>NZ_HG964936.1:0-1876 GCF_000613245.1 Mycobacterium asiaticum DSM 44297
GTTGATGACGCCGAAGATGGCGTCCTCGAGTCCCTGCAGTGACAGCAGGTTAGACGCCTCGGCGACGGCATACTGTCTGGTCCCGGCCGCAAGCGAGTGCAAGAACTCGGCCTGGAACGCGGCGGCCTGTGCGCTGACAGCCTGGTATGCCTGGCCGTGCGTGCCGAACAGGGCCGCTATCGCGGTGGACACCTCGTCTTGAGCGGCGGCCAGCAGGCTGGTGGTGCTGGCGGCTGCGGCCGCATTCGCCGATTCGAGGGTCGAACCGATTCCGGCCAACTGTGACGCCGCTGCTGCGAGCGCGTCCGGTGCAGCGATCAAGTACGACATGGGGAACCCGTCCATTTACTCGGACACGACCCAAGAGCCGTGTCGTTGATTCCCCCGGTCATGTTGTCTGGCGAAGCCAGTACGAAGATAACCTAAATTTGCAGTCTACAGACTGGTTTCCGTCCAATAAGGCTTAAAACATCCTAAAAGTTCCGAAAGTGTGGTGTGGGCCACAATGTGGTTCGGCGCCGCAGGTGGTGCGGGCGGGCCTGCCGCCGGACGGCCGCCGCTGTCCTGCGGCATGTGGTCGCTAGGGGATCAGTCCGTCTCGGCCGGCGAGGCCCCCGGATCCGGTGGTCCCGGTGGAATTGCCGGGGCCGCCCGCGCCGCCCGTGCCACCGGCGCCGCCGACACCGATGAACGTGGCGTTGCCGCCGTTGCTACCGCCCCCGCCGGACCCGCCGACGTTGGCCGTATTGGCGCCGCCGGCCCCGCCGGCCCCGCCAGCGCCGCCGTTGCCGTAGATCAGGCCGGCGTTGCCATTCACGCCGCCGTGCCCACCGGCCGCACCGGCGCCGACCGCGTTCGTTCCGGCGCCGCCGGCACCGCCGGCACCGCCGTAACCTCCGTTGCCGATCAACAGCGTGGAAGCACCGCTGCCGCCGTTACCGCCTACGCCGCCGAGGGTTAACGGCCCACCTGCACCACCGATCCCGCCGTTGCCCCCGCCCGCACCGTTGCCGGCCAGGAATCCGCTGGCACCGGCATTACCGCCCTGGCCTCCGGCACCTCCCGACAGGCCGGTGCCCGCCTGTCCGCCCTGGCCGCCGGCGCCACCGAAACCGCCGGTGCCGAGCAGCCAGGCATTGCCACCGCTGCCGCCGGTGCCACCGACGCCGCCCGGCGTCAACAGGGTGCCGGACAGTCCCGTGCCGCCGGACCCGCCATGGCCACCGAAGCCGAACACCAAACCGGCGCTGCCCCCGCCGCCACCGTTGAATCCGTTCCCGTTGGCGATGCCGGCCACGCCGCCGCTGCCGGCGCCGCCTTGACCGCCGTTACCGAACAGCCATGCCCTACCGCCGCTGCCGCCGTTGCCGCCGAGTTCGACGCCGCCGTCGCCGCCTGCGCCGCCGTTGCCGAACAACAGGCCGCCGTCGGCGCCATTGCGGCCGGTGCCGCCGTCGCCGCCGTGGCCGATCAGTAGGCCAGCTCGGCCGGCGGTGCCGCCGATCACCCCGTTTCCGCCATCACCGCCGTTGCCGAACAGCATGGCGTTGCCACCGCCGCCGCCAATACCGTCGCTACCCGAAGCGCTGACACCGGCGGTGCCGCCATCCCCGCCGCTGCCGAGCAGGAATCCGCCGTTGCCGCCGTTGGCCCCGTTGCCGCCGACGCCGCCGGCCGCGTTAGTGCTGTTACCGCCGGCGCCGCCGTGGCCGCCCCAGCCGATCAGCCCGGCGTTACCGGCCGTGCCGCCATTGCCCGGCGCCCCATTCAGCAGGTTGGTACTGCCGCCGTTGCCTCCGGAACCGCCGTTGCCCAACAGGATTCCGCCTGCGGCGCCGGACCCGCCAGCGCCCCCGACACCGGTCTGGCTGCTGCC
>NZ_HG964936.1:2720-37124 GCF_000613245.1 Mycobacterium asiaticum DSM 44297
GCCGGCGCCGCCGGCCCCGCCACTGCCGCTGAAGCTGGTGCTACCGCCCGCACCACCGGATCCGCCATTGCCGAAGAGCAGCCCGCCGGAGCCGCCTGATGCGCCGTCGGCTCCATTGGCGAACGTGCTGGAACCGCCCGCTCCGCCGACGCCGCCGCTGCCCAGCAGATATGCCGAACCGCCGGCGCCACCGAGGCCGCCGGCACCGTTGCCACCTGCGCCGCCTGCCCCGCCGGCGCCGCCGTTACCCCAAAGCCAGCCACCGCTGCCGCCGGCACCGCCTGTCCCGCCGGCACCGTTCGACGAGCCGCCCACGCCCCCGGCGCCGCCGCTGCCGATCAGGCCGGCCGACCCACCGGCGCCACCGGCCTGTCCCGCTGCGCCGGACCCGCCGCGGCCGCCGTTACCCCACAGATAGCCGCCGGGCTGGCCGGGACTGCCGGTCCCGTCGACGCCGTTGGCACCGTCACCGATCAGCGGTCGTCCGAAGAGGGCCTCCGTGGGCGCGTTGATCAGATCGATCAGCGATTGCAGGGGGGAGGCGTTAGCCGTCTCGGCGGCGGCGTATGAGGCCGCGCCCGCCGACAGGCTCTGCAGGAACTGCTCGTGGAACGCCGCGGCCTGCGCGCTGATGGTTTGATAGGCCTGTCCGTGGCCGCCGAACAACGCCGCGATAGCGGCGGACACCTCGTCTTGGGCGGCCACCAGCACACTGGTGGTGGAGGCGGCGGCCAACGTGTTGGCCGATTCGATCGCCGAGCCGATTCCGGCGAGGTTCGAGGCCGCTGCGTGAAGCACGTCAGGTGCTGCGATGAGGAACGACATCGGGGAACCCGTCTACTCCTGACACGACCCCAGCGGGTCGTATGTAGTTATCCCCCGGTCTTGCATACTGGCTGAGCCGATACGAACGATAACGCAAATACTCCGTCCACATACTGCATTGCAGGCTATTTCTCAAAAACCATCCAGATAGTTTTGTTTTGTGGTTTGCGACACACCGTGGATTCGGTTGCCCCCGGCACGCCTCCGTTCGGACGGCGCGCACCATGGTGGAGTGGACGCGCGGTGGGCCGGCGAGTGGGGGCGCAGCGGGCTGGCCTACCTGACCGGCCTGCCGGACGGGCCGCCTGACTTCTCGCGCGCGCACGTGCTGGAACGGGCGAACCGTCTGGCGTCGGACGCGGCCACGTTGCTCAGCGGACGGGCCGGTCTGCTGGGTTTGACGCGCAGAGGGCGGGTGTCGGCGGGTGGTGCCACCCGATTAATGGCGGCCCGTGACGGCTGGTGCGCCATCACGCTGTCCCGCCCGGACGACATCGCGGCGGTTCCCGCGCTGTTGGGTTTGGCTGAGGCGGAGGATGATCCCTGGCCGGCGGTGCAGCGCTGGGTGGCGACGTGTACGGCCGCGGACGTCGTCGGCCGCGCGGGATTGCTCGACATTCCCGCGGCCGCCCTCGGCGAAGCGACCGCCGCGCCCCCGGAGGTCCGGCGGGTCGCGCCCCGGGTGTCCCCGCGCGGTCCGCGCGGCTTGCTGGTGGCCGACCTGTCCTCCATGTGGGCCGGACCGTTGTGTGGGCAGCTGCTGGTCCGGGCCGGTGCCACCGTCGTCAAGGTGGAGAGTCCCGCCCGTCCGGACGGCACCCGGACTGGCCACCCCGGCTTCTTCGACTGGATCAACGGCGGGAAGCTGTCCTACTGCCTGGATTTCGACAGGCAGGCCGACGAGCTGCGGGCGCTGCTGGCGGTCGCCGACGTGGTGATCGAAGGATCGCGGCCCGAGGCGCTGGCCCGACGGGCCCTCGGCCCGAACGACATCACGCCGCGGGACGGCCGGATCTGGGTGCGGATCACCGGGCACGGGGCCCGTTCCCGGCGCCCCGCTTTCGGCGACGACGCGGCGGTGGCAGGGGGGCTGGTCGGAGCCGCCGGCGGTCCGGTCTTCTGCGCGGACGCCATCGCAGACCCGCTGTCCGGGCTGGAGGCCCACCGGGCCGTGGTCGAGTCGCTGGATCGGGGTGGTGGTGAGCTGATCGAGATCTCGATGGCGGCCGTCGCCGGGACTTACGCGAGGCTGCCGCTGCACACCTCGGCCACCGAGTTGCCCGCACCGCCGCCGCCGGCACCCTCTGTGTCGGCCACCGCGGCCGCCCTCGGCGCCGACAACGCCGCAATTCGTCAGCTCATCGACGAAAAACGCTGTCTGCCATGCTGATTCACCGAGCTACCCTACTGGACGGGACGGCTGCCGACATCCGCGTCGGCGCCCGGATCGAGGAGGTGGGTCAACGGCTGACCCCGCGACGCGGCGAGGCGGTGCTGGACGCGGGCGGCGCGGCAGTACTGCCCGGGTTGCACGATCACCACGTCCACCTGCGGTCGGCGGCCCAGGCGCTGGATTCACTCTCCGTTGGCCCGCCGACCGTACGCACCAAAGACCAACTCACCCATGCTCTTTCGCATGCGGTGCCGGGTCCGGACGGGTGGATCCGCGCCGTCGGCTACCACGAATCGGTAGCCGGGGAACTGAACCGGGCGACTCTGGACGCCGTGCTGGCCCACATTCCGGTGCGCATCCAGCATCGCAGCGGCGCGCTGTGGGTGCTCAACTCCGCGGCGCTGGGCCGGGTCGGGCTGCCCGGCCATCCCGATGGCCGGTTACGCAGCGCCGACCCGTGGTCGGATGCGTTGCAGCGCCGGGAAAGTGACTTGGCCGAGCTCAGTCGGCGTATCACCGCCACCGGCGTCACCGGGGTCACCGACGCCACACCAGACCTCGACGCCAACGACCTGGTCTCGCTGATGATGGCGCATCGCAGCCGTGAGTTCCGGCCCGGCGTGCGGCTGCTCGCTCCGGGCAAGAAGATTCTGCACGACGATCGCCTTGATCTGGACGCGCTGACCGCATGGATCCGCGATCGTCACCACCTCGGCCAGCCCGTCGCCGTGCACTGCGTGACGGCGGCCCAGCTGGTGGTCACCATCGCGGCGCTGAAGGACGCCGGCAGCCACCCGCTGGACCGCATCGAGCATGCGGCCGTGGTGCCCGAAGACAATCTGGCTGACCTGGCCGAGTTGGGCGTTACCGTTGTCACCCAGCCGAATTTCGTTGCCGAGCGCGGTGATCAGTACCTGGCCGATGTACCGGCCCACGAGATCGACCAGCTCTGGCGGGTCGCCTCGCTGCGCCGGGCCGGGGTCTCGGTCGCGCTGTCCACCGATATGCCGTTCGGTCACGGCGATCCGTGGGCGGCGATGCGAGCCGCGGTGTCCCGGACCACACCCAGCGGCGTAATTCTCAACGGTGCCGAATGTGTCACGCCCACTGCGGCTTTGACGATGTTCCTGGGTTGGCCGGATCGCCCGGACCGGCCGCGTACCGTCGAGATCGGCGAACCGGGGGACCTGTGCGTGCTGTCCGAGCCGCCCGCGGTGGCGTTGGCCGAGTTGGATGCGGCCCTGGTGGCCGCCACCGTGATCAGGGGTGAACTCGTCTACTTCGCCATGTGAGGGTCAACCCGCCAGCGCGGTCCGGACGGCGTCACACTGCTGGCGGAAAAACTGCTGCGACACAGACACTTTCGGAAGTACGAGGTCGAATCCGTGGAAAGCGCCCGGGACCGTCTGGACGTCGCATGGCACTCCGGCCGCGCGTAGTCGATCGGCGTAAGCGAGATCCTCGTCGTGGAAAAGGTCGTGGGTACCAACCCCGATCCAGGCCGGGGGCAGTCCGCTGAGGTCCTCGCGCCGCCCGGGCACCGCCGCCGAGGGATCGGCGTCCCCCAGGTACGCCGCCCAGCCGAACTCGTTGGCCCGCGGATCCCACAACCGGTGCCGGGCATCGGCCGGTGCCGAGGCGCTCCGGTCGTCCAGCATCGGGTACACCAGCAGCTGAAAAACGGGTGTGATCTCGGCGCGGTCCCGGGCCAGCAGGGCCAGCGCCGCGGCGAGGCCACCACCGGCACTGGCGCCGCCGATGACGATCCGAGCGGGGTCGACCGCGGGCAGTTTCGCCAGCCAGGCCAGGGCCGAATAGCAGTCTTCCAGCGGCACTGGGTATGGATGCTCAGGTGCCAGGCGGTAGTCCACCGATGCGACGGTGACGCCCAGCGCACGGCAGAAGCGCATGCACAGCTGGTCGTCCTGCTTGGCATTGCCGATCACGTAGCCGCCGCCGTGAATCCACAGCAGGGCCGGTCCCGGTTCGGTGACCCCGGTGGGCCGATAGAGTCGCACACCCACACCGGACCCCAGGGTGAGCACCTCCACTCCGCGCGGCGTGCGCCCGTCGTTGAGCGGCATCAACGCCCGCATCAGCCGCAACGTTCGGGGTCCCACCAGTCGCCGCGGCGCAATACGCGCAAGCCGGCGCAGATCGGGATGGACTTCGTCGTTCGCAGTGGCGGCCATCGAATCAGTATCTACGGAGCTCAATCCGCCCCTGCTTCGGCTCCGAATCTTCAGCAGTGAGTGTCGGGTTGGCCGAGCACGGCGAGTAGTCGCTGGCGTGCTCAAACACGAAGGGCGTGGAATGCTGGGGCATCTGTACGAACGCGCACTTGGCGGCGAAAGATGTTGGATCAGACATGACGATGGCGAGTTGCGGCCCCTGCCCGCCGAGCGGTGGTTGGGCCGACTCGAGGCCGGCGCCGCGCGCCAGACGGACCACGCGTTCGACGAGGCGGTGGCGCGGCTGTGCAACGGTCCGACCATCGAATTGGGTTGTGGGCCAGCGCGATTGGTGGCCCGTTTGGTGCGCCAGGGAATACCCGCGTTGGGCGTCGACCGCTCGGCGGCGGCGATCCGGCTCGCCGGTCGCGGTGGTGCGCCGGCCCTGTGGGGCGATGTGTTCGAACCGTTGCCCGGCACCGGTCATTGGCAGACGGTGTTGCTGGTCGACGGCAACGTCGGGCTCGGCGGCGATCCGCTGCGCATTCTGCGCCGGGCCGCCGAACTCTTGTGTCGTGGTGGACGTTGCGTTGTCGAATTCGACGCCCGGGCAATCGGCGTCCAGGACCGTTGGGTCCGGCTCGAGTCCGGTGGCGAGGTCGGGACGTGGTTCCGCTGGGCGGCGGTTGGGGTCGACAGCGCCGCGACGCTCGCCGCGCAGGCCGGCCTCACACCCACCGGAGTCCGGTGGATCGGTGGCCGGGTCGTTGTGACTCTGGCCGTCAGCTGAGGCAGGTAGAGATGCGAATTCCCTCCCCGTTCGCCCGATTCAACAGTCCGCTGCGCGGTCCGTGGCTGACATCGGTGTTCGGGTTGGCGTTGCTGGTCAGCCTGCCCATCGTCATCATCACCGGCCTGCTGTCCTACATCGCTTACTCGCCGCAGCTCGGTCAGGCCATCCCCGCCGACGTCGGGTGGCTGCGGCTGCCGCTGTTCGCCTGGCCCACCTCGCCGTCCTGGTTGTATCGGCTGACCCAGGGATTGCATGTGGGCCTGGGGCTGGTGATCATCCCGGTGGTGCTGGCCAAGTTGTGGTCGGTGATCCCGAAACTGTTCGAATGGCCGCCGGTGCGCTCGATCGCCCAGCTGCTCGAACGGGTTTCGCTGCTGATGCTCGTTGGTGGGGTGCTCTTCGAGATCGTCACCGGCGTGCTCAACATCCAGTACGACTACATCTTCGGATTCAGTTTCTATGACGCGCATTACTTCGGTGCCTGGGTCTTCATCGCCGGCTTCCTGACACACATCAGCCTGAAAATTCCCCGGATGATCACCGGTCTGCGAGCGATGTCAATGCGTAAAGTGTTGCGCACCAACTTATCCGAAACACAACCAGAGCCGCCAGATGACAGCGGACTGGTGGCCGTCGACCCGGCACCCCCGACCGTGAGCCGGCGCGGTGCACTGGGTTTGGTCGGTTCCGGTGTGCTGCTGCTGGCCGCGCTGACGGCCGGTCAGACCCTCGGCGGCCCGGCGCGCAGCCTGGCCCTGTTGCTACCACGGGGCAGGCCCGGACCGGGCAATCGCGACTTTCCAGTCAACCGCACGGCCGCCGTCGCCGGCATCACGCCCGACCGGGTGGGCCCGGCCTGGCGTTTGACGTTGGGCGGCGGCCCCGCGCCGGTGGTGCTGGACCGCGCTGCGCTGGCCGCCCTGCCGCAGCACACCGCGCGGTTGCCGATCGCGTGCGTGGAAGGTTGGTCGACGGTACAGACGTGGAGCGGGGTGCGGCTGGCCGACCTGGCCCGGCTGGCTGGGGTGCCGTCTCCGGCGTTGGCGCACGTGCGGTCGCTGGAGCGGGGCGGCGCCTTCGGGCAGGCCAAGTTGGCGGCCAATCAGCTGCTTGATCCGGATGCGCTGCTAGCGCTGCGGGTCAACAACGCCGACCTGTCGCCGGACCATGGCTATCCGGCCCGGATCGTCGTGCCGGCGCTACCTGGTGTGCACAACACCAAATGGGTCGCCTCAATCGACTTCGTAGCGAGCTGAAATGCGAGGCTTCACAAGGCTTTTCGCCAGGCACTACGGCTCACACCCGCTGCATCTGCTGACCATGGCGGCCGGGTTTGCGCTGGCGGGTTACGTGGTGGTGACCATCACGCCCGCCGCGTTGTGGAATCCCCATACCTGGTGGCAGTCCATCATCGTGTGGTTCGCTGCCGCGGTGATCGGCCACGACCTGCTGCTCTACCCGATCTATGCGCTGGTCGACGCCGTGGTCGGCCGAAGCGTGCCGCGGCGGCGCGTAGAAATACCGGCACACAACTACATTCGTATTCCGGCGCTGGGAGCCGGGCTGACTTTGCTGGTCTTCCTGCCGGGCATCATCGAGCAGGGCGCGCCGACGTACCACGCGGCGACCGGCCAGACCCAGCAATTGTTCCTGGGACGCTGGCTGATGTTGGTCGCGGCCATGTTCGCTGCCAGCGCGATCCTGTATGGCGCCCGCGTGTTCCGGGCGCGTCGTCGGCCCGAACAGCAAACTGGAGAATAGCTTGCGAAAGGGTTTGAACCGGTGAAGAGCAAACCCTCAGACGCAGCTTTCCCCGACACCGGCGCGGAACCGCAAGATTAAGGGTGTTATTACCCCCTGGTAGGGGTACGCTCCCCTCCATGTCGGCGACTGGACAGTCCAATTCCTGCGTCAAGCGGCTGCTTCGCGCCCGTCCCTCTGATTACCTGCTGGCAATGAGTAAAGCCGGAGCGTCGCTGCCGGTGGTGGGCAAGCGTCTCGAACCGCTCGGCACCGTCGCCGCGATGAGCGTCTGGGGCATGCGGTTCGCACCGGAACTGATGTCCACGTCGGCCAAGAGCTGGTTCACCCCCGGCAACGGCGAGGTGCGCCGCCGGGACCGCGAAAGCACCACCGAGGTGTCCATCGCAGCGCTGCGCGGCATGGTCTCGGCCGCCGAACTGGATGTGGAGTGGCCCGCGGCGGAACGCACACCGCCATTCTGGGAAGCTCTGCGCCAGCAGAAGTACCTGTACCGCCGCAATGTCCACTACGGCGACCACCCGGTCCAGACCCTGGACGTGTGGCGTCGCCCGGACCTGCCCGCCGAACCGGCGCCGGTGATGATCTTCGTGCCGGGCGGTGCCTGGGTGCACGGCAGTCGCAAGATGCAGGGCTCCGCGTTGATGTCGCGGCTGGCCGAACAGGGCTGGGTATGCCTGGCGATCGACTACCGGGTCTCGCCGCACAACCGCTGGCCACGGCACATCACCGATGTCAAGACCGCCATCGCCTGGGCGCGGGCCAACGTGGACAAATTCGGTGGCGATCGTGACTTCGTCACCGTGGCGGGTTGTTCGGCCGGCGGGCACCTGGCCGCGCTGGCCGGTCTGACCGCCAACGACCCGCAATTCCAGGCCAAGCTGCCCGACGGCGCCGACAGCTCGGTCGACGCGGTCGTCGGGATCTACGGTCGCTACGACTTCGAGGACCGCTCCACCCCCGAACGCGTCCGATTCGTCCACTTCGTGGAGAAGGTCGTCATCCAGCGCTCCATCGCCCGGCATCCCGAGATCTTCCGCGACGCGTCACCGATCGCCCGAGTGCACCGGAACGCGCCGCCGTTCCTGGTGATTCACGGCAGCAAAGACAGCGTGATCCCGGTGGCCCAGGCACGCGGAGTTTCGTCGAGCGGTTGCGCGCCGTATCGACCTCGGCGGTCAATTACGTGGAGCTGCCGGGCGCCGGGCACGGCTTTGACATGCTCGACGGCCCCCGCGCGGGCGCGATGGCGCACGCCACGGGCCTGTTCCTCAACCAGGTGCATCGCACCCGAAATCAGTTCGCCAAAGAGGTCATCTGACGGTCGGCCGATTGTAAGGTCGCGCGTATGGGTAGGGGACTGCGGTGAAGCGGCTCAGCGGCTGGGACGCGGTGCTGTTGTACAGCGAGACGCCGAACGTGCACATGCACACCATCAAAGTGGCCATCATCGAACTCGATCCGGAGCGGCGCGGCTTCACCATCGACGCGTTCCGCCAGGTGATCGCCGGCCGGATGGACAAGCTGGTCCCGCTCGGCTACCAGCTGATCGACGTCCCGTTCAAGTTCCACCACCCGATGTGGCGGGAGAACTGCGAAGTCGACTTCGAGTACCACATCCGGCCCTGGAAGTTGGACCCGCCGGGTGGTCGTCGCGAACTCGACGAGGCGATCGGCAAGATCGCCAGCACCCCGCTGGACCGGGCGCACCCGCTGTGGGAGATGTACTTCGTCGAGGGCCTGGCCAATGACCGGATCGCGGTGGTGCTCAAGATCCACCACGCACTGGCCGACGGGGTGGCGTCGGCGAACCTGATGGCGCACGGCATGGATTTGATGCCGACCCCGCAGAGCGGCTCGTACCAGAGCGACTCCGCGCCCAGCAAGCGTGAGCTGGTCAGCGCGGCGTTTGTGGACCACATGCGCCACATCGGCCGGATCCCGGCGACGATCCGCTACACCGCCCAGGGCGTGCGACGGGTGCGGCGCAGCTCGCGCAAGCTGTCCCCCGAGCTGACCATGCCGTTCACACCGCCGCCGACCTTCATGAACCACATGCTCACCCCCGAGCGCCGGTTCGCCACGGCCACGCTGGCGCTCGCCGACGTCAAGGCGACGGGCAAGAAGCTGGGCGCCACCATCAACGACATGGTGCTGGCGATGTCCTCCGGCGCGCTGCGCACGCTGCTGCTGCGCTACGACGGCAAAGCCGTTCCGCTGCTGGCGTCGGTTCCGGTGAGTTTCAACTTCGACCCGGAGCGGATTTCCGGCAACTACTTCAGCGGGATGATGGTGGCCATTCCGGCCGATCTCGACGATCCGCTGGAGCGGGTGCAGGCCGCGCACGACAACGCGGTCTGGGCCAAGGAGAGCCATCAACTGCTGGGGCCCGAGCTGATCAGCCGCTGGGCGGCGTACTGGCCGCCGTCGGGGACCGAGGCCCTGTTCCGTTACCTGGCCAGCCGGGACGGGCAAAACAAGGTATTGAACCTGAACATCTCGAACGTGCCGGGACCGCGGGAGCGCGGCCGGGTGGGCGGCGCCCTGGTCACCGAGATCTATTCGGTGGGCCCGCTGACCGCGGGCAGCGGCCTGAACATCACCGTATGGAGCTATGTCGATCAGCTCAACATCTCGGTGCTCAGCGACGGTGCGACCGTCAAGGACCCGCACGAGGTGACCGAGGCGATGGTCGCGGACTTCCTTCAGATACGAAGGGCCGCCGGCATTTCCGAAGACTTGACGGTCGTCGCGGACGCCATGGCGCCGGCCTGACCGGCCGTTACATTGACCGGCCGATCCGTCACGCGGGCCGACCGCTACCATCTGCACTGTGAGCGACGAAGCTAACACCGAACCCGAGGTCCTCGTCGAGCAGCGCGACCGGATCCTGATCATCACCATCAACCGCCCGAAGGCCAAGAACGCGGTGAACGCCGCGGTCAGCCGCGGCCTGGCCGATGCCATGGATCGGCTCGACGGCGACGCCGGCCTGTCGGTGGCGGTCCTGACCGGCGCCGGAGGCTCGTTCTGCGCGGGCATGGACCTCAAGGCGTTCGCCCGCGGCGAAAACGTCGTCGTCGAGGGCCGCGGCATGGGCTTCACCGAACGCCCGCCCGCCAAGCCGCTGATCGCCGCGGTCGAGGGCTACGCGCTGGCCGGTGGTACCGAGCTGGCGCTGGCTACGGATCTGATTGTGGCGGCGCGGGATTCGGCCTTCGGGATACCCGAGGTCAAGCGCGGACTGGTGGCCGGCGGTGGCGGACTGCTGCGGCTACCCGAGCGTATTCCGTACGCGATCGCCATGGAGCTGGCCCTGACCGGTGACCAGATTTCCGCCGAACGAGCGCACGAGCTGGGCCTGGTCAACATTGTGGCCGAGCCGGGCGGGGCGCTGGACGCGGCGATCGCGCTGGCCGAGAAGATCACCGCCAACGGACCGCTGGCGGTGGCCGCCACCAAGCGGATCATCACCGAATCTCGCGGGTGGACATTGGAAAACCGGTTCGCCAAGCAGATCGAGATCCTGGCGCCGATCTTCATGTCCAACGACGCCAAGGAAGGCGCGATCGCGTTCGCCGAGAAGCGCCCCCCGCGCTGGACCGGCACCTGATTCGCGTCTGCTCGCGGGAACCTATCGCCGCCCATCAGTTACACTATCGGCAAGATTTGTAAAGGGTCGCGGATCTCAGAAGGATCGAGGATGAGCATTTCGTTGCTTCTCGAGATGGCTGTGTCGGGCAACCCCGACCGCACCGCGGTCGTCTCCGGGGACCTGCGGCTCACCACTCAGCAGCTCAGCGACCTCGCCGACGGCGGCGCTGGCGCGATCGCCGCCTCCGGTGCCGGGCACGTTGTGTACGTCGGGGTCGGCGGCGCGATGCTGCCGCTGCTGATCTTCGCCAGCGCGCGCGCTGGGCTGGCTTTCACGCCGATCAATTACCGGCTGTCCGCGGACGGCATCCAGGCCCTGATCGACCGGCTGCCCGACCCGCTGGTGATCGTCGACCAGCGCTACCGCGACACGCTCGGGGACGTCTCGAAGCGACTGATCACCTCCGACGACTTCGTCGAAGCCGCCCGCACCGCCGAACCCGCAGCCGAGTTCCCCGACCCGGACTCCGTTGCGATCGTACTCTTCACCTCGGGCACCACCTCGCAGCCCAAGGCCGTCGAGCTCACGCACAACAACCTGACCAGCTATGTCACCGGGACTGTCGAATTCGATTCGGCAGCGCCGGAGGACGCGGCCCTGATCTGCGTTCCGCCATACCACATCGCCGGCGTCGGTGCGGCGTTGTCCAACCTGTACGCGGGCCGAAAGATGGTCTACCTGACCAACTTTGACGCCCAGGAATGGGTACGGCTGGCCAGCGAGGAGCGGGTGACCACAGCGACCGTCGTGCCGACCATGCTGGATCGCATCGTCGCGGTGCTGGAATCGGGCGAGCACCGGCCGGCCGCGCTGCGCAACCTCGCCTACGGCGGCTCGAAAGTGGGCCTGCCGCTGGTGCGCCGGGCCCTCGAGTTGTTGCCGGAGGTCGGCTTCGTCAACGCCTACGGCCTCACCGAAACCAGCTCGACGATTGCGGTGCTGACGCCCGAGGACCATCGCGACGCGCACTCGGCCACGGACGCCGCCGCGGCCCGGCGGCTGGGTTCGGTGGGAAGGCCGGTGCCCGGCATCGAGCTGGAGATCCGGGCCGAGGACGGCACCGTGTTGGGCCCGGGGGAAACCGGCGAGCTGTTCGTGCGCGGCGAGCAGGTCTCCGGCCGGTACACCGGGATTGGCTCCGTGCTCGACGAAAACGGTTGGTTCCCAACCAAAGACGTCGCGATGCTGGACGAGGAGGGCTACCTGTTCATCGGTGGCCGCAGCGACGACACCATCATCCGCGGCGGGGAGAACATCGCGCCCGCCGAGCTGGAGGAGGTGCTCATCGAGCATCCGCACGTGCGTGACGTCGCGGTGGTCGGGGTCGAGGATCCGCAGTGGGGCCAGGCGATTGTGGCCGTGGTGGTCCCGCGCAGTGGCGTCGAGCCCGACCCGGACGAGCTGCGTGAGTATGTCCGACGGAGTTTGCGGGGGTCGCGTACGCCGGACCGAGTAGTGTTTCGCGACGAGCTGCCAACCACCGCCACCGGCAAGGTACTTCGCCGGGAGATCATCGAAAACCTAGCAGGGGCACAAACATGATCAAGAACGGAACCCGCCTGGCCAGCCAGGTCTGTGACACCCAGGTCATCGTCGTCAGGAGCGCCGACAGCCTCGACGACTTGCGCTGCGGCGGTGCGCCGATGGTGGAGATGGGTGCACCGCGATCCGGTGAGCTGGACCCCGAATTCGCCGATGGCAGCGTGATGGGCAAGCGCTACGTCGACGAGGCCGGCGCGGAACTGCTGGTAACCAAGCCCGGCGCGGGCAGCCTGAGCATCGGCCAGACCAAGCTGACCCTGAAGGAAGTCAAGCCGCTCCCGGCCAGCGACTGAGGCGGGCCGCGCTGACGGAGCTAGCGGTCCATTCCGTTGCGCCGGACGAATTCCCTTGCCTTGATTAGGAATTCGAGTTGTTCGCCGACCTCGCGCAGTGGGCGGGTGCTGTGCGTCGACCGGCAGAGCACGATGGCGCCTTCCAGGGCGGAGATCGATGTCACCGCCAGTGAAGAGGCCGTTTCCTCATCGAAGCCCTCCGTGACGAACGCGCGGGCCATCGCGGTACACCAGCGTCCCAGGATGAGGCCGGCTTCAGCGGACAACCCGAGTTCGTCATCGGCCGAGCCGATCGCGGCGGCGACAACGGGACATCCGGCGTTGAATTCGCCGTCGGACAGCAGGCGCTCCCAAAACTGGACGAACTCGCGGATCAGCGCCCGCGCGCCGCGGTCCACCGCGTCGTCGATGGTGGCGGTGATGGATTCACCGGCGTACCGCAGCGCCTCGGTCAGGATCTGATTGCGTCCCTCGGGAAAGTGGTAATACACCGAGCCACGGGGGGCGCCGCTGCGGGACAGGACCGCATCGATGGTGACGCCAGCCGCCCCGCGCTCACGCATCACCTGCGCAGCGCTGACGAGCATCTTCTTGCGGGTACTCACACGACCGGTCGTCATGAACGGGTCCCGCGCGAGATCCGTGGACGTTGGCATTGGTCGTTAGGCTCCTGTGCTGATCAAGCGGCGGGCACGTGGCCCGGCTGCGGGGTCGGACTGGCCACCTCGCGTCGGTGGAACCGGAGGCGGCGACGGTAGGTGGGCAGTTCGCGGGTATATCGATAGCCGGCGACGTTGATCTCGATGATCCACATGTTTTTCTCCCACAGGGGGTGGTGCTCTCACGTGCCGGTGGCCTCCAGCTCATGACTATGCCAGTTAGCATATTAAACATTAGTGTAAGTAAGCAAGTTTTAATCTTTGGCTGAGAAAAAAGCGCCGGTGAACGTGAGGAAGACCACCGTGCGAGCCAGGTTTGAATCCCGAGGGGACCTCCCAAGGATTATGCTCTATTGCATAATTTCGCGTTCTGGGGTTCACTGTGGCAATGACAAGCACCGTGTCCGTCGAGCGGGACGGGCATGTCCTGCTGATCGGCTTGAATCGCCCCGAAAAGCGCAACTCGTTCAACCGCGCGATGATCGCGGAGTTGTCCCGGGCCTACGCGCTGCTGGAATCCGACCCCGAACTGCGCGCCGGCGTGCTGTTCGCCCACGGTGACCACTTCACAGCCGGACTGGACCTGGTCGACGTCGGGCCCGCCGTTGCCGGCGGGGAAGACCTGATGCCCAAGGACGGTCGCGACCCCTTCCGCTTGGACGGCACCTGGACCACACCTCTGGTCGCCGTGGCGCACGGCTGGTGCATGACCTTGGGCATCGAACTGCTGCTGGCCGCCGACATCCGGATCGCCGCGGCGGGTACCCGCTTCACCCAGATGGAAGTGCTGCGCGGCATCTATCCGTTCGGCGGTGCGACGATCCGCCTGCCCCGCGAAGCCGGCTGGGGCAACGCGATGCGATGGTTGCTCACCGGCGACGAGTTCGACGCGGCCGAGGCGTACCGGATCGGCCTGGTCCAGGAGGTCACCGACGATGCCGGGGCCGCGTTGGCCAGTGCGCGACAGATCGCGCAGACCATCGCCGAGCGCGCCGCGCCACTGGGCGTGCGGGCCACGGTGGCCTCAGCACACCTGGCCCGCGAGCAGGGTCAGGCGGCCGCCGCGCAACGGCTCGCCCCCGTCGTCAAGGAATTGTTCGCCAGCGCGGACGCCGCCGAGGGCGTGCAGTCGTTCATCGAGCGCCGTGCGGCCCGCTTCCAGGGTCGCTGACCGCCACTACATGCCCGGCAGGGGCGCTACTCGACGGTGTAGCCCATCGGCATCAGCACGCTCTTCTGCTGGGTGAAGTGCTCCACGCCCTCGGGCCCGTTCTCGCGCCCGATGCCGGAGTTCTTGTACCCACCGAACGGACAGCACGGGTCGAACGCATACCAGTTGATCGCGTAGGTCCCGGTGCGGATCTTCTCCGAGATCTCGATGCCCTTCGGCACATCGGAGGTCCACACGCTGCCCGCCAGCCCGTACACCGAGTCGTTGGCGATCTTGATCGCGTCCTCGACGGTGTCGTAGGGAATGATCGCCAGCACCGGCCCGAAGATCTCCTCCTGGGCGATCGTCATCTTATTGTCGACATCGGCGAACACCGTGGGCTGGACGAAGAATCCGTCGTCCAAACCTTCGGGGCGGCCGCCGCCGCAGACCAGCCGTGCGCCCTCCTCGATGCCTTTGGCGATGTAACCCTCGACGCGCGCACGCTGCTTCTCCGAGATCAGGGAACCGATCTGGGCGCTCGGGTCCGACGGCGGACCGACCGGCAGCGCCTGCACGAAAGCGCTTACCGCGTCCACGATTTCGTCGTAACGCGACCGGGGCGCCAGGATCCGGGTCTGGCCGACGCACGCCTGGCCGGTGTTCATGATCCCGGAGAACACCATCATCGGGACCGCCGAGGCCAGGTCGACGTCTTCGAGCACGATGGCCGCCGACTTCCCGCCGAGTTCCAGCGTGCACGGCTTGAGCAGCTCGGCTGCGCGACGGCCGATTTCCTTTCCGACGGCCGAGCTGCCGGTGAAGGTGAACAGGTCTACATCGGTGTTGGCGGTCAGCGCCTGGCCGGTCTCGATGCCGCCGGGCACCACCGACAGAACCCCTTCAGGCAACCCGGCGTCGGCGAATACCTCCGCCAAAGCGTTCGCGGTCAGCGGGGTTTCAGCGGCCGGCTTGAGCACCACGGTGCAGCCCGCCAGCAACGCGGGTCCCAGCTTGTTGACCGCCAGGAACAGCGGCACGTTCCACGCCACGATGGCGGCCACTACACCGATCGGCTCACGGTGCACGATGGTCTGGCCGTAGGAGCCGGTACGCAACTCACGCCATTTGACCTGGTCGACGGCCGGTCCGGCGAAGAAGTTCAGCGCCCCCATCGTTCCCATCCAGTGCATGGTCTCGATGGTCATCGGCGGCTGGCCGGTCTCGTCGGCGAGCAGCTTGGCGAACAGTTCCTTGCGCTCCTCGAGCAATTGCAGCGCCTTGGCGATGACGGCGGCGCGCTCCTTGGGCGCGGTGGTGGGCCACGGGCCGCTGTCGAATGCGGCGCGGGCCGCGGCGACCGCGGCGTCGACGTCGGCCGCCGCCGCCAGCGGGACCTTGCCGACGTACTCGCCGGTCGCCGGGCAGTGCACCTCGATGACCTGGTCGGTCGATGGCTGGGTCCACTTGCCGCCGATGAAGAGCTTGTCGTATTCGGTCGCCTGGCTCACGGTCTGGGTCATTCCGCCGTTCCTCCTCCTTGCTCCACGCCCGCGTCCTAGTCGAACGCCGCCGGCAGTGATACGCGCCACCCTACCGAAGCCGCAGCGAGATTAGAACCTGTTCCATTATTGCGGCGACAGGACCAGCACCAGATTGCTGACGGCGAACTCCCGCAACACCGGCACCGAGGTCAGCCACCAGGCCCATCGCGGGTGGTAGCGAGGGAAAGTCGCCACCGCGGCACCGGTACTGGCGGCCCAGTCCAGGCCCGCCGCGGCGGACACGGCGAACAACGACGACCCGTAGTCGTTCTTGGCCGGATGACCGTGTTTGCGGGCGTACATCGCCGCCGCCCGGGCGCCGCCGAGGTAATGCGTCAGGCCCATCTCATGGCCCCCGAACGGTCCCAGCCAGACGGTGTAGGACAACACGACCAGCCCGCCCGGCCGGGTCACCCGCAGCATTTCGTTGCCCAGTTGCCAGGGCCGCGGGACGTGTTCGGCGACGTTGGACGACAGGCAGATGTCCACTGAGTCGTCGGCGAACGGGAGCGCCATGCCGGAGGCCCGGACGATGGCGCCGGAGTGCCGCGCCACCACCGGCTCGGCGGCGTGGCTCTCGGACGGGTCGGGTTCGACGCCGACGTAGCGCGCCCCGGCGGCGTCGAATGCCGCCGCGAAATAGCCGGGTCCGCCGCCGACGTCGAGCAGCGTGCGCCCGGTCAGATCGGCACCCGTCGCGGCCCGCCACAAATCCTCGACCATGCCGGCCGTGTCCGCGGCCAACGCGCCGTAGAACCGCGCCGGGTCGGTCTGCTCAAACCGGAACTCCGACAGCAGGCGCAACGAGCGGCGTAGCGTCGCGCGCCGCGCGAAGATGCCGGTCACGCCCACGCGGCCACCATACGGGCGCGGCGGCTAGGCTAGCGAACAATGTCTGACCTGCGCTCCGTGCTGCTGCTGTGCTGGCGCGATACCGGGCACCCGCAGGGCGGTGGCAGCGAGACCTACCTCCAGCGAATCGGCGCCCAGTTGGCGGTCGACGGCGTCGATGTCACCCTGCGCACGGCGCGCTACCCGGGCGCCGCCAAGCGTGAGGTCGTCGACGGTGTGCGCATCAGCCGTGCGGGCGGCCGCTACACGGTCTACATCTGGGCGATGCTGACGATGGCGCTGGCTCGCGTCGGCCTGGGACCGCTGCGCCACGTGCGGCCCGACGTCGTCGTCGACACCCAGAACGGTCTGCCCTTCCTGGCCCGGCTGGTCTACGGGCGACGTGTCGTGGTGCTGGTGCACCACTGTCACCGGGAGCAGTGGCCGGTGGCCGGGCCGGTGCTGTCGAGGGTGGGCTGGTTTGTCGAGTCGAAACTTTCGCCGCGGCTACACCGCCACAACCAGTACGTGACGGTGTCGCTGCCGTCGGCGCGGGATCTGGTGGCGCTGGGCGTGGACGACGGACGCATCGCCGTGGTCCGTAACGGACTTGACGAGGCGCCGTCCCAGACGTTGTCCGGCGCCCGGGCGGCCGGACCGCGCGTGGTGGTGTTGTCCCGGCTGGTACCGCACAAGCAGATCGAGGATGCGCTGGACGCCGTCGCACGATTACGGCCCGACTACCCGGATCTGCATCTGGACGTCGTCGGCGGCGGATGGTGGCACCAGCGGCTCGTCGAGCACGTGCACCGGCTCGGCATCTCCGATGCCGTGACCTTCCACGGCCACGTCGACGACGCCACCAAACATCAACTGCTGCAACGCTCGTGGGTGCACCTGCTGCCCTCACGCAAGGAGGGTTGGGGCCTGGCGGTGGTCGAGGCGGGCCAGCACAGCGTCCCCACCATCGGCTACCGCTCCTCGGGCGGCCTGTCCGACTCGATCATCGACGGCGTCACCGGCGTATTGGTCGACCACCCCAGCGAGCTGGTGGACCGCCTCGACGAGCTGCTGTCGGATCCGGTGCTGCGGGATCAGCTCGGTGCCAAGGCCCAGGCGCGCAGCGTGGAGTTCTCCTGGCGGCAGAGCGCGGAGGCGCTACACACCGTCCTGCGCACAGTGCAGGTGGGCGGGCGCGTCAGCGGCCTGGTCTGAAAATCTAAGCAGTCGCCGGGGCCAGTTCCGGCGCCAACTGTTCCGCCGGGGACGCTTCCTCTACGCTGCTCGCCTTGCGGCTGCGCACCACATAGGCGGCCGCGATGCTCAGGCAGATCGCCGCCGGTACGAGTAGCGCGTAGCCGTCCAGCCCCGTGCCAACCAGCAGGCCGACGGTGGCGCCGCCCAAGAACAGCAGCAGCGTCGTCGTCAGGATCGCTGCCTTCCATTTGTCGATCCCATCCTGGCGGCTGCGGCCGAGCATCAGCCCGAGGTCGGTGACCGTGCCGGTGAAGTGGGTGGTGCGGATCGGCATCCCGCGGAAGCTCGACGTGAGTCCGTTCTGCAGGCCGAGCGCCGCCGCGGCCAGCAGGGCCTGGACGACGGATTGCTCGACTCCGATCACGCTTTTGACCGGTGTTTCCGCCGCTACCACCGCGGCCAGCAGCAAGACCGCTTCCAGCGTGAGCACGGTGGCATGGTGTGAACGTGTCGGGTGCTTGTAGCCACCCATGATGACCCCCGCCACGGCCGCGCCGCCGCCGAAGCCGATCAGAATTGCGGCAAGTACGTGACCTTCGTACAGCCACGGGTTGGCGGTGTTCATGCCCAGCTGGGTCGTGATCCCGGTGAGATTGCCGACGGGGACGGCCAATATCAGCAGGGCGACAGCGTTGACGAAGCCGGCCACAAATGCCAGCGAGGCGCTGTAGACCAGCACAGCGCGACGGGATGAAAGGTCGTCGTCTTTGGCCGAGTAGCGAGCCGAGTCGTTCGTCAGACTCATCAGGACAATCCCTCTCAGCGTTGGACTGGGCGCTGATACGAAGTTTATATAGCGAAAAATACTTCATCAATAAATCTTCGTATGAGTTTGGCTAGAGTGGGGCGGCCCGTGGGGCAACGCAAAACGCACGAGAATTTGCGAAACGGTTTACGCGAAAGAAACAGTAGTAGTATCGGAGTTGTGATGGCTGGCAAGGCGGTGAATCAGGACGAGCGGCGCGACTCGGAGCGCGGGTGGACGTTCCTGACAAATCACGGCCACGTCCTGCTGTGTGTATCCCTGAGTGAGCCGATGACGGCGCGCGAATTGTCGCTGCGGGTGGGCATCACCGAGCGGTCGGTGCAGGCCATCTTGTCCGACCTCACCGACGAGGGATACCTGATCAAATCCAAGGCCGGCCGCCGCAACGTCTACACCCTCAACCCCGATGGCAGGCTGCGGCACCCGCTGGAGTCCGGCCACACCGTCGGCGAGCTCATCGACGCGTTGCGCTAGCCCCCGCGAACCGAGCGCAGCGCCGCGCCGGCGCCGCCAACCAGCAGGAGCCCCAGCCACGCCAGGTGCGCGACGATCGTCACCGTCACCTCCGTCGAGGATGCGCGCGCGGTGTCGCCGCCGATCCGGTACAAGGCCACTTCGCCGTCGCGGTAGACCGGTGGCAGCCCCCGGACGGTACGCGCGGCGGCGCCCACGTCGCCGGCGCTGTCCGATTCCACCACCAGCCACATCACCCCGGCCGCGGCCAAAGCCGACGGCTGCGGCCCAGACAGCAATAGGTCCTGCACGGCGCGGGCGTGCGCCCCCTCGCCGGGCACGATAACCCCGGATATCACCAGATCGCCCGACGTCAGCACCTCCGCCCGGACCCAGCGGGGTAGCGGGTCCAGCACGGGCGCCCGCCCCGCCCAGGCAAACCGCCGCATGCTCCCGGCCGGCAACACC
This sequence comes from Mycobacterium asiaticum DSM 44297, assembly GCF_000613245.1. Lineage (GTDB taxonomy): Bacteria > Actinomycetota > Actinomycetes > Mycobacteriales > Mycobacteriaceae > Mycobacterium > Mycobacterium asiaticum. The sequence goes on from NZ_HG964936.1 coordinate 22,282, forward strand.
GCCACCGTGCCAGGCTCCCGATTGATCGCCGCCACGACCGCCGCCCAGCCGGGGGGATAACGCACCGCGTCCACCTTCCCCCAGACTCCCCAGGCCAGGTCGGGCAACACCAGAATCAACGCCGCGCAGCACACCGCCGCGGCAGGCCGAAGCCGCCGCCGCAGCACGACGACCGCCCCCGCGCCGGCCAGCGCGTATCCCGGCATGGCCAGCGCCACCCACTTTTGGCCGTCGCGCAACACACCGAACCCCGGCACCGCATCGACCACCGACCGCAACAGCTGCAACCCCGACCCGGTCGCCAGCAACGCCGGCCCCACCACCGCCACCACGGCCAGCACGAGCAGCGGCCGGACCGCGGGCCGGCGCGCCACGTCCGGCAGGCCGATTGCCACCACCCCGAGCAGCACCACCGTCGACAGGACCGCGAAAAGCGTTGCCCGCGAGTCGGGTACGGCCTCGGCGTTCCAGATGCCGCCCAGGCCGGCCAGGCTGCCCAGGGTGCCCAGACCGGGTTCGGCGCGCGGCGCGAACGCGTTCACTCCCAGCGCGTTGGCGGGGGCGTGCGCCGTCAACGACGAGCCCAACACCGACGCCGTCAACCACGGCAACGCACCCACCAGCGCAAAGCCCGACACTGCACCCGCACACACCCAGCGCGTTCGGGCCCGGCCCGGCGCGGCCACGCACACCAGGCCCACCGTCGCGGCGAGCAGCAAACCGGTCGGGGTCAGCCCGGCCGCGGCGACCCAGAACGCCAGCGCGAAGAAACCCGACCCACCGGACCGCAACCCGAGCACCGTCGTAGCCACCCATGGCAGGCAGCCGTAGCCGACCAGCAAGCTCCAATGGCCCTGCAGCAACCGCTCAGCGACGTAGGGATTCCAGATCGCCAGCGTCATCGCCGCCAACTCGCCGCCGGGGCCGGCCTCGGGCAGTAACGCGGCGACCAGTCGCCCCGCTCCCCAACCGGCCAGCCATAACCCCAGCAGCAGCAGCGTCTTGACCACGATCCCGCCGTCGACAACCCGGGATACCAACGCCACCGCGAAATCCTGCGGCGTCGCGCGCGGCGCCGCCGACAAACCCAGCGCGGCATCAGTCAGATATGACCGCGGCGTCGACACCGCGTCGCGCAGCAGCAGATACCCGGGGCTCAGCAGCGGCGCGAGAACGAGCAGCGCCAGCGCCAGGGCGTAACCCGGCCGGGCCACCCTGGCCCACACCCAGTTACGTCCGTTCGGACGGGCCAGGGCTGGACGGTCCTGGCGAACCCGGCGGGGTGGGGCCCGGCTCGGTCGGTCCCGCCTCCGTCGGCGGATCCCGCGGAGGCGGCTCGCCGGAGGCGCTCGACGGTGGCGGGTCGGCGGAGGCGCTGGTCGGTGGCGGTTCCTCCGCCAACTCCGGGCGCTGCGTGGGCAGTTTCTCCGTCTCGGCTTCCGCACCCGGCACCGGTGGCTCCAGCCCGCTGCGGCGCAGGAAGTCGGTGTCGTCACGGTCCAGGCTGGGATCGGTCAGCGCGCTTTCAGTACGCAGGCTGAACGACGCCAGCACCGCGCCACCGACCAGCGCGATCAGGCCGGTGACCGTGAACGTGATCGGCAGCACCCGCGACCACAGCGCCAGCCGGTCCCGCTCGTCGCGCGCGGAGTTCACCTGCGACTCAACCGTCTCGGGGGTGGAGGTGAGCTTGTAGTCGGCCAGCGTCACCTCAGGCTTGAGCGCGTCGCGCGCGTAGTAGTGGTGGGCCTGATCGGTTTCCTTGACGATGGTGCCGGACACCGGGTCCACCCAGAACGTCCGCTTCGCGGTGTAGTAGCGGGTCATGGTGATCTGCTCGGCCGGGTCGCCGGGGATCCCCCACATTCCCGCGCTGGTGGTGATCTTGCGGTCCTCCTCGCCGGCATACAGCGACGGGTAGGCGATCGGGGCCACCAGCTTGCCCTCGCTGTTGACGCCCACGGTCTGGGTGAACCGGTAGGTGGTCAAACCGTTGACATCCTCTTCGCCCTCATAGTTCGCGTCGAACGGCTTCTGCGCGATCGGGTCGAAATAGGGGTACGTCTTGCGTTCGGTGTTGAACGGGAAGCGGTAGGCCAAGCCCTCGTGACGCAGCGGAATCGCGGTCGGCGGGTTCTCGTCGCCGATCCCGCGCGGCTTCTGCACCGACCCTCCGGGGTGCGTCTCGTCCGAGACCGCCATCGCCGTCCTGCGGTTGAGGGTGACGGTGTCGACGATGGCCAGCAGTAACCCGCTGTCCTTCTGCTTGTCGCTGCGCCGGACCGAGCTGCCGACCTGAAGCGTCACCACCTCGGCATTGGCCGGCGCCTCGACGCTGATCTGCTGCTGAGATACCAGCGGCACGTTCTGGTTGACCACCACGTGGTCACCGGACAGCGACGCCGCGTCCAGGGCGGTCCCGTTGCCCTCGCTGATCAGCGTCGCATCGATGTTCAGCGGGATCTTGGTGATCCGGCTACTGGTATAGGTCGACAACAGCAGCGCGGCGATCAGCAGTGCGGCTCCGAGTCCGATTGTCCCGCATGCGGCGATGCGCAACATGACTGCTCGGTTCACGTTGCTGTGACCTCCTTCTGGTCTCCAAGAACGGATGACCCGCTATGACCTGACCAAGCAGCGAGGCAAACCCGTTTGACCCTAACAGCAGAATGTAAGGACCCGCCCGTGCGCGCCGGGTAGTGCGATGTACCCGCTCGGTCACCGAACACGCACGGGCAAACTGTCACCCATGAGCGACGAGCGGCAGGTGGGTGGCACCCGCAGCTTCCTGCCCGCGGTCGAGGGTATGCGTGCGTGCGCGGCCATGGGCGTGGTCGTCACCCACGTCGCCTTTCAGACCGGACACACCAGCGGTGTGGACGGCCGATTGTTCGGCCGCTTCGACCTCGCCGTCGCGGTGTTCTTCGCGCTGTCGGGGTTCCTGCTGTGGCGCGGCCACGCCGCGGCGGCCCGAAATCTGGCGCCGCGCCCGCGCACCGGTCACTACCTCCGGTCACGGGTGGTCCGCATCATGCCGGCCTACCTCGTTGCGGTGGTGGTGATCCTGACCCTGCTACCCGACTCCAACCACGCCAACCTGACCGTGTGGCTGGCGAACCTGACCCTCACCCAGATCTACGTCCCGCTGACACTGACCGGCGGACTGACCCAAATGTGGAGCCTGTCGGTCGAGGTCAGTTTCTACCTGGCCCTGCCGATCATGGCCTTCCTGGCCCGCCGGCTCCCGGTCGCCGCGCGGATCGGCGTCATCGCCGCCCTCGGCGCGCTCAGCTGGGCGTGGGGGTGGCTGCCGCTGGCGGTGCTGGGCGGCGAACCGGGCGCCAATCCGGTGAACTGGCCGCCGGCGTTCTTTTCCTGGTTCGCCGCCGGGATGCTGCTCGCCGAGTTGGTGCACGGTCGGTTCGGCTGGGTGCACCGGCTGGCCCGGCGCAGGGTCGTGATGGCCGTCATCGCCGTGGCGGCCTATCTGGTGGCCGCCTCGCCGCTGGCCGGACCGGCCGGGCTGGTGCCCAGCACGCCCGCGGAATTCTCGGTGAAGACCGCGATGGGCTCGGTGGTGGCGTTCGCGTTGGTGGCGCCGCTGGTGCTGGATCGGCTCGACACCCGCCACCGGTTGCTGGGCAGTCCATTGATGGTGACGCTGGGCCGCTGGTCCTACGGCCTGTTCATCTGGCACTTGGCCGCGCTGGACATGGTGTTCCCGGTGATCGGCGCCTTCGCCTTCAACGGGCACATGCCCACGGTGCTCGCGCTGACGCTGCTGTTCGGATTCGCGATCGCGGCCGTGAGCTACGCCCTGGTCGAGTCGCCGTGCCGGGAAGCGTTGCGCCGCTGGGAGAAACGCGAGAAGCGAGCCCAGACCACCGATGCCGAGGCCGACGCGATAGCGCCGTAGCCGTGCCTAGCCGTGACCTAACCGGGGGTCAGCCGGGGGATATGTTGATCACCAGCGCGGTGATGTTGTCGGGACCGCCCGCCTCCCGGGCCGCCGCGATCAACGCCGCGCAGGCATAGCCAGGATCTGCGTTCGCATCCAGGATCTGGGCCAGCCCGGGTTCTTTCACGACGCCGTGCAGACCGTCGCTGCACAACAGAATCCGGTCTCCGCCTTGCAAGTCCAGCGTGCTGGCATCTGCCCGGGCGGGCGGCTTCATGCCCATGTACTTGGTCACCACGCTGCGGGCGCGGTGCTGGCCGGTGTCCTCCGGGTCGACCTGGTGGGCGTCCACCAGCGCCTGCACCAGGGTGTGGTCACGGGTGAGGCGCTGCAGCTGCTGGTCGCGGCGCAGGTAGGCACGGCTGTCGCCCAGGTGGGCGACCAGGAGTCGCGAGCCGGCCATCAGCGCGGTCACCAGCGTGCTGTTGGCGCCGGCGTAGCGGGCATCGTCCTGCGACTTGGCGTGCAGGTCGTCGGACAGCTCGGAGACCGCGCGGCCCAGCCGCTCGGCGGCATCCGGCTGGTCCCGCTGGTCCATCGGCAGGTGATGAGCGACGTAGCGGGGCAGCACGTCGACCATGGTCTGGGCGGCCAGCGCCCCGTCCCGGCTGCCGCCCACTCCGTCGGCCACCATGAACAGCCATTGGTCGGCGTCCACCCCCCAGCGGTCCTGGTTTTCGGATCGCTGACACCCCACATCGCTGAGGGCCGAATACTGCGCGTCCAACTGGGGCTGGTTCACGGCGGATCCTCCCGGGGTTGGCCAGAGTGTAATCGTGCTACCACCTCATCACGTACAGCCGATCGGCGCGCCTTTCCGGCGTCGTCGCGCAACGGCGTGTCGACGAATTCCACGGTGCGGGGCACCTTGTAGGCGGCCAGGTGGTCCCCGACGAACCGCTGCACGGCGGTGGCGTCCAGCTCCGATCCGGTGACGGCGTGCACCAACGCGTAGGGCACCTGCCCGAGGTCCTCGTCGGGGACGCCAACCACCAAGCACGACAACACGTCCGGGTGCGCGGACAGCGCGTTTTCGATCTCGGCGGGATAGACGTTGTGGCCGCCGACGGTGAACATGTCGACCCGTCGGTCGGACAGGTACAGGAAGCCGTCGGCGTCGAAATAACCGAGGTCGCCCAGTGAATCCCAGCCGTCCCGGCTCTTGGCCTTGACGCCGACGTAGCGGTAGGTCGGCGCGCTGCCCGGGCTGGGACGCATGTAGATCTCGCCGACGACGCCGGGTGGGCACGGGTTGCCGTCGTCGTCGAGCACCTTCATCTCCCCGGCGACCACCTGACCGACCGAGCCCGGGTGGGCCAGCCACTGCTCGCCGTTGATGAACGTCAGCGCCTGCAGTTCGGTGCCGCCGTACAGTTCCCAGAGCGCCTCGGGTCCGAGCAACTTGATCCAGGCCTCTTTGACAGCGGGCGGGCAGGGCGCGCCGACGTGCCAGAACCGCCGGATCGAGGACAGGTCATAGGAATCCGGGTCGGCGTTGTACACCGGCAGCACCCGCTGCATGATCGTCGGCACGGTGGTCAGGAAGGTGACCCGGTGCTCGGCGATCAGCCGGAGAAATTCGTGCGGATCGAACCGGGGCAGCAGCACCAGGTGATGACGCATCAGCAGCGCGATCGTCGCGGTGGTGAACCCGGTGTTGTGGCTCAGCGGCACCGGCACCAGCGTGGTGTCGCCTTCCTGCGCCCCCAGCGGGTAGCCGATGGCGGCCGGCACCCGGCTGTCACCGCCGGCCTCGATCAGCTTGGGGCGTCCGGTGCTCCCGCCGGAGGCCAGCGATTTCCAGGCCGGGGACACCGCCTCCGGCAGCGGCGCGTCCGACTGTGCGTTGTCGACGAAACCCGTTGGCACGCTGGGAATCTCGCCGTTAGGATCGGTTCGCCCGATCAGCAGTGAGCGGGGTTTGAGCTCCACCAGGCCGGCAAACTCCGCATCCGGCATCCGCGGCGACAGCGGTTGCGGAATAGCGCCCAACTTCCAGCACGCCACTGTCGCCTGTACCCATTCGACGGAATTCGGCAGCACGATGCTGACGTAGCTGCCCTGTGTGACACCCCGTTCGGCGTAGGCGCGCGCCAGCCGGTTGGTCGACGCGTCCAGCTGGGCTCGGGTAAGGGTGTGCCCGGCACAGGTGACGGCCGGCTCGTCTGGGGCAAGCTCGGCCAGCCGCGAGATTTGGGTTCCGATCGGCGCTACCGTCACTGATAGGCGCCCTGCCGATCGAAGATTTTGCGCGGGTTCTCGACGAGCATCGTGTGGATCTGCTCGTCGGTGACACCGCGCTCTTTGAGCGCCGGCAGCACGTCGTTGTGGATGTGCAGATAGTGCCAATTCGGCGCCATCTGTGGCACCAATTCTTCGGGCAGCGCGTCGAAGTAGCAGTTGGCGTCGTGCGAGAGCACCATCTTGTCGGCGTGGCCGCGCTCGCACATCTGCGCCACGATGTCCACCCGCTGCTCGAACGGTGAGATGACGTCGAGCCCGAAACGGTCCATCCCGAGGTAGGAGCCGGCGGCGATGAGTTCCTCGAGGTAACCCACATCGGTGCTGTCGCCGGAGTGTCCGATGATGACCCTGGTCAGGTCCACGCCCTCCTCTTCGAAGATGCGCTGCTGCTCGAGGCCGCGCCGCAGGCCGGCGTGGGTGTGCGTGGAGATCGGCACCCCGGTGCGCTTGTGGGCCTGGGCGACGGCGCGCAGCACGCGTTCGACGCCGGGCGTGATGCCGGGCTCGTCGGTGGCGCATTTCAGGATGCCGGCCTTGACGCCGGTGTCGGCAATGCCCTCCTCGATATCGCGGACGAACATGTCGGTCATGATTTCCGGGCCGCCCAACAACCCGCCCGGGCCTTCGTAGTGGAATCGGAACGGGATGTCGTTGTAGGTGTAAAGTCCGGTTGCCACAACGATATTCAGCTCCGTCTCGGCGGCCACCCGGGCGATGCGCGGGATGTAGCGGCCCAAGCCGATCACGGTGAGGTCGACGATGGTGTCGACGCCGCGGGACTTCAGCTCGTTGAGTCGGGTGATCGCGTCGGCCACCCGTTGCTCTTCGTCCCCCCAGGCATCCGGATAGTTGAGCGCGATCTCGGTGGTCATGATGAACACGTGCTCGTGCATGAGCGTGACGCCGAGATCCGCGGTATCAATGGTCCCGCGTGCGGTATTGAGTTCTGACACGCCCTTGATGCTAGGTGGCCGCAGCGGCTTACCAACAGGGTCGTTTTATTCCGGCTCCTGCGGGATTGCAGTACGGTCTACCCGTCCTGCCTACCCTCTTGCCAGACTGCCCGGGAGCCATCCTCATGCTGCTCAACCCCAACAACCTGCAACGCAAATATCCGGACAGCCGTTCGGGCGAGATCATGCAGGCGACGGTGGACTTCTTTGAGAGCCGCGGCAAGGCCAAGCTCAAACACGACGACCACGAGCGCCTCTGGTACTCAGACTTTCTCAACTTCATCGGTCAGAATCGCATCTTCGCGTCGTTGCTGACCCCCGCCGAGTACGGCGCCTCCGATCCAGCCGCGGCCGCTCGTTGGGACACCTACCGGATCAGCGAATTCGCCGAAATCATCGGCTTTTACGGCCTGAGCTACTGGTACCCGTTCCAGGTGACCGCCCTGGGTCTGGGGCCGATCTGGATGAGTGAGAACGAGGACGCCAAGCGCAAGGCCGCGGCTCAGCTGGAGCAGGGGGAGGTGTTCGCGTTCGGCCTGTCTGAGCAAACACACGGCGCCGATGTCTACCAGACCGACATGATCCTCACCCCGTCCGAACACGGCTGGACGGCCAGCGGCGAGAAGTACTACATCGGCAACGCCAACGTGGCGCGGATGGTTTCGACCTTCGGCAAGATCGAGGGCTCGTCGGGCAACCCCGACGAGTACGTCTTCTTCGCCGCCGACTCCCAGCACGATCGGTACGAGCTGAAGAAGAACGTGGTGAATTCGCAGAACTACGTAGCGAATTACGCACTGCGCGAATACCCGGTCACCGAAGCCGACCTGTTGCACCGCGGCATGGGTGCGTTCCACGCGGCGCTCAACACGGTCAACGTCTGCAAGTACAACCTGGGTTGGGGCGCCATCGGCATGTGCACCCACGCCTTCTACGAATCGATCACGCACGCCGCCAACCGGCACCTGTACGGCACCGTCGTCACCGACTTCAGCCACGTACGCCGGTTGCTCACCGACGCCTACGTCCGGTTGGTGGCGATGCGGCTGGTGGCCAGCCGGGCCAGCGACTACATGCGCAGCGCGTCCGCCGACGACCGCCGCTACCTGCTCTACAGCCCGCTCACCAAAGCCAAGGTCACCAGCGAGGGAGAGCGGGTCATCATCGCCCTCTGGGACGTCATCGCGGCGAAGGGCGTGGAAAAGGACACCTTCTTCGAGACGGTAGCCCGCGAGATCGGGTTGCTGCCGCGGTTGGAGGGCACCGTGCACATCAACATCGGGCTGCTGGCCAAATTCATGCCCAACTTTCTGTTCGCCCCGGACACGGCGCTGCCGCTGATTCCTCGCCGCGACGACGCTGCCGACGACACGTTCCTGTTCAACCAGGGACCCACCGGCGGCCTCGGCAAGGTCCGCTTCCACGACTGGCGGGCGCCGTTCGACAGCTACGCGCATCTACCTAATGTCGCGTTGCTGCGCGAGCAGATCGACGTCCTGACCGAGATGCTGGCCAGCGCCACTCCGGATGCCGTCCAGCAGAAGGACGTCGACTTCGCCTTCGGGGTGGGTCAGATCTTCGCGCTGGTGCCCTACGCGCAGCTGATTCTCGAGGAGGCGCCACTCTCGGGCGTGGACGAGGCACTGATCGACGAAATCTTCGGCCTACTGGTCCGCGACTTCAACAGCTACGCGGTCGAACTCAATGACAAAGCCGCCACCACCGACGAGCAGGCCCGGTTCGCACTGCGGATGATCCGCCGGCGGGCCAACGACCCGGCGACCTACGACAAGGTCTGGAAGGACTACGTGCTGCCGCTCAACGGCGCGTACGAGATGAATCCATAAATCCTTGACTGTGAGGTCCCTCACAGTAATATGACCAGTGGTCATAATTGTTGTGAGGGGGCCTCATGCCGACGGTTACCTGGGCCCGTGTCGACCCGGCTCGCAGAGCGGCTGTCATCGAAGCCGCGGAGGCGGAGTTCGGCGCGCACGGCTTCTCCAACGGCAGCCTCAACGTCATCGCCAGGCGGGCCGGCGTGGCCAAAGGCAGCCTGTTCCAATACTTCGCGGACAAACGGGACCTGTACGCATTCATCGCCGACGTGGCCAGCCAGCGGGTGCGCGGGTACGTCGAGGGCATCATCTCGGAGCTGGATCCGACCCGGCCGTTCTTCGACTTCCTCACCGATCTGCTGGACGCCTGGGTGGCCTATTACGCCGAGCATCCCCGGGAGCGTGCGCTGCACGCGGCGGCGACGCTGGAGGTGGACACCGACGCCCGGATCAGCGTCCGAAACGTCATTCACCGGCACTACCTGGAGGTGCTGCGTCCGCTGGTGACCGAGGCACAGCGCCGCGGTGACCTGCGGGCGGACTCGGACACCGATGCGTTGTTGTCGCTGCTGTTGATGATCTTCCCGCACCTGGCGCTGGCGCCGTACATGCGCGGTCTGGACCCAATCCTCGGTTTGGACGAGCCCACCCCCGAGCAGCCGGCGTTGGCGGTGCGCAGGCTGGTCGCCGTCCTCTCCGATGCTTTCTCACCCCGCCGGTCGGCCGACAGCCCTGCGCGGCCGACCAAGATCGCCCAAGAAAGGTAGGGATCACATGACACGAACCAGATCAGGCTCCATGGTGGCCGGCGGCCTCAACTGGGAGAGTCTGCCGCTGAAGCTGTTCGCCGGCGGCAACGCCAAGTTCTGGAACCCGGCCGACATCGACTTCTCCCGCGACCGGGAGGACTGGGAAAAGCTGTCCGACCGCGAGCGCGATTACGCCACCCGGCTGTGCGCCCAGTTCATCGCCGGCGAGGAGGCGGTCACCGAGGACATCCAGCCGTTCATGGCGGCCATGCGCGCCGAGGGCCGGCTCGGCGACGAGATGTACCTGACCCAGTTCGCGTTCGAGGAAGCCAAACACGTCCAGGTGTTCCGGATGTGGCTGGACGCCGTGGGCATGACCGGAGACCTGCACGGTTACCTCGACGACCTGCCCACCTACCGGCAGATCTTCTACGACGTGCTGCCGGATTGTCTCAACGCCCTGACCGATGATCCGTCACCGGCTGCCCAGGTGCGAGCCTCGGTCACCTACAACCACATCGTGGAAGGCATGTTGGCGCTGACCGGCTATTACGCCTGGAACAAGATCTGCGTCGAGCGCGGCATCCTGCCCGGCATGCAGGAACTGGTGCGACGCATCGGCGACGACGAACGGCGCCACATGGCTTGGGGCACGTTCACCTGCCGGCGCCATGTCGCCGCCGACGACACCAACTGGACGGTATTCGAGGACCGGATGAACGAGCTCATCCCGCTGGCGCTGCAGCTTACCGAGGACGGTTTCGCGCTCTACGGTGACGAGCCGCCGTTCGACCTGTCGCCGGCCGACATGCTGCAGTACTCGACCGATAAGGGCATGCGCCGGTTCGGCACCATCAGCAGCGCCCGCGGCCGCCCGGTCGGCGAGATCGACCTGGATTACTCGCCGGTGCAGCTCGAGGACGACTTCGCCGACGAGGACCAGCGCGCGCTGGCCGCCGTATAGCGCGAGCAGACGCGCCGCCAGTTGGCGCGAGCAGACGCGCCGCCAGTTGGCGCGAGCAGACGCAGAATCGCGCGCCGCGAACGGATTGCGTGCGATTCTGCGTCTGCTCGCGGGGGCGCTAGCCGCTGATCACTCGACCGTCTTGCCCGCACCCGCGTCGGGCGCTTCGGACTCGCCAACCCATACCGTCTTGGCGTTGACGAACTCCCGAATGCCGAGGCCGGCCAGCTCACGGCCGTAACCCGATCGCTTGATGCCGCCGAAGCCGAGCTCCGGGTAGGACACCGTCATGCCGTTGATGAACACCTGGCCGGCCTCGATGTCGTTGATGAACCGCTCCTGCTCGGCCTCGTCGTTGGTCCACGCGTTGGACCCGAGTCCGAAGCTGGTGGCATTCGCGATCTTGATGGCCTCGTCGATGTCCGCCGCGCGGTAAACCGAGGCGACGGGGCCGAACACCTCCTCCTTGTACAGCGCCATGTCCTCGGTGATGTCGGTGATCACCGTCGGCGGGTAGTACCAACCCGGACCCTCCGGCTTCTCGCCGCCGACGCGGATCTTTGCCCCCGCCGCGGCCGCATCCTCGACCTGCTTGGCGATTTCGTCCCGGCCCGACTCGGTGGCCAGCGGACCCACGTCGGTGTCCGGGTCGGTCGGGTCGCCGACCTTCAGCCCGCGCATCTGCTCGGAGAACTTGTCGACGAATTCGTCGTAGATGTCGGCGTGGACGATGAACCGCTTAGCCGCGATGCAGGACTGGCCGTTGTTCTGGACGCGTGCCTTGACCGCGGTCTTGACCGCCTCGTCGAGATCCGCCGACGGCATCACGATGAACGGGTCGCTGCCGCCAAGTTCCAGGACGGTGGGCTTGATCTCGTCACCGCAGATGGCGGCGACGGATTGACCGGCCGGTTCGCTGCCGGTGAGGGTTGCGGCCGCGATTCTGGGGTCGCGCAGGATCCGCTCGATCGCGCCCGACGGGATGAGCAGCGTCTGAAAGCAACCGTCCGGGAAGCCGCCGCGGCTGATCACGTCGGCCAGGTACAGCGCGGACTGCGGCACGTTCGAGGCGTGCTTGAGGATGCCGACATTGCCCGCCATCAGGGCCGGTGCGGCGAACCGCACCGCCTGCCACAGCGGAAAGTTCCACGGCATGATGGCCAGCACCACGCCGAGCGGCTGGTAGCGGACGTAGGCGCGCTTCGCTCCGACCTTCGAGGCTTCCGCCGGCTCGTCGGCGAGCAGCTTCTCGGCGTTCTCGGCGTAGTAGCGAAAACCCTTCGCGCATTTGAGCGTTTCCGCCTTGGCCGACGCCAGGGTCTTGCCCATCTCGAGGGTCATCATCGCGGCGACGTCGTCGGCTTCCTTTTCCAGCAGGTCAGCCGTGGCATTCGCCCATTCGGCCCGCTGGGCGAAGGTGGTGCTGTGCCGGTAGTCGAGGAAGCGTTCGTAGGCGCGGGCGATCGCAGCGTCGACTTCCTCGTCCGTGGCGGGGTTGAAGGTCTTGACTGTCTCGCCGGTGGCCGGGTTGATGGTGGCTATTGGCACGCTGACATCCTTCGTCTTGGGGTACTTGAGAGGGGTCGATATATCTAGCCTGCCACTACTGTCGAATTGTCGGTTCCTCAGTGGTTCGATCCGCGAACCGCTTCGTCACCGACAGGCGTGGCGAAAGGGAGGTGGCGGATGACCACAGCGTCCGAGCTGATCGTCAAGTGCCTGGAAAACGAGGGAGTTTCCGTCGTCTTCGGCATCCCCGGTGAGGAGAACATTCGCCTCATCCAGGCCCTGGCGGCATCCGATATTCGTTACGTGCTGACCAGGCACGAGCAGGCCGCGGCGTTCATGGCCGAGATGTACGGGCGGGTCACGGGGCGCGCCGCGGTGGTGTCGGCGACCCTGGGTCCCGGCGCGATCAACATGCAACTCGGTGTCGCCGACGCGACCACCAACAGCACCCCGATGGTGGCGATCTCGGCCCAGGTGGGTCAGGACCGCGAGTACAAGGAATCCCACCAGTACGTCGACTTGGTGTCGATGTATGCCCCGATCACTCGGTGGGCCGCCGATGTGCCGACCGCGCACGCCATCCCCGAGATGGTCCGCAAGGCCTTCAAGCTCGCCGAGACCGAACGACCGGCGGCGGTCTACCTGGCCATCCCGGAGCACATCGACCAGGATGACGCGGACTACGAGCTCGCGCCCTTGCCGCGCAGGGTCGTTCGCGCCGAGGCGCCGGCGCCGCGGCAGGTAGCGCGCGCGGTCGACGTCCTGCGCAACGCGAAACGGCCGGTGGCCCTGGCGGGGCACGGGGCGGCGCGCAGCGATGCGACCGCCGCGCTGGTCCGGTTCGCCAAGGAGACCGGAATTCCGGTGGCCAATACATTCCACGGCAAGGGCGTCATGCCCGACGACGACCCGAACAGCATCGGGACGCTGGGATTCATGCGCCACGACTACGTCAACTTCGGGTTCGACAACGCCGACGTCGTGATCGCGGTCGGCTACGAACTGCAGGAGTTCGACCCGGTCCGGATCAACCCCAAGGGCGACAAGAAGATCATCCACATCCATCGGTTCCCGGCCGAGGTCGACGCGCACTACACGGTCGAGGTCGGAATCATCGGCGACATCAACGACTCGCTCAACGAACTGGCCGAAGCCCTCGACGGTCAGCGTTTCGACGACTCCGACGTCCCGGGGTCCGGTCTGTTGGAGGAGGAATTCGCCCGCGGCCAACAGGATTCGAGTTTCCCGCTGACACCGGCTCGGGTGGTCGCCGATACGCGTGCGGCCCTGGGGCGCGATGACGTCGTGCTCGTCGACACCGGCGCCACCAAGATGTGGATGGCCCGGCTCTACCCCACGTACGAGCGCAACACCTGCCTGATCTCAAATGGGTTGTCCACCATGGGGTTTGCCCTGCCGGGCGCGCTCGGGGTGAAGTTGGCCCGGCCGGACGCCAAGGTGCTGGCCGTGGTGGGCGACGGAGCCTTCCTGATGAACTCCCAGGAGATCGAGACCGCGGTGCGAGAGAAGATTCCGCTGGTGGTGTTGATCTGGGAGGACGGCGGTTACGGCCTGATCGAGTGGAAGATGGACCTCGAACTCGGTGAACACCACTACATCTCGTTCAACAACCCCGACGTGGTCAGCTACGCGAAAGCCTTCGGCGCCAAGGGGTATCGCATCGAGAAGGCCGACGATCTGTTGCCGACGCTGCGGAAGGCGCTGGACGACGACGGGGTGTCGCTGATCGCCTGCCCGGTCGACTATTCGGAGAACCTGCGGTTGACCGATCGGCTGGGGGAGCTGGACGAGACGCTGTAGTTACGAGGTCTTTTCGGGCACTTCCACGATGACGGTGGTGGCCTTGACAACCTCCACCGCAATGCTGCCGGGCTCCAGTTTCAGCTCCCGCGCTGCCTGAGCGCTCATCAGCGACACACGGTGTATGGCGCCGGCACGGGGGTGGTGGCGGCGGAGACGGATGCCCGAAAACTGGCGCAAAGTATCGGGATAGCAGTCGGTTTGGGTAATAAACTTGTCAGTGCCTCCGCATAGCATGTGGGCATGATTTCGAGTTCGCGTGAGGAGATCGTGGGGGTCTTCGATGCGCTCGATGCCGAGGTGGATCGGTTGTGTGCGTTGTCCTTTGACGCTCTCACCACACCCGAACGGCTCAACGCTCTGGAACGCCTGGAGCGGGTGGCTCGGCGGCTGCGGGTCCCGCAGCATGGGTTGATCAACGAACTCGGCGCCCAAGCCGGCACGGAAGAACTCGGGTGGCACGTTAACGTGCGCGTTGGCGGATCGGTTGCGGATCACCAAGGCCGAGGCGGGCCGGCGTATCGCCGAGGCCGAAGATCTGGGTCCGCGGCGGGCGTTGAGCGGGCAACCGTTGGCGCCGCTGTTGATCGCGACCGCGGCCGCCCAGTGCCGGGGCCTGATCGGGGACGCCCATGTGAAGGTGATCCGCCGGTTCTTCGCCCACCTGCCCGCCCAGGTGGATGTGTTCACCCGTGCGGCCGCCGAGGCCGATCTGGCCGGCCGGGCGTGTGAGTTTCGCCCCGATCAGGTCGCGGCCTACGCCCGCAAGCTCATGGGAACGTTGGACCCCGACGGCGACTTCTCCGA
>NZ_HG964936.1:37169-97424 GCF_000613245.1 Mycobacterium asiaticum DSM 44297
AGGACTACGACGGGATGAGCCGGATCAGCGGTTTGATCACCCCTGAGCTGCGGGCGCTGTTCGAAGCCCTGCTCGCCGCCCTGGCCGCCCCCGGCACCCCCGACCCCACCCACCCCGACCACGCCGCGGGCTGCGATACCCGCAGCAGCGGCCAGCGCAATCACGACGCCCTGATCACCGCCATCCGGGCCTTGTTCGCCTCCGAGCAGCTCGGCTCACACCGCGGCCTGCCGGTCACGATGATCGTGACCACCACGCTCAAGGATCTCGAGGCCGGCACCGGCACCGCCCGCACCAGTGGCGGCTCCCTGCTGCCGATGGCCGATCTGATCCGCATGGCCGCCCAGGGCGCGCATCACTATCTGGCGATCTTCGACCACGCCAAGCCCCTAGCGCTGTATCACGCCAAGCGATTCGCCAACCCGGCGCAGCGGCTCATGCTGCACGCGCTGGACCGGGGCTGCACCCGGCCGGGCTGCGATCAACCGGCCTACCACACCGAGGTCCACCACGTCAGCGGCTGGGCCAGCACCGGGCGCACCGACATCACCGACCTCACCCTGGCTTGTGGACCTGACAACAGATTGGCCGAAAAGGGCTGGACCACCCGCAAAAACGCCCGCGGCCAAACCGAATGGCTCCCACCGGCCCACCTCGATTACGGCCAACCCCGAGTCAACACCTTCCACCACCCCGAGAAACTCTTCGCGCCAGAAGACGACGACGGGGACGCAGCTTGATTTCGCCCGGCGCCGCAGACTAGCTATTCGGCGTCGGGTGGGTATCGGCGCGTGGCAGGATCGAGCGGTCCTGACGGGGGTGCCAAAACTTCGGCGGGCCACGGACCGACGACGCCTACACCGTGGGCATTCTCAACACCGGATTACTGAGCTCCGGGATCGCGAATTCCGGCGACTTCGTCTCGGGCATCAATCTCGCGAATCTGTTTGCGAGCCTGCTCCCTTAGGCAGCGACAGTGGCGGCAGGTAGCTGCCGATCAGGGTGCGGTGCCACCACGCGTGGTCGCGTCGCAGTTCGGCCGGGGTGGTGAAACGGTATTCATAGAGCTGCGCCCGCACCCGATGCGGCGGAGTATCGGGAAAAGGATTGTGCCGCAACAGCCTCAGCGTCGCCGCGTCATTGCGCAGCAACCGGTGCAGGAACGGCGTCATCCAGCCCAGCGCATAGCCGGGCGAGATCGCGGCGAACCACATCAGCCAATCGAGCCGCAGATGATACGGCGCCCACTGCCGCGGTATGCGACCCAAGCCGGTGGGCTTGCCCTTGAATTCGTACTCCCTCCACTCCGCGGGCTCGACATCGGCGGTGCCCTCGATCACCACCTCCCAGCGGGTGCGCGAGATGCTGCCGAATGCGCCGTAGGTGTTGCACAAATGAAATGAGTTGAACGACGCGTTCATTCGCTGGCGCGGCGACAACATGTTGCGCGCCGGCCAGAAACTCAACACCACCGTCACGGCCGCGAATGCGATCACCACACCCACGAACCACAGCGGCGGTGACGCCGCCCGCGCTGCATCGACGTCGAGCCGTGTCTGGTCAACGGCGCTGAACGCCAACAGAATTGTCAGCCAGTTGAGCCAGGCGAAGTTCCCCGACAGCACCAGCCACAGTTGCGTGACGATGATGATGCCCGCGGCGATCCCGGCCACCGGTTGCGGAGCGAACAGCCCGAACGGCACTACCAGTTGCGCGAAGTGGTTGCCCGCCACTTCAATCCGGTGTAACGGGGTGGGCAGATGATGGAAGAACCAGCTCAGTGGGCCCGGCATCGGCTGGGTTTCGTGGTGGTAGTTCAAACACGTTAGGTCCCGCCAGCAACGGTCGCCACGCATCTTGATCAGGCCGGCGCCGAACTCCACCCGGAAAAGCAGCCAGCGCACCAACCACAACGTCAGCACCGGTGGCGCCACCCGCGCGTTGCCGAGAAAGACCATCAGGAACCCCGTCTCCAAAAGCAGGGATTCCCAGCCGAACCCGTACCACGTCTGGCCAACATTGACGATCGACAGGTAAAGGACCCACAACGACAACCACATCAGCATGGCAACCCACAACGGCGCCACATCGGCCGCCCCGGCCGCCACCGCCGCTGACAGCGCCGCTCCGAACCAACTGACGCCGGCGAACATCCGGTCCGAATAGTGCAGGTGAAAGATACTCGGCGACCGCCAGAATGACCGCCTCGCTAAGAAACCCGGCACCGGCAGCATGCCGCGTTCTCCGATCAGGGGCCGGAACTGCCGCGCGGCCGCGACGAACGCGATCAGATAGATGAGCGCCACGCCACGCTCGAGCACAATTCTGCCGAGCCAGTATTCGGGTGCCGAAAACCATGCCATGGCGGTCAACTCCTCAGTTGCCAGTCAACCAGCCCGGGACAAAACAACCAACTACCCGCTGCCGTCCGGCCGTGCCGCCACCCCGAACGCGATTACCGAGGCACCCACCGCGGCAACCGAAATCAGCGCGAGCAGTTGCACACTCGCCGAATGCCCTGCGTAGCCGTCCACCGAGCGCCACGGATGCCGCGACAGCATGGCGCCAGCCAGGATCAGGCCGCCGGCGCTCAAACCGACGGTCAACCGCTCCAACAAACGTTCACGGTCCCGCAGCGCGTACCTCAGCCCCAGCGCGGCCCCGACCACCACCAACCCGGGAGCGCCCGCAATCAGCGCACCGGCACCCAACAGCGGCACCGTCACCCACGGACCGGCCGTCCACGCAACGGCAGCCGGTTCGTCGTCCGCAACCCGGCGACGCCGCCAGAACGCGAGGACCGCCAGCAGCGGCAGCAGACACAGTCCGACGGCCAATCCGGCCCGGTACACCGAGTTGGACGCAAACGTGAGCGTGATGGTGCCGGGATCCCCGGCCGGCACCACGAATCCCTGCTGCCAGCCGTTCACCGCTACCGGCGTCAGCCGGGTGCCGTCGCGGGCGCGTGCCACCCAGCCGGGGTTGATGCTCTCCGGTATCACCAGCAGCCGCGGGATCGGCGATGAGGACGCGCGGACCTCGCGCCGGTCCGGCCCCCACACCCCGATATTCACCGAAGCAATTCCGGCACTTGGCAATTCCGGCGCCGCGGACAGTTGGGCGCCGTCCACGACGAACGCGTCACCGGGGCTGATCAGCAACTCCTGCTGTCCCGCCGGCAGCGCGATCGGCTCGCCTTCGCACGGCGTCGCCGCAATCGGCGAGCCGTCCAGCAGCGCGCCCGCCGTCGTGCGGATCGCGGTGTGCACGAACCGACCCGCCACCGCGATCACCGGACCGCGGTCGCAGTCGACGGTTACCTCCCGACTGCGATTGCGTGCGGCGTCGGCCGCCGCGATCGGGTTGCCGTCGGCGGCCAAAGCCACGATCTCCGCCAGCCCGGGTGGCTTGAGCTGGTCGAAGCCCAGCGCATTGCGGTCGATGATGTCCTGCCAGTCGAGCAGGCTGACCGTGACGGTGTCGGTCACACGCGGATGCAGGGGCAGTGTCTGTGCCTCGGAATCCGGCCGTACCGGCTGCACCTGCGGGCCGTCGCCCAAATCCACCGCCACCATCGTCGGATGCGCGGGCAGCGACGAACGGCTGGGCGACAGCCGTAATCCGGCCACTTCGGCCGCTCGGGGCAGCTTCAGCGTGATCGTCGGCGGATCTTTGTGCTGCACCACCCGCTGCGGCGCCGTCCACGCGGTGGCCGGGTCACCGTCGGTGGCCGCGAATGCCGAGCCGAGGACCTCGACCAGGTCCGCATCGCCGCGAGCCCGTGTCGTACCCGGCTCGGCGACCAGGTCCGCCAGCTTGGGGCCCTGTCGCGAGCGCACCCATACCGCGGGGATGACCGACACCGGCGTCGGCACGGTCAGGGTGCGGCTGAGGTTGACCGGCTCCTCCGGCGTCAGCGCCATCGAAGCCGCACAACGCACGTTGTTCGGCCCTTGCGCGCAGCCCGGCCGGCCCAACAGGTCGGCCCCTAAGTCCCAGCGCGCGACCGCGGTGCCCGGCGGGGGGCCCGGCACCGACACGGTGTGCCGCAGCTGCACGGGATGGGCGAAACCGGACGCGTCGTACTGGGTGACGGACAGGTCGGTGATGCCGAATTGCACACCGGCCGAACCGTCGTCGGTACCGGCCGCGGTGATCCGTACCCACGGTGATTCGCCGTAGGGTAGGGCGGCGCTGAGGGGCTTGCCGTCCTCGTCGAACCGCAGCGTGGTGCTGCCGTTGACGGTCTCGATCAGGATGCGCCTGATCTGGGCGCCGACGGCGGTCGCGCTGGGCGTCAGGGTGAGCACGGCGTTGGTCACCGGATGGTCGAAGTCCACTTGGAGCCACTGCCCTACAGCGGCTTGCAGCGCATTGGACACCCACGCGGTAGCCGGGTCGCCGTCGATCGCGGCAGCGGGCGAGGTGGCCGGAGCGACATCGGGCAGCGCGGTTGAGTCCGCCGACGAGCTCGAGACCGTGACGCGGCCGCCGGTCCAGCCGCCGTACACCAGGTCAGCGCCGGGAACGGGGTAGTCGGCCACCCGGTTGTAGGTGTGCCGGGCGTCGCCAGGCGCGCGGATCGCCGACGAATGGTTGTCGACGCGCCCGTAGTCGGTTTCCCGGGCCAGCGGCGTGTCGGTGACGGTCACCAGCGGTGCCGGCAGTCCGGCGGCCAACGCGTCCTGGGTCATCAGTGCCGGACCCAGCGCCGGTTGGTTCAGCAACCGGCGTCGTTCGTCGAGGCGCAGCAGCACCTCGGGGCCGCCGTCGACCCGGGGCAGGCGGTCGGAGTCGACGAAGTAGGGCGCTCCGAGGTTGTCGGCCTGGCCGACGCGATAGATCTCCACCGCCGGATACCGAGGTCGCAGGCCACTGTCGTTGACGAAGCCCTCCAGCGAACCCGGACCCACCGGCGCGCCGAACTCGGCGACCTTCACCAGTCCGGGTGAGCCGGCGACGGTGCGGTGCACCAGGATCGGCCGCGCCGACCGCGACGACTCGGGGTCCAGGTCGTTGCGCACCACCAGATACGAAATCCCTTGCCGAGCAAGGGTATCGGCGAGACCGCCAGACGGGCGGCCGGCCGCGAACAGCCTTTGCACCGAGTCCAGGGCGCGGATGGTCTGCGGCGGCGTCAGCGGGATGGAGTCACGCACCCCCCACGGGCTGCTGCCTAACACCTGTAGTGGTTCGTCGTGGCTGGTGCCCCACACCTGGGTCGCGAACGGCGCGCCCGGCACCACCAGCACCCGCCCGTGCTGGTGCGCGTTCAGCCAGTCGGCCGCCTCGTGCCAGTAATCCGGAATCGCGCCGAATGTGCCGGGCGGGGTCAACCGCGCGGTCCACGCCAACGACGTGCTCACCATCAGCGCGGTGAGCGCGACGATCCCCACCGCGATCCGCCGGTCCCGCTCGGGATGGGTAAAGGCGTTCCGCCACACCGTTTTCGGCGCGCTGCCCGGTAACGGGATCCGCCCCAGCACCTGCGCGAAGCCGAGCACCAGCGGAATCCGGATCACCGGTCCCAGCTTGTGCACGTTGCGCAGCGGAGTGCCGCCCGCGTCCAGGAACGCTTGCACCTGGTGGGCCACCGGTGAGCCCAGCCCGCCGCTGTAGCCCACGGCCAGGAGCGTCACCCCGACCAGCAGCATGGTTATCAGCCGGCCGCGCGCCGGCATTGCGGCACTGGCCAGCCCGGCCAGGCCCGTCGCTGCCACCAGGCAGGTGCCCAGGATCGCGACCGTCCCGGTGACCAGCGGCGCACCCGCGGTCGCGTTGGGCGCGACGAACGGCGTCCAACTGTCGGTGCCCCGCAGCATTTCCACCAGCGAAGACCACTGCGTCGTTACCCCGGAGGATTCGATGAAGTCCAGGAACGGCGGACTGACGTCGCGCAACTGGCTCAGCGCCACCACCCACCACAGCACTGCCACAACCGTGGCCACCAGCAGCCACCCGGCGTAACGCAACCACCGTCGATTGGGTCGGTGACAGGCCAGCCAGATAGCGGCGGGCAGGCAACCGGCCAGCGTCGCAATCGCGTTGACCGCGCCCATCAGCGCCACCGCCAGCCCGGCCTGGCCGGCCAGCACCCGCACCGACCGGTCGGACGTGCCGCGCAACGCAAGGATCGTCGGCAACAGCACCCACGGCGCCAGCATCATCGGCAGCGTTTCCGAAGAGATGGATCCCAGCGTGGTCAGCACCCGCGGCGACAACGCAAATGCCACCGCTCCGAGCACCCGGGACGTCGGGCTGCCGATGCCCAATGCCTCGGCGACCCGGAGTAGCCCCCAGAAACCGACCGTGAGCAGCACCGCCCACCACAGCCGCTGGGTGATCCAACCGGGCACCCCGAGCAGGTGCCCGGCCAGGAAGAACGTGCCGTGCGGGAACAGGTAGCCGTAGGCCTGATTTTGTGACTGGCCGAACGGCAGCTCGCTGTTCCACAAGTTGGTAGCCCGGGCCAGGAGACGCAGCGGGTTCGCGGTCAGGTCGAGTTTGGTGTCCGGCGAGACCTGCCCGGGCGCTTGGGCGAACGCCAGGACCAGCGAGACGGCGCCGACCAGCATCAACCAGCGGCGCTTGAGCGGTGTCACCAACGAATGCACGGCGGGTCTTGCGGGTCCGGCGGTGCGGACCGGCGTCTGGCTAGCTACGGTTGCCGTACTCGACCCGGTTGAGCACCGACGATCCCGGATCGCCACCGGGCAGCGCCGGCTTGGTGTCCTGTTGAACCATCAGGGTGATCCCGAAGATCGCGGCCGCGCCGAGCAACAGGCCGACGACGACACTCGCGGCGGCGGGCGCGACGATCCGGTTCATAGTCAGCCAACCTAGCAGAACGGCGGCACCCAGCTTGAGTAGGTGATTGGTCGGGCGGGGGTCAGCCAACCTAGCAGAACGACGGCACCCAGCTTGAGTAGGTGATTGGTCGGGCGGGGGTCAGCCAACCTAGCAGAACGACGGCACCCGGCTTGCCGTCACGGCTTCAGCAACCGAGGGTCGGCGCCCAGCCGGTCGCCGTACTGCACCACGGTGGACACCACCGGGGCCGGAGCTTTGCGCACCGCCGGCGGGCCGCCCTGCGCCAACAGCGTTGCGCCGACGGTCGCCACGGCGCCCAGCGACAGGCCGGCAACAATGCTGGCCGCGACGGCCGTCCACGTAAACCGGGGCACGGCAGGGGAGTTGCCCCCCCGACCCCGCGCTGAAACGTCCCGTGACAGCATGTCCGGATGGCTCTAGCGCGCACACTGGCCGTCCTTGCCGCTGCATCGGCGCTGGTGGCGGGCTGCCACGGCGGCACCAAACCGGGCCCGTCTACGACCACCACGCCCAGCTCTTCGGCACCCACCTCCACCCCGGCCGCCGCGACCGGCCCCCGCGTGTGCGCCGATCCGCCCGCGGTACCGGCGGCGATCCCGAACCTGCGCGACAAGCTGGCCCAGCTGCTGATGGTCGGGGTGAAGAACGCAGACGACGCCAGGGCCGTCGTCACCGACTTCCACGTCGGCGGCATCATCATCGACAGCGACACCGACCTGACCATGCTGCCCGGTCCGCTCAGCGACATCGCGCACGCGGCCACGCCGCTGCCGCTCGCGGTGGGCGTCGACGAGGAAGGTGGCCGGGTATCCCGGCTGCGAACCCTGCTGGGCGGGCGGGGACCAACTGCCAAGGAGATGGGTCAGACGATGACGCCGACCCAGGTCCACGACCTGGTGGCCGAGCGTGGACGCAAGATGAAAGACCTGGGCATTACCGTCGACTTCG
The DNA here is from genome assembly GCF_000613245.1 of Mycobacterium asiaticum DSM 44297. Classification (GTDB taxonomy): domain Bacteria; phylum Actinomycetota; class Actinomycetes; order Mycobacteriales; family Mycobacteriaceae; genus Mycobacterium; species Mycobacterium asiaticum. Next base: position 44,949 of record NZ_HG964936.1, read on the forward strand.
CGCCCGTCGTCGATGTCACCGACGCTCCCGACGACACGGTGATCGGTGACCGCTCGTTCGGCCCCGATCCCGTCAAGGTGACGGCGTGGGCCGGCGCCTATGCGCAGGGCCTGCGCGATGCCGGCGTGTTGCCGGTGCTCAAGCATTTCCCCGGCCACGGCCACGGATCGGGCGACTCCCACACCGGTGGCGTCACCACGCCGCCGCTGTCCGAGCTTGTCGGCAACGATCTGGTGCCCTACCGCACCCTGCTGCAGACGGCACCGGTGGCGGTGATGATCGGTCACATGCAGGTGCCCGGGTTGACCGGCACCGATCCCGCCAGTCTGAGCCCGGCGGCAGTCAAGCTCCTGCGCGAAGGAACCGGTTACGGCGGGCCGGCGTTCGACGGCGCGGTGTTCAGCGACGACTTGTCCAGCATGGCCGCGATCTCCGACCGATTCGGCGTCACCGACGCCGTGCTCAAAACCCTGCAGGCGGGCACCGACATCGCCTTGTGGATCACCACCAAGGAAGTGCCGGCCGTGCTGGACCGGCTCGAGCAGGCGGTGAACGCCGGCGAATTGCCGGTGCAACGGGTCGACGAGTCGCTGGTGCGGGTCGCGGCGATGAAGCGTGTCAACGCGACCTGTGGCCGCTAGCCCCTTCCCTACCTTAAAGTCAGATAGACGGGCTAAGGGAGGCGCACGCGATGGCAGGTGGTACCAAGCGGCTGCCACGTGCTGTCCGGGAGCAGCAAATGCTCGACGCCGCCGTACAGATGTTCTCGGTCAACGGTTATCACGAGACCTCGATGGACGCCATTGCCGCCCAGGCGCAGATCTCCAAGCCAATGCTGTACCTCTATTACGGCTCGAAAGAAGATCTGTTCGGCGCCTGCCTGAACCGGGAGATGAACCGGTTCATCGACGGGGTACGCGCCGACATCGACTTCAGCCAGAGCCCGAAAGACATGCTGCGCAACACCATTGGTGCGTTCCTGCGTTACATCGATGAGAACCGGGCATCGTGGATCGTGATGTACACGCAGGCCACCAGCTCGCAGACATTCGCCCACACGGTTCGCGAAGGCCGCGAGCAGATCATCGATCTGGTGTCGGGTCTGGTGCGGGCCGGTACCCGCAGCCCTAGGTCGGACGCCGAAATCGAAATCATGGCAGTGGCTTTGGTGGGCGCAGGTGAGGCGGTGGCCACCCGGCTGTCGGCCGGTGACATCGGGGTGGACGCTGCGGCCGAGATGATGATCGACCTGTTCTGGGTGGGTCTGCGGGGAGTGCCCGGACGATAGCGGTGGGCCGCCCCGACGCCGTAAGGTCGGCAGGCGTGCGGCGCAACTCCAACCTCGACTTCTTCTGCGCCGTTGTCATCGTTGGTCTGCTGGCCGGCTTGGCGGGCTTGTGCACCACGGTGGTGCTGCGGTTCGTCGAACACCTCACGTACCACTACACTTTCGGTTCACTGCTGGCCGGGGTCACCGGCGCCAGTTCGCTGCGGCGGGTGTTGGCGCCGGCCGTGGGCGCCGCGCTGGCCGGGCTGGGCTGGTGGCTGCTGCGACGGCGGAACGAGGTGCCGCCGTTGGCCGGGACAATTGCCCGACACGAGCGCATACCGCGACTGGCGTGGAGCATCGACGCCCTGTTACAGATCGTGTTGGTCGGCTCCGGCGCATCACTGGGACGAGAAGGCGCACCCCGCCAATTCGCGGCTGTGCTAGGCGATTTCAGCACCGGATGGCTCCGGCGGCTGTCTGCGGCCGAACGGGAGATCCTGCTCGCTTGCGCGGCCGGCGCGGGGCTGGGCGCCGTCTACGCGGTCCCGCTGGCCGGTGCCCTGTTCACGCTGCGGATTCTGCTGAACACCTGGCAGCCACGCGCGGTCGGGGCGGCGTTGATCACGTCCAGCCTGGCGGTTGCCGTCGGTTCGGCGGTCACCCACGACCGGCCCGAACTGGCCTGGCCCAGCCTGGAATCGACGTACCTATTGACCGCGCACGGGTTGATCCTGGCACCGGTGGCCTGCGCGGTGGGCATTGCTTTCAACCGCATCATCAAGGCGGCTCAGCCCCGACACCAAATCCGTAGCTGGCTGCTGATTCCGGGGCTGGCGGCCGCGGCACTGGCCACCGGGTTCTGTGCGCGCTGGTGGCCCGAACTGCCCGGCAACGGGAAGAGCATTCTGACCGTCAGCCTCGCCAGCGGCATGACGCTGTCGGCTGCCGCGGCCATCCTGGTGCTCAAACCGCTTCTGACCGCGCTGTTTCTGCGCGCGGGAGGCGCGGGCGGACTACTCACCCCGTCGTTGGCCACCGGCGCGGCGGCCGGCTCGCTGCTGGTGCTGGCGATCAACGCGGCCACCGGTACGCACCTGCATCTGCCCACGGTTTCGCTGGCGGGTGCCGCCGGCGTGCTGGCCGTCACGCAGGGTTCGCCCATTTGGGCGGCGCTGTTCGTGTGGGAGCTGGCCCGGCCGCCGATATGGCTGCTGATGGTGTTCACGGTCACCGCAGTAGGCGCCCACGGGCTTAGGACTGTGGCGTTGGCCCGTCGTCGCCCGAATCCAGGACACGGCTCAGCTGAGATCTGAACAAGCAAATCAACGACGCGCCTTCGCGTGTGATGACATTTCAGTGACAACCGACGGAGACATTCCACGTGGCGAGTGGTCGGCAGCCGCGACCAGAATGCCAATCGATTCCACAATGCCGCTTGCGATTTCCTCGACGGATGTAATGGTGTCTGGGCACACGGACACGCTGATGTCCACGCAATCGCCACGGCTGCACAGCGTGATGTTCAACCCGGCACTCTCCGAAAGAGGCGCAACAGTATGGATACCCAACACCTTCACTCCCCCGCAGTAGTGCGGCGGCGCGGGCAGTCCGGGAAGAGCTGCGACGACTCCGTGCGAAGTCCGCTCACCCCGCTGGGTAAGACCGAGTCCTGCATAAATTCTTTTACCGGCATGAACCAGATTCGGTGGCAGCAAGCAAGCGACGGTGGCGAGGTCGGTGACGCGAGCTATCCCGTCGGCATGGTCACCACCCGCAAGCTTCAGCTGCTCGGTTGCGGTGTGCAGGTCCGTCAGGACCAGTACGGGATCGTCGAGTTGCACTGGGAATCGCAGGCATCCGGACCTGTAACCGGCGGTCAAGCTTGCGGAATCGGCATCCGCCGACGGTAGCGATATCTGCAGCGAAAGCGGGTGTCGGGGCAGCTCACTGTATCGGATCAGCCAGGACCGCAAGGAGAGCGTGCAAGCCGCAAGTACGACGTTCTCGACGCTGCCGCCAAATGCGCGCGTGACGATAGCGATGTGGGGGAGCGGAATGGCGGCGAAGGCCGTGGTGCGGCGGCCGCTCAAGGCCTTGTTGAATATGGTTCGCGGCACCGGCCCACGCATCGACGATGGCGTACGCGGGAGCAGCTGCTCTGGCCGAACCGTGCCACGGATCAAGCGAATTCCGGCCCGCAACACCGCCGGGACGGCGCCAGCGAACAGCAAAGTGCCGGTGATCTGGTTTCCGATGAGCTCTTGCACCGTGTCGACAACAAGCGCGCGGGTGGAGGGTCGCGAGCCCGGGCCAGGTTCACGCCCGACATCAGATCGACCCTCGTGTGCGCTGACATCCAACAACCGCCGCCAAACCGTGCTCACTCCGGCCACACCACCGATGATCGCGGGCGACATCTTCAGTGCCAGTGCCCATCTGCCGTGGTCGAGGTTGTCGATTGTCCAGGCCTCCCACAGTGGTCTGCGACGGTCCAGTGGCCGGCCGGTGAGCTCCGCGACGAGATCGGTTAAACCCCTTCGGCCACTTCCGGACTCAACCGATGCGCGGTGTAGGTGTGGGCCGGGGTCGAAATCCTCATCTTCTGCCCATACTGGCTGTCCACAGTTCCACGGCTTGTTCACCACCCGACTGCGGAAACGTCCCATCCGCGGCAACGACGATGCGACAAGCTCTTGAAGCCGACGATGACTCAGGTTGTCAGACGCCTCAAGGATCGCCACCGAAACAACATGCGTCGGCATGGTCGAACTCCCCATGCCCAGCGCCAAGGCATCAATCCCCGTTAGACGTTCGACCATCTACACGCCTCAGTCTTTCTGGTTGATTTGCTGAAAGCTTTGGCCCTGACCATCAGTCATCTGGTGAATAGCCACACCCGCGCCGTTCGGCGCCATCTCCCACCCTAGCCGGAAATCGCGCGGAGCCGGTGGCGCCCGCTTGCGTCGACAAAATCCGCGAAACCTTTCCACATTCCAACAGCGACTGAAAAGAAGCTCCGCCAAACGATTTTCGGTGTTTGCCGCCGCCGTCCGTTGCCGCTTCCCGGCCGCAACGGCGTTGAAGGGTGTACGCTCGATCGAACTGGGACCGAAAAGGCCCCCAACCCAAGGGGCTGTGATGTCCGATAAGTCTCCCCGTCAGACGATGTCCAAAAAATCCGACAAGTCTTTGAGAGAAAAGCGGGCGGCCAAACGCGCAAAGTCTGCCCAGACCAGCGCGCAGACGGACGTGATTCCGCGCACCAACAAGAAGTGACGGCGCTAGAGCGCCCGTACCGTCCCGGTCAGGTGCGGATATCCCTTGGAGATGTGGCGTAGGGCGAGATCGAAGCCGTCGCCGACCTCGTCGACGTACAAACCCGCGGTAGCGGGCAGCACCACCGGCTTGCCGAACCGCACCGAGTACCGCACCGCTTCGGGCAACCGGCCCTCGATGTTGGCCAATACCGCTGCGGCACTGAACATTCCATGCGCGATGACGGTCGGGAAGCCGAACAGCTTGGCGGCGATCGGGTTGGTGTGAATCGGGTTGTGGTCACCGCCGACGCTGGCGTAGCGGCGGATTCGGCTCGGACTGATGCGCAGGATCGTGCTGGGCGGCGGCAGCTTGGGCTGCTTTTGCGGCGGCGGTTTGGGTTCGTCGGACAGGCTGGTGCGCTGCTGGTGCAAGAAGGTGGTCACCTGGTGCCAGGCTAGGTCGTTGCCGACGTTGACGTCGGTGACGATATCGGCCAGTAGGCCCTTGCGGTGCTCGCGCAGGTTCTCGGCATGCACCTCGACGTTCACCGTGTCGGTGACACCGATCGGCCGGTGCTGGGTGATGTGGTTCTCCATATGAATGGAACCCATTGCGGCGAAGGGGAAGTCGAAGGACGTCACCAACGACATCACCGAGGGGAAGGTCAGCGCGAACGGGTAGGTCAGCGGGACGTTGTTGCCGAAGCGCAGCCCGGTGACCGCCGCGTACGCGGCCACGTTGGATTGGTCAATGGTCAGTTCGTCGACGGTCACCGTGCGCTTGGGCAGCTGGTCGCCGCGCGGGACCACGGGCAGCGCGCCGGCAGCCGCGCGCAGCAGATTTTTCAGGCCGCTTGGTTGGTTCACTGCTTCCCTCTCACTCGATGACTAGGCACCCAGCATGGCCTGGCCGCAGACCCGCACGGTGTTGCCGGTTACGGCGTTCGACGCCGGATTGGCGAAGTAGGCAATGGTTTCGGCGACATCGACGGGCTGGCCGCCCTGGTACAACGAGTTGAGCCGCCGGGCCACCTCACGCGTGGCCAGCGGGATCGCAGCGGTCATCTCAGTCTCGATGAACCCCGGGGCGACCGCGTTGATCGTGATGCCTTTCTCGGCCAGCGCCGGAGCCAGCGCCTGGGTGAGCCCGATCATGCCGGCCTTGGTGGTGGCGTAGTTCGTCTGGCCGCGGTTGCCCGCGATGCCGGCCATCGAGGACAGCCCGATCACCCGGCCGCCTTGACCGATGGTGCCGTTCTCTACCAAGCCCTCGGTAAGCCGTTGCGGGGCAAGCAAGTTCACGGCCTGAACGGCGTTCCAACGATCGTCGTCCATGTTGGCCAACAGCTTGTCGCGGGTGATGCCGGCGTTGTTCACCAGTACGTCAGCATGGCCGCCGTGGTGGTCGCGCAGGTGCTGGGTGATCTTGTCCACGGCGTCCTCGGCGGTGACGTCCAGCCACAGCGGGGTGCCGCCGACGCTGCTGGCCGTCTCGGCCAGAGCGTCCCCGGCGGACTCCACGTCGATCGCCACCACGCGAGCGCCGTCGCGGGCGAACACTTCGGCGATGGTCCGGCCGATGCCTCGCGCCGCACCGGTGACAATCGCCACCTTTCCCTCCAACGGGCGGTCCCAGTCGGCCGGCGGTGCCGCGTCCTCGGCCCCTACGTAGAAAACCTGACCGTCGACGTAGGCCGACTTACCCGACAGGATGAACCGCGCGGTCGATTCCAGGCCCGTCGCAGCCGGCTTGGCGTCTGGAGCCAGGTACACCAGGTTGACCGTGGTCCCGTTGCGGACTTCCTTGGCCAGTGACCGGGTAAAGCCCTCCAGGGCGCGCTGGGCGATCCGTTCGTCGGTGTTGCCGGCGGCCTCCGGAGTGGTTCCGATCACCAGCACGCGAGCGTTGTGCTTGAGGTTGCGCAGCAGCGGGGTGAAGAAGTCGTGCAAGGCCTTCAGGCCGTCCGGAGCGGTGATCCCGGTGGCGTCGAACACCAGGCCGCCGAACGAGTCCGCCCAGCGGCCGCCCAGGTTGTTGCCGACCAGCTCGTAGTCGGCGTCCAGCGCCGCCCGCAGCGGCTCGACGACCCGGCCCTCACCGCCGATCAGCAGCGATCCGGGAAGCGGCGGCTCATCGGGGCTGTAGCGGCGCAGCGGCTCGGGCTGGGGGATGCCGAGCTGCTTCGCCAGGAACGAGCCTGGAGCGGAGTTGACAACCTGCGTGAACAGATCGGACGAGCGCTTGGGGGCCACTGATCCTGCCTTCCATGTCGAGCGGGCCGGGTATAGGCACCGTATCCGGGGACGAACTTACTTCAGAGTAAGAACAGTGGGTAGTATTGCCGTCAACGCGGGTACCCCAAAATGACCCTCACAACTGACTAGCGGAGACAAAACGTGGCCCCTGCAAGCTCTGAGCCGAAGACCAAAGCTTCTCAGAAGAGTTCCCCGGGCCGGCGGCGGGTTGCCGTGCTGGGTGGCAACCGGATCCCGTTCGGCCGGTCGGATCGTGCCTATGCCGACGCGTCCAACCAGGATATGTTCACCGCTGCGCTTAAAGGCCTGGTCGAGAGGTTCGGGTTGGCCGGTGAACGGCTGGACGCCGTGGTCGGCGGTGCCGTGCTCAAGCACAGCCGCGACTTCAACCTGATCCGGGAATGCGTCCTGGGGTCCGAACTCTCGTCCTACACGCCGGCATTCGACCTGCAGCAGGCCTGCGGTACCGGGTTGCAGGCGGCCATCGCCGCGGCCGACGGCATCGCAGCCGGCCGCTACGAGGTGGCCGCCGCCGGTGGCGTTGACACCACGTCCGATGCGCCGATCGGGCTCGGTGAAGACCTGCGCCGCACGCTGTTGAAGGTGCGCCGGTCCAAGTCGAACCTGGAGCGGGCGAAGCTGCTGGGTGCCCTGCCCGCCAACCTCGGACTCGACCTGCCCGCCAATTCCGAGCCCCGGACCGGCCTGTCCATGGGTGAGCACGCCGCGATCACCGCCAAGGAACTCGGAATCAAGCGGGTCGACCAGGACGAGTTGGCCGTGGCGAGCCACCGCAACATGGCCGCCGCGTACGACCGAGGCTTCTTCGACGACCTCGTCACCCCGTTCCTCGGGCTCTACCGCGACGACAACCTGCGTCCCGACGCCACCGTGGAGAAGCTGGCCAAGCTCAAGCCGGTGTTCGGCGTCAAGAACGGTGACGCGACCATGACGGCGGGCAACTCGACGCCGCTCACCGACGGCGCCTCGGTGGCCCTGCTGTCCACCGAAGAGTGGGCCTCGGCGCACTCGCTGTCACCGCTGGCTTACTTCGTCGATGCCGAAACCGCCGCCGTGGACTACGTGAACGGCAACGACGGGCTGCTGATGGCGCCGACGTACGCCGTTCCGCGGCTGCTGTCCCGCAACGGCTTGACGCTGCAGGACTTCGACTTCTACGAGATCCACGAGGCGTTCGCCTCCGTGGTGCTGGCCCACCTGCAGGCCTGGGAGTCCGAGGAATACTGCAAGGAACGGCTGGGTTTGGATGCCGCCCTGGGTGCCATCGACCGGGCCAAGCTCAACGTCAACGGATCGTCGCTGGCAGCCGGGCATCCGTTCGCCGCCACCGGCGGCCGGATCCTCGCTCAGGCCGCCAAGCAGCTTGCCGAGAAGAAGCGCGAGGCCAAGGGCTCGGGTACGGTGCGGGCGCTGATCTCGATCTGCGCCGCCGGCGGCCAAGGCGTGGCCGCGATCCTCGAGGCCTGACCGGCTGGCCGGAAACGACGTCAGAGAATTTCCAATCGGGTGGTTATTCGAGGAAGCATCTGGGTACTCGCTAGTCCGGATAGCCCCGTGTTGGTGTCTGACCCCCCGACCCCGACGGCAACGCGGGGCAATCCCTAGATCGACCGCCGGTCAGCGGAGACGGGCGTACGAAAAAGGCCGCCGCTGGAGTGAGGGGATCCAGCGGCGGTCTTTTGCATGTCAGGGGTATGCCGTGCGGGCGTCGCGGGTGTCGCGAGCCTCGTTATCGAGGGCGTCATTATCGAGACTGAAACCTCGCACACGTCCCACGGCGTGTCGTATACAAATTTTCAGTGTCGAGGCCCCGACGCGAAAAATCCCCCGCCTCCAACAGGAAGCGGGGGACTTTTGCGCTGATCTTTAGAAGGCAGCCTCGTCGAGCTCCATGATGTCGTTGTCCAGAGTCTCGATCACCTCGCGGGTGCTGGTCAGCAGCGGCAGGAAGTTCTTCGCGAAGAACGACGCCACCGCGATCTTGCCTTCGTAGAAGGACCGCTCGGCTCCGGTAGCACCGGCATCCAGCGCCTCGATGGCCACGGCGGCCTGACGCTGCAACAACCAGCCGATGACCAGGTCACCGACGCTCATCAGGAACCGTACCGAGCCCAGGCCAACCTTGTAGAGGCTGGTCACGTCTTCCTGAGCGGCCATCAGGTAGCCGGTCAGGCTCGCCGCCATCGCCTGGACGTCGGTCAACGCCTTGCTCAGCAGCGCCCGCTCGCTCTTCAGCCGGCCGTTACCCGACTCGCTGTCGACGAACTGCTGGATCTCGTTCGACACGTGGGCCAACGCCACACCCTTGTCGCGGACGATCTTGCGGAAGAAGAAGTCCTGCGCCTGGATGGCGGTGGTGCCTTCGTACAACGAGTCGATCTTGGCGTCCCGGATGTACTGCTCGATCGGGTAGTCCTGCAGGAAGCCGGACCCACCGAAGGTCTGCAGGCTTTCGGTGAGCTTGGCGTAGGCCTGCTCGGAGCCGACACCCTTGACGATCGGCAGCATCAGGTCGTTGATCTTGGCAGCCAGCTCGGCGTTCACACCGTGGACAGTCTCCGCGACCGCCGCGTCCTGGAAGGTCGCGGTGAACAGGTACAGGGCGCGCAGACCCTCGGCGTACGCCTTCTGGGTCATCAGCGACCGGCGCACGTCGGGGTGGTGCGTGATGGTCACCCGCGGCGCGGTCTTGTCGGTCATCTGCGTGAGGTCGGCACCCTGGACGCGGGACTTGGCGTATTCCAGCGCGTTGAGGTAGCCGGTCGAGAGCGTGGCGATGGCCTTGGTGCCGACCATCATGCGGGCCTGCTCGATGACCTCGAACATCTGGGCGATGCCGTCGTGCACCTCGCCGACCAGCCACCCCTTGGCGGGCACGCCGTGCTGTCCCAGGGACAGCTCACAGGTGGCCGAGACCTTCAGACCCATCTTGTGCTCGACGTTGGTGACGAAGACGCCGTTGCGCTCGCCCAGCTCGCCGGTCTCGGGGTCGAAGTGGAACTTGGGGACGAAGAACAGCGAGAGTCCCTTGGTGCCCGGGCCGGCTCCCTCGGGGCGGGCCAGGACCAGGTGGAAGATGTTCTCGAACAGGTCACCGGAGTCACCCGAGGTGATGAATCGCTTCACACCGTCGATGTGCCAGGTGCCGTCCTCCTGCTGGGTGGCCTTGGTGCGCCCGGCGCCGACGTCCGAACCGGCGTCCGGCTCGGTCAGCACCATGGTCGAACCCCAGCCGCGTTCGGCGGCGAGCACGGCCCACTTCTTCTGCTCCTCGGTGCCGAGGTGGTACAGGATCTGGGCGAAACCGGCACCGCCGGCATACATCCACACGGCCGGGTTGGCGCCCAGCAGGTGCTCGTGCAGCGCCCACATCAGCGCCCGCGGCATCGGCATGCCGCCGAGTTCCTCGTCCAGGCCGGCCTTGTCCCAGCCGGCCTCGATGACCGCGTTGACGGACTTCTTGAACGACTCGGGCAGTGTCACCTCGTGCGTGGCGGGATCGAACACCGGCGGGTTGCGGTCGCCGTCGACGAACGAGGCGGCAACGGGACCCTCGGACAACCGGCTGATCTCGGCCAACATCTCGCGGGCGGTGTCGACGTCCAGTTCGCTGAAATCGCCTTGACCTAATGCCTTGTCAACGCCCAGTACCTCGAAGAGGTTGAATTCCTGGTCACGGACGTTGCTCTTGTAGTGGCTCACTTAGGGTCCTCCTCATTGAGAATGCCACTTGTGGTTGGGTACTAGGGCTAAGTTACCCACCAGTAACACCGTTAAAATATACCGATCGGTAACTTCAACGCAAGCGAGTGTGAGCAATATTTCACTGGCTAACTAACCAACTGGTTGGGGTGGCGCTTACGGCAGTCCCAATACAGCACCTCACCTGCGGCGATGTCGTATTCGGAGGAGGATTGTGGGGACCGTCACGACGCTTCCGGTAGTGGACTTAAGGGCCGATCCGCCCCGGCTGCGAACCCGTCTGCGCGAGGCGGCGCACGAGGTGGGTTTCTTCTATCTCACCGGACACGGCGTGCCTGAGGCGCTGACCACGCGGGTGCTTGATGCGGCCCGCCGGCTGTTCGCACTGCCGCAGGCCGAAAAGGACGCCATCGCGATGGTGCGCAGCCCCCATTTCCGTGGCTACACCCGGCTGGGAGGCGAGCTGACCAGGGGCGAGACGGACTGGCGCGAACAGATCGACATCGGTCCCGAGCGTGCTCCCATCGGCGGGCCCGGCCGCCCGGACTACCTATGGCTGCAAGGCCCCAATCAGTGGCCGGCGGCTCTGCCCGACCTGCCGGGGATCGTCGCGGAATGGGACGCCGCGCTGTCCGCGGTGGCGCGCCGGTTGCTGCGGCACTGGGCGGCCTCGCTGGGCAGCCCACCGGAGGTGTTCGACGAGGCGTTCGCCGAAGCACCGGCGACGCTGATCAAGATCGTTCGATATCCGGCCCGAGCGGCAGACACTCAGGGGGTTGGCGCGCACAAGGACTCCGGAGTGCTCACGCTGCTACTGGCCGAGCCGGGCAGCCTGGGTCTTCAGGTGCGCGGCGACGACTGGATCGACGTGCCGGCCCTGGACGGGGCGTTCGTCGTCAACATCGGTGAGCTGCTCGAGTTCGCGACGGGCGGGTACCTGCGGGCGACCGAACACCGGGTCAATCTGAGCTCCGCGGCCGAGCGCATTTCGGTGCCGTACTTCTTCAACCCCCGCCTGGACGCGGAGATACCGATGCTGTCGCTGCCCGACGAACTCGCGACTCGCGCCCATAGGTCCGAGGACCCGGCCGACCCGATCTATTCGGTCTACGGGCGTAACGCCTGGAAGAGCAGATTGCGCGCCCACCCCGATGTGGCTGCCGCACACGGACACTCGCCAGGTAGGGTCGAATAGGAGAATCCCATTCTCGGCTCAAGGGGCGCATGAAGTCCGATGAACAGCAATCTGACACCCACGTCGCTGCGCGAGGCGTTCGGCCACTTCCCGACCGGGGTGGTGGCTATCGCGGCCCACGTCAACGGGGTCCGGGAAGGCCTGGCGGCCAGCACCTTTGTCCCGGTCTCGCTGGAACCCCCGCTCGTGTCGTTCTGCGTGCAGAACACCTCGACGACGTGGCCGAAACTCAAGTCCGCGCCGATGCTCGGTATCAGCGTGCTGGGCGAGGCGCATGATGTCGCCGTGCGCACCTTGGCCGCGAAGACCGGCGACAGGTTCGCCGGCCTGGAAACGGTGTCCAGTGAATCGGGTGCCGTCTTCATCAAGGGCACGGGCCTGTGGCTGGAAAGTGCGATCGAGCAGTTGATCCCGGCCGGGGACCACACCATCGTCGTGCTGCGGGTCAACCAGGTGACGGTGGACTCAGGCATCGCGCCGATTGTCTTTCACCGAAGCGAGTTGCGCTCGCTCGGCATCAAATAGCCTTATATCGATAGTTTTTCTGTTCCCATCGCGAAACACACACAGCGAAGGGGAGCCGGCCGGGGACGGCGGACGACCCGGTGCGTGGGGAGCATTCGGCGACAACGGCGCCAACGGTGCCAACGGTGCCTCGGGTTAGCAGGTAATGAGCGGTATCAGCGCCGGAACAGCTTGTTACCCAGCCACACGATCGGGTCGTACTTGCGGTCCGCGACGCGCTCCTTCATCGGGATCAGCGCGTTGTCGGTGATCTTGATGTTTTCCGGGCAGACCTCGGTGCAGCACTTGGTGATGTTGCAGTAGCCCAGGCCGTGCTCCTCCTGCGCCTGGTTGCGCCGGTCCAGAGTGTCCAGCGGGTGCATCTCCAGCTCGGCGATCCGCATCAGGTAACGCGGCCCGGCGAACGCCTGCTTGTTCTCCTCGTGGTCACGGATGACGTGGCAGACGTTCTGACAAAGGAAGCACTCGATGCACTTGCGGAACTCCTGAGACCGCTGCACGTCGACCTGCGCCATCCGGTACTCACCCGGCTGCAGCTCCTTCGGCGGGGCGAAGGACGGGATTTCGCGCGCCTTCTCGTAGTTGAAGGACACGTCGGTTACCAGGTCGCGGATCACCGGGAACGTGCGGATCGGGGTGACCGTGACGACCTCGTTCTCCTCGAACGTCGACATCCGGGTCATGCACATCAGCCGCGGCTTGCCGTTGATCTCCGCCGAGCAGGATCCGCACTTGCCCGCCTTGCAGTTCCAGCGCACGGCGAGGTCGGGGGTCTGGGTCTGCTGCAGACGGTGGATGACGTCGAGCACCACCTCGCCCTCGTTGACCTCGACGGTGAACTCCTCCAGCGCACCACCGGTGTCGTCCCCGCGCCAGACCCGCATGCTCGCGTTGTAACCCATTACGCTCTCCGTTCCGGATGCTCGGTGAGCTCTTCGTCGGTGTAGTACTTCTCCAACTCCGAGATTTTGAAGAGCTCAAGCAGGTCTTGCCGCATCGGCACTTGCGGCTCGCGGCTGATGTCGATGTGCGGGCCGTCCACCTCGGCGTTGTTGACTCGGCAGACCAGCAGCGTCTTGCGCCAGCTGGAGTCCATGCCGGGGTGGTCGTCGCGGGTGTGGCCGCCCCGGCTTTCGGTGCGCTCCAGCGCAGCCCGGGCCACGCACTCGCTGACCAGCAGCATGTTGCGCAGGTCGATCGCCAGATTCCAGCCGGGGTTGTACTCGCGGCCGCCCTCGACCTGCACGTTCTGGTAGCGCTTCCAGAGCTCGTCCAGCAGCGTCAGGGCCTTGGTGATCTCGTCTTCCTTGCGGATGATGCCCACCAGGTCGTTCATCACATGCTGCAGGTCCAGCTGCAGGGCGTACGGGTTCTCCGGGGCAGCGCCGCCGGCCGGCGGGTCGAACACCTTGAGGGCCTGCTTGGCGGCGTAGTCGACAGCCTCCTGCGAAACGGCCGGACGGTTGGTCAGCGCCCGGACATAGTCGGCGGCGCCCAGGCCGGCGCGCCGGCCGAACACCAGGAGGTCGGACAGCGAGTTGCCGCCCAGCCGGTTGGAGCCGTGCATACCGCCCGAGCACTCGCCCGCGGCGAACAGCCCGGGGACCTTGGCCGCGCCGGTGTCGGCGTCGACCTCGACCCCGCCCATCACGTAGTGGCAGGTGGGTCCGACTTCCATCGGCTCCTTGGTGATGTCTACGCCGGCCAATTCCTTGAACTGGTGGTACATCGACGGCAGCCGCCGCTTGATCTCCTCGGCCGAGAGCCGGGACGCGATGTCGAGGTAGACGCCGCCGTGCGGCGTGCCGCGGCCGGCTTTGACCTCCGAGTTGATGGCGCGGGCCACCTCGTCACGGGGCAGCAGGTCCGGGGTGCGACGGGCCGAGTCGTTGTCCTTGAGCCATGCGTCGGCCTCTTGCTCGTCCTCGGCGTACTGGCCCTTGAACACGGCCGGGATGTAGCCGAACATGAACCGTTCGTCCTCGGAGTTCTTCAAGACGCCGCCGTCGCCGCGGACACCCTCGGTGACCAGGATCCCCTTGACGCTGGGGGGCCACACCATGCCGGTGGGGTGGAACTGGACGAATTCCATGTTGATCAGCGTCGCGCCGGCCCGCAGTGCCAGCGCGTGGCCGTCGCCGGTGTACTCCCAGGAGTTCGACGTCACCTTGAACGACTTGCCGATCCCGCCGGTGGCCAGCACCACCGCGGGGGCCTCGAACAGGATGAACTTGCCGCTCTCCCGCCAGTAACCGAACGCACCGGCAATCGCATCGCCATCCTTGATCAGCTCGGTGATCGTGCACTCGGCGAATACCCTGATGCGTGCGTCGTAATCGCCGAACTCGGCGTAGTCCTCCTGCTGCAGCGAGACGATCTTCTGCTGCATGGTGCGGATCAGTTCCAGGCCGGTGCGGTCCCCGACGTGGGCGAGTCGCGCGTAGGTGTGGCCGCCGAAGTTGCGCTGACTGATCCGGCCGTCCTTGGTGCGGTCGAAGAGCGCGCCGTAGGTCTCCAGCTCCCACACCCGGTCGGGTGCTTCCTTGGCGTGCAGTTCGGCCATCCGCCAGTTGTTGAGGAACTTGCCGCCGCGCATGGTGTCGCCAAAGTGGGTCTGCCAGTTGTCTTTCGGGTTGGCGTTACCCATGGAGGCCGCGCAGCCGCCCTCGGCCATCACGGTGTGCGCCTTACCGAACAGCGACTTGGAAACCACCGCCACCTTCTGGCCGCGTTCGCGCGCCTCGATGACGGCACGCAATCCGGCGCCGCCGGCACCGATCACGACCACGTCGTAGGCGTGCCGTTCGACCTCAACCATGAAACCTCACTCAGCTTTTTGTCCGAATCGATGAATTGGCTCAGTGGCCAATGAATCTCAAGTCAGAGATGGTGCCGCTGGCGACCAGCGCAATGTAGAAGTCGGTCAGCATCAGCGTGCCCAGCGTTATCCAGGCGAACTGCTTGTGCCGAACATTGATCTTGCTGATCTGCTCCCAGATCCAATACCGCACAGGGTGTTTGGAGAAGTGCTTGAGACGGCCGCCGGTGACGTGCCGGCAGGAGTGGCAGGACAGCGTGTAGATCCACAGCATGATGACGTTGCCGAGCAGGATCAGATTGCCCAGGCCAAAACCGAATCCGCCCGGCCCGGTTTCGGAATGGAACGCCACGATCGCGTCGTAGGTGTTGATCACCGAGATGATGCCGGCGATGTAGAAGAAGTACCGGTGCGAGTTCTGGATGATCAGCGGGAATCTGGTCTCACCGGTGTAGTGCACCCGCGGCTCGGCTACCGCGCACGCCGTCGGCGACTGCCAGACCGTGCGGTAGTAGGCGCCGCGGTAGTAGTAGCAGGTCAGCCGGAACAACAGCAGGAACGGCAGCGTCAGTGCCGCGTACGGCAGCCACCACACGTCCGGCAGGATCTGCGGCCAGAACTCACTGGCCTTGCCGCAGGCCGTGCTGACGCAGGGGGAGTAGAACGGCGTCAGGTAGTGGTACTGCGGGACGTAGAAGTACTGCTGCTGAAACGCGCGCGCCGTCGCGTAGATGACGAATGCTGCAAAGCCCAGATTGATCCGCAGCGGCTGCAGCCACCACTTCTCCGGGCGGAGCGTCTTCTGCGCGATTTGGGCGCGCGTAGGTGAAAAGACGCCGGACTCAGAACGGCTCGCCGCTGGTGCGCTCATCTAGATGTGTTCCTCTTCGAACGGGCTGTTAGTCCGAAGGTTACACAGGGGAACCGCCTGTTATTGAGGCGGGCGTCGCCGTCAGTACCGGCTGTGACCTCCGACACCCTCGTCGTCGACATCGCGCCAGAAGTCGCTGTCGTACTGGGTGTCGGGGATGGCGATCTTCTCGCCGGACTGCTGAACCGTGGCGCGGCCGAGGTCCAATTCGGCCACGTCAGTGTCGAGTAGCTGAATGTCGCTGAGTATCCGGTCAGCGTCGATGATGATGCGCCGGGTGGCCGGGTTGTCGCCGTACCGTGCTTTCAGCGAGGTGACGCACCGCCGCAGGCCCCGCATGAGGTCGTGCAGTTCGGTGAGTTCGGTCGTCGTGGACAATGCATGCTCCCTGTGGCTGAAGGTGTTACGGATCACAGTACGTCAACCGATAATATCCGCTTCTTCGCATACCGCACGGGGAGAAAGCAGCGCGCCATGCCGGAAGTACCTGGCCAGTCCGAACGCGCCCGGGCGCTGCTGGATCTGCACCAGCCGGGGAATCCGGTGGTGCTGCCGACGGTATGGGACGCGTGGTCGGCCCGGCTGGCGGTGCAGGCCGGCTTCGTCGCCCTCACCGTTGGCAGTCATCCGCTGGCCGATTCGATCGGCAAACCTGACAACGAGGGCATGTCGTTCGACGACGTCCTGACTCGGGTCGCTCAAATCACCGCCGCCGTAGCGGATTTGGGCTCCGTGCCGATATCGGTGGACCTCGAGTCGGGCTACGGGTTGGCGGCCGAACGCCTGATCGAAGGTCTGGTAGGGGTCGGCGCGGTCGGCCTCAACATCGAAGACACCGTGCATTCTGAGGGCGGACGGCTGCGGTCATCCGGTGAACACGCCGAACTCGTCGCAGCGTTGCGTTCGGCAGCCGACGCCACCGGCGTGCACGTGGTGATCAACGCCCGCACGGATGTGTTCCTGCGGCAGGGCGGTCTGGAAACCGGTGGGGCCGACGACCTGGTCGACGTGGCCGTCGCGCGGCTCACCGAGTGCGCCGGCGCCGGTGCCGACGTTCTCTACCCGGTGGGGCGACACGGTCCAGAAACGTTGCGCCGCTTGGCATCTGAGCTCCCGCTGCCGGTAAACGCGATCGCGGCCCCGGACCAGGACGACCCGGCCGCATTCGGTCCACTGGGCGTGGCCCGCATCAGCTTCGGGCCGTTCCTGCAATACGCGCTGTCTGCCAGGGCCAACGAGCTGCTCGCCCGCTGGCGCTGAAGCGGCTTGCAGAAAGGCCACGCCGCCGGGCGTGGTCCGTCCGTAGGCACCACGCCCGGCGGCTCGACTCGCTTACTTGGTGATTGCGATGCGCTTGGGCTCCGTGCCCGCGTAGGCACCGGCCACCCGTACGGTCAGCACGCCCGCGTCATACGACGCCGCGATGGCCTCACTGGTGACGTGAGCCGGCAGCTGGAACGACCGGCGGAAAGAGCCGTAACGGATCTCCCGCAGGGTGCGTCCGTCCTGGTCCTCTGAATGCTCGTCGCGGTGTTCGCCATGGATGACCAGGCGGCCGCCCTCGACCTGGACGTTGACGTCCTTTTCGACGTCGACGCCCGGCAGCTCGAGGCGGACCACGGCGTCCTCGCCGTCCTTCACGATCTCAGCGGCGGGGGTAAAACCCATGTTCACCGGCTTGAACCAGTCCGCCGAAGCCGGACCGAAAAAGTCCCGTAGCCATCGGTCGGTGTCCCACGCCGGTCGCGACCACAAGGCGAGATTGCTCATGGATAACTCCTTATTCTTCGTTGTGAGTTTGCTGAACCCGACGCTGTGTCGGTCGGCTACCCAGTAAAACCTGAGTGCCCTACGCTAAAGTTCCACCTGGCCGTTCGCCGGGAGCGAACGGGGTCACACAGACAATTGACAGGTGTGATGCCAGCGTGATGCACGCGTCACATTTCGCGTCATTTTCGGCAACATCGCCTTCGTAGTCTCTTGGCATGTCTTCTGCCGGAACTACTACTCGCGCGCGCCCGGATGTCCGGCGCGTCGTCGTGGTCGGTCACGGCATGGTCGGTCACCGGTTCGTCGAGGCGCTGCGTGCCCGGGATACCAGCAACAGCTGGTTGATCACCGTGCTGGCCGAAGAGGCCGACGCAGCATATGACCGCGTCGGTCTGACCTCCTACACCGAGAGCTGGGACCGCACCAAGCTGGCGCTACCGGGTAATGACTACGCCGGTGACGAACGGGTCGAGCTGATACTGGACACCCGCGTCGTCGAAATCGATCGCGAGACAAAGACGGTGGTCACTGCCGACGGTGACCGACACGCCTACGACGCGCTGGTGCTGGCCACCGGCTCCTACGCCTTCGTCCCGCCGGTGCCCGGTCACGACCTGCCGTCGTGCCACGTATACCGGACCCTCGATGACCTCGATGCCATCCGTGCCGGAGCGCAACGCACGGTGGAGCACGGCCACGGCGCGGGTGTGGTGATCGGTGGCGGGCTGCTGGGTCTGGAAGCGGCGAATGCGTTGCGCCAATTTGGATTACAGACCCACGTCGTCGAGATGATGCCGCGGCTGATGGCCCAGCAGGTCGATGAGGCCGGCGGCGCGCTGCTGGCCAGGATGATCGGCGACCTCGGCATCGCCATCCACGTCGGGACGGGCACCGAATCCATTGCTGCCGTCGATGATTCAGACGCAGTCCGGGTCAGCCTGTCCGATGGGCAGATCATCGACGCCGGGGTGGTGATCTTCGCGGCCGGTATCCGCCCCCGCGACGAGCTGGCACGCGCGGCCGGTCTGGACGTCGCGCCGCGCGGCGGTGTCATGACCGACTTGTCCTGTCGCACCAGCGATCCCGACATCTTTGCGGTGGGTGAGGTAGCCGCGATCGAGGGCCGTTGCTACGGACTGGTCGGGCCCGGCTACACCAGTGCCGAGGTGGTGGCCGACCGGCTGCTCGACGGAGTAGCCGAATTCCCCGAAGCCGACCTCTCGACCAAGCTCAAGCTGCTCGGCGTGGACGTGGCCAGCTTCGGCGATGCGATGGGCGCCACCGAGAACTGCCTTGAGGTCGTCATCAACGACGCGGTCAACTGCACCTACGCCAAGCTGGTGCTGTCCGACGACGCCAAGACGCTGCTGGGCGGGGTGCTGGTGGGCGACGCCACGTCGTACGGGGTGCTGCGCCCGATGGTCGGCAGCGAACTACCGGGCGACCCGCTGGCGCTGATCGCCCCGGCCGGTGATGGAGCCGGCGCCCTGGGAATCGGCGCGCTGCCGGATTCCGCGCAGATCTGTTCCTGCAACAACGTCACCAAAGGCGACTTGAAGTGCGCCATCGCCGACGGCTGCGGTGACGTGCCGGCACTGAAGGCGTGCACCTCGGCGGGGACCTCGTGCGGGTCGTGCGTTCCGCTGCTCAAGCAGTTGCTCGAAGCCGAGGGCGTGGAACAGTCCAAGGCGCTGTGTGAGCACTTCTCGCAGTCGCGGGCCGAGCTGTTCGAAATCATTTCCGCCACCGAGATCCGCACCTTCTCCGGGCTGCTTAAGCGCTTCGGCCGCGGGAAGGGTTGCGACATCTGCAAGCCGGTCGTCGCCTCGATCCTGGCGTCCACCGGATCCGACCACATCCTGGACGGGGAGCAGGCCGCGCTGCAGGATTCCAACGACCACTTCCTGGCCAACATCCAGAAGAACGGCAGCTATTCGGTTGTGCCGCGGGTTCCTGGTGGTGACATCAAGCCCGAGCACCTGATCCTGATCGGTCAGATCGCGCAGGATTTCGGTCTCTACACCAAGATCACCGGCGGCCAGCGGATCGACATGTTCGGCGCGACGGTGGATCAACTGCCGGCGATCTGGAAGCGGTTGGTCGACGCCGGGATGGAGTCGGGCCACGCCTACGGTAAGGCGTTGCGCACCGTGAAGAGCTGTGTGGGCAGCGACTGGTGCCGGTACGGCCAGCAAGACTCGGTGCAACTCGCCATTGACCTGGAATTGCGCTACCGCGGACTGCGGGCGCCGCACAAGATCAAGTTGGGCGTGTCGGGCTGTGCGCGCGAATGCGCCGAGGCGCGCGGCAAGGACGTCGGCATCATCGCCACCGAGAAGGGCTGGAACCTCTACGTCGGGGGCAACGGCGGGATGACGCCGAAGCACGCGCAATTGCTGGCCGGCGACCTGGACACCGGAACGCTGGTCCGCTACATCGACCGTTTCCTCATGTATTACATCCGCACCGCGGACCGGCTGCAGCGCACCGCGCCGTGGGTGGAGTCGCTGGGCCTGGAGCACGTGCGCGAGGTCGTCTGCGACGACTCACTAGGGCTGGCCGAGGAATTCGAGGCGGCCATGGAGCGCCACGTCGACAACTACAAGTGCGAATGGAAGGGCGTGCTCGAGGACCCGGAGAAGCTGTCCCGGTTCGTCTCCTTCGTCAACGCTCCCGACACCGCCGACCCCACCGTCACCTTCACCGAACGTGCCGGACGCAAAGTTCCTGTGCCCATCGGCATTCCGCGCGTCCGATCCTAACCAAGGAGGAACCATGACACTTCTCAACGACATTCAGGTCTGGACCACCGCTTGCGATTACGACCACCTGATCCCGGGCCGTGGCGTCGGCGTCCTGCTGGACGACGGCTCGCAGGCGGCGCTGTTCCGGCTCGACGACGGCTCGGTGCACGCGGTGGGCAACATCGATCCGTTCTCTGGGGCCGCGGTGTTGTCGCGCGGCATCGTCGGCGACCGGGCCGGCCGGGCCACGGTGCAGTCACCGATCCTCAAGCAGGCCTTCGCCCTCGATGACGGATCCTGCCTGGACGACCCGAAGGTCTCGGTGCCGGTGTACCCGGTGCGCCTGACCGCCGACGGCCGGGTTCAGGTCGGTCGGTACGACCTAGAACGGCTGGCTGCCTAATCGATCTTGCCGACGAGGTAGCGCTGCATCGTCGGACCGATCGCGTCCACCAGCTGTTCCACCGTCATCGAGTGCAGCGGTTCGGAACGGACCCCGTAACGCATGATGCCCAGCCCAACGAGCTGAGAAGCGCACAGCGAGGCCCGAACAGCGATCTTGTCGGCGCCCAGCATCTTGAGCAGCGGGTTGAACACCGGACCGATGAACATCGACTGCACGATTTCGGCGGTCTTGGACAGGCCGGTCGAAGCGATCGCGCTTGCGGCAAAAGGTCCACCACCGGCGGCATCCCACGTGGTGATCAACATGTACAGCGTGCGGCGGCCTACCTGATTGACACTGCCGGTGAAGATGCGGTCGATGAACTCTGGTGTGCTGAAAGGCAAACGCAGCATTTTTGCCACATCGTCGAGGAGTCCGCGCGAGGGCTCTTCGTTACGGGCCATGTTGCCAGGATTACCCCGGATGCCCGCAAACATCAAGTGTCCTTGGTCACGCCGTACGTCAGTGACGCCCGGTGACCGCCAATATGGCGGCGCTGCGGAAGCGGTTCGCCACCAAGCGTGCCATGCCCGGGTCGGTGCCCAGTGGCGGCGTCACCAGGTCCGCCCCGGAGTCGCGCAGGCGTTCCTGAAACAGCCCGTCGGCCAGCAAATAGGACGCGATGACCACGCGGCGCGCACGCCGGCGCCGGGCGTCAGCCACCGCCTGAGCCACCGTCGGCGAACCGGTCGAGGCGAAACCGAGATCTACCCGAGATCCGGTCAGTGCGGACAAAGCTGCCGCGGCACTGTGTAAATCGTTGCGGGCATACGGATCCGAGGTGCCGGCGGCCGCCATAATCACCGAATCGCCTGCCTGCCAACCGGATGTGAGAAGATTCTGACCCAGGATCCGGGTGACCTCCGGGCCGGGTCCGAGCGCCCGCGTGACGGTGACGTCAGGATGCCCACTGGCCTCGATGTGTGCGGGCAAATCCGCGCGGACGTGATAGCCACGAGACAGGAACGCCGGCACCACAATTGCGGGCCCGTCATCGCCACTCGCGGACAGGCCGGAAAGTACCTCGCTCGGGGTGGGTCCGAGTACGTCGACGAACGCGACATGGACGGTGCGGTCGAGCAGCTCACCCACCC
This sequence comes from Mycobacterium asiaticum DSM 44297, assembly GCF_000613245.1. Taxonomy (GTDB): domain Bacteria; phylum Actinomycetota; class Actinomycetes; order Mycobacteriales; family Mycobacteriaceae; genus Mycobacterium; species Mycobacterium asiaticum. The sequence continues at coordinate 66,917 of NZ_HG964936.1, forward strand.
GGGCGGCGAGGTCGCCCACCATTGCGACGCCCGACGCGCGGCGGGTGCCGTGCGCGGTCAAGATCAGGCTCATGCGGCGTCCGGGCCGGTATCGAGAGCCAGCCGATACCCGCGCTTGACCACCGTCGCGACGATGTTCCGGTCGCCCAGGGCGGTTCGGAGCCGGAGTACGGCGGTGTCCACGGCGTGTGTGTCATCGCCGTTGCCGGGCAACACCCGCAGCAGCTCGTTACGTCCCACGACATCGCCGGGACGGTGGGCCAGCGCCCGCAGGATCGACATTCCAGAACCCGACACCGTCTTGACCGAGCCGTCCACCAGAACGCAGGTTCCCCGGATCTCCAGCAGGTGGCCGGCGGCTTTCACGCTGCAGGAACCCAGCAGCGGCAGCTCTTCGGCGATGTGACGGGCTAAGGCGCCCAACCGCATTCGCTCGGGCGCAGAGGTGGGCACGCCCCGCCGGATCAGTGGCCGGGACGTCACCGGGCCCACACACATCGCGTGTACGCCGGTGCGCAGTGCGTCGAGCACCTGGTCTTCGAGGTCCAGTTCACGGCTGCGTTCCAGCACCGCCACCGCCGCGGGCGCCGAGGTGAAGGTCACCGCGTCGAACTGCCGACGAGCGATGCCGGTGACCAGCTGATCGAACTCGCCGCCCAAAGGAACTGGCATCCAACGGTATACCCGGATGGGCACCACCTCGGCGCCTGCGGAACGCAACCCGGCCATGAATTCGGGGAACGGATCCCAACCGTCGGCGGCACCGTGCAACTGGATCGCTATGCGCCTACCCGAAAGATCAGACTGCAGCAGGTATTCCAGCACCTCCTGCGAGGACTCAGATTCCGGGGACCATTCCTCACGCAATCCGGCAGCGCGCAGCGCGCCGGTCGCTTTCGGTCCACGCGAGACGACCCGAGCGGCCGACAACGCATCAATCAGTTCGGTGGCCAAGCCCCATCCCTCGGCGGCGGCCACCCAGCCGCGGAAGCCGATGCCCGTGTGGGCGACCAGGATATCCGGCGGTTGGGCGATCAACGCCTCGGTGTTACGGTGCAGTTCGTCGTCGTCGGGCAGCGCGATCATGCTGATCGCGGGGGCGCTGAAGACCTCGGCTCCGTGCCGGCGCAGCAGGGCACACAGCTCCTCGGAACGACGAGCTGATGTCACTGCGATTCGGTAACCAGTCAGTGGCGCAGACGGTGGCTGGGCCATACCACTTGTGTATGCCTGACACATTTCCATTGCGTTACCTGGCAATTGCTGCCGCATTGCTCTCGGCTGCGTTCTTCGTCACAGGAATGGACGGTCGGCGCACGTACATCACCCAGGTGAGCCACGCGGCAACGACATAGGACGCCAGGAACGCCCAATATGCGCCTGTCTCAGTGCCGCTGCGCAGGTAGGACTCACGCAGGGCCAGATTGATGCCGACGCCGCCGAGTGCGCCGACTGCCGCGCAGAATCCGATCAGCGAGCCCGACATCGCCCGTGACCACTGCCGCCGCTGCGCCTCGGTGAGGTCCATTGAGCGGCTGCGTGCTTCGAAGATCGACGGGATCAGCTTGAAAACCGAACCGTTGCCCATGCCGGCCAGAATGAACAGCGCGATGAAGCCGACGACGTAGCCGACCAGCGAGGCGCCGCTGGTACCAGGTCGGTTGTCGTCATGGCTGCTGATGCCGACCAGCAAGCCGGCGGCCACGATCATGCTGACCAGTACGGCGAGGGTGACCCGGCTGCCGCCGATGCGGTCGGACAGCCGGCCGCCGTAGATCCGGGCCAGTGAACCCAACAGCGGCCCCACGAAAGCGATCTGGGCAGCGTGCAGGGAAGCGTGCGCAACGGTCTCGCCGTGTGCCTCGAAGTTGACCAACAACACCTGACCGAACGCGAAAGCGAAACCGATCCAGGAGCCGAACGTGCAGATGTAGAGCAGCGATATCACCCAGGTGTGTGAGACGGAAAGGATGGAGCGCATGGCATTCGGCGGCGTGGCGTGATCGAGATTGTCCATGAACAACGCGGCCGCGACCCCTACGATCGCCAGCAGCACCAAGTAAATCGCGCACACCCAGTACGGTGCCTGGTGTCCGGCAGTGGCCAAGGCCAGCAGCCCGACCAGTTGGATGACGGCCACGCCGAGGTTGCCGACACCGGCGTTGATGGCCAGGGCGGCGCCTTTGAGGCGTTGGGGGTAAAAGGCATTGACGTTGGCCAGCGATGCCGCGTAGTTCCCGCCGCCTAGGCCGGTGAGTGCCGCGCACACCAGGTACGGCCACAGCGGCACGCCGGGGTTGGCCAGCAACACGATGGTGCCCGCGGTGGGAATCAGCAATACGAAGGCGGAGAACACCGTCCAGTTGCGGCCGCCGAATCGCGCGATGCCCAATGTGTACGGGATGCGCGCGCAGCCGCCGGCCAATGTGGCGACGGCGCCCAGCAACAATTTGTCGCTGGCCGAGAAGCCGTACACGGACGCCGGCATGAACAGCGTCATGACCGACCACAGCGACCAGATCGAGAACGCGACATGATCACCGGCGGTGGTGCAGAGCAGATTACGGCGCGCAATCGCGCTGTTGCCGGCTTCCCAGGCCACAACGTCCTCGGGATTCCATTCGGCGATGTGATGGTTACGGCCCACTCGACTGCCCAACCTTTCTGGGCACCTCAGCGGCACCTCGATGTCCAAGAGGCTTGCGCCGCGGTCTGTTTCGATGCTCACATCGAGAACGGACGGCAGTCAACCCGAAAGGGTCGATATCGGCTGTAAGTTGAATTCCAGTTGTCTGCAAAGTCGCTGACAACTGGAATTCCAGTGAGCTGCGTTACATCCGGGTTTACATTCAGGTTTACGACTCGGTTAGACGTAGGCCAGACCGGGGCTGGCCGCGCCGCTCGCCGGGCTGATCGCCCGAAGCGGCCTGCGCACGTAGCCCGCCCACGTCAGCAGCGCCGCGGCCACGTAGAACCCGACGAACACCCAGAAAGCTGACGTCGCGTTGCCACTGGCCAGGTAGGACTGGCGCAGCGCGAGATTGACGCCGACGCCGCCCAAAGCGCCGATCGCTCCTGCGAATCCGATCAGTGCACCGGACATGGAGCGCGACCACTGGCGGCGCTGTGTCTCGTCGAGTCCGAGGCCGTGGCTGCGGGCCTCGAAGATCGACGGAATCATTTTGTAGACCGAGCCATTGCCGATGCCCGACAAAATGAACAGGGCCACGAAGCCCGCGATGTAACCGATCATCACCCCCGCCGGGGCCGGTCCACGGTGGTGCTCCGCGAAAGTGCTTCCGCTGACCAGGATTCCGGCCGCCAGGATCATGGCGCAGAAAACGCCGAGGGTGACGCGGCCACCCCCGATCCGGTCGGCCAGGCGGCCGCCGTACACCCGCGACAACGAGCCCAGTAGTGGCCCGAGGAATGCGATCTGCGCGGCGTGCAGCGCGGCGTGCGCGCTCGACTGTCCACCGGCCATGAAGTTGATCTGCAGCACTTGGCCGAAGGCGAACGAGAACCCGATGAACGAACCGAATGTGCCGATGTAGAGCAACGAGACGACCCAGGTGTGCGGCTCGGCCAACACCTTGATCATGGTGCTCATTTCGATGCGGTATTGCGGCAGATTGTCCATGTACAGCGCGGCGCCGATCCCGGCGACGGCCAACAGCAACAGGTACACGGCGCACACCCAATACGGCTGACGATCACCGACGGTCGCGATCACCAGCAGTCCGACCAGCTGGATCATGGGCACCCCGAGGTTGCCCCCGCCGGCGTTGAGCGCCAACGCCCAACCCTTGAGCCGTTGCGGATAGAAGGCGTTGATGTTGGTCATGGAGGAGGCGAAGTTGCCGCCGCCGAACCCGGCCAGTGCGGCACACGCCAGATAGGGCCACAACGGCAGACCCGGATGTGCCAGCAGATACAGGGTCAAGACGGTGGGTATCAGCAGGACCACCGCGGAGAAGATGGTCCAGTTGCGACCGCCGAACTTCGCGGTGGCAAAGGTGTAAGGAAAGCGCAGGCAACCACCGACGAGAGTGGCGGTGGCGCCGAGCAAGAACTTGTCGCCGGCCGAGAACCCGTATACCGATGCGGGCATGAACAGCACCATCACCGACCACAGGGACCAGATTGAGAACCCGACGTGTTCGGCTGTTACCGACCAGATCAGGTTGCGCCGCGCGATGTACTTGTTGCCCGCTTCCCAGGCCGCCACATCCTCGGGGTCCCAGTCGGAAATCACGTGCGAACGGCCCCTCAGTGACCTCCGAAACTCGGCGAACATGCAGACTCCTAACGTCATCGATTGCCGATTACGCTAGGAATGCTTTGTTGCGCGAGCGCTTCTGGCAGTGACCCGGGGATGAATTTCGGATCACCGCAGAGCACTGCGGCGTGTGAGGGACCCGATTACCGTCGGACTACCAGACGTCTCCGTCGCGCCAATCGCATGTCAATTCCGCAGAGGTGTCCAGCCGGACGCTCACCGGGAGCACGAACACCGTTCCGTCGTCCTCGGGCGTGCGGGTCCGACCGGTGGGGGCCAGCACCGACGTCGGCCCGAGCCACGGTAGCCAGCCGCGGGCCGCATAGAGGCGGCGGGCCTGCACCGTGGAACTGAGCGCCCCGAGTTGGTAGGCACCGCGCATCACCTGCTCGACGCCGTCCAACAGCGCGTGCACCAGCCCTTGTCCTCGCCAATCTTCGCGCACCGCAACACCTTCGACGTAGCCGCAGCGTAGTGCCCGGCCTTGATAGAGGAGCCGCCGCTGCACCACCGAGGCGTGCGCGATGATCGCGCCGTGATGCCAGATCAGCGCGTGCATCCCGCCCAGTGCGTGGTCCCAGTCGGTATCGGCGAAGTCGCCGGCGAATGCCGCAGTCACCATCTGGCAGATCCCGCGTCGCGTCTCGACGTCGAGATCCGCGGTGTGTACCAGCCGTGCGGTGTGCACGATCCTGTTCTACCAGCCCGGGTTCACCGGGCCCGACGGGGCCGCGCCCAGTGCAATCGCACGTGCTGACCGGGCCGCACCTGCGCCAATTTGTCTATGTCTTCGTCAATCACCACGCCGATGACCGGGTAACCACCGGTGATCGGATGATCGGGACCCAAGACCACCGGTAAACCGTTGGGCGGCACTTGAATTGCGCCGCGAACCACACCCTCGCTGGGTAGCTGCCGGTCCGGGTTACGCTGCTGCAGCGGCCGCCCGGTCAGGCGCATGCCCACCCGGTCGCTGCGGTCGGATGCCACCCAATCGGTGTGCACCAGGGCGTCGGGGTCGACAAACCAGTCGTCGCGGGGCCCCGGGATGACGAGCAACTCCACCGCATCGTCGGTGATCGCGGCGACGGGGGCCTGCTCGAGTTCCGGGAAGTCGGCGGTGTGCTCGCCCACCGGTAATACATCGCCGGGTTGCAATGGCAGCGGCCCGATCTCCGACAGCACGTCATAACTGCGCGAGCCCAGAACCGGTGTGACACCGATGCCGCCGCGTACCGCCAGATACGACCGCAGCCCGGCCCGAGGCGTGCCCAACGAAATCACCTGGCCATCCCGGACATGGTGAATGCTGTTGGTACCGAACAAGATTCCGCTCACGGTCGGATCCGTGTCGGCTCCGGTGACCGCGATGTCGAGGTCGCCGCCGCGCACCCGGACCGACAAGCCGCCGAACGTCACTTCGACGGTGGCCCAGTCGTCGGGGTTGGCGACCAGTCGGTTGGCCAGCGCATGCGAGCGCCGGTCGGCGGCCCCGGACCGGCCGACACCAAGGTGGGCCAGTCCGGCCCTGCCGAGGTCCTGGACCAGGGCCAGCGGTCCGCTGCGCAGGATTTCCAGAGTCGTCATGGCGAGCCTCCTAGTGCGCCCGGAACCGGACCGATGTCCCGCGGGCCAGCAATGCGGGATCGGGACGGTTGACGTCCCACATCACCGCGTCGGTGTGCCCGATGATCTGCCATCCGCCGGGTGACCGGCGGGGATAGACCGCGCTGAACTCGCCGGCCAGGCCCACCGATCCGGCCGGCACCGATGTCCGCGGTTCGGTTCGACGCGGCACCCGGAGCCGCTCGTCACCGCCGATCAGATACGCGAATCCCGGGGCGAACCCGCTGAATCCGACCCGCCACGGGGTGCTGGTGTGTGCATTGATCACCTGCGCGGTGCTCAGGCCGGTGTGTCGAGCGACCTCGGCCAGATCGGGACCGCCGTATACGACGTCGATCACCACCTCCCGGTCCGGGTCGCTCAGCGAATCGGCGGATTCCGGCGCCACCCGAAGCTTGCGCAGGCGCTGGCGGGTCACGCCCTGGAAGCGGGGACCGTGCAACTTCACCAAAACGGTGCGCGACGCGGGGACGATGTCGACGACGCCGGGCAGGGCGGCAGCACGCAGCGCATCGGCCCATGCCAGTACGTCGGCCGTGCTGTCGCATTGCAGCAGCAGCGCCTGGTCTCCATAGTCGACGACGTCACAGGCCAACTCGGTGATCTCCGTCGCATTCATAATTCACGGTAGCCCCGGAATTGCGGCGTCGGCCATCAACTTTCGAGCACTGCCAGAGGTGCCTTAGCAAACGCTCATGCTAAGCGCGGCTAACCCAGGATCTTGGTGATCTGCGGCGGAAGTTGATCGGCCACCACCGGATAGCTCAGCGGTGACGCGAAGGCGATGGCTCCTGCCAGGTCCTTGCTGGTGAAAATGTGCCGTTTCTGGGCGCTCGCTACCGATCCGGCCACCTCCGGGTCGGCCAGCAGCGCCTGCTCGTCCTCGGGACTCTCGGTGGACCAGATCAGCACATCGGCGGAATCGAGCACGTCCTTGATTCGGTCGCGGGGGATAACCGCGCGCTGATCGGTGGCGTAGGACTTGATGCTGTCGGAGATGACGAGTCCCATCTGGTTCAGGAAATCGGTCCGCCAGCCTGCCACGGTGGCAACCACCGTGCCCTGCCAGAGCCGGCCCTGCATCAACAGCGCCTTCTTGCCCTTCCACTGTGGATTCTTCTGGCCGACATCGGTAAACCTGCCGTCGACGGCCGCGATCAACGACTTCATCTGGTCAGCCTGAAACACCGCCTGACCGATGGCGGTGGCCTGGTCCTTCCACGGTTCGAAGAACGCGTCGCCGCCGGACTGAGCGATCGTCGGGGCGATCGCCGACAGCTTCTGATAGGTGTCGGCGTCCAGGCCGGCGTTGGTCGCCACAATCAGGTCGGGCTTGAGCCCGGCGATCTGGTCGACCTGAATTCCGCTGTCCAGGTTGAGCACAACCGGTTGCGCCGGGCCCAGTTTGGGTTGCGCCCAGGGCCACACCGCGAACGGTTGGTCGCCGAACCAGTTGGTCACCGCGATCGGCACCACACCTACCGCGAGTAGGTCGTCCTGCTCGGTGTAGCCGGCGCTGACGACACGCTTGGGTGGTTCTTTGACGACGGTCTCGCCGAACAGATGCTTGATCGTCACCGACCCGCCACCCGGCGACCCCGGCGGCGGCTTGTTCTCAGCGCACGCCGCCAGCAGTCCGGTAGCCGCGGCGACCTGCAGGAATCCCCGCCGGCTCAACCCCTGTTGCACAGCGTGAGAGTATCGCGTGCCTTACCCGAGCGTCAGTTGCGTGGTCGCGGCTTCGGCGTGTACCCAACCCAGGGACTGTAATCGGCGATCAATTCCTCCTGCGGCGGCCGTTCGTCGGCCGGCACATGCTGCAGGTTTATCCGGATCCGGTACCAGATCGAACTCGGCCCGCGCATCCCGTCGACCAGGACGTCGGCGGGCTTCAGTCGCTCGGCCGCGGCCGGGTGGCGCTGCCGCCAGGTGTCCAGCGCGGCCATCGCTTCGTCCTTGGTTTTGGTGCGTGCCACTTCGATCAGCGGCATCACGGATCGTCGGCGGCCATCGGCACTCTTGCCGGCGCCCTTGGGCGCCCGTTCCGGCGGGCCCATCTCCTCGGCCAGGGCCAGCAATGCTTCGAGCCCACCCGTCGCGTCGTCCATGCCCTCCCACGGGTCGCCGATCCGGGCGAACCGGTCGGGAACCGTGTCGATGGTGAATGCCTCCGGGTTGCAGTCGGCAACCTCGTCCCAGCGCAACGGCGTGGATACCCGGGCATCCGGGGTGGCCCGCACCGAGTAGGCCGAGGCGACCGTGCGGTCCTTGGCGTTCTGGTTGAAGTCGACGAACACGCCCTGCCGCTCTTCCTTCCACCACCGACTGGTTGCCAAGTCCGGTGCACGGCGTTCGACCTCGCGCGCCACGGTCTGCGCGGCAAGTCGCACCTTGCTGAACGGCCAGCGCGGCGCGATCCGGGCATAGATGTGGAAACCTCGCGAGCCCGAGGTTTTCGGCCAGGGGGTCAGGCCGTAATCCTCGAGCACGTCGCGGGCCACCAATGCCACGTCGACGATGCGTTGCCAGGAAACACCGGGCATCGGGTCCAGGTCGACCCGCAGTTCGTCGGGATGGTCGAGGTCCTCGGCCAGCACGGGATGCGGGTTGAGGTCTACGCACCCCAGGTTGATCGCCCAGGCCAGCCCGGCGGCGTCATGGATGACCGCCTCGTCGGCCGAGGTGCCCGAGGCGTACCGCAGGGTGGCTACGTCGACCCAGTCCGGCCGCTTGGCCGGCGCTCGCTTCTGGAAGACCGCTTCCTCGGTGATGCCCTTGACGAACCGTTTGAGAATCATCGGCCGGCCCGACACGCCGCGCAGCGCACCGTCGGCCACGCTCAGGTAGTAGCGGACCAGATCGAGCTTGGTGGCGCCGTGATCAGGGAAAACGACCTTGTCGGGGTGGGTGATCGTGACCTCGCGTCCGGTCACGTCCAGCGACACGGGTTTGGTCATAGATGCCGATGGTAATTCGGTGGAAACCTACTGGTCGCATTGCGACCTCCGTCACATATGGTGAGGACTATGCCTAACCTCAGCGACCTGCCCGGCGTCGGAAAAATCCAGCAATACGTTGAACGCGGCGCCGCCGAACTGCACTACGTGCGCAAGATTTTCGAGTCCGGTGCGTTCCGGATCGAACCGCCGCAGAACTATGCCACCTTGGCCAGCGGTATCGTCAAATGGGGCGAATTCGGCATGTTGCCGGCCCTCAACGCCGCCCGCACCCCAGACCGCGCCGCGTGCATCGACGAAGAGGGCGAGTTCAGCTTCCGGGAACTCGACGAGGCCGCCCACGCGGTCGCCAATGGGCTGATCGAGAAGGGCGTCAAGGCCGGCGACGGCGTCGCCATCCTGGCCCGCAACACGCGTTGGTTTCTGGTCGCCTACTTCGGCGCAGCCCGGGTGGGTGCTCGCATCATCTTGCTGAACAGCGAGTTCTCCGGCAATCAGGTCAAAGAGGTGGCCGAGCGCGAGGGCGCCAAGCTGATCATCTACGACGACGAATACACCAAGACTGTCAGCAAGGCCGAGCCAGAACTGGGTTTCCTGCGGGCGCTGGGCACCAACCCGGACAGCGACGAGGACTCGGGCAGCGAAGACGAGACGCTGGCCGACCTGATCAAGCGCAGCAGCAAGGATCCGGCTCCCAAGGCCGGCAAGCACGCATCGATCATCATTCTGACGAGCGGCACCACCGGAACCCCGAAGGGTGCGAACCGCAGTACTCCACCAACACTGGCCCCGGTCGGCGGCATCCTCTCCCATGTGCCGTTCAAGGCCAACGAAATCACTTCGCTGCCGGCGCCGATGTTCCACGCGCTGGGGTTCCTGCACGCCACGATCGCGATGTTCCTGGGCTCGACGCTGGTGTTGCGCCGCAAGTTCAAGCCGCCGCTGGTGCTCGAAGACCTCGAAAAGCACAAGGTGACCGCCATGGTCGTGGTGCCAGTGATGTTGTCGCGACTCTTGGACGCGATCGAGAAGATGGACAAGAAGCCCGACCTGTCTCACCTCAAGATCATTTTCGTGTCCGGTTCGCAGTTGGGTGCCGAACTGGCGTCTCGTGCGCTGAAGGACTTCGGGCCGGTGATCTACAACATGTACGGCTCCACCGAGATCGCGTTCGCGGCCATCGCGGGCCCCAAAGACCTGGAGAAGGATCCGGCGACGGTTGGGCCCGTCGTCAAGGGCGTCAAGGTGAAGATCCTCGACGACAACGGCAAGGAGAAGCCGCAGGGCGAGGTCGGGCGGATCTTTGTCGGCAATGCCTTCCCGTTCGAGGGCTACACCGGCGGCGGCCACAAGGAGATCATCGATGGCCTGATGTCCTCGGGCGACGTCGGTTACTTCGACGAGGACGGCCTGCTCTTCGTCAGCGGCCGCGACGACGAGATGATCGTCTCCGGTGGGGAGAACGTGTTCCCGGCCGAGGTTGAGGACTGCCTGAGCGGCCATCCCGACGTCGTGGAGGCCACCGCGATCGGCGTCGAGGACAAGGAGTGGGGCCACCGGCTGCGTGCCTTCGTGGTCAAGAAGGAAGGCTCCGATGTCGACGAGGACACCCTCAAGAAACACGTGAAGGAGGAGCTGGCCAGGTACAAGGTGCCGCGCGAGGTCATCTTCCTCGACGAGCTGCCGCGTAACCCCACCGGCAAGATCCTCAAGCGCGAGCTGCGCGAACTCGATGTCGACGATAAGGAAGAAGCCAAGAGTAAGGCGAAGGACCTGGGCTCGAAGAAGGGGTCCGAGAAGGGTTCCGAGAAAGGCTCCGAGAAGGCCGAAGAGAACGGTGGCTCTGCGAAAGCTGACTCTGACGACGGCGAGAAAGCCGGCGAGAAAGCTGACGAGAAGAGCGGCGCCGCCGACGGGTAGGCCGCTCTAGCTCACACTCTGCGGGCTCCTATCACCTGGACGATCTGGGCCGACAAGTTCGGGTCGACCAGCAGCTGCTCGATGAGCGCGGTGATCACGTCCTGGCCGGTCACCCGCGCCAGTCCGAGGCGGTCAGCGGCATCACGTTGCCAGATGTCCAGCGCCCGATGGGTGGCGGGGGACAGGTCGACGGTCCGGCGCGTGCGCTGAACGCGGGCCGGCGGTTTGCGGGTGCGGTAGCCGATGGTTGGCTGCTCGCGGATCCGGGGCAGCTGCGGTTGCCGGAAGTTGGCGAAGCGCTCAGTCGGCACTCCATCCCCGATCGATTCAATACTCACTGCGGCGACCTTCCTCCGAGGGCCAAGCAGTGAGTCAGTCTATGGGCGTTACCTGGACCTTTGCTGTACGCCCGTTTAATAAATTTGCTGACAGCGATCTCCGGTGCTGTAATTTGCACTGAGATACTGATGGATATTTACCGTACTTCAGTACGTCCGCATAACAGTAGCCACAGTTCAAAGCGTTTCAGTGAATTGCATTTCAGTATTTGTGACGAATAATCCTAAGGTATACAGCTACATCAAATGAAATAACCATGGTTTGCTCAGAAAGTTTTCAATAGCGTTGGTGGTGGCAATTCGAAGACTCTTGGGAGGAGTTCCAATGTTGATCACCCCGCGTTGCGCACGGATTGCGGCGGCCGGTGCGGTGGGCGCCGGTGCGTTGACTTCCGCACTGCTGTTCGGCGCCGCCCCCACTGCCCAGGCGGCACCGCCCGCCACCATCACCACCGTCGCGCAAGCACCGCAGCTCGGACCGCACGCCATTCCGGTACGTGGCGGCAACGGTTGGGGCGGCCACGGCCACGGCGGCTGGGGCCACGGCGGCGGTTGGGGCCGCGGCGGGGGCTGGGGCCATGGCTGGGGTCACGGGGGCTGGGGACGGCCCTGGTGGAACTGGTGGTGGTGACCGGCCAGGTGGTTAGCGCGCCACCTATTAAGGGTCGCGGGGGAGGCCCAGCAGGCGCTCGGCGATGATGTTCAGCTGCACTTCCGAGGTGCCGCCGTAGATCGTGGTGGCCCTGCTGGCCAACAAATATTCGCCCCACTTGCCCTGCAGTTGGTCGGGGTCGCCGATTACGGCCTCCGCGCCGAAGGATGCCACCGCGAACTCGGCGTAGCCCTGTCCGGTTCGCATCGACAACAGTTTGGAGATCGCGGCCGAGGGCATGGCGTCACCGCCGGCCAGCGTCAGCAGCGTGGAACGTAGGTTCAGCACCTTGGCGGCGTGCCCCTCGGCGATCAATTGTCCGGCGCGGTGCTGAGCCACCTGGTCGAACTGTCCGTCCCGGACGAACTCGACGAACTGCGGCAGTGTGGCCAGGAAGTTTGCGTCACTGCTACCAATTGAGACCCGTTCCGCCGTCAGGGTGTTGCGACTGACTTCCCAACCCCGGTTCACTTCGCCCAATACACAATCGTCCGGCACGAACACGTCGTCGATGTAGACGGTGTTGAACATCTCGTGACCGGTGAGCTCGCGCAGCGGCTTGACCGTCACCCCCTTGGCCTTCATGTCCATCAGGAAGTAGGTGATGCCATTGTGCTTCGGGGCGCTCGGGTCCGTGCGGGCCAGCAGGGCGCCCCACTGTGAGTACTGCGCGGCGGTGGTCCAGATCTTCTGGCCGGTGATGCGCCACCCGCCGTCGACCCTGGTCGCCTTGGTGGACAACCCCGCCAGGTCCGAGCCGGCCCCAGGCTCGGAAAACAGCTGGCACCAGATCATCTCGCCGCGGAAAGTCGGCGGCAGGAAGCGTTGCTTTTGCTCCTCGGTGCCGAACGCGACGATCGACGGGATGATCCAGGCGGCGATGCCGACCTGTGGCCGCTTCACCCGCCCGCTGGCGAACTCCTGGGCGATGATGATCTGCTCGACCGGATTCGACGCCCGGCCCCAGGGCTTGGGTAGGTACGGCAGCACCCACCCGGCCTCGGCGATCGCCACCGCGCGGGCCGGCCGGTCCATCTTCTTCAACGCGGCGACCTCGCCGCGGATGGCGGCCCGCAGCTCCTCGGTCTCCGGATCCAGATCGATGTTCACCTCGCGCATCCCGGTGGTGGTCGCGGTGTCCACCACCCGCTGCGGATACTCCGAGCTGCGGCCGAACGAAGCGGCCAACATCAGCGCCCGGCGGTAGTACACGTTGGTGTCGTGTTCCCAGGTGAAACCGATGCCACCGTGCACCTGAATGCAGTCCTGGGTGCAGCGCTGAGCCGCGGCCGGGGCCAGGGTGGCGGCTACGGCCGCGGAGAATTCGAGGTGGTTGTCCGCGCCATCGCGCAGCTCGTCCAGGGCGCGGGCGGCGTCCCACACCGCCGCGGTGGCCCGCTCGGTGTCGGCGACCATCTCCGCGCATTTGTGCTTGATGGCCTGGAACTGCCCGATCGGCCGACCGAACTGCTCGCGGATCTTCGCGTAACCCGACGCGGTGTCGGTGGCCCAGCGCGCCACACCCACCGCCTCGGCTGACAGCAACGTCGTCATCAACGCGTGGGCGGTGGTCATGCTCAGGTTGTCCAGCACCACGTCGTCGCCGACTTCCACGGCGTTGGCCCGCACGTGGGCGATCGGCCGCAGCGGATCCAGGCTCTGTACCGACTCGATCTCCAGCTGCTCGGCGCGCAGCACCACCCACTCTTCGCCGCTGTCGATCGCGACCGGCAGCACCAGCACCGAGGCCTGCCCAGCGGCCGGCACCGCACGCGCTTCGCCGCGAATCACCAGGACGTCGCCGTGGCGGGTGGCGGTCAGCCCGGAGTCCAGGGCGTACGTTGCGATCGTCGCACCCGAGGCCAACTCGGCGAGCACCTTCGCGTCCGGGTCGTGGGCGGCGACTAGCGCACTGGCTATCGCCGACGGCACGAACGGACCGGGCACCGCCCCGTAGCCGAACTCGGCGAGCACGATCGCCAATTCAAGGATGCCGAAGCCCTGCCCGCCGACCGAGTCGGACAGGTGTACGCCCTGCAGACCTTGGTCGGCGGCGGCCTGCCAGTACGGCGGCGGATTCTCGAGCGGCGTCTCCATGGCCGCATGCAGCACCTCCGACGGCGCGATCCGCGCCACCAGGGACCGCACCGAGTCGGCCAGGTCTTGATGTTCGGGGCTGATTGCGATCGGCATTGGTCGCCTTCCCTGTGATCGGTTCGCTTACGCGGCCGTCTCCAAGCTAACAACCAATCGAAGCTAACAACCACTTGGTTGGGTCACGCCGTTAGGCCCACCGATCGCCGATCCATTCGGCGATCACCTCGGCCTGCTCTTCCCGGGCACCCGGGGTGGTGAAGTAATGGTCGGTGTCGATGGCGGCCTGAGCCTTGTCGACGCTGCCCAGCGCGTCATAGATGCGTTGTGCGTCGGAGGGAAAGACGCCGGTGTCGGCCTCGGCGTTGATGACCAGCGCCGGGCAGTTGATGCGGTTCAGGTGCGGCTCGGCCCGGGTCTGCGCCGTCCGCATGCTCCACATGCCCAGCCAGTTGCGCAGGGTGCAGGCCGCGGCGATGCCGCGGGTGGAACGGTTCGCCTTCACCGGAGTTCCCGCGTAGCACCAATTCGCCTGCCGCTTGGTGGGTTCGAGACTGGGGTCCACCATGCGCGGGTCGGCCCAGGTGCGCATCACCGTGAACGGCCGATCGGAAAAGCCGGCCCCCGCAATCCGTTTGAGTTCGGACTCGGCCCAATCGGTGATCGCGTGGTTGCGCGCCAGCTGGGCGGCGCGATAGCGCTCGATGAACTCCGGTGAATAGGGCGGGCCGTTGCGCTCGTCGAACAGGTCCAGTTCTGCATCGGTTGCCACCGGGTCGTTCTCGTCGACGACGGCACCGTCCATCCAGGCGGTAAGGACATCCGGGCGCCCGGGGTGCGCCGCGGTGGCGACGTAGCCGTCGGCAGGTAGTAGTTCGGTCACCCCCTGCGCCGGCCGCATGCCCGCCAGCGGGGTCACATTAGGCTCGACCGCCTGCGACTGGTATGCCGACATCAACGATCCGCCACCGGAGTTGCCAAGCAGCACAACTGTTTCAACGCCCGCGACGTCGCGCAGCCACCGCACTCCCACGCCGATGTCGACCAGCGCATGATCGAGCAGGAAGCTGCTCTCGAACCCGCGGAACCTGGTGTTCCAGCCCAGGAACCCGATGCCGCGCGCGGCCAGATAGTCCGCGATGTAATGCTCGGAGAAGTCGATCTGGTAGTGGGTGGCTATCATCGCCACCTTCGGATTGTGCCCCTCGGCGCGGTGATAAAGCCCCTGGCAGGGGTGCCCGCCGGCGCCGGCGCGTTCGGCAGTGGGTGACGGCAGTCCGATGAATTCACGTCTGATGGCGGTCAATTCGGCTCGTCCTTCTGGCAGTAGATGGCGCGGTAGTAGATGTTGGTCAGAGTCCGGATGCAGGCTTCGTCGTCGGGTGCCGGCGTGCGGGTGAGCTGGATGTAACAGAACTGGTTGAACATCGCAACGATCGCCTCGGCCAGCAGCTCCGGGTCGTCGTCGCTGCAAAAACCCTGACGCTGAGCACGTCTCACCGACTCCGCGATGAAAGCGATTGGAACCGCACACATCTCGGCCCAGTATTGGGCGAAGTCGTCGCTGACCATGGCCAGCTGCGAGATGCTGATCATCTCGGCCAGGCGATGCCGATAGGTGTGCCAGTGGGCGGCGGCCGCCTGGTGTGCCCGTTCGCGTTCGGACAGGCCATGCTGGGTCACCGAAACGGCCCGCTGGTTGGCCTCGTCGCGGAACCGTAGCGCCCACTGGCGGACCATCGCCTCCTTGGAGTCGTAGTAGTTGTAGAACGACGCCGCCGACCGGCCGGCTTCGGCGGCAATGTCGGCAATGGTGGTGGCCAGAATTCCTTTGCGCGCGATCACCGTTCGCGCGGCGTCGTCGATGGCGGCCTGGGTCCGCCGGCCACGGTGGGTCGGATAGGACGTGCGGCCCGAGCCCGGCCCGTCGGGTTCTGCCGAAGCTGCCACCTGCACCTTCCTGGAAGGAATCTGAACCTGATGTTAGATTCAGGTTTGGATCTTAGTCATGGGAGTCGCCAAATGATCAAGCCGCACAACACCAACACCGAATTCGAGCTCGGCGGAATCAACCACGTCGCGCTGGTGTGCTCCGACATGGCACGCACGGTGGACTTTTACAGCAATGTCCTGGGCATGCCGCTGATCAAGTCGCTCGACCTGCCCGGCGGTGCGGGTCAGCACTTCTTCTTCGATGCCGGCAACGGAGACTGCGTCGCGTTCTTCTGGTTCGCCCAAGCGCCCGACCGGGTGCCGGGCATCTCTTCGCCCGGCGCGCTGCCCGGGCTGGGCGACATCACCAGCGCGGTCAGCACCATGAATCACCTCGCCTTTCACGTTCCGGCGCAGAAGTTCGACGCCTACCGTCAGCGGCTGAAGGACAAGGGCGTACGGGTGGGCCCGGTGCTCAACCACGACGAGAGTCCGATGCAAGTGTCCGCCACCGTGCATCCCGGGGTGTACGTCCGCTCGTTCTACTTCCAGGATCCCGATGGCATCATGCTCGAATTTGCCTGCTGGGTAAGGGAATTCACCGACGCTGACACCCCGGCGGTGCCCAAGACCCAAGCCGACCGGCGACCACCGGTCGCGGCCGCCCAGGCATGACCGAGGCGATTCTGAGCGACCGCCAGATCGCGGCCCTGACACCGGAGCAGCGACGTGAGCTGATCACCCGGCTCGAGGCGCCGTTGAGTGAGCTGGAGGACCCGGCCACCCTCAATCGGATGCGGCACATCCGATTGGGTCTGATCGTCGGCGGTCTGATCGCGATGATCCCCTGGATGGCCTACCTCGCGCTGACGCTGCCGCAGAAGTACGTCGCCCACAACTGGCCGGTCACCTGGGTGGGCTTCGATCTGCTGCTGGTCGGGTTCATGGCGGCGACCGCGGTGCTGGGCTATCTGCGCCGCCAGTTGCTGGTGCTCACCGCTTTCACCACGGGGGTGCTGCTCATCTGCGACGCCTGGTTCGATCTGATGACCGCGGGGCCCGACGACGCGGCGTTGTCGGTGGTGACCGCGCTGCTGATCTCGGTGCCGATGGCCTATCTGCTGATCTCCGGGGCGCTACGGGTGATGCGCCTGACCTGGATGCGCCTCTGGCTCCATCCCGACATGCGGCTGTGGCAGGTGCCGTTGATGCCCTAGGACTTAGGGCTTTACCGGGCTGTACAGGCTGGGTTCGGTGAGTTCGACCAGCAGCGACGCCAGATGATCGGCCAGTTCGTCGGGTTCCATGTGCACATCACCGGACAGCCACGCGCTCAAGGTCTGCCCGACCCCGCCGACAGCGAAGTGCGCCCCCGCTCTGACCCGATCGTTGGCCGGTGCCCCCATCGCGCTCATCACGTGCTGACCGGAAAGCAGGGCGAAAAACATCGTGGACTCGCCTCGCTTGCGCATCACCACGGCATTGGCGAGGTGGGTGCTGAACAGCAATCGCCCGATCCGGGCGTCACCGGCGATGGTCCGCACCAGGTGGGTCATGCCGGCCCGCGGTTGCTCGTCCGCCGGTACGCCTGCGATCGCCGACTGCATGCTGGCGGCCAATCCAGCGATCACCCAGTCGTAGACGCGGGCGACGAAGTCGTCCTTGTCGGTGAAGCTTTCGTAGAAGTATCGCGCGGACAGGCCCGCTGCCTGGCACAGGTTGCGGACGGTCAGTTCGGTCGCGTTCGGGTCCTCGGCCCCCAGCAGGTCCAGGCCCGCGGCCAGCAACTGGTTGCGGCGCGCGGCCAGTCGCTGGGTCGCCTCGACGCCGCGGTAGGGCCGCGCGCTCGATGCTTCGGCACTCATGGACACCATCTTGACATCCGAAAGCACAGCCGCCAATATTTGGAAACGGGGTTATCAGAATTGGCCGGACTCGGTGGGGTTTGAAGGATGACGATCGAACAGATTGAGC
The DNA here is from genome assembly GCF_000613245.1 of Mycobacterium asiaticum DSM 44297. GTDB lineage: Bacteria > Actinomycetota > Actinomycetes > Mycobacteriales > Mycobacteriaceae > Mycobacterium > Mycobacterium asiaticum. The sequence goes on from NZ_HG964936.1 coordinate 84,689, forward strand.
GAACTCGCGTCCCTCATGTGGAGCGGCCGATCTCGGATCCGCCGCGGCCGCAGAGCAAGGTGCGCCGTCGAATCGCGGGTGACTTTGGCCTGATGGGGGTCGCTCTGCTGGCGGGACCGGCCAACGTGATCATGGAGTTGTCGCGACCGGGCGTCGGACACGGCGTGGCGGAGAGCCGCGTGGAAAGCGGACGCATTGACCGCCACCCGATCAAGCGGGCCCGCACTACCTTCACCTACATTGCGGTGGCCAACGCAGGAACGGAAGCGCAGAAGGCGGCGTTCCGCCGAGCCGTGAACCGGGCGCACGCACAGGTGTACTCCACCCCCGACAGCCCGGTCTCCTATAACGCGTTCGACCCCGAACTGCAGCTGTGGGTCGCGGCGTGCATCTACAAGGGAACGGTTGACGTCTACCGGCTGTTCGTCGGAGAGATCGACGAAGAAGATGCCGACCGGCTCTATCAGCAGAGCATGGCAATCGGAACGACGCTGCAGGTGCCAGCGGAGATGTGGCCGGCCGACCGGGCCGCCTTCGACAAGTACTGGCAGGAGTCGCTGGACCAGGTGCACATCGATGACACTGTCCGCGAGTTCCTGTATCCGATCGCGGTGGCGCGGATTCGGGGATTGCCATTACCCGGATGGCTGCGAGGTCCGTTGGAGCAGTTCAACCTGCTGATCACTTCCGGGTTCTTGCCGCAGCGGTTCCGCGACGAAATGGGTTTCACCTGGGACGACGACCGGCAACAGCGCTTCGACCTGTTGATGGAGATACTCGCGACGGTCAATGCGATGCTGCCGCGCATCGTCCGGGAGTTCCCGTTCAACTTGATGCTGTGGGATCTGGACCGGCGGATCAAAAAACGTCTCCCGCTGGTGTAGGCCCGGCAAGGTCCCCCGGGCCGAAGCCAAGCCTATTGAAAACGATTATCAACTTCAGTACTCTCCCTTGACGAGGGAGCTGGCACAGCCCTGCCAGCGGAGGAGTACTTGATGACGGCCCCAATCTGGATGGCCTCACCGCCGGAGGTGCATTCGACGCTGCTCAGCAGCGGTCCCGGACCGGGTCCGATGCTGGCGTCCGCGGCGGCATGGTCGCTGCTGAGCACGCAGGTACACCGACATCGCCGACGAACTCACCGCGCTGCTGGCTGCGGTGCAGGGTGGCGCCTGGGAGGGGCCGAGCGCCGAACAGTATGTGGTCGCCCATGCGCCGTACCTGGCCTGGCTGACGCAGGCAAGCGCCCACAGTGCTAACGCGGCCACGCAGGCCGAAGCCGCCGCCGCCGCGTACACCACGGCATTGGCCGCCATGCCAACCCTGGTCGAGCTGGCGGCCAATCACGCCATCCACGGCGTGCTGGTGGCGACGAACTTCTTCGGGATCAACACGATCCCGATCGCCCTCAACGAGGCCGACTACACGCGGATGTGGATCCAGGCGGCGGCGACGATGACGACCTATCAGGCGGCGTCCGAGGGCGCGGTGGCGTCGACGACGCCGGCAACTCCCGCGCCGCAGATCGTTGCTGCCGAAGACGACCACGATCACGAGGAAGGCGAGGAGGGGCACGACGACCACGAGGGCCACGACCACGGTGATCCCACCCCACTGGACTATCTCGTCGCCGACCTGCTGCGGGCGCTCACCGGTGGGCAGATCGACTGGGATCCTTTGGAGGGCACGCTCAACGGGGTCCACATGCATGACATCACCGACGCGACCCAGCCCAGCTGGTGGGTTGCCCGATCCCTGGAATTCGGCCAGCAGTTCGAAACGTTCGTCCAGCAGCTGTTCACCAATCCGGCGGGGGCGCTGGAGTATGTCGTCGAGCTTGCCGAATTCGACTGGCCGACTCACCTCGCGCAGCTCGCTCCGCTGCTGCAGTCCCCGCAATTGCTGGCAGCCGCGCTCGGCGGCGCCATCGCAAACCTGGGCTCGGTGAGCGGGCTGGCCGGCTTGTCCGGTCTCGCGGCGATCCAGCCGGCGGCGATCCCGGCAATCGTCCCGCCGATCGCCGAGGCGTCGATGCTGCCTACCGTCGGGACGGCACCATCCGTCGTCGCCTCGGCCGCAACCGCGGCCCCCGCACCCAGCACGGCGACCACGGTTTCGAGCACCGTCGCCGGCGCCGGAACACCGCCTGCGGCAGCGGGTCCGGCCGCGGGCCTGGGCTACCCGTTCTTGGTCGGTGGCGGGCCCGGGATCGGATTCGGCTCCGGCATGAGTGCCGCTGCGAGCGCCAGCAGGAAGGCGTCGGAGCCGGACGCTGCGGCCGTGGCGGCCGCGGCGGCGGCGCGGGAGCAGGCGCGCCGACGCCGGCGCCGACGGTCGGGGCTGCACGAGCACGGCGACGAGTTCGCTGATATGAACGTCGGCGTCGATCCCGACTGGGACTCGTCGCCTGACGAGCTCGCCATGGCCACTGCGTCGGTACACGGCGCCGGTGACATGGGCTTTACAGGCACGGTGCGTAAGGGCGCCGTCGACGACGTGGCCGGACTGACGGCGTTGACCGACGACGAGTTCGGGTGCGGCCCCCGTGCGCCGATGCTGCCCGGCACTTGGGATCTCGAACGCGGTTAGGGTGTTGGGGTGCGCAGTGACGGTGACACCTGGGACATCACAACGAGTGTGGGATCGACCGCGCTTTTCGTAGCGACCGCGCGGGCCTTGGAGGCCCAGAAACCCGAGCCGCTGGCCGTGGATCCCTATGCGGAACTGTTCTGCCGTGCCGTCGGCGGTTCCTGGGCCGACGTGCTGGACGGCAAGGCTCCCGACCACGACCTCAAGAGCGAGGATTTCGGTCGCCACTTCGTCGACTTCCAGGGCGCCCGCACCAGGTACTTCGACGCCTATTTCGAGCGTGCCGCCGCCGCGGGTGCGCGGCAGGTGGTCGTCCTGGCGGCGGGACTTGATTCGCGGTCTTACCGGCTGCCCTGGCCGGATGGCACGACGGTGTTCGAGCTGGATCAGCCACAGGTTCTCGACTTCAAGCGGGAGGTGCTCGCCCAACACGGTGTGCAACCGCGCGCCGAGCGCCGGGAGATCGCCGTCGATCTACGGCAGGATTGGCCGCAAGCGTTGCAGGACAGCGGTTTTGATCCCAGCCAGTTCTCCGCCTGGATCGCTGAGGGGTTGTTGATCTATCTGCCCGCGGCCGCCCAGGAGCAGCTTTTCTCTGGCATCGACGCGCTGGCCTGTCCGGGTAGTCATGTCGCCGTCGAGGACGGCGCTCCGCTCCCGGAGGACGAATTCCGGGCCAAGGTCGAACAGGAGCGCGCCGCCCCGGACGGCGAGCAACGCCCGTTCTTCCAGCTGGTCTACAACGAGCGGTGCGCGCCGGCCACCGAGTGGTTCGGTGGGCATGGCTGGACCGCGATCGGCACTCCGCTCAACGAGTACCTGCGCGAGGTGGGGCGGCCGATACCCGCGCCCGACTCCGAGGCCGCGGCGATGTTCGCACGCAACACGTTGGTCAGCGCGGCCAAGCCCTGACCTGGGGCGGGGAACTTGGCCGCCGTGCGCTCCGACTACTGAATATGTGCGGCTGCGACAAACTTCACCGGGATCGTATTCATTCCCAACCTGCGCGATAGGCCCGACTATGTGCGGGTGCGTATCGAGCCGGCCTACACGATGACCATCGGTCATGGCGCCGATGGCGCATGTATCGGCACCCGCCGTTGTTAATGAAAATCATATTCAGTAAGCTGCAAGCCTGGTGGTCGGTTCGTGACGCACCGGGAAAATCTTGCAGGTCAGCGGCGTAGGACGGGAGTGTTAGTGCTGAATCGCACGCTTTTGGCCGCCTCGACAGTTAGCTTAGGGAATGCTAACTTCGGGTGGCTAACCTCAGGCGGAGCTGGTCGGAGTTAGCCGGTGGCGACCTTAACTACTTCAGGAGACGGCGGGGGCGTGGAACGCGGTGATATCGGCATGCTTGCGGCTAAACCCCTCGCATCCCGGACAGTCGGCAGGGTAGACGGCGACGTCGTCAGCAGGTTTGCCACCTGCTGCCGTGCGCTGGGCATCGCCGTTTACGAGCGGCAGCGGCCCGCGGACCTCGATGCGGCCCGCTCGGGGTTCAGTGCGCTCACCCGGATCGCGCACGAGCAGTGCGACGCCTGGACCGGCCTAGCCGCCGCGGGTGACACCTCCGCGCACGTGCTGGAACAGGTCGCCCGCACCGCGGCCACGGCCGGGGTGCTGCAACGACAGGTCGAACTAGAGCGTGGGGCCCTCGGTTTTCGTTACGACACCGGCCTCTACCTCCAGTTCCGCGCTACCAGCCCAGATGATTTCCACCTGGCCTACGCGGCCGCCCTCGCGTCGGCCGGTGGTGCGGCCGAATATGCCCGCGCCTATGAGATCGTCAGCCGTATCGCCGAGCGCCGGCCCAAGTTACGCGAGGCCCGCTGGATAGCCGTCGTCATCAACTACCGTGCGGAGCGCTGGTCGGACGTCGTCAAGCTGTTGACCCCGATCGTCAATGACCCCGATCTGGACGGGGCTTTCGCGCATGCGGTGAAGATCGCCCTGGGCACCGCGCTGGCCCGACTCGGCATGTTCGCCCCGGCGCTGTCGTATCTCGAGGAGCCGGAAGGTCCCATCGCGGTCGCCGCGGTCGACGGCGCGCTGGCCAAAGCGCTTGCGCTGCGGGCACATGTCGACGAGGAAGCCGCCAGCGAGGTGTTGCACGAGCTGTACGCGGCCAATCCCGAGAACGAAGAGATCGAGCAGGCGCTGTCGGATCCGAGCTTTGGCATGGTGACCACGACGGCGGCCCGCATCGAGGCGCGAACCGATCCGTGGAACCACGAAACCGAGCCCAGCGACGCCGATTTCGTCGATCCGGGCGCCCGGGAGCGTAAAGCCGCACTGCTGGCCGAGGCCGAAGTACAGCTCAACGAGTTCATCGGTCTGGACGAGGTCAAAAACCAGGTGTCGCGGCTGAAGAGTTCGGTCGCCATGGCCGTGCTGCGCCAGCAGCGTGGGCTTGCCGTCGCGCAGCGCACCCACCACCTGGTTTTCGCCGGCCCGCCCGGGACGGGTAAGACCACCATCGCCCGCGTCGTCGCGAAAATCTATTGCGGTCTGGGACTTTTGAAGCGAGAGAACATCCGCGAGGTGCACCGTGCCGACCTGATCGGTCAGCACATCGGTGAGACCGAGGCCAAGACCAACGCCATCATCGACAGCGCGCTGGACGGCGTGCTGTTCCTGGACGAGGCCTACGCACTGGTGGCCACCGGGGCCAAGAACGACTTCGGGCTGGTTGCCATCGATACGTTGCTGGCGCGCATGGAAAACGACCGAGACCGGTTGGTGGTCATCATCGCCGGGTACCGCGCCGATCTGGACAAGTTCCTCGACACCAACGAGGGTCTGCGGTCCCGGTTCACTCGTAGCATCGACTTCCCGTCCTACCAGCCCTCCGAGTTGACCGAGATCGCCAATCTCATGGCCCAGCAACGGGACAGCGTCTTCGAGCAGGCGGCGCTGGATAGCATGCAGGCGCTGTTCACCCATCTGGCCGAGACATCGTCACCGGACAGCAACGGGATCGCCCGCCGCAGTCTGGACATCGCAGGCAACGGTCGGTTCGTGCGAAACATCGTCGAACGGTCGGAGGAGGAACGCGAATTCCGGCTCGACCACTCCGAACAAGCAGGTACGGGTGAATTCACCGACGAGGACTTGATGACCATCACTGCGCAAGACGTCGCCAACACGGTCGCTCCGCTGCTGCGCGGCCTCGGACTGTCGGTACCGGCATGAGCGGCAAGAGCGAGTACGACAGCGAGCGGGAGGACGACCGGCGTTCGTTCACTTCCCGGACGCCGGTCAACGAAAATCCCGACAAGGTGGAGTACCGCCGCGGCTTCGTCACCCGCCATCAGGTGAGTGGCTGGCGGTTCGTGATGCGCCGCATCGCCTCCGGTATCGCGCTGCACGACACCAGGATGCTGGTCGACCCGCTGCGCACCCAGTCCCGGGCGGTGCTGATGGGCGTGCTGCTGCTGATCACCGGATTGATTGGCTGCTTTGTCTTTTCGCTGATCCGGCCGAATGGTCAGGTGGGCAACAACACGGTGCTGGCGGACCGGTCGACCGCCGCGTTGTATGTGCGGGTCGGTGAGCAGTTGCACCCGGTGCTCAACCTCACCTCGGCCCGGCTGATCGCGGGTCAACCGGTCAATCCGACCACGGTGAAAAGCGCTGAGCTGGACCGCTTTCCGCGCGGCAACCTGATCGGGATTCCCGGCGCTCCAGAGCGCATGGTGCAGAGCACGTCGCGCGATGCGGACTGGACGGTGTGTGACGGCGTCAGCGGCCAACCCGGCCGCGGCGCGCACAGCACCGGTGTCACCGTGATCGCCGGTCAGCCGTATAGCGAAGGCGCCCGGGCTAGGGCGATCAATCCCGGCCAGGTGATCCTGGTTGACAGCGGCGACGGCAGTTGGCTGCTGTGGGAAGGCAAGCGCAGCCGGATCGACCTCGCCGACCGTGCCGTCACCAATGCCCTGGGGCTCGGCACCGACGTGCCGGCGCCGCGGCCGATCGCACCGGGGCTGTTCAACGCGATTCCGGAAGCGCCGCCGCTGGCCGTGCCGCCCATTCCGAACGCGGGTGCTCCGGCCGCCTTCGCCGTGCCCGCGCCGATCGGCGGGGTGGTGGTGTCGTATGCGGTCGACCGCAGTTCGTCGGAGAACATCACCTACTACGGGGTGCTGCCGGATGGGTTGCAGCCGATCTCACCGGTGCTGGCCGCGATCCTGCGCAATTCCAACTCCTATGGCCTGCAGCAGCCGCCGCGGCTGGGTGCCGACGACGTCGCCAAGCTGCCGGTGTCGCGCCTGCTGGACAGCAGCCGCTACCCCGCCCAGCCGGTCACGCCGATCAATGCCGGCAGCAGTCCGGTCACCTGCGCGTTCTGGACCAAGCCGGCCGGGGCGGCCACGAGTTCGCTGAGCTTGCTCTCGGGCTCGGCGCTGCCGGTGGCCGAGGGGCTGCACACCGTCGAGTTGGTCGGCGGTGGCGCGAAGGTCGCGCTGGCCCCCGGTACCGGTTACTTCACCCAGACCGTCGGCGGGGGCGCGGCCGCGCCGCCCACCGGATCGCTGTTCTGGGTCTCCGACACCGGGGTCCGCTACGGCATCGACAACGAGGCCGACGGCCGGTCCGGAGCCAGTGGTCACGGCAAAGCCGTTGAGGCGCTGGGACTTCAGTCCCCGCCGCTCGGCATCCCGTGGTCGATTCTGTCCTTGTTCGCACCCGGCCCGACGCTGTCGCGTGCCGACGCGCTGCTGGCGCACGATGGCCTGCCGGCCGACAGTCGACCGGGCCGTCCGGTATCCGCCGAAGGGGAGCCCCGATGAGCAGACTGATCTTCGAGGCCCGGCGGCGACTGACGCCGCCGAGTGCCCGGAAGGGCACCATCACCATCGAGGCACCACCGGAGTTGCCGCGGGTGATCCCGCCATCGCTGTTCCGGCGTGCGATGCCGTACTTGATCGGAATCCTGATCGTCGGCATGATCGTCGCGCTGTTCGCCACCGGGATGCGCCTGATATCGCCGCAGACGCTGTTCTTCCCGTTCGTGCTGTTACTGGCCGCGACCGCGCTGTACCGCGGGGACAGCAACAAGACACGGACCGAGGAAGTCGACGCTGAGCGGGCCGACTACCTGCGCTACCTGTCGGTGGTTCGGGACAACATCCGGGCTCAGGCGGCCGAGCAGCGCGCGGCAGCGCAGTGGTCGCACCCCGAACCGCAGGCCCTCACCGCGGTGCCGGGCTCGCGTCGTCAGTGGGAACGGGACCCGGACGACCCCGACTTCCTGGTGGTCCGCGCCGGTCGCCACTCCGCACCGCTGGCTACCACGCTGCGGGTGAGCGACACCGCCGACGAGATCGACCTGGAGCCGGTGTCGCACAGCGCTTTACGCAGCCTGCTTGACACCCAGCGCACGGTCCGCGACGTGCCGACCGGAATCGACCTGACAAAGCTGTCACGCATCAAGGTGTTGCCGGGCGCGGCGGGCGACCCCGCCGAGGTCCGGGCAGCGGTGCGGGCGTGGATCGCCCAGGCCGTGACCTGGCACGACCCGACGGTGCTGGGAGTGGCGGTCGCCGCCCGTGATATCGAGGGCGCGGACTGGTCCTGGCTGAAGTGGTTGCCGCACGTCGACATTCCCGGGCAGGTCGACGGTGTCGGCCCGGCCCGGTACTTGACCACCGATGCCGACGAGCTGGTCGAGCTGTTGGGCTCGGCGCTGGAAGACCGCCCGGCCTTCACCGGGCGGCCCGTCGACGCGCTGCGCCACTTGTTGATCGTCGTTGATGACCCCGATTACGACCTGAATGCCTCGACGCTTGCGGTGGGCCGGGCCGGTGTCACCGTGGTGCACGTCTCGGCGACGGCGCCGCACCGGGAGCAGTACTCGGACCCGGAGAAGCCGATCCTCAAGATTGAGACCAAAAATGGGAAAAGTGCCATCGCGCGGTGGCAGACGGGCGGTTGGCAGCCCTACGTCGACGACGCCGACGCGTTCGGGGTGGACGAGGCTTCCCATCTGGCCCGCCGGCTGTCCCGGTGGGACTCCAACCCCACCCACACCGGGTTGCGCTCGGCCGCTACCCGCGGGGCAAACTTCACCACGCTGCTTGGCATTCCGGATGCCTCGCACCTCGACGTGCCGGCGCTGTGGGCGCCCCGGCCGCGTGACGAGGAATTGCGCGTCCCGATCGGTGTCACCGCCACCGGCGAGCCGCTGATGTTCGACCTGAAGGACGAAGCCGAGGGCGGGATGGGCCCGCACGGCCTGATGATCGGTATGACCGGTTCCGGGAAGTCCCAGACGTTGATGTCGATCCTGTTGTCGCTGTTGACGACTCACTCCGCTGACCGGCTGATCGTTATCTACGCCGACTTCAAGGGTGAGGCCGGTGCGGACAGCTTCCGCAACTTCCCACAGGTCGTCGCGGTGATCTCGAACATGGCAGAGAAGAAGTCGCTGGCCGACCGGTTCGCAGACACGCTGCGCGGCGAGGTGGCCCGGCGCGAGATGCTGCTGCGGGAGGCCGGCCGCAAGGTGCAGGGCAGCGCGTTCAACTCGGTCACCGAGTATGAGAACGCTCGGGCAGGGGCGGGTGCAGCGCTCGATTTACCCCCCATCCCAACGCTTTTCGTGGTCGCCGACGAGTTCACCCTGATGCTGGCAGATCACCCGGAATACGCGGAGCTGTTCGACTATGTGGCCCGCAAGGGCCGCTCGTTCCGCATCCACATTCTGTTCGCATCGCAGACGCTGGACGTGGGCAAGATCAAAGACATCGACAAGAACACCTCTTATCGCATCGGCCTGAAGGTGGCCAGCCCCAGCGTGTCTCGACAGATCATCGGTGTGGAGGACGCCTATCACATCGAATCGGGCAAGGAGCACAAGGGCATCGGGTTCCTGGTGCCCGCACCGGGCGCGGCCCCGATCAAGTTCCGCTCCACCTACGTCGACGGCATCTACGAACCACCGCAGGCGGCAAAGACATTGGTGGTGCAATCCGTTCCGGAGCCGAAGCTGTTCCCGGCTGGGCGGGTGGAGCCCGATCCGGGCACCGTCATCTCCGGTGGCGACCAGGAAGAGCAGACCGGCCCGCCGCGCAAGCTGATCGCGACGATCGGCGAGCAGTTGGCCGGCTACGGGCCGCGCGCGCCGCAGCTGTGGCTGCCGCCGCTGGACGAGCCGATCCCGCTGACCTCCGTGCTGGCGCGCGCCGGGGTGCCGGCGCGCCAGTGGCGCTGGCCGCTGGGCGAGGTCGACAAGCCGTTCGAGATGCGCCGCGACCCGCTGGTGTTCGACGCGATGTCGGCAGCCGGGAACATGCTGATCCACGGTGGCCCCAAGTCCGGGAAATCCACTGCGCTGCAGACGTTCATTCTGTCGGCGGCCAGTCTGCACTCACCGCGCGAGGTCACATTCTACTGCCTGGATTACGGCGGCGGGCAACTCCGCGCTCTGGATGACCTGGCGCACGTCGGCACCGTCGCCACGGCGCTGGAACCCGAACGCATCCGGCGTACCTTCGGCGAGCTGGAGCAGCTGCTGCTGGCTCGCCAGCAGCGCGAGGCGTTTCGGGATGCGCCCAACGGACACCACAACGGCTCCAAGCAGAATGACGGGTTCGGCGAGGTGTTCCTGGTCATCGACAACCTGTATGCCTTCGGCCGGGACAACACCGACCAGTTCAACACCCGGAACCCGTTGCTGGCCAAGGTGACCGAACTGGTCAATGTAGGGCTGGCCTACGGCATTCACGTGGTCATCACGACGCCGAGCTGGCTAGAGGTGCCGTTGGCGATGCGCGACGGGCTGGGCTTGCGTCTCGAGCTCAAGCTGCACGACGCGCGCGACAGCAACGTGCGCGTGGTCGGTGCGCTGCACCGTCCCGCCGACGCCATCCCCAACGACCAGCCGGGTCGCGGATTGACCATGGCCGCACAACATTTCCTGTTCGCGGAACCGGAGCTGGACCAGATAGCCGTGATCAACGCCCGGTACCCGGGCCAGGTCGCGCCGCCGGTGCGCTTGCTGCCCACCAACTTGGCACCGGCGACCGTCGGCGCGGTGTGGCGGGGGCCGGAACAGGTGGTCATCGGCCAGCGCGAGCAGGACCTGGCACCGGTGGTGCACGACTTCGCCGAGAACCCACTGCTGATGGTGTTCGGCGACAGCAAGTCCGGCAAGACCACGCTGCTGCGCCACATCATCCGCACGGTGCGCGAGCACTCGAGTCCCGACCAGGTGGCGTTCACCGTGCTGGACCGCCGACTGCACCTCGTCGAAGAGCCGTTGTTTCCCGACAACGAGTACACGGCAAACATTGACCGGGTCACGCCGGCGATGATCGGGCTGGCGAACCTGATCGAAGCGCGCCGACCACCGGCGGGCCTGTCGCCGGCTGAGCTGTCGCGCTGGACCTATGACGGCCACACCCACTACCTGATCATCGATGACGTGGACCAGATCCCGGACTCGGCGGCAACCAGCGGACCCTACCTGGGGCAGCGCCCTTGGTCCCCGCTCATCGGACTGCTCGGGCAAGCCGCCGACCTGGGGCTACGGGTCATCGTCACCGGACGCGCATCCGGATCCGCGCACGGCTTGATGACGAATCCGTTGCTGCGCAGGTTCAACGACCTGCAGGCCACCACGCTGATGTTGGCCGGTAACCCGCAGGACAGCGGAAAGATCCGCGGGCAGCGATTCAGCCGGTTGCCGGCCGGACGGGGAATCTTGTTGTCCGACAGTGATACTCCGACTTTCGTGCAATTGATCAACCCCCTCGCCGGCGAGGGCGCGATATTCGGTGAAACGCAACAGAAGGGAAGTCAGTCATGACGTTGCGAGTGGTTCCTGAAGGATTGGCAGCCGCGAGCGCCGCAGTGGAGGCGCTGACGGCGAAGCTGGCGGCCGCGCATGCCGCGGCAGCGCCGCTGATCACCGCGGTGGTGCCGCCGGCGGCAGACCCGGTGTCGCTGCAGACCGCCGCCGGGTTCAGTGCGCAGGGCCAGGAGCACGCGGCGGTCGCGGCTCAGGGTGTCGAGGAACTGGGTCGCGCCGGTGTCGGTGTGGCCGACGCCGGCGCCAGCTACCTCGCCGGTGACGCGGCGGCCGCTGCGACCTATGGGATCTCGGGCGGCTGACAATGATCTCCCCGCTGGGGCCAATCTGGATTGCTTCGCCGCCCGAGGTGCATTCGGCGTTGCTGAGTAGTGGACCGGGACCGGCGTCGCTGTTGGCGGCGGCCGCGGCCTACAACGAGCTCAGTGCCGAATATGCCGCCACGGCAGCGGAACTCAGTGGCCTGGTGGGGACGGTCGCTCGGGGTGCTTGGCAGGGTCCCAGCGCCGAGCGGTATGTGGCCGCACATCAGCCGTACGTCGGGTGGCTGCAGCAGGCGAGCGCCGACGCCGCGGGGGCGGCGGCTCAACACGAAGCCGCGGCGACGGCCTACACCACCGCCCTGGCGGCAATGCCGACGCTGGCCGAGCTGGCCGCCAACCACCTGATGCACGGCGTCCTGGTGGCCACGAATTTCTTCGGTATCAACACCATTCCGATTGCCCTAAACGAGGCCGACTACCTACGGATGTGGTTGCAGGCCGCCGCAACCATGGGCCTTTACCAGGCGGCGGCGGGTGCGGCACTGGCAACGGCGCCGCGCATCGCGCCCGCCCCGCCGGTGGTCACGTCACAGGCCGCTCCGGCCGTACTGCAGACCAGCGCGGTGGCGCCGGCCGCCGAGGCCAACCCGTTCACGAACATCATCGACGCGATCGTCGGCCTGCTGAAGGCGTATGTGTTGATGCTGCCGGACGGGCAGTTGCTGTGGGACTTCCTGTCGGATCCCCTCCCGGCGATCGAGCAGATGATCATCGACTTCGCCACGAACCCGCAAGCCGCCCTGGTCACCTGGGGCCCGTTGCTCTTTGCGCTCGGTTACCAGGCGTTCTTCCAGCCGGTCGGCTGGGGCACCTGGGGGACGCTGCTGAGTGCCCCCGCATGGCTGCCGCCGTTGCTTGCGGTGGGTCTCGGCAGCCTGGGCTTGTTGGGTCTGATCAATTTCGACGTCCCCGCCGAGATCCCCGCGGAGACAGCCGTTCCCGGCCCCGGGGTGGGGCAGCAGCACAGCTTTGGAGTCGCCGGCCTCGGTTCGACCGTCGCCGGCCC
>NZ_HG964936.1:97733-133337 GCF_000613245.1 Mycobacterium asiaticum DSM 44297
GCACCCGCCGGCCCCGGCCGGCGGCATCGGCTCCGGCGGCGGGTTTCGCCTATGCGGTCGCCGCGCCGGGTGGATGGGGGCCCAGTCTGGGTCCGACCGTCGGCGGTCGTACCAGCGCCAAAGCTCCGGCGGCGACAGTCCCGGCGGCCGGTGCGGCGGCGGTGAGCAGCGCGGCGGCGCGGGCCAAGCGACGACGGCGCGCACCGTTGCGGGATCACAGCGACGAGTTTCTGGATATGGACACCAACACCGACGACGTCACAGGGGACTTCGACACCGTGGCCTCGGACCGCGGAGCCGGCGGATTGGGGATGGCCAGGGGGGTGTCGACCGAGACGCTGCTGCAGGCGACGGGCCTGGCTGCCTTGGCACACAACGACTTCGGCGGCGGGCCACGCATGCCGATGGTGCCTGGGACGTGGCACCACGGGCAAGCGGAAGGGGGGCCGGAAAGTCGGCACGATGACTGAACGCGCAGCAAAAGGAATTCGGATTCGAGTGAATCGAGTAGTTGGAAAGGAAAAGTTATGAGTTTGTTGGATGCTCATATTCCCCAGTTGGTGTCCTCGCAGTCGGCGTTCGGCGCCAAGGCGGGGCTGATGCGGCACACGATCGGCCAGGCCGAGCAGGCCGCGATGTCGGCGCAGGCGTTCCACCAGGGTGAAGCCTCGGCGGCGTTCCAGGCTGCCCACGCCCGCTTCGTCGAGGTGGCCGCCCGGGTCAACACCCTGCTGGACATCGCGCAGGCCAACCTCGGTGAGGCTGCCGGTACCTATGTCGCCGCCGACGCCGCGGCCGCATCCACCTACACCGGTTTCTGAGCCGGTTCGATCACCAGAGAGGACTTGTCATGTCGCAGATCATGTACAACTACCCGGCAATGCTGGCCCACGCCGGCGACATGTCGGGGTACGCGGGCACGATGCAGGGCCTGGGTGCCGACATCTCCGCCGAGCAGGCCGCGCTGCAGAACGCGTGGCAGGGCGACACCGGGATGACCTACCAGACCTGGCAGGTGCAGTGGAACCAGGCGATGGAAGACCTGGTGCGGGCCTACCAAGCGATGGCCAGCACCCACGAGGCCAACACCTTGGCGATGATGGCCCGCGACCAGGCCGAAGCCGCCAAGTGGGGCGGCTAACGCCACAAACCGATGGACTCCATGCCCAATGCCGTTGAGCTGACGGTCGAACAAGCGTGGTTCATCGCGGAAACGGTTGGGGCGGGCAGCTTCCCATGGGTGCTCGCCATCACCACGCCGTACCGCGACAGCGCGCAGCGAACCGAGTTCTTCGACCGTCAGGCAGACGAGCTCACCCGAATGGGACTGATGACGCCGGGCGACCACGGCGCTGTGATCAACCCCGCGGTCGCAGACTGGATCAAGGTGGTCTGCTTTCCGGACCGGTGGCTCGACCTGCGTTACCTGGGACCCGCCCGTGCCGACGCCGGCGCCGCCCAGGGTTGCGACATGCTGCGCGGCATTGTCGCGCAACGTGGCGGCCGCACGGTGGTGGCGCTGCGCAGCGCGCAACTGGTCACCTTCACGGCGATGGAGATCGACGACCCCCGGGCGCTGGTCCCGGTACTGGGCGTGGGACTGGCGCAGCGGCCGCCGGCCCGGTTCGAGGAGTTCAGCATGCCCGCCCGCGTCGGCGCCCGGGCCGACGAGCGCTTGCGCGGGGGTGCGCCGCTCGCCGAAATTCTTGACTACCTTGGCATTCCGGCCTCGGCCCGGCCAGTGGTGGAAGCGGTGTTCACCGGACCGCGCAGCTACGTCGAGATCGTCGCCGGGTGCAACCGAGACGGTCGCCACACCACCACTGAGGTGGGCATGAGCCTGGTCGACACCCAGGCGGGTCGGGTTCTGGTCAGCCCGTCCCGGGCTTTCGACGGCGAATGGGTCTCCACCTTCAGCCCCGGCACCCCGTTCGCAACCGCGGTCGCCGTCGAGCGACTGATTTCCTACCTGCCGGACGGGGACTGGTTCCCCGAGCACCGGCTGGCCCGAGACTTCTCCGCACAGACCTCGTAAACCTCGACACCGAAACACGAAAGAGAGCACGATGTTCCAGCAACGCCACCAGCGCAATTCGAGGGTCCAGTGACGTCCGGGACCGTCATGCCGATCGTCCGCGTCGCCATCCTTGCGGAGAGCCGGTTGACGGAAATGGCCTTGCCCGCCGAGTTGCCGCTGCGCGAGATCCTGCCAGCGGTGCAGCGGTTGGTGGTGCCGGCAACCCAGAACGGTGACGGCGGTGACGGCGGTGCGGCAGCGCACCTGAGTCTGGCACCGATCGGTGGCGCGCCGTTCAGCCTGGATGCCAGCCTGGACACCGTCGGCGTGGTCGACGGCGACCTGCTCGCCCTGCAGCCGGTACCGAGCGGCCCCGCGGCGCCGGGCATTGTCGAGGACATCGCCGACGCGGCGATGATCTTCTCCTCGTCGCGGCGTAACCCGTGGGGCGCCAAGCACATTCAGCGCGGTGCGCTGGCGGCGGTGATTGCCGTGACGCTGGTGGCGACCGGCCTGGCCGTCGCGCACCGCGTTGCCACGGGCGCCCTGGTGGGTCTCGTCGCGGCCAGTGCCCTGGCAGCCCTCGTGGCGATCACCGGGCTGCTGAGCACCGCTCGTTCGCCACGCACCGGGATCGCGTTGTCGATCACCGCGCTGGCACCGATCGCCGCCGCCCTGGCGCTGGCGGTGCCGGGCAGATTCGGCGCCGCTCAGGTGTTGCTGGCCGCAGCTGGGGTGGCCGCCTGGTCGCTGATCGTCCTCATCGTGCCCAGCGCCGAACGGGAGCGGGCCGTCGCGTTTTTCACCTCGGCCGCGGTGATCGGACTCGTGATCGCGCTCGCGGCCGGTGCTGAATTGCTTTGGCAACCACCGGTTCTGACGATCGGCTGCGGGCTGATCGTTGCCGCATTGCTGATCACCATTCAGGCGGCTCAGCTCTCGGCGCTGTGGGCGCGGTTCCCGCTACCGGTAATCCCGGCACCCGGTGACCCGACACCGTCGGCGCCGTCGTTGCGAGTGCTGGAAGACCTGCCCCGGCGGGTCCGGATCGGCGACGCCCACCAAAACGGGTTCATCGCCGCCGCCGTACTGCTCAGCGTGCTGGGATCCCTGGCCATCGCGTTCCGGCCCGAGACGGTCAGCGTGGCGGGCTGGTATGTCGTGGCGGCCACCTCGGCGGCCGCCACGCTGCGGGCGCGGGTGTGGGATTCCGCGGCCTGCAAGGCCTGGCTGTTGGCCCAACCGTTCCTGGTCGCGAGCGCTCTGTTGGTGTCCTACGCCGCAACCGGTCGCTTCGGGGCCGCATTGGGCACGGTCCTGGTGCTCGCCGCGCTACTGCTGGTCTGGATCGTGGTCGCACTGAACCCCTCGATCGCGTCGCCGGACAGCTACGCGCTGCCGTTACGTCGTCTGGTGGGCTTCGTCGCGGCCGGCCTGGATGCCTCGCTCATTCCGGTGATGGCCTTCCTGGTGGGTCTGTTCGCCTGGGTGCTCAATCGATGAGACGTGCCGGATCGGCTTGCTTGGCGGCGACGCTGATAGCGCTGCAGGCAGGCGTGTCGACTCCGCCGGCGTCGGCGATCAGCCCGCCGGTGGTCGACGCCGGCGCGCCGCCACCGAGCGGCACACCGGGACCCGTACAGGCCATGGAGCAGCGCGGCGCCTGCAGTGTCTCCGGACAGATCCCGGGCACCGACCCGGGCGTGCCGACGCCCAGCCAAACCATGCTGAATCTTCCTGCGGCGTGGCAGTTCTCCCGCGGCGAAGGCCAGCTGGTGGCCATCATCGACACCGGGGTACGGCCCGGCCCCCGCCTGACCAACGTCGACGCCGGCGGCGACTTCGTGGAGTCGACCGACGGACTGACCGATTGCGACGGACACGGCACCCTGGTCGCCGGAATCGTCGCCGGCCAGCCGGGTGAAGACGGCTTCGCCGGGGTTGCGCCGGCAGCGCGGTTGCTGTCCGTGCGGGTGACGTCGGCGAAGTTCTCGCCGCGCACCCCCGGCGGCGATCCGACTCTGGCCCGCGCTGCGATCGACATCGAGGCGCTGGCCCGCGCCATCGTGCACGCGGCCGACCGCGGTGCCCGGGTGATCAATATCTCGGCGATCACCTGCCTGCCCGCGGATCGGCCGGTCGACCAGGCCGCGCTGGGCGCGGCGATCAAGTACGCGGCGGTGGACAAGGACGCGGTGATCGTGGCCGCGGCGGGCAACAGCGGGCCCACCGGTTCGGTGGCCGGCGGAACGTCGTGCGACTCCAACCCGCTCACCGATCTCAGCCGTCCCGACGACCCGCGCAACTGGGCCGGCGTCAAGTCCGTCTCCGTCCCCTCTTGGTGGCAGCCCTACGTGCTGTCGGCTGCTTCGCTGGCGCCGGACGGCCGGCCATCCAAATTCTCCATGGCCGGCCCGTGGGTGGGCATCGCGGCGCCCGGGGAGAACATCGCGTCGGTGAGCAATGCGGACGGCGGCGGACTGGCTAACGGGCTGCCCGACGACCATCAGCGGTTGATCCCACTCAGCGGCACCAGCTACGCGGCCGGCTACGTCTCCGGCGTCGCCGCCCTGGTTCGTGCCAGGTATCCCGAGCTGAGGGCTAACGAGGTGGTGCGCCGCATCACCGCCACCGCACAGAACGGCCCGCGTGAGCCGTCTAACGTCGTCGGCGCCGGCACCGTGGACGCGGTCGCCGCCCTGACCTGGCAGCTGCCCGCGGCCGGCGGCGCAAGCCCGGCGTCGGTCAAACCGGTGAAAGTCCCGCCGCCCCCGGCACCCAAAGACACCACACCACGCAACGTCGCATTGGCCGGAGCCGGCCTGCTGACATTGCTGGTGATCGTCACCGCAGCGACTGTGGCGGTCAGCCGCCGCCGAAAGGAGCCCACCCCGTGAGCCGGATTGTGTGGCCGTCCAGTGGCCGAATCACCCTGGCGCTGCTGGCCGTCGTGCCCGCGGCGATGGCCTACCCGTGGCAGTCGACCCGCGCCTACTGGTTACTCGGCATCGCCGCCGCCACGGTGCTGCTGCTGTTCGGTTGGTGGCGCGGGCTGCATTTCACCACGATCCTGCGCCGTCGCCTGGCGATACTGGGTCGATCCGGCCGTCCGGTGCCCGATCCGGATGCGAACATCCGCACCACGGCGTTGTTGCGCATCGGGCCGGCGCCGTCGGCTGCCGACCCGCTGCCGCTGCCGTTGATCGCCGGCTACCTGGACCGCTACGGCGTCCGGGCCGACAGCATCCGGATCACCGGCCGCGACACGGCCGCCGGGGTGCGCGAGACCTGGGTGGGGCTGACGGTGTCGGCCGCGGACAACCTGGCCGCGTTGCAGGCTCGTTCGTCGCGCATCCCGCTGCAGGAGACGGCCGAGGTCGCGGCCCGCCGGCTCGCGGACCACCTCCGCGAAATCGGCTGGGAGGCCGGCACGGTCGGTGCCCAGGACGTGCCGGAGGTGTTGGCGTGGGAGTCCGGACAGACGTCCCGGGAGACCTGGCGCGCGGTGCGCCAGGGTGACTCGGACTATGTTGCCGCCTACCGGGTTACGGCCGACTCTGCGTTACCGGAAACCCTGGCCGCGGTGCGGTCCCTGCCGGCGCGGGAGATCTGGACGGCGCTCGAGATCGCCGGGACGGGGACCGGGGCCAACTACACCGTTGCCGCCGCCTGCGCCCTGCGCACCGACGCCGCGCCGGACCGCGGTGCGCCGGCGCCCGGCCTGACGCTGGAGCGCGGTAATCAGCGGCCGGCGCTGCAGGCGGTGGACCCGCTGGCCACCCAGCGGCTGGGCAGACACACCGAGGCGCCGGCCGGTCTGCTCGAGCGGTTGCACTGGCCGACACCCGCCGCGGGATCGCACCGGTCGGCCGAAGCCGAGACGCAGGTGCTCACTCGAACATGAAGTGGTGCAGGAACGGCGTCATCCTGCGCAGGTAGTCCAGCTGGCTCACGTGCATGACGTGGCTGCCGGGGAACCAGTGCAGGGCGCACCGGTCCCAGTGTTCCCACAACGCCACCGCATGCTCCGGCGGTGCCATCCGGTCGCCCAGACCGGTGATGATCATCCGTCGATTCTTCGGCAGCAGCGGCCGGTAGTTCAGCGGACCGTGATAGGCCAGGCCGGCCTCCAGCTCGGCCTCACCGATGCCGGTCAACCGCATCCCGAGCTTGATCAGCGTGCTGGCCGGAAACCATTCGCCGAACAACTTGCCCGGTGTGACGACCGGGCAATTGGGGATGACGGCCTCCAGCCGGTCGTCAACTGAGGCCACCAACGCCGAGGTGTAGCCGCCCAGCGACAGGCCGGTCAGGGCGATCCGCTCGACTCCGGTGCCGTACAGGTAATCCAGCACCGAACGGAAGTCGTGCACCGCCTGGGCCATCGCCTCGGCGAACCCGCTCATCCCGTTCGCGAAGAAGCCGAAACCACTGAACGGCGAGAATCTTTCGGCCCGCTTGCCGTGGAAAGGCAACGTGTACAGCAGCACGTCGTAGCCCGACCGGTAATACCAGGGCAACGAAAAGAACAGCCCGTTGAGAAGGTAGGACGATCCCATGAACCCGTGGATCACGCACAGGGTCGGCCGCGGCCCGTCCTCGTGGCGCCAATGTTGGGCCCTGACAACGTTGTTCGTCGAGAACGAACTCCACTGCCGGCGCATCGCGGGGTTGATCGCCCGGAAACTGCTGTCGAAGGAGATGTTGTCCACGACGCCGCGCGCGACCCATTCGGCCAGCGGGCCGGCTTGCCGTGACACGATTTTCGGCGCTTCGGTGGGCGCGGGGAAGGACCTGCCCGGATCGCGATCGGCGGCGAGTTCGGCATAGAACCGCAACTTGCCCCGTTCGTCGCGGGACTGCGCCCGGCACAGGTTGGCACCGACGACGGCCGGCGCCACGGTGGTGGCCAGCAGGGAAGAGGCGGTGGTGCGCAGGGCCAGGTCCCCGACCGCCGAAGCCTCCACCACCAGGCGCTGGCGTGCCGACAGGGCGGAGCGCGGCGGCAATCCCTCGCCGCCGGCGTCGGCGCCCGGCACGTCGGGAATGGGAACCGGCGGGTTGATCGGGTCGGCCTCGTCGGCCTCGTCGGCCAGCCCCGAGCTCTCAGACATCACCGGAATGGTATCCCGCTCGGGGGTGCGGAAGCGGACCTTTTCGACAGGCTCGTCAATTATTTTCGACCCCTTGGCTGCCCATCCGGACCGGTCCGGTAATACGGTTTGGATAGACACCCGACGGACCGAACCTTTGCAGGTGTCGATCAGGAGGACCGATATGTGGGATCCCAACGTCTACCTGGCCTTCGCGGATCACCGAAGCCGTCCGTTCTACGACTTGCTGTCCCGGGTGGGCGCCGACCGCGCGCGCCGCGTAGTCGACCTGGGCTGCGGACCCGGCCACCTGACCCGTTATCTGGCCAAGCGCTGGCCCGGCGCGGCCATCGAGGCCCTGGACAGCTCACCGGAGATGGTCGCGGCCGCCCGTGAGCGCGGCATCGACGCCGTCACCGGTGACCTGCGCAACTGGAAGCCCCAGCCCGACACCGACGTGGTGGTGAGCAACGCGGCATTGCACTGGGTGCCCGAACACTCCGACCTGCTGGTGAAGTGGGTCGGCCAGCTGCCCGACCAGGCCTGGATCGCCGTGCAGATCCCCGGCAACTTCGAGACCCCGTCGCACGCCGCGGTGCGCGCGCTGGCGCGGCGCGAGCCGTACGCAAAGATCATGCGGGACATACCGTTTCGCGTCGGGGCGGTGGTGCAGCCGCCGGTGCACTACGCCGATCTGCTGATGGACGCCGGCTGCCGCGTCGACGTGTGGGAAACCACGTACCTGCACCAGTTGACCGGCGAGCATCCGGTGCTGGAGTGGATCACCGGCACCGCGTTGGTACCGGTGCGGGAGCGCCTGGACGACGAGGGCTGGGAGCAGTTCCGCGCCGAGCTCATCCCGCTGCTGGACGACGCGTACCCGGCGCGACCGGACGGCACCACCATCTTTCCGTTCCGGCGGGTGTTCATCGTGGCGCAGGTCGGCGGGGCACGCCGGTCGGCGGGCTCAGCTGGTTAGCCCCGGTTCGACTTCGTCCTCGATACCGCGGTCCACAGCGATGGCCGACCTGCTGGTCGGCGCGGTGCGGTGGATCTTCAGGTACGTCTCGGTGTAGCGCTCGGCGATGCGGGTGCCGGCGAAGTCCGACGGGATCACATCGCCCGTGCTCTGACGCCAATCATGAAGGCGTACAGCAAGATCGGATGCGATGGCGTCCACCTCGCCACCGGCGGGACCGGTCAGCAGGTTGACGGTCTCACCGGGGTCGGCGCGCAGGTCGTAGAGTTCCCGCTGTGGTCGCGGCGCCTGCACGGACGGTGCGACGGCCACCCCGGACGGGCTCGCCTGGATGTCCCAGGGCAGATCCAGCAGCGGGCGCGGGACGTAGTTCTCGATGTAGCTGTGTGTCTTGGTCCGGATCGCACGGATCGGGTCGAAGGAGTCGTGATAGGTCTTCGTCGCGTACACGTGCTCGCGCACCGCGGGACCCGCGTCCGGGGACCGCAACGCCGCCGCGTGCGAGACGCCTTGGACATCGTCGGGCACCTCGAGACCCAGCAGACCGAGCAGGGTCGGCACCAGGTCGACGCCGCTGAACAACTCGTCGTAGACGCGCGGCGGCAATGCCAGGTGGGCGGGAGGCCGGATGATCAGCGCTATCCCGGTGCCCGCGTCATAGAGGGTGGATTTCGCGCGCGGAAACGCCGGGCCGTGGTCGGTGAAGAAGACCACCCAGGTGTTCGCGTCCAACCCGGTCGCCGAGAGCGTGTCCAGAAT
The DNA here is from genome assembly GCF_000613245.1 of Mycobacterium asiaticum DSM 44297. GTDB lineage: Bacteria > Actinomycetota > Actinomycetes > Mycobacteriales > Mycobacteriaceae > Mycobacterium > Mycobacterium asiaticum. The sequence continues at coordinate 106,582 of NZ_HG964936.1, forward strand.
ACGGCCGACCGCCGCGTCCGCGGTGGCGATGGATCCGTAGAAGTCGGCGAGGTCCTGGCGTACCTCCGGGGTATCGGGCAGGTAGTCCGGCAGGTCGACGGCCGCGCTGTCGGCCGGCTCGTAGCGGTCGTGGGGATAGGGCCGGTGCGTCTCGAAGAAACCAGCCGTCAGCAGGAAGGGTCGTCCGGCCAGGTCGGTGACGCTGTGGCTCAGCCATTCCTCGACCTTCGCCACCACGTATTCGCAATAGGAGTTCGATACGTCGAACTCGTCGAACCCCAGCCGCTTGGGGTAGGAGGTCTCATGCTGCATGCCGAAAAGCGCGGAGTACCAACCCGCCTCGGACAGCAGCTGGGGCAGGGTGCGCACGTCGTTGCGGTACTCCCAGCCGTGATGGGCCAGACCCACCAGCCCGTTGCTCTGCGGGTAGCGCCCGGTGAACAGCGATCCGCGGGACGGCGAACACAGCGGCGCGGTGGCATGGGCGCTGGTGAACAGGATGCTCTCGGCGGCGAGCCGGTCCAGCCGCGGGCTGGACACGTCCGGGTGACCGTACGCGCCTAGGTAGCGCCCCAGGTCGTGCCAATGCACGAGCAAGACGTTCTGCGCGACTTCCCCCGAGCCGTCACCCGTCACCCTTCGCCACCTCTCCGTTCGTCGGCTGCCATCGGTTTTCCCAGACAAAGTCCGTCAGCGGTCGCGCCGTGGTCCAGCCGTCCAGTTCCAGCGCGGGCCGGTCGGGAAACTCCGGTACCGGACCGAGGCACAGGATCGCGACGGGCTCGGCGTCGGAGGGCATGTCCAGCAGGTCCGCCAGGCGGCGCGGATCGAACAGCGACACCCACCCCACGCCCAGGCCCTCGCAGCGCGCCGCCAGCCACAGATTCTGGATCGCGCACGACACCGACGCCAGGTCCATCTGCGGCAGAGTGCGCCGCCCGAAGATGTGCGAATCCCTGTTGTCGCACAGCGACACCACCAGCAGCTCGGCGCATTCCCGGATTCCTTCGACCTTCAACGCCAGAAACTCCGCCTCGCGTGGTCCCAGGGCCGCGCCGGTCAGCGCCCGTTCCTCGTCGACCAGGGCATGGATGCGTTGCCGAAGCTGTCCGTCGGTGATCCGGATGAAACGCCACGGCTGCATCAGGCCCACACTGGGCGCGGCGTGCGCGGCCTGCAGCAGGCGGGTCAGCACGTCCTCGGGCACTTCTGCGCCGGGGACAAAGCGGCGCATGTCCCGGCGCTCGGCGATCACGCGGTACACCGCCCGCCGCTGGGGCGCGGTGAATGCGTAATCGGTCACCGGGCCATCGTAGAAACGCCGCCGTCACGGACTGTAGGTGACGCCCACCGCCCGGAAGACGTACTCGGGCGGCACGTCGAATGCCAGCGTGCGCCGCGGCAGCCGGGCCAGCACATCGTCGCTGATGGCGTCCTTGAAGTGCAGCGACAGGTGGCCGTTGAACCGCTCGTCGACGGCGGCGGTGTCGAGGTCGACTTGCAATCCGGTCGAAGAAATTTCCGCGGTCGCCGCGCCGCCGCCCGCCTCGTCCCAGCGCACGTCCACCGCGCGGCCGGCGAGCTTGGGCACCACCGACAGTGTCGCCAGCACCCGTTGGGAGGTGAATGCCAGGCAACCCACGTAACTGGCGATCGTGCCCTGGGACCGCAGGCCCGGTATCGAGCCGCTGAACTTCCGGGTCACCGCCACGTACTCGGCGAGGTGGACGAGTCCCTCGGCGTCGACCTGGGCACGTAGATCGTCGGGCAGCTTGCCCACGCCGAACAACCGCCGAAGAATCACCGCCATGACGCCAGTATGGGGTGGTTTCGCGGGCGGTGCACCGAGCTGATATCGATTTAGCGCGTGGCCGGCCCAAGATTTACCTTCAGATTCTCGACGGCGGCGTGGTTGGCGCTGGGTGCGCTGGCGCTCTACATCGTGTTGTGGGTGGGGCATCGCCAGCAGTGGGGGTGGCTGGCCACTTTCGATTGGTCCCTGCTGAATCCGGCCCACGATATCGGCATCAAGCATTCCGGGTGGGTGCGGTTCTGGGTCATTGTGTCGTTCGTGCTCGGTCCCGTCCCGCTGCGGACGCTGGGCTTTGTGCTGTCCGTGCTTCTGCTGGTGCGACGGCGAGTGCGGATGGCGCTACTGGTGCTCTGCTGTGTGACACTCAATGGCTTTGTGACGCTGGTCGGCAAGCTGTTGGCCGGGCGCCCGCGACCGGCGACCGCATTGGTTTTCGTGGGGGAGACGTCCTTTCCCTCCGGGCACGCGCTGGAGGCGGCGGCCGCCGTGCCGGCGCTGCTGACCCTGGCGCTGCCGCTGCTGTCCCGCAGGGCGTTGCGGGTCATCGCGATGGTGGTGGGCGGGTTGTGCGTGTTCATCGTCGGCGTCGCCCGGGTCGCCCTGAACGTGCATCACCCCTCGGATGTGATCGCCGGCTGGGCACTGGGGTACGTGTATTTCGTGTTGTGCCTGTGGGTGTTTCGGCCGGCGCCGGTCGATACCGAGGGCCACGCCGGGTCACGGCCCCGTGACCCAACCGGGTCTCAAGCTTTACTTGACCCCTAGTGGAGCGCGCTCGACCATAAAGGGATGCGCCGACAGGTAGCTCTACTGTGTGCTGTGGTGTGCGCCTGGGTGGCCGCGTTGTTCGGCTCGACCCTGGCGGCACCGTTGGCCGCGGCCGCCGGTAACCCCTGGTTCGCCAACTCGGTTGGCAATGCGACGCAAGTGGTTTCGGTCGTTTCGACCGGTGGATCCAACGCGAAGATGGACATCTATCAACGCACCGCGGCCGGCTGGCAGGCCCTCAAGACCGGGATACCTACGCATGTCGGCTCGGCGGGCATGGCGCCACAGGCCAAGAGCGGATACCCGGCCACCCCGATGGGGGTGTACAGCCTGGACTCCGCCTTCGGCACCGCACCGAACCCGGGTGGGGGACTGCCGTACACACAGGTGGGCCCGAATCACTGGTGGAGCGGCGACGACCACAGCCCGACGTTCAACTCCATGCAGGTGTGTCAGAAAGCCCAGTGCCCCTTCAATACTGGCGAAAGCGAGAACCTGCAGATCCCGCAGTACAAGCATGCGGTGGTGATGGGCGTCAACAAGAACAAAGTCCCCGGCGGTGGCGCTGCATTCTTCTTTCACACCACCGACGGCGGCCCTACCGAAGGCTGTGTCGCGATCGACGACGACACACTGGTGCAGATCATCCGCTGGCTGCGCCCCGGTGCGGTGATCGCGATCGCCAAGTAGCCGCGTCTGCTCAGCCCTGGAAATCGGCGCGTGCGCGGCCGGGCTTGACGTGGAACTTCAGGTCCGCCACCGACATTGTCGCCTCGTAGGTGCGGTCGTAGCCGGTCGCGCTGATGCGCCAGCCGTCCGGGGTGCGCCGGTACTGGTCGCGGTAGAACGCCGCCCCGATCAGCATGAAGTCAAACTCGGCGACGATCACCCGGTCCTGCAGGTACCAGATGCCCGACGCGGTGTCGCCGGTGACGGTGATCTCCGGGTGCGTTACCCGGTGCTCGGTGACCACACCAGGCCCCATCGCCGAACTCAGGTACTCGACCAGGTCCTTGCGGTTGTCGAAATGCAGCTCTTTGCCCAGCGACGAGCCGTAGGCGCCGACGATGTCCTCGGTCATCGTCTCGGCGAACTCGTCCCAGTGCTTGGTATCCATCGCCCGCAGGTAGCGGTACTTGACCTGTTTGATCGCTTCGACGTCGGCTACGGGAAACTCGGGAAGGGTCACCCGCTCATTGCAGCACACCTCCTTTGCCGCCGTCTCGCAGGGCTGTCCGGCGACGCGCTCGGGGCCGGTCTGTCAATACCGCCGGTCATACCTTTTTGGTGACGACACGGCATCGACCGGATACCAATGAGGTTGGGGCAGAGGCACATCCGGGGTGTCCCTGGCTATGGTTAACGCGCTGGCTACCGACCCGCTATCGACGAAAGTATCTGCTCTATGTACGACCCGCTGGGGTTGTCGATCGGGACCATGAACCTGGTTGCGGCGGCTAACGGGAACTCCCCGGTTATCCGTCGCGCCGTGCTCACCCTGTATCCACACTGCGCCCCGAAACTTGGTGCCTTCGGCGAGTTTTCAACGCTCGCCGAACCCGGCACGCTGATGAGTGGCTTCGTGGAACGGATCGGCGATTCCGTCGCGCTGGTCTCCCCGGACGGATCCGCACATGACCCCGACCTGCTGACGGTCGAGGCGCTGGATGCGATGGTCGTTGCGGCGGGTGCGGATGGGAGTGCCGCAGAGATCGCGATTGCCGTTCCCGCGCACTGGAAGCCGAGCACCGTGCAGGCGTTGCGCAATGCGTTGCGGACGCATGTCGGCTTCGTTCGCAGCGGCATGGCGCCCCAGCTGGTGCCCGACGCCATCGCCGCCCTGACGGCGGTCAACGCCGAAGCCGAGGTGCCCGCCGACGGGGTGGTGGGCCTGCTCGACTTCGGTGCCTCAGGGACGTGCGTGACCCTGCTGGAGCGCAAGAGTGACTTCGAACCAATCGGCGCCACAATGCGTTACGAAGACCTGTCGGGCAACCAGATCGACCAGGCACTGTTGCTGCACGCCATCGACATGCTGGGGCACAAGGACATCGACCAGACCAGTACCGCCATGCTCTCGCAGCTCGGCGCCCTGCGTGAGCAGTGCCGTGAAGCCAAGGAGCGGTTGTCCACCGACGCGGTCACCGAGTTGGCCGCCGAACTGTCCGGACGCAGCATCGGCATCGAGTTGAGCCGGGAGAAGTTCGAAGATCTGATCTCCGACCGGCTGACCGGTTTCATCTACGCCTTCGACGACATGCTGGCGCGCAACAGCTCCAGCTTCGCAGATCTGGCCGCGGTAGTGACAGTCGGCGGCGGGGCCAGCATTCCGCTTGTCACCCAACGTCTTTCGTTCCACACCCGGGTGCCGGTCCTGGCCGCCGCGGAACCGGTCACCGCGGCGGCGCGGGGCGCCCTGTTGCTGGCCAAGCGCGGGGGACTGCTCGACCTGCGGACCCGGGTATCGATCGGAGCGATGGCGGCGGCGGCTTCGTCCGCAACCGGGGCCTCCGCCGGCACCAGTCTGCTCGACCTGCCGCCCGGCGACGTTCTGGTAATCGATCAGGACGCGCTGACAGAGCGCGAGCTGGCCTGGTCGCAGACCGAGTTCCCGGAGGTGATGACGCGCTTCGACGGCGACTCGTACAACGAGGACGGCCCGTGCTTTTCGATGCGGCTGAACATCATCGACCCGCCCAAAGAGCCGCCCTGGCGCCGTATCCGGATTTCGCAGGTGCTGATCGGGCTGTGTGCCGCGGTGGCCCTGACAGCCATCGGCGGGGTGGCGATCTCGCTGACGGCCGTCGAGCAGCGGCACGTACCACACCAGCCCGCGATCGTGCCCAGTGTCGCGCCCCAGCCCAGCGCCAGGCCGCAAGCCTGCTGCCGACCAGTCCACCAGCGCTCCCCCCGTTGCCGCCGCCCAGCGAAGTCCCCCCGCCCAATGCCGCGGTGCCCACCAGTGAGCCGCCACCGCCACCGCCGCCGCCCCCGACCGTGGAACCGGCGCCGACCATGAGCGTGACGACCACCCGTCCGGCGCCGGTCACCACTACGCACCCGCCAACGCCGTCCAACACCGCGCCACCCACCACCACCCCCCAGACGACCCCGTTCAGCAGCCCGCCGAGCAGCCCCCCCGTGGCGGAGTCGCCGAGCGCAGCGGAGGCACCGCCCAGTACCGAGCCGCCGGTGAAGATGACCACCCAGTGGATACACGTTCCGCTGCTTCCGGTCCCGATTCCGATCCAGGTGCCGCAGAACCAGGTCCCGCCAAACCAGCTACCGCAAAACCAGATACCGCAAGACCCGGGGCCGCAGAACCCCTTCCAGAATCCGGGGGGTTACTAAACTCTCAACCTCGGGTATAGCTGTCTCCTTTGAGATTCATAGGAATTGCTCTCCACCTCGATGTGCGCGAGTAGGGTTTTAGCTGGCAAACTCATAACAGGCCAGCAGAACGAAAATCTCGCACATGGCTTGGAGGGGCGATGGACATCGTGCTCGGGGTCGCAATGGAGCCCTCAGCAGTCCGACTGGTGTTGATCGAGGGGGCGAACGCCGACGGAGTTTCCGTCGAGGAAGACACCATTGAGGTCAGCGAGACCGCACAGGTGATCGACGCGCTGATCGGGACGCGCGAAGGCGCCGCCGAGAGCGGATACCGGCTCGCGTCGACCGGTGTGACGTGGACGGACGCCAGCGAAGTCGCGCCGCTGCGCGCGCAGCTGGCGGCCCGCGAGATCGGCGGCGTCATGCTGGTCTCTCCGCTGCTGGCCGCCGCGGCGTTGGCGCAGACGGTCGGCGCGGCGCTGGAGTACCAGCACATCGCGATGTTGTTCGTCGAGGCCGACAGCGCGACGCTGGCCGTTGTCGACGTCGCCGACGGTTCGATCGTGGATCTGCATCGCCATGCGCTGCGGGATGCGTCGGTGGCCGCCGAGCTGGTGACCATGCTCGCCGGACTGGATGCGCCGGAATCCCGCGCCCAAGGCGTGTTCGTGGTCGGCTGTGGCGTCGACATCGTCGACCTGAAGCCCACCCTGGAGGCGGCGACATCCCTGGTGGTCAGCTTGCCCGAGGAACCGGACATGGCGCTGGCCCGCGGGGCCGCCCTGGCCTCGGCGAACGCTCCGCTGTTCTCCTCGTCGACCTCCGCCCTGGCCTACGCGCTGGATCCGGGCACCGGCGAGGTGAACCCGACCGCACTCACCCCGCACTACCTGGACGTCTCCGCCGTCGCTGGCGTCGGCGACGGCGCTCTGGCCTACAGCGCCCTGGACGCCTTGGACGACGAATGGACCGCCGAGGCTGAACCGCACAACGCCGAATCGCGGCGCAAGCCGTTGACGCTGGTCAGCGCCGCCATAGCCGGTGTCGCAGCCGTCGTCGCCGGCATGCTGATGGTTTCGCTGGCCTCGCATGTGCGGCCGACGGCCGCGCAGGAGGCCAGCGCACGGGGCGGTGCGCAGACGCCCGCGCTGCAAGCACCGGCCACCGAGCTGCCGGCGCAGGTGCTGCTGCCGGCCCCGAGCGCCGCGCCGGCGGCACCCCCACCGGCCGAGGCACCCGCCCCGGCCCCGAGCGCGCCGCCGCCGGTCGTGCAGCAGCCGGTCCAGCAGCAGCCTCCTGTGCAACAGCAGCAGCCGCCGGTCGTGCAGCAGGCACCGCAGACGGTCACCAAGCCCGCGCAGGCGCCCGCGTACTTGGCGCCGGCGCAGCAGCCCCGCCGGGCACCGACGCGTCAGGCACCCCCGCCCGTGCAGGCCCCGGTGCAGCAGGCCCCGGAACCGGCCGCGCCGCCGCCCGCCGCACCGGCACCCGCCGCGCCGGCACCGGCCGCGCCGCAGACGCCGATCATGACGGCCTACCTGCACCTGCCGTTCTTCTCCATCCCGATACCGATCAACCCGCCGCCGCCGCCTCCGCCGCCCGCGCCTTAGGCGGCACGTGGCGGATCCGGTCGCTGAAGCGCAGACTGGCAGTAACGGTTTTCAGTGGCTAGGAGGTCGCGTGAGCGACAAGGGCGGATTTGGGTTCGACCCCGACGACTTCGATCGGGTGATCAGAGAGGGAACCGAGGGCCTGCGCGACGCTTTCGAGCGCATCGGCAGGTTCGTCGGCGGCCCCGGCACCAAGACCGGGTGGTCGGCGATATTCGAGGACCTGTCCCGGCGCAGCCGTCCGGAGCCGGAGACAACCGGCGAGGCCGGCGACGGCGTGTGGGCGATCTACACGGTCGACGACGACGGTGGCGCCCGGGTCGAGCAGGTTTATGCCACCGAGCTCGATGCCTTGCGCGCCAACAAGAACAACACCGACCCCAAACGCAAGGTCCGGTTCCTGCCGTACGGCATCGCCGTCAGCGTCCTCGACGATCCCGCGGAGGACACCGCGTAATCGGCCAATGCGGCCTATTCTCTGCAGATTGTGGCCGCAACATCCGCCGTGTGCCCTACCTGCGGCTCCGAGCCGCGCGCGGGTGCCCGATTCTGTGATGCGTGCGGCTCGCCGCTGACGGTTGTCGTCAAACCGGCCGAGTACAAGCAGGTGACCGTCCTGTTCGCCGACGTGGTGCGATCCATGGACATCGCGGCGGCACTGGGTGCCGAGCGGCTGCGCGAGGTGATGACCGAGTTGGTGGACCGTTCGTCAGCCGTGGTGCAGCGCTATGCGGGCACCGTGGACAAATTCACCGGGGACGGCATCATGGCGCTGTTCGGCGCCCCGGTAGCTCTGGAGGACCACGCGTTCCGGGCCTGCCTGGCGGCCATGGACATTCAGCAGGTGGTGCGCGGCTTGGCCGCCGAAGTTCGCGAACGCGACGGCATCGACCTGCGGCTGCGGATCGGCCTGAACTCCGGGCAGGTGATCACCGGCGAAGTGGGTGCCACGCACCTGGGCTACACGGCGGTCGGCGCCCACGTGGGCATGGCCCAGCGGATGGAATCGGCGGCGCCACCAGGCGGGGTGATGCTCACCGAGTCCACCGCGCGGTTGGTCGAGGACCGGGTGGTGCTCGCCGACCGGGAGATCGTGCACATCAAGGGTGTCGCCACCGGCGTGCCGGCGCGCCAGTTGCTGGCCGCCGACCTCGAGTACCGGCGCAAGGTCCGATACGAATCCCGCTTGGTCGGACGCGAAACCGAGAAGAACACCGTCGCCGATCTGTTGGACCTGGCGCTGGGCGGCCAAGGCGCGATCATCACGGTGACGGGGCGGCCGGGCGTCGGCAAGACCAGATTGATCCGCGAATCGGTTGTGACGGCGGCCGGCCGGGGGTTCGAGGTGTTTACCACGCACTGCCAATCTCACACCAAGGACATTCCGTTCCACGCCATCTCGCGGTTGTTGCGGGCGGTGTTCAGCGTGCGCGACCTTGGCGCGGAAGCGGCCCGCGCGCGCGTCCACGGAAAGATCCCTGAGGCCAGCGACGAAGATCGGGTGTTGCTCGACGACCTGCTCGGTATCCGCGAGGACGGCATGCCGTTGCCCGACATCAGCCCGGACGCCCAGCGCCGCCGGCTGGTCGAGTTGCTCAAGACGATGGCGGCGCGACGGGTGGAGCCGGTCGCCTACGTCGTGGAGGACGCGCACTGGATCGACAGCGTCAGCGAATCGATGCTTGCAGAATTCGCGGTGATGGTGCCCAGGATGCGCGCGGTGCTGCTCGTCGTCTACCGGCCGGAGTACTCGGGCGCCCTGTCCAAGCTCCGCGGCTCCTGCCCGTTGGTGATTGCGCCGCTGGATGATTCGCAGAGCGCCGCGCTGATCAGGGGTCTGTTGGGAGACGACCCTTCGGTCCGACGGTTGTCCGACGTCATCGCCGACCGGGCGGCGGGCATCCCGTTCGCCGCCGAAGAGATCGTTCGGGACCTGGCCGAGCGGGGCGAGCTGGAGGGCGCCCCGGGCGCCTACGTGTGCCGTCGTGAGGTCAGCGACATCCACGTCCCCGCCAGTTTGCAAGCGATCATCGGCGCCCGCATCGACCGGCTTCCGGTGACGGCGAAACGGACCCTGAACGCCGCGGCGGTAATCGGTGCGCAGTTCGACTCCGAGCTGCTGCAGAACCTGCTGGATTCGATCGACATGGCACCCCTGATCGAGGCCTATCTCGTGGAACAGATCGGATACACGCCGCGAGCGACCTATGCCTTCAGCCACCCCTTGATTCACGCGGTGGCATACGAGTCGCAATTGAAATCCGGGCGCTCCGAGCTGCACCGGCGCGTCGCGGCGGTGATGCAGCGGACCCGCGGCGGATTCACTGGGCAGGAGGCCGCCATCGTTGCCGTCCAGTACGCCGCGGCCGGCGACCTACAGGACGCGTACGACTGGCACATGCAGGCGGCGACCTGGTACGGGGCCCGCGACATCCGGGCCGCCCGAGAGAGTTGGCAACAGGCGGTCACCGTCGCGGATGAGCTTTCCGGTGCCGAGCCGGACGTGCTGGCCATGCGGATCGCACCGCGAGCATTGCTGTGCGGCAGCGCTTTTCAGGTCGGCGGTACCCCATCGGAGACCGGCTTCGCGGAATTGCGCGAGCTCACCACCGCTGCCGGTGACAAGCGATCACTGGCCCTGGGTATGGCCGGCCACCTCACCACGCTGGTGTTCAACTCACACCATCTCGAGGCCGCCGACATGGCCTCGGAGTTCGCCACGCTGGTCGAGTCAATCGGTGATCCGGCGATGACGGTCGGGTTGTTTTACGCTGCGGCACAAGCCAAGTGGGAAGCCGGTCACGCGAAGGAGGCCCTGGCTTTGGCCCAGCGGGTCATCGACCTCGCCGACGGCGACCCCACCATGGGCGACTTCATCATCGGTTCCCCGCTGGCCTGGGCACTCACGGTGCGCGGAGCCGCTGGAATGTTCCTCGGTCGCGCGGGCTGGCGCAACGACCTCGAGGAGGGCATCTCGCTGGCCAAGAATGTCGACAAGGCGGCCAAACCATTTGTGCAGCTTTACAAATACCAGGCCGGTCTGCAGAACGGCGCCGTGCTGCTCAGTTCGCACGACGTGGCCCACACCGAGGCGGCGCTGGAAATCGCACAGAGCTCCGGCAACAACGTCGCACTCACCTATGCGCTGCTGAACCGGGCAATGACGTTGCTGCACACCGACTCCGGCCCCGATGGGCTGAACTGTCTCAATGAGGCGCGACAGATGCTGGTGGACCAGCAGCTGACCACGACGCTGCGGCGGACATCGGACATCGAAATGGCGCGCCAGCGCGTCGGATCGGGCGACCTGGACGGCGCGATCGCCCTGGCCACCTCGGTTCTGAACGAGCAGTTCGACTGCGGCGAAATGATCTTCCGGGGACCCGCGACGACGGTACTGGTCGAGGCTCTGCTGGCACGCGGCGACGATGCCGACCTCGAGGCCGCGCAGCGTGCCGTCGACCGACTCGCGGATGTGCCGACCGACCCGGGGTTCGTGCCGCACGAACTTGCGGTGCTGCGCCTGGCGGCACTGCTGGCCCGGGCCCGCGGCGACGAGGCCGGCTACCGGGAGTCGGTGCGGCGGTTCGGCGTCCGGGCGCGCCGGTCCGGCTTCGAGGGCTATGCGGCGCAGGCCGAAGCGATGGCCTGAGCCGTCTTAGCCCTTAGCCCTAGCCCTTAGCCCTAGCCCTGTTCGACGACGTTGCCGTTGCCGAGCTTCGAGATCTTCGGTGAGCCCGTGTGGTAGGTGATCTTGTTGTTCAGGCCGCTGGCCTCGATCTCGTCGGCCGAATCGACGGTGATGACGTTCTGCAGCCCCGACACGGTGACGTTCGAGCAGTGGCCGGTGAGGACCACCGTGTTGGAGATCCCGCTGATCGTGACGCTGATCCCGCCGTCGCAGGGCAGCGTTCTGCTTTCGTTGATGCCGGAAACGATCACCGGCTGGGCCGCGGGCGCGGTGGCCGACGGAGACGGCGACGAACTGGGCACATGAGTCTTGACGGTGGACGGTGCGTGGCCGCTCGGAGTTGGCAACGCCGACGTGGTTTCGGTGGGTGACTCGACCACCAGGTCGCCATGGGAAAACTGTCGGGCCGCGTAAGCAGCGATGCCGCCGACCAGCAGCAGCACGCCGAGTATGCCGACGCCAGCCAGAATCCAGAACCAGCGCATACCCGAAGATGACCGGGGTGTGGCCCCGGGGTAGGGGCTCTCGTAACCGTAGGACGGCGGCGCCAGATTCGGCGACAGAGGTGGTGGCGTCATGCCCGAACCCGCCGGCGGCGGCACCGGGCCGGGTGGGGGCGGCGGGTAGTTGTAACTGGCGCCCTGGCCCAATTCGCTTGCCTGCGCCTGGCTTGACAGCGGCTGCTCCAGCTCCCGAATGCGGGCTTCCGGGTCGTCGTCAGGGTTCATGGTGGAATGCTCCCACATGGGTGAGCCGGGCGAATAGGCTCTGCTCGTGCCTGAGTTGCCGAATCGCCAGATCCTGTTGCGCCGCCGTCCCTCCGGGCTCGTGCAGCCCGACGACACCGAGCTGGTCATCCGGCCGGCACCCGAGCCCGCCGACGGGGAGGCGTTGTTGCGCACCACCTACGTGGGCCTCGATGCCGCCGTTCGGACCTGGCTGGACGACCAGCCAAGTTACCTGCCCCCGGTGCAGTTGGGTGAGGTCATCCGGGCCGCCGGGATCGGTCAGGTGGTCGAATCACGCTGCGACGCCTACGCGGTCGGTGACATCGTCACCACGCTGACCGGCTTTCAGGAGTACGTGATCATCCGCGACGATATTTTCAGCACGCCCATCCCGGGCGAGACCGACCAGTTGGCGATCATGTCGGTGTATGGGCCGACCGGCGCCACCGCATATTTCGGGATGACCGACATCGGCCGGCCCAAGCCGGGTGAGACGGTGGTGGTCTCGGCGGCGGCGGGCGCCACCGGGTCAGTGGCCGGCCAGATCGCCAAGGTCGCCGCGCCCGGGTGGTCGGAATCGCCGGCGGCCCGGAGAAATGCCGGGCGGTGGTCGAAGATTTCGGCTTCGATGCGTGTATCGACTACAAGAACGAAGACGTGGCAGCCGGTCTCAAGCAGCACTGCCCCAAACGCGTCGACGTCTATTTCGACAATGTCGGCGGGCCGATCCTCGACGCCGTCCTGGGCAGGCTGGCCCCGAAAGCGCGGGTCGTACTGTGCGGCGTCATCTCCAGCTACCTCACCGGCGAGCACCCCGGCCCGTCGAACTACGTCAACCTGCTGTCCAAAACCGCAAGCATGCAAGGATTCAACGCGCTCGACCAGTGGGGCCGGTTCGACGAGGCGTTCGCCAACCTGCGCCAGTGGGAAGCCGAAGGTCGGCTGCGGCATCGGCAGACCATCTACGACGGGATCGAGTCGTGTGTCGATGCCCTCAACGGCTTGTTCACCGGCGCCAACATCGGCAAGACCTTGGTGAAGGTCAGCGAGTCCAGCTGAAACCGTTGCGCTGCAACGCAGCTCAGGGCGCCACCGCGATGGACTTGGCGTCCAGGTAGCCGTCGATCCCTTCGGGGCCCAGCTCGCGACCGTAGCCGCTGGCCTTGACACCGCCGAACGGCGCGAACGGGTCCATGGTGTAGCCCTGGTTGATTCCGAGCGTGCCGGTGCGCACCCGCGCCGCGATCCGCAGTGCCCGGTCGGTGTCGGCGGACCACACGGACCCGGCCAGGCCGTAGTCGTTGTCGTTGGCGATGGCCACCGCCTCGTCCTCGTCCCGGTAGGGGATGACGGTGAGCACGGGGCCGAAGATCTCCTCACGCGCGATCGTCATGTTGTTGTCGGCGTCGGCGAACAGGGTGGGCCGGACGTACCAGCCCCGGTCGAGCCCGTCGGGCAGCTCGGTGCCGCCGAGCACCCGCCGCGCGCCGTCGCGCTCGCCGATCCGGATGTAGTCCAGGACGCGCTGCTGCTGGCGGTGCGAGACCAGCGGACCCATCTGGGTTTCGGGATCGGTCGGGTCACCCACCCGGATGGCACTCATCTCGGCGGCCAGCGCGTCGGTGTACTCATCGTGACGGCCTTGGGGCACCAGCAGGCGGGTCAGGGCGTTGCAGATCTGTCCGCTGTTGGACAGGCTGGCCGAGCGTACGCCTGCGGCGACCTTCTCCGGTTCGGTGTCGTCCAGGATGATCGCGGCCGATTTCCCGCCGAGTTCCAAACCGACCCGGGTGAGGTTGGCGGCGCACGCCGCGGCGACGGCCCGGCCCGCGGCGCTGGATCCGGTGAAGGAGACCTTGTCCACGCCCGGATGTCCGACCAGCAGTTCACCGACGGAGCGGTCTCCGGGCAGCACACTGACCACCCCGGGGGGGATATCGACCTGCTCCAGCAGGTCCGCCAACAGCAGCGCGTCCAACGGGGATTCGGGTGCGGGCTTGATCAGCACGGCGCACCCGGCGAGGAGCGCGGGAATCAGCTTGGTGGCGGTGAGGAACTGCGGCATGTTCCACGGCACGATCGCGGCGACCACGCCGACCGGCTCCTTGCGGATGTGCACGTCCGTCCCGAAGAAGCCGGGCCGGGTCTCCTGCCACGGGTGACGTTCGGCCAGATCGCAGAAGGCGCGGATCATCATCGCGGGCAGACCCACTTGGGCCCGCTTGGCGAAGGTGATCGGCGCGCCGATTTCGGTGGTGATGGTGTCGGCCATCTGCCGGCGGTGCTGGTCGTAAACGTCGGCCAGGCGGCGGACCGCCGCGATGCGCTCGGCGGGTTCGGTCCGTCCCCAGGGCCCGGAATCCAGTGCGGCGCGCGCGGCATCGACGGCCGCGTCCACATCGGCCGGGCCGGCGGCCGCGACTTCGGCGACCGCTTGCTCGGTGTGCGGCGAAACGACCTCGAAAAGCTCTCCCGTCAGGCGCTGCGCCATCCCGGCCTCCCATCGGCAATCTCAACTACTTGTGATTAGGTTTTCGAGCATATACCGTCGGCTGCGACGGACTAGGAGCGAGTATGGCGCGATTTCCCAAGCCGGCTGAGGGTAGCTGGACCCAGCACTACCCCGAACTGGGCACCGGGCCGGTGTCCTATGAAGACTCGATCAACCCCGAGATCTATCACCTCGAGCGCGAAGCCATCTTCAAGCGGGCCTGGCTCAACGTGGCACGGATCGAACAGTTACCCCGCAAGGGCAGTTACCTGACCCGCGAGCTCAAGGTGGTCAACACCTCGATCATTTTGGTGCGCAACGGATCCGGGGAGATCAAGGCGTTCCACAATGTCTGCCGGCATCGCGGCAACAAGCTGGTGTGGAACGACATGCCGCTCGAAGAAACCAGCGGAGTGTGCCGGCAGTTCACCTGCAAGTACCACGCGTGGCGTTACGACCTGGACGGCAACCTGACTTTCGTGCAGCAGGAGGAAGAGTTCTTCGATCTCGACAAGAGCCGCTACGGGCTGGTGCCGGTGCACTGCGCGGTGTGGGAAGGCTTCGTTTTCGTCAATTTCGCCAAGCAGCCCGAACAGTCGCTGCGGGAATTCCTGGGGCCGCTGGTCACCGACCTGGAGGGCTATCCGTTTGACAGGATGACCTCGCGCTGGCACTACCGCTCCGAGGTGAAGGCGAACTGGAAGCTCTACATGGACGCGTTCCAGGAGTTTTATCACGCGCCTGTGTTGCATGCGAACCAGTCGCCGACCGCGTATTCGAAGGCGGCGGCCGAGGCCGGATTCGAGGCGCCGCATTATCGCCTGGAAGGGCCGCACCGACTGGTCAGCACCTCGGGTGTGCGGGCCTGGGAGATGTCGGCCGAGATGCGCAAGCCGATCGAGGACATCTGTCAGAGCGGCCTGTTCGGGCCCTGGGACAAACCGGATCTGGGACCGATGCCCAAGGGGCTCAACCCGGCGAAATGCGATCCGTGGGGCCTGGATTCGTTCCAGCTGTTCCCCAATTTCGTCCTGCTGTTCTGGGGACAGGGCTGGTATCTGACCTACCACTACTGGCCGACGTCGTATAACACCCACCTATTCGAAGGCACGCTGTAGGCTTGCCCGCAGCCGCGCACTCCGCGGGAACGGGTGGCCCAAGAGTTGGCGGCCGTGTCGTTCAAGGAATACGGGCTGCAGGACGCCAACACCCTGGAAGCCACCCAGTCGATGATCGAATCCCAGGTGCTGGACGAATTCCTGCTCTGCGACCAGGAGATCCTGATCCGTCACCTGCACAAGGAGACCGCGGCTTGGATCGAGGACTACCGGCAGCGCACCGGGGCGGGAGTGTGATGACTGTGCTGCCAACCGAATTCGCTGACCTCGAACCCTTCTCGGACTGGTGCCTGCCGACCGAGCCGGCGCGTTACGCCAAACGCCTGTCGAGTTCGATGGCCGAGATGAAGGCGTTCTACGACGCGATCACTCCCCGCGCCGAGGAAGCGCTCGCTTACTGCGACAAGTTCGCGCTGGACGAGTTGCCCGAGGATGTCCTGAACCTTATGCATCTGCTGTATTCGATGATCATGGTTTCGTTTCCGATGGAGTGCTGGAAGCAGCCCCGGGTGCCCGACTCGGGCGCGGCCACCCTGGACTGTGTGTCCGAGCCGGTTCCGTGACTGCGACCATCCTGCGCGCGGCCCGGTGGGCCGACGTGGACGCGGGCGAGGTTCGTTCCCCGGCGGTGGTGGTGGTCGAGGGTGAACGCATCACGGCCGTCAATCCCGATCAGGCGCAACCAGATTCGGCGACGGTAGTCGACCTCGGGGACGTCACGTTGCTCCCCGGCCTGATGGACATGGAGCTCAACCTGTTCATCGGGGGGCCGGGGGGCCGGAAGGACTGCCGGCGCCAATGCACGGCGTGCAGGACGATCCCGCGTACCGCACGTTGCGGGCCGCGGTGAACGCGCGCACCACACTCGACGCCGGTTTCACCACGGTGCGTAACCTGGGGCTGATGGTCAAGACCGGCGGCTACCTGCTTGATGTCGCGCTGCAGCGCGCAGTGGACCAGGGTTGGCACGTCGGGCCGCGCATCTACCCGGCGGGCCATGCCGTCACCCCGTACGGTGGGCACCTGGACCCGACGGTTTTTCAGCGGTTGGCGCCCGGGATCATGCCGTTGTCGGTCGCCGAGGGGATCGCCAATGGCGTGCCGGACGTTATCGCCTGTGTTCGCTACCAGATTCGCCACGGCGCCAAGCTGATCAAGGTCTCGGCCTCGGGCGGGGTCATGTCGCACAGCACCGCGCCCGGCTCCCAGCAGTACTCCGACGCGGAGTTTGCCGCGATCGCCGACGAAGCACACCGCGCCGGGGTTCGGGTGGCCGCGCATGCCGTCGGCGACACCGCGATCCAGGCCTGCATCCGGGCCGGGATCGATTGCATCGAACACGGCTTTCTGGCCAGTGACGACACCATCCAGATGATGGTCGATCACGGCACGTTCCTGGTCTCGACCACGTACTTGACCGAGGCGATGGCGGTCGACCGGATCGCGCCGGAACTGCGCAGGAAGGCCGAAGAGGTCTTTCCCCGGGCAAAGGCCATGCTGCCCAAGGCGATTGCGGCAGGCGTACGCATCGCGTGTGGCACCGACGCACCGGCGATCCCGCACGGCCAGAACGCCCGCGAGCTGCTGGCCCTGGTCGACCGCGGCATGACGCCGATGCAGGCGATCCGGGCCGCCACCGCGGTGGCCGCCGAACTGATCGACGCCGATGACGAGTTGGGCCGGCTGGCCCCCGGCTACCTGGCCGACATCATCGCGGTGCCGGGCGATCCCTCGCGGGACATCGGCACCACCCTTGAGGTTGCCTTCGTCATGAAGAACGGGAGCATCCACAAGATTCCGGCAGGCGTCGACTGATGACCGGAGCCGACATCGAACTCACCGACAACATCCTGTGGCTGCTCAAGCAGGCCTTCTACTACTCGCTGACCACGATCAACGAAGCCATGAGCGCACACGGGGTCAGTACTGCTCAGATCGGCGTGCTCCGGCAGCTGGCCAATGAACCCGGCCTGTCCGGTGCCGAGCTGGCCCGCCGGCTCCTGATCAGCCCGCAAGGGGTTCAGCTCGCGCTGACGTCGCTGCAGCGCCGAGGCCTCGTCAAGAGAAAGAAGAACCCCGCGCACGGCCGCATCTTGCAGGCCTACCTCACCGAGGAAGGGCGCAAGGTCGCTGCGACGGTGGTCAGCGACGCGGTGGAAGCCCACGAGCGGGTCTTCGGCGTACTCAGCCCGGCGGAGCAGGCGACGCTGCGCGAGTTGCTGGGTCGCGTGGTGGAGAAGGGCACCGGTCACGAACTCTTCGCCGATCACGTCGAGGAACGGGATAGTCTCTAGTACTTGATAACGATCGCAAGTAGTTGATACTGTGGCGGTGATGTCGGATTCCCCTGCTCTGTCATGTGTGGACGCCGCACAGGTCACCATCGATCTGGACGGGCGCACCACCGCGGTGTCCTACTCGCGGGGCGACACGCTGCTGCAGACCGCCCGGATGGCGGGACTGTCGCCGCCGTCGTCCTGCGAAGTCGGTTCCTGCGGAACATGTATGGCGCGGCTGACCGAGGGCGGCGCGCGGATGCTGAACAACGACGCTCTGGAGGAGGACGAGGTGGCCGAGGGCTGGGTCCTGACCTGTCAGGCACTGCCGACCACCCCGACGGTGCGGGTGGTCTACGAGTGAGCAGGGTGGCGGTGGTAACCGGAGGCGCATCGGGTATCGGGGAGGCCACCTGCCGTGAACTGGGCCGGCGCGGCCACCGGGTTGGGGTGCTCGACATCGATGAGGATGCGGCGCAACGGGTTACCGACGACCTGCGGGCGGACGGGATCACCGCCACCGCCGCCGGCGCCGACGTCACCGAGCGGACCGCCGTCGAGCAGGCATTCGCCAAAATTCGCAGCGAACTGGGGCCGGTCTCAGTCCTGGTCACCAGCGCCGGACTCTTCGATTTCTCGCCGTTCCTGGAGATCACGACGCAGGACTGGGCCCGCATCGTCGACGTCAACCTCACCGGTACGTTCCATTGCTGCCAAGTCGCGCTGCCGGACATGCTGGCGACGAACTGGGGCCGGATCGTGCTGATCTCGTCGTCCAGCGCGCAGCGGGGATCGCCCTTCGCCGCGCACTACGCAGCGGCCAAGGGCGCCGTGCTGACCCTGACCAAGTCGCTGGCCCGTGAGTACGCCGCCCAGGGCATCACCGTCAACACCATCCCACCCTCGGGCATCGAGACACCGATGCAGCACCAATCACAAGCGGCCGGCTACCTGCCGTCCAACGAGCAGATCGCGAGCAATATCCCGGTCGGCTACCTGGGCACCGGCGCCGACATCGCCGCGGCGGTGGGATTCCTGTGCTCGGACGAGGCTCGATTCATCACCGGTCAGGTCATCGGGGTCAACGGCGGGTCGGTGCTATGACTGCCAGGACAAGGAGGCCAAAATGACTCGATCGGGCAGGCCCGCCGAGGGGTCGTGGACCGAGCACTATCCCGAACTGGGAACCGGTCCGATCTCCTTCCGGGACTCCACATCCGAGGAGTTCTACGAACTGGAGCGCGAAGCGGTCTTCAAGCGGGCCTGGCTGAACGTCGCGCGGGTGGAGGAATTGCCCCGCACGGGTAGCTACCTGACCAAGGAGATCGAGGTCGCTCGCACCTCGGTGATTCTGGTCAGGGGCCGTGACGAGCGCATCCGTGCCTTCTACAATGTGTGCCGGCATCGGGGAAATAAGTTGGTGTGGAACGACTTTCCCGGTGACGAGACCCGCGGCACCTGTCGGCAGTTCACCTGCAAGTACCACGGCTGGCGCTACGGTCTGGACGGTGCGCTGACTTTCGTTCAGCAGCAGTCGGAGTTCTTCGATCTGGATCCGGCGAAGTACGGGCTGCGGGCGGTGCACTGCGACGTCTGGAACGGCTTCATCTTCATCAACTTCGACGACGAACCGCGCCAGACTCTGCGGGAATTTTTGGGGCCGATGATCACCGGCCTGGACGGTTATCCGTTCGACAAGCTGACCGAACGCTACGAGTGGGTGGCCCACAACAACAGCAACTGGAAGATCTTCGCCGACGCGTTCCAGGAGTACTACCACGTGCCTTCGCTGCACCCCCAACAGGTGCCCGCGGCGGTGCGTGACCCCAACGCCGGATTCACTTGTGGCCATTTCCAACTCGACGGCCCGCACCGGATGGTCTCGACAGCGGGTCGGCGGCGCTGGTTACTGCCCCAGGAGTACATGTACCCGATCGAGCGAGCCACCCGCAGCGGGCTGGTGGGCCCGTGGCGCACCCCCGACATCGGCGAACTGCCGGCCGGGCTCAACCCCGGCGGGATCGAACCGTGGGGGATCAGCAACTTTCAGATCTTCCCCAACATTGAGATCCTCATCTACGGCGGCTGGTACCTGCTCTACCGCTACTGGCCCACTTCGCACAATACCCACCGTTTCGAGGCCTACACCTACTTCCACCCCGCGCGCAGTGTGCGGGAGCGGATCGAGCACGAGGTCGCCGCGGTGGTGCTCAAGGAGTTCGCGCTGCAGGACGCCGGCATGCTCGGCGGGACCCAGGCCGCGTTGGAGTATGGCATCGTCGACGACTTTCCGCTCAACGACCAGGAGATCCTGGTGCGTCACCTGCACAAGGTGGTGGTCGACTGGGTCGAGGCGTACCGGCGCGAGAGAATGCCGGCGGGAGTCTGAGATGGCCGGCAACATGCTGCCCAGCGCGTTCGCGGAGCTGGAAAAGTACGCTCAGAACTGGTGTCTGGCAACGGAATCCGAACGGTGGAACGCCCGGGTGAATAGCACCATGCCGCAGCTGCGGGAGTTCTACGACGCCTTCTTCCCGCGCCTGGAGGAGGCCATCGACTACTGCGACAAGTTTGCGCTCGACGGGTTGCCCGACGACGCGCTCAATCTGCTGCACCTGATCTATTCGTTGATCATGGTCGCCATGGCGGTCGAAGTCATGCATCAGCCGGTGCCGGTGGATGCCGCGGACGCCGTGATGGTCCGCACCGGCGAACCGGTGCCTTGACCCGAAACCCGCTGCGGCAGTTGGTCTATAGAAAGGTTCGGCCATGAGTGTGCTCACCATCAACAAGCTCACCGAGACGGTCGGTGCACAGGTCTGCGGGCTCGATCTTGCCGACGCGGCATCCGACGACTCGATCGGTGCGGCCATCCTCGACGCGCTGGAAGTCAATGGGGTGCTGGTCTTTCGGGGATTGCAACTCGATCCTGACGCGCAGGTCGCCTTCTGCCGCCGGCTGGGTGACATCGACCACTCGTCCGACGGGCATCACCCGGTGGCCGGCATCTACCCGATCACGCTGAATCCGGCGAAGAACTCGTCGGCGGCCTACTTGAAGGCCACATTCGATTGGCACATCGACGGGTGCACACCGCTCGGCGAGGAGTATCCGCAGAAGGCCACCATCCTGTCGGCGGTGCAGGTCGCCGAGTGGGGCGGGGAGACCGAATTCGCCAATTCCTACGCCGCGTATGAGGCGCTCACGCCCGCGGAGCAGGAGCGCTTCGGACCGCTGCGCGTGGTGCATTCGCTGGAAGCCTCCCAGCGGCGGGTCACCCCGGACCCGACGCCGGAGCAGGTGGCGCGCTGGCGATCCCGGCGCACCCATGAGCATCCGCTGGTTTGGACGCACCGCAGCGGCCGCAAGTCGCTGGTGCTGGGCGCCTCGGCCGATTACGTCGTCGGCATGGACCTGGACGAAGGACGCGCGCTGCTGGCCGAGTTGCTCGACCGCGCCACCACCCCGGACCGGGTCTACAGCCATGCCTGGACGGTCGGTGACACCGTCATCTGGGACAACCGTGGGGTGCTGCACCGGGCGGCGCCGTACGACCCGAACTCGCCGCGGGAGATGCTGCGCACCACCGTGCTGGGCGACGAACCCATCCAATAGCTTTTGCTATCGTCCCTTGCCATGTCACAGATGGACCGTCGCCGCATGCTGATGATGGCGGGATTCGGCGCGCTGGCGGCCGCCATTCCGGCCCCGCTGGCCGGGGCCGACCCGGGCCTGGCGCCCGTGCCGGCAGCTCCGTCCGCGGGTACCGCCGGGGGGTTCATCTGGCACGACGAGTTCGATGGACCGGCCGGCTCGGCGCCCGACCCGTCGAAATGGGCGGTGTCCAACTTCCGGACGCCGATCAGGAACCCGGTCGACTTCGACCAGCCGCAGTTCTGGGGCCAGTATCGCGACAACCGGCAGAACGTCTTCGTGGACGGCAAATCCAACCTGGTCCTGCGCGCCACCAAGGACGGCGGCGGTTACTTCGGCGGCCTGGTGCACGGCCTGTGGCGCGGCGGTGTCGGGACCACCTGGGAAGCCCGGATCAAGATGAACTGCCTCGCCCCCGGCATGTGGCCCGCGTGGTGGCTGTCGAATGACGATCCCGGCCGCTCCGGCGAGATCGACCTGATCGAGTGGTACGGAAACGGCACCTGGCCGTCGGGTACCACGGTCCACGCCAACCCGGACGGCACGGCCTTCGAGACCTTCCCGATCGGTGTCGACGGCGGCTGGCACAACTGGCGGGTCCGCTGGGACGTCACCGGCATGTACTTCTGGCTGGACTACGCCGACGGCGCGGCGCCCTACTTCTCCGTGCCGGCCACCGGCATCGAGGACCTGAACGAGCCGATCCGCGAGTGGCCGTTCAACGATCCGGATTACACGGTGTTCCCCGTGCTGAACCTGGCCGTCGGCGGCTCCGGCGGGGGCGATCCTGCCGCTGGGTCCTACCCGCAGGAAATGCTGGTCGACTGGGTGCGAGTCTTCTGATTTTGATGCTGATTTTGATGCTGAGGCGAGTATCACCGCGTGTGCAAGGTGCGATCGGCCCCCGGCACATGGTTCTATAAGACCGTTTGTGAAAGTTCCCAGGGGGATGGCGCGAGTCCGAGAACCTGGCCGGGACAGGCCTCGATCGGGCCTTGAACGGCAAATAAAGAACGGTGGTACCTGAATGGATCGTCGGAGCATGTTGTTGACGACAGGCCTCGGCATGCTGGCCGCCGCGGCATCGATCCCGATCCCCGAAGCCCAGGCCCACCCGGCGCCGCCCCAGGCGCCGTCGGCAGGCCCGTCCGGGCCCTACCTCTTCGCCGACGAATTCGACGGCCCGGCCGGCGCTGGTCCGGACCCGGCCAAGTGGACCGTGCAGACCTGGCAGGACGACGTGTTCCCGCCGGTCGACGGGATCTACCGCAACGACCCCAGCAATGTCTTCCAGGACGGCAACTCCAACCTGGTGCTGCGGGCAACCAAAGATCTCAACGGCACCTATTACAGCGGCAAACTGCGTGGCAACTGGCGCGGCATGATCGGCACCACCTGGGAATCGCGGATCAAGCTCGACTGCCTGAGCCCCGGGTTGTGGCCGTCGTTCTGGGCGGTCAACGAGGATCCGCTGCCGGACGGTGAGGTCGACGTCTTCGAGTGGTACGGCAACGGCGACTGGGCCCCCGGAACCACGGTCCACGCGGCATCCAACGGCAAGACCTGGGAGGGCAAGTCGATCCCCGGTCTGGTGGACGGCAACTGGCACACCTGGCAAATGCGCTGGGACGTCGACGGTTTCAAGTTCTCGCGGGACGGCGCGCAGTACTTTGCCGTGCCGCCGAAGCCGATCCACGTGCACGGCGGCGCGCCCGACGATTTCCGGTGGCCGTTCAACAATCCTGGCTACTGGATGTCACCCATGTACACCCTCGCCGTCGGCGGCGTGGGCGCCGGCGATCCAGCCGGGGGCAACTTCCCGGCTTCCATGCTGATCGACTACATCCGCGTCTGGTAGTCGCCTACCGGACGGCTTGAATGACCTGGACCAGGTTGAACTGCCAGCGCTCCACCAGACGGAAACCCAGGTCATGCGGCACCGCGAAGGCTGGCGTCGCACCGTAGCGCGGACCCGGCGGCAGCGCTGATCCCCGCTCGTGCGCGGGTACCGCGGCGTCGGCCTGGGTGATGATCCACACGACCTTGCAATGACTCAACGGCGCGACGACGACCTCGGGGATCAGGTTGGTGTCGAAGACGTCGTTGATCTCGGTGGCCCGCTTCCACAGGGTCAGGTCGTCGAGTTTGCGGTAGGCGTCCGGGCGGGCGGCCAGCAACGGCCGCATCGGCGCGGGCATGAAGGTCACCGTGTCATTGACGAGCAGGCAGTCACCCGGCGCCGCCCGGGCGGAGATCAGATCGGCGACCTGGCTGTAGTCCATGCCGTATTTCGCGTACGGGTTGCGTTGTGTCCGAAGATAATTCGGTACGGCGGCGATGGTCAGGATCAGCACCACGGCCACCGCCACCCAGGGTTTGGCGGTCACCGCGCCGACGCAGACGGCCAACGCGATCGCCATCGCCGGGGCGGTGAAGGTCAGGTAGCGGGGCGTATAGATCGGATGTGCCACCACCGACCCCAAGATGATCAGCGCGGTCGGGATCACCAGCCAGGCGATGGACAAGGTCAGCAACTGGCGATCAGCCGGGGTGAAGGGCCGGGTTGAGCGCACCCAGCACACGACGGCCGCCAGCACGATCAGCGCCGACAGCACCGCGAACACCGGATTTCGTTCGAAGTACTGCTGGATTACGACGTCCTCGATGGTGCGGTGTCCGATCGGTGCGACCCATTTGATCTGGTGCGCCTGTCTGACCACGGCGAGCGCAAAGGGAGTCAGCGCGACCACCGCGATGCCCGCGGATACGGCGAACGGCAGCAGTACCTGTCGTCGTCGCTGGAATACGTAGATGAAGAGCGCGTGCGCCGCCAGCAGCAACACCAGATACAGGTCGAGCACGATCGAAAACGCGAGCGCCACCCCATAACTCGCCCACACCCAGCCGCGGCGGCGGCGTACGGCGTATACCAGCAGGACCGTCAGCCAGACCGCCGCCGTCATCGACATGGCCGACGGGCGCGCCTCGATGCCCGCCCAGGTCGTCCGGGGCAGGATCGCGCAGACCAGGCCGGCGACCACCGCGACGGTCCGAGACGACAACTGCCTGCCGAGCACCACCACCCCGGCCGCGGCGACGCCGACGGCCAGGCCGCTCGGGGCGCGGGACCAAAACTCCGTGGGCGGAAAAACCAGGAACCAGCCGTGCATCAGCAGGTAGTAGAGGCCGTGAACGGCATCGACGTTGCCCACCATCTGCCACAACTGGCCGAGCGAGCGACTGTAGGCGGCCGAGATCGTGGCCGCCTCGTCATACCAGAACGAGGGCCGCGCGGCCCCGCCCAGGCCCACCCCGGCGGCTAACAGACCAACCCACACCGGATCCCACGGATGGGGCCGCGACTCGTCTGCCACACCGGTCATGTTGCCAGGGTGGCCGGGGCTGCCGCGAAACCTGTGTCGCAGCCTTGTTCGAACGTATGATCGATTGGTGGGACGGCTCGCATCGATCGGTTACAACGGGCAGCCGGTTCGCGGTCCGTTCCGTCCGGTGCGCCCGCCGATCCCGGTACTGGTGGATTTAACGGTGCTGTTTCCCCGCCAGCCGCACCGCTCGGGGCGCTACCACCCGAACGGACTGCAGCTGCACAAGGTGGTGGAGGGCAAGCTGAGCTGCTGGGGCATCTGCGAGCAGGGCGACTGGTGGGGGCTGGTGACCTATCCGGTGGACTTCGGCTCCAAGCAGAAAACCGTGACGCACTGGATTCCGGCCTGGACGTTGCGTCGCAAGGCCGAGCGCCCGGCGCGGGAATAGAGTCTGTTCGTGGAGTTCCTGGCCGCGATGGCCACCGAGGTGCCCGACGGCCACGGGGCGGCCCGCGCACACGAGCTCGCAAGGCACAAGCGACTGCTGCGGCTGTGGCGTGCGCCCAGTCGGCCGGGCGAATCGCGCATCCTCGGATTGTTCTCGGCCGCCGACCGAGACGAGTTCGAACAACTGCTCGGTGGGATGTCGCAGGCTGCCCGGGTCACACCGCTGGGCGCTCACGACAACGACCCGGCGGCCGCCGGAGTGGTCGGCCGGCCCGGCAAGGGGCCGGAGTTCCTGATCAGCATGACCCTGACGGTTCCGCCCGGCATCCCGGCGGCAGCCGTCGACGACGCCTGCGCACGCGAAGCCGAACACACTCGCGACCTGGCTGTGCGGGGGCATTTGCTGCGGCTCTGGACGTTGCCGGTCAGCCCGGACGGCCCGGGCACGCTCGGCTTGTGGCGGGCCCGCGATCTCGGTGAGCTGGAAGCCATTCTGGAGGCGTTGCCGCTCTCCGGCTGGGTGACCATCGAGACCACGCCGCTCAGTCCGCATCCCCAGGACCCGATCCGGTTGCTGTGACGGCCGTTAGGGTGGAGCCAATGAACCGGCGGCCTTGGCGACCCACGCGCAGCATCAAAAAGATCACCAACGGGCTTGGTGCCCTCGATCGGGAACTGTTCGAGGCGATCGCGGAGAGTCCGACCCCGCTACTCGACACGGCCATGCCGCCGCTGACCCGGGCGGCCGACCACTCCAAGCTGTGGTTCGTCATCGCCGGCCTGCTGTTCGCGTCGGGAAAGCACTCCGCGCAACGCGGCGCCACCCGCGGTGTGGTGTCGCTGGGGATGGCCAGCCTGCTGACCAACCAGGTCGCCAAGCGAGTCCGGCAACGTCCCCGGCCGCTCTACGAGTCGGTGCCGCTGGTCCGGCGGGTTCGGCGTCGGCCGACCTCGAATTCGCTGCCGTCCGGGCACTCCGCCAGTGCCGCCGCGTTTGCCGTCGGTGTGGGTCTGGAGAGTCCAACCCTCGGTTTCGGACTGGCCCTGCTGGCCGGCCTGGTGGGCCTGTCGCGGGTGGCGGTCGGCGCGCACTATCCGGGTGACGTGGTGATCGGCTTCGGTATCGGGGCCGGGGTGGCGATCACCGGGAGCCGCCTGGTCCCGCCGATCGTGGAGACCGCTTTGCCCAGGACGGAACCGCTTCGGGTGGAGGTCCCGGAGCGGCCCGATGGCGCCGGAGTGGTCCTGGTGGTCAACCCGGCTTCCGGCAGCGGCACCGGGGCGCGCGTCGCGGACGACGTCCGCACCGAGTTGCCCGAGATGGAGATCGTCGAACTCGATCCCGACGAAGACCCGCTGCCGGTGCTGCGCCAGGTCGCCGAACGAGCCGAAGTGCTGGCTGTCGGTGGCGGCGACGGGACCGTGTCGACGGCCGCGGCGGTTGCCGCCGAGGCGGGCCTGCCGCTGGCGGTCTTCCCGGCCGGAACGTTCAACCACTTCG
>NZ_HG964936.1:133382-154714 GCF_000613245.1 Mycobacterium asiaticum DSM 44297
GCCAAGGACATCGGTTGCGACACCGTGGCCAAGACTGTCGAGGCGATCCGGCGCGGCACCGTGGCGCGTGTCGACCTGGTGTGCCTGAACGGGAGCAGGATGGTGGTCAACACCGCCAGCATCGGCGCCTATCCTGCGTTCGTACAGGAGCGCGAGAAGCTGGAGAAGCGCATCGGCAAGCCGCTGGCCGGGATGTACGCGATGCTGCACACGTTGCGCAACGGACAGCCGGTGCGCATTCGGTACGACAACAAGACCCTGCAGACCTCACTGTTCTTCGTCGGCAATTCCCTTTATCTACCAACGGGATTCGCGCCGTCCCGGCGCACCCGGATGGACGACGGCCTGATCGACGTGCGGATTCTGGAAACCGGCCGACGGCTGTCCCGGACCAGGATCCTGACCGCACTGATCCTCGGCCGGCTGGAACGCAGCCCGCTGTATCACGAGATGCAGGTGCCGGAGTTCACCTTCACCACCGTGGACGGGCCCACCGTGGTCGCCCACGACGGCGAGGTGGGCGAGGAGTACGGCGAAGTCACCTTCACCGCGAAGTACCGGGCACTGGCGGTGTACCGGCCGCTGTCGCTCATTCGGTGAGATCGCTGAGCTGCCGGTAGCGTTCGGCCACCGCGGGGGCCGGGTCGCAGACGTACTCGTCGGTCGGCGGGGGTTTCCAGGGGGGTGGTCCCGGCGCTCCGCTCAGCGCCCAGGCGGCCTGGCGGGCCGCGCCCAGGGCCACATACTCGGCGGCGGCCGGCACCAGTGCGGGCACCCCGAAGACCGCGGGTGCAATCTGGCGCACCGCCGGGGACTGGGCGCCACCGCCGATGAGCAGGATGCGGCGCGCCGCCACCCCGTGCGCGGTGAGGTGGCCCAGGCCGTCGGCGAGCGCGCACAGCAGTCCCTCGACGGCGGCCCTGGCCACGTTGGCGGGTGTGGAGTTGGACACCCGCAGGCCGTGCATCGCGCCGCTGGTGTTGGGCCGGTTGGGTGTTCGCTCGCCTTCCAGGTACGGCACCAGGACCAGACCTTCGCTGCCCGGCGGGGCCGACAGCGCCAGCCGGGACAGTTCGGCGTGGTCGACGCGCAGCATCGACGCGGCCGCGTCGAGGACCCGGGCGGCGTTCAGCGTGCACACCAGCGGCAGGTATTGCCCGGTCCCGTCGGCGAATCCGGCCACGTGCCCGTTCTGGTCGCGGACCGGTCCGGCTGCGACGGCGCACACCACACCCGAGGTGCCGATCGAGACGATGACGTCCCCCTCGTCGGCGCCGAGACCGAGTGCGGCGGCGGCGTTGTCTCCCAGGCCGGCACCGAATTGCATTGCACCGCAGTTGATTCGGTCTCCCGGGGCCAGTACCGTTGGCAGCTGGGGACGGCGGCCGCGCAGCGCCAGTTCGAGTAGGTCGGGGCGGTATGCACCGCTGCCCGCGTCGTAATAACCGGTGCCACTGGCGTCGCTGCGATCGGTGGTCAGCGACGCGATATCGGTGGCGCCGCGCAGCCGCCAGGTCAGCCAGTCGTGCGGGAGGCAAACGGCCGCGGTGCGGTCGGCATGTTGGGGCTCGTGATCGGCCAGCCAGCGCAGTTTGGCCACGGTGATCGCGGCCAGCGGCACCAAACCGATCGCCTCCGCCCAGGCTTGCGGTCCGCCGAGTTCGTCGGTCAGTGCCCCCGCGGCGTCGGCGGAGCGCACATCGTTCCACAACAGAGCCGGTCGGACCACGCGGCCGGCGGGGTCGAGGCACACCATGCCGTGTTGTTGCGCTCCGACCGCGACCGCGGCGACATCATCGAAGCCACCTGCGGCGGCGATGGCCCGATGCGCGGCCGATTCCCATGCCGCGGGGTCGATTTCGGTGCCGCCGGGGTGGGCGGCCCGGCCCTCCCGCGCCACCTCGCCGGTGTCGGCGTCACACACCACGACCTTGCAGGACTGGGTGGAGGAGTCGATGCCGGCGACCAGCGTCATCGGTGTACCAGTTCGGCCAGCGTGGCGCGGGCGGCGCAGCGAAGCTCGCCGACGAGATCGCCGAACCCCGTCCGGTTCTGCAGGAAGGCGATCGGGTGGTCGCCCTGGGTGCGGGCGAGCGGAATGCCGCGCACCCCGAAATGTGCGATGCCGGCGCTTATTCGGCTCCGGTTGTAGTCCGGGATGGGGGTCCTCACTTCGTTCAGGTGTGATGTGCGGAGTTTCACGCCGGCACCTCGCTGCCGAGCCGACGGTACGCCGACGGTGGCCGGCCCCAGGCAGAGCGGAAGGCCCGGGTGAACGAACTGGCGCTGTCAAAGCCGACGCGGGTGGCCACCTGGAGAATGCTCAGCTGGGGATCCGCGAGCAGCGCGGCGGCCTGCATCAGCCGTGCCTGCTGCGTGTAATCCCGCCAGGTCATTCGCAATTCGCGGTGGCACAGTCGGCGCAGCGACCGGGATGACATGCCCGCCGCCGCGGCGGCCTGCTCAAGAGTGATGTCCGACAGCGCATTACGGGTGCACTTCAGGGCCGCCGTGAGCTGCGGATGGGAAGTAGTAGGCAAGCTGAATGGGCTACGCGCTTGTAGAAGTTCGGCCAACAGTTCGGCGAAACATCGGAAGTATGCGTCGGCGACGGCATCGGAGGAGTCGCGATCGATGGGCCAGCGGCAGGCGTAGATGATCATCTGCCGGATCAGTGGTGAGACCAGGACGATTCCCGCTGTGGGGTGGGTGGTCCGTAGGTGGGACGGATCCAGGAATATCGACACCGAACGCACCCGCGTGTCGATGGTGCTGATGTGCCCGAGTCCGGCGGGAATCCATGCGGCCTGCCGCTCAGACAGCACGTAAGCGCCGGCGTCGGTTTCGACTTCCAACACGCCTTGGACGACGTACTCCAATTGGTGCAGGTCGTGGGCGTGCCTGGCGGTGGTGACCCGTTGCCCTTCGTAGACGAACGCCCCGGCGCTGCAGGTGCCGCCCCGGCGCATGTCGAGCAGCCCTGTGTTGTCCGCTTCGGACCAGGATGTGGCCGTTCGTGCAGAGAAAGTCATTGCCGGTCGATGGTACGACTTGGAGTCATGTCAGAGCAGTCCTTTACCCCCGCCGCCGGAGATTCGAAGTACACCAAGTACTACGACACGGTCATCGCGCTGATGACACGCGAGGAGCGGTGGCGTTCGGCGGCCATCGACCGGCTCGGGTTGCGGCCTGGTGACGTCGTCGTCGATGTCGGCTGCGGCACCGGGTCGTTGGCGGTCAGGATGAAGCACGCCCAGCCGGGTGCGCGCCTGATCGGTGTGGACCCCGATCCGGAAGTGCTCGCGATCGCCCGGCAGAAAGTACGCAAGGCCGGCGTCGACGTCGAATTCATCCAAGGCATGGGGGACCGAGCCGCCGACCTCGTCGGGCCGGGGACGGCGTGCAAGGTGATCTCCAGCCTGGTCCTGCATCAGTGTCCGGTGCCGATGAAGGAAGCGATCATCGCCAACATGTTCAGGTTGTTGCGGCCCGGTGGGGAACTGGTCATCGCCGACTTCGGGCTGCAGCGCGGCATCCTGATGCGGTCGGGATTCCGATTCGTGCAATGGGCCGACGGCAAAGAAGACACGCAACCCAACGCCGATGGGATCCTGCCGAAGCTGATCGAGCGTGCCGGCTTCGTGGACGTCATCGAGGGCGAGGTGATCCGGACCGTCTCGGGATCGATCTCGATTTACCATGCCCGCCGGCCGTTTCCAGCAAACGAGGACAAGGCGCCCGCTAACGGCTAACCTTGGCAAATGTCACCTCTGAAGGCCGCAAAGGCGCTGCCGTTACTGTGCGCCGTGGTCATCCTCGTCGCCGGTTGCAGCAAATCGACCCACCAATCGTCGTCCAATGAGGGCACCCCTGGGGGCCGGGGCTCGACCGGCTCGTCCGGCGCCAATGCGCCCGCACCGACCGGAGCTATGTTCACCAACGCGATGCCGTGGACTGCCGACATCTCCGGTGCCGCCAAAGCCGACAAGTCCGACGCCATCATCGCGGCGCTGACCGCCGCGGGCGGCTGGGGAACCGGAGCCTTCCAGATCGACTTTTCCATCCCCGTTTTCTATGCCGACAGCAACGCACGCCGGATGCAGGTGGTCGGGACCAATGAATACTGCTTCGGTGGCCCAGACTGCGATGCCGTTCCCGCCCAGATGCCGGTGCCCGCAAACGCCTATTTCGAGGGCTCGCAGAATCTGAACTGCGATACCACGGGCGCCACCGACGGCCAGTCCGACTGCCACCTCCTCGTGGTCGATCGCGACCAACACAAGCTTTACGAGATCTATCACGGCGGTCAGTCGGGCCAAAACATCGCTGCGGAAGGCTTTTTCATCTGGGACCTGGCCAAGAAATACCCCGAGACACTGCGCGGGGACCAGTGCACCAGCGCCGACGCCGCGGGCTTCTCGATCGCCGCGATGACCCCTACTGCCGACGAAGTCGCCTCTGGCGCAATCAATCACGCGATCCGGTTCATTCTGCCGAACGATCGAATGAAGGCCGGTGTCTACGTCCGGCCCGCCACGCACGCGGGCGGACCGGAAAGCGAGGAACCCAACGCTCCGCCGTACGGGGTGCACTTGCGCCTGCGTGCCGACTTCGACGAGACCGGGTTCTCGCCGTCTCAGCGGGTGGTCATCACCGCGTTGAAGAAGTACGGGATGTTGCTTGCCGATGGTGGCCAGGTGCCGCTCACCTTCGCCGACGACCGCACCAGCACGAAGAAGTGGGCCGACCTGGGCATCGACGCGCAGTCGTTCGGCGGTATCACGGCCGATCAGTTCGAGGTGGTCAACCTCGGTTCCGAGATCAAGGTCACCTACGAGTGCGTGCGTAACCACTGATCTCGGTCGTCCCTCGTTTGGGCGTTGCGTCGATGGGTACCGCAACGTCACCACGGAGGGAGCGCGCATGAATCAACTTGATGCCGCAAGGAAAATAGTCGGAGCCGTCACCAAGATCGTCGATCCACAGCCTCGGCCGGCCACCGCGCAGACGGTCACCATAGGTTGCTCACCAGAGCGAGTCGCGGAGTTCTGGCGCGATCCCGCCCAGCTGTCGGTCGTGCTCGGCGACATCGGCACCGTGGAATCCGCGGGCGACGAGATATACGTATGGCGGTTGCCGGACGAACCGCACGTGACCTGGGAGTCGAGATTGGTCACCGACACAGGCGCTACCCGCTTCATCGGCACCGGGGACGATAACGAGCTCGCGGTCACCTATCGGCCGGCCCCCCGCGACTTGGGCACCGAGGTGACGTTGCGCGTCAAAACTCCGGCGCCAGGGCTGTTGTCCGGAGCCGCGGCGTACAAGGTGCTCTACCGCTTGCGCGCGCTGCTGCAGACCGGCGAGGTGCCAACCATCAAGTCCAATCCCAGCGCGCGGGATTCCGCGCGGTAATCCCCGAGGAGACATAAGAGCATGCGCGCACTGTGCTGGAACGGCGTCAACGACTTGTCCGTGGAGACCGTCGACGACCCTAAGATACTCAACCCGCACGATGTCATCGTCGAAGTCCGGCTGACCACCACGTGCGGGTCGGACCTGCACTTCATCGACGGCTACCTGCCGGGCATGCGCGAAGGCGATGTCTTCGGTCACGAATTCATGGGCGTGGTCGTTGAAACCGGAGTTGAAGTGCGCCAGACCAAGATTGGTGACCGCGTGGTGGTGCCGTCGTTCATCGCCTGCGACCACTGCTGGTATTGCGATCACGAGATGTATGCATGCTGCGACACCACCAATCCCAACGCCGAACTCCAGCAGCCGCTGCTGGGCTATCCCTCCGGAGGTATCTACGGCTACACACACCCGTTCGGCGGGTACGCGGGTTCGCACGCCCAATACGTCCGCGTTCCCTTCGGGGACGCGAATTGCTTTGCGATACCTGGGGATATCACCGACGAGCAGGCACTGTTCCTGTCCGACGCGGTGCCGACCGGATTCATGGGCGCCGACTTCTGTGACATCGCCGGGGGTGACACGGTCGCGGTGTGGGGTGCCGGTGGTGTCGGGCTGATGGCCGCCCGCAGCGCACTGTTATTGGGAGCTGAGCGTGCCATTGTCATCGACCGGATCCCGGAACGGCTGGCGTTGGCACGCAACGAGTTCGGTTTGGAGACGATCGACTACAGCGCTGCGGACAGCGTGCACGAAACGTTGCGCGAGATGACCGGCGGGCGCGGTCCGGACGGGTGCATCGACGCCGTCGGCATGGAGGGCCACGGCACCGGTGTGCAACAGCTGTACGACAAGGCCAAGCAACTGCTGCGGATGGAGACCGACCGGGCCACGGCGCTGCGCCAGGCGATCCTGGCCTGCCGGAAGGGCGGAGTGGTCTCGGTGCTCGGGGTGTACGGGCTCACCGATAAGTTCCCGATGGGCATATTGACGAACAAGGGCCTGACGCTGAAAACTTCGCAGCAGCACGGTCAGCGCTATATTGCCCGATTGTTCGATTACGTCGAGCAGGGCGATCTCGACCCCGCCAAGTTGATCACCCACGACCTGCCGCTCGAAGAGGGCGTGCGGGCCTACGACCTGTTCAAGAACAAGCAAGACAACTGCATTCGGGTGGCTATGCGGCCCTGAGGTGTGCCGGTACCAACTCGGCGTGCACCGTGCGGCCGAACTTGGAACGCAGCAGCCGATGCGCCGTCGGCACCAGGATGCCATGCAGGAATGGGTATTTGCGCCGCAGCAACCTGGCCGCCTCCTGGTACTCCGCACCCTGCAGTAACCGCACGGCACCAGGTTGTACCGGGCCGACCGGCTTGCCCTTGCCGTTGGCTGCTCCGAATTCCACGCGTGGGTTCCGCTGCAACCGGCGAACCTTCAACGAACGCTCGAAGCTGCGGAAGTAGGCGCGGTCCCCGTCGACCGCGATGCTGACCGGGCTGGTGCCGGCGGTGCCGTCCTTGCGGAAAGTGGTGAGATTGATGGTCTTTTGCCGCACAAACGGGGCCAGCGTTGGATCGGTGGCGGGAGCGACCGCGCCCAGCACATAGTCCAATTGCTGCAGCCGCAGGACGAAGGCCGCGACCAGCAGCACCGTCATCGCGCCCAGCAGCCACGCCTGGGCGGCTGAACCACCCAGCGGGAGGTCCAGCACGTGGTTGACGGTGTGCACCGCGTTCGCCACGATCATCGCCGCGAGCGCCGTGGCCAGCGCGTCGGCCCAGATCAACGCGAGCAGCAGCGCGACGCCAAGGCCCAACTGGAATGCACCAAGATCGTGCAAAAAGTGCTGGTGGGTGGGGAATTGGACGGTCTCGGCGAACGAAGCCGGATCCACCAGACACCAGATTCCGATTCCGAAGGTGAACACACCGGTCAGGGCGGTAACCGCCACCATGACCAGCCGCGTGACAGGGGTTGGACTTTTCCTCATGCCGGGTAGACGACACAGCCGAGGGAAACGTGACACGACCACCGGGCCGAGGAGGAGGAACCCCAGCCCGGTGACCGTGGTCCCGGTTATTGCTTGTCAGCTGTTGGCGCGCTCCGCCTGCCGGTTTTCCTTCTCGGTCTCGGCCAGGCCATCCAACCGGTTCGCCTCGACCCGCTTGCTCCTGGCCACCTCGCGCTTGTCCTCGGCCCGGTCGATCTTGGCATCGGCGGCCTTTGCCGCGGACTTCTCGGCGGCCGCCGTCTTCTCCTCCACCCGCCGTTTGGCTGATTCGGCGACTTCCTTACGGTTGGAGGCCACTGCCTCGGCTCGCTCTTTGGCTGCGGCACTGCGCTTTTGGGCCGACTGTGTGGCTTCTCGCTTGCGCTCCTCGGCGGCGTTGCGTGCCTGTGTGACCTGTTGCTCGGTCGCCGCGCGCGCTTCCCGCTGATCCTCGATCGCCTGGTCACGCGCCTGCTTGAGCTTGGTTTCGGCCTGTTGTTTCCTGGTCTGGGCCTGCGCGTCGAGTTGGGCAGCGCGACCCAGCGTCTGACTCCGCTCGATGAGGGCGGTGCCCCGCTCAACGAGTTTCGGGTCGTGGATCGCATTGCCGACCGTGCTGTCGAGCATGCCCAGCGCGCGCTCGTAGAACAGCCGCGCCGGGGCCTCCGTCGGAGCACGTGTCACCACGCGGTCCTGGATCACCTGCAACGGGAACCGGGCGAGCTGATATTGAAAGCGCAATACTGCGAATGGAAGTTGGGACAATGACATGGTCTTGCTCCTATGTTTGGCTTGTGTCTGACCGACCCTCGGCAGGGTTGGTGTGTTCTACATGTTTTTGGCTTTGCGGCGGAGGCGATCGGCTTCTGACTCTTCGACGGCTGCCACCTGGACGTCGCTCTGATGCTCGGCGGCCGCATCGACCACGTCCTCTGCGGCATCACGAAGTTCTTCTTGCTCCTCGGCTTTCGCTTGCTGCACCTCGCGCTGCGCCTCCACCTCGGCCTGCGTCTGCTGGGCCGCGGCGCTCCGCTGCGCGGCTTCCTCGGCGGCCCGCTGCTGCGCCGCTTGCTGAGCCTCGATTTGGTTCTCCGCGGCCTGCGCCTTCGCGTTCGCCTCTGCCCGCTCCTCGGTGGCCGCGCGCCGGGTCTCGGCTTCCTTCTCTCGCGCCTGCTCGGTCTGTGCGTCGGCAATCGCCTGAATTGTGTTGGCTTCCTTGCGTTCTTGAGCCTGCGTCTGATCGAGTTGTCCCTCGGCGGTCAACGAATCATTGCCGGTGACCGCGCCGACGACCTCCTTCGCCTTGCCCTTGACGGTATCGACCAAGCCCTTGCGCGCTTCGCTGGCCGTGTTGTGCTCACTCATCCAAGAATCTCCTTTGGGCATTAGCCACGAATATGAAGTGAATTGGTTTCAGCCAAGTTGTTCCACACATCTGGGAGCCCAAAACACCTACGGCCGAACTCATACCGCGCTGCGGCGCATGACTTCGTTTGGCTACCAGCGATATCCGGTAGGCGATGTTGCTTGGTTTGTACCCTGCGTCAGGATTTGGCGAGAGTGAACTGCGCCACGTCGGTGTAGCCCTCGCGGAACAGCTCGGCGCAACCGGTCAGGTATTTCATGTACCGGTCGTAGACCTCTTGCGACTGAACGGCGATGGCCTCGTCGCGCTTTGCCTCCAGCGTCTCCGCCCAGGTGTCAAGGGTGCGGGCGTAGTGCAACCGCAGTTGCTGAACCCGCTCGACCGTGAAGCCCGCGCGCTGCGCGTGCTCTACCACGCCCTTGGCCTGCGGCAGGTCTCCGCCGGGGAAGATCTCGTCCATGATGAATTTCATGAACCGCAACTTGGTCATGGTGATGGGCAGCCCGCGGTCGGCGAATTCCTCGTCGCTGGGCTTGATGATGGTGTGCAGCAGCATCACGCCGTCCGCTGGAAGCGCCCGGTGGGCCATTGCGAAGAAGTCGGTGTAGCGATCACGGCCGAAGTGCTCGAAGGCGCCGATCGACACGATGCGATCGACCTTCTCGTCGAATTGCTCCCAGCCCTGCAACAGCACCCTCTTGCTGCGCTGACTCGGATGCTCGTCGAGCCGGCGCTGAGTGTGGGCCTGCTGGTTGCGGCTCAGCGTCAGGCCGATCACATTGACGTCGTAACGCTCCAGCGCCCGGATGATGGTGGTGCCCCAACCGCACCCGATGTCGAGCAACGTCATGCCCGGCTCGAGGCCGAGTTTCCCGAGTGAAAGGTCGACCTTGGCGAGTTGCGCCTCTTCCAGCGACATATCCTCGCGTTCGAAGTAGGCGCAGCTGTAGGTCCGTGTTGGATCCAGAAACAGCTTGAAGAACTCGTCGGACAGGTCATAGTGCGCCTGCACATCGTCAAAATGTGGTTCCAAGCTGGCGGACTTACTTTGCTCTTCTGGCATCAAACAACTTTCGATTTCGATTTGCATTGAGCTTAGCCGCACGCGGACCGGCTGCTTTCACTTGTTCGTGCGAGGGACCCGCGAATGGTTATTTCCGCTGCTGGTGGGCATAACCAGTGCTGTTGCGACTGACTTTGGAGCGAGGTTCGGAAGGGGATCAGGATGACGGTCGAGGTAGACGATGTGCGGCGGCTGTTGGATTCCGAGGAGGCGGACGCCGTGCTGGTGGCCATCGAGGGCCGTGTGGAGGTCGTCACACCGGCGGAATTGGACTCGCCCGACTACCGCGGCGCGTTGCAGATAGCCACTCGTCAGGACGTATTGCAGAGCGCCGGGGGAGCTGAGCTGTCAGACCGCGAGCTTGCCGAGCGAGCCGAAGAACTCGACGTGGCCGTGCGCAACCTGGGTGGCTAACGCCGTTGTGAGAAATGGCTTTTGGCACGGTCTCCGGTGACGCCCAGGACCGGCGACCGGCACTGCCGGGGTAGCTCGTGCTGCGCCGCGACCCGTGCACTGCGCTGCGGCCCCGCTGCCGAGAGCACCTGTAGCCGCAGGATCCGGCCACCGATCCGCAGATACGCACCCGGCTGCCAGGTGGTCGGCTGCCACGGTTCCAGCCGGGTCCAGCCCGGCTGTGCCGGTTCACGCAGGAACACCCCGTTGGTCGAGTGTCGGTCGGCGACGATCACCTCGCCCCGGACGATGCGGACCTCGATGTGGGCGCGGGACATCTGTCCGGCGTGGTCGTCGATGCATACCGGGTGAAGGCCATGCTTCACCGCGTCTGACCCGCGTGGATCCCGTCCGATCACGCAGTCCCGGTCGAGTTCGATGCGAGAGTTGTCGTCCAGGACTATCCAGCGCTTCGGCTCGCTGCGGACCGGCGCGAGGGCCGGTCGCGGCGCCGACCGGGCCGGCGTGGACCACAGGACGGCACCCTGGCCGGGCACGGTGCCCCCGGTGAGCTTGTACACCCCGTTGCCGTCGGCCGAAGCGCGCGGCCGCTGCCCCACCTCGTCCACGGTGATAACCGCCGCGACGGCAGGCACCGGCACGGAACGGTGCATCAACCGGCCGCGCCCGTGCAACACCGTCTGCCCGACACCGTCATCGAGCGCCACGGTGACACTGCCGCACAGCAGTACTTCCAGGCCGGTCGCGGTGGGCATCACGATGCCGACATCGACCAGGGTCCGAGTCCAAGTCGTCTCTCGCGCAACCTGTTTGAACGCGCTGACCAATCGTTGCGGGTCGGTGCGTCGCACCATGTCGGACAGGGCCGCCAACTGCTGTGCGGCGATGGAGTTCGGCGAGAGGGGGGCCCGCTCGCGGTGGGCCACCACGATCACCGCGCCGTTGACGTTGGCCACCAGGTGCGGGCCGGCAATGACCTCGACCTCGGTGATCGGAGCCGCCGGTGCGGCGACCGGGATGGCCTGCTCGACCGTCGTCGCAGTGGGTAGCGGCGTTTCGCCAGGAAGCGGCGCTTCGACGACGGGTGCCGCAGCGGCATCCTCGCCGGCCTCCGATGGGGCTTCGCTGATCCCGATGCGGGCGTGGACCCACCGCAATGGCGCCGGTGCCCACCAGTTCAGGTCGCCCGCCAGGCGCAGGAAGGCGGGCACGACCACGCCGCGGATGATGGTCGCATCGATGACGACGGCCAGCGCGGTGCCGATGCCGAACATCTTCATGAAGGAAAGGCCGTTGGCGAACGAGATCAGGGTGATGGTCAGCAACAGCGCGGCGCTGGTGACGATCCGGCCGACCCGGCCCAATCCGATGACGGTGGCGGCGTTGTTGTCCAGCCCCGAGTCGCGGGCTTCCTTGATCCGGCTGAGCAGGAAAATCTCGTAGTCGACGGACAGGCTGAACGCGATGGCACACAGCAGAACCACCATGGACGGGTTCAGCGGCGCCGGTGAGATGCCCAGCAGCGAGGCTAGGTGTCCCTCCTGGAAGATCCAGACCATTACGCCCAGGACCGCGCTCAAGACCAGCAGGTTCAGCGACAGCGCCTTGACCGGGACCACCACGCTGCCGGTGAACAAGAACAACAGGATGAACGTGGAGATCGCGATCAGCGCGATGGCCAGGGGTAACCGGTCAGCGATCGCGGCACGGCTGTCGATCAGGGTGGCGGTCGGGCCGCCGACCTCGACCTGGTGGCCGGTGATCTTGGCGCGGATGTCGCGGACGAGATGCTGCGCGGTCTCGGAGTCGGCCTGTACCGAAAGGTAGACGAAGGCATAGCCCGGACCCGCCACTTCCGGTGCTCCTCCGACCGGCTGGCCATGCTCGTAGCGTCCCGTCGAGCCGTTGACCAGGACGACACCGTTCATGCCGGACACTTCGGTGGCCAGCTTCTTGAGCGCTTCGGCATCGTTGCGGGTGACCAGGGTGATGGCCTGGGAGGGGTCCAATTGGAAGTCCCGTTGCAGCGATTCGGCGACCAGCCGGGCATTGGATTCGGTCGGCAGGGCGCGCTCGTCGGGTGTGGCGTATTGGGCGTTGAGGAACGGGATCCCCAGGCCAAGCAGCACGATGACGACCGGCAGGGCGTAGAGCAGCGGCCGGCGCGTCACCACCTCGGCGAAGCGACGCCAGAACAGCGAGTCGGCCGACAGCGGCACCTTGCGGCGGATCACCGACAATGAGTCGACGCGTTTGCCGAGCAGCGCCAACAGCGCCGGCAGGACGATGATCGCGCTGAAGGCCGACAGCAGGACGGTAGCGGTGGCGGCCAGGCCGACCGAGCGCAAGAAGTAGGTGGGGAAGACCAGCAGGCTGGTCATCGCGAGCGTCACGGTGGCCGCGCTGAACAGGATCGTCCGGCCGGCGGTGCTGACCGTGGCGACGATGGCCGGATGATGGTCCTTCCCGTTGGCCAGTTCCTCGCGGAATCGCGACACCATCAGCAAGCCGAAGTCGATGGATAACCCCAGACCGAACGCGGTGGTGACCGTCAGCGCGTGCACCGACACATCGGTGATCGTGGTCATCAACAGCAGCACCGACAGCGTGGAGACGATCGAGACGATCCCGACCACCACCGGCAGCGCCGCCGCGATCAGGCCGCCGAACACCACGACCAGCACCGCCAGCGAGATCGGTACGGCAATGCTCTCGCTCATCTTCAGGTCGTGTTTGACCTTGTCCCGGATTTCTTGCTGCACGCCGAGGGAGCCGCCCGCGCGGACGGTCACGTCCGGGTCCTTCGGCAGGCCGGCGATGATCCGTTTGGCCGCCTCGGAGGCCTGGTCGGCGGTGCCGCCGACGTGCACCAGCATCAGCCCGGAACGGCTGTCCTTGCTGCGCAGGTCGGTGGCGCCTTCGTCGCCGAAGGATCTGGTGAGCTTCGCGTCCGGCTCGGTCTTGATGAGTTGCCGGATCCGCTCCTGCACCCGCGCGACGTCGCGGCTGTCGACATCCCCCTGGTGTGGAAGCAGCTGGATCACCAGGTTGGCGGTCGTGCCGAAATGCTGATCCAGGAATTCGTCGGCTTGCGAGGACTCGGACCTCGGATCGGTGTTTCCGCCCACGCCCAGCTTGTCGGACACCGAGCCGCCGAGCATGATGCTGATGCCGAGCAGGGCCAGCACCGCCGCCAGCACCACCTTCGGGCGCCGCACGGTGTATGCGGCCAGTTGGCTCAACATTCCTACGGTGCCTCCCCCGTGATCGTCGCTGATCTCAGGAGTGTGCCGAGCCGGCCTTGGCGCTTTCTAAATTGCGCGGCTCGCCCGCCAGCCACAGGCGCACCAGGCAGCGTCGTGCCGCCACGTCGGTGGCGTCGACGAACCCGCGTCGGTTGTGCAGAGTCGTGTGGTTGTCGGCGAACAGGACATCGCCCGCGTCGAGGGTGAACTCGACATAGTTGGCGGCGTCGTTCAGGGCGCGGTCCAGCGCATCGAGCGCCAGGCGCTGCCGGTCGCTGAGCGGGTTGCCGCTGCGGTAATGGCCCAGTTCGATGTGTAGCCGGTTGTAGCGGAGTTTGACGCCGTCCGGGGTGTCGGTGAAAACCGATCCCATGGTGAAGGGGTCTTCGCCGGGTTCCGTCTCGTGCGAGCGGTCGAAGCAGAACTGCCCATAGAGTTCCTGCACCAAGTCGGGGTGCGTCTCCAGCAGAGCGTTGTAGACGGTGTGGCCGCTGACCATGACCGATTCGCCGCCGGACACGGCCTTGCGCAGGCACAGGAGCCCCAGTACGTCGGGGCGGCTACCCGCGTAGGCGCAGGCCGAGTCGGTGTGGAAGATCAGTTCGGAGTTGGTCTTCGAGCCGCGCGCCTCCGCGACCGACTGGCCGGTGTCCTGCACGAGGTAGACGCGGTCGCCCTGGCGGTTCTGCGGCTGCGGTGCGCCGAGATAGGTGCCCAGGCCCCAGTAGAGCATCGACGCCTCTTCGTCGGTCCAGCCCTGCAACGGAAGGCCGCGCAAGACGCAGAAGCCGGGACCGCGGTGCAGGCAGTGCCGGATGCCACGGGCGATCTCGGCGAGCTCGGGCTCCTGGAAGTCCGACGCTTCGATGGTGTCGAGCCGGCGACCGCGGCGGCGCAGCACATCCCTGATGCGTAGGCACGCCGCGGCCTGTCGCGGGTTGACGGCCATCATGTAGTCCCAGGCGTCCAGACTGTCGCGGTCCCAGACGGTGGGTCCGGTGATCGGCTGGCGCCGGGCGCCGGCGCTGTCGGCCTGTCGCGGCTGCTCTGGCCTCTTGGTTGACGTTGTAAGCATCTCCATCACCCCTGGTATCTCGATGGGTTCGTTTCTATGAGTTTTGAGTGAGCGGCTTGGGATTTTCTAAAGGC
The DNA here is from genome assembly GCF_000613245.1 of Mycobacterium asiaticum DSM 44297. GTDB lineage: Bacteria > Actinomycetota > Actinomycetes > Mycobacteriales > Mycobacteriaceae > Mycobacterium > Mycobacterium asiaticum. Next base: position 148,025 of record NZ_HG964936.1, read on the forward strand.
TGTGGAAGCTCCGGTTGACGGCTCCCCGCGCGCCCTCCCTGTGTGCCTTTTCCGCCGCGAGGGTGCGCAGATGTCCGGGGACACGCCGGTGAGGCTGGCAATCTGCGCACGTTCGGCGGACGGAGAGGCTGGCCGGCCGCGCTCGCCGCGCTCGTCGTGCCCTGCCCGTCGCGAGGGTGCGTAGATGTCCAGAGACACGCCGGTGAGCGTGGCAATTTGTGCACCCTCGCACCCGGGAAAGAGGGGCGTCGGCCGGAGTCACCGCGTCACGGACGGCTCAGCCTGCGCATCAAGGATTTTCCAAGGCGGCTGCTGAAACCTCGAGGCCATGAACACACTCGACCTTGCCATCGCGGCTATCACCTGCGGAGCTTTCACCTGGGCATTGGCGCGGTACTCGCCGAAGGCCGTGTCGGGAGCGGGCCTGGCGGCCCAGGGCGTGCTGGGCGTGTACACCGGGCTCATGGTGCGCGACATTTCGTTCGCCGCTCTGGGTTCGCACTGGCCGATCGTCATCGCGATCGCGGTGAGCACCTTGATCGTCAGCGTCGCGGGCGGCGCCCTATTGGGCCTGCACCGGGACGTCAGCCCGCTCACCGGCGGGCTCGCCCTGGTGGCCGGCGGTTCATCCGGACTGGTCGCGATCGCGCGCGACCTCGGGGGAGACGATCGCGTCGTCGCCGCCGTCCAATACCTGCGCGTCGCCCTGATCACGGCCGCCATGCCGGTCGTGGCGACTGTGTTCTTCCACGCTTCCTCCGGCCAGGCCCCGCAGCACACCGAAACAGGTTCTCTGGCTTGGTATTTCGCTTTGCCGGTGATCGCGGTGATCGTGCTGGCCGGAGCCGCCCTCGGTCGCTACGTGCGGCTGCCGGGGTCCGGGCTGATCGGGCCGATGGCGATCACGATCGTGCTGGAATTCGCCGGCTTGGCCAAGGGGCTCAGCGTCCCGATGCTGCTGGTGGAGGCCGGGATCATGCTGATCGTCTGGCAGACGCTGATCGCTTTCGACCGCGAGTCGCTGCGGGCGATCCGACGGATCCTGCCCGGCGCCTTCGCGTTGATCATGGTGCTGAACGTGGCCGCGGCCGGCCTAGGGGTAGTGCTGTCACACGTGGCGGGGCTGAGCATGCTCGACGGATACCTGGCGACCAGCCCCGGTGGCATCTACGCGGTGCTCGGCACCGCCGCCGGTTCGGGATCCAACGTGACGTTCGTGATGGCGTCTCAGGTGATCCGGGTGGTGCTCATGCTGCTGGCCGCGCCGTTCGTGGCACGCCTGTTCATCCGGGTAATGCCGCAGGGCGGGGCGAGGATCCCGGCGAGCCGCGAGCTCGTCCCCGTCGCCGCCTGAGCAAGCGCATCAACCGAAAACCAAGGGGGATAGTCATGAACCGTCCACACCGACCGCATCAGTTGGCGCCGGCCGCTCTGCTCGCCGCCACCTTCGTCGTCGTCCCGGCGGCCGCGCCCACATCGATTCCGGTGGCGGCCGCGGCATGCCCGGACGCCGAAGTGGTGTTCGCGCGGGGACGGGAGGAGCCGCCCGGCGTCGGCGCCGTCGGCGACGCGCTGGTCAACTCGCTGCGGGGCAAGACACGCATGTCGATCGGGGTGTATGGGGTCAACTACCCCGCAAACATCACCACCGGCGGCGGTGCCAGCGACATCAACGGCCACGTCCAGTCCATGGCCAAGAGCTGCCCGAACACGCGCATAGTGCTCGGCGGCTACTCCCTGGGCGCCGAGGTGGTCGACCGTGCGATGTGGGGTGGGCTGCCGCCGGCCACAGTCGCGGCAGTTGCCTTGTTCGGCAACGGCACCCGGGCGATCCCGCCGGCCTTCGCCGGTAAGACGATCGACCAGTGCGCCAGCGGCGATCCAATTTGCGGCCGCGGCACCAACTGGCCGTCACATCTGCAGCCGTCGTACATCGACTCCGGATTGGTGGACCAGGCCGCCGGCTTTGTGGCCGGCAAGCTCTGAGTAGGCCGATCACCTGCGAAATCGAGGCTCCCAGCCACTAAACAAATCGCGTCCGGAAAGTCATGATGTTTCACATGGCTGACGAAGATTTCGCCGATGTGGACGTTGTTGTAGTGGGCGCCGGCCTTGCCGGCCTGTATGCGGCGTATCGGCTGCGACTTGAGGGCCAGTCGATGCGCATATTCGAAGCGGGCGACGACATCGGCGGCACCTGGTACTGGAACCGCTACCCGGGCGCCCGGGTCGACATCCCGAGCGTCGATTACATGTACAGCTTCGACTCGGATTGGTCCCGGGACTGGCAGTGGTCGGAGAAGTACGCCACACAGCCCGAGATCCTGCGCTATTTGAACCACGTCGCCGACAAGCACGACCTGCGTCGCGACATCCAGCTCGGCACCCGGGTCACGCACGCGCACTGGGACGACACGCTGCCCGGTTACCGGGTGCGCACCGACCGGGGTGACGACATCGCCTGCCGCCACCTGGTGATGGCGACGGGTTGTCTGTCGATGCCCAAGAATCTGGACATCCCTGGAATCGAGAAGTTCACCCGGGAGGTGTATTTCACCAGTCGCTGGCCGCGTGAACCTGTTGACTTCACCGGCAAGCGAGTCGGTGTCGTGGGCACCGGGTCGTCGGGAATTCAATCCATCCCGATGATCGCTGCCCAGGCGGCGCAGCTGGTGGTCTTCCAACGCACACCGTGCTTTTCCATCCCGGCTCACAACGGCCCGATCGCGCCGGACAAGCTCGCCCAACTGGCCGACGACTTCGCGTACCGCCAGGCGGCGAAATACTCCTTTGGCGGGGTGCCGGCCGAACGCACGATCGTCCCGGCGTTCTCGGTGTCCGCCGAGGAACGCCGGGAGCGCTACGAACGGGCGTGGCAGCGGGGCGAATTGCTCGAGGTGCTCAACCTCTACGCCGATGTGATGAGTAACCCGTTGGCGAACAAGGACTTTGCCGATTTCCTGCACGAGAAGATTCGCGGTATCGTGCGTGACCCGAAGACGGCGGACAAGCTTTGCCCCACCACCTATCCGGTCGGCTCCAAACGGCTCTGCCTGGACACCGGCTATTACGCCACCTTCAACCTGCCGCACGTGCGGCTGGTGAGTCTGCAAGACCAGCCGCTGGTGGGTGTTACCGAGACCGGAATCGACACGGCGGGTGAGTCTTTCGAGTTCGACGCGATCGTATTCGCCACCGGCTTCGACGCGATCACGGGTGCCGTCGCGGCGATCGACGTCCGCGGCCGCGATGGGCTCGCGCTCAAAGACAAATGGTTGCACGGCCCGTCCACCTACCTCGGCCTGATGGTCGAGGGGTTTCCCAATCTTTTCCTGATCGCGGGCCCGCAAAGTCCTTCGGTGCTGTCGAACATGGCGGTGTCCATCGAACAACATGTCGATTTCGTCGCCGACGCATTGACTTATCTACGAGGCCACGGCTTCGACCGGATCGAGCCAACTCCACTCGCCGAGGCCGGCTGGATGCAGCACGTCGACGATGCCGCATCGATAACGCTTTTCCCGCAAGCCAATTCGTGGTATGTGGGCGCCAACATACCGGGCAAGCCGCGCACCTTCATGGCCTACGCCGCCGGTGTCGACTTCTACCGGGTGGCGTGCGACGAGGTCGTCGCCCGCGACTACCTGGGCTTCAGGCTGTCCGGGCCGGGCGGCGCCCAATGTAATGACGGCGTCATCCGCCGCCTGCAACCTGATGTGCAGATGGTGCTCGAGCAACTGGCCCTGCTGAATCTGCCGCCGTTGGAGGCCCTGTCACCCGAACAAGCACGTGCGCTGATGAATGAAATGAACCTCGCGCGTCCGCCGGGGCCGGACGTGGGCGAAATTGTCGACGCGACCCTGCCCGGTGCCGACGGACCCCTGGGCTACCGGCTGTATCGGCCGGCGAGCCCGGGGCCGCATCCGATCGTCGTCTACTTCCACGGCGGGGGTTACGTTCTCGGCGACCAGGTTTCGGACGATCCGTTGTGCCGGGACCTGTGTGTGCGCAGCGACGCGGTGATCGTGTCGGTGAATTATCGGCACGCCCCCGAGCACCGGTTCCCGGCCGCAATCGAGGACGGTTGGGCCGCGGTGCGCTGGATCGCGGAGCACGCCGAGGAGCTCGGCGGCATCCGCGGACGGCTAGCGGTCTGGGGTTGGAGCGCCGGTGCGAGCATCGCGACGGTGATCTGTCACCTGGCCAGAGACACCGGTTGGCCCAGGATCGCCGGTCAGGCGCTGCTCACGCCCCTCACCGACACCGACCAAAGCCGCGGCTCCTACATCGAGAACGCCGACGGGTACGGCCTCACCGCCGCGATGATGCGGTATTTCCTGGACCACTACGCAGATCCGGAGGTCCGGGGCGACCCGCGGATCGCGCCGCTGCGCGCCCCCGACCTCTCGGGGCTGCCGCCCGCGATCGTCGTCACCGCAGAGTTCGACCCGCTGCGCGACGAGGGCGACGCGTACGCCAACGCGCTCGCCGCGGCCGGGGTGGCCACCCAGCATGTGCGGGCCCGCGGGCACACGCACCTGTCGGTGACCATGGTCGACGTGGTGGTCTCCGGAGCCCCGATCCGGGCCCAGATCGCCGACGCGCTGCGCGGGTTCTTCGCCGCCGACGCCGCCAAGAGCGCACCGGCTCAGACCGTGGGGTAGTAACCCGGGCTAAGGTCGGGCCGTGCGCAGGACCATCGACTGGGACGGCGAAGCGGTCACGATCATCGACCAGACCGCGCTACCCACCCAGTACCGGATCCTCAGTCTGCGTACCGTCGATGAGCTGATTGACGCGATCCGCCGGCTAGCGGTGCGCGGTGCCCCTGCGCTCGGCGCGGCGGGCGCGCTCGGCGTGGTGCTCGCGGCGCGCGAAGGCGGCGACTTGAGCGCACTGAAAGAACGAGCTCAACGCGTCGCACAGGCCCGACCGACCGCCGTCAACCTGAGCTGGGGCGTGGCCCGCGCACTCGACAAGCTCGACGGGGGCGCCGACGCGGTGCTCGCCGAAGCGCTGGAGATCCTTGACGAGGACGAACGCCTGAACCGCGCCGCGTCCGCCCACGCCGCCGAGATCGTCGTCGGGTTGTGCGATCGCCGGCCGCTGCGGCTGCTCAGCCACTGCAACGCCGGCCACCTCGCCACTGTGGCCTGGGGCAGCGCGCTCGGCGTCGTCTGGCACCTGCACCAGCGAGGCTTGGTCGAGTCGGTGCTGGTCGACGAGACACGCCCGCTGCTGCAAGGTGCCCGGCTCACGGCGTGGGAACTGGCTCAGGCCGGCGTGCCCTACCGGGTGCAGCCGGATAGCGCTGCGGCCGCCGCTATGGCCCGCGGGCTCGTCGATTGTGTGCTCGTCGGTGCCGATCGGATCGCGGCCAACGGCGACGTCGCCAACAAGATCGGCACCTACGGCCTTGCCATCGCGGCACACCACCACGGGGTGCCGCTCGTCGTGGTCGCGCCTTCCTCGACGGTCGACACGTCGCTTGCCAGCGGCGCCGAGATCGCCATCGAGGAACGCGCGCCCGAGGAACTCCGGACATTCGTCGGCACCGTCGTCACTCCGCCGGACGCCGAGGTGTTCAATCCGGCCTTCGACGTGACACCGGCCGAGCTGATCACCGCTGTGGTCACCGAGCATGGCCGCTACCTGCCGGACGGCACCCAGGGCTGAGGGCAGGGGCACCAGCGGAAAAAAAGGGCGGCGAATCTTGGCAAAGCCAAACGGCGCCCTGTCCTGGAGCGCAACAATGAATTCATCGTGCGGTGTACCGCCGATTCCCCGGGGGGGCATGACGAAAGTCATGGCGCGCTGGGAGGTGTCACATGTCGTTTGTGATCACGGCGCCGGAGGCGCTGGCAGCGGCAGCAGCGAATCTAGCCGGTATTGAATCGGCGCTCAGCGCGGCCAACGCGGCCGCAGGAGCTCACACGACAAATGTTCTGGTGGCGGCCGCCGACGAAGTGTCGGCGGCTATCGCGGCGGCCTTTTCCGGGCACGCCCAGGATTACCAGGCGCTCAGCGCGCAGGTGGCGGCGCTCCAGGACAGATTCCTGCAGACCTTGACCAACGGCGGGGCCTCGTACGCCGTCGCTGAAGCCACCGCTGCCACGCCGCTGCAGCCTGTGCTCAACGCGATCAACACTCCTTTCTTGACGCTGACGGGGCGTCCGTTGATCGGTAACGGCACCAATGGGGCCTCGGGCAGCGGAACCCCCGGTGGAGCCGGTGGATTCTTGATCGGCAGTGGCGGCAACGGCGGGTCCGGCGGAATCGGCCAGAACGGTGGTGCCGGCGGTGCCGCGGGGCTGATCGGAATCGGCGGCGCCGGGGCGCCGGCGGGCCGGGCACCACTAACGGCGGGGCGGGCGGCGCCGGCGGGCTGTTGTTCGGCGGCGGCGGCAACGGCGGCCCCGGCGGCTTTCAACGCTGCCGGCACCGGCGGCAACGGTTGGCGCCGGCGGGAGCAGGTGGTCTGTTCAGCGCGGGTGGCACCGGCGGCGCGGGTGGCAGCGGCAACGGCGTCGGGGGTAACGGCGGCGCCGGCGGTGCCGGCGGGACGGCGGGGCTGTTCGGCGAAGGCGGCGCCGGCGGTATCGGCGGGTTCACAAATGCCGCCGTTGCAGGTCCCGGTGGGGCCGGCGGCAGCGGTGGGCTCGTATAACTTCGTATAATGTATGCTATACG
>NZ_HG964936.1:154759-193573 GCF_000613245.1 Mycobacterium asiaticum DSM 44297
GCCGGGGGCATTGCAGGCATGTTCTTTGGCGATGGCGGGGACGGCGGCTCCGGGGGCGGCGGCGGCTCGATTGCTGGGAACGGTGGGGCCGGCGGCGCGGCCGGCATGTTCGCCGGGGCCGGCGGTAATGGTGGCGCGGGCGGCACCTCCGGAGCCATCGGTGGAAAGGGTGGGGCCGGCGGTCGCGCCGGCATGCTCTTCGGCTCCGGCGGCAGCGGTGGGGGCGGCGGTGCCGCGTCTAATGCCGCGATTGGCGGCGACGGCGGGGCCGGCGGCAGTGCCGGCCTGCTCGTCGGCGATGGCGGGGCCGGCGGCGCCGGAGGAATCAGCGCCATTATTGGCGGAAATGGTGGGGCCGGCGGCACCGCCGGGCTGATCGGTAACGGCGGTCAAGGCGGCGACGGCGGTATCAACACCACCGTCAACGCGTCCGGTGCCGGCGGCAATGGCGGTCGGGGCGGCAACGCCGTGCTGTTCGGCGACGGTGGCAACGGCGGCAACGGCGGGTTCGCCGTGACCCCGGGCAAGGCCGGGAAAGCCGGCGTAGGCGGCACCGGTGGGCAGGTGGTCGGCTCGGACGGGCTGCCCGGGCTCTGACGCCCAGGTAGTACCTAGTACCTAGCTCGCGCCCGCGGCGATCACCTGGTCCACTTCGAGTGCCCGGTCAGCCATCTCAGCATGAGCCTTATCCAGGGCCTCGGCCTGGTCCTCATCAGCCTTCATCAGCGCCTCGATGTTGGAGCCGGCCAAGTCGAGCACACCCATGTCGGAGAAGGCCTTTTGCACTTTGTCACCCCACAGACCGATGTCTTTGACGATCGGCACGATGCGGCTGAACAGGTGCGAGCGGAACTGGATCATCAGCGGGGACGTGTCGACCCAGGCGGCACACTCTTTCACGTTCAATCCGAGGGTTTCGAAGACCTCTTCGCCGCGGAACCGGTCGCGCATCAGATAGCAGGCGTCCACGACGAACTCTTCCCGCTCGTCCCGCTCTGCCTCGGTCAGGGCCGAGTAGTAGTCCTTCAGCGAGATGCGGCCGAAGGCGACGTGCCGGGCCTCGTCCTGCATCACGTAGGCCAGCACCTGCTTGGCCAACGAGTCCGGCGCCGCCATGTCACGCAGCACGCCGAAGGCTGCGAGCGCGAGTCCCTCGATAAGGACCTGCATGCCGAGATATGGCATGTCCCAACGCGAATCGCGCAGAGTGTCGTCCAGCAGCGCGGTCAGGTGCTTGTTGATCGGGTAGACCATGCCGATCTTCTCCTGCAGGAAGCGCGAGAACGCCTCGACGTGCCGGGCCTCGTCCATCGTCTGAGTGGCCGCGTAGAACTTCGCATCCAGATCCGGCACCACCTCGACGATCTTGGCCGCGCACACCATCGCCCCCTGCTCGCCGTGTAGGAACTGCGAGAACTGCGAGGCTTGCGAATGCTGTCGCATCTCGGCGCGCCGTGCCTCGTCGGCGGCCTCCCACACCGGGCTGCCGAACAGCGGATGGAACTCGTCGGGTAATCCGACCGGGTTCAGCGGGTCGACGTCCTGGCTCCAGTCGATACGTGACTGGGCATCCCACTGCTTGTCCTTTCCCTTTTGATACAGGGAAAGCAGGCGGGCGCGGCCGTCGTCGTACTCCCAGGTGAAGCGCGAGTCGCCGGCACTGGGCACCTCCCACGAATACGGGTCTGGGACGTCCGTGTACTTGTCTTTCGTGGTCATGAGGTGCCGCCTTTCTACCTGATGTGACTAGCGGTCATATGACGTGTATCACACTGCGCCGCCCGCCGTGGCGGCGTCAAGCCCGGGTCTTTCCGACAGGTCCCTACCAGCGCGTCGTGCCTGTCTTTCGGCTCGACCAGCGGGTTTCAAAGGCTACGATCAGGCGTGGCCCTGAGCGCCCGAATGCCGGAACTATCCGCGCTTGAGGTGTTGTCTGCGATTGCCAAGGCGGGCAGCTTGAATGCGGCCAGCCGGCAAGTGGGGATCAGTCAGCAGGCCGTTTCGGCGCGGCTGACTTCGATCGAGTCGCAGGTCGGCCTGCGCCTGGTGACACGGACCACCCGCGGCGCCCAGCTGACCCCGGCGGGTGAGGTCGTCGTCGAATGGGCGGACCAGGTGCTCGATGTCGCGCAGCGCGTCGATGCCGGGCTGGCGTCCCTGCGTGCCGAGCGCCGTAGCGAGCTCAAGCTGGCCGCTAGCCAAACGGTCGCCGAGCATCTGCTGCCACGGTGGCTGGTATCGCTGCAAGCGGCGGCGCAGCGCCACGGTGCCTCGGCACCCGCGGTCAGTTTGGTAACGACCGACAGTCACGGAGCGATCGCCGCTGTGCGCGACGGGCGGGTAGAGCTCGGCTTCATCGAGATACGCGGCGCGTTTCCCGGACTGCGTAGCCGCGTCATCGGCCGCGACGAACTCGTCGTTGTCGTGCCGCCCGACCACAAGTGGGTGCGGCGTTCGGCGGCGGTCACAGTGGCCGAGCTTCGCCGAACCCCGTTGGTATCGCGCAAATCGGGTTGGCAGCTCTTGCTGGGGATCGAGGATCCCCTAGCCGGGGATGAGCCGGCGCCTGCAGCCCATCCGCTCGAATTCGCTTCTGCCGCAGCGGTGCGCGCGGCCGTGCTGGCCGGCGCAGGGCCGGCGGTGATGAGCCGGGCCGCCGTCAGCGATGACCTGCTGCACGGGCGCCTGCGCGCCGTTCCAGTCGCAGGTCTGGACTTGCGACGCGACATACGGGCGATCTGGCTGGGTGCGCGCACGCCGCCGGCAGGAGCGGCCCGGGAAATGCTCAATCACATCGCGATCACTCGCTGAACGACGCGGCGGATCGGCGAGGTCCGAGGCTCAGCCGCCGTTGTTGAGATAGATGAGCAGTCGGCAACACCTGTGGCAAATCGTTTTGTTGGGTATCGGCGCGGACCTTTGATGCCATTCGTGCGGCCAGTTGGCTACCGTCATCCCGGGGACACTCGTCAACGAGCAACGGATCAGTCGCGAGGGGAGGCGTTGGTGTCGGCCGAACGATCTCGAGCCCGCCTGTACATCTTCGTCGTCGTGACGCTGTTGGTAGTCATCAACTCGCTTGCCTTGTGGGGAGAACGGGCAGCTCATCGCGGAGAGACGTTTCTCCAACTGGGCACCGGGCTCGCGGCGGTCTGCTGTGGCCTGGTCATCGCGCGGCGGGTGAGCGGCATGTCGCGGTGGTGGCGGCTGATTTACACGTTGGGGGTGGGGTTGTGGCTGTTCGGGCAGACGCTGTGGTGGCTGGGTGACAACAGGGCCGATCATGTCGCCACTGCCCCTGGAGTTGCCGCCCATCTTTCGTTGCCGGTGCTCGCCCTCGCAGGGGTGATTCTGCTGGTGCACTCCGGCGGCAGTGTGTTCGGACGCAACGGGTTGTTGTGGCGTCCGCCGGTCCCCAGTGTCATCGACGGGGTGGTGGCGGGCCTGTCGTTTCTGGTCCTGGCAACCATGGGCGGGTTCGGCGCCGGATCGTCACTTTCGCTGCCCCGGTCGGGCATCCCCGCCGTCGAGATGGTGTTCGCGTCGGCCGAAGTGGTGCTCGTGGCCGCCGTTGTTTTGATCGCCATGGTCTACGACCAGGACCGGCCATATCGGGTGAACTACCTGCTGCTGGCCGGTGGACTCGTGCTCATGGCGACCTCGGACAGAGTTGTCGCCTACCTCCGCTCGGTCGGCGCCGAGGGCGGCGACCTGTGGGGCGCCATCGGATTGATCCTGGGCCCAGTGATGGTCGCGTTTGCGATGCTGGAATATCCGACCCCGGCGGACGCCGACGACCCCCGCCGCGGCACTGACTGGGCGCGGTTGCTTCTGCCGTACGTCGGGTTTCTCGGGATCGCGATGCTTTTTGCGTACCACGTGCTCGCCGGTAAGTGGTTAGACGCGTTCGCGGTCTGTGTAACGGTGGTCATGGTGCTGCTCGTGACGATCCGCCAGGTGATCGCGACGCGTGCCCAGTGGCTGCTCAGTCAGCGCTTGTATGTGGTGCAGCGGCGCCTCGCGCACCAGGTACAACACGACGCGCTGACGGGGCTGCCCAATCGGCTCAGATTCGCCCGTCGGCTCGACGAGGCGATGCGTGACGGCGGCTTCGTGTTGATCTTCATCGACCTCGATGACTTCAAGGAGATCAACGACCGGTTCGGGCACGCCGCCGGGGACGAACTGCTCTGCGCGGTGGGCGAGCGACTCAAGCGATGCGTCGCCGACAACGACACCCTGGCCCGGATCGGCGGCGACGAGTTCGCGATCTTGATCCACGAAGACGTGGAGGAGCTCGAGACGGTGAGTGACCGGCTGCGAGTGGCGCTTCGGGATCCCTTCCCGCTGCAAGGCTCCTCGGTGCGCGTGCGGGCCAGCCTCGGCGTGGTGCGACCGGATATCGAGGACGGGCCACAGACCTCCGACGACCTGCTGCGGCAAGCCGACATCTCGATGTACGCGGGTAAACGGCTCGGTAAGGACACCGCGGTGATCTATCAACCGCTGACCGGTATTCGCGCCGACTTCCCGACGGCGCTGCGTAAGGCGGGCGGCGGGGTGCCCGCCGGATTCGGCCTGGCTTACCAGCCCATCGTGCGGGTTCCGGAGGGAACGTTGCAGGCCGTGGAGGCCCTGGCCAGGTGGACCGCACCCAACGGCATGCAGATTGCTCCCGAGACGTTCGTCATGGCCGCCGAAGCCGCAGGGTTGGGCGCAGCACTGGATGCGATGGTGCTGGACCTGGCGTGTCGTGAAGTTCAGGCCGCCGGATTGGACGTCGACATCCACGTCAACATCGGTGCGGCGCGCCTGGGGAACACCGGGTTCGTCGAGCACGTCAAGAGGTCGCTGGAGCGGCATCGGATCGCGCCGGCCCGGCTCGTCGTGGAAATCACCGAGACTGTTCCGATCGTCGACCTCGCCGACGCGGCAGCCCAAATCACCCGGCTCCATGCAATCGGCGTCAGGGTCGCTCTCGACGATTTCGGTGCTGGCTACAACTCGCTGACCTACCTGCACGCGCTGCCGGTGCACATTGTCAAGCTGGACCGCAGCCTGGCGGTCGGTGCCGACCCGGTGCACGACTTAGCCCTCTATCGGTCGGTCATCGGGCTCTGCGGCGAGCTGGGCTTCTCCGTAGTCGCCGAAGGCATCGAATCGATGTTGCAGCTGGACATTGTCCGGGCCGCCGGATGCCACCTTGCCCAGGGCCATCTGTTCGGACGGCCGGCTCCGATTTATGAGCTCGCCCGGGCGAAGGAGTGGCAGCGGCCGGCGGTGTGACTGGTCGTATTCACTCGAGCCGGCTGGTTACCCGGCATCCGTCGTCGAGAGCGGTTGGCGTTCAATCGAGCGGCCCAGGACGACCTTGGCCGTGATGATGCCCAACTTGGCCATGCCCAAGTACGTCGAGGGATTGAACAACGTCGGCCACACGGTACGAGTCTTGTGTTCGTCGACCGGCCGGTCGGTGAAACGATCGCGCAGCCACCTCAGCGTCATGGGCGCCGACAAGGGATGCAGCAGCAGATGGCCGCAGAACCTGTCGCGGTGATAGGTGACCGCTGCGCCGATGCGTTCGTACTCGGCTACCAGTGCATCGACGTCGTCCACGCTGATGATTCCGTCGTGCACCGCCTGTATGACCAGCACGGGAGGCTTGGGCCTGGACTTGCCGAGCTTGGTCTCGTCGAAGATGTGACGCACTTCGGGTAGATCCCACAGCTCGTCGGCCGTCACGTCGACGTAGGACCCGATGTCGACGTTGCGAAACTGCCATACCGCTTGGGCGGTCGTCATTGTCTGTAACTTGTCGAGCAATGCCTTGCCCTCGTCGGTCGCGTGCTCGTCGACAACCTGCTGCGCGCCGGGGAAAACCTGCGTCAGTGCCGAGATCATCAGTGCGGCGAGACCGGCGAAGAAGCTGCGGTTGAGGCGGCGCGCCACACTTCCCGGGTCGGCGACGGGTGAGCCTAGAACGGCGCCAACAATATTGAGCTCCGGTGCGTATCGCTCGCAGAGTTCGGCCGCCCACGCCGACGCCAAGCCGCCCCCGGAATACCCCCACAGGCCTACCGGTGCGGCAGGCGACAGGTTCACGCGTTCGCAGCGCATTGCGGCCCGCAGCCCGTCCAGTATCCGGTAGCCAGGCTCGACGGGAGAGCCCCACATTCCGTGGCAGCCTTCGTGGTCGGGTACGCAAACCGCCCAGCCTTCGGCCAGCGCCGCGGTGACCAGCAAGTACTCGGCTTGGACGAACGCACCGATCGGTCGCGAGCCGCGCCGCATGGCAAAGGAGGGAAAACAGCGTGATGCCACGGCGTCGATCGCGCACTGATACGAGAGCACCGGAAATGGTACGTCCGCCTTTCGCTGCGCCGGGACGATCACCGTCGTCACCGCGACTTCCGGTTCTTCGTGCAGATTCGTGGTGCGGTAGAGCAGCTGAGTGGCTTTCACACGCTGGCTGATGACACCGAGAAATCCGATCTCGACGTCACGGGAGCGCAGCACCGTGCCGGGTTCCGTGTCCTCATAGCCAGGCGGCGCTTGGTAAAAGGGGTCGTCATCGGGCGGGATCGGGCGCTCGCCGCGGCGCAGCTCGTCGTGCGGCGGGCTCGCGGCCTCGACTGTCGTGGCGGAATAACTGTCCATCGGTGTGTCGACCCCTTGGCGTGTCCATGACGGCTGGGACGTCGCCGCCTGCCATATCCATTACCCGCGGTACCGGGTTTCAACCGTGTCATGGTCTCCGCGAATCCGGGAGATCGAAGCTCTACAACAATCCGTTGGCCCCCGCGTTGCCTGCCGGGCCCGCGGTCCCGGCGAGAGGGGACGACGAGAAGAGCGAGACATTACCGCTGGTGTTGCCGGACGAGAATGTGACCGCTACGGGGACCGTTCCCCCGGTGGACAGGCTCGCACCCGCCGGACTGATCGTTGCGATAGCGCCACCGGAGCTGTTCACGAAGGCGACGTTAGCGCTACCGGGAGAGTTGTTGAGGACCGTGAAGCTCGAACTGACGGTTAGGCTCACCGTTCCGGACGGGCTGCCAGTCCCGCCTTGCCCGCCGGCCCCGCCCTGACCGTGTAGCCATCCGCCGCGTCCGCCGTCACCGCCGCTTCCGCCGTTCAGTACGAGGGGTGTGGTCTGGCCGGGGGACAGGGTCGCACTGTTAGGTCCGCTGTTGCCGCCGTGCCCACCGCTCCCGCCGGCGCCCCATAGGCCCGCAGCTCCACCGGCTCCGCCGGTGCCACCGGTAAACGCGGTTGCGCCGCCGGCCCGCGAGGCCGCCCCGCCGTCACCGCCGCCGCCGCCGTTTCCGTACAGGTATCCGCCGGTGCCGCCGGCTCCGCCCGCTGCGCCGGTCCCGCCGGCGCCGCCGAGACCGCCGTTGCCGATCAAACCCGCGGCACCCCCGGCACCGCCGGCTACTCCGGGGTTGCCGGTTTGCGAAAATCCGTTGCCGCCGTTGCCAATTAACAAGCCGCCGGCCCCGCCGTTGGGGTTGGCCGCCGTCCCGTTGGCGCCGTCACCGACGAGCGGACGCCCTAGGAGAAAATTGGTGGGGGCGTTGATCGCCGCCAAAATGTTCTGCTCCAGGGTCTGGAGCAGCGAGCTGTTGGCCGCCTCGGCGGCCGCGTACGCGCTGCCCGCCCCACTCAACGCCTGCACGAATTGCTCGTGTAACACCGCGGCCCGGTTGCTGAGCACTTGGTAGTCGCGCGCGTGGCCCGCAAACCACGACGAGATGGCTGCCGATATCTCGTCTTCGGCAGCGGGCAGCAATGCGGTGATCGGATTCCGCGCTGCGGCGTTCGCCGCGGTGATCTGAGCGCCGATGTTAGAGAGGTCCCTCGCCGCCGATGCCAAGAAGTCGGGAGCCGCCGCCAAATACGACATCCGTTGCCTCCCGTAGCGCCGCCGACACATCGCTACCTAGGTGATATGCCAAATGAACCCGAAGAACGCTCACCCTACGCGGGATTCCATTGTTGCTTCAGCGTTCAGCCGAATAATTTCACTGGTCGATATTGACCGTTGCGGAAATTTTCCAGGCCTGCTAGCGAAAGCTGGAACGACGACAGCCGACTCGGATGAACTGCCCGTGTCGCTTTGAGAAGCTCCGACGCAGCACATGACCGCGCCGCGAACGTGGGGCAACCAAAGAAGGGTTCTGAAATTATTTCGCGCCAAAATGATGGCGGGCAAGCACACTTCAAGCAGTGGCAGGCGTCGCTGCGGGCGTCCGAATAGTTGAACGTTTGAATATGGTTTTCAACGGCGCGGGATTTCTGCCTAGTGCGGCCGTCCCGCCTTGTACGGACGTGATAGCGCAACGGAATTAGCCGCTTGTCGATGTGGTGACTCGGAAAATCTCGGTCTCCTCAGGGAGGCCCTTGAGTTGTCGCATCCCTAGACTGTCGAAGCGCAGGTCCGAACCGGCGGACAGGTCGCGCACGGTCCTGCTGCTGAGCACTTCACCTGCAGCAGCGAGGGATCCGATACGCGCACCCGTGTGCACAGCCATACCGCTCCACTCCTCGCCGCGTCGTTCGCACTCGCCGATATGGATACCGACCCTGATGCGGATGCCGCGCGTGGCAAGGGCGGGGACCATTTCCAACGCGCAGCGAGCGGCCTTGGTCGGCCCATCGAAGAGCGCGAAGACCCCGTCGCCGGTGTGCTTCGCCTGCTGACCGCCGTACTTTTCCAACAGGCAGTCGACAACGTTGTCGTGGGTATCAAGCTGGTGACGCCAGTGAGCATCACCGGTAGCAGTGAGTTGTTCAGTGGAGCCGACGATGTCGGTGAACATCATGGTTTTCAGGAGGCGTTCGTCGGCCGGGACATCTGGCTTGTCGGTGACGAACCGGAGCAACTCTTCGGCTAGCTGGTGAATGATGTCCCATCCGTTATGGCCACCTTGCGGTAGTTCGTGAAACTGCGCGTCTGGGATGGCCGCTGCAAGCGCGGCGCTGGACTCAATCGGTACAACTTTGTCGCCTCGACGTGCAAGGACCAAGGTCGGAGCACGAACCATACTCAGGACAGCGCGGACATCCACTTCCATCGTGGCGCGCCACCAGAGTTGTGCCATGGAGGGACTCATCATCGCCCGCTGGTGTCTGCCGAAGAGTTCGCGCACACCTGGAGATTCAGCGGCCGCACCGTGAAACAGCTCGATCAGTGCGCCCTCACCCCAGTGGTTGTCGATGTCGTTCAGCTGTGCCGCGATTTCGGCTGATGTGAAGCCCCATGGGAAGTCGGGCAGGTCTTGCGAAAATCGGGCTGCAGTCCCGTAGAGCGCTAGTGAACGGACGCGGTCGGGATTCATCGCGGTGTACAGGATGGATACCGGGCCGCCTTCGGCCGTTCCGACGAGAGAGGGCCGTTCTTCGCCGATCGCATCAAGTACTGCTTGCAGGTCAGCGACGCGTTCGTCCAGTGACAGCAAGTCTTTTGCAGGGTCTGACAGACCAGTGCCGCGCCGATCCCACATCACGAACCGAATTTCGCGCGAAACCCTCTCGAACAAGGGGGCATACGGTCCGCTTGCTTCGTCGACGGTGTCGACGTTGCCCACGACCCAGCCCGGTGTCCAGACGACGACTGGTCCCGAATCACCGAATATGCGGTAAGCCAAGCGGACGTCGCCGTTGCGGGCGTAGCGCACCGGTCCGTAGCTCACGTCCATATCGTGGCAGCTATGAGTGCAGAAGGCGCTGACTTACTGAAATGTTCGCGTCCCGGCAACGATCAGCGCCTGCGGGCATGGGTCCGTAGGTATCAACCCTGGCGGCGGCCACCAGTACGTTGAGAACATGAGTGCTCCCGGCATCGTCCTTGTAGCACTTGCGATCGTCGTCGGGATCATCGGCATCGTGGTGCCGCTATTGCCGGGCACGCTGCTGGTGTTCGGCGCGATCCTGGTGTGGGCCGTCGTCGAGAACAACATCACCGCGTGGGTGACACTCGGCGTGGTGGCCGCGCTGCTCGGTGTGGCGACATTGATCAAATACATCTGGCCCGCGAAGCGTATGAGAGCCGCTGACGTGCGCACGCTGAGTCTGGCAGCGGGCGCGACGGTGGGCATCATTGGTTTCTTCGTAATACCCGTGATTGGCCTGGTGATCGGCTTCGTGCTGGGTGTCTATGTGGCTGAGCTGGCCGCCCGCGGAGACCAGCGGCTGGCATGGACCTCGACGAAGCACGCCGTGAAAGGTGTCGCGTTATCGATGGGTGTCGAGTTGCTGGCCGCACTGCTCGCCACCGCCGTGTGGGTGCTCGGGGTGTACCTAACTCAGTAGCGCCTCGCTCAGAGTGTTGAACCCAGCACCCCGCGAAGCCGCGGTGGCTTGCGCTGGCCGCGTAGACCGAACGCGTCTGCGGTTCGAGCAGGAGCTCGAGATTTCGAGGTGATGGCTCGGTAGCACACACCGTGCGCAACGGGGTAAAGGCGGAGCCACGCGACACATTGCCGCCGGACCTCTTCAAACGTCTTTGTCAATGACGCGTTCTGGCGCGGGCCGCAGAGGATTCCCGCCGGGCTGCACGTCGTGTGCGGCTTCTTGTCATAGCAAAGACTGGGGAGTCGTTACTGCGGTGATGTAAGTGTTGTCGCCCGGGCGCCCCAACGTGAAAGATGTGGGACGGCCATTTCGTAAGTCTTGCAATGTGTTCCGAGGAATCAGTGTGCTCCCGCGACCGTTGCTGATGTGCCCGTGACTGACTGCCACGCGGGCGGGATCATCGTCCGGCCATGCCGCGAGATTGAACTGGCCGGATGGCACCGGTTCCCAGGAGCCGTCGCGGAGGGCTGCCACACGTGCGAAGACCACCTCCTCATCGTGGCCGGCCTCGTCGATGAGTACACGGCGGCCGGTCCGTAATGTCAGTCCACACCCGAACACGCGGCGCGGGGATCCGCACGCGGTGTCCTCCGGCAACAACGACGACACCACAACCAGGTGGTGCTCATGGCTGAGGATCCACTCAAGGTTGCGCTCGAAATCGTCGCCGTGAACCGGGTCTCCGGCCAGGCTCTCGTAGGCAACTGGGATGGCCCTGGTTTCACCCGGCGCCAGGTCCAGCCAGGCGTGACCCAGATAGGCCCGGTACCACGGCGTGTCCTGGTGCACATCGAAAAGGTAAGTCGCCTTGCGGGCCAACGTGTTTGTTGCAGTGGCCGCCGTGCGGAGCCGGTCCGACGGTGACCCGAAGCCGACCGCTGCGGTGCCGAAGTTCGATTGGGCCCAGTTGTCGAAGACGACGATCTCCTCCTGGTCGGGATGCGCCGGATCGTGGTAGCGGTCGATGTCTACCCTTACGCAGAAATGTTGCGCTTCGACATGGTCGTCACCGACCGGCACCGATGCCGGGAGAGGCCACGGCACTTGCAGTGTGGTCCGTCCTCGAGCGGGAACGTTGAAGACCGGTGGGTCGTCGAGGTCGCGCCAGTCGCCGGGTGTCAAGGTCCACGGCAACCACTTCACGTGGATCTGGGTCTGGGTGGCATCGAGTGAGCCCACGTTGTGCACGGTGATCTTGATGATGTTGGTTGCGCCCTTGACGACCACCGGTATCGCCAATCCCAGAGGACCGGTGAGGCTGATGTCCGGGCTCTTGAAATTGCCATTGCCCGGCGCCGGACGCACCAGCAACTGCGGCCGGTGCGCCTCGAGGTATTCGACGACAATTTTCGCCGAGTCGTTGTCCGGCGATCGGATCGAGTCCAGCCGCAAGACGAAGTCGTGCATCCGTTCGGGATTGGTGACATCGCTGTCGGTGTAGTCCTGGCCGTCGGAGTCGAGCACCGGCCCGTCACCATTCGCGTCGCGAGGCAGAGCCAAGATTGGCGGACGGGCCACATCGCCGCCGCGGAATCGGAGATCGGTCCCGGCGATGAGCTCGGTGCTGCCGGGATCGACGGCGGGATCGAGCTCCTGGTCACCGATCTGGCCCGACTGCTCGCGGCGGTATTCGAACAGATAACTCCAATCGTCGCTGATCGGCACCTCGATACCCGCCGACCGTCCCCCTGACGGGCCGCCCGAATCGATGGTTTCGACGGCCTGCAGCACCACATTGCCCCCGGTGGGATTGGCAGTGAAATCGAAGCGGCGCAGCCAGTTTCGGTCGATCCAACCCAGGGCGATCCGGTTGGCGAGCGAGAAGTGCGGCAACTTCTGAGACGAGCCCATAAGATCGACGGCGCCGACGGCCCGCTCGTTCACCTCGGCGGGGAAGTCGCCATGAGCGTCGTACAGGTCGTCCAAACCCAAGTTGTGACCGACCTCATGGCAGAGCGTGCGCGTGACATTGCTGTTCGGTGCGGCGGCCGGGAACGCGTCGGTGACGAACGTGACGGGGCGCTGGAACTGAGTGAACGTGAACGACGTGTCGGGGTTGGTGACCTTGCGCCAGAATTCCACTGACGGGTTGGCGTGACCCCACACGTACTTCGTCGGCAGATCGGGGTTGCCGGCACCCATCGGGATCGGATCGTCGGAGCCCGAACGCACTACGAAAACAAAGGAATCGGCGAGCGATATCTGCGCTGCCCCGCCAGCCATGTCGGCGAAGAATGTACTCACCGCACCGGCCATCTCGATCTTGCCCTGTGGGGTGGACTGCCAGCCGTCGTTGACGCCGCCCTTCTTCTTGAAGACATCACCCCAGCCGCGGTTGACCGAAATTGGACCGAAGACTTGATCGCCGACCAGCTTGACGGTCATGCCATGGGCGTTGGCGACGAAGGCCGACACTTCCTCGTAGTAGTGGCGTAACGACTCGCCATCACCCATCACGCGTTGTTTCCATTCATCGCGTGTGGCGCTTTCGGTGTCGCCGTAGTCCCGGTCCTTCAGGAAGAGCAGGACGACCAGGACACGCCACTCGCGTGGTGTAGGGAAGCGGTAGCCCGCCACCCCGCCGGTACCGCCCCAGTTCATCAGCGTCGCCCCCACGTCACCGGTAAGCGCGATGGGCGGCCCCGAAACGTCGTCGGGCCACAGCGTCGTCACCCGGAAGCGTCGGACTGCGAGGGTGCTGCCGTCGGCCACGCTGATTGCCTCGACGTGGAATTCACCTGTCAAGAAGCCCGCGAGTAACATCACCGACTCGGTGCCATCCGGATTCGGCGGCTCGACGCCGAGCGAAATAGCGCCTGCGCCAACGCCTTCCCGCACCGTATAGGACACGTCGCCGACGGCGAGCCCCGCGGCGGGCAGGTCGACAAGTAATCGCGCGTACCCGGTAACCGCGAGCGGCCCGAGCGGGACAGCGACCGGCACCTGCCCGTCGTCGATGTCCCATTCCACCGCGTGCAGATCCGCGCCGGAGGCGATCAGCACCAACGAACCCCAGCGCGTCAAGCCATCGACTTGTCCGGGAATGGGTTCCGCTGCCGCTTCGGCGCCCTGCCAGTAGGTGAGCGTGTCGTTGCCCGGTAATGCTGGATCCGATCGAGTGGCGAACACGGCCAGCGCACCGGAGGCGGGCGCACTGGTGAAGTGGTCGTACGCTTCGGTGGTGACGGTGTCCACGGCGCCGTCGTCGAGCCCGATCGTCGTCAGCGTTCGGGACCCGTCGGCCAACACCGACAGCACGAGCACGCTGCGCCGGTCGGTATCGACGACCAGGCTTCGCGCTCCGTCCAGGTCGGTGGCGACCACGCTGATGTCGCCGGTCGTCAGGTCGCACTGCAGGAGCTGCGGCAACAACTGGCCGTCGGATGATGTGTCCGAAAGGACAAGCAGCGAAACGGAATTCGGATGTTCGTCGAGACCGAGGACGGGAGCGGGCAGCTGAGCCAGCAGACGCGCGTGCTGGCGGTTTGCCGTATCGCGCGCGACGACGAGGATGGCACCGCTGGACTCGGCGACCGCCAGACGCAGGCCGTCGGTTAGCGACACGACCCCGACTGGGCTGTTGTAACCGGCGCCGAGATTGACGAGTCTGCCGTCGAACAACCGGACGGCGACCACTCGACCGTCAGTGCTCGCTGCGTAAACGCTGTTGCGGGACTCCACGAACCGTAGGCTGTCCGGAACCAGTGCGACGCCAGTTGAAATCGTTCGTCGGTACATTGGCCAATCCCCCTGACGCGATGAGCCGTCCCGCCTTCAATTAGTGAAGCAGGATTTGAGGCTGAAACAAGACCGAGATTGACGCAGCACTCCCGCGGCCCGGTGATCAAGGCGGAATTGCGGCTCTACCTGCAGCCAAAAATCGATTTAGTAAGACTCCTCGTTCCCGCCGGGGTTGCAGCGGGACGCGATCATGGTGATGTCGCCGACCAGTGGCCGCCACGGTTCCAGGTTCCAACTGGTCTTGCCTGGCTTGCCGAACTCGGCAAACCGCCAGTGGTAGGCGAACTGCTCGCGCATCCCCGGAGTGTCGGCTTCGGGAACCAGCCTGAGTACCTCGGCCCACGCTCGACCGGATGCGAAAAGACGTGACAACACTCGACGTCCCGCCGCTGTCGGATACACCCGTAGGCTGGGCCGGCCTCCCGACGAAGCCCATTCGGCGTGGTCGATGTAACCGCCACCGGACCCGGCTTGAACCGGCTGTGCGGCCGTCGCCAACGCCATCACGACAGGGAGCTCGTCCGCATTGTCTACAACCCTCAGCACGCCGAACTCCAGTACGCCCACCAGGCTGCACACGATCGCCGCCAAGCCGATCCACAGCCATTTGACGAACCCATCCCACCGGCGCGGCGCCGCAAAGGGTGGTTCGGTGAGTGTCAGGACGGTCATGAGTCTCTCTGCTGTCGAGTCGAAAAGGTCGATGGCAGAGTTTGGCCAGCAGGGCTTGAGGATTTCTCGGTGTACCGGGCGCTACTTCTTCACCGGAACCGCAGAAGACGCGGCACAGGTGGGCAACTCGGGTGGCCAAATCGGAGCCGATGACGGGAATCGAACCCGCGTATTCAGCTTGGGAAGCTGATGTTCTGCCATTGAACTACATCGGCGCTGTCGCCCAGAAAGGCTAGCACCGGCCGTCCCCGCGGGGAGCGGGAACCTCCCGCGCGTTTCGCGGGTTCGCCGGCCCGATTTCGAGGGTCGAGGCGGTGACGTGATCGAAATAACTGGAGTGCTCCCATGAGCCGCGCTCGGGACCGCCAACTCACGGCCGCGTCGGCACCCGGCGGTCCCCCAATCCCCGTTGCCAATCCGGATTCGACGTTGACGACGCGGCCTGCAGGGCGCCGCCGTCGTCGCCGGCAATGCGGAGTGCGAATCCCACCAAGTCCCAATGTTTTTGGAGCTCATCGCCCGCACTGGCCGCCACCAACCGCCCGACTCCCGCACCGGTCCGGTTTACGCCGTATGGGCTGCTTGTAACGTGGGAATGGCGGGTTGATTGACCGCCTAACGCATGCATAATGACGAATGCGTAATGTGGACAACCATTACCCATTTGCGCAATGACAACGATGAGATTGTCACGTTTACCCTTTCGTTATCATTTTTAACCTCGTATTGTGACCATCCGTGGGCAGGCACGCGTTAGCTAGGAAGAGGCGGAAAGCCCCAGCGGTGCTGGGTGCAGCCATAGCCTCGGGGGCCGTGTTCTTCGCCGTTGGCGGTGACGTCTATTCCGCCGTCGGACGGAGCGACCAGAAGGTGGCCGTCGGTGGCCCTTGGGGCATTGAGCTCGCCACCACGGAGGCGGCACCGCAAATAGACACTTCGCGACTGAAATTCAACCTCGAAGAGGTTGCGCCGGCGTCGCGCTCTCGGGCCGGCCTCGTCGGGATCCGGTCGTTCCCCGTCGGCGTCGCCCCGGAGGCCGGCTTGCAGGTCCGCACCATCCTGGTGGCGCGCGCGATCAGCGCGCTGTTTCCCGAAATCCACCAGATCGGCGGGGTCCGGCCGGACGCGCTCAGATGGCATCCTGACGGCCTCGCGGTCGACGTGATGATTCCCGACCCCAGCTCCGACGCGGGCATCGAACTCGGCAACGCGATCGTCACGTTCGTCATGCAGAACGCGGACCAATTCGGCATCCAGGACGCCATCTGGCGCGGCACTTACTACACGCCCGGCGGCGGTGCCCAATCCGGCGGCTACGGCCACTACGACCACGTCCACGTCACCACCACCGGCGGTGGATACCCGAGCGGCGACGACATCTTCGTGCGCTGACCCAGCGCGTGCCCGTCCGGCAGATACGCTCGTCGGGTGCTGCTCTCCGATCGCGACCTCAGGGCCGAAATCGCCGCGGGCCGGTTGGGCCTCGAACCGTTCGACGACACCCTGGTTCAGCCGTCCAGCATCGACGTCCGACTTGACTCGCTGTTCCGGGTCTTCAACAACACCCGCTACACCCACATCGACCCGGCGAAGCAGCAGGACGAGCTCACCAGCCTGGTCGAGCCCGAACCGGGTGAGCCATTCGTGCTACACCCGGGTGAGTTCGTCCTCGGCTCGACCCTGGAGGTCTGCACCCTGCCCGACGACCTGGCCGGTCGACTCGAAGGCAAGTCGTCGCTCGGCCGGCTGGGGCTGCTGACGCACTCGACGGCCGGCTTCATCGATCCGGGTTTCAACGGTCACATCACGCTGGAACTCTCCAACGTCGCCAACCTGCCGATCACGCTCTGGCCTGGTATGAAGATCGGTCAGTTGTGCATCCTGCGGCTGACCAGCCCGGCCGAGCACCCCTACGGCAGTTCCCGCGCGGGATCGAAGTACCAGGGCCAGCGAGGGCCGACACCGTCGCGCTCGTACCAAAACTTCATACGAATCACCTAGGCGCCGCCCAGCTTCCGGGCGCACAATGGGTTTTGTTCTATGCGGGGGTCGCAGGGCTTTGGGAGGGGTTATGGACGTCGTACTTGGAGTGTCTATGGCACCCAGGGATGTCCGTATCGCTTTGGTCGAGGGTCAAGACGCCGACGGCGTCATCGTCGACGAAGACAGCTTCCGCCTGCCCGGCAACGCACAGCCCACCTCGGCCTCGGACCGGGTGCTCGAAGCGATCCTGGGCACCCGGGAAGGCGCCGCCGACGCCGGCCTGCGGCTGTCGTCCATCGGCGTCTGCTGGACCGATCAGATGCAGGCCGCCGCGCTGCGCGACGCGCTGGCCGCCCGCAAGGTCGAGAACGTCATGTTGGTCTCCGCGTTTCTGGCCTCAGTCGCGATGGCCCAGGCCGTCGGAGAGTCGATCGGCTACCGCCGGACCGGTGTGCTGTTCATCGAGCCCGACAGCGCCACCCTGGCCGTGGTCAATACCGCCGACGGGTCGATGTGCGATGTGTTGCGGCGAACGCTGGACGACGACGACGACACGGCGGTGGCCGAGCTGACCGAGCTGGTGTCGCGTGCCGAGACCATGAATGCCCGGCCTGACGGCCTCTATGTGGTCGGTTCCGGGGTCGACGTGCCGATGATCAAACCAGCGCTGGAGGCGGCCACGTCGCTGACGCTGAACATGCCCGAAGAGCCCGAGATGGCATTGGCCCGCGGCGCGGCGCTGGCATCGGGAAGCGCGCCGCTGTTCGCCTCATCCACCGCGGCGCTGGCATACGCGCAGGATCCCGACGACCGGGCCGCCACCGATCTGGCCTACAGCGCGCTGCCGGACGAGGATGACGGCGATAAGGCCGAGCGGCGCAGGCCGGCGCTCCTGGTGGGCAGTGGTTTGGCGGTGGTGGCCATCGCGGCCGTGGTTGCGCTGGAGGTCGCGCTGGCGATCAACATCCGCCCGACCGTTGCGCTACAGCCCAAACCCAACGAAAACCATTTGGTCGCGCCCGCTGCGCCGCCACCCGCCCCCACCCAGGTCGCCGCGCCGCAGCACAAGATCGACATTCCGGGTCCGGCGGTGCCCCGCGCCGTGCCGCCGCAACTTGCACCAGCGCCCGCGGCGCCCGTCGCGCCCGCCCCAGAACTGCCCGCGCCGCGGCTGCCCGAGCCGGTCGCGGCCCCGCCCGTGGTGCCCATCGTCGTGCCGCCCCTGCAAATCCCCGGCCCCGACTCGCTGCTGCGGCCGCCGGCGATCCAGATCCCGCGCCAACAACCCCAGCTTCCTGCGCCTCAGCTCCCGGTGCCTGCCACGCCACCGCGAGTGGTGAACCCGGTTCCACAGGCGCCGGTGATTCAGGCGCCCAACCCGGGCCGCGGGCCGTTTGGTGGTGGTCGCGGTCCGTTCGGTGGTGGCGGTCCGGCTAATCGCGGTCCGTTCGGCGGTGACGGCGGAAGTCCCGCTGATCGGGGTCCGTTCGGCGGCGGGGGCCCCGGTGGTGGCTTCGGCGGGGGCCACGGTCCGTTCGGCGGTGCCCCCGGTGGTGGCTTCGGCGGGGGCCACGGCCCGTTCGGCGGCGGTGGCGGCCACGGCCCGTTTGGCGGTGGCGGCGGCTTCGGTGGCGGCCACGGTCCCTTCGGCGGTGGCGGTGGCGGCGGCGGTTTCGGTGGCGGCGGGGGCCGCGGCCACAGGTAGCCGCAACGTTGCCGTCGCGCAGTGGCTCATATGAACTATTTACGAAATCGCCTGCGCCGCTTCACTCGTAAGCCTCAGTGAGTTCAATTACACAACAAACTCAAAGGGAATGTGCTCCCAGGGCTGGGTACGTTGTTACTAGCGGGTTGGGGGATCCAAGCATTCGATTGGGGGAGTAGTGGACACCGTCCTTGGTGTGTCAATGGCGCCCTCGGCAGTCCGGATGGTGCTGGTAGAGGGCGAAAACGGCGACGGCGCCCTGGTTGACGAAGAGAAATTCGACGTCGCCGCGGAACCGCAAACAGCCTCGACCGAGGCGGCCGAGCAGGTGATCTCTGCGATCCTGGGCACCCGCGAAGGCGCAGCCGAAGGCGGTTACCAACTGGCCTCCACCGGCGTGACCTGGCACGACCCGAGTCAGGCCGCTGCCCTGCGCGACGCCCTGGCCACCCGCAAGATCGAGAACGTCATGCTGGTCTCGGCGTTCCTCGCCGCAGCCGCGCTGGCCCACTCGGTGGGCAACGAGACAAATTACGCGCAAACGGCCCTGCTGTTCATCGAGCCGGACACCGCGACGCTGGCCGTGGTGGACAGCGCCGACGGGTCGATCGCCGACATCCACCGCCAGCCCCTGGCCGCTGACGACGACGCGGCCGTCGCCCAACTGGCCTCGCTGGTGTCGGAGGCGGAAGCGCTGGAGACGCGCCCGGACGTCGTGTTCGTCGTCGGCTCCGGGGTCGACGTGCCGATGATCAAGCCGGCCCTCGAGGCCGCTACCACGCTGCCCGTCACAGCGCCGGAAGAGCCGGAAACCGCGCTCGCCTGGGGCGCGGCCCTGGCCTCGGCGAACACGCCGTTGCTGTCGTCGTCCACCGCCGCGCAGGCCTGGGCGCAGGATCCCGGCACCGGCGCTCACACACCGCTGGCGCTGGACCCGGTCCACTTCGAAAATGTGGAGTCCGGCCTGGCTTACAGCGCTGTGGACAGCGCGGACATCGCCGATGAGCCGGAGGACCGCAAGCCGTTCGCCCTGCTGGGCACCATCCTGATGTCGATCTTCGTGATCGGGGTGGCCTCGCTCGTCGTCTCGTTGGCGGTCAGCATCCGGCACACCTCCGGTACCCGGCCCGAGCCCGGCCAGGCCATCGTGGCGCCCACCGAACAGGTTCCCAAGGCACCGGCTCCGGCGCCGCAAGCGCCCGCGCCTGTTCCCCAACAGGCCCCCGCGCCGGTACCCGAGCAGGCCCCCGCGCCGGTTCCCGACCAGCCTCCCGTGCAGGTTCCGCAGGCGCCGGTGAACGCGCCGCAAGCGCCGGTAGAGGTCCCGCAGGCGCCCGCGCCGGTGCCAGTGCCGGTAGAGGTCCCGCAGGCGCCGGCACCGGTGCCCGCCGCGCCGGCCCCCGTTCCGGTTCCCGTGCCGGTGCCACTGCCCCCGATCTTCACTCCGCAACTGCCCTCGCTGGACCCGCCCGGAAGGGGAGGTGGCGGCAAGCCGCCTAACATCGGCAAGCCCCCCGGCCCCAAGGGACCCGGCGGCGGCGGTGGCAAGGGCGGCGGTCGCGGGGGTGGCGGCGGTGGCCGGGGCGGCTTCAACATCCCCGGCATCCCCGGCATCTGATTTCGCCGGGTAGCCTTCTGCCGTTCAGCGTCGCGATGCGGTGCGCTCATTGCGGCCACCTACACACGGTGGTATGCGCTGCACCGTCTTTGGTACCGGCTACCTGGGCGCCACCCACGCCGTGGGCATGGCGGAGCTGGGACACGAGGTGGTCGGAGTCGACATCGACCCCGGCAAAGTCGCCAAGCTTGCCGGGGGCGACATTCCCTTCTACGAGCCCGGCCTGCGAAAGCTGTTGACCGCCAACCTCGCTGCGGGACGGTTGCGCTTCACCACCGACTACGACATGGCTGCCGAGTTCGCCGACGTCCATTTCCTCGGTGTCGGCACTCCGCAGAAGAAGGGCGAATATGGCGCCGACCTACGGCATGTGCATGCCGTCATCGACGCTCTGGTGCCCCGGCTGACGAGGCCGTCGGTACTGGTCGGCAAGTCGACGGTTCCGGTCGGCACCGCCGCTGAACTGGCCCGGCGAGCCGCCGCGCTGGCGCCGCCTGGTGTCGACGTCGAGATCGCTTGGAACCCCGAATTCTTGCGGGAGGGTTACGCGGTGCACGACACCCTGAACCCGGACCGCATTGTGCTTGGGGTGCAGGAGGATTCGTTGCGGGCGGAAGCCGCGGTGCGAGAGGTGTACGGCCGGTTGCTGGCCACGGATGTGCCGTTCCTGGTGACCGATCTGCAGACCGCGGAATTGGTCAAGGTCTCCGCGAACGCGTTTCTGGCAACGAAGATTTCGTTCATCAACGCCATCTCCGAAGTGTGCGAGGCAGCCGGAGCCGACGTCAGCGTGCTGGCCGACGCGCTGGGCTACGACCCCCGCATCGGACGCCAATGCCTCAACGCGGGCTTGGGGTTCGGCGGCGGTTGCCTGCCCAAGGACATCCGCGCATTCATGGCCCGGGCCGGCGAGCTGGGCGCCGACCAGGCGCTGACCTTCCTTCGCGAAGTGGACAGCATCAACATGCGACGCCGAACCCGGATGGTCGAACTTGCCAGTGCTGCTTGCGGCGGCTCGCTGCTGGGCGCCAACATCGCGGTGCTCGGCGCGGCATTCAAGCCCGAGTCCGACGATGTACGCGACTCGCCCGCGTTGAACGTGGCGGGTCAATTGCAGCTCAACGGGGCGGCGGTCAACGTGTACGACCCGAAGGCCCTGGACAACGCGAACCGGCTGTTTCCCACCCTGAACTACGCGGTTTCCGTCGAAGAGGCCTGCGAACGCGCCGATGCCGTCCTGGTGCTGACCGAATGGCGCGAGTTCGTTGAGCTCAACCCCGATGCCCTCGCCGACCATGTGCGCGCCAGGGTGATCGTCGATGGACGCAATTGCCTCGATGTGGCGAAGTGGGAGCGCGCGGGTTGGCGCGTGTTCCGGCTTGGTGCCCGACGACCTACACGCTAACCGGGACGGGCACGTTGCGGGGTTGGGCGTCGGCGCGCAGGAACCCGCCGGTGCGCTCGCGTCCGAGGATCTCGGTAGCCCTGCCGTCCCGGAACACTTCGCGCCCGGAGACGAACACCGACTTCACCGTCGCGTCGTTCCGGTTCACCATCCGCGAAAGCCCGTCGTAGACATCGATTTCCGCTTCGTGATAGGAGTCCAGCGACCCGTCGAGGCGATCGGGGTCGATGACCACCAGGTCGGCCCAGTCGCCCACCCGCAGATGGCCGGCGTCGATCCCGTACCAGTCGGCAAGCTCACCGGTCAGCCGGTGTACCGCCTGCTCGACAGACAGGAACGGCCGGCCTTCGTTTGCGGCGTCCCGGACGTGGCGGAGCAGCCGCAGCCCGGAGTTGTAGAACGCCATGTTGCGCAGGTGCGCTCCCGCGTCGGAGAAGCCGATCTGCAGGCCCTTCATCTGGGCCAGCCGACGCAGCATCTGCGGCCGGTGATTGGAAATCGTTGTGCGCCAGCGGATCGCGGTTCCGTGCTCAAGGACCAGGTCGAGGAACGCGTCGACGGGGTGCAGGCCCCCGCGTTCCACTCCGACCTGACCGAACGACTTGCCGACCACCGATTCGTCGGGGCAGGAGACGATCTCTGCGTCGAAGAAGTCCCGGTGCCAGGCGCGGGGACCAAACTTGCTGTCGTAGTCCTTGCGGAATTGCCTGCGGTAGTTCTCGTCCCGTAGCAACTCGTTGCGCTCGACCTCGTCCTTGAGATGTAGCGCCGCCGCTCCGGCGCCGAACTCCTCGAACACCACCAGGTCGATCCCGTCGGCGTACACCTCGAACGGCACGGGTAGATGCTGGAAGCGGAAGTCGCCGCCGAACCGGTTGACGAAGGCCGCGAGCCCGCTGGTCAGCCAGATGGTTCCCGGTGCCGACTTCATGTCGGCCGCGGCCAGCAGGCTGGTTTTCAGCAGCGGCCGACGAATACCGAGCGACTGCAGCGCCTGGGAGACGATGTTCTGCGGGTGGGAGATGTCGGGGCCGGACTGCAGCGCACGGCCGGCTCGACGCAACAGCGTCTTCAGCCGCGTCAACTCCCGGCGCTTGGCATACGTCGAGGGCAGCGTCCGCGACCGGCAGGTGTCACCGTCGATCTTGTCGAAAAGCAGCTGCTGCGAGGACATTCCGATAAACCCGGCATCCAGCGCCTCGGTCAGCATCCGCTCCATGCGGGCCAGCTCGTCCGCGGTGGGCCGGACATCTTTGCGGGTGGCACGGTCCAGGCCCATCACCGCGGTCCGCATGTCAGAGTGGCCGATGAACGCCGTCACGTTCGGTCCGAGTGGCAACGACTCCAACGCCTCGATGTACTCCTGCGCGCTGTTCCACGTCTTGCGCTCACCGACGATGCGCACCACGTGCTCGTGCGGAATGGCCTCCACCCGGCCGAACAGGTCGGCAGCCTCGCCAGCGTCGACGTGCACGGTGGACAGCGAGCACGACCCCATCACGATGGTGGTCACGCCGTGTCGAAGCGACTCCGAGAGCGCGGGCGCCGCCAGCACTTCGGCGTCGTAGTGGGTGTGGATATCGATGATGCCGGGGATCACCCACTTTCCTTCGGCGTCAATGACATTCGGGCAGCCGTCGGTGTCCAGCGGTGTCGGTGACACGGCGGCCACCCGGCCGTCGCGAATGCCGATGTTGCGGATCGCCGAGGGTCCTCCGGTACCGTCGAACCACCTGCCGTTTTCGACCACTGTGTCGAATGTCAATGCCATCACCTCACTTGACTGGACAGCTTACCCAAATTGTCAAACCGCCGATGCATCACACCCGATGGCTGGCGATCTCGGCCATCAGGACCGGCGCCACCCAACGTCGCAGATAGGCGCGCAGCACTTCACCGGTGCGCGGCGGGCGGCCCGGGTCGATCATGAAGGACTGCAGAATTCGCAGCGTGTATTCCGCCAGGTCGTCGAGGTCGGCGTCGGTGAGGCCAAGCGATGCCCAGTCGACGTCCAGACCGGCCAGCAGTCCGTGGCCGAACCTGATCCCCAGCTCTGAGGTCACGCCCGTGGATGCCTTGGCGAAGTTGTGCACCAGCATCAGCTGCACGTGTTTGTCGTCGGGCAACCACTCCAGGGTGAACGCCAGGCTTTCGACGAGCGCGCCCACGGGATCGGTCATGCCGGCCAGGTGCTCGGCCAGCCTGTCCAGGAACCGCATGCTGGATCGAGTGGCGGCAGCCTCGATGAGGGTGTTCGTACCGGGGAAGTAGTTGTAGACGGTCTGCCGCGAAACCCCCAGGCTTCGAGCCACGTCGGCGATCCGCATGTCACCGCCACGCTCATCGATGGCCTGGCTCGCGGCATCGAGGATGCGTTCGATCGCCTCTTCGTCGGTCGCGGGCTTGGCACCGCCCCACCCATGGGTGCGCATGCCAGAGACGTTACGGCCTCTGGGCGGCTCCGGTGAATACGCCTAACGCGCGCGCCACCGCTTCCAGACGGCGTGACCCGTGGCGCGGGTCTTGCCGTCATAAACCAGCTCGGCGTCGCAGACGATCTCGGCCTCCGAGGATTTGACGATGACCGCCTTCAGCTCGATCTCGTTGTCCAGCGGACTGGGGCGCAAATAGCGAACGTCGATGCCGGCGGTCACGAAGGGCAGTAGTGCCCCGGGCGGGGCATCCCAGCCCCGTTCCGCAGCCTCATTCATCACACCGGCGGCGGTGTGGCAGTCCAGCAGCGTGGCGATGATGCCCCCGTTGAGGAAACCCAAACCGTTGTCGTGCTCGGGCCACGGCGCGAACGTCGCCTTGACGTGCCCATCGGCCAGGTAGCTCTTCAGGCGAAGGCCGCGCGGGTTGGCCGGCCCGCACCCGAAGCAGGTCATCGTCGGGAACAGCCGGTCCTGAATGGCTATCGCGTCCACGGTCGAACAGTATCCGCTCGGTGCGTGGCGATGAAGCAAGCAATTCACTGGGCCCGTCGGGCGCGGGTCCGGAAGCCGGGGTTGAACCGGATCTCGATGTCGTCTGGCCCCGACGCGGAGGCATCGGGATCGTCGGTCAGACGCACACGTACCGGCCGGCCCGTGTCGGCGGCCACGAACCGCAGCGGGCCCTGGCCGTTCTGCAGGTGCTTGTCACCCCACTGCATCAACGACAGGAACACCGGCAGCAGGTCCCGGCCCGCCGGGGTCAGCCGATACTCGTCGCGGGCCCGCTTGCCCGGTTCCTGGTAGGGCACCCTGGTGAGAATCCCAGCGGACTCCAGCTGCTTGATCGCCCGCGATACGGCCGGCGCGGAGGTGCCGATGCGCTCGACGAAGTCCTCGAACCGCGTTGTGCCATAGAAGCATTCACGGATGACCAGAAAGGCGGTCTTGGTGCTGAGTAGGTCGAGGACTTTCGCCATGGAGCACCCGTCACCGATCGACCACTGCTGCCGATCGCGCAGCTTGTTCTCGAACTCCATGGCCCACCTCACATGACTAACGCTTGCATTACTCAGCCTACAATGATTGTATCTGACTAACGTAGTCGTTATTCAGGTAAGGGAGCGGTTCGATGGTTGCAGTAGCGAACAAGGTGGTGGTAGTCACGGGTGGCCGGCGCGGGCTGGGTGCGGCCCTGGTCGACGAGGTGCTGGCCCGCGGCGCGCGCAAGGTGTACTCCACGGCCAGGTCCCCGTTCACCGACGAGCGGCCCGAAGTGGTGACCCACCAGCTCGAGGTGGGTTCCGAAGAATCCGTGGCCGCGCTCGCTGAGATCGCCGGCGATGCCGACATCGTGATCAACAACGCCGGCGTCCTGATTCCCGATTCGCTGCTGACCGGCAAATTCGAGTCCATCTCGGAAACCTTTGACACCAACGTCTTTGGGCCGCTGCGCGTGACGCGGGCGTTTGCGCCGATCCTGGCGGCCAACGGTGGCGGCGCGGTGGTCAACGTGCACTCGGTGCTGTCCTGGCTGGCCGGAAGCGGAGCCTACGGCGCGTCCAAGGCCGCGATCTGGTCGGTGACGAACTCGCTGCGGGAGGAACTCGCGGCGCAACACACGCAGGTGGTCGGGGTGCATGCCGGGTTCATCGACACCGACATGGTTTCCGCGCTTCCGCTGCAGAAGGCGACACCGGCCGAGATTGCCAAGCGCATCGTGGACGGCCTGGAGGCCGGCGCCGTCGAGGTGCTCACCGACGACGTGACCATCAACGTCAAGGCCGTCCTGTCTGGGCCCGTGGAGAACCTGAATTTCTCGCTGGCGCAATAGTCGAACTGACAGGAAAAGGACCGGAAAGGAATCGTCATGCCATTGTGGATGATTCACCACACGCCGGGGCTGATCAGCGACGAGGATAAGCGCGAGCTGTCGGCCCGGATCACCGATCACTACGAGAAGGCGGGCTTGCCGCGCTTCTATGTGATCACCATCTTCAATGAGATCCGCCCTGAGGACTTCCATGTCGGCGGCGAGCCCACCCCGGTAGGTCTGCGCGTCGTCATCGACCACATCGCCCGGCGCGCCGCTGACAAAGCCGATCGCCAGCGTATCGCCCGCTGGATCAATTGGCTGATGACACCTTTCGTCGAGGCCCACCCTGACCTGCATTGGGAGTTCCACGTCGACGAAACCAGCGAGGACCTCTGGATGATCAACGGCATTGCCCCGCCACCGGGCGGCTCGGACGCGGAGAAGGCCTGGGCGCAAGCCAACGCCGTATCGGCCTACTGACGCGGCGAGTAGCGTCATCCCGGTGGATTACGCGTCGGCCTATCTGAAGGAAACCCGCGCGTTCGGGGAACTGATCCGCACCGCCGATCAAGCTACGCCGGTACCGACCTGCCCGGGCTGGACCATCGGGCAACTCTTCCGCCATGTCGGTCGAGGCGACCGGTGGGCCGCGCAGATCGTGCGCGACCGGATGGACAGCTTCTTGGACTTCCGCAGCGTCGAGGGCGGCAAGCCACCGCCAGACCTCGACGACGCGATCTCCTGGTTGAACGGCGGCGCGCGGCGACTGGTCGACGCGGTCGAACTGACCGGCGTTGAGACACCGGTGTGGACCTTCCTTGGTCCGCGGCCCGCGAACTGGTGGATCCGCCGTCGACTGCACGAGAACGCGGTGCACCGCGCGGATGCCGCCCTCGCGCTCGGCGCCGACTTCGCCCTCGAACCCGTGGTGGCGGCCGACGGGATCGAGGAGTTCTTGGAGCGCATCGCGATTCGGGCCGGAGCCGATGGCGCGGAGCTGCCGCTCGAGGGCGGCGATACGGTGCATTTGCATGCCACCGATCCGGGCCTGGATTCGGACGGCGAATGGACGATCCGCCTCGATGAGGGCGCAGTCACCTGGGCGCACGAGCATGGCAAGGGCACCGTCGCGCTGCGCGGTCCGGCCACCGAGTTGCTGTTGGCGATGACGCGCCGGGTCCCGCTCGGCGACACCGGTATCGCGTTGTTCGGTGACGAGTCCGTATGGCAAAGATGGTTGGATCGCACGCCTCTTTAGACTTGCAGACCATGACCACATCGGAGATCGCCACCGTGCTGGCTTGGCATGACGCTCTCAACAGCTCCGACATCGAAACCTTGGTGGCCTTGTCCAGCGATGACATCGACATCGGTGACGCGCACGGGGCTGGCCAAGGGCATGATGCCCTGCGCAGGTGGGCCGCCTCACTCACTGCGCGGACCGAACTGGGCCGGATGTATGTGCACGACGGCATCGTGGTCGTCGAACAGAACATCAGCGACCGAAACAAGCCCTTCACTGCCGCAACCGCGGCATCAGCCTTCCGGGTGGTGCGCGATCACGTCACGGCGGTGTTCCGACACGAGGATCTGGCCTCGGCTCTGGCGGCAACCGAACTGACCGAAGACGACCGGGTCGACTGAGCTTAAGGAGCCAGTTATGCGCGGCATCATCTTGGCCGGCGGTTCGGGCACGCGCTTACACCCGATCACTATGGGCATCAGCAAGCAGTTGCTGCCGGTGTACGACAAGCCCATGGTCTACTACCCGCTGTCCACGCTGATGATGGCGGGCATTCGCGACATCCTGGTGATCACCACTCCGCACGACGCGGCCGGATTTCGTCGGCTCCTGGGCGACGGCAGCCAGTTCGGGATCAACCTCAGCTGGGTTACCCAGGACAGTCCGGACGGTCTGGCGCAGGCCTTCGTCCTCGGCGCCCACCACATCGGCGGTGACTCGGTGGCTTTGGTGTTGGGCGACAACATCTTCTACGGCCCCGGCCTCGGCACCAGCCTGAGCCGCTTTCAAACCATCAGCGGCGGCGCGGTTTTCGCCTACTGGGTGGCTAATCCGTCGGCGTACGGCGTCGTCGAATTCGATGCCGACGGCATGGCGGTGTCGCTGGAGGAGAAGCCGGAAACCCCAAAGTCTCACTATGCGGTGCCGGGCCTGTACTTCTACGACAACGACGTGGTCGAGATAGCCAAGGGGCTGAAGAAGTCGGCGCGCGGGGAATACGAGATTACCGAGGTCAACCAGATCTACTTGGATCGGGGCCGATTGTCGGTCGAGGTGATGGCCCGCGGCACGGCCTGGCTGG
The DNA here is from genome assembly GCF_000613245.1 of Mycobacterium asiaticum DSM 44297. GTDB lineage: Bacteria > Actinomycetota > Actinomycetes > Mycobacteriales > Mycobacteriaceae > Mycobacterium > Mycobacterium asiaticum. The sequence continues at coordinate 182,812 of NZ_HG964936.1, forward strand.
ACACCGGCACGTTCGACTCATTGCTGGACGCGTCCGACTTCGTCCGCACGCTGGAATTGCGGCAGGGCTTGAAAGTCAGTGTGCCCGAGGAAGTTGCGTGGCGGCGAGGCTGGATCACCGACGAGGAATTGGCGCAGCGAGCCAGTGCGCTGGTGAAGTCCGGGTACGGTAGCTACCTGCTGGAGTTGTTGCAGCGCAACTGATTAGCGGCTACGGCCGCCCATTGGGACCCGCGAAGCCATATAGCGCGCCGCCGGCGCCGCCGGCGCCAGGTTGCCCGGTGTAGTTGCCGGTGCCACCGTTGCCGCCGCTGCCGCCGTTGCCGAGCAGGACGGCTGCTCCGCCGGCACCGCCCTTACCGCCGGTCGTTCCTGCGGGCCCCGCGCTGCCGCCGTCACCGCCGTCGCCGCCGTTGCCGATCGCGCCCGCCTTGCCGCCGACGCCGCCACTGCCGCCGAACACGTTGCCCGAGCCGCCAAGCCCGCCCGCCCCGCCGTCGCCCCAGAGTTGCCCCGCGCTGCCGCCGGCACCGCCGACCCCGCCGAAGGTGCCCCCGCCGCCGCCCACACCCCCAGCGCCGCCATCACCGAAAAGCAGGCCACCGTTGCCGCCGGAGCCGCCGAATCCGCCGGCCGCACCGCCGAATCCGCCGGTGCCACCAGCACCGCCGGCACCGAACAGGCCGGTAGCATTTCCTCCTCGCCCGCCAACCCCGCCGCCGGTGTTGCCGATCCCGCCGGTCCCACCGTCACCGGCGGAACCGTAAAGCGCACCGGCGTTGCCGCCGGCCCCGCCGTCGCCACCGCCTGTGCTGCCCCGCCCACCGATTCCGCCGTCGCCGCCGGAGCCGCCCAGGATGCCGCCAGCTCCGCCCGCACCGCCGGCGCCGCCGCTGGTGCCGCCCGACTTACCGCCGGCCCCGCCGGTGCCACCGTCGCCAAACAGCCCAGCCGCTCCGCCGGCGCCGCCCTGTCCGCCGCTGATTCCGGTCGCGGAGGTCCCGCCGTCGCCGCCGGCACCACCGTTGCCGAATAGGCCACCGGCGCCGCCCGCCCCACCGGCCCCACCCGTGCCAAGGTTCGAACTTCCGCCGGTACCGCCGACCCCGCCGTTGCCGAACAACAGCCCGCCCGCACCTCCGGCGCCACCGGCCGGGGCGTTGGCGTTCGCGATGTTGCCGCCAGCCCCGCCGGCCCCGCCGTTGCCGAACAGTCCCGCTGCCCCGCCATTGCCACCCCGCATGCCAGTACCGCCAGATCCGCCGGCGCCGCCGTTGCCGATCAGCAGCCCACCGGCCCCGCCGTTGGCGCCCGTCCCTGCCGCCCCGTCAACGCCGTTGCCGATCAGCGGCCGACCCAGCAGGGTCTGAAACGGCGCATTGATCACGTTCAGCGCTTCCTGCAGCGGGGAAACTGCGGCGGCTTCGGCGTTGGCATAGGAGCCCGCACCCGCGGTCAAGGCCCGCACGAAGTCCTCGTGAAACGCGGCTACTTGGGCGCTCAGCGCCTGATATTGCTGGGCATGCCCGGAGAACAGCGCGGACAGCGCAACCGACACCTCATCGGCCGCCGCCGCCAGCACGGTGGTGGTCCGGGCGGCCGCGGCCGCGTTCGCTTCATTCAGCGCGGAACCAATACCGCTCAAGTCTGATGCCGCTGCTGCGAGGTACTCCGGTGCTGCGATCACGAAGGACATGTGACGTCTCCATTTCCACGAAGGTGTGGAAATGGTCGCCGCTACGACCGGTGCAGAACATGAGGCATACGCCTCAAATCACTGGCGGTAACTGACCAAGAAGTTGCCGAGGCGGTCGATCGCGGCCGCCAGATCACGGGCCCAGGGCAGCGTGACGATACGCAGGTGATCCGGTGCAGGCCAATTGAATCCGGTGCCCTGGGTTACCAGGATCTTCTCCTGCAGCAACAGGTCCAGTACCAGCTGCTCGTCGTCCTCGATGTCGTAGACCTCTGGGTCGAGTCGCGGAAACGCATACAGCGCGCCTTCGGGCTTGGTGCAGGACACCCCGGGGATCTCGTTCAACTTCTGCCACGCGACGTCGCGCTGCTCGAGCAGTCGGCCGCCGGGCAGCACCAGATCCTCGATGCTCTGGTGGCCGCCGAGCGCGACCTGAATCGCGTGCTGCGCAGGGACATTTGGGCACAGCCGCATGTTGGCCAGCAGGCTGATGCCCTCGATGAAGCTGCTGGCGTGGTCCTTAGGGCCGGTGATCGCCAGCCAACCGGCGCGGTATCCGGCAACCCGGTAGGCCTTGGACAGGCCGTTGAACGTGAGGCACAGCATGTCGGGCGCAAGGGAAGCCACGCTGATGTGCTTGGCGTCGTCGTAGAGGATCTTGTCGTAGATTTCGTCGGCGAGTAGCAGCAGCTGGTGCTTACGCGCCAAATCGACCATCTGGCTGAGGATTTCGCGGCCGTACACCGCGCCGGTCGGGTTGTTTGGGTTGATCACCACCAGCGCCTTGGTGCGCTCGGTGATCTTGGACTCCAGGTCGGCGATATCGGGTTGCCAGTCCTGCGTCTCGTCGCACAGGTAGTGCACGGGGGTGCCGCCTGCCAGCGATGTCGACGCCGTCCACAGTGGGTAATCCGGCGCCGGGATCAACACCTGGTCGCCGTTGTCCAGCAGCGCCTGCAGGGTCATCGTGATCAGTTCGGAAACCCCGTTGCCGAGGTAGACGTCGTCGACGTCGAACCGTGGGAACCCGTCGATGACCTCGTAGCGGGTAACGACTGCCCGCCGGGCCGACAGGATGCCCTTGGAGTCCGAATAGCCCTGCGCGTAGGGGAGCGCTTGGATCATGTCGCGCATGATCACGTCGGGTGCCTCGAAGCCGAACGGCGCCGGATTGCCGATGTTCAGCTTCAGGATGCGGTGCCCTTCGGCTTCCAGCCGCGCGGCGTGGGCGTGTACCGGGCCGCGGATTTCGTACAGGACGTCCTGGAGCTTGGACGACTGCGCGAACGCCCGCTGCCGATGGTGGCCAGAGGTGTGCACGGGCAGCTGGTGGGTAGTCACGTCAACCATCGTCCCATCACTGTCCACCGATATTTGCTGATCGGTGTTAAACCGTGATCAGCGCTTGCCCGGTGGGCGGGCACCCTTGGCCAGGCCGAGGCCCTTGACCGGCTCGGCAGGCTTGTCGGTTGCCGCGGCGTCGCCGTTCGCATCGGCGGAGGGCGCGGGCTCGGACTTTGCTTCCGGTGCGGCGGGCGCCGGCTCGGGCTCAGCCTTCGTGGCTTCCGGCTCGGCCTCGGCGGGTGCCGGCTCGGCCTTGGCGGGTGCGGACTTCTTGGCACCCGGGCGCTTGGCGCCGGCCGCGATGCCCAGACCCTTGACCGGCGTGGCGGGTTTGGCCGGCTCGGCCTTTTCCTCAGCGGGCGCGGGCGGTTCGCCGCCCTGGACCGCCGCGCTCTCGGTCGGGGCTTCAGGCTTCGCCGGACCAGGACGGGCTGAGGTCTTCTCACCGGGACGCTTGGCGCCCGCGGCCAAACCCAGCCCCTTGACCGGTGTAGCGGGCCTCGGCGGTTCGCCTTCTTTGGGCTCGGACGCCTTGGCCGCCGGTTCCGCCGCCGTCTTCTTGGCGCCGGGTCGCTTCGCGCCGGCGGCGAGGCCGAGGCCCTTGGCGGGCGCCTCGGTCGCGGCGGCCTGCGGGGTCTCCGCGGCCTCCTCGGCGGCCGGAGCCGCGGTCTTCTTGGCGCCGGGTCGCTTGGCTCCGCCCGCGATGCCGAGCCCCTTCGCGGGGGCAGCGGCGGGTGCGGCTGAGGCCTCGCCAGCAGGAGCCGCGGCGGCCTTCTTGCCGGGCTTTTTGGCCCCGCCCGCCACGCCCAGGCCCTTCACGGGCGCGGCCGCTTTGTCCGCTGGTGCCTTGGCCGGTTCGGCAACCTCTTCCGCGCTGGATTCGGGCTCCGCCTCGGCGGGCGCCGTCGGCGCCGCGGCCTTCGGCTTGGCCTTTTCGGCCTGGGCGGCACGCTGTTCCGCCTCCTTGGCGGCGGCGCCCTTCTCGGGCAGCTTCACGCTGTCGCGGTCGAGCGATCCCAACAGCACCTGCGCAACGTCGAGCACCTCGACGCCGCTGCGCCCGGCCTCTTCCTGCCGGTCGTTGACACCGTCGGTGACCATGACCCGGCAGAACGGGCACGCCACGGCGACGGTGGCAGCGTTGGTGGCCAGCGCCTCGTCGACACGCTCGTGGTTGATGCGCTTGCCGATGTGTTCTTCCATCCACATCCGTGCGCCGCCCGCGCCGCAGCAGAAGCTGCGCTCGGCGTGGCGGGGCATCTCGGTCAGGTTGGCACCCGCCGCCCCGATCAGCTCGCGCGGCGCTTCGTAGACCTTGTTGTGCCGGCCCAGGTAGCAGGGGTCGTGGTAGGTGATGTCCTGGGAGACGGCGTTGACCGGGACCAGCTTGTTGTCCCGCACCAGCCGGTTCAGCAACTGGGTGTGGTGCAACACGGTGTAGTTGCTGCCGAGCTGTCGATATTCCTTGCCCAGGGTGTTGAAGCAGTGCGGGCACGTGACGACGATCTTGCGGTCGACGGTTTCCACGCCTTCAAAGAGGCCGTCCAGCGTCTCGACGGCTTGTTGCGCCAGTTGCTGGAACAGGAATTCGTTGCCCGACCGGCGTGCGGAGTCGCCGTTGCAGGTCTCGCCGGTACCCAGCACCAGGAACTTGACCCCGGCGATGGACAGCAGTTCGGCGACGGCCTTGGTGGTCTTCTTCGCCTTGTCGTCGTAAGCGCCGGCGCAGCCCACCCAGAACAGGTACTCGAACCCGTCGAAGCTCTCGACGTCCTCGCCGTAGATCGGGACGTCGAAGTCGACCTCGTCGATCCAGCTGGTGCGGTCCGAGGCGTTCTGGCCCCACGGGTTGCCTTTGTTCTCAAGGTTTTTGAACAGGACTGACAGCTCGGAGGGGAACTCCGATTCCATCATCACCTGGTAACGGCGCATGTCGACGATGTGGTCGACGTGCTCGATGTCCACCGGGCACTGCTCGACGCAGGCGCCGCAGGTGACACACGACCACAGCACGTCCGGATCGATGACGCCGCCCTGCTCGGCGGTGCCAACCAGTGGACGCGTCGCTTGGTCGGGACCCGAGCCCATGACCCGGCCGAAGCCCGACTCGGGGACATGGTGCGCCTCGTCGTGCTTCTCCCCGCGCAACTCCTCGCCGAGGCCGCCCTCCGGCGTGCTTTCGAGGGGAGTTTCCTTCTGGCCGAGGATGTACGGTGCCTTCGCCATCCAGTGGTCGCGCAGGTCCATGATGACGAGCTTGGGCGAAAGTGGCTTACCGGTGTTCCATGCCGGGCACTGCGACTGGCATCGACCACACTCGGTACAGGTGGCGAAGTCCAGCATGCCCTTCCAGCTGAAGTCTTCGATCTTGCCGCGGCCGAATTCGGCGTCGTCCGGCGGGTTTTCGAAGTCAATCGGCTTGCCGTCGGCCTCGATCGGCAGCAGGGGTCCCAAACCGTCCGGCAACCGCTTGAATGTGACGTTGATCGGCGCCAGGAAGATGTGCAGGTGCTTGGAGTGCAGCACGATCAGCAGGAACGCGAGCATGACCCCGATGTGCAGCAACAGGGCAACGGTCTCGATGATCTCGTTGACGTGGGGTCCCAGGGGGTGCAGCAGGGAACCCATGGCGTGCGAGAAGAACGCGCCGTTGCCGTAAGGGAACTCGTCACCCAGCGCGTTCACCGACGCGCCACGGAAGATCGCGTACGTCCAGATGACGTTGAAGATCATGAACAGGATCAGCCACGCACCACTGGTGTGCGATCCGTAGAAGCGCGAGTCGCGGCCGTATTCCTTTGGCGCCGTGCGCAACCGGATGATCGCGAAGGTGACGATGCCGGTGAGCACGGCGAGTGCGAAGAAGTCTTGCAGAGCACCCAATGCGTCCCAACGACCGATGATCGGGATGTGGAAGCTCGGCTGGAACAGCACGCCGTAGGCCTCGATGTAGACCGTCAGCAGGATGAAAAAGCCCCACATGGTGAAGAAGTGGGCGGCCCCGGGCAGCGACCACTTGAGCAGCTTACGCTGACCGAACACCTCGGCGACCTGTGCCCAGACCCGCTGACCGATGTCGTTGGTGCGTCCGCCGCTCGCCGGCTGCCCGGACATGACGAGCTTGTACAACCACCAGACCCGCTTCAGGGCCAACAGGATCACGACCGCGGTCATGCCCAGGCCCACTACCAGCCGGATGAGCGTCTGCGTGGTCACGGAAGGTCACCCCAATTCGTCGTCACTCACAAGGCAGCGCGCGTTAGAGGCGCCTTTGCTGCTTAACCAGCCCATACTGACACCTTCTTGGGATTCGCCGCGAGAAAGGCTGACCTAAGTTTGCGCGCACCACCAGCCCCGACGGTCGGCGAGTGTGATCAGTTCTACATCGACGCCACCCGCTGGCCTTGGCGAGGGGCGTGTTCACCAGAACGCGACTTGAGCGGGGTGCGGAATGTTGTTCAGGGTTGCGGGACAAGGATGCTCCGCAGCATCGACAGCATCTCCGACCGGGAGCCGGCCCCGAGCCGGCGCCGGATCCGCGCGACATGGTGCTCGACCGTTTTCGCCGAGATGAAGAGCTGGTTGCCGATGTCGCGGTACGGCATGCCCAGGAGTAGCAGTTCAGCGACCTCACGCTCGCGATCCGACAGCGGTGACCGAGACGGTGGTTGGCGCGGCGCCGGGGGGCCCGCGTCCAGCGCGGGTGTCGCGCCCGGGATCTCACCGCCAAAACCGGTGCCCACTTTGAGATCCCGGGCAAGTTGGAGCATTGCCCCGGACACCCGCGAGTCGGGCGTCTGCAACGCGGCCTGACCGGCCAGGCGGGTCGCGTCGGAGGTCAGCCCGACGTGGGCCAGGGATCGTGCCGCGGCAGCGACCTCGTCAACCTCCACCTGATTCGCGAGCACTCGAAGCCAGGTCCGGCCGGCATTCGAGAGCGCGTAGGCCAGGCTGCTGTGGGCGGCCGCGGCGCTCAGTGCCTGTCCATGTGGTGCAACGGATTCCGGCGAGCTGGACAGGATCGCGGCGTGCACACCGGCCCAATGCAAAGGGTTTGCCCACAGCGGTGGGTTGCCCAGCGCGCCCAGCAGGGTGAAGGCCTGGTCCAGGCTGTGTTGTAGCTGGTCCACCTGGTGCATGCGGGCCGACGCGACCCACAACTCACCCAGCGGCAGCAACGCGAACAGGTCGAGTGAGTATTCGGTGAGGACTTCCATGGCCGCGAACCAATGTTTCTGCAGCGCACCGGTGTCACCGCTGCGACGAGCGATGGCCGTTTGCAGCGCCGACGCCCACAGCGCGTCGCGGCGATGCAGCTCGACACCCGAAGTCGCCGCGACGACATCGGCGCCGGCCGAGGCCAGCTGCCCGTCCTGCATCTTGATCCAGCCGGACAACAGCAGGTGGCGGGCCAGGAATGGCGCGTCCGCGCCGGATCGCACCGCACGGCCGATCACGCTGTGGGCCCGCACCGGATCGCCGCCGTGGATGGCGGCCAAGGTCACCACTGCGGCCGGACTGTCGGGAAACGCCTCGCCGAACGGCTGCTCGACCGCGATCGCCTGACTCAGCCGGGACATGGCGGCCGGATAGGGCTGATCCATCGTCAGCAGTAGACCTTCGGCAAGACTGCGGGAGGCGCGCGCGGCCATAGTCGGCGGCCCGGAGTCTTTCATGCGTAACGCGACCCGCGCTGCCGCCAAGTCACCCGTCGCAGCGAGCACAATGGCGGCGGCCGATCCGACCACCGAGTCCGGATAGGCGCCGAGCCAGCCGAACAACTCGGCGGCCTGCCCGGTGTTGCCGTCGTGTGCGGCAACGCTGGCCGCGATGCGCACCGCCGCGGCACGCTCGCCGGAATCCGGCGAGCCGAGCAGACTGTCGGCCAGGGCGGTCGCAGCCGAGCAGTCGCCGGTAAGGGCCAGCGAGTCGGCCAATCGGGATGTCAGCCCGGCGGCGCCGGCCTGGACGGCTCCCCGGTACAAGCGCGCGGCTCGGGTCGGCTCGGCTCGAGTCTCGTCTGCGTGCCGGGCAAGGATCGCGGCCAGCCGATCGTCCCGCAGCCCATGTTCGGCCAGCTGCAACGCGAGGTCTGGTGACATCGTGGAGACGTCGAGTTGGGAACGCACCAGCGACGTTTCGATGTCTCGGTGATGTGCATTGCCGACGGTTTGGGCGACCGCATCGTGGACAAGCCGCAGAAATTTGGGTGGATGCGACGGTTCGACAAGCCCGCCGGCACGGACCCGGTCGACGAGAGTTCTGGCTTCCGGCACCGGGATCTCGAGTGCCGCAGCGATGTCGGCGGCGCCCAACACGTGGGTCAACGACATGATGAGAAGGGCGTCGAGCACCGGCTCGTCGATGCGACGTAACCGCGCCGTCAGCGCGATCCTGGCCGCATGGTCCGGCGCCTGGTTGCTCTCAGCGACCGCGCTCAGGAGGAAGGGCAGACCTGCTGTGCAGTCCAATATGTGGCCGGTGGATGGCGATGCCCCCAGCGATATCCGGGGTCGCTCCCGCTCGATCGCCAACGCCAGGGATCGAAGCGCGGGGCGCTGCTCGTGCGCTTCGGCCGCGGCGACGACCGTAACCCGGGCTTCGGCGACTCGTTCGGTGAGCCGGTCCAGGTCAGCATCCGTTAGCAGGTGGGCGTCGTCGACGACGAGCGCGGCGCCGGGCGGGTCGTCGTCCCGCGGGGGACGGGTGAGCACGGTGTGGCCGGCGCGGCGCAGGTTGTCGCGCACGGTGGCCAGCAGCGTGGACTTGCCGGTGCCGACACCCCCGGTGACCAGGGCCTGAACCGGTTCGGTCGGGGCGTTGGCGAGGTCCTCGACCAGCTGGCGAGCGGCATGGGGAAACTCGACCGAGGAAGTAAGCGAGTCGGTCATTCCCCTGCCCCCTGTGCTCTACTGGTGCTCAGCAGCGGCTCCTCACATTGAAGCCGAGGCCCCGTAGCCCCGTCATTCCCCTAACGTGACACCCCCTAATGATGCCTCGGGGCGGGCGGGGTTGGCACCGAACACGGCTTGCTGCTGAGTGGATAGCATTTTGCTAGTACCGAAAATGTTGGGCATGTGTCGAGGAGGTGGATCGTGGCGAATTCCTTGCTCGACTTCGTGATCTCCCTGGTGCGTGATCCCGACGCCGCCGCGCGGTATGCCGCGAACCCCGCGCAGGCCATCGCGGACGCTCACCTTACCGACGTGACCAGCGCAGATGTCAACAACCTGATTCCCGTGGTATCGGATTCGCTGTCCATGACCGCGCCGTCCGTGGGGGGTGGAGGCGCGCAGGTCGCCGATCATGGCAATGTTTGGGCGAGCGGGGCCGCCACGGCTGCCTTTGATGCGTTCACTCCTCATGTTCCGGCGGCGGGCGTGTCGCAGCACGGTCCGACGAGCGGTGTGATCAGTCACCCGGCCGCGCCGGCACCGGGAGAACCCGCAGTGCCTGCCCAACCGGCCGACGTTATCCATCACGAACCTTCGGTATTGCTCACCGGTGGTGAGCTGCCTGAAATGGCCTTCGACCACGGCAGCTTCGCGGTCAACGACCCCGGGATCTGGGATCACTCCGTGATTCACCCCGACGCGCACTCACCCGATGCCCAGCCTGACCACCACGGCTTCGGCATCCACGGCTGAGAACACCCCTTCGTCACCTGTTAGTCGTCGCACGCTTGCACCAAAGCGCTCGGGGTGACATGCGCAAATGCCCGCTCTGCCGGTTTGTCGACGCGTGCTTTAGGGACTTGCACATCACCCCCTAATCCCCTAATGGATTTGCCTGACTCACCCCTGGGGGCTTTGCCAAGTCTGGGGGAGTCGACCCCGATTCGGGGAAGTCGCGAAGTCCATACGTTTATTGCAGGGCGCCGCACACGGCGGCGAGAAGCTGCAACGCTTCCAAATGAAGGGGAATGACATGACCTCGCTTGTGGACTACATCCTGAGCCTGTTTCGCAACGAAGAGGCGGCGCGGTCTTTTGTCGCCGCTCCCGGGCAGGCGATGACCAACGCCGGACTGGTCAACGTGTCGCCGGCGGAGGTTTCCTCGGCCGTCGCGACAGCGGTGCCGGGAGTGGCGCTCTCGTCGGACGATCCAATCATCGGTCTGCGACAGGCGGTGGCCGACCAGCACGGTCTCACCCCCTTCACCTCGGACACGGCTGGGTTATCCCCCTTTGTGGCCCCTGATGCCGGGCCTGTCTTGAACACCGCCGGTCCGGTAATCGGCAACGTCGGCGCCGTCACCAGCGATGCTGGCGTCATTGCCGCTGACGCGGGATTCCTTGCCGGCAGTGCGGGGGCTGGACTGGCCAGTGGCGTCAATGCCGGGCTCGTTGCACAGCCTGGAGCCGACGTGGTCCCGGGGGTCGCTCCCGGGTTGGCCTTCGTTGAGCCGACCGGTGGGTTCGGCGCCGGGGTAGGCGTCGGTGCGCAAGCCGGCCTGAGCGTCGATCTCGGTGTGCAGGCCGGCATCGGTGCGGGCGCCGGCCTCGGCGTTGGCACCGGAGTAGGTGTGGGCGCGCAGGCTGGTGTGGGCATCGGCATCGGTGTGGAGGCCGGCATCGGGGTGCAAGGCGGAATTGGCGGGGCCGTTGGTGTTGGTGGCCAGGTTGGTGGTGCTGTTGGTGGTGCCGTGGGTGTTGGTGGTCAGGTTGGTGGTGCCGTGGGTGTTGGTGGCCAGGTTGGTGGTGCTGTTGGTGGTGCCGTGGGTG
>NZ_HG964936.1:194520-553009 GCF_000613245.1 Mycobacterium asiaticum DSM 44297
TCGGTGGCCAGGCTGGCGGCGTGATCGGTGGGGCTGGCGCGCTCGGTGTTGGTGGTCAGGCCGGCGGCGCCATTGGCGGCGGCCTCGGTGGCGGAATCGGGGTCGGTGGTCAGGCCGGTGGTGCAATTGGCGCCGCTGGCCAGGTCGGCGGAGCGGTCGGTGCCCAAGCCGGCGTTGCGGCCGGTGGCCACGCCGGCGTTGCGGCCGGTGGCCAGGCCGGGCTGGCGGGCCAAGCGGGCCTCGCGGGTCAGGCAGGCCTTGCAGGCCAAGCGGGCCTTGCAACCCAAGCGGCTGTCGGCGGTCAGGCCGCTGCGGCTGCGGGTGGCGGAATCGCCGGTACCGGCAACCTCGGTGCTCTGGGCAACGTCGGCGCCAATCCTGCAATCAATGCGGGTGCCGGTGCGGCCCCGCAGGCCGGGCTCATTGCCAGCGAAGGCGCCGCGCTGCATGGTGCCGCGACGCCGCAGATCGGCGGCCCCATCGGAGGTGTCGGCGTAGGCGGGCAGTCCAGCGGCGCGGCCGGCGCGGGGCTCGGCATCGGCGGTGCAGGAACCCACCCGGCGCCCCAGCCCCTGTCCTCTCCCGGAACGGCCGAGCCTGGCGGCCCCGTCGTCGTGACCGCCGGTGGGCCCGGCACGGTTGCCGGCGGGCCTGGCAGCATCGCGACCGGAACCGGCGGCGTGGCCGCGGGACCCGGTGGGGTCGCGACCGCACCTGGCGGAGCGGGGAACGCCCCCGGTGGCGTTGCGACTGGTCCCGGCACCCACGCGCCGGCCGCCGGTAGCGCCGGTGGACACGGCGACATCCTGGGTCAGGAAGGTACGACGCTCGGTGGTGGAAGCGCTCCGGCCGGTGCTGGCACGCCCGGCAGTGCTGGCACGCCCGGCAGTGCGGGCGGCGGTGCGGGAACCGGCGGCGTCACTCCCGGTGACCACTCGCCGACGTTCCCGTCCGGCCAGGGCCCGGTCATCCAGACCGGCGGCACCGGTGCTGGGACCGGCGGGCAGGGCACGACACCGCCGGCCGGCGGTGGGCACGGTCCGGTCATCCAGACGCCGGGCACCACAACGGGCCAAGGCGACGCCGGTCACGGCGGCACGAACCCGCCGGTGATCAACGTCCCGCACAGCCCGGCGCCGCAGGTGGAGACACCGACCCACCCGGCTCCGGCCGACCACGGCCCGGTGGTTACTCCGCAGCAGCATCAGCCGATCGAGCAGCCGACTCACCACGAGCCGCAAAGCCCTTCGGTGTTCGGCCACGAGCCGCCCGCGGCACACACGCCGCCGGCTCACACCGACGTCCCCGGGACGCACGGCGCGGCCGACCACCACGGGTTCTGATTAGCCCGATCGGCGAGCACCGGCGGGGACCTTCATGGTCCCCGCCGGTTTATGCACATACCGTGTTCTGACAGGCACGCGATCGAGAAAGGGGGGCAGCACGGTGGCTCAACCCGATGACCCGCGCCGGGTCAGCGTGATCGTCGAGCTGATCGACCACACGATCGCTATCGCTGAACTCCACGAGCGCGGTGATCTGGTGCAGCGGCTCAAACGTGCGCGCACGCGGATAACCGACCCGCAGATCCGGGTGGTGATCGCCGGCCAGCTCAAGCAGGGCAAGAGCCAGCTGCTCAACTCGCTACTGAACCTTCCCGTGGCGCGGGTGGGCGACGACGAAGCCACCGTCGTCATCACGGTCGTGAGTTACAGCGCGCAGCCGACCGCCCGGCTCGTCCTTGCCGCCGGGCCCAACGGCGAGACCACCACCGTCGACCTCCCCGTCGATGCGATCAACACCGACCTGCGTCAGGCACCGCAAGCGGGCGGCCGCCGCGTGCTGCGGGTGGAGATCGGCGCACCCAGCCCGCTGCTGCAGGGCGGATTGGCATTCATCGACACCCCGGGCGTTGGGGGCCACGGGCAGCCCCACCTGTCGGCGACCCTCGGACTGCTGCCGGATGCGGATGCCCTGCTGATGGTCAGTGATGCCAGCCAGGAGTTCACCGAACCCGAGATGTGGTTCCTGCGCAAAGCGCATCAGATCTGCCCGGTCGGCGTGGTGGTGGCCACCAAGACCGACCTGTACCCGCGCTGGCGCGACATCGTCAACACCAACGCCGCCCACTTGCACCGCGCCCGAGTGCCGATGCCGATCGTCCCGGTCTCGTCGCTGCTGCGCAGCCACGCCGTCAGCCTCAACGACAAGGAACTCAACGACGAATCCAACTTCCCGGCGATCGTCAAGTTCCTCAGCGAAAAGGTGCTGTCCCGCGAGAACGACCGGGTACGCGATGAGGTGCTGACCGAGATCCGTTCGGCAGCAGAGCAATTGACCGTGTCTGCCAGTTCCGAGCTGGCCGTGGTCAACGATCCGCAGGTGCGAGAGCGGCTCACTGCGGACCTCGAACGCCGCAAGCAGGAAGCTCAGGACGCACTCCAGGCGACCGCGCTGTGGCAGCAGGTCCTCAACGACGGATTCACCGACCTGAGCAACGACGTCGACCACGACCTGCGTGCCCGGTTCCGCGCCCTGACCGACGACATCGAGCGGCAGATCGACTCGTGCGACCCGACGCTGCACTGGGCGGAGATCGGCGCCGACGCCGAGGATGCGGTGGCCACCGCGGTCGGTGACAACTTCGTCTGGGCGTATCAGCGGGCCGAGGCGTTGGCCCTCGACGTTGCCCGCTCGTTCAACGACGCCGGGCTGAACTCGGTGATGTCGCCCGAATTGACCTCGCGCCTGATGGCCGGCAACTTCGACCAGCTCAAGGCATTGGCGGAACTGGACGCCAAACCGCAGGGCAAAGGCCAGAAGATGATCTCCGGGTTGCGCGGCTCCTACGGGGGCGTGGTGATGATCGGCATGTTGTCCTCGGTGGCCGGCCTGGGTCTGTTCAACCCGGTATCGGTGGGCGCCGGGTTGTTACTTGGCCGGATGGCCTACAAGGAGGAGAAGGAGGGCCGAATTCTGCGCGCACGCGCGGAGGCGAAGGCCAACCTGCGGCGCTTCGTCGACGAGGTCTCGTTCGTAGTGGGCAAGGAGTCCCGCGACCGGCTCAAGACGATTCACCGTACCCTGCGCGACCACTACCGCGAGATCGCCAACGAGCTGAGTCAATCGCTGAACGAGTCACTGCAAGCCACGGTCACCGCTGCCCACATCGAAGGCGTCGAACGCGATACCAGGGTGCGCGAACTGGAGCGGCAACTGGACATCCTGCGCCAAGTCACCGAAAACTTAGACAAACTGAGGGTACGGGCGACCATAGGACGAGGGTGAGCACAAGCGATCGGGTCCGCGCCATCCTGGGCGGCACCATCGAGGCCTACCGGGGGGAACCGGCCTACCGCCACCGCGCGGACGTCTTCTACGAACTGGAACGCATCGGCGCGCGGCTCAACGAACCCATCCGCATCGCGTTGGCCGGCACCCTCAAGGCCGGCAAGTCCACACTGGTTAATGCCCTGGTCGGTGACGACATCGCGCCGACGGACGCAACCGAGGCCACCAGGATCGTCACGTGGTTCCGGCACGGCCCGACCCCGAGGGTCACCGCCAACCACCGCGGCGGACGCCGCAGCAACGTCCCGATCACTCACCGCGACGGCCTCAGCTTCGACCTGAGCAGAGTCAACCCCGCCGATGTAATGGACCTGCACGTCGAGTGGCCCGCGCAGGAGTTGGTGCACACCACCATCATTGACACCCCGGGAACCTCGTCGTTGACCCGCGAGGCCTCCGAGCGCACCCTGCAACTGCTCGTTCCCGCCGACGGGGTGCCCCGGGTGGACGCGGTGGTGTTCTTGCTGCGCACGCTGAACGCGGCCGACATCGCATTGCTCAAACAGATCGGCGGCCTGGTCGGTGGCTCGGCCGGTGCGCTGGGCATCGTCGGCGTCGCGTCGCGGGCCGACGAGATCGGTGCGGGACGCATCGACGCGATGTTGTCGGCCAGCGACGTCGCCAAACGGTTCACCAGCGAGATGAATCAAACGGGCATCTGCCAGGCGGTGGTTCCGGTGTCGGGGTTGCTCGCGATGACGGCGCGCACCCTGCGGCAGGGCGAGTTCGTCGCGCTGAAAAAACTTGCCGAGTCCGATCCGGCCGAGTTGAACAAGGCGCTGCTGAGTGTGGACCGGTTCGTCCGACCAGACAGCCCGCTGCCGGTGGACGCGCCCATTCGCGCACAGCTGCTGGAGCGGTTCGGCATGTTCGGTATCCGGATCTCGATCGCGGTGCTGGCGGCCGGGGTCGCCGACGCGACAAGCCTGGCCGCCGAACTACTCGAGCGCAGCGGGTTGGTGGCGCTGCGCGAGGTTATCGACCAGCAGTTCGCGCAGCGTTCGGACATGCTCAAGGCGCACACCGCGTTGGTGTCGTTGCGCCGGTTCGTCGAAACCCACCCGGTGCTGGCCACGCCGTACGTCATCGCCGACATCGACCCGCTGCTCGCCGACACCCACGCGTTCGAGGAACTCCGGTTGCTGAGCCAGTTAGCCTCGCGCACAACAAGATTCGATGCAGAAGAGATGTCGTCGCTGCGCCGCATCCTGGGCGGGTCGGGCACCGATCCGGTCAGCCGACTGGGCCTGGATCCCGAATTGTGCCGGCTCGACCCTCAGGAGGCCCCGCGTGCGGCGTTCGCGGCCGCGCGGTGGTGGCGGCGCCGGGCCGAGCATCCCCTCAACGATCCGTTCACTACCCGTGCCTGCCGGGCCGCGGTACGCAGCGCCGAGGGGATCCTGGCCGAATTTCCCGCCCGCCGCTGAGCCGGATCAGGTCTCGGGCGCGGGCGCCGCGGTGGTCGGCGGCGCGGGTGCCGCGCTGGTGGTGGGCGGCCGCTGGGTGGTGGTCGGCGGCTGCTGCGTGGTGGTCGGTGGGTTGGTGGTGGTCGGCTGGGTCGTGGTGGGCTGAGTCGTGGTGGTCTGTTGAGTCGTCGTCGTTGTGGTGGTCGACGGGGTAGTGGTCGACGTCGACGATGTGGTGCTCGACGGTGGGTTGGTGGTTGTCGTGGACGGCGGTGTCGAGGTCACGGTGACGGGGGGAGGCGTGATCACCGTTTCGGTGGGGCTGTTGTCGGTTCCGATCACCGTGGTGGTGATCGGCGGCGGTTGCGATGTCGTGGTGACGGGTTTGGTGTCGGTTTGGCCTAGCGTCAACGCCAGCACGACGGCCAGGATGATGGCCGCGGCGGCGCCGGCCAGGCTCAACAGGATTGCCGGGCGCTTGTACCAGGGCGGAACGTCCGGTTCGGCGGGGTAGCGGTCCTGATCAGCATCGGGATACCCGACGCCCGGCGGCGGTTCGACCGGGCCGGTGTAGTCGGCGGGGCCGGTGTAGGGAACCGGCTCCATCCCGGTGCCACTGTCTTCGGACCACGCAAGCGCGCGGTCAGTCGACTGTCGGGCGTCCTCGGGGAACGCCTCGGTGGGCACCGCGGTGGTCGGGGATGGCGCGGTGGGGGATGCGGCTGTCGCATCGCCGGCGCCGGCGCCGGCGAGACCCGCGGCGCCGGCCAGACCCGCCGCACCGACGGCGCCGGTGGGCACGTCAGAGACGGGACTCATACCCGTTGGCGCAGCGGCGGCCGATTGCGCGATGGCGCCCAGCGTCGCCGCACCGATCGCGGCTCCGAAAAGGGGTTGCGGCGTGGTGAACACCGGCACCTGCAAGCGTTCCGACAGCCGGGTGGTGATCAATGGGATTTCCGCGCCGCCGCCCACCGTCGCCACTGCAGCTAGGGCGCCAATGCCATTGCGCTGCAAGACGTCTCCGACCGCGGAGATGAAGCGGTCCAGCGGACCCGAGATCAGTTGCTCTAGGGCGGTGCGGGTCAGTTGCACGCCGCTGCCCGTACCAATAGCCACCGTCGCCACCGTCGCGGACGACAGTTGTTCCTTGGCTACCCGGCATCCGGCGAGCATCCGCGTCACCGATCCCATCGATGTGGCGGTGCCGGAAACGTCGGTGCTGTCGGCACTGGGGGAGACGGCCAGCAGATGATTCAGGATCAGCTGGTCGATGTCGTCTCCGGAGAACTCGCTGTAGCGCACCGTGCCACCGACCGGCTGGAAATTGGACCCGGCGTTGGCCAGGGTGATGCTGGTCCCGCCGGCGCCGAAGTCGCACAGGGCGACGACCCCGCTGCGGGGAAATCCGGGGCGGGCGTTGAGCGCCGCCAGCGCGGCCGCCGCATCCGAGATCAACGTCGGCGTCCCGCCACCCTTGGCGGTTAGGTCGGGCTGCGCGAACAGCTCCTGACGCAGCGCGGCCACCTGGTTGTCCGACCAGTAGGCGGGCACGGCAATGGTGATCGGTGTCCCGTATCCGACGGTGCGCGCCATCGCTTCCAGCGCCTCGATGGTCAGCGCTTGGCCCAGGTACTTCGTCCCGTCCGCGGCGACCAGCGGTGCCGCATCGCCGACGCGCTCCACGAACCCGCGCAGCACCAGACCGGTTTCGGTCAGATTCGGATTCTCTTCAGGCAGGCCGACTTCGGAAGGGCGGTGCTCGAACAACGTCAAGACCGGCGTGCGGGATACCGGGGCGCTACCCGAGCGGGCCGCGACCAGGTTGGCCACCCCGATCGACAACCCGAGCGACTCGCTCATATCCACACCTCTGAGTCCATTCCTTTGCTGGCGGTCGGCGGCCGTTCCCCACCCTAGCCGTCCAACGGACGGCGGGGCCGGGTCAGAGGCCCGGCGGCAGATTGATGACGGTGGGGATCTGCGGCAACGTTATCTGCGACGGCAGCTTGGGCAGCAACCCGGGTGCGGGGGAGTTCGCCGGCGTCGTGGTCGGCACGCTGCTCGCGGTGGTGGCCGTCTCCGGCGATGTGGTCGTAGTTGTCTCCGGCGATGTCGTGGTGGTCGTCGTCGGGGTGGTCGTCGTGGTCGTGGTGGTGGTCGTGGTCGTCGTCGTGGTGGACGTGGTGGGCGACGTGGTTGTGGTGGTGGTCGTCGTCGTGCTGACCGAAGCGGGACTGGGCCGGCCTTGGGAAAGTAGAACGATGCCGTAGATGATCAGCCCGATCAGAACCGCGATGAGGACTCCCCAGCCCACCAGCGCCAGCGGCCGGCGCCACCCCGGGACCGGTTCCGGCTCGTAGCCGCCACCCGGCCCATAGCCGTGATTGCCATAGGTCGGGTCATTGGCGCCGTAATCGGGCGGGTCGTACCTGGTCACGGGCGCCGATGCTAGTTGCCGCACCCGCCAGCAAACCGCCGCCACGCGGGCCCGTTGCCGATCGGTGACCTGCGCTAGGGCAGGTGCGGCACCGTGATGGTCGGTCCTCCCGGGATGGTGATCGTCGACGGCAGTGGAGGCAGGTGCGGCCCGCGGCGCGTCGGTTGCTGCGACGGCGGCGCGGCGGGCGGCTGACTCCTCGGCGGGTTGGCCGGCGGAGCCTGAGTTGGGGGCTCCGCGCTGGTACTGGGCTCGGTTGTGGTGGTGGTCGTCTCCGTGGTGGTTGTCGTCGTCGTGGTGGTCGTGGTGGTAGTCGACGTTGACGATGAGGTGCTCGGGGCGGGGCTGTTGCTCTTGTCCCCGCCGATCAGTTGGGTAACGCCGTAGGCGATCAGCGCGAGCAGGATCAGGACCAGAATCGCCCAGCCGATCAGCGTCACCGGCCTGCGGTACCAGGGCCGCGGCTCGGCATCGGGATCCTCGTCGAACGGAGCGTATTGATCGGGCGGCTGCCCCTCCACGGTGGGCTGATTCAGCGGCGAGCCATGTTCGACGGTGGGCTGCCACTGCGGCGCTGGACCGTGTTCCACGGTGGGCTGATACTGCGGCGGCGGACCGTGTTCCACGGTGGGCTCATATTGCGGCGGCGGACCGGGCGGTTGCCCTTCCACAGTGGGTTGCTGATGGGGCCCCGGGGGTGGCCCCTGCTGGGGCGGACCATACGGAGGTCCACCCGGCGGCGGGCCCGGCGGACGCGGACCCTGAGGAGGCCCACCCGGCGGCGGGCCCTGCGGCGGGTAACCGCCGAAGCCGCCGTACTCGGTGGGCTGGTTGTTGAAGTCGTCCCCCGGTGGGCCATAACGTGCCACAAGCCGATGGTATAGGGCGGCGCCAGGTCAGCTTAGAACGTGTTCACCTTGTCGATGCTGACGAACATGCCGTGGCCGGTGCCGTTGTTCTGAAACCGGGTGCCGTCCTTGCTGGCGACGATGGTCCAGCCCTGGGCGTCGTACGTCTTGTAGTCAATGGTGACGGTAGGGATGGCGCCGAGGTTGCCCAGCACCCATTGCACGTTGCCGCCCGAAGTGATGTGCACGCCGTTGGCGTGTTCGCCCTCTTTGATCGGAGAGTTGGTGAACGGTGCCTCGCAACCGACGCTTTCCTTGTTGATCTGACAACGCGTCAGCCCCGACTTGGTTTCGATGAAGACGTAACCGTTCTGGTCGGGCTTCAGCGGTATGGCGCCCGGAGTCGGACTGGTTGGTGGCGCGGGCGGCGGGGCCGGTGCGGGGGCCGAGGAAGTCGGCGGCGCGGCGCTCGGGCGCGACGTCGGGAAGGTGGGCTCGGTGGGCCCCGCGCCGGGCGAGGCGATCGGTCTGCCGTCAATGGTGCTGCTGCACCCCGCGACGAGCACGGCGGCGGCCAGCCAGCCCCACCGTGCCTTCGGCAATAACCGCACGTGCTACTCCCCGAACTCTCCGATCCAGGGAGTCAGATTAAGCGCGCCGCGACGCAAGTCACCGCAGTGACGCGCTGTTGCAACGGCCCCGATGGCAAAGCGTTACCCCAGCGCTGATATTCCTCTCTTGACATGTCAATTATGACGGGTCAGAATCGAAACGTCATGGAAAGGGGGATGAGAGTCAGGACTGCGAGATGAGACGGGACAACGACGACATTTGCTACCGGGGATGCGAGCCCGAGCAGACCGGCGGTGGTCGGTTGGTCACCGTGGAAGCCGGCGGCGAGTTCGTCGGACTGCTTCCGCACCGGGTCAAGCACTCCCCGACCGGCTTGATGTGGGGATACGCCGGCTCAGGACCGGCCGATCTAGCCCGCTCGCTGCTCATCCACACCCTCGGCGACGCCGCCCGGTGCGCGGTGTGCGGTGGCGCGCCCCAGCCCCAGAAGTGCCCTTGGTGCGATGAGGGATGGATCGTGCCGTCGTCGACGTATCAGCGGTTCACCTTCGAGGTCATTGCACGGCTGCCCGACTGCGGGTGGACGCTGCGCCGCTCCGACGTTCTTGACTGGCTACAGGGCGCGGAAGGCTGTTGCTGAGCTCATTCCACCGGTTCCGCCGAGGTCGTCGCCTCGGCATCCCCGGCCTCGTCGAGTTGGCGGGCGTGCGCGGCCGCGGTTTCCCGCACTCGGTTTCGGACCAAAAACCAGCCGACGATGAGTGCCGGGATGCCTACCGCGAGGGCGGCAATCATCCAGCGGCCATAGACCTTGTCGAACATCATCAGGACGAGCACGCCCGCCAGAAACACCAACGTGACCCAGCCGGTATAAGGGGACAGCGGCATCCGGAACGCCGGTCGCTCGGGCTCGCCGGACTTGGCCAGGTGATGGAACCGTAGCTGGCACGCGACGATCGTCGCCCACGCGACGATCACACCCGTCGCGGCGATGTGCAGCACGATCTCGAAGGCGTGGCTGGGGGTGACCGCGTTGAGCACGATGCCGAACAGGCCGATCCCGGCCGTGAGCAGGATGCCGCCATATGGCACACCGTTCTTCGACATCGGCGCGGTGAACTTTGGACCGCTGCCGTTGATCGCCATGGACCGCAGGATCCGGCCGGTGGAATAGAGCCCGGCGTTCAGGCTCGACAGGGCCGCGGTCAGCACTACCAGGTTCATCAGGTCGTCGCCCCAGGAAATCCCGAGCTTGTCGAAGAACGTCACGAACGGGCTGACGCCGTCGTGATATGCGGTGTAGGGCAGCAGCAGGGCCAGCAGGAAGGTGGAGCCGATATAGAAGACCGCGATCCGGAACACCACCGAGTTGATGGCGCGCGGCATGATCTTCTCTGGTTCCGCGGTTTCCCCGGCGGCGATGCCGACCAGTTCCACTGCGGCGTAAGCGAAGACCACTCCGGCGGTGACGAGCACCAGTGCCAACGTGCCGGTCGGCAACAGCCCACCGTGGTCGGCCCAGATCGACCAGCCGGTCGGCTGACCCTGAATCTTGAAGCGTCCGGCCAGGAAAATCGTCCCGACGATCAGGAAAGTCACCAAGGCCAGCACCTTGATCAAGGCGGCCCAGAATTCCAGTTCACCGAAGAGCTTGACCGAGATCAGATTCATCGTCAGCACCACCACGAGCGCGACCAACGCCAGGGTCCACTGCGGGATGGGCTGGAACATCTTCCAGTAGCGGCAGTACTGCGCGATCGCGGTGGTGTCCACGATCCCGGTCATCGCCCAGTTCAGGAAATACATCCAGCCGGCGGCGAAAGCGACCTTCTCGCCGAAGAATTCGCGCGCGTAGGAAACGAAGGAGCCGGACGACGGCCGGTACAGGACCAGTTCCCCGAGGGCACGCAAAATCAGGAAAACGAAGACGCCGCAGATCCCGTAGACCACGAACAATCCCGGGCCCGCCGAGGCCAGCCGGCCGCCGGCGCCCAGGAACAAGCCGGTTCCGATGGCGCCGCCGAGGGCGATCATTTGCAGCTGTCGATTCTTCAGCGCTTTGTGATAACCGGCGTCTTCGCGGTCCAGCGCGCGTGCGGGCGGTGTCATCGAATCCTTATCGCCGAAGCTTGCGCGGATGGCCGCGGGAATTGCTTGCCAGGCTATCCCACGGCAAGCCCCACCGGCAGTTCACAGGCCGAGCAGCAACTCCGCGTTGCGGTGGCTGATGCGGGCCCGGTCGCGCTGCGACAGCGGCAGGCTGTCGAGGAAGTTCCGGCCCGCGTTCATGGATCCGAACGGATAGTCGGTGGAGAAGGCCACCCGTTCGACGCCGACATTAGCGACCAGGTTGGCGTAGGTCGCTGGGTCGTTGAAGTTGGCGAACGTGTAGTGCAGATTGCGCCGCAGGTAGGTGCTGATGGGGTGGTTCAGGCCGGTCAGCTCGGGTTTCAGCGTGGCGTCGAAACGCGGTGCCATGAAGGGGATCCCCTCGCCCATATGCCCGATGATCAGCTGCAGGTTGGGGTGACGGTCGAACACCCCGGCCAGGATGATGCGCAGTACATGGGTCGCGGTGTTGATGTGCCACCCCCAGCCCACCGTGGCCAGCGCGAACGACACATGCTCGGAGAATCCGGCATAGCAGGAGTCGATCACCGCCGGCGGCGGCATGGTCGGGTGCAGATAGAGCGGTGCCTGCAGTGCGGCCGCACGGTCGAGGACCGGTTCGAAGTGCGCGTCGTCGAGGTAGACGCCGCGGCAGTGACCGTTGACTACCCCACCCGCGAAACCATGCTTGCGTACCGCCCGTTCCAATTCGTCGGCGGCCGCCTCAGGTTGGCTGATGGGCAGGGTGGCGAACCCGGCCAGCCGGTCCGGAAATCGCTCGATCGCCGCGGCCAGCTCGTTGTTGCAGTCGTGGGCCAGACGCACGGCCGACGGTCCGTCCAGCTGCTCCACGCCCGGGGCCGCCAGCGACAGCACCGCCAGGTCGATGCCCGCGTCGTCCATCGCCTTGATGCGCGCCTCGCCCAGATTGCAGATCGGCTCGACAATGCCCGGTCGTGTTTTCAACCAGCCGCCCGGTCCATTGAGGAACTGCGTTGTGGCGTAATGTTCTTCGATGGCGATGGTGCGCATTTTCTCAGCTCTCCAGGACTCGGGTGGCACCCGACCAGCGCGGGATGTCGTCACTGTTGGCGGCCAGTCGGATGGTCTTGCTGTAGCCGTACTCGGATAGGGTCTCCTGGGCGTGCTCACGTCCGAAGCCGCTGTGTCCCACGCCGCCGAAACCAGTCCCGACGGCGATCCGCACGTAGTTGTTAACGAAGACGGCACCGGCCCGGATCTGCCGGCTCACCCGCAGCGCCCTGTCAGTGTCCTGAGTGAAAACTCCTGCCACAAGGCCGAATTGAGTATGGTTGGCGATCCGGACGGCTTCCTCCTCGGTGTCGAACCGGAGCACCGTGACGACCGGGCCGAAGATCTCTTCGGTTGCCACCCGCATGTCCGGGTCGACGTGGGTGAAAACCGTTGGTGCGACGTAGAAGCCGTCGGCGAGTCGAGGATCGTCGGGCAGCGGCGCCTGGGCGGCGATATGTGCGCCCTCGGTGACGCCGATGTCGAGGTAGTTCAGCACGCGCTGTTGTTGACTGCGGGTGACCAGCGGTCCGACCTCGGTGGTCTGGTCGGCGCCGTCGCCAACCTTGAGGCGGGTCACGGCCGCGGTGAACTTCGTGATGAATTGATCGAAGATGCCGTCCTGCACCAGGATTCGCGATGCCGCCGTGCAGGCCTCGCCCTGGTTGAAGAAGCCACCGTCGATCGCCGCCAGCAGTGCCTTGTCGAGGTCGGCGTCGTCGAACACCAGCAACGGGTTCTTGCCGCCGAGCTCCATCAGCGTCGGGGTCAGGTTTTCCGCGGCGGTGCGCAGTACCGCCGTCGCAGTGGTCGGGGATCCGGTGAAGGACACCTTGCCGACCAGCGGGTGTCCGGCCAGGGCGGCCCTACCGCGCCGCCGCCCGGAACCGCGTGCACCAGATCCTCAGGCAGGGCGGAGTTGATCAGGTCCACCATCCTTAGCACCACCGAGGGTGCCTGCTCCGGTGGCTTCAGCACGATGCTGTTACCCACCGCGAGCGCCGGGGCAGTCTTGCCGGCGGTGTGGATAGGCGGCCAGTTGAACGGCACGATGCCGGCGATCACGCCGTACGGCTCGAGGGTGGTCACATCGAACACCGGTCCGTAGTCGCGCGCGTGACTGGGCAGCACCTCCACCACGCTGGCGAAGTACTCGAAGATCGTTATCGCCGCTTCAACGTCGAACTGACGTGCCTGGGTGATCGGTTTGCCCATCTCCAGCGACTCCAGGGCGGCGATTTCGTAGGCGTGGGAGCGGATCACGTCGGCGACCCGGCGCAGGCAGCGTCCGCGCTCGCGGGCGGGGCGTTGCTGCCAGTCCCGTTGAGCGGCATGGGCGGCCCGAACGGCCTGGTCCACCTGCGCCGGACCCGCAGCACGCACAACGGCGACGGGTCGGCCGGTCGCGGGGTTGTCGACGACGAACTCGTCATCTTCGCAAGGCGATGCCCACCGCGTCCGGGTGACGTCCACGGGCCCGAAAGTACGCCCGGCCCAGCCATCATCACCAGCGAAATTATCTGATGGCCACTAGCACGATTGGTGATAATGGCTGGGTGGAGCTACGTCAGCTCGAATACTTCCTCGCCGTCGCCGACCACCTGAGCTTCACCCGTGCGGCCCGGCGGCTGCATGTCGTCCAGTCCGGTGTGTCCGCGACGATACGGGCGCTTGAGCGCGAACTCGGTGCCGAACTGTTCGCCCGCGGCCCGGCGGGCGTGCGGCTGACCCCTGCCGGGGAGGAGCTCCGCCCGCATGCGCGCGCCACGATCGACGCCGCGCGCGCCGCCAAGGATGCCGTCAACGCCACCCGCGCAACCGTGCGCGGCACCGTCACCGTCGGGACCCTGACCTCGATCAACGTCATCGACCTGCCGGCACTGCTCGCCGAACTGCACGTCCGCCACCCCGAGGTGCGGGTCCAATTGCGGGCGGCGCGTGCCGGCACGACGGGATTGGCGCGGCAATTGCGCGACGGCGACCTCGACATCGCCTTCCTGGTCTTCACCGGCACTCCGCCGTCGGACCTGCGCGCTCGGCTGGTCGCCGACGTCCCGCTGCAACTGGTGGTGCCCAAAGACCACCCGCTGGCGTCCGGCGATTCGGTGACCCTGGCCGAGTTGGCGGGACTGTCATTCGTCGACGCGCCGCCGGGCTACGGCACCAGGATCGTCGTGGACAACGCGTTCGCCGCGGCCGGCGTCGAGCGCACCGTCACCCTGGAGGTCGCCGACATCGGCACCGCCGCGGCCTACATCCGCAACGGACTGGGCATCGGCTTTTTGAGCTGGTCCATCCTCGACGACATCGACGACGACGGGCTGGTCAGCGTCCCGGTGTCCGATCAGAGCCTGTCCTGGCGGCTGTACGTTACGACGTCGGCCACCCGCTCGCCCAGCGCCGCGGTCCGCGCCCTGCTGTCGCTGATCGAGGAGCGGGTCTAGCTCTCCGTGAGCGCGGCCACGGCCGGACCGAACATGGTGTTCTTGATGGCGCCCAGCGTGCCGCGGTCCTTGCTGCCCAGTGGGCGAAGCAGTTCCACGGCCGCGGTCGTCACCGCTCCCTCCCCCGCGGTGACGTCGACGATTCCGAGCCCGGCGGCGTCGACCCCGCCGAAGCGCCTGCCGGTGGTCATCGAGGCGACCGCGGCCTGCGGTGTGACTTTGGCCTGAATCAGGGCCGCCATTCCGGGGGTGAACGGGATATGGATGTCGACCTCCGGGAAACAGAAGAAGCCGCGATCGGCGCGCATCGCGCGGTAATCGTGGGCGAGGGCGAGCATTGCGCCGGCGCCGAAGGCGTGGCCGACCACGGCTGCGGCGGTCGGTATGGGAAGGGTGAGCACCCGCGCGAGCAGCTTGTGCACCCGGCCGACGTAGGACTGCGCTTGGTCGCCGTGTGCGCCGAGCCAATCGAGATCGAGGCCGTTGGTGTAGAACTTGCCGGTCGCGGTGGTGACCAGGCCGTGTGCGTCGCTTGCCTCGATTTCGTCGAGGCGGGCGTTGATCGCTTCGAGAAAGTCCGGCGAGAAACGGTTTTCGTCGTCGCCGAGGTCTAGCACGGCGATCTTCTCGTCGTAGGTCACGCTGATAGTCATGAGGTGGTCCTTTCTGTGGCGCCAGCGCCACCTAACTGGGGCTCGATTTCCAGGACGGCGCGCACCGCGGCACGGAGTTGCTCGCGGGCTGTGGTGCTGCGGAGGCGGTCGCGTCGCAGCAGGATCGCGGTCGGCAGATCGACGATGCACACGGTGATGGCGTCCACCGCGGCCGCGTCCTTGCGGTTCCACGCCCGGTGCGCAAGGCGGATCATCAACTCGATCAACATGGACTCGAGTTTTCTGATCTCGTCGCGAATGTCATTGGGCAGGCCGGGGTCGAGCAGCTCGTCGCGGGGCACCGTCAACAGCAGTCGGCACGAATCGGGATGTTGCTCGGCAAACGCGGCGGGGGTGTCGGCGGCGGCCGCCACCGCATTGATCGCCGCCGCCCGGCCGGGCGCTGCCAGCGCGGCATCGACCACCGCCGTCTGCGCATCCAAGAACCGCCGGCCCGCCCGCAACCAGGCCTGAGCAAGCAGGCCCGCTCGGGAACCGAAGCTGTGGTACAGCGCACCGTTGGACGCACCGACGGCCGCACTGATCGCCCGGATGGTCACCGCGGCCGGGCCGGCTCGCACAGCCAGCGACTCCGCGGCATCCAACACCCGGTCGGTGTCGTGGATACGGGGGCGAGGCACAGGTAGGAGGATAACAGAGCATCCGCTCTATTATAGGGACCGCATCGTTATCTGTTCTGAACAGGACGAACTCAGGCGGTGGCCGGGACCGCCTCGGCCGTAGCGATCACGCCCTGGGCACGGCGTTTACGGCTCCGCGCGACGCCGGTAGCGGCCAGGGCAAGGCAGATAGAGGCGGGAACGATCAGGGCATGCCCACCGATGCGGGCCCCGGCCATCAAACCGGCCACCGCGCCGGTCAGGAATAGCAGCAGCGTCGCGCTGAGGATCGCCGCCTTCCATTTGTCGATGCCCTCTCGGCGGCTGCGGCCCAGCATCAGTCCGAGGTCGGTGACGGTGCCGGTGAAGTGTGTGGTGCGGACCGGCATGCCGCGGAAACTCGAGGTCAGGCCGTTCTGCAGGCCCAGGGCCGACGCGGCCAGCAGCGCCTGCACCGCGGTCTCCTCGATACCCGAACCCAGGATCAGGGATTTGATATCGGATTCCTCGATGCCTGCGGCCGCGAGCAGGAGCAACGTCGCCTGGATGGCCAGCACGGCTGCGTGCCGCGAGCCGATATGAACACGCTTGGAAGCCAGCAGCGCCCCAGCAATGGCCGCTCCGATCAAGAAGCCCAACAGAATGGCGAACAGCACGTGGCTCTCGTAGCGCCAAGGGTGGGCCCGGTCCATGCCGATCTGGGTGGTGATGCCGGTGAGGTTCCCGACGGGAACGGCCATGATCAGGATTGCGACCGCGTTGACCCAGCCGGCGTTCAGCGCCAGCAGCGAGCTGTAGCCGAGCATGCGGCCCTGCGAGGACATGCCCCGCCTGGGTTCCGAACGCCGCAGCACCATGACCTCGCCTACTCGCTTCCCCCGCTGAAACTTTCGGCAAGCCTAACAACAACATCACGAATTAAATTTCGGATTTTGGACTTCATAGAAGGCGCATATGCGGAGGTTGTCTTCCTATGAATCCACCCCGGGAACAAAGTGTCGCCCGGCGCCGTTAGGATGATCAGCAAGTTGAGTGAGTAGCGCTCAAGTCTGGGTTGACAGCAATCGGTCGGCCGGAGCAGTCTTGAGCGGGGTTCACTCAGCATAGTGCAACAACAGAAGCTCTAGATATTCAGGAGGCATCACTATGGCTCGTGCGGTCGGCATCGACCTCGGGACCACCAACTCCGTCGTCGCAGTTCTGGAGGGTGGCGACCCCGTCGTCGTCGCCAACTCCGAGGGCTCGAGGACGACTCCATCCGTCGTGGCGTTCGCGCGCAACGGCGAAGTGCTCGTTGGCCAACCCGCCAAGAACCAGGCGGTGACGAACGTCGACCGCACCATCCGATCGGTGAAACGCCACATGGGCACCGACTGGTCGGTGGACATCGACGGCAAGAAGTACACCGCCCCGGAGATCAGCGCCCGGGTCCTGCAGAAGCTCAAGCGGGACGCCGAGGCCTACCTCGGTGAGGACATCACCGACGCAGTGATCACCGTTCCCGCCTACTTCAACGACGCCCAGCGTCAGGCGACCAAAGACGCCGGCCAGATCGCCGGCCTCAACGTCCTGCGCATCGTCAACGAGCCCACTGCGGCCGCGTTGGCCTACGGCCTGGACAAAGGTGAGAAGGAACAGACCATCCTGGTCTTCGACCTCGGCGGCGGTACCTTCGACGTCTCGCTGCTGGAGATCGGCGAGGGCGTGGTCGAGGTGCGTGCCACCAGCGGTGACAACCACCTCGGTGGCGACGACTGGGACGAGCGCGTCGTGCAGTGGCTGGTCGATAAGTTCAAGGGCACCAGCGGCATTGACCTGACCAAGGACAAGATGGCCATGCAGCGGCTGCGGGAGGCGGCCGAGAAGGCCAAGATCGAGTTGTCCTCCTCGGGCAGCACGTCGATCAACCTGCCCTACATCACCGTTGACGCGGACAAGAACCCCCTGTTCCTGGACGAGCAACTCACCCGCGCCGAGTTCCAGAAGATCACGCAGGATCTGCTGGACCGCACCCGTCAGCCCTTCCAGTCGGTGATCAAGGACGCCGGAATCTCGGTGTCCGACATCGACCACGTCGTGCTGGTGGGTGGCTCGACCCGGATGCCCGCGGTGACCGACCTGGTCAAGGAACTGACCGGCGGCAAGGAGCCCAACAAGGGCGTCAACCCCGACGAGGTGGTGGCGGTCGGTGCGGCTCTGCAGGCCGGGGTCTTGAAGGGCGAGGTGAAAGACGTTCTGCTGCTTGACGTTACGCCGCTGAGCCTGGGTATCGAGACCAAGGGCGGCGTGATGACCAAGCTCATCGAGCGCAACACCACGATCCCGACCAAGCGGTCGGAGACCTTCACCACGGCCGACGACAATCAGCCGTCGGTGCAGATCCAGGTCTACCAGGGTGAGCGCGAGATCGCCTCGGCCAACAAGCTGCTCGGCAGCTTCGAGCTGACGGGTATCGCTCCGGCCCCGCGTGGTGTCCCGCAGATCGAGGTCACCTTCGACATCGACGCCAACGGCATCGTGCACGTCACGGCCAAGGACAAGGGCACCGGTAAGGAGAACACGATCCGCATCCAGGAGGGCTCCGGCATCTCCAAGGAAGAGATCGACCGGATGATCAAGGAAGCCGAGGCGCACGCGGACGAAGACCGCAAGCGTCGCGAGGAGGCCGACGTTCGCAACCAGGCCGAGACGCTGGTCTACCAGACGGAGAAGTTCGTCAAAGAACAGCGGGAGGCCGAGGGTGGTTCCAAGGTGCCCGAGGAAACGCTGAGCAAGGTGGAAGCCGCTGTGGCAGATGCCAAGTCGGCGTTGGGTGGCCAGGACATCGGCGCGATCAAGTCGGCGATGGAGAAGCTGGGTCAGGAGTCGCAGGCGCTGGGGCAGGCGATCTACGAGGCCGCTCAGGCTGAGGGTGCCGCCGCCGGTGGTCAGCCCGGTGGTGCCGGCTTCGACCAGGCCGGTTCGGCTGACGACGTCGTGGACGCGGAGGTGGTCGACGACGACCGGGAGTCCAAGTGACCAACGGCAATCAGCAACCAGAAGGCAACCAGCAGGAACCGGTGACCGTCACCGACAAGCGGCGCATCGATCCTGAGACTGGTGAACCCCGTCAGGCTTCTCCCGGCGCTCCGGCGCCGGGAGGGCCGGCTGGGGCCGCCTCGTCGGACAAGGTCGCCGAGCTGACCGCCGATCTGCAGCGGGTGCAGGCGGATTTCGCCAACTACCGCAAGCGGGCCATGCGTGACCAGCAGGCCGCGGCCGACCGGGCCAAGGCCACGGTGGTCAGTCAGTTGCTGGGCGTGCTCGACGATCTGGAACGGGCGCGCAAGCACGGCGACCTGGAGTCGGGGCCGATGAAGGCCGTGGCGGACAAGCTGACCAACACGCTGACCGGGTTGGGGCTCACCGCGTTCGGCGCGGAGGGCGAGGACTTCGACCCCGCGCTGCACGAAGCTGTGCAGCACGAAGGTGACGGTGGGCCGGGATCCAAGCCGGTGATCGGAACCGTGATGCGGCAGGGCTATCAGCTTGGTGAGCAGGTGCTTCGGCACGCGATGGTCGGCGTCGTGGACACGGTCGCCGACGAGCAAGCGGCAAGCGACGTCGCCGGTTCGTCGACCGAACAGGCCGACACGAGCGATAACGCCGACGGCTCCGGTGATTAAGGCACAGAATCTACGAGAGGGTGAGGAGGTGACGCGACATGGCTCAGCGTGAATGGGTCGAGAAGGACTTCTATAAGGAGCTGGGCGTCTCCTCTGACGCCAGTGCCAAGGACATCAAGACCGCGTACCGCAAATTGGCGTCCGATTTGCATCCGGACAAGAACCCCAGCGGAGCCGAACGATTCAAAGCGGTCTCCGAGGCCTACTCCGTCCTGTCCGACGAGGCCAAGCGCAAGGAGTACGACGAGACCCGCCGGCTGTTCGCCGGCGGCGGCTTCGGTGGCGGGCGGCGGTTCAACACGGGCGGCTTCGGTGGCTTCGCCGGTGGCGGTGACGGTGCCGAGTTCAATCTGAACGACCTGTTCGACGCCGCCGGGCGATCCGGCGGCGCCAACATCGGCGACCTGTTCGGCGGCTTGTTCGGCCGCGGAAGCACCGCTCGTCCGACCCGACCACGCCGCGGCAACGACCTCGAAACCGAGACCGAACTGGATTTCATCGAGGCCGCCAAGGGCGTCGCGATGCCGCTGCGGCTGACCAGCCCGGCGCCGTGCACCAACTGCCACGGCAGCGGTGCGCGTCCCGGCACGAGCCCCAAGGTGTGTCCGAACTGCAACGGCGCCGGCGTCATCAGCCGCAACCAGGGCGCGTTCGGTTTCTCCGAGCCCTGCACC
Source organism: Mycobacterium asiaticum DSM 44297 (assembly GCF_000613245.1). Lineage (GTDB taxonomy): Bacteria > Actinomycetota > Actinomycetes > Mycobacteriales > Mycobacteriaceae > Mycobacterium > Mycobacterium asiaticum. The sequence goes on from NZ_HG964936.1 coordinate 214,336, forward strand.
GAATGCCGGGGCAGCGGCTCGATCATCGAGCACCCGTGTGAGGAGTGCGGCGGCAACGGCGCGACCACCCGGACCCGCACCATCAACGTGCGGATTCCCCCGGGTGTGGAGGACGGGCAGCGGATCAGGCTGGCCGGGCAAGGTGAGGCCGGATTGCGCGGTGCCCCGTCGGGTGATCTGTATGTGACCGTGCACGTGCGTCCGGACAAGGTGTTCGGCCGTGACGGTGATGACCTCACCGTGACCGTGCCGGTCAGTTTTACCGAATTGGCATTGGGCTCAACGCTTTCGGTGCCCACCCTGGACGGCAAAGTGGGCGTGCGGGTGCCGAAGGGCACTGCGGACGGCCGGATCTTGCGGGTGCGCGGACGCGGGGCGCCCAAGCGCAGTGGTGGTAGCGGCGACCTACTCGTCACCGTCAAGGTGGCGGTGCCGCCGAACCTGGAGGGTGCCGCCCAGGAGGCGCTGGAGGCCTACGCGGCGGCCGAACGGGCCAGCGGGTTCGACCCGCGAGCGGGATGGGCAGGTAATCGCTGATGGCTATGCACTCGAAAAAGAAAGAGGAGTCGCGGACGTTCCTGATCTCGGTCGCCGCCGAACTGGCCGGTATGCACGCGCAGACGTTGCGCACCTACGACCGGCTCGGCCTGGTCAGTCCGCAGCGCACACCCGGCGGCGGCCGGCGCTACTCCGAGCACGATGTGGACCTGTTGCGCGAGGTGCAGCGTCTCTCTCAGGACGAAGGCGTCAACCTCGCCGGCATCAAGCGCATCATCGAGCTGACCAATCAGGTCGAGGCGTTGCAGTCCAGGCTCAAGGAGATGGCGGAAGAGATTGCAGTGCTGCGCGCCAACCAGCGCCGCGAGATCGCGGTGGTGCCCAAGAGCCGGGCGCTGGTCGTGTGGCAGCCGCGCAACTCGCGGTAGAGGCGCGCAACCGCGTCAGACGCGGATCGAGAACTGCGCGACGGCAGGCTCACCCGGCCGCGCTGACCGGAAGCCGCCGCGACGCAACGCGTCGGTAGGGGCGGCCATCGGTTCGAAGCACACCAGGTCCTCCCCCGGGGGTGCGAAGATCTGCGCGGCGGTGTAGCCGCGTTCGAAATGCACTTCGAGCCTACGGTCACCGCCGGACACGGCGAACACCGCGCCCTCCGGCACCTCGTCGTACGCATCGTCAAAGCTTTTGTCGCCCAACGCTTCGCGGGTGGCTGGCCACGGGCTCGTCGCGCCGGTCGGCAACCCCCTGTCGTCGAGCGCCAGGTGCCGCAGCGGCGGCGTCTCGATAATCCAGTCGCCGCGGGTCACCCCCGGCAACTGCAGATAGGGATGAAAGCCGAAGCACAGCGGCACGGCCCGCTCGCCGGTGGGCGTCACCGTGGCACGCACCGTCAGCGTGCGATCGGCCAATCCCACGGTGACCCGCAGCACGTGCGGATACGGGAAGCTGGACAGCAGTCGCGGGTCGGCGCCGAAGTCCAGTTCGGCGCTCAATTCGTTGGTCGACTCGTCGATCACCTGCCAGCCGGGGTAGGCGGCCAGGGTGCCGTGGATCGGTAGTCCATTCGGGTCGGCGCGCACCCTATTCTCACCCGGCGTCACCGTGACGGTGACGTTTTCGGCGGTATAGGTGTTGTCTCCCAAGCGATTTGCCCAGGGGTACAGGATGGGGATGCCCATCGTCTTGCCGGCCGAGAGGTAGGCCTCCAGGCCGCGTCGCTGACCCAGCAATTCCACGCCGTCGTCGCTGAGCGACGTGCCGATCATGCCCGCGTCGGGGACGAATTGTGCCGCCACCGAGGACGAGGGGTCGCGCAGCGTGACGACGTGCACCGGCTCAGCCTAACGTGACAGCGGGTCGTGCTGAATGCGTTCGGGCGGCGCGCCTTTGGCCACCAGCGCCGCCTTGGTCGCGCGGATCATCTCTGGCCCGCCGGCGATCAGGATCTGCCGGTCGCCCCAGCCGCCGTACCGGGTCACCACCTCGAGGAGCCGGCCGGTTTGGCGCACGTGTAGCCCGCGCGGCGGCGACGGGTCGGGATACTCGGCGGCCCAGGGCGGATCCCCGTTGTACTCCGAAACCGGCGTCACCGACAACCACGGATTGTGCGCGGCGACCTGCCACAGCGTGCGCAGGTCGTACAGTTCGCAGCGGTAGCGCGCTCCGAAGAACAGGTGCACCCGCGGGTTCTCGGCGAAGCGGCTCAGATCCATGATCAGCGCGCGCAGCGGGGCGAGGCCAGTGCTCCCGGCGACCATCAACACGTCGCTGCCGTCGCGGTCGACCCGCAGTCCGCCGTGTGGACTGGACAGTCGCCACCGGTCGCCGGGCCGGGTCTCGCCGACGATCGCATTGCTGACCAGCCCGCCGGGCACCACCCGCACGTGGAACTCGATTCCCCCGCCGGGGTCGGCCGGAATGGCGGGGCTGAAATAACGCCAGCGACGCGGGCACTGCGGAATCTGCACGTTGACGTATTGGCCGGCGAGGTACTGCAGCGGCCGATCCAGATGCAGCCGAACGACCGCGAGATCCCGTGACACTCGGGAGTGTTCGATGACGGTGCCATCCCACCAGGCCGGTTCGTCCTCGGAGTCCGCCGCGCCGCTCATCACCCCGGCGAACAGGTTGAGCGACTGGTCGGCGGCTTGTTGCACGGGACGGGTCCAGGCGGCGCCCAGATGGGAGCGCAGCGTCGAGTAGAGCGCGTCGCGCAGTGTCTGATAGTGGCCCGGTAGCACGCCGTACTTGCGGTGGTCGCGGCCCAGTTGGGCGAGGAAGGCGACCGGGGTGTCGGCGCGCTGCGCGATTAATTCGCCGTAGAGCCAATGCATCGCATGGGCGAAAGCGGCCCGCTGGCTGTCCATCTCGGGTGGAAAAAGGTCGCGCACCGACGTGTCGAGGGCGAACCAGTGGGTGTAGAAGCGGTGGACGAGTTCGTTGGAGCCGGTGGAGGCGTCGGCGGCGAAGGCGTCCCGCAACACCTGCAGTGCGTCTCGGTCGTCCAGTCCCACGTACGCCGATTCTAGGGGTGTCGCCAATCGCAGCGAGCGGACACAAATGCCCCCTTTTCCGCCGCGTGTCGGGGACTTTACGTCTGCTCGCGCGGATTGGTTAGACTTGAGCGGAACAGACTCAACCTTGACTGCGTTGTACTACGCGACAAGCATTTTTCTAGACGTACCCCGAACGGAGGTGTCGTGGACTCTTTCAACCCGACCACCAAGACGCAGGCGGCCCTGACGTCGGCGCTACAGGCTGCCTCGGCGGCCGGTAACCCCGAGATCAGGCCCGCTCATCTGCTGTTGGCGCTGCTGACGCAGAACGACGGGATCGCTGCACCGCTGCTGGAGGCTGTCGGTGTCGAGCCCGCCACCGTCCGCGCCGAGGCGCAGCGCCTGCTGGACCGCTTGCCGCAGATCAGCGGTTCCAGCTCACAACCCCAACTGTCCCGCGAATCGCTGGCGGCCATCACGACCGCGCAGCAGCTGGCCACCGAGATGGACGACGAGTACGTCTCGACCGAGCACCTGATGGTCGGGTTGGCCACCGGCGACTCCGATGTCGCCAAGCTGTTGACCGGCCATGGCGCCTCGCCGCAGGCGTTGCGGGAAGCGTTCGTCAAGGTGCGCGGCAGCGCGCGCGTGACCAGCGCCGACCCTGAAGCCACCTACCAGGCGCTGGAGAAGTACTCCACCGACCTGACCGCCCGGGCTCGGGACGGCAAACTCGACCCGGTCATCGGACGGGACAACGAGATTCGCCGCGTGGTGCAGGTACTGTCCCGTCGTACCAAAAACAACCCGGTGCTGATCGGTGAACCCGGCGTAGGCAAGACCGCCATCGTCGAGGGACTGGCGCAACGCATCGTGGCCGGCGATGTACCCGAGAGTCTGCGCGACAAGACTGTTGTCGCCCTGGACCTCGGATCCATGGTGGCCGGCGCGAAGTACCGCGGCGAGTTCGAGGAACGGCTCAAGGCGGTGCTCGACGACATCAAGAACTCGGCTGGCCAGATCATCACGTTCATCGACGAGTTGCACACCATCGTCGGCGCCGGCGCGACCGGCGAGGGAGCGATGGACGCCGGCAACATGATCAAGCCGATGCTGGCCCGCGGTGAGCTGCGCCTGGTGGGCGCCACCACGCTCGACGAGTACCGCAAGTACATCGAGAAGGACGCCGCGCTGGAGCGCCGCTTCCAGCAGGTTTTTGTCGGTGAGCCATCGGTGGAGGACACGGTCGGCATTTTGCGCGGCCTCAAGGACCGCTACGAGGTGCACCATGGGGTGCGGATCACCGACTCCGCGCTGGTGGCCGCGGCGACGTTGTCCGACCGCTACATCACCGCCCGCTTCCTCCCGGACAAGGCCATCGACCTCGTCGACGAGGCAGCCAGCCGGCTGAAGATGGAAATCGACTCGCGGCCCGTCGAGATCGACGAGGTGGAGCGGCTGGTGCGGCGGCTCGAGATCGAAGAAATGGCGCTGGCCAAGGAAGAGGACGAGGCATCCAAAGAACGGCTGGAGAAGCTGCGCGCCGAGTTGGCCGACAAGAAGGAGCAACTCGCCGAGCTGACCACCCGCTGGCAGAACGAGAAGAACGCCATCGACGTGGTGCGTGAGCTCAAGGAGCAGCTGGAGGTGCTGCGCGGGGAGTCCGAGCGTGCCGAGCGCGACGGCGACCTGGCCAAGGCCGCCGAGCTGCGCTACGGCCGCATCCCGGAAGTCGAGAAGAAGCTCGACGCTGCGCTGCCGCAGGCCGCGGCCCGTGAGAACGTCATGCTGAAGGAAGAGGTCGGCCCTGACGACATCGCCGACGTGGTGTCCGCCTGGACCGGCATCCCCGCCGGACGGCTGCTGGAAGGCGAAACCGCCAAGTTGCTGCGCATGGAGGACGAGCTGGGCAAGCGCGTCGTCGGTCAGCGCAAGGCCGTCACCGCGGTTTCTGACGCGGTGCGCCGCAGCCGGGCCGGGGTCGCCGACCCCAACCGGCCGACGGGTTCGTTCATGTTCCTTGGTCCCACCGGCGTCGGTAAGACGGAGTTGGCCAAGGCGTTGGCGGACTTCCTGTTCGACGACGAACGCGCCATGGTCCGGATCGACATGAGCGAGTACGGCGAGAAGCACTCGGTGGCCCGGCTCGTCGGTGCCCCGCCCGGCTACATCGGCTACGACCAGGGCGGTCAGCTCACCGAGGCGGTGCGGCGCAGGCCGTACACGGTGATCCTGTTCGACGAGATCGAGAAGGCGCACCCGGACGTGTTCGACGTGCTGCTGCAGGTGCTCGACGAGGGTCGGTTGACCGACGGCCAGGGCCGCACGGTCGACTTCCGCAACACCATCTTGATCCTGACGTCCAACCTCGGGTCGGGCGGCGACGAGGACATGGTGATGGCGGCGGTGCGCGCGGCGTTCAAGCCGGAGTTCATCAACCGGCTCGACGACGTGATCATCTTCGCCGGCCTCGAACCGGGCGAACTGGTGCAGATCGTCGACATCCAGCTGGCCCAGCTGCAGAAGCGGCTCGCGCAGCGTCGCCTCACCCTCGAGGTGTCGCTGCCCGCCAAGCAGTGGCTGGCCCAGCGCGGCTTCGACCCGATCTATGGTGCCCGTCCGCTGCGCCGGTTGGTGCAACAGGCGATCGGCGACCAGCTGGCCAAGATGCTGCTGGCCGGCGACGTGCACGACGGCGACATCGTGCCGGTCAATGTCAGTGCCGACGGCGACTCCCTGGTGCTGGGCTAACCGGCTCGGCTAACACCCGCGAAAAGACGCAAAAGCGCCCAAACGAACCGTTTGGGCGCTTTTGCGTCTGCTCGCCAGCTAACCGAGCTCGAATTCCCGGGTCTGGGCACCGGCATCGATGATGGCCCGCAGCCGTTCGCGGGCCACCGGCTGGGCGAGCGCCTCGCGAAACAGCTGATCCTCGATGCGCAGGCCGGTCGGCAAATCCTCGGACAGCGCGGCGTCGACCGCGCGTTTTGCCGCCGCAATGGCGCTCTGCGGGGCCGAAGCGATGCGCGCGGCCAGTTTGTCGACGAACCGCCGCAACTTCTCCGGCGGCAGCGCCCGGTCGACGTACCCCCAGGCTTCGGCGGTCGCAGCGTCGACATCCCGGCAGCCCAGAATCACCTCTAGAGCCCGGCCACGTCCGACGAGCCGCGGCAACCGCTGGGTGCCGCCCCCGCCGGGGATGATCCCCATCGCCACCTCGGGCTGGCCGAAGACCGCCTTGTTCAGAGCCGCATAGCGCATGTCGAACGCCATGGCCCACTCGCTGCCACCGCCCCGGCAAATCCCTTCGATGACCGCGATCGTCGCTTTGGGCAACGTCCGAAACTCCTCCATCACGGCGTGGAAGTAACTCAGCTCGTCGTGCAGTCCGGTGTCGTCGGTGGGTAGGTCGAGGATCATGCCGACGTCGGCGTGCGCGATGAAGAACTCCGGATCGGCGGAGTCGACGACCAGCACCCGCACGTCGTCGTCGGCCGCCACCTCGCGGGTAAGGCGCACGATCTCCTCCGCGAGCGGTAGATCGAGCAAGTTCAGGGGAGGATTGTCGATCGTCGCGCGGCAGATACCGCTGCTGAGGGAGACGCGCATCAGTCGGTAGCCGGCGAAACTCATGACCGAAAACCCTACGCGGACAATCGTGCGGGTATTCGGTCCTGTGATTCGGTTGTGACCTGCTCGGATTCTTCGTTCCGTACTGACTACAGATACTCTGTTGGGGATGGTCCCGCTCTGGTTCACGCTCTCCGCACTGTGCTTCGTCGGTGCGGCGGTGTTGCTGTACGTCGACATCGATCGGCGGCGCGGGCGCAGCAGGCGCCGCAGGTCCTGGGCCAGGTCGCACGGCTTCGATTACGAGCGCGAATCGACCGACATTCTGCACCGCTGGAAGCGCGGCGTGATGTCCACAGTCGGCGATGTGCCGGCCCACAACGTCGTACTGGGCCAGATCCGCGGCGAGGCCGTCTACATCTTCGACCTCGATGAGGTCGCCACGGTGATCGCCCTGCACCGCAAGGTAGGCACCAACGTGGTGGTGGACCTGCGGCTCAAGGGCCTCAAAGAGCCCCGGGAGAGCGACATCTGGCTGTTGGGGGCGATCGGACCCCGCATGGTGTACTCCACCAACCTCGACGCGGCCCGCCGGGCCTGCGACCGGCGCATGGTCACCTTCGCGCACACCGCACCCGACTGCGCCGAGATCATGTGGAACGAGCAGAACTGGACACTGGTCGCGATGCCGATCGCCAGCACCCGGGCGCAATGGGACGAGGGTCTGCGCACGGTACGTCAGTTCAACGACCTGCTGCGGGTGCTGCCGCCGCTGCCGGCGGAGACCCCGGAGGACGAGGGTGAGGGCGAGGGCCGCCGCAGCGCTGCCCCGGGTCGTCCGTTGGCGCCGGCCGCTCGTGCGGAGTTGCCGCAGCGCCGCACCCAGGCAGACCCGGGCGCCGGCGTCGTGCCAGATCCGGTCCGGCGTGCCGCCGAGCCGATCCGCCGGGAGCCGCGAGCGGGCCGCAACGGCCATCAGGCCAGCAACTACCAGCACTGAGAGCACATGCCCCGACCCGTTGCGCTGATCACTGGGCCGACGTCCGGCATTGGCGCCGGATATGCGCGTCGGTATGCCCGCGACGGCTACGACCTCGTTTTGGTCGCCCGCGACGTCGGGCGCCTCGAGCAGTTGGCCGGCGAACTGCAGTCCGAGGCCGGCAACATCGAGCTGTTGCCCGCCGACCTCGCCGACGCCGCCGATCGTGACAAGGTGTCGGAGCGGCTCGCCGAGGGGGTGCGGGTCCTGGTCAACAACGCCGGATTCGGCACCTCCGGTGACTTCTGGGAAGCCGACCCCGCGCAGTTGCAGAAGCAGCTCGACGTCAACGTCACCGCCGTCATGCACCTGACCCGTGCAGCATTGCCGGCCATGCTCGATGCCGGCGCGGGCACCGTCATCAACATCGCCAGTGTCGCCGGCCTGCTGCCCGGCCGCGGGTCGACTTATTCGGCATCCAAGGCGTGGGTCATCTCTTTCAGCGAGGGGCTGGCCAACGGATTGCAGGGCACCGGTGTCGGCGTGCACGCGGTGTGTCCCGGGTACGTCCGCACCGAATTCCACAGCCGCGCCGGGCTCGACATGGCCGAGGTGCCGTCGTTCATGTGGCTGGAAGTGGACGACGTGGTCAGCGAGAGCCTGGCCGATATCGCGCACGGCAAGGTGATCAGCATTCCGAGTGCGCAGTACAAGTTCCTCGTCGCGACGGGCCGAGCGATGCCGCGGAGGCTGACCCGGTTGGCCACCAAACGATTCGGCAGTGGCCGTGGGCGAACCTGATCAGCAGGCCCGCACCGAATTGGCCGAGCTGGTGCGGCGGCTGTCCGTGGTGCATGGGCGGGTCACCCTGTCGTCGGGCAAGGAGGCCGACTACTACGTCGACCTGCGGCGCGCCACCTTGCACCATCGTGCCTCGGCCCTGATCGGCCGGCTGATGCGGGAGATCACCGCAGACTGGGATTACGCACTCGCCGGCGGGCTGACGCTGGGCGCGGACCCGGTGGCGACCGCGATCATGCACGCGCCCGGCCGGCCAATCGACGCCTTCGTCGTCCGCAAATCAGTGAAAACCCATGGGCTGCAGCGACTTATCGAAGGTTCCGACGTTGCCGGTCAGCGGGTGCTGGTGGTCGAGGACACCAGCACCACCGGCGGTTCCGCGCTGACGGCGGTGCGCGCAGTGCGCGACGCCGGGGGCGAGGTCATCGGGGTGGCCACCGTCGTGGACCGGGCGACCGGCGCCGCCGAAGCGATCGAAGCCGAGGGTGTTCCGTACCGCAGCGTGCTGGGCCTGGCCGATCTGGGGTTGGGCTAGGCCGCCGAAGGTGCGATCCCTTGTTGCGCTCGTCCTGGCTCTCGCCTGCCTGGTGGGCTGTTCGGGCTCCAGCGGTCCCGCCCGGATTTTCGGCGCGTCCAGCGCGCGGATCGGCGAATCCCAGGCGGTGTTCGGCTGGAACCTCTCGGTGACGAATTTCCGGTGGTCGGAAGACTACGTGCTGGTCGACGTCGACGCCGCCCCGACCGATCCGGCCAAGCCGCACGCCAAGCCCGAAGACATCCGGTTCGGGTTGTACGGTGCGCTGTCGCACCCGATGGAGTTCAACGGGCTCAACAGCTGCAACGACGCCGTGACCAAGACGCCGGAAGTGCGCACGCCGCTGACCGCACCGCCCAACCGGCTCACCGGCACGGTCTGTCTGGGCCCGCTCAAGGAGCGCAGCGTGGTGCGGGGTATCTACGTCTACTCACCCAACGAGCGGATCCCCGACACCGCGGCCGCCTACGCGGCAGCCTTTCCGGTGGGCCTGTTGCCGACCAACGTCAACGACACCGGGCTGGTGGTGAAGAGCACCAGCGTGTCGGCCTGGCGCGCCGACGGCATGCCGATCACCAAGGCCCAGTTAGGCGATCCAACGGCTTTTAACGGCAACGGTTACATGCTGCTGGCCTTGGAGGCCGGCGCGGTGGGGGCGCGCTATCGAGAGGACTCCGCCCGCCGAGGCGGGCCCATGATGTTGCTGGCCACACCCACGCTGCCCGGGCGCGGGCTCAATCCGGCGTGCGCGGCCTACGGCTCCTCGGTGCTGATCCTGCCCGACGAATCGCGGGACTCGGTTCAGGTCAACGCGTCGCTGTGCACCCAGGGCGAGGTCAATCAAGCGGTGCTGTACGCGACGATCGCAATTGTCGGCACCCACGCCGCGGTCTGGCTCTCCCGGTGAGTGAACCCGGGCCCACCGAATGGGGCGCCCCGGTCGCGGGTGTCGGGCCCTGGCCCGGTGACCCGCCCGACGATCCGCGCTATGACCCGAATCTGTTGCGCGACGGGGATACTCGCAACGTTGTCGACGCCTATCGGTACTGGACCCGCGAGGCGATCGTGGCTGACATCGACCGGCGCCGGCACCCGCTGCACATCGCGATCGAGAACTTCGGGCACGACGCGAACATCGGCTCGGTGGTGCGCACCGCCAACGCGTTCGCGGTCGACACCGTGCATATTGTCGGCCGGCGCCGGTGGAATCGCCGCGGCGCCATGGTGACCGACCGCTATCAACGATTGCGGCACCACGACAGCGCCGCCGAGTTGATCGACTTCGCCGCCTCCGCCGGACTGGCGGTCGTCGCGGTGGACAACGTCCCCGGTGCCGTTCGGCTGGAACAGGTTTTGTTGCCGCATGACTGCCTGCTGGTGTTCGGACAAGAAGGGCCCGGCATCACCGATGAAACCCGAACCGGTGCGGCGATGACGGTGTCGATCGCCCAGTTCGGATCGACGCGCAGCATCAATGCCGGTGTGGCAGCAGGAATTGCGATGCACGCCTGGATTCGGCAGCACGCCGATTTGAACCGGGCCTGGTGACCGCCAGCTCCACACTCAGCTCCATAAGGTGACGTGAATCTTGGGCCGAAACCGGGTCACTCCAACGCCACTGCCCCGAATCATCGCCTGAATGCACCTCGGTGTGGTGATGAAACGGACCAGCTCGGACACCGCGGGCTGGCGGGCCGAGGGCGCCAGCGTCGCTGCGCACCATTCGCCGGCCTTGTCCAGGCCGGTCCCGACGACGTGCGACAACCGGCCCGCGGCAAGGTCTTTGGCGACGGCAAAGCCGATGGTCAGAGTCACGCCGCCGACGCGCAGCACCTCCTCCAAGGCTGCGGCGTCGCTCTGAAAGATCCGTTGCTGTGACTCCGGGATCGCCAAATCGCGCAGCATGTTTGCGATCTCACCGTCCACACTGCCGGCAGACGGTCCCAGCATCCATTGCTGGCTGCGGATCAGCGCAGGCGTCGGAATGCCCGTCGCCAGTGGGCTGTTCGGTGCGACCACGGTGATCAGCTGGTATTTGAGGAACGGCCGCACAAAGATCGATCCGTCTGAGCCGAAGGAACTTTCACTTGCCGGTCCGATCGCGATGTCGACCGCCCGCGAACAGATCAAGTCACGGAATTGGCTGGTCGGGTGAACGCTCAACTCCACCGAAAGGTCGTCGGCCCGGGAGGAGAAGAGTTCGATCAGTCCAGGCGCCGCGTGTTCGGCGAAGGTGCTCGACGCGGCGATGCGCAACAGCCGGCGGCCGTGGGCGGCCTCGGTGACCTCGATGGCCGTTTGCCGTTGCAAGCCCAGGATTTCCACCGCCCGGCTCGCCAGCCGCAAGCCGCCCGGCGTGAACGCCAGCCCGGCGCCCGTCCGGGTGAACAACGGATCGTCGAGTTCCTTGCGCAGCGCGGCGACGTGCATCGAGATGCCGGCGTCGGAGACACCGAGCTCCGCGGCGGCCGCTCGTACCGAACCCAGACGTACCACGGCCGCGTAGGCCCGAAGCTGCGCCGGGGTCATGGGGCCAGCCTACTTTCAGCCGCCGCGTCCGAGGCATACCGTTACACACGTGCGTGATGTGCTCGACGACTTGATGTCGATGTGGCGCGCCGGTGAGACCGCCGGGCTCGGCACCGTGGTCCGCACCATGCATTCGGCGCCGCGGCCGCCCGGCGCTGCCATGGTCGTGGCACCGGACGGTTCGGTCAGCGGCTCCGTCTCGGGTGGCTGCGTGGAAGGCGCCGTGTACGAACTCGCCACCGACGTGATACGTACCGGCGCGCCGCGCCTGGAGCGCTACGGCGTCAGCGACGGCCCCGAACTCGACGGGAGCTTCGAAGTGGGTCTCACCTGTGGCGGGATCATCGATGTCTTCGTCGAGGCCGTGTCGCAATCGACCTATCCCGAACTCGCTTCGGTGGCCGAGGACATCGCCGCGCAGCGGCCGGTAGCCGTCGCCACCGTGGTCGCTCATCGGGATGCGAGCCGGGTCGGTCGCCGGCTGGTGGTTCGCGCGGACAGCCATGCCGGGACGCTGGGTTCGGCGCGCGCCGACGCGGCGGTGGTCGATGACGCCCGAGGGCTGCTCGCGCTGGGCCGCAGCGAGATCCTCGATTACGGTCCCGACGGGCAGCGCCGCGGCGAGGGCATGGAGGTCTTCGTGGCCAGCCACGCGCCCCGCGCGCGGATGCTGGTGTTCGGCGCCATCGATTTCGCCGCCGCGCTGGCTCGCCAGGGATCCTTCCTCGGCTACCGCGTCACCGTCTGCGACGCCCGGGCGGTGTTCGCCACGCCTGCACGCTTCCCGACCGCCGACGAGGTGGTCGTCGACTGGCCGCACCGCTATCTGGCCGCGCAGGCGAGCGCGGGTTCCGTCGACCGGCGCACCGCGGTCTGCGTGCTCACCCACGACCCCAAGTTCGACGTGCCGCTGTTGGAGGTCGCGCTACGGCTCGATCTCGGCTACGTCGGCGCGATGGGATCGCGCCGAACACACCTCGACCGGTTGGACCGGTTGCGGGCGGTCGGCCTGACCGATGTCGAGCTGGCCCGGCTGTCCAGTCCGATCGGGCTCGATTTGGGCGCCCGGACTCCGGAGGAGACGGCGGTGTCGATCGCCGCCGACATCATCGCGCGCCGGTGGGGCGGCGGGGGCCGACCGCTGGCCGAGGTCACCGGCCGCATCCACCGGGACATGCAAGTCAGCCCTTAGTTAAAGGATCGCTTAACTCGTCATTGACGCGCCTGGGGCGTGGGCTGACACTTTCGGCATGCAAGTACCTGGCCCCTTCGAATACGAGCGTGCGACCAGCGTGGACCACGCCATCGGACTACTGGACCGGTTAGGGGAGGGGGCGCGCGTCGTCGCCGGCGGACACAGCCTGCTGCCGATGATGAAGCTGCGCATCGCCAACCCCGAATACCTGGTCGACATCAACGACCTGGCGCCCGAACTGGGGTATGTGATCACCGACCCGACATTGGTGCGCATCGGCGCGATGACCCGCCACCGGGAGATCCTCGAGTCCGAGACGCTGGCGGCGGTGTGCCCGATCTTCCGCGACGCCGAACGAGTGATCGCCGATCCGGTGGTGCGCAACCGCGGCACCCTGGGCGGGTCGCTGTGCCAGGCGGATCCGGCCGAGGACCTGTCCACCGTGTGCGAGGTGCTGGACGCGACGTGCCTGGTGCGCGGACCGTCGGGGGAACGGGAGATCCCTATCGACGACTTTCTGGTCGGGCCGTACGAGACGGCCACCGCCCCCAACGAGATCCTGATCGAGGCGCGGATTCCGCTGCGGCACAACACATCCAGTGCCTATGCCAAGGTGGAGCGACGGGTGGGTGACTGGGCGGTCACCGCGGCGGGAGCATGCGTCACGCTGGACGGCGACTCGATCGTCGCCATCCGGGTGGGGTTGACGGCGGTCAACGCCGATCGGGAGAGGCTGGCGGAGTTATCGGCGTCGATCGCCGGGAGGCCGGCCACCGAGGAGACCTTCGCCGAGGCCGGCCGCATGGCCGGGCAAGCCTGCGAGCCGGTGTCCGACATCCGCGGCACGGCCGAGTACAAGCGGCACCTCGCATCGGAACTCACCATCCGAACCCTGCGCAAGTCCGTCGAGCGGGTGCGCAACATTCCTGCGCCGGAGGGGAACTGATCATCATGCAAGTAACCATGACCGTCAACGGCGAGCCCGTCACCGCCGACGTCGAGCCCCGCATGCTGCTGGTGCACTTCCTGCGAGATCAGTTGCGGCTTACCGGCACCCACTGGGGTTGTGACACCAGCAACTGCGGAACCTGTGTTGTCGACGTCGACGGCGTCCCGGTGAAGTCTTGCACCATGCTGGCGGTGATGGCGTCCGGGCACAGCGTACGAACCGTCGAGGGACTGGCGGGGCCGGATGGATCGCTCGACCCCGTGCAGGAAGGCTTCATGCGCTGCCACGGCCTGCAATGCGGCTTCTGCACGCCGGGAATGATGATCACCGCCCGCGCCCTGCTGGACCGCGACCCCGACCCCGACGAGGAGACCATCCGGGAAGCGATCTCCGGGCAGATCTGCCGCTGCACCGGCTACACGACCATCGTGCGCTCCATCCAATGGGCCGCAAATCATTCACAAGCGGAGGCCCCGACGTCATGACCACCTTCAAAGACGAGGCGTCCCGTCCCCCGTCACCGGAAGACACCGCGGACAACGACCAGAAGCCTTGCGGCTACGGGCGGATGCTGCGCAAAGAGGACCCGCGGTTCATCCGGGGGCGCGGCCGTTACGTCGACGACATTGCGCTGCCGGGCATGCTGCACCTGGCGATCCTGCGTTCGCCCTACGCGCACGCCAACATTGTCAGCGTCGATGTGACTGCAGCGCAAGCACATCCGAAGGTCAAGCTGGTGGTGACCGGCGCGGCGCTGGCGGAGAAGGGCCTGGCCTGGATGCCGACGTTATCCAACGATGTGCAGGCCGTGCTGGCCACCGACAAGGTGCGCTTCCAGGGACAGGAAGTGGCGTTCGTCGTCGCCGAGGACCGCTACTCGGCGCGTGACGCGCTGGAGCTGATCGACGTCGAATACGACCCGCTGGATCCGGTCGTCGACGCCCGCAAGGCGTTGGACCCGTCCGCGCCGGTGATCCGCACCGACCTGGACGGCAAGGCCGACAACCACTGCTTCGACTGGGAGACCGGTGATGCGGCCGCCACCGACGCGGTGTTCGCCAAGGCCGACGTGGTGGTCAAACAGGAGATCGTCTACCCGCGTGTGCACCCGGCGCCGATGGAAACCTGCGGCGCGGTAGCCGATTTGGACCCGGTCACCGGAAAGCTGACGTTGTGGTCCACCACGCAGGCGCCACATGCGCACCGCACGCTCTACGCCCTGGTCGCCGGCCTGCCCGAGCACAAGATCCAGGTGATCTCGCCCGACATCGGCGGCGGCTTCGGCAACAAGGTGCCGATCTATCCCGGCTACGTCTGCGCCATCGTCGGCTCGCTGCTGCTGGGCAAGCCGGTGAAGTGGATGGAGGACCGCAGCGAAAACCTGACCTCCACCGGCTTCGCGCGCGACTACATCATGGTGGGCGAGATCGCCGCGACCGCCGACGGCAAGATACTGGCAATCCGGTCCAATGTGCTGGCCGACCACGGCGCGTTCAACGGCACCGCCGCTCCGGTCAAGTACCCGGCCGGGTTTTTCGGCGTGTTCACCGGCAGCTACGACCTCGAGGCGGCCTACTGCCACATGACCGCGGTGTACACCAACAAGGCGCCCGGCGGGGTGGCCTACGCGTGCTCCTTCCGGATCACCGAGGCGGTCTACTTCGTCGAGCGACTGGTGGACTGCCTGGCCCATGAGCTGAAGATGGACCCCGCCGAGCTGAGGTTGCGAAACCTGTTGAAGGCGGACCAGTTCCCGTACCGGAGCAAGACCGGCTGGACGTACGACTCCGGCGATTACGAGACGACCATGCGCAAGGCGATGGACATGATCGGCTACCAGGCCCTGCGCGCCGAACAGGCCGCAAAGCGGGAGCGCGGCGAGTTGATGGGCATTGGCATGGCCTTCTTCACCGAGGCGGTGGGCGCCGGGCCGCGCAAGGACATGGACATCCTCGGCCTCGGTATGGCGGACGGTTGCGAGCTTCGCGTGCACCCGACCGGTAAAGCCGTGGTGCGGCTGTCTGTTCAGACGCAGGGGCAGGGGCACGAGACGACGTTCGCCCAGATCGTTGCCGAGGAGCTGGGCATCCCGCCCGACGACATCGACGTCGTGCATGGCGACACCGACCAGACACCGTTCGGGCTGGGCACCTACGGCAGCCGGTCCACACCGGTGTCCGGCGCCGCGGCCGCTCTGGTGGCGCGCAAGGTGCGGGACAAGGCCAAGATCATCGCGTCGGGCATGCTCGAGGTGTCGGTGGCCGACTTGGATTGGGAGAAAGGCAAATTCCACGTCAAAGGTGACCCGTCGGCGGCCGTCACCATCCAGGACATCGCGATGCGTGCGCACGGCGCAGGCGATCTGCCCGAGGGTCTCGAGGGCGGCCTGGACGCCCAGGTCTGCTACAACCCGGAGAACCTGACGTACCCGTACGGCGCGTATTTCTGTGTGGTGGACGTTGATCCAGGTACCGGCGTGGTGAAGGTGCGGCGATTCTTGGCCGTCGACGACTGCGGCACCCGCATCAACCCGATGATCATCGAGGGCCAGGTGCACGGCGGCATCGTCGACGGCATCGGGATGGCGTTGATGGAGATGATCGCCTTCGACGAGGACGGCAATTGCCTGGGCGGCTCGCTGATGGACTACCTGATCCCCACCGCGCAGGAGGTACCGCACCTGGAGACCGGGTTCACCGTGACACCGTCGCCGCATCACCCCATCGGCGCCAAGGGAATTGGCGAATCGGCAACGGTGGGTTCCCCGCCTGCCGTGGTCAACGCGGTTATCGATGCGCTGGCCCCGTACGGTGTTCGGCACGCCGACATGCCGCTGACACCGTCGAGGGTTTGGGAGGCCATGCAGGGTCGGGCCCGGCCGCCGATCTGATAATCATGACCATCAGCGAACGGGCTCAACAACTTCACGCCGCGCGCACACCTTTCGTCCGCGCGACGGTGGTCCGCGCCGAGCAGCCCACCTCGGCATCGCCGGGCGACGAGGCGATCCTGTTGGCCGACGGCACCATCGAGGGCTTCGTCGGCGGGCAGTGTGCCCAGAACTCGGTTCGCAAAGCGGCGCTGGGTGTCCTGCAGGCCGGGGAGAGCGTGTTGTTGCGGGTGCTGCCCGATGGAGACGTGCATTTTCCCGAGGCGCCGGGCGCCTGCGTGGTGGTCAACCCCTGCCTGTCCGGCGGATCGCTGGAGATCTTCCTGACCCCGCAACTGCCGGCCCCGCTAGTACGCATTTACGGCGCCACACCGATCGCCGACGCACTGATCCAGATCTGCGGCGTGCTCGGTTACGACGGGCGCAGGGGCGAGGGTGGCGACATAAGTCCGGATGACACCAGCGCGGTCGTCATCGCCAGCCATGGCGGTCCGGAAGCCCAAATCATCCGTACAGCACTGGATAACGACGTCCCCTACATTGGACTGGTGGCCAGCAAGGTGCGCGGCGCCTCTGTCCTGTCCTCGCTGGACCTCTCCGAATCCGAACGCGCCCGGGTGCACTGTCCGGTTGGCCTGGCCATCGGCGCCAAGACGCCGACGGAGATCGCGGTGGCAATCGCCGCGGAGCTCATCGCCTCCCTCCGCGATGGCACCCTCGTCCGGTCTGCCCCCGCCGTCGGCGCCATTCGGGAAGCGGTCGACCCGGTGTGCGGCATGACCGTGGTCGTCGGACCCCGCGCCGAATACCTGCATCTGGCCGGCACGGATTACTGGTTCTGTTGCTCGGGATGCCGAAGCGCATTCGCCGACCGGAACGGAATATGACGGTCCCGCGCGTCACCGGTATCGTTCTGGCCGCCGGCAGTTCCCGTCGGCTGGGCAGCCCGAAACAACTACTGCCGTACCGGGATACCACGCTGCTCGGTGCGACGCTGGATGTTGCCCGAGCGGTCGGATTCGACCAGTTGATCGTCACCCTGGGCGATGCCGCACAGCAGGTTCGCGACCGGGTGCCATTGGACGGTGCCGAAGTGGTGGCCGTCGAGGACTTCGGCACCGGGTGCTCGGCGTCGCTACAGGCGGCGGTGCAGTGGGTGAACCCGCGGGCGGCTGGCATCGTGCTGATGCTGGGCGATCAGCCCCGAGTGGCCCCGGTGACGGTGCGAGACGTGATCGACAAGGGGCCGGATACCGACGTGCTGGTATGCCGGTACTC
This sequence comes from Mycobacterium asiaticum DSM 44297, assembly GCF_000613245.1. GTDB lineage: Bacteria > Actinomycetota > Actinomycetes > Mycobacteriales > Mycobacteriaceae > Mycobacterium > Mycobacterium asiaticum. The sequence continues at coordinate 232,058 of NZ_HG964936.1, forward strand.
CGATGGCATCGGACACCCATTCTGGTTCAGCCGCAACGTATTCGCGGAGCTAGCCCGCTTGCACGGTGATAAGGGGGTCTGGAAGCTGATCGAGTCGGGCCGGTACCCGGTCGAGGAACTGGTGGTGGCCGGGCCCGTCCCGTTGGACGTGGACACCTGGGACGACTACCGGCGTCTGCTGACGGCGGTGCCGTGATGACCTTCACCGGTCCCGACGAGGTGGTCCGACTCTTCGATGCCCAGGACTATCTGCTGGACACCGGGACGGCGTCGGCGATCTTCCTGGCCGTGACGCTCGGCAGGCCGCTGCTGCTGGAGGGCGAACCCGGCGTCGGCAAGACCACCGCAGCCAAAGCGCTTGCCGGCGTGCTTAATACCAGCCTGGTGCGGCTGCAGTGCTACGAGGGGCTGACCGCTAGCGAGGCACTCTATGACTGGAACTATCAACGTCAGCTGCTCTCCATCCGGCTTGCCGAGGCGCGCGGCACCGGGATCGCCGAAGGCGACCTGTACACCGAGGCGTACCTGCTGAACCGGCCCATCCTGCAGTGTGTTCGGCACCGCGGACCCACACCCCCGGTGCTGTTGATCGACGAAATCGACCGTGCCGACGACGAATTCGAGGCGCTGCTGCTGGAGTTCCTCGGCGAAGCCGCGGTCACCGTCCCCGAGTTGGGTACCTTCGTCGCCGAGCGGCCACCGATCGCGGTGCTCACCTCGAATCGCAGCCGCGACTTGCACGACGCACTGCGACGGCGCTGCCTGTATCACTGGATCGACTACCCCGAGCCGGCGCGGGCGGCCGAGATCGTGCGGCGCACCGTACCCGGGGCCACCGCACCACTGATCGACCATGCCACCCAATTTGTCGGCGCCGCCAGGGGACTCGATCTGGACAAGCCGCCGGGAGTGGCCGAGACCATCGACTGGGTCGCGGCTCTGGTTTCGTTGGGCGTGGCTGACCTGGTGGATCCGGCCGCATTGGCCAGTCTCGGCGCGCTGGCCAAAACCCCCGACGACCGTACTCTCATCAGCGACGCACTGGTCGAATACAGCCCCACCTGAGTCGAATACAGCCCCACCTGAGAGGACAAAGATGAAGATCGCCAACCAGTTCACCGTCAGCGCACCAATCGAGCAGGCCTGGGACGTGCTGTGCGACCTGGAACGGGTGATTCCGCTGATGCCCGGCGCCCAGTTCACCGGTCACGAGGGTGAGGAGTACCTGGGCAAGGTCAAGGTGAAGGTCGGGCCGGTCACCAGTGAGTTCAGCGGCAAGGTGCATTTTGTCGAGCAGGACCAGAGCCAGCACCGTGCCGTCTTCGACGCCAAGGGCAAGGAGGCGCGCGGCACTGGCAACGCGGCCGCCACCGTCACCGCCCAGCTGCAGGAAGCGGGGGAGCGCACCAACGTCACCGTCGACACCGATCTGAAGATCGTGGGCAAGCTGGCCCAGTTCGGCAGCGGCATGTTGCAGCAAGTCTCCGAGAAGTTGCTGGGCCAGTTTGTCGAGTCACTCGAAGCCGAACTGGCAGCGCAGAATTCACCAGCCACCCCCGCCGAAGAACCCACAGCCGCAGAAGCTTCGGTGCGGACAGCAACTGCTCCTCCAAAGGAGCCCGAGGCGATCGATTTGCTGGAACTTGCCGGCGGCGACCGGATCAAGAAGTACGGCGCCGCGGCGCTGGCGGCGCTGACGGTTCTTGCATTGTTGTGGGTGTTGCGCCGGCGCCGCTGAGCGCGATGACCACCCCGGCCCTGTTGCGGGGCGTCGACCTGGCGGCTTTTGCGGCCGGCTTGGTGGCGCGGCTACGCCGCGCCGGGGTGACGGTATCGGCTAGCGGCCAGGCGAGCTTCGTGCACGCGTTGCGAGAACTGCCGCCCCACAACCGATCCGCTCTGTACTGGTCGGCGCGGCTGACCCTGGTGAACCGGGTCGACGAGCTAGTGTCTTTCGACAAGGTGTTCGCCGAGATCTTCGGCGGTGCCGAGCTGGACGGCCCCGAGCAACACCCGATTCCGCTGCCGGGTCCGCGCACACCCGCCGCAGGGACCGTGCACCGCGGCGCCGGGCAATCCAGCGTGCCGCAAACGCAGACGCTGCCGTGGGTTACCCGCGGCGGTGCCGACCCCGACGCCGCCGCCGGCATCCGGCTGCCCGATGTGGCGCCCAGCCGCATCGCGGCCTTGGCCGATGAATCTTTCGCCCGGTTCGATCCTGACGATCTGCGGTTGCTCGGCTCGTGGCTGGAGGCATCGGTGCGGCACTGGCCGCAGCGGCGCAGCATGCGTGCAGAACTCAACCCGCACGGCAAGCGGATCGATCTGCGGGCGACCATGAGCGCGTCGCGGTCGTCGGGCTGGGAAGTGCTGACGCTGGCCAGAACCCGGCCGCGCCGCCGGCCTAGGCGCGTCGTCCTGGCCTGCGACGTGAGCCGATCGATGCAGCCTTACGCTGCCATCTATTTGCACCTGATGCGAGCGGCGGCGTTGCGTCAGGCGGGTTTGCGGCCAGAGGTGTTCGCCTTCTCGACGTCCTTGACGCGGCTCACCGCGGTGTTGTCACACCGCTCGGCGGAGCTGGCGCTGCAGCGGGCCAATGCGAAAGTTGTTGATCGCTACGGTGGTACGTTCATCAGCCGTAATATCGAGGCACTGCTGGCGCCGCCGAACGGCAACGCCCTGCGTGGCGCGGTGGTGATCATCGCCTCCGACGGCTGGGACAGCGACCCGCCGGAGAGGCTCGGTCACGCGATGGCGAGGCTGCGGCGCCGCGCCGACCTGGTGGTGTGGCTGAATCCCCGTGCCGCACAGCGTCGATTCCAGCCCGCGGCGGGCGCGATGGCGGCTGCGCTGCCGTACTGCGATCTGTTCATGCCCGCACATTCACTGAGCGCGTTGCAGGACGTGCTGCGGGCGGTCGCCGGCCAGGTGCGGCAGCGCTAGGCTACCCGCAATTCAGGTGAGCCCGGCCAGTTCCTCGTCGGGTGCGTTGGCGACCAACCGGTGCCGGCTGTAGCAGGCGAAGTACAGCATGAACGCGCCGAACACCGCCAAACAGCACAAGGTGGCCACGCCGTCGACCAGGAACGTGGCGATCAGCGCCAATGCGGCGATCACCAACGCGAAACCGGTGGTGACCACGCCACCGGGTGTCCGGTACGGACGGTCCATCTCGGGCGCCCGTCTGCGCAGCACGATGTGGCTGACCATGATCAACACATACGACAGGGTCGCCCCGAAAACCGCCATGTTCAGCAACAGATCGCCCTGGCCGGTCAACGACAACCCGAACCCGATGAGCCCGGGCACGATCAGCGCCAGCGTCGGCGCCTTCCGCGAGTTGGTAACGGACAGGACCGTCGGCAGGTAACCCGCCCGGGACAGCGCGAACAGCTGCCGCGAATACGCATAGATGATCGAGAAGAAGCTGGCGACCAGACCGGCCAGTCCGATGTAGTTGACGGCTTTGGCTGCTCCACCCGGCCCCAGCGCCGCCACCAGCGGGTTGCCGGATGTCGACATCGCCTGCGCGCCACCGGAACCGGTGGCCAGAATCAGTACCAACACGCACGTCGCGAGCAGCACGGCAAACGCCACGGTGATGCCCCGTGGCACATTTCGGGCCGGATCGGCCGTCTCCTCCGCGGCCAGCGGCACGCCCTCGATAGCCAGGAAGAACCAGATCGCGAACGGCAACGCCGACCACGCCCCCAGATACCCGTGCGGCAGGAACGCCGATGCGCCAAGCGAATTCGTGGGCGCGATGTTGGTTAGATTCGCCGAATCGAAGTGCCCGACGGCGGCGACGCAGAAGATCGCGATCCCCACCAGCGCTATCGCGGTGATCGCGAACATCACCTTCAGCGCCTCGCCGACCCCGGCCAAGTGAATGCCGATGAACAGCGCGTAGATCGCCAGGTACACATACCAGCCGTCGCGAATGCCGAACAGGCCCAGCGACTCCACATAGGCGCCGATGAACGTCGCGATGGCAGCCGGCGCGATCGCGTACTCGATCAGCACGGCGGTGCCCGTCGCAAAGCCGCCCCAGGTCCCCAGCGCACGCCGCGCGAACGTGTACCCGCCGCCGGCGGTGGGCAGCGCGGAGGACAACTCGGCCATCCCCAGCACCAATGCCAAATACATGGCGGCGATCACGCCGGTGGCGAGCACCAACCCCCCGAAGCCGCCGTGAGCCAAGCCGAAGTTCCAGCCCGAGTAGTCCCCGGAGACCACGTAGCTGACACCAAGTCCCGCCAGTAGCAACCAGCCGGCGCTACCGGTTTTCAGTTGCCGCTTCTCCAGGTAGGTGCGCGGCTCCGGGTGGCTTTCCACAGGGCTCCCACGTTAAGGCAGGATCGGCAGGTATGGATCAGGTATGGGCGAACCGGGCGGGCAGCTCTGAAACCGCCGTCACGCAACGGCACCTGACGCGACTGTGGGGGTTGCCGGGAACACAGCTGGGCGTGGTGGCCTGGCCGTCGGAGCGCAGGGACCGGTTGTTCGGCACCTGGCACTACTGGTGGCAGGCGCATTTGCTGGATTGCCTGGTCGACGCTCAGCTACGCGACCCGCAGCCGGAGCGGAACACCCGGATCAAGCGGCAGATCCGCTCGCACCGGTTGCGCAACAACTTCTTCTGGACCAACAACTACTACGACGACATGGCGTGGCTGGCGCTGGCGCTGGAACGTGCCACCAAGGTGGCCGGGGTGCAGCGCGACCGGGCGTTGCGCAAGCTCGCCGGGCAGTTCGTCGACTCCTGGGCGCCCGAGCAAGGCGGCGGCATCCCGTGGCGTAAGGGTGGCGAGCGTTTCTTCAATGCCCCCTCCAACGGCCCGGCGGGGATCTTTCTGGCTCGGTACGGGAATCACGTGCAGCGGGCCGACCAGATCAGCGACTGGATCGACCGCACACTGATCGACCCCGAGATGCACCTGGTGTTCGACGGCATCAAGGACGGCTCGCTGGTGCGGGCGCAGTACACCTACTGCCAGGGCGTGGTGCTCGGCTTGGAGACCGAGCTTGCCAAGCGCACCGGCGCCGAGGTCCGGGAACGACACCAGCTGCGGGTGCGCCGGCTGGTCGCCGCCGTCAAGGAACAGATGGCGCCTTCGGGTGTGCTCAAGGGCGCCGGCGGTGGTGACGGCGGGTTGTTCGCGGGCATCACCGCGCGCTATCTGGCGCTGGTGGCCACCGACCTGCCCGGTGATTCCGCCGAGGACGCCGTGGCCCGGGACAGCGCCCGCGGCATCGTGCTGGCCAGCGCGAAGTCAGCGTGGGACTACCGCCAGACGGTGGACGGCCTGCCGGTGTTCGGCGCGTTCTGGGATCGCGACGCCGAACTGCCGAGCGCGGGTGGTCAGCAGGCGCAGTTCGTCGCGGGCGCGGTGAACAGTTCGGAGATTCCCGAACGGGACCTGTCGGTGCAGCTGTCGGGCTGGATGCTGATGGAAGCCGCACACGCCGTCAGTTGATCTGCCAACTAGTCGACGCTGGCGTCAGATGACTCTTCCTTATTCGCGCCCCTGCGCCGCGAGCGGTAGGTCTTCCAGGCGGCGATGAACGCGGGCATCAGTGACACAAAGAGAATGCCCAGGATGATCTTCTCCAGGTTCTGGTGCACGAACGGCACGTTGCCCAGGAAGTAGCCGAGTGTCGTGACGCCGCCACCCCATAGCGTGCCGCCCACGATGTCGAACCCCAGGAAGACGGGGTAGCGCATGTAAGAGATCCCGGCGACCACCGGCGTGAACGTCCGGAGGAACGGCGCGAACCTGGCCAGGATGATCGCCCACGGCCCGTACTTCTCGAAGAACGCGTGCGATTCGGTCACGTAGTGCTTCTTGAAGAACCGCGAATCTTCCTTCTTGAACAGAGCCGGACCGATGCGACGGCCGATGAAGTACCCGGTCTGGTCGCCGAGCACCGCGACGACGGCGACGGCGGGCGCCAGCACCCAGATGTCGATGGTCCCTTTCGACGCCAGCAAGCCGCCGGTGAACAGCAGTGACTCACCCGGCAGGAGCGGAAACAGCAGACCGGTTTCTATAAAGACGATGATCAGGATCCCGGGTAGCACCGCAGACCCGAAGACGCCGCCGGGGCCCAACCAATACCACGGGTCGAGGAAGTCGCCCAACGCGACAACCGAGGTGCTCATGATGCTTCAACATACCGGCGTTGCAATACTGGGTGGACCAAAGTCTTCGAGGAGGAAGTCTCATGCCCATCGCAACGCCCGAGGTCTACGCCGAGATGTTGGGCCGTGCCAAGGAGAATTCGTACGCTTTTCCGGCCATCAACTGCACTTCTTCGGAGACCATCAACGCGGCCATCAAAGGCTTCGCCGATGCGGGCAGCGACGGCATCATCCAGTTCTCCACCGGAGGCGCGGAGTTCGGCTCCGGCCTCGGTGTCAAGGACATGGTGACCGGCGCCGTCGCGCTGGCCGAGTTTGCCCACGTTATCGCGGCGAAGTACCCGATCAACGTTGCGCTGCACACCGACCACTGCCCCAAGGACAAGCTCGACACCTACGTGCGCCCGCTGCTGGCGATCTCATCCGAGCGTGTCTCTGCGGGCAAGAACCCGTTGTTCCAGTCCCACATGTGGGACGGCTCGGCGGTGCCGATCGACGAGAACCTCGAGATCGCGCAGGAACTGCTCAAACAGGCCGCGTCCGCCAAGATCATCCTGGAGATCGAGATCGGCGTGGTCGGCGGTGAGGAGGACGGCGTCGCGAACGAGATCAACGACAAGCTGTACACCACCCCGGAGGATTTCGAGAAGACGATCGACGCGCTGGGCCACGGCGAGCACGGCCACTACCTGCTGGCGGCGACGTTCGGCAACGTCCACGGTGTCTACAAGCCCGGCAACGTGAAGCTGCGTCCCGACATCCTGGCCCAGGGTCAGAAGGTGGCCGCGGCCAAGCTCGGACTCGGCGACGACGCCCAGCCGTTCGACTTCGTCTTCCACGGCGGTTCGGGCTCGGAGAAGTCCGAGATCGAGGAGGCGTTGCGGTACGGCGTGGTGAAGATGAACGTCGACACCGACACCCAGTACGCGTTCACCCGCCCGATCGTCGCGCACATGTTCACCAACTACGACGGCGTGTTGAAGGTCGACGGCGACGTGGGTTCCAAGAAGGTCTACGACCCGCGCAGCTACCTCAAGAAGGCCGAGGCCGGCATGACCGAGCGCGTCATCGAGGCCTGCAACGACCTGCACTGCGCTGGCAAGTCCCTCGCCGGTTAGGCGGGCGGGCTAACTCGCGCGACTAACTGGGGGACTGGCAGATCTTCCACTGCTCGTCGCGGTACTGCAGATCCAAGCTGCGCGTCGACCGCGTTTGCGGGTCATAGGCCATGAACGAGGTGATATTGGCCTCGGCGTGCTGGCCGTTGACCACCACCTGGTCGATGCTGGCGATCACCGGATACTGCTTGGCCGCCGACACCCGGCGGTAGGTCTCCGTCCAGGCCTTCTCGTCGTAATCCACGTAGCCGTCGCGGGTCGTGCCGCAGGTTATGCCGCGCAGCGCCGTCAGGTCGCCCCGCTGTATTGCCACGTCGAAGCTCTGGATGGTCTGCCGGACCTGCTCCTCCTGCGAGGGCTTGGCGTGCTTGGTTCGGGTGAGCAGCACCGTGCCGAAGATCGCGATCGCCGCCAGCGCCAACACGATCACCACGATCGCCAGCACCCAGCCCCAGTTGCGGTGCTTCGGTGCGGTTTTCGTCGCGCCACGCGGCGGAATCGACTGCGGCACTGCGGCTTTCGGCGGCGGCTGGGAACCTGGTGGCGGTTGGGACCCGGGTGGCAGCGGCACCGAGCCCTGCGGCGCCGGGCGGGTTTCGAAGACCTCGGTGGCAGCTTCCGGGGCCGTGGCGATGACCTGGGTTTCTTTCTCGTCGAAGCCGGGCGCGGTGAATCGGCGCTCGGGTTCATCCGGGGCGGTCGGTTCGGACGTCTCGTCCGGTTGCTTTTTGGCGATCCTCAGAGCCTCGGTTTCGGCATCACCTGTGACCAGGGGGTAGCCCTCGGTGGCCTCGTTGCTGGGGTCGCGCTCGCGCTCCGGGTTGCCGCGCAAGGATTTGCCGTCGCGGTCGGACTCAGGTGCGTTGGGCATGAATGGAGCTTAGCGACAGGCTTGGCAAGATGTAGGCATGACGCCGACCGGTGATCTTCTGGGACCTGATCCAATTCTGCTGCCGGGCGACAGCGAGGCCGAGGCTGCGCTGCTCGCCGACGAGAACCCCGGCATCGTCGCCGCCGCGCACCCGTCGGCATCGGTGGCCTGGGCGGCGCTCGCCGAGGACGCACTTGCCGAAGACCGCGCTATCACCGCCTACGCGTACGCCCGCACCGGCTACCACCGAGGGCTGGACCAGCTGCGCCGCAACGGCTGGCGGGGCTTCGGCCCGGTGCCATATTCGCACGAGCCGAACCGGGGATTTCTGCGGTGTGTGGCAGCACTGGCACGCGCCGCGGATGCCATCGGCGAAACCGACGAATACCGACGCTGCCTGGACCTACTCGACGACTGTGATCCCACCGCCCGCCAGGCGCTGGGTCTTTAGCAGCCGCTAAAACGTTTCTTCGCAGTGCCCGTCCGGGCAGTCGATCTGCACGGTGGCGTGGTCCAGTCCGCGGGCCGATAGGACCGCACGTGCCGCGTTCAGCACCTGCGTCGAGTCCCGGTCGCTGGTCAGGTGCGCGGTGACCATGTCCTTGCCCGGTGACAGCGTCCACACGTGCAGATCGTGGACGTCGGTCACGCCGTCGAGCTCGCCCAGCGCCGAACGTAGTTCGGCCACATCGATGTGTGCCGGCGACGACTCAGACAGGATCCGCAGCGCGGCGCGCGCCAGCGCAATCGCCCGCGGCAATACCCACAGTGCGACAAGCACCGCGACCACCACGTCGGCGTAGGGCCAGCGCGTCGTGACGGTCACGATGCCGGCGATCAGGACGCCGATGCTGCCGACGGTGTCGGCGACCACCTCCATGTAGGCGCCCTTGACCGCCAGGCTGTCGTCCGAATGAGACCGCAGCAGCATCGCCACCACGAAGTTGGCGGCAACCCCGGCCAGCGCCACCACGATCATCGGCACGCCGGGCACCGACGGCGCCCCGCCGAGCCGGTCGATCGCCTCGTACAGGATGAACAGCGCCACCCCGACCAACAGCACCGCGTTCGCCACCGCGGTGAACACCTCGGCGCGATGCCAACCGTAGGTGCGGTCCGGTGACGAGCTGCCCCGGCGGGCCAGCACCACGGCGGCCAGCCCCATGAACACCGCCACCACATCGGTGAGCATGTGCCCCGCGTCGGCCAGCAGCGCTATCGAGTTGATCAGCAGCGCGGTCGTCAGCTCGATGACGAAGAATGCGGCCAGGATGCCCGCCGCGGCGATCATCCGCGGGATCATTCGCGACGCATCCGCCTCCGCGGGAGTGTGACTGTGTCCGGCACCCATGCGCAGTAATATATGCGCGAAGTCGCATATATCGCAATACTCAGAACCAGGCGCCCCAGAACCGGGTCAGCCCCGCCCCGGCCATCGACAACCGCGGCGGCACCCCGGACAGATCGAAAAGCCAGTACACCGCCTCGAAGAAATAGCGGTTCAATCCGGGCGCCAGCAGCACGACCAACAGCACGAAGAGCCCGAACTGCTTGGCGGGGGCCAAGGCACGCTGGGTCTGCGGGCTCAGGTGCGGCTCGACGGCGTCGTAGCCGTCCAGGCCGGGTACCGGCAGCAGATTCAGCACTACCGCGGTCAGTTGCAGGAATCCCAGGAACGCCATCCCGGCCGTGAACACCAGGTGTGCCGGGTCGTACCGGACCCGCACCGCGGCCAGCAGCAGCACCGCCAGCACCAGGTTGGCCGCCGGACCGGCCAGACTGACCAAAGTCCGCCGGGCGGGCGTCATGAATCCGGTCTGCAGATACACCGCCGCGCCCGGCAGCCCGATACCCCCTAACGCGATGAACACCATCGGCAACACCAGCGACAGTGCGAGGTGGCTGTATCGCCGCGGATCCAGGCTGAGGTAGCCGCGCACCGCCGCGTCGCGGTCACCGAATCGCCACGCCGTGTACGCATGCCCGAACTCGTGCAGACATAACGACACCAGCCAGCCCGCGATCACGAAGATGAACACCCCGGCGTAGGCCAGCGGACGCACGACCGATCCTGCGGCCCAGGCCAGCGCCCCACCGATGACCGCCAGACCGACCAGGCCAAGGAATATCGGGCTGGGCCGCACCGGTCGAAACTACCGAACCAGCTGCCAGCCTTCGACATTGCGGTAGAACGACGATCTGCGGATCGGTCGGGTCGCGGGGACACCGTCGCGCACCACCGCCGCTCCGGTGGTGCCCAGCTGCGCGGCGCGCCCGCTGAACCAGCGCACCCACCGGCCCGCCACGGCGGCGCGCACCCCCGGCAACGCCAACGTCGGCTCGATCCAGACCGCCGTGACGTCGCCATCGAACAACACGGTGTCGTCCACGACGGCCTCACCACGGATCGACGCCGCCCCCTCAACCGGTAACCACACGCCGCGCCCGACGATCACCGTGCCGGTCTCGTCGCGGATCAGCGGTACCCGACGGGCGGTCCCGCGGCGTGCGCGGCGGGCGGCGCGCGAACCCGCGTGCAGCCGGTAGGCCCGGGTGGCGCGGGTGCGCCGACGCGGCACGTAGGCCACCTCGACGTCCAGCCGGTCGGTGCGCAGCAGTCGGGTCAGCACGGAGGCCAGGTCGGCGTCCCAGCCGACAACCACCAACCGTCGGCAGGTGTCGAGCAGAGCTTCCATTTCAGCGGGATCGCCGGCGCGGTGGGTGGGCAGGCCGCGCAAGCACCGTGGCGGGCGGGCATTGCCGAACCGCAATACCGCCACGCCGGACGCGTTCTGCGCCGCATTCATGGCACTCCTCGCAAACCGCTGGGTAGGGTAGGTCACCGGCTGGACCACAATAAGCGGCCCAACCTGCGAGACGAGTTGGGAGCACGTCATGCCGGCAATCGTCCTGATCGGCGCCCAGTGGGGCGACGAGGGCAAAGGTAAGGCCACCGATCTGCTCGGTAGCCGGGTGCAGTGGGTGGTCCGCTACCAGGGCGGCAACAACGCCGGGCACACCGTCGTACTGCCCACCGGCGAGAATTTCGCCCTGCACCTGATCCCGTCGGGCGTCCTGACACCCGGGGTCACCAACGTCATCGGCAACGGCGTCGTCATCGATCCCGGCGTGCTGCTCGACGAGCTCAAAGGCCTGGAGGACCGCGGCGTCGACACCTCCAAGCTGCTGATATCGGCGGACGCTCACCTGCTGATGCCCTACCACGTGGCGATCGACAAGGTCACCGAGCGCTACATGGGCAGCAAGAAGATCGGCACCACCGGACGCGGCATCGGGCCGTGCTACCAGGACAAAATCGCCCGAATGGGTATCCGGGCAGCCGACGTGCTCGACCCGACGCAGCTGGCGCACAAGATCGAGGCCGCGCTGGAGCTCAAGAACCAGATCCTGGTCAAGATCTACAACCGCAAGGCACTCGATCCCGAGCAGGTCGTTGAGTCGCTGCTACAGCAGGCCGAGGGCTTCAAGCACCGCATCGCCGACACGCGCCTACTGCTCAACACCGCGTTGGAGGCCGGCGAGACGGTGTTGCTGGAAGGTTCGCAGGGCACGCTGCTCGACGTCGACCACGGCACGTATCCGTATGTCACGTCGTCGAATCCAACCGCCGGTGGCGCCTCAGTCGGCTCCGGCATTGGCCCGACCAGGATCACCACGGTGCTGGGCATCCTGAAGGCCTACACCACGCGGGTGGGTTCTGGTCCGTTCCCGACCGAACTGTTCGACGAGAACGGTGAGTATCTGTCCAAGACGGGCGGCGAGTTCGGGGTCACCACCGGCCGGCGGCGCCGGTGCGGCTGGTTCGACGCCGTGATCGCGCGCTACGCCACCCGAGTCAACGGCATCACCGACTACTTCCTCACCAAGCTCGACGTGCTGTCCAGCCTGGAGACGGTGCCGGTGTGCGTGGGCTACAAGATCGACGGCAAGCAGACCTCCGAAATGCCGATGACCCAGAGCCTGCTGTGCCGTGCGGAGCCGGTGTACGAGGAGCTGCCGGGCTGGTGGGAAGACATCTCCGGCGCGCGCGAATTCGATGACCTGCCCGCCAAGGCACGCGACTACGTGCTGCGGCTCGAAGAGCTTGCCGGAGCGCATGTTTCGTGCATCGGCGTGGGACCGGGTCGGGATCAGACCATCGTGCGGCGCGACGTGCTGGCGGCGCGTCCGTGACAGATCCGGACCCCAAGGAACTCGACCCCGAATACGAACACCACGGCGGCTTCCCGGAATACGGGGCGGCCGATCCGGGAGAGGGCTTCCGCCGCTTCGTCACTGCCATGCGCAAGGCGCAGGACCTCGCCGTGTCGGCCGATCCCAGCGACGACGTCTGGGACAAGGCAGCAGAGCACGCCGCCGCGCTGGTCGAGTTGCTGGGGCCGTTTCAGGCCGAGGAGGGCAGGTCCCCGGCGGGACGGACGCCGGATCTGCCCGGCATGGGCAGCCTGCTGATGCCGCCCTGGGACCTGACGCGCTACGGCCCCGACGGGGTCGAAATGACCGGCTACTTCAGCCGATTCCACGTCGGAGGCAACATGGCGGTGCACGGCGGTGTACTGCCGCTGCTGTTCGACCACATGTTCGGCATGATCTCGCACGCAGCCGGCCGGCCGATCAGCCGAACCGCGTTCCTGCATGTGGATTACCGCAAGATCACCCCGATCGATACGCCACTGGCGATCCGCGGTCGCGTCACCGGAATCGAGGGTCGCAAGGCGTTCGTGTCCGCGGAACTGGTGGACACCGACGAGACGGTGCTGGCCGAGGGGAACGGCCTGATGGTGCGACTGCTGCCTGGGCAGCCCTGATCACTGCTGGTTCGGATTCGGCGGTACCACGATGATGGTTGCCCCCGGGATCGCCGCCAGCGTCGCGGCGAGATTGGCGACGACCCCGGGCGGCAGCCCTTGCGGCAGACCGGGGAACTGCGCCGCCGTGGCGGCCGCCGGGACGGCCGGTGCATTGGCGGCGGGCCGAGCGGCCGCGGCGGCGCCGCCGCTGGCCGCCGGGGCTGCCTGCGTTGGGGTCGAGGAGGAACCTCCCCGGGCTGCGAGACTCGCGAGGCCGGTGCCGGCCATCCCCGCGACCGCCAGGCCGGCGTAGCCGCCGTTCTCGCCGCCGATCACGACTGGTGTGGTGCCGGGGTACATCGCGGCGACCTGGCGCACCGCGGGGGGCATGAACCAACTCTGCGGTACCGTCAGGCCCCCGAGGCCGGCGCCAGCGCCGGAAACCGCGGCGGCTCCGGCGCCGACGGACCGCAGTCCGATCCGGCCCGGGCCGACCATGGGGCGCTCGGCAGGAACCGGTGCGCCACCGCCGAGTTCTTCTTCCTCCAGTTCGTTGCCCTGCTCGAGCTGTTCCTCCTGAACTTCATCGCTGCGGACTTCCTCGCTGAACTGCCCCAGCGCCACGATCAAGCTCGCACCCGCGAGGCCCGCTGTAGTGAGTACGAGCAGGTCCAGATCTTCGAATGGACTCGGTAAAGGAATCACCGGCGCCGCCGGCGCGACTGCGGCGGCAAGTGGGGCACCCTCGTCGGTCGTGGCCGGCGGCGGAGCGAACGGCGTCAGCTGCGACGCGGCTTCCGAATCGCCGGCGTAGCCCGCCATCGCGACCACATCCTGTGCCCACATCTCGCCGTAATCCGCCTCGCCGGTCGCGATTGCGGGTGTGTTCTGGCCGAAGATATTGGTCCGCGCCAACGACATGACGGTGTCGCGGTTGGTGGCGATCGCCGCCGGTGGCACGGTTGCGGCGTAGGCGGCTTCGTAGGCGTTTGCTGCGGCCACCGCCTGCGCGGCGGCCTGCTCCGCTTGGGCGGCGGTAACCCGCATCCAGGTCACGTACGGAGCTACCGCAGCCGCCATCGAGATGGACGACGAACCGAGCCACTCGTGGCCAGCGAGTCCGGAGATCACCGCCGTATAGGACTCCGCCGTCGCATTCAACTCGTTGGCCAACCGCTCCCAGGCCGTGGCCGCCTCGACCAGCGGCCCCGATCCAGGGCCGGAATAGATTCTGGCGGAATTGATTTCGGGTGGCAGCGCCCCGTACTCCATGCCAAGCATGCCTATGCCCCCCATCGGCTCGGACTCACGACAGCCATGCACCTCCCCGCGGCACTGTGCGCCACGCCATTCAGCAAATGTTCACAAGGCTTTCACAAATATTCCCAAAGAAGAGTCCAGCGGCGTTGCTCGGGGGATCGCACCTATCCTTGAGCGGTGACCGACGGCGTTACCGAAGGACCAGATGGAGCCGACAACCAGCAGCTCCCAGCGGGGGCCGAACCGGGGACGACGGTCCTGTCCGTCGAGGCCGAACCTGATGTCGGCCCGCGCGTGTTGGTGCTTGGATCCGACCCGGCGGGTGAAGAGTTGACCGTCGCCCTGCAGCGGCTGGGCGCCGAGGTCATCACCGCCGACGCCGAGACGCTTGCCGACGCCGAAGAGCTCACGGCGGTCGGGCAAGGGTTGCAACCGGACTTCGTGGTGACCCTTGCCGGGGCGGTCGACGTGGTCGCCGTCGGTGGGTTGGAAAATCAGGACACCGAGCTGGTGCCCAGTGCCCGTGGGGTGCGGCTCACCGCGGATCGGGAGGGCCTGCGCCGACTGGCAGCTGACGAACTGGGCCTGCCCACCGCGCCGTTCTGGTTCGTCGAGTCGCTGGCAGAACTCGAGGCGGTGGCCGCCCACGCCGGCTACCCGCTGCTTGTCAAGCCGGTGACCGGTGACGACGGCCGGAACCGGTCGGTGGTTCGCGACGCCACCGAGGTGGCCGGTGCCTGGGAGCGGGCAACCGCGGGCGGAGGCAACCGGGTATGGGCGGAGACGGTGGTCGACGTCGAGTTTCTGGTCACCCTGATCGTGGTGCGCAGCGAGGGACCATCCGGCCCGGCCATCGGGTTCTGTTCGCCGATCGGGCATTCCAGCGAAGACGCCGAGGCGCTGGAGTTTTGGCAACCGCAGGAGCTGACGCCCGCGGCGCTGGACGCCGCGAAGTCGATCGCCGCGCGTATCGTCAAGGCACTGGGCGGGCGTGGGGTCTACAGCGTGGAGTTGATGATCAACGGCGACGAGGTGTACTTCGCGGAGGTAGTGGCGGGCTTGTCGGACAGCGCCTGGGTGACCCTGCGTAGCCAGCGGCTTTCGGCATTCGAACTGCAGGCCAGGACCGTGTTGGGGGTAGCGGCCGACACGCTGATGATCTCGCCGGGCGCCGCCCGGGTGATCGATCAGGGCGCGACGGCACCCGGCGTGGCACCCAGTGGTGACGTGCTCGCCCAAGCCCTCTCGGTGCCGGAGAGTGACGTGCGAGTGTTCGTCCCGGCGCCTATGGACCAACCCGCGCCTGCGCCGGACAGGTGGGGGGTGGCGCTGGCGACGGCGCCCGACGTGGCCACCGCGCGCGACCGCGCCCGGCAGGTGGCGGCCGGGCTGAATGTGCGAGACTCACGCGGGTGAGCTACGCAGGAGACATCACGCCTCTGGAGGCGTGGAAAATGCTGACGGACAACCCCGACGCCGTACTCGTGGACGTGCGCACCGACGCCGAGTGGCGCTTCGTGGGGGTTCCCGACCTCTCAAGCCTGGGGCGCGACGTGCTCTACATCGAGTGGAACCGGTCCAACGGACAGCACAACGACAGATTCCTCGCCGAACTGCAGGACAAGCTGCCGGCCGCCGAGAGCGAGCGCCCGGTCGTTTTTCTGTGCCGTTCCGGTAACCGCTCCATCGGCGCGGCCGAAGTGGCCACGGAGGCGGGAATCGGGCCGTCGTACAACGTGTTGGATGGCTTCGAAGGCCAACTCGATGCGCAGGGCCACCGTGGGGACACGGGGTGGCGCGCAGTAGGGCTGCCTTGGAAGCAAGGCTAGTAACAGGGCCAGTGCAGGGATGACCGACCCGAAATCCATTCGCACCTCCAAGCCGTTGCCGGACGGCGTCGGACAGGCCACCATCGGTGTGCGCGGGGGACTGACGCGCTCGGGGTTCGAGGAGACCGCCGAGGCGATGTTCTTGTCGTCCGGCTACGTCTACCCATCCGCGGCCGTCGCCGAGCAGTCGTTCACCGGCGAGGTGGACCACTACGTCTACTCGCGCTACGGCAATCCCACCGTCAACATGTTTCAGGAGCGCCTGCGGCTGATCGAGGGCGCTCCGGCGGCGTTTGCGACGGCCAGCGGCATGGCCGCGGTGTTCGTTTCGCTGGGCGCCCTGCTGGGTGCCGGCGATCGCCTGGTTGCGGCGCGCAGCCTGTTCGGTTCGTGTTTCGTGGTGTGCAACGAGATCCTGCCGCGCTGGGGAGTTGAGACCGTCTTCGTCGACGGCGACGATCTCTCGCAGTGGGAGCAGGCGCTATCGGTGCCTACCCAGGCGGTGTTCTTCGAGACACCGTCGAACCCGATGCAGTCGCTGGTCGACATCGCCGCGGTCACCGAGCTGGCCCACGCTGCCGGCGCAAAGGTGGTGTTGGACAACGTCTTTGCGACGCCCTTGCTGCAGCAGGGCTTTCCGCTCGGCGTCGACGTGGTGGTGTACTCCGGAACCAAGCACATCGACGGCCAGGGCCGGGTGCTGGGCGGCGCCATCCTGGGCGACCAGGAGTACATCGACGGCCCGGTGCAGAAGTTGATGCGCCACACCGGCCCCGCGCTGAGCGCATTCAATGCCTGGGTGTTGCTGAAAGGCCTTGAGACGCTTGCGGTTCGGGTCGACTACAGCAACTCCTCGGCGCAACGCATCGCCGAGTTCCTGGAGGAGCACCCCGCGGTGCGCTGGGTTCGCTACCCGTTCCTGCCGTCACATCCGCAACACGACCTGGCCAAGCGCCAAATGACCGGCGGCGGGACGGTTATCACCTTTGAATTGGACGCCGCCGAAGGTGCGTCCAAGCAGCGGGCATTCGAAGTGCTCGACAAGCTGCGGCTGATCGACATCTCCAACAACCTTGGTGACGCCAAATCCCTTGTCACCCATCCGGCGACCACGACGCACCGGGCGATGGGCCCCGAGGGCCGGGCCGCCATCGGGCTGGGCGACGGCGTGGTTCGTATTTCCGTCGGCCTGGAAGGCACCGACGATCTGATCGCCGATATCGACCAGGCGCTGAGCTAGCCGGGGCTAACCCGCCTTCTGTTCGGCCTTTTCGGCTTGTTCGGCGGCCGCCAACGCGCCTTGGCTTTCGGCGGGTCCGATCCCTTGGCTTTCTTCCATCCACTTGGTCACGACTCTGGCGTAGATCATCTGGCTGGTGATGGCCATCTGACCACGGGTGCGGCCGAGGAACGAGATCACCCAGGAGAACAACGCCGCGATCCGGTTGCGGTGGCCCACCAAGTAGTAGAGATGCAGGACCAGCCACGCCAGCCAGGCGATAAAGCCGCCAAACTCGAACTTGCCGACCTGCGCGACGGCGTTATATCGAGAGATCGTCGCCATACTGCCCTTGTTGAAGTAATCGAACTTCTCTCGGTTGGCCGGGTCGTCTTTGCCTTTGACGGTGTTCTTGATGATCTTGGTGGCATAGTGCGCGCCCTGGATCGCGCCCTGCGCCATGCCTGGCACGTCGGGCACCATCGCGAGGTCACCGATCACGAAGACGTGCGGGTGACCCTTGACGGTGAGGTCGGGCTCGACGATGACCCGTCCGGCTTTGTCGGTTTCAGTGCCGTCGGACTGGTCGGCGATCATCTTGCCTAGTGGACTGGCTTGGACACCGGCAGCCCATACCTTGACCGCGCATTCGATGCGGCGCTCGCCGGTCTCCTTCTCTTTGATCGTGATGCCCTTGTAGTCGACTGCGGTCACCATGGCGTTGAGCTGTACCTCGACGTCCATCTTTTCCAGCCGTCGTTGCGCTTTGCCGCCCAGCTTCTCGCCCATTGGTGGCAACACCAGGGGTGCGGCATCGACCAGGACTACTCGGCACTCGTCGGGTCTGATGGTGCGAAACGCTCCGGCCAGGGTGCGTTCTGCTAGTTCGACGATCTGACCAGCCACCTCGACGCCGGTAGGCCCGGCTCCCACCACCACGAACGTCAGGCGACGTTCACGCTCAGCCTGGTCAGTGCTGACCTCGGCTGCCTCGAACGCGCCGAGGATACGGCCGCGCAATTCGAGTGCGTCATCGATGGTCTTCATGCCGGGTGCGAACGTGGCGAAGTGGTCGTTACCGAAATAGGACTGCTGGGAGCCGGACGCGACGATCAGGCTGTCGTACTCGGTCACCGTCTCCATGTCCAACAATTTCGATGTGACGGTCTTGGCCTTCAGGTCGATTGCGTTGACCTCGCCCAGCAACACCCGCACATTCTTCTGCTTGCGTAGGACCAAGCGGGTGGTTGGAGCGATGTCGCCCTCGGACAGGATGCCGGTGGCCACCTGGTAGAGCAGCGGCTGGAACAGGTGGGTCGTCGTTTTGGAAATGAGTGTGATGTCGACATCGGCCCGCTTGAGCTTCCTGGCCGCATTCAGGCCACCGAATCCGCTTCCGATGATGACCACGCGATGGCGCTTGGTCGCGGCTTGTTGCTCGTTGGATGGGTGCGACATGCTCTCCCCTTCTGGGTTCCGACTGATCTCACTCTCTCAGCGCGCATACCCACCCTATGACTCGATTAGCCGAACGTCTTCTGGTCATGCCCAGATGTCGCTCGCGCTAGCAAAGCGGCCGCGGGTTAGCGGCCGTTGCCGCCGCCTCCGCCTCCGGTGCTACCACCTCCGGTGCTGCCGCCTCCGGTGCTGCCGCCGCCGATGCTTCCGCCGCCGGTGCTGCCGCCGCCGATGCTTCCGCCTCCGGTACTGCCACCGCCGATGCTTCCGCCTCCGGTGCTGCCACCGCCGATGCTTCCGCCTCCGGTGCTGCCGCCGCCGGCGCTTTCACCGCCGGTGCTCCCACCAGGCGCCCCACCGCTCGCCGCCCCGCCACCAGGTCCTCCGCCATCAGGTGCTCCACCGGTCGGCGCCCCGCCGCCGGGCGCTCCGTCCGGAACTCCGCCGGGCGCGCCACCCGGAGTTCCGCCGGGCGCGCCACCCGGAGTTCCGCCGGGCGCCCCACCCGGATTTTCGCCGGGCGCACCACCCGGAGTTCCGCCGGGCGCCCCACCCGGAGTTCCGCCGGGAACCCCACCCGGGTGCGCGGGCCCGCCCGAGCCGTACGGCTTTCCGGGCTGGCCGGTGTGATGGTGCTCCGGTGCCGCAGGGCCCGGGACCACCACCGGCGCCGGGTCAGGAGGAAAGAGGTTGGGGTCGAGCGCCTGTGGGTTGTCGTGGCAGCCGAACGGGTTCGGGTTCGCTCCCCATCCCGGGTCCCAGACATCACCTGGACACCAGTGCGGCGGCGGTCCCGGCTCGGCGTGAGCTTCACCGGCCACACTCGTGCCGATCAATCCGATACTCACAACAAAAGCCGCCGTACTTACAACGGCATATGTAAATTTCGTCATGCCTTTTTCTTACCTAAGCTAACTGTGCGAAAAGCTCACAGCAGCCGCGAGGTAACTGTGTGCCGTCGTCTGCGTCGTCATGTAGGAATATACCCCCATAGGGTATATGCTGGCCGAGTGAGAAATCGGCGCGCGGGCCCCTGGATCGTGGCCCTTGTCGCGTCATTGCTGCTCGGCATTGGGGTTCATTGCGGTTTGCCGCGGAGCGAACCTAACGCGGACATCGTCACTCACTCCGCTTTCGCCGTTACTTCAGTCAGCCGCTTCGTTGGCGCCCGCGACCACATTGCACACCCCGACGCATTGAGGTTGCCCTGCCCCACCAAGCTCAGCGCGGCGGTCGCGCCCGAGCCGTATACCGCGGCGCTGGCCGGCGTCAGCCTGGTCGCGGCGATCGGCGCCCTTGCGCTGTTTACCGGGTTCGCGGCGAGCGGTGGTCGCAGTCCGCCCAGGTATCCGCGCCTTGTCGTTGTCGGTCGCGATCTCTTGACGCGGCTCTGTCTAGCCCGTCGCTGAGTGGTCAGCGTCAGACCGTACCCCCTTGGGCGTGGTCGGTGATCGCTGTTGCTGCAACGAGTCCCGTTCGCGGCCATTCGCGCACGGGCTGGCGCACCTGGAGACAAGGACATGGATTTTGGCGCACTACCACCTGAAATTAACTCGGCCAGAATGTATTCCGGCCCCGGCGCGGCATCAATGCTGGCTGCTGCGGCGGCTTGGGAGGCGACGGCCGAAAACCTCTATGCCGCGGCGACTTCCTACAATGACATCCTCTCCGCCCTTACCGGTCAGGCGTGGAGAAGCGACGCAGCGCTCGCCATGATGGCAGCGGCCACCGCGTATTTGGCCTGGATGAGTAACACCGCGGCGCAAGCTCAGCATGCGGCTGCCCAATTACGCATGGCCGCAGGGGTATTCGAGACCGCGCGGTCGGCCACCGTGCCGCCGCCCGTGGTTGCGGCCAATCGCACGCTACTAACGTTGCTCACCGTGACCAATGTGCTGGGCGTCAACACCCCGGCCATCGCAACCACCGAGGCGGACTACGGAGAGATGTGGGCCCAAGATGCCGCGGCCATGTACGGCTACGCGAGCGGCTCGGCAGCCGCGTCGACATTGACGGCCTTCGTTGCGCCCGGCGAAGTCGCCGACGCGGCCGGGCTTGCAGAGTTATCCGCGGTAATTTGGAAGGTGCCGCAGACCCTGCAACAACTTGCGCAGCCGTTGCAGTCGGCAACATCGACCTTCAGCTCCTCCGTGTCGGCGATGTCCTCGTTGAGTTCGGTCGCCAAGACGCTCGGTTCCTCCACCGTGGCCCTGTCCAGTGAGTTGCCGGGTCTCTCCGGTGCGGCCCGCACAGTTGCGGCACCCGCGAGACTGATCGCGGGTTGGGGCCCGTCGGCCGTGTCCGGGCAGCTGGGTCAGGCATCGCACCTCGGGCCGCTGTCCGTGCCGCAGAGCTGGGCGTCGGTGGCGGCGACGCCCCGCTCGGCGCAGTTGGCCGGCGCCGTTACTGCGGTGACACCGGTCGACAGTGCAAACGCGTTGGGCGGACTGCCATTTGCCGGGCTGGCACCGCGTGGTGAAAGCGCTCCTAACGGCACCGCGCCACGGGCTGGCACGCGACTTACAGTGATGCCGCGCCCCGAGTTCATCGGCTAGGTATGACGGTTGCAGGTGTCGGTCGGAACGTGCCCGTGCCACTATGAGCGTCATGTCCGCGACGAGGCACGTCGTTCTGATTCACGGCAATTGGAGCCGTGGGGAACAGTTGGCTGCTGTCCGCCATGCCTTCGAAGAGCGCGGATACCGGGCGCACACCCCCACGCTGCGCCATCATGAGCTGCCGATTGATGAGGGCGCGATGAAGATTGCGGCGCTCAGTATTCGGGACTACACCGACGATTTGCTGAATTTCGTTGCGTCCCTTGATTCGCCGCCACTTCTCGTCGGTCACTCGATGGGTGGACTGCTGGCACAGCTGGTCGCGGCTCGCATTGAGCACACCGGTCTGGTGGTCTTGTGTCCGGCGCCCGCATCTGGCATCACCGGCTCATCGACTCCGGCCAACCGCCGATTGGTTACGCCGCATTACTTGCGGTTGCGTCCATGGGCCAAGCCGGTACGTCCTCCGACCTTCGATCAGTTCCGACGTTGGATCGCCAACAGTCAGACCGAGGAAACCGCGCGAGAGACCTATTCCGGCTTGGTGTGCGAATCCGGACGGGTGCAGTGGGAGATGTTGCTTGCAATGTTGAAGCTCTCGACTGTCACGGTGGTCGACGCCGCGGCGGTAACGACTCCGGTGCTGGCGATCGGCGGTGAACGTGACCGCATCGTGCCGGCCGAGGTGGTGCGGCAGACGGCTGATCAATTTCGGCAGGCGACCGTTGTCGAGATTCCCGGTGCCGACCACATGGTGTTATCCGGGGCTTCGCTACCGGTCGCGTTGCGGGTTATCGACGACTGGATTGCGAGCAACAGTCTCGGTCCGGGGTAGGAGCTTTGCCGACCACCTTCTCAATGGTTCTGGTCTGGAACGGAGCTCATCTGACCTGGCACCGGTGGCGCGCATTTTCGGTGAGGCACCACACCCCTTTGCGCGCGTTTCTGACGAGTCAACAGTCAGTGGCGGGGGGTAGTATAGAACGTATGTTCGAGTCGAAGTCCGATGTGTCGGCTGAGGAGCAGTTGGCGCGCTTTAACCGGTATATGGACGAGCTGCTCGACCATCGGGAGGGGTTGACGGCCAAGACGGCGGAGTCTGCGGGGTGGATTGCGCGCATCCAGGCGGCTGCCCGGGTGCAGAACCAGGCCGCCGCACTGGAGTTCGTCGCGGTCGGGCAGTTGTTCGGCTACCGGCTGTCGCGCAGTGCCGAGACCGAGGATTGGGCGATGGACACCATGGAGGCCGTCGCCGCCGAGGTCGCCGCGGGGCTGAAGGTCAGCCAGGGGCTGGGGTTGGCCAAAGTGCGCTACGCGCGCGCGATGCGCGAGCGTCTGCCGCAGGTCGCTGAGGTTTTTATTGCCGGGGATATCGATTTCTCGGCGTTCGCCACGATCGTCTGGCGCACCGACCTGATCACCGATCCGACGGCGCTGGCCTACGTCGATACCCGTATCGCGGCCAGCGTGACCCGCTGGCCGTCGCTGACCGCCGCCCGGCTGGCCAAAAAAGTCGACACCATCGTGGCCCAGGCCGATCTCGACGCGGTACGCCGCCGCAAGAAAAACCACAAAGACCGCGAGGTATACATCGGCGAGGACTGTGAAGGCACCTCCGAAATCCACGGCAGCCTGGCCAGCCCAGATGCCCGCGCGCTGGACGCCAAACTGTCCGCCCTAGCCGCCACCGTCTGCCCGCACGACCCCCGCACCCACGACCAACGCCGCGCCGATGCCCTGGGCGCGATGGCCGCCGACGCCACCCGACTGGGCTGCCGCTGCGGGCGCCCCGACTGCACCGCCGCTCAACGCAAACCCGCCTCCCCGATCACCATCCACGTCATCGCCGAACAAGCCACCCTCACCGGCAACACCACCACCCCAGCCAGCCAGATCAGCGCCGAGGGCCTCATCACCGCCGAACTACTCGCCGAACTTGCCCTCACCGCCACACTCGTACCGCTCATCCACCCCGGCGACTCCCCACCCGAACCGCACTACCGGCCCTCTCAAGCCCTGGCCGACTTCGTACGCGCCCGCGACATGACCTGCCGCTGGCCCGGATGCGACGTGGCAGCCACCCACTGCGATCTCGACCACACCATCCCCTACAACCAGGGCGGGCCCACCCACGCCGGTAACCTGAATTGCTTCTGCCGGCGCCATCACCTGATCAAAACCTTCTGGGGCTGGACCACACGCCTACTCCCCAACGGCAACCTGATCCTGACCTCTCCCACCGGAGACACCCATGCCACCGTCCCCGGCAGCGCCCTGCTGTTCCCCAGCCTGTGCCGACCCGTGGGCGGCATGCCCACCCACCAACCCCAGTTGCCCCAGCATTACTGCGCCGAGCGCACCGCCATGATGCCCCGACGCCGCCGCACCCGCACCCAACACCGCGCACACCGCATCGCCACCGAACGCCGCCACAACCGCAACGCCCGCCTCAACCCCAAACCCCAAACCGGTGACCACCCCGCCCAGCCCCCACCCACCGACGACGACCCACCCCCCTTCTAGACGGCTGATAGCCGCCATTCACCCGGCACGCCCTTGAGTTGGTGCGCGCCGCGGTCCTCGAACTCCAGCCCGGACCCGATCACCAGATCGCGCAGCGTGCTCGACACCAGCACCTCGTTGGGCCGGGCCAATGCGCTCACCCGCGCCCCGATATGCACCGCGATCCCGCCGATGTCGTCGCCGCGGACCTCACATTCACCGGTATGCAACCCTGCTCGCACCTCAATGCCCAACGCCTGCACCGCATCACGAATCGCCATCGCACAACGGATCGCCCGCTGCGGACCATCGAACATCGCCACAAAACCATCACCGGTGGTGTTCACCTCACGACCCCGAAAACGAGATAACTGCGACCGCACCACCGCATCGTGCGCATCCAGCAGCGCACGCCAATCCCGGTCGCCCATCTCGGCAGCCCGGCGCGTCGAATCCACAATGTCGGTGAACAACACCGTCGCCAAAACCCGATCATCGGCCACCGCAGCCTGCTCGCCCGTCAAAAACTCGGCGATGCAACGGAAGGAATCACGCCAGGGTTCGACGAAGTGAAACATATTGCGGCCCGGCAGTTCGACGTATTTGGCGCCCGGTATCTGTTCGGCGACGGCCCTGCCCATGGCGGGTGTGATCATGGGGTCATTGCTGTGCTGCACGACGAGGGTTGGCACGCGAACGGTCGAAAGCACCGGCCGCACATCCATTTCGGCCACAAGCGGAAGCATGAGGGCGACTGTCCAAGGGCTGGCGGCCAGTCGTTCCTCACGTGCCCACGCCGCACGGATCTCCTCGTTCCACGGCATGTCCGGATTGAGCACATGGTTGAACTCACCCGTGCCCCACATCGCCGTCATAGCACCAAGAACTTCCCCAGGATCCATCCCAGTGCGTTCCGAAAGCGGGATCGCGTAGCTCTCCAGCAAGACCAGCGCCGCTGTACGGGACGGATATGTTGCGGCGAACAGCGCCGCTGGCGCCAACGCTCCGTCGACCGCCACGAGGACCGCCTCCGAACTGCCTAGATCGTCCAACACTGCGGTGATGCTGTCGGCCCACTGCTCCAAAGTCGGCAACGCACCGGGTGCCACAGGGTCGGACACTCCGGTGCCCAGCTGGTCGAAGAAGATCAGCCGGCCCAGCGAGGCCATCGCCTCAACCCAGCCCTGGATGGATGGTAGCTCCGGGAGATGCTCGCAGCACGTGAACCAGTTTGGGACGAACACAATGTCGCGTGGACCTGCGCTCGACGCACGATAGGCGACGCGTAAGTCCCCGTTCAGCGCATAGCGCGTCTCCGAGAACATTGCGGAAGTCTAGCTCCGGGGGAACGCCGTCATCACACGTTTCTGCTGCTCAAAAGCGTTCCTGAAGTGTTTTCTAGGTGGGCCAAGAACTCGCGGTGCTCCGGAAATTGTTGTTCGGCGGACCACAGAAGTCCGAGTTGGTGCCGGCCAGCAGGACGAAATAGCCCTCGCCGCGGCGGGTATCGCTATAGGGCGGGTAGCTCCACCCGCTGTTGCACATGGACGTCGGCGTGCCCACCGTGGCCCGGCGCCAACTGTTCTTGACGCACGCCTTCAACGCTTCGACGTCCTTCACGCTGCTCTTGGCGATGACCAGCATTCCGCCGCCCCATTGCCCGTCGGCCCTACGGTAGGCACGCGCACCGAACCCCGAGTTGTTCGTCTGACAGCCCAGCGCGCGCTGCAACGGTTGGAACACGGTCGCAAGGTCACGGTTAGTGAGACCCGATGCCGCAGTGATGAATCCGGCGGCGTCGTTGCCGTCGACCTCCTGCACGTTGGCATCGTGGAAACTGAACAGCTGTTGCCCGATGGCGGCATTGGCGCCGCCACCGACGACCGGGCCGCTGCCGGTGGACGGCATCGGCGGCAACTCACCGGCGGGGTCGGCACCGGCCACGGGTGCCAGGGCGACCGATAACCCAACGGCAATGACCAGCCTTGCAATTACTTTCACCGGTTACCTCCGATTCCGAACATCACCCATCTTCTTGTACGCATCGGCCGTCAGCAACCGCCAGCGGGCGACGTAAGGGTGCTACCGGAAGGCGGCCTCTCCCGTGAAGGCTTGGCCGAGAACCAGCTGGTGCATCTCCGGGGTCCCTTCGTAGGTCAGCACCGACTCCAGGTTGACCATGTGCCGGATCACCGGGTACTCCAGCGATATCCCGTTGCCGCCCAATATGGTTCGTGCGGTACGACAGATTTCGATCGCCTCCCGGGTGTTGTTGAGCTTGCCGAAGCTGACCTGGTCCGGGCGCAGTCCGACCCCGTCCTTCAGGCGGCCCAGGTGCAGCGACAGCAGTTGTCCCTTGTGCAACTCGACCGCCATGTCGACCAGCTTGGCCTGCGTCAGTTGGAAACCGGCGATCGGGCGCCCGAACTGGGTGCGTTGCGTCGCGTATTCCAGCGCGGACTGCCAGGCCGAGCGTGCCGCACCCATCGAGCCCCAGATGATTCCGTAGCGCGCCTCCGATAGACACGCCAGCGGCCCTTTCAGACCGGTCGCCTCGGGCAGCAGCGCGTCGGCGGGCAACCGCACGTCGTCAAGCACCAATTCACTGGTGATCGAAGCCCGCAGCGACAGCTTGTGGTGAATCGTGTTCGCCGTGAAGCCCGGGGTGTCGGTCGGCACAATGAACCCCCGGATTCCCTCGTCCGTCGCGGCCCACACCACAGCGACATCGGCGATCGATCCATTGGTGATCCACATCTTGCGGCCGTTGAGCACCCAGTCCGAACCGTCGCGCTTGGCCCGCGTCTTCATCGCCGCCGGGTCGGATCCGACGTCGGGCTCGGTCAGCCCGAAGCAACCGATGAGCTCGCCCGCGGCCATGCCGGGCAACCACCGCTGCTTCTGTTCCTCCGAGCCGTTATTCCAGATCGCGAACATCGCCAGCGAGCCCTGCACCGACACCAGCGACCGGATACCGGAATCGGCGGCTTCGAGTTCCAGGCACGCCAGGCCATAGTGCACCGCGGACGCGCCGCCGCATCCATAGCCGTGCAGATGCATACCGAGCAGGCCCAGTTCACCGAACTGCTTGGCCAATTCGCGCGCTACCGGCAGGTCACCGTCCTCGAACCACTGGCCCACATACGGGATCACCTGCTCGGCGCAGAACGCCCGCACCGTATCGCGCACGGCGATCTCGTCGTCGGACAACGATGCGTCCAAACCGAGTGGGTCGTAGGGATCGAAGACGGGCGGTGTCGAGTTACTTGCAGCGGTGCTCATGCCTCAATCCTGCCCTTGCCCGGTAGTCTCGCTGCATGCAACCACGGCGGGGGCCGGCCTGGCTTGGCTGGCTGGTGACCGATGTCGTGGCCGTTCTGGTGTTTTGCGCGCTAGGGCGGCGCAGTCACGACGAGGGCGTCACGGCCAGCGGCCTCGCGACGACGGCCTGGCCGTTTCTGGCCGGTACGGCGGTGGGCTGGCTTTTATCGCGGGGCTGGCGCAGGCCGACGGCGGTGGTGCCGACTGGCGTGATCGTGTGGGCGTCGAGCTTGGTGGTCGGCATGCTGTTGCGAAAAGTAAGTTCGGCCAGCGTGGCGGTGGCGTTCATAGCGGTGGCTTCGACAGTGACCGCGGTCTTCCTGCTCGGCTGGCGCGCGGCGGTCGAACTCGTCGCACGGCGACGTTCGGACGGCTGAAAGGTTCGCCGGTTTGGTACGCGAGGACGGTGACACCTGGGATCTGGCTACCGGCGTCGGTATGACGGCCACCTTCGGCGCGGTCGCCAGGGCGGTGGGCACCAATAAGGGCCTGCTTGACGATCCCTTTGCCGAACCGTTGGTGCGGGCGGCCGGCGTGGATTTCTTTATCCGGGTCATCGAGGACAACCGTTATGCAACCGACGGCGGCAACGACCCCACGATGATTGGCATGATCAATGTCCTCGCCGTGCACGGTCGGTTCCTGGACGAGCTGTTGACCAGTGCCGCGCGAGCGGGTGTCCGGCAGGTGGTGAACCTGGGATGTGGCCTGGACACTCGGGCGTTTCGGTTGTGGTGGCCGCCCGGAATGAGGTTCTACGAGATCGATCGGTCGAAGGTGGTGGATTTCAAAGAGCAAGTCCTGCACCAAATCGGCGCCAAACTGACCGCGCACCGGTACGCGCTGGGCGCCGACCTCCGCGCTGAATGGTTGACGGCGTTGCGTCGAGTTGGATTCGACCCGGCCCAACGTACCGTCTGGATTGCCGAAAACCTGCTCGTTGGCTACCTGCCGCCGGAGGCGCAGGATCGGCTGCTGCGCGACATCACCTCGATGAGCGCGGCCGGCAGCTGGTTTGCTGCCGATCACCTGCCATGGACGCCGGAGCAGCTGGAAGAGGGTCGGGCCTTCCTTGATGGCTGGCGCCAGCAGGGACTGGACATTGACCTGACCAAGGTTACTTACGAGGCCGAATTCCGTTCGGTGTCAGAATATTTGGCGGCGCACGGGTGGCAGACCACCGACCGGACGCTGGTTGACCTGCTGACCGCCACCGGGTTGGGCGGCCGGCGACCGGTCAGTTCACACGACATGGCGATCACGCCGCGATACGTCACCGCGATCCTGGCCGCAAGCAGTGACGGGCACGGGCCAAGTGACGGCCGCTAACGGGGATCGGCTGCGCTTCGTCGCGACCGCATTGCAGGATCCACTGGCTCAACCCCTGCTCGTGGCGCTGGCCGACGAGTACGCGGAGCGCTACGGCGGCGAGCCGGCACGGTATCTGGCCTGGCTCGTCGACAGCCCGGACGGTGAGTTCGCCGAGCCACACGGGGGCATGTTGATCGGAGTCGTGGACGGGGAGCCGGTAACCGGAGGCGCATTCTGTCGATTCGACGCCGAGACGGCCGAACTCAAGCGGATATGGACTCACCGCGACCATCGCCGCCGCGGCTACGCGACGGCGCTGCTGGCGGCACTGGAATCTCTGATCGCCGCCCGCGGTTACACCAGGGTGTACCTGATAACCGGTGATCGCCAGCCCGAGGCCGAAGAGCTTTACCAGGCCACCGGCTACACGCGGTTGGCCGAACCGCTACCCGCCCGCGGCCCGGTGTTCCCGGTAGCCTTCCTGAAAATCCTGGAACAGAAACGGACATGACGTTTCATCTGGGCGTGGCCCTCGACGGGTACGGCTGGCACACCCACGCGTGGGTGCTGACGGCCGAGACACGCTCGGTGCTCACCGGAAACTACTGGGCGGATCTGGCGGTCACCGCCGAACGCGGGCTGCTGGATTTCCTCACCATCGACGACTCGCTGATGCCGCAGGTCGGCCGCAGCTCCCGGCTACATCCGGACCGACTGACCGGGCGCGGGGACGCGGTGCTGGTCGCCGCTCGCATCGCGCCGCTCACCCGGCACATCGGGCTGATCCCGGTGGCCACGGTCACTCATACCGAACCCTTTCATGTCTCCAAAGCCATTGCCACGCTTGACTTTGTGTCGCACGGCAGGGCGGGTTGGCAACCCCGCGTCAGCGGCACCGCCCACGAGGCGGCCTTGTTCGGTCGCCGGACGATCAACCCTGCCGAATTATTCGAGGAGGCAGTCGAATTCGTCGACGTGGTGCGCAGGTTGTGGGACAGCTGGGAGGACGACGCGGTGATCCGCGACGTCGACGCCGGACGCTACATCGACCGGGACAAGCTGCACTACATCGATTTCACCGGAAAGTACTTCTCCGTAAAAGGTCCGTCCATCACGCCGCGCCCGCCGCAGGGTCAGCCGGTGGTGGCCGCCCTCGCCCACGCCACACCCGTATACCAATTCGCGGCCGAAACCTCCGACCTCGTCTTCGTCACGCCCGCCGACGACGCCGGCGCGGTCGGCATCCTCGACGAAGTGCGCGGCATCAGCGAATGCCTGAAGGTGTTTGCCGACATCGTCGTTTCATTCCACGGGCAGGACGACTTCCGCTCCGACACCTGGGTATGGACGGGCACCCCAACCGAATTGGTGGACCTGCTGCTGGGTTGGCGACGCGTCGGCTTCGACGGGGTGCGCCTGCGTCCGGCCGTGAACGCCACCGATCTTCCGGTGATCGCCGACCAGGTGGTGCCGCTGTTGCAAGATGCGGGCCAGTTCCGCACCCGGTACCGGGAATCCGAGACGCTGCGCGAGCGGCTCGGGTTGCCGGTGGCACCCAATCGATATGTGGCGGTGGACCAATGATCCCGTTGTCAATTCTGGACCTGGCGCCGATCAGCGCCGGCAGCGACGCGACCACCGCGTTGCGCAACACCATCGATCTGGCTCAGCGGGCCGAGGGGTGGGGCTTCAAACGGTACTGGGTGGCCGAGCACCACTTCGTCGGCGTCGCCAGTTCGTCGCCGGCGGTGTTGATCGGCCAGATCGCTGCCGCCACCAACCGAATTCGGGTTGGCGCGGCCGCGGTTCAACTGGGCTACACCACCGCGATTGCCGTTGTCGAGAACTTCGGCATGCTCGACGCCTTCTACCCCGGGCGGATAGACCTGGGTGTCGGCCGCTCCGGGCAGCGTCGCTCCGATGAGCGCAAACCCAAGCAGCCCAAAGAACCCCGCCCGCCGCGCCGGTGGCATGAGGTCGACGGAGTGGTGGTGCCAACGCCGTTCGATCTGCGCGGGTTACTCGACCTCGAACGGCTGCAGGCCAGCATGGCCATCCTGCAGCAGCCCCAGGCGATCTCGCCCGACTTCGACGAGCAGGTGCGGGACATGGTCGCGTTCCTCGAAGGCAGCTACCATGCCGGGGAGTTCGACGTTCACGCGGTGCCCGGTGAGCATTCGGGCCTGCGGCCGTGGATCTTTGGCAGCAGCAGAGGACAAAGCGCCCGGGTGGCCGGCGCGCTGGGACTGCCCTTCGTCGCCAGCTACCACATCACCCCCGCCACCGCGTTGGAAGCCGTCGAGGCGTACCGCGAAACCTTTGTGCCGTCGGTCGCGCTGGAGCGCCCCTACGTGGTGGTCTCGGCCGACATCGTGGTGGCCGACGACACCGCCACCGCCCAGCGCCTGGCCGCCGGGTACGGGCACTGGGTCTACTCGATCCGGACGGGCGTCGGCGCAATGCCCTATCCCGACCCGGATGAGTGCGGACCGCTCACCGAGGAACAACTGGCGGTGGTAAAGGACCGCATTGCGACGCAATTCGTCGGCAATCCCGACGAGGTCGCCGAACGTCTGCAGGCCCTCCAACGGGTCACCGGTGCCGACGAACTCGTCGTCACCTCGGTCACCCACCGCCATGAGGACCGCCTGCGATCGCACGAGCTGATAGCTCGGAGGTGGGGGATAACCCCATGAGCCGCAAGCCCATTCATCTGGCGGCTCACTTTCCTGGGGTGAACAACACGACGGTGTGGGCTGACCCTACCGCCGGCAGCCAAATCGAGTTCGACTCCTTCGTCCATCTCGCCCGCACCGCAGAACGCGGCTTGTTCGACTTCTTCTTCCTGGCCGAAGGCCTGCGGCTGCGCGAGCACCGCGGTCGCATCCACGACCTGGATGTCGTCGGTCGGCCGGACACCTTTACCGTGCTGGCGGCGCTGGGCGGAGTCACCGACCGGATCGGGCTCACCGGGACCATCAACACCACCTTCAACGAACCATTCGAAGTGGCAAGACAATTCGCGACGCTCGACCACTTGTCCGGCGGGCGGGCCGGCTGGAACATCGTGACCTCGTCGGACGCGTTCACCGGCGCGAACTTCCGGCGCGGCGGCTTCCTGCACCATGCCGACCGCTACCGGCGGGCCGAGGAATTCGTCACCGTCGCCCGGAAATTCTGGGACAGCTGGGCACCCGACGCCGTCGTGGCCGACACCAGCGCCCGGGTCTATGTCAATCCGGACGGCATCCGCAGCGTCGAACACCGCGGCGAGCAGTTCGACGTTTGTGGCTTCGCGACGCTACCGGCCGGGCCCCAGGGACATCCGGTCTTGCTGCAAGCCGGCGACTCCGACGAGGGCCGCGCGTTCGGCGCTCGGTATGCCGACGCGTTGTTCACGCTGCACGGGTCGTTGGAGGACGGTCGGCGGTACTACGCCGACGTCAAGGGCCGCGTGCGGGCCGCCGGCCGAGATCCCGAGCAGGTCAAGGTTTTTCCGGCGGCGACGTTCGTGCTGGGGGACACCGACGACGAGGCTCGGGACAAGGCGCGCCACATTCGCTATCAGCAGGTCAGCGGCGCGACCGCGATCACGATGCTCGAACAGGTGTGGGGCCGCGAGCTCACCGATTTCGATCCCGACGGCCCGCTGCCCGATTTCGATCCGGTCGTCGACAGCGACATCACCCAGGGCCGCGTCCGCCACGGTGACCCGGTCGCGGTGGCCCGGCGTTTCCGAGAACGCGCCGCGGCGGCGGGGTTGTCCATCCGCGAGTTGGTCATCGCGATCACCGCTCGGCAACAGTTCGTCGGCACCGCCACCCACATCGCCGATGAGATCGACCGCTATATCCAGGCCGACGCCTGCGACGGGTTCATTCTGGTGCCGCACCTGACGCCGCACGGCCTCGACGAGTTCGTCGACCGGGTGGTGCCGATCCTGCAGGAGCGAGGCGCGTACCGCACCGAGTACCCGGGCGCGACGCTGCGCGAGAACTTGGCGGGCTAACGGGCCTTCTTCAGGGCCGCCTCGGTCGCTTCCCGGATGGGCCCGCGCCACAGGGGGCCATGACCCGGCGCCAGGATCTCGGTGTCCAGCAGCGCCAGCGCCGAAAGCGTGCGGATGCAGTCCTGCTGGCTGTGACTGAAGATCGCCGGCAGCAGTTGCGGCCCGTCGTGGCGGATCAGCGGATGCCCGGTGACCAGCGCGTCGCCGCTGGCCAGCACGCCGTCGACCAGGTAGGAGCAATGCCCGTGGGTGTGCCCGGGGCTGAAAACGGGTTTTGGATGGCCGGGCAGGCTCGCCGCGATGTCGGGCGTCAACGGCTGTGCGGTCGGAATGCCGTCGCGGACCAGGCCGCCGCTGCGCACCACGTGCGCGGTCCACACCGCCCAGCGGGGCCGCCAAAGACGCAGCGCCAGATCGGCCACCGACACCTGTTCCAGGTACTCGCGCTTGGCGTGGCCCACCTCCTCGGCGTGGCAGTACACCGGGGTGCCGTGCTCGCGGGCGAACCAGATCGCGGTGCCGAAGTGGTCGATATGGGCGTGCGTGAGCACGATGGCGCGCAGGTCGGCGGGACCGAAGCCCAGCTTGCGCAGCGAGTTCAACACCTCCTCGCGGTCACCGGGATAGCCGGCGTCGATCAGCATCACACCGGTGTCGTCGGTGACGAGCACCCAATTGACGGCAGGACCGTGCGCGAGGTGGACGGTATCGGTGATTTGAACCAGCTGCGTCTTCCCCGCCATGACCGAGAGTGTAGGAGCGATTGGGTAGGAGTGACCGCAAGCGCGGCGAAGCCGGGCGCAGCGGGTCGCGACCAAATGGGTAGGAGTAGAAAAGACTGGTGGCTGAACTGAAACTCGGATACAAAGCGTCCGCTGAGCAATTCGCACCCCGTGAGCTCGTCGAACTGGCCGTTCTTGCCGAAGCGCACGGCATGGACAGCGCCACCGTCAGCGACCACTTCCAGCCGTGGCGGCACAAGGGCGGACACGCGCCGTTCTCCCTGGCCTGGATGACCGCCGTCGGCGAACGCACCGAGCGGCTGCAGCTGGGCACCTCGGTGCTCACACCCACGTTCCGGTACAACCCCGCCGTGATCGCGCAGGCCTTCGCGACCATGTCGTGCCTCTACCCGAACCGCATCTTCCTCGGTGTGGGCACCGGCGAGGCGCTGAACGAGATCGCCACCGGATACGAGGGCGACTGGCCGGAATTCAGGGAGCGCTTCGCTCGGCTGCGTGAGTCGGTCCGACTGATGCGCGAGTTGTGGCGCGGTGACCGCGTCGACTTCGACGGCGAGTACTACCGGACCAAGGGCGCCTCGATCTACGACGTGCCCGAGGGTGGCGTACCCGTGTACATCGCCGCCGGTGGCCCTGCGGTGGCCAAGTACGCGGGCCGCGCCGGCGACGGTTTCATCTGCACCTCCGGCAAGGGCGAAGAGCTCTACACCGAGAAGCTGATCCCGGCGGTCAAGGAGGGCGCGGCGATCAACGACCGCAACATCGACGAGATCGACAAGATGATCGAGATCAAGATCTCCTACGACACGGACCCGGACCTGGCTCTGGAGAACACCCGATTCTGGGCGCCGCTGTCGCTCTCGGCCGAGCAGAAGCACAGCATCGACGACCCTATCGAAATGGAAAAGGCCGCCGACGCGCTACCGATCGAGCAGATCGCGAAACGCTGGATCGTGGCATCCGACCCCGACGAAGCCGTGGAGAAGGTCGGTCAGTACGTGACGTGGGGCCTGAATCACCTGGTCTTCCACGCGCCCGGACACGACCAGCGCCGCTTCCTGGAGCTGTTCGAAAAGGATCTCGCGCCGAGGTTGCGCAAACTTGGCTGATGGCCAGGCCGTCCCGGCCAGCATCTATATCGCTGCACCCGAACCCGAGACCGGCAAGTCGACCATTGCGCTGGGGCTGCTGCACCGGCTGGCCGCCACCGTCGCCAAAGTCGGTGTGTTCCGGCCGATTACCCGGCCCGGCCCGGACCCGGACTACATTCTCGAGATGCTGCTGGAGCACTCCACCGCGGCTCTGCCCTACGAGCAGTGCGCGGGCGTCACCTATCAGCAATTGCACGATGACCGAGATGGCGCGATCGCCACGATCGTCGACCGGTACCACGCGCTGGCACAGGAGTGTGACGCCGTGGTGATCGTCGGCAGCGACTACTCCGACGTGGGCACCCCGGCCGAATTGTCGGTCAACGCCCGGATCGCGGTGAATCTGGGCGCGCCGGTGCTGCTGACCGTTCGCGCCAAGGACCGCACCCCCGACGAGATCGCCGCCGTCGTCGACGTATGTCTGGCCGAGCTGTCCGCGCAACGCGCGCACGCCGCGGCCGTGGTGGCCAACCGTTGTGACCCGGCCGAACTGGCATCGGTCGCCGAAGCATTGGAAGAGTTCACGCCACGCGGTTACGTGTTGCCCGAGGAGCCGCTGCTGGCCGCGCCGACGGTGGCCGAATTGACCGAGGCGGTGAACGGGACGCCGGTGCGCGGTGACGCACCGCTGGCCCAGCGCGAGGTGATGGGTGTGCTGGTCGCGGGGATGACCGCCGACCACGTGCTGGAACGGCTGCGCGACGGGATGGCGGTAATCACTCCCGGTGACCGCTCGGACGTGGTGCTCGCGGTGGCCAGCGCCCATGCGGCTCAAGGGTTTCCGTCGTTGTCATGCATCGTCCTCAATGGCGGCTTCGAGCTGCATCCGTCCATCGCGGCCCTGGTCGAAGGGTTGCGGCTGCGCCTGCCGATCATCGCCACCGACCTGGGGACATACGACACGGCCAGCGCGGCAGCCTCGGCTCGCGGTCGGCTGACCGCAAGCTCGCAGCGCAAAATCGACACTGCGCTGGAGTTGATGGGCCGCCATGTCGACATCACCGACCTGCTCGAACAACTCACCATTCCGATTCCGACGGTCACCACACCGCAGATGTTCACCCACCAGCTGCAGGAACGGGCCCGAGCGGACCGCCAGCGCATCGTGCTGCCCGAGGGCGAGGACGATCGGATCCTCAAGTCGGCGGGCCGGTTACTGCAACGCTCCGTCGCCGACCTGACGATCCTGGGCGACGAAGCCCAGGTGCGGTTGCGCGCAGCCGAACTCGGCGTCTGCCTGGACGACGCGACGGTGATCGACCCGCGCACCAGTGACCTACATGAGCAGTTCGCCGAACAATACGCCGAACTTCGCAAGGCGAAGGGCGTCACACTGGAGCACGCACGCGAAATCATCCACGACGCAACCTACTTCGGCACCATGCTGGTGTACAACGGGCTTGTCGACGGCATGGTGTCCGGTGCCGTGCACACCACCGCGCACACCGTACGGCCGGCGCTGGAGATCATCCGTACGGTTCAAGACGTCTCGACGGTGTCCAGCATCTTCCTGATGTGTCTGCCCGACCGGGTGCTGGCCTACGGTGACTGCGCGATCGTGCCGAACCCGTCACCCGAGCAGCTCGCCGACATCGCGATCTCCTCGGCGCGCACGGCCGCGCAGTTCGGCATCGAGCCGCGGGTGGCCATGCTGTCCTACTCC
This sequence comes from Mycobacterium asiaticum DSM 44297, assembly GCF_000613245.1. GTDB lineage: Bacteria > Actinomycetota > Actinomycetes > Mycobacteriales > Mycobacteriaceae > Mycobacterium > Mycobacterium asiaticum. The sequence continues at coordinate 268,027 of NZ_HG964936.1, forward strand.
ACCGGTACCTCGGGTTCCGGTGAGGATGTTGAAAAGGTCCGGGAGGCAACCGAACTCGTGCGGTCCCGGCAGCCGGACCTGCTGGTGGAAGGGCCTATTCAATACGACGCGGCGGTGGACCCGTCGGTCGCTGCGACCAAGATGAAGGATTCGCCGGTGGCCGGGCGCGCCACCGTGCTGATCTTCCCGGACCTCAATACCGGCAACAACACCTACAAGGCGGTGCAGCGGTCGGCCGGCGCGATAGCGGTGGGCCCGGTACTGCAGGGGTTACGCAAGCCGGTCAATGATCTGTCCCGCGGTGCGCTGGTCGAAGACATCGTCAATACCGTTGCGATCACGGCGATTCAGGCGCAGGACGTCCATGGCTGACCGGCTGGTGCTGGTGATCAACTCCGGCTCGTCGTCGCTGAAATTCCAGCTCGTGGACCCCGACTCCGGAGCGTCGCGGTTCAGCGGCAGCGTCGAACAGATCGGGGAGCCATCGTCGGATGTCGCCGACCACGATGCCGCGTTGCGTCGCGCCTTCGATCTGCTGGCCGACGACGGGATCGATCTGAAGCACTGTGGGCTGGTCGCCGTCGGACACCGGGTGGTGCACGGAGGCAAGAGGTTTCATCGGCCGACCCGGATCGATGACGAGGTGATCGCCGAGCTGCAGAAGCTGTCCGCACTGGCGCCGCTGCACAACCCGCCCGCACTGCAGGGCATCGAGGTGGCCCGCAAACTGCTGCCCGACGTCCCGCACATAGCGGTGTTCGATACGGCGTTCTTCCATCACCTGCCCCCGGCGGCGGCGACCTATGCCATCGAGCGGGAGTTGGCCGAGAAGTGGGACATTCGACGGTACGGCTTCCACGGCACCTCGCACGAGTACGTCAGCCAGCAGGCCGCCCAATTCCTGGGTGTGCCGCTGGAGAGTGTGAATCAGATTGTGCTGCACCTGGGCAACGGGGCATCGGCGTCCGCGATCGTCGGTGGCCGGCCGGTCGAGACATCAATGGGTTTGACGCCCTTGGAAGGTCTGGTCATGGGCACCCGCAGCGGCGACATCGACCCCGGTGTCTACAGCTATCTGTGGCGCACCGCGAAGATGGACGTCGACGAGATCGAATCGATGCTGAACAAGAAGTCCGGGGTGCAGGGCCTGGCGGGCGAGCGGGACTTTCGCCGGCTGCGGTCGATGATCGAATCGGGCGACGCCGCAGCCAAACTCGCATATGACGTGTTCATCCACCGACTGCGCAAATACATCGGTGCCTACCTTGCGGTGTTGGGTCACACCGATGTGGTGAGCTTCACCGCGGGGATCGGCGAGCACGCCGCGACGGTGCGGCGGGATGCGCTGGCGGGCCTGTTGGAACTGGGTATCGAGTTGGACGAGGAACGCAACGCCACGGGCTCCGGGACGCGGCGCATCTCCACCGACGATTCGCCGATTGCGATCCTGGTGGTCCCGACCGACGAGGAACTGGCCATCGCCCGCGACTGCGTCAGCGTCCTATAGAAACCCGATCCCGGACCGACCGGGTCCCACCGACGGCGTGGGGTCGGTGGTCAGCGTGTGGACCAGCAGGTCGTGGTAGACATCGCGGAAATCGGTGGTGTACTTCAGGTCTCCGTGATCGAGGTCGGTGAGGCTCGGCTCCTGGCCGTAGAACCCGCCCCTGACTCGAGCGCCGGCGACGAAGACCGGCCCGGCGGTGCCGTGATCGGTGCCCTGCGATGCGTTGGCCGCCACCCGCCGCCCAAACTCGGAGTAACCCAGCACTACGACGTTGCGGCCACAGGGATCGGGGGTCATCTTCTGCAGGAAGCCGCTGACCGCTTCGTCGAAGGTCCGCAGTAGCCGCTGCTGGGTCCCGCGCTCCTGCGCGTGGGTGTCGAAACCGCCGAGGTGCACCAGGTACACCCGGGTCGGCACGCGGGCGAGGATCGCGGCGGCAACCATGCTCAAGCGGCTTGCCAGGGCGTTGTTTTCGTCCTGTTGTGCGGTGATCGGCCCGAAGGCCGCCTCGGTGGTTCGCGCGGCACGATAGGACCGGCGCACGGCGGCCATCGCGGGTGTGTCGGTGGGGTCGTCGATCCCCAGGGCCTGGATCGTCGATTGGAACATGTCCGTCCGGCCGGCCCGTCCGGCCGGCAGTGTGTTCGTCGACAGCGCTGCCGCCGTGTGCTTTTCGCCGACCGCTACCAGGGGTAACACGCTGCCGATGTGCACCGCCCGCAGCGGGTCGTCCCCGGTGGCATCCAGCCACCGCCCGATCCAGCCGGTCGGTACCGGTTCGGCCGGTGATGCGGTCTGCCAGATGTCCATGGAGCGGAAGTGGCTGTGATCGGGTTTGGGATAGCCCACGCCCCGCACGATTGCCAGTTGCCGTTGCTGCCAGAGTTGAGCAAGGCCGGACAGCGCGGGATTCAGCGCGAGCTGTGCGTCGAGCCGCAGGACGTGTTCGGGGTCATAGGCCAATTCCGGGCGGGCGTCGTGATAGGCGTTGTCCGCGTAGGGAATCACCGTGTTGATACCGTCGTTGCCGCCGTACAGAGTGACGATCACCAGGATGCCGACGTTGTCGGTCAGCGGTCGCTCGTGGGCTGCGTGCAATAGATCGTCCCAACCGACGGCGACGGTGCCGGATAGCAACCCGATCGCACCGACACCCGCGCCGGCGGTGAGAAACCTGCGGCGATTCATGAGGTCAGGTACTCCGGTGTGTTGACCGCGGCGGCAACCAATTGCGCCGGTCTGCGGATCAGCGGTTGCAGCGCCTCGATGGTCCGATCGGTCCAGGCGCCCACGCCGATCAGGTAGCCGACCGCGTCGATGCGTTCGCCGGCGGACGCGCCGTCCACCAGGGACAGGTCGGCGTCTCGCGCCAGCGCGATCGCGGCGCGCAGCCGGGTGCGCGCCGACGCGGTGGACAGCCAAACCTGGCCGCGGGGCCAGCCGTTGACGTCGGTAGGGAAAAACAGCCGCTGTCCCAGCGCCTTGAGCGTCGCGTCGAGCAACTTGGCGTGGGCATCAACGGAGACCTTGAGTGTCCGGACCACACCGACCAGCCATTCGACCGGGGCGTTGACGACGGTCGCTCGGGCGGCGGTGAATTCGTCGTCGACCAGGATGGCGCGCGTCAGGGCCTTGAGGTCGCGCCGCACGCCGTAGGCGGCGACGATGCGGTCCAGCGCCGAGGGCGACGCCGGCTCGTCCGAGGCCAGTTGTTGCCACAGCCGCCCGGCAACGTAGGCCGCCGACTGCGGCTGTGCCAGAACGGCATCGCAGAAACCGTCCGCATCGAAATCACCGGTGTTGCCGAAGAGCGTCTTTGGCATTGGGTCGTAGCGCCGCGGCACCAGAACCGGCTGGCCGTCGCCGATAGTCCAGCCGGTCAGCGCCCGCGCGCCCGCGCGCACATCGTCCTCGGAGTAGCCGTTGTTGTGGCCCAGCGCGAACAGCTCCATGAATTCGCGGGCCAGGTTCTCGTTGGGGGCTTTCGCGGTGTTCAGTTGTCCGTCCAGCCAGCGCAGCATCGCGGCGTCAGTCAGCATGCTGAAGGCAAGCGTGCGAAAGTCGCCCAGGGCCAGGGTGCGCAGCTTCTGGTTCTGCGCAGCCATGTACGCCGCCACCCGAACCTTCTGAGCTGAGGTGGCAAAGTGGTTGTGCCACAACAGGGTCAGCTTCTCATGCGTGGGCACCTCCACGGCGACCATGCGGGCCAGCCACCATCGGACCAATTGATCGTTCTGTTCTGCGAGTTGCCGCCGGTACTGGGTGCGGGCCGCGGGTGTGGCGCCCCTGCCCGGCGGTTGCGGCGGCGTGAGCGTCGGCATCGGTGTCGCGACGGCACCGCGGTCCGCATCGGGATCCGCGTCGAGCACGGTGTCGACGTAACTGGGCCAGTACTGCCCGGCCACCGCGTCGATCTCGGGCCCGGTGGCCCCGAACCCGGTCCGGCGCAGCACGCGGGCCGTCATGATCCACCGCGGGGACTGCCCGGCCATAGTGTCCCACTGTCGCCGTTGAACCTATGTTTTTGCTGAGGGAAGGCGCTATTCGTGACGCCGATAATTCACCGCTGCTAATGTCCGCTTTTGATATCAGCGAGTTGCATTGCCCACCTGAATCGGCTGTATTGTTCGACGTTTCAAAGGAGTCGAAATGAAGTTCAAGCCTGGTCGCCAAGGCGCTGCAATATTGGGTTGTGCAGCGGCGTTGCTGTTTTCTCCCGCGATTGCCGTCGCAGATCCGCCCGACCCGCACCAGCCCGACATGACGAAGGGCTGGTGCCCGGGCGGCCGTTGGGGGTGGGGCCAATTGGCCGTGTGTGACGGCGAGAAATATCCCGACGGGTCGTTTTGGCACCAGTGGATGAAGACCTGGATGGTCGGACCGCAGTTCTATTACGACTGTGTCGGCGGTGACGAGCCGATGCCTGGTCCGCCGCCACCCGGCGGCTGCAACGGGGCGATTCCGGCGGACGCTCCGCCCGCACCCTGACCTAGAACGTGCTGGTGGGCCGCACCTGGTTGGCCATGTCCACCAGCGTGTAGCGGTGCCGCTGGGTCGGCGCAACCCGAGCCAGCTTGCGCAGCGACGCCTCGACACCGAGCCGTAGGCCGTGGTCGGTGAACGGGAAACCCAGAATGTGGTTGGTGCTGGCCTTATTTTGGTTGTCCTGCAGCCAGTCCATCGCCCCGCCCAGCACCAGGGCGCGGATCTGCAACACCCGAGGCTCGGTCGGTGGCAGCGCCTCCACCCGCCGGGCGGCGTCGCGGATCTGCTCCTCGGTGATCTCGCTCTGCGACCGGCCGGACAGCAGGGTCACCGCGCTGGTCAGCCGGGCAGTGGTGAAATGCCTTGAGGTGGGCGGTACTTCGTCCAGGGTCTGAACCGCCCCCTCGCGATCGCCTTGCGCGGAACGGGCTCTGGCCAACCCGAAGGCCGCCGAGATCACTCCGTCGTTGGTGTTCCACACCGTCTGGTAGAAGTTCTGCTCGTCGGTTCTTCCGGCCAGCTCGGCGGTGGCGGCCAAGGCCAGCTTCGGCGCCAGCTCGCCGGGGAAGGTGTTGAGCACCTCGGTGAAATGCTTGATGGCAGAGTCGTAGTCGCCGGTGAGCAGCTCGGCGACGGCCTTGTACCAGATCAACCGCCACTGCCAGCCAACACGCTCGGCGAGGTCATCGAGCTTACGGGCGGCCTTGCTGACGTCGCCCAGGTCGAGCAGCGCACGCACCTCCATCAGTGGCAGCTCGACGGACTCCGACAGGTCGAGGCCTTCGGCGTCCAACGACCCGTGCCGCGCCGCCCGCAACGAATCCAGCGTCTGCACCGGCTGGGAGAGCACCGTCGCCTGCAGCACCGGTGCGGCCACGTCGGCCGGATCCACCAGCGGCACCGATAGTGCGGTCACGATCTCCTTCGCGGTCAGCTTCTCCGAATGCACCTGGCCGTCCAGGTATACGTCGGTGTGGGCGACCAGCAGGTCCACCCCGAAGGTGGAACGGCTGGGACTGAAGACCGTGGACAGGCCGGGGCGCGAGATACCGGTGTCCTGGGCGACCACCTCGCGCAGCACACCCATCAACTGCGCGGACATCTCCTCCGCGCTGCTGAAACGCCGACGCGGATCGGGGTCGATGGCGCGGCGCAGCAACCGGCCGAACGAGTCGTATTTGGTCAGCACCGGGTCGCCGTCGGGCAACCCGTCGACATAGCGGCCGTTGCGGGTCCGCAGATCCAGCGTCAACGCCGCCAGCGTGCGTCCCACGGTGTAGATGTCGGTGGCGACCGTCGGGCCGGTGCGCACGATTTCCGGCGCCTGGTAGCCGGGGGTTCCGTACAGGTAGCCGAACGAGTTGATCCGCGACACCGCACCCAGGTCGATGAGCTTCAGCTGCTCCTCGGTGAGCATGATGTTCTCCGGCTTCAGGTCGTTGTAGACCAGGCCGATGGAATGCAGATAGCTCAGCGCGGGCAGGATTTCGAGGATGTATGCGATCGCTTCGGCGACCCGCAGCTTTTCGCCCTTGCCGCGCTTGAGCGACTGCCCGCCGATGTACTCCATGACGATGTACCCGACCGGGTCGCCGTGCTTGTCGTTGTGTTCGACGAAGTTGAAGATCTGCACGATCGAGGGGTGTACGACCTCGGCCAGGAACTGCCGCTCGGCCATCGCGATGGCCTGCGCCTCCGCGTCGCCGGAGTGCACCAGCCCTTTGAGCACGACCGGACGGTCGTTGACGTTGTGGTCCACCGCGAGATACACCCAGCCCAGGCCGCCGTGGGCGATGCAGCCCTTGACCTCGTACTGGCCGGCGATCACGTCACCCGGACTGAGCTGGGGCACAAAGGAATACGGACTGCCGCAATACGGGCACCAGCCCTCTTTAGAACCTTTGCCCTCCGAGCCGGACCGGCCGACCGGCCGGCCGCAGTTCCAGCAGAACCTCTTCGATTCCGGCACAACCGGATTGGTCATCAGAGCCTTGAGCGGGTCGATGTCCGGAACCCGCGGAATCTCTACCAGGCCACCGCCCAGGCGCCGCACGGCCGGAAGCGCTCTCGTCGCCCCCGGCATCCGGTCCTGCGGCTGGGTGTCGAGGTTGCCCAGTGAGATGGAGAAGTCGTCGTCGTCATCGTCGTCGAAATCCGGTCGGAACAGCGCCTGCGTGGCCTGCGGCCGGCTCCCCGTCGTCGCGGTCGCGCCGGTCTGCGCGTCGGCAGCCTGGCCGCCGGCCGACTCGTCCTGTTCGGTCGGGGTCAGTTCGTCCTGCTGATCCGCTTTGGAGGGTTTGGCCATCAGTCCAGGTACCTCGGCTGCGGCGGTAGCGGCGCGGGCCCGAGCACCGTCAACCACTTGCGGTACAAGGTGTTCCAGGTTCCGTCGGTGCGGATGCGTTCCAGGGTGCCGTTGACGAACCGGACCAGTCCGGTGTTGTCCAGGTTGATCCCGATGCCGTACGGCTGGGTGGCCATGTTCGGACCGACGATGTGCAGGTACGGATCTTCCTCCACCAGGCCGGCCAGGATCGAGTCGTCGGTGCTCACCGCGTCGATCTGGCGCTGCTGCATCGCCACCAGGCAGTCCGCCCAGTTCACCACCGAGACGATGATCGCCGGCGGTGCGATCTCGCGGATCCGTTGCAGCGAGGTGGTGCCGCGCGCGACGCACACGCGTTTGCCGGACAAGTCGGCCACCTTGGCGATGCTCGAGTCGCGCGGGGCCAGGATGCGCTGGTTGGCGTCGAGGTAGACGGTGGAGAAGTTCACCAGCTTGCGGCGTTCGCAGGTGATGGTCATGGTCTTGACCACGACGTCGACCTGCGATCGCTGCAGTGCCGTGATGCGTTCGTCGGCCGACAGGATGCGGTACTCGACGTGGTTGGGGCCGCCGAAGATGTCCCGGGCCACCTCGCCGGCGATGTCGACGTCGAAGCCGGTGATCTCACCGGTGATGGGGTCGCGGAAGCTGAACAGGTTGCTGCCGATGTCCAGGCCGACGATCAGCCGGCCACGGCTGCGGATGTTGGCGACCGCGGCGTCGGCGTCGGCCTTGTTCGGGAACGGTCGCAGGCTCGCGGTGGGGTTGCAATCCTGGCCGGTGTTGTTCGCCGGCAGCGGCGCCTCGATCGGCAGGACTTCCATGCCGACCGGGGTCGGCTGCGGCAGCGTGGGGGTCACCTCGGCCTTGAGCGGTTCGGAGTGGCCGCAACCGGCCAGCAGGGCCGCGACGCCGAGCAGCCCGGCCGCCCGCCGGAGTCGGGGCAGCCGCTTCATCACCGGTACTCTTTCAGCCGGGGCCACAGGCCCAGGGCGACCGCAATGGCGGCACCGAGGCTGAGTACCACGGCGCCGACCTGCGCCCCGGCCAATCCACGTTTGGCGTTCAGCACGTCGTTTCGCAAATGGTTGCGACTTTGCTCGATGGTCTTGGTCAGCGCTTCGTCGAGCTTGTCGAACGCCGGGGTGGAGTCGTCCTCGCCCTTGCCGAGCGCCACCTGGGTGGCCGCGCGGTAGTTGCCCACCGAGATGAAGGCATTGATCCGGTCGTTGGCCTGCTGCCAGCGGATCAGCAGCTGGCCGGCACCCTGCAGGTCGGGCTTGTCGACCGCGTCATCGCGCGCCATGTAGGCGTCCAGCTGACGGTGCATGGCGTCGATGCGCTGATAAAAGGCCTGCTTGCGCACCTCTTCGTCGCCACGCCGGATCAACGACAGCGTCTCGTCCGCCCGCGCCTGCTGCGCCGTGATGGCCAGGTTCGTGACGGTCTTCAACGACTCGGCCGCGGTGTCCTTCGCACTACGGCTGGCCGTCGTCGAGATCGTCAGCGCTGTCCCCACCCACACCACCATGATGAGGATACCGAGACCGCCGACCACCAGGCCGGGGTTGATGCGACGCCGGGTACGCCGGGCCAGCCATCGATGGCAGAAGGCACCGAACACCACGGTCGTGGTCACGACGAGGATTACCGGGGCCGGTATCTGGGTGGATGCGGTGGTTTCGCTGTCCACCCGCGCCGACGTCGCCTGATACAGCCGTTGCGCGTTGGGCAGGATCGTGTTCTGCATCAGGCCCGAGGCCTCCGACAGGTACGACGAACCGACCGGATTGCCCGCCCGGTTATTGGTGCGGGCTATCTCCACCAGCCCGGTATAGACGGCCAGTTCGGCGTTGATCTGGCCGAGCAGCTGCACCAGCGATTCGTCGGTCAACCCACTGGAGGCCCGGGTCACCGCCACCGAGGCGTCGGTGATGGCCTGCTCGTAGCGGAGCCGGACCGCCCGCGGTTCGGCCTGGGCGATGAACGCGGTGGCCGCGGCGGCATCGGCGACCGACAGCGTCGTGTAAAGCTGTCCGGCCGCGAACGACAACGGCTCGGTGTGCTCGAGCACCGTGGTCAACACTTGCTGTCGGTGGTTGATTGTGGTCGAGGTGGCGAAGGCGCTGGAGACGCCCAACGCGGCCAGCACGATTCCGATGGTCAGGATCCGGCCGGGCGTCGTGGAAATGAACCACCAGCGCGGATGAGCCGGTTCGGCGGGCGAGCGCGATCCCAGTGGCTCGGTCGACGGGTGCGCCAGCTCAACCGTCACGTTTGCTCAGCCCTCATCTTTCGGCCATTTTACGAACCCGTATAAGCAAATTCTAAGAGCAAGTGCCGACGGATGGGGGAGGCGGAGCCAATTGCCCGCGCGGGTTCGCCACGCCGACCTCCGCCGGGCTGCATATCCTGAATCCGTGCGGGGCGACGGTGACGGATGGGTGATCTCCGAGCGCGGCGCACATTACTGGGGCAGATTCGGCGCGGCCGGGCTGTTGTTGCGGGCCCCCCGACCGGACGGCACCCCGGCGGTGTTGCTGCAGCATCGGGCGGTGTGGAGCCACCAGGGCGGAACCTGGGGGTTGCCCGGCGGTGCACGGGACAGCCATGAGACTCCCGAGCAGACCGCGGTGCGCGAAGCCCACGAAGAGGCGGGGCTGGATGCGCGGCGGGTCACCGTCCGGGCGACGCTGGTGACCGCGGAGATCGCGGGTATGGGCGGCACCCGGTGGAGCTACACGACTGTCGTCGCCGATGCCGACGAGATGCTGGACACCGTGCCCAACGGGGAAAGCGCGGAACTGCGCTGGGTCGGTGAGGACGAGGTCGCCGGCCTGCCGTTGCATCCCGGATTCGCGGCCAGCTGGGAGCGGCTGCGCACCACGGCGGTCACCGTAGCCCAGCACGACGACGTGCCCCGGACCCTCGAACACGGCGAGCAGTTCTACTGGTGCATGCCGGGTGCCGCGGAACAGGCGCCGTCCCAGCTCAGCCAGAACATCAGCGCACTGCTGCAAGCGCCGAACTGAGCTGTCGCGCCGCGGCCTGAGGGTCCTGGGCGGCGGTGATGGCGCGCACCACCACGACGCGACGGGCTCCGGCTTCGAGCACCTGCGACAGACGGGAGGCATCGATGCCCCCGATCGCGAACCAGGGCTTGCCGGTGCCAAATCCCGCGGTGGCACGCACCAGGCCCAGCCCGGGCGCCGCGCGGCCCGGCTTGGTCGGGGTGGGCCAGCACGGTCCGACACAGAAGTAGTCGGCCGCGGCGGCCGCCCGCGCGGCCTGCTGTGGGTCGTGACTGGACAGGCCCAGCACCGTGTCGGGGCCGACGATGTCCCGCGCGGCGGGCAGCGGCAGGTCGTTCTGGCCCAGGTGCAGGATGTCGGCGCCGGCCACCCGCGCGATGTCGGCGCGGTCGTTCACCGCGAACAGGGCGCCGTGCCTGCGGGCGGCGTCGGCCAGGATCTCGCAGGCTGCCAGCTCGTCGCGCGCCTCCAGCGGACCGAACCGCCGCTCACCGGGCGAACCCTTGTCGCGCAGCTGGATGATGTCGACCCCCCCGGCGAGCGCGGCGTCGGCGAACTCGGCCAGATCGCCCCGTTCCCGGCGGGCATCGGTGCACAGATACAACCGTGCTGCGGAGAGGCGGGCGAGGGGAGGCTGCACACCGCGACGTTAGCGCGCTAGCGTGGACCCCGAGGAACACACGTTGAACACACGGGAGTCCCGGGACCAGCGGGGCTGAGAGTGGGCACACCCTCTGTCGAGGACCTGTCCTGACCGTCACACCTGATCCGGATCATGCCGGCGAAGGGAGCGAACGATGACCAACTCGTTGGCCGTCATAGGCGGCGGCGTCATCGGGCTGTCGGTGGCCCGCCGGGCCGCGCAGGCTGGCTTGTCGGTGACCTTGCACCGTTGCGACGACCAGGGCGCCTCCTGGGTCGCCGGGGGAATGCTGGCCCCGCACAGCGAGGGCTGGCCCGGCGAAGAGCGGCTGTTGCGGCTGGGCCTGGAATCCCTGCGGCTGTGGCGGGAGGGCGGCTTTCTCGACGGGCTGGGCTCCCAGGCGGTGACCGCACACGAGTCGTTGGTGGTCGGGGTCGACCGGGCCGACGTCGCCGAGCTGCGGACCGTGGCGGACTGGTTGTCCGGCCAGGGACATCCGGTGGAGTGGGAGTCGGCCGCCCGTGACGTGGAACCTCTTCTGGCGCAAGGTATTCGGCACGGATTCCGGGCACCGACCGAGCTGGCGGTGGACAATCGCGCCGTCCTGGCGGGGTTGAGCCGCGAGTGCGAGCGACTCGGCGTGCGGTCGGCGGGCCCGGTGCGGGACACCGCAGCCGCGCAAGGCGACACCGTGGTGATTGCCAACGGGATCGATGCACCGGCATTGTGGCCGGGGCTGCCCGTCCGCGCGGTGAAGGGCGAGGTGCTGCGGTTGCGCTGGCGAAAGGGCTGCATGCCGTTGCCGCAACGGGTGGTTCGGGCCCGGGTGCACGGGCGGCAGGTGTATCTGGTGCCGCGTGTGGACGGCGTGGTGGTGGGCGCCACCCAGTACGAACACGGCCGCGACACCGCGCCGGTGGTGTCGGGGATACGCGACCTGCTCGACGACGCGTGCGCGGTGTTGCCGGCGCTGGGCGAGTACGAACTGGCCGAGTGCGCCGCCGGGCTGCGTCCGATGACCCCGGACAATCTGCCGATCGTGCAGCGGTTGGACGAGCGGACGTTGGTGGCCACCGGCCACGGCCGATCGGGGTTCCTGCTGGCCCCCTGGACCGCCGAGCAGATTGTGTCCGAACTGATTCCGGTGGGAGCGCACTCGTGATCGTGGTGGTGAACGAGCAGCGGGTCGAGGTGGACGAGCAGACCACCGTCGCGGCGCTGCTGCAGTCGATGGGTTTCCCGAATCGCGGCATCGCGGTGGCGCTGGACGCCACGGTGCTACCGCGATCCGGTTGGGCCACAACGCTTTCCGATGGGGCACAACTCGAGGTAGTGACGGCGGTGCAGGGTGGCTGATTCGAAACTTACTATCGCCGACCGTAGTTTCGCCTCGCGGCTCATCATGGGCACCGGGGGAGCGACCAACCTGGCGGTGCTGGAGGAGGCGCTGGTCGCCTCGGGTACCGAGCTGACCACCGTGGCTATCCGCCGCGTCGACGCCGAGGGCGGCACCGGGTTGCTCGACCTGCTGAACAAGCTTGGCATCACGCCGCTGCCCAACACGGCCGGTTGCCGCAGCGCCGCCGAGGCGGTGTTGACGGCGCAGCTGGCGCGTGAAGCGTTGAGCACCAATTGGGTCAAGCTCGAAGTCATCGCCGACGAACGCACCCTGCTACCCGACGCCGTTGAATTGGTCAAGGCGGCCGAACAATTGGTAGACGACGGGTTCGTGGTGCTGCCTTACACCAACGACGACCCGGCGCTGGCGCGCAGGCTGGAGGACGCCGGTTGCGCCGCGGTGATGCCGCTGGGTGCGCCGATCGGCACCGGCCTGGGAATCACCAACCCGCACAACATCGAGATGATCGTGGCCCGCGCCGAAGTTCCAGTGGTGCTGGATGCCGGCATCGGCACGGCCAGCGATGCCGCGCTGGCCATGGAATTAGGTTGCGACGCCGTGCTGTTGGCCACCGCGGTCACCCGCGCGGCCGACCCGCCCGCGATGGCTGCCGCGATGGCGGCCGCGGTCACCGCCGGATACCTGGCCCGGCGGGCCGGGCGGATCCCGAAACGCTTCTGGGCGCAGGCGTCCAGCCCCTCCCGGTGATGGGACGCTATGTCGCGCTGGGCAGTTCGATGGCGGCGGGCCCCGGCATTCGGCCGCGGGCGACGGGCGCACCGTGGCGGGCGGGCAGATCGGCCCGCAACTACCCGCATCTGGTCGCCGAGCGCGCCGGTCTGGACCTGACCGATGTCACCTATTCCGGTGCCACCACCGCCCACGTCCTTCGCGAGCGTCAGCACGGCACGCCACCCCAGATCACCGCGCTGAACGGATCGGAGACGCTGGTCACCGTCACGATCGGCGGCAACGACGTGGGTTACGTTCCGCTGTTGATGACTGCGTCATTGCCGGGGTTGGTGCGGCGCCTACTGGGCGGACTCACCGGTGAACTGCTCGACGATGTCGCGCGCGACCGTGCCCTGACCGAGGTTTACGGCTCGCTCTGCGAGGTGGGTCGCGCGGTCCGGCGGGGTGCACCGCAGGCCCGGGTGCTGTTCGTCGACTACCTGACCATCCTGCCGCCCACGGGTCAGCCGTCGCCGCCGCTGGGTCCCGAGCACGCCGAGTTGGGTCGGCGAGTGGCCGCGACGCTGGAGCGATTAACGGCAGAGGCCGCCGCGGCGACCGACTGCGAGGTCGTGCGCGCCGCGGCGGCCAGCCGCGATCATCATGCCTGGTCTGAGCGGCCGTGGACCACCAAACCCGGTGTGCCGCTACCGTTCCGGCCGGCTCCGCTGCACCCCAACGGGGCAGGAATGCGCGCGGTCGCCGACTTGATCCTGGCGGAGTTGTAGGGCTCAGCCGTTGGTGCGCCACCACTGGTAGAGCGCGCCGGTGTTGCCGTCGGCTGCGCGAACGAAGGCCAGCACGTTTTTGGCGTCGGTCGTCCAGATGACTTCGGCTTTACCGCTGTCGGTGCCGCAGGCGACCTGCCCGGCCGACTCGGTCGAACTGCCCTGGTGCCAGGTGGTCGGCGACTTGGCGTCCCCGCAGTTGGTCAGCTCGTCGCTGCCGATCAACTTGGTGAATGCGCTGGCCAGGTCTGCGCTGTTGGGAAATTGGAAGTACTTGGCCGATGCGGGCCCGGTGCTGTCCGAGTTCTGCCCGCACTGCAGCACCGCCTGGACGGTGGGAAATGCCGACTGCACCTCCGAAACCGGTTGCGAGGAACAATTGCTGGAGCTGTAACCCTTCGAGAGTGTTGAAGTGAGCGCGTCGCTTGGGTCGGCGGACGCGGTGGCGGCGCCGACGCAGGCGAAACTACTGAGGAGCGCGGCGGTGGTGATACCACGCAGCGCGTGCGAGAGGTGACTCATTGGTAGCTCCTTGTGATTGACGGCGCGGATCGGAAAGCAAGACTTACTTTGCTCATAGAAATCGTAGGGCCATCTTTGTACCACGCAATATTTTTCGCAAAGAATTCTTCAGCGGTCTTTCGTGACACTATTGGAGCCCTATCGGCCGGACCGATTGTTCAGCCGTTGGTTTTCCACCACTGATAAAGCGCCGGCACGTCGGTGTTGGATGCCCGGATGTAACTCAGCACGTTCTTGGCATCGGTGGTCCAGATGATTTCGGCGGCATCCTGGTAGGTGCCGCAGGCCACCTGCCCAGCGGTGCCGCCGTTGCCCTGGTGCCAAGTGGTCGGTGACTGGCCGCTGTCCCCGCACGCGGTGAGGGCTTCGTCCTTGATGCTGACGCTGAATCCGGCGTTGAGATCGTTGGAGTTGTTGTACAGCAAATAGGTCGCCTTGACCGGGCCGGCCGGGTCGGCGTTCTGCCCGCAGTTGATGGCGGCCGCCACGCCCGGGGGCGGATCCTTGACGGTGCAGTTGCTCAGCGAGTAGCCCTTGGACAATGCCGCGGCCAGGGTGTCATTGGGGTCGGCGTTCGCGGTGGCCGTACCGGTGTAGACCAAGCCGCCCATCAGCGCCGCGGCCGAAGCGCGCAACACAGTTCTGCGGTGAGACATCTCCGCAGTGTATTTCGCGGGAGCACCAGAGAACAGGTGCCTGGTTACTAGCCTGCATCGCAGAATATCCGCTGGCCTAGGTCCCAGATGTCAAATCCGTTGCAGGGCAACAGTTTCTTAGTGAAACAACATGGTGGTCCACCCGTGCCGGTGGGCCGCGGGGCGAAACGGGATAAGCCGCCCGCACCAATTTCAGATTGGTAGTGCTGTTGGGTCGGGTCTCCGGTATGGTAAGCCTCGTTTCACGCCAGCTAACTTCTTCGATCAGGAGAATCCATGACACAACCACCACCGCCCGGTTACCCGCCGCAGCAGCCGCCGGCGGGGCAGCAGCCGGACAACTACTTGGTCTGGTCGATCCTGGCGACGCTGTTCTGCTGCCTTCCGCTCGGAGTCGTGGCGATCGTCAAGTCCACCCAGGTCAGTGGTCTGTGGGCGCAGGGACAGTACGCCGAGGCCCAGGCCGCCGCGGACAGTGCGAAGAAGTTCGTCAAGTACTCGGTGATCGCCGGCATCGTCGTCGCCGTCATCTACGGCATCTTGATTGCGGTGGGTGCGATGAACACCGATGTGAACACGGCGATGGTCGCGTTCGATTACCTGAATCTGGGCTGATCCCATGGTGACCCGCCAAGGGTCGACGCCCGCGAAACTGGGTGCGCCACTGATAGTGGCCGCAGCCGCATCAGCAGCGTGCGTCGGCATTTGGCTGGGTGACCCGACAACCCCGCACGGCCCACTGCCGGTTTGCCCCACCAAAGCGTTGTTGGGCATCGATTGCCCGGGGTGTGGCAGCCTGCGCATGATCTACAGCTTGTTGCACGGCAATGTGTTGGCGGCCGCCAGGTTTAACGCGCTCGGCCTGGCGGCGCTGGTTCTGCTGCTGTGGGCCTACCTGGCCTGGACGTACGGGCGGGTGGTGGGCCGGCGAATCGGCAGTTGGGAACACAGTCGCTGGGCGTCGGTGGTGACGCTGTCGCTGGTGGTGGCCTGGTTTGTGGTGCGCAACCTGCCGTTCGCGCCGTTCAACGCGCTGTTCGTCTAACGATGCGAAAGCCGCATTCGCCTGTGCGGATGCGGCTTTCGCGCGTGGCGACGATCTCGAGGCCCATCTGGTCTAGTCTGGGCGCAATGGTGCACAAATCGAAGGCGATGCCGGCGGTGCTTGCTGCGGTATTGATCGCCGCCCTCATGATGACCGGCTGCGGACGCGGCACCAGCCAGCAGTCCGGCGGCAGCAATCAATCCGCCACCGAGTTCGCCACCACGCTGCGCAACAAGGTCACCACCGACGCGATGATGGCGCACTTGTCCAAACTTCAGGACATCGCCAACGCCAACAACGGCACCCGAGCCGTGGGCACCCCCGGCTATGAAGCCAGCGTCGACTACGTGGTGGAAACGTTGCGCAAGCACGGTTTTGACGTGCAGACCCCGGAGTTCTCGGCCCGGGTGTTCCACTCCGAGAAGGGGTCGGTGTCGGCGGGTGACCTGACCGCCGAGGCGCGCGCGCTGGAGTACAGCCGGGGCACGCCGGCCGAGGGCGTGACCGGGCCGCTGTTGTTCGCTCCCACCGACGAGAGTCCGGGCTGCACACCGTCGGACTACGACAGGCTGCCCGTGCAGGGTGCGGTAGTGGTGGTCGATCGGGGCTCGTGCCAGTTCGCGCAGAAGGAGGATGCCGCCGCGCAGCGCGGAGCGGCGGCGCTGATCGTCATCGACAACGTCGACGAGCAGGCAATGGGTGGCACGCTTGGAGCAAACACCGATGTCAAGATCCCGGTACTCAGCGTCACCAAGTCCGTCGGATTCCAGCTGCGTGCCAAGTCCGGTCCCGTCACCGTCAAACTCGATGCGCACACCCAGGATTTCAAAGCTCGCAATGTGATTGCCCAGACCAAGACGGGGTCCACGTCGGACGTGGTGATGGCCGGTGCGCACCTGGACAGCGTGCCGGAGGGGCCCGGCATCAACGACAACGGCTCGGGCGTGGCTGCTGTTCTGGAAACGGCTGTGCAGCTTGGAAATTCGCCCCAGGTACACAATGCGGTGCGGTTCGGCTTCTGGGGCGCCGAGGAACTCGGCCTGATCGGTTCGCGCAATTATGTCGAGTCGCTGAACCTGGACGGTCTGAAGAACATCGCGCTGTACCTGAATTTCGACATGCTCGCTTCGCCGAATCCGGGCTACTTCACCTACGACGGCGACCAGTCGCTGCCGATGGACGAACGTGGCCAGCCGGTGGTGCCGGAAGGCTCGGCCGGGATCGAACGCACTCTGGTCGCCTACCTGAAGGAGGCCGGGAAGACCGCGCAAGACACTTCCTTCGATGGTCGGTCCGACTACGACGGGTTCACCCTGGCCGGGATTCCGTCGGGCGGTTTGTTCTCCGGCGCCGAGGGCAAGAAGTCCGACGAGCAGGCCAAGCTGTGGGGCGGGGCGGCCAACGAGCCGTTCGACCCCAACTATCACCAGAAGGGTGACAACCTCGAGCACATCGACCGCACCTCGCTGGGCATCCAGGGTGGTGGAGTCGCCTACGCCGTGGCCCTTTATGCGCAGGATCTCAGCGGCCGAAACGGTGTTCCGATCATTGGAGACCGCACGCGCCACGTGCTCGCCAAGCCATGACGCGTCGGCTCGCCGTCCTTTTGCTGACGCTCGTGGTGCTCGCGGCATGCTCGGCATCGCGTTCGTCGCATCCGTCGCCGGGCGTGGCGCCCGATCCGGCGCGATCCCTGGCCGCCAAGGTGACCGCGGAGGGGATGTTCGTGCACCTGCGCGCCCTGCAGGACATTGCCAACGCCCACCGCGGCAGCCGGGCCGCCGGCACGTCCGGCTATGACGCGAGCGTGGATTACATCGCGAAAGCATTACGCGACAAGGGGTTTGAAGTCTCCACACCGCAATTCCAGCGGCTGCACACGGTGTCGGAGGGAAAGCCGACCCTGACCGTCGCCGGCCGTAGCTTTCCCGTTGACCAGGCCTCGTTGCTGGTCCGGACGCCGCCGGGCGGTCTGGCCGGGCAGGTGGTGCGGCCGAGCCAGCCGGCCGGCTGTGCGGCGGCCGACTACCCGGCCGCGTTGCCCAAGGGCGCCATCGCGGTGGTCGACGACAGCCGTTGCTCGGTGGTCGACAAGCAGAACAGCGCGGTGGCCAAGGGCGCGGCGGCGGTTATCGTGACCAGCCAGCCCACCGGTCAGGGGGCGCCGCCCACCCTGTTCAATCCCGGTTACTACAACCAGCTCACCCTGCCGGTCGCGGTGGTCGGAGCCGCCGGGGCGGCCGCGCTGGGACGCAGCACCGCGACGGTGCGGCTGGTGCTGGACGCCGAGAACGTCAAGGTCATCTCCCGCAATGTATTGGCGCAGACCAAGACCGGCGCATCGGACGAGGTGGTGATGGTCGGCTCGCACCTGGACAGCCCGGTGGACAGTCCCGGTATCAACAACGCCGGATCCGGGGTGGCCGCCGTGCTGGAAACGGCGCTGCAGCTGGGCCCGTTGCCGCCGGTGGCCAACGCAGTGCGGTTCGCGTTCTGGGGCGCCGCGGAGAACGGACTCAACGGCTCGATGGACTACGTGTTCGGCCTCGACAACGCGAAGCTGAACGACATCGCCCTCTATCTGAATTTCGACATGCTCGGATCCCCGAACCCGGGCTTTTTCACCGACGACGGCGATCAGTCCGGTCCGGCGGGCCCGGGCGTGGCGTCGGCAGATGTGCCGGAAGGTTCGGCCGGTATCGAGCGCACGCTGGCGGGTTATCTGAACCTGGCCGGCAAGCGGCCGGCCGACATGCCGTTGAACACCAACACCGATTACCATCCATTCCTGGTTGCCGGCGTGCCGGTCGGGGGCATGAATACCGGCGCATCGCAGACCAAAACGACTGTCCAGGCGCGTCTTTGGGGCGGTCAGGCGGGCGCCGCCTTCGATCCTGGCTACCGCAGCCCGCGAGACACGGTGGAGGCGGTCAACCGCGAGGCGCTAGGCGTGATGGGCGCCGGGGTCGCGTTCGCGGTGGGCACCTATGCGGAGTCGATCGGCGGGGTAAACGGCGTCACGCCCCACGACAAGCGGCATCGGACGCGAGTTTCCTAGCGCTACGCCTTGAGGTGTCTAGACTAAGGGATCCTTGCGTGCAGGCCGGTCGGGACGGGGTTGGTGGATGAAGTTGCGCTCGCACACATTGATCGCCTGGTTGCGGGCTGGATCGGCCTGCCTCGGGGTGGTGCTGATGGTCGTGGGTTGCACCACCATGGTGCCCGGACGCGCGGTGTCGATCCTCAACGATCCGTTCCGGGTCGGTGGTTTGCCGGCCACCAGCGGGCCCAGCGGTACCAAGCCGAACGGACCGGCGCCCACCGGCACGGTGCTCAACACCAACAACGGGCCGATCGACAAGTTGTCGTTGTACTCCATCAACGACATCGAGGAGTTCTGGAAAGCCAACTACACAGCCCCGTTGAAGGGCTCGTTCAAACCTGTCGACAAATTGGTTTCGTATGACTCCAATGACCCGAACAGTCCGATCGTCTGTTACAACGAGACCTATCAGTTGGTCAACGCGTTCTTCACGTCCCGATGCAACATGATCGCTTGGGACCGTGGGGTATTCATGGCGGTCGCCCAGCAGTACTTCGGGGATATGTCCGTGAACGGCGTGCTCGCACACGAATTCGGGCACGCCCTGCAGACGATGGCCAAACTGGTCACCCGGCGGGACCCCACGATCGTCCGCGAGCAGCAGGCCGACTGCTTTGCCGGGGTGTATCTGTACAACGTGGCCTCGGGCAAGTCGTCACGCTTCACACTGAGCACCGCCGACGGGCTCGACCACGTACTCGCCGGGATCATCACCACCCGCGACCCGGTGATGGACGCCGACTCGCAGAACGACGATGAACACGGGTCGGCGCTGGATCGCGTCAGCGCCTTCCAGATGGGCTTCGTCACCGGAACGCAGGCGTGTGCCGCGATCAACAAGGCCGAGGTCGAGCAGCGCCGTGGCGACCTGCCGACCGCGTTGCGGGTGGACACCAGCGGCAGCACGGAGACGGGCGAGGTAAAGATCACCGAGGACACCCTGAACACTCTGATGGAGCTGATGGGCAAGATCTTCTCGCCGAAGAAACCGCCGACCCTGTCCTTGAAGGAGGGCGGTTGCTCGGATGCCAAGCCCAGCCCGCCTGCCTCCTACTGCCCGGCCACCAACACCATCGCGGTAGATCTGCCCGCGCTGGCGACCATGGGCAAGGTCGCCGGCGAGAAGGAGCACAGCTTGCCCCAGGGTGACGACACCGCGCTGTCGATCGTGATGTCGAGATACGCACTGGCGGTGCAACACGAGCGCAAGCTGCCAATGCAAAGTCCCTGGACCGCGCTGCGCACCGCCTGCCTCACCGGCGTCGCGCACAAGAAGATGGCCGAGAACATCGAGCTCCCTTCGGGTAATTCGCTGGTATTGACGGCCGGCGACCTCGACGAGGCCGTGGCCGGCTTGCTCACCAACCACCTCGTCGCCAGTGACGCCGACGGCGCCAGCGTGCCCGCCGGTTTCACCCGAATCGCGGCGTTCCGCGCCGGCGTGGGCGGGGAGATGGAAGGTTGCTACTCGCGCTACCCGGGATAAGGAGGCTCCTGTGACCGAACCGCCCTACTACCCACCGCCACCGGGTGACTACCCGCCGCCGGGCGGTGGTTATCAGCCGCCGCAGGGCGGCGGCTATGGCTATCCGCCCCCGCAACCGCCTGGATATGGATATGGCTATCCGTCGCCGGGTTACCCGCAGCAGAGCGTCGGCACGAACGGGATGGCGATCGCGTCCCTGGTGACGGCGCTGGTCGGTTTCCTGATCTGCATCATCGGCTCGTTCCTGGGGGTGATCTTCGGGATCATCGCGCTCAACCAGATCCGCAATACCGGCCAGAGTGGGCGCGGGATGGCGATCGCCGGGATCATCATCGGCGGGCTCGGCACCGCACTGGCCCTGGTCCTGTTCATCTTCTTCGTGATCATCGGCGCCAATTCCAAGCCGGACGACACCTATTCCGGGGCACCCGCCCCGGTTGTTGCCGTGCAGTACCACGCGCTTTCGGCCGCGGCGGCCTAACTAGGAACGCCGCCCGGTCCACCACCCGGTGGTGGGTCCAGCGATCTCGGGATGGGGCACGTAATGGGTCGGCTCAACGGCCTCGTCCTCGCGGTGTTCGTCGCGCACCCACATCACCACGAACACGGTGACCAGAAGCCACCCCATCGCAACGGTGGGAATCGACCACAACCGCCTGACCAGCAAAGCGGTGCCGCACCGGGCCGCGGTTTCGCCCTCGACCTGCGTCTGAACCGCCATGGCGCCGATCCCATTACCGCAGTTGACCTTCATGCCGTAGATGTCGAACTGATCGAGGTAGACGGGGAACCACAGCGCTCCCAGCCCGATCAACGCCATTGCCACGCCGGCAATCCCGAGGTATATCTGACGGTGGCTCACATCTTCTCCCAGGCGATGTTAATCGTTGCTCGGTCAATGTTTCGGGTTGCGCGCTAGGTCATGCAGACGTTCGAAAACAGCAGGACCGGCCAGGACACGATCGATCCCAAATAAGAAACCGCCAGGTCGGCGCCGTGCAATTCGCGTAGGTGCTCGGTGTGTGTATTCGACCAAACCGTTCCGACCAGCAGGTAGGGCACGCCGATGACGATTCCGATGGCTAACAGCCGACCCGCTGTGAGCTGATAGCTCAGCACCCGGCGAATTGTCTGCAACATCTGACCCGCCCACCAATCGGACCCTCCCTGCGTCCATATGTTAATGGGGATTCTACAGAAGCGTGGGCAAATTATCGAAAGCGGCGGGCTTCAGACCAGCAGGCGAAGGGCCGCCGCGACCGCCAGCTGGGCGACGTCGAGGTTCTTGGAGCCGAGGTCGTGGCGGGCGCCGGTGATCTCGACGATTTCGGTGCGCGCCGGGATCAGCGCGGCCGCGTCACGCAGCTCGGCGATGGTGGCGAACGGGTCCGAGGTGCCGTGGGTGAACACCGTGGGGGTGGTGATCTCCGGCAGGTGTTCGGTGCGGGCGCGCTCCGGCTTGCCGGGCGGATGGACCGGGTAGGAGAACAGCGTCAACGCGTCGACCGGTGCGCGGTTTTCGGCAACCACCATGGACGCCTGCCGCCCGCCGTAGGAGTGTCCGCCGGCCACCAACGGTCCGTCGGCGAGGTCGCGGCACAACTGGATCGCCTCGACGATGCCGTCCCGGTCGGTGGCGGCCGAACCCGACGGCGGGCCTTTCGGCCGGCGGCGTCGGTACGGCAGGTTGTACCGTACGGCCAGCCAGCCGACTCTGGCCCACTCGTCGCAAACCCGTTGCAACAGTGGGGAATCCCGATTGCCGCCGGCGCCGTGGGTCAACACCGCGACGCCGTGCGGAGTGCCTTCCGGCCGGTGCGCGATTCCGGCGATCTGCTCGAGGTTCACGAACCGAGCCGGAACAACGCGGAGACGGGTCCATGCCCTCCGCCCAGGGGGTAGGCGGCGCGCAGACATTCGGTCACCCAACGCTTTCCGAATGCCACCGCGTCCGGCACGGAATATCCGTGGGCGAGTGCGCAAGCCACCGCGGACGCCAGGGTGTCCCCGCCGCCATGGTCGTCCCCGGTGGGCAGTCGCGGCGTGTCGAACTCGTAGAAGTCGGCGCCGTCATAGAGCAGGTCGCAACTGCGGTCCGACGATCGCAGGTGGCCGCCCTTGACCAGCGCCCAGGCCGGCCCCAGGGCGTGCAAGGCCTTGGCCGCCGCGCGCTGAGATT
This sequence comes from Mycobacterium asiaticum DSM 44297, assembly GCF_000613245.1. Lineage (GTDB taxonomy): Bacteria > Actinomycetota > Actinomycetes > Mycobacteriales > Mycobacteriaceae > Mycobacterium > Mycobacterium asiaticum. Next base: position 290,370 of record NZ_HG964936.1, read on the forward strand.
CGGGGTCGACGACGTCGATGTCCACCAGCAGGCGCACCTCGTCCAGGTTCGGGGTCACCAGGGTGGCCAACGGAAACAGTTGCTTCCGAAGCGAATCCAGCGCGGAGCCGGCCAACAGGGGATCGCCGTGCATGGACGCGCACACCGGGTCGACGACCAGCGGCACGGTCAGTTCCAGCTGCCGCCAGGTCCGCGCCACCGCGCCGATGATGGCCGACGATGCCAGCATCCCGGTCTTGGCGGCCTGGATACCGATATCGGTGACCACCGCCTCGATCTGACCGGCCACCACGTCGTCGGGCACTTCGTGAAAGCTCTTGACGCCCAGCGTGTTCTGCACCGTGACCGCGGTGACGGCCACGCATGCGTGCACGCCCAGCAGGCTGATGGTGCGCATGTCGGCCTGAATGCCGGCACCGCCTCCGGAGTCGGATCCGGCAATGGTTAGCACCCGCAGCGGCGTCGCTGCCGGCTGCGGTAACGGCAGGAAGCTCACGCGAGCGGGAGATACACCCGGTTGCCGTGTTCGGCGAACTCGCGTGACTTTTCGGACATGCCCCTGGCGAGCATGGCCTCGACGTCCTCTTCGGTCTCCAGCCCGTGCTTGGCGGCGTAGTCACGGACATCTTGCGTGATACGCATCGAGCAGAACTTCGGCCCGCACATCGAGCAGAAGTGCGCGGTCTTGGCGGGCTCGGCCGGCAGCGTCTCGTCGTGGTACTCCCGGGCGGTGTCGGGGTCGAGGGACAACGCGAACTGGTCGTTCCACCGGAACTCGAAACGGGCCTGCGACAGCGCGTTGTCGCGCTCCTGTGCGTGCGGGTGCCCCTTGGCCAAATCGCCTGCGTGCGCGGCGATCTTGTAGGCGATGACCCCGTCCTTGACGTCCTTGCGGTCGGGCAGGCCGAGGTGTTCTTTCGGGGTGACGTAACACAGCATCGCGGTGCCCGCCTGGGCGATGATCGCGGCGCCGATCGCCGAGGTGATGTGGTCGTACGCCGGTGCGATGTCGGTGGCCAGCGGTCCCAGGGTGTAGAAGGGGGCCTCCTCACATAGCTCCTCTTCCAGGCGCACGTTCTCCACGATCTTGTGCATCGGGACGTGGCCGGGGCCCTCGATCATCACCTGCACGCCATGGGCTTTGGCGATTTTGGTCAGTTCGCCCAGGGTGCGCAGCTCGGCGAACTGCGCGGCGTCGTTGGCGTCGGCGATGGAACCCGGGCGCAGGCCGTCACCGAGGGAGAAGGTGACGTCGTACTGCGCGAGGATGTCGCAGAGCTCCTCGAAGTTGGTGTACAGGAACGATTCCCGGTGGTGGGCCAGGCACCAGGCGGCCATGATGGACCCGCCGCGGGACACGATGCCGGTGACCCGTTTGGCCGTCAGCGGCACGTACCGGAGCAGCACCCCGGCGTGCACGGTCATGTAGTCCACACCCTGTTCGCACTGCTCGATCACGGTGTCGCGGTAGAGCTCCCAGGTTAGTTCGGTGGGATCGCCCTTGACCTTTTCCAGCGCCTGGTAGATCGGCACGGTGCCCACGGGCACGGGGGAGTTGCGCAAGATCCACTCGCGGGTTTCGTGGATGTTCTTGCCGGTGGACAGGTCCATGATGGTGTCCGCGCCCCAGCGGGTGGCCCACACCATCTTGTCGACCTCCTCGGCGATCGACGACGTGACGGCCGAGTTGCCGATGTTGGCGTTCACCTTGACCGCGAACGCCTTGCCGATGACCATCGGTTCGCTCTCGGGGTGGTTGTGGTTGGCCGGGATCACGGCGCGCCCGCGGGCGACCTCGTCGCGGACCAGTTCGGCCGGCATGCCTTCGCGCGCGGCGATGAACGCCATCTCGGCGGTGATCTCACCGGCGCGGGCGCGCTGCAGCTGAGTGCCGCGGTCGCGGACCACGCCCGGTCGCGGCGGCAACCCGGCCGCCAGATCGATCACCGCGTTCGGGTCGGTGTACGGCCCGGAGGTGTCGTACAGATCGAAGTGGTCGCCGGTGGACAGGTCCACCCGACGAAACGGCACTCGCATGCCGTCCAAGTCTCGATACACCTTGTGGCTGCCGGCGATCGGGCCGGTGGTCACGGACGGTGCTGACGGTTTGACGGTCACAGTCATCTCTATCTCCCTACGCCGGCATTACCCGGTCAGGTTCGTACGGTCGACGGCCCCAGCCGTCCTCTCAGCGCACTGGGCATGCGCTCCCGCGTATTTTTTGGTGGTGTCCCCCACGCTAGCGCAGCGCCACCCGCGCATGCGAGGGGAGAACGCCCGCGGCCGAGTTGAGCTGCCGGTATGTGGGGTCGCTGACGAATGGAATGATGGCGGGGTGCAACCCGCCGGAGCCCGCCCCTACCTCAATGTAGGCAGCTTCCGGTTCTGGTTCGTCGGCCAGCGCTGGGAATGGTCGGACGAGGTGGCCCGCATGCACGGCTACGAGCCCGGTTCGGTCGAGCCCACCACCAAACTGCTGCTGTCGCACAAACATCCGGAAGACCGCGCGCACGTGCAGGACCTGCTGGACTACGCGCTGCGTTCGGGGGAGCCGTTCTCCAGCCGGCACCGATTCATCGATACCCGTGGTCAGGTGCATGACGCGATCGTGGTGGCCGACCGCATGCTGGACGAGGCGGGTGCGGTGCTGGGCACAGCGGGCCACTACATCGATCTGACTGACACCTTCGATGAGGCGCGCCAAGAGGTGCTCGACGAGGCGTTGCCCGACCTTTTCGAGAACCGCGCGGCGATCGAGCAAGCCAAAGGTGTGCTGATGTACGTGTACCGGGTCACCCCCGAGCAGGCCTTTCGGGTGCTGCAGTGGCGCTCGCAGGAAACCAACGTGAAACTGCGCGCGCTGGCCAAGCAACTGCTAGACGAGGTCACGTCGCTGGCCAATCCGTCGACCGTCGCGCAGGGACAGTTCGACCACCTGTTGTTGACGGTGCACGAACGCATCCCTGCCGAATCCGGCACCTAATTAGCGGGTTATTCTCCACAGCACTGAGAAAGGGTGGGGTGGCGGAATCGGGTATCCGCGCCCTGGCCGCCGGCCGAAATCTGACACATTTAGGCGGGTAACACCGGATGGAGCTGCTGAAGGTCACCCAGGAGTCGCGTGCGGACGGGGTCGTCGTGCTCGCCGACGGGGATATAGATTCGAGTAGTGTCGACAAGCTGATTGCCCAGCTCAAGAGCGCGCTCGAACTGGCCGCCACCCACCCAACGCGCCTGGTGATCGTCGATCTGGAGCGGGTGAACCTGCTCGGCAGCGCCGGGTTGAACGCATTGCTGGACTGTCATGAGGAAGGCGTCGCCGCCGGAACTTCCGTGCGACTGGTCGCCGACCATCCCCCGGTGCTGCAGCCCATCAAGGTCACGGAGCTGGACCGGATCCTGCAGGTCTATCCGACCGTGCCCGACGCGCTGCGCAACCACCAGGAGCGCTGACAGGCGGCTCTACTCGGCGTCTTCCAGCGCCTCGCCGAGTTCCTCTAGGAGTTGATTGCGGTGATTGCTGGCCAGCACGTGTCCGGTGGCGATGACCAGGGCGACCGGCCAGTCGATGAGTTCGAAGGCAGCCAGCGCCGCCAAGCCGCCGTAATAGGCCAGTTGCTCGGGACGAGGCACGGCGACCTTGCCCACCACCGGAAGGTTGATCGCGAAGGTGTGGCCCTCCCGGATCTTGTCCACGGCGTCGCGCTGGGAGGTTTCTCGGCGAGTTTTGTTTTCCGCCATCATTTGCCTTTCAGTAACGAAGGGTTTGCCGTTGCGCCCGATGAAGCGGTCACCGTCGGGAATATGACGACGACAGATCATCTGGCTGACCCGCTAGCTTCGTCGTTCGCCGCGTTGCTGAGGGGGCCTTTGACCGAGCTTTATGCGCTGATGTGGCGCGTCGGGGTGCTCGAGGTCGAGACGAGCGATCGGGCGCCGCACCGGGCGTTGGAGGACGCGGCGCGCAGCCGAGCAACGGGCTGATCACCGGCACATTGCTCAACAGTGCTGATCGCCCGTGATCAGTTGGTGCTACGCAGGTTGCCGGTGCCTGCGCGCCGGCCGGCTGCCTTCTTGGCTGCCGTCTTGGCGGGGGCCTTCTTGGCCGCGGCCTTGCGCGGTGTCGAAGTCTCCGGCGCTTCCTCGGTGGGTACCGCCGTCAGTTTCGTCGGGGTCGGCGGCGCGGGCTGTTCGGGTCCGTGGCCCAACTTGCGCAACAACAGCGCACCGCCTCCGACGGCCAACAGGATCGGCCACTCGACCAGACCCGCGGCACCTACCGCCCCGAGCGCCAGCGCCGCCGCGGGAGTGGACTTGCTACCGGTGCTGAGTCCCTGCTGGATGCCTTCGGCGGCGCCTTTGACGCCGCCGACGATGCCGTTGATCGCCGCGCCACCGACAGCGCCGGCCGCAGCCGTGGTGGCTGTCGCCGCCCGACTCACCGTTCGACCCACACCGCGCACCGCTCCGTCGACGACACCCATGATGACTCCCTGGCTTGACTCTCCTGTCTGTATACCCCCCCTGTCGCGCAGTTCACCAGAATCAGCAACCGAATTCACAGCAGGCCCCAAACTTGCTGGGGCCTCAGGGGGCACGAAGATCAACGAGCACCGGGGCGTGATCGCTGGGCGCCTTGCCTTTGCGCTCCTCCCGGACGATCTGCGCGTCGGCGACGCGTGCCGCCAGCGACGGCGAGCCGAGGATGAAATCGATACGCATCCCTTGCCTTTTCGGGAACCGCAACTGGGTGTAGTCCCAATACGTGTAAACGCCAGGTCCGGGCGTGAAAGGCCTTACCACGTCCACGAATTGCGCTTCGACGATGGCGTTGAAGGCCTGCCGCTCGGGCTCGGACACGTGCGTGCTGCCCCGGTAGAAATCGGTGCTCCAGACGTCCTCGTCGGTGGGCGCAATGTTCCAGTCGCCGACCAGTGCAATCGGGGCGGTCGGATCGTCACGTAGCCATCCCGCGGCGGTATCCCGAAGCGCCGCAAGCCATTCCAGCTTGTACACATAGTGCGGATCGGTGAGGGTGCGGCCGTTGGGGACGTACAGGCTCCACACCCGTACGCCGGCGCAGGTTGCACCCAGGGCACGGGCCTCCGCCGCGGCAGCCACGTCGGGCTTGCTGCTCCAGGTGGGCTGTCCGTCGAATCCGACCTGCACGTCCTCGAGGCCGACGCGGGATGCGATCGCCACGCCGTTCCACTGGTTGAACCCGACGTGTGCGGTCTCATAGCCGAGTTCGAAGAAGGGCAGCGCCGGAAACTGCGTGTCCGAGCATTTGGTCTCCTGCATCGCCAGCACGTCCACCTCGGCGCGTTGCAGCCAGTCGAGGACGCGGTCCAGGCGACTACGGATCGAGTTGACGTTCCACGTGGCCAGCCGCAGCGTGCCGTCGGGCATGAGTTCTCCTATCTCACGGATGGCAGGACGTACCGCCGGCGATGATGCAGCCGAAAGCCCAAAGACTGTGCGGCGGTGGTCGAGTCGGTCTCCGCCACCGCCACGTGCGCCCGGGTTGCGCCGCGACTCGCACCCCAGGCCAGCAGCTCCTCGCACCGTCCGGCGTCGCCCGAGGGCGTGGCGGACAGGCCCACCCACCGAGTGCCGTCGGGTGCGTCGGATACCGCGGCGTGAACCGGGCCCTCATCCGGTCGTGGTTGCGGGACGGGTTCGCGGCGCGCGGGGTCAGCTTCGAGGTCGAGCACCAGAACCTGTTCGACGACTTCGCAAGCCGGGTCCGGTGGGCTGGGCAGCAGGCGGTCGGGGATGGCGAGCCGCGGGGTCAGTCCGCGGCTGGTGTACCAGGCGGCAATCGCCGGGACGGTGTCCATTCGGGCCGAGACATCCAGTGGGACAGCTGAATTGGCGGCCAGGACGGGACCGTGCGCGCGCAGCAGCCAGCCGTCCAGCCAAGTGTGTTCGGTGCCGCGCCAGGCCGCCGCGGCAGCGTGCTCGAGCGCCCGAATGTGGGCGGTGCGTACCGGCGCGTCGGTCAGGACGCGCAGCGCCACCACATCGGCGGGTGCCACCTCGACGATCGCACCGGACTTCGTCTGCACACGCGCCGTGGGCTCGACGGTCAGCAGGCGCCCGACCGCATCGGACAGCGGCGGGACCGAGCCGGGGGGCCGCCGGTAGCGGAGCGTCACCCGGGTGCCGAGGGCCGGCCAGGAGATCATCAGTGACCGAACGGGTCGGGCCCCTCACCCGGCAACCAGGACAAACCGGGCACGCCCCATCCATTCGACTTGATCGCCCGCTTCGCGGCCCGAGCGTGCCGGCCGATCAAGCGGTCCAGGTAAAGGAATCCGTCGAGGTGCCCCGTCTCGTGCTGGAGCATGCGGGCGAACAACCCGGTGCCCTCGATGCTGACCGGTTTGCCGTCCGCGTCGAGCCCGGTGACCCGGGCCCAGTCGGCGCGGCCGGTAGGGAAGGACTCGCCGGGAACGGACAGGCAGCCCTCGTCGTCGTCATGCCCGGCGCTGGGCATGGTCTCCGGGATCTCGGAGGTCTCGAGCACCGGGTTGATCACCACGCCGCGACGGCGGTTGGTCAGCCCGCGGTCGTCGGAGCAGTCGTAGACGAACAGCCGCAGTCCGTACCCGATCTGGTTTGCCGCCAGGCCGACGCCGTGGGCGGCGTCCATCGTGTCGTACATGGTCTTGATGAGTTCGGGCAGATCCGCCGGCAACGATCCGTCGGCGCCCACGGGGACGGGCGTCGTGGGCGTGTGCAGGACTGGATCTCCCACGATGCGGATGGGTACGACTGCCATGGTCGGCTAGCTTAAGGGCAGGCCGGATCGGACCGGCATGCAAGTGTGATCAAGGTGACCTCGCGCACCCGCGACGTCCGCTGCCTGGCACGGAGCACCGGACGGGCCGAACAAGTCAGCCGACTCGCGGGGCTGCATTCCGGTCCAATGCAAACGGGCGTGTTTCAATATTCGCGCAAAACATTTGCCCCTATGTAGGTCAAAGTCATTCGAGTTTTCGCCGGAAGGGTCCAGGGGAAGCGATATGGACAGCGCGATGGCGCGGGCAAATCGAGCGGGGGACGACTCGGAGATAACCGATGGCCTGACTCGTCGTGAGCACGACATCCTGGCCTTCGAACGTCAGTGGTGGAAGTTCGCCGGGGTCAAGGAAGACGCCATCAAAGAGCTGTTCTCGATGTCGGCGACCCGCTACTACCAGGTGCTCAACGCCCTGGTTGATCGGCCCGAGGCGCTGGCGGCCGACCCGATGCTGGTTAAGCGGTTGCGGCGGTTGCGCGCCAGCCGACAGAAGGCCAGGGCCGCGCGCCGCCTCGGCTTCGAGGTCACCTGACGGGTCCCGGCTACAGTTGGCTCGATGAACGAGCGCGTACCTGATTCTTCGGGTCTTCCCCTGCGGGCCATGGTGATGGTGCTGCTGTTCCTGGGCGTGATCTTCCTGCTGCTGGGCTGGCAGGCGCTGGACTCGGCCGGGAAGTCCGACGACGACACGTCCGCGGTCACGACGGCGCTCACCACCAGCGCGCCGACGTCGACAAGTGCAAAGCCGGCGGCGAATCAGGCCGAGGTGCGGGTGTACAACATCTCCTCGCGCGAGGGCATCGCCGCACGCACCGCCGACGAGCTCAAGGCCGCCGGCTTCAAGGTGACCGAAGTGACCAACCTGGCGATACCCGACATCTCAGCTACCACCGTCTACTACAACGACGAGGGCGAGAAGGCGACCGCGGATGCGGTGGGGCAGAAGCTGGGCGCACCGGTCGAAAAGCGCATCCCCGCACTTTCCGACCAGCCGCCGGGTGTCATCGTTTTGGTGACGGGTTGAGACTGAGTTCGCCTGGCCGCCAGGCTAGGCTCTCGGCTATGCCTAAGCTCGCCGGTCTCAATGTCGCAGCCGCCACCGTTTCCGCCCTGTCTGCCGTTGCACTGCTAAGCGCCTGCAACTCGCCTCAACATGCGTCGACGACACCGGGCACCACGCCGTCGGTCTGGACCGGAACCCCGGCGCCGGCGACCTCCGGTCACCAGGAAGCCACGCCGAGTCCGCAAGCCGGGGCTGCGGCGCAGACGTTGCTCTCGGTGCTCAAGGGGCCCGATGGCGCGCAGATCGCGACGGCGAAGTTCGAGTTCGCCAACGGCTATGCCACCGTCACGATCACCACGACCGGCTCCGGTGTGCTCTCACCGGGTTTCCACGGCGTGCACATCCACAAGGTCGGCAAGTGCGAGCCGAATTCGGTTGCGCCGACCGGCGGTGCGCCAGGTGACTTCCTCTCCGCCGGTGGGCATTTCTCCGCCCCGGGGGCCAGCGGTCAACACGCCAGTGGCGACCTGACGTCGTTGCAGGTCCGCAAGGACGGGCAGGGGATGCTGGTGACGACGACGGACGGCTTCACCGCCGAGGACCTGTTGTCCGGCAGCAAGACCGCGATCATGATCCACGCCGGCGCGGACAACTTCATGAACATCCCGGATCGCTACCAGATCAACGGACAGCCCGGGCCGGACGAGACGACCATGACCACCGGTGACGCCGGCAAGCGGGTGGCGTGTGGTGTCATCGGGACTGGGTAAGGGACCGGATAAGGGTCCGAGCGGTCTGCCGGCCACCAGGGCGGCCCACCGCATCGATTTCGCTCGTTCGCCGCGCCCGACCGTCGGCGTGGAGTGGGAGTTCGCCCTCGTCGACGCCCACACCAGGGACCTGAGCAACGAGGCCACCGCCGTCATCGCCGAGATCGGTGAAAACCCTTGCGTGCACAAAGAATTGCTGCGTAACACCGTCGAGGTGGTCAGCGGCATCTGTGAGAACGCGGGGGAGGCGATGGAAGACCTGGGTCGCACCCTGGGCCCCGCGCGCCGGATTGTCCGGGACCGCGGGATGGAGCTGTTCTGTGCGGGCACCCATCCGTTCGCCCAGTGGTCCAGCCAGAAGCTCACCGATGCCCCCCGCTACGCCGAGCTGATCAAGCGCACCCAGTGGTGGGGCCGGCAGATGTTGATCTGGGGTGTGCATGTGCACGTGGGGATTTCGTCAGCCAACAAGGTCATGCCCATCATGTCCTCGCTGCTCAACCAGTACCCGCACCTGTTGGCGCTGTCGGCGTCCTCGCCCTGGTGGGGCGGCGAGGACACCGGGTACGCGAGCAACCGATCGATGATGTTCCAGCAGTTGCCGACCGCGGGACTGCCCTTCCACTTCCAGAAATGGTCGGAGTTCGAAGGCTTCGTTTACGACCAGAAGAAGACCGGCATCATCGACCACGTCGACGAAGTGCGTTGGGACATAAGGCCTTCGCCGCACCTCGGCACGCTCGAGGTGCGCATCTGCGATGGGGTGTCCAACCTGCGCGAGTTGGGTGCGCTAGTGGCACTGACGCACTGCCTGATCGTGGATTTGGACCGCCGGCTGGAAGCCGACGAATCGCTGCCCACCATGCCGCCCTGGCACGTTCAGGAGAACAAATGGCGAGCGGCCCGGTACGGGCTGGATGCGGTGATCATCCTGGACGCCGACAGCAACGAGCGGTTGGTCACCGAAGACCTCGACGACGTGCTGAACCGGCTGGAGCCCGTCGCCAAATCGCTGCGCTGCTCCGACGAACTGGCCGCGGTGGCCGACATTCCGCGCCGCGGCGCGTCCTATCAGCGGCAGCGCCGGGTCGCCGAGGAACACGACGGCGACCTGCGTTCGGTGGTGGACGCGTTGGTTGCTGAGTTGGAGATCTAGCGGACCGCCGATTCCCGCGAATGTGTCAGTGCGGCAATCTGTCTGAGCATCCGACGGACGACCACGCGGTGTGCGCCGCTGCCGATGACCAGGGCGCGGTAGATCTTGCCGTGCGGTCCGGGGAAGGCGGCAAAGGTGACCGCCCGCAGCCGGCTGCCATCCAGGTCGCTGCCATAGGGCTCGATTTCGAAGATGAGCCGGTAGACCGCGAAGGGGTGCCGGCCCCGCAACGCCAGCCGGCACGGCTCGATTGCCTCGTGCAGCTTGAAACCGATGGGAACCGTCGTGGGGTCCGCCGGGTCGCGGCACATCTTCTGCAACAACGCGGACCAGACGTCGGACGCAGCGGCGTGGATCGCGATAGCATGCTCATCGATATAGGGTAATCGTTCCATATAGAGGGATCGTACTAGATCATGGCCCCGCCGCGGAAGCATGAAACCGATGTGATCCTGGACGCGACGCGAGCGCTGGTGCTTACCGGCGGCCCCCGCGCCGCAAGTGTCGCGGCGATCGCCAAGGCCAGTGGCGCACCGGCCGGGACGCTTTACCACCGGTTCGGCAACCGCGACGGGGTGGTCATCGCGGCATGGCTACGGGCTCTCGAGCGGTTCCAGACCCGCGCGCTGGCGGCTTCGGCCGATACGGCCGTGGAGGTGGCGGTGGCCATGGCTGTCGCGGCAGTAGAGTTCGCCGGCGAGCAGCCGGCGGACGCGCGACTGCTGTTGACCATCCGGCCCGACGACCTGGTCGACGGCCGGCCCGACCCGTCGTTCCGCGAGACCCTGGCCGTGATGAATGCGCCGCTGATCGAGCGGGTGCGGGAATTGGCGCAAGAGTTGTACGGCAGCAGCGATCCGCGCGCCGTCGATGCGGTGAACCGTGCGGTCGCCGACCTGCCCTACGCGGTCGTGCGTCGCCACGCCCACGACGATCCGCCGCCCGAATGGCTGGTGGAGGACGTCGCGGCTGCTGCCCGGGCGGTGCTCACTAGTTATGGTGGCTAGGGGGTGAGATGGTGATAGATCGCGAACCGGTCGAGATGGCGATGTTCCCGCTGGAATCTGTGCTGCTGCCCGGCGAGGACCTGCCGTTGCGGATCTTCGAGCCCCGCTACACCGCGCTGGTCCGCGATTGCCTGGACCGCCCGGAGCCCCGGTTCGGGGTGGTGCTGATATCGCGCGGCCGGGAAGTGGGCGGGGCCGATGCCCGTTGCGATGTCGCGGCGGTGGCGCGGATCGACGAGTACGTGGACGCCGGTGCGGGGCGGTATGTGCTCAGTTGCCGAATGGGCGAACGCATCCAGGTGGTGGAATGGCTGCCCGACGACCCCTATCCGCGGGCGCGGGTCCGGGCGTGGCCGGACGAACCGGGGCCGCCGGTGACCGCCGCCCAGTTCCGCGATATCGAAGACCGGGTGCTGACGCTGTTCGAACGCATCGCAGCGGTGCGCGACGTGGAGCTGCCGGAGCGCGATGTGCTGCTCAACTATCCGGACGAAGCCACCGACGACATTGGGAAATTGCTGTACGCGTTGGCAACTCGCGTTCCTATGGGTCCGGCCGACAAGTACGCCGTGTTGTCGGCGGCGTCACCCGCGGACCGGCTGGTGGCGTTGCTCGAGGCGGTGGACTCGGTTGCCGCGATGATCGAATTTCAGTTGTCCGAGTAGCCGCTCCGAGTGAGTCTTCAGCTCTCCCCGGCGAACGCGCGCAGCGCTTCCACCTGCAGCGGGTCCAACGAGGGCCGGACTTTTTCCCGGGCGGCGGCCAGGTCGGCCGCGGTGACGTCGTCGGCATTGATAGAGCGCCGCATAGCCGTCAGCGCCGCCTCGCGCAGCAACGCCACACAGTCGGCGGCGCTGTAGCCATCCAGGCCGGCGGCCACCGCGTCCAAATCCACATCGGCGCTCAGGGGAATGGATTTGCCTGCGGTGCGCAGGATTTCGCGTCGCGCCTCGGCGTCAGGTGGCTCGACGAACACCCGGCGTTCCAACCGACCGGGCCGCAGCAACGCCGGGTCGATCAGGTCGGGACGGTTGGTGGCACCGAGCACCACCACATCGCGCAACGGGTCGATGCCGTCGAGTTCGGTCAGCAGCGCGGCCACCACCCGGTCGGTCACGCCGGAATCGAAGCTCTGGCCACGCCGCGGAGCCAGCGCGTCCACCTCGTCGAGGAAAACCAGCGACGGGGCGGAATCCCTTGCCCGTCTGAACAATTCGCGAACCGCTTTCTCCGAAGAGCCCACCCATTTGTCCATCAGCTCCGAACCCTTCACGGCGTGCACGCTCAGCTGGCCGGTGCTGGCCAGGGCGCGAACAACGAAGGTCTTCCCGCAGCCGGGCGGGCCGTAGAGCAGCACACCCCGTGGCGGGTCGACTCCCAACCGGGAGAACGTGTCCGGGTGCTGCAACGGCCACAGCACCGCCTCGGTCAGCGCCTGCTTGGCGTCGGCCATGTCACCGACGTCGGCGAGGGTCACGCTGCCGACGCTGACCTCCTCGCTCGCCGACCGCGACAACGGCCGGATGACGGTGAGCGCCCCCAGCAGGTCCTCCTGGTTGAGCTTGGGCGGCTGGCCGTCTGCGCTGGCCCGCGACGCCGCCCGCAGCGCCGCCTCCCGGGTCAACGCGGCCAGATCCGCTACAACGAAACCCGGTGTACGAGAAGCGATTTCGTCAAGGTCGAGGTCGCCGGTCGGCACCGGCTTGAGCACCGCCTCCAACAGCGCCCGGCGCGTCCCGGCGTCCGGCAGTGGCACACTGAGCTCTCGGTCGCACAACTCGGGCGACCGCAGCCGCGAGTCCAGCTGGTCGGGCCGCGCACTCGTGGCGATCAGTGCGACGCCGTCAGTGGCCACCGCGGTGCGCAGCTCGGCCAGGATCAGGGCGGCCACCGGCTCGGCAGTCTCGGGCAGCAGCGCATCGACGTCGGTGATCAGCAACACCCCGCCGCCGTCGCGCACGGCCGTCACCGCAGACGCCACGGACTGCAGCCGATCGTCGGCGGCCAGTGCGCCGACTTCCGGGCCGTCCAGCTCGACCAGCCTGCGGCCGGCACACACCGCCCGCACCAATGTCACTTTGCCGACGCCCGGCGGTCCCGAGACCAGTACGCCCAGGTTGGTCCCGGCGCCGAGGGTCTTGAGGAGATGGGGCTCGTCGAGGGCAAGCTTGAGCCATTCGGTTAATTTGGCGGCCTGCGGCTGAGCACCCTTGAGTTCTTCCACCGCAATGTCCGGGCTGGCGACACTGACCCGTTCGCGCGACGTGTCGCCAGCCCTGCGGTCGACCGCGCCACCCCAGGTGACCAAGGTGTTCGGCTGCACGCTGACCGGCCCGTCCGGGTCCACCCCGGTGACGGTCAACAGTTCCGAGGTCCAGCTGATGCCGACCGACGACGCCAAGGCGCGGGTGGCGGCCGAGGTGGAGGTGCCCGGACCCAGGTCGCGCGGCAGCAGCGACACCGCGTCACCGACGGTCATCACCTTGCCGAGCAATGCCAGCCGCAGCGTGGCCGACGAGAGGGATTGCATCGCCATTGTCGAGCCGCGCAGCGTCACCGTACGTGCGCCGTAGACGGTAACCGCACTGACGATGACCTCGGTGCCCTCCCGAAGGCCGGCGTTGGACAGGGTGACGTCGTCGAGCAACACGGTGCCGAACGGGATGGTGCCCGCTGCCATGCCCGCGACCGCCGCCGTGGTGCGCGACCCGGTCAGCGACACCGCGTCCCATTCCCGGATCCCTAGCGCTGCAATGGCATTCGGATGCAGCCGAACCACGCCCCGGCGCGAGTCGACCGCCGAGGTGTTCAGCCGCGCGACGAACGTGAGCTGGTTGGAACCGGTCAAAGTCGCCTGCCCGGCTTGCGCAGCCCGAGCCGCGCCATCGACCGTCGGTGCGGCTGGGCCCGTCGGGTCGCGCGCCGGGCGGCGCGGCGTTGTTTGTTGTTGTCCTCCCACGCCTCGGGGTGCTTGGCCAGCCACCGCTTGCTGCGGACCGCGAACGGGATATGGCAGACGTAGGAAATGATGATCACCCAGATCAGGATGTAGGGCTGCAGCACCGCGGCCGCCGCGGCGATCGCCAGGACCGCCAGCAGCGGGGCCGCCCAGTTCGGCGGCACCGCCAGGGTGTGGAACTTTTTCATCGGCAGCGCGCTGACCATGAGCAGCGACGTCCCGGCGATCCAGAACGCCAGGAACCAAATCGACGTCCACCAGCCTTCACCGAACTGCAGCTTGAGGGCGATCGTGCCGATCATGGACACCGCGCCCGCCGGCGCTGGCATGCCCACGAAGTACTCCTTGGCGAACGGCGGCAGCGTTCCGTCGTCCTGCTGAGCGTTGTAACGGGCCAGTCGCAGCACCACGCACACGGCGTACAGCAACACCACCGCCCAGCCGATCGGCCATTCGTACAGCAGCGTCACGTACACCACCAGCGCCGGGGTGACGCCGAAGTTCACCGCGTCGGCCAGCGAGTCGATCTCGGCGCCCATCCGGGATTGGGCGTCCAGGATGCGCGCCACCCGCCCGTCCAGCGCGTCGAGGATGGCGGCCACCGCGATCAGCGCCATGGCCGGGATCGGCTTGTGGTCCAGGGCGAACTTGATCGAGGTGAGACCCGCGCAGATGGACAGCACGGTCATCGCGCTCGGCAGCAGATGCAGGTCGACCGTCCGTCGTCCTCGAGGCTTCTCGATCATGACAACTCGGCCAGGACGGTCTCGCCGCCGACGGCGTGCTGGCCCACCCGGACCAGGGGCTCGGTGCCCGGCGGGAGGTAGGTGTCCAGTCGAGAGCCGAACCGGATCAGCCCGTAGGTGTCGCCGATGGACAGCTTGTCGCCGATGTGGGCCTGGCACACGATGCGGCGAGCCAACAGGCCGGCGATCTGGACGACGACCACCTCCGCGCCACTGGCCGTGCGCAGCCGCATGCTGGTCCGTTCGTTGGCCTCGCTGGCCTCGGGCAGGTCGGCGGACAGGAACTGGCCGGGGCGGTGCTGGACGGCGAGCACCTCACCGCTCACCGGCGCCCGCTGGACGTGAACATCGAGCAATGACAGGAAAATGCTCACCCTGGGCAGCGGGGTATCGCCCAGGCTCAGTTCGGCTGGTGGGGCGGCGAAGTCGACCAAGGCGACCGTGCCGTCGGCGGGCGCGACGACCGCGCCGGGCCGGTTCGGTGGGACCCGTGGGGGATGACGGAAGAACCCCGCGCAAGCGCCCGCCGCCAACAGGCCCGCCCGGCGCACCCACGTCCGGCGATATCCGACGGCGGCCACGGCCAGGCCGGCGGAGACGAAAGGTATACCTGCCGGGTGGAGCGGGGGAATGGTGGACCGCACCAACTCGAGCCAGTGTGCAGGACCATCGGAAGAACCAGGGCGTCGTGCCACGCGGGTCATCTTACGGAAGGCTGGTGGACCGGGGTTCGTTCCGGCCCTTGCTGGGAACGCTTACAACCGATTTGCTTGCCCGAGGAGTCTGATTCCAATTCCGCCGAAGGTTATGGCCGCGGCGCGGCTGCGTCGCGCGAAGCTGGGTGTCACGGCGGTGTTCATCGCCCATGCTGTGCTGTTTTCGTCGTGGGCCGCCCATATCCCGCAGGTCAAGGCGAGTTTGGGGTTGTCGGACGCCGCGCTGGGCACCGCGTTGTTCGGGGCGCCGCTGGGGTCGGTGCTGGCGACGGTGTGCTGCCACTGGGCGCTGCCCCGGTGGGGGAGTCAGCGATTGGTGCCCATCCTGGTTGCGGGTTACGCCTTCGCTGGGATGACGGTGGGGCTGGCGACGTCCGGCGGCTGGCTGTTTGCCGCACTTGCGTTGTGGGGGATGTTCCAGGGCGGGCTGGATGTCGCGATGAACACCCAGGCCGGCACGGTTGAGCGACTCGAGCGCCGCCCGATCATGGCGCGGTTTCACGGGATGTGGAGCCTGGGCGCGCTGCTGGGAGCGACGATTGGTGCGGCCTGCGTCAGCGCCGGGATCGGCCTTGCGCAACAGTTGACGGTCCTCGGGGTGGCGGTGCTGTTGCTCGGGGCGGCGCTGGCGCGGGCCTTCGTCGCCGACGAAGCCGCGACCGCCGCCTCGGGCGAACCTCGGCGCGGCTGGATGAACGGCACCGTGGCGATCCTGGCCGCGGTGGCATTCGGCTCGTTCCTGTGTGAGGGTGCGGCCGCCGACTGGTCGGCCAACTACGTACACGATGTCGTCGGTGCAGGTCCGGGCGTCGCCGGAGTGAGCTACGCGGCCTACACCCTGGCGATGGTCGTGGTCCGGTTCGGCGCCCTGCGGCTGCATTCGCGGATCCCGGCGCGTCGGCTGCTGCCGGCGTTGGCGGTGCTCGCCGCCGTGGGCATGAGCGTCATGCTCGCCTCTGCCAATCCCGTGCTGAGCGTGATCGGGTGGGCCAGCTTGGGTGCCGGTGTGGCGCTGCTGGTGCCGACCGCGTTCAGCGCCGCTTACTCGGCCGGCAACGGCGGATCGGCCATCGCGATCGTCGCGGCAACCGGCTGGGCGGGATATCTATTGTCGCCGCCCCTGATCGGCCACCTCGCCCAATGGGTTGGGCTGAGTGCGGCGCTGGTCGGCATTCCGGTGGTGATCCTGATCGCCGCGGCCGCGATAGCCGGCACCTCCGCCTTCGACGCGGCCGACGAATTTCACCGGTCCTAGCGCAGGTCCCACACGCGAACCTCGGACCCGGCCGGTACGTCGACGACATCCTCGGGGATGTCCAGCAGCGCGTTGGCCGAGGCCAGCCAACGCAGATGGTGCGATGCCGGCGGGCCGTAACTGGTGACCTGGTTTGCCTCGGCGTCCAGGACCGCGCGCCGGAACTGCCGCTTACCCCGCGGTGAGGTCACCGCCTCAGTGAGCACAGCGGTGCGTAGCGGCCGGTGCGGATCTGGCAGGCCCATCGCGGCGCGCAGCGCGGGCCGGATGAACACCTCGAAGGACACCAGCGCGCTGACCGGGTTGCCAGGCAGGGTGACGATCGGCGTGCCGGCCACCCGCCCGACCCCCTGCGGCATGCCCGGTTGCATCGCGACCTTCACGAATTGGACCCCTTGATCGCCGTCGCGGCCGAAGGCGTCCTTGACCACCTCATAGGCGCCGGCGCTGACGCCGCCGCTGGTGATGATCAGGTCGGACTCTCCCGCGTAGCGGTCCAGCACGGCGCTGAACTGCGCAACGTCGTCGCCCGCGGTCGGGGTGGCAACCACGTCCGCGCCGGCGTCGCGGACGGCGGCGGCCAGCATGGTCGAGTTCGACTCGTAGATCTGCCCGGGCTGCAGCGGGATGCCCGGCGACACGAGCTCGGAACCGGTCGAGATGACCAGCACCCGCTGCCGGGGAACCACCGGCAAAACATCCAGACCCAGCGCGGCCACCAGTCCCAGTGCCGCCGGCGTTACCTGCTGGCCGGTGCGCAGCACCGTGGCCCCGGAGGTGACGTCTTCGCCGGCGTGGCGGATATGTTTCCCCGCCTCGGAATGCTGCCGGATCTGCACCGTCGTCACGCCGCCGTCGGTGGCCTCGACTGGCACGATGGCCGTCGCGCCGGCCGGTACCGGGGCGCCGGTCATGATGCGGTGGGAGGTTCCGGGCCGCAGCTGCAGCTGGTCGGTGCGCCCGGCCGGGATGTCTTCGGTGACCGGCAGTACCACCGGGTTGTCGGGGGTTGCGGCGGCAGTGTCCTCGGCGCGTACCGCGTACCCGTCCATTGCCGAGTTGTCGAACACCGGCAGTGACAGCGGCGCGGTGACGTCTTCGGCCAGCACCAGAGCCAGGGCGTCGGCCAGGTCGGCGCTGACCGCGGGACGGCGCTGGATCAGCTCGGCGACGACGCGCTGGTGTTCGGTGACGGATCGCATGTCAGACGGGGAACTTGACGCCGGTGAGTTCTTCGGAGACGTCCCACAGCCGGCGTTGTAACTCCGCGTCGTGGGATTGGGCGCTGGACTGCACCAGCTTGGGACGGCCGCGTTGCTCACCCAATCCGTCGGGGCCGTAGTACTGACCGCCCTCGACTGTGGGGTCGGTGGCGGCCCGCAGCGTCGGCCAGGCGCCGCTTTGCGGACCCTGAAACAGCAGTGGGGCCAGCACCGCCTTGATGGGCTGGACGATGCCGGGCAGGTTGCGGCTCAGGTCGGTGTTGGAGCCACCGGGGTGCGCGGCGACGGCGAGGGTGGGAGCGGCGGCGTCGGCCAACCGCCGCTGCAGCTCGTAGGTGAAAAGCAGATTGGCCAGCTTGGACTGGCCGTAGGCACCGACGCGGCTGTAGCTGCGTTCCCACTGCAGGTCGTCGAAGTGAATCGCGGCGCGCAGCCGGTGGCCGAGGCTGCTGACCGTCACCACCCGAGACCCGCGCACCGCCAGTAGGTGGTCGAGCAGCAGACCGGTGAGGGCGAAGTGGCCCAGGTGGTTGGTGCCGAACTGCAGCTCGAAGCCGTCTTCGGTGACCTGCTTGGGCGTCCACATCACCCCGGCGTTGTTGATGAGCAGGTCGATGCGCGGGTAACTGGCACGCAGCGCCTGGGCCGCACGGCGGATTGACGCCAGCGAGCCGAGATCGAGTTCCTGCAGCGTGATGTCGGCGTCGGGTTTGACCGCGATGATGCGGGCCAGTGCGGTGTTGCCTTTCTCCAGGTTGCGCACCGCGAGCACCACATGCGCACCGCGGAAGGCGAGTTCAGCCGCGGTGTGGTAACCGATTCCGGTGTTGGCGCCGGTGACGACGACGGTGCGACCGCTCTGGTCGGGGATGTCGGACACCGACCATTTGCGGTTCTGGTCGTTGGAGGCCATGGCCCCGAACATACTCATCTGCTCGCGGGGGGTGTTTCACCCTGGTGCGCCCGCGGGCGCGACTCAGTTCACGCGGTAGTCGCTCAGGTCGATGGACACCATCAACTCGTCGGGCATCGGTCGGCCGTCCCTGCCGCAGCGAAACGCCCGGCGCTTGGTGGGGAATGCGAAGCCGTCCACCCGGACCATCTCCGAGACGTATTGGATCGCGGCGAAACCGCCGGCGATGTCGACGCGGTAGTCGTGCCTGCACAACAGGCGGTCGGCGTCGAAGTAGAACTCCTGCAGCGGGCAGTGGCTGGCCAGGGTCTTCGGGAAGCGCACCTGAAGTCCCGGCCACCGCTGACCGCGGTCCTCGACGGGTGCAATCTCGGTGACGGTGACCCCGGGCAGTGCCATCAGAAATGGGGAGTTGAGGTACGTCCACATCGCATAGCCGTTGAAGTAGGCGCGCTGCAACGGATCCCACGGGGTGTCGAGTTGGTGCCCGGCGAACGAATCCCGCGGATTCTTGCGCTCCGAGACAATCCGGCCGTCCAGCGTCTCGATCGCAATGCGCTGGGGCGTGAAATCCGTCCGTTGATCCGGCGCGCCGAAGGGATGCAGCGCCGCCCACTCGCGATGCAGCGCCGCGGTCATTCGGCGTGGCGTGGGGTCTTGCGGTTGACCTTTGAGCTGAAAGAGCTTGCCGCCGCTGACGATGGTCGCCTGAACCTCGCGGACCTCCCGCCAGCGGGCCAGCCCGCCGTGCGCGTCGAACACCGAGTCGAGCAGGCCGGTCATCGGTAAACGTTAGGTCCGGGCTGGGGCCGCGTCCAGGGTCGCTTCGGTGAAGACGTTACGCAGCCAGGCAATGATCATCGGCACCACTTCGGGCGCCTTGCTCATCGCCACGTGTCCGGTGCCCTCGATGAGGTGCACTTCGGTGCTCAGTCGGCTCTCGAACACCAGCGTGTCCGACTGCGGGATGAAGTAGTCATCGGCGCCGTTGACCACCAACATAGCCGAATTACGTTGCTGCGCAAGCAGTTTGCGACGGTTCAGGCGTGCCAGGCCGGCGCTGAGCTCGGTTACGGTCGGGGAGTGGTCCCAGTGCATGGCATTGCCGACGATGTCGTGCATTCCGTAGGGCAGCTTGCCGACGTGCTCGGGTGTGAACGAGTCGATGACCGGACCGCCCAGATCGACCGCGGCGTCCACGATGCCGCTCAGCCCAGACATCGCGGAGAAGTTCCCGCCGAACGAGGCGCCAAAGTGGGCGATGAGGCCGTTGCCCAGCGCTCGGGCGTACTCAACGATCCCAACGATCACGTCGTCGGCGTGTTCGTCGAGCGGAATCGCCGTCTCACCCGTGCCGGGATGGTCGAATGCCAGTGTCGTCACACCCGCGTTGCGGGTGAACCCAACCCACCAGGGATGAAGGTCCATCTTCCAGCTGTCCACGCCGCCGCTGGCGATCAGGACCGGCCGCGCCGCGTAGTCAGCGTCGGCGGAGTACAGGTGGACCGGCACCTCTACGGTGCCGTCCCGGTAGCCGACCGTGATGATGCGGCGCTCGAAGGCCACCGGAAAGTCCCGGGCCGCCAGCTGGAACTGCTCGAGCTGATGCTGCATCGCCCGGGTCCGGGCCGGGCCGTTCAGGCAGGGAAACTTCGCGCAACCGTAGGTCAGCGACGCCAGGTAATGGTCACCCCGCGCGGCGTATTCCCCGGCAAGCTTCGACCACTCGTGCGGCCAGCCGCCGGGGGCGTCGGCCCACATATCGGTCGTGGCATTGCGAACCCGCTCGATGTCGGCAAGGGGGATGCCGAACTTCTCGAATTGGTGGGTGCGGTCGATGAACATATCCGCGGCGGCGATGTCGTAGGTGTACATGGCTATCAGCTCCTGAGGGTGGTGAAGTAGTCGACGATGGTGGTGGTGTCGTCGAGGGAGGTGACGGCGCCCAGGTAACCGTCCGGGCGGATGACGACCCGGCCGCCGTTGCGCAGACCGAACCGGCGTGCGATGACCCCGGCGGGATCGGCGATGACGGTGTCGTAACCCCCTACCGAGGCGTCGCCGTCGGTCACCAGCACCTGCACCTGGCCGAGGCCCGCCGGTGCCGGTGCAGGGGCCTCCTCGCCAGCCGCGACGGTCAGGACCACATGAGCGGTGGCCTGGACGGCGCTCAACTGCTTCTGCACCGCGGCGTCGGGCACCGGAGGGATGTGATCGCCGGCCGCTACCTTTGCGTGCCGAGGGCGCCGGCCCACCGCAAGCGGGCTGTGGCGATAGGCAAGATTTGTTTCCTCGGCGGTGTTGGCCATGGCACGGCGGGCGGCGGGGACGTGGGAGACCACCCGCACCACCGCGTTGCGGATCCGACTCGGCAGACCCGACATGGTGCCCGCCCGGGTGAGCCGGTCGGTGAACGCGATGACCGCGTCGGCCACCGGGAGACGTTCGGCCTGGTAACTGTCGAGCAGGGTGTCACCGGCGTCGTCGTGAATCACCGCGGCCAGCTTCCAGGCCAGGTTGAACGCGTCCTGCATGCCGGTGTTCATGCCCTGACCGCCGGCCGGGCTGTGGATGTGGGCCGCGTCGCCGGCCAGGAACACCCGGCCCCAGCGGTATGCCGGCACCCGCGCGTGGCGGACCTCGAAACTGGTCAGCCAGTGCGACCGCGTCAGTCTGATGCCGCCGATACGCCGATCGAGGATCGCCTGCAGCGCTTCTTGAGTCGCGTCGATCGGCGTGCCGGTTGCGGCCCGCACCTGGGCGAGGAATCGCATGCGGCCGTCTCGCATCGGCAACACCACCACGGGACCGTCCGCGGAGAAGAAGGTGTGCATGGAGTCCAGGTCTAGCCGGTGCTCGGCGTCAACATCGCCGAGCACAAATCGTTCACCCTCGAAGCAACCCTCGAGTTTGGTCCCGACCAGTCGGCGCACTGCGCTGTGACCCCCGTCGGCGCCGATTACCCAGGGGGCGCGGACGCGCTCGATGGAGCCGTTCAGGTGCCGCAGCGTCAGCTGTGCGGCGTCGTCGTCCTGGGTGAGCCCGACGAGCTCGACGCCGCGCTCGACGGCCGCCCCGAGTGACCGAAGGCGCGCGTCCAGCACACGCTCGGTCTCGGTCTGAGCGGTCGTCAACGTGAAGGGGAAGGCCCCCTCCACCCCGCCGAGCGGGACACGGAAGAGTTTGCGATGCCCGGCGTAGAGCTGCATGGCCATGGCCTTGATTCCGGTGCTGACCAATTCGTCGACGATTCCTATTCGGTCGAACATGTCCAGACTGCGGGCATGCACCGCGATGGCGCGGGACTGGCTGGTGGGTTGGGGCAGCTTGTCGATTACCCGGACGGACACGCCACGACGGGCGAGTTCACAGCCTGCGACCAGGCCGACGGGTCCGGCGCCGACGATCACCACGTCGGGGTCTCGGAAAGTGGGCATCGGCGGGACTCCCTTTTTCACGCATTGTTGAAACTCGAACTGAGTCTCACGCTACGGTGAAACTAGTTTCAACGCAAGAGGAATCTCACGTTAGGATGAAACTCATGGCGAGGAAGACGATGCCGCCCGGTCCGCGTGACGAGCGCGGCGTCCTGTCGGCGAGAATCGTTGCCGCCGCTCGGGACGAGTTCGCGCAGCACGGGTGGGCCGGAACCACCATTCGGGCCGTGGCGCGCGCCGCGGATGTCGATCCCGCGCTGGTCTATCACTACTTCGGGTCCAAAGAGGGCCTGCTCGACGCCGCGACCAACCCGCCCCAGAAATTTCTGGACAACGTCGCCAAGGTGTGGACCACGCCCCCCGAGCAACTCGGCGGGGCGCTGGCGGAAGTGTTGCTCGAGAACTGGGCCGACGAAGAGATCGGGCCGACGCTGCGGGCCATCCTGCAGACCGCGGCGCATGAAAAGACCACACGGGAGAAATTGGCGCGTGTCGTGGCAAGCAGCTTGATGGGTGTTTCGCACATCGGTAGCGACGAACGTGATCGCCTGGTGCGCAGCGGGCTCATCTCGTCGCAGCTGATGGGGTTCGGGCTGATGCGCTACATCTGGAAGATCGAGCCAATCGCCTCGATGAGCGAGCGAGAGGTGGTCGCGGCGCTGGCGCCAAATTTGCAGCGTTATGTCGACGGCGACCTGATGTGGGCGGGCTGACCGCGAACGCCAGCCCCCTTTCTTGCACTCGGCATAGGCGAGTGCTAAGAATGACGTTGGCACTCGCGACCGGCGAGTGCTAGGTCGGGACGGTGAGGCCACTCTGGTCGTCCGTCGCGGGCACTGCGCCCGGCCAGCGTAAGTAACGGGGTCGCCCTGGTGACCCGTCATTCCCAATCCGGAGGAATCACTTCGCAATGGCCAAGACAATTGCGTACGACGAAGAGGCCCGTCGCGGCCTCGAGCGGGGCTTGAACAGCCTTGCCGACGCGGTAAAGGTGACGTTGGGGCCCAAGGGTCGCAACGTCGTCCTGGAGAAGAAGTGGGGCGCTCCCACGATCACCAACGATGGTGTGTCCATCGCCAAGGAGATCGAGCTGGAGGACCCGTACGAGAAGATCGGCGCCGAGCTGGTCAAGGAAGTCGCCAAGAAGACCGACGACGTGGCCGGTGACGGCACCACGACGGCCACCGTGCTGGCACAGGCGCTGGTCAAGGAGGGCCTGCGCAACGTTGCCGCAGGCGCCAACCCGCTGGGCCTGAAGCGCGGCATCGAGAAGGCCGTCGAGAAGGTCACCCAGACCCTGCTCAGCTCGGCCAAGGACGTCGAGACCAAGGAGCAGATCGCGGCCACCGCGGGTATTTCCGCGGGCGACCAGTCGATCGGCGACCTGATCGCCGAGGCGATGGACAAAGTCGGCAACGAGGGTGTCATCACCGTCGAGGAGTCCAACACCTTCGGCCTGCAGCTCGAGCTCACCGAGGGCATGCGGTTCGACAAGGGTTACATCTCGGGCTACTTCGTCACCGACGCCGAGCGTCAGGAAGCCGTCCTGGAGGACCCCTACATCCTGCTGGTTTCCAGCAAGGTGTCGACCGTCAAGGACCTGCTGCCGCTGCTGGAGAAGGTCATCCAGGCCGGCAAGCCGCTGCTGATCATCGCCGAGGACGTCGAGGGCGAGGCGCTGTCCACCCTGGTCGTCAACAAGATTCGCGGCACCTTCAAGTCGGTGGCGGTCAAGGCCCCCGGCTTCGGTGACCGTCGCAAGGCGATGCTGCAGGACATGGCCATCCTCACCGGTGGTCAGGTCATCAGCGAAGAGGTCGGCCTGACCCTGGAGAACGCCGACATCTCGCTGCTCGGCAAGGCCCGCAAGGTCGTCATCACCAAGGACGAGACCACCATCGTCGAGGGTGCCGGTGACGCCGACGCTATCGCCGGACGGGTGGCACAGATCCGCGCCGAGATCGAGAACAGCGACTCCGACTACGACCGCGAGAAGCTGCAGGAGCGCCTGGCCAAGCTGGCCGGCGGTGTTGCGGTGATCAAGGCCGGTGCTGCCACCGAGGTGGAGCTCAAGGAGCGCAAGCACCGCATCGAGGACGCTGTTCGCAACGCCAAGGCGGCCGTCGAGGAGGGCATCGTCGCCGGCGGTGGCGTGGCCCTGCTGCAGGCGGCTCCGGCTCTGGCCGAGCTCGACCTCAAGGGCGACGAGGCGACCGGTGCCAACATCGTGCGCGTGGCGCTCGAGGCTCCGCTGAAGCAGATCGCCTTCAACTCCGGGCTGGAGCCCGGTGTGGTGGCCGAGAAGGTGCGCAACTCCGACGCCGGGACCGGTCTGAACGCCGCCACCGGTGAGTACGAGGACCTGCTGAAGGCCGGCGTTGCCGACCCGGTGAAGGTGACTCGTTCGGCGCTGCAGAACGCCGCGTCCATCGCGGGCCTGTTCCTGACGACCGAGGCCGTTGTTGCCGACAAGCCGGAGAAGGCGGCCGCTCCGGCGGGCGACCCGACCGGTGGCATGGGCGGTATGGACTTCTAGATCGAGTCCGCTAAGTCAACGAAAGAGCCCGGTCCCTGAGGGGGCCGGGCTTTTTCGTTCGCGCTGTTCTCGCGCGTGTGTCGCCGAGCGTGGGCCTCCGGTAGGCGAATTCGCATCTGCGCGTCCATAAGGCCCACGTTCGATGAGTTGTCCACAGCGTGGATGCTCGCCGCACACACGGTCGCGATCCCGCACGCAACATGACCCCGTGGACGACACGCCCTTCGTCGGGAGCCACGCGCTGCGGTTCGGCAACGTGACGCGCCATGAGTTGCGCACGCGATACCGCGTGGTGTTCCGCGACGTCTATCTCCGCAGGGAGGTGAAGCTGACGGCGGCCATCAAAGCCAGGGCGGCCTGGCTGTCCACGGGTGCGGTACTAGCGGGCCAGTCGGCTGCGGCGATATTCGGCACGAAATGGCTCGACGACGAAGCGCCTGCGGAAATTGCGCGGGCTGACCGGCACAGTCCTCGAGGGATTGTGGTGCGCAGTTCTCGGTTGGCGGAGGACGAGGTATGCAACCGCTGGGGCATGCGGGTGACGACGCCGGCGCGTACCGCCTTTGATATCGGCTGCGCAATCCCGGTCGTGCCGGCGGTGCCAATCCTTGACGCTCTGCTTAGGGCCACGGGTACCAAGCCTGCGGACGTCTTCGCATTGGCCGACCGTCACCCCGGCCGCCGCGGAGTTCGGTGGCTGCGGGCCGCGCTGGATCTGGCGGACGCCGGCGCGGAGTCGCCGCAGGAGACGAGGGTGCGGCTGCTGCTGGTAGGTGCTGGCCTGCCGAAGCCCGAGACGCAGATCGAGCTCCGCGGTCTACACAGGCGGCGCATCAGAGTCGACATGGGTTGGCGGGAGTGGCAGGTCGCTGTCGAGTACGACGGGATACAGCACTGGGACGACCCGGATCAGCGGGCCTGGGATATCGAGCGAATTGCGCTGCTCGAAGCGGCGGGCTGGGCGGTGATCAGGGTGAGTGCGCAAATGCTGGCACGGCAACCGACGCGATCGTCGAGCGTGTGCGGGCCAAGCTCATCGAGCGTGGTGCATGTGGCGGTGTTAGGGCCGGTTCTCCTACTTAATCCCACGCTCGGAGGGGAGGCGGGGGTCAGGCCTGCCGAGCGTGGGGCTTGTGGCGGTGTGAGGGCTGGATCTCGTACCTAAGGCCCACGCTCGGCGATAAACATGAAAGCCGCAGCCAAGCGACCGACAGCAGCCCTCAGTCACCACCAGTAGGTTGTACGCGTGCCCCTTCCGCCTCCCTCACTCAGCAATACCGGCGTCGTCACGGGCGCGTCCTCGGGCATTGGCGCCGACATCGCGCGCGAGCTCGCGCACCGTGGCTACGGCGTCACGCTGGTCGCCCGCCGGGAAGACCGGTTGCGTGAGCTGGCCGATGAACTCGGCGAGAATGTCCGCGCGGAGGTCATCAGCTGTGATATCTCCGACGCCGCCGCCCGAGCTCAGCTGTTCGACGACATCGAAAGCCGTGGGCTGACCGTCGACATCCTGGTCAACAATGCGGGCATCGGCACCATCGGGTCGGTGACGAAGACGGAAGTCGACAAAGAGATCGCGCAGGTGCGCGTCAATGTCGAGGCGGTCGTCGACCTGTGCACCCGCGCCGTCCAACAGATGGTGCCGCGCAGCCGCGGCGCGATCCTCAATGTCGGCTCCACCGCCGGCTTTCACCCGTTCCCCGGGCAGCTGGGCTACGCCGCCAGCAAAGCATTCGTGCACTCCTACACCGAGGGGTTGCGTGGTGAACTCGCGGGCACCGGCATCACCGTCGCGCTGCTGTGCCCGGGACCCGTTCGCACCGAGTTCTTGGTAAAGGCCGGTATGGATGAGCGGACTTTCGCCGACGCTTTCCCCAAATTCATGTGGGTGCCGTCGCGGGAGGTGGCGCGCGCTGGAGTTGACGCACTCGACAGCGATAAGGGCACGGTGCTGCCCGGGCTGCCCAGCCAAGTCAGCGCGCGCCTGTTTCAGTTCATGCCGCGACGGCTGCTACTGCCGCTATTGAAAAGCCAGCACCCGGCGCTGAAGCGGGACTTCTCAGTCAGCTGAACCAGGCCAGCGCCGCATCCAGCCCTCCGGGGAGAGGGCCAGCGCGTTGCACAGTGTGCAGATGGTTCGGTACCAGCCGACGGCGGTGAGCAACTCGATACGTTGTTCGTCGTCAAGGAAGTGCCCTAGGCCTGTCCAAGTCGCCTCAGACCACGAGCCGGTGCGCTCCAGCTCGTCCACTGCCGCGATCAGAGTGCGCTCGGCCGGGGTCCACCGCGGGTCGTCCGCTCCACCGGTCACCAGGGCGTCGCACTCCTCGAAAGCGACCCCCGCGATGGGTCCCCAGAATGCGGCCTGGCCGCCCCATTCGTATGCACAACCCACCAGCGCGCAGACCCGCAATATGGCGATCGTGCGCGTGCGGGCTGGCAACAGTGCGGCGACGTACAGCGATTCGCCAAGTTTGCGTAGCCGGGCGGCCAGCGTCGGATGGCGCTGCAGGCAACGCACCAACAGCAGTGGCTCGTAGCTCCGGTCCGGGTGACCCCAGCTGTTGATGCCGGCGGCGTCTTCTTCACTCCACGGCGGAGCGAGCGGTTCTACCCGGCTCACTGAGCCGGCACCGAGAACACCACGCAGTCGTGCAGGCAGCCCTTAGCCATCGATGGGGCGTCGGCATTGCGGTGCAGTAGCGCGCGGGTGGGCACCACCACGCAATGGGCGGTGTCGGCGTCGGGGTTGTCGTCGGAGACTTCGGCGGTGCCGTCGACGATCAGCGAGTAACCGCCCGGCTCGGCCGGCGGCCACAGCACGGTGACCGAGCCGCGTCGGGCCAGGTTCCTGCGGGTTCCCCACCGACCATCCCCACGTCCAGCACGGCCCCGCGCAGCGTCGGCTCGACCGTGACCGTGTGCACGCGGTAGTCGTCGTCGACGCTGACCAGATAGCCGAACGGGAAGTCGGGCAGCGCTGCCGCCAGCCGCTCGAGGTCCACCTTTTTCGCGGTTTTCGCACCCATGAGCCGAGAATAGGCCGCGCGCTACTCCGACCGGATCGGGAACTTGATGATCCGGCTCTGATCACCCGTGTCGCGTTCCGCACCCGGGTAGAAGTTGGACTTCGGGATCCCCGAGTTCGGCAGGTTCGCGTTGCCGATGCCTGAGTCGCGGCCCAGGGTCCGCACGCTCGGGTCGGCGTTGCCGGGGCTGACGAAGCCGGTCACTGGGGCCCCCGAGGAGGTCCGCAGGCCCGCGTTGGCCGCCGCACTGCTGGTCGGGTTGGCTGTCACGGTCCCCGGGCTGCCGGAGTCGACGACGGGCCCTGTGGCGCTGGCCGGGGCCACGGCAGTTGCGGAGGGCAGTCCCGAGTTCAACGCGCCCACCAAGCCGGAGTGCAGCCCGCCGGTGTTGGCCAGAGCAGACCCCAGCAGTCCAGAGCTCAGCGCAGCCGTGCCTAACCCGCCGGTCGCGTAATGCGCCGAGTTGGCCAGTCCCTCGGCACCGACCATATTGCCCAGGCCGTCGGTAAACCCTGAGCGCCAGTAGTTCATGGCGCCGCCCAAGCCGCCGTTGATGGTTCCGGAGTTGCCCAGACCGGCGTTCAACGAACCGGAGTTGCCGACGCCCAAGTTGCCGTTTCCGGAGTTGAAGAACCCGGTGTTACCGGTGCCGGAATTCCCAAACCCGGTATTGCCGCTGCCGGAGTTGAAGCCGCCGAAGCCGAACTTGTTGTCACCGGTGAGGCCGAAGCCGAACGCATCGCTGCCGGTGTTCGCGAAGCCCAGATTGTTGCTTCCGAGGTTGCCGAATCCGAGGTTGTTGTTGCCGGTGTTCCCGATGCCGATATTGCCGCTGCCGGTGTTGCCGCTACCGATGTTGCTGCTACCGGTGTTACCGCTGCCGAGGTTGTTGTTACCGACGTTGTAATTGCCGATGTTCCCGCTGCCGGTGTTGCCGAAGCCGAAGTTGATCTGCCCGTTCTTGCCGATGTCGATGCCGAGGTTGCGCAGCACCTGCTGCCACGGCGCCAGCTGGGCGGCCGCCGCCGATGCGTCGAAGTGGTAGTTCGCCATCGCGGCCACGTCCAGCGCCCACATTTGCTCGTAGGCGGATTCGGTGTCCATGATCGCCGGCCAGTTCATGCCGAAAAAGTTGGTCGATGCCAACATTTGCACCAGGCCACGGTTTGCTGCAACGACCGCGGGCTGCACGGTCGCGGCCAGCGCGGCCTCGAATGCCGTCGCCGTCGCCGTCGCCTGAGCGGCGGCCTGCTCCGCCTGGACCGCCGCCGCGCTCAGCCATCCCATGTACTGCGTTGCGACGACCATCATGGCTGCGGCCGAAGCCCCTTGCCAGGATCCGTTGGTCAATTCCTCGGTAACCTGGCCGAAGGATGACACCGCCGAAGCCAACTCTTCGGCCAAACCGCTCCACGCTGAGGCAGCCGCCAGTAGCGGTCCCGCGCCGGGACCGGCGAACATCAGTGCCGAGTTGATTTCTGGCGGCAACCACGCGAAATGCGGGCTTGTCACCAACTCAACCTACCCGCCGAAGGCCGCTAACGTGGGCGGATTGGATATACCTGTGCAGCGAATTCTAAGGCGCTCAGACGCTCGGCCTTAAGAACCTCAGACCGGCAAAGGTGCGGGCTGCCGACCCCGAATGAGTCGACCGGGACGGGCGGCGGTCGGGACCCCGTGCTCCGCGATGATCTCGCCGGACACGACCGTCGCCACGTATCCGTCGGCTGTCTGGTCGAGCCTCCGGCCGCCCGCGGGGAGGTCATGGGTGATTATCGGCTTGTGCAGTCGCAGCGCGGCGTGGTCGATCACGTTCAGGTCCGCCTTGTAGCCGACGCCGATCCGGCCGCGATCGAACAGCCCGGCCACCCGTGCCGGTACGGCGGTGAGTTCGCGGACGGCTTCGCTGATCGAGAACCGCCCCGACGCGCGGTCCCGCGCCCAATGCGCCAGGAAGTACGTGGAGTAGCTGGCGTCGCAGATCATGCCGTAGTGCGCGCCGCCGTCGCCCAGCCCCAGCACCACGTCGTCGCGGTGCAGAAGCTTGCCAACGGTGTCCAGCGAATTGTTCTCCAGGTTGCTCATGGCGACCATCAGCATGGCCCGGCCGTCGTCGTCGAGGAGACGGTCGTATGCCTCCTCGAGTGGACTGACCCCGCGGGCGCGAGCCCGGGCGCCGATGCTGTCCGAGGGCGACGGCTCGTAGTTGGGGTTGTCGCCGAGCGGGTAGATCCAGTCCCAGGCCTGCGCGACATACAGGATCGGATGCCCGGTGCCGGGCTTGTCGGCCAGGATGCGGGCCCGGACTTCCGGCTTGCGCATCTCGGCAACGCGCTCGGCCAGCGGCAGGTCGGCAATCTCCCGGTAACTCGGGTAGAGCACGAACGGGTTGGCGGACAGCTGCAGGCCGATGATCAGCCCGATCGGGCGGGGCAACAGCTGCGCGGTGATGTCACCGCCCGCGGCGTTGGCCTTCTCGACCATCGTGATCGCGTCCGGCCAGAACGGATCCCCGGTGTTGCCGACGATCAGCGTGAATGTCACCGGCAGCCCGACGTCTTCAGCCACGTCAAAGACGGTCTGCAGCACGGGTTGGTAGCCCCCGGCCGGAATGTCGGGCACGAATTGCAGCAGTCCGCCGCCGCCGTCGGCCACGCCCCGGGCGATCTCTTCGATCTCCTCGCGGGCGGCGTCGTAGCTGGGGATCGCCGCGCCGCTCTCGGTCTTGTGGATGGTCAATCGGGACGACGCGAATCCCAGCGCCCCGACCTCGATGGCCTCCTGGGCCAGTCGCCGCATTGTCGCCAGATCCTCCGGCGTGGCCGGCTCGCGGTCCGCGCCGCGCTGGCCCATCACGAACACCCGTAGCGGCGAATGCGGCAGATACGCAGCGACATCGATATCGCGCTCGCCCGCCTCCAGCGCGTCCATGAACTCCGGGAACGTCTCCCACGTCCACGGCAGACCGTCGGTCATCACCACGCCGGGGATGTCCTCCACGCCGGCCATCACGTCGACCAGGACGTCGTGATCTTCCTGACGACACGGCGCGAAGCCGACCCCGCAGTTGCCCATCACCACCGTGGTCACCCCGTGCGCCGAGGACGGTGTCAGCCGGTCCGACCAGATGGCCTGGCCGTCGTAATGGGTGTGCAGATCGACGAAGCCCGGAGTGACCAGCAGGCCGGTGGCATCGATCTCCCGGGCCGCCTCGCCACGCACGGTGCCCACCGCCGCGATGAGACCGTCCCGCACGGCTACATCGCCGACGTACGGCTCACCTCCGGAACCGTCGACGATGGTGCCGTTGCGGATGAAAAGGTCATAGTTCACCTAAACAATCTACGACCGTGTCGGTGCCTCGTGCCAGGATCGGCCTTGTGATCGATCACTTCGGTATCAACTGCGCCGACTACCCCAAATCGCAGCACTTCTACGACACCGTGCTCGGCGTGCTCGGCTATTCACGGCAGCTGGATTTCGGCGAGGCCATCGGCTACGGCCGCGACGGTCATCCGGCGTTCTGGATCGCCGACGGTACGGGCCTGGGGCCCAACCGGGAAATCCATGTCGCGTTCCAGGCCGCCGGTGAGGACGAGGTGCGCGCCTTCCACGATGCGGCCGTCGGCCTCGGCGCCGAGTCGCTGCATGCGCCGCGGCTCTGGCCGGAATACCACCCGGGCTACTTCGGCGCCTTCGTACGCGACCCCGACGGCAACAACGTCGAGGCGGTCTGGCACGGCGGCCCGTAGGGTCGGGTAGATGGCCACCTCTGATGCCGCTGCCGCGCAGGAACTCCTGCGGGACGCGTTCACCCGACTGATCGAGCACGCCGACGAGGTCACCGACGGCCTCAGCGACGCGGTCGCCGACTACCGCCCGGCGCCCAACGCCAACAGCATCGCCTGGCTGGTGTGGCACAGCGCGCGGGTACAGGACATTCAGCTGGCCGACATCGCCGGCGTCGAACAGGTGTGGCACCGCGACGGCTGGGTGGACCGGTTCGGGCTCGACCTGCCGCGCAACGACACCGGCTATGGGCACAGCCCCGACGACGTGGCCAAGGTGCATGCCCCCGCCGAGCTCCTGGCCGGGTACTACCGCGCGGTGCACGAGCTCACGCTGGAGTACGTCGCCGGGGTGACCCCGGACGAACTCGCACGCGTTGTGGACACCAATTGGGATCCGCCGGTGACGGCGAGCGCGCGGCTGATCAGCATCATCGACGACTGCGCACAGCACCTCGGGCAGGCGGCGTACCTACGGGGCATCGCACAGTAGATTCCTCGCGTGCGCTTCCTCGGGGCCCTGGTCTGCTGGCTGGCCGCTACCGTTGCGCTGGCTGTCGCCGTCCCCGCGGTGTGGGCGCAGTACCACGTCGTCGACGAGGACGGCTACACGCTACTGGCCGAACGTGCCGCGCAGGATCCCAATCTCCAGGCGGCCATGGCGGCTGAACTGACCGCCCGGGCCACGGCCCTCATCGCCGAGCGCAGCGGCGGAACCGCGTCGGTGGACAGCTCGCGGATCCGCTTCGTCGCGAACGTCTTCACCAGCGGCCCGGCGTTCCCCCCGCTGTTCGCCCAGGTGAACCGGGCAGCGCACCGATGGCTGTTCAGCGCTCCGCAAGCCGGCGGCGATCAGTTGGTCATCGACGTGGCCCCGATGCTCAAAGACAGCTCGCTGCAGGAGACATTGAACGGCTACCACGTCACTGTGCCCGAAACCTTGACGGTCCCGCTGACTGTCACCGATGTCCAGCCGCTGCGGCAGGGCGAACTGCACCGGTGGGGCGTGTGGGGTCCGTGGTTGAGCCACGGCGCGGCCGCTGTCTGCGTGGTGTCCGGGTTGCTGACGTTGCTGCTGGCGCGCCGCCGGGGCAAGGCGCTCACCGGACTGGGCATCTCGGCATTGCTTGCCGGCGCGGCCGGATGGGCTGGCCTGGAGATGGCCACCCGCTACCTCAACGTGGCGCTCAACCGGACCACGGGCGACATTCGTCGGGTCGCCGACGTGCTGGTCGGGCACGCCGAAAGCAGCCTGCACCTCTGGTTCAACCTGACTCTGGGTGCCGGCGTGGGTCTGGTGCTGCTCGGCGTGCTGGTGGCGGTGACGGGCGGCCTAGCCGGACGCCGTACTAGCTGAGCGGCAGCTCGGCCAGCATGGTGCCGGTGGGCTGTGCTGATCCGGTGCCGGGCTCGACGGTGAACGCCAGGCCCGTTGCGCTGCCCAGATCATCCAGCATCGCTTTCGTCGACGGTGACACAGCGGCAGTACCCATGGTGCCGGCCGACGTCGGGCCGTTGGCTCCGACCAGCCACATCTGGTACACCGTGCCTGGCGCGGGCGGCGGGACGTTGTTCATCACCAGAACGGCGGCATTGCGGTCTCGGGAGAACATGACTGTCGCCGTCCCGGGACCAAGCGGTCGGGAAACCGTGCGCACATCCGGCGCCGCCAGCACTTGCTCGGCCATCGTCGGTTTAGCGGGCGGCCGAGTCAACGTCCCTAGACCGAACGCGCCCAGTCCGATCACGACCGCCGCGGCGGCCGCGAGGATGGTGTTTCGCCATCGAGTTTGGCGGCCGGCATCGGGCTTCGCGGAGGCGGCTCCGGCCAGGACCGCCGCGCGCAGCCGGTCCGGCGGCTCGGCGGCGTTGGCGGAAGCCACCAAGGCCATTGTCTCGCGCACGGCACGCACCTCCTCGTGAAAGGCAGCCGCGAGCGGGCCGGGTGCCGCCGCGAGCCGAGCGTCGATATCCGCACGCTCGGCGTCAGACATGGCGTGCAGCGCGTACGGCGTGGCGAGCTCGAGCAACTCGAAGTGATCGGGAGTGGTCATGACACGTCCAGACAGTTGCGGAGGCCACGTAGCGCATCACGCATGCGCGACTTGATCGTCGAGAGGTTCGCGGCCAGCCGCTGCGACACTTCGGCGTATGTGAGCCCGCCGTAATAGGCCATCTCGATGCACTGGCGCTGCGTGTCGGTCAACCCTTCCAGACATTGCAGCACGCGGCGCCGCTCGTCGCCGGCGATTGCCGAGTCCGCGACCACATCGGCGGCGGGCTCGAGATTGGTTACGCCATAACGTGTTTCGCGTTGACTGCCGGCCTGCTCACTGCGTACCCGGTCGATGGCGCGCCGATGCGCCATGGTCAACAGCCAGGCCAGCGCGGAGCCCCTGGCCGAATCGAAGTCAGCCGCCGTACGCCACACCTCGAGGTAGATCTCCTGGGTGGTCTCCTCGCTGTACCCGCCATCACGCAACACCCTGGTCACCAGTCCGTACACCCGGGTCTTGGTCTGGTCGTAGAACGCGGCGAACGCGGCGTTGTCCCCGCGGGCGACCCGGCGCAGCAAGGCGTCCAGGTCGCTGCTGGTCTGCAGGGGTCCATCCATCGCTCGGTAGCCTAGCCCGACTCATTGCCGCACCACTGGAACCCGGCGTAGCCAGGCTTTGAATCCCTGCATTCGGACGCGGGAAGTCACGATCAGCGGCGCCAGCGGCGAAAGGAGATGCAGGACCGCGATTCGCGATGCCGGCGCCGGCAAGCGCTCACCGCGTAGCGCAGCGGTGAACGTCAGTCGGCGACCATGGTGCCGCGATACCCGGATGTCCACCGCCCGCCCGGGTTGCGGCGCCGAAACCAGGTAGTGGGGCGCCCCCGGATTCAGCGAGACCGACGACTGCTCGCGGACCAACACCAGGCCGTCGGCGGGCGGTAGCAGGTACGTGCGGCGACCGCCATGGCCGTCGTGCATGTCGGCCACCACATGGCGTAGTTGACCGGCACGGTCATGGCACCAGAAGATGCTCAACGGGTTGGCGGCGTAACCGAATCCGCTCGCCTGCAGGAGGGCAGTGATGGGTCCGTCGGGTAGCGCGATATCCCGATCGGCGAATAGCCCTTCCAGTCGTTGGCGTAGCGAGCCGTCAAGGCGTGCGAATGGCCGCACCCACCACGGCAGGCGAGGAAGTCGGTCGATGTCCACATACCAGCTGTAACTGCGGTATTCGACCGACCGGTGCACCGGGACGCGGCGCGCGTGCCTGATGGTGGTCCTATACACCACGGGCGCCGCTGTCTGCTGCATACCCAGTATTCGGAGCGCGCGCCCGTCCGGATGGTCGGGCGCCGGGTGTCAGCGTTCGCTGCTGAGGGCCATCATTCGATCGGTGGGCTGATCGTCGCGGGGCAGCGCCGCGCTACGGGCCGGACGGGAACGCACCCGCATCGGCCACCAGAACCAGCGGCCCAACAGCGCGGCGATCGATGGGGTCATGAACGAACGCACGATCAGCGTGTCGAACAGCAGACCCAGGCCGATCGTGGTTCCGATCTGACCGACCACCCGCAGGTCGCTGACCGCCATCGACGCCATGGTGAACGCGAACACCAGGCCCGCGTTGGTCACCACCTTGCCGGTGCCGCCCATCGACCGGATGATGCCGGTCTTCAGGCCGGCATGGATCTCCTCCTTGAACCGAGATACCAGCAGCAGGTTGTAATCGGAACCCACGGCCAGCAGCACGATCACCGACATCGCCATCACCATGTAGTGCAGGTCGATGGCCAGGATGTGCTGCCAGAACAACACCGACAGCCCGAACGAGGCGCCCAGGGACAGCGCCACCGTGCCGACGATGACGGCGGCGGCAATGAAGGCGCGGGTCAGGATCAGCATGATGATGAAAATCAGGCACAGCGAGGCAATCCCCGCGATCAGCAGGTCCCAGTTGGCGCCCTCGGAGATGTCCTTGAACACCGCGGCGGTGCCCGCCACGTAGATCTTGGAGTCTTCCAGGGGAGTGCCTTTCAGCGCCTCCTCGGTGGCGGTGCGGATCTTGTTGATGCTGGCGATGCCGTCGGCGGACTGCGGGTCTCCCCGGTGCAGCACGATGAACCGTGCCGCGTGCCCGTCGGGCGACAGGAAGGACTTCATGGCCCGCTGAAAGTCCTTGTTCTTGAAGACTTCCGGGGGCAGGTAGAACGAATCATCATTCTTGGCCGCGTCGAACGCCTTGCCCATGGCGTTGGCATTCTCGCTCATCTCGTCCATTTGGCTGTAGATGCCGTTCATCGTGCTGTGCATGGTCAGCATCATGGTCCGCATGCTTTCCATGGTTTCGATCATCGGCGGGAAAGTGGCGACCATCTGTGGCATCAGCCGGTCCAGGTTCTTGATGTCGGTAACCAGGACGTTCAGTCTCTCGTCGATCTGGTCCAGCCCGTCGAGTGCGTCGAATATCGACCGCAGTGACCAGCAGATCGGGATGTCGAAGCAATGCTTCTCCCAATAGAAGTAGGACCGGACCGGCCGCCAGAAATCGTCGAAATCCGCAATATGGTCCCGCAATTCGGTGGTGATCTCCTGCATCTCCACCGTGTCCTGAACCATTCTGTGCGTGTTGTCGACGAGCTGTGTCATCAGGGCGTACATACGCTTCATCAGCGCGGTCGTCTTGGCCATCTCGTCAGCCTGCTTGAGCATGTCGTCCATGCGCTCCCGCTGGTACTTCATGGTCTGGACTTGACCCGCGTTCTGCATGCTGATCTGGAACGGTATTGAGGTGTGCTCCATGGCGGTTCCGTCTGGCCTGGTGATCGCCTGCACGCGGGAGATGCCCGGGACCCGGAAAATGCTCTTGGCCAGTTTGTCCAGGACCAGAAAGTCCGCGGGATTGCGCAGATCATGATCGGACTCGATCATGACGATCTCGGGCTTCATCCGGGCCTGGGAGAAATGGCGGTCGGCGGCCGCGAACCCTTCGTTCGCCGGAATGTCGGTCGGTAGATACGCCCGGTCGTTGTAATTGGTCCGGTAGCCGGGCAATGCAAGCAACCCCACCAAAGCGATGGCCAATGTCGCGGCGAGCACCGGCAGCGGCCAGCGCACGACGACCGTGCCGACCCGGCGCCAGCCGCGCACCTTGAGCAGCCGCTTGGGATCGAAAAGTCCGAAACGGCTGCCGACGACCAGCGCGGCGGGACCCAGCGTCAACGCGACCACCACCGCGGCGAACATCCCTACCGCGCAGGGGATGCCGAGAGTTTCGAAGTACGGCATCCGTGCGAATTTGAGGCAGAAGGTGGCGCCGGCGATTGTCAGCCCGGAGCCCAGGATGACGTGGGCGACTCCGCGATACATGGTGTAGAACGCGGTCTCCCGGTCCTCACCGGCCTGGCGGGCCTCTTGATATCGGCCGAAGATGAAGATTCCGTAGTCGGTGCCGGCCGCGATGGCCAGTGACGTCAGCAGGCTTACGGCGAACGTGGAAAGGCCGATCGCCCCGCTGTGCCCCAGCACCGCAACGACACCGCGCGCCACCGTCAATTCCACGCCGACCGTCAGCAGCAGCACGATGACGGTGACGACCGAGCGGTAGACGAACATCAACATCACGAAGATCACCGCGACGGTGGTGGCGGTGATCTTGACCATGGACTTGTCACCCGCGGTGTGCATGTCCGAAGCGAGCGCGGCGGCGCCGGTGACATAAGTGGTGATACCCGGCGGAGCCGGTGTCTCCTTGACGATCTTGCGAACGGCATCGATGGATTCGTTGGCCAGTGGCTCACCCTGGTTGCCGGCCAGCGCCAACTGGACGTAAGCGGCCTTGCCGTCGTTGCTCTGGGCGCCCGCCGCCGTGAGCGGATCACCCCAGAAGTCCTGCACGCTCTGAACGTGCTTGTCCGCCCGCAACTTACGAATCAGATTGTCGTAATACCGGTGCGCCTCGTAGCCGAGACGGTCTTTGCCCTCGAGGATGAGCATCGCCTGGCTGTCGGAGTTCCCCTCCTGGAACACCTTGCCGATCCTGGCCATCGCTTCGAAGGACGGCGCCTCCTGCGGGCTCAGGGATACCGAGCGTTCCTGCCCGACCACCTCCAAGGAGGGCACGAAGACGCTGAGCACGACGCACAGCGCCAGCCAGGCCAGAATGATAGGCACGGCCAGCGAATGGATAAGCCTTGCGGCCAGCGGCCTTTCGGTGTGCGTACGGAGATTGTCGGGATCGTTCGCGTATTGGACGCTCACGCGGATTTCACCAGACAGTAGGTATAGGCATTGACCTCGTTGGAAACCCGTTCCGCCTTCACCACGCCGTCCACGGTGATCCGGCAACCGATGCTGTTGCTATTGCCCTGCGCCACAATATTTCCCATCACTGCCGCCAAATTCGTCGTGACATGCAGCGTCCAGGGCAGCACGGCTCCGTCCACCCGCACCGGGTCGGAATTCACATCGAAGTAGCTGATATCGGCGACTGTCCCGGGCGGCCCGAAGATCTCGTAGGTGAGTTCCTTGGGATTGAAGGGCTTGCTGTTGTCGAGGTTGCTGTCGGCGTAGGACTCGCGCTTCTCGGAGCCGAAGAAGCCGCGGACCCGGTGCACGGTGAATCCCCCGACGATCACCACCGCCAGGACTACCAGGGGGATCCACGCCCGCGCCAGCACCTTGAAGATCGCAGGTCCTTTCATCGGTCGGCAACACTTCGGCGGACGGAACCCGCGCGCACAGGTCCGAACTTGTTCAGAGATCGCGGTATTCGCACCCGCGCCAGGTCCTTCTGAGTCACCTCGAATCGGCCGCCCTCGACGGTGACACAAACCAAGCCTTACCTAAGTAAATCATGGCTACCGGGCCCGTCCGCCGACTCCTTCGTCCTGCTCGACGAGTGTAACGCATATCACGTGCGTAAAAGAAGCGACCAAACTCGTTCTACCAGCACAAATCACACCATGTGCGTTATGCAAATCACACCATGTGCGTTATCCTCGGCCAGTGGCGCAACTTGCATTCCGGCGGGCCCGCACGGAGGAGAACAAGCGCCAACGCGCGGCCGCCCTCGTCGAGGCTGCGCGCGAACTCGCCATCGAAACTGGGGTCGCCTCGGTAACGTTGACGGCGGTGGCCAGCCGCGCCGGAATTCACTATTCGGCCGTGCGCCGTTACTTCACCTCGCACAAAGAGGTCCTGCTACATCTTGCCGCCGAGGGTTGGGTGAAATGGTCGGGCACCGTTTGCGAGAAATTGAGTGAGCCCGATCTCTCCGCGGCGCAGGTCGCCGACGTGTTGGCCAACGGCTTGGCCGCCGACCCCCTGTTCTGTGACCTGCTTGCCAATCTTCATCTGCACCTCGAGCACGAAGTGGAAATCGAGCGAGTCATCGAGATCCGGCGAACCATTTCGGCCGCGGCGATCGCCATTGCCGACGCCATTGAGCGGGCACTGCCGGTCCTGGGGCGCTCGGGATCCTTTGATGTCCTGATTGCCGCCTACTCGCTGGCCGCCGCGTTCTGGCAGATCGCCAACCCGCCGGCGAAGATCTCGGACGTCTACGAGGAGGAACCGGAGGTTCTCCCGCCAGAGTGGAACATCGAGTTCGGCCCGGCGCTCAAGCGGGTGCTGAGCGCGACCTGCATCGGTTCGATCCCGGGGTCCCGATGACGAGCGCGCGAGCTGGCTACCGGGACACTGTTTGCCGAAGGTCTTGTCACACAGAGCCTTTGTGCACTACGTCAAGATCTCGCACTTGGTTGTGCATTAGGTTAGGGTAGCTAAGTTGACATATAGGCTAACTAGTTGGCGGCTCTCGTAATGGTTAGGAAAGCGCCCATGACGACGACCGAGCCACGGACCGAGCCGTTGACGTTGCCGGAGTCTGCTCGCGCCGAAAGCAAGACGCCAGCAAGCCCCCAGCGACCCAAGCGCAGAGGTCTTTCGAAGCTCGTCACCCGGTTCTGGCTGATCCTCACCATCGTGGCCGTTGTCGCGCTGTCGGGATTCGTGGTCCACCGACTGCACAATGTCTTCGGCGTTCGGGAAGGTACGTTCGGTGGCGGCTCATCCGGTGACGTCATCGACCAGTTCAACCCCAAGACCATCACACTTGAAGTCTGGGGTTCACCGGGCAGCAGGGCGACCATCAACTACCTCGACGAGAACTCGCATCCGCAGCAGGCTCTCGACGTGCCCCTACCGTGGAAGACCGTATTGAAGTCAACCAAGCCCGGGATTCCGGCCAACCTGATGGCGCAGGGAACCGGTAGCTGGATCGCCTGCAGGTTCCTGGTGAACAACAACGACGGGCGCGGGGACGTCATCAAGGCTCCAAACCAGTCGCCCCCCAACGAAACCGTGAATGCCTTCGTCTATTGCTTGGACAAGACCGCATGAGCGAGACCGCCTCCCAGCCCGCCGAAGCCAATCCGGGCCCGCCGCGTGTCGACCAGCCTCTGATCCCGCCGTTCCTGCCGCGGATGATTCACCGGCTGGCGCTGCCGATCGTGCTCATATGGTTGGCGATCGTCTTTGTCACCAACACCGTGTCCCCGCAGCTGGAGGTCGTCGCCAAGACCCACTCGGTGTCGATGAGTCCGACCGACGCGCCATCTGTTCAGTCGATGACGCGGGTGGGATCGACATTCCGAGAGTTCGATTCGGATAACTCGGCCATGATCTTGCTGGAAGGCGACAAGCCGCTCGGGGCCGAGGCGCACCGCTACTACGACGAGATCGTCAGGCGCATCGAGCAGGATACGAAACACGTTCAGCACGTACAGGATTTCTGGAGTGACCCGCTGACGGCGGCGGGCTCTCAGAGCCACGATCAAAAAGCCGCATACGTCCAGGTCTACCTCGCCGGCAACATGGGTGGCCCAATGGCGAACGAGTCTGCCGAGGCCCTCCGCAAGATAGTGGACTCGGTGCCCGCCCCGCCGGGAATCAAGGCCCACGTCACCGGTGCGGGTCCGCTCTTCGCCGACCAGTCCCACGCCGGGGAGAAGGGCGTCATGGTGGTCACCCTCATCACCATCCTGGTGATCATGCTGATGCTGCTCTACGTCTACCGGTCGCTCGTCACCATGCTGATCATGCTGGCCATGGTCTTCATCGAGCTGGCTGCGGCCCGCGGCGTCGTCGCGACGCTGGGCAACTACGGCGTTATGGGCCTTTCCACGTTCGCCAACAACATGCTGGTGCTTATGGCAATCGCCGCCGGCACGGACTACGCGATCTTTGTCGTAGGCCGTTATCAGGAGGCCCGCGGTGTGGGTGAGACCCGCGAACAAGCGTTTTACACCATGTTCCACAGCACCGCGCATGTCGTGCTGGGATCGGGACTGACCATCGCCGGCGCAATGTACTGCCTGAGCTTCTGCCGGTTACCGTACTTCGAGTCACTCGGCGTACCTTGTGCCGTCGGCATGCTGGTTGCGGTCCTTGCGGCGTTGACGCTGGGCCCGGCGTTGCTGACGGTGGCTTCGTTTTTCAAGCTGATGGATCCGAAGCGCAAGCTGCAGACCCGGGGCTGGCGTCGCATCGGCACCGCCATCGTCCGCTGGCCCGCACCGGTTTTCGCGGTGACCATCGTGGTCGCACTGATTGGTCTGCTCGCTTTGCCCGGCTATAAGACGGACTACGACAACCGGCATTACCTACCGGCAGACACTCCAGCCAACATCGGCTACGCGGCCGCCGACCGGCACTTCGACCAGGCGCGGCTCAATCCCGAACTGTTGATGATCGAGACCGATCATGACTTGCGTAACCCGGCTGACTTCCTCGTGCTCGACAAGGTCGCCAAAGCGGTCTTCCACATCCCCGGTATCGGCCGCGTGCAGACCATCACCCGGCCGCTGGGCACGCCGCTCGACCACAGCACCCTTGGTTTTCAGATGGGCGCTCAAGCCGCCGCGCGGCTTCAGACCCAGCACTACCAGGACGAGCAGGCGCATAACTTGCTGAACCAGGCGGACGAGTTGCGCAAGACGATGGCAACGCTGCATCAGCAGATGCAGGTCACCCAGGACCTCAGCAACACGACGCACGAGACCACCAAGCTCACCAAAGAAACTGTGAAGATCACCGAGGCGTTGCGTGACGACATCGCCACCTTCGACGATTTCTTCCGGCCGATTCGTAGCTACTTCTACTGGGAGAAACACTGCTACGACATCCCTATCTGCTGGGCGCTTCGGTCGATTTTCAATGCGCTCGACGGCATCGACCAAGTGGCGCAGAACATCCTGAGCCTGAGCCAGAATCTGGACCGGCTGGACGCGATTCAGCCCCAGCTCGTGGCCTTGATACCCCCGCAAATCGAGAGCCAGCAGCGCAACCTCGACACCATCATGTCGAACTATGCGATCACTGAGGGACTCAACGCGCAGGCGAGGGCGCAGGCCGACAACGCCACCGCCCAAGGGGATGCATTCGACAGGGCCAAGAACGACGACACGTTCTACCTTCCGCCGGAGGCGTTCCAGAGCCCAGATTTCGAGCGGGGGCTCAAACAGTTCATATCGCCGGACGGGCACGCTGTTCGGTTGATCATCTCCCATGAAGGCGATCCCGCGACGCCTGAAGGCATCAAAAACATCGAACCGATCAAGCAGGCCGTGCACGAGGCGATCAAAGGCACACCCTGGGAAGGCGCCAAGATCTACCTCGGCGGCACCGCCGCGACGTACAAGGACATGCATGACGGTTCCAACATCGATCTGCTGATTGCCGGAATCTCTGCCGCCACACTGATTTTCATCATCATGCTGGTGATCACCCGAAGCGTCGTCGCGGCGTTCGTGATCGTCGGCACGGTGTTGCTGTCACTGGGCGCCTCGTTCGGACTCTCCGTGCTCCTATGGCAGTACATCCTGGGCATGAAGCTGCACTGGATGGTGCTGGCGATGGCGATCATCCTGCTGCTGGCGGTTGGGTCGGACTACAACCTGCTGCTGATTTCGCGGTTGAAGGAGGAGGTCCACGCCGGGCTCAAGACGGGGACGATCCGCGCCATGGCCGGGTCAGGGTCCGTCGTCACCTCGGCAGGATTGGTGTTCGCTGCGACCATGGCCACGTTCGCCTTCAGTCCATTGAAAGTCATGGCCCAGGTGGGCACGACGATTGCGCTGGGTCTGTTGTTCGACACCTTGATCGTGCGGTCGTTCATGACACCGTCGGTGGCCACCTTGCTCGGGCGCTGGTTCTGGTGGCCGGTCCAGGTGCGGACTCGTCCGGCCAGTCAGATGCTGCGGCCGTTCGGACCACGCCCGGCCGTCCGTGCGTTACTGCGACAGGACGAGGACCGGTCCGACCCGCCCAACGCTGTCCCGGCCGCGCGGCCGCACTACTGAGTTCTGACCCCGCTAGATGGCTGCGACGTCGCGCATGATGTCGCTGAGCTCCGAGACCGGCGCGCCGCAGGTCAGGCAGGAGGCGTCCGGCGAGCGGCGGAGTTGGCCCAGTTGCACCAGCACCTCGGCCTCGGCGCGCCACAGGCACGCGATGCACAGAATCTCGACGATGTTCCCGAACGGGTCGACGTGGGGGTGGTTGCATGCGTCCACGGCGTGCCGGTGGACGATGAACGTCGCTCGGTTGCTGCAGCCGGATTCGGATTGGCACTCGATCGCCTGCCAATCGAGGGCCGCCAGCGTGCCAGGGATCCCGTTGCCAGTAGTTTGGCTCATGCGATGACCTCCAGCTTCCGGAACCAGTCGCATCCATCGCCCACACACTTGGCGGATGTTTGGCTGGCCGGAGGTTCCATTATGGATAGCTGTACCCCGCCGCGGCAAGGGTCGGCCTGATCTTCTCAGGCCCGGTACACAGGTTGTTTCTGGTCGCGCAAACCATACTTTTTCCGCGAGACTGGCGTTATTCCCCTGGTTATCAGTCTGATTCGCCTGCGGAGAAGTCGCCGACGGGATGAACAGCGAGGGTTATCACCCGACCAGATTCTCAGGAACTCTTCAGCCGCACGACTAGCAGTTAGGGGTTGTTGACGCAGAACGCCACACACATGGCCGAGACCGGAATGGAGACCCATTGCAGTTGCCCGTCGGCCTGCCGCTCGCAGTAGATCGGGCCGGGTTTGCCCCAGACTTTCGCGCCTTCCGGCGAGCACTGCTTACCGAGGTCGCTGTCCGCGTGGGCCGGGGCGCTTCCGATCAGGATCGAAATCGGGACGACCGCCGCCATCGCCGCTACGCGGCCCAACCACCGTGCGCCCACGATGCCGTTACGCCCAGTTCCAGACCGACATGTCGCCGGCCGGATACCCGTTACAGACGTCGGTGGCCTTGGCGACGACGCC
This sequence comes from Mycobacterium asiaticum DSM 44297, assembly GCF_000613245.1. Classification (GTDB taxonomy): domain Bacteria; phylum Actinomycetota; class Actinomycetes; order Mycobacteriales; family Mycobacteriaceae; genus Mycobacterium; species Mycobacterium asiaticum. The sequence continues at coordinate 334,033 of NZ_HG964936.1, forward strand.
CTTGTTGTTGAAAAAGATCTTCATGTGGTTGACCCAGGCGAACGTCAGCGGGTCACCGTTGTAGAAGTTCTCGGAGTAGTCCCTGCGCTCCGCCGGCGACAGGGAGAAGAACCAGTGGGCCTTGTTGACCGTGGCTTCCTGAAGGTTGGCGTGGTTGTTGTAGTCCATCATGTACCGCTGGTAGTACACCGGACTGGTATCCCGCACGGCTGCCAGGTACTGCTCGGCGTCGCAGGTGGTCGCGATCATCCTGCGTGGGATCGGGAAATCCTCCGTGGAATCGGCCAGCGCCGCCTTCGGGAAGGACCCCGCAAACACCGCGGCGATGATAGCGAGCGCAAAGAAAACCGCACCTGCACGAAGGAAGTTACTTAGCCGAGACATATTGATTACCGTAACACTTTCGGAGTCGCGAAGAATTCCCAGGCGAATTCCTAGCCGATCTTACTACCCATCGCGATCAGGAACTATCAAGTGTGACGGGTTCGGCCGTAGTTCGGGGGGAGCCTGGCTGTAATCCCCGAACGGTCCGTCCCGGCGCTCGACCGCGGCGCGCACGCCGTCGTGTTGGGCGGTCCGGATGAAGTCCAGCGCGTCCGGGGTGTTGCGCATCAGCCCGTCGAGAATGCCGCCCAACAGTTGGGTGGAGGCCAGCCCCATGTTCTCGTAGGCCTGGTTGACGATCAGCTTCTGCGCCCGCAGCTGCGACAGCGGGATCTGGGCCAGTTCTCCGGCGATCTCGGCGACCCTCGCCTCCAGCCGCTCGAACGGGACCGCCTCGTTGATCAACTCGATCTCGGCGGCCTGCACACCGGTCAGCGGACGGCCGGTCAGTGAGTGCCACTTGGCCTTGGCCAGACTGAGCCGATACATCCACATCCCGGTCAGGTAGGCGCCCCACATCCGGCTGTAAGGGGTGCCGATGACGGCGTCCTCGCTGGCAATGACGAGGTCGGCGCACAGCGCGTAGTCGCTGCCGCCGCCCACACACCAGCCGTGCACCTGGGCGACCACCGGCTTGGTGGCGCGCCAGATCGCCATGAACTTCTGATGCGGACCCGTCCGGGCCGTCACCATCGAGAAATCCTTGCCCGGATCCCACCGTCCCTCGGTGTTCATCACGTCTTCCCAATGCTGGAAGCCCTCGCCGAAGTTGTAGCCCGCGCAGAATGCCCGACCGGCGCCACGCAGCACGATGACCTTGATGCTGTCGTCCCCGTCGGCCAATCCGATCGCTGCCTCGATCTCGTCGGGCATGGGCGGCACGATGGTGTTCAGCTGCTCCGGACGATTGAGAGTGATGGTGGCCACCGCGCCGGCCGTGCGGTAAAGCAGCGTTTCGAATTCGGGTGTCGCCATAGCCCGAAGCGAAGCCGGGGCGGACGGGAGTGTCAAGCGCCGCAGGTCAGCATTCGGCCGCGGCCCGCCGGTTGGCACGGCGCTTGATGGCCCAGCCGGCCAGCCCGCCCACAACGAGTACGGCAAGCCCGACCAGCAAGTACTTCGCGTGATGCGAGACAACGGCATACAGCGCCGCGATGTGACTGCCGGCCAGATAGCCGGCGAACACCCAGACAGCGACCCAAACGGTTGAGCCCAGCGCGTTGTAGGCCAGATACCGCCGCCACCTCATCCGGGCCAGTCCGCAGACGATCCCGCTCGCTTGCCGCAGTCCGTCCACGAACCGGCCGATCAGCACGACGAACACGCCGCGTCGGCCGAAGAAACGTTCCGTCGCCGCTAGGCGCTTCTCGGTCAAAAATACGTAGCGGCCGAAGCGCAACACCAGCGCCCGGCCACCGAACCTCCCGATGGCGTAGCCGCTGTTGTCGCCGCACACGGCGGCCAGCAACCCGGCGATCAATACCAGAGCCAGGCTCAGCTCACCGGCGCCGGCATAGATTCCCGCGGCGATGAGGATGATCTGGCCCGGCAACGGGATGCCGATCCCTTCCAACCCGACCAGCAGGACCACCGCCGCGTACCCGTATCGGTCGAGCGTTGGGGCGAACGACTGGAAGACTCCGGGCAGCTGCGAGGACATCAGCCTAGGGTGCCCGAAGATCGCGACGACTAGACGTTGCGACGGTCAGGATCGGTTCGGCGCCGGCTCGAACGGGTAGGTAAGCGGATATGCGCCCGACGGCAGGAACGGCCCGGCCGCGGCGCGAAAGCGGGTTGCGGCGGGCGCTTCAAGAGTTTCTCTCGGTGCCGCTGGCCATCATCGCGGGATTCATCGTGCTCGCGGTGATCACCAGCGTGCTGGACGGCTCGGATGCCGAATGGCTCAAACCCGCCGCGCACGCGCTGTCCAAATTGGCGCCGCCGCAGGAAAACCAGTCGATGCTGCGCACCGTCGCGCCGGGGATGCTCACGCTGATGACCATCACCTTTGTGCTGCTGCTCACCCTGGTGCACCGGATGGCGGACGTGTTCACCTGGGTGGTGGTGGAGCAGTTCCTGCGCCGCCGCGTCAACCAAGCGTTCTTCGGGTATTTCGCCGGTCTCTCGGCGTACTACGTGGTGGTGCTCGCCCTGGTCGATCCCGAGCACGCTGTGTTCAGCACCGCCAGCGCCCTGCTGCTCAGCGTGCTCGCACTGGCGGGGCTGGTGGTGTTCGGCTACCTGGTGCTCGACCAGCTGCGGCCGCCTTCGGTGGTGGAGCGCATCGTGCAGCACACCATCGCCACCCGCACCCAGCAGTTGAACTGGTTGGGCCGGATGCGGCACGAGCCGCAGCTCGAGCACCTGCCGGCGGTCACCGTCCGGTCCGAGTGCAGCGGATATCTGGTTGACATCCACTTGGACACCTTGCGGCGCGCGCTGGATTCGGCGCAGGGCGACGCCGAGATCGAGTTCATCGCCAGGCTGGGCAGTCACTTCGTCACCGGATCGGAGCTGGCCACCGTGCGGGCCGAGAACGCCGACGAACGCGCCCGGCTGGTTGATGCCGTCCTGGATGCGTTGCGCTGCGGCAGAGAGCGGCAACTGGACCGTGAGCCGTCCTACGGTGTGCACCAGTTGGCCAGCATGGGGTGGGCCGCTGCGACACAACGGGATCCGGAGGCCGCGCTGGTGACCGTCGACGGGCTGCACGTGCTGCTGGCCCGCTGGGCGCGCGAGTCCGTATCGGCGGCCGCGACCGGCAACGGCGAACGGCCGCTGCCGATCGTGTACACCGACCGCACGATTCCCGAGGTGCTGGCGGCGTTGTCGAGCATCGCGGTCGGTGCGATCAACGGAGGCCAGCATCAAACCTGTGCCCGGGTGCTGGACGTGTTCGCCAAGGCCATCCCACAGCTGTCCGGGGACGACCAGCGTAAAGCGGTCGCGCAGCTGCGTTACGCGCTGCCTACGGCGACCCGGCACCCCTTCACCGCCGACCTCGACCGTGCCCTGACCGGACTGGGCAGGGTGCTTTCGGAATATGGCCACAGCGATGCGGCATCCGAACTGCAGCGGGTCGAGGCGCGACTGAACGGCCGATTGCCGGGCTGAGGGCGCGACGACTACGACCGGCGGCCCAGCGTCCGCCACAGGAACGAGTAACTCAACGCAGATTTGAATGCGAGCTGCTCATTGTCGGCCGCGCCGCCGTGGCCGCCCTCGATGTTCTCGTAATACCAGACCGGTTGGCCGAGTGCCTCCAGGGCGGCCGTCATCTTGCGGGCATGCCCCGGATGCACCCGGTCGTCGCGCGTGGACGTGGTCATCAGTATCGGCGGGTACTTCCGATCGCCCGAAATGTTCTGGTATGGCGAGTATTCGGAGATGAACGCCCAGTCGTCGGGGTTGTCGGGGTCGCCGTACTCGGCCACCCAGGAGGCTCCGGCCAGCAGCAGGTGGTAGCGCTTCATGTCGAGCAGCGGCACACTGCAGACCAGCGCGCCGAATTTCTCCGGGTACTTGGTCAGCATGATGCCCATCAGCAGTCCACCGTTGCTGCCTCCCTGGGCGCCGAGTTGGTCAACGGTGGTGATGCCGCGCGCCACCAGATCGTCTGCCACGGCGGCGAAGTCCTCGGCCACCTTGTGCCGGCCCTCGCGCATCGCCTGGGTGTGCCAGCCCGGTCCGTACTCACCGCCGCCGCGGATGTTGGCCAGCACGTAGGTGCCGCCACGCGCGAGCCACAAACGGCCCAGCACTCCGCTGTAACCCGGCGTGTTCGACGTCTCGAACCCGCCATAACCATAGAGCAGGGTGGGGGTCGGCCCTTGGCTGTCATCGGGGCGCACCACGAAATAAGGGATCGGTGTCCCGTCCTTCGATGCCACGAAATGTTGTGTCACGGATATGTTTTCGGCATCGAAGAACGACGGCGCGGATTTGATCTGCTCTAATGCTTCCGCGCCCGTGCCACGCAACAGGCGGGACGGTGCCGTGAACCCGCTGGAATCCAGGAAGAACTCGTCGCCGGTGTCGTCGGCGGCAACGACCACGGTGTTGGTCGACTCTGGCAGGCCCTGGACCGGTTCGCGCTGCCAAGTCCCCGGGCTGACGATATCGACTCGGCTGGCGACGTCGGCCAGCGAAACGAGCAGCAGCCGGTCCTTGGTCCATGCGTAGTGGTACAGGCAGGTGTGCTCGTCCGGCTCGAAAACTACCTGTAAATTCCGTGCGCCACCGAGGAATTCGTCATAGTTAGCGGCCAGCAGGGAACCGGCGCGGTACGTCGTCCCCCCGACGGACCAGTCCGTGCGCAGCTCGATCAGGAGCCACTCGCGGTGCACCGAGATGCTGCTGGCGTCAGTCGGGACATCGATGGAAACCAGTTCCGCGCCCCGCAGCTCGTAACGCTGCCGGTTCCAGAAGTCCAGCGAGCGCCCGACGAAGGTGCGTTCGAATCCCGGTGTGCGGTCAGTGGAACCACCGGCGCTGACGTCGGTGCGGGCTCCCTCGAAGACAGTCTCGGCGTCTGTCAGCGGTGTGCCGCGGCGCCACCGCTTGAGGATCCGCGGGTAACCGGACTCGGTCAACGAGTCCGGCCCGAAGTCGGTGCCCACCAGCACGGTGTCCGGGTCGTCCCAGCCGGTCTGCGACTTGGCTTCCGGCAATTCGAACCCGTCGCTGACGAATTCGCGTGTCCGCATGTCGAATTCGCGCACGATCACCGCGTCCGACCCGCCGGGGGACAGGCTGATCAGTGCACGGGTGAGCTCCGGTTCGAGGACGTCCGCCCCGGCCCACACCCAGTTTCTGCCGTCGGCCCGGCCCAGTTCGTCGACATCGATGAGGACGTCCCATTCCGGAGAATCGGTGCGGTAGCTATCCAGCGTGGTACGCCGCCACAGCCCGCGCGGGTTGGTGGCGTCGCGCCAGAAGTCGTACAAGTAGTCGCCGCGCCGGCGCACGTAGGGAATCCGGGCGTCGGTGTCGAGCACCTCCAGCGCCTGCACGCGCATCGTCTCGAAGTCGTCGTCGCAGAACTGCGCCTTGGTCGGCTCGTTGCGGGCGCGGACCCAGTCGAGGGCCTCGTCACCGGTGACTTCCTCGAGCCAGAGGTACGGGTCTTCAGCGTCAGATGCCATGGCTGCCATTGTGGTCCCGGCGGTACTGTGAGCTGTATTACATGAACCGAAAGAGGAGCCGAGAGATGCCTGTCTTTGCACGTCCGGGTGATTCCGGGGCGCTCATGTCCTACGAATCGCGGTACGGGAACTTCATCGGCGGCGAGTGGGTCGCGCCCGCGGCGGGCCGCTACTTCGAGAACCCCACACCGGTCACCGGTCAGCCGTTCTGCGAGATCCCCCGCTCCGATGAAACCGACATCGAGAAGGCGCTCGATGCGGCGCACGCCGCCGCGCCCGCGTGGGGCAAGACCTCGCCCGCAGAGCGCGCGGCCATCCTGAACAAGATCGCGGACCGCATCGATGCGAACGCGCACGCGTTGGCCGTCGCGGAGGTGTGGGACAACGGCAAACCGGTCCGCGAGGCCATCGCCGCCGACATCCCGTTGGCCGCCGACCATTTCCGCTACTTCGCGGCGGCGATTCGCGCCCAGGAGGGCGCCTTGTCCCAGATCGACGAGGACACGGTGGCCTATCACTTCCACGAACCGCTCGGCGTCGTCGGGCAGATCATCCCGTGGAACTTCCCGATCCTGATGGGCGCCTGGAAGCTGGCACCAGCGCTGGCGGCGGGCAACGCGATCGTGCTCAAGCCGGCCGAACAGACCCCGGCCTCGATCCTGTTCCTGATGTCCCTGATCGGTGATCTGCTGCCGCCCGGCGTCGTCAACATCGTCAACGGATTCGGCGCCGAAGCCGGGAAACCGTTGGCCTCCAGCGACCGGATCGCCAAGATCGCCTTCACCGGGGAAACCACCACAGGGCGACTGATCATGCAGTACGCCTCGCAAAACCTGATCCCGGTCACCCTGGAACTTGGCGGCAAGAGCCCGAACATCTTCTTCTCCGACGTGATGGCGGCCAACGACGACTTCCAGGACAAGGCGCTGGAAGGCTTCACGATGTTCGCCCTCAATCAGGGCGAGGTGTGCACGTGCCCGTCGCGCAGCCTGATCCAGTCCGAAATTCACGACGAGTTCCTGGAACTGGCGGCCATCCGCACCAAAGCGGTCCGCCAGGGCGACCCGCTGGACACCGAGACGATGCTCGGGTCGCAGGCCTCCAACGACCAGCTGGAAAAGATCCTGTCGTACATCGAGATCGGCAAGGGTGAGGGCGCGAAGATCATCACCGGCGGCGAGCGCGCCGAGCTGGGCGGCGACCTGTCCGGCGGCTACTACGTACAGCCGACGATCTTCACCGGAAACAACAAGATGCGGATCTTCCAGGAGGAGATCTTCGGCCCGGTGGTGGCGGTGACGCCGTTTGACACCTACGCCGACGCGATGGGGATCGCCAACGACACCCTGTACGGCCTCGGCGCGGGAGTGTGGAGCCGGGACGGCAACACCGCCTACCGAGCCGGCCGGGAGATCAAGGCCGGACGGGTGTGGGTGAACTGCTACCACGTTTATCCGCCGCACTCAGCCTTCGGCGGCTACAAGCAGTCGGGCTTCGGTCGCGAGGGCCACAAGATGGCGCTCGAGCATTACCAACAGACCAAGAATTTGCTGACCTCCTACTCCGACAAGGCGCTGGGATTCTTCTGATGGACGCTCCGCCCGGGGCGCTCATCACCACCGGGGCGGCCGCGCTGCTGACTCGCCTGCAGGAACGGCACGGCCCGGTGATGTTCCACCAGTCCGGCGGTTGCTGTGACGGGTCTTCGCCGATGTGTTACCCGCGCGGCGACTTCCTGGTCGGCGACCGCGACGTCCTGTTGGGCGTGCTCGACGTGGGGGAGGAGGGTGTGCCCGTTTGGATCTCGGGTCCGCAGTACCAGACGTGGAAACACACCCAACTGGTCATCGACCTGGTGCCCGGACGGGGCGGCGGGTTCAGCCTGGAGGCACCCGAAGGGGTGCGGTTTCTCAGTCGCGGGCGGGTCTACAGCGACGCCGAGAAGCAGTTGGTACAGGCCGCTCCGGTGATCACCGGAGCGGCCTACGAACGCGGTGAGCGACCCTCGGTACGTGGCTTCGTGGTGGATCCGCGGGACGCGCCGGACGCGCCGGGAACGTGCCCGATCCCGTAGCGGAGACTCAGTAAAGTCGTACACCGTGATTCCGCTTCCGCGTGCGTGGCTGCTGGCCAGCGCCCTGCTGATCGGGAGTGCGGTTGGGCAACTGCTCGGCGTCGTCTCCAGCCTGCTGGTGCACCGGATGCGTCCGGATGTGGCAATTGCCCTGGTCGTCGGGATCCCGAGCCTGATCGGGCTGTCGGTGATCTTGTTCTCCGGACGTCGGTGGGTGACGATGCTCGGCGCGGGGATCCTCGCGTTGTCGCCCGGTTGGCTGGGCATGCTGGTCGCGTTGCGGGTCGTCGCCGGTGGCTGACGACAAGGCGGACGACGAACGCGTCTCGAGCCCGGGAACCGAACCCTTCGTACCGGACTTCGACAGCGGTGAGGTGCCGCTGGCCGCGGAGTACGACGCCGGCGAGCCTTCGGTGCCGTTCGTGCCGAACTTCGACGACACGGACTCCCAGCCGGTTCTCCCATTGCCAGGCCTGGACGAGCCGGCCAAGAAGGCCGAGCCGGAGCCGCAGGAGCAGCCCGCACCGGTGGCCGCCCCGGCGGTGCCGGACGCGACGGCCGAGACACCGGGTCCGGTCGTCGTCCCGGGTCGCTACCTCTACCTGAAGTGGTGGAAGTTGATGTTGGTGCTACTCGGTGTGTGGTTTTTCGCCGCGGTGTTCGGGCTGAGTTTGTACTACTGGTGGTACCACACCCTCGACAAGACGCCGCCGGTGTTCGCGGTGTTCGTCTACGTCATGGCCTGCTCGGTGGCTGGGCCGGTCCTGGCGATGGTGAAAGGCAAACCGCTGATTGCCGCGCTGTCGATCGCTGTGATGTCGGCACCATTCGCCTCCGTGGCCGCGGCGGCACCGCTGTATGGGTCCTATTACTGCGAGCGGGTGACGACTCCGTGTTTGATGGGCGTGCTCCCGTACTGAGTCTCAATAGGTGGTGACCTGGGGGCACCTCCCGCTTGCGGCGGGACTACGCCCCGCTTCGCCGCGCTGGCGATCACCACGGGGCCCGATGGCGGTGAGCCGCTGCGCCCCGCTTCGCGGCGTTGGCGATCACCACGGGGCCCGATGGTGGTGACCCGCTGCGCCCCGCTTCGCGGCGCTGGCGATCACCACGGGGCCCGATGGTGGTGAGCCGCTGCGCCGCGCTTCGCGGCGCTGGCGATCACCACTAGGGTGAACTGGTGACTTCTCACTATGACGTCGTCGTTCTCGGAGCAGGTCCCGGCGGATATGTGGCGGCCATTCGCGCCGCACAACTCGGCCTGAACACCGCAATCGTCGAGCCCAAGTACTGGGGCGGGGTCTGCCTCAACGTCGGCTGCATCCCGTCGAAGGCGTTGCTGCGCAACGCCGAACTGGCGCACATCTTCACCAAGGAAGCCAAGGTCTTCGGCATCAGCGGGGAGGCCACCTTCGACTTCGGAGTGGCCTACGACCGCAGCCGCAAGGTGGCCGAGGGCCGGGTGGCCGGCGTGCACTTCCTAATGAAGAAGAACAAGATCACCGAGATTCACGGCTACGGCCGATTCACCGATTCGCACACGCTGGCGGTGGAACTCAACGACGACGGCGGGACCGAAGAGGTCACGTTCGACCACGCCATCATCGCCACCGGCAGCAGCACCCGACTCGTCCCAGGCACGTCGCTGTCGGAGAACGTGGTGACCTACGAGAAGCTCATCCTGACCCGCGAGCTGCCGAAGTCGATCATCATCGCCGGCGCCGGCGCCATCGGCATGGAGTTCGGCTACGTGCTGAAGAACTACGGCGTCGACGTCACCATCGTCGAGTTCCTGCCCCGCGCGCTGCCCAACGAGGACGCCGACGCGTCCAAGGAGATCGAGAGAGCGTTCAAGAAACTCGGCGTCAAGATCCTGACCGGCACCAAAGTCGAATCGATAACTGACAGCGGCTCTAGCGAAGGCGGGGTCACCGTCAGCATCAGCAAGGACGGTAAGTCCGACGAGCTTAAGGCCGAAAAGGTGTTGCAGGCCATCGGGTTTGCGCCCAATGTCGAGGGCTACGGCCTGGACAAGGCGGGCGTCGAGCTGACCGACCGCAAGGCCATCGGCATCACCGACTACATGCAGACCAGCGTCTCGCACATCTATGCGATCGGCGACGTCACCGCTAAATTGCAGCTCGCGCACGTGGCCGAGGCCCAGGGCGTGGTAGCCGCCGAAACCATTGCCGGCGCAGAGACTTTGGCGCTCGGCGACTACCGCATGATGCCGCGCGCCACGTTCTGCCAGCCAAACGTGGCCAGCTTCGGACTCACCGAACAACAGGCTCGCGACGAGGGCTACGACGTGGTGGTCGCGAAGTTCCCTTTCACCGCAAATGCCAAGGCACACGGCGTCGGGGACCCGAGCGGCTTCGTCAAACTGATCGCCGACGCCAAGTACGGCGAATTGATCGGCGGGCACCTGGTCGGCCACGACGTGTCCGAGCTGTTGCCGGAGCTCACCCTCGCCCAGAAGTGGGACCTCACCGCAACCGAACTGGCCCGCAACGTGCACACGCACCCGACCATGTCCGAGGCGCTACAGGAGTGCTTCCACGGCCTGGTCGGTCACATGATCAACTTCTAAAGCATGCGGACCGAGACCGTTATCGGCGCGATCGGCGGGCTGATCGCCGGCTACATCTTCTGGCTGGCGGCCATCACCGTCGGCGACGACGTCACCACGGTGAGCAAGTGGAGCCTGGCGGTGCTGGTGCTCTCCGTGGCGTTGGCGGTCGGCGCGGTGATCGGCGGTCTGTTGATGCGGTGGCGCCGCAAGTACGGGTGGTCGGCGTTCGTGTTCGGGCTGCCGATCGCCCCCGTCACACTGACATTGGCGGTGCTGGCCAACCTCTATCTCTGAGCTCTTTGTGCTAGCCGACCGTGGGCCTTGCGCATGACAAACTAGGCTCGCGCCGCCACAGCCGCCACGCTCGGCGCGGTGCTACTGAGGGTTGTCCAGCGGTATCGCCAGCGCGGAGATGGTGGCCGCCAGGCCGTCGTACTGGGTTGCGAGCAAACAGAATTCGATCAACCGCGCTCGGTTGAGGTGGCTGGCCAGCTCGCGCCAGGTCGCGTCGGTGATGGTGCGGTTCTTGATCAGCTCGTCGGTCGCGGCCAGCAGCGCCTTCTGGCGCGCGCTGAGCACCCGGCGGGGACCGTCACCGTCGGGTGTGTCCGGCCAGGCGAAGATCGCGGCCTGGGTCTGCGCATCCAGCCCCGCCTTCAGCGCCATCCCGCGATGGTGCTGTAGCTCGTACTCGCAGGACCGCAGGTGCGCCACCCGCAGGATCACCAATTCAGTGTCGATCGTCGGCAACCGCCCCCGCATCAGGCGTGCGGAGTAGACCGCCCAGGTCCAAAACAGCGACTGGCGCGAACCCAACGTGGTGAACAGGTGCATCTCCGGTGCCCGCACCTTGCGGGCGGCCAGCTTGGCCACCACCCAGTTGATCGGACCGAGTTGACGGAACCGGCCCGACGGGATGCGCGCGACCTGGTTGCCACTCATGCCTGACGCACCAGGTAAGGCGACACGGTGCTGCGGTGCTCGTCGATATCGAGCGCGCGCCCGAGCGCAGGAAAGGCCCGCTGTGGACAGTTGTCGCGTTCGCAGACTCGGCAACCCGCGCCGATCGGTGTCGCAATGTCACCCGACAAGTCGAGTCCTTCCGAGTAGACGAGCCGGTGCGCGTGGCGCAGTTCGCAACCGAGCCCGATCGCGAAGGTTTTTCCGGGCTGACCATACCGGGCCGCGCGCCGTTCGACGGTGCGGGCCACCCACATGTAATTGCGGCCGTCAGGCATCTGCGCGATCTGTACCAGGATCTTGCCGGGGTTGGCGAAGGTTTCGTAGACGTTCCACAGCGGGCAGGTGCCGCCGGTGGAAGAGAAGTGAAAACCCGTGGCGGACTGCCTCTTTGACATGTTTCCAGCCCGGTCGACCCGGACGAAGGACAGCGGCACACCACGCACCGAGGGGCGCTGCAGCGTCGAAAGCCGGTGCGCAATGGTCTCATAGCTCACCGCATAGAACGCCGACAGGCGCTCGACGTCGTAGCGGAAGTTCTCGGCGACGTCGTGGAATTGCCGGTAGGGCAGCACCGTCGCCGCGGCAAAGTAGTTGGCGAGTCCCAGCCGGGCCAGCTTGCGGGATTCGTCGCTGGTGAATTTGCCCTCCTCGACCAGACCGTCGATCAGGTCGCCGAATTCCAGATACGCCAACTCGGCGGCCATCTTGAACACTTGCTGTCCCCAGGCCAGGTGGTTGCTGATCTCCAGCGTTTTCGTAGTGGGATCGAACCGGTGCAGCACTTTGTCGCCCAGGTCGATGCGCCTGGTGATGTGCACCCCATGCACCTCGGTGAGTCTGCGCGTCAGCTCTTGAGCCAGGTCGGCGTGATGCAATCGCATCTTGACGGTCAGCTCTTCGGCCGCGGTGTCGAGCTGGTGCAGGTAGTTCTGGCGTTCGTAGAAGTAGTCGCGCACCTCTTCGTGCGGCATGGTGATGGACCCGCTGCCACTGCTGCCGTCGAAGTAGCGCTCCTCGGTGGCCGCGGCCAGCTGCGCCGTGGTGATCCGGTAGCGCCGGTGCAGGTTCACGACGGCCCGCGCCAGCGCCGGGTGAGCGTTGACCATCTCGGCGATCTCGGTGGGGTCGACGTCGATGTCCAGGTCGCGGTCCATCGTCACTTCGCGGAGTTCGGCGACCAGTCGGGTGTCGTCCTGGGACGCGAAGAACGTCGCGTCGACGCCGAACACCTCGGTGATCCGCAACAACACGGCCACGGTCAGGGGACGGACGTCGTGCTCGATCTGGTTGAGATAGCTCGGCGAAATGTCCAGCATCTGCGCCAGCGCCGCCTGGCTGAACCCGCGCTCGCTGCGCAGCTGGCGAATGCGTGCTCCCACGAACGTCTTGGACACTTTGAGCAGCTTACCGGGGTTTGCGAAGACGCGCTTCGCAGACTTGGCATGGCCAGCGGACTGGGATGCCGTTTGGTTTTTGCGGGCGGTCGTTGGCATGATTCGCATCGACGTCTCCGGGTAAACCGGGGGTTCACACGAGGAGGAAATGGGAGCAGCGCCGTGAGCCTGGACAAAAAGTTAATGCCGGTGCCCGACGGTCACCCCGACGTCTTCGATCGTGAATGGCCGCTTCGAGTTGGCGACATCGACCGCACGGGCCGGCTGCGGCTCGACGCGGCATGCCGGCACATCCAGGACATCGGCCAGGACCAATTGCGCGAGATGGGGTTCGAGGAAACCCACCCGCTGTGGATCGTGCGCCGCACCATGGTCGACCTGATCCGTCCAATCGAGTTCCAGGACATGCTCCGCTGCCGGCGCTGGTGTTCGGGCACCTCGAATCGCTGGTGTGAGATGCGGGTCAGGATTGACGGCCGCAAGGGCGGGCTGATCGAGTCCGAGGCGTTCTGGATCAACATCAACCGTGAGACCCAGATGCCCTCGCGTATCGCCGACGATTTCCTCGCGGGTCTGCACAAGACCACCTCGGTGGACCGGCTTCGATGGAAGGGTTACCTGAAGCCCGGCGGTCGCGAAGACGCCACCGAGATCCATGAGTTTCCCGTCCGCGTCACCGACATCGACCTGTTCGACCACATGAACAACTCCGTCTACTGGAGCGTGGTCGAGGACTACCTCGCCTCGCACACCGAGCTCTTGGACGCACCCTTGCGGGTCACCATCGAGCACGAGGCGCCGGTGGCGCTGGGCGACAAATTGGAGATCATCTCTCACATTCATCCGGCCGGCTCGACCGAGAAGTTCGGACCCGGCCTGGCCGACCGCACTGTTACAACGCTCACATATGCGGTCGGCGACGAGACGAAGGCCGTCGCCGCGCTGTTCTCACTCTAACCGTACGATTGTCCCGTTAAATCCCCGCTGACCTGCGGATTTTTGTTACCAGTGGGTAGCATCTGAAACGGTTAAGTAAAACGGTGCCTTCGCAAGATTCGCAAAATGACCAGAAGTCATAACTAAATTCGCAAGTTAAATGGGTAGACCTGCGGGAATGCACTGTGCCAAGGTCGTGTTAGCACACCAGTGAAGTTCAGAGGGAAGTTGAGCCTGAAGCTTCCTGTCCGGTCCGGATGGCGGTGGCCATTCGCAATCAGTACGGAATTACCGTTAGGAGCAGCCATGTCCGAAGTTGGCACCCCGAAGAGCGCTGAGGCGATTCAGCACGACTGGGACCACAACCCCCGCTGGAAGGGCGTCACCCGCACCTACACGCCGCAGGACGTCGTCGCGCTGCAGGGGCACGTCGTCGAGGAGCACACCCTGGCCCGCCGCGGCGCCGAGGTGCTCTGGGAGCAGCTGCACGAGATGGACTTCGTCAACGCGCTGGGCGCGCTGACCGGCAACATGGCCGTCCAGCAGGTGCGTGCCGGCCTCAAGGCCATCTACCTGTCCGGTTGGCAGGTCGCCGGGGACGCGAACCTGTCCGGCCACACCTACCCCGACCAGAGCCTGTACCCGGCCAACTCGGTGCCGCAGGTCGTCCGTCGCATCAACAACGCGCTGCTGCGCGCCGACGAGATCGCGAAGGTCGAGGGTGACACCTCCGTTGACAACTGGCTGGCCCCGATCGTCGCCGACGGTGAGGCCGGCTTCGGTGGCGCGCTGAACGTCTACGAGTTGCAGAAGGCGATGATCGCCGCCGGTGTCGCCGGTTCGCACTGGGAGGACCAGCTCGCGTCGGAGAAGAAGTGTGGCCACCTTGGTGGCAAGGTGCTCATCCCCACCCAGCAGCACATCCGCACCCTGACCTCCGCCCGGTTGGCGGCCGACGTCGCCGGTGTTCCCACCGTCGTCATCGCCCGTACCGACGCTGAGGCCGCCACGCTGATCACCTCCGACGTCGACGAGCGGGACCGCCCGTTCATCACCGGCGAGCGCACCAGCGAGGGCTTCTACCGGGTCAAGAACGGCCTCGAGCCCTGCATCGCGCGTGCCAAGGCCTACGCGCCGTACTCCGACCTGATCTGGATGGAGACCGGTACTCCGGACCTGGAGCTGGCCAAGAAGTTCGCCGAGGGCGTCAAGAGCGAGTTCCCGGACCAGCTGCTGGCCTACAACTGCTCGCCGTCGTTCAACTGGAAGAAGCACCTCGACGACGACACCATCGCGAAGTTCCAGAAGGAGCTCGGTGCGATGGGCTTCAAGTTCCAGTTCATCACGCTGGCCGGCTTCCACGCCCTGAACTACTCGATGTTCGATCTCGCCCACGGCTACGCCCGCAAGCAGATGAGCGCCTACGTCGAGCTGCAGGAGCGCGAGTTCGCCGCCGAGAGCCGTGGCTACACCGCCACCAAGCACCAGCGCGAGGTGGGTGCGGGTTACTTCGACCGCATCGCCACCACGGTGGACCCGACCTCGTCGACCACGGCTCTGGCCGGCTCGACCGAAGAGGGCCAGTTCCACTGAGTTAGTTGCCGAGCAGACGCAGAATCGCACTGTTGCAGCCCATTAGCTGCGATTCTGCGTCTGCTCGCAAGAGGCCAGTGCCGCGCCGGGCGACCCTCGGCCGGCGCTGAAGTAGCATAGGCCCCGCCCAGCAACCCTGGGCGGGGCCTATTGCGGTGCAGCACAATTCGAAATATCGGAGAATCGAGATAAAGCAGTGAGCGACACAGCAATTCAGCGGGTCGGTGTGATCGGCGCAGGACAGATGGGCTCCGGCATCGCTGAGGTGTCGGTGCGCGCGGGCGTCGCGGTGACGGTGTTCGAAACCACCGAAGCGCTGGTGACCGCTGGGCGCAACCGCATCACCAAGTCCCTGGAGCGCGGTGTCAGCGCCGGCAAGGTCACCGAGCGGGAGCGCGAAAGCGCGCTGAGCCTGCTGACGTTCACCACCGATCTCGCTGACCTGGCCGACCGGCAGCTCGTGATCGAGGCGGTCATCGAGGACGAGGCGGTCAAGGCGGGGCTGTTCGCCGAACTCGACCGGGTGATCACTGACCCCGACGCAGTGCTGGCCTCGAACACCTCCAGCATCCCGATCATGAAGATCGCCGCCGCCACCCAGAACCCCAAGCGGGTGTTGGGCCTGCACTTCTTCAATCCCGTTCCGGTGCTGCCGCTGGTCGAGCTGGTCAGCACGCTGGTCACCGACGAAGTCGCCGCCGCGCGTGTCGAGCAGTTTGCCAGCGAGGTGCTCGGCAAACAGGTCGTCCGTTGTTCGGATCGATCGGGTTTTGTGGTCAACGCGCTGTTGGTGCCCTACCTGCTCTCCGCGATCCGGATGGTCGAGGCGGGCTTCGCCACCGTCGAAGACGTCGACAAGGCAGTGGTGGCTGGGCTTTCACACCCGATGGGGCCGCTGAAGCTGTCCGATCTCGTCGGGCTGGACACCCTCAAGCTGATTGCGGACAAGCTCTACGAAGAGTTCAAGGAACCGCACTACGGCCCACCGCCGCTGCTGCTGCGCATGGTCGAGGCCGGTTTGCTGGGCAAGAAGTCCGGCCAGGGTTTCTACACCTACTGAAGAGCTACCTGAGCCATTACTTCGCCAGGGTGAACTGGCAGACGTCGGTGTAGCCCTCGTGGAACAGCTTCGCGCAGCCGGTCAGGTACTTCATGTACCGGTCGTAGATCTTCTCCGACTGGATGGCGATCGCCTGGTCCCGTCTGGCTTCCAGCGCCGCGGCCCAGATCTCCAAGGTCCGCGCGTAGTGCTGTTGCAGCGACTGGATTCGCTGCAAGGTGAAACCCGCTGACGCGGAGTGCTCTTCGACCACCGGGACCGTCGGCAGGTATCCGCCTGGAAAGATCTCGGCCAGGATGAACTGGCTGAAGTGAACGATCTCGTGGGTCAGCGACAGGCCTTTGGCCCGCGCTTCCTTGAATGTGGGACGCACGATGCTGTGCAGCAGCATGACGCCGTCGCTAGGCAGCACTTCGTTGGCCATCTTGAAGAACCGGGGATAGCGCTGCCGTCCGAAGTGCTCGAACGCCCCGATGCTGACGATCCGGTCCACCGGCTCGTGAAACTTCTCCCAGCCCTCCAGCAACACCCGGGTCGAGCGCGGAGTGTCGAGCTCGTCAAACTTCTGCTGGACGTGCGCGGCCTGGTTCTCGGACAGGGTGAGGCCGATTACGTTCACGTCGTACTTTTCGATGGCCCGGCGCATGGTCGCGCCCCAGCCGCAGCCGATGTCGAGCAGCGTCATCCCCGGCTCGAGGTTCAGTTTGCCTAAGGCCAGGTCGATTTTGGCCAGCTGCGCCTCTTCCAGGGTCATATCGTCACGCTCGAAGTACGCGCAGCTGTAGGTCTGGGTCGGGTCGAGGAACAGCCGGAAAAATTCATCGGACAGGTCGTAATGCGCCTGAACGTTGCCGAAATGCGGCGTGAGCTGCACGGCCATAACGATTTCAGCCTTTCTGTTTACCGGGGTGCGCGCTCACGAGCCTCGGATGCCGCGCACCGCCCGGTGCATTCCATGCATGCTAGCCGCTGCGGATGTGTGCGTCCCCCTCGTCATCGTGGCGCCGCCCGCCAGTGGATTCACAGCGAGCCGGCGTCCAAGCCGGTGGGCTGCCGTTACATACCGGAAACAGGCCGGGCATCGGTCCTTCGCGCCATGGCAAATGTCACACGGCCGAACGCGGAGCGCTAACCCTCCCGTTGCTGCTGCCACGCCGGCACGATCGGCGACGGATGCGGCTGTGCCCGAAACTTCTCCAGCGATCCGCCCGCTTCGACGATTCCGCACAGCGCGCTCCAGCTCAGCATCGTCAGATAGTCGATCAGTTCGTCGCTGCTCATCCTCGGATTCGACATCCAGGAGTGGGTGGCCAATTGAACCCCACCGACGATCAGGTAGGCCCAGGGCTCGACGCCGCCGGTGTCCAGGCCCGCCTCCTGCATGCGGCGGCGCAGCATCACCGCGATCATCCGCGCGATGATCCGCTCGGAGTCCGCGATCACCTTGCTCTTGCTGCCCGAACTGTTGGCCATCACGAAGCCGTACGGCTCCGGCTCGGCGGCCATGGTCTCGACGTAAACCCGGATCACCTCGCGGGTCAGGTCGTAGCCGTCCAGGTTCGACGACAGCGCCGCGGCCATGTTGGGAATCAGGGTGGTCTGGGCGAACCGCATCATCACAGCCGTCGTCAGGTCGTTTTTGTCGACGAAGTAGCGGTAAAGCACCGTCTTGGATACGCCGATCTCCGCGGCAATCTCGTCCATGCTCAAAAATCGGCTCTGCCGACGGATCGCTTCGATCGTGCCGTCCACCAACTCGTTGCGTCGGTCCACCTTATGTTGGTGCCAACGCCGCTTTCGGCCATCGGTCTTGGCGGCCCGAGCCGGGAGTTGTTGTGCCACTGTCGCGATTTCCCATTCACTACATAGACGCATCGATACTACGGCTTGCAGGGGCGCTCTGTGCCGATCCCAAGGCGCGCGTGAGTGCTTGTGAACAGTGTGGGTAACACTAACCGGTGGTTTCGATGACGGATGATGGTGTGGTGGCACACAGAGCCGATAGCCCGGGCCCGGTGCGGGGACCCGGTCCCGGCGCGGGATCACCCGGCGGGCGGCAGAACCGGCCCTCGTTGGCGGAGTCGTTCGCCGGGGCCGACGCCGGAGCCGACGCCGAGCGCAGGACCGCACTGCGCCGGATGAAGGTGGTGGCGCTGAGCTTCCTGGTCGGCGCCACCGTGGTGTTTCTGGCTTGCCGGTGGGCCAATGCGCACGGCACCGCGCCCGCGTGGGTCGGCTACGTCGGGGCCGCCGCGGAGGCCGGCATGGTGGGTGCGCTGGCGGACTGGTTCGCCGTCACCGCTCTGTTCAAGCATCCACTCGGAATCCCGATCCCGCACACGGCGATCATCAAACGCAAGAAAGACCAGCTCGGGGAGGGTCTGGGCACCTTCGTGCGGGAGAACTTCCTGTCCCCCGAAGTCGTCGAGACCAAGCTGCGCGATGCCGAAGTGCCCAGCCGGCTGGGCAAGTGGCTGGCCGAACCGGCACACGCCCAGCGGGTGGCCGCCGAGACGTCAACGGTCCTGCGGGTGCTGGTCGAGCTGTTGCGGGACGAAGACGTCCAACAGGTGATCGACCGGATGATCGTGCGGCGCATCGCCGAACCGCAGTGGGGCCCGCCGGTGGGTCGCGTCCTGCAGACTCTGCTGGCCGAGAACCGCCAGGAGGCATTGATTCAACTGCTGGCCGATCGGGCGTTCCAATGGTCGCTCAACGCCGGCGTGGTGATTCAGCGCGTCGTGGAGCGCGACTCGCCGACCTGGTCCCCCCGGTTCGTCGATCATCTGGTCGGGGATCGCATCCACCGCGAGCTGATGGACTTCACCGACAAGGTGCGTCGCAATCCCGATCACGAACTGCGCCGCTCGGCGACCCGGTTCCTGTTCGAGTTCGCTGACGACCTGCAAAACGACCCGGACACCATCGCCCGTGCCGATGCCGTCAAGGAGCAGTTGATGGCGCGCGAAGAGGTGGCCAATGCCGCCGCGACCGCGTGGAAGACGCTCAAGCGTCTGGTCCTCGAGGGCGTGGACGACCCGTCCAGCGCACTACGCAGCCGCATCGCCGACGCCGTGATCCAGATCGGTGAGTCGCTGCGCGACGATGCCGATCTGCGGGACAAGGTCGACAACTGGATGGTGCGCGGCGCCCAGCACCTGGTTTCGCAATATGGGGTAGAGATCACAGCGATCATTACCGAGACGATCGAGCGGTGGGATGCCCAGGAGGCAAGCCGTCGGATCGAGCTGCATGTGGGCCGTGACCTGCAGTTTATCCGCATCAACGGGACCGTCGTCGGCGCGTTGGCGGGCCTGGCGATCTATACCATCGCCCAGTTGCTGTTCTGAGACGGTGCTAACATGCGCTTGCAATAGCAAGCACTCCTCCGTAGCCTGGTGGCCGTAAGCAAACAACCACCAACGAGGAGTGCACCAATGCCGCCGGAGGAGAAGCTGGGCACCAAGGTGTCCACCAAGGCTTCTGACATCGGTAGCTTCATCAGGGCGCAGCGTGAGACGGCACAGGTATCGATGCGTCAGCTGGCCGAAAGGTCGGGTGTCAGCAACCCTTATCTGAGTCAGGTAGAGCGCGGCCTGCGCAAGCCGTCGGCCGACGTCTTGCGCCAGATCGCCAAGGCGCTGCGGGTCTCGGCCGAGGTTCTCTACGTGCAAGCCGGGATCCTCGAACCGCGCGATTCCAGCCAGGTCCGCGACGCGATCGTCACCGACACGGCGATCACCGAAACCCAGAAGCAGGTGCTGCTGGATACCTACGAGTCGTTCCTGCAGCAGAACGAGGCCAATGGTGCGCAGTGTCAGGGCGATTCTGGCACCGAACAGATCGAAGGCTGATCGGTCGATCGTTTCGGCAGCGCGCCTCGATCGACTACAGACCATCAAGCGACCCGGCCAATCAGGAGGTTTTCTGCAAGTCGCGAGCCAATGTCAATAAGCGGGTCTTGACTCCCCTCTTAGGTCCCCTAGGAACTCTCTGGGAGCCGCCACTTGCACCAACTTCCAAACCTTTCAGGAAATAACGCCGATATCGAAAACAGAGAAAGGAAACATCATGGCTGAGAACACGAACATCGAGGACCTCAAGGCTCCGCTGCTTGCTGCGCTTGGCGCGGCCGACCTGGCTCTGGCCACCGTCAATGACCTGATCGTGACCCTGCGGGAGCGCGCCGGGGAGACCCGTACCAACCTGCGCGAGCGCGCCGAAGAGACCCGCACCGACACTCGCAGCCGCGTCGAGGAGAGCCGTGCTCGCCTGACCAAGCTGCAGGAGGACCTCCCCGAGCAGTTCAGCGAGCTGCGTGAGCGCTTCACCGCCGAGGAGCTGCGCAAGGCCGCCGAGGGCTACGTGGAGGCCGCCACCAGCCGGTACAACGAACTGGTCGAGCGCGGCGAGGCCGCTCTCGAGCGGCTCCGCAGCCAGTCGGCGTTCGAGGACGCCTCCGCGCGTGCCGAGGGGTACGTCGACCAGGCTGTCGAGCTGACCCAGGAGGCGCTGGGCACCGTTGCGACCCAGACGCGCGCCGTGGGTGAGCGGGCCGCCAAGCTGGTCGGCATCGAGCTGCCGAAGAAGGCTGAGGCCGCCGCGCCGGCCAAGAAGGCTGCGCCGGCTCCGGCCGCCAAGAAGGCTCCCGCCAAGAAGGCCCCGGCCAAGAAGGCCCCGGCCAAGAAGGCTGCGGCCAAGAAGGTCACCCAGAAGTAACTCGGGGATCCGAGAGACTCCGCTCGACTCCGGGTCGCCCCAGCTGGGGTGGCCCGGAGTCGACGTTTCCAGCGTGGCCCGCATAGTCTTATGGGCGTGCGCGCCGTGAGTATCGTCCTCTACGTCTTGCAGGTCGCTGTCTTGGTGACGGCGGTGTATGCGTTCGTGCATGCGGCTATGCAGCGTTCCGACGCGTACACCGCGGCCGAAAAGCTCACCAAGCCAGTGTGGCTGGTGATGCTCGGCGGCGCGGTGGCGCTCTCCTCGATCCTTGGCGTTGTGTTCGGGGTGCTTGGGGTGGCGCTTGCTGCCGTTGCGACGGGCGTATATCTGGTGGACGTCCGGCCGAAGCTCCTCGAAGTGCAGGGCAAGTCGCACTAGCGGATGAAATTCCTGCTGTTGGCGTCGACGTTGGCGCTGCTCTCGATGCCGGGCGTCTTATCCGCTGTACCCGCCACAGCCGATCCCGGTGCGGCTGACTCGGCGGGCTCGTCCGGGCCCGGCCACGCACCGCCATACGTCGACCACACCGAATGGGTGTCCTGGGGGCGGGGATCCAGCCTGCGCGTCTACCCGACGCCCTCGGGGCGCCTCGCGTCCACTTCCGGTAATGGGCAGGCCGTCGAGGAGGCCTGGGCTGAAGTTCTGTCGCTGGCACCCAACGGCGATACCCCCGGCATGCGCGCGCAATTCGTCTGTCACTGGCGCTTCGCCGAGACCGTGCAGCCCGGGAAGACCAGCTGGAATCTCGAGCCTTGGCGCCCGGTGGTCGACGACGCCGAGATGGTGGCGGCCGGGTGCAACCCCGGCAGCCCGGAAGAACCGTTCTGATGCCGGTCAGTCCGAGCCGGCAGCAGCTGGCCGCGCTGGTCGACCACACCCTCCTCAAGCCGGAGGCCACTCCTGCCGACGTGGCAGCACTGGTGGGCGAGGCCGCCGAACTGGGCGCGTACGCGGTCTGCGTATCGCCGTCGATGGTGCCGGTCGCCGTCGACAGCGGCGAGGTCCTGGTTGCGGCGGTAGCCGGTTTTCCGTCCGGCAAGCATGTGTCGGCGATCAAGGCGCGGGAAGCCGCCGCGGCGGTGGCCGCCGGCGCGGGCGAGATCGACATGGTGATCGACGTCGGGGCCGCGTTGGCCGGCGCGCTCGATGCCGTGCGGTCAGACATCGTGGCGGTGCGTGACGCGACGGACGGCGCCGTGCTGAAGGTGATCGTGGAGTCGGCTGTGATCCTGGCTCACGCGGACGAACGCATGCTGAGCGATGTGTGCCGGGTCGCGGCGCACGCGGGCGCGGACTTCGTGAAGACCTCCACCGGCTTCCATCCCGCCGGCGGGGCAAGCGTGCGGGCGGTCGAGGTAATGGCCGCGACCGTTGGCGGGCGGCTGGGCGTCAAGGCCAGCGGCGGCATCCGTACCGCCGCTGACGCCCTGGCGATGCTGGACGCAGGCGCCACCCGGTTGGGCCTATCCGGCACCCGCGTCGTGCTGGATGGGCTCAGCCGCGGCTGAACTCACAGATCGGCGAAGCAGGGATCGGTCTCGCCGGCCGGGATGGTGGCGTTGCGGCTGGAGAAGTGACTCGTGACGCCGCTATCAGTGACCTGCACGCTGTCGGCGCGAATGCCGAGCGGGAACTTCTTGGTCAGGCCGGAGGTGTACTCGTCCAGCGAGGACTGCACGGATTCCTTGGGCAACGAGAATCCCAGCGTGTTGAAGCTGACGATCTCCAGCCTGAACCCGCCGTCGGACACCACGGGCTTGGCGACGATGTCGTTCAACAACCCCTTGAGCTCTACGGTCTGATCCTGCGGATGGGTGGTGACGCTGCTGGTGACGAACTCGCCCAAAATCGGGATCGCGTTCTGCACGGTCTCTTTGATGCCTTGCGACGTCCAGGTGATGGTGGCGTCGATCGCGCCGATCGTGCCTTTGGAGTCAGGGGTCTTGTCCAGCTTGATGTCCTGGACGCTGAGCTGCAGCTTCATGCCCTTGGCGTCGCGGATCTGGTTACCGGCTGTCTCGACCGTGATGTTGGTGTAGTGGTCGGTGAGCACCTGCCATGTCACCAGTGGCGTCACCCCGAACGACGCGGTCGCCTGGTCTTTCGTCACGCAAGCCGCGGCCGCCGCGATCTTGTTGTTGGCCTCGTGGCGCACGTACAGCTCGGTGCCGATGAGCCCCGCGACTACCAGCGCGAACACGATGATCAAGACGAGCAGGATCGACAGCGGATCGCGCAGTCTGCGCTTTTTCTTTTTGACCTCGCCCGCGTCGTCCTGGGGCCGGCCGATCGGTGTGGTGCGGTCGGCTGACAGGCCGGGTGGCGGCGTGTGAATGCGTCTGGTGTCGGCATTGGCCGCTGCCAGCTCCTCCGTCGGCTGTTGCGGCTGGCCGGGGGCGGCTGGTACCGGGGTCCGCCGGGATGTAGCCGTCCCCCCTGGGGACCAGCGCCGGGTGCCGGGGGTCGGCCGAGTGGGCCTTGATCGCCCGGACGCGCCCAACCCGATGGGCCTTCGTTTCGTGGTCCCTGCGGAGTCGTCACCCAGGTGATTCTGCCCTATCAAGCTGAACAAAGCTTGAGCGGTTGCGCAGCACGGCAATGTTCTTCCGCGCCTCGTCCACCGCGTCCAGAGCCAGGTCAACAACCACCAGTTCCGGCTGGGATCCCGCCGATGCCACGACTTCGCCCAGCGGGGAGGCAACCAGGCTGCCACCCACACCGGTCGGCGCGCCCTTGCCGTTAACCGAGTCGCCCGGGTCGGCCTGACCGGCCGCGGCGACGTAGCTGGTGGAGTCCAACGCTCGCGCGCGGGCCAGTAGCGTCCACTGCTCGAGTTTGCCGGGCCCGGAACCCCAGGACGCGGCCACGACGATCAACTGCGCGCCCCGGTCGGCCAACTCGGTGTACAGCGCCGGAAACCGCACGTCATAGCAGACCGTCAACCCGACCCCGACGCCGTCGACGGTGATGACTACCGGTTCGCGCCCGGGCGCGACATTGCGCGACTCGGCGAAGCCGAAAGCGTCGTAGAGGTGGATCTTGTCGTATCGGGCGTCCGGCTCGTTGGGTGTGCCGGGCCCCGCCGCGATCAACGTGTTGGTGACCCGCCCGTCGCTGGTGGGGGCGAACATGCCGGCCACCACGGTGATGTTCGCGTCGCGCGCGATGCGCCGGACACCGTTGGCCCAGGGCCCGTCGAGCGGCTCGGCGATCGGTGCCAGCGGGACCCCGAATCGGCACATCGTCGCTTCCGGGAACACCACCAGCTTGGCGCCGTCATTCGCGGCACGCTCGGCGTACTCGCGCACCAGCTGCAGATTTGCGGCCGGATCGGTGCCGCTGAGGATCTGGGCCAACGCGATGCGCATGACCGCCAGCTTAGAGCGAGCCCGCTAACCGCTGGCGATCCACGATGTGGTGAAACGCTGCTCGATAGCTACCAAGTTGCCGAGTTCGTTGCCGATGAGGCGCTCCAACTTCCCGCCGATGAACGGGACCCGAACCTGAACGGTCGCCTGCAGTGTCATCCGTGATCCGCCGGTGTCCGGGTTGGGCTCCAGCACGGCGGTTCCCCACACATTGACCGGAGCGCTGAGGATCGATCCGGCGATGGAGGCTGTGGCGATGTCATCCCGCAGCGGGCCCCAGGTCTCCTCGCGACGCACGCACAGGTCGCCGCGGTGCAACTGGGTGACCAGAGCTGGCAGGTTGTTGCTGCGCACCGTCTGCAGCGTGACGACCTCGATGGTCCCGTCGTCGATCCTCATCGACTCCAAGGTGGCGATGTCGACCGGCGTCTCGGCCAGCCTGCCCTCCCAATACCCGATGTCGTGGAACGCCTGATGGACCTCTGCGACGCTGCCCTCGTAGTCGACCGACATGTCGAATGAACGCGGCATAGCTGGCCACGCTACCGTTAGCGGCCATGAAACCGAGCGAAGCCGGTTCAGTCTTTGCCGGTGCGCGAGTCGCAGAGTCGGTTTCGCTCGCGCCGTTGACGACGTTGCGGGTGGGTCCGGTGGCCCGTCGCGTAATAACTTGTGACAGCAGCGATCAGGTGATCGCCGTTTTGCGGCAGCTCGACGCCGAATCCCGTGACGGCGCGGGCGGGCCCGTCCTGGTGTTTGCTGGCGGATCCAATCTGGTGCTCGGGGACGGCTTGGCCGACCTGACGGCGGTGCGGTTGGCCAATGCCGGCGTCACCGTCGAAGGCAACCTGTTGCGCGCAGAGGCCGGCGCGGTGTGGGACGACGTGGTGGTCCGGTCGATCGAGGAGGGCCTGGGCGGGTTGGAGTGCCTGTCCGGCATTCCCGGTTCGGCCGGCGCGACGCCGGTGCAGAACGTCGGTGCCTACGGCGTCGAGGTCTCCGACACCATCACCCGCGTGCGGTTATTGGATCGCGTCAGCAGTGAGGTGCGCTGGGCCGATCCCGACGAGCTCGGCTTCGGCTACCGCACCAGCGTGCTCAAGCGCGCGGACGGACTGGGAGTGCCGGCCGTGGTGCTGGAAGTGGAGTTCGGGCTGGACGAGTCAGGGTGTAGCGCCCCGTTGCGCTACGGGGAGCTGACGGCGGCCCTGGGGGTCGCCAGCGGCGAGCGGGGTGACCCGCAGGCGGTACGGGCGGCGGTGCTGGCGCTGCGGGCCCGCAAAGGCATGGTGCTCGATCCCGCCGACCACGACACCTGGAGTGTGGGGTCGTTCTTCACCAACCCGGTGGTCGCCCCGGAGGTCTATGCCCGGCTGGCCGAGCAGACGCAGGGCGAGGTTCCGCACTATCCCGCGCCGGACGGGGTCAAGCTGGCGGCGGGCTGGTTGGTGGAACGGGCCGGTTTCGGCAAGGGCTACCCACACGACGAGACGGCCCCGTGCCGGCTGTCCACCAAGCACGCGCTGGCGCTGACGAACCGGGGCGGCGCCACCGCGGAGGACGTGATGGTATTGGCCCGGGCTGTGAAGGATGGGGTTCGTGATGTGTTTGGTATCACATTGAGACCCGAGCCGGTCCTCGTCGGGTGCGACTTGTAGCTGCTGGTTTGCCACTTCAGGCACGTTGCCGACCCCCCGCCGCCGCTCTTTGTGGTGGGGGAGAGGGTGTTTCGCCCGGTATCTTTAACTGTTGTGAGCACTCCCAGCGCCCCCCGAAATGGTGGGGCGATCAACCGACGCCGGGCTCTGGCAGCCCTGGGTGTCGGCGTGTTCGCACCCAGCGTCCTGGCCGCCTGCGGCGGGAAGACAAGCCTGCCGCACGCCGAGAAGAAGCCGCCCCCGGCGCCAAAGCTGACCTACCAGCCGGCCGACGCGACCGAGGACGTGGTGCCGATCGCGCCGATCAGCGTCCAGGTCAGCGACGGCTGGTTTCAGCGGGTCGCGCTGACCAATTCCGCCGGCAAGCCCGTCGCCGGCACGTTCAACCAGGACCGCACGGTATTCATGACCACCGAGCCGCTGGGATACGACACCACCTACACCTGGAGCGGCTCGGCCGTCGGCCATGACGGCAAGGCCATTCCGGTGGCCGGCAAGTTCATCACCGTGACGCCGAAGAAGAAGATCGACGGCGGGTTCCAGCTGGCCGACGGCCAGACGGTGGGCATCGCGGCGCCGATCATCATCCAGTTCGACGCGCCGATCGCCGATAAGGCCGCCGTTGAGCGGGCGCTCACCGTCACCACCAACCCGCCGGTGGAGGGGAGCTGGGCCTGGCTGCCCGACGAAGCAAAGGGCGCCCGCATTCACTACCGCCCGCGCGAGTACTACCCCGCCGGCACCACGGTCAACGTCAATGCCAAGCTCTACGGCCTGCCGTTCGGTGACGGTGCCTACGGCGCCCAGGACTTCTCGTTGAACATCCAGATCGGCCGACGCCAGGTGGTCAAGGCCGAGGTGTCGTCGCACCGCATCCAGGTGGTGACCGACGCCGGCGTCATCATGGACTTCCCGTGCAGCTACGGCGAGGCCGACAAGGCGCGCAACGTGACGCGCAACGGCATCCACGTCGTCACCGAGAAGTACGCCGACTTCTACATGTCCAACCCGGCCGCGGGCTACAGCAACGTGCACGAGCGCTGGGCGGTGCGGATCTCCAACAACGGCGAGTTCATTCACGCCAACCCGATGAGCGCCGGCGCGCAGGGCAACAGCAATGTCACCAACGGTTGCATCAACCTGTCGACATCCGACGCCGCGGAGTACTTCCAGACGGCGATCTACGGCGACCCGGTCGAGGTGACCGGCAGCTCGATCCAGCTGTCCTACTCCGACGGCGACATCTGGGACTGGGCCGTGGACTGGGACACCTGGGTGTCCATGTCGGCGCTGCCGCCGCCGGCCGCGCGCCCACCGGGCACCCAGATTCCGGTGACGGCACCGGCCACCCCCTCTAACGCGCCGAGTCTGTCCGGCACGCCGACCACGACGTCGACCTCACCTAGCTCCCGTCCAGGTGGTTGAACCGACGGGTCGCTGACGCCTGATCGCGCGGCCGGATGATGATCTGGTCCAGGTTGACGTGCGGGGGCCGAGAGGCCACGAAGCCGATCACCTCGGCCACGTCGTTTGCCACCAGCGGCGTCATGCCGGTGTAAACGGCCTCCGCGCGCTGCTGATCGCCGTCGAACCGCACCAGCGAAAACTCGGTCTCTACCGCGCCGGGAGCAATCTCGGTGAGGCGCACCGGCTTGCCCAGCAGCTCACCGCGCAGCGTGCGGTGCAGCGCGCCCTGCGCGTGTTTGGCCGCCGTGTAGCCGGCCCCTCCGTCGTAAATCTCAAGCGCGGCAATGGAAGTCACCGTGACGATGAGTCCGTCGCCGGAATCGATCAGCTTGGGTAGCAGCGCGCGGGTCACCCGCAAGGTGCCCAACACGTTGGTCTCCCACATCCACCGCCAGTGCGCCATGTCGGCTTCGGCCACCGGGGCAGCCCGCGGGGCCCCGCCGGCGTTGTTGACCAGCACATCTACCCGGTCCAATCCCTCGGCCAGCTCAGCCACGTCCTCGTCTTTTGTGACATCGGCCACAACCGGGGTGCCGCCGATCTCCGCTGCCAGCGCAGTGACCCGGTCCGCCCGGCGGGCCACGGTGACGACGTGAAATCCCTGGGCAGCAAGGTTTTTCGCGGTGGCTTCGCCGATACCCGAACTGGCGCCGGTTACCACCGCTACTCGATTTCGCGTCTCGGAAGGTCTCACCGAGACAACTCTAATAAACGTGCTAAATTTTCCGATGTGTACTGCACCGTCACGTTCCACACGACGACCGCGTGTCTCTGCGCGGGCGCGTGTTGTTGTCGCGCACTTTGCCGCGCCTGAACTGACGCAAGTCTCGGGTGTGGCCAGGGACCCGGCCATCGGAACTCGGACAAGGACAGCCAGTGCATTCAACTACTCTCACCCACCAATCACACAGCCGCCACGGCGCTAAGGGACCGCTGCGGTCGTATCGCCAGATCGTGCCGCCGGCGCTGCACCTCTCCGACTCGGCGGCGGCGTCGGTCTTCCGCGCCGTCCGGTTGCGCGGACCGGTCGGACGCGACGTCATCGCCAACGTCACCTCGCTGAGCATTGCGACGGTGAACCGGCAGGTCATCGCCTTGCTGGACGCCGGACTGCTGCGCGAGCGCGCCGACCTCGCGGTGTCCGGGGCGATCGGACGTCCCCGCGTCCCGGTCGAGGTCAACCACGAGCCGTTCGTCACGCTCGGCATCCACATCGGTGCACGCACCACCAGCATCGTGGCCACCGACCTGTTCGGGCGCACGCTGGACACCGTCGAAACCCCCACGCCGCTCAACGCCGCGGGCCCGGCGCTGGCCTCGCTCGCGCACAGCGCCAGCCGCTATCTGCAGCGTTGGCACCGGCGGCGGGCGCTATGGGTAGGGGTGTCCATCGGCGGCACCGTCGACAGCGCCAACGGCTTGGTCGACCACCCGCGGCTGGGCTGGCGCCAGGCTCCGGTCGGCCCGGTGCTGGCCGACGCGCTCGGCCTGCCGGTGTCGGTCGCGTCCCACGTCGACGCAATGGCCGGTGCCGAACTGTTGCTGGGCATGCGGCGGTTCGCCCCTGGATCCTCGACCAGCCTGTATGTCTATGCGCGCGAGACGGTGGGTTACGCACTGGTGATCGGTGGACGGGTGCACTGCCCGGCCAGCGGTCCGGGCACCATCGCCGCGCTGCCGGTGCAATCCGAATTGCTGGGCGGTACCGGTCAATTGGAATCCACCGTCAGCGACGAGGCGGTGCTGGCGGCCGCCCGACGGCTGCGGATCCTGCCGGGCATCGCCCCCAGCAACCGCGTTGGCGCCTCGACCGCCGCCACCACCGACCTGCTCCGGCTGGCCCGGTCCGGTAACCAACAGGCCAAGGAACTGCTGACCGAACGTGCCCGGGTGCTGGGCGAGGCCGTCGCCTTACTCCGCGATCTGCTCAACCCGGACGAGCTGGTAGTCGGCGGGCAGGCGTTCACCGAATATCCGGAGGCGATGCAGGACGTCGAGGCGGCCTTCGCGGCCCGCTCGGTGCTGCCGCCGCGGGATATCCGCGTCACCGCCTTCGGCAACCGGGTGCAGGAAGCGGGCGCCGGCATCACCTCGCTGGACAGCCTCTATGCCGACCCGTTGAGCGCGATGCGCAGGTCCGGCGTGATCGGCAGCCGGGCCGCCGGCACCGAACCCGAGGCGATCGCCAAGTAGCGCCCTGACCTGCTCGCGACGGGTCCCATCAGCGCGTCCTGTAAAGATGACAGTGTGCGTTATGCCGGTGACGATCCCCGTCGGGTTGCCCTGTTAGCGGTACACACGTCGCCACTGGCCCAGCCCGGCACCGGCGATGCCGGCGGAATGAATGTCTACGTACTGCAGAGCGCGCTGCATCTGGCCCGACGCGGCATCGAGGTGGAGATCTTCACCCGGGCCACCGCATCGGCCGATCCGCCGATCGTGCACGTCGAGCCCGGCGTGCTGGTGCGCAATGTGGTTGCGGGGCCGTTCGAGGGCTTGGACAAATACGACCTGCCGACTCAGCTGTGCGCCTTCGCCGCCGGTGTGCTGCGCGCGGAAGCCGCGCACGAGCCGGGCTACTACGACATCGTGCACTCCCACTACTGGCTGTCCGGCCAGGTCGGCTGGTTGGCGCGGGACCGCTGGGCGGTGCCGCTGGTGCATACCGCGCACACGCTGGCCGCGGTCAAGAACGCCACCCTTGCCGAGGGTGACACTCCCGAGCCGCCGATGCGCACGATCGGTGAACAGCAGGTCGTCAATGAGGCTGACCGGTTAATCGTCAATACCGAAGACGAAGCGCGCCAATTGATTTCGTTGCATCACGCGGATCCGTCGCGCATCGATGTGGTGCACCCCGGTGTCGACCTGGACGTGTTCTCGCCCGGTGACCGAGGGGCGGCCCGGCACGCGCTCGGGCTCGATGCGGACGAACCGGTGGTGGCGTTCGTCGGACGGATCCAGCCGCTCAAAGCGCCCGACATCGTGTTGCGCGCGGCGGCGAGACTGCCCGGTGTGCGCATCATCGTCGCAGGCGGGCCGTCGGGCAGCGGGCTGGCCTCGCCGGACGGGCTGGCACGGCTGGCCGACGAGCTCGGCATCGCCGAACGGGTGACGTTCCTGCCCCCACAGTCCCGCTCGGAGCTGGCGACCTTGTTCCACGCGGCCGACCTCGTCGCGGTGCCGAGTTATTCGGAGTCGTTCGGCCTGGTCGCGGTCGAGGCGCAGGCCTGCGGCACGCCCGTGGTGGCGGCCGCGGTCGGCGGGCTGCCGGTGGCGGTGCGCGACGGCGTCACCGGCACGCTGGTGTCCGGCCACGACGTCGGACAGTGGGCCGACGCCATCGACCACCTGCTGCGCATCGGTTCCGGTCCGCAAGGTTGGGCGATGAGTCGCGCCGCGGCCAAGCATGCGGCCACATTCTCCTGGGAGAACACCACCGATGCATTGCTGGCCAGCTACCGGCACGCGATCGGTGACTTCACCGCTGACCGGCAGCGCCGGGTGCGTGATCTCCGTGATCTCGCCGCCAAGCGCAAGCCCCGTCGTTGGACGGCGCGTCGCGGGGTGGGCGCATGAGCGTCGAGCAGGTGATCGAGGACGCGCTGCAGGCCAGCGATCTGCGGTATTCGAAGCATGCCGGGGCGCGGGGCGGGCTGCCGGGCATCATCGTCGAATTGCCCGGCGAGCGCCGGCTCAAGACCAACACCATCTTGAGCATCGGGGAGCATTCGGTGCGGGTCGAGGCGTTCGTCTGTCGCAAGCCGGATGAGAACCACGAGGGCGTCTACCGGTTCCTGCTCAAGCGCAACCGCCGGCTCTACGGGGTCGCTTACACCCTGGACAATGTCGGCGACATCTACCTGGTCGGGCGGATGTCCTTGGCTTCCGTTGATGCCGACGAGATCGACCGAGTGCTCGGGCAGGTGCTCGAAGCGGTCGACTCGGACTTCAATACGTTGCTGGAGTTGGGTTTTCGCTCGTCGATCCAGAAAGAGTGGGACTGGCGGGTGTCGCGCGGTGAGTCGCTGAAGAACCTCGAGGCCTTCGCGCATTTGATTTCCGAAGACGGAGAGGACGACGGCTGAGCCGTCGACGGTGGGCCTCCAGCAGGTAAACCCGCCCGATGAGCGTGAGAGACTTCCCGCATGGGAGACATTGGCACGTTGGTGCTGCTGCGCCACGGCGAAAGCGACTGGAATGCCCGCAATCTGTTTACCGGGTGGGTCGACGTCGGGCTGACCGAAAAGGGCCGCGCCGAGGCGGTGCGAGGCGGCGAACTGCTGGCCGAACAGAACCTGCTGCCTGACGTGCTCTACACCTCGCTGCTGCGGCGCGCGATCAGCACCGCGCACCTGGCTCTGGATGCCGCGGACCGGCTGTGGATTCCGGTACACCGCAGCTGGCGGCTCAACGAACGGCATTACGGGGCGCTGCAGGGCCTGGACAAGGCCAAGACCAAGGAAAAGTACGGCGAAGAACAGTTCATGGCGTGGCGACGCAGCTACGACACCCCGCCGCCGGAGATCGAGCGGGGCAGCGAGTTCAGCCAGGATGCCGATCCGCGCTACGCGAACATCAACGGCGGCCCGCTCACCGAATGCCTGGCCGACGTGGTCGAGCGCTTTTTGCCGTACTACACCGACGTCATCGTCCCGGATCTGCGTATCGGCAAGACGGTGCTGATCGCGGCCCACGGAAATTCGCTGCGCGCGCTCGTCAAGTACCTGGACGGCATGTCCGATGACGACGTCGTCGGACTGAACATCCCAACCGGAATCCCGCTGCGCTACGACCTGGACGCCGACTTGCGACCGGTCGTTCCTGGTGGGACCTATCTGGACCCGGAAGCCGCCGAGGCCGGAGCCGCCGCGGTGGCCAGTCAGGGCGCCGCGAAACGCTGATTTGCGGCGTGCACGCGGCCGGTTGCTAAACACCGCGTGAACTGCAGCCGAACACCTGTGGCGGGGCATGTGACTTGTACGATTTTGGCCGCGCTCCGCTAGGGCACCGTTCACCTGATTTGTAGGATTTCTGGTGTGACTGTGTTCTCGGCACTGTTGCTGGCCGGGGTCTTGTCCACGCTGGCACTAGCCGTGGGTGTGGCAGCGGGTCTGCGGCTGTCGGGCCGGGTGGGGCAACGCCGCCAGCGAGTGGCCACCGAATGGACCGGGATCACCATCGCCCAGATGCTGCAGCAGATCGTCGCGCTGATGCCCATGGGAGCGGCGGTGGTGGACACCCACCGCGACGTCGTCTACCTCAACACTCGGGCCAAGGAGCTCGGGTTGGTCCGCGACCGGCAGCTCGACGACGAGGCCTGGCGGGCCGCCCAGCAAGCTCTGGGTGGGGAGGACGTCGAGTTCGACCTCGCGCCGGCCAAGCGTTCCAGCGGCCGCTCAGGGCTGCTGGTGCACGGCCATGCCCGGTTGCTCAGCGAGGAGGACCGCCGGTTCGCGGTGGTGTTCGTCCACGACCAGTCCGACTACGCCCGGATGGAGGCGACCCGGCGCGACTTCGTCGCCAATGTCAGCCACGAGCTCAAGACGCCGGTCGGTGCGATGGCCCTGCTGGCCGAAGCCCTACTCGCCTCCACCGACGACACCGAGACCGTGCGCCGGTTCGCCGAGAAGGTGCTGATCGAGGCCAACCGCCTGGGCGACATGGTCGCCGAGCTGATCGAGCTGTCCCGGTTGCAGGGCGCCGAGCGGCTGTCCAACGTGACCGACGTCGATATCGACACCGTCGTGTCCGAAGCGATTGCGCGGCACAAAGTGGCCGCCGAGAACGCCGAGATCGAGGTCCGGACCGACGACCCGAGCGGACTGCAGGTGCCGGGGGACCAAACCCTGCTGGTCACCGCCCTGGCCAATCTGGTGTCCAACGCGA
Source organism: Mycobacterium asiaticum DSM 44297 (assembly GCF_000613245.1). GTDB lineage: Bacteria > Actinomycetota > Actinomycetes > Mycobacteriales > Mycobacteriaceae > Mycobacterium > Mycobacterium asiaticum. The sequence continues at coordinate 367,257 of NZ_HG964936.1, forward strand.
TCGCCTATTCGCCGCGCGGCTCGCTGGTATCGATCAGCCGTCGCCGGCGCGGCGACAACGTCGAGATTGCCGTCACCGACCGGGGCATCGGCATAGCTTTGGAAGACCAGGAACGGGTCTTCGAGCGCTTCTTCCGCGGCGACAAGGCGCGCTCGCGCGCCACCGGTGGCAGTGGGCTGGGGCTGGCGATCGTCAAGCACGTCGCGGCCAACCACGGCGGCAGCATCGGAGTCTGGAGCAAGCCCGGGACCGGATCGACGTTCACGCTGTCCATCCCGGCCGCCGGGAACGCGTCGACGCCGCCGCAGGAGGACAACGACCAAGCCGAGCAACTGCTGAGCCGCGAGATGCGGCCAGGCAGATCACAACGAGAGGAAGAGCTGAGCCGATAATGACCAGCGTATTGATCGTGGAGGACGAGGAGTCGCTGGCGGACCCGCTGGCATTCCTGCTGCGCAAAGAGGGCTTCGAGGCCACAGTGGTGACCGATGGACCCGCTGCGCTCGCCGAGTTCGACCGGGCCGGCGCTGACATCGTGCTGCTGGACCTGATGCTGCCGGGCATGTCCGGCACCGATGTCTGCAAGCAATTGCGCGCCCGCTCGGGTGTGCCGGTGATCATGGTCACCGCCCGCGACAGCGAGATCGACAAGGTAGTCGGCCTCGAGCTGGGCGCCGACGACTACGTCACCAAGCCCTACTCCGCGCGCGAGCTGATCGCCCGCATCCGGGCCGTGCTGCGCCGCGGCGGTGACGACGACTCGGAGATCAGCGACGGAGTGCTCGAGTCCGGGCCGGTCCGGATGGATGTCGAGCGGCACGTCGTCTCGGTGAACGGCGACACAATCACGTTGCCGCTCAAGGAGTTCGACCTACTCGAATACCTGATGCGCAACAGCGGACGGGTACTGACCCGCGGCCAGTTGATCGACCGGGTCTGGGGTGCGGACTACGTCGGCGACACCAAGACCCTCGACGTACACGTCAAGCGCCTGCGCTCCAAGATCGAGGCGGACCCGGCCAACCCGGTGCACCTGGTGACGGTGCGGGGACTGGGCTACAAGCTGGAGGGCTAGTTCAGGCTGCGCGCCACCTCGTCGGCCACCGCCAGTGCCATCGCCATGATGGACAGCTGCGGATTCACCTCGGGGCAGCTGGGCAGCACCGACGCATCGGCCACCCACACCCCGTCGACGCCGCGTAGCCGGCCGGTCGCGTCGACCGGACACAACTGCGCGTCGGAACCGGCGGCCGCGGTGCCGGTCGGGTGGAAGGCGGCCAGGTGCAGGCTGCGCGGGTTGCTCCGGGCGAGCACCTCGCGCAGCTCGGGCATCGACCGCACCGTCATCGCGCCGGGCAGGCCGGTGAGCACCTCCACGGCACCCGCGGCGAACAGCAACTTCCCGATGGTTTCCAGCGCCACCCGCAACTTGGCGATGTCGCCCCGCGCGATGTCGTAACGCACCAGCGTCTCGCCGCCCAGTGAGTGCACCGAGCCGACGCCCTGGTCGGCCACCATCGCGCCGAAGGTCGCCACCTGAGGGGCCCGGTCCAGCCAGCTGAGCAGCTCGGCGCCGTAGCCCGGAAACACCATCGAACCCATGCCCGGCGGTGTGGAGGTGGCCTCGATCAGCACACCGTCGGACTCGTGGAACTCGTGCACGGCCGCGCTCTGCAGGATGCCGCGCCAGGCGTAGACGTCATCGTCGAAGCGGCCGGCGAGCATCGTCGCCGGGTGCAGCGCCAAATTGTGACCCAATCGGGGGTGCCTACCAAGACCACTGCGCCGCAACAGCATTGGTGTCTCAGTGGCGCCCGCGGCGATCACCACGGTGGCGGCCAGGATGTCGATCGCGGTGCCGTCCGGCCGACGGGCGCGCACCCCGCGAGCACGCCCGTCCTGCACAAGCACCCGTTCGACACGGGCTTGGGAAATGATGCGCGCGCCGGCGGCACATGCCTGGGGCAACGCGTTGAGATGAACCCCGTACTTGGCGTTGTGCGGGCAGCCGATCGCGCACTGGCAGCAGCCCGCACACCCCGGCGCGTTACGCGGAATGGGTGCGGCCTGCCAGCCCAGCGAATCCGCGGCCTCGAGCAGGAGGTTGCCGTTGCGGCCCATCACGTCACGGCGGGCCGGCGCGACCTGCAGCGTGCGCTCGACCTCGTCGAGGTAGCCGCCGAACCGGTCCGGGTCGGCCAGGGCCAACCCAAATCGGTCGCGCCACCGTTGCTGCACTTCGCGCGGCGGCCGGAAACAGGTCCCGGAATTGACCACGGTCGTGCCACCGACGGCCCGGCCCATGGGCAGCACAACCGTCGGACGACCCAGCGCGACGGTCGCGCCGGCGCCCCGGTACAAACCCGCGTAACGGTCCATGGGGTGGGTGGTGCGGAACTCCTCGACCGTCCAGCGCCGGCCTTCTTCCAGGACGACGGCCTCGAGTCCGGCCCGGGCCAGGGTGCGGGCCGCCATCGCGCCACCGGCGCCGGAGCCGACGATCACCACATCGGTGGTGATGACCGAGGGGCTCTCGATCGACGGGGTGACGTCCAACGCGGCGTCCGGGCGGGCCACGGCGTCGCGCTGGGCCCGGGACAGCAGTTCGGTCGCATAGCTGTCGGCGCCGTTGGCGAGCAGTCCGATCACCTTCATGCCCTCGACGGCGGCTCCTGCGTCGGGACTCAACCCGGCGATACGGCGCAGCACCTGTGCGCGCTGGGCGGGATCCAGCCGGGCCATCGACCGCCCGGTGGCGAGATAGCTCGCCGCCGCCAGCGACATCAACCCCGTCCGCACCGCCAATCTGGAGGTGGCCGGCATCCGGTTGAGATACCGGTCGACACGTGCGACGAACTGCTCGGGCGACGGTCCGCCGTGCTCCTCGGGAAGCAACGCGGTGCCAAAGGAAGCGGTCGCTCGTTCCGCCAGGCGGCTCATGGGCGCGCGGACAACAGTCGCCCGACGCCACGCCCGAGCTTGAGGAAGAACGGGTAGGTCGCAAAGATCCCGCCGGCCGCCGCGTGCAGGGGCCACTGCGCCTTCGCGGTGTCGACGCCGAAAACCCCACTGTTCCACATAAAGTCGCGGCCGTTCTGGGCGCGGAACGGCCGCCACAGAAAGCCCAGCCCGGGCACGTTGTTGTAGAGGCCAAACGATCCGGCGAAGAACACGCCCATCACGGCCGCCTCGACGACCTCGCGGCGCCGCACCGGAACATGGCGCTCGATGAGCACTCCCGAGGCGAACAGCAGCGGCGGATCCAAAGCGAAACTCATTGTGGTGTCCTCTCATTGACAGCGGGAGCATCGGCGCCGCGCAGGCCGACTTCGGCGTGACCGGTGCCCTGCACCGCCCACCGCCGGTCACCGAGCTCCACGTAGACGTCGGCCTGCTCAGTGTTCGTGCATACACATTTGTCGCCGTCGGGATCGGTGTATTGCAGGCTCACGCACCGCTCCGGGGGCTGGTCCACCCGAATCAGCACGTCGCGACGGCCGATGCGGCCCTCCAGCTGCCAGTGCTGCACTCCGAGTGTTGTCCGCATCCGAAATGACGGCAATCCGCTTGCGGGCCAGTCCTTTCCGTCGATGCGGAAGCGGATGAACGCCAGCGGCGACAGGCGGTTGAGCCCGGGCTTGTGCGACACCGCGGCAACGGCTTCCAGGACATCGCCGTCACCGAGGTCGGCGTGCACCCAGGCCCAGCGCTTGGCGTTTCCGTGCCCGTAGATGTGGGCGACGTTGCCGCGCCAGTTGTCGACGGCAACGGTGGTGCCGTCGACGGTCAACGCGCCGGTGAAATCGGCGGTGGGGGCGAGTACGACCTGGGCGCCGGGCAGCAACTCGCGTTCCCACGCCAAGCGCGGAAACGTCCACAGCGGTGTCGCGGTGTCCTTCCAGGACAGGTCCCAGGTGATGGATCGCGCGTGCCCGCTCAGCTTCTCCGGACCCACCGCCGCGCCCGCTGCGTGGAACCAGTCCGGGCCCGACGCGGGCTGGACAGGCTCGGGACCGAAGCGCTCGGTGCGCGGGGGTCCCTCGGGCGGGAACCAGGTCGCCCAGCCGAGCGCGTAGGGCTCGCCGGACGTAGGGGCGACCGTCTCGCAGTGCACCCACACGGCCGCGCGGGTCGCGGGGTTGGTGAGCGTGGCATACCAGACTTCCAGGCGTCCCGGCCGGCCCCGCCAGCGCGGAGCCACCGCTGAGTGCATTTCGCTGTCCACGGCTGTTCCCTTCGTTGGCTTGAGCCTACTATATTGGTTGAGCCAATGAACCAATCAATTCCGATACCACCACCCGACCGCCAGCGCGTCGACGAACAGATCGCCGCGTCGATTGCCGACGCGATCCTCGACGGTGTCTTCCCGCCGGGTTCGACGCTGCCGCCGGAGCGCGAACTGGCAGATCAGCTCGGGGTCAACCGCACCTCGTTGCGCCAGGGCCTGGCCCGCCTGCAGCAGATGGGGCTGATCGAAGTCCGGCACGGCAGCGGCAGTGTGGTGTGCGACCCGGAAGGCCTCACTCATCCCGCGGTGGTCGAGGCGCTGGTGCGCAAGCTGGGCCCGGATTTCCTGGTCGAGTTGCTCGAGATCCGCGGGGCGCTGGGCCCGTTGATCGGCCGGCTGGCGGCCGAGCGCGGCACCGCCCAGGACGGCGAGGCGTTGTCTGCCGCGCTGAATACGGTGCGGGAAACCGACACCGCGGCCGCGCGCCAGACGGCCGACCTGGCGTTCTTCCATGTCCTGATCCACAGCACCCGCAACCGCGCGCTGGGTTTGCTGTATCGGTGGGTGGAGCACGCCTTCGGTGGCCGTGAACACGAACTCACCGGGGCCTACGACGACGCCCCCGCGGTGCTGGCGGACCTGCAGGCGATCACCGACTCGGTGCGCGCACACGATGCCGCGGCAGCGGCCGCCGCGGTGGAGACCTACCTCAACGCGAGCGCGCTGCGAATGGTTCTGGCCTACACCAAGGGTAACGGCGCCGGCTGACGCGTTACTCGGCCGTCCGCGTCGCCGGGTGCACTGCGATGAGCCCTAATTGACTGCGGCGCTTGCACATTGCGGCCAGCTCCGCGTAGGCCTTCTCGCCGAGCAGTTCGGTGAGCTCGTCGGCCAGGCTCTGCCACACCGGCTGTGCACCGACGTGCGCCGCCGGATCCCCGGTGCAGTACCAGTGCAGGTCCGCACCCCCAGACCCCCAGCCACGGCGGTCGTACTCGGTGAGGGTGGTCTTGAGAATCTCGGTGCCGTCGGGCCGCGTCACCCAGTCCTGACTGCGTCGAATCGGCAACTGCCAGCAGACGTCGGGTTTCATGGTCAGCGGCGGCACGCCCAGCTTCAGGGCTTTGCTGTGCAGTGCGCAACCGATTCCGCCGGGGAAGCCGGGCCGGTTCAGGAAGATGCACGCATTCTTGTGCTTGCGGGTGCGATATTGCGGCTCGCCGTCGTATTCGTCGAGCTCCAGATACCCTTTGCGGCCCAGACCTTTGTCGCGGAACTGCCAGTCCTTGCTGGTCAGTTTCTGCACCGCGTCGTCCAACCGGGCCCGGTCGTCATCGTCGGACAAAAATGCCCCGTGCGAGCAACACCCGTCGTCCGGGCGGCCTGCCACCGTCCCCTGGCAGGCGGGCGTGCCGAACACGCAGGTCCAGCGGGATAGCAGCCAGGTCATGTCGGCCGCGATCAAATGCTCGGGGTTGTCGGGGTCGTAGAACTCCACCCATTCGCGGGCGAAGTCCAGTTCGACCTCCTGCCCGGGCCGCGAGTTCTCCACGGTTGCAACGTTAGTCCAGTATCGCAGTAGCTACCGTGTTCGCCGCCGAGCGCGAGTCGCGCACCGCCCGGCAGGCCACGAGCGCAACGCACGCTACTTTTAGTTCGTGCGATTGGGCGTGCTGGACGTGGGTAGCAATACCGTCCATCTACTGGTGGTTGATGCCCATCGGGGCGGGCATCCGACCCCGATGAGCTCCACCAAGGCCACCCTGCGCCTGGCCGAGGCGACCGACAGCTCCGGCAAAATCACCAAGCGCGGCGCCGACAAGCTGATCTCCACCATCGACGAGTTCGCCAAGATCGCGATCAGCTCCGGCTGTGCCGAGCTGATGGCGTTCGCCACGTCCGCGGTCCGTGACGCCGAGAATTCCGACGACGTGTTGGCCCGGGTGCGCAAGGAGACCGGCGTCGAGCTGCAGGTGCTGCGCGGTGTCGACGAGTCCCGCCTGACCTTCCTGGCCGTGCGGCGCTGGTTCGGCTGGAGCGCGGGACGCATCGTCAACCTCGACATCGGCGGCGGGTCGCTGGAGGTGTCCAGCGGAGTTGACGAGGAGCCCGAGGTCGCGATGTCGCTGCCGTTGGGCGCCGGGCGGCTGACCCGGGAATGGCTGCCCGACGACCCGCCCGGCCGGCGCAGGGTGGCGATGCTGCGCGACTGGCTGGACGCCGAGTTGGCCGAGGCCGCCGCAACCGTCCTGGAAGCAGGCGAGCCCGACCTCGCGGTCGCCACGTCGAAGACGTTCCGGTCGCTCGCACGACTCACCGGGGCCGCCCCGTCGGCGGCCGGCCCGCGGGTGAAGCGGACGCTGACAGCAAACGGCCTCAGACAACTCATATCTTTCATCTCTAGGATGACGACCGCTGACCGGGCAGAACTGGAAGGAGTGAGCGCCGAGCGTGCGCCGCAGATCGTGGCGGGAGCTCTGGTAGCGGAGGCGAGCATGCGAGCGCTGTCAATCGAAGCGGTGGAGATTTGCCCGTGGGCGCTACGGGAAGGTCTTATCCTGCGCAAACTCGACAGCGAAGCCGACGGAACCGCGCTCATGCAGACTCCGGTGCGCGATGCTGGAGGCGTGTTAGTTGATCGGACCGCGCCCACCCGATCGAGAGGCAGCAAATAATGACCGGACCTGAATCCGAGGAGACCAAGCAAATATCGGTGGCCGAGCTGCTGGCCAGGAACGGAACCATCGGCGCCCCCGCGGTCACCCGCCGGCGCCGTCGCCGCCGTGGCGACGACTCGATCAGCGTCGCCGAGCTGACCGGCGAGATTCCCGTCGTCCGCGACGAGCGCGACGAGGAGCGCCGCCAAGAGCCGCCGCGCCCGGTGCCCGCGAACAGCGGCATCCAGGTCGCCGAACCGGACACCGTCGCGCCCCCGGTCGAGCCCCAGCCGGTGGAGGCCGAGCCGGTCGAGGCCGCTGTCGCAGAGCCCGAAGCGGACGTCGAACCCGAGACCAAGTCGGTGTACTGGGCCGAACCCGAACCGCGCTGGCCCAAGTCGGAACCGATCGGCCAACGCAAGACCGGACCCGAACGCAGCGAGTATCCAAGGCCGCTGCGTCACCTGGACGTCGGCTTGGACGTCGCTGACGAGGGCCGGCAGTCAGGCGCCGAGGGCATGAGCCCCGACCCGGTGGGGCATTACACCGACGCGTCGGTGGACGTCATGGACAGCGAGGTCCGCGAAGCCGAAACAGCGGTCGAGGACTCCGCGTACGTGCGTTCCTACCTGCAGGGATCCGACGACGAAGACGAACACACCCTGTTCGGTGGGCAGTCCCTGGCAGACGAGGTGGCGCGGCGGCGCAGCGTGCCCGAGCTGTTCGACGAGCACGAACCCGAGGATTCCGACCGCGCGGTGCGGCCGCGGCGTTCGTCCGACCGCATGTCGGCGATCGGTGGCGGCCTGCTGACGGTGCTGCAGTCGATCCTCGCGGTGGCTTTCGGCGCGGGATTGTTCATCGCCTTCGACCAACTTTGGCGCTGGAACTCCATCGTGGCATTGGTGCTGTCGGTGCTGGTCATCCTGGGATTGGTGGTGGGGGTGCGCGTGGTCCGCAAGACCGAGGACATCGCCAGCACGTTGATCGCGGTCGCGGTGGGTGCGCTGATCACCCTCGGGCCCATGGCCCTGTTGCAAACGGGTTAGGCGCTACAGACAGACAGTGCGCCCAGCAATCAAAGTCGGCTTGTCGACGGCCTCGGTGTATCCCTTGCGGGCCGAGGCCGCGTTCGAGTATGCGGCCCGGCTTGGCTACGACGGGGTCGAGCTGATGGTGTGGGGCGAGTCGGTGAGCCAGGACATCGCCGCCGTCGGCAAGCTGTCGCGGCGCTACCGGGTGCCGGTGTTGTCGGTGCACGCTCCTTGCCTGCTGATCTCGCAGCGCGTATGGGGCGCCAACCCGATCGTCAAGCTGGACCGCAGCGTGCGTGCCGCCGAGCAGCTGGGTGCGCAGACCGTCGTCGTTCACCCGCCGTTCCGGTGGCAGCGGCGTTACGCCGAGGGATTCCGGGAGCAGGTCATAGCGCTGGAAGCTTCCAGCAACGTCATGGTGGCCGTGGAGAACATGTTCCCGTTCCGGGCCGACCGGTTCTTCGGCTCGGATCAGACCCGCGAGCGGATGCGTCGGCGCGGCGGTGGTCCCGGCCCGGCGATCTCGGCGTTCGCCCCGTCCTACGACCCGCTGGATGGCGACCACGCCCACTACACGCTGGATCTGTCGCATACCTCCACCGCCGGCACCGACTCCCTGGAGATGGCCCGGCGGATGGGTACGGGGCTGGTGCACCTGCACTTGTGCGACGGCAGCGGTTCGCCGGCTGATGAACATTTGGTGCCCGGTCGCGGCACCCAACCGACCGCCGAGGTGTGCCAAATGCTGGCCGCGGGCGACTTCACCGGGCACGTCGTGCTGGAAGTGTCCACCTCGTCGGCCCGCTCGGCCGCCGAACGTGAGGCCATGCTCACCGAGTCTCTGCAGTTCGCCCGGACCCACCTGCTGCGCTGATGACCGGATCCTTGTTCAGCAGCGCGATGGCGCTGCGGCCAGTCGACGCCGACGACGCGTGCCACGTCTTCGACGGCGAGCTGAACGAGCACTGGACCATAGGTCCCAAGGTGCACGGCGGGGTGATGGTGGCGCTGTGCGCCAACGCCGCCCGCACCGCGCATGGCGGTGACGCGCTGCAGCCGGTCGCGGTGTCGGCCAACTTCCTGTCCGCGCCGGACCCCGGGGCGATGCGGCTGGTGACCACGCTGCGCAAACGGGGCCGCCGGATCAGCGTGGTCGACGTGGAGTTGATGCAGGGGGAGCGCACCGCCGTGCACGCCGTCGTGACCCTGGGTGAGCCGGAACACCACCTGCCCGGCGAGACGGCGCCGCTGCTGTCGGCCAACCCTGTGGTGGACTTGATGGCTCCGCAGCCGCCCGACGACCTGGCCCCGATCGGACCCGGCCATCCGCTGGCGGGCCTGGTGCATCTGGGGGCCGGTTGTGACATCCGTCCGGTGCTGTCGAGTCTGCCTGTTGCCGGAAAACCCCTTCCCGATGGCCGGCCGCCGGTGATCCAGATGTGGGCGCGTCCACGAGACCTGGCTCCCGACGCGCTGTTCGCGCTGATGTGCGGGGATCTGTCGGCGCCGGTGACCTTCGCGGTGGACCGCACCGGCTGGGCGCCGACGGTCCAGCTGACTGCGCTGCTGCGGTCGCTGCCCGTCGACGGCTGGCTGCGGATCATCGCCACGTGTATCGAGATCGGGCACGACTGGTTTGACGAGGATCACATCGTTGTCGATGAACTGGGGCGGCTGGTCGTGCAGACCCGCCAATTGGCCATGGTGCCTGCCGGGTAACCCGGCGGCCGGGTCTGCCATGCTTCGGGCATGGCAAGAATCGCGATCATCGGCGGCGGCAGCATCGGCGAGGCTCTGTTGTCCGGGCTGCTGCGGGCGGGGCGGCAGGTCAAGGACCTGGTGGTCGCCGAACGGATGCCGGACCGGGCGAAATATCTGTCCAGCAACTACGGCGTGCTGGTCGTGACATCGGCGAAGGATGCGGCCGAGACCGCCACGTTCGTCGTGGTCGCCGTCAAACCGGCCGATGTCGAGGCGGTCATCGACGAGCTCGCCGGGGTCGCCACCGCGGCCGAGCACGACAGCGGCGAGCAGGTGTTCGTCACCGTTGCGGCCGGTGTCACCATCGCGTCGTTCGAATCCAAGCTGCCGGCCGGGACGCCGGTGGTGCGGGCGATGCCCAACGCGGCGGCGCTCGTGGGCGCCGGGGTGACGGCGCTGGCCAGGGGCCGGTTCGTCACCGACGAACAGCTGGCGGAGGTGTCCGCGCTGTTCGACGCCGTCGGTGGGGTTCTCACCGTTGCCGAGCAGCAATTGGACGCGGTGACCGCGGTGTCGGGTTCTGGCCCGGCGTATTTCTTCCTGCTGGTAGAAGCGCTGGTGGACGCCGGAGTCGCGGTTGGGTTGACCCGTCAGGTGGCCACCGACCTCGCCGCCCAGACGATGGCCGGTGCGGCGGCGATGCTGCTGGAGCGAATGGACTCCGACCAGCGAGCCGCCGACGGCGGCCCGAGCGGGCTGCAAGTGGACACCTCGCCCGCCCAGTTGCGCGCCTCGGTGTGTTCGCCCGGCGGCACCACCGTGGCTGCGCTGCGGGAACTGGAACGCGGGGGATTCCGGGTCGCCGTCGACGCGGCCGTCCAGGCCGCCAAAAGACGCTCTGAGCAGCTAAGAATTACATCGGAATAATTCAAGAAATTTGAACTGATTGTCTCTCACCAGTACCAGTAACCCCACTAGTCCCGCTATTCTCCTCTTTGTATGCACGTGTGGGTGCCAGCGGAGGGGAAGCCGCTGGCATTGCGCGGGCCTGACACGATTGGGTAGCGATGACGTCTACGAACGGGCCATCAGCACGGGATTCTGCAGGTAAGGCCGCGCCCGCCGGCGGTTCGGCCGAGGCCGGACAGGGCCGGACGCAGTTCCTCACCGTCGCCGAAGTAGCGGCGCTGATGCGGGTGTCCAAGATGACCGTGTATCGGCTGGTGCACAACGGCGAGCTGCCCGCGGTCCGGGTGGGGCGCTCATTCCGAGTGCACGCCAAGGCGGTCCACGACATGCTGGAGACCTCGTACTTCGACGCGGGCTAGCCCCGATCCGGAGCGCGACTTCTTACGCGAGCAGACGCAAAAGCCCCTGAAACGGCACGGTATCGGGTGCTTTTGCGTCTGCTCGGCGGTCGTTTGGTGTTGCCGGCCCGCAGTTGGGTAAAGTGTCCGGGTTAAGTCATAAGCCGGTCACGGGTGAAGATAGCGGAGTTCATGGGTTCAGTAATCAAGAAGCGGCGCAAGCGTATGTCGAAGAAGAAGCACCGCAAGCTGCTACGTCGCACCCGGGTGCAGCGCAGAAAACTTGGCAAGTAAGTTCTTCCGGCGCCCTCCGTCACTCGTCCGTAACGCCGCTGTTTCTGCTCGTAGCTAGGCTGTGAAAGTGGATTCGTCGAACGGGGGGCCCAGCGGCGGCGACACCGTGCACTACCCAAAGGTAGTGCTGGTTACCGGTGCCTGCCGTTTCCTCGGCGGCTACCTGGTCGCCCGCCTGGTACAGAACTCACTGATCAACCGCGTCATCGCGGTGGACGCCATCGCGCCCAGCAAGGACATGCTGCGCCGCATGGGCCGAGCCGAGTTCGTTCGCGCCGACATCCGGAATCCGTTTATCGCCAAGGTGATTCGCAATGGCGAGGTCGACACCGTGGTGCACGCCGCGGCGGCGTCCTACGCGCCGCGATCCGGCGGTACCGCGGCGCTCAAGGAACTCAACGTGATGGGTGCGATGCAGTTGTTCGCCGCCTGTCAGAAGGCGCCTTCGGTGCGCCGCGTGGTGCTGAAGTCGACGTCGGAGGTCTACGGGTCGAGTGCGCACGATCCGGTGATGTTCACCGAGGACAGCAGTAGCCGCCGGCCGTTCCGGGAAGGGTTTGCCAAGGACAGCCTGGACATCGAGGGTTACGTGCGTGGTCTGGGCCGGCGTCGGCCCGATATCGCGGTGACCATCCTGCGGCTGGCGAACATGATCGGCCCGGCGATGGACACCTCCCTGTCCCGGTATCTCGCGGGGCCATTGGTGCCAACGATGTTCGGCCGCGACGCACGGCTGCAACTGCTGCACGAACAAGATGCGCTGGGTGCGCTGGAGCGCGCGGCGATGGCGGGTAAGGCCGGAACATTTAACGTCGGCGCAAACGGAATCATCATGCTATCCCAGGCAATTCGTCGCGCCGGCCGAATTCCGTTGCCAGTGCCCAGTTTTGGCGTATGGGCACTGGATTCGCTGAGACGGGCTAATCGTTACAATGAGATCAATCGAGAGCAATTTGCATACTTGAGTTATGGCCGCGTGATGGACACCACCAGAATGGTTTCCGAACTTGGTTATCAACCAAAGTGGTCTACTGCAGAGGCTTTTGACGATTATGTTCGCGGCCGCGGGCTGACTCCCATTATCGATCCAGATCGGGTACGCTCCTGGGAGGGTCGTGCCATAGCGGTGGCGCAGCGCTGGGGTAGCCGAAATCCAATTCCGTGGTCGGGCTGAGATAGATTTGGATAGAAACGTGGCGGGTGAGTCCAGAGCGAATGTCATTCCCCTGCACACTAATCGGGGACGGGTAGCGGCGCGGCGCCGTGCCGGTCAGCGCTCGGACGCGTCTCGTCAGCACCCCTCACTACTTTCCGATCCGAGCGGTCGCGCGTCGGCCGAAGAGATCGCCGCCGTCGTCCGCGAGATCGATGAACACCGTCGAGCGGCGGGCGCGTCGTCGACGGCCGAAGCACCGCTCAACGACCTCGCTCAGCGCGTCGCCGCGGTGGCCGGATTTCTCCGGCAGCGGTTGACCGGCGATTACTCCGTCGACGAATTCGGCTTCGATCCGCATTTCAACGACGCGATCGTTCGGCCTTTGCTGAGGTTTTTCTTCAATTCCTGGTTCCGGGTTGAGGTCAGCGGCGTCGAGAACATTCCTTCCGACGGCGCGGCCTTGGTGGTGGCGAATCACGCCGGGGTGCTGCCGTTCGACGGCCTGATGCTGTCGGTGGCGGTGCACGACGAGCACCCTGCCCAGCGGGACCTGCGGCTGCTGGCCGCCGATATGGTGTTCGACCTGCCGGTGGTGGGTTCGACGGCCCGCAAGGCCGGTCACACCATGGCCTGCACCGCCGACGCGCACCGGTTGCTGGCCTCAGGAGAGCTCACCGCGGTCTTCCCGGAGGGTTACAAGGGTCTGGGCAAGAAGTTCGAAGATCGCTACCGGCTGCAGCGGTTCGGCCGGGGCGGATTCGTTTCGGCGGCGCTGCGCACCAAGGCGCCGATCGTGCCGTGTTCGATCATCGGTTCCGAAGAGATCTATCCGATGCTGGCCGACGTGAAGTTGCTGGCGCGGCTGTTCGGGCTGCCGTACTTCCCGGTGACTCCGCTGTTTCCGTTGGCCGGCCCCGCCGGGTTGGTGCCGTTGCCGTCGAAGTGGCGTATCGCGTTCGGAGAGCCGATCCCTACGGCTGACTATTCGCCCAGTGACGCCGAGGACCCGATGGTCACCTTCGAGCTGACCGATCAGGTGCGCGAGACCATTCAGCAGACCCTGTACCGGCTGCTGGCCGGTCGCCGCAACATCTTCTTCGGCTAGGACCATCGGGCCGCTACGCCCGCGAGCAGACACTTAAGCCCCCGTTTCCGCAGGAAATCGGGGGCTTAAGCGTCTGCTCGCGCAGGAAGTCGCGCTACTTGACCAGGGTGAACTGACAGACGTTGGTGTAGCCGTCACGGAACAGGTCCGAGCAGCCGCGCAGGTACTTCATAAAGGTCTCGTACTCCTGCTCGCCCTTGAGCTCGATGGCCTTTTCCTTCTGCGCTTCCAGGGCGTCGGCCCAGGCGTTCAAGGTGGGAACGTAGTTCTTGCCGATGAAGTGGTGACGCTCGATCTTGAAGCCCGCCTCGGTGGCGTACCGGTCGACCTGCTCGACCTGGGGCAGCTTCCCGCCGGGGTAGATCTCCCGCAGGATGAAGCTGATGAAGCGCAAGAGGCTCATCGTCGTCTTGAGGCCCAGCGCCTTCCCCTCTTCGGCGGTGGGCACCACGATGGAGTGCAGCAGGAAGCGGCCGTCATCGGGCAGCAAGCTGTAGTACTTCTTGAAGAAGGTGGCGTAGCGCTCGTAGCCCGCGTCGCCGGCCCCGTCGGCGAAGTGCTCGAACGCGCCGAGTGAGACGATGCGGTCGACGGGCTCGTCGAACAACTCCCAGCCCTGCAGCCGCACCTCTTTGCGACGCGGGCTGTCCATCTCGGCGAACTTCTGCTCGCAGTGCGCCAGCTGGTTCTCGCTGAGCGTCAGGCCGATGACGTTGACGTCGTAGTGCTCGACGGCGTGCCGCATGGTGGAGCCCCAGCCGGAGCCGATGTCCAGCAGTGTCATGCCGGGCTCGAGGTTCAGCTTGTCCAGCGCCAGCTTGCGCTTGGCGAACTGGGCCTCTTCCAAGGTCTTGGACTGCGGCTCATCGATGTTCGGATTCTCATCGAAATAGGCGCAGCTGTAAGTCATCGACGGGTCGAGCCACAGCTTGAAGAACTCATTGGACCGGTCGTAGTGCGACTGCACGTCCTCCACCGGAGGCTGAAGTTGGGTGCCTTCTGATGTCATTAAATCGACGCTACCTGCTCTGTTTAGATGGATGCAATTGCCGCGACCGTCGCCTCGGCGTCGGATTCGTGACGCGCGGCTTCCCCCAGCATCGTGACCACACTGGTGATAACGGGCTTGCCTTCGGCGTCGGTCACTTCACTTCGGATTTCGGCTAGGACCGTCCCGTGGGATTGGATCACCGAATCCAAGTACGTGTCGAAGTGTAGCTTGTCTCCGACCAGGATCGGCCGGTGGAACAGGAATTTCTGGTCCCGGTGCATGACCCGTGCGATGTTGATCGGGATGCTGAATTTGGTGAAGATCTCCAGCTGCACCCGCCGCCCCGCGATGGCCAGGAACGTCAACGGCGCCACCAGCGACGGATACCCCGCTTCTGCGGCGGCGTCTTCGTCGTTGTGGATCGGGTGATCGTTCTGGATCGACGCGGCGAATTCGCGAATCTTTTCGCGACCGACCAGGAAGTAATCTTCCTGCCGGTAGTGCTTACCGATGATTCCTTCGGCTCCCTGGGGAACTGTCATGGCGCCGCTTTCCACTCGAATAGATGCTCAGCGGCGCAGCTTATCAGCGGGATTGCCGTCGGGACGCCAGCGCCGCCAGCGCGCCGCCGGCCGCGCCCAGGGCCAGCGCCGACGGCACCCCGATCCGAGCGGCCTTGCGAGCGGTCCGGAAATCGCGGATTTCCCAGCCTCGCTCGCGGGCCAGACTGCGCAACCGCGCATCGGGGTTGATGGCCACCGCGGTGCCGACCAGCGACAGCATCGGGACGTCGTTGTAGCTGTCCGAATACGCCGTACAGCGCTTGAGGTTCAGGCCCTCCCGGATCGCCAGCGACCGCACCGCGTGCGCCTTGCCGGTGCCGTGCAGGATGTCGCCCACCAGCCGGCCGGTGAAGACGCCGTCGACCGATTCGGCCACCGAACCCAGGGCGCCGGTCAGCCCCAGCCGCCGGGCGATGGTCGCCGCCAACTCGTAGGGCGTGGCGGTGATCAGCCACACCTGCTGGCCGGCGTCGAGGTGCATCTGGGTGAGTTCGCGCGTGCCCGTCCAGATCTTGTCGGCGATGATCTCGTCGTAAATCTCCTCACCCAGCCGCACCAGCTCGTCGACGGAGCGTCCCTCGATGAACGCCAGGGCTTTGCGACGCCCGGCGGCGACGTCGGCGCTGTTCTCGGTGCCCAGGATCTGGAACTTGGCCTGCGCGTACACGAATCCCAGCACGTCGCGATAGGTGAAGTAATTGCGCGCGGCCAGTCCACGCCCGAAATGCACCGCCGACGAGCCCTGTACCAGCGTGTTGTCGACGTCGAAGAACGCGGCGGCGGTCAGGTCGACGGGCGGCTGTGGGCGCTCGTCGGCGGAAGCCTCATACAGACCGTCGAGCGCGCGCTCGGCGCTGGCATTGGCGGCCAGCGACTCCAAGTCGGCCCGACCGGTGGGACCCACCGGTTCAGAGGAAGCCATGGAAGCCATCAGCCGAACCTCCCAAGTCGCCACATGGCCCGGTTCCCGGTCCCGGGCCGACATCAACCCTATCCGGCATTGCGGTCCACGCTGGAATGCCAGACTGGGGGCCATGACTGGACCCGGAAACCGGGCGCAGGTCGAACTGCTGACCCGCGCTGGCTGCCTGATCTGCCAGCGCGTGTATGACCGCCTGGTCGAGCTGGCCGGCGAGCTGGATTTCGCGTTGGCCACTACCGACGTCGATGAGGCCGCGACCACTGGAAATCCCGCGCTGCGGGCCGAATACGGCGACCGGCTGCCGGTCGTCCTGCTGGACGGGCGCGAGCACAGCTACTGGGAGGTCGACGAACCGCGGTTGCGTGCCGACCTCGCGGCCCGCTGACACCGCTCGAGCCGGGGCTTAGCCAAACACGGCATTTGGTAGGTCATCTGACAACCGTCTACCGTAGACAGCAGTTCACTTTCCAAAGCTGCAAGGGAGCGGGCCAGGTGATGCTGCCGTGAGCATCTTGCTCTTCGGGGTTTCGCACCGCAGCGCGCCGGTCTCCGTCCTGGAACAACTGAGCATCGATGAGTCCGATCAAGTCAAGATCGTCGACCGGGTGCTGCAGTCATCCTTGGTGACCGAAGCCATGGTGCTCTCGACGTGCAACCGCGTCGAGGTCTATGCCGTTGTGGAGGCATTCCACGCCGGACTTTCGGTGATCGGCCAGGTGCTGGCCGAATACTCCGGTCTGTCGATGAGCGACCTGACCAAGCACGCCTACGTCCGCTACAGCGAGGCCGCCGTCGAGCACCTGTTCGCGGTGGCCAGCGGGCTGGATTCGGCGGTGGTGGGCGAGCAGCAGGTGCTCGGCCAGGTGCGCCGGGCCTACGCCTCCGCCGAGGGAAACAACGCGGTCGGGCGGGTCCTGCATGAGCTGGCCCAACGCGCGCTGTCGGTGGGCAAGCGGGTGCACTCCGAGACTGCGATCGACGCGGCCGGTGCCTCGGTGGTGTCGGTGGCCCTGGACATCGCCGGACGCAAGCTGGGCACTCTCGAAGGCAAGACCGCGGTGGTGGTCGGCGCCGGCGCGATGGGCGCCCTCTCGGCGGCGCACCTGACTCGCGCCGGGATCGGCCGTGTGCACGTGCTGAACCGCTCGCTGGCCCGGGCGCAACGGCTCGCGGACAAGATCGGCGCCGCGGGCACGCCGGCCGAGGCCCGGACGCTGGATCGACTCCCCGCCGCGCTGGCCGACGCCGACGTGATGGTCAGCTGCACCGGCGCCGTGAGCCACGTGGTGACCCTCGCCGACGTCCACCACGCGCTGGTCAACGCGCGCCGGGACGAAGCCGCCAAGCCGCTGGTGATCTGCGATCTGGGCATGCCGCGCGACGTCGACCCGGCGATCGCCGGGCTACCGGGCGTCCTGATCGTCGATGTGGACCGCGTGCAACATGAGCCGTCGGCGCACGCCGCGGCCGCCGACGTGGACGCCGCCCGTCACATCGTCGCCGCCGAACTCGCCGCCTACCTGGCCGGACAGCGGATGGCCGAGGTCACTCCGACGGTCACCGCACTACGTCAGCGGGCCGCCGACGTCGTGGAGGCGGAATTGCTGCGGTTGGACAACCGCCTGCCCGGCCTGGATACCGCCGAACGCGAGGAAGTGGCGCGCACCGTCCGCCGGGTGGTCGACAAGCTGCTGCACGCGCCCACCGTGCGGATCAAGCAACTCGCCAGCGCTCCCGGCGGCGACAGCTACGCCGAGGCGCTGCGCGAGCTCTTCGAACTGGACCAGACCGCCATCGACTCCGTCGCCGCCGTCGCGGCCGGCGAATTACCGGTAATCACAACCGAATTCGACGGTGCCCCGGGCGGTCCGCAGAGATCCGCCGAGTAGCTGATTGGCGCACGTGATCCGGATTGGCACTCGGGGCAGCCTGCTGGCCACCACCCAGGCCGCGACCGTCAGAGACGCATTGATCGCCAACGGCCATCCCGCCGAATTGGTGACCATCAGCACCGCGGGTGACCGCTCGGCCGCGCCGATCGAGACGCTGGGTGTGGGAGTCTTCACCACCGCGCTGCGAGAGGCGATCGAAGACGGTCGTGTCGACGCCGCCGTCCACTCGCACAAGGATTTGCCGACCGCAGCGGATCCGCGGTTCGTCATCGCGGCCATACCGCCACGCGAGGACGCCCGCGACGCGGTGGTGGCCCGCGACGGCCTGGTGCTGGGAGAGTTGCCGCCGGGTTCGCTGGTAGGCACATCTTCGCCGCGGCGGGCCGCACAGCTTAGAGCATTGGGTCTCGGTTTGGAAATCCGCCCCCTACGAGGCAACCTAGATACCAGGTTGAACAGGGTAAGTAGTGGTGATCTTGACGCCATCGTGGTGGCCCGGGCCGGTCTGGCCCGACTGGGCCGGCTCGGCGACGTCACCGAGACGCTGGAGCCGGTGCAAATGTTGCCAGCGCCTGCCCAGGGCGCTCTCGCCGTCGAGTGCCGAGCCGACGACAGTCGGTTGGCCGCGGTGTTGGCGGAGTTGGACGACGCCGACACCCGAGCGGCGGTCACCGCGGAGCGTACCCTGCTCGCCGAGTTGGAGGCAGGTTGCTCCGCACCGGTGGGCGCGATCGCGGAAGTGGTCGAGTCGATCGATGAGGAGGGGCGGGTCTTCGAGGAGCTGTCGTTGCGCGGTTGTGTGGCGGCACTCGACGGATCCGACGTGATCCGAGCGTCCGGCATCGGCGCCGCCGACCAGGCACGGGAGCTGGGGCTCTCGGTTGCCGGCGAGCTGTTCGAGCTGGGCGCCCGTGAATTGATGAGGGGAGCGCGGGAAGACCCCGCGCGATGAAATTGACTACAGACTTGGAGCGACAACGATGACGCGAGGGCGCAAGCCGACACCGGGCCGCATCACTTTCGTGGGCTCGGGTCCGGGCGACCCTGGTCTGCTGACCACCCGTGCGGCGACCGTACTGGCCAACGCCGCTTTGGTGTTCACCGACCCGGACGTGCCGGAACCGGTGCTGGCGCTGATCGGCAAGGACCTGCCGCCGGTGTCCGGTCCGGCGCCCGCCGAGCCGGCACCCGCAAGCCCGGACTCGACGTCCGGGGCCACTGCAGGCGGTGAGACCGCGCCGGCGGTGGTGGCCAGCGGTCCGGACATCCGCCCGGCCCTGGGCGATCCCGCCGAGGTCGCCAAGACGCTGACGCACGAAGCTCGGCTAGGGGTGGACGTGGTGCGGCTGGTCGCCGGTGACCCGCTGTCCGTCGACGCCGTCATCACCGAGGTGAAC
Source organism: Mycobacterium asiaticum DSM 44297 (assembly GCF_000613245.1). GTDB lineage: Bacteria > Actinomycetota > Actinomycetes > Mycobacteriales > Mycobacteriaceae > Mycobacterium > Mycobacterium asiaticum. The sequence continues at coordinate 386,504 of NZ_HG964936.1, forward strand.
GCCGTGGCCCGCTCGCACCTGCACATCGAGATCGTTCCCGGCCTGGCACCCACCAGCGCCGTGCCCACCTACGCCGGGTTGCCGCTGGGTTCGTCGCACACCGTCGCCGACGTGCGTGACCCGCACGTGGATTGGGACGCCCTGGCCGCCGCGCCCGGGCCGCTGATTCTGCAGGCCACCGCGTCGCATCTGGCGGACGCCGCCCGCACGCTGATCGACCACGAGCTGGCCGACAACACGCCGTGCGTGGTGACCGCGCAGGGCACCACCTGCCAGCAGCGGTCGGTGGAGACCACGCTGCAGGGCCTGACCGACCCGGCCGTCCTGTGCGGCGGAGCCGACCCGGCCGGTCCGCTGACCGGGCCCCTGGTGGTAACCATCGGCAAGACGGTGACCAGTCGCGCGAAGCTGAACTGGTGGGAGAGCCGGGCGCTGTACGGCTGGACCGTTCTGGTGCCGCGCACCAAAGATCAGGCCGGTGAGATGAGCGAGCGGCTGACGTCGTACGGCGCGCTGCCTATCGAGGTGCCGACCATCGCCGTGGAGCCCCCGCGCAGTCCCGCCCAGATGGAGCGTGCCGTCAAGGGTCTGGTGGACGGCCGCTTCCAGTGGGTGGTGTTCACCTCCACCAACGCGGTCCGTGCGGTGTGGGAGAAGTTCGGCGAGTTCGGTCTGGACGCCCGCGCGTTCTCCGGCGTGAAGATCGCCTGCGTCGGCGAGTCGACGGCGGACCGGGTCCGTGCCTTCGGGATCAGCCCCGAACTGGTGCCCTCCGGTGAGCAGTCCTCGATGGGGCTGCTGGACGAATTCCCGCCGTATGACAGCATTTTCGACCCGGTCAACCGGGTGCTGCTGCCGCGTGCCGACATCGCCACCGAAACGCTGGCAGAGGGTCTGCGTGAGCGCGGCTGGGAGATCGAGGACGTGACCGCCTACCGGACCGTCCGGGCCGCCCCGCCGCCGGCGACCACCCGCGAGATGATCAAGACCGGCGGGTTCGACGCGGTGTGCTTCACCTCCAGCTCGACGGTGCGCAACCTGGTCGGCATCGCCGGAAAGCCACACGCGCGCACCATCATCGCGTGCATCGGCCCCAAGACCGCCGAAACCGCCGCCGAATTCGGTCTGCGGGTCGATGTGCAGCCGGAGACCGCGGCCGTCGGCCCCTTGGTCGACGCGCTGGCCGAACACGCCGCCCGGTTGCGCGCCGAGGGTGCGCTGCCGCCGCCGCGCAAGAAGAGCCGTAGGCGATGACGTGTCGTGCGCTGACTCCGCGCCCAGAGTCAACGCACGGGTGAGGGTGTAGCCATGCGACAGCGACCGCGGCGGCTGCGGGCTACGCCCGCGTTGCGCCGACTCGTGGCGCAAACGTCCTTGGAGCCAAGGCATTTGGTGCTGCCGATGTTCATCAGCGCTGAGGCCGACGGCATCGGCGAACCGCGCCCCATCGCTTCCATGCCTGGCGTGGTGCAGCACACGCGCGACTCGCTGCGCAGCGCCGCCGCCGAGGCGGTCGCCGCCGGAGTGGGCGGTCTGATGCTGTTCGGGGTACCTCGCGCGCAGGACAAGGACGCGCTCGGCTCGGTCGGTACCGATCCCGACGGCATCCTCAACGTGGCGCTGCGTGATCTGACCAAGGACCTCGGTGACGCCACGGTTTTGATGGCCGACACCTGTCTGGACGAGTTCACCGACCACGGCCACTGCGGCGTACTGGACGAGCGCGGTCGCGTCGACAACGACGCGACATTGACTCGGTACGTGAAACTCGCTGTGGCGCAAGCGGAATCGGGAGCACGCGTAGTCGGTCCTAGCGGCATGATGGATGGTCAGGTGGCCGCGATCCGCGACGGCCTGGATGCGGCGGGACATACCGACGTGGCGATTCTGGCCTACGCCGCCAAGTTTGCCTCGGCGTTCTACGGACCGTTCCGGGAAGCGGTGGCCTCCAGCCTGTCCGGTGACCGGCGCACCTACCAACAGGAACCCGGCAACGCCCGCGAGGCGCTACGTGAGGTCGTCCTGGACCTCGACGAGGGCGCCGACATCGTGATGGTCAAACCCGCGATGGGCTACCTGGATGTGGTGGCCGCGGCGGCCGGTATCTCGCCGGTGCCGGTGGCCGCATATCAGGTGTCGGGGGAGTACGCGATGATTTGTGCGGCGGCGGCCAACAATTGGATCGACGAACGCGCGGCGGCGCTGGAATCGTTGACCAGCATCCGGCGGGCGGGAGCTGACATCGTGCTCACCTATTGGGCTGTCGCCGCGGCGAGTTGGCTGGGCAAGGGAGGCTGACATGACGGCAGCGGGGGAACCCGAAAGCAAGCCGTTGTTCCGGGAGGCGGGTGCCAGCTGGTACTGGGTGCTGGCGGGCCCGGCGTCGGCGGCGTCGCTGATCTACATTCAGTGGACCAATCATGTGGCGATCTCGCTGCTGGTGCCGATGATCTTTTTGGTTCTGGTCTCGGCGTTCGTGGCGCTGCAGGTCAAGGCGGCGCGTATCCACACCTCGGTGGAGTTGACCGAGGATGCGCTGCGGCAGGGCACCGAGACGATCCTGGTCTCTGAGATCGTGAAAGTTTTTCCCGAGGCGGAGAATTCGGTGAAATCCGGCAAGCCGCTGGCGAGGTGGCAGTCGGCGCGCGCCCTCGGCGAGCTGGTCGGAGTGCCACGCGGGAGGTTCGGCATCGGACTGAAGCTGACCGGGGGGCGGACCGCGCAGGCCTGGGCCCGTCGCCATCGCCACCTCCGCGACGCACTGACCCCGCTGGTCGAGGAGCGGATGGGCCCCTACGAGCCCGAGGTCGCCGACGAGGCCGGCGACGACGACCACAGGTCGTTCCTGTGAACACCGCTTTTCGGGGCGGCCTGGAGCTGGTCGTTGCGGTCGTCGCGGCGTTGGCGGCGGCCTTTAGTTGGGCGGCCACGCGTTCGGTGATCGAGGTCGCGCCGGTGGCCGACGGCCAGCCGCCCACGACGTCGGTGATTTACGACCCGCAGCAACTCGTGCTGACGCTGTTGCTGGCGACGGTGGCCGGGATCTTCGTGGTGGTGGCGCTGACCAGGCTGCGCCGGTCCAGGAGCGCTAAGCCGACTTCTTGACGAGCCCCAGCACCAACTGGCGGCGCCAGACGATGGCGTCGGCCAGGTTGCGCAGGGCCTCGTGCAGCGAGGTGGTCAGTGGGAAGTCGGCTTCGTCCGGCTCCCCCAGCAAGGCGCTGATGGCCGGGTTGCCCACGAGCATCCATTCGACGCCCGCGGCGCGGCACTCCTCGTCCAGCACGCACAGCAAACCGATTCCGGCCGACGAGAAGTGCGTGACCGCGCTGAGGTCGAGCACCACTGGGTTGTCGCCGAGGACGAAGCGCCGCACATGCTCGCCGATCTGATCGACGTTGACGGCGTCGATCTCGCCGCGGATGGTCACTACGGTGGCCAGGGGGCGGTAGTGCGCCCGCACCTGGGCACCCGTGCAGTCCAGGGTGCCGACAGCCGGCCCCGCAACACGTGTTGTGATCGCCATGGTCATCGAGCTGCCCCATTCCCCTCGCACACCGGCCGAGCCCTGCCTATAAAGTGCCCGCCGAACTTAAGGGGACCGACAGTCACGCCTAACTTATTGCTAAGAAGCATTCGGTACGGAGAGTGCGGGTGGTCCCGTCCCAATCCCGCGCGAGCGTGAGCTCTAGGCAGGAGAACAGGCCGCCAGCGCGTGCTTAGGCCCACGTTCGGCGAGCCCGGCCGGGCTCGCAAGCACCTGCTCCCGCGCGGGCGCTGTTAGGCTGCTCTGGCTGCCGGCTTACCCGTGGGGACGGGTGACATGGCGATGTCGCCCCGGACAGCCGCATTAGTCGATGAACCACACAGCAGACTCAGGCGGAAGAAACCTCGTGCCCAGCACAGCGCCCACGGATGAGATCAGGGGCAAGATCAGGGGCGAGATCAAGGCTCTGACGGGGCTGCGGATCGTCGCCTCGCTGTGGGTGGTGCTGTTTCATTTCCGGCCGATGCTGACCGACGTCTCGCCCGATTTTCGGGAGAACCTCGCGCCGATACTCAACTGTGGTGCCCAGGGCGTCGACCTGTTCTTCATCCTCAGCGGGTTCGTGCTGACCTGGAACTACCTGGACAGGATGGGCGGCTCCTGGTCGACACGGGCCACGCTGCACTTCCTGTGGCTGCGGCTGGCCCGGGTTTGGCCGGTGTACCTGGTCACCATGCACCTGGCCGCGCTGATCGTGATCCTCAGCCTGCACGTCGGGCACGTTCCGTTGCCTGAGATCAGGGACCTGACCGCGATCAGTTACGTGCGGCAGGTCCTGTTGATCCAGCTGTGGTTCGAGCCGTTCTTCGACGGAACCAGCTGGGACGGTCCGGCCTGGTCGATCAGCGCGGAATGGCTGGCGTACCTACTGTTCGGATTCGTCGTGCTGGTGATCCTGCGCATGGAGCGCGCGACGCGGGCGCGCACCCTGATGCTGCTGGCGTTCGCGGCCTGCCTGCCACCGGTGTTACTGCTGCTGGCCAGCGGCCAGTTCTACACGCCGTGGAGCTGGCTGCCGCGAATTGTCACGCAATTCATCGCGGGCGCTTTGGCCTGTGCCGCGGTGCGCCGGTTGCGGCTGAGCGATCGCGCCCGGCAGGTGGCCGGATACCTGTCGTTGCTGCTGGTCGTCGCAATAGTGGGGATCCTGTACTGGTTCGATGCGCATCCGATCAGCGGTGTGGTGGACAGCGGCGGAGTTGTCGACGTGCTGTTCGTTCCGCTGGTGATCACCTTGGCCGTCGGTCTGGGCAGTCTGCCCTGGGTGCTGTCCACCCGGGTGATGGTGTACGGCGGGGAGATCTCTTTTTGCCTGTACATGGTTCACGAGCTGGTACACACCGTGTGGGGCTGGGCGGTACTGCAATTCGAGCTCACGCCGCAGGACAACCCGTGGAAATGGAACGTCATTGGCCTGATCCTGATCGCCATGCTGCTATCCAGCCTGATGTATCACTATGTCGAGGAGCCGGCGCGGCGGTGGATGCGGCGAATGGTCGGCGCGCGGCCGGCCCCCGCCGGGACACTGGCGACTGACTCGCCGACCGCGAAGCTGCATCCTATCGACGGTGCGCTGTCCGGGGTCTCGTCCCGCGCGGTCTGACCGGCCTATCCAGCTTCAGGTGGCGCTCACCCCGGGGATGCGGCCCTCGCGGAACGCCTCGACGAAATGCCGGTGGTCGTCGCGCACCACCGCGGCGTATTCCAGTCCGAACGACACCATGTCGGCGACGAAGTCGTCGAGGCGGTCACCGATCACCCCGACGATCGCGTCCTCGGTTTGGAAGTCGACCAGCGACTGGTCGCTGTCTGCGTCCCCGACGCAGTGCACCTTCGCGACCGCCTGCCCGAGCTGCTCAACCACCTCGGCGAGCTCGTCGGGTTCGGTCAGCTCGTCCCACTCCAAATCGGATTCGTAGGGCGACAACTCGTTGACCACGAAACCGATCCCGTCAATCTCGGTGTAACCCAGCAGCTGGTCGGCGTGGGCTTGCAGCGCCCGCTGCGAGATCGCCGTACGGTGCCCGTGGTGCTGGAAGTAATCCCGCACCTTCTGCTCGGTGATCACCCGGCTCGGCGCGGCGATGTTGCCCTGTTTCATCGACAGCACGATGTCGTTGTCGAGCGCCTGATTGAACCCCTCGATCAAAATCGTGTAGTTCGGTAGACCCGCGCTGCCGATACCGAATCCGGTCTTGCCCACCACGTCCTTGACGTCGTAGGTCACCTCGCGTCGGCGTTTGGTCTTAGGGATGGTGTCCAGGTATCTCTCGAAAGCCTCGACCACCTTTTCTCGTTCGGCATCGTCGAGCCGGCGGACTCCCGGTGCGTCTCGGAATTGCCGGTCGGACTGGTCCACCCGCGTCATCTTGTCCAGCATCGCCGCGCGCGTCGACAGCCGCGCCGACTGAAGTGCGGCCAGCACCGCGCCCCTGGCGGTCTGCAGATTCAGCGAGAAGGATGCGTCGTCTTGCTCGTCGACGAACCAGTGCACCTGCTTGACGTAGGAGCGCACGAACGTTTCGATCAGCCGCGTTATCTCGGCGTCGGATAACGCCTTCTGCCAGCACATCAACGCGACACTGGCGGCGAATCGCTGCAGATCCCAAGTGAAATGGCCGATGTAGGCCTCGTCGAAGTCGTTGACATCGAAAATCAGCACTCCGGACCCATCCATGTAGGTGCCGAAGTTCTCCGCGTGCAGGTCGCCCTGGATCCACACCCGGCCGGTGCGTTCGTCGGCCCAACGGTCCTCCCCCTCGGCCATGTCCGCATAGAACAGGCACGCACTGCCGCGGTAGAACGCGAACGGGTCTGCGGCCATTTTCCGGAACTTGGTGCGGAACGCGTCCGGGTCCGCCTTCATCAGATCTTCGAACGCCCCTACGAGGCAGTCCACGATGAACGACTCGCGGTCGGTGCTGCTGGCCATTACCTAGTGATACCCACTCAGCCATGTTTGCCACGCCGGACTTGAGCGCCGGTCCGAACCCGGATTGCGATTCGCCTGTGTGGCCCTGCGTCGCAATCCGCCACCACGTTGGTTTCGTGGTGGCCGTATCGCGCCGCGCGGTCGTGGTCGCCGGTGCCGATAAACCGCAGCGACCAGTGCACATGGCGCTGGGTGCCGCAGCGCCTGGGTGTCCCGTCGGTTGCGTCGGCCGTTTCGCCACCACGGGATGTGGGACCGCTCACGTTCGGGGCGTGGCGAGTGCGAAGATGCGCGCCGTCACCGCCGGTTCCTCGTACGATTTCAGTTAGCTATTCGACCCTCCGCGGTGAAGGTTGCAATGACTCGATTGGTTCGGTTCGCCATCAGCCTGTGCGCGCTGGTGGCCCTGATTGCGCCGTGCATCACCGACCCGGTGCAGGTACACCCCGTTCGTGTACTGACGCTGGATTTGCGCCTCAAGCACATCGCCGTGGTCGGCGACTCCTACACCACCGGCACCGATCTGGGCGGTCTCGGCGCGAAGTCGTGGACGGCGCGGACCTGGCGGACGCTCGCCGCGCCCGGCTTGCGCATCACCAGCGACGTCGCGGCCGAGGGCAGGGCCGGATACGGCGCAGTTGGCGACCACGGCAACATCTTTCAGGATCTGACCGACCGGGCCGTCAAGGCGGACGACGATCTGGTGGTGTTCTTCGGCTCGCGCAACGACATGGATGTCGATCCGGTGTTGTTGGCGCAACGGGTTCATGCCACGTTCGTTCTCGCGCGGCAGCGCGCCCCGCACGCCAGGTTCCTGGTGATCGGACCGCCGTGGCCGACCCCTGAGGTGCCGCTGCCGGTGCTGGTGATCCGCGACGTGCTCGCGGGCGCGGCCTGGGCGGCGCGGGCGGATTTTCGTCGACCCGATCGGCGACCGCTGGTTCGTCGACCGCCCCGAGCTGATCGGTCCGGACGGGGTGCACCCCAACGACGCCGGGCATGCGTATATGGCGGAGAAAATCGTGCCGCTGATCCGGTGGCAATTGCTGAAGTAAGATGGCCTTTTGGCGCAGCTGGGGCCCAAAGCGACTGGCAGGCAAGGGGTTTGGTTCCGCGGTGCCTGTCGCCTCAGTCTTCGGCGTGCCTCTCGTAGTCCCAACGTTCAAGGCGCGCTTGCAATTGCAGTAAGCCAAGCCCGGCGACTGGTGCGGCTGCGCTAAGCAGAACCAACAGCATCGGACTCATTTCAGAACCTCCAAAACCCTTTTATTCGTACCACGTTCGCATTCCCCGCGAGGTTCATTCGCGAAGATTTTCCCACCGGATTCTCCCGATTCATCCGTCTGACAGGGCCTGATCGGCCAGCGCCCCGATCACGGGTGCCAGCAGCTGTGCGTACTCGGTCGTCACGTGGTTGTCGTCGCGGAATACCAGCGTGTTGCCGACGACTACCGGGCACCGGTCGGCGGTGCAGAACAGGTCGGTGAGGTCCGCATACGAGCCGCCGGTCGCGGCGGTCACCCGCTGCTCGGCGGCGATGCCGTCCCCGTTCACCGCCACCGTCCGGGCCGGCGCGCAGGCCCCGGCGTCGTCAAGGTGCGCGGACAGGCAGGTGGGTGCCGAGGACTGCGGATCAGCCACCGGTCCCAGCACCAGGACGCGAGAACCCATGCCGCGTAGCTGCGCCACCACCCGCCCGACGGCGTCTATCCACGCCGGATCGTAGGAGGTGAAGCTGAAGTCGGCGTGGTAGCGGCGGCTCATGCTCAGCACCACCAGTCGGGGCCGCTCAACCTGCAGCCGGCTTACGATCTCGGCCCGCCACTGTTCGCACTCGCTGTACTTGCGGCCTAGATACGGGCTGACGATGGGCAGGTCCAGCAACGGACAGGTCACCTTGGCCAGCGTCTCCAGCCGCCAGTGCCGCTGCTCGGCCACCTGTTGCAGGGCGGGGTTCCACATCGCCGCGTGGGAGTCGCCGATCAGCGTCACCGTGGTGGGCGACGCGACGTCCGCTGTGGCGCATTCGCTTTGCCCCACGTCACGCCAGGAACGCATGCAGCCGTTGACGAACACCGGAGCTTTGTCTGCCGCCGCGGCGGCCAGCGATGGGTCCAGATTTGCCGGGACCGCGCGTAGGGCGGCGGACGTGGCCAGTGCTTCGCGAACCTGAGCGAAGGCCTGCGCGACGGCGGCTTCGCGCGGACCGACCTGCGGTCCGGGGGCGGGTGGCAGCGCAATGATGTTGGCCTGCGGAGCCGCGGCGCCGTGGCCGACCGGGGCCGGTATCGCCGTCAGCAGCACCGCGCAGGCGCACGTGGCGACGCCGGTGGCGGCGCCGGCCACGGCCAGGCTGGTCCTGGCCGACTTGCGCAGCGCCGCAGCGAACCGGCCGGGGTTCTTCACGGCATGCATGGTGATCACCGCGAGTCCGGCGGACACCGTCGTCGCCGCCAGCCGGCCGGGCAGCCCCCCGGGATCACCGAGCAGCGGCGGCAGCAGCAACAGCACCGGCCAGTGCCACAGGTACCACGAGTAGGACACCCGGCCGATCGCCCGCATCGCCGGTGGGCACAGCACCCGGCCCACGCCCATGCCGCCGGTGACACACCCGCCGCCGATCACCAGTGCCGTACCCAACACCGGCAGCAGCGCCGACGTGCCGGGATAGGGAGTGTGCGGGCCCAGCTGGGTGCAGGTCAGCACGATCAGCGCGAGACCACCCCAGCCGGCGACCGTCGCGGGCAGCAGCGGCAACCGCCGCCATTGGTTGATCGTGAGGGCAACCAGGCCACCGGCCGCCAACTCCCAGGCGCGGGTGGGGAGCGAAAAGAACGCCCAGGGCGGCGACACCCGCGTCCATACCACCGCCGCCGCCAGCGAGGCCGCGCCGACGAGGCTCAGCAGCACCGCGTACGGTGCCGCGCCGGCGGTGCTCCTGCCGATCCGCCTCGCCAGCCATGCAGTGCCGATGATCAGCGCCGGCCAGAGCAGATAGAACTGCTCCTCCACCCCGAGCGACCAGTAGTGCTGGAACGGTGACGGCGGCAGGTCCGACACCATGTAGTCGGTGCCCTGGGCGGCGAACCGGTAGTTGCCGACATAAAGAGCGCTGGCGATGCCGTCGACGAACACCCGTCCTGCCTGCAACGGCGGCAGCACGGCGGCGGCGACTACCGCGGTGACGACGCCGACGGTGGCCGCGGCCGGTAACAGCCGACGGGCGCGGGCAGCGTAGAACCGGCCCAGCGCAACGGTGTTCGTTGCCGCTACCTCACGCCAGAGCAGCCCGGTGATCAGGAAGCCGGAGATCACGAAGAACACGTCGACGCCGATGTAGCCGCCGGCGGTACCGGGAATGCCCGCGTGGTACGCGACGACCGCAATCACCGCGACGGCCCGCAGCCCTTCGATGTCCGGGCGGAACCGGCCGCTCACAGACCGTCCCTCCGCCGTTCGCGGAGAGCCGGAGGTGTCGGCGGATCGCACTGTCATCTCACTTAAGTCGCCATCCAGGCCAGCTCACCGGGCAGTTGCGCTCGCCAGTAGTCCACGTCGTGTCCGCCGGGGGAGAAGCTGCCCGCCGGCCGCTTCTTGAGCTGGCTGACGAATTGGCTGGTGGCGAAGAAGAACCGGTCGCCGATCCCACAGTCGACCCGCAGCGGGATCGAGTTCAGCACCGGCAGCCCGAACACCGTGTTGCGGGTCCAGTCGTCCACGCTGTCGAAGGCGCCGGGCGCGGTGCCGATGTAGGACATGTACAGCGCCGGGCTGATCGCGCAGATCCCGGCGGTGCGGGCCGGACCGAGCCGGGCGCCCAGCAGCAGCGCGCCGTATCCGCCCATCGACCAGCCGAGGAAGCCCACCCGCGAGGTGTCCATGCCCATCGAGGTGAGCATCGGCAGCAGCTCTTCAAGCACCATGGTGCCGGCGTCCTCGCCGTTGGAGCGCCGGTGCCAGTAACTGTTCGGGCCGCCGTCGACGCCCACCACGGCGAAGGGTGGCTTGCCCTGGCTGACCAGCTCTGCGAGCGCGTCCTCGACGCCGCAGTCCAGCATCATGTTGGCGTCGCCGTCCTTGCCGTGCAACGCGATCACCGGCCGCAGCATCTTGGTCTGCCCGGGCGGCATGGCGATCACCCAGTTGGTCTTGATTCCGCCGCGGGCCGCCGAGATGAAGGAGCCGGTGAGTTTGGTCGGCAGCGTCTTGCCCGCGGTTGGGGGATCGAATGGCGCCGGCGCCAAGGGGGCGGCCATCGGCTTGAGTGGATCCAGCAGGCCACTCAACGCCCATACACCGGCCGCTCCGGCGCTGGCGCCTACACCCATGCGTAGCACCGATCGGCGGGTCAAATCGGCCACGAGGGCAATTTTGCCGCGCCGACAGGCCTTTTCGGGACGAGCCACGCCGTATCGCAAGGTACCTGTAATGGCGGCGTGATTTCTCACCGCGAACCCGGTGGACCCGCTGGTGCCCACGGCGCGGATGTGTTGTGGTTAGCCATGGCTAGCACTTCCGAGTTGCGCCAGGACCTCTCGCAACGGCAGCTCAGCATGATCGCCCTTGGCGGTGTGATCGGCGCCGGGTTGTTCGTCGGGTCGGGCGTGGTGATCGCCAAGACCGGGCCGGCCTCGTTCCTGACCTATGCGATCTGCGGCCTGCTGATCGTCCTGGTGATGCGGATGCTGGGCGAAATGGCGACCGCGAACCCGTCGACAGGCTCGTTCGCCGACTACGCAGCGACGGCATTGGGCGGTTGGGCGGGCTTCTCGGTGGGCTGGCTGTACTGGTACTTCTGGGTCATCGTCGTCGGGTTCGAGGCAGTTGCCGGTGGCAAGGTGCTGAACTATTGGTTTCCTGCGCCGCTGTGGGTGCTCTCGCTGGGCCTGATGGTGTTGATGACCGCCACCAACCTGTTCTCGGTGTCGTCCTTCGGCGAATTCGAATTCTGGTTCGCCGGAATCAAAGTCGCGGCGATCATAACTTTCCTGGGACTCGGGACGGCGTTCGTGCTGGGTTGGTGGCCGGGCCGGCACCTGGATTTCTCGAACCTGACCTCGCGGGGTGGATTCTTCCCCGCGGGTGTCGGCGCGGTATTCGCCGCGGTGGTCGTGGTGATCTTCTCCATGGTGGGCGCGGAAGTCGTCACCATCGCGGCCGCGGAGAGCCGGGACCCCGAGCGGGCCATCGCGCGGGCGACCAGGTCGGTGGTGGCGCGCATCGTGGTCTTCTTCGTCGGCTCGGTCCTGCTGCTGGTGGTGATCACGCCGTGGAACGCAATGGAACCCGGAACGTCGCCATATGTGGCCGCGCTCAAGCACATGGGACTACCTGGCGCGGACCAGATCATGAACGCGGTGGTGCTGACCGCGGTGCTTTCGTGCCTGAACTCCGGCCTGTACACCTCGTCGCGGATGTTGTTCGTGCTCGCTCGCCGTGGGGAGGCGCCGGCCCGGCTGGTCAAACTGAGCCGACGCGGGGTGCCCGCCGTCGCCATACTGTTTTCCTCGGTGGTGGGCTTTCTGTGTGTGTTGATGGCCTGGCTGTCGCCCGACACCGTGTTCCTGTTTCTGCTCAACTCGTCGGGCGCCGTGATCCTGTTCGTCTACCTGCTGATCGCGCTCTCCCAGATCGTGCTGAGACGACGCACTCCGGCCGAGCGACTGCGCGTCAGGATGTGGCTGTTCCCGGCGCTTTCCATCCTGACGGCCGCGGGAATCGTTGCGGTGCTGGTGCAGATGGCGTTCGACGACACCGCTCGCAGTCAGTTGTGGCTGAGCCTGCTGTCCTGGGCGGTGGTGGTCGCGGTGTATTTCGCCGCACCGTACATGAGACGAAATAGATTGGCAGGCAACGAAATAAATAGCCGGTCGGGGCCGCAGGGTGATCCGCGGCTCAGCTGACGACAAGCCAGAGGATTCGCGGCTGATCCCGTTTGGACCGCTGCAGTACGGGTAATCGGGCGAATCGGGTCGAGCAAGACACGGTGTAAACAGCCCTGGGAGAAATAATGTTTGTGCACAATAAAGATTTGCAGTTCGAGGTGCGCGTCAGCCAACCGGATCCGCGGTTCGCATCATTGTTGATGGAGCAGTTCGGTGGAGCCAATGGGGAGCTGACCGCCGCCCTGCAGTACTTCATTCAGGCCTTCGTGCTGCGGGAGAAGAATCCCAAGATGTACGACCTATTCATGGATATCGCCACAGAGGAATTGAGCCACCTGGAAATGGTCGGATCGATGATCACCATGTTGCTGGATGGTCTGAACGACGATTTGAAACTGGCCAACGAGCGGTGTGACTGGATGCCCGCGGTGGCTAGTAAGGACGGTCGGGAGCAGGCCATCCACCAGGTGTCGGTGAACCCGATGTTCTTGGTGCTCAGCGGCGGCGGGCCGGACGCCAAAGACTCCGCCGGCAACAACTGGACCGGTGCGTTCATCGACGCCAACGGTGACCCGACGGTAGATCTCCGCAACAACCTGGCCGCCGAATCGCGGGCGAAGATCGTCTACGAATACCTCAAGCAATTCACCGACGACCCGGGTGTGCAGGAAACGTTGACATTCCTGATGACTCGCGAGGTTGCGCACTACCAGCAGTTCACCGCCGCCCTCAACGAACTGCCGGTGAACTTCCCGCCGGGCACCCTGTCCGGCGACTCGCGGTTCCAGAACGTGGCCTTCAACATGTCCAACGGCGGCGAGTCGGTGCGCGGTCCGTGGAACCAGGGGCAGGGTCCGTGGCCCGAGGGCATCGAATGGCAGTACGTGGAGAAGCCGACGGAGGAGTGGCTGGGCAGCACCATCCGGAAGAACAAGGGCGCCGACACCAATCCCGAAGGCTCGCCTGCGGTTCCGGACGAGAAGCCGTTCACACACGAGCAGCGGATGCCGACCACGTAGGTCTTCTGAATAGGTCTTCGGACAGCTGAACAAAGGCCTGGCGGTTTCCCGGTTTCGGGGGCCGCCAGGCCTTGTCGTGCGGAGGTGTCGTGCGGAGGTCAGTGAATCTGTGGGTCTGGCGGATTGTCGGCCTCACGCCCCGTCGCCACATCACGCACCAAATCGACCACGGCGGCTCCCATCCCCATCGTCTTCTGAGTGATGGAGTCCGAGGGTGTGTTCGGGTGCGGTCGCGTCGGCGCAACCTTTTTCGCGGTTTCCAGTCGCCTGCCGATCACCTCGAGCTCGTCGTGGTCGACCGCCGCGGCGAACCGCGGCCACACAACGTCTTGTTCGAACATGATGTGCTCGCGACCGGCTATCACGAATTGCTTGAGGGCCTCGTGGTAGCCAGGCTCGCCCGGGCGACCATCTTCGAGTCGCTGCAACAGCTTCTTGCCCGCTTCCTCTTGCGCGATGGCCTGATCGGCCAGTTCATCGCCGTCGTCGAGGACTCGGCGTACCGCGGGCCAGAAGAACTGCTCTTCGATCGCTTCGTGCTGTGATTCGGCGATGATGAGGTTGTTCACCATCGTTTCCAGGCCGCTGAGTTGCGCGCCGGTGCCTTCCGGCGCACCGTCAAGCACCTCCAGCATGCCCAACACGCTTTTGTGGTCTGCGCGCAGAAATGTCAATGCATCCATGTGATGGCCTTCCTAACCTGGCCTGCCTGGCCTGGATGCGCCGGAAGTACCCGCGACGGTTCGGCCGGAAACGGGCACGATGCCGCAATGCCGCAGTCGCGCTGAAAGATTCGGCGAAGGACATCGCCTCCGTCAGCACGGGTGCTGACGGAGGCGTGTCCGCGTCAAGGGTCAGACAGTCGGCCGGCGACCGGCTGCGGGGTCAACGACGTTGTTGTCCCGGCGACGCTTCAGTCCGGCAAGTCCGGCGAGCCCGAGCAGCCCGGCGAGGCCCCACAGGCCCGAGTTGTCGCTCTCCTTGTTGGTGTTTTCCGGCTCGGCCACGGTGGTTGTCGTCGATGACGGAACCTGCGCGTGGTCGACGGTGGCATTGGCGATGCCTGCTCCACCGAAGGTGAGTGCCGAGGCGGCGCAAAGGGTGGCAATTGCGGTACGCATGATTGAGTACTCCTTTTTTCGATCGTGACGACCGGAAGCGGATTCGGACCAGAGTTCTCTGATCCGTCGACGTGGAGCAGAAAACTCCGGTGTCGCGGTCGAATTGATACCCCCGCGATTGCACATGAAACATTGTGAAAACCAGGGATTCACATAATGGATATTCGATTCGCTACCGTGCCGACGCTTGGCGAAATGTGTTGCCGCTAGGCGAAACAAATTGGGCCCTCGGCTGTTTCCCCGGTGGCGGGCCGGGGTACCAGGAACGCCATGGTGTCACTGTGGCTTGATGACCGCGGCCCCGTCCCGTGGGCTGACCGAACCTCTCAAAATGTCGGGGGCTCGGCCGATGTCGTCGTCGTGGGAGCGGGCATCACCGGTCTGATCACCGCGGTGTTGCTGGCCAGGGCGGGCAAGGATGTGCTGGTCCTAGAGGCCCGCACCGTGGCCGCGGGCGCCAGCGGTAACACCACCGCAAAGCTCAGCCTGCTGCAGAGCACCCACCTGAGCAAAATCATCACCCGCCACGGAAAGGGCACCGCGCAGGCCTACGTGCAGGGGAACCGTGAGGGCATGGACTGGGTGCTGCGCCATTGCGACGAACATGGCATCGACGTGCAACGCGAAGACGCCTACACCTACGCGCAATCGGCCCGCGGCGTGCCCTCGGCCCGCGCGGAATGGTTGGCCTGCAGTGCCGTCGGACTCCCGGTCACCTGGGACGACCGCGCCGACGTGCCGTTCCCCTACCACGGCGGCGTGCGCCTACCCGACCAGGCGCAGTTCGACCCGGTCCCATTCCTCGACAGCCTGGTCGTGGAGCTGCTCGACCGCGGCGGGCGGCTTGTCGAAGGCGCTCGGGTCCGCAAGGTTTCGAGCGAGGGTGACGGTCTGCGGCTGCACGTCAACACCGGTGAGGGCGAACAGACCGATGAGGGCACCGAGGCGGACGCGGACGTGTTCACCCGGCAGTTGGTGCTGGCGACCGGCATCCCAATTCTGGACCGCGGCGGCTATTTTGCCCGGCTGAAGCCCAGCCGGTCCTATTGCTTGGCCTACAAGGTGCCGGGTGAGATCACCCGACACATGATGATCTCCACCGACTCCCCGACCCGCTCGGTGCGCTATGCGCCCACCGCGGACGGCGAGCTGCTGATAGTGGGCGGCGCCGGGCACACGGTGGGTCGCAAGAAGAGCCCCACGATAGCGCTGGACGAGCTGGACAAATGGACGCGCAAGCACTATCCGGGTGCGGTGCAGACGCATTACTGGTCGGCGCAGGACTACACGCCGATCGACCAGCTGCCGTACGTGGGACCGATTCTGCCGAACAACGAAAAGATCTTCGTGGCAACGGGTTTCAACAAGTGGGGGATGACCAACGGTCCCGCCGCGGCGTTGGCGCTGTCCAGCCGCATCCTCGGCGGCCGGATGGATTGGGCGGACGCTTTCGCCAGTTGGAGCCCGCATGAGCTGTCGGGCATCACCACCGCGATCTCGGCCAACCTCGAGGTGGGCTTCAACCTGGCAAAGGGCTGGGTCACGCCGGCGACCCGCATCGGACGCCGGGAACCGAAGAAGGACGAAGGCGGTGTGGTCAGTGGCCCGCCGTGGAATCTGCAGGCCCGCTGCGTGGTCGACGGAGTCGAGCACAAGGTCTCGCCGGTGTGCACCCACCTGGGCGGCATCGTGAATTGGAACGACGCGGACAAGGCATGGGAATGTCCGTTGCACGCATCCCGATTCGCGCCGGACGGCACGCTGCTCGAGGGGCCCGCGACGACGGATCTGACCCGGACCAAGTGACCCGGACTAAGTGACGTTCACCCGGCGGGGACACCCTTGGGCATCGCGGTCGATGAGTCCTTCGGACTCGAATGCGCTCAGCCAGCCTCCCATGGGCCACCAGCCCCAGCGCCGGTGAAAGATTGCGGCGTTGCGCACGATGTCGTCCAGGTGGTCGACGGGAGGATCGGCGACCGGGTGGTATTGGTGAAAGGCGTCCGCTCCGCCCACCCATCGCATCGGAACAACCCGCGCCGCGGCGCATTGCGCGAAATCGGTGTCCTCGCCACCGTATCCGCGATACTGCTCGCAGAACCCACCGATCCGTCGCCATGTCTGGGCGCACACGGCAAAGGACAGTGACCAGAACAATGCATAGTCCGTCGTGGCCACGACCGTGCCCGGCTCCGGTGCGGGCCGCGCCGGGTGCGGATTGCTGTGATCCTGCAAATCTTTGACGATGTAGCCCGCCGGCCCCGCGGGCGGCAGATAGGTGACCGGTCCGCACAGTAGCGCGTCGCCGTGGTCATCCGCCGCGCGGAGGTACCGCTCGATGAGGTCACTGCCGGGGATGCAGTCGACATCAAGGAAAATCAGGAATTCGGCCCCCTTCTGCAGCGCCGCCGCAGCACCGGCGTTGCGTCCGGCTGCCAGCGGCAGCGGGTGGGCAGCTGGGTATTCGAGCACCTCTGCCGGTGCGGCCGCGTCAGCGATGACACCGGCGATCGTGTTGTCTCCCAGAGCCACGACGATATGGGTGTCCGGCTGTGCGGAGCCGGCGGCGAGCCCCTCGAGCTGGCGGCACAAGTGGGCGGCCCGGCCGTGCACGATGGTGACGACGGCCGTCTTCACCGGGTGGGTGCCCTGCACCGCAGTGCCGTCGATTCGATCGCGTTGGCCGCGCGCTGCGCTGCGCCGTCTACCTGCCAACGTTGCCACCGCTGCGGATTGCGGGCCCGGGCGTGCGTCAGCAGCGCCGGCCAGGCGCGCTCGTCCGGCCAGTCCTGCGCCACTACGGCGAGCTGATGCCGCCGTAGCATCATCGCGGTGGCTTGCTGCTCGTCGAACGGACGGGCCTGGGGGATCACGATCGCGGGGCGCTGCGCCGCGGCGATATCGGCAACGCAGCTCTGTCCCGCGTGCGTGACGACGACGTCGGCGGCGCGAATCTCCGGCCACGGGTCGTCTTTCCACGAGCCGTTGCTGCCGCCCAGCGTCATCCAGGTCCACCCGGGAATAGTTGAGCTGCAACCGGAGCCGAAGTCACCACCCGTTCCGCACAGGACGAGGACGCGCCCGTCGTCCGCTGTTTTCGGGCCGGGCCGGCGACCCTCGAATCGGCTGATACCACCGACGTAGCTCGTTTTGTCGTCGTACTGCTTGAGCCAGGCCGGCACACACAACGCCTTCGGCCACGCCGCGAGAATGTGGTCAGCGATCCGGTGCACCAGCAAATGCGGTGCGTCGGTACGTTTTCCGGGCAGTGCTACGACGACCACCGGCGTGCCGAGCAGCCGGACGAACATCGCAACCTCTACCGAGACGTCGACGACCACTACTTCTGGTTGCGCGTCGGCGACCCAATCGGCGATCGCTTTCATCCGGGCGGTGAATCCCGGGTCATGGTGTGGCGCCCAATGCAGTGCACCGTGGGCGGTGGGTTCGCGCACCTGTTCCGACTGGTCGTCGCGTGGCAACTCAACGATCGCTGAAAACGGGTGCGCACCATTGATTTTCAGGGAGGTGAGCGCAGTAACCGGCCGCTGAAGCTGCGCGCAGATACTGGTGGCCCGGGCCAGATGGCCGAAGCCGTGGTGGTGGATGTAATAGCCGATCATTCAGTTCCGCAGCGCCACGTCGTTGATCATGTTCCGGTACAGGTCGGCGTACGCGGTGACCATGGCGGTAGCCGAGCAGTGCCGGACGGCGCGCTCGCGCACTCGGCTCCGCGGCAGCCGGACCGTCTTGTCGATCGCCGCCGCCATGGCGGGGGTGTCGCCTGGGGGCACCAACCTGCCCGAGTCGTCGTCGATGAGCTCCGGGATACCACCGCGCGCGAAGGCCACCACCGGGGTGCCACAGGACATCGCTTCCGCGACGACCAGACCGTACGGTTCGTCCCATGCCGGTGTCACCAGTGCTGTGCAGGACTCGCCTACCAGCCGGGCCAGCTGTTGATGGTCGAGGTGACCGGCGTAACTGACGCTGTTGTGCAGTTGCGGCACAATGCGGTCGGCGAAATAACCTTCGTCGGAGATGGGTCCGGCTAGAACCAGCGGACGGTCCGCCTGCCGGGCCGCGGCAATCGCCAGATGCGGGGCTTTCTCCGCGGTGATTCGGCCGAACCAGACCAGAGCCGGCCCACCCGGACCGAGCGGCCACATTCGGGTGTCGACACCGTTGGGGACCACGGCCATATCGCCGATCACTTTCTGCCAGGCGTCCGCCGTGTGCCGGGACACCGCGCTGAATCGGGTGCCCTGCCCCGCGGCTGCGTCGATCGCGGATTCCAGCCACGGGGTCGGCGGTGTGTGCACGGTTGTCAGCATCGGAGTGGACAGGGCCGGAGCCATCGCCACCGGCAGGTAATGCAGGCTGTGATTGTGGACCACGTCGAACTGCCGGGCGCCAGATCCCGCCAGCCAGAGCATCAACGACAGGTAGGCGTGGTGGTCCGACATGAAGCCCGCGGAGGGCATCGAAATGTCTTGCCGCGCCGAGTCGGACAGTGCGAGGAATCGCACCGCCAGGCTTTCGCAACCCGGGGCGAGGTCGGAGCCGGGAGCGGCGAACAGCGATACCTGATGCCCGCGGGCCGCCAGGGCTCGGGACAGGTGACTGACGTGGGCCTCCAGTCCGCCGGCGAAGGGTTCCCGAATGGGGAACCGATTCGAGGCAATCACGGCCACCCGCAACGAATTCGTCATACCAGCACGCTCCGGTAGATCTCGCGGTGAGTAGCGGCCAGTCGCCGGCGCTCGGCGAGTCGGTCCCGCCACTGGGCCCGGTGACCGGATTGTCCTGCGGCCCAACGCTCGTGGGCCGCGTGAATCGCCCGATCCAAGGACAGCTCGTCGAAGTAATCCTCACCCAGGTCGAACACGTGACAGGGTCGCTGTTCACCGTAGAACCCGCAGCTGGGCACCACCACCGCGGTGCCCAGGTCGAAGCAGGCCTCCAGCCAGCCGGAGTGGGTACCGAACCGGTAGGGCAACACCGATACCGTCAGCGACGCGAGATAGTCCCATAGTTCGTCGTCGGAGAAATACGGATGCACTCGCACGTCGACGTGGGCGTGGCGGTCGTAGTCCAGCAAGGCTTTGCCGGCGTCGGGGGAGAACCAATAGTTGGCAGGGTCAAAGATTTCGTCGTGCAGGTTGATCTGCAGGGTCGCACCCGGTAGCGACGACGTGATATCGGTCAGCGCCGCCACCACGGATAGCGGATCCATGTTGGCGCGCAGGCTTTTGGCGTGCACCCCCACTACGAAGCGGCGGTCACGCCCCCGAGGACGCTCGATGCGGTCCCTGTCCAGCACATGGGGGTGCGGCAACACCCGGGCCCGCCGCTGCCACCGACGCCAGATCTCCTGTGCCGCACCGGGAGTCAGCGTGACCAGATCGTCCGCAGCAGCGATCAGCACGTTCTGCTGCTCGATATGCGCCTCGGGCTCGCCGTGATGCGGGTTGCGCAGGTCGTGCACGGTGTACACGAACGGCTTGTCGTGCATCTTGAGTTCCTGCACGACCTCGGTCAACACCTCGGGGACCATGGCGTCGAAACCGAAATGGACGTGGAACACGTCGAAGTCCTGGTGATGATCGCTCACCCACCCTGGCTCCAGCATCAACGGTGGCCACCAGCCGCCCGGGACCGTGCGGCCGTCGGCGGGAACCGGGTCGTCCAGTCGCACAACGTTGTCGGCAGCGGGGTCGGCAAGGTGACGCACGTAGACGTGGGAACCTGGCACCGAAGCGACCCGCAGCAACGACGTTTACCCCCCAAGGCATGAGTGAGGCACCGGGTTGATCCCGTAATGGATACCCAGCGACGAAAGCGTTCCTGACTGCTGAAGAACGAGCGAGTGCTGACATACCCGGGGGTTGCAGCGTCAAACGTGGTTTACCGGAAGATTCAGGGGCTATCCAGCTAGGCCATCAGCGACTCGACACCTCCGGAAAGGAAGGGCATGGGATTTCCCGAGCAGCAGCAAGATGTTCCCGGCGTGCAAAGCCGGATGGACCCGGTTCCCGATTGCGGGGAAGACAGTTATCAGGGCTCAGGAAGACTGACCGGCAAGAGTGCGATCATCACCGGTGGCGACAGCGGAATCGGCCGTGCGGTAGCCATCGCATTCGCCCGGGAAGGCGCCGACGTGCTGATCTCCTACCTGGACGAGGACGAGGACGCCCAAGATGTTGCGCGTTATGTCGAGGAGGCCGGACGCAAGTGCGTCCTGATGCCCGGCGACCTGTCCGACCCCCAGCACTGTCGCGCGGTGGTGGACCGCGCCGTCGCGGAATTCGGCCGCATCGACGTGCTGGTGAACAACGCCGCCTATCAGATGATGCACGAGGAGCTCGACGAGATCTCCGACGAGGAGTGGGACCACACGTTCAAGTTGAACGTCGGGGCGTACTTCTACCTCACCAAGGCGGCCCTGCCGCACATGAGTCGGGGCGCGTCGATCATCGGAAGTTCGTCGGTCAACTCCGACGCGCCGAATCCGATGCTGGCGCCCTACGCCGCGACGAAGGCGGCCATCGCGAACTTCTCGGCCAGTCTCGCTCAGCTGTTGGGCCCCAAGGGGATTCGGGTGAACAGCGTGGCACCCGGCCCGGTGTGGACGCCGCTGATCCCGGCGACCATGCCGGCCGAGAAGGTGAAGTCGTTCGGGGACAACGTGCCGCTGGGCCGTGCGGGACAGCCCGCGGAATTGGCCCCGGTGTATGTGCTGCTCGCCTCGGACGATGCGAGTTACGTATCCGGCGCGCGGGTCGCGGTGACCGGCGGCAGGCCCATTCTCTAGTTCAGCTCCACTGCCGCTCGATCGTCTTGACCAAGGCGGTCACGGTGGCGTTCACCGGTGCCTCGACGCCGACCCGTGCGCCCTGGCGGGGGATCGCGCCGTTGATGACGTCGATCTCGCTGACCCGGTGCGCCTCGTGGTCCAGCAGCGCCGAAGGTTTGGCGTTCGGCATCGCCGCCCCGAAGTCCCGGACATGCGCGACCGGATCAGTGACGGCGATCCCAATTCCCAGCGCCCGCGCGACGTTCCAGGCCTCGGTGGCTGCCGCTCGGCTGACCGGGCCCATCTCCGGGTCGTCCATCACCTCCCCGACCCTGAGGTGGGTCAACGCGCACGGGCCGCTGTAGGCGACGTTGCAGATCAGCTTCTCCCACTGCATCGCGGCGATGTCGGTGACCGCGGCCGCGTCGAACCCGGCCTGGGTCCAGGTGGCGGCGATCGATCGAACCGTGTTGTGCGGCAACGAGGAATAGGGCCCGAAGCGCATCGCGCGCATGGCGTTGTGTTGCACATGGCCAGGTCCGAGCCGCGCGGCACCGAACCCGCTGGCGATTCCCACCGCCACCCGCTGCTCGCCGACGATGCCGGCGACCGTGTCCGCCGAGCCGAGCCCGTTCTGGATCGTCAGTACCGGCGTGTCCGGTCCGAGCATCGGAAGTGCTTGCTGTGCAGCGGTTGTCACGTCGGCGGCCTTCACGGCGAGCACGATCAGGTCCATCGTCTCGGCGGGCGCGGTGGTCACCGCGCGCAGTGGCACCGTCTGGTCGTAACCGGGACCGCTGACCCGAAGGCCGTTGCGGGCGATGTGGTCGACACTGCCCTGCGAGCGGTCGACGACCAGCACATGGTCGCCCGCCATCGCCAGCCTGGCGGCATAAATGGAACCCATTGCGCCGCAACCAATTATGGCGATTCTCATCAGTCTGATCTCCGGCTCATGTGGTCATCTCGGCAATCAGCTGGGCCAGGCCGGACTTCTGTTCCAGCCCGAATCCCGGCGCGTCCGTCGGCGCGATCCGACCGTCGGCCAGGGTGCAGCCCGCCGAGTAACCGCCGAACGGCTGGAATACTCCCGGATACGACTCGCACCCGCCCAATCCCAGGCCCGCCGCGATGTGCAGGTTGATCAGGTGCCCGCCGTGCGGAAAGGCGTGCCGCCGGTCGAAGCCGTGCGCCTCCAGCACCTCGAGCATGCGCGCGTACTCGCCCAGGCCGTAGCTCAGCCCGGCGTCCATCTGGAATACGTCCCGTCCCGGCCGCATGCCGGCGTAGCGAACGAGATTGGTCACGTCCGGCACCGAGAACAGGTTCTCACCGGTGGCCACCGCGTCCGTGTAACAGGCCGTCACCGCGTTGTTCAACTCGAAATCCAAGGGATCGCCCGGTTCTTCGTACCAGCGCAACCGGTACGGCGCCAACGCCATCGCCCACCGCAGGGCGGCCGCGCGGTCGAACCTGCCGTTCGCGTCGACCGCCACCCGGTCGCCGGCGCCGACGATGTCGATGACCGCCTCAATGCGCGCGGTGTCGTCACCCACGTCCGCGCCGCCGATCTTGATCTTGACCGCGTCGTAGCCCTGTTCCAGGTAACCGCGGATCTCGTCGCGCAGGCCGTCCACACCGCGGTCGGGGTAGTAGTAGCCGCCGGCCGCGTACACCGGCACAGCGGCGGCGGGCTCCCGCCCGAAGCGGCGCGCGATCGTCGCGAAGGCGGGCTCGTCATCAAGCTTGGCGAGCACATCCCAGCAGGCCAACTCCAGCGCCGCGACCGCGGCGGCGCGGTCACCGTGTCCGCCGGGCTTCTCGTCGGTGAGCGCGCGTGCCGCGACGGCTGCCGGGTCGAGGCGCCCAGTCTCGTCCAGCAGCGTCTCGGGCGGGGCCGCCAGAATCCGGGGGATCAGCCGATCGCGCAGGATGCCGCTCTGGGCGAACCGGCCGATCGAGTCGAAGGCCACCCCCACCACCGGCTTGCCCGCCCGGACGACGTCGGTCACCACCGCGACCAGCGACACCGTGTGGCTGGCGAAGCTGACGACGGCGTTGGCGGGAGCGCCCTCGAGGCCGACCGGCCGCTCGAGGATCGCGGTGATCCGCACCGGGCTCAGGAAGTCCGGTCGAGCAACAGCACTTCCTCGAAAGGCAGCGCGCCGAACACCGACTTCCAGGCCCCGTCCACTTGCTGGGCCGCTTCGTCCTTGCTGACCACCCGCGGGTTGCTGACCCCGAACGTCTTGGCGTTGCGCCGCACCTGTGCGCCACCGGCCGCCCGGATGTTCTTCAGCCAGTCCCGGTCGGGGCCATAGGCCAGCGGAATTGCCAGGCCAGGAGCGCCGTCGGCACTGGTATAGAAGGCATTCACCGGAGTCCGATAGGCCTTGCCCGACCGCCGCCCGACGTGCTCGACGATCGCGAACGGCGGTAGCCAACCGGCCCACATCCGCTGGATGGGGTTGGTCACGTAGCGGTTGATCCGGGCGAGGCGTTGGGGAAATCGCATGATCGCCATCCAACTCGCCGGCCCCGGGCGAGGACAACCCGAGTGATCTCTTACACCCTGTAGTTGAATGAGCCGCGGCGACTGGGACACTAGTCGTCATGGGGACTGACCAGGTGAAGGCGCAGACGCGCGCGTCCGCGCAGCTGTTCGCCGACGCCTGCGCGGTGATTCCCGGCGGCGTGAACTCCCCGGTTCGGGCGTTCAACGCGGTGGGCGGCACCCCGCGGTTCATCACCGAGGCTCAGGGCTGCCGGCTCACCGACGCCGACGGCAATACCTACGTCGACCTGGTCTGCTCCTGGGGCCCGATGATCCTGGGCCACGCGCATCCCGCGGTGGTCGACGCCGTCGCCAGCGCGGCCACCCACGGCCTGTCCTTCGGCGCCCCGACACCCGCCGAGACCGAGCTGGCCGCCGAGATCATCGGAAGGGTCGCGCCCGTCGAGCGGCTCCGGCTGGTGAACTCCGGGACCGAGGCCACCATGAGCGCGATCCGGTTGGCGCGCGGATTCACCGGCCGGCCCAAGATCGTGAAGTTCTCCGGCTGCTACCACGGTCATGCCGACGCACTGTTGGCCGACGCCGGCTCGGGCGTGGCGACCCTGGGCCTGCCGTCCTCGCCCGGTGTCACCGGTGCGGCCGCGGCGGACACGATTGTGTTGCCCTACAACGACGTCGACGCGGTGCGGGAAGCGTTCGCGGCGCACGGCGAGCTGATCGGCGCGGTGATCACCGAGGCCAGCCCGGGCAACATGGGGGTGGTCCCGCCGGCACCCGGCTACAACGCGGCGCTGCGGGCGATCACCGCCGAACACGGCGCGCTGCTGATCTCCGATGAGGTGATGACGGGCTTCCGGGTCAGCCGAAGTGGTTGGTACGGAATCGATCCTGTCGATGCCGACCTGTTCACCTTCGGCAAGGTGATGAGTGGCGGGCTCCCGGCCGCGGCGTTCGGCGGGCGGGTCGCGGTGATGGAGAAGCTGGCGCCGCTGGGCCCGGTGTATCAGGCCGGCACCCTGTCGGGTAACCCGGTGGCGATGGC
This sequence comes from Mycobacterium asiaticum DSM 44297, assembly GCF_000613245.1. Classification (GTDB taxonomy): domain Bacteria; phylum Actinomycetota; class Actinomycetes; order Mycobacteriales; family Mycobacteriaceae; genus Mycobacterium; species Mycobacterium asiaticum. The sequence goes on from NZ_HG964936.1 coordinate 411,361, forward strand.
GGCCGGGTTGGCGACGCTGCGGGCCGCAGATGATGCGGTGTACGCCGCGCTGGACGCCAACGCCGACCGGCTGTCCGCGCTGCTGACTGATGCGCTAACCAATGCCGGTGTGGCGCACCAGATTCCGCGGGCGGGCAACATGCTGAGCGTGTTCTTCAGCGAAACGCCAGTGACCGATTTCGCGTCCGCGCGGGCCAGCCAGACCTGGCGTTTTCCGCCGTTCTTTCATGCCCTGCTCGACGCGGGTGTCTACCCGCCGTGCAGCGCCTTCGAGGCCTGGTTCGTCTCGGCGGCGCTGGATGACGACGCCTTCGACCGGATCGCGAACGCATTACCCGCCGCGGCCCAAGCCGCGGCACAGGAGGAAAAACCCTGATGGCCGAGACAACCCGGGTGCACGTGGTGCGCCACGGCGAGGTGCACAACCCCTCCGGGGTCCTGTACGGGCGGCTGCCCGGATTCCGGCTGTCCGAGACAGGTGCGGCGCAGGCCGCCGCGGTCGCCGACTTCCTGGCCGACCGAGACATCGTCGCGGTGATCGCATCCCCACTGCAGCGGGCGCAGGAGACCGCCGCGCCCATCGCCGCCCGGCACAACCTGCCAGTGGACACCGACCCCGACCTGATCGAATCGGCCAATTTCTTCGAAGGCCGCCGGGTCGGCCCGGGAGACGGGGCGTGGCGCGATCCGCGGGTGTGGTGGCAGCTGCGCAACCCGTTCACGCCGTCCTGGGGAGAGCCGTACATCGAGATCGCGACCCGGATGGCCACCGCGGCGGACAAGGCGCGGGTGCGCGCCGCCGGCCACGAGGCGGTGTGCGTCAGCCATCAGCTGCCGGTGTGGACGCTGCGCATGCACCTGACCGGCAACAAGCTGTGGCATGACCCGCGCAAGCGGGAATGCGGATTGGCGTCGGTGACGTCGCTGGTCTACGACGGTGACCGGCTGGTCGGCGTGGAGTACTCCGAACCGGCGGCGTCTAGATAATGCGGCTGATTATCGCCGTCGCGGTGCTGATCGGGGTGCTCACCGGCTGCTCCGGGCGCGACGCCGTCGCCCAAGGCGGCACCTTCGAGTTCGTCTCCCCGGGCGGAAAAACCGACATCTTCTACGACCCGCCCGAGAGCCGCGGCCGGCCCGGCACGCTGTCCGGGCCCAGCCTCACCGACCCCGCCCGCACCCTGTCCCTGGACGACTTCACCGGTCAGGTCGTGGTCGTCAATGTCTGGGGCCAGTGGTGCGGCCCGTGCCGCGCCGAGATCACCCAGCTACAGCGGGTCTACGACGCGACTCGGGAGTCCGGTGTCTCCTTCCTGGGGATCGACGTCCGCGACAACAGCCGCGAAGCCGCGCAGGACTTCGTCACCGACCGGCACGTGACCTTTCCGTCGATTTACGACCCGCCGATGCGCAGCCTGATCGCGTTCGGCGGCAAGTATCCGACCACCGTCATCCCGTCGACGCTGGTGCTGGACCGGCAGCACCGGGTGGCCGCGGTGTTCCTGCGGGAGTTGCTGGCCGAGGATCTACAGCCGGTGGTGCAGCGGATCGCCGCGGAGGCTCCGGCGCGGACGCCGGCACCGCAATGACCGGCTTCGCCAACGTCGCTGCCGCTGGGCCGCTGATTGTGGCGCTCGGCGCGTGTCTGCTCGCCGGGCTGGTGTCGTTCGCATCGCCGTGCGTGGTGCCGCTGGTGCCCGGCTACCTGTCCTACCTGGCGGCCGTGGTCGGTGTGGACGAGGCCGATGGCCGGGGCACCGTGAAGGCCCCGCCGGCGGCGCGCTGGCGAGTCGCGGGCTCCGCGCTGCTGTTCGTCGCCGGGTTCACGACGGTGTTCGTGCTGGGCACCGTAGTCGTGCTCGGCATGACCACCACGCTGATCACCAACCAACTGCTGCTACAGCGCATTGGCGGCGTGCTGACCATCGTGATGGGGTTGGTGTTCATCGGCCTGATCCCGGCGCTGCAACGCCAGGCCCGGTTCACGCCGCGCCAGCTGACCACGGTGGCCGGGGCGCCGCTGCTGGGTGCGGTGTTTGCGCTGGGCTGGACCCCGTGCCTGGGGCCCACCCTGACCGGGGTGATCACCGTCGCCTCGGCCACCGACGGCGCGAACGTGGCGCGGGGGATCGCCCTGGTGATCGCCTACTGCCTGGGATTGGGGATCCCGTTCGTGTTGTTGGCGTTCGGGTCGGCGCACGCGGTGGCCGGCCTGGGCTGGTTGCGCCGGCACACGCGGGCGATCCAGATCTTCGGCGGCGCGCTGCTGATCGCCGTCGGCGCGGCCCTGGTCACGGGGGTGTGGAACGACTTCGTGTCGTGGCTGCGCGACGCTTTTGTTTCCGACGTCAGGCTGCCCATCTGATGGCTTCCGAGGAGCCCCGGAAGGTGGCGCGAGCAGGCGCAGAATCGCACGAAACGCACCGTTTCCGTGCGATTCTGCGTCTGCTCGCGCAAAAGGGGCGCAACACCTGGCGGTCGCTGACGTCCATGGGGACCGCGTTGGTCCTGCTCTTCCTGCTCGCGCTCGGCGCGATTCCCGGCGCTCTGTTGCCGCAGCGCAGCCTCAACGCCGGCAAGGTCGACGAATACCTGCACACCCACCCGATGATCGGACCGTGGCTCGACGAGCTACAGGCGTTCGACGTGTTCTCCAGCTTCTGGTTCACCGCCATCTATGTCTTGCTGTTCGTGTCGCTGGTCGGTTGCCTGACGCCACGGATCCTCGAGCACGCCCGCAGCCTGCGGGCCACACCGGTGGCCGCGCCGCGCAATCTGGCCCGGCTGCCCAAACACGCCGAGGCCGAACTAGTCGGCGACCCCGAGAGCCTGGCCGCCACCATCGCCGGCCGGCTGCGCGGCTGGCGGAGGGCGACCAGACGCCACGGCGACACGGTCGAGGTGTCCGCGGAGAAGGGCTACCTGCGCGAGTTCGGCAACCTGGTCTTCCACTTCTCGCTGCTGGGCCTGCTGGTCGCCGTCGCCGTCGGCAAGCTGTTCGGCTACGAGGGCAACGTGATCGTCATCGCCGACGGCGGCCCTGGTTTCTGCTCGGCCACGCCGGCCGCGTTTGACTCGTTCCGCGCCGGCAACACCGTTGACGGCACCTCGCTGCACCCGGTCTGCCTGCGTGTCAACGACTTTCAAGCCCACTACCTGCCGTCGGGACAGGCCACCTCTTTCGCCGCCGACATCGCCTACCAGGCCGGCGACGACCTCACCTCGAACACCTGGCGGCCCTACCGGCTCGAGGTGAACCACCCGCTGCGCATCGGCGGGGACCGGGTGTACCTGCAGGGCCACGGCTACGCCCCCACCTTCACGGTGACGTTCCCGAACGGGCAGACCCGCACCTCGACGGTGCAGTGGCGGCCGGACAACCCGCAGACCCTGCTGTCGTCGGGCGTCGCGCGCATCGACCCGCCGGCCGGCAGCTATCCCACCGCCGAGGAGCGGCGTAAGCACGAGATCGCGATCCAGGGCCTGCTGGCGCCCACCGAGCAACTCGACGGCACCCTGCTGTCGTCGCGCTTCCCGGCGCTCAACGACCCCGCGGTGGCCATCGACATCTACCGCGGCGACACCGGCCTGGACACCGGCCGGCCGCAGTCGTTGTTCAATCTGGACCCCCGCCTGATCGAACAGGGCCGGCTGACCAAGGAGAAGCGAGTCAACCTGCGCGTCGGGCAGCAGGTGCGGATCGACCAGGGCCCGGCGGCCGGCACCACGGTTCGCTTCGACGGCGCCATACCGTTCGTCAACCTGCAGGTATCCCACGATCCCGGGCAGATCTGGGTGCTGGTCTTCGCGATCACCATGATGGCCGGACTGTTGGTGTCGCTGCTGGTCCGCCGGCGCCGGGTGTGGGTTCGTCTCACACCGGCCGGGGAGCCTCCAGGTACGGTCAACGTCGAACTGGGCGGCCTGGCGCGTACCGACAACTCCGGGTGGGGTGACGAGTTCGAGCGGCTGATCGAGCGGTTGACGGCAGGGGTGGGCGAATCCGGCGCGCCCGCCGGCATCCCCGCCAAGGCCGGAAGGGACGTCACATGAATACCCAGCACGTGAACATCGGGCTGGCCCGCTACTCCGATTGGGCCTTCACCTCCGCGGTGGTGGCGCTCGTGGTCGCGCTGCTCCTGCTGGCCTGCGAACTGGCCTACGTGCGGACCCGGAAACTCGAGCCGGTGGCCCTACGAAGCAGCGAACGGGGTACGCACAGCGGCGGCGTCACGACCGACAGCGCCACCCCCGGCGTCGTCGCGGACACCCCGAGCCGGCCGTTCGACGAACGCGTCGGCCGCGCCGGCCTCGCCGTGCTCTACCTCGGCATCGCGCTGTTGTTGGCCTGCATCGTGCTGCGGGGCCTGGCCACAATGCGGGTGCCCTGGGGCAACATGTACGAGTTCATCAACCTGACCTGCCTATCCGGGCTCGTCGCCGGGGCCGTCGTGCTGCGCCGCCCGCAATACCGGCCGCTGTGGGTGTTCCTGCTGCTTCCGGTGCTGATCCTGCTGACCGTGTCCGGCCGCTGGCTCTACGCCAACGCGGCACCGGTGATGCCGGCCCTGCAGTCATACTGGCTGCCCATCCACGTCTCGGTGGTCAGCCTCGGCTCGGGCGTGTTCCTGGTGGCAGGCATCGCCAGCATTCTGTTTCTGCTGCGCACCTCACGGCTCGGCGAACCGGGCACCGAGGGCCAACTGGCACGGCTGGTGCAACGCTTTCCCGACGCGCAGACGCTCGACCGGATCGCTTACCGAACCACCATCTTCGCCTTCCCGGTGTTCGGCTTCGGGGTCATCTTCGGTGCGATCTGGGCCGAGGAAGCCTGGGGCCGGTACTGGGGCTGGGACCCCAAGGAAACCGTGTCGTTCATCGCATGGGTCGTGTACGCCGCCTACCTCCATGCCAGGTCAACGGCCGGTTGGCGGGATCGCAAGGCGGCCTGGATCAACGTCGCCGGGTTCGTGGCCATGGTCTTCAATCTGTTCTTCGTTAACCTGGTGACCGTTGGCCTGCACTCGTATGCGGGCGTGGGCTGACCCGAGCGTGACCGACCCGAACAAGCGGGCAACAAGGGGGAGCACGAGTGTCAGAACATCCAACGCCGGGCGGGGGGCTCCGCGCGTCCACCCGGGTACCGGGGCGGCCGACCTCAGCCCGGACCAGCCGACCATCGAGGGTCCGGCGCCGTTCGTAGCCGAACCGCCGGTCGAAGCCACCGCCGAGGCGCCGACGCGGGCGTTCGCCGGTTTCCGCACTGAGCGCCGGCCATCCGCGCCCCCCGATCCCGTCGCCGCTACCGCGCCGTCAGTCGAGACGCCGCAGTGGGATCCGGGACCGACCACCGGTCCGGTGTCCGGTGTGACGCGGGTCGATCCGACGGCCTACGGCGCGTATTACCCGGGCCCGCCGGAGGGCGCCGGCATCGAAGAGCGGCCCCAGTTCCGTCCCGAGCCGCTGCCGCACGCGCCGTATCCCGAGCTGTCGACGACCGTCCTGCTCAAGCCGGTCAAGCCGCCGCCATCGGAAGGCTGGCGCCGGCTGCTGTACGTGCTGTCGGGTCAGCTGATCAACCTGGGGGAGAGTCCCCGGGCGATGAAGCACAACAACCTGGTTGCCCAGATCAACCGGCCGCTGCGCGGTTGTTACCGCATCGCGGTGCTGTCGTTGAAGGGCGGCGTCGGCAAGACGACGATCACCGCAACGTTGGGGTCCACCTTCGGGTCCGTTCGGGGTGACCGGGTGGTCGCCGTGGATGCCAACCCGGATCGCGGCACCCTGAGCCAGAAGCTGCCGCTCGAAACCCCGGCGACCGTGCGACACCTGCTGCGGGATGCCGATAGCATCGACCGCTACAGCGACATCCGCAGCTACACCTCACAAAACAAGGCTGGGCTGGAGGTACTCGCCTCCTCGAGCGACCCGACGTTGTCGGAGGCATTCAGCTCCGAGGACTACACGCGCAGCCTGGACATCCTCGAACGGTTCTACGGACTGGTACTGACCGACTGCGGCGCCGGACTGCTGCACTCGGCGATGTCGGCGATCCTGGCCCGGTCCGACGTGCTGATCGTGGTCGCGTCGGGCTCCATCGACGGGGCCCGCAGTGCGTCGGCGACGCTGGACTGGCTGGACGCCCACGGCCACGAGGACTTGGTGCGAAACTCGATCACTGTGATCAACGCCGTGCGGCCGCGGGCCGGCAAGGTCGACATGGACAAGGTGATCGAGCATTTCGCGCGCCGCTGCCGGGCCGTACGGGTGGTGCCCTATGACCCGCACCTGGAAGAAGGCGCCGAGATCGAGCTGGATCGGCTGAAACGGGACACCCGCGAGGCACTGCTCGAGCTGGCGGCGGTGGTCGCCGACGGCTTCCCCGGCGACCAGCGGCGCTCCAACCCGCAGTTCGTCTAACGCGGTTTGTTGTCGCCCAATCGCCGCAGGAACTCCGGATCGTCGTCAGGTCCGATGACGCGCGTCTTCGGCGGGCTGGTCTGTGACCGCGCCGCACGCCAGCCGAGATAGATCAGCGTCCCCAGAATAAGGACGACGAGCAGGTAAAGCACTCGACACCTCCTGTGAGCGAATATACCCGTGGCGGGCCTGTCGCTAGGCTCAAGTCGTGTCAGAAGCGCCTAGCGACAAGCCCACTCGGGTTCCGTCCCGCGGTCGCGGCGTCGCCGACGTCCTGCTCTACGTCGCGGCCCGGCTGCTGTTGGTGGTGGTAATCACTGCTCTGATCTACGGCGCGGGCCGGCTGATAGGGGTGGCCGACTTCCCGCTCACCGTCGCCGCACTGGGCGGCCTGGTTGTCTCCATGCCGCTGGGAATGTGGGCATTCGGCCCGCTGCGCCGGCGCGCCACGGCCACTCTTGCCGCCGCAGGTGAACATCGCCGTGCCGAACGGGACCGGTTGCGGGCCCGGCTGCGGGGGGAGTCGTCACCGGCCGACGAGGGGCCGGCCGAAGGCTGATCCTCAGCTGTCGCTGTGCAGCGGCATCCGCACCACCTGTGCGGCGTAGGTGAGTCCGGCGCCGTAGCCGATGAGCAGTGCCAAATCGCCGGGCTGGGCCGCGCCGGTGTCCATCAGTTCCGCGATGGCCAGCGGGATGGAGGCCGCGGAGGTGTTCCCGGAGTGTTCGATGTCGTTGGCGACGACGGTGTCCGGTCGCAACTGCAGGTTTTTGACCAGCAACTCGTTGATGCGGCTGTTGGCCTGATGGGGTACGAACACATCGATCTGATCCGGCCCGACACCGGCGGCCTCCAGCGCGCGGCGCCCTACGTCGCCCATCTTGAAGGCAGCCCAGCGGAACACCGCCGGACCCTCGAGCCGCACGAACGGCCGTGGGCCGGAGGGATTCTGCGCGAAGGTGATCCAGTCGATGTCCTGGCGGATTGCGCCGGACTGCTCGCCGTCACTGCCCGCCACCGTCGGCCCGATGCCCTGGGTGGGTGTCTCGCCGACCACCACCGCGGCGGCTCCGTCGGCGAAGATGAAGCAGTTGCCGCGGTCGTGCATGTCTATCGTCGGGGACAGTTTCTCGGTGCCGACCACCAGCATCTTCCCGGCGCCGCCGGCGCGGATCATGTCCGCCGCGGTGCTCAGTGCGTACCCGAACCCGGCGCAGCCGGCGGACAGATCGAAGCCCAGCACGTCGTTGGCGCCCAACGCCGCCGCGACCATCGGGGCGGCCGGCGGTGTCTGCAGGAAGTGCGTGTTGGTGGTGACGATCACGCCGTCGATGTCGGCCGGTGTCAGCGAGGCGTTCTTCAACGCCCGTCGACAGGCTTCGGCGGCCATCGAAGCCGCGGATTCGTCGTCCGCGGCGAACCGGCGCGACTTGATCCCGGTGCGCGAGTAGATCCATTCGTCGGAGGAGTCGATGTTCTCGCAGATCTCCTCGTTGGTGACGACGCGCTCAGGGCGGTAGGCGCCGACGCTGAGCAACCCGACTTTCTTCGGGCCGTTGATCGTCGCGATCTCAGTCATAGCGATGTCCTTCCCGCCGCAGCAATCGGTTGCTCCTGCCGCTGGGGCTGGATCGACTCTATGCGTGCTCGCTGTGCGCGTGCACCGGGGTCGAGCACGGACGTCGGATTACCGCAACTTGGACAGGCAGAGGACAATCGGCGGACGGTAGGCCTGCGTCCGCACCCACTGGCTGCCGGGGCAATCCGACGTGCTGGTGGTGCGTTTGGTGACCTTGTCCGTCGCGGCGCTCGACCCGCAGGCGGCGGGCGAAACGGTCACCTCCCTGCTGCCGTCCTTCTTCTTTGCCCCGGTCACCCGACGGATGCAATCGCCGACGCGGGCGTCCTTGATCGCCCGCGCCGTAGCGTCCGGCACCCCGACCGGGGCCTCGGACGTGGCGGGTGCGCTTCGCGATCGTGAACCCGCGTTGCTGTGCAGCGCCGAGTTGATCGACGCCATGAACACCAGGACGCCGATCAGCCCGATGATTCCCAGGACCGTCCCGATGTATCCCAGCGCCAGGCCGGCGATGGCAAAGCCGCGGCCGTCCTCGCCGGTGCGCTTGATCTGGGAAAGCGAAATATGCCCGAACACGATGCCCAACGGGGCCAGGACCAGCGATGTGACGAACGCGGCGATCGCAAGCGAGTTAGTGGAACGGCTGACTGGATACGGCGGATAGGGCCCCCCGAACGGACCCGACGGGCCGGGCGGCCCAGACGGTCCGGGCGGCGGCACCGGTAGACGCCGGGTCGCGTGGTCGTCGAGCCGCTCACTCATCAGAACTGATCCCCTCCCGTCGACGCCCTGTTATTTTGCGGCGCAACGCATTTGAGCAAGTAAAACACAGCGGGCCAGTTGGCGCCGGGGACTCCGTGCGGTCAGCCGGCCAGGGACAGCGCTAGCGCGACCCCGGCGGACCACACAACCATGGCCAGCCCGGTGTCGCGCAGCACGGGGATCAACTCCGGCCCGCCCAGGCCGGCGCGCACCGGCCGGTCGGCCCGCAGTGCCAGCGGCGTGGCCACCAGTCCCACGGCGCACCACGGCGTCGCTGCCAGCAGGATCAGCGTCATAACCCCGGCGGTGACCAGCAAAGCGTGGTAGAGCAGCCGGGTGCGGCGGTCACCCAACCGCACCGCGAGGGTGATCTTGCCGGATTGGGTATCGGTGGGAATGTCTCGCAGATTGTTGGCGACCAGCACCGACGACGACAACGCCCCGATCGTGACCGCCAGCACCAGGCCCACCCAGTCCACCCGCAGGGCCTGGGTGAATTGGGTGCCCAGGACGGCGACCAGGCCGAAGAACACGAACACCGCCGCCTCGCCCAGCCCCGAGTAGCCGTACGGTTTGGACCCGCCGGTGTAAAGCCAGGCCCCGGCGACACACCCCACACCGACCGCGATCAGCCACGGCGCACTGACCAGCGCCAGCGCCAGTCCCGCCACACTGCCGACGAACAGGCTGACCAGCGCCGCGGTCAGCACCGCGCGCGGCGTCGCCAGCCGGGCCCCCACCAACCGCACCGGTCCGGCCCGCACGTCGTCGGTGCCCCGGATGCCGTCGGAGTAGTCGTTTGCGTAGTTCACCCCGATGACGAAGGCGAGGGCCACCGTCAGAGCCAGCAGCGCCTTCCACCACACGGCGGCGTGCAACCACGCCGCGGCGCCGGTGCCGGCGACCACCGGGGCGACCGCGTTCGGCAGGGTCCGCGGGCGCGCCCCGGCGATCCACTGCGCAAAACTGGCCACCAGGGCATCCTGCCTCATGCATCACAATGGGCGGATGCTCGGAGTCATCGGCGGCAGCGGCTTCTACACCTTTCTCGGATCCGACACCCGCACGGTGTACCCCGAGACCCCCTGGGGTGCGCCCAGCGACCCGATCACGATCGGCGCCATCGGCGGGCACGAGGTCGCGTTCCTGCCCCGGCACGGCGCCCGTCACCAGTACTCGCCGCACACCGTCCCGTACCGGGCCAACATGTGGGCGCTGCGCGCGCTGGGGGTCCGGCGGGTATTCGCGCCGTGCGCGGTCGGCAGTCTGAACCCCCTGCTGGGGCCCGGAACGGTGGTGGTGCCCGACCAACTGGTGGACCGCACCAGTGGTCGCCCGGACACCTACTTCGACAGCGGCGGGGTGCACGCCAGCTTCGCCGATCCGTACTGCCCGACGCTGCGCAGCGCGGTGACCGGCCTGCCGGATGTGGTCGACGGCGGCACCATGGTGGTGATCCAGGGTCCGCGGTTTTCCACCCGCGCGGAGAGCCAGTGGTTCGCCGCCGCCGGCTTCAGTCTGGTCAACATGACCGGCTACCCGGAGGCCATCCTCGCTCGCGAACTCGAATTATGTTATGCAGCAATAGCTTTGGTCACCGACGTGGATGCCGGTGTGGCGGTCGGGGAAGGGGTGAAGGCCGCCGAGATCTTTGCCGCCTTTGGGGAGAACATCGTGCGGCTCAAGCAACTCGTGCAGACGGCGATCGACAATGTGGCCGACGAGCGCACCTGCACCCATTGCCTGCAGCACGCCGGGGTCCCGCTGCCATTCGAGTTGCCGTGAGGGTGTTGCTCACCGGCGCGGCCGGTTTCATCGGCGCCCGGGTCGACGCGGCGCTGCGGGCGGCGGGTCATGAGGTGATCGGCGTGGACGCGTTGCTGCCCGCCGCGCACGGTCCGAGTCCGGTGCTGCCGCCCGGGTGTCACCGGGTCGATGTGCGCGACGCCGATGCACTCGCTCCGCTGCTGTCGGGGGTGGACCTGGTGTGCCATCAGGCGGCGATGGTAGGCGCCGGTGTCGACGCCGCCGATGCGCCGGAATACGGCGGCCACAACGACTTCGGGACCACGGTGCTGCTGGCCCAGATGTTCGCCGCCGGCGTCCGGCGTCTGGTGTTGGCGTCCTCGATGGTGGTGTACGGGCAGGGGCGGTACCGGTGCGCCGAGCACGGCTCGGTGGATCCGCCGCCGCGCCGCCGCGCCGACCTGGACGCCGGCGTCTTCGAGCACCGCTGTCCGGTCTGCGGGCAGCCGGTTGTGTGGCAATTGGTCGGTGAGGACGCCGCGCTGCGGCCACGCAGCCTGTACGCGGCCAGCAAGACGGCGCAGGAACACTTCGCACTGGCCTGGTCGGAGGCCACCGGCGGTTCGGTGATCGCGCTGCGCTACCACAACGTCTACGGCCCGGGCATGCCGCGGGACACCCCGTATTCCGGGGTGGCGGCTATATTCCGCTCCTCACTCGAGAAGGGTGAGCCGCCAAGGGTTTTCGAAGACGGCCGGCAGATGCGAGATTTCGTCCACGTCGACGATGTCGCGGCGGCAAACCTGGCGGCGGTGAGCGCGGACCGCGCCGGCTTCACCGCCGCCAACGTCTGCTCGGGACGACCCATCGCCATCCTCGAAGTGGCCAGCGCCCTGTGTGCCGCGCGGGGCGGCGAGCTGTCTCCGGCCGTCACCGGCCAATACCGCAGTGGCGATGTCCGCCACATCGTGGCCGACCCCACACTGGCCGCCGAGGTGCTCGATTTCCGGGCCGCGGTGGCCCCGGGCGACGGGCTGCGCGACTTCGCGTTCGCGCCGTTGCGTTAGGACGGACGGTTCGGCGGCCGGTAGATCTTGGGCCGCAACGGCCCGGTGGTTTCCGCCGACCGGAAGATCCGGGGCGCCCGCCCCTGCCCGGACAGCACCGTGGTGGGCGGGTCGTGCTCGGTATGGGCGGCGCTGAACTGCGTCGTCCTGGCTTCCGACGGTGGCGGCGGGCCACCCGCACGGGTGGGGACGGGCACCTGGGGGCGTTGCTGCCCGGTGGGGGGTCGTGGCGCCGGCTGCCGTCGTCGCGGCCGTCGGCGCGGTTTACGGATGATCCCGGCGATGAGGACCGCGGGGAAGATCCACAGCGCCAGCACTGCCAATGCGAGGTCGAGCGTGCTGGTCATCTGCTGGGCGAAGTCGTTGCCGTAGACCGGGTTCGGTGCTGCCCCCTGAGCGAAGCGCGGCGACATGATCACGCCAATGATCACCCGCGAAGCGGTCAGCGCGAACACCAACCCGCTCAGCCACGTCGTCAGTCGCGAGGCCAAGACGCCGCCGCCCACTCGCGCCCGCAGCCACCACGCCACCCCCGCCGTCGCCGCGGCGAACGCCGCGAGCGTGAGGTTGTTATACGGGTACCTGGGGTAATTCAGCAGCACCGCCACGACCAGGGCGGTGATCCTCATCAGCACCGTGCCCACGCACCAGACGACGATCAGCATCAATGCCATGCGCACTGCCTCGCGCCACACGTCGCGGTCCTTGCGTACCAGCGGCGATCCGAACAGCGTCAGCGGCAGAAACAGGGCCGCGGCCGCCGCCCAGGCGAGATAGCCCTCGTAGCCGACGCCCGCCGTCGAGGTGTTCTGCGCGATGCCATGGAATGCGTCGATTTCGCGGCCGACGGGAAGGATCCACACCACGGTCCCGGCCACCAGCGCGGATCCGCCGAGCGCCACGGTGGCAAGCCGGGATGCCGGAGTGTTGCGCAGGATCCACCGCGATGCCACCAGTGCCGTCGCCAACGCCACCGCCCCGTACACCACCGACGTGAGGATCACCGCGGTGTTGTTGACGCCGAAAGAATCCATGCCCGCGGTGGGCAGGGCGTAGCGCACCTGCAAGCACAGGGTGAACCCGGCGCTCAGGGACGCCCCGAACATCGATGCGTAACCGACCAGGCGGGCGGCGCGCAGCCACCGCTGGTAGCTCTCCTCGTCCACGGTGGGGTGGACCAGCAGCGGCTGTGCCGCCAGCACCGCCCCGGCGACGCCCAGCCAAGCGCCGGGCCCGACCCCGGCCAGCACCTTGGCGGTGTCCACGGTCCGGATGAATTCGAACGCGGCGAACCCCGCAAAACCAACTACCAGCAGTAGGTAGGGGACATTGAGGGCAAGCCGCAGCCGTCCGTTGGGACCGGGCCGCCGGTGTGACGCCAGCAGGGACAGCAGCGACAGAGCTGTTACCGAACCCAGGACTGCCCACAGCACGGGGTTGCTGTTCGGAATGCGGAATCCGAAGTACAGGTTCCAGGGCATCAGCAAAGCCACGATGAGCAGTACGCCGGCCAACAGGTCACGTCGGAGGTTGCGCTCGCGGGCGGTGCGCCCGGTCGGCTGTGCTTCCGATCGGGATTCCGGTGCCGGCGGCCCGGGAGGGGCCCCGCGCGCGCCCACGATGGGGCCGGTCGGCGTGTCGTCGCTGCTCAGGCTCACGAGGCCCCCAAGGGATCGAGGTCGGTTGCTGCGGGCGCAGGTTTGGTCGTGCTGCAGGGGAACCCCCTGACTAGCCAGCTGCGTTGTTCGGTTGCGAACATATTCTCCATTCGGAAGACGCGGCCGCGGCTGTGAGCAGGCTATGAAGTGGCGAAGGAAATCCGGTGACCATCCCCCTGGGTAGGGAATCCGGTTACGCTGCGCACATAGGGAACCCTGTCGTCCGAATGACGAATATGCCGTCAGTGTAATGATGCCGGGACATTGCTGACTGTGGGGTAGTCAGCCGAAGGAGAGCCGTAAATGGACGTGGTGTTGGGGGTGGCCGTTACCGGCCAGGTCGCACGCCTGGCTCTGATCGAGGCCGCCCGCAGTAGCGCGGTGATCGATCAATCCACGGTCGAGCTGACGAATAATCCCGTCGCGGACCTGTCCGAGACGATTGTCGGTACGAATCGCCTGCTGACTGATGAAGGTCACCGGTTGGTCGGCACCCGACTGGTCTGGTCGGATCAGTACGCCGCCGATCAGCTGCAGCAGGCGCTGAACTATGCCGGCGTGGCGAACGTCGAGGTGGTCTCCGAGTCGCAGGCGGCCACCGCGCTGCTGGGGCCCGGTCGTGCCGGTGCCGCGGTTCTGCTGGTCGGCAGCCAGACGGCGAGCCTTGCGGTCCCCAGCGGTGATCCGGATGCGCCGCCGACGGTGCTGGCCGCGACGCCGGTAGAAGGTGACGCCGGCGCGACCTTCGACACCTTGATGGCGCAGGTCCCGGGCCACGCCGGTACCCCTGACGACGTCCTGCTGGTGGGTACGTCGCCGGAGAACACCGCGATGTTCGCCGACCAGCTGCAGTCCGCGTCCACGATGGGCGTGCAGATTCCGGGGGATCCCGACTTCGCCCTGGCGCGCGGCGCCGCCGCCGATGCGACGATGGCGGTGCCGACCGCATCTCCCGATGCGACGATGGCTGCCCCGTTCGCCAACCCGGACGCGACGATGGCCGCCCCGGCCGCATCGCCCGACGCGACGATGGCGGCGCCGTCCCTCGGCGATGCCACCATGGCAGGCCCGATACCCGGTGACGGAGGCGGCGCGAATTTCCATTCGGGTGTCTCCTCGGGAGACCCGAATGTGGCCGGGGACCCGAACGCGCCCGCGTACTTCCATTCCGGTGTGTCCTCCGGCGACCCGGCGGCGCCCGGGGACGCCACCGCCTTCATGCAGCCCGCCGACGGCGGAGCGCCCAGCTCAGGCGACGAACAGCTGGCGTATTCGCAAGCCAGCGAGTACGACATCCTGCCGGTCGACACCGACGGCTTCGACGATTACGGGGACGAGTACGCCGATGAGTACGAGGACGGCGTAGACCCGGACGATCCCGAGACGGCCGGCATCCGGCCACAGCTGAGGCGGCTGTTGATCAGCAACGCCGTTATCGGTTTTGCCGTGCTCGGCTTCGCTTCGCTGGCGGTCGCGGTCGCGGTGACCGTTCGGCCGACAGCGTCCACTTTGCCCGTCGAAGGCCACCAGAACGCCCAGCCGGGCAAGTTCATGCCGCTGTTGCCGACCGAGCAGCAAGCCCCGGTGCCACCCCCGCCGCCCGACATCCCCACCCTGGGATTCCAGGGCGGCACCGTGCCTGCCGTGCAGAATGTCCCGAGGCAAGCGCCCGCGCCGGTGGCTCCGGCCCCGGCGCCCGTACCGGCGGCTCCGGTGCCCGTGCCGGTCCCCGCTCCGTTGCCGGTGCCGATCTTCATTCCGCCGTATCCCGGCTGGCAGCCGTATCCGGGCTGGCAGCCGGCATGCCGACGACGCCGCCGACCACGGCGCCGACGACCGGTCCGACAACGCCGGTGACGACGCCGCCGACCACCGCGCCCACGACGCCGCCCACGACAGCGCCGACGACGTCGGTGACCACAGCGCCGACCACCGCGCCCACGACGCCGGCGACCACGCAACCGCCGAAGACCACAACGATTCCGCCGACGACGGTGGCTCCGACGACGGAGGCGCCGACCACCGTGGCGCCACCGACGACGGTTGCGCCGCAGCCCACGCAGGAGGTGCCGACGCAGGCGCCGACGCAGCAGCAGGTGCCTACGCAGGCGCCCACCCAGCAGGTGCCGACGCAGCAGCAGACGGTGGCTCCGCCTACGCAGGCGCCGCGCACCCAAGCACCGGTGCCGCAGGCGCCGCAGACTCAGGCGCCGGTGCCGCAGGTACCGCGCACCCAAGCACCGGTGCCGCAGGCACCCAGAGTGCCGACCGTGGCGCCGCGTGCGCCGTCGGGTGGCGGCACCAGCGGCGGCGGCAGTGGCGGGGGCGGCCGTTCCGGCACCGGGTCATTCCCGTCCTGGCCCCGCTGACCCTGCAACCGCCGTGTCCGGCGTGACGGTGGTGTTGCCCTGCCTCAACGAGGAGGAATCGCTGCCGGCGGTGCTGGCCGCGATCCCGGCCGGCTATCAGGCACTGGTGGTGGACAACAACAGCACCGACGACACCGCCGCCGTCGCCACCCGGCACGGTGCCCGGGTGATCGCCGAGCCGCGCCCCGGTTACGGGGCGGCGGTACACGCGGGAGTGGTCGCGGCGAAGACGCCGGTCGTGGCGGTCATCGACGCGGACGGCTCGATGGATCCCGGGGACCTGCCGCGGCTGGTCGACGAATTGCAGCGCGGCGCCGACCTGGTCACCGGCCGCCGGCGTCCGGTGCCCGGGCTGCACTGGCCGTGGGTGGCCCGGGTGGGCACCGTGGTGATGAGCTGGCGGCTGCGGACCCGGCACGGCCTGCCGGTGCACGACATCGCGCCGATGCGGGTGGCGCGGCGCGAGGCGTTGCTGGAGCTTGGTGTCAGCGACCGACGGTCGGGTTATCCGTTGGAGTTGCTGGTCCGTGCCGCGGCGGCGGGGTGGCGCGTGGTGGAACTCGACGTCAGCTACGGCCCCCGGACGGGCGGCAAGTCGAAGGTGAGCGGGTCGCTAAAGGGCAGCATCACCGCGATTGTCGACTTCTGGAAGGTGATTTCGTGAGCCTGCCGGTGACGGCGCTGGTGGTGGCCAAGGCGCCGGAGCCTGGACTGGCCAAGACCCGGCTGGCGGCGACGGTCGGTGACCGGGCAGCCGCCGAGATCGCCGCTGCGGCTCTGCTGGACACCCTGGACGCCGTCGCGGCGGTGCCGTTCGCCGCCCGGGTGGTGGCACTCACCGGCAACCTCGACAACGCCGCCGGTTCGGCCGAATTGCGGCGGCGGCTTGAGTCGTTCACCGTGATCGAGCAACGTGGCGACGACTTCGCCGATCGGCTCGCCAACGCCCACGCCGATGCCGCCGCCGGCTATCCGGTGCTGCAGATCGGGATGGACACCCCGCAGGTCACCCCCGCACTGCTGAAAGAGTGTGCACAACGGCTGCTGGAGAACGCGGCGGTGCTCGGGTTGGCGCTCGACGGCGGCTGGTGGCTGCTCGGGCTGACGGTCCCGGACGCGGCCGCGTGTCTGCGCGGTGTCCCCATGTCCACACCCGACACCGGCCACCTCACGCTGAAAGCATTGCGCGACAACGGCGTCGAAGTGTCCTTGGTGCGTCAACTTGCCGACGTCGACCTGGTGGACGATGTCGTCGCGGTGCGCGACGCCTGCAGCCCCGGCGGTCGATTCGCGCGGGTCACTTACGCCAACGGGCTATGAGCAGCCCGCCGGTTTCCGCGAGTCGAACCTGGCTGCGGATTTTTGCGCCGCATTTCTCCGTGTGGTTCGGTTCGGCGGTCCCAGTGGCTACCAGTTCGTGAAAATCACACTGTTCAGCACCAGTGCTCCAATGGCGTTGAGCGCCAGCCATACCCGGTGCGAGCGCACCGGCAGCAGCGCGGGCGCCGCGGTCAGCCAAATGGTGAACGGCAACCAGATCCGTTCCGTCTCGGCCTTACTGAGCATGCTCAGATCCGCGCAGCAGATCGCGACCACCGCCGCCAGCAGGAGCAGGTGCAGGCCGGACCGGCGGCGGATCGCGGCCGGGTCGAATGCTCGACCGAGTCCGGCGACACTGCCCAGGCCGATGGCACACACCACGCAGGCCAGGTTCCCCCAAACCCAGTATTGGAAGGGCCGGTCCTTCGCGATCCCCTGCCAATAGCGTTGTTGCACCAACTCGTAGCCGTCGAACCAGTAGAAGCCGGCCACGGCGAAGCTCACCGCCACCGCCACCGCGGCCAACACGGCGGGGACCAGCACGCGCAGCGCGGCCCGCCAGTTCGCCGCCGAGGCCAGCACCGCCAACGCCGGCAAGCCCATCAGCACCAGACCGTAGCTGAGGAAGATGCCCCAGCCCAGCGCCATTCCGGCCGCACCCCCCACCAATGCCGGGAACCGCGTCTCGCCGCGCACCGCCAGCGCCAGCAGGGCGATGCCCCAGGCCGCCACGCCGGCGAAGTAGCCGTCGGCCGACACCGCAACCCAGATCGCCGTCGGCGCCACGGCCAGGAACGGGGCCGCCCGCCGGGCGGTGGCTTCGTCGGCCACGGCGCGCACCGCCACCAGGACGGCGGCCGCCGCACTGGAACCCGCGAGCAGGCACAGCAGGCCCGCAAAGGCGCCCCCGTGCAGGCCGATGCGGTCCAGCCACACAAACGTCAGCAGTGCGCCAGGTGGATGTCCGGACACGTGTGTGGTCCAGGAGTGCGGCTGGAAATCCAGGATTCGGCTGGAGAACGTGCGCATCGTCGCCGCAATGTCGGTGATCCCGGGCACCTCCCACAGATATTCGTCCCGGCCGGTCAGGCGCTGCGCAAAGCCACGCTCGAAGCCGTCGATCATCGCCAGCGAGAACGCCCAAACACATGCCGTCGCCCAGGTTCCCAGCGTCAGCGTGCGCCAGGAAAGCCGTTGCGCCACAACCGGACCCCAATACACAGCGGCGGCCGCCAGCAGGGCGGCCGCCACGGTGCCCCACCCGGCGTGGATGTCCCAGTAGCCAAAGATCGGCGTGGCGCCGGCGTGCTCGGCGAACCGGTCCAGCCCGGTATCCCGGCGCGGGTCGATGCCCAGGTGCATCCGCGGCAGTGCGAACGCCGCCACCACCAGGACGACCGCGGCCGCGACCGAGGCCTTTTCCCGGCGGGCGATCCTCACGACAGGTCAGCCTATTGACCCGAACCGCCGTATCAATGCGGCCCGGTCCACCTTGCCGATGCCGCGGCGCGGCAATTCCTCGACGATGTGCAACTCGCGCGGTGCGGCGGTGCTGTCGAGTGTGCGCGCGACGTGGGTGCGCAGCTCTTTCAGCGACGGTGCCGCGGCGTCCGCGTCCACGACCACGGCGGCCGCCACTCGCTGGCCCAGGCGTTCGTCGGGCACCCCGAACACGGCGCAGTCGCGCACCGCGGGATGGTCGGCCAGGACGGTTTCCACCGGACCGGGCAGCACGGTCAACCCGCCGGTGCTGATCGCGTCGTCCACGCGGCCCAGCACGATGAGTTCGCCGGACTCGGTCACGGCGCCGAGGTCGTCGGTCAGGAACCAACCGGGCTCGGCGAACGGGTCGGGGATCACCGGGTTGCGATAGCCCTTGGCCAGCGTGTCCCCGCCCAGCATGATGCGGCCGTCGGGGCGGATGCGCAGGCCCACCCCGCTCAGCGGAATACCGTCGTAGACGCATCCGCCCGCGGTCTCGCTCATTCCGTAGGTGCGCACCACGTGGATGCCGGCTGACGCGGCGGCATCGAGCACGGGCCGCGGTGCGGGCCCGCCACCGAGCAGGATGGCGTCCAGCTCGGCGAGCGCGGCGGTGGCGCCGGGGTGGCTGAGCGCCTTGGCCAACTGGGCGGCGACCAGCGACGTGTAGCGCCTACCCGCTCCCAAACCCGCGATTGCGGAGGGTAATTCGTCGATATCGAACCCGGCGGACACATTCAGCTCCACCGGGGTGGTGCCGGCCAGGACGCTGCGGACCAAGACCTGCAACCCGGCGATGTGATACGGCGGGATGGCCAACAGCCAGCGCCCCGGCCCGCCGAGCCGTTCGCAGGTGGCCTCGGCGCTTGCCGTCAGAGCTGCCGCGGTCAGCAACGCGCCCTTGGGTGCACCGGTGGTCCCGGACGTCGTCACCACCAGGGCCACGTCATCGTCGATGTCTTCACCGATCCGCAAACCGGGTACGGCAGCATCGTCGGGCACCGCGACCATCGCCGAGTCTTGCCCGTCGAGCACCCGCTGCAGCGCGGGTAACAACACACGGGTCGCTGAGCCCGGGGGAACGGGCACCGCCCGCAGGACGGCTATGCGCGGTCCCCGTTTTCGCGTGCGTCGTCGAGCGGCCAACCCTGGGCGGCGAGCCGGACGCGGACCCGCTCGATGTCCTCGGGAGATGGAAGCTCATCGGTGTGCTGAGTGATCGCGACGCCGATGTCGATGTTGTCGATCTGCAGGTCGCCGCGGCGAGTCAGTTCGTCGGCGACCGTCCGGATCTCGTCGTTGGTCAACCGCCGCGCCAATAAGGCAAGCACGGCAAAGGAATCCGTCGGCGGAATGCCTTCGGGATACCCCGCCCGCAGCCACGCAACGATCGAACTGAGGAATCGGTTCATTCTGCGATCAACTCACCCGCCGAAGATTCAACAGATTCCCATGTTAAACGCATGAGGAGGATGCGGCGTCACGCTGGCTTGGCACCCAGGAAGGGATAGTGCGTGTGGTGGGCGATGAAATCTCTGGCGATGTAGAGCACGCCCAGGATCACCACCACCGCCACCAGCGCGTAGATCAGCCATCCCACCGCCGACAGCAACGGGCGCGCCCTGCCACCCGCGTTGTTCGCCCCAGCGGCTTGCAACCGCACCCCGAGGGCGAACAGTCCCGGCAGCGCCGCCCCGGCCAGCAGGCTGAACAGCAGGATCTTGCCGGTCGCTTCGATGTTGAACCAGGCGTTCACGAGGCGCTCCGCGCCGGGACCTGGCCGTCGGATTCGGGTGCCGAAGCACCCGGCTTAGGGCCCATGACGTGCGGTGGCGGTAGGTCGGGGCCATCCAGCCCCGCCGTCAGATTGCCTTCCCACTCGGCGTTGACGTTCTTGTGGTCCACCTTGACCCGACGCGAGCGCAGGTAGATGGTCGCAGCGACCGCGATCAGCAGCAAGAAGCCGATGATCGCACCGGGGTAGCCGCCGATGAGGTGCACGATCCAGTAGGTGAGCGCGCCCACCAGCCCCGACAGGGGCAGCGTCACCAGCCACGCGGTCGCCATCCGGCCGGCCACCCCCCAGCGCACCTCGGCGCCGGGCTTGCCCACCCCGCTGCCCAGCACCGACCCGGTGCACACCTGCGTCGTGGACAGCGCGTAACCGAAGTGGGCCGACAACAGAATGACTGCGGCCGAGGATGATTCGGCGGCCATGCCCTGCGGCGACTTGATCTCGACCAGTCCCTTGCCCAGCGTGCGGATGATCCGCCAGCCGCCCAGGTAGGTACCGCCGGCCATCGCCACCGCGCAGCACACGATCACCCACAGCGGCGGCATGCTGGCGGTCTTGCTCACCGATCCGTAGGACATCAGCGCCAGGAAGATCACGCCCATCGTCTTCTGCGCGTCGTTGGTGCCGTGGGCCAGCGACACCAGCGACGCCGAGCCGATCTGACCGCGCCGGAGACCTGCCTCGGTGCGCTGGTCCCCGACGCCGCGGGTGATCCGGTACACCAGCCAGGTGGCGGCCGCCCCGACCACGATGGCCAGCGCCGCGGCGATGACGGCTGGGATGACGACCTTGGAGACCACGCCCTTCCAGATCACGCCGTGCCCGCCGACCGCCGCGATCGTCGCGCCGACAATGCCGCCGATCAGCGCGTGCGAGGAACTCGAGGGGATACCGAGCAGCCAGGTCAGCAAATTCCAGACGATGCCACCGACCAGGCCTGCGAACACCAGCTCGAGGGTGACCAGATTCGCGTCGATCAAGCCCTTGGCGATCGTCGCCGCCACGGCCGTGGACAGGAACGCGCCGATCAGGTTCAGCACCGCCGAGAGCGCCACCGCCGCCTTGGGAGCCAGCGCGCCACTGGCGATGGACGTCGCCATCGCGTTGCCGGTGTCGTGAAAGCCGTTGGTGAAGTCGAAAGCCAGCGCCGTGATCACGACGATGATCAAGAGGAACAACTGGATGTTCACAGGCCCTGATTCTTGTGGTCGGGAGTATCGCTTGTCGAACGATTGATTAGGCGAAATGCAGGAATATCGCGAGTCGTCGCCAGATGTTACCTATCAGTTCACCCTGGGTTCGTCCGCGCTCATTGGCGGGTGTCTTCGCGTAGCGGATGGCCCTTGGGCACCTCAATGAAAATGAGCGTGACACCGTCGGGATCGATTACGTGCATCTCGTGCAGGCCCCACGGTTCGCGGCGTGCCTCGCGGGCTATCGACACGCCCCGGCCGCGGAGTTCGGCCTGGGTCGCTTCCAGGTCACGCACCTGCAGCCACAGCGCCCCCGGGAAGGGGCCCCGAGAGTGATCCGGCTCGCCGTAGCCGGCCAGCTCCAGCAAAGACTGACCGGCGAAGAAGACGGTGCCCGCCCCGTATTCGCGGGCAATCGCCAGCCCGATTTCGTCGCGGTAGAACTGCAACGAGCGCTCATAGTCGGCCGGCCGCAGGAGCATCCTGCTCGCCAGAATCTCCATCACTCGTGTCTAGCACGCCTAGGTGGTCGGGCGCCGCTGCATGAGCGTGTTGACCCAGCGCGGGCCGACGGTGTTCAGCGCCTTGGCCGCTATTGCCATCCGGGGGGCGATCTGCACCGGCCGCGTGCGGGCGGCGGTGATCATCCATTCGGCGGCTTCTTCTGAGGTCAGGGCGGGCATGCCCTCGTACGCCTTGGTCGGCGCGATCATCGGCGTCGCCACCAGCGGGTAGTACAGCGCCGTCGAGTGCACACCCTTGGGGCCCCACTCGGTCTCGGCTATCCGGGTTACGGACGTCAGCGCCGCCTTCGAGGCGTTGTAGACCGAGAACAGCGGCGCGGCCTCATTGAGCACACCCCACGTAGAGACGTTGATGATGTGGCCGTCGCCGCGTTCGATCATCCCGGGCGCCAGCCCGCGAATGAGCCGCAGCGGCGCGTAGTAGTTGAGCACCATCGTCCGCTCGACGTCGTGCCAGCGTTCCAGCGACTGCTCCAGCGGACGGCGGATGGACCGCCCGGCGTTGTTGATCAGGATGTCGACTCCGCCGATGCGCTTCTCGACGTCGGCGACCAGCGCATCGACCGCAGCCATGTCGGACACGTCGCACGGGATGGACATCGCCGTGCCCCCAGCGGCAGTGATGCGGTGGGCCAGGTCGTCGAGCAGGTCCCGGCGGCGGGCGACGACGACGACGGTGGCGCCGCGCTCGGCGAACTGCCCAGCCGCCGCCTCCCCGATGCCCGACGACGCGCCGGTCAGCAGGATGCGCTTGCCGTCGAGGTCGACGGGCTTGGTTGCGGGACGGTTCACCAGCACCTGGGGCGACGCGGGTGGGCGCATGCTGGCCAGGACCAGCTGGTCGGTCAATCGCCGCAGTGGACTCTTACTCACGCTAAGAGTCTAGGAGGGGCTTTAGGGTGTCGAGCGTCACGCCAGGGTGACGTTGGGCGCCGACCACCACCCTGGCGTGACGCTCGGCGAGCCGCGGCTCAGAAGTAGCGCGGGAAGGGACTCCAGTCGGGCGGCCGCTTCTGCAGGAACGCGTCGCGGCCCTCGACGGCCTCGTCGGTCATATAGGCCAGCCGGGTCGCTTCCCCGGCGAACAGCTGCTGACCAACCAGGCCGTCGTCGAGCAGGTTGAACGCAAACTTCAACATGCGCTGCGCCTGTGGCGATTTGGCGTTGATCTCGGCCGCCCACTGCACGCCCACGCTTTCCAGGTCCGCGTGGTCGACCACCTCGTTGACCGCGCCCATCTGGTGCATCTGCTCGGCGGTGTAGGGCCGGCCCAGGAAGAAGATCTCCCGGGCGAATTTCTGCCCCACCTGACGGGCCAAATAGGCACTGCCGAAGCCGCCGTCGAAACTTCCCACGTCGGCGTCGGTCTGCTTGAACCGGGCGTGCTCGCAGCTGGCCAACGTGAGGTCGCAAACCACATGGAGGCTGTGCCCGCCGCCGGCGGCCCATCCGTTGACCAGACAGATCACCACCTTGGGCATGAACCGGATCAGCCGCTGCACCTCGAGGATGTGCAGCCGGCCGGCCCGCGCCGCGTCCACGGTGTCGGCGGTCTCACCGCTGGCGTACTGGTAGCCGCTGCGTCCTCGGATCCGCTGATCGCCCCCCGAGCAGAACGCCCAGCCGCCGTCCTTCGGCGAGGGCCCGTTGCCGGTCAGCAGCACCACTCCCACGTCGGGGGACATCCGGGCGTGGTCGAGCACCCGATACAGCTCGTCGACGGTCTGCGGCCGGAACGCGTTGCGCACCTCCGGGCGGTCGAACGCCACCCGCACCGTGGCGTCCTGCACATGGCGGTGGTAGGTGATGTCGGTCAGGTCGTCGAACCCGTCGACGAGTCGCCACTGTGTCGCATCGAATGGGTTGTCGCTCAAGGCTCTTGAACTCCGTCCTGGTTGATGGTGAGGTCGCCGCAGCTGATCGTCTGAGCGCTCGTCACCACGGGATCCTGCGCGGACGCGGCGGTCAGTGTGTCCGACCGCCCGGTGGACGCCACGGTGCCGTTCAGGTCGATCTCGGTGTCCGGCAACCCATCCCCGTCCAGATCGCCGACCTCGCGTTCCGCGGCCCCGGGCGGCGCCGGGCTGCCGCCGGGTGCGCAACCCGGCGCGGCGACGGCCCGAGGCGCGGGCAACGCAAGGAAGGCCACGGCCAACGGTACGACGAGCAGCGGGCGCAGCATCAAACCGGATCGAACCGGAACACCGCGCAGCGTCCGGCCAGCGCCTCGAACTCCTCGGGCCGGCCTTCGCTGATGAGTCCGGCCCGCTTCATGAAACTGACGCCGGTCGGGACCTCGTCGGGAAACGCCCGCAGCACCGGCTTGGCGTCCTCGGGTGAGAGTTCGACGAGCCGGACGCGTTCGGCGGTGCGGCCCCGCTGCAGCGTGACTTCGCTTGCGGCCCTGACGTTTTGAACCCAGTCGGCACCAGGGAAGCCGCCCACGACATAGCGGTGGCCCTCGAAGTTCATCGGGGTGATCGGTGTCGAGCGGGGCTTGCCGGACTTGCGGCCGGGGACCGTCAGCACCACCGGGCTCTCGCCGCCGAACTTCATGCCCAGCTTCGACATCCGGATGAAGACTTTGTTCGCGGGCTTCAGCCACCACGGGGGTTTGATCCGCTCAGCCATGCCGCCAGCGTAGCCGTCACCTTCCTGTGCCGAGCAGACGCGAAAGCGCCCCGACACGCCGTGAGAAAGGTGCGGCAGCGTCTGCTCGCGCAAGCTACTAGCCGACCGCGCGGCCGGCGCCCTCCCAGAACTGCGCGCGCACGGCCTTTTTGTCCGGCTTGCCCAACCCGGTCAACGGCAGCGCGTCGACAACCACCACCCGCTTCGGCGACTGCACCGAACCCTTGCGCTCCTTGACCGCGGCCTGAACCTCGGCGGTCATGGCTTCGATCGCCGCGTCGTCGCGGGCCGCGTCGGCGCGCAACACCACCACCGCGGTGACGGCCTCGCCCCACTTCTCGTCCGGCGTGCCCACCACACACACCTGCGCGACGGACGGGTGCTCGGCGATCACGTCCTCGACCTCGCGGGGGAATACGTTGAAGCCGCCGGTGACGATCATGTCCTTGACCCGGTCGACGATGAAGTAGAAGCCGTCCTCGTCCTCGCGGGCCATGTCGCCGGTGTGCAGCCAGCCGTCTTTGAATGTCTCTGCCGTCGCCTCCGGCTTGTTCCAGTAGCCGGCGGCCAAAAGCGGTCCGCTGACACAGATTTCGCCTGGTTCGCCCTGCGGCACCGGCTTGCCGTCCTCGCCGAGCAGCGCCACCCGGGCGAACAGCGTCGGGCGCCCGCAGGAGGTCAGCCGCTTCTCGTCGTGATCGGCCTTGGCAAGGTAGGTGATCACCATCGGCGCCTCCGACTGGCCGTAGTACTGGGCGAAGATGGGGCCGAACCGGCGGATCGCCTCGGCCAGCCGCACCGGGTTGATCGCCGAGGCGCCGTAGTACACGGTCTCCAGCGACGACAGGTCCCGGGTGTGCGAATCCGGGTGATCCATCAGGGCATACAGCATCGACGGCACCAGCATGGTGGCCGTAATGCGTTGCTCCTCAATTACTCTCAAGACTTCGCCTGGGTCGAATTTGGCCAGCACCACCATCTCGCCGCCTTTGACGACGGTGGGGGTGAAGAACGCCGCACCCGCGTGGGACAGCGGCGTGCACATCAGAAACCGCGGGTGCTCGGGCCACTCCCATTCGGCGAGCTGGATCTGGGTCATGGCGGCGATGTTGCCGGTGGTACCCATCACGCCCTTGGGCTTGCCGGTGGTACCGCCGGTGTAGGCCATGCCGCCGATGTGGTCCGGCGGCAGATCCGCCACCACCAGCGGCTGCGGGTCGTACTTGGCGGCTTCGGCGGACAGGTCGACGGCCACACCCGCCAACGCCTCGGGCACCGGGCCGATGGTCAGGATCTGCTTGAGCGAGTCCACCTTCTCCAGCAGTCCAAGCGCACGCTCGACGAACATGGGATTCGGATCGATGATCAGCGAGCTGGCGCCGCAGTCCGACAGCACATAGGCATGGTCGTCCAGGGAGCCGAGCGGATGCAGGGCGGTGCGCCGGTAACCCTGTGTCTGGCTGGCACCGAGGATCATCAGGACTTCGGGCCGATTCAGCGACAGCAGACCCACCGTCACGCCGGTGCCCGCGCCGAGCGCCTCGAACGCCTGGACGTACTGGCTGATCCGCTCGGCCAGCTGACCGCCGGTCAGCGTGGTATCGCCGAGGAACAGCACCGGCCTGTTCTTGTGGCGCTTGAGCGCGCCGGCGAGCAGGTGGCCATTGTGGGTCGGATTGCGCAACAGATCGTCACTCATAAGGTCAGATTAGAACGTGTTGCAATTCCGCTCGGCCGCACCCTTGCGCAGCGCACTTATCAGTAGGGTTACTGCCCATGGTCGCCGCAGATGTCGTCATTACCGGAACCGTCCTCACCGTAGATGAAAACCGGCCCACCGCCGAGGCGATCGCGATTGCCGACGGGCGAATCGTCGCCATCGGCGACCGTTCCGACGTCGAATCCCACGCAGGCGAAAAAACCCGTCGCATCGACATCGGCGACGGCTGCGTCATGCCGGGTTTCGTTGAGGCGCACGGCCATCCGCTGATGGAAGCGGTCGCGCTGTCGGATCGGATCGTCGACATCCGTCCGGTGACCGTTCGCGACCCCGCGCAGGTCGTCGACACCATTCGGCGCGAGGTTGCCAGACGCGGAGCCGAGGGCGCCTACCTCAACGGCTGGGACGCCCTGCTGCAGCCGGGACTGCCGGACCCCACGCTGAGCTGGCTTGACGATGTCGCACCGGACGGCCCGTTGGTGATCATTCACAATTCCGGGCACAAGGCCTACTTCAACTCCCGTGCGGCGCAAGCCAACGGCCTGACCCGCGACACCCCGGACCCCAAGGGCGCCAAATACGGCCGCGACGCCGGCGGCGAACTCGACGGCACCGCCGAGGAGATCGGCGCCGTGTTCCCGCTACTGGGCGGCGCCGTCTCAGCCGGCAGCTACCCGGACATGCTGCGCGCCGAATGTGCCCGGCTCAACCGGGCCGGGCTCACCACTTGCTCCGAGATGGCCTTTGACCCGAAGTTCAAGCCGCTGGTCGAGCAGCTACACAACGACCTGACCGTGCGGCTGCGCACCTATGAGGTGTCCAACGCGCAGATGTCCACCGACGCCACGCCGGGCGACGGCGACGACATGCTGCGCCAGGTCGGCATCAAGATTTGGGTGGACGGCTCGCCGTGGATCGGCAACATTGCGCTGTCGTTTCCCTACCTGGATACCCCGGCCACCCGCAGCGCGGGCATCCAGCCCGGGTCCTGCGGCTGCGCCAACTACACCAGGGAGCAGCTGACCGAGATCGTCGGCGCCTACCTGCCGCTGGGCTGGCAGATGGCCTGCCACGTGCAGGGCGACGCCGGGGTGGACACCATCCTGGACGTCTACGAAGAGGCGCTGCGCCAACACCCGCGCGACGACCATCGGTTAAGACTCGAACACGTCGGCGCCATCCGGCCCGAGCAGCTGCAGCGGGCCGCCGCGCTGGGCGTCACCTGCAGCATCTTCGTCGACCAGATCCACTACTGGGGCGACATCATCGTCGACGGCCTGTTCGGGCCCGAACGCGGCAGCCGCTGGATGCCGGCCGGGTCGGCCGTGGCCACCGGGATGCGCATCTCGCTGCACAATGACCCACCGGTGACGCCCGAGGAGCCGCTGCGCAACATCAGCGTCGCCGCCACCCGGGTGGCCCCGAGCGGACGGGTACTCGCGCCCCAGGAGCGGCTCACCGTCGAGCAGGCGATCCGGGCCCAGACCATCGACGCAGCGTGGCAGCTGTTCGCCGACGACGTGATCGGCTCGCTGGAGGTCGGCAAGTACGCCGACCTGGTGGTGTTGTCGGCCGATCCGCGGACGGTCCCACCCGAGCAGATCGCCGACCTGGACATACGGGCGACCTACCTGGCCGGCCGGCAGGTCTATCCGTAGTGACCCCGACGCTGTCCGACCTGCTGGACCGCCTGCACGTCGTTGCCCTGCCCATGCGGGTCCGCTTCCGCGGCATCACCACCCGCGAGCTGGCGCTGATCGAGGGCCCGGCCGGCTGGGGCGAGTTCGGGGCCTTCGTGGAGTACGAGCCGCCCGAGGCCGCGCACTGGCTCGCCTCAGCGATCGAGGCGGCCTACCAACAGCCGCCGCCCTCGCGCCGGGACCGGATCGCGATCAACGCGACGGTGCCGGCGGTCACCGCCGCCGAGGTGCCCGAGGTGTTGGCGCGTTTCCCTGGGGCCCGCACCGCCAAGGTCAAGGTCGCCGAGCCGGGCCAGAACCTGGCGCAGGATGTGCAGCGGGTGAATGCGACGCGGGCATTGGTCCCGACCGTGCGGGTGGACGCCAACGGCGGCTGGGATGTCGAAAGCGCCGCCGTGGCCGCCGCCGCACTGACGGCCGACGGCCCGCTGGAATACCTCGAACAGCCCTGCGCCGCCGTCGCCGAGCTTGCCGAACTGCGGCGTCGCGTCGACGTGCCGATCGCCGTCGATGAAAGTATCCGCAAGGCCGACGACCCGCTGGCCGTGGTCCGCGCCGGTGCGGCCGACGTCGCGGTCCTGAAAGTGGCTCCGCTGGGCGGGATTTCGAAGATGCTCGAGATCGCCGGGCAGATCGACATTCCGATCGTGGTCTCCAGCGCGCTGGATTCGGCGGTCGGGATCGGCCGCGGTCTGCTCGCCGCCGCGGCCCTGCCGGAGCTGCGGCACGCCTGTGGGCTGGGCACCGGACGGTTGTTCGTCGACGACGTCGCCGCGCCCGCCGTGCCCGTCGACGGGTTCCTGGGAGTCGAACCAGTGACACCCGAACCGGCGCGGTTGGCGGCCTTGGCGGCGCCGGGGGACCGGCGGCAGTGGTGGATTGACCGAGTCAAGGTTTGCTACCCGTTGCTTGTACCGTCGTTCGGGTGATCAACCTGGCTTACGACGACAAGGGGACCGGTGAGCCGGTTGTCTTCATTTCCGGGCGCGGTGGCGCCGGACGCACCTGGCACCTGCACCAGGTGCCGGCGTTCCTGGCCGCCGGGTATCGCTGTGTCACGTTCGACAATCGCGGCATCGGCGCCACCGAGAACGCCGCGGGTTTCACGGCCCAGACCATGGTGGCCGACACCGCGGCACTGATCGAATCCCTGGATCTCGGGCCGGTACGTCTGGTGGGGGTGTCGATGGGTTCGTTCATCGCCCAGGAACTCATGGTGGTCCGGTCCGAACTGGTCAGCTCCGCCGTGCTGATGGCTACCCGCGGTCGCCTGGACCGGACCCGGCAGTTCTTCCACCAGGCCGAGGTCGACCTGGACGCGGCCGGACCCGGGCTGCCGCCCACCTATGACGCGAAAAACCGGCTGCTGGAAAGCTTTTCCCGCAAGACCCTCAACGACGACGCCGCCGTCGCGGACTGGATCGCGATGTTCAGCATGTGGCCCACCAAACTCACGCCGGGTTTCCGCACCCAGCTGGACGTCGCGCCGCTGACCAATCGGCTGCCGGTCTACCGCACCATCGCCGCGCCCGTGCTGGTCGTCGGCTTCTCCGACGACGTGATCACGCCGCCCTACCTGGGCCGCGAGGTCGCCGACGCGCTGCCCAACGGCCGCTACCTGCAGATCCCCGACACCGGTCATCTGGGCTTCCTGGAACGCCCGGACGCGGTGAATGCGGCGATGCTGAGGTTCTTCGCCGGGATGAAGGCCTAAGCCGCTGCGACGCAGGTTGTGACACTCTGTAGTAGTGAACCCCTCGACGACCCAGGCGCGCGTCGTCGTCGACGAATTGATCCGGGGTGGCGTGCGCGACGTGGTGCTGTGCCCCGGCTCCCGAAACGCACCGCTGGCGTTCGCCCTGCACGACGCCGACCGGACCGGCCGGCTGCGGTTGCACGTGCGCATCGACGAGCGCACCGCAGGCTACCTGGCCATCGGGTTGGCCATCGGGGCCCCAAACGGTCCTGCGCCGGTGTGCATCGCGATGACCTCGGGCACCGCGGTGGCCAACCTCGGACCCGCGGTCGTTGAAGCCAACTACGCCCGGGTGCCGCTGATCGTGCTGTCCGCCAACCGGCCCTACGAAATGCTGGGCACCGGCGCCAACCAGACCATGGAGCAGTTGGGCTACTTCGGGTCGCAGGTGCGCGCCACCATCAGCCTGGGTCTGGCCGAAGACGCCCCCGAACGGATTCCCGCCCTGAACGCCACCTGGCGCTCTGCCACCAGCCGAGTTTTGGTGGCGGCCATGGGTTCTCGCACCGCCAACGCCGGGCCGGTGCATTTCGACATCCCGCTGCGGGAACCCCTGGTGCCCGACCCCGAACACCTGAACGCGCCCACCCCGCCCGGACGCCCCGACGGCAAGCCCTGGACCTACACGCCGCCGGTCACCTTCGACCAACCGCTCGACATCGACCTCACGCCCGACACCATCGTCATCGCCGGGCACGGCGCGGGCAGCTACCCAAATCTCGCGGAACTGCCGACCGTCGCCGAGCCGACGGCACCGCCGGTCGCCAACCCGTTGCATCCCCTCGCGCTGCCGCTGTTGCGTCCCCAGCAGGTGATCATGCTCGGCCGGCCGACCCTGCACCGCCCGGTCTCGGCGCTGCTGGCCGACCCCAGCGTGCCGGTGTATGCGCTGACGACGGGTCCGCGCTGGCCGGACGTGTCGGGCAACTCCCAGGCCAACGGCACCCGGGCCGTCACCTCGGGAGCGCCCAACCCCGCCTGGCTGCGCCGCTGTGCCGAGCTGCACCAGCAGGCGGTCACCGCGGTGCGCACCCAGCTGGCCGAACACCCGCTGACCACCGGCCTGCATGTCGCCGCCGCCGTGGCCGATGCGCTGCGGCCCGGTGACCAACTGGTGCTGGGGGCGTCGAACCCGGTGCGGGACGCTGCGCTGGTCGCGCTGGACACCCACGGCATCCAGGTGCGGTCCAACCGCGGCGTCGCCGGCATCGACGGGACAGTGTCCACCGCGATCGGCGCCGCGTTGGCGCACGAGCGCGTCGGCTGCCAGGAGGACCCGCCCCGTACCGTCGCGCTGATCGGTGACCTGACGTTCGTGCACGACAGTTCCGGACTGCTGATCGGGCCCACCGAGCCCACGCCCCGCCGCCTGACGATAGTGGTGTCCAACGACAACGGCGGCGGGATCTTCGAACTGCTCGAGCAGGGCGACCCGCGCTTCAGTGATGTCTCGTCCCGGATCTTCGGCACCCCGCACGACGTCGACGTGGGCGCGCTGTGCCGCGCCTACCACGTGGAAAGCCGGCAGATCGAGGTCCAGGAGCTGGCCGCCGCCCTCGACGAGCCCGGCGAGGGATTGCGGGTGCTGGAAGTCAAGGCGGACCGCTCATCGCTGCGACGATTGCACGCGGCCATCAGGGCGGCCCTTTGAAGTCGCTGAAACGGTTGGTGCGCATATTGATTCACGGCACCACCGAAGACAGGCCGGACACCAGGGCCAGGATTGTGGTGCGCTGGGCGCGCATCACCGTGCTCATTGTGACCTTCCTGGTGACCCTGCAATCGGTGCTGCTGGTGGCCGGCGCGTGGCGCAACGATCTGGCGATCCAACGCAATATGGGGGTGGCGCAGGCCGAGGTGCTCAGCGCCGGGCCGCGGCGCTCCACCATCGAGTTCGTCACGCCCGAGCGGGTCACCTATCGGCCCGAACTGGGGGTGCTTTACCCCTCCGAGCTCGCCACCGGCATGCGGATCTATGTCGAGTACAACAAGCGCGACCCCAACCTGGTGCGGGTGCAGCACCGCAACGCCGGGCTGTCGATCATCCCGGCGGGGTCGATCGCGGTGGTCGGCTGGTTGGCGGCCGCCATCGCGTTGACGCTGCTCGCGGTGCTGGACAAGCGGCTGTACAAGCGCACCGGTTCGTAGCCCTGGTTTCCACGGCGCGTATCCCTGTGGCAACCTTTCCGACAGGCGGCGCTGCCACCGTGGTGTCGTGCGCGTTGCGATCGTCGCCGAATCGTTCCTTCCACAGGTCAACGGTGTCAGCAACTCGGTGGTTCGGGTCCTCGAGCACCTGCGCCGAACCGGGCACCAGGCGATCGTCATCGCGCCGGACAACCCGGCCGGCGAGCCGCGGGCCGACCGGCTGCACGACGGTGTCTGGGTGCATCGGGCACCGTCACGGATGTTCCCAAAGGTAACAACGCTGCCGCTGGGCGTGCCCACTCCGAAGATGTTGCGGGTGCTGCGCGGGTTCGATCCGGACGTGGTGCATCTGGCTTCACCGGCGCTGCTCGGCTACGGCGGCATGCTCGCCGCGCGCCGACTCGGTGTACCGACGGTGGCGGTCTATCAGACCGATGTGCCGGGTTTCGCCGCCAGCTACGGCATCCCGATGACCACCCGGGCCGCCTGGGCATGGTTCCGGCACCTGCACAGCCTCGCCGACCGCACCCTGGCGCCCTCCACCCCCACCATGGAAGTCCTTGCCGCACAGCGTTTCCCGCGGGTACACCGGTGGGCCAGGGGAGTGGACCTGATCCGCTTCGCGCCCTCGGCGCGCGACGAGACACTGCGCCGCCGGTGGTCCCCGCACGGCAAGCCGATCGTCGGCTTTGTTGGCCGCCTCGCCCCCGAAAAGCACGTCGAGCGCCTTGCCG
The DNA here is from genome assembly GCF_000613245.1 of Mycobacterium asiaticum DSM 44297. Taxonomy (GTDB): domain Bacteria; phylum Actinomycetota; class Actinomycetes; order Mycobacteriales; family Mycobacteriaceae; genus Mycobacterium; species Mycobacterium asiaticum. Next base: position 443,965 of record NZ_HG964936.1, read on the forward strand.
GTGTGGCGGCCGACGACTCGGTGCAGGTCGTCGTGGTCGGCGATGGCATCGACCGCGCCAAGCTGCAATCAACAATGCCCGCAGCGGTTTTCACGGGGGCGCTGTACGGCAGCGAGCTCGCCGCGGCATATGCCAGCATGGACGTCTTCGTGCACCCCGGCGAACACGAGACGTTCTGTCAGGTCGTGCAGGAAGCGCTGGCGTCGGGGTTGCCGGTCATCGCCCCCGACGCCGGCGGCCCACGCGACCTGGTCACCCCGTACCGGACCGGGCTGTTGTTGCCGGTGGAACAGTTCAAGGCGCAACTGCCAAATGCCGTGGCGCACCTGCTGCAGCAACGCCGGCGCTACGCCCCGGCGGCGCGGCGCAGCGTGCTCGGCCGTAGCTGGCCGGTCATCTGCGACGAGCTGCTCGGCCACTATGAAGCGGTGCTTGCCGCTCCGGCGCGGCCAAGCATCACCCGGCGCTACGCCTGAGCCCTTAGCCCTGCGCCAGTTCGGCGACGGGCTGCCATTCCTCCCAGGTGCGCAGCCGGTTCTGGTAGTCCTCCTTGGCGATCTGCAGCGGCCCAGCCCCGAAAAACACTCGCAGCGGCGGGTTTTCGGCATCGACCACCTTCAGCACGGCCGCCGCCGAGGCCGAGGGATCGCCGGGTTTGGCCCAGCGCTGCTTGCGCCACTCGTCCTGCGTGGCGTGTACGTCGGCGTAGTCGGGCAGGCGGGCGGCGCGCTTGGAGGACGACCCGCTCCAGTCCGTGTCGAAGCCGCCGGGTTCAATCAGCGTGACGTGCACGCCGAACGGCGCGACCTCCTGGGCCAGCGCCTGGGAGAAACCTTCCAGCGCCCACTTGGATGCGTGGTAGATGCCGACATCGGGAAACGCGCTGATGCCGCCGATCGAGGAGACCTGGATGATGTGCCCGCTGCCTTGTGCCCGCAGATACGGCAACGCCGCCTGGGTGATCCACAGCGCGCCGAAGACGTTCGTTTCAATCTGGTCGCGAGCCTCGTGCTCGGTCAGCTCCTCGATGAACCCGAACTGCCCGTAGCCGGCGTTGTTGACCACGATGTCCAGGCGTCCGAAGTGGTCGTGTGCCTGCTTGACGGCAGCAAAATCTGCCTCCCGGTCGGTGACGTCCAGCTGGATCGGCAACACCGCGTCACCGTATTGGCTGACGAGGTCGTCCAGCGTCGCCGTGTTTCGTGCGGTGGCGGCCACCTTGTCGCCACGTTTGAGTGCGGCGGCGGCCCATTCCCGTCCGAAGCCGCGCGAGGTACCGGTGATAAACCAAACTTTTTCGCTCACGCGAAGATGTAACGCCGTGACCGGCGGTGCATTCCCGCGCGCGCCGGGCCGGTAGCGTCTGAGGCGTGAGCCGTGCGGACCTCGACAAAGATCCCCGCGACGTCGCGTCGATGTTCGACGGCGTCGCGCGCCGCTATGACCTCACCAACACCGTGCTCTCGCTGGGCCAGGACCGGTTCTGGCGTAGGGCCACCCGCGCGGCGCTGGGCATCGGGCCAGACCGTAAGGTGCTCGATCTCGCCGCGGGCACCGCCGTCTCGACGGTCGAGTTGGCCAAGTCGGGCGCGTGGTGTGTGGCGGCTGACTTCTCCGTCGGCATGCTGGCCGCTGGCAGCGCGCGGGCGGTGCCCAAGGTCGCCGGTGACGCGACCAGGCTGCCGTTCGCCGACGAGGTATTCGATGCGGTGACAATCAGTTTCGGCCTGCGCAATGTTGCCGACTATCCGGCCGCGCTGCGCGAGATGGCCCGCGTCACCATGCCCGGCGGCCGCTTGGTGGTGTGCGAATTCTCCACTCCGACAAACAAAGTGTTCGCCACGGCGTACAAGGAGTATCTGATGCAGGCGCTGCCGCGGGTGGCGCGTGCGGTATCGAGCAACCCCGACGCCTACGTCTACCTGGCCGAGTCGATCAGGGCGTGGCCCGATCAGGCGGCGCTGGCGCACGAGATTTCACGCGCCGGGTGGTCGGCGGTGCGATGGCGCAATCTGACCGGTGGCATCGTGGCGCTGCACGCAGCGTACAAGCCGGCCTGACTAGGTGCCGGCGCGCTGCAGCACGCTGACCTGCTCGGGGCAGTAGTGGTCGATGCCGGCGCCGAGGAACTGCAGCGACTGACCTTGGGTGGTGCCCCGGGGCAGGTTGCGCTGCAGGAACGTTGCCGCCTGGTGGGCGTCGTGGTCGACGCCCCGCTCCAGACGCTGGCAACTGATCTTGGCCAGCCAGGCGTTGTAGTCCTGCGGGCCGTAGATGCCGAAACCGTTCAGGGTTTTGTTGAAAACCTGGTCGTAGTCATCGGCCTGGGCGGGTGCCGCAAACCCGATCGCGGCAACCGCCAGCCCAGCGAAGACAGCCAGCCGTGTGCGCTTCATTAGACGGACTATACACCTGGCTTGTGCACGCTATTGCCCCAGATGCGCCGTGAGCAGCCACGCTGCGACCGACTTGCGGCCGTCGGGTTCGTCGCGGGCGATGAAGCGCTCGCTCGACGAGTTTGGCGGGATGTGCGCGTAGATGCGGGCGGGCCGGATCTCGTCGATCACCCAGTGCTTGGCGACGGCCTCGCGCAGTTCTTCCTCGGTGACCGCAAAAGGCGGGCCGTCGGGGATCGCGGCCTTGTCGAAGACCAGCACGAAGTAGCGGGCCCCCGGAGCGGCGGCCTGCACGATCGCCCGCTGGTAACCCTCGCGCAGCTCGACGGGCATCGAATGGAACAGCGTGCTGTCCACAATCGTGCCGAACCGGCCGGCCGACCCCGGCGGGTAAGCGCTGAAATCGGTGATGTCGGCCACCGCGAAAGTGGCGGTCGTCGCCCCTTGCTTCTGGGCCTCGGCCTGGGCGAGCTTGATGGCGGTCGGCGAGGAGTCCAGGCCCACGGTGTTGTGACCGCGCTTGGCCAACGCCAATGAGATGGCGCCCTCGCCACAGCCGGCGTCAAGCACATCCCCGGTGAACTTGCCCTGCTCGATCAGGGCGGCCAGCTCCGGCTGCGGCTCGCCTAGGCTCCACGGCGGCCGCACGCCCTCGCCCATGTTGGCGGATTCGCCACGGTAGACGGACTCGAACTCGAATTCTGTCGGCGTAGTCATGCCGATAGGTATATCAATGCGCCTGATATATGTCAACCACCTTGATATGGACGAGCAGACGCATAAGCCCCCGACGCGCCGCGCGCCCGGGGGCTTATGCGTCTGCTCGCCCTAGCTAACTGAACGGTGGCCGGCGGTCGATCAACCGCGATGCGCGCCCGCCGCTGCGCCACGCCCTGGCCACCAGGTCGGTGTCTTCATCGGTGACCAGGTTGGCCATCACCCGTACCGCGATGCGCATCAACGCCGTGGAGCGCATCGCGATCGGTCCGGTGGCCGGCAGGAATCGCTGGAAGGTCAGTAGCAGCGCCAATCGGCGGGCGACCGAGAAGCCGCGGGCGTAGTGGTCGGTCAGCAGCGCGGGCCACAGTTGCGAGAGGTCGGGTGTGTCCAGCACCTCGGCGGCCAGCCGGCCGGTCTCCAGCCCGTAGTCGATGCCCTCGCCGTTGAGGGGGTTCACGCAGGCCGCGGCATCGCCGATCAGCACCCAATTGGGCCCGGCCACGCCGGACACCGCACCCCCCATCGGCAGCAACGCCGAGGCCACCGCGCGCGGCCCGCCCTCGAAACCCCACTCGTCGCGCCGCAGATCGGTGTAGTACGAAATCAGCGGCCGCAGCGAAAGGTCGGCCGGTCGCTTGGTGGTCGACAGTGCGCCGACGCCGATGTTCACCTCGCCATTGCCCAGCGGGAAGATCCAGCCATAGCCGGGCAGCACGGCGCCGTCCGGCGACCGCAGTTCCAGGTGCGACGTCAGCCATGGGTCGTCGGCGCGAGCGGTGGCCAGGTAGCCGCGGGCCGCCACGCCGTACACCGTTTCCTGGTGCCAGCGCCGGCCCAGCTTGCGGCCCAGCGAGGACCGGGCCCCGTCGGCCACTATCAGCCGCCCGCAGGACACCTCGGTCCGGTCGGCCAGCGTCAGCGACGTCACGCGTCGTGACGAATCATGATGTGCACCAATAACTTTGGTGCCCAACAGCATTCGCGCACCGGCCTCCTCAGCGACCTTGCGGATCCGGTCGTCGAGCTCCGTGCGCGCCACCGCGCTGCTGTGCGCGGGAAACGAGGGACCCGGCCAGGCAACTTCGACCTCGCCGCCGAAGCCACTCATCCGCAGCCCGCGGTGCTGGATGCGGCCGGCCAGCCACTCGCCCAGCCCCAGCAGCTCCAGCTCGGCGATCGCGCGCGGCGTCAGCCCGTCGCCGCAGGCCTTGTCCCGCGGGAAGCTGGCCGAGTCGATGACCAGCACGTCCCGGCCCGCACGGGCGGCCCAGGCGGCCGCCGCCGACCCGGCCGGTCCGGCGCCCACGACGACCACGTCGGCGTGCAGGGCTCTGGCGGCTTCGTTCTCCACGCCCACCAGTATGTTGGTCGAATGAGAACTCCGGCGACGGTGGTGGCGGGCGTTGACTTCGGTGACGCCGATTTCGCCGCGACCGTGCGCGAGGGCGTGGGCCGGGTCGAGCAGCTCATGGATGCCGAATTGCGTGGCTCCGACGAGGTGATGACGGAGTCGTTGCTGCACTTGTTCCAGGCCGGTGGCAAGCGTTTCCGCCCGCTCTTCACGGTCCTGAGCGCGCACACCGGGCCGGACCCGGACAACCCCGAGGTGACGCTGGCGGGTGCGGTGGTCGAGCTCATCCACCTGGCGACCCTGTACCACGACGACGTCATGGACGAGGCCGAAGTCCGCCGCGGCGCACCGAGTGCCAACGCGCGGTGGGGGAACAATGTGGCCATCCTGGCCGGCGACTACCTGCTGGCGACGGCGTCGCGGCTGGTCTCCCGGTTGGGACCCGACGCGGTGCGGATCGTCGCCGATACCTTCGCCGAGCTGGTGACCGGTCAGATGCGCGAAACCCGGGGAACCCCCGAGGGCGCGGATCGCATCGAGCAGTACCTGCGGGTGGTCCATGAGAAGACGGGCAGCCTGATCGGGGCCGCGGGCCGGTTCGGCGGCATGTTCTCCCGTGCCGACGACGAGCAGATCGAACGGTTGAGCCGGCTCGGCGCCATAGTGGGTACCGCGTTCCAGATCGCCGACGACATCATCGACATCGACAGCGAGTCCGACGAATCCGGGAAACTGCCGGGAACCGACCTGCGGGAAGGCGTCCGCACCCTGCCGATGCTTTACGCGCTGGAAGAAACCGCGCCCGAGGGCGCGCGGCTGCGTGAGCTGCTGGCCGGGCCCATCCACGACGATGCCGAAGTGGGCGAGGCGTTGCGGCTGTTGCGGTCGTCGTCAGGAATGGTCAAAGCCAAGGAGACCCTGGCGCAGTACGCCGATCAAGCACACCACGAGCTGGAGCTGCTGCCTGACAGCCCCGGCCGGACCGCGCTGCGGGCGCTGGTCGACTACACCGTCAGCCGGCACGGATAGGACGAATGCCCGCCGTCCGGAACCATGACTGTCCGCTCGAGCGTTGATCGGCTGAAGTCAAGACAAGCTGAGGTGTTCGTAGGAGGACACAAAAATGACCTGGCATCCGCATGCCAACAGGCTGAAGACCTTCGTGCTGTTGGTCGGTATGTCCGCGTTGATCGTGTTCGTCGGTGCCCTGTTCGGGAAGACGGCGCTCATCCTGGCGACGCTGTTCGCCGTCGGCCTCAACGTCTACACCTATTTCAACAGCGACAAGCTGGCCCTGCGGGCCATGCACGCCCAGCCGGTGTCGGAATTGCAGGCCCCGGTGATGTACAAGATCGTGCGGGAGCTCGCCACCGCGGCGCATCAGCCCATGCCCCGGCTGTTCATCAGCGACACCAGCGCGCCCAATGCGTTCGCGACCGGTCGCAACCCGCGCAACGCCGCGGTGTGCTGCACCACCGGCATCCTGCAGATCCTCAACGAGCGCGAGCTGCGCGCCGTCCTGGGCCACGAGCTGTCCCACGTCTACAACCGCGACATCCTGATCTCCTGCGTCGCCGGTGCGCTCGCCTCGGTGGTCACCGCGCTGGCCAACATGGCGATGTTCTTCGGCGCGTTCGGCGGGAACCGCGAAGGTGGCGCCAATCCCTTTGCGTTGCTGCTTGTTTCGCTGCTGGGTCCGATTGCCGCCACGGTGGTCCGGCTGGCGGTGTCGCGCTCGCGGGAGTACCAGGCCGACGAATCCGGAGCGATGCTGACCGGTGACCCGCTGGCGCTGGCGTCGGCGTTGCGCAAGATCTCCGGCGGGGTGCAGATGGCTCCGTTGCCGCCCGAGCCGCAATTGGCCAGCCAGGCACACCTGATGATCGCCAACCCCTTCCGCGCCGGGGAGCGCATCGGGTCGCTGTTCTCCACGCACCCGCCGATCGAGGACCGCATCCGCCGGCTGGAGGCGATGGCCCGCGGCTGATTCGGGTACACCTGCCGTTTCAACAGCGAGCAGGGCAACCCCAAAAGGCTGTGATTGCAATGCTGCAGGGCAAATCGATGAAGTTCATGAAGCCGGCGTCTCACTGAATGTTGCTTCGCTGATCTTCGAACCCGGGCCGGTGCGCAACTGGGCAAGCGGCTGCACAATCGCGATCGAGGCCGACTAGGGCGCCTCGGTCCGCATTGGCGCACAAGCGATTACGGGTTTCGAACCGGTCGGCGACCCTAGAAGCCGGACCCGTGCACCTCGTGGCCCGGGGTCTCGGCGGCCAGACCGCGGTAGGCCTGCTCGACCGAGGACCCGTGGTTGATCACCGCGTCGACCTCGCGCGCGATCGGCATGTTCAGCCCGAACTCGTTGGCGAACTCCATGATTACGCTGGCCGCCTTGACGCCCTCGGCGACTTGGTTCATCGATGCGATGATCTCCTCGATCGGTTTGCCCGCGCCAAGTTGCTCACCGACGTGCCGGTTTCGGCTGCGCTGACTGGTACACGTGACGATCAGGTCGCCGAGGCCGGCCAGGCCGGGGAAGGTCTGGGCGTCACCGCCCATCGCCACTCCTAGTTTGGTCATCTCCCGCAACGACCGCGCGATCACCAGCGCGCGGGTGTTCTCGCCGATACCCAGCGAGTAGCCCATGCCGACGGCGATCGCGAAGACGTTCTTCAGCGCGCCCGCCATCTCGACGCCGACGACGTCATCGGTGGTGTAGACGCGGAACAGGCGGGTCCGGAACAGCGTCGACAGCCGGGTGGCCAGATGCTGGTCGGGCATGGCCAGCACCGCGGCGGCGGCGTAGCCCTCGGCCACCTCGCGGGCGATGTTCGGCCCGGCCAGGATTCCGGCCGGGTGCCCGGGCAGGATCTCCTCGATGATCTGCGACATCCGCATGTTGGTGCCCTGTTCGAGCCCTTTGACGAGCGAGACCACCGGCACCCACGGGCGCAGTTCCTTGCCCAGTTCGGTGAGCACGCCGCGGAACCCATGCGACGGGACGCCCATCACGATGACGTCGGCGCAATTGGCTGCCTCCGCGAAGTCGGTAGTGGCGCGCAGGTTTTCACACAGCTCCACCGCGTCGCCCAGGTAGCGGCTGTTGCGGTGGTTCTCGTTGATGTCCTTGGCCGTTTCCTCCGAGCGCACCCACTGCAGCGTCGGCCCTCGGCGCGCGCAGATGGACGCCACGGTGGTGCCCCAGGATCCCCCACCTAGGACAACGACTTTGGGTTCGCGCTTCTCGGCTGCCATGGGAGTTAGCGTAAACCCAGAACTAGCTGACCAAGGCCGCTCGGTCGGCCGCGCGTCCGAACACCATCGCCTCTTCGATCCGGTCGAATCGGTAGTCGATCGCGTCGGCGAAATAGTTCTGCCGGACATTCCACGGCCGCCTGGTTCCCGACTTCGGCAGCGCGTGCAGCGCCCGACGCACATAGCCGGCCTGGATGTCCCAGGCGGGCTTCTCATCCATCGGCTCGTCACCCAGATGTGGGCTCGCGTGGGTGTAATCGTGTGCGGCCATGTATTCGATAAGTTTGGCCGTGGCGCGGGCGGTCATGTCGGCGCGCAGGGTCCAGGACGCATTCGTGTAGCCCACGCACCAGAACAGGTTCGGCACGTCCTCGAGCATGTGCGCCTTATAGACGAAGCGGTCGGTGGGGTTGATCTCGACGCCGTCGAGGCTGATCCGGGTGCCGCCGAGGGCCTGCAGTTGCAGGCCGGTCGCGGTGACGACGATATCGGCGTCCAGGTGCTTGCCGGATTCGAGCGCGATACCGTTGGCGTCGAAATGGTCGATGCGATCGGTGACCACCTCGGCGCGCCCGTCGGCAACGGCGGTGTACAGGTCGGCGTCGGGGATCAGGCAGAGCCGCTGATCCCACGGGTTGTACCGAGGCTTGAAGTGGATGTCGACCGGATAGCCCTCGGGCAGGTTCTGGATGGCCTTGCGGCGCAGCAACCACTTGATGAACGCGGGCGTCTTGCGCGACAAGAACCACAGCAACCCTTCCACCAGGGCGTTGTAGAACCGGATAGCCAGGTGAGCAACCCTGCGGGGCAGCACTTTTCGGCTGAACCAGGCGAACTTGCTGTATTTCGAGGCCGAGATCATGTAAGTCGGTGAGCGTTGCAGCATGGTCACCTTGCCGGCGCGTTCAGCCATCGACGGAATCAGCGTCACCGCGGTGGCCCCGCTGCCGATCACCACCACGTTCTTGCCGGTGTAGTCCAGGTCGTCGGGCCAGTGCTGGGGATGCACGACGGTGCCGCCGTACTGCTCGATGCCGGGGAAGTCGGGGGTGTAGCCCTCGTCGTAGTTGTAGTAGCCGCTGCCGAAGAAAAGGAACCGGGCACGGTACTGCTTGACGGTGCCGTCCTGCTCGCAGGTAACCGTCCAGGTGTCGGTGCTGGAATCCCAGTCCGCGCTGCGCACGTAGCTGTTGAACCGGATGTGCCGGTCGATGCCGTGCTTGCGGGCGGTGTCGGCCAGGTACTCGCGGATGTGGTCGCCGTCTGCGACGCCTTCCTCACGCGTCCACGGCTCGAACGGAAAGCTCAGCGTGAAGATGCTGCTATCCGACCGCACGCCCGGGTAGCAGAACAGGTCCCAGGTGCCGCCGATCTGGTCTCGGCGCTCCAGGATGGTGTAGCGCAGCCACGGGTTGCGCTGCGCGATGCGATAGGCCGCGCCGATCCCGGAAATGCCGGCGCCGACGATCAGCACGTCGAAGCGGTCGGCGTCGACTTGCCGGTGGGTCACGGTCATCGGAACCTCGCTCGAATTAGCGGTAGTTGACGAACTGCAGGGCGACGTCGAGGTCGGCCTGTTTGAGCAGGCCCTGAACGGCCTGCAGGTCGTCGCGCTTCTTGCTGGAGACCCGGACCTCGTCCCCCTGGATCTGGGTCTTGACGGATTTCGGCCCTTCGTCGCGGATGAGCTTGGTGATCTTCTTCGCGTTTTCACTGCTGATGCCCTGTTTCAGGGTGCCGGTGACCTTGTAGGTCTTGCCGGAGGCCTGCGGCTCGCCGGCTTCGAAGGCCTTCATCGAGATGTCGCGACGGATCAGCTTCTCCTTGAAGACATCGACGGCCGCCTTCACCCGCTCCTCGGTGGACGAGGTCAGCTCGATGTTCTCCTCGCCCTTCCAGGCGATTTTGGTGTCGGTCCCGCGGAAGTCGAAACGGGTGGATAGTTCCTTCGCGGCCTGGTTGAGCGCGTTGTCGACCTCCTGCCGGTCGACCTTGCTGACGATGTCGAACGATGAGTCCGCCATGCGATAGCCCTTCCTGATCGTGCTAGCCGTTTGTGAACTGTCTACCCGTTCGTTGTAACCTGCTAGGCGGCAGGTTGCCCGAGCGGCCAATGGGAGCGGACTGTAAATCCGTCGCGAAAGCTTCACAGGTTCGAATCCTGTACCTGCCACCACAGATCAGGGGGTGTCTTCCCCTGACGGAACGGCCTGAGGACGCTGTTTGTCCGCAGGCCGTCCGCAGTAGTTCTGGCCGCGGTGTCAAAAGCGCTGGCTACGGCGTCAAGATCATCAGGGAAAAGATGGCCGCAGCGGTCCAAGGTGAGCACCGCCGTTTTGTGGCCCAGAAGTTTCTGCACCACCTTGACGTTGGCCCCGGCGCTGATCGCCATGGAGGCGCAGGCATGTCTTAGGTCATGCAAGCGAACATCGCGCAGCCCTCGACGGCTGCTGTTGCCTTCTCGAAGCCATAGCGAGCCTGCGCCAGCGTCAGGTAGCTGCCGTTGCGTGGTGAAGTGAACACCAATGCGGACCCGTCTTTATCAGCGAGCTCGGGCTCAAGCAGCTCGGCGAGGAACATGGGGATCGGCACTGTCCGACTGGTGTGGTTCAAATGGAGGCAGAACAGCGGGCGAGAGAGGTGCAAGCGCAACAGCGGCATTTGGAAGCGAGCCGGGCACGCTGGTCGCGCTTCACCACGGTGGACGACGGTGTCGCATCAATAGATTCGTACGCGGGCCAAGTGGACGCGCAAAACGCCAAGATCGAGGGTCAGATCCGCCGACTTTCTCAGATCCTGCCGAAAGGCATTCAACCGCTAGAACTTCCGATCGCAACCGACCTTCGCGACGCGCCCACAGACATCGACGCGCACCAAGTGGCAAACGACGCCCTATATCAGCTGGAACTCGCGGCGCTTAGGATCAGCGATACCGACAACGAGGAACGTTTCAAGGTCGCCTACACTCCGGCTTCACGCCAGCTTGTCATTGAGTGCGAGCTGCCCGATGTGAACGTCGTGCCGAAGGCAAAGCTCTACCGGTACGTCAAAAGCCGTGACGAAATCACCGAGTCACCTCGCCCTCAATCTCAGATAAAGGCGCTGTATGCCGACATCATCGCCCAGACGACGTTGGTCTATATCGCCACGGCGTTGGCGACTGATTGGAGCAATGCTGTCGACGTCATCGCGTTCAATGGCATGGTTAACACGATCGACCCACGCAGTGGCCAACGCATCCGCCCTTGCCTGATCACCGTTCGGGTCACGCGGGAGAAATTCGCTGAACTCAACCTTGATCACGTAGAACCGCTCGCCTGCCTCAAGCACCTCTCGGCAGGCGTCTCCAAGAGTCCGACTGAATTGGCACCGGTCAAACCGGTGATCGAATTCGACATGGTCGATCCACGGTTCGTAGAGGCAACCAACGCCGTGGGCACGCTCGATGATCGACCCAATCTGCTTGAACTTAGCCCGACTGAATTCGAGGGATTGATCCAAAATCTTTTTACGAGTATGGGTTTGGAGGCAAAGCAGACACGCGCGTCGCGCGATGGCGGCGTTGACTGCATCGCCTATGACACCCGCCCGATCTTTGGAGGCAAGGTCGTCATCCAGGCCAAACGGTACAAGAACACCGTGGGTGTTTCTGCGGTGCGTGATCTCTTCGGAACACTTCAGAATGAGGGAGCTTCAAAAGGCATCCTCGTCACTACCAGCAGTCCAGGACCGCGACGACGCCGTCGGCGTCGATGCTGCGGTCAAGGCGGATGGCCAGTGCTTCACGGGTGAACTCGTCGATGACGTTGAGCATCTTCAGGGTGCGGCCATCGGCGGTGGTGTCGAATTGGAAGTCCATCGCCCAGATCACGTTCGGGCGGATCGGCGACATCGCCCCGACGACGACACTGATCCCGGTGAGACGTTTCTTGCGGCGGCGCTGGGGAACCCGCAGGCCCTCCTCACGCCACAGCCGGCGGATGCGCTTGTTGTTGACCGTCCAGCCGGCCCGCCGGGCCATCGTGCCCGCACGGCGCCACCCCCAACGGGGGCGGTCGGTGGAGAACTTACGCAGCCAGGCCCGCAACTCGACTTCCTCGTTGCTCATCGGCGGCGAGGCCAGCCGCATCGTGGACCGGTGAAGGCCCCACGACGGCGCAGGCCCGACGCTCGGAGACCCCGAACCGCTCACGCAGCGCCACCACGGCACTGCGCTTGCGGTTCGGGGTTAGGAGTTTCCCGCCGAGATCTCCTTGAGCATGTCGATGTCCAGAGCCTGGTTGGCGACCAGCTTCTTGAGACGGGCGTTCTCGGCCTCCAGCTCCTTGAGCCGCTTGGCATCGCTGGCCTTCATGCCGCCGTACTGGGCGAGCCAGCGATGCCAGGTCGACTCGGCAATCTCCAGATGCCGGCACACCACCGCCAGTTCCTCGCCCGCCGCCAGGCGCTTGTTGCCCTCGGCCAGCTTGCGGATGATCTGGTCGGGGGTATGCCGCCGGCGCTTCTTCGAAGTCATGTCGTCGTCGATTCTTCCTGCCCGGACATCCGGGCAACAGAGTCGCACAACAACTGGACCACTACGAAGGGCTCACCTCAGCGGCACGGGGTGCCTGAGCAGGTCTTGACTGACAACGGCAAGGTGTTCACAGGGCGGTTCGGCCCAGGTGGTTCGTCGTCGGAGGTGTTGTCGATCGGGTGTGTGTGGAGAACGGGATCCGGCATTTGTTGACCGCGCCGCGATCGCCGACTACGACGGGAAAGGTTGAGCGCCTCCATAAGACGATGCGCGCGGAATTCTTCGCCAGCGCTGATCGCGCATTCGCCACCATCGGTGACCTGCAGGCGGCATTGGATGGATGGGTGAGGTACTACAAACACCGAGCGCCCACACCAGTCGTTGGGAATGAGTCCGCCCGCGGAGCGGTTTGCGATGGCCGCGGGTGCTGATCTTGAAGTTGTGGAGCCCCTGGCAGCGGTTGCTACCAATGGGCAACGGTGCCCTGGTCAGCGTGCGGATCTGCGCAGTGCCGGCGTTCAACGTTGGGTGGATCAGCGCGGATTGATCCGGTCGGCGGGGTTCAGGTATCGGGTGCCGATCGTGTTGGCCGGTGAGCCGGTCGAGGCGGTCGTCGCGGACAACTTGGTGCAGATCTATCACCGCGACGTGTTGGTTGCTTCGCACGTGCAGCGGCGCACATCAGACAACGTACCCGCGGTGCTGCGCCAGGGCCGGCGCACAGCTCGCCCGGTGACTAGCGGGATCGTGGTGACACGCGTCGTCGATAACAACGGAGAGATATCTTTCGCCGGAACCATGTACCGGGCCGGAAGGCCATGGCGGGGAAAGCAAGTCGAGGTATCGATCGTTGCCGGTCGGTGCAGATCTCCCGCGCGGGATCAATCCTGCGCACCCATGCCATCCGCCATGACCGGGCCAAAGAGCACGGCGCGTACGCCACACCGCACGATCGTCCCCGCAAGCCGCGCCAGGATGCGCCGACCGTTGCCGCCGTCAAGGCCACGCCGCTGCGCGGTCGGCCCGAGGGCCGAGCCTTGACCCCGGCCCCTTAACCGGCGTCCATCGCGCCCCTATGCCGGAAGCGACCTCGGCCATCAGGCTCGGCTTCGCTGTAAAGCACCTACCGGAACTCATTCGTCAAGCGGGTACCGGAACTTGACATCTCGCCAACCGGGACGGTGTCCCCGCTCGCATGGATATCTGCTCACATCAGCTCAAGTAGCGGTCACGGACGATTAAGCCGCGGCGAAAGGTGGGGTCGGAAGGGGTGACGCGCGTCGACGGTTCGAGACGCCCACCTTTAGGTAGCGAGGCCGACCGGCGCGTAGGCGTCTTGGTCGAGGCCGAAGACATGAACGGCGGCTGACTTTCCTTTCAGGACATGCAGGCCGCGGTCGATGAGTCCGGGCGGTCGGGACGCCATAGAATCGACGCATTGCTGGGTGAGAAGGATCGCGTCTCCGGTGCTTTTGGTGAGTTGCTCGACGCGGGCCGCGACGTTGACAGCGTCACCAATGAGGGTGAACTCAAGCTTGCCGCCGCCGCCGATGGTGCCGGCGATTACCAGCCCGGTGTTGATCCCGATGCCGATGCGAAGCTCCCCGCCGAACCGCTGTGCAACCTGGCGATCGATGAGCACGGCGGCTCTCACGGCCGAGTCAGCAGAATCAGCAAGGTCGTTGGGCGCTCCAAAAACGGCTAGCGCGCCATCACCGAGGAACTTGTTGACGTGCCCGCCAGCCCTAACGACGGTAGGAACGACTATCTCGAACAGGGCGTTGAGCCGGGCGACGGTGTCTTCGGCAGTGTTGGTCTCAGCGAACGGGGTGAAGTCACGGACATCGATAAACACCACACTCACCTCACGACGCTCACTGCTGAATACTTCGTCGCCCTGTTCAAGGAGGCGGGTGGCGAGGGCGGGGTCGACGTAGGTGCCGAACGCGGTTTGAAGCCGTTGTCGCTCAGCGAGACCAGTCTGCATGCGGTTGAACAATCCCGCGAGCGCACCGAGGTCATCATCTTGAACTACGGGCAAGCGTTGGCTGTAATCACCCGCCGCGACACGTTCGGTTCCTGCGGCGAGGTCCCGAATGGGCTGCAATGAGGGTGAGAAGACGAGGCCGAGTGTGACTGGCACTGTGAGCACGATCGTTTGCACGAAGGCAATCACCAAACACAGCAAGGGTGTTTCGCTGGTCTGGTTGAAGGTTGCCGCCAGCAGTGCCGAGGCGAGGGAGAAGCCGAAAGCGGCCATAACCATGGCGGCGTACGTCCATGCGGCAAAAGTAGGCCGAGAGCGGGGCAGCGAGTCACCGACGCCCGAATCACCAGCCAAGGCGGCCCTAGCCGGGCGCAACGCCGCCTCGATAAAGCTGTGGCCACCGATCAGGGGAATAGTGAGTCCTGCTGCCAAACCGATGATCCCGTACTGCGGGAGCCGGGAGTGCGTTGCGCCTGTGATCGCACCGACGACAACCAACAGCACGACGCCACAGACAACGTTTGCGAACAGGGCTCGGACTACGGCCCGCCGTCCATAGGTGTAGGTGCCTTCTAGGGCTTTCACCCGGTCGACCTCCACGCCGGAAGCTGATTGCTCCGCAGCTCGGATGTATCGGTGGCCGGGACGAACGTACACGCAACCCGTCACCAACGCCGCGACGAAGGTGACGCCGGCAGCTTCGATATAGGCACCAGACTTCTCAAAGGCAACGACAAGAAACGGGCCAACAGAGAAGGCCGGCATTGATGCAAAAACGCAGAACGCGAACACAGCCCACGAGTACCTCGGCCCGAACCAATCCCACATCTTCTGCCAAAAACGCTCCATTCCGCGAAGACTAGACGGCGCACTACCTCGCCATCCGCGTTTAGGACGCACCCCTCTAGCGCAGCCGCTAATTCGCGACGACACTGCGGGTACACCCATTGCCGCCAAGCGGTTTCGCGCGCGAGACGCGGAGTCTGCGTGGGCAATCAGCTGCTCACTCTCGAAACCTAAAGAACTGAGACACTGCCAACCGATCACGCAATCCGGATCCACTTTCTCGCACCCGAATGGCTAACGGCCGCCATGCCCATCCACGCGTGACGCGCAACGGCCCACCAAGAGGCTCCGGCGGCCGCGTGCGGCTTGCCGGAGCCGTCGTCAGGGGATTCCATGCAGGTCGGCGCTACCCTCGAGTCATGGCTAGCCGCAAAGTCTGGACGGTGACGTGCTTCTTCTGTGAGCGCAACGTGCCGGTGTGGCAGTCACGACGAACGGTGCAGGGCAACACCTACGGTCCCTGCTGCGCCGAACTCGGACGCAAGGGGCACAAGCCCCACCGGCTGTTCGCGCGCTGGCGATAGGCCTTAGGGCCACCGATACCTGTTGAGGCCGATGCCCCATGCGTTCGCTCGGCCGCAAGATCGACGATGTCCGCATGGTTGTCGCCAACGTTGAGTCCCCGCTCGTATCCCACCAGTTGTGGGGCAAGGTCCTGACAGACGGTCATGCCCCGCTGGTGAAGGCGCGCCACATGTTTCGGTATCTGCCCTCGGCGCCGCGTTGCAAGGTGTGCAACAACCCGTTCGGGGGGCCGGTCGGCCGCATCATCGCCGTCGCCGGGTTCACCCCGTCGCGCAAGAACCCGAACCTGTGCAGCCGTTGTTGCGACGCGCTGCCGCCCGGGGGCGCCGAGGTGGACATCGCGGTGTTGTTCGCCGATGTGCGCGGCTCCACGGCGCTGGGCAAGCATCGTGACGCCACCGACTTCGCCGCCCTGCTGAACCGCTTCTACGCAGCGGCGACGCAGACGCTGCTGCGGCACGACGCGGTGATCGACAAGCTGATCGGCGACGAAGTCATGGCGTTCTTCGTCCGCGGCATCAGCGGCCCCGACTACCGCCGCCGGGCAGTGCTGGCGGGGATGGACCTGCTCGAAGCGGTCGGCTACGGAGCCGGGCGGGACTCGTGGATCGAGGTCGGCGTCGCGATCAACGCCGGAGTCGCATACGTGGGCAACGTCGGGCACGCGGTCGTCGACTTCACCGCCCTGGGTGACCCTGTCAACATCGCGGCGCGGATGCAGCAACACGCCGCCGGCGGGGAATTGCTCGTGGCGGCCGGAGTCGCCGATGAACTGACCGCGGGTTCGCAGCGGCGGTCCTTGAGCTTGCGCGGCCACCCGCATCCGATCGACGCCTTCGCCCTCAATGAACGTCATCTACGGCGAGCACGTACCGGTCGGGCGCTGCCGCTGGTGAGGTGAAGTCCCCTCATTCACCGCGCCGATGGAAGCGGATGGAGCGCACCAACAGCACGATCCCCAGCACCGCAAGGCCGCCAAAGACGAAGGTAAGCAACATGTTTACAGCTTCACCTTCGAAACACGTCCCGCCCCGGCTACCGCTACCACAGCTGTAGGAACGGTTTACTTCGTCGCGTGCCAACCACTTGTAGCCGAAGAACCCGGCAATGAACACGAAGGCGGCGATCCCGATCGTCGCGAGGATGGCGTTCAGCCACAGGCCAGCTTTCGTCATGGCTCAGGTTAACGCGGCCGTCGGCCCTGCTCGCCGGGTCAGATAGTCGATCTGGAGATGAATGGAGTACAGGACCAGCGGCGGCAACACGATGAACGGAATGTTCTCGGCGATGAACTTGAACCCCAGTCCGAAGGCGCCCTGTCCGATATGGGTGAATCCAGCGCCCACTTCAGCCAGGAAGTAGACGGCGGTGCTGCTCATCAGCACAGCGCAGCCAGCAAACGCGATCCACAGGCTGCGGATGCGTGACTCAGCGGGCAAGTTGCGACGGATCAGGCGCGTCCACATTGCGAATACGGTCACTCCCGTGCAGACGCCTACGACCTCGAGCGCGAAGATCCACGGGTTGCCACTGACATAGCGGGTGTCGGCCAGCCCGTACTGCCACCACAACCATTTCCAGCCCGGGTCGGATGTGGGCGCCCAGAGGCCGAGGGGATGGCCGATCAAGAAGACGAGCTCGTAACCGATCTGGCTGCCCGCCGTGTACGGCAGGTAGAAGAGGGTCAGTTCGGTTGCCTTGTCGAGACGAGACCGCTTCTCTCCCGGCGCATTCCACAGAATGACAAAGGGCAACAGGAGCACCGGTATGCCGAATATCACGTTCGCAATGACGTCTGCGGTGAATGTCGGTGCGATGAGGCCCGTGCCAACGCCGACGGTCATCAAGAGAAAGACGGCGAAGGTGAAAATCGCTGTCGCGGTGTAGATCTTCAATCGGTGCGGGGCCCAGGGCTGCGCGAAATCATGATCAATGTCGTCGAGCGTCGTGACGTCGTTGTGCACGAGGGTCCTCCGTCGTCGAAAGGCGAGTATCAACTACTTGTGATAGGGAAGCATATATGGCGAGCCGTCGTGCGACCATGTTGCGCGCGGTGGAAATATGGGTAGTTACGGCGATGCCGACCCTGAGCCGCCACCCAGCGAAAGAATGAGCGTGCCTGACGATCGACTCCTGGTGCCCGGCCACACCTGCTGGCGTCTGGCGCGGGCCGAACAGTTCACCGCGCTGATCGATGCGGCCGACTATTTCCGGCACGTCAAGGCCGCGATGCTGCGCGCTCAGCACCGGATCATGCTCATCGGTTGGGATTTGGACCTCAGGATGGCTTTTGAGCGGGGCGCCAGGACCCTGCCCGGCCCCAATCAGCTGGGCACCTTCCTGTATTGGATGCTGCGCAAGCGACCGGACCTGCAGATCTACCTGCTGAAGTCCAATCTGCGCCTGTTGCCGGTGTTCGACGACGTATGGTTCGGTCTTACCCCGGTGTCAGTGGTGAACCAGATCAGCAACAAGCGACTGCATTTCGCCGTTGACGGCGATCATCCGACCGGATCGGTCCATCACCAAAAGATCGCGGTCATCGACGATGCGGTGGGGTTCTGCGGCGGAATCGACCTCACCATCGGGCGCTGGGATACCCCCGCGCATCAGCACGGCAGCCGCCGCCGGCGCGCCCTGGGGCGTAGCTATGGGCCGCGCCACGAGGTGGGCGCGGCCGTCGACCGTGCTGCCGCAGCGGCTCTCGCCGCGCAAGCTAGAGAGCGCTGGCAGAACGCAACCGGCCAGTCGCTGGCCCCGGTGGAGGCCAGGCACACGGCATGGCCCGGCAGGTTGGACCCCATCCTGCGCAATGTCGACATCGGTATCGCGCGGACCATTCCGGAATCGGACGATCGCGGTGAGGTCCGCGAGGTCGAGGCACTGAACCTGAGGGCGATCGCTGCGGCGCGGCGCACCATCTATCTGGAGAATCAGTACCTGGCGGCGCGACGCATCGTCGAGGCGCTCGCCGCTCGATTGAGCGAACGTGACGGACCCGAGATCGTCATCGTCTTGCCGCGAAGAGGCAACAACCCGCTCGAACGAGGGGCGATGGACAGTGCGCGCCACCTGCTTCTGCAGCTGCTCTGGGAGGCGGACACGCACGGGCGATTGGGTGTCTACTGGCCGGTGACCGACGGTGGAACGCCAATCTATGTTCACTCGAAGGTACTGGCGATCGACGATCGGCTGCTGCGTATCGGATCATCCAACATCAACAACCGATCACTGGGCTTCGACAGTGAATGCGACCTGGCCATCGAGGCCCACCCCGAGGGTGCCGCCCACGACGACGTTCGGCGCCAAATCGTCTGCGTGCGAGACCGGCTGATCGCCGAACACCTCGGGGTGTCGGTCAGCGAATTCGAGCGGGTGGCGGGGCAATCCGGTTCTGTCCTGAAAGCCGTTGAAACACTTCGTGGTCGGGGAAAGACCTTGCGGCCACTCACCGAGGACACTGTGTCCGGCGAGGCGAGTCCGCTGGCCGAGAACGACCTGATGGACCCGGACCATGTGCCGCGGTCGCTGACTCGGACCGTACAGCGGTTCATCACGGGACTCCGGAGCTGACCGGAGCCCACGTCACCGCAGCTGCGGGAGCACCTCTTCGGCAAACAGCTCGAGGTGCGCCAGGTCGGACATGTCGAGCATCTGCGCATAGACGCGCTGCGTCCCCAGCTCCGCCCACGGGCCGAGCTTGTCCACGATCTCGGCGGGCGTGCCGACCAAGGGGCTGTTGGAGCGCATCTCATCGACTTCCCGGCCGATCACCGACGCCCGCCGGGCCACTTCGGCGTCATCTCGACCCGCGCACAACACGAAGGCGCAGGAGTAGACGATCGAGTCGGCGGCCCTGCCCGCGGCATCCACCGCATCGGAGACCCGCTGAAACTGCCTCTCCGCCACCTCCATCGAGACGAAGGGCAGGTTGAACTCGGCGGCGTAAGCGGCGGCCAACTCCGGTGTGCGCTTGGCCCCCGTGCCGCCGATCACGATCGGCGGATGCGGGGTTTGCACCGGCTTGGGCAGGGCCGGCGACCCGGCGATCGTGTAGTGAGCACCGGAATAGTCGAACGTCTCACCCGGTGGCGTCGTCCACAGTCCCGTGACGATGGCCAGCTGCTCGGTGAGCCGGTCGAACCGCTCCCGCACCGACGGAAACGGAATCCCGTAAGCCTGATGCTCGGCTTCGAACCAGCCGCTGCCCAAGCCGAATTCAACTCGCCCGCCGCTCATTTCGTCGACCTGCGCCACCGCGACCGCGAGCGGGCCGGGATAGCGGAACGTCGCCGAAGTCACCAGTGTGCCCAGGCGTATCTGGGACGTCTCGCGCGCGATCGCGCCCAAGGTGACCCACGAATCCGTTGGACCCGGCAGGCCGTCACCGCTCATCGCCAAATAGTGATCGGAGCGGAAGAACGCGGCATAACCGAGCCGTTCGGCGGTCTGCGCGACGGCGAGCTGGTCGGTGTACGAGGCGCCTTGCTGCGGTTCGACAAATACCCGAAACTCCATGGTTCCTTCCGAATCCGTAATTACCGCAACATGTTAACGGCTCACGGTGTGTGCGTCTCCTTGCGGTGCAGATCGCTGAACTTCACACTGACACGCTGGAACCCCTTGACGCGCTCGGCCTTGGCTTTGCGGGTGTAGGTCTTGCGGTCCGCCGGTGTGAGATCGACATCGTCGGTGAACGGCGTCAGCAACGCACGTGGATGCAGCTGCTCCACCAGGACAACGTTGATCTCGGCGCAGAGCACCAATGTCGAGGAGATCAGGAACAAAAATGCCAGCATGCCGAGGACCAACGCGAAGACGCTGTTGGTGGCGCTCGACGTTTTCACGACATGCCCGATGTAGCCGGCGCCGAACCATTGCAGCACCTGCCAGATCAGTGCGCCCGCGAGCGCACCCGGCAACACCTGTCGGTAGGTCAAGTCTCGGGCGGTAGTGACGCGGAACAGCACCAGACAGATCACGGCGTTCATACACACCGTGATGACCGTGACGCCGAGCTTCCCCGCCACCCCCAGCGATCCGGTCACGTGTCCGACGGTCGACAGGACAGTGGTGGCGATGGCGGCCGAGCCGAGCACCAGGAGCAGCATCAAACTGTGTTTGCGGCTCCTGATCGCGTCGCGGCGAGCGTGCTTGGGCACCGCCCACACCGAATCCATCGCGTTCTGCACCGCCTGCCCCACACCCAGGCCGCCGTAGAGCGCGCCAAGGATGCCAACCACCACGGCCACGGTTCCGCCGCTGAGGCCTTCCGGCTGGTGCAGCTGACTGCCGATGACCGGGAATTGGCTCAACGTGCTCTGCAGCACCTGCGCCTGTAGGTCCGGCCGGCCCCGCAGCAGCACTCCGAGGCCGGTGGTCAGCAGCAACAGCAGCGGAAACAGCGAGACGAAGGCGTAGTACGTGATCAGCGCGGCCAGGTATCCGCCCTGATCATCGAGATATTTATAGACGACCGCGACGACCAACCCAACGCCACGGTTGCGTCGCTGCAACCTGTCCAGCCAGCCGACCATCGCCGCTCACTTCATTCACACCGAAGCCATCCCCGCCCGCAGGGCTGCCGGTGAGATACCCCCGACGGCACGATGTCAACCAGGCGCGCCGGGAATGGTCACGGCAGGTTGGTGGCCAGGAACGTTAGCGGCAGCCCGCACACCGAAAGATCGATCTCCTCGAGATAGTTGCCGTCACTGGAGAAGCCCTGTCGGAATCGGGTGATCGAGCCGTAGCGTTTGGCGATGTCTTCGGCCGCGGACGCGCCGGGAACCTGCACCACCACCGTGTAGACGCCGTCCCCGTGGCTGGACAGGAAGTCGTTCACCGAGGCGGCGACCTCAGCGGTAGATGCCGGGTCGGGACTGATCAGTTCGATACCCCGCGCCCAGTCCAGCAGCACCCGCAGTCCCAACTCGTGCAGGGTGACCTCGTTGAAGGTGAAGCCAAGCTCGGTGAACAGGCGCCCCACCTCGTCGTGACGGTCCCGCCCCACCGCGAAGACAACGTGATGCAGCCGCGAAGGTGAGTCGGTCATCGCCCTGGCCCGAACTCGACGATCAGGCTGGTCGGTCCGCTCATGCCCATCATTGGCTTCCAGGGTGCCGGTGCCGCTCGACGGGCATCGGGTATCCGTCGCGCCAGAATCGTGAGCCCTTCGGCCAATTCCTTCCTGGCCAGGTTCGCGCCCAGGCAGTAGTGCGCGCCGCCACCGAACGTCAACACCGCGGGTGCGCCCTGCCGGGTGATGTCGAAGCGGTCGGGGTCTGGGTAGATCTCGGGATCACGATTGGCCGCAAAGGAATTGACGAACAAGAACACGCCAGCCGGGAAGGTGTATCCGCCGAACGCGACGTCCTCAGCTACGGTGCGGACCGTGTTACAGACCGCAGGCGAGTGGCGCATGCTCTCTTCGACCGCGGACATGGCGAGTTCCGGACGTTCCCGCAGCACCGCCCACTGCTCGGGATGATCCAGCAACACCTGCACAGAGGCGGCCAGTTGATTGCGGGTGGTGTCGGTTCCGGCAAGTAGCAGTCCAGCCACCGTCATGCGCAATTCCTCGGCACTGAGGCGGTCGCCGTCATCCTCGGCGCGGATGAGAGCAGAGAGCAGGTCATCGGTCAGATGGTGCCGTCGTTCGGCGATCATGTCGTCGACGTAGGCGTCGAGTTCGGCCCAACCGCGAAGGACGGTCGGCATCTCCTCGACCAGGTTGACCGAGAAGTTGACCATCTTGAAGATCGCTTCGGCCCATCCTTCGAACTGGCCCCAATCTCCTCGTGGCGCACCGAGTAACGCACAGATGATCGGGATCGGATAGTGCCGGGCGATGTCGGTGACGATGTCGCAGCGCCCGACGGCAGCCACGCCGTCGATCAGTTCGTTGAGCACCGTCTCGATCGTGTCGTCGAGCCGGGCGATCGCGCGTGGGGTGAAGGCCCGCGAGACGAGGCTGCGCAGCCGATGGTGTTCGGCGCCTTCGGCGCAGATTATGCTGCCTACGACCCGATCCCACAGTGGACCTGATGTCACGCCCTGGGCAGCCAGATGTAGGCCCGGTGGGATGACGAATCGGGTATCGCGAAGAATGCCTCGGGCAAGTTCGTACGAAAGCACTTCGGGGCCAAGCGGGCCGAGGGCGATCGGGGCGACTTGTTGCGCCGCCCGGATTCGGTCGCAGACCGCATGTGGCGGTTCGTTGACGTCGTATTCGAGCGTCGGGAGTCCCGCATCGAAGATGCTGGGCGCGCTGGTCGCGGCGGTCATTTGCGCACCAGCCCTCTTGGTCGCACCAAACCGAGATCCAGCTGGGTCAGCCAACCAGGCGCCGCATCGCAAACGTCGGGGATGGCGTTGACGGCGCCCATCGCGGTCCAATTGTAGCCGGGGTGGCTCATACTGCCGTCAGCGGACTCGACGCCTTCCAAGGTCAGGGCGCTCGGTGGATCGCCGTCAATCACGATGCGGTACCGCGTTTTCCCCCAATCCCACGCCGGATCGATGTGGTCGGGGCCCCCGGTCAGATAGATGGCGTGGAATACGATCAGAGGTTGGCCTTCGACCAACGCTGTCCAGGTGTGATGTTGCGCGGCGACCGTCCCGCTGGGAATCACACCAAGCTCGTGCGAAATGTCGCCGGTGGCGGTTGCCACGGTCAATTCGTGGTTGATGTCGTCGATTTCGACCCCAAGGCCGTCCGCGAGCATGTACATCGATTGCGCAAAGAACGGCAAGCCCAGGCCCAGAATTGTTGGCGACGAGAGGAATTCATCTTTGGGTTTACCGAAGCCCAGCCAGTCGATGTGGTCCAGAGGCGCGTCGGCGAGCACGTTGACCACCTCGTAAACCTCGATCTTGTCGACCCGGCTGATGACGCGGGCCAGTGTCAGGGGCAGCAGGTCACCGGCGTACCCCGGGTGGATACCGCCGCCGTGGAAGCTGGTGTTGCCCTCCTGGCAGGCGGCTTCGATTTTCGCGGCGTCCTCCCGAAAATCCCTGGATGGGTGAAAGAATCCACTGGTGGTCACGACGTTCTTGCCGGACCGCAACAGTCGGCAGGCCGTCTCGACGTCCATGATGATCGGTGTATAGAACACGCAGTCGGCGTCGGTTGCGACCACCGAGTCAATGTCGTCGGTAGTAATCACCCCGGTCGGTGGGATGCCGACGATATCCCCTGCGTCCTTTCCGACCTTCTCGGGCGTATGCACTAGGACGGCAACCAATTCGAACACGGGACTGTCTGCGAAATGCCGGAGCGCCACCTGCCCGACATCTCCGGTCATCCATTGGATGACGCGATAGGTCTTCGACATCGAATCCTGTCCTTTCAGTTGCGTGCCAGCACGCCTCGCGGAAGTAGCAAGGGCAGGTCGGTGTAGGTGGCGATGCCGGGCGGCGCCGCGACAACTGCGGGTATCGCCGTGATCGGCGGCATTGCGGTAATGGTCAACCCGAGCATGATGTAGTCCTCGATCGATTCGCCGTGAAAGTCCGGTGGCGGCTCGAAATTCAGTGTTGTCTTGATGGTGGGGCGCCCCTCGACCGTTACGGTGTAACCGAAGTTCGTCGACCAGGCCGGGTCCAGGGACTGGCCCTTGGTCCAGACGGCGCGGAGTTCGATCACCTCGCGGGCGTCGAAAATCCCCTTCCACCGCACATCGATGCCCGCCACACATCCCTTCTTGATTGTCCAGTCGCCCGGTAGCGTGAGATCTTCTGTGGTTTGGGCGAATTCGACTGTGCAATTGATGTCGTCGAGTTGGACGCCGAGGGCATCGGCGAGCAGCTGCACCGCTTCGCGAAAAATTCCGGATCCCTTTTCGGTGATGGCGGGCAGATCCGGCTGATCGATCGGGTACCCGAAACCCATCGGTATCTCCGTTGCCGGCGAGTTGTAGATGCTGGTGTCGAAGGATTCGACGATTGCTATCCGATCGACTCGATCGGAGAGGCCGGCCGTGACGACCGCCAGCAGTTGAATGAACCCCGGGTTGATGCCGCTGCCGAAGATGGTCGCGTCGCCGTGCGCACACGCGTCGCTGATGCGGTCCCGGGCGGAGCCCAGTTGGTGTCCGGTGATGAATTCTGAGGTGGTCACCACGTTGATTCCCGCTCGCAGAATGCGAGCCACCTCATCAACATCGGCGAACATCGGGTTGTAGACGACGCAGTCGGGTTGCAGCCCGAGTAGCGCATCGACATCGTCGGTGGCATGGATTCCGAGGGGCGCCATGCCACACAGCTCCCCGACGTCACGGCCGACCTTCTCGGGCGACCACGCGTAGCAGCCGACGAGCTCGAGCAGTGAATTGGCGGTGATCGCGTGGACGGATTTCTTGCCCACGTTGCCCGTCGTCCATTGGACGACGCGCAGCTTCCCCGTCACGGCTTCGCGCCGGCCTGCTGTTGCGCGGCTTGGCGGGCGAGCCTTTCCTCATGGATGCGGACCAGTTCACGGAACCCGAGTCGGTGGTATTTCGGTGTCGGCTGAATGCCCCAGACGTCTTTGGCGGTGTCCTTGCCTTCGGCGCCTTCTGGCGGACCCAATGGCGGGTAGGGGTATTTGCATTCCAGATTGTCATCGGAGTAACGGACTTTGAGTAGCTCACTGCAGATTTCAGTGAGGCTCAACGTCGGATAACCGTAATAGACCGCCATGAACGGCAGCGTGAACGCGCCCTCGATGACCAGCGCCACCAGGCACACGAGTACCGCACGCTTGATCCACTTATGCATGCGCGCGTAATAGGGCGTCGTTCCCGGTGGAAGGTCTTCTGCCGCTTCGTTTTCAGCTGTGGGTGATGGGGTAGTGGTCATGGAAGTGCTCCTTTGGCAGCCTCAGTCGGAGAAGATTTCACGGTTGACGGTGTGCAGGTAAGGGATCGCGAGGAACGGCGTGATGTAGAAGATGTCGTAGAGCCACCAACCGATCACCGGGAAAACCACCCCGGCATAGCGCACGTCGGCGTACATCGTCATGTTGAACACGTAGGCGCACCAGATGACTGTGCCCATCCAGCAGGTGACAATCATCCATTGATGCCCCCAACGCTTCATCTGCAGAAAGCCGATCGCTGCGGCGACCCGCATCGAGAACACGGTGAGGATCAGACCGGCCACATATGCTTTCTCGCCGGGCCCCGCTGCGCCACCGACCCACAACTCGTTGTAATGCCAGAAGTACCCGGCATCGAACATGTTGCCCCAACCAATCATCAGCACCCGGTTGATCAGGGTGTGGTTGGCGACCAGATCCAACGCCCAGCCGAGGCTGTTGAGCATTCCGTCGATCAGCACGAGGTAGCCGATCAGCGTGACGATCATCGGGCGCACCGACAGGCCCGCGCGCAGCGCCTGGCGCTGCAGCCAGACGCCGCGCATGAAGATGGGGAAGCCGATCAGGCCGGGGGCCCAGCAGCCCATCAGGCCGGCCCCGACGATCATCCATTTGTCAGCCCGTCGCTGCGCGCTTCGTGACTCGTCCTCGTGCTCGCTGAGGCTGACCGAATCTTGCGGAGCGACAGAAAGACTCACAGATCCCACCAGCCCCGGGCAAAGGACATGTAGAGCTGGATGCCGAACATGATCAGCAGGTAGCCGTAGATGAAGATCTGGAAGACGATGAGTGCCTTCTTGCGCTTGCGCTCTTGCTGGTCCACCATTTCGCTGCTGCCTTTCCCTCGTTGTCCTAGGAGTTGCTCGCGAGCAATGTTGCCGCCGCGACTTCACGCAAACCGTCGTTGATCGCGCCGTCGGTGCTGAGCGGCGCGAGTATGCAGGCCTCGGCCGCGGTCATTTCGGAAGCGCCGGCCGCGATCAGTTTCGCCGCCGTGACCAGCACTCTGGTGGACGGCGGCTCGAAGTGGAAGACGTCGTCGGCGTTACGAATGGCATTGGCGCAGTGCACAAGACGCCTGGCCGTCGCGACCTCCACCCCCGCCTCCGCGACGATCACCTCGGCCTCTTGCTCGGGCGGTAGGTATTTCATCGGGAGCGTGGCGAATCGCTGACGGAACGACGGCTTCAGCTCCTTCAGCGAGCTGCGATAGGCGGGATTGTAGGAGCAGACCAGCATGAACGAATCCGGCGCTCGGACAACCTCGTCCGCGCGATCGAGGTAGAGAGCACGGCGATGATCGGTCAGCGAATGCAGAATGGCCAACGAATCGTGCCGGGCCTCCACCACCTCGTCGAGATAGCAGATTGCCCCTGCCTTGACTGCTCTCGTCAACGGACCGTCCGTCCACACCACGTCACCGCCGGTGACCATGAACCGGCCGACGAGATCGGAACTGGTGAGATCGTCGTGACAGCTGATGGTGATGACGGGCTGTCCCAGCAGAGCGCCCATGTGTTCGACGAAGCGGGTCTTGCCGCACCCGGTGGGGCCGGTCAGCATTACCGGAATGCGTTCGCGGTACGCCTGTTCGAACAATTCGACTTCGTTGCCATTGGCAATATATGTGTCAGTCATGCGGCAACCAACTCCCGGTGGACGTGGGCAAGGACGCGCGGCAGTTCCTCGACGCTTTTGATTCGTCTGGACCGGCGCGGCCCGAATACCTCGGGCAGCGGGTCGACGCGGGTGGGTCCGACACCGACGTAGTACACGGAGACACCGGCGTCGTTGGCTTCCTCGACGGCGTGCGCCACGTCGGCCCATGCGTAGCGGCCTTCATAACCTTCGTCCGACATCAGTCCGTCGCCGATCACGATGAGCAGACGGCGCTCCGAGGGCTGTGCCAGCAAGCGAGACGTCAAGTGGCGAATCGGTGCACCAAGCCTGGTGTACCCGCCGGTCATCAGGCCCAGGCTGCTCGGCGTCACGTAGCGGCTGTCGCGAAAGTCCTTGAGACAACGAACTTCGACGCGATGCCTGGTGTTTCCGGTGAACACGAAGATGCCGTGACGTTCGCGTGCGAGTGTCATCGCACGCGACAGCGCGTCGGCGCATTCCAGCTCCAATCGGAAGATACGGCCGCCGTGCACGCCCAATGACGAACTTCCATCGAGTAACAACGCGGTGGTGACGTCCCGGCCGCTCGGCAGCAGTTCCCGAAAGATTCTGGGTTCGCTCGTCTGGCTGGTCACTGTGTCGATGTAGTGGCGGACATATTGGTCGACGTCGAGGTCGGATCCGTCTTCGAGCCCATTGGTCATCGCGCGGTGCGTGTGCTCCTCGAACCATTTGCGTAGATTCGCCGAGAGCGGTTGCGGCTGACCGGCGCGCGGCCCGGGCGGAAGTTCGAGAACCGCGACGTGGTCCTTCAGGAAGTTTTTGGTCCAGGCATTCCACTCGGGATAAGGAATGCCTTGCCGGCGTTCGGGACTGATGTCTAGGTCGTTGTCCTCGGGTCGACTCGGCGGCGGCAGGTTGGGATTGCGCACACCACCGTCTCCGCCCACCGGAACGGAGTGGGCGCGGGGATGACGTTTCTGCGTAGTGGTCCACGGCATGCGGCCGAACCTCTTGATCGCGCTTGCCAACCCACGAGCACTCGAGTAGGTGCGCGGTAACGTGCCGAGCAGGGGATACTCGGGAAGCGACCGCCCGGCACGCGCCGTTTCGATTGCCCGGTCGAACATCGCTGCCGCGTCGAGGTCCGGGTCGCCGACCTCGATGTCAGGCAGCACCCTGCGTAACTCGGGCATCAACCCTGGCCATTTGGCGGCGATCCAGCCCAAGGCGACACTGGCCTCGACGATCACCAGGGCGCGGTGTTCTCGGGCAGAGAGATCGGTCAACCGGTAAGTCGCGAGGCGATCTTTGGACGGCGAGCATTGCAGGGCAACCCCGCACGTCAGCGTCCGTCGGGTCCAGTCGCGGGCGAACGACGGGTAGGGGACGAGCACGATGTCCAAGCCGCCGCTCAAGCCGAAGCTGCGTTGGGCACCGGTCATCAACCGGGCGCCTTCGCGGCGCCGGTCGCTGAGCGCCACCGCCGTCAAGGCGCAACTGCGCTCTATCGACATTGCCGACGTGTCGGCCGCTTCGCCCACGTGCTCAGAACGTTCCGATGTTGGAGAACATCCAGTACCAGAACCAGATGATCAAAGCGGTACCGCCCCAAGCGGCGACGTATCGCAAGAGCTCCCAAACCATATCCATGCGCCAATCTCCTTATCGCGTTTCCGGGTTCATCGAGGCTCCAGGCTCCGGACGGCAGTGGCGATGAGCTCCCGCAGCATCGTGTCGCGCGCGGAACCGGCAGGCGTCGTGCTCAGTGCACCGTAGACGCCCAGCAGAAATAGGACGGCGCTGTAGAACGGGTTGACATCAGCGTGCACTGCACCGAGATCGCGTGCTTCCTGAATTTCACTGACCAGCAGCACAATTAGCGGGTGATCGGTCCACTCCTCATCGCGCTTGGGCCGGGTGGGGGAAAAGTGGATTCCCAAGAAGTCTCTGAATAGTGGACCGCCGAGCCGCTGTTCGAGATCGACGACCAGTCGCGCCACCTTGGTCAGAACGGCTGCCAGGTCATGTGGTGTGGCGACAAAGCGCGCCAGGTCCGCCGCCATGCGCGCTTCTTCTCGGCTCTCCAGCTCGAGCAGGACATGCTCTTTGGTGGGGAAGTGGAAAAAGAACGTGCCGTGCGCGACTCCCGCGGCGCTGATGATCGCACTCACCTCGGCGGCCGCCATTCCTGCCCGCTGGAACTCGGCCAGCGCTGCGCCGAGCAACCGCTGACGCGTTTGCAACCGCTGCGCTTCGCGCAGAGACGTTCTGACTTGGGCAGTCATCCTGCGCTCTGTTGTAGTCCTTTTGCTGACTGAAGTCAACAGAAACGAGCGGACCCGCTGCCGTCGAAAGGCTTGTGTAGGGCGAAAAGACAGCTCAAGTGCCCAACTGAAGGTTTATGACAGGAGTCAGTCAGAGAAGATCTCGCGATTGACCGTGTGCAGATAGGGGATCGCGAGGAATGGGGTGATGTAGAAGATGTCGTACAGCCACCAGCCGACGACCGGAAGGATGACGCCGGAGAACCGCACATCCGCGTACATGGTCATGTTGAACACGTAGCCGATCCAGATCACCACGCCCATCCAGCAGGTGATCACCATCCACTGGTGTCCCCATCGCTTCATCTGCAAGAAGCCGATCCCGGCCGCAATCCGCATGGTGAACACGGTGAAGATCAAGCCGATCTCCCAGCCCTTCTCACCGGGGCCGGCCGCACCACCGATCCACAATTCATTGAAGTGCCAGAAGTAACCGGCATCGAACATGTTGCCCCAGCCCACCAAAAGCACTCTGCCAAGCAGGGTGTGGTTGCCGACCATGTCCAGCGCCCAGCCCACCGTATTGATCGCGGCATCGATGATGACCAGATAGCCAAGCAGCGTGACGAGCATCGGCCGCACGGACAGGCCGGTCCGCTGCGCACGGCGTAGCAGCCAGACTCCACGAAGGAACAGGGGTAGGCCGAAGATGCCCAGCGCAGCCGTCCCGATCAGCAGGGACCCCGAGATCAACCACTTGTCGGCCTGCCGCTGGGCGAGCCGCGACTCCTCCATGTGCTCGTCGAAGGTAAGCCCTTCACGGGCGTTATCGGTCGATGGAACGCCCATGTTCGAGCGGCGGAAGTTCAAAGTGGGCAGATTCAATTTCGCCTCCCTTGCCCCAGCTTTTTCTAGTCGAGAAACTGACTGGGGTCAACAGTCGAGGCTACCGTGGTTGGAGGCTGCGCAGCGTTCGGGTCACGTAATCGTCGAGGATGGCGTCACGGGTCAGCCACGTGTTCGTCGTTGTGAGAAGTGCGTATAACCCGAGCAAAAAGAACACCGCGCTATTCATCGGGATGACGTCGGGATCGACGTCGCCACGTTGCTGCGCCTGCTCAATCTCACGGGCCACCCCGACGATGATCGGATGGTCCCGACCGTCTTCGACGGGCGGACGGGTCTGCGAAAAGTGCAGCGCTAAAAAGTCTTTGAACAATTCTTCGCCGAGCCGACGTTCCAGGCCGGATACCAACCGGACCGCTTCGTGGAGCGCGTCGGCGAGTTCTGGCCCGGTTTCCAGGAATTTGGCGAACTGGTTGGCCATCCGCTGTTCTTCGCGGTGCTCCAACTCGAGCAACACATGTTCTTTGGTGGGAAAGTGAAAGAAAAACGTGCCGTGGGCAACCCCGGCGGCGGCCACGATGGCGCCAACGTCCGCATCGGCCATCCCGGACCGCTTGAATTCGGCGACAGCCGCTCCCATCAGCCGCTCCCGCGTCTGCAGGCGCTTGGTTTCGCGTGCCGAAAGCTTATTGCTCGATGTCATTATGCCGCTTTTGCTGTCCGTTCTGTCTGCGTCGCAAACATGACTGCACACAGTATCGCGATAGCCCTACTCGGGCCAGTAAGACACCAGGGCGAGGCGTAGTTCAATCGTTGACTTAAGTCAATTTGCGTCGTTAGATGATCACGGTATCGCCTCGTGCCGCCGTTCCACTGGGAGGAGCCCCTATGGCATTGGAGCAGTTCAATTTGACGGGGCAGGTGGCCATAGTCACCGGGGCCGGCAAGGGTGTGGGCCAGGGAATCGCGAGGGTGCTCGCCGAAGCCGGTGCGACTGTTGTGGGCACCGCGCGGACAGAGTCGGACATCGTGGCCACCATCGACGGCATCGAGGCGGCCGGCGGCAAGGGGCTGGCGCTGGTCGCGGACGCGATGAGCCGGCCGGATAGCGAGCGAGTGGTCTCGACGGCCATCGAACAATTCGGTCGGGTCGATATCCTGATCAACAACGTCGGCGGGGCCACGTACGCGAGGTTTCTCGATATCACAGACGAAGATTTCCAACTCGCCTTTGACTGGTGCGTCACGTCTACCTTCATCATGAGCCAACTCGTCGCCCCGCACATGATCGAGGCCGGCCGGGGCAACATCGTCAACATCTCCTCGGGTTCAGCGCGTTTCGGCATCCGCGCGCTGGCCGCGTACTGCACAGCCAAGGGTGCCCTGGAAGCACTGACCCGCGCGATGGCTCAGGAACTTGCCCCGAAAATCCGGGTCAACGCCATCGCGCTCGGTTCGTTCGCCACCGACGGTTTACAGTCCAGCCTGGATCTGATGCCCGGGTCGCTGGAGAAGATGCAGGAGGCCACCCCGCTGCATCGCCTCGGCAATGTCGAGGACCTAGGCCGCCTCTGCGTGTACCTGAGCACGGCTGACTGCTACGCCACCAATGCGATCTTCCACGTGGACGGCGGAATCGACTCGAACAACTCGCCTTTGCCGATACCGGACTACTGAGGAGGCTGCTGATGCGCCGGGTGATCCAGTTCTCCACCGGCAACGTGGGACGACATTCGTTGCGGGCCATCATCGGACGTCCAGACTTTGAATTGGTCGGAGTTCACGCCTCCGGTCCGGCAAAGGTCGGCAAGGATGCTGCTGAGTTGTGCGGGTTGACCGAGCCGAGTGGCATCACGGCCACCGACGACCTCGACGCACTCGTTGCCCTCGACGCCGACTGCGTGGTTTATACGGCACTGGGCGAGACGCGGCCGATGGAGGTGATCGATCAAATCACCAGATTCCTCGCCGCTGGCACCAATGTGGTTGGCACATCGCTGGTTTGGCTTGCCAATCCACGACATGCCGATGAGTGGCTGCGAGAACCGTTGCAGCGGGCGTGCGAAGCGGGTAACACGTCGCTGTATGTCAACGGTATCGACCCGGGGTTCTCCGGGGACACCCTGGTCTACTCGGCGTGCAGCCTTACGACTCGAATTTCCTCGATCACCGTCCAGGAGATATTCGACTACGCAAACTACGATGACTACGAGTTCACCGGCAAGTCAATGGGCTTCGGTCTCAAACCGGATGATGACCTGCCCATGCTCTTCCTGCCCGGGGTTGTGGTGTCCATGTTCGGTGGCGCAATACGGAATCTGGCAGACCATCTCGGGATCACACTCGACGAGGTGCGGCAACGCGATGAACGCTGGTACACGCCAGAACCAATCGACTGCATCATGACCAAAGTGGAGCCGGGCGGAATGGCCGCAGTCCGGTTCGCCGCCGAGGGCATCGTCGACGGGCAGCCAGTAATCACCCTCGAACACATCACCAGACTCACCAACGCCGCGGCGCCCGATTGGCCCTACCCGCCGGACGGCCAACCCGGGGTCCACCGAGTCGTCACCGAGGGCGAACCTCGAATAGAGATCAACACCCACGTCTCGCATCCGCTCTTCGACACGACAGACGCCGGCTGCATTTCCACGGCCGCCCGCGCAATGAATGTCATCGACTGGGTGTGTCGTGCGCCCGCGGGATTGATCGCCGTCGACGAGATTCCACCCGCGGAGGCTCTTCGCGGCCTCGTGTGGAAGGAGTAGCCATGACGCAGACCACAAAGGAGAAGTATCGCGTAATCCAGTGGGGCATCGGCAATGTCGGAACGCTCGCGCTGCGCCATTTCGCCGACAACCCCGTCTACGAGGTCGTCGGCGTGCTGTGTAGTCGCCCCGAGAAGGTCGGTAAAGACGCCGGCGAACTTGTCGGGGTGGCCCCGTTCGGTGTGCTCGCAACAACCGACAAGGCAGCTCTGGAAGCACTGGATGCGGACTGTGTGTTCTATGCACCGCTCTGGTCCGACATTGACGAGATCTGCCGTCTGCTGCGGGGAGGGAAGAACGTCGTCGCCTCCGGTGGTGCCTGGTGGTACCGAACCGAAACGAACGCCGCGGACATCGACAAGATCGAGGAAGCATGCCGGGAGGGTGGCACATCGTTCCATGGCGGCGGGATTCATCCCGGCTTTGCGGCGGACCTGCTGGTGCTGACGCTGTGCCGGATCGCGAGCCGGATCGACCGTATTGACATCTACGAAGTGGTGAACTTCAACAAGGACACGCTCAAGTACCTCGACGAAATGGGATTCGGAAAGGAACCGGCTGAGTTTGAAGCGGGGAACCTGTTCGGAGCCGCGTGGTCCCTGTTCGCGCAGTCGCTGTCCATGGTGGTGGACGGCGTGGGCAAGACCGTCGAAAAGTTCACGACGGAAACAAAAGTCGGACTGGCCACGCGCGACATTCCTTACGAGGGAACCGAAGACATGGATATGCCCGGATTGAAGGGGGTCATCAAGAAGGGCACCGTGGCATCCCAGCAGCACGAGTGGTCGGCCTGGGTAGACGGCAGGCCCTTCGTCACCCTGCATGAGATGTACTCGTTCACCGAGCACGACGCGATTGACCCCAGACCGGACTGGGACGGCTACTACCACTACCGCCTGGTGGTGCAGGGCGATGTGTCCACCGAACTGATTCTGCGCGGCGCCGCCGATGAAAACGGTGATCACGGAAATCCCGGATACACCTGGACAGCAATGGGCCCGGTCAACACCATCCCGGCCGTCTGCGATGCACCACCGGGGTTCCTCACCCACAAGGAACTCGGACTGGTGACGCTACGCGGTGTGGTGCGCTAGTCGACGCCAATTTGTTGGGTTTGCTGTGAGGCCCTTTTAACCGAGTCTCCCGGTGGGTACCTACGGAAAGTCAGGTACGGTCGGACGGCCTTCGGGAGGGTTACAGTGACGACGAATTCCAGCACGCAAGCGGCACGCTCAGATCTGCCCAGCCATACCCGGATCGCCATCGTGGGCAGCGGGTTCTCCGGACTGGGCGCGGCTGTAAAACTCAGCGAGGCCGGTCACCAGGACTTCATCGTGCTGGAGCGCGGTGACGATGTCGGCGGTACCTGGCGCGACAACACCTATCCCGGCGCGGCGTGTGACGTGCCGTCCCATTTGTACTCGTATTCGTTTGCTCTGAACCCGAATTGGACGCGATCGTTCTCGAGTCAGCCGGAGATCCAGGAGTACATCCGCGGGGTCGCCAAGGACGCGGGCGTGCTGGATCGCCACGTCTTCAACTGCCACGTCAAAAGAGCGGTCTGGTCGGAAGAGGACAGGCAGTGGGAACTGTCGACCACTCGAGGATCAATGACCGCTGAGGTATTGATCGGCGCATTCGGCGCCCTGGCCGAGCCTAAGCTGCCCGACATTCCCGGTATCGATGACTTCGCCGGGACGCTGTTCCACTCAGCACAGTGGAACCACGATGCTGATCTGACCGGAAAGCGCGTCGCGGTGATCGGCACCGGAGCCTCGGGGATCCAGATAGTCCCGGCCATCGTCGACAAGGTCGAGCACATCGACGTCTATCAACGCACGGCGCCGTGGCTCCTGCCCAGATTCGACCGTCCCTTCTCACGACCGGAACAATGGGCGTTCCGGAAGTTCCCGGGATTGCTGCGGCTGGCCCGGGCCGGCATCTATGCGGCACGCGAGACCCAAGTCGTAGGGTTGGCCAAGTACCCAAGGATGATGAAGCCCTTCGAGTTGATTTCGCGCGCCAAGATTCGCTTTGAAATCAAGGACCCAGAGTTGCGGCGCAAAGTCACACCGAACTTCCGCATCGGATGTAAGCGGATGCTGATCGCCAACGACTGGTACCGCGCCCTGGACAGTGACCACGTCGAACTGGTCACCGACGGCATCGACAAAATCGACGGAAACGCAATCATCACGAAGGACGGCACTAGGCGCGAAGTCGACGCGCTGGTCGTCGCAACGGGTTTCCAGGTCACCGATTCACCGATGTTCGACACCATCTGCGGTAGCGACGGGCGGAGTTTGAGCCAGACCTTCGCGGACGGTGGCATGCGCGCCTACAAGGGTTCGACGATCGCGGGCTTTCCTAACCTTTTTGTGCTGATTGGGCCGAACACCGGCTTAGGGCACACATCGATGGTCTACATGATCGAGTCCCAACTCAATTACGTTGTCGACGCCATCAACACCATGACCCGCCGTGGCATCAGCCGAATCGAGGTGCGCCGGGACGTGCTCGATGACTACAACGACATGCTGCAGCGCAAGCTAGCCGGATCGGTGTGGATGACTGGTGGGTGCGGCAGTTGGTACCTGGACGCTCAAGGCAACAACACCACCTTGTGGCCGGACTTCACGTTCCGATTCCGCAAGCAGACCAAGCGGTTCGACATCGACGCCTACGAAACGTCAACTGCCGCCGATGCTGAAGCGACGCCCGCCCTCAGCGGGCACGGCGGATAGCGAGCAGCCGCCGACTTGTCATGATGTGCCGGGGACTCGGCGAAAGGCGATTGATGCATCCGGGTCGCGTTACTGGTCGTCGCCGTCGCGATTCCGGAACCAAGCATCCTCGACGACGGTGGATCCTTACCGCCCGTCGTCGTCCGTTGACGGGCCGCAGAGTCACACAGTCGCGCGGTCTCGGCCGTCCCAATACGGCTTGCGCAGATCCTTTTTGAGGATCTTGCCGGTCGGGTTGCGGGGCAGCGCGTCAGCAATGTCGATGGTCTTGGGGCATTTGTAGGCGGCCAGTCGCTCCCGGGTGAACGCGATCAGCTCCTGCTCGGTGACCTCACCCTCAAGCGCGACAACGGCTTTGACGACCTCACCCCACTTCTCGTCCGGCACCCCGATGACGGCGACCTCCATCACCGCCGGATGTTCGGCCAGGACCCGCTCCACCTCGATCGAGTAGATGTTCTCCCCGCCCGAGATGATCATGTCCTTGAGCCGGTCCTCCACGAAGATGTATCCGTCTTCGTCGACGCGACCGATATCGCCGGTGCGGAACCACCCGTCCTCGGTGATGGCTTCGGCCGTTGCCTCCGGCTTGTTGTGGTAGCCCTTCATCAATTGCGGTGAGCGGAACCACAATTCACCCTGCTCACCGGTCGGCACGTCTTTCAAGGTGTAGGGGTCGACGACTCGCACCTCGGCGTTGGGCACCAGCGTCCCCGCGCTGCTTAACCGCTCCGGGTGATCCTGCGCCCGATGCGCCTCCGGCAACAGGTGGCTGATCACACCGCACAATTCGGTCAGGCCGTAGGCCTGGATGAAGTCGGTGTTCGGCCACGCTTTCAGCGCCGCGCGCAGCAGCGGCAGTGGCATTGGCGACGCGCCATACGAATACGTCTTCAGCGCGCCGAATAGTTTCACGGCGTCCTCACCCGACTCGAGCACTTTGGCCAGCACAGCCGGAACCAGGAACGTCCGGTTGGCGCCCTTCAGGATTGCCCCGGCCAACGTCATGCCGTCGACGTCGCGGGTCATCACGCTCGGGACCCCGTCGTGAATCCCGAACTGCACGTACGACGAACCGCCCACGTGGAACAGCGGCATGGACACCATGCTCTTGTCGCCGGGGTCGAAATCGAAGCCCTCGTGTGCGTTGAGCGTGTGCGCGATCATGTTCGCCTGCGTCAACTCGACGCCCTTCGGGCGCCCCGTGGTGCCGGAGGAGTACATGATGATGCACACGTCGTCCGGTTCGACATCCGGGGAACGATCGACCGGTTTCGCCCCGGCCAGCAGCGCCTCGTACTGGTCGCCCTCGGCTCCGTCGGGGGTGACCTCGAACACGTGCTCGACGTTGGTGAGCGCCCCGCGCACCTTCTCCACGTTCGGCTTCAGCTCGGATCCGACGATCAACACCTTGGCGCCGGAATCGTTGAGCACATAGTCGAGTTCGTCCGCCGCCAACCGGAAATTGATGATGGCGTTCGCCGCGCCCAGCGACGCGGCGGCGAGCGTCAGCTCGACGCAGGCCGGATGGTTCTTGTCCAGAAACGCCACCACATCCCCACGCCGTACGCCGAGCTCGGTGAGGGCGCCGGCCAACCGGCGCACCCGGTCATTCCACTGCGCCCAGGTCCAGTTGCGGTCGAGGTAGTCGATGGCTTCCTCGTCGGGCTTGGTGGCGGCCCAATGGGCGAGGCGCTCGTCGAGGAAGCGTGGGTCTGCTAGATCCGGCATGCCGTGAGCCTTCCATTGTCGATCGAACAGGGCATCAGTTGATCCGCGCGCTACCGCCCAGACCAATTTCCAACACGCTGCCGGTCACCACCCCGGGGTCGGTGACCAGGTAGACCACGCCGCGGCTGACGTCCTCGGGTTGCAGCCACGGTTGCGGGATCGGGTTGGCCTTCATCATCCGCCGCACCAAGTCGTCGGGGATGTCGTCACCGCCCGTGGGTTGCACCATCGGTGTCTGCGTCGTGGTCGGGCAGACGACATTGACGGTGACGCCCTCTTTGGCGACCTCGAGTGCGACCGACTTGGCCAATCCGATCACGCCCCACTTGGTGGCGTTGTAGGCCGCGAGCTCAGGGATGCCCATCCGACCGCCCATGGATGAGGTCACCACGACCCGGCCGAACCGCTGTCGCCGCATCACCGGGATGACGGCCCGCAGCGTATGAAAGACACCGGTCAGATTGGTGTCGACCAGTTGCCGCCAGATTTCATCGCTGACCTGATCCAGCGGTCCGGTGCTGACCACGCCGGCGTTGGCCACCACGATGTCCAGGCTGCCCATGTCTTTGACGGTCTGCTCGACGACGGCGTTGACCTGCGCCGAGTCACGCACATCGACGGCCACCGGCAGGCACCGCCGGCCCAGCTCTTCGACTAACTTGGCCGTCTCGCGCAGGTCGTCCTCGGTGCCGAGGGGATAGGTCAGGCCGGTCATCGGTGCCGGTGCGTCGGCGGCGACGATGTCGGCGCCTTCGGCCGCCAGCGCCAATGCATGCGCCCGGCCCTGCCCGCGAGCCCCTCCGGTGATCAGTGCAACCCGTCCGTCCAAGACACCCATAGCGCGCAAGGTTAACGGGTAAGCGTCAGCACTTCGCGAGGCTAGTGCCGCGTTCGGGGTGGGAGCGGCTTCGGGATGCAGGCCCCGCGGACACATCCCAGGACTCCGCGGATTGGCGGGGGTGCCGCTTGGGGAGGCGGCACGTGACAGCCGGCGTCCAGGCAGGGCGGGCCGGGAGCGACCGGATCGGCTTGCGCGACTGGCGGGCCGGCAATAGTCAGCGCGGCCGCAGCCAACACTGCGGCCATCAACAACTTCACGGCGCACACCTGCCTTCGAACTGACTGCATGTAGACACCACGATAGTCCTTGCGGCGTGGTTCGAAGCTGTCAGTTCGGTGCGCATAGGCTTTACATATGGGCGCCGGTGAGCAGCGGGCGGGAGTAGAGCTGACC
The DNA here is from genome assembly GCF_000613245.1 of Mycobacterium asiaticum DSM 44297. GTDB lineage: Bacteria > Actinomycetota > Actinomycetes > Mycobacteriales > Mycobacteriaceae > Mycobacterium > Mycobacterium asiaticum. The sequence goes on from NZ_HG964936.1 coordinate 482,633, forward strand.
AACCTGGACCAGCCGCTGAGTCCCGAGGCCGGCGCCACCAAGCGCGACCTGATCGACTACCTGGACGCGGTGGCCGACAGGATGCTGCCCGCACTGGCTGACCGTCCGCTGACCGTGCTGCGGGTGCTGCGCGGGCGCGCGCCCTTCATGCAGAAGAACGCACCTAAGTACACCCCAGACTGGGTACGAACGGTGGTCATCTGGGCGGAGGCGTCCCATCGCGAAGTGCATTACCCGGTGTGTGACGACCGCCGGACGCTGCTGTGGCTCGCCAATCAGCGAGCCGTCGAATACCACCCCGCGTTGGGGTTGGCGGACAACATCTATCGGCCCACCCACCTCGTGCTCGACCTCGACCCGCCGGCCGAGAACGGCTTTTCCGCAGTGATTAAGGTGGCGCATCTGGTGCGCCGGGCGCTGCGGGACTGCGGCTTGGATGGCGCGGTTAAGACCAGCGGCGCCAAAGGTATTCACGTATTCGTACCGATCGATGACCATGCGCCGGTGGATGATGTCGCGGCCGCGACCCGGGCCCTCGCCGCTCGCGCCGAAGCGCTCGACCCCGCGTTGGCGACGACGGCGTTTATCGTCGAGGATCGTGCGGGGAAGGTATTCGTCGACGCGACACGTGCGGGGGGTGCCACCGTGGCCGCCGCCTACAGCCCGCGATTGCGCTCCGGCACTCCGGTGTCGTTCCCGTTGGACTGGTCCGACCTGGACCGGGTGAGCCCCGCCGACTTCACCGTGCACTCGGCGATCGACGCCCTCGGCAGCCGCGACCCCTGGGCCGAGTCGATGCCCGGGCCGCAACGCCTGCCGCATGATCTGATTGAGCAAGGCCGCGCGATTCCGGTCGCTCGGGTGGCCGCGATGCATGAGGGAAAGCGACGTGCCCGGGCGCGACGAGCGCGCGAGAACTGAGGAGCAGCGGTGTCTACGTTCAAGCGGTACCTGGGAATTCAACTCTCGATATTCATCTTCGGCATCGTGGGGCCGATCTTCCTGATCATGTTCTTTGCGTCGCAGCCGGATCCACAGATGCGGTGGGCGTTCTGGACAGGGTTGTTCATCACCTACGCCGACATCATGATCGCGCTGGCAATCACCAAGGGAACGCTAGACAACGACAAACCGCCCTCGGACGTCCGTGTCGCGCTGGCGGTGGCCAAGCGCCTGCAGCGCAAGCAAGGCTTCGTGCTGGACGGCGACCCGTCGTTGTCCGAGTAGTGGTTATTCGATTCGCGAAGCCTGGTAGTACGCGATCTTTGCGCCGCCGTCGCCCTCGGTGATCAGTACGCCGATGCGCACGCTGATCGTCGGTCGATCGGGGAAGGAGAAGTCGGCGTGCAGGTATGCGAGCACGCCGCCGGCCCTCGGGCGGGTTTCCAGGATGTCGTAGGACACCGTCATGCCGAGCGCTTGCGAGTCGTAGTACGCAGCAACGCCTTGCGGCCCAACGCTGTACGGCCGCAGACCCTGAAAGATGGCATCATCGGTGAACAGCTCGGCAACCCGCTGCGGTTCGTGGGCGTCGATGTTGGCCTTCCAGCGGTCCATCACCGCACGGACCACCTGTGCTGCGTCAGTGTCCGGCACTTTGACCTCCATCCACGTGCAGGATCTCCCCGGTGACGAACGAGTTGCCCTCCAAGTAGAGCACCGCGTCGACGACCTCACCGATCTCGCCGAGTCGTCCGAGTGGATGCATCCGGGCTAGGAAGTCGTGCGTCGACGGGTCATGCATCGGTGTGCGAATGTTGCCCAGCGCGACCGCGTTGACGCGGATGCCGCGGTCCGCGTATTCGACCGCCAACGCTTTGGTCGCAGCGTTGAGTCCGCCCTTGGTCAGGGACGCCAACGCCGACGGAACCTGGGAGTTCGGGTGGTCGACAAGACTGGTGGATATGTTGACGACGTGCCCGCCGCCCTCGCGGGACAGCATAGCGGCGATAGCGGCGCGCGAAACTTCAAAGAAGCCACGCAGATTCACCCCAGTGACCGCATCGTAGTCTGCGTCGGTGTACTCGGTGAACGGCTTCGGGACGAAGATCCCGGCATTGTTGACCACGGTGTCGACCCGGCCGAAACGCTCCAGCGCCGTCGTGACGATGCGCCCGCCGACCCCGGGCTGCGCCACGTCGCCCGGTACGGCGAGCACCAGCGGATCGCTGGTCTCACTGATGCGGCGTGAGTTGGCCACCACGGCGTAGCCGCGTTCGCGGTAACCGGTGACGAGTGCGTCACCGATCCCCTGCGAGGCGCCGGTGATGATGGCGACGCGTTCACTCATTGGCAGAACCCCTTCTGACTGTGGTGCACTCGTCAACGACCATTTGGCTGCGGTGAATTCCGGCCGCCCAGAGTGAATGGAACCACATGGTGACTCAGCCCGACATCGCCGTCGTCGGCGTCCACGTCCTCGACACGCACATCGTCGGGGTCGCCTCGATTCCGGCGGGGTCCGACGGTCAGCTGGTCGAGACGATCAAAGTGTCCCCGGCCGGCACTGCGGGCGGTACCGCCGTCGTGCTGAGCCGCCTCGGGGCCCACGTCCGCTCCTATGGAGCCGTCGGGGCCGACCCGCTCGGCGACATCCTGTTGTCGTTGCTCGGGTCCAACGGTGTGGATGTCAGCGGTTTGGTGCAGATCGTGGGGAGCCAAACCTCGGCGTCGGTGATTCCGGTGCGGCCCAACGGCGATCGCCCCGCATGGCACTGCGTCGGAGCCAACGCCGCCTTCAGCCTCGACGCGGTCGACCTCGACGAGGTCGCCGGCGGAACCCATGTGCATCTCGGTGGTCCCGAGTTCCTGGGCGGGGCCGCGGCCGCAACATTGCTGCGGCACGCCAAGGACAACGGGTGCAGTACTTCCATCGACATCCTCGCCGCCGGCGACCCGGGCTTGCTGTCCTGGATCAGCGAGGCCTTTCCGCACACCGACTACCTGCTGCCCAACGACGAGCAGGTTCTTGGGTTCACCGGTGAAGCCGACCTGGAAACGGGCGCGCGGAAACTGCTGGCCGCCGGCGTGCGTTGTGTCGCCGTCACCAGAGGGCGGGAGGGCGCACTGGTGGTCACCGCGGATGACGCCTTCGCCGTGCCGGCCTACGCCGTGGACGTCGTCGACACCACCGGATGCGGCGACGCGTTCTCCGCCGGATTCCTTCTTGGCCGAGCTATCGGGCGTGATCTCGCCGAATCAGCGCGGCTGGGTTGCGCGGTGGCGGCGCAGGTGGCCGGCGGCCTGGGCACTGATGCCGGGCTGTACGACCTTGCGGTCGTCGACGATTTCGCCGCTCAGAACCAGGGCCCGGGATAGCGGCCGTCGGCGTCCTGCACCAACACGATTTCCTTGCAGTCGCCCCGCTGGGCGGGTGCCGTCTCACCCTGGCAGACCAGCGTCCAGCCCGTTATCCGGCCGAACGGTCGACCGGACCAGGTGGATGCGACCGGGTCGGTGCTGGGCAGGGCGAGCACCGAGAACGTGCCGCCGGTGTTGGTGACATACAAGTGGTCACCGAAGAACGCCAGCTTCGAGATCGGCTGTTTCTTGGCGTCGTCCCGGTTGGTCAGCAGATCCCAGTGCTGGGTGCGCAGATTCCACACGCCATAGCCGAACTGCGAGGTATCCGAGCCACGGCCGTCGACGAACAACTTCCCGTCCGACAACGTCGCCACCAGGCCGCCGCCGGAAATGCGTTCGCTGTCACCGATTTTGATCAGGGTCCGGGTACTCAGATCGAAAAACTCGGTGGACATCACCGGCGGCGTCTGTGAATCCCAATGGGTGATCTGCACCAATCTGTCTGGCCCGTCGGACAACTCGCCGTCTACGGTGGCGATGTCATTGTCCTGATAGATGGGTTCGCCGGTGGGCAGGCGCAATTCCGCGCCCACCGTGCTGCCGGGCACGGTGCTGCGCTGGAAGGACAGCACGTCCTGCCATACCCGCCCCTGCTGGGGGTCAGTCCACAGCTCGGCCAGATCGGTGTTGGAAAGGACGACCGTCCTCGGTGGTGCCACCGCTGCACGGGCGTCGGTGTAAGCGTTGATCCAGGCGACGCCGGTTGTGGTCGGCGCGAGTCGCCAGTCCTTCGCGGGGGCCAGCTTGCGCTCGGGGTTCGGCGGTTGCAGGTCCCTGGTGGCCAGCGGCTGGCTGGACTTCAGGTCGAACACGTAGGCGGTGGTCCTGGCCGGGCCGGGTTGCGGCCCGTTCCCGGGTTTGACGGTGGTGACGACGTACACGACCTTCATGTCGCTGACGTTGTTCGACAGCGCGCACATGGCGCCGGTGACGGTTTCGCCGGCCGCCACCGCGGGCACCGCCGGCATGATCAAATCGGCGGATTTCGGGTCCAGGATTTTCGGCCGAATGTCTTCGAGTGCGGATTTGCTGGCCGAGAATTCACTCGGGCACCCGAAGTAGACGGTTTCGCCGTAGGTTTTCCAATCCTTGGCCAACGCGCTGATGTGCTGGGGTGGTGGCGCAACGGTGTTGGGCGGCGGTTTGATCGTGGTCTGCGTGGTGTGGGCGGCGGGGGGAGTCACCGTCGCGGTGGTGGCACAAGAGGCAATGGCCAGGCAGCCAAAAGCGGCGGCCAGCGCGCGCAAGCGTCTGGACGCGAACAGCCCGGTAGGCACTCTCATGGCATTTCCCCCCGCGGAGTGGTGTCCATTGAGCCTAAAGGCCTTCGTAGCGGACGGCGAATCGGGCAATTCTCGGCCGCGGCAATTGCGATCCTTAAGAGTTTGCACTGATGTTTTGCTGTGGTAGTTGCGCAGATGCTGGATAACATGAGCGCAACAGCCCGTCTGGACACGTTGAACTGGAGCGATGTGGGCGTGCACGAGCTGCCGACCGGGACGGTGACGCTGCTACTTGCCGACATCGAAGGCTCCACCCGGCTTTGGGAGACCCGGCCCGAGGAGGCCGCGGCCGCCGTCGCGCGGCTGGACCGCACCCTGAGCGATCTTGTCAGCACGCATCACGGAGTCCGCCCGATCGACCAGGGCGAAGGCGACAGCTTCGTCGTCGCTTTCAACCGGGCCGGCGATGCGGTGGCCTGTGCACTCGCCCTGCAACGTGCCGACCTCTCGCCAATCCGGCTGCGCATCGGTCTGCACACCGGCGATGTCCAGCTGCGCGATCCGAACAGTGGCGAGGCGAGCTATATCGGATCTGCCATCAACCGCACCGGCCGGCTGCGGGACCTGGCACACGGGGGTCAGACTGTGCTGTCGAGTGCGACTGAGGCGATGGTCGTCGACAACTTGCCCGCCGACGCGTGGCTGGCGGAGTTGGGGACCTATCAACTGCGCGACCTGCCGCGCCCGGAACGCGTGCTGCAGCTGTGCCATCCGGATCTGAACAACGAATTCGCGCCCTTGCGAACAGTGAAAAGTGTTGCTGCTCATAATCTGCCGGTCCAGCTGACCACCTTCGTGGGCCGTGCGGAGCAACTCGGCGAAGTACGAGAGGCGCTATGTGGTGGTCGGCTGGTGACGTTGACGGGTGCCGGCGGCGTAGGCAAGACGCGGCTCGCGGTAGAGGCTGCGGCTTCGATGGCCGATCAATTCGACGGCGGAGTGTGGTTCGTCGACCTGGCGCCGATCGCTGAACCGGACATCTTAATGATCGCGGTGGCGCGCGCTTTGGGTCTGCCCGACCAACCCAGTCGCTCGACCAAGGAGACGCTGCTTGCCTTCATCGGCGACCGGGAGATGCTTGTTGTCCTGGACAACTGTGAGCATCTCCTGGATGCGACGGCGGCTGCCGTCGAGGCGCTGCTCGGTGGTTGCGCCGGGTTGCGTCTGCTGATCACCAGCCGGGAGCCCATCGGCGTCGCGGGGGAGGCTACATGGCGGGTGCCGTCGCTGTCGCTGAACGATGAGGCGATCGAATTGTTCGTCGACCGTGCACGCCTGGTCCGGCCGGATTTCGTGGTCGGCGCGGACAGTGTCGCGGTCAGCGAGATCTGCCGGCGGCTCGACGGTATGCCCCTGGCAATCGAGCTTGCCGCGGCCCGGGTGCGCGCGCTATCGGTCGAGGAGATTCGCGACAGCCTGCACGATCGCTTTCGTCTGCTCACCGGCACCACCCGCACAGCGGTCCGGCGCCAGCAGACTCTTCGCGCGTCGGTCGATTGGTCGCACGCCCTGCTGACCCAAGCGGAACAGGTGCTGTTTCGCCGGCTCGCCGTGTTCGTCGGCGGCTTCGACCTGGCGGCGGCGCGGGCGGTCGCCGGGGGCAGTGACATCGAGCGCTATCAGGTACTGGATCAAGTCACTCTGTTGGCGGACAAGTCGCTGGTTGTCGTCGAAAGTTCAAGTGATGCAACGCGTTATCGATTGCTGGAGACCGTGCGTCAATATGCGCTGGAGAAGCTGGGTGAGTCCGGGGAAGGTGAGGATGTGCGCGCCCGGCACCGTGACCATTACCTGGCCATCGCGGGTGCACTCGACGACCCAGCCCGAGCAAGCGACGGGCGGTACATCGCGCTGGCCGAAGCGGAGATCGACAATCTGCGGGCTGCGTTCAGCTGGAGTCTCGACAGCGGAGATACCGAAACCGCTTTGCGAATGGCGTCCCTCCTCGCCCCGCTCTGGGTGGTTCGTGGTCGCATTCAAGAGGCTTTGATGGGCTGGTTCGATGTCGCACTCTCCGAAAGCCACTCCGGCGCAGTATCTCCGTCCGCGGTGTCGCGCGCTTTAGCCGACAAGGCCGTACTGCATACCTGGGCTGTCGGTACCGATGGCGGTGACTGGGCCGAGCAGGCCGTGGCGATGGCTCGTGAGATCGGCGACCCAGCTCTGCTGGTGCGGGCCCTCACCGCCTGTGCCGTCATGGCCGCCAGTCAGGGCGAAGCGAAACAAGACTACTTTGACGAGACGATCAGCTTGGCGCGCTCCTTGGGGGATACGTGGACCCTTGGTCAGGTGCTCGGTTGGCAAGCAAGCTTTGCGTTCCTGGCCGGGGATCCGACGACTGTGCGGCAATTGGCCAGCGAGGGGCACCGAATGGCGGCCGAGAGCGGCGATGAATTCACCCTTCGGTACTGCGGCATCTGGCTGTCCTGGGCGCAATTGGTCAACGGCGATGTGGTCGGCGCCACATCCCGACTGCGCGAGATCGAAATCGACGCGCAGGCGACCCAGGATGCACTTTCGTGGGCTTTGGCCACGATCTTCGGCGGTCTGGCGCTGTCCTACCGCGGCGATATTCCGGCCGCGCGGCTTGTTCTGAGCGCACCGATGCGGGTGATCACCGATCTCGGTGGTCTCTGGCTGGGCAATGCCCACGGTGTGCATGCTCAGGCGGCCCTGGCTGCAGGTGCCGTGGGCGACCTTGAATCGGCAAGCGCTGCGGCCTGGGAGGAACTGCAGGTCAACCGCTTTCACCAGCAGATGTACCTCTACTTACTCGCGGAGGCTGCACTGGCCCAGAATGAACTGCACACTGCGCGTACACAGGCCGACGATGCCGTCGCCCAGAGCCGGGGCTGGCATCGAGCGCTGTCGTTGGTAACTCGGGCACGAGTTGCGATCGCAGCTGGCGAATTTGAAAAGGCGGACCGGGACGTGCACGAAGCGCTGGCTTTGGCGGTCAGCCTAGATGTGCTCCTAGCCGTTCCCGACTTGTTGGAGCTACTGGCGACTTTGGCCCTCGGCGCTGGCCGTCATCCGGATGCCGCCCGGTTGTTGGGGGCCGCCGAAGAGTTGCGGCAGCGGATGGGCTCGGTTCGGTTCAAGTCCTATGACGGCGACCATGACGATGTGCTGGCACGTCTGCGAGAGGCTCTGGGCGACACAGGCTTCGAGGAAGCGTGGGGTGCGGGTGCCGCGCTGTCCGCCGAGGAGTCGATCGCCTACGCCCAACGAGGCCGAGGTCAACGGAAGCGACCGAGCAGCGGCTGGGGATCGCTCACACCCACCGAGCGCGCCGTCGTCGAATTGGTGAGTGACGGATTATCCAACAAGGCAATCGCGGCAAAGCTTTTCATCTCATTGCGGACGGTGGAAAGCCACCTCACCCACATCTACACCAAGGTGGGACTGGCCTCTCGGGTGCAACTCGTTCAGGAGGCGGCGCGCCATGCCCGATCAGGCGTCGTGGTAGACCAAAAGCCATGACGGGCCTTGCCGAACAAACACGCTGGATGGACGCCACCGACCAGGCGGCGCTCGTCGCCCGGGGCGAGGTGACGCCCAGCGAGTTGATGGACGCGGCGATCGAACGCATCGAACAGTCGAACCCGGCGCTGAACGCGGTCGTCATCGAATGGTTCGAGCACGCCCGGTCGGTGGCGGCCGACCCCGCCCTGCCCGACGGCCCGTTCCGCGGCGTGCCCTTTCTGCTGAAGGACCTCTACACCAGCTTCGCCGGCCAGACGATGTCCAACGGCAACGTCGCACTCAAAGACGCGGGCCGAATCGACACCACCGACACCACCCTGGTGTCCCGGTTCAAAGCGGCCGGACTCGTCATCGCCGGGCGGACGAACAGTCCCGAGATGGGCAGCCTGCCCACCACGCAGCCGCTGGCCTGGGGACCCACCCGCAACCCATGGGATCTGGACCGCACCCCGGGCGGCTCCAGTGGCGGGGCGGCCGCAGCGGTGGCCGTCGGGATGGTCCCGTTCGCCAATGCCTCCGACGGCGGCGGCAGCATCCGGATCCCGGCGTCGTGCTGCGGTCTGGTGGGGCTCAAGCCGAGCCAGGGCCGGATCACCGTCGGCCCGCTACGCGCCGAGGTGGGTCTGGGAGTGGAGCTGTGCGTGAGCCGCACCGTACGCGACACGGCGGGACTGCTGGACGCGGTGCGCGGACCCGGTGTCGGCGACACCGTCATCGCGCCCGCGCCGCTTCGGCCCTACCTCGACGAGGTCGGTGCCGAACCTGGCCGGCTGCGCATCGGACTACTCGACTTCCACCCGCGCGGCGGCTTCGTCCATCAGGATTGCGTCGACGCGGTGCAATCCGCCGCGTCAATGCTGGAAAGTCTCGGGCACATCGTCGAGCCTGCGTGGCCGCCGTGTCTGGCCGATACGACGTTGCAGCAGAAGTTCATGGCGTTGTGGGCTACGCAGCTGGCAATGGCGGCGCGGGGCTTCAGCGCGACGCTGGGCCGCGAGGTGACCGCCGCGGACATCGAACCGGTGAACTGGGTGCTTATCGAGCGGGCGCGGCACGTGAGTGCCGTTGACTATGCCGCGGCCGAGAACGCGGTGTACGCGTTCCGGCGTGCGCTGCAGCAGTGGTGGGCCGACGGTTGGGACCTGTTGCTCACCCCGACGGTTTCCGAGCCGCCAATTCCGTTGGTGGAGTTCGAGAACAACCCGGAACACCCTACGGCGCCGATGCGCCGCGGCGGTGAGTTCGCGGCGTTCACACCACCGTTCAACATGAGTGGGCAGCCGGCGATCAGCCTTCCCGTGCATCGCAATGCCGACGGCCTACCGATCGGTGTTCAACTCGCCGCTGCCTACGGCAGGGAGGACGTGCTGATTCGCATTGCCGCGCAACTCGAGTCGGCGCATCCGTGGGCGGGGTACCGCCCGACGGCCTGACCGCCCCGTTCACTTGCGCTCACCGTTGAACCGGGCTCGCGCGACGTCGGCCGCGCCGTTGCCCGTGACCAGCCACAGCGTCGTTAAACTCTGCACCAGGTCGTCCAGTGAGACATCGGTCTTTCCGTCCACGAAGGAGAGGATCGCCTGTGCGGTGCCGCCGATGATGAATGCTGGAGCCACCTGGGCCAGTGGATCGGATTCCAACTCCACGCCGTGGATTGTCCGTGCATGCGCGACGAGAATCGTTGTCAGACCGCGCATTACGTTGTTGCGATGTTCATGTAGCGCCGGTGATGTGGCGGTACCGCCCAGCAGCGCCCGCGCCCGCCGCGGATCGCTGATCAACGTCTGAACCACAGCCTGCACGGCGGCGCGTGCCTGTTCCTCGATCGGGCCGGCCGCCGCACCGACTGCCGCGGCCAACGTCGCCGCACCCACCTCCCCAGCAATTTCGTCGACTGCGGCGGCTGCCACGGCATCGAGGCCGTCGAAGTTCTCGTAGAAATATCGCTTGTTGAGCCCGGCCGCGGCGCACAGCTTGTCGACCGTCACCGCGCGCCACTCCTCGCCGGCCATCACGTCCAGGGCCGCGTCGATCAACCGCCCGCGGCGCTGCAATCGGCGCTGCTCGGCCGACTGGCCCCCATAGCTGCGTTGCGGGACCTCGGACACCACTCGATCGTCGCACCTTTCCAGCTCGCAGATGCGAGTGCCTTGACAACCCGGCACGTATCCGGCACGGTTTCGTACCAGAATCAGTGTGGCACGAATTCGTACCAAAAGGAGAGTGGCGGCTATGACACGCACTTCGGCGACGACCACCCGAGGCGGCCGGGACACGGACCGACCCGTCCGGGCCGATGCATCGGTGCTGGCCGAACTGCGTGAATCAGTCAAGGGATCGCCGGCCCTCGCCCGCCGCCAGGGCTGGGATTATCTGCGCGACTTGGGGCAACGAGGGCGGCGCGACCAGCTTGCGGCGATCTTCGCCCAGGGGACGGCCCCAGCGGGACCTGACGGCGCGCTCGAGGGACTGATCGTCGGCAAGCTGTTCGGCATCCCCGAAGCGCATCTGGCAAACCCGCTGCTGAAGATCAATCCGACCTGGCGGGGAAAGACCTTCAACCTGGCCGCCGGGACGGGGTTCAACAGACTGGCGCCAATTGCATGGGCCGCGATGCCGATCATCGCCCCGGGCTATCGGGGGCTGCGGCGAATCGGACGCGAGGCCAAGGGATTTCACTTCACCCACCGCATCGACACCGCCGCCGTGGAGCCGTTCATCAAGATCCGTGCGCTGGACTACGGCGTCGAGGAATACCGGAATCCCAGCGTTCGCACCTTCCCGATCAAACGCACCCGGGACGAGATCGTCGAACTGCTTCCGGGACTGTTCCTGGGCCGCGCGCTCTTGACAATGCGCAGCGGCGAGATTCGCCTCATCGCATACTTCGCCTTGCGGGAATTCAGCGATGAGGGCGCAGTGTCGTGATCAACCTCAAGGGCGCCGTGGTCTGCGTCACCGGCGGTGCGCGGGGTATCGGGTTGGCGACGGCCACGGAACTGGCCCGCAGGGGAGCGCGAGTCCTGATGGGCGATCTGGATCTGGCCGAAGCCGAACGCGCGGCGGCACCGATCGGTGCGCTTGCTGCTCACCTCGATGTCACCGATCCCGCAAGTGTTGCTGACTTTCATTCTGTGGCACGAGATCTGGGCCCGCCCGCGATGCTGGTGAACAATGCCGGCATCCAGTACATGGGTCCGTTCGTTGATCAGAAGCTAAACCTTTTCCATCGTGAGGTCGCGGTGAATTTCGTCGGTGTCATCAACGGCATGCACGAGTTTCTGCCGGGCATGCTGGCCCGTGACTACGGCCACATCGTAAATATCGCGTCGATGGCGGCGAAGGTCACTACACCGGGAATAGCGGTCTATTGCGCTACCAAGTATGCGGTCACGGCGCTGTCACGGGCAGTCCGTGCCGAAATCGCAGGGACCGCAGTAACTATCACAACGGTACTGCCTACCGCCGTGCATACCGAGCTCACCGCCGGGGTCTCACTCGACCTCCTGCCGACCCGCCGGCCCGAACAGATCGCCCGGGTCGTTGCCGACAGCGCGCGATCCACCTTGCGCGAAGTGACCGTGCCGCGCTGGCTGGCGGCCGTCGGCGTGCTCGAGGAGGCTGCGCCCGAGCCGTTGTTGCAACGCCTGAAACAGCTCGCCACGTTGCGCCGCCCGCCGGGGCACTACGACGAACAGCGACGGCGAAACTATCTTGACCGGATCGGGCAGTGACCGCCTGGCTAGCAGTCGAATTCGATCGGCAAGCTGATCGGACCGCTCAGGCTCACCATCGGCTTCCAGGGAACCGGCCCTGACAATCGCGGATTCTGCATTCGGCCCGTGAGCACCGTGAGCGCCTCGGCAAGCTCGCGCCGGGCCAGGTTGGCGCCGAGGCAGTAGTGGATCCCACCGCCGAACGTCAGGATCGCCGGGCTCCCATGCCGGGTGATGTCGACACGCTCCGGCTCGTCATAGATCGCCGGATCCCGGTTGGCCGCAGCGGTATTGGCCAGCACCGTAGTGCCCGCCGGGAAGAGGTAACCGTCCAGCTCGGCGTCCTCGGCCACCATGCGAAGGGTTCCGCACGCGATCGGCGAGTGACGCATGGTCTCCTCAACCGCGCTCATCGCCAGCTCGGGCCGCCGCTGCAGCAGTGCCCACTGCTCGGGGTGCTCGCACAGCACCTGCACCGACGCGGCCAGTTGATTGCGGGTGGTGTCGGTTCCGGCCAACAGCAGGCCGCCGGCAAGCATGCGCAATTCGGCCGGACTCAAGCGGTCGCCGTCGTCTTCGGCGCGGATCAGGTCGGAAAGCAAGTCATCGGTGAGGCTGTGCCGGCGCCGGGCCACCATCTCGTCGACATAGTCGTCGAGCTCTCCCCAGGCCCGCATGACGTCCGGCTCGATCGCGGCTACGCCGTCGATGAAGCTGAAGGCCTTGAAGATCTCGTCGGCCCAGCGCGAAAACTGTTGCCAATCCTCGCGGGGCGCGCCCAGCAGCGCGCAGATGATCGGCACCGGATATGGGCGTGCGAGATCCGTGACGACGTCGCAACGGCCGGCGTCGGCAACCCGGTCGACCAATTCGTCCATCACGGCGACCATCGTGTCGTGCAGGCGCAGCGTGGCCCTTGGCGTGAATGCCTTCGATGTCAGGCTGCGTAGCCGGTGGTGCGCATCGCCCTCCACGCACAGCAAGCTGTTCATCACCTTCTCCCACAAGGGGCCCGAAGTGATGCCCTGCACCACCAGATTCAAGCCGGGCGGGATCCGAAACCGGTTGTCGCGCAACACCGATCGGACCAGCTGATACGAGAGCACCTCCGGTCCGAACGGGCCCAAAGCGACCGGTGCTTGCCGCCGCGCCTCCTGGATGCGGGGATAGATAGCGGCCGGGGTTTCCACCGGGTCATAGGCGAGCGTCGGCAGATCGGCATCGAAGATGTTTTTGGGCGCAATCCCGACCACCATAGTGGCCTCCTATGCAGACGAAGCTGCCACGAATGTATGGCCAGCGGAAGGCAGTGTCAACGACCGTTGCCAGCCGGAGGCGATGTCGCCATACGGAATTGTCTGTCCGTATGGCCGGGCGTCATTGCTGCGCGGCTGGGATGCCGCCGAGGGTTCACAGATTGCCAGGACTGGCGGCGTGTCGCCGTACCTCTGCGCACGTTCGCGCCACGGGGAAATTTGACCCGGTGGACCCAGGCGTCGACGATCGAGTCATGCCCACCCATACATCCACGGCCGCCTCCGCAGCGCTGCCCCCAGGCCCGCGACTGCCCGGCTGGGTGCTGGCAGCGCTGGTGATGGGCCACGGAGCGAAGGCCGTGGCGGCTTGCCGACGCCGCTACGGCAGCGTGTTCGCTCTTCGCATCGCGTTCCTGGGCGACATGGTGTATCTGGGTGACCCGGCCGACATCAAGACGGTGTTCGCCGGTGATCCCCGCGTCTACCACGCCGGGGAAGCGAACAAGATGCTGGCCGGGCTGCTGGGGGACAGTTCGCTGCTGGTCATCGACGAGGACGTGCATCGTGAACGCCGCCGGCTGATGCTGCCGCCCTTTCACCGCGACGCTGTCGCGCGGCAAGCTGCGGTGATGGCCGAGATCGCCGCGGCCAACGTTGCCTGCTGGCCGGTAGGTACACCATTCTCGTTGTTGCCCAAGATGTCTGAGATCACCTTGGAGGTGATCCTGCGGACGGTGGTCGGCGCCACCGACCCGGCGCGGCTGGCGGCGCTACGCGAGATCATGCCGCAGCTGCTCAAGGTCGGTCCGTGGGAAACCCTCGCGATCGCCAACCCGAAGCTGCAGCAGCGGCGGCCGTGGCGCGCGCTGCGACGACGCATCGCCGCCGCCGACGAGCTGCTCTACGCCGAGATCGCCGACCGCCGCGCCGACCCCGACCTGGCCAACCGGACCGACACGCTGGCGATGCTGGTGCGTGCCGACCGGCCGATGAGCGACCGCGAACTGCGGGATCAGTTGCTGACTCTTCTGGTGGCCGGACACGACACCACCGCCACCGCGCTGTCCTGGGCGCTGGAGCGGCTAACCCGACACCCGGCGGTGCTGGCCAAGGCGGTGCGTGCGGCGCACGCGAGCGCAGAGGGAGATCCGGCCGGCGACGAGTACCTCGACGCGGTGGCCAAGGAGACGCTGCGGATCCGGCCGGTGGTGTTCGACGTGGGCCGAGTCCTGACCGAGCCGGTTGAGCTGGCCGGTTACCGGCTGCCCGCGGGCACCATGGTGGCCCCCGGCATGGGCTTGGTGCACGCGAGCCCCGAGGTCTATCCCGACCCGGAGCGCTTTGACCCCGATCGAATGGTCGGCGCTACGCTGACCCCCACCACGTGGCTGCCCTTCGGCGGCGGCAATCGTCGTTGTCTTGGCGCCACTTTCGCGATGGTCGAGATGCGGGTAGTGCTGCGGGAAATCCTGCGTCGCGCCGACTTCGAGACCACCACGGCTCCCGGCGAACGGCAGAAGCTCAAGCACGTCATCTTCATTCCGCATCGCGGCGCCCGGGGGAAAGTCCGGGCGGTCAGAAATATGCCACCCGAGACAAAATCCGTCGCGTGCCCGGCCGCGCATCAGACGACCTAGTACTACTGTCGCGTTGTGGACTTCGCGCTCGACGATGAGCAACGGGCCTGGCTGGCCGAGGTACGCCAGTTTCTCCGGGACAACGTCACCCCCGCCCTGCGCGCCGAGTTGGCCGAGCATGGTCTCGAATTTCAGGGCGGCGAGCTATCGGCATTCCGCCGCAAGATCGGCGAGCGGGGCTGGTTCGGGCTGAACTGGCCCCGTGAGTATGGTGGCCTCGGGCTGACCGCCATCCACCAGCACCTGCTGATGAGCGAGTTCGAGTATTGGGGCGTCCCTGGCCCGGACCTCACGGTCACCTCGGTAGCCCCGATGATCATGCGGCACGGCACCGAAGGGAACAAGAAAGAATTTCTGCCGCCCATCGCCAAGGGCGAAATTGTCTGCGCGGTAGGCTATTCCGAGCCGAATGCCGGCACCGACCTGGCCAGTCTGCGCACGCGCGCGGTACGCGACGGCGACGAATGGGTGATCACGGGGTCCAAGATCTGGAACAGCGGCGCACAGCGCTGTACGCACGAGTGGTTGTGTGTCCGCACCGATCCGGACGCGGCGCGCCATCGGGGAATTTCGGTGATCATGGTGCCCATCGACTCGCCCGGCATCGAGATCCGTCCCCTGTACGCGTGGTCGGGCTACCGCACCAACGAGACCTTTTTCGACGACGTGCGGGTGCCGGTCGGCAACTTGATCGGCGAGGTCAACAAAGGCTGGACGTACATCACCGGAGCGCTGGACCTCGAGCGCGGAGCCCTGACCAACGCGGGTGACCTGCGGCGCGCGCTCGACGACCTGCTGACGCTGGCGTCCAAGCCGCGGCGGGACGGGTCGGTGCCCGTCCACGACACCGTCTTTCGGCGGCGGCTCGCCCAGGCCGAGGCCGATGTCGAGGTCGCAAAACTGATGGGATACGAAGCCGCGTCCATCCTGGACAGCGGACGCATCCCATCGGTCGAAGTCAGTGTCGAAAAGATTTTCACCAGCGAATTACGCCAGCGCATAGCGGATTTGGCGATCGACCTGCTGGGGCCCGACGGTTTGTTGGCGCATCGCACCATCGGGGCACCACTGGGCGGATTCTTCGAACGCCTCTATCGCGTGTCACCGCTGATGCGCTTCGGTGGCGGGACAAACGAAGTGTTGCGGGATGTGATCGCCCAGCGCGGGCACGGCATGCCATCCTACGGGCGGTGATGGGATGCGACTGCTGCCGACCCGGGACCACCACGACCTCGCCGCCATGTTTCGAAGCCTGTTGGCCGAAGACCACTCCGCGCCGGCTTGGTGGCAGACGCTCGCCAAGTCGGGAGTGCTCGGGTTGACGATCGAAGAGGGATGTGGCGGATCGGACGGCGAGTTGACCGATCTCGCCATCTTCTGCCTCGAAGCTGGCCGGGCGCGGTGTCCGTTGGCGGTGCACAGCACACTGCAGGCGGCGCTTGCCATCAATTGGTTGGGCGCCCCGGAAGTGCGGCAGGCCTGGCTGCCAGCGCTGGCGGCGGGAACTGTGCGAGGCGCCACCGCGCTGTGGAGTCCGCGGGATGCGGCGGTGCTGACGCCTACCGTGCGTGCCGTCAAGGAGACCGATGCTTGGCGATTGAGCGGGGTGGCCGATTTCGTCATCGGTGCCGACGAGGCCGATGTGGTTGTCGTCGCCGCCGAAACAGACTCCGGCATAGTCGGTTTCGTTGTCGACGGTGCTGCAATCGCCACGGAACCGCTGACCATGATGGGTGGACACCGCGCGTTCACGGTCACCTTCAACGACGTGCTGGTCAATGATCCCCGCCGCGTCCTCGGCGGCCCAGCGGGGCTGTCCGAGCGGGAGCTGCGCCGCGTGGCGAACGCGGCGACCGCGCTGCTCAGCCTGGATCTGGTGGGGGTGGGCGAGGCCGTGCTGCAGCGCACGGTCGACTACATCAAAATGCGGGAGCAGTTCGGCAGGCCGATCGCTTCGTTTCAAGCCGCCCAGCACCTGGTGGCCGATATGCACATCGCGCTGTCGGCGGCCCGGCTTGCGGCGCATTCGGCAGCGTTCTGGCTCGGCCGCGGCGAGACCGCCACCCGCGCGACCGCCATCGCCAGGATGCACGCCGCGGCGGTCAAGCAGATCACCCTGGAGGCCCACCAGTTACATGGCGGCATGGGCTACGTGGTGGACACCGACCTGCACCTGTTTTCTGAGCGCGCCCGCATGCTGGCCACCCTGGGCGGCGGCGCAGATGTCGCGGCCACCTGGCTTGACGCAGAGATGGATTGGAGCGACGGACAGTGAGCACCGAGAGCCTGATAGATCCCGAATCCGCGGCCCGGATCGGCACCGTCGTCGCGACCGCCAGCGGCGAGGTGAACCAGCGCGACTGGCAGCGTTGGGCCGCAGCGGTCGACGACCACAACCCCCTGTGGTTCGACCCGGACTATGCCCGGGCGCACGGATATCGGGACGTCATCTGCCCGCCGCTGTTCCTGCAATACGCGATCCTGGGCGTCAGTACGCTAGGCGATCTGCGGCCGGATGGATCGTCCGGGGCGGTGACCGGCAGCCTCGCCTTTCCCCGGGCCCCGCGGCGCATGGCCGGCGGCGAAAACACCACATTCCACCTACCCGCCTACCACCGCGACCAGATCGAGATGACACGTACGGTCGAGTCGATCGTGGAGAAGGAAGGCCGTTCGGGGCGATTCGTGCTGGTGACCTGGCGCGGCGAATACCGCAACCAACACCGCGACTTGGTCGCCGAAGCAACCACGTCCATGATTGCCAGGCCCGCATGACTGGACAGGTCTTCTTCGAAGACGTCGAAAACGGCGATGCGGTAACACCTTTGACCGTCACCGTGACCGAAACCCAGATGTTCTTCTTCAGTGCCGCGACCTACAACGGACACCGGATCCACTACGACAAGGACTGGGCGCGGGATGTGGAGCGCTACGAGAACGTGCTCGTGCAGGGTCCGCTGCAGGCCGCGCTGCTGTCCCGGTCGCTCACCGATTGGATCGGCGGCGCGGGGCGTCTGGTGAGATTCTCGGTGCAGAACCGCGCGATCGCCTACCCCGGTGAGGAACTCACGTTCGGTGGCGTGGTCACCGGCAAACGAGCACCGGATCTGGTCGACTTAGAGATCTTCTGCCGTCGGGGTGCGGACGTGTTGATGCCGGGCATCGCTACCGTCGCACTGCCTCATCGGGACACGACATGACCGGTCTGCGCGGTGAAGCCGCCATCATCGGCATCGCGGAACTGCCGGCCGAACGGCGCCAGAGCCGACCGCCGTCGTTCACCCTCGATCAGTACGCCCTGCTCGCCAAACTGGTGATCGAGGATGCCGGTGTGGATCCCGCTGTGGTAAACGGCTTGTCGACGCACGGCATCGCGGAATCCGACATGTTCGCGCCCGCCACGCTGTCCGAATACTTAGGTATTCCACTTGACTTCGGCGACCGAGTGGACTTGGGCGGGGCAACCGCAGCCGGCATGGTGTGGCGGGCAGCAGCCGCGGTTGAACTCGGAATCTGTGCTGCCGTGCTGGCGGTCGTGCCCGGATCATTGGAAATCCCTCGCTCGGAGCGGCGGCCCGGACACACGCTGGGATGGTACGGGGCGTCGAGCAACAACTACGGTTCACCGCAGGCCGAGTTCGAGATCCCCTACGGTAACGTCGGCCAGAACGCGCCCTACGCGCAGATCGCGCAGCGCTATGCGGCTGAATACGGCTACGAAGCAGCAGCTTTGGCAAGTATTGCGGTGCAACAGCGGGTCAACGCCTGCGCTCACCCCGGCGCGGTGTTCTACGGCAGACCCATCACCGTCGACGACGTGCTGAACAGCCCGGTCATCGCCGACCCGATCCACATGCTGGAGACGGTGATGCGGGTGCAAGGTGGCACCGCTGTCCTGATCGGCAACGCCGAGGTTGCGCGACGTGCCCGCCATCGACCCGTGTGGATCAGGGGATTTGGTGAACACATCCGGTTCAAAACCCCCACCTACGCCGACGACCTGCTGCACACGCCAATCGCCCGCGCCGCCGACACGGCGTTTGCGATGTCGGGCCTGGAACGCTCCGACATCGACATGGCATCAATCTATGACTGTTACACCATTACCGTGCTGATGACACTGGAAGACGCGGGGTTCTGCGGTAAAGGCATGGGCATGTCGTGGTTGACCCAGCGTGACTTGACATTTCGGGGTGATTTCCCACTCAACACCGCCGGCGGACAGCTCTCCTACGGCCAGGCCGGGATGGCCGGGGGCATGCACCACGTGGCCGACGCCGCCCGCCAGATCATGGGTCGTGCCCGTGAGGCCCAGGTCCGTGACTGCAACACCGCGTTCGTCACCGGCACCGGCGGCATCATGAGCGAACAAGTGGCCTTGGTTTTAGGAGGTGACTGAGATGAGCGATCAACGACCGCTGCCCGAGCCGACGCCGGTGTCCCAGCCGTTCTGGGATGCGCTGCGCGAGCACCGGATCCTGATCCAGTATTCGCCTTCGGCGGGGAAGTACGTCTTCTATCCGCGGACGCTGACGCCGGGAACCTTCGCGGACGACCTGGAGTGGCGCGAAATCGACGGCGCCGGAACGTTGTACACCTACACCGTCGCGCGACGCCCTACCGGACCGCCGTGGTCCGATCACCTGCCGCAGCTGCCGGCCGTCGTCGAATGGAACGCCGGCCCGCGCGTCAGCACCGAGTTGGTGGACGTCGCACCCGACGACATCCGCATCGGAATGCGGGTGGTGCCGGTGTTCTGCGACGTCGATGACATCACGTTGCTCCGGTATCGGCCGGCCGATGTTTGAGACGGTTCAGCAGCTGTTGCGCGCCCGTGCGCAGGATGACACCGTGGCCGTGCGGCACGGTGACCGGGCCTGGACTTGGCGCGAACACCTCGGCGAGGCGTCGGCAGAGGCATCGGCGCTGCTGTCCCTCATCGACCCGGCACAGCCACTCCATGTCGGTGCCCTGCTTGGCAATTCGCCGGCGATGCTGCGCTCCCTGGCGGCGGCCGCACTGGGCGGCTATGTGCTGTGCGGCATCAACACCACCCGCCGGGGCGCCGGGCTTGCCGCCGACATCCGAAGGGCGGATTGCCAATTGGTGCTCGCCGACACCGAGCACATCTGGTTGCTCGAGGGGCTTGAGCTGGGCGACGTTCCGGTCCTGGACATCAATGGCAATGCCTACCGTGACGCGGTGGCGTCGGCGGGCCCCTTGGTGCCGCGCGAGGCTACCGGGGCCGATCCGGTCACCATGATCTTCACCTCCGGCACCAGCGGTGATCCCAAGGCGGTGCGGTTCGCCCACGCGATGGCGGTGATGTGCGGGGCGAGTCTGGTGCAGCGCTTCGAACTCACCTCCGCCGATGTCTGCTACCTGGCGATGCCGCTGTTCCACTCCAATGGGATCGCGGCCGGCTGGGCGGTGGCGATCTCGGCGGGCTCGACGATGGTGCCGGCCAAGTTCTCGCCGTCGCGATTCCTCTCCGACATCCGCCGCTACGGCGTGACGTACATGAATTACGTCGGCAAGCCGTTGGCGCTCGTCCTGGCCACCCCGGAACGATCCGACGACGCCGACAACACCTTGCGTGCGGCGTTCGGCAACGAAGCCACCGAGCGCGACATCGACGACTTCGCCCGACGATTCGGCTGCCGGGTGGTGGACAGCTTTGGCTCCAGTGAGTTCGCCGTCGTCGTGATGCGCGAGGACGGCACCCCGCGCGGGTCCATCGGGAAGGGTTACCCCGGTGTCAGCGTGTACCACCCCGAGACCGGGGCGGAATGCGCGTCAGCGGTTTTCGACGAGCATGGTGCCCTGATCAACTTCGACGCAGCCGTCGGCGAACTGGTGAACACTTACGGCGCCGGCGGCTTCACCGGTTATTACAACGATCCCGCCGCAACGCGGGAGCGGATGCGCAACGGCATGTACTGGTCGGGCGATCTGGCTTACCGCGATACCGATGGCTGGATCTACCTGGCGGGCCGGACCGCGGACTGGATGCGGGTGGACGGGGAGAATCTCGCGGCCGGTCCCATCGAGCGGATCCTGCAACGCCTGCCAGCGGTCAACCACGTCGCGGTCTACGCCGTCCCCGACCAGAGCGTCGGCGATCAGGTGATGGCGGCACTGGTGCTCAACAGCGGAGGGACGTTGACGCCCAAGCAGTTCGGTGATTTTCTGGCCGCTCAGCCCGACTTGTCGCCAAAGGCGTGCCCGCGCTACGTCCGCATCAATGTGGCTTTGCCGCGAACCGCGACGAACAAGATTCTCAAACGCGAGCTCATTTCGGACGGTGTCAGCGCCGGCGGAGGTGTGCTGTGGGTACGCGCGGGCCGTGGGTGGGAGTACGCGCCGGTCGACGGTTAGGCCGTCGCCGGCCGCGAGCGTGCGCAGATGTACAGCGACACGCCGCGGGGGCCGGCAATCTACGCACCTTCGGCGGGAAAAGCGGGGCGGGTGCGCCTAGTGCGCGACCGGGCACCTACCCCCGTAGTCCACCTGCCAATGCTTGATGCCCGTGATGAACGGCGACCGCAACCGCTCCGGCTCCCCAACCGCCGCCAGGTCGGGCATCGTGTCGGCGATCGCGTTGAACATCAGGTCAACCGTCATGCGCGCCAGGTTGGCGCCGATGCAGTAATGCGCTCCGGTGCCGCCGAACCCCACATGCGGGTTGGGACTACGCAAAATGTTGAATGTGTAGGGATCGTCGAACACCTCTTCATCGAAGTTGGCCGAGCGGTAGAACATCACCAGCCGCTGGCCTTTCTCGATCCGCACACCGCCGAGTTCGGTGTCTGCCAAAGCGGTTCGCTGAAATGCGGTGATCGGAGTGGCCCACCGGATGATCTCGTCGGCCGCGGTGCCGGGCCGCTGCGCCTTGAACAACTCCCATTGGTCCGGGAAGTCGGTGAACGCCATCATCCCCTGTGTGATCGAATTGCGGGTCGTCTCGTTGCCCGCGATGGCCAGGGTCACCACAAACATGCCGAACTCGGCCTCGGAGAGCCGATGGCCCTCCGCGTCGGGCTGGATCAGCGTCGTGACGATGTCCGGCCCGGGATCTTTTGCCTTGCGCTCTGCCAATTGCATGGCATACCACATCATTTCGGCGGCTGACGTCAGTGAGTCGTGCTCGGCGAACTCCGGGTCGTCGCTGCCGATCATCTGGTTCGACCAGTCGAACAGCTTCTCGCGATCTTCCAGCGGCACCCCGAGGAGCCCGGCGATCGCCTGCAGCGGCAGCTCGGACGCCACCTGCCGGACAAAGTCCCCGGACCCCTCCGCGGCCGCCTGCGCGGCGATCTGCCGGGCCCGTTCGGTGAGGTCGGCCCGCAGCCGTTCGACCGCGCGAGGTGTGAACCCGCGCGCGACGATCTTGCGCAGCCGGCTGTGCTCCGGGTCGTCCATCATGATCATCGAAGTCCGGCCGAGCTCGATCTGCGCCTGCGCGACCTCTTCGGGATAGCGCGGTACCACGGACTTCTCGGCCGAGGAGAAGACGTCGCTGCGCAGGGAGACCTCGCGAACGTCTCGGTGCTTGCTCACCACCCAATAGCCGCCGTCGCCGAATCCGCCCTGACCGGGCGGCTGCTCGTTCCACCAAATCGGTGCCGTCGCGCGGAGCTCGGCGAACTCCTGCGCAGGTATCCGGCGGGCATAGATGTCGGGGTCGGTGAAGTCGAAACCCGGCGGCAGATGTGGGGCGGCCATGAAAGATGGTAATGACGCCGCGGTGGGCGGACGCAAGAGTTTCGCAAGAAATGCGCGGCAGCCTGGAGACAGAACCGGTCCGACCGAGAAGAAGGCTCCATGAAAAAACAGCGATAGCAGCCGCGGTGCTGGTCGCCACCGCGCTGGCGACGGCAGGTCCCGCGCAGGCCGATCCGCGGTCCGAAGTGCAAGAGCTGCAACAACAAACGTCGGAATTGCACGCCAGCTGGGACAGCCTGACCCCGGCACAGCGACAGGAGCGCTTGGCGCAGCTGAACCGGCAGACCAGCATCGTGCAGAACGAAACCCAGCACCTGCCGCCCGAACAACAACCCGAAATCGAACTGAGGCTGGGCCAAGTCGCCCTGGAACTGGCCGACCTGCTCAGGAAGGTGTGGCCGGCCCCGTGATAACGGCATCCGCATCGAGGTGGGTTGCTGCGGCGATGACGGCCCGGTCGATCTGACGCAGCGGATGCAGCACGGACGGGTGTGTGCGCGGGTCCGGCCCGGGTGTGGCCGGGTGGAAGTTGCTGTCATATTGCCGGGCCAAGGCCTCAGCCGCGTCCAGGGCGTCCGCAGCGGAGGCCACGGGCGTGCTGTGCGATCCGTCGAGCGTCGCGAGCAACGCATCGATGTTCAGTCGAATCCGGTCGGCCGCCGCGTTGACGGCCGCCGCGAGATCAGGCGGAGCGGACGAGTCCCGGGACTGCTCGCTGCGGCGGGCCAGTATCCGGGCGTAACGGTCGCAGGCACCGAACAGCCTGAGCCGGCGCTGCACTTCGCGGCGGCCCGTCAACCCAGCGACGCCAGCCAGCAGCGGCTTGGCCGTAGCCCTAATCTGTTGCAGCTTGCGGTCCAGCTGCCGCGCCCGATCGGTGGGGCTCTCCGGGCGTCCATCGCCGAACATGCCGGCGATTGACGTCTCGATCAGTTCCGAGAGCGCTGTCAAGAATTCGCGGGTGTCATTGCGCAGTGTGGTCCCAATGTTTGTGGGCAGCACCAGAATCGCGACCGCCACCCCGATCACGGCGCCGATGGCGGTTTCCTCGATCCGTAACAGCAGGACGTCAAGACTGAATTGGCCAAGCAGTCCGTACAGCAACGCCAGCATGGTGGTAATCCAGAACGCCATCAGACTCTGGGTGACCTGCATGAAGTAGAACGCGCAGAACAGACAGACGAAAATCATCACCAGCGATGCGGTGTGGTCGCCCGCGACCAGGGTCGCAACCAGGATGCCGCACGGCACGCCCAGAATGGTGCCGGACAGGCGTTGCCAGCCCTTCGTCAGAGTGTCTCCCCACGTGTTGGTGCCGGCGAACACGACGAATGCCGCGATTACTGCCCAATACCAACGGGCTGGCGACACCGCGTCACCGGTGACGATCGCCAGGGACGCCGCCACGGACGCTTGGATGGCTTGCCGGGTTGTCGGCAGCAGCGCTGGGCCGGATTGGTCCTCGTCTTCGTCCTTGCCGTCGTCGCTGTCATCGCCGGTTATCCGCTCGGGTGCGTCACCGGTCGCGGCGCGCTCGATCATTTCCCGGACTTCCGCAGTCGCCGTCGCTGCCGCGAGTATCGCCAAGGCCAGGCGACGAACCGCCGCTGGGCCAGACTCGCCGGAATCGCCGGGTGACGGCTGCGCATCGATGACGTCTTGTGCTTGGCTCGCCGCGCGACGGAGCCCCGCGGGGTCGGGAAGCCGGATGGCCCACGCTAATTCGCTGAGCGCGGCCGCCAGTGCAAGGCGCGTCGGGGTCGATATCTCGCCTGCCGACAATGCCGCGCGCTGGCCGGCGATCGCGACCCATTCGACGGCGAGCTCGGCATCGAACAGCCACGGTGTGAGGTGTTCGCCGTCGGCGCCCAGCCATAGCACGGCGGGGTTTGCCTTGTCCTCGATCTGGTCTTGCACCATCAGGGCGGTCTCGTTGAGGCGGGAGATCCGTGCCCGGAAGCGGCGTCGACGGCGCTGGTCGAGTCGGCCCGTCCGCATGGCCTCCGCCGTCGTATCGACCACGATGGCCATCCGGGCCCGCAACGAACGAATGGTGGCCCGCAGCACCCGTTCTGGACGATCGGGCAGCACGTATGCGGTCATGACGAACGTGCAGAACGTGCCTACCATGACGGCGACGATCATCCACGGCAACTCGTGCACTCCGGCCCGCAGGAACAGATCGAAGAAGTAGGCCATGAAGGCGACCATGCCGAGCGCGCGCCCGCGCGGGCCGAAACGCCGGACATAGACGGCGATGAACACCACCACCACGAAGACGACGTCACTGGCCAGCTGATAAGGGGTGAGCAGCGCGGCGACACTGCTGGACAGCGCCGCCGGCAATGGCAACAGCGCCATCGTGATCCGCTGCTGACGCGGGTCGGGCTCGTTGACCGAGCGCGCCGCGATCATCGTGATCACGGCGCCGAGCAGGGCTACGGTCAGGGGTTGCCGGGCCGCGCTCGTCAGCGCCACCATGATCAACATCGAACACCCGAGGGCGGCGGTGGTGCGCACCGCCAGCCGAAGCCGCAGCAGCCCCGGATCCGTGCCGACCGTCCAGATCCGGGCCCGCTCGTAGCGCGTCGTCAGCGATGCGGGAATGGCGACCGTCATCCCTCGGGCAGGCTGAACGTCGGCATCGTGGTGTCCGCGATGCACGATTGGTCCACGTCGGTTCGGGGATTGTCGAAGAAGGCCGCCGTAATCTTCTGTGCGCAACCCGATGTCGGTATCACGCCGTGGCCGACCCAGGGGAACCGCAATGCAAGCGAGTTGATCAGGCCGGGTGTCACCTCCCGCATCCATTTCGGCGCGGTGCTCGAGTCGAATGCCCCGGACAGGATCAGGGTGGGGACCTTGCTCAGGACCGGCAGGGTGTCCGCGGTGTCCGACCGACCCAGCCCCCAGGCGTCGCATTCCCGAAAGATCCAGCTGCCGGTCGGGGTGACCCGCAGGACGGCGTCGGGCAGCCGGGGCATCGCCATCCGCGCCTGGGACAGGGCCCGGTCCGGGGTGGTCCAGTCCGTCATTTCCTGACAGTAGGTGCCCAGCGCCAGCCCGGCGCCCAACAGCCCGCGCTCGGTCCCGGACGGCGCTGTCGCGGCGATGCCGGCGCCGGCGAGTTCACCGTCACCGCGGGACAAGGCGAAGATCATCCGCGGAATGTCGACCACTTTGGTGGGATCAGCGCTCCAGTCGAGTATGAGCGGCACTATCTTGGCGCCATCGATCGTGACCTGAGTCGATTCGCCCGTGGGGGTCGATGTGGTGACATCGATCGGGATCTGGCTCAGCCTGTTGACGGTGTCGAAAAACACCGTCGGCAGGTCGGGGTACGCGGCGGCGCACGGCGGCTGGTCGGCGCAGGCTTGAAAGATTGCGGCCATGCCGCTCGCGGGTGCCTGCCACCAGTTGTCGACGAGATTGAGGTGCGGTGGGACCACGGAATCCAACACCATCGACCGGATGCCGCTCGGGTGGTCACGCAAAAGTTGCTGGGCCAAGTCGGTCCCGTAGGAGACGCCGTAGACGTTCCACTCGTGCACGCCCAATTTCTCCCGCAGGTCGGCGATATCGGCGGCGTTCTCCTTGGTGGTGTAGGCCGCGAAATCGACCCCGGAGGCGGTCAGCCGCTTGCGGCATGCCGCGACGGCGACGGCGTCCAAATCCGCGGTCGCCGGTGATTGAAGTGCTAATTGCAAACTCCGAGAGGCGAAGTCGTCCATCTCGGGGCAACTCAGGTGTGGATCACTGTGTAGCGTGCCGCGTTGGTTGACGAAGATGACGTCCCGGTCGGCGTTCATGCCGGCGGCCACTATCCCGGGTGCGTTCAACGTTCCAGCGCCGCCGGGCCCACCGGCGAGGAACACGATCGGATCCGGTTTGGGTGTGGCGGCCGCGGCCTTCACCCGCGCGACGAGAATCCGGATGGTGCGGCTCTTCGGGTCGTCGCGGTTCTCGGGCACGGTGAGATAGCCGCAGGTGTAGTTCGGGCCCAGCTCCGATTGCGGCACACCGGGGAAATTCGGCTGCGGACATGGTGCGCCGGCGTAGGAGACCCGATCCGGTGAACCGTGCGAGCAGCCGGCCAGCAGGCCCGCGGCCAGCACCGCACACAGCAGGCAGACAAGCGTCATCTGCCGACGGCAGCCGCCGAAAAACGTTGTGTGCAAAGGGTTCCGACCGCTATGGCACCGGAGCGAACTTGATTGCCACTAGCTTCTGCCGTTGGATCGCCTCGGCGAACTCCTCGCGCGTCGGGACGGCGTCGTCCCTGAATTTCAGCCCCATCATGCGTTGGGCGCGCTTGGGCCCGTAGGACTGGGCGCAGCGGTGGTAGAGATCGGCAATCTCCGGCCCGTCGGGAAGCAGCTCGCCGCGCATCGCGGTGGTCTTGCCGTCGTAGACGACCTGCGCCGGTGCGCCGCCCTTGAAGTTGTACTTCCAGGCGGCGCCGGCCAGCGCGTAGAGGTTGCCGTCGATCACGTGCGCGCTCACCGGAAGGGAGAACTGCTTCCCTGATTTCCGTCCGGTGAAGTTCAGCACCATCAGCTGCTTGCGCAGGGGACCGGCGAGCGGAGTGCCCAACAAGGCCTTCAACACCGGGTTCACCGCCCGCAACAGAGCCGAGGGCGGATGCCCGACATCGACGGCATAGGACTGTTCTGTCATTTGACCACCGTAAGACCAAAAGTGGTGGACAGCGGCAGCAAGTTCGAAAGTGGCCGTTCGCAGAGAGGTGGCTCAGGGGGTGGTGATGGTGGTCTGGTCGTCGATGACGCCGGTTGCATCCATCAGCTGGCCTGCCTCGTCGTCCAACGCGTCGGCGTTGATCTGCAGCACGTAGAGCCCGTCTGCCGCTGGGATGACGACCGTCTTCTGCGCCACGGTGCGCTTCTTGCCGTTCTTCGTGTACGAGCCGCCGAATTGCCACGCCTTGAAGCTCTTCCCGGGCGGGACACCGAGGGTGGATTCTTTGCCGTTGGCGCTGCCGCCCTCGAATTCGGGGAGGTTCTTCAGCTCACCGGGCGCGTATTCGAGGATCTTGTTCGGGTCGGCGTTGCCCGTGAGTTTGGACACCAAGGCCGCCAGCGTGGGCGGGTCGGCGGGATCGGCGGGCTGCCCGTAGGAGATTCCCCAGTACGGCGCGCCGCCGGGTGGAAGCAATTGCCACCCGTTGGGTGTCGGCAGATTGATGGTCGGCGATCCCGGGTCGCCCGGGTGAACCGGGGTCTCGGTGATGTGGTTCTCGACGATGTAGTCAGCGATGGTCTTGTTTGCCTGCGCGCCCGGTGTGCTGCTGGTTGCCGGCGCCGACGAGGTGGCCGTCGAGGTCGACGTCGAGGTGCTCGTGGAGGTCGACGTCTTGACCTCGGTCTTGGTCTCGGTGTGGCAGCCAGCCAGCGTCAGGCTGACCGCCACGGTCGCCACGATTGCGGTGAGGTCCTTCATCTATCGCATCTCCCGAAATTGGGCCCCGGTACCAGCGCCGGCGACATCGGGACTGAGATTAGCCGAACACCCGGCAATCTGCCCCACCCGCTTTGCCGACTCGGTTACACCATCTCGTTCTTGGTTAGCCAGCGCATCACCGGCCAGCCGACGAAGACTGGTAGCCAACACGTCAGCACCCGGTACAGCAGCACCGACGGCACGCCGATACCCGCGGGCACCCCGAAGGCGGCGAGCCCACCGATCAGCGCGGCCTCCACGGCGCCGACACCACCAGGGGTGGGCGCGGCCGAGGCCAGGGTCCCGCCGACCATCGTGACCACCGTGACGGTGACGAATGTGGTGCCCCCGCCGAACGCTTCGACGCTGGCCCACAGTGCCAATGCTGCGCCCAAAGTCGTTCCGGCACTTCCCAATACGATCAGTGCCAATCGTTTGGGCTCGCGGGCCAGCTCGGTGAGGTCACCGGTGACCTCGTTGAGTTTCGGGCGCAGTTCGGTGGCCAGCCAGCGCCGTAGGTTGGGCACCAGCAGGAAGGTCCCGACGATGCCCAGTGCCACACCGGCGATCAGGTACAGCACGGTGGCGTTCGGGACGAAATGCGAAAGGTCGGTTGAGGTTCCGGCGACGGCGCTGAACAGGATCAACAGCGCTACGTGCACGATCACCTGAACCGACTGCTGCAGTGCCACCGCGGCGGTGGCGCGCAACGCGGTCAGTCCGCCCTTCTGCAGGAACCGGGTGCTCAGCGCCAGGCCACCGACCCCGGCGGGCGTGGTCGTCGCGGCGAAGGTGTTAGCCACCTGCATGATCGACAGTTTCCAGAAGCTCACGGACCCGTCGGCGCAGGCCCACAATGCTCCTGCCGCACCGACGTAGGTCAGCGCAGACACGGCCAGGCCCAGCAGCGCCCACCACCAGTTCGCGGTCCGCAGTTCGGAGAAGAAGGTCGGCACCGTGCTGATGAAGGGATATGCGACGTAGACCAGCGCGCCCAGCAGTACCAGCTGAATGAACTGGGCGCGGCTGAACCGCGTGATGGTCTCGGTCTCGATCTCGTCGGCGCCGGTCTGGTGTTTCACTTCGGCGCGGGCCTCGGCGATGACGGCCTTGGCGTTGGCCACCGACTGCCGGATTCGCTTCGGCACAGCGGATTTGGTGAGCCGACGGCCGGCGGTCAGAATGCTGTCCTTGCCGAAGACCTCGATCGCGGCCCCGACCGCGCGCCGCGCGTCATACAGCGCGGACGTCGTCACCAACAGTTGGGCGATGTCGGACTGGAGCTGTGCGTCGGTGGCACCGTACTCGGCGGCCCCGAAGCCGCCGAACAACACCCTCCCGTCGGCGACGGTGATCTCGTTGCAGCGCAGGTCCCCGTGCGAGATCTGGTGGTCGTTGAGGATCCGCAGGGATTCCCACACCCGGGCCACCGGCGTTTCCCCTGCACACTCGTCGAGCGGCACGCCCTGCACGGGCTGGTGCGCATACAGCGTCCAGCCCCGGTCGAGCACCGCCAGCGCGATCGTCGACGTATTGGCCACGCCAGTCTCACCGATGGCGATGGCCATCAGGGCGCGATGCTCCACCGCGCGCCGCATGGAGGTATGCAGGGGCGCGGTCTCAGACCCGCGCAACCGCAGTTTCCACCACAGCTGACGCACCGCGCCGCCGCTGCGCTGATGTGGCCCGTACAACTCGACCGCCGCCCGCGATCCCGGATCGGTGGATTCGGCCGACAACACCAGCGGCCCCGGTCCGCCCGGCCGGACCACCACCAACCGGGACACCAGGAACCCGCGCCTGGCCATGGCGCGGACCGCGGCTTCCAGGGGCACCTCCAGTGCGGGAGTGCCCACAACCAGCACCACGAACGCACCAACGAACCACCCGACGGAGAGCCCAACCACGGCGCGCGCCGGCACGATGGCGCTGACCACCAGGTGGATCGGTACGAATGCCAACAGCAGCGCCCACCACCAGTGCCGCCAGCGAGCCGGCAGCCAAGGCCCGGACACCGTCAGGACCGCGGCGAGCATCGCGATCCAGCGCGGGTCGTCAAGAAACTGCGCGGGCAGCGTGGTGAGTCTGTCGGATAGGTCGAAGTGCCAGCGCGGCGCGGCGATCCGGTTGCTGCTGATCGACAGGGGCAGCATTGCCATCAGGGCCGCGGTGCCGTACGCGCCCAGCAATTTCCATTGCCGGGACAGGATCAGGCCGATCAGGATCACGAACGGCAAAGCCAGGATCGCGATGCCGTAGACCAGGTACACCAGATCGGCTTGGGTAGGGGTCAGCACCCCGACGATCTGGGAGATCGACTTTTCCAGGGCAACCCAGCGCGGTCGGGTGATCAGCGAGCTGGTCACCACCGCCACAAGAGCCAGGGCGGCCACGCCCAGCCGGATGAGGTCGTTGGTCCGACGAGTGAGTGGTTGCAGCAAGCTGCCGGACACGGTGATATCGCGTCCGTCAACTCGCATGTGCACGGTCCTGGTCCTTCGGATCCGTTGGTCTCGCGGTCGGCAGTTCTACGACAACTTAACGTGCCGGACCCCTCCGATCCCGCTCACGTACGCTCGCGAGCGTTGTGTGCCGGGCAGAGGAGGACTGAGCATGACGCGGACCGATGACGACACCTGGGAGATCACCGAAAGCGTCGGCGCCACCGCGCTGGGCGTGGCAGCGGGCCGCGCCGCGGAAACCGAGAGCGAAAACCCGCTGATCAGTGATCCGTTCGCGCGGGTGTTCCTCGATGCAGTCGGCGACGGGATCTGGAATTGGTTCGCCGCACCCGACCTGCCCGCAGAGATCTTGGAAGCCGAACCCAACCTGGGCGTGCAGATGCAGTCGATGGTCGGCTACATGGCGTCGCGGACGGCCTTTTTCGACACTTTCTTCCTCGACGCCGCCCGCGCCGGCGTGAACCAGGCCGTGATCCTGGCGTCCGGTCTGGATTCGCGGGCCTGGCGACTGCCCTGGCCCGACGGCACGACGGTCTACGAGCTCGACCAGCCCAAGGTGCTGGAGTTCAAGGCGTCGACCTTGGCCGAACACGGCGCCGAGCCGACCTGCAACCGGGTCGCCGTCGCGGTGGACCTGCGCCACGATTGGCCGGCGACGCTGCGCAATGCCGGGTTCGACCCGTCGGCGCCGAGCGCCTGGTCGGTGGAGGGTTTGCTGCCCTACCTACCCGCTGCGGCGCACGAGTTGCTGTTCGAACGGATTCACGGGCTGGCCGCGGCCGGTAGCCGTATCGCCGTGGAGGCGCCCGGCCCGGACTGGATGGATGAAGGCTTTCGCGCGCAACGCAGGGAGCGGATGGATCGGCTGCGCGCGTTGGTGGCACAGGCGGATCCGCAGCGCGAGCTGCCGCGGACCGACGAGCTGTGGTATTTCGAGGAACGCGAGGACGTCGGCGAGTGGTTGGGGCGGCACGGCTGGTCCGCGACGGTGACGCCGGCGCCGGAATTGATGGCCGGTTACGGCCGCGGGATCCCTGAGGGGGTGGAGGACACCTCCCCCCGCACCCAGTTCGTCTCGGCGGTGCGCGACTAGGGTCCGCCCAACGGACGTACAGCCGGTTCACAACCAGCTCCCGTACCTTTGCCACTGGCATGGTGAGTGGCGGGAGGACATGGCATGGTGCGCACCGATAACGACAGCTGGGAGATCACCGAGAGCGTCGGAGCGACGGCGCTGGGAGTGGCCGCCGCGCGCGCGGCGGAAACGCGCAGCGTTGACCCCTTGATCAGCGACCCGTTCGCCCAGATTTTTCTCGACGCCGCCGGCGACGGGGTGTGGAATTGGCATTCCGCGCCGCAGCTGCCGGCCGAGGTGATCGAAGCCGAACCGGATCTGCCGCTGCAGATGCAGGCGATGGTCGACTACATGGCTTCGCGGACAGCGTTTTTCGATCGGTTCTTCGCCGACGCGACCAGGTCGGGTATCCGGCAGGCGGTGATCCTGGCGGCCGGTTTGGATGCACGGTCGTGGCGGCTGCCGTGGCCGTCGGGGACGACGGTCTACGAACTCGATCAGACCAGGGTGCTGAAGTTCAAGTCGTCGACATTGGCCGAGCACGGGGCGGAGCCGACCTGCCGGCGCATCCCGGTCGCGGTGGACCTGCGGCAGGACTGGCCGGCCGCGTTGCGCGAGGCGGGCTTTGATCCATCGGTGCCCAGCGCGTGGTCGGCCGAGGGGCTCCTGCCTTACCTGCCCGCCGCGGCTCAGGACCTGCTGTTCGACCGCGTGCACGGGCTCGCCGCCGACGGGAGCCGGGTGGCCGTCGAAGCGCTGGGCCCCACCTTCCTGGACGAGCGGATCCGGGCGGACCGCCGGGCACGTATGGATCGGCTACGCGAGTTGATGGCGCGGGTGGACCCCCAGCGGGAGATTCCCCGCACCGATGAGCTTTGGTACTTCGAAGAGCGCGAAGACGTGGGGGACTGGTTTCGGCGGCACGGCTGGAAGGTGACCGTCACGCCCGCCGACGAGCTGATGGCCCGGTTCGATCGCCGGCCGCCCAGGGAGGTCCAGGACCGGGTGCCGGGCAATTTGTTCGTCACCGCGCAGCGGACGAGTGCTGGGAACTAGCGCTCGCGGTAGTCGGCGACCATCCACAAGGGTCGCTGGCGTGTTCAGTCATCGTCGCGGTCACCCGGGTCGGATTCCGCGCGGTCGTCGGCATGACTGCCGTGCTCGCGCCAATGCTGGTATCCCCGCCGGGCCGCGAAAACGCCGACGACGGCGGTAATGCACCACACAGCGATCGCGATGTAGGTCAGGGCCGAGGAACCCTCCCGGACCGTCGCACCCAGCGTGGTGTAGACGAACGCCCGCGGAAACGAGCCGATGAATGAACCAACGGCGATCTGCCACAACGGAACTCCGAACGCCCCGAAGGTGTAGCAGGCCAGCGCGTCGGACACGCCGGGGATGAACCGCTGGCCGACAACGGCCCATAAGCCGCTCTTATCGATCAGCGCGTCCACCCGCTCGGAGCGTTTTGGCCCGAGCAGGGCCTTGGCGCTGTCTCTGCCGGCCCGTTGACCGATGCGGCTGGTGACGATAGCCGTGCCCACCGACGAGCCCAGCGTCACGAACAGGCCCACCAGTGGGCCGAACAATAATCCGCTGCCGGCGGCTAGGAGTGACCCAGGCACGAACATCGAGCCCAGGATGGCCGCTGCGCCGACGTACGCCAACGGCGCCAGTGGACCGGTATCCGCAACCGCGCGGTGCACCGCATCCATGTCGATGACTCGCTCCACGCCGATCAAATAGAACATTGTGAGCAGGAAGGCGCCGAACACGACGAGTCGCACGATGTGGCGTCGTCGGGATATCGGTGCGGAGCCGTCGTCCTCAATCACGTTGTCTGCGATTGTTCCCTATGGGCGACGGATCCGCGGTTGACGTGGGAAGCCGTTATCGCAAACCGAGCGCGGTGCGTAGCCGATCAGCGTCCATGCCTCCACGGACCGCTGCCCCTGCGGGAAAGGAGTCGAGGAGTTTCAGCAGGTCGGCGCGGCGGGTTGGGTCGTCGGCGGCTTGCCTGGGTGTGAACCCGTCAAGTGCGGGGATAGCCTCGTCGAGCCAACGGGTCTCGTAGTCGCGGATGAATTGGTCCAATGCCGCGGCCACTGCGGGATCGGCGGGGTCTAATTCCTCTGCCTCGGCAGTGGGCGCTTGATCGGCCAGGGCGGCGGCCTCGCGGGCGTCACGCATCGGGTGACGGACATCGTCGAGCACCCTCATTGCGGGGTCGAGAAGGGTCAGCGTTTCCAGCACGCGATCCATCCTCGGTGCGCTATTGGTCTCCACCCGCAGCGCATCGCCCGCAAGCGTAAGCGTCGCTCGAATCGCTTGTCCGCCTCGCAAATTGGTGGACTCCATCCACTGGGGTGGCTCGTCGCCGTCAATCCGGTCGTAAGTCTGGTCGAGCACTGTTGCGATCCCGGTGGGGTCGCTCACCTGGACGGTGGCCTCGCACAATGTCAGCGGCTCACCTTCGGTGTTGACCAAGCTCGGCGGAGCGAGTCGGCGGCTCAGCTCCGCGACCAGGGTCGCCGGGTCAGGTTCTTCATCGAGCAGGTCGATCAACTGGTCGCGCGCGTGCAGGGCGACCGGCTCGATCCCGCCGAATATCACCGTGTCTTCTCCCGCGGGCACCACGCGGGCGCAGACCAGATCACCGGAGCGCAGTTGTCGGCTAGCCGTTCGCTCGTGCACGTCATGCACGTCACCCGTGCGCACATCGCGCATGGTCATACCGTGACCGCGCCGTACGGCTTCGACCTCGAACACAGACCGCTCGAGCAGGAGCCATTGCTCGGCCAGTGACCGCTCGTCGTCGGGCAGCAACGATCCGCGCAATTGGAGGAACTCGGCGAACGCACCACCTTCGAAGAGCACCGCATCCATGACCAACGGGTCAGCCAGCGCCTCCGGCAGCGCGTCCTCATCGTCAGGGTCGACATAACGGCAGCGTTCGTAACCCACCTCGAAGAGCAGATCATCCCAGCCACCTGCCAATACATGCTCAACTGCCTTGGCATACAACCACTTTGACCGTGCAGCCAACGGCAGCTCCTCGCGGCCGAGGTGGCACTTCTTGTATTTGCGGCCCGACCCACACCAGCATGGGTCGTTGCGTCCGACGTCGCGGCGCGGCTCAGATCGATGCTGCTCTAACAGCGTCAGCAATGGATGGTCCGGATCGGCACCGGCGCGGCGCAGCAGGGTCAAGCCGCGTTCGGCGTCGCCGCGGTCAGAGGCGATCCTGGCCAGATCAAGCAGTGGCAGCGGCCAGGTGCTATCCATCGATTCGGCCGCGAGCAACTCGCGTTCCGCTGCGTCGATGTCGCCGAGCCGTTGCAGCGCCACCGAGCGCAGCCAGCTCGCAGCCACCCGGGCGGCGCGAGGCACGGTTGCTGCCAGAATTTCCGCCAGCAGGCCCAGCGCGGCCGCTCCGGGCGGGTCGGTATCGACGGTCTCGGCCACCAGCGCCTCGGCCAGCGCAGGTTCGGAGAGCGCGGCCCCGAAGTCGGCGGCAACCTCGACGAAGGATTCGGCATACTCGTTCGCCGCGCTCAAAATGTCCTGTGCAGAAGCGTCATCCTCGGCGGCGTCGAGCAGCAGCGCTATTTCCTCGTAGATTCTGATCAGCGCGCACAAAGCGGCCGCGGCTTCGATGTCCAGTTGGTGGCGCTCGGCCAGCAGTTCACACCTGCGCTCGAATCGCCATGCGTCGAAATCGAATCCACCCGGTGCCACCCAGTCGCCGTCCTGGGTGAGGCCGAAGCCGTCGAGGAGCTCGCGCAGCGGTAGCGACGGTTCGGTGAACACATCCGGTTCCCCGACGCATGTGGTCCAGATTGCCGCGGGAAGATAGGTTGGCTCGTCGGCGTCGACCACTGCTAATAGCCCCGCGCGCAGGACACCGTCATGCTCAGGTGTTGTCGTATCGACCCGCTCGATGGCCAGGCCGCCCGAACCGAGCCGCACCCCGACCAAGTCCCCACCGGTTACACCGAGCCGCTGCAGCGTGTCCGGCTCCAGAAGCAGGGCCGTACCCGAGCCCATCAAGTCGTCGGGGATGCCCCGTTCTTCGATCAGCTCGTCGTCATACCCGTCCACGGCGGTTTGCCACACTGAGCCGTCAGCGAGCCGGTCATAGGGTTCGTGCTCGCCCAGTGCGGTGATCGGGTCCAGATCAGGGGTCACCGTGAGCATGTCGAAGGCGGTTTCGGCGTCGGTGACCCGGTGGGTGAACACTCGCCCGGCCAGTATCGTCGGCAACCACACCCATCGCTCATCAACCAATTGCCGTGCTGGAAAGTCGTTTTCGAGTCTGAGCGCACGCAGAATGGGGTCGGGATCCGGCACACCGGCATCGCGCAACCGACGGGCAATGTCGTCGTCGGGCAGCGGCCCGTGTTCGGAGAGGACTTCCGCCAGGGTTTCGACCGGATCGACTGCCTTTGCCACGGGAGCCACCCTATGCACATCGCACGGGATCCGGGCGCTGGGCGACCGACAATTGTCAGACCCGCAGAGCACAGTGGCCTCAATCGAGGCGATACCGGGACTCGCCTCAGTTCGGGATTGAGGTCGACATGGGAAATCGGGCCAACTTCGTGATCGTCAAAGATCAAGACTCAGCCGCTGCGCCAACCCGCTGGCCCGCACCGCCCGCCGCTCGATCGCGGCACGCACGCCGGCCTCCGAGCCAATCACGCGCACCTTCTTTTTTGCCCGAGTCACCGCCGTGTAGAACAGTTCCCGGCTCAGCAGCCGCGAATCTTCCGGCGGCATCAGCACGGTGACCTCATCGGCCTGGCTGCCCTGGCTCTTGTGGATCGTCATCGCGTGCATGGTTTCGACGTCGGACAGCCGGCTGGTGGCGAAGTTCAATAACTTGTCGGCGCTCGCGACGACGGCACGCAGCGATTCGTCGTCGACGATCGTCACCCCGGTGTCCCCGTTGTAAACACCCAGCCCGTAGTCGTTCGTCGTCACCAGCACCGGTCTTCCGGCGTACCACGTCGACCAGATCGGCTCGCCCGTCGCCTCGGCCAACCATCGTTCGACCTGACGGTTCCAGTATTCGACGCCGTAGCGTCCGCGGCGGTGTGCGCAAAGAAATCGATGCTCGTCGAGCATGGCCAGCGCCGCGTTGGCATCGCCGAGCACCGCGGCCCTTCGCAGTGCAAGGGCATGCGGCACAAGAACATTGCGCAATTGTTCGGTTGGATCCTCGGTGTCGAGCCATTCGATGTGCTCGTCACCGGCGCGCAGCAGGTCCAGGGCAGCATCGGCGGCACCGTCGCGGATCGCCGAAGCCAAGTCGCCGATGGATCGGCCGAACCGGTGCGACGTTCGCAGCGCCGCCACCCTGGCGCTGACGTGCGCGCCCAGTCCGTCGACGAGGTCGGCGAGCACCGCGCCGGCCTCCACGGACGACAACTGGTCGGGATCGCCGACGAGCAGTAACCGGGTATGGGAACGCACCGATTCCAGCAGCCGCGCCATCATGGTCAGCGAGACCATCGAGGTTTCGTCGACAACGATCACGTCGTGCGGCAGCCGGTTACCCCGGTGATGCCGGAACCGCGACGAAGTGTCCGGGCGGCTGCCCAGCAACCGGTGCAGGGTGGTAGCCCGCAGCCCGGAAACCCGTTGTTGGTCAACGAGGTCCAGCTCTCCCAACTCGAGCTGCACCGCTTCGTGCAGGCGCGCCGCCGCCTTCCCGGTGGGTGCTGCCAGGGCAATGCGCAGCCGTGGCCTGCCGTCCCGTTCGGCCTGCTCGGCGAATAGCGCAAGCAGTCGCGCCACCGTGGTCGTCTTGCCCGTCCCCGGTCCACCGGTCAGCACCGTCAAACTCTGCCGCGACGCGATGGCGGCGGCCCCGCGCTGTTCTTCATACCCTTCGGGAAACAATCGGGCGACATCCAGCGACACGTCCGGCGCCCGCGCCGACAGCAGAGCCAACAGATCGGCCGCGACCTGCTGTTCCTCCAGCCAGTAGCGGTCCAGGTACACCAGGCTGTCGCCGTAGATCCGCAGCACCGGCGGTGAATCGGCCAGGGGGCTGGCTCGCAATGCGGTCAGCCACTCGTCCGCCGGCGGCCAGGGGAGATCGGGCGCGCCGACCTGGTCCTCGATCGCGCGCAGGTCGATGCAGACCGAGCCACCCCGAAGGGCGCGCACCACCAGCGCGACCGCCAGCGATACCGACTCCTCGGGCTCACCCGACATCGCGGTAAGCCGTTGGGCCACATGCACATCGGCTGACTCCAGCACGCCGGCTTCGTTGAAGGCCCGCAGCAAACCCGAGGCGCTGACCGCCTGTCGGCGATCGGCGGGATCGGCGACATCGATCGTCATGCCGCCGCCCGGCCCGCATCGAGGAGGTCGGACAGTTCGGTCACCAATGCGCTCGGCGGTGCCCAGCTGAACACACCGGCCGGATGTCCGTCGAGCACGGGGGTGTCGGCCCCGCACATTCCACGCAGGAACAAGTACAGCACGCCACCAAGGTGACGCCCCGGGTCGTAGTCCGGCTGCCGCCACCGCAGGAAGCGGTGTAGGACCACGCTGTACAGCAACGCCTGCAGGGGGTAATCCGAGTGCAACATCGCCTCGGCCAGTCGCGGGCTGGTGTAATCGGCGGCGGTCAGCGGTTTGTCCGGCTCACCCAGCCAGTTGGTCTTGTAATCGACCACCAGATAGCGATGAGTCGACCCATCCGGGATCCGAAGCACGGCGTCGACCGAACCGCTGAGATACCCGCGCAGTGGCTGGCCGCCGAGGGCATCGCCCAGCAGCCTGTCGGCGTAGGACGCCAGCGGATCGGTTGTCGCCAGATGCGAGCGCAGCAATGCCCCCACGTCGGCGAGCCGGATCGGCGGGAGCCCGACGCGGCCATCGCCACCGGCTAACGGAAACTCGAAGTCCATTTCTCGCAACCGATCTCGTAATCCGATCTGCCGCAGCGTCCGGCCGCCCGCCAGCGGGCCCAGCGGGGTGTCGTGTAATGGAACCAGGGCCGCGGCAAGGTCGGCATCCGGCACGCCCACCGGCCACCAGGCCGAGTGCGCACTGACCTGAGCCTCCAGTTCGACGACGAGGTCGGCCGCGAATGGGTCGGCGGTTTCCAGTATCGCGTGGACCAGGGTGCCGAACTTCGCTCCAGTGGGCAGTGCCGCCATCGGTGAAGGCACGTCCGACCCCGCGGGCGTGTGCAGCAGTGGGATGTCGCCGACCTCGTCGTCCAGTTCGGTGATCTCCGGCTCGCTGGTGACTCCCGTCGTCTCGGCGGCCTTGATCAAGCCCGAGTACGAGGTGCGCCGCCAGGTGGTGTCGATGCTGCGATGAAAGTGCCGGGTGTCCAGACCGGACGGCGGCGGCGGTCCGGAAACGGCTGGCGCCGGGGCGATTACGGACTCTTCGAGCGCCGGACCGCCGGCGACCTCCCATTCGCGGAACCGGTCCCACGCGTCGTCATCGGTGATCTTGGTCGGTACGCAGCGGTCCGGAACGGCCGTCTCGCCCGGCCGGCGGCCCCGGAGCAGCCGCGACAGCCCGCCGTTGGGTTCGTCGAATGCCGGTGACCACCAAGTCACCACCTGCGACTGGGCTCGCGTCATCGCGACGTAGGTCAGCCGGCTGTCGTCGCTGGCATCCTCCCTTATCGCCAGCGTTTCCACGGCGGCGAAGTCGGGACTTTCCTTCCCGCCGATGTGCAGACAGCGCACACCGTTGTCGTGGAATAGCATGAGGTCGCGTTCCTGGATGTTGCGGTTGAACGCAAAGGGCAGATAAACGACGGGGTATTGCAAACCCTTGCTCACCCACACCGTCATGATCTGAACGGCGGCGGCATCGCTGTCGAGCCTCCGGTTGCGTTCGGCGGCGCCGCCGCGCTCTTCGCGTTGCCCACGCAACCAATCCCGCAGCGCCGGCAGCGCATAGCCTTCGCGGTGCGCGGTCTCCTGCAGCAGCTGGGTCAGGTGCGCTAGGTCGGTCATGTGCCGTTCGCCGTCCCGCCACGACAGCACCCGGTCGCCCATCCCGCCCAACTGTGCGGCCTCGAAGATTGCGGCGACACCCCGCTCGCGGGCATGTCCAGCCCACACCCGCAACGTTTCGGCGACCTGGTCGGTCAACCGATCACCGCCCGCGGCAAGGGTTTCCGCGGTCTCACCGAAGAACATCGTCGCCGCGGCGGCGCGCACCACGCCGGGGCGGTGCGGTTGATCGAAAGCCTCCAGCAAAGACAGCCAATCGTCTGCGGCCTGGGATCCGAACACATCCGAATCACCGGTGTAGACCGCCGGGATGCCGGCTCTCGTCAGTGCATCGTGGCAGGCACGTGCGTCCTTGTGTTTCTCGACAATCACCGCGATATCGCGGGCCTCCAGCGGGCGGCCGTCGAAAGTGGCGTCAGCGGCCAGCAGCCGGCCGATGTCGGTGGCGAGGTCTTTACCAATGTGCTCGCGCAGCTCGTCAATGCGCGGATTGGTCAAGCCCTTGCGGCCCAACGTCTCTCGGCGTACCACGCGAAGCCGGAACGGGTCATTGTGCGGGGCGCCGGCCAGACGGTGGCCCTGGTGGGAGGCCGCGACTTCATGCACAACTATTCGCGGGTCACCGAGTTGAGCGCCCCGCAGTACAACCTGCAGCCGATCCACCAGCGCGCTGTCGCTGCGCCAGTTGGTCGCCAGGGTCCGCTTTTCGCCCGCGGTCTGCGAGGCGTCGAGGTAGGTGACGATATCGCCGCCGCGGAAGGCGTAGATCGCCTGCTTCGGGTCGCCGATGAGGATCAGGGTGGAACGTCCGCTGAACGCCCGGTCGAGTACCCGCCATTGCACCGGATCGGTGTCCTGAAACTCGTCGACCATCACGATCGGCCAGCGCTGGTGCATGCGCAGTCGGGCGGGGGAGTCGTCGCTACGCAGCGCGTCGGAGAGCCGGATCAGCAGATCGTCGTACCCCAGTACCCCTCGGCGCCGCTTGCGCGTCTCCAGTTCGGCCAGAACGTCTTTCGCGAAGCGGACACACATCGCGGCCCGCGAGTCAGGATCCGGGTCGCTTGGACGCAGGTCGGTCGATGGATTGCTGACCACCGTCCGTGCCAGTCGCAGAGCGTCGCGGTAGGTCAGCTCCGGATCGTCGCGTCGGTGGCCGAAGTGAGCCAGGTAGAGGTCGTCGACGATCTCGGCGGTCAGGTCGTCCAGGTCCTCGACCAGGGTGACGCCGGCATCGGTGTCACCCGCTACGCCCAACGATTTGAGCACCAGCTGGCAGAACTGATGGGTGGTGGCGATCGTCGCCGCGTCGAAGCTTGCCAGCGCGTCGCGCAACCGCTGCTTGCGCGCGGTGCGCTCGGCCTCGGTGCCGTCGATCAAATGCCGCACCAGCTGGTTGTCACCGGCTACCGTCGGGTCGTCGAAAGCCCTTACTGCGTCGACAATCTGGCATCTGACCCGTTCGCGGAGTTCCTGACTCGCGGCCCGACCGAAGGTGATGAGCAGCATTTGATCGAGCGTGGCCACGTCCTCGGCGATGTAACGGGTGACCAACCCGGCCAACGCGAACGTCTTGCCCGTCCCGGCGCTGGCTTCCAGCACCGTGGTGGAGCGCTCGGCGGGCAGCGGGCCCAGCAGATCGAACGGTCGCATCAGCCGCGCCTCCGCTCCGCTCGCAACATCGGGCGCCACAGGCGCGCGGCGTAGGCGCCGAGCCGCGTGTCCTCCCCGGCGCATTCCTCACCGGGCCGTACCGGTTGCATCAGTTCACTCAGCCGTGCGTTCCAGCCCCAGGCGCGCACGGACGCTGGGTCTTGGTTTTCGCCGGGGAAGCGATTGCTGTGCCAGCGGAAGGACGCGGCTTGCTCCGCATCATCACCGGTGTGCCGGGCAACCGCCCAGGCGTAGGACGTTTTTATCGGCAAGGGAATTGGCTCGCGCCGCCCCGCATCGTAGATGGCGACCAAGTCCCGGAGCAGCTCGATGGCTTGCTCTTGCGGCCGCACCAGCTCCTCCTCCCGCGGGGTGGCACCCCGCTTCGCGCGGCCGACGCACACCGCCGACCAGTCGCGCCTTGGATCGTGAGCGATCAATGCCAGCAAGGGAATCCAGCATTGCACCAGGTGCTTGCCGTCCAATTTCGAATAGGTCACCGACACCAAACGATCGCCGAACACCTGCGACACCGTCCCGGTCAGCCGACGCCCGCCGAGGTCGATGTCGACGTCGTAGGCCGCCGCTTCGGCACGCCGATACGTGCGCGCCGCGTTCGCCAAGACCTCGGCCTGATCCCGGATCTCGGTGACCTTGCGCCAGCCGAGGTGACCAGGCGGCAGGGTGCCGCGGCGCCATTCGGCTTGCCGCGCCTCGTCCGGTGCCATGCCACCGAGCATGTCGGCCAGCATCCGATCGCCGACCGACCATTCCTCGAGGTTGTTGATGTCTACCGGCATCGCATCCTGGACGCCGTCCACGTCCCAGGGCAACGTGTACTCCAGCGCCCGGAAGAATCCCTTCACCGGGTCCTTGAAAAAGGCCAGCAGATCGGCAAGGACCACATCGTCCGGTGCGGGCGGCGGCAGCGGCCGGCCTATGAACTTCGGCCGCTCGCAACGTGCTCCGGTTGCGGACCGGGCCGCCCGTAGCACGGTCAGATCGAAGCTGAACGGCACCTCGGGTATCAGTCTGCCGGGTTCCACGTTGCGAAAGTCAAACGGCTGCAACGGATGTTCGACGACGATGCGCTCGCGTACTTTCGCTTCGGTCGTCACGTCGAGGGTGTCCAGCAGCTCCGCCAGTGGAACCGCCGGTGGTCTGCGCTGACCCGAGTATTCGTTGGCGCCGGTGTAGGTGATGACCAGGTGCTCGGTGGCGGCACCGATCGCGTCGAGCAGCAATTGCCGGTCCTCGGAACGGATGTCGCGTTCACCGGTCAGCGGACACCGGGCCAGAACATCGTCGCCGTCGACCACACCCAGGCGCGGGAATACGCCGTCATCCAGGCCGACCAGGCACACCACTCGGTGGGGGACCGAACGCATCGGCACCATCGTGCAGACGGTCAGGGTGCCGGTGCGGAAGTTGGCGCGGGTGGGCCGCCCGGCGAGGTGTCGCTGCAGCAGCGCGCGAATATCGGGCAGCCGCAACAGGGTGCCCGCCCGGCGGCCCGCGGTGCGCAGCACGTCAGCGAATTCGCGGCGCAGTTGGTCGGTCTGCCACGTCTCGTCGTCGTCCACGCGGGTCAGCAGCGTGATGCCGTCGGCCAGTGCGGTCAGCCAGTCGCCCAGTGGGTGCGTACCGGTGAGCGAGTCCACCACCCGCTGCAGCCGGTCGACGTATTCGGCGAGTTTGCCGGCCAATTCGACGCGGTTGCTGCCCACATCGTCGAGGGGCAAGGTCGAGTCGATCCAAGCGTGCGACGCGTCCGACATGGCAATGCCGGCCAGGATGCGATCGATGCCGAACCGCCAAGTGTTATGGACGAAGTCGACCCCAAATGGCTTGCGGTGTTCCTGGTCGAATCCCCACCGGATGTTCGACTGTCGGACCCAGCGGGTGATGCCTTCCAGGTCGTCGTCACTGAAGCCGAACCGGGCGCGGACCGGAGCGGCCTGGGCGAGATTGAGCACCTCGCTCGCCGTCACCCGGCCGCCGGCCAGGGCCAGCAGCTCCGCTGCGACGCCGAGCAGCGAATTGGTCTGCAGCAGAGAGCGATCGGCGAGCCGGACGCGGAGCCGGTGCGCTGGGTGCGCGCCGCTGACCACGTCGCCGAGCCCGAAGTCCGCGACGATCAGCGGCGCGTAGGTCTCGATGTCCGGGCACATGACGAGGATGTCGCGCGGTTCCAGGGTCGGGTCGTCGGCGAGCAGGCCCAGTAGCACCTCACGCAGCACGTCGATTTGCCGGGCCGGGCCATGACAGCTGTGCACCTGGATCGACCTGTCGTGGGTCGTCAGGTTGCGGCCCGCCTCTCGGACGGCGTTGGCGGCCAGATCCGATTGCAGCCAACCGAGCAGGGTGTCCGGCCGATTCGGGGCGGCCAGCGACTCGTCAGTGGCGGGATCGGCGGGCAGGCCGCGCTGCAGCTCGCGCAAATCTCTGCCCAGGGTCGTCAGCAACGGATGGCCGACGGCGCGGTGGCTGGTGTCCTCGCGGCGCGGTACTGCGCCGTGGATTGGCGCGAGGGCCCGCCACAACGCGTCGCTGGGGTGCGGCAGCCACAGGTGCAGTTCGTGATGGGTGGACAACGCTTCGAGGAGCTGGATGTCGGTGCACGCCAACCGGGTGTGGCCGAACAACGACAACCGCGACGGCAGGTCGGCCGGGCCACTCCGTAGCTGATGGACGGTTTCCTCGTGCCGGACATGTGGGGGATCGGCGTCTATCAGCGCGACCAGGGCACGCCAAAGTTGTGGTTGCCAGGCCAGGTCGGAGTGCAGATCGCCGGTGTCGCCGTTCAGCCAGTCCGCAAGTAAGCCGGGCCGTTGCCGCGCGTAGGAGGCGAACA
This sequence comes from Mycobacterium asiaticum DSM 44297, assembly GCF_000613245.1. Lineage (GTDB taxonomy): Bacteria > Actinomycetota > Actinomycetes > Mycobacteriales > Mycobacteriaceae > Mycobacterium > Mycobacterium asiaticum. The sequence continues at coordinate 526,594 of NZ_HG964936.1, forward strand.
GGCCGGCCAGGCGGCGGGCCACGGCGTACCTTCGCCCCCGACGCAGTTCCGCCTCCGCGCCAGTGTCAAAGTGCCCGAGATGCTTTGCCAGCGTGGCAGACCACGGTTCGTCCAAGGAGCGGTCGATTACCTCCAGCAACGGCCAAGTGATGGCATCCGGTGACCACGGGTCTTCAGCGGCGGTGCCGGTGATCTCGGCGATCAGCGACGCCGGGCTGCGGAACGTCACTCCCGCGCACACGCCGTCGCCGCCACCGGGCCCGGTGCCCAGCCGATGAGACAGTCGCTGACTGAGCCAGCGCTCCACCCCCCGTGCCGGAACCAACACCAGCTCCTCCGCGAACGGGTCAGGCAGCCGGTCGGCCAAGAGCGCGCTGAGCCCGTCGGCGAGCAGGTCGGTGCGCTCGGCACGGTGCAGATGAAGTGCCATCGCGGGCCACGATAGACCGGGACTCCGACACCGGTGGCAGCATGGGACGGGTCAAGCCGTGAGGGAGGAACCGATGGAAGCGTGGGATGCGATCCGGGCCCGGCGCAATGTACGCGAGTACACCGAGCAGCCGGTCTCGACCGAGGACCTCAACCGTATCGCCGAAGCCGGGTGGCGCGCGCCGTCGGCGAAGAACCGCCAGCCCTGGGATTTCGTCATCGTCACCGAAAAGGCGGCACTGCAAGAACTTTCGACGGTGTGGATGGGAGCCGGTCACATCGCCGGGGCGGCGGCCGCGATCGTCCTGGTGATTCCGGAGCCTCCCGACGAACGCCGGAAGGTGATCGACCAGTACGACGTGGGCCAGGCGACGATGGCGATGATGCTCGCGGCGACGGACCTAGGCATCGGCACCGGTCACTCGTCGGTGGGGGACCAGGACAAGGCACGGGCCATTCTCGGCGTGCCCGACGGTTACCAGGTGGCCTACATGCTTGGGGTCGGCTACCCGTCCGACCGACCGTTGACCCCTATTCGCAAGCCCAACCGCCGGCCCTTCGACGAAGTTGTACACCGCGGGCGCTGGTAATGCTTGGCATGCTTGGGGCCATGAACAGAAACGAGATCACCGAGCAGATCGTCGTGGCCCGCCTGGCCAAGGGCCTGAGCTGGCAAAAACTTGCGGACGCCATCGACCGGCCGCTGCTGTGGACGACGTCGGCGCTGCTGGGGCAGCACCCCATTCCGCCCGAGCAGGGCAAGGTGCTGGTCGAACTGCTGGGCTTGGAGGACTCCGCGGTAGCGGTGCTGGCGGCACCGCCGATGCGCGGCGGCTTGCCCACCGCGGTCCCTACCGACCCGACCATCTACCGCTTCTACGAGGCGTTGCAGGTGTACGGCGGCGCGATCAAAGAGGTGATCCACGAACAGTTCGGCGACGGCATCATGAGCGCCATCAATTTCAGCCTCGACCTGCAGAAGAAACCGCACCCGTCGGGTGATCGCGTCGTCGTTACGTTCGACGGCAAATTCCTTCCCTATCAATGGGCTTCGGCGCAGGACTGACATGGCCGGGAAGCCTGCGGCACCTGCCGCGCCCAGCCGCCGCAAACCTGTCGACCTCGTGCTCTCCGGCGGTGGCGTCAAGGGCGTCGGGCTGGTGGGCGCGGTCGTCGCGATCATGGACGCCGGGTACGCGGTCAAACGCGTCTCCGGTGTGTCGGCCGGTTCGCTGGTCGGGTCGATCCTGGCCGCGGCGTCCAACGGTGACCAGCTGAGCAGCGCCCAGATCAAGGAAATCGCGCTGACCCTGCCCTATGAGAAGTTCCGTGATGCCGGGCCGGTCGGTCACCTGCCGGTGGTCGGTCAGGCGTGGGGTCTGCTTCGGGAGAACGGCATCTACCGGGGTGACTTCGCGCATCAATGGATCCGCAGTGAACTGAAAAACCTGGGCGTCACGACCTTCGGTGATCTGGCGCTGCGGGACAAGCAGATCCGCGCCGACCGCCGCTACCGGTTGGCCGTCACCGTCACCGACATCACCACCGGACAGTTGGTGCGGCTGCCGTGGGACTACGAGCGGCTGTATGGCCTCGATCCCGACGAGCAACCGGTCGCGGACGCGGTTCGCGCCTCGATGTCGATCCCGTTCTACTTCCGCCCGGTCACCTTGACCAGTGCCACAGGGCTGAAGTCGACGCTGGTGGACGGCGGTGTGCTGTCGAACTTCCCGATCGACTCCTTCGACCGGTTCGACGGCAAGCCGCCGCGCTGGCCGACCTTCGGGGTGACGGTCATGCCCAATTTGCCCGAGGGTAACGACCAGCTGATCCCTGGAGTGGGTGCGCTGCGCCTACTCGGGCCGCCTTCGGTGCTGCTCGAGCAGCTGATCACCACCATGTTCGTCGGCCATGACCAGACCTATCTGAACCAGCCCTGGGTAAGCGCGCGGGCGATCCGGGTGGATTCCACCGCGGTGAACTTCTTGGACTTCGGGATCTCCCGCAAAGACGCCGAAGCGCTCTACACCAAGGGTTACGACGCGGCCATGGCGTTTCTGTCGAACTGGAACTGGGTCCAGTACCTGGAGAGATTCCGTCAGTATCAATAGCGCCGAAGTGCCACGGTAAGGCGGCTCGAGTGCCAGAATCGGAGACGGAGGAGGCGCCGGTGTGCAGCGGTTGTTCGGGCAGCCGCTCACCCACGGCTCAGAGGCCCAACTCTTTCTCGATCCCGTCGATGCCGGCCCGCATCGCTTTCAGCGTGTCGGCGCGGGTCCGTAATTTGGTGGCGGCGTGGGCTTTCTGGTTGAGGCCGGCGAACTCCCGGGCCGCTTCCTCGGCGCGGCTGACCACCACTTCGGGCAGCACCATCTCGTCGATGAAGCCCGCGGCCAGCGCGGTTTCGCCGAAGAAGGTCTTGGCCAGTCCCGTGGCCTGCTGGTAGGCCGACCGGGTCAGCCGCAGCTTCATGATTTCCAGCGCGGGATACGGGATGACCATGCCAATCGCGACTTCGTTGGCCTGAATGTTGTACGCGTGGGCGGCGATTCGGTGGTCACCGGAGGACAGCAGAAATGCCCCCATCGCGATGGCGGGTCCGGTGCAGGCCATCACCACCGGCTTGGGGTAGGACAGCAGGCGGTAGGACAACTCGAAGCCGCCACGCAACATGTCGATCGCGGGTTGCGCTTCACCTGAGGTGAGGATCTTGAGGTCGAATCCGCCGCTGAACACCCGCTGATTGCCGGTGATGACCAGGGCCCCGACGTCGTCACTGTCGGCCTGATCGATCGCCTCGTTGAGGGCCCGCTGCATGGTCGGCCCCAGTGCATTGACCTTGCCGTCGTCCATCCGGATGACTCCGATGGTTTCATCGTGGGTGTAGACGACCGGACCGCTCATAGGGCTACTCCTTCGCTGCGGACCTCGATTGAATCAGATCGTCGCGCGATCACACCCGTTGGCTGCGATGCTTACCCAGCTCGTTTTCGGCGTCACCCCAACGCAAGCTGACGTCGGTGGGCTCGTCCAGCTGCCGGGTGCGCCACCTGTCCTGGGTTTCCTGTACCGCGCGGTTGATTCGATCGATCTCGCTGCGGAACACCTCGGGGCGCGTTTCCTTGCTGGCGTAGTGGAAGTAAGTGAGCAGGTTGCGCAACAACTCCAGCTTCTGCTTCTCGCGCTTGGCCAGGTCGTGCGTGGTCATCAACTCGATCCGTTGCACCGGTGGCAGCGCGTCCCAGTCGAGCACCACCTTGGTCTCCAGCGGGGTGCGAGGGCGCTGCCAAAATTTCCAGCCACGCGGTCGGTCGGGACGGTCGTAGTAGGTCACCGTGCCTTCGAAGCGCGATTCGACGCCGTGCCCGATCTCGGCGCGGTCTAGCGCCGAGTCCCAGACCATCCGCCACTCCTGTCCGGGTGCCAGCGTCGGCAGCTCACGGGGCAGTTGCAGTTCCACCACGTCGGCGTAACCGTCGGACGCGTTCTCGTACTCGGCCACCGTCGGAGGATTAGGAAAGTTGAACCGGATGTCGTAGGCCGCGGTGCGACCGAAGTTGCGGACCACCAGCTCGATCACGTGCCAGTCCGCAACGTGCGGCTCCATCAGCATCGCGACGTGCGGTCGCGTCTTCTCCGCTGCCAAGGCGCGGTTCCGCTGCAGCTGCCGGTGGGTAAAGATCAGAGCGGCGACGCCGAGTGCGATCGCCGCCCATGCGGCCCACACCAACCAGGTGCTGGACTCGACGTTTTCGATTCCGTGCCAGCTTGCCTGCCAGCTGGACTCCCAGCTTCGTTGCGCCCACCCCATGGAATCCGCCCTCCGCTTGTTCCTGACCCCGGACCGGAATGTAGTGCACTGATCCTAGAGCGGGTTCCTGAGTATTGCTGCCAGGGTTATCGCCGGTGCCCAGAATGGCAGTGCGTGTTCGCCACGCCGTTAGCCGCCCATCATCATTCGCCACTGGTCGAGATTGGCCGGCCGGTACACGTAGTTGAAGCGTTTGACCTCCGACAGTGCGGCGCTCGGATCGGCCGAATACCAGTGCCCGGGAAACACCGTCGGATCACCCGGTAGCGCGGCGAGTTGCTGCAGGCTTCGATACATCTCGTCGGAATCGCCGCCGGGGAAGTCGGTGCGCCCGCAGCCGTCCAGAAACAGGGTGTCGCCGGCGACCAACCGGCCGTCGAGCAGAAAGCACTGGCTGCCCGGCGTGTGGCCGGGGGTGTGCAGCAGTTCGATCTCGATGTCGCCGACGCTGAGCTTGTCCCGGTGATCGTGGCTGGTCAGGTCGCTAAGCGGGATGCCGGTAATTCGCGACACCCACACCGCTTCGTGGGTGTTCACGTGTACCGGTACCGCGGTGCGTTCCAGCAGCTCCGCCAGGCCCTTGAGCTCGAAACCCATCATCGAGCCGCCGACGTGATCCGGGTGATGATGGGTCACCAGGACGCCCGACAGGCGCATGCCGTCGGCCTCCAGCGCGTCCACCAAGTCCCCCGCGGCGTAGGCCGGGTCGACCACCACGCAGTCACCGGTGTCGCGGTCGCCGATCAGGTAGGCGAAGTTGCGCATCTGCGCGGCGATGGGGTCGCCGGCGGCGAAATCGCGCCCCGAAAGCAGTTGACGGAAGTAGAGCCGGTCCGAGTCTGACACGGCACCAGCGTATTGGGTCGCCAGAAAAACCTCTCAACCTGGCCTTCTCTCGGCCCAAATCGGTCAGCACTGGGTAAAGTTGGTCCATGTTGAAGAGGGTCGACATCCTTGTTGAAGCCGATTTGCTGCAAGGGGTAATTGACAAATTCCACTTGCTGGATGCGCGGGAGGCGGTCCACCTCGCCCTGAAGGCGGTGCTGGACGAGGGTCCGGAGGTCGAGCACGACCCGCAGGACGAGGACTACGACGAGTTCAGCGACCTCAGCGCCTGGCAGCTGCACCGGAACGGCGACAGCGGCTGACTCGTCCTGGTTTGGAGACGTTGCGGGGCAGGCTGTAACCTCTTTCTGGCCCTTGAAGCGCACCTGCACGACTGGTCGCTACGGGTACCGGCCCCCTTAGCTCAGTCGGTAGAGCGTTTCCATGGTAAGGAAAAGGTCAACGGTTCGATTCCGTTAGGGGGCTCGGCGGACGCCGAGCAGGCGCGGCGCGCACCAGAGGCGATGTAGCTCAGTCGGTTAGAGCGAACGACTCATAATCGTTAGGTCGCCGGTTCGAGTCCGGCCATCGCTACAACACAACATTGAGACTTAGAGATTGACAGAGAGCTGAGGGAAGAAGGCCATGGCTTCCAGTACCGACGTGCGGCCAAAGATCACCTTGGCGTGCGAGGTGTGCAAGCACCGCAACTACATCACCAAGAAGAACCGTCGCAACGACCCGGACCGGTTGGAGCTGAAGAAGTTCTGCCCGAATTGCGGCAAGCACCAGGGGCACCGCGAAACGCGGTAACCAAGCTGTTCCAGTCCGGCCGAAGAATCGTAGGTAGGTTTCAAAACCGTGGCGCTGTCCCAAGACATCGTCGGGATGCACTATCGCTATCCCGACTATTACCTGGTGGAGCGGGAAAAAATTCGCGAGCACGCGACCGCCGTGCAGAATGACGACCCCGCGTTCTTCGACGACAAGGCGGCGGCGGAACTCGGCTACGAAGGTTTGACGGCACCGCTGACGTTCATTTGCGTATTCGGCTACAAGGCGCAATCGGCATTCTTCGATTACGCGAACATTGCCATTTCGGACGAGAAAATCGTCCAGATCGATCAGGTGCTGAAGTTCCGGAAGCCGATCGTTGCGGGCGACAAGCTCTACTGTGACGTATACGTGGATTCCGTACGCGAAGCACATGGCACCCAGATCATCGTGACCAAGAACATCGTCACCAATGACGCGGGTGAGATCGTGCAAGAGACGTACACGACCCTGGCGGGTCGTTCCGGTGAAGATGGAGAAGGGTTTTCTGATGCCTCTGCGTGAGTTCAGTTCGGTCCAGGTGGGCGACCAGCTCCCGGAGCGCACCTACCCACTGACCCGCCAGGACCTGGTCAATTACGCCGGGGTCTCGGGTGATTTGAACCCGATCCACTGGGACGACGAGATTGCAAAGATGGTGGGCCTGGACACCGCGATCGCGCACGGCATGTTGACGATGGGTATCGGCGGCGGCTACGTCACGTCGTGGGTCGGCGACCCGGGCGCGGTCACCGAGTACAACGTGCGATTCACCGCGGTGGTCCCCGTGCCGAACGACGGCAAGGGCGCCGAGTTGGTGTTCAGCGGCCGGGTGAAGTCCGTCGACCCCGAGAGCAAGTCGGTGACCATTGCGTTGACCGCCACGACCGGCGGCAAAAAGATCTTCGGTCGGGCCGTCGCTTCGGCGAAGCTGGCCTAGCGGATGGCCCTCAAGACGGATATCCGGGGGATGAGCTGGCGCTATCCCGATTACTTCGAGGTGGGCCGGGAGCAGGTTCGGCAATTCGCCCGGTCGATCAAGGCCGACGATCAGGCCTACCACGACGAGACCGGCGCCGCGGAACTCGGCTATGACCGCATCGTCGCGCCGCTGACCTTCGTGACGATCCTGGCGAAACTCATCCAGGACGATTTCTTCCGCAATGTCGATGTTGGCTTCGAAACCATGCAGATCGTGCAGGTCGACCAGAAATTCGTCTACCACGCGCCGATTCATGTCGGCGACAAGCTCTACGGCAGCTTGCGCATTGAGTCGGTGAACGAGCGTTTTGGTGCCGACATCGTCATGACGAAAAACTTTTGTCACAACCAGGACGGCGTCCTGGTCCTTGAGGCCTACACCACCCTGATGGGGCACGAGGGTGACAACTCGATCCAGCTCAAATGGGACAAGGAAACTGGCCAGGTCGTCAGAACCGCCTAATTAGTATCTGGCTCCCACCTGGATGTACACTCGGACCTCGGGGTTTTCCCATTACAAGCGCGCTGTCCGTCGGTTCGCGATTGCCGAACGGGGAGCGCGCGAGTCATGTAAGCCCCGGGTGATAGGGGCGTAGCTCAACTGGCAGAGCAGCGGTCTCCAAAACCGCAGGTTGCAGGTTCAAGTCCTGTCGCCCCTGCTGACAGGTGACGACGCAGGCCGGTACGGCCTGAAGAGGAGCCGGACATATGGTGGACACTGGAACAGTGGCCAGCCAAAACGGAATGGCTCGCGAGATAGCTGACGAACAAAGGAGCATGCGGTGAGCGACGAAGGCGACGTTGCCGACGACGCCACACGCGACGCCGGCGATGCCAAGGACGGTGGCCGGACGGCCGTGGTGACCAAGGCGGCGCGCCCGCAGCGCCCGACGGGTAAGCGGACCCGGGCGCGCGTCGTGGAGGCCGCGGAAGACACCGACGACGAGTCGGTCGAGACCGGCGCGACCGGCAAGGGCTCGTCCAAGAAGGACGCCGCAAAGTCGGCGGCGAAGTCTGGGAAGGCCAAGTCGACCCAGAAAGACAAGGCAAGGAAGCCGAAGAAAGCCGGCTCGGTCAACCCCTTCCTCTTCGTCTACACCTACCTCAAGCAGGTTGTAGCCGAGATGCGGAAGGTCATCTGGCCGAACCGCAAGCAGATGCTCACCTACACGTCGGTGGTGCTGGTGTTCCTGGCCTTCATGGTGGCGCTGGTAGGCGGTGCCGACTTGGGTCTGAGCAAGCTCGTGCTGTTGGTGTTCGGCTGAGACTCGAGAGTGATAGAGAGGACTGAATACCGTGACTACCTTCGACGGTGACCCGTCCGCGGGTGAGGCGGTCGACGTGCAGGATGTCGAAGCTGTCGATACTCCGGATGCCCCTCAGGCAGAGGCCCCCGCTGAAGACGTCGACCCTGCTGCCGCGCTGAAGGCGGAACTGCGTAGCAAGCCCGGCGACTGGTACGTCATCCACTCCTACGCCGGTTACGAGAACAAGGTCAAAGCCAACCTCGAAACCCGCGTGCAGAACCTTGACGTCGGCGACTACATCTTCCAGGTGGAGGTTCCCACCGAAGAGGTCACCGAGATCAAGAACGGCCAGCGCAAGCAGGTCAACCGCAAGGTGCTGCCGGGCTACATCCTGGTGCGCATGGACCTGACCGACGACTCGTGGTCCGCCGTCCGGAACACGCCGGGTGTGACCGGATTCGTCGGGGCCACCTCGCGCCCGTCGGCGCTGTCGCTCGATGACGTGGTCAAGTTCCTGCTGCCCCCGGGCTCGGCGAAGAAGGCCGCCAAGGGCGCTGCGAGCACCGCGGCCGCCGCGGAGACGGGCGGCCTGGAACGGCCGGTCGTCGAGGTCGATTACGAGGTCGGCGAATCGGTGACGGTGATGGACGGGCCGTTCGCCACGCTGCCGGCCACGATCAGCGAGGTCAACGGCGAGCAGCAGAAGCTCAAGGTCCTGGTCTCCATCTTCGGCCGCGAGACACCAGTGGAATTGACCTTCAGCCAGGTCTCCAAGATTTAGCCCGCTGGGCACTGAACTAGCAAAACCAGGAAGGAAGATCGACATCTCATGGCCCCGAAGAAGAAGAAAGTCACCGGGCTGATCAAGCTGCAGATCACCGCAGGCCAGGCAAACCCTGCGCCGCCGGTCGGCCCAGCGCTGGGTCAGCACGGCGTCAACATCATGGAGTTCTGCAAGGCGTACAACGCCGCGACGGAGAACCAGCGCGGCAACGTCATCCCCGTCGAGATCACCGTCTACGAGGACCGCAGCTTCACCTTCGCGCTGAAGACGCCGCCTGCCGCCAAGCTGCTGCTCAAGGCCGCCGGTGTGCAGAAGGGTTCGGCCGAGCCGCACAAGAACAAGGTCGCCAAGGTCACCTGGGACCAGGTTCGCGAGATCGCCGAGACCAAGAAGACCGACCTCAACGCCAACGACATCGACGCCGCTGCCAAGATCATCGCCGGCACCGCCCGGTCGATGGGCATCACGGTCGAGTAGTAACCCCTCGAGAACGCGTGGGAGGGCCAGCTTCGGCCCGCCGACCACGACCCAACACAGATTGGATATGCAATGAGCAAGACCAGCAAGGCATACCGCGCCGCCGCCGAGAAGGTGGACCGCAATACCCTCTACACGCCGCTGCAGGCGGCCAAGCTCGCCAAGGAGACGTCTTCGGCCAAGCAGGACGCGACCGTCGAGGTGGCGATCCGGCTCGGTGTCGACCCGCGCAAGGCCGACCAGATGGTGCGTGGCACGGTGAACCTGCCGCACGGCACGGGCAAGACCGCTCGGGTTGCCGTCTTCGCAGTGGGTGAGAAGGCCGAGCAGGCGCAGGCCGCGGGAGCCGATGTTGTGGGCAGTGACGACCTGATCGAGAAGATCCAGGGTGGGTTCCTGGACTTCGACGCCGCGATCGCGACTCCCGACCAGATGGCCAAGGTGGGGCGTATCGCGCGGGTGCTCGGTCCGCGTGGCCTGATGCCGAACCCCAAGACCGGGACCGTGACTCCTGATGTCGCCAAGGCCGTTGCCGACATCAAGGGCGGCAAGATCAACTTCCGGGTCGACAAGCAGGCCAACCTGCACTTCGTGATCGGCAAGGCGTCCTTCGACGAGAAGAAGCTGGCCGAGAACTACGGCGCCGCGCTGGACGAGGTGCTGCGGCACAAGCCGTCGTCGTCCAAGGGCCGCTACCTGAAGAAGGTGACCGTGTCGACGACGACCGGCCCGGGTATTCCGGTGGACCCGTCCATCACCCGCAACTTCGCTTCGGAGGCGTAGGGAGCGGCGCGTAACGCGCCGCGACCGGAGCCGACCATCGGACTCGGAGGCGTAGGGAGCGGCGCGTAACGCGCCGCGACCGGAGCCGACCATCGGACTCGGAGGCGTAGGGAGCGGCGCGTTGCGCGCCGCGAACGGAGCCGACCATCGGACTCGCAGGCGTAGGGAGCGGCGCGTAACGCGCCGCGAACGGAGCCGACCATCGGACTCGGAGGCGTAGATTTCCTGCGCGAGCAGACGCAAAAGTCCCGTTTCACTCGGCGTGTCGGGAGCTTTCGCGTCTGCTCGGCATAGGGAAGTTACCCGCCGCATTCGGTGAGGCGGCGGCGCAGAAACTCGCGGCCCGGCTCAGAACCGTTCGCCTCCAACGCCGTTCGATACCAGTCGGCCGCCTCGCTGAGGCGTCCGGCCCGGCGTAACAAGTCGGCGCGCACCGACGCGACGAGGTTGGAACGCGCCAGCCGCGGGTCGTGGGCCACCTTCTCCAGCGCGGCCAGGCCGACGTCGGGCCCGTCGCGGAAGCCGACCGCGAGTGCGCGGTTGGCCAGCACCACCGGCGAGTCGGTCAGCCGCAGCAGCCGGTCATACGCCGCGCAGATCGTGGTCCAGTCCGTCTGTTCCCACGAGGTCGCCGTGGCGTGGACGGCGGCGATCACCGCCTGTGGCAAATAGGGACCGGTCGACCCCTGCGCCTGACGCAACCGGGCGAGCCCACGCTCGATGCGGCTGCGGTCCCACCGCCGCCGGTCCTGCTCGTCGAGCGGGACCAGCGCCCCAACGTCGTTCACCCGGCACGCCCGCCGCGAATCGTGCAGCAGGATCAGCGCTGCCAACGCATGCGCCTCCGGCTCGGGCCGTAACGTGCACAGCTCGCCGGCCAGCCGTACCCCTTCGTCGCACAGCTCGTCGCGGATCGCCGACGGACCCGCGGTTGACCAGTAGCCCTCGGTGAACACCGAGTAGATGCAGCCGAGCACGTGCGGTGTGCGCTCGGGCAGCAGCTCGGCGGGCGGTACCCGCAGCGGGATGTTGGCGTGCCGAATCTTGTTCTTGGCCCTCGTGATTCGCTGCGCCACCGCCGCGTCGGACTGCAGTAGCGCGCGGGCGATCTCGGCGACGGTTAGCCCGGACACCAGCCGCAAGGTGAGCGCCAGTTGCGAAGCGCGGTCCAGCGCGGGGTGCGCGCAGGTGTACATCATCCGGAGCTCGTCGTCCCGCACCGGATGCGGGTCGGTGTCATCGGTGCGGGCCCGAATCTGGTCGATCACGGCCGCCAATTCCTTTCCGGGACGGACTGTCTCGCGACGCAGCCGGTCCCTGGCGCGGTTGCGCGCAACGGTCACCAGCCAGCCGCCAGGGTTCGCCGGCGTGCCGTCGCGGGGCCAGGTCCGCAACGCTTCGGCGCAGGCCTCCTGGACGGCGTCCTCGGCCACGGTCAGGTCGCCCGACCATCGCGCGAGCGCGGCGACGGCGGGCCCCCATTCGCGCCGGAAAACGCCGTCCGGGGTGGACATCTGGCGATTTACAGCCCGGACAGCCCCGCGAGTTGCCGCACCTCGACGGTGGAGGCCGGAATCATCGAGGCGTACTTGACGGCTTCCTCGCGGTCGCCGGCGTCGAGCACGTAGAAGCCGTTGGCCACCTCGGCGCCTTCCGCGTACGGGCCGTCGGTGATCAGCACCTCGCCGTCGCGCACCCGAACCGTGGTCGCGGTGGACGGTTGGTGCAAGGCGGCTCCGCCGATGATCCGGTCGCCGGCCGCGGTGGCGAATTCGCCGTGCTGTGCGGCGACGGCATTCCATTCCGGTGTGCCGGGCGCTTGGGTGTTCGACGTCGGCTCGAGCAGCAGTGCCAGCCAGTGAGTGCCGTCGCGTCGGGCCGGCTCGAAGGAACCGAAAATCGGCCACACCTCAACGGCCCCGAATGCGGCGACCGGGATGTCGCGCGCCAACGCCAGCGCCTCGTCGAGGTTTTCCGCTTCCAGGACGTAGTAGCCGCACGCCACCTCGGCTGACTCGGCGAACGGCCCGTCTGTCACGACGGGCGCCTTCGGCCCGCCGGTGACGAGCGCGGCGGCAGCCGCGGGCCCTAGCGCGTCACCGGCGCGGATCGCCGGGCCCGCCGCGGCATGGAAGCGCTGAAACGCCGCCATGGCGGCCTGCCCGTCCTCGGGCGTGCGGTCGCTCTCACTGCTGATCAACAACGCGAAGTACTGCATCTGTCGTCACCTCCGGTAGTGAGCGAAGCCCGTGTGCTCCACTCTCTACCTGTCCGACGAACGACGCACCCCCGGTACGACAAGTGCCTAGCTGACGGCGCCCGGTTTCAGGTAGGTGACCAGGCTGACGTCGAGCATCTCGTCGGTGAAGTAGTGCTCACAACCCCGCAGATACTTCATGTAGCGGTCGTAGACCTCGACCGAAGTCACCTCGATGGCCCTGTCGCGGTTGGCTTCCAGCGTGTCGCCCCAGATGTGCAGCGTCTTGATGTAGTGCGACCGCAACGAAACAGGTTCGGGGACAACGAAACCGGCTTTCTCGCCGTGCTCGACCATCATTTCGGTGGTCGGCAGCCGACCGCCCGGGAAGATCTCGGTGACGATGAACTTGATGAACCGCACCGTCTCGAAGGTGATCCGCTTGCCGCGGGCCGCCATGTCGTAGGGGTGATAGCTCACGCTGCTCTGCACGGTCATCCGGCCGTCGTCGGGCATGATGTCGAAACACCGCTTGAAGAAGTCGTCGTAGTTCTCGTGCCCGAAGTGCTCGAAGGCCTCGATGGACACGATGCGGTCGACCGGTTCGGTGAAATCCTCCCAGCCGTGCAGCAGCACCCGGCGGGAGCGGTCGGTGTCGATGGCGTCCAGTACCTGCTGGGAACGGGCGTGTTGGTTCTTCGACAAGGTCAGGCCGACGACGTTGACGTCGTACTTCTCGACCGCGCGCTTCATGGTGGTGCCCCAGCCGCAGCCGATGTCCAGCAGCGTCATGCCTGGCTTGAGGTCCAGCTGGTCCAGGTTCAGGTCGACCTTGGCGATCTGGGCCTCCTCGAGGCTCAGATCCGGCGGTTCGAAGTAGGCGCAGCTGTAGGTCCGAGTCGGGTCCTGGAACAGGGCGAAGAAGTCATCGGAGACGTCGTAGTGCGCCTGGATGTACTCGAAACTCTTGGTCCGAGTCTTCGTCGGGCTAGGCGGTTTCTCAGCCATTGTCGTCTTGTTCTCCTGAATGGTGTTCATAGCTCATACGCATGCAAAACCGTCGGCTTGACTGTTCAGCCCTACGAAAGCCCACGATGTCACACAACTGGCGTGAGGCCTGCACCCGTAAGACACGCTGCGGCAGCAAAGTCTACTTGGTGAGCGTGAAGTGGTGGCAATCGATGTAGCCAATCCGGAACGACTCCGCGGACCCGGTCAGATACTTCATGTACCGCTCGTAGATCTCCTCGGATTGGATCGCGATGGCCTCTTCTTTGTGGGCGACCAGGGCGTCAGCCCAGAGGTCAAGGGTTCGGGCGAAGTGCAGCTGCAGGGACTCGATGTGGCTGACCGCGAAGCCGGCCTTGGTCGCGTGCTGCTCGACCTTTTCCACCGATGGCAGCCGCCCGCCCGGGAAGATCTCGGTCACGATGAACTTGATGAAGCGGGCCATCTCGAAGGTCACCGGCATGCCGCGTTCGACGATCTGGCCACCGGTCAGGCCGGTGATCGAGTGCAGCAGCCATACGCCGTCGGGCGGCAGCGCGTTGTAGACGAACTTGAAGAAGTCGTCGTAGCGCTGAAACCCGAAGTGCTCCAACGCTTCGATGGTGATGACCCGGTCTACCGGCTCGTCGAATTCGGCCCAGTCGCTCAGCAGCACCCGATGGGAGCGGTTGGTGTCGACCTTGTCGAGCAGCTGCTGGCAGTAGGCGTGCTGGTTCTTGGACAGCGTCACCCCAATGACGTTGACGTCGTACTTCTCGAGTGCGCGCTTCATGGTCGAGCCCCAACCGCAGCCGACGTCGAGCAGGGTCATCCCGGGTTCGAGGCCCAGCTTGCCCAGCGCCAGGTCGAGCTTGGCGATCTGGGCTTCCTCCAGGGTCATGTCGTCGCGTGCGAAGTACGCGCAGCTGTAGGTCCGGGTGGGATCAACAAACAGGGCGTAGAACTCGTCGGAGATGTCGTAGTGGGCCTGGACGTCCTGGTAGTTTTCCCGTCGGCTCCTGGCGCGAGTTAGGTTGTCAGACATGTGTCCTCCCAGATAGGACAGCGCACCCCCCCGCGAGGTGACTACCTTCGGCACCCTACACGTGCTTCGCCCCAACCTTCGTATTTGAAGTCGCTGGCAAGGGGCTTTGTGCAGCCGGGCGGGCGCTACTTCTCCAGCGTGAACTGGTTAACGTCGATGTAGCCGACTCGGAACGCGTCAGCGCAGCCGGTCAGATACTTCATGTAGCGCTCGTAGACCTCTTCGGACTGGATCTCGATGGCCTCTTCGCGGCGTGCCTGCAGAGCCTCTGCCCACAGGTCCAGCGTGCGGGCGTAGTGGGGCTGCAGCGACTGACGACGGGTCAGGCGGAAGCCGGCCTTGGTCGCGTGCTCGTCCACCTTCTCGATCGACGGCAACCGGCCGCCGGGGAAGATCTCGGTGACGATGAACTTGATGAAGCGGGCCATCTCGAAGGTCAGCGGCATCCCGCGCTCGATCATCTGGTCGGGGATCAACGCGGTGATCGTGTGCAGCAGCATCACACCGTCCGCGGGCAGCACCCGGTAGGCCAGCGCGAAGAAGTCGTCGTAACGGTCGAAGCCGAAGTGCTCGAAGGCGCCGATCGACACGATGCGGTCGACGGGCTCGTCGAATTGCTCCCAGCCCTCCAACAACACCCGCCGACTGCGCTGGGTGTCCATCGCGTCAAAGGTCTGCTGCACGTGGTTGGCCTGGTTCTTGGACAGGGTCAGCCCGACGACGTTGACGTCGTACTTCTCGATGGCGCGGCGCATGGTTGCACCCCAGCCGCAGCCCACGTCCAGCAGCGTCATGCCCGGCTGCAGTCCCAACTTGCCCAGCGCCAGGTCGATCTTGGCGATCTGCGCTTCTTCCAGCGTCATGTCGTCACGCTCGAAGTACGCGCAGCTGTAGGTCTGGGTGGGATCCAGGAACAGCCGGAAGAAGTCGTCGGACAAGTCGTAGTGCGCCTGCACGTCGTCGAAGTGCGGCTTCAGCTTGTCAGCCATGTTCGGTGTTGCCTTTCTGGACCACAAAGGCCCCACGGTTGCATGCCGAAACGTCTCGCATATCCCCCGTGCATGCCTGACGCAGACTATCTGATGCGGCGTTGCATCACTAAATTACGATGACGTTTCGCCTGTTCAGGGCTATTTCGTCAGGGTGTATTGGGCGACGTTGGAAAGGCCCTTGCGGAAGAGGCCCGCGCAGCCGGTCAGGTAGCGCATGAAGCGGTCGTAGACCTCTTGTGACTGGATTTCGATCGCCTTTTCGCGATTCGCCTCGAGATTGGCCGCCCAAATGTCCAAAGTCCGCGCGTAATGCGGCTGCAGGTATTGAATTTGATCGACCGAGAATCCGCTGTTTTTGGCGTTGTCGATGATGTCGACCTCACCGCACATGCCGCCGCCGGGGAAGATCTCGGTGGCCAGGAAGCGGAAGAAGCGCAGATCGCTCATCGTCACCGTGATGCCGTGGTCGCGCCAGTAGGTCTGCTCGTGGGTGAAGATGCTGTGCAACAGCATCCGGCCGTCGTCGGGCAGCATGTCGTAGGAGCGGTCGAAAAAGACGGGCCAGCGCTCCTTCTTGAACGCGTCGAACGCCTCGAAAGAAACGATCCGGTCGACCTTCTCATCGAACTCTTCCCACCCCTGCAGACGCGCCTCGGCCCGACGTTCGGTGGGGATCGCCGCCAGCCTGGCCTTGCTGCGCTCGTAGTGGTGTCGGCTCAGCGTGATGCCGATGACGTTCACGTCGTACTTCGTCAGCGCGCGCACCACGGCGCCGCCCCAGCCGCAGCCGACGTCGAGCAACGTCATTCCGGGTTCGAGGTTGAGCTTGCCCAGCGCCAGATCAAGCTTTGCCAATTGCGCTTCTTCGAGGGTCATGTCGTCGCGCTCGAAGTAGGCGCAGGTGTAAACCATGTTGGGATCGAGGAACAAGGCAAAGAAGTCGTCGGAGATGTCGTATGTCGCTTGCGACTCTTCGTAATACGGCTTCAACTCGGCCATGTCAGAAAACCTCCAGTGTCAACGGTAGCAATTTCGCATATTGCGCGCGGCGGTGCCAACCCCAAATGCCAGCCCCCACAAGGAAGGCCTTGTGGTGCCTATTGTTGAGCACTGCTGGCCGCGGCGAAGTTGCTCCTGAGTTCGCTGATTACCTTATCCCACAACTGTTTCGGCAGGTCATGCCCCATGCCGTCGACCAACACCAGCCGGGCGCCATCGATGGCCCGCGCAACCGCGCGGCCGCCGAAGGGACGCATCAACTTATCGGCACGGCCGTGGATCACGACGGTCGGAGCAACGATGCGCCGATCGTATTGCAGCAAGCTGCCACTGCCTAATATGGCGCTGAACTGCTGGGAAATGCCCCATGGATGGAAGTTTCGATCATAGGCCGGCCGCGTCGGCCCGCACCTGTTCCTCCGGGGTCGGATATCCGGGGCTTCCGATGATCTTGCTGACCCGAACCGAGTTGTCGATGATCACCTCGCGCGGGGAGTTTGGCGGCGGCCCCTTGATCAGCGACAGCAACGCGCGCGGGGCCGGCGGGGGCAGGAACCGATGATTGTTGCTGCTGAAGATGACGCCCAGCGACTTGGTTCGTTCGGCGAACCGTGCCGCGAACACCTGCGCGATCATGCCGCCCATGGAGGCGCCGACGATGTGTGCGTCGTCGATTTCCAGGTGATCCAGGATCGCCGCCGCGTCGTCGGCCAGATCCTCCAGGGTGTAGGCCGACGCGCTGGGCAGGCCGAGCCAGGATCGGGCCAGCCGCAGCGCCAGCGGCTGCGGTGACCGATAACGCTGCGTCTTGGTCGACAGCCCGACATCGCGATTGTCGTAGCGGATGACGCGCAGGCCCTGGCTGACGAGCTGCTCGCAGAACTCGGTACGCCACAACAGCATCTGGGCGCCCAGTCCCATGATGAGCAACACGGGCGGATGGTTCAGCTCCCCCATGTCCTCGTAGTACAGCTCGACATCGCCAGAACCTGATTTGGCAAAGCCACTTCGAACTTCCACTTAAACCTCTACGTCCGATTGATGCTCGCGGCTCACTTCCACCATGAAGTTGGCAAAGTATCCGGTCAGCTGCGGGTCCGACATCATCTGCCATTTCGGGGCCAGCAGCTTCATGTACCGCTCGACATAGAGGAACTGCTTGCCGATCAAAACCAATTCCCGGGGCAGCTTCACGTCGTAGGCGTCGGCCAGTGCCGACAGCTGCCGGCCGATGTCGGCATAGGACATGTCGCCGAGCGACTGCATGGTCAGCGGGGTGGCGAACTTCTCTAGGTCCTTGGCGGCCTGAGCCTCGGGCTTCACGGTCCCGACCGCACCCATCAGCACGACGATCTTGCCCGCCGCGGCGTGGTCTTTCTTGACCAGCAGCGCGTAGACCAGCTCGCGCAGCAGCCAGCGGGTGCGCGGATCGATGCGGCCCATGATGCCGAAGTCGAAAAACACGATGCGGCCTTCGGCGTCGACGTAAAGGTTGCCCGCGTGCAGGTCGCCGTGGAACAGCCCGTGCCGCAGCCCGCCCTCGAACACGCTGAACAACAACGCCTTGACCAACTCGGTGCCGTCGAAGCCGGCCTTGCGGATGGCGGCGACGTCGTCGATGCGGATGCCGTGAACCCGCTCCATCGTCAGCACCCGCTCGCTGGTGAAGTTCCAGTGCACCTGCGGCACCCGGATGTTCTTACCGAGCGGTGACGTATGCAGGTGCGAGACCCAGGCGTCCATCGACTGCGCCTCGAGGCGAAAGTCCAGCTCCTCGGCCAGGTTGTCGGAGAAGTCGGCGACCACATCCTGGGCGGACAACCGCCGGCCCAGCTTGGCCAGCTCGACGGCCTGGGCGAAGCGCTGCAGTATCTGCAGGTCCGCGGCGACCCGGCGGCGGATACCCGGCCGCTGGATCTTGACCACGACCTCCTCGCCCGTCTTCAGGGTGGCGTAGTGCACCTGCGCGATGGACGCCGATGCGAACGGCTTCTCGTCGAAGCTGGCGAACAGATTCGCCGGCTCGTCACCGAGCTCCTCGACGAACAGCTTGTGCACTTCCTCGGTGTCTGCCGGCGGCACCCGGTCCAGCAGACCGCGGAACTCGCGCGACAACGATTCACCGAAGGCGCCGGGACTAGACGCGATGATCTGCCCGAACTTCACATACGTCGGACCCAGGTCGGCGAAGGTCTGGGGGATCTCTTTGATGATTTTCTGCTGCCAAGCACCCTTGCCCGGCAGTTTGGTCACCACCCGAGCGGCGGTGCGGGTGACCTGCCAACCGGTGGCAGCTACCCGGGCCGCTTCCACCGGGAGGGGCACCCGGTCGAGCTTGGCCACGTCGCGATGTTTAGTGGAACTCATTTCTGCAGTGTGCCAAATACGGGCAGTCGTTTCCCAATTCGATCCCAATTTGCGTGACTGCGCTCACCCATCGGAATAGGCGGCCCGAAATCGCCGGGCAAGCCGTTCTACCTGGGCTGCCAGGGGGTCAGCCAAGGTGTTGCCGGCCAATTTTCCCGGCCGGCGATCAATTCGTACATGGTCGCGCCGTCGATGCTTTCCCGGACGATGTCGGCGTGACCGGCATGTCGGGCCAATTCGTTGATCACATGCAAGATCACCCAACGCACCGACCATGCCTCGACGTCGGTAGGAAACCAGGGGGCGTGGCGCGGGACCGGAACCGGTGCGTTGAGGTCTGCGGTTTCCACTACCCGCAGGGATTCGGCGTTCTGCGCTTCCAGGCCGCACAGCAGCCCGGCCAGCGTCTCATCCGGCCGCATCACGTGTTCCTCGGCAAGCGCTTTGGAGATCTCAGAGAACGGGCGTGGGTCCGCCGGGGGTGCGTCGGGTGCCGCGAGTACGCGCCTCATCCAACTTCTTTGCATACCGGTGGCGTGCTTGACCAGGCCACCGATGGACAGGGCGCTGACCGACGGGGTCGAGCGTGCCTGGTCGTCGGTGAGGCCGTAGGACACCGCGAAGTAGGCGCTCTGGTGGTAGGCCAGATATTCGCGTAGCGCGTTGCGTTCGTCGGCCACGGGCGGGGCAAGTGCGGGCATGTTCAGTCCTTCCGGCTGTGCAGGTAAAGGTCACGCAGGCAGGCGATTTCGGCGCCGTGATGGATGGCTTCGCGGTTAATGTGTAACACCAGTTCGGATAGCGCGTAGTCGGCGTAGGGTCCTTCGGCCGGACCGCAGGGGCGGCTCAGGTCTGCGGCCGACAATGACCGCACCCCCTCAATCCAGGTGGCATAGACGTCGTCGAGTTGGCGCAGCGCGGTAGCGGCGCCGCTGGCATACGGCCAGCTCTGGTAGTCCGCGGGTGGGGCGCCGAAGTGGCTGTGGTTGCGCATGGCGAACACTCCGACGATCACGTGCGCCAGCCGCCACGCGATGGTGGTGAACGGCGCCGGTTGCGGCGGCGGGTACGCGAAGTCCACTCCACCGCCCGGATGCACCGTCCAGCAGTTGGGGACCGGTTGCCAGAAGTATTCGTCGTCCGCCATCCCGTCCAGGCGCGGACGTAGGTGGTTGCGCCAGTGGAAGTCGAGCTGGTCGGCCAATTGGTTCGTCAGGTCGGTCATGTCTTTCAGCCTTCCAGCAATAGCGGACGGTTTCTGTCCTCAATGTGCGACAGACTGGACTCGTGTCCACCACGACCAGCCGGGTGCTGCAGCTGCTGGGTCTGCTGCAGTCGCGGCGAGTGTGGACGGGCGAGGAGTTGGCCGAGCGGCTGGCGGTGACCACCCGCAGTGTGCGCCGCGACGTCGAGCGGTTGCGTGAGCTGGGTTATCCGGTCGAGGCGAGCAAGGGCCAGGGTGGCGGCTATCGGCTGGGTGCCGGCGCCGCGCTGCCGCCGCTGCTGCTCGACCCCGACGAGGCGGTGGCCATGGCGGTGTGCCTGCGGCTCGCGGCCGGCGGCAGCGTCGCCGGGGTTGGGGAGTCGGCGCTGCGGGCGCTGAGCAAGTTGGATCAGGTGATGCCGGCACGCCTGCGCGCGCAGGTGACCGCCGTACACGACGCGACGGTCACGCTCACGTCCGAGCCCTCCGATGCCGTCGAACCCGACACTTTGATGACGTTGGCGCGGGCCTGCCGGGACCACGAGCACGTCACCGCCGACTACACCGACCGCACCGGCAACCCGAGCCGGCGGCGACTGGAGCCCTATCAACTGGTGACCACCGGCCGGCGCTGGTACCTGCTGGCGCACGACCGGGACCGGGACGACTGGCGCAGCCTGCGGCTCGACCGGATGGGTGGCGTCGTCGCGGCGGGTAGCACCTTCGTACCCCGAGCCGCACCGGACGCACGCGAGTACGTGCAGCATGCCATCAGCGCGGCGCCCTACCGGTACGTAGCCCGGGTGCGCTACCGGCTGCCGGCTTCGACGGTCGCGCGCTATTTCTCTCCGCAGTCGATGCGCGTCGAACCGGACGGTGCGGACGCTTGCGTGGTGACCGCCGGAGGTGACGACCCGGAAACGCTGGTGCTGCATCTGGCGATGGTGCCCGGCGATTTCGAGGTGCTCGAGCCGCCGGCGGTGCGGGCCGCTGCCCAAGCGGTCGCCCGGCGTCTTCACCATGCCGGCAGACCGCCGTAAGGTGCGGTCATGCGGCTGGTTTCGGCGGAAGCGACCGAGCTGTTCGTCGGCCCGCCGGACGCGCCCCTGCAGCTGGCCCGCGTCACCGTGACCGGATGCACCGTACCCACACCGCTGGAGATCACCGGTGACGGTCTGGGTGGGGATGCGGTCGCCCAGCCCGGAGCGCAGGTCGTGGAAATCCCGGTGCGCGTGCAGCATCCGGTCGTCGGTAGGAGGCATACCGCGTCGGCACGGTCCGACGAGTCGGACCTTGCGTTCGACTTCGTGATCGCCGAGCCCGGCTGGACGCTGTTCATGGTCAGTCACTTCCACTACGACCCGGTGTGGTGGAACACCCAGGGCGCTTACACCAGCCAATGGCAGGAAGATCCGCCGGGACGGTGCCGGCAGAGCAACGGTTTCGAACTGGTCCACGCACACCTGGAAATGGCCCGCCGCGAACCGGAGTACAAGTTCGTGCTGGCCGAGGTGGACTACCTCAAGCCGTACTGGGACACCCATCCCGAGGACCGCGCCGACCTGCGCCGGTTCTTCGCCGAGGGCCGGGTCGAGGTGATGGGTGGCACCTACAACGAGCCGAACACCAACCTCACCAGCCCGGAGACGACGATCCGAAACTTCGTGCACGGCATCGGATTTCAGCGCGACGTGTTGGGAGCCGACCCGGCGACCGCATGGCAGCTCGACGTGTTCGGCCATGATCCGCAGTTTCCCGGGATGGCCGCCGATGCCGGGCTGACCTCGAGTTCGTGGGCCCGCGGACCGCACCACCAGTGGGGCCCCGGCCAGGGCGGCGACCTCGACCGGATGCAGTTCAGCAGTGAATTCGAGTGGATCTCCCCGTCGGGTCGCGGCCTGCTCACCCACTACATGCCGGCGCACTACTCGGCGGGCTGGTGGATGGACGAGTCGACCACCCTCGATGAGGCGGAGCAGGCCACCTACGCACAGTTCCACCAACTGAAGAAGGTGGCGCGGACCCGCAATGTGCTGCTGCCGGTTGGCACCGACTACACACCCCCGAACAAGTGGGTCACCGCGATCCACCGCGACTGGGCGAAGCGGTACACCTGGCCGCGATTCGTCTGCGGCCTGCCGCGGGAATTCTTCGCGGCCGTACGCGCCGAACTGGCCGAGCGCGGCGAGGCGGCCTCTCCGCAAACCCGCGACATGAATCCGATATACACCGGCAAGGACGTGTCGTTCATCGACACCAAGCAGGCCAACCGGGCCGCCGAAATCGCCGTGTTGCACGCCGAGCGATTCGCGGTGTTCGCCGCGCTGTTGACCGGTGCGCAGTATCCGCAGGCGGCCTTCGCCAAGGCGTGGGTGCAGCTGGCCTACGGCGCGCACCACGACGCCATCACCGGCTCGGAATCCGACCAGGTCTACCTGGACCTGCTGACCGGCTGGCGGGACGCGTGGGAACTGGGCAGCACCGCGCGGGATAACTCGCTGCAATTGCTGTCGAGCGCGGTGGCGGCCGGGCCCGACACGATCGTCGTTTGGAACCCCCTGACCCAGCCGCGCACCGACATCGTCACAGCCCGGCTCGACCCGCCACGCGACCGGGTGCGGGTGCTGGATTCCGACGGCGCCGAGGTGCCCGCGCACGTCGAACACGACGGCCGTTCGATCACCTGGCTGGCGCGGGACGTGCCGTCGCTGGGCTGGCGCTGTTACCGCCTGGCTTCCCGAGGCGAGCCGGCCGGCTGGGAGCCGACCGGCGGCACCGAGATCGTCAACGCGCATTACCGGCTGACGGTCGACCCCAGGCGCGGCGGGGCGGTGGACTCGCTGATCCACGACGGCCGCCAGCTTCTCGCCGCGGGCCGGCTGGGGAACGTCCTGGCGGTTTATGAGGAGTACCCGTCCCACCCGACGCAGGGTGAGGGGCCGTGGCACCTGTTGCCCAAGGGCCCGGTGGTTTGTTCGTCGGACGCGCCCGCGACGGTGCGGGCCTATCGCGGCCCGCTCGGCCAGCGCCTCGTCGTGCGCGGCCGTATCGGCAGCCTGCTCCGCTACACCCAGACCCTGACGCTATGGCGGGACATGGACAGGGTGGATTGCCGCACCACCATAGACGACTTCACCGGCGAGGACCGGTTGGTGCGGTTGCGGTGGCCTTGTCCGGTGCCGGGTGCGATGCCGGTCAGTGAAGTCGGGGACGCGGTGATCGGACGCGGCTTCGCGCTCCTGCACGACGGGGACCGGGCGGTGGACACCGCTGATCATCTCTGGACCTTGGACAATCCGGCCTACGGCTGGTTCGGGTTGTCCTCGGCGGCGCGGATCCGCTTCGGCAAGACCGCCGTACGGGCGGTGGCGGTGGCCGAAGTGGTGGCGCCGTCGGAGTCCGAATCCGGCCCGCTGGCCCGCGACCTGATGGTGGGCCTGGTGCGGGCGGGCGTGACGGCGACGTGCGGCGGCGCCGACAAACCGCGTTACGGCCACCTCGACGTCGACTCCAACCTGCCCGACGCGCGGATCGCACTGGGCGGGCCGGCCCGCAACCCGTTCACCGCGGCGGTGCTGGCCCGAGCCGACCCCGCCTATACCGCCGAACTCGACCGGCAGTTGGCGCACAACGGCAGCGCTCGGGTATGGGTGCCGGCCGCGACGCCGTTGGCGGCGGTCTGGCTGCCCGACGCCGATCTGCGGGATCCGCGCGCGCTGCCGGTGCTGATCGTCGACGGCAGCAATGCCCGAAATCTGGCCGCCGCCATCGCCGCGGTGGTCGACGATCTCGGTGACGCCGAGATCTCGGTGACTCAGCGGGCGCCGTCGGGAGTAGAACCCTTCGAGGACCACACCGTCGCACTGCTCAACAGCGGCGTACCCAGCTTCGCCGTCGACACCGACGGCACCCTGCACACCGCGTTGATGCGCTCCTGCACCGGCTGGCCGTCCGGGATCTGGATCGACGACCCGCGTCGGACCGCACCCGACGGCTCCAACTTCCAATTGCAGCACTGGACACACGATTTCGACTACGCGCTGGTGTCCGGCGGCGGTGATTGGCGCCGCGCCGGGTTGCCGGCGCGCAGCGCGCAGTTCGCCAATTCGCTGCTGGCCGTCGCCGCGGGCGAGAGCCACGGTGTGCTGCCGGCGGTCGGTTCGCTGCTGCACATCGAGCCCGCCGACACGGTGCAGCTCGCTGCCTTGAAGGCAGCCGGCAACCCGTTGGCCGCCGGTCGCGCCGCGCCCGTCGAGCCGAGCCGCGTGGCGCTGCGTCTGGTGGAATCAGCCGGCGCCCCGGCCCGGGTGGTCGCCGGCACGGACCTCGGTGTGCTCAGTGCGCTCGAGCAAGCGGATCTGCTGGAACGGCCGGAACGCAGCACCGCGACCGTCAACCTGCACGGCTATCAGGTGGCCACCGCGCTGGGGCGGTTGGAGATTCCCGCGGTGCCCGTCACGCCGACGGCACTGGCCACCGAAACCGAACCAGCCCAGCCGCTCTACGCGCGGTACTGGCTGCACAACCGCGGGCCGGCCCCACTGGGTGGTCTGCCCGCGGTGGCGCACCTACATCCCCGGCAGATCAACGTGGCCCCGGGCAGCGACCCGCGCGAGGTAGTGTTGCGCCTCACGGTGGCCAGTGACTGCACGGATACCGCGCTGGGCGGCACCGTCAAATTGGTATGTCCGGACGACTGGTCGGTGGCGCCGGTGGAGCTGCCGTTCACGGGGCCGGCGAGTACCTGGAAACCGATGTGGTGCTTGGGATTCCGGCGCGCACGCGAGCGGGGCTGTATCCCGTCCGAGCCCAATTGCGCGTCACCGACACCGGCGTGCCTGCCGCCTGGCGGCAGGTCGTCGAGGACGTGGCCGTGATCGCCCTCGACACCGACGCAGACGCCGATGCCGACGAGTTGGTGCACCTGGTCGACGGGCCTGAGGCCGTCGAGGTGGCGCCCGGTGAGGTGGCCAGCTTGACCGTGACGGTCGGCAGCCGCGCCCGCGCCGAGCTCGCACTGGAAGCCCACCTGATCAGCCCGTGGGGGACCTGGGAGTGGATCGGCCCCGCCGCGCAAGGCGCGTGCCTGCCCGCGGGCGGCACTGTGCGGCTCGCCTTCGACGTGACCCCGCCGGCTTGGCTGGAACCCGGCCAGTGGTGGGCGCTCGTGCGGATCGGGTGTGCGGGCCGGCTCCTCTATTCGCCCGCGGCCCAGGTGAGGGTGCGATGAGCGGGCACGTCGCGGCGATCGTCGGCGGAGCCCCGGTCGCGGTCGCGGAGGTCGACGAACGCGAGGCGCGGCTGCGCGCCGGTCCCCGCGCGGCCGCGCTGCCCGCGGCCGGCAGCAGCGAGGGCCGTCAGTTGCGGCGCTGGCTCACCCAGCTGATCGTCACCGAGCGGGTCGTCGCCGCCGAGGTGGCGGCTCGCGGCCTCAGCGCCGGCGGCGCCCCGACCGAGCAGGACGTGTTGCCCGATGTGACCGCCCGGCTGGAGATCGGCAGCATCGCGGCAGCCGTGCTGACCGACCCCAGGGCGCGGGCATTGTTCGCCGCGGTGACGGCCGGCGTCGAGGTCAGCGACGACGACGTGGTCCGCTACCACGAGCGCAACCCGCTGCGGTTCGCCGAGCCCCGGGCCGAGGGCCACGGATGGCGTGCGCCCGCGGTCGCCGCGGCGCCGCTGGAGCGGGTGTGGCACCCCATCGCGCAGCATCTGCTCGGCGTGGCCCGCCGCCGCGAATTCCGGGTCTGGCTGGACGCGCAACGGGCCGCGCTGGTGCAGTTGGCGCCCGGCTACGAGCATCCCGGCGATCCGCGTCAACCCGACAACACCCACCGACACTGATGCTCACCCTCTGCCTCGACATCGGGGGTACCAAGATAGCCGTCGGCCTGGCCGATCCCGGCGCCCTTGCAGATCCCGCCCGCACGCTCGTCTACAACACGACCCACCCCACACCGTCCGGTGTTGCGGCCGAACGGGTTTGGGATGTCGTGTCGGAGATGATCGGAGATGCGCTGCGGGCAGCGGGCGGCAGGGTCGCCGGCGTCGGGATCGCCTGCGCGGGCCCCGTCGACCTGGCCAGCGGCACCGTCAGCCCGATCAACATCGCTGGCTGGCGCCGCTTTCCGCTGCGTGACCGGGTGTCGGCCACGGTGCCCGGCGTGCCGGTCCGACTCGCCGGCGACGGGCTGTGCATGGCGCTGGGTGAGCAATGGATCGGCGCTGGTCGCGGCGCGGGGTTCCTGCTGGGCATGGTGGTCTCCACCGGCGTAGGCGGTGGACTGGTGCTCGACGGCGCACCCTACGACGGCCGCACCGGCAATGCCGGTCATGTCGGGCATGTGGTGGTCGAACCGGAGGGGTCGCGGTGCGCGTGCGGTGGGCGGGGCTGCGTCGAGACCGTGGCGTCCGGGCCCTCGGTGACGCGGTGGGCGCGGGCCAACGGCTGGCTGGCACCACCCGCGGCGGGCGC
>NZ_HG964936.1:553054-704174 GCF_000613245.1 Mycobacterium asiaticum DSM 44297
CAAGGAGCTGGCCGACGCGGCTTCGGCGGGAGATGCGTTGGCGCTGCGCGCATTCGAGCGCGGGGCGCGAGCGCTGGCCGCGATGATCGCCTCAGTGGCGGCGGTATGCGACCTGGACTTAGTAGTGATCGGCGGGGGTGTGGCGAAGTCGGGGAACCTGCTCTTCGACCCGGTGCGGGCGGCGCTGGCCGACCATGCCCGGCTGGACTTTCTCGCCGGCCTGCGGGTAGAGCCGGCCCGGTTGGGCGGTGACGCGGGATTGGTCGGCGCGGCCCGGTTGGCCGGCTTCGGGTAGGCCCGGGCTAGGGGCGCAGGCCGTCCGCGCCCTGGTAACCGAGCAGTAGTCCGCCGACTCCGCCGAGTCCCGGGGTGCCGACGGGCACATTGGTCGCCACATTGCCGCCGTTGCCGCCGTTGCCGATCAGCACGGCGTTACCGCCGTTGCCGCCGTGACCGAGAGCGCCGAAGTGGCCGCCGGCGCCGCCGTTGCCTCCGTCGCCGATCAGGCCGGCGGTGCCGCCGGCACCGCCGTTGCCGCTGACGCCACCGCCGCCGACGCCGCTGCCTCCGTCACCGCCGGAACCGCCGAACCCGGCGAGCAGCCCGCCGTTGCCGCCCTGTCCGCCGTCGCCGCCGCGGGAGCTGCCTTGGCCGCCCGTGCCGCCGTCACCGCCGTCACCAAAGATTCCGGCTGCTCCACCGGCCCCGCCGGCACCGCCTTGGCCGGTGGTGCTGAACCCACCCGCGCCACCGGCGCCGCCGGAAGTGAACAGTCCGCCGTGGCCACCCGCGCCGCCGGCACCGGCGGTCGCTCCACCGTTGGCGGTTCCGCCGACCCCGCCCACACCCGCGGCGCCGAACAGACCACCAGTTCCACCAACCCCACCGGCGCCGCCGGTCACCGACGCGCCCAAGCCCCCGGCGCCACCGGCTCCGCCCAACCCGAACAGCAGGCCACCGGCGCCACCGTTTCCGCCCGCGCCGCCACTGGTCGCAACGCCGTTCAGCCCATATCCGCCGGTGCCTCCTGTGCCGCCATTGCCGAAGAGTCCCGCAGCGCCGCCGCTACCGCCGCGCCCGCCGGTTCCGGTGGTCGAGGTAGCCGAGCCGCCATTGCCCCCGTTGCCGATCAGCCATCCGCCGGGTGCACCGTTCTCCCCGGTTCCCGGACGACCATTGGCGCCGTTGCCGATCAGCGGACGTCCGGTCAGCGCCACGCTAGGGAAGTTGATGACGTCCAGAATTTCCTGCTGCAACGCTTGCAGGGGCGATACCGCCGCGGCCTCGGCATTGGCGTAGGACCTGGCGCCTGCGCCAAGAGCCTGGACGAACTCCTGATGAAAGGCCGCGATCTGATCGCCGAGTGCCTGGTACGCCTGGCCCGTCGAGTTGAAGAACGTCGCTATTGCCGCCGACACCTCGTCGGCGCCCGCAGCCACCAACTGAGTGGTCTGGGCCGCCGCCGCGGCATTGGCCGCCGTCAGCGCCGACCCGACACTGGACAGATCCGACACTGCTGTGACCATCGTCTCCGGCGCTGCGATCAGAAACGACACCCGACACCTCCCCGCGGATTGTTTCGCCCGGCGGAATCGGTCGCGCCGACCGCTAGGCAGGAGCTGAGCATATCCAGCTCTGCGGCCAACGGCCTGTTAGACGCGACCGTCGTTTTGGCTGATCGAACAGGCCCAAGCTATTGTGGTTGCCGATCCACCGAAGACCGTCGGTCACCGAGCAATCGGTTGAAGGTCCGGGAGCACTCCCGGCGGCCCACGCAGGAGGACGAGGCATTGCCGCCGGCGCGCGCGCCGGTATTCATCCGCCCCGGCCCATTCCTGCGCCGGGGCGTTCGTCGTTTCAGGTGGGTCTAGAAGCCAGACCAGACATCAGGAGGTAGGCATGGCCAGGGCTGACAAAGCCACCGCCGTTGCAGACATTGCAGAGCAGTTCAAGGCTTCGACGGCGACGGTCATCACCGAGTACCGCGGTCTGTCGGTGGCCAACCTCGCCGAGCTGCGCCGTTCGCTGGGAGACTCGACCACTTACGCGGTGGCCAAGAACACCCTGATCAAGCGGGCGGCGTCCGAAGCCGGCATCGAAGGGCTCGACGAACTGTTCGCCGGCCCGACGGCGATCGCGTTCGTCAACGGTGAGCCGGTCGACGCCGCCAAGGCCCTGAAGACGTTCGCCAAGGAGCACAAGGCGCTGGTCATCAAGGGCGGCTACATGGACGGTCACGCACTGACCGTCGCCGAGGTCGAGCGCATCGCCGACCTGGAATCCCGCGAGGTGCTGCTGGCCAAGCTGGCCGGCGCCATGAAGGGCAACCTCGCCAAGGCGGCCGGGCTGTTCAACGCGCCCGCGTCGCAGGTGGCCCGGTTGCTGGCCGCCCTGCAAGAGAAGAAGGGCTCCGACGCCCCCACCGAAGCTCCGGCTGCTGCCGAGGCAGAACCGGCACCGGCCGAATAACTCTAGAAAAACCCAAGTAACGAGAGAGGACCCACAATCATGGCAAAGCTGTCCAGCGACGAGCTGCTCGACGCATTCAAGGAAATGACCCTGCTGGAGCTCTCGGACTTCGTGAAGAAGTTCGAAGAGACCTTCGAGGTCACCGCGGCCGCTCCGGTCGCCGTCGCCGCGGCCGGCCCGGCCGGCGGTGGTGCGCCAGCCGAGGCTGCCGAGGAGCAGTCCGAGTTCGACGTCATCCTCGAGGCCGCCGGTGACAAGAAGATCGGCGTCATCAAGGTCGTCCGCGAGATCGTCTCCGGCCTGGGCCTCAAGGAGGCCAAGGACCTGGTCGACAGCGCCCCCAAGCCGCTGCTCGAGAAGGTCGCCAAGGAGGCCGCCGACGAGGCCAAGGCCAAGCTCGAGGCCGCCGGCGCCAGCGTCACCGTCAAGTAGTTCCTGCCGCGCTTCATTGCGCGAGCAGACGCAAGAGCCCCCGACACGCCACGTGTTCGGGGGCTTTTGCGTCTCCTCAGCGCAGTAGGGCGCGCTGTGACTCCCTGATCCGGTCGGGCGAATCGCCGAGAGCGACAAGCAGGTTCGTCGTCATCGCCCCGAGCACGGCCAGCACCGCCGATTCGTCGTCCCCATAGAACCCGGCCAGTTCGAGCATTACGAAACCGTGGATCAGCGCCCAGAATTGGGCCGCGGTCGCGACCACGGCGGTGTCGTCGTCCGCCGAACACGTCGTGATCCGGCCCTCGTGCATCGACCGGTGCACCGCGCGGACCACATGCGCGAAGCTCGGTTCGTGCTGCTCGATCTCGGCGAGCGTCAGCGTCAGCACGTTGCCGGCCGGCGCGTTGATGCCGTGGGCGCTGGTGCTGCCGAACATCAGCCGGTACATGTGGGGCCGCTCGATGGCGAATCGTCGGTAGGCGGCGCCGACGGCCATCAGGTCGGCCACCGGATCGTCGGTCGGATTCACCGTGAGCGCGGCGTCGAACTGCCGCAGCCCCTCCTCGGCGACCGCGGCTATCAGTTCACGCATCCCGCCGAAGTGGGTGTACACGGCCATCGTCGACGTTCCCGCCGCGCCGGCCACCTTGCGGGTTTGCAGCGCATCGGGCCCGTGCTCGTTGAGCAGCCCCACTGCAGCCTGCAGCAGCTCGTCGCGCACGCTGCGCTGAGTTTGGGAAGCAGTCATCCTTGCCATCTTCTCATCGAGGGCGTACGGTGCCAATAACGCTGAAATAACAATGTTATAGGAGCTCAGGGTGACCGCCGTACAATCTCTCGAAGTAAAGAATCCCTACCTGGACGGCTTCCTGGCGCCGGTGCGCGCCGAGGTGACCGCGACCGATCTCAAGGTCACCGGGCGCATCCCCGAGCACCTGACCGGACGCTATCTCCGCAACGGCCCGAACCCGGTCTCCGAGGTCGACCCCGCCATTTACCACTGGTTCAGCGGCGACGCCATGGTGCACGGCGTCGCGCTCGATGCCGGCCGGGCCAAGTGGTACCGCAATCGATGGGTCCGGACTCCGTCGGTCCGGGCCGCCCTCGGTGAGCCGGCCGCGACCGGCCTGAACCCCCGCGTGGGCATGTTGTCCGTCGGTCCCAACACCAACGCCCTGACCCACGCCGGACGGACCCTGGCGCTGGTCGAAGGCGGGGGCGCCAACTACGAGCTCACCGAAGACCTGGACACCGTTGGCCCCTGCGACTTCGACGGCACCCTGTTCGGCGGTTACACCGCGCACCCACACCGCGACCCGGCCACCGGGGAGCTGCACGCCCTGTCCTACGCCTTCACCCGCGGCCGCACGGTGCAGTACTCGGTGATCGACACGCAAGGACGGGCGCGCCGGACAGTGGACATCGAGGTGAGCGGGTCGCCGATGATGCACGACTTCTCCCTCACCGACAAGTACGTGGTCATCTACGACCTGCCGGTGACCTTCGACGCCCTGCAGATCATGCCCGTGGCCGTGCCGCGACGGCTGAGCGCGGCGGCCCGGCTGGTGCTGCAGTCGGTGCTGGGCCGCGTCCGCGTCCCCGGCCCGATCACCACGATGCTCAACCGCAACCAGCAGCCGATGCACCGGATGCCGTATCGATGGGACGCCGACTACCCCGCGCGCATCGGCGTCCTGCCCCGCGACGGCGACAACCAGGACGTGCGCTGGTTCGACATCGAACCCTGCTACGTCTTCCACCCGCTCAACGCCTACACCGAGACGCGGGACGGCGCCGAGGTACTGATCCTGGACGTGGTGCGCTACTCGCGCATGTTCGAACGCGACCTGCGCGGTCCCGGCGAGAGCCGGCCGACCCTCGATCGCTGGACCATCAACTTGAGCACGGGTGCGGTGAAAACCGAATGCCGCGACGACCGCTCGCAAGAGTTCCCCCGGATCAACGAGACCCTGACCGGTGCCCGGCACCGGTACGGCTACACCCTCGGCTTCGACGGCGGTTACCTGTCCGCCGGGCTCCACGAGATGTTCACCACGGTCTACAAGCACGACTACGCCACCGGATCCAGCACCGTGGCGGCCCTGGATCCCGAACTTTTGATCGGCGAGATGTCCTTTGTGCCCAACCCCAGTGCCGATCCCGCAAAACAGGCCGAGGACGACGGGATTCTGATGGGTCTGGGCACGCACCGCGGCCGCGACGAGGGCCAGTTGGTGCTGCTGGACGCCCAGACGCTGGAGACGGTCGCGACCGTGCATCTGCCGCAACGGGTGCCGATGGGTTTTCACGGCAACTGGGCTCCCGCACAGTAGGTCGCGGAACACAATCGCGCCCAGGATTGTTATCTTCCCAACCCTGATGCCGCGCCGTTGGCGTGCGCTACAGTGACTCAAGCCACAGAAGGCCTGGTGGCGAGTTCGCGCGTCGACGGAAGGGATCTCCCATGGGCGTCAGCATCGAGGTCAACGGACTCACGAAGTCCTTCGGATCCTCGAGGATCTGGGAAGACGTCACGCTCGAGATCCCCTCCGGGGAGGTCAGCGTGCTGCTTGGGCCGTCAGGTACCGGCAAGTCGGTGTTCCTCAAGTCCCTCATCGGTCTGCTGCGGCCCGAGCGCGGCTCGATCATCATCGACGGCACCGACATCATCGAGTGCTCCGCCAAGGAGCTGTACGAGATCCGCACCCTGTTCGGCGTGCTGTTCCAGGACGGCGCGCTGTTCGGCTCGATGAACCTTTACGACAACACCGCGTTCCCGCTGCGCGAGCACACCAAGAAAAAGGAAAGCGAGATCCGTGACATCGTCATGGAGAAGCTGGAAATGGTGGGTCTCGGCGGCGACGAGAAGAAGTTCCCCGGTGAGATCTCCGGTGGTATGCGCAAGCGTGCCGGCCTGGCCCGCGCCCTGGTGTTGGACCCGCAGATCATCCTCTGCGACGAGCCGGACTCCGGTCTGGACCCGGTGCGTACGGCCTACCTGAGCCAGCTGATCATGGACATCAACGCGCAGATCGACGCGACCATCCTGATCGTTACGCACAACATCAACATCGCCCGCACCGTGCCGGACAACATGGGCATGTTGTTCCGTAAGCACCTGGTCATGTTCGGGCCGCGCGAAGTGCTGCTGACCAGCGACGAGCCGGTGGTCCGCCAGTTCCTCAACGGCCGCCGTATCGGCCCGATCGGTATGTCCGAGGAGAAGGACGAAGCCACCATGGCCGAGGAGCAGGCCATGGTCGACGCCGGCCAGCACGCCGGCGGTGTGGAGGACATCGAGGGCGTGCCGCCGCAGATTCAGGCCACGCCCGGCATGCCCGAGCGCAAGGCCGTCGCCCGCCGTCAGGCCCGGGTACGTGCGATGCTGCACACCCTGCCCAAGAACGCCCAGGCCGCGATCCTCGACGACCTTGAGGGCACCCACAAGTACCAGTCGCACGACTACTGATCTCGGGGTTGATATCGGGCCGCATAGCGGCCTCGCGCTCGATTTTCGCTTGCCGGGATTCTGAACGGCTGCTGCACGCCTGCGGTCGGTCGTGGCCGCCGGTCTGCGCTGGCTCGACGTGAAAGTTTCCCGTTAACTTCCCACAACTTGCCGCATGCCCCCCTTGACGACGAGGCCCAAACGGGCCAATCTGTTGGGCAGCATGTGTCGTACCTGTCCAAGGCAATCTGAGGTGCCAGCCAGCGCCACTTCCCGCGGACAGCTATGACCGCTGATTTGTGTGGGTATTTGAGGAATGCGCCGTCCTGCGCTATTGTTGGACGTTGCGCTGGCTACTTCCTGCCCACCTCACCCGCCACTGACACCGTGGTCTTAGCCTGAGCCCCTTTTGCGGCTCAGCTATTCGGTTGCGTGCGTGAGACCCGGACAGTTCGTCCGCCAGCCGAACCGACACAATTATCTGCGGCGAACAGACCCTCGGCGGGCAAGGCCACTTCCCTTAGCGGGCAAGGCCACATCGCAAGGGCTCTCATAGTCGCACGAGGTGCTGGAAGGACGCATCTTGGCCGATTTCCGCCAGAGCTCAAACAACTCCGTACCTGGGGCGCCGAACCGGGTGTCCTTCGCCAAGCTCCGTGAACCGCTCGAGGTTCCGGGGCTGCTTGACGTTCAGACCGATTCCTTCGAATGGCTGATCGGCTCGCAGGACTGGCGCGACCGCGCGATCGAGCGTGGCGAGGTCAACCCCAAGGGCGGCCTCGAAGAGGTACTCGACGAGCTGTCGCCGATCGAGGACTTTTCCGGCTCGATGTCGCTGTCTTTCTCCGACCCGCGCTTCGACGAGGTCAAGGCGCCGGTCGACGAGTGCAAAGACAAGGACATGACGTACGCGGCGCCGCTGTTCGTCACGGCCGAGTTCATCAACAACAACACCGGCGAGATCAAGAGCCAGACGGTGTTCATGGGTGACTTCCCGATGATGACGGAGAAGGGCACCTTCATCATCAACGGCACCGAGCGTGTGGTGGTCAGCCAGCTGGTGCGGTCGCCCGGTGTGTACTTCGACGAGACCATCGACAAGTCCACCGAGAAGCTGCTGCACAGCGTCAAGGTGATCCCGAGCCGCGGCGCTTGGCTGGAGTTCGACGTCGACAAGCGCGACACCGTGGGTGTGCGCATCGACCGCAAGCGCCGCCAGCCCGTGACCGTGCTGCTCAAGGCCCTCGGCTGGACTAACGAGCAGATCCACGAGCGATTCGGCTTCTCCGAGATCATGATGGGCACGCTGGAGAAGGACAACACCGCGGGCACCGACGAGGCGCTGCTGGACATCTACCGCAAGCTGCGTCCGGGCGAACCGCCGACCAAGGAGTCGGCGCAGACCCTACTGGAGAACCTGTTCTTCAAGGAGAAGCGCTACGACCTGGCTCGCGTCGGCCGCTACAAGGTCAACAAGAAGCTCGGCCTGCACGCCGGCGAACCGATCACGAGCTCGACGCTGACCGAGGAAGACGTCGTCGCCACCATCGAGTACCTGGTCCGTCTGCACGAGGGTCAGCACACGATGACGGTGCCCGGCGGCTCCGAGGTGCCGGTGGAGACCGACGACATCGACCACTTCGGCAACCGCCGGTTGCGCACCGTGGGCGAGTTGATCCAGAACCAGATCCGGGTCGGCATGTCCCGGATGGAGCGCGTCGTCCGCGAGCGGATGACCACTCAGGACGTCGAGGCGATCACGCCGCAGACCCTGATCAACATCCGGCCGGTCGTTGCCGCGATCAAGGAGTTCTTCGGCACCAGCCAGCTCTCGCAGTTCATGGACCAGAACAACCCGCTTTCGGGTCTGACCCACAAGCGCCGCCTGTCGGCGCTGGGCCCCGGCGGTCTGTCCCGTGAGCGTGCCGGCCTGGAAGTGCGTGACGTGCACCCCTCGCACTACGGCCGGATGTGCCCGATCGAGACCCCCGAAGGACCGAACATCGGTCTGATCGGGTCGCTGTCGGTGTACGCCCGGGTCAACCCGTTCGGCTTCATCGAGACGCCTTACCGGAAGGTTGTGGACGGGGTTGTTTCTGACGAGATCCACTACCTGACCGCCGACGAGGAGGACCGCCACGTCGTGGCGCAGGCCAACTCGCCGATTGACGCCAACGGCCGGTTCGTCGAGCCGCGCGTGCTGGTCCGCCGGAAGGCGGGCGAGGTCGAGTACGTGCCCTCGTCCGAGGTGGACTACATGGACGTGTCCCCGCGCCAGATGGTGTCGGTGGCCACCGCGATGATTCCGTTCCTCGAGCACGACGACGCCAACCGTGCCCTGATGGGCGCCAACATGCAGCGCCAGGCGGTTCCGCTGGTGCGCAGCGAGGCGCCGCTGGTGGGTACCGGCATGGAGCTGCGTGCTGCCATCGACGCCGGCGACGTCGTCGTCGCCGAGGAGGCCGGGGTGATCGAGGAGGTGTCGGCCGACTACATCACCGTCATGCACGACGCCGGCACCCGGCGCACCTACCGGATGCGCAAGTTCGCCCGCTCCAACCACGGCACCTGCGCCAACCAGTCGCCGATCGTGGACGCGGGGGACCGGGTGGAAGCCGGCCAGGTGATTGCCGACGGCCCGTGCACCGAGAACGGTGAGATGGCCCTGGGCAAGAACCTGCTGGTGGCGGTCATGCCGTGGGAGGGCCACAACTACGAGGACGCCATCATCCTGTCCAACCGCCTCGTCGAGGAGGACGTGCTGACCTCGATCCACATCGAGGAGCACGAGATCGACGCCCGCGACACCAAGCTGGGCGCCGAGGAGATCACCCGGGACATCCCGAACGTCTCCGACGAGGTGCTGGCGGACCTGGACGAGCGCGGCATCGTGCGCATCGGCGCCGAGGTCCGCGACGGCGACATCCTGGTCGGCAAGGTCACCCCCAAGGGTGAAACCGAGCTGACCCCGGAAGAGCGGCTGCTGCGCGCGATCTTCGGTGAGAAGGCCCGCGAGGTCCGTGACACCTCCTTGAAGGTGCCGCACGGCGAATCCGGCAAGGTCATCGGCATCCGGGTGTTCTCTCGTGAGGACGACGACGAGCTGCCCGCCGGCGTCAACGAGCTGGTCCGCGTGTACGTGGCCCAGAAGCGCAAGATCTCCGACGGCGACAAGCTCGCCGGCCGGCACGGTAACAAGGGCGTCATCGGCAAGATCCTGCCGGTGGAGGACATGCCGTTCCTGCCGGACGGCACTCCGGTGGACATCATCCTGAACACCCACGGTGTACCGCGACGGATGAACATCGGCCAGATCTTGGAGACCCACCTGGGGTGGGTGGCCAAGGCCGGCTGGAACATCGAGGGCACTCCCGAGTGGGCGACCAACCTGCCCGAGGACCTGCGGCACGCCCAGCCGAACCAGATCGTCTCGACGCCAGTGTTCGACGGTGCCAAGGAGGAGGAGCTGCAGGGTCTGCTCGGCTCGACGCTGCCCAACCGCGACGGCGACGTGCTGGTCGACGCCGACGGCAAGGCGGTGCTGTTCGACGGGCGCAGCGGTGAGCCGTTCCCGTACCCGGTGACCGTTGGCTACATGTACATCATGAAGCTGCACCACCTGGTGGACGACAAGATCCACGCCCGCTCCACCGGCCCGTACTCGATGATCACCCAGCAGCCGCTGGGCGGTAAGGCGCAGTTCGGTGGTCAGCGGTTCGGTGAGATGGAGTGCTGGGCCATGCAGGCCTACGGCGCCGCGTACACGCTGCAGGAGCTCTTGACCATCAAGTCCGACGACACCGTCGGACGGGTCAAGGTCTACGAGGCGATCGTCAAGGGCGAGAACATCCCCGAGCCGGGCATCCCGGAGTCGTTCAAGGTGCTGCTCAAGGAGCTGCAGTCGTTGTGCCTCAACGTCGAGGTCCTCTCGAGTGACGGTGCGGCGATCGAGCTCCGCGAGGGCGAGGACGAAGACCTCGAGCGGGCCGCGGCCAACTTGGGAATCAACCTGTCGCGCAACGAATCCGCTTCCGTCGAGGATCTTGCCTGATCTTTCGGTCCGTTAGGGAAACCCAGTTTTAAGTAGTTACTAAACCCGCAAGGGGAAAGGGAGTTACGTGCTAGACGTCAACTTCTTCGATGAACTCCGCATCGGCCTGGCTACCGCGGAGGACATCCGTCAGTGGTCCTACGGCGAGGTCAAGAAGCCGGAGACCATCAACTACCGCACGCTCAAGCCGGAGAAGGACGGCCTGTTCTGCGAGAAGATCTTCGGACCGACTCGCGACTGGGAGTGCTACTGCGGCAAGTACAAGCGCGTGCGCTTCAAGGGCATCATCTGTGAGCGCTGCGGTGTCGAGGTGACTCGCGCCAAGGTGCGTCGTGAGCGGATGGGTCACATCGAGCTGGCCGCTCCGGTCACCCACATCTGGTACTTCAAGGGTGTGCCGTCGCGTCTGGGCTACCTGCTGGACCTGGCGCCGAAGGATCTCGAGAAGATCATCTACTTCGCCGCGTACGTGATCACCGCGGTCGACGAAGAGATGCGCCACAACGAGCTGTCCACGCTGGAAGCCGAGATGGTGGTGGAGCGCAAGGCCGTCGAGGACCAGCGTGACGCCGACCTGGAAGCCCGCGCGCAGAAGCTCGAGGCCGACCTGGCTGAGCTGGAGGCCGAGGGCGCCAAGGCCGACGCCAAGCGCAAGGTGCGCGACGGCGGCGAGCGGGAGATGCGCCAGCTGCGCGACCGCGCGCAGCGCGAGCTCGACCGGCTCGAGGACATCTGGAACACCTTCACCAAGCTGGCACCCAAGCAGCTGATCGTGGACGAGAACCTCTACCGCGAGCTGCAGGACCGCTACGGGGAGTACTTCACCGGCGCCATGGGTGCGGAGTCGATTCAGAAGCTGATCGAGAACTTCGACATCGACGCCGAGGCCGAGAACCTGCGTGAGGTCATCCGAAGTGGCAAGGGGCAGAAGAAACTTCGCGCGCTCAAGCGCCTGAAGGTGGTCGCCGCTTTCCAGCAGTCCGGTAACTCCCCGATGGGCATGGTGCTCGACGCGGTGCCGGTCATCCCGCCGGAACTGCGTCCGATGGTGCAGCTCGACGGTGGCCGGTTCGCCACCTCGGACCTCAACGACCTGTACCGCCGCGTGATCAACCGCAACAACCGGCTCAAGAGGCTGATCGATCTCGGCGCGCCCGAGATCATCGTCAACAACGAGAAGCGGATGCTGCAGGAGTCGGTGGACGCGCTGTTCGACAACGGCCGCCGCGGACGTCCGGTCACCGGGCCGGGTAACCGCCCGCTGAAGTCGCTGTCCGATCTACTCAAGGGCAAGCAGGGCCGGTTCCGCCAGAACCTGCTCGGTAAGCGTGTCGACTACTCGGGCCGTTCGGTGATCGTGGTCGGCCCGCAGCTCAAGCTGCACCAGTGTGGTCTGCCCAAGCTGATGGCGCTGGAGCTGTTCAAGCCGTTCGTGATGAAGCGACTCGTCGACCTCAACCACGCGCAGAACATCAAGAGCGCCAAGCGGATGGTGGAGCGCCAGCGCCCGCAGGTGTGGGACGTCCTCGAAGAGGTCATTTCCGAGCACCCGGTGTTGCTGAACCGCGCACCCACCCTGCACCGGTTGGGCATCCAGGCCTTCGAGCCGATGCTGGTGGAAGGCAAGGCAATTCAGCTGCACCCGTTGGTGTGTGAGGCGTTCAACGCCGACTTCGACGGTGACCAGATGGCCGTGCACCTGCCGCTGTCCGCGGAGGCGCAGGCCGAGGCCCGCATCCTGATGCTGTCGAGTAACAACATCCTGTCGCCGGCCTCTGGCCGCCCGCTGGCCATGCCTCGACTGGACATGGTGACCGGCCTGTACTTCCTGACCACCGAGGTGGCGGGGGACAAGGGCGAATACCAGCCGGCCGCCGCCGACCAGCCCGAGGTTGGTGTGTACTCCTCGCCGGCCGAGGCCATCATGGCAGCCGACCGCGGGGTGCTTTCGGTGCGCGCCAAGATCAAGGTGCGGCTGACCCAGCTGCGGCCGCCGGCCGAGGTGGAAGCCGAGCTGTTCGGCGCCAACGGTTGGCAGCCGGGCGATGCCTGGGTGGCCGAGACCACGCTGGGCCGGGTGCTGTTCAACGAGCTGCTGCCGCTGGGCTACCCGTTCGTGAACAAGCAGATGCACAAGAAGGTGCAGGCTTCGATCATCAACGACCTGGCCGAGCGCTACCCGATGATCGTCGTCGCACAGACCGTCGACAAGCTCAAGGACGCCGGCTTCTACTGGGCGACTCGGAGCGGCGTGACGGTCTCGATGGCCGACGTGCTGGTTCCACCGCGTAAGAAGGAGATCCTCGACCACTACGAGGAGCGTGCGGAGAAGGTCGAAAAGCAGTTCCAGCGTGGCGCATTGAACCATGACGAGCGCAACGAGGCACTGGTTGAGATCTGGAAGGAAGCCACCGACGAGGTCGGTCAGGCGCTCCGCGAGCACTACCCGTCGGACAACCCGATCATCACAATCGTCGACTCGGGCGCCACGGGTAACTTCACGCAGACTCGAACGCTGGCCGGCATGAAGGGCCTGGTGACCAACCCGAAGGGTGAGTTCATCCCGCGTCCGGTCAAGTCCTCCTTCCGTGAGGGCCTGACCGTGCTGGAGTACTTCATCAACACCCACGGTGCTCGAAAGGGTCTGGCGGACACCGCGTTGCGTACCGCCGACTCCGGCTACCTGACCCGTCGTCTGGTGGACGTCTCTCAGGACGTCATCGTGCGCGAGCACGACTGCCAGACCGAGCGCGGCATCGTCGTCGAACTGGCCGAGCGTCAGCCGGACGGCACGCTGATCCGTGACCCGTACATCGAAACCTCGGCGTACGCACGGACTTTGGGCACCGACGCGGTCGACGAGGCAGGCAACGTCGTCGTCGCGCGCGGCGAGGATCTGGGTGACCCGGAGATCGACGCCCTGCTGGCGGCCGGCATCACGTCGGTCAAGGTGCGTTCGGTGCTGACCTGCACCACCGGCACCGGCGTGTGCGCCACCTGCTACGGACGCTCGATGGCCACCGGCAAGTTGGTCGACATCGGCGAGGCCGTGGGTATCGTCGCCGCCCAGTCCATCGGTGAGCCGGGCACGCAGCTGACCATGCGTACCTTCCACCAGGGTGGTGTGGGTGAGGACATCACCGGCGGTCTGCCGCGTGTCCAGGAGCTGTTCGAGGCCCGCGTGCCGCGCGGCAAGGCCCCGATCGCCGATGTGACTGGCCGGGTCCGTCTCGAGGACGGCGAGCGCTTCTACAAGATCACCATCGTCCCCGACGACGGTGGCGAAGAAGTGGTCTACGACAAGCTGTCCAAGCGTCAGCGCCTGCGGGTGTTCAAGCACGAGGACGGCTCCGAGCGGGTGCTCTCCGACGGCGACCACGTGGAGGTGGGCCAGCAGCTGATGGAAGGCTCGGCCGACCCGCACGAGGTGCTGCGTGTGCAGGGCCCGCGCGAGGTGCAGATCCACCTGGTCCGCGAGGTCCAGGAGGTCTACCGCGCCCAGGGTGTGTCGATCCACGACAAGCACATCGAGGTCATCGTCCGCCAGATGCTGCGCCGCGTCACGATCATCGATTCGGGCGCGACGGAGTTCCTGCCCGGTTCACTGATCGACCGTGCGGAGTTCGAGGCGGAGAACCGTCGGGTGGTGGCCGAGGGCGGCGAGCCCGCCGCCGGTCGTCCGGTGCTGATGGGTATCACGAAGGCGTCGCTGGCCACCGACTCGTGGCTGAGTGCGGCGTCGTTCCAGGAGACCACGCGGGTCTTGACCGATGCGGCGATCAACTGCCGCAGCGACAAACTCAATGGTCTGAAGGAGAACGTGATCATCGGAAAGCTGATCCCGGCCGGTACCGGTATCAACCGGTACCGCAACATCCAGGTTCAGCCGACCGAAGAGGCCCGCGCCGCGGCGTACACCATCCCGTCGTACGAGGACCAGTACTACAGCCCGGACTTCGGTCAGGCCACCGGTGCTGCCGTTCCGCTGGACGACTACGGGTACAGCGACTATCGCTAGATAGCGCGTCCGCGCAAAAGCCCCCGCACGCAACGCGTGTCGGGGGCTTTTGCGGTCTGCTCGCGCAACCTAGGCGACCGTGAATTCGTGGGTCGTCGCCAGGAACGGCTGCAGCCGACGGTGACTGTCGCGCGCCATGCCGTGGTGCACAATGCGATACGTTCCCGGCGCAGCATCCGTCGGGATGTCCCAGGTGATCCTGACTCGCGACCCGCTGCGGCCGTCGCGCTGCCACCGGAACGTCGTGCACCAGTCCCCGTCATCGGCCACCCGCACCCACTGGTCACCGTCGAGGCGAAGCACCTCGACGTAGGTTCGGTTGCGGTGCAGGTCGTTGTTGGGGTGGGCGCTGACGAATACCGCTTCGGCGGTTGTGCCGCGCCGGCAGGTACCGGTCGGCTCGGCCAGGATCGAGCCGAATGAGCCGGTGTCGGCGCGAACGTCGCGTAACCAGCTGCGGGGCTTGTGGGGCTTGGGCCCGGGTCCGGGATCAATTGGGCGACCGTCGCGCATCGCTTCGGCCAGCCCGGCCACCGTCTGCATCAACGCCGGCAGCTCCCAGCGGCCGAACAAGGTGCTCCCACCCTCGTAGCGTTGTTCCAGATATTCCTCGGGCGTGGTCACGTAGTGGATGTAGGCGTTGCAATAACCCACGCACAGCACGTCATTGAGCTCGGCGCCGACGATCGAGGCCACCGTGCGACGCAGTCGGAGTCCCGAGACGATCGTTGGCTCGCCGGGGATACCGATCAGATAAAGCCGGCCGATCCGCACCAGATGTACCGGCACGATCTCCTGCACGAATGGCTGGAGCCGGTTGACCAGGTGAGCGGGCACCACGATGCCTTTCGGGGCGTGTGCCGCCCGCATTCGCTCCGACAACCGGTAGATTCCGCCGGAAAGCTTGTCCCAGAACGGGTTCCGCCCTTGCCGGAAGCCGCGGAAACCCTCGCCCTCGTCGGTGCCCGCCATCGTGGCGGCGGCGATCTGCGCACGTCCTGTGTAGTGCTCCTGCCCGTCGGGGGTGTATTCGCCGCGCACCCGCACCGCGCCCAGGTCGACGTAGGTGAATCGCGAGTCCACGCCGGTGCCGATCGGTGTGCCGTTGTCCAATTGCGAGAAGGCGTCCTGGAACTGGCACATCCCGATGCGCTGGGTGTTCGCCAGCTCGTCGGCCACCGTCGATGGGCCGTAGGCGATGGGTCCGTCGACATGGGGGCTCATGTCACCCGGATTGGTCTGTGCGAACGCGGCGATGAGGTCGGGCTGTCCGTCGAGGTAGTCGGCCGCGCCGACCGTGCGTTCCCAGTGGTAGGCCGCGAAGCCCTTGTTGTCACTGGACACCAGGACATTGCGGTTGGTCATGCTCGTGCCGTGTGTGGCGAAGAAGTGGACCGCGCCCACGGTGCGGTCGTCGCGATCGATGCGCACCAGTGTGGTGAGGGGATCGATGCGGCCGGGGAAGAAATCTCTGTCGTGCACGGGGTTCCGGTCGAACGACGACGGCGACCGGTTGATGCTGGCGTCGCGTAGCTCGCCGTGCGACAACGTCACATCGGCGGGCGCGACGTCGTCGTGCGCGTATCGCACCGACTCGACGATCCCGTCGACGATCGCCCCGAACGTCGCGGGCCGGAACCCGCTCGTCGACAGGTTGTAGAGCAGGTGCCCGCAATAGCCGCCCGGCCCCGAGTGGGTGTGCGTGGTCGTGATGATGGTGTTTTGAGCGGTATAGGTGCTGCCGTACGACGCGGACAACCGGCGCAGCACCTCGTCGGTGACGTTCTGCATGGGCAGCGGCAGCTCGGCGACCACCAGCAGCAGCCGCGACTTCCCGTCGTCGAAGACGAACGCGCGCGATCGCAACCGAAGGTGGATGCCGGCGGTGCGCTGCTCGGTCTTGCCGTAGCCGAGCATGCCGCATTCCGTGGCCTCTCCGGTGATGTCAGCGATGCCCCGTCCTACTGAAAGGCCCACAGACACCATCGCCCGTCCTCCATCCTGTTGGCTACGGACTCACACCCTATGCGCATCACTAAACTGGCCAAGTGCTTATTGGTTCGCATGTTCGTGGAGAC
The DNA here is from genome assembly GCF_000613245.1 of Mycobacterium asiaticum DSM 44297. Classification (GTDB taxonomy): domain Bacteria; phylum Actinomycetota; class Actinomycetes; order Mycobacteriales; family Mycobacteriaceae; genus Mycobacterium; species Mycobacterium asiaticum. The sequence goes on from NZ_HG964936.1 coordinate 569,554, forward strand.
GATCCCCTGGCCGCGGCCGCCGCGGACGGTGCCGACGCGGTGCAGTTTTTCCTGGGTAACCCGCAAAGCTGGAAAAAGCCCAAGCCGCGCGACGACGCCGAGACGCTGAAGGCGTCCAGCATCCCGCTGTACGTACATGCGCCCTATCTGATCAATGTGGCCTCGGCCAACAACCGCATCCGGATCCCGTCGCGCAAGATTTTGCAGGACACCTGCGACGCGGCCGCCGAAATCGATGCGACGGCGGTGATCGTGCACGGTGGCCACGCGGACGACAACGACATGGAAGCCGGTTTCGACCGGTGGGTGAAGGCGTTGAAGTACCTGGAAACCGATGTGCAGGTTTATCTGGAGAACACCGCGGGCGGGGACCACGCGATGGCCCGCTACTTCGACACCATCGGCCGGCTGTGGGACCACATCGGTGACACTGGCATCGGCTTTTGTCTGGACACCTGCCATGCATGGGCGGCGGGTGAGGCGTTGGTCGACGCCGTCGAGCGGATCAAGGCGTTGACCGGTCGCATCGACCTGGTGCACTGCAACGACTCTCGGGACGCGGCCGGGTCGGGCGCCGACCGGCACGCCAATTTCGGCACCGGCCAGATCGACCCGGAACTGTTGGTCGCCGTCGTAACCGCCGCCGACGCGCCGGTGATCTGCGAGACCGCCGACGAGGGCCGCAAGGACGACATTGCCTTCCTGCGCGAGCACACCGGCTAATCGCCCTCGCGGCCATTACATCCTCTTGTGCGGTTGTCGGGAAAATGTAACATGAGGGCTATGCCAGATACGCACGTCGTCACCAACCAGGTTCCGCCCCTCGAGAACCACAACCCGGCCACCTCGGCGGTCCTGATGGAAGCCCTGATCCGCGAAGGCGGCCAATGGGGCGTGGACGAGGTGACCGAACTCGGCGCCATCAACGGCAGCGCGCAGGCCCAGCGCTGGGGCGAACTGGCCGACCGCAATCGTCCGGTGCTGCACACCCACGACCGTGTCGGGCACCGCATCGACGAAGTGGAATACGACCCCGCCTATCACGAGCTGATGCGCACGGCCATCGTCCACGGCCTACACGCAGCACCCTGGGCCGACGATCGGCCGGGGTCGCACGTGGTGCGGGCCGCCAAGACATCGGTATGGACCGTGGAGCCGGGCCACATCTGCCCGATCTCGATGACATACGCCGTCGTCCCGGCGCTGCGATTCAATCCGGAACTCGCCGCGGTGTACGAGCCGCTGTTGACGAGTCGCGAATACGACCCGGAACTCAAGCTGGCCGCGACCAAAGCCGGCATCACCGCGGGCATGTCGATGACCGAGAAGCAGGGTGGCTCCGATGTGCGGGCCGGAACCACCGAGGCCACCCCCAATGGAGACGGCACCTACAGCCTGCGGGGCCACAAGTGGTTCACCTCCGCTCCGATGTGCGACATCTTCCTCGTGCTGGCTCAGGCGCCGGGTGGGCTGTCGTGCTTCATGCTGCCGCGCATCCTGCCCGACGGCACCCGCAACCGGATGTTCCTGCAACGACTCAAGGACAAGCTCGGCAACCACGCCAACGCGTCCAGCGAGGTCGAGTACGACGGCGCCACCGCCTGGCTGGTCGGCGAGGAGGGCCGCGGTGTCCCGACCATCATCGAGATGGTCAACCTCACCCGGCTGGACTGCACGCTGGGCAGTGCCACCAGCATGCGCACCGGCCTGACCCGCGCCATCTACCACGCGCAGCACCGAAAGGCCTTCGGCGCGTACCTGATCGACCAGCCGCTGATGCGCAACGTGCTGGCCGACCTGGCCGTCGAGGCCGAGGCCGCGACGATCGTGGCGATGCGGATGGCCGGTGCCACCGACAGGGCGGTTCGCGGCGACCAGCGCGAGGCGCTGCTGCGGCGCATCGGGCTGGCGGCCAGCAAGTACTGGGTGTGCAAACGCTCCACCCCGCATGCCGCCGAAGCCCTGGAGTGCCTGGGCGGCAACGGATACGTCGAAGATTCCGGTATGCCGCGGCTCTACCGTGAAGCCCCGTTGATGGGGATTTGGGAAGGTTCGGGCAACGTGAGCGCGCTGGACACCTTGCGCGCCATGGCCACTCGACCGGAGTCAGTCGAGGTGCTGTTCGACGAGTTGGCGCAGAGCGCCGGTCAGGATGCCCGGCAGGATGCGCACGTCGCGCGGTTGCGCGAGCAGCTCGCCGCTCTGGAAACGATCCAATACCGTGCCCGCAAGGTTGCCGAGGACATCTGCCTGGCGTTGCAGGGCTCGCTGCTGGTGCGGCACGGGCATCCGGCTGTTGCCGAGGCGTTCCTGGCCACCCGCCTCGGCGGGCAGTGGGGTGGAGCGTTCGGCACGATGCCGGCCGGTCTGGATCTCGCGCCGATTCTTGAGCGTGCTCTAGTTAAGGGATGACCCGCGCCGGCGACGACCAACCGCCCCGGCGACGATGCAGAGCGTCAGCGATGAGGAGGAGCGGCGCAATGACCCGCGCGGCGACGATGCAGAGCGTCAGCGATGAGGAGGAGCGGCGCCCATGACCCACGCGATCAGGCCGGTTGATTTCGACAACCTGAAAACGATGACCTACGAGGTCACCGACCGGGTAGCGCGTATCACCTTCAACCGGCCTGAAAAGGGCAACGCGATCGTGGCTGACACCCCGCTGGAGTTGTCGGCGCTGGTTGAGCGGGCCGATCTCGACCCCAACGTGCACGTCATCCTGGTCTCCGGTCGGGGCGAAGGGTTCTGCGCGGGCTTCGACCTGTCCGCCTACGCCGATCGGACCGGCTCGGCGGGCGGTGAGGGCAGCTACCGCGGCACGGTGCTGGACGGGAAGACCCAGGGTGTCAACCACTTGCCGAACCAGCCGTGGGACCCGATGATCGACTACCAGATGATGAGCCGGTTCGTGCGGGGTTTCTCGAGCCTGATGCATGCCGACAAACCCACTGTGGTCAAGATTCACGGCTATTGCGTGGCCGGCGGCACGGACATCGCGCTGCACGCCGACCAGGTGATTGCGGCCGCGGACGCCAAGATCGGTTACCCCCCGACCCGGGTCTGGGGCGTGCCGGCCGCTGGCCTATGGGCACACCGGCTCGGCGACCAGCGCGCCAAACGATTGCTGTTCACCGGCGACTGCATCACCGGAGCGCAGGCCGCGGAATGGGGATTGGCGGTTGAAGCCCCCGACCCGGAGGATCTCGACGAGCGCACCGAACGGCTGGTGGCCAGGATCGCGGCCCTGCCGGTGAACCAGCTGATCATGATCAAGCTCGCGTTGAACGCCCCTCTGCTGCAACAAGGTGTCGCCACCAGCCGGATGGTCAGCACCGTGTTCGACGGCGTCGCTCGGCACACTCCCGAGGGGCATGCGTTTGTCGCCGACGCGGTCGAACACGGGTTCCGTGAGGCGGTCCGGCACCGCGACGAGCCGTTCGGTGATTACGGCCGAAAAGCGTCCGAGGTGTAGCAGATGCCTAAATCGCTGGCCCGCATGACCGCACGGTCGGTGGTGCTCAGCGTGCTGCTGGGCGCCCACCCGGCCTGGGCCAGTGCGGCCGAATTGATCAGGCTGACTGCCGATTTCGGTATCAAGGAACCGACCCTGCGAGTGGCGCTGACCCGCATGGTCAGCGCCGGTGACCTGGTCCGGTCCGCCGACGGCTACCGCCTCTCGGATCGGCTGCTGGCTCGCCAGCGACGGCAGGACGAGGCGATGCGCCCGCCCACCCGGGTCTGGCACGGGTCCTGGCACGTCGTGGTCGTCACCAGCGTCGGCACCGACCCGCGCGCCCGCGCCAACCTGCGAAACCATATGCACAGCAAGCGGTTCGGTGAGCTACGGGAAGGCGTCTGGATGCGCCCGGACAACTTCGACCTCGTCCTGGACCCCGATGTGCTGGCCCGGGTGCGGGTACTGCACGCACGAGACGACGCCCCGACCGCGTTGGCCGGGCAACTGTGGGACCTGACCGAGTGGGCGCAGGTGGGGCACCGGCTGCTCGACGAAATTGCCGATGCGGCAAGCGTTCCGCAGCGATTCACGGTAGCCGCCGCCATGGTGCGCCACCTGCTCACCGACCCGATGCTCCCCGACGAACTGCTGCCGGCTGATTGGCCCGGCGCCCGGTTGCGCACGGCCTACCACGACTTCGCCACCGAACTCGCGGAACGCCGCGATGTGGCGGAACAACAATTACAGGAGGCGACATGAGTGATCTGGTGCGTGTCGAGCGCGACGGTCCGGTGACCACGGTGACCATCACCCGGCCGGAGGCGCGCAACGCGGTCAACGGCCCCACGGCCGCCGCGCTCTACGCCGCGTTCGACCAGTTCGACCGCGACGAATCCGCGTCGGTTGCGGTACTGTGCGGTGAGGGCGGAACCTTTTGCGCGGGAGCCGATTTGAAGGCCTTCGGCACCCCGCAGGCCAACGGCGTGCACCGCACCGGCCCGGGCCCGATGGGGCCGTCACGAATGATGTTGTCCAAACCGGTGATCGCCGCGGTCAGCGGCTACGCCGTCGCGGGCGGCCTGGAGCTGGCGCTGTGGTGCGACCTTCGGGTAGCCGAGGAGGACGCCGTGTTCGGGGTGTTCTGTCGCCGTTGGGGGGTACCGCTGATCGACGGCGGCACCGTCCGGTTGCCCCGGCTGATCGGGCACAGCCGCGCGATGGACCTGATCCTCACCGGCCGCGCGGTCAAGGCGGACGAGGCGTTGGCCATCGGACTGGCCAACCGGGTGGTAGCCAAAGGCCAAGCCCTTCAGGCGGCCCAAGAGTTGGCGGCCCAACTCGCGGCCCTGCCGCAACAGTGCCTGCGCTCTGACCGGCTGTCGGCGCTGCACCAGTGGGGGTTGCCCGAGTCCGCCGCGATGGACCTCGAATTCGCCAGCATCTCCCGGGTGGCCGGGGAGGCACTCGAGGGCGCGGGCCGGTTCGCTGCCGGCGCCGGCCGGCACGGCGCACCGGCCACCAACGGGAACGCTAACGGCAAGTAGGGGCGTCAGCCCTTCTTGATCTCGTTGCTCGAGCCGCCGACGTTGTCCACCTTCGGCTCGCCGTCCTTATAGGTGACGGTGTTGTCGAGGCCGAGGACGGTGATCTTGCTGGTGACCTTGTCGATGGTGATCTTGTTGCCCTTGCCCAGGACGCGCACCGATTCGCAACTGCCCGTCACTGTCAGCGTGTTGTCGGACCCGGCCACGTTCAGCGACTTGCCGTCCGCGCAATCCAGGGTGGCCGTCGTGCCCATCGAGCCGTAGGTCAGCGTGTTGCCGATCTCCACCGACGCGGTGGTGGTCGCGCTGCCCGACGACGACGGCTCGGCGGTGCCGCTGCTGGTCGCCGACGTCGACGACTTGGTCGAGGAGGTGGTGGAAGTGGAGCCCGCGGGCGGTCCGGCCGTCGAACTGCAACCGGTTAGCCCGAGCGTGGCCACGGCGACGGCCGCCGCAGCGATACGTAGTGCAGGGATATTGACACGCACGGTTTTGTTCCTCCCGGTTTTGCCTGCGGTGGTTTGCCGATCGACGGCTAGGTGGCTCAGGGTCCTACTCGTGCAATTCGGTTGGTCATGCCCAACTCTCGGCCGCGATCCCAGATGACCGGGTCGCCGTTGTGGAAGAACACCGTCCCGTCGTAGCCGTACACGGTGATGTCGTTGATGACGGTGTCTGCGATGACGGTGTTGGAGCTGCCCATCATGGTCACCGCCCAGCAGGTGCCCTTCGCGGTGACCGTGTTGTTGGTTCCGTTGACCAGCAGGGTGGCGTCGTTGCAGTCGATGACCGTGTCCAAGCCCTGCCCGGTGATATGCGTGTCCCCGTTTTTGGCCTGCGCCAACGGTGCCGGGGCCGCGGGTGCGGCACCGAGGGCGGCGACCAGAACAGCCAGCGTCCCTACAGCGGTTGTCCGTTTCACTGTGGCCCCCGTTCATTGGGCGGGTGACGGCTCCTGGCACTGATGGAGACCTCGACTGAGATTACGTGTATTTGCCCGTGGGAGGACAGTCCCTTGCACATTTTCCGCCGACACCGATCGGCCGTCGTTCCGGTTGCCACGCGCGCCGCGTCCGGTCCGCCGGAGCCAGTCAACTAGAGTCATTAGTTGACCCAGGCCGGTAATCCAACCGAAGGGCGAAGCGTCATGGCAGCTCAACCGGAACCACCGTCCGCCGGTGGCCGTCCGCGGGGAGCCAAAGCCGGCGTCCGGCAGGCCAAGCTGAGCCGCGAAGGCATCGTCGACGGCGCGCTGACATTCCTGGACCGCGAGGGCTGGGATTCGTTGACGATCAACGCGCTGGCGACGCAGCTCGGCACGAAGGGGCCATCGCTGTACAACCACGTCGACAGTCTCGAAGACCTGCGCCGCGCGGTGCGGATCCGGGTGATCGACGACATCATCACGATGCTCAACCGGGTGGGGGAGGGCCGTGCCCGAGACGACGCCGTGCTGGTGATGGCCGGCGCCTACCGCAGTTACGCGCACCACCACCCCGGCCGGTACTCGGCGTTCACCCGGATGCCGCTGGGCGGTGACGACCCCGAGTACGCGGAGGCGACCAGGGGAGCGGCCGCGCCCGTCATCGCGGTGTTGTCGTCCTACGGTCTCGACGGCGAAGAGGCGTTTTACGCCGCGCTGGAATTTTGGTCGGCCCTGCACGGGTTCGTGTTGCTCGAAATGACCGGAGTGATGGACGAAATCGACACCGACGCGGTGTTCACCGACATGGTGCTGCGGCTGGCGGCCGGGATGGACCGGCGCACCGCGCCGGCACCGGACCGGTCCTAGTCCGCGCCGCTGCTGCGGCCGCCGGTTGCGCCTCTCCGGGACCGGATTCCACCGCTTTGACCTGCCTGACCCGTGCCAGGTATTGTGGTACCTCGTGCCTGGCGGCCTACGGCGCCTGAACTTGGGGGCGTAAACAGCCGGGCGAATTCGCGTGTCCACGATGCAACGGATTCGGATCCGGGCAACCGCATGCGACACGCCCGACCTCGGGGTACTTCGGTTATTCCGGGGAGGGGCATAACTGCAGTACAGGAACTTTTGCCAGACCCATTTCGAACGCACAACACAGAAAGCCGGTAGATGCCAACCATTCAGCAGCTGGTCCGCAAGGGTCGCCGGGACAAGGTCGCCAAGGTCAAGACCGCGGCCCTGAAGGGCAGCCCGCAGCGCCGTGGCGTGTGCACCCGCGTGTACACCACCACTCCGAAGAAGCCGAACTCGGCGCTTCGGAAGGTCGCCCGTGTGAAGCTGACCAGCCAGGTTGAGGTCACGGCGTACATCCCGGGCGAGGGCCACAACCTGCAGGAGCACTCCATGGTGCTGGTGCGTGGCGGCCGGGTTAAGGACCTGCCCGGTGTGCGTTACAAGATCATCCGCGGTTCGCTCGACACCCAGGGCGTGAAGAACCGCAAGCAGGCTCGCAGCCGTTACGGCGCCAAGAAGGAGAAGAGCTAATGCCGCGCAAGGGGCCCGCGCCCAAGCGTCCGTTGGTCAACGACCCGGTCTACGGGTCGCAGCTGGTCACCCAGCTGGTGAACAAAGTTCTGCTGAAGGGGAAGAAATCGCTGGCTGAGCGCATTGTTTATGGTGCGCTAGAGCAGGCCCGCGACAAGACCGGCACCGATCCCGTCATCACCCTCAAGCGCGCCCTCGACAACGTCAAGCCCGCGCTGGAGGTGCGTAGCCGCCGCGTCGGTGGTGCGACTTACCAGGTGCCCGTCGAGGTGCGTCCGGACCGGTCCACCACGTTGGCACTGCGCTGGCTGGTCAGCTTCTCGCGGCAGCGCCGGGAGAAGACGATGGTCGAGCGTCTGGCCAACGAGATCCTGGACGCCAGCAACGGCCTGGGCGCCTCCGTCAAGCGGCGTGAGGACACCCACAAGATGGCCGAGGCAAACCGCGCCTTCGCGCACTACCGCTGGTGACGGGCACCAGCTGAACACGCTGGGCGCAAACACTTAGCGAACTGACAAGCAACGAAAGAGTGGGAAGACTTCTGTGGCACAGAAGGACGTTCTGACAGACCTGAGCAAGGTCCGCAACATCGGCATCATGGCGCACATCGATGCCGGCAAGACGACGACCACCGAGCGCATCCTCTACTACACCGGCATCAGCTACAAGATCGGTGAGGTGCACGACGGTGCCGCCACCATGGACTGGATGGAGCAGGAGCAGGAGCGTGGTATCACCATCACCTCCGCCGCTACCACGACGTTCTGGAAAGACCACCAGATCAACCTGATCGACACCCCCGGACACGTTGACTTCACCGTGGAAGTGGAGCGCTCGCTGCGTGTTCTGGACGGCGCGGTCGCGGTGTTCGACGGCAAGGAGGGTGTCGAGCCGCAGTCCGAGCAGGTCTGGCGGCAGGCCGACAAGTACGACGTGCCCCGCATCTGCTTCGTCAACAAGATGGACAAGATCGGTGCGGACTTCTACTTCTCGGTGCGCACCATGGAGGAGCGCCTCGGCGCCAACGTGATCCCGATCCAGCTGCCGATCGGCTCGGAGAGCGAGTTCGAGGGCATTGTCGACCTGGTCGAGATGAACGCCAAGGTGTGGCGTGGCGAGACCAAGCTTGGCGAGACCTACGACACCGTCGAGATCCCCGCCGACCTGGCCGACAAGGCCGAGGAGTACCGCACCAAGCTGATCGAAGCGGTCGCCGAGACCGACGAGGAACTGCTGGAAAAGTACCTCGGCGGTGAAGAGCTCACGATCGCCGAGATCAAGGGTGCGATCCGCAAGCTGACGATCAGCTCCGAGGCGTACCCGGTGCTGTGCGGCAGCGCGTTCAAGAACAAGGGCGTGCAGCCCATGCTGGACGCCGTCGTCGACTACCTGCCCTCGCCGCTGGACGTGCCGCCGGCCACCGGCCACGTTCCGGGCAACGAAGAGGAAGAGGTCACCCGCAAGCCGTCGACCGAGGAGCCGTTCTCGGCGCTGGCATTCAAGGTGGCCGCACACCCGTTCTTCGGCAAGCTGACCTATGTCCGGGTGTACTCGGGCAAGGTCGACTCCGGCTCACAGGTCATCAACGCGACCAAGGGCAAGAAGGAGCGTCTGGGCAAGCTGTTCCAGATGCACTCCAACAAGGAGAACCCGGTGGACACGGCGTCGGCCGGTCACATCTACGCGGTGATCGGGCTCAAGGACACCACCACCGGCGACACCCTCTGCGACCCGAACAACCAGGTCGTGCTGGAGTCGATGACGTTCCCCGATCCCGTCATCGAGGTCGCTATCGAGCCCAAGACCAAGAGCGACCAGGAGAAGCTGAGCCTGTCGATCCAGAAGCTCGCCGAGGAGGACCCCACCTTCAAGGTGCACCTGGATCAGGAGACCGGCCAGACCGTGATCGGCGGCATGGGCGAGCTGCACCTGGACATCCTGGTGGACCGCATGCGCCGCGAGTTCAAGGTCGAGGCCAACGTCGGCAAGCCGCAGGTTGCCTACAAGGAGACCATCAAGCGTCCGGTGCAGAACGTGGAGTTCACGCACAAGAAGCAGACGGGTGGCTCGGGTCAGTTCGCGAAGGTCATCATCAACCTCGAGCCGTTCACCAGCGAAGACGGCGCCACCTACGAGTTCGAGAGCAAGGTCACCGGTGGGCGGATCCCGCGGGAGTACATCCCGTCGGTGGATGCGGGTGCGCAGGACGCCATGCAGTACGGCGTGCTGGCCGGCTACCCCTTGGTGAACTTGAAGGTCACCCTGCTCGACGGCGCCTTCCACGAGGTCGACTCGTCGGAGATGGCGTTCAAGATCGCGGGTTCGCAGGTGCTGAAAAAGGCTGCCGCGCAAGCCCAGCCAGTGATCCTGGAACCGATCATGGCCGTCGAGGTCACCACACCCGAGGACTACATGGGTGACGTGATCGGCGACCTGAACTCTCGCCGTGGCCAGATCCAGGCCATGGAGGAGCGGGCCGGCGCGCGCGTGGTCAAAGCGCACGTGCCACTGTCGGAGATGTTCGGTTATGTCGGCGACCTACGGTCCAAGACACAAGGCCGGGCAAACTACTCCATGGTGTTCGACTCGTACGCCGAAGTGCCGGCGAACGTGTCGAAGGAGATCATCGCGAAGGCGACGGGCGAGTAGGCGTGAGCCTACGAGTGAGGAGCCGAGCAATGGACAACGCGAAGGCGACCGGCGAGTAGTCCGGCCCCTGCGAGTAGGCTGACGCGGTTAGTACCGCGGCAAAATTTCAGAAAAAATCAACACTGCTTTTATAAGCACCAACAGTCCAGGAGGACACAGAAGTGGCGAAGGCGAAGTTCCAGCGGACCAAGCCCCACGTCAACATCGGGACCATCGGTCACGTTGACCACGGCAAGACCACCCTGACCGCGGCTATCACCAAGGTCCTGCACGACAAGTACCCGGACCTGAACGAGTCCAAGGCGTTCGACCAGATCGACAACGCGCCTGAGGAGCGTCAGCGCGGTATCACGATCAACATCGCGCACGTCGAGTACCAGACCGAGAAGCGTCACTACGCGCACGTCGACGCCCCCGGCCACGCCGACTACATCAAGAACATGATCACCGGTGCCGCCCAGATGGACGGCGCGATCCTGGTGGTCGCCGCCACGGACGGCCCGATGCCTCAGACGCGTGAGCACGTGCTGCTCGCCCGTCAGGTCGGCGTGCCCTACATCCTGGTCGCGCTGAACAAGTCGGACGCGGTCGACGACGAGGAGCTGCTCGAGCTCGTCGAGCTGGAGGTCCGCGAGCTGCTGGCCGCCCAGGAGTTTGACGAGGAAGCCCCGGTCGTGCGGGTCTCGGCGCTCAAGGCGCTCGAGGGCGACGCGACCTGGGTCAAGTCGGTCGAGGACCTGATGGACGCGGTCGACGAGTCGATTCCGGACCCGGTCCGTGACACCGACAAGCCGTTCCTGATGCCCGTCGAAGACGTTTTCACCATCACCGGCCGTGGCACCGTTGTCACCGGTCGTGTGGAGCGCGGCGTGGTCAATGTGAACGAGGAAGTCGAGATCGTCGGCATCCGCCCGACCAGCACCAAGACCACGGTCACCGGTGTGGAGATGTTCCGCAAGCTGCTTGACCAGGGGCAGGCCGGTGACAACGTCGGTCTGCTGCTGCGTGGTGTCAAGCGTGAGGACGTCGAGCGCGGTCAGGTTGTCATCAAGCCCGGCACCACCACGCCGCACACCGAGTTCGAGGGCCAGGTCTACATCCTGTCCAAGGACGAGGGCGGCCGGCACACGCCGTTCTTCAACAACTACCGTCCGCAGTTCTACTTCCGCACCACGGACGTGACCGGTGTGGTGACGCTGCCGGAGGGCACCGAAATGGTGATGCCCGGTGACAACACCAACATCTCGGTGAAGCTGATCCAGCCCGTCGCCATGGACGACGGTCTGCGGTTTGCGATCCGTGAGGGTGGCCGCACCGTCGGCGCCGGCCGGGTCACCAAGATCATCAAGTAACTTCTGACAGCGTTCGCCGGGCCACGCCCGGCCGCCCAGACGCGAAAGCCCCCGCACGCCCGGCGTGTCGGGGGCTTTTGCGTCTGCTCGTCCATGGGCGGGCGGCCGCCGTCTGGTCGGCGATACGCGCAGGACCCGACGTAGCGGCCGCCGTCCGCCTTGCTGCGGCTGGAAAGTTGTTCGGTTTGCCCGGCCACGTGCGATTGTTGTGACCGGTAGCCGCCGCGTGCGGGCTAATGTGAATCAACTTTCGTCCTACACGAGGAGAGAATCACATGCTGGCGCGGTACATCAAAATGCAGCTGCTGGTGCTGTTGTGCGGCGGTTTGGTCGGGCCGATCTTCCTGATCGTGTACTTCACGCTGGGGTTCGGCGAGTTGCTGTCGTGGATGTTCTATGTCGGCCTGCTTGTCACCGTCGTCGACGTGCTGGTTGCGATCGGGTTGACCTACTGGAGCGTCAACACCTCGGCCAAGAACGAGCAGCTCGAACAGTCCGGAGTACTGGCGCTGGCGCAGATCACCGGCCTCACCGAGACCGGTACCCGGATCAACGATCAGCCGATGGTGAAAGTGCACCTGCACATCTCCGGCCCCGGCATCGCACCGTTCGACACTGAGGACCGGGTCATTGCCAGCGTGACGAGGCTGGGCAACCTCACCGCCCGGAAAGTGGTGGTCGTGGTCGATCCCACCACGAACCAGTACCGAATCGACTGGGAGCGAAGCGCATTGGTCAACGGGCTGGTGCCGGCCCAGTTCACCCTCGCCGAGGACAACCAGACCTACGATCTGAGTGGCCAGGCCGAACCGTTGATGGAGATCCTGCAGATCCTCAAGGCCAACAACATCCCGCTCAACCGCATGGTGGACATCCGGTCGAACCCGGCGCTGCGCCAACAGATCCAGGCCGTCGTCCGACGGGCAGCCGAGCGGCAGCAGGCCGGCGCCGGCGCCGCGCCGGCCGCCCCGCAGGCCTCGATCGGGGACCGGTTGCAGGAGTTGGAGTCACTGCGCGCCAGCGGTGCGCTCAACGACCAGGAATATGCCAGCCGGCGGGCACAGATAATCGCCGAAATCTAGCCGCGGGCATAGCCCGGCCGGAGCTGACCGAGCCAACCGAACCAGGCTGCGAGATTCGACGCGAAATATCGCAGCCCGGTTCGGTTCGCGAGGCTCGCGGCGGGGCTGGCGCACAGCCCCGCGGGGCAACTAGAACACGTTTCAGTTTCGCTGCTAGCCTGACAGCGGCGAAAGGACAGCACGTGGTTGGATCACTGCAGGGACGGGTGGCATTCATTACCGGCGCCGCACGCGCACAGGGGCGGTCGCATGCGGTGCGGCTTGCCCGGGAAGGCGCCGACATCGTCGCGTCGGACATCTGCGCACCGGTCTCGGACACCGTGACCTACCCGCCTGCCACTCCGGAAGACCTCGCCGAGACAGTCCGAGCCGTGGAGGCCGAGGGCCGCAAGGTGTTGGCCCGCGAGGTGGACATCCGCGACGACGCGGCACAGCGCGGGCTGGTGGCCGACGCCGTGGAACAGTTCGGCCGGCTGGACATCGTGGTGGCCAATGCCGGCGTACTGGGTTGGGGCCGGGTCTGGGAGTTGTCCGACGAACAGTGGGACACCGTCATCGGGGTCAACCTGACCGGCACCTGGCGCACCCTGCGGGCGACGATCCCGGCGATGATCGAGGCCGGTAACGGCGGCTCGATTGTGGTGGTCAGCTCCTCGGCCGGGCTGAAAGCCACGCCGGGTAACGGACACTACGCCGCCAGCAAATTCGGACTGACCGCGCTTACCAACACGCTGGCCATCGAGCTCGGCGAATACGGCATCAGGGTCAATTCCATCCACCCCTACTCGGTCGAAACACCGATGATCGAACCGGAGGCGATGATGGAGATATTCGCCAAGCATCCTCGCTTCGTGCACAGCTTCCCGCCAATGCCGATGCAGTACAAGGGTTTTATGTCGCCCGAAGAGGTGTCCGACGTTGTCGTCTGGCTGGCCGGTGACGGGTCGGGCACCCTGTCCGGCCAGCAGATCCACGTCGACAAGGGCGCCTTGAAGTACTGATTGTCTACCGTGCTATGAACGACCACGTGACCACCACGGACGGTAGCAACAACGGAATCGTGATCGTGGGCGGCGGCCTGGCCGCGGCCCGGACTGCCGAGCAGTTGCGCCGGGCCGAGTACGCCGGCCCCATCACCATCGTCAGCGATGAAGTGCACCTCCCTTACGACCGGCCGCCGCTGTCCAAGGAAGTGCTGCGCGCCGAGGTCGACGACGTCGCCCTCAAACCGCGCGAATGGTACGACGAGAAAAACATCACCCTGCGGCTGGGGGCCGCGGCCACCGGCATCGACACCGCGGCGAAAACCGTGACACTTGCCGACGGAACCTCGTTGGGTTACGACGAGCTCGTCATCGCCACCGGCCTGGTGCCGCGGCGCATCCCGAGTTTCCCGGATCTGGACGGCATCCGGGTGCTGCGGTCGTTCGACGAGTGCATGGCGCTGCGCACCCATGCGAGCTCGGCGAAGAAGGCCGTGGTCGTCGGCGCCGGTTTCATCGGCTGCGAGGTGGCGGCGAGCCTACGCGGTCTGGGTGTGGAGGTGACCCTGGTCGAACCGCAGCCCACACCGCTGGCATCGGTACTGGGCGAACAGATCGGCGAACTGGTGACACGGCTGCACCGCGACGAGGGTGTCGACGTGCGTACCGGGCTCGGAGTCGCCGAGGTGCGCGGTACCGGACACGTCGACTCAGTGGTGCTCAGCGACGGCACCGAGATCAGTGCGGACCTCGTCGTCGTGGGTATCGGTTCACATCCGGCGACCGACTGGCTGACCGGCAGCGGCATCGAGGTCGCCAACGGCGTCGTCTGTGACGAGGCGGGGCGGACGAGCGCACCGAATGTTTGGGCGCTCGGCGACGTGGCCTCCTGGCGGGATGCAACGGGACATCAAGCGCGCGTTGAACATTGGAGTAACGTGGCCGATCAGGCTCGGGTCGTGGTGCCAGCGATGCTGGGTCGCGAAGTACCGACCAGTGTCGTCGTTCCCTATTTCTGGAGCGACCAGTACGACATCAAGATCCAGTGCCTCGGCGAGCCGGAAGCGACGGACACCGTGCACCTGATCGAGGACGACGGGCGCAAATTCCTGGCCTACTACGAGCGCGACGGTGTGCTGGTCGGCGTGGTCGGTGGCGGACTGCCCGGCAAGGTGATGAAGGTGCGCGGCAAGATCGCCGCCGCCACCCCAATCACGGAGATGCTGGCTTAACCGGGTGAGCAGACGCGCAATCCACGCAACCGTCAGAACTGGCCCAAGTAGAACCGGGCACCCTGATCGTCGGTGCATTCGGCGGTCAGTCCGTACGGCTGCCGTGACGGTTCGGCCAGCACGATGCCACCGGCCTCCCGGACCCGAGAGACGGCCGCGTCGATATCGGCAACAGTCCACATCGGGACCGTCGTGGCGTGCGAGCTGCCACCGGCGGCACCCGACATCGGATGCGCCTCCCGCACCTGCCAGCCGTCCTCGACCCGGCCGGGCTCGAACGTCCACCGCAGCACTCGGCCGTAGAAGTCACGGAACGCGCCGGAATCTGGCACCTCGTATGTCACATATGCAAGCTCGCCTGGGCCAGAGCCGTTGAGCTCCGGTCGTTTTGAGGCCGCTGCCGCGTCGAAGACCGCGAACGCCATGCCGTGGACATCGGTCGCGTCCACCGTGGTCCCATGTGGGGTTTGCTGCGCCTCGTCCGCGGCCCCACCGGCCTCGGCGATCGCCGCTCGGGCCGCCTCGATGTCCTCGACGGCGTAGCAGCAGAACAGGGTCGGGTGATCCTCGGTGGCGTGAATGCCAGTGGGTAGGTCGGTGTTCGTGACGCGGCGGGAGGCCGCGTCATAGGTCCAGCCCAGGACGTGCTGGTAGAACGCCGCGGCACGCTCGGGATCGGGAGTCGCGAGCGAGATGAAGCCGATGTCACCATGACGGATGCCCTCGACCGGCGCACCCAACGGGCCGCTGAGCATCCAGCGATGGCCGAACGGATCGATGATGGTCGCGTTGCGGGAGCCATGGGCCTCGTAGATGTCACGCGTGACGGTCGCGCCCTGCGACCGCGCGCGCCCCAGTGCCGCATCGGTGTTGGTGACGTGCAGCATCAGGCTGACCGAAACGGCCTCGGGCGAAGGAGCTTTCAAGCCGAGCTCGGGGAACTCGTCGGCCAGATACAGGACGCCGCCGGCAATTTCGAGCTCCGCGTGCCCTATTCGCCCGTCCTCCATTACGATCGGTTCGCCGACCACCGCCGCGCCGAAAGCGTCGGTATACCAGGCGATTGCGGCTCGCGCATCGGCGACGCACAGATACGGCTGGGCGGCCGGTCGCGGGATCTCCCTGGTGTCGGGTTCGGCTACCGTTTGGCTGGTCATATCGATCCTTCCGAGGGTCTGGGGAGGTAGCGACAGCATCGCCTCCAGGCGGCGCCGCAGTCGCGCGGCGAACGCCGGATCGGGATGTACCGGAAGGTCGTCGGCGTGCAGCACGCTGAGCGGATCGCGCTCACTCATGGCTGCCTCCTTCCGGATACTCTTTTCTGAACGCCTTTTTCGCACGGATCAGCAGGGCCTCGGTGGCGTGCACGGTGCGCCCGAGCAACTCCGCGCATTCGCCCACACTGCAGTCGTCCATGTACCGCAGCACCAGCACCGCCCGGTGCGGTTCGCTCAGCTTTGCCAACACGTTCTCGGCCATCAGCCGATCCAGCTCGGTATCCCAGTCGTCGGCTCCGCCGAGCGGCTCGGGCGGTTCTGCCACCGGCACCGGATCCTGGCGGCCCCGGTAGTGGTCGGCCAGTTTGTGCCGCGCCACCCCGAGCAGCCACGGCACCCCGATCGGCGGCGGATCGTCCCTTTGCGCACCGGCGGTTTGGAACGCCGCAAGGAACGTCTCCGACGTCAGATCCTCGGCGGTCCCGCGATCCGCGCACCGGCGAGCGAAATAGCCGTACACCGTCGGCAGCGCCTCGTCATACAGCGCCAACAGCGTGCGCTGCATGTCGCGATGGCGGTCCGGTTGGGCGCTCACACTTCTATCGTCGTTGCGGCGGATCATTTTCCAACGGGCTGCGCCGAAAAAGTTGCCAACCGTGACGTCAGTGCCAGTTCACCGGCGGCCCGTGGGCATGGCATTCGCCCAGCACCTGCAGCTCGCCGCCCGGCCAGCAGGCGACGCGCACCAGGAATCTCAACGGGCTCCCGGGCCCGTCTTGAGCCGGCTCCATAGTCAGGTGCGCGAAGGGAGAGTCGGCGCCTGCCCGCGCGCCCAACTCGTCGATCCGGGAAGCAACGACGGTGCGCTCGTTGCGGGACAGGTACTGCCAGGTGATCGAATGCCACAGCACCGTCAGAGCACCCTCGGACAGGGTCAGTCCCGCGACGGCCTCGGCCGCGGTCCGGCGCTCCAGCTGGGCCGGTACGTCGCGGGCGATCGCGATGGCGCCGCGCAGTCGATGCAGCCGGGCATGTTGGTCCGGCCAGACAAAGCTCAACAGGCTCAGTTCCCCGTCGGCCCCGGTGATATCGATCGGCGCGATGTCGTAGCCACACCGCTCGACGATGTGCACCGCGCCGCCCAGTGGCAGGTGCCCATGCCAGGCGTCGTCGATGAGGACCGGAGAGTCGGCCGGTCCCCACTCGCCGCCCGCATATCCGAAGCGGTAGTGGTCCGCCCGCAGATTCAATCCCGCGCTCGAGCCGATCTCGAAAAGCCGCACCGGCAAGTTAATTTCAGCATTGAGTCGCAACAGGCCGCCGATCAGCGCGGCCGACCGGCCCACCTCGTTGGTCTGCGGGGGCAGTTCCAGCGCCGCGCGCAGCACCTCGGCGTGGCGGCCCGCAACCAGAAGAATTTCTGGCCAGCCCGAGGCGTCCCAGCTGCCGCCCACGCTGGGGTACCACCGGTGCAGTTGCGGTGCTCGGCCGTCGAGCACCATCCGGTGCAGCCCGCCGACCAGGCGCAGCGGCACCGCTTGGCCCGCGGGGGCGTCTCGGTGGCCGGCCAGGATGTGCGCGAAGACGCCGCCGGATTGCACGTCCTCGGCGATCAGTTCGAACAGCTCGCCGTACATTGGCGACCCCGACCCCGCGCAGAACCGTCCCTGTGCGCGAAGGGTATGCAGCAAATGGTCGATATCGCTCAATGCGGCTCGCCAAGGTGGTCCAGCCCGGAACCGGCGACGTCGAATGCATTGCCGATTGCTTCGGTCAGCGCGACCGACTCGTCGCCGAGCCAGTGCTCGTACGCGCTCAACGCCACCCCGAGCATCGTCCACGCGACCGTCTGCGGCAGCAGGTCGGTGACCTTCACGCCCGATCGACGAGCCACGAATCCGGCGATCACCTCCCGCCAACCGGCGTACATTGTCATCGAATAAGCTTGCAGCTCAGCAGTTTCGAGGATCACCCGCATCCGTTTCCGGTGCCGCAGCGATTCACACTCGTCAAAGGTGTTGAATGCCAGCAGCGCTCCGCGCAGCGCTTCCCGCAGCGGCACCTGCGGGTCGACGTGGTCGAGCAGGTCGCGCAGCTGGGCGAGGTGAGTGTCGAAATCGCCCCAGGGAATGGCGTTCTTGGAGGCGTAGTACCGGAACAGCGTCCGCCGGGCGATGCCGGCCGCCTGGGCGACGTCGTCGACGCTGACGTCGGCAAAACCCCGGGCGGCGAATAGGTCGATGGCGACGTCGGTGATGTGGTGCGGCGTCGTCGAGCGGCGCCGACCCACTCGCGACTCGTGCAGCATCAGAACCCGCCCCTTCCATTTCGGCACTCGATGCCATATTCTGACCCAGACTACGAGATGTGACCAGCACCACCCATCATTGTCGAGCCCGTTTCACGAAAGGCAATCCGCATGGACAACGAAAACCAGACCGAGACCGAGCTCGTCACCGAGACGCTGGTGGAAGAGGTTTCCATCGACGGCATGTGCGGGGTCTACTGAGCTTGACCACGCCTGCGACCGTGCCGGTTGAACCTGCCGTGTTCGATCCGGACCGCGGCTGGCGACTGCATCCACAAGTGGCGGTTCGCCCGGAACCGTTCGGGGCGCTGCTGTATCACTTCGGCACTCGCAAGCTGTCGTTTCTGAAGAACCGCGCCATCCTGGCCGTGGTGCAGTCGCTGGATGACCACCCCGATGTCCGCTCGGCGTGCCGCGCCGCGGGTATCGCCGATCCCGACCAGGGGCCGTACCTGCACGCGCTGGGCGTGCTGGCCGGCTCGAGCATGTTGGTACCTCAGGAGGGTGCATGAGCGCAGCAGTACCGTCGCTGATCGAGCAGTTCGAGCACGGGCTCGACGCGCCGATCTGTCTGACCTGGGAGCTGACGTACGCCTGCAACCTGGCCTGCGTGCACTGCTTGTCGTCGTCGGGCAAACGGGATCCGGGCGAGTTGTCCACCCGTCAGTGCAAGGACATCATCGACGAGCTGGAACGCATGCAGGTGTTCTATGTGAACATCGGCGGCGGCGAACCGACTGTGCGCCCGGACTTTTGGGAGCTGGTGGATTACGCCACCGCACACCACGTCGGGGTCAAGTTCTCGACCAACGGTGTCCGCATCACCCCGGAGGTCGCCGTGCGGCTGGCCGCCAGCGACTACGTCGACGTGCAGATCTCACTGGACGGTGCCACGGCGGAAGTCAATGACGCCGTGCGTGGTGTCGGGTCTTTCGACATGGCGCTGCGCGCGCTGGAGAACCTGGCCGAGGCGGGCTTCACCGACGCCAAGATCTCGGTCGTGGTCACGCGCCACAACGTCGGTCAACTCGACGACTTCGCCGCATTGGCCAACCGCTACGGCGCCACGCTGCGCATCACTCGGCTGCGTCCGTCCGGGCGCGGGGCGGACACCTGGGAGGAGTTGCACCCCACCGCCGCCCAACAGGTCGAGCTCTACAACTGGCTGGTCGCCAAGGGCGAGCGGGTGCTCACGGGCGACTCCTTCTTTCACCTGGCGCCGCTGGGCTCCTCCGGCGCGCTGGCCGGGCTGAACATGTGCGGCGCCGGCCGGGTGGTTTGCCTGATCGACCCGGTCGGTGACGTCTACGCCTGCCCGTTCGCCATCCACGACCGGTTTCTGGCCGGAAATGTGTTGTCCGACGGCGGATTCGACAATGTCTGGAAGAATGCCCCGCTCTTCCGCGAATTGCGTGAGCCGCAGTCCGCTGGGGCCTGTGGTAGCTGCGGCCACTACGACAGCTGTCGTGGCGGCTGCATGGCGGCGAAATTCTTCACCGGGCTGCCGATGGACGGTCCGGACCCGGAGTGCGTTCAGGGTCACGGTGCGCCCGCCTTGGCGGACGAGCGTGACACACCCCGGCCCCGCGTCGACCACTCGCGCGGCAAGCGGATCAGCACGCCGGTGCCGCTGACCCTGTCAATGAGGCCGCCGGCGCACCCACCGGCCAGGCTGTGCAACGAGAGCCCCGTATAGCCATGGCCGACGATTGGTTCGAAACCGTCGCCATCGCTCAGCAACGCGCGAAGCGGCGCCTGCCGAAGTCCGTTTATTCATCGCTGATTTCGGCGAGTGAGAAGGGCATCACCGTCGCCGACAATGTCGCCGCGTTCAGCGAACTGGGCTTCGCGCCGCACGTCGTCGGCGCCAGCGAAAAGCGGGACCTGTCCACCACCGTGCTGGGGCAGGATATTTCTTTCCCCGTTCTGATCTCGCCGACCGGCGTCCAGGCGGTTGATCCGGACGGCGAGGTCGCCGTGGCGCGGGCCGCGGCCGCCCGGGGCACGGCGATGGGGCTGTCCTCGTTTGCTAGCAAGCCCATCGAAGAGGTCATCGCCGCCAATCCGAAGCTCTTTTTCCAGGTTTACTGGCTGGGGGGCCGGGACGCGATCGCCGAACGGGTCGAGCGGGCGCGGCAGGCCGGGGCGGTCGGCATCATCGTGACTACCGACTGGACGTTCTCGCACGGGCGCGACTGGGGCAGCCCCAAGATCCCCGAAGAGATGAACCTGAAAACCATTTTGCGGCTGTCCCCGGAGGCGATCACCAAGCCCCGGTGGCTGTGGAAGTTCGGCAAGACGATGCGACCACCGGACCTGCGGGTGCCTAACCAAGGCCGCCGCGGTGAGCCCGGTCCGCCCTTCTTCGCCGCCTACGGCGAGTGGATGGGGACGCCCCCGCCCACCTGGGAAGACATCGCCTGGCTGGCCGAACTCTGGGGTGGCCCCCTGATGCTCAAGGGCGTGATGCGCGTTGATGACGCCAAAAGAGCTGTGGATGCCGGTGTTTCGGCTATCTCGGTGTCCAACCACGGCGGCAACAACCTGGACGGGACGCCCGCCTCGATTCGCGCCCTGCCGGCGATCGCGGCGGCCGTCGGCGAGCAGGTCGAGGTTTTGCTCGACGGTGGCATCCGCCGGGGCAGCGACGTGGTGAAGGCGGTGGCGCTGGGGGCGCGCGCGGTGATGATCGGCCGCGCCTACCTGTGGGGCCTGGCCGCAGCCGGACAGGCCGGGGTCGAAAACGTTCTGGACATTCTGCGCGGCGGCATCGACTCGGCACTGATGGGGCTGGGCCATTCGTCGATTCACGATTTGCGCCCGGACGACATTCTCATTCCCGACGGGTTCACCCGCGAATTGGGTGTGGGCTGAGCGTCCGTCGGGTAGCCGCGGGACATACCACATATACGTTGTTCCGGGAATGAGCTATTCGCCGAGTTTGGTACGGGCGGTGCAGCCGTGGCAAACGAGCAATGTTTTTTGCTCGCGCTCCGACGACGCGAAAAATAATTTCAATTGGTAGGGCAACAATTGGTGCACGCCAGGTGAATTCGTCTTACCATCGGCGGGTGCCCGTACTCGGCGAACTGGGTTGTGTGACGTCGAGGCAACTTTCGATATCCACCGCCGCGTCAATATTGATTCCGCTCGGGTCCACCGAACAGCACGGCCCGCACCTGCCGTTGGACACCGACACCAGGATCGCGACGGCAGTGGCCCGGGCCGTGGCCGCGCGATTGGACACGCAATCCCAGCAGGATTGGCTGGTCGCGCCGGCCATCGCCTACGGTGCCAGCGGCGAGCACCAGAGCTTCCCGGGAACGATCTCCATCGGGGCGGCGGCGTTGACGACATTGCTGGTGGAGTATGGTCGCTCGGCTGCCTGCTGGGCGAATCGACTGGTATTCGTCAACGGTCATGGCGGCAACGTGGAGGCGTTGAGCCGCGCCACGGCGCTGCTTCGATCGGAAGGTCGCGACGCCGCGTGGAGTCCATGCTCCACAGCCGGCGCGGACGCCCATGCGGGCCATACCGAAACATCCGTGTTGCTGCACCTTTCGCCCGGCGATGTGCAAAGCGACCGATTTCTCGTGGGCAATGCTGCGCCGCTGCACGAGTTGCTACCGTCGATGCGCCGCGGCGGGATCGCGGCGGTAAGCGAGATTGGCGTGCTGGGGGATCCGACCACGGCCACCGCGGCCGAGGGGAGTCGGATTTTTGCGGAGATGGTCGACGATTGTTTTGGTCGAATTTGCCGGTGGGTACCCGGACCCGGGGGGGTCCTGTCATGACGAGCGCATCGAGGAGGAGCGGCGTTGACCACCCAGACCCGACTTCCTGACGGGTTTGCGGTGCAGGTCGATCGTCGAGTGCGGGTGCTCGGCGATGGCAGGGCTTTGCTCGGTGGTTCGCCGACCAGGCTGCTGCGGCTGGCCCCGGCGGCGCAAAGCATGCTCTCCGACGGTCGCCTGAAAGTCCGTGACGAGGTCAGCGCCGAGCTTGCTCGCACCCTGCTGGACGCGACGGTGGCCCATCCACGCCCGGCAACAGGCCCGTCATACCGCGACGTCACCGTCGTTATACCGGTGCGCGACAACCTGATTGGTTTGCGGCGCCTGGTGTCTTCGCTGCGCGGCCTGCGGGTAATCGTGGTCGACGACGGCTCGTCGCCACCCGTCGAACTGGAAGACTTCGCCGGCGCCCACTGCGACATCGAAGTGCTGCATCACGTCCGCAGCAAAGGTCCGGCCGCCGCGCGCAACACCGGCCTGGCCGCCTGTACCACTGACTACGTCGCGTTCCTGGACTCCGACGTCGCACCTCGGCGGGGTTGGCTGGAGGCTTTGCTCGGGCACTTCTGCGATCCGACGGTCGCGCTGGTGGCGCCGCGCATCGTCGGCCTCGCCCAGAGCGAGAACGTGATCGCCCGCTACGAGGCCGTGCACTCGTCGCTGGACCTAGGTCTGCGGGAGGCGCCGGTGTTGCCACACAGTTCGGTGTCCTACGTGCCCAGCGCCGCGATCGTGTGCCGAACGGCGGCCATCCGAGAGGTCGGCGGTTTCGACGAGACCTTGCAGTCGGGTGAGGACGTCGACCTGTGCTGGCGGCTGGTGGAAGCCGGCGCCCGACTGCGGTATGAGCCGATTGCCCTCGTCGCCCACGATCACCGCACCGAGCTCCGGGACTGGATCGCCCGCAAGGCGTTCTACGGGGGCTCGGCGGCGCCGCTGTCGGTGCGGCACCCCGACAAGACCGCGCCGGTGGTGATCTCGGGTTGGGCGCTGGCGGCCTGGATCCTGGTGTCGCTGGGCTCCGGCCTGGCCCAGCTGGCCTCGATCGTGATTGCCCTGGCGACCGGCCGCCGGGTCGCCAAGGCGATGGACGGGGCCGAAACGTCGCTGTGGGACGTGGCGGTGGTGGCGACTCGGGGGTTGTGGTCGGCGGCCCTGCAACTGGCGTCGGCGATCTGTCGGCACTATTGGCCACTGGCGCTGCTGGCCGCCATCTTTTTTCGGCAATTCCGGCGGGTCGTGGTGATCGCCGCCATTGTGGACGGGGTGGCCGACTGGCTGCGCCGCCGCGACGCGGTGGACGGCGATGCCGAACCGATCGGGTTGTTCACCTTCCTGCTGCTCAAGCGCGTCGACGACCTGGCCTACGGAATCGGGCTCTGGTACGGAGTGCTGCGGGAACGCAACATCTCTGCGCTCAAGCCACAGATTCGGACATAACGGCTCGCCTTGTCCGCAGCCGAACGGCATTGCGATGTCTTGATCATCGGCGCCGGCAGTGCCGGTTCGGTTGTGGCCGAACGCCTTTCCGCCGACTTACGGTGCCGGGTGACGGTTCTGGAAGCCGGCCCTGGTCTCGAGGATGCCGAGCTGCTGTCCCGTACCCGCAACGGTTTCCAGCTGCCGATCGGGGCGGGCAGCAGTCTGGCCGAGCGCTATCTGACTACGCTGACCGACCATCCGGCGCGGCAGCTGCCGCTGGTGCGAGGCGCGACGCTGGGCGGTTCGGGGGCTGTCAACGGCGGCTATTTCTGCCGCGGTCTGCCCGCCGACTTCGACCGGCTGGCGCTGCCAGGGTGGGCCTGGTCCGACGTCGTGCCCCACTTCCGGGCCATCGAAACGGACCTCGATTTCGACACCCCGGCGCACGGTGGGGCGGGGCCGATCCCGGTGCGGCGCGCACCGGACATGACCGGTGCCAGCGCCGCGTTCCTCGAGGCCACTCAGCGCGCCGGGTTCGATTGGATCGCCGACTTGAACGACGTGGGTCCCGACCTGCCGTCGGGTGTGGGTCCCGTGCCCCTCAACATCGTCGACGGCGTACGCACCGGCCCCGGGGCGGCCTTCCTGTTGCCCGCGCTGGGCCGGCCGAACCTGACCATGATGGCACGCACCCGGGCACTGCGGCTGCGTTTCGACAAAGCGAGAGCCACCGGGGTCGATGCAACCGGACCCAGCGGCCCGGTTACCCTGACCGCAGACCGAATAGTCTTGTGCGCCGGTGCGATAGCGTCGGCCCATCTGCTGATGTTGTCGGGCGTCGGGGACGAGGCGGTGTTGACCGCCGCCGGCGTGAAAGTTGTTGCGGCGCTGCCGGTCGGGAGGAACTGCAGTGACCACCCGGAATGGGTGATGCCCACCGACTGGGACGTGGCCGTGAACCGACCGGTGCTGGAGTTGGTGCTCAGCACCAGCGATGGCGTCGAAATTCGGCCATACACAGGTGGTTTCGTGGCAATGACGGGAGACGGAACGCCGGGTCACCGGGACTGGCCGCACATCGGTGTGGCGCTCATGCGGCCTACGGCGCGCGGCTGCATCACCCTGGTGTCTCCCGAACCCGGTGTGCCGCCGCGGATCCAGCACCACTACGACAGTGCGCCAGGCGATGTCGCTGCCCTGCGCGCAGGTAGCGATCTGGCGCGCGAATTGTGCACTACGGCAACCCATATCGGGCCAGCCGTGTGGTCGACATCCCAACATCTATGCGGCAGCGCGCCAATGGGTCTCGACGGTGACGCGCACGCCGTCGTCGACTGCCGCTGTCGGGTAAAGGGTTTGGAAAGCCTGTGGGTGATCGACGGTTCGATCCTGCCGCTGGTTCCCAGCCGGGGACCGCACGCCACCATCGTGATGCTCGGACATCGAGCGGCCGAGTTCGTCGGGTGAGCCCCTCAGCCGGCGGCCGCGGCCGACTCGCCGGTCGCTTCGAACCGGGGAGCCGCCGGAGCTGCCGGGGCCGCCGCAGCCGCGGCTCGCGCCGCGAGCGGCGCCGGCAGCGCGGACACCGCTGCCGTCTGTACTTCAGTTGACTCAGGAGGGCTCGTCGGTAGCGACGGGATTGGCTGACGCTTAGCCGACCCCGCCGATCCCGCCGCTACTGCCGACCCCACCGATCCCACCGGCGTAGCCGCCGGTGCGATCGCTGAGCCTACCGGTCCAGCTGCCGCCGGACTGATAGTCATTGTTGGCGCCGCTGCCGCGGCCGCCGGCGCCGCATGGGCGCCTTCGCCCAGGACCGAATGTCCGAGCGTCTGCTGGGGCAAGTTGGTCGTGCCGCTCTGAATGCTCGAGACGTTTGCGGCCTCGCTGAGGGCGTACTGCTGCGACCCGAGGTTCATCAGATGCACGAACTGGTCGTGGAACGACGCCGCCTGCGCCGCGATCTGTTGAAAAGCCTGGGCGTGCGCACCGAACAACGCGGCCATCTCCGCCGACACCGCGTCGGCACCCGCCGGGATCAGCACGCCGGATGTCGGGCTGGCCGCCGCCGCGCTCGCGTCACTGATCGCTGAGCCGATATTGGCCAAATCCATTGCTGCGGCGGCAACATACTCCGTTGCAGCGATTACGTAAGACATACCGCCCCCCGGCTAGCGTGGATTGCGTTCGTCTCCCCACGAACTCGCCCCTCAGTCGGATGTTAATTCAGGGGCGCTTCGGCCGAGGCGTTTTTGCTCAAGTCAGACAATTTTCTCGACCGCGGATGCGACGGGCCAGCGGCAACTGGCGTCCGTCGCGGCCCGGTGCCCAAAAACCGACCAGCAACGCGGCGACACCGACGATGACAGCCATCGTGATCATCGAGGTGTGCATGGCCGTCATGAAGGCGGTCTGACTTAAGGTGGTCAGCTGATCACCTTGCGGTCCAATCCTTTCCGCTACCTCGACCGCCTTCGGCAAGGAGTCGGACGCCGGGCCGCGCACCGGTTCGGGGAACGCCGTCAGGTGTGGGGCCAGCTCGCGGCTGTATCGACCGGCCAGGATCGAGCCCGCCACGGCGATGCCCAGTGCTCCGCCCAACTCGCGCGCGGTGTCGTTGACCGCGGAGGCGACTCCCTGTTTCTCGTCGGGGACGGCGGCCATGATGGCCGACGTGGTGGGCGCCGTGCAGAATCCGATGCCGGTGCTCAGGATCAGAGTCGGCCAGGCCAGCTCGAGATAGGACGAGTTCAGATCCAGGACCAGCATGCACAGGAAGCCGACCGCCATCAGCAAGGTGCCGGCGAAGAGCACCAGACGAAGCCCGAGTTTCGGCACATACCAGAACGACAGCGCCGAACAGATGCCCAAAGGCACCATGAACGGCCCGAATGCGACCGCCGTCATCAGGGGCGAGTAGCCCATGATCTGCTGGACATACTGCATGCCCAGATAGAAGAAGCCGAAGGTTGCGCCGAAGAGCACGACGATCGTCGCGGTCCCGGTCGCGAAACCCTCGTCGGCGAAGAGGCGGACATCCAGAAGTGGCTGCCGCTTGCGGAATTCGACTAGGCCGAAGGCCGCGGCGATAACCGTCCCGGCGACAAGTCCGCCCCACACCTGCGGGTCACTCCACCCGCGCGACGGGGCCTGCAGGATCGCGAACACTCCGCTCGCGACCGCCGTGCCGATGAGCAGTGCGCCCAGCCAGTCGAGACGCGGAGCCTCGGCATCCCGGGACGACGAAATGGTGCACGCCATGGCGAAGATCACCAATCCGGCGGCGCCCATTGCCCAGAAGATGGCATGCCAGTCCCAAAAACGAAGTAACAGGCCAGAACCCAGCATGCCGACCACCCCGCCTGATCCGGCCGTACCGGCCCAGATGCCAACGGCCTTGATGCGCTGATCTCTTGGATAGGCCACCGTGAGCAGTGACAGCGTCGCGGGCATCACGAACGCAGCGCCGATACCGGCCAGTGTCCGCCCTGCGATGATCTGGGTCGGCGAATGCAGCAGCGCCGGAGCCATCGAGGCCACAGAGAAGATTGTCAGGCCGGCGAGCAGGGCCCCGCGCCTGCCGTAGCGGTCCCCGATCGCCCCGGCCGGCAGCAGCAGGCAGGCTAACGCCACCGTGTAGCCGTCGACGATCCAGGTCAGCTGGGTCTGGGTCGCCGACGTTGCCACCGCGATGTCACCCAGGGCGGTGTTCAGTGCCGTCATCGACGCGACAACCAGTGAGACCCCGAGGCAGGCGACGGCCAGGGTCCACCTGCGCGCGCTATTGCCGGTGCCTGGCGCCTCAGTACGCTGATCGGGCAGGGAAAGACGTTCATCGGGTCGGAACAGGGTTGCGACCATGCTCGCGCCTCCTTTCGGCGGCGAAGTAGTTGCCGAGACTAATGGTCTCGTGCATAGACGGTTAACCTCGGACCCAAACAGGGAGGTGCGTCACAATCAGCAACGGGAGTAGTCAGGATCCCCGTCCGGCGCGATCTCGGGCGCGGTTGCTCGAGGCCGCCGCGGGACTGCTTCGTGCCGGGGGTCCCAGCGCGGTCACCGTCGACGCGGTCACCCGCGCCGCCAACGTGGCGCGGGCCACGCTGTATCGCCACTTTCCGAGTGGAAACGACTTGCTGGCGGCGACTTTCACCAGCCTGATGCCGACTGCCCCGGAGCCTCCGACGGAAGGGTCGCTGCGGGACCGGTTGCTGGCCATTGTGTTGGGGCAGGCCGAAGCCATCGCCGAGGCCCCCGCCGTTCTGACCGCGATGGCGTGGCTGGCGTTGGGCTCGGACCTGCAGGAAATGCCGGAGCCTCGGCACACCGAGGGCGCTCAGAGCGCAATCAGCTCGCTGCGCGAACGCATCGCCCAACAGTATGCGGCGCCGTTCGACAGCTTGTTCGACAGTCCGCAGGCCGCCGAGCTGGGCGAGGTGGACCGCTCGCGAGCGATTGCGCTGCTGATCGGCCCGCTGGTGCTCGGCCGGTTGAGTACCTTGCCGGACTTCGACTACCGCGAATGCGCGCGCGCCGCCGTCGACGGGTTCCTGCACGTGCAGCGCAACCAGGCCGGCGGTGAGGGCGTGGCGAGTTCTGTTGCCGCGCAGTGATTCCCACTCGCTACTAGAGGCCCGTTCGATCCTTGATGCGTTGCCGCACCGCGGCCTTGCCCGTGGCCAGCGTCGCCACCCCCAAACGCGTCGCACTCCACCTGAACTCGTTGTCGGCGATCCAGCGCACGTACAACAGCTCGGAATGCTCGAGCAGTTGCAGGGCCTCCAGAATGGATTCCCGGACGGGTCTGGCGCGCAGGACGAGACCGGTCCGTTCGGGGAATCCGCGAAACATCCACTCGCTGAAATGTGACAGCGCCAGTACTTCCGTACTCCTGGGATTCTCCGGGTCGAATACCCCCAGGAGTTCGACCGCCAGTTCGGCCGGTGGCGCCCCGTTGATCCAGTCGATCATCGGCTGTGCGGGGTCAGGTTCTCCCGGATTCGGCCCGAACACGGTTGGAAGCGTACGGGCCGGGCCCGGCGGCCGCCCGCTACGGCGCAAAAGCCCTGCTAGGGTCGGTGTCGACCCGAGCCGGGAAGCATCCTGGGCATCCCGCGCATCGTCACCACCCGGGATTTGGCCCAAGCGCTGATCTGGGGCATACTGTTCAGGTTGCCTTGCGCCAGGTTCAGGCCTGGCCCGGGCATACGACCAGCGCCCACCAGGGGCGCGTCCGGTCCCCACCTTGGAGCGCGACTATTTTGGCCGCCTACGAGGCTGCGTGCGGGTGACACACCCGAGCGCGGGGAGCGGTTGAACCAAGACAGGTAAACAGCGGCGCAGTATCCGGCGCAACGCTAGACCGGCCCTCGCAGGGCGGCCGGTCCGCGCGCCGGGGGGCACTGAGGTCGAATAACGGCTGAGGTCCGGACACGGGCTCGAAGTGTGGGAGAAGAGGTAGGAGAAGCGTGGCGGGACAAAAGATCCGCATCAGGCTTAAGGCCTACGACCATGAGGCTATTGACGCGTCGGCGCGCAAGATCGTCGAGACCGTCGTCCGTACAGGAGCCAGCGTCGTGGGACCGGTGCCGCTGCCGACGGAAAAGAATGTGTACTGCGTCATCCGCTCTCCGCATAAGTACAAGGACTCGCGGGAGCACTTCGAGATGCGTACTCATAAGCGGCTGATCGACATCCTCGACCCGACGCCGAAGACCGTTGACGCTCTGATGCGCATCGATCTTCCGGCCAGTGTCGACGTCAACATCCAGTAGGGGATCGGCGAGCAATGGCGAGAAAAGGCATTCTGGGCACGAAGCTGGGCATGACGCAGGTGTTCGACGAGAACAACCGCGTCGTGCCGGTGACTGTCGTCAAGGCCGGCCCGAACGTGGTGACCCGCGTCCGGACCCCGGAGCGTGACGGATACAGCGCAGTACAGGTCGCTTACGGCGAGATCAGCCCCCGCAAGGTCAACAAGCCGGTCACCGGCCAGTACGCGGCGGCGGGCGTCAACCCGCGCCGGCACCTGGCCGAGTTGCGGCTGGACGACGAGGCGGCGGCGGCCGAGTACGAGGTCGGTCAGGAGCTGACGGCGGAGATCTTCGCCGACGGCGCCTACGTCGACGTGACCGGCACGTCCAAGGGTAAGGGCTTCGCCGGCACGATGAAGCGGCACGGCTTCCGCGGACAAGGCGCCAGTCACGGAGCCCAGGCGGTGCATCGCCGCCCAGGTTCCATCGGCGGTTGTGCCACTCCGGCTCGGGTGTTCAAGGGCACCCGGATGTCCGGCCGGATGGGCAACGACCGGGTGACCGTGCAGAACCTGGTGGTGCACAAGGTCGACGCCGAGAACGGCGTGCTGCTGATCAAGGGTGCGGTCCCGGGCCGCACCGGTGGACTCGTGGTGGTCCGCAGTGCCATCAAACGAGGTGAGAAGTAATGGCGGACAAGACATTAAAGATTGACGTCAAGACTCCGGCCGGCAAGACGGACGGTTCCATCGACCTGCCGGCCGAGTTGTTCGACGCGCCGGCCAACATCGCGTTGATGCACCAGGTGGTTACCGCGCAGCAGGCCGCGAAACGTCAAGGTACGCACTCGACCAAGACGCGCGGCGACGTCAGCGGCGGTGGCCGCAAACCGTACCGGCAGAAGGGAACCGGCCGGGCCCGTCAGGGTTCGACGCGGGCTCCGCAGTTCACCGGTGGTGGCACCGTGCACGGCCCGCAACCGCGGGACTACAGCCAGCGCACGCCCAAGAAGATGATCGCCGCGGCATTGCGCGGTGCGCTCTCCGACCGGGCACGCAACGGGCGCATCCATGCCGTCACCGAGTTCGTTGAGGGCCAGACTCCTTCGACGAAGAGCGCCAAGGCGTTTCTGTCCACCCTGACCGACCGCAAGCAGGTGCTGGTGGTTATCGGGCGCAGCGACGAGGCGGGCGTCAAGAGCGTGCGCAACCTGCCCGGTGTGCACATCCTGCCGCCGGACCAACTCAACACCTACGACGTGCTGCGCGCCGATGATGTGGTGTTCAGCGTCGAGGCCCTGAACGCCTACATCTCAGCTAACACAGCCAACACCGCATCTTCCGAGGAGGTTTCGGCCTGATGGCGACCATCGCTGACCCGCGGGACATCATCCTGGCGCCGGTCATCTCCGAAAAGTCCTACGGACTGCTCGACGACAACGTGTACACCTTCGTCGTGCACCCCGACTCCAACAAGACGCAGATCAAGATCGCCATCGAGAAGATCTTCTCCGTCAAGGTCGCCTCGGTGAACACCGCCAATCGGCAGGGCAAGCGCAAGCGCACCAGGTCCGGATACGGCACGCGCAAGAGCACCAAGCGCGCGATCGTCACGCTGGCCCCGGGCAGCAAGCCGATCGACCTGTTCGGAGCACCGGCCTAGTCCGGGCGACGAGAGAAAGACCTGATTAGACATGGCAATTCGCAAGTACAAGCCGACGACTCCCGGTCGCCGCGGCGCCAGCGTGTCGGACTTCTCCGAGATCACCCGTTCGACCCCGGAGAAGTCGCTGGTTCGGCCGCTGCACGGCCACGGCGGACGTAACGCGCACGGCCGCATCACCACCCGGCACAAGGGCGGTGGCCACAAGCGCGCCTACCGGGTGATCGACTTCCGTCGCAACGACAAGGACGGCGTCAACGCCAAGGTTGCGCACATCGAGTACGACCCGAACCGCACCGCGCGCATCGCGCTCCTGCACTTCCTGGACGGCGAGAAGCGCTACATCATTGCGCCGAACGGTCTTTCGCAGGGCGACATCGTCGAGTCGGGCGCCAACGCCGACATCAAGCCCGGCAACAACCTGCCGCTGCGCAACATCCCGGCCGGCACCCTGGTGCACGCCGTGGAATTGCGGCCCGGTGGCGGTGCCAAGCTAGCCCGGTCCGCCGGGTCCAGCATCCAGTTGCTCGGTAAGGAAGCCACCTACGCCTCGCTGCGCATGCCCAGCGGCGAAATCCGCCGCGTAGACGTCCGCTGTCGCGCCACTGTCGGTGAGGTGGGTAACGCCGAGCAGGCGAACATCAACTGGGGCAAGGCCGGCCGGATGCGGTGGAAGGGCAAGCGCCCCTCCGTGCGTGGTGTCGTGATGAACCCGGTCGACCACCCGCACGGCGGTGGTGAGGGCAAGACCTCCGGTGGTCGTCACCCCGTGAGCCCGTGGGGCAAGCCCGAGGGCCGCACCCGCAACCCGAACAAAGCCAGCAACAAGCTCATCGTCCGACGCCGGCGCACCGGCAAGAAGCACGGGCGTTAGGACAGGGGAGTAGCGAACTATGCCACGCAGCCTCAAGAAGGGCCCGTTCGTCGACGACCATCTGCTCAAGAAGGTCGACGTACAGAACGAGAAAAACACCAAGCAGGTCATCAAGACCTGGTCGCGACGCTCGACCATCATTCCCGATTTCATCGGGCACACCTTCGCGGTGCACGACGGCCGCAAGCACGTCCCGGTGTTTGTCACCGAATCGATGGTGGGGCACAAGCTTGGTGAATTCGCGCCCACCCGCACCTTCAAGGGGCACATCAAGGACGACCGAAAGAGCAAACGGCGATGAGTACCACCACGATCGAATATCCCTCGGCGACCGCCAAGGCGCGGTTCGTGCGGGTGTCGCCGCGGAAGGCGCGCCGGGTCATCGACCTGGTCCGCGGCAAGTCGGTGACCGACGCCCTCGATATCCTGCGCTGGGCGCCGCAGGCCGCCAGTGAGCCGGTGGCCAAGGTGATCGCGAGTGCCGCGGCCAACGCCCAGAACAACAACGGTCTGGACCCGTCCACTCTCGTGGTGGCCACGGTGTACGCCGATGAAGGGCCGACCGCCAAGCGGATCCGTCCCCGCGCCCAGGGCCGTGCGTTCCGAATTCGCAAGCGCACCAGCCACATCACGGTGATCGTGGAGAGCCGGCCGCCCAAGGACCAGCGCGCGGCGAAGTCGTCGCGGGCCCGGCGGGCCGAGGGCAGCAAGGCCGCCGCGAAGGGCGCACCTGCCAAGAAGGCGGCAACCAAAGCTCCCGCCAAGAAGGCACCCGCCAAGAAAGCGCCCGCGAAGAAAGCGGAGCCCAAGACCGAAGCCAAGACGTCTGAGACTTCTGATGCGAAGGGAGGCTCAGACTAGTGGGCCAGAAGATCAATCCGCACGGCTTCCGGCTGGGCATCACCACCGACTGGAAGTCGCGCTGGTACGCCGACAAGCAGTACGCCGACTACGTCAAGGAAGACGTCGCGATCCGACGGCTGCTGTCCAGCGGCCTCGAGCGCGCCGGCATCGCCGACGTGGAGATCGAGCGGACCCGCGACCGGGTTCGCGTTGATATCCACACCGCCCGCCCGGGCATTGTGATCGGGCGCCGGGGCACCGAGGCCGACCGCATTCGCGCCGACCTGGAGAAGCTGACCAAAAAGCAGGTGCAGCTCAACATCCTCGAGGTGAAAAACCCTGAGTCGCAGGCACAGTTGGTTGCCCAGGGCGTTGCGGAGCAGCTGAGCAATCGCGTGGCATTCCGCCGGGCGATGCGCAAGGCCATTCAGTCAGCCATGCGTCAGCCCAACGTCAAGGGCATCCGGGTGCAGTGCTCGGG
Source organism: Mycobacterium asiaticum DSM 44297 (assembly GCF_000613245.1). Lineage (GTDB taxonomy): Bacteria > Actinomycetota > Actinomycetes > Mycobacteriales > Mycobacteriaceae > Mycobacterium > Mycobacterium asiaticum. The sequence goes on from NZ_HG964936.1 coordinate 602,674, forward strand.
CCGACTGGGCGGCGCGGAAATGAGCCGTTCGGAGTTCTATCGCGAGGGTCGGGTGCCGCTGCACACGCTGCGGGCCGACATCGACTACGGCCTGTATGAGGCCAAGACCACCTTTGGCCGCATCGGCGTGAAGGTGTGGATCTACAAGGGCGACATCGTCGGCGGCAAGCGTGAGCTGGCCGCTGCCGCCCCGGCCGCCGACCGTCCGCGCCGCGAGCGGCCGTCGGGCACCCGTCCGCGTCGTAGCGGTGCTTCGGGCACCACGGCGACCGGCACCGACGCCGGCCGCGCGGCGGGTGGCGAAGAGGGCTCGGCCCCTGCTGCGGCCGAGGCCGCGGCGGCGCCGGCAGTTGAAGCGCAGAGCACGGAGAGCTGAATCATGTTGATTCCCCGCAAGGTTAAACACCGCAAGCAGCACCACCCGCGCCAACGTGGCATCGCCAGCGGCGGCACGTCGGTGAACTTCGGCGACTACGGCATCCAGGCTTTGGAGCACGCGTACGTCACCAACCGGCAGATCGAATCCGCTCGTATCGCCATCAACCGGCACATCAAGCGTGGCGGCAAGGTGTGGATCAACATCTTCCCAGACCGCCCGCTGACCAAGAAGCCCGCTGAGACCCGGATGGGTTCGGGTAAGGGTTCGCCGGAATGGTGGGTGGTCAACGTCAAGCCGGGACGGGTGCTGTTCGAGTTGAGCTACCCGAACGAGCAGATCGCCCGCGCGGCGCTCACCCGAGCGATCCACAAGCTGCCGATCAAGGCACGCATCGTTACCCGAGAGGAGCAGTTCTGATGGCAGTGGGAGTTTCCCCTGGCGAACTGCGCGAGCTCACCGACGAGGAGTTGCACGAGCGCGTACGTGAGTCCAAGGAAGAGCTGTTCAATCTGCGCTTCCAGATGGCCACCGGCCAGCTCAGCAACAACCGCCGGCTCCGCACCGTGCGTCAGGAGATCGCGCGCGTCTACACGGTGCTGCGCGAACGCGAACTGGGTCTGGCTTCCGGCCCCGATGGGTCCGACGAGAAGGAATCGTGATGGCAGAAGCGAAGAAGGCACCGGCCAAGGCCGCTACCAAAGCCGCTCCGAAGGCCGCCGCCAAGGACGCCGGCTCGAAGGAGAAGGGTCCCAAGCACACTCCGGCCACGCCGAAGCCGCGCGGGCGTCGTAAGACGCGCATCGGCTACGTGGTGAGTGACAAGATGCAGAAGACCATCGTGGTCGAGCTCGAAGACCGCGTGCGGCACCCGTTGTACGGCAAGATCATTCGTACCACCAAGAAGGTCAAGGCGCACGACGAGAACAGCATCGCCGGTATCGGCGACCGTGTGTCGCTGATGGAGACGCGGCCGCTGTCGGCCACCAAGCGTTGGCGCCTGGTGGAGATTTTGGAAAAGGCGAAGTAAAGGGCAAGTAGCCCCCGCGAGCAGACGTAAAAGCCCCCGCACGCACGGCGTGTCGGGGGCTTTACGTCTGCTCGCGCAAACTGGCGCGCAGCCCGTGCACAAAAGTGCGCAGCCGTTCCGGCGTCGCGGTGTCCGGGTCGCTGAGTCGAAGCTGGAGCAATTCGCGACCGGCAGCGTAAAGGATCCGCGCCGTGTACTCCGGATCCTGCAACTTGGGGTTCAGGCGCAGCAGTTCTCCCTGCAAAAAATCCCGCACCACGGTCTGGGATTGAGCCAGCCGTTCATGTAATTCCGGCGGCGCGCCCTGCGGCGGAAACAGGAACAGTCGCCACGTCGCGGTGTGCGCGTCGACGGCGGCAAGAACTCCGTCGAACGCGCGCACCAGCGGTTGGTTGTCCTCGCTGGGTTCGCCCAACCCACTGATCGCCTCGACGAACTGCTCGCCGGCCCGTCCCGCCTCACGGTCGATCAGGGCGACGAAAAGCTTTGCGGGATCCCCGAACAACTGATAGATCAACGAACGGTTGATGCCGGCTTCCCGGGCGATGCGGTTCGGCGTCGCCGCATGAAACCCCTCGACGTCGACGATGGCGTGCGTGACATCCAGGATTTGCTCGCGCCGCTGTTCGGCGGTCATTCGCCGTTTGGGGGCTGCCCTGGTGGCTTGCGTCACGCTTGACAGCATAACTAACACTTTGTGAGTATTACTCACAACTTGTTAGTTATCGAGAGGTCTGCATGGTCACCTACTACCCGGAACTCGCGCAGCGGGTCGCAAGCCAACGGCAGCTGCAGCCAGATCTCTACGGCGACATCGACTTTGACGAGCGGCCGTACCGGCTGACCAGGCGGCCCGGCGACAAGTCGTCGTTGCCGGCGTGGGCCGCCGACCGCGACCAGATCCTCACTGACGACCGCGTCCTGGAGCTGATGGAGACGGCCACCATGCTCGGCGACGTGGTGGCGGACCCCTATGCGGCGTTGATGAGCCGCTACAGCGTCACCGAGCTGATCGACATGCTCAAGACGGCTTGCCGCGATGGCATCGACGCCGTTCCCGACGCGCCCGAAGAGCTGGTCGCGTTCATCGACGCGATGGAGGTCAGGCCGGATTGGATCAACTTCGATCTGATCGAGGAGGGCGCGCGGCAGGCGCGCGCCGCCGCGGCGTTGCTGGCCCACTTCATCACACGCGGCGCGTTCATCGCGACCTTCACCAACACCTACGCAGCGTTGCCGATGGGCCTGACCGGTGCGCTCTCGGGCCGCCGCGCCGCGCGCCGGGTCAACGAGACGGCGAGCTTCTTCGCCGTCACCACCCTGCCGGGTGCGTTGCAGCGTTACGGCCCGGGGTTCGAAGCGGCCGCGATGGTTCGATTGATGCATTCGATGGTCCGCTACAACGCGCTGAAGAAATCCGACAAGTGGGATGTCGATGTGTACGGCGTGCCGGTGCCGCAGGTCGACCAGATGCCGGCGGGCATGATCGGCCAGTACATGACGTCGCAACAGGTGCTTCGTCAGGGCCGGGACCAGTTCAACGAGCAGGAGCGAGCGCTCGTCGAATTCGGGCGTTACCGCTGTTTCCTACTTGGCCTACCCGAGGAACTGTTGCCCACCACACCCGCCGAGACGGTTCACGTCATGCACGCCCGTGCAGCGCTGTTGCGCGACGGATTCGACTCCGTCTGCCGTGAACTCGTCGACTCTACGATGGCCGCCTATCTGCGTCCGGGAACCTCGTGGTTCGATCGCGCCGCAGAGGCAGTGGAGAAGAGCTACAGCAAGGAGACCTTCGTCCGGGCGTTCTGCAACGGCCACCGCGCCACCGCCGAGGCCATGGGCGTGTCGATCGGGGTGGCCGACCGCATCCGCATCGCCCTGACCGGGCCGTTCATCGCCGGGCGCTTTGTTGCCGTTCAGCGCGCCAGTAACATTCCCGCGCTGCGTCAGCTGGTCGACCGATATGTCATCCGGCTGCTCAAGCTGCGACTGAGAACCTATGGAAAGCCCGAATTCACCAGCGATTCTGCGCATTACACGCCGATACCGCACTGAGCAGGATCAGGCGGGCATCGACAAACCTAGACAAACCGTCTAGCCGCCGCGAAATCTCAGCTGATTGCTATGCGGCCCGTGTAATGTCCACGGACATTCGGGAGGTCGGCGAACGCGTCGACAAGACAGAGTGAGGCTGGCGAATATGACTGGGCAGTCGGGGTTCAACGTACCGGGTCAATTTCAAGGCAAGATCGAGCTGGACATTCGGGATTCGGAGCCGGACTGGGGCCCGTACGCGGCGCCGACCGCTCCCGACAATTCGCCGAACATCCTCTACCTGGTATGGGACGACACCGGCATCGCGACCTGGGACTGCTTCGGCGGTCTGGTGGAGATGCCCGCCATGAGCAGGATTGCCGAACGCGGGGTGCGCCTCACGCAGTTTCACACCACCGCGCTGTGCTCTCCGACCCGGGCCTCGCTGCTGACCGGCCGCAACGCCACCACCGTCGGCATGGCCACCATTGAAGAGTTCACCGACGGGTTCCCCAACTGCAACGGCCGCATTCCGGCCGATACCGCACTGCTCTCTGAGGTGCTCAACGAGCGTGGGTACAACACCTACTGCATCGGCAAGTGGCACCTGACGCCGTTGGAAGAGTCCAGCATGGCCGCGACAAAACGGCATTGGCCGACGTCGCGTGGCTTCGAACGCTTCTACGGGTTCCTGGGCGGTGAAACCGACCAGTGGTATCCAGACCTGGTGTACGACAACCACCCGGTGAACCCGCCGGGCACCCCCGAGGACGGTTACCACCTGTCAAAAGACCTGGCCGACAAGACGATTCAATTCATCCGTGACGCCAAGGTGATCGCGCCGGACAAACCGTGGTTCAGTTACGTCTGCCCCGGAGCCGGCCACGCGCCGCACCATGTGTTCAAAGAATGGGCCGACAAGTACAACGGCGTCTTCGACATGGGTTACGAGAAATACCGCGAAATCGCTCTGGAAAAGCAGAAGGCGATGGGGATCGTTCCGCCGGACACCGAGTTGTCTCCGGTCAACCCCTACCTCGACGTCAAGGGACCGCAGGGAGAGGCGTGGCCGCTGCAGGACACCGTGCGCCCTTGGGACAGCCTCACCGACGACGAGAAGCGACTGTTCAGCCGGATGGCTGAGGTATTCGCCGGCTTCCTGAGCTACACCGATGCCCAGATCGGCCGGATCCTGGATTACCTGGAAGAGTCGGGTCAGCTGGACGACACCATCATCGTGGTCATCTCCGACAACGGCGCCAGCGGCGAAGGCGGCCCGAACGGGTCGGTCAACGAGGGCAAGTTCTTCAACGGCTACATCGACACCGTCGAGGAGAGCATGCGGCTCTTCGACCACCTGGGCGGACCGGAGACCTACAACCACTACCCGATCGGCTGGGCGATGGCCTTCAACACGCCCTATAAGTTGTTCAAGCGCTACGCCTCTCACGAGGGCGGTATCGCCGACACCGCGATCATCTCCTGGCCCAACGGCATCGCCGCGCACGGCGAGGTCCGCGATAACTACGTCAACGTCAGTGACATCACCCCGACCGTCTACGACCTCCTCGGCATGACCCCGCCGGACACCGTCAAGGGCATTGCGCAAAAGCCGCTGGACGGTGTGAGTTTCAAGACCGCCCTTGAGGATTCGAGCGCTGACACCGGTAAGACGACGCAGTTCTACACCATGCTCGGCACCCGTGGAATATGGCACCAGGGATGGTTCGCCAACACCGTGCATGCGGCCACACCCGCGGGCTGGTCACACTTCGAACAGGACCGCTGGGAGCTGTTCCACATCGAGCGGGACCGCAGCCAGTGCCACGACCTGGCGACGGAGCACCCTGACAAGCTCGAAGAACTCAAACAGCTGTGGTTCTCCGAGGCTGCCAAGTACAACGGGCTGCCGTTGGCCGACCTGAACATCTTCGAGACGTTGTCGCGGTCGCGGCCGTACCTGGTCAGCGAGCGGGACAGCTACATCTACTACCCCGACTGCGCCGACGTCGGCATCGGCGCCGCCCCCGAGATCCGCGGCCGGTCCTTCGCGGTGGTGGCCGACGTGACCTTGGATTCGACCGGCGCCGAAGGGGTGCTGTTCAAACAGGGTGGGGCGCACGGCGGGCATGTACTGTTCATCCAGGATGGGCGGTTGCAGTACGTCTACAACTTCCTCGGCGAACGGCAGCAGTTGATTCAGTCAGCCGGGCCGGTCCCGTTGGGTCGCCACCTGCTGGGCGCGCGTTACGAACGCACCGGAACCGTGCCGAACAGCCACACCCCGGTCGGCGTCGTCACGCTGTATTTCGACGAGCATCCGGTCGGGACGCTGCCCGACGTGATCACCCACCCCGGAACATTTGGATTGGCCGGTGCCGGCATCACCATCGGACGCAACGGCGGCTCGGGAGTGTCCAGCCGGTACAAGGCGCCGTTCGCGTTCACCGGCGGCACCATCACCCAAGTCGCCATGGACCTGTCGGGTCGGCCTTACGAGGATGTGGAAAAGGATCTGGCGCTTGCCTTTTCGCGCGACTGAGCGGTTTGCGCGGTTGGCGGCGCTGGTCGCGGCGGGCCTGTTTGCGACAGGCACGGCCGGCTGCGAGTCGCACACCGGGGGATCGGCCGCGCCGACCCGCCATCCGGATCCCGCCGAGCCGGTACCGGGCATCGCCGCCACGCTGCCGGACCACATTCCGCCGAATGCACTCGCCTGCGTCGTGACCCCGACGGGCGGCGGCGAGCCCACCGAAGTGACCGTGTCCGACCCGGCCGCCCCCCGTATCACCATTGCCGTTCCCGAGGGCTGGACGTCGACCGCCGGTTCCGGTGACACGCCATTGAGGCTCAGTGGCCCCGACACGTTGGCCGCGACGGTGTCCATAGCCGCCACAGACCAGCCGCCCGAGAGCGCGTTCCTGCGCTACACGGCCGGGGTCGGCGGCAGCCTGCCGCGAATCAAGTTCTCCGTCACTGGGTCGCCGTTCTGCGGTTACAGCAGCCAGCGACTGGCCGGCACGCTGCAAGCGCCCTCCGGCGGGATCGACTTCGCCGACCGGATCGCCCACATCTGGACGAACACCACGCAGTACCTGGTCGCGATCCATCTCGAGGCCCACGCGGGCGCCCCCGGTTTCGACGCTGCCAAATCCCTGTTGACTCAGGATTTCGCGGTCGTCATACCCTGAACTGGTGTTGACGGAGCTGGTGGAGCTGCCGGGCGGATCGTTCCGGATGGGGTCGACCAGCTTCTATCCCGAAGAGGCGCCGATCCATACCGTGACCGTGGCCGGGTTTGCGGTGGAACGCCACCCGGTGACCAACGCCCAGTTCGCCGAATTCGTCGCGGCGACAGGCTATGTGACCGTTGCCGAGCAGCCCCTGGATGCAACGCTCTATCCGGGGGCCGATCCCGCCGACCTATGTCCCGGCGCCATGGTGTTCCGCCCCACGCGGGGACCGGTCGACCTGCGCGACTGGCGGCAGTGGTGGGACTGGGCGCCCGGAGCGAGCTGGCGCCAGCCCTTCGGTCCCGACAGCGACGTCGCGGATCGACCCGATCACCCGGTCGTGCAAGTGGCGTATTCCGACGCCGCGGCCTACGCACGATGGGCGGGACGGCGCTTACCGACGGAAGCCGAGTGGGAGTACGCCGCCCGCGCCGGCACGACCGGCCGATACGCGTGGGGCGACGAGGAAAGGCCCGACGGCCAGTTGATGGCGAACACCTGGCAGGGCCGGTTCCCGTACCGAAACGACGGCGCGCTTGGCTGGTTCGGCACGTCGCCGGTCGGCGCCTTTCCACCCAACGGTTTCGGCCTGTCCGACATGATCGGCAACGTCTGGGAATGGACGACAACGGAGTTCAGCTCACACCACCGCCTGGACCAGCCGCCGAAGGCATGCTGCGCCCCGGCCAATCCGGCCGACCCGTCGATCAGTCAGACCCTCAAGGGCGGTTCCCATCTGTGCGCGCCGGAATACTGCCATCGCTACCGGCCGTCGGCCCGCTCGCCGCAGTCTCAGGACACCGCGACCACTCATATCGGATTCCGTTGCGTGGTGGATTCAACCCGGGTCGAATAAATTTGCCGCCGAACGCCGCGCCGCATTGCGGGCGGAAAATCTATGAGTTTCAATAACCTTTCGCCAGCGAACCTCCCGCGCTTCCACCGAAAGGCCGCGTCCGATGAGCCATCAGGCCCCGCCGCCCGCCCCGCCCGCGCCGCCACAGAGTCAGCCGGCCGGGCCACCGAAGCAGCCGTCACGAGCGCGGCGGTTGCTGGTGGATCTCGGTGTGGTCCTAGCCGTCGTGGCCGTGTACGTGATCTCGTTGGTCGGTGTCCATCTTCTGGCGTCGTCCGGGGAATCGCTGCCGGAGCCGGACTTGGGCACCACCGACGACACCGTCGTGCAGGTGAAGGTCGAGGAACTGGACACCGTCAACAATCGGTTGAAGGTGAGTGTGCTTGTCATTCCCGAGGATTCGAAGTTCGACAAGAAGTTTCACACCCTGACCCAGGACCTGGCCGTGCGCATGTACCCCGAGAACGACCTGGGCGACCTGCAGTACCCGGTGGGGAAGTCACCGGCGCAGGTAAGCACCTACCTCGATGCGCAGGGTGATCCCGCGAACTGGCCGTTCGACTCGTACAGCACCGGCACCATCCAGGCGCAGGTGTTTGCCGGGACCGGCGACAACCGCACCGTGGAAGACGCCCGTGTCGAGGTGATCGGCGAGGTGGGCGGCTGGGATGTGAGCGTCCGGCGGGTCGGTGAATCGACGCAGAGCTCGCCACGGCCCGATGACGTCATCATCACCTTGCACCGATCCAAGAGCACGCTGATCTTCGACCTGGGCATCGTTTTGGTGCTCATCTCGCTGCCCGCGCTGGCGCTGTGGGTGTCCATCCCAATGGTGTTGGGCAAGAAGAAGTTCCTGCCGCCGTTCGTGTCCTGGTTCGCCGCCATGCTGTTCGCGGTGGTCCCGCTGCGAAATATCTTCCCGGGCAAGCCGCCGGAAGGTTCCTGGGTGGATCAGGCCATCACGTTGTGGGTGCTGCTTGCCCTGATCGTGGCAATGACGTTGTTCATCGTGGCGTACCGAAAACAGTCGGACTGAGGGTCAACCCTCGTCGATCGGAGCGTTCACTCCGCCTGCACGGAGCCGCCGACGGCGCTGATCGCGTCGACGGCTTCGGACACGCGCGCCTGGAACTGAGGCGATAGCGGAATGTAGCCGACCCTGTTCAGGTCCACCTGGCCGGGGCCGATCGCCGCCTGCAGGAACGCTTTGACTGCGTTGGCGACGTCGGCCGTGGGGTATCGGGAGCAGACGATCTCATAGGTGGCCAACACGATCGGGTAGACGTCGGGTTGAGCAGGGTTGTAGAACGACGAGATGTCGAGTACCAGGTCGTTGCCTTGGCCGACGATCTTGGCGCCCCTGATCGTCTTGCCTACGGTGTCGGTACCGATCCGCACCGGGCGCAGCGACCTGCGGCTGGCGGGGGTTTTGATCTCGGCGGCGAAGAGCCCCTGTTTGAGTGCGAAGGACAGTTCGTTGTAACTGATCGCTCCCTCGGTGGCTTTAACCATCGCTGCCGTGCCGTCGTTGCCCGCAGCGCCGACCCCGACGCCGCCGCTGAATGCCTTGCCGGCACCTGCTGTCCACGCCCCGGCGGACGCGGCTTGCAAGTACGACTGGAAGTTGTAGGTTGTGCCGGACGCGTCGCTGCGATAGACGACGCGAATCTCTTCTGCCGGCATGGATGCGTTCAGCGCGGTCAGGGCGGGGTCATCCCAGCGGGTAATGGTGCCGTTGAAGATCTTGGCGAGGGTGGGCCCGTCGAGCACCAGGGAATCGACCTTGGCGAGGTTGTAGGTGATCGCCATCGGGCCGAACACCACGGGCAGGTTCCAGGCGTCGGCGCCGCCGCACCGCTGCTTGGCCGCGGCGTACTGGTCGCTCGACAGCGGTGTGTCCGACCCTGCGAAATCGGTTTCCCCGGACAAGAATTCGTTGATGCCCGCACCCGACCCGTTGGCGTCGTATCTGAGAGTCTGTTTGCCGCAGGCCGTGTGGTAGGCATCGATGAACCGCAACATCGCGTAGGTTTGCGCGGTCGAGCCGCTGGCGACCAAGGTCTGTTTACCACCGCAGTCCACCTTCGCTCCACTGACATACGGCAGGTTGGCGTGGGCGGCGCTGCTGCATCCCGAGAGCGCCATCGCACCCGCGGCCAGCAAGTTCATCGCGGCGCTCGGTCGTTTGCGCTTCATGTCTGGTTCTCCCTTGAGAATGGTGGCAGCGGAAGGCGACGCGGTGCTGCCGGGCCGAAACTCGGCCTCCGGCGGGCGCGGTGATTCGTCACGCCGGGGCCGGCGCCGATGGCGAGCGGTGGACCGCGGCATGCTCGAAAGATGTACAACCGGCTCCGATACATGTTGATACTTACCGCCATTGGAATCAGTTGACAAGGAAACATCAGATGAACCGGCATTCGGTACCGGACGAATGCCTGGTCGTCACGGTTTCGGTCTCGAAACTATCTGGCACGCAACGACTTCGATGCTTCGGCTGCCGCTCATGGCCGGGTTGCCCCGCGTTGTCAGTCTTGCTTCTGGATAGCTAGACGACCGTCGGATTACCGCGAGATGTACTGATAGTGAACGAAATTACACGTGGCGTGAGGATGCAATTGGTTTGCTAGCATCGAGATCCATGTTGTCCGGATCAGCCGGGTGGCGCCCGCGACTCGTGGGTGGAGGTGGCCAGTGACCCTTGAAGCGCCGCCTCATGCGCCGCGGATGATCGCCAGACGGTGGCGGACACGCCATCCACGCAGAAGAAGGAAGCGACCAAGAAAGAGCCGAGCCGATCGCGCATTTTGATCGGCATGATCATTCTGATGGTTGTCGTCATCGCTTATGCGTTGTCGCTGGTCGGCGTCCATATCCTGCAAAGATCAGAGGGGCCGCTGCCGCCGCTGGACCTGAGCCAGGGTGGCGGTGACGCCACGATTGTGCAGTTGCGCCTAGAGGAGCTGAAGCCGGTTGCCAACCGTCTCACGGTCAATGTGCTTGTGTATCCGGCAATTTCGGCGTACGACAACCGCTTCGATGTGTTGGGCACCGACGTTGCGGTGCGCCTGTATCCGCCGAGCGATCTGGGGGACTTGCATTACCCGAAGGGAAAGGCGCCAGCCCAACTCACCAGCACCGTCGAGGCGCACGGCGACCCCGGCAACTGGCCCTTCGACACCTACCGCACCGAGGCGATTTCGGCCGACGCTTTCGTTGGTTCTGGCGACGGCCTCAAGAAGGTGCCGGCCCGTGTGGAGATCACCGGATCGTTGGACGGCTGGGACGTCACCGTCAACCGTGTTCACGACACCGCTGCATTGCCGACCTCACGATCCATGGACAACGGGAACGTGGTCATCACCTTCAAGAGGGCGAAGGGCCCCCTTATTTTCGATCTCGGCATCTGCCTGGTGCTCATCGCGTTGCCCACCTTGGCGCTGTTGGTTGCCGTTCCGATGGCATTGGGCCGACGAAAGTTCCTGCCGCCGTTCGCAACGTGGTACGCCGCCAACCTGTTTGCCATCGTCCCGTTGCGCAACATATTGCCGGGCGCCCCACCGCCCGGCTCGTGGATCGACCAGGCAATCGTGCAGTGGGTCTTGATCGCGTTGGTGACGGCGATGAGCCTGTACATCTTCGCCTGGGTTCGGCAAGGCGACTGATCGCCAGCGGGCTGTCTTTGTACCGGCCGATTGCTACCATCTGACTCCGTGTCATCGCCCGAGGCCGCGCCGCCGGTGCACGAGCCGGGGCCGCCCGAACACAAGCACATGTCGGTGCGCAAGCACCTGGTGCTGGACACGTCGATCATCGTCGGAGTATCGGTGCTCTGGCTTATCGGAGTGCTCAGCTACAAGTGGCTGGCACCGCATCCGCTGCCGAAGGTAGACCTGGGCACCACCGACGACCCGTTGGTCGTGGTGCACGTCGAGAAACTCAACGCCACCGAGCAACTGCTCACCGTGAAGGTGTTACTCCGCCCGGACGAATCCATCATCAATCGACGACTCAACCGCCTCACCGCCGAATCGGCGGTCCGCTTCGTCTCGCAGAACGACATGGCCGAATTGCAGTACCACACCGGCAAAGCCCCGGAGTGGGTGTCGACCACCATCGACGCCCGCGGCAAGGCCACCGAATGGCCGCTGGATGAATACGTCACCGACCCGATTCAGGCCGAATGGCTTGTCGGCGCCGCCGACACCAGCCACTACGAACCGGCCCGAGTAGAGGTGGAAGGGGTGGTCGACGGATTCGATATTCACCTGGAGCGGGTTGCCAGCTCCGACCCGAAAGCGCCCGCCGCCATCATCATCAAGCTGAAGCGGACCAAAGCGCAGCAATTCTTCGACATCGGAATCTGTTTGGTGCTGATCACGTTGCCGGCGCTGGCGCTGTTTGTGGCCATTCAGATGGTGACCAGGCGGCGACCGTTCCTGCCGCCGTTCGGCACCTGGTATGCGGCGATGCTGTTCGCCGTGGTGCCGTTGCGCAACTTCCTGCCCGGATCCCCGCCGACCGGCGCGTGGATCGACCAGGGGCTGGTGATCTGGGTGCTGTTGGGCCTGGCTACCGCAATGGTCATCTACATCATTGCCTGGTACCGCGACCGGGCGTAACTGACAGCAAACTGATTCAGAGCGCCCGGCGGCGTCCCGCTCTTCGTCGTGTTAACGCAGATGACTTCGTTTGTTACGAGCACGTTCCGCCTTTCCTCAGAAAATGCTAGCAAACTCATAGATTGCTAATATCTGGCTCCGTGACGGTTCATCGGAACTTGGCCATTGCGCCGCCGGTCCGGACGCGGCCGGCCCGTTCCGAGCCGGCGTCGGAACACAGACGGAACCGTCGGAACCTCGTGATCGACCTTTCTGTCGTCCTGGGTGTCGCCGTCGTCTACCTGCTGTCGCTGTTCGGCTATCACTGGCTGGCCACCGCGCCCGGCCCACTTCCCGACCCGGACCTGAGCACCGCCGACAACAGCGTCGTCCTGGTGCGCCTCGAGCAGCTGCACCCCGTCGAGCACCGGCTCGACGTGAAGGTGCTGGTGATGCCGGACAGTTCGATGATCGACAACCGACTCGACGTCTTGACCACGGAAGCATCGGTGCGTTTCGACCCCGACAACGACCTCGGGGGATCTGCAGTATCCGAAAGGAAAGGCGCCCGCGCAGGTCGCGACGACGATCCAGGCGCACGGCAATCCCGGGGACTGGCCGTTCGACACCTACCGGACCGACACCATCCAGGCCGACGTCCTCTTCGGCACGGATGAGGGCCGGCAACCCCGGCACGCCCGAGTAGAGGTGACCGGATTACTGGAGGGCTGGGATGTCTCGGCCACCCGGGTCGGGCGCGCGGGACAGGACCCGAATCGCCCCGACGACGTCGTCATCACGCTGCAGCGGGCCAAGGGACCGCTGGTATTCGACCTGGGTATCTGCCTCGTTCTGGTCGCGCTGCCCACCCTGGCGTTGTTCGTCGCGATCCAGATGTTCACCGGCCGGCGCAAATTCCTGCCGCCGTTCTCCACCTGGTACGCAGCCATGCTGTTTGCCGTGGTGCCGTTGCGCAATATCCTGCCCGGCTCACCGCCGGCCGGCTCGTGGGTTGATCAGGCCGTGGTGATATGGGTATTGATAGGGCTGGCCACGGCGCTGGTGCTGTACGTCATGGCCTGGCACCGGCAGGGCGACTGACGGCCCCACGATTGCCAATTTGGCGCTGAGCTGGCTGTCACCTAGACTCTAGGGGTTGCCTTGGGCAGACCTCGGCTGGTTCGCCGGCCCTGCGTGCCCTTCGGGAACGAATGCTTTTCAAGACCGCGCACGGCCAGTGCTGCCGTCGGTTGTGCCCATTTGGGGGTGCACCGCCTGTTCTCTTGCCGCGCACAAGTCAACCAGGTCAGGAGATCTAGTGATTCAGCAGGAATCGCGGCTCAAGGTCGCCGACAACACCGGCGCCAAGGAGATCTTGTGCATCCGGGTGCTCGGTGGTTCGTCGCGCAGGTACGCCGGCATCGGCGACGTCATCGTGGCCACGGTCAAGGACGCGATCCCGGGCGGCAACGTCAAGCGGGGCGACGTCGTGAAGGCCGTCGTGGTGCGCACCGTCAAGGAACGTCGGCGGCCCGACGGCAGCTACATCAAGTTCGACGAGAACGCCGCGGTGATCATCAAGCCCGACAACGACCCGCGCGGCACACGCATCTTCGGGCCGGTCGGCCGCGAGTTGCGGGAGAAGAAGTTCATGAAGATCATCTCGCTGGCCCCGGAGGTGTTGTAGATGAAGGTCCACAAAGGCGACACCGTGCTGGTCATCGCCGGCAAGGACAAGGGCGCCAAGGGCAAGGTCATTGCGGCCTACCCCGACCGCAACCGGGTGCTCGTTGAGGGCGTCAACCGCATCAAGAAGCACACCGCCGTGTCGACGAATCAGCGTGGCGCCCGCTCCGGTGGCATCGTCACCCAGGAAGCGCCGATCCACGTCTCCAACGTGATGGTCGTTGATTCCGACGGCAAGCCCACTCGCGTCGGCTACCGCGTCGACGAGGAGACCGGCAAGCGGGTCCGTATCTCCAAGCGCAACGGCAAGGACATCTGATGACCACTGCAGAGAAAACTCAGCCGCGCCTGAAGGCGCGCTACCGCAACGAGATTCGCGACGCGCTGCACAAGCAGTTCAACTACCGCAACGTGATGCAGATCCCGACGGTGACCAAGGTCGTGGTCAACATGGGTGTCGGTGAGGCCGCTCGCGACGCGAAGTTGATCAACGGCGCAGTCAACGACCTGGCGCTGATCACCGGGCAACGTCCCGAGATTCGCAAGGCGCGAAAGTCCATCGCGCAGTTCAAGTTGCGCGAGGGAATGCCCATCGGCGTACGGGTCACGCTGCGCGGCGACCGGATGTGGGAGTTCCTCGACCGGCTCACGTCGATCGCACTGCCCCGTATCCGCGACTTCCGCGGGTTGTCACCCAAGCAGTTCGACGGTGTCGGCAACTACACCTTCGGGCTGGCCGAGCAGTCGGTGTTTCACGAGATCGACGTCGACAAGATCGACCGGGTCCGCGGCATGGACATCAACGTCGTCACCTCGGCGACAAACGACGACGAAGGACGAGCGCTGTTGCGGGCCCTCGGCTTTCCCTTCAAGGAGAACTGAGCAGATGGCGAAGAAAGCACTGGTCAACAAGGCCGCGCGCAAGCCGAAGTTTGCGGTGCGCGGCTACACCCGCTGCAGCAAGTGCGGCCGTCCGCGCGCGGTGTTCCGCAAATTCGGGCTGTGCCGGATCTGCCTGCGTGAGATGGCGCATGCGGGCGAGTTGCCCGGCGTGCAGAAGAGCAGCTGGTGAGGAGTAGCGCTCAATGACCGCGATGACGACGATGCAGAGCGTAGCGATGAAGAGGAGCAGCGCTCGATGACTATGACAGATCCGATCGCAGACTTCTTGACCCGTCTGCGCAACGCCAACTCGGCGTACCACGACGAAGTGACCTTGCCGCACTCCAAGATCAAGGCCAACATCGCCCAGATCCTGAAGAACGAGGGGTACATCACCGACTTCCGTACCGAGGATGCTCGGGTGGGCAAGTCGCTGATCGTCCAGCTCAAGTACGGACCCAGTCGGGAGCGCAGCATCGCCGGGCTGAAGCGGGTGTCCAAGCCGGGCCTGCGGGTCTACGCGAAGTCCACCAACCTGCCGCGCGTGCTCGGCGGCCTCGGCGTTGCGATCATTTCGACGTCGTCGGGTCTGCTTACCGACCGTCAGGCAGCCAGACAGGGCGTGGGCGGCGAAGTCCTCGCTTACGTCTGGTAGTAGGGGAGAGGCAGCGTAAAAGATGTCGCGAATTGGTAAGCAGCCGGTTCCGGTTCCGGCCGGAGTCGACGTAACGATCGAGGGTCAGAACGTCTCGGTGAAGGGACCCAAGGGCACCCTCGAGTTGACGGTGGCCGACCCGATCTCCGTGTCGCGCAACGACGATGGCGCAATTGTGGTGACGCGCCCCAACGACGAACGGCACAACCGCTCGTTGCACGGGCTGTCGCGGACCCTGCTGTCGAACCTGGTGACGGGCGTGACCGAGGGCTACACGACCAAGATGGAAATCTACGGTGTCGGTTACCGTGTGCAGCTCAAGGGCACCAACCTGGAGTTCGCGCTGGGGTACAGCCACCCGGTGGTGATCGAGGCTCCCGAAGGGATCACCTTCGCGGTCCAGGCGCCCACCAAGTTCACGGTCTCCGGGATCGACAAGCAGAAGGTCGGCCAAATCTCGGCGAACATCCGTCGCCTGCGCCGTCCCGACCCGTACAAGGGCAAGGGCGTGCGTTACGAGGGCGAGCAGATCCGCCGCAAGGTCGGAAAGACAGGTAAGTAGTCATGGCGCAAACAATTTCCGCAACCCGGCGGGTCTCGCGGCTGCGTAGGCACGCCCGGTTGCGCAAGAAGATCTCGGGCACCGCGGAACGTCCCCGCTTGGTCGTCAACCGGTCTTCGCGGCACATTCACGTGCAGCTGGTCAACGACCTCAACGGCACCACCGTGGCCGCCGCTTCATCCATCGAAGCCGACGTCCGCGGTCTGGACGGGGACAAGAAAGCCCGTAGCGTGCGGGTAGGCCAGTTGATCGCCGAGCGTGCCAAGGCTGCCGGCGTCGACACCGTGGTGTTCGACCGCGGCGGCTACACCTACGGTGGACGGATCGCGGCATTGGCTGATGCCGCCCGCGAGAACGGATTGCAATTCTGATGAGCAGCATGAGCCTGATGAACGGAAGGTTCGCATAATGGCGGAACAGCCGGCTGGGGGTCAGGGCCCAGACAGCCGTGACGGCCGCGATTCGCGCGACGGACGGGGCCGCCGGGACGGCGGTGGCCGTGGTGGCCGCGACCGTGACCGCGACGGCGACAAGGGCAACTACCTGGAACGGGTCGTTGCGATCAACCGTGTCTCCAAGGTGGTCAAGGGTGGTCGGCGCTTCAGCTTCACCGCCCTGGTCATCGTGGGTGACGGCAACGGCATGGTCGGCGTCGGTTACGGCAAGGCCAAGGAAGTTCCGGCCGCGATCGCCAAGGGCGTCGAGGAGGCTCGCAAGAGCTTCTTCCGCGTGCCGCTGATCGGCGGAACGATCACGCACCCGGTGCAGGGCGAGGCCGCCGCCGGCGTCGTGCTGCTGCGCCCGGCCAGCCCGGGTACCGGTGTGATCGCTGGTGGTGCGGCCCGCGCGGTATTGGAATGCGCTGGGGTGCACGACATTCTGGCCAAGTCGTTGGGTAGTGACAACGCGATCAACGTGGTGCACGCCACCGTCGCCGCCCTCAAGATGTTGCAGCGTCCCGAGGAGGTGGCCGCCCGGCGCGGTCTGCCCATCGAGGATGTCGCCCCGGCCGGGATGCTCAAGGCCCGTCGCGAAAGTGACGCGCTGGCCAGGGCCGCGGTGGCAAGAGAGGCTCAGGCACAACCATGAGTGACGGACAGCTGAAGATCACCCAGGTGCGCAGTACCATCGGGGCGCGCTGGAAGCAGCGCGAGAGCCTGCGCACGCTGGGTCTGCGCAAGATTCGCCACTCGGTGATCCGCGACGACAACGCACAGACCCGCGGGCTGATCGCGGTGGTGCGCCACCTCGTTGAGGTGGAGCCCGCGAATACCGGAGGTAAGTAGAAGTGACCATCAAGCTGCACGACCTGCGGCCTGCGCCCGGGTCGAAGACCGCGCGCACCCGTGTCGGCCGCGGTGAGGGTTCCAAGGGCAAGTCCGCGGGTCGCGGCACCAAGGGAACGAAGGCCCGCAAGAACGTTCCGGCGACCTTCGAGGGCGGGCAGATGCCGCTGCACATGCGGCTGCCCAAGCTCAAGGGGTTCCGCAACCGCTTCCGCACCGAGTACCAGGTCGTCAATGTCGGCGACATCAACCGGCTGTTCCCCGAAGGGGGCTCGGTCGGTATCGACGAGCTGGTGGCCAAGGGCGCCGTTCGCAAGAACGCGTTGGTAAAGGTCCTCGGTGATGGCAAGCTGACCGTCAAGGTGGACCTGACCGCACACAAGTTCAGCGGCAGTGCACGCGAGAAGATCACTGCAGCCGGCGGCTCGGTTACCGAGCTGTAGCTGGGTATCCCCGCGCAACCTAACTCAGCTGCGGAATGACCTCTGCGGCAAGGCGTTCCATCTGCTCGCGATCCTCCGCCACATTCTCGCCGACCGGATTGAGCAACAGCATCTGCGCGCCCGCGTAGATCACCTCGCGCAGCCCGCGGACCACTTCGGCCGGAGTCCCTGACACCGGGACCGCGTCGATGCCGGCCATTTTTCCGTAAATCCGTCGCAGCCCGGCGAGCACACGTTCGCGAGCCCGGTCGGCATCGTCGTCGATCATCAGATAGACCCGCTTGCCGATGGTGAAGTGCGCGGGATCCTTCTGCTGCTCGGCCAGTTCGCGATGCAGCACCTGCACCGCGTTGGCGAAGTCAGCCGTCGTCGACGACCCGGCACCCAGGAAGGCGTCGCCGTGGCGCACGGCGCGGGCCAGTGCCTTGGGCGCCGAACCGCCGAACCAGATCGGCGGATGCGGTCGTTGCACCGGCTTGGGCTGGATGGGCAGGTCGTCGACCTCACGGAACCGGCCGTGGAATGTCACCCTCGGTTCGTCCGACCACGCCGCCTTCATCAACCGCAGACCCTCGGTGAAATAGCTGATGTACGTGTCCTTCTCGACGCCGAAGGCGGCGAACCTGCGGCGGCCCCCACCCGGCGCGACCCCGATGTCCAGCCGCCCGTGGCTGAGCCGGTCCACCGCGGTCACCGAAGACGCCAGCTGCAACGGATCGTGCAGCGAGGTCACCAGGACGGCGACCCCGAGCCGCAGCCGCTGGGTGCAGGCCGCGGCGTAGGCCAGCAACTCCAGCGGCGCCAACAGTGGTGCATCACCGATGATCTGTTCGAGCACCCAGCCGCCCTCGAAGCCGAGATATTCGGCGCGGGCCAGATACGAGCGCAGCCCGTCGGCATCGAAACCGTCCGAGTCGAATTGGGGGATGGCAATCGCGTATCGCACGCCTTTACGGTACGGGTGAAGTTTGGTTGCGCGAGCAGTCCCCCGCAAGCGGGAGGTGCCTCAGTGAAGCCCCGCACGCTGGGCGTGTCGGGGCTGTCACGTCTGCTCGCGCGAACTCGGGCGATCGGTACGCTGGCAAACATGGTCGCCTTTCTGCCTACCCTGCCCGGCTTCGACGACGTGCGCGCCCTCGTCGGCCGGGTCGACACCGCTCGACACCACGGCGTCCCCAACGGCTGTGTGCTGGAGCTGAACCTGCGCAGCGCCCCGCCGGAGACGACGGGCTTCGACCCACTGACGCTCATCACCGGCGGCGGACGGCAGCTGGCGCTGCGCGACGCCGTCGCGGCCATTTACCGCGCCGCCGAGGACTCCCGGGTCGCCGGCCTGATCGCCCGGGTGCAGTTGCCACCCTCGCCGATCGCGGCGGTGCAGGAGTTGCGCGATGCGATCGTGGCGTTCAGCGCGGCCAAGCCGTCGCTGGCCTGGGCCGAGACCTATCCGGGCACACTGTCCTACTACCTGGCCTCGGCGTTCCGCGAGGTGTGGATGCAGCCCTCCGGCGATGTCGGGTTGATCGGCTTCGCCAGCCACGCGATGTTCCTGCGCGATGCGTTGGAGAAGGCGGGCATCGAAGCCCAGTTCATCGCGAAGGGCGAATACAAGTCGGCGGCAAACCTTTTCACCGAGGGCGGCTTCACCGAGGCACATCGCGAGGCGGTCACCCGGATGCTGGAAAGCCTGCAATCCCAGGTGTGGCAGGCGGTTTCGGAATCCCGCAAGATTGATGTCGGCGCACTCGACGAATTGGCCGACCGCGCCCCCTTGTTGCGTGACGATGCGGTCGAATCCGGTCTGGTGGACCGGATCGGATTCCGCGACGAGGCGTATGCCCGCATAGCGGAATTGGTCGGCGTCAGTCCCGCGGAGTATGAAGACGCCGACGACAAACCGCCGCGGATGTACCTGGCGCGCTACGCCGGTGCGGCCCGGTCGCGGCTGGCGCCGCCGGTGCCGTCGATACCGGGACGCCGGGCCAAACCGACGATCGCCGTCGTCACCCTCGAAGGTGCGATCGTCAACGGTCGGGGCGGACCGCAGGGCTTGCCGATCGGGCCGTCCAGTGCCGGCGGCGACACCATCGCCGCGGCGCTGCGTGAAGCGGCGGCCCAGGAGTCGGTGTCGGCGATCGTGCTGCGGGTGGACAGCCCCGGTGGTTCGGTGACGGCGTCGGAAACCATTTGGCGCGAAGTACTGCGGGCCCGCGAACGCGGCAAGCCGGTGGTGGCGTCGATGGGTTCGGTCGCGGCGTCCGGGGGTTACTACGTCTCGATGGGCGCGGACGCGATCGTGGCCAATCCGGGCACCATCACCGGTTCCATCGGCGTCATCACCGGCAAGCTGGTGGTTCGCGACCTGAAGGACCGCCTCGGTGTCAGCTCGGACACGGTGCGAACCAACGCCAATGCCGACGCCTGGTCCATCGACGCGCCGTTCACGCCGGAACAACAGGCCATCCGCGAGGCCGAGGCGGACCTGTTCTACAACGACTTCGTGCAGCGGGTCGCCGATGGGCGCAACCTCACTACCGACGACGTGGAAGTCGTTGCCCGAGGCCGGGTTTGGACGGGAGCCGATGCACTCGAACGTGGGCTGGTCGACGAACTCGGTGGTTTACGGACCGCGGTGCGCCGCGCCAAGGTGCTGGCCGGGATCGACCCGGACGACGAGGTGCGGGTGCTCAGCTATCCCGGCTCGTCCCTGCTGGACATGGTGCGGCGGACGTCGTCACAGCCGGCCGCGGCGTCGCTGCCCGATGCGGTGGGGGCATTGCTCGTTCGCTCCGTGCTGGGCGTCATCGAACAGGCGGGGCAGACGTTGAGCGGCGCCAATGTGCTGTGGCTGGGGCCGTCGCGCTTCTGATCTCTCAGCGCAGCGCACCACTGATGAAGATGATCTCGCCGAGCGGATCGTCGTCTTCGGTAGCGGGAACGGGCAAACCGTTCTGGCGGAACAGGTCGGTGCGGGTGACGCCGTCGACGTCCCATCCCTTGCCGCGCAGATAGTCGAGCACATGGTTGCGCTCGCCGGAATAGACCAGCGACGCCATGTCGACGTCGAGACCGTGATCGCGCAACGAACCGGACATCTCGCGTACCCGGTCGGCGTCGAAATCGATTATGCCGGGCACGAATTCCGTTGCTACGGTGCTGCCGGGCACACTGAGCGCGGTGATGTTGTCGAAGAGGCGGTCCTGGGCGTCCGGCGGCAGGTAGATCAGCAGACCCTCGGCAAGCCACGCCGTCGGTTTCGTCGCGTCCAGACCGGCCGCCTGCAACGCCGTCGGCCAGTCGCCCCGTAGGTCGATCGCGACCGGGCGCCGGGTGGCGGTGGGTTCGGCGCCGATGCCGGCCAGAGTCGACGTCTTGAACTCGATCACCTGCGGCTGGTCGATCTCGTAGACCACGGTGCCCTCCGGCCACGGCAACCGGTAGGCGCGCGCGTCCAGCCCCGACGCCAGGATGACGGCCTGTCGTACCCCGTTGGCGGTGGCATTCGCGAAGTATTCGTCAAAGTACTTGGTGCGCACGCCCATTCCGTTGATCATCGCCTGCATGCGGTCGGGCGAGAAATTCTCGAAAGCCTCGAGTTCCAGATCACCGTCGATCATCTTGGTGAAGAAGTCCACCCCTACCGCGCGAACCAGCGGGTCGGCGAATGGATCGTCGATCAAACCGTCGGCGGACTTGGTCGCCAGTGCGCGGCCCGCCGCCACCATGGTCGCGGTGGCACCGACGCTCGATGCGAGGTCCCAGTTGTCGTCGTGAGCGCGTGCCATGCCCGTCCCGTCTACTCAGTGTGTCTTGTACAGCGTCCCGCTGATGTACAACATCTCCACCGCGGGTACGTCTTCCTCGACCTGTGGTGAAAGTCCGTTGATCGCACGCAGTTCCGGCAGCGGGATGCTGGTCATCAGCCAACCGCGGTCGGTCAGGTAGGCCGCGGCCTCGTTACGGTCACCGAAGTATACGAGCGCGGTCATATCCAGATCGAGCCCGTGCGCTCGCCAACGCTCCGAGACGGTCCGCATGCGCGCCCGCAACCGGTCCTCGTCCCCCTCGTCGACCCTGTTCATGCTTTCGCTGGCGATCCTGCTGCCCAGCGCGCTGAGCCGGGTCACGGTGTCCAGCAAACGGTCCTGGGCATCCGGCGGCAAATAGCCAAGCAAGCCTTCGGCACTCCACGCGGTAGGCAGGGCGGGGTCGAAGCCCGCTGCCCGCAAAGCGGCGGGCCAGTCGTCGCGCAGGTCGGTAGCCACCGCGCGGCGGTCCGCGGTCGGTTCGGCACCCAACTCGGCCATGGTGCGTGACTTGAACTCCACGACTTGCGGTTGGTCGACTTCGTAAACGACGGTCCGCGCCGGCCAGGGCAGCCGGTACGCGCGCGAGTCCAGTCCTGCGGCCAGGATCACGGCTTGGGTGATACCGGCGCGGGCCGCATCCAGAAAGAAATCGTCGAAGAACTTGGTGCGGACGGCCATGTTGTCGGCGGCGGTGGCCACCGCCCTGAAGGGGCGCTCGGGGTCGTCGTCGAGGTCGGCCGCGCTGAGTTCACCGGTCGCCAGCCGGGCGAGCACATCGATGCCGACGGCCCGTACCAATGGCTCGGCGAACGGGTCGTCGATCAGCGGGTTCTCGGCGCGGGTTGCCATTGCGCGCGCGGCCGCAACCATGGTCGCGGTCACCCCGACGCTAGACGCCAGATCCCAGCTGTCTCCCTCGTATCGTGTGGAACCGGAGGACGTCATGCAGTGCCTCATTCGCCAAGTAGCCGTTGATCTTTAGCCAACGTAACAAACTTTGGACGGCAAAGTGGCTGCGGGTCGGCCGGCTTAACGGCAACCTGTAAGCCATGACTCTGGCAGGCAAGCGAGTGCTCATCACTGGGGCTTCATCGGGTGTCGGCGCGGCTCTGGCGAGGGAAGTAGCGGCGCAGGGGGCGGTGGTGGGCCTGATCGCCCGCCGGGAAGACCGGCTGGCCGACGTCCTTGCCGACTGCCGCGCGACCTCGCCCGAGTCGGTGATGTGGGTCGCCGACCTCGCGGATGGCGTGGCGGCCAGCCGGTTGGCTTTGCAGGCGTGGCATGCGTTGGGCGGCATCGACGTGTTGGTGAACAACGCGGCGGTGCCGAAGCGCCGGGCCGTGACTGCGCTCAAACCCGACGAGGTCGAGGGCGTGATGCGGGTGAACTTCTTCGCGCCGATGCGGCTGACGCTGGCGCTACTGCCGCGCATGCTGGCGCGCCGCTCGGGTGTCGTCGTCAACGTCGCCAGTGTCGCGGGACGACTGGGTATCGTCAACGAATCAGCCTATTGCGCAAGCAAGTTCGCCCTGTCGGGGTGGAGTGAAACCATGGCGATGGACCTGGCGGGTACCGGCGTCTCGGTGAAGCTGATTCAGTTTGGTCCCGTCGACACCGAGATCTGGGATCGTCCAGAAAACGACCCACCCCGCTACCAGGGCCCGAAGCTGGCTCCTGAGGAGGCCGCGGCGGGAATCATCGCGGCGCTGGGCAATGAGCGCTTCGAGCACTTTCTGCCTGATCTGAAGGCTGTGGTCGATGCGAAGAACGCGGACCTCGATGCGTTCATCGCCGGCATGGCACAGCAATGAGAGCGCTGGTTTACGGGGTGCCCCCCGGGGACGTCGCGGTTCCCGAGCGCGCGGGTCCGCTGGTACAGAACCTGGCTCGCACCCCCACGGCATTGCGTCATGTGCCGGATCCGGTTCTGCTACATGAGGATTGGGTGATCACCCGGCCGCTGTTGACTGGCATCTGCGGGTCGGACTCCAAGCAGATTCTGCTGGATTTCGGTGCGGACGATGCCGACAACGCCCTGGCCGCGTTCTGCTCGTTCCCGCAGGTGATGGGCCACGAGGTGGTCGCCGAGGTGGTCGAGCTGGGGCCGCAGGCCCGGGGCCTCGAGGCGGGGCAGCGGGTGGTGCTCAACCCGTGGCTGTCCTGCGGGCCCCGTGGCATCGCCCCGGCCTGTCCCGCCTGTGACAGCGGAGACTACAGCCTGTGCTGGAGCTTCACCGACGGTGACATCAAGCCCGGGATTCACACCGGGGTGTCGGCCGATGTCACCGGCGGATACGCCGAGTTGATGCCGGCACACGACAGCATGCTCTTTCCCGTTCCGGATTCGATGCCGGACGAGGCCGCGGTGTTCGCCGACCCGTTCTCGGTGTCCCTGCATGCGATCACCCGCCATCCGCCGCCCCGTTCGGGTCGGGCTTTGGTATACGGCGCCGGTTCGCTCGGCTTATGCGCGGTTGCCATCCTGCGCGCCCTGTACCCGGATGTGGCGGTGGCGGTAGTGGCACGGTTCGAAGCTCAGGCCGAGCTGGCCCGACGGTTCGGTGCCGCCAAAGTGCTTGCGCACGAACCGCGGTCGGCTCTCATAGAGGAGCTCGTGGCCTGGGGCGGCGGCCGGTTACGCCAGCCGTTACTGGGCTTGCCGATGGCCTATCCCGGTGCCGTCGACGTCGTCTACGACACGGTCGGCAAGCCGGAGACGTTCGAGGTCGGGGTGCGGGTGTTGCGGGCCCGGGGGACGCTGGTCAAGGCCGGGGTGCATGCGCCCGGCCGGTGGGAGTGGAGCCCGCTGTATTTCAAGGAGATCAGCTGGGTCGGCTCCAACGCCTTCGGCGTCGAGGAAGTCGACGGTCGGCGCGAGCATGCCATCGAGCACTACCTCGATCTGGTGTCGGCGGGCCGCATCGATCTGCGGCCCATGCTCACGCATACCTTCCGGTTGGAGCAGTGGCGGGAGGCATTTCTGGCAATAGCCGACCAGGGCGCGAGCGGCGCGGTCAAGGTGGCGATCGACCAGCGTTGAGCGCCCCACACCCGCACGAGCGTGCATGCAATGCCGCTGGCTGCGGCGTGTCGCTGACCAGCTGCGCACACTCGCGGCCGGAAGTTACGCCGGACGCGTCGCCTGGTAGTAGCTCAGCTGCCCGACGATCCGTTGTCGGTGGCTGGCGAGTTCGGTGCAGTCGAATCCCGCGTCGCGCAGCAACCGCGGGATCGCGTCGCCGAAGTTGCCGGCCGCGTGACGGTTGCGCCGTATCAGCCGCGACATCACGCCTGGGCTGTGCGCGTCGCCGCCGATGTCCACCAGGTGCAGCCGGCCGCCGGGACGCAACACCCGGTAGATCTCTGCGGCCGCGGCGGTCTTTGCCTCACTGTCCAGATGGTGCAGCATCATCGACGACAGCACCCGGTCGAACTCGCCGTCGGCATAGGGGAGGCGTTGGGCATAGCCCTGTTCGAAGCGAATCCCGCTCAGCCCCGCGGCTTTTCGCTTCGCCGCTTCCAGTATCCGTGGGTCGGGATCGGAGCCGATGACGTCCGCCGAGGGGCGAGCACGCTTGACTTCCAGCGCCAGATTGCCGGTCCCGCAACCGATTTCCAATACTCGGTGACCGTCCGCGATATCGGCTTGGGTGACGAGTCGCTGGTAGACGCTCTTGAAACCCATCAGGCGCGCGATCAGGTCGTAGGCCGGCAGGAACGCGTCGTGTCCGGTGGCCGGCAGGTAGTCATGCGGATGATGTTTGGTCATACCTTCCATGCTGAGCCACTGTTCGACTGACCAATTGGGTGATCGTCGTCAAAATTAGGACTATTTTTGGCCATGTGACTCAACCGGCCCGACTTGTCCAGCACCGCGGCGGCGTACCCGTTTATCGGTATCGGACCGGCCCAGACACTCCTCCGGTGTCGGTCGCCCGGCACGACGAACTCGTCGAACCCCGGCCGCACATCCACGACTTTCCCGCGCTCTGGTACGTCGGCCCCACGGGAATGGTGTACGTGGCAGCGCCAGGCAAGGTGCTGGATCCAAGCCAGGTGGTTCCCGCGGAAGACGGGGTCGCGGTGTTCTTCGACCCGGCCGCGCTTGGCGAGGATGCGCGGTCTCTGTGGCCGGCGTGGCAAACCCACCCGCTACTTTTCCCATTCCTGCACGGGCAGTCGGGTGGCGTGCTGGCGCTGGAAGTGCCGGTGGCCCGGCGAACGGCGTGGGATGTCACGATCCGATCGATTGAAACGGAGTTGACCGAGCGTCGGCCGGGCTATCGGCAGGCCGCGCTGGCGCATTTGACCCTGCTGTTAATCGAACTGGCGCGGCTGGCCCGCGACGTTGTGGCCGATCTGCGGCGTAGCGGGGAGCCGCTGCTGGCGGAGGTGTTCGAGGTGATCGACCGGCGTCACGGTGAGCCGCTATCGCTGCGCGACGTCGCCGGTGAGGTGGGCATGACACCCGGACACCTCACCACGGTGGTGCGCCGTCGCACCGGACGCACGGTGCAGGAGTGGATCATCGAACGCCGGATGGCCGAAGCGCGCGAACTGTTGACGGAGACCGATCTTCCCGTCGGTGAGGTGGCCAGGCGGGTCGGCATCGTCGATCCCGGGTATTTCAGTCGATTGTTCAGCCGGACCCACGGAGGCTCGCCCCGCCAGTGGCGTGCGCGGCAAGCGCGGGATGGGTGATCTCACCGCCGAGTGTGAATACCTCGACGCGTCCGCCGCGTGTCGCGTCGGGAGTTTCACCTTCGGTGCGCGAGGGCTAGCTCCGCCGCCCGGCAGAGCCGGTAATCGGCAGGTCGGTCGGGGTGATAACACCCGGCGAGGCCTCGCATACGAACGGGATGGCGTTGACCGCCGCGACCGCGGTGCTGTCCATCAACACCGTCATCACGTCCTGGCCGGGGCGGCCGAACCGGATGATCGCGTCGACGTAGGGTTCGCCGTCGATCACCACGCGGAACCCCTCGGGGTCGGTCCACTGTGGTTCGAGCGCGTCGTCGCTCATGGTCCAGCAGATGGCCAGCTCCACCATGCCAACGCCACCGGACAAGCCGCGGTAGGTTCGGCGCTGACCACCGACGGTGCCGGCGGCATACTGCGCCCAGCCAAGGTTCAAGTCTGTTGTCAGAACAGCATTTTCGACAAATGCCTCGGTGCCATCGAGCTCGATGCCCAGCATGGCCGCCACCATGTCCAGCGTCTCGAAGTACCCCAGGCCGTAACGTTGCCGGGCAGGGTCGATCGATGACACCCGCTGCCGAGGTGGCTTGCCGAATCCGAGCACCCGCCACGCGTCGTGCACCGGGTAGGTGGAGCAGTCCAACGTCTCCACCAGCTTGACGTTGCGTACCTGACGGCACGCTCCAGTGAGAAAGCCGGCCAGGACGTTGATGAAGCCCGGTTCGAATCCGGTCCCCAGAAAGGTCGACCGCCCCTGTTGTGCCGCGGCGTCCAACGCGGCCCGCTCGACTGGGTGGTGGGTGCCGGTGAGGAAGTCGCCGGTGGTGACCACGTTGATGCCCCGGCGCAGCAGGTCGGCCACCAGCTCGTAGTCGATGGCGCGCGGCATGTAGCAGACGCAGTCCGGGGCGAGATCGAGCAAGGCCCGCACTTCGTCGGTGGCGACGGGGCCAAGCGGCTCGCGGTCCACCAGCTCGCCGATATCACGACCCACCTTGTGCGGGCCGAAAGCATGTACACCGACGACCTCGATGTCGGCACGGTCGAGCAGCATCTCGAGTGCCCGGCTGCCGATGTTGCCGGTCGACCATTGCACCACCCGGTAGCGCCGCATAGCTCACCGTAACCGTTGACAGCCCTTGTCGAACATTGTTCTAATCAGAACGATGTTCGAAACAGGGGTTGCTGAATTGGAAACGCCGGTGCTGCGGTACGGCGCACTGGACCGCGCGCACCTGACCAAGCACTTGTGGCAGATGGCCAGACGCGTGGGCGTGAAGCAGGTGACGATTCGCGCCCTGGCGGCAGAGGCGGGCACCCGTCCGTCGTCGGTGTACTACCACGTACGCGACAAACGCGAACTGCTCGACCTGCTGATCGAATCGGTGCTGGCGCAGATCGAAGTGCCTCAGGAAGGTGACTGGGAGTCGAAACTGGTTGCGCTCTACACCAGCGCCTTCAAGGTACTCGTCGAGGTCCCGGGCATCGCGGGCCTGCTCCAGGAACACCCGCACACCGCCGCGGCCACCGAGATGGACCGCGCCTCCCGCAGCATATTGCACCAATCCGGCTTGCCGACCGAAGATTTCGAGGCCGCCCATGCCACCCTCTACGTACACCTGCTGGGTTCGGTGCAGCTCGCGCACCTCGGTGCCCTCGGCGACCGGACGTTCAGCTATGGGTTGCGGGTGATTCTGAACGGACTGCGCAGGGAAATCAAATGACGGAAACCACAATCGATCTGGCTCATCCCGAGATTTGGGCGTCGTCCTTTCCGGAGGACCTGTTCGCGCAGTTGCGGGCCCGTACGCCGGTGTTTCATCAGCAACTCACCACCGACGTCAAGTCGGCCGTGGGCCGCGAGTTCTGGGTGTGCACCAAGCACGCCGACGTGGCCCGGGTGCATCGCGACTATGAATCATTCACCGCCACCCGGGGTCCTCTCATCCAGGACGTTCCGCTGTTCGACGCCTACCCGGCCATCGTCAGCCTCGACCCGCCGGATCACACCATTCGCCGACGAGTCATCACGCGAGCCTTCACGCCGCGCGCGATAGCCAAGTTAGAGGACGGAATTCGGGCCCGGGCCGCGGCGATGGCCGGCGCGCTGCGAAGCAACGGTGGTGGTGAGTTCGTCGACCTCGCCGCGGGGCTGCCGATCTCGGTGATCGGTGACATCGTAGGCATCCCCGAGGAGGACCGGCCGCGGGTATTCGGCCTGATCGAGCGGGTATTGAAGAGCGCCGGGGCGCAGATGTCGGTTCCCGACGGCGAGGAGCTGATGCCGTTCATGGAGCTGTTCCAATACGCCAGCGAGTTGACGGCGCGCAAGCGGGCACATCCGGTCGACGACATCTGGAGCGCGTTGTGCACGACCGAGATCACCTCAGAGTCGGGCGAGAGCTTCCTGCTGCCGGCCAACGAACTGGAGATCTTCTTCTTCATCCTCGGCCTGGCCGGCGCCGACACCACCCGAAATGCCTTGTGCGACGGCATCCGCGCCTTCGTGGCCAACCCGGACCAGATCGAAATCTATCGGTCCGACCCACAATCGCGTCCCACCGCAGTCGAGGAGGTAATCCGCTATTCCACCCCGATCATCTTCTGGGTGCGGGGGGCCACCAAGGAGGTGCGGCTCGGGGATGTGTTGATCCCCGAGGGCGCGCGCGTGGTCACGATGCTGCGTTCGGCCAACCGCGACGAGGACGTCTTCGCCGATCCGTACGGCTTCGACATTCGTCGGGATCCCAACCCGCACCAGTCGTTCGGTGGCGGGGGTGCCCATCATTGCCTGGGTGCGATGCTGGCCCGCGCCGAGGTTCGAGCGGCGCTGGACGAAATCCTGTTGCACACCAATACGATCGAACTCGGCGAGCCACAACTGCAGCTGCCCAACCTGTGCAACAACATGACGGTTTACGAGTCGCTGCCGATCGGACTCAGTTAGAGCGGTTCTAGGTCCAGCCAGCGGTCGACGTCGAATGCGTCTCCTTGTGCGCGCAGCTTCGCGCCGCCGTGGCCGGGATAGTGAGCGGGGATGACAGCGGCTCCGGCGTGGACGGATTCGGTGAAGATGCGGTGCCGGGTTTCCGCGGCCGCGGATGCGTCGACGTCAAAGGCGCAGGCGTCGAAGGGCCGGCGCACCTGCAGGGGGCTGTGGGTGAGGTCGCCGACGAAGATCGCCGGCTCGCCCGCATCCAACCACAGCACCGAGGAACCCGGGGTGTGGCCGGGCGCAGGCCGCAGCCGCAGCGATGGGCTGATTTGGTAGTCGTCCGTCCACTGGACAAGTTGTCCCGAGCCCTCGATCGGCGAGACGCTGTCCTCGAACACCAGGCGGTCAGCTTGCTGGGCGAGTTCCTCCTCCGCGGTGCGCGGCGGGTGTCGGGCCGCACGACCGTCCGGTTCGAAATGCCGGTAATCGAGTGCGGGCACCAGGTACCGAGCGTTGGGGAACGTCGGGACCCAAACTCCGTTGTCCAGCAAAGTGTTCCACCCCACATGGTCGGAGTGGACGTGGGTGTTGACCACCACGTCGACGGCATTTCGGTCGATGCCCGCCTGGTGCAGGGTAGTCAGGAATGCGGTGTTCAGATGCTCCAGCGGCGGCATCTGGGGACGAGTGCGGTCATTGCCGACGCCGGTGTCCACCACCACGGTGAGCCCGTCCACTTCGACCACCCAGCTTTGAATCGCGATATGACACTTCCCGGTACCGGGATCGAGGAAATCGGGTACCAGCAAATCGGAGTTCTCGTGCCAGCCCGCCGGCGGTGTAGCGGGGAAGACACGGGCGGGCAGGTCGAAGCGCAACTCCACCACCCGCGTGAGGGTGGCACGGCCGAGGTTCATCGGCACTTATGTTATGCGTGTGCGGCCGGATCGATCGTCTGTCCGGCGCACGCCAGCGCGGCCGTGATGAATTCGTCGCGAGCCGCATCCGCCACCGTGCCGTCCCACGCCAGCACCACCTGGCTGGGCGCGAGGCCGTCAGCCGGCAGCACCCGCAGGTCGGGCCGCCGGTAGGAGTTCGCCGTCGAGCGGGGCAGCACCGCGAAACCTGCTCGCGCGGCAACCTTTTCGAGCTTCTGCTCGACCCCGCTGACCGATGACTGCACAGCCTGGCGGCGTAGTTCGGGGCCGGCGACCGCGTACCACTCGGGTACCGATGCCGGGTCTTGCAGCAGACGTCGCGACGCCAGGTCCGCCAGCGATACCGATCGCTGCGCGGCCAGCGGGTCGTCGGCGGGCAGCACCACGTCGCGGGGTTCGTCCAGCAGCGGCGCGGTCGCCAGTCCGGAAAGGTCGAATGGAGAACGGGCGTAGACCACCTGCGCATCGCCGCGGCGGATCACCTCCGCTTGGTCACTCCAGTTCACTGGCAGGATCACCACCCGCCGCGCCGGATCGACCGCCTCGAACGCGCGCGCCGCCGCGGTCGCCAGCAGGCCGGGCAACACACCGACGGTGACCACGACGGCGGGGGCTTCGGTGCGCGACAGCCGCTGCCGCAATGCCTGGACCTCCGTGAGCAGGAACCGGCCGTCTTCGAACAGCCGCGACCCGGCGGCGGTCAGCGTGGTGCCACGGGTGTCCCGATTGAGCAACTTGACGCCCAACTCGCGCTCGAGCGAGCGGATCTGGCGTGACAGCACCGGCTGGGCGATGTGCAGGCGTGCCGCCGCGCGGCCGAAATTGAGTTCCTCCGCCACTGCGACGAAGTAGCGCAGCTTGCGCATGTCCAGGTCGGCGGAGGTCATACCCAAAGGGTATCGCGACCGGACGAAAAGAGTCTTGGACGAACGAAGCGTCCAGCTCGACTCTGGATGCATGAGCTTGCGCAACCAACGCGTCCTGGTCATCGGCGGGACATCGGGTATCGGGCTTGCCGTGGCCGCGGCGGCCGCCGAGCAGGGCGCGACACCCATCGTCGCCTCGCGCCGCGCCTCGAGCGTCGAACGCGCCCTGGCCGCGCTGCCCGCCGGCGCACGCGGCGCCACAGTCGATCTCGCCGACCCGCCCTCCATCGAGCGGCTCGCTGCCGAGGTGGGACCGGTCGAGCATTTGGTCTACACCGCGGGGGAGCCGCTGGAGCTGGTCCCGCTGGCGGGGCTGACACCGGAGGTGATCCTTGGCTTCTATCAGACCCGTTTCGTCGGCGTGTGCAGCGCCGTGCGGGTCTTCGGCCCGCGCCTGCCCCCGGGCGGGTCGATCACGTTGACCAGCGGATCGGCCAGTGAGCAACCCGAATTCGGGTCGCTGCCGGTGAGCCTGTGTGGCGCGATGAACGCGCTGACCGCCGCCCTGGCGGTCGAGCTGGCACCGATACGGGTGAACGCCGTCGCGCCGGGGGTGGTGCGCTCGCCGCTGTGGGACAGCATGGATGTTGCCGCCCGAGAGGAGATGTTCACCCAAGCGGCACAGGGGATTCCGCTGCGCCGCATCGGGGAGGCCGACGAAGTGGCACGGGCCTACCTGTACTGCATCGAGCAGGCCTACTCCACCGGGACAGTGGTCAAGGTCGACGGCGGCAGCGTCCTTGTCTAGGTGTCAGTAGTGGCGGCGTCGCAATTAATTGGCGGATTCAGCGCAGGAAGCGGTGGTAATGCCGCGGATAGCGGCCCGCACCCGGTCGGACACCGCACGCGGGGATGCGGTGTCGAACTTGCCGTCGAGGTGCAGGAAGGCCAGACCGTGCACGAGGCTCCACAGGGAATTGCTCATGGCCTCGACGTCAGCGCCCGGGAAGCACGCTCGGGCGGCGCCACTGACGAGCTGCCAGATTGCGGCCGTTGCTGCAACCCGTTCGCTGTTCTCCCGCTCGCAGGGCTCGCCGAACATCAACCGGAACAAGGCGGGGCGGCGCAACGCGAACTCGACGTAGGCGAGGCCCAGTTCCGCGAGATCCTCTGCGGTATTTGGCGAGGGGTTGGGGGCGGCCATGCAGTCCGCCAGCTCTCGATAGCCGACGGCGGCGACCGCGGAGACCAATGCGTCGCGGTCCTCATAGTGGCGGTACGGCGCTCCGGGCGACACACCGGCGCGGCGTGCCACCGCGCGCAGCGACAGGCCGGCGGTGGTGCCGTCTTCTTCCAGGAGTTCGATCGCCGCACGAACACATGCGGCGCGCAGGTCGCCGTGATGGTAGGTGGAACTCGGCATGAGGTAGGTCACACTCCCAGCATGTAGACACTGCATACATCGCAGACTAATGTAAGCACTGCTTATCAGCATAGGTCAGTAGCCGGCGGCGTACCGCATCGGTTCTGCTTCACATTCCAAGCAATTGCTCCTGCCAGCCCACTTGGAGGCGTCTTGAACTCAAATGCTTTTTCTCACAACCACATCGCCATAATCGGCGCCGGATTCGGTGGACTCGCCGTGGCAATCCGGCTGCAGCAATCCGGATTCAACAACTTCGTGGTGCTGGATCGCGCCGCCGACATCGGCGGCGTGTGGCGAGACAACACCTATCCGGGCGCTGCCGTCGACATTCAGTGTCAGTTGTACTCATTGTCATCGGCGCTGAACCCGCAGTGGCGCAACAGGTTCGCCAAGCAGCCAGAGATCTGGAATTACATGCGCGATGTCGTGCGACGGTTCGGTTTGTTGCCCCACCTGTTGCTGAATTGTGCTGTTGAAGGGCTGGATTGGGATCCCGTCGAACAGCTTTGGCGAATCCAGACGGTGCTGGGAGAGCGCACCGCCAAACACATCGTCGTCGCCACTGGGGCGCTTGCTGAGCCCAACATTCCACAGCTTCCCGGCATGGACCGCTTTGCCGGCCCATTGTTTCACTCCGCCCGGTGGGACCACGGGATCGACTTGACCGGCAAGCGCGTCGCGGTCATCGGAACAGGTGCGTCGGCCGCGCAATTCATACCAGCCCTACAGTCAACCGTCGCTCATATGACGGTATTTCAACGAACGCCCGCGTGGGTCTTACCGCGGCACGACCGAGCGATCGGTGCCCGTAAGCAACAGATGTTGGAAACCCTTCCCGCTCTGCAACGGCTACAGCGGTTGCGCTTCTACCTCAAGCGCGAGCAGCTTCTCCTCGGCTTCCGTCATCCCGTATTCCAGAAACCGGCCGAGTTCCTGGCCCGCAAACATCTTTACGCGCAGGTCAGCGATCCCGAGCTACGGGCAAAGCTGCTTCCCGATTACCGATTGGGCTGCAAGCGCATAGTCATCTCCGACGATTACCTGTCCGCGCTCGTCAAGCCCAACGTCACAGTGGTCACTGAGGGCATTCACGAGATCACCCCGGGCGGCATAGTCGACGACAGCGGCGCCGAACATCGGGTCGACACAATAATTCTCGGGACAGGGTTCAAGACCGATCGGTTGCCGTTGACCGACCGTATCCGCGGTGTCGACGGGACGAGCATGGCGGAAAGGTGGGCAGGCAATCCGACCGCATACCTGGGCATCACGGTCGCCGGGTTTCCCAACTGCTATCTGATCGCCGGCCCCAACACCGGTCTCGGGCACACATCGGTGCTGTACATGTACGAGTCCCAGGCCAACTACATTGCCTCGACCATCAGTTATGCGCGCACCCACTCCGTCGCCGCGCTCGAGCCGACCCGCCACGCCCAGGAGGCGTACACGGCCGAAGTGGATCGGCTCAGCGTCGGAACGGTGTGGTCAAGCGGCGGCTGCAGGAGTTGGTATCTGAACGCCAACGGCCGCAACACCAACCTGTGGCCGGGCGGCACCTTGAGCTACCGGCGGAGAACACGGCGGTTCGACCCCGACCATTACGTCTTGCGTCATCGGCTCGCGGCCGCGCCGGCGTCACCGTGAGTTGCGGACATCGGCAGGAAGGCGAGGCCCCGCGTGCTGGAAGTGATCGACAAAGGTGAGACCAGCGAAAGGCACCCGTGCCCCTTGTTATTCGTGCATGGTGCATGGCACGGGGCCTGGTGCTGGGACGAGTACTTCCTTGATTTCTTCGCCGGCCGGGGGTTCCGGGTTTTGGCCCCCAGCCTGCGAGGACACGGTGGGAGTCCGGTCGAGAAATCCGTTCGGAAGTGCTCCATTTCGGAGTTCGTCCGCGATGTGGCCACGGTTGCGCAGCGGCTGCCGCGATTGCCGGTGCCGGTAGGGCATTCCATGGGCGGGTTCGTCGTGCAGAAGTACCTGGAAAGTCATGATGCGCCGGCCGCGGTGCTGATCTCCTCGGCGCCGCCACGTGGTCAGCTCCGCTCCCTGATCCGCTCGCTCCGCCGACATCCGTGGCGTTCAACGAAATTCGCGATAACCGGCCGCCCCGCCGACCTGTGCGGATCCCCGGCGCGGACCCGGGAGCTGTTCTTTGGCAGCCGCGCCCCCGACCATCTGGTGGAGGCCACCGCCGCGCGGCTTCAGCCGGACAGCATGCGGGCCATGTTTTTCGACATGGTGACCGGCGACCTGGTGGACACGAGAAAGGTCAACTCACCGATGCTTGTCATGGGCGGGGCAGGCGACCAGCTCTATTCGGCTGGCGATGTCCGCCGTACCGCCGAGGCCTATCGGACGTCCCCAGTGTTCATCCCGCACGCAGGGCACGACGTCATGCTTGAGCCGGGATGGAATACGGCGGCCGAGACGATCGAGTCTTGGCTTGGTCAACATGGGCTCTGAGCTCGCCCGGTTTGGCGCCCCAGCGGGAGTGCGCGCGTGGGTGCCCACAGCCGGTGAAGCACAACAGGTTTCAAATGGTGCTCACCCTCTCCCCGATATCAATTAT
Organism: Mycobacterium asiaticum DSM 44297; assembly: GCF_000613245.1. Classification (GTDB taxonomy): domain Bacteria; phylum Actinomycetota; class Actinomycetes; order Mycobacteriales; family Mycobacteriaceae; genus Mycobacterium; species Mycobacterium asiaticum. The sequence goes on from NZ_HG964936.1 coordinate 637,562, forward strand.
GCGAAGGAAGACCGATGAATGTGAACGAGGTTCCGACGGGAGTGGGGTGGACGGGTCTGATGACCGCGTTCAGCCGCGCGCATGAGTCGCTGCGGAAAGACCGAATGTTCGACGATCCGCTTGCCGCGGCGGTCGTTACGACCGCGAACGGGATCAGGTCTGCAACCCACAAGCGACTGCCGCGCCTGGGACCGGCAACCAATGACGGTTCGTCGGGTCTGTGGAACTTGTTCAGCTTCTATTTCGCACACCGCACGGTCTTTTACGACAGCCGTGTGCTGAATGCGATCGACGCGGGTTGCCGACAGATTGTGCTCTTGGGCGCGGGATTCGACGGTCGTGCATTTCGGTTGGGGCTGCCCGGGGAGGCCACCGTATTCGAGATGGACCAGGCGTCGGTGCTTGGTTTTAAAGAACGGATCCTGCTGCAGCACAACCTTGTTCCCAGCTGCCCTCGAGTGACGCTAGCGGCCGATCTTCGCGAGGAGATCGCGGGCCCACTGATGGCCGCGGGATTTCGACCGGATCAACGAACGCTATGGATCGCAGAGGGGCTGCTGATGTACTTCACCCAGGCGGAGGCCAATCGACTGCTCGACCGCGTCTCAGCGTTGTCAGCCGTCGGAAGTCATTTCATCAGCGAGTATTTCACTGCCCAATGGAACTTCGAGGACGTCAACTACGAACTGTTGGACGAAATGGACCAGGCGGTCTGGGACCTGCTGACGTGGGAATTTCCCAGCGACCCGCTGGCCCAGGAGCCCGGAGATTGGCTCGCATCGCACGGGTGGGAGGTCCGCACCTGCACGACGGTCGGCGAATTCGGCCGCGCTTCTCGTCGCGAAGTGCCACCGCAGTTCGCGACGGCGGACGGCCCAGACATCTTTCTGTTCGACGGCATCAAAGGGGATGGGCCCAAGTCGAGCGTGACCCGACAGAAGTCCTACGAGTCGCTTTGAACCGAAACCTAATTCCGCCGTACTTGTAAGTGTCCGAAACAGTGAGGAGAACTTTTGTGGATACAGTTTTAGAGCCGCGATACGACGTCATCGTGTGCGGGGCGGGGTCGTCAGGATCGGTGATCGCCGGCCGGTTGGCCGAGAGCTCTGACATCAAAGTCTTACTGCTGGAGGCTGGTGGTAATGACGAGGTACCTAGCGTCACCAACGCATGGCAATGGCCGGCTAACATCGGCAGCGAACTTGACTGGGGCTTCATGGCCGATCCGGACCCGCAGCTGTACGGGCGCTCGATCCCTTTCTCAATGGGCAAAGTGCTTGGCGGCGGTTCCAGCATCAACCTGATGGTCTGGGCGCGAGGACACCGCAGCGATTGGGAACACTATGCTGCCGAATCCGGCGAGCCGGCCTGGGGATACGAGTCGACCCTCGAGCTGTACCGCCGCATCGAGGACTGGCAGGGCATCGGTGAGCCCGAACATCGGGGCAGGGGCGGACCGGTGTTCGTACAGCCGGCCCCCGACGCGCATCCCCTGGCCGCCGCGGTATTGGAAGGGGCCAAGGCACTAGGGATTCCGACCTACCCAAGCCCCAACGGCCGACTGATGGAGGAGACCCGAGGCGCTGCCATCACCGACTTGCGCTGGCGTGACGACAAGCGCCTATCGGTGTTTCGCACCTACACCTCCCTGCCTCAGCAGCGGCCGAACCTGACCGTGGTGCCGCGCGCACTGGTCACCCGCTTGATCTTCGACGGCATCCGGGTGACCGGCGTCGAGGTCGTCCACGCCGGCGAGGTTCATCGGGTGGCAGCCGCAGCCGAGGTCGTACTGTCGCTCGGTGCCATTCACACCCCCAAGGTGCTGATGCAGTCCGGTATAGGCGACGAAGACGAATTGCGTGGAGCGGGCGTCGACGTCCGCCAACACCTGCCCGGCGTGGGACGCAACCTTCAGGACCACTTCGGTTTCGACTGCGTGTGGGAGTTTCCCGAGACCATCCAGAGCAACACCCAGGTGGCCTCGGCATTGTTCTGGGACTTGGGGGGTACGGAGCTCCAGGCGCCGGACTTGTTCGCATGTATGGGACCCTTCCCCAAGGCCACCGTGGAGAACGTCGCGAAATACGTCCTGCCAGAGAATAGTTGGACCTTGTTCGGTTCACCCACGCACCCCAAGAGCCGGGGTCGGCTTCGGCTGTCCGGCGGTGATCCGACCGATCCCATCCGGATCGAAGCAAATGCACTGTCGGCCCCCGAGGACCTCAAGACAGCGATCGCTTGTGTCGAAATGCTGCGCGAGATCGGCAACTCCCGGGAGCTTCGTCCTTTCGTCGCGCGCGAGGTCATGCCGGGCGACCTCACGGGCGCCGAGTTGGAGACTTTTCTGCGCAACGCAGTCACCACCTATTGGCACGAATGCGGTACGGCGAAGATGGGCCGCGATTCCATGTCCGTGGTCGACGGACACCTCAAGGTCTACGGTGTCGAAGGGCTGCGCGTCGCCGACGCGTCCATCCTTCCGCGCATCACAGTCGCCAACACCATGGCGCCGTGCGTCGTCATCGGTGAACGGGCCGCGGAATTCATCCAAGCCGAGCATCGAGCGTGAACTTGGCGACGTAGTAGCGGCGTGTCGCGTCGCGAAATGCACAGTCGGCGAGCTGGCGCCGCCCGCCGCCCGCGCTCAACGGGCGCCCGCTGGGCTCGAGACCCAGACCGAGTGTGCATTTCGCGACGCGACACGCCGACGAAGCGTCGCGTGATTCACGCTCGGCAGCTCCCTACAGTCGGCGAGCTGGCGCAAATCAGTTGGCACGCAGGTAGGTGTACACCCCGGCGAAATTGCGGTTGACCTTCTCGGGCACCGGCACCGGTCCACCGAGCGCCCGTGCGCCCCAAGCAATTTGGGCGGTGCGTTCGACCAGTGCGGTGATGTGCAGGGCTTTGTCCGGCCGGGGACCGACCGCCACCAGCCCGTGGTTGGCGATCAGGGCCGCGCCGCGACCCTGAAGCGCCTTGACCGCGTTCGTGCCGACATCGGGTGTGCCGGAGGCGGCGTACTCGGCACACCGCACGTCACCGCCGCAGTACACCGCGAATTCATCGATGCACGCCGGGATCGGCTGGTGTGCCGCCGCGAACATGGTGGCCCAGACGGGGTGGCTGTGGATGACGCTGCCGATGTCGTCGAAGGCGTGATAGCAGGCCAGGTGCAACTGCATCTCCGTCGACGGCATGCGGCCGTCCTTGGCTTGCAGCACAGCGCCTTCCGGGTCGACCAGCACGAGATCATCCAGCGCCATGTCGGCATAGTCGACCGATGACGGCGTGATCACCAGGTTTCCGTCCGAGCGCCGCGCCGAGATGTTGCCGGCGGTGCCTTCCACCAGACCACGGCGCAGCATGTCCTTGGCCGCCGCCAGCACCGAATGTTCGGCGTTGTCCACAAACTTCACGAGCCCAGCACCTCCGGGTTGACGATATGGGCGGGCGTCCCACCAGACAGCAGTGCCGCCAAATCGTCGGCAACCATCTGCGCCTGCCGCGCTTCAGTGTTCCACGTGGCTCCGCCGATGTGCGGCGTCAGGACCACGTTGGCCATTTCGGTCAGGGGATGGTCGGTGGGCAGCCATTCACCGGCGAAGTGGTCCAGCCCGGCCGCGGCCACCTTGCCGCTGCGTAACGCCTCGACGAGCGCGTCGGTGTCGTGCAGCTGGGCTCGTGCGGTGTTGAGGAAGACGACTCCGTCGCGCATGGCGGCAAACTGTTCGGTGCCGATCATCCCGACGGTCTCGTCGGTGACGGGCGCGTGTAGCGAGACGACATCGGCTTCGGTGAGCAACTCGGCCAGACCGTGCGAGGCCTTGTCGTTGTAAGGGTCGTGGGCGATGACCCGCAGACCCAATCCGGACAATCGCCACGCTGTGGCCCGGCCGACCGCGCCGAGGCCAACCAATCCGGCGGTGAGGCCGGCGATCTCCCAACCCCGGAAACGCTGATACGGGATGGTGCCGTCCCGAAACATGTTGCCGCCGCGCACATCCGCATCCGCGGTCAGCAGGCGTCGGGTGGCGGCCAGCAAGAGCGCCACCGTCATCTCCGCGACCGCGTCGGCGTTGCGTGCCGGTGTGTTCAAAACCGGGATGCCGGCCGCCGTGGCCCCGGGAACGTCGACGTTGTTCGGGTCGCCGCGGGTGGACGCGATGGCTCGCAGGCCGAGCTCGAAGACCGGGCCCTTGACCGAATCACTCTCCACCACAACGATATCGGCGCCTTCGGCGGAGACCCGCTCGGCCAGCTGTTCGGCCGTGTAGATGCGCAGCGGCCTCTGATCTATCCAAGGGTCATAGATCACATCGGCCAATTGCCGAAGCTTGGCAAACCCCGGTCCCCGCAGCGGAGCGGTCACCAGGGCGCGTGGTCGAGACGTCACGAATGCCAATGCTGGCGTACCGTTGCGCCCGTGTCACGCGTAGACGTCACAATCGGTATTGACGTCGGCACCACCGCGGCCAAGGCGGTCGCCGCCGACGAGAACGGTCGCGTGCATGCGCGGGCACGGATTCCGCACCAGGTCCGGGTGCCGGCCCCCGACCGGCTCGAGCACGACGCCGACGAAGCCTGGCGACGGGGTCCGGTAGCCGCGCTTGAGGGACTGAATCTGCCTGCGACCACGAGGGTTAAGGCGGTCGCGGTGTCGTCCATGGTGCCCTCGCTGACCGCCGTCGACTCCGACGGGCATCCGTTGACGCCGGGACTGCTCTACGGCGATGTGCGCGGCCGGGTGCCCGAGGCCGCCGCCCAACCGCTCCCCGCGGTGGGCGAAGCGGCCGAGTTCCTGCGCTGGACGGCCGCCGAGGCGCCCGATGCGGCAGGGTACTGGCCGGCGCCCGCCGTCGCCAACCACGCGTTGGCGGGGGAACCGGTGATCGACTTCGCCACCGCCATCACCTCCCTGCCGTTGTTCGACGGGACCGGGTGGAACGCCACGGCCTGCGCCGACTGCGGCGCCAGGGTCGAGCAGATGCCGCGGGTCGAAACGTTCGGCACACCGATCGGTCGGGTACCGGGCTCGGGCGCAGTGCTCGCGACAGGCGCCATCGACGCCCTCTGCGAGCAAATCGTGGCGGGTGCGGATCAGGGGGGCGACGTGCTGGTGCTGTGCGGCACCACGCTGATCGTCTGGACGACGATCGCCGCGCCGCGGCAGGTGCCAGGATTGTGGACTATCCCCCACACCGCCGCGGGCAAGAGTCAGATCGGCGGGGCCAGCAACGCCGGCGGGATGTTCCTGGGCTGGGTGGATCGCGTTGTCGCGCAGTCTGATCCGACGATGGTTGATCCGCGACGCGTGCCAGTGTGGTTGCCCTACATCCGCGGCGAGCGGACCCCGTTCCACGATCCCGACCGGCGCGCGGTGCTGGATGGGGTGGACCTCACTCATGACGCCGCCACATTGCGCCGGGCCGCCTACGAAGCGTCCGCGTTCGTCGTCCGGCAAATTCTGGAACTGAGTGGCACGCCGGTGCGTCGCATCATCGCTTCCGGCGGCGGCACCCGGGTGCAGCCGTGGATGCAGGCCATCGCCGACGTCACTGCCCGGCCCGTAGAGCTGTCCGCGGTGGCAGAAGGTGCGGCGCTGGGCGCGGCTTTCTTGGGCCGGATGGCGCTCGGACTGGAATCCACCATTGCCGACGCGGCGCGGTGGGCGTCGGTGCAGCGCCTTGTCGAACCCCGTCCCGAGTGGATGGGCCCGGTCAAGGACCGCTATCGGCGATTTCTCGAACTCAGCGGATCGCGGTTGGCGTAGCCACCAGCCGAGCATCTGGGTGGCGCGCTTCCCGGTGTGTGGTTCTAGGCTTATGCAATGACTGACCACGACCAGAACGCCGCCCGTCGAGAGATCGCCGATGCCTTGCTTGCCGCGTTGGAGCGTCGGCATGAGGTCGCCGACGCGATAGTGGAGGCCAAGAACAAGCCCGCCGCGGTCGAGGCGATCGTCACGCTGCTCGGCACCTCTCATCTGGCGGCCGAGGCCGTCATGAGCATGTCGTTCGACCAGCTCACTCAGGACGCCCGCGCCAAGATCCTCGCCGAGCTCGACGATCTCAACAAGCACCTGAGCTTCAACCTCAACGAGCGTCCGGCGAGCTCGGGGGAGACGCTCGAACTGCGTTCCTTCTCCGCGATCGAGGATCGCGACATCTTCATCGCCCGCACCGAAGAGATCAAAGCGGCCGGCGACGGGTCGGGCGCACCGGCAGGGGACATCGACGACGAAATCAGGAAGGCGCTCAAGCGTTTGCACGACGAGGAAGCCGCCTGGTTCGTGGCCGTCGATTCCGGGGAGAAGGTCGGCATGGTGTTCGGCGAACTGTTGAACGGCGAGGTGAACGTGCGGATCTGGATCCACCCCGACCACCGGAAGAAGGGCTACGGCACCGCGGCGCTGCGCAAGTCGCGCTCCGAAATGGCGTGGGCCTTCCCGGCGGTGCCGATGGTGGTCCGTGCGCCGGCCGCTAATCCCGGATAGCGGTGATGGTGACGATGTTGCGTAGTTGGCCCAGCTCGTCGCCGTCCGGGAAGTCGCACCCGTAGTCCGCGTATAACTCCCGCCGTGGCCGAGTGCTGACCTGCCAGCCCTTGCCGCCGAGGTAGTCGATCACGTTGCTGCGTTCGCCGTCGTAGAACAGTCCCGAGAAGTCGATGTCGCAGCCCAGGTTGGCCCACCGGTCGCTGAACTCCTGCGCGCGCTGTGACATCGGGACGTCCGAGTCGGGGTGGAATTCGGTGGCCAGTCGGCTGCCGGGTCCGCTGAGTTCGGTGATGTTGTCGAAGAGCCGGTCCTGGGCGTCGGGGGGCAGGTACATCAGCAACCCCTCGGCGCTCCACGCCGTGGCCCGTGACGGGTCAAATCCGCTGCGGCGCAACGCCGCAGGCCAGTCCTCGCGCAAGTCGATGCTGACCGCTTTGCGGTGCGCCGACGGAGTGGCGCCCAGCGCCGACATAGCCTTGTTTTTGAATTCGATCACCTTGGGCTGGTCGACCTCGTAGACCACCGTGCCCCGCGGCCAGGAGAGCCGGTAGCTGCGCGCGTCCAGCCCGGCCGCCAGGATCACGGCCTGGCCAACGCCCGCGCGGGCGGCGTCGAGAAAGAAGTCGTCGAAGAAGCGGGTGCGGATCGCCATCGAGTCGGCCATCAGGCGCAGCTCTCGTGCACGGGACTCGTCGCTGGTGACCTCGGACACCTGGCCGTTGACCAGACGGGTGAAGAAATCCAGACCGACCGCACGCACCAGCGGTGCCGCGAACGCGTCGTTGATGATCGGGTTGTCCTGTTCGGAGGCAACCGCGCGGGCGGCGGCCACCATCGTCGCGGTGGCGCCCACGCTGGATGCCAAATCCCAGGTGTCCCCGGAGGATCGATGTGACTCAAAAGAGGTCATGGCTTGTGCTCCTTCACAACCGCTCTGCACTCAGATAAACCACCTCGCCGAACGGGGCATCGTCGCCTTCGGCCGGCACCAGCCCGTGTCGGGCGAACAGCTCCGCGTTGCGCTCGCTGGCGGTCTGCCAGCCGTGCGCGGAAAGATAGGTTCCGGCGTCCGTGCGGTCGTCGAAATACACCAGCGCGGCCATGTCGAAATCCAGGCCGTGGCTGCGCCACCGGTCGTTCTGCCGCTGCATGCGGGTGCGCAACTCGTCTTTATTGAGCTCGTTGATGTCCAGCAGGCCCTCGGTGGCGAACCGGCTGCCGGGCACGCTCAGCGCGGTTACCTGGTCGAGCAGCCGGTCCTGAGCCTCGGCCGGCAGGTAACCCAGCAGGCCCTCGGCGATCCAGGCGGTGCGCTGGGAGGGGTCGAACCCAGCTCCGCGCAGTGCGGCGGGCCAGTCGTCGCGCAGGTCGACGGCCACCGTGCGTCGATTCGCGGTCGGCTCGGCACCCAGCTCGGACAGCGTCGCGGTCTTGAACTCGATGACCTGCGGCTGGTCCACCTCGAACACCGTGGTACCCGCCGGCCAGGGCAGCCGGTAGGCGCGGGAATCCAGCCCCGCCGCCAAAATCACGGCCTGCCGGATGCCGGCAGCGCTCGCGTCGGCGAAGAAGTCGTCGAAAAACCTGGTCCGGATAGCCATGGCGTTGGCGAAATGCCTGGTGCCGGTGGCCGTTTCCGAATCTAGATCGGAAAGGTCCAGCTCACCGCTGGCCAGCTGGGAGAAGAAATCAACGCCTACTGCGCGAACCAGCGGCTCGGCGAAGTTGTCCGTGGCGACCGCTCCCGCACCCTGGCTGTCCCGGGCGGCCACCGCGCGGGCCGCGGCGACCATGGTGGCCGTCAACCCGACGCTGGATGCCAAATCCCACGTGTCGCCCTCATACCGCGCGCTGCCTGTCTGGGTCATCGATATGCTCCCGGAAACCAGTTCTGTTATTTAGCAAATATAACGAGCTATCAAGACTGTACGCCCACCCTGGCAGGGCCGGTGCGTACCAGCTGTTAGTCTCGTACACGGTTTGACGCGCGACGGCGTACGTCCTGGCCTGCTGGGTGTTGGGCACGTGACGCGGGATGAACCCAGGACTGATCAGAAAATGGACCCAGCCGGCCGAACCGGTTGGCATGCCGCGACCAGAGTTCGGCTGCGCAGGAGGAAGAGTGCTTTCGGCTTTCATCTCATCGCTGCGAACAGTGGACCTGAGACGGAAGATCCTTTTCACACTGGGCATCGTCGTGCTCTACCGCGTGGGGGCCTCGCTGCCGTCGCCCGGTGTCAATTTCCCGAACGTGCAGCAGTGCATCAAGGAGGCCAGCGGCGGCCAGGCCGGGCAGATCTACTCGCTGATCAACCTGTTCTCGGGTGGCGCCCTGCTCAAGCTCACGGTGTTCGCAGTGGGCGTGATGCCCTACATCACGGCGAGCATCATCGTGCAGCTGCTCACCGTGGTGATTCCCCGCTTCGAAGAGCTACGTAAAGAAGGTCAGGCTGGTCAGGCCAAGATGACGCAGTACACGCGTTATCTGGCGATCGCATTGGCGGTTTTGCAGGCCACCAGCATCGTCGCGCTGGCCGCCAACGGTGGGCTGCTGCAGGGCTGCTCGCTGGACATCTTGTCGAACCAGACCATCTTCTCCGAGATTGTCATCGTGCTGGTGATGACCGCCGGCGCCGCCCTGGTGATGTGGATGGGTGAGCTGATCACCGAACGCGGCATCGGCAATGGCATGTCCCTGCTGATCTTCGTCGGTATCGCCGCCCGCATTCCCGCCGAGGGCAATCAGATCCTGCAGAGCCGTGGGGGCATGATTTTTGCCGCGGTGTGCGCGGCCGCGCTGGTGATCATCGTCGGTGTCGTGTTCGTCGAGCAGGGACAGCGTCGAATCCCGGTGCAGTACGCCAAGCGCATGGTCGGCCGGCGGATGTATGGCGGCACGTCGACGTATCTGCCGCTCAAGGTCAACCAGGCCGGCGTCATCCCGGTCATTTTCGCGTCCTCGCTGATCTACATTCCGAACCTGATCACCCAGCTTGTTCGAAGCGGCAGCGGCGGTGGCGGCCACAGCTGGTGGGACAAATTCGTCGGCAGTTACCTTTCGGACCCGAGCAATCCGGTGTACATCGCGATCTATTTCGGGCTCATCATCTTTTTCACGTACTTCTACGTGTCGATCACGTTCAATCCCGACGAGCGTGCCGACGAAATGAAGAAGTTCGGCGGTTTTATCCCCGGAATTCGCCCGGGTCGTCCCACCGCCGATTACCTGCGCCATGTACTGAGCCGAATCACCCTGCCCGGGTCGATCTACCTCGGTGTCATTTCGGTGCTGCCGAATGTCTTCTTGCAGATGGGCAACAGCGGCGGCATTCAGAATCTACCCTTCGGGGGTACCGCGGTTTTGATCATGATCGGCGTCGGGTTGGATACGGTCAAACAGATCGAAAGTCAGCTCATGCAGCGCAACTATGAAGGGTTCCTCAAGTGAGAGTGGTATTGCTTGGGCCGCCGGGGGCGGGCAAGGGCACGCAGGCCCAGAAGCTGGCCGAGAAACTGGGGATCCCGCAGATCTCCACCGGCGATCTGTTCCGCAGCAATATCCAGCAGGGCACCAAGCTCGGAATCGAAGCAAAGCGGTATCTGGATGCCGGCGACCTGGTGCCGTCCGAGCTGACCAACGAGCTCGTCGACGACCGCCTCAACGAGCCGGACGCGGCAAACGGGTTCATCCTGGACGGCTACCCCCGCTCGGTGGAGCAGGCCAAGGCGCTGCACGACATGCTGCAGCGCCGTGGCACCGACATCGACGCCGTGGTGGAGTTCCGGGTATCTGAGGAGGAGTTGCTGGAGCGGCTTAAGGGTCGTGGCCGTGCCGACGACACCGAAGAGGTCATCCACAATCGGATGAAGGTTTACCGGGACGAGACCGCGCCGTTGCTGGACTACTACCGCGACGAGCTCAAGACCGTGGACGCCGTCGGCACCATGGATGAGGTGTTCGCCCGCGCATTGCAAGCTCTGGGCAAGTAACCGTGGGTGCTTTGGCACGGCTGCGGAGCCGCAGAGTCGTGCCGCAGCGCACTGCCGGAGAGCTGGATGCAATGGCCGCGGCGGGTGCCGTCGTCGCCGCCGCCCTGCAAGCCGTACGAACCGCGGCGGTCGCTGGGGTGTCCACGCTGGCCCTCGACGAAATCGCGGAGTCGGTGATCCGCGAAGCCGGCGCGACCCCGTCGTTCCTGGGCTACCACGGCTACCCGGCATCGATCTGTAGTTCGGTGAATGACCGTGTGGTGCATGGCATTCCGTCGGCCGCCGAGGTTCTGGTGCCGGGTGACCTGGTGTCCATCGACTGCGGCGCGGTGCTGGACGGGTGGCACGGTGACGCGGCCGTCACGTTTGGGATCGGTGATCTCATCGCGGCCGATGCGGCACTTTCCGCGGCGACCAGGGAGTCGCTCGAAGCCGGAATCGCGGCAATGATCATCGGTAACCGCTTGACCGACGTCGCCCACGCCATCGAAATGGGCACGCGGGCCGTGGCAGTTCGCTACGACCGCGCGTTCGGCATTGTCGAGGGGTACGGCGGGCATGGCATCGGGCGGCAGATGCACATGGACCCATTCCTGCCCAACGAGGGTTCGCCGGGGCGGGGCCCGCTGCTGGCCGCCGGGTCGGTGCTGGCCATCGAACCGATGCTGACGCTGGGGACGGGCAAGACCGTCGTTCTGGACGACGAATGGACCGTGACCACGGCCGATGGGTCGCGCGCCGCGCATTGGGAGCATACGGTTGCGGTAACCGAGGACGGTCCGCGCATCCTGACCGTTTGAACCACCCAACTACTCGCCTCGTGTTGGTAGGGCAGGAGGTGATCGGGTGGCTCGTTTGGGTGACACCGAGGCGGCTGAAGCCGCCCTGATGAGGGCGCTCTACGACGAGCATGCCGCGGTTCTGTGGCGCTATGCGTTGCGGCTGACCGGAGGTGACGCCAGTCACGCCGAGGATGTCGTGCAAGAGACGCTGGTGCGGGCCTGGCAGCATCCGGAGGTCGTCAGCGACACCGAGCGGTCGGCGCGAGCATGGTTGTTCACCGTGGCGCGCAACCTGATCATCGACGATCGGCGCAGCGCGCGGTATCGCAACACCGCCGGATCGATCGACGACGCCAACGTTCCGGAGCACTCCAGCCCGGACGAAGTGAACGCGGCCTTGGACCGGCTGCTGATCGCCGATGCGATGACGCAACTTTCGGCCGAACATCGCGCCGTGATCGAGCGGTCCTACTACCGTGGCTGGACCACCACACAAATAGCAAACGACTTGGGGATCGCAGAGGGGACCGTGAAGTCGCGTCTGCACTACGCAGTGCGGGCGCTGCGCCTGACCCTGCAAGAACTTGGAGTCACGAGGTGACAGGACATGAATGACGTGAGTACGCACCACTACGCGACCTGGGATGCCGCGTACGTGCTGGGTTCGCTGTCGGCCCTCGAGCGGCGTGAATTCGAGGCACATCTGGCGGAGTGCCCGTCGTGCCGAGCGGCGGTCGCCGAACTGAGCGGCGTTCCGGCCCTGCTCTCGCAATTGAGCCGGGAGGACGTCGCCGCGATAGACGAGTCCGGCCGTGGGCCGGAGATCTCGCCGCGCCTGCTGCCGTCGTTGTTGCAGACGGTGCGCTGGCGTCGGCGCCGCGCGCGGGTGACGACATGGGTGGCCGCTGCCGCTGCGGCCGTGGTGCTGGGTATCGGTGTGCTGGTGGGCATTAATGGCGATGTGTCGCTGCATTCGCATCCGGGAACCGCCACGGCGCAACCGATGGCTCAGGTGGGCACCCAACTGCTGACGTCGACGGTCTCAGTCAGCAGTCAGCACTGGGGAACGTTCATCAACCTGCAGTGCTTCTGCCTGGCCCCACCGGACGCGCATCACGACACCCTGGCCATGGTGGTGGTGGGGCGTGACGGCAGCCAAACCCGGCTGGCTACCTGGGTGGCCGCACCGGGCCACACGGCGAAACTGGCCGGCAGCATCGCCACCCCGGTCGAGCAGATCGCGTCGGTCCAGGTGGTTGCCGCTGACAGTGGCAAGGTGCTGCTGGAACGTTCGCTTTAATAGGTGCGTGACCGATTCCGCCAAGCGCGATCCGATCGCTGCCGCGCGGGACAACTGGGAGCGCGCCGGCTGGGGCGACGTCTCGCAGGGCATGGTCGCGGTGACATCGGTGATGCGTGCCCACCAGATTCTGCTGGCGCGCGTCGAAAATGCTTTGCGGCCCTACGATTTGAGCTTCTCCCGGTACGAGTTGTTGCGGCTGCTGGCTTTCAGCCGTACCGGTGCGCTGCCGATCACCAAGGCCTCGGACCGGCTGCAGGTGCATGTCACCAGCGTCACCCATGCGATCCGCCGGCTCGAGGCCGACGGCCTGGTGCAGCGGGTGCCGCATCCCACCGACGGCCGGACCACGTTGGTGCAGATCACCGAGCTGGGCCGCTCGACGGTGGAGGACGCGACGGTCACGCTGAACGAACAGGTCTTCGCCGATATCGGGATGGGGCCCGACGAGTCACAGGCGCTGGTGTCGTCGATCGAGACGCTGCGACGCCATGCGGGGGATTTCTAGACCGTCCGCCGAGCGCACCCTCCCGCCGAGCGTCACGCCAGAGTGACGCTCGCAGTCGACAGCCACGCTGGCGTGACGCTCGGCATCAGGACAGGCGGTACGCGTGGCCCTCAGGGCCCGCGCAGCGTTTCGATGATCGCGCTGAAGTCCTTATCACCGTGGTCTGCGGCGAATTTGGCATAGATCTCGGCGGCATGGGTGCCCAGTGGTGCGATCGAACCAGTGGACGCGACCGCGTCCATCGCCAAGCCCAGGTCCTTGTTCATCAGCGCGGTCGCGAAGCCTGGCTGGAAGTCGTTATTGGCCGGTGACGCCGGAACCGGGCCGGGCACAGGACAATTGGTGTGCACTGCCCAGCAGTTGCCGGTTGCGCCGGTGATGACGTCGAAGAGGGACTGCGCCGACAGGCCGAGCCTCTCGGCCAGCACAAAGGCCTCGCCGATGGCGATCTGCTGCACGGCGAGCACCATGTTGTTGCAGACCTTGGCGGCCTGGCCGGCACCGGCCGCGCCGCAGTGAATGATCTTGCCCGCCATGGGCTCCAGCACCGGCCGCGCGCGCTCGAGTGCCGCTTCGTCGCCGCCGACCATGAACGCCAACGTCCCGGCCACCGCTCCCTTCACTCCGCCGGAAACGGGAGCGTCGAGTTGCGCCATGCCATGTCCTTCTGCCAGCGCGTGCACCTCGCGCGCGTCGTCCACCGAGATGGTGGAGCTGTCGATGAACAACGCACCGGATTGCGCGACCGGCAGCACGTCGGCGTAACAGCGTTTGACGACTTCGCCGTTGGGCAGCATGGTAATCACGACGTCGGCCTCGGCCACCGCTTCCGGGGCGCTGGCGAACACCGCCGCGCCGCGCTCGGCGGCGGTGTCCGCGGCGGCCGGCACCGGGTCGTAGCCACGTACGACATGGCCCGCCGCAAGCAGATTCGCCGACATCGGTCCGCCCATGTGGCCGAGTCCCAGGAAAGCGACCTTCAGCGACAACTCTCGCCCGCCCTTCTATGCGCTGGCTCGAAACCGGGTGGCTTCGGCCCGGCCGATGACCACTCGCATGATCTCGTTGGTCCCTTCCAGGATTCGATGCACCCGCAGATCGCGCACGATCTTCTCCAGACCATACTCGCGCAGGTAGCCGTAGCCACCGTGCAGTTGCAGCGCCTTGTCGGCGACCTCGAAACAGGTGTCGGTGACATAGCGCTTGGCCATCGCGCACAGCTCGACCTTGTCGGCGGCATCCTCGTCGAGGGCATTTGCCGCTCGCCACAGCATCATTCGCGAGGTCTCCAACCCGGTGGCCATGTCGGCCAGCGTGAAGCGCACCGTGGGTTCATCGAGCAGGGCAGAGCCGAACGCCTGGCGCTCCCGCACGTAGGCGCCCGCCTTGTCAAAGGCGGCCTGCGCCCCGCCGAGCGAGCACGCCGCGATATTGAGCCGGCCGCCGTTCAGCCCGTTCATTGCGATGCCGAAACCGGTGCCTTCACCGTCCGAGCCGCCCAGCATGGCGTCCGCCGGTACCCGCACGCCGTCGAGCACGACTTGTGCCGTCGGTTGGGCATGCCAGCCCATCTTCTCCTCAAGCGCGCCGAAACTCAGTCCAGCAGTGCCCTTCTCGACGATGAACGCCGAGATGCCGCGCGGGCCCTCACTTCCGGTGCGGGCCATGACGACATAGACATCGGAGGCGCCCGCGCCGGAGATGAACTGCTTCACGCCGTCGAGGACGTAGTCGGAACCTTGCTTGACCGCGCGGGTACTCAGCGCACTGGCGTCGGAGCCGGCACCCGGCTCGGTCAGGCAGTAGCTGGCGATGACATCCATGGAAGCCAGCCGCGGCACCCACGCCTTGCGCTGTTCGTCGGTGCCAAAGCGGTCGATCATCCAGGCACACATGTTGTGGATCGATAAGAATGCGGCCGTGACGGGGTCGGCGGTGGCCAGCTGCTCGAAAATGCGCACCCCGTCCAGGCGGCGTAGCCCGCTCCCGCCCACGTCGTCGCGGCAGTAGATCGCGGCCATCCCGAGTTCGGCGGCCTCACGCAGCACGTCGGTCGGGAAGTGTTTGGTGG
The DNA here is from genome assembly GCF_000613245.1 of Mycobacterium asiaticum DSM 44297. Lineage (GTDB taxonomy): Bacteria > Actinomycetota > Actinomycetes > Mycobacteriales > Mycobacteriaceae > Mycobacterium > Mycobacterium asiaticum. The sequence continues at coordinate 652,709 of NZ_HG964936.1, forward strand.
CATCCCATTCCAGGGCGTACGGGGCGATGCGCTTCTCGGCGAACGCTGCGGCCGTCTCGGTGATGACCCGTTCGTCGTCGTTGAGAGTGAACATTGCTTTTCTAATTCATTGTGGGGATGACGAATTCGGCACCGTCTTTGATGCCGGATGGCCAGCGCGAGGTGACGGTCTTGACCTTGGTGTAGAACTGGATCGAGGCTGGGCCGTGCTGGTTGAGGTCGCCGAAACCGGAGCGCTTCCAGCCGCCAAAGGTGTGGTAGGCCACCGGAACCGGAATCGGGACGTTGACGCCGACCATCCCCACCTGCACCCGGGAGACGAAGTCGCGGGCGGTGTCGCCATCGCGAGTGAAAACCGCTACACCGTTACCGTATTCGTGCTCGGACGGCAGGCGCAGGGCCTCTTCATAGTCATGGGCGCGCACGATGCACAGCACCGGGCCGAAGATCTCGTCGGTGTAGATCGACATCTCGGGGGTCACGTGGTCGAACAGCGTGGGACCGATGAAGAATCCACCCTCGAGGTTGGCGTCGCCGAAGGTCAGGTCGTCGCTGGCGCGCTCGCGCCCGTCGATGACGAGCTCCGCTCCGGCGTCCACGCCCTGGGCGATGTAGTCACGGACCCGGGTCAGCGCCGCCTCGGTGACCAGCGGGCCGTAGTCGGCCTTGGGGTCCAGGCTGTGACCGACACGCAAGCCGTTGATCCGCTCAATCAGCCTGGCGCGCAACCGATCCGCGGTCTGCTCGCCGACCGGGACGGCGACGCTGATCGCCATGCAACGTTCACCGGCACTGCCGTAGCCGGCGCCGATAAGGGCGTCGACGGCCTGGTCGAGGTCGGCGTCGGGCATCACGATCATGTGGTTCTTGGCACCCCCGAAACATTGCGACCGCTTGCCGGTAGCCGCCGAGGTGGAGTAGATGTACTGCGCGATGTCCGAGCTACCGACGAAACCCACCGCCTGGATGTCGGGGTGGTGCAGGATCGCGTCGACGGCTTCCTTGTCGCCGTGCACGACCTGGAAAACCCCGGGTGGCAAGCCGGCCTCGGTGAACAGCTCCGCCAACCGCACCGGAACCGACGGGTCCCGCTCACTTGGCTTGAGAATGAATGCGTTTCCGCACGCGAGAGCGGGGCCGGCCTTCCACAGCGGGATCATCGCGGGAAAGTTGAACGGGGTGATGCCCGCCACCACGCCCAACGGCTGGCGCAGCGAGTAGACGTCGATGCCGGGACCGGCACCCTCGGTGTAGTCGCCCTTGAGCAGATGCGGAATGCCGATGCAGAACTCGATCACCTCGATGCCGCGCTGGACGTCACCGCGGGAGTCGGCCACTGTCTTGCCGTGCTCGAGGGACAGTAGCTCGGCCAGCTCGTCGATGTTCTTGTTGACCAGGTCGACGAACCGCATCAGCACCCGGGCACGGCGCTGTGGATTCCATGCTGCCCAGTCCTTTTGGGCCCGCGCTGCGGATGCCACCGCGGCGTCGATGTCGGGCTGGCCGGCCATCGGGACGGCTGCCTGCACCTCGCCGGTGCTGGGATTGAGGACGTCGGCGGTGCGGGTGGACTGGCCGGCGGTGCGCTGCCCATCGATGAAATGCGAAATCTGCGTGGTCATGGTTGTCCCGGAGAAGTGAGGAAGGGTTTTAGGGATACTTGGATATCCTAGTAACTCCGGCGCAGCGCTGCAAGAAACGGGCTTTCTCGCAGGTCAAACAAGAATTATGTCGGCAACGAGTCGAAGACGACTGTCCCGATGCCGGCCGGCAGGTAGGAGTGGTAAATCGGCATCAGCGTGTAGGGGTAGTTCCCGGTATTGAAGAATCCGCCCGCCATCGTGGAGACCGTCGCCCGCGTGGCATTGATGCCCCCGCCCGCTATCTGGTTGTAGATGACGGTATCGCCCACCAGGACAGTGATTCTCGTTCCAGCCGGAAGTGGCTGGCCCGGCGGAATGTTCTGCAGGTCTGCGGGCAGCAGGTTGCTGGGAATCGCGCCGTTGACACCGCCGGTATCGACGACGCTGATGCTCACCGGTTGCACAACGGTGTTGTTGACCATGATCCGCAGCCCGTTGGTGAAGGGTGATCCGGTGACATGGGCAACCTCGGGAAATGGGTTGTTGCCGAACTGGAAGTAATGTCCGGGCTGGTTGACCAGGATGCCGTTGGCCAATACGCCGGGCAGCTGCTGCACGGCAACGGTGGAGAAGGTCGGGTCGTTCACGTTGGTCCCGACCCCGATCAGGCTTTCCGGCCGTACCGGCGTGCCGTTGTAGACCTCGGAGGTGATGACGCCGACGGTCGTCGGCTGGGTCATGATTCCGTTTCCGAAGTTGAGCGCCGCCCTGTAGACGTTGTAGGTAACCACTGTTGAGTCTCCGGGGCTGCCGAAGTTGTAGGTGAGGCCACTTTGGATTGGGGAGCCCAGGGCCGCCAGATCGACGTCCTGTGGGGCGAACAGCAGGGCGTTGGAGCCGGTGTCGACGGTTGCCTGCACAAACGGTCCGCCGTCGACGGAGACCTGCAGCGTCGGGCGGGTGGCGTGCATCGTCAACTGGACGGCGGCCGGTCCGCCGTTGGCGCCGGTGGACCCGGCTTGCCCCAGCAACTGGCCACCGATGCCACCAGAGCCGCCGAGACCGGAGATGACGCCGCCGGTGCCGCCGCCGCCGCCGTTGCCGATCAGGTGTCCGCCGTTGCCGCCCAGTCCGCCGTTGGCGAAGGCGCCACCCGTGCCGCCGGTGCCGCCGTCGCCGAACCATTGCGCGCTGCCGCCGGTGCCACCCATTCCGTAGGGCCCGCCGGTGCCGCCGGCACCGCCGTTGCCCCACAGCAGGCCACCAATGCCCCCGGTCCCGCCGGTTCCGCCCGGAAGAACGGTGCCGACGGGGTTGTACATGAACGTCCCGCCCTGGCCGCCGGCCCCGCCGTCACCGAAGAACAGTGCATTGCCGCCGGCGCCACCTGTGCCGGTCCAGCCGCCGAGTCCGCCGGTTCCGCCGTTGCCCCACAACAATCCGCCGGTGCCGCCGGTCCCGCCGGCCGCGCCGAGCCCACCCATCCCGCCCGTGCCGCCGCTGCCGATCAATCCGGCCGGGCCGCCGGCGCCGCCCACCACCCCGTCGGTGACGCTGGCGCCGCCACGACCGCCGTTACCCCACAGGATGCCGCCCGCGCCGCCACCCGTTCCGATGCCGGTCGCGGTGGTGATGCCGTCGGCGCCGTCGCCGATCAGCGGCCGCCCCAGCAGCGTGTTGGTCGGCGCATTGATAAGCGCCAGTACCTCTTCCTCAAGGGTTTGCAGCGGGCTCGCGTTGGCCGCCTCGGCCGCTGCGTAGGCACGCACACCCGCGTTGAGCGCTTCCACCAGTTGGCTGTGAAACGCCGCAGCCTGGGTGCTCAGCGCCTGATAGACCGTCCCCTGCTGGGCGAACAGTGCCGCGATCGCCGCCGACACCTCATCGGCGGCGGCTGCTGCGATGGCGGTCGTGGGAGCGGCCGCAGCCGTGTGCGCGGAACGGATCGTCGCGCCCAAGTTTTCCAGGCTCGTCGCCGCGTCCGCCACCGACGCCGGCACCACGGTCACGAAAGACATCGGCCCACCCCGTCGTGATCATCCGGTCGCGGCCCGACCGGCAACCATCGGATGGTAGCTAGTCGATTCACCAAAAATAGTGATTTCGACGGCAACTCGCGTGGCTACGGGCAGGTCGCGTCGACTTCGAAGGTCTTGCTGACCTGTTGTCCGGCGTTGTCGACACCGGTGGCTGTGCCGGTGATCTGATAGCCCTTGCCATTCTTGGTTGCCTTGGCGCTGTTTCCGGGAGCGCCCTCGGTGAAGCTGAGCACCACACCGTCGACGGTGCCCAGACCGGCGCTGTGTACCGCCGATGCGTCCTGCTCGAGCCCGACGATGACACCCGTCATCATGTCACCGATCGCGATGGAGAACCTGCCCTGGTTGGTGTCGCACACCACCGGCCCGCTGACATTCTGCGGCTGGCCGCCGATGATAACGCGGGTCTCGCCGGCGGCCGCCGGGGTGGCGCTCGCCGGCGCAGGGCTGGAACTGACGGCCGCGCTGGCGGACGCCGCGCCGGACGACGAAGGGGCCGAGGATTTTTCGTCATTAGAACACCCGGCCATACCGGCCACCAGAGTCGCCGCACCAACGGCAATCAACAGATCACGCTTCACCGAATTCTCCTTGCCCGAGGTTTTTCACTCCGCTGCGTAGCGGACGTGCCTTGCAGTATCTACGGTCAAGGAACTGTCGTACAGATGTCTATTTAATTCCCGCGGAGCTCGGCGATGAACTGCCGCGTCTCCTCCCAGGTGGGCAGCAGGCCGGACTCCTGGACCTCTGCGAAGCTGGGGGCGGCGGCATCGCGATCGGACAAGGTGGGTGCGACGCCGTTGACCAGCGGCCAGTCGATGGCCAGGTCCGGGTCCGTGGCGGCGATGGTGTGTTCGCGCTGCGGGTTGTACTCCGCCGAACAGAGGTACATCACGGTCGAATTATCCTGCAGCGCAAGGAAAGCGTGCCCAAGGCCTTCGGATACGTAAATGGTCCGGCGATCCTTATCGTCGAGCAGGACCGCGTCCCACTGCCCGAATGTCGGTGAGCCAACCCGAATATCGACCACCACGTCGAACACCGAGCCGAACAGGCAGGAGACATACTTGGCTTGGCTCGGCGGCACCTGGGCGAAGTGCAGCCCGCGCAACACACCCGCCGAGGACGTCGAGCAGTTCGCCTGACGCAAGTCGAACCGGTGACCGGCGAAACCACTGAACCCGCGGTCTGTGAACCATTCGAAGAAGACGCCGCGCGAGTCGCCATGAATGGTCGGGGTGATCTCCCAGGCGCCAGGAATCTTGAGTTCGCGTACTTTCATGTCACTGACCGCGTTCCTCGTAGCGCGCTTCGGCGGCGTCCTTCAATGGGCGCCACCATGATTCGTTCTCCCGATACCAGTCGATGGTCGCCCGCAGCCCCGTCTTCGAAATTGGTGTGCTTTGGCGCCCAACCCAATTCGCGGTAGAGCAGGGACGGGTCGATCGCGTAGCGCAGATCGTGACCGACGCGGTCGGTGACGTGATCGAAGTCATCGGGTTCGCGCCCCATCAACCGCAGCAGTGTGCGTAGCACACTCAGGTTGTCGCGTTCGCCCTCGGAACTGATCAGGTAGGTCTTGCCGATCTCGCCCTTTTCCAGGATTCGCCGCACCGCGCTGTTGTGATCTTCCACGTGGATCCAGTCGCGGACGTTGTGGCCACTGCCGTACAGCTTGGGCCGGCGGCCGGTGAGCACGTTGGTGATCTGGCGCGGGATGAACTTCTCGATGTGCTGATACGGCCCGTAGTTGTTGGAACAGTTGGACAGCGTCGCTTGCACGCCGTAGGAACGCACCCACGCCCGGACCAGCATGTCGCTGCCCGCCTTGGTCGCCGAGTACGGACTCGATGGGTTGTACGGCGTGGACTCGGTGAACCGCTGTGGGTCATCGAGCTCCAAATCCCCGTAGACCTCGTCGGTGGAGATGTGGTGCAGCCGCACACCGTGTCGCCGTACCGCTTCCAAGATGGTGAACGTGCCGACCACGTTGGTGTGCAGGAACGGTTCCGGGTCGTCGAGTGCGTTGTCGACGTGGGACTCGGCGGCGAAATGTACGACGGCGTCGCACTCCGCGACCAACCGGTTCACCAGGTCGGCGTCGCATATGTCGCCTTCGACCAGCCGGATGGCGTCTGCAACGTCGGCCAGCGACTCCCGCCGGCCCGCATAGGTCATGGCGTCGATGACGGTCACCGCGTCCTCGGGATATTCGCGCACCGCGCTGTGCACGAAATTCGCGCCGATGAAACCCGCCCCGCCGGTGACTAGCAGCCGCATGGGGGCAACCCTAACGGGTGAGGTCCAGCGATCCTGCCAGTTCGCCGAGTACCGAGGTGAGCTGCTCGGGCTGCGCGGCGCCCAGTACCTGGATGGCGACATGGTCGGCACCGGCGTCCAAGTGTTCGTGCAGGCGTCGCGCGATCGCGTCCGGAGTGCCGTAGGCGACCAGGGCGTCGATCAGCCGGTCGCTGCCAGGCTTTCGCACGTCCTCGTCGGTGAAGCCCAGTCGAAGCCAGTTGTTCACGTAGTTGCTCAGGCCCAGGTAGAAGTCGACGAACTTGCGTCCGATCGCCCGGGCCTCCTCGGCGTCGGTGGTGAGCACGACCTTGTGTTCGGGCGCTAAGAAGACGGTGTTTCCCACCAGCTGACGCGCCCGGCCGGTGTGCTCGGGTGTGGTCAGGTACGGGTGGGCGCCCGCGCTGCGTTGAGCTGCCAGGCGCAGCACCCGCGGTCCGAGCGCGGCCAGCACCCGGCGGCTGTTCGGCACCATCGCGTTGTCGAGGACGTCGAGGTAGGACACCAGCGCGTCGTACGGCTTCTGGTACTGCTGCGTGTGCTCGGGATGGCCCACGCCGACCCCGAGGACGAACCGGCCCGGATGGGCGGTTTCGATGCGGTGAAACGAGGCGGCGGCGGCCTTGGCCGGTGCCGCCCAGATGTTCACGATCCCGGTGGCCAGCTGCAGCCGGTCGGTCTGTGCCAGCGCGGGTTCGACCCACGCCAAGTCGGCGTCGGGCGACGCGCCGATCCAGGCGGCGCCATAACCGAGGGATTCGATTTCCTCGGCCAACTCCGGCGCGATCGACCGGCTGCCCAGCCAGACGCCGAACCGTCCCAGGTCGGGTTTGAGTGAAACTGCGTCAGTCACTTGCCCACCTATACCCGTCTTTCACAGACCTAGCGCCTTGGCCAGTTCGGCCAATGCCGGCACCAGATCCTCGTTGCGGGTCAGCACCTGCACCGGGACGTGGTCGGCCCCCGCGTCGAGGTGCTCGCGCAGCCGCGCGGCGATGGCGTCGGTGGTTCCGTAGGCGACGACCGCGTCCACAAGTCGGTCGCTGCCCGGTTTGGCGACGTCCTCGTCGGTGAAGCCCAGCCGCTTCCAGCTGTTGAGGTAGTTGGCGAGGTTGAGATAGATGTCGAGGGCCTTGCGGCCCACGGCACGGGCTTTCTCGGCGTCGGTGGTCAGCACCACCTTGTGCTCGGGAGCCAGAAACGCCGACGGCCCGATCAATTCCCGGGCCTGCGCCGTGTGTTCCGGCGTGGTCAGGTACGGGTGGGCCCCGGCCGCGCGCTGCGCGGAGAGTTTGAGGACCCGCGGGCCCAACGCCGCCACCACCCGGCGGTTGGCCGGCACGCCGTGCTGGTCAAGCTGGTCGAGGTACTCCACCAGCGCGTCGTAGGGCTTGCGGTACTGGGCGTGCGCCTCGGGATGGCCCACGCCGATTCCGAGCAGGAAGCGCCCGGGGTAGGCCCGGTCGATCCGGTGGAACGATTCGGCGACCGGACCAGCCGCCGCGGTCCAGATGTTGACGATGCCGGTGGCCACCTGCAAGGTGGTCGTCGCCGCCAGGATCGGTTCGACCCAGTCCAGCTCGGCGGGCGGTGAGCCGCCCACCCAGACCGCCCCGTAACCCAAGGCTTCGATCTCCTTGGCCTGCTGGGGAGTGACGCCGCGGCCGAACGATCCGAACCGGCCTAGATCGGGCTTGCTGGGGGCTGAACCTGCCTGGGAATCGGTCATGGTTGGTCTAACCGGCAGGCCGGGCGGCGCTATTCCGCGCAGAGCGAACCGGGCGATTTTGCGTCCGGAGCGACGGTGCGGGTATCGTGGACCAACGGTGCGGCGTCCGTGCCGGCTCTTCGCGTGCCCTGTCTGAAATTTCTAATCGGAATTTCCATCACCGGCCCACGGTTTGTAGTCCGGACGAATGCTGCGCCCAACCAGGAGCACGGACAACAAGGTAGAGGATCGCCGAAAAGTAATGGCCAAGAAGGACGGTGCCATCGAGGTCGAGGGCCGCGTGGTCGAGCCCCTGCCCAATGCGATGTTTCGCATTGAGCTGGAGAACGGCCATAAGGTGCTCGCCCACATCAGCGGCAAGATGCGGCAGCACTACATCCGCATCCTGCCCGAGGACCGCGTGGTAGTGGAGTTGTCTCCCTACGACCTGTCCCGGGGCCGCATTGTGTACCGGTACAAGTAACGAACCACCCCCAAGACCAGAGAACAGGACCGAGACTGCCGTGAAGGTGAACCCGAGCGTCAAGCCGATCTGTGACAAGTGCAGGGTGATCCGTCGGCACGGACGGGTCATGGTGATCTGCTCCGACCCGCGCCACAAGCAGCGGCAGGGTTAGGTCAGGGCTAGTCCTCTTTGGGCGCCCGCACACAACTGAATGCAGACCTCCCAGTACCAGTGAGCGGATACGCCGCTCACCTACGCCCGGACGGAGGCCGGGCCCTCGCCAACAGGTGAGGAACGGACTGGGAAAAGACCTCCGCTGAGAAAGAGGAAACGCCACCTATGGCTCGACTAGTAGGCGTCGATCTCCCGCGTGACAAGCGGATGGAGATCGCGCTGACCTATATCTTCGGCATCGGCCGTACCCGCTCGAACGAGATTCTGGCGGCCACCGGCATCGACAAGGATCTGCGCACCAAGGATCTGACCGATGACCAGCTCACCCACTTGCGCGACTACATCGAAGCGAACCTGAAGGTCGAGGGTGACCTGCGTCGTGAGGTGCAGGCCGACATTCGTCGCAAGATCGAGATCGGCTGCTACCAGGGCCTGCGGCACCGCCGCGGACTGCCGGTGCGCGGCCAGCGGACCAAGACCAACGCGCGGACCCGCAAAGGCCCCAAGCGCACCATCGCAGGCAAGAAGAAGGCCAGGTAACCGATGCCACCGAAGAAAGCATCCGCCGGCGGTCCCAAGAAGGGGCAGAAGACCCGCCGCAGGGAAAAGAAGAACGTTCCGCACGGTGCCGCCCACATCAAGAGCACCTTCAACAACACGATCGTGACGATCACCGACCCCCAGGGCAACGTCATCGCCTGGGCGTCGTCGGGTCACGTCGGCTTCAAGGGCTCGCGGAAGTCGACGCCGTTCGCCGCGCAGCTGGCCGCGGAGAACGCCGCCCGCAAAGCTCAGGAGCACGGGGTGCGCAAGGTCGACGTGTTCGTCAAGGGCCCGGGCTCGGGCCGCGAGACCGCGATCCGTTCGCTGCAGGCGGCCGGCCTGGAGGTCGGTGCGATTTCCGACGTCACGCCGCAGCCGCACAACGGCGTCCGCCCGCCCAAGCGTCGGCGCGTCTAGGAGGGTTGAACTGATATGGCTCGTTACACCGGACCCATCACCCGCAAGTCGCGCCGGTTGGGCACCGACCTCGTCGGCGGCGACCAGTCCTTCGAGAAGCGGCCCTACCCGCCCGGCCAGCACGGCCGGGCGCGGATCAAGGAGAGCGAATACCGTCAGCAGCTACAGGAGAAGCAGAAGGCTCGCTTCACCTACGGCGTGATGGAGAAGCAGTTCCGTCGCTACTACGAAGAGGCATCGCGCCAATCCGGCAAGACCGGTGAGGAGCTGCTGCGCATCCTGGAGAGCCGGCTGGACAACGTGGTGTACCGCGCGGGTCTCGCGCGTACCCGACGGATGGCCCGCCAGCTGGTCACCCACGGCCACTTCTCGGTCAACGGCGTACGCGTCGACGTCCCGAGCTACCGGGTGTCGCAGTACGACATCATCGATGTGCGCGACAAGTCGCTGAACACGGTGCCGTTCCAGATCGCGCGGGAGACCGCGGGCGACCGCCCGATCCCGAGCTGGCTGCAGGTGGTGGGGGAGCGGCAGCGCATCCTGATCCACCAGCTGCCCGACCGTGCGCAGATCGACGTCCCGCTCACCGAGCAGCTGATCGTCGAGTACTACTCGAAGTAACAGACTTCCGGCGCTGCGACCGCAGCGGCGGACACCTAACGGCATCAAATAGCGGGTGCCGAGAAGGAGAAGAAGAAACACCATGCTGATTTCTCAGCGGCCCACCCTGTCCGAGGACATCCTCAACGACAACCGGTCCCAGTTCGTCATCGAACCGCTGGAGCCCGGATTCGGCTACACCCTGGGCAATTCGCTGCGTCGCACGCTGCTCTCGTCGATCCCCGGCGCGGCGGTGACCAGCATTCGCATCGACGGCGTGCTGCACGAATTCACCACCGTGCCCGGCGTCAAGGAAGACGTCACCGACATCATCCTGAACCTCAAGGGTCTGGTCGTGTCCTCTGAGGAGGACGAGCCGGTCACCATGTACCTGCGCAAGCAGGGCCCGGGTGAGGTCACCGCGGGCGACATCGTGCCGCCGGCCGGTGTCACGGTGCACAACCCGTCCATGCACATCGCGACCCTGAACGACAAGGGCAAGCTCGAGGTGGAGCTCGTCGTCGAGCGTGGCCGCGGTTATGTCCCGGCCGTGCAGAACCGGGCCTCCGGTGCCGAGATCGGCCGCATCCCAGTCGATTCCATCTACTCGCCGGTGCTCAAGGTCACCTACAAGGTGGACGCGACCCGTGTCGAGCAGCGCACCGACTTCGACAAGCTGATCCTGGACGTGGAGACCAAGAGCTCGATCACGCCGCGCGACGCGCTGGCTTCGGCCGGTAAGACGCTGGTCGAATTGTTCGGCCTGGCACGCGAACTCAACGTCGAGGCCGAGGGCATCGAGATCGGGCCGTCGCCGGCCGAGGCGGACCACATCGCGTCGTTCGCGCTGCCGATCGACGACCTGGACCTGACCGTGCGGTCCTACAACTGCCTCAAGCGCGAAGGCGTGCACACCGTCGGCGAACTGGTCTCGCGCACCGAGTCCGACCTGCTCGACATCCGCAACTTCGGTCAGAAGTCCATCGACGAGGTCAAGGTCAAGCTGCACCAGCTGGGTCTGTCGCTCAAGGACAGCCCGCCGAGCTTCGACCCGTCCGAGGTCGCCGGTTACGACGTGGCCACCGGTACCTGGTCCACCGAGAGTGCGTACGACGACCAGGACTACGCCGAAACCGAGCAGCTCTAAGCTCCAAGCAAATCCGTCCCGGTCCTACCTGATACGGGGACCGGCCCCATTTAGGAGAAGTCGCAATGCCCAAGCCCACCAAGGGCCCCCGCCTCGGCGGGTCGTCTGCGCACCAGAAGGCGATCTTGGCCAACCTGGCTACCTCGTTGTTCGAGCACGGCCGGATCAAGACCACCGAGCCCAAGGCCAGGGCATTGCGGCCGTACGCGGAGAAGCTGATCACCCACGCCAAGAAGGGCACGCTGCACAACCGCCGCGAGGTGCTCAAGAAGATCCGGGACAAGGACGTGGTGCACACGTTGTTCGCGGAGATCGGGCCCTTCTTCTCCGACCGCGACGGCGGCTACACCCGCATCATCAAGGTCGAGCCGCGCAAGGGTGACAACGCTCCGATGGCCGTCATCGAACTGGTGCGGGAGAAGACGGTGACGTCCGAAGCCGACCGGGCGCGGCGGGTGCAGGCCTCGAAGAAGGCGGCGCCCGAAGCGGCGGCCGCGGCACCGCAGGCCGCCGTTGAGCCGGAAGCGGTGGACGATTCGGCCGCCGACGAGGCTGCGACCGACACCGAAGCCACTCCGGAGGCTGCGGCTGCGACGCCGCAGGCGGGCGTCGAGAGCGACACCGAAGCCAGCGAAGGTGCCACCGAGGGCACCGACGAGGCCAGCGCAGAAGCCGCCGACGAGGCCGCTGACGAGGCACCCGAGAATTAGCGAAGTCGTCCGTCTGCGGTTCGACATCGCTTACGACGGAACGGATTTTGCGGGTTGGGCGGCGCAAGCGGGTTTGCGCACGGTCGCCGGTGTGCTCGATGAGGCACTGACGACCGTGTTCCGCGCGCCGGTGCGGCTGCGCGCGGCGGGCCGCACCGACACGGGTGTGCACGCCACCGGGCAGGTGGCGCACGCCGATGTGCCGGCCGATGCCGTGTCGAATGCCTACTCGCGGTCTACCCGTCGCGAGGATCCGGAGTTCCTCTCGCTGGTGCGTCGGCTGGGCAGGTTCCTGCCCGCCGACGTCCGGGTGCTGGACATCGCCCGGGCGCCGGCCGGTTTCGACGCACGGTTCTCGGCGTTGCGCCGCCATTACGTCTACCAGCTGTCGACCGCGCCGTACGGGGTGGTGCCACAGCGGGCACGGTTCGTCACCGCCTGGCCGCGCCCGTTGGACGTGGACGCCATGACCGTCGCGGCTCGAGAATTGTTGGGGCTACACGATTTCGCCGCCTTCTGCCGTCGTCGCGAAGGCGCCACCACAATCCGGGAACTGCAGCGGCTGGACTTCTCCCGCGACGGTGACCTGATCACGGCACACGTCAGCGCCGACGCGTTTTGCTGGTCGATGGTGCGATCGCTGATGGGGGCGCTACTGGCCGTCGGCGAACACCGGCGCACACCGTCGTGGTGCCGCCAATTACTCGGCGCGACAGAGCGATCCAGCGATTTCGCGGCCGCACCGCCACAGGGACTGACGCTGGTTGCGGTGGACTATCCGCCCGACGATGAACTCGGTGCCCGTACGCTGATCACCCGCGACATCCGTTCGCCCCGTTAGAGTTTACCGGCGACGAAACTTGCGGCCTGGTTGGTCAGGCCGGGCACATACCCGGTGTGTGCCTTCCACTGGTTGCCGTCCGAGCAGATCGGGTCGCCCTCATTACACAGGTCGACGATCTTGCCGTCGAACTGGAAACTCAGTGCGTTCATCAGTCCGCCGGCTCGTCCCGAGGGGTTGCCGAACAGGGCCACCGCGGCGACGTGCTCGGCGGCATCGGACGGCAGCGGCTGGGTGAAGCCGAGGCCGGGTAGCGGTGCGGCGGTGACGATGTCGATCACCGCGGCGCCTTGAGAGTATCCGCCCAGAATGAGCTTGGTGCCCGGGCAGTTGTTGACCATCTGCTGCACGTGGTCGCTGGCATCGTTGGCGCCGTCGGTGGCGGCGAGAAAGTCCTTATTCGCCGGATAGTTCACCCCGTAGGCGCCGATGTTCTTGCCCGTCTTCTGTCGGAGCGATCCGACCAGCGCATTGCCCACCCGGCCCAGACCCGGCGGTTCACCGGTTCCGCGCGCGAAGACCACTTCGGCGTCCGGGCAGGACGCGTGGGCCGGCGGCGCCAGCGGCGGGGCAACCAACAGCGCGGCGGCCGCGAGTGCGGCGGCCGCGAGTGTGGCGATGCGGGGTCGCTTGCAGCCCAAGGGGTTCAGCCTCATGGACCGAAATAGTAGGGGCTACCGGACCCGTGTCAGCGCACCTGCACCACCGGCGCGGTGGCCGGTGCGCCGGGTACCTGCGGCACCGAGCCCGGAGGTACCAGCGGCAGCTGCGGAAGGGGCAGCTGGCCGGGCATGTGCGGGACGCCGTTCATCAGCTTGGGTGCCACGAAGGCGGCGCCCTGCGTGGTGTAGGTCGGGACGTAGCCTTCGGTGTGGCCGGTCCACTCGTTCCCGGCCCCGGCGTGGCAGATCGGGTCGGTGGGGTTGCAGTAGTCCACGGCCTTGGCGCCCAGCAGCGCACTCTTGGTCGGAAGCGACCCGCCGGCACGATCGGCGATGTCGCCGAACGTCACGACCGCCGCGATGTTGCCGGCGTATTCGGGCGGCAGCGAGCTGCCGAAGCTGATGCCGCCGATCGGCACACCGGCCACGATGTCCATCACCGAGGCGCCCTGTGAGTAACCACCCAGGACAATCTTGGTGTTCGGACAGGACGACGCCATTTTCTTGACGTGCGAAATCGTGTCGTTGGCACCGTCGCCGCCGTGTAGCTGCAACTTGCTGGCCGCATAGTTCACCGCATAGGTGTCGATGTTGACTCCGGGCGCCTGCTGGCGCAGCGAGTCGACGAACGCATCGCCCACCCGGCCCAGGCCGGGCGGCTCGTTGGTCCCTCTGGCGAAGACGACCTCGGCATCCGGGCAGTCGTCGGCGGACGCCGACGGGGTTGCGCCGAGCGGGTTGACCAGCAGAACAGTGGCCGCCACAGCGGCGGCGCCCACACCGGCCCGACCGGCTAGGCGGATGATGGGGTCTTTACGCACCTGGGGAATTTTATACGGCGGCCGGCGGAGCATCATCTCCGCGCCTGTGGATAAGTGCACGCAGCGGGCCGGTGAGCGGCCTACCGTGAGGCGACTCGGGCAACGTATTGGGGGTGCAGGGCGGCTGGACACCACCACCTGGCTGCACGTCAGCGCATACCGATACCGCAGGAGGCGCCTGGAGCGCGCGTTGCTGGGTGGCGATCATCGCGCGGTCGACCGCTCGCGGCGGATTGCGCTGGTGCTTGGTGCTGTGCTTTCGGCGGTGGCCCTGGCCGGAACCGGCTTGATGGGTCGCCTGCGACCGCAACTCGCACTGTCCGACGCACCGATTGCCATGGGCCAGGTATCGGGCGCCTTGTACGTGCGGGTGGGCGACACCTGGCATCCGGTGCCGAACCTGGCCTCGGCGCGGCTGATCGCGGGTACGGACGCCAATCCGCGACCGGTGCGGGAGTCTGACCTGGCGCGCGCCAAACGTGGCCCGTCTCTCGGCATCCTGGGCGCACCGCAGCAGCTCAGCCCGGCGCTGCCGGCGGCGGAGTCGGTCTGGACGGTTTGCGACGGCGAGGGTGACGCGGGGACAACTGTGCTTGTCGGGCCACCGGCGGGGACGTCTGAAGGCGCCTTGGGCGCTGACCGCGCGTTTCTGGTCGCCACCGATCCCGGGGCCCAGCCCTACCTGTTTTACCGCGGTTCCCGCGCGTTGGTCGACTTGACGGATCACGCGGTGGTGCGCGCGCTGAACCTCTCGGGGCAGACTCCGCGTATCGTGTCGCCGACTTTGCTGAGCGCCGTCCCCGAGGTACCGGCCATCGCCGTTCCCCGAATTCGACAGGCGGGCGGACCGCCGCGAGCATGGCTGCCCGGGATTCCGGTGGGCACTGTGTTGCGGATCACACGCGCAGGGGGCGAGGAGCACTACGTCGTGCTGGCCGACGGGGTTCAGCGCATCGGGCAGGTCGCCGCAGACCTGCTCCGGTTCGGCGACGCGCAGGGCAGCGTCAACGCCGTCACGGTAGCGCCCGACGCGCTGCGTAACGCACCGATCGTCGACGGATTGCCGACCGCTGCGTTCCCCGAGCGGGCGCCTGTGTTGGACATGACTGCGGTGGTGTGCGCGGTCTGGACGCCGGCGCGATCGGGTCCGGCCGGTATCGCCCTGGTGGCGGGCAGCGCTGTGCCCCTGCGGGCCGGAGAGCAGCCCGCGAGCTTGGCGCAAGCCGACGGCCGCGGGCCGGCCGTGGACGCCGTCCAATTACCGCCTGGCCGCAGTGCGTTTGTGTCGGCGCAGCCGCTGACCGGCACCAGCCCTCGCAGCGCGCCGCGCTTCCTCGTAACCGAGAGCGGAGTGCGGTTCGCCGTTGCCGACGACGAGGCGGCCCACGATCTCGGTCTCCCGACGACGCCAGCGCCTGCACCGTGGGCGGTGCTGGCGGCGTTGCCATGCGGACCGGAGCTGAGCAGGGCGAAGGCGTCAGTCGGCCGGGACACGCTGGCGCCGTAGTCGCCGGAGCGTGACTGAGGCTACGGCCACCAGCAGCACCACGAGACAGCTGGCGGCGCCCCGAAAAGCGGTGTCGCGCGGCCGCTTGTCGGACGGCTGCCGTGTCGTTGGTGCGGGCAAGTCCACCGGCCTCGAGCCGGGTGTGCCGATCTGCCCGACGGTTCCGGTGCTGATCGCGGCCAGCGCGTCGATGACGCCGTTGCCGACGGCCGGATCCCAACCCGCCGGCGGATGGTGGGCGGTCGTCTCGATGCGCTGCATCACCCCACGCGCGGTCAATGCCGGAAAACGCGCCCGGATCAGCGCGGCAAGGCCGCTCACCACGGGCGCGGCATAGCTGGTGCCGGACAGCGGTTGTCCGGCAACGCTATTGACGATCCCGTCGTTGATCGGGCTCAGTGAGGTCACGCCCTCACCGGTCGCGGCAACGTCGACCCAGGGCCCGGCCAGGGTGAAAGAGGACGGCACGCCCTGAGGATTCACCGAACCGACGGTCAGTACGTAGTCGTCGTACCAGGCGGGGCTGACGGCGGCCGGTTGCGGCGGGCACTGCGATGCGCCGCCGCTATTGCCGGCGGCGGCCACCACCACCGCGTTCTTGACGTCGACCGCGTATGCGATCGCCGCGCCCAGGGCGCGGTCGTCGAGCGTGTCTGCGGACGCGACGCATGCCACCGACGAGATGTTGATGACCGTCGCGCCCATATCCGCTGCGGTACGGACTGCTTTCGCCATTGTCTGAACATCGCCGAGGCCCCGACCGGACCGGTCGCCTACGGGGGAGAACCGGGTGCTGGATTGCCGGATACTGATCACCGTGGCCTCGGGCGCTACGCCACTGAGCTGGTCGGTTTCGGAAGCCCTCGCCGCGATTATCCCGGCCACCAGCGTGCCGTGTGCGTCGCAGTCCTGGGTACCGTCACCAACCGACACGTAGTCACCGCCGGCCACCAAGCTCGATAACCGGGGGTGGCGCCGGACACCGGTGTCGATCACCGCGACACGTTGCCCGGTGCCCCGGCTGAGCTGCCAGATCCGCGGCAGGTCCATGTCAGCGACCTGGGCAGGCATACCGGTCAGGGCCGGGTCCGCGGCTGCCGCCGCGCACACCTCTCGCTGCACGGTGGGCGCGGACGGAGACGGTAATGCGGCTGCGGGTAGCCAGTTTTCGTCGACCGGTGGTGGTGAGACCGCACGGGCCAACGGTGTGGAGAACGGCGCCATCAACGCGGCCGCGAGCAGCAAGCGAGCCACCGCGCGGGCCGTCACGCGCTCAACAGGTCCAGGCCGCGGACTGCCCCGAAGGCGCCACAGGTCCAACAAGCCAACGGCGCGGCTGCGGCCAGCGTCACACACCCCAGAGCGTCGACGCCGCGCCGCGCGACCGGCGAGAGCGAGATTGAGGGTGCGATGAAGCCCAGGTACATAGCCGCTGCGGCCGAGGCCGTCGTCACCGCGGCGATCCACGGTCCGCGGGGCGGCAAGTGCCCGGCCGCGATCACCAGAACAACTGCGGCAGTGACCATTCCGGTATAGGCGAACACCAACTTTCGTCTGCGATCCAGCCGGGCGTGCAGTAGCAGCAGTCCCGCCGTCAGGGCGGCAAGGAGAATGGCCCGCCGGCTGGTAAGCGCGGCGACCACGGCAGCCGTGCCG
Source organism: Mycobacterium asiaticum DSM 44297 (assembly GCF_000613245.1). GTDB lineage: Bacteria > Actinomycetota > Actinomycetes > Mycobacteriales > Mycobacteriaceae > Mycobacterium > Mycobacterium asiaticum. The sequence goes on from NZ_HG964936.1 coordinate 669,881, forward strand.
GCGCCGACCGCGAAAGCGGCCCGCAGACTGGTCAACCAACGATCGGCGTGAGCTGTGTTGTCTGCCACTGTCCTGTCGTCGGGGAGTCCAGGTGACAGACCGGCCAGCCGCATCGAGAGCCGGGGTGCCACCTCAATCAAACCCAGACATGACAGCGCGGTCACCGCTCCGACGACGTGGGGCGGTGCCGCTGTCAACACGGCGGTCGTCGCGGCCGCCGCGCCGATCAGCGCGCAGCAGGCCAGCGCGGTCAATACGGTTACCCCGCAGGAGATCAAGCGCATCGACACGACGGCCGAGGCGGCAACCGCCATGGCGGCGAGCAGCACGTGCGGACCGCCGGGGGCGCCAGGAACGGCGACCAGCCCAGTGAGCGCGGCGAACATGGCGGCGATAAGGCTCAAGGTCAGCGCGGCCGTGGACTGGCGGTAGATCCGCTGTACCGCTGCGGCCAGGAACAGCGCGGCGACCGCTGCGAAGCCCGTCGTAAGAGCGCTATTCAGATCAGGTTGATTGGTGCTGAACGTGTTTCGGATCAGCGCTAGCCCACCGGCGGCGGTCACGGTTACCGCACCGAGCGCGGCGGTGACGTGGGACGTATCCCGCGGCTGAGCCGGATCGCCCAGCCCGGCCAGTGCCGTCTCGGCCTCGTCCGTGCGGGGTCGGCTGGGTGGCCGGGGCGCTTCGCGGTGCAATACGAGCGTGGCGCCGTCTTCGATGCCGTTCTGCGCGAGGGTCGTCGCACCTAACAGCGGTGGTCCGCCCAAGGTACAGAGCAGGTGGCGGTCTGGCACCGGGTCCGGACCGCCGAGCAGGTCGACGATGGCCGGGATCAGTGCGGTTACTGGGAGGTCGGCGGGCAACGCTAAATCGACGTCGCCGCTGCCGCTGTGGACGGCGACGCGGCGCATATTGGTTGTGGATACTGGGTCCATCAGCGGGACGGTAATCGGACCTCGACTCTCAAGTTTCCCCTTGTCCACAGGTGGCTTGCGACGAAAATCTGTGCGGCATAACGTCGTCGAACTGTGACAGTGGTGACCGAGTGATCGAAATCGCTGCACCGCCCGAGGTGCCGCAGACGGAACCGAGCCGGCTCGCCGTGCTGCTGCCCGTTGCGCTGTCAGCCGTTGCAATGGCAGTGGCTGCCGGTGTAGCGGTCGCCGGCTCGCCGGTGGCTCGTAACCCGACCTATCTGCTGTTCCCGGTGATGATGTCGGCCTCGGCAGTGGTGACCGCAATCGCCGGTCGGGGTCGGCGCCGCGGCGCGTCGATCGATGCAGACCGTGACGAGTACCTCGCGTACCTGAGCGAGATGAGCAGTCAGGTGACCGAAGTCGCCGGTGCGCAATACATGTCGCTGATCCGGGAGTTCCCGGAACCCGAATGTCTGTGGACGTTGAGCGCTGATCCCCAGCTGTGGGCGCGGCGGGTGAGCGACTCCGAAGGCGCCCGGGTCCGGGTTGGAGTCGCGAGGCAGCCGCTCGGCACCCGTCTGGTTGCCGCCCGGATTCCGTCTGAACGGCGCTGCGATCCGGTCACCGTGACGGCGATGCAACGGTTTCTCGAATTGCATGCCACGATCGAGGCGCCGACAGTGCTGCGGCTGCGCCCCGGTCACGCGGTCACGGTCGACGGGGACGGCCGGCAGGTGCGGGGCATGCTGCGCGCCGTCGTTTGCCGGCTCGCGTGCTGCTATGCGCCGGAGGACATGTCGATCGTCGGCGTCGGCGTCGGGTGGGATTGGCTGAAGTGGTTACCGCACAATCGTCATCCCGGACTGACCGACGGGTTGGGGCCGGCGCGAATGGTGTATCGCAGCGTCGCGCAGGCCCGTATCGCACTGTCCGCGGGGGCGGCGCCGCTGGTGGTGGTGATCGTCGACGTGCCTGACGCCGAGCCGGTCCCGGGTGCGATAAGTCTGGTAGTCGGCCGTCACAGGACATCCATCGTGATCCGGCACGCAGACGGGCAGCAGACATTGACCTGCCCGGACCAGCTTTCTGAGCTTGAGGCAACCGTGTGCGCGTGCCGCCTGCTGGCCCGCGCCGGCACGGCACCGCTCGCAGGGGGCGGCCTGTTCCTCGATTTTGACAACCCGATTGCCCTGTGGCGCAACCAACGCCGGCGCGACCGGCTGAGTGCCCCGATCGGTACCGCAGTCGACGGGCAACCGGTCAACCTGGACATCAAAGAAGCGGCCGAACAGGGCATGGGGCCGCACGGGCTGTGCGTGGGAGCCACCGGGTCGGGAAAGTCGGAACTGCTGCGCACCGTCGCCCTGGGCATGATCGCGCGCAACTCACCCGCGGTGCTCAACCTGCTACTGGTGGATTTCAAAGGCGGAGCGGCGTTTCTCGACTTTGTACCGGCACCGCACGTGGCGGCCGTGATCACCAACCTTGCCGACGAAGCACCGCTGGTCGTCCGAATGCGCGAATCGCTTGCCGGCGAGATCAGCCGGCGACAGCGGCTGCTCCGCGCGGCGGGCTGTGCCAGCATCAACGCCTACGAGCAGCGCCGCGCGGACTCCGATCCGCTACCAACACTTTTCATCATCGTCGACGAATTCTCCGAGTTGCTCAGCCAGCATCCCGACTTCGCGGACATGTTCGTGGCAATCGGCCGGCTGGGGCGGTCGTTAGGGATGCACCTTTTGCTGGCCAGTCAGCGCCTCGATGAAGGAAGGCTGCGCGGGCTCGAGGCACATCTGTCCTATCGCCTGTGTCTGAAGACCTTGTCCGAGAGCGAATCACGAACCGTGCTCGGTACAACTGATGCCTACCACTTGCCCAACGCACCGGGTGCCGGCCTCCTGCGCACCGCCGGCGGGCAGCTGATCCGATTCCAGAGCGCGCTCGTCTCACAACCGGGTGCGCCCGCCCGGCCCATCAGCACCGAGCCTGTGGTGCCACGGAGGTTCACCGCTGAACCCGTCGGGGAAATCACCGAAGCCATCCCAGTGCCGGCGCCGTCCGTCCTGGACGTCGTCCTCGCTCGGGTCAGGGACCAAGGACCGCCCGCGCACCCGGTATGGCTGCCGCCGTTGAGCACTGCGCCGACCGTTGGCTCGCTGTTGCGCGACGGCGAGCTGGCGGATTTGTCCGTGCCGATCGGTGTGGTGGACCGGCCCTACGAGCAGTCGCGCACTGCGCTGATGGTCGAGTTGTCCGGCGCCGCAGGCAATATCGCGGTGGTGGGTGCGCCCCGGGCGGGCAAGTCGACGGCACTGCGCACGCTGCTCACCGCGCTGGCCGCCACTCACGTCCCCTCGCGGCTGCAGTTCTACTGCCTGGACTTCGGTGGCGGAGGGTTGTTCGCGCTCGATGATCTGCCGCACGTCGGCGCGGTGGCCGGGCGGTCCCAGCCTGGACTCGTCGGGCGCATCGTCGCCGAACTGGAATCGATTCTGCGAACGCGGGAGTGCCCCGCCCGAGACGGGCGCGGTATGGACTCCCCTGATGTGATACTCGTCGTCGACGGCTGGGCGGTGCTAAGCCAGCAGTTCGACGGCCTCGAAGAGACCATCACCAGAATTGCGGCGCAAGGACTTTCGTACGGTGTGCACGTCGTGCTGTCGGCATCGCGCTGGGCGGAGATCAGGCCGGCGCTGAAAGACCAGATCGGCACGCGCATCGAGTTGCGGCTCGGTGATCCGGCGGACTCCGAACTAGACCGCAGGCGAGCCCGAGAGGTGCCCCGCGACCATCCCGGTCGCGGTCTGAGCCCCGAGGGCCTGCACATGCTGATCGCGCTGCCGGAGCTGGAGAGCGTCGACTTCCGCCGCGACGGTTCCGCGGCGCCGCCGGTACCGCAGATGCCCGCCCGGGTGAACCACGGGGGCATCCTGGCCGGCAGCGTGGCCGGCGCCGACGGACGGATGCTGCTCGGGCTCGGCGAACCCCGCTTGCAGCCGGTCTTCGTCGATCTCGACAACGGCCGGCACCTACTTGTATTGGGCGACAACAGATGCGGGAAATCCGCGACCCTGCGCGTCCTGTGCCGGGAGATCACCCGCACCAAGACTGCCGCGCAAGCCCAGCTGTTCCTGGTCGACTACCGGCGCACCCAGATGGGTGTCGTCGAGAACGGGCATCTGGGCGGTTATGCCATGTCGCCGGCGGCGTTGACCAGGGTGCTGCCGGACCTGATCGGTTTGCTCCGAAACCGGATGCCCACCGCTGACGTCGGTCACGCGCACCTGCGAACGAGGTCCTGGTGGACCGGTCCCGACGTCTATGTCGTCGTCGACGACTATGACCTGGTCGCCGCCTCGACCGGCAACCCGTTGCTCGCGCTGCTCGAATACCTGCCGTACGCAACAGATCTCGGGCTGCACTTGGTGGTGGCGCGACGCAGCGGAGGTGCCGCGCGTGCCTTGTACGAGCCGCTGCTCGCCGGCCTGCGCGATCTCGGTTGCATAGGCCTGATGATGAGCGGACGCGCCGAGGACGGCGTACTGCTCGCCGCCCAGCCTGTCGGGCCGTTGCCGCCCGGCCGCGGGGTGCTGATCACCCGCCCCGGTGTCGAACAGGTGGTTCAGGTCGGCTGGGCCGCGCCGGCATGACCCCACACCGTGCCGTCATCGCAGCGGGACCGACCGGGGTGCACCGGTTATGTTGTGGTACAGCTGATTTCAACGATGTCGGTCTGGCCGCGCTGGAGGCGATCGACGATCCAGTGGGGCTGCTGGGGGAGGAGCCCGTCTCGGTCGGTTCACTGTGGACGACCGCACTGCGCACGCTGGCGGACGGGCATAGCGGTGGCCCGATCGTCGTGCACCCGTCCTGGTGGCCGACTCCACGAGTTGGCGTGATCACCGCGGCCGCAGCCACCCTGACCGAGGCCACCGTGCAGCCGCGGTCGTGGCTGACTCGCGGAGGGTCCGCGGATTCGACGGTGGTGGTGGAAGTCGCCGACCAACTGGTGGCGATCGCAGGACGCGAGGTCGTCGCGGTGTCGCGCCGGACGGAAAAACGGCTCCCCGGGAAGGTGGCAGACGCCGTCGGGATGACGACGCCATATGGTGCGGTGCTGCTGGATGCGCCCGGCGCAGTGCCGGGCGCACCGCTGCTCGCGGGGGAGATCGCCGCCGCCCTCACGGCACGCGGGCACATCGTGACGAAGATCGACGACGCCGCGCTGCACCGACGCGCCGCAGCAGCCGCGAAGATCAGTGACCAGCTCGGCCGACCAGCGTCGGTGCGGCCGCGGCCCCGAGTGCGTGTTGCGGCCTCGGTCGCTGCCACGGGCGTCGTCACCACGCTGGTCACTGTCTCGGTGCCGGCCACCGATGCCGGGGGTCCGCCCCGATCGCCGGAGCCGCAACCGGCCCCGACGACAGTGCTGGTGGAAGGCCAGGTGGCGCTGACCGTGCCGGCGACCTGGCTGACCCAGCGGGTAATCGCCGGGCCCGGCTCGGCCCGCGTTCAGGTCACCTCGCCGGCGGACCCGGAGGTGGCGCTGCACATCACCCAATCGCCGACACCGGGCGAGACGCTGACTGGCGCCGCCGACCGGCTCAGACGAGCCATCGACGCCGAACCTGCGGGGGTGTTCGTCGACTTCGACCCGTCCGGCCTCAGCGCCGGCAGACCCGCCGTGACCTACCGCGAAGTCCGGCCGGGTCACGACGTGCGCTGGACAGTGCTGCTGGACGGATCCGTGCGCATCAGCGTCGGATGCCAGAGCCGGCCCCGCTCCCCGGATGCCGTCCGTGACGCCTGCGAGCAGGCCGTGCGTTCGGCCCACGCGGTCCAGTGACCTGCTAGGGACAAATAGACGGAACCGAATCGGGTCCGTGACGGTCCAATCCGGTATGAGCACCCTGAATACCGATTTCGACTTGATGCGCTCGGTCGCGGCCACTACGGATACCCGCAACGAGGAGATCCGTGCGATGCTGCACGCCTTCATCGGCCGGATGAGCACCGTGCCCACCTCGGTGTGGGGAGGCTTGGCGGCGGCGCGGTTCAAGGACGTCCTGGACCGTTGGAACGCCGAGTCGACGCGCTTGTACCACGCCCTGCACAGCATCGCCGAGACCATCCGGTCCAATGAGGCCGCGCTGCGCGAGTCCGTGCACAGCCACGCCCAGCACATAGCCGCGGCGGCGGGCGCACTGTGAACGAGGCTGCGCTGTCGTACAACTTCGACGCGATCGAACACTCAGTCCGCCAGGAAATCCACACCACCTCCGCACGCCTGGAAGCCGCGCTCGAGGAGCTCCGATCCGGTATCGCGCCCCTGCAACAGCTGTGGACCCGCGAGGCCGCCGCGGCCTATCAGGCCGAACAGCTCAAGTGGCATCAGGCGGCCACCGCACTCACTGAGATCCTGAACCAGCTGGGTCACGCGGTCCGTGACGGCGCCGACGAGGTGGCCAGCGCCGATCGCCGGGCTGCCAACAGCTGGGCACGTCCGTTTTGACCTGCGGGGATGCCGATCGGTAAGCTGCTCCGTTGGCGTGCGGTACGCCGGGGCTCGGGTCAACGTCGGTCGCCGAGAACAACCCCAGCCGCAATCGCCTGACCGGCCCCCGGCTCACCCCGGGATCCAACCCGAGCTACCCGGCTCGCAGAGAAAGAGGTAAGCGCTGTGCCTACATACGCGCCCAAGGCGGGTGACACCACCAGGTCGTGGTACGTCATCGACGCCACGGACGTGGTGCTTGGCCGCCTTGCCGTCGCGGCAGCCAATCTGCTGCGTGGCAAGCACAAGCCGACGTTCGCGCCCAATGTCGATGGTGGTGACTTCGTCATTGTCATCAACGCCGAAAAGGTCGCCATCAGCGGCGACAAACTGCAGAGCAAGATGGCCTACAGCCACTCGGGTTATCCCGGCGGTCTGCGCAAGCGCAGCATCGGCGAGCTGCTGGACAAGCACCCCGGCCGCGTGGTGGAGAAGGCGATCGTCGGCATGCTGCCGAAGAACAAGCTGAGCCGGCAGATCCAGAAGAAGCTTCGCGTCTACGCGGGCCCGGAGCATCCGCACACCGCTCAGCAGCCCGTTCCGTTCGAGATCAAGCAGGTGGCGCAATGACCGAGACCGTGGAAACCACCGAGGCGACCGAGACCGCGGCCGAGGACACGGCCGCCGCCGAATCGTTCGTGTTCGAGCGCCCCATCCAGACGGTCGGCCGCCGCAAGGAAGCCGTCGTCCGGGTTCGTCTCGTCCCGGGTACCGGCAAGTTCGACCTCAACGGCCGCAGCCTAGAGGACTACTTCCCCAACAAGGTGCACCAGCAGCTGATCAAGGCCCCGCTGGTCACCGTTGAGCGGGTGGACAACTACGACATCTACGCGCTGCTGCACGGCGGAGGCCCGTCCGGCCAGGCCGGCGCCCTGCGGCTAGGCATCGCCCGCGCGCTGATCGTCGCCTCACCGGAGGACCGCCCGGCGCTGAAGAAGGCCGGGTTCCTCACTCGCGACCCGCGCGCCACCGAGCGCAAGAAGTACGGCCTGAAGAAGGCCCGCAAGGCGCCTCAGTACAGCAAGCGCTGATCAGTCACTGGCAGGCTGCGGGCGTGTATCGCCCGCGCGATATCTATGCATGTTTCGGCGTGTCGCGGGTACTCGACGCACGCTCGCAGCCAACAGTGGTTATCTGCACGCTCGCCATGTGTGAGCCAACTGTGAGAGGTTTGTCCGCATGGGTCGACTATTCGGCACCGACGGCGTACGCGGAGTCGCCAATCGTGAGTTGACCGCCGAATTGGCGCTCGCCCTGGGCGCCGCGGCGGCGCGCCACCTGGCGGACTCGGCCGGCCCGGGCCGCCGCGTCGCCGTAATCGGCCGGGACCCGCGCGCCAGCGGGGAAATGCTGGAAGCGGCGGTGATCGCCGGCCTGACCAGCCAGGGCGTCGACGCCTTACGGGTAGGAGTGCTCCCCACTCCTGCGGTGGCCTATCTGACCAGCGCCTACGACGCCGACTTCGGTGTGATGATCTCCGCGTCGCACAACCCGATGCCCGATAACGGCATCAAAATCTTCGGCCCGGGTGGCCACAAACTCGACGATGACACCGAAGACCGTATTGAGGACCTGGTTGCCGCTGGCCCAGGGTTGCGCCCGGTGGGCGCGGGCATCGGCCGCGTTCTGGACGCCGCCGACGCGGCCGACCGCTACTTGCGCCACGTCGGGAAGGCCAGCACCAGCCGCCTCGACGGGCTCACCGTGGTCGTTGACTGCGCGCACGGCGCGGCGTCCGCGGCGGCCCCGGCCGCCTACCGCGCGGCGGGCGCCCGGGTCATCGCCATCAACGCCGATCCCAACGGCCTGAACATCAACGACGGGTGTGGTTCGACGCACCTGGATTCGCTGCGGGCCGCGGTCGTCGATCATCGCGCTGACCTGGGCTTGGCCCACGACGGCGACGCCGACCGCTGCCTGGCCGTCGACGCCAACGGCGAGCTGGTCGACGGCGACACCATCATGGTGGTGCTGGCGTTGGCCATGAAGGAGGCCGGTGAACTCGCCTCCGACACGCTGGTGGCGACCGTGATGAGCAACCTCGGGTTGCATCTGGCCATGCGCGCGGCCGGGGTGACGGTGCGCACCACCGGCGTCGGCGACCGCTACGTCCTGGAAGAGCTGCGGGCCGGCGGCTACAGCCTCGGCGGCGAGCAGTCCGGACACATCGTGATGCCGGCGTTGGGCTCCACCGGTGACGGCATCGTCACCGGGCTGCGGCTGATGACCCGCATGGTGCAGACCGGTGCCTCCCTGGCCGTCCTCGCGTCGGCAATGCGGTCGCTGCCGCAGGTGCTGATCAACGTGCAGGTGGCGGACAAGGCCACCGCCGCCGCCGCGCCGTCGGTGCGCGACGCGGTCGACCGGGCCGAGGCCGAACTCGGCGACACCGGACGAATTCTGTTGCGGCCGTCGGGAACCGAGCCGATGATCCGGGTGATGGTGGAGGCCGCCGACGAGGAAGTCGCACAACGGTTGGCCGGAACCGTGGCCGAGGCGGTCAGCGCCGCCGGCTGAGCCGGGAATCTTGCGGGAACCCCGACGCCGCGGGCGGCGTCGGATTAGGTATGAGACTTGATAACGGGGCGGTGCGTTCGGTCGCCGGCCAGTTCAGCGCGGCGGCCGAACTGATCGACGACGCAGCGCGAATGCATCTAGGGCACTTGGCGTTTGATGGTGCCCGAGCGGGCCGGTCGTACGCGGCAAGGGGAGATGCGGTGCGGGCCGGGCTGGCCGGGTTGGTGGCCGACCTGGCGCGGTGGTCGCGCGCGGCCGCCGAAATCGCCGTTGCGCTGCGGGTGGGCGCCGACCGCTGCGCGGACGCCGAGTTGTCTGCCGCCGCCCGGATCGCCTGATGATCGATCGATTGGACGTCACCGGACGCCTGGCCGAAGGCCTCCCGGCCGTCGAGCACACCGAGACCTATGCGCGGGCCTGCCATGATCCGCTGCCGGTCCGTGATCTGTATGGCAGTGAAGACGGACTCGATCTCCATGCGCTGAACGCCGATTGTGCACGGTTGCGGGAGGCGGGCACCGTGGTCGCCGAGGCCCTGCAGTTGCAGCGCACGCAGCTTGCCGCACTGGCCGAGGCGTGGACCGGAACGGGAGCCCAGGCCGCCGTTGCGTTCATTCAGCGCCACTGCGACGCGGCGAATGCCGTCATCACCGAAATCCAAACGGCCGCCGCGCAACTCGAGTCGCTACGGGACAACCTGTGGCACCTCGTCGACTCGCGAGTTGCGACGACCGTCGCCGTCGATCAGCGCACCGAGGCGCAGCGCCCGGTGTGGCTGGCCGCGGCCGCCGCCGTCACCACCGGCGCGGCCGATCGGACGCCCGCCCAGGAAGTGGTGGACCGGCAGATAAAACCGTACGTGGACAACGTAATTCGCCAGGATTGGATCACCGCTATGCGTTCCACGACGGCGGCTGTGGCCGCGTCGTACGACATCGTCGTCGACCGACTGGGCGCCGTGCCGCGAGCCTCGTTCGAGATTCCCAGCGATCTCGGGCCGGGTAGCCCCCTGGCGGCGGCGGCCACGGCTACGCCCGCGGTCGTCACGGGCCTGCCGCTGGTTCCGGTTTCCAGCGGCGGCTCATCGTTTCCGCCACCGTCGGTCGCCGCAGCGCCGTCGGCAGCTCCGGGGCCGGTGGCGCCGAATGTGCCACTGACACAGCCGGACTGGGGAACGGGGCCGAGTGGTGCTTCTGGCATGTCGGGCGGCGGGTCCGGCACGTCCGGCGGGGGCCTGGGCGGTGGCGGTGACCTCAGTGGTCTCGGCGGGGTTGGCGGGCTCGGCGGTCTCGGCGGGCTCGCCGGCCGGATCGTCCAGGCGATGGGCGGTCTGCTGGATTCGACGGCCGACCCGCCCGGCGACGACGCATTGGGAGCAGACCCCGACGACGATCCGGACGGGGAACGGAAGAAGCCGCGCCATCCTGGGGATGACGACGCAACACGGGTCGCCAAGACGTCTTCGCCGGGTCAACCGGCGGGCGAGCAACCCCCGCCCCTACAACCGGCGGCCGAGCCGTTCCCGTCCGGTCAACCGGCCGGGTCATCGCCGGCCGGTTCTCCCGCGGCCGCTCCGGCGGCTCAACCCCCGCCGGCCCAGGTCCCGCCCATGCCCGCAGGGAAGACGCCCTGCGAGATCGCCGCGGACGAGCTGCCGAAGGCGGGGCAATGAGCGGTCAGGAGGATCGAATCTGTAGCAGCTCTTCGACATAACGGACCGCCTCGCCCGCGTCGGTGGTCACCGGCCGCACCAGCAGCGTCGTCACTCCCGCTTCGGCGAACACGGCCAGTCGTTCGGCGATGAACCCGCGTGGGCCGATCAGCGAGACGCCGCGGACCAATTCGTCGGGCAGGGCGTTGATCGCCTCACGTTTGCGTCCGGCCAGGTATAGCTCCTGGATCCGGTCCGCTACCTCGCCGAACCCGTAGCGGGTTGCCAGACGGTGGTAGAAATTGCGGCCCCTGGCGCCCATCCCGCCGATGTAGAGCGCCAATTGCGGTTTGGTCCAAGCCAACCGGTCCTCGACGTCATCGCCGATGGCCAGCGACGTGCCGACCATGACGTCTAGCGGGCCGAGTGCGGGGTCGCGCTTTGCCGCACCGGCCGCCAGCACCTCGCCCCACACCAGATGCGCCTTGTCCGGGTAGTAAAACGCCGGTTGCCAGCCCTCGGCGATCTCCGCGGTGAGTTCGACGTTCTTGGGGCCCAGCGACGCGATCGAGATCGGAATGCGTTCGCGCACCGGGTGATTGATCAGGTGCAGGGCCTTGCCGAGTCCGGTGCCGCGGTCGGCGGGTAAGGGGATCTGGTAGTGCTTCCCGTCGTATTGCAGCCGTTCCCGCCGCCACACCCGCCGACAGATCTCGACGGTCTCGCGGGTGCGGCCCAGTGGGGCGTCGAATTCGATGCCGTGGAATCCCTCGATCACCTGCGGACCGGACGTGCCGATCCCGAGGTGGAACCGTCCGCCCGAAACGTAGTCCAGACCCGCCGCCGTCATCGCCAGCAGCGACGGCGAGCGGATATAGATGGGCACGACACCGGAGGCCAGTTCGACCCGGTTCGTCTTGGCCGCCAGATACCCCAGCTGGCTGATGGCGTCGAAGGCATACGCCTCGGCTACGACCGCGACATCGATGCCCGACTTCTCGAGCTCGACGACGCGCTCAACGGCCTCGTGAAACCCGCCCGTGTAGTCCAGCGCGATCCCGATTCGCATCAACGACACTTACCACGTCAGCCGGCGGAGGTACCCGTCCAGTACTCGGCGAACCGCAGCCCGTCCGCAGCGAGGCGCAGGATGTCGTTGCCGGTGAAAGCAACCGGGCCCTCCGGTCCGCGGCCGCTGCCGACCCACCGGCCGGCCACCAGGTCCCCCTCCTGCAGTGGGCCGACCTCGACCCGGAAGGTCAAATCCGCCAACATGTTTCGCGTCTCATCGATGATCTGCTGCAATTCGGCCGGACCATGCACGTCGCGGCTGGGCCAATGGCCGACGAAGTCCTCGGTGACGATCTCCGCGGCGACCGGTTGCCCCGACCACAGTTCGGTGATCCATCGGTTGTAGAGCTCGTGCGCGTTGGTCATTTGAGCAGCGCCACAATCTTCTCTTCGGGCGTGACCGACAGGGCCTCGGGATCCAACTGCTCGGTCCTGGGTAGCTGCACGTCCGGATCGGCGAAGTCGCGGTAGGTCTTGTCCCCGCCCAAGACGTACAGCAGATATCCCGTCAGCAGTGCCCGGACCGCGCGTTGCGTTTTGCGATCGGAGCCGGCCAACCCCAGCGCCTTGGGTAGGCGCCGGCCCTCGACCAGGCCGCCGGGTTTGGACTTGCTGATGATCCGCAGCGTCGCGTCGTCCCACGCGCGGGACAAAGACCACGCGTTGGAGTTCAGCGTCTTCGGATCGCCCGGCGCGCTCATGATCAGACCGGGCAGGTCCAGGGTGGCGGCCGGCTGTTCGGCCGGCGGCACTGTCACCGTCGGGAAGAGTGCCACCGCGGCCTTCAATCTGCCGGGCATCCCGGCCGCGGCGAACACCGCCGCCGAACCGCCGAAACCATGGCCCACCACGCCGAGCTTGCCGGGGTGCACGCTGATCTCACCCGGCCCGAGTCGCACCCCGGCCACGATGTCCAGGGCGACTCCAAGATCAAAAGCCAGGTTCAGCGCCGACGGCGCCAGCCCGCGCTGCGTGTCGGGCGCCGCAGCCACGATGCCCCACGAGGCCAGGTGCTCGAGCAGGCGCGCATAGTGGGTCGACACGGTCAGCCAGTCGTGACCGAAAGCGATGGCAGGAAGGTTCAGACCGGCCTCGGGGGTATACACCGCGCCGGGGAGTCCGGCAAACGCCAGGTCGCCGCGCAATACACGGTGTGGACCACGGCGGTTGAGGGCGGCGACGAGCTTACGGATGCGGGCCACCTTCGAACCCTAGCCCGCGTTAGCGGTGCGCCGGCGGATGGGTAAAGCCCGTCCACGTCGCGCCATCCCAGTAGCGCTGTCCGGGGTGTCCGGACGGGTCGGGATACCAGCCCGCCGGCGTGGCTGCCGGCGGCCGAGCTCCGACCGCCTGGGGCTGCTGGAACTGCGGGGCCTGCTGGAACTGCTGAAACTGCGGCTGCTGCGGCTGCTGCGCCAGATTGCGGAGCTTGCGGATGGCGCTCCGGTTATGAAACAGCGCAATCGGGTTCAACAGCAACGATGCGATGCTCCACCAGCCGGCGATCAGACAGTGGTTCTGCGCGTCGCGGTAGGCACGCTCGCACTGCTCCAGGGTTCCGGTGAACCGGACGGTCTGCTGGAACCAGAGGATCAGCGCGCCGGTGTGCTTGAGCAGCCCGATGTAGAACAGTTCACCGGACTGCTGGTAAGGCTGAGACTGCTGATACTGCCCACCGGCCTGCTGGGGTGGCTGGGGCTGGTGATACTGGCCACCGCCCTGCGGGTATGGATATGACAAAACCGCTCCTCACAGGCCATTCGACGGATAAACGATACCGTCGCGCCCGATGGTAAATGCGCACCTGCACTACCCTGGTCAGAATGTGCGGAATCGTCGGCTACGTCGGGCATCGCCCGGCCTGCGACGTCATCATGGACGCACTGCGCCGGATGGAATACCGCGGCTACGACTCGTCGGGCATCGCCCTGCTCGACGGTAACGGCAAGCTGACGGTCCGGCGCCGCGCCGGTCAGCTGGCGAATCTGGATTCGGCGATCGGGGAAATGGCTCCCGGTGAACTCGCTGGTGTGGCGGGCCTGGGCCACACCCGGTGGGCCACCCACGGGCGCCCTACCGACCGCAATGCACACCCGCACCGCGATGCCGCGGGCAAGATCGCCGTCGTTCACAACGGCATCATCGAGAACTTCGCCGGCCTTCGTCAGGAGTTGGAGGCCGCCGGGGTGGAGTTCGCCAGCGACACCGACACCGAGGTCGCGGTGCACCTGGTCGCGTGGGCCTACCACCACGGCCCGACGGCCGGCGATTTCGTCGCCTCGGTCCTGTCCGTGCTGCGCCGGCTGGAGGGGCACTTCACCCTGGTGTTCGCCAACGCCGATGAGCCCGGCACCATCGTCGCCGCCCGCCGGTCCACACCGCTGGTGCTCGGTGTCGGCGAGGGCGAGATGTTCGTCGGATCCGACGTGGCCGCATTCATCGAACACACCCGGCAGGCGGTCGAACTCGGTCAGGATCAGGCGGTCGTGATCACCGCCGACGGCTACCGCGTCACCGATTTCGCCGGCAACGAGGACCTGGGCCCTGGGGCATACCGGGAATTCCACATCGACTGGGACCTGGCCGCCGCCGAAAAGGGTGGCTACGAGTACTTCATGCTCAAGGAGATCGCTGAGCAACCCGCCGCGGTCGCCGACACCCTGCTCGGACACTTCGTGAACAACCGGATCGTGCTCGACGAGCAGCGGCTCTCCGACCAGGAGTTGCGCGAGATCGACAAGGTGTTTGTCGTCGCTTGCGGCACCGCCTACCACTCCGGGCTGCTGGCCAAGTACGCGATCGAGCACTGGACCCGGCTGCCCGTCGAGGTGGAGCTGGCCAGCGAATTCCGTTACCGGGACCCGGTTTTGGACCGCAGCACGCTGGTGGTGGCGATCTCGCAGTCCGGCGAGACCGCCGACACGCTGGAGGCGGTGCGGCACGCCAAGGAGCAGAAGGCCAAGGTATTGGCGATCTGCAACACCAATGGCTCCCAGATTCCGCGCGAATGTGACGCGGTGCTCTACACCCGGGCCGGACCGGAGATCGGCGTCGCATCGACCAAGACATTCCTGGCCCAGATCACCGCGAATTACCTGGTGGGTCTGGCGCTGGCGCAGGCGCGCGGCACGAAATACCCCGACGAGGTCGAGCGGGAGTACCGCGAGCTGGAAGCGATGCCCGACCTGGTGGCCAGCGTGATCGCCGGGGTCGACCCGGTCGCCGAGCTGGCCCACCGGTTCGCGCAGTCATCGACGGTGCTGTTCCTGGGCCGCCACGTCGGCTACCCGGTCGCGCTGGAGGGTGCGCTCAAGCTCAAGGAATTGGCCTATATGCATGCCGAGGGATTCGCGGCCGGCGAGCTCAAGCACGGTCCGATCGCGCTGATCGAGGATGACCTGCCGGTCATCGTCGTGATGCCCTCACCGAAGGGATCGGCGACGCTGCACGCCAAGCTGCTGTCCAATATCCGCGAGATTCAGACACGCGGAGCGGTCACCATCGTGATCGCCGAGGAAGGCGACGACACCGTTCGCCCCTTCGCCGACCACCTGATCGAAATCCCAGCCGTCTCAACGCTTTTGCAGCCACTTTTGTCGACCATCCCGCTACAGGTGTTCGCCGCCGCGGTGGCGCAGGCCCGCGGTTACGACGTTGACAAGCCCCGGAATCTGGCAAAATCCGTCACCGTCGAATAGTCGTCGTCGGGGAGGCACCATGAGATGGGGCATCGCTAGTATCGCGGCTTTCGTCGCCGCATATATCGGTCTGGCCGCGCTGTATGCCCTTGCCGGCATGGGCCCGGCCCACCCGCTCACCGAGGCTCAGCCGGCAGCCGATGGAACGACCGTGACGCTGGACATCGTGAGCATCCAGCCGTATCGCAATGCGCTGCTCGGCGATTTGACGGTGTCGCCGGGACCTGAACTGCTGGACCCGCAAACCGGCAACCTGAAGGACGACCTCACCGTCGCCGTCACCTCCGCGACGACACCCACCAGCCGGTCCTGGCCGAAGGGCACCCAGCCCGGGGTTTTCCCGGTGTCGCTGAACATCAATGGTGACGTCTCGGACTGGCCCTTCGACAGCTACAGCTCCAAACCGGTTTCGGTCAACCTCTTCCGCGGCTCTCCGCAGACACCGGAACGGGCCTCGGTGGGCTTTGTCGACCGGCTGCCGGGCTGGAAACTCGGCGTGCAAGGCGGCCAGCCCGGCGGCGCGGGGCCGTACCGGGTGGACGTCCACCGGTCACCCAGCACCGTGGCAGTTGCCGTGGTCCTGCTGGGAGTGCTGGTCGCATTGGCCTGCTTCGGCCTGTTCGTCGCCGTTCAGACGGTGCGCAACCGGCGCAAATTCCAGCCGCCGATGGCGACGTGGTTCGCCGCCATGCTGTTCGCGGTGGTGCCGTTACGCAACGCGTTGCCCGATTCACCGCCCTTCGGCGCCTGGGTCGATGTCATGGTCGTCATCTGGGTGATCGTGGCCCTGGTCGTGGCGATGGGCTTGTACGTGTCCTGCTGGTGGCGGCACCTGGCGCCGGACTACGACACGCCCGCGGAACGGGCACCGAAACCAGCTGACTCGACACCCAAATAAGCCGCGGCGTGCGAAGGTAAAGCCGTGGCGAGGATGTCGGCGTCGACACGCACGATCGTTGGAGTCGTCGTCTTCGTCGCGGGATATGCCGCATCGATCGTGCTGTACGTCAACGGCGGCATGGGTCATCGTCACCAGATGTCCAACGGTGCGGGTGACGGCACCAAGGTGACGGTCGACATCGAGGACATCCAGTCCAACACCGGCATCCTGGTAGCCAACATCGCCGTCGTGCCGGCGCCCGCCCTACTGAACGCCCAAACCGGCACTCTCGTCGACGACCTGAACGTCGTCGCCAGCTCGGTGATACAGGCCAGCAAACGCACGTGGCCGAAAGGATCGCTGCCCGACGCCTTCCGGGTGTCGATCAGCCTGACCGGTGACGTCGCCGACTGGCCCTTCGACCGCTATGAAACCGGACCGATCAACGTTCAGCTGTTCTCCGGCAGTTCGCAGACACCCGAGTCTGTGACGGTGACTCTGGTCGATCGGCTGCTGGGCTGGGAAGTCGACGTGGGGCGCCCGGACAAGGGCCAACCCTACGCGCCCTACCGACTGCACCTGCACCGCTCGCACAGCACGACGGCCTTCGCGGTGCTGATCCTTGGTGTCCTCATCGCGCTGGCCGCACTGGCCTACTTCGTCGCCATCCAGACGGTGCGCAACCGGAGGAAATTCCAGCCGCCGATGACGACCTGGTATGCCGCCATGCTGTTCGCGGTGATGCCGCTGCGCAACGCGCTGCCGGACTCGCCGCCGTTCGGCAGCTGGGTGGACGTCACCATCGTGCTCTGGGTGATCGTCGTCCTGACCATCTCGCTGGTGCTCTACATCTCCTGCTGGTGGCGGCATCTGGCACCCGAATACGACAACACTTCGAGCCAGGACAAGCGCGCATGAAACTCGGGATCGCCGGCCTCCTGCTATTCCTGGTGGCCTACTTCGCCTCGACCTCCCTGTACGGCAATGCTGGCAAGGGGCCGCACGACCTGACCCAGGGCCAGCCGACCACCGACGGCACAACGGTCACCATCGACCTGCAGGACGTGCAGCAGAGCAATACGGTGCTGGCAGCCAACCTCGCGATCTCACCCGGGCCGAAGTTGCTGGATTCGCGCACCCATGGCCTGACCGAAGACCTCAGCGTGGTGGTCACCTCAGCGGTATCGCCCACCAAGCGGACGTGGTCGAAAGGGATGTTGCCAGGCACATTCCCGGTCCCGCTCACCCTGAGCGGTGACGTCGCCAACTGGCCGTTCGACCGCTACACCTCGGGCCCGATCACCGTCGAACTTTTCCGGGGCCCCGAGGAAGTGCCGGAACGGGCAGCGGTGACGTTCGTGGACCGGTTGGCCGGCTGGCAGATCACCATCCCCGCCCCCAGCACCGACGGCGGGCTGGCGCCGTACCGGGTGAAGTTGCAGCGGTCGGCGGGCACCGTGGCGTTCGCGGTTGTCATTCTCGGCGCGCTGATCCTGTTGGCGGCCATCGGGCTGTTTGTCGCCATCCAGACGGCCCGCGACCGCCGGAAGTTTCAGCCGCCCATGACGACGTGGTACGCGGCAATGCTTTTCGCGGTGGTACCGCTGCGCAATGCTTTGCCGAACGCACCGCCGTTCGGCTCCTGGATCGACATCAGGATCGTGCTCTGGGTGATCGTTGCCCTGGTGCTGTCGATGCTCATCTACATCACCTGCTGGTGGCGGCATCTGGCGCCGGACTTCGACAAGTAAAGTTGCCAAGTGGCAAAAACTTCGGTGTCGGCTCGAGCGCGCACGTTGGTGCGTGCGGTTTGGCACTGGATCATCCGGGCGCCGCTGACCTACGGCTGGCTGCTGGCCTTGACGATCACCACGATTCTGCAGAATGTGCTGACCGGCCAGCAGCTGCACTCGGTGCTGCTGCACCGCTACACCAACATCCATGCGCTGGCCACCGATCCGCTGGGGGTGCTGTTCTCCAGCCTGATGTGGATCGACGGCAAGAGCCTGGAACCCTACCTGCTGCTGTTCACCCTGTTCCTGGCGCCGGCCGAGCGATGGCTGGGCCAACTGCGTTGGCTCACCGTGGGATTGAGCGCACACATTATCGCCACCTATTTCAGCGAAGGACTGCTGTTCCTCGCCATCGAACTACGGGACGCCTCCGAGCGGTATGTGCGCGCCCACGACATCGGGGTTAGCTATTTCCTGGTCGGGGTGATGGGGGTGCTCACCTACCGGATTGCGCGGCCGTGGCGCTGGGGCTACCTCGCCGTACTCCTGCTGATCTTCGGCTTCCCGGTGATCACCATGGACCGGATTGGGCTCAGCTTCACCGCCATCGGTCATTTCGCCGCGTTGCTCATCGGTTTGGCGTTCTACCCGATGGCCCGGGAGCGCAAGATCGTCCCGTGGAACCCGGCCACGCTCCGCGAACTGTTCCGCCGGCGTAGGCAGCCCGAACCATCGGCCGAAGCCGGTTAACCGCGGGTGGCCGAGACGTAGCTCAGCGAGGTGAACACCGCCGCCCGTTCGCCGTCGGCGGCGAGCGAAACGCTTTGCGCGGCAAGTAACTCAGCGACCGGCGCGGCATTCGCCGACCAGCCGTGGGCATTGAGGTACTCGATCACGTCGTTGCGCTCGCCGGCATACCAAAGGTCGGTCATCTCGACGTCGAAGCCGTGCGCGCGCCAGCGATCGGTGGTCTGCTTGATCTGGTCGGCCATCATCGACACCGCTCGGCTACCGTCGGACATGTTCTCGGTTGCCAGTCGGCTACCGGGCGCGCTGAGTCCGGTGATGTTGTCCAGCAGCGCGTCCTGTGCTTCTGGCGGCAGGAACGGCAACAGTCCCTCCGCGCTCCACGCGCTGGGCGCCGCTGGGTCAAAACCTGCGTAGCGCAACGCCCGTGGCCAATCGTGGCGCAGGTCGACCGCCACGGTCCGCAGTTCTGCTTTGGGTGTGGCCCCAAGTTCACCGAGCGTCGCCGTCTTGAACTCGATCACCTGCGGTTGGTCGATCTCGTACACGATGCTGCCGGCCGGCCACGGCAGCCGGTAGCCGCGGGCGTCCAGGCCGGACGCCAGGATCACCGCCTGACGAATGCCCGCCTCGGCGGCGGCGAGGAAGAAGTCGTCGAAAAACCTGGTGCGCACGGCCATCATGTCGCGCATCCGTTCCATGCCGAACTCGGCGTTATCGTCGACCACGGCGGGGTCGAGTTCGCCGCTGGCCAGCCGGGTGAAGAAGTCGACGCCGACCGCCCGGACCAACGGCTCGGCGTACGGATCGTTGATCAGCGGGTCGGGACCCCGGCTGGCCAGTGCGCGTCCCACGGCGACGCCGGTCGCGGTGGCGCCCACGCTGGTCGTGAGGTCCCAGGTGTCGTTCTCGGTCCGTGCCATGTGTGCCCTCCTTCGTCGGTGGACGCGAATGTACGGACGGCTCCTGAACATCAGCTGTGTGGAATGCTGGCTGTGATGCGGCACTACTACTCCGTGGACGCAATTCGCGACGCCGAAGCGCCGTTGTTGGCGAGCATGCCCGACGGGGCGTTGATGCGGCGCGCCGCTTACGGTCTGGCGACCGCGATTGTGCGCGAACTGCGGGCCCGCACCGGCGGGGTGGCCGGCCGGCGGATCTGCGCGGTCGTGGGTTCGGGCGACAACGGCGGCGATGCGCTGTGGGCAGCAACCTTCCTGCGCCGTCGCGGCGCCGCCGCCGACGCGATACTGCTCAACCCGGAACGCGCTCACCAGAAGGGACTGGCGGCGTTTCGCAAGGCCGGAGGTCAGATTATCGAAAGGGTCCGCTCGGCAACGGATCTGGTCGTCGACGGGGTGGTGGGCATCTCCGGGTCGGGTCCGCTGCGGCCCGCCGCGGCGCAGGTATTCGACAGCGTGGGCGACATCCCGGTGGTCGCGGTCGACATCCCCAGCGGGGTGGACGTGGCGACCGGGTCGGTCAGCGGACCGGCCGTGCACGCCGCGCTGACGGTGACTTTCGGCGGGCTGAAACCGGTGCATGCACTGGCCGATTGCGGCCGCGTCGAGCTCATCGACATCGGGCTGGACCTGCCCGACACCGACATGCTGGGATTCGAGGCCGCCGACGTGCTGGCGCGCTGGCCGATCCCCGGCGCGCACGACGACAAGTACACCCAGGGCGTGACCGGCGTGCTGGCCGGCAGTGCCACGTATCCGGGTGCCGCAGTGTTGTGTACCGGTGCCGCCGTCGCGGCCACTTCCGGGATGGTCCGCTACGCCGGCAGCGCCAACCACGAGGTGCTCGCGCACTGGCCGGAGGTCATCGCCTCACCGAGCCCGGCATCCGCCGGCCGGGTCCAGGCGTGGGTCGTCGGCCCCGGCCTGGGACGGACGAAACCGGGGCCGGCCGCACTGTGGTTCGCGCTGGACACCGATCTACCGGTGCTGGTCGACGCGGACGGATTGACCATGCTGGCGGCCCACCCGGAGCTGGTGGCCGACCGCACGGCCCCGACGGTGCTGACGCCGCACGCCGGTGAGTTCGCCCGGCTGGCCGGGACGCCGCCCGGTGACGACCGGGTGGCCGCCTGCCGCAAGCTCGCCGACACCTTCGGTGCCACGGTGCTGCTCAAGGGCAATGTCACGGTCATCGCCGATCCCGGCGGACCGGTGTACCTGAACCCGGCCGGTCAGTCCTGGGCGGCGACCGCCGGGTCCGGCGACGTGTTGTCCGGAATGATCGGTGCTCTGCTGGCGTCCGGGTTGCCGGCCGGCGAGGCGGCCGCCGCGGCCGCATTCGTGCACGCCCGTGCGGCGGCGTTGTCGGCCGCGGACCCCGGGCCTGGCGATGCACCGACGTCGGCGTCGCGCATCCTGCACCACATCCGGGCCGCCCTGGCGGCGCTGTAGCCGACTCCGCTGTAGAGAAAGGATCTCACTGTGCCCCAACATCCCTCGCTGCCCGCGCACTCGATCGCTCCCGCCTACACCGGCCGGCTGTTCACCGCGCCGGTGCCGGCCCTGCGGCTGCCCGAGGAGTCGATGGATCCCGACGCCGCCTACCGCTTCATCCACGACGAACTGATGCTGGACGGCAGCTCGCGGCTGAACCTGGCCACCTTCGTTACCACCTGGATGGATCCCCAGGCGGGGCGGCTGATGGCCGAGACGTTCGACAAGAACATGATCGACAAGGACGAATACCCGGCGACCGCGGCCATCGAGCAGCGCTGCGTGTGCATGGTGGCCGACCTGTTCCACGCCGAGAACCTGCGCGACGACGACCCGAGCAGCGCCGTCGGCGTGTCCACGATCGGCTCCAGCGAGGCCGTCATGCTGGGCGGTCTGGCGCTGAAGTGGCGGTGGCGCGAGAAGGTCGGCAAGAACTGGAAGGCGCGCACTCCCAACCTGGTGATGGGCTCCAATGTGCAGGTGGTCTGGGAGAAGTTCTGCCGGTACTTCGACGTCGAACCCCGTTATCTGCCAATGGAAGAGGGGCGCTATGTGATCACTCCCGAGCAGGTGCTGGAGGCCGTCGACGAGGACACCATCGGCGTGGTGGCGATCCTGGGCACCACCTACACCGGCGAGCTGGAACCCATCGCCGAGATCTGCGCCGCACTGGACAAGCTGGCGGCGGGCGGCGGTGTGGATGTTCCGGTGCATGTCGATGCCGCCAGCGGCGGGTTCGTGGTGCCCTTTCTGCACCCGGAGCTGAAGTGGGATTTCCGCCTGCCCCGGGTGGTGTCCATAAACGTCAGCGGCCACAAGTACGGGCTGACCTACCCAGGCGTCGGATTCGTGGTGTGGCGCAGCAAGGAGCACCTGCCGGAGGACCTGGTGTTCCACGTGAACTATCTGGGCGGCGACATGCCGACCTTCACGCTCAACTTCTCCCGGCCGGGCAACCAGGTGGTGGGCCAGTACTACAACTTCCTTCGCCTGGGTCGTGAGGGCTACACCCAGGTCATGCAGACACTGCAGTCGACCGCGCGCTGGCTGGGAGAGCAGTTGCGGGTCGGCGAGCATTGCGAGTTGATCTCCGATGGGTCGGCGATCCCGGTTGTCGCGTTCCGGTTGCAGCGCGGCCTCGGCTACACCGAATTCGACGTTTCCCACGAGCTGCGCGGCTTTGGCTGGCAGGTGCCGGCCTACACCATGCCCGACAATGCCACCGACGTGTCCGTGCTACGCATCGTGGTCCGCGAGGGCCTGTCCGCCGACCTGGCCCGAGCCCTGCACGACGACGCCCGCACTGCCCTGGCCTCGCTGGACAAACTACGGCCGGGCGGGCACTACGAAGCTGAGCATTTCGCGCACTAACTGCTTTAGCGCGTTGACTCTGCGGCCAGTGCGCAGGTCCCTCGAAAGAGCCCGCCACCAGCGCAGAGTCGATCGGGCGAAGCCACGGCGCGGCGCTCTGGGACAATGGCGGCCGTGGCCGTTACGTCGCTCTCTATGACGCCGGGTGTCCTCGCCGAGGCGGTGGTGGACCTCGGTGCTATCGCCCACAACGTGCGGGTGCTGCGCGAACACGCCGGAAAAGCGGAGGTCATGGCTGTCGTCAAGGCCGACGGATATGGCCACGGTGCCACCCGAGTGGCGTACGCGGCGTTGGCCGCCGGTGCCGCCGAACTTGGCGTAGCGACCGTCGACGAGGCGCTGGCCCTGCGGGCCGCCGGCATCGTCGAACCGGTGCTGGCCTGGCTGCACCCGCCCGGTTTCGACTTCGGATCGGCGCTGGCCGGCGACGTACAGATCGCGGTCTCCTCGGCACGCCAGCTAGGCGAGGTGCTCGAGGCGGTGCGCCGGACCGGCACCCAGGCCGTCGTCACCCTGAAGGTGGACACCGGCCTGAACCGCAATGGCGTGGCGCCCGCCGAATACCCTGCGGTGCTGGACGGGTTACGCAAGGCCGTCGCCGCCGAGGAAATCCGGCTGCGGGGATTGATGACGCACATGGTGTACGCCGACGCGCCGGAAGAACCGATCAACGACCTGCAGGCCAAGCGGTTCCGGGAAATGCTGGCCTACGCCCGAGACCAGAAGGTGGAGTTCGAGGTGGCGCACCTGTCGAATTCCTCGGCCACCATGGCCCGTCCGGACCTCACCTTCGACCTGGTGCGACCCGGGATCGCCGTCTACGGTCTGAGCCCGGTGCCTAAGTTGGGAGACATGGGCCTGATTCCGGCGATGACCGTCAAATGCCCTGTCGCCCTTGTCAAGTCGATCAAAGCGGGTGAGGGGGTGTCTTATGGGCACACCTGGATCGCGCCACGTGACACCAACGTGGCGTTGCTGCCGATCGGGTACGCCGACGGTGTGATCCGGTCGCTGGGTGGGCGGCTCGAGGTGCTGATCAACGGGCGGCGCCGACCCGGAGTGGGACGGGTCTGCATGGACCAGTTCGTCGTCGATCTGGGTCCGGGGCAACCCGACGTGCGCGAAGGCGACGAGGTGATCCTTTTCGGGCCGGGCGGCCGCGGCGAGCCCACCGCGCAGGACTGGGCCGACCTGGCGGGCACGATTCACTACGAGGTGGTCACCGGCATTCGGGGCCGGATCAGCCGGACCTACCGCGAGGCGCAGACCGTTGAGTCCTGACGACAAACGCCACCTGCACCGGGGCAGGGCGTGGTTGGCCGGAAGCGCCGGGCTGACCGCGGTGGCCACCCTGGTCGGTGCGTCGGCGCGCAAGACCATCATCGAACGCACCAACACGGGCGAAGATCCCTGGGCCGGGGAGGATTTCGAGCGGCTGGACAGCGACCGCGATTACGTCGTGACAACGTCCGACGGGGTGCCGCTGGTGGTGCGCGAGGCTGGTCCGGAAGATGCGCCGCTGACTGTCGTCTTCGCCCACGGATTCTGTCTGCGCATGGGTGCGTTCCACTTTCAGCGGATACGACTCGCCGAGGTCTTCGGTCCGCAAGTGCGGATGGTCTTCTACGACCAGCGCGGACACGGCGAGTCCGGGGAAGGTGAGCCTGAGTCTTACACGCTGACCCAGCTCGGCGGGGACCTGGAGTCCGTGCTGCGGGTGGCCGCACCGCGCGGGCCGATCGTGTTGGTAGGTCACTCGATGGGCGGCATGACGGTGCTTTCGCACGCGCGTCAGTTCCCCGAGCACTACGGCCGCCGGATCGTCGGGGCGGCGCTGATCTCCTCGGCCGCCGAGGGGGTCACCCGCTCACCGCTGGGTGCGTTCTTGAGAAACCCTGCGTTGGAAGCGGTTCGGTTCGCCGCCAAGTCCGCGCCCAATCTGGTGCACCGCGGCCGCAACGTGTCGCGATCCCTGATCGGCCCGATCCTGCGCGCCGCGTCCTACAGCGATTTGCAGGTCAGCCGCAGCCTGGACGCCTTCTCGCAGCGGATGATGAACGGCACCCCGATCGCCACCCTGGTCGGCTTCCTGCGCGCGCTGGAAACGCACGACGAAACCGCCGGGCTGTGGACGCTGCTGAGGATTCCAACGCTGATCGCCTGCGGTGACCATGACCTGCTCACCCCGGACGAGTATTCGAGGCTGATGGCGGCCTCGCTGCCGCGGTCCGAGTTGGTGATTGTCACCGGGGCGAGCCACCTGGCGCTGCTGGACAAGCCCGACGCCATCAACGACGGGTTGATCCGGCTTATCGACCGGTCGCTGCCGGGCAAGCTGCGGCTGCGGTACCGGCGGTTCGGTGGGCGGCTGCGAAAGCGGTTCCGGCGCAATGGATAACGGCACTGCCACCCTTGAGCGCGTCGAGGACACCCTGGAACTCGGGTCCCGGCTCGGGGAGCAGCTGCGTGCCGGTGACGTGGTGGTTCTCACCGGCCCGCTAGGTGCTGGAAAGACCGTCCTGGCCAAGGGTATTGCGGCGGCAATGGATGTCGACGGTCCGGTGACGTCGCCGACGTTCGTGCTGGCGCGCGTGCACCCGGCGCGGCAGGCGGGCAAGCCGGCAATGGTCCACGTCGACGTCTACCGGCTGCTGGACCAGCACGGCGCCGACCTGCTCGGCGAACTGGACTCACTGGATCTGGACACCGACCTGCAGGACGCCGTCGTCGTGGTGGAGTGGGGTGAAGGACTGGTCGAACGGCTTGCCGAGCGGCACTTGGATATTCGGTTGGAACGGGTCATGCACTCCGATGTGCGGATCGCGACCTGGGAGTGGGTGCGCACCACCGGCGACGATGCAGAGCGCAGCGATGAGGAGGAGCGGTGCAGATAGCCATCGTGTTGGCATTAGACACCGCGACCCCGGCCGTCACGGCGGGCATTGTCCGGCTCGAGGACCTCGCGACGCTTGCCGAGCGCGTGACCGTGGACGCTCGGGCGCACGCGGAGCGGTTGACGCCCAATGTGATTGAGGCGCTCGCCGCGGCGGGTCTGACGATGGCAGACCTGGACGCCGTGGTGGTCGGTTGTGGTCCCGGGCCGTTCACCGGCCTGCGGGCCGGCATGGCCACCGCCGCCGCCTACGGGCACGCACTGGGCATCCCGGTACACGGCGTCTGCAGCCTGGATGGCATCGGCCGGCTGACCAGTGGGGACACCCTGGTCGTCACCGACGCCCGCCGGCGCGAGGTCTATTGGGCGCGCTACCGCGACGGCGTCCGCACCGACGGCCCGGCGGTCAACGCCCCGGCCGATGTCGATGCCGGACCAGCACGAGCGGTTGCCGGCTCGCCGGAGCACGCGGCGTTGTTCGATCTGCCGCGGTGCGAGCCGGTGTATCCCACGCCGGCCGGTTTAGCGATGGCCGTGCCGGATTGGTCGGCGCAGCCCGCACCGCTGGTGGCGTTGTACCTGCGTCGTCCGGACGCTAAACCGTTGGCGGCCAAGCCATGACCTCCCGCGCCAGCGACGATGCAGAGCGAATGCGATGCGGAGGAGCGGCGCCATGGGGCGCCGCCAGCGACGATGCAGAGCGAATGCGATGCGGAGGAGCGGCGCCATCGGGTGCCGCCAGCGACGATGCAGAGCGAATGCGATGCGGAGGAGCGGCGCCATCGGGCGCCGCTGAACCCATTACCATCGGCGCGCTGACCTACGCCGACGCCGCCCGGTGCGCGGAGCTGGAGGCGCTGCTGTTCGACGGTGACGACCCGTGGCCGGCTGTCGCGTTCAAGCGGGAGCTGGCCAGCAAGACCAACCACTACGTAGGTGCGCGCAGCAGCGACACGCTGGTCGGCTACGCGGGGATCTCGCGGTTGGGCCGCACCCCGCCCTTCGAATACGAGGTGCACACCATCGGTGTGGATCCCGCCTACCAGGGGCGCGGGATCGGGCGTCGGCTGCTCGACGAACTCCTGGATTACGCCGACGGGGGCGTGGTGTTCCTGGAGGTTCGCACCGACAACGAGCCGGCGATCGGGCTGTACCGCAGCGTCGGTTTCGAACAGGTCGGTCTGCGCAAGCGCTACTACCGGGTGAGTGGCGCCGACGCCTACACGATGCGACGGGAAGCCCAATGACTACCATCCTTGCTATCGAAACCTCCTGTGATGAAACGGGTGTCGGCATTGCACGCCTTGATGGCTCCGGTCAAGGAGCCACGGTGACACTGTTGGCCGACGAGGTGGCGTCCAGCGTCGACGAGCATGTCCGGTTCGGCGGTGTGGTGCCCGAAATCGCCTCGCGTGCGCACCTGGAGGCGTTGGGCCAGCGATGCGCCGCGCGTTGAAAACGGCCGGTTTGAGTAAGCCCGACATCGTCGCCGCCACCATCGGGCCCGGGCTGGCCGGTGCGCTGTTGGTGGGAGTGGCTGCGGCCAAGGCATATTCGGCGGCCTGGGGGGTGCCGTTCTACGCCGTCAACCATCTCGGCGGACATCTGGCCGCCGATCTCTACGAGCACGGGCCGTTGCCGGAGAGTGTGGCGTTGTTGGTGTCCGGCGGCCACACTCACCTGCTGCATGTGCGTTCGCTGGGCGAGCCGATCGTCGAGCTCGGTAGCACCGTCGACGACGCCGCCGGCGAGGCCTATGACAAGGTGGCCCGGCTGCTGGGTCTGGGTTATCCGGGCGGGCGGGTGCTCGATGAGCTGGCCCGCACCGGCGATCGGGACGCTGTGGTGTTTCCGCGCGGGATGTCCGGACCCAGGGACGACCCGTACGCATTCAGCTTCTCCGGCCTCAAGACCGCGGTCGCTCGCTACGTCGAGAGTCACCCGGATTTCCGGCCGGCCGACGTTGCCGCCGGATTCCAGGAGGCGGTCGCCGACGTATTGACCAAGAAGGCGGTGCGGGCGGCGACCGAGCTGGGGGTATCGACGCTGCTGATCGCCGGGGGAGTGGCGGCCAATTCGCGGCTGCGCGAGCTGGCCACGCAGCGATGCGCCGATGCCGGCCTGACCCTACGGATCCCCCGGCCGCGGCTGTGCACGGACAACGGGGCGATGATCGCGGCGTTCGCCGCGCAGCTCGTCGTGGCGGGAGCCCCGCCGTCGCCGCTGGACGCGGCCAGCGACCCGGGGCTGCCGGTGGTCAAGGCGCAGGTGGGGTAGTGCCGCAAATGCCGACCCGCGGGAAGCACCGGGCCGCCCTTGAGTGCTAGCACTCTCGTGTATAGAGTGCTAGGAGGCAGTCGGAATTCCCCGTGCGTCGGCACCCGCGACGACGACGCTAGGGCTAGGACGAATGCCAGGTCATCTGGTAATTCGGACGGTTCGGGGTAGCCCCCGGACCGACCGCCAAACTCGGTCGGGGCGAACGTCCCGGACCCGATCTAACTAGTGGAGGGCTCCAATCGTGGCGAAGGTGAACATCAAGCCACTCGAGGACAAGATTCTCGTACAGGCCAACGAGGCCGAGACCACGACCGCGTCCGGTCTGGTCATTCCTGACACCGCCAAGGAGAAGCCCCAGGAGGGCACCGTCGTTGCAGTCGGTCCCGGCCGCTGGGACGAGGACGGCGAGAAGCGGATCCCGCTCGACGTCTCCGAGGGTGACACCGTCATCTACAGCAAGTACGGCGGCACCGAGATCAAGTACGGCGGCGAGGAATACCTGATTCTGTCGGCGCGCGACGTGCTGGCTGTCGTTAACAAGTAAGTCACCATGTTCGCCCCGGCGATCCCCGTGCCCAGGCACGGGTGATTTCCGGGGCGGCATGCGTTATGAGCTGGGCTAAGGAGCCTGATGAGCAAACTTATCGAGTACGACGTGACCGCGCGTCGCGCCATGGAAGCGGGCGTCAACAAGCTCGCTAACGCGGTCAAGGTGACCCTCGGACCCGGCGGCCGGCACGTGGTGTTGGCCAAGGCATACGGCGGTCCGCAGGTGACCAACGACGGTGTGACGGTGGCCCGCGAGATTGACCTGGAAGACCCGTTCGAGAACCTGGGCGCCCAGTTAGTGAAGTCGGTCGCCACCAAGACCAACGACGTGGCCGGCGACGGCACCACCACGGCGACCGTGCTGGCCCAAGCCCTGGTCAAGGGCGGGCTGCGCCTCGTGGCCGCCGGCGCCAACCCGATCGCGCTTGGTTCGGGGATCAGTAAGGCCGCCGATGCCGTTTCCGAGGCGCTGCTGTCCGCGGCCACGCCGGTGTCCGGCAAGGAGGCCATCGCTCAGGTGGCCACGGTGTCCTCGCGCGATGAGCAGATCGGTGAGCTGGTCGGCGAGGCGATGAGCAAGGTCGGCCACGACGGCGTCGTCAGCGTGGAGGAGTCCTCGACGCTGAACACGGAGCTGGAGTTCACCGAAGGCGTTGGCTTCGACAAGGGTTTCCTATCGGCGTACTTCGTCACCGACTTCGACTCCCAGGAGGCCGTGCTCGACGAGCCGCTGATCCTGTTGCACCAGGACAAGATCAGCTCGCTGCCCGACCTGCTGCCGCTGCTGGAGAAGGTTGCCGAGGCCGGCAAGCCGCTGCTGATCATCGCCGAGGACGTCGAGGGTGAGGCGCTGGCGACGCTGGTCGTCAACTCCATCCGCAAGACGCTGAAAGCCGTCGCGGTCAAGTCGCCGTTCTTCGGCGACCGCCGCAAGGCCTTCATGCAGGATCTGGCCATCGTCACCGGCGGCGAGGTGGTCAACCCCGACACCGGCCTGGTCCTGCGCGAGGTTGGGCTCGACGTGCTGGGGTCGGCCCGGCGCGTGGTGGTCAGCAAGGACGACACGATCATCGTCGACGGCGCCGGTTCCAAGGACGCGGTCGCCAACCGGGTCAAGCAGCTGCGTGCCGAGATCGAAGCCAGCGACTCCGATTGGGACCGGGAGAAGCTGCAGGAACGGGTTGCCAAGCTGGCCGGCGGTGTCGCCGTGATCCAGGTCGGCGCGGCCACCGAGACGGCACTCAAGGAGCGCAAGGAAAGCGTCGAGGACGCGGTGGCTGCCGCCAAGGCGGCCGTCGAGGAGGGCATCGTCGCCGGCGGTGGTTCGGCGTTGATCCAGTCTCGCCACGTGCTCAAGTCACTGCGCGAGGAGCTCAGCGGTGACGAGCAACTCGGTGTCGACGTGTTCTCCGAGGCGCTGGCCGCCCCGCTGTACTGGATCGCCACCAACGCCGGACTCGACGGCGCAGTGGTGGTCAGCAAGGTCAGCGAGCTGCCTGCCGGGCAGGGCCTCAATGCCGCCACCCGCGAATATGGCGACCTGGCGGCCGAGGGCGTCGTCGACCCGGTCAAGGTGACCCGCTCTGCGGTGCTCAACGCGTCGTCGGTGGCCCGGATGGTGCTGACGACCGAGACCGCGGTGGTCGAGCGGCCGGCCGACGAAGCCGACGACGGTCACGGGCACCACGGCCACGCGCATTAACTAAGCGAGACGAGTCACCCCCGGTCCTCCCATGGGCCGGGGGTGTTTTCGTGGAACTGTTCGATGAACAGAGCGACTACTTGGAGTCGTCCAACAAGCTGTTCGACGGGGGGAAGATTGCCGAGGCGAAGAGGAGACGCTCACGTGGGTGGCAACATGTGGAATGCCTGACCCGAAACATATGATGCCGCAATCGGGCCTAATAACGATGGGAATGCGTCTCGAAATCAACGACGTGTTCCTCGATCCTCGACTGGATGGCGGTGCGCCGACCAGGATTCGCACGAAGACGCGGGCCTCGACCCGGCGGCGCCGTCGGTGTGTCGGCGCCCTTGAGACCGGCAGCGCCGCCTACTGGGAGATCGGCTGAATGGAGACCAGCCGGAACCATCCCGGCTGGGCGTCGTCAGGGGAGAACCGCGCAACCAGGACGTTGGGTGGAAACTGGGTCGCGAGGTCGTTGAGCGTTCTGGGCAGGAATGCTCTGGCCTTGGCGTTACCGTACCAATTCGGGTCCGACGGATCGGGGATACCCACACTGTCGATTGTGCTGTCCCAACGCTGAATCGGGCCCGGGGCCGAGGCGCCGAATCCAGCCGACTTCAGGTACGCCTCTGCTTGTCCGGCAAGCGTGATCGCCGAGCCGCCCCCGGCCGGTGTCCCGGTGATCGTGCCGTCGGTGACATTGGCCGTCACCGACGCCAGTCGCACCGTGCAGACGTTGTCGGCAACCGCCGGCGGTACGCAGAATTCGGGCAGCGGGGCGCCGCGAGCTTCGGCGACGTTGAGTACGGCCGATAACGACAGGGCACACATCGCGGCGCCAATGGCGGTTGAAGCACGTTTGCGGGTCGACATGACTGAACTGTATAGGCTGCGGACATGCAGTCATTGCCGCAAGCGAGGGATGCGGCGAACGCCGGGTCGGCGTCACTGTCGCACGGTGTCACCGCGTACCACGTCACCGGTGACGACGGCCCGTGGGTGGTGCTGGTGCACGGGCTCGTCACGCCTGGCTATGTCTGGGAGGGTCTCGCGGAAGAACTTGCCGCGCAAGGGTTTCGTGTACTGCGCTACGACCAGTTCGGCCGCGGGCTTTCCGACCGGCCACGGGTGAACTACGACCTCGATCTGTACGTCGGCCAGCTGCGTGAGCTGGTCGACGCGCTGGGCATCGACAGCATGCATCTCGTCGGTTGGTCGATGGGTGCTCTCATCGTCACGCGCTTTGCCGCCGAAAGTCCGGACCGCGCCGCGAGTATCGCGCTCATCGCACCCGGTCTGTATGCGGGGGGATCACTCAAGCTCGCCGGCCAGTTCCTGTTACGACTGCCGGGCGCCCAAAAAGTCCTTGCCTCGCGAATCAACGACGTCATCGACGGCCTGCAGCGCCAGCACTTGAGTCGACCTGAAAGGTTCCCGGACTACAACGAACGCGCGCGGGAGCAGCTTCGCTTCCCGGGAATGGCCGAGTCCTTCGCGTCGACCGTCGCCCACTACCCCGCCAACGCCGGGGATCGATGGGCCTCGGTGGGACAACATCGACTTCCCGTATTGGTGGTTTGGGGCACCGACGACTCCGTCACCCCCTACGCGAATCATTCCCGAGTCCTGGGTCTGTACCCGGGCGCGACGTTGCTTACGGTCGAAGGCGCGAAGCACGCCCCGCATCTCGACCATCCCGAAATCGTCTATCCGGGGATCCTGCAGCACCTGGCCGCAGCCGCAAACTGACGGGAGTACGCCCGGGCCGGGCGGTTACGCAGGCGGGGTTGACGCGCCACCGGCCCCGTGCGGCCAAAGCAGCCTGTCAGCCGCCGGGGGGAGTCGTCACCGTCTTGGGTGCAGTGGTTGTCAAGGTCGGGGTACCGGTGACCGTCACGGTGCTGGTACTGGTCGTTTCCGATGGAGGCGGCACGGCAACGGTCGTGGTGACCGTGCTGACGCTGGTTGACGTCGAAACGGAGGAGGTCGTGGACGAGGTGGTCGAGGAGGTCGTCGTCGCGGACGCCGCGGCGATGACGCCGCACGCGACCCGCTTGCCTGTCTCTTCCGTGGAAGCCTCGCCGAGGTTGCCGGCATCTGAGGTGACCACCAGAGAGGTGCCCGAGCTGTTTCTCAGGTCCGCGGCGGTGAAGCCGCTGGTGGTGGTGACCAGTTTCGCCGAACCGTCGGGCCGGACCTGTAAAGCGGTCAACTGGCCGCTGGCGGGATAACCCGTGTGGCCCGATGCCTGGTACACCCCGCCCGCGGACTCGAAGGCGCCGGGTTCACAGCTGCCCACCGAGTGGACGGCAAGGCCGTGGAAACCGGGGGTCAGCACCGAATTCGGTCCGGCCTCCACCGTCACCGTCGCATAGCCGTTTGCGAAATCGAAAGTAGCCGTTGCTATTTGGCTGCCATCGGCACCCTTCAATTGGGTGCTCAATTTCTCTGCGCCGCTCTGCGCGCCCGAAGACGAGGAGCTGCTGCCCGAGTTTCCGCCCTGTTGAGTCGAGCAGGCGGCTAACGGTGCAATTGTCGTGGCCAGCGCCGCGACCGCGATGGTAACGCCCTTATTCATGAGCCGTACCTACCCCGATTTATCGAGGTCAAAACTCTCCGGATGCGGCCTGCGGCGCGGCGTGCCTCAATTGGGGGGCGCCCAAGCGCGGATAGCCGAACGAGGAGCATCCCGTGTCCGAAAAGACGCCTGACGACATTTTCAAACTCGCCGCGGACCAGAACATCGAATATGTCGATGTCCGCTTCTGCGACCTGCCAGGCACCATGCAGCACTTCACAATTCCGATTTACGCCTTCGACGAGAACGTGTTCGAAGAGGGGCTGGCCTTCGACGGATCCTCGATTCGCGGATTCCAATCAATCCACGAGTCCGACATGCTGTTGCTCCCGGATCCTGAGACGGCGACCGTCGACCCGTTCCGCAAGGCCGCCACGCTGAACGTCAATTTCCACGTGCACGACCCGTTCACTCTCGAGCCTTACTCGCGCGATCCGCGAAACGTCGCCCGCAAGGCCGAGAATTACCTCATCTCCTCCGGCATCGCAGATACCGCCTATTTCGGCCCGGAGGCTGAGTTCTACATCTTCGATTCGGTGAGCTTCGATTCGCGCATCGACGGCGCGTTCTACAAGGTGGACGCGACATCAGGCTGGTGGAACACCGGAGCGGAGACAGAGTCTGACGGCAGCCCGAATCTGGGCTACAAAGTCCGCCCCAAGGGCGGGTACTTCCCGGTCGCCCCGACCGACCACTACGTGGACCTGCGCGACGAGATGCTGACTCACCTGACCAACGCCGGCTTCGATCTGGAGAAAGGTCACCACGAGGTGGGCAGCGGCGGCCAGGCCGAGATCAACTACCGGTTCAATACCTTGCTGCACGCGGCCGATGATCACCAGATGTTCAAGTACATCGTCAAGCAAACCGCTTGGCAGGCAGGCAAGACCGTGACTTTCATGCCCAAGCCGCTATTCGGCGACAACGGCTCTGGCATGCACTGTCACCAGTCGCTGTGGAAGGACGGCGTCCCGTTGATGTACGACGAGGACGGCTACGCCGGCCTGTCCGACACCGCCCGGCACTACATCGGTGGGCTGTTGTATCACGCGCCCTCGTTGCTGGCCTTCACCAATCCCACCATCAACTCCTACAAGCGCCTCGTGCCCGGCTACGAAGCACCCATCAACCTGGTCTACAGCCAGCGCAACCGGTCGGCGTGCGTGCGGATTCCGATCACCGGCAACAATCCCACGGCCAAGCGGCTGGAGTTCCGCTGTCCGGACGCTTCAGGCAACCCCTATCTGTCGTTCGCCGCCATGTTGATGGCCGGGCTGGACGGCATCAGGAACAAGATCGAGCCACCCCCGCCGATCGACAAGGACCTCTACGACCTGCCGGCCGAAGAGGCCGCTGACATTGCCCAGGCCCCGACGCAACTCTCCGCGGTGATCGACCGCCTGGAGGAGGACAGCGAATACCTCACCGAGGGAGGCGTTTTCACGCCCGACTTGATCAAGACGTGGATCAACTACAAGCGCGACTACGAGCTGGCGCCATTCAACCTGCGGCCCACCGCATTTGAGTTCGCGCTCTATTACGACGTGTGACCGACGAGGATTCCGACGCCGACGCGGTTGTGCCAGCGGCCGGGTGCGGGACCGATCGGCCGGCGGCCGGCGAACCGCGCCGACGCGATCGGGGGCTGAGGCCTCCCATCACACCTCGACGTCCTGTGCCCACCGCGGCGGGCGGACGTCGGGCCTGCGGGC
>NZ_HG964936.1:704246-741447 GCF_000613245.1 Mycobacterium asiaticum DSM 44297
GGTCAACGGCGGCGGCTGGCCCTTG
This sequence comes from Mycobacterium asiaticum DSM 44297, assembly GCF_000613245.1. Classification (GTDB taxonomy): domain Bacteria; phylum Actinomycetota; class Actinomycetes; order Mycobacteriales; family Mycobacteriaceae; genus Mycobacterium; species Mycobacterium asiaticum. Next base: position 704,272 of record NZ_HG964936.1, read on the forward strand.
CGCAGTGTCGCGATCAGTTCGCGGTAGGGGCCGATCAGGTAGACGGTGTCGCCGGCCTTCAGCCGGGCGTCGCGGCGGGGCCGCAGTCTGATCGGACCTTCCGGGCGGATTATCGCGATGACACGGGTCTGCGTGGACAGCTGCAGCATCAGCAGTCCGTCCAGCTCGCTGCCCGCTGCCACCAGCATCGCCCCGACCATGAAGGAGCGCTGACCGACCCAGAAGGTCCCGAGCACCTGCAGCCCCATCGCCGCCCCGATGAACCAGGGCGCTGCCAGGTCGACGATCGAGCGCACGTTCTCGAAACCGAACCGCCGATTGATCGCAGTGCCCAGCGCCCGTCCCTGCACGCGCATCACGATGGGCACCTTGGTGTCGGACCCCAGGATCTCGAGCAGCACGATCCCGGTCTCGATATTCTCCATGTCGTCTCGGGTGACCACCGCGACTCCGCGGGCATGATCGACCCGGGCCGCCTCCAGCGTCTGGCGCATCGTCGAGTCACCGAAAATCACCGGTACATCGAGTTCGGCCACCGTTTGCAGGAAGGGGTTGTTCTCGTTCTGCTCGACAACCAGCACGTCGTAGCCCGCGGCTGTCAGATCGGTGACGACGCGCACGCCGATCGAACCGAGGCCGACCACGACGATGTGGCCGCGCATGTGGCGGGCGCGCAGCCGCCCGGTGGTGCTGACAAAACGCCGCGACAGCAGCAGGTCCGCCAGAAACGCGGTGAGTACCGCCGTGACGATCACGCCGCCGAACATCAGCGCAACCGCGAACAGGCGCAAGAAAGTGGATTGATAGGCAAAACTGAAATCGCCGTAGCCGACGGTAGTGATCGTTTCCGAGGCGAAGTAGAGCGCGTCGACCCACGATAGCTCGGGATTCTGGTGGCCGAACCGAACGATCACCGTCGACACGAGGGTCAGCAGCACCGTGAACACCAGCGAGGGATACACCATCGGATTGAGGTCGTCGCGCATGGCGCGGGCCGCATCGATTGCGCGCCGTATCCGTGACTGGCGCGACCGCATCGTCGTAGGTGGCGGCGCGGCGATACCGCGCGCCTCCAATTCGTCTTTGACGCCGATCATCGATGTCCAGTCGCCCGCGTACACCTGCTGATCCCGTCCCGGGCACGGCACCACCTCGCCGGGGATCGGCGCGTTCTTGCCGTGTACCACCGCCACCGGGGCCAGGTCTGCGTAAATTTCGCGCAGCGTGCCGTCATGCCGTGCCTCGGAACCCCAGACCACGAAATCGATACCGGCAGCCTCGAATTGGTGTGTGTTGCGGGACAGCACTGCCTCGACGATGGACGGGGTGGCCAGGTCTGCAAGGTCGAGGATCGCACCGGGCCCGTTGACGCCCGCCACCCCACGACGCAGCACCTCGTTGGCCAGACGCGCCACGACCCGGACGCTAGGACTGAATTCCCTTGCAAGTAGCGCAATTTCTAGGTTTACGGCATCGTTGGGTCCAGCGCAGACGACGGCGCGGGCGCGGTGCACTCCGGCGGCGCGCAGATCGGCGGCGGTGTTGATCTTGATGATCCGGGCGCCGGCCCCTCGGAGTTCTTCAGCGATCGTCCTCGACAGCGGGTCGTCACCGCTGACGATGATCTCGCGATGAAATTGAAAGACTTCACCCATACGGGGGTCGTGACCTTCGCTTGTTGTCGTCAATTCTTGTGCAGTTCATATGACTATCGGTCACGGGCTCGGATAGTGCCACCGGAAGCGGACGTTTCAAGTCGTGAATAGCTGTGGCGCGCAAGCACAGTCGCCCGTTGCAACGAGATCGACTTGATTTGGTGACGCATGGGCAACAATCACGACGACAATGGCCGCGGGTGTACGGGATTTATTTTCGGCATCGGGTGGTTGCACAACAGCATGACCATTCGACTTGGATTGCAGATTCCCAGCTTCTCCTACGGCACCCCGGTCGCCGAACTCTTCCCCGCCGTCCAGGCGCAGGCCCGGGAGGCCGAGGATGCCGGATTCGACACTGTGCTGCTGATGGACCACTTCTACCAGTTGCCGGGGCTAGGCGAGCCCGACGAGCCCATGCTCGAGGCCTATACGGCGCTGGGTGCTCTGGCCACCGCCACCGAGCGGGTCCAGCTCTCGACGCTGGTCACCGGCAACACCTATCGCAACCCGACCCTGCTCGCAAAGATCATCACCACGCTTGACGTGGTCAGCGCCGGCCGCGCGATCCTCGGTATCGGGGCCGGCTGGTTCGAGCTGGAACACCAGCAACTGGGCTTCGAGTTCGACACCTTCACCGAACGGTTCGAGAAGCTGGAGGAGGCGCTGCAGATCATCCTTCCGATGCTTCATGGGGAGCGGCCCAGCTTCTCCGGCAAGTGGTATCGCACCGAGAGCGCGATCAACGAGCCCCGCTACCGTGACCACATCCCGATCATGCTCGGCGGCTCCGGCGAGAAGAAGACATTCCGCTTGGCCGCCCGCTATGCCGACCACCTCAACCTCATCGCCGATATCGACCAGCTACCCGCAAAGCTCGACGTGCTGCGGCAACGTTGCGCCGAAATCAACCGGGACCCAGCGACTTTGGAAACCAGCGCTTTGCTGACGCTGGTTGTCGACGGTTTCGGCGCCCCCGCCGACATCGACGAGGCGCGAGGTGGTCGCGCGGTCACCGGCACCATCGAACGGATAGCCGACGAGATCAAGCGTCGTGTCCTCGACGTCGGTATCGACGGTGTGATCGTCAACCTCCCGACGCACGGATACACACCCGGTGTCATCACCAAGGTCGGTGAGGCGTTGCGCCCGTTGATCGACGCTTGACGCAGCCGGCGCTAGATTCGGCTGCATGAAGCGCCCCCGGTCCGATCGGCCGGGGGCGCTTGCATTCTCGAGCATCGGCCTGGCTCGTGGCGAGGCACGCAATCTCGGCGCGGTGGCCGGGACGGGAGCCCGGCGCGGCATCCGCGGCATCGGCGCCGTCGACCTGGGCGAGATCGTCCGGCTACCCAACGGGAAACTCGTCGCGGTGTTCGGCGACTCGTTTCGCGGTGACCACGTGGGCGCGGACCCGCACTACCCGTCGGTGGCGGTGCCGGTGTCACTCGACTCGGCAGGACGGGTGCGGTTCGGCCGGCCGCTCACCGGACCCTCCGGAAGCCGGACCGTGCTGTTCCCGCCACCGCCGCCCGCCCACGGACGAAACACGCTGCCCGCGGGCAGTATTGAGCTGCGTGACGGGACGACGTACATGATGGTCACCGGCACCAGCGACCTCGTCCCCGACGGCGGGTCCTGGCTGGTGCAGGTCACCGATGACCCGGCGGCCGGTTGGTGCCGCATCGACGGATCGTGGCGACCCTGGACCCCCGCGCCCGACCCGGGCCACCCCACGCAGATCAGCGGTTATCAGGCCGCCGACGGCGACGTCTACATCGCCGCGGATTCGTTCGACCGGACCCGGCCCGTCACCATGTACCGAGTCGAGGCCGCTCGAGTGACCGACCGCAGCGCCTGGCGGCCGTGGACCGGCACCCACTGGGGCAGGCCGGGTGATTTGGCCGCAAAGCCCTTGAGCCCCGGCAACTACGGAGAACTCAGCTTCCGCGAGGTCGACGGCAGACCGGTGCTAGCCGGCTTCGACGCCTCGATCGGTTTTGGTGCTGTTCGGGTGCAGGTGGGCCGCGGCGGTCCCGCCGAAATCTTCAGCAACGGCGCGGCGACCCTTGTCATGCAGCAGCACGATGCGGACGACGCCAACTTCATCCCGCAGAACTACGGCGGGTTCATCCTGCCCGGTTCCACTTTGGACAATCTGCACATCTTCGGCAGCCAGTGGCATACGCCAATCGACGGCCCGCAGATCTACAACACCCAGCACCTGGTGGTGCACCCGCACCGGTGAACGCTTGCGGCCACGCAGTGGGCGCTGGGGTGCACGACACACGAACGCAGGCCCGGAGGCTAGGCACCCCGGACCTGCGTCGTCTAGGAGGACTCAGGCCGAGCGCCGGATTCCGCGACCGCGTCCAATCGAACCCTTCAGCAGCATGTCGCGCTCGGACTCCGACAGGCCGCCCCACACCCCGTAGGGTTCGCCGACATCCAACGCGTGGGTGCGGCATTCGTCGATCACCGGGCAGCGCCGGCACATCTCCTTGGCGCGCTGCTCGCGTTGCATGCGGGCCCGGCCACGCTCACCGTCAGGATGGAAGAACATCGACGAGTCGACACCGCGGCACAACCCCTGTAACTGCCAGTTCCAGATGTCGGCGTTGGGTCCAGGTAGCTGTTCCGGCTGTGGCATTGCTGATTCCTCTCTGCACGGCGCACCTGATGCGGATAGGCTCGCGATCAGGGCGAGTGTGCAACTGAATTTGCAGTGGCGTCACCGATGACTACACCGAACACTCCTAGACGCTAGGGGTGCTAACGAATTGGCGTCAATAGGCGTGCGTTGTGGCGAAATACGCACGCGTTGTAAGAGAATTAACTTCGCGTTCATCTGTGACGCTTTAGCCGACGACTAGGTGTGCTAACCGGACTGGAACGTTATCGCAAAACGCCTGTTCAGACGGCTAACGTGAGCGTCTTGTAATTGGCACATGAAGGGCTGTGAGTAATATTCCGGTAACACGGAACGCACAAACTTTTTACCATTGAGGCGGCTGCTATCACGGTGATTGAAACCCGTTACAGTTCTGCGGCTTCAGGTCTGGCAAACGAGCTGGCCGAAGCCGCTTTCGGCAGTCGGCCGGGCGCCTGGCCGCTGCCCACGGCAAATACCCCACGACAGCTCTGGCTGCGCGCCGTCGCCGCCGGCGGCCAGGGCCGGTACGGCAGCGCATACACCGACCTGGCGGCGCTGCGCGCGCAGCAGCAAGCCGGCCCGCTGGCGTCCCTGGCGCACAGCACCCACGGATCGTTCCTGAGGCAACTCGGTTGGCACACCCTGGCGCGCGGCTGGGACGGCCGCGCGTTCGCCCTGGCGGGCCAGGATCCGGAGGCGGGCGCCGATGCACTGGTGGGATTGGCGGCCGACGCGCTGGGCGTCGGCCGCTTCGGGGTGGCGGAGCGGTTGCTGGCCCGCTCCGACGCGTTGCTTAACGGCGCCGAGTTACCGGCCGTGACGGCCGACCGGCTGGCAGTGCGCCGCCGGTGGGTGGGCGCCGAACTGGCGATGGCATCCGGCGACGGTGTGACCGCGGTCAGTCGGGCGCAGGAGGCGGTCGAGCTGGCGCAGGTCATGACCGGCGCCTCGGCGCGCCACCGGGTCAAGAGCGATGTCGTGCTGGCGGCTGCCCTGTGCAGCAGCGGGGCGATCGAACGGGCCCGCGACGTCGCGCAGCGGGCGCTCGAGACCACCGGACCGCTGGGCTTGCGACCCCTGCGCTGGGCGCTGGCTTGCTTGCTGATCGATACCGGAAGCGTCACGGTTGAAGCACAAGGGCTGCGCGAACTCGTCGAAATCCGGGATATTTGCGCAGGTGAGGTGCAACGCTCTGGCGGAATCTGGCGTACCGCCTGACGCTCTGTCCGCCCGTTATTGTCGATCAGCGAGTTAGCCCGGGATGAGTCCCGTTTGTGACTTTGGAGAAACCAGCGTCGATGACAATGCAAGGGGAACGTCTCGACGCTGTGGTCGCGGAGGCCGCCGCAGGGGACCGGAATGCCCTTCGGGAGGTGCTGGAGACCATTCGTCCGATCGTCGTCCGATACTGCCGAGCGCGAGTCGGCACGGTCGAGCGGAGCGGCCTGTCAGCAGATGACGTGGCTCAGGAGGTGTGCTTGGCCACCATTACGGCGTTGCCGCGCTACCGGGACCGAGGACGCCCGTTCCTGGCCTTCCTGTACGGCATCGCAGCACACAAGGTCGCCGACGCACACCGCGCCGCCGGCCGGAACCTGGCCTATCCCGCCGAAGAGGTGCCCGAGCGTCGCTCGGCGGACGCTGGGCCGGAGCAGCGGGCCATCGAAGCCGATTCGGTCACGCGGATGAATGAACTGCTCGAGATCCTGCCGGCCAAGCAGCGCGAAATCCTGGTCCTGCGCGTCGTGGTCGGCCTGAGCGCAGAGGAGACCGCCGCCGCGGTAGGCAGCACCACGGGAGCGGTTCGGGTGGCTCAGCATCGCGCACTTCAACGGTTGAGAGACGAGATCGTCGCGGCAGGTGAGTATGCGTAATTCAGATTTCGGCAACGCCTGGGGTGATCGCCTGGACGACGTGGCCCACACCGACCTGTTGCTCGACGCGCTGGCCACACGCACCGAAGGTGACGTAGGCGATCCCGGGCACGATCCCCTGACCGCGCTGCTGGGGGACTGGCGCGACGACCTGAGATGGCCCCCGGCCAGCGCGCTGGTGTCACAGGAGGAAGCCGAAGACGCCCTACGGGCCGGGATGATGGACCGCGGGCGCGGCCGTCGCGGCCTGGCCGCGGTCGGCTTGGTGGCCGCCACCCTGTTGATGCTCAGCGGGTTCGGCGCCGTGATTGCCGATGCCCGTCCGGGCGACCTTTTGTACGGGCTGCACGCCATGATGTTCAACGAGCCGCGGGTCAGTGACGACCAGATCATGTTGTCCGCGAAGGCGGATCTGGCCAAGGTTCAGCAGATGATCGCCCAGGGTCAGTGGGATCAGGCCCAGACGCAGCTCGCCGAAGTCAGTAGCACCCTGCAGGGCGTCAACGACGGCAGCCGGCGCCAGGGGCTGTTGGACGAGGTGACCCAGTTGAACACCAAGGTGGAGAAGCGCGATCCCAACGCGACGGTGCGACCGGCGTCGCCGCCGAGCGGGCAGCTCGCGCCCGAGGCCCCGGCGAACTCGTGGACGCCGCCCGCGGCCCCCGCCCCCGAGCTCACCGAGCCGAGTACCACCGCCACGTCGCCCACGCCGCCGACGACCACCAAGCACCGGCATTCCTCGACCACGCCCTCGACGACGCCCTCGACGACGCCCTCGGCGACACCGCCCTCGACGACGCCGCCGAGCACGACCGCACCCACGCCGACACCGACATCGAAGGGCAGACACAAGCCGAGCACGCCGGCACCGACGCCCACCTCACCGGCGGCGGCGCCGGGTTCATCGACGGTGCCGACACCGTCGGGACAACTCTGGGACAGGACATCGGGTCCGGCCACACCGAGAACACCGTTCCCGCCGGGACCTACGCCTTGAGCGAAATCGGCGCAGCGGCGGCCTAAAGGTGGCGCCGGAATCCGTCCGCGTCTGAGGTCGCTTCGTTGAGCGACGCGTCGGCGTATCCGCGGCAGTAATCCCACGTGACGTAGGCGTCCGGTTCCGGGTCGTAGGCCGGCTCGTGCGGGCGGACGGTGCCGTCGATCAGCAGCTGCAGCAGGTTGGCCCGCAGCATGTCCCAATCGTGGTAGTGGTCCTGCTGGCATTCGTCGCAGCACACCACGAGACCGCGAATTCCCCTGTGCGCCAACAACGCTTCGTACACAGCCAGGTCGGCCAGATCCGCTTCGACGGCTAACCGTTCCTGCTGATCGAGCGGCTGACCGGGCTCAACGGCCTCCAACGCGGCCGACGGGTCACAGGGGTCGTCGGCGAAAGGGTCAGGCGGCAAACCCGGCGGGAGGTGGTCACGCACCCCCATAGCCTACGCAGCCGGGCAGCGATAATGCCAGAAATTGTCCGGGCGAGCCGAACCGCGCGCCGCTTCTCAAGCCAGTGACGCGCCACGCAGAACTTGCGAGTAGGAGTGTCAGCCTGAGCCGATAGGATGAGTTTTTTCACCCCGAACATGCATCTGGAGGGCTCCACCGATGTCCCGTGGCATGTCCCACCTCGAAGACAGCTCCGACCTGGTCGGCAGCCCATATGTGCGCGACGCCCAACTGGGCGACCTCGCGCACGACCCGGTGCCTACCGGTGGTGACGACCCGCACAAGATCGCGATGCTGGGCCTGACCTTCGACGACGTGCTGCTGTTGCCCGCGGCCTCGGATGTGGTCCCGGCCACGGCGGACACCTCGAGCCAGCTCACCAAGCGGATCAGGCTGAAGGTACCGCTGGTCAGCTCGGCGATGGACACTGTCACGGAGTCCCGGATGGCGATTGCGATGGCCCGGGCCGGCGGCATGGGCGTGCTGCACCGCAACCTGCCCGTCGCCGAACAGGCCGGCCAGGTCGAAATGGTGAAGCGGTCCGAGGCCGGCATGGTGACCGACCCGGTAACCTGCCGTCCGGACAACACATTGGCCCAGGTCGACGCGCTGTGCGCCCGGTTCCGGATCTCCGGGTTGCCGGTCGTCGACGACGACGGAGCGCTGGTCGGCATCATCACCAACCGCGACATGCGTTTCGAGGTGGACCAGTCCCGGCAGGTCGCCGAGGTGATGACCAAGGCCCCGTTGATCACCGCCCAGGAGGGCGTCAGCGCGTCGGCGGCCTTGGGCCTGCTGCGCCGCAACAAGATCGAGAAGCTGCCGATTGTGGACGGACACGGCCGCTTGACCGGCCTGATCACCGTCAAGGACTTCGTCAAGACCGAGCAGCACCCGCTGGCCACCAAGGACAGCGACGGTCGGCTGCTGGTGGGCGCCGCGGTGGGCGTCGGCGGCGACGCCTGGGTGCGCGCCATGATGCTGGTCGATGCCGGGGTCGACGTGCTGGTGGTTGACACCGCACACGCCCACAATCGGTTGGTGCTGGACATGGTCAGCAAGCTCAAGCTCGAGGTCGGTGACCGTGTCGAGGTGGTCGGCGGCAACGTCGCCACCCGCTCGGCCGCCGCGGCGCTGGTCGATGCCGGCGCCGACGCGGTGAAGGTCGGCGTGGGCCCCGGTTCGATCTGCACCACCCGGGTGGTCGCCGGGGTAGGCGCACCACAAATCACCGCGATTCTGGAAGCGGTCGCGGTGTGTCGCCCGGCGGGTGTGCCGGTGATCGCCGACGGCGGGCTGCAGTACTCCGGTGACATCGCCAAGGCGCTGGCTGCAGGCGCCTCGACCGCCATGCTCGGCTCGCTGCTGGCCGGCACCGCCGAGGCGCCCGGCGAACTGATCTTCGTCAACGGCAAGCAGTACAAAAGCTACCGCGGCATGGGGTCGCTGGGCGCCATGCAGGGCCGCAACGGGACGAAGTCGTTCTCCAAGGACCGCTACTTCGCCGACGACGCGCTCTCCGAGGACAAGCTGGTGCCCGAGGGCATCGAGGGCCGGGTGCCGTTCCGCGGTCCGCTCGGATCGGTGATCCACCAGTTGACTGGTGGGCTGCGCGCCGCGATGGGCTACACCGGCGCGCCCACCATCGAAGTGCTGCAACAGGCGCAGTTCGTCCGGATCACCCCGGCGGGGTTGAAGGAGAGTCACCCACACGACGTCGCCATGACCGTCGAAGCGCCCAACTACTACGCTCGGTAGAGCCCACGGACACCGAAATGGTCGAAATCGGCATGGGCCGCAGCGCCCGTCGCACGTATGAGCTCAGTGACATCAACATCGTGCCGTCGCGGCGCACCCGCTCGTCGCAGGATGTGTCCACGGCCTGGCAGCTGGACGCCTACCGGTTCGAGATCCCGGTCCTGGCCCACCCGACCGACGCCCTGGTGTCCCCGGAGTTCGCCATCGAGCTGGGCCGGCTCGGTGGGCTGGCCGTGCTCAACGGGGAGGGGCTGTACGGACGGCACGCCGACGTCGAGGCCAAGGTCGCCCAGCTGGTCGAGGCCGCCACCAAGGAGCCCGAGCCGTCGGCGGCGATCCGGCTGCTGCAGGAGTTGCACGCGGCCCCGCTGAACCCCGACCTGCTGGGCGCCGCCGTGGCGCGTATCCGCGAGGCCGGCGTCACTACCGCGGTACGGGTCAGCCCGCAGAACGCCCAGGCGCTGACCCCGGTGCTGGTGCAGGCCGGTGTCGACCTGCTCGTCATCCACGGCACCATCGTCTCCGCCGAGCGGGTGGCCAGCAACGGTGAGCCGCTCAACCTCAAGACCTTCATCTCCGAACTCGACATTCCCGTCGTCGCCGGCGGCGTGCAGGACCATCGCACCGCCCTGCACCTGATGCGAACCGGCGCGGCCGGCGTCATCGTCGGCTACGGCTCCACCCAGGGCGTCACCACCACCGACGAGGTGCTGGGCATCAACGTCGCGATGGCCACCGCGATCGCCGACGCCGCCGCCGCACGCCGCGAATACCTCGACGAGACCGGCGGGCGCTACGTCCACGTGCTGGCCGACGGGGACATTCACACCTCGGGCGAGTTGGCCAAGGCGATCGCCTGCGGAGCGGACGCAGTGGTGCTCGGCACGCCGCTGGCCGAGTCCGCCGAGGCGCTCGGCGACGGCTGGTTCTGGCCGGCCGCTGCCGCGCATCCCTCGCTGCCCCGCGGGGCGTTGCTCCAGATCGCCGTAGGCGAGCGGCCGCCGCTGGAACGGGTGCTCAACGGCCCCTCCGACGACCCGTTCGGCACGCTGAATCTCGTTGGGGGCCTGCGGCGTTCGATGGCCAAGGCCGGATACTGCGACCTCAAGGAATTCCAGAAGGTCGGGTTGACAGTCAGCACCTAGGGGTTGCTGTTTAATTCCGATGTAAAGCCGGTCATACTGCAGCAATGCAGCCTGATTATGACGTCCTGATTATCGGTTCAGGATTCGGCGGCAGCGTCAGCGCGCTGCGGCTCACCGAGAAGGGTTACCGGGTCGGCGTGCTAGAAGCCGGCAAGCGCTACGCCGACGACGAATTCGCCAAGACCTCGTGGGAGCTGCGCAAATTCCTGTGGGCGCCCAAGCTGGGTTGCTATGGCATCCAGCGCATCCACCCGCTCAAGAACGTGATGATCCTGGCCGGCGCCGGAGTGGGCGGCGGTTCGCTGAATTACGCGAACACGCTGTACATCCCGAACGACCCGTTCTTCAACGACCCGCAGTGGCGGGACATCACCGACTGGCGCTCGGAGTTGATGCCGCACTACGAGCAGGCCCAGCGGATGCTCGGCGTGGTCTACAACCCGACGTTCACCGACGCCGACCGCATTGTCAAAGAGGTCGCCGACGAGATGGGCTGCGGCGACACCTTCGTGCCGACCCCGGTCGGGGTGTTCTTCGGTCCGGACGGCACGAAGACGCCCGGCAAGAAGGTGCCCGACCCGTACTTCGGCGGTGCCGGACCCGAGCGCACCGGGTGCCTGGAATGCGGCTGCTGCATGACGGGCTGCCGCTTCGGCGCGAAGAACACTCTCCTGAAGAACTACCTCTATCTGGCTGAATCGGCTGGGGCCGAGGTCATTTCGATGACAACGGTGAAGAACTTCGAGCAACGTTCCGACGGGGTGTGGGAGGTGCAGACCGTGCGCACCGGCAGTTGGCTGCGCCGCGATCGTCGGACCTACACCGCCAATCACCTGATTCTCGCCGCGGGAACCTGGGGCACCCAGCACCTGTTGTTCAACATGCGCGACAAGGGCAAGCTGCCGCGGTTGTCCCAGCGGCTGGGTGTGCTGACCCGCACCAACTCCGAGTCGATCGTCGGTGCCGCGCGGCTCAAGGTGTCACCGGACCTGAATCTGACGCACGGCGTGGCGATTACGTCGTCGATCCACCCGAGTTCCGACACGCATGTGGAACCGGTCCGCTACGGCAAGGGCTCCAACGCCATGGGGCTGCTGCAGACGTTGATGACCGACGGCTCCGGTCCCGAGGGCACCGACGAGCCGCGGTGGCGCCAGTTGATCCGGCTGGCCCGCGAGGACCCGAAGGCGATCATTCGCCTGCTCAACACCAAAGAGTGGAGCGAGCGCACCATGATCGCGCTGGTCATGCAGAACCTGGACAACTCCATCACCACCTACACCAAGCGCGGCAAGCTCGGCATCCGCTGGTACACCAGCAAACAGGGCCACGGCGAGCCGAACCCATCCTGGATCCCGGTCGGCAACGAAGTCACCCGGCGGATCGCCAAGAAAATCGACGGCGTGGCCGGTGGTACCTGGGGCGAGCTGTTCAACATCCCGCTGACCGCCCATTTCCTGGGCGGGGCGGCGATTGGGGACAGCCCTGACAACGGCGTGATCGACCCCTACCACCGGGTTTACGGCTATCCGAACCTCTATGTGGTTGACGGAGCGGCGATCTCGGCGAATCTGGGCGTCAACCCGTCGCTATCGATCACCGCGCAGGCCGAGCGGGCCGCCGCGCTGTGGCCCAACAAGGGACAGGATGACTTGCGGCCCAAACAGGGTGAGCCGTACCGCCGGCTGGATCCGATCGAGCCCGAGCACCCAGTGGTGCCCGCCGACGCGCCCGGTGCGCTACGCCGGTTGCCGATGGAGGAAATCGCCCCGACGGCCGACGCGAGTTAGCCCGGCCCTCAGCCCGCCAGAGCCAGCGGTGCCCCGCTGATGACCCGGCTGCGCCGGCCGTGCACATCCACGGGGACATCGCCGATCAGGGTGACCCGGTGCATAAGCCGGTACTGGTCGTCGTAGTCGTCGACCGCGCGGTGCTGGGTGGCCCGGTTGTCCCAGATGGCGACGTCGCCGGGCCGCCAGTTCCATCGAACGGTGTTCTCCGGCACGGTTATTCGTCGCTGCAGCAGTTCGAAGAGCGCGTTGGACTCGGTGCTGTCCAGGCCGACGAAGCTGCGCACGAAGTTGCCGGCCACCAGCGTGCGCTCGCCGGTTTCCGGGTGGACCCGCACCACCGGGTGCTCGGTGCGGAAATCGGGCTTCTCGAACGCCTGCCGGAACGCCCGCTGCAGGTCGGTGGCCGACTCGGTGGACACGCTGTCCACGTAGTCGTAGCGGTTGGTGTGCAGCGCCCACAGATTTTCGACCAGGCACTTCAGCGGCTCGGGCAACGCCGTGTACGCCGCGGCGGTATTGGCCCACAGCGTCGACCCGCCGTAGCTGGGCAACGTAACCGCACGCAGGATGGACGCCGCCGGGTAGTTCGCGGCGAAGGTGACGTCGGTGTGCCAGCGGTTGGCCTTGCCGAACTCGGAGTTGATCGGGGTAATGATCGGGGCGTCCGGGGCCAGGGCGGCGGCGGCGGGATGACCGATCGGAGTGCCCAGCAGCGCCGCAAACGCCAACTGTTCGGCGTCGTCGAGCCGATGCTGATCGCGGCAGAAGATCACCTTGTGGGTCAGCAGGGCCGCGCGAATCTCTTCGACTGCGGCAGCTGGGAGGTCGCCGCTTAGGCGCACTCCGCTGACCACGGCACCGATGCGGCTGCCGAGCTTGTGCACGACTATCTGGTCTGCCATCGTTCTCGTCCTTTTTAGAGGGGGTGTAGTCGCCCGACTACATCGCCGACTGTAGTCAGGTGGCTACACATCCCGCAAGGGGTTGCTGTTACTCCGCCGAGTGTGTGCCTTAAGCAGTTGAAACGCGCTCAACGCGGCATCGGGCCCACGGGCGACGCGGGCTGCGGTGTAGTCACTTGCCGACCCGGTTAACGTTGGCGGGTGACTACACGGCCGGCAAACGCCTCGCGCGGCCCGATTCCCACTGGGCGGGAGGAGGTGGCGGCCGCGGTCCTGCAGGCGGCGGCTGACTTGTTTGCCGAGCGGGGCCCTGCCGCGACGTCGATCCGCGACATCGCCGCGCGCTCGAAGGTCAATCACGGGTTGGTATTTCGTCACTTCGGCACCAAGGAACAGTTGGTCCGCGCCGTGCTCGATCACCTGGGCGCCGAGCTGACAACGCTGCTGCATTCGGATGCCGAGTCCGAAGTCGTGGATCGGGCGATGGACCGTCAGATGCGGGTGTGGGCGCGGGCTCTGCTCGATGGATACTCGGCCGAACAACTGAAGACCCGCTTTCCCAACGTGGTCCCGCTGCTTGACTATGCGCGCACGCGTCACGACAAAGATTCCGACGCGCGACTGGCCGTCGCAAATGCCCTCGCGCTGCGACTGGGTTGGCGGCTGTTCGAACCAATGCTGCGCTCGGCGACCGGGCTCGAGGAGTTGACCGATGCCGATCTGCGGCAGGCGGTGATCGATGAGGCGACCCGATTGATCGAACCGCACTGAGCGGTCGAGTAGGGTGCGCGGGCGATGAAAATTCTGATCCTGACCGACAATGTCCACGCCCACGCGATCGCGGCTGAACTGCAAGCCAAGTACGACGGCGTCGAGGTCTACCAGACTCCGATCGGGCAACTTGCGGGCGTGCCGCGGCTGGACGTCAAGGAGCGCACGGCCGAAATCGTCGAGAGCTATGGGTTGGTGCTTTCGTTGCACTGCAAGCAGAAGTTCCCCGACGCACTACTCGACGGAGTCCGGTGTGTGAATGTGCACCCAGGCCTTAATCCCTACAACCGCGGCTGGTTTCCGCAGGTCTTCTCGATCATCGACGGGCAGAAGGTCGGGGTGACGATCCACGAGATGGACGACCAGCTCGACCACGGCCCGATAATCGCCCAGCGTGAATGCCCGATCGCATCATGGGACACCTCGGGCAGCGTCTATGCCCGGCTGCTGGAGATCGAGCGCGAGTTGGTGCTCGAACATTTCGAGGCCATCCGCGACGGCAACTACACCGCCTCGCCGATGCCCGGCGAGGGAAACCTCAATCTGAAGAAGGACTTCGCCGAACTTCGGCAACTGGACCTCGGTGAACGAGGAACGTTCGGCCAATTCCTGAATCGGCTGCGCGCGTTGACCCACGACGACTATCGCAATGCCTGGTTCGTCGACGAGAACGGGCGCAAGGTGTTCGTCCGGCTGGTGCTGGAGCCCGAGGACGGCTGAAGCGCGGAAGCCCTGCCCGCCCCCGGTGCTTATGTTAGCCTTCCCTAATTCGGCAATTCGATGGAGAGGTGGAGTGCGTGCCGCGTACGAGCGCTCCACCGCTGTTCGATCTCGCCTTCATCGGCAGTGGGATCGCCACTTCCATGACCCTGCTGGAAATGGCGCAGGCCCTGCAGACCGGCCGGCGGCCCACCAAGCTGCGAATCGCGGTCGTGGAGCGCGATGACCAGTTCTGGTGCGGCCTTCCCTACGGACGCCGCTCCAGCGTCCGCTCGCTCGCCATCCAGAAGCTCGACGAGTTCATCCACGAACCCGAGAAGTCGGCCTACATCGCCTGGCTGGAGCACAACAAACACCGTTGGCTGCCCGCTTTCTCCGACCAAGGCGGCGACGCGGCGGCGCGCTGGATCAGTGACAACCGCGCAGCACTGGATTCCAATCAGTGGGGCGAGCTTTACCTCCCGCGCAACGTGTTCGGCACATTCATCGGCGAGCAGGTGACTGCCGCCGTCGCTGCGCTGGGAGAATTGAACGTGGCGGAGGTCGTGCCCATCCGTGCCGAGGCGGTCAGCCTGAGGGCTGCGGACGGTCGCTTCGTGATCGGCCTGAGCTCGGCCGAGCTTGACGAGATCGGCGCACGCAAGGTTGTGGTCGCCGTCGGTAGTCCTCCGCCGAAGACCCTGTGGACCCACACCGCCCCAGCGCCTTTCACCTACATCAACGACCTGTACCTGCCGGACGGGGAGAGCAACATGGCGCGGCTGCTCGACGCACTGGAGCGGGTCGAGACGCCAGAGCAGCGCAACGTGTTGATCGTGGGTTCCAACGCGACCTCGCTCGAAGCGTTGTACCTGTTACGCCACGACGCGCGCATTCGCGGACACGTGGACTCGGTCACGGTCATTTCCCGTTCCGGCTCGCTGCCCTACCCGATTTTCGAGAACCCGCCGGAGTTCGACTTTCCCCGACTTAACGCGCTGGTTTCAGCGAAAACGGTTGACGCGGAGGGCCTTATGGCGGCGATCCGCGCCGATCTGAAAACCGCTGAACACCGGTGCCTGAATATCGCCGATCTGTATGACGGCATCGGGGCGCTCGTGGTCCAAGCTCTGGGCAGGATGGATCTCTTGCAGCAGAAGGAGTTTCACTGTGTGCACGGGATGAATTACACCAAATTGGTGCGGCGCGCCGGACGCGACTGCCGTCAGGCCGCCGACGAGCTGGCCGCCGACGGCAAACTCTCCGTGCTGGCTGGAGAAGTCACCAGTGTGGGCGCCTGCACGTCCGGCAGGCCCGTCGCCACGGTGCAATACCGCACCCCGGATGGGGAGCGCAAACATCCGAAAACCTTTGCCGCGGTCTTGAATTGCGGTGGGTTCGAGGATCTGGACGCATGCTCGTCGCCGCTATTGGTCAGTATGATACGTAACGGCCTGTGTCGGCCGAACCGCACCAACCGCGGCGTCCTGGTGAACGACGACTTCGAGGCGAGTCCGGGGTTGCACGTGATCGGGCCGCTGGTCGGCGGCAATTTCAACTCGAAGATCCGGTTCTGGCATGTGGAGAGCGCACCGCGCATCCGGTCGTTGGCCAAACTGTTGGCGCCCAGCCTGATTTCTGCTCATGGCTACGACGGGACCGTCGGATCGTGCAGAACTCAACTCTCGGCTTAACGCCCGTCACGGTTGCGTTTGAGCGCCGCTACGGCGTCCCTTTCTGAACTGGTGTACGACTGCCGCAGAGTAGACCTGTGTAGCAGCCTGCGCTTTGGACATCTTGCGCTCAAGGCGACGCAACGGTGTTCCTGTCCAGCGGTGCTGCCAGGCAAGCGCCGCCAATCGCGGATGGTCGGCAATGGATTGATGTAGGACGGCATGTCCTGAGGGGCCTGGCAGGCGTGCCAGCTCCGCGAAGACGATATCGGAAACCTTCCCGACAATCCTTTCCCGCGCTTCGTCGCCCGAAACGAGGTCAAGCATCGCGTTCAGGGACGCAGTCATCCCGTGGCCCCTCTTGCGCCAGAACTCTTGGCGGTCACGATCGACGTCATACCAAATACCTTGTGGCTGACGGCGATACACCGCCATCGTCTCTGGCAGCATGGCGATCTCACCGTTTATTGCATGTCGAACATGCAGGTACCAGTCGAGTGGCATGACATTGGCCGGTATGTCGTCGTAGCGGATGTCGCGGCGATACATGACGGAATTGGTCTGGATGAAATTGCGCTCCAGCAAGGCTTCCAGGCTCAACTTGCGGCGTAGACGAAGTGGCGGGAACACTGAATCGGGTGTCCCGTCTGTGTGGACCACCCGCACCGGGTGAAAGCACACAGTCGTTTCGGGATGCTGATCCATGAATTCGACCTGCTTGGCCAGCTTGAGCGGATCAGTCCAGAAGTCGTCCCCTTCACACAAAGCGACGTACTGACCTCGCGCGGCGGCGAGCGTCTGCACGAAATTCGCGTACACACCGATGTTTTCGGACCTCAGGATCGGTCGGAACAGGACGGGGTAGCGCTCGGCGTATTCCCGGACGATCGCCGGCGTGGTGTCGGTGGAGGCGTCGTCGGCGATGACGACCTCGACCGGAAAGTCAGTCTTCTGCGCGACGAAGCCGTCCAGGGCGTCGCGAATGTAGGCCTCCTGGTTGTAAGTGATCGAGACGACACTGACTTTCGGCGAACCGGCGGCGAACGTCTCACTCACGTCGAGCGTCCGCCGGACTGCACTGCGGCCACCACCCGGGCAACGTCAATTTCTGCCATGTGGTCATGCACCGGCAGCGATACGATTCGTGAACAAATGTCCTCTGTGACAGTCAGATCCGTGCATTGCACCAATTCGCTGTTGGTCGAGAAGTAGGGATGCAGGTGTTGTGCCGGGTTGTAGTAGTCACGTGCCCGGATCGCGTCGCTGTGCAGACTGGCCATCACCGCGGCCTTTTGATCGGCGGACGTGCAGCACACGCTGGCAAAGCAGAGCGACGAAGCATCGGCATTCTGCTGGAAGGACACGCCTGTGCCGGCCAGTCCGGCACGATAGCTCGCCAGCACGCTACGGCGGCTGGCGAGGCGGTGATCAAGGTCTACCAGCTGGCGCAGCCCAATCGCGGCGTTGATCTCCTGCAGCTTCGCATTCATGCCGAAGTGCGTGGATTCCCGCGACTTGGCGAAGCCGAAGTTCTGAAACTGGTAAGCCTGCTCGACCAGTCGGCGGTCGCGAGACACCAGAGCGCCGCCCTCTCCGACCGCGAACGGCTTGGTTGCATGCAACGAGAAAATTTCACAGGCGCCGCGTCCCCCCACATGCGTGCCGTCGGCGTATGTGGAGCCGAATGCGGCCGCGGAGTCCACCACCAGGGGAAGGTCCCATTCGGCCGCGAGGGCCTCCCAGGCGTCGATCTGCGGGTTCCCGACGCCGAATACATTCGGAAGCACGATGCCGGCGATCTGGTCCCGCGATCGTTCCAGGACCGAGCGTGCCGAGGGGACGGATGGTTGCCAGCTATGGGCGTCGATGTCTATGAACCAAGGCCGATACCCCGTCCACAGGGCCGCCTGCGACACCCCGACAAATGTGAACGAGGGCATCAGCACGTAGCGGTCCCGGCTTCCCGCGCCCAGGGTGACATTCAGTGCGGCGATCAGTGCCATCGTCCCGTTCGCCATGGTGGCAACATGCAGGTCGGGGCCGAGGTATTCGCCCATCGCGCGGGCGAATCGTTGCTCCATCGGACCGAAATTCGTGTACCAGTTCGCGGCGGCGATCCGCCCGAAATCCTCTGCTAGCTCGGCGGGTCCCGGAAAGGTAGGGCGGATGAACGGGATCTCAGAAGTGGCCGCACGGACCGCTTCGGGTCTTGGCCAGGCTCCGACCCGGGTCGTGTGTCGGCTCGACAAAGGCTCCAGCAACGAACCGTGGAACGTCCGAATTTTATTCGAGGCAGAGGTCAAGGTCCGTCCACTCAGTTAGCTGGGTAATCGGCAGGGGGACTCAAGTTGCTCAGGTTAGCCTAACCTGATTTTGCTGTCTACTCGGCGTAGCTAACCCCGGTGAATCTCATACGTTCGGGATGACTCGAGCTCCCGGGCGCGACAGGAGCGCCTATGTGGTTGCGGTGCGCGTCAGGCTTCTGCGGTGCAGCGGCTCGCGCCCCGGGGGCTGCGGTGGCGGCGGCAGGAGGGCCTCGCGCCGGCGCAGCGGGATGGTCACCGACTCTTCGGTG
This sequence comes from Mycobacterium asiaticum DSM 44297, assembly GCF_000613245.1. Taxonomy (GTDB): domain Bacteria; phylum Actinomycetota; class Actinomycetes; order Mycobacteriales; family Mycobacteriaceae; genus Mycobacterium; species Mycobacterium asiaticum. Next base: position 723,219 of record NZ_HG964936.1, read on the forward strand.
GTCAACGTGACTTCTTCACCGGCGTGCAGAATCGTGAGTTCGCTGTCGGAGCCGTCGCGCAGCGCGTAGGTGACGTTCTCGTGGTCGGTGTCCACCGTGACCCGACAGTTGCGCCAGCGCACCCGGAACCGTAGCCGCGAAATGCCGTCGGGCAGTTGGGGATCCATCGACAGGATGCCCTGGTCGTCGCGCAGGCCGCCGAAACCGGCGACGAACGCGATCCACGCTCCGGCCAGCGATGCCATGTGCAATCCGTCGCGGGTGTTGTGGTGCAGATCGCGCAGATCGATCAGCCCGGCTTCATAGGCATAGTCGTGGGCCAGTTCGAGGTGGCCGACCTCGGCGCACATGACCGCCTGGCTGCACGCCGACAGTGACGAGTCGCGCACCGTCCGCCGTTCGTAGTAGTCGACGTTGCGGGCCTTCTGCTCGCGGGTGAAAGCGTGGCTCTGCCATTGCATGGCCAGCACCAGGTCCGCTTGCTTGATCACCTGTGCCGGATAGAGCTTCACGTATGCCTCGTGCATCAACAGTGGGTAGGTGGTGTTGGTTTCGAAATCCCACTCGGCGAAGGTAGTGAACCCCTCGCACTGCTGGTGCACGCCCAGCTCGTCGTCATAGGGAATGTTGACGGCGTCGGCCGCATCACGCCAGACAGCCATCTCCTCGGTGGTGACGCCCAGTGCGCCGGCCTTGTCGGGATGACGTTTGGCGGCGTCGGCGGCGGCGCGCAGATTGTGCGCGGCCATCAGGTTGGTGAACACGTTGTCCCGGACGATGGCGGTGTACTCGTCGGGGCCGGTGACCCCGTCCAGATGCCAGACGCCGTTGCGGTCATGGTGTCCCAACGACGTCCACAACCGCGCCGTCTCGACCAGCACGGGCAAACCGCATTCCTCTTCCAAAGATTCGTCGCCGGTGACGATGCGATAGCGCTCGAAAGCCATCGCGATGTCGGCATTGATGTGCCAGGCTGCCGTACCGGCCGGCCAATAGGCCGAGCACTCCTGACCGCGGATGGTGCGCCATGGGAAGGCCGCGCCATCGAGACCGAGCTCGGCGGCGCGCTCCTTGGCAAGGTCCAATGTCGAAGCGCGCCAACGCAAAGCGTCGGCGACCGCATGCGGCACGGTGTAGGTGAGCACCGGCAGCACGAAACCCTCGGTGTCCCAGAAGGCGTGGCCGTCGTAGCCCGTGCCGGTGAGTCCCTTGCTGGGGATGGCCCGACGCTCGGCGCGGGCACTGGCCTGCAACAGGTGAAACAGCCCGAAACGTACCGCCTGCTGGCTCTCCGGGTCTCCCTCGATCTCCACATCTGCGGTGTCCCAGAACAGGTCCAGGTAGGCCCGTTGCCCGTCGACGAGCCCCTGCCATCCGCTGTAACGCGCGCTGGTGATCGCCGCGGCGGCTTGGTCCCGCAGCGCCGGCCGGGAACGCAGGCTCGACCATCCATAGGCCAGGTACTTGACGATGCGCAACTTCTGGCCGGGCCGCAGACCACAGATTACCGTGGTGCGGGCCAGATCGGCACGGGTGTCGGTGGTGATCTCGAGGCGTCCCTCGACCTCCACCTCGTGGTCCATGGCTGCTGCCATCATCAGGGCGCTGCTGCGCGTCCGGTGCATGAGAAGTGACCTGGGGCCGTCACTTTCGTGGTCGACGGCCTCCAAAGGGTTCTCCAATATTGCCGCCACCCGCGGGTCGTCGGACGTCTCCGGTTGGTCCTCGTTGGTGACGAGTTCGGACTGCACCGTGACGCGCGAGAAGTCGTCGATCGCTTCGACCACGTACTCGATCGCCGCCACACTGCGGTGCACCAGCGACACCAGCCGGGTGGACGTCACCTTGACCTGCTTGCCGGTGGGAGATCGCCAGTGCGCCCGCCGGGTCATTGTTCCCGCGCGGAGGTCGAGAGTCCGTTCGTGGTCCAGCAATTCACCGTATCGGACGTCGAACGGCTCGTCGTCGACCATTAGACGAATGATCTTGCCGTTGGTGACATCGACGACGGTCTGGCCGGCTTCGGGATAGCTGTATCCGGCTTCGGCGTAGGGCAATGGCCGGATCTCGTAGAAGGAATTCAGGTAAGTGCCTGGCAACCCGTATGGTTCACCCTCATCGAGGTTGCCGCGCAACCCGATGTGCCCGTTGGACAAGGCGAATACGGACTCCGATTGGGCCAACAGGTTCAGATTGAGGGTGGTCTCGCGTACCTGCCAGGGTTCGACCGGAAAGGCTTCTTCGGAGATCACGAGGTCTTCCCGCCGTCGTCACCGAGCAGATCGGCGAGATCGGTCACCACCACGTCCGCGCCGTTCTTGCGCAGTTCTTCGGCCTGGCCCACCCGGTCGACACCTACCACGAAGCCGAAATTACCGTCTCGGCCCGCTTGCACGCCGGAGATCGCGTCCTCGAATACCGCTGCCGCTTTGGGCTCGACGTCAAGCAACTCCGCGCCGCGCAGGTAGGAGTCGGGTGCGGGTTTGCCGGCGATGTTCTCCTCGCGCAACGTCACACCGTCGACCCGCTTTTGCACGAACTGGTCCAGGCCGGTGATTTCCAGAACGTCGCGGGTGTTGGCGCTCGATGACACCACGGCGATCGCCAGCCCCGCCTCGGCGACGGCCTCGAGGTAGCGGCGTGATCCCTCGAAAACCTTGACGCCGTCGTCGTGCAGGACCTTCTGGAACATGTCGTTCTTCCGGTTGCCCAGGCCGTAGATCGTCTCGGTGTCAGCGGAGTCGTCCGCACTGCCGTCGGGCAGCTCGATATCCCGGCTCTGCAGAAACGACCGGACCCCGTCTTCGCGCTTCTTGCCGTCTACGTACTGCCGGTAGTCGCTGGCGGGATCGAAGGGGACGAACTCCTCTCCGGTGCTTTCGGCTCGCTGGGACAGAAAGGAGTCGAACATCTCCTTCCACGCCTTGGTATGCACGCTCGCCGTGTCGGTCAGCACACCGTCGAGGTCGAACAGACAGGCGCGCACCTCCTCGGGCAGACCCAGCGCTGAAGCCACGGGTGGGACCTCGCTTTCGCGTAGTTGCCTATCTCACTTCCATGCCCAAAGCTGTCCCGCCGGAAACTATGAATCAATCAGGCCGTGTTTACGGGCCACCTCTTCAAAGCTGCTCCGCACGGCAAGTATCTGCTGGGCATTCAAAGCCGGAGTTATGTGTAAGAGCTTTTCGGTGATGGTGTGGCGGAATTCGTCGGCGGAAAGTACGTCGAAATATTCGTCACCGGTCGCCGACCCATGATCGATGTCTGGACCCGCGTCATTCGCCAACCGCACCTCCCGGGCGAACTTTCCGCGGTCGCCCTCGTCGATTTCAAAGGAGACCTTGGCACCGCGGACCGCTCGGTGTTTGTCCACTTCAAGGTCGTTGACGTGCAAGAAAACATCTTCGCCACCGATATCCGGCGTGATGAAGCCATACCCGCGCACTCCGTCGAAACGCACTATTTTTCCGGTGACCCGCACTTTCCCGGCCCTTCATTATTCGACGCCCGTGCCGGCCAGTATACCGTTGGGTCCCTTCGGCCGATTCACACCGGAACCGAAGATATTGTTGAATGGCATTGTGGCGGTTCGAGAACCGCAATCGACGACGAAATCGATCGAACCGGGTGCGGCTCGTCCGGCGGACAGCCACTACACTCGGTGCCCGTGGAATCAGCCTCGCCGCGGCCCGTGTTGGTGGTCGACTTCGGTGCACAGTATGCGCAGTTGATCGCCCGCCGGATCCGCGAGGCGCGGGTGTTCTCCGAGGTCATCCCGCATACCGCGTCGGTCGAGGAGATTGCGGCGCGCGACCCGCTGGCGGTGGTGCTGTCCGGCGGGCCGGCCAGCGTCTACGCCGAGGGCGCCCCCCAACTGGACCCGGCGTTGTTCGACCTGAATCTGCCGGTGTTCGGCATCTGTTATGGGTTCCAGGCCATGGCGCAGGCACTCGGCGGCACCGTCGCGCACACCGGCACCAGCGAGTACGGGCGTACCGAGTTGAAAGTTCTTGGCGGCGAATTACATTCGGATCTGCCCGGTGTTCAGCCGGTGTGGATGAGTCACGGGGACGCGGTCACGGCGGCGCCGGCGGGATTTCAGGTGGTGGCCAGCAGTGCGGGCGCGGCGGTGGCCGCGTTCGAAGCGCGCGAGCGTCGATTGGCCGGCGTGCAGTACCACCCGGAGGTGATGCACACCCCGCACGGGCAGCAGGTGCTCAGCCGGTTCCTGCACGAGTTCGCCGGGATCGGTGCGGAGTGGACGCCGGCCAACATTGCCAACGCCCTGGTGGAACAGGTGCGCGAGCAGATCGGCGACGGCCACGCGATCTGTGGCCTGTCGGGAGGGGTGGATTCGGCGGTGGCCGCCGCGTTGGTGCAGCGCGCCATTGGCGACCGTCTGACGTGTGTCTTCGTCGATCACGGGTTGTTGCGGGCCGGTGAGCGTGCCCAAGTGGAGCGGGATTTCGTGGCGGCCACCGGCGCGAACCTGGTCACCGTCGATGCCGCGCAGACCTTTCTGGATGCGTTGTCGTGTGTGACCAATCCCGAGGGCAAGCGCAAGATCATCGGCCGCCAGTTCATCCGGGCCTTCGAGGGTGCGGTGCGAGACATCGTGGGGGACAGCGGCTCTGAGGTTGAGTTCCTGGTGCAGGGCACGCTGTATCCCGATGTGGTGGAGTCCGGCGGAGGCAGCGGCACCGCCAACATCAAGAGCCACCACAATGTCGGCGGCCTGCCCGACGATTTGAAGTTCATTCTGGTCGAGCCGTTGCGGCTGCTGTTCAAGGACGAGGTGCGCGCGGTGGGGCGGGAGTTGGGCCTGCCCGAGGAAATTGTTGCCCGGCAACCGTTTCCGGGGCCCGGTCTCGGTATCCGGATTGTCGGCGAGGTCACCGCGGCGCGGTTGGAGACGTTGCGGCGTGCGGATTCGATCGCTCGCGAGGAGCTGACCGCGGCGGGGCTGGACAACCAGATCTGGCAATGCCCGGTGGTGCTGCTGGCCGACGTTCGCTCGGTGGGTGTGCAGGGTGACGGTCGCACGTATGGGCACCCGATCGTGTTGCGCCCGGTGTCTAGTGAGGACGCCATGACCGCCGACTGGACCCGGGTGCCTTATGAGGTGCTGGAACGGATCTCGACTCGCATCACCAACGAGGTGCCCGAGGTCAACCGGGTGGTGCTGGACATCACCAGCAAACCACCCGGCACCATCGAGTGGGAGTAGCGGGAGCCGCCACCTCGTTTTCCAGCAATTCGTGCCGGGAACAGTTGTGCCGGCCGGGCTTTCGGCGCCGACCGGCGTGGCTGCTCTCTTAGCTGAGGGATCTACTATCGGTCGTCCCCGCCACAGTTGGTGTTGGCGGGCTTTGACTGCCATGCACAGGCATTGACGTCGGTGGTGCTACCGAAGCCTCCTCCGGTGAACACACCGTAGGCCGCGCCCCTGGTGGCGGTGTAGGTGGCGCCGCCGCCCCCGCCCCGGCCGCCGGAATTGGCGACGGTCACCGTCCAGCCCTTGCCCTCAAGTGCGGTCTTGTATGCGTCCAGAACCGCAGTCGCGGGCGCATTCACCAGGAAGTGCATGCGGATGCCGTTGTTGGAAATGGTGTCGGGGCCGTCGGTGAGCTGGGTGTTCGCCGGGGTGGGTATCAGCGATTGCAGTTGCGCTTGGTCGCCGCTGTCGGCGTATCCGGGTGCAGCAAGACCGACGGCGGTTGCGGTGATCGCCGTGGCCAGCAGGGCGCCGGCGATGCCGCGCTGGAATCCCTTGGTGCGCAGAGCGTTTATGGTGTTGGTGTTGGTGTAGGTGTGGTTGTTCATGGCACTGATTCTTCAACCGCAGTCGGCGGTGTAGTAGTGGCCTCGTTCTTGCAGGGGTACAAGTTCTCCTTGTACCAGCGTGGCTAGCTGACCAGCTCGCGGTCGCCGTATGTGACGTTGGCCCTGACCCAGTCACCGCCGGATGCATAGACGAGGCGACGGGCGGTATCGAGATCGCCTTTGCCGGCGATGAGGATCAGGGTGTGGTCGGCGATGGTGACCGAGCCGCCCTGCAGCCGACGGTGCGCGTCGGGATCGGCTACAAAGGCAGCCACGAAGCGACTGAAGTCGACGTCGGGCACGGCGATGGTGATCGCGTCGGCGTCGGCCGTATCTTCGGGCAGGTAGTCGAAGGTCAGTACCGCTTGCTGGTCGAACTGGCGGCGTAGCGCCTCGGCGACGGCGTGCAACGTGGGTTCGTCGACCACACAGAGCTGGAATCGGCGAGCTCGTTCCACGTCCGCCGATTCGCCCGACCAGTACACCCCGTCCAGCGGGGTGGTCCCGGTGACCGAGGCTCCGCTGAGCGTGATCGTCGTGCTGGCCTGCAGGTCGAAGAGCGGCGAGTCGTCAGCCGAAATGAACAGGGCGGCGGGCCGGCAATCGCCTGTGTCGGCGGTGGCCCGTGGGGCTGAAGTGACGCCGAAATTCACCCCAATACATACCAGTAGCCACACCAGCATCGAGCGCATAAAGCAGCCTCTCACGTTGCTTGACGCTTGTCGGAGGGCAGGTGTTTACTTCGAATCAGATCGAACATACTTTCGAACACCCGGCAAGCAGGAGGCGGTCGTGACGGTGGCGTTCGCCTCTGAAAATCGCGCTGATCAGCTTGAATTGCTGCGTCGAAAGATCGCGGCGATCTCCGGCAAGGATTCCGCTTCGGTGGAGCCGGTGTCGTCTACGGGGCCGGCGCGGCTACCCCGGGGCACGGTAGCGGTGCTGTCGGGAGCGCGGTCTTTGTTGCTGCGCATGGTGGCCACCGTGACGGCGGACGGGGGCAACGTCGCGATCGTGGGTCAGCCGGACATCGGGTTGTTGGCGGCGGTGGAAATGGGGGCGGACCTCGATCGGCTCGCGGTGATACCGGACCCCGGAAACGATCCGGTGGAAGTGGCCGCGGTGCTCGTCGACGGTATGGATCTGGTGGTGCTCGGTCTGGGTGGGCGCCGGGTCACGCGGACCCGGGCGCGCGCCGTGGTGGCCCGTGCCCGGCAAAAGGGATGCACGGTGCTGGTCACCGACGGCGATTGGGAAGGCGCGACGACGCGACTGGACGCCCGGGTCTGCGGCTATGAGTTCAGCGCCGGAAGCCGGCCGGGCTTCGGGCGGATCAGTGCGGTGCGGTTGCAGATCAACAGTTGCGGGCGAGCAATCGGCCGGGGTCGTACCGGGTAATCCCAATGGCTGGTTCTCCTGGCTCGCGCGTCTTGGCGATCTGGTGCATGGATTGGCCCGCGGTCGCGGCCGCCGCGGCCGCCGGTCAGTCCGCGACGGCGCCGGTTGCGGTCACCTTGGCTAACCGGGTGATCGCCTGTTCGGCGACGGCTCGGGCGGCCGGGGTGCGGCGCGGGTTGCGGCGCCGGGAGGCGGCGGCCCGGTGTCCGCAACTGCACATCGCTGCCGCCGACGCCGACCGCGACGCCCGCTTCTTCGAGGGAGTGGTCACCGCCGTGGAAGATCTGGTGCCCCGGGCCGAGGTGCTCCGGCCCGGCCTCCTGGTGCTGCCGGTGCGCGGGGCGGCCCGGTTCTTCGGGTCCGAACAGCAGACGGCCGAACGGCTGATCGACGCGGTGGCCGCGGCCGGCGCGGAGTGTCAGGTCGGCGTCGCCGACGGATTGTCCACCGCTGTCTTCGCCGCGCGCGCGGGCCGCATCGTGGAGCCGGGTGGCGACGCGCGGTTTCTGGCGTTGCTGTCGATCCGCCAGCTCGCCACCGAGCCGAGCCTGTCCGGACCGGGGCGCAACGAGCTGACGGACCTGTTGTGGCGGATGGGGATTCGCACCTTGGGCCAGTTCGCCGCGCTGTCCCGCACCGACGTGGCCTCCCGGTTCGGGGCCGATGCGGTGACCGCGCATCGGTTCGCCCGCGGTGAACCGGAGCGGGGGCCGTCCGGACGGGAACCACCGCAGGAGCTCGGCGCCGTGCTGGACTGCGATCCGCCGATCGACCGGGTCGACGCGGCGGCGTTCGCCGGGCGTTCGCTGGCCGCGAGCCTGCATCAGGAGTTGTTGTCCGCCGGGGTGGGATGCACCCGGTTGGCCATTCACGCCGTCACCGCCAACGGCGACGAGTTGAGCAGGGTGTGGCGGTGTGCCGAACCGCTGACCGAGGACGCCACCGCCGACCGGGTGCGCTGGCAACTGGACGGATGGTTGAGTCATCGCCTCGCGCGCGGTCAGCCCCTGGATGCACCGCTGACGTCGTTGCGGCTGCAGGCCGTCGAGGTGGTCTCGGCCGAGGCGCTGCAGCTCCCACTGTGGGGCGGGCTGGGGGAGGAGGACCGGCTTCGGGCCCGACGGGCGCTGGTGCGGGTGCAGGGCTTACTGGGCCCGGAGGCGGTGCAGGTGCCGGTGCTGTCCGGCGGACGTGGGCCGGCCGAACGCATCACGTTCACCCCGTTGGGTGACGAGCCGGTGCCCCGAGCCGATCCGAGTCAGCCGTGGCCCGGCCAGCTACCCGAGCCGTCGCCCTCGGTACTGGTGGATGACCCGGTGGAATTGTTTGACGCTCAAGGTAACCCGGTCCGAGTCACCAGCCGGGGGCTGTTCTCCGCCGACCCCGCTCGGCTGGCCGTCCGCGGTCAGGACGACCAGTTGCGCTGGTGGGCGGGGCCCTGGTCGGTCGATGAGCGCTGGTGGGATGACCGGCCCGAGGCCATTTCAGGGGTCAGCCGGATCGCTCGTGCCCAGGTGCTGTTGGAGAGTGAGCGGGCACTACTGCTGTGCTATCGACAGAGGAGGTGGTATTTGGAGGGAATCTACGAGTAAGGCTGAATAACGTAAGTTGCGAACGTGCTTACGCCCCAAGGGCATTCATTGACACTGCCACAAACAGCTTTGCTGTAACATTTACGTAATGAGGAGGCTAGCCTGAGCCTAGACTGCGGAACGCGTCTTGCGCTTGTTGAGGAAGTCGGCCCAGGACACGACCTCGGGGTGCTCCTTGAGCAGGGCCCTGCGCTGCCGCTCGGTCATGCCGCCCCACACGCCGAACTCGACCTTGTTGTCCAAGGCGTCAGCGCCGCATTCCTGCAGCACCGGGCAATGCCGGCACAGGGTCGCGGCCTGGCGCTGGGCGGCGCCCCGTACGAAGAGTTGGTCGGGATCGGTGTTCCGGCACAGCGCTTTCGAGACCCATGCACGCTCGCCGGAATCCTGCGCCGACGGCGAGTTGTTGACCACGGAAAGGTTGAGCCGCCGCACGGTCGGCCTGGTTCCTGACACCTGCTGTTCCCTTTCTCCCGGTCGCGGCTGCGACCGCCTCCCCTGTGCCAGACCAGCCCCGGTGCGTGATCTGAGTCTCACTGTGCTTCTAAAATAGGTACTAGGGTGCCAATTTGCAAGACGAACGGCAAAATTTTTTGGGACCAGCGTGCCATCCTGTGCGCGGCCACCTGGAAATCCGGCCCCGGTTCCTCCAAGGTTCCTCCGAAAGGGAGGATGCTCGGCACGGTTTCCCCTACCGGCACCAGGGTGAAAAGGGCAGAAATTGAGACCCGAAGGTGTCGGCCGGGGGGCGCGCTCAGCGCACTGACTGCCCGAAGGCGGCGACCCGCGTGATCAGCCGCTCCAGCACCGCTTCCGCATTCACGTGTACTCCGATGTGCGCGTTGGGTTCCGGTGAATCCCAGACGGCCGAGGTGACGCCACGCTCGCCGCGCAGGTTGACGCTCACGCGGGCGGCGCGGGTCTGCACCAGCTGCGGGTCCAGCGCTACGGTCGCGGCCAGCGGATCGTGTAGGTGGGCCAGGTAGCCCAGGCCGCGGTCGCGGTGTACTTCGAAGTAGAACCGCAACGCGTCCCGGATAAATTGGCCGAGTGGACCCGTACCGGGAATCCGGGTGAGGTGGTCCGGCGTCATCGCCACGCTCCGGGTCAGGTCCAGGCCGCACACCACCGGTAGCTGACTCCGCCCCTCCCAGGCCGCGAACACCTCCGCCGTCGCCTCGGGGTCCACCTTCACGTTCCACTCGGCTTGCTGATCGGCGCCATGTTCGTCGCCGAACATCCCGCCCATGATCACCAGCCGGCCCAACAGCCGCGGCAGCTCGGGTTCGGCGCGCACCGCGAGTGCCAGGTTGGTCAATGGACCCGTCGCCAGCCCGATCAGCTCGCCGGGATAGCGGTGAGCGGCGCGCACCCACGCCGCGGCAGCGTCGTGTCCGGTCACCGGCCGCTCGGCCGGCGGCAACTCGGCATAACCTAAACCGTTGGGACCGTGGAAGTCTCCGCGACGCGGACCGGGTCCGGCCAGCGGCTGATCGGCGCCCCGCGACACGGGGACCTCCACCGCACCGCACAATTCGAGCAGGGCCAGATTGTTTGCGCAGACCTGGTCGACGGCAATGTTGCCTCCGGTCGAGGCGACGCCGACCAGATCGACACCGCTGGCCAGCAGGTAGATCATCGCGATCGCGTCGTCGATGCCGGTATCGACGTCCACGAACACCGCGCTCACCGGCGCCAGATTACGCTGGCATTACGCTGGCCAGATGCCGGACGACCTGAAGCCGCACTTCGACGACGTGCAGGCGCACTACGACTTATCCGACGACTTCTTCCGGTTGTTCCTGGATCCCACCCAGACCTACAGCTGCGCGTACTTCGAGCGTGACGACATGACGCTGGAAGAGGCGCAGATCGCCAAGATCGATCTGGCGCTGGGCAAGTTGGGACTGCAGCCGGGCATGACGCTGTTGGACGTGGGCTGTGGCTGGGGTGCGACCATGCGCCGCGCCATCGAGAAGTACGACGTCAACGTCGTCGGGCTGACCCTGTCCAAGAACCAGGCCAACCACGTGCAGCAGACCTTTGACGCGATGGACACCACCCGCACCCGCCGAGTGCTGCTCGAAGGGTGGGAGCAGTTCGACGAGCCCGTCGACCGCATCGTGTCGATCGGCGCGTTCGAGCACTTCGGACACGAACGCTACGACGCGTTCTTCACGCTCGCCCACCGCTTGTTGCCCGACGACGGAATCATGTTGTTGCACACCATCACCGGATTGCACCCGCTAGAGATGAAGGAGCGCGGCATGCCGCTGTCCTTCACGTTCGCCCGGTTCGTCAAATTCATTGTCACCGAGATCTTTCCGGGTGGGCGACTGCCGTCGATACCGATGGTGCAAGAACGTGCCACCGCCAACGGCTTCCGCGTCACCCGCGTGCAATCGCTGCAGCCGCACTACGCGAAGACACTGGACATCTGGTCGGCAGCACTGGAGGCACACAAGGACCAGGCCATCGCGCTGCAGTCCGAGGAAGTGTACGAGCGCTACATCAAGTACCTGACCGGCTGCGCCGAGATGTTCCGCATCGGCTACATCGACGTCAACCAGTTCACCTGCGAGAAGTGAGCCTCAGCAGGATGCGAAGGTGATCACCAGGACGTCACGCTGAGCCGGCCCGGAGTCGTCGATCGGCCGGATCGGCGATACGCCGTGCACGGTGCGGCGGTCGTCGCCCAACAGCAGCGTGCCCGGCTCGGCCAGCGTGGTCGCCAATAGTTGCCGGCCGTCCGGGTCGCGCACCACGCTCTGGCCACCCAGCGCATTGCGCCGCCTGATCAACAGCGAACTGACCAGCGTCACACCGTCGCGGTGCATCCCCTCCGGCGTCGGCCTGCCGTTCCCGCTTCTCGAGGACTGGCTGCGGAAAGGGTGCACCTTGACGTTCCATTCGGTGACCTCGTCGAGGGCCGACGCTATCCGGCGCAGCACTGCCAGTAGACCGTGCAGCACCGGGTCCTCGGCGAATGCCGGGGTCAGCGGTTCGAACTGGCGACTCTTGCCGATATAGAGCGGGTTGCTGTCCTCGGGCTGGACGAAGTCTTCGGTAGGCACCGGGCGCGCTGTGTCGTCCATCAAGTACCGGCCGTAACGCCGGAGCCGCCGGGTGCCCAACTCGGCGGCGTACGGGTCGGGCAACAGGTCATCCCAGTGCCGCCCGAACCGGATCCACTCTTCCAGGTGTATGCCTAGGCTGCGGCTGAGCGCGAATGCCGGCAGCACGGCCACACCCGTCCTGGTCAGCTCGCGAGTCGCGGCGGCCAGCGGGTCACCATGCGTGACTTCGTCGCTGGCAATTCGCACCATGGCGCGGGAATACCGCCGCCGCGCAGGGTTAAACGTCGAGCGTGCCGAATGTTTACCAATGCACGCCGGGCACCCGCCGGACCAACCGTCGGACGGGCCGGGGCACTCCCACCACCCTGGCGACGCTGCGCGACGGCCGCTTGGGACGTCGGCGCACGGGTGCCGACACGACGGGTTCGGTAATACCGCGCGCGGCGCGTGAGTCGGGATAGCCAAGGTAGACCTGATGCAGAATCCGGCGCGATAGCCCGGGCGCAAAGTGGTTGCCGGCTTCGGCGAGTGTTCCAAGAGGTGTGTCGATGCGCGCCGGCTTTTCGACGAGCCCGCGCACCACCATCGCCGCCGCGCGCTCGGCGCTGATCGCCGGGACCGGGTTGAGGCGCTTGGATGGTGCGATCATCGGCGTCGCCACCAGTGGCATATGGATGTTGGTGAAGGTGATGTGGTCGGAGAGAGTCTCGGACGAGACCACGTCGGAGAACGCGTCGAGTGCCGCCTTGGTCGGCAGATACGAACTGTATTTGGGGTTGCGGGCCAGCACACCGGCGCTGGACACATTGACGACGTGACCGAACCGCCGCTCCCGCCAATGCGGCAGCAGCGCCAACACCATGCGCACCGCCCCGAAGTAGTTGACCGCCATCACCCGTTCGTAATCGTGCAGCCGGTCCGTCGAGTTCACCACCGAACGGCGGATCGACCTGCCGGCGTTGTTGACCAGGTAGTCGACGTGGTCGAAACGGCCGAGGATGTCCTTCACGGTCGCGTCCACCGACGCGGAATCGGTGACGTCACAGGCGAAGGCATGGGCCTGACCGCCGTCGGCGCGGATGTCGGCGACCAGCTGCTCGAGGGCCGCACCGTTGCGCGCTAAGGCGAAAACCGTCGCGCCGCGCTCGGCGACCGCGATGGCCGAAGCCCGGCCGATGCCGCTGGACGCGCCGGTGATGATCACGTGCCGGCCCACCAACGGCCCTTTCGGATCGTCTCGGCGGGCGCGGTCGGGGTCGAGGTGCTCGGCCCAGTAGCGCCACAGCCTGGGTGCGTATGCCCGAAAGTCGGGGACCTCGATTCCCTTGTCTCGCAATACTTCTTGTGTCCTGTCCGACGCGAAAGTGGGTGCCAGGTCGACGACGTCGAGAACCTCGGCTGGGATGCCCAGCTGGGTCGCCGCCATGTTGCGCAACACCTTGGCGCGCCCGCTGGCCTTCAGCACCGAGGTGCCGACCGAACGGGGCAACGATCCGAGCAACGCTGGCAACCCCGCCGCACCGGCAATACCGCGGTAGATGCCGCGCAGCCCAACGGTTTTCGGTGCAGTCAGGTGGAAGGTCTGCCCGTCCCAGCCATCGGCGTGCATGAGCGCGACCAGCGCATCGGTCACGTAATCGACCGGGACAATGTTGGTTCGTCCGGTATCGGGCAGCAGCATCGGGGTAAACGACGGCAGCGCAGCGAGTTTCGTCAACACACCGAAGAAGTAATAAGGGCCGTCGATCTTGTCCATCTCACCGGTGCGCGAATCGCCCACCACGACCGCTGGGCGGTATATCCGGTAGCGCAGCTCGGGCATATCCCGCACCAACGCCTCGGCCTCGAACTTGGTGCGGTGGTACGGCGACGGCAACTGCTGGCCGACGTCGAAGTCATCCTCGGTGTACTCGCCGCGGAAGTCGCCCGCCACAGCGATCGACGAGACGTGATGCAACGTGGCGTCCAGGCGCTGCGCCAGCGCGACCACCGCGCGGGTGCCCTCGACGTTGACGGCCCGTTGTTCGGCCTCACCGACGGTGATGTCATAGATCGCCGCGCAGTGCACCAAATGGTCCACCGGACCCAGCTCGTCGATCACCCGATCGGTCAGCTCCAGCTCGGGCAGCTCCCCGACCAGGGGTTTCACCCGCTCATCCCACTGCTGGGCGAGGCGCTCGAAGCGGCCCAACGACTGCCTGCGGACCAGCACCCACACCTGCGCATCGGGTTCGGCGGCCAGTAGGCGGGACACGACCCGACGGCCGATAAACCCGGTACCGCCGGTAACGACATACCGCATGCAGCCCATCGTGGCGGCAGGCGCCGCCCGCGTCAACCTTCGGTGTGTAGAGCGTGCGTGCTAGCTGAAGCTGCGGACGCCGTCCCAGTCCACCAAGGTCCAGCCGGTGGTCGGGTTGCCGGTGATGACCACCCGGCCCAGATTGGGCAGCGGATGGTTGTTGAGCAGGCTCAGCTTCGGGTTCCTGGCGTTCATCAGGGTCCACACCATGATCGCGGTGCCTTGAGAGAACACCACCGGCTTGTTGTGCTTGCTGTCGTAGACCTTGCGGATCGCGGCGGTGAATTGCGAATTGAAATCCTCGCCGCTGAGCGAGCCCGGGATGCTCGTGTTCACATCGCCGTCCACCCACCGGGTGGGTGCCAGCAGGTAGGTCGAGTTGGCCATCGATTCGGGCTTGCCGTTGTACCAGCCGGCGTTGATGGCCTGTACGCCCTGCAGGATTTCGACCTGCTTACCCAGCTGGCTGGCCAGCGGAGCGGCGGTCTGCTGGTCGGCTGCCGTCGGCGAGGAGTAGATGGCGTCGAAGTCGTTGTGCTGGTGGGTGAGTTGCTGCGCCTGCGCCCTGCCGTCCTCGGTGAGGCTGGGACCCGGTATCCCGGTGTCGATGATCCCGTCGGCGTTTGCCTGGGATTGCGCGTTCCGAACGAAGGTCAGGGTGATGCTGCGTACCTCCGGGCTGCCGCCACCACAGGCGCCGACGAGCGTGGCCGCGGCCACCACGACCAAGACTTTGGAGACCGTACAGATCAATGTGCGCTTCACCATGGCGATAGCCTGCCCTGCCGACACCGTCGGTGGGAAGGGTTTGCGATGGTTAGGTGCCGAAAAGGCGTGAATTTTCAATCGAGAGGAGACTCGCATGGCGATTGACCCGAGTGCCGTCGGTGCGGTAACCGAGCCTCAGTTGTTCGAGTGGACCGACCGGGACACATTGCTTTACGCACTCGGCGTCGGCGCCGGACTGGACGACTTGGCGTTCACCACCGAGAACAGTCACGACATCCCACAGCAGGTGTTGCCCACCTACGCGGTGATCTGCTGCCCGGCGTTCGCGGCGGCGGGCAAGGTGGGAACCTTCAACTGGGCCATGCTTTTACACGGGTCGCAGACGGTCCGGTTGCATGCGCCGTTGCCGCCGGCCGGACAGCTGTCCGTCGTCACCGAGGTCGCCGACATTCAGGACAAGGGCGAGGGGAAGAACGCCATCCTGATGTTGCGCGGCGAGGGCAAGGATCCCGACTCTGGCAAGTTGATCGCCGAGACTCTCACCACCCTGGTCATCCGCGGCGAAGGCGGCTTCGGGGGAGAGAAGGGCGAACGGCCGGTCGCCCCGGAGTTCCCCGACCGTGAACCCGACGCCCGGATCGACCTGCCGACCCGCGAGGACCAGGCGCTGATCTACCGGCTGTCCGGCGACCGCAATCCGCTCCACAGCGACCCGTGGTTCGCCACCAACCTGGCCGGGTTCCCCAGGCCGATCCTGCACGGCCTGTGCACATATGGGGTCTCCGGCCGGGCGCTCGTCGCCGAACTGGGCAACGGGGTGGCCGCCAACATCACCTCGATCGCCGCCCGCTTCACCAAGCCGGTGTTTCCCGGCGAAACCCTGTCGACGCTGATCTGGAAGACCGAACCGGGCAAGGCGCTGTTCCGCACCGAAGCGTCCGGCGCTGAAGGGCTCGGCCCGCGGCTGGTCCTCGACGACGGCGAGGTGGAGTACGTCACCTAGCGCTTGACGGTCCGGTAGTAGTGCACGTAGGCGGCGGCGGGTACCACCACGAACGTGGCCGCGATCAGCACGATCGAGAAGTAGTTGGGCCCGCCGTCGGGCGTCAGCACGAGCGTGCGGTAATCGAACGACACCGCCAACGCCGCCGAGATCACCACGGCGGCGACCGGTAATACTTTGTCGGTGAAGCTATTCCGCTTCACTTCGGCGTGAGCTCCGGTGGTGTCGCGGGCCAGCGCGATGAGTGCGATCGGCACGATGATGAACTGGATGAACCGGGCGATCACGGCCAGGCCGGTCAGGTTTTGCAGGTCGAATCGCAGCGCCAGGGGGAACGCCAGGGCTAGGGTCGCCGTGATGACGAACGCGAACATGGGCACACCGAACCGATTCTGCTGTGACAGCCGGGCCGGCAGAGTTCTGGTGTCGGACAACGCCGTCCACAGTCGCGGAGCGCCGAATGATGCGGCGACGTTGATCCCGAACATTGATACCAGCGCGCCGATAACGATTACCGTCCGGAAGGCGTCGTTTCCGATGCCTGCTGCCAGTTTGACGGTTTTGGTTGAGTGCACGACCTTGTCTGAGCCCAGCAGCATCGCCACGGTCACCGCGAGGACATAGACGGTACCGACGGTCAGGATGGAAATCGGTATGGCGCGCGGCAGGTTTCGCTCCGGTTTGTGCATCTCCTCAGCGGCATTGGCGATCGACTCGAACCCGGTGAACGCGTACAGCGCGGCCATGGTGGCCAGAACCAAACCGCTCATCGGGCTCTGCCCGACTTCGATGAAGCCGAACAACGCATAGGGCGCGGGGTGGAAAACCTCCGGCGAAGCGGACTGAGCGTAGTTGTTGACGTGTCCGGCCACGACGATGCCCAACCCGCCGACAATGAAGATCGAAAGCGCCGACACCTTACCAAGCGTCGAAATCCCGTTGGCCCACTCGATTGCTTTGTTGCCGAACAGGTTGATGGTGAGCAGCACGGCGATGAAGATGAGGAACGTCAAGGTCTTGGGCCCGAACAGCGCCGTGTCGTTGCCCCAATTACGTTCCGGGAAGGCGACGTTCAGTAACGTGGTGATGAACAGGGACGCCAGCACGCCCCATGCGATCGATGCGACGATGGCGTGCGTGACGCCGACGTATATGCCGAGCCGCTGACCGAACGCGGCGGTCGTATAGGCGTAGGAAGCGCCGTTGGTCTTGACATATCTTGCCGCGGTGGCGAAAACGAGGGCCATGATGACGGCGAAGAGGCCCGCCAGAATGTAGGCGAGCGGCGCCAGGGGACCGGCCAGCTTGATGACAGCGCCCGGGGTGAGGAAGATGCCAGCGCCGATGACGGCGTTGATCCCGAGCATGACGATGCTCCAGAAACCGAGCTTGCTGATCGCGCGCCCTCCTAGCCGCATCCGGCCCAGGATCAGGGCTGGTTGTTACCGTTCGTACCACGGGCGTGAAAGCGCAAGCGTAGGGCGTCGCCGCGTGCTCAGGTTGTTGGTCGGCTGACAGCGGTCTGGTGCCGCTAGGGCGTCCCGTTGGTGCCGTTGGTGCCGAGGAGTTTCCCGCCAGCACCGCCGGCAGCGCCGTTCCCGGCGGCGCCATTGGCTGACGGGCCGGTGCCCGCGCCGCCCCCATTGCCGCCACTGCCGCCATTGCCGATGTACTGTGCGCTCCCGCCGGTGCCGCCGTCGCCGCCGTTACCGCCGAGGCGCGTAGCGGTGGCACTCTTGCCGGTGTTGGCGCCGCCCGTGCCGCCGGCGCCGCCGCTACCGCCATTGCCGTAGAGGAGTCCGCCGGTACCGCCGCCGCCTCCGCCGCCGCCGTCACCACCGTTAGTACCGGTGCTGCCGTTAGTCGGGCCATTCGTATTACCGCCGGACCCGCCGGCCCCGCCGGCTCCGCCGGCTCCGATCAGTCCGGCACTGCCACCGGTGCCGCCCATTCCACCCTGCCCGCCGCTTCCGATGCTCGAGGCGGTTTGGCTCCCCCCGTTGCCGCCGGCCCCGGCGTCCCCGCCGTTGCCGTACAGCCAACCGCCGGTCCCGCCGTTGCCTCCGTTGCCTCCGTTGCCGCCTCGGCCATTGCCACCGGATTCGTTCCCCGGCGTCGCCGGCCCGCCCACCGTGACCACCGTTGCCGATTAAACCGGCGTTGCCGCCGTCGCCCCCTCTACCGCCGTCACCGCCGGCGCCATTGGCCTTGTTCACGCCGCCGGTGCCACCGGCGCCACCGGCGCCGCCGTCGCCCAACAGGTACCCGGCACGACCCCCAGCGCCGCCCGCGCCACCGGTGCCGG
>NZ_HG964936.1:741492-818902 GCF_000613245.1 Mycobacterium asiaticum DSM 44297
ACAGCCATCCGCCACTCCCACCGGCACCGCCGCTGCCGCCCGCCGCGCCCGCGGCGCCGCCACTGCCGCCTGCCCCACCGGCGCCGCCGCTGCCGACTAGCCCAGCGGACCCGCCAGAGCCTCCGGCCAGACCCGACCCGGCCGGTTGGGAGAAGCCATTGCCGCCGTTGCCGTATAGCAGCCCGCCGGCGCCGCCGTTCGGACTGGCCGCCGTCCCGTTGGCGCCGTCACCGATCAGCGGGCGTCCCAACAGTGTCTGGGTGGGGGCGTTGATCGCGCTCAAGATGAGTTGGTCGACGCTCGCGGTTTCGGCCGAGGCATAGGCGCCGGCGGCGTTGGCCACGGCCGCGGCGAACTGCTGGTGAAACGCGGACGCCTGGGCGGCCAGCGACTGATACGTCTGACCGTGTGCACCGAAGATCGCTGTTATCACCGTTGATATTTCGTCGGCGGCCGCAGCCTGCAACTGCGTGGTCGGGGCCAGTGCCGCCGCACTCGCCGCGCTGATCGCTTGCCGGATGCCTGCCAAATCCGTCGCCACTGAGGTGATGGTTTCTGGGGTCGCGAACACAAACGACATGGCAGTCCTCCCGATAGACTGCCGCGCACTGTAACTCCGGACGGGCCGTCGCGTTGGCTGTTTCGCGCAGGTTGTCCGTTTTTAACCCGCGGCCGTAATGGCCGGCAGTTAATCCACGCTGGCGTCACCGATGAGATGAGCCAGCCGCGTGACGAATTCGACGGCCTGGGCCGGACTGTCCAGCGCATACCGGGCAGCGGTGGTTCGGTCACCGTCGTCGTTGTGCCGCACGATGATTGGTATGCCGTCAACGCGCGCCGCGTCGAAGGCGTCCTCGTCGGTGATGTCGTCACCGAGATAGATCGGCGCCGAGTCCGAGTCAGGCAGATGATCCATCACCCAACGCAGCGTCTTGCCCTTGTCCCAGTCAAGATCAGGACGCAACTCGATGACTTCCCGCCCCGTGGTCACCCGCAGCACATCACGCTGCCCAGCGGTGCGCACGGCGGCGGCAACCTCGTCGACCCGATCCCGCCCGGCGTTACGGTAATGCACCGCCACACCAAAACGCTTGTGCTCCACGGTAACTCCGGGAATTGGACCGAGCTTCTCGCGTAACTTTGCCGCGGCCTCCGCGAGCACGGGGATCGCTTTTGCCGCCTCTTCGTTTTGGTGGTGCTCGCCGTCGGGTGCAGTCAGCTCGAATCCGTGGCTGCCGGCATACCAGATGCCGGGCAGACCCACCCGCTTGGACACATCGGCCAGATCCCGTCCGCTGAGCACGGCGACCGGGCATTGCGCCGCCAACCGCCGCAGCGCCTCGACGGCGCCTTCGACGGGTCGCGCTTCGTCGGGGTCGTTGACGATGTCTGAGAGCGTTCCGTCGAAGTCGAAGAAAACCGCGGGCCGCCGGACAGAGAAGTCGTTGACCGCCTGCAGTGCGTCCGGAAGCTCGGACATCCGCAGGTCGCCGGTGCGCACGGTGACCTGATCGAGGTCGGCGACCTCGAAATCACCGCCGGTGGCCCGAACGCCGATCACCAAGGCGAACCCCGCGTCGCGAGCCGCCGCGACACCGGATTGATCGGCCGCGACGACCGCGCACCGGCCCGGCCGCACGGCCAGTGCCTCGGCCGTCTCAATCAGGGAGTCGCCGGCGCGGGAAAAGATGCCGGTGCCGACGCCCGCAATCCGCAGTTGTTGCACCAGCGCGTCAGTAGTCGGCAAGGCCGCGTCGAAGAGCACCGCGTCAAGGCGGCGGGGGTCGATCATCACCGACATGGCCCCACCTTCTCACGCGAGTGGGCGCCGGCCGTCACTGGCGCGACATGAACCGGCGGTGCCGCGTCAGGCCCTCGTCGGTGCTGGCGACGGAATAGCAGATTGCGGTCGAGACAACCGTGGGCACCAGCAGCGACAGCACGAAGACGAGACCTACGAATCCGCGGTTGGGTGTGGTCAGCCAGCCGACCGGAAGGCGCGCCACGCTGACGGCGAGCCAGGACGCGGCGACCGTGAGGAACAGGGTTCCCACGGTCGCTACCTTGATTGACCGCAACGCCAATTCCGTTGGCTCGGGCGTCTTCAGCGACCGGCTAAGGGTCCGGGTGCGGATGTACACCAACACGAAATCAAGCAGGATGGCCGCCGCGCAGAACGTTGCGATCGATCCGGTGAGCCAGAGCGCGGGCGGGTGGCCAAGCATGGAATGCAGGTAGTCGATACTGGTTTCGCTCATGATCAGCGTCGTGGTCATCGCGGCGCCGAAGGTCAGCCAGCCGCCTAATTCTCCCAGGAAGCAGTAGGCGCTGATGTCGGACGGGTCCTCCTTGGGCGTCTTGTTCACCGCGTGGCTGGCTAGCATCCAGCCCAGCCCGCCGAACAGTCCGGTGGTGCCGGCCGCGAGCATTCCGGTCGCCAAATTTCCCTGGGTCCAGGCGATTGCGCAGATGCTTTGGCGGTCCCCGGTGTCGGAGGGGTGAGTGCCGGAGATCAGGCTGAACAGGTAACTGTCCAGCATCAGGATCAGGACCGCCGAAGCGAACAGCGCCAGGGTGTGCGCCCCTTCTCGGCTGCTGCGGTCGAACACCAACGCGATGGCGGTGATCAGGAATCCGCCCAGCACCCCGGCTAATTGAGAGGTCGACGACGCCGCTGCGATCCCGCTCCATTGATCGGACGTGCAGAAGGCATCGGGATTCATCGAGGCCGCAATCCCGTCGAGATCCGCAAAGTCATGGGCCAGAACAATAGCGCGGATTGCGGCCGCGCTATGTCGGCTCCCTAGGGCGCGCCCGGGTCAGTGACGCACGCGCGCAGGTGGCGCGGACGGCCGCCACCGCGCCGCTCCGGAAGGCAGCGCGCGCGACGAACGCTTGCGCCGCCGGTCGAACAACAGCACCGAGTCGTCGCTCAGCGCGACCAGCTGCGCTATGCCCAGTTCGATGCCGTCGGCCAGGTGCGCCATCTCGGTCGCCCCGTCGTAGCCGGCGGTGATCCCAAAGACCAGTTCGTCTCCGTAGCTGAAGACCGCGACCCCGGTGCTGACGTTCGGTGCGGTCGGTGGGATGGGCAGCAGCCGCTCCATCCGTTGGCCCAGCAGATGCAACCGTCGCCGCGGCCCGGCGGCTGTGGTGGCCAGCGTCACCAGGCCTGCCGAAGATGGTCTGGTCAGGGCGTGTGTGCCTTGGCGCACAACGCAATGGGTGAGTTCACAGTAGGCCGCTGGTGAGGGCGGTCCGTCATGCTGTACACGGCCCGAAGCTGTTGAACGGGCTGCTCATGTTCGACGGGGAGGTACGGTAACGCCGGTCCGAGGGCGCGGAGCGAATCAGCGCGCGGTTGTTCACCGCGCCGCATCAGCAGCGTGCGGAAGCCCTCGGTGACCGCGGCAAGCGCGACATCGTTGGGCTGCACCCCGAACTTGCGAGATATCTCCTCGACGACGGCGCGCGGCACCCGCACGGTGCGGTAGTGCCGCCGAGTGGTGTCGGCACCGGTCGGCGACATCCAGGTAATGGGTAGCAGCGCTGCCCGCGCCGCCGCCTTCACCAGCGTCGCGGGTAGCTGCCAGAGAGCGTTTGTCCAGTCGGTCGATGGCTGCGAAACCTGTTTCAGCGAGCCATAGTTCGCCAATGTGCTGTTCGCAGCATCATCGCAGAGTCGCAGGAGAAGGTGGGTCGGCGACACCGCCAGGCTGTGGTGGACCTTGATCAGGATCGCCCAGCGGTCGTCGCGGAGGCCTTCGATGACCCAGCATTCCCATAACGGGCCGTCGAGGTCGAGGGGACGTTCCAGGGCGTGGGTGATGGCTGGGAAGAGTTCGCCCTCATCGCCAGGCGAGGGTAGCGCAATCCTGTGCACGTGCCGCCCCGCATTCGAATTCAACCGGAACCCCGGTTGAATCCGTTCTGTCAGCAAGTCTTTGATCAGCTCGCTGTCCGGCGCGCCGCCCTCGACGATGGCAACGGCGGCCATCGCCATGTTTGGGTGCTGATCCGGTGTCGAGCCGCCGAAGAGTCCTGCTTCGGATGCCGTCTGATGCGCCATGCCCACCCCCGATGTGGTTTTCTTGACTTGTACCAGTATCCGGATGGTGCCCGCACGGCGGTAGCCTCGTCAGGTTAAGAACGTGTGTTCCAGTTAAAGATGTGTTTAACAGCGGCGATGCGGTGGAGCGGTGGCTCCAATTTGTTACAAGCCCGTTTGAAAGCCGTTGGCGAATTCGCCTTCTTCGGTTGTGACCGATTTCATTTGTCGAACAGATGTTCGATATAGTGGAACGATGGGCTGGCACAACGGACCGCCCAGCTGGTCCGAGATGGAACGGGTGCTGGACGGCAAGCCGCGTCACGCCGGCGCTCCCGTTGCGGTGCGGCCGGCCGATGATGCCCCGCTGTCGTCCAAGCGGGGGACGTACACCGCAAAACCGGAAGGGCGGCGAGCCAAGTCGTCGGTCGCGTATGCCGAACTGCATGCGCATTCGGCGTACAGCTTTCTCGACGGGGCCAGCACGCCGGAGGAGCTGGTCGAGGAGGCCGCCCGGCTGGACCTGCGCGCGCTTGCGCTGACCGACCACAACGGCTTGTACGGGGCGGTGCGGTTCGCCGAGGCCGCCGCCGAACTCGACGTGCGGACGGTTTTCGGCGCCGAGCTGTCGTTGGGAGCCTCGTCGGTATCGGAAGCCCGCACCGAGCAGCCGGACCCGCCCGGGCCCCATCTGTTGGTGCTGGCCCGCGGGCCCGAAGGGTATCGGCGGCTGTCCCGCCAACTGGCCGCGGCGCATCTGGCCGGTGGTGAGAAGGGCAAGCTGCGCTATGACATCGATGCGCTGACCGAGGCGGCCGGTGGGCACTGGCACATTTTGACCGGTTGCCGTAAAGGTACTGTGCGCCAAGCTCTTTCCGACGGCGGGCCGGAGGCGGCGAGGCGGGCTTTGGCCGAGCTGGTGGACCGGTTCAGTGCCGAACGGGTCAGCATCGAATTGACCCATCACGGACAGCCGCTCGATGACGAACGCAACGCGCTGTTGGCCGGGTTGGCGGCACACTTCGGCGTCGGGGTCGTCGCCACCACGGGAGCGCACTTCGCCCATCCGTCCCGCCGCCGGTTGGCCATGGCGATGGGCGCGATCCGGGCCCGGCAGTCCCTGGATGCGGCGGCCGGCTGGCTGGCGCCGCTGGGCGGCTCGCATCTGCGGTCGGGTGAGGAGATGGCCCGGCTGTTCGCGCAGCACCCCGCGGCGGTGACCGCGGCCGCCGAACTCGGGGAACAGTGCGCGTTCGGTCTGGCGCTGATCGCACCGCAACTGCCGCCGTTCGACGTGCCCGACGGGCACACCGAGGACAGCTGGCTGCGCTCGTTGACCATGGTGGGCGCTGCCGACCGCTACGGGCCACCCGACGCCGCGCCGCGCGCCTACGCCCAGATCGAGCATGAGCTGAAAATCATTGCGCAACTGCAGTTTCCGGGTTATTTCCTGGTGGTCGACGATATCACCCGGTTCTGCCGGGAGAACGACATTCTGTGCCAGGGTCGGGGGTCGGCGGCCAATTCCGCGGTCTGTTATGCCCTCGGTGTCACCGCTGTCGACCCGGTGGCCAACGATCTGCTGTTCGAACGGTTTCTGTCGCCCGCCCGCGACGGGCCACCCGACATCGACATCGACATCGAGTCGGATCAGCGGGAAAAGGTGATCCAGTACGTCTACGACAAATACGGCCGCGACTACGCGGCCCAGGTGGCCAACGTCATCACCTACCGGCCGCGCAGCGCGGTGCGCGACATGGCCCGCGCCCTGGGTTTCTCGCAGGGGCAGCAGGACGCTTGGAGTAAGCAGATCAGCCACTGGTCGGGGCAGCCGGACGATATCGAAGGCATCCCCAAGCAGGTGGTCGACCTGGCCAACCAGATCCGCAACCTGCCCCGGCACATGGGAATCCATTCCGGTGGCATGGTGATCTGCGACCGGCCGATCGCCGACGTGTGCCCGGTGGAATGGGCGCGGATGGAGAACCGCAGCGTCCTGCAGTGGGACAAAGACGACTGCGCGGCAATCGGTTTGGTGAAGTTCGATCTGCTCGGGCTGGGCATGCTCTCGGCCCTGCATTACGCCAGGGACCTGGTGGCCGAGCACAAGGGCATCGAGGTGGACCTGGCCCGGCTCGACCTTTCCGAACCGGCGGTGTACGAGATGCTTTCGCGTGCCGACTCGGTGGGGGTGTTCCAGGTGGAGTCGCGGGCGCAGATGGCCACATTGCCCCGACTGCGGCCCCGGATCTTCTATGACCTGGTGGTGGAAGTGGCGCTGATCCGTCCCGGCCCCATCCAGGGCAATTCGGTGCACCCGTACATCAAGCGGCGCAACGGTATCGAGCCGGTGGTCTACGACCACCCAGCCATGGAATCGGCCCTGCGCAAGACGCTGGGGGTGCCGCTTTTCCAAGAGCAACTGATGCAGCTCGCGGTCGACTGCGCCGGGTTCTCGGCCGCCGAGGCCGACCAGTTGCGGCGCGCCATGGGCTCCAAACGCTCGACCGAACGGATGCGACGGTTGCGTGGCCGGTTCTATGACGGCATGCGCACCCTGCACGGCGCCGATGACGAGGTGATCGACCGGATCTACGAGAAGCTGGAGGCGTTCGCCAATTTCGGTTTTCCGGAAAGTCACGCGCTGTCCTTTGCGTCGCTGGTGTTCTACTCGTCGTGGTTCAAGCTGCATCATCCGGCGGCGTTCTGCGCGGCGTTGCTGCGCGCCCAGCCGATGGGTTTCTATTCACCGCAGTCGCTGGTGGCCGATGCGCGGCGGCACGGGGTGTTGGTGCACGGCCCGTGCGTCAACGCCAGCCTGGCGCACGCGACGCTGGAGAATGCCGGCATGGAGGTCCGCCTCGGGCTGGGCGCGGTCCGCCATATCGGCGACGACCTCGCCGAGAAGCTGGCCGACGAACGAAAGGCCCACGGCCCGTTTGCTTCTCTGCTGGACTTGACGTCACGGCTACAACTCTCCGTGCCGCAGACCGAGGCATTGGCGACGGCCGGGGCGCTGGGTTGTTTCGGGATGTCCCGACGCGAAGCGCTGTGGGCGGCCGGCGCCGCGGTCACTCAGCGGCCGGACCGGCTGCCGGGGGTGGGCTCGTCGTCGCACATCCCGGAGTTGCCCGGGATGAGTGAGCTCGAGCTGGCTGCCGCCGACGTGTGGGCCACCGGTGTCTCGCCGGACAGTTACCCGACCCAGTTCCTGCGCGCGGACCTGGACGCGATGGGGGTGGTGCCCGCCGCCGCGTTGGGATCGGTGCCCGATGGGGACCGGGTGCTGATCGCCGGTGCGGTGACCCACCGTCAACGGCCCGGCACCGCGCAGGGGGTGACGTTCGTCAACCTCGAAGACGAGACCGGGATGGTCAACGTGCTCTGCACGCCCGGGGTTTGGGCGCGGCATCGTAGACTGGCGCACACCGCGCCGGCGTTGCTGATTCGCGGCCAGGTCCAAAACGCAAGCGGGGCAATCACTGTCGTGGCCGAGCGGATGGGCCGCATCAGCCTGGCGGTGGGTTCGAAGTCGCGCGACTTCCGGTGATCGCGGGCAGAGCGAAAGCACCAATTTCGCGCCCGAATTGGCTGCTTTTGCGTCTGCTCGCGGTGTGCCGCACAGTATGGGGGTCACTCGCAGAAGGAGGCACGGTGTCGAAGGTCTGGTTCCTCACGGGAGCGTCTCGCGGCTTTGGTCTCGAGATCGCACGCAAGATCCTCAGCCAGGGGGACCGCGTGGTCGCCACCGCGCGGCGCGCGGATCGGATTCCAGCACAATTCCCTGACGCCGGGGACGCCCTACTCGCCGTCGACCTGGATGTCACCGACGCCGACCAGGCGACGGCCGCGGTCCAGGCCGCCGTCGACAAATTCGGGCGGATCGACGTGCTGGTGAACAACGCGGGTCGGGGACTGCTCGGAGCCGTCGAGGAATCGTCGGATGCTTCGGTCCGTGCCGTCTACGAAGTCAATGTGTTCGGCACCCTGACCATGCAACGCGCGGTGCTACCGGTGATGCGTCGTCAACGCTCGGGCCACATCATCAACATCAGTTCGGTCGGTGGGCTGCAGGGCGGACCCGGCTTCGGGGTGTACTGCTCGACCAAGTTCGCGATGGAAGGGTTCAGCGAGGCGCTCGCGCAGGAGGTCAAGCCGCTCGGCATCTGGGTGACCATCATCGAACCCGGCTATTTCCGCACCGACTTCCTCGATGCGACGAGCCTCGGTACCGAAGAGACCATCATCGAGGACTACGCCGCCACCGCCGGCGCGGTGCGCGCACGCGCCGCCGACATCAACCACAGTCAGCCGGGTGACCCGGTCAAGGCTGCCGCGGCCATTGTCGACATCGCCTCGGCATCCGAGCCGCCGCTACACCTGCTGCTGGGCACGGACTGCGTCGCGGCCGTCGAGAGCAAGATCAAACAGCTGCAGACCGACATCGACAATTGGCGCAGCGTGTCGGTGTCCACCGACCTCGACTAGCCGGCTAACGAGCGGAGGGCGTTAAGCGGTGGGTGTGGTCCATACCTTCGTCGGGGTGATCCGCAGCCGCGTGCTGTAGTTGCTCATCGCGTCGGTCAAGCCGAATTGCTCGGCGTCTTCTTGGTATTTCGCCCAGTACGATTCGTCGTCTCGGCAGTCGACACCGGTGGCGTCCACCGCCGCCGTGCCCCCGATCACGATGATGCCGCCACCGTTGCCGTCCGAATCCAGATTCACGCTCACCCGCGGGCGTGCCTGGATGTGGGCGACCTTGGCGGCGTGGGGTTCGGTGTAGACCGTGAGCGTGGTGCCGTCGAAGTAGAACCAGATCAACCGCGGCACCGGCTGCCCGGACTTGGCGACAGTGGTCAGCCAGCCGTAGTGGTCGACTGTGAGCCTGCTGGAAACCTCTTGCGTCAGTTCGATGCTCATGGCGCCAACGGTAGCCTGCAGCCATGACACTCAACCTGACCGTCGACGAAGTCCTGACCACCACCCGCTCGGTCCGCAAGCGTCTTGACTTCGACAAACCGGTGCCGCGCGAAGTGCTCATGGAATGCCTCGAGCTGGCGCTGCAGGCGCCCACCGGCTCCAATTCGCAAGGCTGGCAATGGGTTTTCGTCGAGGATCCGGAAAAGAAAAAGGCGATTGGGGACGTCTACCTGGCCAATGCCAGCGGCTACCTGAGCTCACCGGCGCCCGAATACGGCGAAGGCGACACCCGCGGCGAACGAATGGGGAAGGTGCGCGATTCGGCTTCGTACCTGGCCGAGCACATGCACGAGGCGCCGGTCCTGCTGATCCCGTGCATCCTTGGCCGGGAGGAGAAGTCGCCGTTGGGCGGGGTGTCGTTCTGGGCGTCGCTGTTCCCGGCGGTGTGGAGCTTCTGCTTGGCGCTGCGCTCGCGCGGGTTGGGGTCGTGCTGGACAACTTTGCACCTGCTCGGTGACGGCGAGCGCAAGGTGGCCGACGTGCTCGGGATCCCCTACGACGAGTACAGCCAGGGTGGGCTGTTCCCGATCGCCTACACCAAGGGCACCGACTTCCGGCCGGCCAAGCGGCTGCCGGCCGAAAAGCTGACGCACTGGAACGGTTGGTGACCACCCGCTTTGTCCCCCAATCGGAGGACAAGCAATTCATCCCAGCTATCACCTGTCGGTGGACACCGCTACCACGCGAAGTCGGGCAATCTAAGGACACAAGGTTTTACCGAAGAACAAAGTCACCGAAGGAGATTTATTGATCTGCCCGTGACAACAGACTGCGGCATGTTTCTCCCCTGCCCCCCTGAACATGCCCTGTAGAAAGCAGGCTCGTGTACGCACGAGCCTGCTTCTGCGTTAAAGGGCGCCCAAATAACCCTGTTGCCGCCAAGCCTCGTAAACCGCGACCGCCGCGGCGTTCGACAAATTCAGGGATCGTCGGCCGGCCAGCATCGGAATGCGCACCTGGCCGGTGATGTGAGGGTCGGTGAGCGTCACCTCGTCCAGTCCCGTTGGCTCGGGCCCGAACATCAGCACGTCGCCGGGCCGGTAGGCGACGTCGGCGAACCGCGTCGTGGCCTGAGCGGTGAAGGCGAACACCCGCGCCGAACCCAACACCGCCCACGCATCGTCAAGCGACGTATGCACGGTGACCGAAGCCAGGTCGTGGTAGTCCAGACCGGCGCGTCGAAGCTTGGGCTCGGACAGGTCGAAGCCGAGCGGTTCGACCAGATGCAGTTCGCAGCCGGTGGCGGCCGCAGTGCGGATGGCATTGCCGGTGTTGGGGGCGATGCGCGGTGAGTAGAACAGCATCCTGAACACAACAGGCATCCTGCCGGTACGCCGCGGGCACGAAGCGCGGCGGTTGGGACCGGGGACAATGGTCGTCATGGTCGAGCAGAGCCTGTGGATGCGGAAGGTCGCGGCCGATCCCGGACATTCGCACTGGTATATCGAACGATTCCGCTCGATGGCGCGCGCCGGCGACGACCTGGCCGGTGAGGCGCGCCTGGTCGACGCGGTGGCGCCCCGGCACGCCCGCATCCTCGACGCCGGCTGCGGCCCCGGCCGGCTGGGCGGCTATCTGGCCGCGGCCGGTCACGACGTCGTGGGCGTCGACGTGGACCCGGTACTGATCGAGGCGGCCGAACAGGACCACCCGCAGGGGCACTGGCTCGTCGGCGACCTCGCCGAACTCGACCTGCCCGCCCGCGGGATTGCCGAACCGTTCGACGTGATCGTTTCCGCCGGCAACGTCATGACGTTCCTGGCGCCGAGCACCCGCGTGCAGGTGCTGAGCCGGCTGCGGGCCCATCTTGCCGCCGACGGCCGGGCGGTGATCGGCTTCGGCGCCAACCGAGGTTACGGGTTCGATGCATTCCTCGGCCATGCGGCGGAGGCCGGTTTCACCCCGGATCTGTTGCTGTCGACCTGGGATTTGCGGCCGTTCACCGCAGACTCGAATTTCCTCGTCGCAATCCTGCGACCGTCGTAGGCATGAGCGGTAAGGCGAAGTTTGCCGGGGCGAACTGCCGGTGCGCAGGCCCGCGCGCCCGGACCTTATCTACTCAGTAACAATTATGGAGACCTCGGCTGGGTGGTGACATACTCGTCGGATTGCCAGGCAATTGCGTTCGCGGCCATCTGCCGGGGCGGGCGAAATAATGCAGCAGGAAGTTTGATGAGCCTCTCGTTTCACGTGGCCGGCGGCACGGCCATGCACAGATGACCATGTTCGCCCGCCCGACCAATTCGGTCGCGGCGGTTCCGGGCGACGCATCCGCGGGCGCGTCGGCGGCGCGCGGCCCGAAGCGTCCGCCGGCCTGGTCGCTGCGCAATTGGCCGGTGCGGTGGAAAGTGTTGGCGATCGCGCTGATCCCGTTGGTACTGGCCACGGTGTTCGGGGCCCTGCGGGTGCAGCAAGAGATGGCCAATTCCAGCAGTCTGCGGCTGGCGGCGTCCCGCGCCAACGTGATCCCGGCGATCACCAAGTACATGTCCGCACTGGATGTGGCCCTGCTGGCGGGTTCCACGGGCCGCGACGTGGATGGGGCGAAGAAGAATTTCGCCGCCCGCAAGTACGAGTTGCAGACGCGGCTGGCCGATACCGATGTGATTCCCGACGTCCGGTCCGGCGTGAACACCCTGCTGAACGGCGGCCAGGCGGTGCTGGACAAGACGGTGGACAACAGCATCGGCCTGCGCGACCGAATCACCAGCTACGCGCCGTTGTTGCTGACCGCCGAGAACGCGATCAACGCGTCGGTGCGCGTTGACAACGAGCAGATCCGGGCGCAGGTGCAGGGCCTGAGCCGGGCCGTGGGGGCGCGCGGGCAGATGACGCTTCAGGAGATCCTGACGACTCGCGGCGCCGACCTGCCCGAGCCGCAGTTGCGCACTGCGATGATCACCCTGGCAGGCACCGAGCCGTCGACGCTGTTCGGAATGACTGAGGTGCTTGGGGTCGGCTCGCCGGACGCGAAGAACCTGCAGCAGCAGATGGTGAGCCGGATGGCGATCATGTCGGATCCGGACAGCGTCCTCGTCGACAACCAGGACCTGTTGCGCTCGATCCACACCACCCAGGGGATCGCCGAGCAGATCATCAATGACACCACCGGGTCGGTGACGACCTCGGTGCAGGACCAGGCCACCGCGCGTCGCGACGCCGCCGTCCGCGACGCCGTGCTGACGCTGGCCGCGATGGCCATCGCTCTGCTGATCGTGCTGCTGGTGGCGCGGGCGCTGGTCAAGCCGCTGCGGGTGCTGCGCGACGGTGCACTCAAGGTCGCCCACACCGACCTGGAGGGCGAGATCGACCGGGTGCGGGCCGGCGCCGAACCGACTCCCGAGCCGCTGCCCGTGTACACCACCGAGGAGATCGGGCAGGTCGCCCACGCCGTCGACGAACTGCACACCCAGGCGTTGCTGCTGGCCGGGGACGAAGCCCGGCTGCGGCTGCTGGTCAACGACATGTTCGAGACCATGTCGCGGCGCAGCCGTTCCCTGGTGGATCAGCAGCTGGCGCTCATCGACCGGCTGGAGCGCAACGAGGAGGACCCCGAGCGGTTGGACAACCTGTTTCGGCTGGATCACCTGGCGGCGCGGCTGCGCCGCAACAGCGCCAACCTGCTGGTACTGGCCGGTGCCCAGATCTCGCGGGACCAGCGGGAGCCGGTTCCGCTGCTGACGGTGATCAACGCCGCGGTGTCCGAAGTGGAGGACTACCGGCGCGTCGAGATCGGATCCGTCGCCGATTGCACGGTGCTCAGCGCGGCGGCCGGCGGCGTCATCCATCTGCTCGCCGAGCTGATCGACAACGCGCTGCGCTACTCGCCGCCCAACACACCGGTGAAGGTGTCCGCGGTCCGCGGCAGTGAGGGAGGCGTGCTGCTGCGCATCGCCGACGCCGGACTGGGCATGACCGAGTCGGACCGGCGCATGGCCAACATGCGGCTACAGGCTGAACGGGACGGCACCCCCGACCCGACTCCGGAGAACGCCCGGCATATGGGACTGTTCGTGGTCGGCCGGCTCGCAGCACGGCACGGCCTGCGCGTGGGGCTGCGCGGGCCCGCCAACGGCGAAGCGGGCACCGGCACGACTGCCGAGGTTTACCTGCCGCTGAGCGTGCTCGTCGAGGGTCAGGACCGGCAGGCCGCAGAACAAGCCGCCGCGCCGCAGCGCCAGTTCTTCGCCGTACGGCCCCCGGAACCCGACGTGGCAGCCGTCGGGACCGCTCTGAGTGACGGTCGCACGCAGGCCGGGACTCCGGTGACCTCGCTGCCGCGCCGCAGTCCCGGATCGAGTGGCATCACCGGCGTACCGGTGCAGCCCGAGGAACAGCAGCCCAAGCAGAAACGCCCGCTGCCCACGCCGTGGTGGGAGAAGGGTTCTCCGCAGCCGGAGCAGCCGGCCGCGCCGCCCGAGGCTGCCAAGGTCGCGTCCGACACCTCGGCCTTCTTCGCGCGCCGGCCCCCGGCCACGGCTCCGGCCCCGCCGCCTCCGCAACCGCCCGATCTGAAACCGTCCGGACCGGCCGATGACGACGTCATCTACCAGCGGATGCTGTCGGAAATGATGGGCGACCCCCACGAGTTGGTGCAGAGTCCTGACCTGGACTGGCAGACGGTGTGGGACCGCGGCTGGTCGGCGGCCGCCGAAGCCGCGGAAAAACCCGTCGAGGCGCACACCGAGTCCGGCCTGCCGATGCGCACCCCCGGGGCGCGGCTGGTGCCCGGGGCGGCCGAGCCCGACGAGCAGCCCGAACAGCACCGCGACCCCGAAGCCATCCGCGCCACCATCGGGAAACATTTCAACGGCGTGCGCACCGGGCGCTCGCATGCCCGTCAGGAAGCCGAGCAGCAATGACGGTGCAGTCGTCGTACAGCCCGCTGGATTGGCTGGTGTCAAAATTCGTGCGGGAGGTGCCCGGCGTGGCACATGCGTTGCTGGTGTCTGTCGACGGACTGCCGGTCGCTGCTAGTGAGCACCTGCCCCGGGAACGGGCCGATCAGTTGGCTGCGGTGGCGTCCGGGCTGGCCAGCCTCGCCACCGGCGCCGCGCAGTTGTTCGAGGGCGGACAGGTGCTGCAGTCGGTGGTGGAAATGCAGAACGGCTTCCTGCTGTTGATGCGCGTCGGTGACGGTTCACACCTGGCCACCCTGGCCATGCCGTCGTGCGACATCGGTCAGATCGGTTACGAGATGGCCGTTCTGGTCGAACAGGTAGGCAACGTCGTTCAGTCCGCCCGCCGCGCCGAGCCCGAGTCCCGATGGACGAACTCGAGCCACCGCTGACACCGCCGAGGTTGGTCCGGCCGTACACTTTGACGGCCGGGCGGACCGGCACCGACGTCGACCTTCCGCTGGAAGCGCCGGTGCAGGCATTGCAGGCGGGTCTGGCGCACGAGTGGCCGGCCGACGACGTGCGGGGCAAGATCATCCGGTTGTGCGTCGGCACGCTCTCGGTCGCGGAAGTCGCGGCCCGGCTGGATATTCCGGTCGGTGTTGCGCGCGTCCTGATCGGTGATCTGGTCACCTCCGACTACCTTCGGGTGCACAGGACCTTGACCGACCGTTCGACCCGCGATGAGCGGCAGGAACTCATAGGAAGGACCCTGCGTGGCCTCAGGGCACTCTGAAGCACTCGGCACCGCGTCGACGAAGATCGTCATCGCGGGCGGCTTCGGCACCGGCAAAACCACCTTCGTCGGTGCGGTGTCGGAGATCATGCCGTTGCGGACCGAGGCGATGGTCACCGACGCCTCGGCCGGCGTCGACATGATCGAGGCGACGCCAGACAAGCGCACCACCACCGTCGCGATGGACTTCGGCCGCATCACCCTGGCCGAGGATTTGGTGCTTTACCTGTTCGGCACCCCCGGCCAGCGCCGGTTCTGGTTCATGTGGGACGACCTGGTGCGCGGCGCGATCGGCGCGATCGTGCTGGTGGACTGCCGCCGACTGCAGGACAGCTTCGCCGCTGTCGAATTCTTCGAACACCGCCGGTTGCCGTTCTTGGTCGCGGTCAACGAGTTCGACGGTGCACCGCGCTATCCGATCGACGAGGTCCGCAAGGCGCTGACGCTGCCCGAGCACATCCCGATGATCACCATCGACGCCCGCAATCGCCGGTCAGCCACCGACGCGCTGATCGCGGTGAGCGAATACGCGCTGGCCAGCACCTGACTCGTTGCTTGAGTGGACTTCGTTGCTTGAGTGGACTGAGCGCGAATTCAGCCGCGAAGACTTCCGCGACGAAGATCTGGGTGCGCTGCACACCGAGCGTGTGGTGTTCACCGAGTGCGATTTCAGCGGCGTGAACCTGGCCGAGTCCCAGCACCGCGGATCGGCGTTCCGCAACTGCACCTTCACTCGGACCACGCTGTGGCACAGCACGTTTGCGCACTGCAGCGTGCTGGGTTCGGTGTTCACCCAGTGCCGGTTGCGGCCGGTCGAGTTCGACGAGGTCGACTTCACGCTCGCGGTGCTCGCCGGCAACGACCTGCGTGGTGTTGACCTGAGCGGGTGCCGACTGCGGGAAACCAGCCTGGTGGACGCTGACCTGCGCAAGAGCGTGCTGCGCGGCGCCGACCTGCGGGGTGCCCGGACCACCGGCACCCGGCTGGATGAGGCCGACCTGCGGGGTGCGATGGCCGACGCCGCGTTGTGGACCAGCGCGAAGTTGTCCGGCGCGCGCATCGACGTGCCGCAGGCGATGGCGTTCGCCCTGGCGCACGGCCTCCGGCTGGACGGGTGAGTTAGGCCCCTGCTCGCGCAATCTCACGCAAGCTTTAGCGCTTGAGCCGGATCCGCCACCACACGATGCCGGAGTACACCACCGACAGCACTGCCAGCATCCCCATGTCGAACAGCCACGCGGTACGGGAATGCGTCCAGTGGCTGTCCTCGGGACTGACCGAACCCGGCACCAGCTCGCGCAGGTTGACCGTGGCCGCCGACGCGCCATAACCCCAGCGCGCCGGCACTGCCCAGGACAGCTGATCCAAGAACACCCGATTCGTCACCGGCACAATGCCGCCCGCCAAAACCAGCTGCAGCATCAGCGACACCACCAGCAGCGGCATGATCTGCTCGTTGGACCGGGCGATCGCCGACAGCACCAATCCCAGGATCGCCGAGGCCACACACGTCGCGGCGATGCTGGTGAACAGTTCAAAACTCGGACTGCCCAGCAGCAGCGCCCGCTGCGTCGGCGCCCCCTTGCCCACCAGCACAATGATCGTCGCGATTGCCGCCTGGACGATCGCAAACCCACAGAACACGGTGATCTTCGCGCCGAGGTAAGCCGACGTCGACAACCCGACGGCCTGCTCGCGGCGAAAGATGGCGCGCTCGCCGATCAAGTCGCGGATGGTCAGCGCACTGCCCATGAACACCGCGGCAATGCTGAGCAGGTTCAGGATCTGCGCGGCCTCGTCCGGGGTGTCGCTGGTCGGCGATGCCAGGTCGAAGCCGCGGTCACCGGGGACCGTCAGCGACAGCGCACCCAGGATGAACGGCAACACCGCCAGAAAGACGAAGTACGCGCGGTCGTTCACCACCAGCCGCACCTGTCGTCGGGCGATCGTCGAGAACTGCCGCCGCGCGCTGGTATGCGCCGGCTCACCCAGGCCGCTCGGGGCCTGCGGCTGCTTGGCCGAGACCAGGCTGTCCTGCGCCGCGCGTTGCGCGAGGAAGCGCCGGTTGGCCTCGTCCGGGTCGGCCCCGACCTGGGCGAAAATGTGCGCCCAGTTCGTGGTGCCGAAGGCCTCGCCGATTTGACCTGGGGGACCCAGGTACGCCGTCTTCCCGCCGGGCGCCATCAATAGCACCTGGTCGCAGACGTCGAGGTAGGTCAGCGAGTGGGTGACCACCAGCACCACCCGGCCGGCGTCGGCGAGTTGCCGCAGCATCGTCATCACCTGCAGGTCCAGCGCCGGGTCCAGCCCCGAGGTCGGCTCGTCCAGGATCAGCAGCGACGGGCCGGTCAGCAGTTCCAGTGCGACCGATGCGCGCTTGCGCTGGCCGCCGGAGAGCTGGTCGACGCGGGTGTCGGCGTGCTGGGTCAGCCCCAGTTCTTCGAGCACCTGCGCGATGACCTGGGCGCGGTCGGCCTTGGTGGTGTCGGGCGGCAGCCGCAGTTCGGCGGCATACCCCAGCGCCTGGTTCACGGTGAGCTGCCGGTGCACGACGTCGTCCTGCGGCACCATCCCGATCCGGCTGCGCAGGGATGCGTACTCGGTGTGGATGTTGTGACCTTCGAACGTCACGACGCCGGTACCGGGTCGGGCGTAGCCGGCGATCAGCCGGGCCAGCGTGGTCTTGCCCGCCCCCGATCCACCGATGATGGCCGTCAACGTGCCGGGCCGGGCGGTCATCGACACCTTTTGCAGCAACGCCTTTCCGTCGACGCTGAAGCACACGTCGTCGACCTCGAGGCCCCCGGTGCGGGTGGCGGCCTCGGTGCGGCGCACCAGCGTTTCGCCGGTGAACACCAGGTCGACGTTCCCGATGGTGACCACGTCGCCCTGGCTGAGCAACGCCGACCCGACCCGGATGCCGTTGACGAAGGTGCCGTTGATGCTGTGGGCGTCGCGGATCTCGATGCCGATGGCGGTGGGCGCCAGGTACGCGTGCCGGCGCGAGGCCAGCACGTCGTTGACGACGATGTCGCAGTCCTCGGCGCGCCCGATCCAGGCGGTGCGCCCGACCGGCGGCGCCAACTTCGGATCGGCTCCCAGGACGTTGATGCCGCGGGTCGGAAACTGCGACACCGTGGTGACCGGGTTCAGCGGGTCGGTCGGTGCCGGATCGGGCGGCGGCTCCGGGGCGGCTCTGGGCCGCAACGGAATTGCCGCGGTGCGCTGCGTGTCAGCCAGCTGAGACTGACGTTGGGGCGGACGGAACAGTCGCGGCGGCGGCTTGGCGGCCGGCTGCCCGATCCGGAACACGACGTGCGGCCCGTCCGGCCGGGCGAGGTTGACCGTCATCCCGTCCTGGATGTCGACCAGCGGCACCGGCCTGCCGTTGACGAAAATCCCGTGCGGCGAACGGTTGTCGATGGCCTTCGCGATCCAGTTGCCCTGCTCGAAGCGCAACAACAGATGAGCGCGCGCCACCAACGGATGCGCGACCCGCAGGTCGGCCCGGACATCGCTGCCCAGGATCGCTTCCCGGCCGGCCGTGAACGTGCGCTGCGCCGGGCCGGCCCGAACGGTCAGCGCGGGCGGTTGGGCTGGGGTCATTCAGTCACCTCGGCGGCTCAGTGCCGCTTGAGCCGAATGCGCCACCACACGACACCGGAGTACACCACCGACAGCACCGCCAGCATCGCCATGTCGAACAGCCACGCGCTGCGGGTGTGCGCCCAGTGGCTGTCCTCGGGGCTCAGCGAACCGGGCACCAGCTCGCGCAGGTTCACCGTGGCGGCCGACGCCGCATAACCCCAGCGCGCGGGGATCACCCAGGACATCTGGTCGAGGAAGATGCGGTTGGTCACCGGGATCATCCCGCCGGCGAGCACCAGCTGCAGCATCAGCGACACCACCAGCAGCGGCATGATCTGCTCGTTGGACCGCGCGATCGACGACAGCACCAACCCCAGGATCGCCGACGCTACGCAGGTGGCGGCGACGGTGGCGAACAGTTCGAGGCTCGCGTTGCCCAGCACCAGGGCTTTCTGGGTGGGAGCCCCCTTGCCCACCACCACGATGGTGGTGGCGATCGCGGCCTGCAGCACCGCGAACACGAAGAACACCGTGAGCTTGGCGCCCAGATAGGCCCAGGTGGACAGGCCGACCGCCTGTTCGCGTTTGAAGATCGCGCGTTCGCCGATCAGGTCGCGGATGGTCAGCGCGGTACCCATGAAGACCGCGGCGATGGACAGCAACGTCAGGATCTGAGCGGCCTCGTCCGGTGTGTTGCTGGTGGGGGAGGCCACCCGGAACCCGCTGTCACCCGGCACGGTCAGCGACAGCCCGCCCAGGATGAACGGCAGGATCGCCAGGAATACGAAGTAGGCGCGGTCGGCGACGACCAGCCGCACCTGGCGGCGGGTGATCGTGGAGAACTGCCGCCGGACACTGGTGTGCGCGGGCGCGCCCAGGTCGGCCGGCGCCGGTTCGGGCGCGGTCGGCGGCGGCTGCCGCTGCGCCAGGAAGCGGCGATTGGCCTCCTCGGGATCGGCGCCCACCTTGGCGAAGATGTGCGCCCAGTTCGTCGTGCCCATCACGTCGCCGATCTGGCCCGGCGGACCCAGGTACGCCGTCTTCCCGCCGGGCGCCATCAGCAGCACTTGGTCACATACGTCGAGGTAGGTCAGCGAGTGGGTGACCACCAGCACCACCCGGCCGGCGTCGGCGAGTTGCCGCAGCATCGTCATCACCTGCAGGTCCAGCGCCGGGTCCAGCCCCGACGTCGGCTCGTCCAGGATGAGCAGCGACGGGCCGGTGAGCAGTTCCAGTGCGACCGATGCGCGCTTGCGCTGGCCGCCGGAGAGGTTGTCCACCCTGGTGTCGGCGTGCTTGGTCAATCCCAGTTCGTCGAGCACCTGCGCCACCACTTGGGCGCGGTCTTCTTTGCTGGTGTCGGGCGGCAGCCGCAGTTCCGCCGCGTAATTGAGCGCCTGATTGACCGTCAGTTGGCGGTGTACGACATCGTCCTGCGGCACCATTCCGATCCGGCTGCGCAGGGATGCGTACTGCTGATGAATGTCGTGACCCTCGAAGGTCACCGTGCCGGCACTGGGCGTGGTGTATCCGGCGATCAGCCGGGACAGCGTGCTCTTGCCGGCGCCCGAGCCGCCGATGATCGCGGTCAGCGTCCCGGGCCGCGCGGTCATCGCCACGTTGTCCAGCAACCGATTGCCGTTGATGGTGAACTGGATGTCGCGAACCTCGAGGCCGCCGGTCCGGGCCGCGGCTTCGGTGCGGCGCACCAGGATGCCACCGACAAAGGCCAGGTCGACGTTGCCGATGGTGACCACGTCACCCTCGGACAGGATTGCCGACCCGACCCGGATGCCATTGACGAACGTCCCGTTGATGCTGTCCAGGTCGCGGATCTCGGCGCCGACCGGCGTCGGGGTCAGGGTCGCGTGATACCGGGACGCCAGTACGTCGTTGACGACGATGTCGTTCTCGGGTGCCCGCCCGATGCGCGCCGCCGCGGATGGTTGGGCTTGGCCGGGCCCGACGGTGGGAGCCTTGACGGTGCCGGTGGCCAATTGCGAGACGGTGGTGTCGTGGGTCGGCGGTCCGGGGGGTGCCAGGTTGGGCTGCGCGGCTTGGGTGGGGGGTGCCAGGTTGGGCTGCGCGGCCTGGGTGGGGGGTTGCAGGTTGGGCTGGGCCGCCTGCGTGGGCGGCAGCGGGGCCTGCGGCTGGCGGCCCGCGCGGGGAGCCTGGGGCGGGATGGTCGGGATGGCCGCGGTACGTTGCGCGCCGCCGGACTGCGCCGGCGTGGTTGGCGCCGGGGGACCCAGCGGGTGGCGCGATCACGGCTAGGCGCTCGGTCGGCGGCAGGGCGCCGACGTTGCCCTGCCGGTGGCCGACCTCGAAGGTAATGCGCGGGCCGTCCGGAGCGCCGAGGTTGACGGACTGACCGTCCTGAATGTCGAGCCCCGGAATCCGTTTGCCGTTGAGGAAGATTCCGCTGTGCGAGCTGTTGTCGACCGCGACCCAGCGGCCCCGCTCGAACCGCAGGATGAGGTGGGCGCGAGCGATTAACGGGTGCGCGACCCTCAGGTCCGCGCGAAGATCGCTGCCCACCACCACATCTGGCCCAGCGGCGAAGTCGCGGTGTGAACGCGCCGACCGAACTGTCAACACAGGACCTGGGTTTGGGCTCATTAGCTCACCCTAGAGGCGCAAGCCCGGGTTACCGGCGCTTTAACCGAATCCTCCACCACACGATCGAGCTGTAGACGATGCACAACACCGCGAGCATGGCCATGTCGAACAACCAGGCGCTCTTGGTGTGGTTCCAGTGCTGGTCTTTGGGGTCGGTCGGGCCGGGTGTGAGGCGGTGGGTGTCGATGGTCGACGAGGCCGCCGCATAACCCCACCGGGCCGGTGTGGCCCAAGACAATTGGTCGAGGCCGGTGCGGTTGGTCACCCAGATCATGCCGCCGGAGAACACCAACTGAGACATGATCGCGGTGACCAGCAGCGGCATGATCTGGTCCTGGGACTTCGCGATCGCCGACAGCGCCATGCCGAGAATGGCCGACGTGACACAGGTTGCTGCGACGGTGACGAACAGCTCGAATCGGACGTCGAAGAGCAGCACGGGGCCCGAGAGCGGTTTGCCCCAGCCGACCACCGCGATCGTGGTGGAGATCGCGGCCTGCATGGTCGCGAACGCGCAGAACACCACGATCTTGGCGGCCAGATAGGCGCCGGTGGACAGGCCTACCGCTTGTTCCCGCCGGAAGATCGGCCGCTCGCCGACCAGGTCGCGGATGGTCAGGGCGGTACCCATGAACACGGCGCCGACGTTGAGCATGACCAGGATCTGGCCGGGCTGGTTGGGCGCGCTGCTGAGCGGATCGGCCATGTCGAAGCCGGTCTTGCCGCGAACCGTCAGGGTCAGCACACCGATGAGGAACGGCAGCAGCGCGAGGAACACGGTGTAGCCACGATCCGAAATGACCAGTCGCACCTGGCGGCGCGCGATCGTGGAGAACTGGCGCAACCCGCTGTTGTGCACCGGTTCACCGAGATCGGCCGCCGGGCTGGACTCCGGCGGGCGGTCCGGTCCGCCCCGGTTGCCTTCCAGGAAACGGCGGTTGGCCTCGTCCGGGTCGGCGCCCACTTTGGTGAAGATGTCGGCCCAGTTGGTGGTGCCCATCGCGGCACCGATCTCATCGGGCGGGCCCAGGAACGCCGTCTTGCCGCCGGGGGCCAGTAGCAGGATCTGGTCGCACACGTCGAGGTAGGACACCGAGTGCGTCACCACCAACACCACACGCCCGGCATCGGCGAGCTGGCGCAGCATCATCATCACCTGGCGGTCCAGCGCCGGGTCCAGCCCCGAGGTCGGCTCGTCCAGGATCAGCAGCGAGGGCCCGGTGAGCAGCTCCAGGGCCACCGAGGCTCGCTTGCGCTGGCCGCCGGACAACTTGTCGACGCGGGTGTCGGCGTGCTTGGTGAGCTCGAGCTCTTCGAGGACCTGGGCCACTACCTGGGCGCGGTCGGCCTTGCTGGTGTCGGGCGGCAGCCGCAGCTCGGCGGCATACCCGAGGGCCTGGTTGACCGTCAGCTGGCGGTGCACCACGTCGTCCTGCGGGACCATGCCGACCCGGCTGCGCAGCGACGCATACTCGGCGTGGATGTCGTGGCCCTCGAAGGTCACGTTGCCGGTGGTGGGGCTGGTGTAGCCGGCGATCAGGCGCGACAGCGTCGACTTGCCGGCGCCGGACCCGCCGATGATCGCGGTCAGGGTGCCGGGCCGCGCGGTCAGCGAGATGTGGTCGAGCAGTTGCTTGCCGCCCTCGACGGTGAAGGTGACCGAGTTGACCTCCAGGCCGCCGGTGCGAGAGGCGACCGCAGTGCGGCGGACCAGCGTCCCGCCGGTGAAGACCAGGTCAACATTGCCGATCGTGACCTGATCGCCCTCGGTGAGGATCGCCGACCCGACCCGGACACCGTTGACGAACGTGCCGTTGACGCTGTTGTTGTCCCGGATCTCCGCGCCCAGCGGCGTCAGCGTCAAAAACGCGTGGTGGCGCGATGCGAGGACGTCCTGGATGACGATGTCGTTGTCGGTGGAACGACCGATCGTGACGGAGTTCGCCGGTATCTCATGTGAGCCGGTCCGGGTCAGCAGCGCCTGGAACATCTTGGTGGCGATATTTCCCTGCTCGGGGGGCCTGGTGATGTTCGCGGGCGGGATCGGTTGGCGCGGGGCCGATCTCGGCGGGGCGGGCGCGAAGTTCGGTGACGACGGCGGCGGTCCGCTCACCGGATAGCCCGGCGGGGCCCAAGGCGCGTTGCCGCTGCTGGGATACATAGGTTGCGCAGGCGGCGGTGGCGGCGGGCCGCCGGGGAGCGGCCGGCTCGGCGGCGGGCCGGCCCAGGCCGGTTGGCGTCCGGACGGCGGTGGTGGGGGTGGGGGACCGCCGGGCCCGGGCGCGGCCGCCGGTTGGATGATCGGCAGCGACTCGGTCTGCGGCGGCCGGCCGGCCGGTCCGCGATGCCGTCCGACTTCGAAGGTCAGCAGCGGCCCGTCCGGGTTCCCGATGTTGACGGTCTGGCCGTCGGTGATGTCGACCACCGGGATCCGGCGACCGTTGGCGTAGGTGCCGTTGAGGGAGTTGTTGTCGATCGCCAGCCAGCGGCCCTGATCGAAGCGCAGCAGCAGATGGGCGCGCGAGATCAACGGATGGGTAATGCGCATGTCGGCCCGTAGGTCACGGCCAACTACAACGTCGTGGCCCGCCGCGAAGGTACGTTCCGACCCGTCGTGGCGAACGGTCAGCGTAGGCGGGGCGGGAGGGGGCATCGCTGACAACTTTAGCCGGTCGAGCCGTGGTTACGGCTTGTCAGGCGCGCCGGTCACCACACAGTGGGTGCGGCGATAGATGGTCGGCATGCACTGATTGCAGTGCGTGCACGCCGACCGGGTGTGCGCACCGTCGGCCGCGATCCGGTTGATCAAGTCGGGCTCGGCCAGCAGCGCACGAGCCATCGCGACGAACTGGAATCCCTCGGCCATGGCGAGGTCCATCGTCTCCCGGTTGGTGATGCCGCCGAGCAGAATCAGCGGCAGTTTCAGCTCAGCGCGGAACAGTTTGGCTTCCCGCAGCAGGTAGGCCTCGTGGTAGGGATACTCGCGCAGGAACTTCTTACCCGTCATGCGCATCCCCCAGCGCAGCGGCGGTTTGAACGCGCCGGCGAACTGCTTGATGGGCGCGTCGCCGCGGAACAGATACATCGGGTTGACCAGCGAGCTGCCGGCGGTGAGCTCGATCGCGTCCAGCCCTCCGTCCTCCTCCAGCCACTTCGCCGTGGTCACGGCCTCGTCGGTGCTGATGCCGCCGCGGATGCCGTCGGACATGTTCAGTTTTGCCGTCACCGCGATCTGGCGCGGTCCCTGGTCCACGGCACGGCGCACGGCCAGCACCAGTCCGCGGGCCACCTTTGCGCGGTTGGCCAGCGACCCGCCGAACTCGTCGGTGCGACGGTTGATCAACGGGCTGAGGAACGAACTCGCCAGGTAGTTGTGGCCGAGATGGATCTCGACGGCGTCGAAGCCGGCCTCCACGGCGAACCGGGCCGCTTTGGCATGATCGGCCAGCACGTCATCGATGTCGTCGCGGTTGGCTTTACGGGCGAACCGCATCGCGATCGGATTGAAGAACCGCACCGGGGCCAGGGCGGTGGCCTTGTTGGACTTGGCGTTGGCCACCGGCCCGGCGTGGCCGATCTGGGCGCTGACCGCGGCCCCTTCCGCGTGGACGGCGTCGGTGAGCCGGCGCAGCCCCGGCACCGCCTCCGGACGCATCCACAGCCCGTTCCCTTCGGTGCGTCCGCCGGGGGAGACCGCGCAGTAGGCGACGGTGGTCATCCCCACCCCGCCGGCCGCGGGCAGGCGGTGGTACTCGATGAGGTCGTCGGTCACCAGCGCGTCGGGCGTGCGAGCTTCGAACGTCGCGGCCTTGATGATTCGGTTGCGCAGCGTCAGCGGACCGAGCTTGGCCGGGCTGAACACGTCTGGGGCTGCAGACATACCGGGAGCCTAATCGCGGCATGCCAGACTGTCAGTCGTGGGCGCAATCACGCTGGACGGCAAGGCCACCCGCGACGAGATCTTCGTCGACCTCAAACAACGGGTTGCCGCACTGACCGAGTCGGGTCGCACGCCCGGCCTGGGCACCATCCTGGTCGGCGAGGATCCCGGGTCGCAGGCCTATGTGCGCGGCAAGCACGCCGACTGCGCGAAGGTGGGCATCACGTCGATCCGTCGCGACCTGCCGGCCGACATCTCCACGGAAACGCTCAACGAGACCATCGACGAGCTGAACGCCAACCCCGACTGCACCGGCTACATCGTGCAGTTGCCGCTGCCCAAGCACCTCGACGAGAACGCGGCCCTCGAGCGCGTCGACCCCGATAAGGACGCCGACGGGCTGCACCCCACCAACCTGGGCCGGCTGGTGCTCAACACGCCGGCGTCGCTGCCGTGCACCCCGCGCGGCATCGTGCATCTGCTGCGGCGCTACGACATCGAACTCGCCGGGGCCCACGTCGTCGTCATCGGCCGCGGTGTGACGGTGGGCCGCCCGCTCGGGTTGCTGCTCACCCGCCGCTCCGAAAACGCCACGGTCACGTTGTGCCACACCAAGACTCGCGATCTGGCAGCCCTGACCAAGCAGGCCGACATCATCGTGGCCGCCGTCGGCGCGCCGCACCTGCTGACCGCCGACATGGTGCGGCCCGGCGCCGCCGTTGTCGACGTCGGCGTCAGCCGGGTGGACGGCAAGCTCACCGGCGACGTGCACCCCGATGTGTGGGATGTCGCCGGCCACGTGTCGCCCAACCCCGGCGGCGTCGGGCCCTTGACCCGCGCCTTCCTGCTCACCAACGTCGTCGAGCTGGCCGAACAGCAATGACGGTTCGGGCCATTCTGGGGCGCGTCTTGCGCGCCCAATGGCCGATCCTGCTCGTCGGGCTCATTTTTCTGGTGGCGTTCGTGCTGGCCGGCGCGAACTTCTGGCGTCGCGGCGCCCTGCTGATCGGCATC
This sequence comes from Mycobacterium asiaticum DSM 44297, assembly GCF_000613245.1. GTDB lineage: Bacteria > Actinomycetota > Actinomycetes > Mycobacteriales > Mycobacteriaceae > Mycobacterium > Mycobacterium asiaticum. The sequence continues at coordinate 767,256 of NZ_HG964936.1, forward strand.
GGTGTCGGCGTTGCCGCCGTGCTGCGGCTGGCCCTGCCCGACGAGCGCGCCGGCCTGCTGGTGGTGCGCAGCAGGGGCACCGACTTCCTCACGACGGCGTCGGTCGGCGCCGCGATGGTCTATGTCGCGTGGACGATCGACCCGCTGGGGACCGGTTAGAACCCAGGCAGCCCCGGAATGCCTGACAAGCCGGGGATCTGTTGCAGACCGCCCGGGATGTTGCCGCTGGCCACGTCGGCCATCACCGACGGGCAGTACATCTGGATCGCGATGGTGGTGAACATGCTCGCCATCTCGGGCGACATGCCGTTGCTGCCGCGGATGCGGCTGGCCGCCGCGGCGAAATTCCCGCCCGGCTGGGCCAGCATCGGACACACGGACTGGCCGAGTGCTTCTGCGTTGATCGGGTCGCCGTAGTTCACGCCGGCATTGCTCAGCGCGGTGATGAAGGCGTCGTCAATGGGACTCGCCTCGGCAGGGGCGGCGAACGCCGCGGCCGCGGTCAGCATGCCCGCGGTTCCCGCCAATAGGCGAACGGTCAGTGGCTGGTAACGCCATGTCTTCATGTCTGCTCCCTCATTGATGTCGAGAGCACCCAGGACTCCCAGCGGCACTCCAGTGAACGCTATGAACCTTTGTCGACGGCGGTCTCGTTCGGGACACGATGACATAAAGCTTTGGCTTTCGAGGCGCTTGTCGCTGGCTAGCAAACACGGCATCGATTAACGGGTCCGCGGCCAACAACACGATCTTGTCACGCTGTGCGCGACACGTTGGCGGACAGAGCTGTTAGCGGCCGCGGCGATCAACAATGCGGTTCATGATCTCTCGCCAGGCTTTTCTGCGCGGTGCGGTCGGTGCGGTGGCGACCTCCGCGCTGTTTCCGGCGGCACTGGTCCGGGCGGAACCGGCCGGTGCCTGGAGCAGTTTGGCTTCTTCCATCGGCGGAAAAGTGCTGCTGCCCACCGATCCCGCCTTCAGCACCGGCAAACAGATTTTCAACTCGAACTACAACGCGTCGAGCCCCGCGGCCGTAGTCGTGGTCACCACGCAGGCCGACGTGGAGAAGGCGGTGGCCTTCGCCGCGGCCAACAAGCTCAAGATCGCCCCGCGCGGCGGCGGGCACTCCTACATCGGCGCGTCGGCCGCCAACGGCACCATGGTGCTCGACCTGCGCGGGCTGACCGGCGGAGTGAATGTGGACAGTGCCGCGGGCACCGTCACGGTCCCGGCCGGGACTAGCCTGTCCGCGGTGCAACAGGCCCTCGCCGGGGCCGGGCGGGCCATTCCGACCGGCAGCTGCCCCACGGTGGGTGTAGCGGGGCTGACGCTGGGCGGTGGGATGGGAGCCGATTCCCGCCATGCGGGCCTGGCGTGCGACGCGTTGCGCTCGGCCACCGTGGTGTTGCCCAACGGCCAGGTGGTCACCGCGTCAGCCGACGAGCACCCCGACCTCTTCTGGGGCCTGCGGGGCGGCGGCGGTGGCAACTTCGGGGTGGTCACCTCGATGACGTTCACCACGTTCGCCACTTCCGACTCCGACGTGGTGCGCGTCGTGTTCGCTCCGTCGGCGGCGCCTCAGGTGCTGACCGGCTGGCAGGCATGGCTGGCCCAAGCCGACCGCAACACCTGGGGCCTGGTCGACCTCTCCGTCAACGGAACGCAAGGTGATTGCCACGTGCTGGCCACGTGTCCGGCGGGTACCGGCGCGGCGGTGACCGATGCGATCAAGGCGGCCGTTGGGGCCCAACCCACCGCGACCGAACACAAGACGCTGAGCCAGATGGATCTGGTCACCTATCTGGCCGGGGGCAGCGCGGCGAGCTCGCCGCGTGGGTTCGTGGCGGGCTCCGACGTGATCGGCACGATGACTTCCGCTGCGGCGCAGGCCATCGTCTCAGCGATCGGAAAATACCCGCCCGCTGGGGGACGGGCATCGGTGATCGTCGACACGCTCAGCGGCGCCGTCGGCGACGTGGATCCTGCGGCATCGGCGTTTCCGTGGCGACGGCACTCCGCCGTCGCGCAGTGGTATGTCGAAACCGGGAACGGTCAGACGTCCACCGCGAGCACCTGGGTGGCCACCGCACACCAGACCGTGCAACAGTTTTCGGCCGGTGGTTACGTCAATTACCTGGAGCCCAACACGCAGGCGTCGCGGTACTTCGGGCCGAACCTCGCGCAATTGACCGCCGTCCGGCAGCGCTATGACCCGGACGGTTTGATGTACTCCGGTCTGACCTTCTAGGGGCCGTCACGTACGGAACAATTGCTCCGTCGGAACGCTGATGTGCATTCTGCACAGGGCTTTGTGCAGTTTGCATGAGCTACCTAAATTTATTGGCGAATTCGCCATTTCCCGCCCAGGATGCTGGTGAAATCTAACCCACAGGACTGCTGGGCCGGGGGTCTCCGCAAGGACTGCTGAAATCCGCAAGCAACGCGGTGTGCACATCCTGAAGGGATTCGGTCATGGAATTTCCGGTGCTGCCGCCGGAGATCAACTCCGCTCTGATCTATGCGGGGGCTGGGACCGGGCCGTTGTTGAAGGCCGCTCAGGCATGGCAGGGACTCGGTGCCGAACTGTGGTCGGCCGCAGCCTTGTTCGGTTCGGTCACGTCCGGCCTGACGGAGGGGGCATGGCAGGGTCCGGCCGCAGCCGCGATGGCCGAGGTGGCCGGTCCGTACGTGAGCTGGCTGAGTGCCGCGGCTGCGCAAGCAGAGACGACCGCCGCGCAGGCCGAGGCGGTCGCGAGCGCCTTCGAGACGGCGGTGGCCGCTGTCGCGCACCCGCTGGCGGTGGCGGCCAACCGCAGTGAGCTGGTTCGGTTGGCGCTGTCCAACATCTTCGGCCTCAATGCGCCGGCGATTGCAGCCACTGAGGCGGCGTACGAACAGATGTGGGCCCAGGACGTCGCGGCGATCTTCGAGTATCACGCCGGCGCGTCGGTGATCGCCGCGGCGTTGACCCCCTTCGTGCACAATCCGACCGGGCTGGCCGGCACGGCAGCGGCGATCGGTGCCGCCGCCGGGGAGAAAGCGATGCAACTCAACGCCGGCATCGCCAACGTCGGCAACTACAACCTCGGCCTGGGCAACGTCGGTCAATGGAACGTGGGTGCGGGCAACCTCGGCGCGCAGAACCTGGGGTTCGCCAACAGCGGTATCGGCAACTTCGGCTTCGGCAACGTGGGGAACGGCAATATCGGGTTCGGTAACGCGGCCCTTGGCGCCTTCCTCGGTGGCAATATCGGGTTCGCGAACACCGGCGCCAACAACTTCGGTTTCGCAAATACAGGGAACAACAACATCGGCATTGGGCTGACCGGTGACAATCAGACCGGTATCGGCGGCCTGAATACCGGTACCGGCAATATCGGGTTGTTCAATTCTGGAACCAACAACGTCGGATTCTTCAATTCTGGTACGGGCAACTTCGGTTTGTTCAATTCCGGAAATTACAACAGCGGTGTCGGCAACTCGGGGCTCGCCAGCACAGGCCTGTTCAATGCCGGAAACTTCAACACCGGTCTGGCCAATGTGGGCAACTACAACACCGGCACGCTGAACGTCGGCAGCTTCAACTCCGGCGATTTCAACCCCGGCCACACGAACACCGGGTGGCTCAACACCGGCAACACCAACACCGGCATCGCCAATTCGGGCAACGTCAACACCGGTGCCTTCATCGCGGGCAACCAGAGCAATGGCGTGCTGTGGGTGGGTGACAACGAGGGACTGATCGGCTTCGCCAGCGGGACGCATGTGTCCGTCATCCCGCTCGACTTGGGCATCTTCGGCGGCATCGGACCCATCACCTTGCGGCCCATCCCGATCATTCCCACCATTCCGCTAAACATTCACCACACATTCTTCATCCCGCCGCTGGCCATTCCAGACATCGTGATTCCGCCAATCGGTGGTGGCACAGCTATCCCGATCAGCATCGGGCCGGTGACTATTACGCCGATCGAACTGATAGCCAAACAGGTATTCCAGGCGAGTTTCCCGGCCGGGCCGTTCGATCTGTTCGGGATCGTCACAATACCGCAGACCATCGATTCGGCCGGTTCGGTCACCGGCCCGATACATATCGACACCCGCCTGCCCGTATTGAATGTCAAAGTCAACTGGAACACCCCGTCGTTCACGATTTTCCCAAATGGCATCAGCGTGCCGGATAGTCCGCTCTCGCTGCTGGCTAACTTGGGCCTGGGAACTCCCGGCTTCACCATCCCCGGCTTCAGCGTTCCCGGACAACCGATCCCGCTGACGATTGACATTGACGGCCAAATCGACGGCTTCAGCACCCCGGCCATCACCATCGACCGCATCCCGATCAACCTCGGTGCACACATCGAAATCGGACCCACCCAGATTCGGGGTCCGTTCAATCTTCCGGCGACACCGGGCTATGGGAACACCACCGTTGCTCCGTCGTCCGGCTTCTTCAACTCCGGTGCCGGCGGCACCTCGGGGTTCGGCAACATGGGCGGGGGAGTATCCGGCTGGCTGAACCAGGCGCCGAACTTGCTGACGGGATCCGGCTCAGGTGCATTCAATGCCGGGACCTTGCACTCGGGCATGCTGAACTTCGGGTCAGGGGTGTCCGGTCTGTACAACACCAGTTCGCTGCCGTTTGGAACGCCGGCATCGCTCTCCGGTATCGCGAGCATCGGCGAAACACTGTCCGGTGTCTCCGCGGCGGGAAGCGCGCTGAGCCGCGGCATCATTGCCAACCTCGGCTGGGCCGACGTCGGCAACTTCAACGTCGGGTTCGGCAACGTCGGCGACTTCAATCTGGGTGCGGCCAACGTCGGCGGGTACAACCTCGGCTTAGGCAATGTCGGGGACGGCAACTTCGGTCTGGGTAACTTCGGCAGCGGCAATTTCGGTTTCGGCAACGCCGGCCTGACGCTGGGCCAGTTGGGTAACGGCAACTTCGGTTTCGGCAACGCCGGGAGCGACAACTACGGCTTCGCGAACCTGGGATTGAACAACATTGGTTTCGCCAACACCGGGAACAACAACATCGGTATGGGGCTGACGGGAGACAACCTCACCGGTATCGGTGGCCTGAACTCCGGTTCCGGAAACATCGGGTTGTTCAACTCCGGAACCGGCAACGTCGGCTTCTTCAACACCGGCACCGGCAACTTCGGCCTGTTCAACTCTGGCAGCTTCAACACCGGGATCGGCAACTCCGGATCGGCGAGTAGCGGCCTGTTCAATGCCGGCGTCCTGAACACCGGCGTCGCGAACGCCGGCAGCTACAACACCGGCAGCTTCAACGCCGGCAACACCAACAGCGGCGACTTCAATCCGGGCAACTTCAACACCGGCTGGTTCAACACCGGGCACTCCAATACCGGGCTTTTCAACTCTGGCAGCCTCAACACCGGTGCCTTCATGAGCGGTCACGGCAACAACGGCATGTTCTGGCGCGGCACGTACGAAGGCCTGATGAGTGCCTACTCGGACATCACGATTTCTCGGGCCCCTATCACCGTGCACGCCATCGGTGGCGTCGGGCCCGTTCATGTCGCGCCGGTGCCCGTCCCCGCGCTGCACTTCAACATCACCAACGCGGCCGTCGGCCTCGGGCCGATCAACTTCGCGCCCATCACCGTTCCCGCGATACCGCTGCAAGCTCTGGGTTCGGTGGACCTGGGGCAGACCTTCATCTCGCCCATCGTCGTGCTCAACTCGCGCTTCGACGCCATCTCGGCCAGCATCGGATCGTTCAGCTTCAACAATCCGTTGGTCAAGATCGACAAGTTGGGTAACCCGAACGGGTTCTTCATCTCCGACCTCTCGTTGAGCGGTGTCAAGATCAGCGGTCCCACCATCGGCAGCGACATCCCGCTGTCGGTGAGCCTGAGCACGAACATCGTGCGGCTGCTGCCCAATGGCTTCTCCATCCCCGCCCAAACCATTGCCAACATCGCCATCACCGGCGGCAACGACGCGTTCACCTTCTTCCCCAACGGGCTCACCGTGCCGAAGGCATCCGCCGGGATCGCCAACTTCTCCGGCGGTCTAGACGCATTTACGCTGCTGCCAAACGGTTTAACGATCACCACCGTGCCGTTGACCCTCGACGCCAAGGGCATGGTCGGTGACATCCACCTGCCGTTCATCGACATCAAGCCGCTCCCGGGCTTCGGCAACTCGTCCACCACTCCCTCGTCGGGCTTCTTCAACTCCGGTGGTGGTGGTGGCTCGGGGTTCGGCAACTTCGGTGCCGGAATGTCGGGCATGCTGAACCAGGCGCACGACACACTGGTAGGTGCGGGTTCTGGATTCGCCAACTTCGGCACGGCGGGATCGGGCCTGTTGAACGCGGGTTCGGGCGTGTCGGGTTTGTTCAACACCAGCGCACTGCCGCTCGGAAGTTCCGCTTTCCTCTCGGGGTTCGGCGGCGTCGGCCACCAGCTATCCGGATTGTTCACCGCGGGAACGGTTCTCAACCAGGGCAGCAGCATCCTCAACCTCGGCTGGGCCAATCTCGGCAGCGGCAACTTCGGCTTCGGCAATGTTGGAGATCTCAACCTGGGCGCCGCCAACATCGGTGGGCAGAACTTCGGCGGCGGCAACATCGGTAGCGGCAACTTCGGGTTCGGCAACTTCGGCAACGGCAACATCGGATTCGGCAACACCGGCCTGGCCGCAGGCCTGTTGGGCAACAACAACTTCGGATTCGGCAATGCCGGCAGCAACAACTCCGGGTTCGGCAACTTCGGGCTCGGCAACATCGGATTCGCCAACACCGGCAACAACAACATCGGCATCGGGCTGCAGGGCGACAACCTCACCGGCATCGGCGGCCTGAACAGCGGTAGCGGCAACATCGGGCTGTTCAACTCGGGCACCAACAACGTCGGGTTCTTCAACACCGGCACCGGCAACTTCGGGTTGTTCAACTCCGGAAGCTACAACACCGGCATCGGAAACGCCGGGATCGCCAGCACCGGTCTGTTCAACGTCGGCAACTACAGCACCGGGCTGGGCAATGCCGGCCACTACAACACCGGCAGCTTCAACACCGGCACCGGCAACAGCGGCGACTTCAACCCCGGCAACTACAACACCGGCTGGTTCAACACCGGGCACGCCAACACCGGCGTGTTGAACTCGGGTGACGTCAACACCGGCGCGTTCATCAGCGGCAACTACAACAACGGCATGTTCTGGCGGGGCAACTACGAAGGACTGGCAAGCTTCTACTACGGGATTACCATTCCCGAGTTCCCCATCCACGTCACCACCACCGGCGGCCTCGGACCCATCGTCATCCCGGACATCCACGTTCTTCCGCCACTGCACTTCGGTATCAACGGCAACGGCAACTACGCCTTCACTGTGCCCGACATCCCGATCCCGGCCATTCACATCAGCTTCGACGGAACCGGAAACATCAACTTCCACGCACCGGCGACCACGCTGCTGTCCCCGATCAGCGCCAACGGACAGTTTGTCGGTGGCCCCGTCACCGCCTCTAACATCACGCTGAACCCGTTCAAGGTGAACTGGGCCCTCCCGCAGTTCTTGCGCGATTGGTTCGGGCTGCCGGAAAGTATCTTCATCGAGCTCGAGGCTCCCGTCGTCCTCAATTTCATTACGCTGGGCCAGCTTTACCTGCCGCTGGAATTCGCCAACCCGGCGATCGCCCTCGATGCGATTTCGATCAGCCAGGCGCTCCCGATCGACATCCCGCCGATCGACATCCCCGCCTCGGTGATCAAGGGCATGTCGATGGGGCAGACGCTGCCGATCAATTTCTCCGCGGACATTCCCGCCGTGACCATTCCCGGGATGACGATCGCCGGGATTCCGCTGAACTACGACATCGCCACCACCGCGGGGCCTTACACGCTGTCGATCATCGACCTGAAGCCGACTCCGGGCTTCGGGAACTCGACCACGCTGCCGTCGTCGGGCTTCTTCAACTCCGGCGCCGGGGGAGGCTCGGGCTTCTTCAACGCCGGCGCGATGGTCTCGGGTCTCATGAACAACGCGTCGAGTGCGACGCTGGGCGTGCTCTCCGGTGTGGGCAACGTGGGTTCGCTGGTATCGGGTATGTCCAACGCCGGCACCGGCATCTCCGGCCTGCTGAACGTGAGCTCGCTGGAGTTCGACACGATTGCGAACATCTCGGGGTTGAGCAACCTCGGCAACCACGTCTCGGGCATCTCCTACCAGGGCCTGATCGCGATACTCACCGCCCCCTCGAGCCCGTCCCCGATCTCGCAACTGATCGACGGTTTCTTCCACGAACTTGAGGCATTGGATCCGGTCAACCTGCTGAGCCTGGGCAACGTGGGTGGCATCAACATCGGCTTCGGCAACTTCGGCGAGTTCAACCTCGGTGCCGGCAACGCCGGCGGCATGAACTTCGGCGGCGGCAATCTGGGTGGCGGCAACCTGGGCTTCGGCAACCTGGGCAGCGGCAACTTCGGATTCGGCAATATCGGTGACGGAAACTTCGGGTTCGGCAACAGCGGCCTGGCGGCAGGACTGTTGGGCTACAACAACTTCGGGTTCGGCAATGCCGGCAGCGGCAACTACGGCTTCGCCAACTTCGGCGTGGGCAACATCGGATTCGCCAACAGCGGCAACAACAACATCGGTATCGGGCTGCAGGGAGACAACCTCACCGGCATCGGCGGGCTGAACTCCGGTAGCGCAAACATCGGGTTGTTCAACTCCGGCACCGGAAACATCGGCTTCTTCAACACCGGCACCGGCAACTGGGGGCTGTTCAACTCCGGCGACTACAACACCGGCGTCGGAAACTCAGGGACGGCCTCCACCGGTCTGTTCAACGCCGGCAACTTCAACACCGGCCTGGCCAACGCCGGGCACTACAACAGCGGCACCGGGAACGCAGGCAACACCAACACCGGCGACTTCAACACCGGCAACACCAACACCGGCTGGTTCAACGCCGGCAACACCAACACCGGCATGTTCAACACGGGCAATGTCAACACCGGCGCCTTCAACTCCGGCAACTTCAACAACGGCGTGTTGTGGACCGGCGAATACCACGGCGTGTTCAGCTTCAAATACAGCATCGAAATCCAGCCGAGCACCATCCTGGACTTCAACGAGACCTTCAACTTCGGTCCCGTCACCATCCCGCAGTTCGACATCCCGAGCATGTCGCTGTTCGACATTCACCAGGTCGTCAACGTCGGACCGTTCACCATCCCGCAGATCGATGTTCCGGCACTGGGCCCCGACATCCACCAGACCATCGAGATCCCGTCGATCGTCTTCTTCAAGGGCATGACCCTCGGTGGCGAATACCTCTTCCCGTTTACGGCCCCCCGGCGCCGGCGCCGCCGCCCTTCACCCTGCCGGTCATCACCGTCAAGGCCCTCGGCGACGTCTGGACGATCGGACAACCGAATGGCGTCATGGACAACGGCTGGGCCCGAAAGCCGGTCACCGGTCTCACCTTGTTCGGCGGGCCGAGCAATGCATCGAGCGGCTACACCAAGATCACCATGCCGACCGTCACCATCCCGACCATCGCGAGCGACCCCTTCCCGTTGAAGATCGATCTGACGGGCGGGATTCCGGCGTTCACCCTGTTCCCGGGCGGCCTGAACATCCCGCAGAACCCGATCCCGATCAACATCGACGCGGCCGGTGTGCTGGATGCCATCACGATCTTCCCCGGTGGTCTCACCATCGACCCGCTGCCGCTGAAAGCTGCGCTGAACATCAGCATGCCGCACAGCAGCGTCACCATCATCGATATCCCGGCGATGCCGGGCTTCGGAAACTCCACTGCCACACCGTCGTCGGGTTTCTTCAACAGCGGTGCCGGCGGGGTGTCGGGTTTTGGCAACTTCGGTTCTGGCGTATCAGGCTTCCTGAACCAGGCGCACACGGCGCTGACCGGAACGCTGTCCGGCACTCTCAACGTCGGGACGTTGAGTTCGGGCCTGCTCGATGTGGGTTCAGGGGTCTCCGGATTCTTCAACACGGCCAGCCCGCTGGTCTTCGGCACGCCGGCGCTGCTTTCCGGCATAGGCAACTTCGGCAACCACCTGTCCGGGCTGTCCGCTGCCGGAACCGCGCTAAACCAGACGCTGATGGCCAACGTCGGCCTGGCCGACGTCGGCAACCTCAACGCCGGCTTCGGCAACATCGGTGGATTCAACCTGGGCGCCGCCAACATCGGTTTGCAGAACCTCGGGTTCGCCAACGTCGGCCATGGCAACTTCGGGCTGGGCAACTTCGGCGACGGCAACTTCGGGCTGGGCAACTTCGGCAACGGCAACTTCGGGTTCGCCAACACCGGCCTGGCCGCAGGCCTATTGGGCAACAACAACTTTGGGTTGGCCAACTCCGGCAGCGGCAACATCGGTTTCGCGAACAGCGGCAACAACAACATCGGCATCGGGCTTTCGGGCGACAACCTGACCGGCATCGGCGGGCTCAACTCCGGGTCCGGAAATATAGGGCTGTTCAACTCCGGAACCGGCAATATCGGGTTCTTCAACAGCGGCACCGGCAACGTCGGGTTGTTCAACTCGGGCAGCTACAACACCGGTGTCGGCAACGCGGGGACGGCTTCTACCGGATTCTTCAATACCGGCAACTTCAACAGCGGCGTGGCCAACGCGGGGCATTACAACACCGGCAGCTTCAACGCGGGCAACACCAATACCGGCGACTTCAACCCAGGCAACATCAACTCCGGTTGGTTCAACACCGGCAACTCCAACACGGGCGTGCTGAACTCGGGCAACATCGGCACCGGTGCGTTCATGACGGGCAACGCCAGCAACGGCTTCTTCTGGCGAGGCGAGTACCAGGGCTTGTTCAGCTACGCCACCACCTTGCCGATGCCGCCGGTCACCCTCTTCGACATCCACGCCAACGCCTCCTTCGGGCCGGTCGTCATCCCGCCCATCCCGGTGCCCGTGACACACCTGCACCTCACCGGCAACGTCGCGATGGGCGCTTTCACCATCCCGCAGATCGACATCCCCGCGCTGCACCCCGACTTCAACGGGACCATCGCCGTCGGCCCGATCAGGCTGCCATCGGTCGCCATCCCTGGTATCAACCAGCTCGAAATAATCCAGCACGTCGACCAGACGACCGGGTCGAACTCGGCGATCAGCCCGTTCATCATCTGGACGTGGCCGAGTGAAGGCCACCCGTTCGACACAGGTCCTACCTACTACACCATCGGCGCCAGTTGGCCGGGGCCCCCCTTCGCAACAGGCAACCTGGTCACCTTCGGCGGCGTTGCCGGGGAGTCCAATACCTTCTTCAAGCTGATAACCTCGGGATTCCATACCCCCGAAATCAACATCAGCCAGATCCTGGCCAGCGTGCATGCGCCCGGTGTCATCGACGCGATCACCATCTTCCCCGGCGGATTGAACTTCTCGGCGGCAAACCTGCTGAGCCTCAACCTCGATGCTGGGACCCGTGCGGTCAGCATCCCGGCGATCACGTTCCCGCAGATTCTGGGCAACGCCGACGGCTCGGTGTACCTCATCGGCAGCAACACCACGGTACTGCACATCCCGCCCACTCCGGGCTTCTGGAACACCACGGCCACACCGTCTTCCGGCTTCTTCAACAGCGGCGCGGGCGGCGGCTCCGGTTGGGGCAACTTCGGCGCCGGCGTGTCGGGCCTCTGGAATCAGGCTCACGACGCATTGATGGGCAACGGTTCTGGATACATGAATGTGGGCTCACTGCACTCCGGTTTGCTGAATGTGGGCACGGGGCTGTCGGGCCTGTACAACACCAGCACGCTGGCCTTCGGACAGCAGGCGCTGCTGTCCGGCTTCGGCGATGTCGGCCACCATCTCTCAGGCATGATGACGGCCGGATCGGACATGAACCGGTCGTTGATCGCCAACATCGGGCTGGCCGACGTCGGCAACTTCAACGTGGGCTTCGGCAACGTCGGTGACCTGAACGTGGGCGGGGCCAACATCGGCGGCCAGAACTTCGGGCTGGGCAATATCGGCAATGGCAACTTCGGGCTGGCCAATGTCGGCAACGGCAACTTCGGGTTCGGCAACTCGGGTCTGGCCGCAGGCCTGTTGGGCAACAACAACTTCGGCTTCGCCAATGCCGGCAGCGGCAACCTCGGTTTCGGGAACTTCGGCCTCGGGAACATCGGATTCGCCAACACCGGCAACAACAACATCGGCATCGGGCTGCAGGGCGACAACCTCACCGGCATCGGCGGGCTGAACTCCGGCAGCGGCAACCTCGGACTGTTCAACTCGGGCAACGGCAACATCGGGTTCTTCAACACCGGCAACGGCAATGTCGGGTTCTTCAACACCGGCAACTACAACACCGGCATCGGCAACGCCGGAATCGGAAGCACGGGGATATTCAACGCCGGCAACTTCAACACCGGGCTGGGCAACGCCGGGCACCACAACACCGGCAGCTTCAACGCGGGCAACGCCAATAGCGGCGACTTCAACCCGGGCAACATCAACACCGGCTGGTTCAACACCGGAAACTCCAACACCGGCCTGCTCAACACCGGCAGCGTCAACACCGGCGCTCTCGTCTCCGGCAACTACGTCGACGGCCTGATCTGGCGAGGCAACTACCAAGGCCTGCCCGGATTCTCCCTCGAGTACACCTTCCCGGTGATCCCGGTGGTCGGCGCCGACATCGTCGGCGGCCTGGGGCCCATCACCGTGATTCCGCCCATCCACATCCCGACCATTCCGTGGTACCTCGACGCGGCCGGCGGGATCGGCCCGGTCAACATTCCGTCCATCCCGATTCCGTCGATACACGCGTCGATCAGCCCAGGCATCAGCATCAGCCCCATCAGCGTCGCGCCTATTACCATCACCGGACCGAACATCACCATCGACTACAGCACTGCGCCCAGTTTCTCGATCTCCGGCGGGAGTTCAAGTTTCGTTGTCGCCGCCAGTTACGGTTTTGTCATTCCGGGACCGATCACGATCGAGGGCTCTCCGGCCGGTGTGAAGGTCGACAGCCCCGGCTTCAAGCTCGAGCCGATCCACACCCTGGGTGGGTCGCTGACCATCCCGGGATTCACGATCCCCACCGGGCCGATCAACATCGGGCTGCCGCTGTCACTGACCATCCCCGGTTTCAACACCCCGGCCGGCGGAATCCCGTTGCTGCCGTTGGGCTTCGGCTTCGAAAGCGGCACACCGTCCTTCGACCTGCCGACGGCCGTCATCGACCGCATCCTGTTCGATCTGCACGCGACCAGCACGCTGGGGCCAATCGACATTCCGCTCGCCGGGTTCGGCGGCACCCCGGGCCTCTTCAACACCAGCCTGCTGCCGTCGTCAGGCTTCTTCAACAGCGGCGGCGGCACCGTTTCCGGCTTCATGAACTTCGGCACCTCCGTGTCCGGCCTGCTGAACTCGGTGTCGACCGCGGCGGCCGGATCGCTTTCCGGCGTCGCCAACTTCGGCACCCAACTATCGGGCATGCTGAACCGTGGCACCGATATTGCCGGCCTGTACAACTTCAGCTCCTTGGACCTGTTTGCGTCCGCGGTGATCTCGGGCTTCAACAACGTCGGCGAGAAGTTGTCGGGTTTCTTCTTCACCGGGAAAGGGCCGTGACTGTCTGACCGCCGCCTCTTGGTTCGTCATCTATACAAAGGCTGTAAGTGACGCACCGCAGCAGAGGAGCCCGTGAACGATGACTGACATCACCCGACTGAACAGCGAGTTGGTGGCCCGCGTACTCACCAGCGAGGCGGCGGCATCGCCCGCGCTGCGCCGAGCCGCCTTCGACAATGCCGGACTGACCGAGCCGATACGTGCCTTGATCGAAAAGGTGGCCCAGCGCTCCTATGAGGTCACCGACAAAGACATCGCCGAGGTGCGCAAGGCCGGATTCAGCGAAGACCAGGTTTTCGAGTTGGTGGTCAGCGCCGCCGTCGGACAGGCCAACCGCCACTACACCAGCGGCCTGGCGGCGCTCGCCGACGCCACCGGGGCACAGCGATGAGGCTCGGCGTCCTCGACCACGGCCACCCGCTACACATCAAGGCGCTGTTCGCCGTGATCCGGCTGGTGTCGGGGCATCCGGTCGTCGATGCCGTGAAGCTGGCCTTCTACCGACGCGATTTCTACGGTGCCGGCGAGCTCACCCACGAGGCCATGCGAGGCACTTCGGAATGGTCGGTCGGGGACCGCGAGCTGATGGCCGCCGTCGTCTCGCAAGCCAATGAATGCCCGTTCTGCGTCGCCGCGCACACCGCCACTTCCAGACAGTGGTATCGAGACGACGCGAAAGTCGCTGCCGTGCTTGCCGATTTGGATGCGGCGCCGATCGGGGCGGCGTTGCGGGAGACCCTCCGGCTGCTCGGCAAGCTCGCCCGGGAACACCGTGTCGACGCCGACGATATCCGGGCGGTTCTCGACGCCGGCGCTTCGGCCGAGCAGATCAAGGATGCGCTAGGCGTGTGCCTGGCCTTCGACATCACCAACCGGCTGGCCAATGCCTTCAACTTCGAGATGGCCGAACCCGCTGCCATGGACGCCGGCGCGAGGCACCTGCTCAAACGCGGCTACCGATAAACCACTAGGACAGGGTGGCCCGCACGCACACCGTGATGTAAGGCAGGGCAAGGCCATTGGCGTTCGCCAAAGCCGGGTGGGTGGCCAACAGCTCGCGTACCTTGTCCAGCGTCTTGGTGCGCACCTCGGTAGGCGAGGTGATGCAGTAGGTTCGCGAGGCCACCAGGTCGATAAGTGCCTGCGGCGTAAGATAATTGGTCCACTCAAGCTGGTGGCGTTCCACCTCGGTGAACGGCTCGGGGAGTGTCACCCGGTTGCGGACCGGATCGTCGTCGCGGCCGATGATCTCGCCGAGCTCGCGCACCCAGCCGAGCCGTTCGTCGCGGGTGTTCCAGACCAGACCCAGCCGACCGCCCGGACGCAACACCCGGGCCACCTCCGGAATGGCGCGGGCCGGGTCCACCCAGTGCCACGCCTGGGCCACCAACACCGCGTCAACGCTGTTGTCCTGCAACGGGATCTCTTCGGCCGTGCCCAGCAGCGCGCGCGTCTGCGGCAGCGATGCGGTCAGCACCTCCAGCATTTCGGGAACCGGGTCCACGGCTACCACGTCCAGGCCGCGCTCGACCAGTCGCGTCGTCAACTTGCCGGTCCCTGCGCCCAGGTCGAGGACTTCGCGGGCACCGGGCGGCAACAACCAGTCGATCGCTTCCGGCGGATACGTCGGCCGGCCCCGTTCGTAGGCGGCCGCGGCCGCGCCGAAGGACAGGGAACGGTCGCGCTGGGATCGGGTCACCTTGGCTGCCTCGCGCACGCGCCTTCGGCCAATTGCAGGGTCTCGCGGATCAACACACCCACCGCGTCGGATTCGATCAGGAAGCCGTCGTGGCCGCAGATGGACTTGACCACCCGCACCCCGCCGCAGCCCGGCAACAGCTCGGCGAGCTCGTCCTGCAGACGCAGCGGGTAGAGCCGGTCGGACGTGATGCCGCCGACCACGGTCGGGACCGGGCACCGAGTCAGCGCCGCGTGCACGCCGCCGCGTCCGCGCCCGACGTCGTGGCTGTTGAGTGCTTCGGTCAGCGCGACGTAACTGCCCGCGTCGAAGCGGGAAAGCAGCTTGTCGCCCTGGTGCTCCAGATAGCTCTGCACGGCGTAGCGGCCGCCGGCCGCGGGGTCCTCGCCCAGCTGCGGCTCGTTGGCGAACCGCCGGTCCAGCTCGACCTCGCCGCGGTAGGTCAGATGCGCGATGCGGCGGGCGATTTTCAGCCCCTCGTCGGGAGCCCGGCCAGTGTCGTAGTAGTCGCCACCCTGCCAGTTCGGGTCTGCCTTGATCGCCGCGATCTGGGTGGTCTGCGTGCCGAGCTGGTCGCCGGTGGAGCGGGCGCCCACCGCCAGCAACAGGCCCGCCCGCACCCGGTCGGGGTGGCCGACAATCCACTCGAGCGCGCGTGCACCGCCCATGGACCCGCCAACGACGGCGGCCACCTGAGTTATTCCCAGCGCGGCCAGCGTGGCGATGTCCGCCTCGACCTGGTCGCGAATGGTGATGCGTGGAAACCTTGAGCCGTACGGCTTTCCGTCCCGGGCCAGCGAGCTCGGCCCGGTGGAGCCGCGGCAGCCGCCGAGCGAGTTGGTGGCCACCGCGCACCAGCGATTGGTATCGATCGGTGCGCCCGGTCCGGCGACCCCGTCCCACCAGCCGGGCGTGGGGTGCCCCGGTCCGGCGGGCCCGGTGATGTGCGAGTCGCCCGTGAGTGCATGCAGCACCATCACCACGTTGTCGCGCGTCGGCGACAACTCGCCCCAGCGCTGCACCGCGATGTGGACGTCGTCGATGACCGCACCGCTTTCCAGCCGCAGCGCGCCGATGTCGACGACGCCGACCTCACCTTCGGCGGGCAGCGCTTGCGTGGGCACGTCGGAGATCGTCACGTCCGGCGCCCTCAGAACGCCGCCACGGCCTGCGGGTCGGTCCCGGCCTTGGCGGAGTTGAACACCTGGGCGGCGGCGAAACCGAGCTCCAAGTCGGCCAGGATGTCGTCGATGTTCTCCAGTCCGACGGCCAGCCGCACCAATCCGGGAGTGACGCCGGTGGCGAGCTGCTCGGCGGCGCTGAGCTGGGCGTGGGTGGTCGAGGCCGGGTGGATGACCAGCGAACGCACATCCCCGATGTTGGCGACGTGGCTGTGCAGCTGCAGGGCGTCGACGAACGCCTTGCCGGCGTCCACGCCGCCCGCCAGCTCGAAAGCCAGCACCGCGCCGGCGCCCTTGGGCGCCAACTTCTTCGCCAACTGATGCCAGGGCGAGCTGGGCAGCCCCGCGTAGTTGACCGAAAGCACGTCCTCGCGGGCCTCTAAGAACTCGGCGACCCGCTGGGCGTTGGCGACGTGGCGCTCGACTCGCAGGCTCAGCGTCTCGAGGCCCTGGGCGACCAGGAACGCGTTGAACGGCGAAGCCGCCGAGCCGAGGTCGCGCAGCAGTTGCACGCGCGCCTTGAGCGCGAACGCGGGCGGCCCGAGCTCGGCGAACACCACGCCGTGGTAGCTGGGGTCGGGGGTGGTGAACCCAGGGAACTTGCCGTTGGTCCAGTCGAAGGTGCCGCCGTCGACGATGACACCGGCGATGGCCGAGCCGTGCCCGCCCAGGTACTTGGTGGCCGAGTGCACGACGATGTCCGCACCCTGGGCCAGCGGCTGGATGAGATATGGCGTGGCAATGGTGTTGTCGACGATCAGCGGCACTCCGTTGCGGTGCGCCACGTCGGAGACGCCGGGCGTATCCAGCACGTCGATCTGCGGGTTGGAGATGGTCTCGGCGAAGAACGCCTTGGTGTTGGGCCGCACCGCCGCCTGCCAGGAGTCCAGGTCGTCGGGATCCTCGACGAAGCTGACCTCGATGCCCAGCTTTGGCAGCGAATAGTGGAACAGGTTGTAGGTGCCGCCGTAGAGCCGCGGGCTGGAGACGATGTGATCACCGGCGGCGGCCAGGTTCAGGATGGCGTAGGTCTCGGCCGCCTGTCCGGAGGACAGAAACAACGCGGCCACACCGCCCTCGAGCGCGGCGATGCGCTGCTCGACGACGTCGGTGGTCGGGTTGCCGATGCGGGTGTAGATGTTGCCGGGCTCCGCGAGGCCGAACAGGGCGGCCGCGTGGGCGACGTTGTCGAACGTGTACGACGTGGTCTGGTAAATCGGCAGGGCCCGCGCGTTGGTGGTCGGGTCCGGCCGCTGCCCGGCGTGGATCTGCTTGGTTTCGAAAGACCAATTCGCGGTCGGGTCGGTGTTCTCGGAGCTCACTCTGGTCGCTTTCTGCTGGGGGAATGGCGGTTAGGCGAAGAGAGGCACAGCTTGCAGAGCCGAGTGGGTTTCAGGAGTGCACATCACGTTTCCCTGTCAGCTCAGGGGCCCGGTTGACGGCGGACCCGCGCTTGCCGCGTAGCCGGTGCGGCTACTCAACCTGGTCATCACCCGGGGCACCCCACCGCGGTTGGAGGGTTGCCGGCCAGCAAGCCGGGGCTTGACGCTGGCGCTCATGACCGATTTGAAGACTATCGTATGGCGGCGGATCCCCGCCAATTCCTAGCTGGCGGGCGGCTCGGCCACCTGCTTGCCGCGGTTCGCCCCCACGCATTCGTCCAGGAAATCCAGGATCACCTCGGTGACTCGCCCGGGTGCCTCGAACATCGGCACGTGGCCGACGTTGTCGAGCCTGGTGAACCGGTGGTCGTCGGGCAGTTGAGTGCGGAAATGCTTGCTGAACCGGGGCGAAGGGACGACCCGGTCCTTCTCGCAAACCACCAGATGGGCAGGCACGGAGTTCTCGGCGAGCTGCTGCAGCCCGGGCATCAGCAGCGCCTTGACCAGCAACTGGAAGTAGGCCGGGCAGTGCGCTACGTCATCGACGATGACGCTGAGTTCGCGCTCGCTGACCCCGTCGGGGCTGGCGCTGATCGCGTAGGTGGCCAGGTGGCGGCTGAACGGTATGCGCAGTACCCGCGGCCCGAACAGCCAGGCGAGTATCAGCATCGGAATGCCCAGGATGAACTTGCCGATCACCTCGAACTTGGCCGGGCTCCACCGGGTCCAGCCGCCGGCCGGGGCGATGCCCAGCACGCTGCGCGCGCGCCCGCGTCGTTCCAGCTCGAACGCCACCCAGCCGCCGAGCGAGTTGCCGACGATGTGCGCGGTCTCCCAGCCGAGTTCGTCCATCTGGCGTTCGACATGGTCGGCCAGGACCTCGGACGACAGGAAGTAGGTGCCGGCGCGCGGACCGCCGTTGTGGCCCGCCATCGTCGGCGCGAACACCTCGTAGCGGCCGGTTTCGGCCAGTTGCTGCGCAACCACCTCCCACACCGTCTGCGACATCAGGAAGGGGTGCAGCAGCAGCACCGGCTCGCCCGAACCCAAGTGGATGGGCTCACGGGTGGCGGCGCCCGATGAAGGCTTTCGCAGGCTTCGCATAATTTCGACAGTAAATGCGGTACCGCTGGTACCGCAACCGAGCGTGCGGCTGGCATCACGTTCGCGCGGCCGGGGCCCGTGAAAAGATCGTGAGCATCATGAGCACCCCTACCGGATCCCGCCGGATTTTTTCCGGTGTGCAGCCCACTTCTGACTCGCTACACCTCGGCAACGCCCTCGGGGCGGTCGCCCAGTGGGTCGGGCTGCAGGACGAGCATGAGGCGTTCTTCTGCGTGGTGGACTTGCACGCCATCACCATCCCGCAGGATCCAGAGGCACTGCGGCGCCGCACGCTGATCACCGCCGCCCAGTACCTAGCGCTCGGCATCGACCCCGACAGGGCCACCATCTTCGTGCAGAGCCACGTGCCCGCTCACAGTCAGCTGGCCTGGGTGCTGGGCTGCTTCACCGGGTTCGGCCAGGCCTCCCGGATGACGCAGTTCAAGGACAAGTCGACGCGCCAGGGCGCTGACTCCACCACCGTCGGACTCTTCACCTACCCGGTGCTGCAGGCCGCCGACGTGTTGGCCTACGACACCGACCTGGTTCCGGTGGGCGAAGACCAGCGCCAGCACCTGGAGCTGGCCCGCGACATCGCCCAGCGCGTCAACAGCCGCTTCCCGGACACCTTCGTCGTCCCCGACGTGTTGATCCCGAAGGTCACCGCCAAGATCTACGACCTGCAGGACCCGACGTCGAAGATGAGCAAGTCGGCGTCCACCGACGCCGGGCTGATCAGCCTGCTCGACGATCCGGCCAGATCCGCCAAGAAGATCCGCTCCGCGGTCACCGACAGCGAACGCGAAATCCGGTACGACCCGGAGGCCAAAGCCGGCGTGTCGAACCTGTTGAGCATTCAGTCGGCGGTCACGGGCGTCGGTATCGACACCCTGGTCGACGGGTACGCCGGACGCGGCTACGGCGACCTGAAGAAAGACACCGCCGAAGCGGTCGTCGAATACGTGCGGCCGATCAAGGCGCGGGTCGACGAGCTCACCGCCGACCTGGGCGAGCTGGAGGCCGTGCTGGCGGCCGGGGCGCAGCGCGCCAACGAGATCGCCAGCAAAACAGTGCAGCGGGTCTACGATCGGTTAGGTTTCCTTCCGCTTAAGGAATAAGTTGACCGCGAACGACCAGCCCGTGCCGGCCACCCCGGGAGTACTTGACCGGCTGCGGGCCCGGGCTGACTGGTTCGACCATGCGGTGCGCGCGTTCCTGCACTTCCGGGATTGCAACGGCAATCTCTTCGCGGCCGGGCTCACCTACTACACGCTGATCGCGCTGTTTCCCTTGCTGATGATCTGTTTCGCGCTCGGTGGTTTCGCGTTGTCACGGCATCCGGGACTGGTCGACACCATAGACGACCGCGCCCGATCGTGGGTGTCGCCGGAGCTGGGGCAGCAACTGGTCGGCGTGATGAACTCGGCGATCGCCGCGCACACCTCCGTGGGCGTGATCGGACTGGTTTTCGCGGCTTGGGTGGGCCAGACGTGGATGTACCGGCTGCGCGAAGCGCTCGGCAGAATCTGGGGGCACCCGGTGTTCTCGGAGGGTCTGGTGCGCACCGTGCTGTCCGATCTGGCCGCCGTGGTGGCGACGTTCGGAGTAATCCTGGCCACCATGGCGCTCTCGGCGCTCGGCCATCGGGAGCCGATGGAAGCAGCACTCAATCTGCTTGGCTTACCACAGCTTTCGGTCTTTCACTGGGTGCTGCGAGTGCTTTCCGTGCTGGTCTCCTTCCTGGTCTCGTGGCTGGTCTTCACCTGGGTGATCGTCCGGCTGCCGCGGGAGTCGGTGGGTGTCGTCACCTCGATGCAGGCCGGTCTGATCGCGGCCGTCGGGTTCGAGTTGTTCAAACTGCTGGGCTCGCTGTATCTGCGAGTGGTGTTGCGCAGCGTGGCCGGTGCGACTTTCGGGCCGCTGTTGGGGCTGCTCGTGTTCGCCTATGTCACCTGGGTGCTGGTGCTGTTCAGTACCGCCTGGGCCGCGACGGCGGACGCCTCGTGACCGATACCGACACCGACCCTGCCACCGGAACCGGCACCCCGGGGGTCCTGCAACGACTGCGGGCCCGGCACGGCTGGCTCGACCACGCGGTCAAGGCCTACCAGCGCTTCAGCAAACAGAAGGGCACCTTCTTCGCGGCGGGTCTCACCTACTACACGATTTTCGCGTTATTTCCATTGCTGATGGTCGGTTTCGCGGTGGCCGGTTACACGTTGTCGCGCCGGCCGCAGCTGTTGAGCACGCTGGAGGGGCGCATCCGCACGGCGGTGGCCGGGGAGCTGGGCCAGCAGCTCGTCGACCTGATGAACTCGGCGATCGACGCGCGGGCTTCGGTCGGTGTGATCGGGTTGCTGACCGCGGCCTGGGCCGGCCTGGGCTGGATGTATCACTTGCGGGAGGCGTTGAGCGAAATGTGGTTACAGCCCGCCGATTCCGCGGGCTATGTGCGCACCAAGTTGTCCGACATGCTGGCCATGGTGGGCACGTTCCTGGTCATCACGGTCACCATCGCGTTGAGCGCCCTCGGGCAATCCGGCCCGATGGGGGCGTTGCTGAAATTGCTTCATATACCTGAGTTCTCGTTCTTCGACGAGATCTTCCGCGTCGTCTCGGTGCTGGTGTCGGTGCTGGTGTCGTGGCTGCTGTTCACCTGGATGATCGCCCGGCTGCCGCGCGAGCCGGGCAGCTTCGTCACCTCGATGCGCGCCGGCTTGATGGCGGCCGTCGGTTTCGAGGTGTTCAAGCAATTGGGGTCTATCTACCTGCAGACCGTGGTGCGCAGCCCCGCCGGTGCCACGTTCGGACCGGTGCTGGGCCTGATGGTCTTCGCGTTCGTCACTTGGTCGCTGCTGTTGTTCGCCACCGCCTGGGCAGCGACGGCCGCTGACGACGAACGGGAGACTCACGTGGACCCGCCCGCTCCGGCGATCATCAGACCCCGCATTCAAGTTCAGGAGGGCCCCAGCGCGCGCCAGACATTGGCCGCCATGGCCGCTGGAGCCGTTGGCGCCCTGACGCTTTCCCGGCTGGCCCGGCGCCGCGACCGCTAGCTGACCAGCTTCAGGCCGACAATGCAGCCGACGATCCCGGCGATGAACAGCATTTTGAGCAGCGATGCCGGTTCGTCCCCCGTCACCGTCGCGTAGCAGACCGTCAGCACCGCGCCGATGCCCACCCACACCGCGTAACTGGTGCCGGTGGGCAGGCTGCGCATCGCCACCGCCAGGCCGGTCATTGAAAACAGCAGCGCCACACCGAAGATCAGCGATGGCACAAGCCGGGTGAAGCCTTCGGACCGGCTCAGGGCGGTCGCCCACACCGCTTCGAGGACTCCGGAAACCACCAGCACGAGCCAGGCCATCACCGCACCCCCGGAACGAGGCGCCACTGCCCGTTGGCCATCACACCCGTCACCCGCAGATGCTGATCCAGCACAACAAGATTGGCGGCGAATCCGGCCCGGATCGTGCCCACGCCGTCGAGTCCGAGCGCCCGGGCCGGGGTCGTGGAGGTGGTCTTGACCGCAGCGGCCAGGCCCGCTCCGCTGGCAACGGCGCGAAAGACTTGGTCCATGGTGGCGGTGCTGCCGGCGATGGTGGTCGTGCCGCGTACCCGGGCCACCCCCGAGCTGACGACCACCGGCACCGATCCCAGCCGGAACTCCCCGTCACCGCAACCTGCCGCGGCCGTCGCGTCGGTCACCGCGGCGACCCGGCCCGCACCCACCGCGGCGATCACCCCCTGCACCATGTCCGGGTGGACGTGTACCCCGTCGGCGATCAATTCCACGGTCACACGCGCATCGCCCAACAGGGCAAGCGCGGGCCCGGGCTCGCGATGATTCAAGGGTGGCATCGCATTGAACAGATGGGTGCCGACGGTGGCTCCCGCCGCAATCGCCTGCCGGGTCTGTTCGTAGTCGGCGTCGGTATGCCCGACGGCGACAACGGCACCGGCGTCGCGGAAACGCCGGATCGCCTGGCCGCTGCCCGGCAGCTCCGGGGCCAGCGTGACCATCCGCACGGTGCCGTCGGCGGCGGCCAGGACGGCGTCGATCTCGTCGGGGTCGGGCGGCCGGATCTGGGCGGGATCGTGCGCGCCGCAACGTCCCACGCTCAGCCACGGCCCCTCCAGGTGGATGCCGGCTATCAGCCCGTTCCGGGTCGCATCGGCCAGCAAGCCAACGGCGGCAAGAAGTTTCGCGGGTGCGGCGGTGACCAAGCTGGCCAGCGTCGTGGTGGTGCCGTGGCGAGCGTGAAACGCAACGGCCCGATCCACCTCACCGTCGCTGAAGGAAGCGCCGCCGCCGCCGTGCACATGCATGTCGACGAATCCCGGAACCACAACGGAATCGGGCAGCTCCACGTCGCCCGATGCGGTCGGCGTCCCCGAACCGCAGGCGGCGATCCGCCCGCCTTGCGTGTCCACCCACCCGGGCCGGCAGACCTCGCCGTTGACCACAACCGTGCCGGCCAGGATCAAGGTCATGGCCAGCGCCCGCCGTTCTCCCAGAAATGTCGGATGTCCTCGAGCTGGCGGCCTTTGGTCTCCGGTGCGAATCGGTACACCACGCCGAACGCGATCACCGCGAAAGCCCCGAACACCGCGAAAACTCCTGCGCCGCCGAGCAGCTGCAGCAGGGTGAGGAAGAAGCCGGCGATGATCGCGTTGGCGATCAAATTCGAAGTCAGCATCACGCTGGAGCCCACCGACCGCAGATGGGACGGAAAGCTCTCCCCGGCGAACACCCACACCAGCGAGCCGAACCCGAAGCTGAACCCGACGATGAACAGCAGCACCCCGCCGAATCCGAGCAGCAGCGGGGCGTGGGATTCCTCGGCGAACACGGCGATCAGCACCGCGTCGGCGACGATCATCAGCGCGATGCCGGACAACAGGATCGGGCGCCGGCCCACCCGGTCCACCAGGAACAGCGACGTGCCCACCGCCGCCAGGCCGGCCACCTGTACCAGCGCCGGCAGCGCCAGCAACGCAAAATCACCCTCGAAGCCCATCGCTTTGAAAAGCCGTGGGCTGTAATAGATTATCGCGTTGATCCCGGTGATTTGGATGAGGAAGCCCAGGGCCACCACGAACAGGGTGGCGCGTAGATAGGGCCGTCGCAGCATCTCCGCGAGCCCGCCGCCGGGGGTGTTTTGGTCTTCGCGCACCGCGACGGCGATCTCGGCCAGTTCCGCATCCACGGCCGCCTCGGGTTCGATGCGCAACAGTGCCCGGCGCGCGTCGTCGACGCGGCCTTTGAGCAGATACCAGCGTGCGGTGTCGGGCATGCGTAACAGCAGCGGCAGCAACAGCGTCGCGGGCACCGCGGCCAGCCCGAGCATCCACCGCCAACCCTGTGACCCGGCCAGCAGGTAGCCGGTGACATAGCCCAGGATGATGCCGCTGACGGTGGCCAGCTGGTAAGCGGCCAGCAGCGATCCGCGCACTGCGGCGGGCGCCGATTCGGCCACGTACACCGGGACCACCACCACCGAGACGCCGATGGTGACGCCCAGCAGCAGCCGCGCTGCCAGCAGCATCGGCACCGACACCGACATCGCGCCCAGCAAGGCGAACAGCGCGTAGCCAACCAGGATCAGCACCATCGACTTCTGCCGCCCGATCGCATTGGCCAGCACGCCGCCGCCCAGCGCTCCGCCGATCTGGCCGATCACCACCATGGTGGTGACGAGTTCCTTGTGCTCGTCGGTGAGGTCGAAG
This sequence comes from Mycobacterium asiaticum DSM 44297, assembly GCF_000613245.1. Taxonomy (GTDB): domain Bacteria; phylum Actinomycetota; class Actinomycetes; order Mycobacteriales; family Mycobacteriaceae; genus Mycobacterium; species Mycobacterium asiaticum. Next base: position 791,968 of record NZ_HG964936.1, read on the forward strand.
TCCCTCGAGATGACATGCAGTGCGCCCGCGATGCTGGATAGGTCGTAACCGTAGATGACCCCGACGCTGGCCGCGGTAAGGCCGACCAGCAAACCCCGACCGGTCAGGTTTTCACCCTGGCTTTGAGCACTTCGATGGCCTTGGCCGGGTCCTCGGGGGTGATGCAGGGGCGCACCCGCCGGCCCACATCGATGACCAGCAGGGTGCTCTTGCGTCCGCGGTGAATGTCCAGCGGGAACCAGTAGCGTGGATCACCGGCGCCCCAGATCCGGCCCTTGCCGCTGGCCCAGCCCATCTGCTCGCTCTTGATGCCCTTGATGTCGCTGTAGGCGACTCGTTTGGCCGTGGCAAAAGGGAAGTAGTAGTGCCGAATGGTGATGCCTTCCTCATCCAGCGTGAGGTTGGCGTCCTCGTACAGGGCGGTCATGGCGCCTGAGTCTAGTGCCTGCTAATGCTCGCGACGGGCGTTCATCGACCGTGCTACCAGGATCAATCCGAACACGATGACAGTGCCGATGACGGCCACCCCCACCCGGATCGGCAGCGTGTCCGCCGACGACATCAGCCCAGCCGCCTGGTTGTTCTCCGGGGCTCGGTTGGCGGGGTTGGGATTGCTGGGCAACAGCGACGGGTCGGGTTCGATGAGCGAGCCGACCTGCGTGCCCTGCGGGGTGCCGAAACCGTAGTCCAGTAGGTGCGCCGCCTGCTCCCAGGGTGCGATCGGTTGCCGGGTGCCGTGCAGCAGGACAGCAACCAGCCGGCGGCCGTTGCGGTTGGCCGCGCCCACAAAGGTCTGGCCGGCGTCGTCGGTGTAGCCGGTCTTGCCGCCCATCGCGCCGGGGTAGTGGTAGAGCAGCTGGTTGTCGTTCTCCAGCTCGTAGCCCGGGTGGTCGCCGTGGCCGGGGAAGTCGAATGTCCTGGTCGCGACGATGTCGGCGAAGACGGGGTTGCGCCAGGCGTATCGGTAGAACAACCCGATGTCATAGGCCGAGGTGCTCATGCCGGGCCCGTCGAGCCCGGACGGTGTGGCCACCCGGGTGTCCCGTCCGCCGAGTTTGGCGGCCAGCACGTTGAGCTTCTCCAGCGCCGCCTGCATGCCGCCGAGCTGCATCGCCAGCGCGTGCGCCGCGTCGTTGCCCGAGTGCATCAACAAGCCGTGCAGCAATTGGTTGATGGTGTATACGCCGCCGGCGTCGACCCCGACCTTGGTGCCCTCGGCGGCCGCGTCGTCATCGGTGCCCGGGACCGTCTTGTTCTGGTTGAACGCGTTGATTGAGGCCATCGCGACCAGCACCTTGATGATGCTGGCGGGGCGGTGCCGGCCGTGCGGATCCTTCGCGGCGATCACGGCGCCACTGTCGAGGTCCGCGACCAGCCACGCCTCGGCGGACACATCCCCGGGGACCGGTGGGGTGTCCGGGGCGGTGATGATGCCGCAGCCGCCCAGCGCGTTCCCGCCGATCGGCGTCGGAGGCAGGGCCAGGGGGAGCGGCGGGTCGCCGGCCTTCGGCACCTCGGAGGAGTCGACGGCGGGTGGGGTGTTGATCATGTATGGGCAGTTCTCGGACCCGGCATTCACCGCGGCGCTGGGCTCGGCCCGAGCCGCCGGAAGCGTCAGCGCGCCCGGTCCGGTGACCGCCAAAAACGCTGCGGCCAGGCACGATGCGGCGCGCAAAGAGATCCGTGAAAACAGCATCGCTGAGCAGATTAAGTGATCGAACGCGGGATCGCAGGGTGCCGCGCGGTGTTGGATTTCCTGCGCTGCCTGCTCAGAAGTCGAGCCCGTATCCCCCGCGCAGGTCTGTGTGTGCGGCCGCCAGGACGCGGTCGCACAAATCCACCAGGGCGTCGAGGTCGAGATCGGAATCTTTGCCCAGCATGTCCAGGAACACCGTCTCCTGCCTCCGCAGCTCGGACCACTTGAGTTCGCCCTCGTAGTACACGGTCGCGTCTTCGGCAGGTGCGGGGCAGGCCGCGGACTGGGCCAACTGCCGCTTGCACGCATCCAGCTGGGTCAGCGAGTAGCCGTGCTCGCGGAACTGACGATCCCACTCGTCGAGCAGCAGACCTACCAGCTCTTGCACCGGCGGTGCGGCGTAGACCAATAGTTCGGCCACTCCGTCGTCAAGGCCCAGTCGCATGCGGAAGTCATAGAGCTCCCGGATGGCCTCGGCGCGCCGCTGGGTAGCGATCTCCGCGGCGGTCCCGCGCCCCTCGTATTGGGCCGCGCGTTTGACGTACATGGTCGCCGAAATCAGCGATTTGAGCACCGCCTTCTTGTCATCGGCAGCCCGCTTTTCAAAGTCGAGCACTCGTTCGTGCCGGCGGTCTTCCGCTTTGTTCCTGGCGTCGATGCGCTTAGTCCAGACCGCGACGGTGGCGCTCGAAATCACGGAGGCGAGAGGGACGAGCGCGTTTGCTATCACCGTCATCCAGTTCATCCGTCGACCCTAAAACTCGCGGCTCGAAGTCCGCACGTAAACGGGTGAGAGACAGGACTCGCGCCCCGCGAGAGCAGCCCAGCAACATTTGACAGTGTCAAAAATAGGTGTGACACTGTCATCAGTATGAAATTGCTTACGCTATCCGAGTTCGCCACCGCGGCCGCCGCCGCGGTGCAGGCGTCCGGCGCCGTGCCGGAGAATCGGCAAGCCAAGCCGATCCCGGCCGAGCGCATGGTCCGCTACTACACCGCGCGGGGCTTGCTGCCCCGGCCGGGTAACCGGGGGCGGGCGCTGACCTATGGGCGCTCACACCTGATCCGGCTGGTCGCCATCAAACGGTTGCAGGGCCAGGGCCTGTCGCTGGAGGAGATCGCTGAGCGACTCGACGGCATGACGGCGGCGCAGGAAGAGGCGCTGGCCGCCATCCCGGAGGCGGCGATGCCTGCGGATCTGGGCGATCCCGAACCGACGCCCGAAGCCGCGCGCGCCGCCGGCCCGTTCTGGCGGATGGCCCCCAAGGCCCCCGAACCGGCTGCCGAACCGGCCGTCACCAACCTGCAGGCCGTGCGGCTGTCCGACACTGTCACCTTGCTGGTCGACGGCGACGGGCTGCCGTCCCTCGATGCCCTGCGCCATGCCGCGGCCCCGCTGCTGGACCTCATCGCCCACACCCGAAAGGACTCGTCATGAGTGCTCAGTTGTTACCCCTGCTGCCCGCCGGCCCCGCACACCCGGTTCGGGCGGGCAGGCCGACGTGCGGTGAGTTGTCGGGATCGGACGGCCGATCCCTGCCACTGAAGTCGCTCAGCGTCGATGCCGCCCTGGTCGGCCTGACCGCCACGTCCACCGTGCGCCAGCGGTTCGTCAACACCGGCGACACCACCATCGAGGCGACCTACGTATTTCCCCTGCCGGCCCGCGCCGGGGTGACCGACTTCGCCGCCGACCTGGCGGGGCGGCGCGTGATCGGGGTCCTCAAGGAACGGGGTCACGCCCGCGCCGACTACGAGCAGGCGCTGCTCGCCGGCCAGCGCGCCGCGATCGTCGAAGAGGACCGCTCGGACGTGTTCTCGGTGCGCGTCGGCAATCTCGGCCCAGGCGAGGAAGCCACCATCGAGTTGCGGCTGACGGGGCCGCTGTCGTTCGAGGACGGCGAGGCGACGTTCCGATTTCCCCTGGTGGTGGCCCCGCGGTACACGGCAGGAAAGCCATTGCCGGGTGACCGGACCGGCGCCGGCCTGGCCGACGACACCGACGCGGTGCCCGACGCGTCGCGGGTCACGCCACCACGCCTGGCTGCAGACGACGAACGCCTCGATCTGCAGATCGAGCTGACCCTCGACGGCGCCGGCCTGCCGGTGTCCGATCTGCGGTCCAGCCTGCCCACGGCGGTGTCCGAAGTCGACGGCGCGACCCGGCTACTGGTGGAGCGGGGCGCGCGGGCCGACCGGGACTTCGTGTTGCGCTTCCGCATCGACCGCGGGGAGCTGTCGTCGTCGGCGCTGTTGGTCCCGGACGGCGAGGGTGACGAGGGCACCTGGTCGGTGACGCTGGTGCCCCCCGCCGAAAGCGGCAGCGCACCGCGCGACGTGGTGGTGTTGCTGGACCGCTCGGGTTCGATGCACGGCTGGAAGATGATCGCCGCCCGCCGGGCCGCGGGCCGGATTGTGGACATGCTGGATGCCGTCGACCGGTTCTGCGTGCTGGCCTTCGACGACCGCATCGACAGTCCGGCGGGGCTACCGGCGAGCTTGGTCGATGCCAGCGACCGGAACCGGTTCGCCGCCGCCTCGTGGCTGGGCGGGCTGGAGAGCCGGGGCGGCACCGAAATGGCCCAGCCGCTGTTCAAGGCTGCCCAGCTGCTCGCCGGCTCGGGTGAAGACCGGCTGGCCAGCGTTGTCTTGGTGACCGATGGCCAGATCACCGGGGAGGACCAGCTGTTGGCGACGCTGGCGCCGGCTCTGGGCGACACGCGCATCTATTGTGTGGGAATCGACCGGGCGGTCAACGCCGGCTTCCTGGACCGGCTGGCGAAGCTGGGCCGCGGCCGATCCGAACTGGTCGAGTCCGAGGAGCGCCTGGATGAGGCGATGGCGCGGCTGGCGCGGACCATCGGACGTCCGGCGCTGACCGGATTGCGGGTGAGCGCCGACGGGATCGAGATCGTCGACGGCACCCTCACACCGGGCCGGTTGCCCGACGCCTTCGCCGGCGTGCCGTGGGTGGTTTCCGGGCGTTACCGGGGTGGGGAAGCCGCGACGCTACAGGTAGCGGGGGACGACTCGGCCGTGGTGACGCTGCCCGCTCAAGTGGCCCCGGAAGCGGTTGCGGTGCGGACGATTTGGGCGCGATCGGTGGTCCGTGACCTGGAGGACGACTATGCGTCGTACGGCGCGGACGAAGAGCTGGCCGAACGGATCGTCGCGCATTCGGTCCGGTTCGGGGTGCTGTCCCGGTTCACCGCGTTCGTGGCCGTCGACCCGGAACGCACTGACGCCGGCCCGCTGACCGACGTGATCCAACCCGTCGAGGAGCCGTCGGGATGGGCAACGACCGTGGGCTTCGTCCAGGCGGCGAAGGTATCGGCACCTGCCTTTGACATGGTCATGCCCGCACCCATGGCCGCGCCCCCACCTGTGCCCGCAGGGAGGAAGCCGGCGCCGATGCGGCCGCTGGACAAGCTGCTCAAGGTGGTGGAGAAGAGCGCGCAAGTCCGTCGTTCCGGGCTGGACACGGTGCTCGACGAGCTCAAGCAGCACCGCGACGCGGAGTCCGACCGGGAACTGCGCGCGGCGCTCGACCAGTTGTGCGCGGCGCTGGCGCGGTTCCTAAAGCACCCGTCGGGGCCGCAGGGGCGGCAACTGCTGGTCGCGGTCGACGCGGTGAAGCGGGCGCTGGCCGCCCAAGGCAGGCAGGCGAGCAGGCGGCGCTTCTGGACGTAAGTCCGTCCGGCGCGAACGTGCGCAGATTGCCGGTGCCAGCGGCGTGTCGCCGCGCATCTACGCACGCTCGCGAACCGGCGCGTGCGTCAGTCCACCCTGATGTCGTTCAGGACGCCACGCAGGATCGACTCGATGGCGTCGAACTCGGCTGGACCGCTGATCAACGGCGGCGCGATCTGGATGACGGTGTCGCCGCGGTCGTCGGTGCGGCAGTACAGCCCGGCTTCGAAGAGCGCCGCCCCAACCCGCTTGAGCAGAGCGGAACGTTCGTCGTCGGCGAACTTCTGCCTGGTCGCCTGGTCTTTGACCAATTCGATGCCGAAGAAGAAGCCTTCGCCGCGGACGTCGCCGACGATCGGTAGGTCGTAGAGCCTTTCCAGGGTGGCGCGCAGGGCAGGGGACTGGTTCTTCACGTGGTCGTTGAGGCCTTCGCGTTCGAAGATGTCGAGGTTGGCCAGCGCAACCGCCGCCGACACTGGGTGGCCGCCGAAGGTGTAACCGTGCCGGAACGTCGTCTTGCCGTCGTTGAACGGTTCGAACACCCGGTCGCTGGCGATCATCGCACCCAACGGCGAGTAGCCCGACGTCATGCCCTTGGCGCAGGTGATCATGTCCGGCACATAGCCGAAGTCGTCGCAGGCGAACATGGATCCGATCCGACCGAAGGCGCAGATCACCTCGTCGGAAACCAGCAATACGTCGTAGGAGTCGCAGATCTCGCGGACCCGCTCGAAATAGCCCGGCGGCGGCGGGTAGGAGCCGCCGGCGTTCTGCACCGGCTCCAGGAAGACGGCGGCGACGGTTTCGGGGCCCTCGAACTCGATGGCTTCGGCGATGCGGTCGGCTGCCCATCGACCGAATGCCTTCGCGTCCTCGGCATACGGCTCCGGCGCGCGGTAGAAGTTGGTGTTGGGCACCCGGAACCCGCCCGGCGCCAACGGCTCGAAAGCTTCCTTGTACTTCGGCAGGCCGGTGATCGACAACGCACCCTGGGTGGTGCCGTGGTAGGCGATGGCGCGCGAAATCACTTTGTACTTGTTGGGTTTGCCGACGAGCTTGTAGTACTGCTTGGCAGCCTTCCATGCGGTTTCGACGGCCTCGGTGCCGCCGTTGGTGAAGAAGACCCGGTTCAGATCTCCCGGCGTGTAACCGGCGAGGCGCTCGGACAATTCGATGGCCGGCGGCGTGGTGTTGCCCCACAGCGGGAAGAACGCCAGTTTCTCGGCTTGGCGCGCGGCGGCCTCGGCGAGTTCGGTGCGGCCGTAGCCGACCTGCACGACGAACAGACCCGACAGTGCGTCGAGGTAGCTCTTGCCGCGGTCATCGAAGATGGTGACCCCTTCGCCGCGGGTGATGACGGGTGGCGTGATGCCGTTGCCGTGCTGGGCGAAGTGGAGCCAGAGATTTCTGGACATAGTGATCGCGAGCCTAGCGTTAGGCTCACAATATGGCGGTAGCCCAGCAGGTCTCCGAGTTCGAGGCGCTGCGGCCACATCTCATGTCGGTCGCCTACCGGCTGACCGGCACGGTGGCCGACGCGGAAGACATCGTCCAGGACGCATGGCTACGTTGGTCCACCCAGGACAGGGCGATCGACAACCTCCAGGCGTGGCTGACCACGGTGGTGAGCCGACTCGGTCTGGACCGGCTGCGGTCGGCGGCGCACCGGCGCGAGTCCTACACCGGCAATTGGTTGCCCGAGCCGGTGGTGATGCCCTTCTCGGATTCGCCGGCCGATCCGCTGTCGGCCGTGGTGGCCGCCGAGGACGCCCGGTTCGCGGCCATGGTGGTGCTGGAACGGCTCAGCCCCGACCAGCGGGTGGCGTTTGTGCTGCACGACGGGTTCTCGATGCCCTTCGCCGAAGTTGCCGAGGTGCTGGGTACCAGTGAGGCATCCGCCCGGCAGCTGGCGTCACGGGCCCGCAAGTCGGTTGCCGCCGCCCCGCCACCCGAGCCCGACCCCAGCCATGCGGAGGTGGTCGGCCGGTTAATGGCGGCCATGGCGGCCGGTGACATCGAGACAATAGTTTCGCTGCTGCATCCCGACGTCACCTTCACCGGCGACGCGAACGGCAGGACATCGACGGCCGTTAACGTCATCCACGGAGTGGACAAGGTGGTCCGGTTCATGCTCGGCCTGGCCAACCGGTACGGCGACGGCTTCTACACCGAGCATCAGCTGGCCTTGGTCAACGGTGAACTCGGTTCGTACACAAAGGGTTTCCCGGCCACCGAGGGCCGCCGGGAGATGGCGCCGCGGATCACCGCGATGACGGTGCGCGACGGAAAGGTCGTGGCGCTCTGGGACATCGCCAACCCGGACAAGTTCACCGGCTCGCCGTTGCGGGAATCCGAGTAGCGGACTACGGCAGCACGATCCCGGTTGCCGGTCCCAAACTGATCAGCTGACCGCCCGGCGGGACGTACGGCCCAGCGGGGCCGTAGATGCCGAACACCGGGGCGGCCGGGGTACCGCCGGCATAGAAGTCATTGATCCAGCCGGTGGCCAGGGTGTACACCGCCGCGGTGGCACCCGGCGGCGAGAAACCGGTCAGCAGCTGGGCGGCGAGGTCGACGAGCGGGCTCCCGCCAAGCATCGAGTCGACATGCGAGCCGCCGACGATCTCGACGCCGGAGAACTGCCCCGGGTACAAGGCGGCCAATTGAGTCGTGGTGGCACCGAACGCATTCCACGGTTGCGGTGGGGCGACGACCGCATACAGCGGGATGCTCGCCGCCTGCAGGTTGGCCACCGCGGACCCGAAGGCCGCGGCATTGTTGGCGACCCCGTCGAACATCACCACGCCGAGCAGATGATTGGTGCCGGCCCCGAGGTTCGTCACGTAACTGCTGGCCGCCATCGTCGCCAGGCCACCGCCGGCGGAGTGGCCGGTCAGCACGAAGTCCTGCGGCAGCGTGCCCGCTAAACCCGCCCAGCGCGCGGCGGCGTTCAGCGCCGATTGATCACCCAGGAAAAGCGAGCCCACACCCTGCTGCATCTGCGGACTGCTCAGCCACACCCCGAACGGCAACGGGACAGAGGGGATGGTGGGTGTCAGCACGACGCTGTTGGTCTGGCTGGCCAATTCGATGGCCAGCGGCTGGTAGAACCAGCCGATCGCGGCAAACCCGTGTTGCAGATAAGCGGTGCCGGCGGCGTCCACCACTCCGCTCGCCTGCGTCGGGAAGTACCACAGCGTCGGGGCGGGATAGTTGAACTGCGGAATCGTCAAGCCCAGGAACGAGCTTGGGCCGACCGGGATCTGCAGGAAGGAGAAGCCGATCCTGACCCCGGTCACGCCGTCGGTGCCGGCGACGGCCACCGTCGAGGGAAAGTTGACCACCCCGCCGAGGCCCACGGTGTCACTGGCCCAGTTGAGCACGGCGCCCAGCGTCGCGGCCCCGGTGCCGCCGAACAGCGGCCGCCGGAAGCTTTCAACTTGCTGCAACAGCGTCTGCAGCGTCGGCACACTCGCCGCTTCGGCGGCCGCATACCCCGTCGCGGCCGCGCTCAACGCACGCTCGAACTCGGCCTGGAAGAGGGCCGTGCGCGCGGTCAGCGCCTGAAACTCGTCGGCATAGCCGCCGAACAGACTCGCAACGGCGGCCGAGACCTCGTCACCGGCCGCAGCGAGAATCCGGGTGGTGGACGGCGCCGCGGCCGCGGCGGCCTCGCTGATCACCTGCCCGATGCCACCCAGGTCTGCCGATGCCGCGGCAAGCGCTTCGGGCACTGCGGTCAGGTACGACGACATCACCGCATGCTAGCCAGCCGGACGGGAGTTGGTTCCCGAATCGGCCCAAGGCACCCGGCAGGAGTCCCCGGAGCTGAAGCCCTGTTCGGTGATGCCCAGCGCCGAATACATCCGGGCCCGCATGTTCTCGATGCCGATCTGATAGCTCAGCTCGATGACGCCGGCCTCGCCGAACCGGGCGCGCAGGTCCTCGACCTGCTCGTCGGTGACCGAGTGCGGGTCGGTGGTCATGGCGTTGGCGTAGGCGATCGCTGCGCGCTCGTCGTCGGTGAAGGCCGGTGAGGTGGCGTAATTATCGATGTCCTTCAGGCGCTCGATATCCAGGCCGTCCAGTCGCTGCAGCATGGAACCGAAGTCGACGCACCAGGAGCAACCGATGGTTCGCGCTGCCCAGAACACGGCCAACTCGCGCACACTGGCCGGCAGTGTGCGCGATGCGCTCTGCAGCATCGTCTCGTGCACGGCGTTGGCGATCAGCAACCGTGGGTGGTGCGCGGCGACGCTGAACGGTTCCGGAACTTCACCGAAGCGCCGCTTGGCGACGCGGTACATGGCGCGGACCAGCAGGCCGGCGCGCTTGGGGGGCAAGGGCTCGATGCGGGTTTTCTGTGTCATACCAGTCAGACGAGGCAGCCCGCGCGGACGTGACAGCCCACGTCAGCAGGGGTCTCCAAGAATCTGTCAAGAATCCTTCAAGCGCTGCATCCGAGTCTGGCTCAGTGGAGCGGGGAACATCTTCTTACTGGACCTATTCCGAGATTCCGATGGTCAACGACCTCGAGGACAGCACGCACGAGGAGGTCCTGGTCGCTGATTCGCGCCTGGACCAGACCGGTATCCGTGCCGCGATCGACGCCGTCTTCGAAGCCCATCCCAACTTGGGTGCGGTGTTCGAACCGAGCAGGGACCGCTGGCTGTCGCGCCCAGGCGGCGACTGGAGCTGGGCGGTCGAGCCTCCCGGAGTCACCGTGCCCGAGGTGATCGCCCGGCAGCGCGGAAGTTTCGACATGCGCACCGGCCGGCTGTTCGCGGTGTCGCTGCTTCCCGGGGTCCCGGAGCGCCTGGTGCTCACCGCCAGCCACCTCTGCGCTGACGCCAAGCTGTGGAGCAACGTGGTGCACAGCGTGATGTCGGCGTACGAAGGCGGCGTGCTGGCGCGCGACGCCAGCTATCGGGCTAGAAGTCGCGGCGCACACTCATGGGCGTGGTGGCGGGCAAGTCGCCGCCACCGATCACCTGTCGCGCTATCGGCGTGAGCGCGCTGAACAACGTCTGCAGCTCGTCGTCGTCGAGTCCATCGAACGCCCGTAACGACAGCGCGTCGGTGGTCGTCTCGATGTGGTCCTTGAGTTCACGCCCGGCCGAGGTCAGCGATCCGTCGTCGTCGAGCAGGCCGCGGTCGGCAAGGCGCCGTGTGCAATCCGACCATTCGTTGTCGTCGTAGTGCCGGGTGGTCTTCATGTATTCCGCGGGCAGCGCGCTGGCCACGGTGTGGAGCACGTTCGACTCGCGCCCGGTGATGCCCGCGGCAGCCAGCACCGCGATGTGTCCGTCGCCACGATGCTCCCGCAACAACGTGGTGGCATGCCACAGCGCGGCCAGCGGATCCGACGGCTCGGGAAGGGCAATGTTGGCCGCGAACAACGGCCGCCCGTCCACCGGCGTCTGCTGCGCGGCGCGCAACGCCAATTGCGCTGCGGTGCGGACATTTTCGTCATCGGTGATGCCGCAGCGGCGCAGCGCGGCGACCGCCGAATCCTGCCGGGCCCGCAATGCAAGCTCCGGCCCGGCGATGTCCCAGGCCGCCGGCAGCGCCTTGGCCACCCGAGCGGGCGCGAAGTTGTAGAACACCGCGGTCACCACCTGCGGCGCCACCACGCCCAGGGGAGCCGAGCGGGCGGCGAAATAGCCCATCCAGAAGCCGCGGTACCCGAGACCGTCCAGCGCCGAACGCGCTTCCGGGGCGAAGTAAGTCAGGGCGTGAATCGGCTCGAACCGGTCATAGAACCGCCGGGCCAGATCGGGTGTGCGTTGCATGCTTGCAGCTTTGCCGACGGCGGCCCAAACGCAAAGTCGCGTTGGTAGCATCAGGCACCACTCATGAGCTCGGAGGAGGCTTCGCTGGAAACGGGAGTGGACGGGGAGATTTTCGGCCGCTACCGGCTGCTCGAAGTGCTTCGATGGGGCGGGTTGGGGACGGTGTATCGGGCCCGGGACACGATGATGACGCGTGAAGTCGCCATCAAGGTGCTTCCGACCGAGCTGGCCGGCGAGCCGCAGTCTGACGAGCAATTCCGCCATGAGGCATCCATCGCGGCCCAACTGAACAATCCCAACATCATCCCGATCTATGAAGCCGGCGAAATCAACGGTCAGCGCTACTTGGTGATGCCGCTGTTGGACGGCCTCGATGCGGGCAGTCTGCTGCGCCGCGACGGGCCGATGCACCCGACGCTGGCGGTGCGGGTGATCGAGCAGGCCGCCGCGGCGTTGGACGCCATGCACTCAGCGGGTCTGGTGCACACCGATGTGAAGCCGTCGAACCTGTTCGTGGTCGGCGGCGAATTCGTGTACCTGATCGACTTCGGGGTCGCCTCCCAGACGCCCGCCCCGGACCGGGCCGACGACGATTCGAGGCAGAGCTGGCCGTATCTGGCGCCGGAGCGCATGGAGTCCGAACCCCCGGACGTTCGCGCGGATACCTACGCGCTGACCGCGGTGCTGTACGAATGCCTGACCGGGAGCCCGCCCGTGGTAGGCGACAGCCTCGAGCAGGTGGTCGCCGCCCGTCTGCAAGGCGGACCGCCGAAACCGACCGACGTCAACCCGGCAATCCCGGTCGGGTTCGACGAGGTGATCGCGCGTGGCATGGCCACCGATCCCGACGACCGCTACCAATCGTCTCGCGAATTGGCCGGTGCTGCGCGAAATGCGCTCGCGTCCAACACGATTGCGCCAGCGGGCTCGCTCAGTGAGGTGGAGTTCGGCCGCTATCGGTTGTTCGAAATGCTGGGGGCGGGCGGAATGGGTTCGGTGTACCGCGCGCACGACACCGCCCTGGGCCGTGACGTGGCGGTCAAGGTGTTGCGGCCGGAGCTGGCCACCGAGCCGGGCTATCAAGAGCGATTCCGTCGCGAGGCGTCCGCCGCCGGCCGGCTCAGCAGCCCGAACATCATCCCGATCTACGAGGCTGGCGAGATCGACGGACGGCTGTACCTGGTGATGCCGGTGGTCGATGGGGTCGACGTACACACCGTGCTCCAGCGGGAAGGGCCGATGGGTCCCGCCAAGGCGGTGCGGGTGATCGAACAGGTTGCCGCGGCGCTGGACACGGCGCACCGGGCGGGGTTGGTGCACCGGGATGTGAAGCCGTCGAACATCCTCATGGTCGGCGACGACTTCGTCTATCTGATCGATTTCGGCCTCGTACATGAAGCCTCGGCCGCTCGCCTGACGCTGACCAACGTGACTCCCGGAACTCCGGGGTACATGGCTCCAGAGCGCTTCACCGGCGAAGGCACCGCCGACGCTCGCGCCGACGTGTACTCGCTGGCCTGCGTGCTGTACGAATGCCTGACCGCCCAGCTGCCGTTCAGCGGCGGCGGCGTGGAGGGGTTGGCAGTCGCTCACCTACGTGACGAGCCGCCGCGGCCCAGCGAGGCCCAGCCCGCAATCCCGGTCAGGTTCGACGAGGTGGTCGCGCGGGGCATGGCGAAGAATCCCGATGACCGCTATCAGTCGGCCAGCGAACTGGCTGCGGCAGCGCGCGCGGCACTGACCGCCGCCGGACCCCGGCATGCCAAGCCCACACCCGGCACCGGTCCCGCGGACTCGACACAGGACGCCGCGGTGCTGGCACCGGTCGGGTCCCCGCGCAGGAGTCGGCGGCCGCTCGTCCTGTCCCTGGCGGCGGCCGTGGTTGTTGCCCTTGCGGTCGCCGCAATTATGTTGCTGGCGAACCCTTTTCATTCGGCACCGGAGTCGGCGCAAACGGTCCTGCCGTTTCAGGGGCTGGACGGCCCGGTCGGGGTTGCGGTCGACGCCAACGGCACCGTCTATGTCACCGATAGCGGCCATAACCGGGTGGTTCAGCTGGCGGCAGGCGCGACCAACCAGACCGTCGCACCGTTCGCCGACCTGAACCATCCGACCGCCATCGCAGTCGACGCTCAGGGAGACATGGTCGTCGCCGAGGCCGCCGACAGTCGGGTGTTGGAACTGTCGGCCGGTTCGACCCGTCCCACCGTTCTCCCGTTCACCGACCTCACCGAGCCCACCGGTGTTGCGGTCTACGCACGCGGCACCGACCGGATCTATTACGTGGCCGACTCGCTGCACAATCGGGTGCTGACGTTGCAGCCCACCGGTCAGACCGAACTGCCTTTCACCGGCTTGGAGCATCCCTCGGCGGTGGTGGTGGACAAAGACGGTGTCCTGTTTGTGGTTGACCGGGACAACGAACGGATCCTGCGATTGCCGCCGACCGCGATCGTTGCGACCGTGCTGCCCTACGCGGTCGACCGGCCCGACTTCATGGCCGTCGGCGCCGGCGACGACCTGTACGTGACCGACGGCCACGCGAACAAGGTCGTGAAACTGGTCAAGGCATCGAACGCCTCCGACGCGCTGCCGTTCGGGGGACTGAAGAATCCGCAAGGTGTGGCGGTCGACGCCGCCGGCAACGTTTACGTTGCCGACACCGGGAACAACCGGGTGCTGAAGTTGCCACCAAGTTAGTCCCGCGAGCTAACGCGAGAACATTGTCGCGCGCTTGACCTCCTGGATAGCCTTGGTCACCTCGATGCCACGCGGGCAGGCTTCGGTGCAGTTGAACGTGGTTCGGCAGCGCCACACCCCGTCCACCTCGTTGAGGATGTCCAGGCGTTCGGCCGCGGCTTCGTCACGGCTGTCGAAGATGAAGCGGTGCGCGTTGACAATCGCGGCCGGGCCGAAGTAGCTGCCCTCGTGCCAGAACACCGGGCAGCTGGTGGTGCAGGCCGCACACAGGATGCACTTGGTGGTGTCGTCGTAGCGGGCCCGGTCGGTGGGGCTCTGAATGCGTTCGCGGGTAGGCGGATTGCCGCTGGTGATCAGGTAGGGCTTGATGGCGCGGTAGGCGTCGAAGAACGGCTCCATGTCCACCACGAGGTCCTTCTCCACGGGCAGTCCGCGAATCGGCTCGACGGTGATGGTCAGCTTCTTGCCCGGCTTTTTGGGCAATAGGTCGCGCATCAACACCTTGCAGGCCAACCGGTTGACGCCGTTGATCCGCATTGCGTCGGAGCCGCACACACCGTGTGCGCAGGACCGCCGGAAGGTCAGCGTCCCGTCCAGGTAGCCCTTGATGTAGATCAGCAGGTTGAGCAGCCGGTCGCTGGGTAGGCACGGCACCCGGAAGCTTTGCCAGCCGCCGGTCGCGGCGAAGGCATCCGGGTCGTCGGGGTTGAACCTCGCGATCTTCACCGTCACCATCACCGCGCCCTCGGGCACCGGGGGTAGCGGCGGGTCCAGGGTTTCCACCTCGGTTTCCGCGGTCATCAGTACTTCCGCTCCTTCGGTTCGTACCGGGTCTGCACGACGGGTTTGAAGTCCAGCCGGATGTCGCTGAGCAGATCGGTGCCCTCTTTGTAAGCCATGGTGTGGCGCATGTAGTTGACGTCGTCGCGGTTGGGATAGTCCTCGCGGGCGTGCCCCCCACGAGATTCCTTGCGGTTCAACGCTCCCACCACGGTGACCTCGGCCAGCTCCAGCAGGAAGCCCAGCTCGATAGCCTCCAGCAGATCGCTGTTGAAGCGCTTTCCCTTGTCGTGCACGGTGATTCGGGAATACCGCTCCTTGAGCGCGTGTATGTCGGTGAGCGCCTGCTTGAGTGTTTCCTCGGTGCGGAACACCGCGGCGTTGTTGTCCATCGTCTGCTGCAGGGCACCGCGGATGTCGGCGACGCGTTCGTTGCCGTGCTCGGACAGGATGTCGGCCACCCAGCCGACCACCATGGCCGCCGGCTCCGGCGGCATGTCGGCGAAGTCGTGTCCCTGGGCGTACGCGGCCGCGGCAATGCCCGCCCGGCGCCCGAACACGTTGATGTCGAGCAGCGAGTTGGTGCCCAGCCGGTTGGCGCCGTGCACCGACACGCACGCGCATTCGCCGGCGGCGAACAGCCCGGGCACGGTGTTGGTGTTGTCGCGCAACACCTGGCCGGTGACGGTGGTCGGGATGCCGCCCATCACGTAGTGGCACGTCGGGTAGACGGGGACCAGTTCATGGACCGGGTCGACCCCCAGGTAGGTCCGGGCGAACTCGGTGATGTCGGGCAGCTTCGCTTCCAGCACGTCCTCACCGAGGTGCCGCACGTCGATGTAGACGTAGTCCTTGTGCGGGCCGCAGCCGCGGCCTTCGAGCACTTCCAGCACCATCGATCGGGCGACGATGTCCCGCGGCGCGAGGTCGACGATCGTCGGGGCGTACCGCTCCATGAAGCGTTCGCCGTCGGCGTTGAGCAGCCGGCCGCCCTCCCCACGCACGGCTTCGGAGATCAGAATGCCCAGCCCGGCCAGTCCGGTCGGATGGAATTGGTGAAACTCCATGTCCTCCAACGGAAGTCCCTTGCGGAACACGATGCCGATGCCATCGCCGGTCAGCGTGTGCGCATTGGAGGTGGTCTTGTACATCCGGCCGGAACCGCCGGTCGCCAGCACGATGGCCTTGGCGTGGAAAACGTGGATGTCACCGGTCGCCAGTTCGTAGGCCACCACGCCGGTGGCCACCGGGCCGGTCGGGGTCTGGGTGAGCGCCAGGTCGAGCGCGTAGAACTCGTTGAAGAACTGCACGTCGTGCTTGACGCAGTTTTGGTACAGCGTCTGCAGGATCATGTGGCCCGTGCGGTCGGCGGCGTAGCAGGCCCGGCGCACCGGGGCCTTGCCGTGGTCGCGGGTGTGCCCGCCGAAGCGGCGCTGGTCGATGCGGCCCTCCGGGGTGCGGTTGAACGGCATCCCCATCTTCTCCAGGTCGAGCACCGCGTCGATGGCTTCCTTGCACATGATCTCCACCGCGTCCTGGTCGGCGAGGTAGTCGCCGCCCTTGACGGTGTCGAAGGTGTGCCACTCCCAGTTGTCCTCTTCGACGTTGGCCAGCGCCGCGCACATGCCACCCTGGGCGGCGCCGGTGTGGCTACGGGTGGGATACAGCTTGGTCAGCACGGCGGTACGTACGCGCGGCCCGGCCTCGACCGCGGCGCGCATCCCGGCACCGCCCGCGCCCACGATCACGACGTCGTATCGGTGTTGCTGGATCAAGGCTATTCCCCTCCAACGGTTTTCAGGAGATGTTCGGGTTGAAGGTCACGATGACGTAGGTTCCCAGCACCAAGGTGAAGCCGATCGACAGCAACAGGATGCTGTTGAGCCAGAAGCGGGTGACGTCCTTGCGGCTGTAGTCGTCGATGATGTTGCGCAGCCCGTTGCCGCCATGCAATTGCGCCAGCCACAGCAGCGCCAGATCCCAGAACTGCCAGAACGGCGACGCCCAGCGCTGTGCGACGAAATTGAAGTCGATGCGGTACACGCCGTCATCCCACATCAGCATGATGAACAGGTGGCCGATAGCCAAAAACACCAGCGCGATCCCGGAAAACCGCATGAACAGCCAGGCGAACTTCTCGAAGTTCGGGATGCCGGCCCGGCGGCGCGGCGAGCGCGGGTTGTCCAGGCTGGCGGGCCGGTCGTGGCTGCGCTGGCGGACCGGCGCGGTCTGGCCGGGGCCGAGTTGCAGGTCGTTGATGCTCATCGCAGGTGCTCCCAGGCGTGAATGCCGATAACGACGCCGGCCATCACCAGCGGCACCAGGAAGGCGACCGCCACAATCCACAACATGGTGCGCTGGTGGCGCGGACCTTCTGACCAGAAGTCGATAAGAATGACCCGAATCCCGTTCAGTCCGTGGAAGAGCACCGCGGCCACCAGACCGTATTCCATCAGGCCGACGATCGGGGTCTTGTAGGTCGACAACACCTCGTTGTAGGTCTGCGGGCTGACCCGCAGCACCGCCGCGTCCAACACGTGGACGAACAGGAAAAAGAAAATCGTGGCGCCGCTGATGCGATGCAGCACCCACGCCCACATTCCGGGGTCGCCTCGGTAAAGCGTCCGAGGTGGTCGCCGCTTACGTGACGTCGTGGGCGTTGCCGGATCCGCGGTTGTCGCTTGGGTACTTACCATTTCCACCGCCTCCCAAAAACCGTCAGTAAACGGATCTAGCCGGGCAACCGAGCTTATCTTGAGCAACGAGCCAGCGGTACCAAACAGTCCCATCCGAATTGTGTGTCGTAGCACAGGTTAGGGTGGGCTTGCTCAATTTTGCCCAACGGCGAGCGGGGTTACCAAATGCCGGAAGTGAATTGGAAGTTATTGCGCGACAATGCAATTCAGGCTGCATCTCGCGCGTACGCACCGTATTCGAGGTTTCCGGTGGGTGCGGCCGCTTTGGTCGACGACGGCCGCATTATCGCCGGATGCAATGTGGAGAATGTCTCATATGGCCTTGGTCTCTGTGCGGAATGTGCGGTGGTGTGTGCGCTGCATTCCGGTGGCGGCGGTCGGTTGCTCGCGCTGGCTTGTGTTGACGGAGTCGGTTCGTTGCTGATGCCCTGCGGACGATGCCGTCAGCTGCTGCTCGAACACGGCGGACCGGAGTTACTGATCGACCATCCGGACGGCCCCCGCCGACTCGCCGAGTTGCTGCCCTACCCCTTCGGTCCCGACGATATTGCGCGGGTAAGCCGTTGACGGGCACCGTATTCGATGCGCCCACGGTCATCCGGTGCAAACGGGACGGTGGCCGGCTCTCGGATGCCGCCATCGACTGGGTGATCGAGGCCTACACCGACGGCCGCGTCGCTCCCGAGCAGATGTCGGCGTTGCTGATGGCGATCTTCCTGCGCGGCATGGACCGCAAGGAGATCGCCCGCTGGACCGCGGCGATGCTGGCCTCGGGGCCGCGGCTGGACTTCACCGATCTGGGTCTGGCGACTGTGGACAAACACTCCACCGGCGGTGTGGGCGACAAGATTACGCTGCCGTTGGTGCCGGTCGTGACCGCCTGCGGGGCGGCGGTGCCGCAGGCCGCCGGTCGCGGGCTCGGCCACACCGGCGGCACCCTGGACAAGCTGGAATCCATCGCCGGCTTCTCCGCGGAGCTGTCCAACCACCGAGTGCGTGAGCAGTTGCGGGACATCGGGGCCGCCATCTTCGCCGCCGGCGAACTGGCGCCCGCCGACGCCAAGCTCTACGCGCTGCGCGATGTCACCGGGACCGTCGAATCGCTGCCGCTGGTCGCAAGTTCGGTGATGAGCAAGAAGCTGGCCGAGGGCGCGGCGGCGCTGGTGCTGGACGTGAAGGTCGGGTCAGGGGCTTTCATGAACTCGGAGGCGGAGTCCCGGGACCTGGCGCACACCATGGTCGAGCTGGGCATCGCACACGGGGTGCCCACCCGTGCCCTGCTCACCGACATGGAGGCGCCGCTGGGCGCCACGGTCGGCAACTCGCTCGAGGTGGAGGAATCCCTCGAGGTGCTCGCCGGCGGCGGGCCACCCGACGTGGTGGAGCTGACCGTGCGGTTGGCCACCGAGATGCTCGACCTGGCCGGGATCGACGGACGCGACCCCGCCGAGACCTTGCGCGACGGCTCCGCGATGGACCGGTTCCGCCGGCTGGTGGCCGCCCAAGGTGGTGATTTGGCGAAACCGTTGCCAATTGGTCGGCATTCGGAAACCGTGACCGCCGCTCGGGGCGGCACAATGGGCGACATCGACGCGATGGCAGTTGGGTTGGCGGCCTGGCGGCTCGGTGCGGGCAGATCCCGGCCGGGCGCGCGGGTGCAGCACGGCGCGGGGGTGCGGATCCACCGCCGCCGCGGTGAGCCGGTGGTCGCCGGCGAGGCGCTTTTCACCCTTTACACCGACACCCCGGACCGCCTGCCGCCGGCGATGGCCGAGTTGGACGGCGCCTTCAGCGTGGTGGCCGACCCGCCGCCGCGGCGGCCCCTGATTATCGATCGGATCACGCGATGAGCCTGAGTCTGGACAGGATCAAGCAAGCGCCCAAGGCGCTGCTGCACGATCACCTCGACGGTGGGCTGCGCCCGGCCACCGTGCTGGAGATCGCCGGGGAGATCGGCTACGACGGCCTGCCGGCCACCGATGTCGATGCGCTGGCGGCGTGGTTTCGCACCCGGTCGCACAGCGGTTCGCTGGAGCGCTATCTCGAGCCGTTCTCGCACACCGTCGCGGTCATGCAGACACCCGACGCGCTGTACCGCGTCGCGCACGAATGTGTGGAGGACCTGGCCGCCGACTCGGTGGTGTACGCCGAGATCCGCTTCGCGCCCGAGTTGCACATCAACCGCGGGTTGTCGTTCGACGAGGTCCTCGACGCGGTGTTGGCCGGTTTCGCCGCCGGTGAGAAGGCGTGTGCCGCCGACGGCCGTCCGATCAAGGTCCGCTGTCTGGTGACCGCGATGCGGCACGCCGCCATGTCGCGGGAGATCGCGGAGTTGGCAATCCGGTTCCGCGACAAGGGCGTGGTCGGTTTCGACATCGCCGGCGCCGAAGCCGGCTACCCGCCGACCAGGCATCTGGACGCCTTTGAGTACATGCGAGACCACAACGCACGCTTCACAATTCACGCCGGCGAGGCCTTCGGGCTGCCGTCCATCCACGAGGCGATCGCGTTCTGCGGCGCTGACCGGCTCGGGCACGGGGTGCGCATCGTCGACGACATCACCGTCGGTCCGGATGGCAAGGTTTCCCTGGGCAGATTGGCGGCGATATTGCGGGACAAGCGAATTCCCCTGGAACTGTGCCCGAGCTCGAATGTGCAGACCGGCGCCGTGAACAGCATTGCCGAGCATCCGTTCGACCTGTTGGCCCGCAGCCGGTTCCGGGTGACGGTGAACACCGACAACCGACTGATGAGCGATACGACCATGAGCCAGGAGATGAGCCGGCTGTCGGAAGCCTTCGGCTACGGGTGGAGTGATCTGGAGCGCTTCACGATCAACGCCATGAAGTCGGCGTTCATTGCGTTCGACGAACGGCTCGAGATCATCGACGACGTGATCAAGCCGCGGTACGCGGTGCTGATCGGCTGACCGTCAGCGAAAGCACGTACGCCCGCTTTCGACGGCGGTGCCGCGTACGCGCCCGGTCCCCGGGAATTACGCGTTCCTACCGATGGTTGTCGGGGGCGAACGGGGCACAGTCGAATCGTCCCGTTCTATCCCGAGGAGCACGAAGTGAAGTACCTGACCCGCAACCCAGAAACATCGACCCGCCGCGACCGTTCACCCGAGCGGGTACCCCGCACGAGGCGTCACTCGTTCTTGGACGATTCGTGCATGTCCCGCGCGATGAACCGCCGGTGGTGGTAATCCGGCTCAACCAAATCCGGCGAATCCTGACCCGCTGTTCGACCAAATGGGGGATCGTATCGGGCATGTCGAAGGTGATGGCGACGCCGGAGCTGATCAAGGCGGCGGCAACGGAATTGGCGACCGTGGGTTCGACTCTTGACGCCGCGCACATCGAAGCGGCGGGACCCACCCTCACCATCCAGCCTGCGGCCGCCGACGAGGTCTCGGCGGGTATCGCGCAGCTGTTTTCCCGGGAGGCCGAGCAATATCAGCAAGCGGCCGGGCAGGCCGCTGCATTCCATGACCAGTTCGTGCGGCACTTGACCGCCGGGGCGGGCGCCTACGCCAGCGCCGAGGCCGGCAACGCCGCGCTGCTGCAGCCAGCCGCGGCGAGTGTGGGCAGCGCCGCCGTGGATGTGCTGGGATTCACGATTCCCACCACGCTCGAGGAGATAACCGCGCCGTTGCTCGGCATCCTCTTGGCCCTTTTCGTCGGACCACCGTTCCTGCTGTTTCTCGCCGCAGTTGGCTACGCGCTCCCCACCATCGTGCAGCTGTTCAGCTCGGTCCCCACTGTTGCGGGCTAGCGCCGCATAGCATCGCCAATGTGCTGCTGAACCGCGCAACGGCCGAAGGCATTGCCCGCGGCGAAGTCAGTTTGGTGCTGCGGCGGTGGGACGTCCCACGCGCCAAGGCGGGCGGCACGCAACGGACCATGGCGGGCACCGTGCGCATCGACGACGTGGAGGAACGTCCCGCCGACTACCGGGTCACCGCGCGGCAGGCGCGTGCCGCCGGGTATCCCGACGCCGGGGCCGCGCAGGCGGATTTGGACCGCCGCCCGGCGGCGCACACCTACCTGATCTCGGTGTCGTTCGTCGGCGCCGATGAGCGACCCGCATTGGCCGCCGACGACACGCTGTCGCCCGCCGACCTGGACCGCATCGCGGCGCGCCTCGACCGGCTGGACGCCGCGAGCGAATCCGGGCCGTGGACCCGGCGCTACCTGCGGCTGGTCGCCGGCAACGAGGCGGTGCGCGCCCCGGACCTGGCCGCCGGGGAAGGCCTGGACGTGCCGCGGTTCAAGCGCCGGGTGCGTCGGCTCAAAGAGCTCGGACTGACCATCAGCCTGGACGTCGGCTACCGGCTGTCGCCGCGGGGGCGGGCGTTTCTGGAAACGGGCCGCTGATGCTGCCCGATCAGATCCGCACCGACTCGGCGACGTTCCGGCTTCCCGACGGGCGTGCGCTGGCTTACCTGGAGTGGGGCGATCCCACCGGTTACCCCGCGTTCTACTTTCACGGCACGCCGAGCTCGAGGCTCGAGTGCGCTTTCGCCGACGATGCCGGCAAGCGCCGGGGATTGCGGCTGATCGCGGTCGATCGACCGGGCTACGGTCGCTCGACATTCCAGCGCGGCCGCAGCTTCCGCGATTGGCCGACCGACGTGTGTGCGCTGGCTGACGGCCTCGGGCTGGGCGAATTCGGCGTCGTCGGTCACTCGGGCGCCGGACCGCATCTGTTTGCCTGCGGGGCGTTCATCCCGCCGGCCCGGCTGCGGTTCATCGGCGCCCTGGGGCCCTGGGGTCCGCTGGCCACCCGGGAGATTGTGCGCGACCTCAACAAGGCAGACGCCCTCTACACGCGGCTGGCCCGCAGCGGTCACTGGACATTCGACGCCGCCTTTGCGCCGCTCGGTTGGTGCGCCCGGTATCTGCCCGATCTGTTCTGCCGGTCGGTGACGGCCTCCCTGCCGGACGTCGACCGGGCGCACATGCGTGACGAGCGTTTCCTGATGCACTTTCGCGCGATGCAGCTCGAGGCGTTCCGGCAGGGCGGTCGGGGGGCGGCCTACGAATCGTTTCTCGAGTACCGGCCGTGGGGTTTCGAGGTCGGCGACGTGGCGGTGCCCACGCATATTTGGCAGGGCGATCGCGACTCCTTCATTCCGCGGGCGATGGGCGATTACCTCGAGCGCGCGATTCCCGGAGTGGACCTGCATTGGGCGACAGGCAAGGGGCATTTCAACATCGAGGACTGGGACGAGATTCTTGCGGCCTGCGCCGCCGATGTGGCGGGGTGAGCCCAGCGAACGCCTCGCGAGGAACGGCACAATCTTTGCCCGCCTCGCAGCGACACTGTCGGTGGCCGCAAAGATCAGACTGCTCCTAGAGCGGGAAAACCGAACCCAAGAACGCCAGCGGCAGCCAGAGAGCCAGCGCGAGAAAAATCGGCGGCAACAGAATCGGGAACAGCAGGTAATACGCCGCCGCGGCGACCTGGAAAAACAGCGTCGTCACGGTATCGATCAGGGAATCGAATGACGGGAGGCCGACGGCCGCCGTCCCCAACACCGATGCGTTGGCAATGTCGGCGCCGGCATACGCGCGCGCGGCCGCGCTCAAATGCTGCACGAACTGCTGGCTGTAAGCGGCAGCCTGGCCAGCGACCTTTTGATAGTCCTGCGCGTGTTGTGAGAACAGTTGCGCGATGTTCTGCGACACCTCGTCGGCAGCCGCGGGCGGCACGGCTTGGATTGGGGCGGCGCCGTTGAGCGTCGAACCGATGGCCACCAATTTGTCGGCCGCGGCGGCGATCAGCTCCGGCACGGCGAACACAGCGGACATACCGTCACTGAACAATGGCTTGCCCACCCAGGCAAGGACCAAGGGGGGTCGCGACCCAGCCGTGCCGAGACTGACGCCAGCCCGAGACTAACCGGCGCTACTCCCGGCGCAGCCGCCCGTCCACGAACGCTTCGAGCTTCTCCCACGCCCGCACCGCGGACGCATACGGCCCGGCGGGCTTGCTCACCGAGTCGGGGTCCAGCACGTATGCGATCAGCTTGCCCAGCGGCTTGCCCGGGTCCAGCGCCTTGTCGACAGTGGTCTCCTCCGAGTAGTCGCCGATGTCACGCAGCAACTCGACCGCAAGCTCGAGCTGCTCGCGGTCCACCGCCTCCGGCCCGTCGGCGAAGTCATCGGCCAGCCCGCTCAGCACGTAGACGTTCTCGTCGGTGATGTCGACGTTGAGGGAACCGTCGGTGGCGGCGGTACGGATGTCGTCGTACGTGGCCAGGTCGGACAGGTCGTGGTCATGCTCGTCGGCCAGGTAGCGGGCCAGCGCCCGCTCCGAGGTGAACACGCTGATCCGGCCGTTGCGGCCCAGGAAGATGGGCCGGTCGTCCAGATAGCAGCGCAGTGTGTAGAACGTGCCCGATCCCGTCATGATCCTGATCGGGTCGATCCCCACCTGCAGCCAGAAGTCCTCGTCGCTGCCCAGCACGACGGTGTCGCCCTCGGCGCGGTCATCCTCGGATTCGTCGTCGGCTTCGTCGTCGGACTCTTCGGCGTCGTCAGGGTCGGACTCGTCGGCTTCGTCTGATTCGTCGGATGCTGCCGACTCACCGGCGTCCTCGTCGGTCTCTTCGACCTCGGCGGCGGCCTCCTCTTCCTCGATTTCCTCCTCGAGTTCTTCGGCGGCCTTCGCGGCCAGCTTCTCTTCGACCTCGGGGATCGTGGTGATCTCGTCGACGGCCTCGAGCACGTCGTCCCAGCTGCGCGCGATGATCTCGGCGATCGCATTCCAGCGCTTCTGGCCGGCCTTGCCGCTGAAGTGGTCGATGCCCCCAGAAACGGTACCCAGCAGGGGATTGCCGTTGAAGAACTTCGATATCGGCGGCAGCTCGCACACCGACCCGATGGACGAGACGATCGCCAGCGTCGCGGCCAACGCGTTCACCGACTCCTCGGTCGGCTTCTCAGCCACCAGCTCCTCGACCGCGACCAGATCGAAATGCTTGTCCTCGGCTGGGTTCAGCTTGTGCGCGTGCGCCTCGGTGACTTCACTCCACGCTGGATGGTCGACCAGATCGTTCTCGCTGCCGCCGCGCACGAACGCCACCAGGTCGGCGACGCTCTCGAAAACGTACAGGTCGTCGTCGTTGCCCAGGAACGCTTCCCACTCGTCCCCGGAGTCGCGCCAGCGCGGCGCCCACAGTGTGTAGCGGTCACCTTCGGACAGACTCAGGCGGATGGGCACGAGGTCAGCAGCCATGCGGCACACAATAGCGACCCGGCCCGTTGGCGCTTATCCGCCCCAAATACTCGTGATGGCAGGAGCATTTGCCGCGTAACCCGTTTTCGGGAGCCCGTAGATCTCCTCGAGCGTGGAAAGCACGTTGTAGTGGTTGATCGTGTCGTTGTAGGTGCCCGGCGCGACGTGCGCCCCATAGAACACCGTCGGGATCTGGTTGCGGGGGCCGCCATCGTCCTCGTCCCAGGTCACGATCAACAGGCTGTTGTTGGCCTTCGCCCAGTTGGCGTACGGCGTCATCTGCCGGTTCAACCAGGAGTCGCCCTGGGCGATCGACCCGTCGTGCATGTTGTTGTCGTTGTTGGGAATCACGAACGACACCGTCGGTAGGCTCGCGTAGTTGCCGGGCGCGGGGAACATGGAGAACGGCACCGACACCGTCGGTGGGACATTGCTGAAGTTGACCCACGGCACGTGCTTGCGGCCGTATTTGCCCGCGCTGCACACCGTGGAACCAACCGCGGGCAGGTCCTCGGAGAAGCCGGCGAAGGTGCGGCCCGACGCCAGCAGTTCCGAAGCCAGATTGGGCGCGGCGCCGGCGTTCACCGGGCAGGTGTCCTTGGTCACCCCGAAGGTGCTGCCGGCGAACAGCGCCAGGTAGTTCGGTTCGCTGGGATGGGTCTCGGCGAACGACTGGGCCATCATTGCGCCGCCCGCGGCCAGCGCGTTGATGAACGGCGCCTGCTTGTTGCCGATGATGTTGGCCTGCGACCGGTTCTCCTCGACCACGATCACCACGTGGGCGTAGCTGGGCAGAGTCGCCGCGGACAGCACCACCCGATGGCCGGTCAGGACTGTTGCGCTGAGAGCCGACAGGACGGCAAAAACCCAGGTCAAGTGCTGTTGGAGGCCCCGCATGCCGGGAGTATATGAGTGGGCCGGACGCCGGGGACGGACCAAAATGCCCGAGTCAGCAGGCCTGCACCCGATTGTTATATAGGGTCGCCCCGTGGAGGTGCGCGTCATTGACCATCCGCTGGCGGCGGCCCGGCTGACCGCGCTGCGCGACGAACGCACCGACAACGCCGGCTTCAGGGCCGCGCTGCGGGAGCTGACGCTGATGCTGGTCTACGAGGCCACCCGCGACGCCCCCTGCGCACCGGTACCGATTCGCACGCCGCTCGCACCGACCACAGGGTCGCGGCTGGCCAAGCCGCCGCTGCTGGTGCCCGTGCTGCGGGCCGGGTTGGGCATGGTCTACGAGGCGCATGCCGTGCTGCCCGAAGCGCACGTGGGCTTCGTCGGCGTGGCGCGCGACGAGGAGACCGCGCGGCCGGTGCCCTACCTCGCCTCGCTGCCCGACGACCTTGACGGCCTGCCGGTCATGGTCCTCGACCCGATGCTGGCCACCGGCGGGTCCATGACCCACACCGTCGGGCTGCTGCAGGAGCGCGGAGCCACCGACATCACCATGCTGTGTGTGGTCGCGGCGCCGGAAGGCATCGCGGCGGTCCAGAAGGTGGCTCCCAATGCGCGATTGTTCACCGCGGCCGTCGACGACGGGCTCAACGAGATCGCCTACATCGTGCCGGGCCTCGGCGACGCCGGGGACCGTCAGTTCGGGCCGCGCTGACTCACCACCGGTTGATTGCCGCGACGAGTTCGTCGCGCCGGCCCCGGGCGCGCTGCCGCGCCGGCTCCAGGTCGGGGGTCGGTGCGCAGCGAACCTCCAAGTAGCACTTCAGCTTTGGCTCCGTGCCCGACGGTCGCACCACCACCCGTACCGAGGTGTCGTCGTCACCGCCGGTAAAGATCAGCGCGTCGGTGATGTCGGTGACGGTGATAGCGAAGCCGGCTAGGCGGTCCGGTGGGGTTTCGCGGAGGCGGCGCATCAACGCCACAGCCTCGTCGATATCGGCGACGCGGCGTGGGACCGCGGCCACCTCGTGCACGCCGTGCCGGCAGGCGAGATCGTCCAGCACTGCGGACACCGGGCGGCCCCGCAGCGATGCCACCAGATCGCAGCACAACACGGCGGCGCTGATGCCGTCCTTGTCGCGCACGGCGGGGGGGTCGACGCAGTGACCGATCGCCTCCTCGTAGGCGTAGACCAGCGTCCCCGGCTGGTCCGCGTCGGCGCGGGCCAGCCACTTGAAGCCGGTCAGCGCTTCGACGTGCGTGGCGCCGTGGTGTGCGGCGATCGCGGCGAGCATCCGAGAGGACACCACCGTGCTGGCCACCGTCCGTGGCTGCGCGACCGGTTGGGACAGTATGTAATCGCCTAGGAGCCAACCGGTTTCGTCGCCGGAGAGCATGCGCCAGCCGGTCCCGTCGGGAATCCCGACCGCGCATCGGTC
>NZ_HG964936.1:818947-851029 GCF_000613245.1 Mycobacterium asiaticum DSM 44297
ATCGGTCGGCGTCCGGGGGTCCAGCGCGATCGCCACGTCGGCCCCAACGTCGGCGGCCAGCGTGAGCAGCGCGTCGGTGGCGCCGGGCTCCTCGGGGTTGGGGAACGCGACGGTGGGGAAGTCGGGGTCGGGTGCGAATTGGGTGGCGACGGTGTGCACGTCGTCGAAGCCGGCCCGCCGCAGTGCCTCGACGGCCAGCGCGCCCCCGACCCCGTGCATCGGCGTCAGGGCCACCCGCGCGGCGCCGCTGCCCCGGCGAATGCCCTTCACGCGCTGCAAATACCGCTCGATCAGATCGGTGTCGGAGGGCCGCACGGGTTGGCGCGGAATCTCGTCGGCCGGGGGAGCGGCGGCCATCGCGGCCTCGATGCGCCGGTCGGTGGGGGACACGATCTGCATCCCACCGTCCAGATAGACCTTATAGCCGTTGTCGATCGCGGGATTGTGCGAGGCGGTGATCTGTATTCCCGCAGCGGCGCCGAGCTGGCGCACCGCGAAGGCAACCACCGGAGTGGGCACCGGTTCGCCGAATGACACCACCGAAAAACCCTGTGCGGCAAGAACTTCAGCGGCTGCCGTGGCGAAATCCGCCGAGCCGTGCCGGGCATCGCGGCCCACCACCACCTGCCCGGGGCCGCCGAGCACCTGCGCCAGCGCCCACGTCGCGCGCAGCACCACCGCAACGTTCATCGCGTCCGGGCCGCCGCGCACCGGTCCGCGCAGGCCTGCGGTGCCGAAGGCGAGCGGACGGGCGAACCGGGCGGCGAGTTCGTCGGGACCCAGCGCGGCAAGCTCGGCCGCCGTCCGTGGATCCGGGTCGTGCGCGATCCACTCCTCGGGCGTCACTAGAACCGGGCTATCACGTCGGCCAGCAGCGATCCCATTCGCTCGGCCGATGCGGCCCCGGCGGCCAGCACCTCGGCGTGGCTGAGCGGCTCGCCGGTGATGCCGGCGGCCAGGTTCGTCACCAGCGATATGCCCAATACCTCGGCGCCCGCCGCGCGGGCGGCAATGGTCTCGTGCACCGTGGACATGCCCACCAGGTCGGCGCCGAGGATGCGCAGCATGCGGATCTCGGCGGGCGTTTCGTAGTGCGGACCCGGCAGGCCCGCGTAGACCCCCTCGGCCAGTTCGGGATCGCATTCGCGGGCAAGGGCCCGCAATCGCGGCGCGTAGGCGTCGGTCAGATCGACGAACTGCGCGCCCACCAACGGTGACCGTGCCGTCAGGTTCAGGTGGTCACTGATCAGGACCGGCTGGCCCACCCGCAGGTCGGGGCTCAGGCCGCCGGCCGCGTTGGTGAGCACGACGATGCGCGCCCCCGCCGCGCAGGCCGCCCGGACCGGGTGCACAACGTGCCGCAGATCATGCCCTTCGTACGGATGGATGCGGCCGGCCAACACCAGCACCTGGTGCACGCCGACCGGCACCGACAGCAGCTCACCGGCGTGTCCCGCGGCCCGCGGCGGCGTGAATCCGGGGACGTCCGCCTGAGGCAGCACCGCGGTGGGGGTGCCGAGCGCGGCGATGGCGGGCGACCACCCCGAGCCGAGCACGACCGCCACATTGTGCTCGCCGACGCCGGTGCGCTCGCCGATGACCTTGGCGGCTTGGGATGCAAGCTCATCGGGCTCGGAGGTCAGGCTGGTCACACTGGGCGAGACTACTGGCCAGGTAGGTGGTCCGGCGATGAGATACTGCGAGAATGCCCGCGCTCAACGCACCCGACAGCGTCGAGGCGACGGTGCGACGCCGGGGCAGTGATCTGGTCGAGTTGTCGCACGCGATCCACGCCGAGCCCGAGTTGGCGTTCGGCGAATATCGGAGCTGCGCGAAGGCCAAGGCGCTGGCCGCCGAACGCGGTTTCGAGATGAACCCAGTTGCTGGCCTGGACACGGCCTTTCGGGCGAATTTCGGCAGCGGTCCGCTGGTGGTGGGGGTCTGCGCCGAATACGACGCGCTGCCCGAGATCGGGCACGCCTGCGGGCACAACATCATCGCGGCCTCGGCGGTGGGGACCGCGTTGGCGCTGGCCGAGGTGGCCGACGACCTCGGTCTGACGGTCGCGTTGCTCGGCACGCCGGCCGAGGAGTCCGGTGGCGGCAAGGAGCTGATGCTGCGGGCCGGTACGTTCGACGACGTCGCCGTGGCCGTGATGGTGCACCCGGGGCCGTCCGACATCGCCGGCGCGCGCTCGCTGGCGCTGTCCGAGGTGACCGTGCACTACCGCGGCAAGGAGTCGCACGCGGCCGTCGCGCCGCATCTCGGCGTCAACGCCGCCGACGCCGTCACCGTCGCGCAGGTGGCCATCGGCCTGTTGCGCCAGCAACTGGCGCCTGGGCAGATGACCCACGGGGTCGTTACCGACGGCGGGCAGGCGGTCAACGTGATCCCCGGGCAGGCGGCGCTGAAATACGCGATGCGGGCGGTGGAGTCCGATTCGCTGCGTGAACTCGAGGGCAGGATGTACGCCTGCTTCGCGGCGGGCGCACTGGCGGCGGGCTGCGAATACGAGATCGAAGAGGCCGGTCCGGCGTACGCGGAACTGCGGCCTGACCGATGGCTGGCCGACGTCTGCAGGTCGGAGATGCGCCGGCTGGGGCGCGAACCCGTGCCGGCCGAAATCGAGGCGGGGCTACCGCTGGGCAGCACCGACATGGGCAATGTGACGCATGTGCTGCCGGGGATTCATCCGATCATCGGGGTCGACGCCGGGGGTGCGACGGTGCATCAGCGCGCCTTCGCCGCCGCCGCGGCCGGGCCCAGCGCCGACCTGGCGGTAGTAGACGGGGCGGTCATGCTGGCCCGCGCGGTCGTCGCGCTCGCCGAGGACACCGCTCAGCGGGACCGGGTGCTGACGGCGCAGCAGCGCAGGGCGGCTTCATGAGCCTTGTCGACAGCGCCGAATCGTGGCTGGCCGCCCACTACGAGGACCTGGTGGCGTGGCGTCGACACATCCACCGCTACCCCGAACTGGGCCGGCAGGAGTTCGCCACTACCCAGTTCGTCGCCGAGCGGCTGGGCGATGCCGGGCTGAACCCCAAAGTGCTGCCGGGCGGAACGGGATTGACTTGCGACTTCGGACCCGAGCATCAGCCCAGGATCGCGCTGCGGGCCGACATGGATGCGCTGCCGATGGCCGAGCTGACCGGCGCGCCGTACGCCTCGACGATGCCGAACATCGCTCACGCCTGCGGTCATGACGCGCACACCGCGATCCTGCTTGGGACTGCGCTGGCGCTGGCGTCGGTGCCCGAGCTGCCGGTGGGGGTGCGGCTGATCTTCCAGGCCGCCGAGGAGCTGATGCCCGGTGGCGCCATCGACGCGATCGCGGCCGGTGCGCTGACCGGCGTGTCGCGCATCTTCGCGCTGCACTGCGATCCCCGGCTCGAGGTGGGGAAGGTCGCCGTGCGGCTGGGACCGATCACGTCCGCGGCGGACCAGCTGGAGATCACCCTGTATTCGCCGGGCGGTCATACTTCACGCCCGCATCTCACGGCCGACCTGGTCTACGGGCTGGGCACGGTGATCACCGGGCTGCCCGGGGTGTTGTCACGTCGCATCGACCCGCGTAACAGCACGGTGCTGGTGTGGGGGGCGGTCAATGCGGGCGTGGCGCCCAACGCGATCCCGCAGAGCGGGGTGCTGGCCGGAACCGTGCGTACGGCGAGCCGCCAGACCTGGATCGACCTCGAAGGGATCATCCGCGAGGCCGTCGCCGGGTTGTTGTCGCCGCTGGCGATCGAGCACACGCTGCAATACCGTCGCGGCGTGCCGCCGGTGGTCAACGAGGACGTCTCGACGCGGATCCTCACCCACGCCATCGAAGCCGTCGGGCCCGACGTGCTGGCCGACACCCGTCAGTCCGGCGGCGGTGAGGACTTCTCCTGGTACCTCGAAGAGATTCCAGGCGCGATGGCCAGGCTGGGCGTGTGGTCAGGCGAGGGCCCGCAGCTCGATCTACACCAGCCGACGTTCGACCTCGACGAGCGCGCGTTGGCCATCGGAGTGCGGGTGATGGTGAACATCATCGAGCAGTCCGGCGCCTTCTGAGCTTTTTCTCTTTGCCGCGAGCGTGCGTAGATGTCCGGCGACACGCCGCGCGAGCCGGCATTCTGCGCACCTTCGCGCAGTGAATTGTGTTGCCGCGAAGGCGCTCCGACGATATCCGGCATGAACGCAGACCTCGACGAACTGCTGGCCGCCCAGGGCGGAGTCGCGACCGCCGCGCAAGTCCGGAAGTTCCTCACCCGTCGCGAGCTCGAAGTTCACTTGAACTGCGGTGCACTGCAACGAATTTGGTACGGCGTCTACTGCAGAGACACTCCGACAACGGCCCAGCGGCTGCGGGGACTCGACTTGGCAGCTGGCACGACAGTCGCGGCGTGTATGGGTACCGCCGCAGCGGCATACGGCTTCGACACCGAACAGACATCGGAAGTGCACGTGCTCAATCCCGTTCACCGCCAACTGCGAACGGCGCCGGGCCTGGTTGTGCATCGGCGCAACGGAGCGCCCCTGAAACTGCTTGCCGGCCGACCGGTCACCACACCTGCGTGGACGGCGGTCGAGGTGGCCCGCACACTGCGGCGGCCTCGTACCTTGGCGACGCTGGACGCCGCGCTACGCAGCACTACCTGTAGCCGCGGCGATCTGGCGCGGGTCGTCGAGCTGCAGGCCGGTCGCCGCGGCATCGCGCACGTCCGCGAGTTACTGTCGCTGGCCTCGCCGTTGGCGGAGTCCCCGATGGAGAGCGAGGCAAGGCTGGTCATGATCGACGGCGGTTTGCCGACACCGCTGTTGCAGTACGAGATCGTCGACCTCTCCGGCAAGGTACGGCGGTTCGACTTCGCGTGGCCGCAGTACCGGCTGCTGGCCGAGTACGACGGCGTCGGCTGGCACAGTGGCCCGGCGGCATTCTTCAACGACCGGGAGCGCTGGACGGCAGCTCAGGACCTCAACTGGGTGGTCGTGCCGATTGTCGCCGAGGACGTGCGACGTTATCCCGCCGATCTGGTCCGACGGTTGAGGGCGCGGATGGAACGGGCGATGGCGGCCTGACCCACGGCGCGAGGGTGCGTAGATTGCCGGTGGCAGCGGCGCGTCGCCGGACATCTGCGCACGCTCGCGGCAGGGGACGCGGGCAGGAGCGCCTGCCAAGGCGAGTCGCGCGCGAGGAAAGAGACCTACCCGCTCGTTCCGGGCCCTATATTGCGGGCCGGCCGAGTGCGCAGATCGTGCACATATTCCGGCGGCGCCCCGGCGATTTCGGCGGCGTCGGCCATAACTCCGAGATACCGCGCCGACGGCAGTCCGCCCTCCCAGGCGTCCAGCACATACAGCCACGCCAGTACGGGATCGATGTCGGTGTCAGACGTTTCACGCTCCACCCGGCAACGGATCTTCTTGTGAACGCCGAACTCGGAGCCTTCCCAGCGATCCAGATTCATCTCGTCGGCCGGGGTCATGTCGTAGAGCACGACGAACACCCGGGAATCGGGGTCCTCGACCACCGTCGCGAGCGCGCCTTCCCAGCCGATGTCCTCGCCGCCGAACGTCAGCCGCCACCCGGGCAACCAGCCGGTTCCGGCCATCGGCGAGTGCGGTGCGCGCTTGAGCATCTGCTCGGGATGCATGTTCGATCCGTACGCGGCGTAGAGCGGCACGGGGAAAGCTTAGACGGCATGTGCATGGTCAGCGGGCTAGGTTCAAGTGGTGACTCGCATCGTGATCCTCGGCGGAGGCCCGGCCGGATACGAAGCCGCCCTGGTGGCCGCCAACGCCCGCCCCGACGTCCAAGTCACCGTGATCGACTCCGACGGCATCGGCGGAGCGGCGGTCACCGACGACTGCGTGCCGTCCAAGACGTTCATCGCCTCGACCTGGTTGCGCACCGAACTGCGCCGCGCGCCACGGCTGGGCTTCGACATCGACATTGACGACGCGAAAATCGACCTGGCGCAGATCCATACCCGTGTCCGGCGCCTCGCCGCCGAGCAGTCCGACGACATCGCCACCCAACTGCGTAACGTGGGCGTCCAGCTGGTCGCCGGACGCGGTGAGCTGATCGATCCGACTCCCGGCCTGGCAGGGCACCGCATCAAGGCGACCGCCGCGGACGGCACCATCACCGAGTACGACGCCGACTTCGTGCTGATCGCCACCGGCGCCAGTCCGCGGGTGCTGCCCTCGGCCCAGCCCGACGGCGAGCGGATCCTCACCTGGCGCCAGCTCTATGACCTCAAAGAGCTGCCCGAGCATCTGATCGTGGTGGGCTCGGGCGTCACCGGCGCCGAATTCGTCCACGCCTACACCGAGTTGGGTGTGCAGGTCAGTGTCGCCGCCAGCCGGGACCGGGTGCTGCCCTACGAGGACGCCGACGCGGCGGCAGTGCTGGAAGAATCGTTCGCCGAACGCGGCGTGCAGCTGTTCAAAAACGCGCGCGCCGAATCGGTCAAACGCACCGACGACGGCGTCCTGGTCACCATGACCGACGGGCGCACCGTCGAAGGCAGCCACGCTCTGATGACCATCGGCTCGGTGCCCAACACCAGCGGACTCGGGCTGGAACGCGTGGGCATCGAGCTCGCGCCGGGCGACTACCTGAAGGTGGACCGCGTCTCGCGCACCTCGGTGCCGGGCATCTACGCGGCGGGCGACTGCACCGGCCTGCTCCTGCTGGCCTCGGTGGCCGCGATGCAGGGCCGCATCGCGATGTACCACGCGCTTGGCGAGGGAGTCAGCCCGATCCGGCTGCGCACCGTCGCCGCGACGGTGTTCACCCGGCCGGAGATCGCCGCCGTCGGCGTCCCGCAGTCGGCCATCGACGACGGGTCGTTCAGCGCGCGCACCATCATGCTGCCGCTACACACCAACGCCCGGGCCAAAATGTCCGGGCTGCGGCAGGGTTTCGTAAAGATCTTCTGCCGCAAGTCCACCGGCGTGGTGATCGGCGGCGTGGTGGTGGCCCCGATCGCCTCTGAGCTGATCCTGCCGATCGCGGTGGCCGTCACCAACCGCATCACGGTCAACGAGTTGGCCCAGACGCTCGCCGTCTACCCGTCGCTGTCGGGGTCCATCACCGAGGCCGCCCGCCGCCTGATGGCACATGACGATCTGGATTAGGCCGAATTCAAAGAGCGAAGGCCGACTCTCGGACCGCGAAGCAACTAGCCTTGGCTGAGCACCGCTTACCGACGAGTAACCGACAGGAGCCTGTTGTCGTGAGCAACCCGATCGAGAACGAGCCTGCCGCTTCGCTGGGACCTGAGCAGCGCGCGGCGGCCTGGCAGCGGCTCGGTACCGAACAGTTCGACGTGGTCGTCATCGGCGGCGGTGTGGTGGGCTCCGGTTGTGCGCTGGATGCGGCCACCCGCGGACTGAAGGTCGCGCTCGTCGAGGCGCGCGACTTCGCCTCCGGCACATCGAGCCGCTCCTCGAAGATGTTCCACGGTGGCCTGCGCTACCTGGAACAACTCGAGTTCGGCCTGGTGCGCGAGGCCCTCTACGAGCGCGAGTTGTCGCTGACCACCCTGGCGCCCCACCTGGTCAAGCCGATGCCGTTCCTGTTCCCGTTGACCAAGCGCTGGTGGGAGCGCCCGTACATCGCCGCGGGCATCTTCCTCTACGACAGCCTGGGCGGCGCGAAGTCGGTCCCCGCGCAGAAACACATGACACGAGCCGGGGCGCTGCGGCTGAGTCCGGGGCTCAAGCGCAGCTCCTTGATCGGCGGCATCCGCTACTACGACACCGTCGTCGACGACGCCCGGCACACCATGACGGTCGCGCGGACCGCGGCCCACTACGGCGCGGTGGTGCGCTCCTCCACGCAGGTGGTGGCGTTGCTGCGGGAGGGGGACCGGGTCACCGGCGTGCGGGTGCGCGACTCCGAGGACGGCGAGGTCACCGAGGTCCGCGGCCACGTGGTGATCAACGCGACGGGGGTGTGGACCGACGAGATCCAGGCGCTGTCCAAGCAGCGCGGCCGGTTCAAGGTGCGCGCCTCCAAGGGCGTGCACGTGGTGGTTCCCCGAGACCGCATCGTCAGTGACGTCGCAATCATCCTGCGCACCGAGAAGTCCGTGATGTTCGTCATCCCATGGGGCAGCCACTGGATCATCGGCACCACCGACACCGACTGGAACCTTGACCTGGCCCATCCGGCGGCGACCAAGGCGGACATCGACTACATCCTGGGCACTGTCAACACTGTGCTCGCGACCCCACTCACCCACGCCGACATAGACGGGGTTTACGCCGGGCTGCGGCCGTTGCTGGCCGGGGAGAGCGAGGAGACCTCCAAGCTGTCGCGCGAGCATGCGGTCGCGGTACCGGCGGCCGGCCTGGTCGCCATCGCCGGCGGCAAGTACACCACCTACCGGGTGATGGCGGCGGACGCGGTAGACGCGGCGGCCGAGTTCATCCCGGCCCGGGTGGCGCCGTCGATCACCCAGAAGGTGCCGCTGATGGGTGCCGACGGCTACTTCGCCCTGATCAACCAGACCGAGAACGTCGGCGCGATGCGCGGCCTGCACCCCTACCGGGTGCGGCACCTGCTGGACCGCTACGGGTCGTTGATCGACGAGGTGCTGGCGTTGGCGGCCAAGGATTCCAGCCTGCTTGGCCCGATCAAAGAGGCGCCCGGCTACCTCAAGGTGGAGGCCCTGTACGCGGTCGCCGCGGAGGGGGCGCTGCACCTCGAGGACATTCTGGCGCGCCGCATGCGGATCTCGATCGAGTACTCGCACCGCGGCGTCGACTGTGCGCGCGAGGTGGCCGAGCTGGTCGCCCCCGTGCTGGGCTGGAGCTCCGCCGACGTCGACCGCGAGGTCGCCAACTACAAGGCGCGGGTGGAAGCCGAAGTCCTTTCCCAAGCCCAGCCCGACGACGTGTCCGCCGACGAGCTGCGCGCCAGCGCGCCCGAGGCGAGGGCCGAGATCCTCGAGCCGGTGCCGCTCAATTGAGGCCTGCGCCGCTTCCGGTTCGCGACGGACTGGGGCCGGCGCGGGTCCGGCTGCACGGCGGCGCGGTATTGGCTGAGCTGACTACCCGCTTCGGCGCGGCGGTGCGGGCGAAAGTCATAGCCGGAGAGGTCGTCGACGCCGACGGCGCGGTGGTCGACGACACGACGGTGCTGCCCGCCGGGGCGAGCGTGTATCTCTACCGGGACCTGCCGCAGGAGGTGCCGGTGCCGTTTCCGATCGAGGTGCTGCACCGCGACGACGACATCGTGGTCGTCGACAAACCGCACTTCCTGGCCACCATGCCGCGGGGCCGCCATGTGGCCCAGACCGCGCTGGTGCGCTTGCGGCGCGAGCTGGGACTACCGGAACTCAGCCCGGCCCACCGGCTGGACCGGCTGACCGCCGGGGTGCTGCTGTTCACCACCCGCCGCGAGCTAAGGGGTAAGTACCAAACACTTTTCGCGCGCGGCGAGGTGCGCAAGACGTATCTGGCCCGCGCTGCGGTCGACCCGCGACTTTCGCTGCCGCGGTTAGTGCGCAACCGGATCATCAAGCGTCGCGGGCAGTTACAGGCCGTCGTCGAGCCGGGAGTGCCGAACGCCGAGACGCACATCGAGCTGCTCTCGCCGGACGGCTTGTACCGGCTGACCCCGCGGACCGGCCGCACCCACCAGCTGCGGGTGCACATGGCCTCGCTGGGTGTGCCGATCCTGGGAGACCCGTTGTATCCCAGCATCATTGCCGTAGCTGACGACGATTTCAGCACGCCGCTGCAACTGCTGGCGCAGCGGATCGATTTCGACGACCCGGTCACCGGGTCACGCCGCGAGTTCATCAGCCGACGAGAACTAGTTCGCCGCTCGCTTAGCTGAGCGGGTCCGGTAAGAGGGGGCGCGGCGAACTAACTGTCGTCGCCCAGTAGGTCGCTCAGACCGTTCTCGATACCGGTATCGATTTGCTCACGCATGGTGCCCCGGCTGGGGAACATGTTTTCGCCGCTTTCGCATCCGCAACTGAGGCCGCCGTACACACTCGGATCGGCGCCGGCCGGATTCGCGGTCGCCATCGCGGCGGCGAGCGCGATCGCCGCCGCGGACAACACTTTTCTGATCACCCATTACCACCCGTGATTTGCGTATCGAAAGTGTATGGGGTGAACGACGCCCGAGCGTTACGTCCCAGTAAATGTTGGCTAGTTCGTCGTGTGATGCCGCGGGCAGTAGGCGGCGATGCTCACTCCGACGAAATACCCGGCGTGATAGCCATCGAGGTTGCTGCTGCCCGTCACTTCGTTGGCGACGTCGGCCTTCTGCCTACCGTTGTCCAACTCGTCGCAAACCTGATGAGCCGCCAGGATCGCGGCCTGCGGCGTGCCAAAGTTGATGTTGTGCGCCTGCAGGGCGCCGAGGAACTGACTGTCGATCCCGTCGGCGCGGGCGGCCGAGTCCGTCACCATTCCCGTCAGGGTGAGCGCCGCGGCGACGGCGGGAGCGGCTATGAACGATCGCAGGAGGAAGGGCGAACGCGGGTTGCTGGCAGCCATCGCTGGCACCTCCTCACGACTGAAGTAACACGCTGCTTACATAGCGATCATCGCACGCAACAATCCCCGATGGGCGACATCCCTGTTTCGCGTGACGTTGACCGCGCCGGCTGTCCGGGCCGTGAACCGGACGGAAACTGCGGCTGAAATGATCGCGTCCGGATGGCGGCGGCCACGGTCGAGAACAAATCGCGGTGCGCGAAACTTGTTAGCATGCCTCGTGAATCTCAAGCTCCGCCGATTCGCGGGCGCGCTCATCGCGATCGTTGTCGGTCCGTTGACGGTGTCGGCGTGCGCCGGTGGCGACAACGCCGCTCAGGGCGGCAAAACAACCCCTGCCGCGGCGGCGAACGCGGACTGCGGCAGCAAAGCAACGCTGAAGGCCAGCGGTTCCACTGCGCAGGCTAACGCGATGACGCGTTTTGCCCGGGCCTTCGAGCAGGCCTGTCCCGGGCGGTCGCTCAACTACACGGCCAACGGTTCGGGTGCGGGCATCGATGAATTCTTAACCGGAAGAACAGATTTCGCAGGTTCGGACTCGCCGCTGGGAAAGGACGAGTACGGCAGAGCCCAGCAGCGGTGCGGCTCGCCGGTGTGGAACCTACCGATGGTGTTCGGGCCCATCGCGATTGCCTACAACGTTGGCGGGCTGGATTCGCTGAACCTCGACGGGCCCACGACGGCCAGGATTTTCAACGGCGCCATCACCGACTGGAACGATCCCGCGATCCAGGCACTGAACCAGGGTCGCAGCCTGCCCGCGAAGTCGATTCGGGTCGTCTTCCGCAGCGACGAGTCCGGGACGTCGGAGAACTTCCAGCGCTATCTCGACACTGCCGCGGGCGGAGCCTGGGGCCGGGGTGCCGCCAGGACCTTTAACGGCGGGGTCGGCGAGGGCAGGGTGGGAAGTGCGGGCGCCGCCGCGGCGGTGGGGGAGACAGACGGGTCGATCACCTACGTGGAATGGTCTTTTGCCCTCGCGCAACGGCTGAACGTGGCCAAAGTGGTGACCTCGGCAGGCCCGGAACCTGTCGGCATCGACCCCGAATCGGTGGGCAAGACGATCGGGGCCGCCTGGTTCATCCGGCCGGGCAATGACTTGACCTTCGACACCATCTCGTTTTACCGACCGAACCAGCCCGGCGCCTATCCGATCGTGCTTGCCACGTATGAGATCGTCTGCTCGAAATACCCGGATGCGCAGGTCGGCGCGGCCGTGAAAGCCTTCCTGAAAAGTGCCGCGGGCGCCGGTCAGCAGGGATTGGCGGACACCGGCTATGTGCCGATCCCCGGCGAGTTCAAACCACGACTGTCGGCGGCGATCGACGCCGTCTCGTGATCCCACTCGCCGCTTCCCGCCGACGCGCAATGTTCCTAGGTATTTCCCTTCATAGTCAACGCAAAGTTTCGCGAAAATTTACCTGAGTTGACATTGTGTATGGCATGGATTTCATCGGCCTGCCCCCCGAGGTCACCTCGGCGCTGATTCACGCCGGTCCCGGCGCGGAATCGTTGATCGAGGCATCGGGTGCGTGGCAGCGGCTGGGCACCGACTTGGAAGAGGCGGCCGGAAGCTATACCGCCGT
The DNA here is from genome assembly GCF_000613245.1 of Mycobacterium asiaticum DSM 44297. Lineage (GTDB taxonomy): Bacteria > Actinomycetota > Actinomycetes > Mycobacteriales > Mycobacteriaceae > Mycobacterium > Mycobacterium asiaticum. Next base: position 831,040 of record NZ_HG964936.1, read on the forward strand.
GCTCTCGGCACTGGCCAGCGATTGGCACGGGCCCTCGACCCTGGCCATGATCGACGCTGCGGTGCCCTACCTCACCTGGATGCGCTCCACTGCTCAGCAGTGTCATCAGCTGGCCTCTTCGATGCAGGCCGCGGTGGCGGCATACGGCACCACCGTCGCAGCCATGGTGCGGCCCGCGGAGGTGGCCGCGAACCGGACGCAGTTGGCACAGCTGCTGGCCACCAATGGACTGGGCCGGAATCTGGCGGCGATCGCCGAAACGGAAGCGCAGTACGAGCGGATGTGGGTCAACAACGCGGCGGCGATGTACCGCTACCAGGTGGCTTCGGCGCAGGCCACCGCCTTGCCGCAGTTCGTTTCGCCGCCCTCGATCGCCGATCCCGCCGGGACAGCGGCGCAGGCCAACGCGGTGGGCGCGGCCGCTGCCGTGGCGCCCGCCGACGCGGTTCCGCCCCCGGTCTCGCCATTCGACTCGGTTCTGCAGGCGATCGGTGTCACGTTCGACCCGAACCAGGGGTGGTTCGGGTTGGCCAACACCTACGCGAACCAGTTCGTTTCGTCGGGCTTCCCGATCAACCTGCTCAGCTACATGGCGCAGAGCAGCTCGGCCCAGGCGTTGCAGGCCGTCGCCCCCGATATTGCCGAGGGCCTGTCGGAGGGGGAATCCGCACTGGGGTCCGCGGCCACCAGCCTGTCCAGCGCCGCCGGAGCGCTCGGTGCCGTCGAGGCGCCGACGGCGGCGATGGGCGTGGCGGTCTCGATGGGCAGCCTGTCGGCCCCGCCGGCGGCGACGGGCGTGCTGACTGCCGCACACATGCCGGTGCAGCTTGCGTCCGCGGTGTCGCCGCTTCCCGCCGGAGACGCAGGGTCCGGTTTCCCGATGCTTCCACCGCTGATGGCGCCACCGATCGCGGCGGGCAGCGGCTGGCGCAAGCGCAAGGAACAGAAGTACGAGGACCTGGCGATGGGCCTCGAGCTGAAGGGCACCTTCATGCCGCGCCCGCCCTCGGCGGGGTGAACGCGGGCGATCGGTACTTTTGACGTCATGCCGTGGTTGCGATTGCTGTCGCTGGCTGTGCTTGCGGTGGTGCTGGTCGGGTGCAACGAACGCCAGGTCCAGGCTGCGCGCGCCCGCGACCAGGCGGGGATGCTGCCCTACGGCGGCCTGAACCGTACCTACCTGGTGCACTTGCCGCCCGGCCCGCCGGTGGGGCTGGTGCTCAACCTGCACGGCGGCGGAGGCACCGGCGCCGGGCAGCGCGGCCTGTCCAACTTCGACTCCATCGCCGACGCCAACGGTTTCCTGGTGGTCTATCCCGACGGTTATGACAAGAGCTGGGCCGACGGGCGCGGTGCGGCGCCGGCCGACCGCAAGCATCTCGACGACGTGGGCTTCCTGGTATCGCTGGTGAACAAGCTGCGCAGCGACTACAACGTCCCCGCCGGACACGTCTTTGCGACCGGAATGTCCAACGGCGGCTTCATGTCCAACCGTCTTGCGTGCGACCACGCCGAGCTCTTCGCTGCGATCGCGCCGGTCTCGGGCACGCTGGGCATCGGCGTGCCGTGCAACCCGTCGCGCCCGGTGTCGGTCCTCGACGCGCACGGCACCGGCGACTCGGTGGTCCCGTACAACGGCGGCGCGGTCCGCGGCCGCGGCGGCATCAGCCACGCCATCTCGGTGAACAGCATGCTCGACCGGTGGCGGGCCGTGGACCGCTGCCAGGGCGACCCGTCGTCCCAGGAGTTGCCCAACGTCGGCGACGGCACCGTCGTGCGCCGATTCGACTCGCGGGCCTGCGCCGACAACACCGAAGTCGTGCACTACCGGATCGAAAAGGGCGGGCACACCTGGCCCGGCGGCAAGCAGTACCTGCCCAAAGCGGTGATCGGGTCGACCACGCGCGCGTTCGACGGATCGGAAGTCATCGCCGAGTTCTTCTTGAGCCACGGCCGCGACTGATCCGGCTTCAGCGCTGGCAGACGGGGCACCAGTACTGCACCCGTTCGGTGGTGCCGCCCGGCGGTTCCCAGCGAGCGATGGGCGTCCCGCACCGTCGGCAACGCTGCCCCGCCCGCCCGTAGACCCACACCTGCCGGCCGGCTCGGGTATCGCCGGTGGTGCAGCGATGCCAGCGCATCCGGTTGGCCCACAACATGTCCCGAGCCCGGGTGACCAGTCGCAGCGGGTCGGCGATGTCGCGGACCGGCGCGGTGGGCAGATGCCCGCTGACGAAGCAGAGTTCGTTGGCGAAGACGTTGCCGACCCCGGCCATGACGCGCTGGTCGAGCAGTGCCTCGGCGATGGGCCGATCCGGGTCGGCAATCAGGTTGGTCGCCGCCAGCTTCGGATCCCAGTCCGGCCCCAACAGGTCCGGCCCGAGGTAGGCGACAGCGGCGACGTCGTCCTCGCGGTCGAGGATCTCCAGCACCCCCAGGTCGACCCCCACCGCGCGAATGTCACCGGCTTCCAGGATCATTCGCGCCCGATGGTCAACCCGCACCCGGTGATCACCGACGCGCCAACTGCCGTCCATCTTCAGGTGCGAATGAATGCTGGCCCAGCCGACGCGGATGAACAGGTGCTTGCCTCTACTGAGCACCTCGTCCACCGTGTGCCCGGTGAGGTCGACGGTCGCATACCGCGGCACCCGGACGTCGCAGCGCGTCAGCGTGCGCCCCACCAGGTGTTCGCGCAGTGTGGCCGCGGTGTGCCACACGGTGTCGCCTTCGGGCATGCCTACCTCAGTCGCAATCCGCGCGGGGTGCGGGCGAACCCGGCATCGGCCAGCGCCGTGACGACGGTGTCGGGGCCACCGGGCTGCAGCACGGACACGCCGTCGACCCGTTCGACCAGGATCGAGGCGACCCGCCGGGCGGTGACCAGTTCGGCCAGCGCGACGGCCGCCGCGTGACTGGCGTCGGCGTCGTCGGTGAACGTCAGCATCGAGCGCCCGCCGCGCTCTAAAAACCAGGCCAGCTCGCCGTCCACCAGCACCACCAGTGCCCCGGCTTTGCGGCCCGGCCGGGCGCCGACATTGGCGCCCTCGGCCTCGGCGGTGGGCCAGGGCAGCGCCGCGCCATACGGGTTGGCCGGGTCGGCGGCGGCCAGCACCAGCGCGTGGTACTCCGGGCGCTGCGGGTCGACACCGTCGAGGTAGCTGCGCAGCCGGTCGACGGTGGAAGCGACCGCGAACTGTGCGCCGCCCAGCGACTCGACGAAGTACCCACGCTGGCATCGGCCGGCGTCCTCTAATGCGCTTAGCACCTTGTACAGCGTGGCGAACCCGCCGGGCACTCCCTCGGCGGCGACTGCGCCTTTGGTCAGCACACCGTGGCGGTTCAGCAGCAACTCGGCCTGGAAGTGCGCGCGCAGGGTCGAGTCCGGCTCGCCCGCCGGCAGCGCCGACCACCGGCCCGCGACCGTCGGGTCCGAAGCGCGCGCCTGGGCATGCGCGACGCTGTACCGGCTCAGCCGCGGCGGGCGATGGGTGCGGTGCGCCGGCGCCGAACGCTTACGGGCGCCGGACCCACCTCCGAGCAGCGCGCGAACCGGCGCGAACGTGTCCCCGGTGACCCAGCCGGCCCAAACCAGCTCCCACAGCGCGGCTTTGAGCTCGGACTCGGCGTGCCCGCCCTGGGAGAGTTGACGGAAGAAGTACGCGCCACCCCCGGACAGGCTGTCCAGGATCGACCGGTGGGCATCGGTGAAGTCGATCTCGGCGGGCGGGGCCAGCGTCATGGTGACGGAGTCGGCGTGGTGGAACGCAATCCAGCCGTCGCTGCCCGAGATCGACCCGGCGCCCGACCAAGTGACCTCCCCGGTGGCGAGTAACTCGTCGAGCATCGCGGGGGAGTAGTCGCGTACGCGCGGGGCCAGCACGAGGGGTTCCAGCGCCGAGGCCGGTATCCGGACGCCGGCGAGCTGATCGATCACCGAGGCCAGGCCGTCCAGGCCGGAAGCGCGGGAGGAATCCCCCAGCTGATGCCAGGCCGGCAGGAACCGGCCGTAGGCCGCCGTGCTGACGGGTTCGACCTGCGCCCGCAGCGCCGCCAGGGAGCGTCGCCGCAGAATCCGCAGGACGTCGGCGTCGCACCACTGCTCGGCCCCGGTACCGGGCGAGGTGGCGACGAACTCACCGCGCACCAACCGCCCGTCGCTCGCCAGCCGGCCCAGCACGTCAGCGGTCACCCGCAATCCCAAACCGAACCTGGCGGCCGCCTCAGCGGTGGTGAACGGCGTGTGCGTGCGGGCATAGCGACCCAGCAGCTCGCCCAGTGGATCGGCCACCGCCTCGGTGAAGGCGATCGGCAGCCCGACCGGCACCGCCGCGCCCACGCCGTCGCGCAGCCGGCCGATGTCCTCGACGGCAACCCACCAGCTGCGCCCGGCGAACGACACGGTCAAGGCCCGGCGGGCGGCGCGCAACCCTTCCAGCCAGCCGCCCACATCTGTCGCAGTCGCGCGGGCACTCACCTCCTCCTCGGTCAACGGGCCCAGCAACCGCAGCAGATCCGCGACGCCCTCGGCATCGCGGGCCGCCCGGTCTTCCGAGAGGTGCTGCAACTGGCGGCCGGTGCCGGCGATGACGTCTGGGTCGAGCAGTTCGCGCAGCTCGACGCGGCCGAGCAGCTCCGCCAGCAAGGTGCTGTCCAGGGAGAGGGCCGCAGCGCGGCGCTCGGCCAGCGGGACGTCGCCCTCGTACATGAAAGCCCCGACGTAGCCGAACAGCAATGAGGCCGCGAATGGGGACGGCCGGGCGGTCTCGGCTTCGGCGACCCGCACCTTGCGCTGGGCGATCTGCGCCATCAGCCGGGTCAGGGTGGGGACGTCGTAGACGTCCTGCAGGCATTCGCGGATCGTTTCCAGCACGATCGGAAAGTCGGGGTACTTGCGCGCCACCTCCAACAGCTGGGCGGCGCGCTGCCGCTGATGCCACAGCGGTGACCGCTTGCCGGGATGGCGGCGGGGCAGCAGCAGCGCGCGCGCCGCCGACTCCCGGAACCGCGACGCGAACAGGGCCGATTCGCCGACTTCCGCCGTGACGATCGGGTCGATCTCGTCGGGGTCGAAGACGAACAGTTCGGCCCCGGGTGGGTTGTCCTCGCCGGTGGAAAATCCGGTGTCGGGCAGCCGCACCACAATGCCGTCGTCGGATGCGGTCGGCTTCTCGTCGAGGCCGTAGCGTTCGCGCAGCCGCCGGCCGACCGCCAGGGCGAGCGGTCCGTGCACCTGCAGGCCATAGGGTGAGTGCAGGATGACCCGCCAGTCGCCCAGCTCGTCGCGGAACCGCTCGACCAACAGCGTGCTGTCGGTGGGCACCACCCGGGTGGCGTCGCGCTGCTCATCCAGCAGCGTCCACAGGTTGTCCGTCGCATAGTCGTCGAAGCCCCAACTGGCGCAACGCTTTCCGAATGCATCCCGGTCCATCGACGCCAACTCGCCGGTGAGTGCGCCCAGGGCGGCGCCGAGTTCGGCCGGGCGGCCCACGTCGTCGCCGCGCCAGAACGGCAGCCGCGCCGGCTGACCGGGGGCGGGGATCACCAGCACCCGGTCGTGGGTGATCTCGACGATGCGCCAACTCGTGGCGCCCAGCGAGATGACGTCACCCGGGCGGGATTCGTAGACCATCTCCTCGTCCAGTTCGCCGACCCGCGAGGGCTTCTCGGAATCGGTGGCCAGGTAGACGGTGAACAGCCCCCGGTCCGGGATGGCGCCGCCGGAGGTGACGGCCAGCCGCTGTGCCCCGGGACGGGCGGTCAGCGTGCCATTGTCGCGGTCATAGACCAGGCGGGGCCGCAGCTCGGCGAATTCCGTCGACGGGTACTTGCCCGACAGCAAATCCAGGGTGGCCTCGAACACGCTGCGCGGCAGCGTCGCGAAGGGCGCGCTGCGGCGTACGGTGTCGAACCACCGGTCGGCGTCGATCGGCTCGAGGGCGGCCGCGGCCACGGTGTGTTGAGCCAGAATGTCGAGCGGGTTGGCGGGCACCTTCATGGTCTCGATCTGGCCGGTCAGCATGCGCTGCACGCTGACGGCGCAGCCCAGCAGATCGGTGCGGTGCTTGGGGAACAGCACACCCCGCGACACTTCCCCGACCTGATGGCCGGCACGGCCGATCCGCTGCAATCCGCTGGCCACCGACGGTGGTGCCTCGACCTGGATCACCAGATCGACCGCGCCCATGTCGATACCGAGCTCGAGGCTGGACGTGGCGACCACGGCCTTGAGTTGGCCGCTTTTCAGATCTTCTTCGACGATGGCGCGCTGTTCCTTGCTGACCGACCCGTGGTGGGCGCGGGCCAGCACAGTGGGCGCACCGAAGCTTTGTCCGCTGGCCATCACGTACGCCGGCGCCCCACCGGCCACCTCGGCGTTGCCCCCGGTCGGGAGTTCGACGCCGGAGCGTTCGGCGTGAATCTCATTGAGCCGCGCGGTCAACCGCTCGGCCAGCCGCCGCGAGTTGGCGAAGACGATGGTGGAGTTGTGCGACTCGATCAGGTCGACGAGCCGCGCCTCGACGTCGGGCCAGATGGAGTTGTTGGCCAGGTTGGCCATGTCCGGCACCGGCACCTGGACGGACAGCTCGACGGTCTTGGCCGACGGTGGAGCGACGATCGTGGTTGGCGAGTGACCGGACAGGAACCGGGCCAGTTCTTCGGCCGGACGTACCGTGGCCGACAGTCCGATGCGCTGCGCCGGGCGGCCGTCGCGCAACTCGTCCAGGCGTTCCAGCGACAGCGCCAGATGCGCACCGCGCTTGGTGGCGGCGATGGCGTGGATCTCGTCCACGATCACGGTCTGCACGCCGGCCAGGGTCTCGCGAGCGGCGGAGGTCAGCATCAAGAACAGGGACTCAGGAGTGGTGATCAACACGTCCGGCGGCCGGGTGATGAGCTGACGGCGCTCGGCGGGTGGGGTGTCGCCGGACCGGACGCCCACGCTGATGGCGGGCGGGGCCAGACCGCGGGCCTCGGCGAGCCGGGTCAGCCCCGTCAGCGGTGTGCGCAGGTTCCGCTCAACGTCCACCGCGAGCGCCTTGAGCGGGGAGACGTAGAGCACCCGGGTGCCGGCTGGCCGCTCAGCTGCGCTGGCCAGGCTGTCCAGCGCCCACAAGAACGCCGCCAGCGTCTTACCCGAACCGGTAGGCGCGATGACCAGCGTGTTGTCGCCGTTTGCGATGGCCGTCCACGCGGCGTCCTGTGCGGCCGTCGGCGACGCGAAGGTGCTGGTGAACCAGTCGCGGGTGACGGCGCTGAATCGGGACAGGGCTCCAGGCGGGGAAGTGCTCACCTAGCCATCGTGCCAAGAGGCACTGACAAAAACGTTTCCGTCAAACCTGCGGCTTGAAACGGGCGGTCGCCATCGCCTCGGCCAGCTGCGGCGGGATCTCCGGCACCCGGGCTATCGCGTCGAGCAGCGTGTGCGCGCACGCGTCGGCGAGCCGGTCGGCTTCCAGGCTTTGGTCCATGATCCGCTGGCGGCAGATCTCGAAGGTGAAAGCCAGCCAGCCGTGCAGGATCACGCGTAGGTCGCGCTCCACTTCCGGTTCCAGGGCGGCCTGCCCGGGGATGCCGCCGACGACCTCGCCGATGCGCGTCATCACGTGTTCCATCTGGCGGTTCTTGGCTTCGTCATCGATGCCCAGCAGGACCGGGTCGGACCGGCCGAGCCCGACGTAGGCCGCCCACGCCGCCTCCGGGTTCTGTTCGTGGTAGGCCATGTAGGCCAGCACGCCGGTCCGGATTTCCTCGAACATCGTCATGCCCGGGGCCGGCTGGGTATTGGTCGCGGCGTACAGCCGGTCCGCCTCGTCCTTGACGACAGCGGCGAAGAACGCACGCTTGTCCGGGAAATAGTGATACATCAGGGCACGCGACACCCCGGCGCGCTCGGCGATCTCGTCGATCCGCACTTCGTCGTAGGGTCGTTTGCCGAAGACTTCCGCCCCCAGCGCGAGGAGTTCAGCGCGTCGATCCTCGGGGGATAACCGCCTCCTGGCTGTCGCCATAAGCAGAGATAGTACCTACGGCGAATAAGCGCTTCGGTACAACGGAGCAATCTCCCCGGCGCCGGTGCCTGCGCCGTCCGCGGTTGTGAGCTGTGCCGCATGCGTTTGTCGTGCCTGATCAGCGGGTATTGCAACCTTCAGTTGTTGGGCGCAGGAATTATTGAGGTGCTCCGATGCAGAAGGCGCATGAAGGATTGCGTGGCGATCGCCTGGGGCAGGCGGACAGCGAGGTGCATGCCGCGGTCCGGTTCGCCGTGCTCGCCGCCGCTGCTGGGGTGGGGTTTCTGGTCCTGGCCGCGCTATGGGTGAGCACTTGCCCCGGGGTGAGTGTCGACACGGTTGCGTGTGGCGTGCCAGAGCGTGCCACCCTGGCTGTGGTCGGGCCGTTGATTCTGCTGGCCGCCGGAATCTGGGCATTTCTGCGGACCTACCGGGTATGGCGCGAGCACGGCGTCTGGTGGGCCTGGCATGGAGCCGGTTGGTTCCTGCTGACCCTGATGGCGTTGACGCTTTCACTCGGTGTCGCGCCGGTTTCCGGACCGGTACTCGCCCTCTAAACAAATGTGATCTGGCTCTCCCTAAGAGGTGCCTGGAGTTCTACCGTTGGTGGTAATGCCTGGTAATGGCAGACGCGCAGCGAACTACAGGAGGAGCCATGGGGGACACCTTTCGTGACCCCGTCGACCATTTGCGGACGACGCGGCCACTTGCCGGCGAATCGCTTATCGACGTCCTGCACTGGCCCGGTTACCTCTTGGTCGTGGCCGGGGTGATCGGGGGCGTGGCGTCCCTGGCCGCCTTCGGCAGCGGCCACTACTCCGAGGGGATGACGGCCGGCATGATCGCCGTCGTCCTCACCGTCTGCGGTCTGGTATGGCTCGCCATCGAACACCGGCGGATTCGCCGGATCGCCGACCGCTGGTACGCCGAGCACCCCGAAGTGCGGCGGCAACGACTCGCCAGCTGAGGGAGCCGCCAACGCGCTGCGGCAGCTGCGCGCCCCCGTCGGAAATGTGAGCAATTCTGGGTTTTACGCTCTCCGGCGATGGGAATCAGGTGTACACCATGATGAGTACCGGCAGTCTTCCGTCAGCGTGGTTACCCCATCATGGGGGACGAAAGCACGACAGCAACCACATAGACACTTACTGCAACCACGAGGATCACGACCGAAATCACCCCGGCGCTCACGGCGAGCGGCGCGATGCGGCCCGCCCGGGCTGTGTCGGTTACGTCCGCCTGGCCGACAGCTGGTTGAATACCCGGTGGCGATCATGACCAACCGGCTCGACCCCGTGGTCCAGAGCGGAGCACAAGCCGGCTCCGCGGACCGGACCCAGGCCAGGGGTGGCGTCGGTCGAATATTGCCGGGAGGCCACATGACCGATGCGGATCAGCGCACTGACGGGCGCCAACGCGGATACCGCGCCGTCGAATTGACTGTCGCTGCACGCCTGGAAAACCTGGCGATGCTGCGCACCCTGGTCGGTGCCATCGGCACCTTCGAAGACCTGGACTTCGACGCCGTTGCGGATCTGCGGCTGGCGGTCGACGAGGTGTGCACTCGCCTGATCCGCTCCGCCACCCCCGGCGCCAAACTGACCCTGGTGGTCGACCCGCGAGAGGACGAACTCGTGGTCGAAGCCTCCGCCGCCTGCGACACACACGATGTCGTGGCGCCGGGCAGCTTCAGTTGGCATGTCCTGACCTCCCTGGCCGATGACGTCCAGACCTTCCACGACGGCCGCCAGCCTGATGCAACGGGAAGTGTCTTCGGCATCTCGTTGACAGCGCGACGGGCGGCCCCCAGTAAGTGACGGCCAGTTGACTGAGCAAACTGCCGGCGGTTCCAACACGCGACCTAATGAATACGCCGATGTCCCGGAGATGTTCCGTGAGCTGACAGCTTTCGCTGCCGGCTCGCCGGAATTTCAGCGGCACCAAGACAAGATCGTCGAACGGTGCCTGCCGCTCGCGGATCACATCGCGCGCCGATTCGAGGGTCGCGGCGAACCGCGCGACGACCTCATTCAGGTCGCGCGGGTGGGATTGGTTAATGCCGTCGTCCGCTTCGACGTCGAGACCGGTTCGGACTTCGTCTCTTTCGCGGTGCCCACCATCATGGGTGAGGTTCGGCGCCACTTCCGCGACAACAGCTGGTCGGTCAAGGTTCCCCGGCGGCTCAAGGAGCTGCACCTGCGGCTGGGCACCGCGACAGCGGAGTTGTCGCAGCGGTTGGGCCGGGCGCCCACGGCGACCGAACTCGCCGCGGAGCTGGGCATGGACCGGGCCGAAGTGGTCGAGGGTCTGGTCGCGGGTAGTTCCTACAACACCCTGTCCATCGACAGCGGCGGTGGCAACGAAGACGACGACGCCCGCGCCATTGCCGACACCCTTGGTGACGTTGACGCGGGACTGGACCGTATCGAGAACCGCGAGGCGCTACGTCCGTTGCTCGAGGCGCTCCCGGAACGGGAGCGAATGGTGTTGGTACTCAGGTTCTTCGAGTCGATGACCCAGACGCAGATCGCCGAGCGGGTGGGCATCTCGCAGATGCACGTTTCCCGGCTGCTGGCGAAGTCGCTAGCCCGACTTCGGGACCAGCTGGAGTGACGCTGCTTCGTCGGGATCGGGCGCTGTTGCCGATTCCGCGACCGGCAGCACGCCGTCCGGGTCGCAGAGGCGCAGCAGTCGCGCGACGGCGCGGCTGGGCCGCATCGCCCAGCGCACGTCGGCTGCCGAGCAGGCCACATTGATCCGGTGCAATGCCGAAAATCCTGCGGTGCCAATGAAGGTCACGCCGGTCAGGTCTAGGGTCAGCCAGCGCTGATCCTTGACGCAGCGGGCGACGTACTCAGCGAATTGGTCGGCGTTGGCGGCGTCAAGCTCGCCTTCGGCGGCCACGACACCGTTTGCAGCTGCCCAGCGGGCTTTGAATTCCGGGGGTGGGGCTTTGGCCCATGGCTGTGTCACAGACATTGTGAATCCCATCAGTCGACGATCATTCGAGCTGCGGATCACATCGAGTGTGCGAAAAGCCGTGTTTGAATGGCGATCCGGAAAGACCTGCGGAGGGAATTCACCCGCGACCCTGACGCACGTACAGGACGTAATTTCCAGGTGGCTGTGAACTCAACCTGTCACGAACCCTACCCTCGGCGGGCAAGGGGCGCCAGGTTTGAGTTCAGGGTCACTTGATTTCGGCGAGCACCGTGCCCTGCGTAATAGCGGCGCCGGGCTCGACGGCCAGGCCGGTGATGGTGCCGTCCTTGTGCGCGGTGACTGGGTTCTCCATCTTCATCGCCTCAAGAACCACCACCAGGTCACCGGTGGAAACCTGCTGACCTTCCTCGACGGCGACCTTAACGACGGTTCCCTGCATCGGAGCGGTCACCGCGTCACCCGAGGCGGTCGCTCCCGAATGCGCACCGCGCTTGCGCGGCTTGGGCTTGCGCCGCACCACACCGACCGCGTCGGGCGCACCGGTGGACAACGCCAGGTCGCCGGGCAGCGAGACCTCGAGCCGTCGGCCGTTGACCTCGACGACGACGGTCTGCCGTGGGCGGGATTCCTCTTCGTCGATGGGCTCGCCACCGGTGAACGGTTCGACGGTGTTGTCCCACTCGGTCTCGATCCAGCGGGTGTGCACGCTGAACCCGTCATCGTCGCCGATGAACGCCGGATCCGAGACCACCGCGCGGTGGAACGGAATGACGGTGGCCAGGCCCTCGACCTGGAACTCGTCCAGCGCGCGGCGCGCCCGGGCGAGTGCCTCGGTGCGGTCGGCGCCGTAGACGATCAGCTTGGCCAGCATCGAGTCGAACTGCCCACCGATCACCGAGCCGGTCTCGACACCGGAGTCCAACCGCACGCCCGGCCCGCTGGGTGGCGTGAACTTGGTCACCGGGCCGGGCGCGGGCAGGAAGCCGCGGCCGGCGTCCTCGCCGTTGATGCGGAACTCGATGGCGTGCCCGCGCGGCGTCGGGTCCTCCGTGATGTCCAGCTTCTCGCCGTTGGCGATTTTGAACTGCTGCAACACCAGGTCTATCCCAGCCGTCTCCTCGGTGACGGGGTGCTCCACCTGCAGCCGGGTATTGACCTCCAGGAACGAGATGAGCCCGTCCTGGCCGACCAGGTATTCGACGGTGCCGGCGCCGTAGTAATGGGCCTCTTTGCAGATCCGCTTGGCCGACTCGTGGATCTCTTTGCGCTGAGCGTCGGTCAAAAACGGTGCCGGCGCCTCCTCGACGAGCTTTTGGAAGCGGCGCTGCAGCGAGCAGTCGCGGGTTCCGGCAACCACGACGTTGCCGTGCTGGTCGGCGATCACCTGGGCTTCGACGTGACGCGGCTTGTCCAGGTAGCGCTCGACGAAGCACTCGCCGCGGCCGAAAGCGGCGACGGCCTCCCGGGTGGCCGACTCGAACAGCTCGGGGATCTCCTCGAGCGTGCGGGCCACCTTCATGCCGCGGCCGCCGCCACCGAACGCCGCCTTGATCGCGATAGGCACGCCATATTCCTTGGCGAACGCGACCACCTCGTCGGCGTCCTTCACTGGATCGGGTGTGCCCGGCACCAGCGGGGCCTGCGCCCGCGCGGCGATGTGACGGGCGGTGACCTTGTCACCCAGGTCGCGGATGGACTGCGGGCTGGGCCCGATCCAGATCAGCCCGGCATCGAGCACCGCCTGCGCGAAATCGGCGTTCTCCGACAGGAAGCCGTAACCGGGGTGGACGGCGTTAGCGCCGGACTTGGCGGCCGCGTCGAGCAGCTTCTCGAAGTCCAGGTAGGACTCGGCCGACGTCTGGCCGCCCAGCGCGAACGCCTCATCGGCGAGCCGCACGTGTGGCGCGTCGGCGTCGGGCTCGGCATACACGGCCACGCTGGCCAGCCCCGCGTCCCGCGCGGCCCGGATCACCCGCACTGCAATCTCACCGCGATTAGCGACGAGAACCTTCGAGATCCTCGAGTTGGGCACCTGCGCCTCCTGTATGGCCGGACGTCATCGTCTTTAAGAGAATTTCTTACAAGTCTGTCGGGGGAAGTTTATGCGCCACGCCGTCGGCCCGGTCAGGCGGTTCCCCCTTAGGCGCCTTCGCGCAGGCGACGCTTGATTCGCGCCAGCATGGCCGACATGCCGCGCAACCGTAAGGGGCTGATCAACGCTCCCAGGCCCAACTCCGTGTAGAAATCCTCGGGCACTGCCAGAATCGCCGCGGCCGGTTGCTGGTCCAGTCCTGCCGCCAGGATCGAGGCGAACCCGCGGGTGGTCGGCGCCTCGGCCGGCGCGCTGAAGTGCAGCCGCACCCGGTCGGGATCGCTGGCGTCGACGTGCAGGAAAAGCGGTGACTGGCATTCCGGCACCGGTTCCATGGCGGCCTCGGCCAAGTCGGGCGGCAGCGCCGGAAGGTCGTTGGCGAACTCCAGCAAGAGCTGCAGCTTGTCCTGGCCCTGGACCTCGGCGAAGTCGGACACCACCTCGGCCAGCGGCGCGGGCATGCTCATCGGTTCATCGCCCTGGTACTTCACCTGGCTCAACACCGGCGACAATCGGCACCCGCACGGTGTTGCCCCACTCCGTCCACGAGCCGTCGTAGTTGCGCACTCCCGGCTTGCCCAGCAGGTGGGTGAGCACGAACCAGGTGTGGCTGGACCGCTCGCCGATGCGGCAGTAAACGATGGTCTTGTCGTCCGGCTTGACGAAGTCGTAGAGCTGTTCCAACTCTTCGCGGCTGCGGAACCGGCCGTTCTCGTCGGCGGCCTTGCCCCACGGGATGGACCGTGCGGTGGGGATGTGGCCGCCGCGCAGCGCCCCCTCCTCGGGGTAGTCGGGCATGTGGGTGCGTTTGCCGGTGTACTCGTCGGGCGAGCGCACGTCGATCAGCGGCTGACTGCCCAGCGACGCGAGCACGTCGTCCTTGAACGCCCGGATGGGTGCGTCGTTGCGTTCCACGACGGGGTAACCGGTAGAGGTCTTGGTCGGGACGTCGAGAGTGGTGTCGCGACGCTCGGAGAGCCACAGGTCCCGTCCGCCGTTGAGCAAGCGGACGTCGGGGTGCCCGAACAGGGTGAACACCCAGAGCGCATAGGCCGCCCACCAGTTGCTCTTGTCGCCGTAGATCACCACGGTGTCGTCGCGGGAAATGCCTTTGCTGTCCATCAGTGCGGCGAACTGTTCGCCGTCGATGTAGTCGCGCACGCGTGGGTCGTTCAGGTCGGTGTGCCAGTCGATCTTGACGGCTCCCGGGATGTGACCGACGTCGTAGAGCAGCACGTCCTCGTCCGACTCGACGATGGCCAGGCCGGGCGCTCCGATATGGGCGGACAACCAGTCGGCCGTAACGAGCCGTTCGGGGTGGGCGTAGCCCGAGAGAGTGGGACTTGGATCTGGGGGTAGCGGCACGCCTAAAGCCTACTCAGTGCTTGCGCACCACCCGCTCCGGCTGTCCTGGCTTCCAGACCGTGATGTCGAGGTGGTCGTCGTGCACTTCGACCGCTGACGCGCCGGTGATGTCGACGCCGATGAGGTCGAACTCCTGCTCGCGCAGATCGAGCCCGATCTCGTCGAACAGCGCCGCGGCGAAGCGTCGGTGCAACTCGTCGTAGGGGACCACATACGCCCGGCCCCACAGCTTCGCGTCACCTTCGGATACCGCGGTGTCAACGGTCGCGGTGTGCAGACACAAGCGCGGGTCTCGTTGCAGGTCACGGTATTTGGTGGTGTCCGGCATGCCGGAGATCCAGAGCTGGTCTTCGAAGATGCGTGGCTCCATCGGGCTGATCCGCGGAAATCCGTCCGACCGCAGGGTGGCTAGCATGCACAGATTGCCCGCGGCGCGGTGCCGTCGCTGAAAAATCTCCGCGATGTGTGGCGCGGCGTCGGCGAATTCGGCCCAGGTGATCACTTCACTCACTTTCGCGTGGCTTTGCGTGGCGCCGCGGGGCGTCGAGCGTGAGCCTGCGGTACCTGATCGCGACGATATTGCTGCATAAGCCTCACGTTCGGCGCCTTTCCATCATGCCGATACACCGTTGCCGGCCCATAAGGCCGCCACCGACAGCCCGCAGCCGGCCAACAATGCGCGCAGCAGCGGCAGGCTCACCCCAATCACCGTCGACGGGTCACCGTCCACACCGTCGACGAACCAGCCGCCGAGACCGTCCAGGGTGAACGCCCCCGCGACGCCCAGCGGTTCGCCGCTGGCCAGATACGCCTCGAGATCATAGTGCGACGGCTGGCCGAAACGGACCGTGGTGATCGACGTTTGCGCGGCCAGGTGCTCGACGCGGTGGTCGCGGACCCGGATCAGACAGTGCCCGGTGTGCAGGTTGCCGGACCGGCCGGCCATCGACTGCCATTGCTGCCGCGCCGCATCGATCGAGCCGGGCTTGCCACACAGGCCGCCGTCCAGGTACAGCATCGAGTCACAGCCCAGCACAACGCAATCGGTGGTGACATCGGAGCCACGTTCGATCAGCGTGGCCGTCACCTGTTCGGCCTTTGCGCGGGCCAGGGCGCGCACCACCTCATCGGGCGCAGTGTCCGACCCCAGCGCGGCGATCAGTTCGTCTTCGTCGACGCCGGACACCAACACCAGCGGGTCCACGCCGGCCTGGCGGAGCACGGTGAGTCGACCGGAGGAGGCCGACCCAAGCACCAGCCGGGTCATCGACGCATGTGCACCATTTCCTGCAGGGTGATGCGTTGCCAGCTGTAGACGGGATAGCGCAGCTTGTCTACCGGCAGCCCCCAGCGGGCGGGCTCGGGCGGGGGCGGCGCGGTCCCGCCGCCGATCGTGCCGAGGACGGCGATCAGCGCACCGAGTTCCTCGACAGTCGGCTCACCCTTGAGGATCTGGATGTGCGGGTCATGCGGCTGTGGCGCCGCGGCGCTTTCGCTCGGTTCGCTGAGATCGGTCACAGCGGAATGTTCCCATGCTTCTTGGGGGGCAACTGCGCGATCTTGCGTTCCAGCAACCGCAGCGCCGTACCGATGTACCCACGGGTGTGGGATGGCGGGATCACCGCGTCGACGTATCCGCGCTCGGCCGCGATGTACGGGTTGACCAGTGTGTCCTCGTACTCCTGCTGCAGCTGCAGGCGAAGCGCCTCGACATCCTCGCCCGCCTGGGCCGCCTCCTTGAGCTTCTGCCGGTAGACGAAGCCAACTGCCCCGGAGGCGCCCATCACCGCGATCTGGGCGGTGGGCCAGGCCAGGTTGACGTCGCAGCCCATGTCCTTGGAGCCCATGACGCAGTACGCGCCGCCATACGCCTTGCGGGTGATCACGGTGATCTTCGGCACGGTGGCCTCGCCGTAGGCGTAGAGCAGCTTGGCGCCGCGGCGGATGATGCCGTTGTATTCCTGGCCGGTGCCGGGCAGGAAGCCCGGAACGTCGACAAGCATCACGATGGGGATGTTGAAGCAGTCGCAGGTCCGCACGAACCGGGCCGCCTTCTCCGAGGCGTTGATGTCCAGGCAGCCGGCGAAGTGCGTCGGTTGGTTGGCGACGATGCCCACCGGGCGGCCATCGATGCGGCCGAACCCGACGACGATGTTCTGCGCGTAGCCCGCCTGGATTTCCAGGAACTCGTCGTCATCGAGGATGCGGGTGATCACCTCGTGCATGTCGTAGGGCTGGTTGGGCGAATCCGGGATCAACGTGTCCAGCTCGAGGTCTTCGTCGGTCAGGTTGTCCTCGATGGCCCCGACCGGCAGCGGGGCCGGTTCGCGCGGCGGGTCGGTGGCGTTGTTGGGCGGCAGGTAGCTGAGCAGCTCTCGCACGTATTCGAACGCGTCCTGTTCACCGGAGGCGACGTAGTGCAGCGTCCCCGACTTGGCCATGTGGGTGTGGGCGCCGCCCAGTTCCTCCATGGTGACGTCCTCGCCCGTGACGGTCTTGATGACGTCGGGTCCGGTGATGAACATCTGACTGGTCTGATCGACCATGATCACGAAGTCGGTGAGGGCGGGGGAGTAGACGTGCCCGCCGGCCGCGGCGCCCATGATCAGCGAGATCTGCGGGATGACGCCGGACGCCAGGATGTTGTTGCGGAAGATCCGGCTGTACAGGCCGAGCGAGACCACGCCTTCCTGAATACGGGCTCCGGCGCCGTCGTTGATGCCGATCAGCGGCCGGCCCGTCTTGATCGCCAGTTCCTGCACCTTGACGATTTTCTCGCCGTACACCTCGCCGAGGCTCCCGCCGAACACGGTGGCGTCCTGGCTGAAGATGCACACGTCGCGACCGTCGATGGTGCCGTAACCGGTGACGACGCCGTCGCCGACCGGACGGTTCTTCTCCAGCCCGAAGTTGGTGCTGCGGTGCTTGGCCAGCGCGTCGAGCTCGACGAATGAATCCTCGTCCAGCAGCGCGGTGATGCGCTCTCGGGCCGTCAGCTTGCCCTTGGCGTGGACCTTTTCTACGGCGGCCTCACCGACCGGGTGCAGCGACTCCTCCCGGCGCTTGTGCAGCTCCGCCAGCTTGCCCGCGGTCGTGTGGATGTCGATCGTGTGCTCGCTGGAACGCTCTGCGGAATGGGCCGAGCGGTCGGTAACGCTTGTCATGGGACTCGATGTTATCGGCAACCCCACCGGACCCTTCGGAGGCCCTTAATCAGTCCTTAAGTAGTCTCCGCTGATGGGCGTCCGTCTGCCGGTGGAGTGGACCGAAGAACACGACGTGCTGGTCGCCGGTTCCGGCGGCGGAGGGGTGACCGGCGCCTATACCGCGGCCCGGGAGGGCCTGGATGTGCTGCTCGTCGAAGCGACCGACAAGTTCGGCGGCACGACCGCGTATTCGGGCGGCGGCGGGGTGTGGTTTCCGTGCAACCCGGTGTTGCAGCGTGCCGCCGGCCCCGGCGTCTTCGATGACACCATCGAGGACGCGCTGACCTACTACCACGCCGTGGTCGGCGACCGCACTCCCCGCGAAATCCAGGAAACCTACGTCCGCGGCGGCGCCCCGCTGGTCGAGTATCTCGAACAGGATCCTGACATCAAGTTCGTGCCGTTGCCGTGGCCGGACTACTACGGCAAGGCGCCCAAGGCTCGCTTGGACGGTCGACGGCATATAGCGGCGAAGCCGCTCAAAGTTGCGGCCGCGCCGGAGCTGCGGGACGCGATCCGCGGGCCGCTGGACACCGACCGGCTCGGCGTTCCCACCCCGCCCGACTACTACATCGGCGGTCGCGCCTTGATCGCGCGCTTCCTCAAAGCCATTTCCCAGTACCCGAACGCCACGCTGCGGCGCGACACGGCGCTGGTCGATCTCGTGGTCGATGACGGCAAGGTGGTGGGCGCCGTCGTCGAGAACGCGGGCCGGCGCGCCGCGATCCGCACCCGACGGGGTGTCCTGCTGGCGGCCGGCGGCTTCGAACGCAACGAAGACCTGCGCCGCCGGTACGGCGTGCCGGGCGTGGCCCGGGACACGATGGGTGGTCCCGGCAGCCGCGGCCTGGCGCTGGAGGCGGGCATCGCGGCAGGTGCCGACACCGACCTGCTGGACCAGGCGTGGTGGTCACCCGGCATGACCCACCCCGACGGCCGCTCGGCGTTCGCGCTGTGGTTCACCGGCGGCATCTTCGTCAACCAGGACGGCAACCGGTTCGTCAACGAGTCACGGGCCTATGACCGGGCCGGTCGCGAGATCATCGCCCAGTTACAGGACGGCTCGCTGACCCTGCCGTACTGGATGATCTACGACGACCGGGAGGGCGAGGTCCCGCCGGTCAAGGCCGCCAACGTGTCCATCGTCGAAACACAGAAGTATGTCGACGCCGGGTTGTGGCACACCGCCGGCACCCTCGAGGAACTGGCCGCCAAGATCGGGGTGCCGCCCGATGCGCTGGTGGCCGCGGTCGCCCGGTTCAACGGCTTCGCCGCCACGGGCGTCGACGAAGACTTCGGCCGCGGCGACGAGGCGTTTGACCGCGCGTTCTCCGGCGGCGCCTCGCCGCTGGTGCCCATCGACCGGCCGCCGTACCATGCCGCCGCCTTCGGCATCTCGGACCTGGGCACCAAGGGCGGCTTGCGCACCGATGCCGCCGCCCGGGTGCTGGACCGGTCGGGCAATCCAATCCCCGGCCTGTACGCGGCCGGTAACACCATGGCGGCGCCCAGCGGCACGGCGTATCCGGGCGGGGGCAACCCGATCGGTACCAGCATGCTGTTCAGTCATCTCGCGGTGCGGCACATGCTCGCCGACGCACAACATCGCTGACGACGCCAACGATTGCCGCGGACGCGTCAGCCCGCCGATGAAATTTCCAATGCTTTCGCCCAAACGCCGAACGTAGCGTCCACGCCTGGCTACTGTCATTGCGGACGCCGGGCCGCGATGTGGTGACCGGGCCGACGGGGTTATCGGAGGTTGCGCAATGGCTTTCGTCTACGCGGTGCCGGAAGCGGCATTGGCGGCAGCAAATGATCTGGCGGCGCTCGGTTCGTCGATCGCTGCGGCTCGAACGGCAGCCACGATTCCGACCACGGCGATAGTTGCTGCCGCCGAGGACGAAGTGTCGGCGGCGATCGCGGCACTCTTCGGGGCTCACGGGCAGACTTACCAGGCACTGAGCGCCCAAGCCGCAGAGTTCCACGAACGGTTCGTCCAGTCGCTGGCCGTCGGCATGGGCGAATATGCCGCCGCCGAGGCGGCCAATGTCCAGCAGAACCTGCTCAATGCGGTCAACGCGCCGTTCCGGTCACTGCTGGGCCGCCCACTGATCGGCAATGGGGCTGACGGGCTTGCCGGTACCGGACAGGCGGGCGAGGCCGGCGGACTGCTGTTCGGCAACGGCGGCGCGGGTGGGTCCGGCAAAGCGGGCCAAGCGGGTGGTGCCGGCGGTTCCGCCGGACTCTTCGGTAACGGCGGCAGGGGTGGTGCCGGCGGCAGCGGCACCACGGCAGGTGGCGCTGGCGGCAACGGCGGTTGGCTTTGGGGCGATGGAGGTGCCGGAGGTAGCGGCGGCACCGTCATCGCT
>NZ_HG964936.1:851322-870041 GCF_000613245.1 Mycobacterium asiaticum DSM 44297
TGGTCAAAACGCTGCTTCGGCCACAGCGGTAGGCAGCAGCGTCACCAGCACGTGATCCCGGCGGCGGTGCTGTCGGTGGAAACGGCATCTGTTGGCAGCACCGACGGAATCGGTGTGTCGGCCACCGGCGGGGCCGGCGGTAATGGTGGCGGCAGCGGATTGCTGTGGGGCCACGGTGGCGCCGGCGGGGCCGGCGGGTCCGCCTCCGGCGGTGACGGCGGAACCGGCGGAAGCCCGACGACGAATGGTGGCAGCGCCCAGGCTATCGCTGACGACACGGTCGCCATCGGCGGTGACGCGACTGCCGGCGACGCCCGTGGGGGCGCGGTCACGGTGACCGGTGGGGCCGGTGGAACTGGCGGCGCCGGCGCGCTGTTCTGGGGTGACGGTGGCGCCGGCGGTGCCGGCGGGGCGGCAACCGGCGGCAACGGCGGCGGGGGCGGATCCCCGAGTGCCGTCGGTGGATACGCAAGCACCATATCCATATCCGCGACGGCCCAGGCCTCCGGTGGCAATGCTGTGGTGGGCGACACCGATGGCGGCGCGGTGACGGTGACCGGCGGGGCGGTGGAGTCGGCGGAGCGGGCGGCCTGTTGGGCGGTGACGGTGGCATCGGCGGACGCGGCGGGGCCGCGCTGGGCGGCGACGGCGGTGCTGGCGGCTCCCCGCTGGCGAGGGGCGGAGACGCCATCTGGGCCGGCGGCGAGCCGACCGGCGGAGACGCCGAGGTGGGCACGACCTTCGGTGGCGCGGTCACCGTGACCGGCGGAGCCGGCGGAGCGGGCGGCAGCGGCGGAGCCTACTGGGGTGAAGGCGGAGCCGGCGGGCGCGGCGGCGTCGCAACCGGCGGTGCCACCGGCGCACTCGGCAACCCAATTGCCGGGAGTGGGGCGGCTCTGCCGTCCGCCACTTACGCCGCTGCAGGAACCGGGACCGTCGGGGCCAGCGGCGGCGGAGTGGTGACAACCAACGCCGGCGCGGACGGCGCCACCGGCGCAGCCGGGCGGATCTGAGCCAGCCGGTCGGTAAGCTGCGCGGGATGACCGACCGCGATCAGCTCCGACCGCCGATCGACGAGTCCGCGCTGCGCGCCGAGGTGCTCGGCGACTCGTCGTACTGGCGACAACTCGATGTCGTTGCCCAAGCGGGCTCCACCAACGCCGACCTGCTGGCGCGGGCGGCGTCCGGCGCCGATATCGACGGCGCGGTCTTGATCGCCGAGCACCAGACCGCGGGGCGGGGTCGGCACGGCCGCGGCTGGTCGGCGTCGCCACGAGCGCAGATCACCATGTCGGTCGGGGTGCGGGTGGACGATGTCCCCGCCGCGGGCTGGGGTTGGCTGTCGCTGGCGACCGGCCTGGCCGTCGTCGACGCGGTGGCCGGGGTCAGCACCGTCGAGGCCGGCCTGAAGTGGCCGAACGACGTGCTGGCCCATGGTGCCAAGCTGGCCGGGATCCTGACCGAGGTCACGCAGCCGTTCGCGGTGGTCGGGGTGGGACTCAACGTCACCGAGGCCCCCGAGGACGTCGACGGGCCCGGCGCCACTTCGTTGCTGGACCAGGGCGTGGCGCAGCCAGACCGAACGGTGTTGGCGGGCAGGCTGCTGCGGGAACTGGGGGACCGCATCGCCGCCTGGCGGGCCGCGGGCGGAGCCGATTCCCGGTTGGCCAACGATTACCGGGCCCGCAGCCTGACCGTCGGCTCCCGCGTGCGCGCCGAGTTGCCGGGTGGACAGGCGCTGGTCGGTATCGCGCGCGACATCGACGAACAGGGCCGGCTGTGCCTGCAGACCTGGGATCCCAACGACGCGAGCAAATCGGGCCAGACGGTGGTGGTGTCCGCCGGCGACGTCGTGCATCTGCGCTGAAATCCGCGCTGAAGGCCTCCACCAGCGATTAAGGTCACGGAATGAGCTATCCGGACAACGCCCTGGCCGCCGGTGAAAAGGTAGTGCTGCATCGCCATCCGCATTGGAAGCGGCTGATCCTGCCGATCGTGGTGCTGGTTCTGGTGACCGGGCTGGCCGCTGTGGGCTCGGGGTTTGTCGAGTCCACTCCGTGGCAACCGATGGCGAAAGAAGATCCTCTACGGCGGTGATCTGGGGGATCTGGCTGATCATCATCGGCTGGCTGACGATCTGGCCGTTCCTGACCTGGCTGACCACGCATTTTGTGGTGACCAACCGGCGCGTGATGTACCGGCATGG
The DNA here is from genome assembly GCF_000613245.1 of Mycobacterium asiaticum DSM 44297. Classification (GTDB taxonomy): domain Bacteria; phylum Actinomycetota; class Actinomycetes; order Mycobacteriales; family Mycobacteriaceae; genus Mycobacterium; species Mycobacterium asiaticum. Next base: position 853,529 of record NZ_HG964936.1, read on the forward strand.
CGTGCTGACCCGCAACGGGATTGACATCCCGTTGGCCCGGATCAACAGCGTCGAGTTCCGCGATCGGATTTCCGAACGAATGTTCCGCACCGGGACGCTGATTATCGAGTCGGCGTCACAAGATCCATTGGAGTTCTACAACATTCCGCGCCTGCGCGAGGTGCACGCGCTGCTGTATCACGAAGTCTTCGACACCCTGGGCTCGGAGGAATCGCCGAGCTGAGACCCCGTCCGGATCGTCGCCCGACTGGCCCGGCGGTTGCGCCACGCCCGTAGGACGGTGACGTTGGTGTCCGGAAAGCCACCCTCTATCGCGTCCTCGAAGACCTCGGCGATTCCGCCCGCCGTCAATGCGGACTCCAGCGCCTTGTCCGGGTTGCGCGCGAACTGGTCGGGGAACACCCAGCGCCGGAACGCCCAGAACCGGAACGCCATCTGCAGCAGGTTTCCGATGATGTAGGCGGACAGGAAGTCCGCCAGGTTTTCCACCGTCAGTGTCACGTTGGGAACGCGCAGTTGCAGGACGTAACTGGAGAACCACAGCGGCGCCATACTCAACAGCACGCCGACGCCACTGAACGCGAAGAACAGCAGCGCTTCGTGGTGACGCTCGCGTCCGCCGCGGTCCCGGAAACTCCACTCGCGATTCAGCACGTAGGACGCGATGACCGCGACGATGCCGGCGATAACCTTGGCGGTGACCGGCTTGGGTTCGAGAATTGTCAGCTTCAGCGTGTAGAAAATTGCTGAGTCGATGATGAATGTGGTGCCGCCGACGATGGCGAATTTGATCAGCTCATGGTGGCGCATCGCGAAGGGTTGAAGGACCCCGGGGAGGCGCGCAATTGTGGCATCGGCAAAGGACACAGTGCGCCAGTCTACGGTTGATCTCGAAACCGGCGCAAAATGGTACATAACGATTTGGCGGACCAGCCGGCAAACACGCCGGTCAGGCGTCGTGACAACATGATTGCCGTGCCGAGTCCCCGCACCCCACTTGTCGCCATGGTCGGCGGCGGCCAACTGGCCCGAATGACCCATCAAGCCGCCATCGCCCTGGGGCAGAGCTTGCGTGTGCTGGCAAACGCCGCCGACGAGCCCGCCGCCCAGGTTTCCCCGGATGTGGTGATTGGGTCGCACACCGATCTGGAGGATCTGCGCCGGGTGGCGGCCGGTGCCAACGTGCTGACGTTCGACCACGAGCACGTGCCGCCCGACTTGCTGGACAAGCTGGTCGCCGAGGGCATCAATGTGGCCCCGCCACCGCATGCGTTGTTGCACGCTCAGGACAAGCTGGTGATGCGGCGGCGGCTGGAGGAACTCGGCGCGCCGGTGCCGCGGTACTTGGGCATCGAGAGCTCCGAGGGCATCGACGAGCTGGACATTTTCGCCGCGACCGTCGACGTGCCGATAGTGGTGAAGGCGGCCAGGGGCGGCTACGACGGCAAAGGCGTGCGGGTGGCCGACGACGCGGCGCAGGCGCGTGACATCGCCCGCGACTACCTGGCCAGCGGCATTTCGGCGCTGATCGAGGAGCGGGTGGTGTTGCGGCGGGAGCTTTCGGCGCTGGTCGCGCGCTCGCCGTTCGGGCAGGGTGCGGCGTGGCCGGTGGTGGAGACCGTGCAACGGGACGGCATCTGCGTCCAGGTGATCGCGCCTGCCCCGGACCTGCCCGAAGAGACGGCCGCCGAGGCCCAGCGGCTGGCGTTGCGACTGGCCGGCGAATTGGGGGTGGTCGGGGTACTTGCTGTTGAGTTGTTCGAGACCGCCGATGGGTCGCTGCTGGTCAACGAGCTGGCGATGCGACCGCACAATTCCGGGCACTGGACCATGGACGGGTCGCTGACCAGCCAGTTCGAGCAGCATTTGCGGGCGGTGCTGGACTATCCGCTTGGCCATACCGATGCGGTGGCACCGGTGACCGTGATGGCCAACGTGCTGGGCGCCGCGCAGGAGCCGGCCATGACCGTCGACGAACGCATGCACCACCTATTCGCCCGGATGCCTGACGCCCGGGTCCACCTGTACGGCAAGACCGAGCGTCCCGGCCGCAAGGTGGGGCACATCAACTTCGTCGGCACCGATGTCGCGGATGCGCAGGGCCTCGCCGAGCTGCGGGAGCGCGCCGAGCTGGCGGCGCACTGGTTGTCACACGCGCAGTGGACGGACGGATGGGATCCGCACGCCGGCGACGATGCAGAGCGCAGCGATGAGGAGGAGCGGCGTAGATGATTCACGCCGGCGACGATGCAGAGCGCAGCGATGAGGAGGAGCGGCGTAGATGATTCACGCCGGCGACGATGCAGAGCGCAGCGATGAGGAGGAGCGGCGTAGATGATTCACGCCGGCGACGATGCAGAGCGCAGCGATGAGGAGGAGCGGCGTAGATGATTCACGCCGGCGACGATGCAGAGCGCAGCGATGAGGAGGAGCGGCGTAATGCCTGATTCACCCCGGGTAGGGGTCATCATGGGCAGCGATAGCGACTGGACGGTGATGCAGGACGCCGCCGCGGCGCTCGCCGAATTCGACATCCCGCACGAGGTGCGGGTGGTGTCGGCCCACCGCACGCCGGCGGTGATGTTCGATTACGCCCGGACGGCCGCCGACCGGGGTATCGAAGTGATCATCGCCGGCGCGGGCGGGGCCGCGCACCTGCCCGGCATGGTCGCCGCCGCGACGCCGTTGCCGGTGATCGGGGTGCCGGTGCCGCTGGCGCGCCTGGACGGCCTGGATTCGTTGCTGTCGATCGTGCAGATGCCGGCCGGGGTGCCGGTGGCCACGGTGTCCATCGGCGGCGCCCGCAACGCCGGTCTGTTGGCGGTGCGGATGCTGGCGGCGGCCGATCCGGAACTGCGGGCCCGGGTGGTGGCGTTCCAGGATCAGCTGGCCGAGACCGTCGCGGGCAAGGATGCGGCGTTACAACAGCTGCAGGGTAAAGTTACCCGCGAGTAGCAAGAGACTAGGAGGTCTCAAAAATGGCTGGATGGGCCGGAAATCCGTCGTTCGATCTGTTCCAACTGCCCGAAGAGCACCAGGAGTTACGGGCCGCGATCCGGGCGCTGGCGGAGAAGGAGATCGCTCCGCACGCCGCCGACGTCGACGAGAACTCCCGGTTCCCGCAGGAGGCGCTGGATGCGCTTAACGCCTCGGGCTTCAATGCGGTGCACGTGCCCGAGGAGTACGGCGGGCAGGGCGCGGACTCGGTGGCGGCGTGCATCGTGATCGAGGAGGTGGCCCGGGTCGACACGTCGGCGTCACTGATCCCGGCCGTGAACAAGCTGGGCACCATGGGCCTGATCCTGCGCGGTTCCGAAGAGCTCAAGAAGCAGGTGCTGCCGCAGGTGGCCGACGGGACTGCGATGGCCTCCTACGCACTGAGCGAGCGGGAGGCGGGTTCGGACGCCGCGTCCATGCGTACTCGGGCCAAGGCCGACGGCGACGACTGGATTCTCAACGGCGCCAAAGCCTGGATCACCAATGGCGGCAAATCTTCCTGGTACACGGTGATGGCCGTGACCGATCCCGACAAGGGCGCCAACGGCATCTCGGCGTTCATGGTGCACATCGACGACGAAGGCTTCGTCGTCGGTCCCAAGGAGCGCAAGCTGGGTATCAAGGGTTCGCCCACCACGGAGTTGTACTTCGAGAACTGCCGGATCCCGGGCGACCGAATCATCGGTGAGCCAGGCACCGGCTTCAAGACGGCGCTCGCGACGCTGGACCACACCCGTCCGACCATCGGAGCCCAAGCCGTGGGCATCGCCCAGGGCGCGGTGGACGCTGCGATCGCATACACCAAGGATCGCAAGCAGTTTGGTCAGTCGATCAGCAACTTCCAGGCGGTGCAGTTCATGATCGCCGACATGGCGATGAAGGTGGAGGCGGCCCGGCTCATGGTCTATTCGGCGGCCGCCCGCGCCGAGCGCGGTGAGGGCAATCTGGGATTCATCTCGGCCGCCTCGAAGTGTCTGGCTTCGGATGTGGCCATGGAGGTCACCACCGATGCCGTGCAGTTGTTCGGTGGTGCCGGCTACACCATCGACTTCCCGGTGGAGCGAATGATGCGCGACGCCAAGATCACTCAGATCTATGAGGGCACCAACCAGATTCAGCGGGTTGTGATGTCGCGCGCATTACTGCGCTGACTTTGCCAAACCGGGCAGTAATTCCCAGCCCACCGCTTAGGATCCTGCTGACCAGGTTCACGCGATTGAGTCACCAGTCGGGATGGTCGGCCACGCGTTCGGGACATGGTGTTTCCGACTGCCCAGGAGGGTACGAGGTGATCGGAACTTGACGTCGGTAGGTGATTACCTAGCCCCGGCGCCCAGCTGGCAGTCGTTGTCCCTGTTGTTGGTCGAAGATGACCGAGCCGACGCGGTACTAGTCGAAGACCTGATTTCCGACGCGGTCGCCGACATCGAGGTGATCTGGGCGCAGTCGATCGCGCACGCCGAGCGCATGCTGGCCTCCGCCCGCCCCGACTGCGTGCTGCTGGACCTCAATTTGCCGGACGCCAACGGGATCGACGCCCTTGATCGCATCCTCAAAAGCGATTCGACCGTGCCCATCGTCGTGCTGACCGGCCTGAACGACGAGTACTTCGGCGCTTCCGCGGTGGCCGCCGGCGCGCAGGACTACCTGGTCAAGGGGCGCGTCGAGCCGGAGATGCTGCGGCGAGCGCTGCTCTACGCGATTGAGCGCAAGCGTGCCGAGTTGATCGCCGCCGACCTGCAGGCCAGCCAGGTCCGCGCCCGCGAGAATGCACTCCTGGAACGTGGCCTGCTGCCTTCGCCGCTGCTGCTGGACAACCCGGGTGTCGACATCGTGACCAGGTACCGGCCAAGCCGCGAGAACGCCCTGCTGTGCGGCGACTTCTATGACGTGGTGCAAACCCCTGACCGGGTTACGCACGTGCTGATTGGCGATGTCGCCGGGCACGGTCCCGATGAGGCCGCGTTGGGAGCGGCGCTGCGGATCGCTTGGCGAACCTTGACTTTCGCCGGGATTCACGGCGCGGCGCAGATGCGGCAGCTGGAGCGGGTGCTGCATGCCGAGCGCGCCGGCAACGGTGTCTTCGCCACCGTGCTGAGCCTGGCCATCCCGGCCGGTCCGCCCAACGCCACCCTGGTCAGAGCGGTCCGCGCGGGTCACCCGGGGATGCTGCTGCACGGTGCCGGCACCGTGGAGTGGCTGGAGCCGCCCTACGGTCCGGCTCTGGGTCTCAACGGCGACGACTGGCCGCAGCACGAGCTGGTGCTACCGGCGGGCTGCGGGTTGCTGTTGCTGACCGACGGGCTCTTCGAGGGCTATTCCGGGCAAGGTCGTCACCGCCTCGGTGAAGACGGCCTGCTCGCGCTGGCGCGCAGCCATGCGCAACTGCCCGGGCCGGACTTCGTCGACGCGTTGATCGACGGCGCCCAGCAACTCGCCCAGAGCCACGGCGGGTTGACCGACGACATCGCCGTGGTCCGGGTGGAGCGGATAACCCATTGAGAAGCGACGCCTCCGGTTCACTGGACAAGCCGCGCCTCACCGTGCGCGGATGGCTGGCCCTGGTGCTATCGACGATGGGGCTGCTGGTGCTGATCGGCGCGGTGATCGGTGCTGTGCTGCTGGAGCGCACCGACGAAGTCTCGCGTTCGCTGCGAGACGACATTCAGCCGTCGCGGGTATCGGCTTCCCAGCTGCAATCGGCATTGCGCGACCAGGAAACGGGTCTGCGCGGTTACCTGATCTCGGCCGACCGGCAGTTCCTCACGCCCTACTACGACGGGATGCGTGCCGAAGAGGCGGCCGCGCGAGACATCCGCAACCGGCTGGACGGGCACCCGGACCTGCTCGCCGACCTCAATGCCATCGAGACGGCGGCCGGCAATTGGCGCAGAGATTACGCCGAGCCCCTGATCGCCAGGGTCACCCCAAACTCGCCGACCGTGCTTCCGGGTGCCATGTCGGCCCTCGGCAAGGCCGAATTTGATTCCCTGCGGGCGCTTTTCGACGTGCAGTTCAGGCATCTGACCGCCGCCCGGGACGATGGCACCGCCAAGATCGAACGGATGAACGATTGGCGCGACCGGGTGCTGGGCGCCATGGTGCTGATATTCATCGGCACCGCGGCGTTGTTGGGCCTCCTGGTGCAGCGCTCGGTCACTCGCCCGCTCGAACAACTTGCCAGGGCCTGCCGTCAGATCACCGACGGCCATTTCGGTGACTCCATCACCCCACCCGCGCGGCCGGCCGACATTCGCGGCATCGCCGTCGACGTGGAGAACATGCGGCAGCGCATCGTGGCCGAACTCGACGCATCGCGCTCGGCTCAAGCTCAATTGGACGAACAGGCAAAGGAGTTGCTGCGCTCCAACACCGAGCTCGAGCAGTTCGCGTATGTGGCGTCCCACGATCTGCAGGAGCCCCTGCGCAAGGTCGCCTCGTTCTGCCAGCTGCTCGAAAAGCGCTACGGCGACAAGCTGGATGACCGGGGTATCGAGTACCTCAACTTCGCCGTCGACGGCGCCAAGCGTATGCAGGTGCTGATCAATGACCTACTCAGCTTTTCCCGGGTCGGTCGGCTGAACACCAAATACGGGGCGGTCGCCCTGGACACCACTCTGGACATGGCGCTGGGTAATTTGGCGGCGGCCAAGGAGGAGTCCGGCGCCGAGATCGTGCGTCCCAGCCGGCTACCCGAGATCTTCGGCGACTCAACGCTTTTGACGCAGCTGTGGCAGAACCTGATCGGCAATGCGATGAAGTTCCATCGAGAGGGCCAGCCGCCGCGCGTCGTCGTCGACTGCCGCCCCGGCGACGGCGACCGAGACGGCTACTGGCTGATCACCGTCACCGACAACGGCATCGGCATCCCGGCGGAATTCTCCGACAAAGTATTCGTCATCTTCCAGCGCCTGCACGGGCGCGACGTGTATACCGGAACAGGGCTCGGTCTCGCGTTGTGCAAAAAGATCGTCGAGCATCACGGCGGCACGATTTGGATCGACACGTCCTACACCGAGGGAACCCGGTTCGAGTTCACGCTGCCAGTTGCCGCTCGGGGGGACGGGGCGGGCAAGCACCTGGTCACAGCAGAGGGAGCAAGCAATGGTACCGACCGGTAGACCGATCGACATCCTGCTCGTCGAGGACGACCCGGGAGACGAGCTGATCACCCGAGAAGCCTTCGAGCAGAACAAACTCAAGAACAGGCTGCACGTGGCACGCGACGGCGAAGAGGGCCTGAATTACCTCTACCGGCGGGGGTCATACGAGCACGCGCCGCGACCGGACCTCATCCTGCTGGACTTGAACCTGCCGAAGTACGACGGGCGCCAGCTCCTCGAGAAGATCAAGTCCGACCCCGACCTGTCTCGCATTCCCGTCGTGGTGCTGACGACCTCATCGGCCGAAGAGGACATCCTGCGCAGCTACAAACTGCACGCCAACGCCTACGTCACCAAGCCCGTCGACCTCGACCAGTTCATCACCGCGGTGCGGCAGATCGACGAGTTCTTCCTTCAGGTGGTGCGGTTGCCGCAGAGCTAACCGACCGAGGCTAGTGCGTGCCGGCACCTTCGGGCTCGTGTACCAAACCTTCAGCGGTCACCTCGTGCACGTGAACCGTCGCGAAGTCGAAGAACATCCCCACGACATGCAGTGACCCGTCGGCCACCGCGGGGGCCAATATCGGGTGGCGGGCGAGCCTTTCCACCTGCACGGCCACATTCACGATCGCGAGCTGGTCGGCCTCGCTGAAGCGGTGGCCGTTGGAAGTGGCGCTGGAGCGCGTTGGATGGCCGTCCCGGAATCGGGCCAGGCTTTCTTCGGCATGCTCGAGCCATTGGTCCATGGCGCCGGAATGGTCACCCGGCGACTCGTGGTCGAGCAGCGCTTGCATCGCGCGGCAGGACGAATGTCCGCAGACTACAACCGAACTCGCGCCAAGCTGGTTGACCGCGAAGTCCAGTGCGGCGTCCACCGAGTGCTCATCGGGATTGGTCGGAACGAGGTTGCCCACGTTGCGGACGATGTAGAGGTCGCCGGGCCGGCTGGCGGTGATGACGTCGGGCAGAATCCGGGAGTCGGCACAGGTGATGAACACCGTGTCGGGGTTCTGCGAGTCGACCAGTTCCGAAACGTGGTGATGGAGCCTGCCGACCCCGTTGCGGTGATATTCCTTGATGCCGTGGCGAATCGACGGCTCTTCATGTTCGTGATCGTGGTCGCGTCGCGACGGCCACGGTTCGCGGAGCGAGCCGGAAATGAAGTGGCGTTTGGGGGGCTATGGTGCGCGCTGGACAGGCCGGCGGGTGATGTCTCGTGGATGGTTACCGTTCCGCCGCCGGCCTCATGGCCGGCCTTCCAGTCCGAGATCGCCTCGGAGATCGAGTGGTCGATGTAATCCGCATTGAGGTTCAGTGTCACGTCCGAGCCCTGCGGCAGGGTTGCCAGCACACCGGTCAGTCGCGGCATCAGCAGGAAGCTCAGGGTGCCGTCGATGTCGACGTGCCACTTCTTGGTCTCGTTGCCGACCGGTCGGGCCTCGATCGGCGCCCGCACCACCCGCACGAGTAGGAACAAGATCGCGACGCCGAGGCCGATCGCCACCCCCTCGAGCAGGTTGAGGAATACGACGCACACGATGGTGATGACGTAGACCACGAAATTTCCGGTGCGCCAAGCCAGTTCGACGTGGGCCAGCTTCACGAGCTGGGCGCCGATGACGATCAGCAGACCGGCCAGCGCCGCCTTCGGGATCAGTTCCACCAAGTTGGTGAACAGCGACGCGAACAGCAGGACCCAGACGCCGTGCAGGATCGCAGACATCCGGGTCCGCGCACCCGCGGCTACGTTGGCCGAGCTGCGCACGATGACACCGGTGATCGGCAACCCGCCCAGCAGGCCGGACAACATGTTCGCGCTGCCCTGGCCGATCATCTCCCGGTTGAAGTTGGTGCGCGGGCCGTTGTGCAGCTTGTCCACGCCGACCGCACACAGCAACGACTCGACGCTGGCGATCAGCGCAATCGTCAGCACACCTAGGACGATGGCGCTAATCTCGTGTGTCCACGGCTGGCCGCTCGGGGCTTTCTCCGCCAGCTGCGGCAGGCCGATGGCGTCGAAGAAGCTACCCGAGAGGTTGATGCGCTCGACGTCAAGTCCGACGAGCTTGGCGAGTACGGTCGCCAGGACGATCGCCACCAGAGCGCCGGGAATCATCCGCATTTTCGGCGGTAGCTTCGACCACAACAACAGGATGCCGATAACGGTGCCGCCGACGATCACCTCGTGCAGTTCGTGATGCAGGATGCCGTTGGGCAGGGCCACCAAGTTCTCCCAAGCCGAGCTATGGGAGGTTCCGCCGACCAGCACGTGGATCTGCTGCAGGACGATCGTGATGCCGATACCGGCCAGCATGGCGTGCACCACCACAGGCGCGATGGCCAGGGCGGCGCGCGCCATCCGGCTCACTCCGAACAGGATCTGGAGCGCGCCCGCCGCCGCGGTCATGATGCACAGCATCTCCCAGCCGAGCTCTTGGATCAGCTCGGCGACCACCACGGTCAGCCCGGCCGCCGGGCCGCTGACCTGCACCGCCGAACCGCCCAGGGTGCCGGCTACGATGCCGCCGATCACCGCGGCGATCAGCCCGGCGGCCAGCGGAGCCCCCGACGCGATCGCGATGCCGAGCGACAGCGGCAACGCGACCAGGAACACCACCAGCGAAGCCGGCACGTCGTAGCGCAAGTTGTCGCGGATTCGGTGTGATTGGGGCGCCGGGTGGGAACCGTTGACAGCGCTGCTCATAAAACTCCTTGGGCCGGTCCTGCAGACCCTTCCCGACAGGCGTGAACACATCGGGTCGATTAGGTGTCCGTCGGGCGTCGGAACGGGAGAGCACATATTTGTGGGCAGCAAATATCTGAATCCCGCTGTAGCCGTATGCTCAAATACTCCATGCACGTCAGCGCCGCGCGCCAAACTCCACACCGATTCATTGCCGATTCAAAGAAAAGCAAGTTTTAACGAGGCGATTCTCCAAAAATCAGGTAAGAAACAAATCGTTATGTTGACCGACGTCCGGAGGCGGCTCGCTGACCCTGGCGTCGAAGGCGGCGTACCGCGCCGGGGTGCGGATGACGGTGACGGCGTCGTCGCCACTGCCCACCGCCAGCGCGAGGTCGTTCTCGGCGAACAGCGGGGTGTCGACCACCTGCTTCCAGGTGTAGGCCAAGCAGGCCATCAGGCCGGCTTCCTGCAGTAGCTCCACCCATTCGGCGGCCGTCTTGGCGGCCAGCGCCGACTCCAGCTCTTCGGTCAGCTCGGGATAGTTGATCGCCCGGGACCGCTGATCGGCGAACCGCTCGTCGTCGACAAGCTCGGGCCGGCCGATCACGTGGCACAGCTTTGCCCAATGCTTGGGGACATACGCACTGATCACCAGGTATCCGTCGGCGGCCTTGAAGGCGTCTGAGGGCTGGGTGGCAAAGCCCACGCCTCTGCGTTTCTTGGCCGGCGCCGCTGGTTTGGCGGTCTGCTGGGCGCTCGGCTTGTTCAGGTGGATGGTTAGCTGGTTGGCCTGCAGTCCCACGGCAACGTCATACATCGCGACTCGCACCAAATCGCCCACCCCGTGCCGTTCCCGATTGAGCAGCGCGGCCAGTACCGCCTGAGCCAGGACGTGGCCGCTGGCGTTGTCCACCAATTGGAAGGGGATGATCTGCGGTTTGCCGGTCGGGGTGGGCATGCCGGTGCTCATGCCTGCCTCGGCGGCCACCATCAGATCGACGCCCGGCCGGGTGCCGTTGGGCCCGTTGCCGCCGAAGGCGCTCAGTCGCGCATAGATCAGTCGGGGGTTACGCGCCCGCAATTCGTCCGGACCCAGACCGAGGCGCTCCATCACGCCAGGCCGAAAACCTTCCAACACGACGTCGGCGGTGTCGGCCAGCCGCAGTATCTGCTGTTTGGCTCCGTCGGTCGTGAGATCCACCGCCACCGACTTCTTGCCCCGGTTGTTGGGCAGGAAGTAGGTGGCCAGCGGCGGCCGTCCGGGCAGCACCGAGGTGAGGCGCCGGGACTGCTCGCCGCCGGGCGCTTCGATCTTGATGACTTCGGCGCCGAGGTCGGCCAGCACCTGCCCGGCCAGTGGCCCGGCGACATTCTGGGTGAAATCGAGGACCCGGAAACCGTCCAGCGGCTTGGGGGCGTTGTTCGGCATCAAAGGGGCCCTTCCTGATGCAGCACCGCGGTGCAGTAGTAATTCTCGGTGAACAAGGTTTCGTCGGCGGAGTTCTCCCGGGCATGCGGCCGAAATCCGTTGGCGATCAACAACTCATTGAGCGCGGTGCGTGACACCTGCCAGCCGTGCCGTTCCAGATAGGTCGCGACGTCGTTGCGATCACCAGGAAAGCCCAGCCGGTCCATCTCGACGTCGAGGCCGTGTTCATACCACCGGGCAAAAATGGCGTCGTAGAGTTCGCGGCTGGCGGGGGCGCTGAAGAACACCTCGGCCACCAGTTGGCTGCCGTCGGCGCTGAGCATGCTGATGTCGTCCAGGAGGCGGTCCTGACCGTCGGGCGGCAGGTACCCGAACAGCCCCTCGGCGGCCCATGCGGTTGGCTTTTCGGGTTCGAAGCCGGCCCGGCGTAGCGCCGACGGCCAATCGTGGCGTAGATCGACCGGCACGGCGCGCACGTCCGCGGCCGCGACAACGCCCAAGGCCTCAAGCGTGCTGGCTTTGAATTCCAGGACCTGGGGGACGTCGATTTCGAACACCACCGTCCCGGTGGCCCACGGCAGCCGGTAACCCCGGGCGTCCAGTCCGGAAGCCAGAATGACCGCCTGCCGGATACCGGCCGCCTGGCTACTGGTGAAGAACTCGTCGATGTAGCGGGTTCGCGCGGCCTGCTGCTCGGTCATGCGTTGCATGCCCCAGGGGGCATCGGGGAAGTCGACGTCGGCGGTATCCAGCTCGCCGTTGGCCCAGCGGGTGAAAAATTCGATCCCGACGGCGCGGACCAACGGCTCGGCGAACCGGTCATCGATCAGGGCGGCTCGACTAGCCCGGGCCCGTCCCGCTGCCACCATGGTGGCCGTGGCGCCCACACTGGACGCCAGGTCCCAGGTGTCGTTGTCCGTGCGGGCCATCGTTTAGACACATTAACCAGCCGTCGGCCGCGCCCACACTTGGTGCGCTGGGAATGTCGGCGGCGCCGCTAGCATCGTGGGATGGAAATCGCGGCCCACTCCCACGCGCCGGCGACTCCATTTGTGCGAGACGCTGGCTGGCGCCGCAGTGCGCAGTTGGCCCGCCGGCTGGCGTGGGTCAGTCTCGCCGTGCTGCTTGTCGAGGGCGGCCTGGGATTGTGGGAGGGCCTGACGGTCGGCTCCATCGCCCTGACCGGCTGGGCATTGGGCGGCGGGTCCGAGGGTCTGGCCAGCGCCATGGTGATCTGGCGGTTCAGTGGCGACCGCGTCCTGTCCGAGACCGCGGAGCGGCGCGCACAGCGCGGCGTGGCGGTGTCCTTCTGGCTGGTGGCGCCGTATGTGGCCGCCGAGTCGATCCGTCACCTGCTCAGCGGCGAGCATGCCGAGACGTCGGTGGTGGGCATCGTGTTGACCGCGCTGGCGCTGGTGTTGATGCCGGTGCTGGGCCGGGCCAACCACCGGCTGGGTGCGCGGTTACGCTCGGATGCCACCAAAGGCGAAGGCACACAGAACTATTTGTGTGCCATGCAGGCGGCTGGCGTGCTACTCGGTTTGGCGGTCACGGCGGCCTGGCCCGGCGGTTGGTGGATCGACCCGGTGATCGGTCTGGGCGTCGCGGGCGTCGCGGTGTGGCAGGGCGTGCGGGCCTGGCGTGGCCAGGAGTGCTGCTGAAGCCCATAGGGCCGTGACTCCGCGCTGAGGGCGTCAGCCACTCGCACTTTCTGCCCTGAACGCAGAGTTAACGGCGAGCGGCTTATAACAGGCGCGATTTGCCAGCGCGATGTACCGTGGGCACTTCGGTACGTGGTCGTCGGGTCGCAGCACCACGAGTGGGGGCACGATGGATTCACTTCGGCCAAGGTATCTCGAGGAGCAACGTAGCCATGGATTTCGGGAGCTATCCGCCTGAGGTCAACTCGGCCCGCATGTTTGCCGGTGCGGGGTCAGGACCGTTGTTGGCCGCGGCCCAGGCGTGGGCTGCGCTCGCCGCCGGACTGCAGTCCGCGGCGAGTTCGTACCAAGCGGTGGTATCAGCCTTGACCGCTGGCCCGTGGTTGGGGCCGTCGTCGGTGTCGATGAGCGCTGCGGCTGCGTCGTACGTGGTGTGGTTGCGCGCCACCGCCGCACAGGCCGAAGAAACGTCCACTCACGCCAAGGCCGCGGCCGCTGCCTACCAAACCGCGTTCTCGGCCACGGTTCCGCCTCCGATGGTGGCGGCCAACCGCAGTCAGCTGATGACCCTGATCGCGACCAACGTGTTCGGAATCAACACCCAGGCGATTGCGGCCACCGAAGCACAGTATGCGGAGATGTGGGCCCAGGACGCGGCGGCGATGTACGGCTACGCGGCCTCGTCAGCCTCGGCGACGGCGCTGACGCCTTTCAGCCAACCCCCGCTGACCACTGACCCGGGCGGCTTGGCAGCACAAGAAGCCGCCGCCGGTGAAGCCGGCATCGGCAGCGTCGCGCGAAGCACGGTCCAGCAGGCGTTCTCCGCGGTGCCCAATGCGCTGCAGAGCGCCGCCCCTGCGGCAGCACTTCCAACGGACGAATTGGAGTTGTTGAGCCTGCTGGCCGACCTGGCCACCCTCACGTTCGGCGTGACGGCGGGTATCGCCGCCCTTGGTGTCGGCATACCTTCCAATGTGGTCGGGTTGACCGCCTTTCCGGTGGCCATCTACGGCACCCTGGTGGGTCTTCACACCGACGAGATCCTCAGCGGCTGGAACGGCGAGGAGCCTTTTCCAGGCACTGGGTCGGTGCCGGTCAAGCCGTTCCCGGCGCCGCTGCTCAACTTGCCGGAGGGGACGGTGCCACCGCCGAGGCTGTCGGCCGGCCTGGGTGAGGCGAACACCGTCGGGGCGCTGTCGGTGCCACCGACGTGGACCGTCGCCACCCCGGCGGTGCGCCCCGTCTCCTACACGCTGCCGGCGTTGAGTGAAACGGCGGCGAAGGCCGCCGCCGCACCGGCGGCGGAAGTCAGCTCGGGCACGCTCAGCCAGATGGCACTAGCGGGCCTGGCTGGTCGGGCCATGGGCGGGATCGTTAGTACGGGCGGGGGCAAGGCGGTCAAGAAAGCGGGCGCGCCCGCTCGCGCCAGAGCTGCCGCGGCCGCCGGTGGGAATGCGGAGACCGGCAAAGACGCCGAGGCGCCCGACGACAAGCCGCGGGCCGTAGTCACCGGAGTCGCGGCCGAGCTACGCGAATTCGCCAAGCTCCGCGACGAGGGGATTTTGACAGACGAGGAATACACCGAGCAGAAGAACCGCCTGCTCGGTCGCTGAACTCCCGTCTGACGAAAGCAGTTGCCGTCAAGAAGAGGTATGCGCAGCAGTGGATTTCGGGATCTATCCGCCGGAGATCAACTCCGGTCGGATGTACAGCGGTCCGGGACCGGGACCGATGCTGGCCGCTGCGCAGGCCTGGGACAGCTTGGCCGACGAGCTTTATACAGCGGTGTCCGGATACCAGGCGGCGGTGTCCGAACTTACCGAGGGGGCTTGGTCGGGTCCGTCGTCGGCGGCGATGAGCGCAGCGGCCGGGTCGTACGTGGAATGGGTGAGCGCAAGCGCCGCGCGGGCCGAGCAAACCGCCGCCCAAGCATGGACCGCCGTCGCCGCTTATGAGGCGGCGTTCGCAGCCACGGTGCCACCACCGGAGATCGCCGCCAACCGCAGCCTGCTGGTCGCACTGGTGGCGACTAATTTCCTGGGACAGAACACACCGGCGATCGCGGCCACCGAGGCGCTTTACGCCGAGATGTGGGTGCAGGACAGCCTGGCGATGTACAACTACGCGGCTGCCTCAGCAGCCGCGGCCGAGCTGATGCCGTTTACCTCTCCGGACCAGAACACCGACCCAGCCGGGATGGCCGGCCAAGCCGCCGCAATCAGTCAGCTCGGCACCTTTGCCGGCACTGCGCAAGACGCTATATCGATTGTGCCGCAAGCTTTGTCCGCAATGGCGGTGCCGGCCCAGGCCGAGTTGCTCGATATCGAACTGCTGGCCAGTCTGGCCGCGCTCCTCATCGTGGCACCGACCGACATCGCTGCTACTTACGGGCTCATACCGGCAGAGGTCCTCGCCAATTTCGGGGACTTCCCGCTCGCAGCTTTCACCACCGCTTCGGGTGCCGATGACGATCACAAGATCAGCGCCATGAACGGGGTAGAACCATGGCCGGGTACCGGACCGGCACCCGTGGAGCCGTTTGTCGCGCCGTTGCTGGGGTTGCCTCCCGGCGGGCTTCCGGCGCCGACGATGTCAGTGGCCTTCGGCGGGGCGAACGTGGTCGGAACGTTGACGGTGCCGCCGAGCTGGACCCAAATCGCCGATGACGCAATCGAAATTCGCCCGACCGCGCTCACCACGCCGCTGTCGAGCACGAGCGCGGCCGCGGGACCGGCAGCTGAATTGAGCGCGGCAAACACGTTGAACCAGATGGGAACCGGCGCAATGGCCGGACAGGCGATGGCCGGCCCGCCGGCTGCCGGGACCGGCGAGAGCAACGCCAAACCGGCATGGGTCGCCGGTCGCACCGAGGAAGCACCGGCCGACGACGTCGAGGTGGTGCCCGCGCCGCGGACCGTCATGACCGGCGTCGCCGCCGCGATCCGCGACATCGCCGAACAACGTGCCGCCGGCCTGCTGAGCGAACAGGAATACACCGAGCAGAAGAAGACGCTGCTCGAAATCTCGTTCGGCCGGTAGATCAGTCGGTGCGGTTAGTCCAGCCGGTAGCGGATCAGCCGCGAGCTGTTGGCCACAACTGCCACCGACGACGCGTTGTGCAGGATCGCGGCCAGCACGGGTGACAGCGCGCCGCCCGCACCGATTAGCAGCCCAGCGGCATTCACCGCGATCGACATGCCGTAGTTCTGTCGGATCACGTCTACGGCGCGGGACCCGAGGTCGCGCACGTCGAGCAGGCGGTAGAGATTGTCGTTGGCCAGCGCGACGTCGGCGGTCTCGACGGCGACATCGGTTCCGGCCAGGCCCATCGCGATGCCGATGTCGGCCGCCGCCAGCGCCGGCGCGTCGTTGATGCCGTCGCCCACCATCCCGACGACATAGCCCTCCGCCTGCAGCCCCCGCACCACCTCGAGCTTGTCCTCGGGCATCACCTCGGCGCGCCATTCGTCGATGCCCAGCTCGTCGGCGACCACCTGGGCGATATCGGGATGATCCCCGGTCAGCATGACAATCCGGCGAACGCCGTTGGCACGCAACCGGTTCAGCACCTCGGCCGCCTCGGGCCGCACCTCGTCGCGCAGGCTGATCAGGCCCACCAGCTTGCCGTCCACCGCCA
>NZ_HG964936.1:870086-900522 GCF_000613245.1 Mycobacterium asiaticum DSM 44297
CTCCGCCGCCTTCCTGGACACCTTGACCGTCTCGGCGCGCAACAGGCCCGGACTGCCCAGCAGCAGGGTGCGGCCGTCGGCCCAGGTGCGCATGCCCAGCCCCACCAGCACCTCGCACTCCTCGTGCGGCGGGATGCTGATGTGCCGTTCCTCGGTCGAACGAATGACGGCCTCGGCCAGCGGGTGCCGGGAGTGGATCTCCGAGCTCGCGGCGTAGGCCAGCACCTGCTCGGGCTCCCAATCCTTGTGCAGCGAAACGATATTGGTGACCACCGGGCGTCCGACGGTCAATGTCCCGGTCTTGTCGAACACGATCGCGTCCACCCGGCCGGCCTGCTCGAGGTGCGATCCGCCCTTGATCAGGATCCCGCGGCGGGCGCCGTTGCCGATTGCGGCGCTGATGGCCGTCGGGGTCGACAACCCGACCGCGCACGGGCAGGCGATCAGCAGCATCGTCATCGCGCGCCGGACGTCGCCGGTGATCAGCAAGGTGACAGCGGAGACGATGAACGAGGTCGGCACGAAGCGCCGCGAGAAGTTCTCCCCGACGGTCTGGATCGGTGCCCGATCATGTTGCGCCTCTTCGACTCTGGAGATGATCCGGCCGATGGCGGTCTCGTTGCCGACGGCCTCGGCGCGCACCACCAGCCGTCCGCGCACCACCACCGAGCCGGCGTGCACGTGTTTCCCGACGGTGACGCTGACCGGCAGGTTCTCGCCGGTGATCGCGGATTGATTGACCACCGCCTCGCCGTCGACCACCTCGCCGTCGACCGGGATCGCGACGTGGTCGTGTACCACCACCTCGTCACCGATCTGCACGGAGTCGATGGCAACCTGGACCTCGGTGCCATCCGTCAGGCGAATCCACGCCGTGTCCTGGTTGCCGCGCAACAACTCCGAGATGGCGCGCCGGGTCCGGCGCAGCGTCAGATCCTGCAGGTACTCGCCGATGTTGAGCAGCCACAGCACGGTGAGGGCGACGACATTCTCTCGGAGGATCAGGCTGGCCACCGTCGCCGCCGACACCAGCGCGTCGGTGCCCAGCTTGCCCGACCCGACCGAGCGCAACGCGCCGCGCAGGAACGGGTAGCCGGTGAAGATGGTGACGCCGGTGGCCACCACCCGGCCACTGGGGCCCAACAGGGGTGGGCGGGCGAACACGTAGCGGCGCACACCGAGCAGCACCAGCGCGGCGCCACCGATGACCATCCGCAACACGTCACTGTTGCGGATCTCCGCGGAATGCGGGTCGCGCACCGGAATCAGTTCCGCGCTGACGTGGGCGGCGTCACTGATCGCCGCCAGCACCGCCTCGCGGTCGCAGCGGCGCGGGGAATACCAGACCACCACCGAGCCGGTGCGCGGATAGGCGTGCACGACTCGCACGCCGTTCTGTTTGGCGACGGCTTCCTCAACGGCGACGGCGCGCCGCGAGTTTGAACGAACCCAGTCGACGCGCACCCGCATCCGGCCGGCGGCGTCCGATATCACTTCCAGGGCGGGGTTCGTTGGCTCGAGGTCAGGAACCAGCGCGAGGGCCATGGCTCAGTGATCGTGATCGTGGACGTCACCGACGGCCGGAGTGGGTGCCTCCTCACCGATCCGTTCGCGCGCCTCGGCCATCACGTCGGCGATCTTGAGCCGGGCGGACTCGGCGGCCACCTCGGCCTTGCGGGTGCCACGCAGGCCCAGCTCGGCCCCCTTGACCGCCGTCTCGTGCAGCGGCGCCTTCTTGGCGGCTTTCTTGAGCACTTCGTAGGCGGTCACCCCGGCCAAACCGGTGATCACCGTCGAAGCTGCCTTCGCCAAGAGCACTTGCACCGCCATTTGCACGACCCTCCTCTGTGATGTGTTCTGCCCTCGAAGCTAACATCGAAATATTGCGATATCAATATGTATTGGGCGGCGGACGTTACTGGCGGCCTGGCCAGGCACTACAACACCCGCGTGACCTTCTCCATCTCGATGCGCCGCGGCAGTGCCGCTTCGTCGGGATTGGCCACCTGGACCAGCGATCCGCCGACGGACAGGATCGCCAGCAGCCCGTCCACCAGCTGATCAGGGCGTCCCCAGGTGGCGGTGGACAACACCCGATCCGTCGGGGTCAGGCCCTGCTTCGCCGCGGATTGCGCACAGGCGGCCAGCAGTTGGGCCGGTGATTGGCCGGCCAGCGCGGGACCGGGCTGCGGCTCGGGAACGATCTGGTCGCCGTGCACCCGCACCGCGGTTGCGTAGTCGGTGACGCCGACTGGCAGGTCAGCAACCGGGCGCCCGAACGGGTCGAGCGACAGCACCGCAACCTCGCCGCCGGCCACCGCGTCGTCGGCTTCGTCGAGCCGGTCGACGGTGCACAACGCGATGTCGGCGGGCCCGTCCAGCACCGCCTCGGCGCCGATCCACCACACCCCGAAAAGCACCGCCGCCGTCTGCCAATGCGCGGGCAGCAGGACCGATACCTGGCTGGCCGGGCCGGCACCCAGTTCGTCGCGTAGCAGGTTGGCGGTCTTGGCCGCCCAGTTGGCCAGCGTCACCGCCGAGAGTTCGATGCGCTCGCCAGTGGCGTCGTCGTAGTAGGTGATGCGCGGGCCGACCGGGTCGGTGCGCAGCATCGGATCGAGGATCCCGGCGCTGAGCGTGGTCAGTGGTTGCACTGAGTGGTCAGTTTATGCACTCGGGGTTCTCCGAGCCCGCGGTGAGGATCGGCGACGGAGCCGGGACGGTGCTGCCATTCGGCGAGCCGGCATTGGTGACGCGGGCCTGCTGGGTGATGGTCCCGCCGTCCAGTCCCGAGCCCGGGCCGGTGTAATCGCTGGCCAGGACCACCCGGACCGTGCCGGCCGGCAGCGACGCATCGGCGACGATGGGCAAGCCGCCGAGTTGCTTGGCGACCTCCTGGGCGCCCAGGTCGTCGGTCTTGGCGGCGCGCACCTGGCTGTTCTTGACGTGCCCGCCGTCGTTGTTGCCGACGGTGCCGGGGGTGAAGCCCTTGGAGGTCAACACGTCCGACACCGCCGAAGCCAGCCCGTTGATGTCGGTGTCGTTGACGACGTTGGCGGTGGTTTTGGCCGGCGTGTAGGCCAGTTCCTCGGTCTTGCCTTGGTCCTGCTCGTGCAGCAGGCCGGCGACCCAGTCCTGGACCTGGTGTGCGTCCACCCGCACCACGCTCTGCATTCCGTCGTCGCTCCAGCCGGCGCCGTCGAGCACCGGGATCGTCGCGAACGCGACGTTGCCGCCGGTCAGCTTCGACACCTGCTGGACGAAATCCATGATGTTCCAACCCGATGACAGCACCACCGACCGCTGCACGGCCTGCTCCAGCCGCTTCATCGTGGCGGGGCTGGACAGCGTCTTGCCGGAGATGACCCGGTGGGCGAGCGAGGCCATCACCGCCTGCTGCCGCACCACCCGGTCTAAGTCGCCGCGCGGCAACTCATGGCGCTGACGAACGAAGCTCAAGGCCTGCGGCCCGTTGAGTCGCTGGCGGCCGGCGGGAAAGTCGGCACCCGAAAGAGGTTCGTAAACAGCGTCTTTGAGGCAAACCTCGACGCCGCCGAGTGCGTCGGCGATCAGCGCGAAGCCCAGCAGGCCGATCTCGGCGTAATGGTCGACGGTGACGCCGGTGAGGTCGGCGACCGTCTTGATCAGAGCTTCCCGTCCGGCTTCGGTGCCCGCCGCGGCGGCTTCGGCGGCCGATGCGCCGGCCTGCACGAGGTTGACCCGCTTGGTCTCACGCGTCTGGCCGTAGACGCCGTTGATCTTGGTCTTGCCCAGGTTGGGGGCCGCAACATAGGAGTCGCGGGGGATGGAGATCGCGGTGGCCGACTTCCCGTTGTTCGGGATGCGGATAAGGATGATGGTGTCGGTGTTGGTGGCTTCCTCGTCGCCTGCCCGCAACGACGCCAATTCCTCGGCCGACAGCGGGTTGCCGTGCGCGTCGGTCCGGCTGTCCAGGCCGACCAGCAGGATGTCGATTGCGCCGTCGTCGCCGCCGTGGCCGAGCGAGGGTGCGGACATGTGGAAGATGCCGTCTTCGAACGACCGCACGTTGCTCCAGGCGACCCCGGTGCCGAGCACGACAGCGATCGCCAGCGCCCCGGACAGCAGCCGAATCACATGAGAAACACGAGCCACACTTTGCGCAGGCATCACTGTAGGCTACTTGTGCAACAGTCGCTTTCCGGGTAGCCCGGCTCGGCGTGCCAGACTCGATCACATGTCAGGAAGGCTTGTGGTCACCGGAGCCGGGGGACAAGTGGGCAGCCTCGTGACTGCGCGCGCGCAGCGTGCGGGCCGGGAAGTGCTGGCCAGCACCTCGTCGGAATGGGACATCACCGACCCCGACGCCGCGGTCAGCCACATCCAGAGCGGCGACGTGGTGATCAACTGCGCGGCCTACACCAACGTCGACGGTGCCGAAAGTGACGAGGCCGGCGCCTACGCCGTCAACGCCAACGGCCCGGAGATCCTGGCCCGCACCTGTGCTGCCGCCGGAGCGCGGCTGATCCACATCTCGACCGACTACGTCTTCAACGGTGACTTCGGCGATGCCCGGCCCCGCCCGTATGAGCCCGGCGATCCGACCGGGCCGCAGAGCGTCTACGCCCGCAGCAAGCTGGCCGGCGAACAGGCCGTGTTCGGGGCATTCCCGGAGGCCGTGGTGGTGCGTACCGCGTGGGTCTACACCGGCGGGCTGGACAGGAGCGACTTTGTGGCCGTGATGCAGCGGCTGGCCGGTGGTGACGGCCCGATCAAGGTGGTCGACGACCAAGTCGGCTCGCCCACCTACGCCGACGACGTGGCCGTCGCGCTGCTGGAGCTGGCCGACAGCGATCTGCGCGGGCGCCTGCTGCACGCCGCCAACGAGGGCGTGGTCTCCCGGTTCGAGCAGGCCCGCGCGGTGTTCGAAGAAAGCGGCGCCGACCCGCACCGCGTCCAGCCGTGCACCAGCGACGAATTTCCGCGGCCGGCGGTACGGCCCCCGTACTCGGCATTGTCGGGCCTGGAGTGGGCCGCGGCGGGCCTGACGCCGTTGCGGCCCTGGCGCGATGCGCTGGTTGCGGCACTGACGGCGGCTTCGAATCGACCGTTACCCTCTATGCGTGACTGACGTTCTGCCGGTCGTGGCCGTGACCTACTCGCCGGGACCGCACTTAGAGCGGTTTCTGGCGTCCTTGTCCCTGGCCACCGAGCGGCCGGTGCATGTGCTGCTGGCCGACAACGGCTCCACGGACGGCACACCCGAGGCGGCCGTCGAGCGCTACCCCAATGTGCGGCTGCTGCCCACCGGGGCGAACCTGGGTTATGGCACCGCGGTCAACCGCACCGTCGCCGTGCTCGATCAGCAGGACGAACCCTATGTCGACGAGTGGGTCATCGTGGCCAACCCGGACGTGCAGTGGGGCCCGGGCAGCATCGACGCCCTGCTGGACGCCGCCAGCAGGTGGCCGCGCGCGGGTGCGCTGGGTCCGCTGATCCGTGACCCCGACGGGTCGGTGTACCCGTCGGCCCGGCACCTGCCCAGCCTGATCCGCGGTGGCATGCACGCGGTGCTCGGACCGGTCTGGCCGCGCAATCGATGGACCCGGGCCTACCGCCAGGAGCACCTGGAACCCAGTGAACGGCCGGTGGGCTGGCTGTCCGGGTCGTGCCTGTTGGTGCGCCGGTCGGCGTTCGAGCAGATCGGCGGCTTCGACGAGCGCTATTTCATGTACATGGAAGACGTCGACCTCGGCGACCGACTCGGCAAGGCGGGTTGGCTGTCGGTCTACGTGCCCACGGCCGAGGTGCTGCACCATAAGGGCCACTCCACCGGAAGCGATCCGGCCCGGCATCTGGCCGCCCACCACCGCAGTACCTATATCTTCTTGGCGGATCGGCATTCCGGATGGTGGCGGGCTCCGCTGCGCTGGACCCTGCGGGGATCACTTGCGGTGCGTTCGCGAGTGATGGTCCGCAATGCCGTACGCAGATCCCGCAAGGTGGAGCCGAACGTGGCAGAAGGGCGGCGTTGAGGTGGCTACTCACCCGGTCGATGCGGTTGTCCTGGTCGGCGGCAAGGGCACCCGGCTGCGGCCCCTCACGCTGTCCGCGCCCAAGCCCATGCTGCCGACCGCCGGGCTGCCCTTCCTCACCCATCTGCTGTCGCGGATCGCGGCGGCCGGGATCGAGCACGTGGTGCTGGGCACCTCTTATCGGGCCGAGGTGTTCGAGGCGGAGTTCGGCGACGGGTCCAAGCTCGGGCTGCAGATCGAGTATGTGACCGAAGAGAACCCGTTGGGCACCGGGGGCGGCATCGCCAATGTCGCCGGCAAGCTGCGACACGACACGGTGATGGTCTTTAACGGCGACGTGCTCTCCGGCGCCGACCTGGGCGAACTGCTGCAATTCCACGCCGACCACCGCGCCGATGTGACGCTGCATCTGGTGCGGGTGGGAGATCCGCGTGCGTTCGGCTGCGTGCCCACCGACAGCGAAGGCCGGGTCACTGCCTTCTTGGAGAAGACCCAGGATCCGCCGACCGACCAGATCAACGCCGGCTGCTACGTCTTCCAGCGCGACATCATCGACCGGATACCCCGCGGCCGCGAAGTCTCCGTGGAACGCGAGGTGTTCCCGTCGCTGCTGTCGGACGCCGACGTCAAGGTGTGCGGCTATGTCGACGCCACGTACTGGCGCGACATGGGCACCCCGGAGGACTTCGTCCGTGGTTCGGCCGACCTGGTGCGCGGCATCGCGCCCTCGCCGGCGCTGCGGGGTCAGCGTGGCGAGAAGTTGGTGCACGACGGCGCGGCCGTGTCGCCGGGCGCGCTGCTGATCGGCGGCACCGTGGTCGGGCGGGGCGCGGAGATCGGTGCCGGCGCACGGTTGGACGGTGCGGTCATTTTCGACGGGGTGAAGGTGGAAGCGGGCAGCGTGATCGAGCGGTCGATCATCGGCTTCGGCGTGCGTATCGGCCCGCGGGCGCTGATCCGCGACGGTGTGATCGGCGACGGCGCCGATATCGGCGCGCGCTGCGAATTGTTGCGCGGGGCGCGTGTGTGGCCGGGCGTCTCCATTCCCGACGGTGGGATCAGGTACTCCTCCGACGTTTAGTGCTCGCGCAACTCACCAGGTACGCCAACGCGTGATCGGTGTCCGGCGGCAGGTCGTCGGCGGGCCACCAGCTCAGGTCAACCGACTCGTCGCTGAGCACGATCCGCGCGCCCGTCGGCGCGTGCGCGACGAATTGCAGATCCAGGTGCCGGGTCGGCACTCCCAGCGAGCACGTCACCGGGTGCACGTGCAGCGCCACGAGCCTGGGCTCGACACGCAAACCGCTGATGCCGGATTCCTCGGTGGCTTCGCGCTCGGCCGCCGCCAGGATGTCCTCGTCACCGGGTTCACAATGCCCGCCCAATTGCACCCAACGTCCCAGCCGCGGGTGCAGGGTCAACAGCACGCGGGTGCCACTGTCGTCGAGCACCACGGTCGAGGCGGTGATGTGGCCCGGTTCGCACTCGCGCAGGCAGGCGTCTTCGCGGGCCAGCACGAAGGCCAGCACGGCATGCCGCAGCGAATCCTGGGCCGGATCGGGAGCCGGCCATTCGCGCAGCATCGCGATCACCGAGTCCCGCAGGCTCGCCGCGCTCACCGGGATCGCCGCCGCGTCCGGCGCTCCCGCAGCGCCACCCACGCCGCGCGGCACTGCGCCACCGTCTGCGCCGGCCAGCCCAGCCCGTCCATCAGCACCCGCCGGTCCACCACATCGAGCGCCTTCTCGATCTCGTTGGCGCGCAACAGCAGATCGACGTCGGTGGCCAGGTCCGGGTCGGCGCAGGACGGCGCGGGGATGGGCAGCCGCTCGGCTTCGGCGGGCTCGAGCTCCAAGATGCCGCCGCCGTAGCTGCGGCCCATGGTCTCGGCGAATGCGAACGTGGCGCTGTTGTGAAAGACCGCGGCCAGTGCGCGCGGGTCGGTGCCGGGCCCGACCCGGACCCGGTGCACGGTGTCGGTGCTGGTCGCCGCCGCGGCGTTCACCGTCAGCCGCGGCGCGAGATGAATCTGGCGCAGCATGAACAGGTCCGGGGTCCACAGCGACGGCGTGATCCACCACGGTTTGCGCAGCGAGCACTTGTACCCGCGGTGCACCCCGGCCGCTTCGCCCGCATCGATGTGCGCCCGCAACGCGGCATCGCCCGGTTGCGCGGGGGCGTGCAGCAGCCAGGTCCGGTGCCCCGCCTCGACATCGCCGGCGCGGCAATCGAGGTCGTAGACCAGACCGGACAGCTGGGCGCTGCGAGACACGAGCGGCACGCAGTGCGATGTCAGCTCCAACTCGTGTGCCTGGGCGTCGGTAAACGTGAAGAAGCTGTTGCGGCCCGTCACGATGCCGACGTCGACGGCCGCGACGCTGCCCAGCGACGTCATCGTGCCTTCGGCCCGGACGGCGCGCAGCGTCTGGATCTGGCCGGGGTCGAGGAAGTAGGTCGTCCACTTCTCTGCCGCATGCGACAGGGCGGGCGCCGCCGGCACGTCCAGATCGGCGTCGGCCAGCGCGTCGGCGTCGTCGAGTTGAACCGCGCGCATGTGCGCCGGAGCGTCGGAAGTGCCACGGCCCACGACACCGCAGAACAGCACCACCTCCTGCAGCACGCCACCGAACACCAGACGCCGGAAGCTCACCAGCGTGATCTCCCGGAAGCGGCTCACCAGAAAATCGCGCAGCTGCGCGGCGTAGGAGACCTGCAGCAGCTCGGCGGGCAGCACGAGACCCACCCGGCCGCCATCACGGACCAGGCCGGTGCTCGCCACCACGAACGGCACCCAGGCATTGGTGAGTTTGGTCGGAACCAGTCCTTCGGCCCGCAGCAGCTCCAATGCCGGGTCGCGCTGGTCGGCCGGCCAGTTGCCGAACCGGATATACGGCGGGTTGCCCGCGATTCCGTCCCAGGGCCCCTCCCCGCCCGCACCGCCGGTCCAGGTGAACAGGTTCGCGGTGTCGACCGGTGCGAAGGCGCGCGCCTTGGCGGCTTCGCCGGCGACGAGCTCGACGCCGTGCGCGCGATCGGTGCGGGCCGCCAACTCCCGCAGGATGCGGCCGTCGCCGCACGACGGCTCCAGGATCTTCGGCCCGGCCTGGGCCACCCAGTCGGCCAGGAAGCGGGCGATCGAGGCCGGGGTGTAGTACCCGCCGCGGATCTTGTCCGCCGAAGCCCCGGCCTTACCCGCGAACGTCTTCATCTGCGGATCAGCAGGTCCCCGACGGGTACCGGGTCGCGTAACCCGGTCGGCTCCGCGGCATAGCCGACGGCGACGGCGCCCAGTGGCTGCCAGTCGTTGGGCAGACCGAGCTCCGCGCGCACCAGGTCGGCGGCGAAGATCGTCGACCCGATCCAGCAACTGCCCACCCCACGGACGGCCAGCGCGACCAGCAGCGCTTGCACGGCGGCGCCGACGGCGACGGTGAACATGGTCTGCTCGGCATCGGTGCGGGCGGCGTCGGGGTAACTGTGGGCACCGTCGGGAACCAGCATCGGGATGATGACTTCCGGTGCGTCATAAAGGATTTGGCCCCGTGTGACACGCCGCTCGACGGAGTCGGCCGGCCTGCCGTCGGCGGCAAGGTCGGACCGCCACTTGTCTTTCATTCGGTCCAGCAGCCGGATGCGCAGCTCGGCGGTCTGCAGCCAGACGAACCGCACCGGCCGGGTGTGGTGGGGGGCGGGGGCCGTCAGCGCCTCGGCGACGGCGGCCTCGACGAGCTCCGGCGGAACCTGCTCGTCACTGAACCGGCGCACCGATCGGCGCAACAACTGCGCCTGCCGGCGACCCAGGTCGACGGCTTCGGCGGTACCGAGCCAGAACAGGTCCTCCTGACCGGCCCGCACCAGCTGCCTGGCCGTCGAACCGTCGTCGGCTGGGTCGATGCCGCGGACCACCGCCACCGGCATCGCGGTGAGCTTGCCCTTGACCAGGTCTGCGGCGGCGGCGATTTCGTCGGCCACGGCGATCTCGGTGACCACCAACGGATTGCCGTGCTGGTCGACCGCCCCCGAATAGTTGTGCAGCACCGCCAATCCCGCAGAACCGATGGCGGCGTCGGTCTGGCCGTTGCGCCAGGCCCGGCCCATGGTGTCGGTGATGATGACGGCGACCGTGACGCCGAGGCGCTCGCGCAGCCCGCTCCGCAGTGCGGCAGCGCTGGCATCAGGGTCGAGGGGCAGCAGCGCCAATTCGCCACGGCCGACATTGGATCCGTCGACGCCGGCCGCGGCCTGGACCAGCCCGAGCCGATTCTCGGTGATCAGCGTCCGCTCCTTGCGCGCCAACACGCGCACCGCCTCGTCCTGGACCAGTCTGCGGCGCAAGCGGTCTCGCTCCTGCTCGTCCTCGGGCGCGGCCACCAACCGGCCCTCGCACTTGGACACCACCTTGGAGGTGACCACCACAACGTCACCGTCGCGCAGCCAGGGCGCGGCGGCACTCACGGCCGCAGCGAGGTCGTCTCCCGGCCGGAACTCGGGAAGTCCAGGGACGGGCAGGATTTCGACCGCCGCGGCGCTGCCGTGCTCGCCGGTCGGGGGCAGGCTGGGGCCGGTCAAGTCGGCACACCCGCGAGCTCGAGCCCGGCACGCACCATTTCCGCGGTGGCCTTGGGGTCGGTCATCAACAACGGTATGGACCGCACCGCCACCCCGTCGATGTCGGCCTCGTCGCCCTCGTGCACCAGCCAGCAATCCAGTATCCCGGTGCCGCTGCGGGCGCCGAAATGCCGGCCGACGGCCTGCGCGGTGGAGTCCACACCGATCACCGAAAGGCAAGCATCGGCCATGCCTCGCAACGGTTTTCCACCAATGATGGGAGAGTAGCCGACGACCGGAGCGGCCGTCGCTCGCAGCGCGGCACGGACGCCGGGCACCGCCAGGATGGCGCCGACGCTCACGACCGGGTTGGACGGCGCCACCATGACAACGTCGGCGTCGGTGATCGCGGCCACCGCTTCAGTTGTGGCCGTTGCTTTTTCGGCACCGACAAAGGCGAAGCTGTAGGTCGGCACCTGCGCCCGGTAGCGCACCCACCACTCCTGGAAGTGAATGGCGCGGCGGGCTCCGTCAGGTTCATCGCTGATCACCACGTGCGTCTCGCAACGGTCGTCGCTGGCCGGCAGCAACTGCGCGCCCGGCTGCCAGCGATCGCACAGCGCGGCGGTGATCTGGGTCAGTGGATAGCCGGCATTGAGCATCTGGGTGCGCACCAGGTGGGTGGCCAGATCGCGGTCGCCGAGGCCGAACCAATCCGGCTGTACCCCGTAGCGCGCCAGTTCCTCTTTGGCATGCCAGGTTTCGTCACGGTGACCCCAGCCCCGCTCCGGATCCACCCCACCGCCAAGGGTGTACATGCAGGTGTCCAGGTCCGGGCAGACCCGGACGCCGTGGATCCAGGCGTCGTCACCGATGTTGACGACGGCGTTCAGAACGTGGTCGTGATCGTCACCCTGAGCAAACTGGCCCAGGCCGAGTAACTGCTGGACCCCGAGCAGGAAACGGGCGCCGCCGACGCCCCCGGCCAGAACGGTGATCCTCACATCGCAGGACAGTACCCCGCCGAGTGTGGCAAGCTGATTTCGGTAACCACTGTGGCGCAAGGGACTTGTGATCAATTTGTGCTCGACACGCCAGAGCCCGACCGCAACAGAATCGCCGAAAATTGATTACGAGATGGTATGGAATCGCGCCGAAGTGCTTGACCAGGGTCAGCAACCCGTGTCTAATCACATCAGTGTCATTTCCCGGTTGGCCGGCCGGTTCCGGTGTCGCAGACCGAGATTCGATCACTTGTTCGAATTGGGTATCTGTACATCAAAACAGTGGGAAACCATTTCACTCTCTACAAGTGAGGAGGCGGAGGCATGTCCTATGAGTACCTTCGGGGCGTAATGGGAAGCACACCGACCACTCTCGACTCTTCTGTCACAGTGCTCAAGCCAGCGGCACCTGTGCGTCCTCATTTGAGCGTGGTTCCCGATGCGCCCGCCGCATTCGAGCCCGAACCACTCCCCGAAGTGCCCGCCGACCAATGGCAGGACAAGGCGCTCTGCGCCCAGACCGACCCCGAAGCCTTCTTCCCGGAGAAGGGCGGCTCCACCCGCGAGGCCAAGAAGATTTGCTTGGGTTGCGAGGTCCGTCACGAGTGCCTGGAGTACGCCCTGGCGCACGACGAGCGGTTCGGCATCTGGGGCGGCCTCTCTGAACGGGAGCGCCGTCGCCTCAAGCGCGGCATCATCTGACGCAGACCCGAGAGTCAGTCGTCGATCGTGGGGTCGATGACCGAGGGCTCCACGTCTAGGTAGATCGCCACCTGGGCCACCAGGATCTCATGCAGCAAGTCGCCGAGCTCCACGGTATCTTTAGCCCGTCGCTCAATTGGCTTGCGGAACAGAACAATTCGCGCACGCGTAGCATTCCCGCGGACGTCGACCCCGGCCGGGATCAGCCGGGCAAGCGCGATCGGCCCGTCGGCTATGACTTCCGGCGGCCACTGCACATTCTGCGGATCCTTCGCGGCAATGCGCGGGATCTCGTCGACGGCGACATCGAGCTCGCTGACCCGCTCCTGCCAACGCCGCTCGATGGGTTCGTAAGCCTCCAGCACCGCCATGTCGAACCGCTCGGCCCGGCTGCGCCAGCCCGGCACCGTCTGCGGCAGCAACGGACCGCGCAGGTCGCGACCGCGGCGGCGTCCGCGTCGAGACACCGGTTTGCCCCCCGGCCGTCCCCGTTGACCGAAGCCGCGGGAATCGCTCACGCGCCGATGGTAACGGTTACACATCGCACCCGCCGATGCGCGTGTCCGGCGCTTGCGCGGCGTTTGCGCGCGATAGCCTTTCGAGCGTGAACGTACCCCGTCGCTGCTGCCGGCCCGGGTGTCCGCACTATGCAGTGGCAACGTTGACGTTCGTCTACTCGGACTCGACGGCGGTGGTCGGCCCGCTGGCCACCGCGCGGGAACCGCACTCGTGGGATCTGTGTGTCAACCATGCCGGCCGCATCACCGCGCCGCGCGGCTGGGAGCTGGTGCGCCATGCCGGACCGCTGCCCACCCATCCAGACGAAGACGATGAACTCGTGGCGCTCGCCGACGCGGTGCGCGAGGGTGCCGCCGGCTCGGCGCGCACCGGCGCGGCCGTCAACGGCTTCAGTGCCTATGACGGATTCGACGAAGTCCCGCGCGCGGGTGCTGCCGTCGACACGCATCTGCACGGTGCCGGATCCCACGCCACCGCGCCCAGCGGTGGTCTGCTGGCGCCGCCCGAACACCGCAACGGACGCCGACGTGGCCACCTGCGGGTACTGCCGGATCCCCCTGGCTAATTCCCGACCGTTCGGGTCTGCGACTCCGCCGGGCCGATAGGCTGGCGGCGAAGAGTCGAAGAGTTTCAGGTCGTCAGGAGCACCGCAGAATGTCGTGGCCCGCGGAGGCTGTGCACAGTGTCATCAAGGCTTATGACGTGCGCGGGCTGGTCGGCGAACAGATCAACGAGCCCTTCGTCGCCGACGTCGGCGCCGCCTTTGCGCGGTTGATGCGCGGCGAGGGAGCCGGCCAGGTGGTGATCGGCCATGACATGCGTGACAGTTCGCCGTCGCTGGCCGCCGCCTTCGCGGACGGGGTCACTGCCCAGGGACTGGACGTGGTGCGCATCGGTCTGGCATCCACGGACCAACTGTATTTCGCTTCCGGACTGCTGGATTGCCCCGGCGCAATGTTCACCGCCAGTCACAATCCGGCGGCCTACAACGGCATCAAATTGTGCCGCGCGTCGGCATTGCCGGTCGGCAAGGAGACCGGGCTGGCCGCGATCAGCGAGGACCTGATCGCGGGTATCCCACCGCAGGACAGGCCGCGCGGAGCCGTCACCGACAAAGATGTGCTGGGCGACTACGGCGAGTTCCTGCGCTCGCTGGTGAACACTGCCGGCCTGCGTCCGCTGCGGGTGGCGGTAGACGCCGGCAATGGCATGGCCGGTCACACCACGCCGGCCGTGCTGGGCGCCATCGACTCGATCACGTTGCTGCCCTTGTACTTCGAGCTGGACGGGTCCTTCCCCAACCACGAGGCCAACCCGTTGGACCCGGCCAACCTGGTGGACCTACAGAACTATGTGCGGCAGACCGGTGCAGATATCGGGCTGGCCTTCGACGGCGACGCCGACCGGTGCTTCGTGGTCGACGAACGCGGTGAGCCGGTCGCGCCGTCGACGGTGACCAGCCTGGTGGCGGCCCGCGAGCTCGGCCGCGAGATCGGCGCCACGGTGATCCACAACGTCATCACCTCCCGCGCGGTGCCTGAACTGGTCACCGAGCGCGGTGGCACGCCACTGCGGTCCCGCGTCGGGCACTCCTATATCAAGGCGTTGATGGCCGAGACCGGTGCGATCTTCGGCGGGGAACATTCGGCGCACTACTACTTTCGCGACTTCTGGGGTGCCGACTCCGGCATGCTGGCGGCGCTGTATGTGCTGGCGGCGCTCGGCGAGCAGCACCGGCCGCTGTCGGAGCTGACCGCCGACTACCAACGCTACGAATCTTCCGGCGAAATCAACTTCACCGTCGCGGACGCACCGGCCTGTGTGGACGCCGTATTGAAGGCGTTCGCCGGCCGGATCCAGTCCATCGATCACCTGGATGGGGTGACGGTGGACCTGGGTGAGGACAGCTGGTTCAACCTCCGCAGCTCCAACACCGAGCCGTTGTTGCGGCTGAACGTGGAGGGGCGCAGCATCGAGGATGTGGACGCGGTGGTCGAGCAGGTCAGCGCCGAGATCGCCGCGCAGTCGGCTGCCCGCGAAGGCGCCCCGTGAGCGCTATCGGAGCCGTGGACCTCGAGGACGCCGACGGCCTGATCGCCGCCGATCGGGACGGACTACTGCGGGCCGCGTCGGGGGCCGGGGCCCAGGTGCGTACCGTGGCCGCCGCGCTCGAGGAAGGCGAGCTGGAGTCGCTGCGCGGCGCCGACCGGGTCCGCAGCCTCATCTGGGTGGCCGGACGCGGTACCGCCGAGACCGCGGGCACGCTGCTCGCAGCGACGCTGGCCACCGCGGCCGCCGAGCCGATCGCGCTGGTCACCGAGGCGCCCCCGTGGGTCGGTCCGCTCGATGTCATGGTGGTCGCCGGCGACGATCCCGGTGATCCCGCGCTGGTCGGGGCGGCCGCCACCGGCGTACGCCGCGGGGCGCGGGTGGTGGTGGTGGCACCGTACGAGGGCCCGCTTCGAGATTCCACGGCAGGCCGCGTCGGGGTGCTGAGTCCGCGGCTGTGGGGGCCCGACGAGTTCGGCTTGTGCCGCTATCTGGCCGCCGGGCTGGCCATCCTGCAGACGGTGGACCCCAAACTGCGCATCGACCTGGCCGCGTTGGCCGACGAGGTGGACGCCGAGGTCCTGCGCAACAGCGCGGCCCGCGATCTGTTCACCAACCCGGCCAAGACGCTGGCCACCCGCATGTCCGATGCCCAGGTGGCCCTGGCCGGCGACAGTGCGGCAACGCTGGCGCTGGCGCGGCATGGCAGCTCGGTCCTCCTACGCGTCGCCCACCATGCCACGGCCGCGACCGGTCTGGCCGACGCGGTGGCGGCGCTGCGCGACGGCCCGCGCGGTTTCGCCGACCCCGCCGACGCGCTCTTCCATGACGAACAGATCGATGGCCCGTTGCCCAGCAGGTTGCGGGTGCTGGCGCTGACGCTGGCCGCCGAGCGGACGGTGGTGGCCGCCCGGGTGGCCGGTCTGGACGACGTGTATCTGGTAGGGGCGGAGGACATCCCGGAGGCTCCGGCGCCGACCGCGGTTCAGCGCGCCGAGCAGCAACTGGCAGTATTGGCCGTTCGGCTGGAGATGGCCGCGGTTTACCTGCGACTGGCACGGGGATAGTTAGATAGTGGAACTTCTACGCGGAGCGCTACGGACGTACGCCTGGGGATCCCGCACCGACATTGCCGAATTCACTGGGCGACCGGTGCCGGCTGCCCACCCCGAGGCGGAACTCTGGTTCGGGGCGCACCCCGGCGACCCGGCGTGGTTGGCCACGCCGGACGGTGAGACGTCGTTGCTGGCGGCGCTGGCAGAGGACCCCGAGGGACAGCTGGGTTCGGCGGCCCGCGAGCGGTTCGGCGACGTGTTGCCGTTCTTGGTCAAGGTGCTGGCGGCTGACGAGCCGCTGTCCCTTCAGGCGCATCCGAGCGCCGCGCAGGCGATCGAGGGTTATCGGCGCGAAGAGCGGATGGGCATTCCGGTGAACTCGCCGGTGCGCAACTACCGCGACACCAGTCACAAGCCCGAGCTGCTGGTGGCCCTGCAACCGTTCGAGGCGCTGGCCGGGTTTCGGCAGGCGTCCCGCACCAAGCAGCTGCTGCAGGCGCTGGCCGTGTCCGACCTCGACCCGTTCATCGAGCTGCTCGGCGACGGCAACCAGTCGGACGCCGACGGCCTGCGGGCGCTATTCACCACCTGGATCACCGCTCCCCAGCCGGACATCGACGTGCTGGTACCGGCCGTGCTCGACGGCGCCATTCAGTACATCAGCTCGGGCGCAACGGAATTCGCCGCCGAGGTGAAGACGGTGCTGGAGTTGGGCGAGCGCTATCCCGGCGACGCCGGGGTGCTGGCGGCGTTGTTGCTCAACCGCATCACGCTGGCGCCCTGCGAGGCGCTGTTTTTGCCGGCCGGCAATCTGCACACCTATCTGCGTGGTTTCGCGCTGGAGGTAATGGCCAACTCCGACAACGTGTTACGGGGCGGCCTCACGCCCAAGCACGTCGACGTGCCGGAGCTGTTGCGGGTGCTGGACTTCACTCCTACCCCTGAATCGCAGTTGCGCGCGCCGGTGCACCGCGACGGCCTGGAACTGCTTTACGACACCCCGGCCGACGAATTCGCGGTCGCGCTTTTGGTGTTCGGCGACGACGACCTTGGTCACGAGATCGACGCCTCGTCGCGCCACGACGGCCCGCAGATCCTGTTGTGTGCCGAGGGATCGCTGATCGTGCACGGCAAATCCGGTTCGCTCACCCTGGACCGCGGCGCGGCCGCCTGGGTAGGCGCCGACGACGGGCCGATCCGGTTCTCGGCGCAGAAGCCGGCCAAACTGTTCCGGGCTACCGTCGGGCTGTGACGGCCCGCCGTTCCCGGAGCCGTTCTTTCTGTTCGCCCAGCCACAGCCGCATGTTGTGGGCGACGGTGCGGCCGAAAATCCGCGCCGGCGGGATCATATAGAGACTGTCGAGTAGCGAGAAGCGGCGCAAAAACCATTCGGCCAGAACGGGATCGGATTCCGCGGCGCCCAGGAATTGGTCGAACAGCGATCCTGCCGACTTCCACCAGCGCGGTTGCGGGTCGGCGGTGGCGTGGTGGAAGGTGACGTCGCCGATCGCGTTCATCATCCACACCGGAAAGGTGGTCTTGGCGGTCAGCCGGTTGAGTTCGGCGGCCAGGCTGCCCTCGTGCCCGCCCTGAATGGTCTGAAGCGCTTGCCGCAAATGGCCCGCCTGCAACGACGTCATGGTCATGCCCTGCCCGAAGGTCGGGTTGAAGCTGACCACCGCGTCGCCGAACGGAACGATCCCCTCGGGAAAGCGCTCGACCTTGTGGTAGCGGCGCCACCTGCTTACCGGGAAGGCATGGAACGCCGGTTCGCCGAACGGTTCGGCTTGCAGCAGCGCCGCGTGGAAGTGCGGTGGCAGCAGTTCGTCGACGAGCTTGAGCATTTCGGGGAATGTTCGCGGGGGCTTGACGTTGGCCACCCCGAAGGTGGTCAGCACCCAGGTGCGGTCCTCGTAATGGAGCATGCCCAGGCCCAGTGACTTGTCGTGCGATGCGCCCGCGACGACGACCTTCTCCTGGATCAGGCCGTCGGGGATCCGAAACTGGTGGGAGGCGTAGTGGATGCCGATATCCACCGTTGCCTCCGGCGCGCGCTGATACCCCCACTGCTCCAGCCAGACCGGCAGTCGGGTGCCCCGGCCGGCGGCATCGACGACGAGGTCGGCGGCGACGAATTCCGGCTCGGCGCCGGGTGTCCCGGGATTCAGCAGCACACCGGTGACCCGCTGCAACGCCGGCTCGAAGCGCGGTTCTGCCACCAGGCGTTGCACGATCTCGACGTTGTCGATGCCAAGCACCCGGCGCCGGATCTGCCACTCCAGATGCGGTCGGCTGGGCACGTAGGCGGTGAATTCGTCGCGCAGGGTGTGGCCGGTGCCCAGCACGTGCCCGGCGGCCCCGAGGTGGATGCAGTCCGGCCGGTTCTCCAGCATCGGAACACCCGCGGCCACCATGTCGTCGAGCAGGCCAGGGAAGTGGCTTTCGAATTCGTTGGCCCCCCGGGCCATCAGCATGTGCAGATGCCGGTCCTGGGGGACCGTGGCGCGGTTGGCCGGTTCACCGGGCAGGTCGTCCCGCTCATAGACGGTCACCCGGTCGAAGAAGTCCGATAAGACCCGCGCGGCGCACAATCCGGCGATGCTCGCGCCGATGACTACCGCATGGTTTTTGTTCCCTATGCTCCCCACCATTTTCGCAGGGTACCCAGTACTGTGCGGTGCACAGCGAGTGGCGCGACGGAGGGGGCTGAAAAGTGGCCGATCGATGGCGCACGAAATCGGTAGAGCAGTCGATCGCCGACACCGACGAGCCGACTACCCGGCTCCGCAAGGACCTCACCTGGCTGGACCTCGTGGTCTTCGGTGTCTCGGTGGTGATCGGCGCGGGGATCTTCACCGTCACCGCGTCCACCACCGGCGACATCACCGGGCCGGCCATCTGGATCTCGTTTTTGATCGCCGCGGCCACCTGTGCGCTGGCGGCACTGTGCTACGCGGAATTCGCCTCGACGCTGCCGGTGGCCGGCAGCGCCTACACCTTCTCCTACGCCACCTTCGGCGAGTTCCTGGCCTGGATCATCGGCTGGAATCTGGTCCTGGAACTGGCCATCGGTGCCGCCGTGGTGGCCAAGGGCTGGTCCAGCTATCTCGGCACGGTGTTCGGTTTCGGCGGCGGTACCGCGCATCTGGGCGCGGTCAACCTGGACTGGGGGGCGCTGCTCATCGTCACGCTGGTCGCCACTTTGTGTGCGCTCGGCACCAAGCTGTCGTCACGGTTCTCCGCGATCGTCACCGCCATCAAGGTGTCGGTGGTGATCCTGGTCGTCGTCGTCGGCGCCTTCTACATCAAGGCCGAGAACTACACGCCGTTCATCCCCAAGCCCGAAGCCGAACACCAGGGTGGGGGAGGCCTCGACCAGTCCGTGTTGTCCCTGCTGACCGGAGCGGGGGGCAGCAATTACGGCTGGTACGGCGTGCTGGCCGGAGCCTCGATCGTGTTCTTCGCGTTCATCGGTTTCGACATCGTGGCGACCATGGCCGAGGAGACCAAGAACCCGCAACGCGATGTCCCGCGTGGCATCCTGGCCTCGCTCGGGGTGGTGACGGTCCTCTATGTCGCGGTGTCGGTGGTGCTGTCCGGGATGGTGTCCTACACCGAGCTGCGCAGCAGGCCGGGCGGGCACCAGGCCAACCTGGCCACCGCGTTCCAGGCGAACGGGATCGACTGGGCCAGCGGCATCATTTCCGTCGGCGCGCTGGCCGGGCTGACCACGGTGGTGATGGTGCTGATGCTCGGGCAGTGCCGGGTGCTGTTCGCGATGGCGCGCGACGGGCTGTTGCCCCGTGGGTTGGCCAAGACCGGTTCGCGCGGTACCCCGGTGCGCATCACCGTGCTAGTCGCGGTGGCGATCGCTGCCACCGCGTCGGTGTTCCCGATCACCAAGCTCGAAGAGATGGTGAACGTCGGCACGCTGTTCGCGTTCGTCCTGGTCTCCGCCGGTGTCATCGTGCTGCGCCGGACGCGCCCGGACCTCGAGCGCGGTTTCAAAGCCCCCTGGGTGCCGTTGCTTCCGGTCGCTTCGGTGCTCGCGTGCATATGGCTGATGCTCAACCTCACCGCCTTGACCTGGGTCCGGTTCGGCGTCTGGCTGGTCATCGGCGTTGCCATCTACTTCGGCTACGGCCGCCGGCACTCGGTGCAGGGCCGACGGGAGGACATCAGCAAGGACACCGCCGGAACTTAGACATAGCCCGCATATTTGGATACATGGTTTACAAAACACCCGTTCGTGTCTAGACACGAGACGGAAACGGCTGTATTGTCCAACCTCAAGTGGTGAGACTCACACAAGGAGGTTTGGCGTATGACCACACAAATCAATCCCGACAACGCGGGTGTGGCCGCATCCGAGTGGCGCGACAAAAAGCGCTACCTATGGCTGATGGGCCTGATCGCCCCGACGGCGCTCTTCGTGATGCTGCCGATCATCTGGGGCATCAACCAGCTCGGCTGGCACTCCACGGCGCAACTGCCGCTGTGGGTGGGCCCGATCCTGGTGTACATCCTGTTGCCGCTGCTGGACTTGCGCTTCGGCCCGGACGGGCAGAATCCGCCGGACGAGGTGATGGAGCGGCTGGAGAACGACAAGTACTACCGCTACTGCACCTACATCTACATCCCGTTCCAGTACGCCAGCGTGATCCTGGGCGCTTACCTGTTCACCGCCTCCAACCTGAGCTGGCTGGGCTTCCCCGCCGGCGGTGGGCTGGGCTGGCTCGGCAAGATCGGTGTGGCGCTCTCGGTGGGCGTGCTCGGCGGCGTCGGCATCAACACCGCGCACGAAATGGGGCACAAGAAGGACTCGCTGGAACGCTGGCTGTCCAAGATCACCCTGGCGCAGACCTGCTACGGACACTTCTACATCGAGCACAACCGCGGCCACCACGTGCGCGTCTCCACCCCCG
Organism: Mycobacterium asiaticum DSM 44297; assembly: GCF_000613245.1. GTDB lineage: Bacteria > Actinomycetota > Actinomycetes > Mycobacteriales > Mycobacteriaceae > Mycobacterium > Mycobacterium asiaticum. The sequence continues at coordinate 890,903 of NZ_HG964936.1, forward strand.
AGGACCCCGCGTCGGCCCGCTTCGGTGAGACCTTCTGGGAGTTTCTGCCGCGCAGCGTCATCGGCAGCGCCCGCTCCTCGGTCCACCTAGAGGCACAACGCATCCGCCGGCTGGGCCGCAGCCCCTGGGACCCGCGCACCTACCTGTCCAACGACGTGCTGAACGCCTGGGCGATGTCGGTGGTGCTGTGGGGCGTGCTGATTGCGGTGTTCGGTGTGGGCCTGGTCCCGTTCGTGATCATCCAGGCGGTGTTCGGCTTCAGCCTGCTCGAAGCGGTCAACTACCTCGAGCACTATGGGCTGCTGAGGCAGAAGAACCCCAACGGCCGGTACGAGCGCTGCGCCCCGGTGCACAGCTGGAACTCCGACCACATCGTCACCAACCTGTTCCTGTACCACCTACAGCGGCACAGCGACCACCACGCCAACCCGACCCGGCGTTATCAGACGCTGCGCAGCATGGAAGGTGCCCCGAACCTGCCGAGTGGCTACGCGTCGATGATCTCGCTGACCTACTTCCCGCCGCTGTGGCGCAAGGTGATGGACCACCGGGTGCTCGAGCACTACGGCGGCGACATCACCAGGGTCAACCTGCAGCCGCGGCTACGGGAGAAGCTGCTGGCGAAGTACGGCGCCCCGCAGGAGCTCGCGGCATGACGGCTTCCACCATCTACAAGTGTCCCGTCTGTGATTACACCTACGACGAGACCAAAGGCGATGCCCGAGAAGGTTTTCCAGCCGGCACCGGCTGGGACCAGATCCCCGATGACTGGTGTTGTCCGGACTGCGCCGTCCGCGAGAAGCCCGATTTCGAACCCGTCCAAAAAGGTTAGGAGCACACCACCATGAACGACTACAAGCTGTACCAGTGCGTGCAATGCGGTTTCGAGTACGACGAAGCGCTGGGCTGGCCCGAAGACGGCATTGAGCCCGGCACCCGGTGGGACGACATTCCCGAGGACTGGAGCTGCCCGGACTGCGGCGCGGCCAAGTCCGACTTCGTGATGGTCGAGGTGGCGCGGTCGTGATCGGCACGAACATCGCCACGAAAACAGATATCGTCGCGCCTGTGAAGCGGATTCCGTACGCCGAAGCGTCGCGAGCCCTACTGCGTGATTCGGTGCTGGACGCGATGCGGGATCTCCTGCTGACCCGCGACTGGTCGGCCATCACGCTCTCGGATGTGGCTCGGGCAGCCGGCATCAGCCGGCAGACCATCTACAACGAGTTCGGTTCGCGCCAGGGCCTGGCGCAGGGTTACGCCCTGCGGCTGGCCGATCGCCTGGTCGACACCGTCAAGTCCGCGCTCGACGCCAACATCGGCAACATCTACGAGTCCTTCCTGCAGGGGTTCCGGTCGTTCTTCGCCGAGACGGCCGCCGACCCGCTGGTGATCTCGCTGTTGACCGGGGTGGCCAAGCCCGACCTGCTGCAACTCATCACTACCGACAGCGCCCCCATCATCACCCGGGCGTCCGAGCGGTTGGCGACGGCATTCACGCAGACCTGGTTGGCCACCAGCGACGACGACGCCAACGTCCTGTCCCGGGCGATCGTGCGGTTGTGCCTGAGTTACGTGTCCATGCCGCCCGAGGCCGACCATGACGTCGCGGCGGATCTGGCCAGGTTGATGACACCTTTCGCGGAGCGTCACGGCGTGATAAACGTCCCCTGACCCTTCGGCTCCGTTCAGGGGCTTACCGCCGGGCGGCTACAGTGGCTAGAGCTCATATGCAATGAGTTCCAGGCCTGCGTAGCCGCCCGGCTTCCCCGTTAGACCCGCAGAAGGATGAAACACGCAATGACGACGCTCGAAAATTCGCTGACCGCCGACGTTCTCAACGGCATCGACTTCAAGGTTGCCGACCTGTCGCTCGCGGATTTCGGCCGCAAGGAACTCCGCATCGCCGAGCACGAGATGCCCGGTCTGATGTCCCTGCGGCGTGAATACGCCGAGGTCCAGCCGCTGAAGGGCGCCCGGATTTCGGGCTCGCTGCACATGACCGTGCAGACTGCGGTGCTGATCGAGACGCTGACCAGCCTGGGCGCCGAAGTGCGCTGGGCGTCGTGCAACATCTTCTCCACCCAGGACCACGCCGCGGCCGCCGTCGTGGTGGGCCCGCACGGCACTCCCGAGGAGCCCAAGGGTGTACCGGTGTTCGCGTGGAAGGGCGAGACGCTCGAGGAGTACTGGTGGGCCGCCGAGCAGATGCTCACCTGGCCGGACGAGGACAAGCCCGCCAACATGATCCTGGATGACGGCGGTGACGCCACCATGCTGGTGCTGCGCGGCATGCAGTACGAGAAGGCCGGCGTGGTGCCGCCCGCCGAGGACGACGACCCGGCCGAGTGGAAGGTCTTCCTGAACCTGCTGCGCGCCCGCTTCGAGACCGACAAGGGCAAGTGGACCAAGATCGCCGAGTCGGTCAAGGGCGTCACCGAGGAGACCACCACCGGCGTGCTTCGGCTGTACCAGTTCGCCGCCGCGGGCGACCTGGCCTTCCCGGCGATCAACGTCAACGACTCGGTCACCAAGTCCAAGTTCGACAACAAGTACGGCACCCGGCACTCGCTGATCGACGGCATCAACCGCGGCACCGACGCCTTGATCGGCGGCAAGAACGTGCTGATCTGCGGTTACGGTGACGTCGGCAAGGGTTGCGCGGAGGCCGCCAAGGGCCAGGGCGCGCGCGTGAGCGTCACCGAGATCGACCCGATCAACGCGCTGCAGGCCCTGATGGAGGGCTTCGACGTGGTCACGGTTGAGGAGGCCATCGGCAACGCCGACATCGTCGTCACCGCGACGGGCAACAAGGACATCATCTCGCTGGACCACATGAAGGCGATGAAGGACCACGCCATCCTGGGCAACATCGGGCACTTCGACAACGAGATCGACATCGCCGCCCTGGAGCGCTCCGGCGCCACCCGGACCAACATCAAGCCGCAGGTCGACCTGTGGACCTTCGGCGACACCGGCCGGTCGATCATCGTGCTGTCCGAGGGCCGGCTGCTGAACCTGGGCAATGCCACCGGACACCCGTCGTTCGTGATGAGCAACAGCTTCGCCAACCAGACGATCGCCCAGATCGAGCTGTGGACCAAGAACGACGAGTACGACAACGAGGTGTACCGGCTGCCCAAGCACCTCGACGAGAAGGTGGCCCGCATCCACGTCGAGGCGCTCGGCGGCCAGCTGACCAAGCTGACCAAGGACCAGGCCGAGTACCTCGGCGTCGACGTCGAGGGCCCGTACAAGCCGGACCACTACCGCTACTGAGTCGACCCACCCCGCCGAGCGTCACGCCAGCGTGGCGGTCGGTGTCGAGTGCCACGCTAGCGTGACGCTCGATAGGCTCGCGCGGTGCTGATCGCGATCGAAGGCGTCGACGGTTCGGGCAAGCGCACGCTGACCGACGGGTTGCGGGCGGCGTTGCAAGCCGGTGGCAAGTCCGTCGCCACCCTGGCGTTTCCGCGCTACGGGCAGTCGATCACCGCCGACCTTGCCGCGGAGGCGCTGCGCGGCCGGCACGGCGACCTGGCCGAGTCGGTCTACGCGATGGCGACGCTGTTCGCGCTCGACCGGGCCGCGGCGATCGCGGAGATCGAGCGACTGACCGGCGAGCACGACGTGCTGATCCTGGACCGCTATGTCGCGTCCAACGCCGCCTACAGCGCCGCTCGCCTGCACCAGGACGCCACCGGCGATGCTGCCGCCTGGGTGCGCGAGCTGGAATTCGAGCGCCTTGGGCTCCCGGCGCCGGACTTCCAGATCCTGCTCGCGGTGTCGGCCGAGCTGGCCGGGCAGCGGGCCCGCAGCCGGGCGGAGAACGACCCGGGCCGGGCGCGCGACAGCTACGAACGCGACGACGGACTGCAGCGGCGCACCGGTGCGGTGTACGCCGAACTCGCCGCGGCGCACTGGGCAGGACGGTGGCTCGTCGTCGACGCCGACGTCAATCCGGCCGGATTGGCGGCCACTTTGACCGCCGATTAGCACAATTTCGGCCCGATTCGCCCAGATTTGGGCCGATCAAGCAAGAAACGCCCGTGTGGTGCGACAGTTTTGTCCTGATCTGGTGACACCATGGAGTCCATGAGGCAAAGGATTTTGGTCGTCGACGACGACGCTTCGCTGGCCGAGATGCTCACCATCGTGTTGCGTGGGGAGGGTTTCGACACCGCGGTCATCGGCGACGGTACCCAGGCCCTGACCGCGGTACGCGAGCTGCGGCCCGATCTGGTCCTGCTGGACCTGATGCTGCCCGGCATGAACGGCATCGACGTGTGCCGCGTGCTGCGGGCCGATTCGGGTGTGCCGATCGTCATGCTCACGGCCAAGACCGACACCGTGGACGTGGTGCTCGGCCTGGAATCCGGCGCCGACGACTACATCATGAAGCCGTTCAAGCCCAAGGAGCTGGTCGCGCGGGTGCGGGCACGGCTGCGCCGCAACGACGACGAGCCCGCCGAGCTGCTCTCCATCGCCGACGTCGACATCGACGTGCCGGCGCACAAGGTGACCCGCAACGGTGAGCAGATCTCGCTGACGCCGCTGGAATTCGACCTGTTGGTCGCGTTGGCGCGTAAACCGCGCCAGGTGTTTACTCGTGATGTGCTGCTCGAACAGGTGTGGGGATACCGGCACCCGGCGGATACCCGCCTGGTGAACGTGCACGTCCAGCGCCTGCGCGCGAAGGTCGAGAAGGATCCTGAGAACCCGACCGTGGTTCTGACCGTTCGAGGAGTGGGATACAAGGCCGGACCTCCGTGATCCCCCCGGCCGATGATGCAAAGCGGCGCCGGCGTTGATATGGGGATCGCGGCGACGTAGTCGAGGTCGGTGGGGGCGCTCGGGCCCCATGGCTCGCGGTATGAGCGCGCTGAGCCGCGCGGTGGCCGTGGTCTGGCGGCGTTCGCTGCAACTGCGGGTCGTGGCTCTGACCCTTGGCCTCTCTCTGGCGGTGATTTTGGCGCTGGGCTTCGTGCTGACCAGCCAGGTCACCAACCGGGTGCTCGACGTCAAGGTCAAAGCGGCGATCGACCAGATCGAACGGGCGCGCAGCACGGTGAGCGGGATCGTCAACGGCGAGGAGACCCGCTCGCTGGACAGCAGTCTGCAGCTGGCCCGCAACACGCTGACGTCCAAAACCGATCCCGCCTCCGGCGCCGGGCTGGCCGGCTCGTTCGATGCGGTGCTGATGGTGCCCGGCGACGGCCCCCGCGCCGCCTCGACCGCCGGCCCGGTCGACCAGGTGCCCAACGCACTGCGCGGCTTCGTGAAAGCGGGACAGGCCGCCTACCAGTACGCCACCGTGCACACCGAGGGGTTCTCCGGGCCGGCGCTGATCGTGGGCACACCGACGTCCTCGCGGGTGGCCAACCTCGAGTTGTACCTGATCTTCCCGCTGGTCAACGAGCAAACCACCATCACCCTGGTGCGCAGCACGATGGCCACCGGCGGCGTGGTGCTGCTCGTGCTGCTCGCCGGCATCGCACTGTTGGTCTCGCGGCAGGTGGTGAACCCGGTGCGCTCGGCGTCCCGGATCGCCGAGCGCTTCGCCGAGGGCCACCTGTCCGAACGGATGCCCGTGCGCGGTGAGGACGACATGGCCCGGCTGGCGGTGTCGTTCAACGACATGGCCGAGAGCCTGTCCCGCCAGATCACCCAGCTCGAGGAGTTCGGCAATCTGCAGCGCCGCTTCACCTCCGACGTCAGCCACGAGCTGCGGACGCCGTTGACCACCGTGCGCATGGCCGCCGACCTGATCTATGACCACAGCGCCGACCTCGATCCGGCGCTGCGACGCTCCACCGAATTGATGGTCAACGAGCTGGACCGCTTCGAGACGCTGCTCAACGACCTGTTGGAGATCTCCCGGCACGACGCCGGCGTCGCCGAGCTCTCGGTCGAGGCGGTCGACCTGCGCACCACTGTCAACAACGCGCTGGTCAACGTCGGCCACCTGGCCGAGGAGGCCGGCATCGAGCTGCTGGTGGACATGCCAACCGACGAGGTGATCGCCGAAGTGGATGCCCGCCGGGTGGAGCGGATCCTGCGCAACCTGATCGCCAACGCGATCGACCACGCCGAGCACAAACCGGTCCGAATCCGGATGGGAGCCGATGTGGACACCGTCGCGGTCACCGTCCGCGACTACGGCGTCGGCCTGCGGCCCGGCGAGGAGAAACTGGTGTTCAGCAGGTTCTGGCGCTCGGACCCGTCCCGGGTGCGCCGCTCCGGCGGCACCGGCCTGGGGCTCGCGATCAGCATCGAGGATGCCCGCCTGCACCAGGGCCGGCTGGAAGCCTGGGGCGAGCCCGGCCAGGGCGCCTGTTTCCGGTTGACGCTGCCGCTGGTGCGCGGCCACAAGGTCACCACCAGCCCGCTGCCCATGAAACCAATACCGCAGCCGGTCCCGCAGCAGCCGAACGGACAACCCGCCGCCCCCGAGCACCCAGCCGAGCAGCAGCGGCAGCGTGAGCCCGCCGAGTGGGGCGGGTAATGCGCAAGCTCCTCATGCTGCTGATGACGGCGGTGCTGCTGGCCGGTTGCGCGAGCGTGCCCAGCTCGTCGGCGCCGCAGGCGATCGGCACCGTCGAGCGCCCGGCACCGTCGAACCTGCCCAAACCCACCCCGGGCATGGACCCCGACGTGCTGCTGCGCGAATTCCTCAAGGCCACCGCCGACCCGGCCAACCGGCACCTGGCGGCGCGGCAGTTCCTCACCCAGTCCGCCTCCAATTCCTGGGACGACGCCGGTAGCGCACTGCTGATCGACCACGTCGTGTTCGTCGAAACCCGTGGCCCAGAACGGGTTTCGGCCAACATGCGGGCAGACATCCTGGGCTCGCTGTCCGACGTCGGCGTCTTCGAGACCGCCGAGGGCCAGCTGCCGGATCCCGGCCCGATCGAGTTGGTCAAGACCTCGGGCGGCTGGCGCATCGACCGGCTGCCCAACGGCGTGTTCTTGGACTGGCAGCAATTCCAGGCGACGTACAAACGCAACACCCTGTACTTCGCCGACCCCACCGGCAAGACCGTGGTGCCCGACCCCCGCTATGTGGCGGTGTCCGACCACGACCAGCTGGCCACCGAACTGATCTCCAAACTGCTGGCCGGGCCGCGCCCGGAGATGGCGCACACGGTGCGCAACCTGCTCGCGCCGCCGCTGCGGCTGCGCGGACCGGTCACCCGGGCCGACGGCGGCAAGAGCGGCGTCGGAAAGGGCTACGGCGGCGCCCGGGTCGAACTGGAGAAGCTCGCCACCACCGACCCGCACAGCAGGGCGCTACTCGCCGCGCAGATCATCTGGACTTTGGCCCGTGCCGACATCCGCGGCCCCTATGTGATCAACGCCGACGGCGCCCCGCTGGACGACCGATTTGCCCAGGGCTGGAACACATCTGACGTCGCCGCCACCGACCCGGGCGTCGCCGACGGAGCCGGCGCCGGCCTGCACGCGCTGGTGGGAGGCTCGCTGGTGGCGCTGAACGGGCAGCGCATCGATACCGTGCCGGGTGCTTTCGGGCATATGGGCGACCAGACCGGGGCGGCCCTGTCCCGCAGCGGGCGGCAGGTGGCGTCGGTGGTCACCCTGCGCCGCGGCGCTCCGGACATGGCGGCGTCGCTGTGGATCGGCGATCTCGGCGGTGACGCGGTCCAGTCCGCCGATGGCCACAACCTGTCCCGTCCCAGCTGGTCGCTGGACGACGCGGTCTGGGTGGTCGTCGACGCCAACAACGTGCTGCGCGCCATCCAGGAGCCCGCGTCCGGTCAGCCGGCCCGCATCCCGGTCGACTCGACGGCCGTGTCCAGCCGCTTTCCCGGGCCGATCACCGACCTGCAGCTCTCGCGGGACGGGACACGGGCAGCGATGGTGATTGGCGGACAGGTCATCCTGGCCGGTGTGGAGCAGACCCAGGCCGGTCAGTTCGCCCTCACCTATCCGCGGCGGCTCGGCTTCGGCCTGGGCACCTCGGTGGTGTCGCTGTACTGGCGGACCGGGGACGACATCGTGGTGACCCGCAACGACGCCACCCACCCGGTGTCCTACGTGAACCTGGACGGAGTGAACTCCGACGCGCCCAGCCGCGGACTGCAGATCCCGTTGTTCGCTATCGCGGCAAATCCGTCCACGGTGTACGTGGCGGGCCCACAAGGGGTACTTATGTATTCGGCGTCGGCGGCGGAAAACCAACAGGGCTGGTCGGAGGTCGCGGGCTTGATGATCGGTGGGGCGGCGCCGGTTCTGCCGGGTTGATTGGCGTTACCTAGGAGGCGGTTGTCCGATGTCGCCGAAGGTTCCGTTCCTGCGCTGGGATGATCCGTTCCGCGCGCTCGACGCGCTGGCCTCGTTGTGGTCGTCGACCGGCTTGCCGTCGGTCAGCGCGGCCACCACCCAAGCCGCGACCGTGCCCTACCGGACGTTGTTCGCGACGTTGCAGCAGCTGCTCGTGGGCAAGGACGTCACCGTGCGCATTGGCGAGCACGACGTGCGGCTGACCGTCACCGAGCTGGAATCGGAGCTGGACCCGCAGGGGCTGGCGGTCGGACAGCTCGGCGAGGTTCGGGTGGCAGCCCGCGACATCAGCTGGGACGACAGCCGGCTTCAGAGCGCGGTCGCCGTGCTGCGCAACGTGCATATCCGGCCCGGCGTCCCGCCCCTGGTCGTGGCGGCGCCAGCGGAGTTGTCCACCGAGTTGCCGAAAGAGGTCTTCGACGGCGTGCTGGAACAGGCGGCGCCGCACCTGCGCAGCGAGCTGGGCGAGGACGGGACCACCCGGCTGCGCTGGGCGCGGCGGCCGGGGTGGGGCGGCCTCGAGGTTGACGCCGAGGTGACGGGGACGACGTTGTGGCTGCGCCCGCGGGCACTGGTCACCGGGCAGCGCCGCTGGAAGCTGCCGGGGCGCACCCCGGCGTATCAGGTGCCGCTGCCTGAGCTGCCGCACGGACTGATGATCACCGGCGTGGAGATGGCGGAGGACTCGCTGCGGGTCTCCGGCCTGCTGCCCGAGTGGCGCATGGAGCTGCCGATGCGGGCGCTGGAAGACCTGATCACCCGGTTGAGCCAGGGGGCGCTCAGCTTTAGCTGGCCGTCGCTGCTGTGGCGGTCGGACTGATCTTTGCTACGCCATCTCGTCCGGTTACTCGGGCGCGGTCACGGGCGGGGCCCCGACACCCGGCTCGTCCGGTGAAAAACGCTGGCAAATCACCATTTGGGAAAGAGGCGATCACGACCCAGCGGGGGCGCGGTATCGGTTCGGCATCCAACAAATCGCTGCTCTAGGCAAGGATTCGGCGCGCCGATACGGTTCGGCATTGTCGAATGACTGCGGGGGCGATGGGGAACATGAACGGAGTTGGCGTTGCCGATCAAGAATCGATTCTGCGTAGCGGTTGCTGCCGGCGCGGGGTTGTGTGGTGCGGCTCTGGCCTTCAGTCCGGGCGCGGGGGCAACCCCGTTCCGGACCGGCGGCGCGAGCTGCATTGAGCAGCAGGCCGGGTTGGGTGCGGCGGCACCCGTCGTGCTGCCCGGTCCCGTAGCCGGTGCCGTGCCGCTGGCGCCGATCGTGCCACCGGTGCCGATTGTGCCGCGCTCGCGGGCCACCGCCCGTGCGG
>NZ_HG964936.1:900820-1043126 GCF_000613245.1 Mycobacterium asiaticum DSM 44297
GCCTGCGGGCGCCGGCGCGGCGCTGCCCGCCGACGTTGTCCCGGGGCTCCGCTGACCACCATGGCGGGGACGGGCAAGGGCGCGCCGAGCACCGTGGCGCCGGCGCCCGCGCCGGTCGTGGTGCCCGGTCCGGCAGCACCCGCCGCGGCCGAAGTGCCGCCGCCCGCGCCCATTCCGGCCTTCCTGGCCGGCATGACGACGGCAATGCCCACCTGCGGAGGGGCGCTGGCTCCGGCCCAATAACGCGGAGTCTCATGACGGCGGTAGTTCGCGCGGCTTGGCTGGGTCGGCCTTCTTCTCGACCGGGTCGGCTTCCTTGTCGCTGCGGATCGTGGCGACGCCTTCCTCGACGATCACCGGGTCACCGATGTGGACGGTGTCGAAGTACCACTCGGCGTCAGTGGGGGTCAGGCTGATACAGCCGTGGCTGACGTTGTCGACCCCCATCGACGGCACGGCCCACGGCGCGGAATGCACGTAGAGACCCCGGTTGGTGATGCGGACGGCGTATTCCACGTTCAGCTTGTAACCGTCGGGGTCGTTGACGGGGATGCCGACACTGCTGGAATCCATCAGCACCGAGCGGTCTTTGGCGAGCACGGTGTAGGTGCCGACCGGCGTCGCGAACTCCGGTCTGCCCATGCTGGCCGGGAGCACCCCGGTCTCACCGAAGTGTGACCGGTGATGCGGTGCGGGTAGTGACGGCGGCGATTCCGGGTCGGCCCCGTCGATGCTCACGGTGAAGGTGTGGTTGGCGATGTTGGCGACGCCGACGACCTTGGGCCCCGTTTTGAAGTCGGTGCGCAGGCCACCCACTGACAGCGCGATCGTGCTGTGCGCCGGCCAGTACCTGTCCGGAACCCATTGCACGACGTTGTCCTCGATCCACTCGAACCGGCCCGTCATCGCCGGCACCGACGTCACCGCGATGGCGCGTTCCACCGCCGCGCGATTGACGACCGCACTGTGGAAGGTCACCACGACCGGATGCGCGACGCCGACGACGGCGCCGCGCATGGGCGCGATCGATGCGATGTCGAAATACCCCCGCGACGAGTTCGTCATCGTGACGCCGGTGGGTCCGGCAAACACCGTCGCAGCGATACCAATCACCACAAGAACCGACCGCATTGCCGCCCGCATCGCTTTTTTCAACACCTTTCGAATAGCAGATTGCCGTCGATCGTAGGACCGCGGTGACGTGCGAATATGCAAGCGACAGTGAGCGTTTCGGTCAGGGTTCGGTTACAGGTTGGTCACTCGCGGAATCGGTGTGTCACCGCAGCCCGGCACACTGACACCGTGCTTGACCTGGTTCTTCCACTGCAGTGCGCGGGGTGCGGCGCACCCGCGGCACGATGGTGCGCGTCCTGTGGACGGGAGCTTGCGCTCAAGGCCGACGAGCCGCATGTGGTATCACCGCGGGTCGACCCGCAGGTGCCGGTGTTTGCCCTGGGCCGCTATACCGGGGCCCGCCGCGAGGCGCTGTTGGCCGTCAAGGAACGCGGCCGCGCGGACCTCATCGCGCCGCTGGCCCGGCATTTGGCCCTCGGCATCCACCGGTTGTTGGCCTGGGGCATGGTCGACACGCCACTGACGGTGGTGCCGGCGCCGACCCGGCGGTCGGCGGCGCGGCGCCGCGGTGGTGATCCCGTCGCGAGGATGACGCGGGCGGCGGTCGCCGGACACCCGGAGATCGCGGTCGCGGCCGCGCTGCGCATGCGGGCGTTCGCGCGCGACTCGGTGGGCCTGGGGACCGCGGCCCGCGAGCGCAACATCGCCGGACGGGTGCTGCTGCGCGGGCCGCGCCCGAGTACCGAGGTCCTGATCGTCGACGACATCGTCACCACCGGGGCCACGGCGCGCGAATCGGTTCGGGTGCTGCGCGCCGCCGGAGTGCGGGTAGCCGCGGTGCTGACGATCGCCAGCGCCTGAAGAAAATCCGCAATCCGCAAGAGAACGTGAAGAACTCGAAACAGGTCCGCGAATGGGGTGGCACGGTTGGGCGAACACGGGCTAACGTCGAGATCAGAATCAACGACTCACTGTCGCGAAAATGCCAGGTTGAGCAACACCCCGGAGTAGGAGGTGAGAATTCGATTTCTTGCTCCGGCGGGCAGCCTGCGGCGGCGAACATCTCTCGATGTTTCTTAACCGCTTACACCCTCGTCGGCGCGCATCCGAATACCCGGCACGCAGGGCGCGTGTGACGTGAAGAGAGAAACGAGTTGTCACGAATGTCAAGGCTTACCGTGGATTCCGAACAAGTTCTGGACCAGACGCCGGCAGCTAGCGACGGCCAAACGGAACCGATGGCTAACGCCGAAATCGTGTTCAAGGGCCGCAACGTCGAGATCCCCGACCACTACCGCATCTACGTTTCACAGAAGCTCGCACGCTTGGAGCGGTTCGACCGAACCATTTATCTGTTCGACGTCGAACTCGATCACGAGCGCAACCGTCGCCAACGCAAATCCTGTCAGCGCGTCGAGATCACCGCGCGCGGTCGCGGGCCGGTCGTGCGCGGCGAGGCCTGCGCCGACAGCTTCTATGCCGCGCTGGAATCTGCCGTCAGCAAGCTGGAGAACCGGCTGCGCCGCACCAAGGATCGCCGCAAGGTGCACTACGGGGACAAGACGCCGGTGTCGCTGGCCGAAGCGACCGCCGTGGTGCCAACCGACAACCCCTTCGACAACCAGCCGGCCGAGCCGCACGACCATTACGGCGAAGTGCCGGACCACCAACCCGGTCGGGTCGTCCGCGTCAAGGAGCACCCAGCCAAGCCGATGTCGGTCGACGACGCTCTCTACGAGATGGAACTGGTCGGGCACGACTTCTTCATGTTCCTCGACAAGGAGACCGATCGGCCCTCGGTGGTCTACCGCCGGCACGCCTACGACTACGGCCTGATCCGGCTGGCTTGATCCGGCTGGCCTGACGATCAGCGGCCTTCACTCGGTCGTCACCTAGGATGGGGGTCGCCCGAGACTCCTACCCGCGAGGGACATAGCTGTGCTGTCGAAGTTGCTGCGCCTTGGTGAAGGTCGCATGGTCAAGCGCCTCAAGAAGGTGGCCGACTATGTCAACACGTTGTCCGATGACGTCGAAAAACTCACCGACGCGGAGCTGAAGGCCAAGACCGACGAGTTCAAGAAGCGTCTCAACGACGACAAGAACCCCGAGACGCTCGAAGACCTGCTCCCGGAGGCGTTCGCGGTGGCCCGCGAGGCTGCCTGGCGCGTGCTGGACCAGCGCCCGTTCGACGTCCAGGTGATGGGCGCGGCCGCCCTTCACCTGGGCAACGTCGCCGAGATGAAGACCGGTGAAGGCAAGACGCTGACCTGCGTGCTGCCCGCCTACCTCAACGCACTGGCCGGCAAGGGCGTGCACGTCGTCACCGTCAACGATTACCTGGCCAAACGCGACAGCGAGTGGATGGGCCGCGTGCACCGGTTCCTGGGCCTGGAGGTCGGAGTCATCCTCGCCCAGATGACGCCCGACGAGCGCCGCGTCGCCTACCACGCCGACATCACCTACGGCACCAACAACGAGTTCGGCTTCGACTACCTGCGCGACAACATGGCTCACTCGCTGGACGACCTGGTGCAGCGCGGACACAACTTCGCCATCGTCGACGAGGTCGACTCCATCCTGATCGACGAGGCGCGCACCCCGCTGATCATCTCCGGGCCCGCCGACGGCGCCTCCAACTGGTACACCGAGTTCGCCCGGCTGGCGCCGCTGATGGAGAAGGACGTCCACTACGAGGTCGACCTGCGCAAACGCACCGTCGGTGTGCACGAGAAGGGTGTGGAGTTCGTCGAGGACCAGCTCGGCATCGACAACCTCTACGAGGCCGCCAACTCCCCGCTGGTCAGCTACCTCAACAACGCGCTGAAGGCCAAGGAGCTGTTCAACCGCGACAAGGACTACATCGTCCGCAACGGCGAAGTGCTGATCGTCGACGAGTTCACCGGCCGCGTGCTGATCGGCCGCCGCTACAACGAGGGCATGCACCAGGCCATCGAGGCCAAGGAGCACGTCGAGATCAAGGCCGAGAACCAGACGCTGGCCACTATCACCCTGCAGAACTACTTCCGCCTCTACGACAAGCTGGCCGGCATGACCGGTACCGCCCAAACCGAAGCGGCCGAGCTGCACGAGATCTACAAGCTGGGTGTGGTGCCCATCCCGACGAACAAGCCGATGATCCGCACCGACCAGTCCGACCTGATCTACAAGACCGAAGAGGCCAAGTACATCGCGGTGGTCGACGATGTCGTCGAGCGCTACGAGAAGGGCCAGCCGGTCCTGATCGGCACGACCAGCGTGGAACGCTCGGAGTACCTGTCGCGCCAGTTCACCAAGCGGCGCATTCCGCACAACGTGCTCAACGCCAAGTATCACGAACAAGAGGCCGGCATCATCGCCGAAGCGGGCCGGCGCGGCGGCATCACCGTGGCCACCAACATGGCCGGCCGCGGCACCGACATCGTGCTGGGCGGCAACGTCGACTTCCTCACCGACAAGCGGCTGCGCGAGCGCGGCCTGGACCCGGTGGAAACGCCGGACGAGTACGAGCAGGCCTGGCACGAGGAGCTGCCGAAGGTCAAGGACGAGGCCAGCGCCGAGGCCAAGGAGGTCATCGAGGCCGGCGGGCTGTACGTGCTGGGTACCGAGCGGCACGAGTCGCGCCGGATCGACAACCAGCTGCGCGGCCGGTCCGGCCGGCAGGGCGACCCCGGTGAGTCGCGGTTCTACCTCTCGCTGGGTGACGAGCTCATGCGCCGCTTCAACGGGGCGGCGCTGGAAAGCCTGCTGACCCGCCTGAACCTGCCCGATGACGTGCCGATCGAAGCCAAGATGGTCACCCGCGCCATCAAGAGCGCCCAGACGCAGGTCGAGCAGCAGAACTTCGAGATGCGCAAGAACGTGCTGAAGTACGACGAGGTGATGAACCAGCAGCGCAAGGTCATCTACGCCGAGCGTCGCCGCATCCTCGAGGGCGAGAACCTGCAGCAGCAGGCAAAGGACATGCTGACCGACGTCATCACCGCCTATGTCAACGGCGCGACCGCTGAAGGCTACGCCGAGGACTGGGACCTGGACGCGCTCTGGACAGCGCTCAAGACGCTCTATCCGGTGGGCATCTCCCACGAAGAGCTCACCCACCGCGACGAGGAGTCCGAGCGCGACGACCTCACCCGCGAGGAACTGCTCGAGGCGCTGCTCGAAGACGCCGACCGGGCGTACGCCAAACGGGAAGCCGAGCTGGAGGAGATCGCCGGCGAGGGCGCGATGCGGCAACTCGAGCGCAACGTGCTGCTCAACGTCATCGACCGCAAATGGCGAGAGCACCTCTATGAGATGGACTACCTCAAGGAGGGCATCGGGTTGCGCGCGATGGCGCAGCGCGACCCGCTGGTGGAGTACCAGCGCGAGGGGTACGACATGTTCACCGCAATGCTCGAGGGCATGAAAGAGGAGTCGGTCGGCTTCCTGTTCAACGTCAGCGTGGAGGCGGTCCCGGCCCCGCAGGTCGACCTCGCCCCGGTCGAGCCGCCGGAGGGCTTGGCCGAGTTGGGTTCCTCCGCGGCCGGCGACGAAACGACCGACGAGCCGCCGACGCCCAAGCCGGCACTCAAGGAACCCGTCAGCACGTTGCGCGCCAAGGGAATTGAGAACGAGGCCCCGGCGCTTACCTACAGCGGGCCGTCGGAGGACGGCTCGGCGCAGGTGCAGCGCAACGGCGGTTCGGCGGGCAAGACCCCGGCTGGGGTGCCCGCCGGTGGCAGCCGACGCGAACGGCGCGAGGCCGCCCGACGCCAGGGCCGCGGCGCCAAGCCGCCGAAATCGGTCAAGAAGCGTTAGCCCCGGGGCGCCGCAACTTGAGGCAGTCGCCTCATGTGCGGCCCCGGCGCCGGCGCGCACCATTGCGCCATGACCACACACCACACCCCTTACGACGCCGCCACGGCGGTCCTGCAGAACCCGACCCTGCCCGACGGAGACGACGAACGATTCGTCGGCTACGGCGTGATGGGCCTGCCCTTCGCCAGCGGTCACTACCTGGCGCTGCGGCACTTTCCGAAGGCCACCTTCGCACCCGCCTACAAGTCGGTGTGGCACCGCGGCCCCGACGGCGTCTGGACGTTCTACGCGACGACGTGCGGGCAGCAGAGCTGCGCTCGCTACTTCAGCTCGGCCACCAGCCAGGACGCAGTCCAATGTCAGATCGACGTCGACTGGATCGGCCCCTGGTCCCTGTCCGTCCGAATAGCCGGCCTGCTCGACTGGCAGCTCGACATCCGTTCCAGCCTGCCGACGCGGCTGATGAGCGCCGTCGGCGGACGCTTGCCCACGGCGACCTGGACCAATCGCACCGCGCTGGGGGCGCTCAGCCGTGCGGCCGGTCTGGCTTTGGGCGCCGGCCAGGTCCGGCTCGCCGGCACCGCGCCCAACGGCCAGCGATTCATGATCGCCCCGCGGCAGATGTGGGCGGTGGCGCACTCGCGCGCGGTGCTCGACGGCATCGACCTGGGGCCGGTCGGCCCGCTGCCCAGTCAGGCGCGGCTGGCCAGCTTCCGTCCCCCGCAGCGGGGACTGTTCGTCGTCGGCTCCGGGCACTTCGAATCCTTCGATGCGGATCGTCACCATGCCGTCGAACGCACTATCTCGATCGACTGACCCGGGCCACAATGAGCGCATGGTCTCTCGCCCCGAGCCTGCGCAGCTACCGACGCGCGCGGAGTTGTTGGCCGCGCTGTCGGTGGCGATCGACCTCGGGCTGGGGCAACCCGCCGAACACATGCTGCGGGCCGCGCTGATCGCCACCCGGCTCGCCGATCGGCTCGGGCTGAGCAAGCCGCAACGCGACAGCGCCTACTACACCACGCTGATCATGTGGATCGGCTGTCACGCCGACTCGCACGAATACGCGCAATGGTTCGGTGATGACATCGGGGTGCGCCACGACTCCTATCTGGTCGACTGGTCCGGACTGCCGTACATGCGATTTCTGGTCAGCAACATCGGCCGCGGTCAGCCGCTGTTGCAGCGGGTCAGCATGATGGCCACGCTGTTGATCAACGCGCGCGGCCAGATCTCCCGAATGATCCACTCACACTGCACATCCGCGGCACTGCTTGCCGACCGGCTGGGCCTGGGCGCCGATGTGCAGGCGGCGCTCGCGTGCGCGTTCGAACGCTACGACGGGGGCGGGCTGCCCACCGGCGCCCGCGGCGAGGCGATCCCGGTCCAGATGCGCGTCGCTCAACTCGCCGAGATGGCCGAGGTGCACCACCGCATGTACGGCGTCGAGGGCGCCAGGGCGATGGTGCGGGCCCGCAGCGGCGGCCAGTTCGATCCACAAGTGGCCGCGACGTTCCTGGACCACGCCGAGGACATCCTGGCCGGCCCGCCCATCGGCGACGTGTGGGTCGCGGCGCTGCAGGCGGCACCCGATCGCCACGAGCGCCTCGACGACCGGGCGCTGGACACGCTGCTGGTCGCCCTCGGCGACTTCGTCGACCTGAAATGCCCGTTCACGCTTGGCCATTCGCGGGCGGTGGCCCGGCTCGCCGGGGACGCCGCTGTTGCCGTCGGGCTCGACGCCGACGCGGTGGCCCTGACCCGGCGCGCGGGTCATGTGCACGATCTGGGCCGAATCGGCGTGTCGAACCAGGTTTGGTCGAGGCCGGGGGCGTTGACCGCGGCCGAATTCGAACGCGTCCGGCTGCATCCCTACTTCACGGTGCGAATACTCAACCAGGTGCCTGGTCTTCGCCAGCTGGCCGAGGTCGCCGGCAATCATCACGAATGCCTCAACGGCACGGGATATCCGCGCGCCCTCGCCGAGGGCGCCCTGGGCCTGCCCGACCGTATCCTGGCCGCCGCGGTCAGCTACCAATCCGCTTGTGAGCCAAGGCCATACCGCAAGGAGATGACCCCCGACTCAGCGCGGCGACGGCTGCTGGGCCGGGTGCAAGCCGGTGAACTCGATGCCGCCGCCGTCGAGGCGGTGCTGCATGCGGCCGGCCACCGGGCGCAGCGCCCGAAGGTGCGCCCGGACGGGCTCACCCCGCGCGAGGTCGAGGTGCTGTGCTTGGTCGCCCGCGGCGCCTCCAACAAGGAGATCGCGTCGACGCTGGTGATCAGCGAGAAGACGGCCCGCAACCACGTGGAGCGCACCTACGCCAAGATCGGCGTGTCCAACCGGATCGGCGCCAGCATGTACGCGCTGCGCCACGGCCTGGCCACCGCCTGAGAATCTGAGGCAAAAGCCCCATGTGAGATCCGCTCTCCCCGGCACACAATCGGCCCATGAAACGCTATCTGACAATCGGTTACGGCGCCCTGAGCTACCTGGTCTTCCTGGTCGCCTTCTTGTACGCCATCGTCTTCGTCGCCGCGATCCTGGTGCCCCGCAACGTCGACCACGGAATTGACGCTCCGCTGTGGCAGGCGCTCGCGGTCAATCTGGGACTGCTGGGTCTGTTCGGTGCCCAGCACAGCGTGATGGCCCGTCCGGGCTTCAAGCGCTGGTGGACGCGATTCGTGCCACAGCCGGTCGAGCGCAGCACCTACGTACTGCTGGCCAGCGCTGCGCTGCTGTTGCTCTATTGGCAATGGCGCACCATACCCGGCATCGTCTGGGACGTGCGGCAGCCGGCGGCCCGACTGCTGCTGTGGGTGTTGTTCTGGCTCGGTTGGGCAATCGTGTTCGCCTCGACGTTCATGATCAACCATTTCGATCTCTTCGGGCTACGGCAGGTTTACCTGGCCTGGCGCGGAAAGCCCTACGCGGAATTGGGTTTTCGGACGCATCTGCTCTACCGGCTGGTGCGGCACCCGATCATGCTGGGATTCCTGATCGCCTTCTGGGCGACGCCGACGATGACGACGGGTCATCTGCTCTTCGCGGTCGGCACCACCGGCTACATCTTCCTGGCGCTGCAACTCGAGGAGCGAGACCTGTTGGCGGCCATGGGAGATCAGTACCGCGACTACCGGCGCCGGGTCCCCATGCTGCTTCCCCGTCCCCGCCACCGCGCCTCAGCCGATGTGCAGGGCGACCACCAGCCATCGATCGGGTAACTGCTCCACCCGGCATGCGATCGCGTGCACGCGGTGCCCGCGGCTGTAGGTGCCGAACACCTCGGCCGCCCGGTCACCGGCGGGCTGCACGTGCATCCGGCGCAGCACGGCGGCGCCCGTCGCCGTGCCCAGCGACCGACTGACCGAGAGCACCGAATCGATCAGGCCCGGTGCCAGCACCGCGCCCAGCTGCGCCGCCGGTCGGCGCCGGTCGATGACCTCCAGCACGCGGCGCAGCGCGCCATCAGCGAAGGCCGCCGCGCGGCGCGTCTGCGGCGCAAGCGGTGCCTGGGAAAGTGCCGAGCTGCTCGTCCGGCTGCCCCGCCGTGTTCGCGGGTTCGGCGGTGACGGCTGCCCTCGGGGGACGGCGCGCGTAGGCGGCTCGTAGTCGATCACCGGGGTGACGGTCAACGGAACTCTCCACGGGCAATGGTTGGTTGGGCGGCGTGCTGAAGAGTGTCAGACAATGGGGTGCCGCGCTATTCAGCTCCGGGCTTTCGTCCACAGGTACGGTGGGCGATGGCAGGGGCCCGCTCATGAAATGAGGACGACTTGACGAGAAGGACAGGGCCGCAATGGTGACCCGATTGTCCCCCGCGGACGCGTCCTTCTACCGGCTGGAAAACACCGCCACCCCGATGTACGTCGGCTCACTGTCGATCCTGCGGCGCCCGCGATCGGGACTGAGCTACGAGACGTTGCTGGCCACCGTCGAGCAACGGCTGCCGCAGATCCCGCGCTATCGGCAGAAGGTCCGCGAGGTCAGCGTCGGCATGGCCCGACCGGTGTGGATCGACGATCGTGACTTCGACATCACCTATCACGTCCGGCGTTCGGCGCTGCCCTCACCAGGCAGCGACGAGCAACTGCACGAGCTGATCGCCCGGCTGGCCGCCCGCCCTTTGGACAAGTCGCGCCCGCTGTGGGAGATGTACCTCGTCGAAGGCCTGGCGAAGAACCGCATCGCCCTCTACACGAAATCCCATCAGGCGTTGATCAACGGCATGAGCGCGCTGGAGATCAACCACGTCATCGCCGACCGGACCCGCAAGCCACCACCCTTCCCGGAGGACATCTGGATACCGGAACGCGATCCCGGCAACACCCGCCTGGTGCTGGGCGCCATCGGCGACTGGATCGTTGGGCCCGGCGCCCAGCTGCAGGCCGTCAGCTCCACGGTGGCCGGATTGGCCACCAGCTCGACGCAGCTCGTCGAGGCGGGCCGCCGGGTGTTGGACGTCGCCCGCGCGGTGGCGCGCGGCACCGCGCCCAGCAGCCCGCTCAACGCCACCGTCTCACGTAACCGGCGCTTCACCGTGGCACGCGGGAAGCTCGAGGACTATCGGGCAGTGCGGGCCCGCTACGACTGCGACATCAACGACGTGGTGCTGGCGGTGATCACCGGCGCGCTGGGCAACTGGTTGATGTCCCGGGGCGAAGCCGTCGCGTCCAGCACGACAATCCGGGCGATGGCGCCGCTGTCGGTGTACGCGGACGATCAACTGGATTCGACCGGTCCTGGCCAGGCGATGAGCGAGGTGACGCCGTTCCTGGTGGATCTGCCGGTGGGGAGGGCAACGCAGTGGTGCGGTTGTCGCAGATCGCCCACGCCACCGAGTCCAATCCGGGTGCCGCCAGCCTCGTCGACGCCAGGACCATCGTTACGCTGTCGGGGTTCGCACCGCCGACGCTGCACGCGATGGGCATCCGGGTGGCCACCAGCTTCCCAACCCTGTCCCGGCAACCGTTCAACCTGCTGATCACTAATGCGCCGGGAGCGCAATCGCAGATGTACATCGCCGGCACCAAGCTGCTGGAGACTTACGCCGTGCCGCCGTTGCTGCACAACCAGGCACTGGCCATCAGTGTCACGTCCTATAACGGCATGCTGTACTTCGGCATTAACGCCGACCGTGACGCGATGAGCGACGTCGACGTGTTGCCGGGCCTGCTGAATCAGTCGTTAGAAGAGCTGCTGGAAGCGTCGAGGTGAGCGTGGGTAAAAAGAAGGCTGCGGCCGTGCAGAAGATCCCCGATGACGTCTACGAGGCCGAATTATTCAGGCTGCAAACCGAATTGGTGAAGCTGCAGGAGTGGGTGCGCTATACCGGTGCTCGGGTGGTGATCGTCTTCGAAGGACGCGATGCCGCCGGAAAGGGCGGCGCGATCAAGCGCATCACCGAATACCTGAGCCCCCGGGTGGCGCACATCGCCGCGCTGCCGGTCCCGACCGATCGGGAACGCGGCCAGTGGTACTACCAGCGGTACATCGCCCACCTGCCGGCCAAAGGCGAGATCGTGTTGTTCGACCGGTCCTGGTACAACCGCGCCGGTATCGAGAAGGTGATGGGATTCTGCACGCCGCAGGAGTACGTGTTGTTCCTGCGCCAGACGCCGATCTTCGAGCAGATGCTGATCGACGACGGAATCCTGTTGCGCAAGTATTGGTTTTCGGTCTCCGACGCCGAACAACTGCGCCGGTTCAAGGCGCGCCGCAACGACCCGGTGCGGCAATGGAAACTCAGCCCGATGGACCTGGAGTCGGTGTACCGCTGGGAGGACTACTCGCGCGCCAAGGACGAGATGATGGTGCACACCGACACGCCGTCCAGCCCGTGGTACGTGGTTGAGTCCGACATCAAAAAGCACGCCCGGCTGAACATGATCGCCCATCTGCTGTCCACCATCGACTACGAAGAAGTCGAGAAGCCCACGGTCGAGCTGCCCGAGCGTCCGTTGGTGAGCGGCAACTATCAACGCCCGCCGCGCGAATTGTCCAAGTACGTCGACGATTACGCCGCCACCCTGATCAAGTCATGATTGCGATCTACATCCCGGCCACCGTGGCCATGCTGCAGCAACTCGTCGCCGACGGGGAGCTGCGTCCGGTCAACGGCACCGCGTTCGCGGTGACACCGAGATTGCGGGAGTCCTACGCCGAGGGCGACGACGACGAGCTCGCCGAGGTGGCCCTGCGGGAGGCGGCGCTGGCATCCTTGCGGTTGCTGGCAGCCGACCAGCCCGGGACACTGCCCGCCCGTCGCGCGGTCCTGGCGGCCGAAGTGGACGAGGTTACCTACCGTCCAGATCTGGATGACGCCGTCATCCGGCTGGACGGAGCGGTTGCCATGAACCGCGTGGTCGCCGCGTACGTCGACACCGCCGGCGCCGAGTCGGCCGTGACGGCTGCGATCGAGGCGGTAGATGCCGCCGACCTGGGCGATGAGGATGCGGATTTGATCGTCGGCGACGCCCTGGACCACGACCTGGCCTGGTATGCCGCCCAGGAACTGCCGTTCCTGCTGGAACTGCTGTAAGCCGCGTCACGCTGGCTAGAAAACCGTAACTTACGGTACCGTAGCTTCTAGCCATGAGCAGAAAACACACGGCGCTCACCGCCAATGTGGTCAACACCCAGCGACCGGTGGTCGCCGGGGCTGACAAGCATCCCGGCTGGCACGCCCTGCGCAAGCTGGCCGCCCGCATCACCACGCCGCTGCTGCCAGACGATTATCTGCAGCTGGCGAATCCGCTGTGGTCCGCCCGGGAATTGCGGGGCCGCATCCTGGACGTGCGCCGGGAAACCGAGGACTCGGCAACGCTGGTCATCAAGCCGGGCTGGGGGTTCAGTTTCGACTATCAGCCGGGGCAGTACATCGGCATCGGCCTGTTGGTCGACGGTCGCTGGCGGTGGCGGTCGTATTCCCTGACCTCGAGCCCCGCGGCGGGCACGTCTGGGTTGACGCGCACCATCACGATCACCGTCAAGGCGATGCCCGAGGGCTTCCTGTCCACCCACCTGGTGGCCGGCGTCGAGCCCGGGACCATCGTGCGGCTGGCCGCGCCGCAGGGAAATTTCGTGCTTCCCGATCCCGCCCCTCCGAAGGTCCTGTTTCTGACCGCCGGGTCGGGCATCACGCCGGTGATGTCGATGTTGCGGACGCTGGTTCGCCGCAACCAGGTCACCGACATCGCCCATCTGCACTCGGCGCCCACCGCGGCCGACGTGCTGTTCGGTGCGGAGCTGGCCGCGCTGGCCGACGAGCATCCCGGCTACCGCCTGACCATGCGCGCGACGCGCACCCAGGGCCGGCTCGACCTGTCGCGGTTGGATCAGGAGGTGCCGGACTGGCGGGACCGCCAAGTTTGGGCGTGTGGCCCGGAGGGCATGCTCAACGATGCCGAGAACGTGTGGTCGGCCGCCGGTATCAGCGACCGTCTGCACCTGGAGCGGTTCGCCGTGGCCAAAGCAGCACCGGCGGGAGCCGGTGGCAGGGTCACCTTCGCGCGCAGCGGCAAGAGCGTGACTGCCGACGCCGCGACCTCGGTGATGGACGCGGGCGAAGGCGCCGGCGTGCAGATGCCGTTCGGTTGCCGGATGGGAATCTGCCAATCGTGCGTCGTCGAATTGATCGACGGTCACGTCCGCGACCTGCGGACCGGCCGGGAACACGACCCGGGAACCCGAGTCCAGACGTGCGTGTCCGCCGCGTCCGGCGATTGCGTGATCGACATTTAGGGTTACCGAAGGGTAACCTACGGGTACGTAGGTTACGATAGCGTAGGTCTAGTAAGTTCAAAGACCGGACGACGTAGGGAGAGCATTATGGCGATCACAGACGTCGACGAATTCGCCCACTTGACGGACGCCGACATCGAAAGTCTGGCCGTCGAGCTCGATGCCATTCGCCAGGACATCGAGGATTCTCGCGGGGAACGCGACTCCCGCTACATCCGCCGCACCATCGCCGCGCAGCGCGCGCTCGAGGTGGCCGGGCGGGTCATGCTGGCCGCCAGCTCACGCCGCTCGGCGTGGTGGGCGGGCACGACGACTCTGGCCGTGGCCAAGATCGTCGAGAACATGGAGATCGGCCACAACGTCATGCACGGCCAGTGGGACTGGATGAACGACCCCGAGATCCATTCCTCCACCTGGGAATGGGACATGAGCGGCTCGTCCAAGCACTGGCGCTACACCCACAACTTCGTGCACCACAAGTACACAAACATCCTGGGCATGGACGACGACGTCGGCTATGGCCTGCTGCGCGTCACCCGCGACCAGCGCTGGAAGAAGTTCAACGTCTTCAATCTCGTCTACAACGCTTTGCTCGCGCTGCTTTTCGAGTGGGGCGTCGGCATGCAGCACGTCGAGATCGGCAAGATCGTCAAGAAGCGGATGGACCACCAGGAATCCCGCGAGCGCATCGACGAGTTCCTGGCCAAGGCGAGCCGCCAGGTGGTCAAGGATTACGTCGCCTTCCCGGCACTCACCTCGCTGTCGCCGGGTGCCTCATACCGGTCCACCCTGACGGCCAACGCGACCGCGAACATCATCCGCAACGTGTGGGCCAACGCCGTGATCTTCTGCGGCCACTTCCCGGACGGCGCAGAGAAATTCACCAAGACGGACATGGTGGGCGAGACCAAGGGCCAGTGGTACCTGCGGCAGATGCTGGGTAGCGCCAACTTCGAGGCCGGCCCGGTGCTGCGGTTCATGAGCGGTAATCTGTGCCACCAGATCGAGCACCACTTGTACCCCGACCTGCCGAGCAACCGCCTGCACGAGATCTCCACGCGGGTGCGCGCCGTCTGCGACAAGTACGACTTGCCTTACACCACAGGCTCTTTCCTGGTGCAGTACGGCAAGACGTGGCGCACGCTGGCCAAGCTCTCGCTGCCCAACGCCTACCTGCGCGACGGCGCCGATGATGCGCCCGAGACGCGCAGCGAGCGGATGTTCGCGGAGCTGGAGCCCGATTTCGCGGGTACCGACCCGACGACGGGCCGGCGGCGCGGACTCAAGACCGCGATCGCCACCGTGCGGGGTTGGCGGCGCAGCAAGCGCAAGGCGGCCGCCACCGGGTCCACCGGCGGCGAGCTCGCAGCCTGACTGACCGGATTACGGCCGGTTGAGGACCGGACGCAAATCGTCCAACCGGTCGAACAGGTGCCATACGTAGTTCGACGACCCCTGTTCGCGGTGCGGGTGTAGGTCCGCCAGTTGCGGGTCGCTGCGATAGGAATCGAACGCTTCCTTCGACTCCCACTCGACCAGGATCAGCACCTGCCGGGGCGTGATGTCGCCGGTAACCGCTTGGCTGAACTGGCCCAGCGCCACTATCCGGCCACCGTGCGCGGCGACTTGGGTGGGCGCTTCCCGTGCGTACTGCACGTATTCGGCACTATCGGCGACGTCGAAGAGGTTCAGCGCATATACGGTCACGGGCGCTCACGCTACCTGCACGAACTGGTTCGCCATACTGGAACATGTGCAGGTTTTCGCTGGGCAGCAGGTCTCGCACTGGGATTTCCCGCGCAACACCGGCAGCGTCGCCCTGATGACCGAATTCGGCTGTGCCAACCAACTTTCCGCGGCGGACCTGCTGGACGGATCCGGCTTGTCCGAAGGTGACCTGGGTGATCACAGCCGGATGATCGCTGGTCGTCAGGAGCTGGCGGTCGCGACCAACCTGGTCAACCTGCTCGGTAATCGGATCGGTCCCGCCGACCTGGGCGTGAAAGTGGGTCGTAGTTACCACGTCGGGTCGTTCGGCATTTTCGGCTTCGCCTGCCTGACCAGTTCGACGCTAGGGGACGCCGTGCGATTCGCCGCCCGGTTCTATGAGCTCAGCTACGGGTTCTGCCTGCCCTCGGTCACCCTGGAAGGGCCGGTCGCCGCGCTCCGGCTCGACCTGCCCGACCTCACCGGCCCGGTCGCCGATTTCCTGGTGCGACGCGACATGGCGGCCATCGCGCAGGTCATGGCGGAATTGGTGGGCGAGCCGGTCACCTTCGCGTACATCGAATTTGCCAGTCCTGCACCGGGTTCCGGTGATACAGCGGCTCGCGAGGCGTTCGGGGTGACACCACGCTACGACGCGCCCGCCAACGTGGCCGGCCTACCGGTCGCGTTGCTGGAAAATCGGCTACCGCAGGCCAGCGAGATGAGCGTGGCGATCTGCGAGCAGCAATGCCAGGTGCTGCTGGAACGCCGGCGGCAGCGCACCGGCGTGGCCCGTCGGGTGCGGGACCGGTTGGCGTCGATCGACGGCAAACCCCACACAATCACTAGCGTCGCCCGGCAACTGGCGATGAGCGAGCGCACGCTGCGGCGGCGGCTGGCCGAGGAGAACACCACCTTCCGCGACCTCGCCGAGGAAGTCCACCGCGTACTCGCCGAGGAGTTGCTCGCGACCGGAGCCCTGACGGTCGAGGACGTCGCGTTACGGCTGGGCTATGCCGAGGCGACCAGCTTCATCGCCGCGTTCAAGCGCTGGACGGGCACCACGCCGGCCCGCTACCAGCGGTCAGTGGCCCCGCGCGAACGACACCTGGCCGGAATCATGGATTTGCCGACCGCAATCGGCTGACGCTGCGGTACCGTCGCTGGCCACGATGGAGTTATGACAGCTACCATTCGTCCTCGCGTACTGGTGATCGGCGCCGGCTTCGGTGGCCTCGCCGCCGCCTACGAGCTCTCCAGGGAAGGTCTCGCCGAGGTGACGGTGCTGGAGAAGGCACACGACATCGGCGGTGTCTGGCGGGAGAACACCTACCCCGGCGCCGCGTGCGACGTCCCGTCGAACCTGTACTCCTATTCGTTCGCCCGAAAGACGGACTGGGGCCGCCGCTACGCGGAGCAGCCCGACATCCTGGGCTACATCCACGACACCGCCGATCGGTTCGGGCTGCGCAAGCTGGTGCGGACCGGTGTCGAGGTGACCTCGGCTCAGTTCGACGAGTCGACCGCAACCTGGAGGGTGACGACGTCGTCCGGTGACGTCTTCGAGGCCGACGTCCTGGTACCCGCCGTGGGCCAACTGTCGCGGCCGGCACTGCCGAACATCCCTGGACTCGACACCTTCGCCGGTCCGTCCTTCCATTCGGCGCAGTGGCGCCACGACGTCGACCTGGCCGGCAAACGTGTCGCGGTGCTGGGCACCGGCGCGTCGGCGATCCAGTTCGTCCCGCGCATTCGCCAGACCGCCGGGCACGTCACCGTCTTTCAGCGCTCGGCACCCTATGTGGTGCCGAAGGTGGATCGCGCCTACACCGAGAAGCACCACGCCGCGTTCGCCAAGGTGCCCGGGTTCGCCGCCGCCATGCGCGGTGCGATCTGGGAGACCACCGAACTGCTGGGCCTCGCGCTGACCCGAGTCGCCCCGCTGGCCCGGGTGCTGCAAGCGCTGGCCTCGGCAAACCTGAAGCGCCACATCAAAGATCCGGTGCTGCGAGCCAAGCTCACCCCCGACTACCCGATCGGCTGCAAGCGCGTGCTGTTCAGCAGTGACTGGTATCCAGCGCTGGCGTGCGACAACGTCTCCGTCGAGACCGACGCGATCACCGAGGTGACCCCGACCGGCGTGCGCACCGCCGACGGGCGACTCCACGAGGTGGACGTGATCGTCTACGGCACCGGCTTCAAAGCCACGGAATTCCTTGCCCCGATGACGATTACCGGCCGTGACGGGCGGGATCTGCACGCCGAGTGGGCCCAGGGCGCGCGCGCCCATCTGGGCATGGCCGTTCCAGGCTTCCCGAACATGTTCCTGATCTACGGGCCGAACACCAACCTTGGCAGCAGTTCGATCATCTTGATGATGGAGCAGCAGGCCGGCTACATCCGCCAGATCACCGCGGAGCTCGCCCGTCGCGGCATGGGCCGCGCGTTCGAGGTCCGCCGGGACGTCGAGGAGGCCTACGACGCGGCGGTGCAGTCCCGGCTGGAAAACGGCGTCTGGACCACCTGCGACTCCTGGTACCGCACCGAGTCGGGCCGGGTCACCACCAACTGGCCGGGGCTCGTACACGAATATCAGCACCGCACCCGCGTCGCGGCGATCGAGGACTACCACGAGGTCCTGCCGGTCCGGCAAGCCGAGGAGGTCAACGCGTGAGCCGATTCGACTATGACGTGCTCGTTATCGGATCCGGTTTCGGCGGCAGCGTCACCGCCCTGCGCCTGAGCGAAAAAGGTTACCGCGTAGGCGTTCTCGAGGCGGGCCGACGGTTTGCCGATCAGGACTTCGCCAAGAACAACTGGCATATCCGGGATTACCTCTTCAAACCGTCGGTGGGCTGCTACGGCATCCAGCGGATCGACGTGCTCTCCGACGCCGTCGTGCTCAGCGGCGCCGGAGTGGGCGGTGGCTCGCTGGTTTACGCCAACACGCTGTACCAACCGGACGATCCCTTCTACGCCGACCCGCGCTGGAGCCACATCACCGACTGGAAGGACGAGCTCGCGCCCTGGTACGACCAGGCCACCCGGATGCTCGGCGTCGAAACCTACCCGCGCACAACGCCGTCGGACAAGGTGATGCTGAAGATCGCCACCGACCTGGGCGTCGCGGACTCCTTCCACGCCACCCGCGTCGGGGTGTGCTTCACCGACGCCGACGGTAAACCGGCCGCGCCCGGCGCCCCGGTCGGTGACCCGTATTTCGGTGGCGCCGGCCCGGACCGCAACGCGTGCCTGCACTGCGGCGAATGCATGACCGGCTGCCGGCACAACGCCAAGAACACCCTGGTCAAGAATTACCTTTACCTGGCCGAGAGATTGGGTGCCACGATCCACCCGCTGACCACCGTCGTCGACGTGCGGCCGCGGCCCGGCGGGGGATACGACGTCATTACGCGCCGGACCGGGGCCAAGCTGCGTCGGAGCCGCCAGACCTTCACCGCGGAGCAGGTGGTGTTCTCGGCTGCCGCGCTCGGCACCCAGCGGCTGCTGCACAAGTTGCGCGACGGCGGCAGCCTGCCGCACGTCTCGCCCCGGCTCGGGGAGCTGTCCCGGACCAACTCCGAGGCGATCCTGGCCGTGCGGGCCCGCCGTGACGATGTGGACTATTCCGAGGGGGTGGCGATCACCTCGTCGATCCACCCGGACAACCACACCCACGTGGAACCCTGCCGGTATGGGCACGATTCCAACCTGATGGGGTTGATGGGCACGGTCCTGGTCGACGGTGTGGATGGGCTGACGAGGGGGCGAGGCAGGTGGCGTACCGGCATGAAAGAGCTTGTGCGGCAGCGCCGTGACCTCCGACGCCTGCTCAACCCCAAGCGCTGGTCCGAACAGACCATCCCGCTGCTGGTGATGCAGACCCACGACAACTCGCTGACCACCTACACCCGCCGCTGGCTGTTTGGGCGGCGCATGGTGACCCGGCAGGGCGTCGGGGACCCGAACCCGACCTGGATCCCGGTGGGTCACGAGGTCGCCCGCCGCGCGGCCGAGCACCTGGACGGTATCGCCGGTGGCGCCTGGGCCGACCTGGCCGACATCCCGATGACCGGACACTTCATCGGCGGTTGCGTGATCGGCGAGACTCCGGACGACGGCGTGGTGGATCCCTACCACCGCATGCACCGGTATCCGGGGCTGCATGTGATCGACGGCTCCACGATCACCGCCAACCTGGGCGTGAACCCGTCGCTGACCATCACCGCGCTGGCCGAGCGCGCCACATCGCTGTGGCCCAACAAGGGGGAGCCGGACCCGCGCCCGCCACTGGGCTCGTCGTACCGGCGCGTCCAACCCGTCGCCCCGAACCGCCCGGCCGTTCCGGCCACCGCACCGGGGGCATTGCGTGCTGAGCGGGACTACGCTTCATAGCGTGCTCGCTGCTTTCGGATTCGAATCCCTCGGCGTGGTGGTCGGGGACATGTATTTCGTCGATCCCTCACCGATGACCGGTCAGGAAACTCCCGAACGGGGAGTGCGCCTGGAACTTCGCCTCGTCGACCGCGACAAACCCCAGGGCTCGATCTATGCCGGCATCCCCATCGCCTTCGCCCGCCCAGTGTGGCGGGTCGACCTGTTCGGCTCCACCGAGAGTCCGCCCGGGACGCTCGATCGGGCCCATCACCACCCGCGTTTTGACGGCTGGGAACCGGGGCGCAGGCACTTTGTGCCCGAGCTGTCCGCCGACCCGGTGTCCTGGCTGGCGGGCCAGCTGGCCGACCCGGCCGCGGTGCTGGAGCGGGCCGGTGTCGACCTGGACGAGGTCACCGAGGCCGACCTGACCGGCCTGGCGGCGGCGGCCCCGGAAATCGTCGCCTCGGTGAAGCGGATGCTCGACGGTGTGCGCGACGGCGAACTCGCCCCGGCGCCCGCCGAACCGGTGGCCGCCGCGCGCACCGGCTGGCTCTGAGCTACCCGCCGAATGACTCCCGTCGTCATCGAGTGCGCGATCAACGGCGTCACCTCGAAGGCGACGAATCCCCATGTGCCGGTGGAACCCTCGGAAATCGCCGCGGATGCCCTGGCCTGCATAGCGGCAGGTGCGGCGATCATTCACAACCACATCGACCTGTACGGCGTCAGCCTCGAGCGGGTTGTTGAGCGCTACCTGGAGGGATGGCGGCCCATCCTCGAGGCTCGCCCGGACGCCCTGCTGTACCCGACGATTCACTTCGAACAGGGTTTCTCGATCTCCTACGAACATTTGATTCCGCTCGCCACCGCCGGCATGCGCGTCGGTCTGACCGACCCCGGCTCGGTCAATCTCGGCGGGGTCGACAACGGCATACCCACGGGTGATCTGGTCTACCGCAACTCATTTGAGACGATCGGTCGCGCCTTCGACATCTGCCGCGAGGCCAAACTGGGACCCAGCTTGGCCATCTATGAACCCGGCTTCTTGCGGGCCGCACTCGCTTGGTGGCGCGCGGGCAGGCTGCCGCAGGGGGCGATGGTCAAGCTCTACTTCTCCACCGAACAGGGTTATCTTGGAGCGCCTTTCGGGCTACCGCCCACCGAACGCGCCCTCGATGCCTATCTGGAAATGCTGGACGGATGTGACCTGCCGTGGGCCGTGTCGATCGTCGGCGGCGACCTGTGTGCCCACCCGATCGCCGAACGGGCACTCGCCCGCGGCGGACACCTGCATCTGGGACTCGAGTTCTATCGTGGCGACCGTATGCCGACCAATGTCGAGTTGGTCAGCGAGGCTGTGGCCCTCTGCCAACGGGTGGGCCGTACCGTTGCGACTCCCGATCAGGCCGTAGAGATTCTCGGACTGCCCTAGCGGCAAACGTCCAACGGCGAGTACATCTAGATCCGTGGCAGCGTACGACTACATCGTGGTGGGGGCCGGGTCCGCCGGGTGTGCGGTGGCTGGAAGGTTGGCCGCTGAATCTGGGGCGCGGGTGTTGCTGATCGAAGCCGGCGGTTCGGATCGACGATTGGAAGTGCGAGCGCCGCTGGCGAGCATCCGGCAGTTCGGGACCTCGCTGGACTGGAACTACGAAACCGAGCCGGAACCCGGTTGCGCCGGTCGCCGGATTCCCCTGCACGCCGGTCGCGTGCTAGGCGGTACCAGCGCAATGAACATGATGTTGTGGGTCAAGGGCAGCAACCTCGACTACGACGGCTGGCAGCTGCCCGGTTGGTCGTGGCAGGAGGTGGCGCCGGTATTCGCGCGGATTGAGCAGGGGCCGATGCGAATTGGCCGATTGCCTTATCCCGACGAGGTGTCCAAGCGCTTCGTCGCGGCGGCGCGTGCGGCCGGTGTCCGTGCCAACGACGACGTCAGCGGACCCGAGCTGGAGGGAGCGGCGATCGCTCCCGTCACCATTCACAACGGCCAACGCTGGAGCACGCCACGCGGCTATCTCCAACGTCGCAAGAACCTGACGATTCTCACCAAGACCGAGGTCCAGCGGGTGATCATCCGCAACGGTCGCGCGGTCGGTGTCGAATACTCGCGTGGAAAAAGGCGCCACGGGCGCGTGCAGCAAGCTTTCGCCGACCAACAAGTCGTTATCAGCGCAGGCGCCTACCGCTCGCCGCACCTGTTGCAGCTGTCGGGCATTGGTCCGGCTGACCACCTGCGCAGCGTCGGAATCACCCCGGTCGTCGACAGCCCCCGCGTCGGCAAGGGCCTGACCGATCACCCGCACGCCTGGGCTATCTGGTCTCTTGCGCCCGGCTATGTCGGCTTGTCGGACACCACCCACCCGAAGTGGTTGCTGCAGTGGCTCTTCGGCCGAAGGGGCAAGTTCGCCAATAGCGTGGTCGAGGCGGTCGCCCATATCCGGTCGGCGGCCGACCTCCCGGCATGCGACTTTCAGGTGATGACCTGCCTCGCCGATGCCACGGTGGATCCGAGCTCGGGAAAGCTCGAGCCCGCGTTGTCCATCGGGCACTCGTACTGGACACCCAAGAGCCGCGGCAGCGTCCTCGTCCGTTCATCGGATCCCGCAACGCCACCGGCCATCCGGATGAACCTGCTCACCGAACGCGGCGATGTCGAAGCGCTCATCCGGGCGGTGCAGGGCACCCGCGAACTCATGCGCTCCGACCCGATCGCTTCCTGTGTCGACCGCGAGCTTCTCCCGGGTCCGGGCAGTGACATCGAGACGCGCATCAGGGAGACGACCATCACGACGTACCACCCGGCCTGCACTGTCGCGATGGGCAATCAACCTGACAGCCCCCTCGACGAGCAGCTGCGGGTGCGCGGTGTGGACAATCTCCGCGTCGCCGACGCGTCGGCGCTGCCGCGGATTCCCCGAGCCAACACCAACGCCGCCTCGATCCTGATCGGCGAACGTTGCGCGGACTTCCTGCTGGCCGTATCTCCTGCCCGCCACTCGGTAACCGCGAGCGACTAGGTCACACGACCTTCGTCGCCAGCGCAGCCAACTTGGCGTCCAGTTGCTCGGCAGCGCTGCGCAATTCGGGATTGTCCTCGACCACCATCAACGACGACGGCTTGACGTAGGTGAGGCTGGCGCCGCCGGGCTCGTCCAGGATCAGCAGCTCGACCGGCGCGAACAATCCCGCGCTGACGTCGTGGCGCAGCATGGTGATCGCGATCAGGGGGTTGCCGAGGATCACCCGCAGTACCTTGCGGTCGATACCGGCATTGCTGATCCAGGCGCCGTGGTCGATCAGGCCGAACAGCATGAATCCGCTTGGTCCGACGCGGGGTTCCACCTGTTTCCGGTAGGAATCCCAGTCGGCATTACGCGTGGCGATGTCGCCGATGGGCACCGGCTTCTCGCCGATGTCGGCAAGCAGGGCCGCGACGAGTTCGTCGTAACTCTTGGTGCTCTGGTAGCGCAGCCGCACTCCGTCGAAGCGGGTTTCAGACGCGGACATAGTTGGCCTCCTCGGGAAATTCGAGCCGCTCATGCACTTGGGCAGCGGGGGTACGGTCCACCAGCAGGCTCAGCAGATCAGGGCGGCTGTAGTGTCCGCTGGCGTCCATCTGAGCCTTGCGGGCATCGATCAACGTGAAGTCGAGATCGGCGATAACCTCACCCTGCCCGGAGCGCAGCGGCTCACCCAGCAATTCGCCATGCGGTGACACGATCGCGGTAAAACAGCCGCCGGAAATCGGCCCAATCGGGGCGCCGGTGTCGGCCATCAGCTGGGCCTGCTGATCCGCGTCGAGCCAGGCGGTGGCGTTGACGACGAACGCACCCGACTCGAGTGCGTGATTGCGCACGCTGAGCTCTGTTTGCCGGGCAAACAACTCGCCGCCGAACGAGCCGGGAAACATGCCTGAGTGGATCTGTTCACCGTCGGCGATCAGGGCATACCGGGCCAGGGGGTTGTAGTGCTCCCAGCACGCCAACTGACCGATCCGCCCGACCGCACTGTCGACCGCTCGTAATCCGCTGCCATCGCCCTGCCCCCAGATGATCTTCTCGTGGTAGGTCGGAGTGATCTTGCGTCGGCGCTGGATCAACGTCCCGTCGGCGTCGAACAACAACTGCGTGTTGTACAACGAACCACCGTCGCGCTCGGTCACCCCGACGGACACCACCATGTGGGCGGCGCGGGCCGCGGCACCGATGGCCTCCACCTCTGGCGAGGGGATCGTGACCGCCTGATCCATCAACTTCAGGTGTTCGGCCCGCAGTTCGAACGGGCGTTGCACGAAGGTGAAGTACGGGTAGTACGGAATGACGGTCTCGGGGAAGGTAGCGAACTGGACACCCCGTAGACCGAGCTCCTCGATCTTGGCGACCACCCGTTCCACAGTGGCTTCCCGGCTGTACAGCACCGGACTGATTTGCACTGCGGCGGCACGGATTACGGTCATGATCCGACCTCTTTCTAGACGAGCCGCTCGATAATGGTGGCGTTCGCCATGCCGCCGCCTTCGCACATCGTCTGCAGGCCGTAGCGGCCGCCGCGCTGCTCGAGGGCATTTACCAGGGTGGTCATGATGCGTGCGCCGCTGGCCCCCAAGGGGTGGCCGATCGCGATTGCACCACCGTTGACATTGGTCTTCGCCAGATCAGCTCCGGTGTCATGCGCCCACGCCAGCACCACGGGTGCAAACGCCTCGTTGACCTCGAACAGGTCGATGTCGGCCAGCGTCAAACCGGCTCGCTGCAGCACCTTTTCGGTGGCGGGGATGACGCCGGTCAGCATGTACAGCGGGTCCGAGCCGACCGCGGTGGCGGTGTGGATGCGGGCCAGCGGCCGCAGGCCGTGCTGCTTGGCGAACTCTCCACTGGTGATCAGTACCGCGGCGCTGCCATCGGACAGCGGGGAGGAGTTGCCCGGGGTGATCGCCCAGTTGATCTGGGGGAACCGCGCGGCCACGGCTTCGCTGTAGAACGCCGGCTTGAGCCCGGACAGGGTGTCGACCGTGGTGCCGGGACGGATGATCTCGTCGGTGGAAAGCCCGGCGATCGGGATCAGCTCGTTGTCGAACAGGCCTTCCTTGGTGGCGCGGGCGGCCTTCTCGTGGCTGGCCGCGGAAAATTCGTCGAGCTGGGCGCGTGAGAGCCCCCACTTCGCGGCGATCAGTTCGGCGCTGATGCCCTGCGGCACCAGGCCCTCGGGGTAGCGCGCGGCCATGTCCGCGCCGAACGGGTTGCTGCCGGGCAGCACCGAGGTGCCCATCGGGACGCGGCTCATCGATTCCACGCCACCGGCGATCACGACGTCGTAGGCGCCGGCGATGACGCCCTGGGCGGCAAAGCTGATGGCTTGCTGGCTGCTGCCACACTGCCGGTCGACGGTGGTGCCAGGGACCGACTCGGGGAAACCGGCTCCGAGCAACGCGTTGCGGGCGATGTTGACGGCCTGGTCGCCGACTTGGGTGACCGCGCCGGCAATGACATCGTCGACGAGCGCTGGGTCGACGCCAGTGCGGGCCACTACTTCACGCAGGCAGTGGGCGAGCAGGTCGGCGGGCAGCACGTCGTGCAGGGCGCCGTTGGCCTTGCCTTTGCCGATGGGGGTGCGGACAGCGCCGACGATCACGGCGTCACGGGACATGGCTCCTCCTTGAGCTGGGTACATATCACTGTACTCAGCTATAACAGCTAGGTATAGTGAAAGCAACCCAGACTGAGGAGTGATTTGCGTGACAATGCTGCAGGGGGCCCTTGCCGATCGCGACTCCTGGTCGGCGATCGGCGAGTGTGCGATCGAGAAGACCATGACCGTGGTGGGCACCAAGTCGGCCATGCTGATCATGCGCGAGGCGTACTACGGCACCACCCGGTTCGACGACTTCGCCCGCCGGGTCGGCATCACGAAAGCCGCGACCGCGGCGCGATTGGCCGAACTCGTCGACCTCGGCCTGCTGAGCCGCCGGCCGTATCGGGAGCCCGGGCAGCGCAGCCGTGACGAGTATGTGCTGACAGCAGCCGGGGAGGAGTTCATGCCGGTGGTGTGGTCGATGTTCCAGTGGGGGCAGCGGCACCTGCCGGGCCGGCACCGGCTGCGGCTGACGCATGTGGGCTGCGGAGCCGATGCCGCTGTCGAGATACGGTGCACCGAAGGGCATTTGGTTGCCCCCGACGAACTCGGCGTGCGGCTGGCGAAGTCGCGAAGCTAGCTGCCCCGGCCCTGCTTGCCGAACGTGCGGAGAATGCCACGTTCCTCGGCGTGTCGGCGTACATCTACGCACGTTCGGCGGACGCCGGGTCAGGTCTCCCTCAGAACGGCGAGCAGTCGCCGCGCCGCGGTGACCCGGCGCACCGCGGTACCCGTCAGCGCGTCCAGCGCACACTCGGGGTCGGCCGGCGGGCCCATGTGCCCGCAACCGCGGGGACAGTCCTCAATCGCCTCGGCCAGGTCGGCGAACGCCAACAACACGTCGTCAGGCTGAATATGGGCCAGCCCGAACGAGCGGATGCCCGGCGTATCAATCACCCAGCCGCCGTTCTCCAGCGGCAAGGCGACTGACTGAGTCGACGTGTGCCGCCCCCGCCCAATATCGGTGACCAAGCCGACCGCCCGGTCGGCTTCTGGCACAAGACGATTCACCAACGTCGATTTGCCCACCCCGGAATGCCCGAGCAGCACCGTGATCTGCTCGTCAAGTAGATCGGCCACCGCGAGCAGCGGATCGTCGACGCCCGCGGCAACCACCGTCAGCTCCAAATCGACGAACTGCTCGGCGAACGGTTCTGGCGGTGCAAGGTCGGTCTTGGTTAGGCACAGAATCGGCCGCAGCCCACCGGCGTAGGCGGCAATCAGTGCCCGGTCCACCAGCCCGGTACGGGGCGGCGGGTCGGCCAGCGCTACCACCATCAACAGTTGGTCGGCGTTGGCGACCACCACCCGTTCGGTCGGGTCGGTGTCATCGGC
The DNA here is from genome assembly GCF_000613245.1 of Mycobacterium asiaticum DSM 44297. GTDB lineage: Bacteria > Actinomycetota > Actinomycetes > Mycobacteriales > Mycobacteriaceae > Mycobacterium > Mycobacterium asiaticum. The sequence goes on from NZ_HG964936.1 coordinate 927,489, forward strand.
GGTGCGCCGCAACACCGTTCGCCGCGGCCCGCGCCGCACAATGCGGGCCAGGGTATCGGCGCCGCCAGACAGATCGCCCACGATGTCGACGTCATCGCCGACCACGATCGGGGTGCGCCCGAGTTCGCGTGCACGCATCGCGGTGACACGTCGATCCGGGCGCCCGCCCAACACACATCCCCAACGGCCGCGATCGACGCTGACCACCATGGCGGACTCGGCATCGGCGTGCTGCGGACGGGTCTTCGTCCGGGGCCGCGTCCGTTTCCCGGCGCGGACCTTGACGTCGGACTCGTCGTAGTCGCCAGGCCTCAAGCGCTGGATCCAACCATCTCGCCCCACAGCTGGGGGAATGCCGGCAGCGTCTTCGTCGTCGCCGCGATGTCGTCGACCTCGACGCCAGGAACCCGCAACCCGACGATTGCGCCGGCCATCGCCATCCGGTGATCGGCATAGGCCCGCCAGAGTCCGGACCGCAGCGGGGTCGCGGTGATGACCAGACCGTCGGGCGTCTCCTGGCAGTCGCCGCCCAGGCGGTTGATCTCGGTGCTCAGTGCGGCGAGCCGGTCGGTTTCGTGGCCGCGCAGATGCGCGATGCCGGTCAGGTGTGACACCGATCCGGTCTTGGCCAGCGCCGCCAGGGCGGCGACCGACGGTGTCAGCTCGCCGACATCGCGCAGGTCGACGTCGAAACCGTCGTATCCTTCCGATCCGCGCACCTCCAGCGATGAATCAGATTGTGAAACAACGGCATTCATCTTCTGCAGGACATCCAGGATGTGTTCGGCCGGCTGGACGCTGGCGGCGGGCCAGCCGGTGATGCGCACCGAGCCGCCGGTGACGACGGCGGCCGCCAGAAACGCGACGGCATTGGTCAGGTCGGGTTCCACCTGCCAGGGCCGGGCGCGGACCGCGCCGGGGCGGACTCGCCAGGTATTGGCGAGCGAATCGTCGACGTCCACTCCGGCCTGTCGCAGCATCGCCACCGTCATCGCGATATGCGGCGCCGACGGCAACGACGTGCCCGTGTGCCGCACGGTCAGCCCTTCGGTGAACGACGCGCCAGCCAGCAGCAGGCCCGAGACGAACTGCGACGAGGCCGAGGCGTCGATGGCGACGGTGCCGCCCGCGACGGATCCGCTGCCCTGCACCCGGAACGGCAGTCCGGTCCCGTCGACCGCGACGCCCAGGCCGCGCAATGCGTCCAACAGCGGTGCGATGGGGCGGGCCCTGGCCTGTTCGTCGCCGTCGAACACCACGGCGACGGCACTGAGTGCGGCCAGCGGCGGAACGAATCGCAGCACCGTCCCGGCCAAGCCGCAGTCGACCCGGGCATCGCGACCCGGTGCGATGCCGCCACCGACCGTCAGGTCGGTGCCGGCTCCGTCGACGTCAAGGCCAAGGGTGCGCAGCGCGCCGATCATCAGATCGGTGTCGCGGCTGCGCAAGGCGCCGGTGATCGTGGAACTGCCCTGGCCCTGAGCCGCCGCCAGCGCCGCCAGCACCAGCGTCCGGTTGGTCTGCGATTTCGAGCCTGGCACGGTCACGGTCGCGTGCACCGGTGCCGTGGTGGACGGGGCCTGCCATGCGCTCACCGGTCCATCATTGCGTGTCAGCCCGGTCAGGCAACATGGAGACATGTGCGGGCGTTTCGCGGTGACTACCGACCCGGCCTTGCTAGCCGAGAAGATCAAGGCGATCGACGAGGCCACGGGCGCCTCTGAAACGGGCGCGGGGCCAAACTTCAACGTCGCTCCCACCACCACCATTGCGACCGTCGTGACCCGGCACAACGAGCCGGATGACGAGGCCACGCGGCGGGTGCGGCTGATGCGCTGGGGGCTGCTGCCACCCTGGGTCAAGGCGGGTCCGGACGGGGCGCCGGACACGAAAGGCCCGCTGCTGATCAACGCCCGCGCCGACAAGGTCGCCACCTCGCCCGCATTCCGCAATTCGGCCAAAAGCAAGCGCTGCTTGGTGCCGATGGACGGCTGGTACGAGTGGCGCGGCAGTCTGGAGGGGCCCAAGGGCAAGAAGGGCGGCAAGACACCGTTTTTCATGCACCGCGAGGACGGCGGGCTGGTGTGTATGGCCGGTCTGTGGTCGGTCTGGAAGCCGAATAAGGATGCCGATCCGTTGCTGAGCTGCACCATCATCACCACCGACGCGGTGGGCGAGCTGGCCGCGATCCACGACCGGATGCCGCTGATGCTTCCCGAGGCGGACTGGGACGCCTGGCTGAATCCGGACGCTCCGCTGGATCAAGAGTTGCTGTCCCGCCCACCCGACGTCAGCGGCATCGAGATGCGTCAGGTGTCGACGCTGGTCAACAATGTCCGCAACAACGGGCCCGAATTGCTCGAGCCCGCCGAGGCCGAGCCCGAGCAGATCACGCTGCTATAGCCGGCTAGAGCGGCAGTCGTCCCTCGACCATCACGCAGTGCGGCACCCCAGCGTCGTCCTCTTCCGACGCGCGGCGCCGATAGCGGGCCATCACGTCGTGCACCTCGAGCTCATCGGCCTGCCAGCCGTGCTGCCGCAGCCAATCGGCCAACTCGGTCCGCTCTTCGTCGAAGAAGAGGTTCGGTGTGTCCGGCAGGTCTCCGCCATTGCGGATCATCACGGCCCTGATCTCAACGAAGAAGCTGCCGAGCCGGGTCAGGTTCTCCGGCAGGAAGAACGCGGCATCGAGTGCGTCGACGGCGATCCGGCTGCCCGGTGCGCTCAGGGCGTGCAGTCGGTCGAGTAGTAACTCCTGCGCGCTGGCCGGCAGGTAGGCCAGCAGACCCTCCACCGACCATGCTGTCGACAGGGTGGGGTCAAATCCGGCCTCGCGCAGCGCCTTTGGCCAGTCGGTACGCAGGTCGATCGGGATGGAAACACGTCGTACCGCCGGCTCGACGCCGTAAATCCGCAGCGTTTCGTCCTTGAACTCCAACACCTTTGGCTGATCTATCTCGTAGACAACCGCATCGGGTCGCCACTGCAGCCGCCACGCGCGGGCATCCAGCCCGGCGGCCAGGATCACGGCCTGTCGGATGCCGGACGCGGTTGCCGCGGTGAAGAAGTCGTCAAACCATTTGGTTCGTGCCGCAACGAAGTCCTGTTGCGCCCGCACGCCGCGCACGATGTGGGGGTCGGTCTCTTGCAACCGCGCCATCAGTTCTTCGGTGAACTGCGAGTTCGGGATCTTGCGGGCGGCCACCGCATCAAGGAAGACCTGCGCATAGGGGTCGGCGAACAGCCGGTCCGGGCGTACGTTTTCCCGGGCTCGCCATTCTGCGGCTCCAACGGCGGTCGCGCCCACGCTCTCGCCCACGCCCCACGTGTCGTCAGCAGTTCTGGCCATAGCTGATTCTGGCCCGGTTCGCCTACGCGAACAACGCCTAGCATTCCAGGGGTGACCGGCAAGTACACCTACACCTTCGAAGACATCCAGGACCGACCCGCGGCGGTGATCGGTGCGGGAACGCTGGGCCCCAGGATCGCGCTGATGCTCGCCAGCCGCGGCGGAACCGTCCAGATCTACGCCCGCCGCGCCGAGCAACGCGCCGAAGCCGTCCAGTATGTCACCGAGAACCTGCCGAAGTTATTGCAGGACAGGGGGTTTGGCGAGCTAGGCACCGCGGTCGGAGCCGGTTCCTTAGACGAAGCGCTGGACGGTGCCTGGCTCGCCGTGGAGTCGGTGCCGGAACGGCTCGACATCAAGATCCCGCTGTGGGGCCAGATCGACCAGGCCGCACCGCCGGACACCATCTTTGCCACCAATTCGTCGTCGTTCCCGTCGCGGCTGATGGCTGAGAATGTCCGCGACAAAACCAGGCTGTGCAACATGCACTTCTATATGCCGCCGCAGTTCAACGCTCTGGACCTGATGTCGGACGGGCAGACCGACCGCGGCCTGCTGGACACGCTGCTGACGGTGCTGCCCGAGTTCGGGGTGCATCCGTTCGAAGCCCGTAAAGAGTGCACCGGCTTCATCTTCAACCGGGTCTGGGCTGCCATCAAGCGTGAATCGCTGGCCGTCGTCGCCGAAGGCGTGGCCCGCCCGCAAGATGTGGACGGCATGTTCAAGGTGAACTGGGGCGTACCGGCCGGGCCCTTTCAAATGATGGACATCGTGGGCCTGGACGTGGTGCTCGACATCGAAAACAACTACGCGCAGGAGTTTCCGCACCTGCCGAAGAGCGTGCGCGAGCTGCTCCAGTCCTACGTCGACGCAGGCAAGCTCGGGGTCAAGACGGGCGAGGGGTTTTATAACTACCGGTGAAGCCCGCCGCCACGGGGGTAGCCTCGCGCACATGACCGCTCTGAGCGCCAACCTCGTTGCCTCCAAAATGCGCGATCCCGACCACATCGCCCTGCGCTTGGACGATCTGCAGCTGACCTTCGCCGAACTGGACTCCGCGGCAGCGCGGGTGGCTACCTTGCTGGAGCGCGCCGGTATCGAGCCGGGCGACCGGGTCGGGATCATGCTGCCCAACATCCCGGCGTTCGCCGTCGTTTTCTACGGGATCCTGTACCGCGGCGCCGTCGCCGTCCCGATGAATCCGCTGCTCAAGGGACGTGAGGTGGCCTTCTACCTGTCCAACAGCGGCGCCAAGGCATTGTTCGCCACCCCCTTGTTCGCCGACGAAGCCACCGCCGGGGCCGACGAAGCAAAGGCCCAGTGCTGGCTGGTGGACGATGCGGGGCTCAGGGAGCTCATCGCCGAGTTGCCCGCCCACGGGCCGGCGGACCGCGCTGACGACGACGTCGCAGTCATCCTGCACACGTCCGGAACCACCGGAAAACCCAAGGGCGCCACGCTCACTCACGGCGGTTTGAGCCGCAACGCCGAGCTCACCGTCCGCACCCTGATCGAAATCGGGCCGGACGACGTGGTGATGGGGTGCCTTCCGCTCTTCCATGTCTTCGGGCTCACTTGCGGGCTCAACGGCGCGGTTCTGGCGGGCGCGACGCTGACACTGATACCGCGGTTCGACCCCCGCAAAGCGCTGGAGGTGATCAAGCGGGACGGTGTGACGGTGTTCCAGGGCGTGCCCACGATGTACGCGGCGCTGCTCAGCCTGGCCGACGAGGCCGGACCGGAGGCCACCGCTAGCCTGCGGGCCTGTGTCTCCGGCGGCGCCTCGATGCCGGTCCAGCTTCTGTCCGACTTCGAAAAGGCCTTTGACTGCATCATTTTGGAGGGCTACGGACTTTCCGAGACCTCGCCGGTTGCCTCGTTCAACCATCCCGACCGGCCCCGCAAACCCGGCTCGATCGGCACCCCGGTGGAAGGCGTCGAGATGCGGGTGGTCGACCTCAACGGCGCCGAGGTCGCTCAAGGCGAGCCCGGCGAGATCCAGATCCGCGGCCACAACGTCATGAAGGGTTACTGGAACCTGCCCGACGCCACCAAGGCCACCATCTCCGAAGACGGCTGGCTGTCCACCGGTGACATCGGTCGCGTCGACGAGGACGGCTACTTCTACATCGTCGATCGCACCAAGGACATGATCATTCGCGGCGGCTACAACGTGTATCCCCGCGAAATCGAGGAAGTGCTCTACGAACACCCGGCCGTGGCGGAAGCCGCCGTCGTCGCCGTCCCGCACGACGAGCTCGGCGAGGAGGTCGGCGCCGCGGTGGCGCTGAAAAAGAACTCCGACGTCGAGCCCGACGAACTCCGCGAGTTCGTCAAAAGCCGGGTGGCCGCCTACAAGTACCCGCGCCGGATCTGGCTCGTCGACGAACTGCCGAAGGGTCCGACCGGCAAGGTGCTGAAGCGGGAAATCGAGGCCCCACCAAGCTAAGCCAGGATGTCGGCGCTGGTTGCATCGGTGAGTCGGATCAGATCCCGGGGCGCCACGGCCACGTCCCAGCCTCGCCGGCCTGCGCTGCAGAAGATGCGCTCCCAGCGGAGCGCACTCGCGTCGACAACGGTGGGCAGCTGCCTGCGCTGCCCGAAGGGCGAGACGCCGCCGACCACATAACCGGTGGCGCGCTGCACTGCCGCAGGATCGGCCAGCACGGCCCTGGCCACGCCCAGCGCCGCCGCGGCCGCCTTCAACGACAACTTCGACGGCACCGGCACGACTGCCACCGCCAACCCGTCGGGCACCGCGATCACCAAGGTCTTGAAGATCTGCTCCGGGGCAATGTCACCGGCGTTGGTCAACGCGCTGACCGCCGCCGCCCCGAACGACTGCTCGCGCGGGTCGTGGCTGAACTTCACCACCTCATGCGGCACCCCGGCTGTGACCAGCGCCGCAATCGCGGGGGTAGCCGCTGCGGCCATGTCTATTAGGGAGCCGAACTAGGGCCCGGAGTATCCCGGCGGGTTCACTCCGTCCACCCAGAAGTCGACGCCGAGTTCGCCACCGGGTACGCAGTTGTACACCGACAGGTCGGTGACACCGGATTCCACCAGCACGTCCTCGCACAGCAGCGTGTTCCCGGTGTACTCGCGGGAGGGCTTGTTCAGGATGACGTAGGCCGCGTCCGAATACACCTCGGGCTTGCGGGCGCGTCCCATCGCCTCGTCGCCGCCGAGCAGGTTCTGCACCGCGGCCGTGGCCACCAGCGTGCGCGGCCACAACGTGTTCGATGCGATGCCCTCGTCCCGCATCTCCTCAGCGATTCCCAAGGCGCACAACGTCATTCCGAACTTGGCCATCATGTACGCCGTCGGCTTCAACCACTCCTTGTCCAGCAGCACCGGCGGCGACAACGTCAGGATGTGCGGGTTCTCCCGGCCCTTGAGGTGCGGGATGCAGGCTCGCGAGACCGCGTACGTCCCGCGCACCTGGATGCCGTTCATCAAATCGAAGCGTTTCATCGGCACGTCGGTGATCGATCCCAGATTGATGGCCGACGCGTTGTTGACGACGATGTCGATGCCGCCGAACTGCTCCACGGCCTTGGCCACCGCGGACTCGACCGACTCCGGGTCGCGCACATCGCCGACTATCGGCAAAGCCTGTCCGCCGGCTTCCTCAAGTTCTGCGGCCGCGGTGTACACGGTGCCCGGCAGCTTGGGGTGCGGCTCGGCGGTCTTGGCGATCAGGGCGATGTTGGCACCGTCTTGAGCGGCGCGTTTGGCGATCGCCAGGCCGATACCGCGGCTGGCGCCGGAAATGAACATGGTCTTACCTTTGAGGGACATGGCGTCACAGTAATACTCGCCCCGATCGCAAATTGCATGGGTGCGCCGCTGCCGCACCGCGCACGGGTTTGCCGCCAGCCCAGGAAATAGACCGTCGGAAATTCCCGTTACTCAGGGCGGCGACTGCACATGTCGGCCACGGGCCTTAGATTGGGAAGGAGGAATCCCGGTGTCAACTGCGACGAGCCTGTTGGGTGCGGAGTGGTTGGATCGCGACACCGCAATCGAAGGGACCGTGTTAATCAAGATGGCCGACATCGATGGCGTGGTGGGGTCCGAGGTTGTCCAGGCCAGGCCGCCCGAGACCGACGCGGAGCTGACGGCGCGCTTCGAGCGCGACGCGATTCCGCTGCTAGACCAGCTCTATGGCGGTGCCCTGCGGATGACGCGCAATCCCGCCGACGCGGAGGATCTGCTGCAGGAAACGATGGTCAAGGCCTACGCCGGCTTCCGTTCGTTCCGCGAAGGAACCAACCTCAAGGCGTGGCTGTACCGGATCCTGACCAACACCTACATCAACAGCTACCGCAAGAAGCAGCGGCAGCCCTCGGAATACCCGACCGAGGAGATCACCGACTGGCAGTTAGCCGCAAACGCCGAGCATTCCTCGACGGGGTTGAGGTCGGCCGAGGTCGAAGCGCTGGAAGCGCTTCCGGACACCGAAATCAAAGCCGCACTGCAGGCGTTGCCGGAAGAGTTCCGGATGGCCGTTTACTATGCCGATGTCGAAGGTTTTCCGTACAAGGAGATCGCCGAGATCATGGGCACCCCGATCGGTACCGTGATGTCCCGTCTCCACCGTGGGCGACGTCAGCTGCGTGATTTGCTGGCCGACGTCGCCAAAGACCGGGGATTCACCCGTGGTCAGCAGGCGCACGAGGAGGTGTCGTCATGAGTGAGATCACTGGCTCAACCGGCTCCTGCTCCAGCAATCACGAGTCGCACCTGGGCTGCGCCCAGGTCATCGCGCAGATCTGGACCCTGCTCGACGGCGAATGCCAGCCGGACGAGAAGGCGATTCTGCAGCGGCACCTCGACGCATGCCCGGGCTGCTTGCAGCACTACGGGCTCGAGGAGCGGATCAAGGAATTGATCGCGACGAAGTGCAGCGGCGAGAAGGCGCCCGAACGGTTACGGGAACGCCTGCGCCTCGAGATCCGCCGCACCACCATCGTGCAAACGGAAATCGAGACTCAGTAAGCCAGCTCAGGCGTTGGGACGCTTGCCGTGGTTCGCCTTGCTGTACTTGCGGTCACGCTTCTTGCGGCCACGCTTGGCCATGGTTGAACCTCGTTTCCGTCTGATTTAGCGCAATTGCGGAGCGGCCGGCGGGCCGCTCAATTGATTCCCATTGTCTCATGCGCAGGCCGACGCGCCCTCATCAGCCCGCGCGACATCGGTCTCACCGGCCTTATGGTTCGATATACGCAACAAACCGGCCGAAACGAGTGGGGTGATGATGTCCGAGGAGGTTCGCGCCGAAATCGTGGCCAGCGTGCTCGAAGTCGTGGTCAACGAAGGCGACCAAATCGGTCAGGGTGACGTCGTCGTGCTGCTGGAGTCCATGAAGATGGAAATTCCCGTGCTGGCCGAGGTCGCCGGAACCATCAGCAAGGTGAACGTGTCGGTCGGTGACGTCATCCAGGCCGGCGACCTCATCGCCGTCATCAGCTAGCCGCTCGCCCGTTGTCCACTCTCGGTAACCTGCTCGCCGAGCACACCGTCCTGCCCGGCAATGCCGTCGACCACCTGCACGCTGTGGTGGGGGAGTGGCAGCTGTTGGCCGATCTGTCGTTCGCCGACTACCTGATGTGGGTGCGCCGCGACGACGGCGTGCTGGTGTGTGTGGCGCAGTGCCGGCCAAATACGGCACCGACGGTGCTGCAGACCGACGCGGTGGGCAGCACCGTTGCCGAGGAGCAGCTGCCGCTGGTTGCCAAGACCTTCGCCACCGGCCAGGCGGTGCCGGAAAGCGAAGCGGGCGAACAGTATTCGTGGCCGTTGCCGGGACCGAACGTGTCGGCCTCGCCGGTGCGTTACCGCGATAAGGTGGTAGCGGTGCTCACCCAGCATCAGACCGAATTGGCCGCCGAGCGCATGTCCGGGCACCTGGAAACCGCCTACCGGGAGTGCGCCACCGATCTGCTGCAGATGATCGCCGAAGGCACCTTTCCCGACGTCGGCGACGTGGCGATGTCACGCTCGACGCCGCGCGCCGGCGACGGCTTCATCCGGCTGGACGTGGACGGCATCGTCGCCTATGCCAGCCCCAACGCGCTGTCGGCCTATCACCGGATGGGCCTGACCAGCGATTTGGAAGGCCACAACCTGATCAAGGTCACCCGGCCGCTGATCTCGGACCCGTTCGAGGCGCAGGAGGTGGCCGAGCACGTCCTCAACCTGCTGGCCGGCGGGTCGAGCATGCGGATGGAGGTCGACGCCGGCGGCGCCACCGTCCTGCTGCGCACCTTGCCGCTGGTGGTGCACGGTCAGAACGTCGGTGCGGCCATCCTGATCCGCGACGTCACCGAGGTGAAACGGCGGGACCGGGCACTGATCTCCAAGGACGCGACCATCCGCGAGATCCACCACCGGGTGAAGAACAACCTGCAGACCGTGGCGGCCTTGCTACGACTTCAGGCCCGCCGCACCGTCAACGCCGAGGGGCGCGAGGCGCTGATCGAGTCGGTGCGCCGGGTGTCCTCGATTGCGCTGGTGCACGACGCGCTGTCGATGTCGGTCGACGAACAGGTCAACCTCGACGAGGTCATCGACCGGATCCTGCCGATCATGAACGACGTGGCGTCGGTGGACCGGCCCATCCGGATCAACCGGGTCGGGGACCTGGGTGTGCTGGATTCCGACCGGGCGACCGCGCTGATCATGGTGATCACCGAATTGGTGCAGAACGCCATCGAGCATGCCTTCGACCCGACGGCTACGGGCGGGTCAGTGACCATCCACGCCGAACGCTCCGCGCGGTGGCTGGATGTGGTGGTGCACGACGACGGACGCGGCCTGCCCGAAGGGTTCAGCCTGGAGAAGTCGGACAGCCTGGGCCTGCAGATCGTGCGGACGCTGGTGTCCGCGGAATTGGACGGCACGCTGGGCATGCGGGAGGGCACCGACCGCGGCACCGACGTGGTGCTACGGGTGCCGATCGGCCGAATGGGCCGCCTGTTCGTTTAAGCGCGCAACGATACGGCCCCGACAGAAGCTGTCGGGGCCGTAAAGCTACTTAGCCGAGTTGTCAGACTCCGCTGCGGGCCTTCGTCCGGGCGTTACGACGCTTGAGTGCACGCCGCTCGTCTTCGCTCATCCCACCCCAGACGCCCGAGTCCTGGCCGGTATTCAGAGCCCATCCGAGACACTCAGTGGTCACTGGACACCGATTACAGACCAGTTTCGCGTCAGCGATCTGCGCGAGTGCCGGGCCGCTGTTCCCAACCGGGAAGAACAGCTCCGGATCCTCGTCACGGCAGACCGCCCTGTGGCGCCAATCCATTAGTTGCTACTCCTCACTATGTGCGCAGCACTGCGCACGGGCGATTTTCCCTTGCCGGTTTCCTTGCTGTTGAGCGTGCGCAAGAAAGGTTTTCCGTACCTCTGCATATCTCTGCATGCAACCTTTTGATCGTTTCACAGGCTCAACAGATGTCAATAGTGTTACGTGGGCCCGTGGGGTATCTCACTTCAACGAACTCTTACCCAAGCCCTTACTCCGTTGTACTACACTACCTGGGAAATTTCGCCCCACAATTTCGTCGCGGGCTTGTTACATCTTAGATTTCCGCAGGTCACAGCCTATTTCGGGTGGTGGCGCTACAACGGCCAACGCATCCGGGACCGCCCGGAACGTCATAGATTCGCGCACCCCGAGGTATTCCCCGTCGAACTGGCAGGCAGCGGGCGACGTCATGCTGCTAACCCGTACGTAATCCACGTCGTCGTCGCGGATGAGCTGCGGAGCCTCCAGCTTCGGACGCTTGGCGAGCAGTTGACGGAGCAACCTCAGTGTCGGGATCACCCTCATCTCGGTCAGCGCGAACAGCCCGAGGCCGGACTCGAAGCTGCAGCCGGGGTTGGTCACCATCGGCCGGTTGTTGCTATAGGTCCACGGATTGGTGTTGGACACCCAGGCGAAGTGCACGCCCGAGACGGGCTGCTGGCCAGGCAGTTCGAGGATCAGGTTCGGTTCCCGGCGGCGAAACCGCAGCGTAACGGGCACCGCCACCCGCCAATACCGCAGCGGCGTCACCTTGACGCCACGGCTGCGCTCGGCCTGCACCGCCTCCACGACCTCGGCGTCGACGCCCATGCCGGCGTTGACCAGGGCCCAGATCTCACCGCAGTCGATGAGCCCGATGCGGCGCCATCGCCCGGTGCGTCCGTACTCGTCCAGCAGCGCCACGAGCTGCTCCAAGGCCGGGGCCGGATCCTTCGGTATCCCCAGCGCCCTGGCCAGCACGTTCGCCGAACCGCCCGGCACGATCCCCACCGCGGGAATCGGCCCGGCCGTCTGCGTGCCGGGTCGGCCCAGCATGCCGTTGACCAGACCGCTGACCGTTCCGTCGCCGCCGTGCACGACGACCAGGTCGTACCCGTCGGCGACCGCGGACCGCCCGAGTTCCTCGGCGTGACCGATGCGTTTGGTCTCTTCGATGGTGAGCTGCAGGCGGCGGCTGAGGGTTTGGGTCACGAGGTCGCGAGCGGCCGGTGTGATGGTGCTGGCGGTTGGGTTCACGATCAACATGGCGCGCATGGCAGTCGAGCTTATGCGTTAGGGATAACGATTTACGCTGGCACTGTGACCGATCGCCCTCCCGCCACCGTGCGCCGAGCCGGATTCATCGTTGCCGCCGAAGGGGTGGCGGCGCTGGTCGTGGCCGCGGTCCTCGTCATTCGCGGCATCGCCGGAGCCGACCAGCACGTCGTCAACGGGTTGGGTACCGCGGTGTGGTTCGTGCTGGTCGGCGGCGCGGTACTGGCCGGTGGCTGGGCCCTGACGAGTGGCAAGCGTTGGGGCCGCGGACTGGCGGTGTTCACGCAGTTGTTGCTCTTGCCGGTGGCCTGGTACGTGGGGATCGGGTCGCATCGCCTCATGTTCGGGGTCCCACTGGCCTTGCTGGCCGTGGCGACGCTTGGGCTGCTGTTCAGCGCGCCGGCGGTGCGCTGGGCCGCCGGTGGTGATCAGCGGGGCGAGGCGAGCGCGGCCAGTTCTGACCCGGACACCCGGTAGGTGGTCCACTCGGTCTGAGGTTGCCCCCCAACGCCGTCGTAGAGCGCGATCGCGTCGACGTTCCAGTTCAGCACCGCCCACGACAGCCGGGTGTAGCCGTTGCGAATGCACTCGCCGGCCAGCGTCGCCAGCAACGCGCGGGCCAGGCCGCGGCGGCGAAAGCTTGGCCGCACGTACAGATCCTCGAGATAGATCCCCGGCACCCCGTCCCAGGTGGAGAAGTTCAGGAACCACAGCGCCATCGCGGCGATCTCGCCTTCGATTTCGGCGACGTGTCCTCGCACCGTCGGAGAATCACCGAAAAGCGCTGCGGACAATTGATTTTCGGTCACACTGCATTCGTCGGCGGCGTGCTCGAATTCGGCGAGTTCATGAATCATGGCGGCGATGTCGGAAACATCGGCTGCGGTGGCGTGACGAATGGTCATTGCTCGACCCCCAGTGCGGTCAATATGGTCGCGAATTTCGTTGTTGTTTCCTCAAGTTCGTCGTCAGGGTCGGATTCGGCGACGATCCCGCCGCCGGCGCGCGCCAATGCGGTCCGTCGGTCGGCCGACAATTCGGCGCACCGAATGGCGACCACCCACTCGCCGTCGCCGCGGGCGTCACACCAACCGACGGCGCCGGCGTAGAACCCACGGTCGCCTTCCAGTTCGGCGATCAGCTCGGTGGCTGCGCCGGTCGGTACGCCGCCGACTGCCGGTGTGGGATGCAGAGCCAGCGCGAGATCGATTGCCGTGGTTGCGGTATCGCGCAGCCGGCCGACGATCGGGGTGCACAGGTGCCACACCGCGGCGGTGCGGGTCAACTGCGGTTCGGTGGCAATCTTCAATTCGTCGCAGAGGGGCTCCAGGGCCGCCCGCATGGTGTCGATGACCAGTTGGTGCTCGTGCCGATTCTTGTCCGAACCCGACAACGCGGCCCCGTTGGCGGCATCGGTGTCGGGGTCGGCGGAGCGCGGCGCCGAACCGGCGAACGGGCGGCAAACGACTCGGTCACCCGAACGTGCGACCAGAAGTTCGGGGCTGGCGCCCACCAGTGCGGCGCCGGCGTGGTCCGCGCCGGCGGGGGCGAGGTCGACGAGATAGCCGTATGCGGTCGGGTCGGCGGTCACCAACCTGCGCAGGATGGTGCGGCCGTCCAGCGCAGCGTCGGCGGTCAGCTGCAAGGCGCGGGCCAGCACCACCTTGGACAGCGGATTGTCCGTAGCGCCGAGCTGAACCCGGGCCCGGCCGACCCGCTGCCGATGTTCGTCGGGCGGGGGTAGGGCGGCCTCGATGCGCACTGTCGGCAGCGGCCGGGACGGCCAATCGGGTAGGGCGTCGGCGCGGCGCAGGGCCTCGGGCACCTGCAACGCAGCCGGCCTGCTGACGTCAAACGGCAACGCGCCCAATATCACTGGAGCTTCGTTAGCGCGTAGCGCGGCCTGTGCCGCGGCGACGTCGGAGAAGCCGGCGCGGACCCCTTCGGCGAGCAGCGTGCCGCTCGGCCCGCTCAGCGCGAACGACGGCTCATCGGACGTCACAGGTACCCGTGACCGGTCAGCCCAAGCGTGGCGAGCTGGCGAACCCCGTGTTCGTATCCGCAGACCGCGACCGAGGCGGTGACCATGCCGAAGCGGCTGCCCTCTTCAAGAGGTAGCTCCACCCAGCGGGTGATCACCGCGCGCGAGAAGTGCCCGTGGCTGACGAACAGCACGTCTCGTTTCTCGATGTGCTCGAGCGCCACCGCGATGGCCTGGTCGGCGCGATCGCTGACCTGCTGCACGGTCTCGCCGTCGGGGCAGCCGTGGGTCCACACCAGCCAACCGGGTTCGGTTTCCTGGATCTGGGGCGTGGTGAGGCCTTCGTATGAGCCGTAGTCCCATTCGGCGAGCAGGGGAGACACCTCGTCGACGCGCAACCCGGCCAGTTCCGCGGTGACCAGGCACCGGGTGCGCGGGCTGCTGATCACCAGCGGGTCTTCGAGTTTGAGTGCCTGCATCACCCCCGCTGCGAGCACCGCCTGGTCGCGGCCGGCGTCGGTCAACGCGATGTCCGTGCGGCCGGTGTGCTGGCCCGACTTCGACCATTCGGTCTCGCCGTGGCGCAGCAGAAGCAGTCGATGGTGAGGCACGCCCATGCCGACCGATTCTGCCTGAGACACGCCGGGGCGGTGCCGGGCCCGCCACCGGAACCCGAGCAGGGGGTACATGCCAGGATGGGCACTGTGACTGACATGCGCGTACTGGCTGTGGCAAACCAGAAGGGCGGTGTGGCCAAGACGACGACGGTCGCTTCGCTCGGTGCGGCGATGGTGGACAAGGGCAAACGGGTGCTGCTCGTCGATCTGGATCCGCAGGGCTGTCTGACGTTTTCGCTGGGCCAGGATCCGGACAAGCTGGCGGTGTCCGTGCATGAGGTGTTGCTCGGTGAGGTGGAACCTGACGCCGCGTTGGTGCCGACCACCGAGGGAATGACTTTGCTGCCGGCCAACATCGACTTGGCGGGCGCCGAGGCGATGCTGCTGATGCGGGCCGGGCGCGAGTACGCGCTCAAGCGGGCGCTGGCCAAACTCGCCGACGATTTCGACGTGGTGATCATCGACTGCCCGCCGTCGCTGGGTGTGCTCACCCTCAACGGGCTGACCGCGGCCGACGAGGTCATCGTCCCGCTGCAGTGCGAGACGCTGGCACATCGCGGAGTGGGCCAGTTCCTGCGCACCGTCTCCGACGTCCAGCAGATCACCAACCCCAGCCTGCGCCTGCTGGGCGCGCTGCCGACCTTGTATGACTCGCGGACCACTCACACCCGGGACGTCCTGGTCGACGTCGCGGACCGATATTCGTTGCCGGTGTTGGCGCCGCCCATTCCGCGGACCGTGCGGTTCGCCGAGGCCAGCGCATCGGGCTCGTCGGTGCTGTCCGGGCGCAAGAACAAGGGTGCGCTGGCCTACCAGGAGTTGGCGCAGGCGCTGCTCAAGCACTGGAAGACCGGCAAAGCGCTGCCGACGTTCACCGTCGAGTACTAGTCCCTCGGCTCCCCTTGGCGAGCAGACGCAAAAGAACCCGCCACGCCGTGTTTTCGGGGGCTTTCGCGTCTGCTCGCGCAACCCCGGCACAACCTAGCCCAGGGCCACCACGGTGTCGCCACGCTGCTCGATCACTTGCGAACCCGTCACCACCGGCACCACCGGCGAGCTGCTGGACTGCCGCTGCACCGGGATGAACCGGCTGGGCTCGCCGCTGACCGGGTCGTACACACCGATCGCATTGGTCACCGGTACCAGCAGCTGACCGGCCATCATCACACCGGGACCCAGCGGCGCTGCGGTCTCCCCGGCAGCAATGGTGTAGCGCTGAGTCAGCGTGCTTGAGTCGAACACCAGCAGCGAGGCGCCGGTCCACCAAGTGACCAGGCTTCCGCTCTGCGACACCACTCCGGACTCGGGTGGTGGACCGGGCAGTGGCGTGCTGGACACCGTCGTACCGGTCTCGTCGACCACATCGACGCGCGGTTGCGGGGTGGGCAAATACACCGCGGTCCTGTTCTGCGACACCACCAGCACGCGGGCCCCGGTGCCGGGGCGCACCCCGCCCTCCTGCACCGCCTGTTGCTGAGGTTCGTCGTCCTCCTTGCCCGGACGCAGCAGGATCAGCCGCAGGTCGGCTTGGTTCGCGCACGCCTCGAGCACCGCCACCGCCGACGAACTGGCCGCGGCCGATTCCAGCTTGCAGCCCGAGTGCAGGCCACGGTTGACCGGTTTGACCCGGGCATCGGTCTCGCCGTAGGCCATCATCCGGACCATGTCCGAACGCCACATCTCCAGCCGGGTGGCGCCGGCCGACAATACGGTCGTGCCGTCGGTGGACAGGCGCACCTGCGGGTCGGCGTAGCTGCTGCGTGCGGGCCCGCGCCGTCCGGTGGACCCGTCGATGGTGCTGACCTGACCGCAGCCACGGGCGTCCCGATAGACGGCGACGGTGTAGCGGTAAACCCACGTCACACCACACAGGTCGGTGTCCCGCGAGTAACTCCACAGCACTTGGCCGGTGCCCGGGTCGCGTCCCTGCACCTCGCGGCCCACGGCCGTTGTGACCGTTCCGCCCACCGCGACCGGAACCCGGGTGGCCGGGCTCGGGGCGGTCCAGAGCTGATGCAGCTCGGCCGGAACCGCACGCGCCTGGGTCGGGGCAGGCGCGGGGGATGCCGCGGGCCGGCTGATGGTGGCCCGGGCGTCGCTGGTCCACCAGATCAGAGCCGCGATGACCGCGACAACGACCGCGATCGTCGCGGCGGCCAGGATGTCGGCCTTGGTGCGGCGTTCGGGTCGGACCATTCGATGAGTATGGCCGCTCAGTTGGCCGGCGCGGCGGCCTCGGCCGGCTTGCGACGACGCCGACGACGCCGAGTGCCGTTGCCGGCCGCGGGACCCGAACCGGAGGTAGCGGTCGCCGCCGCTTCGGGGGCGCCGTCACCGGCCACGGCCGCGCCGGCGGGATGCCCGGTAACGGGCTTGCCGCCGCGGGTGCGCTTGCGTGGCTTGCTGCGTCGCGCGGGGCGCTCGGTGGCGCCGCTGCTGCTGTTGCTGCTGGCTTCGCGCCGCTTGACCGGAGCCTTTCGCGGCGCGCCGACGTTGCCGGTGGCCTCGGCCGGGATGGACAGCTCCTCGTACAGGTGCGGCGAGCTGGAGTAGGTTTCGGACGGGTCGGGGGAGCCCAAGCCCAGCGCCTTGTCGATCATCGCCCAGCGTTCCAGCTCGTCCCAGTCCACCAGCGTGACCGCGATGCCGGTGCGCCCGGCGCGGCCGGTGCGCCCGATGCGGTGGACGTACATCTTCTCGTCCTCGGGGCACTGGTAGTTGATGACGTGGGTGATGTCGTCGATGTCGATGCCGCGGGCGGCGACGTCGGTGGCGACCAGCACGTTCACCTCGCCGGCGCGGAAAGCCTTGAGCGCCTTCTCGCGGGCGATCTGGCCAAGATCACCATGGACGGCGCCGACGGCGAAGCCGCGCTCGTTCAGGTCATCGGCCACCTTTTGGGCGGTGCGCTTGGTGCGGGTGAAGATCATTGTCGCGCCACGGCCCTCGGCCTGCAGGATTCGGCTGACCAACTCCACCTTGTCCAGCGCGTGGGCGCGGTAGACGAATTGCTTGGTGGTGTCGTGCACGGCCAGCGAATGCGGCGCCTCGGCCCGGATGTGCGTGGGCTGGACCATGAAGGTACGGGCCAGCGTGATGATCGGGTCCGGCATGGTCGCCGAGAACAGCATCGACTGGCGGTCGGCCGGAATCTGCCGCAAGATGCGCTCGATATCGGGGAGGAAGCCCAAGTCGAGCATTTCGTCGGCTTCGTCGAGTACCAGCACCGATAACCCGCCCAGCTGAAGGTGCCCCTGCTGGCACAGGTCGAGCAGCCGGCCCGGGGTGCCCACGACGACGTCGACGCCCTTGTGTAGCGCGTCGATCTGCGGCTCGTAGGCGCGGCCGCCGTAGATGGAGATCACCGACAGCGGACGTTGACCGCCGTCCTCCTGGTCGGCGGTCAGGTACTTGCCCGCGGCGGCCAGGTCACCGGTGACCTGCAGGCACAGCTCGCGGGTGGGCACCACGATCAGGGCCCGCGGGGCCCCGGTCAGCGGCCGCGTCGCGGTCTCGGAGGTGATGCGCTGCAGCAGCGGCACCCCGAACCCAAAGGTCTTGCCCATGCCGGTGCGGGCCTGGCCGATCACATCCTCGCCGGCGAGCGCGAGGGGCAGCGTGAGTTCTTGGATGGCAAACGGTGTCTCGATACCCTTCTCGGCCAGCGCGCGAACAATCTCGTCGCGGACGCCAAGGCTGGCAAAGGTTAATCCAGTGGTGCTTTTGAGTGCGGTCATACGCGGGGGGTGGGCCTTTCAATGGTGACGTAGTCGAAAATTGCGTCGGTGCTTCTGTGTCGCGGTTCTCGCGCGCACGGTGTCCGACTCCGATTACGTCGCCGAGGCCTGCTGCCGCTTCCCTAGGGCGGGGGGCGGGCCGTAGCGTGCACGCACATTTCTTCGGCGGTGGCAGCACAGATTCAGCCACTACCGTTGTCCATCATAGCTGGTCGATCGGCGGGCACCGGTTGGTTCCTCGCCTGCCTACTACAGTGTTGCCATGACTTCGCCCTCGTCCGGGCCCTCATCCGCCGATGCAGCAGCCGACCAGGACGGGGATTCGTCCAGGCCACGGCTACCGGCGGATCACCCCGGCATCAACGAATTCTTCGCTTTGCTCGCTTACGGCGAGGTAGCGGCCTTCTACCGGTTGACCGACGAAGCGCGGATGGCACCGGACCTGCGAGGCCGGATCTCGATGGCCAGCATCGCCGCCGCCGAGATGGGCCACTACGAGCTGCTGCGCGACGCGCTGGAAAGCCGCGGCGTGGACGTCGTTTCGGCGATGTCGAAGTACGTGTCGGCGCTGGAGAATTACCACCGGCTGACCATGCCCAGCACCTGGCTGGAAGCCCTGGTGAAGACCTACGTCGCCGACGCGCTGGCCGCCGACCTGTACCTCGAGATTGCCGGCGGGCTGCCCGACGAGGTGGCAGACGTGGTGCGGGAGGCGTTGTCGGAGACCGGGCACTCGCAGTTCGTCGTGGCCGAGGTGCGTGCCGCCGTGACAGCGAGCGGCAAGCAGCGCAGCAGGTTGGCCTTGTGGGCTCGTCGGCTGCTCCGGGGAGGCTATCACCCAGGCTCAGTTCCTGCTCGCAGACCATGACGAGCTGGTCGATCTGGTGGTAGCCGGCACCGGCGGGCTCGGTCAGATCAGTACGTTCTTCGATCGTCTGCAGGAGACACACAACCAGCGCATGCGCGAACTGGGTCTGGGCTGAGTTAGCGGGTGCAGGTCGCCAGCGACGTGTTGTTGGTCGACGCTTTGACCAGCTGACCCTGTCCGTTGACGATCGAGCAGTTCAGCTGGCTGAGCAGGCTCGTGGCGATCACCGATTCGGTCTGCACGCCCGGGTTGAGCACCACCACTTTGGTCCAGGGCAGCGCGACGTTGAACTCGGTCACCGGGAAGCCTCGCGCATCGGTGTAGGCGATGTTGACCAGGTCGAAGAGCTGCTTTGTCCCGGTGACGCTGTAGACCACGGTTCGGGGGCTCAGGGCGGCGCCCGGGGGCGCGGCCGTCGGCGCCGGTGCCGCAGTGGGCAGGCGAGTCGGCGCGTTGCCGGGTGCCAGCGTGGTGACGGTTTCCGGCGGCAGCGGCCGTGTGACGCCCGGGGTGGTGCTAGGCGCCGTGGCCGATGGCGGTGACATGTTGGGCTGGCTGGTCCTGGGCGTGGCCGACGGTGTGGTCGACATGGTCGGCGTCATCGCCGGGCGCGGCGGTAGCACGGTCGCCTTGGTGGTGGCGCTGTCGCCGCTGTTGATGATCACCGCGGTCGCGATGGCGCCGATCGCGATGAGCGCGCCGACGAACAGCGCGACCGGCCGCCAGCGGCGATCCGATGGCCAGGCCCATTCGTCGGTGTCGTCCCAGCCGTCGTAGCCGTCGTCGGTGTCGTCCCAGCCGTCGGAGCCGTCGTCCGCGTATGCGTCATCGGCCGGGTAGTCCTCGACGTCCCGGACGTTGTCGTAGAGGGTGTTACGTGTGGTACTGATGGTGCCGATGGTAATGACGCAGATGGGGCGTTTCCGGCCTCGCGCAAGCCGTACACCGAATCGTGATGGGTTCGTTCGCTAACCGCGAAGTGGCGTCCTGGGGGCAGGGCGCAGTAGGGCGGGTCAGCTTCCACTAGCCTGCTGCTACAGACGCCTGCGACGGAATACCAACGGAAGGGGCCCCGTGGAGGTCAAGATCGGTATCACCCAGAGTGCTCGCGAGCTGGTGTTTTCCAGTTCGCAGACACCGAGTGAAGTGGAAGAACTCGTCGCCGCCGCGCTTCGCGAGGACGCAGGTCTGTTGAGTCTGACCGACGAGCGCGGCCGCCGTTACCTGGTCAGCGCCGCAAAGATCGCCTACGTCGAGATCGGCGCCGCCGACGCGCGCCGGGTCGGCTTCGGGATCGGCGCGGAAACCGCGGCCCGGGCCTAGGAGCGGGCGAGCGGCACGTGCGACAGGCCGCCCCAGGCGAACTGCACGGTGCCTTCGACGGCGTCTGACTTCGAGATCGGGCGATCGGAGTCCAGCCAGTACCTGGCGCTGTCGACGCTCATGCCGACCAATCCCACCGCGATCATCCGCGCCCGGTGTGGATCCAGGCCCGAATCCTCGGCGATCAGCGCGAATACCGCGTCGATACAGGATTCGGTGGCCACCCGCACCTGCGCGGCGACCTCGGGTTCGGTGACGTAATCGTTCTCGAAGATCAGCCGGTAGCCCTGGCTGTCGTGCTCGATGAAGTCGAAGAACGCCTGGACCGCCGAGTGCAACCGCTGCCGGTTGTCGGTGGTGCGGCCCAGGGCCTGCTGCACGCCGCTCACCAAGTTTTCGACGTGCCGGTTCAGCACCGCCAGGTACAACTCCAGCTTGCTGGAAAAGTGCTGGTAGAGAACGGGTTTGCTGACGCCGGCCCGGTCGGCGATCTCGTCCATTCCGGCAGCGTGGTAGCCACTTTCGACGAAGACGTCACTGGCCACCACGAGCAGCTGGCCGCGACGTTCGTCACGGGGCAGTCGGTTGCCGCGTCGGTTCGAGGGCGGCGCTCCTTCGATCGGGCGCACACCGGCGGGCGACCGGACGGCACGTCGCTGCGCCGCCTTGGCAAGATCGCTCATCGGTCCTCAATCTGATCGCTCCGGTTTGCGCGGCCATTTTGTCATCCCCGCGGCCGCGCTTTCGATCGCCATGACATTACTACCTGGGGCTGGCAAAGGGCTGTTATCCGGTCCGAACTGCTGCTATCGCGTTTTCCGGGCGCGCCAGGGCTGGCTGGCCGGAGTCGCTGTGCGATCCTGGAAAAATGACATTTCCGCGCCCTTCGCACGGCACCGGTCGGTCACCGGTGCTGCGTGACGACTGGCGGGAGCCGCTGCGGGCCCAGCGTGATCCGCTCGGGCAGAGCGCGGGGCGGGCGCGGGCCGATCGGGACCGGCCGCGCCAGTGGCGCAAGCAATCGTGGCTGGGACGCTTCGTGTCGACCTATGGCTGGCGGGCCTACGCGCTGCCACTGCTCACGGTGCTGACGTTGGTGGTGGCCTACCAGACGGTGACCGGGACCAGCACGCCCAAGCCGGCCGCGCACTCGATCCACAAGGACCCACCCACCATCGGGGCGGTGGGTACGTCGATCATCGACACCCCGCCCCGCGGCCTCGTCGCGTTCGACGCGAACCTGCCGGCCGGAACGCTGCCCGATGGCGGACCGTTCACCGAGGCCGGCGACAAGACCTACCGGGTGATTCCGGGTGGGACGCCGCAGATCGGTCAAGGCACCGGCAAGGTGTTCCGGTACACCATCGAGATCGAGAACGGCCTGGACCCGGTCAATTACGGCGGCGACAGCGCGTTCGCTCAGATGGTCGACCAGACGCTGGCCAATCCCAAGGGCTGGACCCACAACCCGCAGTTTGCCTTCATCCGGATCGACGCCACCACTGGTGCCAAGCCCGATTTCCGCCTATCCCTGGTGTCACCGGTGAGTGTGCGGGAGGGTTGCGGCTACGAATTCCGCCTCGAAACGTCCTGCTACAACCCGGCGTTCGGGGCGGACCGGCAGGCGCGGGTGTTCATCAACGAGGCGCGCTGGATCCGCGGCGCCGTC
This sequence comes from Mycobacterium asiaticum DSM 44297, assembly GCF_000613245.1. Classification (GTDB taxonomy): domain Bacteria; phylum Actinomycetota; class Actinomycetes; order Mycobacteriales; family Mycobacteriaceae; genus Mycobacterium; species Mycobacterium asiaticum. The sequence continues at coordinate 949,596 of NZ_HG964936.1, forward strand.
CCGTTCGAAGGCGACGTCGGCTCCTACCGTCAGTACGTGGTCAACCACGAGGTCGGCCACGCGATCGGGTATGTGCGCCATGAGCCCTGCGATCAGCAAGGCGGCTTGGCGCCGGTGATGATGCAGCAGACGTTCTCCACCGCCAACGATGACGGGGCCAAGTTCGACCCCGACCAGGTCAAGGCGGACGGCAAGACCTGCCGGTTCAACCCCTGGCCGTACCCGATCGCATAGGCCGAGCAGACGCGTCAGGGTCCCGCCGCCGGCCCGGTGTCCTCGAGCGTCACATTAGAGTGGCGCCCGACGCGCAGGGTTGGGCCAGCGTGACGTTCGGCGTTGCCTCGGGAAGCGTTTCGGAGTTGTTTGCCGTTGAATGACGCAACTGCTGTGATGGTAAGAGCAGATTATTGGAAGTCCAGGAGAAATTCGGTGACGAGAGCCCTGCCGCCGCTGGTCGAGCCCGCACCCGAGCTGAGCCGCGAAGAGGTGGCCCGCTACAGCCGCCACCTGATCATTCCGGACCTGGGTGTCGACGGGCAGAAGCGGCTCAAGAACGCGCGGGTGCTGGTGATCGGCGCCGGTGGACTGGGCGCGCCGACACTGTTGTACCTGGCAGCCGCGGGTGTCGGGACCATCGGGATCGTCGAATTCGACGTCGTCGACGAGTCCAACTTGCAGCGACAGATCATCCACGGTGTCGCCGACGTTGGGCGCCCGAAAGCCCAGTCGGCTCGCGATTCCATCGCGGCGATCAATCCGTTTGTCGACGTGCGACTGCACGAGTTCCGGCTGGACGCCGGCAATGCCGTCGAGCTGTTCGAGCAGTACGATCTGATCCTGGACGGCACCGACAACTTCGCCACCCGTTACCTGGTCAACGACGCGGCGGTGCTGGCGGGTAAGCCGTATGTCTGGGGATCGATCTTCCGCTTCGAGGGCCAGGTTTCGGTGTTCTGGGAGGACGCGCCCGACGGTCTGGGCCTCAATTACCGCGACCTGTATCCCGAGCCGCCGCCGCCCGGGTTGGTGCCGTCATGTGCCGAAGGCGGTGTGCTGGGCATCATCTGCGCTTCCATCGCATCGGTGATGGGCACCGAAGCCATCAAGCTGATCACTGGGCTCGGCGAGACGCTGCTGGGCAGATTGATGATCTATGACGCCCTCGAGATGAGCTACCGCACGATCCGCATCCGCAAGGACCCGACGACGCCCAAGATCACCGAGCTTGTCGACTACGAGGACTTTTGTGGTGTGGCGCCCGAGGAAGCGCCCGGCGATTCGGCCATCACCCCGCGGGAACTGCGCGACATGCTGGATTCCGGCGCTCGTCTGGCGCTGATCGACGTGCGTGAGCCGGCCGAATGGGACATCGTGCACATCGACGGTGCGCAGCTGATCCCGAAGGCGTTGATCACGTCCGGCGAGGCCCTGTCGCAATTGCCGCAGGACCGAAAAGCAGTGCTGTACTGCAAGAGTGGCGTGCGCTCGGCCGAGGCATTGGCCGCGGTCAAGCGGGCCGGCTTCTCCGATGCGGTGCATCTGCAGGGGGGAATAGCCGCCTGGGCCAAGCAAATTGAGCCCGACATGGCCATGTACTGAGCCGTTGGCTGCAGCAGTTTGGATCCAGCGCGGTGCACAACGCCTGCAATGACTCCCGACGGACGACTCCTCGCCGGCGGCCGAGCTGAAGCGGAACGACACGATCTCGACCGGCGCCGGATGCGCGCGGCACCGCTTCTCACGGCTCTGCGTCTCGGGCGCGGTCTGAGGAATCGGATCGCCATGGCCGCAACACCCGAGCGTCACAGCGCCGAAGCCCGCAAAGCCTCTACTAGGCTGGTCCTCGTGACTGTCGAGCCACCGCCCGAGCACGTGCTGGCGGCTTTCGGTTTGACAGGTGTGCAACCCGCCCCGCTCGGCGCTGCCTGGGAGGGCGGCTGGCGGTGCGGCGAAGTGGTGCTGTCGATGGTGGCCGACAACGCGCGGGCCACCTGGTCGGCCCGGGTGCGGGAAACGTTGTTCGTCGACGGCGTGCGCCTGGCCCGCCCGGTACGGTCGACCGACGGGCGGTATGTGGTGTCAGGCTGGCGAGCGGACACGTTCGTGGCGGGCGCGCCCGAACCCCGACACGATGAGGTGGTTTCGGCCGCGGTGCGACTGCACGAAGCCACCGGCAAGCTGGAGCGGCCACGTTTCCTGACGCAGGGACCCACCGCGCCCTGGGGTGATGTCGACGTCTTCATCGCGGCCGATCGTGCCGCCTGGGAGGAGCGGCCGTTGCAGTCGATCCCGCCGGGGGCGCGGACCGCGCCGGCCACCGCGGACGCCGAGCGTTCGGTCGAGTTGATCAATCAGCTTGCGACACTGCGCAAACCAACCCGTAGCCCGCATCAGTTGGTACACGGCGATCTCTACGGCACGGTGCTTTTCGCGGGCACGGCGCCGCCGGGCATCACCGACATCACGCCGTACTGGCGGCCCGCGTCCTGGGCCGCCGGGGTGGTCGTCGTCGATGCTCTGTCCTGGGGCGAGGCGGACGACGGTCTCATCGAGCGGTGGAACGCGTTACCCGAGTGGTCGCAAATGCTGTTGCGCGCGTTGATGTTTCGCTTGGCGGTACATGCGCTGCACCCGAGGTCCACGGCCGAGGCGTTTCCCGGTCTGGCCCGCACCGCGGCGCTGGTGCGGCTGATCCTTTAGTGGTCCTCTAGTCCTTGCGCCCGAACTCGTAGCGCACTTCACTCAGCGTGATTCTGCCGTCGTTGGCCAGCACTCCCTCCGCGCGCAGGAGTTCCAACTGTCGGGTCGTGAGGTGCCGGGCCGGTCGTCCCGATGCGGTGATGACCCGATGCCAGGGCAGGTCGGCGGAATCCGTGCGCATGATCCAGCCGACGATGCGTGGGCTGGAAAGTTCTGCGGCCGCGGCAATGTCACCGTACGTCGACACCTTGCCGGGCGGGATGGCCGCGACCAGCGAGCGCACCCGCTCGATCTGTTCGTCGGTCACCTGAGCCATTGGCATCGCTTACGAATCAGGGTGGCGACGTCGTCGGGCTTGGCGTGCGGCACCATGTGATCGCATTCGTAGTCGAGCAACTCGAAATCGTCACCGAGCCGATCGCGCAGTCCGGTGATCAGCCGCTCCCCGACGTAAGGCGGCGACGTCCACTTGGCCCGCACCAGCGTGGTCGGCGTCCCGGCGGGCGGCACCACGATGTCCCGGGCCAGCTCGCTCCAGTAAGACATCATCGCGGGCAGGCTGATGCGCCAACCGTATCGACCGTTGGGCAGCTCGATCAGATGTTCGTTCAGATCGGCGTCCAGGACAGCGGGGTCGACGTCCGCCCAGGAGCCGGCCGCCTTCTCCTGCCTGGCCTCGGCGCGGTCGGGATAATCCGGGTTGGCGAACATCGCCTCGGCGATCTGCGCCATCCAGCCCCCATCCAGCCCAATAGCGGGGTCCAGCAACAACAACGACGCCACCAGATCGGGGCGGGCCGCGGCCAGGTGCAGCCCGAGCGCGGCGCCGAAGGAGTGGCCGACCACGTGCACCGGTGCCTGCGCCTCGTCCTCGAGCAGTGCGCTCAGTGCCGCCACGTTCGCCTCAATGGTCCAGGGCGCGGACCACGTGGACCGCCCGTGCCCGATCAGATCGGGTGCCGCGATGGCGATTTCGGGCACGTAGTCGGCAAAGTGCTGCCAGCGCTGTCCGTGGCCGGTCAGCCCGTGCAGCGCCAGCACCTCCGGTGGGCTGCAGGGACCGAAGCGGTGCACGTGTAGGGCGGCTGTCACGCGTCGATCATGCCATTGCGCTGGTCAAAGCATCTTGTCAGAGGTGCGTGGTTGCATGCCCGGTATGTCGATGACCTGGGCCCCCGAGGCGGAGAATGTTCTGCAACCTGGTCTGGGTGGCGTGGTGCGTATCCTGGGCGGCCCGGGGACGGGCAAGAGCCACCTGCTCGTTGAGGCCGCGGTCGGTCGCATCGCCGCGGGCGCGGAGCCGGAATCGGTTCTGCTGCTGACGGGTTCGGGCCGCATCGGGATGCGGCAGCGTAGCGAATTGACCAAGGCATTACTGCGTTCCAGTGGCGGTCGGTCCGCGGTGCGCGAGCCGTTGGTGCGCACCCTGCACAGCTATGCCTATGCGGTGCTGCGGCGCTCGGCCGAACGCGCTGGTGACCCACCGCCACGGCTGCTCACCGGCGCCGAGCATGACGCGATCATCCGGGAACTGTTGGCCGGCGACCTGGTGGACGGACCGGCCGCCGGATCGTGCTGGCCGGCGCACCTGGTGCCCGCGCTGAGCACCGCGGGATTCGCCAACGAACTGCGAAACCTGTTGGCACGCTGCGCCGAGCGCGGGGTCGACCCCCAAGAGCTGGAGCGCTTGGGTCGCCGCTGTGACCGCCCGGAGTGGGCCGCGGCCGGACGATTCGCCCGACAATACGAGCAGGTGATGTTGCTGCGCGCGGCGGTCGGCACGGCGGCTCCGCAGGCGACCGCGCCGGCGTTGGCCGCCGCCGAACTGGTCGGGGCGGCGCTGGAGGCGCTGGCGGTCGATCCCGAACTGCTCGCCGCCGAACGGGCCCGGGTCCGGGTGCTCCTGGTCGACGACGCCCAACAGCTCGATCCGCAGGCGGCGCAACTGATCCGGGTGCTGGCATCGGGCGCGGACGTCGCTCTGATCGCCGGGGATCCTAATCAGGCGGTGTTCGGCTTCCGTGGTGGCGAGGCCGCCGGGTTGCTCGATGCGGAGGGACCTGCGGTGATCCTGACCGAGTCTCATCGCTGTGCGCCCGCCGTTGCCCGCGCCATCAGCGGCATCTCGAGTCGGTTGCCCGGGACCAGCGCCGGCCGGCGAATCGACGGCGCCGGTGCCGACGACGGGTCGGTGACGGTACGACTGGCCGCCTCCGCGCACGCCGAAGCGGCGCTGATCGCCGACACCTTGCGGCGCGCGCATTTGGTCGACGGGGTGCCGTGGTCACAGATGGCGGTGATCGTCAGGTCGGTGCCGCGCGCCGGCGCGCGGTTACCGCGTGCGCTGTCGGCCGCCGGTGTCCCGGTGGCGGCTCCGGCAATCGGCGGCTCGCTCGCCGACGAGCCGGCCGCGCGTGCGCTGCTCACCGTCCTGGCCGCGGCAGCCGATGGGCTCGACGGCGAGAAGGCGCTGGCGCTGGTCTCTGGTCCGATCGGTCGCGTCGATCCCGTGTCGCTCCGGCAACTTCACCGGACGCTGCGTCGCAAGGATTCAACCCTGGTCGAAACGTTGGTCGGTGACGAACCTTTGTCCGGCCCGCAGTCCGCCGCGCTGCGCCGGGTGCGGGCGGTACTGGCGGCGGCGCTCCGGTGCGACCGCGCTGGGCAGGATCCCCGTTACACCCTGTGGGCGGCGTGGCACCGGTCCGGCCTGCAGCGGCGCTGGCTGTCGGCCATTGAGCGGGCAGGCCAGGGGGCGGTTCAGGCCAGCCGGGATTTGGAGGTGGTGACCGCGCTGTTCGACATCACCGAGGACTACGTCTCCCGGACCGCCGGTGCGTCATTGCGCGGGCTGATCGAGCACGTCGCCGCCTTGCAGCTACCGCCGGCCAGTCGTGAGCCGGCCGCCGAAATCGAGCAGGTTCGGGTGCTCAGCCCGCACGCCGCGCTGGGCCAGGAATGGGATCTGGTGGTCATCGCCGGTCTGCAGGACGGCCTGTGGCCCAACACGATTCCCCGGGGCGGGGTCCTTGCCACCCAGCGTCTGATCGACGAACTGGACGGTGTAGCTCAGGATGCATCGGTGCGGGCGCCGTTGGTGGCCGAGGAACGTCGGCTGCTGGTCGCGGCGATGGGCAGGGCACGGCACCGATTGCTGGTGACGGCGGTAGACAGCGACTCGGGCGGCACTGGTCAGGACGCCGCACTGCCGTCGCCGTTTTTCTACGAGATCGCTCGCGTGGCTGGCCCGGAAGGTATTGTGGCGCCGCCGATCCCGGCCCCTCGGGTGTTGTCCACCGCTGCGGTGGTGGGCCGATTGCGTGCGGTGGTATGCGCGCCGGACGGCGCGGCGGATAACGCCGCCCGAGCATGTGCCGCAACGCAGTTGGCGCGACTGGCAGCGGCCGGCGTGCTGGGCGCCGATCCGACCGGGTGGCACGGCCTGGTCCCGGTGAGCAGCGACGCCGCGCTCTGCGGCCCCGACGATGCCGTCACATTGACTCCCTCGACCCTGCAGACCCTGACCGACTGCCCATTGCGCTGGCTGGCCGAACGGCACGGCGGAACCGACCCGCGGCCGCTGCGGTCCACCATCGGTTCGGTGCTGCATGCGCTGATCGCCGAGCCGGGCAAGACCGAATCGCAGCTGCTCGCCGAGCTCGACCGTGTGTGGCAGCTCCTGCCGTTCGACGCCGACTGGCATTCGGCCAACGAGCTAACCCGGCACCGAGCGATGCTCGGCGCTTTCCTCGAGTGGCGAGCACAGACGCGCGGTGAGTTGACCGAGGTGGGCGTCGAAGTCGACGTCAACGGGGTTCTTGAGACCCCGAGAGGGAGGGAAGTCCGGTTACGTGGCCGGATCGACCGGCTGGAACGCGACGGCGCCGGGCGGTTGGTGATCGTGGACGTCAAGACCGGTAAGACACCGGTCAGCAAGGACGACGCGCAGCAACACGCCCAGCTGGCGATGTACCAGTTGGCGATTGCCGAGGGCATGCTGCCTGCCGGCGACGAGCCCGGCGGCGCCCGCCTGGTTTATCCCGGCAAGACCGGAGCGGCGGGTGCCACCCAGCGCGAGCAGGATCCGTTGACGGCGCAGGCCCACGAACAGTGGCGCACCGTGGTACGGCAGGCGGCCGAGGCCACCGCCGGACCGCAGTTCGTCGCCCGGCGCAATGACGGCTGCTCGCACTGCCCGATTCGGCCCTCCTGTCCGGCTCACACCGAGGCGGCGGCGCGGTGAGCCCCAGCTACAGTCCGGCCGAACTGGCCGCCGCGCTGGGCGTGTTCCCGCCCACCGAAGAGCAGGCGGCGGTCATCGCGGCTCCGCCGGGTCCGCTGGTGGTGATCGCGGGCGCGGGAGCCGGAAAGACCGAGACAATGGCCGCGCGGGTGGTGTGGCTGATCGCGAACGGTTACGCCGAACCCAACCAGGTGCTCGGATTGACGTTCACGCGAAAGGCGGCCGGCCAGCTGCTGCGCCGCGTCCGCTCCCGGCTGGCCCGGCTGGCCGGCGCCGGTGTGGGCTCTCCGGCTGATGGTGAACCGGCCGGCACGCCGACCGTCAGCACTTACCACGCCTTCGCCGGTGCGCTGCTGCGCGAGTACGGGCTGCTACTGCCCGTGGAGCCGGATACCCGACTGCTCACCGAATCCGAGCTCTGGCAATTGGCATTCGACGTGGTCGCCGGCTACCGCGGCGAACTGCAGACCGAGAAGACGCCGGCGGCGGTCACCTCGCTGGTGTTGCGGTTGTGGGGCCAGCTGACCGAGCACCTCGTCGACACCGACCAACTCCGGCACACCCATCTCGAGCTGGAAAGGCTGGTGCACACCCTGCCCGCCGGACCGCACCAGCGCGAGCGTGGCCCTAATCAGTCGCTGCTGCGCATGCTGGCCACCCAGACCGAACGCAGCGAACTCGTGCCGCTGCTCGACGCCCTGCGCGACCGCATGCGCACCGACAAGGTGATGGACTTCGGGATGCAGATGGCGTCCGCGGCCCGGCTGGCCGCCACGTTCCCGCAGGTGGGTGAGGATCTGCGTAGCCGGTACCGGGTAGTGCTGCTCGACGAATATCAAGACACCGGGCATTCCCAGCGGGTCGCGTTGTCGTCCCTGTTCGGCGGCGGCCTGGACGACGGCATGGCGCTGACCGCGGTCGGCGACCCGATCCAGTCGATCTACGGCTGGCGGGGCGCCTCGGCGACAAACCTGCCGCGATTCACCACCGACTTCCCGCTGTCCGACGGCTCCCCGGCGCCGACCCTGGAGCTGCGGACGAGCTGGCGCAACCCGCCCCGCGCGCTGCACCTCGCGAACGCCATTTCCGCCGAGGCGCGGCGGCGCTCGGTCGCCGTGCGTCCGCTGCGACCGCGGCCCGATGCCCCGGCCGGGACGGTGCGCTGCGCGCTACTACCCGACATCCAGGCCGAGCGGGAGTGGATCGCCGACCACCTGCAGGAGCGCTACGCAGCCGCGCGCGCCGAAGGCGTCGCACCGCCGACGGCGGCGGTGCTGGTGCGCCGTAACGCCGATGCCGCGTTGATTGCGGATGTGTTGCGCGCGAGGGGAATTCCGGTAGAGGTCGTCGGTCTGGCCGGTTTGTTGTCGATCCCCGAGGTCGCCGACCTGGTGGCGATGCTGCGCCTGGTCGCCGAGCCGACGGGCGGCGCGGCCGCGATGCGGGTGCTCACCGGGCCGCGCTGGCGCCTCGGCGGCCGCGACATCGCCGCATTGTGGCGGCGCGCGCAAGAGTTGGGCGGCGCGACGCGGCCGACGGAACCGCCCACCGCCGCGGCGATCGCAATGATTGCCGGCGCCGACGCCGATACCGCTTGCCTGGCCGATGCCATCTCCGATCCCGGGGCGGCCGAGAGCTACTCGGCTGCTGGTTATGCCCGCGTCAATGCCCTCGCCGCAGAACTGGCCGCGCTGCGCGGTCACCTCGGCTACGCCCTGCCCGACCTGGTCGCCGAGGTGCGGCGGGTGCTCGGGTTGGACTGCGAGGTCCGCGCCACCGCCGCCGGCGCGTGGTCTGGCGCCGAGCACCTGGACGCTTTCGCCGACGAAGTCGCGGGGTACGCCGAACGGGCCGGGGCGGGGTCCAATCAAGCCACGGTCGCGGGGCTGCTTGCCTACCTCGACGTGGCTGCCGAAGTGGAGAACGGGTTGGCGCCCGGCCAGCCGGGCATCACCCGTGACCGCGTGCAGGTGCTCACCGTGCACTCCGCCAAGGGACTTGAATGGCAGGTCGTCGCGGTTGCGCACCTGTCCGGCGGCACATTCCCGTCGACCGCGTCCCGAAGCAGCTGGCTCACCGACCCCGGTGAGCTGCCGCCGCTGCTGCGCGGTGACCGCGCTGGGGCCGGAGCGCTTGGCGTCCCGGTGCTGGACGCCTCCGCCGTAACAAACCGAAAACAGTTGTCGGAGAAGATCTCCCGACATCGCGCCGAACTCGACCAGCGCCGTGTCGACGAGGAACGCAGGCTGCTGTATGTGGCGGTGACGCGGACCGAGGACACGCTGCTGGTCTCCGGGCACCACTGGGCGGCCACCGGCATCAAACCGCGCGGTCCATCGGAATTCCTGTGCGAGCTCAAGGACATCATCGACCGTTCCGCCGAGGCGGGGGAGCCCTGCGGCAACGTCGAGCAGTGGGCGCCGCCACCCGCCGAAGGAGAGCGAAACCCGTTGCGCGACAACGTTGTCGAAGCGATCTGGCCCGCCGATCCGTTGTCCGCCCGCCGTGGTGACGTCGAGCGCGGGGCCATGCTGGTCAGTCGGGCGACATCGGCGGTCACCGAGGCGGACACCGGCCAGCCCGATGTGGAGGGCTGGATCGCTGACGTGGATGCGTTGCTGGCCGAGCGCTCCCGCACGACGCATCCGCCGCGGCGCACGCTGCCCAGCCAGCTGTCCGTCAGCGGCCTGGTCGAGCTGGCTCGCGACCCCGAGGCCGCGGCGCAGCGGCTGATCCATCGGCTGCCCACGCGTCCGGACCCGCACGCGGTGTTGGGCAACGCTTTCCACGCCTGGGTGCAGCAGTTCTACGGGGCCGAGTTGTTGTTCGACATCGGCGATCTGCCGGGTGCCGCCGACTCCGAGGTCGGCGACTCGGCGGAGCTGTCCGCGTTGCAGGACAAGTTCACCGGCTCGCCGTGGGCCGCCCGCACCCCGATCGCGGTGGAGGTGCCCTTCGAGATGCCGATCGGTGACACCGTGGTGCGGGGGCGAATCGACGCGGTCTTCGCCGATGCCGACGGCGGCATCACTGTGGTGGATTGGAAAACGGGTGAGCCGCCGCGTGGCCAGCAAGCCCGGCGGCAGGCGGCGATTCAGCTGTCGGTGTATCGACTGGCCTGGGCGGCGCTGCACGGTTGCCCGGAATCGATGGTGCGCACCGCCTTTTACTACGTGCGCAGCGGCATCACGATCACCCCCGACGAGCTGGCCGGAGCCGGCGAGCTGGCCGCGCTGCTGCAAGACTCCGGTCGCCCCTGCACGGCCTAACCGTGGTTACATGAACTCCGTGGCGAAGGGTAGCTGGCGGCGACTGCGGCGGCTCGATGAGAGATTGACGGTCCAGCCCAGCTACGCGCTGGTCGGCGTGTTGCGCATTCCGCAGGGTCAATCCAGCCCCGCCCGCATCATCGCGCGCCGGATCACCATCGCCTTGGCAGCGTTGTTCATCGCCGCCGTTGCTGTCTACGTCGACCGAGATGGCTACCGGGACTCGCAAGGCGACCGCCTGAGCTTTCTGGACTGCCTGTATTACTCGGCGGTGACGCTGTCGACGACCGGTTACGGCGACATCACACCCATCTCGGAATTCGCGCGGGCAACCAATGTCCTGATCATCACGCCGCTCCGCATCGCATTCCTGATCTTGTTGGTCGGTACGACGCTCGAGGTGGTCACCGAAACGTCCCGACAGGCACTGAAGATCCAGCGTTGGAGGAGCAGAGTGCGTAACCACACCGTCGTTATCGGCTATGGGACCAAAGGCAAGACGGCGATCGCCGCCATGCTCAGCGACGAGATGACCCCGGGCGAGATCGTGGTCGTCGACACCGACCGGTCGGCGCTGGACCGCGCTGCCTCTGCCGGTCTGGTCACTGTAAGCGGCGATGCCACGAAATCCGATGTGTTGCGGTTGGCCGGGGCCCAGCACGCGGCGTCGATCATCGTCGCCGCCAGCCGCGATGACACCGCGGTGCTGGTCACGTTGACCGCGCGGGAGATCTCGCCCAAAGCCAAGATCGTCGCGTCGATCCGCGAAGCCGAGAACCAGCATCTCCTGCAGCAGTCCGGCGCCGACTCGGTCGTCGTGTCCTCAGAGACCGCCGGCCGGCTGCTCGGCCTGGCCACCACCACGCCGAGCGTCGTGCAGATGATCGAAGACCTGCTGACACCCGACGAGGGCCTGGCCATCGCCGAACGGGAGGTCGAACAGTCAGAGGTCGGCGGCTCCCCGCGCCATCTCAAGGACATCGTGCTGGGGGTGGTGCGCGACGGTCGGCTGCTGCGCATCGGCGCGCCCGAGGTGGACGCCATCGAGGCCAGCGATCGGCTGCTGTACGTCCGTCAGGGCCAGGAACGATAGGACGTGGACTTTCGCCTGCGTGACATCCCGCTGCTGTCGCGCGTCGGCGCCGACCGCGCCGACCAACTGCGCACCGACGTCGACGCCGCCGCGGCGGGTTGGGCCGAGGCCGCGCTGCTCCGGGTCGACTCCCGCAACCAAGTGCTGGCGGCGAACGGCAAAGTGGTGCTCGGCCCGGCCGCGGCCCTGGGCGACAAACCGCCGCCCGAGGCGGTGTTCCTGGGCCGCATCCAGGACGGCCGGCACGTCTGGGCGGTCCGAAGCGCGCTGCAGCCGCCCGAGGACGGTGCCGAACAGGTCGAGGTACTGGACCTGCGCCGGCTCGGGCGCATCATCGACGACACCAGCAGCCAATTAGTGTCGTCCGCGCTGGCGCTGCTGAATTGGCACGACAGCGCCCGGTTCAGTTCGGTGGACGGTACCCCGACCAAGCCGGCCCGGGCCGGATGGTCACGCGTCAATCCACTTACCGGGCACGAGGAGTTCCCACGGGTCGACCCCGCGGTGATCTGCCTGGTGCACGACGGCGCCGACCGTGCGGTGCTGGCCCGGCAGGCAACCTGGCCGCCACGAATGTTCTCGCTGCTGGCCGGTTTCGTCGAAGCCGGCGAGTCGTTCGAAGTCTGCGTGGCCAGGGAGATCCGCGAGGAAATCGGGCTCACTGTCCGCGACGTGCGCTACCTGGGTAGCCAGCCCTGGCCGTTCCCGCGCTCGTTGATGGTTGGGTTCCATGCCGTGGCCGATCCGGACGAGGAGTTCTCGTTCAACGACGGTGAGATTGCCGAGGCGGCCTGGTTCAGCCGCGACGAGGTGCGCGAGGCTTTGGACGCCGGCGACTGGTCTAGCAGGTCGGACTCCAAACTTCTTCTGCCCGGGTCGATTTCGATCGCCCGGGTGATCATCGAGTCCTGGGCCGCTATTTGATCCGGTCGGTGATGTCGTCGAGAATCGTGGCGGCGATCCGCTCGGCCGGCTCGATGCCCAGCACACCGACCGACATCAGTACCGTGTTCTTCACGCGGTACTGATGGCTCCAGCCGTTATCCGTGATGCGCAGCGTGCCCGGGCTGGGTTTGTCCAGCTTGAAGTCGTACTTCGGGTCGTGCAGCGCGATGCAGGCGTTGAGCGACGCTTCCAGCTGGTCAAGTGCGCTGCGCGCGGCGTGCGTGTCGGGGTAGATCGCCACGGCCTGACTGACCGAGTCCACCAAGGCGAGCCCGCCCGGGTCGATGTCGTCGGTCACCCCGCTGTAGCCGGCGCTGCGGAACTCGGTCCATCCGCTGGCGAAGGTGAGGTCACTGGTGCCGGCCGCGCGGCACGGTCCGGGCGCATTCACGTCGCCCGAGGGCGGATGCCGCAGGTCGGCGTGCGCGTGTGCGGTCAGCTCCTCGTAGTTGGCGATGCGCCGCACCTCTTCGACGCTGACAATCAGCGCATCGGCGCTGGGTGGACTGCTGGGCGTCGCGGCCGGCGCGTTGTGGTGCGAGCAGCCGGTCAACGCCAGCAGGACGCCAGAGACGATCAGAACCGCTCGCCGAGCCAGCGCCGATGCCATGGAGCTAATCGTAAAGGCGACCAGGGCAGGCGCCGTGCACGCATATCGGCCGCGAGTCGGCCTTAGCCGGCAACCTGGGCCAGCTTGGCCTTGACCTCATTCGCGCTGGGGTTGGTCAATGTCGACCCATCGGCGAACTTGACGGTCGGCACGGTGCGGTTGCCGCCGTTTACGGAGCTGACAAACTCCGCAGCTGCCGGATCCTGCTCGATGTCGACCTCGTCGTACGAAATGCCCTGAGCCTTGAGTGCGGTCTTGAGCCGGAAGCAGTAGCCACACCAGGTCGTCGAGTAAAGGGTCAGCGCAGCGTTGGTCATGACCCCTTAACGTAGCCGGGCGATGAACAATTCCGAGCACGACCCCGACGGCCGGCGCGACACGCCAGGTTTGTCGGCCCGGACTGTAAAGATGGACGCCATGCCGGTGGTGGCCGACCCTTTGATCGCGGGGCTGGACGACGAGCAGCGTGAGGCCGTGCTCGCCCCGCGCGGTCCGGTCTGCGTGCTGGCCGGCGCCGGCACCGGGAAGACCCGCACCATCACCCATCGCATCGCGCAGCTGGTGGCCGGCGGCCACGTCGCGGCCGGACAGGTGCTGGCCGTCACCTTCACGCAGCGCGCGGCGGGGGAGATGCGGTCGCGGTTGCGGTCGCTCGACGCGACGGCGCAGCTCGGTTCGGGCGTCGGGGCGGTGCAGGCGCTCACCTTCCACGCCGCCGCGCACCGTCAGCTGCGGTACTTCTGGCCGCGGGTGGTCGGCAACACCCGCTGGGAATTGATGGACACCAAGTTCGCCGTCGTCGCGCGCGCGGCCGGCCGCTGCCGGCTCAATGTCAGCACCGACGACGTACGGGACCTCGCCGGCGAGATCGAATGGGCCAAGGCGTCTCTGATCGTCCCGGAGGACTACGCGCGCGCGGTGGCCGCCGCCGGCCGCGACACTCCGATGGACGCCGAGAAGGTGGTGGCGGTCTACACCGCGTACGAGGCCTTGAAGGTTCGCGACGAGTCCGTCACGCTGCTGGATTTCGACGACCTGCTGCTGCACACCGCCGCCGCTATCGAGAATGACGCTGCGGTGGCCGCGGAGTTCCGCGACCGCTACCGCTGCTTCGTCGTCGACGAGTACCAGGACGTGACGCCGTTGCAGCAGCGGGTGCTGACGGCCTGGCTCGGTGACCGCGACGACCTGACCGTCGTCGGGGACGCCAACCAGACCATCTACTCGTTCACCGGAGCCTCGCCACGCTTCCTGCTGGACTTCTCGCGGCGCTTCCCGGACGCGACGGTGGTGCGGCTGGAACGCGACTACCGGTCCACCCCGCAGGTGGTGTCGCTGGCCAACCAGGTGATCGCCACCGCCCGGGGCCGCGTCGCGGGCAGCAAGCTGCAGCTGATCGGTCAGCGCGAAGCGGGCCCGGCGCCGTCGTTCCGCGAGCATCCCGACGAGGCCACCGAGGCCGCCTCCGTCGCCGCCGAGATTGCCGCGCTCATCGAATCCGGCACCGCGCCAGCCGAAATCGCGATCCTGTACCGGGTCAACGCCCAGTCCGAGGTCTATGAGGAGGCGCTGACCGAGGCCGGCATTGCCTACCAGGTCCGCGGCGGCGAGGGGTTCTTCAACCGCCAGGAGATCAAGCAGGCGCTGTTAGCTCTGCGCCGCGCCGCCGAGCGCGGCGCCGAGGGCGACCAGCCGGACCTGCCGCAGCTGGTGCGCGGGTTGCTGGAGCCGCTCGGGCTGACCGCCGAGCCGCCGGTCGGGACCCGGGCGCGTGACCGGTGGGAGGCGCTGGGCGCGCTTGCCGAACTGGTCGACGACGAGGTGGCGGAGCGTCCGCGGCTGGACCTGCCCGGCCTGGTGGCCGAGTTGCGGGTGCGGGCCGACGCGCGACACCCACCGGTGGTCCAGGGCGTCACCCTGGCCTCCCTGCACGCGGCCAAGGGTCTGGAATGGGATGCGGTGTTCCTGGTCGGCCTGGCCGACGGCACGCTGCCCATCTCGCACGCCCTCGCGCACGGCCCTGACAGCGAAGCCGTCGAGGAAGAGCGTCGGCTGCTGTACGTCGGAATCACCAGGGCCCGCACGCATCTGGCGCTCAGCTGGGCGCTGGCGCGGTCGGCGGGCGGCCGGCAGAGCCGCAAGCCGTCGCGCTTCCTCAACGGCATCGCCCCCCAGACTCGGGTCGAGGCGGCACCGCCGAAGTCGCGGCGCAACCGCGGTCCCGCGCGCTGCCGGGTCTGCAATAAGGACCTGACCACGCCGGCGGCGATCATGCTGCGGCGCTGCGAATCCTGTTCCGGCGACGTCGACGAGGACCTGCTGCTTCAGCTCAAAGACTGGCGGCGCGACGCCGCCAAGGAACAGGATGTCCCGGCCTACATCGTCTTCAGCGACAACACGTTGATCGCGATCGCCGAGCTGCGTCCCACCGACGAGGCTGCCCTGATCGCCATCCCCGGCATTGGTGCCCGCAAGCTCGAACAGTACGGACCGGACGTCCTGGAGCTGGTTCGCCGAGCCCGCTAATCGCCTATTTCCGCAGGTCAGAAAATCGGTTGTCAGGCTGCGGTGGTATTCTCTACTCTCGATGCACGTTGGCCTCTGTCGAGACCCGGAAGGAGGGTGGCCCGCAATGATCACTATGGACATCACCGTGTTCGGCGTATCGGCGGCTACCCGCCTGCCCAACGCGCATGCCGCCGCACCGGCGGCCGCGGGTAAGCACCGTGTCGCCGCCGCGGCTGAAGCGTCCGTGAATCGGGGCTCAACGTAGAGACCCTCTAGTTTTCGCCAAATGGCCACGGACCCGAAGTCACCGGATCCGTGGCCGATTTCTTTTGGGAGACAACCTCCCTGGTCCGGGTCACGAAGACAACCAACCGACCAGGAAGCAGGTGAACAGGACATGTCGGCTCTGACAGTCCCCAGACGGACGCAGCCGGTCCTGCCATGTCATGCCGGCGATCCCGACCTGTGGTTCGCCGAAACCCCGGCCGACCTCGAGCGCGCCAAGACGCTGTGTGCCAGCTGCCCGATCCGGCGCCAGTGCCTGGCGGCCGCGTTGGAAAGGGCTGAGCCATGGGGAGTTTGGGGCGGCGAGATCTTCGAACGGGGATCGGTCGTCAGCCGCAAGCGTCCACGCGGGCGTCCTCGCAAGGA
Organism: Mycobacterium asiaticum DSM 44297; assembly: GCF_000613245.1. Lineage (GTDB taxonomy): Bacteria > Actinomycetota > Actinomycetes > Mycobacteriales > Mycobacteriaceae > Mycobacterium > Mycobacterium asiaticum. The sequence goes on from NZ_HG964936.1 coordinate 965,615, forward strand.
GGCCGCCTAGGCGAGCAGTAGCAAAAGCACCCGACACGCCGAGCGTGCGGGTGCTTTTGCGTCTGCTCGCGGGACCCGCCCGGCCGCTAGGCCAGTGCCACGTCGGGTTCGTTGAAGCCAGGGATCAGCTCCTCGGTCAGCGCCTTGATGGGCACATGCGCATCGAGCTGACACAGGATTGCCGCTACCGAGGCGATCACCCGCATCGGGATGGCGAGCTTGGGCGGTAGGTCCATCTGCCGCGCCGTCTTGATCTGCGCAACCGAGCGGTCGAACTGGCTGACCGTCATCCGCTGCAACCACTTGCGGGTGTAGTGGAACACCTCGACCTCGATCGGTTCGACGTACTGCCGCAGCATTTCGTCGATTTCGCGGACCGACACCTGCTGCCCGCGCTGGATGAAGCCCACCTTCTCCATCGTCGGCAGCAGCAGGTCATAGTTCTTGTCACGGGCCAGGCGAATCGTCATGCCCAACTCGACGGGGTAGCCGCCGGGCAGGGGAGCCACAGCGCCGAAATCGATGACGCCCATTCGCCCGTCGGGCAGCAGCATGAAGTTGCCCGGGTGCGCGTCGCCGTGCAACATTTCCAGGCGCCGCGGCGCGTCGAAGGTGAGCTCGAGCAGCCGAACCCCGATCAGGTCGCGCTGTTCGGGGGTGCCGTTCCGGATGATCTCCGCCATGTGGATGCCGTCGATCCATTCCTGGATGACGACCTTGGGTGCGCTGGCCACCACGTGCGGAATAGTGAAGTGCGGGTGACCCTCGTACGCCTTGGCGAATTTGCGCTGGTTGTCTGCCTCCAGTCGGTAGTCGAGCTCCATCTCGGTGCGTTGGATCAGTTCGTCGACCACACCCTGCACATCCGCACCCGGCGAGAGCTGCTTGAACACCCCGACCATCCGTTGCATTGTCTTGAGGTCGGCCCGCAGCGCCTCGTCGGCGCCCGGGTACTGGATCTTCACCGCGACCTCGCGCCCGTCGGACCACACCGCCTTATGCACCTGGCCGATGCTGGCCGACGCGACAGGGGTGTCGTCGAAGGAACTGAAGCGCTCTCGCCACTTGGTGCCCAGCTGCGCGTCGAGCACCCGATGCACCTTGGCGGCCGGCAGTGGCGGGGCGTCCTTCTGCAGCTTGGTCAGCGCCTCCCGGTAGGGCTCGCCGAACTGCTCGGGGATGGCGGCTTCCATCACCGACAACGCCTGACCGACCTTCATGGCGCCGCCCTTGAGCTCACCGAGCACGGTGAAAAGCTGATTGGCCGCCTTCTCCATGAGTTCGGCGTTGACCTCGTCTTTGGACTTGCCGGTCAGCCGCTTACCGAAGCCCAGGGCAGCCCGGCCGGCCATGCCCACCGGCAGGCTGGCCAGCTTTGCATTGCGGGCCGCGCGGCCGCGCTTGATCTCTGACACATACCCATCATCCACGACGGCCAGCGCATCAAGTGCACCGATTATTCATCTGCGTGAGAGATGGTGAGCACATGGGAGCCAAACAGACACAACACGACGCCGCGGACGCCCTCTATCGGGCGATCATCGAGACGCTGGACCGGCACCGCAACGAACGCACGCTGGACGAACATGTCCTGGACGCGCTCGGCCGGGCGTATGCGTCGATCTCGTCGAACGTCCCGGAGCAGGGCCGGCTCGGGTAACTGCGTCAGCAATCGCACAGCGGGTGTCTGGTCCACGGCCGCGCGACAATCGAGCTGGCGTGGAGATCGAACTCCAGCGTGGCGTTGAGCGCCGAGGGTGGGTCCGGATCCGCCAGCCGGCCGCGGACCGCGGCGACCACCCGGTGCACCTGGCTGAGCGCCAGCGCCGCGGTGGCCAGCAGCGTCGCGCGATCGGCGACCCCAACGGTGTCCCGTAGCTGCGCGGCGATGGCCGGCCACGCGGCGTCCCGGTCCCGGCGGTGCAGGTCGGCGCAACCCAGGCAACTGGTGACGCCGGGTATCACCAGCGGCCCGACCAGGCCGGTGCCGTCGCGCACCCGGACCGGTAGGTGCGGCACACCCGCGGTGTGCAAGTCACGCACGATGCGCGGATCGGCCACCAGGAAGTCGGCCAACACCACCAGATCCACCGCGGCGGCGGTGACCGTCGCATGCGATTGGCTGCTGTGCCCCGTCCGCACGCCCGATCCGCGCAGTGCCTGCACCAGCAAGTCGGACAGCGGGCCACGGCCGTGCACCCGGATGGACGCCGCCCGCCCGGTGGACGTGCCGTCGCCGCGGGTGGCCACCCCGGCGTTGACCAACTGGGTCACCAGTTCGGTCAGGTCCTTGCCGGCTTGCCGTTGCAGTTCACCGATCGAGGTCGGTGACCGCATGGATCGCAGCACCGCGGCCAGTCGCGCCGCCGTCAGGTCGCCTGGCGGACGGACCAGCACTGCGCGACGGGGATCCCAGCCCACCTGAACCACGCCGTCGGGACGCAGCAGCACCGGCATCGCCGGGTTCAGCGCATATAGGCAAGTGGCGGCCCGGACCATGACGTGTCAGGGTGCCACCCCGGCGGCCCCAGCCGAAGTCAGTTATCCCCAGGCTCGGGGTCCTGGGAGTCCCGCCCGAGTTCGGCTTCCAAATCGGAGAGGGCCTCATCGATCCCGCTGGTGTCGCCGCCGATGACCCGGTCGATGAATGCGGCAGGGTCGTCCAGATCGTCCGCCCCCGGCAGCAGGTCGGGGTGTTGCCAGACCGCGTCGCGGGCATCCATGCCGGCGGCTTCGGTGAGGCGCACCCACAGCGCACCGGCTTCGCGGAGCTTGCGGGGCCGCAGCTCCAGCCCGACCAGCGTTGCGAAGGTCTGCTCCGCCGGGCCGCCGCTGGCCCGGCGCCGGCGCAGCGTTTCGCTCAGCGCGGCTTCACCCGGAAGCCGTTCACCCAGCGCGTCCGTCACGACTGTCTGCACCCAGCCCTCGATCAGCGCGAGCAAGGTCTCGAGCCGTTCTAAGGCCTGGGTCTGGGCGGGCGTCGCCTTCGGCTCGAATACGCCCTGGCTCAGCAGTTGCTCCATCGCCGCGGGATCGGCCAGCGACGCCGGGTTGAAGTCGCGGGCCAACTCCTCGATCCCGGACATGTCGATCTTGATGCCCATCGCGTACGCCTCGACCGCTCCCAGCAGCTGACTCGACAGCCACGGAACATGGCTGAACAAGCGATGATGCGCTGCTTCGCGCGCGGCCAGGAATGTGATGATCTCGCTGCGCGGCTGCTCGAGGCCGGCGGCAAAAGACTCCACCGCATCCGGGAGTATCGCGGCCACTCCCTTGGGCCCGAGCGGCAGGCCAACCTCCGTCGACGTCAGCACCTCGCGGGACAGCCGGCCCAGAGCCTGTCCCAGCTGCGACCCGAACGCCACCCCACCCATCTGCGACATCATCTGCAGCAGCGGGCCGGCCATGTTCTTGGCTTCCTCCGGCAGCGACTGCACCCACACCGCCGAAATCTGCTGGGCCATCGGGTCACACAGCCGCTTCCAGGTCTGCAGCGTGTTGTCCACCCAGTCAGACGGGCTCCAGCCCACCGCTCTGGTGGTCCCCGCGGGCAGCGCCGTCGCGCCGTTCAGCCAGGTCTCCGCCAGATGCACGGCATCGGAGATGGCCGAGTTGGTGGCCGCCGGGATGGGCGCGACGAAGCCGATCGAGCTCGTCGCGACCTGGCGGGCCAGGTCGTAGTTGACCGGGCCCGAGTCTTTGCCGGAGGTCATGGCGCTCCCGACCCCGCCGAACATCTCACCCAGGCGGGTGAACAGCTGGCCGAGGTTGGCCATGTCGAACTCGCCGCCCAGGGGGAACGAACCGAACGGGTTGGCGCCCGCTCCGGAGTCGGGATCGTCCTTCCCGCGCTTGTCGCGCTCAGGGTCGTCGCCCGCGGAGAAGCCGAAAGGCAGGTCAGCCATAGGCTCAACGGTACCCACCGCAGAATCAGAAAGCGCGGTCCCCGGTCACGCTCGCAGCTGAACTGGTCTGTCCGGTGCCGTCTAAGGTGAGCGGCGTGAACAGGCGGATTTTGACCCTGATGGTCGCGCTGGTGCCGATCGTGGTGTTCGGCGTGCTCCTGGCGGTGGTGACGGTGCCGTTCGTGTCACTGGGCCCCGGTCCGACGTTCGACACTCTGGGCGAGGTCGACGGCAAGCAGGTCGTCCAGATCGAGGGAACCCAGACGCATCCGACGTCGGGCCACCTGAACATGACGACGGTGTCCCAGCGCGACGATCTGACTCTCGGTGAAGCCCTCACGCTGTGGATCTCCGGGCAGGAGCAGCTGGTGCCGCGGGACCTGATCTATCCGCCGGGCAAGTCGCGCGACGAGGTCGACAAGGCCAACAACGCGGACTTCAAGAACTCCGAGGACAGCGCCGAGTACGCCGCACTCGGCTACCTGAAATATCCCGAAGCGGTCACCATCGCTTCGGTCAGCGAGGGCGGCCCGTCGGTGGGCAAACTCAAGCCCGGCGATGCCATCGACGCCGTCGACCGCACCCCGGTCGCCAACGTCGAACAATTCACCGCGTTGCTCAAGAAGACGAAGCCCGGCCAGGCGGTGACGATCGACTACCGTCGCAAGAACGAGCCCGCGGGCGTCGCGCAGATCACGCTGGGCACCAACAAGGACCGCGATTACGGGTTCCTGGGGGTCGCGGTGCTGGATGCGCCGTGGGCGCCGTTCTCGGTGAGCTTCAACCTGGCCAACATCGGCGGGCCGTCCGCCGGCCTGATGTTCAGCCTGGCGTTAGTGGACAAGCTCACCACCGGCGACCTGGCCGGTTCCACGTTCGTGGCCGGTACCGGAACGATCAGCGTTGACGGCAAGGTGGGGCCCATCGGTGGCATCACCCACAAGATGGCCGCGGCCCGGGCGGCCGGGGCCACCGTGTTCCTGGTGCCCGCGAAGAACTGCTACGAGGCGGTTTCGCAGATTCCGTCGGGGTTGAAGCTGGTCAAGGTCGAGACGCTGGGTTCGGCGGTGGACGCTCTGCATGCGATGACGTCTGGCGGGCCCACCCCGAGTTGCTAGCCGCGTTGCTGATCGGGCCATCCGGCCCGACCCGCCCGGTGCGTAGAGTTGTGACCGTCGGGGAAACAGAGCAGGGAGCGTAACCAGTGGGAATGCGGCCGGCCGCCAGGATGCCGAAGCTGACCCGGCGCAGCCGGATTCTGATCCTGATCGCACTGGGTGTGATCGTGTTGCTGCTGGCCGGTCCGCGTCTGATCGACGCTTACGTCGACTGGCTGTGGTTCGGTGAACTGGGCTACCGCTCGGTGTTCACCACGGTGCTGGTCACCCGCATCGTCGTGTTTCTGGTGACAGGCCTGTTGGTCGGCGGCATCGTGTTCGGCGCGTTGGCGCTGGCCTACCGGACTCGGCCGGTGTTCGTCCCGAGCAACGACAACGACCCGGTGGCCAGGTATCGCGCGGTTGTGCTGCAGCGGTTGCGGTTGATGGGCATCGGTGCGCCGGCCGCCATCGGTCTGCTGGCCGGGGTGGTGGCACAGAGCTACTGGGTGCGGATCCAGCTGTTCCTGCACGGCGGGGACTTCGGGATCAGGGACCCGCAGTTCGGTAAGGATCTCGGGTTCTACGCATTCGAGTTGCCGTTCTACCGGCTGGTGCTGAGCTACCTGTTCGTCGCGGTGTTTCTGGCTCTCATCGCGAGTCTGGTGGCGCACTATCTGTTCGGCGGAATCCGGTTGTCCGGGCGCGCCGGTGCGTTGAGCCGCTCGGCGCGGATCCAGCTGATCAGCCTGGTCGGTGTGCTGGTCTTGCTGAAAGCCGTTGCCTACTGGCTGGATCGGTACGAGCTGCTGTCGCACACTCGCGGTGGCAAGCCGTTCACCGGCGCCGGTTACACCGACATCAATGCTGTGTTGCCGGCGAAGCTGATCCTGATGGCGATCGCGCTGATCTGCGCGGCGGCGGTGTTCTCCGCGATTACGTTGCGGGACCTGCGGATTCCGGCGATCGGGTTGGTGTTGCTGCTGCTCTCATCGCTGATCGTGGGTGCCGGCTGGCCGCTGATCGTCGAGCAGATCAGCGTCAAACCCAATGCGGCGCAGAAGGAAAGCGAATACATCAGCCGAAGTATCACCGCTACCCGGCAAGCATACGGCCTGACGCCGGACGTGGTGACCTACCGCAACTACACCGGTGACGGGCAAGCGACGGCGCAACAGGTCGCCGCCGACCGCGCCACTACGTCCAACATCCGGCTGCTCGACCCGACCATCGTCAGCCCCGCGTTCACCCAATTCCAGCAGGGCAAGAACTTCTACAACTTCCCCGACCAGCTCTCCATCGACCGCTACCTGGACCGCAACGGCAACCTGCGTGACTATGTCGTTGCTGCAAGGGAACTCAACCCGGACCGGCTGATCGAGAACCAGCGCGACTGGATCAACCGGCACACCGTCTACACCCACGGCAACGGGTTCATCGCCTCGCCGGCCAACACCGTGCGCGGCGTCGCCAACGACCCGAACCAGAACGGCGGCTACCCCGAGTTCCTGGTCAACGTCGTCGGCGCGAACGGCGCCGTGATCTCCGACGGTCCGGCGCCGCTGGACCAGCCGCGGGTCTACTTCGGACCGGTTATCTCCAACACGTCGGCCGACTACGCGATCGTCGGAAAGACCGGCGCCGACCGCGAATACGACTACGAGACCAGCACCGAAACCAAGAACTACACCTACACCGGCGGGGGCGGGGTTCCGATCGGCAGCTGGCTATCACGCAGCGTGTTCGCCGCGAAGTTCGCCGAGCGAAACTTCCTGTTCTCCAATGTGATCGGCAACAACAGCCGAATCCTGTTCAACCGCGACCCCGCCCAGCGAGTGGAAGCGGTGGCGCCGTGGCTGACCACCGACAGCTCCGTGTACCCGGCGGTCGTCAACAAGCGCCTGGTGTGGATCATCGACGGCTATACGACACTAGACAACTACCCGTACTCCGAACTGACCTCGCTGTCGTCGGCGACCGCGGACTCCACCGAGGTGGCATTCAACCGGCTGGCCCCGGACAAGAAGGTGTCCTACATCCGCAATTCGGTGAAGGCGACTGTGGATGCCTATGATGGCACCGTCTCGCTCTACCAGCAGGACGAGAACGACCCGGTGCTCAAAGCCTGGATGCGGGTCTTCCCCGGAACCGTCAAGCCCAAGAGCGACATCTCGCCCGAGCTCGCCGAGCACCTGCGCTATCCCGAAGACCTGTTCAAGGTACAGCGGATGTTGCTGGCCAAGTACCACGTCAACGACCCGGTGACGTTCTTCTCCACGTCGGACTTCTGGGACGTGCCGCTGGACCCGAATCCGACCGCCAGCAGCTACCAGCCGCCGTACTACATCGTCGCGAAAAACATTGCAAAAAACGACAATTCGGCGTCGTATCAGTTGACCAGCGCGATGAACCGGTTCAAACGCGACTATCTGGCCGCCTACATCACCGCCAGTTCCGATCCGGCCACCTACGGCAAGATCACGGTGCTGACGATTCCCGGCCAGGTCAACGGTCCCAAGCTGGCCAACAACGCGATCACCACCGATCCGGCGGTTTCCCAGGACCTCGGTGTCATCGGCCGCGACAACCAGAACCGGATCCGCTGGGGCAACCTGCTCACCCTGCCGGTGGGCCAGGGTGGCCTGCTCTACGTCGAACCGGTCTACGCCTCACCGGGTGCCAGTGACGCGGCATCGTCGTATCCGCGCCTGATCCGGGTGGCGATGATGTACAACGACAAGGTCGGTTACGGTCCCACCGTGGGTGATGCGCTCACCGCGTTGTTCGGACCGGGAGCCGGTGCCGCCGCCACCGGAATCCAACCGACCGAGGCCGGGGCCCCGGCGAGTCCGCCGGCGAACCTGCCGCCACCCCCGTCGGCCGGGCCTGGGGCGCCTCCGCCGACGGCGGCCGTACCGCCGCCACCGGACGGTGCGCAAACCCTTTCTCCGGCTAAAGCCGCTGCGCTGCAAGAGATTCAGGCTGCCATCGGCGCCGCGCGGGACGCCCAGAAGAAGGGTGACTTCGCCGGCTACGGGTCCGCGCTGCAGCGGCTCGACGAGGCCATCACCAAGTTCAACAACGCCAGGTGAACCCCCTCGGGTGCGAGTCTGGGCGTCCGCATGCCATTGGATATAGGCTAGCTATAATCAATATTATGCAGCTAGCCCATTTGAGATCCAGCGCTGTCCTGCAGCACCTGGCGCAGACCCCTGCGGGCCCAACCCTCGATGTCTTCGGCGGCACAGTCGAATTCGTCAGCTGGTCAGCCGAGTTCTGCGTGATGCGCGCGGTGCTGCCGCCGGGCGGTGTCGTCGCGTTGCACCGCCACCCCGACGCCGAAGACTTCCTCATCCTCTCCGGACGGCATCAGGTCCTCGTTTCCGACGGGGACAACCTGGCCTGGCGCGACGCGGTTGCGGGAGACTATGTGCGCATCCCGGGCAACGTCATGCATGCTCATCGCAACGTCGATGACGAGCCGGCCGTCGACCTTGTGGTCACCACGCCCAAACTGGGCCGTTTCTTTCTCGAAATCGGTCGGCCCGCAACGGATTCACCGCAGCCACGCACGTCCGAAGAAGTCGCCCAGTTCGTCGCGACATCCATTGAATACGGCTACGTGCTGGGTACGCCCGAGGAAAACGCCGCTGTCGGGATCGATCTACCGGCCTTCACCGGTTAGGCCAGCAGAGCCGCGCGGGCCTGCGACAGCAACCACTGCTCGGCCCGATCCCACGACCATCCGCACTCCGTCACCAGGACCTGCCATGCCTCCCGGCCGAAACAGAACCACAGAATGTCGGTCGCCACGGCTTGCGTCATTCCGGCCGGCAACGCGTGCAGGGTGCGTAGCCGCCGGGCGATCTGGGCCAGCGCCTGCCGATAGCCGGCGTCGGACCGCTGCAGGATCGCGGTGGCGTTCTCGTCAACCGCCGCAGCATGTTTCATCACCGCGATAATGTCGCGGTAGCGCTCGTTGTCGGTGCGCACACCGCGCGCGCTGACACGCAGCACCTCGTCGCCCGACTTGCTGTGGCGCACCGCCGTGAGGGTCTCTCCGACAATCGGGTCCCCCATCGCCTCCTCGATGAGTGTCGCCAGGATCGCCGCCTTGCCGCCGGTGCTGGCATACACCGTGGGTACCGCCAGGGAGGCTTCGGTTGCGATGTCATTGACGGTCACCCTGCCGTAGCCGCGCTCGAGGAACAGGCGCATCGCGGCTTCCAGGATGGTTCTGCGAGTGTCCAGCGCGGCTTTGGCCCGCAGGGTCGATGTGTAGCGGCGTGTGGACTTGGCCGGCCCCATCACTTTCTCCTCGCAGAGCAATCAGCCGCGCGACGCGGTGCGAAATCTCTCCCGGTAGGCCTTCGGCGAGACGCCGAGATGGTCGACGAACACCCGCCGCAGGCTTTCGGCACTGCCGAACCCCGCCAAGCGTGCGGTGTCGGCCACCGTGCGGCCGGCGTCGAGGGCCGCGCGGGCGGCATCGATGCGCACCAACTCCACATAGCGGGCCGGCGTGGTGCCCAGCTCGGACTGGAACAGCCGGGTCAGTTGCCGAGTGCTCAAAGAAGCCCGCGCCGCAAGAGAGTTCACACTGTGGTTGGCTGCCGGGTCGGCCGAAATCGCATCGGTGACCTTGCGCAGCGGAGACTCCGGCGGCGGATCGGCCTCGACGAGCACCGAAAATTGCGACTGGCCGCCCGCGCGCTTGAGGTACACGACCAGCCAGCGGGCCACGGCGCGAACCAGGTCGGTGCCGTGATCCGCTTCGACCAGGGCCAACGCCAGGTCGATGCCGGCCGAAATTCCGGCCGAGGTGAAGATATCGCCGTCGCGGACGAAAATCGCGTCCGGCTCGACGGTGACCTTGGGGAAGGCCCGAGCGAACAACCGGACGTCATGCCAGTGCGTCGTCGCGCGCCTCCCGTTGAGCAGGCCGGCCTGCGCCAGGATGAACGAGCCGGTGCAGATCGACGCCAGCCGCTTGGTCCGGCCCGCAACGGATCTGACCGCCTCGACGAGCGCGGGGTCAATCGGCCGCCGGGGCAGGTGGTCGCTGCCGGCGACCATGACGGTGTCGGCCGACTCAATCGAGCAGATGGCGTCGGTGACGCCCAGCCGGGTGCCGATTGAGGTGACGACGTCGCCGCCGTCGACCGATGCGATCTTCAACCGGTAATCGGCGCCGAACCGGTTGGCCTCGGCAAAGACCTCTCCCGCGCCCGCGACGTCCAGCATCGTCACGTCGTCGAAGACGACGATGACCACTACCCGGGGAGAGCCACTGACGTGGGTTGCAGGCGGCACCCTCCCATTCTGCTGACCGGTGTCGCGTTTTGTGGGATTCACGGCACAAAAGCCACGAACCAAACGGAGTGCAACGGCTCACACTGGTCACACCAACCGAGGAGGAACCCATGACCACTCACTCGATCGAAGCCGTAGCCGGCATCATCATCCCCGACACACCGCTGGTACGCGAGGTCACCGAATACATCCGCGACGTCGAAGACGATCTGCTCTTCGATCACTCCCGACGGGTGTTCCTGTTCGGCGCGCTGCACGGCCGCCGGCTGGGTCTGCAGCCCGACCTGGAGCTGCTGTACGTCGGTGCGATGTTTCACGACATCGGGCTGACCCCGCGCTACCGGACCTCCATGTTGCGCTTCGAGGTCGACGGCGCCAACGCGGCGCGCGACTTCCTGCTGGAACGCGGCTACGACCCGGCCGACGCCGAGAAGGTCTGGCTGGGCATCGCCCTGCACACGACGCCTGGGGTGCCGGAATTCCTGGACCCCGAAATCGCTTTGGTCACCGCCGGTGTCGAGACCGACGTGCTCGGCATGGGCCGCGAGGACTTGGTACCCGAGGCGCTGGAGGCGGTGACGGCGGCACACCCGCGACCGGACTTCAAGAATCGCATCATCGCGGCGTTCAACGAGGGCATGAAGCACCGCCCGGAGAGCACCTTCGGCACCATGAACGACGACGTGCTCGCGCACTTCGACCCGAACTTCAAGCGGGCGAACTTCGTCGACATCATCCGCAACAACAGCTGGCCCGAGTAGTGGAAGGAGTGACCGATGGATGTCTATGAGGCGCTGTACACGACCAGAATGATGCGGCGGTTGCGTCCGGACCCGATCCCGTTGGACACCCAGGCGCGGATCCTCGATGCGGCCGTTCGCGCGCCGAACGGCGGTAACACCCAACGCTGGCACTTCGTGGCGGTGGACGACCCGAAGCTGAAGGGTGAGTTCGCCCAATTGTTTCGGCAGGCCCGCGCGCTGGAATATGAGAAGTTCAGCAGCGGGACGGGACCGATGGCAGTGGCGGCCCCCGGCGTGGACGCAGCCGCGCACGCCGAGAACATGCGCCGGATCAAGGGCTCGGGAAACTACCTCGCCGACCACTTCGAGGAGATTCCGTTGTTGCTCTTCGTCTTTGCGATCGACGATCTCGGTGGTGCCAACATCTATCCGGCGATCTGGAGCGCGCTGCTCGCCGCGCGTGCCGAGGGGGTCGGCGGTGTCATGACCATGGTGCTCCGCAATTGCGAGGACAAGGTGAACGAGTTGCTGGGCGTGCCGGTCGAGCAGGGTTGGAAGATGTCGGCCATGCTGGCCATGGGCTACCCACGGGGCCGGTGGGGTGTTGCAGCAAACCGGCTTCCGGTGCAGGAGGTCTCGTCCCGAAACCACTGGGATGCGCCATTCGGTGTCGAGGTGCCACAGCCGTTGTGGCCGCCGCAGGATGGCCCCGAAACGGTTCTGACGGCCGTGGGATAGTTTTTCCCGCAACGCTTTTCAGGCCGCCAGGATTGCTTCGGCAATCTCATCGGGATGGGTCAGCATGGCGTTGTGGGTGCCCGGCACCGGGATCGGTGGCACATTGAGCCGGGCCGCGAACTCAGCCGCGGGCCACTGCAACGCCTGATCGTACTCGCTGGCGAGATAGGCGACGGGAATGCCAAGCGTCGCCGCATCGACATCAAGTGCATCGGTGAAGTAGTGGCCGGGCTGCGGGGTGAGCAGGTCGGCCACCAGCCGCTGCAGTTCGGGTGCAACGTCTTGCATGAACCCCCGCTGCACGTCTTCTAGCGTGGCCGGGATGGAGCCGGTCGGTGATGCGGCGATCAACCGCAGATTCTGCTCGCGCAGCTCCGGTGGGTCGTCGTCCACCAGGCTTCTGCCCCGAACCGGTATCTGCGCATTCAGATACACGACCTTGCGGACTTGCCCGGTGAGTAGCCGCGCCGCGCCGGTGGTGGGATAGCCACCCCAGCTGTGGGCGACGAGGACCACGTCGTCGACCGGCAGGCGACGCACCTCGCCCACGATGTAGTCGACCGCATCGCTAAGCCGGTGCATCGAGGGATCATCACCGTCGTTGAGGCCGGGGAGCGTCAGAGTGACCGCCTGATACCCCTGCGCGCGAAGCCGTTTGGCCACCGGCTGCCAGGACCATCCCCCGTGCCAGCTGCCGGGGACCAGGACGTACGTTGCCGGCGGGTTCATCGTGCCGCGGCGGCGCCGGCCGCGTGGAAGATCGACTTGGTCGTCTGATAGGCGGCCAATCCCTCGGGCCCGAGCTCACGGCCGAAGCCGCTGGCCTTGATGCCGCCGAATGGTGCACCCAGGTCGGGCTGATACATGTTGATGCCGATGGTTCCCGTCCGGACGGCACCGGCTACCTCAGTCGCCCGCGCCTCGTCGGATGACCACACGCTGCCCGCAAGGCCGAACTCCGAATCGTTGGCGATGTCGATCGCTTCGCGGTCCGACTCGTAGGGGATCACAGACAGCACCGGCCCGAAGATCTCCTCGCGAGCGATTCGCGCCGAGTTGTGCACGTCGGCAAAGATGGTCGGCGCCACGTACCAACCGCGCCGACGATCGGAGGGTATACCGCCGCCCGCCACGATTCGCGCGCCTTCGGCTTTGCCGATCTCGATGTAGTTCAATACCCGTTGCTGCTGGCGCGAACTGACCATCGGGCCGATCTCGACCGTCTCGTCGAGCGGGTTCCCGACGACCAGCGCGTCGGCCATCGCGGCCAGCGCGTCGACGAATTCCCCGTAGCGACTGCGCGGCGCGAGGATCCGCGTGCTGGCATAACACAATTGGCCGTTGTTGCCGAACGACACCGTCCGCAGGCCTTGGACGGTGGATTCCAACTCGGCGTCGTCGAGGATGATGGCGGCAGACTTCCCACCCAGCTCCAGCGTTATCGGCCGGACAAGTTGCCCGCAGGTCTGCCCGATGAGTCGTCCGGTGTCTGTCGATCCGGTGAACGCCACTTTGTCAATGTCGCGGTGACTTACCAGGTACGCGCCGACCTCACGCCCGGCGGGAACCACATTGAGAACGCCGGGCGGTATTCCCGCGTCTTCGGCTGCCTGCGCGATAGCCAACGCGTCCAGCGCTGTCTCGGGCGCCGGTTTGAAGACCACGGTGCAGCCGGCCGCCAGAGCCGGGGCCAGCTTCATCGTCGCCAGCAGTTGGGGCACATTCCATGGGACGATGGCGCCCACCACGCCGATCGGCTCCCGCCGCACCAGGGTGTGCCCGGCCGGACTTGGCCTGAATTCCTCGACGTCGAGCGTGTCTACGAGTCCGGCGTAGTAGCGGAAGATCACCGTCGGCAGGAAGCCGTTCGCTTGCCGGGAGTATGTGATCGGGGCGCCCGTCTCCCGGGTGCACAGCTCACTGGTATGGGGCGCGAGTGCCTCGAGGGCGTCGGCCAGTCGATAGATGGCTTTGGCGCGGTCGGTGGCGGTCATACCGCGCCAGCCGGGCAGCGCGCGCCGGGCCGCATCCACGGCGTCGTCGATATCACCGCGGGTCGCACTCGCTCCGAGCCCCAGGACTGTTTCCGTCGCAGCTTCCAACACCGGCTCAACGTTGCCGGCGTCGCGGAATTTCCCGTCAGTGAACAGCTTTCCCTCGATCAAATCCACTGCAATCCTTTCGTCGGTCACCCTTCTACCGGAGGTGCGCCTACCGGCGCGTGTCTGTGGTGTGTGCCATGTACATGCGGTGCGAATCGATTTGACATGTCGTTATCTGAGGGAAAGCTGTCGCATTGCCTGGCCTCACCGGGTCGGCGCCGACCCCAAACTGGCACTTGTGATTTCGCGATCATTCACCCATTCCTCGTGCTCCCATACGGCGGCCGCGGCACCCGAGAACATCGCGGGTGCCGTGGGGTTCGCCCCTCACAAGCGCATCACGTCTGCGAGCCATGCTGTGTCGGCAGCGATCTGGCGCTTTCACGGCGATTCGGTCTACGAATTGCGGGGACCGGCCCGGGAGAGCATCGACTTGGTATCCCTTGCGCTTAGTGGCAACCACCACCACACCTACTTCGCGAATGGCCGGAAGAAGTGGAGTCGCCCGCATCCGCCCTTCCACATGAACCTGGTCGCGGCCGGCGAACATCCCAGAGGCATCTTCAGATCCGAGCGGCCGTTCAGTTACCTGCACGTGTATTTGCCGCACAGGCTGGTAGAACGCGTCGCCGCGGAGAGCGGTGTGCTGAAGTCAGCCGGCTCCGTAGCCCTCATCGATCCGATGTGTTCGCGCGATCCGTTCGTGGAAAGCATCGGCCGTCAGATCGTTCGCGAGATGAGCTATCCGGACGCATATTCGGCTATGACGATCGACCTGCTCGCCCAGCATCTGGTCGTTCGCCTGATTCGGGAGCATTCCAGCCTTTCCGGCACGATTCCCAGAAGTGCCAGAAGTGTTGCACGATACCGTGATTGGCGATTGAAACGGCTGGTCGACTACCTCGAAGCCCACCTGTCCGATGATGTCGTCCTCGACGACCTTGCCGAACTGGTCGGACTTTCAGCGGCACGCGTGGCAACTCTGTTTCGTGAAGGCATGGGCGAGCCGCCCCATCGGTGGTTGATGAACCGCCGTGTCGCCAAGGCGTGTGAGCTGCTGGGCAACCCCTCGTTGAGTATCGGCGAGATCGCGCAGCAATGCGGGTTCGCCAGTCCGCAACACCTGGCCACTGTGATGCGCCGGCTGCTCGCCACCACACCGACCGAGTATCGGGCGAGCAAGCTTGGAGCTGAGAGTGTCTGAATCGAAAGGTAGTGCCGTAGTACTCGGCGCGGGCATCGCCGGACTGCTTGCCGCGCGGGTACTCGCCGATTTCTACGGAGACGTGACCGTCGTCGAGCGCGATGTATTGCCCAACGGACCGTTGAATCGTCGGGGAGTGCCCCAGGGTGGGTTGCCGCACATCCCGGCGGCACGAGCCACTCAAAGTATGGAAAAGCTGTTTCCTGGCTTCCTTGCCGACCTTGTCGCCGGCGGTGCGCGGGTCTGGAACGACGGTGATCTGTCGCGGCTTTGCATGAACTTCGGCGGGCACCAACTGTTGCGGTCTGGGAGCATTCCGGACCCGGAATCAATCGTCGTCCACTACGCGCATCGGCCCTTTCTCGAATGGCAGCTGCGTCGCCGCGTGCAGGCCATTCCCAACGTGACGTTTGCCGAGGCCCACGACGCGGTGCGCCTGACGTCGACCGGGCAGCGCGGCCGGGTCACCGGCGTCGTGTTGGCGCGGCGCGACTCCGGTGCCGAACGAACCCTGGCGACAGACCTGGTGGTGGACGCCACCGGGCGCGGCTCCCGGACGCCGGTCTTCTTGGAGCAATTGGGCTATCGCCGTCCGCCGGAAAGTGAACTGAAGGTGCACGTTACCTATTCCGGCCTGCCGATCTACGTGGCGCCCGGCAGCTTGCGCGAGAACATCACCCTCACCGCGGCCGAACCCAACCGCCCACTGGCGTTCGCGATGTTCGCCGGCGAGAACGATAATTACATGTTGGCGGTGCAGACGCTGGCCGGGCATCCGGCGCCCACCGACCGTTCTTCGTTGTTCGCCTGCCTCACAGGTGTCGCGCCCCCTCATGTGCTGGCGGCCGCGCGGTCCGCGGAACCCCTCGCCGACGTCATGCAATACAAGTTCCCGGCGAACCGTTGGCGCCGCTACGACAAGCTGACCCACACACCCGATGGCCTGATCGTTATGGGTGACGCCATGTGCACCTTCAACCCGCTCTACGGCCAGGGCATGTCGATCGCCGCCATCGAGGCATTGATCCTGCGCGATTGTCTGCGCAACGGTGACGACGACCTGCCGCGGCGATTCTTTCGCCGCGCGGCGAAAGAAGTGGGCGTGGCTTGGCAGATGGCGGTGAGTTCTGACCTTGCGCTGCCGCAGATCGCGGGGAAGCGAACCGCGTCGGTCCGGATCCGAAATGCAGTCGTTGATCGCATGGTTACCGCGGCGCAAACCGATCCGCTGGTGTTTCAGCGGTTCCTGCACCTGATGAATATGGTCGGTCGCCGCGGGCCGCTCACCATCGCATCAACGTTGCTGCGCACCGCTATTCGATGAGAAGGGACAACATGGCACGAAGTGAGAACGACACCTGGGACCTCGCGACGAGCGTGGGTGTGACAGCCACCATGGTCGCTGCGGCCAGGGCGGCGGCCAGCAGGCAGCCAGATCCGATCATCAATGATCCCTACGCCGCACCACTGGTCTGCGCCGCGGGTGTCGATTTCTTCGCCCGGCTAGCACGCGGTGATCTCGAGTATTCCGATCTCGGAAGTGCTTGGATCGCTGACTTTTTCGCGGTAAGGGCGCGTTACTTCGACCAATTCTTCCCGGATGCGACGGCCGCCGGTATCCGGCAGGCGGTGATCGTCGGATCGGGGCTGGATTCTCGTGTCTACCGGCTGGCATGGCCTGCGGGTGTGGTGGTCTACGAGATCGATCAACCGGCGGTGCTTGAGTTCAAGAGCTCTACGTTGGCTGAAATCGGGGCGCGTCCGTCGGTGGAATTGCGCACGGTGGGAACCGATCTGCGCCAGGACTGGCCAATAGCGCTGCGCCAGGCCGGCTTTGACAGCTCGATGCCCAGCGCGTGGATGCTCGAGGGACTGATGATCGGATATCTTCCTGGTGACGCACAGAATCGGATGCTGGACGACATAACCGCGCTCAGCGCCCCGGGCAGCCGTCTGATCGCCGACCATTTGCCCCGCGGGGCCCGGTCCATCGGAACCTTGATGGGGGCGGTCGCGGAAACCTGGCGGCAGCACGGCCTCGACGCCGACTTCAGCGGGCTGACGTATACGCATGAACGCAATGACGCAGAGGACTATTTGCAAACGCACGGCTGGGCCACCAGCTCCCGCGAGTTGAGCGACCTGCTGCAGGCGGCGGACGTCCCGGTGGGGGACATGGACACCAGCCCCAACGGGCAGGGCGCGATCAGATATTTGCTGGCCGCGCGAACCGCTCCGTGACCCAAAGTGTGGGAAAGACGTCTGGTTGCCCTAAGTAGGTGAGCGGCCCGGGCGCGCATGCTTGACGCATGAATTCGAAGTCCCGATCGGTACCGCGATGGTGTATCGCGGCCTCGTGCGGAAGCGTTTGGGCGACCGTGCTGCTCGGCCGGGATTCGAATGCGAAAAGTCCGGCACCGCAACGGGTAGAGGAGGCGGCTCCCATGACCGAGACACAAGTGACGGGCCGGCGGTTGGTCTGGCATGGCATGGTGCTATTCCTGATCGGCGTAGTGACCGGCACCCAGCAACGCCGCTTCACCAATATGCGCATGGCGCTTTCGGCGCACCTGGAGGGGGTGATGAACGGCACCTTCCTGATCGTGCTGGGTGCGATCTGGACCCAGGTCAAGCTGCCGCCCAACCTCGGCCGCGCGGCCCGCTGGACGACGCTGTACGGCACCTACGGCAACTGGCTGTTCACCACCATCGGCGCCGCGCTCGGCACCGCCGCCGCCAATCCGACCCTGTCCCAAGGACATCACGGCAAGCCATCACAGGAACGATTCGTTCTGTTGGGTTTCCGCAGCATGCGATACGCGTTTCTGGCCGCGCTGGTGCTCATTGTTTCGGGCTTGACCCGTGGACTTTCCGAGGAGTGATCATCATGCGCTTGGTAGTTGGCATGACCGGTGCAACCGGAGCCGCCCTGGGTATCCGGCTGCTCGAAGTTCTCCGCGACCTTGACGTTGAAACCCATCTCGTCCTGAGCGATTGGGCTCGCGCGACGATAAAGATGGAGACCGACCACACCGTCAACGACGTCCGGGCATTGGCGTCACACGCATACAGCGCCCGGGACCTCGCCGCCGGCATTTCCAGTGGCTCCTTCCGCACGGACGGCATGGTCGTCTGTCCGTGCAGCATGAAAACCCTGAGCGCCATCCGGATCGGCTTCAGCGACAACCTGATCACCCGTGCGGCCGACGTGACGCTGAAGGAGCGACGGAAGCTTGTCTTGGTCGCGCGTGAGGCGCCGCTGAGCGAGATCCATCTGGACAACATGCAGTACCTGGCACGGATGGGCGCGGTGATCTTCCCACCGACGGTGGCGTATTACGCGCGGCCCACCTCCATCGCTGAGGTGACGGATTACGTCGTCGGCCGGGTCATCGATCAACTCGGCATCGAGCACGACCTGATCAAACGCTGGAAGGACGGCGTGAACGGCACGCGATCGGTTGTAGGGGTGACATCATGAGTGAACCGGCCGCACCGGACCTGCGCAGCTGGCTGGCCACCCTAGAGGCCGCGGGTCAACTGCGCCACATCACGGCTCGCGTCGACTGGGACGAGGAAATCGGCGCGATCACGCGGGCGAATCTGTCCCTCGGTGGTCCCGCGCTGCTGTTCGAGAACATCGTCGGCCACGAAAACACCCGGTGCACTAAGTTTCTGACGTCGGCGATCGGAAACCGTTGTCAGATCCGGCTCATGCTGGGTCTGCCGCCGAACGCCAGCGATGCAGCCGTAGTCCGTCACCTCAAAGACGCTTTCCGGCAACCGGTTGCACCACGCATCGTGGAAACCGGTCCGGTCAAGGAGAACATCGTCTCCGCCGATGAGATCGACCTCTGGCAGTTTCCGGCGCCGAAATGGCATGCGGCAGACGGCGGTCGGTATATCGACACGTTCTGCGGCGTCGTAACCGAAGACAAGGTGACCGGCCGCGACAACATCGGCGTCTACCGCGGCATGATCGTCGACCGCGACAAGATCGCCAAGCTGTTGGCACCCATCCAGGGCTGGGGCGGTCATCTTCAGCAGTACAAGCCCGAGCCGATGCCGGTGGCCATCGTCTACGGCTGGCACGACGTGTTGCCGTTCTGCGCCGGCAGCCCGTTCCCGAAGGATGTCTGCGAATGGGACATGATGGGCGCGCTGCTCGGCCGGCCGGTGGAACTGGTGGCATGTGAAACGGTCCCGCTGCACGTCCCTGCCAGCGCGGAGATCGTCGTTGAGGGTTATCTCGACCCTGACCCGGCCACGTATCTGCCCGAGGGGCCGTTCGCGGAGTACCCGGGTTACCTGGACGGCCACGCGGCGCCGACACCGGTGCTGCGGGTCACCCGGATCACCCATCGCGACGATCCGGTGTTACGGGGTTCGTTGGAGGGCATGCGGCCGGGATTCCTCGTCGAAGACTCGATGATCAACTACGCGCGCTCGGCGATCGCCTGGAACTTGCTCGAAAGCGCCGGGGTTCGCGGCGTGACCGATGTGTGGATGTCGCAGGTGTCGAACGGCACCAACATCGTCGTCCAGGTCCACAAGGCCTACCGCGGACACGCGCAGCAGGTCGCCGCCGCGCTTTGGGGCACCAGCGGATCCATCTGGTTCTACAAGAACGTGATGGTCGTCGAGGAGGACATCGACATCCACGATCCGGAGGCACTCGACTGGGCGATGGCCTACCGTGTCAACGCCGGCCTGGGCGATATTTCGTTTTACGGGCCCACCCTCGGCTCACCGCTGGACCCTTCCACGCCACCGGAGAAGGCGGACATGGCCAGATACGGCAGTGGCGAATGGACGCGGGTGCTCATCGACGCGACGCGAAGCTGGGAGTTTGAACCGCGCCCGGAGTGGGGTGGACGTCACTATCCGGCGATCAACAAGCTCTCGCCGGCGCTGGAGGCCCGGGTCGCTGCCCGCTGGGACGAACTGGGAATCGGCATCCCGTACCTGCGTGCCGACCGCCGTGAACTGCTGACGATGGAACAGCTCAGCAAGCGTCTGCCGGACGTCTAGGTGCCCTTGACGTTCATGATCTGCCGCAGCGAGGTGACGATCTCGACGAGCGGTTCCGCGTCCGCCATCACCTGGTCAATGTCCTTATATGCCTGCGGAATCTCGTCAATCCACGCCTTGCCGTGCCGGTATTCGATACCCACCATGGCGGCGGCCAAGTCCTGCTCGGAGAACAGCTTCTTGGCCTTCGTCCTGCTGTAGCGGCGGCCGGCGCCGTGCGGCGCCGACCACAAGCCGTCGCCATTGCCCTTGCCGCGCACAATGTATGACCGGCTGCCCATCGAGCCCGGGATGATGCCCAGCTTGCCCCTCGACGCGTCGATGGCGCCCTTGCGGGTGAGCCAGACGGTCTCACCGTCGATCTTGGTGGGGACCGTGTAGTTGTGGTGGGTGTTGACGCGGTCTGCTTCCACGTGTTCGGTTGTCACGCCCAGCCATTCGGCGAAGACGTGCACGAAACGGTCCATCATCTCGGCACGGTTGAGGTAGGCGAATCGTTGTGCCCAGTGCAGATCCTTGATGTAGCGGTCGAATTCGGGCGAGCCTTCCTGGAGATACGCGAGGTCCCGGTTCGGCAGCTTGATCAAGGGGTCCTTCGTGCACTGCTGCAGCGCGATGTTGATGTGGCGTTGTGCAATCTTGTTGCCGACGCCGCGGGAGCCGCTGTGCAGGAACAGCCACACGTTGTCGTCGGTGTCCAAACATAATTCGATGAAGTGGTTGCCACCGCCAAGAGATCCCAACTGCTCCATCCACTTTGGGCTGTGTGACAGGTCGACGCGCAGCTCTTGCTGCAACTGTGTCAACTCGTCGTGTTTCTCGGCGGTGAACGGGAACCGCTGCAGCGACTTGTTGTAATTGCCAGGTGACAAAGGAATCGCGTCCTCGACCGCACGCCGAAGCGCGGGCAACTTCGGTCGGTAGTCCCCGCCGAACTTCTCCGACAGGTCGGCCTCGGTGAGCCGCGTCTTTGCGGCGACCATTCCGCAACCGATGTCCACCCCGACCGCTGCCGGGATGACCGCGCCTTTGGTGGGGATGACGGTGCCGACGGCCGAACCCTTGCCGAGGTGCGCGTCGGGCATCAGCGCGACGTGCGGATGCACGAACGGCATCGACGCGGTCGTCTTCGCCTGCGCGACGGTCTCGCCCTCGATCTCGGTGGCGAAGCTGACCAGCTTCGGCCCGAGGCGTTGCGACATGGCCGTCTCCTAGGGCGATCTCGAATAGCGCGGGTGTTCCTCGTGGTACTACCCGGTTCTTGATGGCGCAAGCGACCCGTCGTGCGGCTGACCGCGCGATTTGGTCAGGCCCGCTCGGGTTGGGTAACCTTGCGTTTACCGACGCGGGGTGGAGCAGCTCGGTAGCTCGCTGGGCTCATAACCCAGAGGTCGCAGGTTCGAATCCTGTCCCCGCTACCAGCGGAAATGGCCCTCAGGCGCAAGCCTGGGGGCCATTTTCATGCCCGCTGGCCAGCCCACACCCCAATCCGGCGTTACGCCGCGGTCAGTCGAACGGGTAGCCGGGTCGGTCCGCGCAGGGAGCTGTGGGTGGACCATGTCGTGGGGCCCGCGGGTGTGATCCGGCTGACGCGGGTGATGAGTTGTCGCAGTACGGCTTGTGCTTCCATGCGCGCCAGGGGTGCACCGAGGCACATGTGTGCGCCATAGCCGAAGGCAACGTGGGTGCGCGGGTTGCGGTCAGCGCGGTACTGGTCTGGTTCCTCAAATGCTGTTGGGTCGCGGTTGGCCGCTCCGAACGACAGGAGGACGCGTGAACCATTGGGAATGGTGACATCACCGACCTGATAGTCGGCGCGGGTGTAGCGGTAGAGATTCTGGATTGGGGTGGTGGTGCGGAGTTGTTCTTCGACGGCCAGCGGGACGAGATCGGGTTGGGCGCGGATCATTTCGTACTGATCGGGGTGATGGGCCAGAGTGTCGAACATGCCGCCGAGGAGGTTCGTCGTCGTCTCATTTCCGGCGATGAGTAGATGGATTGCGATGAGCAGCAGTTGACGATCGGTGAGGCTGCCGTCGGTGTTGTGTGCCAGGAGTCGCCCGAGCACCGTGTTGGATCCTTTGAGTTCCCCCGCGGTGAACTGCTTGACGAAGTAGCGCTGCAGCGCGGCCATGGCAGTCACGGACCGTGCAGCGCCGATCAGTCCGGGAAGTGTCGGGGTCACGTCCATGACTCCGACGCCGCGTTCGGACCATCGGCGGAAGTCGCCGACGTCATCGTTGGGTATGCCGAGGATCTGAGCTATCAGACGTATCGGCATCGGTATGGCTAACCGCCGCACGACATCACAGCCTGGATTGGCAAGTACGTCACCGACGAGCTCTTCGGCCAGCTGCTCGATCATGCCCTGCCAGGCGTTCATGGCTCCTTTGCTGAAGCCCGGCTGGACTTGTCTGCGCAGGCGCGCGTGCTCCTCGCCGTCGGTGAGCACGGCCAACGGCGCGGACATTCTCAGTCGGGTGACTCCTTGGGAGCTGGTGACCTGGTCGGTGTCGCGCAACGCGGCCCGCACGTCGTCGAGCCGACTGATGATGAAGGTGGCGCGCCGGGGGTTGTAGTGCACCCGTCCACCTCCATGTAGCGCCCGATAGGCGTCAAACGGTTGTGCAGCGGTGAGAGGATCTTGCGGGTCGTAGTCAGTGTTGATTGCGCCTGTCCACCCGGCGTAGCCGCGGCGGCGGGTCCGGACGGCGGCGGCCAGATTCATCCGCGCGGCGTGGCCAAGCAGTCGGGCGCCTTCTGCTGTTCCTTGGAAAGCCTGCTTCCCGGCCATGCTTACCTATCCCACCCGCCACCGACGATTCGCCGCGACCGGAGCTGAGTCGTGGCGATGCAGGTCGTGAGGTAGGTGATGTAGCACAGCCCGAGTACGTGTGCGCGTCGTCGGGTGCGGGGATTGGCCGCCAGGGTTCCGAGGATCGTTTCGATGCCACCGTTGATGTAGGTGAAGGCACGCGCGTGGTGGGGGAAACCGAGGCGGTTGAACCGCTCGAACAGGCGCGGCGCCAAGAAGTGCGCCAGCCCGATGCTGATCGCGGCAGCCGCCTGCACGGGGCGGTTCTCTTGACGGCGGATACCGATGTCGGTCACTGGTTTTCGTTTCTCGTCGAGCCGGAGATGGCGGCTAGCGCTTGACGCGCTGTCGCGAGTTTGGCTCTCGCTGTCATGGCTGCGAGAACTCCGCCGTCGCAGGCAATGTCAATGCCGGTGAGATAGCTGGCCTTGTCGCTCGCGCAGAATGCCAGTACTTCGGCGACCTCTTCCGGCCTGCCGATACGCCGGAGCGCGGCCTGCTCGGCGATCGCTTTCGAGCCGGTTCGTTCCTCGAGTCTGCCCATAGCGGTGTCGATGGTGCCCGGCGACACCGAGACGATTCGTCCGCCGCGCCCTCCGAACTTGGCCGCCTGCGAGGAGCAATACCAGAGCACGAAATTCTTGCTGATCGAATAGGCGAACCCGGGCCGCAATGCGGCCGGCACCACATTGCAGGCGGCGGTGATCTTCTTCATGAAGACGTCCCGGTCGTCTAGCGCATACCTGAAACGACGGTAGGGGGTGAGGGCTCGGGGAAACATGTGGGCCGCGACGGACGCCACGTTGACGATCGCGAATCCTTCCTCGATGGTCGGGTAGAACGCCTCGTTCACGTTGAGGGTGCCCAGCGCGTTGATGCGCATGATGCGTTCTGCCGATCCCATGCTGGGACTCACACCCGCGGCGTGGATGACCGACCTGACGACGCCGAATCCCATTGACTGCTCGACCAACTCGGTGACGGACTGATCATTGGTGACGTCGACGACGACGGATTTGCACTCGGCGCCGGTGGCTTCCAGTTCCTTGCCCGCCGCGTCAAGACCGGCGCGACTGACATCGCAGAGCACGATCGAGTGGTCGCGTCCCAGCAGTTTCGCCGCCGCGAGCCCCATGCCTCCTGCGCCTCCGGTGACAACGCACACTTCACGCATCCGGCATCTCCTGGCGGCAGCAAATCAAATTCCGAGAGAGATTTTCTCGTAAATAGTGTCATACGGGCCCGCTGGTGTACAGGACGACAGGCTTAGGGTCGTGTGGTGAGCCAACCCCGCCGAGGACGACCGCGAAGCGCCGCCGCGCACGAGGCGATTCTGGCGGCGACGCGCTCGCTGCTCGTCGATGTCGGCTACGCCGGGGTGTCTATGGACAAGGTGGCCGCAGCAGCGGGAGTCGGCACGCAGACGGTGTATCGGCGCTGGCCGTCGAAAGCGCCCCTGGTGGCTGAAGCCGTCATGAACCAATACCCTCCGGGCGACTTCACATTGCCCGACACCGGCGATTGCGTCGATGATCTGCGGACTTGGATGCGCGAATACGCCGCACGCACGGCCGCCCCCGAGCATGCCGCACTGATCCGGGCCCTCGCCGCGGCGGCTGCCGAAGACCTAGACGACCGAGACAGCCTCTATCGGCAGCTCACCGGTCGTATCCACCAAGGTGTCCAGGATCGGTTGCGACGAGGGATATCTCTGGGGCAGATCCAGTCCGACGCCGACATCGAGGCCGTCGCCGACGCGCTGATCGGAGCCATTCTGTATCGAATACTCAGCGCGACAACGCCGGTGAACGAAACATTGCTACGGTACGACGGGCTTATCAACACGTTGACAAATGGACTCACTCCCCGCTGCACGCACTAAACGAACGCTGGTCGCGCATTCCCCCGAACGTGCGCCTTACGTACGTCCGTGCGCCGGTTTTCATCCATATCCCACACGCTCGGCGAGCTATCCGCCGCCATCAACCGGTTGCTCCGACATTGTCGCGCAGAGCCGGGCACAGAGATGCATCATCCAGCGGGGTGACGGATGTGACCGACATGACGGATGTGACCGATGCGACGGATATGACGGATGTGACGCGTCCCGCCCGCCCAGACCCTCAGCCCGCCTCAGCGAAAGTCCGCCGCTCAGCGCCATTGCGTAGTGTCTGCAACGCCTTGGCCAGCAGCCGGGACACGTGCATCTGCGAACACCCGATGCGCTCGGCAATCTCGCTCTGCGTGAGTTCGTCGAAGAACCGGAGCTTGATCACGGTGCGTTCGCGCTCCGGCAATGCTGCAATCAGCGGCCGCGCCGTCTGCACACTCAGCACCTTCTCCAAACGCGCATCGACTCCACCCATGGTGTCGGCAAGCGACCGGTGCTCGTCGTCCTCACCGCGCGGAGCGTCCATCGACAACACCGAGTAGTTGCTGCTCGCGATCATCGCGTCAACGACCAAAGCGCGGTCGACACCCAAACGCTCGGCAATCTCAGAAGCATTCGGTGCCCGACGCAGTTGCCGCGTGAGATCGTTTGTCGCCGCGGTCAATTGCGCCTGGAGGTCCTTGA
The DNA here is from genome assembly GCF_000613245.1 of Mycobacterium asiaticum DSM 44297. Classification (GTDB taxonomy): domain Bacteria; phylum Actinomycetota; class Actinomycetes; order Mycobacteriales; family Mycobacteriaceae; genus Mycobacterium; species Mycobacterium asiaticum. The sequence continues at coordinate 991,141 of NZ_HG964936.1, forward strand.
TTCGCCGAGGCACCTTGACCGCCCACCCGTGGTCGCGGAAGTGACGACGCACCTCACCGGTGATGGTGGGAACGGCGAACGACAGGAATTCCGAACCATTCTCGACGTTGAAACGGTCGACCGCGTTCACCAGACCTATCCGCGCCACCTGGACCAGGTCCTCGAATGTTTCGCCGCGATCCCGGTATCGACGGGCGATGTGATCGGCCAACGGCAAGCACCGCTCGATGATCAAGTCTCGTTGCCGCCGATAGGCGCGAGAATCGGGTTCAAGCTGCTGCAATGCCTGAAATAGGGGCGTTACGTCGGCATACTCACCCGTCGATCCCACGATCAATCCTCCGGCCGTTATCAGTAAAAGGTCCGGGCTCTGATCTGAACTCGACAGGTCCGTTTACCCCAGCAGCCCCTAAGCGAAACGTGACCGGGCTTGGTCACGGTCGGCTAACGTCTGGCGACACGGGCCCCGCCGAGCGCATTTCGCCCACCAAGCGGACCACAATGCGGGCATGACGGTACCGCGCAAACCGCGCGAGATCTCGCGGCAGACGTTCTTGCGGGCTGCCGCCGGAGCGCTGGCCGCGGGCACGGTTTTCGGCACTGTGCGCGCCACCGCGGACCCAGCCACCTCCGGATGGAGTGGTCTCGCCATCGGCGGGCAGGTACTGACCCCCGGTGACGGTCAATTCGCAACGGCCAAACAGGTTTTCAACACCAACTACAACGGATCGACCCCCGCCGCGGTGGTCGTCCCGACCTCGGCGGCGGATGTGCAGAAGGCCATGGCGTTCGCCGCCGCACGCAATCTCAAGGTCGCGCCGCGCAGCGGCGGGCATTCGTACGTGGGGGCGTCCACGCCCGACGGCGCGATGGTGCTCGACCTGCGCCAACTGCCCGGTGACATCAAGTACGACGCCGCCACCGGCCTCGTCACGGTCACTCCCGCGACCAGCCTGTACGCGGTGCACCAGGCATTGGCCGCGGCCGGGCGGGGGATTCCAACCGGCACCTGTCCGTCCGTTGGTGTTTCCGGACACGCCCTGGGCGGTGGCCTCGGCGCGCAATCCCGGCACGCCGGCCTGTTATCCGACGCGCTCACCTCAGCATCGGTGGTACTGCCCGGTGGCCAGGCCGTCACCGCGTCGGCGAGCAGCCAACCCGACCTGTTCTGGGCGCTGCGCGGCGGCGGGGGAGGCAACTTCGGGGTGACGACCTCACTGACGTTCGCCACCTTCGCCACCAGCGATGTGGACGCCGTCAATCTCAATTTCCCCGCACAATCATTCGCCCAAGTACTCGTCGGCTGGCAGAACTGGCTGCGCACCGCCGACAAGAACAGCTGGGCACTAGCGGATGCCACCATCGACGGGATGGGCACGAGCTGCCGCATCCTGGCCACCTGCCCGGCCGGGTCGGGCGCCAGCGTGGAGAGCGCGATCGTGAAAACCGTTGGCTTGCAACCATCCGGGACCGAGCACCACACCTTCAACTACCTGGACCTGGTGCGGTATCTGGCCGTCAACAATCTCAACCCGTCGCCGCTGGGCTATGTCGGGGGATCCGACGTACTGCCGGTCATCAACGCGGCCGCCGCCCAGGGCATCGCCAAGGCGGTCGAGGCCTTTCCCCGTGAGGCGGGCAGGGGGCTGGTGATCATGCATGCGCTGGACGGCGCGCTGGCCTCGGTGGCACCTACGGCCACGGCCTTCCCCTGGCGGCAACAGGCCGCACTGGTGCAGTGGTACGTCGAGACGGGCTCGCCGTCGGCGGCCACCGGCTGGCTGAACACCGCGCACCAAGCGGTGCGAGGGTCCTCGGTCGGCGGTTATGTGAACTACATCGAGGCCAATCAACCGGCGTCACGGTACTTCGGTTCGAACCTGGCCCGCCTCAGTGCGGTCCGCCAGAAGTACGATCCGAGCCGAATAATGTTCTCCAGCTTGAACTTCTGAGCCAAATCCTGATGACACACCCAATCCGACCGCCCTGGTACACCCACGTTTTCCCGCGCCTGCTGGTGGCCTTCGTGCTCGGTACCGCTGCTCTCGTCCTGATGGGATTGGTCGCCGGCTGGGAGTACGCGTCGAGCGCAGGTTGGATCGCCGCGGCCGGTGTCTATCTGGTCTGGACTTGGTTGGTTGTGTTGCCGATGGATGCCGACGAGACACGCGAGCACGTGCGCCCGGAGGCGCCGCCACGTCATTGGATGATCGACGCCGTCCTACTGACGGCGAGCGTGGCCAGTCTGGCCGGCGTCGCGCAATTGTTGGCCGCCGGCTCGAAGGCGGGGACAGAGAAGAACATCGCCGCCGGCGTCGGGGTGGTCAGCATCATCGCGGCGTGGTGCGTCGTCCACACCGTGTTCAGCCTCCGCTACGCCGATGTCTACTACTCGAACTCCGCGGGCGGAATCAATTTCGACGACACCGAAAATCCGCGGTTCTTCGACTTCTTCTATCTGGGATTTACCGTCGGCATGACGTACCAGGTCTCCGACACGAATCTGCAGACCGGCCAACTGCGCCGCATCGCGCTGGGCCAGGCCCTGCTGTCCTATCTTTTCGGCGCGGTGATCCTGGCCGTCACAATCAATCTTGTTGTTGGGCTTGGAAATCCGCTGGGATGACGGTAAAGGAGCGCCCATGACCGAGTCGGGCAGGGACCGCAGAGCCCGCAGGGCAGCGGTGGTCATCGAGCACATGCAGAGCGAGAACGTACAGCAGTGGGACCGCACCATGGCCACCTTCAGCCACCCCGCTACGAGCTTCCGGACGGCACGGTGTTCGACGGCGCCGACGAGGTGATGCAGTACTGGCTCGACGGCCGCACCATGGTGCCGGACCAGACAAACGAACTCATCGAACTCACCCACCTCGACGACGGCGACGTCCAGATCGAGTTCTGGCTGCGCGGCACCCCGGCCACGACCGGCGAGCCGTTCGAGGTCCGGCTCTGGGCCATTTTCGGCTTCGACGACGCCGACCTCATCACCGGCGAGCGTGTGTACATGCAACCACCGGGGAACGCATCCCATGAATAAGGTTTCTGATCGCTTGACGCCGGGAACGAGGACGTGTGCCTGACGACCCCATCCGCAGCCTGATCCCCGCCCGCATCGACCGGTTGCCCTGGTCGCCCTTCCATACGCGCATGGTGGTGGCGCTCGGGGTGGCCTGGATACTCGACGGGCTGGAGATCACCGTGGCCAGCGCGGTCGCCGACACCCTCACCCAGCCCGAAACCCTGCACCTGTCCTCGACGGCGGTCGGCTTCCTGGCCACCGTCTACCTGGCTGGAGAGGTGATCGGCGCGCTGTTCTTCGGGCGCATGTCCGACAAGCTCGGCCGGCGGAACCTGTTCATGATCACCCTGGCCGTGTACCTGGTCGGCAGCGGCCTCACCGCCTTCACCCTGGGCAACAGCGCCGGTTGGCTTGTGTTCCTGTACATCACCCGGTTCATCGCGGGGACGGGCATCGGCGGCGAGTACGCGGCCATCAACTCAGCGATCGACGAGCTCATTCCGGCACGCTACCGCGGCCGCGTCGATATCGCGGTCAACGGGACCTACTGGGCGGGCGCGGTCCTCGGGACGTTGGGCACCTTTGTGTTTCTCAAGGTCATCGACCTGAGTCTGGGCTGGCGGCTGGCCTTCCTGATCGGCCCGGTGCTGGCGGTCGTCATCTTGCTGGTCCGGCGAAACCTGCCGGAAAGCCCCCGCTGGCAGGTGATGAACGGACGCACCGAACAGGCCGAGCGCACCATTTCCTACATCGAACAGGAGGTGCAGGCGACCGGGGCGACGCTGCCAGAGGTGGACAAATCCAAGGCCATATCGTTGCGGCCCGCCGAACAGATCGGTTACCTCGCGCTGACTCGGGTGCTGTTCCGCGACTACCCGAGCCGCGCTGTGCTGGGCGCCGCATTGATGATCAGCCAGTCGTTCCTCTACAACGCCATTTTCTTCACCTACACCCTGGTGCTGGGCAAGTTCTACGGCGTGCCGTCGGCATCGACGCCGCTCTACCTGATCGCATTCGCCGTTGGGAATTTGTTGGGACCGTTGACCATTGGTCACTTCTTCGACACCATCGGCCGCCGGAAGATGATCGCCGGCACCTACGGCCTGTCCGGGCTGCTACTCGCGATCAGCGCCGCACTGTTCCAAGCCGGGGTGCTCAACGCCATCACCCAGACCATCGCTTGGTGCGTCATCTTCTACATCGCCTCGGCCGGGGCCAGCGCCGCATACCTCACCGTGAGCGAGATCTTCCCACTGGAGGTCCGCGCCAAGGCCATCGCGGTGTTCTTCGCGATCGCCCAATGTTTCGGCGCCCTCGGGCCCGTGATCTACGGCGCGCTCATCGGCGAGGCCGAACGGTCCCTGCCGCTGTTCCTCGGCTATCTGCTTGGGGCCGTGGTGATGATGGCCGGTGGTCTGGTCGCCTGGTTCCTGGCCGTCGACGCCGAAGGCAGGTCGCTGGAAGACATCGCCACCCCTTTGTCGGCCAGCAACCAAGGTTCGACATACTAAATGCCGGGTAAACGTTCCGACCGCATTGAGCCAACAGTGCACGACCATTCCACGGGAAACCCCACCTGAGAGGGACGTCAGTGGTCTTCCGCGCAGACCAGGAGATCGGACGCGATCTGGCCGCGGTCGACTGGGCGTCCACCCCGCTGGGACCGGTCGAGGACTGGCCGCAAAGTTTGCGTACGGCCGTGAACATCCTCCTGTCGTCCCAATTTTCGATGTGGATGGGATGGGGCCCGGAACTCACCTTCTTTTGCAACTCCGCCTACCGCCGCGACACACTTGGCCGGAAATACCCGTGGGCACTGGGTCGCCCGGCGAGCGAAGTCTGGGCCGAGATCTGGGCCGACATCGGGCCGCGCGTCGACCGCGTCCTGTCGAGCGGCGAAGCCACCTGGGACGAGGCACTGTTGCTCATCCTGGAACGGTCCGGGTATCCCGAAGAGACCTACCACACCTTCTCCTACAGCCCGTTGCATGACGAAGACGCCAGCGTCGTCGGCATGCTGTGTGTGGTCAGCGAAGACACCGAACGGGTCATCGCGGAACGGCGGATGGCCACGCTGCGGGATCTGGGGTCGGACCCGAGCGTGGTCCGCACCGAGCGCCAGATGCTCGATTTCGCAGCCGGACAACTCGCCAACAATCCCTACGATCTGCCGTTCACCCTGACCTACCTCTTCGGGGACGACGGCGACGCGCACCTCGCCGGCCTCAGCGGTATTCCCCGTGGGCATCCCGCCGCTCCCGAAACTCTGCCGCGCGACGGAGGTGGCGTCTGGCCTGTGCAGCGAGCAGCTCAAGGTGACCCTGAACTGATCGAAGTCGACGGCGGCGCAATGGATCTGCCGAGCGGTGCCTGGGCCGATCCGCCCGCACAGGTGCTGGTGGTGCCGCTGTTGCAGCGCGGCGGCACACCCGTCGGATTTCTGGTCGCCGCGCTGAACCGGCACCGTGAAATCGATGATGGCTACTGGGGTTTCGTCGAGTTGGTGGCCGGATACATCGCCGCAGGGGTGGGTAGTGCGCGCAGCTACCAGACCCAACAGCGACGCGCCGAGGAGCTCGCCGAGCTCGACCGTGCCAAGACCACCTTCTTTTCCAACATCAGTCACGAGTTCCGCACACCGCTCACGTTGATCCTCGGACCAATCGACCAGCTGCGCAGCCGGGTTGGCGGTGTCGACGAGCCGGCGCGACAAGAACTGGAGTTGGTGTATCGCAACGGTTTACGGCTGGCGAAGCTGGTGAACACGCTGCTCGACTTCTCCCGCATCGAGGCCGGCCGAATGCACGCCCGATTCGAGCCCGTCGAACTCTCCTCGGTTACAGCGGAATTGGCCAGTGTGTTCCGCTCGGCGATCGACCAGGCCGGGTTGACGTTCACTGTCGACTGCCCGCCCCTGGGCGAGCCGGTGTACCTCGACCGTGAGATGTGGGAGAAGGTGGTGCTGAACCTACTCTCCAATGCGCTGAAGTTCACCTTCGACGGCGAGATCAGCGTCCGGGTCTCTCGCGACAGTCAAGCGGTGGTGACCGTGAGCGACACCGGGATCGGTGTGCCGTCCGCGGAGATGCCCCGGCTATTCGAGCGTTTCCACCGCATCGAATCCGCGCGGGCCCGCTCGGCCGAAGGTAGCGGTATCGGGCTGGCACTGGTCAAAGAGCTCGTCAGCCTGCACGGCGGCACCATCACCGCGGACAGCCGCGAAGGTCTTGGCACCACTTTCACGGTCCGGCTGCCGTTCGGTGCGGCTCATCTGCCGGCCGACGATGTCGTGGCGCCATCGGAAACGCGCTCGGCGACCGGGGCGATCGCGGCACCGTACGTGCAGGAGGCGCTGCGCTGGCTGCCGGGCGACACCGCCAGCACCCCGGCTGTACCGGCGCTGGCACCCGCGGCCGCCCAGGGCGAACGCGAAGGCGTGCGAGCGCGCGTGCTCATCGCCGACGACAACGTCGACATGCGCGAGTACCTCTCCAATCTGCTCACCGCCGCGGGTTACGAGGTAAGTGGTTACGGTGACGGAATTTTGGCGCTGGGGGCGATCCGCTCTCGGCTGCCCGACCTGGTGATCAGCGACCTCATGATGCCGGGCCTGGACGGTCTGCAGCTATTGGCGGCGCTGCGTAAGGATCCGCGGACTGCCGCACTGCCCGTGCTGCTGCTCTCGGCCCGCGCGGGCCAGGAGGCCTCGGTCGAAGGCCTGCTGGCCGGAGCCGACGACTATCTGGTCAAACCGTTCGCCGCTGCCGACCTGCTGGCCCGAGTCCGCGCGAATGTCCAACTGGCGCGCCTGCGCAACTATCACGCCCGCTGGCGCACCGCCCTGGTGGACTCGCTACAGGAGGCGTTCTTCGTCTGCGACGAGCGCGGCACCATCGTCGAGATCAACGCCGCCTTCACCGAAATTCTGGGCTATGGATCTGAACACCTGCCGTATGAACCGGTGCATCCCTGGTGGCCGGACGCCGCGACCGAGCCGGATTCTCGCCAACAGGTCGAGGGTGCGTTCGCCGAACTGTTGACCAAGACACAAGGCGCATTTACGGTGCCCGTTACACATCGTGATGGTCATCGGCTGTGGATCAACGTCAGTTTCAACCACGCCACCGACCCCGACTCCGGACAGCGGGTCATGGTGGGCACGTTCCGTGACGTCACGGCGGAGCACTATGCGGTGCAAAGCCAAACGGCGTTGGCTGGACTCAATCAACAACTGGTGCAGGCGGATACGTTGCGCCAAGCGCTGCAGGGCGCACTCGAGGTACTCAGCGGGGTGTGGCGGGCCCGGCGGGTCCTGGGCGCGACGTTCATCGGCGAACTACCGGAGAACCCCGTGCCGAACCTGCTGTGTGCCGGTGAACCGGCCAAATGGACAGAGCTGGCAGCACGCCAACGTGAATTGATCGAATCACTGCGGGGCGCGGATCTGTTGAGCATCATCGCCGAAGCCGGGGCGGCGGGCATCGCGTTGCAGCATCCGCGCGGCCGATTGGTGGTCTGGGTTCAGCTGTCCGAGCATCGTCGCTTCACCCGCGAGGATCGCACCCTGCTCACGGTGTTGGGCGGCCGGCTCAGCCAGGGGCTGCAACGCGTCTATCAGCTGGACGAACAGCGGGAAACCGCTGTGGCGCTTCAGCACGCGATGCTCGGCCCTGCGACGCTGCCGGACGGTTTCGCGGTGCGTTACCGCCCGGCCAGTCACCCGCTTCAGGTCGGCGGCGACTGGTACGACGTCGTCGAACTCGACGACGATCGCGTGGCACTGATCGTGGGCGACTGTGTCGGCCACGGGTTGGCAGCCGCGACCGTCATGGGTCAATTGCGCAGCGCGTGCCGCGCACTGCTGCTCGAGCAGCCCAGTCCGGGCGCCGCGCTGGGCGCGCTCGACCGTTTCGCGGCGCGACTGCCGGGGGCCCGCTGCACCACGGCCTTTTGTGCCGTGTTGAGCCGTGACACCGGGGAGTTGGTGTACTCCAGTGCCGGTCATCCGCCGCCGATCATGGTGTACGCCGACGGCACCACGGTCATGCTCGGCGGGGAGCACGGCTTGCCGCTGGCGCTGCGGCCGCAGTGGAACCGCCCGGAGACCCACGTGATCATGCCGCCGCGCGCGACGCTGTTGCTCTACACCGACGGCCTGATTGAGCGGCGCGGTTTGTCACTCGACGACGGCATGACCCGGGCCGCCGACGTCGTGCAGGACGGCCGCTCGCACGGACTGGAAGAGGTGGCGGACGAACTCATGTCTGTGCTGGAGCCCGGTGGTGGCTATCCAGACGACGTGGCCATGCTCCTGTATCGGCAACCGGCGCCGCTGGCGATGGAGATCTCCGCCGACGCCAGCGAACTCGCTCCGAGCCGAGCCGCCTTGCGCAGCTGGCTGACTCAGGCGGGAGTCGACCCCGATCAGATCCAGGACGTGCTCGTGGCCACGGGTGAAGCCGTAGCCAACGCGATCGAACACGGCCTGCGTGACCGCCCCGCGGGCACCGTCTCATTGCGTGCGACCGCGATTGTCGACCGACTGCAGGTGACCGTGGCCGACACCGGGGTCTGGAAGCCTCCGGCCGAGGTACCCGGCTTCAGCCGCGGCCGCGGCATCGACCTGATGCGGGTCCTGATGGAGGATCTCAGCATCGATTCCAGTGAAGCGGGAACGACTGTTCACATGTACGCAAGGATCACCTGATGGCCACACCGCTCACGCTGAACACGGACCGCGACGCCGACGGGACGCCGCGAGTGACGGCCATCGGGGAAATCGACCTGAGCAACATCCACGTCTTCACTCGCGCGCTCGCCGCGGCCAACGGAGGTACCCGCGAACCCATCACCATCGATCTGAGTGCGGTCCGGTATCTGGACAGCGCCGGTATCAACGCACTTTTCGACCACGCCGACGTGGTCGACAACCTGCGCGTGATCGTTCACCCGTTGCTGGTCCGAGTGCTGACGGTCAGCGGTTTCAGCAAGATCGCGACGGTCGAAGCCGGCGGCTAGCGCCTGAAAGACCGCGCCAGCAACCGTCTTCCGCTCACCGTGACTTATATGAACTCGGTGTGTGCCAAGTCGCGACGACGGCGGCGCCCGGCCACCCGAAACCCGTCGTGACGTGCGGCGAACAGGGTTCGCGTCCGTAGACGGGCATCAGGCAACCCCGCCCGCTCGACATGCCGACACCCCCGCTCTCTGTTAGCTTTCGCGCATGCAGACGGCAGCGGGCGTTTCGGAGCGTCGCGCCGTCGTGCGCTGTTGTCGCTGACTTTCGTACCCGTGCGCGGTGTGGTGTCGAGTCGACGATCAGCTCATGCAAACGCTCTCCGCAGCAACGGGATCCGCATACCTAAGTCCCGTCGGAAGGCCGTCCATGACTCGCAGCGCATCCCGCTGGCGACATGTCGCGGCGTTGCTCGCAATCACCGGCCTCGTCGCCGCGTGCCACGGGGGTGCCAGCGACGCCATAGACGGCGGCGTCATCGATGCGGTGAACACCAGCATCACACTGGTCGCCTACTCCGTCCCGGAACCGGGGTGGAGCAAGGTGATTCCGGCGTTCAACGCATCCGAGGAGGGACGCGGTGTGCAGGTGATCACCTCCTACGGCGCCTCCGGTGACCAGTCGCGCGGCGTGGTGGCCGGCAAGCCGGCGGACATCGTCAACTTCTCGGTGCAACCCGACATCAATCGACTGGTCAAGGCCGGCAAGGTCGCCGCGGACTGGGATACCGAAGCGGGCAAGGGCATCCCGTTCGGGTCGGTGGTGACCCTGGTGGTGCGCAAGGGTAACCCGAAGAACATCAGGAATTGGGACGACCTGTTGCGTCCGGGCATCGAGATCATCACCCCGAGCCCGCTGAGTTCTGGTTCGGCGAAGTGGAATCTATTGGCGCCGTACGCCGTCAAGAGTGGCGGCGGCCGCAACCCGCGGGCCGGCGTCGATTTCATCGACAGCCTGGTGCGCGACCACGTCAAACTTCGTCCCGGATCGGGCCGGGTGGCAACGGACGTCTTCATCGAGGGCAGTGGTGACGTGCTGATCAGTTACGAGAACGAGGCCATCGCGGCCGAGCGCCAGGGACAGGCGGTGGAGCACGTCAACCCGCCGCAGACCTTCAAGATCGAGAACCCGGTAGCGGTGGTGAGGACCAGCCCACACCTCGATGCGGCCAGGATGTTCAAGAACTTCCAATACACCTCGGTGGCGCAACGGTTGTGGGCTGAGGCCGGCTTCCGCCCGATCGACCCGGCCGTCGCCGCCGATTTTCGTAACCAGTTTCCGGTACCGGTGAAGTTGTGGACGATCGCCGACCTGGGCGGCTGGGGAACCGTCGACGCGCAGCTGTTCGACCGCAACACCGGCAGCATCACCAAGCTCTATCTGAAGGCGACCGGATGACAGCTACTCTGCCTCGTCCTCCCGTGGTGGTGCCGAAACCGCCTGGGAGCACCCCCCTTCGGGTCGGTGTCGCCACGTTGTGGCTGTCGGTCATCGTGCTACTGCCGTTGGCCGCGATCGCCTGGCAAGCGGTCGGCGGTGGCTGGGAGCATTTTTGGCTCGCAGTCACTTCGCACGCCGCCCTGGAGTCGTTCAAGGTCACGTTGATCATCTCGGTCGTTGTCACCGTGCTGGACGTGATCTTCGGTGTCCTGGTCGCCTGGATGCTGGTGCGCGACGACTTCGCCTGGAAAGGCTTGCTGGACGCGGTCATTGACCTGCCGTTCGCGCTACCGACCATCGTCACCAGCTTGGTGATGCTGGCTCTGTACGGTGCGAGCAGTCCGATCGGCCTGCACCTGCAACACACCCCGCCCGGCGTGGCGATGGCGCTGGCCTTCGTGACGTTGCCCTTCGTGATCCGTGCCGTCCAGCCGGTCCTGCGTGAGATTGATCGGGAAGTCGAAGAGGCCGCGGCATCACTGGGCGCGGGCGGACGGAAGGTTTTCACCTCGGTGGTGTTGCCGGCGTTGCTACCGGCCATCCTGTCCGGCGCGGGTCTGGCGTTCTCGCGGTGCATCGGTGAGTTCGGTTCGGTGGTGACGATCGGCGGGGCGGTACCGGGCAAGACCGAGGTGTCCTCGCAGTGGATACGCGCCCTGATCGAGAATGACGATCGCACCGCGGCCGCTGCGATATCCATTGTGCTGCTGTCTGTCTCGTTCAGCGTGCTGCTGATCCTGCGGATCATCAGCGGCCGCACCACCACGCGCGAGGAGCAGGCCGAGTGACCACCTCGACCTGGGCCCGCTACCTGATCCGCTACGTGGGTTCGGGCTACATCGTTGCGATGCTGATCGTCCCGGTGTCGCTGATCCTGTGGCGGACGTTTCGGCCCGGCTTCCATCAGTTCTACGTCTGGATCACCACACCGGCGGCCATCTCGGCGCTGCAGCTGTCGCTGCTGGTGCTGGCGATCGTGGTGCCGCTCAACGTGATCTTTGGAGTACCCACAGCAATGCTGCTCTCCCGCAACAAGTTTCGTGGCAAGGGGGTGTTGCAGTCCATCATCGATCTGCCGTTCGCGGTATCCCCGATCATCGTCGGTGTGGCGTTGATCTCCGCGTGGGGATCGGCCGGCGCCCTCGGCTTCATCGAGCGCGATCTCGGCTTCCGGATCATCTACGGCGTGCCCGGCATCGTGCTGGCCAGCATCTTCGTCACCCTGCCGTTCATCGTGCGCGAGGTGCAACTGGTGCTCAACGAAGTGGGCACTGAACAGGAACAGGCGGCGGCAACGCTGGGATCGAGCTGGTGGCAGACGTTCTGGCGCATCACGTTGCCATCCATCCGCTGGGGCCTCACCTACGGCGTGGTGCTGACCGTGGCGCGCACGCTCGGTGAGTTCGGCGGGGTCATCATGGTGTCATCCAACCTGCCGGGCAGCACCCAGACGCTGACGCTGCTGGTCAATGACCGCTACAACCGCGGGCATGTCTACGGCGCCTACGCGTTGTCGACCCTGATGATGGGCGTTGCCATCGCCTTCCTGATCGTCAAGGTGATCCTGTTCATTCGCCGGAAGCGGAGTGCCGACGGCTGAACTGCATGTCCAGGCTGCGCAGGTGGGTCTGCAGCCCGGCGTCCTGCACCGGGATCAGGTGTGCCGGCGCGCCGGACTCGTTGTAGTGCGCGTGCCACATCCCCGGTGGGGTGGTGAAAGCCCCACCGGCCTGCCAGTCCACCCGGATCGGGTCGGCGATCTGACCGCGGTCGTCGAGCCGAGTGCCCAGCAGCGTGTAACAACCCGGCTGGGCGTCGAGAATCAGGTCCAGTGCCACCGACTGGTGCCGGTGTGGGCGCTGCTCCCGGCCGGGCGGCAGCACGCCGAACATCGCCCACAGCACATGCGTCAGGGTCAACGTCTGCTGCTGCTCGGCGTTGGCCAACAGCACGCTCACCCGGTTCTTGTTGTTGGCCCCGGGCTGCGCGGCGATCTGCTGGAGTTCGGCGACGGCGTCCGCGCGACGGAACTTGGTGGGGCGGAACCGCGCCTCGGTAGCCCGGACGCCCAGATACCGCAGCAGCGGCTCGTCGTGCACCCAGTACATCGCCGCGTCGGCGTCGGCATAGAACACCGTGTGCGCGCCCGCGGGCAGGGTTAGAAAGTCGCCCTTTTCCCACTGGACCAGCCGGCCGTCGACCGCCGCCATGCCGCGCCCGTACAGGACGTAGTACAGCTGCGAGGTGGCGTTCGGGTTTGTGTCGATCTGCTCACCCGCCCGGATCCGCACGAAGTTGGCCAGCAGCGCCGGGCTGGTGGCGTCACCGGTCGTGATGCCCATGTCACCGGAGAGGTCCAGCGGGATGATGCCGGTGGGCTGGTCCTGGTACAGCTGGGAGCTGAACTGGGCGATCGGCACCCGAGGGGTGTGCCCGGAGCCGATGGGGTCGGCGGCCTGGGTGTACTCGAAGTAGCGGGCGTCATCGGCCCAGTCCTCGAACCTGCCCTCGAATCCAAACTCGGCGACATCGGCCATCGGTGCCGGGATGGTGGGGTCCAACGTGTCTGCCGTGATTGTCATGGCTTCGCGTCTCCTTCTCGACTACTTATATTCAAATCGTATCTATCATGTATCTAAGATGCAAGCGGAGGTCGCCGCTACAGTCGGGATACGACTTAGCCGCAAGGAGGACGGCATGGCGTTGGAGACGGCCCGCGGGCCGGGCGCTGCCAAGGATCGAGCACTGGACTACGTGAAGTCCCGGGTGCTGACCGGGGCATATCCCGGCGGCGAGTTGATCAGTGAAGGGGAAGTCGCCAACGCGTTGGGCATGTCGCGGACGCCGGTGCGCGAGGCGTTTCTGCAACTCGAGGCCGCGGGTCTGCTGCGGCTGTATCCCAAGCGGGGCGCGCTGGTGGTGCCGGTGTCACCGGACGAGGTGCGCGGGGTGCTGCAAGCCCGGCTCGTGCTGGAAGACTTCGCGGTGGGTGCGGTCCTGCAGCGGGGTCCGCAAGCGGGTGCCGCACTCTACGAACAGCTTTCGGAGGAGTTACAGCGGCAGCGTGAGGCCGCCACCGCGTCGCGGCTGGCGGACTTTCTGGAATCCGACCGCGCCTTCCATCAGCTCACCCTGGACGCGGCGGGCAACTCGATCCTGGCCGGGTTCTACTCGACGTTGCGGGACCGCCAGATGCGCATGATCGGTGAATCGGCGCGTGACGGCCAGCGCCTGGTCAACATCATCGGCGAACACGAGCGAATCGCGGCCGCGCTGCGCGAGGGCGATCTTGAGATTGCTCGCGAGGCGGTGCGTGCCCACCTGGCCAGCACCACACGCGCCCTCGGGTTGCGCTAAGCGCGGAGCGAATAGCGCGCCGGCGGTGTGACATCGTGAGGCTATGGCGAAGCTGCAAGGACGACGGGTTGCCGTCACGGGCGGTGCGCAAGGGATCGGCCGCTCGATCGGCGAGGCGCTGATCGCTGCGGGCGCCAAGGTTGCCCTCGGTGATGTCCAGGAAGCGTTGGTGCACCAAACCGCATCCGAATTGGGTGATGCCGCAACGGGTTACCACGTCGATGTGACCGATTCGGTGAGTTTCGAGAGCTTCCTGAACCGGGCGGGCGAAGACCTTGGCGGGCTCGACGTACTGGTCAACAACGCGGGCATCATGCCGATCGGACCGTTCCTCGACGAGAGCCCGAAAGTCACCCGGCGCACCATCGAGATCGACGTACTAGGGGTGATGACCGGGACGCGGCTGGCTGGTGCCCGTTTCGCCCAACGCGGATCGGGCCACATCGTCAACATCGCTTCGGTGATGGGCACATTGGCATCGCCCAATGCGGCCACCTACTGCGCGTCGAAGTACGCGGTGGTGGGCTTCAGCGAGGCGCTGCGTCAGGAGTGGCGGGGCAGCGGAGTCAAGATCTCGGCGATCTGCCCCGGTTTCGTGCGGACCGAACTGATCGCTGGGATGTCTGCACCGGCAGCTTTGGAGCCTTTCCTGGTGGTCAACCCGCAGGACGTCGCCGCCGCCGTCGTTGCGGAGCTGGCCAAGGGGGCGTCGCGCACGGTGTTCGTGCCCAAGCTGGTCGGGCTGGTGTCGCGCGGCAGCACCGTCCTGCCGGCTTCCGTCGTCGACGCCGCTTTCCGGTTGTCGGGTGGTAACAAGGTCACCGCAGAGTTGGACCGCGAGGAACGGGCGTCGTATCAGGCGCGCATCGAAGATCAGGAGTAGCGATGGGAGACACCAACACGCGTATCGAACTGACTGGACTGCGAGGAGTGCCGGAGACCGCCCTGAGCGCGGCGCTGGTCGCCTCCCTGCCGGTCAACGAGGCGCCCGCACCATGGGAGTGCCGCTGTTCGGCGCTGCTGTGGCTGGGTCGCGGCGGGCGCGCCGCTGCTGCCGCGTTGCCGCCCGCCCTGGCCGGCAGCCCGGCGCTGGCCACCGTCGGCGGGTTCGTCCGCTACACCGACACACCGGTCGGCGCCTACGACGAGGTGCTCGGCATGATCGCGTCCCGTACCGGCGTTCGGCCGTGGGGCAACGTCGCCTTCATGTCGGTGAATTCCGAGTCCAGCCTGGTCGGCGGCCGCACCAACTGGGCGATGCCCAAGACGCTGGCCCGCTTCGACGGAGAACTGGCCAACGGGGGACTG
Organism: Mycobacterium asiaticum DSM 44297; assembly: GCF_000613245.1. Classification (GTDB taxonomy): domain Bacteria; phylum Actinomycetota; class Actinomycetes; order Mycobacteriales; family Mycobacteriaceae; genus Mycobacterium; species Mycobacterium asiaticum. The sequence continues at coordinate 1,006,284 of NZ_HG964936.1, forward strand.
ATCATCGGCAACGGCCTTGACGAGGTGTCGTGGACGGTCAGCGCGACCCCGCGAATCGCCGGGCCGGCTATCCCGCTGAAGACCAAGGCCACCGCGCGCCAGGAGTTCGCCGACGGCCGCGTCGGTGATTCGCTGCTGACCTTCTCCGGCCGGATCAGGCCCGCGTTCATTACTGTGGGCGTCTCCTCGGCCGGACCATTGCCGACGTGGCTGCGTCCCGGGCTACATCCGGGCGCGTTCGTCGAAGACGCCACCTTCACCTTGGGTGAACCCAGCTTCCGTTGATGCCGGGCTAATCCATCTCGCCGTATTCGTCGAACCAGTGCGCAAGCTTGCCGCGTCGGCTGACCGCACGGAGGCGAGCCTCGGCGGCGGCCCGCGTCTTGCTCGTGGTCACGATCAGGAGTTCGTCACCGCTCTCGATCCGGGTGTCCGGCTCGGGGACGAAGGTGTGGCCGTCCCGGATGATCAGGGTGATGACGGCCGGATCGGGCAGGCGCAGCTCCAGGATGGTGACGTTGTGCAGGCGGGACGGCTTCTGAACGGTCATGGTCAGCAGTTCGGCGTCCAGCATGTCCAGCGGCGCGGCTTCCACCTGGATTTCCCGGGTGGCTTCGCGCGAGATCAGGCCCAGAACACGTGCGATGGGCCGCAGGCTCGGGCCCTGGATGAGGGTGAAGACAAGCACCAGCACAAATACGATGTTGAGCAACCGCCCGCTGCCGGCCACCCCGGCGACGATGGGGAACGTCGCCAACACGATTGGCACCGCGCCGCGCAGCCCGGCCCATGACAAAAACGCTTGATCGCGCCACGGAATGCGGAACCAGACGAGCGTGCCCACGACCGACAGCGGGCGTGCCACCAGCAGCAACACCAATCCGATGACGACCGCCGGGACCACGTCGCCGGCCAGCTCGCTTGGGTCGACGAGCAGCCCGAGCAGGACGAACAGCCCGATCTGCGCCAGCCAGCCGACCCCCTCGGCGAACGATCGGGTAGCCGAACGGTGCGGCAGCCCCAGGTTCGCCAACACCACCGCGGCCACATACGCGGCGATGAAGCCGCTGGCATGGGCATCGCCGGCGGCCGCGAACGCGACCAGCCCCAGCCCGAACGTCGCGATCGGATACAGCCCGGACGCGGGCAGTGCGATGCGGCGCAGCCCGAAAGCTCCTAGATAGCCGACCATCAATCCGATCGCAGTGCCCGCGACCAGCTCGTATACCAAGTCGATGGCCGCGCCCTCCGGCTCAAGCACGAACGGCACCACGCTGAACATCAGCACCAGGATCACGCCGGGCGCGTCATTGAATCCGGATTCCGCCTCCAGCAGCCCCGCCAGGCGTCGCGGCAACGGCAGCACCCTCAGCACCGAGAACACCGCCGCCGCGTCGGTGGAAGAAATGATGGCACCCAGCAGCAGCGCTAACTGCCAGTCGAAATGCAGCAGCACGTGGGCGCCGACCGCGGTGACCAGCGTGCTGATGACCACCCCACCGGTGGCCAGCGCGGCGGCGGGCGCCAACACCTTGCGGATGTCGCTGAAGCGTGTGGTCAAGCCGCCCTCGACGAGGATGACGGCCAGCGCCGCGGTGCCGACGTTTCTGGCCAGCACCACGTCGTCGAACTGCAGACCCAGCCCGTCTTCGCCGATCGCCACCCCGACCAGCAGGAACAACAGCAGACTGGGGAACCCCACGACCGTGGCCACGCGGGTACCGACAATGCTGGCCAGCAGCACAAGGCCGCCGATCGACAAAGTCAGGTACAGCTGCTCGAGGGTCATTTGGTTCCAGTTCACACGCGACCGCGACAGCGATGGCTGCCACGGCTTGTACGGACGGGGGCGCCGACTTCGGCGTGCTGTCATTAGATCAGCCCGGTCCCACGGCCCGCCCGGTGCACAGTCATACGCAAAGATGGGGTGTGGCCAAGCGGAAGTTGCGGATCGGGATTGCCGGCGCCGGCAATGTCGGCCGTTCCGTCGCGCAAGAGTTGCTGGACGCCGGGCACAAAATCCTGCTGATCGAACGGCAGCGACGCAATTTCGAGCCGCACAACGTTCCCGATGCCGACTGGCTCTATGCCGATGCCTGCGAAATGTCGTCGTTAGAGGAAGCCGGCGTGCAGACGTGCGATGTGGTGATCGCGGCGACCGGTGACGACAAGGCCAACCTGGTGGTGGGCCTGCTGGCCAAGTCCGAGTTCGGCGTGCCCAGGGTGGTGGCCAGGATCAACGACGTCCGCAACGAGTGGCTGTTCGGCCAGTCGTGGGGCATCGACGTCGCCGTCTCGACGCCGGGTGCCATGGTCGCCGGCATCGAGGGCGCCATCGACGTCGGCCACCTGGTCCGGCTAATGGGACTGCGCGAGGGCCGGACCGCCCTGACCAAACTGACCCTGCCCTCCGACAACCCACTGGTCGGTCAGCAGGTGGCGGAGCTGAAGCTGCCGAAGAACACCGGCCTGGTCAGCGTGGTACGGGGTGACGCCGTGATGGTGCCTGCTCCCGAGGACGTGCTGGAGGCCGGCGACGAAATGCTCTTCATCGCCGACAACGCGCGCGAGCGCGCCTTATGGGCGGCGATCAACCGGGCCAGGCGCGCTCGGTTGCCGATCAACCCGCCTTAAGCTGGCGCGGTGTCCGTCGCCCTGCTTCGCGAGATGTTCGACCGCATGGTCGTCGCCAAGAACGCTGACCTGATCCAGCACTACTACCACGCGGACTTCGTGATGACCTCCGACGGGCTCAGCCAGGATTTCCCCGCGTTCCGGGACAGCCACCGGAAGCTGTACGCGACCGCCATCACCTACGCGGTCGAGTATGACGAGGCGGCCTGGGTGGAAGCCGCCGACAAGGTTGCCGGACGGGTATGGATCACCACGGCAAGGCCTGGAGAGCAGCCCACCCGAATCGAGGTCGTGCTCATCGCCGCCTACCGTGACGGGCGGATCCACCGAGTGTGGGAGACGACCTGGCCGAGCTGGCGCACCGCGGCGGCATTCGAAGGTTACTGAGAAGCAGGTCAGCCGAGGCGGCGCAGCAATTCGGCCGCCGCGTGCCGGCCGCTGAGCAGCGCCCCGTGGACGGTGGCGGGGTTGTCCGCACCCACGGCCTCGCCGGCCAGATAGAGGCGGTCACTGACCGGTTCCTGCAACCGACGACGGTCCTCGGGTCCGGAACCGGGTGCGTGGTAGGAATACGAACCCAGGGCATAGGGGTCGACGGTCCACTTCGAGGATCGGACGTCGACGAGGTCGGCGCCGAACAGCTGCCGGGCGATGGGCGTCGCTGCGGCCAGCAGATCGGCGGGCGGCGCGGATTCCACGTATCGCCCGGTGCGACCGGGATTGAACGCCAACACAATCGGTCCGGCCGCGGCGGGCAGGGTGAACCATTGCGCCCACCGATTCTCCGTCGCGCCCAGATACTGGTAGAAGGCGTTCTCCCGATCCCAACTACGTTGGCGGACGCGGAAATAGCTCTTGGACAGCACACCGAATCCCAACGCGTTCACGGCATGCGTGTGTGCCTCCGGCAGGGGCGGGTCGAAGGTGATCGCTCCGGATTTCAGCACACCGAGCGGCACCGTGACAATGGCCGCGGGTCCCTGGAATGTCCTGGCGCCGGCTCGCACGGCTATCGAGTTACCTTGTTGCACAACCGAATTGACAACAGTATTAAAGACGATCGGGAGGCGCTCGCCCAGCGAGCGCGGGAATGCGTCGTAACCGCTGGTGACCACGGACTGCGGGCCGCCGGTGTAGCTGCCCTGATCGAATGTGGTCACCGAGAGCTGGTCTGCGTCGGCGGCGTACTCGTCTTCGATCTCGGTAGTGACGTAGTAAGCCAGCTCGGCGCGTTCCCGGTCGGAGAGTTCCTCGCGGTCGGCCTGCGCGGCGACGGCGGTACCGAGGCTGCCGCCGACGGCCTCCTCACGTGCGTCGGACACCAGGTCGCGCCACGTTTTGGCGTCGAAGGTGATCGGCTGTAAGGCCGGGTCGATCGCGAGTTTGACCGGGTGGTTGTAGTCGGTCGGCACGAGCTGGGCTTGCACCTTGTCGGCCAATTCCAGCAGCGGGTTGTTCGTGGTGCCATGAATCCACGACGCGCCCATTTCCAGCGGTGTGCCCCACTCGCGATTTGTGTCGATCCGCCCGCCGATCCGGTTGCGGGCCTCGATGATCCGCACCGGCCATCCCGCGTCGGCGAGGCTGCGCGCCGCTGCCAGCCCTGCCATGCCGGCACCGATGACCAGGACCGACTTGTCATCCACCGGACGCGGTGCACACCCCATGCCCAGCGCGGTACCCGCCACAACGGCACTGGCTGCCAAGAAGTCCCGGCGGGACATGGGGGACACGCCTGTCAGGGTCCCACATGCCGTTACCGTTTTGTGTTCTTGGAATGCGATTGGCCGCACATCGCGTGCGGGTAAACTCGCGGGACACCGGAGGGTGGCAACGGAGCCGCCGAGGGGGGAGCGACGATGAGTGCTCGAAAGTCCACTGACCGTGGCAGATCGGGCCACCAGCTGCCCGTCGACTTACCGCCCAGCCGCATCCTTTCGGTCCGCGCCGCCGATGGCACCCCGCTGCACGCGGAGGTGTTCGGGCCGCCGGACGGCTACCCGATCGTCCTGACACACGGCATCGTCTGTGCCATCCGGGCCTGGGCCTATCAGATCGCTGATTTGGCAACCGAATATCGCGTCATCGCGTTCGATCACCGCGGCCACGGCCGCAGTGGCGTGCCGCGGCGCGGCGGCTACAGCCTCAAACACCTTGCCTCCGACCTCGATTGCGTGCTGGATGCCGCACTCGCCCCGTACGAGCGTGCGGTGATCGCCGGGCATTCGATGGGCGGCATGACCATCCAGGCCTGGTCGGAGCGCTACCGGCACAAGGTCGCGCGGCGGGCCGACGCGGTCGCGTTGATCAACACGGCGAGCGGGGACCTGCTGCGCCAGATCAAGTTGTTGTCGGTGCCCAGGGGGTTGTCGCCGGCCCGCGTGCTGGCCGGCCGCACCCTGATCAATGCCGTTGGGGGACTGCCGCTTCCGGCTCTTGCCCGGATACCGAGCCAGCACCTGGTGGCGATGATGGCGGTCGGGGCGGGCACCGATCCGGCTACTGCCCGGCTGGTGTATGAGCTCTTCGAGCAGACCTCCCCGGCCGGACGCGGCGGTTGCGCCCGCATGCTGATGGCCGAGGTTGGGTCGCGCTACCTCAACCTCGACGGCCTGACGGTGCCGACCCTGGTCATCGGCAGCCAGCGGGATCGGCTGACACCGATCAGTCACTCCCGCCGGATCGCTCGCGACGCACCGAATGTTATCGGTTTGGTCGAACTTCCCGGCGGTCACTGCTCGATGCTGGAACGGCCGGCTGAGGTCAACCGGGAACTGCGTGGCCTCGCCGAATCCGCGATGGCCCGGCACGACCGCTTCCGGCTGATCAGCTCATAGCATTGCCGCCACTTCGGCGGCGGCGCGCTGGCCGGACCTGACCGCGCCGTCGAAGTACCCGGTCCAATTGTCAGCCGTCTCGGTGCCGGCCCAATGGATGGGGCCGACCGGTGCGCGCAGCACCCGGCCGTACTTCGTCCACGAGCCGGGCGGCACCGCGGCAGTCGGACCGCCGGGAGCGAATTGCTCTGCGCCCCAACGGTGGTCGGCATAGTCGAGGGGTTGGAGTGCTTCGTCCCCGAACAGCGCGGCAAAGCACTGCAGCGCTTTGCCGCGGCGCTGATCGGGGGACAGCGAGTCGAAGCTGCGGGAATCGACGAAACCCAGCAGCAGGCCGGGGCCGTCGGGGTGCGGACTGAGGTCGAAGGTGATGAAGACCGGGCCCTGGTCGGACAAGGACTGGCCGGAGAACCCGCTCTTTCGCCAGAACGGTGTCGGGTACGCCGCGTAGGCCTTGCTGAGCCGGCCCTGGGGCCAATTGTGGGCGAGTTGCTCGTATTCCGGAGGCAGTGGCGGATTGAACTCGATGGCGGCCCGATGGGCGGGCGGGACGGCCACGATCACAAAGCCGGCCTCGACCTGGCCTTGCTCGGTAGTGAGCGTGACGCCCGAGCCGTGCCGGTCGATGCGACGGACCGGTGCGTTGAGCAGCACCCGGTCGCCCAGTTCGGCGGCCACGGCCAGCGCGATCTGCTGGGTGCCGCCCGGAAAATGGTCCTCCTGCGCGCCGTTTCGGGTATCCAGCAGACGGTTCATGCCGCCGGCCGCACGCACGTAGCGGGCGGCGTGCAGCAATGACACGTCCTCGGGCTCACATCCCCAGGTCACGCGCGTCATGATCGCCATCAGGTCACGCGAGGAGGCGGTGGCGCGGATCAGGCGCAACCACTGAGCCAGTGACACCTCGTCGAGTTGCTGCGCCCGCCGCGCAGTCCAGGGTGCCGCTACCGGCACGGTGCGAGCGATCCGCTCGAACTGCCATTGCAACCGCGCGATGTCGAGCAAGCCGAGCAGCGAGAGCCGTGGGATGGTGCCCCGGTAGGGGCGCGAGGAGCCGCGCCAGCGGATGACGTTCTTGCCCTCGTGGTGCGTCGGTGTGGTGGGGATCCGCAGGTCAGCGGCGAGGGCTTTGACGGCGTCCTGGGTGGGGCCGACGAACGAGCCGCCCAGGTCGATGGGCAAGCCGGCGACGCTGCCGGTAAGCGAACGCCCGCCAACGCGGTCGCGACCTTCGAGTACCAGCACGTCGTGACCCTGCTGCGTCAGTTCGCGAGCTGCGGCAAGCCCGGCGAAGCCGGCGCCCACCACGACGACATCGACAGTCCGCGGGGGGGTTGTCACGTCCCCTAGTCAACAGCATTAAGCAGGTTCCGTACTGTACTTTTTTGCCCCGTCGTCCCCCGGCCACGTATCTGAGGTAGGCGCGTTGAAAGTCTTCACCGCTTTGTATGGCCTTGCCGATGCGGCCGAACGGGCCCGTGAGCTGCGCGACGCCGGCGCAAGCGGCGTCGCCACCTTCGAGGGGCCGCATGACGTGTTCGCTCCGTTGACGTTGGCGGCCACCGTGGGCGGACTGGACCTGATGACCAATGTGGCGATCGCGTTCCCGCGAAATCCCATACACCTGGCGCATCAGTCCAACGACCATCAGTTGCTCAGCGGCGGGCGGTTCACCCTGGGACTCGGTACCCAGATCCGGCCGCAGATCGAGAAGCGATTCGGCGCCGAGTTCGACCGCCCGGTGGCGCGGATGACCGAGTTGATCGCGGCGCTACGCGCCATCTTCGAAGCGTGGAACACCGGTGGCCGCTTGGACTTTCGCGGCGACTACTACCGGCACACGCTGATGACGCCGACCTTCAATCCCGGCCCGAATCCCTATGGGCCACCGCCGATTTTTGTAGGCGCCCTGGGTCCCCGGCTGACCCGGGCCACGGCCGAACATGCCGACGGCCTGCTGGTGATGCCGTTCGGCTCCAAGCGGTTCCTGCAGACGAACACGCTGCCCGCGGTGCGGGCGGGCCTAAAGGCCAGCGGGAGGCGTGCCGAGGACTTCAGGATCATTCCCGAGATCATCGTGTCGGCCGGCGATACCGAGGAGGCTTTGGAGCGGGCAGCCGCCGGTACCCGTCGGCTGCTGGCCTTCTACGGGTCCACCCCCGCGTACCGTCCGGTGCTCGCCGCTCATGGTTGGGAGGACCTGCAGCCCGAGCTCAACGCGATGTCCAAGCAGGGCCGCTGGCAGGAGATGGCCGGGCTGGTCGATGACGAGATGATGCACACCATCGCGGCGTGCGGCACCCCCGCCCAGATTGCCGCGCACATACGCGACCGCCTCGACGGGGTCGCCGACAGCGTGTTCCTGTATCAGGCGGCGCCGATCGGCCTGTCCACGATGGCCGAGATTATCGACGAGCTCAGGCACGATGGTGGCGACCCGCTTCGCCCGCCACTACGGCGCAACGGTTAGCCAGTCGGCGAAGCCCGACGGGTCGTGCCGGCCCAGTGCGCCGTGCTCATACAGACCCCAACCTTCGACCGGATCGGCATCGCCGTCGCGGCACACGGCCCGACCGACATGGTCGATCACGCCGAAACCGGAGCGGCCGATGATCGCGGGATCGGTCATGTTGTAGGTGAGCCGTTCGACGAACTTCTCGCCCTTCCAGATGCCGTGCAGCCAGTCCGAATCGCCGCCGTAGCCGCCGCCGACATGGATCGGCACCGGCAATTTGGACTCCACGTCAAAGTGGATCGGGGTGCCGTCGGGCCGCGTCGCGTCGATGGTCGCCCCGGTCGGGATCCGGGTGCCCGAACGATAATGAATCTTCACCCGCGGCCAGCCCAGCTGCTCGACCCGGCCGTCGCGCCACACCCGGGTGCAGTCGTTGAGCGAGCGGAATCCGTTTGGCTCCTCCTGGATGATCAACACGATGGCGAAGTCGTCGAACGCGATCGGCACGTATAGCCACCACATGCCCTCGAACGGCGGATCGGCCGGACGCCCGGCGGGTTCCGGTTCGCCGATCGGGCGGATGCCCCAGGATCGGTCCCGGCTGCCGATCCACCGGGCTGGGTCGACCTTGATCTCCTCCCCGTCGACGGACAGCTGCCCGCTCCAGCTGCCCAGCTGGGCGAAGCGTTGCGCGTTGAGCGTGACCCGGTTGCCCGAGCGCAGGATGTGCGGCTGTTCCTGGACGACGTCGAACAACCCTTCCCAGGTGAGATCGGCTGCGATTCCCTCGGTTTCGTCGAGCACGATGCGCAGTTTCCGCAACGGCTCGATGACCTCCACCCGGTAGCCGCCCACGTGTTGGTGCAGCCGGTCCTGGTCGATCGCGTCGGACAGGTGCACTGCCGTCTGAGTGTCGCCGCGCCTGATCAAGAGGAACGCGTCTTTTACACCCAGGTTGGGGTAGTAGCCGATGCCGGTGATCACAAAGATGTCACCGGTGCGGTCATGGGCGTTGAAATAGGAGCGGTCGTAGAAGTTCCGGTCCGAGGAACCAGGCCAGGCGATCGGCTGAGGGAGCTGGTGAACCGGGTACTCGTCGAGTGGGCCTAGCATCACTGATCCTCTCCAATAAAGCGTTTCATCAATCCGGCGTGGTAGAACAGCGATTCCACGTCGTCGGGCTTCTCGGCTTCGCCGAAGTGCACCCGCCGCGCGCCGGTACGCATGAACACGCAGGCCCACATGACTCCCGAATACGCGTAGAACCAGCGCAGATCGTCGAGATCCACACCGGTGAGTTGCCGATACGTGGCGCGGACGTCCTCCTCACGCATCACCTGCGGCAGGCCCGGTAGCGTAGCCAGGTTGGCCAGTTCCTCAAAGACCTTGTGCGCGTAAATCATCCAGGCCACATCCAGTTCACGCGGGCCCAGTGTCACCATTTCCCAGTCCAGCACCGCGACGGGCTCGAAGTCCCGGTATAACACGTTGCCCACCCGTGCGTCGCCCCACAGCAGGACGGGTTCGCGGGCGTCGGCATCCGTGGGCCAATTGTCCTGCAGCCACTGCAGACTGCGTTCGACCAGTGGCGAGCGGCCGATGTCTGGGACCGCGAACTCGTACCAGGACTTCACCCAGTTGAAGTGTCTGCGCAGCGCGGTGTCACCGGTGAGTCCCTCGGTGAGGAAACCAAATGTCTTCTCGGCCTGGGGGATCGAATGCAAGTTGGCCAGTACCGTCACGCTGGCGTCCTGTAGCTTGCGCTGCTGATCGGCGGGCGCATCGGCAAACCAATTGCCGCCGAACGTATATGGCATGACGTCCGGCGGCACCACGCCGTCCACGTAATCCATCAGGAAGAACGGCGCGCCAAGCACGTCCCCGGTGTTCTCGATCCAGCGGACCCTTGGGACCGGGACGTCGGTCAGCTCGCCGACCTGACGGATGACTTCGAATTGATGGTCGAGGCGATAGGTGGGGAAGACCGGTACGTCCTGGGTGGTCGGCGCCACGCGGGCCACCAGCTTCTCCTCGTGGTCCTCCCACCGGGCGGTCAAGATGATGGTTTCCGAGGACATGCCCGTCGAGTCCACACCGCTTTCCACGGTGACCTCTGGGGCGACGGGGAGCACGGTCGACAGCCAGTGGGACATCAAGCTCGGGACGGTGGCGGTGTCGCGGCTCGAGCGTTGCATGCGGCCTATCTCTTCGACCGCCGGTTCATTGGCCACGATGCTTCCTTTGCGGGGTAATTACGATACGGTAGGTAGCGTTATGAAAGCAGACCCGTCTACCCTTGACAAGGCCCCCGGTGCCGGCCGGCCCCGGGATCCGCGTATCGACTCTGCCATCCTTGCCGCGACGGCGGAACTGCTTGTGGACATCGGCTATTCAAGTCTGAGCCTGGCCGCGGTCGCCGAACGTGCCGGGACCACCAAGTCGGCGCTGTATCGCAGGTGGTCCAGCAAGGCCGAGTTGGTGCACGAGGCGGCCTTCCCGGTCGCACCGACCGCATTGGTGGCGCCCGCCGGCGATTTCGCCGCCGATATTCAGATGATGATCGAGGCCACCCGCGACGTGTTCACGACGCCGGTCGTGCGCGCCGCACTGCCGGGGCTCGTCGCCGACATGACCGCGGACGCCGAGCTCAACGCCCGGGTCATGTCCCGGTTCGCAGACCTGTTCGCCACAGTGCGAATGCGACTGGCAGAAGCCGTGGAGCGAGGGGAGGCGCATCCCGATGTCGACCCGGACCGGTTGATCGAATTGATTGGAGGAGCCACGATGCTGCGCATGCTGCTGTACCCGGACCGCAAACTCGACGATGCCTGGGTGCAGCAGACCACCGCCATCATCGTGCACGGGGTCACTCGATGACGGCGGCGATCGTCACCGGCGCCAGCCGCGGGCTGGGACGGGCGATCGCGCTGGCATTGGCGTCCGAGGGTGTAGCAGTGGCCGTGGCGGGCCGTACGGAAGCGGTCTGGGATGACCGGCTGCCCGGCACTATCGGCGAGACTGTTGCCGACATCGAGGCGGCGGGCGGACGGGCGGTGGCCGTGCGGGCCGATCTGACCGAGCGCGACGACATAGTCCGGCTGGTAGATACCGCGCGAGACATGTTGGGCCCCATCACGATACTGATCAATAATGCCGCCTTCACCGCACCCGGGCGTCCTGGCGCGCAGCCGCGTCCCAAGCCTGCGACGCCCAAGTCGAAACCAGGTTGGCCCGGCTTCGTCAGCACACCGCTGTCCGCCTACCGCCGGCATTTCGAGATCTCGATCTTCGCCGCCTACGAACTCATGCAGCTCGTCAGCCCTGACATGATCACCGCGGGCGGCGGCTCGATCATCAACATCACTTCGGTCGCATCGCGTCTGCCCGGCGACGGGCCCTATCCGGACCGAAGCGCCGGCGTGCTGCCCGGCTACGGAGGCTCCAAGGCCGCGCTCGAGCATCTGACCCAATGCGCCGCATACGATCTCGCGGAGTACAACATCGCAGTGAACGCGCTTGCGCCGTCCAAGGCGATCATGACGCCGGGGTTGTCCTACTACGCGCGCAGCTTCGACGAAGTCAGCTCGGCCGTTGAATTCGCCCAAGCGGCAGTGCAACTCACGCGGGTGGACCCCGCCGTGGTGACCGGGCGCACTATCGGGCACCTGCAGGTGCTCGATGGCACCTTCACACCGTTCAGCCTCTGATCAGGCGGCGTGACGGTTGATCAGCGTGATCGCGATGCCGGTTTCGACTTCGCTGATATCGACTCTGGGGTGGCCGGGCACGGGTGGGGCCGTCGACCGATAGTGGGCGCCGGTGGGGGTGGTGTACTGCGCGCTGTGGCGGCCCTCGCTGGTGCCGGTAGTGACCTGCCAGCCAGGCGCTTCTTTGGTGTAGTTGCACAGTTCGCATTGCCCCTGGCCGTTGTCGGCGCTGGTCTTGCCGCCGCGCCGCCAGGGTTGGGCGTGGTCGCGGTGGCGGATGGGGGCGTCGCAATAGGGAGTGCGGCAGGTTTGGTCGCGTAACCCGATGAACCGGGCGAGGCCGCGGGGGAAGGTGCGGCTGCGGGATTCCATGGCGACCAGGGCCCCAGTGCCGGGCCGGGCATAGAGGCGGCGCAGGCTCGCCCGGGAGCGTCGATCGGTCAGAGCGTTGTCGATCATGGTCCGGGCCACTTCGGCGGGGATGGGTCCGTAGCCGTCGAGCAGGGCGGGGCTGGTGTCCTGGCCGAGCAGAGCGGTATCGGAGATCACCACGCTGACCGCGACGGGGGCGGCCGCGTCGGCGGGACAGCCGGTGATTCGCTCGACGACGGTGTCCGCCATGACCTGGCCGCGGGACCGGCCATCAAAGGTGGTGTCGGCGATGCGCCGCAGCGTGGCGTACACCCCTACGCCCTGCGCGACTGGCAGCAGAACCGACACCCAGCTCATGGTGTCGGGGGCGGGCCGGATGGTCACGGTGCGGTCCTGCGGAGCCTTGGCGGCACGATCGACCACTGCGTGCGGGTCGCGCCGGTAAGCGATGGCTTTGGCTTCGGCCGTCAGGCGTTTGTCGCCCTTGCCCGTGAGCTTGTCGAGGTCGGCGCACATCTCGCGGTCCAGGGCGCGGCGGTCTTCGGCGTCCAGGCAGGCCGATTCGCGCACGATCAGGGTGGCCCGCCATTCGGAGAGCGCTCCACATTCCAGGGCGGCCAGCGTGTACGGCATTTCGTGGACAAGCGCATTGGCCAGGCCCAGGTGCTGGCCCCCGCGGACCGGAGCATCGCGCCGGGCCAGGGCGATCTCGCTGGCCAGACCACGGCAGCGTTTGGACGCCGGCACCCCGGCCGCGGTTTCGGCGGCTCGCCGGGCGGTGGCCAGTGCCGCCGCCGCGCGGGCCTGACCCGCCGCCGCCGCGCTTTTGACCTGCTCCAACGCAGTGATCCGGGCGACCAGTTCGGCTTCGCCCGCCACCGGGGAGATCGACGCAAGTTCCGCTAGTTCGAACATATGTTCGATAATACACCGCCACGGGGACGAGTCGCCAGCGTTACTGGACCGGGGCGGGCGCGCGCCGCTAGCCTTCGGCTATGAGGCACCTATGAGGCATTTGGTGGCCTTCCGCTGATGTTCGACAAGCCGACGGGCCGCGTGGTCGCCGTGCTCGTCCTGCTGATCGTGGCCGCCGCCGCTCTGCGCGGGTACCTACCGCCGCAGCACGACGCGCGGCTTGCTGACGACGGCGGAAACCGCGCTCCGCTGATGTTCCTCGTCGCGGCAATTGCCGCAACAGTGGGACTGCTGGCGTTCTCCCTCATCGCTCGCTTCCGCGACCCGCGCGCGGTGGCGCCGAGCTCGGGCAACCTCTCGGAATTGCTGGGACGTGGCAGCGGCGAACGAGCGAGCTGGCGCGTCGTGCTGATCGCACTCGCAGTAATCGTGGCCTGGCTGGCCATCGCACTTCTGTTGTCCCGCCTGTGGACCCCGCCTGAAGTCAATCTTGATGTTCCTCAACAAAGTTCGACGCCGGCCCCGCCGGCGGTACCTCGCGACGGCCCGCCACCAAAACAGCCGTCACACCGCAACAACAACGGGGACACGTTGGGTGCCCTGCTGGCGTTCATACCCGTGTTGCTGATGTTGTTCGCCGGCGGAGTCATTGCTTCCCGTCGCCGTCGGCAACCGACTGCGTCCGCGCCCCCAGCCGTCAATCGAAGAGACCCCCCGGTGCCGGAAGCGGCGTCCGAATCGCTGGTGCGCGCAGCCGAAGTGGGCTTGGCCGAGATGGCCGACCTGAGCCGCCAACCGCGCGAGGCGATCATCGCATGCTATGCCGCTATGGAGCGCGAGCTGGCCAATGTCCCCGGTGCCGTCCCGCAGGAAGCCGACACTCCCACCGAGGTACTGGCCAGGGCGGTCGCACATCGTGCACTGCGCGCCGACACCGCCGTCGAATTGGTGAACCTGTTCGAGGAAGCCCGGTTCAGTCCCCATGTGATGAACGAGGGGCACCGCGAGACCGCCGTGCGGGTGCTCGAGCTGGTGCTCGACGAGATCGTGCCGCGCTCGAGTGAGGCGGTATGAAAAGGCTACTGGCCCTGGGCATTCTGCTGATCATCGGAACGGAGCTGCTGCTGCTGGTGGCGCAGGATCGCCGGTTTGTGCTGCTTGCCGCCGGCGTCGGTCTGACGTTGGTGCTGCTCAACATCCGCCGCGCGTTGGGTCACCCGAACGAGCCGGCGGCCGAACCGGACTCCGACGATCTCGCCGACTCGTTGCGTCGCTGGTTGGCCAGCACCGAGACAACGATCCGGTGGTCGGATTCCACTCGCGCGGACTGGGACCGTCACCTGCGCCCGATGCTGGCGCGACGCTTCGAACTCACCACGGGCCAACGGCAGGCAAAAGATCCGGCCGCATTCCGTGCCACCGGAGAGATGCTGTTCGGACCCGAACTTTGGGAATGGGTTAACCCGAATAACGTGGGGTATGCGGCTGCCGACCAGCCGGGGCCCGGTCGGGCGGCGCTCGAGGAGATTCTGCGAAGGTTGGAGCAGGTATGACAACGCCGGCCGCTAGGTCAGTTGAAGAAACCACTGCCCAGTGCGAGGCGGTGCTCGACGAAATCGAACGCGTCGTCGTCGGCAAGCGCGCGGCCCTTACGTTGATCCTCACAGCAGTCCTGGCCCGTGGTCACGTGCTGATTGAGGATCTGCCCGGACTCGGCAAGACGTTGATCGCGCGTTCCTTCGCCGCCGCATTGGGACTGGAATTCACCCGGGTGCAGTTCACCCCGGACCTGCTGCCGGCCGATCTATTGGGCTCGACCATTTACGACATGCAGTCGGGACGCTTCGAGTTCCGGCGCGGGCCGATCTTCACCAACCTGCTGCTCGCCGACGAAATCAACCGGACGCCGCCCAAGACTCAGGCGGCGCTGCTGGAGGCGATGGCCGAGGGACAGGTCAGCATCGATGGCCACACCCACAAACTGCCAACGCCATTCATCGTGCTGGCCACTGACAACCCGATCGAGTACGAAGGCACTTATCCGCTGCCGGAGGCGCAACTCGACAGGTTCTCGATCCGCCTGGAGCTGCGCTACCTGTCCGAGGAAGACGAGACCGCGATGCTACGGCGCCGTCTGGAACGCGGGTCCGCCGAACCGACCGTCAACCAGGTCGTCGACGCGCACGACCTGCTGGCGATGCGTGAATCCGTCGAGCAGGTATCGGTGCATGAAGACGTCCTGCACTACGTCGTTTCGCTGGCCACGGCGACCCGGCATCATCCCCAGGTCGCCGTCGGCGCCAGCCCGCGCGCCGAGCTCGATCTGGTTCAGCTCGCCCGTGCCCGCGCCCTGCTGCTTGGTCGCGATTACGTGATCCCGGAAGACGTCAAAGCGCTCGCCACCCCTGCGGTCGCACACCGGATCACGCTGCGACCGGAGATGTGGGTCCGCAAGATCCAGGGCGCGGACGTGGTCGGGGAACTGTTGCGGCGCTTGCCCGTGCCCCGCGCCAACGAGAAGAACAGCCCGGCATGATCCAAACTCGTGACGTCGAGTTTCATTGGCGTGCATCACAATTGACGTTGTCGATCGCGACCTGTGCCGGGGTCGCGCTGGTGGCTGCCGTCATCGGTGGACGTTGGCAGCTGATTGCTTTCGCGGCCCCGCTGCTCGGTGTGCTGTGCTCACTGAATTGGCAGCTACCGGTCCCCACGGTTCAAGTGCATGCCGAGCCGGATTCGCAGCGATGCTTCGAAGACGAGCAAGCGCGAATATCGGTGTGGGCCACCACGGAATCCGGTTCGGACGCGATGGATCTGACGGTGTCATCGGTCGGCGGCATGGAAGTGGAGGTGCTGGACTCACCAAGTAGGCACGCGAAAACAGTTGCCGCCGTGGCTAAAAGGTGGGGACGGTATCCGATCCGGGTGGGTGTCGACCTCCTCGCGCGCGGCGGCCTGGTGCGGGGCACCGGGACCGTCGACACCGCCGACGTCATAGTCTTTCCACTGACACCACCGCAGGCAACCTCGATTCCACGAACCGAGTTGCTCGACCGGTTGGGCGCCCACCTCACCCGGCACGTGGGTCCCGGCGTCGAATACGCCGACATCCGCCCGTACATTCCGGGCGACCAACTGCGCGCAGTGAATTGGGCGGTCAGTGCGCGCCGTGGCCGGTTGCACGTGACGCAGCGGCTGACCGACCGGGCCGCCGACGTGGTGGTGCTGATCGACACCTATCGACAGCCGGCGGGGCCGGCGACCCAGGCCACCGAACGTGTGGTGCGGGGGGCGGCGCAGGTGGTGCAGACCGCGCTGCGCAATGGTGACCGTGCCGGGATCGTCGCGTTGGGCGGAGGCCGGCCACGCTGGCTGGGCGCCGATATCGGCCAGCGTCAGTTCTACCGCGTGCTGGACACCGTGCTGGGTGCGGGCGAAGGATATGAGAAAACCACCGGAACACTCGCGCCACGGGCCGCGGTCCCGGCGGGGGCGATCGTCATCGCCTTCTCGACGCTGCTCGATACCGAATTCGCGTTGGCGCTCATCGACTTACGTAAGCGCGGCCACGTCGTGGTCGCGGTCGACGTACTGGACACTTCGCCGTTCGAGGGCGAACACGACCCGCTGGTTGGGCGAATGTGGGCGTTGCAGCGCTCCGCGATGTATCGAGACATGACCTCCATCGGCGTGGACGTGCTGGCCTGGCCATCGGACCGCTCGCTCGAGCAGTCGATGGGGGCATTGCCCGATCGCCGCCGTCGGGTCCGTGGGCAGTTGCGGGGTGGCGGCTGAGGTGTTTGCGCAATCGGGTAACGGGGTCTTCGCGGCAATGCTCGGCTTGCTCACGGTCGGGACGGCTGCCGTCGGATCCCATGGCGCGGCTCTGGCAGTTGCCGGCGCCGCGGTGCTTGCGGTGGAAGCGGGGATGATATTCCGACCTGGCGCGACGGTTGCCGTGCTGCTGTCGGTGGTGCTGATCCTGCTCTCGGAACCTTCGCAGGGGATTGCGGCACTGTCGGGTCTGTTCGCGACGGCGTATTTGGTCTGTCGGCATGCCGTCAGCGCGGTCGATGCGGGAAGCTGGCCGACAATCATTGGTGCCGTTGGTTTTACTGCAGCGGGGCTGGTCGCTACGTCCTTTCCGCTGCAAGTGCCGTGGCTGCCGTTGATAGCGCCGCTCGGGGTATTGGGAATTTATGCGCTCACCGCCCGGCCCTTCCTGAATTGAATTTGGCGCGGTGGGCTCGTAACAAATTCACATGAGTTCGGTTCATTCGCTACAAATTGCGCGTGTTACGTCATACAGTCCCGCCTGAGGCGGTTTGCGGGAGCCCTTCATCGTGGGCGTGGAGCGACTCGCCGGAAGGGGATGGCCAGATGAGTTTCTTCGGATTGCCGCCCGAGATCAATTCCCTGCGCATGTTTGCCGGAGCCGGTTCGGGACCAATGCTGGCGGCCGCGGCGGCATGGGACGGTCTGGCCGAGGAGTTGACGTCCGCCGCTCAGTCGTTTGCCGCGGTGACGTCGGGGTTGGCGGGGCAGGCTTGGCAGGGCGCCGCCGCCGAGGCGATGGCAGCGGCGGCCGCACCCTATGCGGCATGGTTGAGCGCGGCAGCCGCCCGAGCCGCCACGGCATCGGGGTCGGCCAACGCGGTGGCAAGGTTGTTCGAGGCGGCGCGGACAGCGACGGTGCACCCGCTGGCGGTGGCCGCGAATCGAAATGCGTTCGTGCAGCTGGTGTTATCCAATCTGTTCGGTCAGAACGCGCCGGCGATCGCGGCGGCGGAAAGCATCTATGAAGAGTTCTGGGCGGCCGATGTAGCGGCGTTGGTGGGGTACCACGGCGGGGCGTCCGCCGCGGTGGCGGCTCTGTCGTCGTGGGGGACCACATTGGCGGCTCTGCCGGGGTTGAGTCAGGTCGCGGTGCTTGCCGCTCCGGCCGCTGCCGTAGCGGCTTCGGTGCTCCCGGGCATCAACACGAGCCTGGGGAACAACGGCATCTGGAACCTGGGTGGGGGCAACCTCGGTGATTACAACCTGGGCAGCGGCAACTTCGGCAGCGTGAATCTCGGTGGCGGAAACACGGGTAACCTCAACTTCGGCAGCGGCAATTTCGGGTCCTACAACCTGGGTTTCGGGAATACAGGCTTCACCAACCTAGGCCTGGGTAACCTCGGTCGGTTGAACTTCGGCTTCGGCAACAATGGCAACGGCAACTTCGGCTTCGGCAACTTTGGCGACGGCAACTTCGGTGGCGGCAACTTCGGCGATACCAACTACGGCTCGGACAACCGAGGCAGCTTCAACCTGGGCAGCGGCAACCTCGGCTTCAACAACATCGGCTTCGGCAACAACGGCACTTTGAACTTCGGGTTCGGGAACAACGGCAACAACAACATCGGCTTCGGTCTCACCGGTGACAATCAGGTGGGGATCGGGCTACTGAACTCGGGGGTGGGCAACCTCGGCTTCGGGAATTCGGGGAACAACAACATCGGCTTCTTCAACTCCGGTGATGGCAACTTCGGCTTCTTCAATTCGGGCAACGGAAGCTTCGGCTTCAGCAACTCGGGCACCACCGGCACCGGCTTCTGGAATGCGGGTGACTTCGCGACGGGCGCCGGAAACTCGGGCTTTGCGAATTTTGGGCTGGGCAACGCGGGATCGGGGAATATGGGTTCCGGTAATTCCGGCTCTAGCAACATGGGCTCGGGAAACAGCGGGGGCTTCAACACCGGCTGGGTGAATTCCGGCGACTTCAACACCGGCCTGTCGAACGCCGGCGAGACCAACACCGGGTACGGAAACGCTGGCAACACCAATACCGGTCTGCTCAACTCCGGCAATCTGAACACCGCAATCGGTAGCTCAATCACTCCACCAGGTGTCACATCTTCCGGCTTCGGCAACACCGGCACCGGTAGCTCGGGCTTCAACAACTCCGCTGATTTCTCCTCTGGTTTCCAGAATGACGCCGGTATGGTCGGCCTCGGCGGAATTTCTGGTTTCAATAACTCGGAATCCTTCACGAGCGGCTTTGGCAATTCAGCTGCCTTTGCCACTGGCATCGGTAACACCGGCCAGAGTGTCGGTTGGTTCAACACCGGCGACAACAGCGTGGGCATTTCGAACTCAGGCAATTTCAGCACCGGAATCGGCAACTCCGGCAACCAAAGCGCCGGAGCCTTCAACGAAGGCGACAACCAAGCCGGGATATTCGGCCGCGCCAGCGCGCCGGCCTTCCTGCTCGACCTTGGTCCGTTGGCGCCGGCGGTCGCGGCATTGGCAGCGCCGGGAGCGGTCTTCGCGCTGCCCGGCGTCAACACCGGCCTTGGCAACCTCGGCAACTGGAATTTGGGTGCTGGCAACATCGGCGACCTCAACCTGGGCATCGGCAACCTCGGCAACGTAAACCTCGGTGGCGGCAACATCGGCAACCTCAACCTGGGCAGCGGAAACTTCGGGTCCTACAACCTGGGCAGCGGCAATATCGGCCACACAAACTTCGGTAGCGGAAACAACCTCGGCGCGCTCAACTTCGGCAGCGGCAACACCTTCGGCGACGGCAACTTCGGCTTCGGAAACCGCTCCGGCAGCAACAATCTGGGTAGCGGTAACTTCGGTTTCGGGAACTTCGGAAACGGCAATATCGGCAACTTCAACCTCGGCAGCGGAAATTCAGGCGTGTCCAACGTCGGGTTCGGAAACAACGGCAGTTTCAACTTCGGCTTCGGCAACAACGGCAACAACAACATCGGCTTCGGACTCACCGGTGACAACCAGGTCGGAATCGGCGCGCTGAACAGCGGAATCGGAAATCTGGGCTTCGGGAACTCGGGGAGCAACAACATCGGCTTCTTCAACTCCGGCGACGGCAACGTCGGATTCTTCAACTCCGGCAACGGCAACACCGGGTTCGGCAACGCCGGCGACGTCAACACCGGGTTCTGGAACGGCGGCGCTCACAACACCGGCCTCGGCAACGGCGGTAGCCAGAACGTCGGCATCGGCAACGGCGGTTTCTCGAACGTAGGGATCGGCAACGGCGGTGATTTCAACGCGGGCAGTGGAAATTCGGGCCTCAATAACACCGGGGATTTCAACGCGGGCGGCAACGGGGTGCTTGGCGGGGGCGCCAACACGGGTTCGTTCCACTCTGGCAGCCTGAACACCGGCTTCGGCAACGCCGGCAATCTCAACACCGGCCTGTTCAATGCCGGTGACGTGAACACCGCGGTGGGCAGCGCGGTCAACCAACCGGGAACAACGTCTGGGTTCGGAAACACCGGCACGGGCGTTTCCGGTTTCTTCAACACCGGTGACAATCAGTCCGGGTTCCAGAACGTCAACACCGGTGCTCTGCCCAACTCGGGTGTGATGAACAGCGGGGAGGCGCAAGTCGGTTTCTACAATGCGGGCACCGGATTCAATACGGGGTTCGCGAACAGAGGTACCGACAACGTCGGTATCAACCTGTCGGGTAGCAACAACTCCGGCGTCGGCAACTCCGGCACCAACAGCTCCGGCTTCGCCAACTCCGGCGACAACAGCTCCGGCGTGGGCAACCAGGGGGACAACCAGGCCGGCTTCTTCGGTCAGCCCTGAGGGTTCCAGCCCTGACGGTTCCAGCCCTGACGGTCAGTGCTGCAGTAACTGTGCCGCGTGGTCAGCCAGGTCCAGCACCGGCTGCGGCACGATACCCAACACCACGGTCACCAAGGCGCACACCGCGATTGCCGCCTTGCTCAGCACGCCGGGGGCCACCACCTGGGGGGTGGCGTCGGTGCCCTCGGTGAAGAACATCAGCACGATGACCCGCACGTAGAAGTAAGCCGCGACCGCGCTGGAAATCACACCGATGATCACCAGCGGCACCGCACCGCCTTCGGCGGCGGCCTTGAACACCGAAAATTTGGCGATGAAACCACTCGTCAGCGGGATACCCGCAAACGCCAGCAGGAACATCGAAAGCATCACGCCCACAATCGGACTGCGCTGGCCCAGGCCGGCCCAGTTGGCCAGCGACGCGTCTTCGACCCCGTCTGCATTGCGGATAAGACCGACAATCGCGAACGCGCCGACCGTGCTGAAACTGTAAGCCACCAAGTAGAACAACGTCGCCGACAGGCCCGCCGAGTTGTCGGCGATCACGCCGGTGAGGATGAAGCCCACGTGCGCCACCGACGAATAGGCCAGCATCCGTTTCACATCGGTCTGGTTCACCGCGGTGATGGTTCCTACCGTCATGGTCAGGATCGAGATGCCCCACAGCACCGGGCGCCAGTCGCCGTGCAACGGCGGCAACGCCACGTAGACGACGCGCACCAGCGCCCCGAATGCCGCCACCTTGGTGGCCGCAGCCATGAACCCGGTGATCGGGGTGGGCGCCCCCTGGTACACGTCGGGAATCCACGAATGGAACGGGACAGCACCGACCTTGAACAGCAGGCCGACCGCCAGCAGTGCGACTCCAACCAGCGCCATGGACCGGTCACTCTGCGCGGCCAGCGCCTCCCGGATGGAGTGCAGAGTCAGCGTGCCGGTCGCGCCGTAGAGCAGCGCGACACCGTAGAGGAAGAACGCGGACGAGAACGCGCCCAGCAGGAAGTACTTCAGCGCTGCCTCCTGCGACAGCAACCGGCGGTGTCGGGCCAAGCCACACATCAGGTACAGCGGCAGGGAGAGGACTTCCAGCGCCACGAACATCGTCAACAAGTCATTGGAGGCGGGGAACACCAGCATGCCGCCGACCGAAAGTGTCAGCAGCGGAAAGAGTTCCGTCTGGGCGGCACCCACGCGCTCGGCGTCGCGCTCAATGTCACTGCCCGGTGTCGAAGAGGCTTGCGGCGTAAAGGAATCCAGCCCCGCGAACACCTTCGTTTTGCTGACCACGTGTCGACGCTCGGCGATGAAGATCGTTCCGAGTACGGCGACCAGCAACACGGTGCCCTGTAGGAACAGCGCAGGCCGGTCCACGGCGATCGCTCCGAGCACGGTGGCTTGACCGGCGGCGGGAACGGACTTGGCCACCACGATCACCGCGGCGAATGCCGCCACAAAGCCGGCGAGGGTGAGGCCGACCTGCACGCCGTAGCGCAGTCGGCGGGGCAGAAACGCTTCGGCCAGCACACCGATCACTGCTACGCCGAACACAATGAACATCGGGGAGAGCAGGAAGTACTCGACGTTGGGTTTGTCAATCATCGGTGCGGTCCTTCGGCCGTTGTCGGGCGCACGCCTATGGGCACTGTCGGCGCGGGATCCTGCTGGCGGATGGTGCTCATGGTGTGTTCGACCGACGGATTGATCCGGTCGAGCACCGGCTTCGGATAAACACCGAGCACCAGCAGCAGTGCGATCAGCGGGGCAACAACGATCATTTCCCGCGGCACCAGGTCGCGGATCTTCTCGTTGTCCTTGGCCACCGGGCCGGTCATCACCCGCTGGTAGAGCCAGAGCATGTAAATGGCGGCGAGCACCAGGGCCGTAACCCCACAGGCTGCCGCCAGCCAGTAGCGGTTGAAAGTACCCAGCAGCACCAGGAATTCGCTGACGAAGGGCGCGAGGCCGGGTAGCGACAGGGTGGCCATACAGGACACCAGGAAGGTGCCGGCCAGGATTGGGGCGACCTTCTGCACGCCGCCGTAGTCAGCGATCAACCGGCTGCCGCGACGTGAGACCAGGAAGCCCGCGATCAGGAACACCGCGGCCGTAGAGATGCCGTGGTTGAGCATGTACAGCGTTGAACCGCTCTGGCCCTGCGTGGTCATCACGAAGATGCCGGCGATGATGAACCCGAAGTGCGAAATCGAGGTGTAGGCGATCAGGCGCATCATGTCGGTCTGACCAATCGCGACGATCGCACCGTAGATCACCCCGATAATGGCCAGCGTGACGATCACCGGCCGGAAATACGTTGAGGCGTCGGGGAACAGCTGCAGGCAGTAGCGCAGCATGCCGAACGTGCCGACTTTGTCCATCACAGCGGTGATCAGTACCGCCGTGGCTGGGGTGGCCTCCACGCAGGCGTCGGGCAGCCACCGGTGGAACGGCCACAGCGGCGCCTTGACCGCGAAGGCGAACATGAAGCCCAGGAACAGCGCCTTGAGTACCGCGGGGTCCACGTCGCGGTAGCGTCCCGCGCGCACCTCTTCCACGATTCGGACGAAATCGAAGGTGCCCCCGCCGTGCTGGGTGGTCACCACATACAGGCCGATCACCGCGGCCAGCATGATCAGACCGCCGAACAGGTTGTACAGCAGGAACTTCACCGCCGCCCGCGACCGCTCGCTGCCTTGACCGAACCCACCGATCAGGAAGTACATCGGGATCAACATCGCCTCGAAGAAGACATAGAACAGCAGCACGTCCAGGGCGACCACCGAGATCAGCACCATCGACTCGATCGCCAGCGTCAGCGCCACATAGGCGTGCACTCCGCGCGGGCGGCCCACACGTCCTGACGAGCCATCGGCATCCCCGCCGTCGTTCCAGCCGGCCACCAGCAGCAGCGGTATCAGCACCGTGGTCAGCAGCACCAGGATCAGGCCGATGCCGTCCACACCGAGGGTGTATCCGGCGCCGAAAGACGGGATCCAGGAATGCTTCTCGGTGAACTGGTAAGTGTCCCCGCCCGGCTTGAACCCGGCGGCGACTACCAGGGACACCGCCAGGGTCAGGATGCTCACCATCACCCCGGTCCATTTGACTGCCTGGCGCAGTCCCGGCGGCAGCAGAATGATCAAGACCGATCCCGCCAGCGGCACCAGCCACAGGACGGTCAGCCACGGGATGCCGGTCACCACAGGTTCACCGCCAACAGCGCACCGGCCACCACAGCGGCACCCACCAGCATGGACAACGCGTAATTGCGAGCGAAGCCGGTTTGCATGCCTCGCAACCGATTCGAGGTCCGGCTCACCAGAGCCGCGAGCGCGTTGACGGAGCCGTCCACGCCGGCGTTGTCGACACCGACCAGCGTGTACGTCAGCTGCGCACCGGGGCGCATGAAAACCTCCTCGTTGAAGGCGTCGCCGTAACCGTCGGCGCGTGCGGCCGCCGTGAGCACCGATACCTGAGACGGTGCCACCCGCGGGATTTCGGCCTTGCCGCCATACATCCGGTAGGCCACCGCGATACCGACGACCACCACACCAAGCGCGAGTGACGTACTGACCCAGGCCGGCACGGCATGGGCCGCTTCCTCATGCGCGCCGACCACCGGTTCCAGCCAGTGCTGCAGCGTGCCGCCGATCGCGAACAGACCTCCGGAGAACACCGACCCGACTGCGAGCAGGATCATCGGCCACGCCATCAGGGCGGGGGCCTCGTGCGGATGCTGTCCTGGGGCCCAACGCTTCTTACCGAAGAACGTCATCAGCATCACCCGCGTCATGTAGAACGCGGTGATGCCCGCGCCCAACAGTGCCGCCCCGCCGAGGATGTAACCGCGGATGCCGCCGGACCCCAGCGCCGCCTCGATGATCGCGTCCTTGGAGAAGAAGCCGGCGAACGGCGGGACGCCGATGATCGCCAGGTATCCCAAGCCGAACGTTACGAACGTGATGGGCAGCGCCGCGCGCAGGCCACCGTAACGACGCATGTCCTGTTCCTCGTGCATGGCGTGGATGATCGACCCGGACCCGAGGAACAGGCCGGCCTTGAAGAAGCCGTGGGTGAGCAGGTGCATGATCGCGAAGGCGTAGCCGGCCGGGCCCAGGCCCGCGGCCAGCACCATGTAGCCGATCTGGCTCATGGTGGATGCGGCCAGTGCGCGCTTGATGTCGTCCTTGGCGCAGCCGATGAAAGCCCCGAGCATCAACGTGACGGCGCCGACGATCACCACGCCCAGTTGCGCGTCCGGGGCCAGGTTGTACAGCGGGTTGGACCGCACGATCAGGTAGACACCCGCGGTCACCATGGTCGCCGCGTGGATCAGCGCCGACACCGGGGTGGGGCCTTCCATCGCGTCACCCAACCAGGCCTGCAGCGGCACCTGGGCCGACTTGGCGCAAGCGCCCAGCAGCAACAGCAACCCCGTCACGTTCAGCACGGACTGACTGGCGGCCGGCGCACCGGCGAACACCCCGCTGTAGGACACCGTGCCGAACGTGCTGAACATCAGGAACATCGCCAACGCCAATCCGGCGTCCCCGACCCGGTTCATCACGAAAGCCTTCTTGGCCGCGGTGGCGGCCGAGGGCTTGTGGTACCAGAACCCGATCAGCAGGTAGGACGCCAGGCCGACGCCCTCCCAGCCGACGTAGAGCAGCACATAGTTGTCCGCAACCACCAGCAGCAGCATCGAGGCCAGGAACAGGTTGAGGTAGCCGAAAAACCTACGGCGGTCTTCGTCCTCGGCCATGTAGGCGATCGAATAGATGTGGATCAACGACCCGACGCCGGAGATCAGCAGCACGAAACACATGGACAGCTGGTCGATTTGCAGGCCGAAGTCGACCTGCAAGCCGCCGACCGGTATCCAGCTGAACACCGTCTGGCTGATGGTGCGGTCCTCGGCAGGCCGGCTCAACAGATCGGTCAGCAGCGTCACGCCCACGCCGAAGGCCGACAGGGCGGCCAGGGTACCCAGCCAATGACCCCACGCCTCGGTGCGTCGACCGCCGAACAGCAGGATTGCGGCCCCCGCCAGTGGCAGTGCCACGAGCAGCCAGGTGTAATGAATCATCTTGGCGTTCTCAGCCTTTGAGTAGATTCGCGTCGTCGACCGACGCCGATTTGCGGGTACGGAAAATCGTCATGATGATCGCCAGGCCGATCACTACCTCGCAGGCGGCGACCACCATCGTGAAGAACGCGATCATTTGCCCGTCCAGCTTGCCGTGTAGGCGGGCGAACGTGACGAACGCCAGGTTCACCGCGTTGAGCATCAGCTCCACACACATGAACATGACAATCGCGTTGCGCCGCAGCAGCACGCCGGCCGCTCCGATGGTGAACAGTAATGCCGAAAGATAAAGGTAGTTGGCCGGATTCATGACGCACCTCCCTTGACCGATTCGGGCGACGGTGTCTCGAGGCCGTCGGCGCCGCGGGTGCGCAGGATGCGCGAAACCGACAGTTCGGAGTACGAACCGTCGGGCAGCAGAGCGGCGACGTCGACGGCGTTGTGGCGCGCATAGACACCCGGGCTGGGCAGCGGGGTGGGGTGCCCGCCGGGACGGAAGCGTTCCTGGGAAAGTTCGCGCTGGGTCTTGCGCCGCTCGAACCGCTCCCGGTGCGCCAGGATCATCGCGCCGACCGCGGCGGTGATCAGCAACGCGCTGGTCAGCTCGAAGGCCCACAAGTAGCGCGTGAAGATCAGCGCGGCAAGGCCTTCCACGTTGCCGCCGGCGTTGGCGCCGTCCAGCCCGTGGAAGCCCGCTGTCGCGACGTTACCGATCCCGCCGATCAGCAGAATGCCGAAGCCGACGCCGGTCACCACTCCGGCGACCCGTTGTCCGCGCAGCGTCTCCTTCAGCGATTCCGCCGAGTCCACGCCGATCAGCATCAGCACGAACAGGAACAGCATCATCACCGCGCCGGTATAGACCACGACTTGAACGACACCGAGGAAAAGTGCGTCCTGGGCGATGTAGAAGACCGCCAGGATCAGCATCGTCATGGCCAGGTACATCGCCGAGTAGACGGCGTTGACGGCCAGCACCACGCCCAACGCTCCGACCAACG
Organism: Mycobacterium asiaticum DSM 44297; assembly: GCF_000613245.1. Lineage (GTDB taxonomy): Bacteria > Actinomycetota > Actinomycetes > Mycobacteriales > Mycobacteriaceae > Mycobacterium > Mycobacterium asiaticum. Next base: position 1,032,899 of record NZ_HG964936.1, read on the forward strand.
CCAACGCGCCGAGCACCCAGAACATCACCGCTTCACCGGTGGAGGTACGGGTGATGAGCTCCGGAGCCAGATTGGAGGCGAGTATCACGCTCACCGGGGGTCCCCGGCTTCCTGACTTTGCCGCACCCCGTCAGCGGTGACGTTGCCCAGGTAGTAATCCTTGTCGGTGGCACCTTCGGCCCTGGGGTGCGGCGGTTCCGTCATCCCCGGCTCCAGCGGCGCCAGCAACCGATCCTTCTCGTAGATCAGGTCGGCGCGGTTGTCGTCGGCCAGTTCGTAGTCGTTGGTCATCGTCAGGGCGCGGGTGGGGCAGGCTTCGATGCACAGGCCGCAACCGATGCAGCGCAGGTAGTTGATCTGGTAAACCCGGCCGTAGCGTTCACCCGGCGAGTACCGCGCTTCCTCGGTGTTGTCGGCGCCCTCGACGTAGATCGCGTCGGCGGGGCAGGACCAGGCGCACAGCTCGCAGCCGATGCACTTTTCCAGCCCGTCGGGATAGCGGTTCAGCTGATGGCGGCCGTGGTAGCGGGGCGCCACCGGGCCGGGCTTCTCCGGATACTCCTCGGTGATGGTCTTCTTGAACATCGAACCGAACGTGACGCCGAATCCGGCGATGGGGTCCAGGAATTTAGCCACGTGCCTTCTCCTTGCTCGCACCAACGGGCCGTTCGAGGGTCTTCATCGGCAGCGGTGGTGTCGGGAATGCCGGTTGCGGATCGCTTGCGCCGACGGGCTTTTCGACACGCTGTTTCTGGCGTTTGGGCACACTGAACGGTTTGCGCAGCGTCGCGATCAGCACGACCGCCACCACCAGGCTGCAAATCACCAGCACCGTGGTCCAGTGGGGGTAGCCCTGGTTGCGCAGCCAGCGCACGGTGCCCGCGATCATGATCCACGCCAACGAAACCGGGATCAGCAGCTTCCAGCCCAGCGCCATGAACTGGTCGTAGCGGAAACGGGGGAGCGTGGCCCGCAGCCAGAAGTAGATGAACAGGAACATCCACACCTTGCCGGTGAACCACAGCACGGGCCACCAACCGCTGTTGGCGCCGTCCCACAGGTTCAGCGGCCACGGGGCGTGCCAACCGCCCAGGAACATCGTGGCCGCCAGCGCCGAAACCGTGGTCATGTTCACGTATTCGGCGAGCATGAAGATGGCGAACTTCAGCGACGAGTACTCGGTGTGGAAGCCGGCCACCAACTCGCCCTCAGCTTCGGGCAGGTCGAACGGCGCCCGGTTGGTCTCACCGACCATGGAGATCAGGTACGTCAAGAAGGACGGCAGCAGCAGGAAGATGTACCAGACGCGGTCCTGCGCGGCCACGATCTGCGACGTCGACATGGTGCCGGCGTAGAGGAACACCGCCGCGAACGACAGCCCCATTGCCACCTCATAGGAGATGACCTGGGCGGTCGAGCGCACGCCGCCGAGCAGCGGGTAGGTGGATCCCGACGCCCAACCGCCCAGCACGATGCCGTACACGCCGATCGCCGACAGACCCAGGATGAACAGCACCGCGACCGGGAGGTCGGTGAGCTGCAACGGAGTCCAGTGGCCGAACACCGAAACCTCGGGGCCGAACGGGATGAACGCGAAGGCGGTGAAGGCGGGAATTGCCGAGATGGCCGGTGCCGCGAAGTAGACGAACCAGTCGATGCCCTTGGGTGTGATGCTCTCTTTCAGTGCCAGCTTGACGCCGTCGGCCAGACTCTGCAGCAGTCCCTTCGGCCCGGCCCGGTTGGGCCCGGGACGTAGTTGCATGCGGCCCAGCAACTTTCGTTCGATCAGGATCGCCACCAGCACCGTCAGCACCAGGTAAACGAAGATGGCCAGGGCCTTGCCCAACACCAGCCACCAAGCGTCGTGCCCGAAAGCGGTCAAGCCGTTCATTTGGCACCCACCCCGATATTCACGACGGCACCCAGTATGACGCCAAGATCTTGATGCACCGCCGAACCCGGCGAGTTGATCGGCAACCACACCACCCGGTCGGGCATATCGGTGACGTTGAGCGGCAGGGTGATCGAGCCGCGGTCGGTGCTGACCGTGACGGGATCACCGTGGGCGGCGCCGATCTCGGCGGCGGTGTTCGCCGACAACCGCACTTCGGGCTTGCGTGCGGTGCCGGCCAGGTGCGGTTCACCGTCCTGTCCGCGACCGGCGTCCAGCAGCAACCGCCAGCCGGTCAGCACCGCCTCACCGGCGCCCGGTTTGGCCGGCGCCGCCGCCTCGGCCGTCGGGCCGGCCGGGTGTTTGCCGTCCCAGGTGCCCAAGGCCGAAAGCTCCTCGCGGGCGGATTCGACTGAGGCGCAACCCAGATACACGCCCATCTCGTCGGCCAGCGTGTCGAGCACGCGGTGGTCGGACTGGCTGGCCTGCAGGGTGGTGCCATGAAAAGCGGGTTCGAAGCCGCGATAGCGGCCCTCCCAGTTGACGAAAGCGCCCGACTTCTGCGTGGTGGGCGCAACCGGGAACACCACGTCGGCCCGCTCGGTGACAGCGCTGTGCCGCAGTTCGAGGCTGACCACGAACGGCGCGGTGTCCAGCGCGGCCAGCACCGCGTCCGGATCGGCGAAGTCGCCGGGTTCGATGCCGCCGACCAGCAGCGCGCCGAGCGTTCCGTCGATGGCCGCGGCCAGGATGCCGTCCGTGTCACGTCCTGCCGCAGTAGGCAATTCGTCGACGTGCCACGCCGCGGCGACCTGCGAGCGAGCCGCCTCGTCGGCGGCGGGACGGCCACCGGGCAACAGCCCCGGCAGGGCACCTGCTTCCAGTGCACCGCGCTCGCCGGCGCGTCGCGGCACCCAGGTCAACCGTGCCCCGGTGGTGTCGGCCAGCCTCGCCGCGGCGGAGAAGCCGCCGGGCACCGTGGCCAGGCGTTCGCCGACCATGATCACCGCGCCCGGGGTGCTGAGCAGGTCCCCGATTTCCCCGGTCGCCAGCCCGTCCAATGTGGACGGCTCGGCACCCGGAGCGGTCTGCAGCAACCGGCCGGACATCTTCGTCAGCCCACGACTTGCGAACGGAGCGATCGCATACACCGGAAGGTTGTTCTTGCGTGCGGCCTTGCGCAGCCGCAGGAAAACGATCGGCGATTCCTCTTCCGGCTCGAAGCCGACCAGCAGGACGACCGGCGCCGTCTCCAGGTCGGAGTAGCTGACGCTGACCGGGCGACCGGCAATGCGTGCCGCCAGGAAATCGGCCTCCTCGGCCGAGGAGGGACGGGCCCGGAAGTCGATGTCGTTGGTGTCCAGCACAATTCGGGCAAACTTGGCGTAAGCGTAGGCGTCCTCCCAGGTGACCCGGCCACCAACCAGCACGCCGGTGCGTCCGCGGGCCGCCTCGAGTCCCTGCGTCGCCGCCACGATCGCGTGCGCCCACGACGCCGGCGCCAGCTCGCCGGCCGAGTCCCGGATCAGAGGCGTGGTGATCACATCCGGCTGGGTCGCGTAGGTGAAGGCCCACCGGCCCTTGTCGCAGTTCCACTCCTCGTTGACCTCGGGGTCATCACCGGCCAGTCGGCGCGTCACCTTGCCGCGGCGGTGGTCGGTGCGCTGCGCACATCCGGACGCACAGTGCTCGCACACACTCGGGCTGGACACCAGGTCGAACGGCCGGGCCCGGAATCGGTACGCGGTGCCCGTCAGCGCGCCTACCGGGCAGACCTGGACGGTGTTGCCGGAGAAGTAGGACTCGAAGGGCTCGTTGGCATAGATGCCGACCTGCTGCAGCGCGCCCCGCTCCTGCATGTCGATGAACGTGTCGCCGGCGATTTGGTTGGCGAACCGGGTGCAGCGGGCGCAAAGGATGCAACGCTCCCGGTCCAGCAGTACCTGCGAGGAGATGTTGATCGGCTTGGCGAAGGTGCGCTTGGGGTCGGTGAAGCGAGATTCGGCGCGGCCGTTGGACATTGCCTGGTTCTGTAGGGGGCATTCGCCGCCCTTGTCGCACATCGGGCAGTCCAACGGGTGGTTGATCAGCAGCAGTTCCATCACGCCGTGCTGGGCCTTGTCCGCGGCCGCCGAGGTGAGCTGGGTTCGCACCACCATGTCGTCGGTGCACACGGTGGTGCAGGATGCCAGCGGCTTGCGCTGGCCCTCCACCTCGACCAGGCACTGCCGGCAGGCGCCGACCGGGTCGAGCAGCGGGTGGTCGCAGAACCGGGGGATCTGGATGCCCATCAACTCGGCGGCGCGGATGACCAAAGTGCCCTTGGGAACGCTGATCTCGACTCCGTCGATGGTCAGCGACACCATCTCGGGCTGAGCCAAGCGGTTCTCAGCGTCAGCTGTCTGGGTCACGCTTTCACTCCGTCCAACGTCAGCATGGAGTCTCGGGGGTCGAACGGGCAGCCGCCCGATTCGACGTGGGCGATGTATTCGTCTCGGAAGTGCTGGATCGACGACATCACCGGGCTGGCGGCACCGTCACCCAACGCGCAGAACGACTTTCCGAGAATCGCGTCCGAGATGTCCAGCAATTTGTCGAGGTCTTCCCGGGTGCCCCGGCCGGTTTCCAGCCGCTCGTAGATCTTGTCCAGCCAGAAGGTGCCCTCCCGGCACGGAGTGCACTTGCCGCACGATTCGTGCTTGTAGAACTCGGTCCAGCGCCGCACCGCCCGCACCACACAGGTGGTTTCGTCGAAGATCTCGAGCGCTTTGGTGCCCAGCATCGAGCCGACGCCGCCGACGCCCTCGTAGTCCAGCGGCACATCGAGGTGTTCGTCGGTCAGCAGCGGGGTGGAGGACCCGCCCGGTGTCCAGAACTTCAGCTTGTGGCCGGCCCGGACGCCGCCGGCGTAGTCGAGCAACTCGCGCAGCGTGATGCCCAGCGGGGCCTCGTACTGCCCGGGGTTGGTGACGTGCCCGGACAACGAATACAGCGTGAAGCCAGGCGATTTCTCGCTGCCCATGGAACGGAACCAGTCGACACCGTTGAGGATGATCGACGGGACACTGGCGATCGTCTCCACGTTGTTGATCACCGTGGGGCAGCCGTAGAGGCCCGCGACGGCCGGGAAGGGCGGCCGCAGCCGCGGCTGGCCCCGGCGGCCCTCCAGCGAGTCGAGCAGCGCGGTCTCCTCGCCGCAGATGTATGCCCCGGCACCCGCGTGCACCACCAGCTCCAGGTTGAAGCCGGAGCCGCCGATGTCGCGGCCCAGGTAGCCGGCGGCGTAAGCCTCGGCGACGGCGTTCTGCAGCCGACGCAGCACCGGCACCACCTCACCACGCACGTAGATGAAGGCATGGCTGGCCCGGATCGCATAGGACGCGATGATGACGCCCTCGACGAGCACATGCGGTGTCGCCAGCATCAACGGAATGTCTTTGCACGTACCGGGTTCGGACTCATCGGCGTTGACCACCAGATAATGCGGTTTGGCCGCCGGCCCGGTGTCGCCCTGGGGGATGAACGACCACTTGGTCCCGGTGGAGAAGCCGGCACCACCCCGGCCGCGCAGCCCGGAGTCCTTGACCGTGCCGATCACGTCGTCGGGTTTCATGGTCAGGGCCTTCTTCATGGCCCGGTAGCCGTCGTAGCGTTCGTAGGTCGCCAGCGACCACGATTCGGGGTCATCCCAGTAGCGGCTGATGACCGGTGTCAGTGGGGTGGCGGGGGCGCTAGTCATCGGTGGTCCCTGGGGCTTCGGGTGCCTGCATTCCGTTCTCCTTGGCCACCCGCAGTCCGGCCAGCGTGGCTGCACCGGCACCGCCCTGGCCTTCGTCGGGGCGCTGGTCGGGCAGGCCGGCCAGAATGCGCGACGTTTCCCGGAACTTGCACAGTGGGGCGCCTCGGGTGGGGGACAACGGCTCGCCAGACCGCAGCGAGTCGACGAGTTCGCGGGCCGACGCGGGAGTCTGGTTGTCGTAGAACTCCCAGTTGACCATCACCACGGGCGCGTAGTCACAGGCCGCATTGCACTCGATGTGCTGCAGGGTGACCGTGCCGTCTTCGGTGGTCTCGTCGTTCCCGATTCCCAAATATTGCTTGAGGTCGGTGAATATCGCGTCGCCGCCCATCACCGCGCACAGCGTGTTGGTGCACACGCCGACCAGGTAGTCGCCGGTGGGTCCGCGCCGGTACATCGTGTAGAAGCTGGCCACCGCGGAGACCTCGGCACCGGTCAATCCCAGTTGCTCGGAACAGAATTCGAGTCCGGCGGGGGTGAGGTAGGAGTCCTCGCCCTGCACCAGGTGCAGCAATGGCAGCAGCGCCGAACGGCTGTTGGGGTATTTGGCGATGATCTCCTTGGCCTCGACTTCGAGCCGGGCCCGCACCTCGGCCGGATACGACTGCGGCGCACCCTCGACCACGAACTGGTTGGGCTCCTCGGGCGGGGGACCGAGTCGCAGGAAGACCCGCTCTCCGTTGCTGCTACCGACTTTCGGAACGGTCATCGGTCCACTCCGCCCATGACCGGATCGATGCTGGCGACCGCGGTGATCAGGTCGGCGACCATGCCACCCTCGCACATCGCCGCGACCGATTGCAGATTGGTGAAAGAGGGGTCCCGGTAGTGCACGCGGTAGGGGCGGGTGCCACCATCACTGACCATGTGCACGCCGAGCTCCCCGCGGGGCGACTCGACCGACACGTAAACCTGACCGGCCGGGACCCGGATGCCCTCGGTAACCAGCTTGAAGTGGTGAATCAGCGCTTCCATCGAGCTGCCCATGATCTTGGCGATGTGCTCCGGCGAGTTACCCATGCCGTCGGGGCCCACGTAAAGGTCAGCGGGCCAAGCAATTTTGCGGTCCTCGACCATGGTCGGGCCCGGCCGCAACTTGTCCAAACACTGTTCGATGATCTTGATCGACTCCCACATCTCTTTGACCCGAATGATGTACCGCCCGTAGGCATCACAATTGTCATCGGTTATGACGTCGAACTCGTAGTTCTCGTAGCCGCAGTAGGGTTCGCTCTTGCGCAGGTCGTGCGGCAGGCCGGTGGCGCGCAGGATGGGGCCAGTGATGCCCAGCGCCATGCAACCGGTCAGGTCCAGGTATCCGACACCCTCGGTGCGGGCCTTCCAGATCGCGTTCTCGTTGAGCAGTTCGCCCATCTGACGCAACGGAACCCGCAGCTCCTTCAACGCTGCGGCGATATCGTCGACCCCGTTGGGTGGCAGGTCCTGGGCCAGTCCGCCGGGACGGATGTAGGCGCTGTTCATCCGCAGGCCGGTGATCTTCTCGAACAGGGTCAGGACGATCTCGCGGGCGCGGAAGCCCACGAACATCGGTGTCATGGCACCCAGTTCCATGCCGCCGGTGGCCAGCGCGACCAGGTGTGAAGAAATCCGGTTGAGCTCCATCATCATCACCCGGATAACGTTGACCCGCTCCGGGATCTCATCGGTGATGCCGAGCAGTTTCTCCACGCCGAGGCAGTACGCCGTCTCGTTGAAAAACGGTGCCAGGTAATCCATCCGGGTGACGAACGTGACGCCCTGAGTCCAGTACCGATACTCGAGGTTCTTCTCGATGCCGGTGTGCAGGTAGCCGATTCCGCAGCGTACTTCGGTGACCGTCTCGCCCTCGATCTCCAGGATCAGCCGCAACACACCGTGGGTGGAGGGGTGTTGCGGCCCCATGTTCACGACGATGCGCTCACCGGGGTCGGCGTTGCGGGCGGCGTCGACGACCTTGTCCCAGTCCTGGCCGCCGGCAACCACAAGCGTCTCTGGAGCGCCGGCGCCGTCGTGCGCCGTGCTGGTGGATGTGCTCATCAGTTATAGCCCCTGCGCTCATCGGGTGGGGGAATCTGCGCGCCCTTGTACTCGACCGGGATACCGCCCAGCGGGTAGTCCTTGCGCTGTGGGTGGCCCTGCCAGTCGTCGGGCATTTCAATCCGGGTCAGCGACGGATGTCCGTCGAAGACGATCCCGAAAAAGTCGTAGGTCTCCCGCTCGTGCCAGTCGTTGGTCGGGTAGACGTTGAACAGCGAGGGGATGTGCGGGTCGCTGTCTGGCGCAGACACTTCCAGCCGCACCCGGCGATTGTGGGTGATCGACCGCAGTGGGTATACGGCATGCAGTTCGCGCCCGGTCTCGTTCGGGTAATGCACGCCGCTGACACCCAGGCACAACTCGAACCGCAGCTCGGGTTCGTCGCGCAGCCGCTGGGCGACCTGCGGTAGCAAGTCTCGACGCACATGCAGGCTCAGTTCGTCGCGGTAGACCACAACTTTCTCGATCGCCTCGTTGAAGTCGATGCCCTCCCGGTCCAATGCCTCGGCCAGCCGGTCGGCGATGTCGTCGAAGTAGCTGCCGTAGGGCCGCGGACTCTCGCCGGGCAGCGCGATCTCGCGCACCAGCCGCCCGTAGCCGGAGGTGTCCCCGGTGCCGCGAACACCGAACATGCCGCGGCGGACGCTGATCACTTCCTGGCCTTCGGGTGGGACGTCCGCCCCCGGGGTCAGGGTCGCACCCTGCGGGTCTTTGTCCGGTGAACTCATCGCAGCAGACCGCGCATCTCGATGGTGGGGCGGGCGGCCATGGCCGCTTCCTCCGCCTCGGCGATGGCGCGTTCCCGGTTGACGCCCAGCGGCATCTCCTGAATCTTCTCGTGCAGCTTCAGGATTGCGTACAGCAGCATCTCGGGCCGCGGTGGGCAGCCAGGCAAGTAGATGTCCACCGGCACCACGTGGTCGACGCCCTGCACGATCGCGTAGTTGTTGAACATTCCGCCGGAGGAGGCGCACACGCCCATCGCCAGAACCCATTTCGGTTCAGCCATCTGGTCGTAGATCTGCCGCAGTACCGGCGCCATCTTCTGGCTGACCCGGCCCGCGACGATCATCAGGTCCGCCTGTCGCGGCGTCGCCGAGAACCGCTCCATTCCGAATCGGGCGATGTCGAACCTCGGGCCCGCCGTCGCCATCATCTCGATTGCGCAGCAGGCCAAGCCAAAGGTCGCCGGCCACAGCGAGTTCTTACGCACATAGCCCGCAACCTTCTCGACCGTCGACAGCAGAATTCCGCCGGGCAGCTGTTCTTCCAGTCCCACGTCCTACCTCAATCCCATGTCAGGCCACCGCGGCGCCACACGTATGCGTAGGCCACGAACACCGTGAGCATGAATATGACCATCTCGACAAGCGCGAACGTTCCGAGGTAGTCGAAACTGACCGCCCACGGATAGAGGAACACAATTTCGATGTCGAAAACGATGAATAACATTGCGGTCAGGTAATACTTCACCGGGAAGCGCTGCCCGCTTGGGGCCTTCGGGCCGCTGAACCCGGTTTCAGTGGGTTCTATCCCACATTCGTAGGCCTCCAGCTTCGCCCGGTTGAACCGGGTCGGGCCCGTGATGCTCGCCAGGATCACCGAGCCCACGGCAAAGGCTGCAGCAATGCCGGCAAGCACCAATATGGGTATGTAGACGTTCAACTCGCTCTGCTCCGTCGTATGGGCCGCCAGCAGCGGCCAGGCGGTGACCGGGCTGTGTGACGGACCGGGCTTGTGGGCCGCCACAGTGACCTTCAACATAGTCGCGCGACGGCCGGACCACATGCCCGGGGTCAAGCTCATAGACACCGGGGATGGTTAGGGACGCGAAGCACGTGGCAAACGGTGGCCGCGGGAGAAATATCATGTGATCCGTGCGACGGCCAGACGGGCGGAGCGCTTGTTGTTACTCTTAGCGTGGGTAACTGCGCGGATCTTGCGAGGTCAGCGCGGACGCGCCAGCCGATCTGGGAGGACAGGGTTGTGAGTTTCTTTACGCTGCCGCCAGAGATCAATTCCCTGCGCATGTTCCTAGGTGCGGGTAGCGCCCCGATGCTGGAGGCAGCCGCAGCCTGGGATGGGCTCGCCGCGGAGCTGGGGACTGCCGCCGAGGCGTTCGGATCAGTGATCTCCACGTTGGCGAGCCAGGCTTGGCAGGGCCCGGCGGCTCAAGCGATGGCTGCGGCGGCGGCTCCATACGCGGGCTGGCTGAGCGCGGCCGCGTCGCAGTCCTTCGGGGCGGCTGGGCAGGCGCGCGCGGTGGTCAGCGCGTTCGAAGCGGCCCGAGCGGCCACCGTTCATCCGGGTGCGGTCGACGCCAACCGCAACGCATTCGTGCAACTGGTCATGTCGAATCTGTTCGGTCAGAATGCGCCACTGATTGCGCTGGCCGAGAGCATCTATGAGGAAATGTGGGCCGCGGACGTATCGGCGATGGCGGGCTATTACGCGAACGCGGCCGCCGCCGCCGCGCAGGTGGTGCCGTGGCAGAGCGTGTT
>NZ_HG964936.1:1043171-1341661 GCF_000613245.1 Mycobacterium asiaticum DSM 44297
CCCCGATGAGCTACACCAGCGGTTACACCGGCGGCGATCCCGCGGCAGCTGCGGGTGCCGGCAGCGCGGCGGCGACCGCCGCGAATACCGGCGTGCCCACCGCCGGCGTCGCCGGTTTCGGCATGATGCCGATGGCGCTGGCCGGTCTGGCGCGGGCGGGTCTGCTCGGCGACAGCCCGTCCATCATGAACACCACCAAGCCCGCGCCCAAGGCCGAGGAACACGAGGCCGTCGCGCCGCCTACCGAGGCCGAGGTTGCCGAAGCGACGGAAGTTTCGGAAGCTCCGGAAGCGCAGGTGCCGGCGATGAGCGTGCTGCCCACCGTGGCGCCCGAAGTCGCTGTTGCGGCCGCCCCGGGCGAGGCGATGCCGGCCACGCAGACGTCCGTCTCGGGAATACCGGTGACGGGTCTGCGAGCCCAGGCCAAGGAAACTTCCGAGGCGGACGAAGCGGAGGAAACCGTGGTCTCGCTTCGGCCCAAGATCGCCCCCGGGGAGTTCCGCCCTCAGGAGGAGGCTCAGGAAGAGAGCCCGCAACTGCAAGTGCGGGGCGGCTGAGCTGCTTCCTAGTGCGCGGGTGCGCGCAACAGGTTGAGCACGGTTCGGCCCAGCACGATGGGGTCGAGCGGATGCGGCACGGCGGCCTCGGCGCGTGACCAGCTGGCCAGCCACGCATCGTCGGGACGCCCGGTCAGCACCAGGATCGGCGGGCACGCCGACAGCTCATCCTTCAACTGCTTGGCGATGCCCATGCCGCCGGTCGGCGTCGCCTCCCCGTCGAGGATGGCCAGGTCGATGCCGCCCTCGTCCATGGTGCGCACCACCATCGGCCCGGTAGCTACCTCGACGTAGCTCAGCTCGGGAAGATCCGGGTGCAGCCGCTTGCCCAGGGCCTGCATGACCCGTTCGCGGGTTTGGACGTTGTCGCTGTAGACGAGGATCTTCAGTGGGTTGCTCGACTCGGGCACGGTGCAGATGTTAATTCACGCCGTACGAGTCGATTGCACGAAGACGGTCTCCGCCGACACCGTCACTGTGTCCGACATCACACCGAGTTTGTTCCAGTCCAGGTTGAACCGGGATCGGTTGATCTGGGTTGTCCCCGAGATCCGCACCGAGCCGTCGGCGAGCTCGGTGATCGTCACCGGCATCCGCACCGCTTCGGTGATGCCCTTGATCGTGAAGCCGGTTTGTAGTTCGGCCTCCCGGCCGGTGCCGGGCTGCAGGCCGCTGACGGCGACGGCAATCTGGGGAAAGCGCTCGACGTCGAAGAAGTCCGGAGACCGCAGGTGTTCGTCCCGCTTCTTGATACCGGTGTTCAGCGACGCGGCGTCGATGTCGATCCGGCCCGACACCGCGCCCTTGTCGCCCAGCTTGCCTTCCCCGCTGAATTTGGTGAACCTGCCTTTGACGGGCAACACGCCCCACATGTTCTTGATCTTGAATTCGATCTTGGAGCTGTCGGGTACCAGCGTCCAGGGACCCGTGGTCTCGGGATCGGTGAGCAAAGTTTCCAGCGTCGTCATCGGGTCTCGCCTATTCGGTCGTCGGGGAGTCGAGTAGCGGGGCCAGCTCGGCAGGGTCGAAGTATTCGTCAATCCGGCTGATAAGACCTTCATTGTCCAACTTGATCACGATGCAAACCCGCATCGAGATCGATTGACCCGCGTGGCCGGTGGCGTGCAGGACGTGCTGCTGGACGAATCCGGTCCCGAATTCCTGGCGGTCGAGGATTTCGTAGCTTCGCTCGGTCGTGGTCGAGATGAACCATTCGATGACGCGCAGCGCGCGGGCCTTGTCGTTATCGCGGCGGGCACCAACCCGCCACACCGTGATGTTTGGGCTCCACATCCGATCGACGGCGGTCCGGTCGCCATTCTCGATCGCGGCGAACAGTCGGTCGGCCACGTCGACGACGGTGGGGGACATGGGTGCTCCTAGGGGTTGTCGTATCCGGGGTGAGCGGCCGCCAGCCGATGGCCCACCAGGGTCCGCAGGCAGGCGATGACGTCATCGGCGCGCTCGTCCAATGCGCCGTCGCGGATGGCGGCCGCCAGCGCGGCTTCGTCCGCGAAGCCAAGGTTGGCCAACGCCGCCCGGACGTCGGATTCACCGGGGTTGCGCAGTTCGCGTTCGACCATCCGCAGGGCGTTGGCCGCTACCCGGGAGTGGAAGTTGACCTGGCCGGAAGTCGCTTCGCGCACATCGGTTTCCAGGAATTCGGCGACGGCGGCGACCAGTTCCGCCGCGGTGGGCCGGCCGTGTATCCCCGTCACGACGGACTCCCGGCAATCAGGTCGAGCAGGTCCCATTCGTTCTCGCACACCCGTCGGCCGATCGTCGCCAGTTCCACCGACCGGGTCTGCCCGCTGAGGTGACGCTCCGCCTGATACCGGCAGATCACCCCCCAGCGCAGGGTCGCCAGCACCAGCCACCAGTGAAACGTCACCGGGTCGACGGTAGTCGCGCTGGCCTCCTCGTAAGCGCGTAGGAAGCTCTCAATACTGCCCAGGCCGCCCGCGCGCTGACTGGGCGGTGCCCCGAACCGCCAGGCACGCACGCAGAACCAGGCCAGGTCTTCGTAGGCCTCACCCACGTGCACCAGCTCCCAGTCCAGCACCGCGGCGAGCCCGGAGCCGTCGACGATCAGATTGCCCATCCGAAAGTCGCCGTGCACCAACACTTTCGGCGACGGTGGCGGCATGCGGGCGGCCAGCCAGCGGAAGGCCCACTCGAAGGTTGCGGTGGTGTCGCCCATGTCGTCGAGTCGGTCCCGCCATTGCCCGATGGGGTCCTCGCGGGTCAGTCCCGAGTCGCCGGCGTCGGCGCGGTGGATGGCGGCGATCGCCTGTGCACACTGGCGCAACAGCCGATCCCGCGCCGCCCCGGAATCGCCAAGCTGCCGGTAGATGCGCCGAACAATGGTCTCGCCCTTGATCTCCTCACAGATCAGAAACGGGTTGCCGAGTGTGGCCACCGAGTCGTCGGCGATGAGGACATGCGGGACCGGCGCGCCGGCGGCGGCGGCCGCCGCCTGGACCCGTGCCTCCAATTCCATCCCGGCATGGACGTCGTCCGGTGGTCCGGTGCGCAGGATCAGCGACCGGCGCGCGCCGTCCGTCACCGCGTCGAACGCCCAGGTGGTTCGGCTGGCGCCGCCGGTAAGAGCACGCAGATTTTCGATGTTCACCCGCTCATTGAGGACCGAGCCCAGCAGCGCGCCGAGGTCCGCTGCCAGGGTCATCTCTTGCCGAACTTGAAGAGTCGCTGGGCAACTCGGCGGATCTGAATCTCCTCAGCGCCCTCGGTGATTCGGTAGCGCCGGTGGTGGCGGTAGATGTGTTCGAGCTGCTCGTGACGGCTGTAACCGATGCCGCCGAGCACCTGCATCGCCCGGTCGGCGGCCTCGCATACCAGCCGGTTGGCGCGGTAGTTGGCCATCGAAACCTTGTCGGAGACTTCCATGTGATGGTTGGCGTCCAACTGGGTGGCGGCGTAGTACACCAGCAGCCGCACCATCTGCGCCTCGGTCTGCAATTCCACCAGCGGCCACTGCACCGCCTGGTTCACCGCCAGCGGTTTGCCGAATACCACGCGCTCCCCGGCATAGGCCACCGCACGGTCGATACAGTACTGGGCGGCCCCCAGACTGCTGGCCGCCTGGCGAATTCTGTTCTCGTGCAAGAAGGTTTGGCCCACTTCCAGACCGTGGTCGACTTCGCCGAGCACCGCGTCGTCGGGCACGCGCACATCCTTGAGTTCCACCTCGCCGTGGTCGGTCGGCATGTTGAACGTCCACCAGTAGTACGGCACGGTGAAGCCGGGTGCGTCGGTCGGCACGAGGAACGCGGTGATGCCACGCGCCTGTCCTGGTTCACCCGATGTGCGGGCGAACACCAGATCGTGGGTGGCCCGGTGGACGCCGGTGTTGAATCGCTTGGCGCCGTTGATCACCCACCCGTCACCGTCGCGGACCGCGGAGGTCTCCAGCCAGGTGGCGTCAGACCCGTGGTTGGGTTCGGTCAGTCCGAACGCCATCGACCGCTCGCCGGTGATCAGCGCCTCGGTCCATTCCTGCTTCTGCGTCTCGGTCCCGAACCGGTCCATCATGATGACTTGCGGGAAGTTACCGACTATCGACGACTCGTCCTGCAGGTCGTTGTGTAATCCGAGTCCCTTGTGCGCCAGGTATTCCCGGATGACGGCCATGTCGATATTGCTGCCGTCGCGGCCGCCGAATTGGGCCGGGAGCCCGTACCGCAACCAGCCCGCCTTGTCGGCGCGCTTGCGCATCTCACCGAGCAGGTCTTCCCACTCCCGTCGCGGGATGCCGCCGTTGTCCCAGTCGGTGCGGGCGTTCTCCCGCCGGTGATCGAAGTACTGGATATTCTCGCGTTCGAGGGGTTTGATCTCCCGCTCGATGAACTCGTCCATCTCGGCGAGTAGACCCGGAAGGTGTTCGGGGAGACTGAAATCCACGTTGATCGCTCCTAATTGTCAAGCTCCGTACAAGGTCTTCTGCCAAATTTTGGAAAGTACAGCAATGGCGTCCTCGTCGGTCATCGTCACGCCGAGGTTCGGCCTGCCGACGAACACGGTGGTGAAATTCTCGAACAGCAGCGAGATGGCGGCCGCGGTGTGCTCGGGGTTGAGGTCGGTTCCGTAGCCCTGCTCCTGGGCCCGGCGGACGGAGGCGGCCACGATGTTCATGCCGAAGCGGCGGAATTCGTTCTGGACGACGGCGAAGCGCTCCTGGGTGGCGGCCAATTGGGCCACCGCGATCATGATGCCGATGTTCTGCTTGAACATGCCCCAGTAGCCGGTGACCACGGAGACGAAGAACGCGTCGTCGGCCGGGGAGTCGGGCAGGTGGACACTGAGGCCGGACGGTTCGACGACGTCATGCAGGAATGACTCCGCCAGGGCGGCCAGCAGGTCCTCCTTGTCGGTGAAGTAGCGGTAGAACACCGCCGAGGACTTGCCGGCCGCCGAAGTGATGTCGGCCAGCGTGGTTCCGTGAAAGCCCCGCTCGGCGAACAGTTTTCGCGCGGCCAGTTCGATGGCTTGGCGGGTCTGCCGGCCTTTGGCACTGACCAGTTCGGCGGGCATCAGGTACGGATCCGGTCACCCGCGCGCAGCAGCGCGCTCGGCAAGTCGTGTCCGACAGCTTCCTTCGCGACCTGCGCCGCGGCGATCGCTGCTGGCAACTCCACGTCGACGTCGAATCCGCTGTCGGAAAGCAGATACACCAGATCCTCGGTCGCAATGTTGCCGGTAGCGCCCGGCGCGAACGGGCAGCCGCCAAGCCCGCCGACCGAGGCGTCCAACCGGGTGACGCCCGCCAAGACCGCCGCGTAGGCGCAGGCCAGTCCGGACCCGCGGGTGTTGTGAAAGTGGCCGCCCAGCGGCAGGTCGCCGATGACCGGACGCAACTGGGCGATCAGCGAACTCACCCGGCCCGGGGTGGCGGTACCGATTGTGTCGGCGATAGAGAACCGGTCCACCCCTTGGTTACGGGCGGAAGCTGCGATGCTCAGTACCCGTTCCGGGGGCGTCGGTCCCTCGAACGGGGAGTCCCAGGCCGTGGCGACGATGACCTCGACGGTGGCGGCGTTGTCATGCGCGATGGCGACGATCTCACCGATCTGATTCGTCGCCTCGGCGCTGGTGCGCCCGACGTTCTTGCGGCTGAAGGTGTCGTCGGCCGCCACCACGTACTCGATCGACCGCAGCCCCGCGGCGATGGCCCGTTTGGCGCCGTTGGGGCTGGCCACCAGAGCGGAGAACTCGATGCCGGGGAAGTTGTGCAGTTCGGCGGCCAGTTCGGCCGCGTCGGCCATCGACGGCACTTTGGACGGCGACACGAACGCGGTGGCCTCCACCTCGCGCACCCCGGTGGCGGCGATCGCGGCCAGCATCTCCAGCTTGGCGGCCAACGGTACTGGCGTTTCGATCTGCAAGCCGTCGCGCAGCGCCACCTCACGGATGTCGACGTGCGTGCTCATAGCACCTCCTCGGCGACCAACCGGGCGACCTCGTCGGCGGTCTTGCCCAACAGCCCGGTGTAGACGTCCTCGTTGTGCTGACCCGGACGCGCGGGACCGGCGTAGCGGACGGTGCCGGGGGATTCCGAGAGCACCGGCACGATGCCCGGTCCCAGCACCTCGCGATCCACTCGCTCGTCGTAGTGCGGCACCAGCATGCCGCGGGCGCGCAGCTGCGCGTCGTTTACCACTTCGGCGACGGTGTTGATCGGTCCAGCGATAACGCCTGCGGCGGAGAGCGTTTCGATGATATCGACGGGCTGGCGCTGGGCCGCCCAGGCGCCGATGATCTCGTCCAGCTCGTCCTGATTGCGGCCCCGGGCGCCGTGCGTGGCGAACCGGTCGTCTGTGACCAGTTCCGGCTGGCCCATCGCCTTGCACAGCCGGGCGAACACGGTGTCCTGGTTGGCCGCGATCACCACCCAGGAGCCGTCGGCGCTGCGGTAGATGTTCGACGGCGCGATGCCCTCCAGCCGGGTGCCCGATGGCCCGCGCACGACACCGCCGACGTCATAGTCGGGAATGGTGGATTCCTGTACGGCCAAACATGATTCGGTGAGGGCGACATCGACGACCTGCCCGTGTCCGGTCACGCTGCGGCGGTATAACGCGGCAAGCGCGCCCTGCGCGCCGAACATTCCGGCCAGTGTGTCGCCCAGCGACAGCGCCAACCGCGGCGGCGGTCCGCCGGGGAAGCCATTGAGGTGCCGCAAACCGCTCGCTGCCTCGGCCACCGAGGCGTAGCCGGCCTTATGGGCATCCGGGCCGGTCTGGCCGTAGCCCGACACCCGGACCAGGATGATGCCCGAATTGCGTTTGCTGAGAACGTCGTAGCCCAGGTCCCACTTCTCCAGCGTGCCGGGTCGGAAGTTCTCCACCACGATGTCAGATTTCTCGACCAGTTCAAGGAACAGGTCGCGGCCCTCCGGCTTGCGCAGGTCCAGCGTGATGCCCCGCTTGTTGCGGGCGTGCACGGTCCAGAAGACGCGATGCCCGTTGAGTTCGGCCTGTCCCCAGGTGCGCAGCGGGTCCGGGGCACGGGGTGGTTCCACTTTGATGACGTCGGCGCCCATGTCGCCGAGCAGGCGACCGACGAACGGTCCGGCGATCAGGGTGCCCAGTTCCAGCACCCTGATGCCGTCCAGGGCTCCAACAATGCGCCGCTTCTCAGCATCACTGCGTTCTGCATCGTCGCCGGCGGCAGCAATGCGCCGCTGCTCAGCATCACTGCGTTCTGCGTCGTCGCCGGCGGGGGTCACCCGGTGCTCGCGAAGTCGTGCCTGATCAGCCAGTCGGTGACGATGTCGACAGCCTGGCGCAGCTTGTCGCGCTGGTCAGGTCCCGCGTAATAGTGTGTGGCGCCGGGGATTTCGTGCATCTCCTTGTCCGGGTGCCCGATCGCCTCGTAGAGCCGTCGGGTGTGGCTGGGTGTGCAAGCGTCATCGCCCAGATTACCGATCACCAGCGCCGGGATGGCAAGGTCCTTTCCGCATGCCACGCCGTCGCCGCGGGCGTCGTCGTAACTCCACTGCGACAGCCAGCCGCGCAGCGTCGAGTAGCGCGCCAGGCCGACCGGGCTCATGTTCACCACCTGTGGGTCACCCAGGTAGCAGGTGCCGGGGGTGCGCTCGTTGGGGTCGACCGTCGGATCCAGCCAGCGCGGGTCGGCCATGGTGCCGTGCACCACGAAGCAGAACTCGTCGTCGGGCCGGCCCGCCGCCTTCAGCTCGGCCAGCTTGTCGCGCACCCAGGCGGTGATGCGACGGTTGCGGTCGATCTGTGCCTGCCGGTAGCGCGCCAGAAACTCCTGGCTGTAAGGCGGCTGATTCGGGTTGTCCGGGTTGTAGAGGTCCAGTTCGGGATCGCGCTCGGTCGGGTCGGCCTCATCCAGGATCGACGCGTCCAGCCATTCGGTCAGGGTGCCATGCCGGCTGATGTGCGCCGCCAGCAACATGATGCCGTCGGCCGCCGGCAGGTCCAGCTGGGTCAGGTCGGGGCCGTCGCCCGACGGGCTGGCGGTGATGGTGGCGTGCTGGGCCTGCTGTTGATAGAACACCGACAACGAACCGCCGCCGCTCCATCCGGCCAGCACCACCTTGCGATAGCCGAGCCTGTTCTTGGCGTCCTTGATGCACTCGCCGAGATCCTCGACCACCTTTTCCATCAGCAGGGTCGAGTCGGTGCCGCGGAATCGGCTGTTGCAGTAGATGACGTGGTGGCCGGCCCTGGCCAGCGCATTGATCATCGGCAGATACGCGCCGCCGCCGATCGGATGCATGAACACCAGCACGGTGTCCGACGGGCGGTCTTTGGGCTTGAGCAGGTAGCTTTCCAGCACGGTGATCTCGGCCAGGCCGCCGTACACGTCGCGCACACCGGAATTGTTCTGGAAGGCAACGAGATACGGGATGCGTTCGTAGTCGTGTTTGACGGCTTGTGTCATGAGTGCTGTCCCAGGTCGTGTGCCAGTACTTCGGGTGATGGCGTCAGGCGGTGCCGGGTGTCGATCGCGATCACCTGCCAGTCCACCCGCTGATAGTCCTCGAATTTGCGGCGTGCCCGTTCGCGTGCCTTCTCCGGTGCGCCGTGGTGGATGCCCTGTGGCGCATGGGAGATCAGTCCCGGCGGCATCGGGATTCCGTACAGCGAACCGCCGTGGAAGAACGCGATTTCGTCGTAGTCGACGTTGCGGTGATACCACGGTGTGCGCTCGGTGCCGGCCACCCCCTCGGCGGGCTTCGGCAGAAAGTTCATCACGTAGACACCGGTCGCCTGCATGAACATGTGCACCGTCGGTGGCAGGTGCACGCTGTCGGAGGTCACGACGTTGTAGTCCTCGATGTTGAAGGTGAAGGCGAAGTTGTCCCCACGCCAGCCTTCGACGTCGATCGGATTGTGTTGGTAGTACAGGGTTGTCGGGCCGCCGTCCTGGACATCTCGGTGGACGAGCCGCACCTCGTACTCGTCGCGTCCGTCGTCCTCGATCGGGACCGGTTCGGGGATGGTGGCCTGCGCGGGGTCGAAGGGGAAGTGCCTGCCCAGTGTGCCCGGCGGGGGCACCCGGAACTCGTCAGTCGCCTCGATCATCAGCAGCGTGGTCTCGCTGTCGGGGAGCTGGCGCCAGGTGCAGGCTTTGGGAAGGTAGATCCAGTCGCCTTGCCGGTAGCGCAGCGGCCCGAACTCGGTCTCCAGCAGGCCGGCCCCCTGGTGGACGAAACAGAGCAGGTCGCCGTCGATGTGGCGGGTGTGGAACGGCATCTCCTCGTGCCGCCGGCTCAGCAACACCCGGCAGTCGGCGTTGCTGAACATCAGCAGTGGGCCGCCGGCCGCATCGGTAGCGTCGCCGGGCTTGAGCTGGTCCGCCAAGACGTCGATCGGGCGCAGCGGACCGACCGCGCGGAACGCGGTGGGGTCATGGCGGCGGTAGATGTTGGCCGTGCGCCCGGTGAAGCCGCCGCGCCCCAGTTCGTCGTCCTTGAGGCCGTCCAGGTCGGCGTGGACGCGCCGCGGCGTCCGGCCCTTGCGCAGGTGGATGAAGGATTCCATAACTGTCTCCGGGGGTCCGCCGCTACAAAACTAAAAGTAACATTACTTTTTCTTTTGCTCGGGCACAAGGCCGGCTGACCCGGACGGAGCCGCATCAGCGTACGCGCAGCACGACCTTGCCTTTGGCGCTGCGGTTCTCCAGCGACGCGACGGCGGCCGCCGCCTCGTCCAACGGGAAGACCTCCGGCTCGGGAGGGGCCAACTTGCCGGACGTGAACAACTCTTCGAGTGCCGCCCATTGCTCCTCGAGCGCACCGGGATGCCTGCCCGCCCAAGCGCCCCAGCCGACACCGACCACGTCAATGTTGTTGAGCAGCAACCGGTTTACCTTCACGGTCGGTATTTCGCCACCAGTGAAGCCGATCACCAGCAGCCGTCCGGCGGGGGCCAGGGAGCGCAGCGAATCGGTGAAGCGGTCACCGCCGACCGGGTCCACCACGATGTCGACGCCGCGCCCACTCGTCAACTCCTTGACCGCATCCTTGAACCCGTCGGCCAGCACCACATCGGTGGCGCCTGCCGCAGTGGCGATTTGGCCCTTCTCTTCGGAGCTGACCACCGCGATGACGCGGGATGCCCCCAACGCGGGCGCCAACCGCAGCGCCGACGTGCCGATGCCGCCGGCCGCGCCGTGCACCAACACCGTCTCGCCCTGCTGCAGTCGGCCGCGCATGGCCAGCGCGAAGTACACCGTCAGGTCGTTGAACAACACACCGGCGCCGGCCTCGAAGCTGACGTTGTCCGGCAGCTTGAACAACCGGTCGGGTGCGAGCACGGCGACCTCGGCCATGCCGCCGGTGAGCATGGTCAGGCCCAGCACCCGGTCGCCGGGCTGTACGTGGGCCCCGTCCGGAGCCGACCGCACCACGCCGGCGATCTCCGCGCCGAGCACGAACGGCGGGTCCGGCCGGTACTGATAGAGGCCGCGGGTGAGCAACGCGTCCGGGAAGGCCACGCCGGCGGCGTGCACATCGACAACCACACCGTCACCGGTGGGTTCGTCGATCTCGGCCAACTCGATCGAGTCCGGACCATCCAGCTGAATCACCCGTGCTGCGCGCATGGGCACACCCTACTTCCGGCTCAGAAGCCACCCGCAACCCGCACGACGGCCCGGCCGGTGAATGTTCCGGCGCGCAGTTGGTCGAGCACGCCGACCACGTCTTTGACGTCGACTTCGGTGGTGATCGCGTCCAGATGGCGGGGTCGCAACTGCTCACCCAGCCGCGCCCAGATCTCCCGTCGGGGACCGATCGGCAGCTGCACCGAATCCATGCCCAGCAGGGCCACGCCCCGCAGGATGAACGGCATCACGGTGGTGTTCAGCGCCGCGCCGCCGGTCAGTCCACTGGCCGCAACCGCACCGCGGTAGTCGACGGCGCTGAGCACGTCGGCCAGAGTGGCCCCGCCCACGCAATCCACGCCGCCGGCCCAGCGCGTCTTGGCCAGCGGCCGCGGCTTGGCATCCGGATCCGCCGGCAGCCGGCCGATAACTTCAGCGGCGCCAAGCGATTTCAGGAGCTCTTCGGCGTCGGGCTTGCCGCTCGAGGCCACCACCCGGTACCCGGCCGTCGCCAGCAGATCGACACTGACGGTGCCGACGCCGCCGGATGCGCCGGTGACGACGACCGGTCCGGCGTCGGGCCTGATACCCCAGTCGATCAGGGCCTGCACGCTCATGGCCGCCGTGAAGCCCGCCGTGCCGATCGCCGCCGCCTCGCGTGGACTCAACGGGCCCAGCGGCACGACCTGATCGGCGGGCAGCCGCGCGTATTCCGCGTAGCCGCCATGCTGACCGGTGCCAATCTGGTAACCGTGGGCGACGACGGCGTCTCCGACGGCGAATTCCGGCGAACTCGAGGCGACGACTTCACCGGCCAGGTCGATGCCGGGAACTACCGGATAACTGCGCACCACGCCGGCGCCGGGCGTTACCGCCAGCGCGTCCTTGAAGTTGACGCTCGAATACAACACCCGCACGGTGACCTCGCCGGGCGGCAGGTCGGATTCCTCGAGTGTCTCGATAGACGTGGTGATGTCGTCGCCGTCTTGCCGCGCCAGCAGCGCGTGGAAGGTTTGCATGGTTCGACGCTAATCTCACCTCATGAACCCATTCCCACTCGGTCGCTATTCGGTTGCCCGGATAGGCTTCGGCGCAATGCAACTGCCCGGCCCGAACGTGATGGGCCCGCCGCGTGACCATGACGAGGCGATCGCGGTGTTGCGGCGGGCGGTGGAACTCGGTGTCAACCACATCGATACCGCGCAGTTCTACGGGCCGAACGTGGCCAACGAGCTCATTCGCGAGGCGCTGTATCCGTACCCGGAGAACTTGGCTCTGGTGAGCAAGGTGGGTGGACGTCGCGACGACGAGGGCGCCTGGCTGCCGCTGTCCGACCCGGCCGATCTGCGCCGCGACCTGGAAGCCAACCTGCGCACGCTCGGAGTGGATCAGCTGGCCGCGGTAAACCTGCGGCTATTCGAAAGCAAGGCGCCGGACCAGCTTTTCGACGACCAGTTGGCGGCCCTGATCGCCGCTCGCGACGACGGGCTGATCGGGGGCATCGGGCTCAGCGAGATCACCGTCGAGCATCTCCGGCACGCCCTGGAAGGCACCGAAATAGTCTGTGTGCAAAACGCTTTCAACCTGGTACACCGGGCGTCGGCGCCGGTGCTGGACGAATGTGTAGCGCGCGGAATAGCTTTCGTGCCATTCTTCCCGCTGGGGGCGGCGTTCACCGGCCCGAACAATCCGGTGCTCGGCAACGAGTTCGTGCGCAGCACCGCCGAACGGCTCGGTCGCACTCCGGCGCAGGTCGCGCTGGCGTGGACACTCAGCGTGGCGCCCAACGTCTTGCTGATCCCGGGCACGTCGTCGGTGCGCCACCTGGAGGAAAACCTGGCCGTCGCGGATATCGATCTCGACGAACAGACCCGCCAACAGCTCGACGCCGTCGCCGGGTGAGGCTGGTCCGCGCGGGGGTCGCCGCCGATGCGGCCGCGTGTGCCCAGATCTACCGCCCGTATGTGCTGGACACCGCGATCACCTTCGAGACCGAAGTCCCGTCCGCCGAACAGATGGCGAACCGCATTGCCGCCGCCCGCGAGAATTTCGAGTGGCTCGTGCTCGAGGTCGACGGTTCGGTGGCGGGTTATGCCTATGCGCAGCATTTCAATCCGCGCGCAGCGTATCGATGGTCCATCGAGTCCAGTGTGTATCTCCACCCGGATCGATTACGCTCGGGCGGCGGACGGCTGCTGTATACGGAATTGCTGAGCCGTCTCGCGCGTCGCGGCTACCGGCGCGCGTTCGCCGGCATCACCCAGCCCAACGAAGCCAGCAACGCGTTACACGCAGCGTTCGGTTTTCAGCCGGCAGGTCTCTACCGGCGGGTCGGCTGGAAAGCGGGTGCATGGCACGACGTGCAGTGGTGGCAGCTGGATCTGCTTTCGCCCGACGAAGAGACAGATCCGCCCCCGGAGCTCAGCTGAACCGTGGGAACAATTCGAGCGCATTGCCGCGCTCGATGGCTCTGCGGGCGGCGTCGTCCAAAGCAGCATGGCTTGTCAGCCCGCCCGCGAACAACTTCGCCACCTCGATGGGGGCGAAGGGAAAGTCCGATCCGAAGGTCACATGCCCGGGCTTGGCGAAGGCGAGCAAGGTAGGAAGTGCGGCCGGGCTCGACGACAACGCGGTGTCGAAGTAAAAACCGGCGAATTCGTCGAGTACCTGGAACGGGTCACGGCCGGTGTCTGCCGTCACGCCCATCGCCAACCGGTAGCTGGCGTATGGCACGAAACCACCGGCATGGCCGAGGATAAACCTGATGTTCGGATAGCGCTGCCGTATCCCATTGCGCACCAGCAGGTATGCCGCACGGGTGGTGTCGAGAAGGAAGTCGGTAACGAAGGGCGCGATCCCGGGCACCGTCGGTCCCGGCAGCTCAGCCGGATGAATAAAGGCGGCCGCCGACCGCGCGTCGAGTGCTGCAAAGAGCTCGTCCTGGCCGTCTTCGCCCAGGTAGACGCCCGCATGGTTGGCTAGCAGGATCACGCCGTCGGCGTGCAGGTCGTCCAATGCCCGTACCGCTTCCGCGATGCTTTGCTCGACGTGCGGCATCGGCAAGGTCGCGAAGAACCCGAACTTGCCCGGATGAGCCACGACAACCTCAGCGGAATTGTCGTTGAGGTCACGCGCCAGCGCGGCGGCATCGCCGACCGAGGAGAGGAAGGTCGTTGCCGGGGCCGATACGGAGAGTATGGCGGTAACGATGTCCAGTTCCGCCATCGCCGCCAGTGACTCCTCCGGGCTCCAATCCGGCAGGGCCCGCCCTCCCGCAGCGTCGATTCCAGCCTCGCGCAACAATTTTGCGTAGCGCCGCGGGATCATGTGGTGGTGGGTATCGATGCGAGGCATCACTGGCTCCTTAACGAGTGACCCGCCGCGGCCGCGAATCGGCCTGAGCTGGTGCCGTGGTGGTCACCAACTTAGCCCGCGAAGAGACGCGAAGGCGCCCCAAAATGGCCATTTGGGGCGCCTTCGCGTCTGCTCGCGCGGGCTACTTGAGCTCGGCGGACGACAGGCCCAGCAGCCTTCGGGCGACCACCAGCTGCTGAATCTGCTGGGTGCCTTCGAAGATGTCCAGGATCTTGGAGTCCCGTCCCCACTTCTCCAGCAGCGTCTGCTCGGAATAGCCGGTGGTTCCGGCCAATTCGACCGCCTTCAGTGTGACGTCGCTGGCCATCCGCCCGGCCTTCGCCTTGCTCATCGACGCTTCTTTGGAGTTCGGAATGTTGTTGTCGGCCTGCCAGGCGGCTCGCAACGACAGCAGGTAGGCGGCCTCCCAGTCGGCTTCCATCCGCAGGAACTCAGCGGCCGCCGCGCTCTGCACCTGCGCGGGCCGGTCGTAGTTGATCTCGACTCCGGCCTCGGCAAGGATCTTGCGGATCTCCTCCAGTGCGGCCCGCCCGATGCCGACCGCCATCGCCGCCACGATCGGCCGCGTGTTGTCGAAGGTTTCCATCACGCCGGAAAAGCCTTTGCCGACTTCGATTTCGGGGTTGCCGAGCAGGTTGTCCTTCGGAATGCGGGCATTGTCGAATCGGATCACCGCGGTGTCGGATCCTTTGATGCCGAGCTTGTGCTCGAGACGTTCCACCGTGACGCCCGGGTGCTCGCGTGGCACGATGAACGACTTGATCGCCGCGCGGCCCTGTGACTTGTCCAGCGTTGCCCAGACCACAATGTGGGTGGCCCGCGAACCCGCTGTGACAAAGATCTTCTCGCCGTTGATCACGTACTCGTCGCCGTCCAGCTTGGCGGTGGTCGTCACCGCCGCCGAGTCGGAGCCGAATCCCGGTTCGGTGATGGCCATGGCGGCCCATACCTTGCCCAAACGCTCCAGTTGCTCCTCGGTGGCCACGGCGGAGATCGCCGCGTTGCCCAAGCCCTGGTAGGGGATGGACAGCATCATCGCGACGTCACCCCAGCTGGCCTCCAAGGTCTGCACCAGCGCAGCCATGTTGGCGCCGTTGTGATTGTCTTCCTTGTTCTCGGCACCGCGCAGCTCGCCGGCACCGGCGAAGCTGTAGGACTCCGACGCGCCCTCGAACAGGCTGATCAGGGTGTCGAGTTCGACCGGATAGGCGTGTTCGCGCAGGTCGTACTTGCGGGCGATGGGCCGCACCAGCTCCGCAACGCCTTGGTGTGTCTTGGTGACGACGGCTTGCAGTTTGCGGGGGAGCTCCAGATTGATTGCCATGACTGTTCTTTCCTTCGCTCGAAACCTAGATGACCACTACGCCCTCGGCGACGCCGATGGCCCGCAAATCGCGGTACCAGCGTTCGACCGGGTGCTCCTTGGTGAAACCGTGGCCGCCGAGCAGTTGCACACCGTCCAGGCCGATCTGCATGCCTTTGTCGGAACCGAGCCGCTTGGCCAGCGCCGCCTCGCGGGCGAACGGCAGGCCCTGCTCGGCGCGGGAGGCGCCGCGCCAGGTGATCAACCGCAGCCCGTCCAACTCGATGGCGATGTTGGCGCACATGAAGGCGACGGCCTGTCGCCGGGCGATCGGCTCGCCGAAGGCTTGGCGTTCTTTTACGTACGGGACGACGTAGTCGAGCACCGCGTGCGAGGTGCCGACCGCGAGCGCGGCCCAGCCCAGGCGCGAGAGCGCGATCGCTTCGGAGTAGTCGTCGTCGGTGGCCCCGTCCTCGCCTAACCGGGCGTGCAGTGGCACCGTTACGCCGTTCAGTTCGACCTGTCCCAGAGCCGCCGCGCGGATACCCATGCTGGGGTCGGGCTTGACGGTGAGGCCCTGGCTGGACGATTCCACGATGAACAGCGCGGGCTTGCCGTTGAGCTGTGCGCCGATGATGAAGAGCTCGGCGTCGGCCGCGGCCGGTACCAGCGACTTCACCCCGTCCAGCCGGTAGCCCGACGGGGTCCGCACCGCGGTGGTGCGCAGCCGCGTCGGATCGAAGAGGGGCTGGGGCTCGGCGATGGCGACACAGGCCTGCGGCACGTTCTCGCCGGCGAACTCTTTGAGGTAGGTGTCCTGCTGGTCGGCGCTGCCCCAGTGGACCAGCGCGGACGCGACGCCACCGGGCGCCAGGATCGGCAGCGCCTGCCCCATGTCGCCGTACGCAAGCGCCTCGGCCACCAGCACGTTGGTCACCGCCGAGCGGTGCTCGGCGATGCCCTCGAACTCCTCGGGAATGTTGATCGCGGTGATGCCGAGTTCGGCCGCCTTGGCGAGTAGGCCGGAGGGACCCGCGGGATAAGTGGCGGCTTCGTCGGCGTCGTGGGCGGCGGGCCGCAGGATCTCGGCGGCGAATTCCTCGACGGTCTCGACGATCATCTGCTGGTCGTCGTCGGGTGACAGATCGAAATAGTCCTTGCCGCTGGACTTGAGTCGGGTCGGCGCGCCGCGCAGGCTCTGCACCTTCTTGAACTGCCGACTGGCGGCTCCCATGGTGGAGAACAGCGTCTTGGTGCCGTATTGCAGGCTGCGGTTGAGCGGACCGCGCAGGTTGTATTTGTCCAGGAATTCCTGGCCGACGATTGGGGTGATCAGGGCGATGGCGACGTCGACGCCGGTTCGCTTGTGTGGCTGCATCCCGATCGCGGTCTGTTCGCCACGGCCTTTGCGGCGCTTGCGGGTGGGTTTTGGGGCGGTGTCGGTCATATCGGCAGCCTCGGTCGTTGGGGCGTTGCGTGTACAACCGTATCTTACTCCGGAGTAAGATAGATAGGGTCGTGTTGCCTAATTCACACCGAACCCAAGGCGCTCAATACCTGTTCATGCAGCAGGCCGTTCGTCGCCACGGCACTCCCGCCGTGCGGCCCGGGGGCGCCGTCGAGGGCGGTGAACTTCCCGCCCGCTTCGCGGACCAGGATGTCAAGGGCGGCGAGGTCCCACACCGATACCTCGGGTTCGGCGGCGATATCCACGGCACCCTCGGCTAGCAGGCAGTAGGACAGGAAGTCGCCGTACGCGCGCACCCGCCAGACCGTATCGGTCAGATCGATGAAGCGCTCGCGCAGACCGAGCTGAGCCCAGCCGGACAAGCTGGAAAACGATAAGCTCGCCGAATCAACCTGTGCCACAGCAGAAACCGACAGTGAACGGCCCGGCCCGCCATCGACCGATGCGTAGGCGCCCTGGCCGCTGGACGCCCACCACCGCCGGTGCAGCGCCGGGGCGCTCACCACGCCGACGGTTGGGACGCCGTCCTGCAGCAGCGCGATCAGGCTGGCCCACACCGGCACGCCTCGGACGAAGTTCTTGGTGCCGTCGATGGGATCGATGATCCACTGCCGCCCGGCGAATGTTGCGGTGCCGCCGAACTCCTCGCCGAGCACGCTGTCGCCGGGCCGCTCGGTGGCGATCGCGTCGCGCAATTCGGTCTCCACGGCGCGGTCAGCGTCGGTTACCGGGGTCAAGTCGGGCTTGGTCTCGACGCGCAGGTCGATCGCACCGAACCGGGCGCGAGTCAGCGCGTCCGCCCGGTCGGCCAGGGCCAGCGCAAAGCGCAAATCCGTCGAATCCGGGTGACTCATGCCAGCAGTCCTACCATGGACATGTGTGGGAATTCATGGTGCTGCTTCTCCTGGTCGCGGTACTCGTCGTCTTTCTGGCGCCGCGGTTCATCAAGCCCGGGCCGCGCGGCGCCCTGGCCAGCGGCACGCTCCTCGTGACGGGTGTCACCTCGGGTCCCCCAGACGCCTCCGGGCAGCAGTTCGTCACCATCTCGGGTGTGATCAATGGGCCCACCGTCAATGAGCACGCCGTGTACGGACGCTTGGTGGTCGGTGACGATGCGCCGCGGCCGGCCACCGGCCAGCAGTTGCCCGTCGTTTACTCACCGAAAAACCCGGACAATTGGCGATTCGCTCCGTCCGAGCCGCCGCCGGCGGCGCCGCAGCCGTTCGATGACTAGCGGCGCCATGGGGGTTCTTGGCCGCCCGCAGTCCGTATAGCGATCGAGGTTGCATCCGCACCCGACTCCGGAAGTGTTTGCAGATAACGCAACTGCTGCGAGGACGGACGCTTGGGCAGCGTCTAGGCGGTCTCACGCAGCTCCTCGCAGCCCTGCTGCGCGTGCGTTGATCATCTTCGCGCCTCGCTCGCGCTCGGCTTGGGCTTTGCGGGCCATCGTTCGTTGCATCGACTCGGAAATCTCGACGTCCCGCACCGGATGGGCCGCAACGTTATTCACAACACCATTTGTCACTGGGGACTTATGGCCCTGATTTCGGGACCATCGCCCCTGGGCGGCGGTTTGCCCGGCCCATAGCGTGGTGGTTGCAGCAGGGATCGAAAGAGGGAGGCCGAGATGAGCCACCGCGAGTCACGTCCAGCAATCGTCGTCGGCATCGACGGGTCGAAATCGGCCCTGGATGCAGCACTGTGGGCCATCGACGAGGCCGCCGAGCGCGAGGTCCCGTTGCGACTGGTCCATGTGATCGATGCGGCGCATATAGGCGAGGCCGGCGGCATCGAAGCTCGCCAGGCCGCCGCGCGCTCGGCCCTCTATGACGCCTACCGTGCGGTCGAGGCGGTGGGCCGGCACGTCCAGATCGAAACCGAGGTCCTGTGGGGCAAGCCGCTGGCCAAGCTGTTGCAGGAATCCAGATCCGCGCTGATGATCTGCGTCGGCTCGATGGGGCTCAACCACGCGCGCTGCGGCCAGGGCTCCGTCGCGGGCTCCTTGGCCGGATCGTCGCTGTGCCCCGTCGCGGTCATCCACCGCGCACCTGATGGCGCGGCCGAACCTCGGGTGCGTAGCGTCGTCGCGGAAGTGGACAATGGGGCGGTGCTGCGGCACGCATTCGACGAGGCCCGGCTGCGCAAGGTTCCGCTGCGCGCGATCTCCGTGCAAGGGCACGCTGGCGATCAAAGTGGCGGTGCGCAAGCACAATTGGATCGACGCCTGGCGCGGTGGACGCGGTTGTACCCGGACGTCCGAGTGGAGCCTGCCACCGTACGCGGGCAAGCCGTCCGATACATGGCCGATCAAGGGTCGCCGGGACAGCTGTTCGTCACCGACTCGTACGCGGCGCAGGTCTGCAGCGTCTACAACGCGGGATCGTCGGTACTTACCGTACGGTGCGCCAACTTGTAGGGTGCTGGTCAGGAGAGATGCCTTGGTTAAAGTCTTTTTGGTCGACGACCACGAGGTGGTGCGGCGCGGCCTGATCGATTTGCTCGGCGCCGACCCGGAACTCGACGTCGTCGGTGAGGCCGGCTCGGTAGCCGAAGCGATGTCCCGGATCCCGGCGGCGAACCCCGATGTGGCAGTCCTGGACGTTCGGCTGCCAGACGGCAACGGCATCGAATTGTGCCGAGATCTGCTGTCACGGATGCCCGAACTGCGCTGTTTGATCCTGACGTCCTACACCTCGGACGAAGCCATGCTCGATGCGATCCTCGCCGGTGCCAGCGGGTACGTCGTCAAGGACATCAAGGGGATGGAGCTGGCCCGTGCCGTCAAGGACGTGGGCGCCGGCCGGTCGTTGCTCGACAATCGCGCTGCGGCAGCCCTGATGTCGAAGCTGCGCGACACCACCGAGAAACCGGACCCGTTGTCGGGCCTCACCGAGCAAGAGCGCACCCTGCTCGGTTTACTCAGCGAGGGCCTGACCAACAAACAGATTGCCGATCGGATGTTCCTCGCGGAAAAGACCGTGAAGAACTACGTGTCCCGGCTGCTGGCGAAGCTGGGCATGGAGCGCCGGACTCAAGCAGCCGTATTCGCAACGGAGTTGAAGCGAACACGGCCTTCCGGTGAGTGGCGATGACAACAGACGACCCGGGCCTGGGACCGTTGCGCCACACGCTCTCGCAACTGCGGCTGCGCGAACTGCTGGTCGAGGTGCAGGACCGGGTGGAGCAGATCGTCGAGGGTCGCGACCGCCTGGACGGTCTGCTGGAAGCGATGCTTGTGGTCACGTCGGGACTCGAACTCGACGAAACACTGCGCACCATCGTGCATTCGGCCACGATCCTGGTCGACGCGCGCTACGGCGCCCTGGAGGTGCACGACCGCGACAACCGCGTGCTGCAATTCATCCACGAGGGCATCGATCAGGAAACCGTCGGCCGCATCGGGCATCTCCCCGAGGGTCTGGGCGTCATCGGAGTGGTGATCGACGAGCCCAAAGCGCTTCGCCTCAACGATATTTCGCTGCACCCGGCCTCGGTGGGCTTCCCGCCCCACCATCCGCCGATGCGCACGTTCCTCGGGGTGCCGGTTCGGGTCCGTGACGAAGCGTTCGGCACCCTGTACCTCACGGACAAGCTCAACGGGCAACCGTTCAGCGACGACGACGAAGTGTTGGTGCAGGCGTTGGCGGCGGCCGCGGGCATCGCCATCGCCAATGCCCGGCTGTACGAACAGGCCAGGGCGCGGCAATCCTGGATCGAGGCGACTCGCGACATCGCCACCGAACTGCTTTCCGGCACCGAGCCGACGACGGTGTTCCGGCTGGTCGGAGAGCAGGCGGTCAAACTGACCGCCGCCGACGCCGCCCTGGTGGCCGTTCCACTCGACCAGAGCACGCCGGCGGCCGAGGTGGCCGAGTTGCTGGTCATCGAAACCGTCGGTGCTGCAACGAAACCGGTTGCCGGCCAGATTATCCCGGTAACCGGGACCGCGCTGGGCGAAGTATTCGCCAACAGCATGCCGCGCCAGATCGATCAGTTGGATTTGCCCGGCATCGAGGGACCGGCTGACGGCGCGCCGGTGCTGGTGCTGCCGCTGCGGACCGCCGAGACCGTGGCCGGGGTCGTCGTGGTGCTGCGCGCCGGCAGTCCTGGAATGTTCACCGACGAACAACTCGAGATGATGGCCGGGTTCGCCGACCAGGCCGCGCTGGCCCTGCAGTTGGCGACCTCACAACGCCAGATGCGCGAACTCGACGTCATGACCGATCGCGACCGCATCGCGCGGGACCTGCATGACCATGTGATCCAGCGGTTGTTCGCGGTGGGTCTGTCGCTGCAGGGCGCGGTGGCCCGCGCCCGCGAACCAGAAGTGCAGCAACGGCTTTCAGAGGCGGTGGACGACCTTCAGGCGGTGATTCAGGAAATCCGGACCACCATCTTCGATCTGCACGGTGCTGCCCAAGGCATCACCCGGCTGCGGCAGCGCATCGACGCGGCAGTGGGCCAGTTCGCCGGATCCGGATTGCGGACCACCGTCCAGTACATCGGGCCGCTGTCGGTGGTCGACAGTGCCTTGGCCGACCACGCCGAGGCGGTGGTGCGGGAAGCGGTCAGCAATGCCGCCCGACACGCCCACGCGAGTACGTTGACGGTGCGGATTCGGGTCGAGGATGACCTGTGCATCGAGGTCAGCGACAACGGGTGCGGGATGCCGGAGGAATTCACCGGCAGCGGTCTGACGAATCTGCGGCGCCGCGCCGAAGAGGTGGGCGGTGAGTTTGCGATCGATAAGGCGGCCGGCGGTGGAACATTGCTGCGCTGGTCAGCGCCGCTTCTCCAATAGCGGTGCAGGCCATGCGACGACCTGATCCAGCGCTCGCCGGGGCGTCGCCGGCAGCGGATCGGCGTTGATCGGAGCCCAGCCCACCCGCAGCAGCATCTGCGGGAAGCCGCTGCCCCCGAACACATCCGCCCGTATAGCGTCACGCGTCGAGAGAATCTCGAGGGGCTCGGTGATCGGACAGCACGAAAGCCCCATCGCGGTGGCGGTCAGCAGGACGATGCTGGTTGCCTCGCCCGCGCGCAGCCGGGACAACCGGTCGTCCCGGTCGGTGCCCAGTGCCAGGATGGCGGCGCTGTCGTCGGCCGGGGAGATGCCGGACGGTTGGGCCAGGCCGGGTCCGGCGAACAACCGGCCGGGGATCGGGGCAGTCGGTTCTGACGATGGCGCGCTGCGCGCCGGAACGCCCGCCACCGCGCCATAA
Organism: Mycobacterium asiaticum DSM 44297; assembly: GCF_000613245.1. Classification (GTDB taxonomy): domain Bacteria; phylum Actinomycetota; class Actinomycetes; order Mycobacteriales; family Mycobacteriaceae; genus Mycobacterium; species Mycobacterium asiaticum. The sequence goes on from NZ_HG964936.1 coordinate 1,065,195, forward strand.
CGCCCACTCCATGTGGTGAGTTCGCGCATGTAGGCCTCGTCGGAGGCATGGCTGAGGACGGCGCGCGCCACGATCTCTCGCATCCGGTCCACGGCTTCGACCTGACGCAGCATGACCCCGGCGCGGGCCGCTCGGGCCGCCATCTGGGCGACGTCACCCCCTGGCACCGGCCACGAGCTGTAGGCACGCCGGTCGGTGCGCCGGCGCGGGATGGCCGCGGCCAGGGCGATGTCGGCCGGATCCGGGTCTTGCGGCACGGTTTCGATGACGGCCAGGTGGCGCACGTCGGTCTCGTCGGGAAAGCGACTTATCTTGGCGTGCCAACCCATTGAGGCCAGCGCGACGACGCAATGGTGCAGCGCCACTCCACAGCTGATGATCAGGTCGCGGCCATCCGGGTCAGTGCTGTGCAGCTGCATGTCCGGTTCGGAGAACAGGTCCAGGCGCGCGGTGCCGACCCGCCAGCGCCAGGGTTGGGTGTTATGGATGGAGGGCGCGCGGGTGGCCAGTGTCAGGACCGTCCGCAGTGTGCCGGCATCCGGGAATTGGGCGCTCATCGGTGCCGGGCCCTTTCTGTCGATGACGGTGGTCATGACTTCCAGGATCGTTCAACTTCAGCCGCTACGGCAGGGCAGGAAGCCCTGGCAGCGTGGGACCTTTGGCCCTGCTCCGGCTCGCGCCGCCGGCGGATAGTGGCACTCATGGACCACCTGACCACGCTGGACGCCGGATTCCTCAAAGCCGAAGACGCCAATCCACGGGTCAGCCTTGCCATCGGCGGGCTCGCGGTCATCGAAGGGCCGGTGCCCGAGCAGAAGACGCTGATGTCCACCTTCGCCCAACGGATCCGCAGCTGCCCCCGATTGGCGCAGCGTTTGCGGCAGCACCCGTTGGACTTTGGTGCGCCGGACTGGGTGGACGACCCGGATTTCGATCTGCAACGGCACGTGCACCGCGTCGCCCTCCCGCAGCCCGGCGGCGATCGGGAACTGTTCGGGCTGATCGCAGATGTGATGGCACGCCGCCTGGACCGTGATCGACCGTTGTGGGAGGTGTGGGTCATCGAGGGGCTCGCCAACGACCGCTGGGCGATGCTGACCAAAGTGCACCACTGCATGGCCGATGGAATCGCGGCCGCCCACATGCTGATCGGGTTGTGTGACGACGGTGGGGCAAGTTTCACCGAGCACTTGCTAGCGGCCCATGAACCCAAAAAGCTTGCACCCGAGCGCACATCACTGCTCGGTGGGCTAATGAATGCGTCGGCCGCGGTGACGGCCGGAATCGTCCGGGCCGCCCAGGGTGCCGGCGAGCTCGCCGCCGGCCTACTCAGCCCGGCTCCATCTCCGCTGACTGGTCCGCTCAGTGACCTGCGCCGGTTCAGCGGCACGCGGGTCGCGATGGCCGATATCGACTTGGTCGCCAAGACCTTTCAGGTCACCGTCAATGACGTTGCGCTGGCGGCCATTACCGAGAGCTACCGCAATGTCATGATCGACCGTGGCCAGCAGCCGCTGGCGGATTCGCTGCGGACACTGGTGCCCGTTTCGGTGCGCTCCGCCGACGCATCCGACAAGACCGACAACCGCGTGTCGCTGATGCTGCCCAGCCTTCCGGTGGACGAGGAGAACCCGGTGCAGCGGTTGCGCACCGTGCATGCCCGGCTGCGGCGGGCGAAGTCCAGCGGCCAACGACAGGCGGGAAATGTGCTGCTTTCCCTAAGCAGTCGAATCCCATTCGTGCTGACGGCCTGGACGGTTGGCTTGCTCATGCGGTTGCCGCAGCGCAGCGTGGTGACGGTGGCGACCAATGTGCCCGGGCCACGGCGGCGGCTGCGGTTCATGAACAGGGAAGTGGTGTGGGTGTACCCGGTGCCGCCGCTGGCGTTGGATTTGCGGACCGGTGTGGCGATGATCAGCTATGCCGACCACTTGTATTTCGGCATTCTCGCCGACTACGAAGTGGCGGCCGATGTGAACCAACTGACCCGGGGAATCGAAAACGCGGTGGCCCGCCTGGTACGAATCAGCAAGCGACGCGGGAACCCGCCGACGCGGGGACCGCTGTCGCTGGTGGTGTGACGATGAGCGAGGCAACCGGAGCCGAGCTGGCCGACCGCGCCGACGTCGCGGCGCTGCTGGACCGCTTCTACGGCCGGGCGCTGCACGACGACGTCCTGTACGCGCCGTTCGAGCAGCTACGCGCAGCCGGACTCGACGATCACCTGCCCACCATGTGCGACTTCTGGGAGACCGTGCTGTTCCGCGCCGGCCGCTATCGGAGCAGCGCGCTGGCGGCACATCGAGACATCCACCACCGAACACCGTTGTCCGCCAGCCACTTCGTTCGCTGGTTGACCCTATGGCGGGCGACCGTTGACGAGATGTACACCGGCCCGGCCGCCGAACGGGCCAAGGTACAGGCCGGACGCATTGCCTGGGCGATGCATCGACGGCTCACCGGCACCGATGCTCGCGAACTCGACGTGTTTCTCACCGGGTGAACAATTTAAGAGACCGTCTCGTTGCGGTCCGGCTCGGGGCCGAATACGAAGCGGCGGCCGGTGATTTCGGTCGGGGTGACGCGCACGTAGTTGGATTTGTGCGTCGACGTCCACGGGTAGAGACCGGCGCGGTCTGCTTCCTCGATCTCGGCGTCGATTTTCAGCAATCGCGCGCGGCCGCGCACAATCACGCTCCAGCCTTCGGCGACATTGTGGTCGTCGGCCTCGAAGAGCACGGTATGGTTACTCACCGCTGAGAACAACTTGGTGCCCTCGGCGGTCCGGAACAGGATGGTGCGGTTCTGGGCAACGTAGTTGACCGGGAAGATTTCCGGTTCGCCGGCGAAGGTGGTCACCAGCCGGCCGAGCGCGGCGGTGCCAAGCAGATCCCAACTCTCGCTCTCGGATAGGACGGTGATCGGCTCGTCGGTCATCGGGTCACCTTTCTCGGGACGGTTCGCGGAATTTCAGGACGGTGTCCAGGGGTCGGCGTGGCGTCGGCGGCTCGACCGTTTCCATCACCGGCGTGATTCCCACGCGGATCAGTACTTGGGGTTCGCCCCGCCCGCCGATCAGGTCACGCACGATATTGCGGCTTGCACTCGCTTCGATCAGGTGAGTCAAGGTGCAGGTTGCCATTCCGGCCATCGTGCATTCCAGCAACACCTCGGAAAGCGTTTCGCCGCATCTCAGGATGTCGGGCCGAGTGTCTTCCGGCGTCGACAGCACCAGGATCTTCGACCAGTCCGTCGCTACCTCGGGGCGTCGGTCCTGGTGACCGCGGACCGGAAACTCTCGGGCCACATCCACCCGCAACCGCTCGGTGTCCGACACCAGCGCGGACGGCGGCATGCCGTCCGACAACACGAACGGCGAAGTCCACCAGTCGAGTTCGGCATGATAGGACACGTCGTCGCGACGCAGCGCCTCGCTGAGCTGTGACGCCTCGACCAGGCGCGGTCGTTTCTCGTCGTCGAGGACGTCCAGCGTGACGGCGTCATTGTCCAGCGTGCTGCGCAGCACCGTTTCGAATTGGTTCCAATAGACGGGTCGGTCGAACGGCAACCGATCGGTGCGGCGCTGCAGGATGGCGCCCGCGCGATCACGCTGGGCGGCCGTGACTTGGTCGGTCGCGCTGAATTCGAGCGTGGCGAGATGATCGCGATTGTTGGGGTTGGGGAAGCGGACGGTGTCGGCGCCCCAGCCCGCGGCGGTCATGGCGACGCGGAGGTGATCCAGCGCCGCGCCGCAACTGACCAGCGCTTCGCGGCCGGAACCGTCTGTGGCGGGCACGGTTCGGTTGCGGTCGACGAACAAATGGACGGCGTTGCCCTCGGCCACCCACCGCCACGGCTGGCTGTTGTGCACCGACGGTGCCCGGCAAGCCAACAGCACCGCGTTTCGCAGCACGTCTTTGTCCACGACTACGACGTTACGGAGGTCCGTCGCGGACCGATAGGGACTTCGGTCCTCACCGACCGCGAGATGCTCGGTCAATTCCGACGGGCCTGGCGGAAGGGAATGTCGCGGTCGGCTTCGGGCTCCTTGGGCAGCCCAAGAACCCGTTCCCCGATGATGTTGCGCTGGATCTGGTCGGTGCCGCCACCGATCGAGGTGAAAAACGCGTTCAAGGCAAGAAAATTGACGTCGTCGGACTCCGGGTTGTCCCGGCCGGCCAGCAGCGTCGCGGCGCCGATCAGCTCGGACTTCAGCCGCGCCTCGGCGTGCAGGATCCGTGACATCGCCAGCTTGCCCAACGACATGATCGAACTGGACGTCCCCTGCTCGGTGCTGGCCTTGGCCCGGGCGTTGTTGAGCGCGTTGAGTTCTCGCAGCGCCAGCACCTCGGCCAGCGAACGCCGCACCGCGGCATCATCGAGCCGGCCGTGCGCACGCGCCAGTGCGATCAGGTCGTCCGCCCGTGATCGATTGCGCGAGGCGCGGCCAGTGTCACCCATGATGGATCGTTCATAGGCCAGGGCGGTCTGCAGTGCGCGCCAGCCGTCGCCCTCGGCTCCGAGCAGATGGTCGTCGGGCACGAGCGCATCGGTGATGAACACCTCGTTGAAGTGTGACTCGCCGGTGATCTGCACCAGCGGCCGGACGTCGATGCCGGGCTGCTTCATCGGCAGCAGGAAAAAGCTGAGCCCCTTGTGTTTTGGTGCGTCCCAGTCGGTGCGGGCGATCAGCAGCGCATAGTCCGCGGTCTGCGCGCCGGACGTCCATACCTTCTGCCCGTTGACCACCCAGTGGTCGCCATCGCGCACCGCGGTGGTGCGCACACCCGCAAGATCGGAACCCGCACCGGGCTCGCTGTACAACAGACAGGTGCGAACCCGCTCGGTCAGGAAATCCCGCAGCAGTTGGTGTTTCAACGTGGCTGAGCCAAGCTTCAAAATGGTGTTGGCCGCAATGTTGTATTTGTCCTGCCCGGCCCCGGGCGCTTTGACGGCGGTGAACTCCCGCCGGATATGGGTGGCGAGATCGTTGGGGTACCCGCGGCCGAACCATTCAGCGGGATAGGCGGGTACCGCGTATCCCGCGTCCAGGACCCGCTCCAGCCAGGCGATGCGTTCCGGTGAACTGCTCCACGGGTCGTCATGTTTGGGTAGTCCCGTCCAGTTCTGCTGCAGCCAATTTCGGACTTCCGAACGCAGTTCGTCGACAGTAGGCAAAGACATGTCAGGCGCCTTTCGAAACGAGGTAGCGTTCCCGGTACGCCGCTGCGGGACCGAACAATTGCATGCCGGTGCGGGCGCGGCGCAGAAACAGGTGCGCCGGGTGTTCCCAGGTGAAGCCGATGCCGCCGTGCATCTGGATGGCCTGCATGGCGGTCAACTCGTAGGTTTCGGCGCACACGAATCCGGCCAATGCCAGCGCACCTTCGGCTTGGTCGCTCCGCGCCGCCATCATCGCGGCCGCATGGTGAGCGGCCGACATCGCCGACTCGTTTTCCAGCAGCAGGTCAGCGGCCATGTGTTTGAGCGCTTGGAAGCTGCCGATCGCTCGGCCGAATTGGATGCGCGTCTTGAGGTATTCGACGGTGATATCAAAGATCCGGCGGGATCCGCCGACCTGTTCACCAGCGAGCGCAAGCACCGCCAAGTCCAGCGCTTCCTGGACGGCCTCCCATCCCGCGGTGCCCAGCCGTCGCGCGGGAGTGTTTTCGAAGATGAACGTCGACAGTCGCACGGTCGGATCGAAAACCGTTTCAGGGCAATGGTTTAATCCCACCGCATCCGGAGTCACTTCGAATACCCCGATGCCGTCGCCCGTGTCGGCTGCCACCAGCATGACATCGGCGACGTGCCCCCAGGTGACGTAGTGGGCGCTGCCCGTCAGCGCGCCGGCGGTATCGGCATGAACGGCAACGTCATTCGCGGTCCAGGTGCCACGCGGACCGGTGATGGCGACCGTCCCGATCTTCGTGCCGTCCGCCAGGCTGGGGAGCAGCCGGCGCTTGTCGTCCTCGGAGCCGGCCGCCTGAATCAGTGCGACGGTCAGCACCGAACTGGACAGCCACGGCGAGGGAAGCAGCGCCGCGCCGATCTCCTCGGCGATCGCTTCGACCTCGAGTGGGCCCAAGCCGACGCCTCCGGACGCGCTGTCGACCAGTACGCCGGTGACGCCTTGGCCGGCGAGCAGTCCCCATAATTCGCGATCGAATCCCTCGTCGGTGCCCATCATCCGCCGCACGTCGGCCTCCGTGCAGCGGTCGTGCAACAGACTTCGAACCGCCGTCTGGAGCTCGGCGCGCTCGTCGGTAGTGATGGTCATTTGGTGCCACCCCTCTCGGCTTGTCACATTCATCCTCGCCGATCGGCTTGACCGGCTTGCATTGTGCCGCTCACCTGGCATTCTGAACGAATGGCAGGCAAGGAAATCGACCCGATCCGGGCCAAGAGCGCGCTGGCAGTGATCAGGCAGAACCCGGGAATAGCGCTTTTCGCGGCGTCCCCATTTCTGGCCCTGATCGCCGTCACATGGATATTCGCCGGTGCCGGCTGGGGCATCATGCTGGCGCTGGCGCTGCTGGTCGCCTTCGGGGCCTTCGTCGTTCTCAAGCGCTGACTCACCGGCATGCGTTCGTGGTGGGGGTGGGGCACGCTGGAACAGGCCCTCACGCAGCAGGAGACAAACGAGCTGGTGAACCGCGTGGCGGCGATGCTGCCCGGCCACGATCTCACCGACCACCGGCCTCCGGATCCCGCTGCGCTGGGGCTGCCCGGCCCGCGAATCACGCCGCCCGCGGCATTGGCGGCGTTGTGCTCCAGCCAGGTCATCGATAGGGCGGGTCACGCGCGCGGCAAAGCATTTCGAGATGTCGCCCGCAATCTGCAGGGCAAACTCGACCATGTTCCCGACCTGATCGTGCGGCCGCGCCGTGAACAGGATGTCGTCGATGTGCTGGATTGGTGTACCCGCGAACGGATTTCGGTCATTCCGTACGGCGGGGGCAGCTCCGTAGTGGGCGGGGTGGAACCCCGCTTCGAGGCGCCGGCGATCACGCTGGACGTCAGCGCCATGAGCGCGGTGATCGAGGTCGACCAGGTCAGCCGGGCGGCCCGGATCCAGGCCGGGGCGCTGGGGCCATGGATCGAGGATCAACTGCGCCGGCACAACCTGACGCTGCGGCACTTCCCGCAGTCCTTCGCCTTCTCCAGCCTCGGCGGTTGGCTCGCCACCCGCGCCGGCGGGCACTTCGCCACCCTCTACACCCATATCGACGACCTGACCGAATCGGTGCGGGTGGTCACTCCCACCGGAGTCAGCGAATCCCGTCGACTGCCGGGTTCGGGTGCCGGGCCGTCCCCGGACCGGCTCTTCGTCGGCTCCGAGGGCACTCTGGGCGTCATCACCGAAGCCTGGATGCGGCTGCAGAACCGTCCCCGCTGGCAGGTGACCGCGTCAGTGGCGTTTCAGGACTGGACTGCCGCAGTCACCGCCACCCGCATCATCGCCCAAGCCGGGCTGTTCCCGGCGAACTGCCGACTGCTCGATCCCGCCGAGGCTTTCCTCAACGCGGGCACCGCGGTCGGCGGCGGATTATTGGTGCTCGCATTCGAATCCGCGGACCACCCGATAGATCCGTGGCTCAACCGGGCCATCGAGATCGCCGCCGAACACGGCGGCACCGTCATCGCCCGTCGTAGCCGCGACTCCCACGGCGCCGAACCGGGTTCCGCCGACGCTTCGGAGAGCTGGCGTTCGGCGTTCCTCCGGATGCCCTATCAAAGGGACGCCCTGGCGCGTCGCGGCGTCATCGCCGAGACCTTCGAAACCGCTTGTACCTGGAACGGATTCGAGACCTTGCATGCCGCGGTGACCGGCGCCGCCCGGGCTGCGATCGAGCGGGTCTGCGGCGCCGGTGTGGTGACCTGCCGGTTCACCCATGTCTATCCCGATGGCCCAGCCCCGTACTACGGAATCTATGCCGCCGGACGGTGGGGATCGCTGGACGCACAGTGGGACGAGATGAAAGCCGCTGTCTCTGAAGCGATCAGCGCAACCGGTGGGACCATCACTCACCACCATGCGGTCGGTCGCGACCACCGGCCCTGGTACGACCGGCAACGTCCCGGTCCGTTTGCCGCGGCGCTGCGCGCGGTGAAGCACACGCTGGACCCGGCCGGAATCCTGAACCCCGGTGTGTTGTTCGACCCGTGATCAGCCGTGTCCGACGTGCAGCAGCTTGGCAAGGTTGGGCAGCTTGACACGGGGCCGCCCGTGCGGCTCGCCGGCCGCCCGCTCGAACTGGTCGATGGCCTCCCAGTGCGCCGACGTGACCACTTTGGGCTGCCGTTCGACTAGCCAGTCGGCGAGCCGGTCGGCGTGGTCGGCAGGGAAGTCCGACAGCGTGGCATCGGCGAGGTCCGCGAGCAACGTGTCAACGGTGTCCTGCGAGTCCTTCTTGTTGGTGCCGATCACCCCAGTGGGGCCGCGCTTGATCCAGCCGACGACGTATTCGTTGCGGCTGCCGTCCACGCGGCCGTCCGTGTTCGGGATGGTGCCTCGCTTCTCGTCGAACGGCAGGCCCGCGGTGGGCACGCCGCGGTACCCGACGGATCGGACGACGAGCTGCACCGGTAGTTCCTCGCGTTCGCCGGTGTCCTTGGCCGACACCCATCCGCTCTCGTCGGTGACCAGCTCGTTGCGGCCCAGCACGATGCTTTCGACCTGATCCTCACCCTTGATCTCGATCGGGGAGGTCAAGAACCGGAACACAATTCGGCGGTGGTTGGGGCGCGGCGCACGTTCGGCGTAGCCCCGCAGCACCTTGATGTTCTGTTTGGTGGTTTTGCCGGCCGCCTCGGCGTCCTCGTCGGTGATGTTCGCCAGCTGGGCCGGGTCGACGATCACGTCGACACCCTCGAGCTCCCCGAGTTCACGCAACTCCAGCGTGGTGAACGCCGTTTGCAGCGGACCGCGGCGGCCGATGATCACCACCTCGTCGACCCCGCACGGCCGCAGCGACTCCAGCGCATGGTCGGCGATGTCGGTGAGTGCCAGAACGTCGGGATCGGTGACCAGAATGCGGGCGACGTCGATGGCGACGTTGCCGTTGCCGACCACGACCGCGCGGGCGCCGGACAGATTCGGTGTCTTGTCCTCGAAATGGGGGTGCGCGTTGTACCAGCCGACGAAGTCGACCGCGGAGATGCTGCCGGGCAGGTCCTCACCGGGAATGTTGAGCGTTTTGTCCGACTGCGCGCCGACGGCGTAGATCACCGCGTCGTACCGCTCGGCGAGTTCGGCGGCCTCGATGTGTTCACCGACGACGACGTTGCCGAAAAAGCGGAACCGCGAGTCCGCGGCGGTTTTCTCGAATTGTTTGCTGATCGACTTGATCTTGGGGTGGTCGGGCGCCACGCCGGAACGCACCAACCCCCACGGGGTGGGCAGCATTTCGAGCATGTCGACGGCCACGTCCAGCTCGTCGGCCGCGTCGGCGGCCTTGAGCAGGGAAGCGGCGGCGAAGAACCCCGACGGACCGGAGCCGACGATGGCGACGTGGTAAGGACGCATACCGACCTTCTGTTCGTGCCGGATGCGACGCGCTGGGCTGGGCGTCGTAGCCGGGGGCGAGACTGATGGTTTCTGATGCTAGACGGTGCTGACGGTAACGTGGTCGCCTGTGGAACTTGACCGTCAAGCAGATATCGCCGCCCTTGACGCGACCCTGACCACGGTGGAACGGGTATTGGACGTCGACGGTCTGAAGAGTCGAATCGAAAAGCTCGAACAGGAAGCCTCGGACCCCAAGCTGTGGGACGACCAGAACCGCGCCCAGCGGGTCACCAGCGAACTGTCCCATGCGCAAGGGGAGTTGCGCCGCATCGAGGAATTGCGCCGCCGTCTCGATGACCTGCCGGTGCTCTACGAGCTGGCCGACGAGGAAGAGGGCGCCGCCGGCGACGACGCGCTGGCCGAAGCCGACGCCGAACTGAAGTTACTGCGGGCCGACATCGAGGCCACCGAAGTGCGTACTTTGCTGTCCGGCGAGTACGACGAACGTGAGGCGTTGCTCACAATCCGCTCCGGTGCGGGCGGTGTGGACGCCGCCGACTGGGCCGAGATGCTGATGCGGATGTACATCCGGTGGGCTGAACAGCACAAGTACCCGGTCGAGGTGTTCGACACGTCGTATGCGGAAGAGGCGGGGATCAAGAGCGCCACTTTCGCCGTGCATGCGCCGTTCGCCTACGGCACGCTGTCGGTGGAACAGGGCACCCACCGGCTGGTGCGGATCAGCCCGTTCGACAACCAAAGCCGACGTCAGACCTCCTTTGCGGAGGTCGAGGTGCTGCCGGTGGTGGAGACCACCGACCACATCGACATCCCGGAAGGCGACATCCGCGTCGACGTCTACCGATCGAGTGGGCCGGGCGGCCAGTCGGTCAACACCACCGACTCGGCGGTTCGACTCACCCACATCCCAACCGGTATCGTCGTCACTTGCCAGAACGAGAAGTCGCAATTGCAGAATAAGGTTTCGGCGTTGCGGGTACTTCAGGCAAAGTTGTTGGAGCGTAAGCGTTCTGAAGAACGCGCCGAGCTCGACGCCTTGAAGGGCGACGGCGGCAGCTCCTGGGGAAACCAGATGCGGTCATACGTGCTGCACCCCTACCAGATGGTCAAGGATTTGCGGACCGAGTACGAGGTGGGCAATCCTGCGGCCGTCCTGGATGGAGACATCGACGGGTTCCTGGAAGCGGGGATCCGGTGGCGCAACAGGAAAGATGACGACTAACACTGTGCTTTTATCAGGCCCTGCCTTAAGTTTCGCCTCTGCGGCGCAGCGGTGGCATGACTTCTGGCGTGGCCAGATCGGCGAGTGGATCATCACTCGGGGTCTGCGGATCGCGATGCTGGTGATCGCCGCGGTGCTGGCCGCCAGGTTCGTCAACTGGGTGGCCCAGCGGGTGACCCGCTCACTCGACGAGGGCTTCACCGAGAGCGACGCGCTGGTGCGCTCGGAGGCCACCAAGCACCGCCAGGCGGTGGCGTCGGTGATCTCGTGGGTGTCCATCGTGCTGATCTCGATCGTGGTGATCATGCAGATCAGCAACGTGCTGCAGTTCTCGGTGGGCGGGCTCGTCGCGCCGGCGACCGTCGTGGGCGCCGCCCTGGGTTTTGGTGCTCAGCAGCTGGTCAAGGATCTGCTGTCGGGGTTCTTCATCATCGTCGAGCGGCAGTACGGCTTTGGTGATCTGGTGTCGCTGACGGTCTCGGGGATCGCGGCCGAGGCGCGCGGCACCGTGGAGAACGTGACGCTGCGGGTCACCCGACTGCGATCGTCGGACGGTGAGCTGTACACGATTCCGAACGGCTCGATCGTCAAGACCATCAATCTCTCGAAGGACTGGGCGCGCGCGGTGGTCGACATCCCGGTCTCGACCAGCGCCGACCTGAACCGCGTCAATGAGGTTCTGCACCAAGAGTGTGAGCGCGCCATGGACAACGCGGTGCTGGGCGAGTTGCTGCTTGATGCGCCCACCGTGATGGGTGTGGAGAGCATCGAACTCAACACCGTCACCCTGCGTCTGGTGGCGCGCACGCTACCGGGCAAGCAGTTCGAGGCCGGGCGACAGTTGCGGGTGTTGGTCATTCGTGCTCTGGCCCGCGCCGGCATCGTCACCGCGGCCGATGCGACGGTCGGCGTCGTCGATGACGGCGGCGTTCCCGACGCCGAGCGCAGTGAGGAGACGGGTGCGGACAAGGGTTCGGTGGCGCAGCGATGAAGTTGGACCTGAACCTGCTGCACAAGCGCCGCAGCAAAGAAGAGCGGCGCGCCCCGAGCCACCTGTTCGGCGGCCGTGTCCGCACGTCAACCCTGGTGCTGATCATCGCGTTCCTTGCGCTGTGGTGGACCTATGAGACCTATAGCCCGCGCGAGGAGCCACGCAGCAATACGCCGCCGTCTCAGGTGGTGCCGCCCGGCTTCGTGCCCGACCCCAACTACACCTGGGTGCCGCGCACCCGGGTGCAACAGCCCAACAACGTGACGCCCACGCCCACGCCGACCCCCACCACGACGCCACCTCCGCCGACGACCACGACGACGACGACAACCACGCCGTTGATCCAGTTGCCCTGCATCCCGCCGTTCTGCACGCCGACGTCAACGCCCAGTCCGAACCCGCCACCGCCGCCGCCGCTGCCCGGTTTGCCGGCTCCCGGCCGCTGACTTTCGCGGCTGCGCGAAACACCCCGCTACACTGGCGTGCCGTGATGATCACCCTGGAACATGTCACCAAGCAGTACAAATCGTCGGCCCGTCCGGCCTTGGATGACATCAACGTCAAGATCGACAAGGGTGAGTTCGTTTTCCTCATCGGTCCGTCGGGTTCGGGCAAGTCGACATTCATGCGGCTGCTGCTGGCTGCGGACACACCGACATCCGGCGACATCCGGGTGTCGAAGTTCCACGTCAACAAGCTGCGCGGGCGCAACGTGCCGAAGCTGCGTCAGGTGATCGGGTGCGTCTTCCAGGACTTCCGGCTGCTGCAGCAGAAGACGGTGTACGACAACGTTGCCTTCGCGCTGGAGGTCATCGGGCGGCGCACCGACGCGATCAACCGGGTGGTGCCCGAAGTGCTTGAGACGGTCGGTCTGTCCGGCAAAGCGAACCGGCTGCCGCACGAACTCTCCGGTGGCGAGCAACAGCGGGTGGCAATCGCCCGCGCGTACGTCAACCGGCCCCTGGTGCTGCTGGCCGACGAGCCCACCGGCAACCTCGACCCGGATACCAGTAAGGACATCATGGATCTGTTGGAGCGGATCAACCGCACCGGGACCACCGTGCTGATGGCGACGCACGACCATCACATTGTGGACGCGATGCGTCAGCGTGTGGTCGAGTTGTCACTGGGCAGGCTGGTTCGCGACGAACAGCGTGGCGTCTACGGGATGGATCGCTAAGTGCGCTTCGGATTCCTACTCAACGAGGTCCTGACTGGATTTCGTCGCAACGTCACCATGACGATCGCGATGATCCTGACGACGGCGATCTCAATCGGTCTGTTCGGCGGTGGGTTGCTGGTGGTGCGGCTGGCCGAGAACTCGCGGGCCATTTACCTCGACCGGGTCGAGACGCAGGTGTTCCTCACCGACGATGTCTCCGCCAACGACCCGACATGCAGCGACAATCCGTGCAAGGCGCTGCGGGAGAGGATCGAGAAGCGACAAGACGTCAAGTCAGTGCGGTTCCTCAACCGTCAGCAGGCTTACGACGACGCGATCCGCAAGTTCCCGCAGTACAAGGACGTGGCGGGCAAGGACTCCTTCCCGGCGTCGTTCATCGTCAAGCTCAACAACCCCGAGCAGCACAAGGACTTCGACGCCGAGATGATGGGGCCGCCGCCCCAGCCCGGTGTGCAGTCGGTGCTGAACCAGAAGGAGCTGATCGACCGGCTGTTCGCCGTGCTGAACGGGCTGAGCAACGCGGCATTCGCCGTCGCTCTGGTCCAGGCCGTCGGCGCAATCTTGTTGATCGCCAACATGGTTCAAGTCGCGGCCTACACCCGTCGCACCGAGATCGGCATCATGCGGCTGGTCGGCGCGAGTCGCTGGTACACCCAGCTGCCGTTCCTGGTGGAGGCGACGCTCGCGGCAACCATAGGTGTTGGCATCGCAATCGCCGGCCTGATCCTGGTACGTGCACTGTTCTTGGACGATGCGCTGAACGAGTTCTATCAAGCCAACCTGATCGCCAGGGTCGACTATGCAGACATCCTCTATATCTCGCCGATCCTGCTGCTGCTCGGCGTGGCGATGTCGGGGTTGACTGCGTACGCGACGCTGCGTATCTACATACGGCGGTAGCGATGGCGACCAAGTCGCGCGGCGACGGCCGGAAAATCATCGCCAGCAACCGCAAGGCGCGGCACAACTACTCGATACTCGAGGTCTTCGAGGCCGGTGTTGCGTTGCAGGGCACCGAGGTCAAGAGCCTGCGCGAGGGCCATGCCTCGTTGGTCGACGCGTTCGCCACCGTCGACGACGGCGAAATCTGGTTGCGCAATGTGCACATTCCGGAGTACCGGCACGGCAGCTGGACGAACCACGAACCGCGACGTAACCGCAAGCTGCTGTTACACCGGCGCCAGATCGACACGCTGATCGGCAAGATCCGCGAGGGCAACTACGCGCTGGTGCCGTTGTCGATGTACTTCTACGACGGCAAGGTCAAGGTAGAGCTGGCCTTGGCCCGCGGTAAGCAAGCGCACGACAAACGCCAGGACCTGGCCCGCCGCGATGCCCAACGTGAAGTGATTCGGGAACTCGGGCGCCGAGCCAAGGGTATGGGCTGATCCCGGCTAATCCAGGGCCTAGTATCCGAGCATGGCTGAGCGTCCGGTAACGCTGCTCGATAAGTCTGAAGTCCTGACGGGCCTGTTCACGGTGTGGGATGACCTCGATGAGCTGCTCGGCGGGTTGTCCGAGGCCGACTGGCGGGCACCCAGCGCGCTGGCCGGGTGGGACGTGCAAGCAGTCGTGTCGCACATCATCGGTACCGAGTCCTTCCTGCAGGGCATCGGCCCGCCCGCACCCGATATCGACGTGTCGGCGCTTGAGCATGTGCGTAACGACATCGGCGTGATGAACGAGTGCTGGGTACGGCATCTCAGCAACGAGCCCGGTGCTGCCGTGCTCGAACGTTTCCGCGACGTCACCGGGACGCGGCGCAAAGTGCTTGAAGAGATGTCCCTCGACGAGTGGAACGCGGTGGGCGTCACTCCAGCGGGCCCCGACAGCTACGGGCGGTTCATGCGGATCCGGGTGTTCGATTGCTGGATGCACGAACAGGACATCCGCATCGGCCTGCAGCGGCCGTCGGCCGACGAGGATCTGATCGGACCGGCGGCGCGCCTGTCCCTCGCGGAGATCGCGACATCCATGGGGTTCGTCGTGGGCAAACGCGCGGGCGCCCCGGACGGGTCGCGGGTCCTCATCGACCTGACCGGACCGTTGGCCCAGCAGATGCGTGTGGCTGTAGATGGGCGCGCGCAGGTGGTGGAGGACTTCGGCGGACAGGAGCCGACCACAACGATTCGGGTCGATGCGCTGCAGTTCACCAGGCTTGCCGGCGGGCGGCCATTGTGCCCGCAGCGCAGCCAAGACATCGCGTTCGAAGGTGATCAGGACGTGGCCGATCGAATAGTTAAACACCTGAATTTCGTGATCTGACGGCCTAATTCGTTTGCTCGCAACCCGCAAAGCGATCTAGGTCACAAGATTGCGGCAGATGTTGATGTGGCCATGGGGATGGGTAGCCGACGTAGTACAGGCGCGTCGCGCGCCACTACCGACGGAAGCCTTAGGAGGCCAAACAATAATGACTGCACCGGATACGACCAGATTGCTCGCGCAGCTTCGCACTCTGCTCGATCTGACCAACACCGAAATTCAGATCGCCGAAACCCGTGTGGCTCAGGCTCGCACCGAGGCGGTGCGCCGGGAGCTCACGCAGAACGCTGAAAATGGCCGCGAGCGAGCCGAAGCCATCCAGTCGGCGATTCGGGAGCTGGGCGGCTACCCGGACGTGATCGGTCCGTTCCTGGGTCGCGCCGCAGCTGCGGTCAAGGCGCTGACCGAACAGGCCGAGCCGTTCGACGAGGCGTTGCTGGGTGACCTGGCGCTCGAGGACCAGCTGCTGGACCGCGCCCGCTACACCAAGGCGCTGGCCGTTGCCGCGAAGAACAAGGACGTCGAGGCGTTGGCGACCCGGCTGATCACCGCGCACTCGGCGACGGTCGACTGGTTGACCACCGTGCTGGCTGAGGACGCGCTGGGTGGTCCGGCCGCCCTGCGTCGCACCCCGGTACAGATGGCTGCCGGCACCGCGGTGAAGCTGGTGAACCTGCCGGTCACCTGGTCGGCTCGCGGAATCGACCGTGCGGTCGAGACACTGCGCAATGCGGGTCCGGCGTTCAAGGACCTGGTCGAGCGTGGCGGCAACGCCGGCGAGATCGCGGCGAAGGCCGTCTCTGCGTCGCAGAACGCCGCTTTGCGTGCCGCGGAGCGCGTCACCCGCAACGAGGGCGCCGACAAGGCAGCCGACGCGCTGCACTCGGGTCGCGAGTCGGTGGGTGTCCTGGACGCCAGCGAACTGCCGATCAAGAACTACGACGACCTCAACGTCAACGACGCCGTGGCCGCGATCAAGGATCTGGACACGCCGCATGACGTCCGCGTCATCATCGCCTACGAGGAGGCGCATAAGGAGCGGCAGCGCATTATCTCCGCCGCGCAGACCCGCGTCGCCGCGATTGCCAAGGAGGCCGTCGGCATCAGCTAGCCTGCGGCTCGCCGAGCGTGCGGCTTAGGTAGAGAAATCGCCCTCGATGCCGCCACCAGGCCCACGCTCGACGGCTTGTTGAATGCCCCCGGTCACCAGGCCGGGGGCATTCGGCTTAGCTGGATACATGCTGGAACATTAATGCGTTGCCCGGCGTTAGCAAGGGCGTACCATGGGTTGTCCTGCCGAGAAGTTCGGCGGGGATGCGAGGGGCTGAACGGTTTCGACTTCGCGCATCGAATCAAGGGAAGCGTGCCGGTGCAGGCAAGAGACCACCGTAAGCGTCGTTGCAACCAATTAAGCGCCGAGAACACTCAGCGCGACTTCGCTCTCGCTGCCTAAGCGACAGCAAGTCCGTCAGACCGGGAAAGCCCTCGACCCGGACCCTGGCGTCATCTAGAGGGATCCACCGATGAGTTCGGTCGCGGAACTCATCGGGACACCAACAGCGACTGGGATCGTCATCCTGGCTTGTTCGCGTGACCAGGAGATCCGAGCAGAGGCATAGCGAACTGCGCACGGAGAAGCCTTGAGGGAATGCCGTAGGACCCGGGTTCGATTCCCGGCAGCTCCACCAGAGTAAAGCGGTTCGGGAGGACCGCCGGCAGCGCCACCGGCGAGCATCTGCCAATGTGGTGAGCATGACTGCACAGAAACCCGAGATCGATTTCCCCGGCGGGGAGCCGCCCACCGACCTGGTCATCACCGACGTGGTCGAGGGCGACGGCGCGGAGGCCACCTCCGGTAACACGGTGGTTGTGCACTACGTCGGGGTGGCCCACTCCACCGGCGAGGAGTTCGACGCTTCCTACAACCGCGGTGAGCCGTTGACGTTCCGACTCGGCGTCGGCCAGGTCATTCAGGGCTGGGACCAGGGCGTGCAGGGCATGAAGGTTGGAGGTCGCCGTCAGCTGCTCATCCCCGCCCAGCTCGCCTACGGTGAGCGTGGTGCCGGTGGCGTCATCAAGCCCGGCGAGTCCCTGATCTTCGTGGTGGACTTGCTTGAGGTCAGGTAGCCACGACCAGGGCCGGGCCCCTGACTCTGTCAAATTGACGGCCGACAAGCGCGCATGTGCAGCGTTGTCAAACGCGGAATCCCCCGCCACTCGATAGGAGTCCTGGCGGCGGGCAATTGCTTCGACCTGTTTAAATCAGCCCGGGTATCAACGCTTTTCGCTCGGGTGGATAATCGGGAAACTTGTCTTGATACCACTTGTGAGTGGCGAACGCCCGCGGCACCAAGTTGCCTGCCGTGATCAGCAAAATGATTACCCCGGCGAGTGACCAGGTCAGCAGGGCGAACCCTGCCCACGCGATCAGCTCGCCCAGATATGCCGGGCTGGTGACGAAGCGGAACCCCGCGCCGTATGGGATCTTGTACTCGGTTGCGCCGGGGTTCGCCTTTTCGCGCAAGTTGCGCACGATCGACTCCGACCGGACCAGGAGGATGAATCCGCCGAGGTACACGACCAGCCCGGCAAGAAACCGTGGATCGGTCAACCACCCGACGGTGTACTGACGTTTGTAGTCATGGCTGAAGAACGCGCCGTTGAGGTAGCCGTGCATCGTGGTGATCACCATCCCGAAGGCGAGCACGACGATATTGAAGCTGCCGCGTTTGCCTGGAACCTGTCTGATCGACAACGGAAAGAACCAGCCTCGGTTGCCGTAATGCATCAGCCAGATGGCCGCGAGCACCAGCGGCGTGGCGTCGAATCGGCACGGCCCAATGAGGTAGAAAATGCCGAACACCACGGTTGCGGGTATTTCCATGAGCCACCAGCCGAGCTTCGGATTGAGATTCACTCCGCGCGCCGTGGCCCCGAATCGGCCGTAGGGACTCTGCCGGAACAAGCCGCCGATGATCACCAAGGCCGCGATAGCCAGACCTATCGTCACAATCGTGTCGTAAGTGGCGTTGCCGGTGTACCAGTTCATCGAGCTCCCTTCGAGAGCTGACATCGTCGAGCGTGTCGGGCGATCATGCTCGCCGCAGTAGAACAACTTTTATCAGTACGCGATCGGCAGGGCAGGGAGGCGTCGGCGGGCGGAGTCTCCCAAAAAGACCTCACGCAGACCAGGCGCATATCTTGGTCGTAAAGTCGCACGACATCCGAAGGAGCCATCGGTGGCTGTGAAGTTCCGTTGAACACGGACCGACCCAACTGGGGCTGGGGGGAGAAGGAGCCCGTGCCGATGTTCACCGAGGCCGAGATCCGCTCGGCCTGCGGAGAGTTCGGGCTCCCCGATAGCGACGCCGACAGCGTCATTGGGCAACTCCTGGAGAATCGTCGGAGCGAGCGAGCTGCCGGGCGAGATCCGGGCGAAGGTGGTTCATCCGAACGAGACGCCGGGACATAGCGGCTCTGCAGGATGGGGCGGCCTAGATCGCAGGCACGGCAGGCGCTCGCGACGGGCTCACCGCGTTCCATCGCGTCGAAGCTCGTGTACCGCTGACCAAAGATGAATCGTCGCGTTTGCGCATCGCTCGCCTCCGCGGTGGGTAACTGCTTATTACACAGCGGTCCACTAGACGAAGGCGAGTACGCGATGAGCAGAGCTACTGTCAGTGCACAAAGCCGTGCGGGCGACGTCAGATCCAAAGTGGCGCGGGTCGGTCTGATAGGCAAGGGAGCGCTGTACGTGCTCCTGGGTTTCCTTGCGATCAAGGTAGCTATCGGCGATGGCTCCTCGGAGGGCGCTAGTAAGGCTGGGGCGATCCAAACGGTCGCGCAGGCGCCCTTCGGCAAGTTCCTGCTGATCGCCTTGACGGTGGCTCTGATCGCATTGGTGGTGTGGAAATTCAGCCAGGCCGTCTCGGGTGATCCGATCGAAGGGTCGGACGGCAGCGATCGGGCCAAGTACGCGGGCAAGGGCGTTCTTTATAGCGGTGCGGCGCTGGCGTCGCTGTCTGTTCTCATCGGGAACTGGGGCGGCGATGCCGGCGCGGTCCCCAGTGGTGGCGGTGGTGGCGACGGCCAGCAGCATGCCGCAGGGGTGGTCATGGGCCTGCCCGGCGGACGGTGGATCGTGCTGATCGTCGGCCTCGCCGCAATCGGCTTCGGTGGTTATGAAATCTACAAGCACGCCATCAACCGCGGCTTCATGAAGCGCACCGGAGCGCTGAGTCAGGACAAGCGAAAGGTCATCGAAGCGCTGGGGCGGGCCGGGTACGTGGGCAGTGGACTGGTGGCCATCGGTGTCGGGTTCTTCTTCGTCATCGCCGCCCTGACTTTCGACCCGACGAACGCCAAGGGATTGTCCGGGCTGTTGGCCGAACTCGCCGGCCACGGCTGGGGGCAGGTGGTCCTTTGGCTGATCGCCGTCGGATTGTTCGCCTACGGTTTGTTCTCGTTCGCCGAGGCGCGCTACCGCCCCGCCACCTAGTGCTGAGTGCAGACAAACACCGCGTTACACGGGCTTTCAGAGTCGGTGCCAGTCACGGGTTACCCCGTAATCAGGTACGCAATTCATCCGCTCAGCGCCCCCCGGGCCGGCGCCGGACCACACCGTCATCAAGCATCTGCTGGAAGTGTTCGTTGACCGTCTGCTCGATGGGCCGATACGTCAGTCCCAGCTCGTCGCGGCTGCGGCTGTTGTCGAACTTCAGCGGGTAGCCCACGTTGCGGTCGATGAACTTCCGCGTTAGCCCGACGAGCGGTGCCACGGCCTTCACCATCACCTTGGGAGTCGTAGTCCTCGGGAACGGGTAAAGGGGCCCGTACTGGCGGCGCAGGATCTTGCCGATCTGCAACAGCGTCACCGAATCCGCGTTGACGATGTAGCGCCCGTGCGCCTCGGGGGTGAAGCCGGCACGCAGGTGAGCATCGGCCACATCGCGGACGTCCACCACGCCCATGGTCAGTGCGGGAGCTCCGGTGAGCAGGGTGCCGTCGGTGAATTGCTTCATCGTGCTCAGGCTGGCCGAGTCGCTGGCACTGGTCAGGGCGGGACCAAGCACCATGCCGGGGTGGATGGTGACCATGTCCCAGCGGTCCTGCTCCTGGACGTAGCGCCACGCCTCCCGCTCGGCGACCGTCTTGGAATACGGATACGGCTGGTGGTCAACGCTGCTGGTGGTGTTCCAGTGTTCGGGGGTGAAGACGCCGCCGGGAACATCGCGTGACTCACAGGCGTCGCCGTAGATCGCCACCACGCTGCTGGTCAGCACTACGCGCTTGACCGATTGCGTGCGGTTGACCGAGTCCAGCACGTTGCGGGTGCCCTCCAGCGCCGGGCGCACCAGCGCCTCCTGCGCATCCTTGTACCCGGAGAGCAGGAAAGGCGATGCGGTGTGCATGACGAGTTCGCAGCCGGCCATGGCCTCGTCGAAGCTGCCGGCATCGAGCAGGTCCGCCTTGAACAGTTGGAGCCGGCCGGGATGATCATCCGAGAGCTTGTGCAGATGCTCCAAACCCGACGGCTTCTGCGGGTTGCGCACCGTGCCGTGCACTGTGCGTCCCGCTTCGAGAAGCAATCGGACGATCCAGCTGCCGATGTAGCCGCTGGCACCGGTGACGAGGACCGGCGCGTCTGGGTCGATCGACGTCGATGCTGCGCTCATTTGGTGTTCCTCTCTGGCGGGTCCGGCGACTACCTTCTACGTGCCGCCCCATAGCGTATGACCCGCTGAGGTTCTCATGTTGACCTCTGGCTACCCCGCCCTGTCTCCTGACTCCAGCCCCGGCGGCTTAGCAATGGGTACTGCAGCCTGAAATCCATTGCTTACCAACAGAAGTCGCACGAATCCTGTTTAACAGGCGGCGGATTGTCGCCGTCCCACACATCGCTCGGCAGCTCACCCTTGTATGGAACGTTGCCGGCCGAGTTCTGCACCCAGTACCACGTGTGGCAGATGTTCATGTCCCATTGGTAGGCAACACCTGGTCCCGACGACAGGTCGTAGCGGGAATACACCATGGAATTGCCTGGGCACCAGGTGTGCGGCGGTAGGGGGCCGGCCTGAGCGGGAGCCGCCAGGCCCACACCACAGCCAGCCAGGGCAGCGGATGCCAACGCTGCGATTCGTCCGTTCATGGTTCTGATCTCTCTAGTGGTCGGTAACCACAGCGTGCGCCTGATGGCTTGCGCAACTCTTGCGTCGGTGCGTCGCCGCTGCCGCGATAGATTGCTACCCGTGAGCGAAGACAGAGTCCGGGTGCGGATTGCCGACAACGGCGTGGCGACGGTGACGATGGTGCGAGCCGACAAGCACAATGCGCTCGACCAAGCGATGTTCGAAGGCTTGGTGGATGCCGCAGCGCAGCTGGCTGGTGATCCATCGATCCGCGCGGTCGTGCTGCACGGCGAGGGCAAGAGCTTCTGCTCTGGCTTGGACGTGGCAAGTTTCATGGGCGGCGAACGCGGCACGGGCGTCCTGCTGTCCCGAGATGGGGACCACCCGGCCAACCTCGCTCAGCGCGTGAGCTATGACTGGTCGTTGGTCCCGGCGCCGGTCATCGCCGCGATCCACGGCAACTGCTTCGGCGGCGGGCTACAGATCGCGCTCGGCGCAGACATCCGGATCGCCGCGCCAGAGGCGAAGCTGAGCATCCTGGAGATCAAGTGGGGACTGGTCCCCGACATGGGCATCACCCAGACGCTGCCGAGGCTGCTGCCGATCGACGTCGCGAAAGAGTTGACGTTCACTGGCCGCATCGTTTCCGGCAGCGAGGGTTCCGAACTCGGCTTGGTGACCCGGACGGCCGCGGACCCACTGTCGGCGGCACTCGAGCTCGCGGGCGAGATCGCATCGAAGTCACCGGATGCAATCCGCGCCGCCAAGCGCCTCTACGACGAGACCTGGACGGGTAACGACGCCGCGGCCGCGCTGAAGCTCGAATCAGTTCTGCAGACCGGGCTGATCGGCGCACCTAACCAGATCGCCGCCGTAGTCGCTGGAATGTCCGGGGAGCAACCGGTTTTCACCGATCCCGCCTAGCGGGAGCCGGCGGCGCTGGTTGGGATCGGTAGCCGACACCGCACTCTATGAAGTGTTGGAGACACCAAGCCAACACAAGCAGAGAGGACGACGGCAGCTATGTCGTTTGTCAACGTCGTGCCCGGCATCATCGCCAGCGCGGTCGAAGGATTGGATCACCTTGGCTCGTCAATCAGCGCGGCCAACGCCGCGGTGGCTAGCGCGACGGTCGGCATGGCGGCCCCGGCCGCTGACGAGGTATCGGCGGCGATCGCTTCCTTCCTGAACGCGCAAGCGCAGGAATATCAATCCGTCAGTGCGCGGGTGGCGGCGTATCACAGCCAGTTCGTCAACTTGCTGAACATCGGCGCGAATTCGTATCTGGGCACCGAGATGGTCAATACGCATGCCGCCGCCTCCAGCGAAATCACTCAGTTCTACGGCGACGGCTTGCTGGGCACGCTGCTCGGCGCCGAAGCGGAGTTCATCGAGCTTCCCCTCGATGCCATCGGCCCGCTGATCACGTCAGCGGGTGCGCTCGGACAAAGCGGGACAACACTTTTCAATGCGGTGCTGGCGGGGAACTCGGACGCGGCCGTTTCCGCGCTCCGCGACGTCGGCCCTAACCTCGGGAGCGCGTTCCTCTATGGCCAGAACCTTGTTTCCGTACCCCTGCCGTCGAATATCCCAGGGGTGTCGCTGGCGCTGAACATCCCATTCGGCGGTGTGTTGGCCCCGATCCAACCCATGACTGCAACGGTGACTTTCGGCGGGGAATTCGCGGGCCAGGCACCGGTGACCGTTCCGATGCCATTCGAGGTCGGCGGCCTACTTACCGAGGTGCAGGCCGATGCAGGGTCGGTGGCTCTTGCACTGCTCCTTTCCCCCTTGTTCTTCTTGTAGGTCTCAAGGTTGATTGCGCAGAGGGGACGGCCATGGGGGTTGGGCGACCAGCTGCGCAAAGACTGCTGGGCGCAGATCGACGCGTTGGTTCGAGAGTTCCTCACCGAAGCCGTCGCGCGTGGGATCAAGCCCTTGGCCTAACCTGCACGGGCACACGGACTCTCGACGGACACCGTTACCACGGCGAGTTTGACGAGATGGAGCACCAGCTAACACCGGGCGCCCTGCTGGAGGTGCGGGCAAGCAATGTCCGTGCCTATGCGACGCCATACCCGCCGTCGTCATGGGATGGACGCCCGCCTTCATCGCGGCGGGGCCTGATTGCCATTACCGTCGTCTTGTTCGTCATCTCGGAAGCGCGGATCCGGGCTGACGAACGCTCAACCGGCCGCGCCGAAGATTCGCGCTGAACGTCCACGATTGCAGACCAAGCGGTCGCGCCGAAACCTATGCTGCCCCACATGAGCGAGTTTCACGTGTCCGCGCCGCCGGATCTGCCCGGCATCCCGTCGGCGGAAGGGCCCCTGCCCGACCCCGACAAATTGGTCGGTCGCCCCCGCGCGCTGGCCGTGGACCTGCTCGGTGAATTACATGGTCCGCTGTTCTACGCGGACTTCAACGGCGGCATCAGAAAGCTCTACGCCTGCTCGCTGGACCTCGTCACCGAACTGTGCGACGAAAACCGCTTCGCCAAGAACCTCACGGCAACTCTCGCCCGGGTCAGGCCTTTGGCCGGTGACGGCCTATTCACGGCCTACCATGGCGAACCCAATTGGCAACGGGCCCATGATGTCCTGCTACCGGGTTTCAGCTACGCGGGCTTGCGCGCATATCACGGCGCGATGCTGGACATCAACTGCAAACTGATCGACCGGTGGGACGCGTGCGCCGGAGCCGTACCAGTGGATGTGTCGAACGACCTGCAGAAGTTGGCCATGGATACCGTGGCGCTCGCGGGATTCGGCTCGCAATTCGACTCCTTCGACTGCCCAGGCCTGGCGCCGATCCCGCAGAGCTTCACAAGGGCGCTGGGAGAACTAGCATTCGAAGCGCCGACGCCGGTGTTCAACGAAGAAATGGCCACGCTGCACGAGTTCATAGACCGGCTGATAACCGAGCACAGATTCGGTGTTAATGAGTCGCAGGACCTGCTGGCGCTGATGCTGCAACAGGATCCCGACGGCAATCCCGTGCTCGAAACCGACAACATCCGCAATCAGATTTTGACCTTCCTGATCGCCGGTCAGCTCACCACGTCGGAATTGATGCCGAACGCGCTCTACAACATCGTCAACGATCCGGCCGTGCTGCACCGGGTGCAGGCCGAGGTGGACACCGTGTTCGGACGCGAAGACGAGTACCTGCCCACCTACGACGACATTGGCAAGCTGACCTACCTCCGGCAAATAATCGAGGAAACCCTGCGGCTGTCTCCGCCGGTGCTGAACTTCGATCGAATGGCGCTCGAAGACACCGTGATCGGTGGCAAGTACCCGATCAAGCGCGGTGAGGCGGTCACGGTACTCACCGGCGCACTGCACCGCCAGCCGCAGTGGGGCGACAATGTCGAGCTGTTCGATCCCGACCGCTTCACTCCCGAACGCTCGGCCGCCAGGCCGAGCGCATTGTTCAAACCCTTCGGAACCGGAGCAAGATCATGCATCGGAAGGCAATTCGCGCTGCACGAGGCGGCCATGGCGCTGGCCCGGGTCGTCCATCGTTACCGCCTCATCGATGCCTATCACTATGTGCCGCAGTGGGAGACTCCGAACAGCCGCCGACCGGTCGGGTTCCGGCTCGATGTCCTGCGGCGCACCCCACAGGACCGTAGGACCGGCACACCTGGCGTGGCGGCGGAAAGTACGCAGACCACAGGTCAACAACCAACGGCGATCACCGCCGGCACCAGGCTTGCCATTTTTCACGGCTCCAACCTCGGCACCTGCCGCGCCCTGGCCCGTCAATTCGACGGCGATGCAACGGCATTGGGATGCAGCGTCACGGTGGCACCCCTCGACGACGCTGTCGGTGGCTTCCCGGACGCCGAGGCCATCCTGATCATCGCGTCGTCCTACAACGGGCAGCCGACCGACGATGCGCGGGCCTTCCTCACCTGGCTGCTCGACGCCGATACCGCGCTGAACCCGACACCCAACGTCGCGGTTCTCGGTGTGGGTGACCACAACTGGGCGGACACTTACCAGGCGGTTCCGCGGCGTATCGACGAGCGGCTCGGGGAGCTGCATGCCCACCGACTGGTTCCGCTCGCTGCGGCCGATACCTCGGGGGACATGGTCGGCGCCATCGAAGAGTTCGCCGCCGCGCTGTGGTCGGCGTTGGCCGAACGTTTTGGTGACCCCGACGCCGCGCCGGTCACGGACGCGGCCGAACCGCTCTACGAGTTGCGCCGGATCGTCGGACCGGTCACGGCGGCGATGGACGCGCGGTCGGCGGTGATCCCGATGACCGTCGTGGAGCGAACCGAACTGGTCAGCCCCGGGCTGGGTCAAGCCAAAACCAATGTCCGCGTGGAACTTCCGGACGGCATCGACTACCAGACGGGTGACCACCTCACGGTGATGGCCGACAACCCACCCGAGGTGGTCGACACGGTTCTGACCCAACTCGGCCTCGACCCCGGGCTGCGGCTGGCGATCAATCCTCGGCGCAGCTCGAGACGACTCATTGCGCTGGACCGAGAGGTCAGCGTCCGCGAACTGCTCACCCACTTCGTCGAATTGCAGAAGCCGGCGACCAGCAGTCAATTGCACAAACTCGCGGCGGCCAACAGCAATCCTGCGGAGCGCCAGCGGCTCACCGAGCTTGCGGGAGCGCCCGAGGGCTGTCCGCTCAGCGTGCTGGAATGCCTCGTGGATTGCCCGGACTGCGATCTCACGGGTGCTCAACTTCTCGAACTGCTCGACCCCATGGTGCCGAGGCACTATTCGATCGCATCGTCATCGCTGCTGTCACCGCGTACGGTCGGACTGGTCGTCAGCGTGCTCGACGCGCCGGCCCGTTCCGGGCGCGGCTCGTTCAAAGGGGTCGCGTCCAACTACCTCGCAACAGTCCAACCCGGACAAACGATCCGGGCGCGCGTCGACCCTGCCCGCCAGGCGTTTCGCGCCGGCGCGGATCCGGCCAAGAACGTCATCCTGGTCAGTGCCGGCACCGGCGTCGCACCGTTTCTCGGTTTTCTCGGTGACCGGCTCGCCGCACAGCGCGCCGGAGCCCCGGTGGCGCCCGCGCTGTGCTTCTTCGGGGTGCGTGACCCGGAGGTCGATTACATCTTCCGTGACCGGTTCGAGCAGGCCGAAGAAATCGGCATTGTGCAGATGCGCCCGGCGTTCTCCCGGGCGCCGCAGGACGGGGTTCGCTACGTGCAGGACCGGATCGCGGCGGACGCCGATGACGTATGGAACCTGTTGGGCGACCCGGCCAAGGACGCCCACGTCTATGTCTGCGGTGATGGCGCGCGGATGGCGCCGGCCGTGCGCGGTGCGTTCCTCGACATCTATCGAGCGCGGACGGGCGCTGACGAGGGTCAGGCTCGCGCCTGGCTGAACGGCCTCATCGAATCCGACCACTATGTCGAGGACGTGTGGGCCGGGTGAAAGCCGTTCGGCCCTTTACCAGTTCCACTAGAGTTGATTCATGGCCGGTGAGTTTGTCGAGATCCGGATCACCTACCCTCGGGCATATATCGAGCCGACACCCGAGGCCATCCGCCCGCGGTTGCTGGATTGGCAGGTTGATGCCAAGGGCAGGCACATCGCTTGGCGCTACCGGATAACCCGCTACGAGCAGGACGGCCAACCGAGATGGTGGTTGGACGGGACGGGCCAGCACCCGTGGACCAGTGACGATGTCGAGTACCTGAAGGACGTGGCCGAACACCACGCCGGTCGGCTGATGCATAGACAGCGATGGCGGCCCAACAGCATGTACAACGACCAGGAACCGCCGCTGTGGCTCGGTGGCCGAGGGTGGTCCTGAAGACTGCTGGGAATTGTCACCCCGCCGGAAATTTCGAATAAGGCACCGCAACGGGTGGCGCGGCTTCGTAGAGTCAGCAGTGCAGACGAACATCTCGTTCGGGCCGCGTCAGGAGGTGCACCGATGACGACCGATGCGGTCCACCAACTCAAAGCTGACCTCGCTCGCTTCGGCTACCTCGCAGACGACGGTCTGGCCACTGCCATCCATCTCGCCGTGCGGCTACGTCGTCCATTGCTGCTCGAGGGTGAGGCTGGGGCGGGAAAGACCGAGGTTGCCAAGACCCTGGCGCGCTTGTCCGGTGCAAAGCTGTTGCGCCTGCAGTGTTACGAAGGCATCGACGTGTCACAGGCGGTCTATGAGTGGGATTATGCCCGCCAGCTGCTGCATCTGAAGGCCGCGGAAACCGGCGGTGCACAGGCCGTCGCCGCCGCTGAGGATGAACTCTTCTCCGAGCGATTCCTCGTTCGGCGACCACTCTTGCAAGCCCTCGACGACGGCGACGGCCCCCCGCCGGTGCTGCTCATCGACGAGATCGACCGTGCCGATGACGAGTTCGAGGCGTTCCTGTTGGAGATCCTGTCTGATTTCGCGGTGACGGTGCCGGAGCTCGGTACATTCGCGGCAGAGGCGCCGCCGACGGTGATACTGACTTCCAATCGCACGCGAGACCTGCACGACGCCCTCAAGCGACGCTGCCTCTATCACTGGGTCGACCATCCCAGCATCGAACGGGAAGTGGCCATCGTGCGGCTGCGCGTGCCCGAGGCGAGCGAACGGCTGGCGCGGCGAGTCGCGGCAGCCGTCGAGGAGCTACGGGGCCTCGACCTCTACAAGCCCCCGGGAGTGGCTGAAACGATCGACTGGGCGCGAGCGCTGGCTGCGCTCGGTGAGCCGGAACTGGCGCGCGCCGAAGTCGGGCACACCCTCGGTTGGGTGTTGAAATACCGCGAAGACATCGAAAAGGCAAGGGCGGCAGGGCTCGACGCCTTGGCGCGGATCGCCGACGGCGATGTATGACAGTGCGGACCGGCTTGCGGTGATCTTTGCGCGCCGGTTGCGCGCCGAGGGATTGCCCGTTCCCACCGGCTCGGTCACGTTGTTCGTATCGGCGCTGAGCGAGATCGACCCGACCGATCGCGACGGTCTGTACTGGGCGGGGTGTGCCGTCCTGGTCAAGCGGGCCGAGGACATCGATGTGTTCGACCGGGTATTCCGTTCGTTCTGGCTCGACCAAGCGCCGGTTGCCCACGACGACCTCGACTCGGCGACCACCGACGAGCAGGCGACCCCGCCGCCCACCACGGAAGTTCGCTATAGCCCGGTAGAGATATTGCGCAGCAGGGACTTTGGCGAATACACCGCGGAAGACTTTGCCGATGCGCAGCGGTTGATGGCCGATTTTCGCGCGACGGCCGCGATGCGACGCAGCCGGCGGCGCCGGCCCGGCAAGCGGCGGCGGCATTCGCAGCCCGACATCCGCGCCACGGTGCGCCTTGCGTTGCGCACCGGTGGGGAACCGATCCGCCGAGCCTGGAACGCACCGACCCGGCAACCGCGCAGGCTTGTATTGCTATGTGACATCAGCGGTTCGATGGACCCCTACTCGCGGGCGCTGTTGCGGTTCATGCACGCCGCGGTCACCGGCCGCCGTCGCGTGGAGGCGTTCGCGTTGGGTACACGCCTGACCCGGCTGACGCGGGAGTTGTTGACCCGCGACCCGGATCAGGCGCTGCGTCGCGCGGGCGCGGCAGTGCCCGACTGGTCTGGTGGCACTCGACTTGGGGACACGCTGCGCGACTACAACCATGGTTGGGGGATGCCGGGCATGTCCCGTGGCGCCGTGGTGGTCATCCTCTCCGACGGCTGGGAGCGGGGCGACCCGACCGTGATCGGCGAACAGATGGCCTGGCTGTCGCGCGTGGCGTACAAGGTGGTGTGGGTCAACCCGCTGAAGGCGTCGCCGGGTTATGCGCCCCTGGCGCGCGGTATGGCCGCAGCACTGCCGCACATCGATGAATTCATCGACGGTCACAACCTGAATGCACTCGAGGAGCTGATTACGATCATCGGCTAGTCCGTACGTTCAGCGATGACGCCCGCGAGCTCGAGAATCCTGGTCGGCGGCAGGTGCTGTTCGGTGATCCGGACACCGAGGTCGGCCAAGGCATCCTCCACCGCGTTGGTTATCGCCGCCGGCGCGCCAATCATCCCCCCTTCACCGACGCCTCGGTAGTTGTAGGCGATGTCCGACGGCGTCTCGATGTGGTGGATCTCGATCTCCGGGATCTCCATCGTGGTTGGGATCAGGTAATCCATGAACGTCCCTGAACGCGGCTGGCCGTCCTCACCGTACGTGGTCTTCTCGTAGAACACGGCGCCCACGCCCTGGGCGACACCACCGCGGATCTGGCCTTCGACGATGGCCGGGTTGATCATTTCACCGCAGTCCTCCACGACCGCGTAGCGCGGAATCCGCACCTGGCCGGTTTCGAGGTCGACCTCGACCCAGCACACGTGGGTGGACTGCGCCCAGCCGCCTTCACCGCCGTTGTAGTCCCGGTGCACCCGGATGGCCTCATTACGGCCCAGTCGGTCGGTGTTGCCAACTGTTCCGCCCTTTGAGGCACGCCGCATCGCCTCGTCGGCGACCTCGCGGAAGGTGCGCGACATCGCCGGCACGCCCGCGACGTGAATTCCTCCGTCTTCGATGACGATGTCTGCCGGCGATGCCTCCAACAGGTCCGCGGCGATGTCCACAATGTGCTCACGCAACGTATGCGCAGCCACGCCGACCGCGCCTCCCGCCATCGCAGCTGACCGGCTTCCGCCGGTGCCCATGATCCCGAACGGCGTGAAATTCGTGTCGCCGTATCGAACGCGGACACAGTCCACCGGAACGCCGAGCTCGTCGGCGGCCACCTGCGCGAGCGTCGTCTCGTGGCCTTGGCCATGGGGTATCTGCCGGGTGTGGACCGTGACGTTGCCGTCGGCTTCCAGGACCGCCTGAATCGGCTCGCCTCCGGCAAACATCGAGAAGCCCGGCATGATGAATTCCATGTACCCGGGCGGGCCCGGGGCCGCTTCTATGTAGGTTGCGATCCCGAGGCCGAGGCGCCGACCCTGCGCCCGAGCCGCGGCCTGTTGCTCCGCCCAGTGTTCGAAATCAGCGATTTCCAAGGCCTTTTCGAGGGTGGCCCTGGCCGACATGCGCACATCGAGGGTTGGGCCGGTGACCATCGTGGTTGGCAGCAGGTCGGGTCCGACTATGTTGCGCAGCCGGACC
This sequence comes from Mycobacterium asiaticum DSM 44297, assembly GCF_000613245.1. GTDB lineage: Bacteria > Actinomycetota > Actinomycetes > Mycobacteriales > Mycobacteriaceae > Mycobacterium > Mycobacterium asiaticum. Next base: position 1,095,604 of record NZ_HG964936.1, read on the forward strand.
TCGGCGCGGCTGAGGCCCAGCTCGCGGGCTATCACGTCGAATAGCCGTTCGCGGACCCAGGTTTCGACCGCCCACGGGCCCCGGTAGGCGACGTATGTCGGTTTGTTGGACGAGACGAGTTCGATATCGAACTGCATTGCGTCGAACCGGTACGGGCCGGGGAGCATCGTTTGGATGATGCGGCAGAACATCGGTGCGCCGAAGGGGAATCCCGGATAGGCACCCCCGTCCATCGTGAGTTTGGCCCGTAGGCCCCGCACCGTCCCGTCGTTGAGCACCGCAGCCTCTACGCAGACTTGCTCGTCACGAGCCTGGGCGCCGAGCACGAGGTGCTCGTTGCGGTCCTCGATCCACTTGATCGATCGGCCGAGCCGCAAAGCGGCAGCGCCCAAGGCGATGTCCTCGCGCAACACCGTTGTCTTCGCCCCGAAAGCGCCGCCTATGTCGCCAGTCACGACGCGGGGGAGCCGTTCCTTGGGCATTGCCATCAATCCGAGGAATGCCCGGCTGAGGTGGATCGCCCGCATCGGATCCTTGGCGACCTGGCGGAGCATGACCGGCATCGTCTGCCGCATGTCCTGCATCGCTGTCGGGTTGGCGCGAATGAATTCGCGAACCCCGGCGAAGATCGCCTTCGTCTGTTCGCGTTGCCGGAACATGTCACGGACCGACATCCACACCGGCTGGCGCGCCAGACACAGCGCCATGGCCCACTTGAACGCGTGCGCAGCCTGATGGGCCGCGTGCAACGTAAGGTTGCCGTCGGGGTCGATTTCGGCCACCGTCCCCCTGGTCTCCATCGGTTGGTTGGCGTGCCGGTGCTGGCGGAAGGTCTCGGTGATCACTCGATCCGCCCCTACGAACGCGGCTTCGACGTCGCCGAAGGACTGCGACTCCGCGTAGACGACGTTGCCGTTGGCCTTCGGCCAGATCGCCGGCCGGCTGGGATCGTGAGCATGTGCCAACGTCGCGATCGGTTGCAGCTCTTCGTATTCCACGTCGACCAGCTCCACGGCGTCCTCGGCCACCGCGCGGGACATCGCTACCACAATGGCAACCGGATCCCCGACCAGACGAACGCGGTCGACGGCCAGGGCCCAGTGCCAGGGGTCGTAGAGACCCGGGAAGGCGAACATGCCCAGCAGCGGGTTGGTGATCGCGGCGATGTCGGGACCGGTGAGGACCGCGTACACCCCGGGCAGGGCTGCGGCGCGCGTGGTGTCGATGCTGCGGATCAGGGCGTGGGGCCACGGGCTCCGGACAAATGCCGCGTGCGCCATGTCCGGGACGACGACATCGTCGACATACCTTCCGCGCCCGCGCAGCAGGCGGAGATCCTCAACCCTGCGGACCCGGGCGCCGACGAATCGCCCCATGGTTTGTTCACGCATCGTTTGCACCTTCCGGGCTGGAAGTCAATTTGGCCAGCTTGTCCACGGCTTCGGCCACACCGTCGAGGATCGACGCGTATCCCGTGCAACGACAGAGGTTTCCGGAGAGCTCCTGCTTGATCTGCGCCATCGTCGGCGACGGATTGTCGGCCAGCAGGCACCGCACTGTCATGAGGAATCCCGGTGCGCAGAACGCGCACTGGAAAGCGTGCCGCTCCCGCATAGCCTGCTGGATAAGCCCTAAATCGTCTCCGTCGCTAAGCGATTCGACCGTCTCGACGGTCGCTCCCTCGGCTTGAATGGCCAGCATCAGACAGGAACGGACCGGCTGACCGTCGACCGCGACCGTGCACGCCCCGCAGACTCCGTGCTCGCACGCGAGATGCGTGCCGGTGAGCCCGAGGTTGTCGCGAAGCAATCCGGCCAGGGTCGTGCGACCCTCGACCACCGCGCGCTCGTCCCGACCGTTGACCCGCAGGGTGATCTCCCGCATCAGACACCCGCCCCTTCCGTGGCTCGCGCCGTGGCCCGGGCCACGGCCTCGGCGATCCCGCGCCGGGTGAGCACCCCAGCAACGTGCGCCCGGTACTCGGACGACGCGTGGTCGTCGGCGCGTGGTTCCAATCCGGCCGACACCACGTGCGCCGCCTCCGCATACAGCGCCGGGCTGGGGGTGTTGCCGTCGAGCAACCGCTCGGCCTCGGCGACGCGTACCGGCGTGCCGGCTATCCCGAAGAAAGACAACGCCGGTCGCCGCACCAATCCGGCTTCATCGGTCTCGAGCGTCGTCACCAGCCCCACCAACGCGAAATCACCGTGCCGCCTGCTGATTTCCAGCACCGACCATCCCGCGCGTGGTGCCCATGCGGGGAAGCGCACGCCGATGAGCAGCTCATCCTCGGCTAGCGCGGACGACAGATATCCCTCAAAGAAGTCACTCGCATCGACCGTCCGCGCTCCCGCGGGGCCTCGCACGATCATCTGCGCGCCGACCGCCAGGGCAACAGCCGGCAGTTCGGCCGACGGATCGGCATGGGCCAGACTCCCGCACACCGTCCCCCGACTCCGGATCGCCCGATGACCGATGTACGGCATGGCCCCAACTACCGCCGGCGCCGCCGCGGTCATGGCATCGGATCTCTCGACGCATGCATGGGTGACTGTCGCGCCGACCGAGACAGTGCCGCCGTCGTCGATTTCGATCGACTGCAGGCCCTGCACCCTGCCGATGTCGATGAGATGGTCCAGGCGGGTCAACCGCAGGGCGAGGATCGGGAGAAGGCTCTGCCCACCGGCGAGCACTTTGCCGTCCCCACTGTAGGTTTCGAGCAGTGCGACCGCCTCGTCGACCGTGTCCGGTCGGTGGTAATCGAATGGCGACATCTTCACGGCAGGTCTCCCTCCGGCGGACCTGGATTTTACCGCGATTTGAACGGCAAGTCTCTTGTGTAGCAAATTGCGCGGCGCCGCCTCGAGAAGACGAGTGACAGTCCGGGCCGCAACCGATAGATTCGATCACCAAGACATTGCCTTGATCAGCCGCGTTGTCTAGTGGATCAGTGCTACCGGAGAGCGTTAAGTGAAGAAACTCAAATTTTCCTTGATCGCCGTTGCAGCAATCCTGCTGATCGCGTTCGTTGTGTGGCCGGTAAAGAGGCAATGTCCTAACGGTCCCTGTACGACAGCCCCGGACGCCCAGGGTCTGGTCCGCACCTATTACGAGGTGCAACCTCTCGGCGCCGTCGTATTAGAGGATGTCACTGGTCAACACGTCGCGGTGGCATACAGCTCGGGGTACGACAACAAGAAGTATCGGGGTTAGCATTCGGCGGTTTTCCTACTGCCGGACAGCCATCACAGCCAAGTAAGGTCACGGGGTGCCAGAGACGACGCCCGAGGGCCACTACATCGTCGTCGATGGCCGTAGGTGGCGTGCCACCGATCCGATGATCCCCGAGGAGCGACGGACGGAGCTGGTCAGGATTCTGATGGCGTGGCGTCGAGAAGTGCGCCGCACCAACGGAACACCGGAGGAACCGACGGCCCGGGCGGGCGTGCATGCAGCAAAGGTCGCCTTGGGTGAACGCGGTGAACCCCCATGGTGGGAGCAGACCGAAGAGGAGCGCCGTAACCGGTGGCTTACTGAGGTGCCCGAGCCGAGCTAGGGTCTGCGCTTGGCCGGGGCCCATTGGCGATCCCACTGAGTTCTGTTAGCGCGTTTTGATATTGGCCGGTACGGGGATAACCACTGTGGGTTTGAATTTCGTAGAGATAGCCGACTTTGACCACCCGCTCGGCCACTTGATCGATTGGGTTCTCCTCTTCGGCGTAGCTCCAGACGGGGAAGCCGAGGTAATCGGTGCGGCGCCAGAGGCTGCGCCACCGCGGCCCAGGCCCCAAGCTCCCGTAGACCGAACGACGATGCGGCACCGGCGCGGGCTCGCGCTCCGCGGACCGTTCCCTGGCCCACGGGTCGCGTGTTCGCAAGTCGGCAGCAAGGCAAGGCGGGCAGCCAAGTACCTTCGGCCCCAAGAGTTCTGGGAAAATCCGGCCGAAGTATGTGCGGAGTTGGCTGCCGTATGACAGGAAGGCCACGCGATCGCGGTGACCGTCCAGTCGCGGCGACAGGATCACCGCGACCGCGAGCACAGAGCCCAGGCTATGCGCGGAAAGGACTGCTCTCTCACCCCGCTCCTTCGTGAACCAGTCCGCACAGCGGGCGGCAAGTTCGGGGACAACTCGTTCCGCGTAGCAGGGGGGCGCGAGGGGATGCCCTGTGCGGGGCAGAAAGCAAATCAAGTCCCAGACGAGGCCCAGCGGTCGGCCGCCCACCGCGGTACCACCGACGGCAAGACCGATCACCAAGACGCCCGTCCCCGCGAGTGCCCACATGCCGATCGATAGCAACCGGTCAAGGACCACGGCCAACCATGACGATCCCAAGCCCCTAGGAGTGAACGCCCGAACCGACGCGACAAGAGTCACTGTCATCGCGATCGCACTCAGAACGGCCAGGGCTGCGACGAACTTCTCCGCGCGCTGCGCGAACGCCGCAAACCCCGCCGCGTTGGCGGTCATCGGTTGCCTGTCCTCGAGCGCTTTGCGCCCCCGCCATGATTTGGCGAATGCGTATGTGCCGACGGCGAACATCCCAACAATCACCGGTATCACCGATGCGCCCGCCCACACGTAGGGCAGGGGCACCTGAAGGTCAGGGGCCGAACCCGACACACCGTCCGCCAAGCGGCTCGCGGAATTCTTGCCGTTGAGCCAGTCGCCGGTGGCCGTCACCACCGCGCTCGACAACAGCATCGCGAAGGCCGCTGCCGTCAACAGCAGCACGCCCGGCCCGCCGCCGTTCCATGCCTCATGCTTGCATTTCTGGGCCACCATGCGTCGCACCGCCAGCAGGACACCTAGCGCGACAGCGGCCGCCCCGAGCCACACCGGGAACCACCATCGAATGCCGTTGGCATATCCCGAGATCACAACCAGGGCGACGAAGCAGAGTCCCAAACCTGAGGGCAGCCCGTGCCAGGCCGCCTTGACGCTCGGACGCCAAAGCAGAGCAGCCAGAGCCAAACCCAGCAGGGCAGCGAGCAATAAAGTCGGAGTGAACGCGACGCCCAGCAGCTGCCGCGGCTTGGGGTCGGGCTGGTCACGCCATAGCAATGCCGCCTGCACGACGAACAAGACGGCGCCCGCCACGACAGGGCCCCAGTCCAGCAGCAAGCGTCGCGATGATTGCCTCGGAACATCCACCGCGTAATCGGATCTGAAGCCGACGCTGGTAAACGTGAACACCAGGATCGCGATGCCTATCGCTACGACCACAAGTTCGGCGATGACGGTGCCGTCGCCGTGCAGAACTTCTTGTCGGCAGGCGGCACTAAAGAACCTGTCTCGGCTGCCGCATGACTCACCACGACCGAAGGCGACGTGAAAAGCCGTGCCCGTGGCGATCAAGGTGGCCGTCGCGGCGACATGCATCCGCGACGTTACCTTGGTGCTCTCCCGGTGCGCCCAGAAACCTTGCGTGGAGAGGATGGGCCATTGCGGCTCCGTAACTTCCGACGCCTCGGGTTTCTTGAGCGAATCTTCCGGTGTTGAGGGGTCAGGCTGTTCGTAGCGCACCCGCGTGACCGTCGAGAGCATCGCCAACCCGAGGATCAATAAGACCGGCACCATGCTCAACACCGCCAGGCGGCGGCTCTGTGTCAGGTCGCCCAGGAAGTCGAGTTGCGACGGCAGGTTCGTGCACAGCCTGGTGGAGTTGCCGTCGTAGCACTGCACTCCGATGAGGTCGAGTGCGATGGTTGTTGCCGACACCGCCAGCAGCAGTGTCAGCATCAGTCCGGCTATGCGCAGTGAGGCTGCGCCGCGGCCGTGCCGCCAGCCGTCGCGCCCCGGACGTTGGTCGGGCTCGGGTCCGTCGTCGAATTTCCTCGACCAGTACGCGACATTCACTAGGCCGAACGGGATGAGCAGGGCCCAACCAATTCTCGCGATTGCTCCCACAATCCGGCCGATCCCCATGGCCCCACCGACCGAACTGCGAGCCATACCGCCCCAGCTGTAGGCCTCCAGTTGCGTCGGTGGGTTCGCCTCAGGTGATTTCGGGCGCCAGAAGCTGCCTAGTGCGTCGCCGGCGAACTTCTCGACGTCTTCGCCGGGCAGGTCGAGCATGCTCTCGGGAGTGGTGTTGTTTATGCCGTGTATGCGGAGTTCGAGTACCGCACGATCTGCCATCGGACCCCCAGCGCATTGGGTTGATCTGTGCCGATGCTAATCGCTATCGCTTTAGACGATAAGGAGCAGCGCCGAAGTCACGAGCATTACGGCCGCGGTTGACCCGTGAACTGTCCAGGCGACCGCTTTTGAACCACCGTGGCTTAGCACGATGGCCGTGTCGGCAACCGGAATGACGGTGGCTGCCAATATGATCCAGCCGAGCAACTGGGTCGCGCCGGCAACTAGCAGGATGACGACGAAGAGCCCCGATGCGATGTCACGGACCCCCTTGACGCTCAGATAGGCGCGGACGCCGGGTTGGTCGAGGTCCGGTAGGACTCCGTAGCCGGCGGCGGCGACACGCGGCGCGACGATGAATCGGGCGCCGATGAAGACGATTGCCGTCGCTATCACGCCGGCGAGCGTGTAGGCGGTGATGGTCATGGCGTGCACTCCTGATGTCGTCAGCGGATCGGTGCGGAGAATGTCGGGTCGAGCGGACCGGACTGGACATCAGCGATCTGGTCGGGATCGAAACCGGCCATCGCCGTAGCGAATTCGGGGTTGCTGCTTATGTACTTGCGCGTTACTTGCTCAGCTGGTCAGTGCCATGCAGAGAGCAGCTAGTGCCAGGCCTTGCAGCGTTGCGCGGGCACCGATGATGCGGTCCCACTTCGCTTGCAGCGCACGACCATTCGCCAGCTGTTGGCCGTTGTCGGCGGCGGCCGTGAGTTCTCGATTGATCGGTGCGCTCACCCGCATGTAGAGCACAAGCCAAGCCAGCAGGAGGAGCAACGCGGCGCCGGCCGCGATCGCCGGTGCCCATTGTGCAGAGACGATGGCCAGCACGACGGTAGTGGCGGCACCGAGGATTCCGAGCACTCCGGGCACCGGCATCCGCCGGTCTCCGTATCGGTGCACGCTGCCCATGACCCTGACGAGGGCGCCGTCGTCGACCGCCGCCAGGGCGGGTCGCAACACGATCGCGCAGAACACGTCTGTTCCGTAGACCACGGCGGTGCCGAGTGCCGCGGCAAGCGCGGCGGCTTGTGTGACTTCTAGGTTCATCGCTCCATTCCTCTCCATCGACTGCTAGCAACGCTAACCCCCAGGATGGTCGCCGTCCATAGCGATGCTATTTTTCCTATCGGTGCTAAAGTTCAGCCATGGCCATCAGTGATCGCGTCGAGCGGGAGCGGGCCGCCCGTCGACAGCTCATCGTCTCGACGGCCCGCAAACTGGCCGAAGCCGAAGGCTGGGACGCGGTGACCACGCGTCGACTGTCAACCGAGATCGAGTACAGCCAGCCGGTGCTGTACAAGCACTTTGCGGGCATGGAGAAGATTGCTGAGGCCGTCGCCGTCGACGGGTTTGGCGAGCTCGCCGACGCGATGCGGGCCGCTCGCCCCGACGCCGGCGCCGGCCCCGACGTCCTGACCCGCGTCGCGCATGCCTATCTCGATTTCGCCCGGGAAAACCCGGCGGTCTACGACGCGATGTTCACCCGCGCGACCGCTTTACGCTTCGGCGCCGAGGACACACCTGACCAGCTGACGGCGGCCTTCGTCGAGTTACGCGACGCGGTCGCCCTGGTCGCCGACGAGAAAGATGCCGACACGCTCACCGAGGTGTTGTGGGCCGCGCTGCATGGACTGGTCACCCTTGGCCGCTCTGGCCGACTACGGCCAGATCACTTTCGTGAACGACTCGAAATACTCATCGATCAATTCAGCCCCAAAAGGCGTTGAGCAATTCGTTGAAGCTGCCACGCGACACCTTTTCGTCGGCATATGCTCCGGTACCGGCGATCGGTTAACCGGGCAGTGCGAATTGCCCTGAGTTCGGGAGCGGTTCGTTGTCATATGTTCTTGCGTTGCCTGAAGTAATGTCCACAGCGGCTACGGACGTAGCCTCGATTGGTTCGGCAATAGCCACCGCGAACCAGGGTGTTGCGAGTGCCACCACCGAGATATTGGCCGCGGCCGAGGACGAGGTGTCGGCGGCGATCGCCTCATTGTTCTCCGGTCACGGCCGGGGTTACCAGGCTCTCAGCGCGCAAGCGGCGGCCTTCAACGAGCGGTTTGCGCAGGCATTGACCACCGCGACCAGCGCGTATGCCTCCGCCGAGGCGGCCAGTGCCGCGCCGTTGGCGGCTTTGGAGAACTTGGTCTTCGGGGTTCAGCAGCTGCCCAGGACACTGGCCACCGGATTCGAATCGCTGCTGTCCTCGCCACAGTCTCCGTTCTTGGCGCTGGTTGCCAGTGACATTCCACCGCTGTCGTGGCTCGCCGGCAACTCGCCGCCGCCGTTGTTGAATCTGCTTCTCGGACAGACGGTTCAGTACACGACGTACGACGGGATGAGCGTCGTTCGGATCATTCCCGCGAATCCCACCGGCGAACACGTGGTCGCCATCCACGGCGGCGCATTCATATTCCCGCCGTCGATCTTCCACTGGCTCAATTACTCCGTGACGTCCTACATGACCGGCGCGACATTCGAAGTGCCCATCTACCCGCTGCTGCAGGAAGGCGGCACCGCTCCGACTGTTGTTCCGAAGATCGCCGGGCTTATCTCGCAGCAGATCGCGCAATACGGATCTGCCAACGTCAGCGTGACCGGGGACTCGGCGGGCGGCAACCTCGCTTTGGCGGCGGTGCAGCACATGCTGCAGCTGAATCCCGCCGCTACCGTCCCGTCCTCCATCGTGTTGATTTCCCCGTGGCTGGACGTCGGGACCCGGGGGATCGGCAGCGTTTGGGCGGGTGGTCTTCCGATAACCAACTATCAGGTCAGTCCGCTGTATGGATCGTTGACCGGACTGCCGCCGACATATGTCTACTCCGGGTCGTTCGATCCCCTCGCGGCTCAGGCCGCGATCCTGCAGCAGGCAGCGGCCGTGACCACCGACGCCAAGTTCAACTTCGTCCTGTTCCCCGGCGGGATTCACGACTGGGTGCTGCTGACTCCGTTCGGGCTACCGTACTGGCCGCAGATCAACCGGGAACTCGGCATCGCTGCCTGATCATGGAGCCGAACAGCTGCACTGCCCAGTAGGCCGCAGTGCGTGGGCCCATATACGAAGGTCCCAAACCCGGCGTGACCGGCCGGCTTATCCAGCCGCCTGCACCGTGATATCCGAGATTTTCGTGCGGCTTTCACCATTGGTGGTGCCCAGCTTCGAAATCCACACCAGCACATTGGACGTCTTGGTCCGGTCGCTTATCGTGATGCGGTTCTTACCCGCCTCCAAGGAAGCGGTCGGAGCCAACTCGGTGGTGTCGGACAATTTTGCTGGGTTATCCGTGGACGACGAGCGGATCTGCACCTCAGTGCCGGTGCTGGACACGTTGAGCGTCACCACGCTCAGCGCGGTTGGTTCGGGCAGGTGCAGTAGCAGGCCCATGCCCTGGATGAATCTGGGGAAGGGCTCGGCGTCGCGGTAGGTGACGGTGGACCACCCGGAGCCGGGGTCGCCGTCGATGGCCAACTTGGCGTCCTGCGGATTGTCGGGGGCGCCGTCCGGGGAAAACACGGTCGCGCTTACCGGCTTGACGATCGGTCCGGGGCGTGTCGGGTTGCCCGCGCCTTTGGTGAAGTACAGGACCGCGGCGGCGGTCAGCACGATCACCGCTATGACCGCGGCGGCCACCGCGGCGATGCGCGCGGCCCTGCGTTTCGGTGCGGGTGCAGGTGCAGGTGCAGGTGCGGGTGCAGGTGCGGCGGCCGGTGCGGGTGCAGGTACAGGCGCGGGTGCAGGCGCCACGGCTGGCGGCGGTTCTGCTGGGGCCGGTGCGCGGCGCTGCTTCGGACGAGCACCGAGTGACAGATTGACTACCTTGTCGGCATCGAGGGTGTCACCGTCCCAGAATCCGCTGACCTCGACCTCATCGCCGTCCTCGAGCTGACCGGTGACGAGGTCAGTCTGAATCTGGACCGGGACATGCGCGGGCCGGTTGTCCAATTCGTCATACGGAACCAGGTGGAAGGACAGCGTTCCGACCTGCTGATCGGCGGTGATCGCGTCGCGCTGGACGCCGCGCGCGCTTCCATGGATTACCACCCGCTCGAGACGCTGCGTCGCGGGACGTTGCCCCGCGCCAGCGGCCGGCTTGGGGGCCTGTTGCGTCAAAGAGCGAGCGAAATCCGCGCAGGTCGGGTACCGCTGGCTGGGATCTTTTGCCAGCGCCTTGATCAGAACGGCGTCCAAATGGGCGAGCTCTGGTCGGCGCTCCGATATCCGTGGGGGCGGCGAATTCAGGTGGTGAGTGAGTACGACCGCGCGATTGGAATCCTGGAACGGCGGTGCGCCGGTGAGCAGGAAGTACGTGGTGGCGGCGAGCGCGTACTGGTCGGCTCGGCCATCCAGCGATTTGCCGAGAAGTTGCTCGGGCGCCACATAGCTGATGGTCCCGACGGCGACGTTGGCCTCAGTGAGGTTGCTGACATCGTCGATCTTGCGAGCGATGCCGAAATCGGTCAGCAATACCCGGCGCCGGTGGCCATCGGCCGCGGTCACCAGGATGTTTTCGGGCTTGACGTCTCGGTGCAGCAGCCGGCGATCATGACCGAAGTCGAGCGCGTCGGCCACGGCGGTCACGATCTCGAAGACATCTGGTTCCGCTAGGCCGCGTGGGTGCCGCTCGCGCACCAGCCGCCCCGCGTCGGCGCCGTCCACGTATTCCATCGAGATCCACAGCCGGCCGTTGAACTCGCCACGGTCGAGAACGCCGACGATATGGGGATGCCACAGCGTCGCAGCCAGCTCGGCTTCGCGAATGAACCGTGCGCGAAACTCCTGATCCTCCGCCGAGGCCAGGGAAAGTATCTTCAACGCGTCCTGGCGAGGCAGACGCGGATGCTCGGCGAGATAGACCTCGCTCATACCGCCAGTGCCGAGTAAGCGCTGAATCACGTAGCCAGCGAAGACCTCACCGTTGTTCAACGGCATGCCCGAAAGCCTACAAACCGGCAGGGCCTGGTAGCGAATCCGCCGGTGAGGGGGAGGACGGCCGCGGTTTCTGTAATTCCGCTCACGGCTGAACGGGCACAGCGATAGATTTCGTTAGGGTCTGCGACCTCGGCATCCGCTGGGGACGGCATACGGGGAAACGTGATTGAGGGGAGATTTCCTATGTCGTTGATGGTGGTGCCGGAATGGGTTAGCGCGGTGGCCGCTGACGCGGCGGACGTCGCTGCGGCGATCGGTGCCGCCAACTCCGCGGCGGCGGCCCCTACGACCGGCTTGCTCGCTGCAGCCGAAGACGAGGTGTCCGCTGCCATCGCGGCGCTGTTCTCCGCCCACGGCGAGGGCTACCAGGCGCTGAGCGCGCAGGTCGCGTCTTTCAATCAGCGCTTCGTCCAGGCTCTGACCAATGCGAGCGGGGCATATGCCGCCGCCGAGGCGGCCAGCGCGGCGCCGCTGCAGACCTTCGAGGAGACCGTCGCCCTCTTCGAACAAGAGCTTGCGCAGGTTCCCAGTGAATTGGCCACCGGCTTCAACCGGATCGCCAACGAGATCTTCACCACCATCTTCGGCGCACCGGCCGCACCGCCCATTCCGGCGGGCCAGCCGGGGACTTTCACCGGCACGCCGTCGCTGATCACACGGTTCGAAGAGGCTTTGCTCTACCCGGTCAAGCCGCTGTTGAGTCTGTCGGGACTAGACACCTACATCGCGACTCCGGGTAACCCGCTTTTGCAACTACTGGCCAGTGACATTCCGCCGCTGTCCTGGTTTATCGGCAATTCCCCGCCGCCGTTATTGAATCTGCTTCTTGGCGAGACCGTTTCCTACAGCACATACAGCAGTCCCACCGGCGGAACGATGAGCGTTGTGCACATCACGCCGATGAATGCCACCGGTGAGCAGGTTGTTGCCATACACGGCGGCGCCTTCATCTTCCCGCCGTCCTTCCTGCACTGGATTCACTATTCGGTGATGGCCTACCAAACCGGCGCAACGATCCAGGTACCGATTTATCCGTTGCTGCAACAGGGGGGCACGGCCGGGCTGGTGGTGCCCATGATGTCGGAATTCATCGCCTCGCAGACCGCGCTGTACGGGACACCGAATGTCAGCGTGATCGGTGACTCTGCGGGGGGTAATTTGGCGCTGGCCGCCGTTCAGCAGATGGTGATCGACGGTGCGCAAATGCCATCGCGCATGGTCCTGCTGTCGCCGTGGCTCGACTTGTCCATGACCAACCCGAATATCGCGTTCGTGCAGGATCCGTTGCTGCCCGTTGGGCTGGCGAAAGTATTCGGTCAACAGTGGGCGGGCGGCTTGGCCATCAACAACCCCTGGGTAAGCCCGATAAATGGATCGCTCGACGGAATGCCGCCGACAACGGTCTACACCGGAAACCTGGACATACTCTCGCCCGACGCCATACGCCTCAAGGAACTGGCCGTAGGCGCGACAACCCCGTTCAGCTTCGTATTGGCCAACGGCCAGATCCACGACTGGCTCATCCTCACCTTGGACGGTCCCGCATATTGGCACCAGATCAACCAGGAACTAGGTATCGCGGCCTGATCGCGCCGAGACTGCAATTCTGCAGCGGAAGTGCGAGTAGGGGCCTGCAGGATTTCAGTCTCGGCGAACGGCTCGTGAAACCATGGGTGCGGTGATTCTCTCCATCGACCTCGGGAAGAGCGCGTGTCGCGTTGCGGCCGGCGACCGCAGGGCCCAGGGTCCCGGAGCGCCGGGTCTCGCGACGCCGGGTGGAGTCCGGGCAGCACAAGCGGCAATCTTGGCTGCAGCCAACGACTTTGGTCCAGTGGAGGAGGTGATCGTGGGGGCGGCCGGAGCCTTGGCCGCACCGGACGCGGCGCGCGCACTGGGCGAGGCGCTGCTCGGGTCACTGCGGGCGCAGCGCGCCACCGTGACCAGTGACGCCGTCATCGCGCACGCCGGCGCGCTGGACGGGAAACAGGGTGCCGTGTTGATCGTGGGCACCGGTGTCGTCGCGCTCGCGATCGACGCGGACGGCGCCCTGCGTACCGCCGACGGTTGGGGGCCCTGGCTGGGCGACGACGGCGGCGGCTCGTGGATCGGCGCGGCCGGGCTGCGCGCGGCGCTACGAGCCCATGACGGTCGCGGACCGTCCACCGCGTTACTCGATGCGGCGTGCGCCCGGTTCGGCCCGCCGCAGACCTGGCCGGGCCAGTTCGCCGACGCGGCCGACCTCGCCTCATTCGCGCCGGATGTGCTTGCCGCGCAGGATGATTCCGTGGCTTCGGAGATTGTCCGCACCGCCGCGGAGTCCCTCGGTGCGACCGCCCGCGCGGTCGGCGATGGCCCCGTGGCGTTGCTCGGCGGACTCGCCGGCGCGCCGGCGTTGCGCGCGCACATCGATGCCATGGCGCCCGTCGGCGATGCGCTCGAGGGCACCCTGCGGCTGGGGGTGATCCACGAGCCCCACCTCATCCGGTTACAGGCGACGGTTACCGGGCACCGCCTTGACGCACTGCCCACCGAGGCCGTGCGGCCAGGACTGCACGACCTCGACACCCGCCCGATCGGCGAAGTGGTCGCGTTACTCGTCGCGGCCGAGGGGGAGGCGCATGGCGCGGTGCTGGCGGCACTGCCCCGGATCACGGCGGCGGCTGAGGCGATCGCCGCGCGGCTGAAGCGAGGCGGCCGCCTGATCTATGCCGGCGCCGGCACACCCGGCCGGCTTGGCGTGCTCGACGCGGCCGAATGCGGGCCGACGTTCAACACCGACATCGTGCGCGGCGTCATCGCCGGTGGGCCCTCGGCGCTGACCCAGGCAATCGACGGTGCCGAAGACGTGTTCGATCCCGCCGATCTGGCCGACCTGACCGAAGCCGACGCGCTGGTCGGTATTACCGCGTCCGGACGCACACCGTACGTGCTGGGGGCACTCGACCACGCGCGCGCGGCGGGTGCGCTGACCGTCGCGATCGTGAACAACCCGGGTAGCGAGGCGGCGGCCGACGTGGTGATCGAGCTGCTGACCGGGCCGGAGGTGCTGGCCGGGTCCACCCGGTTGACCGCGGGAACCGTGCAAAAGATTGTGCTCAACGCGATCTCGACAAGCGTCATGGTCGCCCTAGGCAAGGTCTACGGCCCGCGGATGGTCGACGTGCGCGCGACCAACGTCAAGCTGCGCCGCCGTACGATGCGGATTGTCCGCGATGCGGCCGACGTCGATGAGCAGACCGCGGCCGCCGCGCTCGCCGCCGCGGACGGTCACGCCAAGACCGCGATCGTCGCGCTGCTCGCCGGTATCGACGCCGAGCAGGCCGCGCTACGGCTGGACGAGACCAACGGTCGGGTTCGCGAAGCCGTCATGGAGCGTTCGTGATGATGCGAAAGGGCGCTGCCGTTGTGACGGTGCTGCTCACCTTGGTTTCGGCCTGCGGCCACGGCGATCAAGCACCGCCGCCGGTGAGTCAGACGACCCAGCCGCCGCCCGCCGTAACCCCCAGCACCGCAACGATTTCCAAGCTGCCGGAAGCGCCGACCCCACCCGCATTCGCGCCGGTCGGCAAACTGATCACCGATGCGATCGCGGCGAACAAGCTGCCGGGTGCCGTGCTGCTGGTCGGGCACGGCGGCGAGATCGCGTTCCACCACGCCTATGGCGTGCGCAGGCTGGCCAGTGAACCGGGATTGGACGGTTCGCCTGCGCCGGCAGACCCGATGACCGAAGACACCATCTTCGACATGGCTTCCCTGACAAAGATTCTCGGCACCGCGACCGCCGTCATGCAGCTTTACGAACAGGGCATGGTGCAGTTCGACGAATCGGTGCAGCAGTATCTCCCCGACTTCAACCCGGCCAACGATCCGCGTCGAGCCAAGGTCACGGTTCGCATGCTGCTCACCCACACCTCCGGTGAGACGGGCGACGTCGAACTGAAGGATCCGTGGGGCCTGGAGCGGCCCGACAAGGCCGAAGGCATTCACCGGGCGCTCACCACGCCGTTGGAGTCGGGCCCGGGCGAGGTTTTCCGATACTCCGACATCAATTTCATCCTGCTGGGCGCGCTGGTCGAGAAGCTCACCGGCGTGGCCGAAGACGTCTACGTCGCCGAACACGTCTTTGCGCCGCTCGGCATGACCGAGACCCGATATCTTCCCGTGGCGAAAGCGTGTGGGCCGCACACGGTTAGAGGAGCCGCGGTCGGGTGGGCGCCGGCATCGAACGGCGGCTCACCATCCGCTTGTCCCGCCGGCAGCTGGAACACCGACCTGTTGCCGCGCATCGCCCCGACGGCACGTGACGAAGAGGGCAGAGCCGATCCGGACAAGAACCCCGACCTCGATCATCTGCTGTGGGGCACCGTCCATGACACGACGGCGCGACGGATGGGCGGCGTGGCCGGGCATGCGGGCGTGTTCTCGACGGCACAGGATGTTGGCATCTTCGCGCAAGCGCTGCTCGATCGGCTGGCCGGACGTCCGAGCCAATTCCCCTTGCTGCAAACGACGTTGGAACTGATGACCACCCCGCAGCAGCCGGGACACACTGCCACCCAGGTTGAGGCGGCGAACAACGCGACCAGGGAAGCCGTCGCGAAGAGACCGAACACCAGGGATCCGCTACTCGCTCCGCGCTATCCGGCGATCCCCGGCCAGAACCTGCGCGGCTTCGGCTGGGACATCGACACTCCGCTCTCGGGGCTACGAGGTGCGGTCTTTCCCGTCGGCGGTTTCGGTCACACCGGCTTCACCGGAACCTCGATCTGGATCGACCCGGCCTCGGATACCTATATCGTCTTGTTGGCCAACTCGATTCACACACGCGGCAGCCCGCCTATGTCGGATCTGCGGGGCGAGGTGGCAACCGCGACGGCGCGGGCCCTGGGGCTCTAGCAGGCTCACATCCGCTCGAAATGCTGGTAATCCGGGGTCTTCCAGTCCCCACCCCATTGCCAGCTCCGGTCGGAGAAGGCGCGCTGAATCGGGTCGCCACTGTGGATGAGCCCGGGATCCGTGCGGCTGCGGTCGAGGTAGGCCTCGGCGTTACGCGGCTCGAAATATCCGGTGACGTACAGGCACGGATTGATCAAGGGGTTGATATCGATCGCGCGGCCGTAAGCGTGTGGTGACCACTCGGTGGTTCCGGGAATCTGTCGACAGTTGAACGCCGAAGTGTTGTCGTCCTCCATGGACAACTCGTCGTCCGCGCCCGAGTAGTGGTCGACCGTCTGCATCTTGTCAACGGGATAGCCGAGCCGATGTAGTTGCTCGAAGATCGCGATGACGTCCGCGACCAGGTCCTGGTGCACGACCAGTTGGCCGCGATGCGTCTGGCCGTCGAAGCCGACGTAATCGATCTCCACACGCCGCAGCTGATCGGGTTCGACGGGGCAGCCCGGTTGCCAGGTCGTTCCGAGCTCGGCGGCGGTGACGGGTTGCACGGTTGCCGGCGGCGGCGTCGCGGTGGTCGACGAGGGCGGCTTCGGCGACGGAGCCGTGCTCGACGACGGAGTTTTGCTCGACGACGACGGCGGCAGCGAGCTCACCGCGTGCGGCGGTGTCGCGGGCGAGCACTGCACCAGGACGACGGCCAGTGCCAGCCCGACCGCCAACTTGGCACCACGCCACCTCACAAGCGTCCAACGTACCGTCAGGGTGCCCCGTCGTGCCCGCGTCCTAGCGACAAGCCTGACCTGGGCCGTAACCGGCGATTGTCGCTTAGCCGGTAACGAAGACCGTGCGCCTGACCTGCGGCAACGACAGTGTCGCTACGAAGCGGGCACCGCACTACCCGACCCGGCGCGCACGGCGAGCCTGGCCAGGTTGCGCAGCGAGTTATCCAGATGCTCGCGCTCAAAGGGCGGGAACTCGATGTCGCGGTATTCCGGCGGCACTGCCGACCAGTCATAGGTCAACAGAACCTCGGTCACGGACGGCCCGACCGGCCGCAGGTCGTAGCGCCAGATCCAGCCTCCGAACGTGAGGCGCGAGCCGCTTGCCGACTTCAACAATGTTCCGGGCGTGGCGGCGTCTTGTCCCGGCTCCCAGGCGATGGCGCTGGGCGGATCGAAGACGACAATCCTGTTGACCATCTCGTAGTGCTTGTCCGGGTGGTCGTCGTGGTACATCGCCATCCGGAAGATCTGCCCGGGCGCCGTCAAGAGCTGCGCATCGAGGGGCTCGCGTACCCAGCCGGTGCCGTCGATCGCGGCGTGGGTGCCGGGGTCCGCGAGCACACCGAAGATCACCTCGGACGGGGCGTTGATGTTGGTCGTTGCGGCAATTCGTTCTTCAGTCATGGCTTTACTGACCGTCCGGGTGGACCTAACTCATCGGTGCTGACACGCGGGCTCGATCAGCAGGGTCGGTACGCCACACGTCCCATTCTTGACACTGAGCACGCGCGTGCCGGGCTTGCGCCCGGGCCGAACCTCGGAGACCTCGAGTCCGGCGGCGACGAGCCGGGTGCGGGCGGCGTCGGCGTCCGAAACGCGCCACGACAACCCCCAGAGCAGATCGGTGTGCGTGGCAAGGCCGGGGTTGGCTAGGGGCTGGGCAAGCTCGACGGTCACGCGGCCAACCCGCAGGAAGACCAGTCGCATGCCCCAGTCCGGAAAGCTCCGGTCGAGCGCGAGACGCAGGCCGAGCCCGTCGCGGTACAGGGCGATCGCGGCATCAGCATCGGCGGTCTGTACGACCGCGTGGTCGATGCCGGTGACGCCCGCATCCGCCGGTCCGACAGGCTTGGCATCGGGCAGGGCCTCCGGGTCCTCATGCTGGATGGCGATGATCAGCACGCCGCGGGTGTGCGTGTCCGGCAGCAGCACGCTGCGCCACCGCCGCTCCTGCCCGGTATCCGCGTCGCGGCCCAAACCAGACGAGACCGGAGGTGGCGCAAGGCCATTGGCCTGAAGATGTGCGTGCGCCGAATCGAGGTCTGACGTGGCGAACGCCAGCCCGATCAGGCCCTCGCCGCGCTCGTCCAATCGCTCCGCGACCGTGCGACCGAGCGGTCCGTCGCCGTGTGGGCTGATCAGCTCGAGGTAGGTGTTGGACAGCCGGAACAAAGTATTCGCCGTGCCCCAGCCCGGATGCGCGCCGCGCCACGAAGGGTTGCGGGACAACAGCATGCTGTAGCGGTGTGTGGCGTCCTCAAGATCACCCACGGCGAGAATGACGTGGTCGAGCGCATCGAATACGGAATCAGCCACGCTAATGGTCGGTGTCGAGCAACCGCAGCGGATGCAGTCCGTCGACCGCACCGACAAACGGCGGATGAATGCTGTAGCCGAGCATGCGGCGAATGTCGTCGGAAACCGATCGGGCGATGTCACGTGACACCGACAGGCTGAAGGCCTCCATCGGGCGCAGCCACGGCTCGCAGTATTGCGCTGTGACGGCCAAACGATCACTCACCGAAGTGTTCGCCCCGCCGCCATGCCACAGGGTGCCCACGAAGAAGACACATGATCCGGCGGGCATCACCACGGGCACCGCCTCGTCGTCTGGTCCCGGTCGGCGCTTGCCCCAGCGGTGACTGCCCGGATACAGGACCGTCGCGCCGTTATCGCCGGTGAAGTCGTCAATGGCCCAGATCGTGGCCGCCGCCAGGGGTTCCCGCGGTCGCGGCACCGGGTAGAACCCGTCGTCGTGGTGCGGCAGCTGGGCGGTCTCGCCGGGCTGAATGTTGATCGCTTGCAATGCCGAGAGGAGGTAGTTGGGCATCAGCAAGCGATCCAGCACCGCCAGCACCCGGGGATTGTCGACCAGCCGGTCGCACACCCTGGTTCTGCTGAGCACACTGTAGATGCGCTGGGTGCGCCGGCCCTCGAACGAGTTCCGTCCGGTATGCCCCAGCCACGGCCGGACCTCGTCGCGGATTTGCCGGCACTGCTCGGTGCTGAGCAGGTTCTCCCAGATGACGTATCCGTCGCGGTCGAGCGCCGCCATGTCAGCCTCGACGACCGCGCTGTCGACCGAACTACCGCTGGTCGGCGTCCACCGGTAGCGCTGCGCAAGGTCACCCCGAAGGTCCTCGAGCGTGGTGACGGACTCGTCGTCGATGGTCATGGGTCAGTCCTACGTTGAGCGCGGGTTCGTCTTAGCGACCACACTAAGCCCGTAGCCTGAATCCATGGCTGACAATTCGTGGAGCGTCCAGATCGGCGAGGCGGAAGACCCCACCAATCCAGGCATCCCTCCGGTGCCCACTACTGTCTACGAGGGCGACGAGGAAGGTGCGCGCGCCGCTTATGCGCGGTCGACGGCGAAGGCGACCGAGCAGGACTACCGCTACGTGATGCTTCGTCACCTCGGTGAGGTCGTCGAAACGTGGGGAACCCCGCCGGCCGTCGGATAGCCACGAAAGGATCGAGATGAAGTTCGGGATCGCCACATTCGTCAACGACGACAGCATCGACACGGTATCGCTGGCCCGTGCGATCGAGGAACGGGGCTTTGCCTCACTGGTCGTCGCCGAACACACCCACATCCCGGCGAGTCGGGAATCCGCATACCCAGCAGGTGGCGAGCTCCCGTCCATCTACTATCGGACCCTCGATCCCTTCGTCACGCTGGCGGCGGCCGCGGCGGTGACTTCCTCCATCGAATTGTTCACCGGGATCGCGCTACTGATTCAACGCGATCCGATCATCACCGCCAAGGAAGCCGCCAGCATCGACCTGATCTCCAACGGACGATTCGTCTTCGGCGTCGGCGCCGGCTGGAACATCGAAGAGTTGCGTCACCATGGCACCGACCCGAAGACGCGCGGCAAACTGCTCGACGAACGCATCGAGGCCATCAAGGCGCTGTGGACCACCGAACCTGCCGAGTATCACGGCAAGTACGTGAACTTCGACGCCTCCTACAGTCGTCCCAAGCCGGTGCAACAGCCACACCCGCCAATCTTCATCGGGGGCGACTCTGACGCCACCGTCAAGCGGGTGGTCCGGCACGACGCCGGCTGGATCTCCAACCCGTTGCCCACCGAGCGGCTGCGCCAACGTGTCGACCAACTGCGCCAGACCAGCGGACGCGATGTCCCGCTGGCGATGTTCGGCACACCGGCGAAACCCCACTATTGGGATGCGGCAAAGGAGTTGGGATTCGGCCAGTTGGCGCTGCGACTTTCCACCGAACCGCGCGACGAATCGCTACGAATACTCGACGAGTTGGCCGCCCAGGTCGAGGCCTACCAGGGCAGGTGATCAATCGAAGGCGATGACACCACGGATGTTGTTGCCCGCGCGGAGATCACCCATCGCCTCGTTGATGTCGTCGAGCTTGTATGTCTGCGTGACGAGTTCGTCGAGTTTGAGCAGCCCGGCTTCATACATCGAAAGCAGCTTCGGCATGGCCTCGCGAGGGTTCATCTCGCCGTAGAGCGCGCCCTTGAAGGTTTTGCACGAGCTGACCATGTCGCTGAGGACCATCGGCACCATCAAGTCGGTGATTTTGGGCATCCCGGTCAACACGCAGGTGCCCCCTTTGCGCAGCATCATCATGGCAATCATCACCATGTCCACGGGTACGACACCCGGGGTGAGGACGACCCGGTCGGCCATCACGCCCCAGGTGATCTCTTTGACCAGTTCCAGAGCGACGCCGGTGTCGACAGCGGTGTGCGTGGCGCCGAAGGTGGGTGCCATCTGGCGTTTGAATTCGCTGGGATCGACCGCGACGATGTGTTTAGCGCCAGCGATTTTCGCGCCTTGGACGGCGTTCATGCCGATGCCTCCGACGCCGATCACCACCACGGTGTCGCCCGCCTCGGTGCCGGCCGCGATCGAACCCGAGCCGAATCCTGTCGTCACGCCGCAGGACACCAGGGAAGCGGCCTCCAACGGAATCCAGTCGTGGACCCGGACGAGTGAGCGTTCGGAGGCCACCACGTATTCGGAGAAGGTGCCGACCTGCATCATCGCCATCAGGTCTTCACCGTCGAGGTGGCGCCGCCGAGTACCGTCCGTCGTCATCGCCTTGTCGTAGATGTCGGCGCCGACATCGCACAAATAGGTGTGGCCGGTTGTACACCACCGGCAGTTGCCGCAGGCGGGAAAGAACGAGACAGCAACGTGGTCACCGGGTTTCAAGGTCTTCACCTCAGGCCCGACGGACTCGACGATGCCGGAGCCTTCGTGGCCACCCAGCATCGGGAACCACTCGGGCACCGAAACGCCGGCGGCCCGCATCATCTGCTCCATGTCCGGCGTCGGCACACTGTCGCCGCTGTGAAAGTGCTCGTCGGAATGGCAGATTCCCGCGTAAGCCATCTTCACCAGGACCTCGCCGGCATGCGGCGGATCGAGATCGATCTCGGTTACCTCCCAGTCGACACCGACTCCCCGCAGCACCGCTGCCCTCGACTTCATCACCGACTCCTTTGGCGGATGGGACTCACCAGTTCCGTAGTTCCTTCACTGCGCTGGAGGCCCGCGGAACGAATGTCAGGTAGGGAATGAAGCCACTATTCCCGCAACGGATCACGTTATGGACCACGTCGGTCAGATGTTCGGCGTCGATCAGCCCGCCGAGCATGTACTTGTGCTCCATCCAGAACCTGATGGCCTTTTCCAAGACATCCGGATCCCAGTTCTTGTTGAACTCGGTCTGCGAGTCACCGGCTCCGCCGAGACTGTCGCCCACGGCGAGCCGGGTAAAGCCGATCTCCGGGTGCTCGATACGCCACGCCTCGACGAGCTTGTCCAACGCACCCTTGGTAACCGCGTATGACCCCAGCATCGGCCAGGGTGTCGTATACGAGGCGCTCAGCGACGACAGATACACGGCCGAGCCACTCGCTGCGGCCAACTGCGGCGCTGCAGCGGCGGTGATCAGCGAGGCGCCAATGACGTTGGTGGCGAACAATGTTGACCATTGCTCGGCCGTCACCTCCGCCAGTGGTGCCAGCACCCCCATGCCGGTCGTGTATACCAGGGCGTCCAAGCCGCCCAGCGCATCAACCACCTCATCCATTGCCTGCCGGCAGGTATCGGCAACGGTGACGTCACAGGCGACGGCGACCGCGCCGTTACCCGCTTCTTTCGCGGCCTCGACCAGTCGTTCGTAGCGACGGGCTAACAGCGCGACGTGTGCACCCCGCTTGGCCAAGCCGGTGCCGATGCAGCGGCCCAGGCCGGCCGAAGCGCCGACGACCGCGACCCGCAACCGTCGTTCCTCGTCAGGCATTGGTTCTCGTAGACATGGGCCTCCTAGTGCTGAAGTCGAGGCGGAGCTGATTCCGGAGGATCTGTAGGTGATTTATGGAAATTAGCATTTCCGCCGGGACGAGGGAAATGTTGCGACTCGAACACCAGATCACCGACGCAGTACTTTTCGCGGCTCGACCGCAAAGCTCAGTAGCAGGCGGTCGAGGATCTTGGCGGCTCTACGACGGGCCTGGGCGGGGTTGGCGGCATGCGCTACCAACCTGGAAGCCTCCTCGAGAGCCGCGACGATCATGTGCGTGAGCTCCCCGACCGGTTGGTCGTCGATGATCCCCTCTGCGATCGCCTCGCGGACCTTCTCATTGATGAGTGCGATGCTGTTGTCTTCCTGGATGGCACGCAGCGTTTGCCAGCCCAGGACCACCGGCCCGTCGACCAGCATCACGCGCTGTACTTCGGGTTCGAGTGCAGCTTCGAGGAATCCGTGCATACCTCGGGTAAGGCGCTCCCACGGGTCCGCACCGCGGGGCGGCGCGGCCAGGGACCGCAGCGTGAGATCGTTCTCCACCTCCTCGAAGACGGCCCGGAACAGCTCGGCTTTGTCCTTGAAGTGGTGGTAGAAGGCACCGCGCGTGCCTACGCCCGATTTCATCACCAGGTCACCGACGCTGGTGTTGAAGTATCCCCGCTCCACGAACAGTTTCCGCCCGGCATCCACGAGGTCGCGGCGGGTTCGGTCGCCACGGGCGCGGCGATCGTCGGTGGACCCGCCCCGCTGCGCCATGACGACGATCCTAGCAACATTCGTACTGTAGGTTGCCGTTATGGCAGACGACGAGGTGCGGGCATACGGCTCGGTTGCACCGCTGAAGGTGGGATTGCTGAACGACTATCCGACGAGTGGCGACACCGACACCGACACCGTTGCCGCACTGCGGTTGGTGCTGGAGGAGGCGCATGTCTCGGGGCTGATCGATCGGCCGGTCGAGCTGATTCAACGCAATGTCGTCGGCCTGCCGAACGGGACCTACCAGGCGGTGGAGCGGGCCTTCGATGAGCTGGTCGACGCGGGATGTTTGGCCATCTTCGGGCCGTGGGTCTCTGACAACGTGGCGCCGCTGCGTCCGCATGTCGATGCGACGGCCAAGGTCCCGATCATTACGCTGTCGGGATCCGAAGGCGCACTGGGAGAATGGTGTTTCGCGCTGAACAACGGCTCGATGGCCGAAGAGCCGGTGATGCTCGCCGCGGTGCTGATCGGCGACGGCCGATCGAGGATCGCTATTGCCTACGAAGCGTCACTGATCGGTAAGGAGTATCTCTCCTTTGCCGAAAAGGCTTACGCCACAGCAGGTTTGAATGTTGTGGCCACAGTCGCCATCCCCCAGGTCGAAGCCGACAAGGCTATAGCGGTGGCGGCGCTGCGCGCCGGCGACCCTGATGCCCTCGTCCACGTCGGGTTCGGCCATGGATTGTGGGGCTTCACCGACGCGCTGCGGGCCGCCGGCTGGGACCCGCCTCGGTACACCACGACCGCGTTCGAGATGGCCCATATCAACGCCGAGTGGATGCGTCACCTTTCGGGGTGGATCGGCTTGGACAGCTACGACGAGCGAAACGAGGTGGGGCAGGCGTTCCTGGATCGATTCGAAAGGCGCCACAGCCGTCGTCCGGGACACTCGATGCCGGGCTTGGCGCACGACGCCGCAACCGTCATCGCTCGGGGGCTGGCGTTGGCGCGTCCGCTGACCGGTGCAGGGGTCAAGCGCGGCATCGAACAGGTCAAGCTGATCCCCGCGGCGAGCGGAGCGCCGGGCACGTTCATGAGATTTGGGCGATACATTCGGCAAGGCTGGTTGGGTTCGGATTATCTGATAGCTCGCCGGGTGCTGCCGGACGGCTCCGCCCACGTCTTCCACGCCGCGCCGAGTGAGAACATCTCACGGGCGGTCGGCGTGTCCGGTTAACTGAATCGCGCCGAACACCGGCGCTGTCACGACTCCCGGCGGTTGGGCCAGGACGTAGGGAATGGCGCGGATCGCACCCATCGCGATCATCAGGTGCCCCGGCATGGCGTGTTGCCCAGTTGGTAGTTGCCCGTCCCAGCCGACGTCCAGCTGTAGCTCGAAGCTCGGCACACCCTTGATTACCGCGCGAATCAGCGGTGCTTTCTCCCCGGGCCGCAGTGGTGTAAGGCCCCATTGGGGTAGGTCGCGGGTCAGTACCCATTCCTCGTGGATGGCCAGCAGGGGACGGTCCGACCAGTGGCCGACCCAGGAGAATCGCTGTCCCACAACAGTTCCTGCCGCTATCCGGCCAGCGGTGACCTCGATGTCGTGGGGCAGTGTGGTGGCGTCCACCATGATGTCGATATGCGACAGGGTGATCCCCAGAACGTCGGCGGTGGCGTTGAGCGCCTGACGGTAGGCCATGTCGAGCTTCTTGATGATCGGTGAATCGACGCTGACGTCTCCAGGTGGCCGTCCCATGCCCATCAGGTCGACCAGCATCGGCCGGCTGGGAACGGCCGAGACGTCGGTTGCCTCGTAGAGGTCGATCCGGTCGATCGTCTTGCTCAACCCGGTCACGGTCGCGACGAGCCGCTCGAACATGAAGCCGGGATTCTCACCGGCGGCGTGGAATCGCGAACCGCCCTGCTGACACGCCTGCACGAACGCCGTCTCGGTATCGGCGCCGTAGGTGGGCAGGTGGTTGTACGACGTGGTTGTAACGACATTAGTGCCTGCGGCGAGCAGTCGGCAGATGTCTTCGGCGTTGGTCTCGACGGCGTGGGCCTTGCTCGCCGCGTGCACGACGACGTCCGCTCCCAAAGCGACGATTTCGTCTTTGTCAGTCGTGGCCAGCACCCCGGTGGTAGGGGGCAAACCGCACAGTGCTCCTGCATCGATGCCCGCCTTGGCGGGGTCGTACACCAATACACCGGCCAGTTGGAAATCCGGATTCTCGATCAGCTCCTGCAGCGCAGCGCGGCCGACCGCGCCGGTTGCCCACTGCACGGCTCGGATTGCCAATCGAACACTCCAGGTTGCTGTTTCGAATGTCGGCTAGCTCTGGTTGGTCCAACATACATCATGTAGGTTTGCAACCGACGGGCTGTAGGTTGAACCTCGGGTGGGAGGCATGACGTGGTGGAACCGGCGGTCACCGACGACATCGATCAACGCATCCGCGAGGCGCAGGAAAAGTTCAACGCCGGCATGGGAGCCGATGGAGACGCCACGCCCTACCCGTTGCTGCGTGAATTGCGCACAAAGGGGGCGGTTCACCCAGGGTGGCCGGAAATGGGGGTCCCCGAGGATCTGGGAAACGGAAAAAAGACTTACACCGCGTACTCCTTCGATGCCGTCAAGGCGGTATTCACTGACAACATCACCTTCAGCACCCGTTGCTACGAAGACGTGGTGCGGCCGTTACAGGGGCCGACGATCCTGGAAATGCAGGAGCCTGAGCACGCAATCTATCGCAGGCTGCACGAGTTCGCCTTCGCGCGTTCATCAATGAAACGTTGGGACGCCGAGCTCGTTGGTCCACTGGTGGAACGCACCATCGCGAAGTTGCGCGGCAACAAGCGCGCCGATCTGGTGGACACCGTGTTCATGCCGATTCCGGTGCGGGTGATCGCCGCCCTTCTCGGGTTACCCCAAGCCGATATCGGTGAATTCCACCGGTTGGCAATCGACCTGCTGGGATTCCGCGGCGATATGGCGAGGGCGATGAAGGCCTCCGCCGAGATGAAGGAGTACTTCATCGGAGTGCTTGCGGACCGGCGCAAGTCGCCCAAGGACGACATGGTGACGATCCTGTCCCAGGCCGAGATTGACGGCGTCAAGATGTCGGACGAGCAGATCTACGGATTTATGCGTAACCTGTTGCCCGCCGGAGCGGAAACCACGTCACGGTCTACGGCGAGCCTGGCGATGGCGCTGCTGACGCACCCGGACCAACTCGATGCCGTTCGCAATGACCGAAGCCTGCTCCCGCAGGCCATTGAAGAAGGCATCAGGTGGGAGACTCCGCTGCTGAACTTCATGCGCGAAGTGACCAGCGACGTCGAGTTCTACGGGGTACGCATCCCCAAGGGCGCTACGATGATGTTGAGCCTCGGCAGCGCTAACCACGATGAAACCCGCTGGAAAGACGCCGAATTGTTCGACATCTTCCGGGACCGTAAGCCGCACATCGGTTTTGGTCACGGTGCGCATGTGTGTCTCGGCATGCATTTGGCCAGGTTGGAAAGCAGCAAGATCTTCAACGCTTTATTTGACGAACTGCCCGGCCTGCGGCTCGATCCCGATGCGCCGCCCCCGTATGTCACCGGCACGATGTTCCGTTCGCCGCCGCGCCTCGACGTGCTGTGGTCATGACGCGCGCAATACGTGTCATTCAGTGGGCAACCGGCGTTACCGGGATGATGTCGCTGAGACACGTGCTGAGCCGGCCGGACCTGGAGCTGGTCGCTGTGCGGGTGTACGACGTCGACAAGGCGGGCGTTGATGTCGGCACCCTGTGTGGGCTTCCCGAAGTCGGAATCCTCGCCACCACGGATCGGGACGCCATCATCGGTACCGAGGCCGACGTCGTGCTCTACATGGGCAAGGTCGAGACCGACACGCCTGGGTGCTTTGCCGACGTGGGTGACCTGTTGGCGTCGGGCAAGAACGTCGTGGCTACCGGGAGCCGGTTCATTCACCCCGGCTCGCTGCATGCTTCTTTGGCGGACGGTATCGAAAAGGCATGCCGCGCAGGTGGATCGTCGTTCCTGGGCTTGGGGCTTTATCCCGGCTTCGTGGGGGAATCGCTGGTGCCCATCTTGTCGCGGCTTACCCAGCGGACGGGACACATCAATATCCGCGAGGTGCTGAACTACTCCACCTACGCCAGCCACGACTTGATCTTCAACGCGATGGGCTTTGGGCACGCACCCGACGACACCACACCGTTGTTGACGAACACGGAGTACGCCGCCAGCGCCTGGATCGGTAGCGCCACGGTGGTTGCGCAGGCACTGGGGCTGGAAATTCGAGGTGTGCAGGGATATCGTCACGTCGCGCTGACCCCACGGGCGCTCTCGGTGGCCGCTGGTGAAATTCCTGCGGGCACGGTGGGTGCCATGCGCTTCGGCGTCGTAGTCGATTGTGGCGAAACCACCTTGACCGTTGAACATCTCACCAGGATGGCTGACGACCTGGCTCCCGACTGGCCCACCGAGATCGGTTATTCGGTGACTTTCGAGGGTGAACCCAACATGCGGATTCATCTCGTGATCGGCTCGCACGACCAGGATCATGCGGAGCAGGGCTGTCTGGCCACCGCTATGCATGCCATCAACGCGATCCCCACGGTGGTGGCGGCGGAACCGGGGCCCTACGACCTATCGACGATCGCGTTGACATGACGAAAATCTCCTTCAAGAACCGCGTCGTACTTGTTACCGGTGGCGGCAGAGGCCTCGGTGAGGCGTACTGTCACGAATTTGCTCGCCGTGGTGGTTCGGTTGTGGTGCACGACAACGGCGCGGGCGTCGACGGGCGTGATCCGGATCGTGCCGTCGCCAATCAAGTAGCGGAAGCGATCGTCACGGCAGGGGGACAGGCTGTCGCGTGTACTACCGACGCCAGCACGGAGGACGGGGGTCGAAGCGCAGTCGACCTGGCTTTGAACCGATTCGGCAGGCTAGACGCCATAGTGGCTAATGCGGGGATCATCCACAGCGATCCTATCGACGAGTGGCCGACAGACCGCTTCGAGGCCCTACTGCGCCATCATCTTCTCGCGGCGTTTCACGTTGTGCGCCCGGGTATCTCGGTAATGAAGCAGGCGGGTTACGGCAGGCTTGTCTTCGTATCGTCAGCAGCAGGCGTCTTTGGACAGCCCGGGTTGACGGGCTACGCCGTGGCCAAGACCGGCATGCTCGGATTGATGAACGTTGCGGCACTGGAAGGTTCGGCGTCAGGTATCACGGCGAATGCGATCATGCCCATGGGTGACACCCGCATGGCTGACACGCTACTGGGTGAGGCCGGCCGCACCCCCGACCGCGCGGGCATTCCTTCAGACGCTGCGACTCGACCAGGTAGCGCCCGTCGTCGCCTATCTCGCCAGTGAGCAATGTAGGCAATCTCGTCTGGTGCTCAGCGCCTTTCGCGGACGAGTGGCTGCGCTGCAAATTGGTGTCACGCGTGGTTGGTGCAGCCCGGGCGGGGCTTTCAGCGCCGAGGACGTGGGAAGCAATTTGAATGAGATTTTGGATTCGGCGGGATTATTGTTGCCGGGCAGCATTTTCGACGAAATAGCCCACGCTGTCGGTTAGTCGCTCACTTACTGCGCCGGTCGCCGAATCCGGTGTAGCTGCGGATCAACGGAAGATCCGCCATGGTCGCGAATCCGGGCGGCGCAGCGCACACGGCAGCAATAGCGTTGACGACCTGCAGTGCCACGGCGATCAACCCGGCGCGAACGTGCTCCTCGATAGATGCCGGCCGTGAATAACTGGCCAAGCAAAAGTAGTGCACACGCATGGATGGATCGCCTTCGAGCGTGAGGGTCCAACCGTCCTGTGGCTTCGGCCAATGTTCTGGATACTCACCGCCCACCGTCCACAGCGTCTCGAACTCGATCACTGCGTCGCCGTTGCGGTGTCCGACGAATTGCCAGCGTTGCCCTGCTGTGGTGCCGGCTTGAACCGCATGATCGAAGATCTGAAAGTCTTTGCTTGCCGGAACCGCATCGACGGTGACCCTGACGTCGTCAATCGCGGCGTGCAGGGTGTCAGCGATAAACCAGGTCTGCTGGGTGAACAGGGCGGTGTTGAACGTCAGGAAGTCATTGGCTGTCGGGGTGATGTCTTCGATGGGACGTCCGAACCACATTCCGTCGAAGGTGATGTCCGTGCTCTCCCATAACGACCAATCCGCGCGTTCCTGAAGCGTGAACCGATCGATGGTACGGCTCATGCCGGAGAGCGCGAGCGGCAACACACCCGACAGGTTGCCGGGATTCAACCCGCTCGCGTGGATGGTGCTATTGCCTTTCTGACAAGCGGCCAAAAGTCGCGCACGGTCGGCATCGGGAAGGCGATTCGGGTGAAAGAGGAACGAGACGGCGGCGACGTTCTTCCCGCTCGCCAGCAGCGCGCAGACGTCGTCGAGGTTGCTGAACGACGGCGCGTAGAGCACTAGGTCGGCGTCTAGTGCAAGTATTTGCCCAACATCTGTCGTCGCGGTCACGCCGATCGGCTCGCGGCCTACCAAGGTTCCGATGTCAACGCCGCATTTATCGTTGGAATAGACCCGCGCACCGACCAATTCGATGTCGGGACGATGGTCGAGGATCGTGGTGACCATCTCGGTTCCCACCGCGCCAGTTGCCCACTGGATCACTCGAAGCCGGGGTTCGGTATCCATCCCGATAACGTTAGTTCTCGCGGTGGACAATCGCTACGGTTCAGTGTCGAGGCGCAAGGTGGACGATGTCGCTCACGACGGTGGGGTTGGCACGGGAGATCGCGATCAAAGAAAGCAATGTGTTGGCTACATCCTCGAGCGCAGACATACGGGAGGGAATCTGGCCTTCCTGTACCCAGGCCCGATAGAGATCCGCCAAGAGGTCACGGTCGGCACCACGCAGGATTTCGGTGTCTTCGGTGGGGCCCACGCTGACGCGAATGATCGCGAGATCTGGGTGCTCGGCTCGCCAGGAGCGCAGAATCTCATCGAGTGCGGCCTTGCTCGCGTGGTAAGCCGCCACACCGGCGCGCGGGCGTCCCACATCGTGGCTTGATGCGACGAGCGCGACCGCATTCTCGGACAGGTGCGGCAGCGCGGCCCGCAGCACGTGTGAGGCGCCGACGGCGTTGACGGCGTAGGTGTGCATCCAGGTCGCTACGTCAGTGTCCTCGATCAAGGAGAACGGCACTGCGGCACTGGTGAACACGACCGCGTCGAGTTCACCGAATGCTGTGGCCACTTCCCGGACGACGGATTCGATTGCGCGCGGGTCGGATACATCGAGCTCGTGTGCGGACCCGTCGAGTCGGTCGGCCACTGTCGACAGCAGGTCCACTCGCCGAGCGGCGAGGGCGACGGTGGCACCCCTGGCGTGTGCTGCCTCGGCCAATGCCCGCCCAATGCCGGAGGATGCCCCGACGACGAGCATCTTTGTGCCTGCAATGTCCGAATGCCGATCCGTCATAGTCTGGCTTTCCTGTCTGTCGCAGTCGTCGATTGCACGGTATCGCGCCGAAGTCCAGTCGCGGCATTGTGACCGTGATTCTGTCCTGTGAGAACATCTATTCTCGGAGGGCAGGAGGCAATGTGATCCACTTCAGCGCGGATTCCGAACTCACCACAACCGCGAGCCGGGCTGGATCGCCGTGGCCGGCCAGAGTGGGATGGGGAATTTTCGCCGCCGCCTACCTGCTCTTCGCGGTCGTTACCGTCGCGACAATCGAATCCGGCAATCATGGCGATGTCCGCACCGCCAACCCAAATCCAGGCCCGGCGCCGTACCCGCCGTTTCTTGGCTTCGACAACTGGCCGCTGGTCATCGCATTCAGTTCCATCCCAATGGCGATCGGTTTGGTCGCCGCATTGGTGTGGCTTTCGGTACGCCAGCGCAAGGTCCATTGGGCGGTCGTGATCGCTTTCGCCGGCCTGATCACCGGCGCGCTTGATCCGCTCGCCAACTGGGCGACGTTCGCGATCTTCGATCCGCGGATGTTGCACTTCCCGTTTTCCTGGCCGTATGTGAATATTTCGCCGAATCTCGAGCCGGCGTTGGCATTCCTCGGTGGTTACGCGGCCTACTATCTGCTCAACGGCTTGGGCATGCTTCATCTGCACGAAAAGTTGACCGCCCCGCTTTTCAATCGGTCGAATTGGCTTGTGCGGCACCCACTTGTCGCCGCCTTCATCGGCGCGTTCCTCATCGCCATACCGCTCAACGGGTTGGTTCAGTTCACCTGGATGCGGTTCGGCATCTTCTTCTACACCGAGGCCGTCGGGCCTGTGTTGCGGGTCGGGCACATCTATTTCCCGCTCATCATGGCGGTCTACGACTCGTTGATTTTTGCGATGGTCGCGGTGATGTGTGTCCGCGATGAAGACGGTGATCTGGTGCTGATCAACCGGATTGCTCACCGCCTTCCGGCTCGGCCAGGCCGCAACAAGGTGACGCTGATCCGCCAACTTCTGATCTCAGTTTCGGTGGGTCTGGTTTCTTTCGCTGCGCCGTTGGCGGTGCTGGCGGGGCTGCGCGCCGGCGGGTTGTCGCAGCCGGCCTACGATCAAAATCCCTATCCCGGCGTCAAGGTGTACGACCCGTATGGTCATCTCGAGCAGGCTGGTAAGCCGGGGCCGTTCTACCGGTGAGTGAGCTCATGACGCCATGTTGCCGATCGACCGCTGGCCGGACACGCCGTCGACCTACATCGTCATGCGCGGCGACCGAGCGGTAGGGGGAACGTGGGCCCCGCGCCAGGCCGCCAGGGTGGGCGCGGAAGTGGTCGAAATCGACGGCGGCCACTCGCCCTTCTGCTCGCGACCGGACCAGTTGGCCACGGCGTTAGTCGCCGCCTACTAAGCCTGCGATACCCCCACATCCACCGAAATCGCGGTTGCGGTGACATATTTCGATTGGTCAGACGCCAACCACGCGACCGCGTCCGCGACGTCTTCTGGCATGGTGACCACATCGGGAAGTAGCTGCTTCCCGAACCCGAATTGGAGGTGCGGATAGGAAGCTGCGGCCTGCTGCATTGCGTCAATCATCCGGCCGCTCCCCATCGGGGTCGCCACCGAACCTGGGTGCAGGCTGTTGACGCGGATGTGGTAGCGGCCCAGCTCGGCGGCGAACGAGCGGGTGAGCCCGGTTATCGCGTGCTTGCTCGCGGTGTACGCCACCATGAAGGGTTCCCATTTCACGCCCGCCGCCGAGCCGATGAGAATGATCGACCCGCCGCGTTCACCCGCGATGATGTGCTTGGCGCCGGCCATGATCGTGTTCCACGTGCCGACCAGGTTTATGTCGATAGTGTCCTGAAAAGCGCGGTGCGAGACCTGGTCCCAGGGCGCCGGGCAACAGATGCCAGCGTTCGCGACGATCACGTCCAGCCGCCCCAACTCGGCCACCCCGCTGTCGACGGCTGCGCAGAGACCGTCGTGGTCGCGCGTGTCGACGATCGCCGTGACGGCACGCCGGTCGTTCGCGATGACTAGATCCGCAGTCTCTGCCAGATCTTCGGGAGTGGCCGAATCATAGGGAACACTGGGCGGCAACGGACCGGCGATATCGACGAGGATGGTGTCGGCGCCGTCGGCGCTCAATCTTGCGGCGTGCGCGCGGCCTTGGCCGCGGGCGGCCCCCGTTATGAGTGCAACCTTGCCGGTCAGATCTGACACATGCGTACGCTACATGATCTAACAGCGGTTGAGAATGTAACTTTCCTTTATAAGAGAACTAGGGTTTCTCCGGTGGTAGCGTCTTTGCGCATGGGCGTTCTTGACGGGCAAACCGCGTTCATCCTGGGAGCATCGGCCGGTATTGCTCAGGCGAGCGCACGGCTGTTGGCGGCCGACGGCGCTTCGCTCTACCTGCTCGGCCGATCAATGCAGCGACTCGAGGCGACGCGCGATGGAATCCTGGCTGTCGCTCCGGATGCCGAAATCGTCCTTCAGAAGGGCGATCCGGAGGACGAAGCGACCGTCGCGAGTGCTGCGGAAGCGGCTTATGACGTCAACCAGCGGCTCAACATTGTCGTGGGCACTGTCGCCGCCGGAGGCACCGGCCCACTAATCCAACAGGACCTCGCGACATTCACCGATTTCGTCATGGGAAATCTGCGATCGAATTTTCTGGCCCTGCGCTACTCGGCGCCGCTGATGAAAGACGGAGGCGCAATCGTATTCATCTCGTCGACCTCCTCGAAGATTCCGATGGAGGGCTTGGGGCATTACTCAGCAGGCAAGGCGGCGCTCGAGATGTTCATCCGTGTGGCGGCGTCTGAACTCGGCTCGCGCGGCATCCGCGTCAACGCGGTCCGCCCGGGTCTCACCGCAGCGGCGACCACGCAGGGCTACATTCACCTGGAGGAACTGACAAGTAGCTTCTTGGAGCGGGTGCCACTAGGGCGGCTCGGCGTGCCGGACGACATCGCTCCCGGAGTGCGGTATCTGGCCGGCCCAGAATCAAGCTGGGTCACCGGGCAAAGCTTCGCGATCGACGGGGGCAACGAGGTCCGGGGTGCTCCCCGTGGGCCGATGTTCACCGTTTAGTCGAACGCAATGGCGTTGCGGGGCGCGGTAATCGGCAAGTCCAGCGATGTGGCGATGCCTGGCGCCGCATCTACCACGTAAGGGATGGCGTTCACCACCCTCATCGCCGTCGCCTCCATCGCGTTGTCATTGGCCGACGCTGCGGTGTCATCGGTACCGAGGCGCAGGTCGCACGCAATATGCGGCGTTCCCTCAATGACGATGCGATAGGTCCCGTTCGGTGCCGACGCCCACTGCGGCGCCAAGTCGGGAGCCATGCGATTGATGTGTTCGATGGTGATCACCGGGTGGCCGTTGACCACTCCCGTCGTTTCGGCGCGCACCGCTCCGCAAGTACCCGCCGGGATCAGTC
Organism: Mycobacterium asiaticum DSM 44297; assembly: GCF_000613245.1. Lineage (GTDB taxonomy): Bacteria > Actinomycetota > Actinomycetes > Mycobacteriales > Mycobacteriaceae > Mycobacterium > Mycobacterium asiaticum. Next base: position 1,129,491 of record NZ_HG964936.1, read on the forward strand.
CACAAGCGACGTGCAGGTCGCGCGGGGTGACCATGCGTTCATAGCTTTCGGTGACCTTCTCCAGCTCGACGCCGAGTGCGCGGGCAACGAGTCCGATGGGTGGACCCCATGCGAACTGTTGCGCACCTTCTAATTCCAGCAGCGGTGTGAAATCGAGGGGACGGCCGAAGCCCATCGCGTCGAACATCAGGTACTCATTCGGATACGCCGAGTAGTCGAAGATCTCCTGAGCGCGGACCGAGCGAATGGTGTTGGACAACGTGGACAGCAGCACGGCGAACTGGTCACCGGCGAAGCCCGGCTCGATGCCCGAGGTGTAAATGGTGACGTCGCCACCCAATGCCGCGGCGCGCACCTGGTCAGCCAGCGGGGGTATCCACCTGTCGGGGAACATCATTCCCGGCGTGTTGGTGGTGACGACGTTGATACCGGCTTCCAGCAGGCGGACATAGTCGCGGACCGCGGCGGCATCCATCTCCTCACTTGCCGCGGCGTACACCACGCAGTCGGGCCTGAGCGTGATGATGTCGTTCAGATCGGCGGTGGTCGTTACACCAACGTGGCCGAGCCCCACGATCTCACCAACGTCCCGGCCCGTCTTCTCGGCACTGTGCACCCACACCCCGACGAGCTTTAGGTGCCGACGTCGGACTATGGCACGCAGCGCGAGGCTACCCACACCGCCGGTGGAAATCACCGCCACTCGCAGTACTCTGCCTCCCATCGTGTTTTCTCCTAACGTTGTGCCAGCAATCGACTCAGCTGTTGTGCCAGTTCTGACTTCTTGACCTTCCCGCTCGCCGTGAACGGAAGATCTTGCTTTGCCGTGACCCAGATGAATTTCGGCACCTTGTACGCGGACAGGCGAGCGCGCAATTGCGATCGCAGCGCTTCCCCGTCGAGCGAAGCGTCGCCCCGGGGCACCACCGCCGCGGCAACCACCGTTCCGTTGGCGGCGTCCTCGGTGCCGACGACGTATGCCTCCAACACGCCGGCGCAGTCGGCCAATGCGAGTTCGACTTCGCCGGGTGTGACGTTGGCGCCGCCCCCGGTCTTGATCAGATCCCCTAGCCGGCCGGTGAAGGTTATCCAGCCATCGTCATGGCGCACACCGCAATCGCCCGTGCGGTAATAACCGTCAGGAGTGAAAACTTCTTCACGTTCTCGCTTATGCAGGCGCTGCATCAACGAAAAGCCCCGGACCCAGATCTCGCCTGGCGTGCCGTTAGGCACCTGCTGCCCGGTAACGGGATCAACGAGAATGTGGCTGAGCCCTTCGACGGAAAACCCGCCGGTCTCCGACCGGCCGGGCGGCTGCGGCGGGTACGAATCCACACCAATGTGGTTGCCGCACAGCTCACTCATGCCCAGCGCGTTGGGTCCCTGCGGGCGTCGCTCCGGGGGAACCATTGCCGGCATGCTGGTCCGGCGTACCGATGTCAGGTCGCGCCGGGCGAACTCGGGGTGCTCGGCGAGTGTCTTCCCTTGTTGTGGCCAACCCAGCGTGATGCTGGCGCGATAGCGCTCGATCAGTTGCAGTGCCTCGGCTGCGTCAAATGCCGGTTGGGTAACCAGGGTCGCTCCGTGGTGAATCACCGCATGCAGTCCGGTAATCAAGCCGCCCACCCAAAAGAACGGCATGGCGGTGAACATCACGTCGTCGCGGGTGACATCGTAAGTGAAAGTGAGGTTGTAGGTATGGCGGACCAATGTTCCATGGGTGTGGACCGGACCCTTCGGATCCCCGGTACTGCCTGAGGTGTAGATGATCGCCACCTCATCCGCCGGTGTCACACAGGACTCGACGTCGACAATGAAGCTCGCTTCGCTATCCGACAGTGTGCCGTCTGTCGCCAGTGTCGTCGTCCATGCCCGGTCGGACGGTCCGCACACCGCGACGGTGCGCAGGAAAGGCGCTGCCGACACCGCGATACGGCCCGGATGGTGCTGTCCGGCCAAACCCGGCAGCGCCTCTTCGAGCCTGGACAGGAAGTCGTGGTTGCGAAACTTCGACCACGCCAGGACGGCTCGCAGGTCGGCATGCCGGACCGTCCAGGCCAACTCGGGCGCTTGGTGAAAGGTGTTGAGCGGCACGGCGACCGCTCCGATGCGGGTGGTGGCAAACCAGGCCAGCGCCCAGTCGACGCTGTTGGGCATCAGGATCCCGACATGGTCGCCTTTACCGATGCCCTCGTTCAGCAGTGCGGTCGCCAATCGGGCGGACCGCCGGTCCAGATCGGTGTAGGTCAACTCCTGCCCGCCCGCGATGAGGAAGAGCCGGTCCCCGAAGCTTGCCGCGCAGGACCTCACCAACGCGGGAACGGTGGGCATAATCTGCGGGAAGGGCATATGCGCAGGATAGTAGCATTATCCAATTACGAGAACTACGGTTCTCCCGTTGCGTCGTCGGGCTACACTGACCCCGGTGTCGACCGAATCAGGGAATCCCGCGGCCGTCGACCGTATCGACCGGGTGGAGTCAAGCCTGGCTATCAGTCAGCTGCCCAGCCGATACGCGATGGCTTTGGACGCCCGTGATCTGGATGCCTTGGTGGCATTGTTCGTCGATGATGTCAAGGCGGGCGCGGAAGGACGTGGCAGGGATGCGCTGAAACGCTGGTACGACGGCGTGCTGAGGCGCTTCTATCGCAGCATCCACCTGGTCTGCGGCCATCAATTCGATTTCGACGGTGCCGATCGCGCAACCGGCTCGGTCTACTGCCGGGCCGAACACGAGGACGGTGACGGATGGTATGTCATCACGATGCGCTACGACGATGTCTACGAACGGCGCAACGACCAGTGGTGTTTCGTTAAGCGGCGGGAGCATCCCTGGTATTCGGTCGACGTCACCGAGCGCCCTGGGCCGGAGTTCATCCGCTGGCCGGCCGATGTTCAGCTACGCGCAGCCATGCCCGGCTGGATGCCAACCTGGCGCGCTTTCTGGGCCGCCGGAGACCCCACCCAGCCGCAGCGACTATCACGGCGGCCCTAGCGGGACACCCGCTACGATTAGCTAGAATCATCATTCTCATAATTGGAGGTCTACATTTCCGGCGACAAAGTACTCAGTGGAGTCCGGGTCTTGGAAGTTGCCGCTTGGACATTCGTGCCCTCGGCCGGTGCGGTGCTGGCGGAATGGGGCGCCGAGGTCATCAAGGTAGAGCCGCGCGTCGGCGGTGATCCGCAGCGTGGTCTGGTGACCATGGGCATCGTCGACGAGGGCGGCGGCACCGTCAACTACATGATCGAGATACCGAACCGAGGCAAGAAATCCATCGGGGTCGATCTGGGTACGCCTGGTGGCCAAGAAGTCATTCGGAAACTGGTCGCGAGTTGCGACGTGTTTCTGACCAGCTATCTGCCCGGCCGTCGCAAGAAGTTGGGCATCGATATCGACGACATTCGGTCTGCCAACCCCAATATCGTCTACGTGCGGGGCTCCGGCCACGGTCCAAAGGGGCCCGATGCCAATAAGCCCGGCTATGACGGCGTCTCGTACTGGGCGCGCGGCGGCATTGCGACTGTTCTCACCGAAGACGCCGAGGAGCTGGTGCGTTCGCGGCCTGCGTTTGGCGATCTGTTGGGCGGAATGGCCATCGCCGGTGGAATTGCCGCTGCGTTGTACAAGAGGGCTACTACCGGAGAAGGTTCGATCGTCGACGTCTCGCTGTTAGGGCTGGCAGCCTGGAACCTGAGCCCCGACGTTGCGGTGAGCCAAATACATGGTGGCAGCGTGATTCCGAAGTACGGGCATGCGGACGCGCCGAACCCGTTGGTGGGGACCTACCGCACGAAGGATGACCGTTACGTACAGCTGATGATGTTGCAACTGGACAAATTCTATCCCGAAGCGATGAACGCTATCGGCCTGCCCGAGTTAGTCAACGACGACCGCTTCGCGAGCCCCGCAGCACGTTTCGAGAACCGCACTGAGCTGATTTCGCTGATGGATCGCGCGTTCTCGCAACGCACCCTGGCGCAGTGGCGTGAACAGTTGGCCGGCCTGTCCGGGGCTTGGGGGATCGTGCAGACCCCGGGGGAGCTGTGCCAGGACCCGGCGGTGACTGCCAACGGCTACGTCGCACGGACCACCACGATGAACGGTGCACCGTTCGCGCTCCCCACCAATCCGGTCCAGTTCGACGAACAGCCCGTGGTACCACCTGGAGCGCCCGAACATGGCCAGCACACCGAGGAGGTGCTGATGGACGCGGGCCTGGATTGGGACACCATCATGGCATATAAGGAGACTGGAGCAATCTTGTGAGTGTGGCGGTCCTCGAGTTTGATCCATTCTCAGAAGACTTCTTCAACGGAGCGTTCGAAACCTACCGCCGCCTCCGGGACGAGGCGCCCGTCTACTACAACGAAAAGTGGGATTTCTGGGCCCTGACGCGGTACGACGACGTGGCACCGGCCACCAAGGATCACGGAACCTTTTCCTCGGCCAAGGGCGCCACGCTGGACATGGTGAAGGCGCACGACAGTGCAATCCCGGTGCCCAAGGTGATCATCTCGATGGATCCGCCTGAGCATCAGAAGATGCGCCGGTTGGTCAGCAACGTATTCACCCCACGTGCCATCGCGTCGCTGGAAGATATGGTGCGCGAGAAGATCTACGAACGCATCGATGCGCTCGATCCTCGGTCCTTCGACGTGGTTGCGGACTTTTCGGCACTGTTTCCGAACGAGGTCATCACGACCATGCTGGGGGTGCCGAAACCGGACCGCGAGCAGATCCGGCTCTGGCTTGATCTCCTTCTGGAACGGCATCCTGGTGAAATTGCCACGACTGCAGCAGGTTACGAGGCATCGGTGAATACCGGGATCTATTACTACAAACTGGTCCAGCAGCGCCGTGCTGAACCGCAAGACGACATGATCAGTCGGCTCATCGAGACAGAGATAGAACGCGATGGTCAGGTTGAGAAGCTCACCGATGTGGACATCACCGGATTCGCCACCATGTTGGGCGGAGCCGGGGCCGAAACGGTGACGAAACTGGTCGGCAACGCCATGGTCGCGTTCGCCGACTTTCCCGATCAGTGGCAGAAGTTGCGCGACGACCGTAGCAAGATCCCTGCAGCGATCGAAGAGTTGCTACGCTACGAGGCGCCGTCCCAGTACCAGATCCGCACTGCCACGCGCGATGTGACCTTGCACGGGATCACGATCCCCGAAGGGAGCGCGGTCCTCCTGGTGACCGGCTCAGCCACCCGCGACGAGCGGATGTTTCCCGATCCCGACCGGTTGGACATCGACCGAGAGCGGAAAATGGGTTTCAATCTCGCTTTCGGGTACGGCGTGCACAGCTGTCTGGGTGCCGCCCTCGCGCGAATGGAGAGCCGCATCGCGCTGAATGCGTTATTGGACCTCATCCCCGAATACGAAGTCGATCGCAGCGGTTTGCGACGCGTGGCGATGTCCAATGTCTGTGGTTGGTCCAACGTCCCGGTGCGAAAGGTCAGCGGCTAACGCCGTCGGGTGCGATAGTCATCGGCAAAACCACGGACCACATAGGGACGGACGAATTCGGCCACCGTCTTGTCGTCGCGCAGATCCAGCAACGGTGATGGAGTCGTGAAGAGCGAGAACAACATGCGGGCGAACCACTCTGCGGCCCAATGAATGTCGAGGTCGCTGCGGACCTCGCCGGTCAGCTTCGCCGCGGAGACATATGGCGCGAAAAAGTCGCTGCACTCCTGGAGGAGGGTGGCAGCGTTCTTGGTCAGCATGAGGTCGACCATTTCCTGGTCGAAGTACGACTCCGTTTCAACGACCCGACGCGCCTGCGAAACGAAAACGCTGGCGCGGACCAGCTTGTCCTCCAGCGTGCCGCCGCCGTCGCGGTCGATCGCCGCGGCCAGCTTGCGATAGAACCTCTGAGACGCTACTTCGGCGCACGCTTCGACGATCCTGGCCTTGTCCCGAAAGTATTCGTAGACGGTGCTCCGGGACACCTCGGCCGCACGCGCGATGTCGACCATTGTCGTCCTGCGCAGGCCCTGGCTGCGAAAGCACGCGAAAGCGGCGGAGATGATGGCATCCCGCGTGTCGAGCACCGCCGCGTAGGTCACCGCCGCACGCTCTCAGTTGTCGGGCGCGAGAATGAGACCGCTCGTCGGGACCCCCGTGCCGGAGGTGACCAGCACATGTTCGACGTTCTCCACCTGGTTGTGAGAGGTACCGCGGACCTGACGGACGCCCTCGGTGATTCCGTTCATGCCGTGGATGTATGCCTCGCCGAGTAGTCCGCCATTGGTGTTGATCGGCATCCGGCCGCCGAGTGACAAATCGTCGACTGAGACGAAATCCTTGGCCTCGCCGCGACCGCAGAACCCCAATTCCTCGAGCTGGGTGAAGACGAACGGCGTGAAATGGTCGTAGAGAAACGCTGTCGAGATGTCTTGCGGTTTCAGCCCGGAATCGCGCCACAGTTTGCTGCCGACGACACCCATCTCCGGCAGTCCGGTGATGTCATCCCGGTAGTAACTCGTCATGACCTCGCCGTCGTAAGCTGCGCCTTGGGCTGCCGCGGTGATGACGGCGGGTGGCTTGGCCAGGTCTCGTGCCCGTTCGAGGCTGGTGACGACCATGGCGACCCCGCCGTCACTTTCCTGGCAGCAGTCCAGCAGTCTGAGCACCGGATCGATGATCCAGCGCGAATCTTGGTGTTGTTCAATGGTTATCGGTTTGCCGTAGAACCACGCATCGGGGTTGTTGGCCGCGTGCTTGCGGTCGATGACAGCGATCTTGCCGAAATCCGCGTTGGTCACACCGTAGGCCGTCATATAGCGCTGTGCGTGCAGGGCAACCCAAGCGGCGGGCGTCATAAACCCGAATGGCGCATAAGGTGCCATCCACAGCGGTGTCACGCCCGGTTGGCGACCCGCGCCGCCGAACCGGAACCCGGAACGCTCGTTGAACGCCCGGTAGCAGACCACCGCCTCGGCGACTCCCGTGGCGACTGCCATCGCGGCCTGCATGACCGTGCCCGCGGCAGCCCCGCCGCCGTGTGGGACTCGCGTGAAGAACGTCAGGTCCTGAATGCCGACATTGCGGGCGACTTCGATTTCCTCGTTGTCATCGACGGAAAAGGTGACCATGCCGTCAATGTCGGCAGGCCGCAATCCAGCGTCGTCGATGGCGGCCTTGACCGCTTCACAGGCTAGCTGCATCTCGCTGCGGCCCGACTCCTTGGAGAACTCCGTCTGACCGATCCCGGCGAGGGCGGCCTTCCCGCCGATCCCATCACTCATGCGTCGTTCCCTCGGCCACACCCTCGAGCAGGCTGAGCACTGCGGTGCCGGTGGCGTGATCCCCGAGGCTGTTGGCGGCCTTGAAGGTAACCTCAATCAGCCCTTCACCCTCACCCGTCCACTTCTCGCTGACACTTCCGGTGAAGCGCAGTGGATCGTTCGGATAGGCAGGGACGCCGAGACGAATGGAGAGCTTCTTGATCATGGCCTCCGGCCCGGCCCAGTCGTGCAGGAACTTCACGCACAGCCCGTTGGTGGTCAGGATGTTCAGGAAGATATCTTTGGAGCCTTGTGATTTGGCGAAGTCGCGGTCGTGGTGGACCGGCATGTAATCGCGCGACGCAATGGCGCCCGCGACGATCAGCGTCGTTGTGACAGGGACTTCTAGCGGAGTGACTTCATCGCCCACATTGATTGAGTTCCAAGCGAGCGTAGTGGTGCGGTCAATGGTGGAGGTCATTTGCTTCCTTCCGGGTATCCGGCGCCAAGGCGGGCGAGCTGTTGTGAGGCAGATCCGAGTGCGAGCTCAATCTGTTTGGCCCACAGGAAATATCGATGCAAGGGGTAGGTGACATCGATACCCATGCCGCCGTGTACCTGCTGCGCCGAGGCTACGACGCGTGCGCCGGCCTCAGCGGACCAGAACTTTGCGATGGCGGCTTCGCGCGCCGCGGGTCTGCCCTCGGCGATCAGCCAGGCGGCATGCCATGCGGTCCAACGGATCGACTCGACATCGATGAATGCGTCGGCCAGCCTCTGTTGAACGGCCTGGAACGAGCCGATCGGTCGGCCGAACTGCTCGCGTTCGCTGGTGTAGGACGCGGCGAGCTTGAGCGCTCGTTCGACCACGCCGATCTGAATGGTGCAGAGCCCGACAAGGGCCCTGGTATACAGCGATTCGATGGCCTCGGAGCCGCGAGGTGTTCCGAGGCGCTGTCCTAACGCTCCGGTGAATTCCAGGTCGGCGTACGGTTCGCCGTTGGTGGTGCGCACCGGGGTGACGTTCACGCCCTCGGTTGCGGTGTCAACGATGAACAGGCCTGGACCGTCGTCGGCCTGAGCCGAGACGACGACCGCGGTCGCGAGCTGTGCCGCGGGTACCAGCTCCTTGGTGCCCTCAATTCGCCAGCGGCCGGCCTCGGCGTGGGCCGATGTTCGGGGTGCGGTCGGATTGGAACTGCCCGGTTCGATGAGCGCGCCGGTCAAGATGGTGCTGCCGTCGGCCACCCCGGGCAGATATCGCTGCTGCAGCGCTGAGTCGCCATGCCGCGCAATCGTGTCCGCGCCTAAGACCAATGTCGGGTAGAGGGGGACAGGGGCGACACTCCAGCCGACCTCGGCGAGCAGTACGCCGAGTTCGAGAAAGCTGCCACCGCTGCCGCCAACAGACTCGGGCAGGGCGATCCCCAACAGGTCCGAGGATGCTAGCTCGGCCCACAGTGCCGGGTCGTACCGAACCTGGCCGGCTTCCAGGCCGGACAGGTGCTCCGGGGTGGCGCGATGCTCGAACAACTGGCGTGCGACCTTGCCAACTGTCTCTTGTTCTTCGGTGAAGGAGAAGTCCATGTCTTCCTCAGTGGGCGGGCCGGAACTGATGCAGCACGAGTTTGTCGCCGCTCGGGATGGCGTCGAAGGTCTGGTAGAAGACCTCGACGGGCATGCCGACCTCGATCGCTTCGGGTTCGATGTCGCACAGGTTCGACACGATGCGCACTCCCTCGTCGAGTTCGATCAGTGCGACGACATAGGGGTATTCGAGGAAGGGCAGCGGCGGATACTTCGGCATCACGAAGCTGTAGACCGTGCCACGGCCGGTCGATTCGATGGAATCCCATTTCAGCGATTGACAATTGCCGCACATCGGGCGCGGCGGCACGCGCAGGGTGCTGCAGTCCGCGCACCGCTGGATGAGCAGCTTGTGTTCGGTGAGACCCGACCAGAAGAACTCGGTGTCCGGGCTGATCGAGGGGGCGAGTCTGGTGGCCATCAATTTCCCGTCTTGAATCGCAGGGTGCGAAATCGTTGGCGACCGATGACGTCACCGTTCTGATCGCGGTAGGTGGTAATCCAGGTGACGAAGAAGCCGTTGCCCATGGCCGTCTTCTTTTCATCCGAGATCGTCTCGAACACGGTTTCCGCGGTGATCTCGTCGCCGACGCTCGGGTACCGCTCGATCTCGAACTCCGAGTTGGTCGCGACGGTGCCCGTGTATCCGGCGTCCGCGAGAAATTGGAGCGGATTGTTCTTGATTTCCACCGGAACTCCGCCGCGCTCGTGGATACCCGCGAGCTTGGGTGGCGCCATCGTCCAGGACTGCAGCATCACCGGCGACGAGACCAGGCCACCGTAGCGGGACGAAGCGGCGAACTCCGGGTCCAGGTATGCGGGGTTCATGTCATCGAGTGCGTACGCCCAGTGCCGAATCATCGCCGGATTCACTGGATCTGGCGCCTTGGCGGGCTGTCCAGAACTGATCGGCTTTCCGATCAACGCGTCGAGGCGCTGCCGCAGTTCATCTTTGGTTGCTTCGGTCACCGTTCGGTCTTCCCTTCTGAAGTTTTCTACGATGCGCTGGCCCGCATGTCCCGGGGTGCGCGCGGCATCCCGAGGCCGGCCATGGCGATGATGTCGCGTTGCAGTTCGTTGGCGCCCCCGCCGAAAGTGTTGATCACGGCGAGGCGGTAGGCGCTCTCCAGCTCACCTTTGAGGGGAGCTGTCACGTCTTTGCGAACACCGGCCTGGCCCACCACGTCGAGCAATTCGCGCGCCACCTGCTGTGTAAGTTCGGTGCCGAAAACCTTTGCGGCAGAGGCCTGCCCCATGCCCAGCGCACCGGAGCTCATGGTGGCGTTCACCCGCAGGTTCAGCAGCCGGTATGCGGCGACCTGAGCCTCGACGCGGGCAAGGGCATGTTGCACCCACGGCTGATCGATGACCATGCCGTCATCGAGCGACGTGGTTTGGGCCCATTTGAGGGTTTTGCGGAACAAGGGTTCCAAGGCGCCGAGGTTGCCCAGTGCCGCCCGCTCCAAGTTGAGCTGGTTCGTCACCAGCTTCCATCCCTCGTTTTCACCCAGCACGATGGCGCTCTCGGGGACCCGGACGTCGTCGTAAAACGTGTAGTACGTCGAGACGCCCGGCATGGTGTGCAGCGGCTTCCAGGAAAACCCGGGAGAATCGGTGGGGACGATGAACAGGGTGATGCCCTTGTGTTTCTTGGCATTTGGATCGGTGCGGGCGGCCAGCCAGATGTAGTCGGCGAACTCGGCGCCGCTGGTGAACATCTTTGACCCATTGATGACCCATCCCGCCTCTGGCTCGTTGCCGTCGCGCACCGCGCTGGTGCGCAGCGAAGCAAGGTCGCTGCCAGCACCGGGTTCGGAATAGCCGATCGCGAACTCGACGGTGCCTTTCAGGATCGCGGGCAAGAACTTGTTCTTTTGCTCCTCGGTGCCGAACTGGATGAGGGTGGGTCCCACCGTGTTGAGGGTGATCATCGGCAATGGCGCGTTCACTCGTCGTGCTTCTTCGGCGAAGATGTATTGCTCGAGTGCGGTCAAGCCGCCACCACCGTATTCGACGGGCCACGCGACACCGAGCAGCCCGGCCTCGCCGAGTGCTCGCCGGCACTCGGTTATGGCTGCGCCTCCCTCCATCAGGCCAGCCACGGCGGCTCGTCGCTCAGGGGTCATGACGGCTTCGAGTCGTTCCCGATAGTCTTTGCGGAGCTGTTCCTGTTCGGGCGTGTAATCGAAATCCATCAGCGGTTGCCTCCCAATCGGACAGGCATGCGCTTTACACCGGGAACCATGGTGGCGCGAAGCCGCGTCACGTCCCCGGTCAGCTCGATGGATGGATAGGCGCCCAGTAGCACTTCGAACATCACCCGCGCCTCGAGCCGTGCGAGCTGTGCCCCTAGACAAGCGTGTTCCCCGGCGCCGAAGGCGATGTGCGGGTTCGGGTTACGCGTGATATCGAACTCTTCGCTGGTGGGGCCGAAAATCTCTTCGTCGCGGTTGGCTGCTCCGTAAAGCATCACGACGGTGTCACCCGCCTTGATCTGTTGGCCTCGTATCTCAACGTCCTCGGTTGCGCAGCGCGCCATGTGGGTGACCGGGCTGGTGAACCGCAGCATCTCCTCGACCGCACAGGGCAGCAACGACGGGTCCGAACGCAGCAGGGCGAACTGGTCGGGGTGATCGATCAGGGCCAGGGTGCCGAGGGCAATCAGGTTGCGGGTGGTCTCGTTACCCGCCACCAGCAACAGAAAGGAGAAATTGAGGAGATCCTCGTCGGACAGGCGCTCACCGTCGACCTGCGCCGCCGCCAAGATGCTCAGTAAGTCGTCCTGTCCGCTGACCTCCCCGGAACGTCGCGCGGCGATCAGCTGGGTGAAGTATTCGTAGAGCTGGCCCAGCGCCACCAGGTGATCCAGCTCGATGTCGGGGTCGGCGGTGCCGACGGCAGCATCCGACCAGGTCCGAAACTGTTCCCAATCCTCTGGTGGAGCGCCGAGCATCTCGGCGATCATCCGCGTCGGAAGAGGGGCGGCGATCTCCTCGGCGAACTCATAGTCTCGCGACGGGTCAATACCATCAAGGATGCCCTTCACGATCTCGCGCACTTTGGGTTCCAGCAGCGTCACCTGGCGGCGGGTGAAGCCGGAATTGATGAGTTTCCGCAATTGCCGATGGCGTGGCGGATCGGTGAAGATCAGATTGCCTTCTTGAACCGGCGAGGGCTGAGCCGGATCTGGGATCGATATGCCCTTGGTCGAGGTAAACGTCAAGGGATGACCCGAAACGAAGCGCACATCCTCGTATTTCAACAGCGCCCAGAAGTTGGTGACGTCGTTCCATACCACCGGGGTGGTGTTACGAAGCTCTCGGTAGGTCGGGTACGGATCGCCGGCGTAGAAGTCCGGCGAATGCAGAGGGGCTGTTGTCGTGGGCACCGCACGCCTTCCTGGAGGGCCTTCCGTAAGGTTTGTGCTGTTCGGACAGATGGAACGAAAATGTCCGTTTGCAAGTTGTCTACCCGACATTCGGGAGCGCTGTCAATCGTGGGATATGACGCCCCCTCGTAGTGCCGTTATCGTTGACGATGGCCTCGTTGCAGGTGTACATACAGTTTGGATATGTCTGTTCTCAGCATTCGGAAGGCGGGCGTGTGATGCCTGGCGTGCGTGCCATGGTCGAGACGTATGGCCACTACATCGACGGACAGTGGATCGATGGGGACAGTGGCCGCTACGACGTCGTCAATCCCGCGACGGAACAGGTGGTATCCACCGCGCCGGACGCGAGCGTGGCGCAGGTCGAGCGAGCGATTGCCGCCGCCCGGGCGGCTTTCGACCATGGCCCGTGGCGCTTCGCCGAGCCGGCGCAGCGGGCCCGCTGCCTGCAACAGCTCAGCGATGCCTTGATGGCCAACGGCGAGGAGACTTATGCCCTGGCGCAAGCTGAGTGGGGTTGTTCGGCCAATGAACGGCTGATTCACGTCGAAGGTCCGGCCTTCATGGTCGGACATGCCGCCGAGCTGGCGATGGAGCCGGCTGAGGCGCCGATGGACGCATGGGGGGCGGCGGGGACCACGCTGTTGCGCTACGAACCGCTCGGTGTGGTCGCTGCCATGACGCCGTGGAACTTTCCGCACACCCTCAATGTGATGAAGTTGGGGGCTGCGCTGGCGGCCGGCAACACCCTCGTGCTCAAGCCGTCACCGTTGACTCCGCTGGCTGGGCTTGCCTTGGCGCGCCTCATCCATGAAAACACTGATATACCAGCGGGGGTCGTGAATGTGGTCACCCCGACGAGTGTCGAGGCCAGCAGGATCTTGACCCTTGACCCGCGGGTCGACATGGTCAGCTTCACCGGTAGCTCTACCGTGGGCCGCGATGTCATGGCTGGTGCGGCCAGCACGATGAAGCGCGTCCTGCTCGAGTGCGGCGGCAAGTCGGCGACGATCCTGCTACCCGACGTGGACGTCACCGACGAGCTGTTGGCTCGGTTGTTGTTCGAGGGCTGCACCATGCATGCCGGCCAGGCGTGCATCCTGAACAGTCGGCTATTGCTGCCCGACTCGCTTCACGACGATGTGGTCGCTCGACTGTCCGAACTGGCCCGGGCTGTGGTGATCGGCGACCCAGCCGATCCCGCGGTCACCATGGGTCCGCTGATCAGCCGTGAACACCTGGACCGGGTGGAGGGTTTCGTCCGGCGGGCGGAAGCAGACGGGGCCACCGTGGTGGCCGGCGGAGCACGTCCGAAAGACCTGAGCAGCGGCTTCTACTTCGAGCCGACCATACTGACCGATGTGTCGGCCGATTCGTACATCGCTCAGGAGGAGGTGTTCGGCCCGGTGTTGACCGTGTTGCGCTACCGCGACGACGACGATGCGGTGGCAATTGCCAACAATTCGGCATATGGGCTGGGCGGTGCGGTGTGGGGCGCTGACGTTGAGCGCGCGTTGGCGGTTGCACGCCGGATCCGCACCGGCCAGGTGTCAATCAACGGGACCATTCCGGGAGATGCCCCCTTTGGGGGCTTCAAGCAGAGCGGTATCGGCCGCGAGGGCGGCGTGCTTGGGCTGCGGGCGTACATGGAGCCCAAGGCAATTGGAGTGCCCGCGTGAATCGGCCGCTGGCAGGCCTGCGCGTAGTCGAGCTGGCGACCGAGATCGCCGGGCCGTACTGCACGAAGTTGCTGGTCGATCTCGGCGCTGATGTGTGCAAGGTCGAAACTCAAAGTGGTGATCCGCTGCGGGGCTGGGGGCCGTTTCCGGCTGACCGGCCAGATCCGGAGCGCAGTGGATTGTTCGAGTACCTCAACGCCGGGAAACGCGGCACGACAATGGACCTGGCGCTGCCTGACAACCTTTCGAGCTTGCACGAACTCATCGCCGCTGCCGACATCCTGGTGGAAAGCCTGCCTGCTGGGGCGCCCGAACGTGCAGAGTACGGACTGGATCGAGAAGCGCTGTCGCGGCTCAATCCCGGCCTGGTCGTAGTCCGGGTCTCAAGCTTCGGCCAGGACGGACCGCTTCGAGACCAGGTGACGACGTCGCTGACCTTGCAGGCGGCGTCGGGTTGGGTCAACCTGCGCGAGCCGGGTCGCCCGCCGGTACAGGCCGGTGCCCGCATCCCCGAGTACGTTGCCGGCGCCTACGCGGCGCTCGGGGGCCTGACGGCGCTGCGTTGCGCAGCCGCGGCTAACCAGGTCATCGAGGTGGACGTCTCGATGTTCGAATCGCTCCTGTCGACCCTGCCTTATCCGATGCTGATGGCTGAACGGCTGAAAAGCCTTGGCTTGCCCACCAATTCCAAGGCGGCACCGATGCTGGGTATCGTCCGCGCCGCTGACGGCTGGATCGGGATCAACTGCCTCACCGGCCAGCACTGGCTCGACGTCTGTGCCATGGTCGGGTTGCCGGAGTTCGGCGAGTTGCAACTGGCGATCATGCTCGGCGGCCCCGAGCGCGACGAGTTCTTTGCCAAGGCTCAGCCGTTTTTCGATGCGATGACGGTCGCGGAGCTGGTGGAGCTCAGCCAGGCGATGCGGATCCCCGCGGCGCCGGTGTGTGCTGGGGACACCATCATGGATTGTCCGCAGTATGACGACCGCGGATTCTTCATCGAGGCCGGCGGTGATGAATGGCGATTCACCCGGCCCGGACCGCCGTTTCGTCTGTCGAAAACGCCTGTTGCACCATCGCTTCCGGCGCCCGCCCGGACCTCCGGCAAGCCGCAAGGCTGGCCGCAGCGGGATGGCTGGCCGGAGGTCGCCGTCGACGCCGACGAATCGGGGCCGTTTCCGGGTCTGAAAGTCTTCGACCTGAGCACGTTCTGGGCTGGCGCATACCTGACGTGCTACCTGGGCGCATTCGGGGCAGATGTCATCAAGGTCGAGTCCATACAGCGTCCCGACGGGCACCGCTTCTCGGGCGCGTTACTACGGCAAGGGGATGACTGGTACGAACGGGGGCCACTCTGGCAGGGCACCAACCTCAATAAGCGTGATATCACCCTGGACCTCGGCTCGGCCACCGGTCGCGAATTAGCGTTGCGCCTGGCGGCCGAAGCCGATGTGGTGGTGGAGAACTTCTCGCCGCGCGTGGTGGAGCAGTTCGGGCTGGACTACGCCTCGCTCACGCAGGTCAATCCAAACGTCATCATGGTGCGCATGCCCGGATTCGGACTGGCCGGGCCGTGGCGCGATTACGTGGGCTGGGCGCTCAACATCGAACAGGTCTCAGGCATGTCGGCCGCGACCGGGTATCCAGACGGTCCGCCATGCAACCTACAGGGCCCCGCCGATCCCATCGCAGGCGTGCATGCCGCAATCGCGTTGCTCGCCGCACTAGCGCACCGGAGACGCACCGGCGAGGGTCAGCTCATCGAGGTCGCACAGGTGGAAACCGGTGCGGCGGTGACCGCCGAGCCCGTCATCGAGTACTCGCTGACTGGGAAAGTGCGCCCGCGTGAGGGAAATCGGCACCGGAGCTACGCACAAGGTGTCTATCCGACCAGCGTCGAGGACGAGTGGGTCGCCCTGTCGGTACGCGACGACACCGATTGGTTCGCAGTCCTGGATGCCATGGGGCAAGGTGCACTGCGGGATGACTCGCGCTTCACCACCCCAGCAGCCCGGCTGCTCAACCATGACGCGTTTGACGAGACGCTGGCGGAGTGGACTGGCACCCAGCCCCCCGACGCGTTGGTGGCGGCGCTGTCGCGGCGCGGTGTGCCGGCGGCGCGACTGCTGACCTCCGACCGGATGTACGACGTAGACCAGCTCGATGCGCGTGGTTATTACCAGGAGCTGGAGCATTCGATCACCGGGCGACATCGATTCCCAGGCTGGCCATTCCGGATTTCACCCGGCACCGGCCGGCATCACCGGTCGGCGGCGCCCACCCTCGGCCAGCACAACGGGCAGGTACTGGCGGCGCTGGGGCTTTCCGCTGAGGAAATCGCGGTGTTGTACCAGCAACAGGTAATCGGTGAGCGGGTTTTGAATGCCTAGGCGATCATTGCGGCGATGGTGTCGACGACGCACGCCGGACGGTCGGAACCTTCTACTTCGACGGTGACCCGGACGGTGGCCCGTCCACCTCTGTCGTTGCGCTCTATCCGGAGGAGTTCGGCTCCTGCCCTGATCCTGGAGTCCACCGGGACCGGGGCAGGGAAGCGTAGTTTGTCGGATCCATAGTTCACCTGCATCGACAGTCCCGTGACCCGATAGATCTGTTGCACCAGAATCGGCACCAACGACAAGGTCAGGTAGCCGTGGGCGATTGTCTTGCCGTACGGGCCGGTTGCCGCCTTCTCCGGATCGACATGGATCCACTGATGGTCACCCGTCGCTTCGGCGAACAGGTCGATTTCCTGCTGAGTCACGCGACGCCAGTCGCTGTAGCCCAGGTGCTGGCCGACCTGCGCTTCGAAGGCGTCGATCCCGTCGTAAACCTTGGCGACGGCGGCTGTCATACCGCGACCTTCAGACCCAACTGCTCGATTGCGTTGCCTCCCATGATCTTCGCCTTGACGGCATCGGGAACACCGGCAAGCCTGTCCACGAAGCTCAGCGGGTCACCGATGCCCTCCGGATGAGGGAAGTCCGAACCGAACATCACGTGATCCTCACCCATGATGTCGATGATTCCGTTGATGTCGTCTTCCAGGAACGGGTGAATGTAGATGTTGCGCTTGAATACTTCGACGGGATGCTCGTCGAACTCTTTGGGCATGATCCGGTAAGCGGTGTTGAGCTGTTCGAGCAGATTGCGCACCCAGCCACTACCGTTCTCGACGCACAGGATCTTCAGATCCGGGAAACGTGAGAGCGCACCGTGACAGATCATCGCAGCCAAAGTGTCCTCAATCGCGCGGTGCCCCATCACCACTTCGCGCAGTGCGCTGGGCTTGAACGACAGGTACTCGTCGCCGCCCTCCCATTCCATGAGGTGCTTCTGGTAGCCGCTGTCGGAGGCGTGCATGGTCACCGGCATGCCTGCCTTGACGACCTCCTCCCAGAACGGATCGAATTCGGGCAAACCCATCGAACGCGAGCCACCGAAGCGACTCGGTACCGGTGCGGGACGGACCAGGAACGTCTTCATGCCCCGTTCTAGACACCAGTGGAATTCCCGGATGGCTTCGTCTACCAGGGGTAGGCAGATGACCGGGGTTGCGAAGATTCGGTTCTGATAGTTGAACGTCCAGTGCTCATGCATCCACTCGTTGAGCGCGTGGATGATGGCGTGGGTGAGGATGACGTCGTCGGTGGTGCGCTCTTCGATGAGACTGGCGAGCGTGGGATACATCACACACTGGTCGATGCCCAGCTCGTCCATCAACTCGAGCCGGGGAGCCGGGAACTGGTATGCGGGAATGACATCCATTGCTTCACCGATGAATTCACGGAATGTGAGGCCTTCGGGATTGTTACCCAGGAAGTAATCTTCGGCGCTGCCCGGCCTGGCGACGCGTGCGAAGGTTGGGTTGGGGATCATGTGGCTGATGTGGTCCTTCACGACCAGCTTCGGCCGACCGTTCACCTCGACATAGCCGACCTTGCCGCGGTGCTCCCTCGGCAGATATTTGGTCAGCGCGTCCGTCGTCTCGTACATGTGGTTGTCGATGTCGAAAACCGGGTACGGCAGGGAACGGGCAGGCATGTCACTTCCTCCTGAGCAGCGGATATGGCCATTTACGCTCGGTGAAAATGACGTTATCATCTTCGGATCCAAGCGTCGACCACGGCATCGGCAGTGGTGACCGTGGCCAGCAACGCGAGACTGTTGTCGATGATCGACTGCGCGTATTCGCGTGGATACCCGCTGACCGCGTCGCGCGGCAACACGAACTGATATCCGCGGTTGACGGCATCCATCACCAGATTGGGGATGGCAATATTGACTGAAACGCCAACGCCCACAATGGTCTTGATATTCAGGTTGCGCAGCACCGAATCAAGGTCGGTGCCGCACATGGGTCCGACGCCGTGGGTGCGGGTAAGGACCAGGTCGCTGGGCTCCGGACCCAACTCCGGTAGCAACGACGCGCCCGCGCTGCCCGGGGTGAGGTCGACGGCGAACGATTTGCCGGCAGCGAACAGTCGGGCATTGGTGTTGGAACCTCGCCCGTCGGCGCGCCGCTGGACGAGGCAGTGCACCACCGCTACCTCGGCCGACCTCGCGGCGGAAACCAGCTTGGCGATATTCGGAATAGCCTCGCGGCGAGCTTCTTCCGCGAGCAGGGGCAGACCGGCCTGGGGGCCGATGACACCGCCCTGGCATTCCTGGGTCACCAGCGCGGTGGTGGCGGGATCCAGTAGTTCGTGCAGGCTCGGCTGAGGCATGAGAACAGAGGTTATCGTGTAGCGATAAAACTCTTTGGCGAAGGCCTGCGCTCGTTCGATGACCTCCGCGCGGTCGGATCCCGGCGGCGCGATGGTCAGCCAGGTGACCCCAGCCCGGGTCAGTTTGTCGATGGTGTCGTGACGTTCGTCATTCGACCTGGTGTCGTCCAACAGATTTCCTGCCGAGAAGCAGATGTCGAGCGCAGCGGTGCGGCCGATCTGGACCGCGTATTGCCGCGCCCAGCCGATTGCGGCTTCCAGCTCCTCGATGGTCGAGATCTCCGCGGTCCGGGACGCCGTGGCGTAGCCGAATGTGTTGAACGGGGCCCACCCTTGCGCACGTGAGACGGCGCGCCGGATGGCCGGCTTGCTGTTACCGCCCACCCATACCGGTGGAAGGGTTTGTGGCAGTGGGCGCAAGCGGACACCTCGGGAGGTGAACGACGTGCCCTGGTAGGCGATGTCCTCGCCGGTGAGAACTTTCGACAGCACGTCCAGTGCCTCGTCGAGCAGAGCGCCGCGATTGTCGAAATCGACGCCCAACGCTCGGAACTCCGGCTTCAGGTAGCCCGCGGCGGTTCCGAGGATGAGCCGCCCGTTCGACAGCACCGCAAGGCTTTGAATCGATTTCGCGCCGAGGAAGGGGTTGCGATAGGCCGCGATGTAGACGTTGGTCAGTAGTTTGACATTGGTGGTGGCCGCGGCGGCGAATGCCAGCGCGACGAAAGGGTCCAGGGCGTGGTGGCCCCCGTGGTCGAGCCACTTGGCGTCCGGTGCCGGATGGTCGGTGACGTGTACTGCGGCGAATCCGCTTGCCTCCGCCGCCTTTGCGATGTCGCTGATCGCTTCCGCGGAGACGAACTCCCCAACCGCCTCGACTCGCTGGGTGGGCAATTCGAGGGAGTATGAAATGGTCACTGCTGTCCTTTCATCAACAAGAGCGTGGCCAGGCGCTCCGCGTGGTAATCCGGTGTCCCGAAGATCAACTGGCTGGCCTTAGCCCGGCGAACGTAGAGATGGGCATCGTGTTCCCAGGTGAAGCCGATGCCGCCGTGAATTCGCATGTTGTCCAGGCTCAGCTGTAGGAACGCCTCGGAACACACCATCTTCGCGACCGACGCGGCGATCGCCAGTTCGTCGGCCTCTGCCACCTCAGCGGCGTGCATCGCGGCCGAACGGGCCCCCTCGACCAACACCAGCATGTCCGCGCAGCGGTGCTTGACGGCTTGGAAGCTGCCAATCGCCCGGCCGAACTGAATTCGGCGTTTGGCGTAGTCGACGGCCATGTCGAGGCAGCGTTGCGCCGCGCCGACCTGTTCTGCGGCCAGCGCGACGACGGCTTCATCCGCGGTGCGACCCAGATATGCCGCGGCATCACCGTCGGTTCCGATCAGTTCGGCCGGGACGCCGTCGAACTCCACGCGAGCGACCTTGCGGGTGCGGTCAAGTGTGGTCAGTTCGGTACGGCGCAAGCCCTCCGACCGACCCTGGGCTGCGAACAGCGAGATGCCGGCCCCGGTTCGCGCGGCCACCAGCACGACATCGGCCGTGTGGCCGTCGAGGACGAGCGGTGCCTGTCCATGAATCCGGTGAACTGCGCCATCCGGCTCCGCTCTGATTGTGACGGCGGCCGGATCCCATGCGTCGAGTCGGCCATCGAGGATCAGCGTGCCAGTGCTTGACCCGTCCAGGAATTGCGGGATGAACCGCTCTATCGCGGACCGATCACCACTGGCCACGATCGCCTGTGTGGCCAGCACGACGGTGGCGAAATACGGGGAGCACAGCAGCGCGGCACCCATCTCTTCTAAAACCACCGCGAGTTCGGCCATGCCGGCGCCGGCCCCGCCCCACTTCTCGGGCACGGCGATGCCGGTCAGGCCGAGCTCGCGGGCGATTTGCCGCCAAGCTGTCGCGTCGAAACCGCTGTCGGTCACCATCAGCCGGCGCACGGTCTCGCTGGACGACGTCTCGGACAAGTAGTCGCGAACGACGCGGCGGAGGTCGTCGACCTCGGTTGCCGGCACAGGTGACCTCCTGCCCACCGATCACGTTGTCTTCCAGCGGGGTTGCCGAAGCACGTGTTCCGGGGCATTGCGTTAGGACAGGCCCGGGATAAGCGTTGCCGCATCAGGATAGTATGTTTTCTGAAATTAGAGAATATTCATTCTCGTAAGAAGGGGACACGCGGTGAGGAAACTCGACTACGGGATCTTTGATTGCGACACGCACTGCTACGAGACGCGCGACGCGTTCACCCGCTACCTGCCCAAAGCATTTCACGACCGCGCCATCGCACCCGTCGTCACCGCCGACGGAAAGGAAGTCATCCTCGCCGGACATCGCGTCGCGACCTTCAATAGTGAAGCCGGCTTGGGTTTCGACCTGGCCTACCGGCCCGGCTCGCTCAAGGAGATGCTCAAACAGATGGGCTCAGGGAACCCGGACGAGACCTACGAGCCGCAGCCGATGCAGCCCGAATACCTCGAGCGCCAGCCGAGGCTCAACGTGATGGCCCAGCAGAACGTCGAACGCGCAGTGATCTTCCCGGCGGGCATGGCGCTGGCCGCCGAGCACTACGTCGACGACACCGAAGCCCTGTATGCCAACCTGCGGTCGTTCAACCGGTGGTTCAACGAGACTTGGGGCTTCAACTATCAGGACCGCCTCTATGCGACCGCATTGCTTTCGCTACGTGACCTCGAGTCAGCGATCAAAGAGACCGAAGCGATCATCGAGCAGGGCGCCCGACTGGTGCTGTTGCCGACGGGGCCCGCCTACGGGCGCTCCCCGGGCGACCCGTATTTCGACCCGGTCTACGCCCGGCTGCAGGAAGCCGGATGCACTCTCGTCTTCCACATCCAGCCGTACTGGTACTTCGACACCATCTCGCCGGCCTGGGGACACAACCCCGATCCCGCTGCATGGCACATGTCCGCCTGGCAGTGGATGAACATCTACGGACAGCGCCCAATCGAGGACACTCTGTCCGCGCTCATCTTCGACAATCTGTTCGGGCGTTTTCCGGGCCTGAACGTTCTCGTCGCCGAACACGGCGCGGAGTGGGTGCCCCAGTTCGTCGTCCACATGGACAAGAGCCGGGGGATGGGACGCAACGGCCCATGGATTGGTGGAAAGCTCACCGAACGCCCGTCGCAGATCTTCCGTCGCCATGTGGGCGTGGTCCCATACCCCGAGGACGACATCCCGGCCATCGTCGAGCGCCTGGGCTACGACGAATGCCTGCTGATGGGTTCGGACTACCCACACGCCGAGGGCTTGGCCGAACCGGCCGACTTCATCAAACTGCTCGACCCGCTCGACGAATCCGCTAAAAAGCGGATCATGCGCGACAACGCCGACCAGCTGCTCAGTCGGAGCTGACAGCGGAATGGGCCACGAGGACTCGGCCGACATCGACCTCGAATTACTGCGGGCGTCGGCACGGGGCTTCCTTGCCGAACGTGGAGAAAAAGACTCCATCGACGACCTCGCGGCGATGGACTGGACCGGGCTGCTTGTCGAGGAAACGATGGGCGGTGCGGGCTGGCGGCCGATCGAGTCGTGCGTCGTTGCCGAGGAGCTCGGTCGAGCTCAGGACCGGTCCGCGTGGTTGGGGACCGTCGTGGCCGCCGCGGCGGTCGCCTCGGCGCCCGACGAGATCAGGCAGCGCTGGCTACCCGACCTGCTGAGCGGCGCCGCCGCGGCGGGGCTGGTCGCCGATGAGTCCGCGCTGGTCGTTCGTCCGGACGTGTTGAACGTGCTGGTTACTTTGAGCCGCAAAGGAATTCATCTGATCGACGGTTCGGCGGTACGCAATTCTCCCGACCCCGATCTGCTTGACGTCAGCCGCCCGGTTGGGCGAGTCGACATCGCCGGGGTACCGACGGTGCCGATCGGATCACCCGAGCGGGCCGAGGAGTTGACGGCCGTCGCGCGACTGCTCGTCGCAGCCGACTCCATCGGTGCAATGTCCATGACGCTCGCCAGGCTGATCTCCTATCTCAAGGATCGACAGGCCTTCGGCGCACCGATCGCGAGCTTTCAGGCGATCCAACACCGACTGGTGGAATTGTTCGTATTCGAGGTCAAAGGTCGCGCGGTCGTCATGAAGGCGGCACGCGCTCTTGCCGCCGGTGACGATCGTGGGTCCGTGTTGGCGACCGTGGCACACGCATTTGTTACCGCCGGAGCCACCGCGGCAGTGGACGAGTGCATGCAACTATCCGGTGGGATCGGCTTCACGTGGGAGTATCCGCTGCACCATGAGCTGCGTCGGGTCTTCACCAATGGCCAACTGATCGGCACGGCGAGGTCAAGCCGTGCCCGGCTCGCCGAGGTATCCGGCTGGTGAGTGATTTCGGTGGCAGGCCGAGCGCAGAAGAACTGGCGGCCTTCAGGAATCGGGTCAGGCGACACATCGCGGCGCACGCGCCGCCCAGCGAAGCACGGGAAGGGCATCGGGCGCCGGAGACCGCCGAGCAGGAGGCCCGGCTGCGCGCCTGGTTCGCCGCGCTGTTCGACGCCGGCTTCGTCGGCGCGGACTGGCCCGCCGAGCACGGCGGTCGCCCCGACCACCATCCGCTTCATGACCGCATCGTCAGCGAGGAGATCCTGCGGGCCCGGGCGCCACGCCCGGTCGAGCAGGTCAATCTAGCCGCTCATGTACTACTGCACTTCGGCTCCGAGGAGCAGAAGCGCACGCTGCTGCCGCGGATCAGACGGGGCGAGCACGTGTGGTGTCAGTTGCTGAGCGAACCCGATGCCGGCAGCGACATCGCCGGAGTCCGCAGTCGCGGGGTCCGCCGGGATGACGGCAGCTGGGTCCTGGACGGACAGAAGACGTGGATCACCGATGGACATTGGGCCGACATGGGACTGGCGCTCATCCGAACGGATCCGACTTCGTCGCGTCACCACGGCCTGTCCGTATTCACCGTGCCGCTGTCCACGCCCGGCGTGGAGGTCCGGCCGATCCGCACCATCGGCGACGCGATCGAGGTCAACGAGGTCTTTCTGACCGGCGTGGTGCTTGACGCGGACAGCCTCATCGGTGAAGTCGGGCAGGGCTGGTCGATAATCATGGCCGGTCTGGATTTCGAGCGATTCGGCATTGGCGGCAACGTCATCCTGCTCGAACTGTTGATCGAGGACCTCGTGACGGTGGCGCGCAATTCGCAGATCGACGGTATCCCCGCGCTGCGGCACACCGATATCCAGCAAGCCGTCGCCGGACTGGTTGTCGAGGTCGAGGTGGCCAAGGCGTTCATCGACGACCATGTGGAACGGCTCATCGTGGGTGCGGATCAGCCCGGTGACGGCTCGATCGCCAAACTGAGCTTCGCCGAGACGTACCATCGGGTCGCGGCGTACGGTGCTGGACTGGCGGCCACGGCAAGGAATTCGGGCTCGAACGACGCGCATGTCCTTCGGGCCAAAGAGCGTCTGCGAGAATGCTGGCTGTGGTCACGGGCCTATACGATCTCCGGCGGAAGCTCGGAGATGATGCGTAATATCCTCGCGAAGCGTCGGCTGCTGTTACCGAGCCGGTGAACACGCCAGAAGCCGCCGCGACCTATTGGGGTCTCGTCGACGCGGTAGCCGAGACACACCCACACCAAGTGGTGCTCACCGACGACTACGGTCGCAGTCTCACCTGCGCCCAACTGCGCGACGAGGCGCTGCGGACCGCAGCGGGGCTGGCGCAGTGCGGGGTAAGGGCGGGCACCCTGGTCTCCTGGCAACTACCGACGACCCTGGAAACCATGGTGGTGATGGTGGCTCTCACCCGATTGGGTGCGGTGCAGAACCCCATCCTCCCGATCTGGCGTGAGAGCGAAGTCCGGTTCGTCACCGAACAACTCGCGACCGAGGTGTTGATCGTCCCAGGCCGCTGGCGCGGGTTCGACCACACTGCGCTCGCGGATGCCGTGGCGAGCGAACGCGGGATGTCGGTGGTGGTCATCGACCACGATGCACCGGTCACCGACCGGCTTCGGTTGCCTGCCGGTGACCCCGCCGCGCTCGGTGACCCTCCGTCCTCCGGGGAAGACCCACGCTGGATCTATTACTCCTCGGGTACTACGGCCGCGCCGAAAGGTGCTCGCCACTGCGATCGTTCGGTGATCGCCGGTTCTGCCGGGGTGGTCGGCATCGTGGGGGCCTCCAGCAGCGACGTCAACCCGATTCCCTTTCCCATTTCTCATATCGGCGGTGCCGCCATGCTGGCGGCCAGCCTGCGCACCGGAATGCGGTTGGTGCTGTTCGACTTCTTCGACCCCGCGACCACGCCGCGGGCCGTGGCTGCGCACCGCCCCACGCTGCTGGGTACGGCGACACCATTCTTCGTCGCCTTCATGGCGGCGCAACGGGCACACGGCAGCGAACCGCTCTATCCCGAGCTGCGCGGCTGCGTAGGCGGGGGCGCGCCGATCACCGCGGAACTGGGCAGGCAGGTGCGTGAAACGTTCTCCGTGAACGGCGTCGCCAACTCCTGGGGTCTGACCGAGTTCCCGGTCGCGACCTCGCAGACACCTGAGGCGTCCCCTGACCTGCTCGACCGGACGGTCGGGCGCCCCGTTGCCGGCGTTTCGGTACGGGTGGTCGACGACAACGAGAGCGAGGTCGCCGTTGGCGCAGAGGGTGAGCTGCGCCTGAAGGGACCCCAGTGTTTCCTCGGATATGTCGACGGCTCGCTGGACGCCGCGGCATTCGACGCCGACGGGTGGTTCCGCAGCGGAGACCGGGGATGTATCGACGCCGACGGCAATGTCATCATCACCGGCCGGATCAAGGACGCGATAATCCGCAATGCGGAGAACATTTCGGCCCTCGAGATCGAGGGTGTGTTGGCCGCGCATCCCGCGGTCGCCGACGTCGCGGTGGTCGGGGTACCGGATCCTCGTACCGGAGAACGGGTTTGTGCCGTCGTGGTCGCTTCGCCCGGAAGCGACGTCACGCTCGGCGCGCTGGTGCAACATTGTGCGGATCGAGGTTTGAGTCGCCACAAATTCCCGGAACGACTCGAGCTCGTGCCGGCGTTGCCGCGCAACCTCACCGGTAAGGTGCTGAAGAACGAATTGCGTTCGCGTTACTCCTAATCAGCGAGGCCCGTCAAACGCCGATCAATTCCTTCAGGTTGCCGCCCATGACCCGTGCGGTGATGTCGGGAGAAAGGTCGTCGAGTTCGGAAACAAACTCTGCCGGCTCGGCGAGGCCTTCGGGGTGGGGATAGTCGGACCCGAACATCACCCGCTGCGCGCCGAGTATGTCGATGAGGTGTGACATGTCCTCTTCGTGGAACGGGTTGACCCAGACATGCCTGCGAAAGACATCGCACGGATGCTCGCTGAAATCACGGGGTTTCTTGCGGTACACCCGATCGAAAACCTCCATCAGCCGCTGAGCCCAGGAACCCCCGTTCTCGACGACGCCGATACGCAATCCGGGAAAGCGCTCGAACACACCGTGCGCGATGAACGCAGCGAGCGTATCGAAGATGTGGCGGCTCTCTTCGTAGATGAAGCCGCGGAACTTGGTCAATTGAAAGCCTTGGAATTCGTCACCGCCTTCCCAGTCGTTGAGGTAACGGTCGTAACCGGCGTCGGAATTGTGCATCTGCACCGCGATGCCGGCGGACTCGACCAGACGCCAGAAGTCGTCGAATTCGGGCAGTGCGGGCGAGCGTGAGGTGCCGTCTTCACGGGGTACCGGCGCCGGCCTGATCAACACGGTCTTGGCGCCGTTGTCCAGACACCACTTGAGCTCCTCAACTCCCTTGGCCGGATCGTTGAGAGAGATTGCGGGAACGGCAAAGATGCGGTTCTGGTAGTTGAATGTCCAGTCATCGAGCAGCCAGCGGTTGAAGGCGTGGGTTATGGCGTGAGTGAGTTCGGTGTCCGACTTCGTCCGTTCCTCGAGCATGCCTGCGGTCGTTGGGAACATCACCGCACCGTCGACGCCCTGGCGGTCCATCAGCGCCAGACGGAGGTCAGGACGCCGGAACTCGTCGGGGCAACGGATCGGGTTGGCGAGTTCGCGCAACGTCTTGCCTTCCGGGTTGATCCCCCGGTAGTAGTCGGCCCATGCGCCCGGCGTGGGAATGACTTCGTAGGTCGGGTTCGGAATGCACTCGGTGACCACACCGAGGATTTGTAGCTTCGTGCGCCCATTGACCTCAACGAACTTCAGCGCTTCGGAGTACTTCTCCGGCAGGTAGCGGGTGTAGGCATCGATGGTCTCGTACATGTGGTTGTCGGCATCCCAGACCTCGAGTGCTTGTTCATCCGCCACGGTCGACTCCTCCGGTGAGTAACGCAACGGAGATAACTATATCCGAATACGAGAACCAGCATTTCCAGGCGTCCAGATGAGAGGCTTGTGTAGTGACCGCCGTCGACACTCAGGGTCTGACCAGTTATATACCGTGCTGCGGGGCCAACCAGAAAGGCGACCGCCGATCCGATGTCATGTTCCGGGTCCCCGATGCGCCCCAGCGGGATCCGGCGCGAAAGTCGTTCTTCCATGGCAGGTTCGGCTTTGATCGCCGCGGTCATCGCAGGCGAGTATGCCATCGGGGAGACAGCGTTCACGGTGATGAGGTGCGCAGCCCATTCCCGGGCGAGACTTTTTGCGAAGCCGCGCAGTGCACCCTTCATCGTGGCGTACAGCGGAAGCGTCGCGCTGCCCTCGACGCCCGCCGGCGAGGTCATGACCAGGAAGGTGCCGCCTTGCTTTCGGAGGGCCTCGAACGCGGCTGTGGCGCAATGCCGCGCGCCGCGGAGCGACACCGCGAAGTGCTGCTCCCAGAGTCCCCGGTCGACTGCTTGCAGTTCATGCGGCTGGCTGGACAAATTGCTCGTGGCGTTGTGCACCACTGCATCGAGGCGGCCGGTTGTTGTGACCGCGACGTCTACCGCATCCGCCACCGCCGCAGCATCGGTTACGTCGCAACAAGCCCACGTGGCAATGTGTCCACGGGACGTAATCTCCTCAACCGTTGCCAGTCCCGTCTGCGACCGGGTCGCGACGATCACGTGCGCCCCTTCCGAGGCCAAAGCCAGCGCGATGCCGCGGCCGACACCTGCGCCCGCTCCGGTCACCAGGGCCGTCAGACCGGAGAGCGTCACGGCAGCATCATCGATCCGCCATCGACGATGATTGTGTCGCCGACGAGGTGGCCGAGGTGTGGCTGCAGTAGGAATTTCACGGCCTCTACAACTGATCGCACAATTGACGGGTCGTCTGGGAGGGCGGGAGCGGACAAGTGGTTCGCGGCAGCCGCGAGTTGTGGAGCGAATAGTTGCAGGGGGGCCGCCACGGCGTTGACGACGACACCTTGTGAGGCCCATTGGCGCGAGGCCGATTTCGCCATCGCGCGGATGCCCTCGATGGCGGTGGTGTAAGCCACCAGTCCGGCGGCGCCGGCCATGCCGATCGTCGGCAGCACCAAGACGATCCGTCCCTGGGCATGCCGCACCGACAGCCGGGCGTGTTGCAGCGCAGTGAGCGTGTCCCACATAGTGGCATCGACGATCCGGTCCCAGTCATCGGTGTCGAGTGTGTTGAGCGGCTCAGCCGCGGGATCCACGCCGACGACTATGACGACTCCGTCGGCCTGGGGCAGCTCGGGTTCGGTGGGGTCTATGACGCCCGCGTCCAAGCCGGCGGCCAGCGCCGCCGACAGTTCTCCGGCCGGTGCTATGACGACCGTTGCGGTGGACATGTCAGCGACGAGGAACGGCTGACTGCCTGGCCACACGTTCGTCGTGGATTCTCACCAACTCCCGGAAGCCGATGCGCTGATACCGGGGTTTGGGCTGGATGCCCCATTCGTCTTGCGCCGTGCGTTGGCCGGCGGCTTCCGGTGGGCCGCCGAACGGGGGGCCGCCCATCGGATAGGGATGGTGGCATTCGAGTGAGTCATCGGAGAAGCGCACCTTCAGCAACTCACTGCATATCTCGGTCAGGGACAGCGTCGGCCAGCCGTACCAGACTGCCATCACCGGAACCGTCATCGAGCCTTCGATGACCAATCCGAAGAGACAGACATACAACCCTCGTTTGAGCCATCGGTGCATCCGTGCCCAGGTAGACGTCGTGCCGATCGGTAGTGCTGCGGCCGGAGCCGTTGCTTGCGAGCTGGTTTCAGACACCGCGACCCTTCCTTGTCAGTGCAGGCTAGTCGGAGAAGATTTCCCGGTTGACGGTGTGCAGGTAAGGGATGGCCAGAAAGGGTGTGATGTAGAAGATGTTGAACGCCCACCAGCCGAGTACCGGCAGCCCGACGCCGGCATATCTGACGTCCGCGTACATCGTCATGTTGAAGATGTAGCCGGTCCACACGACGATCCCGAACCAGCATGTGACGATGAGCCACTGATGCCCCCAGCGCTTCATCTGCAGGAAAGCGATGGCCGCGGCAATCCGCATCGGGAATGCGATCAGGACGCAGACCATGACCCAGGCCTTTTCGCCGGGCGCGCCGGCGCCGCCGATCCAAAGTTCGTTGTAGTGCCAGAAATAACCGGCGTCGATCAGGTTGCCCCAAGCGGTGAATACGGTGCGGGTGATCAGGGCGTGGTTGGCGAACAGGTCGAGCGCCCAACCGACGCTGTTGAGGGCGGCGTCCAGGATGACGACGTATCCGATGAGGGTGACCATCGTCGGACGGACGGAAAGTCCGTCGCGCTGCGCCTTCCTCAGCAAGTAGAGTCCACGGCAGAACACAACCAGGCCGACAATGCCCAGAACCAGGGTGCCCATCAGTGCGGTGCCCGCGATCAACCATCGGTCGGCCCGTCGCTGTGTCTGGTGAGTCTGATCCTCGTGTTGGTCGATGGCGCGTGACTGGCTCAGCGTCATAGTCGACTACCAGTCCCTGGTCAGGTACATCTGGAGCTGGATAGCGAACATCGCAATCAGCATGCCGTAGATGAAGATCTGGAAAGCGATGAGCCCGCGTCGGCGCCGTCGGTCTTGATCATCCATGTTCCTGGCCTCAGTGTCGGTGAAAGAGTCTGTGCCACAGATAAATCAAAACGTTCCTATGTTCGCCAGCATCCAGTAGAAGAATGCGACCAGGCCGCACATGACTGCCCATGTCACCGCCATGCGGACCAGTTCCTGCCACACGATCGACACCTCCCGCTCCGAAAGTCCTATCGTCCCGTGAGAGTAACATCACTCTCGATAATGAGAGTAATTGTTCTCAACCGACAGGGCGGGGTGGGTGAGTGGTGAAGGTTCTGGTAACCGGCGCGTTCGGTTTGGTGGGCACCCAGACGGTAGTCCAACTGCATCAGCGGGGTGCCGCAGTGGTGGCCACCGACCTGTGTACGCCGGGCAATCAGAAGGCCGCGCGTCGCCTGCCGGGGTCCGTCGACGTGCGCTGGGCGGATCTCACCGACCGCGCGCAGGTTGAGGGCCTGCTCGCAGCGGTAGCTCCGCAAGTGATCGTTCACCTTGCCGCCGTCATTCCCACCGCGAGCTATCTGAATTCCGCGCTGGCCCAGCGCGTCAACGTCGACGCCACCCGGTCAATGCTGGCGGCTGCCGAACACCTGCCCGACCGCCCGCGCTTCGTCTACGCATCAAGTGTCGCGGTCCATGGTTCGCGCAATCCGCACCGGAACGAATTGCTTCGCGCTGACTCGCCGCTTCAGCCGGTCGAGTCCTACGGAGGCCAGAAGCTGGAGGCGGAGCGTTTGGTGCGTGTCTCGCAATTGGACTGGGTGGTACTGCGGCTCGGCGCGGTGGTCAGTACCAGGCTGCGGTCCCTGCCTATCAGCGCCGACGTGCTGTTCCTGGAGTGGTCGGCGCCCTCGGACGGCCGTATCAATACGGTCGACGCGCGTGACGCCGGCAGCGCCTTCGCGGCTGCCGCAACCTCCGACATCAGCGGCGAGATTTTCATGATCGGTGGCGATGAAAGCCATCGCCAGTTGCAAGGCGAGATGGGGCCGGCAATGGCCGCGGCCATGGGACTGGTCGACTGCTATCCGGTGGGCCGGCTCGGTAATCCGAACGACGACAGCGCGTGGTTTGTCTGTGACTGGATGGACACCGCGCGGGCGCAGGAGGCACTCGGGTTTCAGAACCATTCCTGGCCGAGCGTGCTTGCCGAGATCCGCGCGCGCGTCGGCAGATGGCGGTTTCTATTGGCCGCGCTACGGCCGATTGTCCGGCTAATACTCAAGCGGCGGATGCCTTACCGGGGTCTGCCTGGTGTCTATGCCGACCCGTGGACGCTGGCCAGCCGGCGGTGGCCTGGCGTGCAACTCGAGATCACGACATGACTGATTCAGCAAGCGCCGCCAACTCGCGCTTGACAACCTTCCCAACATCGTTGCGCGGCAAGCGATCCAGAAAGACAAACCGCACTGGCACGCGATAGGGCGTCAATCGGTCGCGGCACCAGGACATCAGATCGGATTCGGTGAGTGCCGGGTCGGTACGTACCACGAATGCCCAGGGCACCTCGCCGAGCCGTTCATCAGGAACCCCGACCACCGCGGCTTCGCGCACCCCGTCGGCGCCGGCCAGCACATCCTCGACCGCGCCGGGAAACACTTTCAGCCCACCGCGATTGATCATGTCCGAGACCCGGCCGTCAAGCCACAGGAAGCCGTCGTCGTCGAACCAGCCGAGGTCTCCGGTGTGGAACCAACCGTCGTCGGTCAGCCTGTCGAGAAAAGCGGGATCGACCCTGCGTGCCGCGGTGGTCGGGGTGCGCACCAGCACCTCGTCGTCGGCAATGGTCACGTCGATGCCGGGCAGCGGACGCCCGGCGGAACCCAGCTTGATCTCGCCCCACTCGCGCGCGTCCGCTGCCGACCAACCGACCACTTCACCGCCCAGTTCGGTTTGGCCGTACGAGTTGAGCACGGCAACGCCGAATTTGGCCCGGAAGCGGCGAGCCTGTGCCGGTGACAGTGGGGCGGTGATCGACCGGACGATCTTCAGTGGCGACAGGTCGGTGACTTCGTCGTCATGAAGCACCATCGTCAATGCTGCCGGCGGTAACACGGTGGAGCGCAACTGATAGCGCTTGACCATCGCGGCGAAATCCGTTGCGGCGAAACGCTCCATCAGGACCACACCCGAACCCGCCCGGAATGCGAACAGCACCTGGTAGATGCCGGCCCACAGGGACAGCGATAGCGGAACCAGGTTCGGCATCGGCGGCCGGTTCCCCTGTCTCTCGGTAGATCTGGGGCCGCGAAGTTTCTCCAGCAGGCGGTCGATCAGGTCGAGCACGGTGCCGTGACGCAGCGGCACCGGCTTGGGCGCTCCGGTCGTCCCGGAGGTGAACTGCAGCAGAGCGACATCGGCGTCGTACCGGCGCGGATCGGTCGGTTGCCGGGTGCCGGAGTCCACCGACCAGTGCAGGTCCGTACCGGTGAGCAGGGTCAGTCCGAATCGTGAGAAGCGTTGCTTGAGTTCGGGAGTCGTGATGACGGCGTGCGGCCGTAGAGTGTGCAGCTGCGAGGCCAGTTCCTGATCGGCGGCCCGCGGGTTGAGTGGTGTGTAGACCCCGTCGGCTCGCCAGACGCCGAACAGTGCGGCAACGGTGATCGCATCGTTGGGCAGCATGGCGGCGACCACCTGGCCGGGTGACAAGCCGGACTCGGCGAGCAGCGTGCCAAGTTCGGTTGCGCTCGCGGCCAAGTTGGCACTGGAAAAGTCTTTGGTCAGCGTGTGCACGGCTATGTCAGGCAGGCCGTCCAGCAACTCCACCAGGCTCACGAATCACTCACCAGTGGTTGCCAGTTCGGCGGCCTCTTGTCCGCGAATGCCTGCGGGCCCTCGTTTTGGTCCGGGTGCCCCCACATCGACGTCAGATGCTTGGCGCCGGCTCGGCATGCATCCGTCAGTCCGTACTCCAGCGCACCCCACAACGCCCGCTTGGTGGCCCGCATCGCCGCCGGGGAATTCCGGGCGATCTTCTCGGCGAGCTCCTGCGCCACATCGCGTAACTTCTCGGGCGGATCGACCACCTCGCTGATCATGCCGAGTTGGTAGGCGCGCTGAGCGGTCAACCGTTCATGACTGCCGACCAGCGCCATCCGCAGCACGGCCTCGGCGGGCACCTTGCGCATCAGGGCAATCGTTTCCAGTGCGGAGACCTGGCCGATGGACACGTGTGGGTCGACGAATGTCGCATCCGATGCGGCGATCACTACATCGGCGTCGGCCACCCAATGCAGACCACCGCCCGCACAGACGCCGTTGACTGCGGTGATAACGGGTTTCCCGACGTCGCAGTGCCAGGCGGTGAGCTTGAGATCGAGGGTGCGCATGGTCTCCTGGAACTGCAGTACCGCCTCGCCGTCGAGCTCGTCGACGTCGGCGCCCACCTGGAAGGCACGACCGTTCCCGGTGTGGACGATGACGCGGACATCGGGGTCAGAGTCCAATTGCCGCCATGCTCTCGGGAATTCGTTTCGCATCGCGGCGTCGTACGCGTTGAGCCGGTCCGGTCGGTTGTTGATGATCCACCCGACGGGTCCGCGCCGCTCGACGATCAGCCGCTGAAATGTCATTGGACCTCCAGTGCGTCGGCGGGTGGTTGCCACTGCGGGATTCGTTTGGCGTGCCAGGCCCGGACGCCTTCGGCGTGATCGGGGTGGTTGCGCAACCGCCAAATCTCCTCCGCTGCTTCACTGCGGGCCTGGGTGAGTCCGACTTCCAGAGACCGCCACAGCGCCTTCTTGGTGGCACGCACCGCCGTGGGTGAGTTGAGGGCGATGGCCGCAGCCAGCCGGGCTGCCGCTTCCCGAAGCTGATCGCCGGGTACGACTTCGGAGACAATCCCCAACTCGTAGGCGCGTTGGGGCGAGATGCGCTCACCGTTGCCGCTGAGCGCCATTCGCGTAATTGCCTCCATCGGAGACTTCCGCAACAGGGTGATCGCCTCGTATGCCACCGCCTGACCCACCGATACATGGGGATCAACGAAAGATGCTGACCGAGCGGCGATCACGATATCGGCGTCAGCCACGAGATGTAGTCCGCCGCCCGCACACACGCCGTTGATCGCCGCGATCACCGGCTTCGACACCTGACAGTGCCACGACGAGATCTTCAGCGCGGCGTCTCTGGTCCGCCGCGAATGCCGGCGCATGGCTGCTTTGTCCCGTGCCACCTGTACGACGTCCATACCGGTGCAGAACGCCTTGCCGTTGGCGGTATTGACGATTACCCGCACCTCGGGATCGCCGTCGAGATCGGCCCATGCCGCCTCGAGCTCGTCAAGCATCAGTGCATCGAAGGCATTGCCTGCCTCCGGACGATTCAGAATGAGCCATCCAATGCCTTGTGACTTTTCCACGATCAGCCGCTGGTAGGTGCTCACGAGCGCGGAACATCCTTCCACGGCTTGCCCTTCCAGGGGTCGGGCTCCCTGGGTAGGCCGAGCACACGCTCACCGAGGATGTTCTTGTTGATGTCGGTCGTACCGCCCTCGGTTGCGTTGGCGAGGCTGCGCAGCATGCCGTGAACTTCGGGCGGCAATGCATCCGGATCATCGGTGGCCGGCCAGGCGACGGCCGCGGTCCCGAGCAAGTCGACCATCAAATCCTGAATCTGCTGGTTGAGACTGGCTTGGTGCACCTTGCCAATCGAGGACGCCGCACCGGGGGACTGCCCGGCCGAGAGTGCGGAACGCACGCGGGCGTTGGTCCACCCGCGGACCCGCTCTTGGGCCCACAGGCGCATGATCTTGCCCCGAATGACAGGGTCCGGCCACCGCCCCGTCTCCTGAGCCAGCGTGATCAGGCGTTCGGCGCTGAAGCCGCCGAGGCGTCCCATTCCGCCGGACCCCGAGCCCGACACCATCTGGCGCTCGCTGGAAAGCGTTGACGCACTGACCCGCCAGCCATCGTTGAGTTCACCCACGCGGTGCGCGTCCGGGACCCGGGCACCGTCCAGGAACACCTCGTTGAACTCGCATTCACCGGTGATCTGGCGCAACGGGCGCACCTGCACGCCGGCCTGGTGCATATCGAGCAGAAAGTAGGTGAGGCCCTTGTGCTTTGGCTGCTGCGGGTCGGTACGCGCGAGCAGCATCGCGAAGTCGGCCTCATCGGCCCAGGTGGTCCACACCTTTTGCCCGGTGATCACCCAATCATCCCCGTCCGGCACGGCTCGGGTGGCCAGCGAGGCGAGATCGGAGCCGGCGCCGGGTTCACTGAACAGCTGGCACCACTTCTCCTCGTTGTGCACTATCGGCGGCAGGAATCGAAGCCGCTGCTGCTCGGTGCCGTGGCTGAACAGCGCAGCAGCGGCGTTGTTGAGGCCCAATGGGTTGAGCCGGTTGAGGCGCAACGGTCGCAAGACCTCTTCGATTGCCCGAGCGGCAGCGTCGCTGATGCCCAGTCCACCGTATTCGGGCGGCCAGGTGGGCACGACCAATCCCGATCGGGCGAAAGCCGGGTACCAGTGCCGGTAGTCGGTAACGCTGCGGACCGCCCGTAGGGCACCGGGCCCTGCGGCGGCTGCTGTGCGCCAAGCCTGCGGTACCTCGGCGGCGACCCACTGCTCCACGGCCGCGACGACCTCGGCGACGCTGTCGCCGTCGGTGACCGATACCCGCATCATCGTCCTTGGAACTTTGCGTCGCGTTTGTCTCGGAAGGCGGCCATGCCCTCGCGGAAGTCCTCGCTGCGACTGGACAATTCGAGCGCCATCGCTTCGTTCTGCAGGTGGCGATCGAGGTCGAGTCCATTGCCGCTCTGCAAGAGCCACTTGGTCAATCCCAGTGCGACGGTCGGGGCCTCGCTCAGCCGGGCAACAAGTTCGTCGGCAGCGCATCCCAATTGGTCATCCGGGACCGCCTGGTGGATGATGCCCCAGTCGGTTGCGGTCTCGCCCGAGATCTCCTGCCCCAGCAAGAGCAGTTGGCGGGTGCGGACCATGCCGATCAGTCGTGGCAACAGCCAGGCTGCACCGCTGTCCGGCGTAAAGCCCCGCGCCATGAACGGTTCCCAAAAGCGGGCACCGCTGGCGGCGACGCAGAAGTCGGCGGCCAGGGCGATGTGGAATCCGAGGCCGGCGGCCCAGCCGCGGACCACAGCAACAATCGGTACCTGGGTTTCCAGCATGAGCGGAATCAGCCGGTTGGCTTTGTTGGGCAGTCGGCGCTGGGTGCTCCCGACCCGCGGTTTGCGGTCGGATTTGGCGTTGCGGGCGATCAGATCGGAGCCGGCGCAGAAGTCAGGACCCTCGGCATCGACGCGGATGACTCGTACCGACTCGTCGGTCCCGGCTCTGGCGATGTGGTCGATCATCGCGTCGAGCATCACGTCGTCGACCGCGTTCCGGCGATCGGCACGATCCAGTGTCAATCGCAGTTGCGGCCCATGCTGGGCGGCTTGTAGTCCCGGGACGCTCTGGTACCTCATGCGATCATCGCCTGGCGAATTGTGCTGATACCGCGGTCAACAGATCCGCCAAATCGCAGGCGCCGCCGGGTGGCTCGGGCAGCCGGACAGGTCCGTGCTGGCGACTCGGCAGCAGGATGGTGGCGTGTCCGGGCGCGGTGACCTGACCGCGCTGATTGGTCGCGGCGAGATCGACATCGACAGCGGGACGGTCACCTTCGGCGAGATATTTGCGCACGACCGTGCCGGTGATGCTGTGTACGTCTCCCACGTAGTTGAACAGGCGGAACTCACAATCGAGTTTCCATAGCCACGCGTCGTCGCCCATCCAATCGGTGCACAGGTGGATCAGCCAGGTCTCGCGCATGCGTCCGTAGTCAAAGGTGTTGGGATTGCCCGCGTTTCGTGCCGCTGTTGGATCCCAGTGCACTCGTTGCTGGACGTCGGGCACGCCGTGTTCGTCGAGGGTGTAGAAGCGGGGGATTCGCTGGCGGTTGAGCCATGCCAGGCGCAGTGGCCGAACGCCATACATGCCCATGCCCATGCCGACGTGCCAGCAGACCATATCGGTCACCGTGAGTGGACCCTTGGTCAGCGGGCCCACCCCGTCTCCCTCCGCAACGTCCTCCCACCAGCGCGGGTCGGCGCCGCGCACCGCCTCGCGCGCATACCGTTCATCGAGCTCGGCGATCTCTTCTGGGGTCCAGGTCTTGGGCTCGACGGCGTCATATTTCTTGCGACCGCGTGCTTTGCGACGTTCGGTGCGGATCATATTGCGGTATTGACCGCCCAAGATGATGCCCTCGTCGTCGCGGAACACCTGAGCCGACCACTCGTGGATGGCCCGGTCGGCGAAATCGCTGGTCTTGTCCAGGGCTGCTACCAACGCGTTGCGCCGAAACACCCGGCGGTTGGCGCGCAACGGGGCCCACCACTCCCGTGCCGATGACGCATAGAACGCGTGCACACCGCGCAAGGGGTCCCCTTTGGTCAGGGCGCGGTCTTCGTCGGACAGGGAAGTGACCTCGTCTTCCCCGATCAGCGTGTCGCCGCCGATCAGGGCAGGTGGCGCAACGGGCTCGCCCCACACGGATTTGGCTGCGTACTCCGGATCACCCCACAGCGGGTTGTCGTCGCCATAGCTTTCGGCGACATGGCGAAACGCGTCCTCGTTGGGACGAAAGTAGTGGGGCGGCTGCGGGTGTGGGACGGCGATACCGATGGTGGCCCGCAATCTGGCCAATCCCTCATCGGTGATCCGGCCGGTCTCGGCCATCGGATTGCCTCCTCTTGGCGGCCATGTATCAGCCGGACTCGCAACCAGACAGAGTGGAAATTAAGATACCCGAAAAACGGAAATGCCGTTAACGCAGGGGTTGAGGCAGATGGCTGAAGAAGGCTCCGGCATCGTAGTGACGATTGGTGACGATGCTGTCGCACGGGTCAAGATTGACCGCGCCGAGGTGGCAAACTCGTTGTCGCCGTTGGCACGCGATGCTCTCACCGATGCGTTCCTGCGAGCCAACAACGACCCGGCGGTGCGTGCCGTGTTGCTCACCGCCGCCGGTACCCGGCATTTCTGTGCCGGCGCGGGACTGGCGTCACCCGCTTCCCCGTCGCCCCCACCCGAGAAACGTCCCGGCGACGTGGCCCGGATGTTGAAAGGCGGCTGGCAACGCCTGGTTTCCTCGGTACTGGACTGTGACAAGCCGGTCGTTGCGGCGGTCAAGGGTACGGCGGCCGGCGCGGGCGCCAGCCTGCTGCTGGCCTGCGACCTGGTTGTCATGTCCACGGAAGCAACACTCGTCGCGGCATTCGTCCATCGCGGCATACTGCCGGATTCCGGAGCCGTACACCTGCTGACCAGAATAGTGGGTCTACGCAAGGCGACCGAACTGTTGATGCTGGGCGAGCCCGTGGACGCGGTGACCTGCGAGCGGCTCGGCCTGGTCAACCGCGTGGTCGACCTCAACCAAACCGATGCGGCCGCCGAAGAATTGGCGTTGCGCTTAGCGGCCGGCCCCACCGTGATGCTGGGCCTGACCAAGCGGCTGTTGGCCGTTTCATCGGAGTCGGGCCGCGACTGTGCCTTCGAGCAGGAGGCTTGGGCCCAGGAAGTGGTGTCCCACACCGCCGACCTGCAGGAGGGCCTCTCGTCGTTCGCCGAGCGCCGCAAGCCCCGGTTCAGCGGTCATTGAGCCGCGGGACGTCATCCCGCGGCGGGACCGCCGCGGATTGTGAAAACGGCGCTGTCGTCGATGTCGTCGATCGACGCTGCCACCTTTTCCGCGGATAGCGCGGTGTCCTCGATTCCCTTGGTCACGCCGATGAACACCCGCGACACTTTTCCCGCACCTACCGAGTAGATGTGTGCGGTACGGTCGCAACGTTGGTGTGACAGGTAGATGACCACCGGCGTGACAAGCTCGGGATCCATTACCTTGCCCGCCTCGCCCATGATGTTCTCCGTCATGCGGGTTCGTGCTATAGGCGCGATGGCATTGATCGCGATGCCGCTGCGGGCGCCCTCGATGGCGAGCACGTGCATCATGCCAACCAGGCCCATCTTGGCGGCACCGTAGTTCGCCTGTCCGAAATTCCCGAAAAGGCCGGTACCGGAGGTGGTTTGCACGATTCGGCCGTAGTTCTGCTCGCGCATGATCGGCCAGACCGCCCTGGTCACGTTGAAGGCTCCAATGAGGTGAACCGCGACCACGGCGTCGACCTGCTCGGCGGTCATGTTTTTGAAGGCCGCGTCGCGCAGGATCCCGGCGTTGTTCACCAGCACATCGACTCGGCCGAACGCATCCATCGCCGCTTCGACAATTGCGGCGCCGCCGTCCTCGGTAGCCACCGAGTCACCGTTGGCGATCGCGGTGCCACCGGCGGCGGTGATCTCGTCCACCACCGATTGTGCCGCCGAAGTCGACGCACCGGTGCCGTCCACCGCGCTGCCGAGGTCGTTGACCACGACGCGAGCGCCGCGGCGCGCCAGTTCCAGGGCGTGGCAACGACCCAGCCCACCCCCGGCGCCGGTGACGATGGCAACCTGATTATCGAAAGTCATTGACGGCATGGATGAGAGGTTACATTTACTCAATCGAGAACCGACATTTGCATCGGAGGGCCTTATGAGCGGCGCGGCGGAACTCCTGCGGCAGGCCCGTCGGCGTGCCGAGTCGCTGCGCTCCCGTTACCGGGCAGCGGGGTACTGGTCGGCGGAGCCCTTCGACCAAGTGCGTTGCGCCGCGGAGCGGGATCCCACCCGGATTGCCGTGACGATTCGCGGCGCCGATCTCACCTATGCCGAGCTCGACGCGCGTGTTGACGCGGCCGCCCAGGCGATGCTCGACGCGGGCGTCGTCCCGGACAGCCCGATCGTGCTGGTGGTCGGCAATGACGTGGAATCGGTCGTGGCGGTGCACGCGGCGTTGCGGATCGATGCGGTGGTACTGCTGGTGTCGCGCAGCGCGGGCCCGGCTCAACTTGCGGAAATCGTCTCGCACGACGACATTCGGTACGCCGTGGCGCCGAAGTGGGCGGCGAACACCGCGCAGGAGCTCCCCGGACGTTGCCGGTGGATCGAGGTAGACAATGGCGAACGCGTGCCCGGCGTGGCACGGTCGCGGCCGGCGCGCTCGGCTGACGAGCCGTGTTTCGTTTTGTACACCTCGGGCACGACCTCACGGCCCAAAGGGGTCGTTCACTCAATCAGCACATTGGCGAAGGCATCTGCCAACTATGTTGCGGCCGCCGGACTTACCAGCGAGGACCGAATCTTTCTGATCAGCCCGCTGGCTTCGGTCACCGGAGTCGTGCAGGCGCTGTTCATCGCGCCCATGCTCGCATTACCCGTCGTCCTGGAGGATCGCTGGAACCCGGGGGCGACGTGCGACCTACTCCTGGCTTCGGGGGCGACCTGGTACGGCGGACCGGACCGGCTACTGGACCGGGTGCTCGACGAAGTGGTGGCGCGCGGCGCCGCCGTACCACTACGTGCGGTCTACCTCGGCGGCACCATGCTGGACCGGCGAATCGTGAAACGCATCGAAGACAGCTTCGGCGTAGTGGTCATGCGCGCCTATGGCTCGTCTGAGGTGCCGGTGAGCACCTCTGGCCTGCGCGATGAGCCCAAAGAGGTGCGACATGCCGATGACGGGGTGCCGCTCGATGGTGTCGAGGTCCGTATCGGGTCGGCGGCCGAACCGACCGAGTGTTGTATCCGGGGCCCGCATGCTTTTCTGGGCTACACCGACGGCGACGACGATGCCCTGGGCCTGGACGGGGAGTGGTTCCGTACCGGCGACGTCGCCGAACTCGTCGCCGGTCGCGTGCGGATCGTCGGGCGGATCAAAGACATTGTGATCCGTAACGGGATGAAGATCCCCGCCGCCGAAGTGGAGGATGCGGTGTCGCGGATCGGCGGGGTGCGCCAGTGTGCCGCCTACTCGGTTGCCGATGCCACCACCGGTGAGCGACTGGCGGTGGCGGTAGTGTCCGAGCCTGACCTCGAGTTATCGCTGGCTGACGTTACCGCAGCACTGGTCTCACAAGGATTGCCGAAGTACAAACTGCCCGAGGAGTTGGTGCTCTGGGACGAGCCGCTGCCGGTCAACGCCAACGGCAAGGTCGAGCGCAACAAACTGCACGGGCTCTCGGGTGGCCGGATCCGGCTGGTGGCAGAGCGGGTGGCCGCTACGCCGTGACGGGATGAAAAACAGGCACGATGAATCCGTCATCGCCGGTACGGAACGCAACCGCCAGTGGCAGGTCGG
Source organism: Mycobacterium asiaticum DSM 44297 (assembly GCF_000613245.1). Lineage (GTDB taxonomy): Bacteria > Actinomycetota > Actinomycetes > Mycobacteriales > Mycobacteriaceae > Mycobacterium > Mycobacterium asiaticum. Next base: position 1,170,269 of record NZ_HG964936.1, read on the forward strand.
CGCGCAGGTCTTCGACGCGACAATTCTCTACGACGCTCATCACGCGGGGCCCTTCCTCGAGGTCCACCATCGCCAGCACATAGGGCGTGCGCGCGTCGAACGGTGCCGCGTTCTGGTGGACCACACTCCAGGTGTAGAGCCGCGCGCGGCCGCTGGCCGGCGCCAGGTTGACCTCCTCACTCCAGCAATGCGGACAGAACGGCCGTGAGTACAGCGACGCCTGGCCGCAGGATCGGCAGGTGTTGACCATCAGCTCGCGGTCCTGCACCGCCGACCACCAAGCCTGGCTGTCGAGGTCGATGGTCGGGTGATCGGCCGCCGTCATCACTGTCTCCCAAGAATCATCGTGGCGCTGTGCGTGAAGAAACCACCCATCGCATGAACGCATGCCAGCCTGGCTCCTGGGACCTGGCGTGCCGCGCACTCGCCCCGCAACTGCCGGACCGCTTCCACCATCAGGAACATGCCCCGCATACCGGGGTGACAGCTTGCCAGACCTCCGCCGTCGGTGTTGGTGGGCAGCGACCCACCGGGGCGCAGTGCGCCTGAGGCGATGAAGGGTCCTCCCTCGCCCTTCGAGCAGAAGCCAAGGTCCTCCACGGTCAGCAGCACGGTGGAGGTGAATGAGTCGTAAAGCTGGCACACATCGATCTCGGCCGGGCTGACGCCGGCTTGCGCGAACGCTCGCGGCCCCGACCGCGCGGCCGGCGATGTGGTGAAGTCAGGCCATTGGCTCATGCTGACGTGCGACGTGGCATCGGCGGCGCCCAGGATCCAGATCGGTTCGCGGGCCGAGTCTTTCGCGACCCGCTCGCTGGCCAGCACCACCGCGCCGCCACCGTCGGTGCGTAGGCAGACATGTTTGGTGGTGAAGGGATCGGCCAGCATCGGTGCGGCCGCGACGTCGTCGACGGTGATGCGATCGCGGTCGAACGCGTCCGCATTCATCGCTGCCCACTCGTGAGCCGCGACGGCGACTTCGGCCAGTTGGTCCGTGGTGGTACCGAATTCGATCATGTGACGGCGGGCCGCCATCGCATACTTGGCGATCAGCGTCGCACCGTAAGGTGCCTCGTACTGCATGGCGCCGCCGGTGCCCAAGGTGGCCGCCGACGCGCGGACTTGACGCTTGACGTCAGAGCGTGCGGTCGACCCGTAGGTCAACAGGGCAGTATCGATCTCGCCGCTCGCGATCGCCGCTGCCGCGTGCCGCGCCATCACTTCCCATGAAGATCCGCCTACGTTGGTCGCGTCGACCCAGCTGGGCCGAAGTCCGAGATACTCGCTCACTTCCACCGGCGGCAGCAGTGTCCCGTGTGCGCCGAAACCATCGATCTCGTCCTTGCTGAGTCCTGCGTCGGCGACCGCCCGGCGAGCGGACTGGGCCATCAGGGCCATCGCGGTTTTGTCTGGCACCCGGCCGCAATCGGAAAGCCCGACACCCACAATGGCGACACGGTTGGACGACATAGCTAATGGTTATCACACCGGCGTCGGCCTGATAACGGACGTTAACCGGTTTCTGGAAGCGATATTCTCGGTGGACTACGGTGAGCCTATGACGGGAGCGTTGCGGGCCGCGCTGCGCGGCGAGGCGCTGGTGCTGTGTCTGGCTCTGCAGAACTCGCGCACACCCGACGTCCCTGCGGTCGCCGCGGCGTGCGGATACGACGCGGTCTACGTCGACCTCGAGCACACATCGACGTCCTTGGAGACCGCACAGTTGCTCTGTGTCAGCGCGCTGGGCGCAGGTATCTCCGGTCTGGTCCGGGTACCGTCGGCCGATGCCAGCCAAATTGCCCGTGCACTCGATATCGGTGCAGTGGGAGTCATTGTGCCCCACATTAATTCAAGTGACGAAGCGCAGGCCGTTGTGCACGCCGCACGATTCCCACCGCTCGGTCGTCGATCGATTTCGGGACCCAATGCGGTCAGCGGCTACACGTCGAGAACGGCTCCGCGCCTGGTCGAGGTGCTTGAAGAGCATACGGTCGTAGCCGTGATGATCGAGACGCCCGAGGGTGTGGCGGCTTGTGACTCGATCGCCGCAGTCGATGGCATCGACATGATCCTGATCGGACCCAGTGATCTGACCGCCGAGATGGGCATTCACGGGCAGTATGAGAATGAGCATTTCCACAGTGCAGTAGAATCGATCGCGGCGGCTTGTCGTAAGCACGGCGTGGCGCTCGGAGTGGCTGGAATCAAGTCCCTTGACCTGCTGGAACGCTTTGTAGGACTGGGGCTGCGCTTCATCTCGGCGGGGACCGATGTCGGGATGATGGCCGAAGCGGCCGCGGCCCGTGCGCTGGCGCTTCGCGCACTCGAGCGGCCGCGAGAGCCATGAACGTCAACAGGAGGACCGGATGCCGACAGCCATCTACACCGAACAAGTCACCGACCCGATGGCTTGGACCGGCGCCGACGTGAGCAAGGAGGACTTGACCTTTGACCTGTCGGCCCGCAATGTGGCTGCGCTGGAATCGATCCTGGCCAAGACGGCGGCAAAGGACCGCGATGACATCACTCCGGACGACGCACGGCATCCGGACCTCGACGACGACCTTGCCCGGCTGTACCGGGAATTGATGTTCGGCAGGGGTCTGGCTTGTGTTCGCGGCTTCCCCGTCGAACAACACTCGATCGAAGATCTCGAGCGAATCTATTGGGCGTTTTGTACGCATCTGGGATATCTGGTGTCCAACAACTCCTTCGGGCACCGCATGGTGCGGGTGCAGGAGGAGGTGCTGCCCGGCGGAGTGCAGCCGGCGCGTGGGACCAAGTCGCGCGCCGAACTGGCCATGCACAACGACGCCGCCGACATTTTGTCGCTGTTGTGTGTATATCCCGCCGCCGAGGGTGGGGAAAGCCAGTTCGCCAGTGGCCCGGCCGCGCACAATCGGATACTCGCGGAGCGTCCGGACCTGTTGGGGGTGCTCTACCAAGGCTTTCCGCATCACCGCCGCAGCGAACAACCCGACGATCAGCCAGACGTGACCCCCTATGACGTGCCCGTGTTTTCGCAGATCGACGGCAGGATCTGTATCAACTTCACCTACAGCAGCATCCTGCCGGCCATGAAGACGCTCGGTCGAGAATTCACCCCGGAACAAGCCGAGGCGGTGGACTTGCTGCGCAACGTCCTGGTCGAACAGCAGGTCGAGTTCCGACTCGAATCCGGTGAAGCGGCCGTGGCCAACAACTTCGCGATGTGCCATTCCAGGTCCGACTTCGTCAGCAGTACCGACCCGACGAAGACCCGGTGCTTCCTGCGCGCTTGGATGGAGGTGCCCCGCAAGGACCGCCGGCTGCCGATGGGTCGCGAGTACTTCCATATGGAGAACAAAGATCTGCGGCTGGGTTATGACGTGGTCGCGGGACGGGACGGCGCGATCGCGCGTAACGACTATAAGAACGTCGACGCTGCCCTGGCTGACATGTTCAAAGCCGCGCAGGCTAAACCCAACGTCAAGCGATGACCGTCCGTCCGCGACTGGTCTTCGAACGCTGGACCGATCCCGTCGCCGGCGACATTCTCGACCTGGCGGACATCGATCTCGTCGAGCTGGACCTTGCGGCCCCGGATGAGCAAGGCTGGGCCGCACTGGAATCCGCGCATGGATACCAGGTGGCCACCCGTTCCGACGTGACGCCCTACCCTCGGGGTACGCAGTGGATGGCAGGGCCGAAGCTGGTCGGCCGGTGCGCACAGCTGGTAGCGGTATGCTCTGCCGGCGCCGGTTACGACGTGATTGACGTCGAGGCGTGCACTCGCGCCGGGATCGCGGTGTGCAACAACTCCGGCCCGGGTGCGGAGGCGGTCGCGGAACATGCGCTGGGCTTCATGCTCGACTTGGCCAAGCGGATCACGGTTGCCGATCGCACGCTGCGTGCCGGCCCGCTCGTGAACCGGATGACTTTGCGGGGTACACAGCTCCTAGGTAAGACGCTCGGCGTGGTCGGCCTCGGTGCCATCGGCGGTCGCCTGGTGGAGCTGTGTGCGCCCTTCGGCATGGATGTTCTGGTGTTCGACCCGTACGTCGACGAAGTGACCGCCCGAAGTCGCGGGACGCGGCTTGTCGGCCTCACCGAATTGCTGACGCGGTCCGATTTCGTTCAAGTGACCTGCCCGCTGACCGCGGAGACGAGGGGACTGTTCGGTGCAGAGCAGTTTGCCGCGATGAAGCCAACGGCGTTCTTCATAACCACCGCGCGCGGTCCCGTGCATGACGAAGCGGCGCTGCTGCGAGCACTCACCGAGGGCGAGATCGCCGGGGCGGGTCTGGACGTGTTCCACGACGAGCCGCCCGCGCCGGACAACCCGCTGCTGCACCTCGACAACGTGATCGCAACACCGCATACCGCAGGTATCACCGTAGAGGCCGCCCGCGACCTGGCCGTGGCCACGGCTACGCAGTGGCAGACCATCTTCGGCGGTGGCGTCCCGCCGCGCCTGCTGAATCCCGATGTGTGGCCGCGGTACTGCGAGCGGTTCCAAGACATATTCGGTTTCCGTCCCGATGCCACAACGGCTTTGAAGAACAGGGGTCACGCCGGGTGACGCACTACGACACCATCGAGGTCGAGGTCAGGGGTCATACAGCTTGTGTGACCCTCAACCGTCCCGCCGTTCTCAATGCGATCAATGACGAAATGATCGCCGAGCTTACGGTGGCCTACGCGGAAATCGAACTTTCGCAGGATATCTGGACCATGATCATCACCGGTGCCGGCCGGGCATTGTGTGTGGGCGCCGACGTGAACAAGGCCGCCGACCACGACATGGAGAACGCACCGGGCATCGACAATCAGGGCGATGCGATCTTGAGCTCTATGCGGCAGTGGGATGCACCCCAGGAGGCGACGCCGCCATGGCTGCAGATGACCAAACCGATAATCTGCGCGGTGAACGGGATCGCTTGTGGGGCCGGCATGGATCTGGTGACGACGGCCGACATCACGGTTGCGTCCGAGCGTGCGACGTTGATGGACCCGCACGTCAGCATCGGCGTGACATCCGGGCGGGAAGGGGTCAGGCTCGCCAGGCTGTTGCCACTGCCCGTGGCGATGCGACTGATCTTGATGGGCCGTCACGAGCAACTCGACGCCCAGCGCGCATACGACCTGGGTGTCTTCACCGAGGTGGTGGCGCACGATCGGCTCATGGATCGCGCTTGGGAGATCGCTGATGTGGTCAATTCGAATGCCCCGCTGGCCGTGCGAGGATCGCGCATGGCGGTTCGTAAGGGCCTGACATTGCCCATCTACGAGGCGGAATTGCTGGCTGAGAACTATCGCATGAAGGTGGCCTTGACCAAGGACGCCATCGAGGGACCGCGTGCCTTCCTGGAGAAGCGCAAGCCGGACTGGCAGGCCCGCTAAGCGTTAACGCGGGTTACAGCAGGCCGAAGAAGCGCTTCGCGTTGGTGGACAACACCTTACGTTTGGTCTCTTCGTCCAGGCCTTCGGTCGCCTTGTTGGCGACTTCCATGCTTCTCGGCCAGTTGGTGTCGTTGTGTGGGTAATCGGTCTCGAACATCAGCTGGTCCGGTCCGACCAGGTCGAGGATCCGGAACGCAACCGGGTCGCCGAAAGTGGAGAAGTAGACGCGGCCTGGCACCTGGCTGCTCGGCGGCTCGGTGAGCAGGGGATGAATGCCACCCCAGGCCCGGCGGTCCTCCCAGACCTCGTCGACACGTTGCAGGTAGTAAGGGATCCAGCCCGCTTGCGCTTCGGCGAACGCGAGCTTGAGGTCGGGGAATTGCATGAGCTTGCCGGAAAACAGCCAATCGACGAGCGCGATGGTGCAGTTGACCGCCATCAGCGCGCTTGTGACAACGTGCGGCGAGTCGGGTGAGGATTTCGTGAGCGATGAACTCGAACCGATGTGCAGCATGATGCCGACCTGATTGCGTTCACAGGCGGCGAAGAACGGGTCCCAGTAACCACTGTGAATCGACGGCAGTTCGAGGCGCGACGGCAGCTCCGAGAAGCACACCGCATGCATGCCTTTGGCGGCCACCCGTTCCACCTCCCGGCTCGCCAGTTCGACATCCCAGAGCGGAATGATGCCGAGCGGGATCAACCGACCGTTCGAGCCAGCGGCCCACTCGTCGATCTGGAAGTCGTTGTAGGCCTCGACGCAAAGCTTCGCGAGTTCCTTGTCCTTACCGTAAAGAAAGCGTTGGCCGCAGAATCGGACCAAGGTGTTCGGGAAGCACGCCGAGGCCTCGATCCCCGCGACGTCCATGTCGGCAAGCCGGTCGGCTGGACGGAAGCAACCCGGACGCATCTCGTCGTAGGTGATCGGGTCGGTGGAGAGCTCGTCGAGGTCGTATCCGGCGGCCGCGCTGATCAACGGAATTGGGATTCTCTTGTCCTCGTAGTGCCAGATGTCCGCCGCCCGGCCCTGTTCATCCTCTACGAACGCGACATCGGAAGTGACACTTGGATCCATGCGTCCGCGAGTACGAACGATGCGCGGCCCGACGTCTCGATAGCGCTCGGGCAACCGGGAGGTCCACAAATCAGCCGGCTCCACCAAATGGTCGTCGGGCGAAACGATGAGGATGTCTGCGCTCAACGCCGCACTCCTTCATTTCCACAAAACGAGAATGATCGTTTTCACCGTACCGTATGAACCGGGGCGCGACGCCCGGAGTCAACATGCGCGTGCAGGTAGCGCGCGGTTGCGGGCGTCTTGTGGGTATTCTTAACTGCATCATGGCTGCAAAGAAGAGCGCCGGCGCTGATACCAAAGCCGGCATAGAAGTTGTCGATACCGACGTCGAACCAACCACCACGTGGCAAGAGCGCACCATCGAGCGGCGCCTCAGTTCGGCGAGAGCCCGTGCTCTCGCTCGCAGTTCGCGGTTCCTTGCGACCGCGCTGGAGTTGGTTGAAGAGTCGGGCAAGGCCGACTTCACGATCCAGACACTGATCGACCGGTCCAACCTCAGCCTGCGTGCGTTTTACCAGCACTTCGCCGGCAAGGAAGAATTGATGCTGGCGTTGTACGAGAACGTCACCAGCCAGTTCACCGAGAACATCCGGCAAGAGGTAGCGGCGGCGGACGGGCCGATGGAGCAGCTGGAAGCGTTTTGCCGCGGCGTCCTGTATCGGGCCGAGTCCTCGGAAGCGGTTGGCGGACGGGTCATGACGATCTACAACCTGAGCTTGGAGATCAACCGGCCGGCCGACTTCGCCAAGGTGTGGGAGCCGCATCTGAAGTTGCTTACCAAGATCATCACTTCGTGCGCACGAGCTGGGTTGGTGCGCAACGATCTCACGCCCCAGCAGCTGACCACGCTGCTGAACACGACGCTGACCGCACTGGCTCAGATCGGTGTATTCCATTTGGGCGGTAAGGGATCGAAGCTGACCGAGGATCAGCTGTGGGCCTGGTGCAAGCAGGCGGTCAGCCCACCCGCCCCGGATTCCGCCGCCAAGGTGCCGCGCAAGTCGACCGCGCGAGCAGCTGCGCCCCGCCGGGTGCGCAAGCTAACGGGGTAGACCGAGTCCGCGCTGGGCGATGATGCTGCGCTGGATCTCGCTGGTCCCCGCGTAGATCGTGGTGCCCAGGGCAAAGCGGAGCAGGTGCTCGAACCGGCCTTCTTGAGGTGCCGTGGGTTCGAAATAGCTGCGCAGTCCGTCGGGGCCGACCAGCTCGACGATGTCCTGGCTGGCCCGTTCGAGAGCCTCGGTGCTGAACAATTTCGACATCGACCCCTCAGCCACCGGTATCCGGCCCTGCTCGGTCATCCAGACGCAGCGACGTTGTAGCAGCATCGCGACTTCGTTCTCCATCGCCACCCTCGCAAGGCGGCGCCGGACGTCTGAATCATCGATCGGCGGCGAGCCGTCCTCGGCCGAGCAGCGGGCCCAATCCTCCGCGTGCTGCAGAAGCCGGGTCAGGTGCGGACCCCAGCCCGAAGCGTGCTCATCCTGCAGAGACAGGCCCATAACTCGCCAGCCATCGTCGACTTCGCCGATCCGCCACTCGTCACCGAGGCGGACATCAGAGTAAAAGGTGATGTTGGTCCGCTCGCCGGAAAGCGTCCAGACGGCTTGTACGTCAAAGCCTTTGCTCTCGCGGGGGACGAGGAACATGGTGAGCCCCTGGTGCTTGGGCCGTTGAGTATCGGTGCGGGTCAGCAGGAAGATGTAGTCGGCGATATGGCCGTTTGTGGTGAACATCTTGCTGCCGTTGATAATCCAGTCGTCACCGTCGCGTACCGCCCTCGTCGTCGCGGCCGCCACGTCCGATCCGCATTCGGGTTCGGTGAAGCCCAACGCGATCGTGATGTCACCCTTCATGGCGGCATCGAGCACGAGCTCCTTCATCGCGGGAGAGCCGACCGCGCGGATGATCGATGCCACCATCCGGGTCGTCTCGGCGAGGTACATGGGCGCGTCAAACCGCATCAGTTCCTCGTTGACCACCTGCGCGTCCCATGCGTTGCGGTTCTGGCCACCGAACTCGACGGGCCAGTCCGGAGCGAAATAGCCCTTTTCGACGAGTCCTTTCGTGAAGTCGTCATCGTGCGCAACGCCGCCTCGATAGATGCGTTCGGTAAATTCTGGCGTCAACATCGCACGAAGGTGGGCGCGTACCGCGTCGCGGTACGCCTCGGTATCGGGGTCGAGCTGGAAATGCATTGCAGCGAGCGTAGCAATGCCACGCCCGGGGCAAGCGAGGTGTCAACCGCTGCGAGAAGGGTTATTCTCGGAACGCTATGAAGCGGCTCAGTGGCGTGGATGCAATGTTGCTGTACAGCGAAACAGCCGAGATCCACATGCACACGATCAAGGTGGCCGTGGTCGATCTGTCCGCTCTGCCCGCCGGACTGCCTTTCCCCGAGCTGAAGAAAGCCGCCTATCGGGTGCTGCTCGGACTCGAGCCGCTTCGCTACCGGCTCGTAAGCACACCCGGTCACTATCACCATCCGATGTGGCAGGAGAACGTTCCGATTGACCCCGACTATCACATCAGGAGGGCTGTGGTCGCGCCGCCCGGCGGGCGCCGGGAACTGGATCGACTGATCGGTGCCCTTGCGGCTGTTCCACTGGAGCGGGACCGCCCGCTGTGGGAACTGCATATCGCCGAAGGGCTCGCCGACAACCGCATCGCCGTCATCCTCAAGCTCCACCACGCGCTCGCAGATGGGGTGGCTTCGGCCAACCTGATTGCGAAGGCACTACGCGAATACGAATCCCTGTTGCTTGCCGACACTGCAGACAGGCCAGAATCGATCCCGCCCGTTGGCCGACTCGTGGAAGGTGCCACTCGCGAGCACCTGCGCCAGCTGGCAAACCTGCCATCACTGATCTGGCGGACCGGGGCGGGTGTGGGACGTGTCTGGCGCCGATCGCGTCAGCGCAGGAGAAGTCATGCGCCAAGGCGCCCGGCCCTCCCACCGCCCAGCTTCGCCAACCATGTCGTCTCACCCGGGCGACGGTTCGCCACCGCTTCATTGCCGCTGAGCGAGGCGGTGATGGTCAGCAGGAAGTTGGGCGTGACCATCAACGACGTGGTCCTTGCGATAGCGGCCGGAGCGCTGCGAACCCTGCAGCTGCGTTACGGCGGCAGCGTTGACAAGCCACTGCTCGCCGGGGTGCCGGCGAGTTTCAACAAATCACCGACGCGTCTGAGCGGCAATGAGTTTGGCTACATGATCCCGCCGCTGCCGATTCACATTGCCGACCCCATCGAACGGGTGCGCCTCACCTCAGCCGCCGCCGTTGTCGCCAAAGAGAATTTCGCGCTGCGCGGTCCCACCCTGATGGCCGAATGGCTGGCTTACCTGCCGCCCCGGTTCTCCCCAGCGATGTTTCGCTGGCAATCACGACGACTGAGCTCGGGCTCGGTGATGAATTTGACGATCTCCAACGTTCCCGGGCCTCGGACCGCCCACACCCTCGGTGGCGCGCGGATCAGTGAGATCCACTCGGTGGGTCCGCTGGCCGCGGGCAGCGCGCTGAACATCACCGTCTGGAGTTACGTGGACCAGTTGAATGTCTCCGTGCTCACCGACGACCTCACGATGGACGACCCGCATGAAGCGACGCAGGCAATGACGGATTCGTTCAATGAGATTCGAACGGCCGTATTGGCGTCGGGTAACTCGCCAGGTGCGCACCTGTCACCGGCGGCCGGCGACTGAGCCGCTGAATGGGCTGTGGATAATGCTACTCTCATCTTTGAGAGTGAGCATATCCGCTCGAGGAATGGACACCGGTGGATCTGAGCCTGTCCGGCGAACAGCGGCAGTTGGTGGATTCCTTCGCCGCGCTCTTCGCGCGCGAGTCGACCTCCGATCGCGTGCGCGCGGTTGAGCCGCTGGGTTTCGATCCGGCCCTATGGAATGCATTGGTAGACACTGGTTCCGTCGAGATGGCCGTCGCGCAGGAGCGCGGCGGTTCGGGCGCATCGGTACTGGACCTGGCTCTCATCGCCGAGCAGTACGGTCGGGCGGTGGCGTCGGCTCCGCTTGTCGAAGCGCAGGTGGCGGCCCGATTGCTGGCCGATTGCGGGGGGGCCGGTGCCGAACTGCTCGGTCATGTGCTCGCCGGTGATTCGCTCGTCACGTTCACTCCGCGGGCCGGGCGGAATATGCGGCTGGAGCTGGTTCCGGCCGGTGCGGTTGCGGACTGGGTGATCGCAATGGTGGACGGGCGCCTGCTGGCGGTGCCGCTGGGGGACAACCGGACCGGCGTTCAGAATCTTGGCTCGCTGCCGCTGGCGGACATTGCGGTTGACGCTGACTTCGTCGTGCTGGCCGACGCCGTGACGGCGCTCGAGCTCTTCGATGTGGCGCTGGATCTGTGGTTGACCCTGACGGCGGTTGCGGTGACCGGTGCGGCCGACAGGGCCCTCGAGTTGGCGGTCGAGTACGCCAAGCAGCGTCAGGCATTCGGCGCCGCTATCGGCTCGTTCCAGGCGGTTTCACATCCACTGGCCGACAGTGCGACCGCCGTCGCGGGGTCCCGGCTCCTCGCGCTACGGGCGGCATGCGCCGCCACCGATGAGTCCGACCGCGTGCGTCAACTTGCGGCCATGGCGTTCGCGTTCGCCTACGAAACTGCGCGTGATGCCACCCGACGTAGCCTGCACATCCATGGCGGCTACGGATTCAGCATGGAATGCGATGTCCAGTTGTACTACCGCCGAGTCCGCGGCTGGGCACTGACTTACGGTGAACCGGCTGTCGCGCTGGATCGCGTCGCCGATGCCCGCTACGGAAAGGGCGTGTATGGCCGTCGGACATCGTAAACCGCGAGTGATTCTGTGGGGTCCCGGGCAGGTCGGGGTCGGGGCACTGCGCGCCCTCATCGCGCACCCAGGCCTAGAGCTTGCCGCTGTGGTCGTGCATTCCGAGGTCAAGGAAGGCAAGGACGCCGGCGAGTTGTGCGGACTGCCGACGACCGGTGTCGTCGCCACCCGTGATATCGGAGCCGTGCTGGCCGGTGACGCTGACGTCGTGGCCTACTTTGCGTCCGGTGACTATCGCTATCCCGAAGCGGCACAGGACATTGCACGCTGCCTGCGCGCCGGCAAGCACGTGGTGTGCACCTCGCTGGTGCCGATGTGTTACCCGCCCGCTGCCGACCGCGAAACCGTCGACCTGTTGGCAGCGGCGTGCCGGGAAGGCAACACCAGCTTCTTCAACAGCGGGGTGGACCCCGGTTGGGCAAACGATGTCATCGCGCTGACAATGAGCGGCTTCAGCAGCCGTGTCGACAAGATCACCATGCTGGAGATACTCGACTACGGCCCGATCGACCAGCCCGACATCATGTTCGACTTCATGGGATTCGCCCACCCACCTGACCATCCGGCGCCGCTCTTCGACACCGAGCGGCTCACCGCCCTATGGGGCCCGATTGTGCACCTGGTCGCCGACGGCCTCGGACTGGCGCTCGACCGCATCGAGACCACCATCGACAAATGGCTGTCCACAGAGCGTTACGAAGTCGCATCCGGCTGGATCGAGCCGGGAACGATGGGCGGGATGCGGTTCAAACTTGCGGGCGTCGTCGACGGCGAGGAGCGCGTTGTGCTCGAACACATCACTCGCATGGGCGAAAGGTCAGCTCCGCACTGGCCCCGGCATCCCTCCCCGCACGGGGGATACCGCGTCATTGTGGACGGCTTGCCCACCTACACGGTCGACATCGAAATGCATGGCCGCGGAAACAATATGCGCGGCCTGACCTACGCAACCGTCATGCGTGAACTGAACGCCATTCCCGCCGTCATCGCCGCGCCACCGGGACTGCTGTCCACACTGGACCTGCCACTGGTCACCGGCCCCATGCGGGGGGCGCAGTGGCGGGGCGTCGTGCCGGGAGTGCGACAAGCATGACGGCGTCGGGGCGGCGACCAGCTGTCGACCTGTGGGACATCATGCGCACCGCCTCTGCCGTCCGGCGGTATCGCGACGAGCCCGTTGCTGACGACGTGCTGGAGCGGTGTCTGCTGGCGGCAACCTGGGCTCCCTCCGGCGGCAACCAACAGCCGTGGAAGTTTGTCGTGCTCAAATCGGCGGCGGCCCGCGGGATCGTGACCGCGGGGGCAGCCCGGACGTGGCAGGCGATGACCGACTTCTACCACCTTTCGGTGCCCGAGGATGGGGCCGACGATCCGAGGTCACGCGCACTGCGCACCATGGCCGAGCACACCCGCACCGGTGGAGCGGCGCCCGCGCTGGTGCTGTTCTGCATCCGTCCCCAGCCGGGGGCCTCCCAACTCCAACAGGGAGGTTCGATCTTTCCGGCAGTGCAAAACTTCCTGCTCGCCGCCCGCGCGCAAGGACTGGGTGCGGCGATAACCCTGTGGCACTCCTCGTGCGAAAACGAATTGCGAACGGTCGCGGGCATTCCCGACGGTTGGCAGATCGCCGCGCTGCTCACCGCGGGCTGGCCGAAAGGCGGACACCGCCCGGTCCGGCGCAAGCCGGTGTCGGAGGTGGCGGTGACCGACCGGTGGGACAACCCCTGGCCCGGTAGTCCGTCCGGGGACGGATCAGCTTGAGGTCAGCAACAGTGCGGTGGCGGCAATGATTTCGACGAAGAAGTAGAACCAGTTGGGATAGAACGGGGTTCGGCCTTCGATGACGGCCGAAACCAGCCGACCGACGGCCATGCCACCCAAGGCCAGTCCGACGGTCAGCATAATCCCACTGCGTGAGCTTGAGTCGACGGCGGCAAAGGCAAGCGCACCCGCGATCGCGCAACCGAAGCCGCCGTAGACGGCTCGCACCTCGGAGCGCGACGTGGGTTCCGGCAGGGCGATGCCGAACACCCCGATCATCCGGGCCGGCGCGGCGAGCGCGTAGACGCCCATGCCGAGAAAAAACGCCGCGGCCACGACCAGCACGGTCAGCGTCACGACATCCTCCTACAGCACCACGATGGTGCCGGTCGTCGGGTCCACCTTCCCCTCGAGCAGCTCGAGGTAGGCCCGCTGGATCTCGGCTTGACTCGAGATCCGCTCCACCCGTAGCCATTTCGATGCCCAGTCGGCGAACGGGACCCAGGCGTCGGCAACCTGCTCGTCGAGTTTGGCGGTGCCCCAGTCGGCGCCGCGCTTCTTGATGCGATCGGGGGCGAAGAAGAACACGGGCTTGGGTCCCGCGAGCTCACCGCTGTCGTGGGCCATCTGCGTCCAGTGGGTCATGCCGACCGCGGAGCTGTGCGCAAGACGGTCGCCGTATTGGGAATGCACCGCGGTGCGGACCGCGCCGTCACCGGAGATGTCGATGTAGACGGCACGGTCACCCGGCAACGAAGAGATGTCGTCATAGCTGGCCACCGAGTCATAGATTTCGAGTCCCTCGACGAAACCACCGTTGCCCGCCGACGTCAGACCGACGACCTGGATACCCGGACGCTTGGCGAGCAGGTAAGCCGCGATGATCGCGGTTTTGGACGAAGCGCTGGAGATGACGATGGTGTCCGCCCCGAAAAAGCCTTCGTCCGAGACGAAGTCGTCGATGAGGAACGAGGTGAAAAAGAGCGGAAAGAACAAGATGTGCTCCGCCTCGCGGTCAGCCGAATAGACCGGATCGGTTCGGACGTCTCGGTAACCCTGATAGGCCGAGGGCAACGCGGCGCGATGCGGGGCGGCGTCGACGAAGCCCTTTTCGTTGATGCGGTCCGGGACCACCATCAGGTGGCTGGCACACGGCAGATAACCATAGACGCGCATGCCTTCGGCCAGCTCGGGATGCCGCGACTGCTCAACGTGGGCGTAACCCCAGACGTTGAGCTTGCCCCAATTTGGGTCCGAAGCGGGGAAGAAGTCCCAGTACCGCATCGCCTCGCCGAACACGGCGTAGGTGATGTTGTTGGCGGTCAGCCCGAAGGACTCCACGCGAAGCAGCGCCTGGCCGTCCTGCGGCGATGGCGTGGCGCCGGAAAGGAAGCGGGTCTGATGCAGATCGGTGCGGCTCAACTCGAAATCCATGGCCGTCAGCCTAGCCGCCGGCCCCCTTAATCATGTACCATCCGGTACATGATTACGAAGAGCAGCGTGGAGATCGACGCTCCCGCAACCTTGGTGTGGGACGTATTCACCGATGTCGAACGCTGGCCGGAGTGGACCGCCTCGGTCACCCGCCTGGTCGGCCTGGACGGACCTCAGCTCGCGGTAGGCAGACGTTTCGAGATCAAGCAGCCCCGGATGCCCAAACTCGTCTGGGAGGTAGGCGAATTGGTGCCGGGCATCTCGTGGACCTGGGTGCAGCGTTCCCCGGGCGGCACCACATCGGCAAGTCATACGGTGACACCGCTCGACGAGGGACGAACGCTGGTAAGTCAAGAGCTCGACCAGCGCGGGCCGGTGGGCGCCCTAATCGGCCGACTCATGCTGCGCACCACTCGGCGCTACCTGGAGCTGGAGGCTCAAGGCCTCAAGGCCCGCAGCGAGCGGTCCCGGCAATCCCTTGGCCCGCACTCCTGACCTCAAGCGGCGCCAGGAGCTGCTCGATGCGCTGGTCACGGACTTCGCCGCGGGCGGCATCGGGGACCGGTCGTTGCGCGATGTGGCGGCCGCCGTCGGCACCAGTCACCGCATGTTGCTGCACCACTTCAGCTCCCGTGACGATCTGCTGCTCGCGATCGTGGAGGAAGTCGAACGTCGACAGATGGCCATCCTGTCCGACCTACCGAGTGAGCCGGCCGACGCTTTCACCGCTATGTGGGCCGTCCTGTGCCGTCCTGAGTTGAGACCGTTCGAGCGGCTGTTTTTCGAGTGTTACTCCCGCGGCGCCCAGGGGGAGGAGCCTTTCGTCCGCATGGTGCCGGGTGCGGTGGATGCCTGGCTGGCCGAGGCGGAAACGGCGGCCGGCGGGACGGAGAACCCGGCGCTGGTGCGCCTGGGCCTGGCGGTCACGCGCGGCTTGCTGCTCGACCTGGTCGCCACCGACGACGACAGCGGGGTGGGCGCCGCGGCGCGAGTATTCGCCGATCTCCTGCGGCGACCGGGACGCAAATAGCCGCCTCCTTGCGTTGGATAGTTTCGCAGCCACACGTAAGGAGATGCGCGTGAAGATTCGATTCGGGATCGGACTGGGTGCGGACACCGCTCCGGGGCACCTCGCCGAGATCGTCGACCGGTTGGAATCCAGCGGTGTGGACTCGTTGTGGTTCTCCGAGCTTGTCTACTCCCCGGCGGTGGATCCCATGGTGGGTATGGCCTACGCGCTGGCGCGCACGACCCGCCTGAAAGTCGGCACCTCGGTCGCGGTGTTGCCGGGTCGCCATCCCGTGCTGGTCGCCAAAGGGCTGGCATCGTTGGCGGCGCTGGCGCCCAAGCGGGTGCTTCCGGCGTTCGGGTTGCGGTCGGCGATTCCGGCCGAACGTGAGGTGTTCGTGGTGCCGGCCGGCCAGCGGGCGGAGGTCTTCGACGAGTCACTGAAGGTGTTGCGCGCAGCGCTGATTGAGGATTCGGCCAGCTACGCCGGCAGGTTCTTCACGGTGCGGGGGGTGGCGGTCGCGCCGCGGCCGGTGCCGCCGCTGGATATTTGGCTGGGCGGGTCGTCGGCGGCAGCGTTCCGCCGCATCGGCACCTTGGCCGACGGTTGGCTGGGCAGCTTCCTCACCCCCGAAGAAGCGCGGCAGGGGCGTGCGGCGATCGAACGCGCCGCGGCGGACGCGGGCCGGTGCATCGACGCGGATCACTTCGGCATCTCGTTGGCGGTAGCCGACGGGGAGTTACCCGAGGAAGTGGCCGCGGCGGTGCGTCGGCGTCGCCCGGATGTGGAACCCGGGCAGCTGGTGGCGGCCGGGTGGGATGCGTTGCATCGGCAGCTCGACGCCTACCTCGATGCCGGATTGACGAAGTTCGTCATCCGGCCGGTCGGCAAGGCGCCGCTGGACGGGTTCATCGACCGGTTCGTCGAAGAGTTGGTCAGTCGACAGAATTGAGTAGCGCGAAGAACCGATAAGACGGGTCATTGTCATCGAGCGCACCCTTGAGCGTGTCCTTGGTGATCGGGTGGCTGGAGTCCATCGCGGATGGATCGCTCACCCGCGCCCAGTCCGTCACGATCGTCCGCTCGATGAATTTCCATGCGCCACCGCGCTTCTCGTACTTATCAAGGTAGCGGCCACCGATGATGAGATCGACGTCCCGGCTACGCCCGGCAAGGGTGTGCACCGCGAGTGAGTAGATCTCACCTTCGGCCCGGTGTCCGGCGAGCGCGAAGTTCATCGTGGTTACATGGTGCTGCATCATCCGGATGTGGGGACGCGAGGCGCTGAGATGTTGCAGGAATTGGTCCGCGGTGCCTGTTGAGAATGCCCCGTGGCTGTCGACCGCGTCGTGGTGATAAAGACTCCGAAGTCTGTCGATGTCGCCGCGGTCGACTGCGCGGCAATAGGCATGGACGAGCTTTCGGAGGTGATACTCGTCGATCATCTCCTGCGGTACCGGATCGGGCGTCGTCATCGCTTTAGAATTTCGCGACGGCACCGGCGTCGACGGGCAGTGCCGCACCGGTGATGTACTGCGCCTCATCCGAGGCCAAAAACAGCACGGCATTGCTCACGGCGCGTGCCTCGATCAGCGGCTTGGGCAGCAGGTGAAATTGGCCGATGATCTCGGCCGCATCATGCACAGTCGGATCGGGTAGGTCGGGCCGCATGGTGCGGCAGAACCACTCGTTGTCCAGCATCGGTGTCAGAATGTTGCCCGGGTGGATGGAGTTCACCCGGATCCACTGCGGCGCAAGTTCATTGGCTAAGGAATTCATCAGACCGACGACAGCGTGTTTCGCCGACGCATAGTGGGCCATGTAGCCGCCGCCGCGAATACCGAGCATCGAGCTGACCAGGATGATCGATCCGCCCCCGTTGGTCATGTGGGGCAAGGCCGCCTTCACGGTCTGCCAGACGCCGGTCAAGTTGATGTCGAGCATCGTCTGCCACGCAGATTTCTCGATCAGGGCCGCCGGTGCCGGGGTGCCGCTGATTCCGGCGTTGGCCACGACGATGTCGACCGCGCCCACTACGGCCACCCCCCGTTCGAGCGCTACGCGGAGACCGTCGACGTCACGCACATCGGCCTTGGCGGTGACGACGCGCCGACCCGCCTTTTCGACCAAGGTGGCGGTGTCGGCGAGGTCGTCCTCGGTGGCTCCCGGATAGGCCACGCCGTCAATGTCTTCGCAGACATCCACCGCAATGATGTCCGCGCCCTCCTCGGCCAGCCGGACCGCGTGTTCGCGACCCTGGCCGCGTGCCGCGCCGGTGATGAATGCGACCTTGCCGGCGACTCTGCCGACCGAATTGCCTGCCATCGCTACCTTCCGCCGGGGTGATCCGCACCAAGTCAAACACGGGCGCGCCCGGATCGTTGCGCGGCCACCGGCAGCGGGGTAGACACACCGGTATGTGCTCCCTGATCCGCCGGACTGGTTGAGCGCCGGCGTGGGCGACGACCGACTGCTGATCCCCGGCCAGACGTGCTGGCGGGTGGCACGAGCCGATCAGTTCGCTGGCATCATCGACGCGGCCGACTATTTCCGTCATGTCAAGGCGGCGATGCTGCGGGCTCGACACCGAATCATGTTGATAGCGTGGGATTTAGACGCCAGGATGGCTTTCGAGCGCGGGGCAAAAACACTGCCCGGGCCCAATCAGCTGGGCGCTTTCCTGTACTGGATGCTTTGGAAGCGGCCAACTCTGGAGGTTTACCTACTCAAATCAAATCTGCGCCTGCTGCCGGCCTTCGACGGCATCTGGTACGGGCTGACCCCGGTGACGCTGGTGAATCGGCTCAGCAGCAAGCGAATACGGTTTGCCGTCGACGGCGCCCACCCGATCGGCGCGGTCCATCACCAGAAGATCGCCGTCATCGACGAAGCGGTGGCATTCTGCGGCGGTCTCGACCTCACCATCGAACGATGGGACACCCGCGAGCATGCGCACACCAACCGGGGCAGGCGGACGTTGGGCCGCAGCTATGGACCCCGCCACGAAGTGGCTTTGGCGGTCGACGGCGCCGCCGCGGTCGCGCTCGCTGAGCAGGCGCGTGAGCGGTGGCGGACAGCGACCGGTCAGACGCTGGCGCCCGTCGAAGCCAGGCACGTCGCCTGGCCAAGCGGGCTGGAGCCG
This sequence comes from Mycobacterium asiaticum DSM 44297, assembly GCF_000613245.1. Lineage (GTDB taxonomy): Bacteria > Actinomycetota > Actinomycetes > Mycobacteriales > Mycobacteriaceae > Mycobacterium > Mycobacterium asiaticum. Next base: position 1,188,887 of record NZ_HG964936.1, read on the forward strand.
TCACTACGCAACGTCGACGTCGGAATCGCGCGCACCCTGCCCGAGCTGGAGGATCGCCGCGAGGTCCGCGAAGTGGAGGCGCTCAACTTCGCTGCGATCGCGGCCGCGCGCGACGTGATCTATCTGGAGAACCAGTATCTGGCGTCTCGCGACCTCGTCGATGCGCTCGCCGGTCGTCTTCGCGAAGACGACGGTCCCGAGATTGTGATAGTGCTGCCCCGGAGTTCGGAAAGTCCGCTCGAGCAGCAAGCCATGGACAGTGCCCGGCATCTGCTGATCCAGGAGCTGTGGGCCGCCGATGATCATGATCGTCTTGGCATCTATTACCCCGTCACCGACGGCGGGGCGCCGATCTATGTCCATTCCAAAGTACTGGTCGTCGACGATCGGTTGTTGCGCATCGGGTCGTCGAATCTCAACAACCGGTCGATGGGGTTCGACAGCGAGTGCGATGTGGCCATAGAAGCGATCGAAAGTACAGCCGGCGCGCAGGGGATCCGTCAGGAAATCACCAACATGCGGCACGAATTGATCGCCGAGCACCTGGGCGTGTCGGTGGGGCAGTTCGAGGACACGCTGGGCCGGTGCCGGTCCTTCCGGAAGACGGTCGAAGAACTACGCGGGCACGGTAAAACGTTGCAGCCCTTCACCAAAGAGACGATCGCCGACGAAGCGAGCCCGTTGGCGGAGAACGAGCTGATGGATCCCGACCATGTCCCGCGATCAATCGGGCGGAGCCTGCAGCGACTCATCCTGCGTTTGAGGCGCTGACCCCGCTCGCCCGGCCAGCCGAGCTGCCGCACGCGTTCCTTGGCGTGAAACTCCTGGTTCTCTCCCCAGCCCCGCACACCGTTCCACCAGGCGGTGCAGTCGTCGGGGGTCTCCCGGGTCGGGTCCCACAGTGCCGGGCCACCTGCGGAGATACCCGAGCGCACGTCCTGAAAGAAGTACAGGAAGCCGTTCAAGTCACGTTCGGGCACCCAAAGCGCAACGCAACCCACTTCTCGGCCCAGTCCGGGTCGTTGGTGGCGGCATGGAATGCGCGTCGTGCGGGCCGGCATCGCAGGTCACGCGGCGAGGCAACCCCCTCGGCGGCGACCGGACAAGCCCGGCGGGATTGACGCCGGGTTGATTGTGGGTACAGCATCCGCAAATCGGCTTGCGACCGCCTAGGAGTGTGGACATGCAGCGTCCCGACACGATGATCGAAATACATCGCGAACGTGTCCAGGATCAGACGGTCGAGATGTTCGGCGGCGAGAAGCGCACCGAGTCGGTCGACGGAACCGGCTACTCCGCGACGGCCACCATCGACCTGACGCTGGATCGGGTGTGGTTCATCTTCGATTCGCACGAACGGTTGTGGCAGGAGGAAGTTGACGGTGAATCCCGGGACCCGTTACGGCATTTCGCCATCGACCTGGTGATCTTCGACTCGAAGATAGTCATCGATTCGGTGACCTGCATCCCGCTGGTAGAACTGCCGCCGATGACCGTCACGATCCCGGACGGTCCGCGCGCCGGGGAGTCCCGGGAGATCCCCTACAACGAGATTCCGGTGTTTGGCAGGCTCACGGTTCACGATCAGCTCGAACCACACGAAATCGAGCCCGGCAAGCAGACGATCGCACTGAATTTCACGGCGCAGGACGCTCCGGTGCTGCTGGCCACGCCGCTGGCCGACGAATACGGCCCCCGACTATTCGGCGCCGATGTCGAACGGCGTCCGGACGGCGTGACCGTGCTGGTGGGGCAGGACCCGCGGATCAGCTGGGAACTGGACTACGCCGAGGCCTACTGGATCACCCACAGCATCGCGGGGGAGCTGCTGGTCAACATGGAGAAGCTGCAGAACCTGGGCATCTCGGATGACGAAGCCCGGATCCGGGTGCTCGACTCGCTGGCCACGCAGATCGCCGATGCGGTCCGGCCACAGCTCGCCGAGAAGGGCGACAACGGCATCGAGAGTCTGCTGCCCTCGCCCGTCGACGTCGATCCCGAGGCGCAGGACGACACCACCTTCAAGGCCATCGACGCGATCGTGCAGCGCTGGGACGTCGGCGACGTCACCCACGAATCCCTGGTGGTGCAGGTGCAAACATTGCGCGAACTGCCACACGGCGAGGAGTTGCCCGCATCGGTCCTTGCCGAAAACCCGCACGAGAAAACGGGATTGGCGGTCACCGGATGGAGCATTCTGCGGCAGGTCCGCGACACGGTGATGAACACCTTCAACCTCGACGCGAGCGACTTCGACCCCGATGTGCCGTGTCTGTTGCAGGAGCCGAAGACGATCAACATCGGCGGCGAGGAGCGCAGCCTCGACGCCATCGAGGCCGATATCCTGCCGCGCACCGCGGACGGCCGGTTGGTGGTCGACGGTGCCGTCAGCGCCGAGACGAAGCTCTACGACTTCAAGGCCAACTTCAAGGTCACTTATGAGATGGGCCTCGACGACATCCCGCGCGACCCGAAAGAGGAGGAGACCCGCCGGGTCAACCTCAAGACGATCGAGAGCCTGGAGGGCAGGCTGCGGACAGCGCGTGAGAACAAGCGCGCGGGGGAGGCCACCGATCACGACTACGAGGCGGAAGTCAAGCAGGTCAACGAGTGGTTCGACGAACTCCCCAGGACCGTCGGCGTGCGCCCGACGCAGAACCCTCCCGAGCCGGACGTCAGCGCGGACTTCAGCCTGTCCGCGGCGGGCAAGGTCGCGACGGCCGCAGGTGCGGCGGCTGTTGCCGGACTGATTGCGTTGCCGGTGACGGCGGTGGCGAGCGCCGGCGTGGGGGCCGCGGGGGCGGGCGGCTTGCTGACACTGGCCATCGCCCAGTATTTCTCGACGGTGCTCACGATCGACTGGTTCGGCAGTGGCATCGGTTCACGTCAGGTAAAGAAATCGCTGAACGACAATCCGGAGGGCACGTCGCTGCCACCGATCGGCATCCCGATCGCCGCGAACCTCAACCGTCAGCGCCTCGCCGTGTACTTCCGTCCGCTGCCGGCCAAGTTATGGGTCAGTTGCGTTTCTTCCGACACACCAGAGGATGCGGAGGGCTACCGCGGCGACATTCGCCTCATCGGGGGCCGCTGGCCCACTGACGGCCATCGGTGGAAACTCTCCGCGGACGACGCGGTACTGTTCGTTGGCTCCGGCGAACTCGAGCTTTATGTGGAACCCGACTGCGCGGGCGGCGCCGAGATCCCAATCGTGGTCGCCACCGCCGAAGACGGCCGCCCGTACCTGCAGGCCGCCGGGCCGGATCCCGACGCACTGCATAAGCTTCCCTCGTGTTCGCCGGAAGATCGCGACGACCCAGCAGACGACCAGCAATAGGGATCGCGTCGGGCGCGGGGCCATGACGCTGCCTGGCACGCCCACCGACCAGGCCGCCGACGTCCTTGCCGCCGGCGATGGCGACGTCAGCACCTTGTTCGTGTCCATGGCGACCCGTCATCCGGACGGCGCTGACGCGGACTATCTGCGGTGGCACTCGCTGGATCACCGTCCCGAGCAGTACCGCCTGCCGAGCCTGCGTGCTTCACTGCGACTGGTGTCCACACCCGAATGCCGGTCGGCTCGAGTGGCGAGCCGAGACCCGCTCGATCCGGTCGACCATGTAATGACGTACTTCTTCACCGAACCTGGCGGGCTCGAGGCATTCACCGAGCTAGGCAGGGCGTTGCGGGATGCCGGCCGGATGATGCCGTTACTGCCCCCGGTGCAGCGGGGTGTGTACGAAGTAGAGCGCAAAATCGCCGCCCCGCGGGTCAAGGTCGGCGCTGACGTGCTGCCGTGGTTACCGCTGCGGGGAGTCTTCCTGCTGATCGAACGGGGCGCCGCACCGAGCGACGAGCTGGCCGATGTCGAGGGGGTGGCGGGCGTCTGGTCCGCGGCGACGGTGCAACGACCCGGCCAGTGGATCAGCTATTGCTTCCTGGACAGCGACCCGGTGGCCACTGCCGAGCGCCTGCGTCCGGCGCTCGAGGCCGGCTGGCGTGCATCGGGCACCGAAGTGCTGTTGGCCGCACCGTTTCACGTTGTCGTGCCTTACGAGTGGGATCGCTATGTGCCGTAACCGGTGGTGCTTGTGCGCGTTGGTGTGATGGTCGGCTCCGACAAGGAGCGCTCCCGGTCGGATCGGCTGGCCGGGCTGATCGACGATGCGACCCGGGCCGAAGGCGCCGGTTTCCACTCGTTTTGGATGCCACAGGTGCCGGGTTATCTGGACGCGATGACCGCCCTCACCGTGCTGGGCCAGGCGACCACCCGCATCGAATTGGCGACGGCAGTCGTGCCGATCCAGACGCGCCACCCGATGATCATGGCCCAGCAGGCGCTCACCACCCAGGTAGCGTGCGGCGGCAGGTTCACCCTCGGCATCGGTCCGTCCCATCACTGGATCGTCACGGGACAATTGGGATTGCCCTACGACCGGCCCGCGCAGTTGGTCAGTGACTATCTCGAAATACTGCAGGCGGCGTTCGCCGGAGTCGGTTCGGTCCATGCGGAGAATGAAAGCTACCGCGTTCACTCCACCATCGATGTCACCGACGCCCACGAGATGCCGGTCCTATTGGCGGCTTTGGGGCCGAGGATGCTGCGCATCGCCGGCGAGCGCACGGCCGGCACCATCCTATGGATGGCCGACGAGCGAGCCATCCAGGACCATGTGGTGCCACGCATCGTCGCCGCAGCCGCCGGGGGTCCCGAGCCGCGGATCGTGGCCGGGGTTCCCGTGGCCCTCTGCGCCAACCGCGAGGCGGAAAAGGCGCGCGGCTACGCCAGCGAGGTCCTCGGTCACGCGGACTTTTCGCCGAATTACGTTCGCCTGCTTGAACATGGCGATGCCAGAGATGTCGGCGACACCATGGCCGCCGGGGACGAGGCGGCGATCCTCGGCCGGTTACGCCGCTACCAGCAGGCCGGTGTTACCGACCTGGCGGCTCGCATAGTCCCGCTCGGTGACGACGTGTCGGCGCGCGCCCGGTCGCGGCGACGGACGCAGGAGTTTCTCGCCTCGATCATTCCGGAGCTCTAGTGGGTCAGGCCCGCGCGGAGTTCTCGGTGATGATGTCGCGCGCCGTCTCGTAGAACGCGCTGATCAACGTCGAGAAGGACAGCTGGAATGGATGGATCATGTACACGTCCATTCGGGTCAGGCTCCAGTCCGCAAGCACCGGGACGATGCTTCCGTCGCGCAGCTCGGCCGTGACGATGATCTGGTTGGGCATCGCGCCGACGCCCAGGTCCTGCAGGATGTACTGTTTGCCGACCTGAAAGTTGTTGGCGCGGGCCCGAACCAGCGGGGTCAGCTCATAGCGCCGCTTGTGCTTGGCCAGCGTGAGTTTGCCGGACCCTTCGCAGACACCGCAGTCGATGAAGGGCACGGATTTCAGCTGCGCGGGAGCGGTGAGGGGTTCGGAGAGCTCCCGGACAAAATTGGCCGATGCACACAGAAATAGCTGCAGGCTGAACACCTTTCGGGCGATCAGGGTCGAATCCGGCAACGGACCGGTGCCGAAGACGACGTCGAACCCGTCGTGCACGGGGTGAACGACGTTGTCCACCAAGCGGATATCCAAACGCGAATTCGGATAACGCCGCAGGAAGGCGGCGCCGACCCGCGAGGCATAGTCGATGCCGACGAACACCGGTATCGCCACGCGCAGCTCACCGTGCGGCTCTTGCTTGCTTTCCTCCACCAGTGCGCGCACCCCGTTGGCCTCGGCAAGGATGTTGACGCCGTGGCTGTAGATCTTCTCGCCGAGATCGGTGACCGAGAGCTGATGGGTGTTCTTCCGGAGCAGCTTGATACCGAGGTCGGCCTCCAGCTTGCTGAGCTTGCGGCTAACGGTCGACTTGGGCATGCCCAACAGCGTCGCAGCTCTGGACAGGCTCCGGCACTCGACCACCTTGCCGAATACCAGCAGGGCGTCGAGGTCGAACGGCAGGTTTTGTTCCATGGTGGCGTTCCAAAAATGCAACAGGGTGTTGCAAGTGAAGACCTATTTGCGCACCTGGTCAAGTGCTAACTTCGGCCGGGAGTGGGGATCGGGGCCGAGAGGAGGCGGGCCTCATGGGTCGCGATGTATTGAGCAAACCGGCGAGCGGGCACTGGACCGACGCCTACCCGGAGCTGGGCCGTGGCCAAGTGTCGCTGGAAGACTGCGTGTCGCGGGAGTTCTACGACAAGGAACGCGAGCATGTGTTCAAGAAGACCTGGCTCTACGTCGGACGCGTGGAACGGGTGCCGCGCGCCGGCAGTTATTTCACCCGCGAACTCAGGTTCCTCAATACCTCGGTCATCATCGTGCGCGGCAAGGATGACGTCATCCGCGCTTTGCACAACATCTGTCCGCACCGCGGCAACAAGTTGCTGTGGCGAGACGATCCGTTCCAGGAAGTGCAGGGCCGAGCGCCCTTGCTGTACTGCCGTTTTCACGGCTGGCGGTACAACCTGGACGGCTCACTGCATGCCGCCACCCGCAAGGACCTGCTGCTGGACTTCGATGCGGACAGCTGCCGGGTGCCCGGCATCCAATGCGAGGTATGGGAAGGCTTCATTTTCATCAACCTCGACCCGCACAACACCGAGTCGCTGCGCTCCTACCTCGGCGAGTTGGCCCACGGCATCGAGGGTTACCCCTTCGCCGGTCCGCACCAGGTATACCGGTTCACGGTGGAGTTGCAGTGCAACTGGAAAATCTTCCTCGACGGCTTCGCCGAGAGCTACCACGGCCCGTACCTGCATGCCGCCTCATTCGGCGCTCTCACCGCCGAGGCCAGAGAGGCGTTCGATCAGCCGAACCCATTCACCGATGCGTTGGCCTATCAGCTGAAGGGTCCGCACCGGATGTTCTCGTTCTCGGGGGAGCCGTCGCAGAAAACGCCGTATTCCAAGCCAATCGAATGCGTGATGGAAGCAAGCGCCGCGGGCCCGTGGACCAAGCGAACCGATCGTGGCCCGATGCCGGCGGGCCTGAACCCGACCCGCTCGGAGAAGTACGGCTTTGACTCGTTCCAGTTCTTCCCGAACTTCGTGCTGATCTTCGGCTCGTCCGGCTTCAGCACGCACACCCACTGGCCGACCGGTCCGCACTCGCACATCTTCGAGGCCGAGATGTTCTACCCGCCACCCAAGACGCATAAGGAGCGGCTGGGTCAGGAGCTGACGGTGACCTATCTCAACGACATCATCCTGGAAGACGCCAGCCCGTCGGAAGGCCTGCAGGCGATGCTCAATAGCGGCGTGCTCACGCACTTCACGATGAACGACGAGGAGATCCTGTTGCGCCACCTGCACAAGGTGGTCAGCGATCACGTGGCGGCCGGCGAGCGGGCCCTGGCAGAGGTGAACCAATGAACGCCGCGCTGCCACAGGACTTTTCCGCTCTCGAACACCTGGTCGCGGAGTGGGCCATCGAGGACGGGCACCAGCGCTACGTGAAACGCGTCAACAGTTCGATGGCCGAGATCCAGGCGTTTTACGACGAGGTATTCCCACACGCCGAAGAGGCGGTCGCCTATATCGACAAATTCGACTATGCCGAACCGTTGCCCGAGGACGTGGCGAACCTACGCAACTTGTTGTACTCCCTGATCACCGTGTCGTTGGCGGTCGAGTTGTGGCGCCAACCGCGGGTCAAGCATTCGGCGAACACCATCCTCACCAGGCTGTGCTGATCATGGGACTGTCCACCACCCGGCTGGAAATCATTGATCGCACACCGCTGATCGGCAGCGAGATCAAGACAGACCTGCAGACGTTGCTCAGTGGCAGCGAGGCTGAGGCCATCCGGGCCACGTTGGGGCAGCGCGGAGTGATCTTCTTCCGCGGTCTGCAGATCAGCGATGAGCAGCAGGTAGCCATTGCCAAATCCCTTGGCAGCATTGTGCAGAATGAGGGCCAGGAGGGGATCTATAAGATCTCACTCGACCAGCGGGTGAACCAGCGCGCCGAGTACCTCAAGGGTTCGATGTTCTGGCATTTCGACGGCTCACTGCAGCCCTACCCCAATCTCGCCACCGTGCTTCGCGCGATCCAGCTGTCCGATTCCGGCGGACAAACTGAATTCTGCAACACCTACGCCGCATACGAGGATCTGCCCGATGCCGACAAGGCGGTCATCGCCGACCTTCGGGTGGTCCATAGCGCCGAGCGGTCACAGTATTACGTACGTCCCGAAATGAGCTATGAGGAGATTTGTTTCTGGCAGAAGTCTCCGACGAAGTCGTGCCCTTTGGTCTGGACGCACCGGTCCGGCCGCAAATCGCTGCTGCTCGGCGCGACCGCGGATTACGTGCTCGGCCTCTCGGTAGAGGAGAGTCGCGCACTGCTTGCGCGCCTTCGTGATTGGGCCACCCAACCGCGCTATGTCTACCGGCACGAGTGGCAGGTCGGCGACCTGCTCGTGTGGGACAACACCGGGACGATGCACCGGGCGCTGCCGTATGCCGCGGACAGTGGCCGCCTCATGCATCGCACGGTAATCGCTGGCGAAGAACCGTTGCACTGAGCCGGGACTCGCTATTGGCGATGCAGGAATCCGTGCAGAGTCGCTTGCACCAGTTCGTCGACGATCACGTCGCGCGAAGGCGGTTGCTCGCCGAAGAACGTCGAGCGCAGCGCCACCATGCCCACGATGGTGGCGACAGTGGAGTGCGCGGGCAGGTCCGGTTGGCTCGAGCGTAATCCGCGCAATTGCATGCCCTCGGCGCTGATTCGGCCGAGCACCCCGATGGCACGCCGGATGTCGGCGATGCCGGCGTCGGTCATCTCCGCCTCGCTGAACGATTCGGCGGCCGCAAGTGTCAGCAGCAGGCCGCGGTGTTCGACCATCACGTCGTAAAGCCGACCGACGAACTGCCGGGCCAGTTCTTCTTCGTCGGTCTCCTCCGGGACGACCGACTGCCAGGTCCGCCCGAACTCGTCGACGAAGTTCGTGAACGGAAGGACGAGGGCTTCCCGGAACAGTCCGGCCTTCGAGCCGAAGTTCCGAAACAGCAGGTATTCGGAAACCCCGGCCGCCTCGGCGATTTCGCGAGTCGTCGTGGTGCGGTAGTCCTGGCGGGCGAACAGCGAACGTGCCGCGTCGAGCAGCAGCCTGCGCGGTTCACCGCGGGGCCGGCGGGACGGCTGGCGCACGGCATTCACGATAGCCATCTTGACCCGTCAGTTTGAATAGTGTGCACTATTCAAAGTTGGTGTCGCTGTCGAAGGGAATCGTCGTGGGCGCGGTCATCATGCTCGGCACCCTGTTCGGGTTAATCGCCCTGATCTTCGGCACGGTCCTGTATTTCGACCCCGAAGCGCGCGGCGGCGCGGCCGAAGAGCGGGACCGATGAACACCGAGCTGACGCCGCTGCTGACGGCGGCGGTCATCTTCGGCTGGGGCAGCGGCATCGTGTTCACCGCGCTCGGTCTGTACCTGAGTATCCGCGGCCGCCGGCTGCACCCGCTGCTTCTGCTGTGTATCTCGGCGATCTCGTTCTCGTGGATCGAGGCGCCGTACGACTGGGCCATGTACGCCCAATTTCCACCCGCGCTACCCCGGATGCCGTCCTGGTGGCCGTTGAACATGACCTGGGGCGGGCTACCGTCGTCCGTCCCCCTCGGCTACATCGGCTATTTCGTCCTGCCCGCGGTGATCGGGGCCGCGCTCGGACGACGGCTGAGCGCGAGGTTCGGGTGGCGGCGGCCGATCACGCTGCTCAGCGCCGGCTTCATTGTGGGATTCTGCTGGGCCTTCCTGTTCAACGCATTCATCGGCGCCCGGCTCGGCGTCTTCTACTACGGCTACGTGATCCCCGGACTTGCGGTCTTCGAGGGAACCAAGCACCAATACCCGATCTATGACTCGATCGCGCTGGGCGTGCAGATGATGGTCTTCACCTACCTGCTCGGCCGAACCGACGCCCAGGGCCGCAATGTCATCAAGATGTGGGCCGACAAGCTGTCGAAGACCCCCGCCCAATCGGCCGCGCTGTCCATCCTGGCCGTCATCCTGATCGGAAATCTGCTGTACGGCGCGGTCTTCGCGCCGCATCTGGTCACAAAGCTGGGCGGCTGGGTGACGTCGGGCTCGACCGAGCAGTTGTTCCCTGGCGTCCCGAACCAGCCCAAGCACGGCGGACACTAAGCCGCGGGCCGTCCAAGCGCACCGCACAGGTCACTTCTTCGACACAACTTCGCAGCATTCCTTCTAGCGGGGATGACACCGCGCCACGATGGATGCAGCCAACCAGGAGGCAGTGTTCGATGCGAGTAGTTGTCTTATCCGCGCTCATCGCCGTCCTCTGCGCGTTGAGTCCGTTGGCCGCGCCCGCGCAGGCCGAACCCACGACTTGTGGAGTGAACCTCACGGCGCCGGAAATCGGAGCAGCGATCAAACAAATACCCGTGCTACCAGGCAACGGGGCGTGGGACCTGAACACCCACAGCTTCGATCCGAGCAGCAACTACAACCCGTGCGCCACGCTGTCGACCGTCATCATCACTGTGGTCGGTGCCACCGGAAGTTCGCCGGATCTCGCGCTGCTGTTCCACAAGGGCAGCTTCGTCGGGGTCGCGACCTCGAAGGCCTACCCGTTCACCACGCTGAACAAGGCAAAGACCACCGACGAAATCGTCGCCCTCGACTACAAGGACGGCCGGGAGGTGTGCACGGCATGCCCGGGACCCGTCACCACCGTCCGTTACCAATGGCAGGGCAGCCAGCCCGCGATGCTGGACCCGCAACCCGCGTGGTGACACGCTCCCCCTCGTAGGCCGCTAGGCCGGCGGCTTGGCCAATCACTCGCGAGCGGACAAGATGTAGGGCTAACACCCACATACCAGCCTCGAGGTCGACGCCATGGACGTTCTCAAGATCCGTTCGCGCATGCTGCGTTGCGGTGCAGCGCTGTTCGCCGCGGTGGTCATGTCGGCCCTGGTGGGCTACGGAGAATCGGCCGCACAACCGGCGCTGTCGGCCGACCCCGCGCAGCTGGCCCGCGACCTGGTGGCCGACGAGCAGGCATTACGGGATCCGTCGTCATCGGAGGCGGTGCTGCAGGCCGCCGCGCTCCGCGAGCAGGCGGCGTACCGCGCCATCGGCCGCCACCCCGAGTGGGAGCCGACCGTGCGGCCGATCATTCCGGCGTCTCTCGTGGGCATCTATGACCTCAACGTCGATGCGCGCCATCACCTGATGGCGTTGAACGGGCCGGAGGCGAGGTCGACCCTGCCGGCCTGGCGAATCGACCCGCCGGCACCGCTCAACGAATTGCTCGGCTACTACCGCGAGGCCGAAGCGGCCACCGGAGTCGGCTGGAACTACCTGGCGGCAATCAACATGGTCGAGACCGACTTCGGACGCATCTCCGGGGTGAGCAATGCCGGCGCGCAGGGACCCATGCAATTCCTGCCGTCGACGTTTGCCAGCTACGGCGGGGGCGGCGACATCCACTCCCCGCGGGACAGCATCATGGCGGCCGGTCGCATGCTCGCGGCCAACGGCTTCGCGGGCAATCGCGATGGCGCCATCTACAGCTACAACCACTCGAGCCACTACGTCGGCGCGGTCAATGACTACGCCGCCGCGATCGGCGCCGACCCGGCCGCCTTCGCCGGCTATCACCGGTGGGATGTCTACTACCTCACCACGTCGGGGGACGTGCTGCTGCCGGTCGGATACGCCGCGTCCGAGCGAATTCCCGTCGCCGAGTATTTGGCGGGCCATCCGCAGTGAGCTGTTGACAGGCAAGTGGCTGCTTGCATAACGTCGACTGGGTGGGGGACGTCTTCAAGGCCTTGGCCGACCCCACGCGTCGCACCATCCTGGACGAACTGACCGACCGAACCGGGCAGACGCTGTTCGAGATCTGCGCGCGCCTGACGACGAAGCACGGCATGAGCTCATCTCGGCAGGCAATCTCGCAGCATCTGGACGTTCTTGAGGACGCCGGCCTGGTCGAGGTGCGCCGCGAAGGCCGATACAAGTTCCACTACATCAACACCGCGCCGCTCGAGCCGATCGTTGCCCGGTGGCTGAACGGGGAAGGGAACACCATGAGAATCCATCTCACCAGTGTGCTGGTCGACGACCAGGACAAAGCGCTGCGGTTCTACACCGAAATCCTCGGTTTCAAGCAGAAGCACGACGTGCCGATGGGCGAACATCGATGGATCACCGTGGTGTCCCCAGAGGATCCGGACGGCACCGAATTGGTCCTCGAGCCCGACCAGCATCCGGCGGCCAAGCCGTTCAAGGAGGCGTTGATCGCCGACGGCATCCCGTTCACATCCTTCGAAGTCGACGATGTGCACGCGGAGTATCAGCGGCTGAGCGGGCTCGGAGTGCTATTCACCCAGCCGCCCGCCGACATGGGACCGGTGACCACGGCCGTGCTCGACGACACCTGCGGCAACCTCATCCAGATCACGCACCTGCGCGGCTGACGGCGCGCCTCAGGTCATGCAGACATTCGAAAACAGCAGGACCGGCCAGGACACGATCGAACCCAGGAAGGACACCACCAGGTCGGCGCCGTGCAGGCGTTGCAAGTGCTCGGTGTGCGTCGACGACCACACCAGTCCCACCAGGAAATACGGGATGCCGAGGATGACGGCCAGCCCCAGCCACTCGGCAATGGTCATCTTGTAATCGAGCAGGTCGCGCAGCCTGGTAAGCATCTTCGGCCCTCGTGGAGAGTGCGTCCGGGATGAAATCGAGTACCAATATGTTAACCGATATTCCAGAAAATCTATGTTCCTTTGTCGTCAGATACGACCCACACACTGCCTGATAGGGTTACATTTCAGGCATGGCATGGCGCTTGGGACTGCGGGCTCTGTGAATGTCTGTTCCAGATAGTCCGTCTGTCGTGCGCGCCACGCTGTCCCTCGAGGACGCCCGCATCCGCGTCACCCGGCGGACGGCCCGCTGGACCGATGCCCCGGTCGATATTCGCGAGGCGATGGATTTCTGGGCGTTCGCTGCCGGCGCGGCAAATGTGATCATGCAGTTGTCCCGGCCGGGTGTGGGCTATGGGGTGGTGGAGTCGAAGGTCGACTCCGGCAATCTGTTGAAGCATCCCTGGAAGCGGGCGCGGACCACGTTTCAGTATCTGGCCGTAGCGGTCTTCGGGTCGCCGAAGGATCGCACCGCCTTCCGGGCGGCCGTCGACGGGGCGCACCGGCACGTGAAGTCGACGCCGGAAAGTCCGGTCCGCTACAACGCATTCGATCGAGACCTGCAGATGTGGGTGGCCGCTTGCCTGTTCGTCGGGTTGGAAGACACCTATCAGCTATTGCGCGGGCCGATGAACGACGAGCAGGCCGAACAGTTCTACCGCTCCGCCTGGACACTGGGCACCACCCTGCAAGTCCGGGAAGACCAGTGGCCGCCGACCCGAAAAGCCTTCGACGACTACTGGATCGAGGCATGCCGACAGGTCGAGGTGGGCGAGGTCGTCGGAAACTATCTGATGGAGCTGATCGACCTCCGCATGATCAATCCACTGCTGCGGCTGCCGTTCCATCGATTGCTGAAGTTCTTGACCGTCGGCTTCCTGGCGCCGGTCTTTCGGGACGCACTCGGCGTCTCCTGGAGCAAGGCGAAGCAACGCCGCTTCGAATACCTGTTCCTGCTAGTAGCTTTCGTCAACCGCTTCCTGCCGCCCTTCGTTCGCCAGGGCGGCAGCCACGTCCTGCTCGCGGATGTGCGCAGCCGGGTGCGGCGGGGCCGTCCGCTGATCTGACTTATGACCGCGATGGATCGGCTGCGCCGAGTACTGGGCCACCAGCTCAGTGTCGCAGCCCTGATCGAGCTGGCGCTGTGGCTGGCGGTTCCCTACCTGACCATTGGTTTCGTCTGGGCCGTTTTACACACCGCGCAGGTGGAGCGGATCGAGGCGCGGCTGTCGGTGGTGATGCCCACGGGCGCCGACATCGCGGCATTCGGGCTGACGACAGCCTTCTGGCCGGCTTCGATCCCGATCGCGGACGCCTGCCCGGCGCCTTGACCGGCACTACTCCCGAAGACCCGGCCCTGCCTCGGGCGTCACGTTGCGCGCGGTGATCTCCTGCTCGCAGTGGGCGCAAACCAGGCGCGGGTCAGCGATCTCGCCGCAATGATTGTGGCGCAACACAATTGGTGGCCCACCCGGCAGGGGTAGATGCCGGTCTCCCCAGTGCATCAGCACGACGATCGCCCCGAAGAGCTCGCGGCCCGCGTCGGTGAGGCGGTATTCGTAACGCTCGGGATCCTGCGAATAGGGCACCCGGTCCAAGAGGCCTACGTCCACCAGCATCCGCAGCCGTGTCGACAGCGTGGGCCGCGGGATATTGAGATTGCGCGCCAGCTGGCCAAAACGCTGCACACCGAAGAACGCCTCACGCAGGATCAGCAGCGTCCAGCGCTCGCCGACCAACTCCAAAGCGCGGCCAACGGATTCGCCCTGGAAGCGGTGGGACAGATCGGCGGCCGACATAGTTCACTAACTGTACCGGTTTCAATACTGAACCGCACGTGGTAACGTAATTGAACCGTCACCGCTACCGGGAGCCGCTGATGAGCCACCCTGATTTCGAAGTTGTCGCCGAGAAAATCGCACTCTCGGCTCGGGAGGTGTCGGCGCAGACCGAACGCGAACGCAGGCTCGCGCCGGACCTCGTCGATCGCCTCAACGACGCCGGTCTGCTGCGCGCGACCATGCCGCGCGAGGTCGACGCACTCGAGCTGGAGCCACCGATCGCACTGCGGTGCGCGGAAGCGATCGCCCGCGGTGATGCCGCGGCGGGTTGGTGCGTGTCGATCGCGATCACCAGCGCCCTGCTGGTCGCGTATTTGCCACCCGCCGTCCGCGACGAGATGTTCGGCGGCGGAAGGGGCGTCGCCGCCGGGGTGTGGGCACCGCGGGGCAAGGCGCGATCCGTTGACGGCGGCGTGGTCGTCTCCGGGCGGTGGCCGTTCTGTAGCGGAATCACGCACGCGGACGTACTTTTCGCCGGCTGTTTCGTCGACGACGGGCGCGTCCCGTCGGTCGTCGCGCTGCCCAAGGACCAGCTGCGGGTACTCGACAACTGGCACACGTTGGGTTTGCGCGGCACCGGCAGCCACGACACCGTCGCCGATGAGCTTTTCGTCCCGTCCGATCGGGTGTTCTCGTTGTTCGACGGTCCTGTACTGGACCGGCCGCTGTACCGGTTCCCGGTGTTCGGGTTCTTCGCGCTGTCGATCGGTGCGGCCACGCTGGGCAATGCCCGCGCGGCTATCGACGACTTCACCGAATTGGCCGCCGGCAAAAAGGGACTCGGGTCCACGCGGACCTTGGCCGAACGCCCGGCCACGCAGGCGGCGGCGGCGACGGCTGAGTCGTCGTTGAGCGCGGCGCGCGCGCTGTATTACGAGGCGATCGACACCGCCTGGCAGGCCAGTCACGAATCCGAGCCGGTGCCAGTGGATTTGCGCAACCGCCTCCGGCTGGCCGCGACCCATGCGGCGCGTACATCGGCCGACGTGGTGCGCACCCTGTATGACCTTGCGGGCAGTAGTGCTATCTACGACGATTCCCCGCTGCAGCGCCGATTCCGCGACGCGTTCACCGCCACCGCCCACTTCCAAGTCAACGAGGCATCGCGTGAGCTGCCCGGTCGGGTCCTGCTCGGCCAGCCCGCCGACGTCACGATGCTGTGACAGCGATCGAAGTCGTCCTCCCGTTTTGGCTCGACCGGCCCGATGAGGAGGCTGTACAGATCGCGCTCACGGCGGCGCGGACTGGGTTCGATGCGCTCTGGATCGGCGAGATGGCGACCTACGACGCGTTCGCGCTGGCGACCGCGATCGGGCTGCAGGCCCCTGGGCTGGCGCTCAAGATCGGACCGTTGGCCGTCGGGGTGCGCGGCCCGGTAACGCTTGCGCTGGGGGTCAGTACCGTCGCCTCGCTGACCGGCAGCCGGGTCGACATCGCGTTGGGCGCCTCGAGTCCGGTGATTGTGGCCGGCTGGCACCACCGTCCCTGGGCTCACCACGTCACCGTCATGCGTGAAACGATCGAATGCCTACGGCCGATGCTGGATGGCGTGCGGGTCGACTACTCCGGTCGGCACGTCGAAAGCCACGGCTTCCGGTTGCGCAGGCCGAGTCCACAAACCCGGATTGCTCTGGGCGCCTTCGGTTCCGGGATGCTCCGGCTGGCGGCCCGGCATGCCGACGAGGTGGTGCTCAACCTCGCTTCACCCGCCCGGGTGGCCGAGGTGCGTAGCCTGCTCGACGATGCCGCGACCGACCGCCCGCCGCCTCGGCTGACGGTATGGGTGCCGGTGGCCGTCGATCCGGGCGCCGCCGCGCACGCTCAACTGGCCGGTCAGGTGGCCGTGTACCTCGCCCCACCCGGGTATGGGGAGATGTTCGCCGCGCTCGGCTTCGGTCATTTGGTGGCCAGGGCGCGAGCCGGCGCCCCGCGGCGTGCGCTGGCGGCCGAGATCCCCGTCGAACTGCTCGACAGCGTGGGCGCGTTGGGTTCCGCGGAGCGCATCGGCGCGCGCTTGCGTGCCTACCGGGAAGCGGGCGCCGACTGCCTCGCCGTGGTGCCCTCTACCGCCGAAGACCCGGGTGGCCGGGCGACCCTTGCCGCACTCGCCGAAGGAGACCGATCGTGACACGCACCAACACCGTATGCCGGCTGGCCAGCCGCCCCGTCGGACTGCCCAAGGTCTCCGATTGGCAGATCGATGAAGAACCGGTCGGGACCGTTTCCGATGGCCAGTTCCTGGTGCGGGTCGAATACCTTTCTGTCGACCCGGCGATGCGTACCTGGATGAACGCCGGACGGTCCTACGTGCCGCCGGTCGAGATCGGCGAGGTGATGCGCGCGGGCGCCATTGGACGCGTAATCGATTCGCGACACCCGCAGTTCGCCGTCGGCGACGAGGTGTACGGCACATTCGGAGTCCAGCGTTACGCGATCTCCGACGGCCGGGATGTGACGCCGGTGGACACTACGCTGGCGCCCGCGCCGGTGCATCTCGGTGCACTGGGAATCAGCGGCCTGACGGCCTATTTCGGACTCCTTGATGTCGGCCGGCCGCAGCCGGGACAAACGGTCGTGGTCTCGGGGGCTGCCGGTTCGGTCGGCAGCATCGCGGGACAGATAGCGCGGATCCACGGTTGCCGGGTGGTCGGCATCGCCGGCGGTCCGGACAAGTGCCGCTGGCTGGTCGAAGAACTCGGGTTCGACGCTGCGATCGACTACCGGGCGGGTGATCTGCGCCGGCAACTGAAGGTGCACGCGCCCAACGGTATTGATGTTTTCTTCGACAATGTCGGGGGAGCGACGCTGGAAGCCGCCCTGGCGCGCCTGGCGCGCGGGGCCCGCGTCGTCGTCTGCGGGGCCATTTCGCAATACAACGCCACCGACGAGTTGCGCGGCCCCGCCAACTACATGCAGTTGCTGGTTGCTCGGGCGTCCATGACCGGTTTCGTCATCTTCGATTACGCCGATCGCTACGGCGAAGCCGTTGTGCGGCTGGCGGATTGGCTGCGCAGCGGGGAACTGCGTTCGCACGAGCAGGTCGTCCACGGCGATGTCGGTGACTTCCCTGACGCATTGCTCGCGCTTTTTCGTGGCGACAACACCGGCAAACTGATCCTGGCCCTGGACGGTTCGTAGTTTCAAAAGCGTGGCCAGCGGTTAGTCAATCCTGGACACCTCGGGAGGTTCAGATGGGCAAATACCAGGTCGTGGTGGTGGGCACCGACGGATCGGACACGTCGTTCCGCGCGGTCGACCGCGCGGCGGCGATCGCTGCCGAATCGGGTGCCAAGCTGATCGTCGCGTCGGCGTTCACCGACTCCGACCATGGACGCGCCGGGCCCGATCCCGACCAGCATCGCAACGAGAAATACCGGAATGAGGGCAACGCCCCGGTGTATGAGATGCTGCGCAAGGCCGCCTCGCGGGCGCGCGACGCCGGTGCCACCGAGGTGGAGGAGCGTGCCGTTGAAGGTTCGCCGGTCGACGCCCTGCTGCAACTCGCGGAAGACGTCGACGCCGACCTGCTGGTGGTGGGCGACGTCGGAAACAAGTCGCTGGTCGGGCGGGTCGTCGGGTCCGTGCCCCGCACGGTGTCACGCCGAGCCAACACCGAGGTACTGGTCGTCGAGACCCAGGACTGACCGTTCCCTAGATCTTGAAGCGGCCGGCGAATCCGCGCAGCGGCAGGTCCGCACTGGTGATCAGTCCCGGGGGAGCGGCGAGGACCGACTTGATCGAGTTCAGCGCGGGCAGCCCGGTGACCGTCATGCCGATCGAGGCGAAGTTGTCGGGATTTGACAGGTCGACGCCGGGCTTGGGGAAAATCATGTGCTTGTTATAGATGCACGGGTCGCCCTTGATCTGAGTGATGTAGCAGCCCTTGATATCCCAGTGCGGGTCGGTGTGCGGCGTCATCTGCCATTCCAGATGCGTCTCCACCCGCGGCACGCCTGCCACCATGCCCTGATATTTGATGTAGTTGCCGCCCAGCGAACCCTTGGGCAGCGTGTACCAGCCAAGGTCGACATCCTTGGTGCAGGCGCCCAATTCGTAGTCGAACTTCACCTCGTCGAGTTTGATGTCGAAGCAATCGGCCATCATCAAAACGCTGTCGGCGAAGACACGGGTGTACTTCTCCAATTTGCCCGGTATGTCGGGGTGGTCGACGGGAAGCCCGTAACCGACCTCGATCCAGGTGTCCTTGGAGTGGTGGCACGACACATCGACCGACTCGATGGTGGTGACGTTCTCGATCTCGGCGACGTCGGCCGAACACACCACGCCCAGAATCTGATTGACCCCGGGGTTCATGCCGGTGCCGTAGAACGTGGACCCGCCCTTCGCGCACGCTTCGGCCAGCAGTTGGGTGACCGGCTTGCCGGAATGGTGTGGGTGGTTGCGGTCACGGTGCCAGCCGGTGATCCAGTCGGCGGTAGTGACAATGTTGATCCCGGCTTCGAGGACTTTGACGTACAGATCCTCGTCGGGGAACACGCCGTGAAAAGTCAGTACATCAGGCCGCGCATCGATGATCTCATCAATGCTGCCGGTTGCGGTGACGCCGTTGGGCGGCAGGCCGACTAACTCACCGACGTCCTTTCCGATCTTCTCCGGCGAATAGCAATGCACGCCAATCAGTTCCAGGTCGGGATGATCGGCGATGCGCTTGATCATCTCCGTGCCGACATTGCCGGTGGCAACCTGAAAGACTTTGATCGTCATGTGGTGGCCCTTTCCAGGGGTCGAGTCGAGTGCTTGCCGTCGGGATAGAACTGCTTGGCCCAGTTGCGAATTGCGGTGAATCCCTCGTATTCCGCCGTTGCGAGCGCGGGTGGATCGGAGTAGCGCTGGTGTGACCAGATGTGCACATCCTGGACGAACTGCCGGATCACCTCGTCCCCGAACATGCGCGCCTTGGCTTCAGCGCGCTCGTCGTCGCGGCCGGGGACGCGGCCGATGTAGACCATGAATCGGACGTCGGACGTGGCTTCGTCGACGGGAGTGACCGCCGAAATGGTGCGGTTGTCCACCATCCCCCAGCTCTTGGTCACGGCGACGCCAAGGCCGCCGTTGATGGCTTCTACACCGCTCTTGACGTCTTCGATGCGCTGCCGATCATCGCCCTCGAAGGTGATGGTGAAATCCACATAGGAGACCGGCTCGCCGAAGTCGTGCCGGGTGAATATCGGCACGATCGGCGTGCTGTGCACGTATTTGAAGTGGGCGAAGTCGACCCCGTTTTCCAGCACGTACTGCGGGTGTAGCTCCAGGTCCTGCCGGAACAGTCGCTGTTGCGGGTAGTAGTCCGCGGGACCGCTGCCGTCGGCGAAGCTGGCAAACACATCGGGGGCATCGAAAAACGGTGCGCGGCCTTCAATGTCATGCCAGATGTAGACCGACTCGTTGCGTTCCACCACCGGGTAGGTGCGGACCCGCCGGCCACGATTCGGCCGGTCCTGGTAGGGGATGCAGACGTTGCGTCCCTCCTGACTCCATTGCCAGCCGTGGAAAGGGCATTGCAGAGCCTCGCCCACCACTGTCCCGCCGTAGCCCAGGTGCGCACCCAGATGCTCGCAGTAGGCATTCATTACGGTGAGCTGACCCGAGGCGGCCCGCCAAGCGACCATCTCCTGATCGAAATACTTCATGGTGTGGACTTCGCCGATGCCGATCTCGTCGGACCATGCCACCTGGAACCACCCGGTTGGCTTCATCGACAAAGGGGGCTTGGCCATCCGCCGGTCCTCTCTGTCTGATCATCAAGCACTCTATGAAAGATTCATAAAGGAGTCAACGAAACGTGGATTTTCGCGCTACGATGCGCCAATGGCGGTGGCTGACAGCGCGGGACGTAGGGCCAACCGGCGTGGCCTGGCCACCCGCGAGGCCATGCTGCAAGCGGCGGTGACGGCGCTTGCCTCCGGGGACCCGGGCGCCGTGTCGGCCAACCGCATCGCCAAACAGATCGGCGTGACCTGGGGGACTGTGCAGTACCAGTTCGGCGATGCCGACGGGTTCTGGGCGGCCGTACTGCACCACACCGCGCAGCGTCGGGCCAACCTGTTCGCCAACCCCGACACCGGAGCGTCGCTGCGCGCCAGGGTGTCGGAAATCATCGACACGCTCTACGACGGTCTGACCGCCCCCGATTCGCGGGCGATCGAGAACCTACGGGCGGCATTGCCGCGCGAGCCCAGCGAACTCGACCGGTTGTACCCGCGCACCGCGGCCGAGCTGCGGTCGTGGGGGCAGGGCTGGCACGCCACCTGTCAGAATGCGTTCGCCGACCTGCGGGTCGACCCGCAGCGGGTGCACGAGGTCGCCACCCTCATCCCGGGTGCGATGCGCGGCCTGGTCTCGGAACGCCAGTTGGGTAGTTACGCCGATCTCGACGAGGCGCGTCGTGGGCTGACCAATGCCATCGTCGCCTACCTCGCCGAATCGGCGGCCAGCGGCGAGTGAGTGAGCGCACGGGTTCATCCCCGGAGGCGGCGGGTACCAAATGAGGTGTGAAGGTCGTCGGTTCGGTGGCAAATGCCGGGGTCATCCCGAAGCTGGTCTCGTTGTATCGGCGCAGCGGCGCCGACGTCCCGTTCGGGGATCCCGTCCCGTCCCATGGCACCGAGATGGAGGGCTGGTTCTGGCGGCTCTCTGATCCAGCCGAGGGACGTGTGGTGGTCGCCCTGTGCAGCGCTAATCGGCACCCCGCCGGGGACTGGTCGACCGCGGCGATCGCATTGCACCCCGGTGGGGTGGTGCAGTCGGCGGTGGTCGACGGCGTGCGGGCCGACCGACGGCAGTTCTCGGTGCAAGCCGACTCGGGCGGAGACTTCATCGACGCGAGCCGGGAGCGGCTGAAGATCATCCTCGGTGACACCGGAGTCGACCTGACCTTCCACGAGCCGTACGAGTGGCCGAAACCCTTCGGCGGTGGCGGCGTGTTCTCTTCCGTGCCCTTCTTGAACCAGTACTGGCATCCGTACCGACTGGGCGGTAAAGCGTCCGGGACGGTGACGCACCGAAATCAAGAGTGGGCCTTCACCGATGCCACGCTGTATTGCGAACGCAACTGGGGAGCCGGCTTTCCGTTGCGCTGGTGGTGGGGACAGGCCCACGATTTCGGTGATGCCGATGTATCAGTGGCCTTCTCCGGCGGCCAGCTCGAGTTGGGGCCGTTGAAACGCGATGTGACGGGAGTCGTTGTGCGGCTTGGCGATCGAGTGCTGCGACTTACTCCGCCGGCTCTGGTGGCGTCCAGCTGCGACTTGCAGCGATGGCACATCGTCGCACGCACCGCGCGTTATCGCGTAGAACTCGACGGGCGGGGCACGTCAGCCGGACCGCATGTGCTGCCGGTGCCGTTGCCGGCCGAGCGCCGCAACATCGACACCGATTACGAACACCTGGCCGGGACCCTGCACCTGCAGGTCCGGGAATGGGGCCGCACCATCTTCGAAGGCACCTCTACGCTGGCCGGTCTGGAAATCGGCAGCAGGCCGGCGTGATGGGCCGATCGGTGGTAATCCCGGTAATCTTCAGCGCCATGGAGCAGACGCGATGAGTGCGGGTCTGTTCGCACTCCTCGACGATGTCGCGCTGTTCGCGCGGCTGACCGCGGCGTCGCTGGACGACATCGGCGGTGCGGCCGGACGGGCGACGGCGAAGGCCGCCGGGGTGGTCATCGACGACACCGCGGTGACGCCCCAATTCGTCGAAGGGATCTCCGCCGAGCGCGAATTGCCGATCATCAAGCGCATCGGCCTCGGATCCTTGCGCAACAAGCTGCTGTTCATCCTGCCCGGCGCGATGCTGCTCAGTCAGTTCGCGCCCTGGCTGCTCAGTCCGATCCTGATGCTCGGGGCGACGTACCTGTGTTACGAAGGGGCCGAGAAGGTTTGGAGCAGCCTGACCGGTCACGAGCATGACGACGCCGGACCGGAGAGCGAGAATCACATGGTGAGCGGGGCGATCCGGACGGACTTCATCCTGTCTGCCGAGATCATGGTGATCGCGCTCAACGAGGTTGCCAAACTGGGTTTCGTGCCGCGGCTGGTAATCCTGATCATCGTCGCGCTGGTGATCACGGTCGCGGTCTATGGCGTGGTCGGCGCAATCGTCAAGATGGACGACGTCGGGCTGCGCCTCACCCAGACATCTTCCCGATGGGCCAGGACGATCGGACGCGGCCTGGTGGCCGGGATGCCCAAACTGCTCTCCGTGCTCTCGGTGGTCGGGACCGCCGCAATGCTCTGGGTGGGCGGTCACATCCTGCTCACGGGAAGCGAACACGTCGGGTGGCACACCCCCTATGGCTGGGTGCATCATGCCGAGCTGTGGGTGCATCACGCCGGCGGTGCGGTCGGCGGCGTGCTGGGCTGGCTGGTCAACACCGGCCTGTCGGCGGTCGTCGGGTCGATTGTCGGCGCCGTGGTGGTAACCATCGTGCACCTGGTGCAATCTCTGCGGCGCCGCCATTCCTCGTCGGCAAGCTGAAACCGAAGGAGCGGCCGTGCTACTGAACGGGATCAACCACATCGCGCTTATCGCCAAGGACATCGACCGGTTACGGGTGTTTTACACCGAGGTTTTCGAGGCTGAGGTCGGCCCGACCAAGCCGCACGGCGAGAAGGGCGACGAGACGATGACAATGATCCGCATCGGGCCCCACACGGAGCTCAATGTGGTGACCATCGAAGGCAATCACGAGCCCGACCGTCAGACACCGATGTGGGGACGGGGACGGCTCGACCACTTCGGTCTGCAGGCGGCGTCGGCCCAGAGTTTCGAGACGATACGGCGAAGGCTGGTCGAGCAGGGCGCCAGTGACGGCACCGTGAACGATTTCGGCACCGTGCGCAGCGTGTTCTTCCGTGATCCTGATGGACTCGAGGGTGAGGTCCTGGTCGAGAAGTAGGTGGGGGCCGAACCGATGCGAACGCTGCAGGGCAAGGTCGCGGTCATTACCGGCGCCGCCAGCGGGATCGGACTGGCCACCGCTCGTGCGCTGTCCCGGAGAGGGGTCTCGGTGGTTGCTGTCGACCGCGACGCGAACGCGGATGTCGCCGCCGACATCACCGGCAACGGGATGACGGCGGTCTGCTATGCGGCCGACGTAGCCGTCCCCGATACCTTCGAAGCGTTGCGCGACTGGACAATCGAGACATTCGGCCGGGTGGACATCGTGATGAACAACGTCGGTGTGCTCACCAACGGTCTGCCCGAGGATATTCCGATGGCGGAGTGGCAGCGGATCATCGACATCAACCTCATGTCCGTCATCCGCAGCAACAGCGCGTTCCTGCCGGTGCTGCTGGGCCAGGCCGAGGGGCACATCGTCAACACGTCCTCATTGGCCGGCCTGTACACCTATTCCTACGACCGGATGCCCTACGCGGCGACCAAGGCTGCCATTGTGCAGATCAGCGAGGCCCTCGCGATCTATCTGCGGCCCAAGAACATCGGGGTCACCTTGTTGTGTCCGGGCCCGGTGCTGACAAACATCGCCCGCGACGTCCCCAGTTTCGGCTCGGGTGCGCCCATGCGACTGCCCGGCGATTTCGAGTTGCTCGATGCCGCGACGGTCGGCGAGCTTGTGGTTGAGGCGATCCTGGCGAATCGCTTCTTCGTGACCTCGCATCCAAGCGTGCGTGAGCTGTTGCGCCGCCGCGTCGACGACTGGGATGCGTTCATCGACTACCAGATCTCCCGCGAACCCAACGCATAGAAAGGCACTACCTTGTCCGACCTGAGAACACAGGGGCTCAACGTCTTTCGCGAAATGTTGCCGGGCCTGATGCCGGACGACCTGACATCGACCCGGGGCGGTGGTTTCGCTGACGAACTGGGTGACCTCGCGCTCGACCACGTCTTCGGCGCGCTGTGGACCCGACCGGGCCTGGACCGGCGATCCCGCAGCCTGGTCACCTTGGGCGTGCTGATCGCCCTGCGCGCCGGCGAGGAACTCAAGGTTCATTTCCCGATCGCGCTGCGCAACGGCCTCACCGCCGAAGAGGTCGAAGAGGTGATTTACCACGCCGCCGGCTACGCCGGCTACCCCGCGGCCGCCAGCGCCCGCAACATTGCGAGCACCGTCTTGAGAACTACCGATCCGACCGAGTAGCGTCCCAGATTCGTTGTGTCTGTTGACTGACCGACGGGTGATGGGTCTGCTGGAAGTTGCGGCCGCCGCGGCCGTAGGTGGCGACGACCGCGGCGGGCACCTCTGGTTCCAGCAGCGGCTCGGGCAGCCAGTCGCACCGCCGCACGTGCACCAGGTCGACCGCGGCCGCGCGATCGTCGTCGTCATAGAAATATGGGCCGACGATACGGCCGAGCCAATACAACCCATCCGGGTCGCGGGTCCACACGAACGAGAAGTCTGGCACCTCGGCGAAGCGACCCACGCGGCGTTCGAGACGGTCCCGTTCGGCGGGCGTGCGCACCCGTTGCCCAAAGCCGCACAAGCCTTTCCGGCGGGCGTGCTCCAGGGTGGCACGCGGATCCACGTCGTCGCTGCGGGAACGCAGCGGTGCGCGGTACACGCCGACCATTTTGACTAGGTGCCGCAGAAGGTCCGGTAGATGCCGAAATCCACCGGCGCCGGTGCCGCGTAGCGCTCGAGCCCCGGCCGCGGGGTGTACGGGGCGGTGACGGCGTCGAGCAGCCGATTCAGCGGCTCGAGGTCGTCCGCCGTCGCGGCGGCCAGCGCTTCCTCGACGAGATGATTGCGTGGAATGTAGATCGGATTGACCCGATCCATCAACGCGGCATCGGGACCCAGCGCCATCCAGCGCTTCGCCCAGTCGTCGAAGCGTGCCGGGTCGACGAAGCGTCCGCGCGCCGCTTCGGTGTCACCACGTGCCGCGTCGCCGAGGTGACGGAAGAACGAGGTGTAGTCGACGTGGCTCTCCTGCAGGAGGGTGAGCAGGTCGTCGATCAGCGGCGTGGCATCCTCGGTGGCCAGGCCCAGCTTGGCGGCCATCCCCGACTGCCACGCGGTGTGATAGTGCTGGAAGCCGCCGAACGCGTTCTCCGCCAACATAACTCCCTCATTGGGGTCCTCGGAGAGCAACGGGAGCAACGCCTCGGCGAAACGAGCCAGGTTCCATTGGGCGATGGTGGGCTGGTTGCCGTAGGCGTAACGCCCCCAGTGGTCGATCGAACTGAAGACGGTGTCGGGGTCGTAGGCCTCCATGAACGCGCACGGTCCGTAGTCGATGCTCTCGCCGGAGATCGTCACGTTGTCGGTGTTCATCACACCGTGCACGAACCCGATGAGCATCCATTTCGCCACCAGCGACGCCTGGGCTGCCACGACACTTTCGAACAGTGCGACGTAAGGACGTTCGGCATCGGCGGCGTGCGGGTGGTGGCGTGCGATGGCATGGTCGGCGAGCCGCCGCAGCAACTCGACATCCCTTGTCGCGGAAGCATATTGGAAGCTACCGACGCGCAGGTGACTGCTCGCGACGCGGACCAGCAACGCACCCGGCAGGACCGTGTCCCGCTCGACCGGTTGTCCGGTGGCGACCACCGCAAGGGATCGCGTGGTGGGCACTCCCAGCGCGTGCATCGCCTCGCTGATGATGTACTCGCGCAGCATCGGTCCCACCGCGGCCAGGCCGTCGCCGGCGCGGGCGAACGGCGTACGGCCCGAACCCTTCAGGTGGATGTCGCGCAGCCGTCCGTGAGTATCTGCCACCTCACCGAGCAGCAGGGCTCGCCCGTCTCCGAGTCGTGGCACGTAACCGCCGAACTGGTGACCGGCGTAAGCCTGCGCCACCGGCGCGGCCCCGTCGGGCACCAGGTTGCCCACCAGGAAGCGCAATCCGTCGCCGCTGCGCAACCATTCGGGGTTCAAGCCGAGTTCGGCGGCTAAGGGCTCGTTGAGCACCAGCAGGCGCGGATCCGGCGGTACCTCGGCTTTCCACGGCACCGCCATCTCCGGCAGCTCACGCGAAAAACGATCCTGCAGGGCGACGGCAATATCGGGTGTGACGCTCACTTGATCCAGGGTATCCAGGTTTGCTCAGCCGTCTTCGTTCCCCGCAAGCCCCTCCGGCGGAGGGACGGAGTACGCGGGGTATGCCGGCGGCGAGACGACGCTGTCATCGTCGGCGGTTTCGGCTGCCTGTGCGGCCGGGTCCTGGTCTTCGCGCGGTTCGGGAGAACTCATCAATGCTCCTAGCCGATTGCTTGCTTGATCAGGTCACGGGCGCGGTCGAGCATCGAGGCGAACGGCCCGACGGCGAGGTTGAGCTTCGCCGATTCCACACCCGGGTGCGGTCGGGTCGGCGCGATGGCCTCGGCGGCTTTGACCGCGGCCGCCATGCGCTTGAGGTCGTCGGTGTTCACTTCCTTCTGCAACTTGGGGAACTCTTCGAGCTCCTCATGTTCGGCGTGGGCCAGCACGGCGTCGCGCAGCTTGGCCAGCTCGGTGATGAACTCCTGGGACGTGACGTCCAAGTTCTCGATGTTCGACAACAACGCCTTGGCTTCGTGCTCTTCGTGCAGCAGCGCCTCGACGATCGCATCGCCGTCGTCGGCTTCCCGGCGCAGCCTCGGGTGCACCACCATTTCCTCGGCCGTCTCGTGCACGGCGAGCAGTTGGCGCAATTCGATGAACGGTTTCTCGCGGGCTTGCGGGTCGGAGGCGTGCAACACCTCGTCGAACATGTCCTCGATCAGGTCATGCTGGGCTTTGAGGAAGCTGACAACTTCATCGGGGGTCTCAACGATCATTTCGGACATGCCGAATACACCTCCATAAGTGGCGGAGTCTGAAGGGCGCGCGGGGCTGTGCGCCGCTGGCAATCGCATACCCCTGCTAACCGGGGCTAAACGCCGCGGGCCGCCGCCAGGCGCTCCACCGGCTGCAGGTCGTAGGGCGCCCGCAGGCCCAGGATCAGGTGGTCGGCTCCCGCTGCAGCCAGGGATTCGACGAGTTCTGGGTCAACCCGCTCAATCCAGACCGTCCGTTCGATCTCGCCGGGGTCCCTGCCGATCTCCGCACACCACCGGTCGATGACCCGATTCTTGGCGCGGATGGTCTCGGCGTCGCCGTAGCCGTTCCACATATCGGCATGCTCGGCCACCAGCCGAAGGGTGCGCCGTTCACCGTTGCCGCCGATCAGGATCGGCAGTGGTCCGATGGGGCCCGGCTGCAGTAAGCCGATGCGGCGCCGAATGCGCGGCAGCGCCTCGGCCAGGGCGTCGAGTCGTTGCGCGGGGCTGCGCACCGGGTAGCCGTATTCGGCTTCGTCCTTGTCCATCCACCCCGATCCGATGCCCAACACGGCTCGTCCTCCCGAGAGGTGATCGAGGGTACGGGCCATGTCGGCCAACAAGTCCGGATTGCGGTAGCCGCAACCGGTCACCAGCATGCCGATCTGGTTGACCTTGGCGGTGGTGACGGCCATCGCGGCGAGGATCTGCCAGCCCTCGTAGTGCGCCTCATCAGGGGATCCGTACAACGGCGGAAAGAAGTGATCCCAGGTCCACAGGCTGTCGACGCCGATGTCGTCAACGCCCTGCCACGCCGTGCGCAGCGCGGCCATCGTGGTGTTCTGCGGATGGATCTGAACACCGATCTTCAGCATGCACGAGGTTAACCGGCCGTCCGGCCCGGACTATAGATTCTTGCCCGTCGTTTAGATACTCACTGGTATATTCGCGTGATTGCCATGCGTACAGAGGGGACGTTAGCCATGAGTGGGCCGGTCGAGAGCGCAACCACCGTCACCGAATCGCTCAGCGCGGTCCCCGAGCGTGGTCGGGCTCAGTCCTCGGTCAAAGCGGTCCGGATCTGGGCCATGGTCGGTGGCGCGGTGCTGACCCTCCAGGTGTATGTGTGGCTCCGCTGGATCACCGGGCCCTACTTCCAGCAAGTCCCCGCCGGGCCGAGCGATCCGCCGCTGTACATGAAGGTGCCACTGCTGACCAACGCGATCATCCTCTGGGTCGGTCTGCCGTTCGCCGTGTGGTGGTTCTTCGTCCGGCCGTGGCGACGCGAGCGACGGATAACGCTGGACGGGATGTTGGTCCTTTCAATGGGCTTGATGTTTTTCCAGGACCCGCTGTTGAACTACCTCAACACCTGGTGTACCTACAACACCTGGTTGTTCAACCGCGGTTCGTGGTCCTCGCACATCCCGGGTTGGGTCTCGCCGGAGGAGCCCGGCCGGCAGGTTGCCGAGCCGTTGTTGACCAATGCCCCGGGTTATGCCTACGGCGTGCTGCTGATCACGATCGTCGGGTGCTGGGTAATGCGCAGGATCAAGGCGCGGTGGCCCGGCGTCAGCAATCTTCGGTTGATCGCGGTGACCTACGCCTGCACCTTTTTGCTGGACCTGGTGATGGAGGGTTGCATCCTGCTGCCGATCGGGTTCTACACGTATCCCGGTGCTATCCGGGCGGTTTCGCTCAACGCCGGCCATTACTACCAGTGGCCGGTCTACGAAGGGTTGATGTGGGGAGGCGTTCAGGCGGCGCTGTGTTGCCTGCGCTATTTCACCGATGACCGCGGCCGCACGGTCGTCGAGCGGGGACTGGACAGTGCTCCTGGCGGGGTGGTGCGCCAGCAGTTCGTCCGCTTCCTGGCAATCTTTGGCGGCGTCAGCGCCTGCTTCTTCATCTTCTACAACGTTCCCGCGCAATGGATGGGCATGCATGCCGACCCGTGGCCCGAGGATGTGCAGCGGCGTTCCTACTTCATCGGCGGCACCTGCGGCGACGGGACCGATCGGCCCTGCCCGAATCCCGTTGTGCCGATGCCGACCAAGCGGTCCGGCTACATCGACACGGACGGAAAGCTGGTCCTGCCGCCGGGCGCGACGCTGCCCAGAACGATTCCCTTTGACCCGGGGCGCTGAGCCGGCGAGGCCGTCAACGCTTTGAAGCGGACGGCAGTTTGATGACCGACATATACAGTTCCAGGATCGGCCGGTACAGGTCGGCATCATCGAGTTGGCTTACCAGTTCGATGGAATTGGTGGTCGCGACGAGTATGTGAGCGAAGGTCAGCGGCGGGATCAGTAGGCCCCCGCCCAGTCGCTCGAGCCCCTTGATGATGAATGTTGCAAGCGCGTCAACGACTTCCGTGCGCTTTGCGGCCACCCGTTCCCGAGCGTCGGGGTTGCGCAGCAGATAGAGCGTGAATTCGTGGCCCAGGGCGGCGTGCGCAGCGCCTCGGTCGCGGCCTAATTGCCGCCAGCGGTCGGCGATCTCGTCCAACTCCCGCGCCCCGATCTGTGTCGCCGTCGACATCACCTCGGCGAAGTTGTCGAAGTAACGGCGCCAGTACCGGTCGTTGACGGCCAGGAACAGGTCTTCCTTGGTGGCGAAGTGCTTGTAGATGGCACCTTTGGTGTAGCCGGCGGCGTGGGCGATGTCATCGAGAGAGGCTGCCATGAAACCCTTTTCGGCGAAGACCTCTTCGGCGGCGTCAAGCAGCAGCGACCGGGTGTGCTCAAGGCGCCGTTCCCGCGTCCACCGCTCTACCATGTGCGAAATTCTGCCACAGAATCCTGGCGAACAGTTGGTTACTGAGATACCGATTGGTATATTAGCAGCCGTCGCGGCTACTGGCCCGGAGCCGGCGCGGTACCGCGACCATCGGGAGGGAGACGCGTGATGAGTAGCTTGTCGAGCATCGATGCGCTGTCCAGCGGGCAGGTGCAGCCGTCACCGAAGCCCGTCCGGATATGGGCGATCATCGGTGGTGCCATTCTGGCCTTCCAGCTCTATGTGTGGATCCGGTGGATCACCGGGCCCAACTTCGAGCGAGTGCCCACTGGGCCCAGCGATCCGCCCATGTACATGAAAGCGATCCTGGTCACATGGACCGGGGTGATCATCGTCGGGCTACCACTTAGCCTGTGGCACTTCATCATTCGACCGTGGCGCCGGGAGCGGCGAATCACGCTGGACGGCATGCTGCTGGTGGCCTGCGGCCTGCTGTTCTTCCAGGACCCCCTGCTGAATTACTTCAACACCTGGAGCACCTACAACACCTGGATGTGGAACCGCGGTTCCTGGGTGCAGGACATTCCCGGTTGGGTCTCCTTCGGCGAGCCGGGCCGCATGATGGCCGAACCCATCCTCATGAATGCGCCGGGTTACTCATTCGGGGTGCTGCTCTGCACGATGCTCGGCTGCTGGGTCATGCGGCGGGCCAAGGTGCGTTGGCCGAACATCAGCAATGTCAAGCTGATTGGCGTCCTGATCGTCTGGACCTTCTTCTTTGACTTTGTCATCGAGGGCTTGTTCCTGATGCCGATGGGACTCTTCACTTATCCCGGTGCCATCAAGGCACTCTCGATCAACGCCGGCACCTACTACCAGTGGCCGGTCTATGAAGGACTCATGTGGGGAGGCGTGCAGGCGGGTCTGTGCGCGCTGCGCTACTTCACTGACGATCGTGGTCGCACCTTCGTCGAGCGGGGAGCCGAACACATCCAGGGCGGGTTCGCCAAACAGCAAATCACCCGGTTCCTCGCCATTTTCGCGGCGTGCAGCATGTTCTTCTTCGTCTGTTACAACATCCCCGCGCAATGGTTCGCACTGCACGCTGAGTCCTGGCCGAAGGATTTGTTGGAGCGCTCCTACTTCACGATGGGCATCTGTGGGGACGGGACCGACCGGCTCTGTCCCGACCCGGCGCTGCCGATCCCGGGCAGGAACTCCGGCCACATCGATCCACAGGGCCGCTTCGTCCTTCCACCGGGCGTCACCCTGCCGACCATCGTTCCGTTCAAGCGGGGGAACTGAAGTGCTGACCGAGAGCCGACCGCAGACGCTGCACTCGGCATCGGAGTCCCCGTTCTACCGGTCGGTCGGTGACGAGGTGGAGGTGTTCCGCGCTGCCGCACGCCGGGGCTTGCCGGTGTTGTTGAAGGGTCCCACCGGATGTGGGAAAACTCGCTTCGTTGAGGCGATGGCCCACCGCCTCGGGCGCGATTTGATCACCGTTGCCGGACACGAGGACATGACGTCGGCGGACCTCGTAGGGCGGTTTCTGCTCAAGGGTGGCGAGACGGTCTGGGTGGACGGGCCGTTGACCCGTGCGGTCCGGACGGGCGCGATCTTCTATTTGGACGAGGTGGTGGAGGCGCGGCAGGACACGACCGTCGTGATCCATCCCTTGGCCGATCACCGTCGCGAGCTCCCGGTGGATCGGCTCGGCACCACACTGTCCGCGGCCCCCGGATTCCAATTGGTGATCTCCTATAACCCTGGCTATCAGAGTGTCCTGAAGAACCTCAAGGAGTCGACCCGCCAGCGCTTCATCGCGATCGAGCTGGAATTTCCTCCGGCCGAGACCGAGACCGAAGTCGTTGCCCATGAAGCCGGAATCGACCGGGAGACAGCGCGTCTGCTGGTCAACCTGGGCAACGCGATCAGAAATCTCGATGGTTCACCGCTGCGGGAAGTGGCGTCCACCCGGATGTTGATCCTGGCCGGCGGCCTCGTCGCCGAAGGTCTGAGCCTGCGCAGTGCGGTCCACGCGGCGATCGTTCAGGTCCTCTCCGACGACCGGGATGTGGTGCATGCACTCGGTGAACTCGTGGATGCCGCACTGCCGCAACCGTGACAGCCCTCGACCCCAACATCTTTCGGCTATTGGCCAGCCACGTCGCGGGCAGAGCGGTCGAGGTTGCAGAGTCACCGACCGGCCAGGCCGCGCACACGGACGGGCAGGTCATCTTTGTCTCGGCTGGCGGCGGCGTAGCGCAACAGCGCCGCGAGATGCTGTTGCAGAGTGCACTGCTGGGTGCGGGAAGTCTGGACCACAGCCTGGTCAAGTCATTGCGGACCCGTCCGTTGGTCGCGCGGCGTTATCTTGCCGTCGAAGGCCAACGGGTGATCGACCAACTCGCTCAACGTCTTCCACTCGCCGCCGGGCTGATATCGGTTGTCGGTCCACGCACGGCAACGGCGGCCGAATCGCTGCAAGTCGCGCGGGGACGAGCCGAGGTCGCCGATCCACCTCCGTGGTTCGGTGTGATCAAACCCGCGCGTCTGCTCGCGTCGGCCCCGACGTCCGGAGGTAGAGCGACCGACCAAGAACTGCAATTACAGTTCCGGCCAACCGATATGCCAGAGGTCGACGACTCTGGTGACGGGGATCGGTCGGGCTCGAGCAGGATCCTGAGATTGTTCGAGAACCCGCTTTCCGGCTCACAGGCGCTGTCGGATTACTTTCGCAAGCTGTTCGGCAGTTCGCGCTCCGCCGGGCAGGGTGCCGCTGGTGCGGAATTGCGAGCGCGGGCCGTGCGGCGGGCCGACACGGCCGGTCCCGAGGCCCGGCCATTGCCCACCCGTATCCACTTCACCGACGACGGCAGACCCGGTGCTGCAGTCGGCGTGGGCGGGGCCTGGCATCCGGAATGGGACGCGCACCGCCGGCGCTACCGGGACCATTGGTGCCGGGTCATCGCGTTCCCGCTGACGGCGGCGGCCGACGTTACGGCCGCCGGAATCACGCACGACGACGTGCTCCGTCGGCGCTTGTCCCGGATCGGCCTTGGCCCCAAGCTATTGCGCGCCCGACCCGATGGCGACGAGCTCGACGTCGAGGCGCTGACGGACCTCTTCGTGGATCTGCGCTCCGGCTATTCACCGCCCGAAAACGTGTATCTAGACCGCCGCAAGCTCGAGCGCAATCTCGGCGTCCTGATCCTGCTCGATGCTTCGGGGTCGGCCACCGACACCGATTCGGAAGGTCTGGCCGTCCACGACCACCAACGCGCGGCGGCCGCTACGCTGGCCGCGACGCTAGAAGAACTCGGGGATCGCGTGGCGGTCTACGCCTTCCGCTCCCATGGCAGGCACGCCGTTCACCTGCCGGCAATCAAGACCTTCGGACAACGATTCGGCGCTCTGGGACGAGCCCGGCTCAATCAGCTTCAGCCGTCCGGCTATACCCGGCTCGGGGCCGGGATCCGGGGTGCGGGCGAGATTCTCAAGACCGAGGCCGGCACCCCGAACAGGCTGCTCGTCGTGCTCACGGATGGTTACCCGTACGACGACGGTTACGAAGGCCGCTACGCCGAAGCCGACACCGCCACGGCACTGTCGGAGCTGCGCGGCGATGGCATCGCCTGCCTGTGTCTTTCCATCGGCCCTACTGCCGACACCCGCGCGCTGCAACGGGTTTTCGGCTCGGCCGGCTACGCCGGCGCCCCGACCCTGTCCGATCTGAGTCCGCGAATGGATGAGCTATTCCTGGGTTCGCTGCGCGAACTCGCCGCACCGAAACCGATCCGAGGGTGAAGCATGAGAGTGTTGTTGACGGGTGCGCTTGGCAATATCGGCCTTTCGACGCTCGAGGCGCTGCTGCTCGAAGGCCACGACGTGGTCGCGTTCGATCTTCCGTCACGGCGAGCCCGAAAACTGGCCTCCTCCTTCGGGCCCCGGGTGCGCTTCGTGTGGGGCGATATCACGTCTGACGAATCGGTTGGGCAAGCGTTGCAGGACGTGGATGCAGTGATCCACCTGGCGGCCATCATTCCGCCCGCCTCGGAACGATCGCCCGCGCTGGCCCAGAAGGTGAACCTCGACGCGACCCGGAACCTGATCGCGCGCATGGAAGAGTCGCTCACCGCCAAACGTCTCGTCTTCGCGTCGTCCGTTGGTGTGTGCGGCGACATCCAGGACCGTGAACCGCCGCTGCGGGTGGATATGCCGGTCTCACCGACTGACGAGTACGGCCGGCACAAGGTGGCCAGCGAGCAGGCAATCCGGCAGTCGGGGCTACAGTGGAGCATCCTGCGGCTCGCGGCTGCCTCGCCCATCCACCTGCAGAGCCAGGATCCGAGCATCATGTTCGAATTCAGTCCCGACGCGCGATTCGAGTTTCTCCATCCCGCCGACGCGGGTACGGCGTTCGCCCGCGCGGTGGGCTGTGCGGAAGCGATCGGCAAGACCTTGTACATCGCCGGCGGAAAGAATTGCCGGACCACATATTACGAATTCACCAATACGCTGATGGGTGCGATCGGAATCGGCCCCGTGCCAGCCGATGCATATGTTCAGACAACGCCGCCTCGGTTCTTCGGCGACTGGGTGGACACCGAAGAAAGTCAACGGCTGCTGCAGTACCAGTCGCGCGGCCTTGAGGACCAACTGCGGGATATGCGGCGGGAATTCGGCATGCTGGTGCCGCTGATCCGTCTCGTGCGCCCGCTGGCCACCTGGTTCGTGGTCCGGAGCTCGGCCTACCGCAAGGAGAACAGGGCGGCCGTTGGACGCGGCTAGAAAAAGCTAGATGAAGTCGGAACCGCCGTCGACGTTCACGGTCGCGCCGGTCACATACCCGTTGCGACGGGAGGCCAGATACGTTGTCACCGAAGCGATCTCCTCCGGAAGTCCGGCCCGGCCGAGGTCGCAGGGGTGATGGAAGGTCTTCTCCACCCAGCGCATGACGTCGTGCGGGTCGGACGAGTCCAGGCCGTCGACCGCCAGCGTATCCTTGAGCACCTCGGTGAAGCTGGCCGTCACGATTGTCCCGGGACATACGCAGTTCACCAGAATGCCTTCGGGGCCAAGGCTTTTGGAAAGGTTCTTGGTGACGCTGGACAGTGCGGACTTGGCCGCGGTGTAGGCCACCAGGTGCGGACTCTGCCGCTGGATGGAATGGGCGGACAGCGTCACGATGCGCGCCCAATTCGCCGCCCGCAGTTGGGGGAGGGCGGCCCGAATCGACCGCACCGCCGACATCGTGCCCAGCTCGAACGCCGCATGCCAACCCGCGTCGTCGAGATCGTCGAACGACCCGGCGCTCGGCCCGACGGTGTGGATCAGCGCATTGAGAGAAGGCCACCGGTCGGCCACCGCGCCGAAGCCGGCGATGATCGATTGCGGGTCGGACACGTCCACTTCGACCGGCAGCACCTCGGGAGCGCCGGCCGAGCGAATCTTGGCGGCGGCGGCCTCGAGTGCGGCTCGGCCGCGGGCCATAACGGCCACCGAAGCGCCCTCAGCGCCCAAGCTCTCGGCGATGGCCAGTCCCATCCCTTTACTGCCTCCCGTGACGACCGCTGTCGCACCGGCAAAACCAAGATCCATCGCCATACCTGCCTCGACCCGGGGGTGCAGCACGTCGCCGCTCCTTGCACGATAGCGGTAAGTCCGTTGAGGACCGATACGCTCGACGCATGACGGATCGTCCGAAACTCTCGCTGTACCTGCGCACTTTCAGCGACGGCCCAGAGCTGGACTGGCAAGGGACCCTTGACACCGCGCGCGCCATGGACGCAGCCGGCGTCGACCGGGTGGTGGTGTCCGACCACGTGGCGTTCGGTGAGAACCTGGCCGCCTACAGCGACCCGGCATTGGGTGGAACCGCGGGAGGACGCCAGCCGACCGGCCCGGACGGGCACTGGATGGAACCAGTCGTGCTCCTGACTGCGGTGGCCGCCACCACGCAGCGCATCCGGCTGGGTACCGGGGTGTTGCTGGCCGCGCTACGACGTCCGGTGGTGCTGGCCAAGCAACTGGCCACCTTGGATGCCCTGTCGGGCGGCCGGGTGGACCTGGGTGTGGGTATCGGCTGGCAACGCGAGGAGTACGAGGCGGCAGGTTTGGCGTTCGAGCGGCGCGGGCGCCTGCTCGACCACACCCTCGAGGTATGCGAGGCGTTGTGGACCCAACAGCGCGCGGCCTACCACTCGCCGGAATTGTCCTTCGACGGTATTCACCAGATGCCAAAACCGGTGCAGGCCGGAGGTATCCCGATCTGGGTCAGTGGAACGGTCAATCCGGCGGTGGCAAGACGACTGAGCAGGTTCGGAAAACGTTGGATTCCTTGGGGACCCGCCATCAGCGACCTCAAAGGCGCCGTGCCGGCCATGAAAAAGGCGATCGCTGACGCCGGCGGCGACCCGAGTGATCTGCAGGTGCAGGGGTCCGCGGCGCTGGCGAGATCATCCGACCGCTCGATTGACGTCGCCGCCTGCATCGACGCTGTGACACAGCTCGTGGCTGACGGAGCGACCGACATCCGGTTCAGCGGCGGGCTGCCGCGGGACCCCGCACACGCGGCCGAGGCTCTTGCTGAACTGGTCAGTGCCTTCCGGCGGGCCACCGACTGATCAGAAGCCGGCGACCAGCTTGCTGTACTGCGTGCAATAGGCGCGAACGGACACGGCGACGAAATCGTTGGCGTGGGCGGCGAAATCGGGACTGTCCTGCTGAAACTGCGCCGTTATCTGCTGGACGGTCATGCCGGCATCGAGGTTCTGGCACACCGTTTTCCCATTGTGTACGGCCACGTCGGGATTGGCGAACTCGATGCCTTTCTCGTTGAGTGCCGCGATGTAGCGGCTGTCTTGGTCGGGCGTCGAAGAGACGGTGGTGGTCGTGGTTGCCGAGGCACGGCTTGACGCGGCGGTGGTGCCGGGGGGCTGCGCGGCGTTGCTCGATTTGTTGTCGGTCGCCATCACCCAGCCGACCACCACGATCACGATCGCGAGCGCCAGGCACGTCAACAGCAGCGCGGCGGCGCGGCTCCAAGCGGTGAGCCAGCTCTGGTCGATGTCCGCAGGCGCGCCGGCGGACTGCTGGCGGTCATTGCCCTCGGCCGGCATATTCGTGACGGCCGGTACGTCGTTACCGCGCGACCACGCCAGGTTCCCCGATTCCTCCGGGTCGGACATGTGGGTCATCGTAGTCTGCGGGCGCCAGGTCAGGTCAGGCGACGGTCGCGCCAGCGGGCGAAGCGGCCGCTTGGCGCCTGGATCGCGGCCATCACCGAACTCATCGACGACGCCACCGACTTCGCGCGTTCCTGGGGCTCTGTGCTGGGTGCCGCGGGGGCGTCGCCTTCCCACCACGTCGGCTGCAACAGTGCCGATGTCACCGGGATGGCCTTGTCGACGCTGTTTCGTCCCCAGCGGCACGCGCGGTCGATCGCGGCGGCCGACGGTGCCAGGTTGATCGGCGACAGGGTCCGTTCGAATCGGACCAGATGGTCGGCGTAGGGCAGGTTTCGCAGCATCTGTAGCTGAATCGCCTGCAGGATCGGCGCCAGCCACAGGTGTCGCGAATCCCATTGTGGGTGAAAGCAATCGAACGCCAGGTAGCAGGCATTGCGGGTACCGAGCTTGCCGTCGCGGACCCGCTTCCAGGCCAGTTCGACCGGGACATTGCTGGCCGCACCGCCATCGACAAGCGCGGCAATGTCCCGCTGGGCGCACAGTTCGTCGAGCAGCGGCAGCATGCGCGGGTCGCGGGTCTCGTGGTGCAGTACGCCGGGGATCGCCGACGAGAACGATGCCGCGTCCAGGACGTCGAAGTCGAGCGCGGGATCGTCACCGGTGACGACGACCGGCTTGACCACGCGCAGGTCGATGAACGCCGACACCTGCCACATGCGCGCCGCGACCAGCGGCCCAATCCCGATGGGACGGAACGGAACTGACCGGCCCTGCAACGCCGCCAGTTCGGGACGGCGGAACCGGGAGGGCAGCGCCGCGTACGGTTGCCGGCGCACGCCGGCGATGACGACGTCGAACGGGATCGCCAGGTCCGACATCCGCAACCGTTCGCCGTCCTCGCGGCTGAGCAGCGCGTGGGCGAACTCGTCGAAGCGCAACGCGAACAACCCGGCCATGCCGTGGCGGCGGCGCAGCCGCTCCGGACCCAGAATGGCCCGATAGGACACCGTTTTGGCCCAATCGACGTACTCCTCGATGGGTACCGGCAGTTCCCGGGCCACCAGACTGCCCAGGATCGAACCGAACGACGAGCCGATCAGGTAGTCGGGTAGCTGGCCCGCCTCCAACAGGCGTTGCATGCCGCCGATATAGACGAAACCGGCGCCGCCGCCCCCGCCCAGGATCGTCACCAGCTTCTTGTAGCCGACCTCGGCGTCGAGTTCGGCGGCGCTGAAATCGTTGCGGTGGCGCTCGATTAGGACCGATCGTTGATCGTCCTGCTCGTCGCTCAGCCCCGTCAGCACCTCACGCGCCGCCGTCAGCGCCTTGACCGGATCCGATTCCTCACGCAGCGGCGCGTACAGCGCGTCGATGACCCGGGACCGCCACGGCCCGACTTCTGCGCCCACCGAGATGTCCCCGCGGCCGCGGCGGCCGCCGGGACCCGCCGCCCCGGGTTCGAAGTCGGCGAGCCGGGCGAAGTTGAGGATGTAGCGCAATCTGCGCAGTTCCTCGGAGGCCAGCACGTCCGGATGGGCCAGCTGATTGCGGACGAGCCGGTTCTCCATCTTCTGCAGCAGCACCGCCGGATCGGCGGCCGGTAGGTCGACGGTGTCCAGGGCCGCTTCGGTCGCTTCGGTTTCGAGGTCCTCGGCCTCCTCGAGCAGATCCAGCTGGGGCCTGCGGCCGCCCCAGCGGCCGCGCAGCGCGTCGGCGAACGGGAGCTGCATGCCTAACGCCCGGCCACCGGCACAGTCGGCACCGCCGCGGTGCCCGGCCAGCAGCCCAATGGGCTGATCCCCTTGTTGATCGCGGCGGTGATGCAGTTCTGCACCACCACATTGGGGTCGTTGCTGATCGAGCGGGACAGGATCTCGTTCGCCTTGGCCTGCGCCTCCGCGGTGCGCTGGGACTCGACCGCGATCGAGGTCTGGGCGCGCTGCTGGTTGAGCTGGTTGATCTTGTCCTCGGTGCCTTGGTCGTACTGGATGGTCGGCACGTTGACGTCGAAGATGTCAACCTGACCACCGACGTCCTGGCGCAGGATATCGGCGGCCCGCTTGGCCAGCGCCGGCAACGGCGACACCTCCAAGTTGCGTGGGTCGAGCGGGTTGAAGGCGGCGAACACCTCGTTCAGCGCCACCGACAGGTTGCGCTCGATCAGGTTGACTCGCACGTTGTCGAAAGTCTTGTAGCTCTGGAAGAGCTCGGGAGCGGCGTGCTGCTTGAGCTGCCAGCGGATGCTGACGTCGGCCCATGCGGTGGACTGATTGCCCAACCGCACCATGATGCGTTCATCGTGGCTGCCGTTCTTGACGTACTTGTCGATCTGGACCGCCCCGTCCATCTGGTGCGCCATTTGCCAGGGCCACTTGCCGTGGAAACCGTTGTTCAGGCTCACGCCGGTCGGCCGGCCGAAGGTGGTGAGGATCGCGATCTGGCGGGTGCCCACGATCGTGAAGCAGCCGAAGAGGAAGAACAGCACCGCGGCGGCCAGCGCGCCCAGTGCCACCCGCCTGCCGCGGGCGCGGCCCTTGTCACTGCCGGCGAACCGCCACGACACCGCCGCGACCCCGGCAACGATCAAACCCAGAACAAACAGCACGATCTGCCACGTCATCCCTGGACTCCTTTTGCTCCTGTATCGCGGGAATCCTATCGACCGGCCGCTCAACGGGGAGACCGATAAATCGCCGTCGTAACAAGCCCATTGAGATCGGGGTGCTCGGTACTAAGCTGCCGACCATGTCGATCGATCGTGCGGCGCTCATTGCCGGCAGCATCCGGCTTGCCTCCGGTATTTCCTTCCTCGTGGACCCCATCAAGGCAAACAAGCTCTGGGGCGATCCCGACGATCAGACCGCGACCGCGCAATTGCTTTTGCGCTCAATGGGTTACCGCGACGCGCTGATCGGCGGCCTGCTCGCCGTCTCGGCCCTGCGGGGCAAGAACACCCGCGGCTGGTTCCTGGCTTCCGGCGGCGCCGACGCGGCCGACCTACTGGGCGGGCTCAGCGTGCATGACCAGTTGAAGCCCGCGCAGCGTGCCATCGGGTTGGGCGGCGCCGCGGTGGGCATCGGTGTCGGACTGTGGGGCGCCGCCCGCCGCCGGCCGGCAGCGGTCGAGCCGACCGACGCCTGAGTTCGTCGCTAGGACGCGGCTAGGACCAAGGCCCGATGCCGCCGACCTTGTCGATGCGGATGCGGGTGAGAAATCCGGGCGGCGCGCCGGCCGGAGGAAAAACGTTCGGGTCCGACAGCGTCTGAGCGAGTTCCTTGAGCAGCTCGGGCGCTCCGCCCTCGACGATTCGGGCGGTGCCGTTGATGGCCAGGTAGGGGCGCATCGCCCCGCCGGGGTCTTCCGTGGACACGATCGTCACCGCCACCCGCGGATCGTTGCGCACGTTGCGCACCTTCTTGTGTTCGGCCAGATGCGCGGTGACGAGTTCGTCGCCGTCCGGCGTCGACTGCAGCGCGACCCAAACCAGGCTCACCTGGGGACTGCCGTCGGGATTGAGGGTGACCAGGGTGGCGTCGGCACCGGCACCGATGAGCTGACGCGCGGCATCGTTGAGTTTCATGCGTTCTTATACCGTCGCGGTGGCTGATTAATTCCCGTCCCGGTCACACGGTCACACCACGATTCGCAGCCGCTCCCAGCCACGGACCGTCGAGGTGGGCGCCAGCTTGAGGCTCTCATAGTCGATTTCCCACTCGGGCCACCGGTTGAGCAGCTCGTCGAGTGCCACCCTGCCTTCCAACCGGGCCAAATTCGCACCCAGGCAATAGTGCACCCCTTTGCCGAAGGTGAGGTGCGAGATGTTGTCTCGATGGATGTTGAACGTGTCAGGGTCCTTGTAACGCAACGGATCCCGGTTCGCTGCGCCGAAGAGCAGCAGCACGGCACTGCCGGCCGGCACCGTGGTGCCGTAGGCCGCGAAGTCGCGGATCGTGTAGCGCCCGACGTGCGGACCCGTCGGCTCGAAGCGCAGCGTTTCGTCGACCGCGCGCGTCAGCAGCGACCGGTCCTGCACGATTTCCCGGCGCTGATCGGGGTGCTCGGCCAGCACCTTGGCCAGCCAGCCGATCAGCCGTCCCGTCGTCTCGTTGCCCGCCCCGGCGACCACCTGCGTGTAGTGCAGCACCTCCTTGCGGGTGAGCTTGCGCGTCACTCCGTCGGCGTCCTCGAACTCGACGTTGAGCAGCGAGGTCATCAGGTCGTCGGAGGGGTTCTTGGCCCGCCAGTCGACGTACTCGGCGTAGATGCGGCCATCGGC
Source organism: Mycobacterium asiaticum DSM 44297 (assembly GCF_000613245.1). GTDB lineage: Bacteria > Actinomycetota > Actinomycetes > Mycobacteriales > Mycobacteriaceae > Mycobacterium > Mycobacterium asiaticum. The sequence goes on from NZ_HG964936.1 coordinate 1,230,339, forward strand.
GATGGCTTCCGGGTCGGCCACTTTCATCGGTGTGCCGGGCCGGGTGCGCAGGTTGGCGTCATTGGCGTCGCGCACGCCGATCTGCTCTTCCTCCGGGATGCCCAGCAGCATGCCGATCACGCGCATCGGCATCATCGAGGCGAGTTCGGCGATGATGTCGAATCCGTCCGAGCCGACGAGCGGATCCAGACAACGCACGCAGTAGGCGCGGATCTGATCCTCGATGGCCGCCATCCGCCGCGGGGTGAAGACGCGCGACATGACACCGCGCAGCATGGTGTGGGTCGGCGGGTCCTCGAACATCAGCACGCCGGGCGGCATCGGGAACTTGGATTGGATGAGCTCGAGAATGTCACTTCGGCTGTTGGAGAACGTCTCCCAGTCGGAGAGCGCCTTTTCCACATCAGCGTGCCGGGAGATCGCCCAGAAGTTGTAGCGCTCGTTGAAATAGAGCGGGGCCTCGTCGCGCAGCCGGGCATAGGTGGGGTAGGGGTCGGCGGTGATCTTGACGTCGTAGGGATCGTAGTAGACGTCTGTCTCGGGGGCGATGGTCATGCGGGGACGTTTCCTTACTTCAGGCAGCTGCCCGCGTCCACGGGAAGCGTGACTCCGGTGATGTAGCGCGCCTCGTCGGAGGCCAGGAACAACACGGCGTTGCTGATGTCTTCGGCGTTCACCCAGGGGATCGGCAACGTGTGGAAGGTCTGACAGATCGGTGCCAGGTCGTCTGGTCCGGGATTCTCCAGGTCAGGGCGGAACAGCCGAAAAGTCATGTCGTTGATCAACAGTGGTGTGTTCACGTGGGTGGGGTGCACGGAGTTGACCCGGATGTTTTTGGGGCCCAGCTCGACGGCGAACGACCGCATCAAACCCACCACGCCGTGCTTGGCGGCGTTGTAGTGCCCCGTATGGGTGTAGGCCTTCAGCCCGGCCACCGAGCTGGTCAGCACGATGGAACCGCCACCACCCGAAAGCAGATGGGGGACAGCGGTTTTCACCGTCTTCCACACCCCGCTCAAGTTGACGTCGATCATCTCCTGCCACAGGTCTTCGTCCATCCGGTCCAGGCGTGGAGCGATGGTGCCGATGCCGGCATTGGCCACGACGATGTCGAGCCGGCCGAGTTGCTCGACGCCGCTGTCGACCGCAGCCTTGAGCGCCTCGTAGTCACGGACGTCGACCTCGGCGGTGACCACGCGGCGATCCAGACCCTTGACGAGGTCGGCGGTCTCGGCAAGGTCTTCGGGCGAGGCCGCCGGCGCGGGGGAGTTGTCGAAGCCCCGGCAGATATCGACGGCGATGATGTCGGCGCCCTCTTGCGCCAGTCGCACCGCATGACTGCGGCCCTGCCCGCGCGCCGCGCCCGTGACGAATGCGACCTTGCCTGCAACCCGGCCTGCCATGGCCCTCCTCATTGAGTAACCTCGTTACAGAAGGTACGGTAACCGGGTTACTCGACGAGGGCAAGGGGTTCGTCACGTGGTCGGCACCGAAGCGACGATCGGCGATCAGGATCGCCGCGTCGGTGACCCCATCCTCGATGTCGTGGTGGGCATTCTAGAGTCCGACGGCTACGACGCTGTGCAGTTGCGTGAGGTGGCCAAGCGCTCACGGACGTCGTTGGCCACCATCTACAAGCGCTTTCCAACCCGGGACACGCTGATTCTCGCCGCGTTGGAGAGCTGGATGGACGCGAACCGGTACGCCGGTTTGGCAACACAGACACACGATCCCGACGAATCCGTCTACGACGGCCTCATGCGCGTTTTCCGCACCATTTTCGAGCCGTGGGAACGTCACCCGGACATGCTTCGCGCTTACTTCCGGGCGCGGTCGGCTCCCGGAGGCCAGCGGCTGGTCGACCGTGGCCTCGACGTTGTCATCCCGGCCACCATGGCGGTGCTGCGCGACGCCGACGCCGACCTGGTAGAGGATCTGCCGCCGATCGTGTCGAATCTCGCCTATGGCCTGGTGGCGCGGTTCGCCGCCGGCGAGATCGCCATCACCGAGATCCTGCCGACCCTGCAGCGCGCGCTGTTCCGGTTGACGGTCAACGTGGGGAAAGAATGACCACCGGGATCTCGCGTTCGGTCCAGCTTTGATACTTGGCGAAGTCGGCGTAGAGGTCGACCAAGCGCGGCCACATCTCGGCGCGCTCATCGGGTGTGGCGACGCGGGCCGAGACCTCGATATTGCGTCGGCCTTTCACGTGGATCCGGGTGTCTGGGTTGGCGACCAGGTTGTGGTACCACTGCGGGTTCTTGGGCATACCGCCTTGCGACGCGACGATGACGAAGTCGTCGCCGTTGGCGAGATACAGCAGCGGCGTGGTGAATTCGCGGCCCGACTTACGACCCCGATGTTCGAGCAGCAGCGTGGGCACGGGCTTGCGGAGGCCGGCGCCGATGCGCCATTTGTTGCCGATGCGCCCATTGGTGAGCTTGAAGACCGCAACGTGCCCCTTGGACGCGTACTTCATGACTTTGGCGGTCACCGGGGATGTCAGCCCCGATGGCGCGTCGTCGGGCAGCGAGAATTTCGGCATCGTGTCGGCGCCTACCCCGTCAGGATGCTTTGGCGAACCTACGCACCAGATCGTTCTCGCCGAATGTGCTCGCATAGTCCTGTCCCCGGTCGTCGCGACCAAAGAACGTCCAGCGCTTGCGGCCCGATTGGGGGCCGCTGATCATTTTCACGATGTAGCGGGAATGCTCGGCGTCCACCGTACCGATGGCGTCACCTACCCGAATCTCCGACGGATGGATCTCGGGAGCGTCCCGCCAGTCCTGTATGGCCATGCCACCTATCCTCGCTCATGTTGCGGGTTCGCGCGCCGAACCGGCATTAATTCCACAGTACGCATAGTGCGATGCCATCGAGCCACGACCACCTCGCCGTTCCGGCCGGGTGACCGGTGGCGTAGCTTTGCCGGTGAGCCGTTTGGTTGTCAGCGGTGGGAAGGAACGATCCTGATGAGCCCCACCCGTCCGACCGCGCCGTGACCTATCCGCTGGTGGCCCGCCGACGGGCCGCCCCCATCCGACTCAGCCTGGCATCTGACCTGGGTCAGGACATAGACGGTGCGTGGTGGCCGCGCACCGATCGGATCGGTGGTGAGCTTCCGGACCTGGTACTGGCGCTCAGCAACCGGCTGGGCGAGATCACCGGGATCGACGTCAACTGGCCGTCGCTGCAGCGCCCACCCGATCTGAACTGGCGAGGGTGGCAGCTCAAGCATCAGCACGTCATCAGCGCCAAGAGCTGCGACGCGTGCGCGAACGTGCTGATCATTCCTTATGCCACCAACAGCACGCTGGCGACGATGATGTTGCGGCGCGCGGCCAATCTGCCGATCGATCCCGCGTATTGCGACACGACGTCCTTCCACACGGCCGGCTCTATTCTTTATGCCGCCAAGCAGCAATTCGCGTCGAGTCGCGCGGAGGAGTAAGGGATGGATTTCGGTGTTCTGACGTTCATCACTGACGAGAGCATCGGGCCGGCGGAACTGGGACGAGCCCTCGAGGAGCGCGGGTTCGAGTCACTGTTCGTGGCCGAACACACTCATATCCCAGTCAATCACGACAGCCCCTACCCCGGTGGCGGTGAGATGCCGAGGAAGTACTACCGGCCGCTGGATCCCTTTGTGGCGTTGACCGCGGCGGCGGTGGCCACCCAGCGGCTGGTGCTGGGCACCGGGATCGCGCTGGTTCCCGAACGCGATCCCATTATCACGGCCAAAGAGGTCGCGTCGCTGGATCTGGTGTCCCACGGTCGTTTCCGCTTTGGAGTGGGGGTGGGTTGGCTGCGCGAGGAAGTCGCCAACCACGGTGTCGATCCCGCGGTGCGTGGCCGTGTGGCCGAGGAGCGGTTGCTCGCCATGATCGAGATCTGGACCAAGGAGCAAGCCGAATTCCACGGCGAGCACGTCGATTTCGATCCGATTTATTGCTGGCCCAAGCCAGTCACCAAGCCGTATCCGCCCCTGTATGTCGGTGGCGGTCCGGCCAGTTTCAAGCGGATCGCCCGCCTGCGAGCCGGCTGGATCGCGATCTGCCCGTCCCCTGAGTTGTTGTCGTGGCCACTCGACGAGTTGCGCAAGACGGCCGGCGCCGATGTCCCGGTGACGGTGTGTCAGTGGGGCGAGGCGAGCACCGATGTCCTGGCCGGTTATGTGCCGCTGGGCGTCGAGCGTCTCCTGGTGGAGTTGCCGAGCGAGCCACGCGATGAGACGCTGCGCAGGCTCGACGAGCTGGCGGCCCAGCTGGCGCCGCTGGCCTGACGCGTGCGGGCTAACCGAAGCGCCCGAACACCCGCTGCAGCACCCCTTGCGACTTACCCTCGGGCGGTTGCCGGGTGGCGTAGGGCCACGGCCGGTTGCGTTCGGGCACCGACGACGCCCGGGCCTGCTTGAGCTGCATCCGCAAATACGTTCGCAATTCCTGCAGTTCGGGGTCGGACCACCTGTTGTCCGCCTCGACGGGATCAGTGGTGAGGTCATACAGTTCCCACTGGTCGTCGATGGGATCGGTGCGGTAGGCCTCGCCACCGATGCCGTTCGCGGCCAGATGCCGCACGCCGGGCTCCGTCCAGGTTGCCGGGTCGTCGAACGTGCGCACCAGCTTCCACAGGTGGCCGGCGCCGCCATCGCTCTCGTCGACGCGCACCACCAGTCCCTCAAAGTTGGAGGCTACGTGTGCCGGTAGCTTGATACGAAGCGGCGCAGGAGGATTCACGTCACGGCCGAGTTGGCGCGACAACGCCGAGGCCCCGGTGTCACCCTCGAGTACGTTGTCGCGAGTCATCAGATACACGGCGCGGGTCTCGTCGGCGGGGGCACCGTCCACCACTGTCATCAGGTCGCGCCCGGGAAGCGGATGCACCTCGGAGAACGACTCGGCGAGGTCGGCAGCCGCGGCCTCTACGTCGATGCCGGCGGCACTGAGCAGGGTCGGCACCAGATCGACATGCGAAGTCGGCGCGGTCACGGCGCGTGCCTGGGTGGCCTGCCGGCCGATGCGGGCAATGACGAACGGCACCCGGGTGGCCTCGTCGTACATGTTGAACCACTTTTGGTGCAGGCCGCCGTGTGCCCCGAGCAGCTCACCGTGGTCGGAGGTGCGCACCAGGACAGCGTTGTCCGATCCGCCTTCGGTGACGGCGCGCCGCACCCGGTCGATCGGAGTATCGACTTCGGCGTGTAAGCGGTAGTACAGGTCTCGATAGCGCTGCGCGTTCCGCTTGTAGGTGCGGCTGATCGCCGGTGTCGGACCGTATCCCGAGTAATAGGCCTCGCGGAAGGCGATCTGCGCGGCGGGTTTCGTGGACAGGTCCTCTTCGGCGGTGGGGGCCGGCGGCACCGGCGGCGGGTCGAGCGGCGACGGCTGCACCGGGCTGCGCCGCACCCAGGCCGGGAACAGCACGATGTCGTGCGGGTTGACGAAGCTGGCCACCAGCAGGAACGGGCGCATCGCGGCGGCGTCCCCGGCGCGGCGCCGCGCGTAGCGGTCCTCGAGCCACGCCACCACGCGGTCGGCGATCAGCGGGTCGCGTCGGTAGCCGCTGTTGGCGTTCCCGGCGCCATGAGGTTCGGGGCCCACCCAGCCGGAGAAGCCGTACGGCCCAAGGCGGTCGGCGTCGAGATAGCGCTGCACCGCCGCCGGGTCGACGACACCGTCGTCGTCGTTGGTGGCCAGTGCGCCACCCGTTGCCGGATCCTCGAGATCGGCGTGCGAGATGTGCCACTTGCCGTCGTAATGGGTGTCGTACCCGGCCACTCGGAACCAGTTGCCCAGCGTGGGTACCTCCCCGGCGCGCAGCCAGCGCAACCGGGAGTCGTCGTAGCGCTTGCCGATGCCGTCGGTCTGAGTGACGCCGTGCAGGTCGGGGTAGTGGCCGGTGAAGATGGTGGGCCGGCTTGGCACGCAGGCCAGCGAACCGGTGTAGTGCCGGGTGAATCTCACGCCGTGTTCGTCGAACCACCGGCGGCCGGGGAGGGCCTGCTGCCGCCAGGCGAGGACATCGGCCGATTCGTAGGGCGGCACCGCACGCTCCTCGTCGGTCATCAGGATGACGATGTCGGGGCGGTCAGACATGCGTGGTCTCCAATCGATGAGCGAGTCCGGCCAGCAGCGCGTCGGATTGCCTGGCTACAAAGCGCAGTAGCACCCGCTCGGCCAGGCGGGCCGGCGGGCGGTTGCCGATCTTGAGCGTGCTGGTCAGCGTCACCAGGGTTGCCGCTCCCGCGGGTTGCAGCGTCCAGCGATTGGCAATTTTCCCGAGCCGGGTCGGTAACCCCTCGATGTCGTAGGCCAGCGTGGTGGGCGGCTCGAATTCGGTGATGATTTCCACCAGCACGTTGCCCCCCATCTGCACGCGTCTTATGGTGCCGACCGGCAGGCCGTCGGGACCGGCGCGCAACACGCATGAATGGTCGACGCTGTCCATCCAGGAACAGAGGCCGCCGAAGTCGGCCAGAATGTCCCAGATTGCTTGCTGTGGGGCCGTCACCGTCCGACTGCGGGTGATGTTTGCCACCCGGTCATCCAACCACCTTCGGCGACCCCATCGAGGCCGATTCAGGACATTCGTCATACAGTTTGTATTGTCAACTATTTCTATTGGTAAGATACGGCATGCCCTTGCATCTACCAGCCGACTTGAACGCCCGTTACCAGCGCTTTGTGGCCCGCGTCCGTGCCGAAAACGAGTTGTGGCTGCTGGTCGACCCCGACCTACGTGGCGCATGGGTGGAGTCGAATGACTACGTGGCGCACGATGGTGAACCGGTCGTCGTGCACCTGATCTTCTCGGCCGCAGCCTATGCGCGACGGCATGCCACCGGGCCGTGGGAGGACATGACGCCCGTGTCGATGGATCTCGCTACGTTCACCAGCGGACCACTACTCCAGATGCATGAGGCCGGTCACCTGCTGGGGCCGGACTTCAATGCGGATCTGGCGGGGGTCGAGGTGGAACCGCTGGATCTGGCCGGTGCCCTGGTCGCTTGACCTGCCGCTACGGTTAGTGACGACACGCTCGACACGACCGGAATGCAGAGGCGGCCGACCACGCAATGTATGACCACGCCAACTACGACGCGACGGATCCCGCCGACATCGGCTCGCGCCTCGATCCGGTCCTGGCCCGAAGCTGGCTGCTGGTCAACGGCGCCCATGCCGATCGGTTCGAGGCCGCGGCCCGCTCCCGTGCCGACATCGTCGTCTTGGACATTGAGGACGCGGTGGCGCCGAAAGACAAAGTCAGCGCCCGCGACAACGTCGTGCGGTGGCTGTCCGCCGATAACAACGACTGGGTGCGAATCAACGGCTTCGGGACGCCGTGGTGGGCCGAGGACCTCGCGAAGCTGGCCGACACCCCGGTGGGCGGGGTCATGTTGGCGATGGTCGAATCGGTGGACCACGTCACCGAGACCGCCAAGCGGTTACCCAACGTGCCGATCGTGGCGCTCGTCGAAACCGCCCGCGGGCTGGAGCGCATCACCGAGATCGCGGCGGCCAAGGGCACCTTCCGGCTGGCGTTCGGTATCGGCGACTTCCGCCGCGACACCGGATTCGGTGAAGACCCGACCACGTTGGCATATGCGCGGTCCCGGTTCACCATCGCCGCCAAGGCCGCGGGACTGGCCAGTGCCATCGACGGGCCGACCATCGGTTCGAACCCGCTGAAGCTCATCGAGGCGACGGCGGTGTCCGTCGAGTTCGGCATGACTGGCAAGATCTGCCTTTCCCCGGACCAGTGCGCGGTGGTCAACGAGGGCCTGTCGCCGTCCCAGGAAGAAATCGGTTGGGCCAAAGAGTTTTTCGCCGAGTTCGAGCGTGACGGGGGAGAGATCCGCAACGGGTCGGACCTGCCGCGCATCGCCCGCGCCACCAAGATCCTGGATCTGGCTCGCTCGTACGGCATCGAGGCCTCGGAGTTCGAAGACGAGCAGGTGCACTCGCCGGCTCCGTCGGACACCTACCACTACTGATAAACCCGGCGTAACGTCTTCTCCGCAGCAGTGTCGTCGAGGAGGCGGACGATGAAGCCCAGGGCAGCTTTCGTAGGTTCACTCGCCGGACCGATAGTGATGATGTGCTCTGTGGCTCAAGCGGATCCGATGACTCTGCAGGACCACAACTACACCAAGTGGCTCTCCGAGTCGGGCGTGAACTATCAGGGTCGGGTGAGCACTCAGTGGATGATCGACCAGGCGCACACCACCTGCTCGATGCTTGATCAGGACCCGACGCCCTCGACCTACCAGTCGACGATCGGCCGACTCGTCGGCGGACCCGGCAACTTCAGCCAGCAAGAAGCCAAATTGACGGTGTACTCGGCGATTCAGACTTATTGCCACGACCACATCAATTTGGTCTTTGGGTGAATTAGACTGCGGTGGAATGAGTTCGGAGTCTGAAGTTCGGGTGGCTCGGATCTACGACGAGCCGGATCCCGGTGAGGGCCAGCGGGTGCTGGTCGATCGCATCTGGCCACGGGGCATCCGTAAAGACGATCCACGAGTTGGTATTTGGTGCAAGGACGTCGCGCCGTCGAAGGAGCTGCGGGAGTGGTACCACCACCAACCGGAGCTGTTCGAGGAGTTCGCGACGCGTTACGAGGCGGAGCTGGCCGGCAGTACGGCGCTGGATGAACTGCGTGACATGGCCAATCGTGGGTCGGTCACTTTGGTCACTTCGACCCGTCAGGTCGACATCAGTCACGCGGCCGTGCTGGCGAAGCTGCTCCGGCGTCGCTGACTTCCCTATTCAGTAATCGTATTCGGCGAGCGGTGTTTCGGTGGTGCGTTGCGACCCGTCGAGTGATATTGCGGCCGGGACCATTTCGCTGGTAACCAATCCGTGGTGGGCGGTCAGCTCGTCGACAACGGTGAAGCTGCGGGCGATGGCCTGTGGTGTGTCGACGATGATGGTGGCCAGCGGTACCTTGCGGGTGAGCTGAAAGAGCTTGTCTCCGTGCGGTTCATGGTCGCCGTGGAAACCCCAGATGCCGCGCAGCACGGTGGCGCCGCGAGCCGTCTGAGATTGCATCAGCCGGTGCACGATCGCGCGGTGGATCGGTTGGGTCTCGTCGCGACCGACCTCGGCGGTGTGCACCATCAGCTTCTGCCACAGCGTGCGGCCCTCGCGGTCGGTCGCAGGCAATTCCTGGGGGCGGGCGAACAGCTCGCCGTCACGTTTGCACAGCCGCACCCGTTCGACGGTCAGCAACGGGTTGGGCAGCAATCGGGCCAGTTCGGTGGCCGCGGCCGAGACCTGCGCAGGCAACCCTACGGCGATGATCATTTGCGGGACATTGACGTTGCGGCCGAAGAAGCGGGCCCGTTGGCGCCGACCGTATGCGGTGCCGTCGACCCCGAGAAGCACTGTGGCGCCGGCGAATGAGTGTTGATGCAACAGTTCGCAGATGGCGTAATGGGCGGCTTTACCGTCGACTCGCACCTGGCGGCCGACATAGATGGTCAGCTTGGCGGCGTCTCCGGTCCTGCTGTCGATTTCGCTGAGGGCGTCGGTGCCGCTGTCGCCGGTGATCAATCGCGCTCGTTCCAGTGTCATCATCCCGCGACCGGTCATCGCTGCGACCTCGTCGACGAGGGGACGGATCTTTGATTCGACGTCGACCGCCGCGATAGTGACCGGTGGGTCTTCGGAGAGGCTCAGCGATTGATCGGTGCGCAGATCGCCTTTGGGGCCGAAGCTGGCGATGCCCCGCAGCATCACACTGGTGGCCACCCCGCGGGCACCGAAGAGGTCCAGCATCCCATCGGCCAGAAAACGCCTGGGTTCGCCGACGGCGCGCTGCCGCTCGCCGAAGTATGCGGTCAGCTTCAGGCTCTGTTCGCTCATATCAGCCCCGCGACTCGTTGGCCCACTACCGCCGCCGCCAGCCCGAGGACGACGCTGACTGCGATATTGGCGAACGCCGCGAGCAACTGCCGTTCCTCGCTGAGGCGCTGGGTTTCCAGCATCCAGGTCGAGAAGGTCGTGTACGCGCCGACGAATGCGGTGCCGGCCAGCAAGGCCACGTCCTTCGGCAGACTCAAGCTGGTGAGGAAGCCGAGCAGGGCGGCGCCGGTGATGTTGACCGTCAGCGTGCCGAATGGAAAGCCGCGGCCGACCCGGCGGGCGACGGACCGGTCCACCAGAAACCGCGCAACCGACCCGACGCCGCCGATGACCATGACGCCCAGCCAGACCAGAACGGTCGTCATCGGATGCGCACCCGGCGAACCAGGGCGGTGGCCAGGTAGACCGCGAGCAGGCCGAGCACGATGCTGACGAGCGTGTAGCTGGCGGCCAGCACCCAGTGGCCGTGCTCGATCATCCTGACCGTCTCGACCTGCATGGTGGAGAAAGTGGTCAGCCCGCCGCACAATCCGGTGCCCAGCAGGGGACGGCGGTAACTGGACAGTGGCAGTCGTTCCAGCAGCCGGGTGGTGAAGTACCCGACCAAAAAGGCACCCACGATGTTGACGACGAACGTAGGCCAGGGCCAACGTGCCGGATCGGGAACAGCGAGGGTGGCCAGGCCGGCCCTGGCCAACGAGCCCAGCGCGCCGCCGGCGAAAATTGCTGCAAGCTCTCGATAGTCGGGCCGCGCCACTGGTGTTTACCTCTCGTGTGCCAACCGTGCGCCTAGCAGCCTAAGACCGGGTCGGGGGATGTGGGCAGAATTGGTAACCATGGCCAACCCGCGCGCCGGTCAGCCGGCCCAGCCCGAAGACCTTGTCGACCTGCCGCATCTGGTGACGGCGTACTACACCGTGGAGCCAGATCCCGACGATGTGGCGCAGCAGGTGGTGTTCGGCACGTCGGGGCATCGGGGCTCGGCGCTGAACGGGGCATTCAACGAGGCGCACATTCTGGCGATTACACAGGCGATCGTGGAATACCGGGCCGCACAGGGCACTACGGGTCCGTTATTCATCGGCCGCGACACCCACGGGCTTTCCGAGCCCGCTTGGGTGTCGGCGCTGGAGGTGCTGGCCGCTAACGACGTCGTTGCCTTCATCGACGCGGCCGACCGGTACACGCCAACGCCGGCAATCAGCCATGCCATCCTCACCTACAACCGCGGCCGCACCGAGGGACTCGCCGACGGGATCGTGGTCACGCCGTCGCACAACCCGCCGCCTGACGGCGGTTTCAAGTACAACCCGCCGCACGGCGGCCCGGCGGACAGTGACGCGACTGGTGCAATCGCCAAGCGCGCCAACGAGATTCTGCATGACATGTCCGCGGTACGACGGGTGCCATGGGCACGTGCACTGGGTTCCGTGCAGCGCCACGACTATCTGGGCGCCTACGTCGACGACCTGCCGAATGTGGTGGACATCGACGCGATCCGCGAAGCCGGGGTGCGCATCGGCGCCGATCCGCTCGGCGGGGCCAGCGTGGATTACTGGGGTGAAATCGCCTCGCGGCACCGGCTGGATCTGACGGTGGTCAACCCCTTGGTGGACGCGACCTGGCGGTTCATGACGCTGGATCACGACGGCAAGATCCGGATGGACTGCAGCTCGCCGGATGCGATGGCCTCCCTAATTGCGAACCGGAACCACTACCAAATTGCCACCGGCAACGACGCCGACTCCGACCGGCACGGGATCGTGACGCCCGATGAGGGGCTGCTGAACCCCAACCACTATCTGGCGGTGGCCATCGACTACCTCTACACCCACCGGCCCGCGTGGCCCGACGGCATTGCCGTCGGCAAGACCGCCGTGAGTTCGTCGATCATCGACCGGGTGGTGGCCGGCATCGGCCGTCAGCTGGTCGAAGTGCCGGTCGGATTCAAGTGGTTCGTCGACGGGCTGATCGGGGGGAGCATCGGTTTCGGCGGCGAGGAGTCCGCGGGCGCGTCGTTCCTGCGGCGGGACGGGTCGGTGTGGACCACCGACAAGGACGGCATCATCCTGGCGCTGCTGGCTTCGGAGATCCTTGCGGTGACGGGGCGGACGCCGTCGCAGCGGTACGCGGAATTGGCGGCCGAATACGGCGCCCCGGTGTATGCCCGGGTGGATGCGCCGGCCGACCGGGAGCAAAAGGCCCGGTTGTCTCGGTTGTCGGCCGAGCAGGTGACGGCCACCGAGCTGGCGGGGGAGCCGATCACGGCGAAGCTGACCAACGCGCCGGGCAACGGCGCGCCGCTGGGCGGGCTCAAGGTGACCACGGCCAATGCGTGGTTCGCGGCCCGGCCCTCGGGCACCGAGGACGTGTACAAGATCTACGCCGAATCCTTCCTTGGGCCCGAGCATTTGACGGAGGTGCAGGAAACCGCTCGAGAGGTGGTCAATAAAGTCATTGGGTGACCGTTTCCCTGCGACTCCCGTGCGCCAGGGGTCGTGGGCCCGCCCGGTTGCCGCGCGAAGCCTGGATCCTCAGTTGGGCGAACGTCATTGTCGCGCTGGGCTACGGCGTCATCTCGCCGGTGATGCCTTCCCTTGCGCGAACTTTCGGAGTGAGCATTGACGCGGTGACGTTTCTGGTCACCGCGGTCTCACTGAGCCGGATGTGTTTCGCCCCGCCCAGCGGTGTATTGGTGCAGCGGCTGGGGGAGCGGCGGATCTACATCGCCGGCGTGCTGATTGTGGCGCTCTCCACCGCCGCGTGCCCGTTCTCCCACACCTACTGGCAATTGCTGGTGTTCCGGTTGATCAGCGGTATCGGCTCGACGATGTTCTTCATTTCGGCATTTGGATTGTTGATCCACATCAGCCCGCCCGACGCGCGGGGACGGGTCGCGGGTCTGTTCACCACTTCCTTCATGGTGGGCGCGGTCGGTGGGCCCGCGGTGGGCGGCCTGGTTGCGCGATGGGGAGTGGCTGCCCCCTTCGTGGTTTACGGCGGCGCGCTGCTCGGGGTCGCGGTGGCGCTCATCTACAGCTTGCGGAATTCGCGGCTGACGGCATCCGGACCGCCGACGCGATCGACGGTGACCATGCGCCAGGCGTTGCGGGTCCGCGCCTACTGGGCGGCATTGTTAGCGAACCTGGCGACAGGTTGGACGGCATTCGGCCTCCGTGTCGCGCTCGTCCCGCTGTTCGTCACCGACGTCATGGGCCGAAGCGTCGGCACCATCGGTCTCGTGCTGGGGATGTTCGCGGCGGGCAATGCGCTGGCCGTCATCCCCAGTGGCAACCTGTCCGATCGGATGGGGCGGCGCACCTTGCTGATCGTCGGCCTCGCTGCCTCCGGTGTGGCGACAATCTGGCTCGGCTTCGCCACGTCGCTGCCGTGGTTTCTGGCGGCGGCCTTTGTCGGCGGGGCAACGGCCGGCGTCTACATGTCGCCGATGCAGGCCGCGGTCGCCGACATCCTGGGCAGCGAAGCTCGTGCAGGTGCCCCGGTGGCGATGGTGCAGATGGTGCACGATCTGGGTGCGATCGTCGGTGCCACTACGGTGGGGTGGGTCGCCGGGCACCTCAGTTACGGGTGGAGCTTTGTGATCAGCGGGATTGTGCTGCTGGTCGCCGCCTTCGGCTGGGTCCTGGGGCCGGAAACCCGGGTCGTCGATGCTTCCGGCGCCGGCTTGTCGGACTCTTTGGCCGCCGACGAGGACGACTGACCTGCGGTTTTGAAGGACGGTTGCAGGTGGTGTAGCTTCGATTGGCACGACTTGGGGCTATGGCGCAGCTGGTAGCGCACCACACTGGCAGTGTGGGGGTCAGGGGTTCGAGTCCCCTTAGCTCCACTCAATAACCGCAGCTCAGAGGGCTATTCAACCGGCCGAGCTCGCGTGTCATCCAATTTGTCACCCCTGATGGCAACGTTCCGGTCAGCAACAACGCAGACGGGCATCAGCATTCCCTTGGCTCGCTCAGGCGTGCCCCGGTTCTTCGGCCAGCAGCTGCCGGCACATCGAAGTGCATGGTTACTCGTGTGCCGTGATCCGTGCCGTCGATGGCGAGGCGGTCAGCGAGTCCTTCCATGAGGAACAAGCCCCGGCCTCGGTGCTGGGTCGGCGTTAGCGGAGCATTCGTTGATTCGATCCAGCGGCCACCGTCACTGACCACGACTGTCACGGTTTCCCGGTGCAGTGCCGCTTCCACCGAAACCGATTGGGTTGCGTCGGAGCGACTTCCGTGCTCAATTGCGTTTGTCACGGCCTCGCCGGCGGCCAGCAATATGTCGTGCATTTGGGCAGGCTTAAGAGTCAAGCCTTGAAGCCAGTGCCTCAACTCGTGGCGGAAGGTCGCGATGTGTTCCGGCGCAGCAGCAAGGTGGACGGCAAAGGAGCTGCCGCCAACCCGATCAACCGGTGGCACCTCGCGGGACATCGCAGCGAGCATAGCCATTTGTCAGGTCGCTTAATCCTGCGCGGACTCGGGCGGGCCACCCCAAATATGGCGAAGGATGTCTGCCTCGTCGCCGGTGGTTGCACACGTTAAGCTCGCTAGGTTCGCACAGGGTAAGAAGCGCCCTCCCGGACGACCCGAAACGAGGGCCAATGTCGCCTGAGGATCTAATCGCCACGTCGGTCGAGCGTCGGGCTGGTGTGGTCGTGCTGAGGGTTACGGGTGAAGTAGATCTGAGCTCCGCCCCACACCTGGCTGGCGCAATTGACGACGTTCTAGCCGAAGAGCCGACGGCGCTCATCATCGATCTGTCGGCGGTAGACTTTCTCGCCTCGGTGGGCCTGCAGGTACTCGGCGAGACAGGCGAAAGGCTCAAAGGGCAGCGGCACTTCGCGGTGGTAGCTAGCGGGCCGACCACCCTTCGGCCCATCCGCTTGACTGGAATGGACTCTAAATTCGAGCTCCACACGACCGTCGATGACGCGCTACGAGAAATACCGCCCCTTCTTGATTAACGCCCGATTGCGGCGCGCCTCAAGGCAGCGCCGCTTTGATGTGCTCCGCAAGCTCTATAGCGTCGACGTCGCCCAGAGTGGTGTTTTCGCGTCCTTCGCGGTACGCCTCGAACGCCACTCGGATGGGTTCGGCGCTGTCTTCAAATTTGTCGCCTCGGACATTAATGTCTGGCGGTGTCACGTTGTATCCCATGGCTTAGCTCCCTATCGGTCAGATACCTAGCGCAGTGTCCGGGCATTGATCTGCGAGCGGCGGTGACCATCGCCTGACGTCACTGCCGACACACCAGTCCCACGCTCACGACCTCTTATGCCGAGACGCGCGCTGATCGTGAAATACCACGGCTGCACGACTTCAATCCGACGGCGGTGGTGCGAACAGTTTCGAATCGCTCAACGCGTCGGCATCGGGTGGCAGCTCATCGAGGAAGGCTGCACACCACTCGGGATCCAGGTAATCATCGGCGCCAACCGCGCGAGCCAGCCTCACCAAACCGCCGGCACACCGCCAAATGCCGTTCACCAACCTCAGCGCTCACACAGCAATAATGAAGCCCTTTTGGCGCCGTGCTACTGCTCGGCCCAGGCGATCCGTAGGCTACCGCTGTGGCATCGGTCGATCCGGACGACGACAGCATCAGGCGTTATGTCGTGTGGCACTACCGTTATGACCCTGACCGGAACGAGCGCAGGAACGTCGTCGTGGCGGCCTTCGACAATCCGGACGAGTGGCAAGCTGAGGTGCGAAATCGGGCTGCGGATCTTCGCGCTCGCAGGGGTCGCGGCGAAGAGGTGGATCCCGCGGAGAAGATATCCGGGATATGTCATGAACAGGGACATCGGAAACGCTGGGCGAATGGTCACATGGTCGACCGCGCGATGAAGCGGGGCGTTGCGCCCCTTAACGTCATGGAACTCGACTTGCCGTTCCCCGTGCTGCAGGCCAGACACAATCCTTCCCGATAGGTCCGCCACTCACTGGTCGGAGCTGTCCCAGACCCCGTTGGTGGAATCGTGCTTGGTCTCGTTGAAACGGTCCATCGCTGAAGGCGACGCGGAGATCGTGAGCGCAGCGCAAAGTGGTCGACTCTCAAGCCGCGAGGAGCGCTTTGGCCACCTCGTCAGGATGTGTCAGCATCCCGCTGTGCGTCCCCGGAACGACGACGGGTTCAACACCGAGCCGCGCGGCAAATGCCGTCTGCGGTGCCGGCAACGCGCAGTCACTGTCACTGGCGATGTAGGCAGCAGGAATGGCAAGACTTGCGGCGTCGATGTCGAGAGCGCCAAGGAAGTACCCGCCGGGCTGCGGGTTCATGAGATCGGCCACCAACCGCTGCAGCTCCGGAGCAACGCCTTGCATCAACAGCTGCTCGACGTATTCCAGGCTCGGTGCAATGGCGCCGAAGGGCGATCCGTCGATCAACTGCATCATCGATTCGCGCGTGTCTGGTGCGGTTTCATCGACCAGTGACCTGCCGCGGATCGGCACGAATGCGTTGTAGTAGGCAATCTTGGTGACCCGGTCGCCGAGGAGGTGAGCGGCGCCAGTGGCGGGGTAGCCGCCCCAGCTGTGCGCGACCAGGATCACGTTGTCCAGCTTCTGCCGGCACACCTCGTCGACGACGTAGTCGACCGCGTCACTAAGCCTGTAACCCGACGGATCCTCACCGTCGCCCAAGCCCGGCAGTGTCAGGGTGATTGCCCGATGGGTCGCGGCGCGAAGACGCTTGGCAACCGGTCGCCAAGCCCAGGCCCCGTGCCAGGCGCCCGGAATCAGCACGTACGTCAACCCTTGTACGCCCGGGGTCTGGCGTGACGCCGCCGCCGTAACCATGGGCGCATCTGTCACGCCTCCGTCGAGAGTCATTTGGCGCGCGCCTCGATCAGGCTGAAGTCTGTTTCGGTGTCGACGATTTGGGTCATCTCGAAGCCGGCTTGATCGAGGAGTTGCTGGTACTCCTTCGCGGTGCGTTCACGCCCACCGTTGAACACCAACATTTCGATGTCAGCAATCTTGCCGGTGGATTCACTGCTGTCGTCGGGGATTACCGTCTCGACGAGCAGTAAGGCAGCGCCAATGGGCGCAGCCCTTCTCACATTCCGCAGGATTTGCAGCGCGGCGTCATCGGACCAGTCGTGCACAATGTGTTTGAGCACATATGCGTCAGCTTGAGACGGGACAACTTCGAAGAAGGAACCTTTAACCAGCCGAACCCGTTGCGCCACACCCAATTCCTGTAGCAGCGGCGCTGCTTGGGCCACCACATCGGGGAGGTCGAACAGCACACCCTGTGTGTTTGGGGCTGAGGCCAGAATGGCAGCGAGCAAGCGGCCATGACCGCCGGCTACGTCGACGATAACCTGGTACGGCGTGAAGTCGTACGCCGCTACCAGCGGTCCATCTACATACGCCGACAAGCCCGTCATCGCGTCATTGAAGATCGCACTGTATTCGGGTTCGTCGCGCAGGTAGTCGAAGAAGGGCTTACCTCGCAACGCCTCGACCGGCGATGTCCCGCTTCGAATAGTCTGTGTGAGCAGGCTCCAGTGTTCGCGCTCTCGTGGTGAGCCGACCAGACGCGCCAGGGCCGCCATAGACACCGGGGCGTCCGTGCGCAGCAGGTCTGCTCGCCGAGTCAGCTCGTAGCGACCATCGTCACCCTGAGCGAATATGCCCTTGCAGATCAGTGCGCGCAGAGTCCTGCGCAACGCATCGGACTCGGCTCCGACTTTGCACGCGAGTTCGTCGAGTTGCAGCGGTCCGTCGGCGAGCGCATCGGCCACTCCCAAGTCGGCGACTGCCGTAATTACTTGCGCTACCCACGCGCCAAGTATCAACCCCTGCATGGCTTCTGCCGCGGAGTATGCCTGTTGGTCCAACGGCGTTGTCGCCAAATTGCTCATCTAGCTTCCTCTGTTCTGGTTGACGAAAATGTGGATTCGCGCCGAAATCATTTCAGCGAGTAGCGGATCGGCAGGTGTTTTAGGCCGCCGACGAAGGTAGTCGCGGCCATTTCGGGCTCGCCCGTAAGCTCGATCGATTCCAACCGGGGGAGCAGTTCACGGTAGAGACTGCCGATCTCCATCCGCGCCAGCGCGGCGCCCAGGCAGAAGTGCACGCCGTGTCCGAATGCCAGGTGCCTGTTGGGATCTCGACCGGCGTCGAACCGGAAGGGATCGTCGAAAACCTCCTCGTCACGGTTTCCGGACACATACGCCAGATACACCGACTCTCCTTCGGCGATGTCGACTCCTCGAACCGTGGTGTCGGCCGTGGCGGTTCGCATGAATTCCTTGACCGGCGTGGTCCACCGGATCATTTCCTCGACCGCCGTCGGCATCAGCGCGATGTCCTGCTTCAATCTCTCCAATTCATTTGGGTTTTCAATGAGAGCGTGCAGCCCACCGGAGATGGCGTCCTTGGTGGTGTCATGGCCGGCGGCGGCGATGATCACGTAGTAGGACGCGGTGTCGATGTCGGAGAGCGGTTCGCCGTCGATCCGCCCGTTGGCGATGGCCGATGCGAGGTCGCCGGTGGGCTTTCGGCGGCGCGACGCGGTCAGTGTGGCGAAGTAGTTAAGGAACTCCTGCATCACCGCGAGCACGGTCTCGGGTTCTTGCCCCCGCCGGTACTCGGCGTCATCGCGGCCGAACATCTCCTGTGTCAGCATGCGCATCCGAGGAAAGTCCGATTGAGGAAGACCCAACAAGGACAAGATGACGTAGAGCGGAAAGTCGACTGCAATGTCGGTGACGAAGTCGCATTCAGGTCCGATTTCACGCATCTTGTCGACATAGCGCTTGGCCAGGTGGTCCACGTGGACCTTCAGGTTGCGCATCGCCGCGGGGCGGAACCAGTTCGCGCCGATCGCGCGCACCTTGCGATGGTGCGGGTCATCCATCTGGACCAGGGTGCGCATGCCGGTCCCGGCCTCTTCCTGTGCCCGGCGCAGATCGTCGGCCTCGGCGGGCGTGAGTAGTGGTCGGGGCGCGCTGATGAACAGGTCGTTGTCGCGCTCGATCGCCATGATGTCCGCGTGCTTGGTGATCGCCCAGAACGGGCGATACGGCCAATGGTCCACCCACGCAACCGGATTGCTTGCCCGGAGCTGCCGCAGCGCCGTGTGCAGCCGTTTGTTGTCAGCGTACGCAGTCGGGTCGGCCAGGACCTTGGCGGCATCCACCGTTGCCGATGTGCTCATATCCATTCCTCAGAGCCTGATCGACTCGAGGCTGGCGAGGATCTCCTCGCGCCGTGCCTCGAACTGGTCCGGCAACTGGAATCGCTTGCCCAGCTCCTGCGGCGACTCGTCACAGTCCCAGCCGCCCTCGCTGTGAGTCACTGCCAGTTCGAAAAGAGCACCGCCGGGCGAGCGGACGTAGACCGACTTGAAGTACTTGCGGTCTCGGATTTCAGAGATATCCGTGTAGCCCGCAGCTTCGATCTCGAATTTCAGGTTGTCCTGATTTTCGAGAGTGTCTGCGTTCCAAGCGAAGTGGTGAATGGTTCCGGCGCCGTAGGTCCACGTGCCCGGGTCGTCGGTGCGATTGACAACAAGCTCGACCGCCCCACCGAGGCCTGACTTGCCGGCCCGCAGCGCAAACCGGTTGCCTTCCGTCAGATCTTCGTGGGCGCCAAGATGGTTGGTGGCGAACTCGACGGCGGTATCGGGCCCCGTCACGTGGACGCCGACGCCGTAGATGCCGTGGATGGCAAACTCCTCGGGCACGCCACCGCCGCCATAGCCCCGACGGGGGTCGTCGTAGACCTCTACCAGCTGGTACTCGATGCCGCACGGATGCCGAAACAGTAGGCGCCGGCGATCGAACACGGTCGCGTCGTGAACGTCGATGGCCCGACGCTGTAACCGGACGGCCCAGTAGTTCAGCGAACCCGCAGGCACGGCGAGCAACACCTCACGTGCCTGGTTGGTGCCGCGGCGGCCGTAGACCCCGGCCTGGGCGAAAGGGAAGGTGGTGAGCACCGCGCTCGGGTCCCCGTCGGCGTTGCTGTAGTAGAGATGATAGATCGGGATAGTCCCGTCGAACAGCACCGTGCGCTTGATCAGCCGCAGCCCGAGCACCTTGAGGTGAAAGTCGACGTCTTCTTGGGCTCCGTTCACCGACATGGTGATGTGGTGACTGTCAATGATGTACGACATTTCGAGCTGTCCTTTCAGCTGACGCTGGGAAGTGGGATGGCGGTGAACACCGCATCGGGGTCGTAGCGATTCTTGGCGGCGACGAGTCGTGGGACGTTGTCGCCGTACGCATTTGCGATTTGATCGTGGTCGTCGGGGCCGAGCAGATTGGCGTATCCGCCAGGAAGCGCGTACGGCGCAAGCGCGTCCGACAACGCCTGTGCCCAGGCGCGGTGAGTGGCGCCGTCCCCGGCCTCCCAGCAGGCGACGATCTCGACAACGAAGTGCGCGCGGCGGTTCGCGAACGCGGTTTCCTCTGTGCCCACGCGCGTCGATGCGCCGTGAAAGTGGTGGATGGAGATGAGGCTGCGCGGCGAGGTCACGGTCCGCGCGGCCTCGACCAGCGCATCGATAACGCCGGGCGTGTACCCCGCGACCGTGCGAGTGCGAATCGCCCAGCACAGGCCACGGACACACCCCACGTCAAAGAGGCGCAGTATCTCCCCATAGGCCACGGGTGCGACTAGTGCAGTCATTGGCGTTCCGAGCATTTCGAGCAGATCGACGGCGGCTAGGCCGCAACGAAGATCGCCGCTCCAGGCCGGCTGCAGATACACTGCCGGCTTGCCGTCCGGGCCGGACATCAATCCGCTCTGGACGGTCAGCGCGTCAGGCGCCGTCGACAACAGCTCACCCAGTCCACGCCATACCGTCGCGGCTTGCGACCAGGGGAACATGATCATCCCGCCGATCAACCGGTGCAGAGGATGCAACCGAACGCGCATCGAGGTGACCACGCCGAAGTTGCCGCCACCACCGCGCAGCGCCCAGAACAGCTCCGGCTCGTGAGTCGCGTCGGCTGTGACGATTCGGCCATCGGCCAGGACGACCTCGGCGCTGAGGAGGTTGTCCGATGCAAGGCCGAACCGTCCGTTGAGCGGTCCGTAGCCGCCGCCGAGTGTCAGGCCGGTCATGCCAACAGCACCGCAGTTGCCGGTGGCGGCAACCAGCCCGTAGGGCGCGACCGCGTCGATCAACTCGGTCGCTGTGGCACCCCCACCGACTGTTGCCACCTGCGCCCTGGAATCAACTGCGACACTTCGCATCCCGGACATGTCGATCACCAGACCACCGTCGTAGGCGGCGCGGCCGGCCCAGTCGTGCCCGCCGCCGAGAACCGAGAGTCGCATCCCACGGTCGCGCGCCACACGGATTGCTTCCTGCGCGTCGCGTGGTGAGTCGGCCCGCACAATCAATGCCGGACGATGTTGCACCGCCGCGTTCCAGATCAACGGCGCACCGTCGGGGACCTGCACCCGGGCGCGGCTAGTCCGGCTAGCCAGGTCGTTGGCCGCAGCGGTTATCTCATCGGTTCTACTCATTTGTCTCCTAGGGAATTACGGCAGCGTCGAGCAGTTCTGCCACGAAGAGCATTTCGTGCGCCACGCCGTTATCGGGTGGTACTTGAGGAGATCCCGGGCTTGGGATACCTACTGCCGGTTGTTGCACCACACGATGAGCAGCGAAAAACCCTGTTCCAGAACGGATCCCAGGGCGACTGGTTGAAATTGTAACGCCGGGCCTCGTCGGTGAGGATGCAGACGACCGACTGACCCGGGCACGCGACTGTGACGACGAGGTCGGTGTCCAGCCCACCCGCTCTTCCCGCGGTATGGATGGAAGACGTTGCGAGCACGAGGGTTTGATACGTCTGCGGCACGCAGGATGCGCTCTCGTAAACACATTTGTATGCTATGAAGCGACCGGGCCGGCGGCGAGTCCGCGCCCACTGATTGGGCTTTCCGGCCGATACTGATTCACGGTTGATTTTGACCGTTGAGTCCGGAGTCGTTCATCACGAAATCGGGAATCGATTGTCGCCTCGCGTAGCCGCTTTGACTACGAATTCGGAATCGGTCGGCGCGGTGTCGCTGAAGGAGTAGTGGTGTGTGCTTCTAGTTCGGTTTGCGCCAGGTGATGGCGTATCGCCATAGCGGGAGCCGACGCCACGCCATGCCGGGCAGCGCCGTCGTTGCGATCTGTTTGACCTCGGTGTAGGTGTGCGGAAACTGCATTTGCACCGGGGCGTTGTGTTGCCAGAAGCCGCGAGTGCGTGACAGAACCTGGTGCTGCACGGCACCCATCAGTTCATAGACATAGTCGTGCACGGTCGAGCTGCGGGCACAGCCGATCACGACCAGCGTGCCACCGGGAGCGGTGAGGCCAGCGAGGCGCTTCAAGCCGGCCGCCAGATCGGGGAAGTGATGGACGGTGGCGACTGCGGCAACCAGGTCGTAGTGCGCCTCGGTCAAGGCGAAGGTGAGGGCGTCGCCGGTGATCCAGGTGACGTTAGTCGAGGTGCTGGATTGTGCGAGGTTGATGACGTTGGCGTCGGAGTCGATGGCGGTGACCTCGGAGATCTTCTCAGCGAGACGCACGGCCAGCAGGCCGTCACCGGTACCGACGTCAAGAGCGGTGCGTGCGGTGGGCGGCGCGGAGTCAAGCACGATGTCGTAGTAGTGGGTGTTGTGGTTCCACCGATTTCGTTCGTTGCGCACCTGACCACTGTGGCATGCCCCAACGGGCCTGGCGTGGCTCGGTGAGGCCCACCCCATTCAGCGGTCAAAGTCACACGGTGGATGAAGGAAACGACCCGAGGGCCGAGGTCACTATCGCGCCACACGGCGGCGGTATCGGCCGATCCTGCACCTACCGCGACATAATCCGCGAACCCACGCGCGAAAGCCATTGGAGCTTAAACGCCGGCCGGTTCGAGTGATTGCTGTTGACGATTTGCCGTCGCCGCGCCACAACGCGTCGGCACCGATCCTGCGTGCGCTCACCATCAATACCCTTGAGCCGATGTAAATTTCGCACTCCATCCGGTTGCGTAAGGTGTGGTGCCGGCCCGGGTGCTTTTCGTTACCGCCGCAGGATGCGACGGCCCGGTACGAGTCACCACTCTTCGCGTAGGTCGTTGTATTGCCGCGCTGTCGGATGGTCCTTTCGCCAGTGATGCGGGAGAGGAATTGGGGCGGCATCCCGGGCATCTGGCGCCCCATCCGGCCGTTGGTATCCCGATAGACCATCTCGTGAAGGCGCAGTAGCGGGAGGAGCACCCGTTACTCCACCGGAGTCAGTCGCGCACGATGCGCCCGGGTAGCTGCCAGACCCGGGGGCCGTCTGCGCCTTGAGGTTTCAACTGCTCTCGCAGTACTTGCTTCCGCGCGATTGTTCTTCGCCGCATTCGTGGCTGTCACGGTGATGACGTTAAGAAGCAGCGGGACGAGTGGCTACACCGTGCCCACTAAGTGGGTGGATCGCTGACCACCGATTCACGGTGTATGAAGGAGTCCGGCGATACGGGCCCCGGTGGCTCTCGTGGCAGCGAGCAGTGCGAGCGGCGGTCGCGGTCCCGCGACGATGGTCGACAGGGCCGCCGCAGCGCCGTTGCCCAGCGGAATCGCCACAGCGACACAGCTCATATTCGCTCGCACCTCGCCTGCGTCCACTATCGGTGCGGTATAGCCCAGTTCGGTGTGGGCCCGCGCAGCCGCGCATCTGCGTGGCACCGGGGTCCCGGGCTGGGCGATCACTCCCAACGGGACCCGAGCCTCCACGGACTCGAGGTACACCGCCTCACCGCCGATGACTGCGGACAACTGCACTGCGGCGCCGGTGGCGGAGGCCAGTTCGGCGATCGGCCGGCGGGCGGCCGCCCGCAATCGCCGCTCGGAGCTCACCCGCGAACCCAATCCCAGCAGGCTCGCGCCGAGCCGATAGCGGGTACCTTCGCGACTGACCGCTCCGACTGCGATTAACTGCTGCAGCAGTCGACGGACCGTCTCCCGGGGGATCCCGCTCACATTCGCCAAGTCAAGCAGCCGCACCGGTTCCAACGCACCCACGTGCTCTAGGAGCTCAAATGCGCTCTCGATGACCCCGCGACCGTCATTGTGAAACGAGCCGCCCGTCACGCCCGCTCGTCTACCGCTGGCAATATCGTTGGTCAGTCGGTCCAACTCAGACTGGTCCACCATCGACCCCTTTATGCTCTGATGCCCACGCAAAGCACGACATCGCAGGGTTCAACGCGCCAGCGCAGCAAACTATGCCGGACATCGAGAACCAACCACTTTTATTTGAAGTCTGCGGGTCACCGGCATAAGCGGCATCACCGCCGCCTGACATGCGCCGCTCGACGCGGACGCGACGATCGAGAGCATCACCTTGCTTTATGCGCCGTCAGCAGGTAATTCGCCGGCCACTTCATCCGCCCGTGCTTGTCGCGGTCGCCGCGGAACTTGCCGTGGCTATCAGCGCCGCCATCTCGGGTTGTGGCTCACCGATGTTCCACGGCGGCCGGCCCTCAAATTCGCCCTGCTCGCGGGTCGCACTATCCCAGTCGATGATTTCGGATGACATGTTTCCCCTCATGTGGCGTTAACGAAGCTATCCCGTCCCCCGGCGGCATCTCAGCCAATGCCGCGGCCCGGCTCAAGCAGTACGGCGGCGGAGAGTCTTGCGAGATGCGCTTGGCTAGTTTTCGTGATTGTTTAGCCAGGTAACCAATGAGAGCGGGACGGCTCAGCAGACCATGAAAATACAGGCCATCGGCGGCAGGCAGCGGCGACAGCCTCCGTGGCACGCCATCAGGTGTGAGCACTCCCAAGTGTCCGACCAGCGGATGGAGGCCGGGCCGGTACCCCGTTGCGCAGATCATCACGTCGGGCTGGATCCGAGCGCCGTCAGCCAGCGCCACCTTGGCGCCCTCGAGCGCGACGACCGCACCAACCACCTCGACAGATCCGTCACGCACCACGTCGATCACCGCGCGGTCAACGACTGTTGGCGCGACACGCAGCCGGTGGGCTTTAGTGAAGGGGCCCTCCGTAGGAAGGGGCAGACCGAATTCCTTGAGATCGCCGAACGCGCGGTGGCGCGCGGCAGCAGAAATCCGATCGGCTATCCGCGCGGGCAGGTGAAACAATGGGACGGATACTACGTCGTTGGGCATTCCCGCGGGTCCTTTGCGCGGCATGATGTTTGGTGGAGTTCGCACCGAGAGCCACACCTTGGTCACTGCGCCAGTGGTCAGATCGTGCGCGATTTCCATGCCGGAGGATCCCGAGCCGACAACCAGCACGCGCTTGTGAGCATAGGGTGTCGCGTTTCGGTAACGGTTCGAATGCAGCAGCTCACCGCTGAAGATCCCCGGCCAGTTCGGGATGAAGGGCGTGTGCTCGTAACCCGTTGCGACCACGACTATTCGCGCGTCAAGATTGCCGTTCGATGTTGTCAACCTCCATCCCGGGCGATGTCGGTCGATGCGTTCAACCGTAGTGCTGAGCCATAGTTCGATGCCATCGTCGCGCGCATGCCGGTCCAGATGCGCGACGACTTGGTCCCGAGTCGGATAGGTCGGAGTGCCTTTCGGGTACCGCCGCCCCGGCAGGTGGGAAAACTGTCGACCGGTGTTGAGCCTGAGACGGTCATACCGATCGCGCCACGACGCCGCTACTGCATCGGATCGATCGATGAGCAAGGATCGAATTCCCTTGTCTTTCAGGCTCAGCGCGGCAGAGATCCCCGCTGGGCCGGCGCCGACAATCACAACGTCGCGGTCAGGCATGTGATGTCACTTCCCGCTTGATCGGCATTCGTCGATGATGTTGGATGGTGAGGTCGTCGTTCTTCGCCGAACTTGTGCTGTCCACCCTTGCGACATTAGGAAGGCCCGGACAAGCAGCGAAACCCGCGCCCACTGAGTGAGCATTTCTCGCTGACCCCTGGTCCGAGTCCATGCAGGTCAAACTGCACCGGGGGCAAAACTCATCCCGTGGCCGTTGACTCGAGCGATCCGAGCGACGAACGGCACCAGTACTGGACCTTCGAACGCGAGACTGCCCTGTCGTTCTATGGCCGGTGGCTCTGAAGCTATCAGTGCCATGGAGGCCTAAGGTAACCGGGATTTCGGGTCGGTTGCGGCCTGGGACGTCGGCGTGTTCGCAATACCAGGCTTCCCTTACCGAGGCTGCCGGAGTTCAATGCTCACAGCTGTGGTCATTCGGACAAGCAAGGGCCCGAATGGTGTACACGCACCTAGAAAGGACCTCGGTGTACCTGCAATTCCGGGAAGAGTTCCACCTTCCGGCGCATCGGATCTTCCCCTACTTCGCTACTCCCGCGGATTGGGCCAGTCTCTACGGCGCGGCGGGTAATACCAAGTCCAAAGCCGATGGCTGGTACGCCGTTCCGTTGAAGCGCTTCCCGTTTCCGCTCGTGGCCCGAAACGTGCAGGCCCAGCCCGATCGGCTCGTGCGGTGGATCTTTGGTGGATTCTGGCGCGGGGTGGGCGAGGTGCAGCTGATCGAGTCCGGCGGGGTCACCGTTGTTGAGGGGTTCGAGTACATCACTGCGCACGGATTCTGGCTGCTGGCAACATCTTTCGAAGAGAGGTTCATGACCGCAGAGTTCGAGCGGATCTGGGCGCTCGGTTGGGACCGAATCCGCCGGAACGAGCAGCAGGATCGCGGCTGACCGGCCTGCGCACCGGTCACGAAATCAGTGGTGGGCTCAAGGATGAAGGTTCCACTGACCGCAATCCGCCGCAAGGACGTCGTTGACGTCGACTTCCTGGCCCCCAACCTTCGGTCCCGGATTCGACGCCGTACTCACCACGCGTTGGTAGAGCACCGCGCCCGGGTAGATCTGCCCCTCGGACCAGGCCTTGGTCTGCCACGCCCACCGGCGGCCGGGGGTGCGCGAGTTTCCGATGACACCGTCGTCGGCCGCCCACTTGCACACATCGATACCGCCGTAGACGCCGGTGCGCTGCACCCCCAATACGGAATTGATACCGCGGAACCACTTCAATGCCACGTTGTTCCAGGCGTCGTGGTTGATGTCCTCGTCGATGGTGAAGAAGATCGGGGCGCTCTGACCACCGCCCGCCGCGGTATGCAATTTCCAGGCCGTCCGCGCATCGGCCACGCCGCCGTCGAACCCGCGCTTGAAGTCTGACGGCGCCGAACCGCCTGGCTTGCCGTACTGGTAGTTGCTGACGATCATCAGCCCCGCCGCGGTCAGCTGCTCGGCGTAGGGCCGCGTAATCGGCTTGGCGCCGAACGACGAGCCGGGCCGCGACAGCGAGACATAGTTGATGACGCCGTGGTACCCGGCCGCCCGAATTTGGTCCGCTGGAATTTGGTGCATCGCGAAGTCGATCAGCTTGGGTGTGGCCGCAGCTGAGGCAGGGGTGACGGCATTTGCCGACGCGGCATACAATCCTGCAGAGACAGCCGCGGCATAACGGAATACGTCACGTCGGGTAATCGGGCGCGATCGCCGGAGGCACGTATCGCACAACAACTCCTGCATCGCGCGATGTTAACTATGTGATTTCAGTTAACAGAAGTGGCGTGTCGTAGCTGATATCAAATCGGTCTGTGTGGTTGACCGCCCAACGTTAAAAGGCGTTACCAGCCTGATTACCAGCCAGCCGGGCACCGAGCTGGCAGCTGTCATGTCGGCGCAGCTGGTAAGCGCGATAGTCCTTTCATTGTCGAGTGGCGGACTGCAGCGGCAACGACCTTGACGCACACCCCGGATGGGGGGTCCGTGCTCACCCGGCTAGCAACGGATGGGTTCGCCGAACAGACCTGTGCCGCACTCGAATGCGGATCCCGGCGGCGGGTTCGGGCCATCAAAGACATTGCTGGCACCATTGTCGATGCTGCCGTCGAAGTTTCGGGACGCGACGTTGCCCATCCCCATGCGCACGTACTGCCAGGTGTGGCACACATTCATGTCCCATACATAGACGGCGCCAGGGCCGGCCGGGGGATACATGGAATCCCCCGGACACCATTGATGAGGCACCGATGGGGCGGCCGACGCGGTGCCTGTTCCCAGGCCGAGGCCTGCGGCTGCGATACCGACAGAAGTCAGTGCTGCGATCAGCATCCGTTTGGTGTGCATCCATGCCCCCTTGTCTGTGAGCCGTCTTTCGGCTGCGGTGTCGTCCCGGGGATTACACCTGCGCGCTAGCGCTACCGATCCCAAGTTCAGGTCTGTTTCGGCTCCGCGATGGCGGTGTTCTCGATCTCGCCTATCCCAGAAACTGACACTCGGACCCGATCACCGGGGACGAGGTAGCGGCCGAATGGCGCCCCGATGCCCGCCGGGGTGCCGGTGGCGATGAGGTCCCCGGGCTCGAGCGTGCAGACCTGCGACACTGCGGCCACGATCTGTGCGGGAGACAGGGTTTGCTCGGCGATACGTCCTTCCTGGCGCAGCTCGTCATTCACCCAGGTGCGAATCACCGCCTCCTCCACGTCGAAGTCGTCGACCGTGACGATCCACGGGCCGGTCGGGCCGTGAGTATCGAAACTCTTGCCCAGCCAGGTCTGGGGGGTGTTCCACTGCCAGTCCCGCACGGTGACGTCGTTGGTGACTGTCCAGCCCGCGATCGCGGCGGCCGCTTCTCCCTCGTCGGCGCGACGTAGGCGCCGGCCGATGACCAGTGCGGCCTCCCCTTCATAGTCGACCTTCTCCGAATCACGTGGAATCCAGATCGGCCCGCGGGGCCCGGCGACGGAGTTGGTCTGTTTGTTGAACACCGCGGGGAACCGCGGTGCGGGGAAGGCCTTTTGGAGGTGCTCGTAGGAGCGCCGCAGTTCCGTCATTTCCGGCGTCGCGGGAGCATTGAGTGCTTCATCGACGTGGTCTTTCGAATTGAAACCGATTGCAAGGAATTTGGGTGGTCGGGGGATCGGCGCGAGGAGCTCGACATTAGCCAGCGGCGTACCGTCGCGATCTTCGCACTGCTGCTGCAGCGCCCGCCACCGCTCGGGGCCCGCCTCGAGAATCGAGACAATGGCGGTGGCCCCGTCGATACGCACGACCCGGTCGTCTATGACCACCCCGATCGCCTCGCGTCCGGATGATGTGTATCTGCAAATCCGCATTGGTCGTCCGTTCTTCGAGGGCAGACAGTGCTGCGACCGGGGCAATTTATGTAGTGAACACTACAAAAGCTGGTTATGGAATGTCAACTCCAAAGTTGGGGCTAGACTTCTGGCATGGCAAGCAACGCTGTCACCCCGAACAAGCGCGGGGCGCGCTCGCGCCAGATCGTGCTCGACGCCGCAGAGCGGGTGATCGCGGCCCAGGGCTATGCGACGGCCAGCCTCGCCAGCATCGTGGAGGAGGCGGGCATCCCGATGAGCTCGATCTACCACTACTTCGGATCGAAGGAGGGCGTGTTGCTCGCGGTGGCCGAGCGGGGCGCCGAGCGCTTGTACGCCAGTCTGCCCGAGGTGGCTGAGCGCGTTGGCACCCCAGAGGAGCATCTGAAAACGGTGCTGGATATCGCGATTAAGGCGCTCGAAAAGAATTCTGACTTCTTGCGTTTCGTACTCGTCATGGAAGTCCAGCCGCCGCCTGACACGGCTCGCGAGGTGCAAACGGTGGTGCGGCGGATGCGAGACGAGGTGCTGAGCCGGCTGCGCAACCAGGTGGCAATCGCCTTCGACATCTCGCCCCGCAGTACGGTCGCCAAGCGCCTTGCCCAGTTCGCACTGGCGGTCGTCGATGGCGCCTTCATCGCAACTCAGGGCGACCGACGGATTACCCTTTCGCAACTCCTTCGCCACTTGCCCACGGCATTGGTCGCGATGCGTGATGCTATGGACAGAAATTGTAGTTGACACTACAAGGCCATTTTTGTAACGTTGAATCCATAACGCGGGACGCTGCTTAGCTACTCGAGCCGTGGAGGGGTCAGTCGATGTCAAATCTCGATAGCGATGCGCGAACCAAAGCGCCTGCCTATCTGGCTCATTGGGTCGTCAAGACAGCTCGGGCCGGTGAGATGAAGGAGTGGTACTGGCATGTCTTCGGTGCGCGCGTCGTCCACGAAGACGCCCAAATCGCCTTCCTGACCTGGGATGAAGAGAGCCATCGACTCGCCCTGGTCAAGATGCCACGCGTTCTGCGGCTGCTATTTCCCCTCGCTAGATGGCGGCGGAAGCTGTACGGCCTCGACCACCTCGCGTTCACCTTCGACTCCCTGGCCGAACTGTTGAACAAATGGGAACAGTTGAAGGTGGTGGGGATCGCGCCCGTCTGGGCGATCAACCACGGTCCCACGACCTCGCTGTACTACGAGGATCCCGACGGGATCCGGTTGGAGTTCCAGGTAGAGAACTTCTCGACCGCCCAGGACACCACCGACTACTTCAGCACAGAGCAGTTTGCCCACAACCCCTTTGGCGTCAATTTTGACCCCCGCTATCTGCTTGAGCGCCTGCGCGCCGGCGTCCCGGAAGCCGAATTGCTGAAGGCAGGCGCGGGTACCCGCCCAGGGAGTCGGCAAGTCGCAGGTCGAAAAACGATCAACCTGCGGACCCTGTGAGGTCGAGCGGCTCGGTTACGATGACCAGCCCGTTGAAGTGCGGGTACGCGACGTGGCCGTGGCGAGCGCGACCGCTTCGCGCATTCCCCTCAGTGCCAGTTGGTCGGCGAGTTCGTTGTCGGCCACACCGGCGTGCCCCTTCACCCAGAACCACTCGACGCGATGGCGCGCGCAGGCCGCTTGGAGCCGCTGCCAAAGGTCGACATTCTTCACCGGCTGCTTCGCGGCGGTCATCCAGCCGTTGCGCTCCCAGCCGAGAACCCACTTGGTGATGCCGTTTCGGACGTACGTGCTGTCGGTGAACAGGTGCACGTCCACCGCACGGGTGAGGGCCTCCAGCGCCATGATCGGCGCCGTCAACTCCATCCGGTTGTTGCTGGTCTGGCCGGACTCGCCACCGCACATCTCGCGGACGTGCTGACGTTGACGCAGGACCGCCCCCCAGCCGCCGGGCCCTGGGTTGGGTCTGCACCCGCCGTCGGTGTGGATGACTACGACATCCGCCGCTAAGGGAGCGCTGAGCATGAGCAGAGAATAGGCACTCCGTCGCAAGATTGGTTGCCCGACTCGCGAGCGATACCCGGTGATCGTGACGATCCGAGGTGAGATCCGCCAGACTAGCCGGCTCCGAAAAGGAACCTGTCAGCGATCGCGTGTTCGTTGCGAATCGACATCTCCTGGGCGGTGTTCAGCCAGAGCCCCTCGAATCCCGCCGAATGCATGCCCGCGTGGATGGCGCCGATGTTCTGCAGGTCCTGCGTCGGCAGCTCGCCCCAGCCGTCGTGATCCTGCCAGCGCTCAAAGACCTGCCAAGCTGTCTCCGGCACGTCCCCAGGGGCGAAGTGCTCCAGCGAGAACATCTCGAAGGTACAGCGATTCGGATCCTCGGCGTGGGGCAGCATCCGGTAGCCCAGCAAGCACGACTTCTCGACCAGGATCACCATGGTGGGAAACACATGCCAGTCACCGTTGCCGCCGAAGTACTGCTCCATCGACATCCGGGGGAAGTCGACCCCCTCGGCGACCGCCAACTCTTCGCACATCTGGTGGTAGCGCACGAATGGCGGAACTTCACTAGGTTCTAGAGTGGCCAGCTTCTGAGCGGCCCGATAGTCACGTTCGGTGACCAGTGACCCGACCTCGAGGTACTGATACTGCATCGAGTTGGCGAATATCTCAGGCCGCGCGGCCAATTCCTGACGCCCCTTGTCGCGGTTGGCGTGCTCGGGCCGCTGGGTGTACACGAAGCGCGAGTGGTTCTTGTAGGTGATGGTCGGGGTATAGGGAGCGTAGACGTACTCCTGTGGTGTGGCCGGCGCCGCCGAGGGTCGCGGTCCGTCGGCCGATCGCATGGTCTGCGGGTGCGTACCCGGGGTGTGGTATCCCTCGATGAACGCGTCGATCACCGTCTTCCAGTTCGCCGGCAGATACGTGCGCTTGCGCCAGCGAAAGCGCATGTCCTGCAGCCGAAAAGGAGCCAGAGCCGTGGGTAGCGGATCGAGCCATTCCAGCAGGTCCGGTGGATCGGGCGCCATGCTGATGAATACCCAACCGCCCCAGGTGCCTACGGAAACCGATCGCAGTCCCCATTCGGCGCGCGGACGCGGCGCGAACTCTTCCCGGCACGGCACGAACGACGACCGCCCGTCCAGCCCATACCGCCAGCCGTGGAACTCACACCGAAACTCGTTGTCCGGCAATGGTCCAACGCCGCGGACCAATTTCATCCCGCGGTGTGCGCAGGCGTTGTGGAAAGCCTTGATGGTGCCGTCCTTCTGGCGCACCGCCACAATAGACTGACGACCCAGGGTGTATTCGTAAAAGTCGCCGGCGGAGGGAATTTCCTCTTCCCGGCAGGCGGGCTGCCACACCTGGGTGAACAGTCGGTCCAACTCGAGGTGTAGGAATTCTGGGTCTGTGTAGCGACTTTTCGGCACGAAGGTCTCGCCGCAAGCGAAGCGCGCGGGAATCTGATCGGTGGCGAACTCGGACGTGGTCACCCTGCACCTCCGTCAGCCGGCAGGCGGTTTGTCGAAGATATTCGGATACAGGACGGCTTCCTTGAACGACGTCTCGATTTCGGCGAACGCGGTCGGAATGTCCCAAACGCCGGTGGCCGAGACGATTTCGCGTTCGACGACGGGGTTCGACATCAAGCTGATCCTGCCATTGCCTGCGAAAATGACGCGCCGATTCAGCCAGTCGGACGCCGTGCTGGCCAGGTAAACCACGGGTGGCACACAGTTCTTCGGGGACAGCCGCACATTGCTGTCCGAGTAGTCCATGCTTCCACCACCTTTGATGCCCTGAGTCATGCGGGTTCCGGCGATGGGTGCGATGGCATTGGAACGCACGCCGTAATTGCGTAGCGCGTTGGCGCAGGAGAAAGTGAGCCCGACGATACCCATCTTGGCCGCCGCGTAGTTGGGCTGGCTCGGAGCGCCCTGCAAGCCCGACATCGAGGAGAAGTTGATCAGCCGGTACTGCCCGCCGCGGTTCTCCCGCCACCACGCCGCGGCGTGGCGCGTGACGTTGAAGGTGCCCTTGAGGTGCACCGAGATCACCGCGTCCCAGTCGGCCTCGCTCATCTTGAACACCATGCCGTCGCGCAGGATGCCTGCGGCGTTCACCACGACATCCAGGCCGCCGAGGGTTTCAGCTGCCCGGCCGACCAGCTCGCCACAGGCGGTGAAGTCGGTGATGTCGGTGGTGTCGGCGAATGCCTTGCCGCCACCTGCCGTGATGGCGGCGGCGACGCTCTGCGCGGGACCGGCGTCGTGGCCGGTGCCATCCACGCTCACCCCGGCGTCGGACACCAGGACCGTCGCGCCCTCGGCCGCAAGACCTTCGGCGACCGCTGCCCCGATACCGCGTCCGGCACCGGTCACGAGCGCGGTACGTCCGTCAAGCACACCCATTGTCATCCAGCTCCTCGAAGGCGGGGGATCCGCTCCAGCATACAGAACAAAAGTACACAAACTGTATTGATGTCCACTTCGAAGCGCTAGTCGAATCCCCACTGCTGGTAGCGGCGCTCCAGCTCGGCCATGGCCTCTCTCGCGCCGCGTTCACCGCGCTCCTTCATGAAGTTGAATTCGTCCTCACGCCAGGACAGGTTGCTGAATACCGTGTGCCCCATCGGAACCCAGTCGCCGAACTGCGCCATGCCGACCGCGTGCCAGAACGTGATCAGCGCGTGTTTGCCTACCATCAACCCGTCGGCCGAGTGGTGGGCAATGGCGCGGGCGTAGCGCATGGCCTCGTCGCGCAAAGAATCGGCTGGTACCACCGACGCGGCGACCCCCGCATCGCGCAGTTCGGAGGCCGGCACTTTGCGCCCGGTGATCATTGCCTCGTAGCCGCGGTTCGGGCCGAGCTTGAGCAGCGCCAGCGGCATCGCAGTGGAGAACCCGGCGAAGCCGATCCGTGCCTGCGGGCGAGCGAGGTACATGTCCTCGGCTACCACCAAAATATCGGCGGCGAGCGCCAGGTTCATGCCCGCGCCCAGCGTTGCGCCCTGGCAGGCAGCTATCACGGTCTTGGGAAACTCCAGCCAATTCGTCAGGTGGTGGTGCAGACGACGCGCATTGGCCAGTCGAACGGTCTGTGGCAGCCGTTTTCCTTTCTGCAGACCGGCTTTCTCCGCCGGCAGCCGGCGCACATCATCGCCACTGCAGAAGTCCTTACCCTCGGCGACCAGAACCACAACTTTGACGCTGTCGTCCTCTTCGGCGAGGTTCAGGCGGTCCCTGAACAAGCCGTGCATATCGGGGGAGAGGATGGCGTTGCGCCGGTCCGGCCGGTTGATCACTATCTGCGCAATGTGTGGTTCGACCACCTCATAGCGCACCCAGTCGGGATCTACCTCGAACTCGGCATTGGTGGGGGCCTCCGTGCTCATTGGTGAACTCCTTCGGCGAGACAGTACACAAAGACACTAGTCGACTAACTGTCACACTGGTACGGTCGGCAAATGCCAACGATGAGCGTCCGTAAACGGCTCGAGGCGCCGGCTGGCACCGTCTGGGCGATCCTGGCCGACTTTGGAAAGGTCGAGTGGATCCCGGGCGTGGGCGAGGTTGAGGTCGACGGTGATGGCCCGGGCATGTGTCGGCGCATCGGGGGGAGCGGTGCAACGCCCGTCGTGGAGACGCTCCTGTGGGTGAAGCCCGAGTCGCGGTCGCTGGCCTATGAGATCACCGATAACCCGCTGCCGGTGCGCAAATTCGTAGCCGTCGCGACGGTCTCGGAGGCGGTCGAAGATGTGTCGCAGCGATCAACGGTCGCCTGGGAAATCGACTACGAGCCCGACGGGGACGACACCGCCGCGCGGGAGGCGATCGACGCCGTCTACGGCATGATGGCCGACTGGATCGACGACTACGCCAGGAGTCATCCCGCGCAGGCATAGAACACTTAGACACATTCTGTTAAGTAGCCTAATATGTAGGACGTGATTGACCCTCTCAACCTCGTGCTGATCAGCGTCGACGATCACACAGTCGAGCCACCGGACATGTTCGTCGGCCGGGTACCGAGCAAATTCGCCGACGACGCGCCGCGCATCGTCGAGGACGCCAACGGAATCTGCTTCTGGGTGTACGACGGCGTGCAGCTGCCCAATATCGGTCTCAATGCGGTCGCGGGCCGACCAAACGACGAGTGGGGATTCGAGCCGTCGAGTTTTGCCGACATGCGCACCGGATGCTACGACGTGGACGCCCGCGTCGACGACATGAACGCGTCGGGCGTGCTTGCTTCGCTGTGCTTTCCGTCCTTCCCGACTATTTCGGGAGCGCTATTCACCTACCGCGGCGACCGGGAGGTGTCCGAGGTGATGGTGCGTGCCTACAACGATTGGCACGTTGAGGACTGGTGGGGCCGCCATCCCGACCGGTTCATTCCGATGGGCATCCTGCCGCTCTGGGACCCGAAACTGGCTGCTGCCGAAGTGCATCGGCTGGCCGGCTTGGGCTGCCACGCTGTCACCGCACCACAACACATCGGCAACTACGGTCAACCGCCCTGGCAGGATCCGCAATGGGATCCGTTGTGGGAGGCAATCTGTGCCGAGAACACGGTGGTCAATATCCACATCGGCACCGGCGGCGGGCTACCTGTGCCGTCGGACCAGACCACCTACCTCGCCTACAATTCGATGTTGCCGTTGGACACCCAGCGATTTACCGCCGATCTATTGTTCTCGCCGATCCTGCGAAAATTTCCCACCATCAAGTTTTCCCTGTCCGAGGGCGGGATCGGTTGGATCCCGTTCCTGCTCGAACGATTCGAGGACATCTACTCGCGCCAGCGGGCGTGGACCGGCGACGACCTAGGTGACGGTCTGAGTCCAACCGACGTCTACCGCCGCAACTTCATGTCCTGCTTCATTCGCGACCGCGTCGGCATCGAGATGCGGGACCGCATCGGTGTGGAAACCATTTGCTGGGAAATGGATTACCCGCACTCTGACAGCAGTTGGCCCGATGCGCCCGAGCAGTTGGCGGCCCAGCTCGAGGGGTGCACCCCGGACGAGGTGGAAGCCATCACGTGGAAAAACGCTGCGCGGGTCTTTGGTTACACCGGCGTCGACCGGCGCGGCAGGTCGAACTGCACCGTCTCGGCGTTGCGAAACGAGATCGTCGACCTGGACCTTTCGGCGCCCAAGGTCGACGCCGGACGCGCTCCAAAAGCCGGCGCCAGCGCGATCACCTATGGGGAGATGAAGGTTCGAATGGCCTCGATATTGCAGGGTGGGGCGTGACGGAGTTGGACCGCCGCGTCGTGCTCGGCGATGCGGATCGCAGCTTTCGCGACGAGATTCGCGCTTTTCTGGCGACCGCGTTGACACCGGACGTCCGCGGCCCGGGGCGCGACGAGACGGACCGGCTGAACCGGATGCGGCTCTGGCAGCGTCGACTGCACGACGCGGGCCTGGCCGCAATCTCCTGGCCGGTGCGCTATGGCGGCCGCGGGGCGACCCCGGTGCAGCAGTTGGTGTTCAGTGCTGAGATGGCTGCCGCCCACGCGCCGGAACCGATCAATCGCAGCGCCATCAACCAATTGGGGCCCACCATCATCCAGTGGGGCACCGACGAGCAGCGCAATCACTATCTTCCCGCAATCCTTTCGGGGGAACGGGTGTGGTGCCAGGGATTCAGCGAACCCGAGGCGGGTAGCGATCTGGCCGCCCTGAAGACCCGGGCCGAACCTGACGGCGACGAATTGGTGATCACCGGACAGAAGATCTGGACCTCCAAGGCCCACTACGCCGACTGGATCTACATCCTGGCGCGTACCGATCCTGCCGCGGACAAGCATGCCGGAATCAGCTACATCCTGGTGCCCCTGGACGCACCGGGTATCGAGGTGCGCCCGATCCGGCAAATCACCGGTGTCTCCGAGTTCAACGAAGTCTTTTTCGATGCGGTACGGGTACCGCGCGGCAATGTGCTGGGGCCGCTGCACGGGGGCTGGAAGGTTGCTAAATCCACCCTGGGCTATGAGCGGGTCGGGCAGAGCCGAACCGACCGCATCGAGCGCCGCCTGGGGATTCTGGTGAAGATGGCAGACGAAGCAAACGCGTTGTCCGACAGCGGGTTGACCGACAGTTTCACCGCCGACCGGATCGTCGGTTTCGCCGCACGAGTCGAGGCGCTGCGGCAGATTGCCGCGCAGGCCACCGCCGCGGGTGTTCGCGGGGTGAGTCCTGGCCCGGAGGCATCGGTGGCGAAACTGCTCACCTCTGAGGTGGACCAGGAGATGGCCGGCTTCGGGCTCGAGTTGGCCGGGGCTATCGGGACGCTGGAGCGAGGGTCGCCGGGAGCGGCCAAGAAGGGCAACGTGGCGCAAAGTTATCTGCTGATGCGGGCCGCGACGTTCGGTGCTGGGACTTCGGAGATTCAGCGCAATGTCATTGCTGAGAAGCTGCTGGGGCTACCGCGTGACCCCTGACGCGCTGGCCTCACTGGATGAGATAGCCGATACCGCAGCAGAATTGGCACAACTTCGGCGATCGGCCGACGAAATCCTGCAGGACGCTTGGTCTGTGGAGCACGCCAGGGCCCTGCTGGATGGTCCGGAACCAGCCTTCGCGGCGCGACTGTGGGACACCGTTGCCGAACTAGGCTGGCCGGACGTCCTGGTCCGCAGCGACGTGGGCGGAGGCGGTGGCGGACTGCGTGAGCTGTGCGTGCTGGCCGAGGCAGCCGGCGCCGCGGCAGCGCCCATTCCGCTGGCGGTGGCTGCTGCCGCCGGGTGGTGTACCGACCGGTGCGCCGACGGTGTGAGCCTGTTATTGCCAGGACACGGCGAGTTGGGGGCCGATGGGGTCTCGGGGGTGTGGCCGGTAGTGGCATACGGTGCAGCGGCCACCGGTTTACTGGTCTGTGCCGGTAGGGGCGACGCAACCGTGCTCGGGATCGTCGACCCGACGGGTCCCGGTGTGCGGCGTACTGCTCTGATCCCGCTGGACCGCAATCCCGCGGCGCGAATTGAACTGCAAGACAGCGGTATCAAAGTGGTCGAGCGCGGCGAGCGAGCCGCCCGTCGTCATCATCGAGCGGTAGTGCGGGCGCAGGTCGCCCAGGTCGCGGAGTTGGTCGGCATCGCGTCGGCGGCTAACGAGGCAGCGACCGCATACGCCAAGTTGCGGGTCGCATTCGGGCGCCCGATCGGGACATTCCAGGCCATCAAACACCGGCTGGTCGACCAGCGTTGCGCGATCGAGGTCGGACGGGCACTGGTGAACCGCGCCGCCGACGCGGTCGAGCAGGACAGCTCCGAGGCCACGGCCCTGGTCGCGCTCGCCGCCTTCTGGTCCGTGGACTCATTGCGCTCGGTGCCCGAGGGTGCCATGCAGGTCTTCGGTGGTATCGCCTACACGTGGGAGCACCAAGCGCACGTCCACCTGCGCCGCGCAGCCTGCGTCGCCGCGGCGTTGGGATCGCGCGCGCAGCACCGCAAGGTGGTTGCCGAGTGGCTCAGTGCACGGCATCCGGCGAACGGGAGTCGAACAGAGTGACCAGCGATATGCGAACGGATTTCCTCCGCGGGATTCGCGTACTGCAACTCGGCAACGGGATCGCAGGATCGGCGGCGGTGGCGCTGTTGGCCGATCTCGGCGCCGACGTCACCAAGGCATCCAGCGGCCCGGCGCCGGTGCGACACGGACCGGTGATCATGGCGACTCCGGATGCCGTTGCCGCAGTGGACTTTACGCTCGACAGGGACAAGCGTGTCACTGCGGCAGACCATGCCACCACGCTGATCGACGAACATGACATCGTGGTCATCGATCACGACGCCGCCGTAGTTCCGCCGCAAGCCGAGAACGCCGTGGTCGTCATGGTCAGCCCATTCGGTTTGGACGGCCCCCGAGCCGCTCAGCCCGGCGGCGAACTCGTCGCGCAAGCCGCCGGCGGACTCCTGTCCACCATCGAGGGTTCGGACGGCGCACCGGTACCCGCGCCGGGATACGTCGCGCTGAAGGCGGCTGGCGCCGTGACCGCCCTGGCCGCCCTGCACGGGCTGGATCGACGAAACAGTGTTAATAACGCTGTATACGTTGATGTTTCGGTGCAAGAGGCGGTGGTGTCCACGGCTCTGCTTCCGGAGTGCGCTCACCTACTGTACGCATGTCCCGGTAGGGCAGGTAGCGGACGTTACCTCGCGCCATCGGGACTGTTCGGTTGCCGCGACGGGCTGGTGCGCATCACCGCCGTGGAAAACCATCAGTGGCGAGGCCTAGTGGCGGCGCTGGAAAATCCGGCGTGGGCGACTGGTCTGGACGAGCGATCCGCACGTATCGAGCATGCGGATCTGATCAACCGGCACGTCGCCGACTGGGCCGCGAGCCGTGACAAGGCGGGCTGCGCTGCGCTGCTGCAGGCCAACGGAGTTCCCTCGACGCCGGTCAATACGGCCGGGGAGATCCTGCGCTCGCCCCAGTTCGTGTTTCGGGGCGCGATTTCGGTCACGAAGCTGACCGACGTGGACGTCTCTGTTCTCGGCCCGCCATGGCTGACCCATCCGGGTGGGCCAGCCGCCACGCAGCGTACCGGTCGGCTCAACGACCTGCGCATCGCAGAACTCACTCATGTGCTGGCCGGGCCGATTATCGGGGCACTGCTCGGTGCGATGGGGGCTCGGGTGGTACGGCTGGAAGACCCCGATCGGTTGGACATCTACCGGCGCACCGGCCCCTTCGCCGCGGGTAAGCCCGGTGTGGAACGTGGCGCCTACTTCGCAGTGGCGAATCACTCCAAGGCCAGTCTGCTGATCGAGCCCACCCGTGCGGTTGAAGAAGTGGCTGGCGCGCTGGCCGACTGTGACGTCGTCATCGAGAACGTCGGCGCGTCCCGACTCGCCCGGCTGGGCGTGGAGCCGAATGCCGTCGCCGCATCCGGGCGGCTCGCGCTGCGGGTCTCGGGCTTCGGCTCGAC
Organism: Mycobacterium asiaticum DSM 44297; assembly: GCF_000613245.1. Lineage (GTDB taxonomy): Bacteria > Actinomycetota > Actinomycetes > Mycobacteriales > Mycobacteriaceae > Mycobacterium > Mycobacterium asiaticum. Next base: position 1,270,175 of record NZ_HG964936.1, read on the forward strand.
CGGTCCCTTGGCCGGATACCGGGTGTACGCCAACAATGTCCAATCTTACGGAGGTTTGGCCGGGTTGAGCGTCGACGCGACCGGTGCGCCCGCCCGGCTCAGCACCGTTATTGCCGACCCGTTGTCGTCGGTGGTGGGCGCTGTGATCATCGGCGCCTGGGCACTCGGGCCCGGTCGGGACACCGGTGCGGTGATCGATCTGTCCATGGCCGAAGTGGTGGCCGCTACGGTGGCCGAATTCGTCGCCGCCGCTTCGGTCAGCGAACCGCTGGTCTCCGAGGGTGTTTCGCACCGCGGCGTCTATCTCGCCGCCGACCAACGTTGGGTAGCAGTCGAAGTCGAGCCAGGTGTGCTCTCGGCAGACATGCTGCGGCAGTTGGTCGAAGCCGCACCGGCGGACGAGGCCGCAGACCGATTGAACGCGCTGGGTGCGCGCGCCGCACCGGTGCAGCGTGCCGAGGATCTGGTCACCGACCCGCATCTGGCGGCCCGCGGATTCTTCCCCGAAGTAACTCACCCCGATTCCGAGATCGGGACCGCCCGTCTGGTCGGGTTACCTTGGCGGTTCGTCGGCCATGGCCCCGTGCCGCTCGCCCCGCCGCCGGCATTGGGCAGTGCCAACGATTTTCAGGAGAGGATGGCAAGTGCCCGCTGAATCAGGTGCTGATTCCCCGGCGACCGTTTGGGCCGCGACGTTCGTGCCCGCGAAGTCACCCATCGCCGGTTACGGACAGGACGGCTACAGCGTCGCCTGGGTTGACACCCCGAACGGGCGGCTTCAGGTCTTGGTGTGCGGGCCGCGCCCGGAGCCGGGGACGGTCGGTCGGTTGCGCCGACATACCTTTGGCGATACGGAAGTGGATCTCTTCGAAGCAGGTCCGGCATGACCCGGGCCTGGGTCGCCGGTACCGGCGTCACTGCGTTCGGCCGGCATGGCGATACTGCGCTGGCCGCCCTTGGGGTAGCCGCCGCGCAGCAAGCGCTTGCCGACGCGGGACTGGACTATGACGCCGTCGGTGAGGTCTTCGCATCGTCGTCGATGGCGCCGCCTCAAACGGCGCTGAAGGTAGCGCATCAATTGGGACGCACCGGGATTCCGGTCACCGCTATCGAGAGTGCCTCAGCGGGCGGCATGGTCGCCCTGCGGCACGCCGTATGGGCGGTGGTGTCCGGCCGCTGTCGGACCGCGCTGGCGATCGGTTACGAGAAGACCACCGCCCTCGAGCCTGGCGGAGTAGTGCCGGCGGCCGTCGGATTCTGGGACAGTTTCCCACCCCAGGTGCATTACGCAATCGAGGCCAGCCGCTGGCTGTACGAATCCCACAGCGCACCGGAGGCTATCGCCGCAGTCGCAGCGAAGGCCTACAACCAGGCGCGCTCGAATCCACGGGCGGCTCGGCGCAACGACGAAGAGGTCACGGTTGAACAGGTGCTGGCGTCGAGGATGGTTGCCCAGCCGCTGACCAAGATGATGTGCCACGCGTCGGTCGACGGTGGTGCGGCCATTGTGGTCACTGACGAGCCTCGGCCGCGGTCGGTGCGGGTCAACTCGATCGAGCAGACCAGTTGGCCGCGGGATTCGTCCTGGCCGGTGCTGGGGCCGTGCGTGGGGCCGCCCTCACAGATTGCGATGACCGCCCAACGGGCCTTCGCCGCCGCACAGACCAGTCCGGCGGACATCGGGATCGTCTCGCTGCACGACATGTGCGCCAGCGAAGAGATCACGGCGTTGATCGCACTGGGTCTGGCGGACGTCACGACTTCGGCGGAGCTGGCGACCTCCGGAGAACTGGGGACGAAGGGGCGGTTGCCGACGAACACCGACGGCGGATGTCTGGCGCGTGGCCACGCGTTCGGTGCGACCGGGCTGGCTCAGGTGGCTGAAGTCGTGACTCAGCTTCGAGGAGAAGCCGACGCGCGCCAGGTCGCCGAGCCGCGCGTGGGACTGGCGCAGGCCATGGGCGGAGGCGGGTCCTGCGTCGTCGCCGTGCTGGGACGGTGAGGCCGGTCAGCCGATCGCGCCGCTCGCCTTGAGGGCTGCGATCTGGTCCCAGTCGCGACCAAGTTCCAAGATCAGCGTCTCGGTATGCTCGGCGAATTCTGGTGCCGGACCGAGAGTCAGCGGATTTTCGTCGAAGAGCACCGGACTCGCCACAAGCTCGTAGGGTTCGCCGTCCGGCGTCACCGGCACGATCCCGCCGTTGGCCCGCACCTGCGGGTCGTTCGCCACCTCGGCGGTGTTGCGCACCGGCGCCCACTGACCGTCGAAGTCGGCAAGCACCCCGCACCAGTGGTCGAGCGGCCGCGACGCGATCACCTGGCGCAGTTCATCGGCGGCGGCGCCGGCGTTTTTGGCCAGTGACTCGTGGCTGGTGAACCGTTCGTCGCTGGCAAGGTGGGGTACCCCGACCCGGGAGCAGAAGTCGGCGAAGTATCGGAAACCCTGCAACATCGACAATCCCAGGAACCGGTCGTCGCTCGTGCGGTAGAAACCGGTGAGCGGATTGTGGGGTGCCACATTGGCGCCGGTCGGATTGGCGACCCAAGGTTGCCCGCTGACGAGCGCGGCATTGATCGCCACACCCATCGCCCATACCCCCACGCCGAGCAGCGAGATGTCCACCGTGCGGGCCTGTCCCGTGCGATCCCGCTCGAACAACGCGGCGGCGATGCCGCCGGCGATCGCCATTCCGCCGATTGAATCCCCGTATGCTGGACCAGGTTGTGCCACAACGCCATTCATATCGGAGGGGGTGGTGCTGGCGGCGCCACCGGCGCGGCTCCAGAACCCCGTCATGTCATAACCGCCCCTGCGGCTGTCCGCACCGAGGGGGCCATAGGCGCTGCCCCGTGCGTAGACGATATCGGGGTTCACCGCACGTATGTCGTCGATGTCGATCTTCAGCTTCTTACGGGCGTCGGGCAGGAAGTTGGTGAGGAACACGTCGCTTGTCCGCGCGATGTCCATCAGCAGCTGGTGACCTTCGGGTAGCGAGATATCAACGGCGATCGATCGTTTGCCCCGGTTAGCGTGCTCCATTACCGGGTTGCGCCCGTCCCCAATGGCGATGTTGCCCAACTGACGCAGCCCGCGCTGTGAGTCCCCGGTGCGTGGATGTTCGATCTTGAGCACGTCGGCGCCCCAGTCAGCCAGCACCGCCCCCGCCGCCGGAACGAACGTCCATTGCGCGACCTCCAACACCCGCACGCCCGACATGGGTCCGCTCATTGACCAGTCCTCAGCGGTATTCCAGCGTAACCGGCAGTCGGTCATGGGTATGCACCAGTGCCGAGGGACGTGGAATCCGCTCACCGGTGACATGAATGCCTTTGGCGCGTCGCACGATTTCCTCCACGAGCAGGCGGGCTTCGCGCCGGGCGAGGGCCGCGCCCATGCAAAAGTGTTCGCCCACACCAAATCCCAAGTGACCAGATGCGTCGTCGCGGGTGATGTCAAAATCGTCGGCGGTGGGGCCCCAGTGGTCGGGATCCCGGTTGGCCGAGGCGTAGGCCAGCAGTACCCCATCACCCTCTTTGACGGTGACCCCGCGCAGTTCGACGTCGTGCGCGGCCTGGCGCGCCATACTCATCACCGGTGTCCAATGGCGCAACACTTCCTCGACGGCATTGCCGGCCAGGCTCGGGTCCGTGAACAGCCTGTCGGCCTGGTCCGGATACGTGTCAAGGCAGTCCGCCACGCCGGCGATCAAGCTTTGCGTTGTCTCGCTGCCCGCCGCCAGCAGGGTGAGTGCATAGATCATCACTTGTGCGTCGTTGAACGGCTCGCCGTCGATCCGGACCGTGGACAGCATGGTGAGCAGATCGTCGCGGGGGTGGTCTTTGCGTTCCGCGACCAGGGCGAGCAGGTACGGACCGATCTGGTCGAAGATCAGCGCCATGTCCTCGTCGTTGGCCAGTCCGCTACCCACGTTGGCGATCGTGGTGGCCCAGCCGGCAACTTTGGACCAATCCGCCTCGGGTACGCCGAGCAGATAGGCGAACACGTAAACGGGAATCGGCTCGGCGATCCGTTCGATCCAGTCGAATTCGCCGTCGGGCAAGTCGTCCAGTGCGTCGTTGACGACCTGCCGGACCCGGGCCTCCATCTTGGCCACCGCGGACGGTGTGAAGCGGATCCCGATGGCTTTACGGTGCGTGCGGTGCTCGGGAGGATCCATGAACATGATCCCGCGACTCTGATATCCCTGGGGGTCCCGACCTTCACGGTGGGCGATCAAATCCATCATGATGCCGATGCGTTCGGACCTAAATTTCTCCGGGCGTGCCGAAATACCCTTGATGTCGTCGTATTTCGTGACGACCCAGAACTTGCCTTCCTCGTACCAGTGCACCGGGTCGTGGTCACGAAGGTGTGCGAACATGGCGTTCGGGTCGCCGAGGTAGAAGTCCGGCTCGTCGAACCGGGCGGTTACGGTGATCGCCATAGGGCTAAACAGTAGAACATTTATTGTCAATCTGCGAGTGCCGTCGACCCGAACGGCAGGCAACCCCGTCGCGTCCGGGACGCATCGGCAGATGCCCTGCAAGGTGAGCTCATTGGCTGGTCCACCACGCGGCGCCGACGACAACGCAGCTGTGTTGGCAGCAGAACAAAATATGTCATAGTGTTGCACTATGCCTGGTGCCCTCTCCCATCTGCGGGTGTGTGACCTGGGTGGTCAGCTCGCCGGGGCGGGTGCAACCAAGATTCTCGCGGCGTTCGGAGCGCAGGTGATACGCGTCGAAGACCCCGTCAGCCGCGGTATGTGGGATGCGTTGCGCGGCGTGGGGCCCTTCGTCGATGATCGCCGCGGGGTGAACCTCGGGGCCGGATTCAACAACCACAACGTGGGCAAACTGGGCGTGACCATCAATTTGCGACTGGATGCGGGCAAGCGGTTGCTGCGCGAACTCGTCGCGGTCGCAGACATCGTCTGCGAGAACTTTGCGGCCGGAGTGATGGCCAAGATGGGCTTCGGTTACGAGCAATTGCAGCAAGTCAAGCCCGACATCATCTACGTCTCCAATTGTGGGTTCGGCCATACGGGCCCCTACCGAAATTTCAAGACGTGGGGTCCAATCGTGCAAGCCCTCAGCGGTCTGACCTTTACGGCAGGACTACCGGACGACGAACCGGCGGGGTGGGGTTTCTCGTACATGGACCACGTCGCCGCCTACTACATGACCACCGCGATCCTGGCTGCGGTACATCAGCGGGAGCGCACGGGTGAGGGTCAGCACATCGATCTGGCGACCGTTCCGGCCGGCATCGCCATGTTGCCCACCGAGGTGCTCGACTGGACCGTCAATAACCGGCCCGGACGGCCGCACGGTAATCAGGCCGACTTCGGCGAGATGGCGCCACACGGCATTTATCCGTGCGCGGGCACGGACAGGTGGATTGCCATAGCTTGTCGCGACGACCGAGAGGTCGCGCTGCTGTCGAAGGTTTTGGACGAACCCGAACTGACGGCTGACCGGTTCGCGGCCCTGGAGCAACGGCTGCGGGCCGCCGACGAACTCGACGAGCTTGTCGGTGCCTGCACCCGGGGGCGCGAAGCGGTCGCGCTGGCAGGTGAACTCGTCGCCGCCGGTGTTCCGGCCAGCGTTGTGAAGTCGCCTCGGGAACGCATCGACGAGGATCCCGACGTCGCGGAGTGGGGGTTGTTCCCGACGGTGGCGCACCCAGAGATCGGCACCGTTCGCGTCGAGGGTCTTCCACTGCGCATGTCGGCGACACCATGGACCATCGACCGGGCCGCGCCATGTCTGGGCGAACACAACCGCGAGGTGCTCGGCGGACTCCTCGGGCGCAGCGACACGGAGTTGAGCGAACTGACGAAACAGGGTGTGATCTGAACGCGCTAGCCGGACTCCGCGTCGTCGAGATCAGCGACCAGTTCACCGCCGTGGGCGGCAGGATGCTGGCCGAACTCGGTGCTGACGTCGTGGTCGTCGAGCCGTTCGGCGGATCACCGCTTCGGCAGCGGCCGCCGTTCGCCCACGACGAGCCCGGCCCCGACACCAGCTTGCGGTGGTGGAGCGGCAACGTCGGGAAACGTTCGGTTGCAATCGACTTCGAGACCGCGGCGGGGGTTGCCGTGCTGGGGCACCTGATCGCAGGCGCCGACATCGTGATCTCGGGTGGCGGCTTCGTAGCGCACGGGGAGCTGACCTACCGCGATGTGGCCGCCGGGCAACCGTCTCTGATCTGGTTGACTGTCAGCCCATTCGGGCTCAACAGCACCCGCGGAGATCATCCCGTCACCGATCTCACCATGCTGGCCGGTGGCGGTCCGGTCTGGAATTGCGGATACGACGACCACTCACTGCCACCGATCCGGGGTGCGGGGGAGCAGTCGGTGAACATCGCCGGGTTGTACTGCGCCATCGGTGCGCTGGTGGCGCTGGCTCACCGGGACCAGACCGGCCAGGGTCAACTTGTGGACGTCAACGTCAACGCGGCCTGCAATGTCAGCTCAGAACAGACCACCTACCACTGGCTGGTCAACAACGAGACATGCGTTCGCCAGACCAGTCGGCATGCCTACTTCACCCCCAGTCAGAAGACGCAGGTGCGGTGCGCGGATGGCTCTTACGCCACCACCGGAGTGCTGCCCCGCAAACCACGCGAATACCAGGAGTTGTTGAACTGGCTCGACGATCTCGGATTGCGTGATGCGCTACCCGAATCGGTGTTCCTGGAAATGGCTGCCGCTCGCGCCGCCCCGGTGGATATCGCCCTGATCGGTGCCGACGATGAAACGACCGCGATCCTGACTGCGGCCCGTGAGGCATTCACGTTGATCGCCTCTCGCTTGCCTGCCAAGCAATATTTTCTTGACAGCCAGCGCCGTGGTTTCCCGGCGGGCGCGGTCCTGTCTCCGAAAGAGGCGTTCGAGGACGAACATGTCGCCGCGCGCGGCTTCAAGGTACCGGTGTACCACCCGGAATGTGGTGAAACGTTCGACTACCCGGGCACGCCGTATCTTTTCGGCGCCGGCTCCACCGCAATCCGACGACGCCCGCCGCTGCTCGGTGAGCACAACGGACTACTGGACGAATGACCGCCGGCCACCGTCTCACGCACGTCGGGTTGTGCGTTCGCGATCTGACGCGATCTGTTGAATTCTATTGTGGGGGATTGGGTTTCGCTGAGGTCGGCCGCATGCGCATCGATGGGGCCGACACGGCGCAGCTGCTCGGCGTGCCGGATCTGGTGCTCGACCTGGTCTACCTACAACGCGACGGGTTCCGGCTGGAACTGCTTAGCTACCCGTCGCCGGGGGTAACCGGCGACGGTCTGCCGCGGCAGATGAACGCCCTGGGATTCACGCATCTGTCGTTTCGGGTCGACGACGCCGGGGAATTGATCGCCCGACTCGAGCGGATAGGCGGGCGGGTTTGGCCCGAGCGCACGGTGAGGTTCGGCGGCGGCAACCGCGGCTTGATGGTCACCGATCCTGACGGCAATTGGCTGGAACTGATCGAACGGCAGACATCGCAGGTAATCAATTAGGCACTGAGCGTACATCTGTTTAGTCCGATGCTAGAATCCGAACGTGGCAGCCACCACCGAGCTCATGTATTCACCCTTCTCCAAGGCGGTCTTTGACGACCCGTACCCCGTCTACCGCCGCCTGCGGGACGAAGCGCCGGTGTATCGCGATCCGCAGGAGCGCTGGTGGGTGTTGTCAAGATTCGAGGATGTAGCGCCGGCCCTGCGGGACTGGGAAACGTTCTCCTCCAAGCTGGGTCCGGCACCGGAGAATCCGGACAACGACGGGCGCAAGTATTCGGTAATCTCGATGGACCCGCCACGTCATGACCGAATTCGCGGCGTGCTGAAGGGCTTTTTCACACCGCGGGCTGTGGCGACCATGGATTCGGCGCTACGGGCGGTGGTGAATACGCACCTGGACCGGTTACGTGCCGGGACGACGGTGGATGCGATGGAGGCTTTTGCCTTCTCGGTGCCGACCGATGTGATCGGTGACCTGCTCGGAGTGCCGCAGGCTGACCGAGAGCAGCTGCGCGTCTGGTGGGAAGCCTTCCTCACCCGTGAGGAAGGTGAGGTGTCGATGCCGGCCAAGGCAATCGAAGCCAACCGAATGATCAGTCAGTACATCGGCGGCCTCATCGAACGCCGCCGCACCGACCCGGGTGACGACCTGATCAGCGTTGTGCTGCAAGCCAGCTTCGACGATCCCGAGGCGGGTGGTAAGCGATGCCTGACCCCGCACGAGGTGTTGATGTTCTGCAACCTGTTGTCTGCTGCCGGATCGGAGACCACACAGAAGCTCATCTCGAACGGATTGGTAGCGCTGGCCGAACATCCGGACCAGTGGCGGCGAATAGTCAACGATCGCAGCGTCATACCGGTCGCCGTCAACGAGGCGTTGCGATATGACACGCCGAGTCACTGGGTAGCCCGCACGTTGACCCGGCCTATCGAACGACATGGCATCACCATGAGCGCCGGTGACTGGGTGCTGCTGCTGCTGGGCAGTGCCAATCGGGACGAGCGCCGCTACGTGGATCCCGACCGGTTCATCATCGGAAGGCCTCGTGGTACCGACGTGTATTTCGGGTGGGGCATCCACATCTGCCTGGGCCAGTGGTTGGCTCGGCGCGAGGCGCAACTGGTCTTCGAGTACATCGCCGACAGATTCCCGGACTATTCGATCGGGGCGTGCGAACGGGTGCTGACCGCCACCGTGCGCGGCTACACGAGTGTGGAGATGACGTTGCGTTGACGCATGATCTGAAGCTGACGTAGGGGTGGGGTCATGGACATCGCCTTGAGCGACGAGCAGAAGTTGTTGCAAGACACCGCCGCCCAGCTTGGTGAAAGCGTCGCGGTCAATAGCCCGGAAAGCGTTCCCAGCGCTGCGACGCTGGACAGGCAATGGCAGCGGCTGGTCGAACTCGGCGTCCCGACATTGCGTTCGCCCGAACTGTGCGGCCTAGACGCCAGCGGCGTAGAAACGGCCATCGTCATCGAGCAATTGGGGCGAACGCTCAGCGCTGTGCCCGTCGTGGGCCAAGCGGTGCTGGCCGCCGAACTGCTGCAGGCCGCCGGTTGCGCCAAAGACCTTGAGCGGTTGGCGGAAGGCAACCTCCGGGTGGCGCCGCTGTTGAACGCAAGCTTGAGCGGATTTGCGGCCGCCAACGAGCCCGGCGTGGCGTTCGACGCGGCGGGCGCCACGCATGCGCTGGCGGTGGCGTGCGCTGACGGTCAACGCAGATTGATCTGCGGCCCGACCGGCGGTATTGACGGCGACGGTGCGGCGCTCGATTTGACTCGCCAATTTCGTTATCTGTCAGCGGATTTTTACAACGCTGCGTCGATCGTCGGAGAGCCCATCGACGACCTGCGCTGGCAACGGGTCGAGTCGCTGGCCATCACCGCGATTGCGGCCGATCTGCTCGGGGTGATGCAGGGAGCGCTCGACGATGCGGTGCGTTACGCGTGCGAGCGGACGCAGTTCTCCGCGAAAATCGGCACCTTTCAGGCTATTCAGCACCTGCTGGCCGATGCCCTGGTTCGGGTAGAGGGTGCCCGCAGCTGCCTGTGGCACGCGGCGTGGGCGATCGACAACCTGCCAGTCGACGAGGCGAAATTAGCGGCGATGACCGCGAAGGCTTACGCGTCTGAAGCCGGGCGCGAAGTCGTCGAAACAAGCGTGCAAGTGTTCGGCGGGATAGCGATCACCTGGGAACATGTATCACATCTGCGGCTGCGCCGGATGCTGGTAGATCGTCGGCTATTCGGTGACGAGGCCATCCTCTACGAGGCCGTTGCGACCCTGCGGTTGGCTGACCGAAAGTTGGCGTGACGGTGGACTTCGACGACAGTCAACCCGAGGCACAGTTCCGCGCCGAACTGCGTCGCTGGCTCAGCATTCATGCGGCAGAAGCGGTGATTCCCGAGGACCCGGCGGCGCGAGCGGACGCCCAGAACGCCTGGCACCAAAAGCTGTACGAAGCCGGTTACATCGGCCTGTCGTTTCCTGTCGAATGCGGCGGGCACGGCAAAGAGCCGATCTATGAAGCCATCCTCAACGACGAACTCGGTCGTGCCGGGGCGCCACCGATCGAAGGGGTTGGTCACCTCAGCAACGCATTGCGTTTGTTCGGCACCGAGAAGCAGCGCGATGAATTGTTACCCGGATTGCTGTCCGGACAGGTGCGCTGGTGTCAGGGATTCTCCGAACCCGAGGCCGGGTCGGACCTCGCCGCGCTCAAAACGCGAGCTGAGCTGGTCGACACCGGCGCTCAGCGGGCGTTTCGGATCAACGGACGCAAGATCTGGACCAGCTTCGGGGCGGTTGCCGACTGGTGTTTCTTGTTGTGTCGCACTGAGATCGACGCGGCCAAGCACGCAGGAATCTCGGTGCTGCTGGTGCCCATGTCGACACCGGGAATCGAGGTGCGACCGATTGTCAACGCCGCGCGCAACCGCGAGTTCACCGAGATCACCTTCGATGACGTGGACGTGCCCGAGGGCAACTTGCTCGGTAAGCGCGGGCAGGGGTGGTCCATCGCCAACCAGTTGCTCGCCTATGAGCGCGGACCCAGCGACATCAACTGGATCAGTCGACTCGCCGCCCAACTTCGCCAGCTCGAAGACGACGTCCGCACCGGCTGGTTGGACGACTCACCGACGACGCGGGCGCGGCTGGGTCAGGCCTACGTCGAACTGCGCGCCCTGCAAATCAAAGTGCAGCGGTCACTGTCGGAGCGTCAACGCGGCAGGCTTCCCGGACCCGAGGGGTCGGTCGACAAGCTGCTTATGGCTCGTGCCGATCAGTTCTTCGGCCATACCATGATGGATCTGCGCGCCAGTGAACCCCTGCTCAGCGAGGGCCTGGAATGGGACATCTACGTGTGGTCGCGAGCCGCCGGCATCTACGGCGGAACGTCGCAGATCCAACGCAATATCGTGGCGCAACGGGTGCTGGGATTGCCCCGCGGCTAGGAAGCCGATTGGGTCAACCCGGTGCTCCTTCCGTCAGATGCCTGACCGCCTCGCGGAGCCCGCTGAGTCGGCGTTCCAGCAATTCCCGGTGGGCGCCGACCGGGCCGTCGGGCCGCTCCAGGCTGGCACTGACCTCCACGATTTCGGCAGTGAGCCGTTCAGCGGCTTCACTTTTGGTGAGCAGATCCTGATCGGCCCAGTCGTCGTGCGGGATTCGCTCACGGGGGTCCATCGGTCACTCCTCGGCCGTGACATCGGCTACTATAGTCAATAGATCACGAAATGTTTATTTGTACAATACCGTATCAGGCCCGCGAGAGTTGAGGACCGGCCATGCCCCTGCAGCCATCGATGAAGCTCCTGTCCGTGGACGACCACCTCATCGAGCCGCCTCATGTCTGGATTGACCGTCTGCCCAAGAAATACGTCGAGCACGGGCCCCGCATCGTGGATTTCCCCCGGGACGGCGCGCCGCCGATGCAACAGTGGGTCTACGAGGGCCGCCCCTATCCCAACATCGGCCTCAATGCGGTGGCGGGCAAGTCCCCCGAGGAGTTCGGGGTGGACCCGATCCGTTATGCGGACATGATCCCCGGCTGCTATGACCCCAAAGCGCGACTCGCTGACATGGACATCGACGGCGTGCACGCGATGCTGTGTTTTCCGTCGTTTCCGCGCTTCTGCGGAACGGTATTCCTCGAAGGAGAAGACAAAGAGCTGGCATTGCTGGGTGTCAAGGCGTGGAATGACTTCTCGCTCGACGAGTGGTGCGCCACCGACCCAGCTCGATTCATTCCGATGGCGATAACGCCGCTGTGGGATCCGGCGCTGATCGTCGCGGAGATCGAACGGGTAGCGGCCAAAGGGGCTCGCGCCGTGGGCCTGCCCGACAACCCCACCAACTTGAAGCTGCCCAGCTACCACACCGCCTACTGGGAGCCGGTGTGGTCGGCGCTGGAAGAAACGAACCTGACCGCGGTGATGCACTTCGGCAGTGGCGGTTTCCCTCCGCAGACCGCACCGGAAGCGCCCTTCGCGGTGATGATCACCCTGATGGGCACCACCTCGATGGCGGCCGCCACCGAGCTCATCTTCTCTCCGGTGTTCCACAAGCACCCCAACCTCAAAGTCGCATTCTCCGAGGGAGGCGTCGGCTGGATGCCATATCTGGTGGAGCGCGCCGACTATGTCTGGCGCAAGCACAAGTACTATCAGAACATCCACCCCACGGTGGCGCCGTCAGAGTTGTTCCGGCGCAACATCTCCGGATGCTTCATTGAGGACGAGGTGGGAATGGCAATGCGCCACGCCATCGGCATCGACAACATCACCTGGGAATGCGACTACCCGCACTCGGATTCCTTTTGGCCGAAAAGTAGGGCGCGAGCGGAGGAAATGCTGGCCGACGTGCCCGACGACGAGGCAGCCAAGATCGTCGAACTCAACACCCGACGCTGGTACGCCTTTCCGGAGGAAGGCTTCAAGTCGTGCACCGCGGACTCTGGGTGGCGGCCGAACAACGGTCAACCGCCTGAGTATGACTACGACGAGGTGATGGCCGGTCACGGTGGGATCGGCTTAGACACCTTCCTGAACAAGCTTGAGGAGCAGAAGGCACAGAAACTGGGGGAACCGACCTAAATCCCCGCGGCGCTCAGCCAGTTGTCGACAGCAACCAGTCGGCCGGTCGAGGCCAGGGTCAAGTAGAGGGTGAGCCCGTCGGGGCTGACCGTCACGTTGGTCGTCATCGGGTCCTCGGCGGGGATGGCACCGAGTAATTCCCCGTCCGGAGAGAAAATGGTCACTCCGCCGGTGCCGAGCGTAGCGACCAATACCCGGCCGTCGGGATCGGTTGAAACGCCGTCGGCGCCACCAATATTGAGCGCGCCGCCACTGGGTACCGTGGCCAACCCACGCGCCCGGCGTATCTCACCTGGCCCGGTGAGTTCGAATTCCCAGACCCGGCGCGTCCGTGTCTCGGCCAGATACAGTCTTGTGCCGTCGGGGGAGAGCGCAATCCCGTTGGGCATCTCCAAGGGGTAGACGATTTCCCGTAAGTCGCCGTCGGGTGTGCCGTACAGGAGTCCGGTCATGATGCGTTCGCGACCCCGCGTGGTTCCGCCGTCTGTCACGTAGAAACCACCGTGCTTGTCCACACAGACATCGCTGGGCCGCACCAGGGGTCGGTTGGTTCCCGATCGGGTGCGAAAGGTGGTGGTCAGCTCTGTGACGGTCCCGTCCCGTGCGACAATCTGCAGACCCGGGCTCACTGCGTGGTCGGGAGGGCCGACAGGTCGGAAAACCTCTACGCTCCCGTCGAATTCGTACGGCCAGGCCCCTAGGCCGAAGCGGGAGCCGCCATTCTGACAGACCACCAAGCCGCCGTCGGGTAAGCGGCCCAACCCGTTGGGGCCGCCACCGGTCAAGGCAAAGGTTTCAGTGCTTCCGTCGGGGCAAACCCGGGTGATTCGGCCGGCCGCCATCTCAGAGACCAGAACCGAACCATCGTCGGAGACGACCGGGCCTTCGGGAAAGGCCAGTCCGTCGGCCAGAACTCGGACCGTGTTCATCAGATCGTCTGCCTGTTCCGCCACCAGGCCGCGAATGTCGGGTCCGCCAGCGGCAGATCACCGACCCCGACCTGGCGGAGCGGCCACTCAGCCGCCTGCTGAGTCATCGGCGACACGCCCCGGGCAATCCCATAGTGCAGTCGGTGGCGTCTATGTAGAAAGCGCCATCGTCCTTCATCGCGCTGGTAGCGGTCTTCGTACTTGATGACTTGCTCGACGAATCCGTCACCGTGAGTCTGCGCGAAGCACTGGGCCCAGACCTGACCGCGGGCGTTGGATTCGTCGTCGAGCTGGATCAGATGGTTGGCCACCAGGATTACCGCGAACACGCCGGACTCCAGGCTTTCTGACATCAGGCGCTGCATGCCGTCGCGGCCACTACCGTATTGGCCGAACCGCGCGTGCGGGACGTACAGGGCAGCCATGGCATCCGGATCACGTGCTTCGATGGCCGCCGCGTAGCGGTAGGGCAGGTCCCGGATCTCCTCCCGCGCCAGCATATTGCGGACGGCAGCCTGCTGAGCTGCCGTATCCGACTCCATCACGGCTCGACCTTCCGTCGGGTAGTGCACCACGCCTCTACAACAGTACAACTCGTGTAATACTGTTAATCTGGTTACGCGATCGTGTCAACCGCGAGGAGGGCAGATGCAACGTCTGAGCGGCAAGGTCGCCGTCGTCACTGGTGCCGCACGCGGACAGGGCCGCAGCCACGCGGTTCACCTCGCCGATGAGGGAGCCGACATCATTGCGCTGGACATTTGCGCCGACATTGAGACCAACCATTACCCGTTGGCAACGCGGGATGATCTCGACGAAACCGTGAAGCTGGTCGAAAAATCCGGTCGGCGTGCGGTTTCGGCGACGGTGGATGTGCGCGACCGGGTCTCACTCAAGAAGACGATCGACGATGCCGTGGCCGAACTGGGCGGCCTGCACGTGGTCGTTGCCAACGCGGGAATCTGCCCATTGGGCAATCAGGTTCCCTCACGCGGGTTCATCGATGCTTTCGATGTCGACTTCGTCGGGGTGGCCAACACCGTCGGTGCGAGTTTCGATCATCTGCAACCGGGGGCCTCGATCATCGTCACTGGCTCGATCGCGGGTTTGGTTCCGCAGAAGGACCTCGCCACCGGCGGGGGGCCGCAAGGCCCCGGGGGTGCCGGCTACGGGTTGGCCAAAAAGATGCTGGTGGAATACACCAAAGGGTTGGCCTTGACGCTGGCGCCCGAGCAGATCCGGATCAACACGATCCACCCGAGCAACGTCAACACCGGGATGCTGCACAACCTGGCTATGTACCGGACCTTCCGCCCGGACTTAACGGAGCCAAGCAGGGAGGACGCCGAAATCGTCTTTCCCTTGTTACAGGCGATGCCGGTTCCGTGGATAGAACCCGAGGACGTCTCACACCTGGTGGTGTACCTGGCGTCAGACGAATCCCGCTACGTAACCGGGCAACAGATGTTCGTCGACGCCGGCGCAGGTTTGAAACTCGGCCTCTGAGTACGCAAAATCAGCGTCCGCGGAAGTTGGGGTCCCGCCGTTGGGCGAAGGCCGAAATTCCTTCGGCAGCGTCGTCGGTTGCGGCCACCTGCTCCACCAGTAGCGACTCCACACGAAATGCGGTGTCACGGTTGACGTCGAGCGCTTCGTTGAGCATGGCCTTCGCGGCCGCGAGTGCACGCGTCGGACCCTGCGCCAGACGGTTCGCCCACTCGGTAACCTCCCGCGTGAGCTCGCTGCCAGCGACGACCTTATTGATCAAACCGATGCGGTGCGCGTCGGCCGCCGACAGTTCCTCGCCGAACAACAGCAACTGCTTGGCGATGTTGAACGGTACCTTCCGGGTCAGCAGGTAGGCCGCACCGCCATCGGGCGCCAGCCCGCGGCGCGCGAAAAGCTCTATCAGCCGCGCACTTTCAGCAGCCACGATGAGGTCGCAGGCCAGCACCATGCTTGCCCCCACCCCGGCCGCCACACCGTTGAGGGCACACAAGACCGGCTTCTCGCAGTCAAGCAACGCTGAAACCACCGCCTGCGAGCCCGTGCGTAGGGTGCGCGCCGCGTCGCCGGCGATCCGGTCCCTCCTGGGCTGCATGTCGGGGTCACGCAAATTCGGACCAGTGCAGAAATGCCTATCGCCAGACGCGGTGAATACAACCACCCGCACCTCGGGATCGCTCGACGCGCGCTGCAAATGTTCGACGAGTGCTCGCTGCATCGCACGGGTAACGGAGTTGCCGACGTCGGGCCGATCCAGAATCAACCACCGCACCGCGTCTTTGGTGCGCACCACCACGTCTGGGGTGGTGTTCATAGTCGGATCGGCACGCTGGCCGGTCCACGGACCGTATTGGTGTGCACAAAATCGACGTCGTTTTCGTCCACCTCCCATTCCGGAAACCGGGCAAGTGTCTCCTCGAGGGCAACACGGGCCTCCAGCCTGGCAAGGGCTGCACCAAGGCAGAAGTGTGATCCGTGGCCGAAGCTGATGTGACGGATGCCTTTGCGCTCGACATCGAAGGTGTCGGGATCTTCGTACTGGCGTTCGTCGCGACCCGCCGAGCCGGTCAGCAGCGCGACCCGGGATCCGGCCGGAATAAGTGTGTTGTGGTAGGTGACGTCGCGGTAGGTGTACCGGCCCTGGACGGGAGAGGGGGCGTCGTAGCGCAGCAATTCCTCGACAGCACCTGGAATCAACTGCGGATCAGCCACAAGCTTGGCCCGCTGATCGGGGTTGCGTGCCAGCGTGAGGGCCGCCCACCCGAGTAGCCGCGCCACCGTCTCGTTGCCGGCGACGTTGATCGTCGCGACGAACATGAGCATCTCGTTATCGTCGAGACGCCGGGATTCTTTGCCGGCCTGGACCAGATCGGTGTTCATCAGGTTGCCGACGATGTCATCGGTGGCAGAGATCCGGCGCTGTCTGATCTGCTCGGCGTAGTAGCCGAGGAGCTTGACGTTGGCGTCTTGACCTTCCTGGCTCAATTGGGCGGTGCCATCCTCGCGGTGCAGTTGCGCGTCTGACCACTCCCGCAAGTTGTCGTGATCCTCTTCGGGAAAACCGAGCAGCGAACTGATCACCATCACCGGCAATTTCATGGAGAAGTCGCGAACATAATCGAAGCCGTCGGTGCCGACGAATCTGTCCAGATAGGTCCGGCAGAGCATCCGGACCCGGTCTTCGAGGGTGGCGATCTGGGTCCGAAAAAATGTCCGGTTGACCATCTTGCGCAGCGCGGTGTGATCAGGCGGGTCCATCATGATGATCGGTCTTGGGGGCGGCCATGGGTCCTGACCGATGCCGTCAAGGGTGACCCCGTGCTCTGAAGAAAACGTCTCGGTATCCAGCGATGCCTCCAGGACATCCGTGAACCGACTCAGCGCGTAGAAGTCGTACTCCTCGTTTCGATACACGGGCGCCTCGTCGCGGAGCCGTCTCCAGACCTCGTACGGTTCCTTGTGCAGCGCACGATCGAACGGGTCCCAGCGCAGATCCACCGCCGTCATTCGTTACCGCCCTTTCGTTGTAGGACAATATTACATTCTCTGTATAGTTGCACTACGACGTTGTCGACGGACGGCACCGCTCGTGTGGAGGAGGACGGAACGCAGTGGAAACCCGGGAGTTCGAGCACGTCGTCTACGAAAAGGACGGCCCGATCGCACGGATCATATTGAACAATCCGGCAGCGGCGAACGCACAGTCCGCGCAGATGGTGCACGGTGTCAACGAGGCTCTGGATGATGCCCAGTATGACTATGACATCAAGGTGGTAATCCTCAAGGCGAACGGCAAAGGCTTTTGCTCCGGCCACATCCCCACGGGTGACTATCCGGAATTCAAGGCCGAGATCAACGCGGCGGGCAAGGTTTGGCGGTCTGCGGCTCAGCTGTTCCTGTGGCCGGTGCTCAAGCTGTGGGAGTTCCCCAAGCCCCTGATAGCACAGGTGCACGGCTACGCGATCGGTGGCGGCACCACCTGGGCGCTCATCCCCGAGATCACGGTTTGCTCCGACGACACATGGTTCCAGATGCCGTTGGTGCCCGGGTTTGGGCTGCCCGGCTCGGAAACCATGTTCGAGCCTTGGGTATTCATGAACTACAAGCGTGCTGCCGAATACCTCTATACCGCACAGCGTCTGACGGCCGCGCAGGCGCTGGAGTTCGGCTTGGTCAACAGGGTGGTGCCGGGCGACGAGTTGGAGGCGACGGTTGAGGAACTGGCCGCGAAGATTTCCAAGGCGCCGCTGATCACCTTGCAAGCAACGAAATCCGGCATCATCCGGGCATGGGAAACGATGGGGTTCCGCACCCATCAGCAAGCCAGCAACGACCTGCAGGCGGTCGTGACCGGCAGTGAGGAATTCCGACAGTATATGGCGGAGCTGATGAAGAAGAGTGCCAAACCCAGCGAACGAACCTGAGCATGCCGCTCAAACCGATCGTCCGCTTCGGTGACGACCCAAGTATCGAGGAACTTCGATCCGCGATCCGACATTGGTTGGCAGACAATCTGACCGACGAGTTCCGACGGACCGCGGCTAACCCCGACTACCTCCCACGTGATGCCCACGAGCGGGCAGTTGCCTTTTGCAAGAAGTTGCATGCACAGGGTTGGTTCGTGCCGCACTGGCCCGCGCTTTATGGCGGCGGCGGCCGCGATGTTGTCGAGCAGGTGGTGATCCGCGAGGAACTGGCCTATGGCGGCGCTCCCCTGGTCAACACCAACGGGGTGAACATGTTAGCGCCGGTGTTGTTCAAGTATGGGACGCCCGAACAGAAAGAAGAACACCTCCCGGCAATCGCGCGGTCCGAACGCATGTGGGCCCAGGGCTATTCGGAGCCGGAAGCCGGGTCGGACCTCGCCGCGCTGCGCATGACCGCCCATCGCGACGGCGACTACTACGTGCTCGACGGCCAGAAGACCTGGACCAGCAACGGCGTGCTAGCCGATTGGATCTTCGTGCTGGCCCGCACAGCGCCCGTGACGGGCAAGCGGCAGGAGGGAATTTCCTTCTTCCTCGTCGATCTTGATTCGCCGGGGATCACCCGTCGGCCGATCCGGTCGATGACCGGCTATCCCACTTTTGCGGAGGAATTCTTCGACGGTGTACGGGTTCCGGCCGCCAATATGGTCGGGGCAGAAGGCGACGGGTGGCGGGTTGGCAAGGCGCTGCTGGATGCCGAGCGATCGAATATCACCAGGGCCGCGCAGGCCCAGCGTTACCTCGACGAATTGATCGACTGGTGCCGCTCCCAGCGGGGCGCGGCGTCCGATCCGCTAGCCGATCCGGCTCATCGCATTGCATTGGCGCGCGTCGTCGAACGCGTCGAGGTGGGCCGTGCTTTGTCCTACCGGGTGGCCCACCAGCAGGCCGCCGGAGCCTTGGACCCCGCGCTGCCGTCGCTGTCCAAGCTGTACCACTCCGAGCTGACAGCCGAATTGCGGGCGTTGGGTGCCCAAATTCTAGGCCCCGCAGGGGAACTGTTGCCAGCCGATCCCGAAGCAGTTCTTGACGGCCACTTTTCCGAGGGATTGCTCTTGTCCTTATTGCATTCGATCGGGGGCGGTACCAGCGAGATTCAGCGCGATCTGATATCCACGACCGGTCTCGGCATGCCGCGCTGACCAATATCAGGAGAACGCCGCTCGACCCTCAACCGCTGCCGAGCGCTGCTGGGCCACTGTCGCCATTGTCAGCTCGAGCGGGTGGAAGGCGGCGAGTTGGACGCTTTCTGCCGAATTGATCAGTCGTTTGGTCATTTCCACAGCACCCGGATCGGCTTGGGCCAACTCGACGGCGATAGCGAGCGCCCGGTCTACCGTCGTGCCAGGCTTCGCCACTTCGCTGACTAAGCCCATCCGTTCGGCGTCCACGGCCGAGAGGCGAGATCCACGCAACAGCAACGACGACGCACGTTGGCGACCCAGCTGTTGCGTCAACCGCCACGCCAGCCCGCCATCGGGCACGACCGCGCGCGCCACAAAGGGCGCTGCGAAGAATGCATCTTCGGCAGCAATGACCAGATCGCAGGACAGCGCCAGACTCCAACCGAGGCCGATGGCGCCACCCTCGACCGCAGCGATCGAAGCCACCGGCAAGGCCCTGAGTTGCTCGAGCACTCGCTGGGCGTGCTCGACCCGGCCCGCCGGCGCCAGGGGACCGGTGCCGTGCGCCGGTCCGGTTTTCAAATCTCCGCCGGCGCTGAAGAATTCGCTTGCACCGGTCAGTACCAGACCACGGGCACCGGTAGCGATGACTTCGTCAAGCGTCGCCGACAGTTCAGTCCAAGACTCGTAGCGCAACGCGTTGCGTTGCCGGGGTCGGTTCAGTAGGACCACCGCGATACCGTCACGGTCGTCGCGCCGGATCAGTGGCTCAGATTGGTCGTTTGGCATCTACCGGCCAAGGAACTTGTCGATCGCTGCCCGGTGCTCTGGGGTGGTGAAACACTCGGTCTCGGCTGAAATCCCGTATTCGAGAATGCCGATCAACGCGCGATGGGCGTGCAGGTTCAGCGTCCGTTTGGTGTCCTGCACGGCGCGCGGAGGGAGCGCGGCGAGGCGATGGGCCAGAGCCAGCCCCTCCTGTTTGACCTGAGCATGCGGCACCACCCGGTTGGCCAGGCCGAGCTCGACGGCTTTGTCGGCCTTGATGCGTTCGCCGAGCAACAGGTATTCCTTCGCCTTGAGCAAGCTCATCAGCAGCGGCCAGAGTACGGATCCGCCGTCGCCGGCGACAAGTCCGCTTGCGACGTGGGTGTCAGCGAAGAACGAGCGATCCGACATCAATACGATGTCGCACAGTACCGCGATGCTGCAGCCGAAACCCACGGCCGGGCCGTTGACGGCCGCCACTACCGGCAGCGGAAAGTCAACCATGTCGCGCACGATGCGCCGGGCATCACGCATCCCGGCTCGACGGGTCACGGGATTGTTGACGTGCGTCTCGAGCCATTCGACCAGGTTTCCGCCGGCGGAGAAGTAGTCGCCTGCGCCGGTGATCAGCACCGCGCGGGCTTCCGCGTCCTCGGCCAGGGCATCCCATAGTCGGGTGAAGGCGGTGTGCATGCGATTGTTGACCGCGTTGGCGTCATCTGGGTTGTTGAGGGTGACGATTCGTACCGGACCGTCTGCGGCCACCAGGATCTCGTCGCATCCGGTCAGATCCGGTGTGCCCTGCGGCAGCTCGTTCATTGACATAGATAATAGAACACAGAGTGTATATGTGTCATACATCGAGTGGCCTCGCCTCGTCGCGACGGAGGGCCGCCGCATATTGTCGTGAGTTATGACACCCGCACGATCAAAACCGGCCGGTCGGGAGGCGCAGCGGCTGGAAACCCGCGAGCGCATCTTTGAAGCCGCCATCGCGGAGTTCAAGCGTAATGGAATGACCGGCTCGGATATCAATTCGATTGCCGCCGCAGTAGGCGTGGCGCGAGGCACCTTCTACTTCCACTTCCCCACCAAAGAGCATGTCGCTTTCGAGTTGATGAGGCGTGAAGAGCAGAGCATCGTAGACGACGTGCGAATTGCGCTGACGAATGTGTCGGACATCCAGGCGCTACTAAGGGTTGTGGTGCGTCGGGTCGTCGAAGCGGAAGATCAACTGGGCAGCTTGCTGTTTCGTGACCTACTGAGTATCTACTTCACGGCGAACCAGCTGGAACTCGGCAATGTGTCGGAGCACCCTGTCGCTGTCTTGGTCATTGACGAACTAGAGAAGGCGCGCCGGCGCGGCGAAGTCGACCGTGACCTGAACGCCGCCAATACCGCTAAGTTCTTCCTGCTCGGCGTATACGGGCTGCTGATCACGAGCCGGGACTCACCTGACGTTCGCAACGTCGTGCTCGACGATTACCTGACGTTCTTCTGCCGAGGTCTGGAGTCCGGATCGACCAAGCCTGGGCACAGTCAACAGCCCCAGTGAGTCAGGTCTGATCGGGCAACCAGTCAGGGCGGCGGGTCTCGACAAACGCGTCGCGGTCATGGCTCACCCGCCATTGCGGGGCTCGCTTCTGCAGAAACGCGGTGAAGGCTTCAATCTGCTCGGCGGTACCGATCGACGACCAGTAGCCGGAGACGTCGACGGCTGGCAGCGCACGGGCCATCTCCCGCTTGACCGCGGCGCGTGCTGCTGGGCCCGTCTTGCGGACCCGATCCAGCAATGCGTCAACCTCGTCTCGTAGGTTGTCGTGCGCCACCACCTTGCCGACCAGGCCTAGCCGCTCAGCCTCGGCTGCATCGATCCAATCGTTGCCGTAGATCAGGTGATTGGCCCGCAGTGTGCCCAGGCGTTGCGGCAGTCGGGCGGCGACAAACGCTTCGTATACGCCGCGAGTCAGGTCGGGAACCCGGAACCGCGCGCGGTCGGAGGCAATGACCAGATCCGCGAACAGCGTCATGACGAGACCACCGCCCAGTGCAATGCCGTTGACCGCGCAGACAACCAATTTCGGTATCCTGCCTAAGGTTTCGAACGGCGTCCCGTCGTAGGACTCGGTAAAGGCATCCCAACGCCGATCCGGATTGCCGACGGCATTCATGTCACCGCCAGCGCAAAACGACTCGCCGGTGCCGGTAATCAGCAGAAAGTCCAGTCCGGGTTCGTCAGCTACGATCATCGCGGCGCGCTTGATGCCGTGGTATCCGTCCGCGGTTACGGCGTTCTTCTTCTCCGGCCGGTTGATGGTGACAGTCAGGGTGTCGCCCTCGATTTTTCCGGACAATTCGGCTGTGCCCAGGTCGATCTCGACCGATTTCGGTAGTGCGGTCACTGCTCGTCAATCACCGCGAGCAATTTGCCAACGTCATAAGTGTTGCCTGCCTCCACTTTCCAGGCGACCACTCCGGTGGCGGGTGCTTCAATGTCCATTTCGACCTTGTCGGTGGCGATCTGGTAGAGCGGATCCCCTTCGGCAACCCGTGCGCCGTCAGCCACGTGCAGCTGAATCAGCTCTGCTTCGGTGATCGCGTCACCCGGTTTGGGCATCCGTATCTCGATCAAAGTACCCTCCTGACGGCGTCAACGATTCGGGCGGCGTCCGGACGGCAGGCAGCCTCCAGCGTCGCCGCGCGTGGGACGGGGGTGTACGTGCCGGCGACGCGCTGAATGGGGCTGGTCAGCACACCGAACAATTCGGTGCCGACCGCAGCCGCGATTTCCGCTCCGGGGCCGCAGAATCCCACCGACTCGTGCGCCACGATCAACCGGCGGGTCTTCCGCGCCGAATCTACGACGGTAGCCAGGTCGAGCGGAACCAGCGTCCTTAGATCGACGACCTCAACGGAAACGCCCTCGCTTTCAAGCTGGTTGGCGGCTCCGAGTGCGGCGTGCACGGTGCTGCCGTAGCTGCAGATCGTGACGTCGGTACCGAGCCGCTTGACGTCGGCCTGCCCAAGCGGGATCAGGTAGTCGGCCGTCGGCACCGGTCCCTTGCCGCCTCCGTAGAACAGCTTCATCGACTCGATGAACAGACACGGGTCATCCTCTGCCAGGCACGCATTGAGCAGACCCACCGCGTCGGCGGCGGTACTGGGCCACACCACTTTGATACCGGGGGTGTGCATCGCCCAAGCCTCGAACGCCTGCGAGTGCTGGGGCCCGGCGGCAGTGCCAACCATGGCTCGGATGATCATGGGCGCACCTTTTCGGCCGCCCGACATGTAGCGGATCTTCGCCGCATGGTTCGCGATCTGGTCCATCGCCACCCCAAGGAAATCGACGAACATCAACTCGGCCACTGGCCGCATTCCGGCCAGCGAGGCGCCGAGGGCCGCGCCGATGATCGACGATTCGGCGATCGGCGTGTCGCGAACTCGTTCAGCCCCGTATTTGGTGGAGAGTCCCGCGGTGATCTTGAACATTCCGCCGGCCGGATCGGCGATGTCCTCGCCGAGCAGGATGATCGAATCGTCGGCGGCCATGGCGCGGTCCAGCGTACGGTGAATCGCTTGCACCAGGCCGAGGTTCTCGGTCTCGCCGCTGGGTATGGCGGCGCGCTCGGTCACCGCCGACGCTAGCTCGATCCCGTTGTGGGCGAATACGTCTCGGGTGAGTTCGTCGAGTGACGGCGGCTCGGCCTCGCGGGCCGCGGTGAAGGCCGTATCAATCTCGGAGATGAGTTCGGCGTCGAGTCGGTCGAGTTCGGCTTCGGAGGTCACGCCGTGTTCGATGAGTCGGCGACGGTAGTTGTCGAATGGCGGGTTTGCGCGTCTGGCGGCAAGTTCGTCCGGATCGGCGTAGGGCATCTGGTCACCGAAATAATGGCCCTGCAACCGGTAGCCGACGGCTTCGACGAACGAGGGGCCGCCCCCGGATCGGGCGCGCTCCACTGCGCTCGTTACTGCGCTGTAGACGAGCTCGGGGTCGGTCCCGTCGACGCTCGCGCCGGGCATCCCGTAGCCGGCGGCGCGGTCGGACAGGCGTTCGGTGCGGGTGTAGCCGGCAATCGGCGTACATTCTGCCCAGGCGTTGTTCTGGCAGAAGAACACCACCGGCAGCCGCCAGAGCGAGGCCATGTTCATGGCCTCGTGCACGTAACCGATGCTGGTGGCGCCGTCCCCGAAGCTCACCAACACCACCTGGTCGCTGCGCCTCATCGACGCGGCAAGGGCAATCCCGTTCGCGATGAGTGGCCCCGCGCCGACAATGCCGGTGGTCCAAGCGATGCCGTGGTCGGGGTCGTATATGCCCATAGCCCCGGCCTTGCCTTTCGACAGGCCGGTGCTTCTGCCCAGTATCTCCCCGAAATAGCCAGCCAGATCAATGCCTTTGGCCACCACATCGCCCAAACCGCGGTAGGTGGTCACGATCTGGTCGTCGTCGGCCAGCGCGAGCGCCGCCCCTGCCGACATCGCCTCCTGGCCGTCGACAGGCCAGTAACTCATCGCGATTTCACCGGACGACAGCCCCTTGCGGACACGCTGATCGGCGTGGTGCACCTTGCTCATCAGCCGGTACAGCTCAACGGCACGGTCGCTGCTGAGCGTTTGATACCCGACATCCACCGGCGTCGCCATCGGCGCTCCTTCCATCTGACGGCGAGTCTACAATATGACGAATTATGTTCAGTCGTATCGTGAGGTGCCCATTTCCGCGACCGCGTTGTCGAGCTGCGCCGTGACCAGCATCCGATCGAAGTAGCAGCGCTCCAGGATCAGGTTGGGCCGTCAAAGCCGAACAAATTCATGCTGAGCATGTCGATCGACGTGCCCGGCGAGGTGGTTCGGGTTTCCACGACCAACCCCCGGTCGCCGTGGAAGATGGCTTCGGCGGTGAACTGAAGCCTCGGCGGCTGCGCCCACTGGTTCAGCAACATCGCGCGTACCGCGTCTTCACCATCGAAAACCATTCCGGTAGGGATGATTTCGTACCGTGGGTGGGTGAAGGTGGCCATTGCTGCATCGATGTCGCAGGCGTTCTCGGCGGCGACATGGCGAAGTACCAATTCCTCGCGAACTCGCCGCAACCCGGCGTCGCTGCTCACTGCGGCTCCGACGGCGGCTGGAAGACTGGGAGTTGGCGGCCGTCGCCGAGTGGGACCCAGCTGACCTCGACCCGGTCCCCAACGACGGGTATCGCACCAAAGACGTTGGACATCATTCGGGCGCCTTCGTCCAGATCCACCAGCACTACCGAATACGGAACCTTATCGGCCAGAGCGGGAAACGCGGGCCGGTGGTGCACGCTGACGGCGTAAACGACTCCCTTGCCGCTGAGCTTCTCCCACCCCAGCGATGTTTCACCGCAATATGGGCACACGTACCGCGGATACCACACCAGTCGGTCACAAGGGCCGCAGCGTTGCATGGTCAGTTCGCGGCGCCGGGTTGCGTCCCAGAATGCCGCTGACACTGGGCTGGGATCGGGCACTGGCAGGGTCTCGCTCATAGCGTGGCCTCCGTTCCGAGGATCACGGTGGAGGTCGCCGACAGCACTCCGCCGGTGCCGTGCGCGACCGCCGTGTGCGCGTCCGGCACCTGCCGTTCGCCGCAGTCACCGCGCAGTTGGCGGGTGGCCTCCACGAGCAGGAACGCGCCGAACGCACCGGGATGGGTGTACGCCAGACCACCGCCCGAAGTCTGGCCTGGCAGCGCACCGCCCGGGGCCAGCGCGCCGCTGCCGACGAAAGGTCCGCCTTCTCCCTTGGCGCAGAAGCCGAGATCTTCCAACGCGAGCAGGACGGTGATGGTGAACGAGTCGTACAGCTCGACCACGTCGATCTCGCCCGGGGTCAGCCCCGCGGCCCGGAACGCAGCGGGGCCCGACACGGCGCCTGGCGTCACGGTGAGATCGGGCATTTGCGAGATCATCGCGTGCGATGCCGCCGAGGCCGCCCCGAGGACCATTGCCGGCGGCCGGCGTAGCTCGCGGGCGCGATCGGCGCTGGTCATCACGATGGCCGCGGCACCGTCGGTGACCAGGCAGCATTCCAATTTGTGCACCGGTTCGGCAATGAAACCGGACTCGAGTACGTCCTCTACCGTGATCGGATCACGCAGGTAGGCAAGCGGATTCCGCTGCGCCCAACGCCTGGTGTCGACGGCGATCTGAGCGAGCTGCTCAGCGGTGGTTCCGTAAGTGGCCATGTGGCGGTTGGCGGCCAACGCATACGCGCTGATCGGCAGCATGACGCCATAGGGGGTTTCCCACTCCAGCCGCTCGGGTGTGGCGAAGACGCCGAGTCCCTTCTCGCCGCGCTTGCGGGCCGCGCGCGGGGTGGAGGCGTAGACGATCACGACGGTCTCGGCGACGCCGGCGGCGATCGCCGCGGCGGCATGCTCGACATAGAGCCCGTAGCTGGCACCGCCGGTCTGGGTGGCATCGGTGAACCTTGGTGCGATCCCGAGATATTCGGCCAGTTCGACCGAATGCATCAGGGTGCCGCCGGTGCAGGTACACAGCCCGTCGACGTCGCGCAGCGACAGGCCGGCGTCGGCCAGAGCCGCCGTGATCACGCGGGCCTCCAGCTCGCGCACCGGAACATCGATCACCCCGGACGGCGAAACCTCCTCGGCCACACCGACGATGGCAGCGGCACCCCGGATCTCGGCCGTCACGCTTGCGCCTCCTCGAAGAGTTTGCGTAGTCCTGGTTGGCTGACCTTCAGCGAAGGCGTCCGGGGCAACTCGTCGACCACGATCAACCGCGCCGGGACTTGGTAGCGGCTCAGTCGATCGCGCAGGAATTCCAGCAGTTGGTCAGGTGTCGCAGTGGCGCCGGAGGCCAATTCGACCGCGGCGACCGGGACCTGACCGAGACGCTCGTCGGGCAATCCCGTCGAGCCTGCGTCGCGCACCGCGGGATGGCTCCGCAACGCCTTGACGATGTCGTTGGGGGACACCTTGAAGCCTCCGCGGATGATTGCGTCGTCGGTGCGGCCGTCGATGAACAAAAAGCCATCGCGATCGATGCGACCGAGATCGGTTGTGGCCACCCAGTGGCCGCCGGTGGTCCGTACTTCGATGCGTCCCTGCTGCCCAGCTGCCATTTCGGTGCCATCCGTGACGGATACGATACGAACTTCGCGCCCTTTCTGCGGCCGGCCCACGCTGCCTCGCTTCCGCTCCGCCCACTCGCGGTGCAGCGCGAGGTTCCAACCGGCGACCCCACCGGCGAACTCGGTGGCGCCGTAGGACGGCAGCACGGCCACGCCGTAGCGCTTTTCGAAGGCGATCTGCACCTCCGCCGGCAGGGGCGCCGTCCCGGAGGTCACTACCTCGACGCTCAAGAACGCTTCGGGGGGCACGTCGGCATCAAGGACCATTGCCAACGCTGACGGAACCAAACTGACGGCACGGGGGCGATGACGGGTGACCAGATCGACGAACTCCGGCACCCGAAACCGCTCGAGCAACGCGATCTTTCGCCCCTCAGAGATGTTGAGCAACGTGCGGAACAGCCCAGACATGTGCACCAACGGTGAGGAGACGATCGCCACTCCTGACCGGAGCCTGACCTGTGGCTCGCCGGACGAGCTGTAATGTGCACTCGCGGCCGCAATAGTGTGCTCAAAAGATCGATACGACAGTGGAATCCGCTTGGGCGGACCGGTAGTGCCGCTGGTCAGCATCTCGACGGCAATGGGGTCGGGATCCAGGTGCGCCGCGCGGAACGGTCCCGGGCCCAGTCGGTCCAGGCCGGAGACGGATCGGCAGGCGGTCGGATTGATGTCGACCTGCAGCCCGAGCGCGCCGCCGGCGGCCAGGGGGACGTCAAGGCGGCGCCAGTCCGCCGGCAGTGCAATCAAAGCAGGTACCCGCACGCCGGCGATGTCGGCGTTCAAGCCGGTGTCACCGTGCGACGGGTTGATCGTCACCACACAACCACCCGCGAGCAGCACGCCGAGCAATGCCCCAACCATCGCCGGATGATTGCGCAGGATTAAGCCGACCGCCGGACGTTGGCTCAAACCTACTGCGGTCAGTCGTTTCTCGACTTCGCCCGCGATGGTCGCCAATGTCTGCCAATCAGTCCAACTGTCTCGGTACTCAATGGCGGGTGCGGCTGGGTCGAGTGCCAGAACCGCGCGCAGGCGGGCGGCCAGCGGCTGGCTCAAACTGCGGCGGCCGCGAGTTCGGTGGCGGCCGGAATCACCTCTTGGGCAAACAATTTCATCGACTCATAGACCTTCTTGCGGTCCATCGCCCCGCCGCGCGACATGCGCAACATGATGTTGCGCCAACCCATGTCGATCACGGTCCGCATCTTGGTAAGAATCCGGTCGGGGTCGCCCATGAGAGTGAGGTGGGAATTCAGCACTTGTTCGTAACTCTGCTTGTCGTGCTTTTCGAACCAGTCCGAGTACGCCTTGTAATCGGCCGGTATCTCCCCGCCCCGCTCGAAGGGGTTGGAGTACTTGCGGTGGGTCTGAATGGACAACTCGACGCTGTCCCGTGGATAGCTGCGGGCGAATCCGTCGTCCTGGTGGCAGAAGGCGTTGAGGAGCGCCCAGACATTGCCGGTAGCGGCATCGAGACCCTTCTTGGATTGCACGTCGAGGTAAATATCGAGTGCGCCCTGCAGATCCGGATCTACTTGATATGGATTGCCGATGATCGCACCGAATCCTTTGTCGGCCAACCACTCGAAGCTCGATGGTGTTTTCATCACGGTGCCCCAGATCGGCACCGGACGCTGTACCGGCCGCGGATAGATCGTGACGTCGTCGATGTGAAAGTACCTGCCGTGGAAAGTGACGTTCTCCTCGCTGAGCAAGCGATGAACAATCTCCACGCATTCCTGATAACGTCCCGTCGCCTCGTCCATCGATACACCGAAGCCCTTGAACTCGTGCGACTGGTAACCGCGACCGAAGCCGGCATCGAACCGCCCGCCGGAAAGCGTATCGACCAAAGCGATGCGCTCGGCCAGTTGGATCGGACTGTGAAACGGCGCGACCATGCAGGCGGTACCGATCCGGATACGGTCGGTCTGTGCGGCAATGGCCGTGGCAATCTGCGGCAGGTCGGCCAGCATCCCGTAGGGGGAGAAGTGGTGCTCGGCCAACCAGACTTCGTCGTAGCCGAGTTCTTCGGCCCAACGCGCTTCCTGCAGTACGTTGGCCAGCACTTCCCGGTCGCTGAGGTGGTTCGGCTTGTCGCCGAGGATGAATACGCCGAATCGCATGCCGTCCTCCCGTCCCGGGCCTCGCCGGGGTTTCGAACAAGTAGTTGCAGTAACTGCCACTATATTGCACGATTAAACAGATGACGTCAATCCGTATAGCAGGAGGATGAGTGGGCCTCACCGCATCCGTGATCGGGAAAACCTTGAGCCCAAGCACATTCCGCTGGGACGCTACTGACGCGATCCTGTATGCGCTGGGCGTCGGGGCCCGCCCGCCGGCAGAACTACCGCTCCTCAACGAGGCGAACGGACCGGAGGTGCTGCCCACTTTCGCCCTGATAGCCAACTGGTGGGCGGTCAAGGACCTGCGCAGCGCGCTCGACCTCGGGACGTACCCGATCGTGCACTCGGCGCAGTCGCTCGTACTCCATCGCCCGATCGGTCCCAGCGGCGAACTGTCGGTGCAGGCCGAGGTTTCGGCGTTGTGGGATAAGGGCAAGCACGCCGCGGTGGAGGTGGTCGGTCGTGGATGCGATGCCCAGGGCACCGTGTTCGTCGCCCGTTCGCAGACCATGGTCCTGGGCGCGGGCGGGTTCGGCGGTCCCCGTGGTCCCAGCGCTGAGCCCGATCCCGACGCTGCGCCGGATGCGGTGTACGACGACGTGATCCGGCCCGAACAGGCCGCGATCTACCGACTGTCCGGAGACCGTAATCAGTTGCACATTGACCCCGCAGCGGCCCGCAAATTCGGCTTTGACGACGTCTTCCTGCACGGTTTGTGTACCTTGGGCTTCGCCGCGCGGGCGGTGATCAATGCGATCGGCGGTGGAGCTCCGCAACGGTTGACATCGTTGAGTTGTCGATTCGCCAAACCCGTGCAACTCGACGCTGAGTTGCGTACCCAGATGTGGCGAAGCGGGCAGGAGGTCCGGTTCCGAACGTTGCAAGGCGACGCGGTGGCGCTCAGTTCCGGAAGTGCCACCCTGGCAGGAGGTTGATCATGGATCAACGACGAGCCCGCGGGTTACGCAACCGTCAAGCGCTGATCCAAGCGGCCGTCGAGTTGTTCACCGCGCACGGCTATGAGTCGGTCACCATCGAGCAGATCTCGGCCGTCGCCGGCGTGGCACCGCGGACCTTCTTCCACCACTTCGCCGCTAAAGAGGACATCTTGTTCGACGGGTACGCCGAGCGCTTGGAGGAGGCCACGCGCCGATTCCGGGCCGCCGCGTGCCAATCGTCGAACTCACTGTGGGACGCCCTGGCGGATGCGTCCTCGGCGGTGGCCCGGGCAATAGCGGAGTCACCCGAGATCTTCCTGGCGCGCGCACGGATGTACCACAGCATGCCCGCGTTGCGCGCAACGATGCTGCGGATCAACGAGGACTGGATTGATCAACTCACTGCCGAAGTAGCCCGATGGTTGAATAGCGACTCCGCAGCCGATTTGCGGCCGCGGCTGGCTGCGACGCTGATCAACAGTGCCAACCGGGCCGCCATCGACGTATGGGTCGCCGGTGGCGGTAAGGCTGACCTACGGCGGTTGATGGCCGATTCGGTCGAACTACTACGGCCCTCCGTTGCTGCGATCGAACAAGCCGCAACCGGCGCGGGAAGTCAACGTGTCGGATGAGGCGCTGCCGCTGGCGATCGTCACCGGGGGAGCGCGGGGCATCGGTGAGGCCATTGTGGCGGAGCTGATCGCCACCGGCCATCGGGTGGCCGCGCTGGATGTCAATGCCAAAGCCATTGCTGTGGCCAAGGATTCGAATGCAGCCCGGGCGGGGCTGCTGATGCCGGTCGAGTTGTCTATTACCGACCGGGATGCGGTAGAACGCGCGCTTGGTGAGCTGGCCGAGCGCCACGGACCCGCCCATGCGTTGGTCAACAATGCCGGCATGACCCTACCTGCAACCTTTTTGGATCAAACCGATGAGGACTGGGATCGGATCGTCGATGTCAACCTCAAGGGTACGTTCGTGGTGGGTCAGGTCGCGGCCCGGCAGATGGTGGCCGAAGGCCGCGGCTCGATTGTCAACGTCAGCTCGGTCTCGGCTCATGGTGTGCGCACTGGTCCGCCCGCGTACGCGGCTGCCAAGGCCGGAGTGGAAGGACTCAGTCGGTTGATGGCCGTCCAGCTGGGTCCGCTCGGAGTTCGCGTCAATACCGTGGTGGTCGGTACCACGGCCACGCCGTGGTTACTGTCGCGCAAGAGTGAAGACGAGCTGGCGCGGATGCGCCGAACGACGCTGACCGGCCAGATCGGGGATCCTGGCGACGTAGCCAGCATGGTCGCATTCCTGTGTTCTCCTGCGGCCAAACACATCACCGGCCAGCTCATCTCGATTTCCGGTGGGCAATGGATGCCGTAGCGGTTGCGCGGTACAGTAAGACACTTAGTGCTTGAGTGTTTAGCTATGTGAGGATGGCCGTGGATCTGAAGCGGATTTTGTTCGATGTCAGCCAACACGTCGCGACAATCACGATCAACCGCCCGGAGCGGCTCAACGCGACCGACGACCTCACCCGCACCGAATTGGGCATGGCATGGGCTCGAGTGCGCGAGGACCCCGGTATTCGGGTCGCCATTATCACCGGCGCCGGCGACCGGGCTTTCTCTGCGGGACAGGACATCCGGGCCACCGCCGAGGGTGGCATCCGCAACAAGATCCCCGGCTCGCGCCTGCATCACAACGTCTGGAAGCCGGTCATCTGTGCGCTGAACGGCATGGCGGTGGGCGGCGGTCTGCACCAAGTGGCCGACTCGGATCTGATCATCGCGGCCGAACACGCCGAGCTGATCGACACGCATCTTGCGGTCGGCAATGTCTTCGCCCTTGAGGCCGCGGTGTTGTTGCGCAGAATGCCGTTGTCCATGGTCATGCAGCTGGCGTTGATGACCAAGGAGGGTCGCATCAGTGCTCAGCGCGGCTACGAGATCGGGCTGATCAACGAAGTGGTGCCCGCCGACCAACTGCAGGCCCGGGCGCGCGAAATCGCTCTGGGCATCGCGAAATTGTCACCGGCGACCGTGCAGGCATCCATCAAAGCGATGTGGACCAGCCTGGATGTCGGACTGCACGCGGCGAACGACGTCGCCTATCGCTATGTGCTGCAGCATCAGCTGACCCATCCCGATTATCGAGAGGGGATGGTCGCGTTCGCCGAGAAACGTGAGCCTCGTTGGGTCGTGCAATGACGGCGGATACCCAGTGAAGCGGACCTTCCACTACGAGCCGTTACCGTACCCGGCGGTGGCTCCAGCGATGCTGAGCGCGTTGGCTTCTGCCTATGGTCACAACGATATGGTCGTTTCCTCGATTGGCGATGGCCGCGTCGAGCGAATCACCTATGGGCAGGCCGACGCGCGTTCGGCCGAACTGGCCCGCCGTCTGCTGGCCGCAGGGGTTACCAAAGCTGTCCGGGTCGGGGTCATGGCAGCCAACGGGCCGGATTTCGTCGTCGCCTTCTTGGCGGTTACGCGCATCGGGGCGGTCGCGGTGCCGATCAACACCTTCTTCCGGGCGGCGGAATTACGGTGGCTGTTGCGTGACGCCGACATCCACACGCTGCTGGCGGTCGACACATTGCTCGGCAAAGACCTGCTGGTTCGGATAAGTGAGGCAATCGGGGATGTCCCCGCCGGGGGTGGGCAGCTGGCGCTGGAGCGGCTTCCTCAGCTGCGCAATGTGTTTGCCCTCGGCGAGACTGGCCGCAGCTGGCCCACCGCATGGCCACAACCGATGCCCGAGGCATTCCTGCGTGCGGCCGAAGCGACAGTGCGGCCAGCGGACGATCTCGTGGTCATCTACACATCGGGCAGCACATCGGATCCAAAAGGGATCATCCACACTCACGCCGCCGCCATTACGCACTCCCGATTCATCGCCACCCAACACGAATGGAAGCCGCACGACCGGGTTTATGTCCCGATGGCATTCTTTTGGGTGGGGGGTCTGGTGTTCGGGTTGCTGGGCCCGATGCAAACCGGAGCGACGATTCTGACCGAGCACAAGTTCGAGCCGGGAGATGTATTGCGGCTGCTCTCCTCCGAACGTGCGACGTACACAACGGGTTTCCCGCACATCGGACCGGCGCTGGCCAACCACCCCGACTTCGCCCGCACCGATTTGTCGACGCTGCGCGACGGGTACCAGCAGGTACTGCTGGCGCCGGAGCTGAGGGTGGCTGATCCGACGCTGCGGGTGGCCCAGCTCGGCATGACCGAAACCTGTAGCTCACACACGTGGTGGCCGCCGCACGAGCCGGTGCCCGAGAGCAAGCGCGGCTCGCTCGGTGTCTCCGCACCCGGATACGAACACAAGATCGTCGACGGTTCCGGCGTCGAAGTACCCACCGGCACGGTAGGTGAAATCTGCGTGCGGGGAACGGCGATGATGCGCGGGATGGTTGGCCGCGAGCGCACCGACCTGTTCGATACCGACGGCTGGTACCACACCAAGGACGCCGGCTATCTCGACGATGACGGGCACCTGTATTTCACCGGCCGGATCGACGACATGATCAAGACGTCGGGCGCCAACGTCGCGCCGGTTGAAGTCGAGGCCGTGATCAGCCAGATCGACGCGGTCCGGATCGCCTACGTCAT
Source organism: Mycobacterium asiaticum DSM 44297 (assembly GCF_000613245.1). Lineage (GTDB taxonomy): Bacteria > Actinomycetota > Actinomycetes > Mycobacteriales > Mycobacteriaceae > Mycobacterium > Mycobacterium asiaticum. The sequence continues at coordinate 1,303,916 of NZ_HG964936.1, forward strand.
AGGCATACCCGACGCCGAGAAGGGGGCTGTGGTGTGCGCGGTGGTGGTGCTCAACGAGGGCGAAGGTGCGGGCAGCGACGAGTTGATCGCGACCTGCCGAGAACAGCTGGCCGCCTACAAGGTTCCGAAGCGTTGGGTGATCCTGTCCAGTGCCGACAAGCTGCCGTACACCACAACCGACAAGATCGACAAGGCACGACTGGCCCAGCTGGTGGCCGCCGCGGAGCTGACATGACGGACCTGGCGGCACTCGAGGCGCGGATTGAACGTCTGGAAGCACTGGACGAGATCAGGCAACTGGCCGCCAAATATGCTGTGGCCTTGGACATGCGCGACTTTGACACCTTGGCGAACCTTTTTGTGCCCGATGTGGGTGTACCGGGAAGGCGGCGCGGTCGCGAAGCATTGAGGCAATGGTACGACACGGAGATCCGGCGCTCGCTGCTGGGCAGCGCCCACGGCGTGCTGGGTCATGTCATCGACATCCATGACGGATGTCGGGCCACGGGATTGGTCTACTCCCGCAACGATCTGGAGACGGAGTCGGCATGGGTTATCGAGTTGCTGGCATATCTGGACAGCTACGAAAAGCGAAATGGAAGTTGGTATTTCGCTCGAAGGACGCCCTTGTTCTGGTATCAGAGCGACATCACTGATCCGCCCGTAGGCCCGCACAAGATGCGTTGGCCGGGCACCACCGCGCACGATGGCGCCTTTCATGAGGCGTTTCCATCCTGGGATGCATTTCAGCACGCCGACCCCGGACGTTTCGACCAGCCCGTACCGGCTCCTGCGGCAGTGGGGTGCTGGTTGCAGACGCTGCGTCGCGGGCGGGACACCCCGCGGGTCGATCCAACGGGCCGGAGCGGTGGCGAGTGCTGACATGGCGAACGGCACTAGGCATTTCGCGCTCAGCGATGACCAGAACGAGCTACGTCGCACCGTCCGTGCGTTTCTGGAGAACAAGGCCGATGAAGCCGCCGTACGCCGGCAGCTGGAATCTCCCATCGGCTACGACGCCGCGGTCTGGCGTCAGATGTCCGCTCAGCTCGGCCTGACGGGACTGGTGATCCCAGAGGATTTGGGTGGCCAGGGCTTCACGTTCGTCGAACTCGGCATTGTCGCCGAGGAACTGGGTAGATGTCTGCTGCCTACACCATTTTTCGCCTCGGCCGTTCTTGCCGCGGGCCTCCTCCTCAATGCTGGTGATCCGGGCGCGCAGACCCGGTACCTCCCAGGTATCGGCACGGGTTCCACGATCGCAACCGTGGCAGTCACCGAGAGTTCAGGGCACTGGCAGCCCGAAAGTATCCAGGCAGGCGCCCGCACTGAAGGGGACCGATGGGTGCTGGACGGGACCAAGACCTACGTTCTGGACGGCTGTAGCGCCGACGTGATGCTCGTGGCCGCACGAACCGCAGGCGGGATATCTCTGTTCGCCGTCGAGGACTTCGACACGGTGGCGCGCCGCCCGTTGTCGACCCTCGACCCAACGCGCAAGCAGGCCCGCGTCGAGTTCAGCGCCACCCCTGCACGACTCATCGGACACGAGGGACAGGGCTGGCCAGTCCTGGCGCGAACCCTTGCATTGGGCGCCTCGGTGTTGGCGGCCGAACAAGTCGGCGGCGCCCAACGATGCCTGGAGATGGCCGTTGACTACGCCAAGGTTCGCAAGCAGTTCGGCAAGCCGATTGGATCGTTCCAAGCGATCCGGCATAAGTGCGCCGACATCTACCTCGACGTCGAATGTGCCCGTGGGGCGGCCTATTACGCCCTGCAATCGGCTGCGGCATTGGCCGACGAACTGCCGGCCGCAGCGTCGTTGGCCAAGGCCTGCAGTTCAGAAGCCTATGCACATGCCGCCGCGGCCAACATCCAGATCCACGGCGGCATCGGTTTCACCTGGGAACATCCTGCCCACCTGTATTTCAAGCGCGCCAAATCCTCCGGACATCTGCTGGGGAACGCGACTTTTCACCGGGCGTTGCTCGCCGACCTGGTCGGTATCTGAGGCACTCAGAAGTCGGTCCCGCCGTCGATATTTATCGCCGCGCCGGTGAGGTAGGCGGCGCGGTCGCCCAGCAGGAATGCGATCAACTCTCCGGCTTCCGTCGGTTGACCACCCCGACCAAGCGCCACCCGCATGTTCCAGTCCGGATTGCTGGCCAGGTGGGTGTATATCGCGTCCTGCGCCGGCACGCCGTACTCGGCGGCGCGCTGCGCCCGGATGAAGTCGTTGACCTCGGTATCGAAGAGCCCCGGGCATACCGTGTTGACCCGGATTCCGTCGGACCCATGCGTTTTCGCCAGGATCTTCGATAGCGTCAGCACGGCTGCCTTGAGGGCGTTGTAGGGCGGAATCAGTACCTTCGGTGCCCGGACGGAATAGGCGGCGGTGGTCACGATCGTTCCGCCGCCGTTGCGCTGCAGGTGCGGTATGACCGCCCGGCACGAACGCACCGTCGCCATCAGGATCATTTGGTAGTACCAATCCCAGGACTCGTCTGAATGCTCAAGAAACGGCCCCTGTTGGTTCATCGGTCCCGCGGTGACGGCGAGGCCGCGCAGCGGGCCGAGGCTGGAAGCGGCCTGCTTGATGGCGCGTTCGACGCCGTCACCGGGGGCCGCGGCGTCGACCGCAATGCCGACCGCGCGGATCCCATGCTGTTCGGCCAACTGTGCTGCGCGGGCGTCGGCGCGCTGCTCGTCGCGCGCCAACAGAGCAACATTCGCGCCATCGGCAGCGAGCCGCTCGGCGGCGGCGAATCCGATGCCGGTAGTGCCGCCCACCAGGACGAAGTTGCCTCCTGAGATGCCGAGGTCCACGGTGTCTCCCCTGGGTCGATTTGGTGCGTTGCGCTAGTAGTTCAACTAAACATAGTGTGTACTATTGTTCTTTATTGTCGTGTTGGGGGCGGCGGTGGGTATCCCCGGAGAGGGCGCCATGGCTGAACGGACGCTGGCCGGCAAGCGCGTTGTGGTCGTCGGTGCCTCGGCGGGCATCGGGCGGGCCTTCGCGGTACGCGCCGGAAAGGAAGGAGCGGTTCTGCTCGCCGCGGCCCGTCGGCCGGATCGGCTGGCCGAAGCCGTTGCCGAGGCCGGTTGCGGCACGCCGGTTGTCGCGGACGCACGCAACGCCGAGGACTGCGCACGCATCGCTGACACCGCTCGGGACTGCCTTGGCGCCATCGACCTGCTGTTCGTCTCCATCGGTTATGCCCCGCTTCGCATGTTCGTCGACACCTCGTCGGACGAGTGGTTCGACGTGCTGCAAACCAATGTGGTAGCTGTCCATCGCGTGGTGAAGGCGTGCCTGCCTGTGCTGGAGCCGGCGGCGGTGGTGGCGACCATGACCTCGGAAACCGTCGGGCAACCACGCTCAGCGCTTGGTGCCTATTCAAGCAGCAAGGCGGCGCTCGCTGAGAGCATGAACGCTTGGCGCACCGAACATCCCGAGTTCCGGTTCTGCAATGTCATGGTAGGTGGAACGGTGCCCACCGAGTTCACGGCGGCGTTTGATGCCGAGCTGTTGGGGGTTGCCGTGCAGCAGTGGATCGCTCGAGGTCTGCTGCAGCAGACGATGATGACGCCGGACGATGTCGCCGACGTGCTGGCGGGAATGTTTGCCAGCGTGCTGGACTTCCCGGGCGTCGGGCCCGAAAGCCTCGTCCTGCGGCCGGCCTCGCCGTTGGTGAGCCCGTGACCGTGGCTACCGATGGGAAGAACTGCAGATGACGACGACTCAAGTCCGATCGGCCTGGCCGGATCACCCCGACTACCAGATCGACACCGTCCCCTGTTCGCGGCCCGCCCAGGTCTGGTTCGGCGACGTCTTACTTGCCGAGAGCGATCGTTGCCTGGTGGTCACGGAGACCGATCACGACGATCGGCTCTATTTCCCGGAATCCGCTGTCCGCTGGGAACATTTCGCACCATCGGAGCACACGAGCGTATGCCCCTTCAAAGGACGAGCGAATTACTGGAATCTGACCGCGGCGGATCCAGCGATCGCCAACGTCGTCTGGACCTACCGCACGCCGTTGCCCGAGGTGGCGGCGATCGCCAACCATGTGTCGTTCTACCAGGACTCGCTGCGGGTGGTGCTGCTCGACGGCTGGCCGGACGGGTCGACGGTGGCCGCGTCCTTCCCGTTGTGGGGTGACGCCGAGGAGTTACGCAGGCTCATCGATGTGGTGCCCGACGGATCAGACCGGTTCCTCGGACCGGCTCATGGGCCGACTCGACGTAATGTTGTCGAGGGTGGTCAATTGTTAGCCGAATCCATCGTTGCCGTGGCCAAAACGTTTTCAGCGCAAAGGATAACGTCAGCTTCGATGATCTTCGCCAAGTCGGCTTCCTTCGACGCGCCAGTGGACGTCGCCGTCGAGACCCTTCGCCGGGGTCGGACATTTCGTCGGCGCACGTCAAGATCACCCAGAATGGGATATTGCGCAGCGCGGGTATCGTCCTGGCCGACGCCGGGGCCGGCGACGTCATGCGAGATGTCGAGCCGATGCCGGATCTGCCAGGACCAGAGGCGGCGATTCCGTACACCGGTTTCGGCATGACGGGTCGGGAGATTCGGGTCATCGATGCGGCATACGATCCCGACCCGGACCGGTTGGGACCCCCGGTCATCAATGCGTGGGTCCGCTTTCGCGACGACCCCGGTACGCCAGCTTTGCGAGCTGCTCTGCTTGCCCAGTCGACCACGCACTGGACCATCGCGGCGGCGATGCGACCGCACCGCGGATTCGGTGAAGCACGCGCACATATCACATTGTCAACTGGAATTATGAAGGCTGACATCGCCTTTCACGATGACGTCGACATCACGGACTGGCTGCTGTACATCAACCACGCCTTTTGGTCGGGCCGTGGGCTGGCGCAGGGCGACGGCCGGGTGTTCACCCAGGATGGGCGATTGGCGGCGTCGTACACCATCCAGGCGATGGTGCGTGAGTTCGCGCAAGATCCAGGGGCCATGGGCCATGACAGTCGCACGGCGATGTGAGCGAGAGCATATGACTTGTTCGGCACGGTGATGTCCGTAGTACGCCGATACCGATAGCTCGCTGCGCGGACCCCGGCGCTTGCCGGTACGGCGGACGCCGGGGTCTGATCTGTGCCCGAGGCGTATCGGACCGACGCGAGAACGTATGCTCAGCGCAGACCGTTGATCGCGAACTTCTCCACGTACTGCCGGACCGTCTCGGGCTTGGTCATGTCGAAGCTGAGGCCCTGATTGACCGTCGAGAACGAATACACGATCCGGGCCAGCCATTCACTGGCGGCCGTCACATCGACCCCGGCGCCGACCTCGCCGCGCTTCTGCGCGTCTCGGACATACGGTTCCAGAAACTTTGTCGTTCGGCGGACCGCGCTGTCGCCATCGGCAATCATGTGCCGCATGAGCTCGGCATCGTCGGCCATCAGTCGGTTGCGGGTGCGGTGGTCGAGAAGGATCGTCGCGTGCGTCTCGGCCATGGCACCGAGTTGTTCGGCCAGCGTGGCCTTGCCGGCCATTGCTGCGGCAACCTCGCGGTAAAACCGTTGAGCGCCATGCTCGATGGCTGCTTCGATAAGCACATCGCGGTCGACAAAATACCGGTAGATCGTGCCGCGCGAGACCTTGGCCATCCGGGCCACGTCCTGCACACTCGTGCGCTGAATGCCCAGTTGACTGAAACACTCGTTGGCGGCGTCCAAGATCTGCTCACGACGGTCGAACTCGTCGGCGACTTCGGCCTCGCCAGCGACTCGCTCGGTTGACATGACCTTCCTCCGGCTCTCAGACACTTTTCATAGCTGATGCTACGGGACAACCGATGTTCTAGTGTCACGGCGCACCAGTCGTTCAGCTGATGAAAGTTGTCTTCGTCTCCAGGTACTCCATGACTCCAGCCTGCCCATTTTCGCGTCCCAAACCTGACTGCTTCATCCCGCCGAACGGCGCGTGTGGTTGCAGTGACCATGAGTTCACGCCGACACTGCCGGCGCGCAATGCCCTACTGACTCGCAGCGCCCGGTTGACATCGCGGGTGTAGACGGCGGCACCCAAGCCGTACCTCGTGTCGTTGGCCAACCGGATCGCCTCGTCCTCGTCGGTGAAGCGAAGCACGCACAAGACCGGCCCGAAGATCTCGTCTTGTGCGACCGCCATCGAGTTGTCTGCGTCGACCAGAACCGTAGGGGCCACGAAATTGCCTGCGGTAGAAACGTTTTCGGCGCGTCCACCGCCGACGGCAAGCTGAGCGCCGTCGTCAACGGCACGCTCGATGTGTCCAAGGACGCGGCGCATATGCCGCGTGCTGATCATCGGGGCTGCCGAAACCTTCGGGTCGAAGGGGTCGCCGAACGCGGCGGCCGCCGCGAATCCGACCAGTTTTGCCACCACTTCGTCGTACACCGCGTCGTGTGCCAAAACTCGTGACTGGCAGACGCAGACCTGACCCGACAATCCCAGGAATGCGTTGCCTGCGGCGATCCCGACGGCCATTCCGAGATCGGCGTCGGCGAAGATCAGCGCCGGACTCTTGCCGCCCAATTCCAGCGAAACGCGGCCAATTCGGGCGCCAACCGTGGCCGCGATCGACCCGCCGACATCGCGACTCCCGGTAAATGACACCTTGTCGACGCGGGGATCTTCGACCAGAGCAGTGCCCACCGGATCGCCCGGGCCGGTCACGATGTTGAACACCCCGGCCGGCAGATCGGAGTGCGCTATCAGCTCAGCCATTCGAAGACTGACCAGCGGAGACAACTCCGACGGTTTTGCGACGACAGTACAACCCGCCGCTAGCGCTGGGGCAAGCTTCTGGGCGAACAAGCTCATCGGTGCATTCCACGGCGTGATGATCGCGGCGACACCGACGGGTTCGTGTGTCGTGAAGGTAAAGGGTTGGTTGGGTTCCCACTGCGGGTAAGTCTCGCCGGTGATCTTGTCGACCCAACCCGCACAGGTTTCGAAGAGATCAGCCGGGTATTCGGCGCCCATCTGGTAGAAACCCACGAACGAGCTGGGCGTCGCATTGTCCAGGGACAGCAACGCATTCAGGTTCGCCGCATCCGACCGAATCAGTTCAGCGATGGAACGCAGGAACCGCGCCCGATCGCGTCCGGGTAGCCGAGGCCAGGGGCCGTCGTCGAACGCGGTTCGCGCAGCAGTCACGGCGGCGTCGACCGCGGATCTGTCGGCGTTGGGTGCATGAAAGATCGCCTCGCCGCTTGCCGGGTGAATGTGCTGGATCGGTTCGGCCCGACCCTCGACCCACGAGCCGTCGATGAACATCTGCGGTCGCGGCAGCGTCACGCGTGACAAGTGTGGAAGCACCGAGATTGCGCTCACACGAGCAACACTAGTACAGTTTCTGTACTTGTGTAGAGCGTGCCGTCGGCGGAGCCAGTGCAGGCGCAGGGGCATAGATTTAATCGACGACAGCGGGTACAGCAATGGGGCTGAATGGACGCGTAGCGCTGATCACCGGTGCCAGTGGTGGCATCGGGCGGGTGCTTGCCCTGCGGCATGCGCGGGCCGGCGCATCGGTGGTCTTGGTCGCACGCCGCGCGGCGCAGTTGAAACAGACCGCGCAACTGGTCGCCGAAGCGGGTGCTGAATCCCTGGAACTCGTCGCGGATATCCGCGAAGAGGGTCAATGCCGAGAACTGGTCGCCAGCGCACTGAGGCATTTCGGCCGCCTGGACGTATTGGTGAACAACGCGGCTATCCCGGGCGTCGACCAAACGATCAGTCAAGCAACGGTTGCCAATTGGTGGGATGTGCTGGGGACGGATCTGGTGGCGCCGATGGTCCTATCCCGGGAGGCGTTGCAGCAGTTCATGATCGGCAATGGCGGTGGCAACATCCAGTTCATGTCCTCGGCTGCGTCCAGATCGGTGCGGACGGGCAAGGGGCACTATGCGGCCGCGAAATTGGCGCTGAGCGCCTTGTGTCAAACATTGGCATTGGAGACCGGCGGCATCGGGATCCGGGTGAACACCATCGTAGTCGGTGCCGTGCGGGGGGAGTTGCTGGACGGCTACATCGACAGGCTTGCAGCGCAGCAGCAGATCGAGCCGGAGCAAGCGCGTGCGCGGATCGCCGCGTCCAACGCATTAGGCCGACTTGTTTTACCCGAGGAGATCGCCGATGTGTCGGTGTGGTTGGCCTCCGAGGCCGCCTCGGCGATAACGGGGCAGGACGTCTTTGTCACCGGCGGGCAGCGTTCATGACCGGCCGCGGTCCGCTGGGCGACGTACGCTTGTGATTGAATACTTGAACGCAATGTGTTCAAGTGTTATATCGGTGCGTCGCGCAGAAGGGGAGTCATTGTGGCCGGTTTGACGGACAGGCAGGCCTTGGTGACCGGCGGGGCGCAGGGTCTTGGTCGCGCGATAGCACACCGACTCGCCGAATTAGGCGCTCACGTCACCATCGTCGACTTGAACGAAGACAAAGCGGCCGAATGTGTCGAACAGATCCGAATGAAGGATGGTCATGCATCGTGGGTCCGAGCGAATGTTGCCCGTCGTGAAGACATCGAGGCGGCGGTGCACCAAGTCGCGGCAGACGGTGACGGTCGAATCGACATCATGGTCAACGCTGCCCAATTCTTCGCCATGCCCAAGGCTTTGGAGCTGATCACCGAAAAGGACTGGGAGCTTTCGGAGGCCACTGGGCCGAAGGCCACGTTTCGCTTCATGCAGATCGGCTTTCCATTTTTGCGGGCTTCCGGTCGGGCATCGGTGATCAACTTCGTATCGGGCTCAGCCTTAGCCGGGATTGCCTACACTGCGCCGTATTCAGCGGCCAAGGGGGCGGTGGCCGCACTGACAAAAGTCGCCGCCAACGAATGGGCACGCCACCACATTCGCGTCAATGCCGTCTGCCCGTTCGCTCTGACGGAGGTTCAGCAGAGGATGATCGGGACCGAGTGGGACAACTACACCCGAACCGCTGAGGCGTCACCGATGAAGCGCGGTGCGGATCCCGATACCGAAATCGCCCCGGCGGTCGCGTTTCTGGCCGGTGACGACGCAGCCTTCGTTACGGGAACGGTGCTGCACGTCGATGGCGGGATGACCGAATTGTCTACGGTCGACTATTCGCAATCGCCCGGCGTCTTCGGGTAGCGCCGGCGCGACTGCCTGAGGAAAGAATGTCAGACATCCGACGACCGATGCCCGACGTAACCGACCTGTGCAGACCGTTCTGGACTTGCGGGGCGCAAGGGGTACTCCGACTCCAGCGGTGCACAAGTTGCCGGCGACTGTGTCACCCACCGGCGTTGCGGTGCCCGCATGAGCACGCCACTTTGGAGTGGGTTGAACTGAGCGGCCGCGGGCGGCTCGAGTCGTGGACACTCAACCGGCATCAGTGGTTCCCGGGCTATCGGCCGCCTTACGTCATCGCGTTCGTCAACCCCATCGAGGACACGGGTGCCCGACTGCTGACGAACCTGGTCAACACCGATCCAGGCGAGCTTGTCGTTGGAATGGCCCTGCGGGTGGTCTTCGAGCGACTCATCGACGGCCATGACGAGGTGTACGTACCACTGTTCGAACCGGCACGCTGATGACGAATTTGTTGACCGAGCGCGTCATCATCAGCGGCACCGGCCAGTCCGCGATTGGTCGCCGACTCGGCCGGGAGGGTCTTGACCTGACCGTGGAAGCCTGTGAGTCCGCCGTCGCAGACGCCGGTCTCACCCTGGCCGATATCGACGGCCTGACAACGTATCCCGGAGCCTCACAACCTGGGCTCGGTTTTTCCGGGGCCTCACTGCGCGACATTCACGACGCGCTGGGAATCAAGCCGAATTGGGTTGCCGGGGGCGTCGAGTCGCCAGGCCAGCTGGGGGCGGTCGTCGACGCAATGATGGCTGTGGCCAGCGGACTCGCCCACCATGTGTTGTGCTGGCGGAGCATCTGGGAAGGGACCGCCCAGGGTGTCGGCCGCCGGCGCCAGGGTTACGGCGCAGGCGCTAGCCGACCGAGCGGAATGTTGTCCTGGCAGTTGCCTTTTGGGGCAACAGCCGCCAACCTGGCCGCGCTGCAGATCCGGGCGAGGATGCACCGGTACGGGCTCACACGCGAGCAGTTGGGTTCTATTGCCATAGCGCAGCGAGCGCACGCCGCCCATAACCCGAGCGCGATCTACACCCAGCCGATGGACCTCGAGATGTACATGGGGGCTCGGATGATCTCGGACCCGCTCTGCATGTTCGACTGCGACATCGCATGTGACGGCGCCACCGCCTTCGTTATCTCGCGGGCCGAGCACTCGGCCGGGCTCGACCACCCGGGGGTGGTCGTCGAGGCGCTTGATTGCGCCCATCACGACCGCTTCACATGGGAAGCGGGACAAGACATCACCCGGATCAGCTCCCGATGGTCTTCGCTTTGGCAGCGGACCGATTTCAGCGTCGCCGACGTCGATGTGGCTTCCCTGTACGACGGGTTCAGCGTGTTCGTGTTGTGCTGGCTGGAGGATCTTGGTTTCTGCCGTGTTGGAGAGTCCGGCGAATGGGTCGCTGACAGGGCCCGCATCTCCTTAGGAGGCGACCTGCCGATCAACACCGCCGGAGGTCAATTGTCGGGCGGGCGTCTCCACGGTTTCGGCCACCTGCACGAAGCGTGTCTGCAAATTAGGGGTGAGGCGGGTACCCGGCAAGTCGAGGGGGCGGCGCTGGCTGCGGTTGGCGTCGGCGCGGCGAACAGTGGCACGACTGCAATGTTGTTGCGGCGTGCGTGAGCAGAGATATCGCATTCGTCCGCGTTCGAATCGTTCAATCTCGATTCAGTGCTGGACGCGGATACCGATGCTGCTAAGTGCACTGCTGAGATCATCGCAATACCGGACGGGCGGCGGCGCCGGTCTCGCAGTGCTGACCGCTCTGTCCCCAACGACCCACCGCTGACTACGGCTTCGTCGGGAAAAATCCAGATAGCCCGCCGCCCGCAGCGTGAGCAGAACGGTGGCAGCCAGCAGGGCACCGCCGAAAGCCATTACGGAGAAGGAGATGTCGCGCCGGGTAGCGACCACCGCGTCGCATTGAGCCGTGTAGTCACTGGCCTCATACGGTGCGCCGAAGTGGGTATGGAGGTCTCGGTTGACGACATCTTCGTGGGCCGCGACGGAACGGTCCGGATGGAATCCGGTGCCACACGCGATTGGCGTTCCCCCACGGTCGACGACTTGCAGTGACAGGGGCAGTGTCAACCCAAAAAGTGACCCGAGCACCGCTGCGGCGCCCAGCACGCCGAACACCCACCTCACTGTGCAGCCCTCCGGTTCTGCAAAGCGACTATTCGACGTATGTTTACCCCGCGCCCGGGTTTTTACGCCGATAGCTGGAGAAAAAGTTACGCCTTTCCGGAGGTCAGCGGAATGATTTCCGGTCAGCCCGCGCGGCGCGCCAGATCGATGGCGAACTGGTTCACGAAGGTGCCTGCCGGCGGGTCACCCTTGTCGCAGGTGCCGTCGGATTCGCCGGGACGCTTGATCCATAGGTAGGCGTCGGCGTGCGCGCCCGCTGTGGCCGCGGTCGGCGGAGTACCCAACGCCCGGCCGCTGGGGTTGCACCAGTTCAGCGCCGAGTCGGGCGCGGGCCCCACGCCGTTGCGCGAGGTGTCAATCACGTAGTGCGAACCATTCGTCAGCCCCGAGATCGCCTCGCCGTAACCGATCTCGTCTCCGGTGGTGAAGAAGTTGGCCGTGTTGAGGCTGAAACCCCGGGCGCGGGCGACTCCGGCCTGGTTGAGCCGGCCGGCCATGTCCTCGGCGCTGTGCCAGCGCAGGTGGCCGGCGTCGACGTACACGGCCGCGTTCGGGTCGCGCGTCAGCGCCTCGACGGCGTAGCGAATCAAGTCGTAGCGTTCCTGGCGCTGGTCGCCGGACAGGCAGTCGGCCATGGCCAGGGCATCTGGTTCGACGACGACCGCCGCCGGCGACGAGCCCAGGTCGTTGGCGATGCCGTCGATCCAGCCGCGGTATTCACCGGCCGAGCCGAACCCTCCGGCGGCGAAGCTGCCGCAGTCGCGGTGCGGGATTCCGTAGATGCTGAACACCGGCATCGCGCCGGCGGCCGCCGCGTCACCGGCGTACTTGGCGACCGTCGACGCCGAGGAGCCGGGGACGATCCAGTACGCCTGCGGGGTGTTGGCGACGGCGGTCAGTTCGGGGCTCGGCGGATCGGCGTGCTGGGCGGCGCGCATCGCCGCGGAGTTGGGGTTGACATAGAACGGCATGCCGGCCAGCGGGTTGCCGTCGGCGGCCAGACGCACCGCCGGAGTGCGTCCGACCTGCGCCGGGTCGGCAAGCAAACCAAGGCCGGCGACGGCAGCAACTGTCAGCAAGGGAGCGATCCACCGCGCGAGGGCACCAGCAGCTGAGAACATCACCCCAGGAAATTAGCGTTCCGGGGCAGCGATAGCCAATTCGCCCCCCGCACGGGTCAGGAAGCCGAACGGCGCCGGGACCGTTGCGGGGGCGCGGTCATCTCAGCCAGCGTCTCCATCGCGCCGGCAATTCGTGGGTAGACGACCGCGGGCCCGATCCAGCGCGCCAAGAAACGCCGCAGATCGTCTCCGCTTCGGTGCGCCTGACCGCGGTCGATCAGGAACGAGTACAGCACCCGAAGGCAGAATTCCGACAACTCGCTCAGCGCGTCCTCGTCGAAACCGGCTGCGGCCCAATCGACCTCGTACCGGTGCAGCATCGAACGGCTGAAGGCCAGCGCCGTGTCAGAGGTCAACGAGGTGGTCACCGAATCGCGCGATCGCCTGCTGAGGATCAGACCGAGCCGGTGATCGTCGGACAGATGCTCGATGGCGAAGGCCACCCCTTCCACCATCGCTGCGGCAGGGTCCGTCATGCCGCGCACGTGATCGGCCAGCTGCTCTAAGAACCCGTCACCGGAACGCATCGCGGTGGCGATCATCAACGCCTCGGTACCGGGGAAGTAGCGGTACACCGTCTGGCGGGTGACACCCAGTGAGCGCGCGACGTCGGCGATACGCATGGCCGAACCGCGCTCGGCGATCAACTCGTCGGCCGCGTCGAGAATCCGGGTGATGGCCTCCTCATCGGACCGCGGCGTGTTGCCGGACCAGCCGTGACTTCGGACCACTATCCGCCCACCTGCGCCGCGTGCATGGCGCGATCATATCGGTGCACAACCAGTGCTAACCGCTGGTCGCGCCGACGGAATACCAGTGTGCGGCGCACTTGGGTTCCTCGGCGTATCGGTCGAACCAGCGCCCGGCGAACGGGGGAAGCTTCTCGTAGGTGGGATCGTGGCGCGGACCCTGCGACCGGACCAGGCCGGACAGCATCGCGGCCATCTCCCGCTTGGGCACACCTGAGTAGGTGCCCTGCCCGGGACCGGTGAGCCGGCGGCTTGCGTTGATTGACGCGCGGATCGCCCGCGGTGACCATCCCGCCGGCAGCAGCTGCCCATACTCACCGCCGTCGGCGGCCGGGACATGCTCCTGAAAGCCTCTCGACACGATCGCGAGCACTTCACCAATGTGCTTGAGCACGCCGCCGATCGCTTGCACGCGGTACGGGAAGCTGCCGTGGACGGCGTCGTAAACCATCAGGGCCGAACTGCGATGCTCGATCTCTTCGACGAAGTGCCACAAAAACAGCGAGGCCACCCGCTCGTCGCCAGGCTCGAACAGTTTGTCCTCATGATCGAGGAAGACCTTGAAGTAGGGCGTGAAGGTGTTCTCGATGACCGCGGTATAAGCGAGTCGCCAGGCCAGCGGCTTGGTGGCGGACAAATGCTCAAAGGACGCGAGAACCTCGTCCATCGTGGTCTGCAGGCCGGGCCAGCGCCGAACGAGTGCACGGAAGTGGCTCATGTGCGCCGCGGAGTGTTGGGCTTCCTGCCGCAGGTACGCGGCTGCCTCGTCGGCCGTGCGGGGATCGCGGATCAGGGGAATCGCCTCGCGGGTGGCATCCACGATGAATTTCTCGAAACCCGGTGCGAAAAAGGTGATCAGGTTGCACTGGACGGCGAACGCCGGTCGCTGCGGATGCCACATGAAGGGGATGTCGTTCCCGGCGAAGTCGAATCGCACCCGGCGTACTTGAAGAGTCATCACATCCTGCCTCGGGGTGCCTTACGCCCGTTGGCTAGACACTTGTGGGACTTTCGTCTCGTCCCTAAATTAGCACCGGCCGGCGTTCTTGACCATACGCACCGCAACGAATGTATGGTGCTGTCATGAGTCACTCGACCGTCGGGGCCGCAACGGGGAGCGTGCTCAACGCAGACGCGTTGCTCGGACTGGCCTTCAACGATTCCGACGACGTCATACGTGCGGCCGTCGAGCAGGCCAGCGTGCCCGCGCTGCTGATGTCGATGGTGCACATGACGGGTGACATGGGTCTGCTCGACGAACTCCCGCGACCGTTGATGCTCATTGCCATGGATCTGCAGGGCGCCATGAGCGAACCCGACAAGCAACTGGTGCGGGAACGCGCTTTCGACGTGATCCGCGGCTATCGTGACCGCGGTTGCCCGCCCCCGTTCGTGCCCAACGCTGAGCAGATGCGGCTGATGTTCGACGCGATATCGGCCGGCACGGTGACCGAGCAGTTCATCGACTACGTGGCAGCGGACCTGAGATTCAGTGACGCCGACCAGTGCGGGCCGGTGCTGGCATCCACACCGGAGCAGCGGGCCGACTTCCCGGTCGTCGTCATCGGCTGCGGGGAGGCCGGCCTGCTGGCCGGTATCAAGCTGAAGGCGGCGGGCGTGCCGTTCACCATCGTCGAAAAGCAGTCCGGGGTCGGCGGAACATGGCTGGCGAACCGGTATCCGGGTTGCCGCGTGGATATAGCCAGCCAGTACTACACCTTCTCGTTCGAACCGACCGACCACTGGACGCACTACTACGCCGAGCAACCGGAGATCCTGCAATACCTGCAAGACGTCGCGGATCGCCACGACATCGGGCCGCATGTGCGCTTCGACACCGAGGTGATCGGCGCGGCCTGGAACGAGGAGTTGGCCGCTTGGCGGGTGACGATCCGGTCGGCCGACGGCGGCCAGGAGACGCTGTTCGCCCGGTGCCTTATCTGTGCCGTCGGGCAGTTCAGCAACTCCGTGATTCCAGACATCAAGGGCGCCAGAACTTTCCGCGGACCATCCTTCCACACCGCGGACTGGCGTGATGAGGTCGATCTGACCGGCAAGCGCGTGGCGGTGATCGGCGCGGGAGCCAGCGGATTCCAGCTCGTCCCGGCGATCGCGGACAGGACCGAACGGGTAGACGTCTACCAGCGAACCGCGCAGTGGATGGCGCCCAATCCGAGCTACCACGACGCGATCCCTGACGGTGCCAGATGGGCCATCCGCCACCTGCCCTACTACGCCAGATGGCTGCGGTTCGTGTCCTGGTGGCCGATCGCAGACGCACTCGACGAACAGGTGCTGATCGACCCGGAGTGGGATAACGGCGGACTGTCGTGCAACGAGTCCAACCATGCCATTCGGGAACTGTTCATCGCGTGGATGCGCGCATTCTGCACTGATGAGGAACTGTTGGAGAAGGTCACGCCGAAGTACCCGCCGATGGGCAAGCGGACCTTGCAGGACAACGGAACCTGGCTTTTGACGCTGCAACGCGACGACGTCGAGCTGATCACCGATGCGATCGCCGAGATCACCGCCACCGGAGTCACCACCGTCGACGGTAAGCACCGCTCGGCCGATGTCCTAATCTGGGCAACGGGATTCGACGTCAACCACCAACTCGGCCCCATCAACGTCCGCGGTCTCGACGGAGTCGAACTCAATGCCGTCTGGGGCGATTCCGCGTACGCCTACCTCGGCGTCACTGTGCCGGGTTTTCCCAACTTTTTCTGCATGTACGGACCCGGCACCAACGCGGTCAACGGCGCCAGCATCATCTACAACTCCGAGTGCCAGATGCGTTACATCATGGGATGTATCGACATGGTGCTCGCCCGCGATCTGGGATCGGTGATGCCACGCAAAGACACATGCGACGACTACAACCGGCGAAACCAGGAGCGGCTTAGGCGCATGGTCTACAGCCACCCGGCGATCTCCAGCAGCTACTACAAGAACACATCGGGCGGATTACCCACCTTGTATGGCTTCCGCATCTTCGACTACTGGCGGTGGACAAGCCGCGTCAACGAGGAAGACTACGAGTTGCGGCCCAAAGCTATTCGCCGTTGAGGTAGTCGAGGATGGCGGCGCGGGCCTCGGGCTGGTCTGCCTGGAGAAAGTGTGCGGCGCCCGGAATGATCTGGACCCGGCTACCTGGCGGGAGCGCGTCGATGACACCGTCGAGGTAGCCAATATGGGATGGCTCGAAATCCAGCGTCCGCGGTTCGGTCGCTTCTTGACCATACAAGGTCTACGAAGTGTATTGTGAGCGACGGTGCCACTGCGACGGAGGTGTAGCGATCGTTGACTACGACGCGATCGATCCGGAATTGCGAAGGATCGCCCGGCTGCGGCCCAAAGGCTATGGACTGCAGAGAGGTCCGCGGGTGCCGCGGGCACTGATGGGACTCACCGGGCGCATCGGCGCCGTGCGCGGGGTCGAGGTGGCCAGCGGCAATCCTGGTGTGACGGTACGGGTGCACCGCCAAAGCAAGGAGTAACCATGCCACGGCAGGAGTCGCTCGAACTCACCCGACGGGTGCTCAAGCACTTCGAGAACGACACCCTCGACACGGTCGAGGACGTATGGCACGAGCCGCGCGCGGCCTTTGTCGACCGCGACCGCTTCGATGCTGAAGTCGCGATGCTGCGGCACGTCCCGCACTTCATCGGTTGGGCGGGAGAAGTCGCGGCGCCCGGGCAGTACACCACCAAAGAGGTGCTGGGCATACCCGTTCTGGTGGTGCGCGGTAGGGACGGTGAACTCCGCGCGTTTGTCAACGGTTGTGCGCATCGCGGCGCGCAGGTGGCCGCCGGTTGCGGGACCGCGAGGATGTTCACCTGCCCGTACCACGGCTGGACCTACGGCACGGACGGACGCCTGACGGGCGCGCCCGCCCGCAAGATGTTTTCCGGTGCGCTGGACGGCAGGGGATTGACCCTATTGCCCGTGAGCGAGCGTGCCGGCCTCATCACCGTCGGCCTGGCGCCGGAAACCAACGTCGACGAAGCCCTGGGCGAGGCCGTTGAGCCGTTGTCCCAGTACGACTTCGGGACTCGCCACCACGCCGAGACGAGACGTTTCGAAATCGCGACCAACTGGAAGCTGGCCGTCGATGTCAACTTCGAGGGATACCACTTCCCGTACGTGCACGCCGATACCCTCGACCCGATCGCGTCGAACAACTCGGTGTATGACGTCTACGGCCGCCACAATCGGTGGGCCTTTCCGTTCCGCGACCTCGTCAACTTGCGTGATGTGCCCGAATCTGACTGGCCAGACCAATTTTTCGGCACCGTCGTCTACGGGCTGTTTCCGTCATGTGTGCTAATTGAGGCGCCTGCCTCCTACCAGATGCTTCGGGTGTACCCAGGCAGTAGTCCGGGGGAGTGCGTCGTCTATATCACCTACGGGTCACCGGATCCGATCACAACGGATCAACAGCGCGAGTGGTATCGGATGTCCATGGAGGCGGTGTGCAACGTGTTGTGCAATCAGGACTTTCCGATGGCGGAGGCGTGTCAGCGGGGGCTGGCAGGCGGGGTCGCCGAAGTGGTCTTCGGTCGTAACGAACCGATGCTGCATCACCTCGCATCGGAGTGGCAGCGGGCGCTCGTCGAAGCCGGACGCTGATCCCCGTCAGGTCCCCCGGAACGAGGCGGCAAAGAATCGCTGCAGCATCGCCAGTTCGGCTTTCGGGTCTTTCAGCGGCCATACCCACAGTGCGAGAAAGACGCGGATCAGCCATTGTGCGGCCAGCGGGTCGGCATCATCTGCCCCCAGCATCTCCGCGGCAAATCCGGTGACGGCAGGCGAATTGGTCAACCATTCGCTCCCGGAGTCCATGTCCATCGAGCGGAAGAGCTGAGTCAGCGGGTGCGACTGCACCCGCTCGAGGGCGGCGATGGTCGCGGCCACCACTCGGTCCGGACCGCGAAGATCCCTGATGGCCTCGCGCACGGACTCGACGATTTGGGTGGCGTGGATCTTCACCACCGCGTCACGGATCGCTGCCTTGCCGCCGGCGTGGCGATAGATGGTGGCTACCGAGCAGTGGATTCGGTTCGCCAGTGCCTCGACGGAGAACGCCTCATATCCGACATCAAAGATCAGTTCCGCTGCCGCTGCGTAGATCCGATCAGCCGCCTCGCTGTGGCGGTCTCTACCCACGAGCCAGTCAGTCTGTGGCATGTGATGATGTTCTATCCGGCTGGTCCGGCTTGCAAGGGTTTCGCAGAGTGAGACATTTCGGCAGAGATTTCTCACACGAGAGCGCAGGTCAAGCGGTGCAAGCGATTTCGCAGCCACGGCAGCGTGCGCAGCGCCATTATCAACTTCCCCCTGCAGTGTTGACGCGTCGGGAATCCGCGTCCAGCCTGGCTATGTGGCGGTACTGGACGACCCGGTGAACTTCTTCGGCGCCGAGGCGCTGCAGGATCCGTACCCGCTCTATGAGCGCATGCGCGCCGAGGCGCCCGTGCACCGCATCGGTGATTCGGCGTTCTTCGCGGTTTGCGGCTGGGATGCGCTGATCGACGCCGTGACCCGGGTTGACGACTTCTCCTCCAACCTCACCGCGACCATCGTCTACCGCGAGGACGGGACCGTCGCCCCTTTCGACATGATGGAGGCCGGTAGCCCGAGTCATGCGTTGGCGACCGCCGACGACCCGGTCCACGCGGCGCACCGCAAAATCCTGCTGCCACACTTGTCCGCCAAACGCGTCCGCATCATCGAAGAATTCGCCGGAGAGCTCGCGGAGCGGTTATGGACCGAGAATTTGCACGGGGGGCGCATCGAATGGATGAGCGCGCTGGCCAACCGCCTGCCGATGATGGTGGTCGCCAAGCTGCTGGGCCTGCCCCAGGCCGATGCCGACAAGTTGATCCAACTGGGCTTCGCCACCACCACACTGCTCGATGGGGTTGTGACACAGGCTCAGCTCGAGGCGGCCGGGCTGGCCGCGTTCGAGCTGTCCACCTACGTGTTAGAACACTTCGAAAAAGCCGACTCAGCAAGTGAATTCGGACTGATTCCCGATATGGCCGCCCGCTATGCGTCGGGTGAAGTCGACCAGACCGTCGCCATGGGCATCATGCTGACTCTGTTCAGCGCCGCCGGCGAATCAACGGCGTCGCTATTGGGCAGCGCCGCATGGATTCTCGCCGACCGCCCGAAGATCCAAGAGCAGCTGCGGCAGCATCCGGAACTGCTGAACGCCTTCATCGAAGAGGCATTGCGCTACGAGCCTCCATTTCGGGGGCACTATCGCCACGTGTGGCGCGACACGACTCTGGGCGGCGTGCCGGTTGAGGCGAATTCTCATCTGCTGCTGATGTGGGGAGCGGCCAATCGTGATCCCGCACAGTTCGACGCACCCGATGAATTCCGGCTCGACCGCTCCGGCGCCAAGGGGCACGTCACCTTCGGTCGGGGAGTGCACTTCTGCGTCGGTGCCGCCTTGGCGCGGCTAGAGGCGCAGATCGTGTTCCGCATGTTGCTGGAACGCACCAATTGGATCGAGGCGGCCGACGTCGGAGAATGGCTGCCCAGTATCTTGGTCCGCCGCTTGGACCGTCTGGAACTGGCCGTTCGATAACCAGCGTCTTGTTTTGGGAAAACGCCGCGCGGTTATTCCGTGGGGCATGTCGGACGAAGGACGCGATCAAGAGGCTGGCGACCGCGCGGCCGAGTTGAACGAACAGGTCGCCGAGGGCCACGAGTGGGCTGCCGGGGCCAAGCCCGGTCGCAACAAGGATCTGCATGACGACGCTGCCAGCGATCACCGTCGGACCGCGGGTAAAGGTCGTTCGAAAGCCGAAGCCGCTCGCAACGAGGAGCAGGAAACCGGCTAGTCGAGCGTCGCCCAGAACCGCGTGAGCACCTCGGCGCCGCGAGCCGGGTCCTGCACCATCCACCAATGCCCGAGCCCGTCGAGCACCTCCGTGCGTGCCCCGGCGCGCAAGGCGGCGCGACGGCGGATCTCCGCTGATCCGACGTAGCCGTCCTCGGTAGCCAGGATCGAAAGGCCCGGTCGCGTCGCGGCCTTCCCCAACGCCTGACCGGCCTGCGCCATCGCCGGTTGCCGAGCCGAGCGATAGAGCAACAGGATGGCCCGACCCATCTCCGGGCCTTGCGCTTCAGCGAGCGAAGTCGCGACCTCCGGCGTGATGCCTAGCGCGGTGAGCTGGGCGGCGCGGTCCCCGACTGTCCCGGCCATCATGGTGTCGATCAGTTCTTCACCGGCATCCGGTGTCTGCCAGATCTGAGCCATGTCGTGCCAGACATAGTCGGCGTCGAAGATGCCGACTACGTCACTGGCCCAGCTGCGGACCAACTCGGGTCGATGCATCACCACGTTGACGACGTGACCCCCGCCCCAGTCGTGGCCGACCAGGTCGATCGGCCCGGATAGCTGTTCCAGCTCGTCCTCGAGCCAGTCGCGGTAGGCCAGAAACGTCGCCGGGAAGCCCTCCGGCAGTGGCGCGCCGAAACCGGGCGGCGACAACCGCACCACATCCTTGCGGCCGAGCGTTTCGACCAAGGGACCCCAGATCGCCTCGGTTTCGGGGTTGCCGTGCACCAGAACGACGGGCACCGTGACCTCCTTCGGCCCTGCTTGTAGCGATGGGGCGGGTGGCGAAGCAAGCATAGACCTGGGGTTCTGGCCGGGCCGCTGCGGCAATTAGGTTTTGCTCACGAGTCGCATTATTCTTGCCCGCGGTCTGTCATCGACTCAGGAAAGCAACCATGTCTCTCCAGCCCACACTGCGTCGCTCACATTCGTTACGCAGCGGTCGCGCCCAGCGGTTCCCTCGTCACGTGCATTGCCTCTCGGTCGGCCAGTGCTTCGATATCGAAGTCACCCGCGATGCCGAAGGATGGCTGATCCGGATCCCCGAGGTGGGCGGGGTCGCCCGGGCCAGCCGTCGGGCCGCGGTGGAGTTGGCGGCGCGTAAGTGCATCGCGGCCCAGACCGGCATCCCGATCGGTTACGTCACGGTGTTCGTCGCGCGTGAGGACGGCTAGACCCCGGACACTGTGTCGGCCCTCAGATCTTCACTGTCAGCGGCCAGACCTGCCAGATGTCCTCGCAGTACTCGGCGATAGCCCGATCCGACGAGAACTTGCCGCTGCGTGCGGAGTTCAGGATCGACATCTTCGTCCAGGCTTCGCCGTCCTGCCACGCCGCGCTCACCCGCTCCTGGCACTCCACGTAGGAGGCGAAGTCGGCGAGCACCAGGAACGGGTCGTGGTAGCGAAGGTTGTCCACCAGCGGCCGGAACACTTCGGGGTCCCCGTGTGAGAACGTCCCACCGAGTATCAGATCCAACACCGCGCGTAGTTCGTCGTTGCTGTCGATGTAGTCCTGGGGACGGTACCCGCTGGCTTTGAGCGCCTCCACTTCCTGCACCGTCAGCCCGAACAGGAAGAAATTCTCCGGCCCGGCCTCCTCGCGGATTTCGACGTTCGCTCCGTCGAGCGTGCCGACGGTCAGGGCGCCATTGATCATGAACTTCATGTTGCCGGTGCCCGAGGCTTCCTTGCCCGCCGTGGAGATCTGCTCGGAAACGTTCGCGGCGGGATAGATCAGATGCGCGTTCTGCACGTTGAAGTTCGGGATGAAGGCAACCTTCAGGCACCGGTTGACCTCGGGGTCGGCGTTGATGGTCTCGGCGACGGCGTTGATCAGCTTGATGATCCGCTTGGCGATGAAGTAGCCGGGCGCGGCCTTGCCGCCGAAGATGAAGGCCCGCGGCGGAATCGACATGCCGGGGTTCTGCTTGAGCCGGTAGTACAGCGCGATGATGTGCAGGACATTGAGGTGCTGACGCTTGTATTCGTGAATACGTTTGACCTGGATGTCGAAGATCCAGTTCGGGTTCAGCTCCACACCGGTCGCCGAGCGGATGAACGCGGCCAGCCGGGCTTTGTTGCTGCGTTTGATGTCGCGCCACTGCGCGCGGAAGGACGAGTCGTTGACGTACTGCTCCAGCCCGCGTAACCGGCCGAGATCGGTCAGCCAGCCTTCACCGATGGTGCGGTCGAGCAACTCCCGCAGTCCGGGGTTGGCCAGCGCCAGGAAGCGGCGCGGCGTCACGCCGTTGGTCTTGTTGCTGAACCGCTCCGGCCACATCTCGTAAAAGTCTTTGAGCACACTGTCTTTGAGCAGTTCAGTGTGCAGCGCGGCGACCCCGTTGATGGCGTGGCTGCCGACAGTGGCCAGATGGGCCATGCGAACGTTCTTGCCGCCCTCTTCGCCGATCAGCGACATCCGGCCGACTCGTTCGGCGTCACCCAGGAACCGAATGCGGACTTCGTCGAGGAAGCGGCGGTTGATCTCGTAGATGATCTCCAGATGACGGGGCAGCGATTGCCCGAACATCTCCAGCGGCCAGGTCTCCAGCGCCTCGGGCAGTAGCGTGTGGTTTGTGTAGGCGAAGGTCGCCACCGTGATGTCCCAGGCCTCTTCCCAGGCGAGGTGGCGTTCATCGACCAGGAGCCGCATCAGCTCGGCGACCCCGATCGAGGGGTGAGTGTCGTTGAGCTGCAGGGCGAATCGCTGCGGCAGCTCACGTACCGAGACATCGGCCAGGTCATCCATGATGTGCAGCACGTGCTGCAGCGAACAGGACACGAAGAAATGCTGCTGCAACAGTCGCAGTCGTTTGCCGGCCTCCGGCTCGTCATTGGGATAGAGCACCTTGGTGACCGTCTCCGACGTCACCTCGTCCTCGACGGCCTTGTAGTAGTCGCCGGTGTTGAATGCCTCCAGTGCGAACGACTTCACCGCCCGCGCGCTCCACAGCGTGAGCACGTTGCAGGTGTTTACGCCGTATCCCTGGATGGGCGTGTCGTACGCGACGCCCTTGAGCATCAGACCCGGCACCCAACGGGCCCGGTCACGACCCTCGTCATCGGTGTAGTGCTCGACGTGGCCACCCCACTTGACCAGGTAGTTGACGTCGGGTTTGGCGATTTCCCAAGGGTTTCCGTTGTCCAGCCAGTTGTCGGTCTGCTCGACCTGCCAGCCGTCGTGGATCTCCTGGTCGAAGATGCCGAACTCGTAGCGGATGCCGTAGCCGATCGCCGGGCGCTCCAGGGTGGCCAGCGAGTCCAGGTAGCACGCGGCGAGCCGGCCCAGACCGCCGTTCCCCAGGCCCGGTTCCTCCTCACATGCCAGCACTTCGTCATAGCTCTGGCCCATCGCCGCCAGCGCGTCCCGCGCCGCGCGCTCCATGCGTAGGTTCAGCAGGTTGTTGCCGAGCTGCGGCCCCATCAGGAATTCGGCAGACAGATAGCAGGTCACCTTGCGGCCGAGGTCGAGGGACACCTGAGTCGACGCCACCCGGCGGTCTTGCATGCGGTCGCGCACGGCCAGCGCGAGCGCCCTGTAGTAGTGCTCGGGCCGCAGCGCGGCGGCCGGGCGGCCGATGGAATAGCGCAGATGGTCGGCAATCGCCCGTTGCAGCGCGGGCGCCTGCATGCCGGTGCGCGCGGGTTCGACGAGGTGCCCGGTGGCAGTCGTTGGACCTGTCCGATCGACATCAGTCATCGTGAGTCCCTCCCTGAATGTCGCCAGTAACACACCGAAGTCCCGTTGCGATGTTTGCACACCCGAACTGGAAATGCCGTCCGAACAAGTGAACGCCAGCTATGAATGCCGGGCCTCTAGTCCGCTCAGGGCCGACGGCAGCGGGTCGCGATGCAGGACGCCGAGGCGTTGGGTGGCGCGGGTGAGGCCGACGTAGAGTTCGGCGGCACCGCGCGGGCTATCGGACAGGATGCGCTGCGGATCCACCACCAGGACGGCGTCGAACTCCAGGCCCTTGGTCTCCGACGGGGCCACCGCGCCGGGTACGTCCGGCGGCCCGATCACGACGCTGGTGCCCTCACGGCGGGCTTCGTCGCGGACGAAATCGTGCACAGCGGAGGGTAATTCGTCGTCGCTGACCCGGCGGGACCAGGGCTTGACGCCACACGCGCGCACCGATTCCGGTGGCTCGACACCGGGCGCATACTCGGCGAGCAACGCGGCGGCGACCGCCATGATCTCCGCAGGGGTCCGGTAGTTCACCGACAGCGACCGATAGACCCACCGGCCCGGCACGTAGGGCTTCAGCACGGTCTCCCAGGACGTCGCGCCGGCGGCGGACCGGCGTTGGGCGAGATCGCCGACCACCGTAAAAGAGCGTGCCGGACAGCGGCGCATCAACACCCGCCAGTCCATTTCGGAGAGTTCCTGCGCCTCGTCGACCACGATGTGCCGGTAGGTCCAATCCCGTTCTGCGGCAGCGCGTTCGGACAACTCCCGGGTGTCCCGTTCGACGAACCGTTCGGCGAGGTCCTCGCCGTACAGCAGGTCCTGGGCCAGCAGCTGATCCTCGTCGTCCATCAGGTCCTCACGGCTGACCATCAGATCGAGCACTCCGGCCGCATACGCCGCCTCCTCGCGCTGCTCCATCTCGGCCTCCAGTCGAGCTTGCTCGCTGGATACCTTGTCGATGCCGAGCAGGTCGATGAGCTCGTCGAGCAATGGCACGTCCGACACGGTCCAGGCGTCGCCGACCTCGCGGAACAACGCCGGGTCGGCGCCCGCGGCTTGCAACCGTTCGGGAGAGGCGAGCAGCCCGGACAACAACTCTTCCGGAGTCAGGATCGGCCACAACTCGTCGAGCGCAGCGGTGAATGCGTCGTTCTCCGCGAGCTCCTCGATGAGCTCGTCGCGAAGCTTCTCCCAAGCGTCCCGGTCGGACCGGGTCAGCCAGCCACGCCCGATCTTGGCAATGGCGCGCTCGGTCAACACCCACGTGACGATGTCGGTGAATGCCACCCGGGCGGCGTTGTGGGGCAGCTTGGTGGCGCGCGCTTCTTCCCGGGCCCACTGTGCCGTCTCGGCGTCGATCCGCAGCTCGACGTCGGACAGTTTGATGCGCAACGGCTCGTCGGGTAGCCGTTGCCGGTCGGCGATGGCCGCGGCGAGCACGTCCAGGATCTGCAGCGAACCTTTGCAACGGACGACGTCGGGCTCGTCCTCCGCCGTGACGCGCAGACCGGGCACCAGGTCGCCGGTGGTCATGAACACCACGGTGGATTCCCCCAGCGACGGCAGCACTCGGCTGATGTGATTCAAGAACGCCGGATTGGGCCCGATGACGAGCACGCCGTGCCGTTCCATCCGCTCCCGCTGGGTGTAGAGCAGATACGCGACGCGATGCAGCGCCACGACAGTCTTGCCGGTGCCGGGGCCCCTTCGATCACCAGCACCCCCGAGTGGTCGAGCCGGATGATCTCGTCCTGTTCGGCCTGGATTGTCGCCACGATGTCGCGCATGCCTTCGCCGCGGGGTGCGTTGACCGCGGCCAACAGGGCGGCGTCGCTGGAACCTGAAAGCTGGTCACCGGCTTCCGCGTGCCCGAGGACCTCGTCGGTGAAGTCGACGATGCGGTGGCCGCGAGTGTGGAACTGCCGGCGCCGCCGCATGTTCTCCGGGTGTGCCGCGGTCGCCGTGTAGAACGCCCGGGCCGCCGGCGCCCGCCAGTCCAGCAGCAAGGGTTCGTACTCGTTGTTCTCATCAAGCAGGCCGATGCGGCCGATGTAGGAGCGCTTTCCCGAGGCACTGTCCAACCGCCCAAAACACAGCCCGTCGTCGGCGACATCAAGCCGCGTCATCCGCCTGGCCAGTGCCCGCACCTCGACGTCGCGGTCCATCGGGCTGGTTCCGTCGCCTCGTAACGCGTCGCGGTAGCGAGCCTTCGCCTGCGCGCGTTCGTTCTCAAGTCGTTGGTAGAGCTCGTCGACGTAACGTTGCTCGGCCTGTAGCTCGTGCTCGTAGCCGGTAGTGGATTCCTGCAATTCGCAATTCCCCCTGGGGTCCGGCCAGCCATTGTGCGGTACGACCCTGGCCTTGCCGCAAGCCCCCGGTGCCGCGATATGCTGGACTGGGATTCAGCAGGCGCGACGAGTCGACTCCGCTTCACTTTCTGCTCTGCCTGATGTGATCACCGTTCCCACGTGACGCACAATTCTGGGGTGGCTCAGTTGCCGTTGGCGTCGGCCGGTGCGCGCTGGCTGATTGCCGCCGCGGTACTGGGCTCGGGCATCGCGTTCTTGGACGGCACAGTTGTCAACGTCGCGCTACCCGCGATCGGGCGGGACTTCGATGCCGGCCTGACCGACCAGCAGTGGATCCTCGATGGCTACCTGTTGACGATGAGTGCGTTGCTCCTTTCCGGTGGCGCGGCGGGGGACAGGTATGGCCGCCGCCGAATCTTCTTGGCAGGGCTGGTGATATTCACCGTCGCATCGCTCGCCTGCGGTCTGGCTCCGGGCATCGGCTATTTGATCGGCGCCCGCCTGGTGCAGGGGTTGGTGCCGCCGCACTTGTGCCGGGCAGTCTCGCGTTGATCGATGCCGGCATCGTCGAGGCGGACCGCGGTCGTGCGGTAGGAATTTGGGCCGGCACGTCTGGTGCGACGACTGCCCTCGGTCCTTTCATCGGCGGGTGGTTGGTCGACTCCGTGTCATGGCGTCTGGTGTTCTTGTTGAATGTCCCGCTCGCGGCGGCGGTTGTCTGGATCGCGGCGCGTCATCTCCGCGAGTCGCGTGACCCGGCCGCCACCGGCCATCCGGACGTGGCGGGCACGATGACGATCACCGTCGGCCTGGCCGGGGTGACGTATGCGCTGATCGAGGTCCCGGCTCGCGGCTGGACCGCCGGCATTGCGAGCGCCGCGATCGTTGGTGCGGCGGGTTTGGTGGCATTTCCACTGATCGAAAAGCGGGTAGCGGCACCCATGTTGCCGCTCAAGCTTTTTCGCTCCGCGCAGTTCACTGGCGCGAATCTGACCACGCTGGCCGTTTACACCGCCGTCGGTGGCGCTCTGTTCTTGCTGGTTCTCCAGTTGCAGCAGAGTTTGCACTATTCCGCATTTGCGGCGGGAGTTGCGACGCTACCGATCACGCTCATCACGATGATCGGTTCCCCGCGAGCCGGCGCTGTTGCGCAACGCACGGGTCCCAGGTTTCCGATGACCATCGGTCCGCTGGTCGTGGCGGTGGGCTTGGCCTTAATGGCCCGAATCGTCCCTGGATCAACTTATTTGGGTGCGGTATTGCCGGCGGTGGTGGTGTTCGGGGTGGGGCTGGCGATCACCGTCGCGCCCCTGACCGCCGCCGTCCTGTCCGCCGTCCCGGATAACTATGCCGGCACCGCTTCAGGGGTCAACAATGCGATCGCGCGGGTCGCCGGACTGTTGGCGATCGCAGTGCTGCCGGTGGCCGCCGGGATTACCGCAGGCCCAGGGCAGCCACTCGGGACGGGTTACTCGGTGGCGCTACTGATCACGGCGGCAATATGTGTCTTGGGCGGCATCACAGCGTTTGCGACCATCCGCGCGGGCGCGGATGTCACACCGCAAGTGTTGCCCGGGATCAACCACGCGTGTCAAGACCCCTGCACCAGGGCTATTCGGCCAGTAAGTTGACGCGGCGGCAGAGCTCGATAGTGAAGTGCCAACCGGGGATTGACAGGGCCGACGTACCGCGCCACTGTTATGGATCGCGTTTTCCAGCTAACTCCAGTTCGGAGTCGCCATGACAGGACCGCCGCCCGACAACTATTCGCCGTATGGAGGCTATGAGCCTTCGCCGGGGGAGTACCCGCCCTATCAAGGCGGCGGATACCCTCCGCCGCAGCCGCAACAGCCTTACGGCTACCCGCCGCCGGGCGGGGGATACCCACCGCCGAGCGGATACCCTCCGCCCGGCGCGGGATACCCGCCGCCGTCGCCGCAACCCTATGGTGCCTATCCGCCGCAGGGACAATACGGGCAGGCGGGTAAGCCGAGTAACTACCTGGTGTGGTCGATCATCACGATCTTCCTGTGCACCATCCCGGGCATTGTGGCGACCGTCTACGCCGCCAAGGTCGACGGATTGTGGGCACAGGGGCGCTATGCCGAAGCGACCAGCTCGTCAAACAACGCCAAGACCTGGGCGATTGTCGCTTCGGTACTCGGCGGCCTTTTGTGGCTCGCATATCTGGGTCGCCTGGGCGCCCGCGTCTCCTAGCGGTCGTGCGTTGACCTCCGGATCCAGCATCAACTTCGATGTCAGTGCTGCGCTGGGGGAGCCGGCATCGCTGGCCGCGACCTACTATCCGGCGCGCACTGCTGAACCCGGGGGTGCCGTCCTGTGCTGCCTGCCCGGCGGTACCTACAGCAGGCGCTACTGGGATTTGCGCGTCCCGGGTCATTGTGGCTACAGCTTCGCCGAATTCGCGGTCGGCAACGGGTATTCGGTCGTGACGATTGACCCGTTGGGCACGGGCGAGAGTTCAAAGCCGACAAGCGATTTCGACTTCACTCACATCGCGGCCGCGCTCGCCGCGGCTATCTCGGCGGTACCGGACGTGACGTGTGACGACCGGCCTGTGGTCGCCGTCGCGCATTCCCTGGGGGGATACCTGGCGATCACCCAGCAAGCCCTGTATTCCAGCTATGCCGGGCTAGCGGTACTCGGGTGCACCAATAAGCATGTGGCACCGCTGAATCTGAGCCCGGACTTCATCGCCCGGGCCGCCACGCCGCAGGGGCGGGCAACGCTTGCCGGCGACATCCTCGCGGCGCTGCCGGCGCCGTACTTCGAAGGGCCCCGCGACGGTCTGCAGAGCTGGTTTCATCTGCCCGATGTGCCGTCCGCCGTCATCCAAGCGGATTCGGTCACAACCAAGTCGGTGGTGCCGCGCGTGTTCGGCCTTGCGATGATCCCGGGCATCGTCGCCGAGCATGCCGCCGCGATCGACGTGCCGGTCCTGATCGGTTACGGCGCCACCGACGTCTCGCCGGATCCACGCGCCGAGGCCGCCATCTATCGCAACAGCCCTGACTTGACGACCGTGATCCTGTCGGGCAGTGCGCACTGCCACAACATGGCATCGAGCCGGCACTGGCTGTGGCGGAGGCTGCTTGCCTGGGCGGCGACGGTGGTGGACGAGCCAGCCGGCCAAGTCAATGGGCGCCACCGAGATTCAGTGTGACGACGCCGGCAATGATCAGTCCGACGCCGATCACCTTTGCGGTCGAGATGGGCGAACCCAGGAACGTCACTGCGATCAGCACGATCGCGGCCGTACCTATCGCCGACCACAGCGCGTAAGCGACATCGGTCTGCATGCCGCGCGAAATCGACAGCGCGAGTAGGGCGAACGCGACGGCATACCCGAGCAGGCAAGCTGTTGTCGGCCATAGTCGACTGAAGCCGTCGGTGCTCTTGAGCAGGCTGGTGGCCACCACCTCGGCGAAGATGGCGACGAGCAGGAACAGGTATGCCAATGTGGTCTCCTCGTGTGCATCTGTAGATGTACACGAGGGTCCCTGCGGGTCGGTCAGCTACCCCAACGGCCGGCCGCGGCCATGTGCTCGAGCATGGTGACCGCCCCACTGCGCCGTTCGCGCAGGACCTCACCGCCCATGGTGTAAGGCATCCCGGCGTCCGGACTGCGTTGGGCGTGCGCTGCGATCGCGTCCACCAACGATGTGGCCATGGCCAGCCGCGGGTACCGGGAGTGAATGGCCGCGGCGGCCTGGTCGTCGATGAAGTCGGCGTTGCGGCCGAAGTCGATACCCACCCCGCCGCTGACCAGATAACAGATTGGACCCCGGCGGTTGGCGATCCCCATCGAACTGTGCAGCGCGATGGCCTCCCATACCGCGTCCACCACCGAACGGTGGCAACCGTGTTCCGTCAGTAGGTTTGCCGCCAGATCGGCGCCCTCCACTTCGAAACGCTCCTTGCCGGCCGCGGCCGTTCCGGCGCCAAGATCGTGCAGGACGCAGCCCAAGAAGAGGGTTTCGCTGTCGTAATCGGTTTGCGGTGTTAAACCATCGTGGGCGGCGAGCAACTCACCGAACAGGTAGCTGCGCACGCTGTGATTGAAAACCGATGGGGACTCGGTGGATTGGGCCAGCGCAAGCGCGGCCCGAGCTACCGCGGAATCGACCAGGCCAGGAATTGTTTGCATAGCGTGGACGCTATTGGCTGGTTGGCGGCTGGCGTGAGTGGCGTAGGAGACATCTATCCCACCATTTAGGTCGTCCTGCGTCCGATCGTAATGTGGGTCGTATGAACCTCGATGAACGCCTCGCCGGCTATTCGCCGGCGGTGCTGAGCCTGTTTCGATTGGTCTACGGGCTCCTGTTTGCCGGCCACGGCTCCATGATTCTGTTCGATTGGCCTGTCTCGACCGGCCAAGACATCCCGGTCCTGCAATGGCCCGGTTGGTATGCCGGGGTCATCGAATTCACCACCGGGTTGTTGGTCGCGGCAGGCCTGTTCACCCGGATCGCCGCGTTCTTCGCGTCCGGCACGATGGCGGTCGCCTATTTCTGGATGCACCAACCGCACGCTCTATGGCCCATCGGCGAACCGCCGGGCGGCAACGGTGGGACCTTGGCCATCCTCTACTGCTTCGGCTTCTTCTTGCTGGTGTTCCTTGGGGCGGGAAGATACTCGCTGGACGCTCTGCTCGTCACTAAAGTTCAACGCCGCTAAGGCGTTACGTACAGTCGTCCAAACACGTGCCCGCGCTGAGGTCCTCCCAAGTGGCGATCTCCTTGGCGCGCCGCTCGGCGATATGCCGGTAGGAGAACAGCGCATCCTGGCCGAGCAGCAGGAATGCGGGGGGTTCGTTCGCTTCGACCGCGGCGATGATCGCTGCTGCCGCCTTGGCGGGATCACCTGTCTGGTGACCATGCATGGTGTCGTTCTCTTTGCGACGGCGTCCCGCGGTCTCGGCGTAGTCATCGATGACCGTTTCGGACTGCGTCAGCGAGCGCCCGGCGAAATCAGTGCGGAAAGCGCCGGGCTCGACGACTGTGACCGAAATACCGAGCGGCGCAAGCTCGCCATGCAGGGCCCCGCTCATACCTTCGACCGCAGCCTTGGCCGCCGAGTAATAGCCCGACCCCACCGGCGTCAATTGCACGCCGATCGAGGAGATGTTGACAATGGCTCCGGAACCGCGGGCACGCATGGCAGGCAGGACGGCCTTGATCATTGCGACCGTGCCGAAGAAGTGCGTTTCGAACAGGGCGCGAACCTTCTCGTCCTCACCCTCTTCGACAGCGGCGCGATAGCCGTAGCCGGCATTGTTGACCAGCACATCGATATCGCCGAACCGCTCCTGCGCCTCGCGCACCGCCGTGTCGACCTGTTCCGGCTCGGTCACGTCCAGTGTCGCCGCGAGCACCCGCTCGGGAACCGCGTCGGCTAGATCTTTCACGCTGCTGATATCGCGGGCCGTGACGACTGCGTTGTGTCCCTTGTCGATAACGGCCTGCGCCAGGGCACGACCAAGCCCCGTCGAACAACCGGTGATGAGCCAGGTGGACAAAGCAGAACATCCTTCCGGTCGCAGTCATCACGAGACTACACCGAACCGCTGATTGCCTTGTCCGGCAGCCACTTTCGCTGGGCTAGAAGCGAGCTAGAAGCGAGCTAGAAGCCCATCTTCTTGCAGTTGGCATTTCGATTCTGACAAAACATTCCGCTGCCGGTCCAGTCCTTGGCGCCGGGTACGCCGAAGTTGTTAGGGGTGTCGGTGGAACGGGGATCCTGAGCCAGCTGCGGGTTGATGATGATGATGTAGTCATCGATTATCGGCGGCACCGCGTCATCGGGGTCCGCGTTTGCGGCGGCGGCACTGCCCACCGCGGCCGCAAGTCCAATCAGGCCGGCAGCAATTCCCGCAGCAAATTTCTGAAGGCTCATTGGTCGCCCTCTCTGCTCTGGCGCGAATGACTGGCCGTGTCTGAGCTTACTCGCAGAATGATGATGCGATCCGAGCCTGCCGATTCTTCGTCGCAAACCGGCTACAAACGCGCAACAACTCCGATCATGTCAGCCAGCAAAGCCCGCAGTGGCTCGGTCTGTACCTAGCGTGTAGGCCGTGGTGCGCATGTCCGCGGTCGTTCGTCGTGCTGCGGTTCTCGCTGTCTGTCTCGCGCTACCGGTGACGTCTCCCTCGGCGGCGGCCGATCCCCTCTCGCAGCCGGTCGGCGCCGCGTCGGCGGCCGACGGCGCGGTACCACCCGGCGTGCCGGCCCGGGTGACGACGCCCGATGGCTGGACATTGGCGCTCGGGGCAAGGGATGAGAAGCACGTTCCGGTGGCGCCGTTGACCACCGCCGCCTCGTCTCGCGAATACCTGTCCAGCGGGATATTCGTCGCTTCCCTGACTGGGCCGGAAACCCCGCACGGCATCCTCGAAGTGGGGTACGAAATCGGCTGCGGCATCGACATGAGCACAGCCAACGGCGTCACCATGGCCAACGGCGGGGGTGTTTCTCCCTCGCTCGGCGCGGTGGTGCCGTTCGGACCCGGCGAGCCGTTCCAACTGCTGCCGCTGATCAGCACGCCGTACAACGGAGTGGTGAGCGTCGGGATGAAGCCGGGATTCGTGGTGGTGGTCCCGGTGGTCAGGAAAGAGTTCAAGGGCCCCAATCCGTGGATCATGATCAGCGAGTTCCACATGAAGATCGACGGATGCGTCGGACAATCGTTCGTTCGCTCCTACTCGACGCTGACCCGCATCACCGATGAGTCTGACGTGGTGCTGTCCTACGTGGGTGCGACCAAAGCCGTCTGATACGGCGCTCCGAGATCCGGCACCGCGGTGAAGCCTTCTTGGTGGGCGCCCGTCGTGGCGCGGCGGATGGGCAGGATCAACGGCACGAAAAGGATCTGGTCCAACAGGATTGGGGTGACCAGCCGGTTGTGCACGAACGCGAAGGAGCTTTTGGTGACCGGATCGGCCCAACCGATGGTGCCGCCCAGGCCGGCATGTCCGTAACCGCGGAGCAGGCCGGGCACCGGTGAGCCGTGATAGCCGAGGTTGAACGACATCGGGACGATCAGGTTCAGGTCGGGGCGCAAGCTGGTCTTGCCGAGCAACCCCGCCGCCAATTCGGTTGACAGCAACTGGGTTTGGCCTGCCCGGCCGTCGTTGGCCAACGCGCCGTACATCTTGGCCAGCCCGCGCGCCGTCACCACCGCGTTGACCGACGGAATCTCGCTGTCCAGGAACGGCGTGTCGCCCTGGATCAGGGAGGTGATCCCGGGGACATACATCGCGCCCAGGCCACCGGCGATCGGCAGCTCCGCGAGCCGGGGCGCCAGTAGGTCGAACAACGGGTTGGCGCGCGTGGTCTGGGGGAACATGATCTGCGCGGCTTTGGTAGGTGCAGCCGCGGGCGGACGACCGAGGTGCAGCCCGTCGGTATCCAGCGTCTCGGCTATCTCGGTGCGGAACAGCTCGCGCATGCCTTTGCCGGTGATCGCGCGGGCCAATCCGGAGGTGAGCCAGCCGTAGGTGAACGCGTGATAGGCGGCTCTGCCGGCATGCCGGTCGACCGGCGCTGCCGCCATGCGCTGTTCCATAAGCCGGTGGTCGAGCAGCTCTTCCTTGCTGACCCCTTGCAGGTGTGACAGGCCGGATTTGTGCGCCAGCATGTCGCGCACCGTGATATCGGCCTTGCCGTTGGCGCCGAACTCGGGCCAGTACTGCGCGACCGGCGCGTCGTAGGAAAGCTGGCCGCGGTCGACCAGGCGGTGCAGGACGGTGGCAGCGACTCCCTTGCTCGCGGAGAACACCATGGCGCCGGTGTCGGCGGTCCAGGGCACCTCACCGTGTCGATCCGACCACCCCGTCCAGACGTCGACGACGGGTTCGCCGTCCACGTAGACAGACAGGGCGCCGCCGCCGAAGCGCGGGCCGCCGGCGAAGATCTTCGCGAAAGTGCTTACGGCGCAACCGAACCGCGGGTCCGCGGCGCCTTGCACGTGCGCCGGCAGTCCGTTACCGGCCTCCAGGAGCGTCATGGTGCATCGGCCCGGTACATGTGAAACATGAGAACAA
This sequence comes from Mycobacterium asiaticum DSM 44297, assembly GCF_000613245.1. Taxonomy (GTDB): domain Bacteria; phylum Actinomycetota; class Actinomycetes; order Mycobacteriales; family Mycobacteriaceae; genus Mycobacterium; species Mycobacterium asiaticum. The sequence goes on from NZ_HG964936.1 coordinate 1,337,982, forward strand.
TATTACCACTGAGTGAAAATGCTGTTCTTGACGCTCAGTCTTCGAGCGCGCGGCCCACGATCAGCGGATCCGGCACGCCCACCAACTCGTGGTCCTTGTCCTCGTAGTCGAATTTGTCCAGTAGGTGCCGCATCGCGTTGATGCGGGCGCGTTTCTTGTCATTGCTTTTCACCACGATCCACGGCGCGAAGTCGGTGTCGGTCGCGGCGAACATTTCTTCTTTTGCGGCCGTATAGGCGTCCCATCGGTTCACCGATTCCATATCCATCGGCGAGAATTTCCATTGCTTGACGGGGTCGACAAGGCGAATGGCAAAACGGGTGCGCTGCTCGTGGGGGGACACCGAAAACCACAGCTTCGTAAGCCTGATTCCGTCGTTGACCAGCAGCTTTTCCAATGCCGGTGCCTGTTCGAGGAACTCAGCGTGCTGCTCAAGAGTGCAGAATCCCATCACTTTCTCCACGCCGGCGCGGTTGTACCAGGAGCGGTCGAACAGCACCATCTCGCCCGCGGCGGGCAGATGGGTGATGTAGCGCTGGAAATACCACTGCGTCTGTTCGCGCTCGGACGGTTTCTCCAGCGCCACAACCCGCGCCGTCCGTGGATTCAAGTGCTCCATGAATCTCTGGATGGTGCCGCCCTTGCCGGCGGCGTCGCGTCCCTCGAACAGGATCAGGTGCCGGGTGCCGCTGCGCCTGCTGTGGTTCTGCAACTTCAGCAATTCGATCTGTAACCGCCGTTTGAGCCACTCGTATTCTTCGCGGGGCATCCGGTGGTCGTAGGGATAGCGTTCGCGCCAGGTCTCGACGGGTTTGCCGTCCCGGTCCAGCAGGACCGGTTCGTCGTCGTCCTCGTCGTCGACGGTGTAACCATGCTCCGGTGTCGAAAGGGCATCCAGATCGATGTCGGCCATGACTCCAAGCTATGCGCTGAGCCGAAAGTGTGGCGATGCAAGGGATTCGAAAGTTGGGGGGTTGGGCTTTGCCAGAGGGCCGCGAGTCGAAATCAGACTAACCAAACGATTTGCCGGGATTTACGCCGATCTTGACCAGGGGCGTCTAACATACCCAGGATCGAACCTGCTGGAAGTATTTATTCGGATCAGTCTGATGAGCGCCGGATGGTTGGTATATCGGCTGTCCCCCTATGCGCTTATTGTCCCGACCGCTGGGAGCCGCCATGTCGTCCTTCGTGATCGTTTCGCCGGACGCGGTGGCGGCAGCCGCCCAGGATCTGACCGGCTTGGGGTCGGCGCTGCGGGCCGCAAACGCAGCCGCGGCGGAACCGACGACGTCGCTGCTTGCAGCGGCACAGGACGAGGTGTCGGCGGCGATCGCCGCATTTCTGGCTAACTATGGCCAGGAATATCAGGCGCTGAGCACGCAGGCGGCGCTGTTTCAAGCCGATGTGGTCCGTGCGTTGAACCAGGCCGCCGCCAGCTATGCCGCGATTGAGGCGGCCAACGCTCCGCTGTTACAGCAGGTGCAGCAATCGTTCCTAGGGGCCATCAACGGCCCTACCACTGCGTTCTTGGGGCGCCCGCTGATCGGTGACGGCGCCAACGGCGCGCCGGAAACCGGCGCGGCCGGAGGTGCCGGCGGGATCCTGTGGGGCAACGGCGGCAACGGTGGGTCCGGCGGTGTTGGGCAAGCCGGTGGCGCCGGTGGCGACGCTGGGTTCTTCGGTAATGGCGGCTTGGGTGGGGCCGGCGGGGCAGGCGCGCCCGGTGCCGCGGGCGGGGCCGGTGGACAGGGTGGTGCCGGCGGGATCTTGGGCGGTTTCGGCGGGGCCGGTGGTGTTGGCGGACTCGGCGGTACCGGCACTGCCACCCTGGCCGCTGGCGCCGGTGGGGCGGTGGGGCCGGGGGGCTGAGCAGAGCGCCAGCGTTGTACACCGGTGGCGCTGGTGGGGCGGGGGGCGACGGTGGGACAGGTGTTGCCGGCGCTTCGCTTGGCGTTGGCATGGCTGGCGGCAACGGCGGAGCTGGCGGGGCCGGCGGGGCCGGCGGCGGCAGCATCGGCCTATTTGGTGGCGGCGGCGCCGGCGGCGTGGGTGGTGCCGGCGGGGGCGGCGGTCTCGGAGCCGACGGTAGTACCGGGCCAAACTCGTTGACCACTGGCGGTGTCGGCGGTGATGGCGGCCGGGGCGGCGACGCGGGAGCCGGGGGTGCCGGTGGGTCCGGTGGAACATTCGGGGTGGCGGGCGCGTCCGGCGCTGCAGGTATTGGTGGCGACGGCGGTGACGGCGGGCAGGGCGGCGCGGGCTTCAACGCGTCCACGGTGGCGGGTGCATCCGGTGGCCAGGGCGGCACCGGCGGTGGCGGCGGCGCGGGTGGCACCGGAAGCACCAACGGCAACGGCGGCCGGGGCGGTCAGGGCGGCCAGGGTGGCGATGGGTTTGACGCGACGGGTCTGACCACCGGGGTCGACGGGGGTAATGGCGGCGGCGGCGGCAACGGTGGTGCTGGCGGGGCGGCGGGCAGCGGCGGTACCGGCGGCCTGGACGGTAATGGTGGGGCCGCGGGTGCGGGTGGCGCCGGTGGTGGCGGTGCGAACAATGCGGCGGCCGGTGGCGCCGGCGGTGATGGCGGCGATGGCGGTGGTGGGGGTACCGGCGGCGATGGCGGTGGTACGAGTGGCGTCAAGGGCGCCGATGGTGCCGGCGGTCATGCCGGTGACGGCGGCAACGGGGCGATCGGAGTGGCCGGCACCGCGACCGCTGACGGTGGTCAGGGTGGTCAGGGCGGTGCCGGTGGCACCGGTGGCGATGCCGGCGGTGCCGGTGTGGCGGCCGGAAACGGCGGCCGAGGCGGCCACGGCGGTACCGGTGGTGCCGGCTTCGACCAGCCCGTGACCGGAGGCGGGGTCTCTCTGGACGGCGGAGACGGCGGCAAGGGCGGCACCGGCGGAATGGGTGGGGCGGCCGGTAACGGTGGCACCGGCGGACTGGACGGCCGGGGCGGCGATGCCGGTGCCGGTGGTGTCGGTGGTCGCGGAGCCGAGGGTTACCACGGCTACCCCGATGAGGGGGGTCCCGTAACGGGCGGCAACGGCGGCAACGGTGGCACCGGCGGTGACGGCGGCACCGGCGGTGTGGGTGGCGGACTGACCGGCGCCAGGGGAGCCGATGGCGCCGGCGGCAACGGCGGTGAGGGCGGCAAGGGCGGTGCCGGTGTCGACGGCTTCCTCAGCGACGGGGCTGGTGACGGCGGCCAGGGTGGCATGGGCGGTACCGGCGGAAAGGCCGGCGGCGACCTGGTGGCCGCGGGCGATGGTGGCAAGGGCGGTGCGGGTGGTAAGGGCGGCGCCGGGTCTGACTGGTCATGGACCGACTTCGGACGCAACGGCGGTGACGGCGGTGACGGCGGTAACGGTGGCACCGGTGGGGCGCCCGGCACGGGTGGCCTCGGCGGCGCCTACGGCGACGGTGGCGACGGCGGGGCCGGCGGCGCGGGTGGTGGCGGCGCGTCTGGCCTCAATCCTTGGTATCCCGCGGAACAGCATGGCGGTTCCGGTGGCAGCGGCGGTGACGGTGGCGATGGCGGCGCCGTTCTGGGTGCCGGCGGCAAGGCCGGCACCGGCGGCGCCGGCGGGGCCGGCGCTAACGGCGGCAACGGCGGCACATATGCCGACGTATCCGGCGTCGGCGGCAACGGCGCCACGGCGGGAACGGCGGCACGG
>NZ_HG964936.1:1341741-1380903 GCF_000613245.1 Mycobacterium asiaticum DSM 44297
GGCAGTCTTAGGGGAACGGCGGCACGGGAGGCACCGCCACCGGTGGTGGCACCTATGGCGACGGCGGCGACGGCGGCGCTGGCGGTGAAGCCGGCAATGGGTTCGACGCGTCAGCGCTGACCACCGCCCAAGCCGGTGGTAATGGCGGGGTGGGTGGCAACGGCGGTACCGGTGGTGCGGCCGGCGGTCTGGGCGGGGGTTACGGCGATGGCGGTGACGGTGGCGCCGGCGGTAGCGGCGGCGACGGTGCCGACAATGCGCCGAACGTCAACGGCGGTGCTGGCGGCGTCGGCGGTCAAGGCGGTGCCGGCGGTAGCGGTGGAGACGCCCTCGGCGCGGACGCAAAGGCCGGTCGCGGCGCCGGAGGCGGTGCCGGCGGCAACGGGGGCGACGGTTCAGCTGCCGCGGTCGGTGGTCTCGGTGGTGACGGTGGCCGAGGTGGCGCCGGGGGCGGCGGGGGTTCCGCCCCGATCGGCGGGACCAACGGTGACGGCGGCCTCGGTGGCGCTGGTGGCGACGGCGGTAACGGCGGCAATGCAAGCCGTGGCTTCAACAACCCGGACGACGGACCCGCGCACGGCGGTGGCGGTGGTGGCGGCGGCGCCGGCGGGAACGGCGGAAGTGCCGGTGACGGTGGGGGTTTTGCCGGCTTTGGCAACACCGGCGGGTCGGGTGGCGCCGGAGGTGACGGCGGCACCGCGAACTTCGGCGGCGGTTTCTCTGACGTGTTTACGGCAACCGGCGGCTCCGGTGGCACCGGCGGAGCAGGTGCCACCACCGCTACCGGCGCCGGCGGCAAGGGCGGCGGCGGCGGTGGTGGTGGCGCCGGCGGTTTCGCCGCAGAAGACACGGCGATCACTGGTGGTGGTGGCGGCGGTGGTGGCGGCGGCTCAGCAAGCGTTGCCGCGGGTACTGGAGGCAATGGCGGTGATACCAAGACCAACGGGAACGTCACGTATACCGGCGGCGCCGGAGCGACCGGAGCAGGTGGCGTCGGCGGTGGTGGGGGCGGCGGTGCCTACAACCTCGCCTCCCCGGGCTATGGATCACCCGGCGATGTACCAGCAGGTGGCCCGGGCTTTCAACTTCAGAATCCGCCGATGAACCTCGGCAACGCCGGAGGCGACGGCGGTGCGATCGGCGGGGTAGGCGGCAAGGGCGGCCGCGGCACGTCGTTCTCTAACGACAATGGCGGTGACGGGCAGAGCGCGCTCTGACGCCGCTCAGCCGGAAAACGTTGCCCCATCGAAGCGTTCGCGGGTGACGAAGTCCGCGACCGCCTGGCGGCGCAGCTTTGTCAGCTGCCGTACCGGCTTACCCAACGGCACCACCGCCGCGACCGCATGCGTCTCCGGAATGCCCAGCAACTCGCGAAGTTGCGGCTCCCGCGGGATGGCCATCGTCGTGATCGTGCCGCCAAAGCCCTCGTTGCGCGCCGCCAACAATATGTTCCACACCAAGGGGTAGACCGAGGCGCCACTGGCCAAGCCGACCCGATCCAGATCCTGGTCGAGGGCGGCCACCACGCCCAGGTCGACCGAGACCACCAGGACCACGGAGCCCTTGACCAACGGCGTCAGAAACTGTTGCGGGAACTCGGTTCGGTCGATGATGTCTTGTGGAACTGCGCTGGCGTGCAGTGGATTCCACGGGCTTTCGCCAGCCGCCTGCTGGGCGAAGTATCGGCGCGAAGCCGGTGCACTGAGTTCGGCAATCCGGCGCCGGGTGTCCAGATCACGCACCAGGGTGACGTGCGCGCCCTGCCGGTTACCGCCGCTGGGTGCGAACCGGGCGTTGTCCAAGATGCGATACAACACGTCGTCGGGCAGTGGCTCGTCGGTGAATTCCCGCGCGGCGAAGGTGCTGCGCATGACGTCGTACAGGTCCACGGAACTCACACCCCTGCCCGCTCGAGCCGGAAGGTGCGCTGATACCCGGTGGGCAACGTGGTGACGGTGACTTCCACCGCACCGCTGGGCGCGACCACGTAGCGTTCCTCGACCTGCGGCCCGTCGCTCCACCGGCCGACCGGCTGGCGGCCCAGATCCTCACGGTCGCGCAGGGCAGGATCGAACGGGAACAGCACCGGATCATAGGGCGTGACGTCACCGTCCGGACGTCCGTTGACCACCCGGCTGCACTCGACGAACCGGAAATGCCCGATATTGTGCGCGGCGCGGTAGGTGCGGCTGACCACCAGCGGCGTGCGCCCGTCCGCCGGAAGGAGCGCATCCTTGGGGACGATCGGGTCGAACACCACGTCGGCGCCCGCCTGCGCCTCGCGGAAAACACCGAAATGCCGCGAAAAGCGTTCGGACAACACGAATCCGGCGTCGCTGTCGAGGAAGACCGCTAATCCGATGGCCGTTGCCGCGAACGGATGCGGGGAACGCTTGACGCGGCGGTCACCGAACTGCGTCCGCAACATCCGGGACACCAGCGGGAAGCTGCCCGCGCCTCCGACCACATAGATGCCGGCCACCTCCGACCAGGCGACGTCCCGCCCGTCCCCCGTCGGATCCCGCAATACCCGGGACAGGAGATCGGCGGTTTGATCGACCAACGGCGAACATGCCGCGTACACATCGTCGATGGGACAGGAAAACGGCGGCCGCTCCGCTATCTCCGTGAGATCGACCAGGAAGCGGCGCGTCTGAGGTCCGACCGCCTCCTTGCGGGCCGCGCATTCCTCGAGCAGCAGCTCGTGAGCTTCGTCGTCGACCCGCAATTTCGCTGCGCGCAGCACCAGCTGTGCGATCGCCTCATCGAAATCGTCACCGCCCAGGCGCTGGATTCCTTCACTGATGACGACTTCGTTGACCTGGCCGACCATCCGCAACAGAGAGGCATCGAACGTGCCACCGCCCAGGTCATAAATCAGGACGTACTCGCGCCTAGCGGTGATCGTCGACCGGTACCGGTGGGCGTATTCCAGTCCCGCGGCCGAGGGCTCATTCAATAGAGCGACCACTCGAAAGCCTGCTGCGACAAAGGCATTCAGCGTCATGAAGCGCTGGGCGCTCGACGCGTTGGCCGGCACGCTGATCGCAGCCTCCACCGGCTCGTCCGGGGCTGCGCCCGCGTTCGACCGCTGGTACAGATCACTCTTCAGTTGAGCGAGGAAGCCGGTGAGCAGATCGGCTAACAGGTAGGTGCGCCCGGCGAGCGTGACCTCCGTCTGCGGGCCGGCGTCATTGAGCAGCCGTTTGAACGCCCGCAGTACCGACCATCCAGGCTCGTGCCGTACGGCGGCCGCATCCATCCCGAACCGCAGCTCGCCGGCCGCGTTGGCGGCAACCAGCGAAGGCCAGGTCTCGAACCCGTCGAAGGAAACGACCGGATAATTGCCCCGGTCGACGATTGCCGCGACGGTGTGTGTGGTACCGAAGTCGATGCCGACTCTCATTCCGTCCAATTCTAGGGCCGCTCGAGCGTCTTTTCAGTGCCGTGCGCGAGTGTGTCCCACTGCCGTTGCACCTCGCGTTCGGCGGCGGTGGGGATGAGTCCCGCTGGCGCGAACCGCTTCGAATCCACCGGATCGACTTCGGTCAGGTGTGGCTGGGCGTCACGAAAAACTCTGTAGGACACCAGGATCCCGGCGACTGCCACGATGACGACGACAAGCGTGAAGACGATCGACAGGGTGCCCTGGATGAAGGTGTTGCGGATGACCGCGTCGAGTTCATCGGCGTTGGTGGCCGAACCGAACGCCGTCTTGCCGGCGTGTTTGGCGGCCAGATATCGCGAATGCAGCGCCCAGTAGCCGACGCCCGGATCGGCGGAGAAGATCTTCTGCCAGGACGCCGTCAGCGTGACCGCCAAATCCCAAAGCAGCGGCAACCCCGGAATCCAGGCCCACTTCCACAGGCCCCTCTTGATCACCACCGCTGTGACGACGGTCAGCGCGATGGCGGCGAGCAGCTGGTTGGCGATGCCGAACAGCGGAAACAAGGTGTTGATCCCGCCGAGCGGATCCGTCACGCCCATCAGCAGCACGCTGCCCCAGCCTGCCACGACGCCCAGGCTGCAAATCCAGGCACCGACCCGCCAGCTGGGATTCCGCAGTTTGGCCAACGGGCCGCCCAGGTTGCCCAGTCCGTCGGAGAGCATGAACCGCGCCACCCGGGTACCCGCATCGACGGTGGTGAGGATGAACAGCGCCTCGAACATGATCGCGAAGTGGTACCAGTACGGTCTGAGGCTCGCACCGCCGAACACCCGGTGCAGCACGTCCGACATCCCCAGGGCCAGGGTGGGGGCCCCACCGGTGCGGGAAACGATCGTGTGCTCGCCGACGCTGGCCGCGGTTTGGTCGATCTGTTCGGGGGTCACCCGGGGGCCGGACAGCCCGAGTCCGTTGACGTACTGGGCGGCGGTGGTCGCGGTGCCCCCCGTCTGCGCGACGGGCGCGTTGAGGGTGAAGTACAAGTGCTGATCGAGGACCGCGGCGGTGATCAGCGCCATGACAGCGACGAACGACTCGGTGATCATGCCGCCGTAGCCGATCGCGCGCATCTGGCCTTCCTTCTCCAGCAACTTCGGCGTCGTCCCTGAGGCAACCAGCGAGTGGAAGCCGGACAGTGCGCCGCACGCGATCGTGATGAAGAGAAACGGGAACAGCGAGCCGGCGAAGACGGGCCCGTCACCTCGGGTGGCGAAGTGTGAGATGGCGGGGGCCTGTAGGACGGGATGGGCAAGGCACACGCCGACGGCCAGCAGGGCGATCGTGCCGACCTTCATGAACGTGGACAGGTAGTCGCGCGGGGCGAGCAGCAACCACACGGGCAACACCGAGGCCGCGAACCCGTAGCCGATGATCAGCCAGCATAACGTCACCGGTGACAGGTTGAACCATGATGCGCCCCAAGCGGTTTCACCTACCCAATGGCCGCAGGCCACTGCGAGCAGTAGCAACCCGGCTCCGATCGCCGACACCTCACCCACCCGGCCCGGACGCAGAAACCTCAGATAGCAACCCATGAACACCGCGATCGGGATCGTCATGCCGATCGAGAACACACCCCACGGGCTCTGCGCCAGTGCCCGCACCACCACCATCGCCAGCACCGCAAGCAGGATCAGCATGATGACGAAGATCCCGACCAGAGCCGCCGCCCCGCCAGTGGCACCGAGCTCCTCGCGGGCCATCTGGCCCAGCGATCGGCCGCGCCGGCGGGTCGAGATCCACAACACCAGGTAGTCCTGTACGCACCCACCCAGCACCGCCCCAATGACGATCCAGATGCTGCACGGCAGGTAACCCATCTGCGTGGCGAGCACCGGACCGACGAGCGGCCCGGCACCCGCAATGGCGGCGAAGTGGTGGCCGAACAGGACGCGTCGGTCCGTCGGCACGTAATCGGTGCCGTCCTCGAGAACCTCGGCGGGAGTGGCGTGATCGTCGCGCGGGCGGACGATTTTCGATTCGACCAGCCGCGCGTAGAAACGGTATCCAATGAGGTAGGTGCAGATCGCCGCGACCACCAGCCAGACCGCGTTCACCCGTTCGCCGCGGATAAGCGCGATCACCGCCCAGGCTGTGGCGCCGACGACGGCGATCACGCCGAAGAAGATTCGTTGTCTGCCGGTAATGGGGGAGCGGTCGATGATCGCGACTGGGGGTAGATCGGGCTCGGTGTGGATGTAGCTGATGTCGCGGTCCACCCCGGGCTCCTCTCCGGCGTCGGCAACGAGAGTGAATCTACCGACGCCGCATCGGGGTGTCGCGTCGTGTACTTCACGCTGGGCGTCAGTACATAGCGCGCACCGCATCGATGGTGTCGGCTTCGGCCGGGCTTTTGTCGTCGCGGTAGCGCACCACCCGGGCGAACCGAAGCGCGACCCCGCCCGGGTAACGCGTCGAGCCCTGCACGCCGTCCAGCGCGATCTCCACCACCTGCTCCGGCCGGACATACACGACGTAACCATCGGTGCCGTCCGTCGCCAACTCGGTGAATCGCGCGGTCTGCCAGTCCAGCATCGCGTCGGTCATGCCCTTGAACGTCTTGCCGACCATGATGAACTCGCCGCTGTCGGGGTCGCGGGCACCCAGATGGATGTTGGACAGCTTCCCCCGCCGGCGCCCCGAGCCCCACTCCACCGCGAGCACTACCAGGTCGAGGGTGTGCACCGGTTTGACCTTCACCCAGCCCGCGCCGCGTCGGCCCGCCTGGTATGGGGCATCTGGCGCCTTGGCCATCAGCCCTTCGTGCCCCGCGGCCAGCGTCGCGTCCAGGAACGCGGCTGCCTGCGCCGGGTCGGAGGTGGCCAGCCGGTCGACCCGATGTTGTGGTGGCACCAGCGCGTCCAGCGCCGCCAGCCGCTCGGTGGTGGGCGCGTCGAGCAGGTCCACGCCGTCGCGATGCAGGATGTCGAAAAAGAACACCGAGAGCGGCTGCTTATCGCGGGCGGCCGCCACGTCCACCGATCGGCCGAACCGAGATGCTGTGACCTGGAAGCGGTGCGGGCGGTTGTCCGGCCGCAGGGCGATCGCCTCGCCGTCGGCGACCAGCCGGCTGACCGGCAACGCCAGGGTCGCCTCGACCACTTCGGGTAGCCGGGCGGTGACGTCGTCCAGACTGCGAGTGAAAACCCGGACGTCGTCACCGCCGCGGTGGATCTGCACCCGGGCGCCGTCCAGCTTTGCCTCAAAAATCGATGTGCCGCCGTGCTTTTCGAGCGCATCGGCAACGCTGGCAGCGGTCTGGGCCAGCATCGGCCCGACTGGCCGGCCGACTTGGAGGGTGAACTCGTCTAACGACCGGCCGGTCAGCGCGGCGGCGGCGACCGCGGGCAGATCCCCACCGAGCATGGCGGCGCGCTGCGCCGCGGCGGCGGGGAGGCCGGCCGCCTTGGCCACGGCGTCGGTCATGACTCCGATGAGCGCGCCCTGGCGCAGCTCGCCGCCGAGCAGCCGCAGCAGGAAGGTCTGCTCGGTTTCGGTCGCCGCAGCGAACAGTCCGCGGATCAGTTCCGCGCGCCGGCCCTGGGAGCCCTTGCCTGACACGGCGCCGATCTCGGTGAAGGTGGCGTCGACCCCGACGACGGTGAGCGTTGCACCCGCTGCCGGCGGCGGCAGCGAGCGCAGGGCGGCCCAGCCGACGCCGATCTGGCGCTGCCGCAATTCCCCGGACAGCCACGATACGACGGTGGCGACGACCTCTGCGTCGGCTCCGGCGCGCTGCAGCAACTCGGCGATGTGCGCGACCTTGGCCAGCCGCGACGAGGTGGCGCCCACGCTGAGCGAGGTGCTTGCTACGTCGAGAAGGAGCACGGTGTCGAGCTTGGCACGACGCGCTGACAACCCCGGCGGACGGACCCGCTAGCGTGCCTCGGTAACGTTACAAATTCTAGGCTTTCTGACAACCCAGAAATCGGAGGTCCCGGATGGAGATCAGCGGAAAGAAGGTCGTCGTCATCGGCGGCGCCTCGGGAATGGGACGCGCCAGCGCCGAGCTGTTGCACGAGCGCGGCGCGCAGGTGACGGTGCTAGACCGCGAGGGTTCGGACGGGAAAGAGGTTGCCGAAGGGGTCGGCGGCAAGTTCTATCCTGTCGACGTCACCGACTTCGCCGGCACCGAGGAGACGCTGCAGACCGCGGTCGACGATCTCGGTGGGCTGCACGTCATCGTCACCACCGCCGGCGGCGGCATCGCTAAGCGCACGCTGACCAAGACCGGACCGCACGATCTCGAATCCTTCCAATCGGTGATCGATCTCAACCTGATCGCGACCTTCAACATCAGCCGCCTGGCCGCCGCGCACATGAGCAAGAACGAACCCGAAGACGACGAGCGCGGCGTCATCATCAACACCGCCTCCATCGCCGCCTTCGAGGGCCAGATCGGGCAGGTCGCCTACACCGCGGCCAAGGCCGGAATCGCGGGCATGTGCCTGACGATGGCGCGCGACCTGGGCTCAGTGGGCATCCGGGTGCTGGCCATCGCCCCGAGCCTGTTCGCCACCGGGCTGACCAAGGGCATCCCGGACGAGTTCGCCACCGCCCTGACCAAGGACGCGGCCTTCCCCAAGCGGCTGGGCCGGCCCGAGGAGTACGCCAAGCTGGTGGCGGCCATCGTGGACAACCCGATGCTCAACGGCCAGTGCCTACGTCTGGACGCGGGGCAGCGGTTCGCGCCCAAGTAACTCCGGCATCGTCGGCCACCATGCCGAGGACCCACCCCGCGCATTAAGTACACTCTTTAGGTACTTGGCAGCGCTGCGAGGAGGATCCGCATGGGTATCGCACTGACCGACGACCACCGCGAACTTGCGGAGGTCACCCGCGGGTTTCTGACCTCGCAGAAGGCGCGAGCGGCGGCGCGCGCGCTGCTCGATGCGCCCGAGGAAGAGCGGCCGTCCATCTGGCAGGGCATCGGTGAACTTGGTTGGCTGGGCCTGCATATCAGCGAGGAGCACGGCGGCTCCGGTTACGGCCTGCCCGAATTGGTCGTGGTGATCGAAGAACTCGGACGCGCGGTGGCGCCCGGGCCGTTCGTGCCCACCGTGATCGCCTCGGCGGTGATCGCGCATGCCGGCAGCGCCGAGCAGCAGGCCCGGCTGCTGCCGGGCCTGATCGACGGGACGGTCACGGCCGGCGTCGGGGTCGGCGGCGACGTGCGGGTCGTTGATGGTGTGGCCAATGGCGACGCCGGAGTGGTGCTCGGTGCCGGCCTGGCGGACCTGCTGTTGTTGATCGCGGGTGACGACGTGCTGTTGCTCGACCGCGACCACGACGGCGTTTCGGTGGAGGTACCGGAGAACTTCGACCCGACCCGGCGATCGGGCCGCGTCCGCCTGTCGAACGTGCAGGTGGGCGGCGACGATGTCCTGGCTGGCGCGCGCGGCGCCGCGGTGGCGCGCGCCCGGACCCTGCTGGCCGCCGAAGCGGTGGGCGGGGCGAGCGACTGTGTGGAGGCCGCGGTCGAGTATGCCAAGGTGCGCAAGCAATTTGGCCGTACCATCGCCACTTTCCAAGCCGTGAAACATCATTGCGCCAACATGCTGGTGGCTGCGGAATCCGCGCTCGCCGCCGTCTGGGACGCCGCACGTGCGGCAGGTGAGGACGAGCAGCAGTTCCAGCTGATCGCCGCCGTGGCCGCGACGCTCGCCTTCCCGGCCTACGCGCGCAACGCGGAACTCAATGTCCAGGTGCACGGTGGTATCGGCTTCACCTGGGAGCACGACGCACATCTGCATCTCCGCCGTGCACTGGTGAGTTCGGCGCTGCTGGGCGGCGACGCTCCGGCGCAAGACGTGTTCGACTTGACGGCTGCCGGCGTCGTTCGGGACAACAGCTTGGATCTGCCGCCGGAGGCCGAGCAGCTGCGGACCCAGATCCGCGCCGACGCAGCCGAACTCGCGGGCTTGGACAAGAGCGCGCAGCGCGACAAGCTGATCGAGACCGGCTATGTGATGCCGCACTGGCCCAAGCCGTGGGGACGTGCCGCCGACGCGGTGGAGCAGCTGGTCATCGAAGAGGAGTTCCGCGCCGCCGGCATCAAACGGCCGGACTACGGGATCACAGGCTGGGTCATCCTGACTTTGATTCAGCACGGAACCGACTGGCAGATCGAAAGATTCGTCGAGAAGGCGTTACGCAAGGACGAGATCTGGTGCCAGTTGTTCTCCGAGCCTGAAGCGGGGTCGGACGCAGCATCGGTCAAGACCCGGGCCACCCGGGTGGATGGCGGGTGGAAGATCAACGGGCAGAAGGTGTGGACGAGTGGGGCCCAGTATTGCGCGCGTGGCCTTGCCACGGTGCGCACCGACCCCGAAGCGCCCAAGCACGCCGGCATCACCACGGTGATCGTGGATATGAAATCCCCGGAGGTCGAGGTCCGTCCGCTGCGGCAGATGACCGGCGGGGCGGAGTTCAACGAGGTGTTCTTCAACGACCTGTTCGTGCCGGACGAGGACGTCGTCGGGGCGCCCAATTCTGGATGGACGGTGGCGCGCGCGACGCTGGGCAACGAGCGGGTCAGCATCGGCGGTAGCGGTTTGTTCTACGAAGCGCTGGCCCCGCAGTTGGTGAAGGGTGCTCAGCAGCAGGGAGATCGCCTGGCGGGCGCGGTGGTTCGTGTCGGCACCTACTTGGCGGAAGAGAGTGCGCTGCGGCTGCTGAACCTGCGGCGGGCGGCACGCAGTGTCGAAGGGGCGGGCCCCGGGCCTGAGGGCAACGTCACCAAACTCAAGCTGGCCGATCACATGATCGAGGGTGCCGCTATTTCCACCGCGCTGGCCGGCCCTGAGGTCGCATTGCTGGACGGGCCTGGCGCTTTGGCGGGGCGCATGGTGATGGGTGCCCGCGGCATGGCGATCGCGGGCGGCACCTCGGAGGTGACCCGCAACCAGATCGCCGAGCGGATCCTCGGCATGCCGCGCGACCCGCTGATCAACTAGCCTTCCCTCGCTGGGGTTTGCCTCGCGAGCAGACGCAGAATCGCACGAATCCGCGGGATTTTGTGCGATTCTGCGTCTTCTCGCGGCTAAGGGCGGGGGTTGGCTAGGCCGGCGCGAACAGCGGCGCGCCGCCGGTGCCCTTGTCGGGGCGGATGGCGACCGGCATACCGCAGGTCACCAAATCAGGTTCGCAGTCAACGATATTCGCTGCTACCCGCAGACCGTCCTGTTCGCTGAGTTCGACGAGAGCGATGACGTATGGCGTCGGAACTTCCGGGTTGTACGGGTGGTGGTTCACCGTGTAGGTGAACACCGTTCCGCGGCCGGACACCGGCTTTGCCACTAGTGCGCCGCCGCAGTCGCGGCACACGCCCGCGGGCGGGTGCACCCAACGCCCGCAATCGGCGCAGTGTTCGACGAGCAGTGGAGAGGATTCGTCGGCTGACACGGCTAATACAGTACACTCTATTGGGCTCAGCTTGTTAGCGCGTTGATTCGACGGACGGGGCAGATGGAGTACTTCGAGAAAGACGCGATCGTGTCCGGGATCGGCATCTCGCGCATCGGCCGTCGAACCGGGATCCCAGGGCGGGACCTGACGATGGAAGCGGTGCGGGCCGCGATCGACGACGCTGGCCTGGTTGCGACGGACATCGACGGCATCGCAACCCTGGGTGATACGCCGGCCGGGGAAGTCAACGCGGAGTTGAAGATTGAGGCCGCCGACTGTGGCAGCGGCTTCGGCACGGGCGGCCTGCTGAGCCCGGTGATATCGGCCTGCCGCGCCGTCTCCGAGCGGCGCGTCCGTCATGTGGTGGTCTACCGGACCATCCAGATGCTGGGTGGCACGGTGCTACCCCAGGACAAGAATGCGCCGGCACCCCCACTGGCGCGGATGTTCGATGCGCCCGAAGGCGAGCGCCCGGCCGTCGGCGCGATGGACGACATCAATGATCTGCTTGCGGCGCATGCTTATTCGGCGGCCAACTGGCTGGCGCTGAACTGTCGTCGCCACATGGAGCTTTACGGAACCACCAAGGAGCAGCTGGGCTGGATCGCGCTCAACGGGCGGCGCAACGCGGCATTGAATCCCCGTGCGGTATACCGCGATCCGATGACGATGTCTGACTATTTGGGCGCGCGCCCGGTCTCGACGCCGTTCGGCCTCCTGGATTGCGACGTGCCGATCGACGGTTCGATCGCAGTGGTTGTCTCGCGCGCCGATTACGCGTCGGATTGTCCGCACCGTGCCGTGCGGGTCGAGGCGATCGGCGGCTCGGATGGCTCCGGAGGATGGTTTCACCGCGCCGACTATCCGAAGATGGCGATGTCGGACGCGACCGCGCAGATGTGGTCGCGCACCGAACTCACCCCCGCTGATCTGGAAGTCG
The DNA here is from genome assembly GCF_000613245.1 of Mycobacterium asiaticum DSM 44297. Lineage (GTDB taxonomy): Bacteria > Actinomycetota > Actinomycetes > Mycobacteriales > Mycobacteriaceae > Mycobacterium > Mycobacterium asiaticum. The sequence goes on from NZ_HG964936.1 coordinate 1,353,534, forward strand.
CCCAACTGTACGACGGCTTCACCTTTCTCACGTTGGCGTGGCTGGAAGCCCTCGGGGTGTGCGGTGACGGCGAGGCGGGACCCTTCGTCGAGGGTGGGTCGCGGATCGCTCGCGATGGCCAGCTCCCGCTGAACACGTACGGCGGCCAGCTTTCGGCTGGCCGTATGCACGGCTACTGGGCACTGCACGAGGGGTGTCTACAACTGCGCGGAGATGCGGGGGAGCGGCAGGTCTCGCGCCGACCCGAGGTTGGCGTGGTGTCGGTGGGCGGTGGTCCGGTCGCGGGCTGCATGCTGCTTACCTGCTGAGCCGGGATGACCACTGAGCCGGAGCGTGTGCGGGCGGACAAGCGGGCCGCGCAGATCGCTCGGTGCATCGAAGCAGATATCGTCCGTCGTGGCTGGCCGGTGGGCGAGTCGCTCGGCTCGGAATCGCAGCTGCAACAAGAGTTTCGAGTGAGTCGATCGGTACTTCGGGAAGCCGTTCGCCTGGTCGAGCACCACCAGGTCGCGCGGATGCGTCGCGGCCCGAACGGCGGATTGCTCGTCTGCGCACCCGATGCCGGTCCTGCGACCCGGGCCGTCGTCATCTACCTCGAGTACCTGGGCACCACGCTGACCGATCTGCTCAACGCCAGGTTGGTGCTGGAGCCGTTGGCGGCCGAACTGGCCGCCGACCACATCGACGAATCCGGGATCCAGCGATTGCGGGCGGTGCTGCGTGCCGAGCAGCAGTGGCGTCCCGGACTTCCCGCGCCGCCCGACGAGTTTCACATCGCCCTCGCCGAGCAATCGAAAAACCCAGTGCTGCAATTGTTTATCGACGTCCTGATGCGATTGACCAGACGATACGCGCGGATGTCACGCACTGATTCAGCAGACCAGGCCGTCGAAGCGGCCCACCAGATGCGTGGCGACCATGCCGATATCGTCGCCGCCGTCACCTCGGGCGACTCGGCGCGAGCCAAGACGCTCAGTGAACGCCACGTAGAGGGCGTCACGTCATGGCTGCAGCGGCACCGAGCCCCGGCAGGCCGCGCGCAGGCGGGTAGGCGGGCACGCACCGACCTAGTAGCGCCACGCGGCAAACTCGCCGAAGTGCTGGCCGCGAATATCGCCGACGACATCGCCGCCGACGGCTGGCAGGTTGGCTCGGTGTTCGGCACCGAGGCTGCGCTGCTAGCCCGGTACCGGGTGAGTCGCGCAGCACTGCGCGAAGCGGTGCGCCTGCTGGAGTACCACGCGGTCGCACGGATGCGACGCGGGCCCGGTGGCGGACTGATCGTGGCAAAACCGCAGGCGCAGGCCAGCATTGACACCATCGCCCTGTATCTGCAGTACCGCCAGCCCAGCCGGGAAGACCTGAGGAGCGTGCGGGACGCAATCGAGATCCACAACGTCGCGGAGGTCGTCGCGCGACGGACCTTGCCGGACGTGGTCGCCTTCCTGGACCCGCGCAGCTGGACCCACCTCGCCGACGGCGGCGACGTCCGCAGGGCCGCGGTCGACGAGTTCCGCTTTCACGTCGGGCTCGCCGAACTGGCTGGAAATGCGGTGCTGGACCTGTTCCTGCGGATCATCGTCGAACTGTTCCGCCGGCACTGGTCCAGCACCGGGCAGGCCCAGCTGACGTGGACCGACGTGACCGCAGTCGAGCACGCGCATCTACGGATTCTCGAGGCGATCGAGTCCGGCGATGACAGCCTGGCCCGCTACCGCATCCGTCGCCACCTGGACGCCGCGGCGTCCTGGTGGCTGTGAATGGTTATTGCGTAGGTACGTCAGTGTTCGGCGGCGTGACCGGCACAGCGGGCGCAGTGGGTGCCGGAGGTTGGGCGCACCCGGCTGCCAGCGCGGCGAACGCTGTAATCAGTACAGCACCTACGATTTTGATGGTCTTCGTGGCGAACATGGTGCGCATGGGTCGTACCCCTCTCCCCGTAGTTCACCGGCGGCTACACCCGGCATTGCAGATGTTATACGCTCAGAGGGAGGATTCTGACGGGTTGGTCAATATATTTTGAAGCGGGGCGGTTTAGCCGCCCTGAACCTCCACGGGCTGGATCTCGGGTTGCGGCACTGGCCGAATGCTTGTGCTACCGCAACCGGTCGCGAAAACTGCGTAGGCCGCCAATATCACGGCACCCACCACCTGAGCCCACCTGCTAATCGTCATCGTTTCGCCTTTCTGCGGCGTTATTGCACGGTCGTCTACAACGAGTAGGCGCTGTGATGGTATCGCCACGCAGGCGTTGCAACGAGCCTTTTCTCGGTCATCCATAGAAACTGCGTAAGTTAGGCGTGCATGCCCGCCGTCAGGGCGAGAAAAGCCGTCGCCAGCCATTTGCTACAGACGGTTGTGAGGTTGACCGCGAGTCGATGCCGCGGCGGCAGGCGATCGCGGCGGATATGAATGCTCGGCTTATGCGACGCAAACCCCATCCCGCTGGGAACCGACTGCCTTCGCAGTGGCCCCCAGCGGGATCCCCCGACGTCATTCGAGCTCAGCGACCTATCCGCCGGTGACCTCGAACTCAGGATTCACTTGTCGCTGGGCTGCGCAACCAGCAGATGCCACGGCCAGTGCCGCCGCCAGCACTGCGACCACGACCCGAAGCGACTGCATCCCCCGACCGGTCCGCTTCGTGCGCATGGTCACACCTTTCGTTTGCTGGCTCTCACCCAACTCGCGTTTTACCGCTACCGGAATGCTAACTCGACCCCGGTGTGCCGCGAGTCGTTTTGACGGGAATTGGTGACATTTCCTCGCCTAGGGAAGAAAAGGTAGTTGCGCCTGATCGCGCACGACCGCTAAAGTGTCCGCTCGTGCCACTTTCCGCGCGTGCCGTAGTAGCCAGCACCCGCAGCGGGGTCTGATCCAGACCGACCCCCCGCTGTGGGTCGGAAGCTACTCGCGTCGGTCGCTCCTTCGAGCCAGAGAAGACCGGCACCATGACTCTCCCCGAAACCACACTTTCCGAAGCTCACGCCGACGCGTGGTTCGGTGACCACTTCGGCGTCGCCCTGCCGAGCGGACTGCGCGACTCGGCCGCGACGATGTCGTGGCGGGACTTCGTGACTGCCTACGCACCCACCGCCGGACCGCTTCGGCTGGGGCATTGGGAGTGCACCGACGCCGAACGCCCGGCCACACGCCTCGGGCCGCAAGCCCGTAACTACCGTGCAGTGATCGCACAGGGCGATCGCATCAGCGCGTCTAACGCTGCGGCCGGCGGCCCCGTCGCAGCGCTCACCGCAATGCTGCACCGGCGCGGAATAGCGTTGGAGACGCTGAACTTTCACCAGATGCGCGCCGGCCGGCACACCGCCACGTTCGTCCGGGGAACCGACGGCGCCCGCGCGGAATGGGCGATGGGGTGGGCCGAGGATCCGACGCAGTCGGCGCTGCGTGCGGTGATCGCGTGCGCCAACCGTTTGTTGGGCTGAGACCCGTCTGCTCGGCCTACTAAAGCGGGCGTAGCACGATGGGCATGCCGTCCATCGGCACCGGCATGCCGCCGTAATCCCAGCGCGCCGTGTAGTCGGGCCGTGGCAGTTCGAGACGATAACGGCGCAGCAGCCGGTGCAGGATCGTCTTGACTTCCAGCTGACCGAACACCATCCCGATGCACTTGTGTGCCCCACCGCCGAACGGTGTGAAGGCGTACCGGTGACGCTTGTGCTCGTTGCGCGGCTCGGTGAACCGTAGCGGGTCGAATTTCATTGGGTCCGTCCACAATTCGGGCAGACGGTGATTCATCCCCGGGAAAGCGGTGATGTTGGTGCCCTTGGGCAAGTAGTAGCCCAGCAGCTCGGTGTCGCGCACCGTGCGTCGCATCGCCCACTGCACCGGTGTCACCAATCGGATCGACTCGTTCATCACCAGGTCCAGCGATTCCAGCTTCTCGAGCGACTCGATGTCCAGTGGCCCGTCGCCGAGCCGGTCCGACTCGTCGCGGCAGCGTTGCTGCCACTCTGGGTGCGCGGCCAGGTGGTAGATCATCGTGGTGGCGGTCGACGTCGACGTGTCGTGCGCGGCCATCATCAGGAAGATCATGTGGTTGATGACGTCTTGGTCGGAGAATCGGTTGCCGTCCTCGTCCTCGGTCTGGCACAACACGCTGAGCAGGTCGTTGCCTTCCTCGCCTCGGCGCTCCTTGACCCGCTCGGCGAAATAGTTCTCCAGCAGCTCCCGCGCCTTCAGGCCGCGCCACCAGGTGAATGGCGGCACCCCCTTGCGGATGACAGCGTTGCCGGCCCGGGTGGTCGTGGTGAACGCCTTGTTCACCTTGGTGACCAACTCGCGATCGGTGCCGGGCTCATGCCCCATGAACACCATCGAGGCAATGTCGAGGGTGAGTTCCTTCATCGCCGGATACAACAGGAAGCGCGGGTCGTCGGTCACCCAGTCGTCGCGGGTGACGTGCGATACCACTTCGTCGATGTGTTCGAGGTAGCCGACCAACCGCGAGCGGATGAAGGCTTCCTGCATGATCCGCCGGTGAAACATGTGCTCCTCGAAATCGAGCAGCATCAGGCCGCGGCGGAAGAACGGGCCGATGACGGGAACCCAGCCCTGCTGGGAGAAGTCCTTGTTGCGGTTGGAGTAGATGGCCTGGGCCGCGTCCGGACCGAGCGCGGTGACGAACGGCAGAAACGGCGAGTCCCCGAAAATCAGCGGGCCCCTCGTCTCATACAGGAACATCAAATAGTCCGGTCCGCCGCGCAGCATCTCGATCATGTGGCCCAGGATCGGCAGGCCCGCATCGCCGACGATCGGCTTGAGTCCGCTGCCGGGCGGGGGGTCGGCGAGCACCTTCTCAGGAAATTCGGTGTTGCGCAGCTTGCGTTCCACCAAGCCCATGCCGGGAAAGTTGTTGAACGACGGGGTCAACCGCCGTCGGGCCTGGTCAAGGAGGTATTGAGGGGTGCTGATGGTCGTCACCATTGACGCGCGCTCCTAACCGGTTTCCTGATCGGCTTGTGGTAACCGTCACTATTGCCAATGATTTCGGAAAAACTTGACGCCTGTCAAGTTGTCTTCTTGAATTGGAGTGGTGCAGGGTCAGGAAGTGATCGCGAGTGCCTAGCCGGGCTGTCAACGAGGAGCGGGCCGCGCCCGTGCTGCGTCGGCGCGGCGACAAACACCGCCAGGCGATCATGGAAGCCGTCCGCCAACTTCTGCAGGAGCGTCCCTTCTCGGAACTGTCGGTCAGCACCATCAGCACGCGGGCGGGGGTGGCTCGCTCGGGCTTCTACTTCTACTTCGACTCCAAGTACTCGGTGCTTGCCGCGATCCTGGCCGAGGTCGCCGAGGAACTCGAGGAGCTCACCCACTACTTCGCCCCGCGTCAGCCCGGCGAATCGCCGCAGCAGTTCGCCTCCCGCATGGTCGGCAGCGCGGCGGTGGTCTACACCCACAACGACCCGGTGATGACCGCATGCAATGCGGCCCGCCACACCGACATGGAGATCCGGGAGATCCTCGAGCAGCAGTTCGAGGGGGTGCTGCGCCAGATCGTCACCGTCGTCGACGCCGAGGTGAAGGCCGGGACCGCGCGACCCATCAGCGACGACCTTCCGATACTGATCCGCACCCTGGCGGGAACCACCGCGCTTGTGCTCACCGGCGACCCAATGCTGGCGGGCCGGCACCAGGATCCGGACCGCCGAGTGCGGGTGTTGGAGCAGCTGTGGCTCAACGCCTTATGGGGTGGCCCGGCGCGGTAGCTAAGGCTCCTGCTACCGCCGGTATCGTCACGTCCATGGCGCAGAGCGGATCGCAGCGGTACTTCGCGGGTAAGCGGTGTTTCGTCACGGGCGCGGCGAGTGGCATCGGCCGCGCGACCACATTGCGGCTGGCCGCGCAGGGCGCCGAACTCTATCTGACCGACCGGGACGAGGACGGGCTGGCGCAGACAGTGGCCGACGCACGAGCGCTCGGCGCCCAGGTCCCCGCGCACCGGGTGCTGGATATCTCGGACTACGCGCAGGTCTCGGCGTTCGCGACCGACATCCACGCCGCCCACGCCAGCATGGACGTGGTGCTCAACATCGCGGGGGTATCGGCGTGGGGCACCGTCGACCGGTTGAGTCATGAGCAGTGGAGCAAGATGGTCCAGATCAATCTGATGGGCCCGATCCACGTCATCGAGTCCTTCGTTCCACACATGGTCGCCGCGCGGCGGGGCGGGCACGTGGTGAACGTGTCCTCGGCCGCTGGACTCGTCGCGCTGCCGTGGCACGCCGCGTACAGCGCCAGCAAGTACGGTCTGCGTGGCCTGTCCGAGGTGCTGCGCTTCGACCTGGCCCGCCACCGCATCGGGGTGTCCGTCGTAGTGCCCGGAGCGGTGAAGACTCCGCTGGTCAATACGGTCGAGATCGCCGGCGTGGACCGCAACGATCCCCAAGTCGCCCGATGGGTCGACCGGTTCAGTGGGCACGCCGTGTCACCCGAACGGGCCGCCGAGAAAATCCTGGCCGGGGTCGCGAAGAACAGATACCTGATCTACACCTCGCAGGACATCCGCGCGCTGTATGCGTTCAAGCGGCTGGCTTGGTGGCCGTACAGCGTGGCGATGCGTCAGGTGAATGTGATCTTTACGCGCGCGTTGCGGCCGGGGCCGCCGCAACTTCAGCGCTGATCGGGCATTTGGAGTTCCAGGCGCACACCGAGTAGCCGGATGGGTCGGTCCAACTCGAACAGATCGAGGATGCGCAGTGCCGCGGCGGTGACGACGTCGGTATCGGTGGTCGGCGCGTCCAGCTTGCGGATCTTGGTACGGGTGTAGAACGTCGCGGTCCGCACCGTGACGGCCACCCGGGTGACGAGACGCGCCTCGGCGATCACCTCGTCCAGCGTGCGCCGCGTTAATTCCGTTACCGCCGAATCCATTTCGGATCTCTCAGTGAGGTCGCGCGGGAAGGTGATGACGTGGCTGCGCGAGCGCGGCACCCACGGTTCGGCACTGACTTCGGTGTCGCCGCCGCCCTTCGCGAGCAACAGCAGCCACAGTCCGGTACGCGGGCCGAACATCGACGTCACCAGTTCACCATCGCTGTGTGCCAGCTGCCACACGGTGGTAATGCCTTGCGCAGCAAGCTTTTTCGCCGTCTTCGGGCCGACGCCCCACAATGCATCCACTGGGCGGTCGGCCATCAGTGTCATCCAGTTGTCGTCGGTGAGCGCAAAGATACCGGCCGGTTTTGGCGAAGCCGGTCGCGACTTTGGCGCGCTGCTTGTTGTCGCTGATCCCCACCGAGCAGGACAGACCGGTCTGCGTGGAAACTACGGTGCGGATCTGTTCGGCGAGTTCGACCGGGTCCCCGTCCGCCAACCCGACATACGCCTCGTCCCAGCCCCACACTTCGACGGGATGTCCGAGGTCGCGCAACAACTCCATCACCTCGTCGGACGCGGCGTCGTAAGCGTCGGTATCCGAGGGGAGGAAGGTGGCGTCCGGGCACCTGCGGGCGGCCGCGCGCATCGGCATGCCTGCGTGCACCCCGAACTCGCGTGCCTGATAGGACGCGCAGGTGACGACCTTGCGTGGTTCGGTCGGGTCGCCGTTGCCGCCGACGATCACCGGCAGGCCGACCAGTTCGGGACGTCGGCGCAACTCGACCGATGCGAGGAACTGGTCGAGGTCAACATGCAGGATGTGCCTCATCTTCCGCACAGCTTGCGTGCCAAGCTCTCCCACCCGTCGCCCAGCGTCTGCTGGTTGTGGCCGCCGTCGGTCAGCTGATGCCGCACGTAGTCGGCGTCGAGCAGCGCCAGCAGCGCATCGGTCTGGACGTCCAGATCGCCCGTCGTATGCGCCGCGTGCAGCAATACCCAGACATGCCGGCGCTGGACTACGGCCGCGCCAACGTGGCGGCTGTGCGGGTCGCGGTTGGCCGCCGATAGCAGCTCGTGGTGGGTGTTCACGAAGCAAATCCGTTCCCGGCCGAAGGCGATCAACCGCTCGAGCGGCGGCGCGTCGGGTCCCAGCGGGGGCGGGCCGAAAAGAAAGGCCTGCTGGTAGGCCTTCTCGTCCTCGTCGAGCAGCACCATCATCAGTCCGGCCCGGTTGCCGAACCGGCGGAACAGGGTGCCCTTGCCGACGCCGGCTGCGGTAGCGATGTCGTCGGTGGTGACGGCGTCGGCGCCGCGTTCGGCGATCAGGTGGCGCGCGGCGTCCAGGAGCAGCGCGCGGTTGCGCGCGGCGTCACTTCGCTCGGGTAGCGAGGGTTCCTGCAAGCGGATTCCCGGAGCCGGCATGCCCAACTCACCCAGCCGCTCGTTATCGCTCACCTACGCACTTTAACGCCGCGGGAATTAATCGGACTATAGTCCGGTTAGGTCGTGCGAAGATGTAGCCACAATTCGAAAGGACATGAACGTGACAGAAACCAAGATCTTGGCTCTGGTCGGCAGCTTGCGCGCGGGGTCGATCAATCGCCAGATCGCCGAGCTCGCGGCTGACGTGGCACCCGGAGGTGTCACCGTCACCCTGTTCGAGACGCTGGCGGACGTGCCTTTCTACAACGAGGACCTCGATCCCGGTGTGGGGACGCCGGTCGAAGAGCCCGCGGAGGTGGCGGCGTTGCGCGCCGCCGCGGGTGAGGCCGACGCGGCCCTGGTGGTCACGCCCGAAAACAACGGGACGATTCCGGCTGTACTCAAGAACGCGATCGACTGGTTGTCGCGGCCGTTCGGCGACGGCGCGCTCAAAGGCAAGCCACTGGCGGTCGTCGGTGGGGCGCTGGGCCGGTACGGCGGGGTCTGGGCGCACGACGACACCCGCAAGGCATTCGGAATCGCGGGGGCGCGCGTGCTCGACGAGGTCAAGCTCTCGATCCCGTTCGGCACGCTGGGCGGCTTGCCGCCGGCCGAGAACGCGGAGCTGACTGAAAGCGTGCGTGAGGTGGTGGGCAAGCTCGCCGCCGAGGTCAATGCCCACGCCGGCGCGGGGGTCGCCACCGAGGGATAACACGTCACTGAACGCTCTAGTCAAAGCCGTCGGCGAATGCGTCGGCGGCTTTGCTGGCTCTGGGGTGGGCGCGCTGTTGGCCGCACTTGTCAGTGGTCAATGTTAAACCTGACGCCATGCACACCTATCCCGCCAGTTGTGATCTGCGACACGCCGAGGCGACGCGGGCGACACGCTTACGACCAGGGAATTTCAGAAATGTTATTCAGAACATGTTGTATCTCTTCTCGTCGTCACCCCCTAGGTGTAGTGTTTGAGCACCGGCAGATCCCAGGTTCACCAGGTGCCCAGGCTTTTTCCAGGCTCCCGATGAACACCCCGGAATCGGCATCACCAAGTCGGTTGACATGGCGCCGCTAAACGGGAATCTGGGGGCTTGTCGGGTCGCTGTACCTAGTACAGATGTGCCACCAGAGTCGTTGCCAGTCCTTTTGATGTCCCCACTTCCGCAAAGGAGCGGTACGCCCATGACCATTACCGTTTACTCCAAGCCCGCATGCGTGCAGTGCGTCGCCACCTACAAGGCACTGGACAAGCAGGGCGTCGACTACCAGAAGGTCGATATCACGCTGGATTCTGAAGCGCGTGACTACGTGATGGCGCTCGGTTACCTGCAGGCGCCCGTCGTGGTGGCCGACAACGACCACTGGTCCGGTTTCCGGCCGGACCGCATCAAGGCACTCGCCGAGGCGGCGCTGAGCGCCTAGCGCGGGTAGGCAAGTAAGTAAGGAGGTTGCGGTGCCATGGATGTTCTGGGACGCAACCTGGACCGGACGAGTGACGACTCGCTTCGCGCGGCTGCGCCGCGCTCGCGATCGTCACTGGACTGGACGAGTGACGACCCGCTTCGCGCGGCTGCGCCGCGCTCACGATCGTCACTGGTCTATTTCTCGTCCGTGTCGGAGAACACTCACCGCTTCGTGCAGAAGCTGGGTCTTCCCGCCACACGGATACCGCTGCATGAACGCATAGAGGTCGACGAGCCGTACGTGCTGGTGCTGCCCACGTACGGCGGCGGACGGGCGACGCCGAACATCAACGACGGTGGCTACGTGCCCAAGCAGGTCATCGCTTTCCTGAACAACGAGCACAACCGCTCACTCATCCGCGGCGTCATAGCCGCGGGCAACAACAACTTCGGTGCCGAATTCGCCTACGCGGGCAACGTGGTGTCTCGCAAGTGCGGTGTTCCGTACCTCTACCGATTCGAACTCATGGGCACCGCGGACGACGTCGCCGCCGTCCGCGCGGGCCTGGCCCAATTCTGGAAGGAACAGACGTGCCACCAACCGTCACTGCAGAGCCTGTAACCACCGGCACGCACGCGTCGCAGAACGAAACGGATTACCACGCGCTCAACGCGATGCTGAATCTGTACGACGCCGACGGCAAGATTCAGTTTGACAAGGACGTACTGGCCGCGCGCCAGTACTTCCTCGAGCACGTCAACCAGAACACCGTGTTCTTCCACAACCAGGACGAGAAGCTCGACTACCTGATCCGCGAGAACTACTACGAGCGTGAGGTGCTCGACCAGTACTCGCGCAACTTCGTCAAGACGCTGCTGGACCGCGCGTACGCCAAGAAGTTCCGGTTTCCCACCTTCCTTGGCGCGTTCAAGTACTACACCTCGTACACGCTGAAGACCTTCGACGGAAAGCGCTACCTGGAGCGCTTCGAGGACCGGGTCGTCATGGTCTCGCTCACTCTGGCCGCCGGTGACACCGCACTGGCTGAGAAGTTGGTGGACGAAATCATCGATGGTCGGTTTCAGCCGGCCACTCCGACCTTCCTCAATTCGGGCAAGAAACAGCGCGGTGAGCCAGTCTCGTGCTTTCCTGCCGGAACTCCTATCGACACCGCCGAGGGGCCGAAGCCCATTGAGGCGCTGCGCGCCGGCGACCGGGTGCTGTCACATGACGGGTCGTTCTCAGTCGTCGAGTCGGTCATTGAGAACCCGAATGATCAACCGCTGGTTGAGATTTCGCATTTCGGTCACAAAGAGCCGATCCTATGCACCCCTGAGCATCCGATCCTGGTATGGACGACGCGTGATGTGCAGACATTGATTGACGGCGACGGTGCCGATCCGTTCGACGGCTTTGTGTGGCTGGCCGCCAAAGACATCCGTCCCACGGACTTCATCGTGACGGCCGCACCGTTAGAGGGGCGACCACGGCGAGTCTACGACCTGATGGAACACGTCGGCGCCGGTGAGTACGAAGAAATCGACGGGCTGATCCGCAAGGTGAACCTAGACCTCAAGCATCGCAACAAACAGCGTCACCATATGAAGTTCGTGTCGGTGAATCGCTATGTGGAGGAGTCGTATGATCTGGGACTCATCCTTGGTTGGTACATAGCGGAAGGCCACATCTCCAAGCGGTCGGGACCTGATGGCGTGAAGACGCCCATCGGAATCCACTTCACCATCGGCACACACGAACTCGAATACCAACACGAGCTGGCGGTGGCCTTCAAGCGAGTGTTTGCTGCTGACCTTGCCGTTCACCAGAGTGTGTCGGACCAATCGGTGCGGATGATTTGCAACAGCAAGGTGGTGGCTTCGCTCTTCCTGTCGTTGGTCGGCACCGGCTATCACCTGAAGCGCTTGTCACATGACGTCCTGACAGCCGACGAGGACTTTCAGCGTGGTCTGTTGGCCGGGTTGTTCCGCGGTGACGGGTGCTCGACGACCGGCGGGATGGTGCTCGACCTGGTGAACCCCGAACTCGTCGACCAGGTGCAACTCCTGCTGCGCCGTGTCGGCATCATGTCCCGAGTTCGGCATTACACCAACCAGTCTGGGAATGTGACCGGTCAGGTATTTGTCCCGGGCCTGCCCGGCGCAAACGAGGACTTTATCTTCGACGTTGGCAAGAACCTGTACAACTATGTAGGGCAGAAGGGTACGTCGCGTACTACGTATCAGGTGGTTAACGGGCGGCATGTCTACGGGATCCGCAACCTCACGCAGTCGCAGGAAATCCCAGAGAAGGTGTACAACCTCCACGTCGAGGGCACGCACACCTACACAATTCGCGGCACCGTTGTGCACAACTGCTTCCTCCTTCGCATCGAGGACAACATGGAGTCGATCGGGCGCTCGATCAACTCCGCTCTGCAGCTGTCCAAGCGCGGTGGGGGAGTTGCGTTGCTGCTCAGCAACATTCGCGAGCACGGCGCACCGATCAAGAACATCGAGAATCAGTCCTCGGGCGTCATTCCGATCATGAAGCTGCTCGAGGACTCGTTCTCCTACGCCAATCAGCTCGGTGCGCGTCAGGGTGCCGGCGCGGTGTATCTGCACGCCCACCACCCGGACATCTACCGCTTCCTGGACACCAAGCGGGAGAACGCCGACGAAAAGATCCGGATCAAGACGCTGAGCCTGGGCGTGGTGATTCCCGACATCACCTTCGAGCTGGCCAAGAAGAACGAGGACATGTACCTGTTCTCGCCGTATGACGTCGAACGGGTCTACGGAAAGGCCTTTGCCGACATCTCGGTCACCGAGAAGTACTACGAGATGGTCGACGACGCCCGCATCCGCAAGACCAAGATCAAGGCGCGCGAGTTCTTCCAGACGCTGGCCGAGTTGCAGTTCGAGTCCGGTTATCCCTACATCATGTTCGAGGACACGGTGAACCGGGCGAACCCGATCGAGGGCAAGATCACGCACTCCAACCTGTGCTCGGAGATTCTGCAGGTCTCTACACCGTCGGAGTTCAACGACGACTTGTCGTACGCCAAAGTGGGCAAGGACATCTCGTGCAACCTGGGGTCGCTCAACATCGCCAAGGCGATGGACTCGCCGGACTTCGCTCAGACCATCGAGGTGGCGATCCGCGCGCTGACCGCGGTGAGCGACCAGACCCACATCACCTCGGTGCCCTCGATCGAGCAGGGCAACAACGACTCTCACGCAATCGGGCTGGGACAGATGAACCTGCACGGGTACCTGGCCCGCGAAGGCATCTTCTACGGTTCCGAAGAGGGCGTCGACTTCACCAACATCTACTTCTACACGGTGCTCTACCACGCGTTGCGGGCGTCGAATCGTATTGCGATTGAACGCGGTACGCATTTCAAGGGCTTCGAAAAGTCCAAGTACGCCTCCGGGGAGTTCTTCGACAAGTACACCGACGAGGTGTGGGAGCCTGCGACGGAGAAGGTGCGCCAGCTCTTCGCCGACGCCGGCATCCGCATTCCGAACCAGGACGACTGGAAGCGGTTGAAGGAGTCGGTGCAGGCGCACGGCATCTACAACCAGAACCTGCAGGCGGTGCCGCCGACCGGGTCGATCTCCTACATCAACCATTCGACGTCGTCGATCCACCCGATCGTGTCGAAGGTGGAGATCCGCAAGGAAGGCAAGATCGGCCGGGTCTACTACCCAGCGCCCTACATGACTAACGACAACCTGGAGTACTACCAGGATGCGTACGAGATCGGTTACGAGAAGATCATCGACACCTACGCCGCGGCGACCCAGCACGTGGATCAGGGGCTATCGCTGACGTTGTTCTTCAAGGACACCGCTACCACGCGCGACGTCAACAAGGCCCAGATCTACGCCTGGCGCAAGGGAATCAAGACGCTGTACTACATCCGGTTGCGTCAGATGGCTCTGGAAGGGACCGAGGTCGAGGGTTGCGTGTCCTGCATGCTGTAGGACACGGTGGCCGATAGCGCAGTCAGGGTAGGGTCCTGGCGCCCGGGCACTTGATGAGAGCAGCTGCTCGTTCCGCAATCCCGTAGACGGTTGCCATTGTGTTGGTTGCCGGTAGCGAAGGCATAACCGACGCATCGACGACCCGGAGGCCCGAGAGGCCGTGGACGCGAAGCTGGTCATCGACCACCGACTCATGAGCTTGGCCCATTGCGCACGTCCCGGCTGGGTGGAAGTAGGTGCCTACGGTTTGTTTGACGAACTCTCGCAATGCATCCCTGGTGCCAACTTGTGGTCCGGGCGCTACTTCGGCGCCACGCCAACCGTCCAATGCGCGCGCGGCCCCGATCTCTCGGGCTGTGAACAGACCCTCCACCAGAGTTTCCAAGTCGCGCTCATCCCCGAGGTAGTTCGGGTCGACGACGGGTTCCAAGTCAGCGGCTCGGCCCGCCAAGCGCACTCTGCCGCGACTGAACGGTTGTAGCGCCGAGACACCGATAACGTAGATGTTCGGTATGTCGACTCCGGCCAAAGCGCCCGTATCCACCATCAGAATCTGTAAGTCAGGAGCCGCACCGGCATATTTGGAGCGGATCACTCCCATAATCTCGCCGTGGTTGTTCCGCGGTGTCGGAATAGGCCGAGTTGCTTGATATATGACGCCGGTGAAGGGATGGTCTTGCAAGTTAAGTCCTACGCCGGGTAGGTCGCATACAACGTCGATGCCAACGTCTCGGAGATGGCTTTGCGGTCCGACACCTGAAATCATGAGTAGCCATGGCGAGCCAATTGCACCGGCGCACAGCAAGACTTCGCCTGCCATGGCGGTCAACGGAGCTTGGCCGGCGACGCCGAAGTCCACTCCGTTACAGCGACCGTTGACAAATCGCAGCCGGTGCACGAAAGCGTCCGCCACCAGGGTCAGATTCTTGCGGGGAAGCACGGGCCATAAGTAAGCATCCGCAGCGCTCTGCCGGTACCCGTTGGAGATAGTCACATCCGGTGACGCGAAGCCTAGCTCGCACCCGCCGCTCAGGTCCCCAGCCTGGCGGTAGCCACATTGCAGTGCGGCGCGCAAACCGGCCGCAAGTACCTCGTTAGGTGCCTCCACCGGCGCCACCTGCAGGGGTCCGTCCTTACCCCGTAAGGCAGCATCACCGTAGCGCGCGGTCTCGCTCGCTCTGAAGTAGGGCAACAGGTCGTCGAACTGCCAACCCGGTGGCCAATCGGCGTAGCTGTCGCGGTGGCCGCGCGCGAACGTCATGCCACTGATTGCAGAGGAACCTCCGACACCACGCCCTAGCGGGAGATGGACCGCCCTGCCGATTGCCGACTGAACAGTGGTGAGAGTCCCGCCGTCGGCCGAACTTCCTATCAACGTGGGCCATTGCGGCGGCTGCGCGCTGGCGGGCGGAAGGGTGGCACTTCCAGCCTCAAGCAACAGGATTCGGACGTTGTTGTCGTCGCTGAGCCGGCGCGCCAAGACGCACCCAGCGGTACCTGCGCCTATGACGATGAAGTCGTATGACTCGATTCTTGGCAAGGTGAAGTCCCCCCTTGAGGCTTGCAGACGAACGAATTGTGTTCGCGACGTTGACCTTCCGAATGATCAGAAGTCCGGTGACCCGTCGCTGACACCGAGCAC
This sequence comes from Mycobacterium asiaticum DSM 44297, assembly GCF_000613245.1. Lineage (GTDB taxonomy): Bacteria > Actinomycetota > Actinomycetes > Mycobacteriales > Mycobacteriaceae > Mycobacterium > Mycobacterium asiaticum. Next base: position 1,368,825 of record NZ_HG964936.1, read on the forward strand.
CATACGACGGCGGCGCTGAGCCTTCAAGGCCTGAGGGACGGGACTGGTTCCCCGACCGCGTTTTCCGGCCAGCGGCCGCGTTATCGGGGTAGACCGGCCGCGGTAGCGCCCCTACCGTTTCAGTAGAAAGCCGGCGAAGGTGCCCTGTGTAGGTGCCTTCGCCGATGGCGCTGAAACCGAAGGATCAACTCTCGTGACCGTGACTGGGCCCGACACACCCGAACAGCCCCGCGGCGAGGTACCGAGCGCCGGGCCTCGGCTGCATTGACTTCCGTCGCCGTGTCCGTCTAAACCCAGCTGAGGTCACGCTCGCGTAGTTGTGAAGTGCCTGAGCTTCCGCATGCCTTGTAATACGAAGGGCCGCAACAATAATGAAAGCCTCTATAGGCCGGCGTCTGCTCAATAGGCTCTGGCTGCCCGCCGTGGTCGCCGTCGTAGCCGTCTTGGCGGGCTTCGTCATCGACTCCGCGCACGGAATCTTCGGCTCCCAGGACCGAACCCGCAGCCCGGGCAACAAATTCGTCATCGCGCAGTTCAACCCCAAACGCATCGAATACGACGTCTTCGGCGACTTGGCGGGTTGGGGGAGAGCCAGCTACTGGGATGTGAACTCCCACCCCGTGGTGGTCGACCTCCCAGCGCTGCCCTGGACACACACGGAGGTAACCGTTTTGACGACGGCTACCGCCGACATCACCGCGCAGGTGGCGGGCGGAACCGTCGGCTGCCGCATCACCGTAGACGGCCAGGTGCGCTCCGCGCACACCGCCACGGGTGACCATGCCGGCGTCTGGTGTCAGGTGCTCTCCGCATGATGGCCGACAACACTAGCTCCGCCACGCGTAAACCCCTTGTTGCGCGGACGATTCGCCGGTTCGCCGTGCCCGTAGTTCTGGCCTGGGTCGCGCTGATGATCGTCCTCAACGTGGTTGTGCCGCAATTAGAACCCGTCACCGAGGCGGGCCGGGGCCCCCTGGTCCCAGTCGACGCGCCGTCGGCGCAGGCACTCATCCACATCGGCCAGGTGTTCCAGGAATCCGACAGCAATAGCCTGGTGATGATCGTCCTGGAGGGCGAACACAAACTCGACCAAACCGACCACGTGTTCTACAACGACCTGGTCGCAAAGCTGCAGCGTGACAAGCACGTTCAATACGTGATGAACCTGTGGGGCCAGGGGACGACGGCCGCGGGCGTGCAGAGTAACGACGGCAAAGCGTCCTACACGCTGGTGCGTACCGCCGGCAATCTCGGCTCGGCGCTGTCCGACGAATCGATCAAGGCAGTACGGGACCTGGTCTCCCAGACCAAGACCCCGCCAGGGTTGCGGGTCTACGTCTCCGGGTCCGCACCGCTGTCCGCGGACATGCTGCAAGCCGGCAACGAGAGCCTGATCATGATCATGTTCGTCACCATCGTGCTCATCTCGGTCATGCTGCTGATTGTTTACCGCTCGATCACAACTGCGCTGCTCGTCCTGTTCATGGTGATGCTGGAATTGAATTGCGGGCGCGGCATCGTCTCCCTCCTGGCCTTCCACAAGCTGATCGGAATATCCGAATTCGCCTCAAACCTGTTGGTGTCGCTGATCCTTGGGGCGGGTACGGACTACGCGATCTTTCTGATCGGCCGCTACCACGAAGCGCGCCACGCGGGCGAAGACCGGGAAACCGCCTACTACTCCGCCGTGCACGGCGTGTCCCACGTCATCCTGGGATCGGGCCTGGCGGTCGCCGGCGCGACGTTCTGCCTCAAGTTCACCCGGCTCAACTACTTCAACACCTGCGGAATTCCCTGCGCGATCGCCATGCTCACCGCGGTCACCGCTGCGCTGACCTTCGGTCCGGCGGTGCTGGCGCTGGGCAGCCGCATCGGCATCTTCGAACCGAAACACAAAGCCGGAGCTGGCGTTTGGCGCAAAGTCGGCACCGTGACGGTGCGTTGGCCCGGCCGGGTTCTGCTGGCAAGTTGCGTGGTGGTGCTTGTCGGATCGCTGACGCTGCCCACCTACCATCCCAACTACGACGACCGGATCTACATCTCCGATGACAGTCCGTCAAAGCAGGGCTACGCCGCGAGCGACCGACACTTCCCGGTCAGCAGGCTAAACGGCGACATGCTGATGGTCGAATCCGATCACGACATGCGCAACAGCACGGACATGATCGCGCTGGACCGAGTGGCACGCAGTGTGTTCCACACACCAGGAGTGGGACTTATCCAGAGCGTCACCCGGCCGCTGGGGACTCCGCTTGAGCATTCGTCGTTCACCTACACCATCGGCACGATGGGCACGAAAATCAAAGAGCTGCTGCCGTTCCTCACCGACCTGAACACCCGGCTGACGGACATGGCCGACATCACAAACCGTATGACCGACCTGATGCGTCAGCAACAGGAACTGACGTCGCAACAGGCCGGCGCGGCCCATATCGCCGCCGACGCCGCACGCGGCATGAAAGAAGTCACGGATGCGCTGCGCGACGACATTGCCGACTTCGACGACGTCTGGCGGCCGATCCGGAGCTACTTCTATTGGGAGAAGCACTGTTTCGATATCCCGGTCTGTTGGTCGCTGCGTTCGCTGTTCGACGCGACCGACAAGATTGACCAGCTCGATGAGCAGATGGACAAGAACCTGAAAGCCGCCCTGATTCAGGACGCGGTGCTACCGCAACTGGTCGACTTGCTCGGCCGCAACGTCGAACAGCTCAACGAGCTGCGCCTGAAGATCCTCGCCGAGCACAGCACGATCGAGCCCCAGCTGGCCGAATTGGAGGCGCTGAGTCGGCAGATGATGGATCTGGGCTACGCATTCGACAGTTCGAAGAATGACGAGTTCTTCTACCTGCCACCGGATGCGTTCGACAATCCGTCTTTTCAGATCGATCTGAAATTCTTCATGTCCCCGGACGGAAAAGCGGCGCGATACATGATCTACCACGACGGCGAAGCGCTGACGGAAGCGGGCATTCACCACGACCAGGTCTATTTGGCCGCCGCCGAGGAGGCGCTGAAGGGCACCACGCTCGGCGGGTCTCGGGTCTATCTCGGCGGCGCCGCGACGACGTACTGGGACATCCAGGATGCCGCGAAGACGGACCTGATCATCGCGGCTGCAGCAGCATTCGCGTTGATCTTCTTAGTGATGCTGCTCATCACCGGCAGCATTATCGCCGCACTGGTCATCATCGGCACGGTGGCGTTCTCCTATTCGGGCGCGTTCGGGCTGTCCGTGCTTATCTGGCAGCACGTGCTCGGGATTCCGATGAGCTGGCTGGGCCTGCCGCTGACCTTCATCATCCTGGTAGCGGTGGGCTCGGACTACAACCTGCTGCTCATCGCCCGCTACCTCGAAGAAAGCAGGGCGGGACTGAACACCGGTCTGATTCGGGCGGTGGCCAACTCCGGCAAGGTGGTCACCACCGCTGGTCTGGTGTTCGCCGTCACCATGATGGCAATGGTGTCCGGCAAACTGATTTCGGTGGGTGAAATGGGATCCACGATCGGCATCGGCCTGCTGCTCGATACGCTCATCGTTCGTTCGTTCATCACACCGGCCATCGCCCGCCTGCTGGGGCCGTTCTTCTGGTGGCCCCGATTGATCCCGTCCCGACCGCCGAGGAATCCGGTCAGAGGCTGACGCCGCCACACGAATGATTAATCCTCGGGAGCGGCATCAAAGTCCATCACCGCGCGGATGAATTGCGTTGGGTCGTAATCGATCGCCTGATGTCCTTGCCCGGGCAAGGGCACGATCGCGGTTCCCGGTATTCGGGCCGCGAGGGCCGTGGTGGCCGCCCGGAAGTACTCGGGGCTCTCGGTGCCGAGCAACATTCGCACCGGGACAGCGATCTCGGCATGCCGCGCCGTCACGCGGTAGCCGCGGGCCTGGGTGAGTTCGCGACCGGCCGTGTGGGCGATCGAATCGGCGACGTACGGAAATTCGCGATCGGCAAGGTCTTTGATCGCCGGCCAGGGTAGCTGCAGGGTTTCGCGGTAGAACGCTTCGAGGATGGCGCGGGGGTCCGATGTCGCGGTGATCCGGGCCCAGCCCCCCGGGGAGCCGACGTCGAGGCCCGGTGACGGTATGGGTGGCTCGTAGAGCATGATGCGGCGGAAAGCCGACGTGATCAGAGCCGCTTCCAGCACCGCCAACGCCCCGTAGGAATGCCCGACAACGTAGACACTTCCGCCCAGCGCCTCGGCGAGGGCCGTCACATCCTCGGCTTCGCGCGTCAGGCTGTAGGGTTTCACCTCGGCCGTGCTCAGTCCTCGTCCGCGGCGGTCCATCGCATAGACGGTGTAGTGCTGTGCCAGCGCCGGTGTGACCGAGGCCCAACGAGCACGTGTGCCGGTGCTGCCGTGCACAAGCAGCAGGGGCGGGCCCGCGCCGACGGAGTCGTAGCCGATCGTGGTGCCGTCGAGTGAGATCACGGTTGCCATATCCATTGCAACGCCCATGCGGGCTCGCATTGAGCTTTCGCAATGCGCCATCTAGTCCACAGAAACGGACGCCTTGTCGTTGCAACGGCATGCGTGGCACGGGGGCGTTGTTGACTGCGCTGACGGTCGCGACGAAAGGGAAAGGTGTCGAATGAAACTCGGGCTTCGTCTGCCACAGCGATTGGGAATCGACCTGCAACACGACCTGGTCGAGGCGGCTCGCACCGCCGAGGCGGCCGGCTACGACAGCTTGTGGACGTACGAACGCCTGCTCTTCCCGCGAACTCCCGTCGAACCCTATGCCGGATCGAACGAGCCGTGGCCGGAACATTCGCGACAGGCCGCCGACCCCTTGACCGTGCTGACCGTGGCGGCGGTGGTGACAGAGGAGGTGCGTCTGGGTACGTCCGTTCTGGTCGCCGCCCTGCATACACCCGTACAACTGGCGAAAACCCTTGCCACATTAGATCGGATCAGCGGCGGCCGGGTCGTCGCGGGCCTCGGGACCGGCTGGGCGACTGATGAATTGCAGGCCACGGGCGCCACCCGCGCGGACCGCGGCCGCTTCCTCGACGAGACGCTAGACGTCTTCGATGCCGTCTGGGCGGCGGACCCGGTCAGCTTTCGGAGTCCTCGCGTTGTCATCGACGACGCCGCGTTCCTGCCCAAGCCCGTATCGAAGATCCCGGTGCTGTTGGGCGGCGGCGGCAGCAACCTAGGCCGCGGCACCACCTCGAAAGCCGTGCGCCGCATCGCCAACCGCGCCGACGGCTGGCTCCCGGTAATGACCACGCCGGGGTCGACGGGAGCCGCGGAACTGCGCGCCGGCTGGGACCGCATCCGGCAACTGGCATCCGAATGCGGCCGGGACGCCACCGGGATGCAGATGATCGTGGTCGGAAACGTCACTTTTACCGACCGTCCGGCGGGGCCGGACCGAGCGGCGTTCGTCGGCACTTTGGATCAGATCATGGACGATGTGGCGACGGCGGCGGCGGCCGGCGCCGACGAGCTGATCGTGGATCTCAATCTGCAGGACTGGTTCACCAGTACTCCCCAGATGCTCGAGACGGCGTTAGAAATTCGGGATAGGACCGCGGCGTCATGATCGAGGGTCTGCGCATCCGGACCGACACCTCAGATCCGCACGAAGCGAGAAGCCGACTCGCAAGTGTCTACTGCCCCCACCGCCTCACCGTCCGCGGCGGCTCTTCGGCGTTCCGCGCCCGCCACGCCGAGGGTGGTGCCGCGGGGCTCGGTGTTTACTCGCTGTCGTTCGGGTCCGGCATCACCTTGTTGGAGTCGCCGCCATTCGACGACTTCGTCCTGGTGTCGCAGCAGATCACCGGGCGGCTCGCGGTCCGGGCTGACAGTGGGGACCGGCTGCTGTTGCCCGGGCAGCATGTGGTGCTGGATGCGCACACGGCGTATCGATTGCGCTGGGAGGACAACTGCCACCTCTTTCATGTGCGGATCGCCCGCCGCGATTTCGAGACGGCGGTCGCGGAGCTTATCGGAGCCCAAGGATCCGGGGCCGTGCGATTTCCGTTGAGCTGGCGTCCGTCAAAGCCCGGGACGGTCGCGGTGGCGAAAATCATGCATTTGCTGCTCCGCAATGCCGGACCGGACGGGCTCCTGAGCTCCGGTGCGTTGCTTCGCGACCAGCTGCGCCGGACGCTGGTGGCCAGCCTGATCGAGGCCTACCCCGGCGCCTTCCCGTCGCCAGGTGAATCTTCTAGCGGCGAAGTCCGACCGCCGGCTGTCCGTCGTGCCGTCGCCTACCTCGAGGACTCCGTCGAAAAATCCACCGAGAACATCCGAATCGATGACGTCGCGGCCGCGGCGCAGTTGAGCACCCGCGCCCTCCAGGACGCCTTCCGCAAGCACCTGGACACCACGCCGATGGCATATCTCAGATCGATCCGCCTCGCTCGGGCGCACGCCGATCTGCGGCGATCAGCTGTCGATGAAGGCACCACTGTGGCAGCGATCGCACACCGATGGGGCTTCGGAAATCTCGGCCGATTCGCGGCCGACTACCGGCGGGAGTTCGGCCGGTCGCCGAGCGAGGTGCTGCGCACGTCGCGGTGAGTTCGCGACACCCGGTCCCGGGATGCGCGGTCTGCCCAGGTCAGCCCCGCAGGGCTGTATCGTGCTTTTCGTGGTGAGAATTCCCCGACCCCACCCCCCAGGCACGAACGCCGGGGTGAAAGTCGACGCGCGCAGCGAACGTTGGCGCGAACACCGCAAGAAGGTGCGCAGCGAGATCGTCGACGCGGCGTTCCGTGCCATCGACCGCCTGGGACCCGAGCTCAGCGTCCGCGAGATCGCCGAAGAGGCCGGCACCGCCAAGCCGAAGATCTACCGGCATTTCACCGACAAGTCCGATCTCTTCCTGGCCATCGGGGAGCGGCTGCGGGACATGCTGTGGGCGGCGATCTTCCCGTCGATCAACTTGGCCACCGACTCGGCTCGCCAGGTCATCCAGCGGGCCGTCGAGGAGTTCGTCAGCCTGCTCGACGAGCACCCCAACGTGGTGCGGGTCTTCATCCAGGGCGGCGGTTCCAACGCCCAGTCCAAGGCGACCGTGCGCACCCTCAAGGAGGGCCGCGAGATCACCCTGACCATCGCTGACATGTTCAACAACGAACTGCGGGACATGGAGCTCAACGCCGCCGCGTTCGAGCTCGCGGCGTTCTCGGCGTTCGGCTGCGCGGCCTCGGCCACCGAATGGTGGCTGGGCCCGGAGCCCGACAGCCCTCGATCGATGACACGGGAACAGTTCGTCAACCAGCTGACCACGATCATGATGGGCGTCATTGTGGGCACCGCCGAGACGCTCGGCATAGTGCTGGACCCCGACAAGCCGATCCACGACGCCATGCCGGCGGCGCTGCCGTGAGCTGAACCTCAGCGGCGTTGACATCGCCGGGGAGATCGATAACACTCGATATACCTGATACCCCGGGTACTGGGTATTCGCAGGTCCGGTACGGGGTATCTGCATGGCAGTCGGCGCGCGCCGGCCAAGATCGGGCACAACAGGAAGACTCACCATGACTGAAGTCGTCTCACCGGCGGCCGACCAGGCGGAGAAACCGCGAGCTTTGCCGAAGCATGCCCGCGTCGTCATCATCGGGACCGGGTTCTCGGGCCTGGGCATGGCGATCGCACTGCAGAAACAGGGCGTGGACTTCATCATCTTGGAGAAGGCCGACGACATCGGCGGCACTTGGCGGGACAATAGCTACCCCGGGTGCGCGTGCGACATCCCGTCCCACCTTTACTCCTATTCCTTTGAGCCCAAGCCAGACTGGAAGAACCCGTTCTCCTACCAGCCCGAGATCTGGGATTACCTCAAGGGCGTCACCGACAAATACGGACTGCGTCGTTACATCGAGTTCAATTCCCTGGTCGAGCGCGCCTACTGGGATGACGACGAGTACCGCTGGCATGTGTTCACCGCCGACGGGCGCGAATTCGTCGCGCAGTTCTTGGTCTCGGGCGCCGGCGCGCTGCACATCCCGTCGTTCCCGAACATCGAAGGGCGCGAGGAATTCGCGGGACCCGCTTTCCATTCGGCTGAGTGGGACCACAGCGTCGAGCTGACCGGCAAACGGGTGGCGATCATCGGCACCGGTGCCAGCGCGATCCAGATCGTGCCGGAGATCGTCGGTGATGTCGCCGAACTGCAGCTCTACCAGCGCACCCCGCCGTGGGTGGTGCCCCGCTCGAACCCGGAGATCCCGCGACCTGTCCGCTCGGCGATGGAGAACGTCCCCGGGCTGCGGGCGCTGGTGCGCGTGGGAATCTATTGGGCGCAAGAGGCGCTGGCGTTCGGCATGACCAAGCGCCCCAATGCGCTGAAATTCATTGAGGCGTACTGCAAGTGGAACATCTGGCGGTCGATCAGGGACCGTGAGTTGCGCAAGAAGCTGATCCCGAACTACCGCATCGGGTGTAAGCGCATCCTGAACTCCTCGACCTACTATGCCGCGCTCGCCAGCCCGAACGCCGAGGTGATCACCGATGGCATCGAGCGGATCACCCGCGACGGAATTGTCACGGCGGACGGGCGTGAGCGCCCGGTCGACGTCATTGTGTACGCCACCGGCTTCCACGTCACCGATTCCTACACCTACGTCGACATCAAGGGTCAGCACGGCGAGGACCTGGTGGACCGGTGGAACCGGGAGGGCATTGGCGCCCACCGCGGCGTGACGGTGGCCGACGTGCCGAACCTGTTCTTCCTGCTGGGGCCCAATACCGGTCTGGGACACAACTCGGTGGTGTTCATGATCGAGTCCCAGATCCGCTACGTGGCCGACGCGATTGCCAAGTGCGACAAGATGGGTGCTCAGGCGCTGGTCCCCACGCGCGAGGCGCAGGACCGATTCAACGATGCCCTGCAGGAGCGGCTGACGAGTTCGGTGTGGAACAGTGGCGGCTGCAGCAGCTGGTACCTCGACGAGCACGGCAAGAACACCGTGCTGTGGGGCGGCTACACCTGGGAGTACTGGCGGGCGACCCGCTCGGTGAAGCCCGAGGAGTATCAGTTTCTGGGGGTGGGTAAAGGGGCCCGCAAGGCCGTTGCGTGACGGCGCTGCCTAGCGTGGATCACTAACGGCGACAACCGGATTCGGTGCCTGCGACCGCGCCTTTTTGGCGATGGACCGCAGGTTGGCTCGCACGATGCCGTCCAGCACCCGATCGGATACCAGGCGGCTGATGCGCACCAGGATGGCGGCGTCCCGACCGACGGTGTAGCGGGTCTTGGGCCGCGAAGAGGTCGCGGCCTTGGCGATCACCTTTGCGGCGTGTTCGGCCGGCACGCCCACCTCCGTGAACGAACGGGCCTGTGCCGTAACGGCTTCGATCAGATCGCCGTAACGCGCCAGTTGGGCGCTGGTCATGTCCGCCTGTAACACCTCGCTGGTGGCGATCCCGCGCTCTGGCATCTTGGTCTTCACCGCGCCGGGCTCGATCACCACCACTTTGACGCCGAGCCCCGCGACCTCACGCCGCAGGGCGTCGCTGGCCGCCTCCAGCGCGAACTTCGATCCGGCGTAGGCGCCGTACGTCGGCAAAACCACCTTGCCGCCGACCGAGCTGATGTTGACCACCGTGCCGGAGCTGGTGATCAGCGCGGGCAACAGCGCCTGGGTGATGGCGATGTGACCGAACAGGTTCACTTCGAACTGCTTGCGCCACTGGGTTATCGGCAGCGCCTCCAGTGGCGCGTTGACGGCGATCCCGGCGTTGTTGATCAGGGCGCGCAGGGGACGCGGGTCGCTCGCGATACGGTCGGCGATGGCGGTGACATCGTGGTCGACGGTGATGTCGAGGATGACCGGTTCGATCCCGTCGGCACGCAACCCGTCGGCGTCGGCCTCGCGGCGAACGCCGGCCAGCACGTGGAAACCCCTGCGCGCCAGTTCTTTTGCGGTGGCAGCGCCAATGCCGGTGGAAGCGCCGGTCACCAGAACGAGCTCGTTGCGGTTGGGTATCGAGGAATTCATAGGGGTCTCCGTCGAGTGAGTGCATCGTTTGAGTTGACGCTGTCATCTCAATCTAGCGGTTATGTTGACGTTGTCAACTCAAAAGAGCGGCTTATGCTCGGCGGGTGACGACTCGAGCGGAAAGCGCTGCGGCCACCCGCCGTTCGCTGCTCGAGGCGGCCGGTGTCCTGCTCGACCGCGGGGGAGTCGAGGCGGTGACCTTGCGCGAGGTGGGCGCCCGCAGCGGTGTGTCGCGCTCGGCGGCGTACCGCCACTTTGTCGATAAGGAATCGTTGCTCGGTGTGCTTGCCACGAACGCGTTGAACGAACTGGGCGACGCACTGGAGGAGTTGGTGGCCGGCGATGGCCCGCCCGCGGATGCCCTGCGCACCGCGCTGCTGTCGCTGATCGGCATCGGCCGCGACCGGCCGCACCTGTACCGGCTGATGTTCTCCATGCCGAAGGGCGATCCCGCCGCCGCCGCGCAGGCAGGTCAACGCGCGCAGCGCCTGTTTCTCGACCTGGTCGGTCGGATCACCGGGGCGGAGCGGGCGAGGCGGTATGGAGCGCTGCTGTTGGCCAGCGCTCACGGCATTGCGGGCCTGGATCTCAGTGGGCATATGGACCTGGACAAGTGGCACACCGACGCCGCCGAACTGGTCGATACGATGATCGCGTTGCTGCCCCGCGAGGGGTAGCCGCACGACACGCAAACACAACTTATTGTGTTCCCGCCGCTTGTCGGACCCCAGGGGTAGTGTTTGGGGTCCAAGGCAAGACAGCCCAATCGTCCTGGTGAAGTGGGGTTTCAGGTGACTGGTAGTGCAAAACTGATCGACCGCGTCTCTGCGATCAACTGGAACCGGCTGCAGGACGAAAAAGACGCCGAGGTCTGGGACCGGCTGACCGGAAACTTCTGGCTACCCGAGAAGGTGCCGGTGTCCAACGACATCCCGTCCTGGGGCACGCTGACCGCCAACGAGAAGCAGCTGACCATGCGGGTGTTCACCGGTCTGACGATGCTGGACACCATTCAGGGCACCGTGGGCGCCGTAAGCCTGATTCCCGACGCGCTAACGCCGCACGAGGAGGCGGTGTACACCAACATCGCGTTCATGGAATCGGTGCACGCCAAGAGCTACAGCCAGATCTTCTCCACGCTGTGCTCGACGGCCGAGATCGACGACGCGTTCCGCTGGTCGGAGGAGAACCCCAACCTGCAGCGCAAGGCGGAGATCGTGCTGGAGTACTACCGCGGGGACGAACCGCTCAAGCGCAAGGTGGCCTCCACGCTGCTGGAGAGCTTCCTGTTCTACTCCGGCTTCTACCTGCCGATGTACTGGTCGAGCCGGGCCAAGCTGACCAACACCGCCGACATGATCCGGCTGATCATCCGCGATGAGGCCGTGCACGGCTACTACATCGGCTACAAATTCCAGCGCGGGCTGGCGCTGGTCGACGAGGCCAAGCGGGCCGAGCTCAAGGACTACACCTACGAGCTGTTGTTCGAGCTGTACGACAACGAAGTCGAGTACACCCAGGATCTCTACGACGAGGTCGGCTTGACGGAGGATGTCAAAAAGTTCTTGCGCTACAACGCGAACAAGGCGCTGATGAACCTTGGGTACGAGGCGCTGTTCCCGCGTGACGAGACCGACGTGAACCCGGCGATCCTGTCGGCACTGTCGCCCAACGCCGACGAGAACCACGACTTCTTCTCCGGGTCGGGTTCGAGCTACGTGATCGGCAAGGCCGTCGTCACCGAAGACGAGGACTGGGACTTCTAGCGACCGACGGGAACTAGCTCCCGCCCCCGCCCCCGCCCTCGCCGCCGAGAGCCACCCCGCCGTTTGCGGCATTAGCGCCGCCCCCGCCGCCGCCACCGCCGATGCTGGCTTTGCCCCCGGCACCCGGGGTGGCGGTCGCGGCCGCAGACGAGCCGCTACCGTCCACGCCGTCGTTGCCCCCGCCGCCGATGGTCTGGCCGGTGCCGCCGGCTCCGCCCGGTCCGCCGGCCGCGTTACCGCTGTTGATGATGGCGCTGCCGCCCTGGCCGCCGCCCCCGCCCGGGTTGCCGGGGATCGCGGCACCACCGCCGCCACCACCGCCCGCGCTGGCGACCCCGGAGGGACTGT
>NZ_HG964936.1:1381141-1425118 GCF_000613245.1 Mycobacterium asiaticum DSM 44297
TTGCCGCCGCTGCCACCATGGCCGCCACCGGAACCGGTGTCTGCGCCGCCGATGCCGCCCTGGCCACCCTGGCCGCCGCTGCCACCCTGGCCGCCGTCGCCCGCGTGTCCGGACAGGGGTGAGCCTTGGCCCCCGGCGCCGCCCGCGCCGCCGTTGCCGCCTTGGCCGCCGCTTGTGCCGTTGATCGAGGTTGTCGGGGTGATGCCGGACCCGCCGGTTCCGCCCATGCCGCCGATGCCGCCAGCCCCGCCGTTGCCGTACAGCAGCCCCCCATTGCCGCCGGCGCCGCCCGCACCCCCGGCGCCACCGTTGCCGCCCTTGGTGCCCCCGCCGGACACCGAGCCTGTGCTGCCGGTGGTGCCCGTTCCGCCGGCACCGCCCTGCCCGCCGTTGCCGAATAAGAAGGCGTTACCGCCTCTGCCGCCGGGCTGGCCGGGCGCGCCTGACCCGCCGTCGCCGCCATCGCCCCACAGGATGCCGCCGGGGCCGCCGTTCTGCCCGGTCCCGGGCGCCCCACTCGAGCCCTTACCGATCAGCGGGGTCCCCAACAACAGGTTTGTAGGGGCATTGATCACCGCCAGCACGCCATCTTCGAACGTCTGCAACGGCGAGACGCTGGCCGCATCGGCGGCGGCATAGCTAAGCCCGGCCTGCCACAGACCCTGGATGAACTGGGCCTCAAACGCCGCCGCCCGCGCACTCAGCGCCTGATATGCCCGACCCTCTTCGGAGAACAGCAGAGCAATCGCCGCCGACACCTCATCGCCGGCGGCGGCCGCCAGCGAGGTGGTCGAAGCCGAAGCCGCCGCGTTGGCCGCTCTCAGCGATGAGCCAATGCTCGCCACGTCGACCGCTGCGGCCGTCATTATCTCCGGGACCGCAAACACTTGTGTCATCGCCGCCCTCCAACCTGCTCATCACCGGTCATCTGGATACACCTGTAAAAGGTATGAGAACGATGTGAGGAGTGTATGCCTCTTTAGCCGGGTTATTTCGTTTTCCGGACCAGGGATTTTCGCCCCGCGAGCCACGCAGGCGTGAACGCCGTATGAATTGTGCGAAGGTTGCGGCCGCGCTGTAGCGCGGTGAAGCGCTTGCAGTGACACTAGGCGGGTGACTGTGTCCGCTTCCAAGAGCGCCGCCTCGGTGTCCGCGTTCTGTGCCTCGGTGCTGCGGTGGTTGCGCGCCGGTTATCCCGAAGGGGTTCCAGGTCCGGACCGAATGCCGCTGTTGGCCTTGCTGCGCAACACCCCGCTGACCGAGGAGCAGATCAGGCAGGTGGTGCGCGACATCACCGCCGAGGGCTCACCCGCCACCGTCGACGGGGTGATCGAACGTGACGAGATCGCCGAGTTCATTTCCGAGGTGACCCACTACGACGCGGGACCGGAGAACATTGCGCGTGTCGCCGGCGTCCTGGCCGCGGCCGGGTGGCCGCTGGCTGGGATAGACGCCGACGACGCACCTACCTCACAGGGTTGAGATATCGATGACGAACCGGTACCGCACGTCACTGGCGAGCACGCGCTCGTAGGCCTCGTTGACGTAATCGGCTTCGATGACCTCGATTTCGGGCGTCACGTTGTGCTCGGCGCAGAAGTCGAGCATCTCCTGGGTCTCGGCGATCCCGCCGATGTTCGACCCGGACAGGCTGCGTCGCGCCAGCGCCAGCCCGAACGCAGGCACCTCCATCGGGTGCTCGGGAATGCCGAGTTCGACCATGGTGCCGTCGACGTCGAGCAGGTTCAGGTACTGGCCCAGATCGAGGTTCGCCGAGACGGTGTTCAGGATCAGGTCGAAACTGCCGCGCAGTTTCTTGAAGGTGTCCGGATCCGAGGTGGCGTAGTAGTTGCTTGCGCCCAAACGTATTCCGTCTTCCATCTTCTTCAGCGACTGTGACAGCACGCTGACCTGGCACCCCATCGCCGCGCCCAGTTTCACGCCCATATGCCCCAGGCCGCCCAGGCCGATGATCGCCAGCCGGGTGTCCTTTCCGGCCTTCCAGTGCCGCAGCGGCGAGAACAGCGTGATGCCCGCGCACAGCAAAGGTGCGGCGGCGTCCAACGGCAACGATTCGGGGATGCGCACGACGAAGTTCTCGTCGACGACGACCGCCTGGCTGTACCCGCCCTGGGTGGAGGTGCCGTCCTTATCAATCGAGTTGTAGGTGAAGGTCGCGCCGTTCTTGCAGTACTGCTCCAGCCCGGCCACACAGCTGCTGCACTGCCCGCACGAGTTCACCATGCAGCCGACGCCGACGTGGTCGCCGACCTTGTGCTTGGTCACCTCCGAGCCGACCGCGGAAACCACACCGGCGATCTCGTGGCCCGGGACAACGGGATAGTTCGGTACGCCCCATTCGGCTTTGACGGTGTGGATGTCGGAGTGGCAAATGCCGGCGAACTTGATGTCGATGGCCACGTCGTGCGGGCCGGGTTCGCGGCGCTCGATGGTGGTCTTGGTCAGCGGTTCGGTCGCCGACATGGCGGCGTAAGCGTTGACGGTGCTCATTGACGTATCCCTCTTCGGTCGCGTGTACTACAAGAAAGCTTAGCTAAGGTAATGGTTACCGGCCAGCCGCGGGCGGGTGGGCACCGTCACTAGTTGATCGGCGCGCTGATCCAGCCGACATCGGTCAACACGCCGCGGGCGGCGATTAATCCCTCGCCGGTTTGCCAGATCTCGTCGTTGACCACAAAGATCCGGTTGTCGCGGTTGGCGCCCAGTTTGCGCCAGGGGCCGCTATCCAAAACCGTCGCCGCACGCTCGGCGGCGTCGGGGGAGGCGCACGACACATAGATGATGTCGGCGTCGGCTGCCGAGAAGTCCGCATCCTTGGCCAGGTCGGCATCAGTGGCGCCGAACTCGACGAACGGCTTGTCGGTGAACCGCTGCGATGCTGGCCGGTCCACCCCGACCGCCGCCAGCACACTGGCCGGGAAGTTATTGGACCCGTAGACCCGCAGGGTGCTGGTAGTTAGCTGGACCACCGATACCTGAAAGTGGGCCGCGTCGTGCTTGGCTCCCACCTCGGCCGCGCGCTGGGTGAACCCGCTGAGCAGGGCATCGGCGGCGCCGCCGCGGGCCGTCGCACCTCCCACGCCGCGCAGGTTGTCCTGCCAGGCGGCGCCCGGGGCGGCTGTGAACACCGTCGGGGCGATAGCAGCCAGCTGCGGGTAGAGCGACGGGGTGAGTGCTGCCGAGCCCAAAATCAGGTCCGGGCGGGCGGCCGCGATCGCGTTCAGATCCGGGGCGGTGCGAGAGCCAACTCCGGGCACGTCGTGAATTGCCTTACCAAGGTAGGACGGCTGGCCCGACGACCCGTCGGCCAGCGCCGCCCCGACGACCCGCGACTGCAGTCCGAGTGCGCACAGCGCGTCGAGCTGGTCGCCGGAGAGCACCACGATCCGCTGCGGATCGGCGGGCACCTGCGCAACGTCCGGGGTGATACCGGGGGCGTTGCGCGCCGGCCGGGTGGGCGGGCCAGGATCGGGCGCGGCCGGCTCCCGCCCGCACGACTCCTCGGGTTTGCGGTCGTTACCCAGGACGCCGGCGCCGGCGATCTGGGTGGTCGGGGTTACCAACGTCGACGAGGACCCCGTTTTGTCGGAACCGCAGGCGCTGCACGTCAGTACCAGCGCGGCGGCCACGCTGAGAATCAGACCGCCGGATCGCACACGGTCGACGTTAACATCCGGCCAGCTCAAGCCTGGTGAAGCGGGACTGGGCGCCCACCCCTGTTGCTGAAGGCCCCCGCAGGTCCGGCACAATTACGACAGTTTGTAGGACCAGACCTTCCGCCGACCTGATGGCGGGCTAAGATTCGGATAAGTGCGCGCGTTCTGCGCCCCTGTCCGGATGGATGTTTGGAGGAGCTGTTGACAGCCGAAGCGCCCCCCTTGGGAGAACTCGAGGCAGTTCGTCCGTACCCGGCTCGGACGGGCCCGCGAGGGAACCTGGTCTACAAGCTGATCACCACGACCGATCACAAGCTGATCGGCATCATGTACTGCGTCACCTGCTTCGTGTTCTTCTTCGTCGGCGGCCTGCTGGCGTTGCTGATGCGCAGCGAGCTCGCCGCGCCCGGCCTGCAGTTCCTGTCCAATGAGCAGTACAACCAGCTGTTCACCATGCACGGCACGATCATGTTGCTGTTCTACGCGACGCCGATCGTGTTCGGTTTCGCGAACCTGGTCCTGCCGCTGCAGATCGGCGCGCCCGACGTCGCGTTCCCGCGGTTGAACGCATTCTCGTTCTGGCTGTTCCTGTTCGGCGCCACCATCGGTATGGCCGGCTTCATCACTCCCGGCGGCGCCGCCGACTTCGGTTGGACCGCCTACACCCCGCTGACCGACGCGATCCACTCGCCCGGCCCCGGCGGGGACCTGTGGATCATGGGCCTGGTGGTCGCCGGTCTGGGCACCATCCTGGGTGCGGTCAACATGATCACCACCGTGGTGTGCATGCGCGCGCCCGGCATGACGATGTTCCGGATGCCGATCTTCACCTGGAACATCCTGGTGACGTCGATCCTGGTGCTGATCGCCTTCCCGCTGCTGACGGCCGCGCTGTTCGGACTGGCCGCCGACCGGCACCTGGGGGCGCACGTCTATGACCCGGCCAACGGCGGAGTCCTGTTGTGGCAGCACCTGTTCTGGTTCTTCGGCCACCCCGAGGTGTACATCATCGCGCTGCCGTTCTTCGGCATCGTCACCGAAGTGTTCCCGGTGTTCTCCCGCAAGCCGATCTTCGGCTACACGACCCTGGTGTACGCGACGCTGGCGATCGCCGCGTTGTCGGTGGCGGTGTGGGCACACCACATGTTCGCCACCGGGGCCGTTCTGCTGCCGTTCTTCTCGTTCATGACGTACCTCATCGCGGTGCCGACCGGGATCAAGTTCTTCAACTGGATCGGGACAATGTGGAAGGGGCAGTTGACCTTCGAGACGCCGATGCTGTTCTCGGTCGGCTTCCTGCTGACCTTCCTGCTGGGCGGCCTGACCGGTGTGCTGCTGGCCAGCCCGCCGCTGGACTTCCACGTCACCGACAGCTACTTCGTCGTCGCACACTTCCATTACGTGCTCTTCGGCACGATCGTGTTCGCGACCTACGCCGGGATCTACTTCTGGTTCCCCAAGATGACCGGCCGGTTGCTTGACGAACGGCTGGGCAAGCTGCACTTCTGGTTGACGTTCATCGGGTTCCACACCACCTTCCTGGTGCAGCACTGGCTGGGTGACGAGGGAATGCCGCGCCGCTACGCCGACTACCTGCCCAGTGACGGCTTCCAGGGCCTGAACATCGTCTCGACGATCGGGGCGTTCATCCTGGGAGCGTCGATGTTCCCGTTCGTGTGGAACGTCTTCAAGAGCTGGCGCTACGGCGAGGTGGTGACGGTCGACGACCCGTGGGGTTACGGCAACTCGCTGGAATGGGCAACCAGTTGCCCGCCGCCGCGGCACAACTTCACCGAGCTGCCCCGGATCCGTTCGGAGCGCCCGGCGTTCGAACTGCACTACCCGCACATGGTGGAACGGATGCGCGACGAAGCGCACATCGGGCGCCACGCCACAGCGGGCGAGTCGCCGAAGGGATTCGGTCCACGGACTGAGGCGGATCGCGCGACTAGTGAGCAGTAGCGGCAACCTGGGGTGACCTCCTCAGCCAAGGTGTCGGTGCTGATCACTGTCACCGGTGTCGACCGACCAGGTGTGACCTCAGCGCTTTTCGAGGTTCTCTCCAAGCACGGCGTCGAGCTGCTCAACGTCGAGCAGGTGGTGATCCGTGGCCGACTGACCCTGGGCGTATTGGTGTCCTGCGCAGCAGAACTCGCCGAGGGGACCGCGCTGAGCGACGACGTCGAGGCCGCCATCCACGCGATGGGTCTGGACGTCACGGTCGAGCGCAGCGACGACGTGCCGATCATCAGCAAACCCTCGACCCACACCATCGTGGTGCTGGGCCGGCCGATCACTGCGGGCGCGTTCGGCGCGGTGGCCAGGGAGGCGGCCGCGCTCGGGGTCAACATCGACGTCATCCGCGGTGTTTCCGATTACCCGGTGACCGGACTGGAGCTGCGCGTCTCGGTGCCCGCGGACGCATACCGGCCGCTGCAGATCGCGCTGACCAAGGTTGCGGCCGACGAACACGTCGACGTGGCCGTCGAGGACTTCGGGCTGGCGTGGCGCACCAAACGGCTCATCGTGTTCGACGTCGACTCGACGCTTGTCCAGGGCGAGGTCATCGAGATGCTGGCGGCCCGCGCCGGCGCCGAGGGGCAGGTAGCGGCCATCACCGAGGCCGCGATGCGCGGCGAACTGGACTTCGCGGAGTCGCTGGAGCAGCGGGTCGCCACCCTGGCCGGACTGCCCGCGTCGGTGATTGATGAGGTCGCCGAACAGTTGGAGTTGATGCCCGGTGCCCGCACCACGCTACGTACGTTGCAGCGCTTGGGTTTTCGTTGCGGCGTGGTCTCCGGTGGTTTCCGGCGGATCATCGAGCCGCTTGCCGAGGAACTGAAGCTCGATTTCGTCGCCGCCAACGAACTGGAGATCGTCGACGGCAGGCTTACCGGGCGGGTGACCGGACCCATCGTGGACCGGCCCGGCAAAGCCGCCGCGCTGCGGGCCTTCGCCGAGCAGTACGGGGTGCCGATGGAGCAGACCGTTGCGGTCGGTGACGGCGCCAACGACATCGACATGCTGACCGCCGCCGGCATGGGGGTGGCGTTCAACGCCAAACCCGCGTTGCGTGAGGTCGCCGACGCGTCATTGAGCCATCCCTACCTGGACACCGTGCTGTTTCTGCTGGGCGTCACCCGCGGCGAGATCGAGGCCGCCGACGCCGTCGACGGCGTGGTGCGCCGCGTCGAGATCCCGGCTGACTAGAGCGTCTGCTCGCCAGTGGGGCGGTACCTCCCGCTCGCAGGGCATGCGGCACGATGGTCGGGTGGTTGAACACGAGGCCGATCCCGACCTGCTGATCGACTTCCGAAACGTCTCGCTGCGCCGTGGCGGACGCACCCTGGTTGGCCCGCTGGACTGGGCCGTGGAACTCGACGAACGCTGGGTGATCATCGGCCCCAACGGGGCCGGCAAGACGTCGCTGCTGCGCATTGCCGCCGCCTCCGAACACCCGTCCTCGGGTGTCGCCTTCGTACTGGGGGAGCGGCTGGGCCGGGTCGACGTCGCCGAGCTGCGGTCCCGCATTGGGCTGAGCTCCTCGGCGCTCGCGCAGCGGGTGCCCAGCGACGAGCTGGTGCGGGATCTGGTTGTCTCGGCCGGTTATTCGGTGCTGGGCCGGTGGCGCGAGCGCTACGAGGACATCGACTACCGGCGCGCGGTCGACATGCTGGAGAGCCTGGGCGCCGAGCACCTGGCCGACCGCACCTACGGCACCCTGTCCGAGGGTGAACGCAAGCGGGTGCTGATCGCCCGGGCGCTGATGACCGACCCCGAACTGCTGCTGCTCGACGAACCCGCCGCCGGCCTGGATCTCGGTGGCCGCGAGGAACTGGTGGCCCGGCTGGCCGACCTCGCCGCCGACCCCGACGCCCCGGCGCTGGTACTGGTCACCCACCACGTCGAGGAGGTGCCGCCGGGCTTCAGCCATTGCCTGCTGCTGTCAGAGGCCAAGGTGGTGGCCTCGGGTCTGCTGCCCGACGTGCTGACCGCCGAGAACCTTTCGGCGGCGTTCGGGCAGCGGATCGCGCTGGATGTCGTCGACGGCCGCTACTTCGCGCGGCGGGTGCGCAGCCGCGCCGCTCACCGGAGGCAGGCATGAACGGCACCGAAGTACCCCTGACACCACGGCCGGCCGCGACCGTGATGCTGGTGCGCGACACCCCGTCGGGCATCGCGCTGTTCCTGATGCGCCGGCACTCGCAGATGGAGTTCGCGCCGGGGGTGATCGTGTTCCCCGGCGGTGGCGTCGACGACCGGGACCGCAACGCCGATATCGCGTGGGCCGGGCCGCCACCACAGTGGTGGGCGCGGCGGTTCGGCATCGAGACCGACCTGGCCACCGCACTGGTCTGCGCCGCGGCGCGGGAGACCTTCGAGGAGTCCGGGGTGCTGTTCGCCGGGCCCGCTGATGACCCGGAAAGCATTGTCGGCGACGCGTCGGTTTACGCCGACGCGCGCCGGGCGCTCGCCGACCACACCTTGTCCTTTGCGGACTTCCTGCAGACCGAAAGACTGGTGTTGCGCTCCGATCTGCTGCGCCCGTGGGCGAACTGGGTCACCCCAGAAGCCGAGCGCACCCGCCGCTACGACACCTATTTCTTTGTGGGGGCGCTGCCGGAGGGCCAGCGGGCCGACGGTGACAACACCGAATCCGACCGTTCCGGTTGGGCGTTGCCGCAGGATGCCATCGACGATTTCGAGGCCGGGCGCAACGTCCTGCTACCGCCTACGTGGACCCAGCTGGACTCGCTGGTGGGACGCACGGTCGCCGACGTGATGGCCGTCGAGCGCCAGATCGCGCCGGTGCAGCCGATCCTGGAGAAGCGCGGCGACAACTGGGTGTTCGAGTTCTTCGATTCGGACCGCTACCACCGCGCGCGGGAAGCGGGCGGCGCCATGGACTGGCCCCTGTGAAGTGAGTGAGTTCGTCAGCGTCGTCGTCAGCGACGGCACCCAGGACCCCGGGCTGGCCATGCTGCTGCTTTCGCGCTCGCCCACCAACGCGATGACGCGCCAGGTGTACCGCGAAATCGTCTCGGCCGCAGAGGAATTGGGCCGTCGCGAGGACGTCGCCGCGGTGATCCTGTTCGGCGGCCACGAAATCTTCTCGGCCGGGGACGACATGCCCGAGCTGCGAACACTGACCGCCGCGGAAGCGGGGACCGCGGCCCGGGCGCGTCGCGAGGCCATCGACGCGGTGGCCGCGATCCCGAAGCCGACGGTGGCGGCCATCACCGGATATGCGCTGGGGGCGGGATTGACGCTGGCGCTGGCCGCCGACTGGCGCGTCAGCGGCGACAACGTGAAGTTCGGGGCTACCGAGATCCTGGCCGGTCTGATCCCCGGCGGCGGCGGCATGGCCCGGCTTACCCACGCGGTCGGTGCGAGCCGGGCCAAGGAGCTGGTGTTCAGCGGGCGCTTCTTCGACGCCGAGGAGGCGCTCGCACTGGGGTTGATCGACGACATGGTGGCACCGGACGACGTCTACGACGCGGCGGCGAACTGGGCCCGGCGCTTCCTGGACGGACCGGCGCACGCGTTGGCCGCCGCCAAGGCCGCAATAAACGCCTCAGCCGGCGACGGCGCTGACCCCGAGCGGCTCGCCGCCGAGATCCGCCGCTACGTCGACGTCTTCGCCGCCGGTCAAGGCGGTCATGCGGAAGGCGGCCGGCACGGCGGTTAGGCTGCCCTGCATGACGAGGAGTACTGAGATCCCCGCAGACGCGGCTCCCAACCCGCACGCCACCGCCGAGGAAGTCGAAGCGGCCAGGCACGACAGCAAGCTCGCCCAGGTGCTCTATCACGACTGGGAAGCCGAGAATTACGACGAAAAGTGGTCGATCTCCTACGACCAGCGCTGCGTGGACTACGCCCGCGGCCGTTTCGACGCGATCGTGCCCGACAAGGTACTCCGGGAACTGCCCTACGACCGCGCGCTGGAGCTGGGCTGCGGCACGGGCTTCTTCCTGCTCAATTTGATCCAGGCGGGGGTCGCGCGCCGCGGCTCGGTGACCGATCTGTCGCCGGGCATGGTCAAGGTCGCCACCCGCAACGGGCAGTCGCTGGGCCTGGACATCGACGGCCGGGTCGCCGATGCCGAAGGCATCCCATACGAGGACGACACCTTCGACCTGGTGGTAGGGCACGCCGTGCTGCACCACATCCCCGACGTCGAGCTGTCGCTGCGCGAGGTGATCAGGGTCCTCAAGCCCGGCGGCCGGTTCGTCTTCGCCGGTGAGCCGACCAGCGCCGGAAATGTCTACGCACGAGGCCTGTCCACCCTGACCTGGCGGGTCGCCACCAACGTCACCAAGCTGCCCGGCCTGGCGAGCTGGCGCCGGCCGCAGGAGGAGCTCGACGAGTCGTCCCGCGCCGCCGCGCTGGAAGCCGTCGTCGACCTGCACACGTTCACCCCCGGTGATCTGGAGCGGATGGCCACCAACGCCGGCGCGGTGGAGGTGGAAACGGCCAGCGAGGAATTCACCGCCGCCATGTTCGGCTGGCCGGTGCGAACCTTTGAAGCCTCGGTGCCGCCCGGCCGTCTCGGTTGGGGTTGGGCGCGGTTCGCATTCAATGGCTGGAAGGCGCTGAGCTGGGTGGATGCCAACGTCTGGCGCCACGTCGCGCCGAAGGGCTGGTTCTACAACGTGATGGTCACCGGGGTCAAGCCCTCCTGAGTGCTAGCGGGCTACGGTTCAGCGCCGCCGACGTCCGATATCTGCGCTCGGCTCCTGGCGCCGCGGCGCTTGCGGCGGTCGCCGGATTCGAACTGAGCGACGCCACCAGGATCGCCGACGTCGGCCTCGTGCGCGACAGGTTCGGCGACCGGGCCGCGGTCCTGGTGGAGACGACGCTGTTGCGCCGCAAGGCCGCGGACAAATTGGGCGGCCTGGGCGACGTTTCCCGGTGGCTGTTCACCGATGAGGCGCTGCAGCAGGCCACCGCCGGACCGGTGGCGTTGCACCGCGCCGCCCGGCTTGCCGGTCGGGTGGTGCACGACGCGACCTGTTCGATCGGCACCGAGTCGGCCGCTTTGCGGGGCTCGGCGGCGCGGGTGATCGGCAGCGACCTCGACCCCGTCCGGCTGGCGATGGCGCAGCACAACCTGGCCGGCACCGTCGAGCTGTGCCGCGCCGACGCGCTGCATCCGGTGACCCGCGACGCCGTCGTCGTCGCGGACCCGGCCCGGCGCAGTGGCGGCCGCCGCCGCTTCCACCCGGCCGACTACCAGCCCGCGCTCGGCCCGCTGCTGGATTGCTACCGCGGCCGCGATGTGGCCGTGAAATGCTCTCCGGGAATCGATTTCGATCAGCTCAACCGACTGGGATTCGATGCAGAGATCGAGGTGACGTCCTACCGCGGCTCGGTGCGGGAGGCTTGCCTGTGGTCGGCCGGCCTAACTGTGCCAGGGGTGCGACGGCGGGCCAGCGTGCTGGATCAGGACGAGCAGATCACCGACGCCGAGCCAGACGACTGCCCGACGAGGCCCCCCGGACGGTGGATCGTCGACCCCGACGGAGCCGTGGTGCGGGCGGGGCTGGTGCGCCATTACGGCTCCCGCCACGGACTCTGGCAACTGGACCCCGAGATTGCCTACCTGTCCGGTGACCGGCTGCCCGCCGGAGTGCGCGGTTTCGAAGTCCTCGAGCAACTGCCCTTCGACGAGCGGCGTCTGCGGCACGCGCTGGCTGCGCTGGACTGCGGCGCGCTGGAGATCCTGGTGCGCGGTGTGCAAGTCGATCCGGACGTGCTGCGCCGACGACTGCGGTTGCGCGGCGGTGCGTCGCTGTCCGTGGTCATCGCCCGCATCGGCCGCTTCGGGGCCGGCAATCGAGCGGTGGCATACGTCTGCCGTCCGGCGCGGTAACGCCGGGTACGCTGACGGCGATTACCTGATGAGGGGCCACCGCCATTCTTGGTGGGCTGGGTATTGAAGGAAACAAGCAACGATGCGTTATCTGATAGCGGCCGCAGCACTGATGGGTGCGGCCGTCACCGGCTGGCCGGCCTTCTTCACGGCAACCGCCGTGCCGCCGTCGTGCGCCGGCATCGGCGGATCCGTCGAAGCCGGGCAGATCTGCCACATCCACCAGTCCAGCACCACCTACACCCTCGACATCACGTTTCCGGTCGACTACCCCGACCAGCAGGCACTGACCGACTACATCACCCAGAACCGTGACGGGTTCGTCAACGTGGCACAGGGATCAGGACGGCGTGACCAGCCCTACCAGATGGACGCCACCAACGAACAACACACCTCTGGGCAACCACCGCGCACCCGCAGCGTGGTGCTCAAGTTCTTCCAGGACCTCGGCGGGGCTCGCCCATCCAACTGGTACAAGGCCTTCAATTACAACTTGGCCAGCAAGCAGCCCATCACCTTCGACAATCTGTTTGCGCCGAACACCAACCCACTGGACACCATCTATCCGATCGTGCAGCGCGAACTGGAACACCAGAGCGGGCTGGGCGTGGCGATCTCCCCGGGGGCGGGCCACGACCCGACCAACTACCAGAACTTCGCCATCACCGACGATGCGCTGATCTTCTACTTCGCCCAGGGCGAGCTGCTGCCGTCGTTCGCCGGTGCCACTCAGGTCCAGGTGCCGCGCAGCTCGCTCCCGCCGCTGGCCGTGTAGCGCCTACTCCTGATCGAAGGTGTAGATCTGCCCGTCGCCGGTGACGGCAACCACCCGCCGATCTTTGCCGAGTGACACCCCGACCGCGGTTCCGGTGGCCGCCGGAAGCGGATAACTGTTGACGGTATGCCCGTCTTTCGTGTCGAAGACAAGCAAAGACATGCCGGGGCCGCCGTTCTGCGGGGGAAGGGCAACCAGGGCATAACCGACACCGGACCCGGCTAACGTCGCCGACGACAACGGCGTTACGTCGTCGCGTCGCCAGGCCGGATCGGCGTGGTTACCGGCATCCCGGAAAGCCGCCAGACGGGTGTCGGGGCCGCCGCCGGACACCACCAGCCCCTGTGGGGTGACCGCGGGCGGGGTCTGCGCGGTAAAGCCAAGCGGCGCAGACCATTTCACCTTGCCGTCGGTCGCTTGCAGGGCCCACAGCCGTTGATCGCGGCCGTTCACGTAAACCGTGCCCCCGTCGGCGGACAGCACCGGGCTGGCCAGCACACCGGCGGTGACGGCGTCGCTGGTCCACTCCCGGGCCAGTTGTCCGCCGCGGTACTTGAGTCCGACCAGGCCGGCGGCCGGCGCCCCGGGTTGCCACACGCTGACCACCGCGGTCGCGCTGGACTCCGAGAACGCGGGTGCCGCCGCGACCGGGCAACCCGGCCGGGCCGCCGCGCAGTCGGCCAGCCCACGGGTCGCGTCGGCGGGGTCGACACCGTCCACCAGGTCCAGGGCCGTGCCGACCACCGCGCCGCGGTGGGTGTCGAACACCAGCATCTGCCCCAGGTGCGTGCTCACCAGCAGGTGGCCGTCACCCAAGAAACGCGGAGTCGTCGGCATGCCGATGACCGGCTTGCGCCAGCGGGTCCACTGCGTCGTGGGGAAAGAGATGATCGCGCCCGGCTGCCCGACGTAGATGTTGTCGAAGCGGTCGAACAGCGGGCCACCGAAGCCGCCGCCCTGGACCAGGCGGGTGCACCAGCGTTGCCGGCCATTGCCGCTCTCCCACTGCATGAAGGAGCAGCCGGCCGGGGTTTGCGCGTTGAGCGCGAGATAACCGCGGGCACCCAAGGCGGGCCCGGACCCCAGGGTTCCTTTCGTCGAGCGCGTCCACTGCAGCTTGAGCTTGCTGGCGCCCGTGGCCGCGGTGTATCCGCTGTTGGACGCGTCGCCGTACTGCGCCGGCCAGCCCTCTGCCGGCGCCGCATCCACCCAGGAATCCGTGTTGCCGCAAGCACCGATGCCAACCGTGAGCGCAGCCACCGAAACGGCCGCCAGGAGACGTCGCGCGAACACGCTTTCCTCTCTGGTTCGAGTCTTCATCGAGCAGCGATCAAGTACAGGTGAGGGTAACCCGCCGCCCGTAGCTGAACGCCGATTGCCCGCCGGTAGGCTTTTCGCCATGACGAGCATGTGGGGTGCTCCGCTCCATACCCGGTGGCGTGGCGGGCGACTCCGGGACCCGCGCCAGGCCAAGTTCCTGACCTTGGCGTCGCTGAGGTGGGTGCTGCGCAACAAGGCGTACACACCGTGGTACCTGGTGCGGTATTGGCGGTTGCTGAAGTTCAAGCTGCAGAACCCGCACATCATCACCCGCGGCATGGTGTTCCTGGGCAAGGGCGTCGAGATTCACTGCACGCCCGAACTGGCGCAGCTCGAGATCGGGCGCTGGGTGCACATCGGCGACAAGAACACCATCCGCGCCCACGAGGGCTCGCTGCGGTTCGGCGACAAGGTGGTCCTGGGTCGCGACAACGTCATCAACTGCTACCTGGATATCGAACTCGGCGACTCGGCGTTGATGGCCGACTGGTGCTACGTGTGCGACTTCGACCACCGGATGGACGACATCACGCTGCCGATCAAGGATCAGGGCATCGTCAAGTCGCCGGTGCGTATCGGACCCGACACTTGGATCGGAGTGAAGGTTTCGGTGCTGCGCGGCACATCCGTGGGACGGGGTTGTGTGCTGGGCTCGCACGCCGTGGTCCGCGGTGTCGTGCCGGACTATTCGATCGCGGTCGGGGCACCGGCCAAGGTGGTCAAGAACCGCAAGCTGTCCTGGGAGACGTCGGCGGCCCAGCGCGCCGAACTGGCCGCCGCGCTGGCCGACATCGAACGCAAGAAGGCGGCCAACCAAACCCCGTGACCCTGGGCCGCATCCGCTGACCGCCGGCGGCGTGAGGCGGCTAGGAATCCTTCGCCATCTGCTTGACCATGTCAAACTTGACGTCTTTGCCCTCGACGCTGGTCACGGTGACTTTGACGTTGTATTTCACCTCGTTGATCTTCATCTCGCAGGTCAACTCCGCTCCCACCTTGGCCGGCAGGTTGCCCGGGCACTTGACCGAATCGGGCTTGTTGCCATTCACGTCTGTCATCTTCGCTTTGATCTGCGCTGCGACATCGTTCTTGCTCACGCTGTGGGATGAATCAGCGTTGAAGGAGAAGTGGCACCCGCCGGCACCAGCAATCACGCCGGCGGCGGCAACCGGAACAAGCAACGTTCGAATCATGCGGGCCATATCGCCACCTTTCTGGCGTTGAGACCTGAAGTTTGCTGATAATGGCACGCCGCGCGATTTTGCGAAGGCGAAATCCAGAAATCGAAATGGTCGCCGCAGCGACGGCGATTTCAGCCGATGTTGCCGTAGCGGCGTAGCGCCTCGGACCGCTGCGCGGCGTGGTCGACGATCGGCTCGGGATATCCCGGCGGACGGTCGCCCTTGCGCAGATGCGGGTCGTGCGCGTCGCGCAACTGCGGAACCCAACGGCGGATGTAATCGCCTGCGGGGTCGAACTTTTCGCCCTGGGTGAGGGGGTTGAACACCCGGAAATACGGCGCGGCGTCGGTCCCGGAACCCGCGCACCATTGCCAGCCGTGCTGGTTGTTGGCCATGTCGCCGTCGACGAGCTGTTCCAGGAACCAGCGTGCGCCCCACTGCCAGGGCAGGTGAAGGTCTTTGACCAGGAACGAGGCGACGATCATGCGGACCCGGTTGTGCATGAAACCGATTTCGCGCAGCTGTCGCATCCCGGCATCGACGATGGGATAGCCGGTCTCGCCTGCTTTCCAGGCCTGGAAGCGGCGTTCGGCCGCGGCGTCGGTGTCGGTTTCGATGGAGTCGAAGTTGCGGTTGAAGTTCCACCAGTCGCTGGCGGGCCAGTAATGCAGGACTGCGGCATAGAAGTCGCGAAAAGCCAACTCGCGCAGATACGCCGCGTCGCTGCGCTGCCGCAGGTTCAGATCCGAAACCAGGGTCCGCGGATGAATGGTGCCGAACTTCAAGTGCGCCGACATCCGGCTGGTGCCCGACAGGTCCGGCCGGTTGCGGTCTGCGGCGTAGCGCTGCAGGGCGTCGTGGACGAAGGCTTCCCACTCCGAATGGGCCGCTTCCTCACCGGCAGCGAGGTCGAGTGTGGCGCCCGGGTCGGGTATTTCACACCGCTGAACCGACACATCCGCCGGGTCGAGCCAGCGGGCCGTCTCAGCGCCGGACTGTGCCGGAGCCCGCCAGCCGACTTCGCGCCACCGCCTGAAGAACGGGGTGAAGACTTTGTACGGAGTGTCGTCGTCCTTGGTGACCCGGCCCGGTGAGACCAGATACGGCGATCCCGTCGCCACCAGCGGTACCGCACCGAGCATTTCCCGTACCCGCTCGTCGCGGCGCCGCCCAAATGGCGCGAAATCCTCCGAAATGTGAACCGATGACGCACCGATTGCCCTGGCAAGTTGTGGAATTCGTTGTTCGGGACGACCGCGGGTGACCAGCAGGCGACCGTCGAGATCGCTGTTGAGTTGACGCAGCGAGTCGCCGAGAAACTGCAACCGCCGCGCTCCCGACGAGGCTTCGAGCCGCGGATCGAGCACGAAGCAGGCCAGCACGTCCTGGTCGCTCTCTGCCGCGGCGACCAGGGCCGGATGGTCGCGCAGTCGCAGATCACGGCGAAACCACAAGAGCGACGGCATGGTTGACTCCTAGCGGTTCAGACGCCAGATGTGCGTGGACAGCACCGTGGCGAAGGCACACCACAGCGGATACGGCGACAACGCCACCCCGGCCTTAGGATCGGCGTCGGCCGCGCGGCGGGCAAGATCGGCACTGCTCGCCGTGAGCGCCGCGGCGCCAAGCGCCGAGGCGCCCAGCTTGTGAAAGCGGAAGAAGAGCCAACTCCAACCGGCGTTCAGGACCAGGTTGACCGCCAGGGCAATGCTGTAACTGCGCGCCTCGTCCTCGCGCCCCGTGGCGCGCAGGCGGTCGATGGTCACCGCAGAGGTTGCGGCGATGTCGGTGTATAAGGTGGTCCAGACCACGGGGAACACGACCCCGGGCGGCTGGTAGCGCGGCTTACGAATGCGTGCGAACCAGACGGGGTTGTGTCGCGGGCTGGCGATGCTGCCGGTGCCCGCCGCGGTGGCGACCGCCAGGCCGGTGGCGGCCACTGTTGCCTTGTTCATGTTGACTCCCTTCGGTTTTCGGTACGGCTGACGGTGGCGGGCCACCAGATGCGGTCACCGACGAGCGCGAACAGCGAGGGAATCACCAGGGTCCGCACCACGAAGGTGTCGAGCAAGATGCCCAGCCCAACGATGATGCCCAGCTGAGTCATCACGATCAGCGGCAGCACCCCGAGCACGCAGAACACCGCGGCCAGAACGATTCCCGCGCTGGTGATGACGCCCCCGGTCGCGGCCACCGCGCGAATCATGCCGTCCCGCGCCCCGTGGGCGGCCGCCTCCTCGCGCGCCCGGGTGACCAGGAAGATCGTATAGTCGACGCCCAGCGCGGCCAGGAACAGGAAGGCGTACAGCGGGGCCGAGTTGTCCAACGCGGGGAAACCGAATATGCGCATGCTCGCCCAGCCACCGAGGCCCAGGGCGGCCAACGCCCCCAGCATGGTGGCCGCCAATAGCGTCGGCGGCGCCAGTGCGGAGCGCAGCAGCGCATAGAGGACAACCAGGATGACGGCCAGGATCGCCGGGATCAGCAACGAGCGGTCATGGATCGCGGCATCGCGCACGTCGAGTGCCTGTGCGTCTGGTCCACCGATCATGGCGCCCGTCGGTGCCGTTGATTTCCGCAGTGCGGCAACGGTATTGAACGCTTGCGGTGATGACGGCGGGGCTTCGATCACCACTGACCACTTGCTCAGGTCGCCGGCCTGCCCTATCTGCGTTGCCGTGACCACACCCCGGGTGGAGCTGAGGTCCTGTTGCACCTGTGCGGATTGAGCCGTGGGCGCAACCACGACGGTGGGGTTGGCCAGCCCGGCCGGAAAGTGGTCCGCCACAATGTCGAATCCGCTGACCGAGTCGGCCTGCACGCGGAACTGCTCGGTCTGGGCAAGTCCGATACGGACCCCCAAAAGACCGGTGGCGAGCACCACCAGCAGACTGATCGTGACCGAGGCGACCACCACCGGCCGGCGGGCAACCCGCTGCCCGATTGCATACCATACTCCGCTGTCCAGCTTCTCGGTGTCGCCCGACCGCGGCACGAAGGGCCAGAACAACCGCCGGCCGCACAGCGCGAGCAGTGGCGGCAGCAGCACCAGCACCGACACCGCGGCAACCAGCAGCCCACAGGCCGCCAACGCGCCGAGGCTTCGGGTGCTCGGCGTGGCTGCGAAGATGAGGGTGAGCAGCGCCAGCACCACCGTGGCGTTGCTGGCAACGATCGCCGGGCCCGCCATGCGCACCGCGCGCCGCAGGGCGGCACGGTGGTCGTCGTGACGCCGAAGTTCTTGGCGGTAGCGCGAAATCAGCAACAGCGCGTAGTTGGTGCCGGCGCCGAACACCAACACACTGGTGATGCCCGCAGTGGACCCGTCGAAGCTCAGGCCGGTGAGCGATGCCACCGCGGTGCCCACCGAACTGGCGACCCGATCGGCGAACCCGATCACCAGCAGCGGCACCAACCACAGCACGGGGGACCGGTAGGTGGCGATCAGCAATAGGGCGACCACTGAGGCCGTCGCCACCAACAGGGTGATGTTGGCGTTGGTGAACGCGTTGGCTATGTCGGCGCCGAATGCCGGGCCGCCGGTGACATGGGCTTCCATCCCGGGCGGTAGGCCGTCGTTGGCGGCGGCACGCAGGTCTGACACGGCATCCGTGAGCTTCAGGCCGGACAGGCTGGCCTTGATCGGCACCACCGCGGTCGCCGCCTTGCCGTCGGCCGATACCGAGGCGGGCACCGCTGGGGCAGCGGTCTGCGCTACCGCAAGCATCCGGTCGCGCGCCGCTTCGGCGGCACGGCCCAGCGCCCCGGCGTCGACGCCACTCTGGCTGCTCACCACCACGATCAGTGGTACCCGGTCGCCGCCGGGGAACTGCGCGGACAACTTCTCGACCTTCGCGGAATCAGATTCGGTGGGCACCGCAAGCGGAGCTTCGGTTGCAGCGGCGTTCCCGCCGATCAACACCATGAAACCGCTCGCCAGCAGAAAAACAACCAGTGCCAAAAGCCATGAACGTCGCCCCGTCAGCGTCGCGGCGAATCCCTCCCACGCCACCACTCAAGCATTTCAGTCATTTAAAGATTAATCAACTGAAATGAAGCGCCGATCAAGTTATGCTGATCACGCAATGAGTCCCGACGAGCAGGCCCACGGCCGCGACGCGCTGGAATCGCTGATTTCGGCGGATCTGCGGGAGATGTCGACCGAGTCCGACCAGATCGGCCGGCTGTTCGCGCTGTCACAAGACGTGCGGCCCACCGACTTTCGTGCCCTACTCCACATCATGGTTGCCGAAACGGCCGGCCGTCCGATGACCTCGGGTGACCTCAGCCAGCGCATGGGCTTGTCCGGGGCCGCCATTACCTACCTGGTGGACCGACTGATCGAGTCCGGTCATATTCGTCGTGACTCTCATCCCGAAGACCGCCGCAAGGTCATCCTGCGCCACTCCGAGCCCGGTCTGGCGACCGCGCGTTCCTTCTTCACCCCGCTGGGCCAACACACCCGTGCGGCGCTGCACGATCTGCCCGATGCCGACCTCGAAGCGGGGCACCGCGTCTTCAGCGCCCTGATTGACGCGATGCGCCGGTTTCAAACCGAGCTGGGACCGACTGCATCCTGAGGTCGGCACGAAAAGCATCGATCATGACTAGCCTTTTGCCGCCTCGGGTTTGAGTGCCTTGAGTAGGCCTTCCGGGTCGGCAACGGTGACCGTGAGCGCGGAGTGGTCTTTGAGCCCGATCACTCGGCGAATGGGCGGCTCGAAGTGGATGCATACGCCGGCCTGAGCGTTGGTGCCGAACGTGAGTCCGTCGTCGACGAACGACAGCCGCGGGCCGACCGCGGTCCACCAGCGAAAGGGTCCTGTTATGTGCGCGTCGGCCACCTGGGAGAGCTGAGCTTCCGCGCGCAGGGGGCCATACCTGGCAATCAAGCGACCATCGGCGGTGATTGTCACCCCCTGGTTGCCGCCCCAACGGAAGGGCAACCACAGCGGCGCCAGCCGTCGTTCATAGCGATAGGGAAAGTGGCGGGTTGAGTTGGTCACAACATGTTTCTAACGCACGAGACGTTGCAGCACCTGCCGGCGCCCGGCCAATGCATCCTCGATGAGCTGCAGAGCTTCTGGAACCGATTGCACTAAAGGCAATCCGTGGTCGCTGACGATGCGCAGCACCGGGCGCATTGCCGATCCCACGACGACAGTGCAGTAAAACCCCGCCGCGCGATGCTCGTGGTTGAGCGCGAGGAGCGCCTGGAAACCTTCCATACCCATGAACTCCAGATGACTCAGATCCAGAATCATGGGTGCTTTGACTCTGCCGAAACGGCGGATCTCCGCCGCCACTCGGTCGGCATTGCAGCCGTCAATCTCGCCGTCCACCCGCAGCACGGTGGCAAGGCTGCGTGCGTAGATGAAGATCTGAGCTCTGCCGCAGTCGATGGCGTAGCGGTAGCGGGGCTCGGTTTGCCCAGAGGAATTAACAGCATCCATGTGAGGTGCCCGTCTATTTTGTGATGCGTTTGGCAGCAGCTGTTAACTCAACTGCTCTTAGCTTAGCCCGTTCGCGGGCCGACCGGTGCGCTTCTTCGCTTGCTGGATAGTCCACGCGAATGCGACTGAATTACCGAGTTAGACAAGGGAATACGGCGCAGAGACAGCTGGCGGGCGGGGCACTCAAGTGCCGCCCGGATCGCGGTGGGCCCGAGGCCATCGCGCTCGCCGTGTCTGCGCCAGGCCAACTGTAACTTAAATCTATTAACCGTTCAATAAATTAACAATATCGCCAGGATCGCGTAGCGTGGTCAGTATGGCTGTGCGTCCAGCCGTCCAACTGCCTATTCGGCGCAGTTCTGGGTAGTACAACACGATGGCATCGAATGGGGTGAGGCAGCGGTGGTGACCAAGCTGGTGAGTTGGAGCCGCCGGGTCGTGGCCGCGGCGGGAACGGTCGTCGGTTATCGCGGCGGAACCGAGGAACCTGCCTACCGCACTGAAAGCCTGACGCGAGCCGTGGAAATCCGCCGCTATGACGCGCGGAGTGCGGCGGAAACCACGGTGGCGGCCGCCGAGCAGTCCGCACGCGAAGTCGGCTTCCGTCGACTTGCCCGCTACATCTTCGGCGCCAACGGGTCCCGTCAGAAGATCGCGATGACGGCTCCGGTCGCACAGCAGTCAGCCCGCGACAATTGGGTGATCCGTTTCTTCATGCCTGCCGACAAAACGTTGGAAATGTTACCCGAACCCGACGACGGTGAGATCAGGTTGGTCGCCGTGCCGCCGCAGACGATTGCCGTCCGGCGATTTGCCGGCAACGCCGGACCCCACGAGGTTGCCAGGCAGACCGACAAGCTGGTGCAGACACTGAAAGAGTTCGGATTCGAGATGACCGATACGCCGGCCGCCTGGTTCTACGATCCCCCGTGGACCCTTCCGCCGTTGCGCCGCAATGAAATCGCCGTTCCCGTCGCACCCGCCAACCAGAACTCATGACGACCGAACGACGCGAGATGGCGGCCCGCAAACGTCGGCACATCGACGTGTGCCGGTACGACGACGTCGACTATCGAAGCGTTACCACCGGGTTGGACCGATACCGGCTGCCGTTCAACGCGCTGACTCAAACCAACCTGGACGACATTGACCTGTCCGTCGAGTTCCTCGGCGCGCGGCTACAAGCGCCTGTGCTGGTAGGGGCCATGACCGGGGGTGCGGAGCTGTCCGGCACCATCAACCGCAACCTGGCCGCCGCGGCGCAAACCCTGGGTATCGGAATGATGCTGGGATCGCAGCGTGTCATGCTCGACAGTGCGTTGGGTGAGCGGGCGGCCGCCAGCTTTGCCGTGCGAGATCTGGCGCCCGACGTGCTGCTGTTCGGCAACATCGGGCTGAGTCAGTTCACCAAGGACGCGCTGCCCGACATCGTCCAGGCTCTCGACCGCGTCGGCGCGAATGCCCTTGCAGTGCATACCAACCCGTTGCAAGAGGCTATGCAGCACAACGGCGACACGAATTTCGCCGGTTCGCTGGACCGGTTGCACGACGTGACCGCGCTGTTGGATTACCCGGTCTTGCTCAAGGAGGTTGGACACGGGATCGGTGCGCGAGCCGTCGGCGAACTGCTGCGGTTCACCGACGAACCGCCCGTCGCCGCGATCGACGTGGCCGGGGCCGGCGGCACATCGTGGTCACGCGTCGAGCAGTTGGTGCGTTACGGCGAGGTGCGCTACCCCGACCTGGCTGACTGGGGGATCCCCACTGCGCAGGCTCTACAGGAGGCGCGTGCGGCGCTCCCTAGACTCCCGCTGGTCGCCTCCGGCGGAATCCGGACCGGCATGGATGCGGCCAAGGCGCTGGCGCTGGGCGCAGATGTGGTTGCGGTGGCCCGGCCGCTGCTGGCGCCCGGGATCGAGTCCGCCGCTGCGGCCGCGGCGTGGCTGCAGAACTTCATCGATGAACTTCGGATCTGCCTGCACGGTTGCGGTGCCGCCGATCTGGCCGCGCTGCGCAATCTGGGCGTGGCACCAATCACGTAGGTACGCGCGGATGGCGGTAATTCTGGCTTACGGATCGCCGGCACTGGGGCACCTGCTCCCGCTCGGCGCATTATTGGTCGAGCTGATGCAACGCGGTAACGAGGTCCATTTGCGGACAATGGCCGGCCAGGTCCCCGGCATGCGGGCCGTCGGTGTGCACGCCGAGGCGATCGATCCGCGGATCGAGGCGATCGACGGACAGGACTGGTTGGCGCGCAACGCCTTCGGTGTCTTGGAGCGGTCGATAGACGTGCTCTGCAGGCGCGCTGTCCTCGAGGTCGAAGACCTGCGGCGGGCGATCGCACGCGTTCAGCCGGATGTGGTCATCGTCGATGCGAACTGCTGGGGGGCGATCTCGGCGGCCGAGGCGGACAACCGGCCGTGGCTGGTGTTCTCGCCGTTCACCCCTTACCTGCGCTCGCGGAACGCACCGCCCTTCGGCCCGGGTCTGCGGCCGCTGCCAGGTATCACGGGTGCGGTGCGCGACGCGGTGATGCGCCCGTTCGTGAGCCATCTGTTCGATCGGCCGATGGCGCCCCGGATCAACGCCGTTCGTGCCGACCTGGGCGTCTCACCGATCGATTCCGTGGACGCGCTGATGCGGCGGGCTCCGCTGTTGCTGGCGGTGGGCGGTGAGCCGTTCGAATATCCGCACCCGGACTGGGGAGACCTGGTGCAGTTCATCGGGGCGTGTGTGTTTGAGCCGACCGCCGATGCGGCGCCGCGCTGGCTGGATGCGATCGAGGGCCCCGTGGTGTTGGTCAACACCTCGTCCATCCCGCAGGCCGATGCGAACCTGGGCAGCGTCGCATTGCGTGCGCTGGCCGACGAGCCGGTGCACGTGGTGGCGACCTTTCCGGCCGGCGTCCCGACCGGACTACCGCAACCGTCCAATGCCAGCGTCTGCCGGTTTGTGCCGCACGGCCCGGTGCTGGACCGTGCCGTCTGCGTTGTCACGCACGGGGGCATGGGGACCACGGTGAAGGCGCTCGATCGCGGCATTCCGGTCTGCGTAGTGCCCTTTGCCCGCGATCAGGCCGAGGTCGCCCGGCGAGTGCAAGTAGCCGGTTGCGGCACCCGCTTGCCTGCCAAGCGCCTCACACCGGCGCGCCTGCGGGACGCGGTCCTGCGGGCGGCCCGAATGGCCGACGGGGCAAGACGGGTCGCGACGGGCTTCGCCGCCACCGGTGGCGTGGCGCGTGGTGCGGAACTGATCGAACAGCGATTGCTGTCAACGAGCGCTGGACCGAGCCGTTCCCTGCCGCCGGCGCGGGGTCGGAGCGCTTCGCCCAAGCTGTGGTGACTCCTCGGGGGCGTGCAGTTCGTCCTCGAACGTCGACATCGCCGTGAGCATGGCGAGGAAAACCCGATGGGCTGCAACGAGATCGGCATCGGTCAGCTCGGACATCGCCGAACTCATGTGGCTGCCCAACGGCCGGAAGAAGTCGTGGGCCAGCGACATGCCGCGACTCTCGTAGCGCAGCAGCCACTTACGCCGGTCTTCC
This sequence comes from Mycobacterium asiaticum DSM 44297, assembly GCF_000613245.1. GTDB lineage: Bacteria > Actinomycetota > Actinomycetes > Mycobacteriales > Mycobacteriaceae > Mycobacterium > Mycobacterium asiaticum. The sequence goes on from NZ_HG964936.1 coordinate 1,404,968, forward strand.
GGGTCGGGCTCGCGCCGGATGTGTCCGGACTCGATCATCCGATCGACAAGGTAAGTGATCGCCGGGGGAGAGACGTCCATTCGTTCGCGTAGCTGAGCCAGAGTCAACGGTTTGCCGGCGGTCTCGGCCACCATGATGTGCAGCAGGGCATGAAAGTCGTTGCTGCTCACGTTGTTGAGCCGGGCGAAGTGGCGCCCGACGCGGTCGGACTGCGCGGTGATCGCGCGGATATCGGCCGAGAGCTGTCTTTCGAGCTCGGCTCGGCCAGGCGAGGTCTCGGTTGTTCGCCGCTTATTCACCTATGCGCATCCTTCATCAGACACACAGGATACGGCGTGCCGGGTCGTTTCCTGCCGCCGGCGGAACGTGGCTACCCCTGGGAACTATGACTTCACCGGGTCGTGACCCCAGTTCATCAGCGAATAGCGCCACGCCGACTCGTCGATATCGCCGCTGGGTCGTTGCTTGAGATGCCGTTTCGCGTAGCCAACGACCTTGCGCATGTGCGCGTAATCGTCGTCGTCAAGATCGGCGCGTTTGGTGCCCAGAATCGTCACGATGCGCCGGCCGCTGGCATGACCGGTGGATTCCTTGCCTCCGCGCTTTTGACCGACACTTTGCGATTGCTCTGTCTTGAGCCATTTCTCGAGTTCGCGGGCGGTCATGTTGACGGTTTGTCTGAACTCTTTCCAGGTGGTGTCGCGATCCTTGGTGGCCATGTCTGACCTACTTGTCGGAACGCTTGAGCGCGCTCGGCTTGTGGACGGCGTCCTTGCCCGTCTTGTCACTGCGCACTTGGTATTGCGGTTCGTCCTTGGATGCCCGCACCGTGCGGCCCGCTGCCTCGGTGTCCGAGGTGATCTTGCGCTCGACCTTGCCTCGCACCGTATTGCCGTGGCTCTGCCACTCGACACTGTCGCCCTTGCTGAAATTCTTCTCGGTCACCGTGCGTCTCTTTCATCCGTTAAGTTCCTTAACTAATCGGATACCCCGCTTTGCGTCGCTGAACCGCCAGCGCCAGCCAGGACGCCGCGGCGGCGGAAAAGGCGAGTTTCTGCGCGGTTCCGATGCTCTCGGTGGGAAGCAGGACACCGCCGACATATCGACCGATGAATCCGGTTTCGGGCAGGGGAGCCATTCCGGCGCGCTGTCGCGCCCACGCCTCCAGCGAGGTCAGCGGACACTGCAATCGCAGTCCCACCACGCCGACGCCCCAGCACACGCTAAGCACGTGCACCCAGAGTGTGCGCCGCCAGCGCAGTGCCAGAAAGCCGCCGCTGGGCAGATAGACCAGATACGCCAGGTGCGCGCCTGCGGTCGCGACGACCACGGTGGAATATGCCTTCCTCATCGCTGATTCACACTAGCGCGCAGCGTTCGCGACCCGGCGCACACGACCATTTAGCTGCGCAGACATCTCGCATGCGACAAACCTCGATGAGTGACGCCACGGTTGCGTTCGAGGGCTCAGGGAAGCGAATACACCAGATGATCTCGGGAAGTCAGTTACACCTGATACCGGGTGCACCGCACGGCTGCTGCACCAGCCACGCCCCCCAGTTCAACCGGGCCTGCTCAGTTTTGCGGCGAAGTAGTGCCCGCTCGCACTGCGTAACGGCGTTCGGCGTAGTCCATGTCGTCCCGCCACAGTCGGTGGGCGGCATGGCGCATCAGCGGTGTGATCAGCGCAGCGGCATTGAGCGCCATTTTGAATCCGGGCCGCGGGGACTGCGCGACGACGGCTTCGATGACGGCGACGCGGGGCCGGCCGTCGGGTCCCGGACCGATCGGGGTCGCGTGGGTTTCGACCACGCTCCCGGCGCCTTCGCCCTCGACGATGCGCATCACGATGGTGCGTGCTTCCGGACAGGTGAACTCCGCGATCGTGGGAACGCCCAGCCGGCCGACGCGGAAGGTCACCGAGACGACGAAGCGGTCGTCCTCCTCGGTGGGTGTGGTGAGCACCTCGAGCCGCGCGAACGAATACGGGTGAAACCAGCTGCCGTGCCATGGGTCGAGGCGGTTGGCGATCACGTCGCACGGCTCGCAGACGCCTTCAACACGCGTGACGGCCGCCAGGGTGTCGGCGGTCGGCCGCTCGGGCAGCACGGGCGTATCCAGGGGCGTCTCGCCCCCGGCCGAATCGAGTCGCACCCACGCCAGCACGCCGTCGTCATAACTGGGCAGCGGGGCCCACCCGAGCTTGCATTTCTTGCCGTCGAGCGCCAAACCGTGCCAACGGCACCACAGGATGCCGTCGGAGACGATGCCGGTGGCCAGGTCAGCGCCGAGGTGTGGGCACGCTCCCGGACCGACCCGCAGTTGCCCAAGCCGGTCCCGCCAGGCGACCAGTTCGACGCCCGCGACGCGGGTGCCGAACGGGCGGCCGGTACGCACGTGGCGGCTGGCCGCGAAGACATACCAGTTGCCGGTGGGCCGGCGCTGGGATCGATCCAGGGCCGCGTCGATGATCGCCGGCTGGGCCTGACCGTAGGTCGGTCGTTGCTTGGACCATATCTCGGGTGAAACCACCTGCAATGGCCAGTCTTTCGGCCACCGACGACGGATCCGGTCGATCCCGCTCATCGCCGCACCTGCCGTTGCCGCGCGGCCAGTGTGCGCAATAGTGCGGACCGGCCGCGAACCGGAACGGTGTACAGGTCATGGCCGGCCACCCCCCACCCGCCCAGTAGGTGATTGGCGGCAGCCCAACCGGTGGTGGCCGCGCGTTCCATCAATGCCACCGGCAGGTCTACCCGGATCCCGTCACCGGCGAGCGCCAGGCCGGGCTGCGGCGTGGCGACCGTGGGGCGGCGAGTGTAGGTGCCCGGGGTGAACAGTGGGCAATCGCTGCGCTGCAGCACCCGCTGGTGCATCACCTTTGCCGCCGCGGTCTCGGGGTAGAGCTTGTGCAGCTGCGCCACACCGTCGTCACTCGTTGTGCTGGAATCCATTGCGTAGGAATGCAACTCGACCACCGATCCGCCGCTGTGGGCGGCCCATACGGCGGCCTCCCGCTCATAGCGCTCGAGCACGCTGATGTTGTCCAGCGGTTGATGATCCGCGGTCCCGAGGAAGGGGGCGCGGGTCTGGTCGACGGGACGGTCGAGCCACAGGCGGTGTACCAAAAACGGCGGAGCGGTGCGCAAGCGTCCTATCTGGCCGCGCCAGGAATCGTTGCCGAGTCCGGGCGACGCCGCCACGATGCGCTGCAGTCCACCGACGTCGACGGCAAGCACCACGGCGTCCGTCTCGATAAGGTCACCGTCCTCGATCTGCACCCGAAAGCCGGTCGAGCCAGCCGGGTCGATCCGCTGCACCGGGGCGCCGATGCGGAACGTGACGCCACGATCACCGAGATAGTCGCGTAGCGGATTCCACAGGCTCTCATTGAAATTCGCGTTCGCCACATCGAAGATCAGCCCTTCGCTGGAGCCCAGGAAATAGATATGGAACATTGTCGCGAGCTCACCGGCTGACAGCTGCGACGGCTCGGCGAAGAAGCTGCGACTGAACACCTCGAAGGCGAGATGACGCGCGGACTCCGGGAAATTGATGCTTTTCAGGAAGGTCTCTGCGTCCACATGGTCCAGCTGGTGGTAGATGTCGGGCACCGACACCGCGGCCAGCGGCGCGGCGGCTTTGGCGTCGATGCGCACCAGATCGGAGAGTCGGAAGGTCGGGCTGCGCAAGGCGAACGCCAGCGCATTCAGCGGTGGGGTTCGGGGCAGCCCCCGGAAACTGTCGCGCCGGCCCGCGCCATCGATCAACGGGTAGTCGGTGACAGGGGTCAGCATCCGCAGCTGCGGATCGACGCGGCGCAACAGGTTTCGCAGGTTGTAGTACTGGCGGAAGAATGCGTGAAATCCGCGGTTCATCGCGAGCTCGGCGCCGTCATGCCGCTCGGTCCAGCCGCCGACCCGTCCGCCGAGATAGCGTTCCTTCTCCACGACATCGACTGCGACACCCCGCTCGGCGAGGCCGGCGGCGGCCGCCAGACCGGCGATGCCGGCGCCGACCACCACCACCCGCGGCGGCGAGGACAGTGCGGTGGTATCGGCCAAACCCGGCGAGGCCGGCAGTCGGTGCCGTCGGCGGTCGGTCATGGTGATGCTTTCCCCTCAGGCCCTACGGGCGCCTCGGGCGCACGGCCGATGAAGGTGTGCACGATGTTGCGTTCCCAACCCGGCACCGTCTCGCTGCGCACGTCGGTGAAGCCGGCATCAATCATCCGTTGGCGGAAACGAGCGGCTCCGTCGAAGGACAGCACACTGCGCCACAGGTGCCGGTACAAGGTGGTGCTGCGGGTCCGCCACCATCCGGCGGGAATGATGATGCCCCAGCACACCCCGTGCCAGATGCGCTGCGCGACAGGCGAATCGCGAACGGAGTACTCATGCACGGCCAGTGTCGCGCCCGGCCGCAGCAGCGTCGTGAAGGTGCGCAGCTGGGCGTCCGGATTCGCGAGGTTGCGCAGCAGATATGCCGCCAGGATGCCGTCGAACGGTCCGGTGATGCCGTGTTCGTGCAGATCCTCGATGCGGGTGTGCACGAATCGGACCGACTCCGGCCACGATTTCGCCTGCGCCGCATGCAGCATGCCGGCCGCCGCGTCGACGGCGACGATCTCCGCCTCCGGCGCCGCCTGCACCAGCGCCGCGGTCGATGCGCCAGTGCCGCAGCCGGCGTCGAGCAGCCGCAGGCCGCGGCCGCGATCTGGAAGGTCCATCCGTGACACCGATAGCCGCAGGTTGGCGTGGTAGCCCGGATTGGCGCCCACCAACTGGTCGTAGGCGTCGGCGCCTACGTCAAACGCTTCCGGCACGTCACTGCGGGCAAGACCGGACTTCTTCATGCCGACCTGCCCACACGCTGGCGCTCCCATCCCAGCAGCACCCCGGTGACCAGGGCGAAGCCGAACAGGAAGTCTTCGACGGGAATGTCGAACGGGAACCGCAGGCCGCTGGTGTGCCGCTCGTTGTAGATGACGATGGGCGCGCTGAGCTTGGTCAGCCAACCGTCGACGGGAATTTGGAAACCCAGCACAATGACCATGGACAGCCAATAAGCCGGCCGCCGGAACAGCCCGGTGTGCAGCACGGCGAACTCCAGCGCGCACACGGCCAGCACGGCGATCACCGCGGGTAGCGTGTATCCAAGCCCGGTCATCGCCGTCTGCTCCAGTCCAGAATCGTGCTCACTGCGTTGTAGGTCAGCAGCCCGCACACCGGGATCACCACGAAGAACAGCACTTCTTCGATGGGTATGTGCGGGGGAATCTCGATGCCGGTCAGATAATTTCCGTCGTAGGTCCATACCTTGGCTGCGATCGCCACCGCGTCCCACACCAGGAATATCGCCGCGACCGGTAGCAGCGCCCGAAGGGCCCGACGAGCCTGGCGGTAGACCCCGTTGCCGAAGATCTCCAACGGAGCTGTGATTGCCAAGCACAAGCCGAGCACAATCAAATACTGCCAGCGATCGTTCACGCCGCGCCAGCCTGTCGGCGGACCCGCCATGATCGGAACAACGCACCACCGGCCACCTGCAGACGGCGCGTGGTCCCCACCGTGGCGCGTTGACTGAACACCGAGAAGTCGCTGCTCTCAATGCAATCCAGGATCTCCGAGTACAGGGTCAGCGCGGTTGCCACGCAGGGCCGTGACCGCGGTGCCAACAAAGAGATCCCGTCGGCGGCGAAACGATAGATCTCCCTGACCGTTTCGTGCTGAGCGGCCAGCGCGTTGCGGACCCTGGCGTCGGTGCGGCGATGAGTGTGACACCACATCAGCAGCTCCCGGTCGACGCCGTAGGCCGCGAGTTCATCGGCCGGCAGATAGATGCGATTGCGCAACAGGTCCTCGTCGATGTCCCGCAGGAAATTGGTGAGCTGGAACGCGCGGCCCAGTGCGGCGGCATACGGCGCCGCTTCCTCCGTGTCTCCGACGGTACCCAGCACTGGAAGCATCTGCAGTCCAATGACTTCCGCCGAGCCACGCATGTACCGGTTGAGCGCGATCCGGTCCGGATAGTCGGTGACGGTGAGGTCCATCCGCATCGAGGTAAGGAAATCCTCGAACAGGTCGCCCGCAATGCAATAACGCGAGATGGTGTGATGGACCGCCGCCAGCACCGGCTCGTCGAAATGTGCTCCGCCGGCGAAGAACCGATCGGACAACTCCTGCAGTCGATTCGCCCGGTCGTCGACGTCCAGACTCGGGTCGAGCTCATCGAGGATGTCGTCGGCGTGCCGGGCGAACGCATACAGGGCATGAACGGCCGGACGCTGGTCGGGGGCGAGCAACCTGGTGGCCAGGAAGTACGTGCGACCGTGTTCCGCCGCGATCTTGCGGCAGCGGCGATACGCGGTGCGCAACCGCGGGTCGTCAATGCCGGCGGCGTCAAGTTCGGTGCGGATCATGGCAGTCGGGCTTTCATATCGATACGGGTGGCGGACCGGTCCACCGCTCCGGTGATGCGGTCGGCGGCCAGCCGGCCCGATATGAGCGTGGTCGGCACCCCCACACCCGGGACGGTGGACGAGCCGGTCAATACGGCGTTCTCGATGCCGCGCACCATGTTCGCCGGCCGGAACGGCCCGGTCTGGGCGAAGGTGTGCGCCAGCGCAAACGGGCTGCCGGCGGCCATCCCCTGGCGGGCCCAGTCGGCGGGAGTGTCCACGTGCAGCACTTCGACGTCGTCACCCAAGCCGGGCAGCAGGCGATCCTGGACCGCTTCGATCATCGTCTGGGTGTACGGCTCAGTGGTGGTGGACCAGTCGATTTGGCGGCGCGACAGGTTGGGTGCCGGCGCCAGCACATAGAGCAGGTCACGGCCCGCCGGAGCAAGGCTGGGGTCCCCAGCCGTGGGGCGCGTCACGAGCAACGAGGGATCCCGCATGAGCTGCCCGTCGCGGATGATGTCGGTGAAGGTGTGCTCCCACGCATCGCCGAACAGGATGGTGTGGTGCGCCTGCGGTTGCGTCGCGGCCCGGCAGCCGGCGTGCAGCACCACCGCCGAGGGCGCGGCACGCATCCGCAATGGCCGCCTCGGTCGCCGGCCCAGCAGTTCGTAGGTGCGTGGTAGCTCGGTGCTCAACACCACCGCGTCGCAGCCGACGCGCTGGCCGTCCGCGGTGACCACGGCGGTGATCCGTGCGCCGTCGCGCTCCAGGGCGGTGACGGTGGATCGGTAGCGGAACCGCACGCCGGCGTCTTCGGCCGCCGCCGCCAGCGCATCGGGCAGCGCCCGGACGCCGCCGCGCGGAAAGAACACCCCCGACACGGTGTCCATGTAGGCGATCACCGCGTAGACCGCCAGGGCGTGCTGCGGGGCGACTCCTGCGTAGAGGGACTGGAAAGTGAAGACCCGCCGCAGCCGCGGATCGCCGATGTAACGCCGGACCATCGTGTCCCAGCGCCGGAACCCGCCGATGGCAGCGAGCCGGCCCAACTGCGGGGTGAGCATCGACAGCGGCGAGTCGAAGTTCGACGCGATGAAGCCGTCGAACTCGGTGCGGTAGAGCCGGGCCAGCCAGTTGCGCAGCTCTCGGTAGCCGGCGGCCTCCTGCGCTCCACTGAATTCCCTTACCGCTTCGGCCATTCGGTCGGCGTCGGTGTGGACGTCGATGCTGCTGCCGTCGGCGAACATCGCCCGGTAGGCCGGTTCAACCGGCAACAACTCCATGCGCTGACTGGATGTCTCACCGACGGCGGCGAACGCCTCGTCGATGAGGTCAGGCATGGTCAGCACCGTGGGACCGGTGTCGATGGAGTAACCGTTGATGTCACGGCGACCCGCACGTCCGCCCGGCCACGGTTCCCGTTCCACCACGGTGACCTCGCGACCGCGGCCGGCCAGGTGCAACGCCGCGGCGAGCCCAGCAAATCCGGCGCCGACAACCACAACGTGATCGCTTCTGCCCTGCACCGTGCGCATCAGTGCCACACCCCCGCGTTCATGCGGCGCGCCGAGTGCATACGCCCGCCATATCCGCCAGCGCGGCCTTGATCACCATGTCGATTCCGCTGGCTTCCAACGCTTTTTGCGCGATGTCCACCCGCTCGGTGATGAGCTCCTCGATCCACTGCACCGCGCCGGTGGCGAAGATCAGGCCGCGCCAGTGGTCGAGTGCGTCATCGTCGAGCGTCTCGGCGGTGATCAATTCGCCGAATTCGCGCCGAGTCGACGCGTCGGCCATTTCGTAGGCGGCGACCACCACGCTGGTGGCCTTGCGCTCTAGCAGGTCTCCACCGTTGGGCTTGCCGGTGGCCGCCGGTGAGCCGAAGATGCCCAAGATGTCGTCGCGGAGCTGGAAGGCCTCGCCGACCGCGGACCCGTAGTTCCCGAGCCGAGACAGCGTGGACTCGTCGCAACCCGCCATCGCCGCACCGATCTCCAGCGGCCGGCGGACGGTGTAGTTGCCCGACTTCATCCGGGCCACCCCGAGCACCGCCTCTAGCGTCGGCAGATTTCGCAAATCCAGTGTGAGATCAGCGAATTGACCCACCGCTAGCTCGGTGCGCATGGCGTCGTACCGGGGCCAGGCCCGCTGTAGCTGATGCGGTTTGAGGCCGCAGTTGCGCAGTAGCTGCTCGGCCCAGATCAGGCAGAGGTCACCAAGCAGGATCGCGGCTGATTCCCCGAACCGGCGCGAGGAGCCCGACATGCCGTGCCGCCGATGCCAGTCGGCGAACTGCACGTGTGCGGCGGGACGCCCGCGGCGCGACGGCGAATCGTCCATCACGTCGTCTTGGAGCAGGGCGAAGGTGTGCAGCAATTCCAAACTGGCGGTCGCGGACAGGGCAGCGTCGCTCGGTGGCGCGCCGCACATCCACCCCAGGTACATGAAGGTAGACCGCAAGCACTTACCGCCTTCGACGAACTTCAGCAGGATCTCTCCGGCCACGTCCACGCCACAGTCCAGCAACTCGTCGGCGCAACGGGCGGAAACGAACTCTGCGATCTCGGCCAGCACCGAGCGTCGCAAGCCCTCTCGCCATGAGTCGAATTGGTCTGGGGAGGTCAGATAAGCAGCACTTGCCCGCGGGGCACCGAGGCGGACCCTCGGAAACTCGTGCACAGCCCCCACCGAAGCCCCCCTCGGAATTTGTGTCAGCGAATGGGTCAACCGCTGACCCGAACGGCCCAGATCCACGCCGTCTACCCCCTCCAAACGAAAACAAACCACCGACCCGAGTAGTACCCACCGCGGGAACTATCTTCACTTAATTAATCGTTAATTTACTGAATGATCCTGTGGGTCGCCACTCCGAGGTGCGGTTTGAGCGGGTACCGCCCGGGCGCTGTCTGCCCAGCAGCAGGCGGTCCGTCTGGTCAGCATTGCGCGTCCCCGCGGCTGAGCTAGGTGTTTTCTGGCTCGCAGAACGGGAACCCGGCGCCGGTGAAGGTTTCAGATCTGGTCGCTTTGCCCTTCCAGTGGGGTTCAGCAATCCGCGGCAAAAGGTTCTTCCATCCGATCGGCGTGGTGGCAGAGGGTTCGATCGAGCGGATCGCTCCGAAGGACAGGGGATTGCCGATCCCGTCGTCCGATGTGGTTGCCCGGTTTTCCAAGGCGACCGGCACCCCCGCGGCGTTGCCGGACTTCATCGGCCTGGCGATCAGAGTGCCGTCGGGACCCGCGCAGTCCCAACCCTGGGACGTTCTGCTGGTCTCCGCCGGTTCGGGGATCCTGACCCGGGCGCTTGCGCTGCGTCCGGTCACATCTTGGAGCGGACCGAACTTGACCACGCTGATGCCGCTGAACTACGGCGGAAACAAGTGGTGGCTGCGGGCCCGCATCGAAACCCCGATCGACGGAACCGGTGTATCGCTCGACAACGTGCGCGAGCGAATCAGCCACGGCGGCGTGGAAGTAGCGATCGAACAGGCCCGCGGCAGTGCCGATTTCGAGAAGCTGGCCCGAATGAGGCTGGACCGGGTGGTGGACCTGGGACCGGGCGAGGATGTCTCGTTCGACCCGGTGCTCAACACCGCTCCCGGGGTCAAGCTGTATCCCGGGTGGCTGGCCGATCTGCGGGCGAGTGCATACGCGCGCAGCCGCGACGGGCGCGACGCAGACGATTCGGGCGACGCCCAGTGACCAAACGGATCGTCGTCACCGGTGCCAGCGGCAATCTGGGCACGGCGGTGCTGCAGCGGCTCGGGGACGACGACGCCGAGTACGAGATCGTCGGTATCGCTCGCCGTGAGCCGCCGCAAGAAGACGTGTACCGGCGTGCGGACTGGCATCAGCTTGATGTCGTAGAGGACGGCGCGGAAGGCAAGCTGCACAACATTTTTCGCGAGGCCGATTGCGTCGTGCACCTGGCCTGGGGGTTCCAGCCCACCCGCAACATCCGTTATCTGTACGACGTCGGCATCCGCGGGACTTCGGCGGTCCTGCGTGCTGCCCACAGTGCGGACGTGCCGCACCTGGTGCACATGTCCTCGCTGGGCACCTACGCGGCCGGGCGGTACGGGGAGAAGGTCGACGAGTCATGGTCGACGGACGGGCTGGGCACCTCGGTCTACAGCAGGTCCAAGGCCGCGGCGGAGAAGCTGCTCGACGACTACGAGGGTAAGCATCCCGATGGCGTCGGCATCACTCGGCTGCGGCCCGGCCTGATCCTGCAGCGCAAGGCCGCGGCCGGTCTACGGCGATACACGCTGCCTGCTTACATCGATCCGGCATGGTTGCGCTGGCTACCGGTGCTGCCGGTGGACCGCTCGCTGACCGTGTCCATGATCCACGCCGACGACGTCGCAGACGCCTGCGTGCGGGTGATCGAGAGACGCGCCCTGGGGCCGTTCAATCTCGCCGCCGAACCGCCGGTGACTCGCGACGATGTCGCCAAGATCCTCGGCGCCAAGCCCATTCACGTTCCTGCGGCGCTGCTTGGGCCGCTGGTACAGGCGTCCTGGCTGGCGCGACTGCAGCCAATCGACCGCGGCTGGTTCGACATGGCCTTCGCGGCACCGCTGCTCAGTACCGAGCGGGCCCGCCGTGAGCTGGAGTGGTCACCGCGCCGGTCTGCACTGGAAGCGCTGGAAGAACTGATCGACGGTCTGGTGCACGATACGGGCACACCGAGTCCGGTCCTGCGGCCGCGTTCCTTCCGCACCGCCATCATGCGCAACCTGTCGCGTGGCCCGGTCACCACCAGACAGGTCCCGTAAGCGACTGCCGCTCGAATCGGTCGAAGATCTCCACCGAGCGTCACGCGAGTGTGGCATTCGACGCCCAACGTCACCCCAGCGTGACGCTCGGCGCGCTGCGCAAGGGATCGACAAGATCAGCCGGCGCTTTAATCCTGTTGGCTGCGGCCGAGTAGGTGGCGCAGGGCCGACTCGAGGTCGGGCCGGCGGAATTGGTGTCCGGCCGCGACCAGTCGCGCGGGACTCACCCGCTGATTGGCCAGGGCCAGTTCGCGGGCGCCCTGCTCACCGAGCAGGACCCGCGGGCCCAGCGGGGGCACCGGCAAAACCGCCGGCCGGCGCACCACCCGAGCCAGCGTGCTGGTGTATTCGCTGTTGCGGACCGGTTGGGGCGCAACGGCATTCACCGGGCCGGACAGGTCGGTGTCCCACAGCCCGCGGTGATAGACGTCGATCAGGTCGTCGATCCCGATCCAGGAGAACCACTGCCGGCCGTCCCCTAGCGGGCCGCCCAGTCCGGCGGTGAAAAGTGGCCGCATCAACCGCAGGGTCCCGCCGCGCGGGGACTGCACGATGCCGGTGCGCACCAGCACCACACGTGCTCCCGCCTGCTCGGCCGGGGTGGTCGCATCCTCCCAGTCGGCGACGACGTCGGCGAGAAATCCGTCGCCCCGGTCGCTACCTTCTGTCAGCGGCTCGTCGCCGCGGTCGTATCCGTAGTAGCCGATCGCCGACGCCGAGATGAGCACCGCGATACCGGTGCGCGCCACCAGTTCGGCAAGCCGGCGGGTCGGGTCGATTCTGCTGTCGCGGATCGTCTTTCGATGCTTGTCTGTGAATCGGCCGGCGATGGAGGCGCCGGCCAGGTGGATGACCACGTCCACACCATTCAGCAGGTCCGGGTCGGGGTCGGCCGGATTCCACCGTCGCTGGTCCGGCCCTTGAGCCACGCCGCGCACCAGGCGGATGATGCGATGGCCACCCGTGCTCAGGAAGGCGGTCAACGCGGTGCCGACGAGTCCCGACGAACCCGTCACCGCCACCGTGGATGGCCGCAGACCGTGCCGGTCTGCGCGGGCGTGCGCGGCGAGATCATCGGCCAACTGACGGTGCCGGTAGGCGAACATGGCGCGCAACGCCGATGCCGGCACCGTGGTCTCGACCCGGTCGATAACCCGCGTCTTGTTCGCGCTGATCTCCTCGAAGTCATGCGTGTGCCGCCAGCGGGCGACCAGGCGCGGCGGCAGCGACGCCAACCCGTCGCTGCTGATGGCATCGGCGAAACACCTTGGTGGATCATAGGAATCGGGTTGGTGCTGGGCGATCCAGCGCAGGCCGCCGGGTAGTGCGAGGATGGCGCGGCCGTCCTCGAGCGATTCGGCCTCGGCGATCAAGCGCATCGGCGACCACGGCGGGGAGAGCCGATTGAACGCACCGGGTCTGGCGTACCAGGCGAACACCTCGTCGCGCGGGGCGTCGATCACGCTGGAATAGTTGATCCCCATCCCATGACGTTACCGGGCCGGCAGCGCGTGCTCGACGATGGGCAACCGCGGTAGCGGTTGGCGTTCACCGCGCTTGGCCGCCAGATAGACCTGCGCGGTTTCGTTTGCAATGGTCTGCCAGTCGAAGTCGGAGGTGAGCCGCTTGCGGGCGGCGCGGGCACGCCGTTGGGCGGCGGCGGGGTCGTCGAGCACCGTGCGCACCGCGGCGGCCAGCGCGGCCACGTCGCGCGGCGGACACGACACCCCGGTGACGCCGTTGATCACCGCCTCACCCAGCCCGCCGATATTCGACGTCACCAGCGGGATGCCGGCGGCGGCGGCCTCGAGTGCGGCAAGCCCGAACGGCTCGTAGTGACTGGGCAGCACGGCCGCGTCGGCCCGATGCAGCAACTCGAGCAGTTCGGCGTGCTCGCAGTGACCGGCAAACCGGATTGCCTTGAGCACCTTGTGTTTACGGGCCTGCTCGACCAGCCATTCCTGCTGAGTGCCGTCGCCGGCGATGGTCAGCGTGGTGCCTGGGTGGGTGCGGCGAATTCGCGGCAACGCCGCAATGGCGTCGTGCACGCCCTTCTCGTATTCCAGCCGACCGACATAGAGCAACTCGGCCGGCCCGGTGCGGGTGCGGCGATCGGCGAATGGCCAGCGTTCCGCATGGATACCGTTGGGAATCACCGTGGTCGCGGACAAGGCGGGCCCGAACAGCTCGTTGATCTCCTCGCTCATCGAAACCGAACAGGCGATGAGCGAATCGGATTCACGCACCAACCACGACTCGACGGCGTGCACCTGACGGCTGATGGGGCCGCTGACCCAGCCCGAGTGCCGACCGGCTTCGGTGGCGTGGATGGTGGAGACCAGCGGCACGTCGTAGTGCTGGGCCAGCGCGACCGCGGGATGGGCCACCAGCCAATCGTGGGCGTGTACCACGTCTGGGCGCCAAATGCGTTCGCCGTCAGACTGTTTCAAGCAGAGGCCGGCGCGGGTCATGGCGTGTCCCATGGCCAGCGTCCAGGCCATCATGTCGGCGGTGAAGGTGAACTCGTGCGGGTCGTGCGCGGCCGCGATCACCCGCACGCCCTCGCTGACTCCCTCGGACGTCGGATGGGTGCCGGCATCGGTGCCGGTGGGGTGACGGGACAACACCACGACGTCGTGCCCGGCTGCGGCCAGGGCAGTCGACAGATGGTGCACATGCCGGCCGAGGCCGCCGATGACCACCGGCGGGTACTCCCACGAGACCATCAGAATCTTCATGCGCCCGCCCCTTCGCTGTGCGAGGGTGCGCGCAATGCCGCCGTGCGCGGCGTGTCGCCGTACCAACACGCACGCTCGCGACGAGAGGGGGACCAAAAGGAGCTAGCCGTGGCGGACGCGGCGGAGTTCACCGGGGCAACCTGCGGGCATCGAGGGCGCCGAACAGGCCGTCGGCCCGGTTCCACCCGTCGGCCAGGCGCTGCGCGGCGTCGCGCCGGCCCGACGCCAGCGTGCCGGCAATCTCCCGGGTGGCGTGCGCGTGCAGATGGGCCCGGTAGCGGGCGTAGTCGGCGGCAGAGTCCTTGCTGACCATGAACGGCCAGTCGCTGGACACGGTCAACAGCGTCTCGCGCAGGATCTGGTCGGCGACGTGATCGCGGGGGATGGGCCCGTCCAGCGACGCCGTCTGGGCCAGGGCCTTGTCGACAGTGGACAGTGCGGTGTCGACCACCTCGGCGTTGAGCTGCACCAGATCGGCCACCTGCTCGCCGTTCCACACCTGCCAGTCTTTGCCGGAACCCCATGAGCTGGGCGGCAATTCGACCGGTGAGCCGACGAATCCGGCGGCCATGGCGTCGTTGAGCGTGCCGATCTGAACGCCCGCGGCTGGCAGCGCCCGCAGTACCCGCGCCAGCCAAGTAGGCCCCTCGTACCACCAGTGCCCGAACAACTCGGTGTCGAACGCGGCGACGACGTGGGCCGGACGGCCGATCCGCTCGGACTCCGACAGCAGCCGATTGCGCACCACGTCGACGAAGTCGGCGACATGCATGTCGACCGCGCGGTCGGCACGTTCGGGGTCATACGGCGCCTTGCCCTCCGACGCGACGCCGCGGCCGGTGACCCGGGCCGGCTTCAAGCCGGTGAGGTGGTCGTAGGTGTGGAAATCGCGGTAGGCGGCATGTCCGGGATACCCCGACTTGGGCGACCACACGCGGTAGCTCACCTGCAGGTCCCGCCCGAACGCAACCACGTCGCTGTCGCTGACGGGTCGGCCGAGCGCGGTATCACCGTGCAGCGAGGGGCCGTCGACCATGAAGTGACTCACGCCGGCGGCCGCGTACTCGGTTTCCAGGCCGGGGGCATAGGCGCACTCGGGCGCCCAGATGCCGGTGGGGCGCTGGGCCATCCGCAGCCGGGCGTCGGCCAGACCTTCGCGCAGCGCGAACTCCCGCAGTCGCGGGTTCAGCAACGGTTGGAACGGATGGGCCAACGGGCCGCCGAGCAACTCCACCGTGCCGGCGTCGATCAGCCCGCGTAGCAGCGGGCTGCCGCCATGCCGCCACAGGGTGGCGAAATCCTCCAGCGCCTGCTCGGCCTCCGCGGACTCGCGAACACCGAAGGCCCGCAACGCTTCCGGCGTGCACGACAGGTAGCCGGCCGATTTGGAACGCGGCACGGACCGCACGCTGGCGGCCTCGCCCGCGCGCAGCCGCCAGTTGGCCAGCCAGTGGTACATGCCGTCGAGGCAGTACGGGTCGTCGAGTTGGGCGTTGACCACCGGTGTCATCCCGAGGGTGATCAGGCCGCGGCGATCCTCCTCGGCCAGCTCACGAAGCACCTGAAACAACGGCAGATAGGACGCCGACCACGACTGGTAGAGCCATTCCTCGCCGACCGGCCACCGGCCGTGGTGGGCCAGCCACGGCAGATGCGTGTGCAGCACCAGGGTGAACATGCCCGGTACCCGGTCCCGCCCGGCGGCGAAGGTGTTCAAGCGCGCACCGCGATCGCAACTAGATCGAGGCTGTCGTCGATGTGGCGCTCGCCGCCTGCCCGCACGAGATCGAAGTCGGCGGTAGTGACCGCGGCGACGTCGGCCACCAGCTCGGGCGGCCAGGGCGCATCGGCGACCGCCCGCTCGATCTGCGCGTCGATGATGGAGCCGCCATGGCGGGCATCCATCTCCTGCAAGCGTGACCCGTGGAACAGCCCGGACATGGCGACTTCACCGAAGCCGCCGTCCACCAGCAGTTCGGTCAGCTCGTCAGCGTTGAGTTCGCGGGTGTGGAAGGGGTTGATCGGGGTGTCCCGGCCGGGGGAGAAGGTGATCCGGTTTGGAGTGGACATCATCAGCAGTCCGCCCGGCCGCAGCACCCGTGCGCACTCGCGGACGAACTGGCCCTGGTCCCACAGGTGCTCGATGACCTGGAAATTGACCACCACGTCCACCGACGCGTCGGGCAGCGGCAGCTCGGCGAGGTTTGCCCGCATCACCTCCACCCGGGGGTAGCGGGCCCGGACATGGGCCACCGCGGACTCGTCGTAGTCCACCGCAATCACCCGTTGGGCGACTCCGGCGATCAAATCGGCGCCGTAACCTTCGCCACATCCGGCCTCGAGCACCTCGCGGCCCGCGCAGCGCGGCGCCAGACGCTCGTACACCACTTCGTGCCGGCGGAACCAATAGTTCTCAATGTCCAGGTCGGGGATGGTGCGCTCGCCCGTGAGCGTCAATACCGCGGCAGCCTCCGCCGAAGAATCGGCGGGGATCCGGTCGGGTCCGTCGGGGGCGAATGCGCTCATTGCTAAGGCAGGCTAATGCCTAGCGCCCGATTCGCGAACCGGGCAGCCGATCCAGGCGAAAGAATGCCCAGCACTACCCGCTATGGTGTGATGGCAGACCGCAAAAAGTTACCGCCTAGTAACATGCCTGTGCGGTCGCATAAACGCGTGACCTCAGTCCCGCAGCCAACGCTGTGGGACTCCGTCAAGGAGGACGAACCACACTTATGACGAACATCGTGGTCCTGATCAAGCAGGTCCCAGACACCTGGTCGGAACGCAAGCTTTCCGACGGCGATTTCACGCTGGACCGCGAGGCCGCCGACGCGGTCCTGGACGAGATCAACGAGCGCGCCGTCGAAGAGGCGCTGCAAATCCGCGAGCGCGAGGGCGGCGAGGGAACGGTGACCGTGCTGACCGCGGGCCCCGAACGTGCCACCGAGGCGATCCGCAAGGCCCTGTCCATGGGCGCCGACAAGGCCGTCCACCTCAAGGACGACGGCCTGCACGGTTCCTGTGTCGTGCAAACTGCGTGGGCCCTGGCCCGTGCGCTGGGCACCATCGAGGGAACCGAGCTGGTCATCGCCGGTAACGAGGCCACCGACGGCTCCGGTGGCGCAGTGCCGGCGATCATCGCCGAGTACCTGGGCCTGCCGCAGCTAACCCACGTGCGCAAGCTGTCCGTCGAGGGTGGCAAGGTCACGGCCGAGCGGGAAACCGACGACGGCGTCTTCGCCCTCGAGGCCACGCTGCCCGCGGTGGTCAGCGTCAACGAGAAGATCAACGAGCCGCGTTTCCCGTCGTTCAAGGGCATCATGGCCGCCAAGAAGAAGGAAGTGACCGTCCTAACCCTGGCCGAGATCGGCGTCGAGAGCGACGAGGTCGGCCTGGAGAACGCGGGTTCGACGGTGCTGTCCTCCACGCCCAAGCCGCCGAAGACGGCCGGCGAGAAGGTCACCGACGAGGGCGAGGGCGGCAGCCAGATCGCTCAGTACCTGGTGTCCCAGAAGATCATCTGAGCGAACTCCCGACTAGAGAGCAGATAACCCATGGCTGAAGTACTGGTTCTCGTTGAGCAAGCTGAAGGTGCCCTCAAGAAGGTCACCTCTGAACTGATCACCGCCGCACGCGCGCTGGGCGAACCCGCCGCTGTCGTGATTGGCGCCCCCGGCACGGCCGAGCCGCTGATCGACGGGCTGAAGGCGGCCGGTGCCGCGAAGATCTACGTCGCCGAGTCCGACGTCGTCGACAACTACCTGATCACCCCTTATGTGGACGTGCTGGCGGCGCTGGCCGAGGAGTCGACCCCGGCCGCGGTGCTGCTGTCCGCCAACGCCGATGGCAAGGAGATCGCCGGCCGGCTCGCAGCCCGGATCGGTTCGGGCCTGCTGGTCGACGTCGTCGAGGTCAAAGAGGGCAACAAGGCCGTGCACTCCATCTTCGGTGGTGCGTTCACCGTCGAGGCGCAGGCCAACGGCGACACGCCGGTGATCACGGTCCGTGCCGGTGCAGTTGACGCCGAGCCGGCCGACGGTGCCGGGGAGGTCGTCAACATCGAGGTGCCCGAGCCCGCCGAGAACGCGACCAAGGTCACCTCGCGCGAGCCGGCGGTTGCCGGTGACCGCCCGGAGCTCACCGAGGCCACCGTGGTGGTGTCCGGTGGTCGCGGTGTGGGCAGCGCGGAGAACTTCAGCGTCGTCGAGGAACTGGCCGACTCGCTGGGTGCCGCGGTCGGGGCGTCGCGTGCGGCGGTCGACTCCGGCTACTACCCGGGCCAATTCCAGGTCGGTCAGACCGGCAAGACCGTGTCCCCGCAGCTCTACATCGCGCTGGGCATCTCCGGGGCGATTCAGCACCGCGCCGGGATGCAGACCTCGAAGACCATCATCGCGGTCAACAAGGACGAGGAAGCGCCGATCTTCGAGATTGCCGACTACGGGGTGGTGGGCGACCTGTTCAAGGTCGCGCCGCAGCTGACCGAGGCAATCAAGGCGCGCAAGGGCTGATTTAGCCCCCGCGAGCAGACGCTTAAGCACCCGACACGCCGTGCGTGCGGGTGCTTAAGCGTCTGCTCGCGCATACTTGCCGCGCCCTCATTTCGTCATCTGGCGTGCACCGACATGTCAGCACGCCGATGCCGACTGGCTCACCGACTGCGTCACGTTGGTGGCATGAGCATCGCTTCTGTCCTCATACCCAGCGAGAAACCACGCGGCCCGGTAACCAACGATGCACCCGGGCCGCACTACTCCCTCCTGCTGTCCACCGACGAGGCCCTCATCGAAGCGGCGCAACGGCTGCGCTACGACGTCTTCAGCAGCACTCCCGGATTCGTCCTGCCCGCCGCCGTCGACGGCCGCGACGCCGACCGGTTCGACGAGTACTGCGACCACCTGCTGGTGCGCGACGACGACACCGGTGAACTGGTGGGCTGCTACCGGATGTTGCCGCCCTCCGGCGCCATTGCCGCCGGCGGCCTTTATACCGCAACGGAATTCGACGTTCGCGCCTTCGACACCCTGCGCCCGTCGCTAGTGGAGATGGGCCGGGCCGCGGTACGCGAAGGGCACCGCAACGGCGCTGTGGTGCTGCTGATGTGGGCTGGCATCCTGGCCTACCTGGACCGCTGCGACTACGAATACGTGACCGGATGTGTCTCGGTGCCGATCGGCGGCGACTCGACCGGCCAGGCACCGGGCAGCCGGGTCCGCGGGGTGCGCGACTTTGTGCTGAACCGGCACCGCGCGGACTACCGGGTGCACCCGCGCCGGCCCGTCCGCATCGACGGCAAGAGCCTGGACGAGATCCCGGCGCCCAAGCGGCCGGAGGTCCCGGCCCTGCTGCGTGGCTACCTGCGCCTAGGCGCACAGGTCTGCGGCGAGCCGGCCCACGATCCCGACTTCGGCGTCGGCGACTTCTGCGTGCTGCTGGCCAAACATCACGCCAACACCCGATATCTCGAGCGGCTGCGCTCGGTTGCGGCGGCCTCGGCGCTGTGAACACGGCCGGGCACTCCTGGCTGCCCCGCGCCTCCTGCGACGCCGAGTGCGTGCGGATAGCCGAAAGCGCTGGGGCGCAACCATTTCAGACGGCACTGCGGGTGTTGTTTCGGGTCATCTGTGCGTTGTTGCTGGCGCCGGGAATACCGTTGCTAGGGGTGCCGCTGCCCGGTAGTACCCGGGTGCAGCGCACCTACTGCCGGTTGGTGCTGCGTTGTTTCGGAGTGCGAATCAAGGTGTCCGGCAACCCAATTCGTAACTTGCGCGGTGTGCTGGTGGTGAGCAGCCACACGTCCTGGCTGGACGCCTTCGCCATCGGCGCGGTGCTGCCGGGGTCCTTCGTCGCCCGCGCCGACATGTGTACGGCCGGGCCGGTCGGGATCCTGGCCCGGATCCTGCGGGTCATCCCGATCGAACGGTCCAGCCTGCGACGGCTGCCGGACGTGGTGGACGCGGTGGCCCGCCGCCTGCGCGCGGGGCAGACGGTCGTTGCGTTCCCCGAGGGCACGACCTGGTGTGGCCTGGCGTCGGGCCGCTTTTACCCGGCCATGTTTCAGGCCGCGATTGATTCCGGCCGCCCGGTTCAGCCACTTCGGTTGAGCTATCACCACGCCGACGGCAGCGTGTCGACGGCGCCCGCATATGTCGGCGACGACACCCTGGGTCGGTCGGTCAGCCGGTTGCTGCGGGTGCGGCGCACGGTGGTTTCGCTACGGGTGGAGTCACTGCAG
>NZ_HG964936.1:1425163-1454726 GCF_000613245.1 Mycobacterium asiaticum DSM 44297
TCGGCGGGAACTGGCCGGCCGCTGCCAGTCCGTGGTCTTCCCGGAGCGCACCCGCGGCCACCGGCGCGCGCTGGTCGCCTGAAGGCGGGGCAGAATGGGGTGGTGTCTCGTTGGCCGACCCCCGATGTGCCCGGCCCAGGGCAGGAGTCGGTCTGGGACTATCCCCGGCCGCCGCGGTTGGAGGAGTTCGCCGGCGCGATCACCATCGAGCTGGGGGGTGAGACGATCGCCTCGACGACCCGCGCCTGGCGGGTGCTGGAAACCAGTCATCCCCCGACGTACTACCTGCCCCGCGACGCGTTCGCCGACGCCGTGCTGCGCCCGGCGACCGGCGCGTCGTGGTGCGAATGGAAGGGCCAGGCACGCTACTTCGACCTAGTCACCGAGACGCGGAAGGCCCCCCGCGCCGCATGGACCTATCCACTGCCGTCGGCGCCGTTCACACCGATCACGGGGGCCATCGCGGTGCTCGCGGCAGAGGTGGACCGCTGCACCGTCAACGGTGAACAGGTGATTCCCCAACCCGGTGGGTTCTACGGTGGCTGGATCACCAGCTGGATTGCCGGGCCATTCAAAGGAATTCCCGGTTCGATGGGCTGGTGATCCGCCGTACCAGGCTTACCGATGCCCGTTACCGGGAAGCCAGTGCCGGTGAACGACGGAATCATGCTCAGCGTGCACCGGATAATCGCCGCGCCGCCCCAAGCCCTGTGGGAGCTCCTGGTCGACCTGGATGCCTGGCCGCGCTGGGGACCGACGATCGCAAGTGCTGAGTTGGACACGCCGTACCGGGAGCTGGAACTGGGTGCCACCGGCAGCGTTCAGACACCGCTGCTGGTCGGTGCGCCGTTCGTGGTGACCGAATTCGATCCCGGCCGATTCTGGGCCTGGCAGGTGGCAGGAATCCCCGCCACCAGTCACCGGGTGGACCCGGCGCCGCAGGGCGCCCGGGTGACGATGGCCGTCCCCTGGTGGGCCGGGCCCTACCTCGGGATCTGCTCGATTGCGTTGCGGCGCATGGAGAAAATGGTCGGCGCAGGTTAGGTCACGGCGGCTCGCCGTTCGTACTGCGCTGCTGGGCCACGACGTCATCGAGGTCCTTGAGCCGTCGCAGCCCGGCCAGCGGCTGGGTCATTCGCCGGTTTCCGGCCAGTTGATCGGCATTGCGGGACAGAAACCACCAGTAGCCACCGGTGAACGGGCAGGCGCGGTCGCCGACCCGCTCGCTGGGCCGGTACCGACAGTCACCGCAGTAGTCGCTCATCCGGTTGATATAGGCGCCGCCCGCCGCATAGGGCTTGGTGGCCATCAACCCGCCGTCGGCATGCTGCGACATGCCCACCACATTGGCCACCATCACCCAGTCGTAACCGTCGACGAAGCAGCGGTGGAACCAGTCGGTGACCGCGGCGGGATGCCAACCCCGTTGCAGCGCATAGTTGGACAGCACCATCAGCCGTGGGATGTGGTGCACCCAGCCATGGTCTCGCACCTGCGCCAGCACATCGCGTAGGCAGCGGGCCCGCACCGCGTCGGCATCCAACTCGGCAAACCAGTCAGGCAGGGCGGTGCGCGCCCCCAGCGCATTGCGGCGGCGATACCCGTCGCCGAAATGCCAATACACATGCCAGATGTAATCGCGCCAACCGATCAACTGCCGGATGTAGCCTTCGACACTGGCCAGCGGGGCGTCCCCGCTGCGATAGGCGTCCTCGGCCGTGTACGCGCACTCCAGCGGATCGAGCAGCCCCAGATTCATCGGAGCCGACAGCAGGCTATGTGCCATGAACCGGTCACCGGCGAGGATGGCGTCCTCATGAGGACCGAAGTGCGGCAGCCGTTCTCGAATGAACACCTGCAGCGCGGCCCGCGCTTCGGTGGCGGTGACCGGAAATTCCCGCGGCCCGTCGTTGCCGACGAACGAGACGTCGCCGTGGCGTTCCCACCGATCCAGATCCGCGCGCACCTGTTCGTCGATCTCATCCTCGTCCGGCCGCCAGGGCGGCGGAATACCCAATTGCGAGCGGTCCTTCGGCGCCGGTTCGCGGTTGTCCGCGTCAAAATTCCAGCGGCCGCCCACCGGATCGTCGCCGTCCATCAATAGAGCGAACCGGCGGCGTGCGCTGCGATAGAAATTCTCCATCAGCAAAGAGCGCTGGTTTCCGGCCCATTCCTCGAATGCCTCGCGACTGGTACAGAACCCGCGGGCCGGCAACACCCGCACCTCCGGTACCGATCGCACGAACCGGTCCGCCGCCCACGACGTCGGCTGGCACACGCTCAGCGGGCCCTCGACTTGGTCGAGGGCTTCGCGGTAGGTGCCGGTCTGCAGAAAGAGGGCCTGTTCGCCGAGCTCGGCGGCGCGGTGCCGCAACGCGGACAGCACCAGATGGGCCTTGCGGCGATGGAAACGACGGCGTTCAAAGACCGCGCGTGACTCGACGAGCAGCACCGGCTGGCCCGGATCGTCCAGGAAGTGTGGCCCGAGTTGGTCGGCGAAGCACCACCGGCGTGCCTGTTTGTTCACTTTGTGGACGATTGACCGGTTGCCGGGGCGTCAAACAACGGGAACGCTCGCGGCCACCGCGAAAAGGCGAAATTCCGGGTCGTGGCGGGCGGCCGGTATCGTATTCCCAGTCATGGTCTACCTCGATCACGCAGCTACCACCCCGATGCACCCCGCCGCCATCGAGGCGATGACGGCTGTGCTGGGCACGGTGGGCAATGCCTCGTCGCTGCACACCACGGGGCGCGCCGCCCGGCGGCGCATCGAGGAATCCCGCGAGCTGATCGCCGACAAGCTGGGCGCCCGGCCGTCCGAAGTGATCTTCACCGCAGGCGGCACCGAGAGCGACAACCTGGCGGTCAAAGGCATCTACTGGGCGCGCCGTGATTGCGACCCGGCCCGGCGCCGGGTGGTCACCACCGAGGTGGAACACCACGCCGTGCTCGACACCGTGGAATGGCTGGTCGAACACGAAGAGGCCGAGGTCACGTGGCTACCCACCATGCCGGATGGTTCGGTGACCGCGGCCGCGCTGCGCGAGGCGCTCGAAGCGCACGACGACGTGGCCCTGGTGTCGGTGATGTGGGCCAACAACGAGGTCGGGTCCATCATGCCGATCGCGGAGTTGGCCGCCGTAGCGGCCGAGTTCGGCGTCCCGATGCACAGCGACGCCGTGCAGGCGGTCGGACAGCTGCCGGTCGACTTCGGGGCCAGTGGATTGTCGGCGATGAGCGTGACCGCGCACAAGTTCGGTGGGCCGCCTGGCGTCGGTGCGTTACTGCTGCGTCGCGACGTGGACTGTGTGCCGCTGCTGCACGGCGGTGGCCAGGAGCGCGACGTGCGTTCCGGCACACCGGATGTGGCCGGCGCGGTGGGTATGGCCACGGCTGTCCAGGTCGCGGTGGACGGGCTGGATGACAACAGCGCCCGGTTGCGCGCGTTGCGCGAGCGGCTGGTCAAGGGTGTGCTCGCCGATATCGACGACGTCCACCTCAACGGCGCCGCGGACCCGCTGCGGCTTCCGGGCAACGCCCACTTCACCTTCCGCGGCTGTGAAGGCGACGCCCTGCTGATGCTGTTGGACGCCAACGGAATCGAGTGTTCCACCGGGTCGGCCTGCACCGCAGGCGTGGCCCGGCCCTCGCATGTACTGACAGCGATGGGCGCCGACCCGGCCAGCGCCCGCGGGTCGCTGCGAATGTCGTTGGGACACAACAGTGTCGACGCTGACGTGGACGCGGTACTGGAGGTGTTGCCTGCGGCGGTGGCCCGGGCGCGGCGCGCCGTCCTGGCCGCGGCGGGGATGGCCAAGTGAAGGTTCTCGCCGCGATGAGCGGTGGCGTCGATTCGTCGGTCGCCGCCGCTCGCATGGTCGATGCCGGGCACGACGTGGTTGGCGTGCACCTGGCGCTGTCAAGCGCGCCCGGCACGCTGCGTACCGGGTCGCGCGGCTGCTGTTCCAAAGAAGACGCCTCGGACGCCCGCCGTGTCGCGGATGTGCTCGGAATCCCGTTCTACGTATGGGATTTCGCAGAGAAGTTCAAGCAAGATGTGATCGACGACTTCGTGTCGTCCTACGCGCGCGGTGAGACACCCAACCCGTGCGTGCGGTGCAACCAGCAGATCAAGTTCTCCGCCCTGTCGGTTCGTGCACTGGCGCTGGGCTTCGACGCGGTCGTCACCGGGCACTATGCGCGGCTGTCCGACGGACGGCTGCGCCGCGCGGTCGACCGGGACAAGGACCAGTCCTACGTGCTCGCCGTGTTGACCGCTGCGCAGCTGCGCCACGCGGCGTTCCCGATCGGGGACACCACCAAGCCGCAGATCCGTGCCGAAGCCGCGCGGCGCGGCCTTGCCGTCGCGGACAAACCGGACAGTCACGACATCTGCTTCATTCCCTCCGGCAACACCCAGGCGTTCCTCGGTGAGCGCATCGGGGTGCGCCGCGGGAGCGTGGTCGACGCCGACGGCGCGGTGCTGGCCGAGCACGACGGCGTGCACGGCTTCACCGTCGGACAGCGCAAGGGTCTGGGCATCGCCGGGCCGGGTCCGGATGGCCGCCCGCGCTATGTGACCGCTATCGATGCCGAGACCGCCACGGTCCACGTCGGCGGGGCCGCTGACCTCGACGTGCACGCGATGACGGGTCGGCAGCCGATCTTCACCCACGGCACGCCGCCCCGCGGGCCGATCGAGTGTGAGGTCCAGGTGCGCGCGCACGGCGAAACGACCGCCGCCGTGGCTGAACTGGTCGGCGACGAACTGCACGTGCAACTGCGTGCCCCGCTGCGTGGCGTCGCACGGGGGCAGACGCTGGTGCTCTACCGTCGCGACCCCGACGGTGACGAAGTACTCGGCAGCGCGACCATCGCCGGCACCGCGCGCTAGCCGAGTACGGTTAGCCGCCAGGAACGTTCGCGGACATGTTCGTCATCACAATCTCGGAGACCGACTCCGGAAAACCGCAGAACGTGACCTCCAACATGGCGACCGAAAGCACACGGTAATCCCGTCCGCACGAGCCCGGCCGCATATGCAGCGAATCTGCGTCGGCGTTCCAGCTACTGACGAACAGCCAGCCCATCGAACTGATCGCGCAACGCTTGACGGTTGACACCAGGTCGTCGAAGGCCCGCCGGGCGGTCTCGGTGTCGGCGTAGCTGGCGGCGCCCTCGGAAATCAGCCGCCCGTCCGGCGGGTCCTGAAATGTCGTCTTGTGGAACGCCTTCACCTCGGTGCCGAAGGTAGCGGTCTCGGCGAACACGAACCGGCATTCCGGCGGCGCCGTCGTCGCCAGGTCGTTGATGTCGACGGGGTACCTGCCGTCCATCGTCGGGATGATCGTCAAATGGTCACCGGCACCGGTGATCGCGCGCATCCGGGACTGGTCCAACAGCACCGCGCTAGCATCCAGTACACCGAGCGGCACGGCGTTCAGGGGCGCGACCGCTTCACCGCCGACCAGCCGCGTACACGCCGCCGTCAGCAACGTCACCCAGCACAGCAGAGCCCAACACAGCAGTCTCGCCATCTGCCACCCTTCTCGGGTCGAACCTACCCGGGGCGCGGAGCGCTAAACACCCCTGGCGGTCGCCGCGCGATGTGACGTCGAATACGGTTGCCGGGTGAGTGATTTCGCGCCGCCTTTCGCGTCACCTTTCGCGACCGCCAGCGGCGTCGGATCGTGGCCCGGCACCTCGGCAAGGCAGGCCGCCGAGGTCGTCGTCGGCGAACTGGCGGGCGCACTGGCGCATCTGGTCGAGTTGCCGGCCAGGGGAGTCGGTGCCGACCTGCTCGGGCGGGCCGGTGCCTTGCTGATCGATGTGGCCATCGACACCGTGCCGCGCGGCTACCGCATCGTGTCGCGGCCGGGTGCGGTGCTGCGCCGAGCCGTCAGCATGCTTGACGAGGACATGGACGCTCTGGAAGAGGCCTGGGAGACCGCGGGCTTGCGGGGCGGCGACCGGGTAGTCAAGGTGCAGGTGGCCGGACCGGTCACCCTGGCGGCCGGACTGGAACTGCGCAACGGGCACCGGGCGATCACCGATCCCGGCGCGCTGCGAGACCTCACCGCGTCGCTGGCCGAAGGAGTTGCGGCGCACCGCGCGACGTTGGCGCGCCGCCTGGAAGCCGCTGTTGTGGTGCAACTCGACGAGCCCACGCTGCCGGCGGCCCTGGGTGGACGGTTGAGCGGGGTCACGGCGCTGAGCCCGGTGCCCGCCCTGGACGAGGCCGTGGCGGAGGCGCTGCTGCAAACCTGCGTCGACACCATTGATACGGACCTGCTGCTGCATAGTTGCGCTCCGGACCTACCCTGGGACATGCTGGGACGCACCGGAATTCGCGCGCTATCCGTCGATACGAGCACGCTGCGCGCGGCGGACCTGGACGGGATCGCCGCGTTCGTCGAATCCGGTCGCACCATCGTGCTGGGCGTCGTTCCGGCCCTCGCCCCTGACCCGCGGCCATCGACGGAGGAGGTGGCCAGAGCCGTGGTGGCGGTGACCGACCGGCTCGGTTTCGGTCGCACGGCTTTGCGGGACCGCGTCGGCGTCACCCCCGCGTGCGGTCTCGCCGGTGCCACGCCGGAGTGGGCGCGCACCGCGATCGGGCTGGCCCGCAAGGCCGCGGAGGCGTTCGCCGACGACCCGGATGCCATCTAGGCAACCTTTTGGTTGCATTTCCCGTCGGCACGTGGTTGAGTAATGCGCAACCAGGAGGTTGCGCATGAGTACCGATCGTATCGAGAAGCGGGTTGTGCTGCGGGCGCCGCTCGAGCGGGTCTGGCGGGCCGTCAGCGACGCCGAACAGTTCGGGCGCTGGTTCGGTGTCCGCTTCGACGGGCCCTTCGTCGAGGGCAGCAGCGTCACCGCGGTGATCACCCCGACAATCGTCGACGACGAGGTCGCCAAGCGGCAGGAGCCGCACGCGGGGGTCAAGAGCACTTGGTACATCGTCGCCGTGCAGCCGCAGCGGCGGTTCGCCTACCGGTGGCATGCGTTCCCGGACGCCGGCGAGGACGATCCGACCACGCTGGTGGAGTTCACCCTCTCGGAGGAGCCCGACGGGGTACAGCTCACCATCGTCGAGTCCGGCTTCGACGCCATTCCGGAGTCGCGGCGGGGCTCGGCGTTCGAAGCCAACGACGAAGGCTGGGCCATCCAGGCCGAGCTGGTCCGCCGGTATCTGGACGCATGACCGTCCGCGGCGCCGTCGACGCGCCTGTCTTCGACGCCCTCGGCGATCCCAACCGGCTGCGCATCATCGTGCGGCTGTGCGACACCGGCCCAAGTTCCACGACGCAGCTGACCCAAGCGATCCCGGTGACGCGGCAGGCGGCCAGCAAGCATCTGCTGTTGCTGGAGTCCGCCGGGCTGGTCAGCAGCTCGCGGCGCGGCCGCGAACGGGTGTGGACCGTGCAGACCGAACCGCTGGCTCGGGCCAGTGACTACCTCGCGCAGTTGTCTCGCCGCTGGGATGTCGCCGTCGAGCGGCTGCGTGCTTTCGTCGAAGAGTGAGCGGCACCCGGTGGTGTCCGAGCGCTTCGATAGCCTGCGGGGGTGAGTTCGCCTGACGTGTTGCGCGAGTGGCAAGAGCTGGCCGAAGAGGTGCGCGAACACCAGTTCCGCTACTACGTCCGGGACGCGCCGATCATCACCGACGCTGAGTTCGACAAGCTGCTGCGCAGGTTGGAGGCGCTGGAGGCGGAATATCCCGAACTGCGCACCCCCGACTCGCCCACCCAGCTGGTCGGCGGCGCGGGGTTCGCGACCGACTTCGAGGCGGCCGAGCACCTCGAACGCATGCTGAGCCTGGACAACGCGTTCAGTGCCGAAGAGCTCGGGGCCTGGGCCGCACGGGTCCACGCCGAGGTGGGTGACGACGCGCACTACCTCTGTGAACTCAAGATCGACGGCGTCGCCTTGGCGCTGGTCTACCGGAATGGGCGCCTCAGCCGGGCCGCCACCCGCGGCGACGGGCGCACCGGCGAGGACGTCACCCTCAACGCCCGCACCATCGACGACGTGCCGCAGCGGCTGACCGCCAGCGACGAGTACCCGGTGCCGGAGGTGCTCGAGGTTCGCGGCGAGGTGTTTTTCCAGGTCACCGACTTCCAGGCGCTGAACGCCAGCCTCGTCGAACAGGGCAAGGCGCCGTTCGCCAACCCACGCAACAGCGCGGCCGGGTCACTGCGGCAGAAAGATCCGGCGGTGACCGCGCGCCGAAAACTGCGGATGATCTGCCACGGTCTGGGCCACACCGAAGGCTTCCGGCCCGCTACTCAGCACGGCGCCTACCTCGCGCTCAAGGCGTGGGGCCTGCCCGTTTCCGAGCACACCACCCTGGTCGACGATCTCGACGCCGTGCAGGAGCGCATCGAGTATTGGGGTGAGCACCGGCACGAGGTGGCGCACGAGATCGACGGTGTGGTGGTCAAGGTCGACGAGGTGGCGTTGCAGCGGCGGCTGGGCTCCACCTCGCGGGCGCCACGCTGGGCCATCGCGTATAAGTACCCGCCCGAGGAAGCGCAGACCAAACTGCTCGACATCAGGGTGAACGTCGGCCGCACCGGGCGGGTGACGCCGTTCGCCTGGATGACGCCGGTGAAGGTTGCCGGTTCGACGGTGTCGCAGGCCACGCTGCACAACGCGTCGGAGGTCAAGCGCAAGGGCGTGCTGATCGGCGACACGGTGGTGATTCGCAAAGCCGGCGACGTGATCCCCGAGGTGCTCGGGCCGGTGGTGGACCTGCGCGACGGATCTGAACGCGAATTCGTCATGCCGACAACATGTCCCGAATGCGGCACTACCTTGGCGCCGACCAAGGAAGCCGACGCCGACATCCGCTGTCCCAACACTCGGCACTGTCCGGCCCAGCTGCGGGAACGGGTCTTTCACGTCGCCAGCCGCAACGCCCTGGACATCGAGGGCCTGGGCTACGAGGCAGGGGTGGCGTTGCTGCAGGCGCAGGTGGTCGCCGACGAAGGCGACCTGTTCGGCCTCACCGAAGAGGACCTACTGCGCACCGAGTTGTTCCGGACGAAAGCCGGCGGATTGTCCGCGAACGGCAGGCGGCTGCTGGCCAATCTCGGTAAGGCCAAGGCCGCGCCGCTGTGGCGGGTGCTGGTGGCCTTGTCGATCCGGCATGTCGGCCCGACGGCCGCGCGCGCCCTGGCCACCGAGTTCGGCAGCCTCGATGACATCGTCGCCGCGTCCACCGAACGACTGGCGGCCGTCGAGGGCGTCGGGCCGACCATCGCGGACGCGGTCACCGAGTGGTTCGCCGTCGACTGGCACCGCGAGATCGTCGACAAGTGGCGCGCAGCCGGAGTGCGGATGGAAGACGAGCGCGACGAAAGCGTGCCGCGCAACCTGACCGGACTGACCATCGTGGTCACCGGCTCGCTGACCGGCTTCTCGCGCGACGACGCCAAGGAGGCGATTGTGGCCCGCGGGGGAAAGGCGGCGGGCTCGGTGTCGAAGAAGACCTCCTACGTCGTGGCCGGTGACTCGCCGGGGTCGAAGTACGACAAAGCGGTCGAACTCGGCGTGCCGATCCTCGACGAGGACGGATTTCGAAAGCTGTTGTCCGACGGTCCCGAAGCCGAGCGGGAAGAAGGGTAGACCCACATGCCTGCCCCGGGCGAGGAAACGGAGTGGCTGGAACGCAACCGGCAGGTGCTGGGGGAGTTGCTGGCCGGCCAATAGTTGCCCACCACAACAGGGGTGGTCTTATGGTGGGCGCTATGACTCAGACTGCCGACTCGCCCGCGGACGCCTCGCCGTGGTCGCCGCGAGAGGCCGAGTTGCTTGCGGTGACGCTGCAGTTGCTGCAGGAACACGGTTACGACCGGTTGACCGTGGAAGCCGTCGCGAGCACCGCCCGCGCCAGCAAGGCGACGGTGTACCGGCGTTGGCCGTCGAAAGCCGAACTCGTGCTGGCGGCATTCATCGAGGGCATCCGCCCGATCGCCGTCCCACCGAATACCGGCACCCTGCGCAGTGATCTGCTGCAGCTCGGGGAGGCGATCTGCCTGCAAGGTCAACAGCAAGCCAGCACAATTCGGGCGGTGCTGGTCGAGGTGTCGCGCCATCCCGCCCTGCGGGAGGCCATGCAGCACCGGTTCCTGGACCAGCGCAAGTCGTTGTTCCAACACGTTTTCCACCAAGCCATCCAGCGTGGTGAGATCTCCGAAGAGGCTGTCACAGAAGAACTTTGGGATATATTGCCCAACTATCTCATCTTTCGGTGCATCCTGCCCGGGCGGCCGCCGACCCTGGAAACGGTACGTGCGCTGGTGGACGACTTCCTGCTGCCCGGCCTCACCCGAACAATTCCGTAGCGAAGTGCACGCCGCCGGCTCTTGTGGAGTACGGTCCGGTACCGTACTGTCAGAGTCGGCGCTGCCGGCGGCCGCCGGGCGTGGTGCTCTGCCTGAACAGCGAAAGGCCAACGGGTGGGACGGGTTTCGTTAGCACCTCTGGTCAAGCGGGGGTGGATGGTGTTGGTCGCGTCGGTGGTGGTCGCGACCGCCGCGTTCGCCATCTATCGCCTGCACGGAATTTTCGGCAGCCAGCACGACGCGTCCGCCAACAGCGGCATCTCCAACGAGATCGTCCCGTTCAACCCCAAAAACGTGGTCCTGGAAGTATTCGGTGCACCCGGCTCCGTTGCGACCATCAACTATCTGGACGTCAACGCACAGCCACAGCAGGTGCTCAACGCGCCGCTGCCCTGGTCGTTCACCATCACCACCACCGAACCGGCCGTGCTGGGAAATGTTGTGGCGCAAGGTAATGGCGCCACGATCGGTTGCCGTATCACCGTGAACGGTGAAGTGAAGGACGAACGCACCATCAATACCGCCTACGCCTACACCTTCTGTTTGGACAAGTCCGGATGACCGACGAGAAGCCCCCACGCGTTCCGCACACGATCCGACGGTTGTCGGTGCCCATCTTGTTGTTCTGGGTGATTCTGGCCGGGGTCAGCAACGCTCTGGTCCCGCAATTGGAGAAGGTGGGTGAGACCCACAACGTCGCGCTGATCTCACCCGACTCGCCGTCCCTGAAGGCGACCAAACGTATCGGCGCGGCGTTTCGCGAATTCGACACCGACAGCACCGCAATGGTCGTGCTGGAGGGCGACAAGCCGTTGGGCGCCGACGCCCACCAGTACTACGACACACTGATCCACAAGCTCGAGCGGGACCGCAAACACGTCGAGCACGTGCAGGACTTCTGGGGCGACAGCCTCACCGCGGCCGGATCGCAGAGCAGCGACGGCAAAGCCGCCTACGTCCAGCTGAACCTCGCCGGCAACCAGGGCTCCGCGCTGGCCAACGAGTCCGTCGTCGCGGTGCGGAAAATCGTCGAGACCACCCCACCCCCACCCGGTGTCAAGGCCTACGTGACCGGCGCCGCCCCCCTGATTGCCGACCAGTTCGAAGTCGGCAGCAAGGGCACCGCAAAGGTCACCGCTCTCACCGTCGGAGTCATCGCGGTGATGCTGCTATTCGTCTACCGCTCGTTTCTGACCATGCTGCTGGTGCTGGTGACGGTGATGGTCGAGATGGCTGCCGCGCGCGGCATAGTCGCCTTTCTCGGCAATGCCGGCATCATCGGACTGTCGACCTACGCGACGAATCTGCTCACCTTGTTGGTGATCGCCGCCGGCACCGACTACGCCATCTTCCTCGTCGGCCGTTACCAGGAGGCACGCAGCGCCGGCGAAGACCGAGAAACCGCGTACTACACCATGTTTCGTGGGACCGCACACATCATCCTGGGTTCCGGCCTGACCGTGGCCGGTGCGGTGGCCTGTTTGAGTTTCACCCGGCTGCCGTATTTCCAGAGCCTCGGGGTGCCCGCGGCCCTGGGCATCCTGGTTGCGCTGGTGGCCGCGTTGACCCTGGCGCCGGCGGTGCTGACGCTGGGTGCGCTGGTGGGCATCTTCGAACCCAAACGCGCGATGCGCACCCGCGGCTGGCGCCGGATCGGCACCGCCATCGTGCGCTGGCCCGGGCCGGTCCTCACGGTGGCGTGCGCGGTGGCATTCGTCGGCCTGCTCACCTTGCCGGGCTACAAGACGAGTTACGACACCCGGCCCTACATGCCAGAAGACGCCCCGGCCAACGTCGGCTACACCGCTGCCGAGCGACACTTCTCCCGTGCCCGGCTGGAGCCGGAGTTGCTGATGGTGGAAACCGATCGCGACATGCGCAACCCGGCCGACATGCTGATCCTGGATCGGATCGCCAAGGCGGTATTCCATGTGCCCGGCATCGCTCAGGTGCAGTCCATCACCCGGCCGTTGGGCACCCCGCTGACCCACACCTCGCTGGCCTTCCAGATCAGCGCCCAGAGTGCCAACCAGAGCGAAAACCTGAGGTATCAACGGGATCGCGCGGACGATCTGCTGCGGCAGGCCGGTGAATTGTCAAGGGGGATCGATATTCTCCGGCAGCAGTACACGCTGCAACAGGAGTTGGCGGCGACCACCCACAGCGAGGCGCAGAGCTTCCGCGACACGATCGCGGTGATCAACGATCTGCGCGACAAGATCGCGAATTTCGACGACTTCTTCCGGCCGATCCGCAGCTACTTCTATTGGGAGAAGCACTGTTTCGACATCCCGATCTGCTATGCGATCAGGTCGGTATTGGACGCACTCGACGGCGTCGACCAGCTCAGCGCGCGGTTCGAGGATCTGACGGCCACCCTGGACAAACTGGACGCGTTGCAGCCCAAGCTGGTGGCCTTGATACCGCAGCAGATCGCCAGCCAGGAGACCAATCACGACTTGACCCTGGCCAATTACGCCACCCTGTCCGGCATCTACGCGCAGACCGCGGCGGCCATTGAGAACTCGACGGAGCTGGGTCGCGCATTCGACGAATCCAAGAACGACGACACCTTTTATCTGCCGCCCGAGGTGTTCAGCAACCCCGACTTCAAACGCGGGCTGAAGCTGTTCCTGTCACCCGATGGCAAAGCGGCCCGGATGATCGTCACCCACGAGGGTGATCCCGCTACGCCGGAGGGTATTTCACATATCGAGCCGATCCGCAAGGCCGCTCACGAGGCGGTGAAGGGCACCCCGCTGGCCGAGGCGAAGTTCTACCTCGGCGGCACCGCCGCCACCTATAAGGACATCCAGGACGGCGCCACCTACGACCTGCTGATCGCGGGGATAGCCGCGCTGAGCCTGATCCTGTTGATCATGATGATGCTGACCCGAAGCCTGGTGGCCGCGATCGTCATCGTCGGCACCGTCGCGTTGTCATTGGGCGCCTCGTTTGGAATCTCGGTTCTGGTGTGGCAGTACATGTTCGGCATCAAGCTGTACTGGGTCGTGCTGGCACTGGCGGTGATCCTGTTGCTGGCGGTGGGGTCGGACTACAACCTGTTGTTGATCTCGCGGTTCCGCGAAGAGATCGCCGCCGGCCTCAACACCGGGATCATCCGTGCGATGGCTGGCTCGGGCTCGGTGGTCACCTCCGCCGGGCTGGTTTTCGCGGTTACCATGTGCGCGTTCATGTTCAGCGGTTTTCAGGTGCTCGGACAGATCGGCACCACCATCGGCCTCGGTTTGTTGTTCGACACCTTGATCGTGCGGTCCTTCATGACACCGTCGATTGCGGCACTACTGGGGCGGTGGTTCTGGTGGCCCCAGCGGGTGCGCCCGCGTCCGGCCAGCCAGATGCTGCGGCCCTACGGGCCCCGTTCGGCGGTCCGCCAACTGCTGTTGTGGGAAGACGGTGATCCGGTGATGCCGTCTTCGCGCAACTGATTACCGCAGCAGCGTCGCCACGATGCCGGCCAGGTAACCCAGCCTGGCCACCTCCGAAGGCCGGAATTCCGGGCCGGGCCGGCCCAGCACGACGGCGGTGTCCGGGTCGCCCAGCGGTGCCGCGACCATCGTGGTGTCCATGTCTCGCCACGCCTGCGGGACCCACTCGGCGTTGCCGTCCAGCGTCTCGGCCTGCTCGAGTGGCAGCCACGGCGCCGACACGGCACGGGTCTCCGGCGCGCCGGCACTGGCGGCGAGGCGCTGCACCTGCCCGTCGTGCGTGCCGCGCAAGACCGTGCACCAGCTGACCCGCAGGATCCGCGGCGCCTGGTCGGCCAGCACCTGCAGCCGCGACGCATTGTCGCCGGCGGCCGAGACACGGTCGAGCAGCTCCAGCTCGCGGTGCGCTTCCAGCAGTCCAGTGTGCGGCCGCACGCTGTCCACCCGAACCCCGGGCAGGGATTCGGCGGCCGTGATCAAAGTGTCCGGCATCGCGCCGGGCGGCAGCTCGATCACCAGGTCGTCGATGGCGAGCCCGGAACTGCGTTCGACCACGTCGAGCGACAAAATGTCGGCCCCGACCCGACCGAGCGCGACCGCCAGTGACCCCAAACTGCCTGGTCGGTCGACCAGCTCGATGCGCAGCAGATAGGAAGGCACGGCCAACACTTTGGCACAGGGATGCGTGAGGTGCACTTTCACCGGGTAAGCCCTACGCCGTGCGCGGCAGGACTATCCGGGGAGGGTTGCAGTGACGCATAGACCGACGTCTCAGCAGGCCGGAAGGTGACCAGTACCCGCATTCAGCCCAGCCACCAGGATGTGGAGCACGCCTACCGTGTGGTGGACGCCATATCGGCGGCCTTCGCCCGCAAGGTGGTCGGCCAGGATTATCTGCGCGAGTCGCTACTGCTCGGCATGCTCACCGGCGGACACATCCTGCTGGAGGGGGTGCCGGGGCTAGCCAAGACGACCGCCGCGCGGGTGATCGCCGATGCGATCTCGGGTCAGTTCCAGCGCATCCAGTGC
Source organism: Mycobacterium asiaticum DSM 44297 (assembly GCF_000613245.1). GTDB lineage: Bacteria > Actinomycetota > Actinomycetes > Mycobacteriales > Mycobacteriaceae > Mycobacterium > Mycobacterium asiaticum. The sequence continues at coordinate 1,439,991 of NZ_HG964936.1, forward strand.
ACCCCGGATCTGCTGCCCAGCGACATCATCGGCACTCAGATCTTCGATTCCTCGACCAACACCTTCACCACGCAATTGGGCCCCGTGCACGCGAATATCGTCCTGCTCGACGAGATCAATCGATCCAGCGCCAAGACGCAGAGCGCCATGCTGGAAGCGATGGAGGAGCGCCAAACAACCATCGCGGGCCAGGTGTATCCGATCCCCGAGCCGTTCCTGGTGATCGCAACCCAGAATCCGGTCGACCAGGAGGGCACCTATCCGCTCTCGGAAGCGCAGACCGACCGGTTCATGCTCAAAGAGGTGCTCCGCTATCCCCGGCCGGAGGACGAAGTCGAGGTGATCGCCCGTATCGACGCTGGCGTGTACGACCGGGACGTGCCGGCGCAACCGGTGGTGAGCCTCGACGAGATCGCGCACCTACAGGGTGTCGCGCGCAGTGTGCACATGGACACCGAGCTGATCCGCTACACCAGCGAGCTGGTGCACGTCACCCGCAACGCCGAGGAATTCCTGCCTGCCGACGTGGCCCGGGTGGTGGAGTACGGCGCCAGCCCGCGGGCCACCATCGCCTTCTGCCAGGCCGCCCGCGCGTTGGCATTGCTGTCCGGACGAAATCACGTGATTCCCGACGACATTCGCAAGCTGGCGCATCGAGTCCTGCGGCATCGTCTGATCCTGGGATTCGAGGCGGTCACCCTCGGCGTCTCCGCGGAGATGGTGATCGACGCTGTGCTGCAATCTGTTCGAGTGCCCTGACGGTCGATCATGGGTCGACACCTGAACCAGGCGAAGTCGCATTTCGGGACCGACACCCGGCGACTGCTCGAAGGCGGCCGCTACGCCCTGTTGCACACCAGAAGCCTCGAACTCGACGATCTGCGCCCATACGTCCCCGGCGACGATGTGCGCGACATCGATTGGAAGGCGTCGGCGCGTTCGGGCGCCACACTGATCAAACGCTTCGTGTCAGAAAAGCATCACAAGATCCTGCTGGTGGCCGACTCGGGCCGCAACATGTCGGCGTTGGCGGAAAGCGCCGAAATCAAGGGTGAGGTGGCCACCAACGTGATGGGCGCGATCGGCCTGATCGCCATGGGCCGGAGCGACGAAATCGGCTTGGTGTGTGGCGATTCGCGGGGCACCGCATCGGTCCGCAGCGGACGTGGTGAAACGCACGTGGAGAGCCTGCTGCATCGCTTCTATACCAATACCTTTCGGGATGCCGCCGCGAGTGACATCGTGCGCCAACTGGACTTCGTCTCAAGGGCGCACCGGCACCGCCTGCTGCTGATCGTGGTGTCCGACGAACCCGAGGTCACCCCGGGTCTCGGTGAAGTGCTCAAGCGGCTCAGCGGACGCCACGAGGTGATGTGGCTGATGATCGTCGACATGCCTGCGGTGGGGCGGCCGACGGCGGGCTGGGCGGGTTCGACGTTTCCACCGGACGTTTCGTGCTCGGTGGCGCCGCGCTCGGCCCCCGGGTGATCGCCGCCTACTACGCGGCCGAGGAACGTCGCGTCGCGCGACTCGACGCCTTCCTCACCGAGCACCGGGTGCGCTTCGCCAGGATCGGCGGAAACGACGAGATACGCTCCGCCATAGTCGAATTGACCGAAGTGTACCGCCGTGCCGGGTGACGGTCTGCTGCGATTCATCGGGGGCCCGCTGCGTTTCTCCGGTTGGTGGCCGTTGTTGGGCGTCTTGATACTGCTCGCCGTGGTCGGCTGGTACGCCGGGATATTCGTGTGGACGCTGCCGCCGGCACGGTTGCGCCGGATACCCGTGATCAACGGCCTCCACGCGCGGGTCAACCGGCGCAGGTTCACACGCGTGGTCCGAAAGATTGGCGCCCAGTATCGGGAAGGCACGCTGACGCCGACTGCGGCCAGCGCCCGACTCAGCCGCACACTGCGCAGTTTCCTGTACGTGGCCACCGGAATCAGGGCGCAGTACCTGCACGTCGAGCAACTGGCCGGCGGCCCGCTCGCCGCGGCGGCGCCGCTGTTTGCCGGGCTGAACGACGCCCGCTTCAACCCCGAGGCACACCCGGATGTCGCCGAGCTGGGACGCTCGGCGGAGGAGCTGATCACCTCATGGAACTGAAGTGGTGGCCGGTCTTCTACATCGGGCTGTTGAGTCTGGCGGTCGCGGTGGCGGCCGCCGCACTGCTGCCCACCGCCCGGTTGCGCCGGACGCTTCGGCCACTGGCGCACGTCGACCGGCTCACCCGGCTTCCGCAGTACCTGCGCGTCTACCGGTTCTACCTCTTCTCGGTCGTGGTGACCGGCGTGTTGCTGCTAGCCACCTTCCTGACCGCATTGACTGCCAGCGCACGGCCCACCGGGATGGCATCCGCGAGGCTGGCCTTCGACACCGCGCATCCGCGCGACATCATGCTGTGTGTCGGCGCGCCGGTGACGGATGCGGCCACGGCGGATTTCCTGAGTTACTACGCGAGCTACGCGCAGCGGTTGCCGCCCGAGGACACCCGCCGGGTCGGGCTGACCTCTCCGACCTTGCGGGTCATTCCGCTGACCCGCGACCATCGCTACCTGACCGACCGGTTGGGGTCGCTGTCCCGGCTTGCCCGCATCCAGCAGGCTCTAAATGAGCGTAAAGCGTTGCCGGACAACGATCGCGAGGAGCTGACCAGGGGGATCGAAGGTTTCTCCCGCCCGGTCGGCTACGTTGACTACGCCCCGAGCGTTCCGGACACGCTCGCCCAATGCATGGCCGGTTTCCCGTCGTACCCGGCCGAGCGGGCGCATCGGCGGCAGCTGATTTACTTCGGCTACAGCACTTTCCGCGATCCCGCGGAGCGCCGGCCGTCGCTGTTCTCCGGTGACACCCTGAAGCGGCTGGCGGTGCAACAGGGTGTCCAGGTCAACGTCGTGGCGCGATCGGACGTGGCGACCTCGTCAACCGAAGACGCCGACACGCTGCAGGACACCGCGCAGCAGTGCGGTGGCAGGTTTTTCCAGTACAACCCGTCCGGCGCCGCATCCGCCGACACCCTGAACGACCACCTCGACGAGATCGATGACAACGGCCCTACCGCGCAGTTGCCCGGCGGCAAAGTCATCTCGGTTCATTCCGCGGACTCGCCGGAGGCGCTACTCATCGGCGGCCTGCTGGCCGCTGCTCTGTTGTCCGTTTCGCTCGCGGTGCTGCGGCGATGAGCTCCTATCCGGTGCTACCGGCCATCTGGATGGTGGCCCTGACCGCGCTGCTGGTTTTGATCCGGGTGGTAGCGCTGTACCGGCTGCTGCTGCGGACCGGGCCGGGGCGGATCGGGCCCGTGTTGTGGCGTTGGGGTGCAACGACATTGGCCGTAGTCCTACTGGTCATCGCCGCCTGCCGCCCCGGGTTCGACCGAGATCCCGGCGATCCGTCGACTGATCGCGTCTTGGACGCGAATGTCTTCTTCGTCGTGGACCGTTCGGTGAATGCCCGCGTCGAGGACTTCGGCGACGGCAAACCGCGAATGTCGGGGATGCGCGCGGACATCGGCGCGTTGATCGACCGGTATCCGCAGGCGCGGTTCGCGCTCGTCTCGTTTGCGGCGCAGGCCACCTTGGAGTGGCCGTTGTCCGACGACGCCGCAAGCCTGCATTCCGTCGTCAAAGGGCTATCGCCTTACACGGCGGTGCCACCGGACGCGTTCTATCAGGCCAACGCGGTCGCCGCGCGGGATGTGCTGCGTGGCAAGGTCGAGCAGGCTGCCAAGACCTACCCGGGCTCGCAGACCTTCGTGTTCTACCTCGGCGTGGGCGCCCCAGGCTCGCGGGTGGCCGCGACCTCGATCGAACTCGGACGCAACAAGATCGCCGGTGGTGCCGTGCTCGGTTACGGAACCGCGGCCGGCGGACCGATCCCGCAGGGTTGGGTCGACGGCAGAAAGGTCTATCAGCCCGACCCGGACGGAAGCGGATCACTGACTTCGGCGATCGACGAGACCCGGCTGCACGACATCGCCGCCCAACTCGACGTTCCCTACGTTCATCGCGACAGCGGGCCGCTGCCCAGCGGTGTCGCGCCAGCGGCACGCGCCGGCCTTGCTGCCAATTCGTCGGCGCCGCTGTTCGGACGCTTGGAGTCGTACTGGGTCTGCACACTGATCGCCGCGGCGCTGCTGTTGGCCGAGGGCGTGCTGACCGTCCGGGAGTACCGGCGCAACCGCATGTCCACCCGGGATGTGGCTCGATGACGCCGCGAAAAGTCCCGCCGGCGCGCCTTCGGCTACGCCGCCGCCTCTGCATCTGGTCCGCGCCGGTGGCTTTGATCCTGGTGCTGGCGGCGGTCAAGCTGATCGCCGTCGGAGTCGTCGGGTCTTGGGCGGCAACCGATTTCAGCCGCCACGACATCGAAGGGCTGCGGCGCGACGTGGCTTGGTTGCGCATCGTCGACGTGATCGACCCGGCCAAGACCTCGTTCGCGGCCGGTGACCTGCACGTGCTGGAAGGGCGGCTGCACGACGCGGACGACGCGTTCGCTGACTCGTTTGCCCGCACGCCGGTAGCTCGGTCGTGCCCGGTGCGCGTCAACCTGCTGCTGGTTCGTGAGACACGGGGTGACCTGGCCGCCCGCAAGGCGAACAAAGCGGAAGCACAGCGGTTCTACACCGACGCCATCGCGTTGGCCGACCAGGCGCCGGCGGGCTGCTTCGCCGGTAATGGCGACAGCGACCCGCAGCGACGAGCGATCCGGGACACGGCGATACCGAGGCTGCGGCAGAAACTGGACCAGCTTGATCGGCCGCCGGGTGCAGCACCGGCCGATCCAGCGCCGCCCGCTGCGCCGCCACCGGGGCCGCCGCCGTCGGGACCCCCGCCGGCCGGCGGTTCCGAACTGGGCCCCGCCGGTACGGGGGGCTGATTCCGATCTCGCCCGACCGACTGCCGGTTACCGGCGGTACCGGCCCGCCAGGGCATCGACTGGGCACCGGTGATCCGCTTGACCTGCTTGGCAAGCTGCTTGACGACGCCAACTCCTACGGCGACAACCGGGAGTGAGAAGCCACTCCACTAGGCTTTTCGCTCGTGTCCCAAATCTCTCGCGACGAGGTGGCCCACCTGGCCAGACTGGCCCGTCTAGCGTTGACCGAGACCGAGCTCAACAGCTTCGCCGGTCAACTCGACGCCATCCTCAACCACGTCAGCCAGATCCAGGCCGTCGACGTGACCGGCGTCGAGGCCACCGATAACCCGCTCAAGGACGTCAACGTCACCCGACCGGACCAGACACAACCGTGCCTGACGCAACAGGAGGCGCTGGCTGCCGCGCCGGAAGCGGTCGACGGCCGCTTCGCCGTCCCGCAGATTCTGGGGGAGAGCCAGTGAGCGACCTCATCCGGCTCGACGCGGCGACGCTGGCCGCCAAGATCGCAGCCAAAGAGGTCTCGTCGGTCGAGGCCACCACCGCCTGTCTGGACCAGATCGAGGCGACCGATGCGCAGTACGGCGCATTCCTGCACGTGGCCGCCGACCGGGCGCTGGCGGCCGCGGCCGCCGTGGACAAGGCGGTGGCCGCCGGTGAACAGCTGCCGTCGCCCCTGGCCGGGGTTCCGCTGGCACTCAAGGACGTGTTCACCACCGTCGACATGCCCACCACCTGCGGCTCGAAGATCCTCGAGGGCTGGCAATCGCCATATGACGCGACGTTGACCGCCCGGCTGCGGGCCGCCGGAATCCCGATCCTCGGCAAAACCAACATGGACGAGTTCGCGATGGGCTCGTCCACCGAGAATTCCGCCTACGGTCCGACCCGCAACCCGTGGGACGTCGAGCGCGTGCCGGGCGGCTCCGGCGGTGGCAGTGCGGCGGCGCTGGCCGCCTTCCAGGCGCCACTCGCGATCGGTTCGGACACCGGCGGGTCGATCCGCCAACCGGCCGCCCTGACCGCAACCGTCGGCGTCAAACCCACCTACGGCACCGTCTCCCGCTACGGGTTGGTGGCGTGCGCGTCATCGCTCGACCAGGGCGGACCGTGCGCGCGGACCGTCCTGGACACCGCCCTGCTGCACCAGGTGATCGCGGGTCACGACCCGCGTGACTCGACCTCGATCGAGGCCGAGGTGCCCGATGTGGTGGGTGCGGCCCGCGCGGGCGCGGGCGGTGATCTGCGCGGTGTACGGGTCGGTGTGGTGCGCCAACTGCACAGCGGCGAGGGTTACCAGTCGGGCGTGCTGGCCTCCTTCGAAGCCGCCGTCGAGCAGCTCAAGGCGCTGGGCGCGGAGGTGAGCGAGGTCGACTGCCCGCACTTCGACTACGCGCTGCCGGCCTACTACCTGATCCTGCCGTCGGAGGTGTCGAGCAACCTGGCCCGATTCGACGCGATGCGCTACGGGCTGCGGGTCGGCGACGACGGCACGCACAGCGCCGAGGAGGTGATGGCGCTGACCCGGGCCGCCGGGTTCGGGCCGGAGGTCAAACGGCGCATCATGATCGGCACCTACGCGTTGTCGGCTGGTTACTACGACGCCTACTACAACCAGGCGCAGAAGGTTCGCACGCTGATCGCCCGCGACCTCGACGAGGCCTACAGGTCGGTCGACGTGCTGGTGTCGCCGGCGACCCCGACGACGGCGTTCCGGCTCGGTGAGAAGGTCGACGATCCGCTGGCGATGTACCTGTTCGACCTGTGCACGCTGCCGCTGAACCTGGCCGGGCATTGCGGCATGTCCGTCCCGTCCGGGCTGTCGCCGGACGACAGCCTGCCGGTAGGGCTGCAGATTATGGCGCCGGCGCTGGCCGATGACCGGCTCTACCGGGTGGGGGCCGCCTACGAGGCCGCCCGCGGCCCCCTGCCGACAGCTATCTAGGTAGCTGGTAGCCCCTTGGCGAGCAGACGCAGAATCGCATGAAATCCGAGGTTTCTGTGCGATTCTGCGTCTGCTCGCGCCAGGTGGGGGGCCGCAAGGCAAGATGAGAATATGCGCATCGGAGTACTCACGGGCGGTGGTGACTGCCCCGGCCTCAACGCGGTCATTCGGGCGGTAGTGCGTACCTGCGACGCACGCTACGGCTCGTCAGTGGTCGGTTTCCAGGATGGTTGGCGCGGGTTGCTGGAGAACCGCCGAATGCAACTGCGCAACGACGACCGCAACGACCGGTTGCTGGCCAAGGGCGGCACGATGCTGGGCACGGCGCGGGTACACCCCGACAAGCTCCGCGCTGGCCTTGACCAGATCAAGCAAACACTCGACGACAACGGCATCGACGTCCTGATACCCATCGGCGGGGAGGGCACGCTGACGGCGGCACACTGGCTGTCCGAGGAGAACGTCCCGGTGGTCGGGGTACCGAAAACCATCGACAACGACATCGACTGCACCGACGTGACTTTCGGTCACGACACCGCGCTAACGGTGGCCACCGACGCCATCGACCGCCTGCACAGCACCGCCGAATCCCATCAGCGGGTGATGCTGGTCGAGGTGATGGGACGGCACGCCGGCTGGATCGCACTCAACGCCGGCCTGGCGTCCGGGGCCCACATGACGCTGATCCCCGAGCAACCGTTCGATGTGGAGGAGGTGTGCCGGCTGGTCAAGCGCCGCTTCCAGCGCGGGGACTCACACTTCATCTGCGTGGTGGCCGAGGGCGCCAAACCCGTCGCGGGCTCGATCGCGCTGCGCGAGGGTGGCATCGACGAGTTCGGTCATGAGAAGTTCACCGGGGTGGCGGCGCAGCTCGGGCTCGAGGTCGAGAAGCGCATCAATAAAGACGTCCGGGTGACCGTGCTGGGTCACGTGCAGCGGGGCGGGTCCCCGACGGCATACGACCGGGTGCTGGCGACCCGATTCGGGGTGAACGCCGCTGACGCCGCACATGCGGGCGAGTACGGGCAAATGGTGTCGCTGCGCGGGCAGGACATCGGACGGGTCTCGCTGGCCGACGCGACGAGGCAACTCAAGCTGGTGCCCGAGAGTCGCTACGACGACGCCGCGGCCTTCTTCGGCTGACGTTGCCGGCTGTTGGTCGGCCGGTAGCCCGGGGTTCACCGGTTTGCTGGTTTCCGGTTTATAAGAATCGGCTATACGTGGTTTATGTACAACCGCGGTCCTCAGGGCGGAGTACTTCAGCAGTCCGCTCCGCCCGCCCCGCAACGGCCTAACCAGGGCGGACTCGTATGGCGGCCCGTTCCACTCAGCGGGGTGAGTACGGCGCCCCAGCCGCTACGCCCTAAGAACAGTAACTCTGGGCAAAAGACCAGTTCAGAGCAATTCGATCTCCCGACGGCAGCTACGCCCGTGCTGGTCAGACCGCAGCCGGCGCAGCGAGAGCGGGGGCCCGGCGGCACGGCGCTGGACGTCATCGAACAGCAGTTTGCTCCAGAAACTCCGGTGCGCCGCAACTGGCGCGACCTCATTCACCGTTACGTCGGCATCGACCTCGGTCCGGGCCGTGCCGAGGCCTACGAGAACGCGCTACGCGATCAAGTTCGGGTCACCGTGGGCGGTGCGTATCCCATCGCGGTGCTCAATCTGAAGGGCGGCGTGGGCAAGACCGCGGTGGTCGAAGCGCTCGGGTCCACATTGGCCAGCGTGCGCGAGGATCGGGTGATCGCGGTCGATCTCGACGCGGGAGATCTTGCGGACCGGCACGGGCGCCGGCACGACCTCACCCTGGCCGACCTGGTCATGGACAATCGTGTCGCGCGCTACGCCGACGTGCGAGCGCACACCTTCATGAATAGTTGCGGCCTGGAGGTGCTGGGCCTGCCGGATCCCGCACACAGCAACTTCTGTATCAGCCGGCAAGACTTCGTCAAGGCGTTTTCGATTTTGCGTAGCCACTACTCGGTGGTGTTGGTCGACTGCCCGAAGACCTTGAACACGGGCGTGATGGATGCCGTCCTCATGGAGTCTCGTGCCCTGGTGGTGGTCACCAGCACGTCCGTCGACTCGATCCAGAAGACCCGGGCGACGCTGGAGTGGCTGAGCCGCAACGGCTACCGCAAGCTGCTCGCGGCGACGGTGTTGGCGGTTAACCACGTCGAACGGACCAAGCTGAGCCCGTTGGCCGCGAAGCAACTCGAGCAGTTGTCGGCGCAGGTGGCGGCTACCGTGGTGCTGCCGTTCGACGGCCACGTGCACCAGGGCAGGGAGATTGGGCTGGATCTCTTGAGCAAGGCGAGCAGGCGCAGCTACCTGGAGTTGGCCGCGGCGCTAGCCCGACTGCTGCCCAGCAGGCAGCCCGCTGCGCTGTAGCTCGCTCCGCGGACGTTTTGCCACCACCACTAGTTCGATGGTGTTGACCCGCTTCGCCCGGCTCCGCCGCGCTCGCGGTCACCACTAGGTTCGATGGTGTTGACCCGCTTCGCCCGGCTCCGCCGCGCTCGCGGTCACCACTAGGTTCTTTGGTGTTGACCCGCTTCGCCCGGCTCCGCCGCGCTCGCGGTCACCACTAGGTTCTTTGGTGTTGACCCGCTTCGCCCGGCTCCGCCGCGCTCGCGGTCACCACTAGGTTCGATGGTGTTGACCCGCTTCGCCCGGCTCCGCCGCGCTCGCGGTCACCACTAGGATCGATTCCTATGACGGTTGCCAGGGCCGACCTGCTCGAATACGACGAGGTCATCGAACGCTTCGATCCGGTGCTCGGACTGGAAGTGCACGTCGAACTGTCCACCGCGACCAAGATGTTCTGCGGATGCGCCACCACCTTCGGCGCCGAGCCGAACACCCAGGTGTGCCCGGTATGCCTGGGCCTGCCGGGCTCGTTGCCGGTGCTCAACCAGGTGGCGGTGGAGTCTGCCATCCGCATCGGCCTGGCGCTGAACTGCGAGATCGTGGACTGGTGCCGGTTCGCGCGGAAGAACTACTTCTACCCGGACATGCCGAAGAACTACCAGATCTCTCAGTACGACGAGCCGATCGCCATCAACGGTTACCTCGAGGCGCCGCTCGAGGACGGCACCATCTGGCGGGTGGAGATCGAGCGCGCCCACATGGAAGAGGACACCGGCAAGCTCACCCACATCGGCAGCGACACCGGCCGCATCGAAGGCGCCACCGGGTCGCTGATCGATTACAACCGCGCCGGGGTCCCGCTGATCGAGATCGTCACCAAACCCATCGTCGGGGCCGGGGAGCGGGCGCCCCAGATCGCGCGGGCCTACGTCACGGCGCTGCGTGACCTGCTGCGCGTACTGGATGTCTCTGATGTGCGGATGGACCAGGGATCGATGCGCTGCGATGCCAACGTGTCGCTGATGCCTAAGGGCACAACGGAATTCGGCACCCGTACGGAGACCAAGAACGTCAACTCGCTGAAAAGCGTCGAGGTCGCCGTGCGGTACGAGATGCAGCGGCAGGCCGCCGTGCTGCTCTCCGGCGGTGAAATCATCCAGGAGACACGGCATTTTCACGAAGCCGGGTACACGAGCCCGGGCCGCGCCAAGGAGACGGCGCAGGACTACCGGTACTTTCCCGAGCCAGACCTCGAGCCGGTCGCGCCCAGCCGCGAGTTGGTCGAACGGCTGCGGCAGAGCATCCCGGAGCTACCGTGGTTGAGCCGCAAGCGAATTCAAGATGAGTGGGGCATTTCCGACGAGGTGATGCGCGACCTCGTGAACGCCGGTGCGGTCGAGTTGGTCGCCGAGACCGTCAAACACGGTGCGCCCAGCAAGGATGCGCGGTCCTGGTGGGGAAACTATCTGGTGCAAAAGGCCAACGAGGCCGGCATCGGGCTGGACGAATTGGCGATCACCCCGGCGCAGGTGGCGGCGGTGATCGCACTGGTGGACGAGGGCAAGTTGTCCAACAAGCTGGCCCGCGAGGTCGTCGAAGGGGTGCTGGCCGGAGAGGGTGAGCCCGAAGCGGTGATGACCGCGCGCGGTCTGGCGCTGGTGCGCGACGATTCACTCACCCAGGCGGCGGTCGACGAGGCGTTGGCGGCCAATCCCGATGTGGCGGAGAAGATTCGGGGCGGCAAGGTCGCCGCGGCCGGTGCGATCGTCGGTGCGGTGATGAAGGCCACCCGCGGCCAGGCCGACGCCGCGCGGGTGCGCGAACTGGTGCTGGCTGCCTGCGGTCAGGGCTGAGGCGGGACCCTGCGACGAGGTCGGCTGGGCTCATCCGGCCGGCGACATCGAGGATCGGCGACCTCACCAGCCCCAGTCGTCGTCTTCCAAAACGTCCACGGTGAGATCGTTGTCGGCCACACCCACCGTGCCGTAGAGAAACGTGAGTTGGGTTTGTTCATCGTCGAGCGGCTTGACTTCCATAAGGGTGGCGTGCCCGAGCGACATGCGGATCCTGTCGCCCGGCTTGAGTTGGTCAACACGCTTGAGGGGCATCTAGTAAGCGTGCCTTGTGTCGTGCCGGATCGACGAGAAATTTACCGCTCGTGCCCTCCCGGCGCTCACCGCGCCATCATCCACACGTCGATGTCCTACACCTCGCTGGCTGGGCGGTGCCGCGCTGGCGATAGATCATGGTGAGGTGAGCGGCAAATCATTGTTCCGGCTGACCAAGATGATGAACAACGCGATGGCGGTGGTGACGACGAAAGCCGGCGATCATCGGTCGGGGTGCCTGGTGGGATTCTCCACGCAGGTCAACATCCACCCGCCATTGTTGCTCGTCGGCATGTCGAAGGCCAACCACACCTTCACCGTGGCGGCGGGTTCGGAACACCTCGCGGTGCATCTGCTGTCGCCACGCGACACTGGCCTCGCCGAGTTGTTCGGCGGCGAAACCGAGGACGAAATCGACAAATTCGACCGGTGCGCGTGGCACACCGGCCCGAACGGCATGCCGATTCTGGACGACGCGGTCGCCTGGATGGTGGGTTCGACGCTGGACCGCATCGACTTCGGCGACCACGTCGGGTACTTGCTGCAACCGGTCGAGACGTGGTTTGCCGAACAACCGTCCGACGTGCTGCATTTTGTCGATGTCATCGATGTGGAACCGGGCCATGAGCCTTAAACGCCGGGCAGCGCAATTGGATTCGGTGGTGCTTGTTCACCCCGCACGGATATAAGAACTCGTCTACCAAACTCTCGAAACGGTCTCTAAAGCTGCGCTTCCCACTCATGATGGTGAAGTGATCGGTGAATCGTTCGACGACATGATGGCCATGCTGGACACGCCGGCGTTCGTGGTGACGACCCAGGTCGACGGTCATCCGTCGGGTTGCCTGGTTGCCTTCGCCACCCAGACCAGTGTTCAGCCGCCCAGCTTCATGGTGGGACTCCCGCTCGGCGATCCTATCCACGAGGTCGCGAGCAAATCAGACAACCTGGCCGTGCATGTGTTGCCGCGCAGCCAGCACGCCCTGGCCGAGTTGTTCGGTCGCGAGCCCGACGAGCAGGCCGACCCGTTCGCACGTTGCGCGTGGCGGGGCGGTCCGCTGGGGATGCCAATCCTCGACGACGCGGCCGCCTGGTTCGTGGGCCGGACGCTCAGTCGCAGTGAAGTCGCCGACCACGTTGCGTACCTGGTGGAACCGGTCGCCGTCTGGGCGCCGCAAACCTCCGAGGAACTGCTCTACCTGTCCGATCTCGACGGCGTCGACCCTGGGCAGGAGGCGCCGCCCCGGCTGTACAGCGGAGACCGCTCGGAGGCGACCCGCAAATACGGCATGCGGTTCACCCTCGACGTGCCCTAGTAACTGGGCCGAGCAGACGCAAGAGCACCCGGAGCGGCACGTTTTCGGGTTTTTTGCGTGGGCTCGCGCAAACTAAGTCGTCCGGGCTAAGTCTTGTCGTCGTTGTTGCGCGGGAAGCCGCCTCCCTGCGGGAACAGCGGGAACACCACATCATCGAGCTTCTCGGCATCGCCCGCGGTCTTGTTCACTGTCGCGCCCCACACATTGCCGTCCGGCGACATCCGCAATGCCCACGCGTGCGCGTGTGTGTCCTTGCGCACGACATCGGGCTCCCCGGTCACCGCACCGGTCTTCGGGGCCAGCCGCACCGCGACCGTCAACTTCGTGTTGATCAGGTTCACCAGCACGGTGCCGTCCATCGCCGCGCAACCGGCCACACCCGGCTTATCCGGCCAAGTCCACACCGTCGACACCTCGGACTTCTTGGTGATCCGCTGCAACCGGTCGGCACCCGGCGTGCGGTCCGCGACGTACAGCGAGCCGTCCACGGGGTCGATGCACAACCCGCCGCCGGAACCGATGCCCGATAGCGCGGTCGTCGGGGGCGCCTGACCGATGGTGGTGGGCTGCTCGATGCGCAGCACCTTGCCCGCCAGCGAGCGGGGATCGGCGGCCATCGCCGGGTTGCCGGCGTCCCCGGTCATGACGACCAGCGTGGTCGGGCTGGTGAAGATCAAAGCGCCGGTATTGCCGGTGGAGCCCTTGGGGATCCCGGTCAGAATGTCCTTGGGCACGTCACCCTCGGCAATCCGGATGACGCGGTTGTCGGTGGGCGTGCTGATGTAGGCGTACATCAGCCGGTCCTGCGAAAAAGTCGGGGACAGCACGATGTCCATCAGGCCGCCGTCTCCGGATGGGTCGACCGGGATGACCATCTTGACCTTAGGCTCGGCGCTGATCGAGATCTCTTTGACCACACCGGTGGTGCGCTCGGCGACCAGCGCGGTCTTGCTGTCGACGCCCATGATCAGTCCACTGGTGCTCTCCAGGCAGCCCTGCATCACACCCGGAGCCGGGCAGGCTTTGGGGAACGGCGTGGGCGGCAGCGGTGGGGGCGGTGGAGGCGTGGAGCTGGGCTGCGGTTTCAGTTCCGGGTTCGTCGTGAAGGGCTGCGACTGGGCGTCGTTGAATCTGGCGCAGCCGCTCGAGAGCAGCACCGCGGCGCACAGCGCAGCCAGCACGCACCGAACCGACCGCCGTATCCGCATGACCGACAGGCTACGGGAATTTGCGATCGTGGCCGCCTCCTACCACCGGGTACGGACGCCGGCGACCGGCGTCGTGCGTACAAATCGGGTAACGAGCCGCGGTAGATCATCACTCCATTGCGCCCTGACGAGGGCAAACGATTCTTTAGTGGATTGTTCTGTGCTCGACCCGTGGCCGATGGTCGGCCGAGATCATGAAGTCGGCGAGATCAGACGGTTGATCGCCGATAGTGGCGCCCGGGGGTTGCGTTAGCGGGCGGGGCCGGAGTGGGCAAGTCGCGGTTGGCTCGCGAGGTGGTGACGGCGACGGCGGCAGCCGGTTGGACCGTGCGCAGCGTTGCGGCGACGACGACCAGCCGCCCGATTCCGCTCGGCGCTTTCTCGCAGTGGACCGACGATGCCGAAAGCGCGCCGTTTGTCTTGGCGCGCAAGGTCGCGGAGGCGTTGACGGACGGCACGCAACCGGACCGCCTGGTGTCCTCGTCGACGATGCGCACCTGCTCGACGATCTGTCGGCGCTCGTCCTGCACCAGCTCGTGCACTCGCGGGCCGCCACGGTGATCCTCACGCTGCGTACCGGGGAGTCGGCGCCGGCCGCGGTGACCGCGCTGTGGAAGGACGGTCTGCTGCGGCGGTGCGAGCTAGAACCGTTGCACCGCAACGAAATCGACACCCTATTGGTGGCGACCCTGGGTGCGGTACCGGATCGTCACTGCGCGGACAGGCTGTGGCGGTCCTGGCGGCTCGTCGACGACGTACTCAAGACAGCGCGCGGCGCGCGGCGCCAACAGCTGTTGGTGTTTCGCGCCAATCAGCTCGCGCTGGCGGCCAGGCCGGTCGAGGTCCTGGCGACCATGGCAGAGGTCAACTACGACGACATCGATTACTACGGCGCGGCTGGGGGGGGGGGG
>NZ_HG964936.1:1454814-1618155 GCF_000613245.1 Mycobacterium asiaticum DSM 44297
TGGCGTCGCTGGCCGGTTATCGGCTCCACCTGAACATTCCACGCGCAAAAATATGGATTTAACAGGCCAAAGCGCCGTTTCAAATCCCAGCTTCCGGCGAAAAAGCCCTTACCCTGACACGCGTGACCAGTTCGAATGAATCGCCATGGCAGCGGCCTGACCTCATCGGAGGTCCAACCGCAGTGCCAACCTCAAGCCGTCCCACCTCGGCAAGCCTGGTCGACCCCGAAGATGATCTGACGCCGGCGGGCTATGCGGGCGACTTCGGCAACACCGGAACCACCACGATCATCCCGCCCTATGACGCCAACTCCGGTGCCGTCCCGGGATACAGCCCGCTGGACTCGCAGGAGCCGCTGCCTTACGTCGCGCCGCAGGCCGCACGCCAGGTGCCGGCGGCGCCCGCGGCGATCGACTTTGACGACGAAGACGACCGAATCCGCGCTGCGGGCCGGCGCGGCACGCAGAACTTCGGCCTGCTGGTGCTGCGCGTCGGCCTCGGCGTGGTGCTGATCGCGCACGGGCTGCAGAAACTGTTCGGCTGGTGGGGCGGATCGGGCCTACACAGCTTCAAGAACGCGCTGACCGACGTCGGCTTCCAGCACGCCGACATCCTGGCCTACGTCGGGGCTGGAGGCGAGATCGTCGCCGGCGTGCTGCTAGTCCTGGGACTGTTCACGCCGATTGCCGCCGCGGGTGCGCTGGCATTCCTTATCAACGGCTTGCTCGCGTCGGCCTCAGCGCGGCCGCGCTCGCACACCTTCACCTATTTCCTGCCGGACGGGCATGAATACCAGATCACCCTGATCGTCATGGCCGTCGCCGTCATCCTGGTCGGCCCGGGCCGCTACGGGCTGGACGCGGGACGTGGCTGGGCAACCCGCCCGTTCATCGGCTCGTTCGTGGCGTTGCTGAGCGGCATCGCCGCCGGTATCGCGGTGTGGGTGCTGCTCAACGGCGTCAACCCGCTCGCCTGATCAGCGATACGGGTTCGGCACCCGTCCCGAACTGGCCTCGGTCAGCTGCGGCAGCGTCGCGAAGGTGACCGCGGGCAACCGCACCTCCGACCCGTCCTTGAGCTTGGCGCGGGCCCAGTTCCCTCTGTGGAACCGCAGTCCGTCGATGTCCTCCCAGGCGAGCGTCCGGCTGCCCAGCAGCGTCCGCACCCTCACCCCCCGGTCGTCGGCGACAGTACGCAGCCGGACGATCATCGCCGACAAGAGGATGGGAATGACCAGCAGTGGCAGCGTCCAGGGAAAGGCCGTGACCGGCACCAGCAGGCACAGCGTCAGAAAACCGACCGCGATATGCGCCACCGGCGAGACCTTGATCACCACGGGTGAGTCAGTAACCACCCTCGCATCATCCCATCGTGGCCCAAACGCACCGGATTTGACTGCTGAGCTGTGCGAAGACTACCGTCGGACGCTATGCAACACGGAATGCTCGTAGTAATTAGTCGGCGCGTTGGTGCCTGACTAGCTCTATCGAGCACCAACGCGACCCTCGTGCAGCAGCTCAGCTGGCGGGGGTTTTTTCTTGCCCCGAGACGCCAAAGCAGAAAAAGACCTAAGAGGAAACAGTGAGCGCACCCACCAAGTCAGCGGCACCGGCCCCGACGCCCGCCTCGCGCGAGGCCGCCGAAATCGCCTCGGACGCCGGCAAAGCGGCGTCCAGGCCGGCCACCGGCCAGCCCAAACGCATTGCACCGCAACAACTTACCGGTGCACAGGCGGTAATCCGGTCGCTAGAGGCGCTCGACGTCGACGTCATCTTCGGGATTCCGGGTGGCGCGGTGCTGCCGGTGTATGACCCGCTGTTCGACTCGCAGCAACTGCGCCACGTCCTGGTGCGCCACGAGCAGGGCGCCGGCCACGCTGCCAGCGGCTACGCGCACGCCACCGGCCGGGTCGGGGTTTGCATGGCGACCTCGGGTCCCGGCGCCACCAACCTGGTCACCCCACTGGCAGACGCGCAGATGGACTCCATCCCGGTGGTCGCGATCACCGGTCAGGTCGGCCGGCAGCTGATCGGAACCGACGCCTTCCAGGAGGCCGACATCTCTGGCATCACTATGCCGATCACCAAGCACAACTTCCTGGTGCGCACCGGCGACGAGATCCCGCAGGTGATCGCCGAGGCGTTCCACATTGCGGCGAGCGGACGTCCCGGGGCTGTTCTCGTCGACATCCCGAAGGACGTGTTGCAGGGCCAGTGCACCTTCAGCTGGCCGCCGCGCATGGAGCTGCCGGGCTACAAGCCCAACACCAAACCGCACAACCGGCAGATCCGTGAGGCCGCCAAGCTGATCGCAGCGGCGCACAAACCGGTGCTGTACGTCGGCGGCGGCATCATCCGCGGCGAGGCGACCGAAGAACTCCGCGAGCTGGCCGAGCTGACCGGCATCCCGGTGGTCACGACCCTGATGGCCCGCGGTGCCTTCCCCGACAGCCATCGGCTGAACATGGGCATGCCGGGCATGCACGGCACCGTCGGCGCGGTGGCCGCGCTGCAGCGCAGCGACCTGCTGATCGCGCTGGGCACCCGCTTCGATGACCGGGTGACCGGCAAGCTGGAATCGTTTGCACCCGAGGCCAAGGTGATCCACGCCGACATAGACCCGGCCGAGATCGGCAAGAACCGGCACGCCGACGTGCCGATCGTCGGCGATGTCAAGAACGTCATCACCGACCTCATCGAGATGCTGCGGCATTACGAGGTGCCCGGCAATATCGAAATGAGTGACTGGTGGGCCTATCTGGAGGATGTCCGCAAGACCTACCCGCTGAGCTACGACCCGCAGAGCGACGGCAGCCTGGGCCCGGAGTTCGTCATCGAGAAGCTGGGTCAGATTGCCGGTCCGGACGCCATCTATGTGGCCGGCGTCGGCCAGCACCAGATGTGGGCAGCGCAGTTCATCAAGTACGAAAAGCCGCGCACCTGGCTGAATTCCGGGGGTCTGGGGACCATGGGCTTCGCCGTCCCGGCGGCCATGGGCGCCAAGATCGCCCTGCCGGACACCGAGGTGTGGGCGATCGACGGTGACGGTTGTTTCCAGATGACCAACCAGGAACTCGCTACCTGCGCCATCGAGGGGATCCCGATCAAGGTGGCGCTGATCAACAACGGCAACCTGGGCATGGTGCGGCAGTGGCAGACCCTCTTCTACGAAGAGCGCTACTCGCAGACCGACCTGGCCACCCATTCTCACCGCATCCCGGATTTCGTGAAGCTGGCCGAGGCGCTGGGCTGTGTCGGAATGCGTTGCGAGCGCGAGGAAGACGTCGAAGAGATGATCAACCGCGCGCGGGAGATCAATGACCGCCCGGTCGTCATCGACTTCATCGTCGGCGCCGATGCGCAGGTCTGGCCGATGGTCGCCGCAGGCACCAGCAACGACGAGATCCAGGCCGCCCGCGGCATTCGTCCGCTGTTCGACGACATCACCGAGGGACACGCCTGATGGTTACCAGTTCGACGAAGACCCACACGCTGTCTGTTCTAGTCGAAGACAAGCCAGGTGTGCTTGCCCGCGTGGCAGCACTGTTCTCCCGACGGGGCTTCAACATCGAGTCACTGGCGGTCGGTGGTACCGAACAGAAGGACATGTCGCGGATGACCATCGTGGTCTCCGCCGATCAGACACCGCTCGAGCAGATCACCAAGCAGCTCAACAAGCTGATCAACGTGATCAAGATCGTCGAGCAGGATTCCGACAACTCGGTGGACCGGGAACTGGCGCTGATCAAAGTCCGCGCCGACGCGGGCACCCGCAGCCAAGTTATCGAGGCGGCAAACCTGTTCCGGGCCAACGTGATCGACGTATCCCCGGAATCGCTGACCGTCGAGGCCACCGGCAATCGCGGCAAACTTGAAGCGTTGCTGCGGCTGCTGGAGCCGTTCGGCATCAAGGAGATCGTCCAGTCCGGTGTGGTGTCGATGGCCCGCGGTCCGCGCGGTATCAGCAACGCCAAATAAGTTCGCACTAGTGAAAAGACAGATTAGAAGGAGATATTGACGTGGCAGATGTGCCGGCGCAGACGCTGGAGATGTTCTACGACGACGACGCAGACCTGTCGATCATTCAGGGCCGCAAGGTCGGCGTGATCGGTTACGGCAGCCAGGGGCACGCGCACTCACTGAGCCTGCGTGACTCCGGCGTCGAGGTGAAGGTTGGCTTGAAAGAGGGTTCGAAGTCCCGCGCCAAGGTGGAGGAGCAGGGGCTGGAGGTCGACACTCCCGCCGAGGTGGCCAAGTGGGCCGACGTGATCATGCTGCTCGCGCCGGACACCGCGCAGGCCGAGATCTTCACCAACGACATCGAGCCCAATCTGAAGGACGGCGACGCGTTGTTCTTCGGCCACGGCCTCAACATCCACTTCGATCTGATCAAGCCGCCGGCCAATGTCACCGTCGCGATGGTCGCACCCAAGGGGCCGGGCCACCTGGTGCGGCGCCAATTCGTCGACGGCAAGGGCGTTCCCGCGCTGATCGCCGTCGACCAGGACCCGACCGGTGAAGGCCAGGCGTTGGCGCTGTCTTATGCCAAGGCGATCGGCGGCACCCGCGCCGGGGTCATCAAAACCACCTTCAAGGACGAGACCGAGACTGACCTGTTCGGTGAGCAGGCCGTATTGTGCGGTGGCACAGAGGAACTGGTGAAGACCGGCTTCGACGTGATGGTCGAGGCGGGTTACCCGCCGGAGATGGCCTACTTCGAGGTGCTGCACGAGCTGAAGCTGATCGTCGACCTGATGTACGAGGGTGGCATCGCGCGGATGAACTACTCGGTGTCCGACACCGCGGAGTTCGGCGGCTACCTTTCTGGGCCGCGCGTGATCGACGCCGACACCAAGGAGCGGATGCGCGCGATCCTGCGCGATATTCAGGACGGCACGTTCACCAAGAAGCTGGTCGCCAACGTCGAGGGCGGCAACAAGCAACTCGAGCAGCTGCGTAAAGAGAACGCCGAGCACCCGATCGAGGTCACCGGTAAGAAGCTGCGCGACTTGATGAGCTGGGTTGACCGCCCAATCACCGAGACCGCCTAGCGCTTGAACACTTAACGCCGAGTGTCACGCCAGCGTGGCGCTCGGCGCCAGCGGTCACGCTGGTGTGACGCTCGGCGGATTACGACGACGCTAGGCGTCCGGCAACCCGGACCACCCGCCGCGCCAGGTGGTCAAGCGCGTTGGCCGTGGCCTCGTCGATGTCGGTGATGTTCTCGCGGTTGGCGACGAGACTTGCCCCGTACGGGTTTCCATCGACGAACTTCAGTGGGTCGGTGTACCCAGGCGGCACGATGATGCCGCCCCAGTGCATCAGCGACAGGTAGAGACTGACGAGGGTCGTCTCTTGGCCGCCGTGCGGGGATTCCGTCGACGTCCATGCCGCGTACACCTTGTCGGCCAGCTTGCCCTGCGCCCACAAGCCGCCGAGTGAGTCCATGAACGTCTGAAATTGTGATGAGGTGGAGCCGAAGCGGGTCGGCGAGCCGAAAATCACCGCGTCCGCCCAGACAATGTCGTCACCGGTGGCAGCTGGAAGATCTTTGGTTGCTTCGTAATTCGCGGTCCAGGCGGGGTTCTGCGCGAACGCCTCCGGGTCGCGAGTTTCGGCGATGTGGCGGACGCGAACTTCGGCGCCTGCAGCTTCGGCCGCCGCCGCGACGCGCTTTGCCATCGACGTGCCATGCCCGGTGGCCGAGTAGTAGATGATCGCAAGTTTCGTCATGGAAAGAGCTTAGGCATCTCTTTGATCCCGAACTCACGCCGCAGCAGCGTTCGTGCCGCGTAGTAGCCGCCCATGCCGTGCACACCGGCGCCCGGCGGGGTCGCCGCTGAACACAGGTACGCCTTGGGAATCGGTGTGCTCCAGGGGTTTAGCCGTGGCGTAGGACCCAGCGTCGCGCGGAACACCGAGGCGCCGCCCACGGCGATGTCGCCCCCGACATAGTTCGCGTTGTGCTCGGCCATCCGCGCGGCCGGCACACTGCGCACCCCCACCACGATGTCACGGAATCCGGGCGCAAACCGCTCGACTACGGTGGTGACAGCCTCGGTCGCGTCGACGGTCGATCCCGCGGGCACGTGGGCGTATGTCCAGAACGGCCGATGACCGTCGGCGTCCACCCGGCCGGGATCGGCAAGGTGCGGCAACGATCCGAGCACCATCGGCAACTGCGCGTGGCGCCCCGCGGCGATGTCTGCTTCGGCCCGCGCCATCTCCGCGCGGGTACCTCCGAGATGCAGGGTCGGCGCCTGATTGAGTCGCGGATCCGACCACGGAATCTCGTCATTGAGGACGAAGTCAACCTTGGCCGCACCGGATCCAAAGCGGTAGTGCTGCAACGCTTTTGCGTAGCGATGGGGGATCGAGTCGCGGTACACCCGCAGCAGCGCCGTCGGTGCCGTGTCGAAGACCGCGACGCCTTCGGGCGGGGAATCGACTTCCACGCCCGACGTCAATGAGCCACCGTGCGCCCGCAAATCGGCGATCAGGGCGTCCGAGATCTGCTGGGTGCCGCCCACCGGTATCGGCCAGCCGACCGAATGGGCAAGCGTGGAAAGCAACAGCCCCGCACCCGCCGAGGCCAGCGACGGCAATGGCGTGATCGCATGCGCGGCAACGCCGGTGAACAGAGCGCGCGCGTCGTCGCCACGCAGTGTGGCCCAAGCGGGGGTGCCTTGACTGAGCATGCGCAAGCCCAGTCGCATCGGGGTCAGTATCGACCTCGGCACCGAACGTTTGTCGCCCAGCAAGAAGGCGACCACCGCATCGGAGTTCGTCAACAACGGGCCCAGGAAGCGTCGCCACGCCGCGCCGTCGTCCAACTCAGCGCAGGTCCGCTCCAGGTCGCGATACGCGATTGCCGCGGGCCGGCCGGGTAGTGGGTTGGCATAGGAAATCTCGGGCACCGCCAACTCAACCCCGCGCGCGGACAGGTCGAACTCTGCGAAAAACGGCGAGGCGTAACCCAGCGGGTGCACCGCCGAGCAGACGTCGTGCAGGATTCCGGGAAACTCAGAGTCGGCCTGCGTTCGTGCCCCACCGCCAAAAGTCGGCTGAGCTTCGACAACTTGCACCTTCAGGCCCGCGCGTGCGCATATGACGGCCGCGGCGAGCCCGTTGGGTCCGCTGCCGACGACGGTGACGTCCATGTGTGAATTACAGCCGACGACGCCATCGAAGGGAATCCGGGGCAACTACCCCGAGGCCGACTGGATGCACAGCACCTCGTCGAGGGTGGCGGTCGCCAGCCCGGCCGCTGCGGCCCGCCGGCCCAGTCCGGCGAGGGGATCCGGATCCGTGTCACGGATACTGCCGGCGCGATCGAGTAGGGCGGTGTTGAACATTGCCGGGCCGTGCGCGGCTTGACTGCCCAGCACATAGCGTCCGGCGCCGGGCGCTCGGCGCACCGTGTCCTCTGCCGCGCTCGCGGCGCTCAGCGTGACCGCATCGCCGAAATTTATCCCCACCTGGTACACGTGCTCCTCGGCCTCCAGCACGCTGATCAGGCGGGTGATCAAGCGCTCCGGGACATAGAGCTGCCAGCCTTGGCCCAGGTGCAGCCAGAATCGTCCGTGGATCTGAGCCCGCAGGTAGGTGAGGTGGGCAGCCGGCCCATTGGCGGGGGCGGCGTCGGTGAACTCGAGAAACCCGTAGCGCTCGAGGAGGTCGGCCCGATCTGCGGCGGACAGGCCGGCATCAACCACCAAGAAGCGTCCGACCTGCGACACGTCGGTGCAGCAGTTCAGGAATGAGTTCAGGGTCAGATCGGTGCCGGCGCGATCCGGGCCGGCGACCAGGCTGACGGTGACCTCGGCGTCGCGCGGACCGGCAAAAAGGCCCTGCGCCAAGGCCTCCGGGTAGCGGGACGCCGCGTCGATCACTGGCGGTGCACACACGTCGAGGTTCGCGGCCATCCGCTTGCGGTCCTCCTCGGGGATGTCAGGCCGCGCCAGCACCCGCCGCCAGATCGCGAACGCATCGGCCTTCTTGTCGATCCACGACGCGCACACCGCCAGTTCGTCGAGCGCGCGCCAGTTGTAGACATCCGCGGCGACGAAGACGATGTCGTCTTCGGGGTAGGGGATCTCGGTCGCGCGCTTGGCAAACAAGTAGCCAGGGTGATAGCGCTGCTGCCTGCAATACCACCGCGCAATGGCATATAGAGGCTCGGCCCGGCTCGGCCGGTATTCCCAAGCCTTCAGGTAACTGTGCTGTACCTGATCCCACGGCTCGCCGAGTTCGGCCATCGACGCCGCGGCCCGCAAGAGCGAGTAAAAGACCTCTTCATCCCAGCCCCCCATCTCGACGCGCCGTTCATACCACTTTCGCGCGTTGGCGTAATCGCTCAGGCAGAAGTAGCTCTGAGCGAGGTAGAAGACGGACCGAGAATCGCTGGGATTGCGTTCGACCTCGGCAAGCAGCAAATCGCGGTCGCTGGCGTGCTTGCGTTTCGGGTCGCTGTTGCGTGCGCCGAGTCGACGAGATTCGACGTGGTAGTCGCCGTCCAATCGGTCGTGGCGGAAACTCACGTCGTCCGTGACGTATTCATGTACAACGCCTTCGTAGCTCACCGCCAACCCGTCTCGAAATAAATGCGGTCGCCAAAAGGTGTTGGTGTCTGAGTCCCGGCAGCGCAGCCAGTAGACGTCGGCGCTGAGCCCGGTGAAGTCGATCGTGCCTTCGATGGTGTCGTCAGCATCCATGACCCAGATGTAATCGCCATGGCCCTGGGCCAGGGCCAGCGCCTCGGTGCGGTTGTGGCCGAAGTTGCGCCAGGGCCGCTCGTGCAGCTCGCCGGGGATGCCGAGCCGGGCCATCTGGTTGCAAACCAGCTCTTGGGTGCCGTCGTCGGAGCCGGTGTCCACAATGACCCACGCACTGATGTATGGGGCCACCACGTCAAGCACTTCGTGGAGGATATGAGCCTCATTGCGCACGATCATGTTGAGGCAGATCGCGGGCTGGGCGGGCACGGCGAGATCCTATGTCTGCGTCGGTGTGTCGCTGCTCAGCGGTCGGCCGACAGGCTCGCCGGTGGCACCGTATTGATGCACAGCACCTCATCCAGGGTGGCAGTCGCGAGACCGGCGGCGGCTGCCCGCCGGCCCAGTTCGGCGAGGGGATCCGGATCTATGTCACGGATCCCGCCAGCACGATCCAGTAGGGCGGTGTCGAACATTGCCGGACCGTGCGCCACTTGACTGCCCAGCACATAGCGTCCGGCGCCGGGCGTGCAGGACACAATGTCATCCGTCGCGCTCGCACCGATCAGCTTGTCCGCATCGGTGAAGTTGACCGCCACCTGATAGACGCTTTCCTCTGCCTCCAGCACGCTGGTCAGACGGGTGATCAGGCGCTCATGGGCATAGAACTGCCAGCCCTGGCCCAGGTGCAGCCAGAATCGTCCGTAGATCTGGTCTCGGATCCGCGACAGTAGGGCGCCCGCAGGCTCTCCGACCGCAATCGGAGAAAACTCCAGAAACGGATACCGTTCGAGCAGCATCGCGCGATCGCCCGCGGCCAAGCCGGCATCGACCACCAGGAATCGCCCGATTCGCCACACGTCGGTGCAACAGTTCAGCAATGAGTTCAGTGTCACCTCGGTGCCGTCGCGGTCCGGCCCGGCGAGGAGGCTGAGCACCACTTCGGCGTCGCGGCGACGGCCCATCAGCTCGGGCGCCAACTCACTGGGATACGCGACGGCCGACTCAAGGAGCCTCGGCGCACTGTTGTCGCAGTTGGCGGAAATACGTTGCCGATCTTCGACCGGAATGTTGTCCTTGGCCAGGACTCGTCGCCAGAGCGTGACCGCCTCGGCATGCTCGCCGATCCATGATGCGCAGACGGCGGCCTCGTCGAGCGCACCCCAGGTATAGGTGTCCGCACTGACAAACAACGTGTCCTCGAGGGGAAACGGGATCTCGGCGGCGTGCTTGGCGAACAGATAGCCGAGCCGGTAGCGCTCGTCGAGACGGTACCGAAAAGCAATGGCGTACAACGGTTCCGCGCGGCTCGGCCGGAACTCCCAGGCCTGCAGGTAGGCGCTTTCTACCTCATGCCATGGCGCGCCCATCGACCACATCGACTCCGCGACGCGATACATCGATTGGTAGACCTCTTCGGCCCACCCGCCCATGTCGACGCGGTGCTGGTACCACTTGCGGGCGTTCTCGAAATCGCCGAGGTCGAAATAACTCTGCGCCAGATAGAAAACCGACCGTGCATCCTCGGGATTGCGTTCGAGCTCGGCGAGCAGCAGGTCGCGGTCGCTCTCGTATTTATGCTGTGGATTCAGGTTGCGCGCTCCGAGGCGGCGAGAATCGATGAAGTAGTCACCGTCGAGTCGGTCGTGACTGAAATCGGAGTCGACCATGACGTATTCATGGACCACGCCTTCATAACGGACCGGCAACCCGTCGCGGAAGAGGTTCGGCCGCCAGAAGATATCGGTCACTTGGCCATAACGAAGCTGGTAGAGATCTTTGCCCAACTCCCCGAAATCGAGGTCGCCCATGACCTTGTCGTCAGCGTCGAGGACCCAGATGTAGTCGCCGTGTCCCTGGGCGAGGGTCAACGCCTCGGACCGGTTGTGCCCGAAATTGCGCCACGGCCGCTCGTGGAGTTCGCCCGGAATGCCGAGATGCGCCATGTGGTCGCGGACAATGTCCTGGGTCCCGTCGTTGGAGCCGGTGTCCACGATCACCCAGGCGCTGATGTACTGCGCGATGTTGTCGAGAGTTTCCCGGATGATCGCCGCTTCATTGCGGACGATCATGTTGACGCAGATCGTCGGGCGTCGCGAGGAGGACACGGCCGGATCGTACTCAGCGCCGCCGGTTGTGGTTAAGGGATTTACGCGAGTGATGTGTGGCCGCGCTCGCGATCCCCGACTACGCCGATGGCGGCGACCCGCATCGCCCGGCTCCGCCGCGCTCGCGATCCCCGACTATGCCGATGGCGGCGACCCGCTTCGCCCGGCTCCGCCGCGCTCGCGATCCCCGACTATGCCGATGGCGGCGACCCGCTTCGCCCGGCTCCGCCGCGCTCGCGATCCCCGACTACGCTGTCCGCGTGAACCTGCCTGTTGTATTGATCGCCGACAAACTTGCCCAATCAACTGTCGCTGCCCTGGGAGACCAGGTTGAGGTGCGCTGGGTAGACGGGCCTGACCGGGAGAAACTTCTGGCCGCGGTGCCCGAGGCGGACGCGCTGTTGGTCCGGTCGGCCACCACGGTGGACGCCGAGGTGCTGGCCGCCGCCACCAAGCTCAAGATCGTTGCCCGAGCCGGCGTCGGTCTGGACAACGTCGACGTGGATGCGGCCACCGCTCGTGGGGTGCTGGTGGTCAACGCCCCGACGTCGAACATTCACAGTGCCGCCGAGCACGCGATCGCGTTGCTGCTGGCCGCCGCGCGCCAGATCCCGGCCGCCGACGCGACATTGCGCGAGCACACCTGGAAGCGGTCGAAGTTCTCCGGCACCGAAATTTTCGGCAAGACCGTCGGCGTGGTGGGACTGGGCCGGATCGGGCAGCTCGTCGCCCAGCGGATCGCCGCCTTCGGCGCCCACATCGTCGCCTACGACCCCTACGTCTCATCGGCTCGCGCCGCCCAGCTGGGCATCGAACTGCTGTCCCTGGACGACCTGCTCGCCCGCGCCGACTTCATCTCGGTGCACCTGCCCAAGACGCCGGAGACGGCGGGACTGATCGACAAGGAGGCGCTGGCCAAGACCAAGCCCGGCGTCATCATCGTCAATGCCGCCCGGGGCGGCCTGATCGACGAGGCTGCGCTGGCCGAGGCCATCAACAGCGGCCACGTGCGCGGCGCCGGGCTCGACGTGTTCGCCACCGAGCCCTGCACGGACAGTCCCTTGTTCGAGCTGCCGCAGGTGGTCGTCACCCCGCACCTGGGCGCCTCCACCGCCGAGGCCCAGGACCGGGCCGGCACCGACGTTGCCCAGAGCGTGCGGTTGGCGCTGGCGGGGGAGTTCGTCCCTGACGCGGTCAACGTCGGCGGCGGCGTCGTCAGCGAGGAGGTGGCGCCTTGGCTGGATCTGGCCCGCAAGCTCGGGGTGCTGGCGGCCGCGTTGTCCGATGAGTTGCCGGTGTCGTTGTCGGTACAGGTGCGCGGTGAGCTGGCCGCCGAGGAGGTCGAGGTGCTGAAGCTCTCGGCGCTGCGCGGCCTGTTCTCGGCGGTCATCGAGGAGACCGTGACGTTCGTCAACGCGCCGGCGCTGGCCGCCGAGCGTGGGGTGACCGCCGAAATCGGCAAGGCCACCGAGAGCCCGAACCACCGCAGTGTGGTCGACGTACGGGCCGTGGCCGCCGACGGCTCGGTGGTCAACGTCGCGGGCGCGCTGTCCGGGCCGCAGCTGGTGGAGAAGATCGTGCAGATCAACGGCCGCAACTTCGACCTGCGCGCCCAGGGCATCAACCTAGTGATCAACTACGCCGACCAGCCCGGTGCGCTGGGCAAGATCGGCACGCTGCTCGGAGCCGCCGGGGTGAACATCCAGGCCGCTCAGCTGTCCGAGGACACCGAAGGAGACAGCGCCACGATCCTGCTCCGGCTGGATCAGGACGTGCCCGCCGAAGTGCGGACGTCGATCGCCGACGCGGTGGGTGCCAACAAGCTCGAAGTGGTTGACCTGTCATGAATCGCGCCGGCGACGATGCAGAGTTCCCCGGTGAGGAGGAGCGGCGCAGATGAAATTGGCGGTCATTGGCGGCGACGGCATCGGTCCGGAAGTCACCGCGGAGGCGCTTAAAGTCCTCGATGTCGTGCTGCCCGGGGTCGAGAAAACCGAATATGACCTCGGTGCCCGGCGGTATCACGCGACCGGCGAGGTGCTGCCGGATTCGGTGGTGCCCGAGCTGCGCGAGCATGACGCGATTCTGCTCGGCGCGATCGGTGATCCGTCGGTCCCCAGCGGGGTATTGGAGCGGGGTCTGCTGCTGCGCATGCGCTTCGAGCTTGACCATCACGTGAACCTGCGGCCCGCGCGGCTGTATCCGGGGGTGCGGAGCCCGTTGGCCGGGGACCCCGAGATCGACTTCGTGGTGGTGCGCGAGGGCACCGAGGGGCCTTACACCGGCAATGGTGGCGCGATTCGCGTCGGCACGCCCAACGAGGTGGCGACCGAGGTGAGCGTCAACACGGCGTTCGGGGTGCGCCGGGTGGTCACCGACGCCTTCGAGCGGGCGCAGGCGCGGCGCAAGCACCTGACCCTGGTCCACAAGACCAACGTGCTGACGTTCGCCGGTGGGCTGTGGTTGCGCACGGTGCAGGAGATCGGCGAGAAGTATCCCGACGTCGAGGTGGCCTATCAGCACGTCGACGCCGCCACGATCTTCCTCGCCACCGACCCGGGCCGATTCGACGTGATCGTCACCGACAACCTGTTCGGCGACATCATCACCGACCTGGCCGCGGCGGTCTGCGGCGGAATCGGGTTGGCGGCCAGCGGGAACATCGATGCGACGCGCACCAATCCATCCATGTTCGAGCCGGTGCACGGCAGCGCGCCCGACATCGCCGGTCAGGGCATCGCCGATCCGACGGCGGCGATCATTTCGGTGGCGCTGCTGCTTTCCCACCTCGGCGAGACCGACGCGGCGGCCCGGGTGGACCGGGCGGTCGAGGCCCACTTGGCAACTCGCGGGACCGAACGGCTCGCCACCACCGATGTCGGCGAACGGATTGTCGCCGGGCTGTGATCTCCAGGCCCGGCGGCAGCACGCGGGCCGGCACCAACGCCGCCGCCACCAGAGGGAACAGACCGCATAGCGCCCACGCCAACGGGTAGGCGGCCGTGGTGATCAAGGCGCCGAACATCGGCGGACCTGCCGCGGCCATTAGGCGCTGAGTGGTGTTCTGGGTGCCCAGGGCTCGTCCGCTCCAGTACGGCCCGGCGAATTCGGTGATGGCGGTGGCTTCCAGCCCGTTGTCCAGGACCGCAATGACGGAGATGACAACCATCAGCAGCACGTCGTAGCGCGAGCCGATGTTGTCGGCGAGGGCCAACAGGAACAGCGTCAGCGCGGAGGCCAGCGCGATGAAGCGGACCGGTCGCATCCGGGAGCCGACGCGATCTGACCAGCGGCCCACCAGAATTCGGCCACCCGCGCCGATCAACTGCGAAATCGTCACCAGGCCACCGGCCGCGGCCACCGACCAGCCGTGGTGATTGATCAGCCACACCAGCATGAAGGTCACCGTCACCGTCTGCGGCATCATCAGCAACGCCGAGGCCGCGTGTATGCGCCACAGCACCCAGGAGCCGCGGTACGGGCTGGCGAGTTCTTCGTCGCTGGCCGACGCGCGCGACTTGCGCGGCGGGTCGGTGACACCGATCAGGCTGATCACCGCGGCGATGCCGCATGCCACCGCCGGGAACATCAGCGCGGTGTGGGCGCCGTGCTCGGCCAGCCCCGGAATCACCAACGCGCCCACTGCGATTCCCACCGGTTGTGCGGTCTGGCGGATACCCATCGCCAGGCCGCGTTGGTGCGGCGGGAACCAGCCGGAGACCAGCCGGCCGCCCGCGCTGTTGCAGCTGGCTGCGGCCATGCCGCCGAGGAACAGGAAGACACCCATCAGAAGTAGCGAGTGCACGGAGGCCGCGGCGTAAGCCGCCGCAGCGGTGAGCGCGGAGCCGACCGTCAACACGATCCGCTCACCGACGCGGTCCAGCACATACCCCCAGGCGACCAGCGTGACGACCATGCCCCAGCTGGGCATGGACGCCAATAGACCCGCCTGCGTCAGCGGCGTTCCGCGCGCGGCTTCCAGCCGCGGTATCAGGAACGCGACGCCGTTGATAAACAGGAATGAGCTTGCCGTGACGAACAGCGAAACGACCACGATCGTCCAGCGAGCGGCGGGGCTGGTCGGCTCCCTGGGCATTTATCCATGCTTGCACAGGTTCGGGGATCGCCCCGTGCGCTAGCTGCGCGACCGGACCAGCCGGTCGCGAAGGCGGCCGGTGGCGGGTTGCTGACGCGCCCGTTCCTCCAACCCGGGCGCGACCAGTCCGGTTGGCACTACCGGTACGGCCGCCAAGGGGAACAGGCCACACAGCGCGAACGCGGCCGGGTAGCCGAAGGCACCGATGATCGCGCCGAACATCGGCG
Organism: Mycobacterium asiaticum DSM 44297; assembly: GCF_000613245.1. Lineage (GTDB taxonomy): Bacteria > Actinomycetota > Actinomycetes > Mycobacteriales > Mycobacteriaceae > Mycobacterium > Mycobacterium asiaticum. The sequence goes on from NZ_HG964936.1 coordinate 1,469,960, forward strand.
GCCCGGTCAGCGTCATCAGCCGCTGGATGGTGTTTTGCACCCCCAGCGCGCGTCCACTCCAGAACTGACCGGCGAACTCGGTGATCGCGGTCGCTTCTAATCCGTTGTCCATCACCGTAATAACCGACGTCGTGACCATCAGCGACACCGCCAGGGGACCGTAGAAGTTGTTGGTGACGGCCAGCAGCAGCATCGTCACGCCGGTGCCGGTTGCGATAAACCGAATCGGACGCATGCGGGATCCGACGCGGTCCGACCACCGGCCCGCCGCGATGCGGGTGACAGCGCCGAGCAGAGCCGTGAGCGTCACCAGGGTGCCGGCGGCCTCCACAGACCAGCCTTGGTTCTTGTTCAGCCAGACCAGCATGAACGTCACCGTCATCGACTGCGGCATCACCATCAACGCGGAAAGCGCATGGATGCGCCACAACACGGTGGTTCCTTGGTAGGGGTTGGCCAGTTCGCCGTCCCGCGCGACCGCGCGCGGCTTACGCGGCGGGTCATGCGCGACGACGGCGGCGACCACCGCCGAGAATGCGCATGCCAGCGCTGGAAACAACAGCCCGTGGGCCGGTGGCCCGTGTTCGGCCAGATGCGGAATCATGAAGGCGCCCATGGCAATCCCGAGCGGCTGCGCGGTCTGGCGGACCCCCATGGCCAGACCCCGCTGCTCGGGCGGAAACCAGCCGGCGACCAGTCGGCCGCAGGCGGGGTTGCAGCTCGCCGCACCCATGCCGCCGAGAAATAGCAAAATTCCCATTGTCAGCAGCGAGTCAACTGTCGACGCCGCATACGCGGCCACCGCCGTCACCATCGAACCCACTGTCAGCACGATCCGTTCGCCGATGAGATCGGCCACGTAGCCCCAGCCGATGAGCGTCACCACCATGCCCAGGCTCGGCATCACCGACAGCAGACCGGATTCCGACAGCGGGGTTCCATGCGCGGCTTCCAGCGCCGGGATCAGGAATGGGACCGCGTTGATGAAGCTGAACGCGCTGGCAGTCACCACGAGCGCGACGGCCACCATCGACCAGCGCGTCGCCGCGCTGACCGCGTGCGATGACATCAGGCAATGCTTGCACAGATATGACGTCATAAGGAGGGCGGATTTGAACGGAGGGTTTCAGGTACAACGACGCCGAGACTGCAAATTTGCAGGGCTCCACTCGCACTTTCGCTGCAGATTTGCAGTCTCGGCGAGTGTGCGGTTGATAAGCGGGCCCTGCGGGCCCGCATCGTCACCCGGCTCGGCTTGATCGCCGGGCTCCTCCTCGGGCCCTGCGGGCCCGCATCGTCACCCGGCTCGGCTTGATCGCCGGGCTCCTCCTCGGGCCCTGCGGGCCCGCATCGTCACCCGGCTAGGCTCATCCGAATGCGCCTTGGTCGAATCGCCAGCCCAGACGGAGTCGCCTTCGTCAGCATCGAAGGCCAACTGGATGAACCCGCCAGCCTCACGGCCCGCGAAATCGCCGAGCATCCGTTCGGCACCCCGACTTTCACCGGCCGCTCCTGGCCCTTGGCCGACGTCCGGCTGCTGGCCCCCATACTGGCCAGCAAGGTGGTCTGCATCGGCAAAAACTACGCCGACCATATCGCCGAGATGGGCGGTCAGGCGCCCGCCGACCCAGTGATCTTCATGAAGCCCAACACCGCGATCATTGGGCCGAACGTGCCGATTCGCTTGCCGGCCAACGCCTCACCCGTGCACTTCGAGGGGGAGCTGGCGGCGGTGATCGGGCGGGCCTGCAAAGACGTCTCCGCAGCGCAGGCCGCCGACAACATCCTTGGGTACACCATTGGCAACGACGTGTCGGCCCGCGATCAACAGCAGGCGGACGGTCAGTGGACTCGTGCGAAGGGCCACGACACCTTTTGCCCGATCGGGCCCTGGATCGTCACCGATGTCGACCCCGCCGATCTGGCACTGCGCACCGACGTCAACGGCGAGGTCAAGCAGAACGCCCGCACCTCGTTGATGATTCACGACGTCGGCGCCATCGTGGAATGGATCTCGGCGGTAATGACGCTGCTGCCGGGCGATCTGATCCTGACCGGAACACCGGCCGGAGTGGGCCCGATCGAAGATGGTGACACGGTCTCCGTCACCTTGGAAGGAATCGGTACCCTTACCAATCCCGTTGTCCGCAAAGGAAAGCCGTGACCGCAACCGACCACGTTCGGGTTCGCTTCTGCCCGTCGCCCACTGGCACCCCGCACGTCGGGATGGTCCGCACGGCGCTGTTCAACTGGGCCTACGCCCGGCACACCGGCGGCACCTTCGTCTTTCGCATCGAAGACACCGACGCCCAGCGTGACAGCGAGGAGAGCTACCTGGCCCTGCTCGACGCCCTGCGCTGGCTGGGCCTGGACTGGGACGAGGGTCCCGAGGTGGGCGGGCCGTACGCGCCATACCGACAGTCCCAACGCGCCAACCTCTACCGCGACGTGGTGGCGCGACTGCTGGAAGCCGGCGAGGCCTACTACGCGTTCTCGACGGCGGAGGAGGTCGAGGCACGACATATCGCCGCAGGCCGCAACCCGAAACTGGGTTACGACAACTTCGACCGTCATCTCACCGACTCGCAACGCGCGGCATACCTAGCCGAGGGTCGCCAGCCGGTGGTGCGGCTACGTATGCCCGACGAAGACCTCAGCTGGGATGACATGGTGCGCGGCCCGACCACGTTCGCGGCCGGCACGGTGCCCGACTTCGCGCTCACCCGCGCCAACGGAGATCCGTTGTACACCTTGGTCAATCCGTGCGACGACGCGCTGATGAAGATCACCCACGTGTTGCGGGGTGAGGATCTACTCCCGTCGACGCCGCGCCAGCTGGCCCTGTATCAGGCGCTGATCCGGATCGGGGTGGCCGAACGCATCCCGAATTTCGCCCATCTGCCAACGGTATTGGGTGAGGGCACCAAGAAGCTTTCCAAGCGGGACCCGCAATCCAACTTGTTCGCCCATCGCGATCGCGGGTTCATTCCCGAGGGCCTGCTGAATTACCTTGCCTTGCTCGGCTGGTCGATCGCCGACGACCACGATCTGTTCAGCCTCGACGAGATGGTCGCGGCGTTCGACGTGGTCAATGTCAATTCCAACCCGGCCCGCTTCGACCAGAAGAAGGCCGACGCGCTCAATGCGGAGCACATCCGGTTGCTCGCCGTCGACGACTTCACCCGCCGGCTGCGCGATTACCTGGAGACACACGGGCATCATCTCGCCTTGGACGAGCAGAGCTTCGCCACCGCCGCCGAACTGGTGCAGACCCGCATCGTCGTACTCGGAGACGCGTGGGCGCTGCTCAAATTCCTCAACGACGACGAATACGCCTTGGACCCGAAGGCGGCAGCCAAGGAGTTGAGCTCGGATTCGGCCGCGGTGCTGGACGCTGCCATCGCCGCGCTGACGGGCGTCGCGGACTGGACCACCGCGCAGATCGAGGAGGCGCTCAAGGAAGCCCTGATCGAAGGCTTGGCGCTCAAACCACGCAAAGCATTCGGTCCGATCCGTGTCGCCGCCACCGGAACCACGATCAGCCCGCCGTTGTTCGAATCTCTGGAGTTGCTGGGCCGCGATCGCAGCCTGCAGCGGCTGCGATCCGCGCGTGAGCAGGTGCCAGGGCTGTAGGCATGCGGATCGGGCCGCAAGTCTTTGGTAGTCTGCACTTCGGCTTCGAAAGGCCTGCAACGGCTGGCAGCAGTGGATCCGGAGACCTGAGATAGGTTTCGGTAGCGCTCTGACCAGCGGTTATAGGTAGCCGATGGGGTATGGTGTAATTGGCAACACAGCTGATTCTGGTTCAGCCATTCTAGGTTCGAGTCCTGGTACCCCAGCAAAACCTCGCCAGCTCAAGCGATTAGGTGGGGTTTCCGGGGTGAGCTATGCTGGCACTCCGGATTGTGTCTGGCCCCGTCGTCTAGCGGCCTAGGACGCCGCCCTCTCACGGCGGTAGCGTGGGTTCGAATCCCATCGGGGCTACAAATCGAAATTCTGCGGTTATTCGCCGCCTCGCCTCGCCGCCGGTGCGGTGGTCCCGCCCACCGGCATGCTGGGCATTCCCAACTTGCGGTGGTCCCAGGAACGGGCACGTCTGCTGACAATGCGGACACAGACCCGCTTGTTCATCATCTGCTCGACGAACGGCTTCATATCGTCGGTGTAGGGACCGGTGTAACGCTCCCAGACGCTGACCCCAACCCGGTGAGCGGTTTCTGGATCATCGACGATCTCGGCAACGCCCTCGAAAGACACCCCGCGCAGCGTGTCATAGGTGTCCCCGTCCTCTATGAGGAAACTCACCCGCGGGTCCCGCTTGAGGTTTACCGCCTTCTGCGACTTGGCTTTGGTCTCCAACCAGATCTCGCCATCTACCACGGCGTACCACATTGCCGTCAGGTGCGGCTGACCATCGGAGCCGATGGTGGCCAGCGTGCCGGTCCGGCTGTTGTTCACGAAGTCGGTGATTTCCGCCTCGGACATGACGATGCTTGCGCGCTGATTGGTTCCCATAGGCGTCAGTCTGACAGGCGGGCGGTTGCGCGTCTGCGCCGGTGGCGCTGAGACTCTCACCTACAGCAGGCGAGTGATCGCGTCCGCGGCGGCCAATAGGTCGGCGGCCCAACGCGCCCCGGGCCGTCGCCCCATCCGATCGACCGGTCCCGAAACCGAAATCGCAGCCACCACCGCACCGCGGCTATCGCGCACCGGGGCGGATACGCTCGCGACGCCCGGTTCGCGCTCGGCGACGCTCTGCGCCCACCCGCGCCGGCGCACCTCGGCCAGCACCCGGTCCGTGAACATCGCCTGCGGCAGGACCGCCTGCTGGGTGGCGGCGTCGCTGTGGGCAAGCAGCACTTTGGCGCCCGAGCCGGCCGTCATCGGCAGCCGTGCCCCGACTGGCACCGTATCGCGAAGCCCCGCAGGGGGTTCCAGGGCGGCGATGCAGACGCGCGAGGTGCCCTCCCGGCGGTACAACTGCACACTCTCACCCGTCGTCTCGCGCAATTGCGGTAGCACGGCAGCGCTCGCCGCGAGCAGGGGATCGTTGACGTGCGCGGCCAGTTCGGTCACAGCAGGGCCAAGCCGCCAACGGCCGTCCTCGTCGCGTCCCAGCAGCCGATGGACTTCCAGGGCGGCCGCCAGTCGATAGGTCGTCGCCCTCGGCATACCGGTTCGTTCGCAGAGTTCGGCCAGACCACAGGGGGATTCCGCGACCACCTGCAGGATGCCGACGGCTTTGTCCAGAACGCCGATGCCGCTATGCTGTCTCACAAGGAGATACTAGCGTCTCGCATTATGAGATCCCAGTCCTGGATCATCGCGAGCCGTGAACGAGCGAATCGAGGCAAACCGAGATGGCGGATCAGACGCAAGCCGCGGCCCGGCCGCGCACTTTGGCCGAGAAGGTATGGGACGACCACGTTGTCGTATCGGGCAACGGGACCGAACCGGACTTGATCTACATTGACCTGCACCTCGTTCACGAGGTCACCAGCCCGCAGGCCTTCGACGGTTTACGGCTGGCCGGTCGACAGGTGCGGCGTACCGATCTGACTATCGCCACCGAGGACCACAATGTGCCCACCCTCGACATCAACAAGCCGATCGCCGACCCGGTTTCGCGCACCCAGGTCGAGACGTTGCGGCACAATTGCGCCGAATTCGGTGTCCGCCTTCACCCGATGGGGGATATCGAGCAGGGGATCGTCCATGTGGTCGGACCGCAGTTGGGGCTCACCCAGCCCGGAATGACGGTCGTCTGTGGCGATAGTCACACCTCGACGCATGGGGCCTTCGGCGCAATCGCTATGGGAATCGGCACCTCTGAGGTCGAACACGTGCTCGCCACCCAAACGCTGCGGCTGCGCCCGTTCAAGACGATGGCGGTCAATGTGGACGGCCAATTGCCCCCGGGTGTGACGGCCAAGGACATCATTCTCGCGTTGATCGCGAAGATCGGCACCGGCGGTGGACAGGGTCACGTGATCGAATACCGCGGCAGCGCCATCGAATCGTTGTCGATGGAAGGCCGGATGACGGTTTGCAACATGAGCATCGAAGCCGGTGCCCGCGCCGGCATGGTGGCGCCGGACGAAACCACCTACGAATTCCTGCGCGGCCGCCCGCACGCACCCACGGGTGCGGACTGGGACGCCGCGCTTGCCTACTGGCAACAGCTGCGTACCGACCCCGGTGCGGTTTTCGACACCGAGGTGTACCTCGACGCCGCCTCGCTGAGCCCGTTCGTGACCTGGGGGACGAACCCGGGTCAGGGGGTGCCGCTGGCCGCGGCTGTGCCGGACCCCGAGTTGATGACCGATGACGCCGAGCGGCAGGCCGCCGAGAAAGCCTTGGCTTACATGGACCTTCGGCCCGGGACGGCGATGCGCGACATCACCGTCGACACCGTGTTCGTCGGGTCGTGCACCAACGGCCGCATCGAGGACCTGCGGGTGGTGGCCGACGTATTGCGTGGCCGCAAGGTCGCCCCGGACGTGCGGATGCTGGTGGTCCCGGGCTCGATGCGGGTACGCGCGCAGGCCGAAGCCGAAGGGCTGGGGGAGATTTTCACCGCGGCCGGCGCCGAATGGCGGCAGGCAGGCTGCTCGATGTGCCTGGGGATGAATCCCGATCAGCTGGCGCCGGGGGAGCGTTGCGCCGCAACTTCGAACCGCAATTTCGAAGGGCGGCAGGGCAAGGGCGGCCGCACGCACCTGGTTTCCCCGGCGGTCGCGGCGGCCACCGCGGTGCGCGGCAAGCTATCGGCGCCCGCTGATTTGAACTAGTCGACACCTGAATACACGCTGAGAAATAGAGGACGAGGATGGAAGCCTTTCGCACCCACACCGGTATCGGAGTACCGCTGCGGCGGTCCAATGTCGACACCGACCAGATCATTCCCGCGGTCTTTCTGAAGCGGGTCACCCGAACCGGTTTCGAGGACGGTTTGTTCGCAAGCTGGCGCACGGACCCCTCATTCGTGCTCAATCTCAGTCCCTTTGACCGGGGCTCAGTCTTGGTAGCTGGACCGGATTTCGGCACCGGATCCTCCCGCGAGCACGCCGTCTGGGCGTTGATGGACTACGGATTCCGGGTGGTTATCTCGGCTCGCTTCGGCGACATTTTTCGCGGCAACGCCGGCAAGGCCGGGCTGCTGGCGGCCGAAGTCGACCAAGACGGTGTCGAACTTCTTTGGAAGCTCATCGAGCAGAGTCCAGGCTTGGAAATCACTGTCAATCTTCAAGATCGAAATATCACCGCGGGAACGGCGGTGCTGCCGTTCAGGATTGACGACCACACCGCATACAGACTGCTCGAAGGTCTCGACGATATAGCCCTTACGCTGCGGAAACTCGATGAAATCGAGAATTTCGAAGCTGGTCGTCCGGCCTGGAAACCGCGAACGATCCCAGCCGTCTGAAGCGCCGGGCGGGGCCGAATTTCGACTCCGCCGCCACGCTAAACCGGGCCGAATTCGCCGCCGTGCCACTGACCAAGGGCGGCAATCGGATTCCGAAATTGTCAGCCATTCGCGTCTGAAAATGCGCGTGGCTCTTGGCAATTTGCCAGGTGAGGGTTTACCGTGTCCTCTAGTCGGTTCGAAAACGAGGACCACTGGCTTCGGAGGGTTGAATGAACAAAGCAGAGCTCATAGATGTGCTCACACAGAAATTGGGCTCAGACCGTCGGCAGGCGACGGCCGCTGTCGAGAATGTCGTCGACACGATTGTGCGCGCGGTCCACAAAGGCGACAGCGTGACGATTACCGGTTTCGGTGTCTTCGAACAGCGTCGCCGCGCGGCCCGGGTGGCCCGCAATCCGCGTACCGGTGAGACCGTCAAGGTGAAGCCGACGTCGGTGCCGGCATTCCGTCCGGGTGCCCAATTCAAAGCGGTTGTGGCTGGCGCACAAAAGCTCCCGGCTGAGGGCCCCGCTGTGAAGCGCGGTGTGGTTGCGAGCGCGGCCAAGAAGACGGCAAAGAAGGCTCCGGCCAAGAAGGCGGCCACCAAGGCTCCGGCCAAGAAGGCCGCCAGCAAGGCTCCGGCCAAGAAGGCCGCCAGCAAGGCTCCGGCCAAGAAGGCCGCCAGCAAGGCTCCGGCCAAGAAGGCGGCCACGAAGGCTCCGGCCAAGAAGGCCGCCACGAAGGCTCCGGCCAAGAAGGCCGCCAGCAAGGCTCCGGCCAAGAAGGCGGCCACCAAGGCTCCGGCCAAGAAGGCCGCCAGCAAGGCTCCGGCCAAGAAGGCTCCGGCCAAGAAGGCCGCAAGCACCCGGCGCGGCCGCAAGTAGGTCTCACACGCGAATACCCTTCGGTTGGCAGCGATGCCTTCCGGAGGGTATTTGCGTTGTCAGGTCCGAACGTTCGCCGCGAGCGCCCCGCCGATGTGATCGGCGGCGATCAACCGCCCGTCCGACAGGGAGAGCACCCAGGTGCTGCCCTTGAGGTTGCGCGACTTGTCGGGGCGCACGCCGTCGCGCTCGCACCACCAGGCGATCAGATCGGGAATCACCTTGCCCTGCGTACAGATCACGGGGGTACCCGCCCGCCTGGCGATCTGCAACACTCGTTGCCGGCCGCGCTTGGGGTTCTTGGCGTAGGCCTCTTCGGTTAAGTGCGGCTCGGGATGTATCTCGACATCCAATTCCGCGGCCAGCGGTTCCACCGTCTGATGGCACCGCACCCGGTCGGCTGAATACACCTCGGTGGCGCCGAAAGCCAACAGCTGGGGCACTAGCGCCTCGGCTTGGGCGCGTCCCTTCTTATCCAGCGGCCGCTTGGTGTCGTCACCGCGGAAGCGTGACTTGCTGCCGGCGGTACCGTGCCGCACCACCAACACCGTCTTGGTGTCGGCGGGTTGCTTGATGAACCGGCGCAAGACCTTTCGATCCTGCGGGTAATCGAGCTTCTTCATGGCGTCGGGAACCGGTAGCCAGAGCAACTCGTCGACCTCGTCGCCGGGGGTGAACTCTCCGCCGGTGCTGGCCGCCGCCCAGTAGTGCACCTTCTTGACGCCTTGGTCGATCTTGTAGGTGATGGTGGTGAGGCACCGGCCCAGGCGACTGTGGTGGCCGGTCTCCTCGAGCACCTCGCGTACGGCGGCCACCGGTGCCGTCTCGCCGGGGTCGAGCTTGCCTTTGGGCAGCGACCAGTCGTCGTAGCGTGGCCGGTGAATGACGGCGACCTCGACCGACTTGGCCGACTTGCCGCGGCCCGGTCGCCACAACACCGCACCGGCGGCGTAGACGGTCCGGCCTGCCCCGCGTCGACGGCCCGACGATTCTTCGATCGACACCTTTACTCCTGCAGGTCAATTCGGCCGGGACAGGGCACGGGTCACGGACTGCGGTGTCGCTCCATCAACGAAACCTGGTGGTCGCGCACGCGTTCGCCCTCCCGCGGCGAGGCGGTCCACTGACCGTCGGGCCCGAGCTCCCAGCATCGGGTGGCCGGATCCAGCGCCGACTCGAACAGATCGTCCAGCTGTGCGGTCAACCGCGGATCCTTGACTTGCGCCATGACCTCGACGCGGCGGTCCAGATTGCGGTGCATCATGTCGGCGCTGCCGATCCAGAATTCGTCGATGGCTTTGAAATGCAGAATCCGGGAGTGTTCCAGGAAACGGCCGAGAATGGAGCGGACGAAAATGTTCTCGGAGATGCCTTCGGCGCCTGGGCGCAGCGCACAGATACCCCGCACCACAACCTCCACCCGCACACCGGCCTGCGAGGCCCGGTAGAGCGCGTCGATAACCTGCTCATCCACAAGGGCGTTCATCTTCAACCGAATCCGGCCGTCGTTGCCGCGGCGGTGCGCTTCGACCTCGCGTTCGACGCGCTCGATGATCCCGGTGCGAATCCCGTGCGGCGCCACCAGGAGATTGCGATAGGTCAGCTTGCGGGAGTACCCGGTGAGCGTGTTGAACAGATCGGTGAGGTCGGCGCCGATGTTCGGGTCGGCCGTCAGCAGGCCGACATCCTCGTACAGCCTCGCCGTCTTCCCGTTGTAATTGCCGGTACCGACGTGGCAGTACCGCCGGATGATGGGACCTTCACGGCGCACCACAAGGCAGGTCTTGCAATGGGTTTTCAGACCGACGAACCCGTACACCACGTGCACGCCCGCCTGCTCCAACGTTCGGGCCCACCGGATGTTGGCCTGCTCGTCGAAGCGGGCCTTGATCTCCACCATCGCCACCACCTGCTTACCGGCTTCGGCGGCGTCGATCAGCGCCCGTACGATTGGCGAGTCACCCGAGGTGCGGTACAGCGTCTGCTTGATCGCCAACACATTCGGGTCGGCGGCGGCCTGCTCGATAAAGCGTTGCACGCTGGTGGAGAACGAGTCGTAGGGATGGTGCACCAGCACATCGCCCTCACGCAGCGTCGCGAAAATGCTCTTGGGTGTCTCCCGGTCGGCGAACGCTGGATGGGTGGCCGGCACGAACGCCCGGTCCTTGAGGCCCGGCCGGTCCAGGTCGTAGATCTGCCATAACGACGACAGGTCCAGCAGCCCAGGCACTTCGATGACATCGCCGGGATGCACGTCGAGTTCGCGCAGCAACAGCTCCAGCATGCTCTCGGTCATGTCGTTGGCGACCTCGAGCCGCACCGGCGAGCCGAACCGTCGCCGCGCCAGCTCACGCTCCAGGGCCTGCAAGAGGTCCTCGTCGCGATCCTCTTCCACCTCGAAATCGGCGTTGCGAGTAATGCGGAAAGCGTGGTGCTCCACGATTTCCATGCCCGGGAAGAGTACCGGAAGGAAAGCCGCGATCAGCTCTTCCATCGGCAGGAACCGGACCACCACCCGTGCGTCGTCCTCGTCGCCGCCCTCGGTGTCGAGTTCTACGAACCGGTCGACGTTGTCGGGCACCTTGACCCTGGCGAAATGCTGGGTACCGTCCTCGGGCTGCTTGACAGTGATGGCCAGGTTGAGGCTGAGCCCGCTGACGAAGGGGAACGGGTGCGCCGGGTCGACGGCCAGCGGCGTCAGGACGGGAAAGACCTGTTCGTTGAAATAGGTGGACAGATGCTCGCGTTCGGCATCGTCGAGATCGGCCCATGTGACGATGTGGATGCCTTCTTCTTCCAGAGCCGGCAGCACCAGATCCAAGAACACCCGGGCGTGCCGGCTCGCGATCTGCTGGGTCTGTTCCCCGATGCGGCGCAGTTGTTCGCGCGGCGTCAAACCGTCGGCTGACCGTACCGACAAGCCCATCTGGTCGCGGCGCTTGAGTCCGGCGACCCGAACCATGTAGAACTCATCGAGATTCGAGGCGAAGATGGCCAGGAACTTGGCGCGCTCCAACAACGGCATCGAATTGTCCGCGGCCAGCGCGAGCACGCGAGCGTTGAAGTCAAGCCAGCTCAGCTCGCGATTGAGGTAACGCTCGTCCGGCAGCGCGTCACTGATCGCGGCCGGGGTCGCCGCGGGCGGCGCAGCGGGTGCCGAGTCGTCTGGGTGCCATGTGTTCTCGTCGTGGCGCGGGTGCGCCTCCGGGCTGGCTTCGATGTCGGTCACCCTGCGATCATGTCCTATCACCCGGTATTGCTGCCACCAGTAAACCGACATCGGTTAGCTGTTGGCCGGCCGTTCACCGCACGTACGACCGCCGAGGGTGTCAGCGGTGGCCGAGGGCCCGGGCGGTCGCGGCACCCACCCCAAGCTGACGCGCGGCGGCCAGATCCGCGGGCGTGTCGACATCGCAACGCAGACCCGGCCATGCGCCGGTGAGTTCGATGGCGCCCGAACGACGGTGCCGCGCGCAGGAATCCGGCCCGAATTGCGGTCTGAGTGGTGTCCCGAACGCACACAATGCGGCGGTTCCGGTGCCCAACCGGTCGGCGACGAAGCTGCGCTGATACTGCCGCGCCGCCGAGATTGCCTCGGCAAGTTCCTGCGTTTGCAGCGCGGGCAGATCACCTTGCAGCACAACAAGATTAGCGACTTCGTTGGTCATCGACCGCTCGGCAACGGCGATCGCGCTGTTCAGCGGGTCAGGATCGTCCACGCTGGTGGGGTCACCGAGCACGTAGGCCCCCAGATCCGCCGCCGCCGCAGCTGCCGCCTCGTCGGGAGTAATGACGGTGATCGAACGCAGCGAACTCACGCCGGCAGCGGCGGTCAGCGTGTCAACCAGCATGGCCAGCACCACGTTTTCGCGGGTGGGTGCCGAGAACACGGGCGCCAGCCTGGTCTTGGCAGCCGCCAGCCGCTTGACGGCGATGATCAAACCGACGTCGGCGGCGCGCCCCGAGCTCATGAAGGTCATCCTGCCAGCGCCGCGCGGCGCGTCGTCCGAGAGCCGTCCGCCGGGCGTGACGGCGGCGGGTCCCTGGGACTACTGTTTAGCGGCTGCAGGTGGCACAGGCGAGACAGTGGGGTGGTGAATGGCGAGCACGGGAACGGTCGCGGTGATGGGCGCCGGTGCGTGGGGCACGGTCCTGGCCAAGGTTCTCGCCGACGCCGGCGGCGAGGTCACCTTGTGGGCCCGCCGCTCGGATGTCGCCAAACAGATCAACACCACCCGATACAACTCCGATTACCTGCCGGGCACATTGCTGCCCGCCGGCATTCGGGCCACCTCCGACGCGGAGGAGGCGCTGTCCGGTGCCACCACGGTGCTGCTGGGTGTTCCGGCTCAGACGCTGCGAGCAAATCTCGAGCAGTGGAACGGCCTGTGGGAAGACGGCGCCACGCTGGTCAGCCTGGCCAAGGGCATAGAGCTCGGCACGCTGATGCGGATGAGCCAGGTGATCGTGTCGGTCACCGGTGTCGACACGTCCCAGGTTGCGGTGATCTCCGGGCCCAACCTGGCCAGCGAGATCGCGCAGTCCCAGCCCGCCGCCACCGTCATCGCATGCAGCGACTCCGGCCGTGCGGTGGCGCTGCAGCGTTTCCTGAACAGCGGCTATTTTCGTCCCTACACCAACGCCGACGTGGTGGGCACCGAGATCGGCGGCGCCTGCAAGAACGTGATCGCCCTCGCCTGTGGGATGGCCGTCGGTGTGGGTCTGGGCGAGAACACCGCCGCCGCGATCATCACCCGGGGGCTGGCGGAGATCATGCGGTTAGGGCTGGCGCTGGGCGCCAAGGGCGCCACACTGGCGGGTCTGGCGGGGGTCGGTGACCTGGTTGCGACGTGCACGTCGCCGTATTCGCGCAACCGCTCCCTGGGCGAGCGCCTGGGCCGCGGTGACAGCGTGCAGACCGCGCTGCACGGCAAGGACGGTCACGTGGTCGAGGGCGTCACCTCGTGCGAATCGGTGCTGGCACTGGCGTCGAGTTACGACGTGGAAATGCCCCTCACTGACGCCGTGCACCGGGTCTGTCACAAGGGGCTTTCGGTGAACGAGGCGATCGCGTTGCTGCTGGGCCGCAGCACCAAGCCGGAATAGGTACCCGCCTACCGGTAGCCTCTTGAAGTTGTGACTGCCAGCAATCGGGTTCGCGTCGCCGTTGTTTTCGGCGGTCGCAGCAACGAGCACGCCATTTCGTGCGTATCGGCGGGCAGCATTCTGCGCAATCTCGACCCGCAGCGCTTCGAAGTCCTGGCGATCGGCATCACCCCGCAAGGTTCGTGGGTGCTCACCGACGGCGATCCGGATGCCCTTGCCATCACCAACCGGCAGCTTCCCGGTGTGAGCTCCGCATCGGGCACCGAACTGGCGCTGCCGGCCGATCCGCAGCGCGGCGGCCAGTTGGTGTCACTGGCCCCCGGAGCGGGCGAGGTGCTGGCCTCCGTCGATGTGGTGTTCCCGGTGCTGCACGGACCCTACGGTGAGGACGGCACCATCCAGGGCCTGCTGGAGCTCGCCGGTGTCCCATATGTGGGCGCCGGCGTGCTGGCCAGCGCCGCCGGCATGGACAAGGAATTCACCAAGAAGCTGCTCGTGGCCGAGGGGCTGCCGGTCGGTGAGTACGCCGTGCTGCGTCCGGCGCAGGCGACCCTGCACCCCGAGGAGCGCGAGCGGTTGGGTTTACCGGTTTTCGTCAAGCCGGCCCGCGGCGGCTCGTCGATCGGTGTCAGCCGGGTGGTCAGCTGGGACCGACTTGACGCCGCGGTCGCCGAGGCCCGCCGGCACGATCCCAAGGTGATCGTCGAGGCGGCCGTCACCGGCCGGGAGCTGGAATGCGGTGTCCTCGAAAAGCCTGATGGCTCAATCGAAGCCAGCACGCTCGGCGAGATCCGGGTGGTCGGGGTGCGCGGACGCGAAGACGGTTTCTACGATTTCGCCACCAAGTATCTGGACGACGCGGCCGAATTGGATGTGCCGGCCAAGGTGGATGACGACGTGGCCATCGCGGTGCGGCAGTTGGCGATTCGGGCGTTCGAGGCGATCTCTTGCCAGGGGCTGGCCCGGGTCGACTTCTTCCTCACCGACCACGGTCCGGTCATCAACGAGATCAACACGATGCCGGGATTCACCACGATCTCCATGTACCCACGGATGTGGGCGGCCAGCGGAGTCGACTACCCGACGTTGTTGGCCACCATGGTGGAGACGGCACTGGCCCGCGGTGTGGGACTGCGTTAGCGAGCCGGATTGGGGTCGATCGGAACCGCCGCGATGGTGCGGTCGATGACGCCGGACAAGTCCTGGATCGGGGCGGCGCCAGATTGTGCGGGCAGGGTCAGCGCCACATAGACCGGCCGATCCACGGTGTACCAGGTGAGTGTGCCGCCGTTTTGGGACCCGCCGCCGAACCATTGGACCCGGTCGACGACCTGAATCGGCGAACCCACCACGAAGTCGCCGGGCCGCTCGACACCGCAACGCACGATGACCGGTTCGGTTTCGCCCGCAGATCGCCACGCGCTGGCGCCATCGGGCGCAGGTGCGGCAACCGGCGCTCGCTCGAAATCACCGAGGCGCTGCGGTAGCGCGGCGGTCAGTGACTGGCAGACCGGGCTGGCGGCCTGCGGCGCGGCCGTCGCGGCGATGACGACCGGACCTCGCGGTGATTGACGCAGGGCTGCGAAAACCAGAATGGCCACAACGGTCCCCACTGCCAGGGCCAGCGCGGCGAACATCGCCGGGCGCGGCGGCCCGCCGGTATCGGAGTCGCCGCCCACCTGGCCACCTTGCCTCACGTTTACACTGACGCGATCCGCCCGTACGGGCAGGGACCAACTTACCGCAGGTCGGCGGACCCTTTGGGGCTGGACGGCGCGGCAGGAGGTGGCGTGCGCGACGACGCAGCGGGGGAGTCCCCGACGCTGGAGCAGTCCGGTGAATTCGCGGTGATCGACCGGTTGGTCCGGGATCGCCGGCAACCCGCCGCCGTCATCCTGGGCCCGGGTGACGACGGTGCGGTGATCGCGGCCGCCGATGGTCGCGCCGTGGTATCGACCGACATGTTGGTGCAGGATCGGCACTTTCGGCTCGACTGGTCCACTCCGTATCAGGTCGGCCGTAAGGCGATCGCGCAGAACGCCGCCGACATCGAAGCGATGGGCGCTCGGACGACCGCGTTTGTGGTGGGCTTCGGCGCACCCGGCAGCACGTCGACTGCGCAGGCGAGTGCGCTGGTCGACGGCATGTGGGACGAGGCGGAATGCGTCGGTGCCGGTATCGCCGGTGGCGACTTGGTCAGCTGCCCGCAGTGGGTGGTGTCGGTGACGGTGCTGGGTGATCTGGAGGGCCGGAGGCCGGTGCTGCGGTCTGGGGCCGTCGCCGGCTCGGTGGTCGCCGTCAGCGGGGAGTTGGGCCGCTCAGCCGCGGGATATGAGTTGTGGCGCAACGGGATTGACGATTTTACCCAATTGCGTGACCGGCATCTGGTGCCCCGGCCGCCCTACGGTCAAGGCGCACTGGCCGCCGCGGCGGGCGCCGTCGCGATGATCGACGTCTCCGACGGCTTGATCTCCGATCTGCGGCACGTCGCCAAGGCATCCGGAGTGGGCATCGACCTGTCCGCCGCCGCGCTGGCGGCCGACCACGACGCGGTGGCCGCGGCGGCAGCCGTGCTTGGCGCCGACGCTTGGGCTTGGGTGTTAGGCGGCGGCGAAGATCATGCGCTGGCCGCGTGTTTCGCCGGTGCCGTGCCCGCCGGCTGGCGGGTGATCGGCCGGGTTCTTGACGGACCCGCGCGGGTACTGGTCGATTCGAAGGAGTGGGAAGGGTACGCGGGGTGGCAGTCGTTCGAAGGATAGGCTGCCCACGATGACCGTCTACGCGATCGCCCAGCTGAAATTCACCGACCGGGCCGCCTATGACCGGTACCAGGCCCGCTTCATGGATGTCTTCCGGCGCTATCAGGGCACCTTGCTGGCCGCGGACGAAGCACCCCAGGTAGTGGAGGGCCGCTGGGACCGGGAGAAGGTGGTGGTGATGTCCTTCCCCGACGAGTCCGCCTTCCGCAGTTGGGCGCAATCGCCGGAGTATCAAGCGATCTCGAAAGACCGGCGGGCGGGGGCTGAGGCCGTGGTGCTGCTGGTGCAGGGACTGCAATGACGGCGCGCCCATTGAGCGAACTCGTCGATCCGGGCTGGGCGGCGGCGCTGGCGCCGGTGGCAGACCAGGTGGCGGCCATGGGCCAGTTTCTGCGATCCGAGATCGCGGCGGGCCACCGCTATCTGCCGGCCGGGCCGAATGTGTTGCGCGCCTTTACGTTTCCATTCGAAAAGGTTCGGGTGCTGATCGTGGGCCAGGATCCGTACCCCACACCCGGTCACGCCGTGGGCCTGAGCTTCTCGGTGGCGCCCGATGTGCGCCCGCTGCCGCGCAGCCTGTCCAACATCTTCGACGAATACGCCGCCGACCTTGGGCACCCGCCGCCGTCGAGTGGTGATCTGACGCCGTGGGCGCAACGCGGCGTATTGCTGCTGAACCGGGTGCTCACCGTCCGGCCGAGCAACCCGGCATCGCACCGCGGCAAGGGATGGGAAGCGGTGACCGAGCAGGCGATTCGTGCCCTCGTGGCTCGCGAGCAGCCGCTGGTGGCGATCCTGTGGGGCCGCGACGCCTCGACCCTCAAGCCGATGCTGGCCGAAGGCAAGTGCGTTGCCATCGAATCTCCGCACCCCTCGCCGCTGTCGGCGTCGCGCGGTTTCTTCGGGTCGCGGCCGTTCAGCCGCGCCAACCGACTGCTCGCGGAGCTGGGTGCCGAACCGATCGACTGGAGGCTACCGTGACCGAGACGATGAGAGCGCTGCGGGCCGGCCGTCGCGGCGGTCCCGAGGTGCTGACGGTGGAGCTCGCACCGGTGCCTGTCCCGGCGCCCGGTGAGGTGCTGGTCGCGGTGCACGCCGCCGCGATCACATTCGACGAGTTGACCTGGGAAGAGACATTTACCCGCGACGGTGTCGACCGTACGCCGTCGGTCGTCTCGCACGAGGTGTCCGGTGTGGTCGCTGAAACCGCCGCCGGTGTCACTGATTTCCGTCCCGGCGATGAGGTCTACGGGTTGATCGACTTCGATCGGGATGGCGCGGCCGCCGAATTCGTGACGGTGCCCGCCGCCGATCTGGCGGCCAAGCCGTCGACGGTGCCGCACCCGGTGGCGGCGGCGTTGCCGTTGGCCGGGCTCACCGCGCTGCAGGCGCTGGTGGATCACGCGGCGGTGCGTCCCGGCGAGACGGTGCTGGTGCACGGCGGAGCCGGGGGAGTCGGCGCCTTCACGGTCCAGCTCGCCGCCCGCGTCGGGGCCGAGGTCACCGCAACCGTGCGCAGCGACGTCGCCGAGCTGGTCCGAGGCTTCGGCGCCCAACATGTGATCGACACGCGCACAACGGAGTTCGACCAGACGGGCGCGGCGTACGACGTGGTGGTGGACACCGTCGGCGGCCAAACCCTGGACCGGTCGTACGGGGTGTTGCGTCCCGGCGGACGGCTGATCGCCCTGGTGGCACCTCCGCCGGAAGGCAAAGCCGAGGAACACGGGGTCACCGCGACCTTCTTCATCGTGCGCCCCAGTCGAGATCAGCTCGTCGAACTCGCGGCGCTGGTGGACAGCGGCGGCCTGCACGTTGAAGTCGCCCAGACATTTCCGCTCGCGCAGGGCAGGGAGGCGTTCGAGAGCCGGCGAAACCCTGGCCGGCGGTCCGGAAAAACCGTCATCGTGGTCCGCGACTGACGCGCGCGCTGTCAGCATTGAGGGGTGTACGACCTAGAGGACACCATCCGGCAGCGCCGATCGACCCGCATGTTCCTGCCTCAACCGGTACCCCGGCACCTGGTCGAGGAATCGCTGGAGCTGGCGATGTGTGCGCCGTCGAACTCGAATGTGCAGCCGTGGCAAGTCGTTTTCACCGCTGGCGCCGCCCGCGACCGGCTGGTGGCGGCGCTGCTCAAGCAGGCCCGCGACCGGCCGCCGGTGGTGCCGCAGTTGCCACCCGCTTTCGCGCACTTGCGCCGTGACCTCGGCGCGCAGGTCTACGGCGCCATGGGTATCGCCCGGGACGACGCGGACGCCCGGCGCGAGGCGGTGCTGCGCAACTGGGAGTTCTTCCGTGCTCCGCTGGGCGGCGTCGTATTCATGCATCAGGATCTCGACCACGTCGACAGCATGGGCGTCGGCATGTTCGTTCAGACGCTGTTACTGGCACTGACCGCGCGTGGGTTGAGTACCTGCGTTCAGGTCTCGATAGCCGGCTACCCCGAAATCGTGCGCCGGCAACTGAGCATCGCTTCGGACATGCGAATTCTGTGCGGCCTCGCGATCGGCTATTCCGACCCGGACTTTCCCGGCAACGATATCCGGGTACGGCGCGACCCGGTCGACGCGCACGCGATATTCCTGGACTCCTAGGCGTTCGGGAAGTTCACGTCCTTGGTCACCGCTTTCCACTCCTCGATCGACGCGGACAACGCGGAGATCTTGTCGCGCATCGCTTTCAGCACGTCACGGCCCAGCAGCAACCGCAACGGCGGATCGTCGAGTTCGCTGACCATGAGCACCGCCTCGGCCACCTTGCGGGGGTCGCCAGGCAGGTGATCGGCGAACTGCTTGATCAGATCCTTGCGGGCAGCGACATCGGCGTAGTCGGCGATCGGGCTGCTGGATTCCTTCATCGATCTGGTCGCCCAATCGGTGCGGAAGGCGCCCGGTTCGATGGCGGTGACCTTGATGCCCAGCGGCCGCACTTCGGTGGCGAGGGCTTCGGTGATCGCCTCGAGCGCGAATTTGGTCGACGAGTAATAGGCGTTGGGCGGGTTGGCCACCAGCCCGGTCATCGACGACATGTTGATGATGCGCCCGGACCCGCGGGCCCGCATGTCCGGCAGTACCGCTTTGATCATGTTGACGGCACCGAAGTAGTTGACGTCGAACAACTTCCGTACCTCGGCGTCTTCGCCCTCCTCTACGGCGGACAGGTAACCGTGGCCGGCGTTGTTGACCAGGACGTCGATGCCGCCGAACGCGTCGATGGCGGTGGACACAGCGGCCGCGATCTGACCGGGCTCGGTGACGTCGAGCGCCATCGGCAGCGCCCGGTCACCGAATTCGTCGGCGAAACCCTGCACGGTCTCGGCGCGCCGCGCGGTGACCACCACGCTGTGCCCCGCTTCCAGTGCGGCCTGGGCGATTTCGCGGCCGAAGCCGGTCGAGCAGCCGGTGATCAGCCAGCGCGCCATCTCAGGCCGTCCCTTCCGGCAGCCGGCGCAGGTACGCTGCGCGGCGTTGTGCGAGTTGACTGGCGCGCAGCTGCGCGGTCACCCGCGGCAGGTACGGCACCTCGGCATCGAGAAGGTCACGCTTGACCACTCGTCCCCGAGCGCCCAGATCCTCGCGTGGCCCAGCTTCGCCGAACTCGGCCATGCGCAGCGTGAGGATGCCTTCGCGCAACCCGTCGGAGTCGATCCAATTCGCCAGCCCGGGATCTTCCGGCGCGATGACGTAGGTGTAACTGCCGTCCTCGTTGGCCACCGACTGTGCCTTGTTCAAGCTGCCGGTGCGGTCGACGATGTCCAGCGTGGTGCCCCAGATATTGCTCAGGGGCACGGTGAAGTACTCGGCGCCGCCGTCGTTCACGTCGACGACGAACGCCTCGTCGGGAGCCAGGTCGAAGCGGCCCATCACGTAGACCTGGTTGCGCATCGCGCCGACCTTGTCGGCCGACCAGGCCAGGTTGAAGTGGTTGGCGGGCATCTTGTACACCCCGTGGCTGAGCTTGCCGGTGAAGTCGGCGAAGTACGCCATCATCGACGCGGTCGCCTCGGCCTGCTCGTCGAGGGTCCGGGACGGGGCGGCCGGCGGACCGCCAAGGCGTTGCACCTCAAAGTAATTCGGGTCATCGCGTTCCCAGTCCAGCAGTACGTCCCGGATATAGAACTCATGCGCCTCGCCGGTGGTTTGGACATGATTGGGTCGCCCGCCGGCGGGTTCGGCGTCGACGGTGATGGTGAAGCTACCGTCAGAGCCGACCTCCATGGTGCGGCCGTTGAGTACGGCGACCGTGCCCATGCGGGCGTCCCACAGGGTGAAGTAGTTCTCGGTCATCCGGTGTTCGCCGACCCGACCGTGGATCTCGTAGCGCTCCTCACCGGAGATCGGGATGACCCGATAAACGCTGTCCGGATTGTCGATGCCCCAACGAGATCCGGGAATGCGCCGGCCTTCCACCGGGTGGGCCAACCGGGTGATGCAGGTTACTTTCGGTCGCAGCTTGTCCTGGTTCGACGACCACATCGCCGCCGAGAACATCACCTCGGCGTAGGCAGCGTCGAAACGCTCCCGCATCGCCTCCGACGGCTTCGCCCGGCCCAGCCAGGTTTCCGCCACGCTCCGGTAGGCCGCTTTGACGGTGGGATGTTCGATCAACTCCAGGGCGGCCAGTTCCTGTTCGCGCTGGGAAGCCGTCGAGACCGGATTGTCAACCACGGGTCGCTCCTTCGGTAAAACTACGAAAACGCTTGTTGTACAACGCGAAACGTTCATCAATCTGCTCGGGCACCAGGCCGTAAGTGGCCGGCTCGTACGGCGGGCGCGGAACCTCGCGGGGCCGTACGGCCAGCCAGTGTCGCATCGCTGTCTCGGCCTCGTCGGTGAGCGGGATCCCGATGGCGTCATACACCCGGGCCACCTGTCCGATCGGATCCGCGACCGCCGCGTCGAACCCGACATCGGTGACGCGTGCCGCGTCATCGACCCAGCTGTCCCGGACTGCCATTGCCCGGTCGTTGGTCCAGCCCATCCGGGCCAGCCATTGCGCACCTACGCGATGCAGGTCGACGGTGTCGGCGTGCATGGCGTGCAAGGTCGCGTTGAGGCTCGCTCCGGACGCCACGGTAGTGCGCGGATCCCGGTGCATGTGCACGATGTGCAGTCCCGGGAACTGTGCCCGCAACAAGTCCAGATACCCCAGGTGCGCCGGTGATTTGAGCACCCAACGCCGGCCCCGCACACCGCGGCGTTGCTTCTGCCACTGCAAGAACTGCAGCATGCGATGCAGATATCGGTAAGCCGGTGTGAAATCCTGCGTGTCCAGCCAGGACCGGTATCGCGGGACGTTTGCGCCCGATTCGGGGACGTGCGACAGGAACGCGTCGGCAAGGAAGACGATCTCTTCTTCGGCTTCCCGCGCGTACATCGGATGAATCGCAAACAATTCCGGTGCCAGTTCACGGGATTTCGCCTCCCGTGCCTCGCTGACGGCGATGCGGGGATCGACGCCGGTGAACCGATAGTCGAGGCGGGGAGCGACCTCGACGACCTCCCAGCCGTACGCGCAGACGGACCGCGGGTCGGCGGCCAGCAGCCGCTGCAGCAGCGTGGTGCCGCTGCGCATCATTCCGACGACGACGATCGGCGGTGCGACCTGTTCGTCCAGTATCTCCGGGTGGCGGCGGATCCACTCCTGCGTGCGTAGTCGCATCCGCAAGCTGTGCACGATCCCCGACCGCAGGATGTGAACCCCGATCGCGTTCAGGTCGGCGCGCGCGTAGTCGGCCAGCAGCACCCGCAGCGGGCCTTCGAACTCACCTGGCCCCCAGCCGTCCAGTGCCTCCTTGCGTCGCGCATCCGCCAACACGGCCGCCGGCTCGAATGGGTTGTCCACGCGTCAGAACTTCAGGTGCTGGCTGAGGTCGCCGGTCTGGTCGATGAACATGGTGCGGGTGTCGAACCACCAGACACCGTCGATTCTTTGAAAGGTGTCCTGGTAATGCCCGGTGACTATCACCTGCAACGGCAATTCGGACGTCGCCTGGGTGACGCAGTAATAAGAGGTACTGCGCGCGGTTCCCCGGTCCTCGTCGATGAAAAGTTGCACGTTCGTGGTGAGGTGCTTGGTCTTGGGCGTGCCGTCCTCATAGATGCGGGTGGCCATCTCATACATCTCCCGCACCCGGGCGGTCCCGGCGAAGACGGTTTCTGGGGGACCGTCCTGAACGCCGCAGATGCGGCCCTGTTCGAAGAGCCGGGCGACCCCGTCGAGGTCGCCGCCGTCCAGCAATTGCGCGTAGCTGTAGATCAGATTGGTGATTTCAGTTGCGCTAGTGGTCATGTCGGGTCACCTCGGGTTTAGTGTGATCGTCGTGACGTTACCTTGCGCGCTCAACCGGCCCGGCAACCTGACCGTGTCGTCGTCTCATGGGTGAACTCGACGACACCGTTGCCGTCATCACCGGCGCCGCGCGCGGCCAGGGACGCAGCCATGCCGTCGCGCTCGCCGAACAGGGCGCTGACATCATCGCCGTGGACATTTGCGCTGACATCGAAGCGATTCCGTACGCGCTGGGTACCAGCGCCAACCTCGACAAGACGGTACGGCTGGTCGAGGAGACCGGACGCAACGCGATACCCGTCGTCGCCGACGTGCGCGACCTTCAGCAGCTGCAGGCCGGGGTGCAGGCCGCTATCGATGAACTCGGCGATATCGACATCGTCATCGCCAACGCCGGTGTGGTTGCGATGGGCGACACCCAGATCGATTCCGAGCCGGTGTTCAACACGATTGTCGACACCAACCTCAAAGGAGTCTGGCACACAATGCTGGCCACGGTGCCCTCCATCATTCGCAAGGGCCGGGGCGGTTCGGTGGTCTTGATCAGTTCGTCGCAGGGCCTCACCGGGCGCGGCGGTGACGGCAGCGCGGCGATGTTCGCCTATGCCGCATCCAAGCATGCGGTGGTGGGTTTGATGCGGTCGGCGGCGAACGCGTACGGGCCGCACAAGATCCGGGTCAACTCGATCCACCCGGGCGGAGTGGCGACGCCGATGATCATCAACGACTTCGTGATCAACCGGATGACGGAGAACCCCAACCCGGCGGTCACCCAGACGTTGTTGCCCGATGTGCCGCTGGTCGAAGCGCAGGACGTCACGGCCGCGGTGCTCTGGCTGGTCAGCCCCGGGGCGCGTTACGTGACGGGCGTCTCGATCCCTGTGGACGCCGGGCACGTCGCCATGTGACGGTTCGCCAGAAACACCGCCCGGCTCCGCGGAAGCCGGGCGGTGTCGCATCAGTGCTCACTGACTCTGGTGAATCCCGTCATTCACCGAGCCGATGCGCTGCTCGGCGAGCCAACCCAGCACGTCGTCGGCGATCTCGCGCCAGCCGTTGTCGACCACCAGGGAATGGCCGCGGTCGGCGTACTGCTTGAGGTCGGTGACCGCCGCCGAATCGCCGTACAACTTATATGCGGCGCGCGTCACGACATCGGGCACAGTGTGGTCCTGCTGTCCCGAAATGATCAGCAGCGGGCCGCGGGATGCGTTGGCGGTATTGACTTTCGCGGGCGAGTTCCGGTGGAAGTTCGCTGAAGCGGCTTCGAACAGCGGCCGGGCCGGGGAGGGGATGGTGTAGCGGTCATACAGCGCGTCGGACTCGGCCTCGTCGATGGCATTGCCGAAACCGTAACGGAACTGCCTGGCCGTCAACGACACTGCCCGTTTTTTGTTCAGCGGGTTGCCGAGAACCGGGAAACTGGAACGCAATTGGGCCAACGGAAGCGGCTTGACGCCTTTGATCTGGGCCGGGTCGATTGCGACGGCTGCGCGGGCGTAGCCCAGGTCGAGCAGTTTCTGCGCGATCAGGCCGCCGAACGAATGCCCGACGACGACCGGGGGCTCCGGCAGCGCTGCGGCGATTGCCGCGAAATGCTGCACGACCGCGTCGATGCCGAAGTTGGCCACCCGTTCCGGATGCTCACGTGCCTCGGTGACGGTGGCGGGTTCGTTCGGCCAGCCGGGTGCGACGACGTCGTATCCGTGCCGGGCGAACAGGTCCATCCAGGGCCGCCAGGAGTCGGCGTGCAACCACAGGCCGTGGATGAAGAGGACCGGAGTTTTGGACATTTCGCGTGTCTCCTTGGAGTGCGTCATTTTTGTTGGACGCTCATATCAACATCGCCGGTGCCAGGCCCGGATCTGTCGAATGACTTAACGCGGCAAAGTTAGGTATCCGACTGCGCAGTCAAGTCGTCGAGGGCTTGACGGAGCCCGGCGCGCCGGGCGATGCCCAGCTTGGGGAAGATGCGGTACAAGTGCGCCCCGACGGTTCTGGGCGACAGATACAGCCGGTCGGCGATCTCCCTGTTGCTCAAGCCCGCCGCCGCCAACTCCGCGATGCGCAGCTCCTGTGCGCTCAACTCTTCACCTTGCAGTCGTCGGGTGGTGGAGCCGGCCGCGCGCAACTCCGCGGCGGCGCGTTCGGCCCACGGTGCGGCGCCGATTTGGGCGAAAGACGACCGGGCCGCCTCGAGGACCGGTGCGGCATCTCGGTAGCGGCGTTGACGCCGCAGCCACATCCCGTAGGCCAATCGTATGCGTGTGTGTTCGAATGAAAACCGTTCGGCAGCAGGGTGTTTGGCCGCCTCGGCGAACTTGCGGTCCGCATCGTCGTCGGCGGCGGTCATCGCCGCGGCACCCGCGCACAGCAGCCCCAGCCGCGGCGAAATGTCGGGCAGCCCCAATGTCTGCGCCGCCGTCACGTGCCGGCGGGCATCGTCGATCCGGTCGACGTGCACGGCCGCTTCGACCAAGTCCATCAGCGTGTCGAGGGCGTGATGTGAATAGTGCGGGATAACACCGGGCTCGGCAATCTCGGTCGCCGTCGCGTACGCGGCCTGGTAATCACCGTCGGCGAGCGCGCCGATCAATACGGCGCGTTGGCAGTAGCCCAGCAGTAAGCCCAAGCCCCGTGGCCTGGCCCAGGCCGCCACCGCCGCGGCGAGGTCCCGAGCGCGTGCCGTCTCACCCTTGCCGGCCGCGAGCAGCGCCGAGAACACCCGGAACTGCTGTTCGTAGGTCTCGTGCCGGTGCGTGACGGTCAACTCCAGCCCGCGACTGACCGTTTCTTCTGCCTGTTGCCACTGACCGGTCTCCATCTGGTCGAGCAGCAGCATGTGCAGCATCGTCATCGCGTTGGTGACCACACCGTCGTTTTGTTCGCGGTCGAACAGCTCGCGGATCACCGAGCGGAAATCCCCCAGCATCCCGGCGTAGAAACCGGCCACCGCCAGTCGCATCACGTCCCAAGGCTGCAGGTCGGAAAGCCGCAGCAGCTGGTCGGTTAGCCGCTGTTGGACCGTCTCGCCACGGTAGGCGAAATCGCCCCAGGCGTCTCGGTAGATCAGGGACAACGGGTCGATCCGGTGCGCCACCGAGTCGACGATTGCGTCGGTCTGATCCCAGCGGATCCGGTTGCCCGCGTACTGGCTGATCGCCAGCAGCACGTTGACCGCCCGGGTGAGCGTCGCGTCGTCGAGCGCGGCGACGGCGCCGGCGTCGCGTAGCGCTCCCATCAGGCGGCGATGACCAGCGACGACATCACCCTGCAAATACAGCTCTACGTAGGCCGCCGTCATAGCGCTGTTGACGCGGCCGACGGCGCTGGCACCATCCGGCTGCTGCGACGCCAGCTCGACGGTGACCTCGAGCTGGCCCGCCTGGCCGGCGACGAACGCCGCCTCGGCCATCAGCTCCGCCCGGCGGGCGGGTCGCTTGCTCAGCTCCGCGGCCCTGCGCAGCAGTCCGACGGCCGACCTCGCCCCGCCGCGGCGAATGCTGAGCTCGGCGGCGTGTACAAGCTGGTCCGCGACCGTTTGGTCCGGATCCACGGTGGCCACCGACAGGTGCACCGCCCTGCGCAACGGGTCTTTGGTGCACTGCGCAAGGTATGCATGGGCGGCCCGGCGCTCGTTGGGTGTGGCCTGCTGGATCACGGCGGTCCGGACCAGAGGATGGCGGAACACGGGCTCGCCGTCTGCACCTATGACCAGCAGTTCATGCTCGGTGGCGGCCTCAACGCCGCGCATGACGTAGCAGCCCGAGTGCGTGCCGCCAGCTCCGGCACCGTCGAGGGCAGCTCGCAGCAGCTCTTGGCGGGTGTGTTGGTCGAGGGGGCCGATTCGGGCACCGAAGATCGCCTGCAGACGGTCGCTCAGTGCGATCCCTGCCGGCGCGGTGCCATCCTCGGAGTGGCGCACCTGGCGAGGAAGCTCCTCGAGGGCGAGCGGATTGCCCGCCGCCTGCTCGAGCACCGCGCGCTCAGCAGAAACCGTCAAGGTGTCCGGAAGCGAGCGGAGGAACTCCCGCGCGGCCTGGTCGTCCAACCCGGCCACATCAAGGGTTCGCCATCCGGCGCGATTCAGGACCGTCGGCGTGTCCGAGCGGCACGCCGCAATGAGCCGAACGCCGGGTTGTCGCAGTCGCTGCGCCGCGATCGACACAACCGTCGCGCTCAACTCATCCAGCCAGTGCGCGTCGTCGACCACGATCAGGACCCGCTCCCTGCTGCCGGCGAGCGTCAGCACGTCGAGCAGGGCCGTGCCCATCGCCAGGGTCGACGGAGGATTGGCGGTGTCGTGCCCTAGAGCAGGGCCCAGGGCCGCCGCCGCATCCCCGCCGAGTTCGGCAACCAAGTCGCGATATGGCAGAACCAGCTGACTCAGCCCGGCCAGCGGAATCGACGACTCGAACTGCACGCCCCGGACCTGCTGCACGCGCCATCCGGCTGCACGGGCCGTAGCAGCGATGACGTCGAGGAGGGCGGTTTTGCCGATGCCGGCGTCACCGCGCAGCATCATGGCCGCGTGTTCACCGTCCAGGAAGCGCCGCAACTCGGCGAACTCGCGGTCACGGCCGAACAGTCGGCGCGCAGCGGAATCCACAGCAGGATTATCGCGCCTGCCGGCGGAATCGTCGGACGGTCAGAGCGGGGCCCGAAACGTCAGCCGCAACGTCAGCCGCGGGTCACCTTGCCGGCCTTGATGCACGAGGTGCACACGTTGAGCCGCTGCTTGTTGCCGCCGGGACGGGTCACGGCGTGCACGGTCTGGACGTTGGGGTTCCACCGGCGGCTGGTGCGGCGGTGGGAGTGCGACACCGACTTACCGAAGCCGGGGCCTTTCCCGCAGATATCGCACACAGCGGCCATGGTTCGAACTCCTCAAGTCTGTCTGGGGCCCGGCGACGCCTCGTGGGTCTGCCGAACGAGCCGGAATAGCCCAGGCTAGCCCAGGCCGTCCCAGGATACCGACTGTGGTCGTCAACCACCAAAACGGCACCGCGCCGAACAGCGCGATCACCTGTGCTGTCGCAGCCGGTCGCTAGGCTCGTGTGCCGGTGCGGACCGAGGCTACGCTGGCGCGCAATCGGGGCCCCATGAGCGGCAGAGGAGGTGGGGTCGGGTTGAGTACTTCGGATCGTCCGTTGGACGGCCTGGCCCTGCGAGACTGGGCGCACACGGTGGTCAGTGACCTGATCACGCACATTGACGAGATCAACCGGCTGAACGTGTTCCCGGTCGCCGACTCCGACACCGGGGCGAACATGCTGTTCACCATGCGTGCGGCGCTGGCCGAAGCCGATGCGGGCGACGTCGCCGGCGTCGTCGACGTCGCTGGTGTCGCGGCGGCGCTCTCGGCGGGGGCAGTCAAGGGCGCCCGCGGGAATTCCGGGGTCATCCTCTCGCAAATCCTGCTCGGCATCGCCGACGTCACCGGGAACGTGGTCGCCGAATCCGGTGGCCAGCTGACCGTGATCGACGCCGCGACCTTCGGCTCCGCCCTGTGGCGTGGTCTCGACCTGATCGTCGCGTCCATGGGCGGTGAGGAGGTGCCGGGAACCATCGTCTCGGTGCTGCGAGCGGCCGCCATGGCCGTCGAGCAGTGCGCCGCCGCCGGCGAGACGCTCGCCCGCGCGGTTATCGACGCCGGCGACGCGGCGGTGGTCGCGCTGGAACGAACCCCCGAGCAGCTCGACGTGCTCGCCGACGCCGGTGTGGTGGACGCCGGGGGCCGCGGCCTGCTGGTCCTGCTCGATGCGCTGCGATCGACGATCACCGGACACGCCCCCGCGCGGCCAGTCTACGAGCCGTCACCGGCGGCACAGCAGGCCGACCCCGGGACGCGGCGGCCGGCTCCGCAATTCGAGGTGATGTACCTGCTGGCCGAGTGCGCTGCCGAGGCCGCGGACACGCTCCGGGAACGGCTCGGCGAGCTCGGGGATTCGGTGGCGATCGCGGCCGCGCCCGAGCATCGCTACTCGGTGCACGTGCACACCGACGACGCGGGCGCGGCGATCGAGGCGGGCCTGGCCGCCGGACGGCCCAGCCGGATCGTGGTTTCCGCGCTGAGCGCCGGCATCTCCGGCCTGGGCGCCGGCAGCTGGACCCGCGACCGTGCGGTGCTGGCCGTCGTCGACGGAGATGGCGCCGATGAGCTGTTCGCCGGTGAAGGCGCCTTCGTGCTTCGGCCGGGACCCGACCAGGATCCGGAAGCTGCCGTGGGCATCAGTGCCCACCAACTGGTGCGCGCCGTCGTGGACACCGGCGCCGCCCAGGTGATGGTGCTGCCAAACGGGTATGTCGCTGCCGAGGAGCTGGTCGCCGGTTGCACCGCGGCGATCGGCTGGGGAGTCGACGTGGTCCCGGTGCCTACCGCGTCGATGGTCCAGGGGCTGGCGGCGCTGGCCGTGCACGACCCCGGTCGCCAAGCCGTCGATGACGGCTACACGATGGCCCGGGCCGCGGGCGGCGCCCGGCACGGATCGGTGCGGATCGCCACCGAGACCGCCTTGACCTGGGCAGGCACCTGCAAGCCGGGGGACGGTCTGGGCATCGCCGGCGACGAAGTGCTGATTGTGGCGGAGGATGCCGCGGCGGCGGCGATTGGCCTGCTCGACCTGCTGTTGGCTTCCGGTGGCGATCTGGTGACGGTCCTGGAGGGCGCCGCGCTGGACGGCGACGATGCCGAGGCCATCCAGACCGTGCTGGAAGGCCACATGCACGATCGCCATCCGGGCAGCGAGTTGATGGTCTACCGCACCGGCCACCGTGGTGACGTGCTGCTGATCGGGGTGGAGTAGTGGCCACGCTCGACGATCGGCTCGACTACCTGTTGACCGACAAGACGATCAAACTCCTCGACGAGGAGTTCGGCATCTGCACCGTCGGTGAACTGCTCCGGCATTACCCCCGCAGCTACTTCGAGGGCGCGTCCCGGCTCGGCGCCGAGGACCAGCGCCCGGAACCCGGCGAGCACATCACAATCGTCGACGTCATCACCGCCACCGCGACCGGGTGGATGCGACAGAAGGGGCCGAAAGGCAAGCCGAGGCAATGGCTGCGCATCACGCTCGGCAGCGGCCGCGGCAAGGTGACCGCCACCTTCTTCAACGCGGATTACCTCAAGCGGGACCTCACCGAGCACACCAAGGTGATGCTGTCCGGCGAGGTCGGTTACTACAAAGGCGCCATGCAGCTGACCCACCCGGCGTTCCTGCTGATGGACAAGCCCGGTAAGAACCGCGGCACCAATTCGCTGCGTAACATCGCCGACGCGTCGCAGGCCGTCAGCGGCGAGGTCGCGATGTCGGAGTTCGAGCGCCGGTCATACCCGATCTATCCGGCCAGCACCAAGCTGCAGAGTTGGGACATTTACCGCTGTGTGCGGCAGGTCGTCGACATGCTGGATCCGGTCGCGGATCCGTTGCCCGCGGACCTGCGCGCCGAGCTCGGCCTGATCTCCGAGGACCAGGCACTGCGCGACATTCACCTCGCCGAGGAACCCACCGAGCGCGAGCGTGCGCGCGAGCGTCTCACCTTCGACGAAGCCGTCGGACTGCAGTGGGCGCTGGTGTGCCGCAGGCACGGCGAGTTGTCCGAGTCGGGGCCCCCAGCCCCGCCGCGGCCCGATGGTCTGGCGGCCGAGCTGCTGCGGCGGCTGCCGTTCTCGCTGACGGTGGGACAGCGTGAAGTGCTCGATGTGCTGTCCGACGGGTTGGCCAGCACCCGTCCACTCAACCGCCTGCTGCAGGGCGAAGTGGGCTCGGGCAAGACCATCGTCGCGGTGCTGGCCATGCTGCAGCTGGTCGACGCGGGTTATCAGTGCGCGCTCTTGGCGCCCACCGAAGTGCTTGCCGCACAACACCTGCGTTCGATCACCGACGTGCTGGGGCCGTTGGCGATGGCGGGCCAGCTGGGCGGTGCCGACAACGCGACCAGCGTGGCATTGCTCACCGGGTCGATGTCGGCGGCGCAAAAGAAGCGGATCCGCGCGCAGATCGGCAGCGGGCAGGCCGGCATCGTGGTCGGTACCCACGCGCTG
Source organism: Mycobacterium asiaticum DSM 44297 (assembly GCF_000613245.1). Classification (GTDB taxonomy): domain Bacteria; phylum Actinomycetota; class Actinomycetes; order Mycobacteriales; family Mycobacteriaceae; genus Mycobacterium; species Mycobacterium asiaticum. The sequence goes on from NZ_HG964936.1 coordinate 1,500,458, forward strand.
CTGCAGGACGCCGTGGAATTTCACAACCTGGGCATGGTGGTCGTCGACGAGCAACACCGCTTTGGTGTCGAGCAGCGAGATCGCTTGCGCGCCAAGGCGCATGCCGGGATCACGCCGCACCTACTGGTGATGACCGCGACGCCCATTCCGCGCACCGTCGCGCTCACCGTCTACGGCGACCTGGAAACACTGACGCTGCGCGAACTTCCGCGCGGACGTCAGCCGATCAACACCCAGGTGATCTATGCGTGGGACAAGCCGGCCTGGCTCGAACGCGCGTGGCGACGCATCCACGAGGAAGTCGCCGCGGGTCGGCAGGTCTACGTGGTGGCGCCCCGGATCGATGAGAACGACAACGCCGGCGAAGAGGGCGGCACCAAGCCGGCAATCACCGCCGAGGGACTTTTCCAGCGGTTGCGCGCCGGAGAACTCGCCGGGCTGCGGCTGGCGCTGATGCACGGACGGTTGTCGAGCGACGAGAAGGATGCTGCGATGGCGGCCTTCCGGGCTGGCGAGGTCGATGTGCTGGTGTGCACCACCGTCATCGAGGTCGGCGTCGACGTCCCCAACGCCACCGTGATGCTGATCATGGACGCCGACCGGTTCGGCATCAGCCAACTGCACCAACTGCGCGGGCGGATCGGACGGGGCGAGCATGCCAGCCTGTGTCTGCTGGTGAGTTGGGTGTCGCCGGACTCACCGGCCAGTCGGAGACTGAATGCGGTGGCGGCGACCATGGACGGATTCACCCTCGCCGACCTCGACCTGGACGAGCGTAAGGAAGGAGATGTGTTGGGCCGCAACCAGTCCGGCAGGCCGATCACCTTGCGGCTGCTGTCACTGGCCAAGCACCTCGCCTATATCGAGGCGGCCCGGGAATTCTGTGTCCGAGCGCACGGCGAAAACCCGGGAGATCCCGGATTGAATTCTTTGGCAGCGCATTTCGTCACAGACGATCGCGTCGAATACTTGGACAAGTCGTGACCCGCAAGCGGCTTTGGTGGCTGGCCGCAGTAGCGACGCTGGCCCTGGTGGTCGCCTACCAGACCGTCGGCTCGACGGTGACCAGGCACGCCGACGAGTTCGCCGCCCGGGCAGACATCCCGACCGTGCAGCCCGGGGTCGACGTGCTCGCCGGTGTCGCGGTGGTGCCGCGGCGCAACCATCGTTTCGACTACCGTCGCTCGGCGTTCGGGGACGCCTGGGACGACAACAACGATGCGCCGTTGGGGCACAACGGTTGTGACACCCGCGACGACATCCTGGCCCGCGATCTCGTCGACGTCACCTTCGTTTTCACCAAGCGCTGTCCCAACGCGGTGGCGACCGGCACTCTGCACGACCCCTACACGAACGCGGTCATCGCCTTCCAGCGCGGTGCCAAGATCGGCGAAGCAGTGCAGATCGACCACATCGTGCCCCTGGCGTACGCCTGGGACATGGCCGCGGCGAGTTGGCCGGCCCGGCTGCGGGTGAAGTTCGCCAACGACCCGGGCAACCTGCTGGCCGTGCAGGGGCAGGCCAACCAGGACAAGGGCGATTCCCCACCGGCGCAGTGGATGCCACCCAACGGAGCGTTCGCGTGCCAGTACGCGATGCAGTTCATCGCCGTGATGCGCGGCTACGCGCTGCCGCTCGACCAGGCCTCCGCCGACGTGCTTCGCCAGGCCGCAGGCACCTGCCCGCCGGCCTGACTCGCAGCGAAGCGCCGCTAGCTGCCGGCGTAGGTCAGCGGGTCCGGGCGCAGCCGGGTCCCGTCATTTAGCCCGTTGAGCGCATCCACGTGCTCCGCCGCCAATTCGAAATCGAAGATGTCCAGGTTGCCGGCAATGTGCTCGGGCTTTGCGGAGCGGAACACCACCGAGTTGCCCAGCTGCACGTTCCACCGCAGCAGCACCTGTGCCGGCGTCTTGCCGTATTCACCGGCGACCGAGGTGACCGCCGGGTTGTCGTTCAGTTTGCCCAGGGCCAACGGCGTGTAGGACTGGGTGACGACTTCGTGCTGGGCGTTCGACTTGCGCAGCTCGTCTTGGTTCAGCAGCGGATGCAGCTCGATCTGATTGACCGCAGGGGTGACGAAGGTCAGGTCGATGACCATCGACAGGTGCTCTTCGGTGAAGTTGGACACCCCGATGGAACGGGCAAGTCCATCACCGCGGGACTGGATCAAGCCGCCGAACGAGTCCACGTACTTGCCCACCGTGGGTGCCGGCCAGTGGATCAGATAGAGGTCGACGTAATCCAGGCCGAGGCGCTCCAGGCTGGCCTTGCAGGCGTCTTGCGATGCGGCGAAACCCTGGTCCTCGGTGGCCAGCTTGGTGGTGACGAACAATTCCGCGCGGGGAATGCCGGACGCCGCGATCGCACGCCCCACCGCGGCCTCGTTGCCGTAGGCGGCGGCGGTGTCGATGAGCCGGCAACCGGCCTCCAGCGCGGCGGACACCGCCCGTTCGGTCTCGTCTTCCGACAATTCGGCGACGCCCAGCCCTAAAACCGGAATCGTGTTCTCGTCATTGAGGGCAATGGACGGTATGTCGGCGCCCGACTCGCCAGTCACGTGGTCTCACCTACCTGGTTGAAGTGAAAGTTCTCGGATCAGGACCAAGCCGCGTTCCGTCGTCCAGCGAGGAGATCGACGCCATTTCACTGGCACTGAGTTCGAAATCGAACACGTCGAAGTTGCTCGCAATCCGCGCGGGGTTAACCGACTTGGGAATCACGATATTACCGAGTTGGATATGCCATCTGATCAACACCTGCGCTGGTGTCCGGCTGTGATCTTCGGCGACGGCGGTGACGGTTGGGTGGCTCAGCAGCGATCCGCGCCCCAGCGGAGACCACGCTTCGGTGGCAATACCCAGGTGGGCGTGCACTTCTCGCAGCTCCTGTTGCGTAAGCCGTGGATGCAACTCGATCTGATTGACCGTCGGAACGATTCCCGTCGCGTCGATCAGAACCATCAGGTGCTCGGGCTCGAAATTGCTGACCCCGACGGATTTGACCCGGCCCTGATCGCGCAGGCTCGCAAACGCCTTGAAGGAGTCCACAAATTTGTTCAGCTGCGGCTGCGGCCAATGAATCAGGTACAGGTCGAGATAATCCAGCCCGAGACGGTCCATGCTGGCGTCGAACGCCCGTAACGTGCTGTCGTAGCCCTGGTCCGGATTCGCCAGTTTGGTCACGACGTAGAGTTGGTCGCGGGGCACGTCGGAGTTGGCGAGCGCGCGCCCGGTCTCCCGTTCGTTTAGGTAGGCCGCCGCGGTGTCAATATGCCGATAGCCGGCGCGCAGTGCGGCACTGACCGCCTGCTCGGTATCCGTCGGTTCGATCTTGAAGACGCCGAGGCCGATGACGGGAATCGAATTGCCGTCGTTTAGCGTGACGAGGGTTTTTTCAAGGGAGCGGCCCATGACGAAAAGTCTGCCAGGCGCGGCGGAAGTCCAATCCGGAGCGACGCGCGCACCGATCGGGTGGATGACTCGCGTCCAGAACACCGTCACAGGTGCCGGCGTGAAGGTCATTCCGCTGATTCCGTCGGCCGCCAAGCGGCTGCTGACCCGGGGCCGCTCGGTGATCATCGACGGCAACACCCTGGATCCGACGTTGCAACTGATGCTGACCGGCCTGCGCGCCGTCGGCATCGACGGCCTGGTGGTCGACGACGATCCCAGCACCTCCCGCGACCTGATGCACCAGAACATGGTGGACATGCCAGGTCCGCAGATCCACGTCGAGGTGAGGGAGCTGTCGCTGGCCGGACCGGCGGGAGACCTGCGGGCACGGCACTACCGGCCGACCGAGGGCGCCGACGGTGCGCCGTTGCTGGTCTTCTATCACGGCGGCGGCTGGGTGATCGGCGATTTGGACACCCACGACGCGCTTTGCCGCCTGACCAGCCGCGACGCGGGCATCCACGTCCTGTCCGTCGATTACCGGTTGGCGCCGGAGCATCCGGCACCGGCGGCGATCGAGGACGCCTATGCCGCCTTCACATGGGCCAGCGAACACGCCGCCGAACTCGGCGCGGCGCCCGGGCGGGTTGCCGTCGGCGGGGACAGCGCGGGCGGCAACCTGGCGGCCGTCGTGAGCCAACTGGCCCGGGACAGCGGTGGTCCGGCGCCGGTGCTGCAGTGGCTGCTCTACCCGCGCACCGACTTCACCGCGCAAACCCGGTCGCTGAGCCTGTTTGCGCGCGGGTTCCTGCTGACCAAGCGCGACATCGACTGGTTCACCGCGCAGTACCTGCGCAAGTCCGAGATCGATCTGACCGATCCTCAGGTGTCGCCCGCGCTGGCTGAGTCGTTGGCCGGGTTGGCGCCCGCCCTGATCGCGGTCGCCGGGTTCGATCCGCTACGCGACGAGGGACAGGACTACGCGACCGCGCTGCGGGCCGCCGGTACCGCCGTGGACCTGCGCTACCTGGGCTCGCTGACGCACGGCTTCGCGAACCTGTTCCAGCTCGGCGGTGGCAGCGCCGCGGGAACAAAGGAGCTGATCTCGGCGCTGCGTGCGCACCTGAGCCGGTGCTGACCGGCCTTCACCAGTGCCGTCGGTACTCTAGAGGCGCCTGAACCCCGCCCGGGGTACAGCCAACACACGTGAGGATCACTGTGGCCGACAAACCCAAGCGCCCAGCGCGACTCGACCTGCAGTCCGGCGACGGCAAGTTCGGCCGGCTCATTCAGATCGGCGGCACCGCGGTGATCGTGATCTTCGCGGCCGTGCTGGTGTTCTACATCGTCAACTCGAACCACAAGAAGGCCGTCGGGGGCCAAGAGGGTGCGGTCCGGGTGTCGTCGAGCAAGTTGGTCACCGACGCCGGCAAGCCCAAGGCTTTGGTGTCGTTCTACGAGGACTTCCTGTGCCCGGCCTGCGGCAACTTCGAGCGCGGTTTCGGTCCGACGATCTCCAAACTCATCGACATCGGCGCGATCGAAGCCGACTACTCCATGGTGACCATCCTGGACAGCCCGCGCACGGACAACTACTCCTCACGCGCGGCCGCGGCGGCCTACTGCGTCGCCGACGAGTCCATCGAGGCGTTCCGGCGTTTCCATTCGGCGCTGTACAGCGAAGGCATCCAGCCGTCGGAGACCGGAACGAAATTCCCCGACAACGCCCGGCTGATAGAACTCGCGCGCCAGGCCGGCGCAGCGGGGAAGGTGCCCGACTGCATCAACAGCGGCAAGTACATCTCCAAGGTCACCGGTCTCGCGGGGGCCAACAACATCCGCGCAACCCCGACGGTCAAGATCAACGGGCAGGAATACGAGTGGTCGACACCCGATGCGCTGGTCGCCAAGATCAGGGACATCGTCGGCAACATTCCCGGGATGGACGACGCCGCGGCTACCGCGAAGAGCTGACCGCGTGTCGGCTGACCCTGCCCCCGAAACGGCCCCTGAAACCGACCTCTGGGTGCCGGCCCGCAGCGCGTGGTGGGTGCTGATCGCCGGCGCGATCGGACTGCTTTCCTCGATCACGCTGACGGTCGAAAAGATCGAACTGCTGCGGAACCCGTCCTATGTTCCGTCATGCAACATCAACCCGATCGTTTCGTGCGGTTCGGTGATGGTGACGCCGCAGGCATCGCTGTTCGGCTTCCCCAACCCGCTGCTCGGCATCGCGGGCTTCACCGTGGTGGTGGTCACCGGCGTGCTGGCCGTGACGAAAGTGCCGTTGCCCCGGTGGTATTGGGTGGGACTGGCCGTCGGAGTGTTGCTCGGCACCGTCTTTGTGCACTGGCTGATTTACCAGAGCCTGTACCGCATCGGGGCCCTGTGCCCGTACTGCATGGTGGTATGGGCCGTCACCATCACGTTGTTGGTGGTGGTGTTGTCCGTGCTGGTGCGGCCGGTGATCCGGGATCGGACGGCGGTGCGGCTGCTCTTCTCGTGGCGGTGGTCGCTCGTCACGTTCTGGTTCACCGCGGTGATCCTGCTGATCATGGCCCGCTTCTGGAATTATTGGTCGACACTTCTAAGTTAGGGGCCGGCCGTGTTCTCCAAAGTGCTGGTGGCCAACCGCGGCGAAATCGCCATCCGGGCGTTCCGCGCCGCCTACGAGCTGGGTATCGGCACCGTCGCCGTCTACTCGTACGAGGACCGCAACTCGCTGCACCGGACGAAGGCCGACGAGTCCTACCAGATCGGTGAAGTCGGCCATCCGGTGCGGGCGTATCTGTCGGTGGACGAGATCGTCGAAACGGCGCAGCGTTGTGGGGCCGACGCCGTCTATCCCGGCTACGGATTCCTCTCGGAGAACCCGCAATTGGCGGCGGCATGCGCGGCCGCGGGCATCATCTTCGTCGGGCCCGGCGCCGACGTGCTTGCGCTGACCGGCAACAAGTCCCGTGCCGTCGCCGCGGCGCGCGAAGCCGGACTGCCGGTCCTCGAGTCGTCGGCGCCCTCGGCTTCGGTGGACGACCTGGTGGCGGCGTCCGAAGACATGCAATTTCCGTTGTTTGTCAAGGCGGTCGCCGGCGGCGGCGGTCGCGGCATGCGCCGGGTCACCGACAGCGCCGCGCTGCCAGAAGCGATCGAGGCGGCCAGCCGGGAGGCCGAGTCCGCATTCGGGGATCCCACGGTGTATCTGGAACAGGCCGTGCTGCGACCGCGTCACATCGAGGTGCAGATCCTGGCCGACAACCACGGCAACGTGATCCATCTTTATGAGCGGGACTGCAGCGTGCAGCGGCGTCATCAGAAGGTGATCGAACTGGCGCCCGCCCCGAACCTGCCCGCGGAATTGCGCGAGCGGATCTGCTCGGATGCGGTGGCTTTCGCACGCCATATCGGCTACAGCTGCGCCGGCACGGTCGAGTTCCTGCTGGACGAGAACGGCGCATACGTCTTCATCGAGATGAACCCGCGGATTCAGGTGGAGCACACCGTCACCGAGGAGATCACCGACGTCGACCTGGTGTCCAGTCAGCTGCGGATCGCCTCGGGGGAGACGCTGGACAACCTCGGCTTGACGCAGGACGCCGTCCGCCCGCACGGCGCCGCGCTGCAATGCCGCATCACCACCGAGGATCCGGCCAACGGATTCCGGCCGGATACCGGGCGGATCAGCGCGTTGCGCACGCCCGGCGGCGCGGGTATCCGGCTCGACGGCAGCACCAACCTCGGCGCCGAGATCTCCGCGCATTTCGACTCGATGCTGGTCAAGCTAACCTGCCGCGGGCGGGATTTCCCGACCGCGGTGAGCCGGGCCCGACGGGCCATGGCGGAGTTCCGGATCCGCGGCGTCTCGACGAATATCTCGTTCCTGCAAGCGGTTCTGGACGATCCGGACTTTCAGGCCGGTCACATCACCACCTCGTTCATCGACGACCGGCCGCAGTTGCTGACCGCGCGCACCTCGGCGGACCGCGGCACCAAGATCCTGAACTACCTGGCCGATATCACCGTCAATCAGCCGCACGGTGCGCGGCCGTCGACCGTGTATCCCCAGGACAAGCTGCCCGAGGTCGACCGGGAGGCGGCGCCGCCGTCCGGCTCCAAGCAACGGCTGGTCGAGTTGGGCCCGGAGGGTTTTGCGCGGTGGCTGCGCGAGTCGCCGGCGGTCGGGGTCACCGACACCACCTTCCGCGACGCGCACCAGTCGCTGCTGGCCACCCGGGTGCGCACCAGCGGATTGATGATGGTCGCACCGTATCTCGCGCGCACCATGCCGCAGTTGCTGTCGGTCGAATGTTGGGGTGGCGCAACCTATGACGTGGCGCTGCGGTTCCTCAAGGAGGACCCGTGGGAGCGGCTGGCCGCGCTGCGGGAAGCGATCCCCAACATCTGCCTGCAGATGCTGCTGCGGGGCCGAAACACGGTGGGGTACACGCCCTATCCGGAGATCGTCACGTCGTCGTTCGTCGAAGAGGCGACGGTCACCGGCATCGACATCTTCCGCATTTTCGACGCACTTAATAATCTCGACTCGATGCGGCCGGCCATCGACGCGGTACGCGAAACCGGTTCGGCGATAGCCGAAGTCGCGATGTGCTACACCGGGGACCTGTCCGATCCCGCGGAGCGCCTGTACACCCTGGACTACTATCTCCGGCTGGCCGAGGGGATCGTCGAAGCGGGTGCGCATGTGCTGGCGATCAAGGACATGGCCGGGCTGCTGCGGGCACCGGCCGCCCACACTCTGGTCAGCGCGCTGCGGAGCCGCTTCGACCTGCCGGTGCACGTGCACACCCACGAACACCCCGGGTGGGCAGCTGGGGAGCTACGTGGCGGCGTGGCAGGCCGGGGCGGATGCGGTCGACGGCGCCTCGGCACCGATGGCGGGCACCACCAGCCAGCCCGCGCTGAGTTCGATCGTGGCCGCAGCCGCTCACACGCCGTATGACACCGGCTTGTCGCTGGCGGCGGTGTGCGCGCTGGAGCCCTACTGGGAAGCCTTGCGAAAGGTGTACGCGCCCTTCGAATCCGGGCTGCCCGGGCCGACAGGGCGGGTGTACCACCACGAGATCCCGGGCGGGCAGCTGTCCAACCTGCGGCAGCAGGCGATCGCGCTCGGACTGGGGGACCGGTTCGAGGAGATCGAAGAGGCATATGCGGGCGCCGACCGGGTGCTGGGCCGGTTGATCAAGGTCACGCCATCGTCGAAGGTGGTGGGCGATCTCGCGCTGGCGTTGGTGGGTGCGCAGGTGAGCGCCGACGAATTCGCCGCCGAGCCGGCGCGATTGGACATCCCGGAATCGGTGCTGAGTTTCCTGCGCGGCGATCTGGGCGATCCGGCCGGAGGATGGCCGGAGCCGCTGCGGTCAGCCGCGCTGGCCGGCCGCGCTCCGGCCAAGCCGGATCCGGAGCTCAGCTCGGACGACGAGAACGCGTTGTCGGCGCCGGGGCCCAAACGGCAGGCGGTGCTGAACAGGTTGTTGTTCCCCGGGCCGACAAAGGAATTCGAAGAGCATCGGGAAACCTACGGTGACACCTCGCAGTTATCGGCCAACCAGTTCTTTTACGGACTGCGCCAAGGCGAAGAGCACCGGGTGAAGCTGGAGCGCGGCGTCGAGTTGTTGATCGGGCTGGAGGCCATTTCCGAACCGGACGAGCGCGGTATGCGCACGGTGATGTGCATCATCAATGGTCAGTTGCGGCCGGTGCTGGTGCGCGATCGCAGCATCGCTAGTGCCGTTCCAGCGGCGGAGAAGGCTGACCGGGGCAACCCCGGGCACGTCGCGGCGCCCTTCGCCGGGGTGGTGACGGTGAGCGTGTCCGAGGGCGATGAGGTGAGCGCGGGGGACACGATTGCCACCATCGAGGCCATGAAGATGGAAGCTCCGATCACCGCGCCCAGTGAGGGCACCGTGGAGCGCGTGGCGGTATCAAGCACCGCTCAGGTAGAGGGTGGGGATCTGCTGGTGGTGTTGAGTTCGCCGCAGGCGGGTGGTAAGCCCTGACCCGAATCATCGGCGGGGTGGCCGGCGGCCGGCGTCTCGCGGTCCCGCCGAAGGGGACCAGACCGACCACCGATCGGGTGCGCGAGTCGCTGTTCAACATCTTGACGGCGCGGCTGGATTGCACGGGTTTGGCCGTGCTGGATCTGTATGCAGGTTCGGGTGCGCTGGGGTTGGAGGCGCTTTCCCGCGGGGCCGCGTCGGCGCTGTTCGTCGAGTCCGACCCGCGCAGCGCGGCAGTGATAACCCGCAATATCAAGGCCGTGGATCTGCCGGGCGCCACGGTACGCAGAGGCATGGTGTCGACGGTGCTGGCCGGCGGGACGGCGGCGCCGGTGGACCTGGTGCTGGCCGACCCGCCCTACGACGTCGATAGTGCGGAGATAAACGCTGTCCTTGTCGCGTTGAGTGCGCACGGCTGGGTGCGAGCGGGAACTGTTGCGGTGGTGGAGCGCGGTGTGGGGAGCCCGTGGCTGACTTGGCCGAGCGACTGGTCGGTGTGGCCCGAGCGGGTGTACGGCGACACCCGTCTGGAGCTGGCTGAACACGACTGAGTGCCGGTGCTAGCGTTTTCACCCATGGGCGCCGCTCCTCCGCATCACTTCGTTCTGCATCGTCGCGGGCGCGGCCTATGAGCGGCGCGGTTTGTCCCGGGTCTTTCGACCCCGTCACCCTGGGCCACATCGACGTGTTCGAGCGCGCTGCCGCCCAATTCGACGAGGTGGTGGTGGCCATCCTGGTGAACCCCGCCAAAAAGGGCATGTTCGACCTCGACGAGCGGATCGCGATGATCGAGGAGTCGACGACGCATCTGCCCAACCTGAAGGTGAAGTCGGGCCAAGGTCTGGTCGTCGACTTTGTCCGCTCTTGTGGGATGAACGCCATCGTCAAGGGTCTGCGCACCGGTACCGACTTCGAGTACGAGCTGCAGATGGCGCAGATGAACAAGCACGTGGCCGGTGTGGACACCTTCTTCGTGGCGACCGCCCCGCGCTATTCGTTCGTTTCGTCGTCGTTGGCCAAGGAGGTCGCGATGCTCGGCGGCGACGTGACTGAGCTGCTGCCCGAACCGGTGAACCGTCGACTGCGGGAACGGATCGCTGAGCGGTAGCCACTAGGTCAGCTGGATGTAGTGCGCCGGGTTGATGGTGTTTTCGCCCGACCATCGGTAGGCGGTTATCGCGCCGCCCTTGGCCACGCTGAAATCCACGCAGGCACAGTGCGCGGTCCAATCGCGTGCCTGCTGAGGCTTGCCGCGCCGCCAATAGTGGCCGAAGAACACCGGAACGGTGTCGCTGTATACGAAGGACCGTTCCTTTGCATCGACCTCGATGTCAGGCAGCGCCGGGTAGGGCTTGCCGTCCTCGGTCGTGTAATTGCTTGCTATCTCGGCGATTTCACGCAGCGTCGTTGCGCCGTCATCCCACCATCGGATTCGGGCGCTGTCGCGTAAGTGTCCGTCCTTGTCCTGGTAGGCAGGCTGCCCATGGGCGGTGAGGCTGATCTCCGGCCCTTTGAGCAGGATTTCAACGCTCGTGTAGAGCGGATCACCTTTCGCGGAAGCTCTCACGAACTGATCCGGGTGTCGGAATCGGTTCGAACCTAGTTGTCCCGCAACATATCCGATCGACTCGCCGTGCCAGCACGCGTGCACAACCCGAATGTCGCCGAGGTCCAGCCACAGGGGCAGCGTTGCGAACCAATGTATGTAATCGGTGCGCTGTTTGAAGGTGAGCTGCTTGAGAAACGCCTGGTGCTGGTGCGTGTTCTTCTTGGTGCGCCTTCGCAGGTAACGACCGGTGTTCTCCGGATCCCTGGTGGCATAACAGATCGCGTTGAATTCGTGGTTGCCCATGACAATCTGGGCGCTACCGGTGTCCACCATCGGCTTGACGAGCTCGAGAACGCGGAGCTGTTCGCTGCCTCGGTCGACCAGATCACCCACGAAGATCGCCTGCCGCTCGGGATGCCGGTAGGCGCCCTCGCGGACCCGATAGCCGAGTTCCGCGAGGAGACCCTCCAGCTGCGAGGCGCAACCATGGACATCCCCGATGATGTCGTAGCCCTGCATGACTCGATCTTCGCATCTGGGTCTGACGCGTTTCTGCCCATGAAAAACGGACCCGGTCCGGTGGGGGACCAGGTCCGTTGTTATCGCCCGGACTAGCTGGGGTCGAAGCAGGTGTAGAAGGTCTGCGTCGCGTAGTCGTAGCAGGTGTACGTGCCGTACTCGGGCAGGTGGTTCGGGGCGGCGTTGGCGGTGCCGGCCCCAAAAGCGGCCAGGCCGATCGCGGAAGCCAACAGTGACATCCCGGCGAGGGCACGGATGCGGGTGGTGGACATATTTGGTACCTCGTCTTTCGTGTCGTTGCGGTTTGGTGGGCGGCGGTTGCCGTTGCAGAAACAATGACGGCGGCAGCTTGACGAAACCTTCTGGGATCCTTGGCGAGTGACCTACCAGTGCGAGCAGACGCAGAATCGCACGAAACGAAGCGTTTGCGTGCGATTGTGCGTCTGCTCGCCCGCAAAAAAGCCGGCTCGCACAAAGGACACGGCGCGCACCCGAATCCTGAGACGCCGCCCCCGCAAAAGAGTTACCGTCCTTCCAAGAACAACGATGTTCTACGGGATCGGGGACGCCATGTCGGAAACCGTGCTGATTACCGGCGCTTTCGGTTTGGTCGGATGCGATACCGTGCGGCGATTTGCCCGGGACGGCTGGCGGGTGGTGGCCACCGCTCACCGCCGGGCCGACGTGGCGCTACCGCGCGGGGTGGAAACTCGTTGGACCGATCTGACCGATCCTGAATGCGTCGATGGCCTGGTCACCGAGGTTTCACCCGATGTGATCGTTCACCTGGCCGCGGTGATTCCGCCGCTGACCTACCGCTACGCGCGATTCGCTCGCAAGGTGAACGTGGATGCCACCGCCGCTCTGGTGCGGGCCGCCGAGAGCCAGCCGAATCCGCCCCGGTTCCTGCACGCCTCGAGCGTCGCAATCTACGGCTCGCGTAACCCTTACCGCCACGCCGACCTGCTCGATGTGGACACGCCGCTGCGGCCATGTGAACTCTATGGAGGCCACAAGCTCGAAGCAGAACTCTTGGTCCGGTCGTCAACCCTGGATTGGGTGGTGCTGCGGCTCGGCGGGGTCCTCAGCGTCGACCCCGTTGCCATGCCCTTCACCCCCGACATCGTGTATTTCGGTAGTGCGTTGCCGACCGACGGCCGGGTGCACTGCGTCGATACCCGCGATGTCGCAGCGGCTTTCGCCGCATGCGCGGATAAAGACGTAGTCGGGCAGATCCTGCTGATTGCCGGTGATGACACACATCGGTTGCGGCAGGGCGGGATTGGGTCGGCGATGGCGGCAACTCAGGGCATGGTCGGCTTGCTGCCGCAGGGGCGGCCCGGCGATCCGGACAGTGACGACGACTGGTTCCCCAATGATTGGATGGACGTTTCCCGCGAGCAAAGGTTACTGCGTTTCCAGCAACATCCATGGCCGGATATGCTGGCCGAGATGTCCGCACGGGCTGGCTGGAAGCGCACTCCGAGACGGCTTGTCGCGCCACTGGCTCAGCAGCTCGTCAAACACCATGGGGCATATCGCAATTCGCCCGGTCGGTATGCCGGCGTCTGGGAAGCACTCCGCGCACGATTCGGTGAAACGGCGGTGGAAGTCGTCTCCTAGAAGACATCCTAGAAGACAATCGTCTGGTTGTTGTGCACGATGACGCGGTCCTGACAGTGCCAGAGCACCGCCCGGGACAACACCGCGCGCTCGACGTCAGCACCGACACGCACCAGGTCGTCGACGGTGTCAGTGTGGCTGACGCGCACCACATCCTGTTCGATGATGGGTCCCTCATCGAGAATTGCGGTGACATAGTGGGCGGTCGCGCCAACGAGTTTGACGCCCCGCTCGCGGGCGCGCTTGTAAGGGGCTGCGCCGATGAAGGCGGGCAGGAACGAGTGGTGAATGTTGATGAGTGGGCAGCCGATCGCGGCGAGAAAATCCGGGGTGAGTATCTGCATATATCGGGCCAGGACGACCAGATCGACGTTGCCACTGAGCAATTGGAGTTGACGCTGCTCGGCTTCGGCGCGTGTGTCGCGGGTGGCGGGAATGTGGATGAATGGCACCCCGAAGGGCCGGACCCGCTCGGCCAGATTTGGATGGTTGGCGATCACCATCGCGATCGACATAGGGAGTTCCCCGCGCCGATTGCGCCACAACAGATCCAGCAGGCAGTGGTCTTCCTTGGATGCCATGATTGCCACCCGCTTGGGATTCGCGGCCTCGGTGAATCGGTAGTCGATGCCGAATTTTTCGGCCACCGAGTTGGCGAAGTCACGTTCCAGCCCGTCGATTGCCGCGGTGAGCCCGGGTAGATGAAATATCGCCCGCTGCAGGAAGGTGCCGTCCTCCGGTGCGGTGGAATGCTGATCCAGCGAGATGATGTTCGCGCCGGCATTGGCGAGGAAGGCGCTCACGGCCGCGATGATTCCCGGCCGGTCGTGGCAGCGCAGCAACAAGCGTCCGATGTCGGCGGGTGGCGGCGGGCCGGCGGGTCGTACCGGGAAGTCGCCGGGTTCGCTCGGCGGTGACATGCTCGACCTCCCTTCGCCGGGAAATGACGCAGGACACGATACCGCCGAGAGTTGGTGTTTCGGCAGCTATGGCTCGTCTTCGTCCTCGTCGCTTTCGCAAAGCAGCTTTTCGGGGTGGTGGAATTTGTTGGTCCGGGGCTGGCCATGGTCCAGGTGGGCGGGCGGAAGCCATTCGGTGTCGCCGTGTTTGGTGGTGCGGGTAAGCCAACCTTTCTCGGCAATGGGGTGATGGCCGGTGCAGGCGAACGTGAGATCGTTGACGTCGGTGATGCCGGACTTGGCGTAGGGCGTCACATGGTGCACGTCGCAGTTGTAGCCCTTGGTCGAGCACCCGGGAAAGGTGCAGCCGCGGTGCTTCGCGTGCATGACGAGTCGTTGTGCGGCGTTCGCGAGGCGCTTGGTGTGGTACAGCGCCAAAGCCTTTCCGTCGTCGAAGATCGCCAGATAGTGGCGCGCGTGGCCGGCCAGCCGGATCACATCGGACATCGGCAGGATGGTGCCCCCACCGGTGAGACCACGTCCGGCAGCGGCTTCGAGTTCCTTGAGGGTGGTAGTGACCACAATGGACGTCGGTAAACCGTTGTGCTGCCCCAACTTCCCCGACATCAGCAACGCCCGCAGGCCTACCAGTAGCGCATCGTGGAAGCGCTGGGCCTTGGATCGCAGGTCGTGCCGCGCCGCTTCGTCGGTGGGCTTCTCGTCGACGACGGGAGTCTCGTCCTCGGGATTACACATGCCCGGTGCGCCAAGTTTTGCCTCGACGGCCTCTACTGTTGCCCGCAGTTCGGGGCTGATGTAGCCGCTGATGCGTGACATGCCATCGGATTCCTGCTTGCCCAAAGTTATGCCGCGCTTGCGGGCGCGGTCGTCGTCGCTGAAGTTGCCATCGGGGTTGAGGTAATCGGCCAACTCGTCGGCCAGCCCGCGCAGATCATCGGGGCGGCGGTCGATCGCGAGCTTGGCCAGTTGCCTCTCGGCTTCTTCCCGTGTCCAAACGTGTACCGATGCGGGTAGATCGCGGAAAAAATCGCGGATCACCCGCACGTGCCCTTCGCCGATCTTCCCTTCGCGTTGGGCGGCGGCCGTGGCCGGCAGCAGTGGCGGCAGTGGCTCGCCCGTCAGCGCCCTGCGTTCACCCAGGTCCTGCGCTTCGGCGATACGGCGGCTGGCCTCGTTCGGGGTGACGTGCAACAAATCGGCTAGCGCTTTGCCCAGTGGGCCACCGAGTTCCTCCGGGCAGGCCTGCGCGCCGAGTTGATTGATCAGTGTGTGCTGCGGTGCCCGCAGCCGGCGCGCCATACGTTCTATGCGCTGCAACGTCCGCTGCCGCTCCGGAGTGACGAATATGTCGAAAGTCAACTCGCACAGTCGATCCAAGCCCTTGTCGAGCAGATCCAGCACCTCGCTGATCTCCTCACGAGTGCTGGAAGCCATGCCTGAATTCTACGAACGACCACTGACACAAATGCTGGCTCAGCGGTTGAGAACAAGCGGCACAGACTATTTCGCTGAGAGCAAAGTTCGACTAGTGGCAACCCGGCTGACGATCCGGATGACCGCCATGGTGATCGTGATGAGGACCATGGTGATCGTGCCCTTCATCCGGCGAGCCACCCATCATCCGCAGCATCGGCATGCCGCCGCTGGTGAAGAACCGCGCGACCAGCACCCCGGCAATCACCAGGAAGACGATGTTCAGCCAGGTGGTGTAGTTCCACGAGATGCCGGCCGACATCACCATCGCATTGCGTTCGCTCGGAATGAGATTGGCGGTGCCGAAGATCAATTCGACCAAATAGCCGGCGGCGACCATCGACACATAGAAGGTGGCCAACAATGTCAGCATCATTCTGGTGCCGTAGTACTTCCGGTAGATGTTGAGGATCGGCAGGATCAGCAGGTCCGCAAAGATGAATGCGATCACCCCGCCGAAGCTGATGCCGCCATTCCACAGCACCGCGGCCAGCGGCACATTGCCGATCGAGCAGACGAACGACAAGATCGCGACAAGCGGTCCGACGATCGGTCCCCACACCACCGACCACGTCGGGTGACTGGTCAAAAAGAAGTCCCGCCAGAAGGTTTCGGGGACCCAGGCCGCTATGGCGCCCGCGATGAACAAA
The DNA here is from genome assembly GCF_000613245.1 of Mycobacterium asiaticum DSM 44297. GTDB lineage: Bacteria > Actinomycetota > Actinomycetes > Mycobacteriales > Mycobacteriaceae > Mycobacterium > Mycobacterium asiaticum. The sequence continues at coordinate 1,516,598 of NZ_HG964936.1, forward strand.
CCCAGGATCAGATCCCGCAGGATCGCCAGCCACTCCATCACGAACACATGTGACACCGACGTCAGGCCCGGGCCGGAAAACAGCCGCCGCAGGAAAGACCCGCCACCCTGGATGGACATGTCCATCGCCGCATGGCCTTCCATGGATCCGGCCAGGCCCTTCTCTGCCTGCTCCCGGGCGGCGTCGATCAGCCGCGTGCGTACGAAGAACCGGAACAACAGCGCCAGCACGATAATCATCAACGGCCCGCCGACGAACTCCGCCGCGGTGAACTGCCAGCCCATCAGCAGAGCCAGGATGATGCCCAACTCGACGACTAGGTTGGTGGAGCCGATCTCGAAAGCCATCGCGGCGGTGAAATTGGCGCCCTTGCGGAACAACGACCGAGCCAACGCCACCGCGGCATACGAGCACGAGGACGACGCGGCGCCGAGGCCGGCCGCGACGGCCAAAGTGCGGGGGCGGTCGTCTCCCATCAGCGACACGATCGTCGAACGCCGCACCACGGCCTGCACCACCGCGGACAGCGCGAAGCCCAGGATCAGCGCCCACAGGATCTCCCACGTCATCGAGCCGGTGAGGGCCAATGCATGACCGAGGGCTCCCAGCACTTTGTCCGCCATCCGTCCTCCTCCGTCATATATACCCCCAGGGGGTACCTGACATTGTGGCCCGCCGGGCTGTCGCCGTCAAGCTCTGCGTACCCGCCGATTTATCGTCCTGCCAGCGGTGACCCGGCAGCGATAGGCTGTAGCAAACCACGTGCGCCCGGATCGTCGGCTGGTGAAATGGAAATTGAGCCCGACACACCGGTGTTATCACCGCTGTCACAGGCGTAACACCAGGCACACTGGTCACAACAATTGATGCCAGGAGGGTATGGCCGTGTACCGAGTCTTTGAAGCGCTGGACGAATTGAGCGCCATCGTCGAAGAAGCCCGTGGCGTACCGATGACGGCGGGCTGCGTCGTGCCCCGCGGTGACGTGCTGGAACTGATCGACGACATCAAGGACGCCATCCCCGGCGAACTCGACGACGCTCAGGACGTTCTGGATGCCCGCGACTCGATGCTGCATGACGCAAAGGCGCACGCCGACTCCATGGTGTCCGCGGCTACCACCGAGTCGGAGTCGATGGTCAACCACGCCCGCGCTGAGGCCGACCGCCTGCTCTCCGACGCCAAGGCACAGGCCGACCGGATGGTGAGCGAGGCGCGCCAGCACAGCGAGCGGATGGTTGCCGAGGCGCGTGAGGAAGCCATGCGCATCGCGGCCTCGGCCAAGCGCGAGTACGAGGCCAGCGTCAGCCGGGCCAAGACTGAATGCGACCGGCTGATCGAAAACGGCAACCTGTCCTACGAGAAAGCCGTGCAAGAGGGCATCAAGGAGCAGCAGCGACTGGTGTCGCAGAACGAGGTCGTGCAGGCCGCCCACGCCGAATCCACCCGCCTCATCGACACCGCCCACGCCGAGGCCGACCGGTTGCGCGGCGAATGCGACATCTACGTCGACAACAAGCTCGCCGAGTTCGAAGAATTCCTCAACGGCACCCTGCGCTCCGTCGGCCGCGGCCGCCACCAGCTGCGCACGGCGGCCGGTACGCACGACTACGTCACTCGCTGACCGAGCGGCCCCGGACGGGGCGAAAACCGATGGGCCCGCGGCGGGCGCCGTAGGATTCCGGTATGGCCAAGCACCACAGCCAAACGGCACAGCGACCCGTGCGGACGCCACTGACCATCGACATTGCCAAGCTCGGTCGACGCCCGGGTGCCATGTTCAGGGTCCAAGACACAGTGGATAGTCCGACGCGCATTGGCGTCGAGCTGATCGCGATTCCGAAAGGCGCACCGCTGGACCTGGACCTACGGGTGGAGTCGGTGTCCGAGGGAGTACTGGTCACCGGGGATGTCGCCGCAGCCACCGCGGGTGAGTGCTCACGCTGCCTGTCGCCTATTCAGGGACGGGTCCAGGTTGAGCTGACCGAGCTGTTCGCGTATCCGGACAGTGCTACCGAAGCGACCACCGAGGAGGACGAGGTGGGACACGTCGTCGACCAAATGGTCAACCTGGAGCAGCCGATCATTGACGCCGTGGGTCTGGAACTGCCCTTTTCACCGGTGTGCTCGCCCGATTGCCCGGGACTGTGCCCACAGTGTGGGGTTTCCCTGGCCGCCGACCCGGAGCACCACCACGAGCAGATCGACCCGCGGTGGGCCAAACTGGCCGGGATGTTCGATGACGACGACGGCGGTGAGCGGTGACGCGGTCACGGCACACGCTGCTGGACGCGCTCGGTGTCGAGCTGCCCGACGACCTGCTCTCACTGGCGCTGACGCACCGCAGCTACGCCTACGAGAACGGTGGGCTACCGACCAACGAGCGGCTGGAGTTCCTCGGCGACGCCGTGCTGGGGCTGACCGTCACCGACGCGCTCTATCATCGCCACCCCGAGCGGTCCGAGGGTGACCTGGCCAAACTTCGGGCGAGTGTCGTCAACACCCAGGCGCTGGCCGATGTCGCGCGCAATTTGACCGACGAGGGCCTGGGCGTGCACATCTTGCTGGGCCGCGGCGAGGCCAATACCGGCGGCGCCGACAAATCCAGCATCCTCGCCGACGGCATGGAGTCCCTGCTGGGCGCGATTTACCTGCAACACGGCATCGACGTGGCGCGCGAGGTCATCCTGCGGCTGTTCGGCCCGTTGCTGGACGCCGCCCCGACGCTCGGTGCCGGCCTGGATTGGAAGACCAGCTTGCAGGAACTCACCGCGTCCCGGGCGCTGGGCGCGCCGTCTTACTCGGTCACCTCCACGGGCCCCGACCACGACAAGGAGTTCACCGCCGTCGTCGTCGTGATGGACGCCGAATACGGGTCGGGCGTAGGGCGCTCCAAGAAGGAAGCCGAGCAGAAGGCGGCGTCGGCGGCCTATAAGGCGCTGGAAGCCATGGAAGTGCTCGACAGCGCGGGGAAATCCTCCGTCTAGTGCCTGAACTGCCCGAAGTCGAGGTGGTGCGTCGCGGCCTCGAGACCCATGTGCTGGGCAAGACGATCACCGCCGTCCGCGTCCATCACCCGCGCGCGGTGCGCCGCCACGAAGCTGGGCCCGCCGACCTCACCGCTCGGCTGCTCGACGCTCGCATCACCGGCACTGACCGGCGCGGCAAGTATCTGTGGCTGATTCTGGACAAGGCCACCGACCCCGACGCCGCGCTGGTGGTGCACCTCGGCATGAGCGGGCAGATGTTGCTGGGGACGGTGCCACGCGCGGACCACGTCCGGATCTCCGCCCTGCTCGACGACGGGACCGTGCTGAGCTTCGCCGACCAGCGGACCTTCGGCGGGTGGCTGCTCGCCGACCTGGTGACCGTAGACGGCAGCGTGGTGCCGACACCGGTCGCGCACCTGGCGCGCGACCCGCTGGACCCCCGATTCGACGCCGACGCGGTGGTCGAGGTGTTGCGGCGCAAGCATTCCGAGATCAAGCGACAGCTGCTGGACCAGCAAGTGGTGTCGGGCATCGGCAACATCTACGCCGACGAGGCGCTGTGGCGGGCCGAAGTCAACGGCGCCCGCATTGCTGCCAACCTGTCACGCCGCCAACTGGGGTCGGTGCTCGCTGCTGCCGCCGAGGTGATGCGTGAGGCGCTGGGGAAGGGCGGCACGTCCTTCGATTCGCTGTACGTCAACGTCAACGGCGAGTCGGGCTACTTCGACCGATCGCTGGATGCCTACGGTCGCGAAGGCCAGCCTTGCCGGCGCTGCGGAGCGGTGATTCGTCGGGAGAAGTTCATGAACCGCTCGTCGTTTTACTGCCCGAAATGCCAACCGCGACCGCGCCGGTAAGGATCCGCGCCGGGTCTGCGTTGAGTTCAGCGAACTGACTGCGTTGTAGAAAGGGAGCCATGACTGATCTGTGGGTCGAACGCACTGGCACGCGCCGGTACACCGGACACAGCTCACGCGGCGCGCAAGTACTTGTCGGCAGCGAGGACGTCGAGGGCGTTTTCACCCCCGGCGAGCTGATGAAGATCGCGCTGGCCGCCTGCAGCGGGATGTCCAGCGACCAGCCGCTGGCTCGCCGCCTCGGTGACGATTACCGTGCGACGATCAGGGTCTCCGGTGCCGCCGACCGGGAAAAGGAGATCTACCCGCGGCTCGACGAGAAGCTGGAACTGGACCTGTCCGGGCTGTCCAACGACGAGAAGGCGCGCCTGCTCGTGGTCGTCAACCGCGCCATCGACGCGGTCTGCACAGTCGGTCGCACCCTGAAATCCGGCACCACGGTGAACTTCGAGGTAAACGATGTCGGCTCCTGACGTGCGGCTGACCGCCTGGGTCCACGGCCACGTCCAGGGCGTCGGTTTCCGCTGGTGGACACGCTGCCGGGCGCTGGAACAGGGCCTGACCGGCTATGCAGCCAACCAGGCCGACGGCCGTGTGCTGGTGGTGGCGAACGGTCCACGCGAGGCAGGTGAACGGCTGCTGGAATTGCTTCGGGGGGACAGCACCCCGGGACGGGTGGACAAGGTGGTCGCCGACTGGTCGGAACCCACCGAGCAGTTCACCGGATTCGTCGAACGGTAGCCACTCGTGGTGCATTTGGGGTCAGAGCGACTCGATTGACCAGCGGTGTGCAAGGGGTCTCGAACACCGCTCGTGACACGCCCCGAGCGGGCGGAGGCGGACGCTCGCACCGGTAATCTGGCCCCTCGTGTACCTCAAGAGTCTGACGCTGAAGGGATTCAAGTCCTTCGCCGCGCCGACGACTCTGCGCTTCGAACCGGGCATCACTGCCGTTGTCGGGCCCAACGGTTCCGGCAAATCCAACGTCGTCGACGCCCTGGCCTGGGTGATGGGGGAGCAGGGGGCAAAGACCCTGCGCGGCGGCAAGATGGAAGACGTCATCTTCGCCGGCACCTCCTCGCGCGCGCCCCTGGGCCGCGCTGAGGTCACCGTCACCATCGACAACTCCGACAACGCGTTGCCGATTGAGTACTCCGAGGTGTCGATCACCCGCCGGATGTTCCGCGACGGAGCCAGCGAATACGAGATCAATGGCAGCAGTTGCCGGTTGATGGACGTTCAGGAGCTGTTGAGCGACTCGGGCATCGGCCGCGAGATGCACGTGATCGTGGGCCAGGGCAAGCTCGACGAGATCCTGCAGTCCCGGCCCGAGGACCGGCGCGCGTTCATCGAAGAGGCGGCCGGGGTGCTCAAGCACCGCAAGCGCAAGGAAAAGGCGCTGCGCAAACTTGACGCCATGGCCGCGAACCTGGCCCGCCTCAACGACCTGACCACCGAGCTACGCCGACAACTCAAACCGCTGGGCCGCCAGGCCGAAGTGGCCCGCCGCGCTCAAACTATCCAGGCCGATCTGCGCGACGCCCGCCTGCGCCTCGCCGCCGACGACCTGGTCAACCGTCGCTCGGAGCGTCAGGCGATCTTCGATGCTGAGACAACCATGCGCCGCGAGCACGACGAAGCGGTCGCCAGGCTGGCGGTGGCGTCCCAGGAGCTGGCATCCCACGAGGAAGCCCTGGCGGTCCTGTCGCAACGCGCGGAATCGATACAACAGACCTGGTTCCGGTTGTCCGCGCTGGCCGAACGGGTCAGCGCCACCGTCCGCATCGCCAGCGAACGCGCGCAACACCTCGACGTCGAGCCAGCGCGCACCAGCGACACCGACCCCGACGCACTGGAAGCCGAGGCCGAGGAGGTGGCCCAAGCCGAGCAGGAGTTGCTGGCCGAACTGGCCGAGGCCCGCGCCCGACTGGATGCCGCGCGCGCCGAACTCGCCGAGCGGGAGCGCCGCGCCGTCGAGGCCGAGAAGGCGCACCTGGCGGCGGTGCGCGCCGAAGCTGACCGGCGCGAGGGCCTGGCCCGGCTGGCGGGGCAGGTCGAGACAATGCGGGCCCGGGTGGAATCGACCGACGAAAGCGTCGCGCGGTTGTCCGAGCGGATCGAACACGCGGCCACGCGGGCCCAGCAGACCCGAGCGGAATTCGAGAGCGTGCAGGGCCGCGTCGGCGAACTGGATCAGGGTGAGGTGGGCCTCGACGAGCAGCACGAGCGGACGGTCAGCGCGCTCCGGCTGACCGACGAACGCGTCTCGGAGCTGCAAACCGCCGAACGCACCGCGGAACGCCAGGTCGCGTCGCTACGAGCCCGCATCGAGGCGCTGTCGATGAGCCTTGAGCGCAAGGACGGGGCCGCTTGGCTAGCGCGAAATCATTCTGGCGCAGGGCTTTTCGGTTCCGTGGCGGAACTGGTCAAGGTGCGCCCAGGGTATGAGGCGGCGCTGGCCGCGGTGCTGGGTTCGGCGGCCGATGCCCTGGCGGTCGATGGCCCCGGCGCCGCGCACACCGCCGTGGCCGCCCTCAAGCAGGCCGACGGTGGCCGTGCCGCCCTGGTGCTCACCGACTGGCCCGCCCCCGCCGACGCCGCCCGGACCGCGGAGCTGCCCGACGGGGCCGCCTGGGCGCTGGACCTGATCGACTCGCCGCCGCGACTGCGGGGCGCGATGGCGGCGATGCTGGCGGACGTCGCGGTGGTAGGCGATCTGAGCCAAGCGCTGGAACTGGTGGCGCGGCATCCTCGACTGCGGGCGGTCACGCTCGACGGTGATCTGGTCGGCGCCGGGCGGGTGAACGGTGGATCCGACCGCAAGGTCTCCACTTTGGAGGTCGCCTCCGAGATCGAGAAGGCTCGCGGCGAACTGGCCGCCGCCGAGGCCCAGGTGGCTCAACTGAGCGCGGCGCTGTCCGGCGCATTGACCGAGCAGAACGCTCGTCAGGACGCGGCCGAGCAGGCCCTGGCCGCCCTCAACGAATCTGACACCGCCATCTCGGCGATGTACGAACAGCTCGGGCGCCTGGGGCAAGAGGCTCGTGCGGCCGAGGACGAGTGGAGCCGGCTGCTGCAGCAGCGCGAGGAACTGGAAGCCGGACGGGCGCGCACCCTCGAAGAGGTCGTCGAGCTGGAAACCCGGCTGCGCAACGCTCAGGAGACCGAGCATGTGCAGGCCGCCGAGCCCAACCTGGTCGAGGCCCGGCAGGAAATCGCCGCTGCCGCCGAGGGCGCGCGCAGTGCCGAGGTCGAGGCCCGGCTGACGGTACGCACCGCCGAGGAGCGCGCCAACGCCGTGCGCGGCCGGGCGGACTCGCTGCGTCGCGCGGCGGCGGCCGAGCGGGAGGCGCGAGTGCGGGCCGAGCAGGCGCACGCCGCCCGGCTACGGGCGGCCGCGGTGGCCGCCGCAGTGGCCGAGTCTGGCCGGCTGCTGGCCAGCCGGTTGAACCGGGTGGTGGAAGCGGCCTCGCGCCTGCGCGACCAACTCGCCGCCGAACGGCAACACCGTACGGCGGCCATGACCGCGGTGCGCGAGGAAGTGAACACGCTGAGCGCGCGGGTGGCCGCCCTCACCGATTCGCTGCATCGCGACGAGGTGGCAAACGCCCAGGCCGCGCTGCGGATCGAGCAGCTCGAGCAGATGGTGCTCGAGCAGTTCGGCATGGCGCCGACCGACCTGATCGCCGAATACGGCCCCGACGTCGCGTTGCCGCCCACCGACCTGGAGATGGCCGAGTTCGAGCAGGCCCGCGAACGGGGTGAGCAGGTGGTGGCGCCCGCTCCGATGCCGTTCGACCGGACCACCCAGGAGCGGCGCGCCAAACGCGCCGAACGCGAGCTCGCCGAACTCGGCCGGGTCAACCCGCTGGCCCTGGAGGAGTTTGCTGCGCTGGAGGAGCGATACAACTTCCTGTCCACCCAGCTCGAAGACGTCAAAGGCGCCCGCAAGGACCTGCTGGATGTCGTCGCCGAGGTGGACGCCCGCATCCTGCAGGTATTCAGCGAAGCGTTCGTGGACGTCGAGCGCGAATTCCAGACAGTGTTCACCGCGCTGTTCCCTGGCGGGGAAGGCCGGCTGAGGCTGACTCAGCCCGACGACATGCTCGCCACGGGCATCGAGGTCGAGGCCCGTCCACCCGGCAAGAAGGTCACCAGGTTGTCGTTGCTCTCAGGGGGCGAGAAGGCCTTGACGGCGGTGGCCATGCTGGTGGCGATCTTCCGGGCTCGTCCGTCGCCGTTCTACATCATGGATGAGGTGGAGGCCGCCCTGGACGACGTCAACCTGCGTCGCCTGATCGGCCTCTTCGAGATGCTGCGCGACCAGTCGCAGCTGATCATCATCACCCACCAGAAGCCCACGATGGAGGTCGCCGACGCGCTCTACGGGGTGACCATGCAGGGTGATGGGATCACCGCGGTCATTTCGCAGCGCATCCGCGGCCAGCAGCTGGATCAGCTGGTCTCCAGCTCCAATTAGTTCGCTTAGTTCGCTCCGGGTTTCACCCGAGATGCATTGGGAAGGGATAGTCAGCGTGTCCGAAGGTTTGTGGATTGCCATCGCGGTCGCCGCCGCCCTGATCATCATCACGGCGTTGGTCATCGGCCTCGTGCGCTACCGCAAGCGCCGGATCAGGCTGGCGCCGACGCCCAAGCCGGACGCGATCGACCGGTCGGGCGGGTACACAGCTTCCTCGGGAATCACTTTCAGCAAGTCACCGACCGCCGAACCGGTGGTCGACACCAGCGGACTGCCCGCCGTCGGCGACGACGCCACCATTCCGCGCGATGCTCCCAAGCGCACCATCTCTGAGGTCCACCTGCCCGACCCGGAGCTGGAAACGGTCCCGGAGACCGAGCCCGAGATCGAGGTCGAGCCGGAGCTTGAGATCGAGGTCGAGCCGGTACCGGAGATCGAGGCCGAGCCGGCACCAGAGGCGCCGCAGATCGAAGCCATCGAACCGACCGAAGGGCGGCTGGAACGGCTGCGCGGGCGGCTCGCACGGTCGCAGAACGCGCTGGGCCGCAGCATGCTGGGCCTGATCGGGGGCGGCGATCTCGACGAGGACTCCTGGCAGGACGTGGAGGACACGTTGCTGGTCGCCGACCTGGGTCCGGTGGTCACCGAGTCGGTGGTGTCGCAGCTGCGTAGCCGACTGGCCAGCGGCAACGTCCGGAACGAGGCCGATGCCCGGGCGGTACTGCGCGAGGTGCTGATCCGCGAGCTGCAACCCGCCATGGACCGCTCGATCCGCGCGCTGCCGCACGCGGACCACCCGTCGGTGCTGCTCGTCGTCGGCGTCAACGGGACCGGAAAGACCACCACCGTCGGCAAGCTGGCCCGGGTGCTGGTGGCCGACGGGCGCCGCGTGGTGCTGGGCGCCGCCGACACGTTCCGGGCCGCCGCGGCGGACCAGCTGCAGACCTGGGCGTCGCGGGTGGGCGCGGAAGTGGTGCGGGGCGCCGAGGGCGCCGACCCGGCGTCGGTGGCCTTCGACGCCGTGGACAAGGGCATCCAGTCCGGCGCCGACGTCGTCGTCATCGACACCGCGGGCCGGTTGCACACCAAGGTCGGGCTGATGGACGAACTGGGCAAGGTCAAGCGGGTCGTGACCCGCCGGGCAGCTGTTGATGAGGTGCTGTTGGTTCTCGATGCGACGATCGGGCAGAACGGGCTAGCTCAGGCGAAGGTGTTCGCCGAGGTCGTCGACATCACCGGCGCGGTGCTGACCAAGCTGGACGGAACGGCCAAGGGCGGCATCGTATTCCGGGTTCAGCAGGAACTCGGCGTGCCGGTGAAGCTGGTCGGGCTGGGTGAAGGAGCCGACGACCTGGCGCCGTTTGAGCCGGCAGCATTCGTCGACGCCCTGCTCGGCTGATCGGGGACGGTGGCGACCCGCCGCGCCCGGCGACGCCGCGCTTGCGATCACCACGAGCAGCTATTACACAGCAACTTTTACGTTAATCCTGCCGAAACATCGCTGCCCCATTCGCGCAACAACTTATGCGCATGGTTCTGGATCAGGTCGCCAGTCATTTATCTGGGGCCCTCCCAACGCTGACTGGAGGTGATAGCGAGTGAGTTTCCCACTGATGGGCCATCCCGATACCGGCGACACGGCCTGGATGCTGGCGAGTTCCGCGCTCGTCCTGTTGATGACGCCGGGCCTGGCGTTTTTCTACGGCGGCATGGTGCGTGCCAAGAGTGTCCTGAACATGATCATGATGAGCATCAGTTCGATGGGCGTCATAACGGTGCTTTGGGTGCTGTACGGCTACTCGATGGCATTCGGCAATGACACCGGAAATGTTGTCGGCAACCCGACCCAGTTCTGGGGACTGAAAGGACTCATCGGTGGCAATTACGTCGCCGCCGATCCGAGCAAGACCCCGCCTGTGGCCGAGACAACTATCCCGCTGGTAGGCACCTTGCCGGCCACGGTGTTTGTGGCCTTCCAGCTCATGTTCGCGATCATCACCGTGGCCCTGATCTCGGGTGCGGTAGCGGACCGGATGAAGTTCAGTGCCTGGTTGATCTTCTCCGGGCTGTGGGCGACACTCGTCTACTTCCCCGTCGCGCACTGGGTGTTCGCGTTCGACGGCAGCGTCGCCGAGTCGGGCGGGTGGATCGCAAACAAGCTGAAAGCGATTGACTTTGCGGGCGGCACGGCGGTCCACATCAACGCCGGTGTGGCGGGCTTGGTGCTGGCTATCGTCCTGGGCAGGCGCAAAGGCTGGCCGACGACGCTCTTCCGGCCGCACAACCTGCCGTTCGTGATGCTCGGCGCCGGCCTGCTGTGGTTCGGTTGGTACGGGTTCAACGCCGGTTCGGCCACCAGCTCCAACGGTGCCGCCGGTACGACGTTCGTCACCACGACGATCGCCACGGCGGCCGCCATGCTCGCCTGGCTGCTCACCGAGCGCATCCGCGACGGCAAGGCCACCACCCTGGGTGCGGCCTCGGGCATCGTCGCTGGACTGGTCGCCATCACGCCGTCCTGTTCTTCGGTCAACGTGGTCGGCGCGCTGGCGATTGGTGCGGTGGCCGGCGTGCTGTGCGCGTTGGCGGTTGGGCTGAAGTTCAAGCTCAAGTTCGACGACTCGCTCGACGTGGTCGGCGTCCACCTGGTCGGTGGATTGGCCGGCACCCTGATGGTCGGCCTGGTCGCCACGCCACAGGCACCGGCGGCCGTTACGGGGCTGTTCTACGGTGGCGGTTGGGGCCAGCTGGGCAAACAGGCCATCGGAGCGTTCGCGGTGTTGACCTACTCCGCTATTGGCACCTTGATCATTGCCCTTATCCTGAAGTACACCATCGGACTGCGTCTCGGGGCTGAGCAGGAGGCCGCGGGCGTCGACGAGTCGGAGCACGCCGAGAGCGGCTACGACTTTGCGGTCGCCAGCGGTTCGGTGCTTCCTAGGGCCAGCCTGCCGGAAAGCAGCCTCAACGGCCTGGAAGACCGGGAGCGAGTGGGCGAGAAAGTGGAGGCGGAATAGATATGAAGCTGATTACCGCGATCGTTAAGCCGTTCACCCTCGACGACGTCAAGACCAGCCTTGAGGACGCAGGCGTCCTGGGCATGACGGTCAGCGAAATCCAGGGGTACGGCCGGCAGAAGGGTCACACCGAGGTTTACCGGGGTGCTGAGTACTCCGTGGACTTCGTGCCGAAGGTGCGGATCGAGGTCGTGGTCGACGATTCCATTGTCGACAAGGTCGTGGACAGCATCGTCCGAGCGGCACGGACCGGCAAGATCGGCGACGGCAAGGTATGGGTCAGCCCGGTCGACACCATCGTGCGGGTGCGCACCGGAGAGCGCGGACCCGACGCGTTATGACAATGGTTCGGCATTGCTGAACCGAGCCGGATGGGCCCCCCGGGTGTGAACCCGCACCCGGCGGACCCGTCCGAACTGGGAGGAGCAACGGAAAGCGCCTGTGCCGCAGTCGATTTGGCTGCCGCCAGGCGCGATCTGTTGTCTGACGGGCATCGCGACATGGCACCGGCCGAGTTGCGTCAGGCATGCCTGGAGTTGCACGAGACCTGGTTGGTCGCCAAGGCCGGACAGATCGGGATCACCGAGGACAGCGGGTTCGCGATCGTCGGTGTCGGTGGTCTCGGGCGCCGCGAATTCCTGCCCTACTCTGACCTGGACCTGGTGCTACTGCACGACGGCAAGCCTGCCGACGAGCTGGGGCCCGTCGCGGACAAACTGTGGTATCCGTTGTGGGACGCCAACATTCGGCTTGACCACAGTGTGCGCACGGTCGGTGAGGCGCTGGCCACCGCCGGCTCGGATCTGACCGCCGCGCTGGGAATGCTGGAAGCGCGGCACATCGCCGGCGAACAGCGGCTCTCGGCCGAGCTGATCGACGGCGTCCGGCGGCAATGGCGCAGCGGAATCCGTTCTCGCATGGACGAACTCGTAGAGATGACGCATGCCCGGTGGCTGCGGCTGGGTCGGATCGCCCATCGCGCCGAACCCGACCTGAAGTCGGGCCGTGGCGGTCTGCGCGATGTCCAGCTACTCAACGCGCTGGCGCTGGCGCAGCTGATCGACCGGCACGGCATGGCGCGAGCCGACTCAGCGGTCGGTTCGCTCGACGACGCGTACCTGACGTTGCTCGATGTGCGGACCGAGCTGCACCGGGTGTCTGGGCGGGGCCGCGACCAGCTGCTGGCCCAGTTCGCCGACGAGATCAGCGAGGCGCTGGGCGTCGGCGACCGCTTTGACCTGGCCCGAATGTTGTCCAGCGCGGGCCGCACCATCAGCTTCCACGCGGTCACCGGTCTGCGCACGGCCGCCAACGCGTTGCCCCGGCGCGGCATCTCGGCGCTGGTGCGGCGGCCCAAGCGGCGCCCGCTGGACGAGGGCGTCGTCGAATACGCCGGCGAGATCGTGCTGGCCCGCGAGGCGCAGCCGCAGCACGATCCCGGCCTGGTGCTGCGGGTCGCCGCGGCGGCGGCCGACACCGGCGTGCCCATCGGCGCGGCGACCCTGAGCCGGCTGGCCGACAACGTGCCCCCGCTGCCGACGCCGTGGCCGCGCGAGGCACTGGACGACCTGTTGGTGGTGCTGCTGGCCGGCCCGACCGCGGTGCCGACCATCGAGGCGCTGGACCGCACCGGCTTGTGGGGCCAGCTGCTGCCCGAATGGGACGCGATCCGGGACCTGCCGCCGCGCGACGTGTCGCACAAGTGGACGGTGGACCGCCACGTGGTGGAGTGCGCCGTGCACGCCGCGCCGCTGACCACCAACGTGGCCCGACCGGATCTGCTCGCGCTGGGGGCGTTGCTGCACGACATCGGTAAGGGGCGGGGAGCCGACCACAGCGTGCTGGGAGCCGAACTAGTGGTTCCGATCGGTGAGCGATTGGGGCTGGCACCCGCTGACATCGACACGCTGTCCAAGATGGTTCGCCACCATCTGCTGCTGCCGATCACGGCGACCCGCAGCGACCTCAACGACCCAGCCACCATCGAGGCCGTGTCGGAAGCGCTCGGCGGGGACCCGCAGCTGCTGGAGCTGATGCACGCCCTTTCGGAGGCCGATTCGAAGGCCACCGGTCCGGGTGTGTGGAGCGACTGGAAGGCGTCCCTGGTCGACGACCTGGTGCGGCGTTGCCGCATGGCGATGGCGGGTGAGGAGCCGCCGCAAGCGGAACCGACTGCGCCGCATTACCTTTCGTTGGCGGCGCGGCAGGGCGTGCACGTCGAGATCAACCCGGGCGCCGGCGAGCGCCTGCATGCCGTGATGGTGGCGCCCGACGAACGCGGGTTGGTGTCGAAGGCCGCCGCCGTGTTGGCGTTGAACTCACTGCGGGTCCATTCGGCTTCGGTCAACATCCATGAGGGCGTCGCGATCACTGAGTTCGTGGTGTCGCCGCTGTTCGGTTCGCCACCGGCGGCCGATTTGCTGCGTCAATCGTTCGTGGGCGCGCTGCGCGGTGACGTCGACGTATTGGGCGCGTTGGAGAAGCGGGACAGCGACGCCGCCAGCGAAGCGACCGCCCGAGCCGGAGAGGTGCAGGTGGGCGTGCCGGTCACCCGTTCGACCGCGCCGCCGCGGATCCTGTGGCTGGACACCGACACCCCGGGACAGCTGATCCTGGAAGTGCGCGCCATGGACCGCACGGGACTGCTAGCGCTGCTGGCCCGCGCGCTTGAGCGCGCCGAGACCGACATCGTCTGGGCCAAGGTAAACACCTTCGGGTCGACGGCCGCCGACGTCTTCTGCGTGACGGTGCCGACGGACACCGACGCCCGGTCCGCGGTGGAGAAGAACCTGTTGGCCGTGCTGGGTGCGCCGGCGGTGGTCATGGTCGACGAGCCCGTCGGTGACTAGTGGCGATCGCTAGCGCGGCGCAGCCGGGCGCAGCGGGTCGCCACCATCGGGTCTAGTGGCGATCGCCAGCGCGGCGCAGCCGGGCGCAGCGGGTCGCCACCATCGGATCACGCCGGTTCGGAATTGAGCTGGCGCACGGCCTCGATGCGGGCCTTGAGCTGATCCCGGGTCGCCGCCGCGATAGGGGGTCCACCGCACCGGCGGCGCAGCTCGTTGTGAATCCAGCCGTGCGGCTTGCCGGTCCGGTGGTGGGCGACCGACACCAGCGAGTTGAGTTCGCGGCGCAACTCGCGCAGCTGCCCGTGGGTAGTGATCGGCGTGGGCGGGCTTGACGCCGTCGCGGCGCGTTTCTGCAACTGCTCGTCCTGCCGCCGGTGCAGCAGCGCGCGCATCTGCTCGGCGTCCAACAGCCCCGGGATGCCCAGATAGTCGGCCTCTTCTTCGCTGCCGGCGGGGGCGGCGGTGCCGAACGAGGAGCCGTCGAAAATCACCTGATCCAGCTCGGCGTCCGCGCCCAGTGAGGTGAAGCCGTTCTCTTCGGTCTTTTCGTTCTGCGTCCTGACCGCGGGATCTTCGTCAAGCGGATCACCCTCGGACACGCGGTGCGGTTTGCCCAGCACGTGATTGCGCTGCGCCTCGAGCTCGCTGGCCAGTTGCAGCAGGTTGGGCACCGACGGCAGGAAGATGCTGGCCGTCTCGCCGGGGCGCCGCGAGCGCACGAACCGGCCGATCGCCTGCGCGAAGAACAGGGGAGTGGAGGCGCTGGTCGCGTAGATACCGACCGACAAGCGGGGCACGTCAACGCCTTCGGACACCATGCGCACCGCGACCAGCCATCGAGTGTCGCTCGCCGCGAACTCGCTGATGCGCGCCGAGGATCCGGGGTCGTCGGAGAGCACGACGGTCGGTGCTTCGCCGGTCAGCTTCTTGAGGAGGGTGGCGTAGGCGCGAGCGGCCGTTCGGTCGGACGCGATGATCATGCCGCCCGCGTCGGGCACGTGCTCGCGCAGCTGACGCAGCCGCTGGTCGGCGGCGGTGATCACGGCCGGCATCCATTCGCCGGCCGGGTCCAGTGCGGTGCGCCACGCCCGTGCGGTCTGTTCGGCCGACAGCGGCTCGCCGAGCCGCGCCTCGTGCTCCTCGCCCGCGCTGTCGCGCCAGCGGGCCTGGCCGGAATAGGCCATGAACACCACCGGGCGCACCACCCCGTCGGCCAGTGCTTCCGCGTAACCGTAGGTGTGGTCGGCCTGCGAGCGCATCAGGCCCTCGCTGTCGGGCTCGTAGTTGACGAACGGGATGGGGCTGTCGTCGGAGCGGAACGGCGTCCCGGTCAGGGCAAGTCGACGGGTCGCGTCGCTGAACGCCTCCCGGATCGCGTCGCCCCAGGTCTTGGCGTCCCCGCCGTGGTGGATCTCGTCGAAGATCACCAAAGTCTTGCGCTGCTCGGTCCGCACCCGGTGCAACGTCGGATGAGAAGCCACCTGGGCGTAGGTGACCACCACGCCGTGGTACTCCGGCGAGGTCTGCGGGTTGGAGTTGGAGAACTTGGGGTCCAGCGCCAGGCCCTGACGCCCGGCGGCCTGCGCCCATTGGATCTTGAGGTGTTCGGTGGGGACGACGACGGTGAGCTGCTCGACGGCGCGGTGGCCCATCAGTTCACCCGCGATCCGCAGCGCGAACGCCGTCTTGCCCGACCCGGGAGTTGCGACGGCCAGGAAGTCGCGCGGCTCGGTGCCGAGGTACTTCACCAGCGCACGGCGCTGCCAACCGCGCAGCGGCCGGCTGCTATCGGCGGAACCGACCGGCTGCAGCGACAAAGATCCCCCCGAGTGGCTGGCTGGACTGATGCGCCTGTCGATGCCAGGTGCGGCTGTAAAATCTAGCATGGCAACGCTTTTCGCCGTAGTTGCGACATGGCGATGCTGGTCGGCTCAGCGTGCCGCGCCGAGATTGAATTCAGGTACACCTCCCCCGGCGTGTCGTGTACCTGGTTTCAGTGTCGCGGGATCAAGTCGTGGCTCAACGGGGCCGCGGTGGCCCGGCTAGGCTGGCGGTCGTGTTTGAATCGCTCTCCGATCGCTTGACCGGTGCCCTTCAAGGGCTACGCGGCAAAGGCCGCCTCACCGACGCCGATATCGACGCCACCACCCGTGAGATCCGGCTTGCGCTGCTGGAAGCCGACGTTTCGCTGCCCGTCGTGCGGGCGTTCGTGCATCGGATCAAGGAACGCGCCCGGGGCGCCGAGGTGTCCGGTGCCCTGAACCCGGCGCAGCAGGTCGTCAAGATTGTCAATGAGGAACTCATCGGCATCCTCGGCGGGGAAACCCGGGAGCTCGCGTACGCCAAGACCCCGCCGACCGTCATCATGCTCGCCGGCCTGCAGGGCTCCGGTAAGACGACGCTGGCCGGCAAGCTGGCCTACCGGCTCAAGAATCAGGGCCATACGCCGCTACTGGTGGCTTGCGACCTGCAGCGTCCGGCCGCCGTCAACCAGCTGCAGGTCGTCGGGCAGCGGGCCGGCGTGCCGGTGTTCGCGCCGCACCCCGGCGCATCCCCCGAGTCCGGCCCGGGTGACCCGGTCGCGGTCGCGGCGGCAGGCATCGCCGAGGCCAAGGCCAAACACCACGACTTCGTCATCGTTGACACCGCTGGCCGGCTGGGTATCGACGAGGAGCTGATGGCCCAGGCCGCCGCCATCCGCGACGCGGTCAATCCCGACGAGGTGCTGTTCGTCCTGGACGCGATGATCGGTCAGGACGCCGTCGCCACCGCCCAGGCGTTCGGGGACGGCGTCGGATTCACCGGCGTCGTGTTGACCAAGCTGGACGGCGACGCCCGTGGTGGCGCCGCGCTGTCGGTCCGCGAAGTCACCGGGGTGCCAATCCTTTTCGCCTCCACCGGGGAGAAGTTCGAAGACTTCGACGTCTTCCACCCGGACCGGATGGCCAGCCGCATCCTGGGCATGGGCGATGTGCTGAGCCTGATCGAGCAGGCCGAACAGGTCTTCGACGCCCAGCAGGCCGAGGCGGCCGCCGCCAAGATCGGCACCGGGGAACTTACGTTGGAAGACTTCCTCGAGCAGATGCTGGCGGTGCGCAAGATGGGCCCGATCGGCAACCTGCTGGGCATGCTGCCCGGCGGCGCGCAGATGAAGGACGCGCTGGCCGAGGTCGACGACAAGAGCCTCGACCGGCTACAGGCCATCATCCGCGGAATGACGCCCGAGGAGCGCGCCGACCCAAAGATCATCAATGCTTCCCGACGGCTGCGCATCGCCAACGGCTCCGGCGTCACGGTGTCCGAGGTCAACCAGCTGGTGGACCGGTTCTTCGAGGCCCGCAAGATGATGTCGTCGATGCTCGGTGGCATGGGGATACCGGGAATCGGGCGCAAGTCTTCGACACGCAAGTCCAAGAACGCAAAAGGCAAGAAGGGTAAGAAGGGCGGCCGCGGCCCGACGCCGCCGAAGGTGCGCAGCCCGTTCGGACCTGGAGCTGGGATGCCGGGCATGCCGGCCGGGTTCCCGGACCTGTCGCAGATGCCCGAGGGGCTCAACGAGTTGCCGCCCGGTCTGGCTGACTTCGACCTGTCCAAGCTGAAGTTCCCGGGCAAGAAGTAGTCCCGCCGTGCGGCTGCACGTGCGCGGTTCGGCTCTGCCTGGCGACATTCCCACCGAACTGTGGATCGTCGACGGCCACATCAGCACCGAACCGGTGTCCGGCGCCGACACCCTCTTCGAGGGCGGCTGGATCCTGCCGGGCCTGGTGGACGCGCATTGCCACGTCGGCCTCGGCGAGCATGGCGCCGTCGAACTCGACGAGGCGATCACCCAGGCCGAGACCGAACGTGATGTCGGGGCGTTGTTGCTGCGGGACTGCGGCTCACCGATCGACACCCGCAGCCTCGACGATCACCACGACCTGCCCCGGATCATCCGGGCCGGTCGGCACCTGGCCAGGCCCAAACGCTACATCCCCGGCCTGCCAATTGACCTCGAAGACGAGTCCCAACTGCCGGCCGCGGTGGCCGAGCAGGCCCGGCGCGGTGACGGCTGGGTCAAGCTGGTCGGCGACTGGATCGACCGCAAGATTGGTGACCTCGCGCCGTTGTGGTCCGACGACGTCCTGCGGGAGGCCATCAATGCCGCGCACGCCGAGGGTGCCCGGGTCACGGCGCACGTGTTCGGCGAGGATGCGCTGCCCGGACTGATCCGCGCCGGCATCGACTGCATCGAACACGGCACCGGCCTCACCGACGACACCATCGCGCTGATGGTCGAACGCGGCACCGCGGTGGTGCCCACCCTGATCAACCTGGAGAACTTCCCCGGCATCGCCGATGCCGCGACCCGCTATCCGACATATGCCGCGCACATGCGCGACCTGTACGACCGCGGGTACCGCCGGGTGGCGGCGGCGCGCGACGCCGGCGTGCCGGTATATGCAGGCACCGACGCCGGCGGCATGATCCGGCACGGTCGCATCGCCGACGAGGTGGACGCCTTGCGCGGGATCGGCATGAGCGCTGAGGAGGCGTTGGGTGCGGCGTGCTGGGACGCCCGGCGCTGGCTGGGCCGGCCAGGCCTCGAGGACGGGGCATCGGCAGATCTGTTGTGCTACTCGCAGGACCCACGACTGGGCCCGGGGGTGCTGACCCGGCCCGATCTGGTGATCCTGCGCGGCAACCCGTTTCGGCCCTCCTGACCAGGCAAGTATTCGCCCAGTGTTAGCCGCGCGCTGACTGCGCCCCGCGCGGGGATGGTTACTATCGCTGGATGGCGTTGGCCAGCGGTGCGGCCTTTGCCGGGTACGTCGTGGTGCGGATGCTGAGTTCCTCCGCGACCGGTGGGCTGTACCTGGTGCAACGGCCTGATGTGCGCGGGTGGCGGGCCTTAAAGGTGCTGCCGTTGACGTTGTCGGCGGACGGCGATTTCCGCCGGAGGTTCCACCAAGAGACCCAGGTCGCAGCGACCATGTACCACCCCAACATCGTCGAAGTGCACGACCGCGGCGAGTTCGAGGGACAGCTGTGGATCGCGATGGACTACGTGGAAGGCACCGATGCTGCCCAGCTGATGGCCAGTCGGTTCCCGGCGGTGCTGCCGCTGGCCGAAGCGCTGGGCATGATCACCGCGGTGGCCGGGGGCCTGGACTTCGCCCACCAGCGGGGGTTGCTGCATCGGGACGTCCGGCCGGCCAACATCCTGCTGGCGACGACGGACGAACCGCGGATTCTGTTGACCGACTTCGGCTTGGCGCGTCCGCCCACCGAATCGGCCTACGCCGCGCCGGAGGAGCTCGCCGGTGCCGAGCCCGACGGTCGTGCCGACCAGTACGCGCTGGCCGCGACCGCCATGCACTTGTTCACCGGCGCGCCGCCTGCGGTCGGGACGCGACTGCGCGATCTGCGTCCCGACCTGGACCGGCTGGACGGGGTGCTGGGCCGGGCGATGGCCGAGAATCCGTCCGACCGGTTCGGTAGCTGCCGTGAGTTCGCCGAGGCGCTGGCCGCGCACGCCGGCGTCCCGGATCTGAGCGATCTCAACCACGGGGCCGCAGAGGCAGCCACGGTCGCCCAGGTCGCCGAGGTCGCCGAGCAGCCCGTTCCGGAACCCGCCTACGTCGTCGACTACCCGGCCTATGGCTGGCCCGAACCGCCGCAACCGCCGCCGCCAGCTCCGCGACCGGCCACCGTCCCGCCGCCGCGGCAAAACACGATGTTGCAGTCCGCCGCCGGGTCGCTGGCGCGACGGTTGGATGAGTTCTCCAATCGCACCAAACCGCGGCGGGGGCCGCGGCGGATCCTGGTCGGTGTCGCCGCGGTACTGCTGCTGGCCGGCCTGTTCGCAGCCGGCGTCTCGATCGGGCGCAAGACCATGACGATGTCGACTCAGGCGGGCAACCCCGCCACCACGACGCCGGCTGCGTCGAGCACCACACCGAGTAGCACCCCCGCCGGCTCACCGCTTCCGCTCGAGGGCATGTACGTGATCGAGGTGCAGCGCTCGAGGCAGACCTTCAACAACACCCCGACCCCGCAGCCGCCGGACGTCGCCACCTGGTGGGCGTTCCGGTCGTCGTGCACGCCCACGCGCTGCGTGGCGGCGGCGACTCTGCTCAACGACGCGGACCACACCCAGGCGAAGTCTCCGGACGTGCACCCGCTGCTGCTCGAGTTCCAGGGCGGACAGTGGCGATCGCGGCCGGAAACCACCAAATTTCCCTGCATCGGGCCCAATGGCGTGGCCAGCACCCAGACCACCGTGCAGGTGGTGGCACTGCGTCCAGAACCGGAGGGCAACCTGGCCGGCGAGATGACCGTCACGGTGAAGACCGACGAATGTAGCCAGCAGGGGGGAGTCATCCGCATCCCCGCTCAAGCGAGCCGGACCGGCGAGACGCCGCCCGGGGTGAACGTCCCGGACCCGGTGCGGATCACGCCCACTAGCGAACCGCCCACCGTGACACTCACGGGTCCGCCAACCACCACACACCGTTAGATCCACGAGATAAAGATTGCGAGTGATCGCTATCTATGTTAGCGTCTTGCCAACGCGACGACTTGGAGGAAACTGTGACTTTCGACGTGATCATCCGCGACGGCCTATGGTTCGACGGCACCGGTGCGGCGCCGCAGACTCGTAGCTTGGGCATTCGCGACGGCGTGGTGGCAACCGTGTCGGCCGGGCCGCTGGATGAGACCGGCTGCCCGGAGGTGATCGACGCCGGGGGCAAGTGGGTCATGCCTGGCTTCCTCGATGTGCACACGCACTACGACGCCGAGATCCTGCTCGACCCCGGCCTGCGCGAGTCGGTGCGGCACGGCGTGACCACCCTGTTGCTGGGCAATTGCTCGCTGTCGACGGTCTACGCGAATTCCCAGGACGCTGCCGACCTGTTCAGTCGTGTCGAGGCGGTGCCGCGCGACTTCGTTCTCGGCGCGTTGGAAAGCAACAGGACCTGGGCGACGCCCGCGGAGTACGTCGAGAAGCTCGACACGTTGCCGCTGGGGCCCAATGTCGGCTCGATGCTTGGTCATTCGGACCTGCGCACGTCGGTGCTCGGCCTGGAGCGGGCCACCGACGGTGATGTCCGGCCGACCGACGCCGAGTTGGAGAAGATGGCCAAGCTGCTCGAGGAGGCGCTGGACGCCGGGATGCTGGGCATGTCCGGGATGGATGCGCCGATCGACAAGCTCGACGGTGAGCGGTTCCGCTCCCGGGCGCTGCCGTCGACGTTCGCGACCTGGCGAGAGCGGCGCCGGCTGATCAAGGTGCTACGCAAGCGCGGCCGGATACTGCAGAGCGCCCCAACGTCGACAGCCCGGTGTCGGCGCTGATGTTCTTCCTCACCAGCAGCCGAATACTGAACCGCCGCAAGGGCGTTCGGATGAGCCTGTTGGTGTCCGCCGACGCCAAGTCAATGCCGTTGGCCGTGCACACCTTTGGACGCGGCGCTCGCCTGCTGAACAAGCTGCTGGCGTCCAGCGTGCGGTTCCAGCACCTGCCAGTGCCGTTCACGCTGTACTCCGACGGCATCGACCTGCCGGTGTTCGAGGAGTTCGGCGCCGGCACGGCCGCCCTGCACCTGCGTGACCAGCTGGAGCGCAACCAGCTGTTGGCCGATGAGTCCTATCGCCGGAAATTCCGCCGCGAATTCGACCGCGCCAAGCTGGGCCCGTCGCTGTGGCATCGCGACTTCCACGACGCGGTAATCGTGGAATGCCCCGACAAGACGTTGATCGGCAAGAGCTTTGGCGCGATCGCCGACGAGCGCGGGCTGCACCCGCTGGATGCGTTCCTCGACATCTTGGTGGAGAACGGTGAGCGCAACGTGCGCTGGACCACCACCGTCGCCAACCATCGGCCCAAGCAGCTGGACAAGCTGGCCGCCGACCCGGTTGTCCACATGGGCTTCTCCGACGCCGGCGCGCACCTGCGCAACATGGCCTTCTACAACTTCCCGCTGCGACTGCTGAAGCGCGCCCGCGACGCCCACCGGGCCGGTAGGCCGTTCCTGACGATGGAGCGGGCGGTGTACCGGCTGACCGCGGAGGTGGCCGAGTGGTTCGGCATCGATGCCGGCACGCTGCGGGAAGGCGACCGCGCGGACTTCGTCGTGATCGACCCCGCCCGCCTGGACGACTCGGTGGACGGCTACTACGAGGAGGCGGTGCCGTTCTACGGCGGACTGCGCCGCATGGTCAATCGCAACGACGCGACGGTGGTCGCGACGGGTGTCGGCGGGGCGGTCGTCTTCCGCGATGGCGAGTTCTGCGAGGGCTACGGCGAAACGGTGAAATCCGGTCGGTACCTGCGCGCGGGCCAGCGGCATGCGCACGGGGCCGGACGGGCCCTGAGCGCCACCGCGTAGCGATGGCCAGGACCCAGCAGCAGCGCCGCGAGGAGACGGTCGGCCGGCTCCTCGAGGCCTGCATCGACACCATCATCGAAGTCGGCTACGCCCGCGCTTCGGCGGCGGTGATCACCAAGCGCGCGGGGGTGTCGGTCGGGGCACTGTTCCGGCACTTCGAGACCATGGGCGACTTCATGGCAGCCACGGCATCGGAGGTGCTGCGCCGGCAGCTGGAGACGTTCACCAAGCAGGTCGCCCAAATACCGGCCGATCGGCCCGCGCTGGAGGCCGCGCTGGCGATTCTGCGGGACATCACCAGCGGACCCGCCAACGCCGTGCTCTACGAATTGTTGATCGCCGCCCGCACCGATGAGAAGCTGAAAACGACTCTGCAGCATGAACTTTGGCAGTACCGTGCGAAGATTTACGATGCCGCGTTAACTATGCCGGGGACGGAGAACATCCCGCAGGACACGCTGCCGGTGCTGGTGGCGCTGTTGACCAACGTGTTCGACGGAGCCGCGGTGGTGGAGGGCGTGTTGCCCCAGCCCGAGATCGCCGAGCGCCGGATTCCGGTGCTGACCGCGCTGCTGTCCGCGGCGTGGCCGGCTAGGTGAGCGCGACCAGACGCGAAAGCGCGCTACAGCGAGCCGATGCTGGCTTGCGGGCTGAGCGCGAAGCCCCAGTCGAACAGGCTGGCGGCCTGATCCCAATAGGTCGGCCCGCCCTCCTTGACCAGCCCGTACATCATGGCGATCACCAGCCGGCGGCCGCCGCGCGCCGCCGCGCCGACGAACGTCTTGCGGGCGGCGTTGGTGAAGCCGGTCTTGCCGCCGATCGCGCCGGGGTAACGCTGCAGCAGCTCGTCCTGGTTGGTGATCACCAGGTCACCCCCGTCACCGGGGCCGCCGGGAAACATCGCCGACGGCTTGGCGGTGATCGCCGCGAATACCGGGTTGGCCATGGCGGCCCGGAATATCACCGCGAGGTCGTGGGCGGTCGATGCGCCGGGGCCGTCGGGGCCGTCCAGTCCGGACGGCGTCGACGCATGAGTGCTCGAAGCTCCCAACGACGCTGCCTTGGCATTCATCTTGGCCACCGTGGCGCCCGGTCCACCCAGCATGTGCGCCAAGGTATTGGCGGCGTCGTTGCCCGAGACCAGCAACAGGCCGTCGAGCAACTCGCGCGTGGTGTAGCTGTGGCCCGCCTTGACCCCCACGCAGTTGCATTCGACATCGGTGTCTGCGGCGTCCGCGACCACCGTGGAGTCCAGGCCCAACTCGTCCAGCACGACCAGCGCCAGCAGCACCTTGATCGTGCTCGCCGGGGGATGCACCGCGTACTGGTCGCGGCCGGCCAGCACCTGACCGCTGTCGAGGTCGGCGACGATCCAGGTTTGGGCGGGACCGTCGGGAATCGGCATCGAACCGGCCGGCTGTACATCGGTGTCGGCCGACGCGGTGCCGGCCACAAGACAGATCGCCACCAGCGCAGCGGCGGCGGCCAAGAGCTTTCGCATGGGCGCTGAGTGTAACCGTCCTGGCCCCGGTGTTGAATCGATGCATGTTGAGCTTGGCCGAAATTTCTGACCGCCTGGAGATCCAGCAACTCCTGGTGGATTACTCCACCGCCATCGACTCGCGTCGTTTCGACGACCTGGACAACGTCTTCACCCCGGACGCCTATATCGACTACACCGCCCTCGGCGGGATCGCCGGCGAGTATCCGGAGGTCAAAAAGTGGCTGTCGGAGGTGCTGCCGAACTTCCCGGTGTATTCGCACATGTTGGGCAACTTCTCGGTCCGCATCGACGGTGACACGGCGTCGTCGCGGGTGATCTGCTTCAACCCGATGGTGCTGGGCGGGGACAAGGAGCAGATCCTGTTCTGCGGGCTCTGGTACGACGACGAGTTCGTGCGCACCGAGCAGGGCTGGCGGATGACGCGGCGGGTGGAGACCAAGACGTTCCAGAAAGTGCTCTGATTTCGTCCGGAGCACCCGGTTCTGGCACAATTGGCCGCTGTCCGCCGCGCGATCAAGATCGTTCGGTGGTCACACACGCGAGGCGAAACCGGGCCCGGGCATCCTGCCCGTGTCGCTGAATTGCAGCGTGACACACACAGGAGAAGTCGCTTAACCATGGCTGTCAAGATCAAGCTCACTCGGCTTGGCAAAATCCGCAATCCCCAGTACCGCATCGCTGTCGCCGACGCGCGCACCCGTCGCGACGGCCGTTCCATCGAGGTGATCGGCCGGTACCACCCGAAGGAAGAGCCGAGCCTCATCGAGATCAACTCCGAGCGCGCGCAGTACTGGCTGTCCGTGGGCGCCCAGCCCACCGAGCCGGTGCTGAAGCTGCTGAAGATCACCGGTGACTGGCAGAAGTTCAAGGGCCTGCCCGGCGCCGAGGGCCGGCTGAAGGTCAAGCCCGCCAAGCCCAGCAAGCTGGAGCTGTTCAACGCTGCGCTGGCCGAGGCCGAGGGCGGTCCGACCACCGAGGCCACCAAGCCGAAGAAGAAGTCCGCGCCGAAGAAGGCCGCCAAGAGCGAGGAAGCCGCGCCTGAGGCGGGAGCCGAGACCGGGGCGGAGAAGGCCGCGGCCGTGGCTGAGACCGAGCAGGGCGAGCAGTCCGCGCCGGCGACGGAAAGCTGACCAGGCCATGAGCACCGTCGTGGTCGACGCGGTCGAGCACCTGGTCCGGGGGATCGTCGACAACCCCGACGATGTGCGGGTCGACCTGGTGACCAGCCGTCGTGGCCGCACCGTCGAGGTCCACGTTCATCCCGATGACCTGGGCAAAGTGATTGGTCGCGGTGGTCGTACCGCGACCGCACTGCGCACCCTGGTCGCAGGCATCGGTGGCCGCGGTATCCGCGTCGACGTGGTGGACACCGACCAGTAGCGCAGCCGATGGAGCTGATCGTCGGGCGCGTGGCGAAAGCCCACGGCATCACCGGCGAACTCGTCGTCGAGGTACGCACCGACGATCCCGACGTACGGTTCGCGCCGGGCAGCACACTGCGCGCCCGTAAGCCCCGCGACGGCGGCCCCTCCCGCAGCTACGTGGTGGAAGGGGCGCGGCCGCATGGTGCCCGACTGCTGGTGCGGCTGGCCGGTGTGGCCGACCGGGACGCCGCTGACGCGCTGCGCGGCAGTCTGTTCGTCATCGACTCGGATGAACTGCCGCCGATCGATGAGCCCGATACGTATTACGACCACCAGCTGGAAGGCTTGCGGGTCGCGACGACGGCAGGGCAGGAGATCGGTGTGGTGGCCGAGGTACTGCACACCGCCGGTGGCGAACTGCTGTCGGTCAAGCGCGAGGCCGGTGAACTGTTGATCCCGTTCGTCAGCGCCATCGTCACGTCGGTGTCGCTGGACGACGGCACTCTCGAAATCGAACCGCCCGACGGTCTGCTGGACCTGGGGTAAGCGTGCGCATCGACGTCATCTCGATC
Organism: Mycobacterium asiaticum DSM 44297; assembly: GCF_000613245.1. GTDB lineage: Bacteria > Actinomycetota > Actinomycetes > Mycobacteriales > Mycobacteriaceae > Mycobacterium > Mycobacterium asiaticum. Next base: position 1,542,602 of record NZ_HG964936.1, read on the forward strand.
TTTCCGGCCTACCTCGACCCGCTGCGACAATCATTGCCCGGCAAGGCGATTGCGTCCGGTCTGGTGGATCTGCAGGTGCACGACCTGCGGCGGTGGACCCACGATGTGCACCACTCGGTGGACGACGCGCCGTACGGTGGCGGGCCCGGCATGGTGATGAGGGCGCCGGTTTGGGGGGAGGCGCTGGACGAAATCTGTTCGGCGGAGACCCTTTTGGTGGTGCCTAGCCCGGCCGGCGTGTTGTTCACCCAGGCCACCGCCCAGCGCTGGAGCAGCGAGCGGCACCTGGTCTTCGCCTGCGGTCGCTACGAGGGCATCGATCAGCGGGTGGTCGACGACTCGGCACGCCGGATGCGCGTCGAAGAGGTGTCGATCGGCGACTATGTGCTGCCCGGTGGCGAGTCGGCCGCGCTGGTGATGATCGAAGCAGTGCTACGGCTGCTGACCGGTGTATTGGGCAATCCCGCGTCACACGAGGACGATTCGCACTCACCGGCGCTGGAGCGGCTGCTGGAGGGGCCGAGCTATACGCGGCCGGCCAGCTGGCGTGGGCTGGACGTGCCGGAGGTGTTGCTGTCCGGGGATCATGCCCGCATTGCGGCCTGGCGGCGTGCGGTGTCGTTGCAGCGCACCCGCGAGCGGCGACCGGAGTTGCTGGATTAAGTGGTGGCGAGCAGGGAAACGCGGGGTGCGCCGTGGGCGGGGGACGCTAGATGCGGCCGTTGGGGAAGATGGTCTTGACCGCTTGGGTGATCGTCTCGCGCGCGGTGGCGTCGTCGGAGGGTTGCAGGGATTCGATGACCATGATATAGCGGCGGTCGGCGCCGATGATCCCAGTGGACAGGTGCATCCAGTCGGCGCCGACGCAGCACATCCAACCCTGTTTGACGGCAACGGGTTCGGCGTACAGACCGTCTGGAATGCCGAATCGCTGCGGGTAACCGTCGACTCCCGTCGGGGTGGAACGGGCCAGGTCGTTGACGATGAGCCGGGCGCGATCGGGCGGCAACCCGCCGGAGCCGTCGAGCAGCCGCTCGTAATAGCGGATCAGGTCCGGCGCCGAGCTGATCGTGTTCCACCAGCGGCCGTCGCTGGGCGGCGTGGTCGAGGTGAGTCCGTAGCGGCTGGCCACCTGCGTGATGATCGCGTCGCCGCCGTCCTGGCCCCAGAACTGCTCAGCGGCGCCGTCGTCGGAGGACTGCAGCATCAGGTCCAACGCCTGGTGATCCTCAGCAGACAGCGTCACCCGGCCGACGGATTCCTGCAGCAGCAGGTTGTCGGCGATAAAGAGTTTGGCCACCGATGCGGTGGCGATGATCTGGCTGTTGCCGTTGGACACCAGCTGATGGGTAGCGCGGTCGAGAATGGCCACCGCCAGGGTCGCGCCACTGGCAGCGGCCTGATCGGTGGCCTGCTGGATACGCGCCTGCACGCCCGTGAGCCCGCCCAGGCCGATGGTCGGCAGCGCCATCGGCGCCGCGGTCGGGGTGATGGCCCGCAATAGCAGCTCTACCAGCTGCTGCTGCGGCTGCGGTTCGGGCTGGGACGTCGCCTGACCGGTCGAAGTGAACGCCTTGGCGTGGACCGTCGCCTCACAACCGGCAACCACCACCAGAGCCGCCGCGGCGACGGCGGTCAGCATGGTCAGCGGCCGGGCTCGCATTGCACTCCTTCGGCGTTCTCAGGCGTAAAGCAACGTGAAGCTGGGCCGGGATTTGGGTATACCGATGGTTTCGGATCAGCGCGGTTCAGCCCCAGTCATATGTACCATTTGCAGCGGCTTTGCGTCGGGCGCGAATCACGACAGTTTCCTGTGATTTTCACTGCATGACCCGCATCTGGCACAATTGGCCAGTTGTCTCCAGCGGTTGCCGGCGGGCCAGGTGCCTACCGCCTGCTGCGAGGTACACCCAGAAGCCCTAACCATCGGCTTGGTGACCGTTGCACGCCCGCGTGCGCCCGGTTGACGAAGCCGCGACCCCGAGGAAGTGTCTTTCCAATGAACAGGCTGGACTTCGTCGACCAGGCGTCGCTGCGCGACGACATCCCTGCCTTCGGCCCAGGCGACACCATCAACGTGCACGTGAAGGTCATCGAGGGCGCCAAGGAACGCATCCAGGTCTTCAAGGGCGTGGTGATCCGGCGGCAGGGCGGCGGCATCCGCGAGACCTTCACGGTGCGTAAGGAGAGCTACGGCGTTGGCGTGGAGCGGACCTTCCCGGTGCATTCGCCCAACATCGACCACATCGAGGTGGTGACCCGTGGGGACGTCCGTCGCGCCAAGTTGTACTACCTGCGTGAACTCCGCGGCAAGAAGGCCAAGATCAAGGAGAAGCGCTGACCTTGGTGGGGTCCCGGCGTCCGCAGCTGCGCGCCTAGTGCTGGCTACGCTGATCTCGTGACTGGAACCGAGGACTCTCCTCCGGAGGATTCCCCGTCGGCCGCTGATCCTGGAACCGAGCTCGAATCGGAGTCCAAGACCGACGACTCGAACACCAAGAAGCGCTCGACGCTGCGCGAACTCACGTGGCTCGCCATCGTTGCGATCGGCATCTACTACTTCGTGCTGACGTTCGTCGCGCGTCCGTATCTGATTCCGTCCGAGTCGATGGAACCCACCCTGCACGGGTGCGCGACCTGCGTCGGGGACCGCATCATGGTCGACAAGCTCACCTACCGCTTCAGCTCGCCGCAACCCGGCGACGTCATTGTGTTCAAGGGCCCCCCGTCCTGGAACGTCGGCTACAAGTCGATCCGCTCGTCCAACACCGCCCTGCGCTGGCTGCAGAACGCGTTGTCGTTCATCGGCTTCGTGCCGCCCGACGAGAACGATTTGGTGAAGCGGGTGATCGCGGTCGGCGGGCAGACGGTGCAGTGCCGGGCCGACACGGGGCTGACGGTCAACGGCAAACCCCTCAAAGAGCCGTACCTGGACGCGAACACCATGATGGCCGACCCCTCGGTCTATCCGTGCCTGGGCAGCGAGTTCGGGCCGGTCACCGTCCCGCCGGGACGGCTGTGGGTTATGGGTGACAACAGGACCCATTCGGCGGATTCCCGCGCGCACTGCCCGATGCTGTGCACCGGTGATCCGATGGCGGGGACGGTGCCCGTCGCCAACGTGATCGGCAAGGCCAGGTTCATCGTCTGGCCGCCGTCGCGGTGGGGTGGCGTAGGTTCGGTGAACCCTCAGCAGGCGCAATAGTCATGGCCACCACCTGGCCGCCCCGGACGGTGATCCGCAAGTCTTCCGGATTACGCACTTTGGAGTCCGCGCTGCACCGCAGCGGGTTGGGGCCGGTGGCCGGAGTCGACGAGGTGGGCCGCGGAGCATGCGCGGGCCCGCTAGTGGTCGCGGCCTGCGTCCTCGGCCCGAACCGTCTGGAAAGCCTTGCTGCTCTTGATGATTCGAAGAAGCTTACGGAGAAGGTGCGGGAGAAGCTGTTCCCGTTGATCTGCCGGTATGCCCTCGCCTATCACGTGGTGTTCATCCCGTCGACCGAGGTGGACCGGCGGGGCGTGCACGTGGCCAATATCGAAGGGATGCGTCGTGCGGTGGCTGGCTTGTCGGTGCGCCCGGGCTACGTGCTGAGCGACGGTTTCCGGGTGCCGGGGCTGGCCGTTCCGTCACTGCCGGTGATCGGTGGTGATGCGGCCGCCGCGTGCATCGCCGCGGCCAGTGTGCTGGCCAAGGTGAGTCGGGATCGGTTGATGGTCGCCATGGACGCCAAGCACCCCGGGTACGGTTTCGCCGAACACAAGGGCTATAGCACTCCAGCGCACAGCCGCGCTCTGGCCAGCCTGGGGCCGTGCCCCGAGCACCGCTATTCGTTCATCAACGTTCGGCGGGTGGCCACGGGATCCACCGTCCGGACCGTGGCCGAGTGCCTGCCCGACCCTCCGGGCGAGCACGGGTCATACCAGTGAGGAAAGATGGGGCATCAGCTCCGGGAGAAGGACGTCTGAACAGATGAGCGCAGAAGATCTCGAAAAGTATGAAACCGAGATGGAGCTCTCGCTGTACCGCGAATACAAGGACATCGTCGGGCAGTTCAGCTACGTCGTGGAGACCGAACGCCGCTTCTACCTGGCCAACAGCGTGGAGATGGTGCCGCGCAACGCCGATGGCGAGGTCTACTTCGAGCTGCGGCTGGCCGACGCATGGGTGTGGGACATGTACCGTCCGGCCCGGTTCGTCAAGCAGGTGCGGGTGGTGACGTTCAAGGACGTCAACATCGAAGAGGTCGAAAAGCCCGAGTTGCGGCTGCCGGAGTAGGCCGGCCTAGACGTTCTCGTCGGCCGGCAGGTTGCCGCGGGCGTCGATGACCCGCCGCGCCACGTCGGCCAGCTTGATGTTGAGGCTCTGCGAGTGCCGCCGCAGCAGGTCGAACGCTTCGTCTTCGCCTAGGCCGTGCAGCATCATCAGCATGCCGACCGCCTTGCCGATCTCGCGGTTGCTCAACAGACCTCGTCGCAGGCTCGACGCGTCCTCGCCGTGGGCGATCGCGTTGATCGCCACGCTGGCGAATGCCGCCAACACCGCCGCCCGTCCCGCCGACTCGGAATTGAACGTGTTGGGCGTCTCGCTGAACAGGTTGAGTGCGGCGCCCTTGCGTTTGTCGATCAACAGCCGGAAACCCATGGCGCCGCGGATCGGTGTCTCTTCGACCAGGCGGGCCGCGAAGTGCTGCCATTGGGTGGGTTTGGTCAAGTCCGGCTCGATCTGCGGAGTCTCCTCCTCGATGGCGTCGATGCAGGGTCCGTCGCCGGCGCGCCGCTCCAGGTCGTCGACTTGATGCGCCAACCTGGAGCTGGCCCCCACGGTGACGTAACGATCGTTGCGTTTCACGAGCAGGCTGGCATGGTCGCAACCGGGCACGATAAGGGTCGCCGCCACGCAGATCGCGGCGTACATCTGCGTCACGTCCGAGCCCTGGTAGATGATCTCCGCCAACGCAGCGAACACCGTCGCTGGATCTGCGGTCAGGGCACCTGGTGCCTCGCCGGACCCGGTGTCGGGCTGGTTGGCCACGTCTCTACCTCCCTCGGCTGCTGCGTTCCGATGGCCGTAGATTAGCTGGCCGCCGTTCCCCTTACACGCCGACGGCGCGTTCGAGATCCTTCAGCGACGTCTCCAGGTGGCTCAGCATGTGTTGCAGGTGGGGCACGCTGCCTCGGGCGCCGACGATTCCAAAGTCTATGTTCTCGGCGTTGTTCGTGACGGTGATATTCATGGCCTGACCGTCCAATGTGATCGACAACGGGTAATTGCCGACCATTTGGGCGCCGCGCCAGTACAGCGGCTCCTTGGAACCCGGCACGTTGGAGATCACGATGTTGAACGGCGGCGGGGCGGTGCGGATGAAGCCCGGGATCAGACCGAGGAACAAGCCGCCGGTCATGAATGCTGACAGGGCGAGTTGCTGCGCCTTGGGCAGCTGATTGAAGACCTGCTTCTGTTCGCGCATCGAGGAACTGATCCCCGCGATGCGGTCGCCGGCATCCTCGACGTCGGTGTTCAGGTTGCACAGCACGGTGCCCACCGCGTTGCCGCCGCCTTCGGCATCGCCTTCCTTGCGCAGGCTGACGGGAACCATCGCGATCAGCGGCGCATCCGGAAGCGCGTTCTGCTCGATCAGGTACGCGCGCAGGGCGCCGGCCGACATCGCGAGCACGACGTCGTTGAAGGTCGCGCCCGCAGCGCTCTTCACCGCATTGATGCGGTCCAGGGACCACGATTGTGCAGCGATGCGCCGGGCACCGCCGATGCGCACGTTGAACATCGTCTTGGGCGCTCGGAAGGGGAAGGTGAGCTGCTGCTCGAGCAACGCTGCGCGGGCCAGGTTCAGTGTGGACGGGCCGAGGGCGACGGCTGATCCCAAGGTGCCAGTCAACGCGTCCAGTGGGGACGAACCGCCGCCCCTGTCCGGCCGATGCCTGGGCTTGAGCTCCCAGGGCACGCGGACCTCGTCGTCGGTCGGGTCGTCGGTGAACGCACGCTGCATCAACCGCAGCGCGGAGACGCCGTCCATCAGCGAATGGTGGAACTTGGTGTAGACCGCGTAGCGGCCGTCGTTGAGCCCCTCGACCAGATGTGCTTCCCACAGCGGCCGGTGGCGGTCGAGCAGGCTGCCGTGCAGCCGGGAGGCCAGCTCCAACAGCTCACGTACCCGACCCGGGCGGGGCAGGGCCGAGCGTCGGAAGTGGTAGTCGAGTTCGACCTCTTTGTCGAGCGCCCAAGCCAGATTGGTGAGCGGGCCGAAGAACGCCGGGTGCTTGCGGAAGGTGGGCTGCACGTCGGTGCAATTGAGCATCGAGTCGTAAGCCTCGGTCACGAAGTCTTCGTCGGCGCCTTCGGGCGGCTTGAAGAGTTGCAGAGCGCCGACGTGCATCGGATGTTCACGTGACTCGCCGACCAGAAACATGGAGTCGGCTGGAGCAATAAGCTTCATGGCCACACTTTCGCTTAGACCCGTTAATGGACCGGGTATGAATAGCCATCTGTTGCGTTTCGCACACATTCGCTTGCCCCGTTTGACCGGTGACGACCCAGGGAAGATCAGTGTGAGTGGGCATCACTGTAGCGGTCACTGGACCGACCGGAGAGATAGGCATCTCGGCCATTACGGCGCTGGAGCGCGAGCCCACGGTGGACAAGATCATCGGGATGGCCCGCCGGCCTTTTGACCCGCTGACGCACGGCTGGGCCAAAACGATTTACAAGCAAGGCGACATCCTGGATCGCGAAGCTGTCGACGAACTGGTCGCCGAGGCCGACGTGGTGATCCATCTGGCCTTCATCATCATGGGGTCGCGGGAAGAGAGCGAACGGGTGAACCTGCAGGGCACCCGCAATGTCTTCGAAGCCACGGTCGCCGCCGAGCGGCCGCGACGACTGGTTTACACCTCGTCGGTCGCGGCCTATGGATATCACTCCGACAACCCGGTGCCGCTGACCGAGGATGTACCGGCCCGTGGGTCCGCCGAGCATTATTACTCGGCGCAGAAAGCGGCTTGCGAGGCGATGCTGGCCGAAGTCACCGAGGGCTCCTCGCTGGAGGTCTTCGTGCTGCGGCCCTGCATCGTCACCGGGCCGGAAGCGCCCGCGCTGGCGGCGCCCCTGCAGAGTCTGCCTGGCATTGTGCGCGCGGCGAGCAGGGCGGTGCCGCTACTGAAGCCGGTGGTTCCCGACCCCGGGTTTCCCTTGCAACTGGTCCACCACGACGATGTCGCCACCGCGATTGCGCTGGCTGCCACCGCGCCTGCCCCACCGGGGGCCTACAACATTGCCGGTGATGGAACGGTGACGGTCAGCGAGGTGGCCCGCGCGCTGGGCGCGCGTGCCGTGCGCGTCCCCGCCGCGGCGGCATCGGCGGCCTCCGCAGCGATTACCCGGTTGCCATTCGTGCCGTCCCTGTTGGAATGGCTGCACGTCGCACGCGCGTCGGTGGTGATGGACACCGCGAAGGCCAAGAACGAACTGGGCTGGCAGCCGACTCACACATCGGCCGAAGCGCTGGAGTCGCTGGCTTCTGCGGTGTAACCACGGCCGGGGTACGTTGAGGCCGTGGCAGCCGGAAAGACGCCGTGACAACTGGAAAGACGCAGTGACAGCCGGAAGAACGCAGTGACAGCCGGAAGAACGCAGTGACAGCCGGAAGAACGCAGTGGGGCATGTAACGGCGCGCCGGCGCGTCGCGCATCTGTCGGCTGGCCAAGCGATCACCCGCCAGGAAACCCTCGCCGTCGAAGAGCCGCTGGAGATCCGCGTCAACGGGACAGCGACCACTGTCACCATGCGGACGCCCGGCTCCGATTTCGAACTGGCGCAGGGATTTCTGTTGACCGAGGGCATCATCGGGCAACGCGGTGACGTACACACCATCCGTTACTGCGACGGCCGCGGCGACGACGGCGTCAACAACTACAACGTCCTGGACGTCACGCTGTCGGCGGACCTCCTTTCGCCCGACCTGGACCTCACCCGCAACTTCTACACCACCTCCTCGTGCGGGGTCTGTGGGAAAGCGTCCCTGGATGCGGTGCAACTGATCAGCCGTTACTCGCCCGGCGACGATCCCGCGACCGTCGCCGCCGACACCCTGCGAGCCATGCCGGACAACCTTCGGGATGCACAAAAGGTATTCGCGGCGACTGGCGGCCTGCACGCCGCGGCGCTGTTCGGAGCGGATGGGACCATGCTGGCCGTTCGCGAGGACATCGGTCGCCACAACGCGGTCGACAAGGTCATCGGATGGGCGCTCGAACACGACCGAGTGCCGCTGGCCGCCTCGGTGCTGCTGGTCAGCGGGCGGGCCTCGTTCGAACTGACCCAAAAAGCTTTGATGGCCGGGATCCCTGTGCTGGCTGCCGTATCCGCACCGTCGTCGCTGGCTGTCTCGTTGGCCGAGGAGTCCGGGATCACGCTGGTGGCGTTTCTGCGGCAGGACTCGATGAACGTGTACACCAGACCGGACCGCGTCACCTAGCGCCTCGCCAGCTGGATTGGGAAGCTCGGGACGCGGGTAGCCGGTCGTATCGCTGCACACAGCTGAGGAGCCGACCATGCTGCATGAATTCGTCCTTGCCGCGCAAAGCAATCCTGAGGCAGCAGGTTTCATCCTGCGCGGGATCAAAGGGATTTTCGTCGCGATTGGCAGCGTGATCGCGGCCATCGTCTGCGCCGTGATCGCGTCGATGAAAGGACGCAGCGCCCTGATCTGGGGGATCTGCGGCCTGTTCTTCAGCATCGTCACGCTCATCATCGTCATCATCATTCCGAGCAAACGGACTTGATTCGCCGACCTGGGCCGCTCCCCGGAGCGGGCTGTGGATGGATGCTCGACTGGGGATAACTCCATGCCCTGCGGCGGTTTTCGGCCCCATCGCCGTCGAGGTGTCAGCGCCGCCGCGCACTCTGGGCCGCATGACGACGTTAACTCGCACCCAACTGGGAGCGTTAGGCGAGCAGCTGGCCGTAGATCATCTGACTCGGCTGGGCCTGCGGGTCCTGGCACGCAATTGGCGTTGCCGTTATGGCGAGCTGGATGTGATCGCGACCGACCCGACCACGGGCACAGTGATTTTCGTCGAGGTGAAGACTCGCACGGGAGACGGCTATGGCGGGCTCGCGCAAGCAGTCACCGCGTCGAAAGTCCGCAGGCTGCGTCGCCTGGCCGGGCTTTGGCTGGCCGGACAAGATCAGCGGTGGCCGGCAATCCGCATCGATGTGATCGGTGTGCGGATCGGCCGCCGTCCAGTTCCCGAGCTCACGCACCTTGAGGGGATCGGCTGATGGCGCTGGGGCGGGCGTTCTCCGTCGCGGTCCGTGGGCTGGACGGGCACATCGTCGAGATCGAAGCCTTCATCACCTCGGGACTGCCGGGTGTGCACCTGGTCGGTCTGCCGGACGCGGCGTTGCAGGAATCCCGCGACCGGGTGCGGGCGGCGGTCGCCAATTGCGGCGACGAATGGCCTCAATCCCGGCTTACCCTTGCGCTTTCGCCGGCGACGTTGCCGAAGATGGGCTCGGTATACGACATCGCCCTGGCTGCTGCCGTGTTGTCGGCCAAGCGCAAGAAGCCATGGGATCGCCTCGAGAAAACAGTGCTGCTGGGGGAGCTGGCGCTGGACGGCCGGGTACGGCCGGTGCGTGGGGTGCTGCCCGCCGTGTTGGCCGCAAAACACGAAGGCTGGCCGTGCGTCGTGGTTCCGGCTGAGAACCTGGCCGAGGCCAGCCTGATCGACGGCATTGACGTGTGTGGAGTGCGCACCCTCGGTCAGTTGAAAAGCTGGCTGAACGGGGCAGCGCCGCTGGATCCAGCGATCCCGGGGGCCGCCGCCAGTGATGAGCCGGCCGCCGACCTGGTCGACGTCGTCGGGCAGTCACAGGCCCGCTTCGCCGTCGAGGTGGCCGCGGCGGGAGCGCATCACCTGATGATGACCGGTCCACCGGGGGTGGGCAAAACAATGCTGGCACAACGGCTTCCGGGGTTACTGCCGCCGCTCTCGCACGCGGAGTCACTGGAAGTGACCGCGATACATTCGGTGGCTGGGCTGCTGTCCTGCGACACCCCGCTGATCACCAGACCGCCGTTTGTGGCGCCGCACCACAGCTCCAGCGTTGCCGCCCTTGTCGGCGGTGGCTCGGGGATGGCGCGTCCGGGGGCGGTGAGTCGGGCGCATCGTGGCGTGCTGTTCCTCGATGAGTGCGCCGAGATCGGCGTCCGGGCGCTGGAAGCACTGCGAACGCCGTTGGAAGACGGGGAGATTCGCCTCGCCCGCCGTGACGGTGTGGCGTGCTATCCGGCGCGGTTTCAACTGGTGCTGGCCGCGAATCCGTGTCCGTGCGCGCCGGCCGACCCGCAGGACTGCGTCTGCGCGGCACCGGTCAAACGGCGCTATCTGGGCAAGCTCTCCGGCCCGCTGCTGGACCGCGTAGACCTGCGGGTGCAGATGCATTCGGTGCGGGCTGGCGCGTTCACGGGCACCGATGGCGAGTCGACCGCGCAGGTGCGGGAGCGCGTGAAGAAGGCCCGCGATGCGGCGGCCGAGCGCTGGCGGCGGCACGGCTTCAGGACCAACGCCGAGGTCAGCGGCCCGTTGCTGCGCAGGAAGTTCCGGCTCAGCAACGCCGCGATGCGGCCACTGCGCGACGCGCTGGATCGTGGCGCGCTCAGCATCCGCGGCGTGGACCGCACGCTGCGCGTCACGTACGCAACAAAATAGCTTAGGTGGGATACGATGCGGGCATGCGTGCAGCGATCTACCTGCGTCAGTCCCAAGACCGAACCGGCGACGGGCTCGGCATCGACCGCCAACGCGACGAGGTGCGCCAGCTCATCACGGCACGCGGCTGGACCGTCGCCGGGGAATTTGTCGACAACGACGTATCCGCGCTCAGCCGTAAATCGCGCCCGCAATTTGACCGGATGATGGCCCGCGTCGACGCCGGCGAATTCGACGTGATCGTGGCTCGACACATCGACCGGCTACTGCGCCGGCTGGCCGAGCTCGAGAATGTGCTTGAGCGATGCCAGGCCACCAACACCGCCGTAGTGACCGCCGCCGACGGTGTCGACACCTCAAGCGACGGCGGCCGCTTGGTCGCGCGCATCCTGTCATCCGTCGCCCAGGGCGAAGTCGAACGCAAAGGCGCCCGGCAGCGCTCAGCGGCCGTGCAGGCCGCGCAGCAGGGCCGCTGGGTGGGCGGCCGCCGCGCGTTTGGCTACGAGGCTGACGGCGTCACTGTCCGCGAGGACGAGGCCGCGCTCATCAAGCAGGGCTACGCCGACCTACTCGCCGGCGAGTCAATTTCTGAGATCGCGCGCCGCTGGAATGCGGCCGGCGCCGTCACCGGCCAAGGCCACGAGTGGCGGCGCGGCGCGGTCAAAGACGTGCTCACCAATCCACGCAATGCCGGTCTGCGCCGCTACCGGCCGACCGAGGACCGCTGGAAAGTCCGCGTGAACCCTGAGCTCGGCATCACCGGCACCGCTGAATGGCCGGGCATCGTCGACGAGACCACCTGGCGCGCGGCCGTGCGCAAGCTGAGCGACCCAGCGCGCCGGCGCGCACCAATCGGCGGCAAAGGACTGCTGACCGGCCTGGCCGTCTGCGGAGTGTGCGCGGAGACCGTGCACCGCGGCGGCGCATCGCACCACAAGCCGATGTACCGCTGCCGCAGCGGCAGGCACGTCGGACGCATGTCCGAGCCCGTAGACGAATACGTGACCGAGGTGGTGCTGGCACGGCTGACCCAGCCCGACGCCGCCGAGCTGTGGGCCGCCGAACTGCCCGACGCATCCGAGCTGATGGCTGAGGCCGACACGCTGCGCCGCCGCCGCGACGACCTCGCCCTCGACTACGCCGACGGCGCCATGACCCGCGAACAGTTCCGCGCCGCCAACACCCGCGTGCTCGAGCGTCTCGGCGAACTCGAGGCCCGCATCGCCGCCGCCGGCACAACCTCCCCATTGGCCATCGTCGCCGCCGCCGACGTTCGCGGCACCTGGGCAACCCTGTCGACCGCCCAGCGCCGCGCCATCATCGCCGCCCTGATGACCCCGGCGCTGCACCTCGTCGGTGCCGGAGTCCGCAACTTTCGGCCCGAGAGCGTCGAAATCCGTTGGAAGGTCGGAGCATGACAGCTGTCGACCGCATCGAGGTGTACTGCAAAGAGTCATCTCACTCCGAGAAGCGTTGGCGTGTAGGCACATTCGAGCGACACGAGGGCCACGCAGAATGGCGCATCGACGCACATCTCACGCGTGGCGGCCAGCAGCACACACTCATTGGTAACCGCCGGCTGCCGGCGGTTTTCCTGGCCGACGGTAACGAGCCCGACGAGCGAGTGAGGTACCCGCTCCGCTGCGGCCGCTGCGACCTATCGGTGCCGATCAGCGAGGGCTCTGCGCGGATGCGCCGGTTGCAGTCGGCACTCGACCAACTCGCACGAGCTGGCGTGTCAGAAATCAGCTTGTCGGGACTAATCACTATTCTCTAAAGCCAATAGCGCCGGGCAGCACGAGACGGCGTTCCAAGCCTCCCAGCGGGGGCACTGGAATGCTGCTCGGAGGCACCTGTCATGGCGATGTCAAAAGCCGCTGCCCATCAACGCGCCAAACTGGCGTACCTGTCGCGCGGGGGACGCGACCCCCAGGACCCCGAAATCGTTGAGGCCCGCCGCAACCTGCGCGCGCAGAGACTCGCCGACCACGTCGCCGAAGTCGTCGCCCAGGCGCCGCCGCTGACCGCGGAGCAGCGTGACCGCATCGCAGCGATTCTGCGCGGGGGTGGCGCTGCGTGAACGACCGGGCTGGCAGCCTGATCGACTACGAGCGAGCGGTTTGCCTGTGCGATGTCGGCGCACCCGACTACCTGGCCGCAGTCTGCGTGACCGGCGCGGGGGACGAGGTGCTCTGGCTGGTGAGCAGGACCGCACTCGTCGAGGAGCACGCGCAGTGCGGCAACCCATCGCAGCTGCATGAGCGGCTCGGCCGGCTGCCAGCGTCGGTGCGTGAACGCATCTGGGGCGACAGCCTGCGCTGCGGCCGACCCACCTCAGCCGGCCAACCGTGCCGCCAGCGCGTCAAGGAACCCGGCCAGGCGTGCGGGCTACACACCGCCAAGGCCGCGACGTGAGGCCGCCGTTCGTCCGAGTCATGCCCGACGAGGTCGAGCGTTACGGCGCGGCGCCGGCGGTCGTGCTGGCGCACATTCGGTACCGCTGTGAGTCGGACGGGCCAGGGCGCGTGGTGGTCGCGGGCATGCGATGGTGGCGGGTCTCCTACGCTGAATTCGGCTCCGAAGTCGGGTTGAGTGGCAGCGCAGTCCGTCGAGCGTTGGAGCGGCTAGCAAACACCGTCGAGGTCGCACACCACGAACCGCGCGACGATCCCCGCCGGTCTTACCGGATAGCTGCTGAGCAGCCAAAATACGATTCCGGCACACCGGCGACCAGCGATAATACGAATCCGACAAACCATTTGCCGAATTCGTACGAGGGTCTGCCGAATTCGACACACCCCCCTGCCGAATCCGACAGATGTACTACCTATAGAGAACTTGGAGAAGTAACAAGAGAAGGGGGAGAAGCGCCCACCCTCCACGGCGAGCTCGTCGACCGACCCACACAGGCGCTCGAGCAAACCAGCGTTCCACCCGAGCCCGCCCGCTACTGCTCCAAGCACATGCCCGAGGGAACCACCCAACCGTGCGGGGCATGCGGGGACGCTCGACACAACTACACACGCTGGCAGAAGCGATACGGCGCGGCCTGGGACGCGCTGCACCCGCCGCTGATCGGCAAGGCCACAGCCAAAGCTCTCGCAACACTCGAGGCAGGCCGCCGCCTAGCCGACGATATGGCCGACGAAGCCGACCGACCCCAACGCGTGGCGCCGCGCTACCGGTGCAACCGCTGCCGTGACCGTGGAATCGTCCTTAACAGCGACGGTAAACCGGGGCGAGTTATCCGCATCTGCCATTGCGACGGCTATAGCCACCACCCCGCAGTCGAGGGAGAACTCACCGATGACCAACTCGCCTACGCTCGCCAACTCGACACCCCACCAGGCCGGCCTAGTAGATCGCGGGATTGACCGTTCCGCTAACCCGCGGCGGGTGATTTTTATCGGCAACGACGCTCTTCCAAACCGTCGGCGGGTAGTACCCGACCTGGGCGTTCTGTTCGGGCGGAACGACTTTGAGGACGCCACCTTCCAAGAACTGGTAGGTCGCCTGGTCTCCAAATTCGTCCTTCGCCGGCGTGACGTGATCTTGGTATCTGACTGTGAATGCCATGCCTGGAGCCTGCCACGCCAACCGCTTGGGACGGGGGAGGGCCGAATCTTGGCGAGCGGTGTGTGCCGACCGCCTTGTTAAGGCCCCACACGTGTCGGCAAAATTCGGAGTTTTTTGCTATTCCGCTGGAATCGAGATAAAGGCAGGTCAAACATGAAATATTTCGCACCGAATTCAACAAAAGCCCAGGTGGCAATTCGCCAGATTCGCGGTGTGCGGTGAGGGTCGAGGATCGCCGATTGTGCGACGAGTTCGTGTCGAGGATGCGCGCCGAGGATCGTATCGGCCCCGACGAGTTGGCGATGGCTCACCGGGTGGCCGGCATTTGCGGAAACGCCGACACGGTCGAGGAGGTCGCGCTGTACCGGCTGGCTGTGGCGACGGTGGGACTGTTGTCTGTCGACGATGGCGGCCGCGGGTGGCTGATTGCGCGTGCGGAGTTGGTGGAGGCGCAGCTGGACGCTGCCGTCGCAATCGCCTCGGCGGACCATCTCTGCGACGGGTCGGAATCGGGCTGAGTGCGGCCCTCGGCGGCGAACACGCGCCGCCGAGGGTAGTTGCACCCTGAATCGCATCCGTGTCATTCTCGGAGCAGCCGCGGTGATTCCCGGCCGAGCAATCGGCCGGGTTATCCGCGGCGAGGAGACCGCCACCGAACTGTCCCGCCGCCGAGGATCGACCGCCGCCAACCGGCCGCCGCCGTGAATCCGCCGCCGCTCAGCGACGTCGCCGCCGCCGAAATCGCCCGTCTAGGGCATTCCTATTTGACGCTGCGCGGAACACGTTGCTGCGCATCATATTTCGGAGGCATTTTGCGATGAATCTCGCAGAGGAAGTCAAGGCCAAGGCCGCCGCGTACCGGGCCGGCCAGATCACCGGCGACGAGTTCTCGGCGTTCATGGACGACGCCGAGGCGCGCGCCAGTCAAGCGGCCCGCGGCCAGCAGGCTCGGCAGTGGCGCAACGCCGGCTACGCGGCAGCAGAGGGGCTGGTCACGGCCAAGCACGTCACTGGGCGCCAGGCGGCGCCTCTGGGCCTGGACGAGGAGTCGCTGCAAGCGTTGCACGGCGCCGTGATGTCGCGGCAGTCGCTGCAAGTGAAGGCGTTTTCCTCGCCGACTTCGCTGCTGCCGGCGCAGCTAGCGTCCAACGTCCTGGGGCCGGTGCACGAGAACCGGCTGCTGGACCGGCTGCCGGTGCAGGCAGTCACCGCGCCGGCCGTCGAGTACATCAGGCACAACAGCACGACCGGCGCCGCGGCCGTGGTCGCCGAGGGTGGGCTCAAGCCCGAGCTGGTGCTCAACACGCAGCAGATGACCGCGACGGCCCAGAAGATCGCCGCGCACACCGCGACCACCTACGAGGCGATATCGGATTGGGACTCGTGGACCGGCTATGTGCAGGCCGAGCTGTTCCGGCAGATCATCGACGTCGAGAACGCCGAACTGCTGGGCGGCGCCGGCACGACGGGGCACCTGACCGGGCTGCTGCACACCTCGGGAATCCTGACGCACGATCACAGCGCCGACGCGACTGGCGTCACCTCGTTGGACGCCGTGGAGATGAGCATCGCCGCGCTGCGGACCGGGGCGGCGCTGGCCGAGCCGGACCTACTGGTGCTCAACCCGCTGACCTGGTCGGCGATGCGCCGCGAGAAGGACAGCCAGAACCGCTATCTGGTGGCGCCTGACCCCACCCAGGGCGCAGCATCGAGTCTGTGGGGTGTCGAAGTGCTCGTCACCACGGTGCAGGCCGCCGGCACCGGGCTGCTGATCGACAGCAGCAAGTTCGGCCGCGTCCTGCTGCGCGAGGGCCTGTCGCTGCGCACCGGCAGCGCCAACGACGACTTCACCCACAACCTGGTGCGGTTCGTCGGCGAGGAGCGCCTGGCGCTGGCCGTCGAGCGGCCGGCGGCGCTGCTGTCCATCACAGGCCTGCCGACCAGCTAGGGGGCCGACCGATGAAAGTCAAGGTGCTGCAACCGTTTCAGGTCTGCTACGACGGCGCGATCCACCGACCCGGCAAGACCGCCGAGGTGCCCGACCACATCGGGGAGCTGTGGCTGGCCTCGGGATGGGTCGACGAGGTGGGCGGCCGCAAGCGCAAAGCGGGCTGGATACCTCAGGTGACGTCGGACGCCGGCGTGGTAGTCGACGAGTTCGGCAGGCCGGTCCCAGCGGCCGGCGACAGCAATCCCGTCGACGAGTGACCGCGCCGGCGAGCTCGACGCGCCGGGGCATGTGTTACCCGGTGCGCGGTGAAGCCGCGTTCGACATCGTCATCAGCGGCGGCCACCGCGAACGCGGCGGCGTGGTGCTCACGCCGAGCCAGTGGCGGCAACCGTTCACGCGGGTGCCGATCACCGTGATACAGCACGGCACCCGCCATGCCATCGGCGAGGGCGTACCGTTCGTCGACCGCAAAAACAACTTGCGTATCCGCGGAATGTGGGCCTCCACACCGCTAGGCGAATACGTGAGAACACTCGTGGCGCAACGCGTTCTGCGTGATGCCAAGCTCGAGTACGCCGACACCATCGACGACGCAGGCCAGCTGGTGCGCGAGGTGCTCGGCGGGGTGTTCAGGCTGCCCGCCGGGCCGCCGCCTGTCGGCTGCGGCGCTGAGCCGGCGGCCGAACTGCTCGGTCTGGCCGCCCGTATCTACACCGCCACACCGGCCCAGCGGGCCGCGTTGGCCGACCAAGTCATTGCCTGCGCCGTCGCGCTGGGCGGCCAGACGGGAAAGGGGAATTGAGATGCCCGCACCGGATTCTTTCCCTGCGCCGGATTTGCGGACTCGGACGTGGATGAAACCGTCGCGGCCCATTGCCACGAAGGTCACCTTCAACACGGTTCGGGTCGTTGTCCCTAACTTCGCGGAGTTGGTCTACGGCAAGTACAAGCCCGATGGCTCACGTTATCGGTGATGAACTGATGAGTGATGACTTCGTCGACGTGATGGCGCTCGACAGGGGGCGGGGGTTTCGGCTGCTGAGCGCCCAGGGGCCCGTGTTTACGCCGTGGGAGGGAACCTATGTCTTGACTCGCCGCGAGGACATTCTGGCGGTGTTGCGCAACCCCGAGTTGACCGTTTCGGCGCGGACCTCGCCGGTGACCGGGTTGCCTCTCGACAAGCGACAACACGACCTGTTCGTGAAGCTGTTTGACCGCGCTGCCACGTCGGTGATGACCGTGGTAATCCGTGAAAGCGCCCGAGAAGTGATCGAACATGTAGCCGGCGGGCAAGGCTGCGACGGCATCGCCGACGTGGCCCTGCCGTTCGTTTCCTCGGTGCTGCAGGGCATCTGCGACCTGGACCCCGACGATGCCTACGTCGAGCTGGTCGAAACACACGACGGGGCCGGGTCCCTCCATTGCTTGGACATGGCGGAGGGCGTGATCGCTGCGCGGCGCGAGAATCCCGGCGGCGACATCATTTCACGGATGCTCGTCGAGGCGCCGGAACTTCCCGACCAGGAAATCGACTGGCTGACGTCCCAGTTCGTCTGCCCTGCAACCATTTTCATCGCAACGCCGCTAGGGCATGCACTGCTTGAGCTTGCGCGTCGCCCCGAACTGCGGGACCGGCTGCGCGGTAACCCCAAGGATCAGCCGGTTTTCGTCAACGAAATGCTGCGCCTGGAAGGCTCGGCGATGGCCGGTGCTCGTACGGTGGCGCCCCTCACTGTGGCGGGTGTGAACATTCCGGTGGGCTCAACCCTGCACCTATGGATGGCCCTGCTCAACCGGGACGGCTCCGACGAGTTTTCGACCGATGAGCTGCGCATGGACGGCCGGCACCGCCAATACGCGTTCGGCGTCGGCCCGCGGCGCTGCCCAGCAGCTCACTTCGTCCGTACCGTCCTGGCCGTGTTCGTCGACGAATGGCTCTGCCGCATCCCGACGTTCGACGTCGACCCTGATTGCACACCTCGGGTGTACTACCCAGACCGCTTCCTCGGCTCCGTGGACCTGATGTTTGTCCTACGCGAGCTGCCGCTGCGATGGCCTGTCACCGGCCTCGTTGTCGCGTGGTCGTGAGATCGATCTGAGGCGACAACCTCGGCCGTCTCGTACCTACACGTGAAAGGCTGGCGCGCTACGCAGATGCAGCGTCACCACCGACTTGCTCAAGATCAATCTTTAGCTCTTTCGGCGGCCGCTCGGTCTTAATTACGCCACCATAATCCATTTCTTCGAGTGCGCGGATCACGTCGCCCGCGGGAATGCCGCGGTAGAAAGGCGGACTGGCCGGTCCGGAGTCACTCGCCTCCGCATCGGCCGAATCTTCAACGACGAGTCCAATTACCCGACCGTCGGCCGCAACGATAGGTCCACCGCTATTGCCAGGCCGCGTCATCGCCGAGAATAGGAAAATGTTCTGACGGTCGGTCGTCTGGGTTGTCGGGTTGACGACTTCTCCACGCTGCACTACGTATTCGTTCGATCGGGGCATGCTCACGACTTCGCCACGTTGGACACCGATTGCCATCTCGGAAGTCATTGGTACACGTGGGTATCCGAATACGAAGACCTCGTCGGCCCAGCGGGGATCGCGAAACACTATCCCAGGCAATTGCGGCAGTGGCGGTTTGCCGTCTAGCGGGGGCACTTCGATGACAGCAACGTCGAGCGTTTTATGGCCGCTTACCTTGCAAGGGTGACTGACTCGTGCGGTGTGGTGGGCGGAACACGAGGGGTGCACGTCAATCTCGGCCCCCTCGGCCTGGATCCCTTCGACGACGTGCTTGTTTGTGATGATGTGGCTTCCGTCGACAACAAGACCTGTTCCCCAATGTTCGCTAGGCGTGCCATCGGGGCGCAGTCCGGCAAGGAGCACCGTGACGAGGTTGTAGCTCGGGATGATGAGTTCCGCTCCAAGAACTGAAGCCAGCCATAGGCGCCCCGCGGACTGCGGCGACCGTAAACCCTGAGCAATGTATTGCTGGCCTAACAGTGGCAGCGGCTGATGCCACCCGGCGGGCAATAGGAGGCCGGCGCGTTCCATCGCGCTTAGGATTCGGGTTAATTCAGCGACGTTCACTTTTATGTCGTTTTCCTGGAGAAAGTGAACGAAGTCCGCGACGCACCATAGATCGATAACGCCGGCTGCCGGCATCGTCTTGCCAATTACTTGTGCGATCTCGGGGTCATGAATTAGGGAAAAGAATTTGAACGCCGTGTCAGCGATGAGCACCCGAAGCTCGACCGAGTCCTCCCTGAGGGTGAAGGTGGTTAGCTCGGACGACGTCAGGTCGGGTGTATCACCAGTGCTCACTGGGACGACGGTATTTCAGACGTCGCCTCATTGTCGATGTCGCGCGTCATCCTGCAGCCGACTTGGCCGCCGCGCGTAGTTCGTCGTCGTCTACCGCGGTGTAACGCTCGGTGGTCGCTACCGAGGTGTGGCCGAGTAGCACTTGGACGGCGCGCAGGTTGCGGCTGCCGCGGTAGGCCCGGGTGGCGAAGCGGTGGCGCAGCTTGTGCATCGACCAGCCGGCGGGCAACGCCGCGGCGACCAGCTTCCCGACATGCTCGGCCGTGAGGTGACTGCCGGTCGGCCACGCCGGGAACAGCCAGCCGGCGGCTGGCAGATAGGGCGTGTGGCCGGCGGGGCCGGCGCGCAGAGCGGTTGCCAGCTCGTCGGTGATCGGCACGACGCGCGTTTTGCCGCCCTTGCCGTGCACGACCAGCTGCGGTCCGCCGCAGCCCTCGACGACGTCGCGGGTATGGACCTGGGCCACTTCGGCCCGGCGCAGCCCGGCCTCGGCGGCCAGCCGCATCATCAGGCCCACCCGCGCATCAGCCGTCGACATGGCTTGCCGCCACGCGTCGTCGGGCACCGGCCGCGGCACTGCAGGCGGTATCCGCACTGCCGGTAGGTCGTCGGCGATGCAGGCCGGCACTCGGCCGGCGCGGTGCGCCCACCGGAAGAACTCGCGTGCGGCCGCCCGGTAAAAGCGCCGCGTCTCGGGTTTCCATTGCTGCCGGCCGAACCATTCGACAAGCTGCCCGCCAGTCACCTCAGCGGGCGGCCGGTCCACGCTGCGGGCGATGCGGGCCAACGCGCGCCGACGTGCGTCGACCGTGCGGGTGCTTTGGCCGGCGGCGGCCAGGTGCAGGCAGTAGTCGGCGATGGGTTGTCGCCACGCCGCGGGGATCATTGAGGGCGCCGGTCCCGGACGGCGCGCTGTCCGTTTCCGCTCTACGTCGCTGGCGCTCATGTCAGCGCGTCGAGGGAGTCGGCGGCATTGAGCAGCGCGGCGGCCAACTGGCGCGCTTGCACGGCGGTGAGCTCCTCGGTGTTCTCGTATACCGATATGCAGCGGCTGATGAGTTGGCCGTCGCCGGCCTGCGTGCCCTCGACCGCGATCACCGCACCAGCCGCATCGTGGCGGGACCAGGTGAGATAACGCATGACATCGCCGGGGACACCAGAAAATTCAAACCAGTTGCCGGCGACGGCGCCGGCAGGAGTTGTTGTCATAGCGGGTGAGCGTATTGCCATCAAATGCGTTGCGGAACAACAATTTTGAGACTAGTCGCTACTCGCCGATTCTATTCAGCAGGCGTATGGCGTATGCGCTGAGCGACTAGCTCGCCGAGGCCCTTAATCCGCTAATTTGCAGCGTTTGCAGTCGCGTGGAGCCTGGCCGACTTGGCCGGACGCACTTCGCCGGACCTGGCCGAGGTCGCCGCCGCGTTGAGTTTTCGGCAATCCGGGACACGGCGATGAGCGCCGATCCCACATTGTTGGCTTGGGCCTATCTGTCCCGGGTGGCCGAACCGCCCTGCGCCGAACTGGCCGCGCTGGTCGCGGCCGTCGGCCCCCGCGAGGCGGCCGAGCGGATCCGGCGGGGGCTGGTGGACGGCGAATTGCTGCGGCGCACCGCCGCTCGACGAGAAATCGACTCTGCTGCAGCAGATCTGGAGCTGGTTGCACGGCGAGGCGGCCGATTGATCACACCCGAAGACGACGAATGGCCGGTGCTGGCGTTCGCCGCGTTCGACGGCACGCGGGCACCGAAAACTGCGCCGCTGGTGGCACCGCTGGTGCTGTGGGGGATGGGTCCGGCACGCCTCGACGAGGTCGCTCAGCGCGCGGCCGCCCTCGTCGGCACCCGGGCCTCGACGACTTATGGCGAGCATGTAACCGCCGAATTGGCGACCGGCTTGGCCGAACGCGACGTCGCGGTCGTCTCGGGTGGCGCCTACGGGATCGACGGTGCGGCTCATCGCGCGGCGCTGGCCGTCGACGGGATCACGGTGGCCGTCCTGGCCGGTGGGCTCGACATCCCTTATCCCTCGGGGCATTCCGCGCTCCTGCATCGCATAGGCCAGCACGGCTTGTTGTTCACCGAATACCCGCCCGGTGTCCGGCCGGCGCGCTATCGCTTCCTGACCCGCAACCGTTTGGTGGCTGCGGTCTCGGGCGCCGCTGTGGTCGTCGAGGCCGGTCTGCGCAGCGGCGCCGCCAACACGGCCGCCTGGGCGCGGGCCCTGGGCCGGGTGGTCGGTGCGGTGCCCGGGCCGGTGACGTCGTCGGCGTCGGCTGGATGCCACGTGCTGTTGCGCACCGATGCGACGCTGGTGACCCGCGCCGACGACATCGTCGAGATGGTCGGACGCATCGGCGAGTTGGCCGCCGAGGAGCCGCGACCGGTCACGGCGCTGGACGGGTTGGGCGAACCGGAGCGTCAGGTTTACGAAGCTTTGCCGGGTCGGGGCGGTGCCACGGTCGAGGAGATCGGCATCGCGTCGGGTTTGGTCCCCGAGCGAGTGCTGGGGCCACTGGCGATGCTGGAACTGGCCGGCCTGGCCGAATGTCGCGACGGCTACTGGCGGATCGTCCGTCAGCGTCGCTCGAAGGCGCGACTCGTATAGTCGATCAAGGGGCGGGGTCTGATCAGGGAGGATAAGTGGCAGGTCGGCCGCTGCAGGCGTTCGAGGTAGTCAGCACCGAAGAACTCACGCCGCACATGGTTCGGGTGGTGCTGGGCGCCAACAACTTCGAGGCCTTTGTGCCCAGCAAATTCACCGACTCTTACGTCAAGCTGGTCTTTGTCTCCGACGGCGTTGACCTGCAGGAGTTGCCGCAACCGCTGACGATGGACAGCTTCGCTGACCTACCCGCCGAGCAACGGCCGCCGGTGCGCACGCTCACCGTGCGTCGTGTCGATGAGGAGGCCGGGCAGATCACCCTGGATATCGCGGTGCACGGCGAGCACGGCGTGGCCGGACAGTGGGCCGCCGCGGTCCAGCCCGGCGAGCCGATCCACCTGATGGGGCCGAGCGGCGCGTATAAGCCCGACCCCACCGCCGACTGGCATCTGCTGGCTGGCGACGAATCAGCGCTGCCGGCGATCGCCGCGGCGCTGGAGGCGTTGCCCGAGACGGCGGTCGGCAAGGCATTCATCGAGGTCGCGGGTCCAGATGACGAAATCGAGTTGATCGCGCCGGAGGGTGTCGAGGTGAACTGGGTGCTGCGCGGGGGCCGCGCAGACCTTGTTCTCGAAGACCGGGCAGGGGACCACGCGCCTCTTATCGAGGCGGTCACCACCGCGCCGTGGCTGCCCGGCCAGGTGCACGTGTTCATCCATGGCGAAGCCCAGGCCGTCATGCACAACCTGCGGCCCTACATCCGCAAGGAGCGCGGCGTCGAAGCCCAGTGGGCGTCGATATCCGGCTACTGGCGGCGCGGCCGCACCGAAGAGTCCTTCCGGCAGTGGAAGAAGGAGCTGGCCGAAGCCGAGGCCGCGGAGCAGTAGCGCGGGCCACTGGCATTCTCTAGGGCATGGCATTCGGCGACTATCAGCTCGAGATCTACTTCCAGGGTCTGGCCGGCATAACGCCTCCGCTCCCAATGGCCTTCGCGGAACTGGAAGCCAAAGCGGCGATGGCGATGCCGCCCTCGGTCTGGTCCTACGTTGTCGGCGGGGCCGGTGACGAGCGCACCCAACGCGCCAACCGCGAGGCATTCGATCGTTGGGGCCTGATGCCGCGCATGTTCGTCGGCGCCACCGATCGCGACCTCTCGGTCGACCTGTTCGGAATGAAGCTGCCCTCGCCGCTGTTCATGGCGCCGATTGGCGTCATCGGACTCTGCGCCCAGGACGGGCACGGCGATCTGGCGACCGCACGTGCTGCCGCCCGCACCGGAGTTCCGATGGTGGTGTCCACGCTGACCGCCGACCCGATGGAAGAAGTCGCGGCCCAGTTCGGCGACACCCCCGGCTTCTTCCAGCTGTACACACCCAAGAATCGAGACCTGGCCGCCAGCCTGGTGCACCGCGCCGAAGCCGCCGGATTCAAGGCCATCATCGTCACCCTGGACACCTGGATCCCGGGATGGCGACCGCGCGACCTGAGCACGGCCAACTTTCCTCAGCTGCGCGGGCTCTGCCTGAGCAATTACACGAGCGACCCCGTGTTCCGCGCCACCCTGGCCCGACCGCCCGAAGAAGACCCGCAAGGCGCCGTGCTGAGCTGGGCGCAGACGTTTGGCAATCCATTGACCTGGGACGACCTGAGCTGGTTGCGGTCGCTGACCGACCTGCCGCTGATCATCAAAGGCATCTGCCACCCCGACGACGCCCGGCGCGCCAAGGACGGCGGCGTCGACGGCATCTACTGCTCCACTCACGGCGGCCGCCAGGCCAACGGCGGTCTACCCGCCCTGGACTGCCTGCCCGACGTGGTCGAGGCGGCCGACGGCCTGCCGGTGCTGTTCGACTCCGGGATCCGCAGCGGCGCCGACATCGTCAAGGCGCTGGCCATGGGTGCCACCGCCGTCGGCGTCGGCCGGCCCTACGCCTACGGCCTGGCCCTAGGCGGCATCGACGGCGTCGTACACGTGCTGCGCATGCTGCTCGCCGAAGCCGACCTGATCATGGCCGTCGACGGCTACCCGACCCTGAAAGATCTCACCACGGACACACTGCGGCGCGTCCTGTAGAAACGCCACGCCGCATCGGCCAGCGTGGGGGAGTGCCGGAAAACAGCGAGGCCATCCTCGAGGAGTTCGACGACTACCTTCAGCTGCAGTGCGGTCGTTCGGCGCACACTCGCCGCGCCTACCTGGGTGACCTGCGGTCGCTGTTGGACTTCCTGGCCGAACGCGGTTCCGCGCTAGAGGCGCTGACTCTGCCGGTGCTGCGGTCGTGGCTGGCTACCTCAGCCAGGGCCGGTGCCGCGCGCACGACGCTGGCCCGCCGGACGTCTTCGGTCAAGGCCTTCACCGCCTGGGCCGCCCGGCGGGGGCTACTCGCCAGCGACCCCGCCGCGCGGCTCCAGGTCCCGAAGGCCCACCGCACCTTGCCCGCGGTGTTGCGGCAGGACCAGGCGCTGGCGGCGATGACGGCGGCTAAATCCGGCGCCGAACAGGGCGACCCGCTGGCGTTACGGGACCGGCTGATCGTCGAACTGCTCTATGCCACCGGAATCCGGGTCAGCGAGCTGTGCGGTCTGGACGTCGACGACGTCGACACCAGTCATCGGCTGGTCCGCGTGCTGGGAAAGGGCAACAAGCAGCGCACGGCGCCATTCGGGCAACCGGCCGCCGAGGCGCTACGGGCCTGGTTGAGCGACGGACGGCCCGCGTTGACCACCGCCGAGTCTGGACCCGCGCTTTTGCTGGGTGCGCGCGGCCGTCGCCTCGATGTACGGCAGGCGCGGACCGTGGTGCACCAGACGGTGGCCGCGGTGGACGGCGCACCCGACATGGGACCGCACGGCCTGCGGCACAGCGCGGCCACCCACCTACTCGAAGGCGGGGCCGATCTGCGGGTGGTGCAGGAACTGCTCGGCCATTCCAGTCTGGCCACCACACAGCTGTACACCCACGTCGCGGTCGCCAGGCTGCGCGCGGTGCACGACCAGGCGCACCCCCGCGCATAGGGTGCCGAGAAGACGCGAAGCCCCCTCATTTCCGCAGGAAATGCGTGCTCTAGGGTCTGGTCGCGCGGCCAGCGAGTGGCTTGAGCCGGATAGGCGTGGACTCCAACAGTCCGATCGGGTCGACGTAGTCGGCCCGCGACGCCGCACCCCACATCGCGCCCCAGTGCAAACATGCCGCGACCGGGCAACCCACGTGCCCGGCCACCAGCTCGCCGAGGATCGAACCCATCCCCACTTGCTGACCCACCGAGACAACGGCGCGCACCGGCTCGTAGCTGGTGCGCAGACCGCCCGGATGCGCCAGCGACACCACGGGCCGGCCGGCCAGCAGCCCGGCGAACACCACCACTCCCTCACCCGCGGCGTACACCGGCTGTCCCGCTTGCCCCGCCAAGTCGACCCCGCGATGCCCGGACAGCCAATTGGGCGACGGTGCGTCGAACGTGCGCACCACCGCCGGCGGACGCAGCGGCCAGTCCAGCCGCCTGCCTTCGGCCTCGGCCGGTGGCGCGTTCAGTAGCACCCAACCCAGTAAGAGCAGCAGCGCCCAACGCATCTGCTCAGTGGACCGCCCACCGGCAGAAAGGGCGAGCCACCCGTAGCCCCCGCTGTGGATGGAAAAAGCACTGTGCGCAGCCGTGTAGACTTTCCGTCGCAGCTCGCTTGAGCGGGCTGACTTCGCGTGTCTGCATCGCGACCCAGTAGTTCAGGGATCCGCAACAGCATGCCGAGCGGTCCCGGAAGCCGGAAATCGGCCGACGGGTTCGGCATCGCAGCAGGCACCAGGGCCCGGCCTCACCCGATGCCGGGCGACAACCGACACATGAAAGCTGGGCTAGTCATGGCTGTTGTGACCATGAAGCAGCTGCTCGACAGCGGCACCCACTTCGGGCATCAGACCCGTCGCTGGAACCCCAAGATGAAGCGGTTCATCTTCACCGACCGCAATGGCATCTACATCATCGACCTGCAGCAGACGCTGACCTTCATCGACAAGGCGTACGAGTTCGTCAAGGAGACCGTCGCCCACGGTGGAACGGTGCTGTTCGTGGGCACCAAGAAGCAGGCGCAGGAATCCGTCGCGGCCGAAGCGACCCGCGTCGGTATGCCGTATGTAAACCAGCGCTGGCTGGGCGGCATGCTCACCAACTTCTCCACCGTGCACAAGCGCTTGCAGCGCCTCAAGGAGCTCGAGGCGATGGAGCAGACCGGTGGCTTCGAGGGCCGCACCAAGAAGGAAATTCTCGGCCTGACCCGCGAGAAGAACAAGCTGGAGCGGTCCCTGGGCGGTATCCGGGACATGGCCAAGGTGCCGTCGGCGATCTGGGTCGTCGATACCAACAAGGAGCACATCGCCGTCGGCGAGGCGCGCAAGCTGGGCATCCCCGTCATCGCGATCCTGGACACCAACTGCGACCCGGACGAGGTCGACTACCCGATCCCGGGTAACGACGACGCGATCCGCTCGGCCGCCCTGCTGACCAAGGTCATCGCCTCGGCGGTCGCCGAGGGCCTGCAGGCCCGCGCCGGCCTGGGCCGCGGTGACGGCAAGCCGGAGGCGGACGCCGCCGAGCCGCTGCCCGAGTGGGAGCAGGAGCTGCTGGCCGGTGCCGCTGCTACGGCCACCCCTGCCACTGAGGGCGCAACCGAACCAACTACAGACGCATCCTAGGAAAGGCTGAGCATTGGCGAACTACACTGCTGCCGACGTCAAGCGACTTCGGGAGCTGACCGGTGCTGGCATGCTCGACTGCAAGAACGCGCTGGTGGAAACCGACGGTGACTTCGACAAGGCCGTCGAGGCGCTCCGCATCAAGGGCGCGAAAGACGTTGGCAAGCGCGCCGAGCGGGCTACGGCCGAAGGCCTGGTCGCCGCCAAGGACGGCGCGCTGATCGAGCTGAACTGCGAGACGGACTTCGTCGCCAAGAACGCGGAGTTCCAAGAGCTGGCCAACAAGGTCGTCGAAGCCGCGGTGTCCGCCAAGGCCACCGATGTCGACTCCTTGAAGGCGGCCAGCGCCGGCGGGCAGACGGTCGAGGAGGCCATCGCTGCGCTCTCGGCCAAGATCGGCGAAAAGCTGGAGCTGCGCCGGGTGGCAATCTTCGACGGCACCGTCGAGACGTACCTGCACCGTCGTTCGGCCGACCTGCCGCCCGCCGTTGGTGTGCTGGTCGAGTACAGCGGCGACAACGCCGAGGCCGCTCACGCAGTGGCGCTGCAGATCGCCGCGCTCAAGGCGCGCTACCTTACCCGTGAGGACGTGCCCGAAGACGTCGTCGCGAGCGAGCGCCGCATCGCCGAGGAGACCGCCAAGGCCGAGGGCAAGCCGGAGCAGGCGCTGCCCAAGATCGTCGAGGGGCGGGTGAACGGCTTCTTCAAGGACACCGTGCTGCTGGAGCAGCCCTCGGTGTCGGACAACAAGAAGACCGTCAAGGCGCTGCTCGACGAGGCCGGAGTCACCGTGACTCGGTTCGTCCGGTTCGAGGTCGGCCAGGCCTGACGGGCGGGCGAGCGGCCATGCCTCGCGTACACGCTTTCGGCGACGACGCCCTCGGCGAGCTGGACGCTGTCGGGCTCGCCGAGGCACTGCGATCCCGACAGCTGAGTCCGCATGAGGTCGTCGAGGCGGCGATCGCGCGCAGCGAGGCCGTCAACGAACAGCTCAACGGCCTGGCGTACCGGTCCTACGACACCGCGCGCGAGGAAGCGTCACGCGAGGTCACCGGCTTCTTCTGCGGCGTGCCGACCTTCATCAAGGACAACGTCGACGTCGCCGGTCAGCCGTCGATGCGTGGCACCGACGCTTGGACCCCCTACCCGGCGAAATCGCACAGCGAAGTTGCGCGAGTGGTGCTCGGCACCGGGCTGATCTCGCTGGGCAAGACCCAGCTATCGGAGTTTGGGTTCAGCGGCGCTGCCGAACACCCGCGCCTCGGGCCAGTGCGCAACCCGTGGAACCCCGAATACACCGCGGGTGCCTCCTCGTCGGGGTCGGGAGCTTTCGTCGCTGCCGGAGTGGTGCCGATCGCACACGCGAACGACGGCGGCGGCTCCATCCGCATTCCCGCCGCCTGCAACGGTCTGGTGGGACTCAAGCCGTCACGCGGCCGGTTGCCGCTGGACCCCGAGTTGCGCCGGCTGCCGGTGGTGATTGTCGCCAACGGTGTGGTGACCCGCTCCGTGCGCGACACGGCCGCGTTCTTCCGCGAGGCCGAACGCGCGTACCGGGCACGCAAGCTGCCCCCAATCGGCGATGTCAGCCGGCCGGGCAAGCAGCGGCTGAAGATCGCCGTGCTGACCCGTTCGGTCGATTACGAATCCAGCGCCGAAGTCACGGACCTGACGTTGAAGACCGCCACCCTGCTCGAGGAACTCGGCCACCGCATCGAGCACCTCGATGCCCCGCCCGTGGCAAGCACGTTCGGCGACGACTTCGTGCTCTACTGGGGTCTGTTGGCGCTGGCACAGCTGCGTACTGGCCGGCTCACCTTTGGCAAGACGTTCGACCCGTCCCGGCTGGACAACCTGACCCTGGGATTGGCTCGGCACGCCAGTCGTAACCTGCACCGGATACCCCGGGCGATCGTGCGGCTGCGCGGCGCGCGGCGGCAGAGCGCACCCTTGTACGCCAGTTATGACGCCGTCCTGACCCCGACGGTGGCTGCCGAGCCGCCCCAGATCGGTTATCTGGATCCCAGCGACTACCACCAGGTCATCGACCGGCTGTCACGTTGGGTGGCGTTCACGCCCCTACAGAACGTCACCGGCGACCCGGCGATCTCGTTGCCGCTGGCTCAGTCCGCCAACGGCCTGCCGGTGGGCATGATGCTCTCGGCGGCCGTCGGCGCCGAAGCGCGGCTGCTCGAACTGGCCTTCGAGCTCGAAGAGGCCAGCCCGTGGACCCGGATCCAGGACTGACCGCTCAGTCCGCACCCAGCGTCTCCAGCATGCGGCGGAACTCCCGCTGCTGAGCGTCGGTCAACCGGGCGAGCAACCGGGCGTCCGCGGCAAAGACGACGGTTTCGGCGCGCTGCAACAGCGCGCGGCCCGCGGCGGTCAACGATGCCGGCAGTGCCCGGCCGGAGGACACCGACGCCGGCCGCTCCACCGCCCCTAGGTCCTGCAGCTTGCGCAGCACCGTATTCATTGCCTGCGGTGTGACATTGGCGCGCCGGGCCAGGTCGGCGCTCGACGACCCAGGGGACTGGAAGAGTATCCGCAGGCAGACGAATTCCGCGATGGTGAGCCCCAGCGGGGTCAATGCGGCCGAGACCTCCGGTCGCAGCACGGCCCCCACTCGATATAGCAGGTAGCCCAGCGGGGCATCGCGACCTTCGGTCATATCAAGTATCTTGACATACTGACGGCCCTTTCCCTCGCAGCTTTGCCTGCAATTTGAATTGCCGCGCCTGATGCCAGTGTGAATGCTGTGGCGGAAATGGGATGTGGCTTAAATCAAAATCCGAGCGTCTGTGCAGGTCAGGGCGTGTTCAAAGGGCATTCCCGTAGATGCGCGTGTTTGAGCCTGCAATTCAGCGGCAATGCGGAAAAGCGTGCGGTTGAGCGCCCGATGAAGAGTTGCTGACCGCGTGCAACGAAACCCAACGGAGAGGATTCTCAGCGTGAAGTTCACCAAAACCACTGCAAAGACGGCCCTTGGCGCCGCCGGCATAGCGGCGGTGAGCCTTTTCGGCGCAGCCACTGCGTCGTCCGCGCCCACCATCGTTGAGGGACTTGGCACACCCGAGACTCTGGTCGACGGCCCACTGGTGACTGACTACACCGTCAGCAACCTGCAGCCGGCCAACATCACCATTCCTGGCTACACCCCGAAGGGCCAGCTGTGGCAGGCCGACGTGAACGTCAAGGCCAACAGCGGTGTGGTGACGCCGGTCGTGTCCAACTTCAACGCCCGCGCCGAGGGCCAGAACTACCGGGTGATCAGCGTGCCGGCCACCCCGCAGGGTCTCAGCCCGGCCCCGATCACGCAGGGCAACACCGCGACCGGCAAGATTTACTTTGACGTGACCGGTCCCGCCCCGACCGGAGTCGTCTACAACGACGGCGTCCAGGACGTCCTGGTGTGGGAGACCAGCCCGGGCAGCCTGCCGGCGCCCAACTCGGTGCCCGGCCAGCAGCTGCCGAACACCGTGCCCGGTCAGCCCAACACGGTGCCCGGCCAGGTGAACCCGGCTCCCAACCAGGTCAACCCCAACCCGGCTCCGGGCCAGCCGAACGCCGTGCCCGGCCAGGCCAACCAGGTCCCCGGACCGGTAACGCCTGAGTCGCCGGAACAGGCCTAAGGCTCACGCCTAACCAGGCTTGACCAACCCCTCAGCCACCCCGCGCCACGCCCTTGGCGCGGGGTGGCTGCTGTTGTGAGGCCGAGATTATCTGAATTGTGTGTGGGTGATCTGGGTATGCGAGAACACATGACTCACAGCGATCACCGGCCCTCGGAAGTTGTCGACCAAGCTCAGCGCCAAGCTGACGAAGCCCGTGCGTCCATGCAGCGCAAGCGCGAGAAGCAAGAGGGAGGCATCAGCGGTTGGGTGGCGCAGCGGGCCGGCCAGTGGGACCTGGAAGGGCAGGACGAGGCCACCATGCACCGCCAGAAGTTCTTCTGGAACGCGTTGGTGGATTACTGGTTCCGGATGGAGATCGACGGTTGGGAGAACATCGGCGAGGCACCCGTGCTATTGATCGGAATCCACTCCGGTGCCCCGTTCGTGTGGGATGCGTGGACGGTGGGACTGCAGTGGTGGCGGCGCTTCGGGCCCGAACGGCCGTTGCACGGGACCGCCCACGACGCGCTGATGGCCATCCCGGGAATCGGTCGTTACTTTCGGGCGATGGGTGTGTTGCCCGCGGCGCCGGACGCGATCGCCACCGCGCTTGCCGAGGGACGAGACGTCGCTTTGTGGCCCGGCGGGGAGGTGGATTCGCTTCGCCCATGGATCGAACGCGACCGTGCCAACCTGGCCGGTCGCAAGGGGTTCGTGAAGATGGCGATCCGGGCCGGGGTGCCGATTGTCCCGATCGCCACCGTAGGCGGGGCCGACGCGATGCCTGTGTTGATCCGCGGAGATCGCCTGTCGCGGGCGCTGCGGCTGGACAAGTTGCTGCGGCTAAAGGTATTTCCAGTGGCGATATCGCTGCCCTGGGGCATCGCGCCTGCGGCCCTGCCGCAACTGCCGCTGCCCGCCAAGATCAGGACTCGCTTCATGCCGCCGGTCGAGTTGGATAACGACGCCGCCCGCGCCGATGATGACGCGTACGTCGAGGCCAAGTACCGGGAGGTGCAGGACAGCATCCAACGTGGCATGGATGCGCTAGCGCGCAAGCGTGCCCTGCCCGTCTTCGGCTGAGGACTCAGCGAGCGACCGGTTCCCACGCGGGCTTCAGGACCGGCTCGAGGACGATCCAGCGGGGCAGCGGCGGAGAGACTGCCATGTAGCCCACGCCGCGCACGGTGTCGACCATCGACTCATGTGCGGCACCGAGTTTGGCGCGCAGTCGCCGCACGTGCACGTCGACGGTCCGGACTCGGCCGTTGCTCTCATAGCCCCACACCTCGTGCATCAACCGGGTCCGGCTGAACGCCCGGCCGGCGTGCTGCACGAGGAAATTGAGTAATTTGAACTCGGTCAGCGTCAGATCCAGGTCCCGTCCGGCCAACGACGCCGTGTAGCTGGCCGGGTGCAGTCGGAGGTCACCGAATTCCAAGGTGCCGCCGATGGCCTTACGTCGCCGCTGCACCGCCAGTCGCAAGCGTGCCTGCATCTCGGCCGCGCCGGCGGCGGCCACCACTACGTCGTCGTAGTTCCAGTCGACATCGACCTCGCTCAATGTGGCTGGGGCAACGACGACGACCACGGCCACCGCGGGCGCATTGGCAGTCAGCCAGCGACACGCCCGCCGGGCACTCACCGGATCGGTGCGGGCGTCAACAATCGCTACATCAGCACCTTCGGCGGCCTCGTGGTGTGCGGTGTCCAGGGGGAGGCTGCGCACGGTAAGCGCAAAGGTATCCAAATCCGGCAGGGTGACCCGGAAGTCGGCGTCGTCGGTGAACAGAAGCACATCCACCTCGCGCACCCCCGACCCGTAGCCACCTCCGCGGAGCTCCCCCCGACAGCGGTCCGAATACCCCTCTCATCGTGCGATTATTCCAGTTTTGTTACGACCGGGTGGGCCGAACCGGTCCCGGAAAGTTCGATGGGCCCGGTCCGAGATTCCAGACCGGGCCCATCCTGAGACAAGTTTCTATTGGTTGGACTTCTGGCGTTCCTCGGCGACCTGCGCGGCGCTGCGGGCCGCCTCGGCCTGCGCTTCCTTCTTGGCCGCGTCGCGCTGTGCCTCCGCCTTGTCCTGCTGTGCTTCACCCTCGTTGACGAGGTCGCCCCGCCCGGTCACCGTCCCGATGACCTCCTTGGCCTTGCCCTTGACGTCCTCGACGACGCCCTTGACCGCTTCCGCAGGTCCGGAGTTGCTGTCCGCCATGATTTCCTCCTCAGTTACCCGTACCGAGCGCCCAAAAACGCCGATCGAACGAGCGACCGGCAAGTGCGCGGCGGTGCGGGTCCTCAACTTCGCAAGACCGCGTCGACCGCCGCTCGCAGCGAATTCCCGGACCGGCGCAGGATCAAACATGCGCGCGCAATAGTGCACCCCGCCCACGCCAGAGCAGGGCAATGAGGCAGGATTGAGACGCGCCGCCCCGGGTCGTTGCCGGGTTGGCAATCTCGTGCGAGGAGATCGATGACGGAGCCAAAGCCGACGAGCAGCAACGGTGTGCCCGCCCATTCGGTTTCCGGCTCCCCGTCCAAGTATTCGCGGGTGCTGCTCAAACTCGGGGGAGAGATGTTCGGCGGCGGACAGGTGGGACTGGATCCCGATGTCGTCGCGCTGGTGGCTCGGCAGATCGCTGAGGTGGTCCGCGGCGGCGTACAGGTTGCCGTCGTGATCGGCGGCGGCAACTTCTTCCGCGGGGCGCAGCTGCAGCAGCGCGGCATGGAACGCACCCGCTCGGACTACATGGGGATGCTGGGCACCGTGATGAACAGCCTGGCGCTGCAAGACTTTCTGGAAAAGGAAGGCATCGCGACCCGGGTTCAGACGGCGATCACCATGGGCCAGGTCGCCGAGCCGTATCTGCCGTTGCGGGCGGTCCGCCACTTGGAAAAGGGCCGGGTGGTGATCTTCGGCGCCGGCATGGGGTTGCCGTACTTCTCCACCGACACCACCGCGGCGCAGCGAGCGCTGGAGATCGGCGCCGAGGTAGTCCTGATGGCCAAAGCGGTGGACGGGGTGTTCGCTGACGACCCGCGCGAGAACCCCGAAGCGGAGTTGCTCACCGCGATCAGCCACCGCGAAGTCATCGACCGGGGCTTGCGGGTGGCTGACGCCACCGCGTTCAGTCTGTGTATGGACAATGGCATGCCGATCCTGGTTTTCAATTTGCTGACCGACGGCAATATCGCCCGCGCGGTCGCTGGTGAGAAGATCGGGACGCTGGTCACCACCTGAGGGGAAGGCGCGCAAACCGCGCGCGGTGACGATGCAGAGGCAAACGATGAGGAGGAGCGGCGCAAGATGATAGACGAGGCTCTCTTCGACGCCGAGGAGAAAATGGAGAAGGCCGTATCGGTGGCCCGGGACGACCTCTCGACCATTCGCACCGGCCGCGCAAACCCTGGCATGTTCAACCGGATCGTCATCGATTACTACGGCGCCTCCACCCCGATCACCCAGCTGGCCAGCATCAATGTGCCCGAGGCGCGCATGGTGGTGATCAAGCCCTACGAGGCCAGCCAGCTGCACGCCATCGAGACGGCCATCCGCAACTCCGACCTCGGCGTCAACCCCACCAACGACGGCACCATCATCCGGGTGGCCATCCCGCAGCTGACCGAAGAGCGCCGGCGCGACCTGGTCAAGCAGGCCAAGGCCAAAGGCGAGGACGCGCGCGTTTCGGTGCGCAACATCCGTCGCAAGGCGATGGAGGAATTGCACCGCATCCGCAAGGACGGCGAGGCCGGCGAGGACGAGGTCGGCCGCGCCGAGAAGGACCTGGAGAAGGCCACTCACCAGTACGTCGCCCAGATCGACGAACTGGTCAAGCACAAAGAAGGCGAGCTGCTGGAGGTCTGAGGACCTGTCCAGCGGTTGAGTCCATCCACGTCCGTGGCAGCTACTGAAGCCGACGCCGGCAGCACGCCCGACGAGCCGGTTGACGCCTCACAGCAGCCAGACAAGAAGACCTCGCGGGCTGGCCGCGATCTGCCCGCCGCGATCGCGGTCGGGGCGAGCATCGGCGCGGTCCTGATTGCGACCTTGCTGTGGGTGCCGCATGTCTGGGTGCTGTACTGCGCGATGGCCGCTTTGGTGGCCAGCCACGAGGTGGTGCGCCGGCTGCGCGAGGCCGGCTATCTGATCCCGGTCATCCCGCTGCTGGTCGGCGGCCAGGTCACCGTCTGGCTGACGTGGCCGTACCGGGCCGTCGGCGCGGTCGCCGGGTTCGGCGGGATGGTCGTCATCTGCATGATCTGGCGGCTGTTCATGACCGACAAGCACTCGCCCGACATCCACGGTGCCGATGGCGCGCCGCCACCCAGCAACTACCTGCGCGACGTCTCGGCGACCGTCTTCCTGTGCGCCTGGGTGCCGCTGTTCGCGTCCTTCGCGGCGATGCTGGTCTACGACCCGCAACACGGGCCGGGCTGGGTCTTCTGCATGATGATCGCGGTCGTCTGTTCCGACACGGGCGGCTACGCGGTGGGGGCGCTGATCGGCAAACATCCGATGGTTCCGCGAATCAGTCCGAAGAAGTCCTGGGAGGGTTTCGCCGGTTCGCTGGTGTGCGGGATTACCGCGACCGTCCTTACCGCCACGTTCCTGGCCGGCAAGGAATGGTGGGTCGGTGCACTGCTGGGTTTGCTGTTCGTGCTCACCACGACGCTTGGCGACCTGATCGAATCGCAGGTCAAGCGTGATCTTGGCATCAAAGACATGGGTCGGCTGCTGCCCGGCCACGGCGGTCTGATGGATCGGCTGGACGGCATCCTGCCCTCGGCGGTGGCCGCGTGGACCGTTCTGACGCTGTTGCCCTGATACTGGACTGGTAATGGTTCAACAATTGATGTTCGAAGAGCCGTCGCCGCGCGGCTCCGTTCGGCGACCGCCGCGGCACCTCGCCGATCTCGATGCCGATGGCCGCGCCGCCGCCGTCTCGGAGCTCGGCCTGCCGGCGTTCCGGGCCAAACAGCTCGCCCACCAGTACTACGGACGGCTGATCGCCGACCCGCACCAGATGACCGATTTGCCCGCCGCGGTGCGCGACCAGGTCGCGACCACCATGTTCCCGACGCTGCTCACCGCGGTGCGCGAGGTGACCTGCGACGCCGGCCAGACGCGAAAGACGTTGTGGCGAGCCGGCGACGGTGCCACCGTCGAGTCGGTGTTGATGCGCTACCCGCAGCGCAACACCGTGTGCATCTCTTCGCAGGCCGGCTGTGGCATGGCCTGCCCGTTCTGCGCGACGGGCCAAGGCGGGCTGACCCGCAATCTGTCGACCGCCGAGATCGTCGAGCAGGTGCGCGCCGCCGCGGTGGCATTGCGAGACGATTTCGGACCCCAACCGCAGCGACTGTCCAATGTGGTGTTCATGGGGATGGGGGAGCCGCTGGCCAATTACGCCAGGACGGTAGCCGCGGTGCGTCGCATCATCGAGCCGCCGCCGTCCGGCTTCGGCATCTCGGCGCGGTCGGTGACGGTTTCGACGGTCGGGCTGGCACCGGCGATCCGTAAGCTGGCCGACGAACGCCTCGGCGTGACCCTGGCGCTGTCGCTGCATACACCCGACGACGAGCTGCGCGACACACTGGTGCCGGTGAACAACCGGTGGAAGGTCAGTGAGGTGCTCGAGGCCGCCCGCTACTACGCCGACGTGACGGGCCGGCGGGTGTCGATCGAGTACGCGCTGATCCGCGACGTCAATGATCAACCGTGGCGGGCCGACCTGCTGGGCAAGCGACTGCACCGGGCGCTGGGGCCGCTGGCGCACGTCAACCTCATCCCGCTCAACCCGACGCCGGGCAGCGACTGGGACGCCAGCCCCAAGCCGGTGGAGCGTGAGTTCGTCAAACGTGTTCGCGCGCAAGGGGTTTCATGCACGGTGCGAGACACGCGCGGCCGGGAGATCAGCGCGGCCTGTGGACAGCTGGCCGCCGAAGGCGGGTAGCTGGAGCACAGGCCGTTCGGCTTGAGCCTGTGGACAGCTGGCCGCCGAAGGCGGGTAGCTGGAGCACAGGCCGTTCGGCTTGAGCGTGTGGACAGCTGGCCGCCGAAGGCTAGACCGTTCCCGCCCAGACTGAAAATCTGCAGCCAAAGTTCAAGTAAACCCCTGCAGATTTTCAATCTCGAGGCCACGCGCGACTGACGGCACATCCAGGCGCCACGCGCACAGGTGTTGAACCATGCTCAGCGGGCAATACGTGATCAGGCAAATGCCAGCGAATGAGGTGTGCCATGAAACTGTTCTCCCCGCTCAAGACGTATATAACGATCGCGATCGCCACCGTGCTCTTGCTCGGACTGGGCACGGCACCGCGCGCGGACGCGGCAGACGAACGCCTGAATTTCACCGCGACCACCCTCAGCGGCGCACCGTTCAACGGCGCCACGCTGCAGGGCAAACCGTCGGTGCTGTGGTTTTGGACGCCGTTCTGCCCGTTCTGCAATGCTGAGGCGCCCGGATTGAGCCAGGTGGCGGCCGCCAACCCGGGTGTGACTTTCGTTGGTATAGCCGCACATTCGGACGTCGGCCAGATGCAGGGCTTCGTCGCCAAATACGGCCTGAATTTCACCAACCTCAACGACGCGGACGGTGCGATCTGGGCGCGCTACAACGTGCCGTGGCAACCGGCCTGGGTGTTCTACCGCGCCGACGGCACCTCCACTTTCGTCAACAACACCACCTCGGCCATGTCGCAGCAGGAGCTGGCCGGCCGGGTCGCCGCGCTGTCCTGACGTTGAATCAGCCCCTGATTGGGTTGGCGTTCGCCGCCGGACTGGTTGCCGCGCTGAACCCGTGCGGATTTGCGATGCTGCCCGCCTACCTGGTTCTGGTGGTTCGCGGGCAGCGCACGGCGCCGGTAACTGCGATCGGGCGCGCCTTGGCGGCAACGCTGGGAATGGCGCTGGGGTTCGTCACGGTCTTCGGTGCGTTCGGAGCGCTGACCATCTCGGCGGCCTCTTCGGTACAGCGATACCTGCCGTTCGTGACGGTGCTGATCGGTGGCCTGCTCATCTTGCTTGGCGGGTGGCTGCTAGCCGGTCGCGAGATTACGGCGCTGAAGCCGTTCGGCCCCCGCTGGGCGCCGACCGCGCGCCTGAGCTCCATGTACGGCTATGGCATCAGTTACGCGATCGCCTCGCTGTCGTGCACGGTCGGCCCATTTTTGGCGGTCACCGGCGCTGGGTTGCGGGGCGGCACGATACTCGACAGGATCACCGTCTATGCCGCCTACATCGGCGGCTTGACGCTCGTCGTGGGTGCCCTCGCCATTTCGGTGGCTACGGCGGGCTCCGCGCTGATCGACCGCATGCGGTCGGTGCTGGCGCTGGTCAACCGGGTCAGCGGAGCCTTGTTGGTGCTGGTCGGGGGCTACGTCGGCTACTACGGCCTCTACGAGATACGGCTGTTCCACGCGAACGGCGACCCGCGGGATCCCTTGATAATGGCGGCCGGGCGGTTACAGGGCACGCTCGCGGGTTGGGTGCACCAGCATGGCGGCTGGCCGTGGTTGGTGATGGCGGGCGCCGTGGTGACGGCCGCGATCGTCATCAGCCGGTTCGGCCGCAAGGCCAAGACGCGTCAGGGCTGAGCGTTAGCGCAACCAGCCGCGCCGACGGCCCCAGATGTCGCGCACCAGGACGAACAATGTGAGCGCGGCGAATCCGATCAGGAACCAGTCCTCGACGTGCCCGACGTGGTTGCCGTGCAGCATCGCCAGCAGGAAGATGACCGCGAAGATGCCCACGCCGTACCAGGTGCGGTAGTTGATCCTGCTCCATCCCCACTGCGCGGACGGCACTTCGGCTTCGTCGACGTCGCCGGTGAAGCGTTCCACCTCGGTACTGGGCACGGGGATCCTCCGCTCGGACTGGACTCGGACTGCCTCATTCTGGCACAGGCAGATTCCCCCGGGGCAGGTCAGCACCCGGGGGAATCGCCGTGACCGGTTACGCGGGCGGCATCAGCACCGTGTCGATCATGTACACCTGCGCGTTGGCCGTAGACACTCCGCCGCAGACCAGGCCGGCGTTGTTCACCCTGATGTTGTTGCCCTGGCCGGTCACCGTGACGGTGCCGCCCTGCAGGGTCTTGTGCGTGCCCAACACCCGGGCCGGGCTGGCCTGGCCCGACACGACGTGGTAGGTGAGGATGTTGTTCAGCAGCGCCGAATCCGTCTTGAGCTGCTCGATCGTGGCCGGCGGCAGCTTGTTGAACGCGGCGTCGGTGGGTGCGAACACCGTGTACTGGCCGCTGTTGAGGGTGTCGACGAGGTTCACCTGCGGGTTGAGTTTGCCTGACAGGGCCGAGGTCAACGTGGTCAGCATCGGGTTGTTGGCCGCGGCCTCGGTAACCGGCACCTGCGACATGCCTTGCACGGATGCCGGTCCGCTCGGGTTGGTGGCTGCGTAGTCCGCGCAACCGGGGCCCACCAGGTCACTGGCCGCAGCGGTGGGGGCCAGGGCCACACCGAAGGCCACCCCGCCGGCCATCAGCGCGGCGGTGAAACCGGTTCTTGCAATCGAGCTTCGAGCTTTCATGTCGTTCTCCTCATTGAGTGCTGGCTGTCCCCGACATTGCTGATTCGGAGCGGATCGGATTCCGGACGGGTCTCAGCCGTAGGTGAACGAAAAAAGCTGCAATCCCTTGCTCGGCCGCACCTCGATGGTCCCGGCCGACTGCGCAGTGTCGGCGACGATCTGGTGCGACGTCGGCGGTCCGCTGATCGGGAGCACGGTGGGCTTGCCGTTGCGCAGCACCGTGAGGGTGCCAGTGCCGCCGACGACGACATAGACGTCCTTGGCGTGGTAGTTGAGCTTGACCGCCGAGTCCTCCCCGGCCGCCGTCGCGCCCTGGTAGTCCAGCGACCAGGGACCGGTCAAGGCGAAGCTGTCCGACGCCAGGGTGGGCGGGTAGCGGAACGTTGCCGATCCTTCGTCATACACACCGCCGCCGCCGTAGTTCAATGCCTTGCCGACGGCGAAGTAGGTCTCGGCGGTGGTGAACGTCTTCGGCGTCAGGTCCGGCGCGTCCACCGGGGCCGGGAGTTGGGTGCCGGGCTTGGCGTCTGAGAGCAACTGCCGGATCAGAGCTTCGGTGGCGTCGTAGTCCCCCTCGCCGAACTGGAGGTGGCGCACGGTGCCGCTGGCGTCGATCAGGTATTCCGCGGGCCAGTAGCTGTTGCGGTAGTTCGTCCACGTCGAATAGTTGTTGTCCAGTGCGACTGGGTATTTGATGCCCAGGTCGGCCGCACCCTTGGCGACGTTCTCCGGCACTTTCTCGAACGCGTACTCGGGAGTGTGCACGCCGATGACTTCCAGTCCACGGTCGTGGTAGGCCTGATACCAGCCGACGACATGCGGGATGGCGCGTTGGCAGTTGATGCAGGAATAGGCCCAGAAGTCGATCAGCACCACCTTGCCGCGCAACGCATTCAACACCACAGGCTGCCCGCCCGGTGTGTTGAGCCAGCCGGTGATGCCCCGCAGATCCGGTGCGGCGCCGCAATTTTCGAGCCGGGTACCGCCGTTACTGCAGTTCGACAGCTGCACGTTCTGGTCGGTGACGATGCCACCCAGCTGTTGCCGGATCGGTTCGGTGCCGCCGACCCTGTCCTGTAGCGATGCCGTGTAATCGGGGATGGCACGTTGCAGCGCGGCCGGCAGG
This sequence comes from Mycobacterium asiaticum DSM 44297, assembly GCF_000613245.1. Lineage (GTDB taxonomy): Bacteria > Actinomycetota > Actinomycetes > Mycobacteriales > Mycobacteriaceae > Mycobacterium > Mycobacterium asiaticum. Next base: position 1,582,763 of record NZ_HG964936.1, read on the forward strand.
TTGAACACCAGCGCGACCGCCAACAGGATCGTGACGAGTCCCGCGCCGATCCGGATCTCGCGTTGGCGACGACGAAATGCGCTGACGCGCTGTGCCACCCGTTGCCCGGCGAGCGCGAAGAACAGCAGCGGCAACGCGGCGCCCACCGCGAACGTGCCGGTGAGCACGACGGTTCCGACGCCGATCTTCGCGGTGGCGCCGGCGACCACGATTGCGGCCAGCACCGGTCCCGCGCACGGAACGTACAGCACCCCGAGCGCCAGGCCGAGCCCGAAACCGTCGCCGCGAGTGACTATTTGCTTCTGCGGGATACGCGAGAACGGCCGCTCGAGAAGTTGCTCGAAGCGCGGGAAGATCAAGCCGAGGCCGATTGCGACCAACGCCAGCAGGGCCACCCAGCGAATGGCGTCTTGCGGTAGGTGCAGCGCGGACAGCATGGCGGACCCGAGCAGGGTCACCACACTGAAGCTGAGCACCAAGCCGCCGATCACCCGGTAGGGCCGCGATGCGGCCGTCCGGGTCGGCTTGGTCTGAACCGCTACCGCGCCGTCGGATTGTGTTGGCGCAGTGCTATTTGCGCCGGAGAAGAAGATCACCGGCAGCACCGGCAGGATGCACGGCGATATTCCGGTGATGAGGCCGCCGAGAAATCCGATCAACGCAAGAGTCCACATGTCAGTTATTCGTCACGGCACCGGCCCCGGATTGGTTCAGCGGCCGGCCAAAACAAAGGCAGCCCACTCGGAAGTGGGCTGCCTTTGCTCCGACGCCGAAACGGCAAACCTTCATTGACCGGGCGGCATCAGCACCGTGTCGATCATGTACACCGTCGCGTTGGCGGTGTGCACCCCTCCGCACACCAGGCCCGCGGTGTTGACCTTCAGGTCGTTGCCGGCGCCGGTCACGGTGACATCCGCGCCCTGCAGCGTCTTGTGGGTGCCGGGAACCTTGGCCGGGCTCGCCTGACCCGAGACGACGTGGTAAGTCAGAATGCTGTTCAGCAGCTTGGCGTCGGTCTTGAGTTGGTCGATGGTGGCCGCCGGGAGCTTGTCGAACGCGGCGTTGGTGGGTGCGAACACCGTGTACTGGCCGCTGTTGAGAGTGTCGACCAGGTTCACCTGCGGATTGAGCTTGCCGGACAACGCCGAGGTCAGCGTGGTCAGCATCGGGTTGTTCGACGCCGCGGTGGCTACCGGGTCCTGCGCCATGCCGGTGACCGATCCCGGGCCGGTGGGGTTCTGCGCGGCGTACTCCGAGCAACCCGGGCCGATCAGGTCGGCGGCCGGATCCGCTTTGGCGGGGCTGGGTGCTGCCGTGGCGTTCATGCTGGGCGCCGCCGCGGGGCTCACCTGCGCCGCGGGTTTGCCGCTCGAGCACCCCGCGAGCGCCAGCGCTGCCAGCGCCGCCGCGGCGATTGTCTTGGCATGTGTGTTCATCTCTCCAATTCCTTTGCACCAGAATGGTTTTGAGACGACGGCCGTCGCCCCTGCACTGAGTCATTCGGAGCGAGGCAGGTTGCGGATGGGTCCGAAAAGCAAAAAGCGGCACAATGGGTGGGTGACTATGTCCGGTGAAGGGGCCGCCGAAGGTCGGGTGCGAGTGCTGGTGCTGGGCAGCACCGGCTCGATCGGTACCCAGGCCCTTGAGGTCATCGCGGCAAACCCGGACCGCTTCGAGGTCGTCGGACTCGCCGCCGGCGGAAGTAACCTCGACACCTTGCTGCAGCAGCGCGCCGCCACGGGCGTGACCAATGTCGCGGTTGCAGACGCCGATGCCGCCGAGCGGGCCGGTGACATCCCCTTCACGGGCCCAGATGCCGTCACCCGGCTGGTGCAGGAGACCGAGGCGGACGTCGTGCTGAACGCCTTGGTGGGTGCGCTGGGGTTGCGGCCGACGCTGGCCGCGCTGGAATCCGGGGCCCGGCTGGCGCTGGCCAACAAGGAGTCACTCGTTGCCGGCGGCCCGCTGGTGCTGCGGGCGGCGCGCCCGGGACAGATCGTGCCCGTCGACTCCGAGCACTCCGCGCTGGCGCAGTGCCTGCGTAGCGGCGCCGCCGACGAGGTCGACAAACTGGTGCTGACCGCCTCGGGAGGTCCGTTCCGCGGCTGGTCAGCGGCCGACCTCGAACACGTCACCCCGGAACAGGCCGGCGCGCATCCCACCTGGTCGATGGGGCCGATGAACACGCTGAACTCGGCGTCGCTGGTCAACAAGGGCCTCGAGCTCATCGAAACCCACCTGTTGTTCGGCATCGCTTATGACCGCATCGAGGTCGTTGTGCACCCCCAGTCGATCGTCCACTCGATGGTGACCTTCAACGACGGGTCGACGATCGCGCAAGCCAGCCCGCCGGACATGAAGCTGCCGATCTCGCTAGCGCTGGGCTGGCCGCGCCGGGTCGCCGGAGCCGCCCTGGCCTGCGACTTCAGCACCGCCTCCAGCTGGGAATTCGAGCCGTTGGACAGCAATGTGTTCCCGGCCGTCGAGCTCGCTCGGCACGCCGGCGAGGCCGGTGGCTGCCTGACGGCGGTGTACAACGCGGTCAACGAGGAGGCGGCGCAGGCCTTCCTCGAGGGCCGGCTCCGATTCCCGGCGATTGTCGCCACCATTGCCGACGTGCTGCACGGCGCCGACCAATGGGCCGTTCCACCCGCTACCGTGGATGAGGTACTCGAGGCGCAGCGCTGGGCCCGTGAGCGAGCGCAACGCGCGGTCGCTACCGCTGGCTCGGCGCCGGTCAGAGTTTCCGGCTTGGCGTAAGAAAGGTCGTAACAGGCTGATGATGTTCGTTATCGGCATTGTGCTGTTCGCACTTGCCATCCTCATCTCGGTCGCGCTGCACGAATGCGGCCACATGTGGGCGGCGCGGGCCACCGGAATGAAGGTGCGGCGTTACTTCGTCGGGTTCGGTCCCACGCTGTGGTCCACCCGGCGCGGGGAAACCCAGTACGGCATCAAGGCCATCCCTGCGGGCGGCTTCTGCGACATCGCCGGCATGACGCCGGTCGAAGAGCTCGCGCCCGACGAGCAAGACCGGGCCATGTACAAGCAGGCGACGTGGAAGCGGGTCGCGGTGCTGTTCGCCGGCCCGGGGATGAACTTCGTCATCTGCCTGGTGCTGCTCTACGCGATCGCCCTGATCTGGGGCCTGCCCAACCTGCACCCGTCTAACAAGGCGATCGTCGGCGAAACCGGGTGTGTCGCGCAGGAGGTCTCGCAGGGCAAGCTCGACAAGTGCAACGGCCAGGGCCCTGCCGCACTCGCCGGGATCCGGGTCGGTGACGTCGTCGTCAAGGTGGGCGACACCCCGGTCTCCACGTTCGAGCAGATGGCGACGGCGGTGCGCAAGCTGCACGGCACCGTTCCGGTGGTCGTCGAGCGGGACGGCAAGACCATCACCACCAGCGTCACCGTCGAAAGCACCCGGCGCTACATCCCCACCGGCCAGGGCAACCAGGTTCAGCCCGCCACCGTCGGCGCCATCGGCGTGGGCGCACCGCGCAACGAGCCGACCCAGTACAACGCGCTCACGGCCGTGCCGGGCACCCTCGCGTTCGCCGGCCAGCTGACCGTCGAGGTCGGCAAGTCGCTGGCCGCCATCCCGACCAAGGTCGGGGCGTTGTTCAACGCGATCGGCGGCGGCGAGCGTGACCCGCAGACGCCGATGAGCGTGGTCGGCGCCAGCATCATCGGCGGCGACACCGTCGACCACGGCCTGTGGGTGGCGTTCTGGTTCTTCCTGGCGCAGCTGAATCTGATCCTCGGCGCCATCAACCTGCTGCCGTTACTGCCTTTTGATGGCGGCCACATTGCTGTTGCGCTGTTCGAGAAGGTGCGCAACATGATCCGTTCGGCACGCGGCAAGGTGGCGGCGGCGCCGGTGAACTACCTCAAACTGATGCCGGCGACCTATGTGGTGCTGATCTTCGTGGTCGGCTACATGCTGTTGACCGTCACCGCTGACCTGGTCAACCCGATCCGGCTCTTCCAATAGAGAGAGAAGGCGAAAAAGAAGTGACCGTTGGCCTGGGCATGCCGCAATCTCCGGCGCCCACGCTGGCCCCTCGGCGAACCACCCGTCAGCTGATGGTTCGCGACGTCGGGGTCGGCAGCGACTATCCGATTTCGGTGCAATCGATGTGCACCACCAAGACGCATGACGTCAACTCGACCCTGCAGCAGATCGCGGAATTGACTGCGGCGGGTTGTGACATTGTCAGAGTGGCCTGCCCCCGGCAGGAGGACGCCGACGCGCTCGGCGAGATCGCGCGGCACAGCCAGATCCCCGTCATCGCCGACATCCACTTCCAGCCGAAATATATTTTCGCCGCCATCGACGCCGGGTGCGCCGCGGTGCGCGTCAACCCGGGCAACATCAAGGAATTCGACGGCCGGGTCGGCGAAGTCGCCAAGGCCGCCGGCGCCGCGGGCATCCCCATCCGCATCGGCGTCAACGCGGGATCGCTGGACAAGCGGTTCATGCAGAAGTACGGCAAGGCCACCCCCGAAGCGCTGGTCGAGTCGGCGCTGTGGGAGGCCTCGCTCTTCGAGGAACACGGCTTCGGCAACATCAAGATCAGCGTCAAGCACAACGACCCCGTGGTCATGGTCGCCGCCTACGAGCAACTGGCCGCACAGTGCGACTACCCGCTGCACCTCGGCGTCACCGAGGCCGGCCCGGCTTTCCAGGGGACGATCAAGTCCGCCGTCGCCTTCGGTGCGTTGCTGTCGCGCGGGATCGGCGACACCATCAGGGTGTCCCTGTCCGCACCTCCGGTCGAGGAAGTGAAAGTCGGCACCCAGATCCTCGAGTCGCTCAACCTGCGGCCGCGGTCGCTCGAGATCGTGTCCTGTCCGTCCTGCGGGCGCGCCCAGGTGGATGTCTACACGCTGGCCAACGAAGTGACCGCCGGTCTGGACGGCCTGGACGTCCCGTTGCGGGTGGCCGTGATGGGTTGCGTCGTCAACGGCCCCGGCGAGGCGCGCGAGGCTGACCTCGGCGTCGCCTCCGGCAACGGCAAGGGCCAGATCTTCGTCAAGGGCGAAGTGATCAAGACCGTGCCCGAGGCGCAGATCGTCGAGACGCTGATCGAGGAAGCCATGCGGCTCGCCGAGCAAATGGGTGAGGAATCGGAAACGGATCCGGGGACGGCAGCAAGCGGTTCGCCTATTGTGACCGTAAGCTGATAGGGCCACAGCTCACTGGCCCTCGGTTCGCACCACAGAGAGTTTCCCGATGTCGGCTCCGCCCATCTTGCGCCTTGTCGGCGAGCGACGGGTATCGGTGGTGCGTGACGCCGCCACCGTGTGGAAGGTGCTGGGCGACAACCCCGTCGAATCGTGCATGGTCGCCGCGCGCGTCGCCGATTACGGCGTCGAACCCAATTCGATCGGCGGCGAACTGTGGACGGTACGCGGTGCCGAGGAATCGCTGTGCTTCGCCGGCGCGAACCTGATTCCGCTGCGCGGCAACCTGATCGACCTGAGGGCGTTCGCCGACGAGGCCAAGAGCACGGCGCGCCGCTGCTCGTCATTGGTCGGTCGGGCCGACCTGGTGCTGCCCATGTGGCAGCGGCTGGAACCCGCCTGGGGGCCGGCGCGGGACGTGCGCGACAACCAACCGCTGATGGCGCTCAACTCCCACCCGAGCTGTGCGCTCGACACCGAGGTGCGCCAGGTACGGCCCGAGGAACTCGACGCCTACCTGGTGGCCGCCGTGGACATGTTCATCGGTGAAGTCGGCGTCGACCCGCGAGTCGGTGACGGCGGGCGGGGCTACCGCCGCCGGGTGGCCAGCCTCATCGCGGCCGGGCGGGCCTGGGCCCGTTTCGAACAGGGCCAGGTGGTCTTCAAGGCCGAGGTGGGCTCGCAGTCGCCGTCCGTCGGGCAGATCCAAGGGGTGTGGGTGCACCCCGAGCGGCGCGGGCTGGGCATCGGCACCGCGGGCACGGCGACGCTGGCCGCGGTCATCGTCGGCAGCGGGCGGATCGCCAGCCTCTACGTCAACGACTTCAATGCGGTGGCCCGCGCCGCCTATGCGCGGGTGGGATTCAAGGAAGTCGGGACTTTCGCCACGGTTTTGTTGGACTAGCACAGCTGGACTAGCACTGTCCGACCCGCGCGCGTCACGGTTCGATCTCGGTGTGTCGGCGATGCGGTGACGGCATCTGTTCATAACATCAGTAACGATGGTAACTAGAAGAACTTTGGCCTCATCTGTCACAGGCTTGTTGCTGGTCGCGGTGATCGCGCTGCCTGGCTGCACCCCCAAGCCCGAAGGGCCCGGCCCGACGGCGGAGAAGTTCTTCGCTGCGCTGTCCGTCGGCGACACCGCGACGGCCGCGCAGCTCAGCGACAGCCCCAACGACGCCCGCGAAGCGCTCAACGCCGCCTGGGCCGGCCTGCAGGCCACCCATCTCGACGCGCAGGTGCTGAGCTCTAAGTACGCCGAGGACACCGGCACCGTCGCCTACCGCTTCACCTGGCACCTGCCGAAGAACCGGACCTGGACCTACGACGGGCAGCTGAAGATGGCCCGCGACGAGGGACACTGGCAGGTCCGATGGGCGACCACCGGGCTGCACCCCAAGCTGGGTGAGCACCAGACGTTCGCGCTGCGCGCCGACCAGCCGCGGCGGGCCTCGGTGAACGAGTTGGGCGGCTCCGACGTGCTGGCGCCCGGCTACATCTACCACTACGCGCTGGACGCCGGCCAGGCCGGACCCGCCCTGATCGAAACCGCACACGCCGTCGTGGACGCGCTGCGGCCGTTCAACGACACCCTGAACGACCCGCAACTGCTGGCCGAAATGGCCAGCTCGACGACCAAGCCGGTCGATCTGGTGACGCTGCTGCCCGACGACAGCAACAAAGTCTTCCCGGCCATCGGCACGCTGCCCGGTGTGGTGATCACCCCACAAGCCGAACTGCTCCCCACAGATCCGCACTTCGCGCCGGCGGTCATGGCGGAAGTCAAGAAGGCGGTGGTCGATCAGCTGGACGGCCAGGCCGGATGGCGCATCGTCAGCACCAATCAGAACGGCGTCGACGTCGCCGTCCTGCACGAGGTCGAGGGTTCACCGGCGCCGTCGGTGTCGATCACGCTGGACCGGGCCGTGCAAGACGCCGCTCAGCATGCGGTCGACACCCGGGGCGGCAAAGCGATGCTGGTCGTGATCAAGCCGTCGACCGGGGAGATCCTGGCGGTCGCCCAGAACGCCGGCGCCAACTCCGAGGGCCTGCTGGCCACCACCGGCCTCTACCCGCCCGGGTCAACATTCAAGATGGTGACCGCGGGCGCCGCCGTCGAACGGGACATGGCCACCCCGAACACGATGCTGGGCTGCCCCGGGCACCTCGACATCGGCCACCGCACCATCCCGAACTACGGCGGCTTCGACCTCGGTGTGGTGCCGTTGTCGCGGGCGTTCGCGAGCTCGTGCAATACCACCTTCGCCGAGCTGAGTAGCAAGTTGCCGCCGCGCGGTCTCACCCAGGCCGCCAGCCGGTACGGCATCGGCCTGGACTACCAGGTCGAGGGCATTACGACGGTGACCGGCTCGGTGCCGCCCACGGTAGATCTGACTGAGCGCACCGAGGACGGCTTCGGCCAGGGCCGCGTGCTGGCCAGCCCGTTCGGCATGGCGCTGGTGGCGGCCACGGTCGCCGCAGGCAAAACCCCGGTGCCGCAACTGATCGTCGGCCGGCCGACCGCAGTCGCCGGCGACAACACCCCGATCAGCCCGAAAATGGTCGAGGCGCTGCGGCCGATGATGCGGCTGGTGGTCACCAACGGCACCGCAAAGGACATCGCCGGCTGCGGCGAGGTGTACGGCAAGACGGTGGAGGCCGAGTTCGCCGGTGGGTCGCACTCCTGGTTCGCCGGGTACCGCGGTGACCTGGCGTTCGCCGCGCTCATCGTCGGGGGCGGCAGCTCGGAATACGCGGTCCGGATGACCAAGGTGATGTTCGACTCCCTCCCCCCGGGCTACCTGGCTTGAGGCGGCCTCGGTGATCGGGTCGCGGTAAGTTGCGAGAGTGAGCTTCCGGGGGCCGCGATGACTGAGTCCGGCGGGGACATGGTGTCGATGCGGGTGTCGGACGCCGACCGCAACGGGACCATGCGGCGACTGAACAACGCGCTGGCACTCGGCTTGATCGACATCGACGAGTTCGAGCAGCGCTCGCGCGGGGTCTCCTTCGCCCGGACCCGTGATGAGCTGGACGGCTTGGTCAGCGACCTGCCCGGGCCGGGTGCGATCGTCACCTCCGCGACCGACCGGGTGGAACTGCGCGGCTGGGCGGGTTCCCTCAAGCGTCACGGCGAATGGACGGTGCCCACCCGGTTGTCGCTGGTCCGGCGATTCGGCAACATCGACCTGGACCTGACCAAGGCGCGGTTCGCCGGGCCGGTCGTGGTCATCGAGATCGACATGAAGTTCGGCTCGCTGGATCTGCGGTTGCCCGAGGGGGCCAGCGCCTCGATCGACGACGTCGAGGCCTACGTGGGCAGCGCCAGCGACCGCCGCAAAGACCCGCCGGCCGAGGGCAATCCCCACGTGATCCTGACCGGCCAGGTGGTGTTCGGCTCGGTGATCATCCGCGGGCCGCGCCGTGCGCTGCTGCGCCGTCCCCGGTTCTGAGCGCAGGTAAGCAGCCCGAATCGCTAAGCTGTCTGCCATGCCTGCTCGTACCGCGCTTTCTCCCGGCGTGCTGTCCCCGACGCTGCCGGTGCCCAAGTGGATCGCGCGACCGGAATACGTCGGCAAGCCGACCGCCAAAGAGGGCAGCGAGCCATGGGTGCAGGAGCCCGAGGTTATCGAGAAGATGCGGGTGGCCGGCCGGATCGCGGCCCGCGCGCTGCAGGAGGCCGGCAAGGCTGTCGCACCCGGCGTCACCACCGACCAACTCGACCGGATCGCACACGAGTACATGGTCGATAATGGCGCCTATCCATCGACGCTGGGCTACAAGGGTTTTCCCAAATCGTGCTGCACTTCGGTCAACGAGGTCATCTGCCACGGCATCCCCGACTCGACCGTGATCGAAGACGGCGACATCGTCAACATCGACGTCACCGCCTACATCAACGGCGTGCACGGCGACACCAACGCGACCTTCTTGGCCGGGGACGTCTCCGAAGAGCACCGGTTGCTGGTGGAACGCACCCACGAGGCCACCATGCGTGCCATCAAAGCCGTCAAGCCGGGACGCGCGCTGTCGGTGATCGGCCGCGTCATCGAGGCGTACGCAAACCGGTTCGGCTACAACGTTGTTCGCGATTTCACCGGCCACGGCATCGGCACCACGTTCCACAACGGTCTGGTGGTCCTGCACTACGACCAGCCCGCCGTCGAGACCATCATCCAGCCGGGCATGACCTTCACCATCGAGCCGATGATCAATCTGGGTGGGCTGGACTACGAAATCTGGGACGACGGCTGGACGGTGGTCACCCGGGACCGCAAGTGGACCGCACAGTTCGAACACACGCTGTTGGTCACCGACACCGGCGCCGAGATCCTCACCCTGCCCTGAGGTGATCCGTCCGCCGATGTTCGGGCACACGCAACCGGCCAAACTGCGGTAACTTTTCGGGAGTGCCCAACTTGATGACGACGCTCGAAGGATTCGCGGTCCCGGTGGCAGTGTCCGGGCCGGAAAATGGCACCGTCGTCGTCCTGCTAGCGGCCGAGCAACGCCCGCCCGGCGCGTATGACGCACTCTGCCAACGCCTGCACAACGCATCGCTGCGCACCGTCGTCGTCGGCGCCGACCCGCGGCTGACCGCCAAATCGGTGATCGGACTGCTGGACTCGCTGGGCATCTCCTGGGCGGTGGTGGTCGGCGACCGGGACAGCGCCGACCTGGCCTGGAAACTCGCAGCGACCAAACTGGGCCGGTTCGCCGGCCTGGTCGCCATCGACCGCGCCCATCCGCGGGTACCCGACCCGACCGGCGCGATTCGCGACGACAACTGCCCGCCGGTGGAGATCGCGACCACCGTCCTGGTCAGCTCCCCGGCCGCACGGGAGGCGGCCCGGGAAGGCCAGCGGTTCGTCTTCGGTGACTACCGGGTGGTCGATCTGCTCGGACGCCGCAACGCACACGAGTCGACGGCGCAGCTGGCAACCGAGATCGTGCTGCGCACCAGCGGCTGGTAACGGCGCTCATGTCTGGACTGCTCTCGCGGGCCGACCTGGAACACCTGGTCGCGGCCGGCGAGGTCGACACCGTGGTGGTCGCGTTCACCGACATGCAAGGCCGCCTGGTAGGCAAACGGGTATCCGGGGCCTTCTTCGTCGACCAGGTGGCCGCGCACGGCGCCGAGTGCTGCAGCTACCTGCTGGCGGTGGACGTCGACGTGAACACCGTGCCCGGCTATGCGATGTCGAACTGGGAAACCGGCTACGGCGACATGGTGATGACGCCCGACCTGAGCACGCTGCGGCGCATTCCCTGGCAGCCGGGCACCGCTCTGGTGATCTCCGACCTGTCCTGGGCCGACGGAAAACCGGTCGCGGTGTCACCGCGGGCCATCCTGCGCCGCCAGCTGGACCGGCTGCGAGACCGCGGGCTGACGGCCGATGTCGCCACTGAGCTGGAATTCATCGTGTTCGACCAGTCCTATCGCCAAGCCTGGGCCAGCGCTTACCGGGACATGACTCCGGCCAGCGATTACAACATCGACTACGCGATCATGGCCTCGTCGCGGATGGAGCCTCTGCTGCGCGACATCCGGCTGGGCATGCAGGGTGCGGGCCTGCGCGTGGAAGCGATCAAGGGCGAATGCAACAACGGCCAGCAGGAGATCGGCTTCCGTTACGACGAAGCGCTGATCACCTGCGACAACCACGCCATCTATAAGAACGGCGCCAAAGAGATCGCCGACCAGCACGGCAAGAGCCTGACCTTCATGGCGAAATACGATGAACGCGAAGGTAATAGCTGTCACATTCATCTGTCGCTTCGGGATGCCGACGGCACGGCGGTGTTCGCCGACGCCGACCAGCCGCACGGCATGTCGGCGACCTTCCGCAGCTTCGTGGCCGGCCTGCTGGCCGGCCTGCGCGAACTGACGCTGTTCTTCGCGCCGAACATCAACTCCTACAAGCGATTTGCCGAGGGCAGTTTCGCGCCCACCGCGGTGGCGTGGGGTCTGGACAATCGGACCTGTGCGTTGCGGGTCGTCGGACACGGAAGCAGCATCCGGGTCGAATGCCGGGTACCCGGCGGCGACGTCAACCAGTACCTGGCGGTGGCGGCGGTGATCGCCGGAGGTCTGTACGGTGTCGAACAGGGACTCGAACTGGGTGAGCCCTACGCCGGTAACGCCTACCAGGCCGGCGATGTCGAGCGGTTGCCGACCACCCTGGCCGAATCCGCCAAGGTGTTCGGGTCGTCGGAGCTGGCTCACGCCGCCTTCGGCGACGACGTGGTTGCCCACTATCTGAACAACGCGCGTGTGGAACTGACGGCATTCAACGCCGCGGTCACCGACTGGGAGAGGATTCGGAGTTTTGAACGCCTCTAGCAGCGTCGTCGTGGGGTTGACGATGTATCTCGAGCAGGTTCGGACCGGGGTCTGGGACATTCCGGCGGCCTACTTGCCCGCCGACTACTTCGAGGGCGTGGTGCTGGCCGGCGGCATCCCGGTACTGCTGCCGCCGCAACCGGAAGCCGCCGACACGGTCGAGCGGCTGCTGGACAGCCTGGACGCGCTGGTGATCACCGGCGGGTACGACCTGGACCCCGCCGCCTACGGTCAGCAACCACACCCCACCACCGACCGGCCCCGGGGTGACCGGGACGCGTGGGAATTCGCCCTGTTGCGGGGCGCGCTGCAGCGGCGGCTACCCGTCCTGGGCATTTGCCGCGGCGCGCAACTGCTCAACGTCGCGTTCGGCGGCACCCTGCACCAGGACCTGCCGGAGGTGATCGGCCATTGTGGGCATCGCGCCGGCAACGGGGTCTTCAGCAGGTTGCCGGTGCGCACCGTGTCGGGCACCCGGGTGGCCGCGTTGCTCGGTGACACCGCCGATGTGCCCTGTTATCACCACCAGGCCATCGACAAGGTCGGCGAGGGCTTGGTGGTCGGTGCCTGGGACGCCGACGGGGTGGTCGAGGCGGTGGAGCTGCCCGGGGACACCTTTGTGCTTGCGGTGCAATGGCATCCGGAGAAGTCGCTCGACGACCTGCGGCTGTTCACCGCCCTCATCGACGCCGCCCGATCGCACGCACACCGATGACCGCCACCGAGCTGATCAATCCCGCGACCGAGGAAGTGCTGCGGACGGTTGAACACGTCGACGTGGCGGGCGTCGACGACGCTGTGGCGCGGGCGAAGTCCGCACAGCGCCGCTGGGCACGGCTGGCACCGGCCGAACGAGCCGCCGCCCTCCGTGCCTTCGCCGCTGTCGTCGATGCCCACGTCGGTGAACTTGCCGCGCTGGAGGTTGCTAACTCCGGCCACCCGATCGGCTCGGCCGAGTGGGAGGCCGGCAACGTCCGCGACGTGCTGCAGTACTATGCCGCGAGCCCGGAACGTCTGTCCGGCAATCAGATTCCCGTCGCCGGCGGAATCGACGTCACCTTCAACGAGCCGCTGGGTGTGGTCGGGGTGATCACGCCCTGGAACTTTCCGATGGTGATCGCCATGTGGGGGATAGCGCCGGCGCTGGCCGCCGGCAACGCGGTCCTGGTCAAGCCCGCCGAATGGACGCCGCTGACCACCATCCGGCTCGGTGAGCTGGCCGTCGAAGCCGGGCTTGAGCCGGACCTGTTGCAGGTACTGCCCGGCCGGGGATCGGTGGTGGGGGAGCGGTTTGTCACCCATCCCGACGTCCGCAAGGTGGTGTTCACCGGGTCCACCGAAGTTGGCAAGAAGGTGATGGCCGGCGCCGCGGCGCGGGTGAAGCGGGTGACCCTGGAGTTGGGCGGCAAGAGCGCCAACATCGTATTCGCCGACTGCGACCTGGCGCGTGCTGCCGCGACCGCGCCGGGCGGTGTCTTTGACAACGCCGGCCAGGATTGCTGCGCCCGCAGCCGAATCCTGGTGCAGCGCAGCGTTTATGACCGATTCATGGAGCTGCTCGAACCGGCTGTCAAGGGCGTCGTGGTGGGAGACCCGGTGTCGCGCGACACCGACATGGGCCCCCTGGTTTCCCGCCCGCACTGGGAGAAGGTGGCCTCCTACGTGCCCGAGGGCACACCGGTGGCGTTTCGGGGCAGCGCACCGACCGGGCCCGGTTTCTGGTTTCCGCCAACCGTTCTCACCCCGCCGCCCACCGATCGCACTGTGACCGAAGAGATCTTCGGGCCGGTGGTGACGGTTTTGCCGTTCGACGACGAGAGCGACGCCATCGGGCTGGCCAACCACACCGAATACGGTCTGTCCGGGTCGATCTGGACCGATGACCTGTCCCGGGCGCTGCGGGTGTCGCGGGCGGTGGAATCCGGCAATCTGTCGGTGAATTCGCATTCCTCGGTGCGCTACAGCACCCCGTTCGGCGGGTTCAAGCAGTCTGGTCTGGGTCGTGAGCTCGGACCGGATGCGCCGCTGCACTTCACCGAGACCAAGAATGTGTTCATCGCCGTCAACGATCTCGAAGGGGAGGCCTAGTGGTTGCGGTTGACTTGACTCGACGGCTGGCGGGCCGGGTGGCGGTGATCACCGGCGGCGGCAGCGGTATCGGCCTGGCCGCGGCGCGGCGTATGCACGCCGAGGGCGCGACGGTAGTGATCGGTGACATCGACGCCGACTCGGGCGGTGCCGCCGCCGAACAGCTCTCGGGCCTCTATGTCCCAGTGGATGTTTCCGACGAGGACTCGGTGAACAGGTTGTTCGACTCCGCGGCCGGCACCTGCGGTTCGGTCGACATCGCTTTCAACAACGCCGGCATTTCGCCGCCCGAGGACGACCTCATTGAGAACACCGAACTGGCGGCCTGGCAGCACGTGCAGGACGTCAACCTGAAGTCGGTGTATCTGTGTTGCCGAGCGGCGTTGCGGCACATGGTGTCAGCCGGACGCGGGTCGATCGTCAACACGGCATCATTTGTGGCGGTGCTCGGATCTGCGACCTCGCAGATCTCCTACACCGCGTCCAAGGGCGGCGTACTGGCCATGTCGCGGGAACTCGGGGTGCAGTTCGCCCGGCAGGGCATCCGCGTCAACGCCCTGTGTCCGGGGCCGGTCAACACGCCCCTGCTGCAGGAGTTGTTCGCCAAGGACCCCGAGCGCGCGGCGCGGCGGCTGGTGCATGTGCCGTTGGGCCGTTTCGCCGATCCCGACGAAATCGCCGCAGCGGTGGCCTTTTTGGCCAGTGACGACGCATCCTTCATCACCGCGTCGACGTTCTTGGTGGACGGCGGCATCAGCTCCGCCTACGTAACCCCGCTCTAGGAATAGACGAGACAGCCGTTGACTGCCCGGCCGCCGATCTGCCGCATCCGCCGGGCGGAAACGTTGAAGTCGACGGTGACCGGGCTGGGCGGCTCCTGCCTCCCCCAAACCGGGGGCACCGACAACCGACCGATCTTCATCCCGCCGCCCCAACGTGCCTGCATGGTCTTGGTGTCGGCCGTCTTGCGGCCGATACCGAGGAAAGTCAGTAGGTGCATTGGGAATTTGACCGGCACGGCTAAGGAACTCAGTCGTGCGAGGGAAGTGGAGACGGACGCGAGCGCGACGTCGAGCGCGGTCAACGGGGAGGCCGAAAGTGCCTGCAGCGCATGGGGCAACGCTGAAATCAGTTGCGAGCCCGCAGACAACACTTCGGGGTCGGCTGCCACACCGCTGTGAGTGTAAATCGGCAAGTCCAAAGTTTGCGGTGCCGAGGTGAACGGCGTCACCCGCGAGGCGGCCGCCGATGCCTGAGCGTAGGTGTACATCGCGTCGACGTCCTGGGCCCACATCTGTTCGTATTCGGCATCCATGGCCGCGATCGTCTGGCTGCCCTGGGCCAGCGGGTTTCTCCTGGCCAGCCACGCGCGGCGGGATCGGTTGGCTGCAACGACCGGTGGCGGAACCACGGCCGCGTGCGCCTCCTCATAGGCCGTTGCGGCGGCCCTCGCGTGGGCCGCGGCCTGCTCTCCCTTCGCGGCGGCAGCGTGTAGCCACCCCAGGTACGGTGCGGCGGCCTGGGTCATCGCTATCGCCGCGGTCCCTTGCCATCCGCCGTTGAGCTTCGCCGTGACCCCGCAGAACCCGTCCGCCGCCTCATTCAGTCCGTCGGCTGCTGTGTGCCACGCGGCCGCGGCCGCCATAAAGGATTCCGAGCCTGGGCCGGCATATAACCTGGCGCTGTTGATCTCCGGTGGTATTTGCCCGTAATCCATTGCCAGGGCTCCTGATTCGAAAGGGCCGCGGTAATTCCCGAGTATCGGCGCGCAAATCCAACCTATCGCGGCCCGCTGCGCCCGACCATGGAAAAAAGATTTGAGTTCGCTTAGAGCAGCTCTATCAGGGGGATAGCCATTTCGGCGTCAGTGCCGCCACCGTGAAAGCCGACGAGCCGAGCCGTCTCCGGTGGTTCGTGGCTAGTCGCCAACACGGCCGATTCTCCCGTGCAGACCACCACGACGTCACCGATCCGGGCGAGGTGCCGGGGATTCATGGGTCCGAACAAGCCCGATGCAACCGCCTCGTCGCGGGCCAGCACGTCAGCCCGACCGGCGAGGATTTCGCGCCATACGGCAAGGACGTCGGCTGCCGCGCCCGGCTCGGTGTGCAGATATCGCACTCGCGGCTCCCCGGCGACCACCCGGATGTTCGCGCGCAGCCGTGCGTCAGCGTCGAGGTCGATGCGCGCGTCCGGCGGCACGTTCAGCCCACCGTGGTCGGCGGTCACCAGCAATGCCGCGCCGGCCGGCATCGACTCGACCACCCTGCTGAGCAGCGCGTCGACCCGAGCGGCCGCTTCGTGCCATTCGATGGACCCGACACCGAAGAGGTGCGCCGCGGTGTCCAGGTCCGCGGTGTAGCCGTACACCAAGCCCGGTGCGGCCCGCAGTTCGTCGATCATCCGTTGGGCGTAGTCGTCGTCGGATCGGACGGCTACGAAATGGGCGCCGCGGTAGGCGGCTTCGGTCAGCCCGCTCCCGACGAACCACTCCGGTAGCACCGCACGCGCGCTGACCCCCGCGCGCGCCATCCGCTCGAACCACGTCGGAACGGGCTGCCACTGGTCGGGTGGTGGTTCATCGCGCCAGCGGATGTGGCTGAGCACGCGGTCGGTGCCGGGGATGTTGAGTGTGAAGCCCAGGATGCCGTGTTCTCCGGGCTGCGCGCCGGTACCCAGGGAGACCAGGCTGGTCGGCGTGGTGGACGGGAAAGTGCAGGATAGCGGCCGCAAGCGGCCCATGTCGCCGGCCAACACGGAGGCGAGCAGCGGCGCGTCGCCGGCCAGCTCCGGCAACAAGTGCCAGCCCATTCCGTCGACGAGCACCACCGCCACCCGGTCGACGGCGCCGATCGACGCCCACAGGCCCAAGGTGTCGTCGGCGTCCGGAACGCCCAGCAACGCGGCCGTGCTGGGCAGCACCTCGCATATTGAGCTGGGCACGACGTCAGTCTGGCACGAAGTCATGCGGTCAAGGAGCCACGCGCGAACCGTCGCAACCAGCCGTACCAGGCGGCCATCCCGGTGCCGGTGCGGGCGCTGATGGGTAAGACCGTGGCGGCCGGGTTCACCTGATTGACGTGAGCGATGTAGGCGTCGACGTCGACATCCAGATAGGGCACCAGATCAATCTTGTTGAGCAGAACCAGCTCGACCGAGCGGAACATGACCGGGTACTTCAGCGGTTTATCCTCGCCCTCGGTGACCGAATAGACCATCGCCTTGGCGTGTTCGCCGACGTCGAACTCGGCCGGGCACACCAGGTTGCCGACGTTCTCGATGATCACCAGATCCAGGCTCGGCAGATCCAGCCCCGGCAGGGCCCGGTTGACCATCGGCGCGTCAAGGTGGCACTCGCCACCGAAACCGTTGCTGGTGTTGAGCAGTGACACCTGGGCACCGCGACCGCTGAGTTTGGCGGCATCCAGGTCAGTAGCGATGTCGCCCTCGATCACGCCGACGGCGAAGTCTCCCGCGAGCTCGTCCAGCGTTGCCTGCAGCACGGTCGTCTTGCCTGATCCCGGCGAGCTCATCAGGTTGAGCGCCCGAATCCCGTTCTGGTCGAACGCGGCACGATTGAACTCCGCGCGCACGTCGTTCTCCGTGAAGATTTCCTCTAGCACCTCGGCACGCTGCGCTGCGGTGTCGTAGTGGCTGTGGTCGCCATGGTCGTGCTCATGGCTGTGCACAGTCCCATCATCGTGGCGGTGGAATCTGCCCACCCGAGCGCCTTTCACGAGACGGTCAGGGAGATTCGGCGGCGGCCGAAGTCCATTTTTCCTCGATGCGACCGTAACGCCACACCAGCAAGGCCAGCGCCCAGGCGGCCACGAACAATCCCACCACGACGAAGCCGATCGTGTTGAGGTCCAGACCCGCCAGCCAATCCCAGAACGAACCCTGCCAATGGAGCTGCTCGGCGAACAGGCCGAGCAACTCCACGGTGCCGATCAGCAACGCGACGACCACGGACAATCCGGTGATGGCGATGTTGTAGTAGATCTTTCGCACGGGATTGGAGAACGCCCACCCGTACGCGAAGTTCATGAAAGAGCCGTCGACCGTGTCTAACAGGCACATTCCCGCGGCGAAGAGCACCGGCAGGCACAGGATGGCGTACCACGGCAGCCCGGATGCCGCGGTGGTGCCGGCCAGCACCAACAGGGCGATCTCGGTAGCGGTGTCGAAACCCAGGCCGAACAGAATGCCTATCGGGTACATGTGCCAGGACTTGCCGATCGACCTGGTGAAGCGGCCGAGAAAACGGTTGATCAATCCCCGGTTGTCCAACTGCCGCTCGAGTTCGGCTTCGCTGAATACGCCTTGACGCAACTTGCGGAAGACCCGTATGACGCCGATCAGCACGATGACATTGAGGATCGCGATCAGATAGAGGAACAGGCCCGAGACGCTGGTGCCTATCAGGCCCGTGTAGTGGCGCAGCTGCGAGGAGTCCTGTTGGACCGGTCCGACGAGGGCCCGCAGCCCGAACGCCAGCAGCAGGGCCAGCGCGAACACCACGGTGGAATGGCCCAGCGAGAAGAAGAATCCGACGGCAAGTGGTCGTTTCCCGTCGTCCAGTAGCTTGCGGGTGGTGTTGTCGATTGCGGCGATATGGTCGGCGTCGAAGGCGTGCCGCAAGCCCAGGGTGTATGCGGTGAGGCCGACGCCGATCCCGAAAGCCTTGCCGCCCAGCGTCAAATGGGCCGGCTCAACGACCAGGAGCAGTGTCGCCCAACCGATCAGGTGCAGCCCACCGATGACGGCGAACATCATCCCCAAGCGCCACCACTGCACGGGGGACAGAACCGTCGTGGTCCGAGTGGCGTCAGGGGCAGTCACCGGTCGGCGTCAGTCCAGGCCAAGCAGAGCGTTCTCGACCACCTCGGACAGCGCCGGGTGAATCCAGTACTGACCGCGCGCCATCTCGTGGGCGGTGAGGCCGAA
This sequence comes from Mycobacterium asiaticum DSM 44297, assembly GCF_000613245.1. Classification (GTDB taxonomy): domain Bacteria; phylum Actinomycetota; class Actinomycetes; order Mycobacteriales; family Mycobacteriaceae; genus Mycobacterium; species Mycobacterium asiaticum. Next base: position 1,601,331 of record NZ_HG964936.1, read on the forward strand.
GCTCATCGCCTGGATCAGCGGCTGAATGAGCGACGAAGCCTGATACCCCATGAAATGCGCACCCAGCAGCTTGCCGGTGCCGCGCTCGGCGATCAGCTTGAGAACCCCGGTGGTGTCTTCCATCGCCCATCCGTACGCGACGTCGCCGTAGTCCTGCATCTTCACCGAGATGTCGTATCCCTGTGCCAACGCTTGGTTTTCGGTCAGTCCGACGCTAGCCAACTGGGGGTCGGTGAACACCGCCGACGGTACGAAGCGGTGATCGGTGACCAGCATCGAATCAGTGTCGTCCCAGTCGCACAGCAGGTTGTGCTGCACCACGCGCGCTTCGTGGTTGGCCACGTGCTTGAGCTGGTATGGCGAAGAGACATCTCCCAGCGCGAAGACGTTACGCGCTGAGGTTCTTTGGTATTCGTCCACCACCACCCGGCCCTGCGCGATGTCGACACCGGCCTGTTCGGCGTCCAGCAGATCGGAGTTGGCGACGCGGCCCGTGGCCACCAGCAGCAGGTCGGCGTCGAGGGTGCTGCCGTCGTCCAACTCAAGTGTGACGCCGCGGTCGTGATTCTCGGCGTTGACCACGTTGCGCATCGCGCGCAACTCCCACTTGTTGGACGCGATGCGGGTGAACCGTTCACAGATGGCGTCGTCGGAGTGCTTCAACAGGGTGCCGCCGCGCATGATGATGGTCACCCGCACCCCGAGGGCGGAGAAGACATGAGCGAATTCGGCTGCTACGTAACCGCTTCCGACGATCGCCAGATGCTCGGGCAGTTCCGGGATGCGCATCACGGTGTCGCTGGTGTGGTAGGTGACGCCGGACGCGGCGATGGCCGGCGGGACCGTGGGCCGCGAACCCGTCGCGATCACCACCTGGTCCGCGGTGAATTCGTCACCGGCGTCGGTGCGCAGCAGGTAGCGCCCGTCGGACTGTACCGGCCCGAACCGGGTGTGCTCGCCGTACACGTCGACGTTGGGCAGTGAACGGCGGTAATCCTCGCCGCTGTTGGCGATCGGGTCGATCCGCCCGAAGACGCGCGAAACGATGTCGTCCCAACGCACCCCGTCGATATGTGCGTCCACGCCGTACCGCGCGGCTTCCCGGACGGTGTGCGCCACCTCGGCGGCATAGACGAACATCTTGGTCGGGATGCACCCGACGTTCAGGCAGGTGCCGCCGAAGGTGCCCTGCTCGCAGATCGCTACCCGCTTCTTGGTGAACCTTTGGTCGACAATGGTGTTGCCCGACCCGGTTCCGATGATGGCAAGGTCGTAGGTCTCCATTGGGCTGCTTACCCTTTCCCTGACAATGCCGAGGCGGTGCTGAGGTAGTCGTCGAGCCAGCGGTCGAGATGGCGATAGGCTATCCGGCGCGGTTGTTCCAGGGACAAGAACACATCGTGTTTGGCGTCGGGCACCGGAATGATGGTGCTGCGGTTCCCGATACAGCCCGCCCAGCGTGCGATCTGGCTGACGTCGAGCACCGCGTCGCCGCGTTGCAGGGCAGCCGGTCCGGCGTCCTCGCTGACCGTGTGATCTGACCGCAGAATCAGGTTCGGCACACCTACGTCGAGCCCGCGGTGCAGCCGAGCGTGGCCGCGGCGTATCGCGTGCAACCAGCCGAATGTCACCGGAAACCCGCCGAGCGGCTTCCATTCCAGGTTGTAGTCGAACTCGCCGTGGTAGTCGCGGTGCAGGCTGGATCCATAACCGCCGGTGCCGCTGGCCCGCGCGATCCCCTTGCTGCGCATGCGCGACACCGCGGCGATGGTCGCCGAGGTCACGCCGAGCCGCAGGATGGCCCGCCCCTGCAGATCCAGGAACGGGCTGTTGAGTACCAGGCCTGTCACGCCGTTCATGGCGTCCTTGCGGCGCAGGCGGTCCAGCCACAGCGACACGATCAGGCCGCCTGCCGAATGCCCGTACATCAGCACCTGGGCGTCCGGGGACTGCTCGCAAATCAGCGTCACAGCTCGGCTGAGCTCGGCGTCGTAGTAGGCAAGATCGGTGGTGAAGTGCGGCGTCTGGCCCGGCCGCCGGGATCTGCCGCACTTGCGCAGGTCGAGTGCGTAGAACGCGAAGCCGCGCTCGGCGAAGTGGTCGGCCAGCGCGGTGTTGAAGAAGTAGTCCGTATAGCCGTGTACTGCCAGCACCGCCCGGTCCGCCGAAGGGCTATCGCCGCGCCGGATCAGCGTCGCGACGACCTCGCCTTCACCGTCGGGATCGGGTCCCAGCGCAATGGTGCATTGCCAGTAACCGGGCAGGACATCGGGCACCCAGCCAGTCACGCAGGCAAGCTTAGAGCGCGAGGGGAGCCGCCGCCGGTCCGCCGCCCGGCGAGGCCACTACCACCGGCGATAACCTTGGTGAACCGCCACGCCTCGAGGAAGGACCGACCACCCGGTGGCAGAGCTGACCAGAACCGACGTCGTATTGGTGGGTGCCGGCATCATGAGCGCCACCCTGGGTGCGATTCTGCGGCGGCTGGAACCGGATTGGTCGATCACCGTCGTCGAGCGGCTGGACGGCGTAGGCGCGGAGAGCAGCGGCCCGTGGAACAACGCCGGCACCGGCCACGCGGGACTGTGCGAGATGAACTACACCCCGGCCCGGTCCGACGGATCGATCGACATCACCAAGGCGGTCTTCGTCAACGAGCAGTTCCAGGTCACCCGGCAGTTCTGGGCCTATGCGGCAGAGAACGGCATCCTGACCGACGTCCGGGGATTCTTGAACCCCGTTCCGCACGTGAGCTTCGTTCGCGGCGCGCAGGGGGTCGACTATCTGCGCCGGCGCCGCGCGGCGTTGGTGCACAATCCGTTGTTCGCCGGGACCGAGGTGATCGAGGATCCCGACGAGTTCGCCCGTCGGTTGCCGCTGATGGCCGCCGAGCGGGATTTCGCCGAACCGGTGGCCCTGAACTGGGCGGCCGACGGCACCGACGTCGACTTCGGTGCCCTGTCCAGGCAGCTGATCGGCTACTGCACGCGCACCGGTGCGGCGGTGTGGTTCGGTCACGAGGTGCGTGAGCTTTCCCGTGAGGGCGACGGCAGCTGGACGTTGACCGTCGTCAACCGCCGCACCGGGGAGAAGCGCAAACTCAACGGCAAGTTCGTCTTCGTCGGCGCGGGCGGTGATGCGCTGCCCGTGCTGCAGAAGGCCGGCATCTCCGAGATCAAGGGCTTCGCCGGTTTCCCGATCGGCGGCCGGTTCCTGCGCGCCGCTCGCCCGGCGCTCACCGCGGCGCATCGAGCCAAGGTGTACGGCAGCCCGGCGCCGGGAGCTCCGCCGCTGGGTGCCCTGCACCTGGACTTGCGGTTCGTGAACGGCAAACCATGGCTGGTATTCGGGCCCTACGCCGGGTGGTCACCGAAGTTCCTGAAGCACGGGCACTTCAGCGATCTGCCGCGCTCGATCCGGCCCGACAACGTGGTGTCGATGCTCGGCGTCGGAATGCGGGAGGTGACCCTGGTGAGTTATCTGATCGGCCAGCTGCGGCTCACCGACCCCGGTCGCGTTGCCGCGCTGCGCGAATTCGTGCCCAGCGCCGTGGGTTCGGACTGGGAGCTGACGGTGGCCGGCCAGCGGGTGCAGGTGATCCGGCGGCACAAGGGCAAAGGCGGGGTGCTGGAGTTCGGCACCACGATCGTGGGTGCGGCCGACGGCAGCATCGCCGGGCTGCTGGGCGGTTCGCCAGGCGCCTCGACGGCCGTCCCGGCGATGCTGGACGTGCTGCAACGGTGCTTCGCGGCGCGGTATCAGTCCTGGCTGCTGACCCTGAAGGAAATCGTGCCGTCACTGGGAGCACAGTTGTCCGAGGAACCGGCGTTGTACGACGAATTGCGTTCGTGGACGAATGCGACGTTGCAGCTGGACGTTGCGGCATGACTCGCGCGGCGACTATGCAGTGGGCAGCACGGCCCGCGCGCGGGGGAGAGTGGCGCAAATGAGTCGCGCCGTCGACGATGCAGAGCGTAGCGATGCTGTGGGGGCACCTCCCGCTTGCGGGGGAGAGTGGCGCAAATGAGTCGCGCCGTCGACGATGCAGAGCGTAGCGATGCTGAGGAGTGGCGCAAATGAGTGAAGCTTTGCGCCGCGTCTGGGCCAAAGACCTTGATGCGCAGATACTTTACGAGTTGCTCAAGCTGCGGGTGGAGGTGTTCGTGGTCGAGCAGGCCTGCCCGTACCCCGAACTCGACGGGCGCGATCTGCTCGCCGAAACCCGGCACTTCTGGCTGGAAACCCCTGAGGGAGAAGTCATCTGCACGCTGCGGTTGATGGAGGAACACGCCGGCGGGGAGAAGGTGTTCCGGATCGGCCGGGTGTGCACGAAACGCACCGCCCGCAACCAGGGCCACGCCACCCGGTTGCTGCGCGCCGCGCTCGCCGAGGTCGGCGACTACCCTTGTCGCATCGACGCGCAGAAGTACCTCAGTGACATGTACGCCCAGCACGGGTTCGTTCGTGACGGCGCCGACTTCCTCGATGACGGCATACCGCACGTGCCGATGCTCAAGCCCGGCACCGGGCCGGCGGGGGCGCGGTGAAGCCTTACCCGTTCAGCGCGATCGTCGGGCACGACCAGCTGCGGCTGGCGCTGCTGTTGTGTGCCGTTCGCCCGGAGATCGGCGGGGCGCTGATCCGCGGCGAGAAGGGAACCGCGAAATCGACGGCGGTGCGCGGGCTGGCGGCCTTGCTGTCGACCGCAACCGGCGCAGACGGCGCAGGACTGGTCGAGATGCCACTGGGCGCGACCGAGGACCGGGTGGTGGGTTCGCTGGACCTGCAGCGGGTACTGCGCGACGGCGAGCACGCCTTCTCACCAGGCCTGCTCGCTCGCGCCCACGGTGGCGTGCTCTACGTCGACGAGGTCAATCTGCTACACGACCACCTGGTCGACATCCTGCTGGACGCCGCCGCGATGGGCCGGGTGCACATCGAACGAGACGGCATCTCCCATTCGCACGAGGCGCGCTTTGTGCTGATCGGAACCATGAACCCCGAAGAGGGCGAACTGCGTCCGCAGCTGCTGGACCGGTTCGGCCTCACCGTCGATGTGCAGGCCTCCCGCGATGTAGACGTGCGGGTGGAGGTGATCCGGCAGCGGATGGCCTATGAGGCCGACCCGGACGGGTTCGCAGCGCGCTATGCCGACGCCGATGCCGAGTTGGCCCGGCGCATCGCCACGGCCCGGGCAAATGTCGACGATATTGTATTGCCGGACAACGAATTACGACGGATCGCGGCGCTGTGTGCCGCGTTCGACGTCGACGGTATGCGGGCCGACCTGGTGGTGGCTCGCACGGCCGCGGCCCACGCCGCGTGGCGCGGCGCACGCACCGTCGAGGAACAGGACATCCGGGTGGCGGCCGAGCTGGCGTTGCCGCATCGGCGCCGTCGGGACCCCTTCGACGATCACGGCATCGACCGCGACCAGCTTGACCAAGCCTTGGCCCAAGCCGCCGCCGACACCCAAGCCGAACCCGAACCGGAACCGGACCCGCCCGGCGGCGGCCGCTCGGAAGGCGCAGATTCGCCTGCACCACAACAGAATTCTCATGCCGGAGCGCAGCCGCCGCGGCCCAGCGCACCGCCGTCGAAGGTGTTCCGCACCAAAGCGCTGACCGTCCCGGGAGTCGGCGAAGGTGCGCCCGGCCGGCGCTCGCGAGCCCGCAACGCCTCGGGGAGCGTGATCGCCGCCGCCGATCCCGCGGACCCCGACGGACACGGTCTGCACCTGTTCGCCACGGTGTTGTCGTCGGCCGAAAACGCCCGGGCCGCAGGGCCGTTGGCGTTACGCCCCGACGATTTGCGTCGCGCCGTCCGCGAAGGCCGGGAGGGCAACCTGGTGATCTTCGTCGTCGACGCGTCCGGTTCGATGGCCGCCCGGGACCGGATGGCGGCGGTCGGCGGGGCCACCCTGTCGCTGCTGCGGGACGCGTACCAACGACGCGACAAGGTCGCGGTCATCACGTTCCGCGGGCAGGGCGCCAGGATCCTGCTGCCCCCGACGTCGTCGGCGCACATCGCCGGGCGACGACTGGCCAGGTTCGACACCGGCGGCAAGACTCCACTGGCCGAAGGTCTACTGGCGGCGCGTGAACTCGTCGTCCGGGAAAGGGTGCGGGACCGGGCGCGACGGCCGCTGGTGGTGGTGCTCACCGACGGCCGTGCGACCGCCGGCCCGGACCCGTTGGGCCGCAGTCGCATTGCGGCCAAGCGGCTGGTTGCCGAGGGTGCCGCCGCCGTGGTGGTGGACTGCGAGACGTCCTACGTCCGGTTGGGGCTGGCCGGACAACTCGCCCGCCAATTGGGCGCGCCGGTCATGCGGCTCGAACAGCTGCACGCCGAGCAGCTGACCCAGGCCATCCGCAGCGTGGCGTAGGGACGGTACCGACTATGCCGCAAGGAAATCCGGTCGACATCCCGGACGACGGCCTGACCACCCGGGCCCGGCGCAACACGCCGGTGCTGGCCGTGCACACCGGCGACGGCAAAGGTAAGTCAACGGCCGCGTTCGGAATGGCGTTGCGCGCCTGGAACGCCGGTCTCGACGTCGCGGTTTTCCAGTTTGTCAAGAGCGCGAAGTGGAAGGTGGGCGAGGAGGCGGCCTTTCGGCACCTGGGCGAGTTGCACGACCAGCAGGGCGTGGGCGGTGCGGTGGAGTGGCACAAGATGGGGGCGGGCTGGTCCTGGACCCGCAAGCACGGCAGCGAGGTCGACCATGCGGCCGCGGCGGCCGACGGCTGGGCGGAGATCGCGCACCGATTGTCCGAGCAGCGCCACGACTTTTATGTGCTCGATGAGTTCACCTATCCGCTGAAGTGGGGCTGGGTGGATGTTGACGAGGTGGTGCGGATCCTGATCAATCGGGCAGGCCACCAGCATGTCGTGATCACCGGCCGCGACGCCCCGCCGCAACTGACCGACGCCGCCGACCTGGTGACCGAGATGACCAAGCGCAAGCACCCCATGGACGCCGGGCGGAAAGGGCAGAAGGGCATCGAGTGGTGAGCACGCCGGCCGTCGTCCTGGCCGCCCCGGCCTCCGGCAGCGGAAAGACAACGGTGGCAACGGGTTTGATTGGCGCGCTGCGCCAGGCCGGGCACCGCGTGGCGCCGTTCAAGGTCGGTCCGGACTTCATCGACCCCGGTTACCACACCCTGGCCGCGGGGCGGCCCGGCCGCAACCTGGACCCGGTGCTGGTGGGCGAGCGGCTGATCGGCCCGCTGTTTGCGCACGGCACCCGGGGCACCGACATCGCGGTGATCGAAGGGGTGATGGGACTTTTCGACGGTCGCATCGGCGAGGCCTCGACCGGGCCGGCGCAGGGCTCCACCGCCCACGTCGCGGGCCTGCTGCGGGCGCCGGTGATTCTGGTCGTCGACGCCCGCGGTCAGAGCCACAGCATCGGCGCACTGCTGCACGGCTTTTCCACCTTCGATGCCCAAACCCGGATCGGCGGCGTGATCCTCAACCGGGTCGGGTCGGCCCGGCACGAGCAGGTGCTGCGCCAAGCCTGCGAGCAGGCCGGTGTCCCGGTCCTGGGGGCGATTCCGCGCAACGATGAGCTAGAGCTCCCGACGAGATACCTGGGCCTGGTCACCGCGGTGGAGTACGGGCGCCACGCCCAGCAGGCGATCGAGGCAATGACGGCGCTGGTGGCCCGGCATGTCGACGTGGGCGCGGTCCTCGCGGCCGCGGGGGGCAGGGTCGACGCCCCGGCATGGGACCCAGCCGGCGCGGTCGGCGACGTCGCCACCGATCGGCGCCCCGTCGTCGCCCTGGCGGCCGGCAAGGCATTCAGCTTCGGCTACGCCGAGCACGCGGAGTTGCTGCGGGCCGCCGGCGCTGAGGTCACCGAATTCGACCCGCTGAGCGAAGCCCCGCCGGATGGCACCGACGCGGTGCTGCTGCCTGGCGGGTTTCCCGAGCAGTTCGCGGCGGAACTGTCCGCCAACGACACCGCCCGGCGGCGGATCGCCGAACTGGCGGCCGGCGGTGCGCCGGTCCACGCCGAATGTGCGGGTCTGATCTATCTGGCCGCCGAACTCGACGGATATCCGATGTGCGGCGTGCTCGAAGGATCGGCGCGCTTCACCCAGCACCTCAACCTGGGTTACCGCGACGCCGTCGCGGTGGCTGAATCGCCGCTGTACTCGGTCGGCGAGCGGGTGGTGGGACACGAATTTCACCGCACCGCAGTCACGTTCACCGGCAGCTACCAGCCGGCATGGGTGTACCGGGGTCAACAGGTGGACCGGGTACGCGATGGTGCGGTACACGGCGGCGTGCACGCGTCGTATCTGCACACCCATCCAGCGGCGACGCCGGGCGCGGTCGCGCGCTTCGTGTCGCACGCCGCGGCCGGCGGTCCGCGAAACTGATCCCACTGCGAAAAAACCGGCCGGAAGTCGCAATGCGGTTCGGTTCGCAGTCGAACATTAAACTTGCCCGGTGACCGAGAGCCCCTACCTGGTGGGACTGCGACTGACCGGCAGGAAGGTGGTTGTCGTCGGCGGGGGCAGCGTCGCGCAGCGGCGTCTACCACTGCTGATCGCCAGCGGCGCCGACGTGCACGTCATCTCCCGCAGTGCCACCCGTTCCGTCGAGGCGATGGACGGGATCACGCTGTCGCTGCGCGAGTACGCCGACGGCGACCTGGACGGCGCCTGGTACGCGCTGGCGGCCACCAATGACCCCGACGTCAACGCGGCGGTCGTTGCCGAGGCCGAACGGTCCCGGATCTTCTGCGTCCGTGCCGACATCGCGGTCGAGGGCACCGCGGTTACCCCGGCCTCGTTCGAGTACGCCGGGTTGTCGGTGGGTGTGCTGGCCGGCGGCGAGCACCGGCGTTCGGCGGCCATCCGCTCGGCGATTCGCGAGGCCCTGCAGACGGGCGTGATCGCCCCGGCACGGACAGGTCGGATCCGACGTCGTCCGGGGCGGCGTCGCGCTGGTCGGAGGCGGACCCGGAGACCCCGAGCTGATCACCGTCCGTGGCCGCCGGCTGCTCGCCCAGGCCGACGTGGTGGTCGCCGACCGGCTGGCACCACCGGAACTGTTGGCCGAACTCGGGCCGCACGTCGAGGTGATCGACGCCGCCAAAATTCCATACGGCCGGGCCATGGCTCAGGACGCCATCAACGCCGTCCTGGTCGAACGGGCCCCGAGAGGGCAAGTTCGTGGTCCGCCTCAAAGGGGGCGACCCGTTCGTGTTCGCCAGGGGCTACGAGGAAGTGCTGGCGTGCGCGGAAGCGGGGATTCCGGTGACGGTGGTGCCAGGTGTGACCAGTGCCATAGCGGTGCCCGCGCTGGCCGGTGTTCCGGTCACACATCGGGCCACAAATCACGAGTTCGTGGTGGTCAGCGGCCATTTGGCGCCCGACCATCCCGAATCGTTAGTCAATTGGGACGCTTTAGCAGCAATGTCCGGCACCATCGTTTTGCTGATGGCGGTCGAACGCATCGAACTCTTCGTCGCCGCGCTGCTGAAAGGCGGCCGACCTGCGGATACTCCAGTTTTAGTGGTGCAACACGGGACAACGCCCGCGCAACAAACGTTGCGGACCAGGTTGGTTGACACGCCGGAGCGGGTACGTGCAGAGGGGATCCGACCTCCCGCAATCATCGTTATCGGCCCAGTGGCGGGCCTCACGGCCGCTGAGGCTTTAAACAATTCTTAAGATTACTGTAAGGTAACCTGCTATGACGGCTCTCAACGACTCAGAGCGCGCGGTTCACACTTGGACCGAAGGGCGCTCAGAACGTTCGGCCCAGGAGCGTCCCACGCGTTCGGTGGAGACCCCTTTGCAGCGCTTGAGCAGGTATTACCCGGCGTGGATGCCTTCGTACCGCTTCATCGCGGCGGTCATCGCGATCGGCGGGATGCAGCTGCTGGCCACCATGGACAGCACGGTCGCCATTGTGGCGCTTCCTAAGATTCAGGACGAGCTCAGCCTGTCTGACGCCGGTCGCAGCTGGGTGATCACCGCCTACGTGCTGACGTTCGGTGGGCTGATGCTGCTCGGTGGACGCCTCGGCGACACCATCGGACGCAAGCGCACCTTCATCGTCGGCGTCGCCCTGTTCACCATCTCCTCGGTGCTGTGTGCGGTGGCCTGGGACGAGGTGACCATGGTCATCGCCCGGCTTTCCCAGGGCATCGGGTCGGCGATCGCCTCGCCCACCGGATTGGCGCTGGTAGCGACGACATTCCCCAAGGGGCCCGCCCGTAACGCCGCGACCGCGGTGTTCGCCGCGATGACTGCCATCGGTTCGGTGATGGGTCTGGTCGTCGGCGGCTTCCTGACCGAGTACTCCTGGCGGCTGGCCTTCCTGGTCAACGTCCCGATCGGTCTGGTGATGATCTACCTGGCCCGCACGGCGCTGCGCGAGACCAACCGCGAGCGGATGAAGCTCGACGCGGCCGGGGCCATGCTGGCCACTCTGGCCTGCACCGCCGCCGTGTTCGCCTTCTCCATCGGCCCGGAAAAGGGCTGGATCTCGGTCACCACCATCGGCTCCGGCGTCGTGGCGCTGGCCGCGGCCATCGCCTTCGCCATCGTGGAACGCACCGCCGAGAACCCCGTCATCCCGTTCAGCTTGTTCCGCGACCGCAACCGGTTGGTCACCTTCGGTGCGATCTTCCTGGCTGGTGGCGTCATGTTCAGCCTGACCGTGTCCATCGGCCTGTACGTGCAGGACATTCTGGGCTACAGCGCGCTGCGCGCCGGCGTGGGCTTCATCCCGTTCGTCATCGCTATGGGTATCGGCCTCGGGATCTCCTCGCAGCTGGTGTCCCGGTTCTCACCGCGCGTGCTGACGATCGGTGGCGGCTGGTTGCTGCTGGGCGCAATGCTCTACGGCTCGTTCTGCATGCACCGCGGTGCACCGTACTTCCCCAGCCTGGTGCTGCCCATCGTCGTGGGTGGCATCGGGATCGGCATGGTGGTTGTGCCGCTGACCCTGTCGGCCATTGCGGGCGTCGGTTTCGACCAGATCGGTCCGGTCTCGGCCATGACGCTGATGCTGCAGAGCCTTGGCGGGCCGTTGGTGTTGGCCGTCATCCAGGCCGTGATCACGTCGCGCACGCTGTACCTGGGCGGGATCACCGGCCCGGTCAAGTTCATGAACGAAGCCCAGTTGCACGCGCTCGACAAGGGCTACACCTACGGCCTGCTGTGGGTGGCCGGCACGGCCGTGATCGTCGGCTGTGCAGCGCTGTTCATCGGCTATACGCCGGAACAGGTTGCGCACGCGCAGGAAGTCAAGGAAGCGATGGACGCCGGGGAGCTGTAGCTCTCCCGGTTCGCTTTCCCGCGAGCCTTTCGCCGAGCGTCACGCTGCGCTCTTTCGCCGCAGCGTCACGCTGCGCCCTTTCGCCGAGCGTCACGCTGGCGTGGCGTTGGCCGCTGACTGCCACGCTGGCGTGACGCTCGGCGCAGTCTGGCGTGACGCTCGCCGCACCGGCCCGCCCGCTAGGCTTGCCGCCTGTGATCACCCGGATGTCCGAGCTGTTCCTGCGCACGCTGCGCGACGACCCCGCCGACGCAGAAGTGCCCAGCCACAAACTGCTGATCCGCGCGGGATACGTCCGGCCGATCGCGCCCGGGTTATACAGCTGGCTGCCGCTGGGGCTGCGCGTGCTGCGCAAGATCGAACGAATCGTGCGCGAGGAGATGAACGCGATCGGCGGCCAGGAGATCCTGTTTCCCGCCCTGCTGCCGCGTGCGCCGTACGAGACGACGAACCGCTGGACTGAATACGGCGACAGCGTCTTCCGGCTCAAAGACCGCCGCGGCAACGACTACCTGCTCGGCCCCACCCACGAGGAGCTGTTCACCCTGACCGTCAAGGGCGAATACAGCTCTTACAAGGACTTTCCGCTGACGCTCTACCAAATCCAGACCAAGTACCGCGACGAGGCGCGGCCTCGCGCCGGCATTTTGCGGGGCCGTGAGTTCGTGATGAAGGACTCCTACTCCTTCGACGTCGACGCCGCCGGCCTCAAGTCCTCCTACCACGCGCACCGGGAGGCCTATCAGCGCATGTTCGACCGCCTGCAGGTGCGTTACGTCATCGTCTCGGCGGTCTCGGGCGCGATGGGCGGCAGCGCCTCCGAGGAATTCCTGGCCGAAAGCCCGATCGGCGAGGACACCTTCGTGCGCTGCCTGGAATCCGGGTACGCGGCCAACGTCGAAGCGGTCATCACCGCGCAACCTGAGGCCAAACCCGTCGACGGGCTGCCGGAGGCGCAGGTCCACGACACCGGTGACACACCGACCATCGCCACCCTGGTGGCCTGGGCCAACGAGGCCGGCTTGGGCCGGACCGTCACCGCCGCGGACACCCTCAAGAACGTTCTGGTCAAGGTGCGCCAGCCCGGCGGGGACTGGGAGCTGCTTGCCATCGGGGTGCCCGGCGACCGCGAGATTGACGACAAGCGCCTGAGCGCGGCCCTCGAGCCGGCCGAGTACGCGCTGCTCGACGACGCCGACTTCGCCCGGTACCCGTTTCTGGTCAAGGGATACATTGGCCCGAAAGCGCTGCGCGACAACGACGTTCGTTATCTTGTCGACCCGCGCGTGGTGGAGGGCAGCAGCTGGATCACCGGGGCGGACGAGCCCGGCCGTCATGTCGTCGGGCTGGTGGCCGGCCGCGACTTCACCGCCGACGGCACCATCGAAGCCGCCGAGGTGCGTGAGGGCGATCCCTCGCCGGACGGCGCCGGCCCGCTGGTGATGGCGCGAGGCATCGAGATCGGCCACATCTTCCAGCTCGGCCGCAAGTACACCGATGCCTTCACCGCCGATGTGCTCGGGGAGGACGGCAAGCCGGTCCGGCTGACCATGGGCTCCTACGGCATCGGGGTGTCGCGCCTGGTTGCCGTCGTCGCCGAACAGCACCACGACGAGCTGGGGCTGCGCTGGCCTTCCTCGGTCGCGCCGTTCGACGTGCACCTGGTGATCGCCAACAAGGACCCCGAAGCGCGCCTGGGCGCGGCCAAGCTGGCCGCCGACCTGGACAAGGTGGGTGTTGAGGTGCTGCTGGACGACCGCACCGCCTCACCGGGGGTCAAGTTCAAGGACGCCGAGCTGCTCGGCATGCCGTGGATCGTGGTGGTCGGCCGCGGCTGGGCGGACGGCCGGATCGAACTGCGCGACCGGTTCAGCGGCCAGACGACCGAGCTTCGAGTCAACGACGCTCTGGTGACCGACCTGTTGGCCGCCATCAGCGGCTGACTACTCGTTCCCGCCCGGGAAGGGTGCGGTAATCGGCCAACCGCCGAGCACCTTATTCCAGCGGGAAGCCATAACCGCGCTCTGGGTCAGCGCGGTGGAGGCGAAGGCGCGGTCATCGGCACTGTCGGCGTACTCCACGACCGCCCGCCACGCCGTCGCGCCGTCGTTCTCCATCCGCGCCGCCAGGCGCGCCGCCTCGGCGGGGGAGCCCACCGGCGACGGCAACTGATAGCCGGGCGCGGCGACGACCGCGGTGGCCTTGCGTGCGGTCAGCATGGCGATGACGTCGTCGCGGCGCTGGCGATGCTGATTGAGCGCCTCCACCACCAGGTCGTTGACGCTGGGGGGTGACATCGCCGACACGATCCCGTAGCCGTAGATGGTGGCGTGCTCGACGGCCAGCGCGTCGTTCAACGCAGTGATGTCGGCGTCTTTGCCCGCGGGGGAGCGCTTCGGGCTGGCGCCGAAGCTGGGTTCCGACGACGTCATATCGACGGCCCTCCGGGCACCAGCGCCACCTCGTAGGAGGCGGTGCAGGACGCAACGATCGAGGCCAGGAGCCCTGCTCGGTAGCCCGACATCGTGGCCACCAGGCGATTCGCGTCCTCCGCGGACTTGCGCAGCGAGTCGATGACCTCCGACACCGGCGGCGGGGGCGGCGGCGGAGCCTCCGGATCGGTGGAGGTGGTCGTAGTCGAACTGCTCGTCTCGCTGGTGGACGACACCAACTTGCCCGCAGCCCGCGAGACCTCGGTGGCCAGCGCCCGCGCGTGCGCTGCGCGCTGGGAGGCCACCACGCTCAGCGCGGCGGCGACCTGGGGCGGACTGCCGATGGCTCCCGCGGCCGCGGTGGCCAGCGCACTGTCGCGGCGGGCCTGCTCCAGCGGGCCTAACAACTCCTCGACAGATGGGGGCTTGGGGGCGGGCTCGCCACAGGCGGTGGCCACCACCCCAAGTGCAGCGAGAGCGGCACCACCGGCGAGCACACCCCGCCTGCTGATGACGGGTACTGCTCTTGGCACGCCCCACATCCTGCCATCACCGCGTCGCAGGAGAACGCCTGCCACGATCACGGTGTCATTGCCCGATCCTGGCGTATCGTTGGTAGCTGGCTCGCCAGTGACCGGACAACTTCAGATGAGGAGCTCGCCGTGACCACCGGGCTACCGTCGCAGACGCAGGTGATCGAGCTACTCAGTGGTGAGTTCGCGCGCGCCGGCTACGAGATCGAGGACGTGGTCATCGACAGCCGCACCCGTCCGCCCCGGATCACGGTGATCGCCGACGGCGATACGGCCCTCGACCTTGACACCATCGCCGACCTGTCCCGCTCGGCATCGACTTTGCTGGATGACCTCGACGACGCGAGCCCCCGCTACATCCTCGAGGTCAGCTCGCCCGGCGTGGAGCGCCCCTTGACCAGCGAGAAGCATTTCCGGCGTGCCCGTGGCCGCAAGGTCGCACTGGCGCTTTCCGACGGCACCGAAGTGGCCGGCCGCATCGGTGAGACACGCGACGGCGTGACGGCGCTGGTCATCCGGCAGGGCCGCGACTGGGCCGTGCGTGAGATCGCGCTCGCTGACGTCGCGAACGCCGTCGTCCAGGTCGAGTTTTCGCCACCCGCGCAGGCAGAGCTGGAGCTGGCGCAGATGGCTCAGGCGGGTCGGGCCGCGGAGACGGAGGCCGAAACATGAACATCGACATGGCCGCGCTGCACGCGATCGAGGTGGACCGGGGCATCTCGGTCAACGAATTGCTCGAAACAATCAAGTCCGCGCTGCTCACCGCCTATCGGCACACCGAAGGCCACCAGACCGACGCCCGCATCGAGATCGACCGCAAGAGCGGGGTGGTTCGCGTCATCGCCCGCGAGACTGACGAAGACGGCAACCTGATCAGCGAATGGGACGACACCCCGGAGGGATTCGGCCGCATCGCCGCCACGACGGCCCGCCAGGTGATGCTGCAGCGATTCCGCGACGCCGAAAACGAGCGCACCTTCGGTGAGTTCTCCACCCGCGAGGGTGAGATCGTGGCCGGCGTCATCCAGCGGGACAGCCGCGCGAACGCCCGCGGCCTGGTCGTCGTCCGGATGGGTACCGAAGCCAAGGCCTCCGAAGGCGTCATCCCGGCGGCCGAACAGGTGCCGGGCGAGAGCTACGAACACGGCAACCGACTGCGCTGCTATGTCGTCGGGGTCAGCCGCGGCTCCCGCGAGCCGCTGATCACGCTGTCGCGCACCCATCCGAATCTGGTGCGCAAGCTGTTCTCGCTGGAAGTGCCGGAGATCGCCGACGGGTCGGTCGAGATCGTGGCGGTGGCCCGGGAGGCCGGCCACCGATCGAAGATCGCGGTGACGTCGCGGGTGCCCGGTCTGAACGCCAAGGGCGCCTGCATCGGCCCGATGGGACAGCGGGTCCGCAATGTGATGAGCGAGTTGTCCGGCGAGAAGATCGACATCATCGACTACGACGAGGACCCGGCCCGCTTCGTGGCCAATGCGTTGTCGCCGGCCAAGGTGGTGTCGGTGTCGGTGATCGACCAGACCGCCCGCGCCGCGCGCGTGGTGGTGCCCGACTTCCAGTTGTCGCTGGCCATCGGTAAGGAAGGGCAGAACGCGCGGCTGGCCGCGCGGCTGACCGGATGGCGCATCGACATTCGTGGCGACGCGCCGGGCCAGTCCGCCGGCCACCCCGAACACGGGGCCAGCCACGGGATGACTCACTAATCTCTGGCCGAGCAGACGCAAAACCCCCCGACACGCCGGGTAATTAGAGGCTTTTGCGTCTGCTCGCGCGTTGGGCGCACGGGCGGTTCGGACTGAGCTCCGAGTGACGCTAGACTTAGCCGTGATCCAGCGCGAGCCTTCGGCCTCGGCGCGCAGACGCCCGGACAACCCCAGCGGACCCGTGCGGACGTGCGTCGGATGCCGAAAGCGAGAGTTGGCCGTCGAACTGCTTCGAGTGGTGGCCTCGTCTACGGGGAACGGCAGCTACGCCGTAATCGTTGACACGGCCAGACGCCTGCCGGGGCGAGGTGCATGGCTGCATCCCGCGCCGCAGTGCGTACAACAAGCGATTCGGCGGCGAGCTTTCAACCGCGCGCTGCGCATCACCGGTTCACCGGATACATCCGCGGTGGTCGAGCACCTCAGCCCGGCCCACCGCGCAACAGAACAGGTAGCAACGAACATGAGCACACCGTGAAGTCCCGATGACCATGTGTCATAGCTAAACCCGAGGCGCGGCCCACGACTGTCGCCTCTTAGACAGGAGATGTAGTGGCAGGTAAGGCCCGCGTACACGAGTTAGCCAAGGAACTCGGTGTCACCAGCAAGGAAGTCCTCGCCCGACTGAATGAACAGGGCGAATTCGTAAAGTCCGCGTCCTCGACGGTAGAAGCGCCGGTTGCCCGGCGGCTCCGCGAGTCGTTCGGCGGCGGCAAGCCGGCCGCCGCCAAGAGTCCCGCGGCCGGTCCGCAAGGCAAGGCCCCCGAGAAGGCCGGTCCGCTCCCCGGTGCCGTCAAGGCCGATTCGGCCCTGGACCGGGCGCTCGACAAGGCGATCGACCCGGCCGGAAATG
>NZ_HG964936.1:1618627-1639833 GCF_000613245.1 Mycobacterium asiaticum DSM 44297
GCGGCGCGGCCGGTGCGTTCGGTCGTCCGGGCGGTGCGCCGCGGCGTGGCCGCAAGTCGAAGCGGGCAAAGCGCGCCGAATACGAGAACATGCAGGCGCCGGTCGTCGGCGGCGTGCGGCTGCCGCACGGTAACGGCGAGACGATCCGGCTGGCCCGAGGCGCTTCGCTGTCCGACTTCGCCGACAAGATCAACGCCAACCCGGCCTCGCTGGTGCAGGCGCTGTTCAACCTCGGCGAGATGGTGACGGCCACGCAATCGGTGGGCGACGAGACGCTCGAGCTGCTGGGCAGCGAGATGAACTACAACGTTCAGGTCGTCAGCCCCGAGGACGAGGACCGAGAACTGCTCGAGTCCTTCGACCTGACCTACGGCGAAGACGAGGGCGGCGAGGAAGACCTGCAGACCCGCCCGCCGGTGGTCACCGTGATGGGCCACGTCGACCACGGTAAGACCCGCTTGCTGGACACCATCCGTAAGGCCAGCGTCCGCGAGGGCGAGGCCGGCGGCATCACCCAGCACATCGGTGCGTACCAGGTGGCTGTCGATCTGGACGGCAACGAGCGGCTCATCACCTTCATCGACACCCCCGGTCACGAGGCGTTCACCGCCATGCGTGCTCGCGGTGCCAAGGCCACCGACATCGCGATCCTGGTGGTAGCGGCCGACGACGGCGTGATGCCGCAGACGGTTGAGGCCATCAACCACGCGCAGGCCGCGGATGTGCCGATCGTGGTGGCGGTGAACAAGATCGATAAGGAAGGCGCCGACCCGGCCAAGATCCGCGGCCAACTCACCGAATACGGTTTGGTGGCAGAAGATTTCGGTGGCGACACGATGTTCGTCGACATCTCGGCCAAGCAGGGCACCAACATCGAGGCGCTGCTCGAAGCGGTGCTGCTGACCGCCGACGCGGCGTTGGACCTGCGCGCCAACCCCGACATGGAAGCCCAGGGTGTGGCCATCGAGGCGCACCTGGACCGCGGTCGCGGGCCGGTGGCCACCGTGCTGATCCAGCGCGGCACCTTGCGGGTCGGCGATTCGGTGGTGGCCGGCGACGCGTACGGCCGCGTTCGACGCATGGTCGACGAGCACGGTGACGACGTCGAGGAGGCGCTGCCGTCGCGGCCGGTGCAGGTCATCGGGTTCACCTCGGTGCCCGGCGCCGGTGACAACTTCCTGGTTGTCGACGAGGACCGCATCGCCCGCCAGATCGCCGACCGGCGCAGCGCCCGCAAGCGCAACGCCCTGGCGGCGCGCAGCCGAAAGCGGATCAGCCTGGAGGACCTGGACTCGGCGCTGAAGGAAACCAGTCAGCTGAACCTGATCCTCAAGGGCGACAACGCCGGTACGGTCGAGGCGCTCGAAGAGGCCTTGATGGGGATCGAGATCGACGACGAGGTGCAGCTGCGCGTCATCGACCGCGGCGTCGGTGGCATCACCGAAACCAACGTGAACCTGGCGTCGGCTTCAGACGCGGTGATCATCGGCTTCAACGTGCGCGCCGAAGGCAAGGCGACGGAGCTGGCCAACCGCGAAGGCGTGGACATCCGGTACTACTCGGTGATCTACCAGGCGATCGACGAGATCGAGAAGGCCCTGCGCGGCATGCTCAAGCCGATCTACGAGGAGAACCAGCTGGGCCGCGCGGAGATCCGCGCGATCTTCCGGTCCTCCAAGGTGGGCATCATCGCCGGTTGCATGATCACCTCGGGTGTGGTGCGCCGCAACGCCAAGGCGCGGTTGCTGCGGGACAATATCGTGGTCACCGAGAACCTGACGATCAACTCGCTGCGGCGGGAGAAGGACGACGTCACCGAGGTCCGCGAAGGTTTCGAGTGCGGTCTGACGCTGGGGTATTCCGACATCAAGGAAGGCGACGTCATCGAGTCCTTCGAGCTCGTGCAAAAGGAACGGTCGTGACCTGGCATGGCTGATCCCGCTCGGGCGCGCCGCCTGGCCAAACGAATCAGCACCATCGTCGCCTCGGCGATCGAGTACGAGATCAAGGATCCGAGGCTGGCCGGGGTCACCATCGTCGACACGAAGGTGACCAACGACCTGCACGATGCGACCGTCTACTACACGGTGATGGGTCCGACACTGGACGACGAGCCGGACCTGGCCGGCGCCGCCGCGGCGCTGGACCGGGCCAAGGGGGTGCTGCGCACCAAAGTGGGTGCGGGCACCGGCGTGCGGTTCACGCCCACCCTGACGTTCGAGCGCGACACCACGACCGACGCGGTCAATCGGATGGAGGAGCTGCTGGCTCGTGCCCGCGCCGCCGACGCCGATCTGGCCAGGGTTCGGGTGGGTGCGAAGCCGGCTGGGGAGGCCGACCCGTACCGTGATAGTGGGTCGGCGGCCGAGACGCCGGCTGCCGGGGGACTTGGCGACGCTAAGGACACCGATGACCACAACCGATCGCAAGATCGATCCGAAGACTGAGCTGACGGGCATGCCTCGCCTTCCTGGGGCGCGCGTCGACGCGGTCGGCGCCGCCGAACTGCTGGAGACCGCGAACACCGTCGCGGTGATCTGCCATGTCCACCCGGACGCGGACACCATCGGTGCGGGCCTGGCGCTGGCCCTGGTGCTGGACGACTGCGACAAGAAGGTGCAGGTCAGCTTCGCCGCCCCAGCGGCACTGCCGGAGTCGCTGCGCTCGCTGCCCGGATGCGAGCTGCTGGTCGGGCCCGAGGAGCTGCGACGCGACGTTGACCTGGTGGTGACCGTCGACGTGCCGAGCATTCATCGGCTCGGCCGGCTGCGCGAGCTGGCCGACCCCGACCAGCAGATGCTGGTCATCGACCACCACGCGTCCAACGGCCTGTTCGGGACGGCGAATTTCGTTGACGCGTCCGCGGATTCGACGACGATGATGGTTGCCGAGATCCTCGACGCGTGGGGCAAGCCGATCAACCTGGCGGTCGGGCACTGCATCTACGCCGGGCTGACCACCGACACCGGGTCATTCCGCTGGGCCAGCCCGCGGGCGTTCCGGCTGGCGGCCCGGCTGCTCGAGATCGGTGTGGACAACGCGTCCATCAGCCGGTCGCTGATGGACAGCCATCCGTTCGCGTGGTTGCCGCTGCTGTCGCGGGTCCTGGCTTCCGCGCGGCTGATGCCCGAGGCGGTCGACGGCCGCGGACTGGTGTATGCCGTTGTCGCCCACCAGGACTGGCTCGGTTCACGCCCCGAGGAGGTGGAGAGCGTGGTCGACATCGTGCGCACCACGCAGGAGGCCGAAGTCGCAGCGGTGTTCAAGGAGGTCGACCCGCGGCAGTGGTCGGTCTCGATGCGGGCCAAGACCGATGTGGACCTGGCCGCCGTCGCGTCCGGATTCGGCGGGGGCGGGCACCGTCTTGCGGCCGGCTACTCGACCACCGGTTCCATCGACGACGTGGTGGCGGCGCTGCGCGCGGCTCTTGGCTGATTTTCGTCAGATCACCAGGCTGGCCTTGCCCGCCTTGGGTGTGCTGGCCGCCGAGCCGCTGTACCTGCTGTTCGACACCGCGGTGGTAGGCCGGCTCGGGGCGGTGGCCCTGGCCGGTCTGGCGATCGGCAGCCTGGTTCTCGGTCTGGTCAGCACCCAGCTCACCTTCCTGTCCTACGGCACGACGGCACGCGCGGCCCGGTACTTCGGGGCGGCCGACCGCGCGACGGCGGTGAACGAAGGGGTGCAGGCGACTTGGCTGGGTTTGGGCCTGGGCGCGGTGATCGTGGCGGTGGTGCAGGCCACGGCGGTGCCGGTGGTATCGGCGATCGCCTCGGGTAGTGAGATCGCTTCAGCGGGCCTGCCGTGGCTGCGGATCGCGATCCTGGGCGTGCCGGCGATCCTGGTGTCGCTGGCCGGAAACGGATGGATGCGCGGGGTGCAGGACACCGTGCGGCCGCTGCGCTATGTGGTCACCGGGTTCGGGGTGTCGGCGTTGCTGTGCCCGTCGCTGGTATTCGGCTGGTTCGGCCTGCCCAGGATGGGATTGCCCGGTTCCGCGGTGGCCAATTTGTGCGGGCAGTGGCTGGCGGCGCTGCTGTTCTGCGGTGCCCTGCTGGCCGAGCGGGTGCCGCTGCGGCTGGACCGCGCCGCGTTGCGAGCCCAGCTCGTGATGGGACGCGATCTGATCCTGCGCAGCCTGGCTTTCCAGACCTGTTATGTCTCGGCCGCCGCGGTGGCGGCCCGGTTCGGCGCCGCCGCGCTGGCGTCCCATCAGATCGTGCTGCAACTGTGGTCGTTTCTGGCGCTGGTGCTCGATTCGCTGGCGATAGCGGCTCAGTCCCTGGTGGGCGCGGCGCTCGGGGCGGGCGATGCGGCCCACGCCAAGTGGGTGGCGTGGCGGGTGACGCTGTTCTCGCTGCTGGCCGCCGCGTTGTTGGCGACCGTCTTTGGGGTCGGTGCCGGGGTGCTGCCCGACCTGTTCACCGACGACCCGTCGGTGCTCAACGCGGTAGCGGTGCCGTGGTGGTTCCTGGTGGCCCAGTTGCCGGTTGCCGGAATCGTTTTCGCGCTGGACGGAGTCCTGCTGGGCGCCGGAGACGCCGCCTTCATGCGCACCGCCACCGTCGTGAGTGCGCTGATCGGATTCCTCCCGCTGATCTGGTTGTCCCTGGCTTACGGGTGGGGGCTGGCCGGCATCTGGTCCGGGTTGAGCACGTTCATGGTGCTGCGGCTGATCTTCGGTGGCTGGCGCACCGTGTCGGGACGCTGGGCGGTGACCGGCACTCGCTGAGTCCGGCCCGTCCCGGCGCTACACTGCGCCGGTGACGACCCAACGGACCCGGCGTCGGTCGTGGGGCGATTACGCGTTGTTCGTCGTGCTGGTCGGGCCGAACCTGGCGCTGCTGATGCTGTTCATCTACCGGCCGCTGGCCGACAACATCCGGTTGTCGTTCTTCGACTGGAACATCTCGGATCCGCGAGCCGAATTCGTCGGGTTCTCCAACTACGCGGAGTGGTTCACCCGCAGCGACACACGGCAGATCGTGCTGAACACGACGATCTTCACGGTCGCGGCGGTGGTCGGTTCGATGGTTTTGGGGCTGGCGCTGGCCATGCTGCTGGACCAGCCGCTGCGCGGGCGAAACTTGGTGCGGTCCACGGTGTTTGCGCCGTTTGTGATCTCGGGGGCGGCGATCGGTCTGGCCGCCCAGTTCGTCTTCGACCCGCACTTTGGCCTGGTGCAGGATCTGCTGCGCCGACTCGGGGCCGGCGTGCCGGACTTCTACCAGGACGCGCGCTGGGCGATGTTCATGATCGTCGTCACCTATGTGTGGAAGAACCTCGGCTACACGTTCGTCATCTATCTGGCGGCGCTGCAAGGCGTGCGCCGAGACCTGTTGGAGGCGGCCGAGATCGACGGTGCGAGCCGGTGGACGACGTTTCGCCGAGTGCTGTTGCCGCAGCTGCGTCCGACGACGTTCTTCCTGTCGATCACTGTGCTGATCAACTCGTTGCAGGTGTTCGACGTCATCAACGTGATGACCCGGGGCGGGCCGGAGGGCACCGGCACCACCACGATGGTGTACCAGGTCTACCTGGAGACCTTCCGGAACTTCCGCGCCGGCTACGGCGCCACGGTCGCCACCATCATGTTTCTGGTGCTGCTGGCGATCACCTACTACCAGGTGCGGGTGATGGATCGGGGTCAGCACCGATGAGGTCCGCGCGCCTGGCCCGCGTGTTCGGCTACTTGGCAATGCTGCTGGTGGTGGCACTCGTCGCCGGGCCGCTGACGTTCGTGTTCCTCACCTCGTTCAAGGAGCAGCCCGACATCTACTCCCAGCCGACCACCTGGTGGCCGCCGCACTGGCATCCGCAGAACTATCGGACTGCCACCCAACAGATTCCGTTCTGGACCTTTCTGCGGAACTCGGTGGTTCTCACCTCTTCGCTGGCGTTGGCGAAGTTTGTCCTCGGCGTGTTCAGCGCCTTCGGGCTGGTGTTCATCCGGTTCCCCGGCCGCAACGCGGTGTTCCTGTTGATCATCGCCGCGTTGATGGTGCCCAACCAGATCACAGTGATCTCCAACTACGCGTTGATATCTCAATTGGGCCTGCGCAACACTTTCCCGGGCATCATCCTGCCGCTGGCGGGCGTCGCGTTCGGAACCTTCCTGATGCGCAACCACTTCCTGTCCTTGCCCGCCGAGGTGATCGAAGCCGCCCGGATGGACGGGGCGCGGTGGTGGCAGCTGTTGCTGCGCGTCGTGCTGCCGATGTCGGGACCCACCATGGTGGCGTTCGGCCTCATCACCGTGGTCAACGAGTGGAACGAGTACCTCTGGCCGTTCCTGATGGCCGACGACGAATCGGTGGCGCCCCTGCCGGTGGGGCTGACGTTCCTGCAGCAGGCCGAGGGAGTGACCAACTGGGGCCCGGTGATGGCGGTCACGCTGCTGGCGATGCTGCCTATCCTGCTCATCTTCGTTGCGCTGCAACGGCAGATGATCAAGGGACTCACCTCCGGCGCGGTCAAAGGTTAGCCGTGGATACCGTGACCCGCAGGCAGTTTCTCGAGCTGACCGGCACGGTGGGTATGACGGCCGGGTGCGCGGGAATGGGCGGCAGCGGTGCGGTCAAGTCCGGAAACGGACCGATGACGTTCTGGTCCAATCATCCTGGAATGTCGACCGCGGTGGAAAGGGAGCTGATCGGCCGCTTCCAGGCGGAGTTCCCCGGCCTGCAGGTGAAGTTGATCGACGCCGGCAAGGACTACGACGAAGTGGCGCAGAAGTTCAACGCCGCGCTGATCGGAACTGATGTCCCGGATGTCGTTGTGCTGGACGATATCTGGTGGTTTCACTTCGCCCTGAGTGGTGTCCTCGCGCCACTCGACGAGCTGATGCGTGAAGTGGGCGTGGACACCCCCGACTATGTGGACTCGTTGCTGGCCGACTACGAGTTCGACGGCCGGCACTATGCGTTGCCCTATGCGCGTTCGACGCCGCTGTTCTACTACAACAAAGTCGTGTGGGAGCGCGCCGGCCTGCCGGATCGCGGACCGGTCTCCTGGCAGGAGTTCGCGCAATGGGGTCCGCGATTGCAGCATGTGGTTGGCGCCAGGAACTGGGCACACGGCTGGGCGAATTCCGAAGCCATCTCCTGGACGTTCGAAGGGCCGAATTGGGCGTTCGGAGGCGCATATTCGGACAGATGGGACCTGAAGTTCACCGACCCGGCGACCATTGCGGCCGGCAACTTTTTTCGCGACTCCATCCACGGCAGCAGGTATGCCGTGGTCGCCAACAATGTCGCCAACGAGTTCGCCACCGGCATTCTGGCCTCGGCGGTGGCGTCGACGGGCGCGCTCGTCGGCATCACCGCCGCGGCCAGATTCGACTTTGGTGTAGCGCCGTTGCCGACGGGTCCCGGCGGTACACCCGCTTGCCCAACCGGCGGGGCCGGACTGGCCATCCCGGCAAAGTTGTCCGACGAACGAAAGCTCAACGCTCTGAAGTTCATTGCCTACCTCACCAGCTCGCAATCCACCGTTTACTTCAGCCAGCGCACCGGTTACCTCGCCGTGCGCAAGTCTGCGGTCAGCGACCCGAGTGAGCAGCGCTATCTCACCGAAAACCCGAATGCCCGAGTCGCTTTCGATCAGCTAGTGCATACCCGCCCGCAGGATTATGCCCGTGTCTTCCTGCCCGGCGCCGATCGTGTCATCGCCTCCGGACTGGAGTCCATCGGGCTGAAGGGATCCGACGTCAGTGCGACATTCGGCGACATGAACAAACAGCTGCAGGTCATCTACGATCGCCAGATCAAACGCAAGCTCTCGGGATTCCGGCATGGCTGAAGTGCGGTATCGTGCGGTCAGCCATCGCTACCCCGGCGCGCCAGGGCTGGCGGTGGACAACCTGGACCTCGAGATCGCCGACGGCGAATTCCTGGTCCTGGTCGGGCCTTCGGGTTGCGGCAAGTCCACCACCCTGCGGATGCTGGCGGGACTGGAAACCGTTGAGAGCGGGCGCATCACGATTGGGGATGTGGACGTCACCGATCTGCCGCCGCGGGCGCGGGACGTGGCGATGGTGTTTCAGAACTATGCGCTGTACCCGAACATGACGGTGGCCGCCAACATGGGATTTGCCTTGCGCAATGCCGGCATGTCGCGCGCCGACACACGCCTGCGTGTCCAGGAAGTCGCCGCGATGCTGGAATTGACTGAGCTGCTGGACCGTAAGCCAGCGAAGCTGTCCGGCGGGCAACGCCAGCGAGTGGCAATGGGACGCGCGATCGTGCGCCGGCCGCAGGTGTTCTGTATGGATGAGCCCCTGTCGAATCTGGATGCCAAGCTGCGGGTCAGCACCCGGTCCCAGATCTCCGGGCTACAACGTCAGCTCGGCACCACCACCGTCTACGTCACCCACGACCAGGTGGAGGCGATGACCATGGGGGACCGGGTCGCCGTGCTCAAAGACGGTGTGCTGCAACAGGTCGACACCCCGCGCGCCCTCTACGACAACCCGGTCAACACCTTCGTCGCCACGTTCATCGGCGCCCCGTCGATGAACCTCATCGACGCCGCGGTGGCAGACGGTGTGGTGTGCTCGCCCGACTTGAGGATTGCCGTGCCCCGTGGAACCGCCGAGCGGGTGCTGGTCGGTATTCGGCCGGAATCCTGGGACGTGGTGCCCGCCGGCGCAGAGGGTTCGCTGACGGTGCACGTCGAGCTCGTCGAGGAACTCGGCTTCGAATCCTTCGTCTACGCGACGCCGGTGGGGCGGGAGGGTTGGACGTCGCTCGCCGAACGAATCGTGTTCCGCACCGACCGTCGCACGGCAGTGCGGGTGGGAGAGGAGTTGGCGATCGTGCCGCACCCGCACGAGGTGCGCTTCTTCGACAGCAGAACCGAGACCCGGGTGGGCTCGGCCTGATGGCGGCGACCCGCTTCGCCCGGCTTCGCCGCGCTTGCGATCGCCGCTCGGTCTGATGGCGGCGACCCGCTTCGCCCGGCTTCGCCGCGCTTGCGATCGCCGCTCGGTCTGATGGCGGCGACCCGCTTCGCCCGGCTTCGCCGCGCTTGCGATCGCCGCTCGGTCTAATGGCGGCGACCCGCTTCGCCCGGCTCCGCCGCGCTTGCGATCGCCGCTAGCGCACCTGCGAGCGGCCTCGCTTGATAACCGCCTCGCGGTTGGCGGCGATGTCGTCGCCGCTGGTCCGGAACTGCCGAGCCGCGGCGGCCTCCAGCCAGAGCCCGCCGCTGGTCTGTGCGTCGTCGATCCGGTGGTAGGAGGCCAGCAGCGCGCGGACCGCCCCCTGGTTGTTGCCGACGATGGACGCCGCGACCTGCCGTGCGGTGGGCAACAGCTGCTCGTGCGGCACCACCTCGGTGACCAGCCCCGCCCGCAGCGCGTCGGCCGCCGACAGGTAATCGCCGGTCATGCTCATCCGCCGGGCCAGGCCCACGCCCACCTTCTGCGGCAGCCGCACGCTGAGCCCCCAGGTCGGCAGCAGGCCCACCCGCGCGTGCGTGTCGGCGAACCGCGCCTGCTCGGAAGCGACCAGGATGTCGCAGTACAGCGCCAGCTCCAGCCCGCCGGTGACCGCCGCACCGTTGATCGCGCCGATCACCGGCTTGGTCAGCGCCGGCCAGCGCGGCGAGATGTCGGG
This sequence comes from Mycobacterium asiaticum DSM 44297, assembly GCF_000613245.1. Classification (GTDB taxonomy): domain Bacteria; phylum Actinomycetota; class Actinomycetes; order Mycobacteriales; family Mycobacteriaceae; genus Mycobacterium; species Mycobacterium asiaticum. Next base: position 1,628,242 of record NZ_HG964936.1, read on the forward strand.
CAGCGCGGTCTGGCCGCCGAGCTCTTTGAGGTCCAGTCCGGCACAGAACACCGGGTCGGCGCCGGTGACGATGACGACGTCGACGGCGTCGTCGCTCTCCGCGTCGGCCAGCGCGCCGAAGAACTGGTCCCGCAGCGCCGAGGACAACGCGTTGCGGGACTGCGGTCGGTTCAGGGTCAGGGTGCGGACCCGCTCTTCGGTGTCGATCAGCAGGATGTCGTCGGTCATGACGTTCACCGTAGCCACGCGCCCGTCGCCGGCATGGGCACCCCCGTGGGCGTGTGCTCGCTCCACCCAACGCAACCCAACACGACGCCTATCGTGAACAGCATGTGCCGGAACATCACCGAACTGCGCGGGCTGGAACCACCCGCAACGTCACAGGAAATCGCGGCCGCGGCGCGCCAGTACGTGCGCAAGGTCAGCGGGATCACGCGTCCGTCGGCGGCCAACGCCGACGCCTTCGAAGCGGCGGTCGCCGAGGTCGCCGCCACCACGGCGAGGCTGCTCGACGCCCTGCCGCAACGCCGGCAGCCGCCCAGGACCGTTCCGCCCCTGCGCCGGCCAGAAGTCATCGCCCGGCTCGCGGGCTCGCAGTGAGGCCGGCGCTCAAGGAGTGGAGCGCCGCCGTGCACGCGCTACTCGACGGGCGTCAGACCATCCTGTTGCGCAAGGGCGGGATCGGTGAAAAGCGCTTCGAGGTGGCGGCCCGGGAGTTCCTGCTGTTCCCGACGACCGCGCACAGCCACGCGCAGCGGGTCCGGCCCGAGCACCGGGACCTGCTCGAGTCTGCGGCCGACGACAGCACCGACGACCACATCACCGTGCGGGCAGCGGCGAAAGTCGTTGCCGCGCTGCCGGTCAACCGGCCGGATGGCCTTGAACTCATCGAGGATCTGCATATCTGGACGGCCGAGTCGGTGCGCGCGGACCGGCTCGACTTCCGGCCCAAACACAAGCTTGCCGTGCTCGTCGTCTCCGCTGCCCCGCTCACCGAGCCGGTGCGGCTGAGCCGAACCCCGGAATATGCGGGCTGCACCAGCTGGGTGCAGCTGCCCGTCGATCCCGCCCGGACCGAACCGGTGCACGACGCCTCGAAACTAGCCGAGATCGCCGCCCGGGTCCGTGACGCCGTCGGCTGAGCCCGTCGGCAGCAGCAACCGGGAGTCGCCGAAGTGCACCGAATGGGTGGCCGCCCGCAACTCACTTCCGGTCAGCAACGGCTCCCCAGTGCCCAGGTTGCGGGCGTAACGGGGGAACCAGCTGCCTGCGATCAGGACGCGGATGCGTGAGCCCGCGGTGAACCGGTGCGCGATCGGGTCCAGCTCGATGCGCACGTCGCGCTCGCCGTCGGCCAGACGCCGGTAACCGTCGCTCACATTTCGGGACCGGCCCTTGGCGTCGACCTCGCTGACCCGGACGAACAGGTCGGCATGGGGGTTGTCGGAGCTGTGCCCCAACTCGAGCACGGGGTTGCCGTACACGTAGAGGTCGGCGTCCAGGGCGGCCCCGGTGAAGCTGAGGACGTCGTCGCGCAGCGCCAGCTCGGTGTCGTCGCGGTAGCCCCCTTTCGGCGACAGCAACGGACCGCCGGTGGTCGGGGTCGGATGCGCCGGGTCATAGCGGAAGTGGGCCGGCCGGGTGTTGATCTCCGGTGGGGTGTCGCCCAGGTGCCCGTAGGGCTGCAGGTAAAGCGACCGTTCGGTGGTGGCCGGGGGCCAGTCAGGCAGGTGGCGCCATCCCTGCCCGGTGACATAGACGTGGACCGGGCTCTCCCGCCGCGCTGCCGGCGCGCCAGCTAGGTGGGTGTCCAGCCAATCCAGGGTTTCCCGCACACACAGCGCCAGGCCTTTGGTGAGCATCTGGATGTGTGTCCAGGGCCCCACCGTCAGCGCGACGTCGACGCCACGGTCGCGCAGGTGCCGATATTGCTGCATGGTCTGGCGCACGAAGATGTCCTGCCAACCTGACAGCAGCAGCACCGGGACCGACGCCCGGTCCAGGGCCGCCGGGAAGCGCAACCGGTCCCAGAACGGGTCGGTGGAGTCGGTGTTTCCCAGCCACGACTCGAACCACGGCGCACCCGCGCCGAGCACCTTGCGTGCCGACCTGCCCAGCGGGACCTCGCCGGCGGCGCGTGCCACTTTGCGCGGCGCGCGGATGCGAGATATCAAGGCCCGGACCCGGCGCGGATCCTCCTGCCGGGAGACCATTTCGCTCCAGGCCAGGAAGTCGACCGAGAACGTTCCGGTGCCCCACACGGATTCGTGGAAATCGTGCGGCCCCACCGTGATCACCGCCGCGGCCAGCTCGGGCGGCGGGTCGTCGAGCAGCGCCCACTGGGTGAAGCCCAGGTAGGACACGCCGATCGTCGCGAAGCGGCCGGTGAACCACGGCTGCTGACGTAGCCACTCCACCGTGTCGGCACCGTCAGCGGCCTCGTTGACCATCGGCTCGAACTCGCCGCCCGACCCGAAGGTGCCGCGCACGCTTTGCAGGACGACGTGATAGCCGCGGGCGGCGTACAACCGGGCGAAAGCCAACGAGAACGGGAACTTGCGCCCGTAGGGACCCCGCGCCAACAGGGTGCCGGCGGGAGTGGCCGTCTGCGGTGCGTAATGGTCGGCGACCAGGCGAACGCCGTCGCGCATCGGGATCTCGACGCGGTTGACGGTGAAGCGGGTGCTGGCGCGGGGCAGACCCAACGCCGCACCCAAGGCGCCCAGCGCGGCCCGGCCGCCGGTGCTCAGTGGGCGCAACCTTGCCTGGTCGCGCCGCAGGGAAGTGATGCTCACGTTCCCAGGTTAGGAAATCGGCTCAGAACTTGTAGAAGGGAGCGAGTTCGTTGGCGCGCTGCAGATTCGTGGACGGGCAGTCGACGTCCGGCTCCGAGTACACCGTCGAGTAGAACAACGACTGCTGAATCACCCCGTAGTCGGTCTTGAAGGTGACCATGCAGGAGATGTACCAGAAGCTGTTGTGATAGGTGGGTTTGAGCACCCAGTACTGGGCGGCGCGGTGGCCCTGGATCGTGGTCTCGATGGCGTCGGGTGGCAACGTCTGGGCGTAGGTGCGCCAGATGATCGGCTCCACCGCGAGCTGGTAATTGCCGGCGTCGAACTGGCAACGTAGTCCCTCCAGCGGTTGCGGAGGCGTGTAGGCCAGGCCGAGTCGCTGAACGGCGTCGAACGGGATGTCAGTGCAGGGGTCGAAAGGGCTCGGGTCGTTGGTCGCCACGATCGGGCTCTTCATGGTGGTTTCCATCGGTTGCGCGGTCGACCGCAACTCGACGGCGCCGTGGCCCGCCCCGGGCGCCTGGTAGTGCCAGCCGGCTAAGCCCACCATGATCGCGGTGACCAGCGCGCTCAGCGCTGCAGCCAGACGTACCTTGGCAAACACGACACCCCCTGCTCTCGGCAGTCCTATTGCCGGGAGTGTACAAGTAGCGTTCGCCCGGTCACAGCGAAACTATTCACCTCGTCGCTAGGGTGGGTAACCGTGGCAGGGCATGAGTCGGGCGGCGGAGGACAGCCGACGCTGTGGGCGGTCTCGGACCTGCACACCGGACACCTGGGCAATAAGCCGGTCACCGAGTCGCTGCACCCCTCGTCACCGGACGACTGGCTGATCGTGTGCGGGGACGTCGCCGAACGCACCGACGAGATCCGCTGGGCGCTGGATCTGCTGCGCAGGCGCTTCGCCAAGGTGATCTGGGTGCCGGGCAACCACGAACTGTGGACCACCAACCGGGACCCGATGCAGATCTTTGGCCGCGCGCGCTATGACTACCTGGTCAACATGTGCGACGAGATGGGTGTCGTCACTCCTGAGCATCCGTTCCCGGTGTGGACCGAACGCGGCGGGCCGGCCACCATCGTGCCGATGTTCCTGCTGTATGACTACACATTTCTGCCTGCCGGCGCCGCCAGTAAGGCCGAGGGCCTGGCGATCGCGAAAGAGCGGAATGTGGTCTGCACCGACGAGTTTTTGCTCTCGTCGGAGCCGTACCCCACCCGCGACGCGTGGTGCCGCGAACGGGTCGCCAAGACCCGCGCCCGGTTGGAGGAGCTGGACTGGATGCAGCCCACCGTGCTGGTCAACCACTTCCCGCTGGTGCGTGAACCCTGCGAGGCGCTGTTCTATCCGGAGTTCTCGCTGTGGTGCGGAACCACCCTGACCGCCGACTGGCACACCCGTTACAACGCGGTGTGCTCGGTCTATGGTCACCTGCACATTCCGCGTACCACCTGGTATGACGACGTGCGGTTCGAGGAGGTGTCGGTCGGTTACCCGCGGGAGTGGCGGCGGCGCAAGCCGTACAGCTGGTTGCGCCAGGTGCTGCCGGATCCGCAGTACGCACCCGGCTACCTGAACGACTTCGGCGGTCACTTCGTGATCACCCCCGAGATGAGGGCGCAGGCCACCCAGTTCCGGGAACGGTTGCGGCAGCGGCAGAACCGGTGACGGCGCGCACGCTGGTGTCGCCGCTGCTGCCCAACACGCTGGCCGGGGAGATGGGCTACGCCGAGCTGTACACGGATCCGCCGGGGCTCACGCCGCTGCCCGAGGAGGAGCCACTGATCGCCAAGTCGGTGGCCAAACGGCGCAGCGAATTCATCACCGTCCGGCATTGCGCACGCATCGCGCTAGGAGAACTGGGTGTGCCGCCGGCGCCGATCCTCAAGGGCGACAAGGGTGAACCATGCTGGCCGGACGGCATCGTCGGCAGCCTGACGCACTGCACGGGCTATCGGGGCGCCGTCGTCGGGCGCAGCGAGGCGGTGCGGTCGGTTGGCATCGACGCCGAACCGCACGACGTGCTGCCCAATGGTGTGCTGGACGCGATCAGCCTGCCCGCCGAGCGCGCCGAGATCCCCAAGGCGATGCCGGAGGGTCTGCATTGGGACCGAATCCTGTTCTGCGCCAAGGAAGCCACCTACAAAGCCTGGTTTCCGCTGACCAAGCGGTGGCTGGGTTTCGAGGACGCGCACATCACCTTTCAGGCCGATTCGGCCGACAGCGGCCGGTTCGTCTCCCGCATCCTGATCGACCCCGCCGCCCTGGCCGGTCCGCCACTGGCATCGCTGGCCGGACGCTGGTCGGTGGAGCGGGGTTTGGTGTTGACGGCGATCGTGCTGTGAGCGCGACCGGCCCCGGCCTGGTGATCGTCGACAAGCCGGCCGGGATGACCAGCCATGACGTGGTGGGGCGTTGCCGGCGCATCTTCGCGACCCGCCGGGTCGGCCACGCGGGCACGCTGGACCCGATGGCCACCGGCGTGCTGGTCGTCGGCATAGAGCGGGCCACCAAGATCCTCGGCTTGCTGACCGCGACCGACAAGTCCTACGCCGCCACCATTCGGCTGGGCCAGTCGACATCCACCGAGGACGCCGAAGGTGAACTGCTGCAATCGGTCTCGACCGAACACATCACCGACGACGCTATCGCGGCCGCCGTCGCAAACCTGCGCGGCGACATCAGCCAGATCCCGTCGGCGGTCAGCGCGATCAAGGTCGGCGGCCGCCGGGCCTATCAACTGGCCCGCGAAGGCCAGGCAGTCGCGCTGCAACCCCGGCCGGTGCGCATCGACCGCTTCGACATCACCGCGGTCCGGCGCGGATCGGAAATCATCGACCTCGACGTGGCCGTCGACTGCTCGTCGGGAACCTACATCCGGGCGTTGGCCCGTGACCTAGGCGACGCGCTGGCGGTGGGCGGGCACCTGACAGCGCTGCGGCGGACCCGGGTGGGTCGCTTCGACCTGACCCAGGCGGCGTCACTCGACGAGCTCGCGGAGCACCCGCGGCTGAGCCTCAGCCTGGACAAGGCCTGCCTGCTGATGTTTCCCCGCCGCGACCTCGATGCCGAGGAGGCCGACGCGAGCGCCAACGGCCGACCGCTCACCGCCGCCGGAATCGAGGGCGTCTATGCGGCAACCGACGCCGAGGGTCGGGTGATCGCGCTGCTGCGGGACGAGGGTGCGCGGACCAAATCGGTCGTCGTCATCCGCCCGGCGACCCTGTGATTCGCCGAGACTGAAAATCTGCAGCGGAAGTTCGAGTGGGGGCCTGCGATTCTTCAGTCTCGGCACCCGATGGACCGCTCCGCACCGCCACATTGCAAACTTGACCCACGCCGCGTGGGAAAGGGGCAACGATGCCTAGCAAGAGCGCCAACAAAGTTTTCGTCGTCGGTGTCGGGATGACGAAATTCGAGAAGCCGGGCCGCCGCGAAGGCTGGGACTACCCGCAGATGGCCAAGGAGTCCGGCAGCAAAGCCCTCGAAGACGCCGGTGTCGACTACTCCGAGATCGAGCAGGGCTACGTCGGCTACTGCTCCGGTGACTCCACGAGTGGCCAACGCGCCCTCTACGAACTGGGCATGACGGGCATCCCGATCGTCAACGTCAACAACAACTGCTCGACGGGATCCACCGCGTTATACCTTGGCGCGCAAGCGATCCGCGGCGGGCTGGCCGACTGCGTACTCGCGCTGGGGTTCGAGAAGATGCAGCCCGGCGCGCTGCAGGGCGGCGCCCAGGACCGGGAATCACCGATGGGTCGGCACGTCAAGGCGCTGGCCGAGATCGACGAATTCGCCTTCCCGGTGGCGCCGTGGATGTTCGGGGCGGCCGGGCGCGAGCACATGAAGAAGTACGGCACCACCGCCGAGCACTTCGCCAAGATCGGCCTGAAGAACCACCGGCACTCGGTCAACAACCCGTACGCGCAGTTCCAGGAGGAGTACACCCTCGACGACATCCTGGCGGCGAAGATGATCTCCGACCCGCTGACCAAACTGCAGTGTTCACCCACCTCCGACGGCTCGGCCGCGGTCGTGCTGGCCAGCGAGGACTACGTGGCCGCGCACGACCTCGCCGGCCAGGCCGTGGAAATCGTCGGGCAGGCGATGACCACCGACTTCGAGTCCACCTTCGACGGCAGCGCTCGCAACATCATCGGTCATGACATGAATGTGCAAGCGGCGCAACGGGTTTACCAGCAGTCCGGCCTCGGCCCCGAGGACTTCCAGGTGATCGAGCTGCACGACTGCTTCTCCGCCAACGAGCTTCTGCTCTACGAAGCGCTCGGGCTGTGCGGCGAAGGCGAGGCCCCCAAGCTGATCGACGACAACCAGACCACCTACGGCGGACGCTGGGTAGTGAACCCGTCGGGCGGGCTCATCTCCAAGGGACACCCGCTGGGTGCGACCGGGCTGGCGCAGTGCTCGGAATTGACCTGGCAGCTGCGCGGCACCGCCGACAAGCGGCAGGTCGACAACGTGACGGCGGCGCTGCAGCACAATATCGGCCTGGGCGGCGCGGCCGTCGTCACCGCCTACCAGCGCGCCGAGCGGTAGGGCTAGCCGACCACCCAGATCGCCCGGGCCGCGGGGCTGCCCAGCTCGACCGTGCTCGCGGCGCCGTCGTCGGATTCGATCGACACCGAGATCATCCCGGCGAACTCGCGACGAGCCAGCACCCGCACCCGGGAGTCCAGGTTGATGCCGACGCTGTCGAAGTACCGCAGCATCTCCGGGTCGGCATCGGAGATGCGGGCGACCTTTCCGGTGTCGCCGTCGTCGCAGACCCACAACTGCCGGGCCGGCGGGGTGGGCACCTGACCGTCGATGGCCGGGATCGGGTCACCGTGCGGGTCGCGCTGGGGAAAACCGAGCTTGGCGTCGATCCGGGCCATCATCCGATCCGAGACGGCGTGCTCGAGGATCTCAGCCTCGTCATGCACCTCGTCCCAGCCGTAGCCAAGCTCGTCGACCAGGAACGTTTCCAGCAACCGGTGCCGGCGCACCATCGCCAGCGCCGCGCGCCGACCCGACTCCGTCAGCGTCACCGCGCCATATTTCTCGTGGTCGACCAGACCCTGCTCGGCGAGGCGGCGGATGGACTCCGAGGCGGTGCTGGCGGACACCCCGAGCTTTTCGGCCAGCAGCTTGGTGCTCACCTTCTGCGGAGCCCCGTCCGGCGACCACTCCTGGACCGTCCAAATGACTTTCAGGTAGTCCTGGGCGACCGCGGTGAGCTCGCCAGGCTCTTCGTCAGCCCTCACAACAACAAATCTTAGGCAACGCAGGCCTAAATCCGCGTGGCGGCGGGCGGGTTGCCCGCCACGAGATTTGTCGCGGGCGGTCACGTCGTAGGCTTGCGATCGTGCAGCGGTGGCGCGGCCAGGATGAGATCCCCACGGACTGGGGCAGATGCGTGCTGACCATAGGGGTCTTCGACGGTGTGCACCGGGGGCACGCCGAGCTGATCGCCCATGCGGTGAAAGCCGCCCGTGCCCGCGACGTGCCGTCGGTGCTGATGACGTTCGACCCGCACCCCATGGAGGTCGTCTACCCCGGCAGCCACCCGGCGCAGCTGACCACCCTGACCCGCCGCGCCGAACTCGTCGAGGAGCTCGGCATCGATGTCTTCCTGGTCATGCCGTTCACCCCAGACTTCATGAAGCTCACCCCCGAGCGCTACGTGCACGAGCTGCTGGTCGAGAACTTGCACGTGGTGGAGGTGGTGGTGGGCGAGAACTTCACCTTCGGCAAGAAGGCGGCCGGCAACGTCGAGACCCTGCGCCGCGCGGGTGAGCGGTTCGGGTTCGCCGTCGAATCGATGTCGCTGCTGTCCGAACACCACAGCAACGAGACCGTGACGTTCTCGTCCACCTACATCCGGTCCTGCGTGGACGCCGGCGACATGGGAGCGGCCAGCGAAGCGCTGGGCCGCCCGCACCGCGTCGAGGGCGTGGTGGTCCGCGGCTACGGGCGCGGCGTGGAGCTGGGTTATCCAACCGCCAACGTGGCGCCGCCGATGTATGCCGCGATCCCGGCCGACGGCGTCTACGCCGCTTGGTTCACGGTGCTTGGACACGGGCCGGCCACCGGCACCGTCGTGCCCGGCGAGCGCTATCAGTCCGCCGTGTCGGTCGGCACCAATCCGACGTTCTCCGGCCGCACCCGCACGGTGGAGGCGTTCGTCCTGGACGCCGACGCGGACCTGTACGGCCAGCATGTCGCGCTGGACTTCGTCGCCCGCATCCGCGGCCAGCGCAAGTTCGGCTCGGTGCCCGAGCTGGTCAAGGAGATCGGCAACGACACCGAGCGAACCCGCGCGCTGCTGAGTTAGTCGCTGGCGCGGGCGCGCTGCTAGACTGCCCGACGACATCGGCGCGTGCTGCGGTTCGCGGTGGCCGCGCCGGGAAATCACTGATCGCGGACCTATTGATGGAGTTGTTTCGTGGCGCTTACTGCCGAGCAGAAAAAAGAGATTCTGAAGTCCTACGGTCTGCACGAGACCGACACCGGATCGCCGGAGGCGCAGATCGCGCTGTTGACCAAGCGCATCGCGGACCTCACCGAGCACCTCAAGGTGCACAAGCATGACCACCACTCGCGCCGCGGCTTGCTGCTGCTGGTGGGGCGCCGCAAGCGGCTGGTCAAGTACCTCACGCAGGTGGATGTGGAGCGTTACCGTTCGCTGATCGAGCGCCTGGGTCTGCGCCGCTGAACCTTGGCGCGATGCGCGCCGTGATCGCGCTAGCCAGCGTGGTCGGCGCATTGACGGGGTGTTCGGCGGGGACCAAAGGACCCGATCTCACCGAATTCAGAGTGGGGGATTGTCTCAATCTCGGCGGCACGCCCGACCGTCCGGAAGCCGCCAAGGCGCCGTGCGGTGGCCCACAATCCAACTTCAAGGTCGCAGCCCTCGTCGGTGACCGGGCCCAATGCCCGACCGACGTGGACTCCTACTACACGGCACACAATTCGATGAGCGGCGCCCGCAACACCCTCTGCCTGGACATCGACTGGGTGATCGGCGGCTGCATGAGCGTCGATCCGCACCACCGCACCGACCCGTTCCGCGTCGACTGCGGCGATGCCTCGGTGCCGCACCGGCATCGCGCCACCCAGATACTTCGTGATCTCGACCCACCCGTCAGCGTCGACCAGTGCGCCAGCGGGCTTGGCTACGCCTACCCCGCACGCCGGTTCGCTGTGTGCGTCGAAGACGTCAGCAACGGACCTCGCACGTAGAGACAGGTAGAGATTCGTCGAGGTCGGGGGTACCCGGTGTACAGTAAGGACGTTCTGGGCCGTGTCGGCCCGAGCAGCTGGTGCGGTCCACGCAGATCCGCATGTGCCGTCCCAGCGAGTCGCTGAGCATGTCGCGAGCGAGCAGCCCGGTCTGATCGGGCGGTCTTCGGTAGTGGCTGCCGGGCTCCCCGGATTAAAGGGAAGGTCGGCCGCTTCGATCGATGGCCGTAGCCGCATTCAGACTCCGCTTCTTGGTTCTCTCGCCGAGCACGCTTCGTGTTGCGCACCGACTCGCGAAACAGCTGAATGACAGAGAGGCCGCACTGACGTCATGTCTGCGACTGAAATTGAAGAAGGCGTATACGAGTCGACCGCCACGATCGACAACGGAAGCTTCGGTACCCGCACCGTCCGTTTCGAGACGGGCCGCCTGGCCCAGCAGGCCGCCGGCGCCGTCGTCGCCTACCTCGACGACGAGAACATGCTGCTGTCGGCGACGACCGCCAGCAAAAACCCCAAGGACCATTTCGACTTCTTCCCGCTGACGGTGGACGTCGAAGAGCGGATGTATGCGGCCGGTCGCATCCCCGGCTCTTTCTTCCGCCGCGAGGGCCGCCCGTCCACCGACGCGATCCTGACCTGCCGGCTCATCGACCGCCCGCTGCGCCCGTCGTTCGTCGACGGCCTGCGCAACGAGATCCAGGTCGTCGTGACGATCCTGAGCCTGGACCCCAACGACCTGTACGACGTGCTGGCGATCAACGCGGCGTCGGCGTCCACCCAGCTGGGCGGCCTGCCGTTCTCCGGCCCGATCGGCGGCGTGCGCGTCGCTCTGATCGACGGCACCTGGGTGGCATTCCCCACTGTCGAGCAACTCGAGCGCGCCGTGTTCGACATGGTGGTCGCGGGCCGCATCGTCGGCGAGGGCGACGACAAGGACGTCGCGATCATGATGGTCGAGGCCGAGGCCACCGAAAGCGTCGTCGAGCTGATCGAGGGCGGCGCGCAGGCGCCGACGGAGACCGTGGTGGCCGAGGGACTGGAAGCCGCCAAGCCGTTCATCGCCGCGCTGTGCGCCGCGCAGCAGGAGCTCGCCGACGCGGCCGCCAAGCCCACCAGCGACTACCCCGTCTTCCCGGCCTACGAGGAGGACGTGTACTACTCGGTGGCCTCGGTGGCCACCGACGAGTTGGCCAAGGCGCTCAGCATCGGCGGCAAGGCCGAGCGCGATCAGCGCACCGACGAGCTCAAGGCCGAGGTCCTCGAGCGCCTAGCCGGGACTTACGAAGGCCGGGAGAAGGAGATCAGCGCCGCATTCCGCTCGCTGACCAAGAAGCTGGTCCGCCAGCGCATCCTCACTGACCACTTCCGCATCGACGGTCGTGGGATCACCGACATCCGCGCACTGTCGGCCGAGGTCTCGGTGGTGCCGCGGGCGCACGGCAGCGCCCTGTTCGAGCGCGGCGAGACTCAGATCCTGGGCATCACCACGCTGGACATGATGAAGATGGCCCAGCAGATCGACTCGCTGGGACCGGGAAACCACCA
>NZ_HG964936.1:1640105-1715911 GCF_000613245.1 Mycobacterium asiaticum DSM 44297
CAAGCGGTACATGCACCACTACAACTTCCCGCCGTACTCGACCGGTGAAACCGGCCGGGTGGGCTCGCCCAAGCGGCGCGAGATCGGCCACGGCGCGCTGGCCGAGAGGGCCCTGATGCCGGTGCTGCCCAGCGTCGAGGAGTTCCCCTACGCCATCCGTCAGGTATCTGAGGCACTGGGCTCCAACGGCTCCACCTCGATGGGCTCGGTCTGTGCGTCCACGCTGGCGCTGCTGAACGCCGGGGTGCCGCTGAAGGCACCGGTGGCCGGCATCGCGATGGGCCTGGTGTCCGACGATATTGAAGTGGAGGGCGGGGAATCCGAGCGTCGTTTTGTGACCCTGACCGACATCCTGGGCGCCGAGGACGCGTTCGGCGACATGGACTTCAAATGCGCCGGCACCAAGGACTTCGTCACCGCGCTGCAGCTGGACACCAAGCTGGACGGCATCCCGTCCCAGGTGCTCGCGGGCGCCCTGGCCCAGGCAAAGGACGCACGCCTGACCATCCTCGAGGTGATGGCCGAGGCGATCGACGCCCCGGACGAGATGAGCCCCTACGCGCCGCGCGTCACCACCATCAAGGTGCCGGTCGACAAGATCGGCGAGGTCATCGGACCCAAGGGCAAGGTGATCAACGCGATCACCGAAGAGACCGGTGCGCAGATCTCCATCGAGGACGATGGCACGGTGTTCGTCGGGGCCACCGACGGGCCGTCCGCCCAGGCCGCGATCGACCGGATCAACGCCATCGCCAACCCGCAGCTGCCGACGGTGGGCGAGCGGTTCCTCGGAACCGTCGTCAAGACAACCGATTTCGGTGCATTCGTGTCGCTGCTGCCGGGTCGGGACGGCTTGGTTCACATCTCCAAGCTGGGCAAGGGCAAGCGCATCGCCAAGGTCGAGGACGTGGTCAACGTCGGCGACAAGCTGCGCGTGGAGATCGCCGATATCGACAAGCGGGGCAAGATCTCGCTGGTCTTGGTGGAAGAGGACGCGGCCGGCGCCGCGACCGCCGACTCCGGAGCAGCACCGGCCGCCGATGCCGCGACGGTCAGCAGCTGACCCCGGGGGCGCCCCGGCTCCGGAAAAAGGAGGAGTGCGCCGCACCACCCTGCCCGGCGGTCTGCGCGTCGTAACCGAATACCTGCCCGCGGTGCGGTCCGCGTCGGTCGGCGTCTGGGTCGGGGTGGGTTCGCGCGACGAGGGCACCACGGTGGCCGGGGCGGCGCACTTCCTCGAGCACCTGCTGTTCAAGTCGACTCCGACCCGCACGGCGGTGGACATCGCGCAAGCGATGGACGCCGTCGGCGGCGAGCTCAACGCGTTCACCGCCAAGGAGCACACCTGCTACTACGCGCACGTGCTGGACACTGACCTGGCACTGGCCGTCGACCTGGTCTCCGACGTGGTGCTCAACGGCCGGTGCGCGGCCGACGACGTCGAGTTGGAACGCGACGTCGTCCTCGAGGAAATCGCGATGCGCGACGATGATCCTGAGGACGCGCTGGCCGACATGTTCATGACGGCGCTGTTCGGGGACCACCCGGTGGGCCGGCCGGTGATCGGCAGCGCACAGTCGGTGTCGACGATGTCGCGGGCTCAGCTGCACTCGTTTCACCTGCGGCGCTACACCCCGGAGCGGATGGTTGTGGCGGTGGCCGGCAATGTCGATCACGACGAGGTCGTCGCGCTGGTGCGGACACACTTCACCGCCCGGTTGATCCGCGGCCATCGCCCGGTGGCGCCGCGCAAGGGGGCGGGCCGGATTGCCGGCAACCCGGGCCTGGTGCTGGGCAAGCGTGACGCCGAGCAGACCCATGTCTCGCTGGGCGTGCGCACCCCGGGGCGCGGCTGGGAGCACCGCTGGGCGCTCTCGGTTCTGCACACCGCGCTGGGCGGCGGGCTGAGTTCGCGGTTGTTCCAGGAGGTTCGCGAGTCGCGCGGACTGGCCTACTCGATCTACTCGGCGCTGGACATCTTCGCCGACAGCGGTGCGCTGTCGGTGTACGCGGCCTGCCTGCCGGACCGGTTCACCGATGTGATGCGGGTGACCACCGAGGTGCTGGAGTCCGTTGCGCGCGACGGGATCACCGAGGATGAATGCCGCATCGCAAAGGGTTCGCTGCGCGGCGGGCTGGTACTGGGTCTGGAGGATTCCGGGTCACGGATGAGCCGCATCGGCCGCAGTGAGCTGAACTACGGCGCCCATCGCACCATTGAGCACAACTTGCGCCAGATCGAACGTGTCACGCTCGACGAGGTCAACGCGGTGGCCCGGCGGCTGCTGAGCAAGCGCTTCGGCGCTGCCGTCCTGGGCCCGTACAGCGCGAAACGACAGCTGCCGCAACAACTTCGAGCGATGGTAAGTTAGCCCGATGGTATTGGGTTTTTGGGATATCGCTGCGCCCATCGTGGGTGCGCCGATGGCCGGCGGCCCGGGTACTCCCGCGCTGGCCGCGGCGGTGTCAAATGCGGGCGGCCTCGGCTTCGTCGCCGGTGGCTACCTGAGTGCCGAGCAGTTCGCCAAGGACATCGCTGCCGCGCGCGCGGCGACCACCGGCCCGATCGGGGCGAATCTGTTCGTGCCCCAGCCCAGCGTCGCGGACTGGGTGCAACTGGAGTACTACGCCGAAGACCTCGAAGAGGTTGCCGATCATTACCACGTCGAGGTGGGCCACCCAGTCCACGGCGACGACGACGATTGGGAACGCAAGCTCGAGGTGGTGGCCGACGTCCGCCCCGAGATGGTGTCCTTCACCTTCGGGTCGCCGCCACCAGACGTCATCCGCCGGCTGAGCGCGCTTGGGTTGCTGGTGTCGGTCACCGTGACTTCGGCCTACGAGGCCGGCGTTGCCGTTGCGGCCGGCGCGGACAACCTGGTGGTACAGGGCCCCGCGGCCGGCGGGCACCGCGGCACCTTCGCGCCTGATATGGAGCCGGGTACCGAGTCGCTGCACCAACTGCTCGACCGCATCGGCGCCGCCCACGACGTGCCGCTGATCGCGGCGGGCGGGTTGGGCACCGTGGAAGCCATCGCGGCGGTGCTGCGCCGGGGCGCGGTGGCCGCGCAGATCGGCACCGCGCTGCTGCTCGCCGACGAAGCCGGTACGCACCCCGCCTACCGCGTCGCGCTGAAGAACCCGGCATTCGACTCGACCGTGGTCACCCGCGCGTTCTCCGGCCGCTATGCCCGGGGTCTGGCCAACAACTTCACCCGTTTGCTGGATCATGTTGCGCCGCTGGGTTATCCGGAGGTGAACCAGATGACCAAGCCGATCCGGGCGGCGGCCATCCGCGAAGAGGACCCGCACGGCACGAATCTGTGGGCCGGCGAAGCCTACCGGGAGGCCGCCACCGGGCCGGCCGCCGATATCGTCACCGCGCTGGCACCGTACGTGCGGTAGGCGCTCAGGCCGCCAGCACGGAGGCCGGATCGGTGAACGGCAACTTCAGGTCGGCCGCCACCTGCTGCGACACCAGCGCTCCGTCGTGCGTCGAAAGTCCTTTGGCGAGCGCGGGATCCGAGCGGCAGGCGCCCTGCCAACCCTGGTCGGCCAGCTTGAGCACATAGGGCATGGTCGCGTTGGTCAACGCATAGGTCGACGTCTTGGGTACCGCGCTGGGCATGTTCGCCACGCAGTAGAACAGCGTGTCGTGCACCGCGAAGGTCGGGTCGTCGTGGGTGGTGGGCCGGGAATCCTGGAAGCAACCGCCCTGATCGATCGAGACATCCACCAGCACCGCCCCGGGCTTCATCTGTGCGACAAGGGAATTGGAGATTAAACTGGGGGCTTTGGCGCCCGGCACCAAGACCGCGCCGATCACCAGTTCGGCGCGTTTGACTGCACCTTCGAGCTCGTAGCGCGACGAGTAACGGGTGCTGATGCGGCCGGCGAACTCCGCGTCCAGCAACCGGAGCTTGTTGATGTTGACGTCGAGCAGCATGACCGACCCGCCCATGCCGCTGGCGACCCGAGCGGCGTTGTAACCGGCTGTGCCGCCGCCGATCACGACGATGTCGGCGGGCTTGACGCCCGGCACCCCGCCCATCAGTACGCCGCGCCCGCCCTGGGTGCGCATCAGGTGGTACGCGCCGACCTGAGCGGCCAGCCGTCCGGCCACCTCGCTCATCGGCGCCAGCAACGGCAACGCGCCGTCGGCCGTCTGCACGGTCTCGTAGGCGATCGACGTGGTTCCCGCCGACAGCAAGGCATCGGTGCAGGATCGCGACGCGGCGAGATGGAGATAGGTGAAGAGCGTCTGATGCCGCCGCAGGTTGCCGTATTCGGCGGGGATCGGCTCTTTCACCTTGAGAATCAAATCGGCGTCGGCCCACACCTGCGCGGCCGCCGCCAGCATCTGGGCGCCAGCAGCTTTGAATTCGGCGTCGGTGATCGACGATCCTTCACCGGCGCCGGCCTGGATCAGCACGTCGTGCCCGCGGTGGGTCAGCGCGGCGACGCCGGCGGGGGTGATGGCAACCCGGAACTCGTTGTTCTTGGCCTCGGTCGGAATGCCTACTCGCATGCTGGCCTCCTGCCGAAGATCGGGTTGTCCCCTCAATTGTGTAGAAGATCCCGCGGGTGCGCGACTCTCTCGCCGATCGGAGCCGTGGCTATGATCGGCCGATGAGCGAACCGTCAGCCTCCGCAAGCGTGCAGATCGCAGCGACTCCGGAGGCGGTGTACGGCATGATCACCGACCTTCCGACCCTGGCCGAATTGGCGGAGGAGGCGGTCTCGATGCAATGGCGCAAGGGCGACGCGGTCACCGAGGGCGCGGTGTTCGTCGGCCACAACGAAAACGGTCGCAAGCGCTGGACCACCAAGTGCACGGTGACCGACGCGGACCCGGGTCGCGCGTTCGCGTTCGAAGTGCGACACACGGTGCTGCCCATCGCGCGCTGGCAGTACGACATCGAGCCCCAGGCCGACGGCGGCTGCCGCGTCACCGAAAGCACCTGGGACCGGCGGCCCGGCTGGTTCCGCAAGCTCGCCAAACAGGCCACCGGCGTCGCGGACCGGGACGCTGAAAACCGCAAGAACATCGACATCACGCTGCAGCGCCTCAAGGAGCGCGCCGAGAAAAGGTAGTACCGCGGGTACCGCATACCTGCCCGTTTCAGTACACTTGCCTTCAAGCCAGGCAAGGGGGCCGCAATGTCGATCGTCGATGACCGGGCCGTGGGCCCACACTCCAGAGAATCGGACGCCGCTGACCACGAGCGGCTCGTCCTCGAAGCGCGCAACGTCGAATTCGACTGGTCTGACCTGCCGTTTCACTATGTTCCCGGCGAACCGTTGGCCACCCACGTGCTCAACGTCCTGCACCTGCTGCTGCCCGCCGGCGAGGAGTTTTTCGTCCAGGTCTTCAAGAAAACCCTGCCGTTGATCAAGGATGACCAGCTGCGGCTGGACGTCCAGGGCTTCATCGGCCAGGAAGCGATGCACTCGCAGGCGCATTCGGGGGTGTTGGCGCACTTCGACGCGCAAGGCATCGACCTGACCCCGTTCACCAACCAGATCAGGTGGCTGTTCGAGCAGTTGCTCGGCGAGCGGCCGCATCGCAGCGAGCGCCGCCAACACAGCTGGCTGCTTGAGCAGGTTGCGTTCATCTCGGCGATCGAGCACTACACCGCCGTGCTGGGGGAATGGATTCTGGATTCGCCGGCCCTGGACGCGGTGGGCGCGCATCCGGTGATGCTGGACATGTTGCGGTGGCACGGTGCCGAGGAAGTCGAGCACAAGGCCGTGGCGTTCGACACGATGAAGCATTTGCGGGCCGGGTATTGGCGGCAGGTGCGGGCTCAGTTCGCGGTGACACCGGTGTTGCTGCTGCTCTGGATCCGCGGCGTGAAGTTCATGTTCTCGGTGGACCCGTGCGTGCCGGCCGGCACCAAGGCCCGCTGGCGCGACTATTTCAAGGCGGCGCGCCGGGGTCTGGTCCCGGGACCCTTCCGGTTGATCCGGGTGGTCGGGTCTTATTACCGGCCCGGCTTCCACCCCTCCGAGCTGGGCGGGCTGGACCGCGCCGTGAACTACCTTGCCGTGTCGCCGGCTGCGCGGGCATCGCACTGACCAATGACGATCATTACCGCCTCCGACGGTGTCGCCCTGGCTGTGCACCGCTACAACGACATCGATCCCGACCGACCTACGATTCTGGCGATTCACGGCTATCCCGATAACCATCGGATCTGGGACGGCGTGGCCGACGCGCTGTCCCAGCGCTACAACGTGGTGGCCTACGACGTGCGTGGCGCCGGTGAATCATCAGCTCCTGCACAGCGTTCCGGATACCGGCTGCCGCAGCTGATATCCGATGTGGCCACGGTGATCGACAGCCTGGGCGTGGACCGGGTGCACCTGCTGGCGCACGACTGGGGTTCGGTGCAGGGTTGGTCCGCGGTCACCGACGACGCTGTGTCGGCCAAGGTGGCATCCTTCACCTCCATCTCCGGCCCCCATCTGGAGTACGCGGGCCGGTTCCTGCATTCGGCCCGCACGCCGCGGGCCGCTGCGGGGGTGGCTCGACAGATCCTGGCGTCGGGATACATTTGGTTCTTTCTATGTCCGGGGGTTCCCGAGCTGGCCTTCCGGTCCGGGCTGGGCGTGAAAGTTGTTGAGGCATTTGGTCGCATCGGCCAGTCGAGCATTTGTACCCGTCCGGAGTCGCCGCCGCGTTCGATCGGTGACTATGTCAATGGGCTGAACCTTTACCGGGAGAATTTGCCTGGTCCGCTGGTGTCGCCCGGTGATGAGCTGCCGCGGACCGGCGTCCCGGTGCAGGTTCTGGTACCCAGCAAGGACGCGTTCATCACCGGCGCGTTGCAGCGGTTCGTGGGCGCGATGACCTCCGGTGGCAGGGTGGTTCCGGTGCAGGGCGGGCATTGGATGGTGACATCGCGTCCCGATGTGATCGCCCGGTTGGTCTCCGAGTGGGTCGAACGCGTCGACGGTGCTACCCCGGACGGGGGGCCGTCGGAGATGCGCAGTGGTCCACGCGATGTCCGGGGGAAGCTGGCGCTGGTCACCGGGGCGGGCGCGGGCATCGGCCGCGCGACCGCCGTCGAACTGGCCCGCAACGGCGCCCACACGGTGGTGATCGTGGACCGCGACTTGGCCGCCGCCAACGAGACCGCGGATGCCGTACGTGCCGCGTGCGCCGAGGCGGCGGTGTACCAGGTCGACGTCACCGATGAAGCGGCGATGAATGACCTTGCCGCGCAGGTACGTAACAAGCACGGGGTAGTCGACATCCTGGTGAACAACGCCGGGATCGGCATGGCCGGGCGGTTCCTGGAGACCACGCCGGAGCACTGGGACGCCATCATGGCGGTCAATGTGCGCAGCGTCATCACCGGCAGCCGGGCCTTCGGCGCTCAGATGGTGGAGCGAGGCGAGGGCGGAACGATCATCAACATCTCATCGGCGTCGGCGTTCCTGCCGTCGAAATCGATGATCGCCTACAGCACGACAAAGGCGGCGGTGCTGGCCTTCAGCGAGGCGCTGCGTGCCGACTTCGCCGACGAGGGCATCACCGTGACCGCCGTGTGTCCCGGCTTCGTCAACACCAACATCGCCAAAAGCACGGTGTATGCCGGGATGTCGGCCGAACAGCAGGAGCGGGCCCGGGCGAAAGCCGACGCCACGTACCGGCGGCGAAACTTCACCCCCGAAGCCACCGCGCGGGCGATCGTCAAGTCCATCAAGACCGGCCCGCCGGTATTGCCGGTCGCACCGGAGTCATGGCTCGGCTATGCCATGCGGCGGATCAGCCCGTCGGCGATCCGGCTGCTGGCCCGGCTGGACATCCGGCAGAAGTAGGGATCGACGGTGCCGGAAAGCATTTGGGCCAGCAGGCCCGCCGACCTGTACGGCCGGCGGGAGCGTGATCGCTTCTACACCGTGCTCTGGGGTGTCCGCACGGTGATGGGCGGACTATCCGCGGCGTCGCGGTGGAAGCCGACGCGTGTGCCGGTGGTGCGAAGGACCCACCGCGCCAGGGTCGTCGAGCGTGTCCTTGTGGCGCCGGACGTGGTCGCCTTGACCTTGGCCGACCCGGACGGGGGATTGCTGCCGTCCTGGACGCCGGGCGGACACATCGACGTGCAACTGCCTTCGGGCCGGCGACGGCAGTACTCACTGTGCGGCCCGCCCGGGCGGCGCACCGACTACCGCATCGCCGTCCGGCGCATCCCCGACGGCGGTGGTGGTTCGATCGAGATGCACGACGCGTTCGACGTGGGCGACACGCTGGTCTTTGAAGGCCCACGCAATGCGTTCTATCTCGGCACCTGCGAGCGCGACGTGCTGTTCGTGATCGGCGGCATTGGGGTGACACCCATCCTGCCGATGATCCGGGCGGCCGCGCAGCGCGGAATCAATTGGCGGGCAGTCTATGCCGGCCGCAACCGCGAGTACATGCCACTGCTGGACGAGGTGCTGGCGGTGGCGCCCGACCGCGTCACCGTGTGGGCCGACGACGAGCGCGGTGGTTTCGCGTCCATCGAGGACCTACTTGCTGATGCCGGGCCGACGACGGCGGTTTACGTCTGCGGGCCGGCCGGGATGCTGGAAGCCGTCCGCGTCGCCCGTAACCACTACGCCAACGCCCCATTGCACTACGAGCGATTCAGCCCCCCGCCGATTATCGACGGCGCGCCGTTCGAGTTGGAACTCGCCCGATCCCGGGAGGTGCTGAGCGTCCCGGCAAATCGCTCGGCGCTCGAGGTCATGATCGACCACGACCCGACGACCGCCTACTCCTGCCAACAGGGATTCTGCGGCACCTGCAAGGTCAAAGTTCTTGCCGGACAGGTCGATCGGCGCGGGCGCACCGCCGAAGGTGACGACGAGATGCTGGTCTGCGTCTCGCGCTCCGACGGCGAGCGTGTCGTCATCGACGCCTAGAAAACACCCTCGTCCTTGAGGACATCGGCGAACTGCACCAGATCGGCGGCGAATAGCCCGGGTTGTTCGAAGGCGGCGAAGTGCCCGCCGCGCTCCTGCACCGAGTAGTGCACCAGGTTATAGCGGGCGGCGGCCCAGGCCCGCGGTGTCTGCAGAAGCTCGCCGGGGTAGACGGCGTATCCGGTGGGGACATCGACCCGACCGGTCCATTCGTCGAGCGCCGAGGTCCCGGCGCGCCTGGCTTCGCAGTAGAGCCGCGCCGCCGACGTGGCGGTGCCCGTGAGCCAATAGAACATCAGGTTGTCGATGAGCCGATCGGTGCGGATCGGCATGCCTTCCCGGATGTCACACCAGGCGTGGAACTTCTCGAGTATCCAGCCCGCCAGGCCCACCGGTGAGTCCTCGAGGCCAAAGCCCAGCGAATGTGGCCGCGTGGACTGGATTTCCATGTACGCGGTGCCGTCTTTGACCCGTTCTAGGCTGGCCGAGATGGCCGCGAGTTCGGTCTCGGTGATGTTGGCCAGGAGTTCGGCGTCGTTCTGGTCGGGTGGGGCGAACAGCATGTTGGTGTGGATCGCCGCGACGTGCTGTGAGTAGTGCTCGCCGAGGTGCCTGGTGACCAGAGCCCCCCAGTCGCCGCCCTGGGCCACATAGCGCTCGTAGCCAAGTTGCGACATCACCTCGGCGACCGCTGCGGCGATGCGCGCGACATCGACGCCCTTTTCGCGGGTCGGGCCAGAGAAGCCGTAGCCCGGCATCGAAACCAGCACCACATGGAATCGCTTCCGCACCAACGGCATTGTGTCGAGGAACTCGACGACGGAGCCGGGCCAGCCGTGGGTGATGACCAGCGGGACGGCGTCCGGTTCGTCTGACCGGGCGTGCAGGAAGTGCACCCGTTGACCCGCGGCTTCGGTGACGAACGAGCCGATGTCGTTGACTTCGGCTTCGACGGCGCGCCAGTCGTAGCGGTGCAGCCAATGGTCGACGACGTCCTTGAGGAATGCCTGCTCGGTGCCGTAATCCCAGTCGGCGCCGGCAATTTCGGCCGGCCATCGCGCTGTGCTGAGGCGTCGGTGCAGATCGTCGAGCTGATCCTGCGGGACTTGCAGCGGGTACGGCTTGATCGGGGTGACCACGGGTGGTTTTGCCGGCGGTGTGGCGACGGGCTCAACCGTTTCCACCTGCGGCTCTGCCGGTGGGGTTACTTGTGATTCTGCTGCGGCGGCGGGTGGTTCGGCTGGCGGTGGCTCGGTTGGCTCCGCTTCGGGCGACTTGGCGGGCGCGGTCACCTCCGGCTCTGCTGCCGGTGTCTGGGGTGGCGGCGCGATCAGAGAGACAATGGCCGGTGGCCCGGTCACCACCGGCGCCGCGCGATACAGCCGGTAGCCGACGTGGGGCACACTGACGCCCGGCAGTGGCTTCCAGCTGTAGGTGCGGCCGTCGAGCTCGAAACCCTTCTTTTCGTAAAAGTCGCGAGCCTTCTGGTTCTTATCGGCGCACCACAGAATCATGTCGTTGTCGGGGAGGACGCGTAGCGCTTTGTTCAGCAGCAGTCCGCCGATGCCATGCCGCTGATGCTCGTCGGAGATGTAGAGCGCGTCGATCTGAATATCGTTGGGGTTCGAGAGGTCCGGCCCGAACAGGATCATCCCGAGCAGCTTGCCGCGAGCCTCGGCCATCCACATGCTCCACCCGCCGCGCTTGAGGGTAGTGGGGTACAGCGTGTCGACCCAGGTTCTCGGGGTGCCGATCATGTCCAGTACATGGGTGGCCACGATCCCCTTCCAGGACTGACGCCACGCCGGATAATGCATCGACGCCACCCTGGCGTAATCCTTCGGCTTGGCCTCGCGGATCCGGATATCGCTGGACCTCACGCAAGCACCTCCGTTGGTCGCCTCTGCACATCGACCATCTAAGCCTAGAGATGTGCGCGTGCGGCCCAGCGCCTCCCGCCCACTAGACGCCAGGGCCTCCGCTGGGTTGCTCACCCAGGGCAGCTATCGAACACGCGTTCGCAGGTCCGCCAAAGTAGGCTTCGAGACATGCGGGTTGGCGTATTGGGAGCTAAAGGAAAAGTCGGCGCGACCATGGTCCGGGCGGTCGAGAACGCCGAGGACCTCACCCTGTCCGCGGCGGTGGATGCCGGCGACGCGCTGAGCCTGCTGACCGACGGCAACACCGAGGCCGTGATCGATTTCACCCACCCGGACGTGGTGATGGACAATCTGAAGTTTCTGATCGACAACGGGATTCACGCTGTCGTCGGCACCACGGGCTTCACGCCCGAGCGGATCGCACAGGTCGAGGATTGGCTTGCCGCGAAACCCGGCACATCGGTGCTCATCGCTCCCAACTTCGCCATAGGTGCGGTGTTGTCGATGCATTTCGCCAAACAGGCCGCGCGCTTCTTCGAATCCGTCGAGGTCATCGAGCTGCATCACCCCCACAAAGCCGACGCGCCCTCGGGCACCGCCACCCGTACCGCGAAGCTGATCGCCGAAGCGCGAAAAGGTCTGTCGCCCAACCCGGATGCCACCAGTACCAGTCTGCCCGGCGCGCGCGGCGCCGACGTCGACGGCATCCCGGTGCACGCCGTGCGGCTGGCCGGGCTGGTCGCCCACCAAGAGGTGTTGTTCGGCACCGAAGGGGAGACGCTGACCATCCGGCACGACAGCCTCGATCGCACCTCCTTCGTTCCCGGTGTGCTGCTCGCGGTGCGCCACATCGCCGAACACCCCGGGCTGACCGTAGGCATAGAACCCTTGCTTGACCTGCAATGACGCGCACGCTGCGCATCCAACTGCTCATCGCCTTCCTGTGCCTGGCGATGCTGGTGTACTTCGTGCTGCTCGGCCGCATCGCCGTCGGGATGATCGGCTCGGGGCGCGGTGCCGCCGTGGGCCTAGGGGTGGCGATCCTGGTCATGCCGTTCCTCGGGCTCTGGGCGATGGTCGCGACGCTGCGGGCCGGGTTCGCGCACCAGAAGCTGGCCCGGCTGATCGCTGACGACGGGATGGAACTCGACGTCAGCGCGCTGCCACGCCGGCCGTCCGGACGCATCCAGCGCGGCGCGGCCGACGCGCTGTTCGACACCGTGCGCAGTGAACTGGAGGACGACCCGGACAACTGGCGTCGCTGGTATCGGCTGGCGCGGGCCTACGACTACGCGGGGGATCGCCGGCGGGCGCGGGAAGCAATGCGAACCGCGGTTCAGCTGGAGGCCCAAAGGTGACCAAGAAGCTGCTCATCATCCACCACACCCCGTCCCCGCATTGTCAGGAGATGCTCGAGGCGGTGCTGGCGGGGGCTACCGATCCCGACATCGAGGGAGTGGAGGTCGTTCGACGACCGGCGCTGACGGTCTCTCCGGTCGAGATGCTGGAGGCCGACGGCTACCTGCTCGGAAGCCCGGCCAACCTCGGCTACATCAGCGGCGCGCTGAAGCACGCCTTCGATCAGAGCTACTACCAACTGCTCGATTCCACCCGTGGGCGGCCGTATGGCCTGTATCTGCACGGCAACGAGGGCACCGAGGGTGCTGAGCGCGCCGTCGACGGGATCACCGCCGGGCTGGGCTGGGTGAAAGGCGCCGAGTATGTGCGCGTTTCGGGTAAGCCGAGCAAGGACGACTTGCAATCGTGCTGGGAACTCGGCGCGACCGTCGCCGCGCAGCTAATGGACTAGCTAAGGGAAAAGGTAATCGACTAGGTATAAGTCGGCCGGAACGCGTCGGCGGGCTGGCCCAGCGCCAAGGCCGAACTGGTCCCAAGGGGACCGTGCTGGTCGAAAAGTACTGCGCCGCCAGTGGCGACCCCGGCGTTGCCGAAGTGACTCTGCGCCGCCAAGCCGATGTACTCGCCGTCCGGGAGCCGGCTGGCGGTCACCGTGTAATCGGCGTTGATGTAACGCAATCCGCCCGTGCCCCAGTGGGTTAGCGAACTCGTCACGTCGCCGACGAACGCCAGACGCGTAAAAGGGGTCAGCGGATACCCGTGCACCATTGGGCGAAACACCCGCGTCCAAGCGAACTTCTGCGAATGCGCCTGTTCCCATTCGCCCGCCGCGATACCGGGATTGCCCGCCTGGGTCGCACCGTAGCCCCAGATCAGAAACGGCATGTCGGTTGGGAAACCCGCGGAGCTGGTCGGCAGCGGCGGCATCCGCACCGGGGCCGTCCACACCTCTCCGTCGGGATGCTCGCCCTGCCGGAGGAATAGCGCGCTGGCTCGGGCGACGGTCCGACCGTTTTGTAACAACGCACCATCGACGAGCTTGATGCGCCGCCCTTCGCGCTGCACCGAGGTCTCGATCCGAACCGGCTCGAGCAGCGCCGGGCGCAGCAGGTCGACAGTGATCCGGGCCGGCACGAGCTGCGGGTCTAAACCGCTTTGCTCGATACCCCAGCCCAACAGGCCACCGACGATCTGGCCGCCCATCGCCGCCCCCCACGGCCCGCGGGTCATCGGACCTGGCCGGTAGGAATCCCCGTCGACAGTGAAGAACGCCTCGGGCATGATGGCGGCATCGTCGATGGTCACCGGTATCACGATAGGACACCCGAGAGTGAGGTCCGGGCATGGCTCCCAAGCCCCCTGTCATTGAAATCCCACGTAGCCGCAACCCATTCCAGCGATCCGGGATCACCGTCGACGACGCGCACGTCCCGCACTACGCCGGGATCGCGCCCACCCTGCTCGACCTGCTCGCCGAGCAGGTTAAACAACGCCCGGACAGCGAAGCCGTGGTCGAGCTCGGGTCGGATCGGCTGACCTACCGGCAGTTGTGGGACCGCGCGTCGCGAGTTGCCGGCGGACTGCGCGCGGCCGGGCTGCAACGGGGTGACCGCGTCGCGGTGCGGCACCCCGCGGGCATCAACTGGGTGCTTGCCTTCTGGGGCACGGTGATGGCCGGCGGCATCGCCGTCGCTGTCAACACCAGGTCAGCGCAGCCGGAGGTCGAGTTCGTCCTGTCCGACGCCGACGCGCGCATCGACCTCGCCCCGGACAGTCCGATGCCTGACGGACGGCCATATGTGACAGAGCAACTCGACCGCACCGACGTTGCGGCGCTGTTCTACACCTCCGGCACCACCGGTCACCCGAAAGGGGTGCCGACCACGCATGAAGCGTTCGTCACCAATACCGAGAACGGTGTGCGGTGCCTCAACCAGCCCAGGGACATCGGTGAGGACATGCGCACCCTCATCTCGGTGCCGCTGTTCCACGTAACCGGGTGCAACTCACAACTATTGGCGGCCACCGCCCTCGGCGGAGCGGCGGTCATCATGCCTGCGCTCAATCTTGACCAGCTTGTCGCGACGTTGGCAGCGGAGCGTATCTCGGTCATGGTCACGGTACCGGCGATTTACGCCCTTCTATTGCGGCACAAGCAATTCGCCGCGGCGGACGTTTCCGGGGTGCGCTGGGTCGGCTATGGTGGTGCGCCCATCGCCCCCACATTGGTGCGCTCGGTCAAGAACGCCTTTCCGCACGCCACCGTGTTCAACGGGTACGGAATGACCGAAAGCGCATCGCTGATGACGGTGCTGCCGCACGAAGAGGCAGTCGAGCACGCCGACTCGGTCGGCTACGCGGTGCCCTCGGTGGACCTCGGTGTGATTCCACTCGACGACGGTTCCGGTGACCTGATCGGCGAATTGGTCGCCCGAGGGGCAAACGTCACCGCCGGCTATTGGAATCGGCCCGACGCGACCGCGGCCACATTCGTGGACGGTTGGCTGCACACCGGCGACGTGGTTCGTGTCGACGACGCGGGACGGGTGCACATCGTTGACCGGCTCAAGGACATCATCAACCGCGGCGGCGAGAACATCTCCAGCGTCGAGGTCGAGGCCGCGCTGCTGGCCGCGCCCGGTGTCGCCGACGCCTGCGTCCTCGCGGTACCCGACGAGGTGATGGGCGAGAAGGTCGGTGCGGTGCTGGTCGGCGAACAGGTCGACGTGCCGGCGGTGCTCGAACACTGCCGCGAACAACTCGCCGATTACAAGATCCCGCAGTACATCACGGTGACGGCCGCGCCCCTGCCGCGCAACGCCGGCGGAAAGCTGCTCAAGGGCAAGCTCCGCGAACAGGTGCAGTGGAGTCAAGCCCTGCGCTGAATCAAGCGCGGGATGATACCCCCATGCGAAGTCATCAGGCAACGATTGTGATCATTAGAGTTCGCCATGAGTAGTGGTCGGTGCGCCGCCGCCATTTTAATCATGATGGAAAAATGGGTGCCGGGGATGGGCCGGGGGAGCGTCGGCCGCCAAAAACCTCGACTGGAAACGGAATGGGTATTGGATTTTGGCGCGCTGCCGCCGGAGGTCAACTCCGGCAGCATGTATGCCGGCGCGGGTCCTGGGCCGCTGCTGGCGGCGGCGGCTGCCTGGAACGGCGTAGCTTCCGAGCTGAGCGCAGCCGCAGTCGCCGTCGGATCCGTGATCACCCGGCTGACCACCGAGGAGTGGGTTAGTCCGGCGTCGCTGTCGATGGCGACCGCGGTGCAGCCGCTGCTGGCATGGTTTACCCAGACCGCCGAAGCCTCGGCGCATGCGGCGTCGCAGGCCATGGCCTCGGCGGCCGCCTTTGAACGTGCGTTTGCCCAGATCGTGCCCCCGGCCGAGATTGCGGCCAACAGAGCCCGGCTGGCTAGGCTGATCGCGACCAACACCCTTGGTCAGAATGTGCCCGCCATGGCCGCGGCCGAGGCGCACTACAGCCAGATGTGGGCTCAGGACGCAGCGGTCATGTACGAGTACGCAGCAGCCTCCGCCGCAGCCGGCCGCCTCGACCCCCTCAACGGCCCGGCGCCCGTTACCACTCCGGCTGGCGCCGGCAACCAAGCCGCCGCCGTCGCGCAGGCCGCCGCGTCGGGTGCCGCAGCTGTCGAGGGTCTCAGCGCCCTGGTCACCCAAGGCCCGGCCGCCGTGCAGAGCCTCGCCGCACCGGCTGCGTCGGCGGCGCCGGAGGTCACGAATCTGCAGGGCCTGTTACACCGGCTAGACAGTGCCGAGATCTGGTGGTTGGACACATTTCATCACAACAGGGCTACCTACTGGGACTACACCGTGGGCCAGCTCGGTAACGGCGCGGGAGAGGAAGAGGACGAAGCCGAGGAGCTTGCCGATGCGGCCACGCGGCGAGCCACGGCGGCAGCCGCGGTCGCCCGCACGGTAGCGGCGCCGAGCGTGGCAGTATCGGCGGCGCTTGGCAAGGCGTCCTTCGCGGGCAGTTTGACGGTGCCCGCCGGCTGGTCCGGCTCGGTACCGGCCCGGCCCGGTCCGCCGGCTCTGGACGGCACCTACTGGGCAGTGCCGGAGGTCGACAACGAGCAGGGCGTGCTGCCCGCGCCCGGAATGATCGCAGACAGCGGCGACGGGGGGCCGCTGCCGGTTCCGAGGTACGGAGTCAAGCCGACTGTCATGCCTAGGCGCGGCATCTCCTGAAGCAGGCCGTAACGTATCCCGTATGCGGCCCCAACCGCGCGACGGCGACCCGACCCTGCTGATTGCGAACCGTGGCGAGATCGCACTTCGAATCATCCGCACCGCAACCGAATTGGGCCTTCACACCGTCGCGATCTACGCTGACGACGATGCCGACAGCCCGCATGTCCATGCTGCCGACCAAGCGCTGGCAATACCCGCCTACCTCGACCAGGCAGCGATCCTGGCGGCGGCCAAAGACTGCGGTGCCGCGCTGATCCATCCCGGTTACGGATTCCTCAGTGAGAACGCCGAATTCGCCCGCTCCTGCATCTCCGCCGGCCACACATTCGTGGGTCCGGACGCCGACGTACTCGAGCTGGTCGGAAACAAGTCATCGGCCCGTAGCGCCGCGATTGCCGCCGGCGTACCCGTGCTCGCCGCCACCGTAGGGCCGAGCAGCGTCGAGGACGTCCACGCGTTCTTCGCCGACACGGGTGGACCGATCATGATCAAGGCCCTCGCCGGCGGTGGCGGACGGGGGATGCGCAAGGTCGAGCGGGCCGACCAGATCGACAGCGCCTACCGCCAATGCGCTGCCGAGGCGCAACTCGGCTTCGGCGACCCGGCAGTCTTCGCCGAAGCACTGCTGACGGGTGCACGACATATCGAGGTGCAGATCGTGGCCGCACCGGCCAGCCATCAAACCCGCGCGTTGGCACTGGGCGACCGCGACTGCAGCATTCAGCGGCGGTACCAAAAGCTGGTGGAAATAGCCCCCGCGCCAGGACTTTCCGACGACCTACGGCGTGCCCTGCATCAGGCCGCGGCCCGGGTGTGTGCACGCGTGGGCATCCGCGGCCTGGCGACCGTCGAATTCCTGGTCAGCGACGACGAATTCGTCTTTCTGGAGATCAACCCGCGGATCCAGGTGGAACACACCGTGACCGAAGAAGTCACCGGCGTCGACCTGGTCGCGATACAACTGGTCATCGCCGGCGGCGCGTCCTACTACCAGCTCGGCCTGCCATCCGGAATCGCCTCAGACGGAACGGAAGTCATCGGCGAACCCGCCGCGCGAACCGGTATCGCCATCCAGACCCGAGTCAACATGGAGACTTTCGCAGCGGACGGGTCCGTCCTGCCCGCGACCGGCACCCTGACCCTGTTCACACCGCCGAGCGGTCCCGGGGTGCGGGTAGACACCTACGGGCGGGCCGGCCTGGCACCCAGCCCGCGCTACGACTCGCTGCTCGCCAAGGTCGTCACCCACGTGCGGGGCTCCTCGATGGCCGCAGCCGTCCGAAAGGCGCGCACCGCCCTGGATGAGTTCGCCATCGAAGGCATCGCCACCAACATCGACCTGCTGCGAGAATTGCTGTCGGACGATCAAATTCAGCGAGGTGTGGTTTCCACCAGCTTTCTCGACGACAAGCTTCCCGATCTTGCCCGCGCGACGATCCGCGCACAGCAGCACCACCCCCACGTCGGAGTCGAGCTCTACGCCGGTGAGGAGGTGCTGCGCGCGCAGTTGGCCGGCACGGTCGTCGAAGTTGCCGCCGAGGGAGCCGACCTCGACGCCGGCGGGCAAGCGGTCGTGTTGGAGGCGATGAAGATGCAACACGTCCTGTCCGCACCCGAAGCGCTGCGGACCGTCCGCGTTCTCGTCCGCCCGGGCGAGGTGGTGGGCACCGGAGACCCGCTGCTGGTATTCACCCGAACCGGTGCCGGTGGCGACGGCGAATCACACTCCGCCCAAACCGATCTCGACCAGTCCCGCGCCGATCTTGACGAAGTGCGCCAACGCCACCTGGTCACCCTGGACGAGGGGCGAGAGGCCGCCGTGGCCAAGCGCCACAAGCAGGGTCGCCGGACGGCCCGGGAGAACATCGCCGACCTGGTCGACCCCGGCAGCTTCGTCGAGTACGGAGCCCTGGTGATCGCCGCACAGCGCAGTCGGCGCTCCGAAGAAGACCTCATCGCCAACACCCCGGCCGACGGACTGGTGGCCGGCATCGCCACCATCGGTGCCGACCGGTTCGCCCGCGACGCCGCGCAGGCCGTCGTGGTGTCCTACGACTACACCGTCCTGGCCGGCACACAGGGCATGCGTAACCACGCCAAGACCGACCGCGTCTTCGAGCACGCTGCCCGAAAAGGATTGCCGGTGGTGCTCTTCGCCGAAGGCGGTGGCGGACGACCCGGAGACACCGACGTGGGCGGCATGGCTGGACTGGATGTCCCCACCTTCCGGATGCTGGCGGCGTTGGCAGGCAGGGTGCCGTTGGTATCGATCGTCTCCGGCCGTTGCTTCGCCGGGAATGCGGCGTTGGCCGGGGTCTGCGATGTGATCATCGCGACGCCGGACGCCAATATCGGGATGGGCGGGCCGGCGATGATCGAAGGCGGCGGGCTCGGCGTGTATCCGCCAGAGGCGATCGGGCCGGTCGACATACAGCGACGCAACGGCGTCGTGCATTTGGTCGCCCGCGACGAAGCGCATGCGGTGGCGCTGGCAAAGCAGTATCTGGCCTATTTCCAGGGCACCGAACAGGAATGGCAAGCGCCCGATCCGCGGCTGGCCCGGCATGTGGTGCCGCAGAACCGGTTACGGGCCTACGACGTGCACCGCGCGATCGAGTCGATCGTGGACGTCGGGTCGGTGCTGGAACTGCGGGCCGACTACGGCGTCGGCATCGTCACCGCGCTGGTCCGGGTCGAGGGTGCGCCCTACGGCTTGATCGCCAACAGCAGTCACCATCTTGGCGGCGCCATCGACGCCGAAGCCGCCGACAAGGCCGGTGACTTCCTCACCCTGTGTGAGTCGTTCCGGCTGCCGGTCATCTCCCTGTGCGATACGCCGGGGTTTATGGTGGGGCCGGAAGCGGAAAAGGACGCGGCAGTAAGGCGATTCGGCCGGATGTTCGTACTCGGGGCCCGGCTGACCGTGCCCTTCGGCATGATCATCCTGCGAAAGGGCTACGGACTGGGCGCGATGGCCATGGCCGGCGGCTCGTTCCGGGCGCCGCAGTTCACCGTCGCGTGGCCCACCGGCGAAATCGGCGGCATGGGCTTGGAAGGCGCTGTGCGCCTTGGGTTCAGCAAGGAGCTGGCCGCTGCCGCCGACGAGGTGGAACGTCAGGCGCTGTTCGACAAGCTGGTTGCCGCGGCTTACCAGCACGGCAAGGCGCTGCGCGCGGCCACCACATTCGAATTGGACGACGTGATCGATCCGGCAGAGTCCCGGAGCTGGATCACCGGACTCCGGGAACTCTGAACGGTTCGAATATCAGGACTCGTGTATCAGGCGTGACCGGAGCCGCAGCCGACACCGGGCAGACAGCCCTCGCCGCCCGGAAGGCCACCGGGACCCCAGAACTGTCCGCCGTTGCCACAGCCGACACCGGGGATGCAGCCCTGGCCACCGGGACCGCCGCCCGGGCCGCCGTCGAGGCCGCCCGACCCGCAGTTACCGTTGGCGTCGCAGCCGCCGCCGCCCGGGTCCTGCGGAATGAAATGAGTTATGCCGGTACTGGAAGTGCCCGGGCCCGCCGTGACTACGTCAGCTGACGCCATCGGCGCCGCGGCGATTGCTGCAGCGACGGCCCCGGCCACCACCAGTGGTTTCATGAGGTTTAGTTTCGCTAACATACCTGGCGCATACCACGTGCGGCAGGGTTGAAAACCTGAAAAATAGATCGGGATTATCGATATGACTTCATTGGATTTAACCGGCCGCACCGCGATCGTCACCGGCGCTTCACGAGGCATCGGCCTGGCAATCTCGCAGCGGCTGGCCGAGGCCGGCGCCAACGTCGTGCTGACGGCCCGCAAGCAGGAGGCCGCCGACGCGGCC
Organism: Mycobacterium asiaticum DSM 44297; assembly: GCF_000613245.1. Lineage (GTDB taxonomy): Bacteria > Actinomycetota > Actinomycetes > Mycobacteriales > Mycobacteriaceae > Mycobacterium > Mycobacterium asiaticum. Next base: position 1,660,307 of record NZ_HG964936.1, read on the forward strand.
GCGGCGCAGGTCGGCGACCGCGCCCTGGGTGTGGGTGCGCACGCGGTCGACGAGGATGCCGCCCGGCGCTGCGTCGATCTGGCCCTAGAGCGCTTCGGGCGGGTGGACATCCTGGTCAACAACGCGGGCACCAATCCCGCCTACGGTCCGCTGATCGATCAGGATCACGCCCGGTTCACCAAGATCTTCGACGTCAACCTGTGGGCGCCGCTGCTGTGGACGTCGCTGGTAGTCAAGTCGGGCATGGGTGAGCACGGCGGGGCCATCGTCAACACGGCCTCCATCGGCGGCTTGCACCAATCGCCGGCCATGGGCATGTACAACGCCACGAAGGCGGCGCTGATCCACGTGACCAAGCAACTGGCGCTGGAACTTTCACCGCGTGTACGGGTGAATGCCATCGCCCCCGGGGTGGTGCGCACCAGGCTCGCCGAGGCGCTGTGGAAGGACCACGAGGACCCGCTGGCGCAATCGATCGCGCTGGGCAGAATCGGCGAACCCGACGACGTGGCCGGCGCGGTCGCCTTCCTGGTTTCGGACGCGGCCAGCTGGATCACCGGCGAGACGATGGTGATCGACGGCGGACTGCTGCTCGGCCCGGCTCAGGGTTATCAGTCCGGCGGTGCACAGTGAGCGCCCCGGGAGTCGACGTCGACGTCGACGCGCGGGTGCAGGAACTGCTGGACGCACACGACCCGGCCACCACCGAGCCGCGGGAATTCCTCGGCGCGCAGTTCGACGCCGGCCTGGCCTGGGTCCATCTGCCCGTCGGATTCGGCGGGTTGGGGTTGCCGCGGACCGCTCAGGAACGCGTCGACGCCAGACTCGCCGAGGCCGGCGCACCGGTGGGCGGCACCCCGAAGAACTACATCGGCATGGGAATGGCCGCGCCGACGATCGCGGCCTTCGGGACCGATGAACAGAAGCGAAAGTTTCTGCGGCCCTTGTTCACCGGCGAGCAGATCTACTGCCAGTTGTTCAGCGAACCCGGCGCCGGTTCTGACCTCGCGGCGGTGGCCACCCGCGCCGTACGCGACGGCGACGACTGGATCGTCAACGGCCAGAAGGTGTGGACGTCGCAGGCCCAGCACGCGCAGATGGCGATCCTCGTCGCCCGGACCGATCCGGCCGTGCCCAAACACGCCGGGCTGACGTACTTCTTGTGCGACATGACGCAACCGGGCGTTCAGGTCCGGCCGCTGCGTCAGATCACCGGCGAGGCCGAGTTCAACGAGGTCTTTCTCACCGACGTGCGGGTGCCCGATGCCAACCGGCTCGGTCCCGAAGGCGGCGGGTGGCGGGTGGCCACGACCACCTTGAACAACGAGCGCGTGGCCATCGGCGCGCGCGCCGGAGCGCCGCGGGAAGGCGGTCACATCGGCAAGGTCACCGAGGCGTGGCGGAAGCAACCGGGCCTGCGTGATCCGGCGATGCACGACGAACTGATGCGTCTGTGGGTGGAAGCGGAAGTACTGCGGCTCAGTGGCGAACGGCTGCGCCAGCAGGCCGTCGCCGGTCAGCCCGGGCCCGAGGGCGCCGGCATGAAGATCGCGTTTGCCCGCTTAGCACAGGCGATTTCGGGATTCGAAATCGAGATGCACCGCGAAGATGGGCTGCGCTACGACGATTGGACGCTGCGCCGGCCGGAGATCGTCGACCTGACCGGTCGTGAGGCCGGCTACCGGTATCTGCGGGCCAAGGGGAATTCGATCGAGGGCGGCACTTCCGAGATCTTGCGCAACACCATCTCCGAGCGGGTGCTGGGCCTACCCGGGGAGCACCGGGTCGACAAGTCCGTCGCATGGAAGGACCTGCCCCGATGAGCATCGACCTGCTCTACACCGACACCGAGGACGCGCTGCGGGACAGCGTGCGGCAGCTCTTTGCCGACCGGTGTCCACTGGAATTGGTTGTTAAATCCTATGATTCGCCGCCGCCGGACTTCTCCGGGCTCTGGCGCACCCTGAGCACCGAACTTGGGCTGGCCGGACTGCTGGTGCCCGAGTCGCTCGGTGGTGCCGGGGCGACCGTCCGCGAGGCCGCCGTGGTGATGGAAGAGATCGGGCGGTCCATGGCACCGGTTCCGTTCTTGTCCAGCGCCGTGCTGGCCACGGTGGCGCTGACGGTTGCCGGTGACACCGAGACCCTGCCGGCGCTGGCGGCGGGCGAGGTCACCGCGGCGCTGGCGGTGCCGTTATCAACCGCGCCGTGGGAAGTGCCGGCTGGGGTGACGTCGGGGTCCGATGGGCTGACCGGGCAGGTTACCAGCGTCGCGGGCGTCGCAGCGGCCGACGTGCTGGTGGTGCCGGTGGTCGGGGACGAAGGTGTCGAACTGCATACCGTTTCCACCGCCGACGCCGAGGTGTCCCCGGTACTGGCCCTGGACATGACCCGGCCGCTTGCCGACGTGCGCTTCGCGGGCGCCTCGTCCACTCACGTCGGGACCGGCTCGGAGGTGTTGGCCGCGGCGTTGCAGACCGGCGCGGCGCTACTGGCCTCCGAGCAACTCGGGCTGGCGCAGTGGTGCTTCGAGACGACGCTGGCGTACGCCAAGGAACGCAAGCAGTTCGGCCGTGCCATCGGCTCCTATCAGGCGATCAAGCATCGACTGGCCGATCTGTGGTTCGAAGTCGGTTCGATGACGACGGCGGCCCGCTACGCCGCCGACACCAGCGCGCGCGGCGACGGCGACGCGGCAACCGCGGCGTCCCTGGCGCAGGCCTTCTGCAGCGGGGCGGCCGTGCATGCCGCCGAGGAATGCGTGCAGTTGCACGGCGGTATCGGGATGACGTGGGAGTATCCGGCGCATCTGTTCCTCAAGCGGGCCAAGAGCGACCAGCTTGCGTTCGGTAATGCCTACAAGCACCGCTCCCGGCTGGCCGCCCTGGTGGACTTGCCGGTCACCTGAGTTTGGCGAAAAGACGCTAAAGCCCCTGAAAAGTGCCTTTTTCAGGGGCTTTAGCTACTTCGCACGGGGGTCAGGTAAGTGCCTCGCCGAAAATCTCGATCATGGCGGCCCAGTGCCGCTCGTCGGCGACCGCGTCGTAGGGCGGGTTGTCCGGTACCGCGAACCCGTGCGCGGCCTGGTACCACTCGATGCGGTGCTGCACGCCTGCCGCCGTCAGCGCCTTTTCCAGCTGCTCGGCCTGATCAGCGGTGAACGACTGATCGTTCTCGGCGCCGCCGACGTACACCAGGGCGTCCATCTTGTCGGCCAGCAGGTGTGGACTGTGCTCGTTGTCAGTCACCAGTCCACCGCCGTGGAAGGACGCCGCGGCCGCGACCCGTTCGGGGAGGCGTCCGGCCAGCAGTACCGAAATACGGCCGCCCATGCAGTAGCCGCACACGCCAAAACGCTCGCCCCTGACCTCCTCGCGGCCGGCCAGGTAGTCGAACAGCGCACCGGCATCGCGGGTGATCCGGTCAGGGGTCACCGTGCCGATCATGAACATGATGCGCGCGCGCTCGTCGGCGTCGCTGAACGCGCTGCCCATGTCGAATGGCGACCAGTCGCCCTCGCGGTAATAGACGTCGGGCAGCAGCACCGCGTAGCCGAAGCCGGCCAGCTTGGCTGCCATCTGGTGGAAGGTCTCCCGCACGCCACCGGCGTCGGGGAACATGACTACGCCCGGCCAGGGGCCGTCGGCCCCGTCTGGAGTGAACAGGTGGACGGGGCAGCTCCCGTCGGGAGTGGTGACGGTGTCGGCGATTTTCGGCATGGCACCCGTTCTACTCCTGACACCTGGACGTATCCTGACCGCGTGCCGATCGCGACGCCCTACGAGGACTTGCTGCGTGAGGTGCTCGCGAAGGGCACTGCGAAATCCGACCGAACCGGCACCGGTACCCGCAGCCTGTTCGGTAAGCAGCTCCGGTACGACCTGGCCGAGGGTTTCCCGCTGCTCACCACCAAGAAGGTGCACCTCAAGTCGGTGGTTTACGAGTTGCTGTGGTTCCTGCGCGGTGACTCCAACGTGGGCTGGTTGCAAGAACACGGCGTCACCATTTGGGACGAATGGGCAAGCGAGACAGGCGATCTCGGACCGATTTACGGTGTGCAGTGGCGATCCTGGCCGACCCCGAGTGGTGAGCACATCGACCAGATCAGCGCCGCGCTGGAGTTGCTGCGCACCGACCCGGACTCGCGGCGGATCATCGTGTCGGCCTGGAACGTCGGTGAGATACCGCAGATGGCGCTGCCGCCGTGTCACGCCTTCTTCCAGTTCTATGTCGCCGACGGCCGCCTGAGCTGCCAGCTCTACCAGCGCAGCGCCGACCTGTTCTTAGGGGTCCCGTTCAACATCGCGAGTTACGCGCTGCTCACGCACATGATGGCGGACCAGGCCGGCCTCGCCGTCGGGGAGTTCGTCTGGACCGGTGGCGACTGCCACATCTACGACAACCACCTCGAACAGGTCGAGCTTCAGCTCACCCGGGAGCCGCGGCCCTATCCGAAGCTTGTTTTGACCCAGCGGGATTCGATCTTCGACTACACCTACGAGGACGTCGTTGTGCAGAACTACGACCCGCACCCCGCGATCAAAGCCCCCGTCGCTGTATGACCCGCACCGAACTGGGCCTGATCTGGGCCCAGTCGACATCTGGCGTGATCGGTCGCGCCGGCAGTATCCCGTGGCACCTGCCCGAAGACATGGCCCGGTTTAAACAGTTGACATTGGGACACACGGTGGTGATGGGCCGCCGTACCTGGGACTCGTTGCCTGCGCGATTTCGGCCGCTGCCAGGTAGGCGAAACATCGTGTTGTCGCGGCAGCAGGACTTCGCGGCCGACGGTGCCGAGGTGGTCGGTTCGCTGGAGCGAGCTCTGACCGGTGCGGACTTCATGTGGATAATCGGCGGGGGGCAGATTTACGCGCTCGCGCTGCCGTTGGCCAGCCGGTGTGAAGTCACAGAAGTGGACGTCGATCTGCCGCGCGACGACGAAGACGCGCTGGCCCCCCTGCTCGACGAGGCGTGGGTGGGCGAGGCGGGGGAGTGGCTGGTCAGCCGCCAGGGCTTGCGCTACCGGTTTCACAGCTACTCTCGGCCCCGGGGGGCGGCCGCGCCGGATTGACCGAGTTTATGAAGGGGGATTGAGAGTGGTAACCGAACCCACCAGGACCTTTACCCGCAAATTCTGGGGCTACGAGCCCGGGGCGGTAGATGCCCACATCGAGACTCTGATCGCCAAGCAGCAGCTGCTGCGCGATGACGTCGAAAACCTCCGCGCCCGGTTGCGGGACTCCGGTGAGGAGGTAGCCGCACTGCGCAAAGAGGTCGCCAAGCTGACCGAAACCTCCTCCTCACCGCACGCGGTGCAGCAGCGGATGGCGAAGATGCTGCGGGGTGCCGTGGACGAGGTATCTCAGATGCAGGCCGAGGCGCGCGCCGAGGCCGAGGAGCTGATCGCGGCGGCCGAAGCGGAGGCCGACGCCGAGCGGCGCCGCCACGAAGAGCTGGTGGCCGAGATGGTCGCCCAGCAGAAGGCGATGCAAGCCGAGAACGAGGAAGCCCGCAAGAAGCTCGACGAGGAGATGGCCGACCTGCGGGCCGAGACCCGGGCGGCGGTCGACGAAGCCTGGCGGAACGCGCAGCAGGAACGCGACCAGCTTCTGGCCGATGCCAAGCAGCAGGCCGACTTCGAGCGTGAGCAGGCGCGCCGTGCGGTGGATGAGGCGCGTGCGCAACGGATCAGGATCCTTGAGCAGCTGATGGCTGTGTATCGCGACCTGGACGCCGTGCCGGCCGCGCTGGAAAGGGCGTACGAGGACGCGCAGGCAACCTCGGCCGCGCCGACGGAGGAAAAAGTCAGCACGGGCTGAAGTCAGTCGAACCCGTCTAGTAGCCTCCCGCTCAGGGCAGCGAAAGGGGGTGGCTATTCTCGGCGCCGTGTCGACCCGGAACGGCAGGCTCACTGCCGCGCAAGCCCGGCGAATTGCCGTTGCGGCACAAGGGTTTAGCGAGCCGCGCCCGGGGGGCCCCATCACCCGCGCCCACCTGAGGCGGCTGATCTCGCGCATCCAGGTGCTGCAGCTGGATTCGGTCTCGGTGGCCGTGCGGGCGCACTACGCTCCGGTGTTCAGTCGGTTGGGGCCCTATGACCGCGATGTGCTTGACCGGGCGGCTTGGGGTCCGACGACGATGCGGGCCGGGAAGCGGGCCGAGGAGGAGTCGGACAAGTCGAGCGGGGGTCCGACGACGATGCGGGCCGGGAAGCGGGCCGAGGAGGAGTCGGACAAGTCGAGCGGGGGTCCGACGACGATGCGGGCCGGGAAGCGGGCCGAGGAGGAGTCGGACAAGTCGAGCAGGGGTCCGACGAAGGGTCGGCTGCTGGTCGAATACTGGGCGCACGAAGCGGCGCTGATGGCCGTCGACGACTGGCCGCTGTTGCGCTGGCGCATGCGGGAGTACCGGCACGGACGCTGGGGCAAGCACATCGTGCAGGCCAACCCGCAACTGCTCGACGACGTCGTCGCGGCCGTCACCGAGCTCGGGCCGAGCACCGCCGGGCAGATCGAAGCGCACCTGGCGGCCGAACCGCGTCGCGGCAAGGGCCCCTGGTGGAACCGCAGCGACACAAAGTGGGTCGCCGAGGCGCTGTTCGCGTCCGGGGTGCTCACCACTGCCACCCGGGTCGGCTTCGCCCGGCACTACGACCTGGTGGAACGGGTGCTGCCCGCCGAGGTGCTGGCGCGCCAGGTCGACGACGAGGAAGCCGTCCGGGAACTGGCGCTGCGCGCCGCGACCGCCTTGGGCGTCGCGACCGAGGCCGACATCCGTGACTACTTCCGGTTGTCGGCCAAGCAAATCAAACCCGCGATCGCCGACCTGGTGGCGGCGGGCGAGATCGAACCGGTGGGCGTCGACGGGTGGGCGGCGCCGGCCTACCTGCGGGCCGGCCGCACCGTCCCACGCCTGGATCGCGGCACCGCGCTGCTCTGTCCGTTCGATCCGCTCATCTTCTTCCGGCCGCGAGTCGAGCGAATATTCCACTTCCATTACCGCATAGAGATCTACACTCCGGCCGCGCAGCGCCAGTACGGCTACTACGTATGGCCGCTGCTGCTGGACGGCCATCTGGTGGCCAGAGTGGACCTCAAAGCCGACCGTGCCGCGGAAACGCTGCGTGTGGTGGGCGCCTTCGGTGAACCTGATGTGCCGCGTGCGACGGTCGCCGCCGCACTGGCCGGCGAGCTCCAATCGATGGCCCGGTGGCTGGGACTGGGCGACGTAACGGTGTCCGACCGCGGCGACCTGGCCGCCGACCTACGAAGACAATGCCGATGAGTCGCCCGAGGCGTTCGACGGCCGGCCGGGACCTCAAGGACACCCTGTGGAAGGCCGCTGCCAAGCTACGCGGTTCGGTACCGGCCGGCCAGTACAAGGATGTGGTGCTGAGCCTGGTATTCCTGCGGCACTCCTGCGCGGACCAATGGAAACCGTTGGCGGCCAACGCCGAATCTGCTGACATCGGTCAGCAGGTCAACGAGGCGATGCAGTGCGCGATGACGGTCAACCCCGCTTTGGCCGGGACACTGCCGCAGCTCTACCACACCGTCGACTCACGGCGCCTCGGCGAGTTGATCGCCCTGCTGGACAGCGCGGAATTCACCGGCCCGCGTGATGTGATGGGCGAGGTCTACCAATACTTCCTCGGCAATTTCGCGCGCGCCGAAGGACGCCGCGGCGGCGAATTCTTTACCCCGCCCAGCATCGTCCGCGTGATCGTGGAGGTCTTGCGGCCCACGCACGGCCGCGTGTACGACCCATGCTGCGGGTCCGGCGGAATGTTCGTCCAGACAGAACAATTCATCGCCGACCAACGCGGTGACCCGATGCAGGTAGCGATCTACGGGCAGGAGAGCGTCGAGGAAACCTGGCGGATGGCCAGGATGAACCTCGCCGTGCACGGCCTCGACGCCGGCGGTCTGGGTCTGGGGGACACGTTCGTCTGCGACCGGCATGCCGGCGTGCAGATGGACTACGTGATGGCCAATCCGCCGTTCAACATCAAGGATTGGGCTCGCGACGAGCGGGATCCGCGGTGGCGCTTCGGTATTCCACCGGTCGGGAACGCCAACTACGCCTGGATCCAGCACATCCTGGCCAAGCTCGCACCGCGCGGAAAGGCCGCGGTGGTGATGACCAACGGCTCGATGTCGTCAAATACCGCCGGAGAAGGCGATATTCGCGCCCGCATCGTCGACGCGGACTTGGTGTCGTGCATGGTCGCGCTACCCGCCCAGCTGTTCCGCAGTACCGGGATCCCGGTGTGCCTGTGGTTCTTCGAGATGGACAAGAAACGTCCAGGGGAGGTGTTGTTCATTGATGCGCGCGGTCTCGGCCACCTGGTGGACCGGGCCGAGCGGGCGCTGAGCGACGCCGAGGCCGTGTCGATCGGCGACACCTACCACGCGTGGCTCACGAATACCGACGCCTATCAGGATATTCCGGGATTTGTTAAGTCGGTGCCGCTGGCCGGCATCAGGACGGCCGGCTACGTGCTGACTCCCGGACGGTACGTCGACTCCGCACGACCCGACGACTGTGGTGAAGCGCACGACCGAAGAATCCACCGTCTCACAACGGAATTGGTTGCCGCGCTTGACGAATCAGCCCGACTGGATGACGTGGTACGCGGTCGACTGGAGCAGCTGCGGTGGAAGTGAGGCTGGGGGATCAGCTCGAGTTCCGCAGCGGACGAAGCGCACCGGAGCGAAACACGCACGGGCCGTTCGCCGTATACGGTTCCAATGGCGTGATCGGCTACACAACACAACACAACACCGCCGGCCCGGTGATCGTGATCGGGCGGGTCGGAACGTATTGCGGCACGGTGCGTTACTGCCCCTCCGACGCCTGGGTGACCGACAACGCCTTGGCATGCCGAGCGAAAAACCCCCAGGAGAGCCGTTTTTGGTACTACGCGCTGCAGACCTACCAGCTCAACCAGCACCGCACCGGGTCGGGCCAGCCACTGCTCAATCAAGGTATCCTGCGTGACCTCTCGGTGCCGTCGGTCGCCGCGCCGGATCGTCCGCGCATCGGCGCGCTGCTCGGCGCCCTCGACGACAAGATCGCCGCCAACGAACGGGTGATACGGACCGCCGAGGCCCTGATGGTCGCCGTGGTCGAACCGGTCGAAGAGCGCACATCGCTGTCAGGCCTCGCCGAGCGGTCCACCCTCTTCCTCGAGCCGCCCGATTTTGCCGAAGACGTCGCCCATTTCAGCTTGCCCGCGTTCGACGACGGCGCGCAGCCGCTGCTCGTCACGGGCGCATCGGTTAAGAGCGGCAAATACCTGCTGAGGCAGCCGTGCGTTCTCGTCGCCAAACTCAATCCCCGCTTCCCACGGGTCTGGAACGTCCCGAGTCTGCCGCCGGAGATGGCGCTGGCCAGCAGTGAGTTCGTCGTCCTGCAGCCGGCCGGCGTGGACACTTCGGTGCTGTGGGCCGCGCTTCGGCAACCCGATGTGTCGGACATGCTGGCGCAGCGGGTGGTCGGTACCTCGGGGAGTCACCAACGGGTCCGGACGCGCGACGTGCTGGACGTCGGGGTTCGCGACGTCCGGCGGCTGACTTCCGGACAGGCCCGGGCCATCGCGGACCTGGGCGCGCTGTGTCAGGCGCGGCGCATGGAATCGGCGCGGCTGACCGCCTACCGCGACGCGGTGTTGCCGCTGCTGATATCGGGTGAGGTGACAGTGGCCGACGCCGGTTAAGGTGAGCGCCGTGGCCGAGACCGCGCCGCTACGGGTGCAACTGATCGCCAGAACCGAGTTCTTGGCGCCGCCGGACGTTCCCTGGTCGACCGACGCCGACGGTGGCTCCGCACTTGTCGAATTCGCCGGCCGCGCCTGCTACCAGAGCTGGTCCAAACCGAATCCACGGACCGCGACCAACGCCGGCTACATCAAGCACATCATCGACGTCGGGCATTTTTCGTTGCTCGAGCACGCCAGTGTGTCGTTCTACATCACCGGGATCTCCCGGTCCTGCACTCATGAGCTGATCCGCCACCGGCATTTCTCCTACTCTCAGCTCTCGCAGCGTTATGTGCCCGAGACCGATTCCCAAGTGGTGCTGCCGCCGGGCATCGAGGACGACGACGAGCTGCGGGAGATCCTGACCGCCGCCGCCGATGCGAGCCGCGCCACCTACACCGAGCTGCTGGCCAAGCTGGAAGCCAAGTTCGCCGAGCAACCCAACGCCGTGCTGCGCCGCAAGCAGGCCCGTCAGGCCGCGCGTGCCGTGCTGCCGAATGCCACCGAGACCCGCATCGTTGTGACCGGCAATTACCGGGCCTGGCGGCACTTCATCGCTATGCGGGCCAGCGAGCACGCCGACATGGAAATACGGCGGCTGGCCATTGCGTGCCTGCGCCAGCTCGCCGACGTCGCGCCGGCGGTGTTTGCTGACTTCGAGGTGTCGACGCTCGCGGATGGGAGTGAGGTCGCCACCAGCCCTTTAGCGACCGAAGCCTGAGGCCGCGTCAGCGGGGGAAGGTTGAGGTCGCCATCGGGTCTAGCTACCGAAGCCTGAGGCCGCGTTAGCGGGGGAAGGTTGAGGTCGCCATCGGGTCTAGCGACCGAAGCCTGAGGCCGCGTCACTGCAAATGCCCTTGCCGCAGGCAGGTAATCTGGACAACCGTGAGCACCGTCGGATTTGATGCCCCAGCCCGGCTGGGAACTCTTCTGACCGCGATGGTGACACCGTTCGACTCCGAAGGCGCCCTGGACACCGAAGCCGCCGCCCGGGTGGCCAACCATTTGGTGGACCAGGGCTGCGATGGCCTGGTCGTCTCCGGAACCACCGGCGAGTCGCCAACCACCACCGACGACGAGAAGCGTGAGCTGCTGCGGGTCGTGCTGGAGGCGGTCGGTGATCGGGCACGTGTCATCGCCGGCGCCGGCACCTATGACACTGCCCACAGCATCAAGCTGGCCAAGGCTTGCGCCGCCGAGGGTGCCCACGGACTGCTGGTGGTCACCCCGTACTACTCGCGGCCGCCGCAGAGCGGGCTGCAGGCACACTTCACCGCCGTCGCCGACGCCACCGACCTCCCCGTCGTGCTCTACGACATCCCGCCGCGATCGATCGTGCCAATCGAGCCGGACACGTTGCGCGCGCTGGCCGCGCATCCCAATATCGTCGGCGTCAAGGACGCGAAAGCCGACCTGCACAGCGCGGGGCAGATCATCGCCGAGACCGGACTGGCCTACTACTCCGGTGACGATGCGCTCAACCTGCCCTGGCTGGCCATGGGGGCCACCGGTTTTATCAGCGTGATCTCCCACCTGGCCGCGGGGCAACTGCGAGAATTGTTGTCCGCCTTCAATTCCGGGGATATCGCCACGGCCCGCAAGATCAACGTCGCGGTGAGCCCGCTGTGTAATGCGATGAGCCGCCTGGGCGGCGTCACGCTGTCCAAGGCGGGCCTGCGTCTACAGGGCATCGACGCCGGCGACCCACGCCTGCCACAGGTCGCGGCCACACCGGAGCAACTCGACGCGCTGGCCGCCGACATGCGTGCGGCCGCTGTGCTCAGGTGAGGCACCGGTGAACGAGGAACTCGCCCCACCAGGTCCCCTGACCGCGGGCGGGTTGCGCGTCACTGCGCTGGGCGGTATCAGCGAAATCGGCCGCAACATGACGGTTTTCGAACATCTGGGCCGGTTGCTGATCATCGACTGCGGCGTGATGTTTCCCACCCACGACGAGCCCGGCGTCGATCTGATCTTGCCCGACCTCCGCCACATCGAGGACCGACTCGACGACATCGAGGCGCTGGTGCTCACGCACGCCCATGAGGACCACATCGGGGCAATCCCGTTCCTGCTCAAGCTGCGTCCCGACATCCCGGTGGTCGGCTCCAAGTTCACTCTGGCGCTGGTCGCCGCCAAATGCCGCGAGCACCGCATCAAGCCGGTATTCGTCGAGGTCAAGGAGGGTCAGAGCAGCAGGCACGGGGTGTTCGAGTGCGAGTACTTCGCGGTCAACCATTCCATCCCCGACGCGCTGGCCATCGCCGTCTACACCGGGGCGGGCACCGTGCTGCACACCGGCGACATCAAGCTCGACCAACTTCCGCTCGACGGCCGCCCCACCGATCTGCCGGGCATGTCGCGACTCGGCGATGCTGGCGTGGACCTGTTCCTGTGCGATTCGACCAATGCCGAGCATCCCGGCGTCGGGCCGTCGGAGAGTGAGATCGGTCCCACGCTGCACCGGCTGATCCGCGGCGCCGACGGGCGGGTCATCGTGGCGTGTTTCGCTTCCAACGTCGACCGCGTGCAGCAGATCATCGATGCCGCGGTCGCTTTGGGCCGGCGGGTGGCGTTCGTCGGGCGATCCATGGTGCGCAACATGAGCATTGCCCGCGATCTCGGTTTCCTGCGGGTGGCCGACTCCGACCTGGTCGACATCGCCGCGGCCGAGATGTTGCCGCCGGATCAGGTGGTGCTGGTGACCACAGGCACGCAGGGTGAGCCGATGGCCGCCCTGTCCCGTATGTCGCGTGGGGAGCATCGCAGCATCACGCTGACCGCAGGCGATCTCATCGTGTTGTCGTCGTCGCTGATCCCCGGCAACGAGGAAGCCGTGTACGGGGTCATCGACGCGCTGGCCAAGATCGGGACTCGCGTCGTCACCAACGCTCAAGCGCGGGTACATGTTTCGGGTCACGCCTACGCGGGTGAATTACTGTTTCTGTACAACGGGGTACGGCCGCGGCACGTGATGCCGGTGCACGGCACCTGGCGGCACCTGCGGGCCAACGCGAAGCTGGCCGCCAGCACCGGGGTGCCCGAGGACTCGATCCTGTTGGCGGAGAACGGCGTCAGCGTCGACTTGGTGGGGGGCAAGGCCACCATCGCGGGCGCGGTGCCGGTCGGCAAGATGTTCGTCGACGGCCTGATCACCGGTGACGTCGGCGACATCACCCTGGGCGAGCGGCTCATCCTGTCTTCGGGTTTCGTCGCCGTCACCGTGGTGGTCAAGCGGGGCACCGGCAAGGCGGTGGCACCGCCGCACCTGCATTCGCGCGGGTTCTCCGAGGACCCCAAGGCGCTGGAAGCCGTCGTGCCCAAGGTGGAAGCCGAGCTGGAACAGTTGGCCGCCAACAACGTCACCGACCCGATCCGGATCGCGCAGGGCGTGCGTCGGACCGTCGGCAAATGGGTGGGTGAGACCTACCGGCGCCAGCCGATGATCGTGCCGACGGTGCTCGAGGTCTAGGCTTCGCTGATCTTCTCGGCGTACGCCGACCACTCGATCTGGGACGCCTTGAGGTTGCGGCCCGTCGGCTCGACATAACGCTCGATGAGGTCGTCCGGCCCGACCTGTTCGATTAGCCGCCACCCGTACTCCGCCAGAAAATCCGCCACCTCTTCGGGCTGAATACCGAAGTGCCACAACTGCCGTCGCTTCCGCACCGACCGATACAACGTGCGGGTGCCGTACCGGTTGGTGCCGTCGATGAAGTCGCGGCGAACGTAGCTGAACACCATGCGACTGCCCGGTGCCGTCGGCCGCAGCCCCTCCAGCGTGGTGCGGACGGCCGCCTCGGTGAGATATTGGGTGACGCCCTCCCAAATAAGGAAAACCCGGTAGTCGGTGAGGTAGCCGTGTTCGGCCAGCGCGGTCAGCAGGTCGTCCCGCTCGAAGTTCAACGCCACCAAGCGAACCGACAGCGGCAGCTCGCCGAGCACCCGGCGGACCGTCTTGGCTTTTCGGGCGATGTTGACGGGCAGATCTACTTCGAACACCGGTTTGCGCACCCGTCGATTGAGTTGATATGCGCGAGTGTCCAATCCGGCGCCGAGGATGACCACGGCGTCGATCTCACCCACCGCTTCGGCGAGCTTGTCGCCGATGAAACGCTTGCGGCAGGCCAGATTCGCCCACAAGCCGCGGCCGGTGAACTCCGATGCGCCGATGAACGCCCGCCGGATCGCGGGCACCCGCGTGCCGGCCGCCAGCCAGCGCAGTGGCGCCGGGAGGAAGAGTTCGGCCAGGTCGTCGTCCACCAACCGACGGTCGGGCGGTTCGTGCTGCTCGACGGCCGCCAACAACATCGGGCCGAATGCGGTGCTTGCCGCGGGGTTTCGCGCCATGATTACCGCTTGTTCACGCAGCCCGCATCGACGGGCAGCGCGACCCCGGTGATGTAGCGGGCTTGTTCGGACACCAGCCACGCCACCGCGTTGGCGATGTCGTCGGCCTGCAGGATCTGCACCGGCAACGCGTTGCCGCCACCGGATCCCGCGCCCGAGGCGGCCATGTCGGCCAGCCACTTCATGGTGAACTCGTTGTTGATCATGGGTGTAGCGACGCCGCTGGGATGGACGGAATTGACCCTAATATCGTGCGGAGCAAGCAGATTGGCGTATACCCGCATCAATCCCACCAGCCCGTGCTTGGAAGCGGCGTAGCCGATCGCGCCCGCGTCAGCGCTGCCCATGCCGGCCAACCCCGCCGCCGAACTGATCAACACGATCGAGCCGCCGTCGCCTTGTTGCTTCAGGGGCGGTATCGCGACCTCGATCGTGTGATAGACGCCGGTGAGGTTGACGTCGATGACGTCGTGCCAGCCGTCGTCACCCGATTGCATGGGTGCGATACCGGCATTGGCGACGACGATGTCGAGGCGGCCAAGTTCGTCGATGCCGGCCTGCAGGGCTGCGCCGAGCGCGGCACGGTCACGGACGTCGGCCTGGCGCGCCACGATCCGAGCCCCGGTTTCCTCGACGAGCTTGACGGTGCCCGCCAACTCCTCCGAGGTGCCCAGCGGATAGGGCACGCTGGCGATCTGGTCGCACAGGTCGACCGCGACGATGTCCGCGCCGTCGGTGGCAAGTCGCACCGCATGCGCGCGCCCCTGACCGCGGGCGGCGCCGGTGATGAAGGCGACCCGGCCTTCCAGCGGACGGGCCATCAGGGCCGGATCTGGCCTTTGTCCGCGTCGCCTGCCGGAACCGGCTGCAGCATCTTGATGTCCGGGGCTCCGGCCAGGTGCTCACCCGCGGCGGTGAACATCTTGGCGACCGCGGGTGCGGTGCTGTGCGCCTTGAGCGCCTCCTCGTCGGCCCACTGCTCGACGAAGACGAAGGTCTCGCCGGACTGGTGCAACGAATACAACTGGCATCCCGGCTCGCCGTGCACCTCTTCGACCGCGGTGGTCAGGATGTCGCGGACCGCGTCTACCGATTCGGGCTTGACGGTCAGTGTGGCGACGACGACGACGGGCATGCTGAGCCTCCTGACGGCAGTGGGATTCGGTTGTCACCCTACTCACAACGGCGGGGACACGGAGCGGTGAAGGTGCCGTTACCAGTGTGGCGGGTGGTGCAGATGTTGTTTCTGCGACTACGCTTGCGGGCATGGCCAGTAAGACCGCAGCACGCTCCGGAAGTCGAACGAGCAGGTCTCGGCAAGTTTCTCGACAGGACGCGAAGGCCACCCCGCGGTCCGGGGGCCGCAGTGGGCAAGCGACGGGGCGCTCGAGCGGTGCGGCGCGCAAGCCCAGAAAGCCCGCGACCAGGCCCGTCAAGCGGGCAGCTAGGCCCACCAAGCGGCGTAATCGATCCCTGTTGGCGCTGGCCGGCCGATCCGCGCGCGCGACCTGGCTGATCGCCGCCAGGGGCACGGGCCGGGCCGCGAGGTCGGTTGGCCAGGCCCGCAACATCGAGGCCGGCCACCGCCGTGACGGCATCGCCCTGGTGCTGCTGGGCGTGGCGGTGATCGTGGCCGCCAGCTCCTGGTTCGACGCCGCCCGGCCGGTCGGCGCCTGGGTGGACGCCGGCCTGCGTTTCTTCGTCGGCGCAGCCGTGGTGTTGCTGCCACTGGTCGCCGCCGCCATAGCGGTAATACTGATGCGCACCGAGCCGAACCCCGAGGCGCGCCCGCGGCTGATCCTGGGTGCCAGCCTGATCGCTCTTTCGTTCCTGGGTCTGCGTCATCTGTGGTCGGGATCCCCGGAAGCCCCCGACTTGCGGCAGCGGGCCGCGGGATTCGTCGGCTTCGCCATCGGTGGCCCGCTGGCGGACGGCTTGACCGCCTGGATCGCAGCGCCCCTGCTGTTCATCGGCGGCTTGTTCGGGCTGTTGCTGCTGACCGGCATCACCATCCGTGAGGTGCCCGACACCCTGCGAAGCATGTTCGGCACCAGGTTGTTCGCCCGCCACTACGACGACGAGGACGAATACGAAGATTTCGCCGGTGACGACGCGGACACCGTCGAGGTCACACCGGCGGAAGACTTCTCCGACGGCTACTACGACGAGGCGATCGACGACATGCCGAAGGCGTGGCCCTCGGCCCAAGCGGTGGCGCCGGCAGAGCCCATCGCGGACGACACGCCCACCGTTCCGGAGCCGCGCCGTCGGCGCGCCGCCAAGAAGACGGACACCGCACCGCTGGATCGGGTCGTCGAAGGTCCCTACACGTTGCCATCGATGGATCTGCTGGTGGCCGGGGATCCGCCCAAGAAACGCAGCGCCGCCAACACCCACATGGCGTCGGCCATCGGCGAAGTCTTGACCCAGTTCAAGGTCGACGCGGCCGTCACCGGCTGCACCCGAGGGCCAACCGTGACCCGATACGAGGTGGAACTCGGGCCCGGGGTCAAGGTGGAGAAGATCACCGCGCTGCAAAAGAACATCGCCTACGCGGTGGCCACCGAGAGTGTGCGGATGCTGGCCCCGATCCCGGGCAAGTCCGCCGTCGGGATTGAGGTGCCTAACACCGACCGGGAGATGGTCCGGCTGGCCGACGTGCTCACCGCGCCGTCCACCCGTCGCGACCACCATCCGCTGGTCATCGGGCTGGGCAAGGACATCGAGGGCGATTTCATCTCGGCCAACCTGGCCAAGATGCCGCACCTGCTGGTCGCCGGCTCCACCGGCTCCGGCAAGTCCAGCTTCGTCAACTCGATGCTGATCTCACTGCTGACCCGGGCCACCCCCGAAGAGGTCAGGATGATCCTGATCGACCCGAAGATGGTGGAACTGACGCCCTACGAAGGCATTCCGCACCTGATCACCCCGATCATCACCCAGCCGAAGAAGGCGGCCGCGGCACTGGCGTGGCTGGTCGAGGAGATGGAGCAGCGCTACCAGGACATGCAGGCGTCCCGGGTGCGTCATATCGACGACTTCAACGCCAAGGTCCGCTCGGGCGAGATCACCACTCCGCTCGGCAGCCAGCGGGTGTACCGGCCCTACCCGTACGTGCTGGCGATCGTCGACGAGCTGGCCGACCTGATGATGACGGCGCCGCGCGACGTCGAGGACGCCATCGTGCGGATCACCCAGAAGGCCCGCGCGGCCGGCATCCACCTGGTGCTGGCCACCCAGCGCCCATCGGTGGACGTAGTCACTGGCCTGATCAAGACGAACGTGCCGTCGCGGCTGGCGTTCGCGACGTCGTCGCTGACGGACAGCCGGGTCATCCTGGACCAGGCGGGCGCGGAGAAGCTGATCGGCATGGGTGACGGGCTGTTCCTGCCGATGGGTGCGAGCAAACCGATCCGGTTGCAGGGCGCCTACATCACCGACGAGGAGATTCAGGCCGTCGTCGCCGCCTGCAAGGACCAGGCCGAACCGGAATACGCCGAGGGTGTCACCACCGCCAAGCCCACCGGCGAGCGCACCGACGTCGACCCCGACATCGGCGACGACATGGACGTCTTCTTGCAGGCGGTCGAGCTAGTGGTGTCCAGCCAGTTCGGTTCGACCTCGATGCTGCAGCGCAAGCTGCGGGTGGGCTTTGCGAAGGCCGGCCGGTTGATGGACTTGATGGAAACCCGCGGCATCGTGGGGCCCAGCGAGGGGTCCAAGGCCCGTGAGGTGCTGGTCAAGCCGGACGAGCTGGCCGGCACGCTGGCGTTGATCCGTGGCGGCGCCAACGCCGACGGCGGAGACGCCGAGGAGTAGTCGCCGAGTAGCGCGAGCAGACGCAGAATCGCACTGAAATGCGCCTTTTGATGCGATTCTGTGTCTGCTCGCGGAGGAAGGTGCCCCGGGATTCGCGGGGTTAGAGCACCAACAGCATCCGGGAGTTGCCCAGGATGTTCGGCTTGACGTAGCTCAGATCGAGAAACTCCGCGACGCCGATGTCGTAGGAGCGGCACATCTCCTCGTAGACCTCGGCGGTCACCGGCGTGCCCTCGATCTCGGTGAACCCGTGTCGGCCGAAGAACTCCGTCTCGAACGTCAGCACGAACAGCCGCTCGAGTTGCAATTCGCGCGCCACCTCGAGCAGCTTGTTCACGATCGCGTGGCCGATCCCGTGGCCGGTGAACGCGGGATCGACCGCCACTGTGCGGATTTCGCCTAGGTCGGACCACAACACGTGCAACGCGCCGCAACCGACCACCTGACCCGGTACCTGCGGCAGTTCAGCCACCCAGAATTCCTGGACCGCCTCATAGAGCGTCACCAGATTCTTTTCCAGCAGGATTCGTCCGGCGTAGGTGTCGACGAGATGCTTGATAGCGGGAACGTCTGATGTGCGCGCTCGCCGAACCACCGGCCGGTAATCCCCAGGACTTTCGGTCACGTCGCCACAGTATCGACGTCGAGGTTCGCTTGAGCTGGTCAACAGCTATTCTGTTGCCGTGTCGGGGCAGCCTGAAACCGGTGAGATGGCGGGTGCTGTCCGTATTGCGAATCTGGCCAACATTCTCACCCTGCTCCGCCTTTTGCTGGTCCCCATTTTTCTGTTCGCACTGTTCTATGGCGACGGTCATCACACCACTGCCCGCATCGTGGCGTGGGCGATATTCGCGGTCGCCTGCATCACCGATCGGTTCGACGGGCAACTGGCCCGCAACTACGGCATGGCAACCGAATTCGGCGCATTCATCGACCCGATAGCGGACAAGACGCTGATCGGTGCGGCCCTGATCGGACTGTCCATGCTCGGCGATCTGCCCTGGTGGGTCACCGTCCTGATCATGACCCGTGAACTGGCGATTACCGTGCTCCGGCTGGCGGTGATCAGGCGCGGCGTCATCCCGGCCAGCTGGGGCGGCAAGCTTAAGACCCTCACCCAGGCGGTCGCGATCGGATTATTCGTGCTGCCGCTGTCCGGCCTGCTGCACACCGCCGCTCAGGTCGTGATGGTGCTGGCGATCGTGCTCACGGTCATCACCGGAATCGACTATGTAGCCTCGACGGTCCGCGAGATTCGCCGCGCCAGACGGACGGCCTGACTGCCCGGGGAACCATCGCGGCCACTGATGGCGTTGACCTAACGTCTGATGCTTTTTCCAATGATGACCGGATAGAGGAGAGCACGATGGCGTCATTAGTGCGCGAGGTCGTTGGCGACGTGCTGCGGGGGACCCGGACATCGCAGGGCCGGACACTGCGTGAGGTGTCCGATTCGGCGCGGGTGAGTCTCGGGTATTTGTCGGAGGTCGAGCGCGGCCGCAAGGAACCCTCGAGCGAGTTGCTCAACGCAATCTGTGACGCACTGCAGGTGCCGCTGTCGCAGGTTCTGATCGATGCCGGTGAGCGGATGGCCCGCGAGGAGCGCGCCCGCTACACCGTGGGGGCCACCATCGACGCCAGCACCAAGGTCGTCATTCCTCCGGTGGCCTCCCTGGCGGTTGCGTAAGCTTCGGCGTTTCACTAGATATGCACCATGGGTGGGGCGATCGGGGCTGACCCACTAAATTGAGCTGCAGGGTAGTGTTCGCGCGCCCATCCTGCACACAAGAAGCGAAGGCGGAGCTAACTGATGGCCAATCCGTTCGTCAAAGCGTGGAAGTACCTCATGGCGCTGTTCAACTCCAAAATCGACGAACACGCCGACCCGAAAGTGCAAATCCAGCAGGCCATCGAGGAAGCGCAGCGCACCCACCAGGCGCTCACCCAGCAGGCCGCCCAGGTGATCGGTAACCAGCGTCAGCTGGAGATGCGCCTGAACCGCCAACTCGCCGACATCGAGAAGCTGCAGGTCAACGTGCGCCAGGCGCTCACGCTGGCCGACCAGGCCGTCGCCAGCGGCGACGCCGCCAAGGCGACCGAATACAACAACGCCGCCGAGGCGTTCGCGGCTCAGCTGGTCACCGCCGAGCAGAGCGTGGAAGACCTCAAGAGCCTGCACGACCAGGCGCTGCAGGCAGCTTCGCAGGCCAAGAAGGCCGTCGAACGCAACGCGATGGTGCTGCAGCAAAAGATCGCCGAGCGCACCAAGCTGCTCAGCCAGCTCGAGCAGGCCAAGATGCAGGAGCAGGTCAGTGCGTCGCTGCGCTCGATGAGCGAGCTCGCCGCCCCTGGCAACACCCCGAGCCTCGACGAGGTACGCGACAAGATCGAGCGCCGCTACGCCAACGCGATCGGCTCCGCCGAGCTCGCCCAGAGTTCGGTGCAGGGCCGCATGATGGAGGTCGAGCAGGCCGGCATCCAGATGGCCGGGCATTCGCGGCTGGAGCAAATCCGCGCGTCTATGCGCGGTGACGCCCTGCCCGCCGGCGGTGCCGCCGCACCCGGCGCAACCCCGGCGACGCCGGCCACCGAACCCGGCGGAGCGGTACCCGAGAAACCGTTCGGTCAGTAGCAGAGCAACACGATGGCGGTGCGATCCAGTCGGCGCGGGCCCCTGCGGGCCCTCTGGCAGCGCGGCTTTGACACCGTCGTCGACCTGTCCGGATTCGTCGTCGACAAGATCAACGCCGCCACCGATCCGCGGGCGCGGCAACTTCGCCGGCGCCGACGCGCGCTGCGCTGGGCCTGGATTTTCACCGTCGGGGTGATCTTCTGGGCCCTGGTGACCGCGATCCTGGCGGCCTGGGGTTGGTTCACGCTGCTGCTGCAGATCACCGGTGCTGTGGCCGTGGTGATGGTGATCCCCGCGACGCTGCTGTTCTTCCGCTATTACTGGCTCAAGTCCGAACCGCTGCCCTCGCAGCGGCCCGCCGTCTCCCGGCGGTTGCCGCCGCCCGGTTCGGCCGCGCGACCGGCGATGTACGCGCTGGGCGCCTCCGAGCGCGGATTCTTCTCGCTGCTGGGTGTGATCGAGCGCAGCGCGATCCTGCCGCCCGACGAGATCGGCGAGCTGACCGAGGCGGCCAAGCGGACCTCGGCGGCGATGGCGGCTACCGCGGCCGAGGTGGTGTCGATGGAACGGGCCGCGCAGAACTCGGAGTCCTCACGCGAATACCTGGTCCCGACCATCAATGCGTATACCGCGCAGCTGGGCGCCGGAGTTCGTCAGTACAACGAGATGGTCACCGCCGCGGCCCATCTGGTCTCGTCGGTCAATGGCGAGAACGCGGGCGGTGTGACCATGCTCGCCCAGCAGCGCTACCGCGACGAACTCACCGGCGCGACGGATCGGCTGCTGGGCTGGGCGCAGGCGTTCGACGAACTCGGCGGCCTGCGCCGCGCCCAATAGCTCTAGAGCGTCGCGCGCAGGGACGGGATGACCACCCCGACGAGCCCGCGCACCGTCGCCTTGAGGAAGTCGTACGAGTCGAAGTAGTCCCGCCACAGGATGATTCGCCCGTCCTGGATTTCAAAGACGCCGCATACCCAGAACTGCAGGCGCAGCGGGCCGAAGATCAGCGCGTCGGTGCGCTCGGTGAGCACCGCGCTGCCGTCGGCGGCCACCCGGTGGAACTTCACCTCGAAGCCGAACTTGCCCTCCATCTTGCGAAAGAGCTTGGCCACCTTGCGTCCGCCGCGGATCCGCGAGTACCCGTAGTTCTCGTACACCAGGTCGTCGTGCAACGCGGCATCCGCAGCCTCGAAATCCTGGTCTTGCAGGGCATACAGGAAGCCCTCGACCGTGCGAATGTTGTCATTGGTTGTCGTCTGAGTCAGCTCAGTCATGGTTGCCAGCGTAGGCGAGCGCCGCTGTGGCAGGGTAGGGCCGATGCGCGTCGCCGTGGTTGCCGGGCCGGACCCCGGGCACTCGTTTCCGGCGATCGCGCTGTGCCGACGCTTCCTCGCCGCGGGTCACCAACCCACCCTGTTCACCGGCGTGGAGTGGCTGGACGCCGCCCGCGCGGTAGGGATCGACGCCGTGGAGCTGGACGGGCTCAAGGCCACCGACGAGGACCTCGACGCCGGGGCCAGGATTCACCGGCGGGCCGCGCGGATGGCGGTGTTGATCGCGCCGACCGTGCGCGATTTAGCGCCGGATTTGGTGGTGTCCGACGTGATCACCTCCGGTGGAGGCATGGCTGCCGAGCTGCTCGGTATCCCGTGGGTCGAGCTGTGCCCACACCCGCTCTACCTGCCTTCGAAAGGGCTGCCGCCGATCGGCAGCGGCCTGGCGCCTGGCACGGGGTTGCGGGGCAGACTGCGGGACGCGGTGATGCGGGCCCTGACGGCGCGGTCGGTGCGGGCGGGCCAGCGCCAGCGCGCGGCTGTGCGCGTCGAGATCGGCCTGCCGGCGCGGGATCCGGGGCCGGCGCGGCGGCTGATCGCCACGCTGCCCGCCCTGGAGGTGCCCCGCCCGGACTGGCCGGCCGAGGCCGTCGTGGTCGGCCCGCTGCACTTCGAGCCGACCGAACGGGTGCTGCCGATCCCGCCCGGCTCGGGACCGGTGGTGGTGATCGCGCCGTCGACCGCCTACACCGGCACCACCGGGCTGGCGCAGCTTGCCCTGGACAGCCTGAAGCCGGGGGAGACACTGCCGGCCGGTTCGCGGCTGGTCGTGTCCTGGCTCGGCGGTGCGGATCTGCCGGCACCCCCCTGGGCGGTGGTGGGGCTGGGCCGTCAGGACGAGCTGCTGCGCCACGCCGATCTGGTGATTGCCGGCGGTGGTCACGGCATGGTCGCCAAGACACTGCTCGCGGGCGTACCCATGGTGGTGGTGCCCGGCGGTGGTGATCAGTGGGAGATGGCGAATCGGGTGGTCCGCCAGGGCAGCGGGCGGCTGATCCGGCCGCTGACCGCCGACGCACTGGTGGCTGCGGTGGGGGAAGTGTTGGCGTCGCCGGACTACCGGGCCGCCGCACAGCGAGCTGCGGCCAGCGTCGCCGGAGTGGCCGACCCGGTGCGGGTGTGCCGCGAAGCGATTGATTGAGCGGGGCAGCCCGCTGGGTATGTTGCTGTGCGTGCGGCTGACGGAGTTCCACGAGCGGGTGACGTTGCGGTTCGGCGCCGCCTACGGCGCGTCGGTGCTGGTCGATCACGTCTTGACGGGCTTCGCCGGGCGCACCGCCGCCCAAGCGATCGAAGACGGCGTCGAGCCTCGCGACGTGTGGCGGGCACTATGCGTCGACTTCGATGTGCCGCGCGAACAGTGGTGAGTTGCTGGTTGCGTTGACTCCGCGCTGAGGGCGTGTTTTTGCGGGAAAACGCCGCCGCCAGCGCAGAGTCAACGCGGACTAGAGCGGGCAGTCGCCGCACTTTCCACCGCCCGGAATGCGGTAGAAGAGGCAGCAGCTGTTGCGCCGGAAGCCGAGGTCGGTACCGGTGACGATGCCGGTGCCGGTGAGCCGGTCGGCGTCGAGCAGCTCACCGGTGAGCCGCGTGATCGGCTCGCGCAGGTCGGGCCGCGCCACCAGCAGCATCCGCGAGGTGCCGACCAGCGCGGACGCGATGTTGCCGTAGAGCAGACCGGTCGCCAGATCGGCCCGTAGCCCGGCGGCGAACCGCTCCATGTGCTCGCGCACCACGACGCGATACAGGACCCGATACAGCAGCTCGGGGGAGGGCGCGACGGGTTCGCCGATGGGTTCGGGCAGCCGCAGCCGTGCGTCGTCGTCGGCGCGTTGCAGCCCGGTGAGGTCCGGAAGCACGCCGTGAGCCAGCACGCAGGCGAGCACGGGCGACCAGAGCCGCGCGGCGTGGCCGAGGTGGACCAGTGAGGCGCCCACCCGCAGTTCGGTGGTGCGGTAACGGGCGGCGGTCGCGTCGACAAGGTCGGCGAATCCGTCGGCGTAGGACGCGGCTACCGGATGCCACCCGGTCGGGTCGCCGCCCACGGTCAGCGCGAAAAAACCGCCGTAGGAGGCCACTTCGGCGAGCTCGGTGGAGATGTCAATGCCGGACATATTGCCCGGACATGTTGCCACACGCGGCGTGTCGAACTTGAGTCGAACAAGTGTTCGGCTACTGTGGTGAGCATTCGGCGACCTCGACTTGTCAGACCCCGCGCCTAGTGTCACGGCCAACCGACCAACACCGGTCACCGAACACCGACTACAGGAGAGGCATCATGGCTCAAGCCCCCGACCGCGAGAAGGCTCTCGAACTGGCGATGGCCCAGATCGAGAAGAGTTACGGCAAAGGTTCGGTGATGCGCCTCGGAGACGAGGTACGCCAGCCAATTTCGGTCATCCCGACCGGGTCCATCGCGTTGGATGTCGCCCTGGGTATCGGCGGCCTGCCGCGTGGCCGGGTCATCGAGATCTACGGTCCGGAGTCCTCGGGTAAGACCACCGTGGCGCTGCACGCGGTGGCCAACGCCCAAGCCGCCGGCGGTGTCGCGGCGTTCATCGACGCCGAGCACGCGCTGGATCCGGAATACGCCAAGAAACTCGGTGTCGACACCGATTCACTGCTGGTCAGCCAGCCGGACACCGGTGAACAGGCGCTCGAGATCGCCGACATGTTGATCCGCTCAGGCGCGCTGGACATCGTGGTCATCGACTCGGTGGCGGCGCTGGTGCCGCGCGCGGAACTCGAAGGCGAGATGGGCGACAGCCACGTCGGCCTGCAGGCCCGGCTGATGAGCCAGGCGCTGCGGAAAATGACTGGCGCGCTGAACAATTCGGGCACTACGGCAATCTTCATCAACCAGCTGCGGGAGAAGATCGGGGTGATGTTCGGCTGCATGAGTTACTCCACCCGCGTGACCCTGGCAGACGGCAGCACCGAAAAGATCGGCAAGATCGTCAACAACAAAATGGACGTCGAGGTGCTGTCCTATGACCCGGTGGCGGACAAGATCGTCCCGCGCAAGGTGGTCAATTGGTTCAACAACGGGCCAGCCGAACAGTTTCTGCAGTTCACCGTGGAGAAGTCCGCTGGCAACGGCAAGTCGCAGTTTGCCGCCACGCCCAATCACCTCATCCGCACGCCCGGAGGCTGGACCGAAGCTGGAGACCTCAACACCGGCGACAGGGTGTTAGCCGCCGAACCCCGTCTGCTGAGTGACCAGCAGTTCCAGGTGGTGCTGGGTTCGCTAATGGGTGACGGGAACCTGTCGCCCAACCCGCGGGGTCGCAACGGCGTCCGGTTCCGACTGGGGCATGGTTCTAAGCAATTGGAGTACCTGCGCTGGAAGACCGCATTGTTGGGCAATATCCAGCACACGGTGCGGGAGAACGCCAAGGGTGCGAGCTTCGTCGACTTCACCCCGTTGCCAGAGCTCGCTGAGTTGCGGCGGGCGGTGTACCTGGGGGACGGAAAGAAGTTCTTCTCGGAGGAGTACCTCAAGGCGCTGACCCCATTGGCTCTGGCCGTTTGGTACATGGATGACGCTTCATTTAGCTTGCGCTCCAAGGGATTGCAGCAGCGCACTGATGGCGGCACCGGGCGCATTGAGATCTGTGTCGAGGCTATGACCGAAGGCACGCGGGTGCGGTTGTGTGACTACCTGCGCGACACCTACGGCATGGATGTGCGTCTGCGTACCGCGGGTTCGGCCGGCAAGGCGGTATTGACGTTTTCAACGGCGTCCTCGTCCAAGTTCCAGGAGTTGGTGGCGCCGTACATGGCGCCATCCATGGAGTACAAATTGCTGCCCCGGTTCCGAGGCCAAAGCAAAGTGGTGCCGGAGTTCGTTGAACCGACTCAAGCGCTGGTCCCGGCCCGGATTCTCGACGTGCACGTCAAGCCGCATACCCGCTCTATGAATCGCTTCGACATCGAGGTTGAGGGCAACCACAACTACTTCGTCGACGGTGTGATGGTGCACAACTCACCCGAAACAACTACGGGTGGAAAGGCATTGAAGTTCTATGCGTCGGTGCGTATGGACGTGCGCCGGATCGAGACGCTGAAGGACGGCACCAACGCGGTCGGCAACCGGACCCGGGTCAAGGTCGTCAAGAACAAGGTGTCGCCGCCTTTCAAGCAGGCCGAGTTCGACATCCTCTACGGCAAGGGCATCAGTCGCGAGGGCTCGCTGATCGACATGGGCGTCGACCAGGGCTTCATCCGCAAGTCCGGCTCCTGGTTCACCTACGAGGGCGAACAGCTTGGCCAGGGCAAGGAGAATGCCCGCAACTTCTTGATGGAGAACGCCGACATCGCCAACGAGATCGAGAAGAAGATCAAGGAAAAGCTCGGCATTGGCGCAGTGGTGACCGATGACAGCGTCCTGCCCGCCCCCGTCGACTTCTGAGTCGTCTCGTCGCGACGAGCAGGCGCGGGCGTTGTGTCTGCGCCTGCTCACCGCGCGAGCGCGCACCAGGGCCGAGTTGGCCGGGCAGCTGGCCAAGCGGGGCTATCCCGACGACGTCAGCAACCGGGTGTTGGACCGGCTGGCCGCCGTGGGCCTGGTCGATGACACAGACTTCGCCGAGCAGTGGGTGCAGTCCCGGCGGGCCAATACGGGAAAGAGCAGGCGCGCGCTGGCCGCCGAGTTGCACACCAAAGGCGTGGACGACGAGGTGATCACCGCGGTGCTAGCCGACATCGACGGCGGCGCTGAGCGCGCGCGGGCCGAGCAGCTGGTGCGGGCCAAGCTACGGCGGGAGGTGCTGGGCAAGGACGACGCCAAGGTGAGCCGGCGGCTGATCGGGATGCTGGCCCGCCGCGGCTACAGCCAGAGTGTGGCATGCGAGGTGGTCTTCGCCGAGTTGGCCGCAGAACGCGAACGCCGCCGCGTCTGATCAGCGGGCCGGCTAGCTGCGGGTTAAAGCCGCGGCCAGCCCTCGCCGTACCATGGCCCCGTGACTTCGACGGTGGCGGCAGGCCGGACTGCGGGCGACGCGGCGGGGTCGGCGCGTACCTATCAGGTCCGCACCTACGGCTGCCAGATGAACGTGCACGACTCCGAACGGCTGGCCGGCCTGCTCGAAGCCGCCGGCTATGAGCGCGCCACCGACGGAGCCGACGCCGACATCGTCGTCTTCAATACCTGCGCCGTGCGGGAGAACGCCGACAACAAGCTGTACGGCAACCTCAGCCACCTGGCACCGCGCAAACGCAGCAACCCCGACATGCAGATCGCCGTCGGCGGCTGTCTGGCGCAGAAGGACCGCGACACCGTGCTGCGCAAGGCGCCGTGGGTCGACGTGGTGTTCGGCACCCACAACATCGGATCGCTGCCTACGCTGCTCGAACGGGCCAGGCACAACAACGCCGCACAGATTGAGATCGCCGAGGCGCTGCAGGAATTCCCCTCTTCGCTGCCCAGTGCACGCGAATCCGCTTATGCGGCTTGGGTTTCCATTTCCGTTGGCTGCAACAACAGCTGCACTTTCTGCATCGTCCCGTCGCTGCGGGGTAAGGAGGTGGACCGCAGCCCGGATGACGTGCTGACCGAGGTGCGCTCGCTGGTGGAGGCCGGCGTGCTCGAGATAACCCTGCTGGGCCAGAACGTCAATGCTTACGGCGTTTCCTTCGCCGACCCCGCGATACCGCGCAACCGTGGTGCCTTCGCCGAATTGCTGCGCGCCTGCGGCGGCATCGACGGGCTGGAGCGGGTCCGATTCACCTCCCCACATCCCGCGGAGTTCACCGACGACGTCATCGAGGCGATGGCCGAGACGCCCAACGTCTGCCCCGCGCTGCACATGCCGCTGCAGTCCGGGTCGGACCGGATTCTGCGGGCGATGCGGCGCTCCTACCGCGCCGAGCGCTATCTGGGCATCATCGAGCGGGTCCGGGCGGCCATGCCGCACGCCGCGATCACCACCGACCTGATCGTGGGCTTCCCAGGCGAGACCGAGGAAGACTTCGCGGCCACCCTCGATGTGGTTGAGCGGGCACGGTTCGCGGCCGCGTTCACCTTCCAGTACTCCCAGCGCCCCGGAACCCCCGCCGCCGACCTTCCCGGCCAATTGCCCAAGGCCCTAGTCCAGGAGCGCTACGAGCGACTGATCGAGCTGCAGGAGCGGATCTCGCTCGAGCACAACCGCGCGCTCCTCGGCCGGACCGTCGAACTGCTCGTCGCCACCGGGGAAGGCCGAAAGGACTCCCGCACCGCGCGGATGACCGGGCGAGCCCGCGACGGCCGGTTGGTCCATTTCACCGCCGGTGACCAAGTAATACGTCCGGGGGACATCGTCACCACCCGAATCACCGACGCCGCGCCGCACCATCTGATCGCCGACGCGGGCATCCTCAGCCATCGCCGCACCCGCGCCGGTGACACTCACGCGGCGGGCCGGCGCCCGAGCGGTGTCGGCCTGGGCATGCCGGGCGTCGGGCGGCCCGCTGCGCCGGCCGAACCAGCCGGATGCGGCGCATTGACCGGAGCAGCCCAATAGATGGGTGGGATTGGAGACGTAGACGTGGGGGATTTCGACGCCTACCGGTCGGAGATCGAGGCGGCCGAACGTCGCGTCGCGCGTGAGATCGAGCCCGGCGCCAGGGCACTGGTGGTCGCGGTGCTGGTGTTCGTGCTGCTCGGGGCGTTCATCCTGCCGCATACCGGCAGCGTGCGGGGGTGGGACGTGCTGTTCGCCGGCCAGGGCGCCGACGCGGCCGGGTGGCGCTGCCGTCGCGGGTCTTCGCCTGGCTCACGCTGGTGTTCGGCGTCGGCTTCTCGATATTGGCGCTGCTGACCCGGCGGTGGGCGGTGGCCTGGGTGGCGTTGGCCGGCTGCATGTTGGCCAGCGGCACCGGCATGCTGGCGGTGTGGTCGCGTCAGACGGCGCCGGCGGGGCATCCCGGTCCGGGCGTCGGCCTGATCGTCACCTGGATCACCGTCATCCTGCTGACGTTCCATTGGGCGCGGGTGGTGTGGCAGCGCACGATCGTGCAGCTCGCCGCTGAGGAGGAGCGCCGTCGCGTGGTTGCCCAGGACCAGTCCAGGACGCTACTGGACAACCTGCCCAAGGACACACCCGACGAACCGGGCGGGGGCCAAACGCCAAGCGACCGCTAGGAGCGGCGGGTCAAAGCCTGGGCGGCGGCGTCGGCCCACTGACGCCACTGCTCGGCGTTGGCCCTTGCCTCGTCGGCTTCCTTGGTCTTGCCGGCCGCAGCGGCCTTCGCGGCCTGCTGTTCGAACTGCTCGGCGCGGGCGCGGAACTGCTCGGCGCGGGCCTGCGCTTGCGGGTCCGCCCAGTCCGACTCGCCGGCCTCGCGCACCTTCTTCTCGACCGCACGCAGCCGTCGCTCCAAGTCGGCGGACCGCTCCCGCGGGACCTTGCCGATGGCATCCCACCGGTCGGCGATCGAACGCAGCGCCGCGCGGGCGGCGTCGTGATTGCTGGTGTCCAGCTTCTCCGCCTCAGCCAATAACGCCTCCTTCGCCGCCGCATTGGCGCGCAGCTCGGCGTCCTTCTCCGCGGTGGCGGCGTTGCGCGCCGTGAAGAACGAGTCCTGCGCGGCCTTGAAGCGGCGCCACAACGCGTCGTCGACGTCCTTGCTGGCGCGCCCGGCCGCCTTCCATTCGGTGAGCAGCCGCCGGAATTCCGCGCTGGTGGCTGCCCAGTCCGTCGAGTCGGACAGCGCCTCCGCCCGCTCACACAGGCGTTCTTTGGCCTGGCGGACCCCGGACCGCTCCCGGTCCAGCTCGGCGAAATGCGACCCGCGCCGCCGGTTGAAGGTTTCCCGCGCCGCCGAATACCGCTTCCACAACGCGTCATCGACCTTGCGGTCCAGCCCGGTGATCGTCTTCCACTCGTCGAGGATCGCCCGCAGCCGGTCCCCGGCGATCTTCCACTGCGTCGAGTTCGCTGCCAGGTCTTCGGCCTCAACGGCCAGTGCTTCCTTCCGGGCGGTCTGGGCGGCCCGGTGCTCTTCGCGACGGGAGCGGTTCGCGACGACGTAGACGTCGATGCGCGCCTGGATGTCGGCCAGCCGGTTGCCGATCGCGTCCACGTCGCCCAGCACCGCCGCCGTGGGCAGCGTCTCGGCCAGCGCGGCGGCGTTCGCCCGGATCTTGCGAGGATCCCCGGTCCCCGACACCAGCCGCTCCTCCATCAGGGCGACCTCGGTGCTCAGGTCCTCGAAGCGCCGGCCGAAGTGCGCGAAGGCGGCTTCGGGGTCACCGGCCTGCCAGGAACCGATGATGCGCTCACCGGCCGAGCTGATCAGCCACACCGTGCCGTCGTCGTCGACCCGTCCGAACCGGTGGGGATCGTTGCGCGGGGGGCTAGGCGCCGGGTGGGTCACCGAAGCGCCGGGCCGCGGTGTGGGCCGGGGACCGGGTCGTGGTCCCGGGCGCGGCCCGGGAACCGGTCTCGACACTGGTTCAGCCGCCGGACCTGCGAAGTCGTTGCCACCCGTCATCGTGCTCGTCACCTACCCTTTAGCCGGTCGCGCGGTCCACTTCCCGCGCAGCTGCCGCGCGAAGCGGCACCTGTCCGGTCGGTACTTCTGGTGTTGCCTGAGCCCGTAGTCAGGTCCCCGACCGGTTCCACAGATATTGAAGCAGTTCGTGCAGTCCTCCGCTGCCACCTTCGTCCGATGCCTTCGGAAACGCGGTAACGAAAGGATTCCCGTTGGGTTGCGCACGATAGCGACTCGGCCAGCGCGGGTACCGTTACCAAAGGACGTCGGTGGCCTGGGCCGCCACATCGAATCAGGTTTTCACAGCTGCCACATAGCTGGCTCTGGGCGCCGCTTAGGTCGATGGGCGAGTGTGGGGATGCGACGAGAGGCTAAATCACTGTTCAGAGCGTATATAGGGCCATAGAGTGTTCGTTGAACTACCAGCGAACGGCCGGGGGAATGCTGGTAGCGAAGTCGGGAATTGAGGGTCGCCCATGTCGATGGTTGGAATCGCCGGAATAATCGCGCTGTTTGCGGCGCTCGCGTCGGCGACCGGCGATGTGATCCGCCAGCGCTCGGCGCACGAGATCACCGACCAGCATGTCGGCCACCTCAAGCTGTTCGGCATGTCCCTACGGGACACCCGGTGGTGGCTGGGCGGCCTTTGCGCGATCCTCAACTACAGCCTGCAGGCGGTGGCGCTGGTGTGGGCGTCGGTCATGTTGGTGACAGCACTGCAGGTCACGGCGTTGCTGTTCGCGTTGCCGATCTATGCGCGTCTCACCCATCACAAGACCACCCGCTCGGAGTGGCTGTGGGCCGTCACCCTGGCCGCCTCCCTCGCCGTGGTCATCATTGTCGGCGACCCGACGGCCGGCCACGACCGCGCGCCGCTGAGCACCTGGATCATCGTGGCCGCGGTGATGGGTCCGCTGCTGGTGGGGTGTGTGATCGCGGCCAAGGTGCTGCACGGCCGACCCGCGGCCGCTGTGCTGCTCGCGCTGACCGCGGGTTCCTCGCTGGCATTGTTCGCGGTGCTCACCAAGGGCGTCGTCGACGTGCTGCACCTGCAGGGGCTGGGCGCCGCAGTCACCGCCCCGGAGTTCATTCCTTGGCTGATCATGATGCTTTGCGGGATGATCTTCCAGCAGTCGGCCTTCCGCGCCGGGGCACTGACGGCGTCATTGCCGACCATGACGGTGGCCAAGCCCACGGTTGCCACGATCCTGGGTATCACCGTGCTGGGCGAGACGCTGGTCTGCGACGGACCCGAGTGGATCCTGCTGATCGCTGCCGTCGCCGTGGTGATCATCGCGACCGTCGGACTTGCCCGCGGCGAGGCCGCCACCATCGTGGCCGAAGCCGGTGGCGACCGTCCGGACCAGTTGGCCGAGGAGGAAGCGGACGCCGCCGCGGTATCAGCCGCCGAAGGCCCGGCTTGGGGCTCCACCTCCGCCTGACGCTGCCGCGGCGTTAGTTTGGTAGCGTGCTGAGCGCCATCGCCATCGTGCCTTCCGCGCCGGTGCTGGTGCCCGAACTCGCCGGCGCCGCCGCCGGTGAACTGTCCGACCTGACCGCGGCGGTTGGGGCGGCGGCCGCCGGGTTGCCGGACCGCTGGATCGCGGTCGGAGTCGGCCCCGCGGACGACGTGGTGAACCCAGAGAGCGCCGGCAGCTTCGCAGGATTCGGCGTCGACGTGCGGGTGCGGCTCGCGCCGCAGTCCCGCGCTGAGGTCGAGATGCCCCTGAGCGCGCTGATCGCTGCCTGGGTGCGTGGGCAGGTCCGGCCCGATGCCAGCGTGCAGGTGCGGGTCTACGCCCACAGTCACGAACCGACCGCCGCGCGGACCCGCGGCCGTCAGTTGCGCGTCGAGATCGACGAGCAGCCCGACCCGATCGGTGTCCTGGTGGTCGCCGACGGCGTCAACACCCTGACACCGGCGGCCCCAGGCGGCTACGACCCGAGCGGCGCCGACGCCCAGCAGCTGCTCGACGACGCGCTCGCCGCCGGCGATGCCGGCGCGCTGGTCCGGTTGCCCCCGCGGGTGCTGGGACGGGTGGCATTCGGGGTGCTGGCCGGCCTGACCGACCCCGGCCCGCGCTCGGCCAAGGAGCTCTACCGTGGAGCGCCCTACGGCGTG
This sequence comes from Mycobacterium asiaticum DSM 44297, assembly GCF_000613245.1. Taxonomy (GTDB): domain Bacteria; phylum Actinomycetota; class Actinomycetes; order Mycobacteriales; family Mycobacteriaceae; genus Mycobacterium; species Mycobacterium asiaticum. Next base: position 1,692,802 of record NZ_HG964936.1, read on the forward strand.
GGCTACTTCACCGGCGTCTGGCAGCCGTGAGACCGCTCGCGATCATCGGTCCGACCGGTACCGGCAAGTCTCAACTCGCCCTCGACGTCGCTGAGGCGGTGCGCCACGAGTTCGCGGTCGAGATCGTCAACGCCGACGCCATGCAGCTCTACCGCGGGATGGACATCGGCACGGCCAAGCTACCCCTCGCCCAGCGCCGCGGCATCCGCCATCACCAGCTCGACGTCCTCGACGTCACGCAGACCGCGACCGTCGCGCACTACCAACAGGCGGCCGCCGCCGACATCGAAGCCATCATCGCCAGGGGAGCGGCCCCGGTGATCGTCGGTGGGTCGATGCTCTACATCCAGTCACTGCTGGACAACTGGTCGTTCCCGGCCACCGACCCGGCGGTGCGGGCCCGCTGGGAGCAGCGTCTCGCCGACGTCGGGGTAGGCCGGCTGCACGCGGAGCTCGCGCGACGGGACCCGGCGGCGGCGGCCACCATCTTGCCCACCGACGGCCGGCGCACCGTGCGGGCGCTGGAGGTCATCGAGCTCACCGGGCAGCCGTTCGCCGCCTCCGCACCGCGCATCGGCGCCGCCCGTTGGGATACCGTGATCGTCGGGTTGGACTGCGAGACAACGCTTCTCGACGAACGCCTGGCGCGGCGCACTGACACGATGTTCTCCGACGGGTTGGTCGGCGAGGTTCGGACGCTGCTTGAGCGTGGGCTGCGGGACGGCGTTACCGCATCCCGGGCGCTCGGCTATGCCCAAGTGATCGCGGCCCTCGATGCCGGCGGGACGGCGGACTTGTTACGCGAGGCGCGCGAGCAGACCTTCGTCGGCACCCGCCGCTACGTGCGACGCCAACGGTCCTGGTTTCGTCGGGACCACCGGGTGCACTGGCTGGATGCCGCGGCGGCCGACGCCGTCGAGGACGCGGTGCGGGCCTGGTGGCACGTATCCTGATCGGGTGCTATTCGCCAAGGGCCACGGCACCCAGAACGACTTCGTGGTGTTGCCCGACCTCGACGCCCGGCTGGCCCTGACGGCTGACCGGGTGGTCGCGCTGTGCGACCGGCGCCGGGGCCTCGGTGCCGACGGCGTCCTGAGGGTCACCACCGCCGGCGCCGCCCGCAACGCCGGCGTGCTCGACCGGTTGCCCGACGGCCTCAGTAGCGACGACTGGTACATGGACTATCGCAACGCCGACGGATCCCGGGCGCAGATGTGCGGCAACGGCGTCCGGGTGTTCGCGCATTACCTGCGTGCCAGCGGCTGCGAGTCGCGCGACGAGTTCGTCGTCGGGTCACTGGCCGGACCCCGGCCCGTCACGCTGCATCACTGCGACGAGACGACGGCCGAGGTCACCGTCGACATGGGCAAGGTCAGCAGGTTGGGTGCCGGTCACGCGGTCGTCGGGGGCCGGCGCTTCGACGGAATCGCCATCGACGTCGGCAACCCGCACCTGGCTTGCGCCGACCCACACCTCACCATCGATGACCTGGCCGCTCTGGACGTCGGGAGCCCGGTCGAGTTCGACACCACCCAATTCCCGGAGGGCGTCAACGTCGAGGTCCTCACCGTCCCACTCGACGGCGCCGTCACCATGCGGGTGCACGAACGCGGCGTGGGCGAGACCCGCTCGTGCGGCACCGGAACGGTGGCGGCGGCCGTCGCGGCGCTGGCCAGCACCGGCGCCGATACCGGCACCCTCACCGTGCGCGTCCCCGGTGGGGATGTCGTCGTTACCGTCACCGACGCGACCAGCTTCCTGCGCGGACCGTCGGTGCTGGTGGCACGCGGCGAGCTGGACGACCGCTGGTGGGACGCGCCGGCGTGATTTATTCGAGTGCACGGATCTGCTCGACGTGCCACCATCGAAATCAGCTATGACATATCCAGATTCGCCCGAGACGGGCATCCCTGAAACCGCCCCGAGCCTGGGTGAGCTCGCACTCGAAGACCGATCGGCGCTGCGCCGCGTCGCCGGGCTGTCGACCGAACTCGCCGACGTCTCCGAGGTCGAGTACCGCCAGCTGAGGCTGGAACGGGTCGTGCTGGTCGGCGTGTGGACCGAGGGCACCGCGGCCGACAACCAGGCCAGCCTGGCCGAGTTGGCCGCACTCGCCGAAACAGCCGGCTCCCAGGTCCTCGAGGGCCTGATCCAGCGTCGCGACAAGCCCGACCCCTCGACCTACATTGGCTCGGGCAAGGCGCAGGAACTACGCGAGGTGGTGCTGGCCACCGGCGCCGACACCGTCATCTGCGACGGCGAGCTGTCCCCGGCCCAGCTAACCGCGCTGGAAAAGGCGGTCAAAGTCAAGGTGATCGACCGCACCGCGCTGATCCTGGACATCTTCGCTCAGCACGCCACCAGCCGGGAAGGAAAGGCGCAGGTAACGCTGGCGCAGATGGAATACATGCTGCCGAGGCTGCGTGGCTGGGGTGAGTCGATGTCCCGGCAGGCCGGTGGTCGTGCCGGCGGGAGTGGCGGCGGCGTGGGTCTGCGCGGCCCCGGTGAAACCAAGATCGAGACCGACCGGCGTCGCATCCGGGAGCGGATGGCCAAGCTACGGCGCGAGATCAAGGCGATGAAGCAGGTCCGCGATACCCAGCGCAGTCGCCGGCTGCACGCCGAAATGCCCTCGATCGCCATCGTCGGGTACACCAATGCGGGCAAGTCCAGCGTGCTCAATGCGCTGACCGGCGCGGGTGTGCTGGTGCAGGACGCACTGTTCGCGACGCTGGAGCCCACCACCCGGCGGGCGGTGTTCGACGACAGCAGGCCCTACGTGCTCACCGACACCGTCGGCTTCGTGCGGCATCTGCCGACGCAGCTGGTCGAGGCGTTCCGGTCCACGTTGGAGGAAGTGGTTGACGCCGACCTGCTGGTGCACGTCGTGGACGGTTCCGACGTCAACCCGCTCGCGCAGATCAGCGCCGTGCGCGAGGTGATCTCGGAGGTGATCGCCGAGTACGGGGCCGACCCGCCGCCGGAGTTGCTGGTGGTCAACAAGGTCGACGCCGCTGGGGATTTGATGCTGGCCCGGCTCCGCCACGAACTGCCGGGCGCCGTGTTCGTCTCGGCACGTACCGGCGAGGGTATCGACGCCCTGCGTCGGCGCATGGCAGAGCTCGCGGTGCCCACCGACACCGCCGTGGATGTGGTCATTCCGTACGACCGTGGCGATCTGGTCGCCCGCGTGCACTCCGACGGACGCGTGCAGCAGGAAGACCACCAGGCCGACGGCACCCGGCTGCGTGCCAGGGTCCCGGTGGCGCTGGCCGCTGCGCTGCGCGAATACGGGCCGCGGACGTAATCGAAGCGGCTCGGCCCCGCCCGATGCCTACCAACCACCCGGTTGGTATATCTTGGGCAGGAGTCCCGCATCTATCTCAGACCAACGGAGGTCGTCCGCATGGGCAGTGCCGTCAAATTCCAGCGCACTCTCTTCGAACCCGAGCACGATCTGTTCCGCGAGTCCTATCGCGCCTTCCTCGACCGGCACGTCGCGCCGTACCACGAGGAGTGGGAGAAGGCCAAGATCGTCGACCGGGGGGTGTGGCTGGAGGCCGGCAAGCAGGGCTTCCTGGGCATGGCTGTCCCCGAGGAGTACGGCGGCGGGGGCAATCCCGACTTCCGTTACAACACGATCGTCACCGAAGAGACCACTCGCGGCCGCTACAGCGGCATCGGATTCGGCCTGCACAACGACATCATCGCGCCCTACCTGTTGCATTTGGCCAACGACGAGCAAAAGCAGCGGTGGTTGCCGAAGTTCTGCTCCGGTGAGTTGATCACCGCAATCGCGATGACCGAACCGGGCACCGGCAGCGACCTGCAGGGCATCAAGACGCGGGCGGTCAAACAGGGCGATCATTACGTCTTGAACGGGTCAAAGACGTTCATCACCAACGGAATCAACTCTGACCTGGTGATCGTGGTGGCCCAGACCGATCCCGAAAAGGGCGCGCAGGGGTTCAGCCTGCTGGTGGTCGAGCGGGGCATGGAGGGTTTCGAGCGCGGACGGCACCTGGACAAGATCGGCCTGGACGCCCAGGACACCGCGGAACTGTCGTTCACGGATGTGAAGGTGCCCGTCGAGAACCTCCTCGGTGAGGAGGGCATGGGCTTCATCTATCTGATGCAGAACCTGCCGCAGGAGCGGATCAACATCGCGGTGATGGCCGCCACGGCCATGGAAACCGTGTTGGAAGAAACGATCCAATACACCAAGGAGCGCAAGGCGTTCGGCAAGCCGATCGGTAGTTTCCAGAACAGCCGGTTCCTGCTGGCGGAGTTGGCGACTGAGGCCACGGTGGTGCGCATCATGGTGGACAACTTCCTGGCCCTGCACCTGGAAGGCAAGCTGACGGCTGAACAGGCCGCCATGGCCAAGTGGTACTCCACCGAGAAGCAGGTTCATCTGATCGACCGCTGCTTGCAGCTGCACGGCGGATATGGCTACATGCGCGAATACAACGTCGCCCGTGCCTATCTCGACGCCCGCGTGCAGACCATCTACGGCGGCACGACCGAGATCATGAAGGAAATCATCGGCCGCACCCTGGGTATTTAGCTCAGCCGTGCGCCTCGTGGGCGTCGTGCACGCTGCGCAGTAGCGTCGCGAGTTCCTCGTCCTGCCTGATCTCTGCGCTGTATTTGTCTGGGAGCGAGTCAATTTGGCGCTCGACCTGTAGCAGTGCGGCGTAGGTGCTGTGCCGTTGGTCGGGGTTGTCCCGCGACGGCAGGTTGCCGAAGAGGTTCAGGTATTCCTCCGCGTGCCGACGGGCTCGCGCGGCCAGGTTCAGCGTGCGTCCTCGGGCGGAGAGCAGCGAGACGAGCGTGGTGACCAGCAGGACGGCGACGATCACCAGCAGCGAGGTCGTGATGCTGAGTTCTACGACCGGTACCGGCTGTCCGTGGTTGATGAACGGAAGGTTGTTGTCGTGCAGCGCTTCCAGGATCAGTTTGATCCCGATGAACCCGAGAATCACGGCCAGGCCGTAGGACAGATAGATCAGCCGGTCCAGCAGATTGTCGATCAGGAAGTAGAGCTGGCGAAGGCCCAACAGCGAGAACGCCGTTGCCGCGAAAACCAGGTACACGTTCTGGGTCAGACCGAACATCGCCGGCACCGAATCGAAGGCGAACAACAGATCGGTGCCGCCGACGGCGACCATCACCAACAGCAGGGGCGTCATCACCCGGTTGCCGTCCTCGACGGTGAAGAGCCGGTCGCCGTCGTAGTGCTTGGCGGTGTGCAGGAACCGATTGGCCAGCCGGATAACGACGTTGTCGGCGGTATCCTTTTCCGGCTCTGCGGGTTTGGCGAGTTTGCCGGCCATGAACAAGAGCAACAGGCCGAACAGGTAAAAGGCGGAGTTGTAGGTGCTCAACAGCGCGGCGCCCAGGACGATGAACACCGTTCGCGCGACCAGCGCGAAGGCGATACCGAACAGCAGGACCTTCTGCTGCGCGACCCGCGGCACGGCGAAACCGCCCATGATGACCAGAAATACGAACAGATTGTCCACGGACAGGGCTTCGTTGCTCAGATAGCCGGCGAAGTATTCGATCGCCATGCGGGTACCGCCGAAAAGGGCTATGCCGAGGCCGAAAACGAACGCAATCCCGATATAGAAGGTTGACCAGATGGCGGCCTCACGTAGCGTCGGTACGTGCGTTTTGCGGATTTGGAAGGCGTAGTCGAACAGCATCAATGCCGCGATCACAACGATCGTGAGGGCCCAGACAGGTCCGGAAACACCCATTGGCGCTGGGTTTCCTCTCACATGGTCAGGCGGCATCCGGGGCGGGATGGTGTCTCCGGCACGGTAACCCAACGAGTGTGTCGCCCGCGACGCGCATTCTCGCGACATGACCGCGGCACGGCATCATTTCGACATCAGGTCGATATCCGTTTCCGTAACCTTTATGATTTGACTTCGCATTTCTCGTTCGCTAAAGCAAAGTTATGCGAGCCCGGTATCGATGTGGATCGGAGCTGGGGAACGGCCCACGGTGGTGAATCCGCCGGCTCGCCAGGCGAGCAGGGCATCGGCTGGGAGGCTTGGTGAACGGGCAGAGGGGTCAATTGAGCAAGCTGGTCGGGCGTGCGTTGGTTGGCTTGGCGGTTTCCGCGCTGGTTACGGGGTTGACGCTCGGGTTGAGCACCGTGTTGCCGGCGCCGACCGCGTCTGCGTCTCCGATCGGCGATGCCGAGGCCGCGATGATGGCCGCGTGGGAGAAAGCCGGCGGCGACACCTCGACGCTCGGTGCCAGGAAGGGCGACGTCTACCCGATCGGTGACGGCTTCGCATTGGACTTCGACGGCGGCAAGATGTTCTTCACGCCCGCCACCGGCGCGAAATTCATGTTCGGGCCCATCCTGGACAAATACGAGTCGCTCGGCGGCCCGGCGGGCAGCGATCTGGGTTTCCCGACCATCAACGAAGTGCCCGGGCTGGCCGGCCCGGACAGCCGGGTGAGCACGTTCGCGGCCAGCGACAACCCGGTCATCTTCTGGACACCCGACCATGGCGCGTTCGTCGTGCGCGGCGCACTCAACGCAGCCTGGGACAAGCTCGGCAGCTCCGGCGGCGTGCTCGGCGCTCCGATCGGGGACGAAACCTACGACGGTGAGGTGACCTCGCAGAAGTTCACCGGCGGGCAGGTGTCCTGGAACCGCAAGACCAAGGAGTTCACCACCAATCCGGCGAACTTGGCCGATGCGCTCAAGGGCTTGCAGGTGCCGATCGACCCCACTGCGGCGATCAACATGGCCTGGCGCGCCGCCGGCGGCGCCAGTGGCCCGTTGGGCGCGAAGAAGGGCGATCAGTACCCGATCGGTGGTGACGGGATCGCCCAGGACTTCAACGGCGGCAAGATCTTCTTCAGCCCCGCCACCGGCGCAAATGCCGTCGAGGGTCCGATCCTGCAGAAGTACGAGGCGCTCGGCGGGCCCGTCGGCAGCGAGTTGGGCTTTCCGATCACCAACGAGGCCGACGGCGGCATCACGCCGGCCAGTCGCGTCGCCACGTTCTCCGCCGCCGACAAGCCGGTGATCTTCTGGACGCCCGACCACGGCGCATTCGTCGTGCGCGGCGCGATGAAGGCCGCCTGGGACAAGCTGAAGGGCGCCACCGGAAAGCTCGGGGCGCCAGTGGCCGATCAGACCGTCGAAGGCGACGTGGTGTCGCAGAAGTTCACCGGCGGCAAGATCTCGTGGAATCGCGCCAAGAACGCCTTCACGACCGATCCGGCGAACCTGGCGCCGCTGCTGTCCGGGCTGCAGGTTTCCGGTCAGAATCAGCCCGCCAACTCCGCCGCGCCGCCGCCGGGCAAGAAGTTCTCCTTCCAATGGTGGTGGCTGGTGGCGGCAGTCCCGGTGCTGCTGCTGATTGTGATGTGTGTGTTGGTGGTCGCGGGGCTGCGCCGACGTCGTGGAGCTCGGGAAAGCGTTGGATATCCCGGCCACGGCTACGACGCGGGCGACTTCGATGCCCATCCCGACGAGCACTGGCCGCCGCATGACGACGTCGTCGGCTACGGCTCGGAGCAATTCCCGCCCGCCGACCACCATCCCGAGCAACAGCCGGCGTCCGATCCGGGCTCGAGCGGACGGGTCAGCTGGTCCAGAGGCGGTGTCGCGGCACCGCTGGCGGAGCCCGGGCTTGCCGGCCACGACGAATACGAGTCCCACGACGAGTACGAATCCCACGACGAGTACGAATCCCACGACGGATACGAAGCCCACGACGGATACGAAACCCACGACGGATACGAAGCCCACGACGAATACGACGAGCACGAGCACGACGAGCACAGGGGTTACGAAGACGACCTCGACGCGGCGGACTCCACACCCACCACGCCGATTCCGGCTCAGGACCCCGTCGGGGAGCCGGTCGATATCGAACCGGAAGTTGCCGAGACGGTGTCGCCCGAGGACTTCGTGTCCGAGGAGTACATACCGGAAACCCATGTGCCGCCCGCCTCGGTCCCCGACGTCGGCGCTGGACAGGCGCTCGAGGACGGGGAGTTCCCGGACGTCTTCTATCCGACCGGCGCCGCGGCGGACGAGGAGGAGATCCCCGAGGCGGAGCCGCTAGCCGAGTCGAGACAGGGCCGACACGCGGCCGCGGACCCAGACGGGACCGCGTCGCCGGCGGTTGAGACAGCACTCGCGGCGGCACCGCAGGCCGCGGCGGCACCGCAGGCCGCCGCCGCACCGCAGGCCGCCGGGCGTCCGACCATCCATCTGCCGCTCGTCGATGACCCTTACCGGGCTCCGGAGGGCTATCCCATCAAAGCCAGCGCCCGGTTCGGCCTCTACTACACGCCCGGAAGCGCCCTCTACCACGACACGCTCGCCGAGATCTGGTTCGCCAACGAGGAAGTGGCGCTGGCGAACGGCTTCGTCCGGGCGGACTGACGCCTATACCTTGCGGATCACCGTGACGACCTTGCCCAGCACGGTCGCGTCGTTGCCTGGGATCGGGTCGAAGGCTGGATTGTGCGGCATCAGCCACACTTGACCGCCCGCCCGCTTGAACGTCTTGACGGTGGCCTCGCCGTCGATCATGGCCGCCACGATGTCACCGTTGTCGGCGACGTTCTGCTGGCGCACCACCACCCAGTCGCCGTCGCAGATGGCGGCCTCGACCATCGAATCGCCGACCACCTTCAACAGGAACAACGTCCCCTCACCGACCAGCTCCCGGGGTAGCGGGAACACATCCTCGACGGCCTCCTCGGCCAGGATCGGACCACCAGCGGCAATCCGGCCCAGCACCGGGACGAAAGTGGGCTCGGGCAACGCGTCCGAGCCGGCGACATCGGTGACCGGCGCGGTGACGGCGTCGTCGGCGCCGCGCACATCAACGGCGCGGGGACGGTTCGGGTCCCGCCGCAGGTAGCCCTTACGCTCCAGGGTGCGCAGCTGGTGCGCCACCGATGAGGTGGACGTCAGGCCGACCGCGTCGCCTATCTCGCGAATGCTGGGCGGGTAGCCGCGGGTGGTGACCGACGCACGAATGACCTCCAGAATGGTGCGTTGCCGCTCGGTCAGCGTCGCGTCGACAGCGTGCAAGCGGCTGTCCGGGTTTGCTGCTGCAGGGTCGTTGCTGTCGCTCATGGCTCTGAATGTAGCGCCCGGCGCGTTCAGAATCAAACATGTGTTCGACCGGCGTGTCAGCGTCGGAAAAAACACGTCAATCTGCCGAATCACAAGTGTGTAACTTTCGGCGCGTTCGGGTATTCGAAAGTCACCCAGCTGGTTCCACCGTCAAGACCTTGTCGGTGGGGAGGTCTACCGTTTTGCTCGTGCGACACGCGTCGCTCAGATGTTCGATATCGAACACCTGAGCGACTACGGTCGAACACACGAGCGATAAGTAGTCGACCGGAGGGAACGGCATGGCACTCATCTACGCGGCCCCGCAGCGCAACTGGAACGCGCAGCGGGTGGTGAACAGGCCCGTGAACAGGCCGATCAGCGAGTCGCCCGCTTACCGCACCGCGCAACCCCGGACCAACCGGCCAGGGCCGGCGCGTCCCGGCGGCACGCCGTTGCGTTACTACGGCACCGGGGTGGCCGTGTCGACCGCCCCACACCGGCGACGCCCGGTTTCGGTCGCTACGACGGTCGGGCTCGCACTGCTGGCCGGCATCGTCACCCTGTGGCTGGGCCTGATGGCGAATTTCGGCACCATGGCCAACGGTGAATCAACCGACTCCTCGGGGCGCGTACCCGCCGCGCTGGCCGTGGTGCGGGTGGAACCGGGCGAGTCGCTGCAGCAGCTGGCAGCCCGGGTGGCCCCCGGCGCTCCGGTTCGCGACGTCGTCGAACGGATCCGTGATCTCAATGCGCTGGACTCCAACGCCGTCGCCGCGGGCCAGACCCTGATCGCGCCCGTCGGCTGAGGGCCATCGGGTGCGCAGCGCGGATACCGCGTACTCTCGGGGTGTTCTGCACACCGGGTTGTCAGCACTAAGGAGCGGCCATGCACTGCCCGTTCTGCCGGCATCCCGATTCCCGAGTGATCGACTCCCGGGAAACCGATGAGGGGCAGGCGATCCGCCGCCGCCGGTCCTGCCCCGAATGTGGGCGCCGGTTTACCACCGTGGAAACCGCGGTACTGGCCGTCGTCAAGCGCAGCGGTGTCATCGAGCCCTTCAGCAGGGAGAAGGTGATCAGCGGGGTGCGCCGGGCGTGCCAGGGTCGCCAGGTCGACGACGACGCGTTGAACCTGCTGGCGCAACAAGTGGAGGATTCCGTGCGCGCCGCCGGGCCGGAAGTGCCCAGCCACGAGGTGGGCCTGGCCATCCTGGGGCCGTTGCGCGAACTGGACGAGGTGGCTTATCTGCGGTTCGCCTCGGTCTACCGGTCCTTTTCCTCCGCCGAGGACTTCGAACGCGAGATCGAGGCGCTGCGGTCCCACCGCAAGGTGTCCACCTCCGGCTGAAGCGTGGCGTCTACTCTGGCCCCATGCCGGCAGACCTGCACCCTAACCTCGCGCCGTTGGCACCGCTGCTGGGCGTTTGGGCGGGACGGGGCGCGGGGGAGTATCCGACGATCGAGCCGTTCGAATACCTCGAAGAGGTTGTCTTCTCCCATGTCGGCAAGCCATTCCTGAGCTACGGGCAGAAGACCAAGGCCGCCGCCGACGGCAAGCCGCTGCACGCCGAAGCCGGCTATCTGCGGGTGCCGCGGCCCGGTCAGGTCGAGCTGGTGCTGGCCCACCCGAGCGGTATCACCGAAATCGAGGTCGGCACATACTCCCTGAGCGACAACGTCATCGAACTCGAGTTGCTCACCACCTCGGTCGGTTTGACCCCGACGGCCAAAGAGGTCACCGCCCTGGGCCGTTCCTTCCGCATCGACGGTGACGAGCTTTCCTATTCACTGCGGATGGGGGCGGTCGGTCAGCCGGTGCAGCACCACCTGTCCGCCGTGCTGCGCCGGCAAAGCTGAATACCGTCATAGGTCAACGTGTTTGACGCTGTCGTGGACGACGCGGCCGGCCACCTGCACCCAGCCCTGCGGATTCCAGGCGGTGTGGAGCAGGGAACCGCTGCCCTGGGTGATGCGTAGATCCCGGCTCAGGTGCTCGGTGATTCGCACTGCCGCCGAGCCGGTCGCCTCGTCCTCGGTGACCCCGAGGTTGGCCGCGAACATCCGGGAGCGCAACGACCCGGACGGCTCGTCGGCCCACGCCCACAGGTAGTGCGCCACGTCGTCGGCAAAGTCGGCGGGGTCGGCCGCGGCGACGGCTTCGGGGGAGCCCATGTCGTGGATGGCGAACTCGGGTGACCACTCGGCCCGTGCGCTGATTGCGGTGAGATCGTCTGAGTAGCTCACCTGCACCAGGCCGGCCGGCACCCGCAGCGTGTTGATCGGCGTGCCCCGCTCACGCAACCACCACGCCGCGCCGACGGTCGGATGGCCGGCGAAGGGCAGTGCCGTGCGCGGGGTGTGGATGACCGCAAGTGCAGTCGTTTCCCCTTCGGCTGGAAGGTCGACGAAAATCGTTTCGCTGTAACCCAATTCGGTCGCCAGCGGTTGCCGGTCGGCGGGGTCGACGAGGGCGGCGTCGACGACACCGAGCAAGTTTCCGAAATTCCCGTCGGCGTCAGTGAAGACGCGCAGCACGGTGACCTCGACGCTCATCGCCGGTCGGTCAGGTGGCGCTGCGTTCGTCCGCCCCCATTGCGTTCAGCACGGCGACCCGGGTGTCGGTCGGGCCGGACACGGTACGCGCCCCGCCGCCGCTGCGCAGCAACTCACGCAGTGCGGCCTGGTCGTACTCGGGCGGGACGGTGGTGTCGATAAAGTTCTGCACGACGTCGAGGAACCGGGCCGGGTCGTCATGGAAGGGAAAGTGCGCGGAGTCCTCGAAGATTTCCAGTCGCGAGCCCGGCATCGCCGCGTGCGCCATGTGGGCGTGCTGAACCGGAATCACCGAATCCTTTGCGCCCCAGATGATCTGCACGGGGATCGCTTCGGTCAGATAACACCGGTCCAGCATCGTAACGATCTGTCCACGCCAATCGACGACGGCCCGCAAGGTTCGGGTGAACGCCGATGAGGCCGTCGGTTCGGGGAGGTCGTTGAGAATCCGCAGCATGTTGGGCAGATCGCGCCCCAGGGCAGTGGATCCGAGCGCCAGTCCCGCCAGCTGGCCCAGCAGCTGAACCGCCGGCAACACCATGGGCAGGCGCAGCAGCGCCAACGCCTCGGAGCCCATCGGCAGCGAGGCGAACCTCAACGCGATGTTGACGTCCTTGGTGACACCGCCGGCGCCCACCAGGATCAACCGGTCCACCAGATGGGGGAACTGATAAGCGAACTGCATCGCCACCCCACCACCGAGGGAGTGACCGATGATGGTGACCCGCTCGATGTCCAGGACGCTGAGCAGGTCGCGCATGCCGTTGGCGTATGCCGCGGCCGAATAGTCGGCGCGCGGTTTGTCGGACTTGCCGTGACCGAGCAGATCCGGCGCGATGACGGTGAACCGCTGCGCGAGCTTGGCGTGGATACCGGTCCAGGTGGTGGAGTTGTCGCCGATGCCGTGGATCAACAGGATTGCCGGACCGGATCCAGCGATGCGGAACGCGCGCTTGTAGCCGTGAATGGTGCGGTACTGCAGCGACGGGGAGGTCACTTCCCGCACCGGGCGGAGATTTCGCTTCCGCTCGGTCATGTCGCCCGCCTTGTCAGGTCGATGGGAGCGCTACTTCTTGTCGTCGTCGTCGTACTTCTTCTCAGCCTGCTGCGCCAAGAACCGCTCGAACTCGGCACCCAGCTCGTCGCCGCTCGGCAGCTCCTCGTCACGGGTGAGCAAAGACCTGTTTTCCTGAGCGTCAATGAAGGCATCGTACTGGCGCTCAAGGGCCGCCACCACTTGAGCGACTTCCGCGCTCGCTTGCACCTGCTCGTCGATTTTCGTTCGGATCTCGGCGGCCGCGTCGGTCAGCGCAGTCAGTGGAAGCTCGAGCGCCCCGGTCTTGGCGACCTGCTCGAGCAATGCCTGCGCGGCGGCGGGATAGTCGGTCTGCGTCAGGTAGTGCGGTACGTGCACGGTGAACCCGACGACTTCGTGGCCGTGCTGGGCCATCCGGTACTCCAACAGGTTCGATGCGCTGCCCGGCACCTGGATCTCGGAAATCCAGGGCGTGAAATCGGCGATCAGCTCCGGGTTGTTGGAGTGCGCGGTCAAGGTGACCGGACGGGTGTGCGGCACCGCCATCGGCACGGTGCCCAGGCCGATGGTCTGGCGCACCCCGAGCCGCTCGGCTAGCAGCCGCACCGCGGTGATGAACCGTTCCCACTTCAGGTCCGGCTCCATGCCCGAAAGCAGCAGGAACGGCGTGCCCACACTGTCGCGCAGCGCATACAGGCTGAGCTCGGGGTCGTCGTAGTGGGTGAAGTGGTCGGTCTTGAACGTCATCAGCGGGCGCCGCGACCGGTAGTCCAGCAGTTCGTCGATAGCGAACGAAGCGACCAGTTCAGTGTCCAGCGCCGCCTTGAGGTGGCCGGAAGCCAGCCGGATAGCGTGACCGGCGTCCGAGAAGCCCTCCAGCGCGTGCACCAACACCGGACCGCGCCCGTCGGACGTCGACAGCACCGGCGCCGGGAACTCGAGCTCGTACATGCCGGATTGGCCCGGCTGGTAGTCATGCGCCTCATCAGGGTGGGTCATGGTGCTCCTCCTCTCGGGGTCACACGGGTCCCTCTAGGTTCCCCCAACCAGTGTCTCTCAATCGAGGGGGTCCGAAGCCGGCACCGCCCGAGATTTGCTGGCACCACGATCAACGCATACGGCCGAGATTCTATTCGCTTGCTGGTAACCAGCGGTTCGGCGCGATGGAACGAAACGTGGGTTCAGCGCCGGAACTGGTTGAGGGCGCGCATCTTGTTGGTCACATCCAGCGCCGCGACCTTGTACGCCTCGGAAAACGTCGGGTAGTTGAAGACCGCGTCGACCAGGTAGTCGACGGTGCCGCCGCAACCCATCACGGCCTGCCCGATATGCACCATTTCGGTGGCGCTGGTGCCGAAGAGATGCGCACCCAGCAACTTGCGGTCGGTGGTCGACACGAGCAACTTGAGCATGCCGTACGAGTCGCCGGCGATCTGGCCGCGGGCCAGCTCGCGGTAGCGGCACACGCCCACCTCGTAGGGGATCGACTGCTTGGTGAGTTCCACTTCTGTGGCGCCGACGTAGGACACCTCCGGGATCGAGTAGATCCCGATCGGCTGCAGGGCGGTGATGCCCTCGGTGGGCTCCCCGAAGGCGTGGTAGGCCGCCAGTCGGCCCTGGTCCATAGAGGTCGCCGCCAGCGCGGGGAACCCGATGACGTCGCCGACGGCGTAAATGTGCTCGACCTTGGTCTGGAACTGGTCGTCGACGAAAATCCGTCCGCGGTGGTCGGTTTCGAGCCCGGCGTTCTCCAGGCCGAGATGCTCGGTTTGTCCCTCCCGGCCCGCGGAGTACATCACCGTCTCGGCCGGGATCTGCTTGCCGCTGGCCAGGGTGGTGACGGTGCCCGAGGCGCCGACGTCGACCGCGGTGACCTCCTCACCGAATCGGAACGTCACCGCCAGGTCGCGGAGGTGGAACTTGAGGGCCTCGACGATCTCGGGGTCACAGAAGTCCAGCATCGTGTCTCGCTTCTCGACGACGGTGACCTTGGTGCCCAGCGCGGCGAACATCGACGCGTACTCGATACCGATCACCCCGGCGCCGACCACCACCATTGATGACGGCAGCGACCGCAGGTCCAGGATCCCGTCGGAATCCAGCACCCGCTTCTCGTCGAACTCGACCCCCGACGGCCGCACCGGCTTGGTGCCGGTGGCGATGACGATGTAGTCGCCGCTGACCGTCACCCGCTCGCCCTGGGCGTCTTCCTCCACCAGGATGGTGTGCGGGTCGACGAAGCGGCCGTGCCCGAGCACCAGGTCGATCCGGTTGCGCATCAGCTGCGACCGCACCACGTCGACCTGTTTGCCGATCACGTGCTGGGTCCGGGCGAGCAGGTCGGCCGGGGTGATCTTGTCCTTCACCCGATAGCTGGCGCCGTACAGCTCGCGCTGACTCATGCCGGTCAGGTAGACGACCGCTTCCCGCAGCGTCTTCGACGGGATGGTGCCGGTGTTCACGCAGACGCCGCCGACCATCCGGCCCCGCTCGACGATCGCGACCGACTTACCCAGCTTTGCCGCAGCAATTGCGGCCTTCTGTCCGCCGGGCCCGGATCCGAGAACCACCAGGTCGTATTCGCGCATCGAAGTCATGGTTAGACGATAGAGCCCACAGTCGCGACTTTCTCCACAAGCGGGCGGCTGAATCACGTTGTGCGAGCACGAACTGACGGTCGGTGTCGTCAGCGTGGACGCCATGACGACGCAACGAGCTGACTTCGAACTCAATCGCCCCGGCGCTCTGATCGCCGCACTACCGGCGATCCTCGGTTTTGTGCCGGAGAAATCGCTGGTGCTGGTTTCGCTGGAGGGCGGTGGGATGGGCTCGGTGCTGCGCGCCGATCTGTCCGAGGACCTTCCCGACCGTATCGAGCAGCTCGCCGAGGTGGCCGCGGCGGCACGTCCGGACGCCGCGATCGTGGTGCTGGTCGACAACGAGGGGGCCCAGTGTCCGGTGTGCAACGAGGAGTACCGCGAGCTGTGCGACGCGCTCAGCGACGCGTTGGCGCGGTACGGCATCCGGCGGTATGCGGCGCACGTGGTGGACCGGGTCGCCGCGGGTGGGCGCTGGCATTGCGTCGACGGCTGCGGTGCGGGCGGGCCGATTGACGATCCGGCGGCGTCCCCGCTCGCTGCGGCGGCGGTGCTGGAGGGGCGGCGCCTGTATGCCCGGCGCGCCGACCTGCAGGCGGTGATCGCGAGCGACCCGGCGCGCAGCGCAGCACTGGCGGCCGCGGTCGAGAAGGCGGCGAAAGCGCGTGCGGCCGCGTGCGAAGCCGATCCGGCCGGCCGCAGCCGACGCGACATCGAGCTGGCCATGGACGCCGCCGCCCGGGTGATCGATGGGCAAGGCCTCGGCGATGCGGAAGTGGCGCTCCTGGGGTGTGCGCTGGTGGACGTGCGGGTGCGCGACACGCTGTACGCCCTCGCGGTGGCCGAGACGGCGGACGCTGCCGAGGCACTGTGGTCGGTGCTGTCGCGTCTCTTGCCGCCACCATGGCGGGTGGAGGCACTGGTGCTGTTGGCGTTCAGCGCCTACGTGCGCGGGGACGGACCGCTGGCGGGGGTGTCGCTGGAAGCCGCGCTGCGCTGCGACCCGCAGCATCGCATGGCGGGCATGCTGGACCAGGCGCTGCAGTCGGGATTGCGGCCCAACGACATTCGTGAGCTCGCCGGTACCGGCTATCGACTGGCCGCGCAACTGGGTGTGCGGCTGCCGCCGCGGCAGGACTTCGGCCGGCGGGCCGGCTAGTGGGGTGGCGGGCCGCTAGCGGCTCAGACCTTCTCGACCTTGACGGCATGCGCCATCTCGTGCGGCAGGGTGACGTTCTCATGGCCCGGGATGACGATGGTGACGCCGCCGGCACCGGTCTCGACGGTCACCCGCGCATTGGGCACCACGCCGGCGTCCTTGAGCCGAGTGATCAGGTCGATGTCGCCCTGGACGTGCTCGGTCAGCTGACGGACGACGACGGCCACCGGGGATCCGGGTGGCAACTCGGTCAGCCGCACCAGGGGGCGTCGTCGGGGTCGAACTCCGAACCGACGCCCAGGTCCAGCAGCCCTGGAATAGGGTTGCCGAACGGAGACGTCGTGGGGTTGTTGAGCACCTTGACCAACCGGCGCTCTACATCCTCGCTCATCACGTGCTCCCACCGGCATGCCTCGGCGTGCACCTCTTCCCACGGCAACCCGATGACGTCGACCAGGAGGCGCTCGGCGAGGCGGTGCTTGCGCATCACGGCGATGGCCAGCGCGCGGCCCTTGTCGGTGAGTTCAAGGTGGCGGTCGCCGGCCACGCGGAGCAATCCGTCGCGCTCCATCCGGGAGACGGTCTGGCTCACCGTCGGCCCACTCTGCTCCAGCCGTTCGGCAATCCGCGCACGCAGCGGCGTTACACCCTCTTCTTCGAGGTCGTAGATGGTGCGCAGGTACATCTCGGTGGTGTCAACCAAGTCGTTCATTCAGCATCCTCCGTTGCCGCCGAGTCTACTTCGCCAGCCGCGCGGATGGTTCGTCCAAAACGCTCCACCGCAGCAGTATGCCCGCCGCGCAAGCGCGGCGGGCACACCGTCTCCTATCAGGCTCGAAAATGCAGCTCGGTCGCGCCTCAGCTGGCGTACGACCGCAGGCGGTCGGCTCGCTCGCCGTGGCGCAGCTTGCACATCACGTCTCGCTCTATCTGGCGGACCCGCTCCCGGGACAGACCGAACAGCTTGCCGATCTGGTCCAGGGTGCGCGGCTGGCCGTCGTCGAGGCCGAACCGCAGCCGGATCACCTGGTGCTCCCGCTCGTCGAGCGTGGCCAGCACGCTGCGAATGTCGGTATGCAGCAGCTCGGCGATCACCGCGTTCTCGGCGGACATGGCTTCCGCATCCTCGATGAAGTCGCCCAGCGGGGCCTCTTCCTCCGAGCCGACCGGCATGTCCAGGCTTACCGGGTCGCGGCTGTGCTCGAGCAGGTCGTTGATCTTCTCGACCGGAATGCCGGACTCGGCGGCCAGCTCCTCATCGGTAGCTTCCCGGCCCAGGTTCTGGTGCATCTCCCGCTTGATCCGGGCCAGCTTGTTGACCTGCTCGACCAGGTGGACGGGCAGCCGGATGGTGCGACTCTGGTCAGCCATACCGCGGGTGATCGCCTGACGAATCCACCAGGTGGCGTAGGTCGAGAACTTGAAACCCTTTGCGTAGTCGAACTTTTCCATGGCGCGGATCAGACCCAGGTTGCCCTCCTGGATGAGGTCCAGCAGCGGCATGCCCCGGCCGGTGTAGCGCTTGGCCAGCGAAACCACCAGTCGCAGGTTGGCTTCCAGCAGGTGACGGCGGGCGGCCTCGCCATCCTTGACGACAAGCGCCAGATCGCGTTTCCGGTTCTCGCCGAGGCGCTTCCGAGTCTCTAGCAGGTGCTCGGCGTACAGGCCCGCCTCGATGCGCTTGGCAAGTTCGACTTCGTCCGCGGCGTTGAGCAACGCCGTCTTACCAATGCCGTTCAGATACACGCGCACCAGGTCTGCCGCCGGGCTCTGAGCATCCAAGTTGTCGTCGACCCGGCTTGTGGTGGCATTAGCCATTGCGCCCTCCCGATTGGCTTGTCTTTGTCATGTGGTTAACGAGAAGCCCGGTCGCAGAGTTCCCACCGCTTCGCTATCTCACACGCTGTGACGTGCAGAAATACGGCGGTGACCTGAGAATGTCCTGAGAAGTGACGCGAGTGGACGGCTAGCGGGAACCGTCGGGGTCGATGACCTGCGCATCGGAGTGCGTCAGCGGATCGCGTCGCGGCTCCAGTGCCAGCCGTTCGGCGGTCGGGAATAACGGGGTGCGCTTGTGCGCATGGTCGAAGCGTCGAGGTTCGCCGGCGTCGCGCGGGGGACGGTCGTTGGCGATCAGAACAGCCATCCACGGCAACGGTATTGAGGCCGCGACGATCAACAGAGAGATCAGGCCGTTGTGCCATGCGCCGTAAGCGATGGCCGCCAACAGCAACGCCGGGATGCGGAACGCCATGAGGGTGAGGTATTTACGCACCCTTGCGCGATGCTGCACCTCGTAGGAAGGTGCGGCAGCGGTGATGAGTACCGGTCGGCCCTCCTCGTCAAAACCGCCGAGCTCGGTGCCGCGCTTCATCCTTCCACTGTTCCACACGAAATCGCTTTTGGGTTCTCCGGTGTCAGTCGCCAGGTCAGGAGGCACAATGTGTGGCATGGACACCCAGACGATCGAACGCACCGATGCCGAAGAACGCGTCGATGACGGGACCGGCAGCGACACCCCCAAGTTCTTCCACTACGTCAAGAAGGACAAGATCGCCGAGAGCGCGGTCATGGGCAACCACGTTGTGGCGTTGTGTGGCGAGGTTTTTCCGGTCACCCGGGCGGCCAAGCCGGGCTCACCCGTCTGCCCCGACTGCAAGCAGATCTACGACCGGCTCAAGAAGGGCTGATCACGTCCTAGGTTCGACGTTGGCCGCATCCGGGACCGCTTTCGACTCCGGCACTTCCGGTTCGCCGGTGCCGGTCATCGCCGCGGTGCGACGGGTCAGCCAGTTCCGCAGCCGGTGGGCGTGGGTGGCCGGAGCGGGGAACTCCTCCTGGATGGCGGCGTTGAGTTCGGCACCGATCATGATCGAAAAGCCGCCGAAGAAGGCGAACAACAGGAACGCGATCGGCGTGGCCAGCGCGCCGTAGGTGTAGCCGGTGCTGCCGATCCACCGCAGGTAAAGGCGCAGGCCAAGGGTCGCGACGGCGAACACCACGGTGGCCAGCACGGTGCCGGGTATCAGCCGGTGGGTGGGCAGCGGCACCGGCAGCGCCACCCGGTACAGGACGGTCACCCCGGCCATCAGGCCCAGGATCAGCGCCGGGTAGTAGCCGTAGTGCAGCAGGTTCTGCAGGCCAATCGGGATGTGCTCGCTCACCTTGCGCGGTCCCACCACCGCCACCGGAGCGGTCGCCACCACGAAGATAAGCATGACGATGTAGATGAACAACGAGAAGAAGCGCTGCCGCACCGGGTGGCGCAGCGGCGTCTGATCGTGCGCCTCGACGATCGCGTCGACGAAAGACGAGATCGCTGAGGACCCCGCCCATAACGAGATCAGGAAACCCAGTGAGGCAACCTCACCGCCGGCGTGGGTGGTGATATCGCGGATCGTGGGCTCGATGATCTCGTTGACGACACTGGGTGAGAAGAAGCTTCGTGCTGTGCCCAGAATGCTTTTGATGATCGACGACAAGGTGTCCTTGCCGAACAGCGGCGCCACCCAGGCCAGTGTGCCCAGGATCCCCAACAGCAGAGGCGGCGTCGAAAGACAAGTCCAGAATCCCGCTTCCGCGGACTCGGAGAAAATGGAATCGTCCCAAGCTTTGGCCAGCGCCCTTTTGAAAATATGCCAAAAGTGGTGGCGGGACGGTTTCAGCGTTTCGGCGCTCATCCCGTCCAGCATTGCCGAAGATTACTCGCGCCGCCGACATTGCGGCAGGCGAGTTCGGCGGATTTAGCTACCGCTCACCTCGAGGACGGCAGCCAGTTCGACCAATTTCGCTTCGTGCTCATTGGCGTGGTGCTGGCAGAACAGCAGCTCGGCTCCGGAAGGCAGCTTGGCACGCACACGGGCAGCGGCACCGCAGCGGTCGCAGCGGTCTGCCCGGGTCAGTTCGGGACTGGTCAGAGTTGCGTTCATGGCTCCTCCGTTCTGGCGATAATTTCACTCTGTCAGACGTTCGGAGTTTTCGCCTTGTTCCCCGACCGTTATGAGGTGTGTCGTTTCTCACGGATTTTCGGCGTGCGAAGTGGGCATTCTTGTTGGAATGACTGCCCCGCGCGTGCTGGTTCATTTGTGCGGAATTCGGGACTGGGCCCAGGCGAGCAGACGGGGCGGCATCGAGCCGGATTCACCCGACGGCTTCATCCATCTGTCCACGCCTGAGCAAGTCCACCTCCCGGCGAATCGACTCTTTCACGGGCGACGCGATCTGCTGCTGTTGCACGTCGACGTCTCCACTCTCGACGCGCCCGTGCGGTGGGAGCCCGGAGTGCCAACGGACCCCGAGTCGATGGTGTTCCCGCACCTGTATGGTCCGTTGCCGGCCGGGGCCGTCATCAAGGCGGTCGAGTACCCGCCGGCGCCTGACGGCAGCTTCCCGCCGCTTCAATCCCCGACGTAGGCGTCGGCTTCGATCTCCACCAGCAGCTCCGGCGCGATCAGCGCCGAGACCTCGACCATGGTGGTCACCGGGCGGATCTCGCCGAACACGTCCGCGTGCACCGCGCCGACCTCGCGCCAGTTCGTGATGTCCGTGACGTAGGTACGGGTCCGGACCACGTCGGCCAGCGTGGCGCCAGCTTGTTCGAGAGCACTTGCTATGCGACTCAAGGCATTTCGTGCCTGCTCGGCCACATCGTTCCCACTGCCGGTGGTACCGGCCACCACCACGTGCGGGCCGACGCGCACCGCGCGCGAGTACCCGACGATCGATTCGAAGTCCGAGTCCGAGGAGATGCAGTGGCGGTCGGCTGACATGGCCGTCACGGTACCGGCGCTGTCGCTTTACCTGCGCCGTGGCGGGCTGGTAGCAGTGCTGTGTGCGCAGATTCGCCTGGTTCGCCGTGGCCGTGCTGATCACCGGCTGCCTGGGTACCCGGCACCACTCCGGCCCCGGTCTGAACGACGAGGTCCGAGACGGGACCCTGGCGTTCACCGTGACGGCTATTCACCTCGGCGTGCCAAAGACCGGGCACCGCACGGCGCAGGGGGTATTCGTCGTCGTCAACCTGATGGTCAAGAACGGCGGCCCCACGTCCCGGGCGGTGTACTGCCAGGACCAGACGCTCACCGACTTCTCCGGCAAGCACTACGACCACGCGGTCAATCTCGACGGCCCCAACGATCGGACCAACATCGAGCCAGGCAAGGAGGTGCACGTGACGTGTGCGTTCGATGTCCCGAATGGCATGCTCCCGGCCAGCATCACCCTGCGGGCGTCACAGTTCTCCCACGGCGTGCGCGTGGCGCTGCTGGCGGCGGGCTGAACGCCTAGTCCAGGTAGTCGCGCAATACCTGCGAACGGCTGGGGTGCCGCAACTTCGACATCGTCTTGGACTCGATCTGGCGGATCCGCTCCCGGGTCACCCCGTAGACCTGCCCGATCTCGTCCAGCGTGCGCGGCTGGCCGTCGGTGAGGCCGAACCGCAGCCGCACGACGCCGGCTTCGCGCTCAGACAGGGTGTCCAGCACCGACTGCAGCTGGTCTTGCAGCAGGGTGAAGGACACCGCGTCGACCGCCACAACAGCCTCGCTGTCCTCGATGAAGTCGCCGAGCTGGCTGTCGCCCTCGTCGCCGATGGTCTGGTCCAGCGAAATCGGCTCCCGGGCGTACTGCTGGATCTCCAGCACCTTCTCCGGGGTGATGTCCATCTCCTTGGCGAGTTCTTCGGGAGTGGGCTCGCGGCCCAGGTCCTGCAGCAGCTCGCGCTGGATGCGGCCCAGCTTGTTGATCACCTCGACCATGTGCACCGGGATACGAATGGTGCGCGCCTGGTCGGCCATGGCGCGGGTGATCGCCTGGCGGATCCACCACGTCGCATAGGTGGAGAACTTGTAGCCCTTGGTGTAGTCGAACTTCTCCACCGCACGGATCAGACCGAGGTTGCCCTCCTGGATCAGGTCCAGGAACGCCATGCCGCGGCCCGTGTAGCGCTTGGCGAGCGAGACCACCAGACGAAGGTTTGCTTCCAGCAGGTGGTTTTTCGCGCGATCGCCGTCGCGGCAGATCCACATCATGTCGCGACGCTGGGCGGCGGGCAGTTTCTCGCCGCGATCGTTGAGCTCCATCATGAGCTGGGTCGCGTAGAGGCCCGCCTCGATGCGCTTGGCCAGCTCGACTTCTTCCTCGGCGTTCAGCAGCGCCACTTTGCCGATCTGCTTGAGGTAGGCGCGCACCGAGTCGGCGGATGCGGTGAGTTCGGCGTCCTTGCGGGCTTGGCGCAGTGCTTCCGACTCGTCTTCGTCCCAGACGAAATCTCCGGAGGCCTTGTCCTTTTCGGTCGGCTCGGCGATCTCTTCGTCGTCCTCGGCTGCGGGTTCGCCGGCTGCGGCCGCCGGGGCGGCCTCGCCGTCCTCGGCCTCACCATCGGCGACTTCGAGCTCGGTGTCCTCGGCGTCTACGGCGACGTCCTCTTCGAGGTCGTCGAGGCTCAGGTCGGCGGCGTCGATCTCCAGGTCTTCGCCCGGCTCGACATCGAGGTCGGAATCGGTGTCCAGCTCGTCGCCGGCATCCAGAGCGACGTCGATTTCGGCCGCGTCGTCGGCATCCTTCGGCTTTGCCGCGCCACGCGCCGCCGGTGCCTTGGCAGCCTTGGCGCGGGTCTTTTGGGAGCGTCACCGGCGCCTCCGGCCGCTGCCTTGGCT
>NZ_HG964936.1:1715956-1736446 GCF_000613245.1 Mycobacterium asiaticum DSM 44297
GTGGCTTTGGTTGCCCGCTTCGCCGGAGCGGACCCGTTGGCGGCCTTGGCCACCGTTCGCTTGGCGGGAGACTTTGCGGCGGTCCGTTTCACCGGCTCATCGGTGACCGGATTAGCCTTCGTCGCTGCCACATACACCCCTTCGGTCGGACGCACTTCCGGTGGGTCTGGGCATGGTTGACCGAAAGTGTCTGCTATGTCGAATGTCGGCGTTTGATATCAGCGTGAATACTCGCGCGCTATCGGTTGGGCGGCCGCCGACGACCATTGTAACTTCACCCCGGGGCCGAACTGCCCGACCAGACGAAATCAGTGCGTCACGTCGCGGGTCGAGGCCATCGCCGCGCCCACGATTCCGGCAGCATTCTCCAGCGTTGCCGGCACCACCGGCGTGCGGTTTTCCAGCAAATGCACCCACTTGTCGGCCTTGCGGCTGATCCCGCCGCCGGCAATGAACAAGTCCGGCCAGATGGCGTTCTCGATGGCCACGAGCACCCTGGTGACCTGCTTGGTCCACTTCTCGTAGGTCCACCCGTTCTTTTCCTTGACCGAGGACGCGGCCCGGTGTTCGGCCTCTTTGCCGCCGACCTCGAGGTGGCCGAACTCGGTGTTGGGAATCAGCTTGCCGTTGTGAATGACCGCCGAGCCGATCCCGGTCCCGAAGGTAAGCAGGACGACCAGTCCCTCGTGGCCTTTGCCCGCGCCGTAACGCTCCTCGGCCAGTCCCGCGGCGTCGGCGTCGTTCAGGATGGTGACCTCCTGACCGTCGAGTTCGGCGCTGATGATGTCGCGCGCGTTGGTCCCGATCCATGACTTGTCCACGTTCGCCGCGGTCTGGACGATCCCGTGGGTGACGACGCCGGGGTAGGTCACTCCCAGTGGACCGGTCCAGCCGAATCCGTTGACGACTTCGGCGATGGTCTTGGCGACGGCGGCTGGGGTGGCGGGTTGCGGGGTCAGCAGTTTGATTCGGTCACCGATCAACTGCCCGGTGTCGAGGTCGACGATGGCGCCCTTGATGCCGCTACCGCCGACATCGATTCCGAAACCTCGACGCTGGACGGCGCCCGATGGTGCTGAGGCGGTGTCGCTTCCGGAAACGGTCATCGAAATCTCCTCGGCGAGACTGAGTTGTCCGCTCACCTTATAGCGATCTGCCGGGGTCGCCGGGTTACCCCGTTCGGGGAGTTGGCTTGCTGTGGTGCGATAGGCCGGTGACCGCACCCGACGACCAGCCCGCACGGCTGCGCCGAATCGCCGAAACGGTGGCCGCCGAGGCGGCCGCGTTCGTGCGCCGGCGGCGCGCCGAAGTCTTCGGC
The DNA here is from genome assembly GCF_000613245.1 of Mycobacterium asiaticum DSM 44297. Taxonomy (GTDB): domain Bacteria; phylum Actinomycetota; class Actinomycetes; order Mycobacteriales; family Mycobacteriaceae; genus Mycobacterium; species Mycobacterium asiaticum. The sequence continues at coordinate 1,717,275 of NZ_HG964936.1, forward strand.
CCGCAGAACGGATCGGCAGCCGGATCCGCGGTGCGCTCCAAGACAACTCCCACCGATCCGGTGACCGTGGTGGACACGGAAACCGAACGCCTACTGCGGGAGCGGTTGGCGCAGCTCCGGCCCGGTGACCCGATCCTGGGGGAGGAGGGCGGCGGGCCGACCGACCCGACGGTCGCCGGCTCGGTCACCTGGGTCCTCGACCCGATCGATGGCACGGTGAATTTCGTATACGGCATCCCGGCGTACGCGGTGTCGGTTGGCGCGCAGGTCGACGGGGTCTCACTAGCGGGAGCCGTCGCCGATGTGGTTGCGGGACGGGTGTATTCGGCCGCGGCCGGGCTCGGAGCGAGTGTCACGGACGAGTCCGGTAGCACCGAGCTGCGGTGTACCGCGGTCGACGACTTGTCGATGGCGTTGCTGGGCACCGGATTCGGCTACGCACCGCGGCGCCGGGTCCGCCAGGCCGCGCTGGTGGCCCAGATGTTGCCAGTGGTCCGTGATGTGCGTCGAATCGGTTCGGCGGCACTGGATCTGTGCATGGTCGCCGAGGGGCGGCTGGACGCGTATTACGAGCACGGACTGCAGGCCTGGGACTGCGCAGCGGGTGCATTGATCGCCGCCGAGGCAGGCGCGCGAGTGGTATTGCCGGGGCCGGAGGTGCGGGGCGCCGGGTTGGTGCTCGCCGCGGCGCCAGGCATCGCCGACGAGCTGCTGGACGTCCTGCGGCGATTCGGCGGTACCGATCCGATCCTGGAGTGAGCCGTCAGCAGCTCGTGGAGTGGATCTTGGCCAACAGGGCGTGATCGGCAGGCTCGGTGGCACCCGGGCGCAGGGTGGCGAGCACCGCGTCGATGTCGTCGTTGTGCGCCAAGGCGCTGAATTCGGTGCCTAGGGCCAGGTCGACGGAGTCGTCCCCCCGGCCGTCATGGAACAGCTCGGTGCACGGTGCCACCAGCCACAGTGCCGCTGCGGTGGCCTGTCCGGCGGTGCCGAACCGGATCTGCCCTTGGCAGCTGAGGCGGGTGCCGGCGTAGACGGGGTCATTGGCCGACGTCGGTTGCGCGAAGCCGAGGTCCTTCAGCGCGCCGGCGGTGTCACCCGCTTGCCCGCCGCGGCCGCTGGCGTTGAGTACCCGCACTCTGGTGTCACTCAGTTTGGCGGGTGCGACGTCGATCATGTCGGACCGGGAGACCTGCTCACCGAGCTTGGTCGGAGTCGCCGTGCCGGTCGGTTCCGGCGGCGGATTGCATACGGCGACCTCGTGGACGTCCGTCGGCCTGGTGAGTGCCACCGTCCACACCACCGCCGTCACGACGGCCAGGAAGATCACGACAACGATGGCGGGACGGGGGTTGCGCCGCCTGAAGGGCCGACCATGCTTGTCGAAGGCGGTACCCTCGGTAATCTGTGCGACCACACATGCACTCTAATCGCACGGTATTCACACCGTTTGAGGCCAAGGACTAGGGTCAATCCACTGGTGTGACGTAAATCACAGTCGATTCACCCGCAATACGGGCACGAATCATTTGGTGCAGGCGTTCGACGCTGGTACAAAGCGTTCCTTGGACTGACGAGGGCCTTGGATTGATGAGGGCATAGAGGGGACAGGACAGATAGACGATGCCTACCGACTATGACGCTCCGCGGCGTACCGAGACTGATGATGTCTCGGAAGATTCGCTCGAGGAGCTGAAAGCGAGACGGAACGAAGCGGCGTCAGCCGTTGTCGATGTCGACGAATCCGAGTCCGCCGAGTCTTTTGAGCTGCCTGGCGCCGACCTCTCCGGTGAGGAGTTGTCGGTACGTGTGATTCCCAAGCAGGCCGACGAGTTCACTTGCTCGAGTTGCTTTTTGGTTCAACACCGCAGCCGGTTGGCCAGCGAGAAGAACGGCGTGATGATCTGTACGGACTGCGCGGCCTGACGCTGCCGCAGTCAGCTTCGCAGGGCCGACAACACCCGCTCGGGGTGGCGGCAGCTCACCAACCAGTACGGCGTCGGATCATCGGGGTCGTCGAGAACCAACAGAACCATCGGGCCTACCCAGGCGCGGTGGACGACGAACGCCGCCGGGTCGAGTTGACGCCCCAAAGCGGCCGATTTGGCGGTTTTGGCTATTTCGGCCGAGCGGGAGATCACGGTGACGGGTAAATGCGCGTGGCCGGCCCAGAGCTGGACAATTCCGTCGTCGGCGGTCACCCGGATCTCGAGGCGTCCGAGCCACAGCAGCACACCCGTCGCGAGCGCGAACAGCGTGGCGAACGGCAACCAGTCGGGCAGCGACCGCAACCCCAGGTTGAACTCGTACGCGACGATCCCCGCCAGCAGGAAACCCAGCGGCCACCACCACCAGGGCACCCACAGCCGCTCGCGGTATCGCACGCTCTGCGGCGCGACGCGCGTATCCGACACGCGGTCAAGGGTAATCTGTGGCCCCGTGTCGACCAGTCTGGCGGTAGTTCGTCTCGATCCCGATCTTCCGATGCCCAGCCGTGCTCACGAGGGCGATGCCGGTGTGGATCTGTTCAGCGCCGAGGACGTCGAGCTGGCGCCGGGACACCGGGCGCTGGTGGGCACCGGCGTCGCGGTCGCGATCCCGTTCGGGATGGTCGGGCTGGTGCACCCGCGCTCGGGATTGGCCTCGCGGGTGGGGCTTTCGATTGTCAATAGTCCCGGCACGATTGATGCGGGCTATCGTGGCGAGATCAAAGTCGCGCTGATCAACCTCGACCCCGCCACGCCGATTGTGGTGCATCGAGGTGACCGCATCGCTCAGTTGGTGGTGCAGCGGGTCGAATTGGTCGAGCTGGTCGAGGTCTCGTCGTTCGACGAGGCCGGGCTGGCCGAAACATCCCGTGGCGACGGTGGTCACGGTTCCTCCGGCGGACATGCGAGTTTGTGAGCACCGGCGACGATGCATAGCGAAGCGATGAGGAGCAGCGCAGATGGCGGCATTTGGTAGAGGCAAAGACGACGAGTCTGCCTCGGCGGTCGAACCCGCCGACGACGACGTGACGGACGAAGAGCTCGAGGGCCCGTTCGACATCGAGGACTTCGACGACCCGGCCGACGCGGCGGTGGCCCGCCTGGACCTGGGCTCGGTGCTGATCCCGATGCCGGCGGCGGGCCAGGTGCAGGTCGAACTGACCGAGACCGGCGTGCCGAGCGCGGTGTGGGTCATCACGCCCAACGGCCGGTTCACCATCGCCGCCTATGCGGCACCCAAGTCCGCGGGCTTGTGGCGTGAGGTAGCCAGCGAGCTCGCCGAGTCGCTGCGCAAGGACTCCGCCAAGGTCTCCATCAAGGACGGGCCGTGGGGGCGCGAGGTGGTCGGAACCGCGTCGGGCGTGGTTCGCTTCATCGGGGTCGACGGTTATCGCTGGATGATCAGATGCGTGGTCAACGGGCCGCACGAGACCATCGACGCGCTGACCGAAGAAGCACGGGAAGCGTTGGCGGACACCGTGGTTCGGCGCGGTGACACACCGCTGCCGGTGCGGACGCCGCTGCCGGTCCAGCTGCCCGAACCGATGGTGCAGCAGTTGCGCGAAGCCGCCGCCGCTCAGGCCGCCGAACAAGGTGAACAGCCGGCAGACCAGCAGCCGACCGACGAGCCGGTCGCGCGCCGCGGCGCCGAGGGTTCGGCGATGCAGCAGCTGCGCAGCACCAGCACCGGCGGCTAGTCAGCCTCGGCGAGCGCACTCAGGCAGGCAGCGCCCAGCGCGGCCGCATTCGCGCCGAATTCTTCCAGCGTCACCGTGCGCAGTGCGGCGTGCGGCGCCGCGCTCACCCAGTCGACTCCCACCTCAAGCGGGTGTATCGGATCGTCTACCGCCGCAACGACGCCCAGCGGCGCCACCAGGCTGGCCAGTTCCGCCGCGCTGGGCGCACGGTAGGCCGCCGCCTCCTCCATCGCGTCGGGCAGCTGCGGCCACTGAGCCCGCCAGGAGCGGGCCAGTTCGTCGGCCAGCCAGGGCGGGCTGGACGCTTGCATCTGCGCCGTCGTGACTCCCAGGCCGTCGCGGCGCAACTGCGCTGCCGTATAGCGCGCGAAATGCGCGGCCGGGGCCGAACTCGAATCGCCCGTCCAGGCTGGCAGGGCCGCAAGCACCGCCACGGTTTGGTGCGGATGGGCCAACGCCCACGAGGCGGCCACCGCCGCGCCGATCGATACCCCACCTACCGCGATCGGCCCGCTGCGCGCCGCATCGTCGAGGGCCGTCAGGTAGCCCTCGATCAGCCGACCGGGCTGCGGCGCGGGTGTGATCAACACCGCACCCACACCCCGCAGCGGATCCGAAAACGCCCGCCGGACGTAGTCGTCATCGGAGCCCGTCCCAGGCAGCAAGGCGGTTGTGACACCGTGCAAATCGACAGCCACCCCCTCATCCTGCCGGGTGCGCAAAGGCGCCTTGAGATCAGTGGTTTCATCTATGTGGCATCCGGGAACCAACAGGTCTACGGTGACCGTTGGCATGTTGGAATGCGCAAGAACTAGCAAACCTCAACGACGTCGAAGTGTCAGGAGTGGCCATGGGGGCCCAAGGGTATCTACGCCGGCTCACCCGTCGGTTGACGGAAGACCCAGAGCAACGCGACGTCGAAGAACTCTCCGACGAAGTCCTCAATACCGGCGCGCAGCGCGCCATCGATTGTCAGCGTGGCCAGGAGGTCACAATGATCGGCACGCTGCGCAGCGTGGAAACCAACGGTAAGGGCTGCTCGGGCGGCGTTCGCGCGGAATTGTTCGACGGCAGCGACACGGTCACGCTGGTGTGGCTTGGGCAGCGGCGTATTCCCGGCATCGACTCCGGCCGCATGCTGCGGGTGCGTGGGCGGCTCGGGAAGCTCGAGAACGGGACCAAAGCCATCTACAACCCGCACTACGAAATCCAGCGCTGATCTCTTCGCATTCTCGTGAGCGATAACCGTTACAACGCTGAGCGTCTGTTGGCCCAGGCCGGCGGCCTCAGCGGCCTCATCTATTCGTCGCTGCCGGTTGTGACGTTCGTCATCGCGTCCAGCGTTGCCGGGTTGCTGCCCGCCATAGTCAGCGCACTGATCACCGCGGGACTGGTTCTGGTCTGGCGGCTGATTCGCCGGGACTCGGTCCAGCCGGCGGTCTCGGGATTCTTCGGTGTCGCCGTGTGCGCGCTGATCGCCTACCTGGTGGGGCAATCCAAGGGCTACTTCCTGCTCGGCATCTGGATGTCGCTGGTGTGGGCCGTCGTGTTCGCGGTATCGATCCTGGTCCGCCGACCGGTGGTGGGCTATTTGTGGGCCTGGGCCAGTGGCCGGGACAACGGCTGGCGGGGGGTGCCGCGGGCGCTCTACGCGTTCGACATCGCGACGCTGTCCTGGACGCTGGTGTTCCTGGCGCGTTTCGCGGTCCAGGGGCACCTCTACGAGCTGGGCAAGACCGGCTGGCTCGGGGTGGCACGGATCGCCATGGGCTGGCCGCTCACGGCGCTGGCCGCACTGGTGACCTACGGCGCCATTCGGGCCGTGCTACGCGTCACGCCGGGACAGGAGCGCGCCGTAGACGAGGACCCGGTGCTGGACTGACGGTTACGTCGTCGGCAGCAGCAGCTTGCGCAGGTCCTCTTCGGCTTCGGTGATCGCCACGAACAGCAACTCGTCGCCGCCTTCCAGCGGCTCGTCGCCCTGAGGCACGATCACCCGCGGTCCCCGCAGGATGGTCACCAGCGAGACGTCACGCGGCAACTGCAGCTTGCGGACCGGCTTGCCGCCCCACGGTGTGTCATCCGGCAGGGTGATCTCGACGAGGTTGGCCTGTCCCTTGCGGAACTCCATCAGCCGCACCAAATCGCCGACGGCGACGGCCTCCTCGATCAGCGAAGCCAGCATCCGCGGCGTCGACACCGCCACGTCGACGCCCCACGCGTCGGTGAACAGCCATTCGTTGCGCGGGTCGTTGACTCGGGCCACCACCCGGGGCACCGCGAACTCGGTCTTGGCCAGCAGGCTGAGCACCACGTTGACCTTGTCGTCACCGGTGGCGGCGACGACGACGTCGAAATCCTCGAGGTGCATGGACTCCAGCAGGCTCAGCTCGCAGGCGTCGCCCAACAGCCAGTGGGCGGCCGGAATGGCGTCGGTGTCCAGGTGGTCGGCGTTGCGCTCGATCAACGTCACGTCGTGGTTGTTCGCCACGAGTTCCCGCGTGACCGAGCGGCCGACCGCGCCGGCGCCGGCTACGGCTACCTTCATCTGCGCCACTCCTCAACCCCGGCTGCGCCGGCGTCTTCGTCGTTGCCGCGCTTCATCTGCGCCACTCCTCAACCCCGGCTGCGCCGGCGTCTTCGTCGTTGCCGCGCTTCATCTGCGCCACTCCTCAACCCCGGCTGCGCCGGCGTCTTCGTCGTTGCCGCGCTTCATCTGCGCCACTCCTCAACCCCGGCTGCGCCGGCGTCTTCGTCGTTGCCGCGCTTCATCTGCGCCACTCCTCAACCCCGGCTGCGCCGGCGTCTTCGTCGTTGCCGCGCTTCATCTGCGCCACTCCTCAACCCCGGCTGCGCCGGCGTCTTCGTCGTTACGACTCATTTGTCCAGGTCCTCGCTCGGCGGCAGCGCCGCGATGGCCACGGCTTCGGCGGCGCGACCGGAGATGGCGGCGACGTACACCTGGTCGCCGGCCTGCAGGACGGTCTTCGGTTCCGGCAGCACACCGGCGCCGAAGCGGATCAGGAACGCCACCCGCGCGCCGGTGGCCCGTTCGAGGTCGGTGGCGCGGTGTCCCACCCAGTCTTCGTGCAGGACCACCTGGGCGACGGCGACGGTGCCGGTCGGATCCCGCCACTTAGCCGTCTCGGTCTCTTGCGTGAGGGCATTGAGCAGTCGATCGGTGGTCCAGGGCACCGTGGCGATCGTCGGAATGCCGAGGCGTTCGTAGACCTCCGCGCGTTTCGCGTCGTAGATCCGGGCGACGACCCGGCGCACACCGAAGGTTTCCCGCGCCAGTCGCGCCGAGATGATGTTGGAGTTGTCGCCCGAAGACACCGCGGCGAACGCGTCGGCCTCTTCGATGCCCGCCTTGAGCAGCACATCGCGGTCGAAACCCTGGCCGAGCACCCGGTCGCCATCGAATTCCGGGCTGAGCCGGTTGAAGGCGGCGCTGTCGCGGTCGATTACCGCGACGTCATGGCCGATCCGCGACAGACCGTCTGCCACCGACGACCCGACCCGGCCGCACCCCATCACAACCACCCGCACGTATTGGTCCTTTCGCGACGTTGGTGAGCCAATTTCGGTCGTGAAAATTCTTGTGTGGGGAACGCTACCGCCAAACCCACGTGGGCTTACTCTTGGCTCTCGTGTCCAAACTTTCAACCGCTGCGCGCCGATTGCTCATTGGCCGGCCGTTTCGCAGCGACCGGTTGAGCCACACGCTGCTGCCCAAGCGGATTGCTCTGCCGGTGTTCGCCTCCGACGCGCTCTCGTCGGTGGCATACGCACCCGAGGAAATCTTCCTGATGCTGTCGGTGGGCGGGCTGGCCGCATACACGCTGGCGCCGTGGATCGGCCTGGCGGTGGCCGCGGTCATGTTGGTGGTGGTGGCCAGCTACCGGCAGAACGTGCATGCCTATCCGTCCGGTGGCGGCGACTACGAGGTGGTTACCACCAACCTCGGCGCCAACGCCGGCTTGACGGTGGCCAGCGCCTTAATGGTGGATTACGTTCTCACCGTTGCGGTTTCGACAGCCTCGGCGATGTCGAACATCGGCTCGGCGATCCCGTTCGTGGCCCAGCACAAGGTGTGGTTCTGCGTCGCCGCGATCCTGCTGGTCACGGCCCTGAACCTGCGCGGGGTCCGCGAATCGGGCCTGGCGTTCGCGATCCCGACTTACGCGTTCATCATCGGCGTCGCGGGCATGCTCGGCTGGGGCCTGTTCCGGATTTTCGTGTTGGGCAACCCGCTGCAGGCTGAGTCGGCCAAGTACCACATGCATTCCGAGCACGGCAAAATCGTCGGTTTTGCGTTGGTGTTTCTGATGGCCCGCGCCTTTTCGTCGGGTTGTGCGGCGCTGACCGGTGTGGAGGCCATCAGTAACGGAGTGCCCGCCTTCGAGAAGCCCAAGTCCAAGAACGCGGCCACCACGCTGCTGATGCTGGGTGGGATCGCGGTGACCCTGCTGATGGGCATCATCGTGCTGGCCAAGAAGACCGGGGTCCAGCTGGTCAGCGACCCCGCCCAATTGCCCGGCGCCCCAGCCCAAAAGACGTTGGTGACGCAACTGGCACAGACGGTGTTCGGCAACTTCCACATCGGGTTCGTGCTGATCACTGCCGTCACCGCGCTGATCCTGGTGCTGGCCGCCAACACCGCCTTCAACGGCTTCCCGGTGCTGGGCTCGGTGTTGGCCCAGCACAGTTACCTGCCGCGTCAGCTGCACACCCGCGGCGACCGGCTGGCCTTCTCCAACGGGATCGGATTCCTGTCGTTTTCGGCGCTGCTGGCCATCGTCGCGTTCCGCGCCGAGTTGAGTGCCCTCATCCAGCTCTACATCGTCGGAGTGTTCATTTCGTTCACGCTGAGTCAGATCGGCATGGTGCGGCACTGGACGCGGCTGCTGCGCACCGAAACCGATCCGCCGGCGCGGCGACGGATGGTCCGGTCCCGGGTCGTCAACACCATCGGGTTCATCGCCACTGGCGCGGTGCTGCTGGTGGTGATGATCACCAAGTTCCTGGCCGGCGCGTGGATCGCCGTGGTGACCATGGCGCTGCTGTTCGGGTTGATGAAGCTGATCCGCCGCCACTACGACGGCGTCAGCCGCGAACTCGCCGAGGAGGCCGCTGAGCACGGCAACGAGATCGTGTTGCCCAGCCGCAATCACGCGCTGGTACTGGTATCCAAGCTGCACCTGCCGACGCTGCGCGCCCTGGCCTACGCGCGAGCTACCCGACCCGACGTGCTCGAGGCGGTCACCGTCAGCGTCGACGAAGGGGAGACGCGTGAGCTGCAACACCAATGGGAGGAAAGCGATATCAGCGTCCCGCTGAAGGTGATCGCCTCCCCGTACCGCGAAATCACCCGTCCGGTGCTCGATTACGTCAAGCGGGTCAGTAAGGAATCACCGCGCACCGTGGTGACGGTGTTTATCCCGGAGTATGTGGTGGGTCGTTGGTGGGAACAGTTGCTGCACAACCAGAGTGCGCTGCGACTCAAAGGCCGGCTGCTTTTCATGCCCGGTGTGATGGTGACTTCCGTTCCGTGGCAGTTGACTTCGTCGGAGCGGATCAAAGCCCTGCAGCCGCACGCCGCACCTGGCGACGCTCGACGGGGTATCTTCGATTGATCGACGAAACCGCCAGCGGGGAGCTCACTCTGGTGACCGGGGCGCCCGCCAACGGCGGCAGCTGCGTCGCGCACCACGAAGGACGGGTGGTGTTCGTCCGCTACGCATTGCCGGGGGAACGGGTACGGGTGCGGGTGACCGCGGACCGCGGTTCTTATTGGCACGCAGAGGTTATCGAGGTGATCGAACCCGCGGCCGATCGGAGGGAGTCGCTGTGTCCGATCGCCGGCGTGCACGGCGCCGGGTGCTGCGATCTGGCGTTCGTGAACCCAGACGCGGCGCGGTCGATGAAAGCAGAGGTGGTGGCCAATCAGCTGGAACGCCTTGGCGGCCACAGTTGGTCCGGCACGGCCGAACCGCTTTCGGACACCGGCCCGACCGGGTGGCGCACCCGGGTCCGGCTCGAGGTCGGTGCGGACGGTTGCCCCGGGTTCCACCGGTACCACAGCGACGAGTTGGTGACCGATCTGCGCTGCGGGCAGTTGCCCGCCGGGATGCTGGACGGGCTGGACGAAGTACCGTCGCCGCCGGGCGCCCACCTGCATGCGGTGCTCGACGACGACGGGCGGCGCCACGTGGTGCGCACGGTCCGCAAGGGCAAGCGCACCGCGGCCAAGGTGACCGAAGGTGACTACCACGCGGTGCAGCGGGTCGGTGGGCGCAGTTGGCGGGTGCCGGTGACGGCGTTTTGGCAGTCCCACCGCGACGCGGCCCGGGTGTACAGCGAGCTGGTTACGGACTGGGCGCAGCCGGCTTCGGGTGGCACGGCCTGGGATCTGTACGGCGGCGCCGGGATTTTCGCCGCTACGCTGGCGGCCGGGGTGGGGGAGTCGGGGCGGGTGCTCAGCGTGGACACCTCGCGGGCAGCCTCGGGTGCGGCCCGGGCTGCCCTGGCCGATCTGCCCCAGGTCGACGTCGTCACCGATTCGGTGCGCCGGGCGCTGGCGGCCCAACAGGACAGCGCCAATGTCGCGGTGCTCGATCCGCCGCGCTCGGGCGCCGGCCGCGAGATCATCGATCTGCTGGCTGCCGCGGGTGTCCCGCGGATAGTCCATATTGGTTGCGAGGCAGCGTCTTTCGCTCGCGACGTGGGCCTGTACCGCGGCCATGGTTATGCCGTGGACCAGATCAAGGTGTTCGACGCCTTCCCCTTGACCCATCATGTGGAATGCGTGGCCTTGCTGACCCGCTAGACTCCGACGCGGTGTGCCGGGAAGTCTGGTCGGCGATCCTGTTGTCGACCGATCGAAAGCAACCGTGAACGATTCTGTCCATTACGCGGCGATTGTGCTGTTCGCCAGTGCGCTGGGCTTGATTGCCGTGCTGGCCAACCGCCTCACCGCACGGGTGAAGGTTCCGGTGGCGCTGCTGGTGCTGGTCGGGGCGGCCGTCACCGTACACGTGGTGCCCGCGGTGCAGGCGCCCACCGAGCGGACCGTTGAGCGGGTGCTGACCATTGCGCTGGTGTTCGTATTGTTCGACGGCGGAATGCACATCGGGCTGCGGCGTTTCCGTGCGGCGGCGGGACCCATTCTCACCCTCGGTGTCCTGGGCACCGCACTCACCGTCGTGGGCGCCGCACTGATGCTGCACTACGCGTTCGGAATCAACTGGTACGCAGCGGTTCTGGTGGCCACCGCGGTGGCTCCCACCGATCCGGCGGTCGTCTTCGCGGTGCTGGGCAAGCGCGAGATCGCGGGTCGCAGCGGCACCATTCTGGAAGGCGAGTCCGGCGCCAACGACCCGGTCGGAATCTCGCTGATGGCGAGCCTGGTTGCCGCAGGTGGCCTCACTGCAGCCGGTTTCGCCGATGTGGGAACCGAATTCGTGCTGCAGATGGCGATCGGTGCCGGTGTGGGAGTGGTCGGTGGGCGCGCCCTGCTGGCGTTCATGCGCCGCGTGGCCCTGCCCAGCGAGGGGCTCTACCCGCTGAGGACGATGGCCTGCAGCGTCATGCTGTACGGCATCGCGACGCTTGCGCACGGCTCGGGATTCCTGGCGGTGTTCGTGGCCGGCATCGTGATCGGTGACGCTCGCGCCCCGTACAAGCCGGAGATCAAGCGCTTCCATGCCGCCCTGGCCGGTCTGTCCGAGATCGTCGCCTTCGCCGTCCTCGGCCTGACCGTCGACCTGCGGATGCTCACCCATGCCGACGTATGGATCCCAGGGCTTGTCCTTGGCGTTGCCTTGACGGTGGTGATCCGGCCGCTGGCGGTCGGCTCCTGCCTGATCCCGGTGGACCTGCGGCGCAACGAACGGATCTTCATTCTGGCGGCGGGCCTCAAGGGTGCGGTGCCAATCCTGTTGGGGGAGTTCCTGCGGGCCGCGCACATCGCCGACGCGGAACGCCTCTACGGCATCGTGGTGGTGGTCGTCGCATTCTCGGTCTTGGTGCAGGGTAGTTCGGTGCCCGGCATCGCCCGGCTGCTGCGCCTGCCGATGCGCACGGTGGAGACCCAGCCGTGGGAGGTCAGCGTCCGGCTGCAGGACGAGCCGCACGGGGTGCACCGCTTCCACGTCGCTGCCGAGTCACCCGCCGAGGGGTGCACGATCGAGGCGCTGGGCGAGCATGTCGGCGACATTTGGGTGAGCATGGTTGTCCGGGATTCCGGCTTGGTGCCGGTGCGGGGTGACACCGCGCTGCAGGCCGGCGACGAGGTCGTCGTGCTGGCGGATCCCGAACTGCACGACTCGCTCGCCGAACTGTTCGGCTTCGCGTAGCGGTGCGTTGTCGCCGGTGCTGCGTAGACTGGCGAGATGCTGGAACAGATCCGCGGGCCCGCTGATCTGCAGCACCTTTCCCAACAGCAGCTACGCGACCTGGCGCAGGAAATTCGCGAGTTCCTGATCCACAAGGTGGCTGCAACGGGAGGGCACCTGGGGCCCAATCTCGGCGTCGTCGAATTGACGTTGGCATTGCACCGGGTTTTCGATTCGCCGCACGACCCGATCATCTTCGACACCGGTCACCAGGCCTACGTGCACAAGATGCTGACCGGACGCGCGCACGACTTCGAGAGCCTGCGCAAGAAGGGCGGTCTGTCGGGCTATCCGTCCCGCGCGGAAAGCGAGCACGACTGGGTCGAGTCCAGCCACGCCAGCGCCGCGCTGTCCTATGCCGACGGGCTGGCCAAGGCATTCGAGCTCAGCGGGCACCGCAACCGGCACGTGGTGGCGGTGGTCGGTGACGGCGCGCTCACCGGCGGCATGTGCTGGGAGGCGCTCAACAACATCGCCGCTTCCAATCGGCCCGTCATCATCGTCGTCAACGACAACGGACGCAGCTACGCGCCGACGATCGGCGGCGTGGCTGACCACCTGGCCACCCTGCGGCTGCAACCGGCCTACGAACAGTTCCTCGAGCGGGGCCGCAACGCCATGCGGTCGGTGCCGGTGGTCGGCGAGGTCGCCTACCACTTTCTGCACAGCGTCAAGGCCGGCATCAAGGACTCGCTGTCCCCGCAGTTGCTGTTCACCGACCTCGGGCTCAAGTACGTCGGTCCGGTCGACGGGCACGACGAGCGGGCGGTCGAGGTCGCGCTGCGCAGTGCCCGTGGCTTCGGTGCACCGGTGATCGTGCATGTCGCCACCCGCAAGGGGATGGGTTACGGCCCAGCCGAGGCCGACGAGGCCGAGCAGATGCACTCGACGGTTCCGATCGACCCCCGCACCGGGCTGGCCACCAAGGTGGCCGGGCCGGGCTGGACGGCGACGTTCGCCGACGCGTTGATCGCTCATGGGCGCCGTCGTCGCGACATCGTCGCGATCACCGCCGCGATGCCCGGGCCGACCGGGTTGTCGGCGTTCGGGGAAGCGTTTCCGGACCGGTTGTTCGATGTCGGCATCGCCGAGCAGCATGCGATGACGTCCGCGGCCGGGTTGGCGATGGGCGGGATGCACCCGGTGGTGGCGATCTATTCGACGTTCCTCAACCGGGCCTTCGACCAGATCATGATGGACGTGGCATTGCACAAGTTGCCCGTCACCATGGTGCTCGACCGGGCCGGCATCACCGGCAACGACGGCGCCAGCCACAACGGCATGTGGGACTTGTCGATCCTGGGCATCGTCCCGGGCATGCGGGTGGCCGCGCCCCGCGACGCCGCCCGGTTGCGGGAAGAACTTGCCGAGGCGCTGGAGGTCGACGACGGCCCGACGGCCATTCGTTTCCCCAAAGGCGATGTTGGCGAGGATATCTCGGCCATCGAGCGGCGCGGTGCGGGTATTTCGGGTATCGACGTGCTTGCGGTGCCGGCCAGCGGCCTGAGCAAGGATGTGCTGCTGGTGGCGGTCGGTGCGTTCGCGTCGATGGCGCTCGGGGTAGCCAAGCGGCTGCACAACCAGGGCATCGGAGTGACGGTGATCGACCCGCGCTGGGTGCTGCCGGTGCCCGACGGGGTACGGGACCTGGCGCCGCAGCACAAGCTGGTGGTGACGCTGGAGGACAACGGCATGTCCGGCGGGGTGGGCTCGGCGGTCTCGGCGGCGCTGCGCAGCGCCGAGATAGACATTCCGTGCCGCGACGTGGGTCTGCCGCAGAACTTCTACGAACACGCCTCCCGCGGTGAGGTATTGGCCGATCTCGGACTCACCGACCAGGATGTGGCCCGCCGCATCACGGGTTGGGTTGCGGCGCTGAACAGTTCGGCGGTGGAACCGACCGAGATCAGCGAGCGCCTCGACTAGCGGTCAGCGCTGTCGCCGCCGGTCTGAGCGGCCCGTAGCACCGCCGCCGCCAAGACGGGCACCACCAGTTCGCGCTGCCATGCCCGCGCCTGCCCGGTGCGCAGGAATCCCTCGACGACGGTGGCCGGGTCGGCGGCTCCGGCGCCCAATTCATCCCATTCCCAACACAATCGGCGAACCAGGTCGGGCGCGACCAGGTTCTCCGTCGGGATCTTCACTTGCTCGGACAGTTCGCTGAGCGCCGCGCGGACGGCTTCCAGCCGCGCGGCGGCCTCCGGTTTGCGCCTGCTCCAGCGGGCCGGCGGGGGTGGTCCGTTCGGCACGTCCACCACCTGCGGCAGGTCCTGGTTCTGCCGGGCGGCCTCCAGCGCCGACAGCCACATCGGCGCGCTGCGGCGCTGGTGGCGCCCACCGAACACGGGCAGCTTCACCAGGTCGTCGACCGACTGTGGGTCGGCGAGCGCGGCCTCGATAATCGCGGAGTCCGGCAGAATGCGGCGCGGCGCGATGTCGCGGCGCTGGGCTATGCGGTCGCGCATCGTCCACAACTCACGGACGGCGGCCAGCCCCCGGCGGTCGTGCACACGGTGAATGCCTGATGTCCGCCGCCACCGGTCGCGCCGCCCGAGGGTACTGGCCGAACGTTCTTCGTATAACCGCAGGTATTCGAATTCCTGTGCGGCCCAATCCGTTTTTCCCTGCTGCGCCAGGATCTCGGCCTCCGCTGCCCGCAGTTCGAGCAGCAACTCGACGTCGAGGGCGGCGTAGTTCAGCCAGGCCGGGGGCAGCGGACGCTTGGACCAGTCGGCCGCGCCGTGGCCCTTGGCCAGCCGCTGGCCCAGCAACCGCTCGACCATGGCCGCGAGGTTGACCCGCTCGAATCCGGCCAGCCGCCCGGCGAGCTCGGTGTCATACAGCGCCGGGGGCCGCATGCCGACCTCCGCCAGACAGGGCAGGTCCTGGTCGGCCGAGTGCAGAATCCATTCGTCCTGGCCAAGAACCTCGGCGACCGGCCGCAGCACCGTCAGCGGGTCACCACCGTGGCTGACCGGGTCGATGAGCACGGTGCCCGCACCGGACCGCCGGATCTGGATCAGGTAGGCCCGGTTGGAATACCGGAAACCCGAAGCGCGTTCGGCGTCCACGGCAAACGGACCTCGGCCCCGATCGAGTTGCTTTGCGGCAGAAGCGATTTGGTCAACCGTGACGGAGAGCTCCGGCATGCCGTCGGCCGGGTGCGCGAGCAGCGGAGCCTCGGGGTCCGTGCCGCCCGGCGGATCTGTCTCCTCAGGAGACGGGTCGGGGCACATGTCAGGCGCGTGACCGTGAGCTCAGGTCGGTGACACCGGCCGGCGGCAGGCCGGCGGCGTGTTCGAGGACATCACAGAAGGCCTGGACGTGGCTGCCCACGTCGGGGGTGGTCGCCGTCCAGGAGGCCCGCAGTTCTAGCTGGTGGGCGCGGGGGGGACCGGAGATGTCGCCGTAGCGGACCGAAGTGGTGGCGGTGACAGTGCCGCCCAGCGCGGTCATCTGTTGTGTGTGCGACTCCAGCGCCTCGGCCAGCCAACTCCACGCCACTTCCGGCAGCAGCGGGTCGATTGCCTCGTGCGAATCCAGGTCGGCCTGGATGTAAGCCACCAGGCGGATGGTGCCGTCCCAGGCGTCGGACCCGTCCGGGTCGTACAGCAGGATGAGCCTGCCGAAGGCGTCGCCCTCGGACCGCTCCGGGACGATGTCCAGATCGGGGTGTTTGACCTCGGCTCCCAGCGCGTAGCTGAACGGCGCCAGGCGTTGCGGGGGACGGATGGGGCCAAGTTCGATCTCCGGCCGCACGGTGACACCGTTCATGGCCGCTACCGCTTCGCGGAATGGCTCAGGTTCGACGGCGGACGTCACAGCCTTCGACGGTAGACCTATGTCTCGGCACGCGCTAAAAGGCGCGCCGAACCGCGCTCAGCTGTCCGAGGCGTCAATAAACCGCGCGGGGCGCTTCTCGCGGTGCGCGGCGAGCCCTTCGCGCACGTCAGGGCCGCTGAAGCCGATGAATTCCAGCCCGAGCGACGTCTCGAAAGCGGGTGCGAACATGCGGTACCAGTGGTTGAGGCTGTGCTTGGTCCAGCGGATCGCATTCTGGGCGCCGGCTGCCAGATCGTCGGCGAGACGTGTCGCGGTGGACAACACGTCGTCGTCGTTGACGCAGGTGGAGACCAGGCCGATGCGTTCGGCCTCTTCGCCGGACAGCGGCTCGCAGGTGAGCAGGTAATACTTTGCCTTGGCCATGCCGGCCAGCAAGGGCCAGCAGATCGCGGCGTGGTCGCCGGCCGCGACGCCGAGCTTGGTGTGCCCGTCGATGATCTTTGCCGACCGGCCGGCCACCGAGATGTCGGCCAGCAGGGCTACCACCAAACCGGCCCCGACGGCCGGACCCCTGATCGCCGACACCAGTGGTTTGCCGAAATTGACCAGGTTGAGCACCAGATCGCGGGCCTCGCGCATGATCCGCAGGCGCCCCTCGTAGTCGCCGATCGTCTCGTCGATCAGGTCGAAGCTGCCGCCCGAGGAGAACGCTTTGCCCTCACCGCGCACCAACACGGCCCGGACCCGGGGGTCGCGGTCGATCACCGGCCAGATATCGGCCAGATCACGGTGCATCTGCGGGCCGACCGAATTGAGACCGGGCGCATCGAGGACGAGATTCAGTACGCCGTTGTCGTTGGGTTCGCAGCGCAGACTCGGGAAGTCGTCATAGGTTGCAGGCATCGGCCTTGATGGTACGGAATGGCTGCATGGCAGCATTGAGGCCAGTGAATACTTCTGCGCGTACCCGCCGCGACCTCCCGAAGTCGCCCTATCTGGCCGCAGTCGCCGGCCGCGAACCCAGCCGGGTTCCGGTGTGGTTCATGCGGCAGGCCGGCCGTTCGCTGCCCGAATACCGCGCGCTGCGCGAACACCACCGCATGCTGGACGCCTGCTTCGAACCGGAGGTGGCCTGCGAGATCACCCTGCAGCCGATCCGTCGCTACGACACCGACGCGGCGATCCTGTTCTCCGACATCGTGGTGCCACTGCGCGCCGCGGGCGTGGATTTGGACATCGTCGCCGACGTGGGTCCGGTGATCGCCGACCCGGTGCGCACCCAGGCCGATGTCGAGGCCATGAAACCCCTTGACGCTCAAGCGATCCAGCCTGTGCTGGACGCGGTGCGGCTGCTGGTCGCCGCGCTTGGCGATGTCCCGCTGATCGGGTTCGCCGGCGCCCCGTTCACCCTGGCCTCCTACCTGGTGGAGGGCGGTCCGAGCCGCCACCACGCCCGCACCAAGGCGATGATGCTGGCCGAGCCGGCCACCTGGCATGCGTTGATGACCAAGCTGGCCGACCTCACCATCGCGTTCCTGCGCGGGCAACTCGAGGCCGGGGTGGATGCCATCCAGGTCTTCGACTCGTGGGCCGGGACGCTGTCGCTGGCCGATTATCGCAGTTTCGTGCTGCCGCACAGTGCCCGCGTTTTCGCCGAGCTGGCCGAGTACGGCGTACCGATGACGCACTTCGGGGTCGGGACCGCCGAGCTGCTTGGCGCCATGTCCGAGGCGGTGCGGCCGGGCCGGGCCCGCGTCGTCGGTGTGGACTGGCGGACCTCGCTGACCGACGCGGCCGGGCGGGTGCAGCCGGGCACCGCGCTACAGGGCAACCTCGATCCCGTGGTCGTGCTGGCCGGCTGGCAGGTGGCCGAGCGGGCCGCGCGCGCCGTCGTCGACGACGGACGCCGGGCCGTGCAGGCCGGGGCGGCCGGGCACGTCTTCAACCTCGGGCACGGCGTCCTGCCCGAAACCGACCCGGGCGTGCTGACCGACCTGGTGGCGCTGGTCCACTCGCTATGACCCGCTCGTATTGCATTGTCGGCGGCGGGATTTCGGGTCTGACGGCCGCGTACCGGCTGCGGGCGGCCGTGGGTGACGACGCCACCATCACGCTGTTCGATCCGGCCGACCGGCTGGGCGGGATCTTGCGCACCGAACTGGTCGGCGGCCAGCCGATGGATCTGGGCGCCGAGGCTTTCGTGCAGCGGCGGCCCGAGGTACCCGCCCTACTGGCCGAGCTGGGGCTCTCGGACCGGCAGCGCACCACCACCGGTGTGCGGCCGCTGATCTACAGCCAGGGACGGTTGCACCCGTTCCCCACCGAGACGGTGGTCGGCATCCCGTCGGCGGCATCGTCGGTGGCGGGCCTGGTGGACGAGGCCACCCTGGCCCGCGTCGGTGCGGAGCCAGATCGTCCGTTGACCTGGCAACCCGGATCCGACCCGGCGACAGCCGAACTCGTGGCAGAACGCTTCGGCGAGCAGGTAGTGACGCGATCGGTCGATCCGCTGCTCAGCGGCGTCTATGCCGGGTCCGCTGCCACGATCGGTCTGCGGGCGGCCGCCCCGAGCGTGGCCGCCGCCCTGGACCGGGGCGCCGGGACTCTCACCGAGGCGGTGCGGCAGGGAATCCCGCCCGCGACCGGCGCACCCGTGTTCGGCGCGGTCGCCGGCGGCTATCAGGTCCTGATCGACGAATTGATCGCCCAGAGCGGGCTGCGATGGGTGCGGGCCGGGGTGTCCAGGCTCGAGCCAGGCTGGGAACTGCACGACGACACCGGAGACCGCTGGCACGCCGACGCCGTCATCCTGGCTGTCCCGGCGCCGCGGCTGGTGCGCCTGCTCGGCGAAATCGCTCCGCGTTCGGTGGCGGCCGCGAGCCGGGTGGTCAGCGCGTCGTCGGCGGTGGCAGCGCTGGCCGTGCCGGCCGACACCGCATTCCCGCAGTGCTCTGGCGTGCTGGCTGCCAGCGGTGAACCGTTGCGCGCCAAGGCGATCACTCTGTCATCCCGGAAGTGGGGCATGCGCGGGGACGTCCAGTTGCTGCGCCTGTCGTTCGGGCGCTTCGGCGATGACATCGCCGTGCGCGCCACCGACGACGAGCTGCTGGGCTGGGCGTTGAGCGATCTGGTCGACGTGTTCGGCCTGAGCGTCGAACTCCTCGACGCGCGCGTGCAACGCTGGATCGACGCGATGCCGCAATACGGCCCGGGTCACGCGGCGCTGGTGGCCGAGATTCGGGCCGGGTTGCCACCGACGCTGGCGGTGGCGGGCAGCTACCTGGACGGCATCGGGGTGCCGCCTGTGT
>NZ_HG964936.1:1736491-1768304 GCF_000613245.1 Mycobacterium asiaticum DSM 44297
GTATAGCATACATTATACGAAGTTATACGAAACCGTTGCGCGCCAAGGCGATCACTCTGTCCATCCCGGGAAGTGGGGCATGGCGCGGGGACGTCCAGTTGCTGCGCCTGTCGTTCGGGCGCTTCGGCGATGACATCGCCGTGCGCGCCACCGACGACGAGCTGCTGGGCTGGGCGTTGAGCGATCTGGTCGACGTGTTCGGCCTGAGCGTCGAACTCCTCGACGCGCGCGTGCAACGCTGGATCGACGCGATGCCGCAATACGGCCCGGGTCACGCGGCGCTGGTGGCCGAGATTCGGGCCGGGTTGCCACCGACGCTGGCGGTGGCGGGCAGCTACCTGGACGGCATCGGGGTGCCCGCCTGTGTGGCGGCCGCCGGCAACGCGGCCACCAGCGTCGTCGAGGCGCTGCACAGGCAAGTGGCACGATAGGTGCCATGGCACGCCTCGACTTCGACGCCCTTAACGCAACGATCCGCTACCTGATGTTCTCGGTGTTCTCGGTGCGCCCGGGCCAACTTGGCGACCAGCGCGCCGAGGTGATCGACGAAACGGCGACGTTCATCAAACAGCAGGAAGAGCGTGGTGTCGTGGTACGCGGGCTGTATGACGTCGCGGGGCTGCGCGCGGACGCGGACTTCATGATCTGGACCCACGCCGACAACGTCGAAGCGCTGCAGGCGACCTACGCCGACTTCCGGCGCACCACCGCGTTGGGCCGGGCCAGCTCGCCGGTGTGGAGCAGCGTGGCACTGCACCGGCCGGCCGAGTTCAACAAGAGCCACATCCCGGCCTTCCTGGCCGGCGAGGAGGCCGGCAACTACATCTGCGTGTACCCGTTCGTGCGTTCCTACGAGTGGTACCTGCTGCCCGACGAGGAACGCCGCCGCATGCTCGCCGAGCACGGCATGGCCGCCCGGGAGTACAAGGACGTCCGTGCCAACACGGTCCCCGCGTTTGCGCTCGGAGACTACGAATGGATTCTGGCCTTCGAAGCCCCCGAATTGCACCGCATCGTGGACCTGATGCGGGAACTTCGTGCCACCGATGCCAGGCGCCATACCCGGGAGGAGACGCCGTTCTACACCGGGCCGCGGGTGGCGGTCGAGCAGTTGGTGAACGCGCTGCCATGACCCAGACGACCGCGCCCGGCCCCCGCGACCCCAGAGACCCCGCCCGCTTCGAAGACAACTATCTCGACCAGCGCCTGGCGCACGGCCTGCCCGCGGCCACCCCGTGGGACATCGGCGGCCCGCAACCGGTGGTCCAGCAGCTCGTCGCGCTCGGCGCGGTCAAAGGCGAGGTGCTCGATCCCGGCACCGGGCCCGGCCACCACGCGATTTACTATGCAGCGCAAGGCTTTTCGGCCACCGGCATCGACGGTTCGGCCGCGGCGATCGAGCGGGCGCGGGAAAACGCACGGCAGGCCGGGGTGACGGTGGACTTCCAGGTCGCCGACGCCACCAAGCTGGACGGGCTGGACGGGCGATTCGACACCGTGGTGGATTGCGCCTTCTATCACACCTTCAGCACCGAACTGGACATGCAGAAGTCCTACGCGGAGGCGCTGCACCGGGCCACCAAGCCCGGCGCGCGGCTGTTCATGTACGAGTTCGGTGAGCACGATGTCAACGGCTTCCGGATGGTGCGGGCGTTGTCCGAAGAGGACTTTCGCGACGTATTACCCGGCGCGGGCTGGGAGATCACCTACCTGGGGCCGACGACCTACCAGGTCAATCTGAACGCCCAGACCATCGAGGAGATGGCGGCGCGCAATCCTGACCTGGCCGAGCCGGTACAGGTGGTGTTGGACCGGTTCCGGGCCATGGAGCCATGGCTGGTGGACGGGCGGGTGCACGCCCCGTTCTGGGAAGTGCACGCTCGCCGCGTGGATTAGGCCTGGTCCGGCACCAGTTGTAGCGAGATCGAGTTGATGCAGTAGCGCTGGTCGGTCGGGGTCGGGTAACCCTCGCCGGCGAAGACGTGGCCCAGATGACTGTGGCAGTTGGCGCACAGCACCTCGGTGCGGACCGTGCCGAACGAATGGTCGGGACGCAGGATCACCGCGTCGGAGCTCGACGGATCGTAGAACGACGGCCAGCCGCAGTGCGACTCGAATTTCTCGGTGCTGCGGAACAATTCGGCACCGCACGCCCGGCACTGGTAAATGCCCTGCGTCTTGGTGTTGGTGTACCTGCCGGTGAAAGGCGGCTCGGTGCCCGCGCGCCGCAGCACGTCGAATTCCTGCGGGTTGAGCCGTTTGCGCCACTCGTCGTCGGACAGCTGCAGCTTCGGACGCGCGATGTCGGTCACGTTGCGCCGCTCCTTCCCAGGTCTGGTGACGGCACGGATGCTGCTTCCAAGCTAGCGCGATCCTCCTCGTGGGTGAGCCACGCCGGATCAATCCCGCCGTCCAGCCGGTTCTCCGCCTTGGCGTCGGAGTAGCGGAAGTACAGCACGGTGAACGTCACGATCAGCAACAAGGACCAACCGTAGGTGATCTTTAGGTATTCCAGTGCCCGCCCCCAGCGCATCCAATTGAAGAGCAGCCAGCGGTCCAGCGTCATGAAGCCGTAGATCCCCAGCCAGGCGGGCCAGTTGCGGATCACCGAGTTCGGTAGCACGACGGTCATCAGGAACGGGAACAGCATCATCGAGTAGTAGCCCTGGGCCAGCGACAGCACCAGCCACGACCACAGCAACAGCACGCCCGATGATGTGGTGAACCAGAACCGTGGGTCGCGGGTGCGGTAGTAGCGGTACAGCAGCCACAGTGCGCCGATGGCGATCACGGTGAACAGCAGCCGCAGCCCCACGATCAGCCAGGTGGGCAGGCCGAAGTAGACCCCGTTGCCCTGGATGGAGCTGTTGAAGTAGTCGCGGGTGCCCAGGATGTAGGGCAGCGTGCGGGTGAAAAAGTCCATCGGGTCGGGCACCAGTGGCAGCGCGGCCGCGTTCACCACCAGGGGAACCACCAGCGCCGTCGCCAGCGCCCGCCACTGTCGGTTGAGCAGCGGCAACAGCAAGAGCGGACCGAGCAGCGGTTTGAGCACCAGCGTTAACCCGATGGCCAGTCCCGCCCACCACTCGCGGCTGGCCCTGCCGTCCAGCAGCCACCTGAGAAACAGCACTTCTAGCAGCAGGATGCAGCCGTTGATGTTGGTGAACACCAGCGTGTTGGTCACCGTCTCGGTGCAGAACATCGCCAGGACCAGCGCCGGGGCGGCCACCGAGGACAAGGTGAAGTTGAACATCCGCAGCAGCAGGTACGCGGCGACCAGGATGGCGATGGTGTTGATGGAGATGAACAGGTAACGCGACGGCGCGAACGGCAGGTAGCCGAACGGCGCCATAAGCAGCGTGCCGCCCGGCGGGTAAAGGTAGTGCGGGTCCACGTAGTCGAAATGCTCGTTGTAGATGTCCCAGCCGTGCCGGAAATTGAGCACCGCGCGGTACACCGGCTTGAAGTCGTCGGTGATGTTGCCGTTGGTGGTCAGCACGATGCTGCGGTGCAATACCGACATGATTGCCGCGGGCCAGAGCACCGCCCGCAGGACCGATGCGGTGCTGTGCGGGCCGGGACGGAATGCGGCCTGCACGGATTCGCGGAGGCCGGTTCTGGTCGAGTCAGCTGCCGTCACCAGCGCACCGTACACCGCAAACCGGTCGGGCCCTCGGCCAGGGATCAGGCGGGGCAGTACGTGTCGGTGCCCGGCAACTTGCCGCTCTCCAGGTAACCGACCAGCGGCGGAACAGCGCACGCCGAGTAGATGCTGGCCCCATGCCCGATGCCCTGCCACATCACCCGCTTGCTGGCGGCGTTGGCGTTGATGATCGTCGCGGCCGTCGCGGCGACGCCTTCGTTGCCGACGATCGGGTCGTTCTGCACACCCATCAGCAGCACGTCGACCTTGAGTTCCTTCGGTGCCTGCGGTGTCGAACCGGTGGGCCAATGCACGCACTTGACCAGGTTCAGCGCGGCGACGGTGCCGAACTGCGGGTAGAGCTTGGCCCAGGCGACCACCAGCTCGCGGACCCGGTCGGGGGTGGGCCGGTTCACCGCGTCGCTGCAGGTGTTGACGAACTGCCCGTCGCTGTCCTGAGTGGCTTCCGCCCGGTTGATCAGGTTGTTCAGCTGGTTCATGTCACCTGAGCGGGCCGCGGCCAGCGCATTGGCCAGGCTGGTGGTGTTGCTCACGCGGTCACCGACGGGGAAGCCCAGGGCGGTGGTGATTGCCTCCACGACCGAGGCCACCGAAGCCTGACCCAGACCCTGACCGCTGCGAGCACGGGCCAGGAGGTCACTGACCGCGCCCTTCGGGTCGGGGCCGAGCGCGCACGTCACGGCGATGCACTGTGCCGCGAAGGCGTCGAGGGCGGCCTGCTGGCCCTTGACCTGCTGCTCCGCGACAGCCTCGGCGCTGGCTCCGAGGGCGACCGGCGAGTCCAGGATCAGCCTTGCGACCTTGTCCGGACGCGACCCGGCGTAGGTCAACGCCACCTGGGCGCCGTTCCCGACGCCGACCAGCGCGATAGCCGGCACGTCCCAGATGTTGCGCAGCCGCTCGATGTCGTTTGCCGCGTGGGTGTTGTCGTAGGCGGAATCGCCGGGCGCGATGGTGTCGGTGCAGTTGGTAGTGGCGGTGTTGGAGACCTCGGAGAGGTTCGCCACGGGGTCGTCGCCGGTCTGGAACTGGGCCTGGTCGCGCATCTCCTCCCGATCCAGCCGGTCGCGGCAGTCGATCGGGCTGGACATGCCGATGCCGCGCCGGTCGATCGACACGATCGGATGCGCGTCGAGCACGTCGGCGCCCGCCCGCGACAACCAGACGGGGAGCTGGGTCGAGGACGCAATGTCGGACCCGGTGGTGAAGACCAGTGGCCCGGCGTCCTTGGGGGTCTTGGCGGAGCGGGCCCGCACGACGCCGACGCTCACCGAACCCGAACCGCCGTTGACCGGGTCGAGGTCGGCGTCGAAGCTCGCGCATTCCAGCTTGACGCCGGGTGCGCCCGGAACGCCGGCATCGGAATTGACCTTGGCGGTGCAATCGCGCCAGGACAGATCGTTCTTGGGCGCCGCGATCGGCGGCGGACCGGAGGGCGGCGGTTTCGGCGTGGAAACGCCCTGCGGCCGGGCTCCCGAGTTGGTGGCGAACCGCGGGTCGGCGCCGAAGACCGGGACGCATCCGGACAGCACAATGCTGACCGCCATCACGATCGTGGCGGACGTGATGCGCCGATTCATGCCGACCACAGTAGCGGGACCGCCCGACTAGTCCTTTACGTAGCGCGTGTATACCGCGTGTATAGGTAGCCGGCCTCGTCGGTGATCACATGGCCGCAACGCATCCGGGTGTGCAGCTGGACGGTTCCCGACGCGATCCGGTGCGCCGACCCACCGACGAGCAGCGGCGCGATCGTCAGGCACAGCTCGTCGAGCAGGTCGGCCTCGATGATTGCGCCGAGCAGCGTCGGGCCGCCTTCGGTCAGAATGCGACGCAGCCCGCGCGTCCGCAGATTGGTCACTATGGCGGGCACGTCGATTTTGTCGGGATCATTGCCCGAGCAGTCGATCACCTCGGCGGTCAGCCCGTCGAGTTCGCGGCGCGCCGCGTCGGCGGCCGAAGCGCAGGTGAGCACCAGCGGCGGCACCTCGGTGCGGGTGAAGACGGCCAGATCGCGGTCGAGGTGACCCCTGCTGGTGACGACCGCCAGGGGCGGGACTTCGCTCTGGTTGCGCGAGCGCCGGTCTTCGCGCTGCGCACTGCTCAGCTGAACCCCCGAGTAACCCTCCGAACGCACCGTCCCGGCGCCGACGACGACCACATCGGCGAGCTCCCGCAACACGACGAACAGGGTCCGGTCGCCGGGTCCGGCCAGCGCGCCGCTGAGTCCCTTGACGGTGGCCCCGCCGTCCAGGCTGGCGATGAAGTTCGCGCGTACCCAGCTGCCGGTCAGTTCGGGCGGGTACCCGTAGAACTGATGCAGTTCCTGATGGCCGAGAACGCGTTCGGAGCCCAGTAGCCGCAACGAGGTCTCGGCGTGCTGGCCGGCGGCGAGGTCGGCCTCGAAGTCGGACATCGCTCGATTGCAGCACGTCGCTACAGTGCGAGCATGCACGGGTCTACCTCTTCGGGCGGATCTGCGGCAGTTTCCCGGCTGGTGGATCGGCACCCGTCGGTGTCACCCGAGCTTTTGATCGCCCAATTGCATCCACCGCCGACGTTTGCCGACGTGAGCTTCGCGACCTATCGGCCCGACCCGGCAGAGCCGTCCCAAGCGGCCGCGGTCGCGTCCTGTCAGGAGTTCACCCGCCAGGCGGTGGCGCGCCGGGCCGGCCGCAAGAAGCTGTTCGGCCGGCGGGAGGTATTGCCGGGCGTCGGCCTGTACCTGGACGGCGGTTTTGGGGTGGGCAAGACGCACCTACTGGCGTCGGCGTATTACCAGCTGCCTGGCGCCGGGCCGGGAGTGCCCGAGAATCCGAAGGCGTTCGCGACGTTCGGCGAGCTGACCCAGCTGGCCGGTGTGTTCGGCTTCGCCGAGTGCATCGAGTTGCTTGCCGGCTACACCGCGGTGTGCATCGACGAATTCGAGCTGGATGACCCCGGGAACACCACGCTGATCTCCCGGTTGCTGTCCTCGCTCGTCGAACGCGGTGTGTCGGTGGCCGCCACCTCGAACACGCTGCCCGAACAGCTCGGCGAGGGCCGGTTCGCAGCTCAGGACTTTCTTCGCGAAATCAACACTCTCGCAGCAATTTTCACCACGGTCCGAATTGAGGGACCCGACTATCGGCACCGCGACCTACCGCCGGCGCCGCCGCCGTTGTCCGACGACGAGGTCGTCACCCGAGCCGCCGCCCTGCCGGGCGCGACGCTGGACGATTTCGATGCGCTGTGCGCGCACCTGGCCAGCATGCATCCGTCGCGCTACCTGAGGCTGATCGAGGGCGTCACCGCTGTCTTCCTGACCGGCGTGCACCGCATCGACGACCAGAGCGTCGCCCTTCGGCTGGTCGCGCTGACCGACCGGCTCTACGACGCCGGCATCCCGGTGGTGGCCTCGGGCACCAAGCTGGACACCATTTTCAGCGAGGAGATGCTGGCCGGCGGTTACCGGAAGAAATACCTGCGCGCCACCTCGCGACTGCTGGCGTTGACTACCCGGCCGCCCGGGTCATGACGTAGTCGTGCTCGAGGTGGGCGCCCAGCCGAAACGTTCTGGTGCCGCTGACGGTGAAGCCGCTTTTGGCGTAGAAACGTTGCGCCCGCAGGTTGTGCCGGTTGACTCCCAGCCACACCCGCGAGGCGCCCCACTCGGCGGCCACACCGAGCGCGGCATCCATCAGCTTCGTGGCCACGCCGTGGCCGTGAAAGTCGGCCGTTACGTAGAGCTTTGACAGCTCGACGCTGACATCGCTCTCGTCGGCTTCGCGAATCAGCATGGCGTAGCCGACAATTCGGCGCTCCTCGTCGGCTTTGAGGATTCTGCGGTGTGGATCGCTCAGGTATTCGGCGAAGCGGGCCGTGGACAGGTTGGCCTCGACGAACGCAGCGACGTCCGCGGCGGGCGCGTGGGGCGGGCACGCCAGTGGAAAGGTCTGCGAGGCTACGGCACTGAGGCCGGCGGCGTCGGCTGCGCTCGCTAGTTCTACGCGCAGACTACAAATTCCATTGCGCCAGGTGTTCGCCCGACTTCTTGTCCAGCAGGACTACCACGGTCACCGGATCCCGGTAGGCGTCCCAGTACACCCCGCCGCGCACGACCGATCCCTGTGGCGCGTTGGTCAGAGCGGAATCCAGCCAATCGGGTGCATCGCACGGCCGTGGCTTGTAGGCGTCCGCGAACGGCGTGACGCCGTCGAAGGCGAAGTTGGTGGCCAGGATGAACGAGTTCGGCACCCGCACGGCGCGGACCACGACGTCGGCGCGCGCTACCGAGCTGTCCGGAAAGCTTTTCACCGGAACGCCGCTGCGGGTGTAGCCGAATCCTGGTGGCGGGTCAACGGGTACGACGCTGGTCACGGTGACGTCGGCGACATACGTGCCGGTGTCGATGCGCAGCGTGTCGCCGAGGTGTCCGATCGGTGCGTCGCCGGCCCGGGCGCGCGGGATCGCGGCGTCGACCGACAGCATGCCCACCGCGCTGACGAGGAACGCGCAAAGGACGATCAGCCAGCGGTGCATCTTTGCCTCCTGGGCTGCCGGTGCTGCGGACCTTCGCATGATTACACACCCGGCGAAGACAAGGGGAGGGGTTGGCAGTCTCAGGTCTCGTTTGCCGCGCCGGCGATCGACTCCAGCGCGGCGACCAGATCGGCTTCGACGCGTTCCTTGGCCACACCGGCGCCGTGCAGCGGTCCGGCACCGTCCTCGAGTTCAAGCAGGGCGAGCAGCAGATGCTCGGTGCCGATGTAGTTGTGGCCCAAGCGGAGTGCCTCGCGGAAAGTCAATTCCAGTACCTTGCGGGCCGGCCCGCTGAACGGGATCAGCGCGGGCACTTCGGATGCCGCCGGTGGCAATGCGACGGACTGACGCAGCGCGTCGGTGTCGACCTGCTGCTGCTGCAGCAGCACGGTGGCGAGCGCGGCCGGGTCGCTGAGCACGCCCAGCAGCAGATGGTCGGGGGTGATCTGGGTGTTGCCGGCGTCGTGGGCGACGTTCTGTGAAGCGACCACCGCGTTGCGGGCCCGCGGGGTGAACCGGGCGAACCCTTGCTCTGGGTCCAGCGGGGCAGCATCGGCTTTGGGGACGAACCGCTTCTGCGCGGCCTGCTTGGTGACTCCCATCGCTTTGCCGATATCGGTCCAGGAGGCCCCCGAGCGACGCGCCTGATCGACGAAGTGCCCGATCAGATGATCGGCGACCTCACCCAAGCTTTCGGCCGTCAGGACGGCGTCGGCGAGCTGGTCGAGCGCGTCGCTGTGGACCCGCTTGATGGCGTCAATGAGCTCATCCAGGCGGACGGGATGGGCGATGGGAGTCGGCTGAACCATGGCGTCAACGTTAGGTTGACGACCTGGGCGATGTCAACTTCTGGTTGACGGCCCGTTTCGAGATGCGCGTCGGCCCGTGCTCTGCGACCATCTGAGAGCTATGAGGCTCCTGCTTACCCTGACCAGCGCGGCTATGGCGGTCGGGGCGATCGGACTGACCGCGCCGGCCCGAGCTGACGCGAATCAGGATCAAGCGTTCCTGGTGTCACTCGACGCGGCCGGCATCACCTACAAGGACCCCGAGAGCGCGATCGCCGCCGGCAAGACGGTCTGCACGCTGGCCGATGGCGGCAAGTCCGGCATCGAGGTGGTCCAGGTGCTGCAGGACGGAAACCCGGGTCTGTCGCAGGTGAACGCCGCGAGGTTCACCGCTATCGCCGCGGGCGTCTACTGCCCCGGGAAATTGCCGGCGAAAGGCAGCGAGTAGAACTCGAAGCCGATACCGCCGAGCGTCGGGAGGCTTCGATGAGAGCAGGGCTGGCCGCGGGCGCGGCGTTGGCAACGGCGGGGTTGTTGGGTTGGGGCGGGGCGCGGGCCCTGGTCAAGCGGATCGAGAGCAACCCGGATCCCTTTACCCGCGAACAGCTTCTGGCTGAACCACAAGGTGAGGAAGTCCGCATCAGTCGTCCGGACGGGACGGTCCTGCGCGCGCTGACGGCGGGCGAAGGCCCGACGGTGGTGCTCGTGCACGGCTACACCGTCACCCTCGCGGAATGGAACGTCGTCTGGGATGACCTGCTGGCCAAGGGTTTCCGAATGGTGGCGCTAGACCAGCGCGGCCACGGCCAATCCACGCTCGGTTCCGACGGGATCGGATCGGAGCAGATGGCCGCGGACCTCGCCGCGGTGCTCGAGCACTTCGACGTCCAGGACGCCGTGCTGATCGGACACTCGATGGGTGGCTTCGTGACAATCCGCGCGCTGCTGGAGTACCCCGGTTTCGCGCGGCGGCTGCGTGGGGTGGTGCTGTGCGCCACCTGGGCCGGCCGGGTGATGGACGGCGCGCCGCAGAACAAGGTGCAGATCCCGTTGCTGCAGTACGGCATCCTGCAGCGGCTGATCCGGAACAAGACCATTGCCCTGTTGTTCGGCGCGGCGCAGTGCGGGACACGGCCGTCGCCGGCGATGGTTGCGGTGTTCACCGAGGGGTTCGTGCAGCACGTCGACGAGCACGGGCCGCTACTGCCGATCGTGCGGGCCTTCTCCCGCGAAGACCGTTACCCGCGCCTGGGTGAAATCACCGTGCCTACAGTGGTAATCGTCGGCTCCGCGGACCGCACCACTCCGCCAAGCCACTCGCGCCGGATGGCGGCCGGCATTCCCGGTGCCCGACTGGTCACCGTGCCCGACGCGGGGCATGCGCTGAACTGGGAGGCGCCCGGCGAATTGGTCAAAGTCATTGAGTCGCTGGCCGGGTAGCCGACGTCCACTGCCGGCCGTCGAAGTACCGCAGCAGTGTGGGATCGCTGGCGTCGGGATACCAACCCGGCGCGGTCGCAGGGACAGCGGGCCAACCGTGCGGCACGTAGGACTCTGTCTTGGGTGAGTCCGCCAGCCGGACCAGCACGACGATCACCGCGGCGACACCGGCGATGGCGACCGCGCCGAACACCAGCAGGACCAACAACGTAACCACCCGGGATACCTCCTGCCCCAGACCGGTGCGACGCTTGAACCGGTCGCTCGTGTTGATGACAATCATGCCGTGCGTGGCCGACCCGCTACTGAGCTCGGCCCAGAACTTGGAGCTGTTTTCGGCGGTGGCCGAGCTGTGTCCCCAGTTCCAAAGCCTCGCGCTTTACAGTCCCGGCAGGCAGATGGGGGAGCCCATGCAGGTGTTGGCCGGCGAGGGGTCGCCCTCGAGGATGTGGGCGCCCACCGGGATGCCGCCCTCGGTTCCTGGATGACCGAGGCTGCCGCCGTAGTAGTGGTGGCAAACGTTCATGTCCCACACCACATCCGGCATAGGCAGCGGGCTGCCCGGGCACCAGACGTAGCTGCACATGGCAAGTTGGTTGCAGATGCCCGTGCCGGGGTCGGCTTGAGCGCTGCCCGCACCCACGCCCAGGCTCGCCAGGCCCAGCGCGCCCGACAGCAATGCTCCGGTGAAGATCCGCTTCATTGTCCTGCTCCTTATCTACACGCCGATACTCGGCGGCCGCGTGGTCGTTGCAACAAGTAGAAGAAAGACGCTTCGCTACCGATCCCAAGTTTAGTGCGGCACCGGGCACTTTCCGGTGTAGTCGACCTGCCAGTGCTTGATGCCGTTGAGCCAGCCCGAGCGCAACCGTTCGGGTGCGGATAGCGGCGCCAAATCGGGCATGTGGTCGGCGATCGCGCCGAACATCAATCCCAGGGTCATCCTGGCGAGATTGGCGCCGATGCAATAGTGCGCGCCGCGCCCTCCGAAACCCAGGTGTGGGTTGGGGTTCCGGGTGATATCGAACGTGAATGGATCCTCGAAGACCTCTTCGTCGAAATTGGCCGAGCGGTAGAGCATCACCACGCGCTGGCCCTTTTTGATAGTGACGCCGGACAATTCGACGTCCTGCAGCGCGGTGCGCTGGAACGACGTGACCGGGGTGCCCCACCGCACGATCTCGTCGGCGGTGGTTTCCGGGCGCTCGCGCTTGAACAGCTCCCACTGCTCGGGGAATTCGGTGAACGCCATCATGCCCTGGGTGATGGAGTTCCGGGTGGTCTCGTTGCCCGCGACTGCCAGCATCAGTACGAACCAGCCGAATTCGTCATCGGACAGCTTCTCGCCGTCGATGTCGGCTTGCACGAGCTTGGTCACGATGTCCTCGGTCGGGTTCTTGGTGCGCTCGGCCGCCATCTCCATCGCGTAGGCAATCAATTGTGTTGAGGCCGTGAGGCTGTCGGCATTCCCATACTCGGGGTCGACGTCGCCGACCAGTTGATTGGACCAGTCGAAGATCTTCATCCGATCCTCGAGCGGTATCCCGAGCAGCCCGGCGATGGCCTGCAACGGCAGTTCGCAGGCCACCTGCTCGACGAAGTCCCCCGAGCCCTGGGCCGCGGCCGACTTGGCGACGTTCTGTGCCCGTTGATTCAGTTCGTCGCGCAACCGGCCGACGGCGCGCGGGGTGAATCCGCGCGAGACGATCTTGCGCAGCCGACTGTGATGTGGGGCATCCATGTTCAGCATCACGAAGCGCTGCATCTCGATGAGTTCGCGGCTGGCGTCGTCCCGGTGCCGCGACATGGCGGTGTTCTGCCAGCTGGAGAACACGTCGCTGCGCAGCGACACCTCCTTGACGTCGCGATGCTTGCTCAGCACCCAGAAGCCGCCGTCGTTGTAGCCGCCCTTGCCGATCGGCTGTTCGTTCCACCAGATCGGCGCGGCCCTGCGTAATTCGGCGAGCTCGGCCACCGGCAGGCGTTCGGCGTAGATGTCAGGGTCGGTGACGTCGAATCCCGGGGGCAGGTTTGGTTTCGGCATGGCGGAGCTCCTAGGTGGACGTTGCCGCGACGATGTCGGACACCATCGCTTCGACGGCAAGGAAGGCGAACGTCATGGCCGGCGCCAAGGTGCCGCCCGCCCCGGGGTAGCACGGTCCCATCACGCTGACGGTCGTATTGCCCGCCGCATACAAGCCGGCGATTGGTGCGCCGTCGGCGGCCAGCACGCGGCCGCAGGTGTCGGTGCGCAGCCCGGACTTGGTGCCGAGGTCGCCGGGCACCACCTGCACCGCGTAGTACGGCGCCTTGTCCAGGGGGCCGAGCGACGGGTTGGGCTTGACCCGGGGGTCGGTGTAGTGCAGATCATTGAGTGTCTCGCCGCGATGGAAGTCGGGATCGGTTCCGCGACAAGCGAATTCGTTGAACCGCCGCACGGTCGCGGTGAAGTCGGTGGCGGGCACGCCGATCTGGGCCGCGAGCGTCTCCAGCGAGTCGGCCTTGTGCAGCCAGCCGTGCCCGGGCCGTAGCCGTTCGGGGACGAGGCGGTCCGGTTGCAGCATGCCTGGTTTGACCGGACCGATCGGAAACTTCCTGCGGTACTTGGCATCGAAGATCATCCAGGCCGGAATGGCCTTGCCGGTCGCTTGGTGTGCCGCATACATTGCCTTACCGATGTTGTTGTAATTACTGGCCTCGTTGACGAAGCGCCGGCCATCTCGATCCACGAAAAGGCTCCACGGCAAACTCTTTTCGATCACCAGCACCCACGCGGTCGGCTCGCCCGGCGGCAGTACCGCGGGCGTCCACCAGCAGTTGTCCATCGTGGCAGTGTCCAGATCGGCGCCCACCTGCGTGGCCAACACAATCCCGTCGCCGGTGTTGCCCTCATGGCCGACGGTCCAGCGGGCGTCGACGGGCAGCGGTTGATAGCGCTTGCGCATCAGGTCGTTGCGCTCGAACCCGCCGGTGGCCACCAGCACGCCTTTGCGCGCCCGGATCGCCCGGCCGGAGTCCAGTTCGACACCGACGACCCGATCGTGTGCCGTAATCAATTGCCGCACCGTGATATTGAGCAGCACCGGCACCCCGCGGCTCTTCAGCTCGCTGCGTAGTCGGGCCATCAACGCCTGCCCCAGCGTCAGGTACGGGTCGCGTCCGTGCCACCGTCGCCGCGCATCACGTCGCCGGGCATAACGACCCAGCCCGGTGAGCAGTCCGAGCTTGGGTTTGATGCCGGGCTGCATCAGTGCCCGCGCCTCGGCGAGGCGCATCATGAACCGGTCGAAAATGAGCTCGCCCGGATAACACGGATGCAGGGTAGCGAAGTCCTCGCCAAGTCGGTTCCCGTCGAACGGCAGCGGTTCGAGCGGACGGCCACCCGGCTTGGCGCCCGGCTGGAAGCCGTCGTAATCCGGATATTCGCGCACCGGTTCGAACCGGACGTCGGTCTCGGCCTCGAAGGTGGCGATCATGCGGTTGGCGCCGTCGATGAAGGCGCGTCGCTGCTCGGCCGGCACCTGTCCGTCGGTCACCGCCTCCAGGTAGGCCCACGCGTCCTCGTCGGAGTCGGAGATGGCGACCTGACCCATCATCGGGTTGTTCGGCACCCACACCGCGCCGGCCGACATCGCCGCCGAGCCGCCCCACGTCGGGCTTTTCTCCAGCACCACCACGCTGTGCCCGAGCAGCGCCGCGCGCAGGGCACCGGCCAGCCCGGCGGCACCGGATCCCAACACGACGACGTCGAACTCGTTGTCGGTTGCCATCTCAGACTGTCCCGTAAACCGGCGCCGGCGGCGGCGCCTTCTCGATCAGGTCACGCACCGTCGGTCCCACTTCGGCGGGATCCCATCGCCGCCCCAGGTCGGTCGGCGGCCCGTGCTGCCACCCGTCGGCTACCGAGATCTTGCCGCCCTCGACCTCGAAAACCCGGCCCGTGACATCGGCGGACTCGTTGCTGCCCAGCCAAACGACAAGCGGGGCAATGTTTTCCGGTGCCATGGCATCGAAGGCGTCGTCGGCGACTTGCGCCATCATGTCGGCGAACACCTGCTCGGTCAGGCGGGTGCGGGCCGAGGGCGCGATGGCGTTGGCGGTCACGCCGTATCGGCCCAGTTCCGCGGCCTGAACGATGGTCAGCGCGGCGATACCGGCCTTGGCGGCGGCGTAGTTTGCCTGCCCGATGTTGCCCATCAGTCCCGCGCCGGACGAGGTGTTGACTATGCGTGCGCCTCCGTTGCTGGCGGCATTTCCCGCCTTGAACTCATCGCGCCAGTACGCCGCCGCGTGCCTACTGACGCAGAAGTGCCCGCGCAGATTCACCCGGATGGATTCGTCCCACTCCTGCGGGCTCATGTTGACGAACATGCGGTCGCGCAGCATGCCGGCGTTGTTGACGACGGTGTCCAGCCGGCCGAACGTGTCGAGGGCGGTGGCAACCAGGCGCTGCGCGGCGTCGAAGTCGGTGACGTCGTCGGTATTGGCGACGGCCTCGCCGCCGAGTGCGGTGATCCGCTCGACGACCTGGTGGGCCGGATCGCTGTCACTGCCGGTGCCGTCCGGGGCGCCGCCGAGATCGTTCACGACGACTCGGGCGCCCTGCCGAGCGAACTCCACAGCGTGCTCGGCGCCGATGCCCCGTCCCGCTCCGGTGACGATGACGACGCGTCCGTCGCAAATACCCACGCGGCGATCTCCTTTCAGATTCGTTCGATGATGGTCACGTTCGCTTGGCCGCCGCCCTCGCAGATGGTCAACAGGCCGTAGCGGCCCGACGTGCGTTCCAGCGCGTGCAGCAGCGTGGTCAGCAGGCGAGTACCGGTCGCGCCGATCGGGTGTCCGAGCGCGATGGCGCCACCGGCGACGTTGACAACGGCCGGGTTCGCACCCAGTTCCCGGGTGAACGCCATCGGCACCGGGGCGAAAGCTTCGTTGATCTCAATCAGGTCGATGTCCTCGATCGACAGCCCGCAGCGGCTCAGCGCGCGGTGCGTGGCGCGGATCGGCGCGGTGAGCATCAGGATCGGATCGTCGGCGCGCACGTCGAGGTGGTGGATGCGGGCACGCGGCGTCAGCCCGTGGTCGGCGACGGCCCGCTCGGAGGCGATCAGCACCGCACTGGCCGCGTCGGAGATCTGTGACGCGTGACCGGCCGTCACCGTGCCGCCGGGCCGCAGGGGCGACAGCGCCGACATGCGTTCTGGTGAGGTGTCGCGGCGCGGGCCCTCGTCGGCGGTGACGCCGGCCAGCGGCACGATCTCGCGATCGAACCAGCCGTGATCGATGGCATGGATTGCCCGGCGGTGGCTTTCGAGCCCGTACTCGTCGAGCTCGGGGCGGGTCAGCTGCCACTTCTCGGCCACCAGGTCGGCCGCCCGGAATTGGGACACCTCCTCGGCGCCGTACCGCGCCGTCCAGCCGGCGCTGCCGCTGAACGGATCGGACAGGCCCCACCGCTCCGCGGCGGTGTAGGCGGCCGAAATCGGGATCATGCTCATGTTCTGCACACCGCCGGCGATCACCAGATCCTGGGTCCCGCTCATCACCGCCTGGGCTGCGAAGTGCACGGCCTGCTGGGACGACCCGCACTGTCGGTCGACGGTGACGCCCGGGACGTCGTCGGGCAAACCGGCGGCCAGCCAGCAGGTGCGGGCAACATCACCGGCCTGCGGACCCAGCTGATCGCACACTCCGAGAATTACGTCGTCCACCGCTGACGGGTCGAAGTCGTTGCGGTCGGCCACGTTTCGGATGATGTGTGCGCCGAGGTCGGCGGGATGGACATCTTTGAGCCCGCCGTTGCGCTTGGCGACCGGGGTGCGGGCCGCATCGACGATGAACGCCGCCGGCCGGGTGGTGGTCATGTGCGTCCGCCTCCTTGCGTTCGATGCCGAGCCTGGTATATCAATGTCTTGATGTCAACTT
Organism: Mycobacterium asiaticum DSM 44297; assembly: GCF_000613245.1. Lineage (GTDB taxonomy): Bacteria > Actinomycetota > Actinomycetes > Mycobacteriales > Mycobacteriaceae > Mycobacterium > Mycobacterium asiaticum. Next base: position 1,752,833 of record NZ_HG964936.1, read on the forward strand.
CCGAATGTATCCGTCCGGCGCCGGGTGTCAGCCTCGCGCCGTTTTCCCGCGTCACGGACCTGCCACACTGGAACCGTTACGCCGCCGTCAACGACGAGTTCATCGATGTGCACATGTCGGTCGAGGCCGCTCGCGCCGCCGGCCAGCCCGACATCTTCGGCATGGGCAATCTGCGGGTCGGCTATCAGCATGCGGCGCTGCATCGCTGGATCGACGGTCGCGGTGACATCGCCTCGTACAGCTGCCAGTTCCGCGCGCTGAACTTCCCCGGCGACGAACTGACGGTATGGGGCCAGGTCGTCGACTCCGCCGAGCGCGACGGACTGCAACTCTCGGTGCTTGAACTCGGCGTGCGCAACCAGGACGGTGCCGAAACCACCCCCGCCACCGCCGAGGTGGTGTGGTTCGACGGGCCGCCCGCCATGCCTGGTGTCCCGGCGCCTTCGGTAGACACCGGCCGCGCGCCCGGTGTCTACCTCGACCCCGAGACCATCGGCTGGCTCGGTCGGCCGCTACCGGTCCTTGAGTCACTCCCGGTGGACGCCAACGACATTCGGCGCTGGGCGCAGGCTATCTGGTATCCGGAACCCCCACCGGCCGACCAGTTCGACATTGTCGTCGCCGCGCTCGGCCCCTGGGGCGGACTGGTCGCGCCGCGCGACTTCAACCCCTACGCCTGGCACCCCGACTTCCACCCGGAGGCCTACCCGTGGATGCGGGGCATGGGCACCGAACCGGGCCGCCGCGGTCTCAACGGCGGCCAACGGACCTGGTATGGGGCACCCATTCGGCCCGGGGACGTGATCAGTTCGGAGGTGACGCTGGTCAGTGCGTACGAAAAGGAGGGCCGGCTGGGCACCATGCTGTTCCTGGTCGACCGGGCGGTGTGGTCCAACCAACGGGGCGAGGTGGTCCGCACCAGTGAACGAACCACTATCTACCACTGATCATGGGCGCACCGGTTGACGTCGGCCACGCGGTCTTCGCGCTGCACGAGCCGCTGCCGGGACACGAGCGCGACTTCAACCGCTGGTACGAGCGCGACCACATGTACGTCGGCGGCATTCTCGCGCCGTGGACCATCGGCGCCGCGCGCTGGGTCGCCTCCGATGAGCTCAAGGCGCTTCGGTTCGGCTCGGGGCCCTTCGGCCCGCTCACCGACGGCCGTTATCTGACGCTCTACTGGATCCAGCAGGACCGCCTCGCCGACCAGCAGCATTGGGTGGCCGAGAATCTAACCGGCGCCAGCCGTTACGAGCACAAGACGGTGCAGACCGCCACCACCTACGACCGGGTCGCCATCTGGACACGGGACCACGACGGTGTGCCGCCGTTCCTCGCGCTGGCCCACGGTTACCGGGGGCTGGTGTGGCTGGTCCTCGAGCGGGCACCCGAGGTGAGCCTCGACGCGTTGGGAGACTGGCTGTTCGGTGCCTATGCCGGCGATCGATGGGCCGGCAGCGCCGTCGCGTCGGCGATCGGGTTCGCGCCACGCCCCAAGGAGCCGTGGTGGCCGCCGGCGGCGCCGGAGGTGGCGGGCGTGGGGGAGCGGCTGATGGTCACCTGCTTCCTGGAAGACGATCCGGCAGCGGGCTGGGACCGGGCCTTCGCTCCGCTGGCTGACGCCGTAACCGGTGTCGGCCGTGTTCTGTTCGCCGGACCCTTCCGACCGACGGTGGTGGGCACCGACCCGTGATCAGTAAGCGGTACGACGTGCACTGGCGCAGTGCACCGGCACTCGCCCAGCAGGCGGCCCGTCGCTTCGGAGCCGACGTGGCACTGGTCGAGGGTGACAGCCGGCGCACCTTCATCCAACTCGCGGCCGATGTCAGGGCGGCCACGGCCGCCGCGCTGGCGGCCGGCATCACGCCCGGTGAGCGGGTGGCGATCTGGGCACCCAACAGCGGTGCCTGGCTGACCGCGGCGCTGGGCATCCAAGGCGCCGGGGCGGTGCTGGTCCCCGTCAACACCCGCTTCAAGGCGGCCGAGGCGGCGCACGTGCTACGGGCCAGCCGGGCCCGGGTCCTGGTTACGGTCAACGGTTTTCTCGGCACGGACTACGAGGTGATGCTGCGCGACAGCGGCGAGGAACTCCCAGACCTGCGCGCCGTGGTGGTGCTGAGCGGTCCGGCGCTGCGACCCGGAACGCGGACGTGGCGGGAGTTCCTCGACGCGGGCGAGGCCGTGCCGCGCGCCGCCGTGCTAAGCGCCATCGACGCGGTGGGCCCGGACGACGACGCCGACATCCTGTTCACCTCGGGCACTACGGGCCGGCCCAAGGGGGTTGCGACCACCCACGGTCAGAATCTGCGCTGCTTCGGCATCTACACCGAGGCGATCGGGCTGCGCCGCGGCGACCGGTACCTGATTGTGAACCCGTTCTTTCACTCGTTCGGTTACAAGGCGGGCTTTCTGGCCTGCCTGATGCGCGGGGCGATGATCCTGCCGGTCGCGGTGTTCGACGCCAATCGGCTGGGCGAACTCATTGCCACGCAACGTATCACCGTGCTGCCCGGGCCGCCGACGTTGCTGCAGTCGCTGCTCGACCAGCGCCGCGACTGCGACCTTTCCTCGTTGCGGCTCACCGTGACCGGCGCCGCGGAGATCCCGGTCGAACTGATCCACCGGTTGCGCCGCCACCACATCTTCGAGACGGTGCTGACCGCGTACGGGCTGACCGAGTCGAGCGGGGTGGTGTCGGTGAGCTCGCCCGACGACGCACCGGAGGTAATCGCGCGCTGGTCGGGCCGCGTCATCGACGGCGTCGAGGCGCGCATCGTGGACGAGCACGGCGCGACGCTGCCGCCGGGCGAGCTCGGTGAAATCGTTGTGCGTGGATTCAACGTGATGCGAGGCTATTTGGACGATCCGGTGGCGACCGCCCAGGTGATCGATGAGTTCGGTTGGCTGCATACCGGCGATCTCGGCATCGCCGATCCTCACGGCCGGCTGCGGGTCGCCGGCCGTAAGAAGGACATGTTCATCGTCGGGGGATTCAATGCCTATCCCGCCGAGATCGAAGACCTGTTGCTTGGGCATCCCGGTATCGCCCGCGCCGCGGTGGTGGGGGTTCCCGATGAGCGGCTCGGCGAGGTAGGCGCGGCGTTCGTGGTGCCCGCGTCGGGTGCATCGCTGGGTCCCGATCAAGTGATCGACTGGGCGCGAACGCATATGGCCAACTACAAGGTACCGCGCCGGGTGGTGCTGGTCGAGGAGTTGCCGCTGAACGCGGCCAACAAGGTGGACAAGCTGACGCTGGCCGAATGGGCGCGGTCAGCGGTTCCCATACCATCAACAAATTGATATAAAGGTCTTTACGGTATCTGGAGGTGGGCATGGCAATCGACGTGTGGGCGTTCAACATCTTCACCTCCGGTGGCGCTCCCGCACCCGAGGACCTGACCGTGGACGCATGCCGCCAGACCTACAGCTGGTACGTGGAATTGGCCACCAAACTCGAACAATGGGGGCTGGACGGGGTCTTCTACGCCGAACACCACTTCAACCCGATCTTCATCGCGCCGTCCCCGCAGCTGGTGGTCGCATCGGTTGCGGCTCGTACCAGCAAGCTCCGACTGGGCATCATGGGCAGCGTGCTGCCCCTGCACGACGGCCGCCGCTTCCTCGAGGAATGCGCGATGCTGGATATGTTGTCGGGCGGTCGGTTCGAGATCGGAATCGGGCCGGGAGCCGGTGACGACGAAGCCGTGCAGGCGGGGTTGCCTGCCGAGCACATCCGCCCTCGCTACTACAGCGCCGCGGATCTGCTCGAGAAGGGTCTCGCCGGACCGTATGTCACGCACCGGGACGAGTTCCACAACCTGGTCGACGTGCCGATAGTGCCACGGCTGCAAGGCAGTCCGGCGCGCCCGGTGTGGACGACCATCATGTCGGCGAGTTCGGCGCAGTGGGCGGCGCGGCGCGGCTGGCGGATCTGCACCGGCTGGCTGCCGCGGCCGTTCGCGGCGCAAATCTCCGAGGCATACCGCGTCGCGGCACGCGAGGCGGGTACGCCGTCGGGACCCGAGATGCTCGCGCTGCGTCGGCGCGTGTTCGTCGCCCCATCGGACGCCGAAGCGCGTGAGTTGGCCGAGGCTGCCGCCGATCTCACGCAACTGGGAGTGCTGCGGCAGGGCGAGGCCGCCGACCCCAACGTGGCGGCGATGCTCTCCCACCCGGACGACTACCTGATCGGCGCACCCGCCACGGTCGCCGAACAGATCATCGAGCAGTGCCGTGAAGGGGGCTTCGGCACCTTCGCCGCTTGGTGCGACTACGCGGCTTTCACTCGCGACGCGGTGGCTCGCAGCTACGAACTGCTGGGCACCCAGGTGGCGCCGGTGGTCCGGTTGGCGGCGCTGGAGCAGGCCAGTGTCTGAGGTCAAGGCGTTGCGCGACCTGAGCTACGCCACCGTCGACGGTGTCGACCTGTGCCTGGACCTGTATCTGCCGGCCACCGCCGATCCTGTGTTGGTGGTGTACGCGCACGGCGGCGGCTTCCAGTTCGGCGACAAGTCCGACGCCGAGTCCACCCGGCTGCGCGGGCTCGCCTCCCGCGGGGTGGCGGTCGCGTCGATCAACTACCGGCACGCGCCGCGCTATCTGTTCCCGGCGCAGCTCGACGACATGAAGGCGGCGGTGCGCTGGCTGCGTGCCAATGGCGGCGGCTACGGATTGTCGACGGAACGGATCGGGGTCTGGGGCGCCTCGGCGGGCGGGTACCTGGCCAGCATGGCTGCCCTCGACGCGGACCCGTCCAGCGCGGTGCAGGCCGCCGTGGTCTGGTTCGCCCCTGCCGATCTCGCCTCATCGGGTGCGCGCAGCCCGCTGGAGCGCCAGATCATGTTCCCGCCGTTCGAGGCGGCCGTCCTCGGGTTAGCCGACGTGGCCGGCGCGCCGGCGGCGTCGTCGGTGTTGGTGCGGGCCGCGGGCGCTGTTGGTGGCCCACCGTTCCTGATCGCGCACGGTGATCGGGACCGGATGGTGCCGCCGTCGGAGTCGGCCGCACTGCACGACGCGCTCGGTCGCGGGGGTGTGCGCAGCACGCTGCTGTCGGTGGCCGGAGCCGGCCACGAGGACCCGGCATTCGACCGGCCCGAAATGCTCGCGCTTACGGCCGCCTGGCTGGATTCGGTGTTGCGGTGACCATCGACCTGCGCGGCCTCGGTTACGTCGTGTACGACGTCACCAACATCGCGGCATGGCGGGAGCTGACCGTGGACGCGTTCGGCATGATGCCCGCCGGCGGCCCACCCGCCGCCGAACCCGACGGCACGCTATGGCTACGCCTGGACGAACGAAGCTGGCGCATCGCCGTGCAACCCGCGGACCGCGACAGGCAGGTCGCCGCGGGATGGGAGGTGGCCGACGACGTCGCACTGAGTGCCGCCGTCACGCACCTCGAGGCGCACGGTGTCGCGGTCAAGGCCGCCGACGATCGACTGCGCACCCGCCGCGGTGTGTCGGGCCTGGCATTTTTTGACGACCCGTGGGGCAATCACCACGAGATCTATTGGGGCCAAACGGTGGAAGAGGAGCCGTTCCGCTCACCCGTTGGCGTGCAGGAGTTCCTGACCGGGCCGCTCGGGATCGGCCATGTGTTCTACGCGGTCGCGTCGGCTCCCGAGGCCGAGGCGTTCTACCGCGACGCCATGGGGTTCCGGCTCACCGACCGGTTCGCTTGGGGTCCCAACACCGTCGTCTTCATGCGTGCCACGGCACGCCACCACAGCATCGGCTTTTTCGACCTGCCGATGCCGCCCGGTCCGAATCATCTGATGCTGGAGGTCAGCCGCCTCGAGGATCTCGGCAAGGCCTACGACCGGGTCATGGATCTGCAGATACCGATTGTCAATACCCTGGGCCAGCACTTCAACGACCCGACGCTGTCGTTCTATGTGCAGAATCCGTCCGGCTTCAACATGGAACTCGGCTGGCAGGCACTCCAAGTCGATGACGCGACCTGGGTGGCACGGACTTACACCGGCCGCGGTGAACTGTGGGGGCACCGCGGCGACATGATGGACGACATCGCCGACGCCAAGGTCGAAAGCCGATGAGGATCTGCGTGCTCGGTGCGGGGGGCCTCGGCTCCCTTGTCGGAGCGCGTCTGGCCGAAGTCGGCGTCGATGTCACGCTGATCGGACGCCCGGCCCATGTCGAGGCGATCCGGCGAAACGGATTGCGGGTGGGGGGGATTCGCGGATTCGGCACGGTACGGCTGGGTGCGGTGTCCACGCCGGCCGAGGTGACCGGACAGTTCGACTACCTGTTGCTGACCGTCAAAACCACCGATACGGCAAAGGCCCTGGCGGAAGCGGCGGCGCTACGCGCCCACGTCGCCCTGTCACTGCAGAACAGCGTCACCAAGGACGCCCGCCTCGCCGAATGGGTCGGAACCGACCGGGTCATCGGCGCCTCGACTACCGAATCGGCGATGCTCGTCGAACCGGGTCACGTGCACCACACCGGAACCGCGCCGGTGTCGTTCTACTTCGGCGAACTCGACGGCGTCCTCTCGGCCCGGGTCGAGCGGCTGGCCGCAGCTTTCCGCGGCGCGGGATTCGGCGCCGTGGCAACGGAATTCATCCGGGCGGTGGAATGGGAGAAGCTGCTTCAGGCCGCGCTCATCGCCGCCTTCTCGATCACCGCTGTCGGTTTCCTGCCCGACCGCACCATCACCGAAGCCCTCCAGGCCAGGCCGGGCGCCGAATACTACGTGCAATTGACCGGCGAGCTGCTGAATGTCTACAGCGCCCAGGGCTACACCCCGCGCGACTATTTCGCGCCGTACGCCCAGTTCCGCCAGTTCGCTCTTGATGACTTCGAGGCCTCCGTGCAGCGCGCGATGACACTAGGGCGGGGAATGGCCGAGCGGGGTGTACGGGGCCGACCCTCGATGCACGACGACCTGCTGCGGCACCGGCACACCGAAGTGGAGGAGTCCCTCGGCGAATTCGTCTCCGCCGCAGCACGGCTCGGCGTTGCGGCGCCGGTGTTGACCGCCGCCTACCGCATCGTCCGGTGCTACGAGCTGATGGTGACCGGGGAGGTGCCCGTCGATGTTCACTGCTGAGCCCGGCGTGTTGCTGCCGCCGCTGACTCCCGAACAGGAGCTGGTGCTGTTGGCCCGCACCCTCTGGCATGAGGGCTACGACGACCACCTGGCGGGGCACATCACTTATAAGCAGCCCGACGGCACACTGCTGACCAACCCATGGTTCCTGCTGTGGGACGAGTTCGGACCCGACGACGTGGTGCGCATCGACAGCGACGGCAACGTGCTCGAAGGCCGCTGGCCGCCCGCCCCCGGGGTAAACCTGCACCTTGCGCTGCACCGCGTCCGCGACGACGTCGTCGTGTCGATCCACAACCATCCACGCTGGGTGACGGTGTGGGCCAATGCCCGACGCGTGCCGGGCGTGCACGATCAGACCGGCGCACTGGGCGGCGGCCGGGTGGTGCTGGTCGACGAGTTCGGCGGGACCGTTGCCGCCGAGGAGGCGGCTAGCAATGCCGTCGCAGCGATGGGCGACGCGGACATCGCGCTGCTCGCCGGCCACGGCGTGTTCATCGTTGGCCCGGACCTGCCGCGGGCACACCTGCGCGCGGTGTCGTTCGCGGAACGATGCCAACGCGCCGCCCTGGTCGAAGGCCTGGGCGGGGCAAAGGAATTGCAGCCCGATATCAATACGACGCTCGGCGTCGCCGAATTCGAGGGGTTCTGGGAAGCGATGGCCCGCAGAGAGATTCGCCGTGACCCCGACGTGCTGAAACCGAAGGAGCGCCGATGCTGACCGCCGCAGATTTCCGGGGCCGGGTACTCGCCCTGCCGCCGACGCCGATGCGCGCCGACGTCGATCCGCTCGGACCCGAGTCGACCGTCGACCTCGACGAGGCCTGCCGGCTGGCCGAACAACTGATCCGCGACGGTGTGGGGCTGATCGGGTTGTGCGGCACCACCGGCGAAGGCGCCACCACCACGTGGGCCGAGCGGATGCAGTTGTACGACGCGGTGAATCAGACGTCCGCCGGGCGGGTCCCGGTGCTGGCCGGGACCACCGCGCTGGGCACCAAAGAGGTCGTCGAACAGATGCGCGTCGTGCGGCAACTGGGTCTCGCAGGGGCGTTCGTCGGCCTGCCGCTCTGGCAGACCCCGACGCTGGACAACGCCGTCGGTTTCCACGCCGACCTGGCCGAGGCGGTGCCGGACCTGCCGGTGCTGGTGTACGCCAACCGCTTCTTCTTCAAGTTCGAGTACCCGATCGAATTCTGGCGCGGTGTCGCGCAGCGATGCCCGACGGTGGTGGCGTGCAAGACGAGCTTCCCGCTGACCGAGGAACTGCTGGCCGTGGCGGGAGAGCAGGTTGCGTTCCTCAACGGCGAGGGTGGCATGTTGACCGCAGCGTACAAGGCGTTCCCCGATTATCGGCACGGCTGCTGGGCGACCTCGGCGGCCATGGGACCGCAGCCCTGGGTGGCGGCGATGGCTGCGGCGGCCACCGGGGATCGCGACCGGGCCATCGCGCTGCTGGAGGCGATCGACACCGTGCCGCTGTCGATTCCGGACTTCTCCTTGTTCGCGCAATACAATTTGCAGTTCGAGAAGGCCCGGATCGACGCCGCCGGGTACACCCGCTGCGGGCCGCCGCGCCCCCCGTACACCGACCTTCCCCAAGCGTGGCGCGACGCGGCGCTCGCCAACGCGGCCGCCTGGCGAAAGTTGTGCGAAGTCACCGAAACCGCGGAGCGAAAGGGGCCGGTCCATGCTTAAGGAATCCGCCGAACGCTTCGTGCCGGACCTGGTCGCGCGGATCGATCCCACCCGCCCGGAGTCGCTGGTCGTGGATCTGGCCACCTATCAGATGTTCGACCCCGACTCGGCGGTGGTCGCGTTGATGTACTCCAACATCGCCGACAACGGGCTGGGCATCGTGGTGTGGAACCTGGAACCGGGGCAGGAGAACGACTTTCACTACCATCCTGTCACCGAGCATTTGCACGTGATCGTCGCCGGTGAGGCGGAGTACACCATCGGCGACCGGCCGCCCGTCACCGTCGGCGTCGGTCAGGCCGTCATGGTTCCGGCCAACGTGCCGCACGGCATCCGCAATGTCGGAGACCGGCGCTGCTCCTACCTGGCCATCAACAGCCCCGGCGACTATCAGAAAGTGCTGGCGGACAGGGGGACCCGCGCGTGAGCCGCACGATCGTCGTCACCGGCAGCTCATCGGGTTTGGGGCTGGCTACCAGGCAGGCGCTCGAGGCCGACGGCCTACGCGTCATCGGTGTCGACCTCGCGCGCGCCGAAATCCAGGCCGACCTGTCCGATCCGGTCGGCCGCCTCCGGGCAGCCGACGCCATCGCCGACGCTTCGGATGGCGTCGTCGACGGGTACATCGGCTACGCCGGCGTGGGTCCGGCGGTGAGCGACATCGGATTGCTCACCAGCGTCAACTATTTCGGGCAGGTCGATCTGCTGGCAGCCCTGCGGCCGCAGTTGGCCGCCGCGGCGAAACCGGCTGTGGTGGTGGTGAGTTCGATCGCCCCGATGGTGCAGGCCGTCGATGACGAGTCGTGCGAGGCAATGCTGGCCGGCGACGAGCAGCGCGCGATCGAGCTGACCGTCAAGCACGGAGACCACGGCGTCGCCTACAACACCTCGAAGCTGGCGACGCTGAAGTTCGGCCGCCGGGTCGCACCGGAGTGGATCGCGGCGGGCATCCGCGTCAACGTCATCGCCCCGGGCACCACCGTCACGCCGATGACCGAAATCGCCATGGCCGACCCGGAGATCGCGCGGCTGATGGACGAAAACCCGGCGCCGATCCGGCGGTGGGCGCAGCCGCCCGACATCGCCGACGCGGCGTGCTGGCTGCTGTCGGAGGGCAGCAGGTACCTGGTCGGCAGCGTGCTCGTCGTCGATGGCGGAATCGATGCGGCCGCCCGGCCGGAGAACTTTTAGCAGGAGGTGGTCAGGAGGTGGTGACGTGACATCGACTCGGGTGATGTCTCTGGACGACGCCAGGCAGGTGGCTGAACGGCTGGCGGCCGCGGTCTCGGAGCGGCGGTTGGCGGGGGAGCAGGCCCGGCGACTGCCCGAGGCGACCATCGGCGAATTCGTCGACAGCGGGTTGCTGCGGATGAACCAGGCGGCTCGGTGGGGCGGCCGGGAACTGGGCAGCCGCGCCGTCGTCGAGTTGGTCAGCGCGGTCGCCGAAGGCGATGGCGCGTCCGGCTGGGTGTTCGGGCTGCTGGCCAGCCACTTCTGGTTGGGGTCGGTGTTCGACCTGGAAGCCCAATACGACATGTGGGGTGAGGACCCGAACGCGTTGATGTCGTCGTCGTTCGCCGCCGAGGCCAGCGACGTGTCAGCGTGTGACGGTGGCGTCCGGGTGAGTGGCCGGTGGCCGTTTTCCAGTGGCTCCGACCATTGTTCGTGGGCGATGGTCGGCATCGTGGTGCCGCCCGCGGATGGCGCGGGACCCCGACCCCGCGCTGGTGCCTGCTGCCGCGCAGCGACTACACCGTCGAGGACACCTGGTCGACATGCGCGCTGCGCGGTACCGGCAGCAACACCGTGGTGATCGACGATGCCTTTGTGCCCACCCACCGCACCGTCGATCCCGTCGACGTGATGGAGGGCCGGGCGCCGGGTTCGCTGGCGAACCTCTCACCGATCTTCAAACTGTCCTTCTCCTCGGCACTTTCGAGCTATCTGGGGTCGACGGCGCTCGGGATCGCCCGCCGCGCCGCGCGCGACTTCGCCGGCTACTCGAAGAAGAAGGTCTCGAAATTCACCGGCCTGCCCGAGTTGAGCGACCCGATGATCATTCACGTCGGCACCGTCGCGGCCCACGCCGAGGCGGCGCGCGGGTTGATGCTCTATCGCGCCGGTTTGCTCGACGATCTCATCGAGCAGGGTCCGGGTCCCACGCTGGAACAGCGCCTCGCCACCAACCGCGACGTCACCACTGCCGTTCGGATGTGCGTCGACGCCGTCGAGCGCGCGATGCGATTCAGCGGCGGCAGTGGGCTTTTCGACCAGCACACCATCCAACAGGCCTGGCGCGACGTGCACGGCGTCGCCGCCCACATGGGTTACAACACCGACACCGTCTACGGGAACTGGGGCAGGCAGGTACTCGGGCTGCCGCTGCCGCCGGGTTTCTCCTGAGACATAGAAGGGCATAAGCGTGAGCCTCATCAATCAACTCGCCTACCTGGGTGCCGGCGCCACCGACCTCGACGCGTGGCGCTTATACGCGGGCAAGGTACTGGGGCACCAGATCATGCCCGACACCGACGACCACGCGCTGTACCTGCGGTTCGACGACCGTCATCACCGACTGGTGGTGTCGCCCGCGGATATCGACGACATCAGTTACGCGGGATGGCAGGTGAACAATCGCGCGGCGCTGGACCGGGCCGCTGCCGCCGTCTCGGACGCGGGAGTCGAAGTGCTGGAAGGCACTCCGGGTGAGGCCGATCTGCGCCGGGTGCTGGGTTTCGTCTACTTCACCTGTCCCTACAGCGGAGTCCGCATGGAACTCGCCTACGGGCACGAGGCGATGTTCGGCCCGACCTTCCTGCCGTCGCGTCCGCTCTCGGGCTTTCACACCGGCGAGCACGGGCTCGGGCATGTGGTCTGTTACGCCTCGGATGTGCAGAAGGCGAGCGACTTCTACGTCAACGTCCTGGGATTCGGGGTCAGCGACTACACGGTGATTCCGCGGATGGGGCTGCTGGCCAGCTTCCTGCACTGCAACGGGCGCCATCATTCGCTGGCGTTCTTCGCGGCACCGAATGCGCCGCGCAAGATTCAGCACCTGATGTTGCAGACCAACACCATCGACGACGTCGGTTCCACCTACGACGTGTGCCTAGACCACGAGCTCACCACCACCACGCTGGGCCGGCACCCCAACGACCACTCGGTGTCGTTCTACTTTCGCAATCCGTCGGGCTGGAACATCGAGTACGCCTGGGAGCCACGCGTTATCGACCCGGACACCTGGGTCACCGAGCATTTCGTGGCGGGCCGGCCGGGCGCCTACTGGGGGCACCGCGGGTTGATGGAGATGGTGTGACCGTCGAGCCCCGCCGACCGCCGCTAGGGTTGATCTCGATGGCAGTCCAGCGAGACGACGACTACGAGCCCACGGTGGCCCACCTGCCGTGGGAGTTGAAGCGCGCCGAGCGAGCGGCCGCCCGGTTGCTCGACGCGAAGCTGCGGGGACCGGGCTGACCAAGGCGCAGTTCGGGGTGATCCAGGCGCTGGCCCATATGCGCAAGGCGTCCTCGGCGGAACTCGCTCGCACGGTGTTCGTCACGCCGCAGGCGATGGTAGGACTCATCACCGCTCTGGAGCAGAAGGGTTACATCGAGCGGGCGCAGTCGGAGGTCTCCGCTCGGATCATCGACGCGCGGCTCACCGCGGCCGGCCGGGCGGCGTGGCGGCGTGCCTCGGCCAAACTCGCTGAGATCGACGACCTGCTGGCCGCGGAATTCAGCCAGGCCGAGGTGGTGAAGTTCAGCAAGTTCCTCACCCGCGTCAGCGAAGCGCTCGACGTCGACGAGTGACGTCGTTCGGCATAGTGTTTTGAACGTGCCGGCAAGGTCAATTCCGCCGGAGTCGGACTCAGAGGATGGCAGGACGGTGACTGGGTCAGCGGGCGAGGAACACGCCGAGGATAAATATTTCGCGGAACGGACGGCCAGGGTCGAACGCCGGGTAGAGGAACTGCGCCAGCGCCGAGCGGAGCTGGCTGCCGGTCAGCGACCAACCCTCGAGTCGGCAGTCGCGGCGCAGCAGCGCGCCGAGGATGCGATGGAACGCGCCAGGCAGGCTCACTTGGCTGCGGCCCATCGGCACGAGGAGTTGGCCCGAATACACGAGCGGACGGCGAACATGTATCAGCGCGCCGCGATCCGCGGTGATGACGGGCCACGGTACTTGTTGCAGCAGAAGGCAGACGAGCATTGGCAGGCCGCCCACGACAGCCATCTTCGGCAGGCTGAGGATGAAGCCAAAGCCCGCGAGGACGAGCAGCGCTGACCTTCAGTCGTGGCCGTTATCACCTGGGCACCAACGTTTTTCGGGTCGGCGCGGGCGGCGTGGTCAGTCAGGCCGAGTCTGATTGCGATCGCGATCTCAGGCGCCCTCGGCCAGATAGGTGACCAGGTACCACCGCCGTGCCGGCTGAACCGACGTGTCGTATTCGTCGGTCGCTGTGGCGTTGTGGAGCCGGACGTCCGTGTAATGCGGATTGTGCAGGCGGATGTGATCTTGGAGCTGGGCCCACAGCGCGTCGCCGTCTAGGGCCGGGTCTGCGGGTGCTTTGCCCTCGTACCGTGTCCAGCTCACGTCTAGAACCTAGCCGGACCGCTTTGGGCCTAGGGCGGCACGGGTCGAGCGTTGTCCTTAGGCGGGAGCACCGAACTGCGGATGCGGGGAAGAGTCCTCGGCCAAGGGATCCGGGCCGAAGCGGTTCGATCCGTCGGTGCCCCGCATCGCCCAAAAAATCACGAGAACGGCGAAGCCGAGAATCGGGAGGAAGGCGATCAGCACCCACCAGCCCGAGTTGTCGATGTCGTGCAGGCGTCGAACGGCAATGGCCAGGCTTGGAATGAATGTGACCACTTGGAAAACCACGTTGGTGACTTGGATATCCAGTTGCCCGTCGATGATGGCGGTCAGAACGCCGACTGCGAACGTGAAGAGGCTCCAATACCAGAATTCGGATCGACAGGCCCGATCGCTGAAATTGAAGTATTTGACGAATCCGGTCGAGATCGCTTGCCCGAAGCCCATCTCTTCACCTCATTGTGGAGCTGATAGGTGGGCGGAAAGTAGCACAGCCGCCTTGGAGTGCCTGGTTGTCCGAATACACGAACCGGCGGCAAAACTCTGGTGCGCGATACTGGGATTGAACCAGTGACCTCTTCCGTGTCAGGGAAGCGCTCTCCCGCTGAGCTAATCGCGCTTGGAGATCGAAACTGGAGGTGGAGACGGGAATCGAACCCGTGTGCACGGCTTTGCAGGCCGTTGCCTCACCACTCGGCCACTCCACCGCTGGGATTGATGCCTCTTGCACCTCTCGAGCGGATGACGGGATTCGAACCCGCGACCCTCACCTTGGCAAGGTGATGCGCTACCAACTGCGCTACATCCGCGCGCAACGGGCGAGATCGTCGTCCGGTGCGAAGCAAGACGATAGTCCAGTGAACCGGCCCACACAAATCCCTTGGTACCGGGCGCGCCTGCCTAAGAGCCCCCGTCGGCGTCAGCGGCGATCGTGCTAGTGTTCGACGTCGTTCGCCTCTCGGCGCCGGTCCCGTGGCTCAGTGGGAGAGCGTCCGCTTCACACGCGGAAGGTCGCTGGTTCGATCCCAGCCGGGACCACCCAATCTGACGGTAGTGGCCGATGCCGCGCCAGAGATAGCCACCTACCGCGACAGCGGCCCTTATCAGGCGCGCCTGCGCTACTCCGAAGCCGGTCACGCTCCATTGCCGCTCATACGAATTCGAAAGATCCGCCGCTGAGGGGCTGCACCGGTAACTACCGGTAATTAGCGGTAAGCGCCCCGATAGAGCGCAGTTGATCAAATGGGCGGACTCGCCTGGCTACACAGGCGGCAACGTTGCTTGTTGGTGTCGTGGGATGAAGCGATTCAGACTCAAAAACCGCTTCGCCGCAGCGGCACTCGCGCCGCCGATACCTGACGAACATGAGATGCCGGCAAACCTGAGTCGTGCCCGCCCAGCCGCGATACCGTCGGTTTGCCGGCGAGGTCAATTCGCTACAGGAGGTACGGAATGTCCGCTGTGATCGTGTGGCCCGAAACGCTGGGCGCAACGGCCACCGAGGTGGCGCGCATCGGCTCAGCGCTGAGGTCGGCGAACACGGCTGGGACGATACGGGTCAGCACGGTGCTGGCCGCCGCCTCCGATGAGGTGTCGGTGCAGATCGCAAGCTTGTTCGCCGCGTACGGGCAGGATTATCAGGCGCTCAGCGCTCAGGCGGCGGCGTATCACCGCCAGTTTGTGCAGGCCCTGATCACGGGTGCGCAGTCCTATGCAACCGCCGAGGCCGCGGCCACCGGACCGTTGCAGGGCTGGATCGACACAATCAACGCGTCCGTCCTGGCCGCGACCGGACGTCCGCTGATCGGCAACGGCGCCAACGGCGCCCCAGGGACCGGGGCCCCGGGCGCGCCGGGCGGGTGGTTGTTCGGCAACGGCGGGGCCGGCGGGTCGGGTGCGGCCGGCGCCAGCGGAGGGGCCGGCGGGGCTGCGGGGTTGATTGGCTCCGGGGGGAGCCGGCGGCGCCGGAGGAGACTCCTCTAGCTCCCTGACTTTTGGGACCGGCTCCCAGACCGGCGGGGCCGGTGGGGCCGGCGGGGCCGCCCTGCTGTTCGGGTCCGGTGGGGCCGGTGGGGCCGGCGGTGCCGCCTCCATTACCGGTGGGGC
>NZ_HG964936.1:1769732-1813749 GCF_000613245.1 Mycobacterium asiaticum DSM 44297
CGGTGGGACCGGCGGATCTGCCGTGGGGCTCGGCAACGGCGGCAATGGCGGCAACGGCGGGACCGGCGCGACCAAGGGCAGCCCCGGCTCCGGCGGCAACGGTGGCCAGCTACTCGGCGCGGACGGGCTGCCCGGACTGGCGCCTTGAGCCTAGGGAGTCGCCTCGCTGGGATCGCGAGCCGAACGACCACAAACTGAGCGGTAATTTTGAAAATAGTTGTGCCACAATGCAGTTCGATTGCACAGCTGCGATCGTATGGCCTATGGACAGCCCGAGCATACTGCGCACCGTCACGCTGAACGACGTCTTCCTGCGGCCGGAGATTCCCCGCCGCACAACCGGTTTCGTCGGCTAGAAAGCTAGGAAACCGCCTGAGCTAGGATCGCTTGGTCCGCATGCCGCAGAGCCGCAGAAGGGAAGACGACGATGTCGGTCACGGTGATTCTCGAGCTCCGATTCAAGCCCGAGGAGGTGGCTGCGGGGCGGGAGCTGATGGGGCGCGCGCTGCAGGATACCCGGGCGTTCGACGGCAATCTGCGCACGGACGTGCTCATCGATGAGGACGACGACGCGCACTGGCTGATCTACGAACTGTGGGAGTCGGTCGACGCCGACGAGGCCTACCGGCGCTTCCGGGCCGGCGAAGGAAAGCTAACCCAGCTTCCTCCGCTGCTGGCCGCCCCGCCGGTCAAGACCAGGTACACCACCTCCGACGTCTAGCGCGAGCGCAACCAGCCACCTTGGCCTAGCGTCAGTATTCATGAGCTTTTCCGAAGGCATCGGCACACTGAAACTTGAATGTCCGCAGGCCCACCCGGTCGGCAGGATTCTGCGGGAGGCCGCACATCAATCGGTTCAATACGACCCCGGTGCCCAGGTTGGCCCCCGACGGTTCTGGCCCGAGGAAGGCGAGCAGGCGCTGTTCACCATCCACTGCCGGTTTTGCGACAAGACGGTAGGAGAAGCCACCGCGACGCTGCGCGCGCAGTTCGCGGACTTGGTCGCACACACCACGGAGACGTACCGAACAACCACATTGTCTTACGTGTAAGCCGTGGCACTCACATAAAAGACAAATCAACCACCTATAAAATGTCATTTGCGGGCGGCCACACGCCGGTGGTTAAGCCAAGCGCAACAACGCTTTTCACTCAAGCATTAGTCAAGTTTGCCGTCGAAGGACGCTATTCAGCACTTGTCCAGTAAACGACTCCCGTATTCACCCATGCTGATATCGCGAGTTTTTATTGATTTCGTAAGGGCTATAAGGAAACGTCTACAAAAGCGCACTACCCACGTCCCTACTAGCACGGAGCTCTCATGACGCTATCCCGCAGGCACCCGCTGGGCGTCCTCGCCGTGGTTGTGGCCAGCCTCGCCGCTGTCACATCTCTCGTCGTGTACGCACCGCCGGCTCAGGCCTTCTACGTCAAGTACCACGAGACGATCACGCGCAACGCACTACCCGCAGACCAGGTCAGCCAGCTGGCCGTCAACCAGATCTTGGTGGGCCCGCCGCCCGGTGGCGGGGCCATGGGCAGTGACGTCTTCGCCACCGACGAGTTCCGTCACCTCGACAACTCGATCAACCCGGTTGACATCTGCAACCGGGCCCGCCAGGCCTGGGACGTCTTCTCGCCCGTCGTGCTGAGCGGGTCGGTGCTCAACGGCAACGTCGAAGCCGACGGCCCCGGTGCCCGCGCCGCGTTCGGGGCGCTGTTGCACACCCAGCAGGACTTTTACGCGCACTCCAACTGGGTCGACGACAACATCGCCATCGGCCAGCTGGACCGCCTCGCCCCGCCGATCTTCCCGAACTGCAACCCTGCGGATTTCCCGGCTGACCTGCACACCGGCTACTACAGCATCGACTTCGCCCAGCAGTTCCCGCTTGAGGGCTGCCCGGCCGGCGGCCCGCCGCCCGGCTTCCAGGAATGCCACAGCACGCTGAACAAGGACGGCCCACACACCCCGCGCGGTGGCCAGCTCGTCCCAGGCACCAACATGACCAAGTACGACCTGGCGGCTCAACTGGCGACCCGCGCCAGCACGGACCTGTACTTCATGGTTCGTGACTGGGTGGCTAACGCCAACGGGCAGGACGCCGCCGTTCAGCTGTTCCAGCAGGGTGGACCGATGCCGTCGCTGTCCAACCTCCCGCACCTGCCCAACGTCCCCAACATCCCGTACACCGGAAACTGATCACCGTCGTCAGCGGGTGCTCGGGTCGATCCAGTCGATCCACTCGCCGTGGGCGGCAAGCCCGAGCACACCGCTGATTCCGGCCCGGTCGAACGCGGCGACAAACTCCTCGGCCCCCTCGCTGAAGTGAGCCCAACCGTCCACATGGGCCGGTATCACCAGCGTGGCGCCGAGTAATTCGGCCGCCGCGGCGGCACGCGCCGAGGTGAGCGTCAGCGGACGCCCGCGTTCCTTGGCCGCCACGCTCGCAGCGCCGGCGAACAGGACCGCGATGTCGACGCGGCCGACCCGGTCGGAGATTTCCTTGACCGTGCCGATCGAGGCGTTGTCGCCGCTGAGGTAGATGGTGGGCAATCCCGGGCCCGACAACACAAAGCCGGTCACCTCGCAGTTGACATGGCCGCTGGCGTCTCGTTGCCCGTCGGCCGGGCCGTGTACGGCCGGAACCGCTTGTGCGACAAGACCCCCGGGCAAGTTGTAAGACTCCCACGGCGCCACTGCGACCGCCGGCGGGCCGAGCCGAGAGGCGCCGCCTGGGTGGGTGAGCACCAGGGGAGCGGCCAGCGCCCAGCGCCGGCCTTCGTTGTCGAGGTTGTCCGGATGCTGGTCGTGGCTGATCAACACCGCATCCACCGGCCCGAGCGCATCGGCGGTCACCGCCGGGCCAACGGTCTTGGTCAGATAGGCGTGCACCCCGGGCGGATCGAAGGTCGGATCCATGACGATCCGGCGTCCGGCGATATCCACGACCGTTGTCGGACCACCCAGAACGCTGACGGCACACTCGCGCCGCCGTGCATCGACTCCCATAAGTCCTACAGTCCCCGATCGCTCAGCCAGTTGTGGATTCGCTCGGCCACCTGAGGCCAGCCCGGTTCCAGCATCAGCATGTGCCCCATGCCCGGGAAGATCTCCGCCTCGGTTCGATACCTCCGCGCCGTTGCGCGTACCTCGGCGTTGCTGATCAGCCCGTCATGCTCGCCGCCCAGCACCAACATCGGCGTGCTCACCCGGCGCGGTCGCGGCAGCCGGACTGCCTGGTCGAAGAAGACGGCACGCAGGCTGTCGGGCTCGACCCGCCGCGCTCCTTCCTCGACGAGGGTCTCGGGAGTCGTTGGGCTGAAAAGGAATTGCCGCGCCAGCCGCGGCGTGTTGAAGATGCCGTGCGCCTGTCCGATGCCGTTGGCTCGCACCGAGATCCACGGCTCCTTGCGCCAGACCCGCACGGCCGACGGGAAAATGCCGCGGGTCGGCGTCGACGCGAGGAGCACCGCGGCCGGCGCGCCGCGCTTCTCCAGATACTTCTGCGTGACGAAGCCGCCGGTGGAATGACCGATGAGCACCGGCCGTCCGCCCAATTGGTCGGCCGCCCAACGCACGTCATGAAGATAGTCGGCGATGGAGCACTTGCTGACCGGCCGCGGCGAGCTGCTGGCGCCATGGCCTCGCCAGCTCACGGCGACCGCCCGATACCCGCGTCCGGCGAAGAAATCGAGGAAGTGTTCGTCCCAGCACCACGCCGACAAACAACCGCCGTGCACGAACAGCAGCGGCGCCGGGTGCGTTGGTGAAACGGTGCCCTTCTCGATCAGTTCCAGCACAGCCAACATGGTGCCAGCTTCCTCACAGCGCCGTCTCTGCAACGCCGACTAGGGTGCACCAGTGTCCATTTCCCACATGTTGTTGATCGGGTTGGCGGGTTTGGGTGCCGGCGCGATCAACGCGCTTGTCGGATCCGGCACCCTGATCACCTTCCCGACGCTGGTTGCGCTGGGCTATCCACCGGTCACCTCGACCATGTCCAACGCGGTCGGCCTGGTCGCCGGCGGTGTGTCGGGCACCTGGGGGTATCGCCGGGAACTAAGTGGCCAGTGGGACCGGTTGCGCTGGCAGATCCCGGCGTCGCTGGCCGGCGGCGTGCTGGGCGCCTACCTGCTGCTGCACCTGCCCGAAAAGGTGTTCATCAGGATCGTGCCGGTGCTACTGGTCCTGGCCCTGATCCTGGTGTTGATCGGGCCGTGGATCCAGTCCTGGGCGCGTCGGCGTGCCGAAGGTGCCGGGCGCTCCGCCGAGCACCTCACCCGACCCGGATGGCATTGCTGGTACTGGGCACCTTTGCCGTCGGCATCTACGGCGGTTATTTCACCGCCGCGCAAGGCATCCTGCTGGTCGGTGTGATGGGTGCCCTGCTGCCCGAATCGGTGCAGCGGATGAACGCCGCCAAGAATTTACTCACCCTGATTGTGAATATCGTTGCCGCGGTGGGCTATACGTTGGTGGCTTGGGACCGGATCAGCTGGCCGGTGGCCGGGTTGATCGCGGTGGGCTCGCTGATCGGCGGATTGCTGGGTGCGCGCTACGGTCGGCGGTTGTCGCCGGGTGCGCTACGGGCCACCATCGTGGTGGTCGGGTTGATCGGCTTGTACCGGCTGCTCGCCGTGTAAGAGTGCCGCCGGCGGCTTAGTATTCGGCAATGCCGGTCACTCCCGATGACGCGATAGCAGTGATCCGCGGCGCCGGGGGCGCCTGCCCCGGCCACCGAGCGTTGCACGCCAAGGGCACGCTGTATCGCGGCACGTTCACCGCCACACCGGAGGCCGCGAAGCTCTCCCGCGCAACGCATCTCGACGGTTCGCCGGTGCCGGCGCTGGTGCGGTTCTCCAACGGATCGGGCAACCCGACGCAGCCCGACGGCGCCGCGGGGGTACGCGGCCTCGCGGTGAAATTCACCCTTCCCGACGGCAAGACGACCGACGTGTCGACGCAGACCGCTCGGCTGTTCGCCTCCAGCACCCCCGACGGGTTCGTCGAGCTGCTCCGGGCGCTGCGACCCGGTCCAACCATGCCGGCCCGCCTCGCCCGCCTGTTCACCAAGCGTCCGGCACTGCTGCGAGCGCTGCCGATACTCGCGGCCGCCGGCAAGACCCCGGCGAGCTACGCCACGATCGAGTACCACGGTCTGCACGCCTTCCGCTGGACCGGCTCCGACGGCAGCAGCCGATTCGTCCGCTACCACCTGATCCCGGTCGCCGGCGTCCAGCATCTGTCGCTGCTCGCCGCCCGCAAGAAACAACCGGACTTCCTGACCGACGAACTCAAAGCCCGACTGGCCGCCGAACCCGTCCGGTTCGATTACCGTGTCCAGATCGCCGGACCCAACGACTCGACCGTCGACCCCTCCGCGCCGTGGCAGAACCCCGACACCGTCAGCGTCGGCACCATCGAGATCACCGGATTGGACACCGAGCGGGAACACGACGGCGACATCGTCGTGTTCGACCCGCTACGTGTGACCGACGGCATCGAGCCTTCCGAGGACCCGGTGTTGCGATTCCGCAGCCTGACCTATTCCGAGTCGGTGAAGCTGCGCACCGGTGTCGCCCGCGGCGCCGAAGCGCCCAGCATCAGCTGAGCGTCGCCTCGGCGGCAGCGGCGATCACATCCATCGCGTCGCCGCGTTCCCGGAATGCCCGCAGTTGCCGCATCGCGCCGTTGCCCAGCGTGGTGACACGCTCGAGTTCGTCGACGACATGGCGGTACTCGCCGAGCGCGTCCAGGGCCGGGCGGACCCGATGCACCAGCGCGCTCAACTGCTCGCGGGCGGGCACCGCGCCGCGACCGTGCACCAGGTCCAGCGTGTCGCCGGCCAAGCCGTCGTGCGCGGCTTTCCAGTACGCGGCCCGCAGCGCCGCCGGGGGTAGCCGGTCGGCACCCTCGGGACGTTCGTCGACCGCTGTCATCACCGCGGCCCGGATCAGGGTGGCCAGCAGCACGGTGTCGGCGACCGTGGCCGGCACGTCGGCGACCCGCACCTCGACCGTCGGGAAATCGGCCGAGGGGCGCACGTCCCAATAGACCATCCCGGTGTCCAGGATCACCCCGGTGTCGACCAGCATGCGCACCGTGCGGTCGTACTCATCGGCGGAGGCGAAGTACGGTGGCGCACCCGCCACCGGCCAGCGCCGCCACAGCACACTGCGCCAGCTGGCGTAACCCGATTCGGAGT
This sequence comes from Mycobacterium asiaticum DSM 44297, assembly GCF_000613245.1. Lineage (GTDB taxonomy): Bacteria > Actinomycetota > Actinomycetes > Mycobacteriales > Mycobacteriaceae > Mycobacterium > Mycobacterium asiaticum. The sequence continues at coordinate 1,775,942 of NZ_HG964936.1, forward strand.
TGCGGTAGATCGCGGAATTCGCCGACAGCGCCAACAGTGTCGGCAACCACGGTCGCAGCCAGTTGCTGGCATGGATCGCCGCGGAGCGGTCAGGCACCTGCACGTGCACATGGCAGCCGCAGATGCCCTGCTCGTGCGCCACCATGCCGAACTGCTCGCCGATTTTGCGGTAGCGGGGAGTGTCGGTGACCGGAAACTCAGTTGGCGTGACCGGCGGCAGGGCCAGCGCCAACAGCCGAACACCGACCGCTTCAGCTGCCTGGGCCGCGGTCCGCCGCAGCTTTGTGAGCTCCTCGCCAAGTTGGCCGCTGGATGACACGACGCTGGACGTTGTCTCGACCTGACAACTGCTCAGTTCGACCTGCAGGTCCACCCCGCGCCGTTCGGCCTCGGCCGCGACCGCGTCGTTTTGCGGCGCCGGCTCGCCGGAGCCGGGGTCGACGAGCAGAAATTCCTCTTCCACTCCGAAAGTCGGGACACCGTCCTTGGAGCACTCCGTGCCCATATCCGCAAACTACCCCCGCGAGGGCAACGAAAACCTAGCGTCGAATCACCCGCTTGACCTGCGCAACTGATACCAAGCGAACCCTTTTGTGGCGCCATGTCAGCCATTTCCCTGTGCGAATGCGCCCAGTTCGGGACAATGGTCTCGATGCACGTCGGGTGTGAAGGAGCGATCAGCAGTGTCGAGTGTTGGGTTGCAAGAGCACGACCACGTTCTTGATTCCATCGAGGGCCTGGTAGCCCAAGATGGCATCGAAGCCGTCACGATCCGTGCGTTGACCAAAGCCACCGGGGTCTCCAACGGCGCCATCTACCGCACGTTCGAGTCGCGTGGGGGGCTGCTCGGCCGGGTGTGGATTCGCGCGGAACGCCGTTTCCTGGACCATCTGACCAGCTTGATCGAGGAAGCCAAGGCGCGTCCGGGCAGCGAGCCGCTGGACGCCGTCTACGCGGCGGCCGAGACGTCGCTGCTGTATCCGGAGATGTATCCGGAGTCGTCGGCGTGCCTGATGACCGTGCGCCGCGACGACGTGGTCAGCCAGCCGATGCCGCGCGACATCGCCGACCAGCTACGCGCGCTGGAAGGCGAACTCACCGGGGTGATGGCACAGCTGGCCGAGGGATTGTGGCGCCGCAGCGACGCCGCCGCCGTCAACCTGATCGCCACCTGCATCATCGATCTGCCCAAGTGGATCGCACTGCGCGGGCAAGGGTACAGCCCGGCCACGCTGCGAAACTATCTACGCGCCGCGGTGCGCTCCGTGCTCGAGGTGGGCCCACCACCGCTGGGTGCAAGCCCAGCGACGACCGCTAACGGTCCGCTGGAATACCGTTGGGCTCACCTGGTGGGAGTCACGGCCAGCGCGTGGTCCACGGTCGGGTATATCGGCAGCAGGACCCTCAATCCGCAGGCTTCCACGATTCGCTCCACGATCGGCGCCTGAGTCACCAGCCGGAGGTCGACGCCGCGTTCCTGGCACTGTTCGGCCGTGTCGGCCAGCACCGTAAACGCGCAGCAACCCATGAAGTCGACATCGGACACGTCGATGACGAACGGGCCCGCCGGGGTGGCGGTAGCCGCCGCCTCCGTCACCAGCCGGTGCCAGGTGTGCTCGTTGCACGCGTCGATCTCCCCACCGGCATGAATGATCACCGCCTCACCGCGGCGGTCGGTGATGGCCCGCAGCGTGCTGCACGGGTCCCCGAGTTCGTAAACCAGTCGTGTGCTGAGGGTGAGGTGCTTGGCGGAAAAAGACTCTGCAATGACCAGGCTCATTTGTGCACTCCTAATCGACAAGCGCAGAACGCGCCGCGAAGGATGCCCATCCTTCTGATCTGAAGACAGACAGACTCGCCTTGTAAGTCTCAGTTCTATAACAAGACAGGGCGGTCTGTCTACATGGCCGGCGTAAGAGTACGGTAAGCCTCGTTATGTCCCAGCCCGAAATCACGGCGCCACAGGTACCGGCCCGTGAACGGATACTAGGTGCCGCCTACCAGTTATTCAGCCGGCGGGGTATCCGCGCGGTGGGTACCGACGAGGTGATTGAACGGGCCGGTGTGGCCCGGGCTACGCTTTACCGTCATTTCGCGACCAAGAATGACCTGGTCCTGGCCGTTTTGGATCGTCGGGAACAACTCTGGACACACGGGTTGATCGAGGAGCAGTCCGCGGCACGCGGCAAGACTCCCGAGGAACAGTTGCTGGCGATCTTTGACGTCCTGCACGAGTGGTTTCAGAACCGCGACGGGTTTGAGGGATGCTCGTTCATCAACGTCCTGCTCGAGATGGGTGTCGACCACCCGGTCGGCCAGGCCAGCATCGCTCACATAGCCAATGTCCGCCAGATCGTCCGCGAGCGCGCCGTGGCGGCGGGCCTGATCGACGTCGAGGCGTTCGCCATGTCCTGGCACATCCTGATGAAGGGGGCCATCATCATGGCGGCGGTCGGCGAACCCGGCGCGGCCCTGCGGGCGCAGGCCATGGCACGCGTCCTCATCGAGCAGCATCGTCCCGAGGACACCCACGGGCTGGGCGTGGCGGCCGGATAGGTCACGCCGCGGTGGTATCGGACTTGCGGGAGTGCTCTTCCTCGAGTTCGGCGATGGCGCGCGAGGTGCGTTCGCGCAGCAGTATCGCGGCGGTGACCCCGCAGATGATCGCGATCACCAGCGCCACCCAGGAGAACCGGGACAGCCAGCGCTCGGCGGCCACGCCGGCGAAATAGACCAGCGCCGTCGTCCCTCCCGCCCAGCAGATGCCGCCGCACACGTTGGCCACCAGGAAGCGCGGGTAGGGCATCTTCAGCGCGCCGGCCAGCGGTCCGGCGAAGATCCGTAACAACGCGATGAACCGTCCGAAGAAGACCGCCCGCACACCCCAGCGATTGAAGGTCCGTTCGGCGAGCGCGACATGGCCGGGGCCGAAGTGCTTCGGGAACCGTCGGCCAAGGCGATCGAAAAGCGGCATCCCGAACCTGCGGCCGATCGAATAGCCGATCGAGTCGCCGACCACCGCGCCCAGCACGGCGGCGGCCCCAACGCCGACCGGGTTCACCGCCAGCTCGTGATGCGAAGACATCAACGCCGCGCTGACCAACACGATCTCGCCCGGCAGCGGGATGCCCAGGCTTTCGAGCCCGACGATGCCGCCGACCACCAGATACACCGCTAGCGGCGGGATTGTCTGCAGCAGGGCCTCCACATCCATGCGTTAAAGGATGCCTGACGCGTCCCGCATATGCGCCCGGATCCGGCTCTATACCGTCATCGATACTGTCGAGACTGTCCAGCGGACGACAGGAGAGCCAGTGGAATTCAATCTTGCCCAGGTTTTCTCGGCGGTGGCCGCCGCTAACCCCGACCGCGACGCCATCGTCTTCGGCGATCGCCGGCTCACCTTCGCCCAGACCGACGAACGAGCCCGCCGCTTCGCCCGGGCCCTGCACGACTGGGGCTACGGCGCCCGGCGGGAGCGAGCCGAGTTGGCGCCCCACGAGTCCGGCCAAAGTCACCTGGGGTTGTACCTGGCCAACTGCAACGAATTCCTCGAGGCGATGATCGGCGCCTACAAAGCCCGGGTCGCCCCGTTCAACATCAATTACCGCTACGTCGCCGACGAGCTGGTCTACCTGATCGACAACGCGAGCGCCGACGTCCTCGTCTATCAGGCGCGGTTCGCGCCGACGCTGGCCGAGGCGTTGGCCAGGGTGGTGCGCGAGATCCGGTTGATCCACGTCGACGACGAGTCCGGAAATGAGCCGCTGCCCGGGGCGGTGCGCTACGAGGAGCTACTGGCCTCCACGTCCGATGAACCGCTGGACGTCGTGCCCTCGCCCGACGACCTCTACATGCTCTACACCGGCGGCACCACCGGCATGCCCAAGGCGGTGCTATGGCGCCAGCACGACATCTACATGAACGCTATGGGTGGCCGACCGCCGTTCGGCGGCGACGTAGTGACGAGCCTTGACGACATCGTCGAGCGCTCGCGGCCGGACGGACCGGGATCGTTGACGGCCGCTCCGTTGATGCACGGTGCGGCGCAGTGGGCGGCCTTCATCAACCTGTGTAGCGGGCGGCCGTTCGTGATGGCGCCGACCACAACCCATTTCGATCCCGCCGAAACGTGGGCCCTGGCCAGCCGGGAGCGCGTCATCTCACTGTCCTTCGTCGGAGACGCGTTCGGACGGCCGCTGGTCGACGAACTCGAAGCCGGGGACTACGACCTGTCCGGACTGTTCATCGTCGTGACCGGTGGGGCCGCGCTCAGTGCACCGCTCAAACAGCGGTTCGTCGAACTGCTGCCGCACGTGACGATCCTGGACGCGGGCGGCTCATCGGAATCGGGAAACCAGATGGGACAGGTCTCCAGCCGAATGCAGAACGCTTCCGGGAGATTTGCGCCGAATCCGGGTGCCGTGGTGGTCAGCGAGGACCTGACCCGGATCCTGTCGCCCGGCGACGACGAGGTCGGTTGGCTCGCCCAGCAGGGCCACATCCCGCTGGGCTACCTCGGCGATGCGGCCAAGACGGCGCGGACGTTCCCGGTCATCGACGGCATCCGGCACTCGGTACCGGGCGACCGGGCGCGCTGGCATGCCGACGGTCAGATCGAACTGCTGGGCCGCGACTCGGTGACCATCAACTCCGGCGGCGAGAAGATCTTCGCCGAAGAGGTGGAGGCCGCCATCCACGAACATCCCGCGGTGTACGACGTGGTGGTGACCGGCCGGCCGAGTGCGCGGTGGGGGAACGAAGTGGTCGCGCTGGTCCAGCTGGCTGCGGGAGCCGAAGCCGACAGCGCCGGCATCATCGCTGAGGCGGCGCGTCACATCGCGCGATACAAACTGCCCAAAGAGGTGATCTTCTGTTCCACCGTGCAGCGGTCGCCGTCGGGCAAGGCCGACTACCGGTGGGCCAAATGGCGCGCCGCGCTGCCTACCAGCCACAATGTCCCCGACCGCTGAGCAACGCGACGCGTACGAACCGTATCGGGATTTGCCGCGTCATACGGCGTTTTTGCGCAGAACGTTCGATGGCCGTAACAAATCGCCGGCGCGGGTGAGCCAAGCGATACGCTCAGCAGGTGCCGAAAGAGGTACCGCAGTATCCGATCGAGTCGGTCGACAACGCGCTGAAACTGCTTCTGCTGTTGGGTGAGCAACCGCAGATCCGGTTGAGCGAGGCGACCCGGCATCTCGGTGTGGCATCGTCGACGGCGCACCGATTGCTAGCCATGCTGACCTACCGCGGTTTCGTCCGCCAGGACCCGGAATCCAAGGCGTACCTGCCCGGTCCGGCCCTGACCAGTGTGGCGTTCGCGATCTTTGGGCGCATCGACATCCAGGGCGCGGCACTGCCGGTCATGCGTGGACTCGCCGAAAGTTTGGGCGAGACAATCCATGTCGGCATGCTGGACGGAGCTAGTGTCCGCTTCGTCGCGGCGACCGAAGGGCCGAAGGCCGTTCGGGTGGCTTCCCGGTTGGGTCGCACGATGCCGGCGCACTGTACATCGACGGGCAAGGCGTTGCTCGCACAGCTGTCCGAAAGTGAACTGCGCCAGCTCATTCCGCATGAGCAGTTGGAAGCCATCACGGCGCGCTCTATCGTAAGCCGCGCCCGGCTCGCCTCGGAGCTGATCAGGATCCGGGAGCGGGGCTATGCCACCAACCGCGAAGAGAGCGAAGAGGGTGTCGCGTCGGTTGCGGTGTCGATACCCACTCGCGCTCCAGGGCTGCGACTCGCACTCAATGCCTCGGCACCACAGCATCGGCTGCCGGCCTCGAAATATTCGTCGGTGGCCGCCACACTCGTCGAGGCGGCCAAGGAGATCGGCGATCAGTTGGGCTGATCACCCAACCGGGCGACCTCATGCCGCCACGCCGCGTCGACGTTGAACCCAGATCCCAAGTCCGGCAACTCGGCCCAGTCATCGTCGTCGATGCTGTGCAACGTTCCGCCGGCCATGCTTATCCGTAACGACATCCGGGCCAACTCGTTGAGGCTGATCGCCTGCAGCACCGCCTGCTCGACCGTGGCGGCGGCGCTGGTGATCCCGTGCCCACGACAGATGATCACCTGCGCGTTACCCATCGCCGCGACCATCTCCCTGCCCAGCTGTGCGTTCCGGATCAGCACGGCGCGTGGGTATACCGGCACACCGGCGCGGGCCAGCCACGCGCCGGGTATGTCGTAGGCGCCGTAGATTGGCCGGATGACGATGCCGGCCAGGTCGGCGGCGACGACTTCCGGGGGATGCAGGTGGGCGACGGCGCGATGTCGCGGCTGGGCGCGCAGCGTCTCAAGGTGGATGGGCAACTCATTCGGCACCCGATAGCCGTCGAGTTCGCCTGCGGCACCGGGATTTCCGTCAAAGTCGATCAGCCGGATGTCACTGGATCGAGTGTATGCCACGCCCGTGTCGGTGTCGCTGCGGCAACGGATGAGCAGGTGGCCGTCGTCGACTCGCAGGCTCAGGTGGCCAAGGATGCCGTCGACCAGACCGCGGGCCGCGGCGACGCGGCAGGCCTGCGCCACCAGGGTGCGCTCTGCTGTCAGGTTCATTTCGGTGTGCCCAGCCGGAATCCGCCGTCGGGATGGATGGTCTCGCCGGTGATTCCGCGCGACCGGTCCGAAGCCAGGAACACATAGCTCCACGCGTGGTCGGCACCGGAGAGCGCGACGTTCAACGGGGTGCGCGCGGCCAAATCGGCAGCCCGGTCGGAGGAGTCGTCGAGTCGGATGTCGTCGAGCCCAAGAGTTGCCAGCCCGCGCAGGTCGGTGTGCATCGTCCCGCCCGGTGCCACCCCGTTGACCCGGATGAGCGGGGCGAGATCATGGGCCAGCGCCGTCACCAGGCCCCGCACCGCGAATTTTGACGGCACGTACAGCACGCCGCCCCGGCCAGGGTAGTACGCCGACGTGGACTCGGTGAGCACGATCGAGGAGACCGCTGCGGCGCGCAGGGCTGGTACCGCGGCCTTCACCGACTGCAGGTGGCTGAGCACGTTGGTGCGGAACATCTCGTCGAACGCCGCAGCGAGGTCGTCGGCACCGATGGCGTCGATCCCCTTGTAGAAATCGAACACGCCGACGCAGTTCACCAGCGTGTCCAGGCCGCCGAAGGACTCGACTGCCGCCGCAACCGCGCGGTCGTTGGCTTCCCGGGTGGTGGCGTCGCCTTCGACCACCGCAACCGCGGGAAGTTCGTCACGCAGCCGTTCGCACTTTGCCCGGTCACGTTCCAAGACAGCGACTTTGGCGCCCTCGGCGCCGAACGCGTCCACAACCGCCCGGCCGATTCCCGACCCGGCGCCCACCACCAGTGCCCGCTTGCCGTCCAGCCAACCGGTCATGGCGAGGGTTGCTCCTCGTCGGGCAACAGCGGGGCCCCGGTATTTCCCACCATGGCCGTCAGCGTACGGGCGTTCTGCCAGGTGAGCGCCTCGACCTCCAGCGGGTCCAGGCTGATCCACTGCCCGGTCTTCGGTGCGCTGATGAGCAGCCGCGCCCCGTTGCGGGTGTCCACCCGCTGCACAACGACTTCGGTGAATTCGTTCGCCAGCGTGATCGGCTCACCGACCGGGTTCACAGAAACACCGCCAGGTTTTGCATCCGCAACACCGACTCGTCGGTAAAGATGGTGCGGCGGGCCAGCTTCCATGCTTGACCGGGCTCGTCCCAGCGCAGCACGTCCTCTCTTCCGCACGACAGCAGAGCGCTCTCGTTGACGTCGCCGCGGCTGCGAAAAAGCAGTTCGGCCGACTCCACGACCACGTGCCCCGCGTCGTCGGCTGCGAAGGTCCGCACATTGGTGATGAAGTGCCGCAGCCGTGACGGGGGATCCTCGGCCCAGACGTGCTCGGTGCCCATCCGCGCCACCCGCTGCGTCAGCGAATACTTGTCCTCGTCGAAGTGATCCATCCCGGGCGACACCGTGAACCCGGCACCGCGGGCGGTCGTCACCCGCACCGGCATGACGTAGCGGATGTCCTCGGTCATCGTTTCCAGCCACTCCTCATACCGCTGCGCATCCAGCAGATAGGCCTCGTCCACCAGGAACTGATGGGCCTGCAAATGACGAGTATCGTTGAAGGGCAACGCCTTTCTCATACGGACTCCAACTGGTCAGCCCACAGCTTGAGCAGTTCGCGCTGGTTGTACTCGTTGTAGCCCACCTGGGCACGCCCCGGCCCGTGGAACGACTCGGGCGGCAGCGCCTCGATCACTGGGCGGTCGTCGGCGAGGAGTCCCATTCGGCTATTCAGCAGCAGACGCCGGGCCATCGATCCCCCGGCGGTGGTGGTCAGCGATACCCAGTTCTCCACGTCGTCCTGTTCGAACATGCCGGTGGATCCGAAGCACATCAGATACGCCTTGTAGGAGTCCTTTTTGAACTGTTCGGGGGCAGCGGCGTCGACGGCGAACCAGGAGCAGACCTCGGTTTCGTTCTCGTTGATCGGCTGCCACTGCCGGATCGAGATGAACGGCAGCACCTGTTCCCCGCCGGGCAATTTGGGCCAGTTGTGCACGAAGCTGAGATTGGGAAAGCAGGTGGCGGCGGAGAACATGAAGCCGTCTTCGGCGACCACCCGCTGCTGACGGGGCGACCACGCGTCTTTGATCCGATGGATCATTTCGTCGGGGTATCCCACGTACCGCATGCGTTCGTCGAAATCGCCGGGTGGCAGCTTGTAGGTGGTTCCGCCGCCCCGCTGGGCCCAGTAGGTGGCTCCGTCTTTACGCTTCTGCGCCTTGGGTTCCCGAAACAGGCCGATCTCGACGATGGACGCGTGGGTGTGCGGCGTGTGGTACATGTCCCCGGCGAAGTTCTCGGCGCCGATCTTCCAGTTCGCCTTGATTCGCCACCGTTGGGGTCCGCGCACTTCGACGCCGGCGGCGCTTTGTTTGGTGTAGAAGTCCAGATAGAAGGCGAAGTCTCCGAGGAATTCCAGCAGCGGCGGCGCGTGCGGGTCCAGGTTGATGAAGATCAGTCCGTTGTAGGTCGCCAAACTCGGTGCGGGCAGCAGGCTCTGGCCTCTCGCGAAGCCCTCGTCGCCCCCGTACGCCTCGCGGTGGAACGGCAGACCCGTGAGCCGTCCGTCGTTGCGATAGGTCCAGCCGTGGTAGGGGCAGCGGAAATTGGAGGCATTGCCCATCTCGGCGCGGCAAACCTGCATCCCGCGGTGCAGGCACATATTGAACAAGGCCCGCACCACGCCATCCGAGCCGCGGGTGACGATGAACGAGTCGTCGAGCACCCGGCGCACCACGTAGTCGCCGTCGTCGGGGATCTCCGACTCGTGCGCCACGAACATCCAGGCCCGGCTGAAGAGGCGTTCCTTCTCCAAGGCGAACAGCTCGCCGTCGTTGTAGATGTGCGCCGGGATCATGCCGCGGCGAACATCGTCGAAAATCTGCTCGATCAATCACACACCCACTTTCTTTCTGCTCTACAGAGGATATCTCTGTTCAGCAGAGTATTCAGCACGACTTCGTACAGCACCCCGATAGCCAACTCACAGGCGGCTCGCATTCAAACCCGGGCGCGGAGCGGGAATTCTGGCACTGCGGTGGTGAACCGGCTGCCCGTTCGCCGCGTAGATCCAAAGGGGGACGCATGGTCTTCGAGACGCATATCGCCTCACGGAAGGTCGAGATGCAAAGATTAGGGCCCCGATTGGTGGCCGCCATCGGACGTCAAGAGTGGCTGGATCGTCCCAGCTATCGGCTGGAACATGTGCTCACCCTGCTGTTGAACGGGTTGGGCGGGGCGCGTGACCGCGTGACGAACGCACTCAACGGCGTCTGGCTGGGACACCCCGTGCATCCGCCGCTGGCGTCGCTGGCCAGCGGAGCCCTCGGCACGACGGTCGCACTCGATGCGCTGAACACGCTGCCGGTGCGGCGATCCGCCAACAGCGACGACACGACGCGGCTGGCCACCTACGCCCTGGGCGTGGGGATTGCCGCCAGCCTCGGCTCGGCCGTCACCGGAGTGTCGGATTGGCAGCACACCCACCGGCAGGAACGCCGGGTCGGAATGGTGCATGGTGCGGTCAATTCCGTCGCCACCTTGCTCTACCTGCAGTCCTGGCGCGACCGTCGCCGCGGACGCCGGGGCCGGGGCGTGGCCCTGAGCGGCATCGGCTATGCCATCACTGCCGCAGGCAGCTACCTGGGCGGCGCCTTGGTATTCGGCTCCGGGGTCGGCGTCGACCGATCCGGCGAGCGGTTAACCACCCCGGCGTGGACGCCCGTGCTGCCCGCCAGCGCACTCAACGGTAAGCCGGTGCGGGTGGAAGTGGACGGTGTCGGACTCGTTGTCTGTCAGAGCGGTCCCGGTGAGGTATCGGCGTTCGGCGAGTTCTGTCCGCACTTGGCGGCGCCGATGGCTGACGGCTGGGTGGATCGCGGCCGGATCGTATGTCCTTGGCACGGATCACGATTCGCGCTGGACAACGGTGAGGTATTGCGCGGTCCTTCGGCCAGTCCGCTGCCGCGTTATGAGGCCCGGCTGGTGGACGGAGTGATCGAGGTGCGTGGAGAGGAAGTAGCCAAATGAACGCCTACGACGTGCTCAAGGAGCATCACGTGGTACTCAAGGGACTCGGCCGCAAGGTCAGCGAGGCACCCGTGAACAGCCAGGAGCGGCACGAGTTCTTCGACGAGATGCTGCTGGAGCTCGATATCCACTTCCGCATCGAGGACGACCTGTACTACCCGGCGCTTGCGGCCGCGAGCGAACTGATCGCGATCGCCCATGCCGAGCATCGCCAGGTGGTCGACCAGCTCGGGGTGCTGCTGCGCACGCCGCAGAGCGCGCCCGGCTATGAGGACGAGTGGAACACCTTCAAGACAGTGCTCGAGGCCCACGCCGACGAAGAAGAGCGAGACATGATTCCCGCTCCGCCGCCGGTCGAGCTGTCCGAGGCCGAACTAGAAGAGCTCGGCGAAAAGATGGCGGCCCGGATCGAGCAGCTGCGGGCTTCGAGCCTGCACCGGCTGCGTACCCGAGGCAAGACGGCGCTGCTGAAGGCGATTTAGCCGCGCTGGCGGCGGCCGATTCCGGCCATCATGATCGGCGTGTAGACACGGATGTCCTCGCCGAAACGTGCGGCCGTCGCGTCGGCCTCCGCACGCGAGATCAACCCGGCATCCACGACGGCGCCGCGCAGGCTTTCGAACGAGAGCCGGAAGAAGTCGAATCCCTTCGCGTGCGAGTCGATCACGCGAGCGCGGCCCTCGCCGCGCACCTCACGCAATCCGGCGGCTGCCATATCGGCGACGACCCGGCGGCCGTAGTGCGGTTCGAAACCGGCCTGCTGCATGAACGACAGCACCGCCCCGGTCACCCGGTCCAGCTCCGGGTCGAGACCCTCGAAGCCGAACGCCGTCCAATCGAAGTCCTCGATGACCATCCAGCCGCCGGGACGCAGGGCCGCGGCCAGTCGTTGCAGGATCTGGCGGCGATCGGGTAAGTGCTCGAGTACCAGGCGGGCGTGGATCAGGTCGAACTCACCCTGACCGAGCTCGTCGGTCCGGATGTCCATCTGGCGGACCTCGATGGAGTCGCTAGCCAGGGAATCGATGAAGCGGGTATCAATGTCCACCGCGACCACCGTGGCGCCGCTGTCCGCCATCCATTTCACCAACGAGCCGCCGCCGGCGCCCACTTCCATGCAGCGCCAAGCGTTTTGCGGATCGGCGGGACGTCCGAGACCCAGTTCGGTGAGCAGCGCCTGAGTGCCCGGATCCCACAGGCTCTCCATGGCGCTCAACCGGCTGCGTTCTGCTGCGAAGCCCTGGTCGTACACGTAGTCGCTGGGCATGCCGTCCAGGTTAGGCGCGGGTTCGCGATGGCACGAGTAGCCTCACGGTTCGTGGAGGTCGCACCGCAGCGCATCGCGTCGCAAGGCGAGATCACGGCCGAGATGAACGCAATTGCGGCGGACTATTCAGCCGGTGGGGCACCGGCCCAACCTCTGCTGGATTACCCGCCCTACCGCAGCAGCGCGTTGCGCCACCCGAAAAACCCGCGGATCATCGTCGACCCAGACGAGCTGGAACTCTCGGCCCCCTGCTTCGGCCGCCATGACGTCGACCCGCTGGACGCCGATCTCACCGCCGGACATCCGGGCGAGCCGATCGGCGAGCGGATCATCGTGACCGGCCGGGTCGTCGACGGATCGGGCCGGCCGGTGGCCGGACAATTGGTCGAGATCTGGCAGGCCAACGCCAGCGGCCGCTATCACCACCACGGCGATCAGCACCCGGCTCCGCTCGATCCGAACTTCACCGGCGCGGGCAGGTGCCTGACCGCCCCCGACGGACGCTACCGATTCACCACCATAAAGCCCGGCCCCTACCCATGGCGCAATCACCGTAACGCCTGGCGCCCCGCACACATTCACTTCTCGTTGTTCGGCACCGCATTCTGCCAACGGCTGGTGACCCAGATGTACTTTCCCGGCGACCCGCTGTTCGGCTTGGACCCGATCTTCAACTCGATCGTCGATCCCGTTGCGCGTCAACAACTTATTGCCGATTACGACCACGAGGTCACCGAGCCGGAGTTCGCCACCGGTTACCGGTGGGATATCGTGCTGTCGGGCCCGGCACGGACCTGGACGGAAAACGGCGATGCCCAGTCCTGAATTGGTCTGCACACCAGCGCAAACGGTGGGGCCGTTCTTCGGCCTGGGTCTGCCGTTCCCCGGCGACAGCGCACTGGTCGGCGCCAATGACTGTGGCGCGGTCGAGTTGCACGGAGCCGTCTATGACGGCGCCGGCGTCACGGTCCCGGACGCGCTCGTAGAGATCTGGCAACCCGACACCGCCGGCCGAATTCCGCGTGCGCCCGGATCGTTGCGTCGCGACGGCCGGACCTTCACGGGCTGGGGGAGGGCCGCGACCGACACCGACGGGCACTACCGCATCAGCACGGTGCCTCCCGGGCCAGTGAACCCCGGACGGCCAGCGTATTTCGCGGTGACCGTTTTCGCGCGCGGGCTGTTGCAGGGTCTGTTCACCCGCGCTTACCTGCCGGGCGGAGACATCGGTGCGGATCCGCTGCTGTCGACCCTCGATCCCAGCCGGCGCGACACCCTGTTGTGTAGCGCCGAAAGTGATTCCGGCCGAACGCGATACCGGTTCGACATTCACCTGCAGGGCCCGGACGAGACCGTCTTTCTGGCGTACCGGGACGGTCGCCGATGACCAACCTGCTGTGGCCAGGAGACCAGCGAGCCGGCGCGCTCATGACGGACCGGGCGCTGCTGGCTTCGATGGTGGCGGTGGAATCGGCGTGGCTGGCGGCTCTTTCCCGGGCCGGACTGGCGCCGGTCGAGCTGTCCGACACCGCGCTGCACCGCCTCGTGGACGCACGCGACTGCGACATGGTTGCCACCGCTGCCGAAGACGGCGGCAATCCCGTCATCGCCCTGGTCGCACTGTTGCGACAGCGTGCGACGCCGGCCGCCGCGCCGTGGATTCACCGGGGACTGACCAGTCAGGACGTCGTGGACACCGGCCTGCTGCTGGCGGTGCAGGCTGTTGTCAAGCAGGTGAAAATCCAGCTTGCTGACCAGATTTCAGAACTGTCGCGGCTGGCCGTCCAGCATGGTGGGACGGCGATGGTGGCCCGCACCCTGACCCAGCACGCGGCGCCCACGACGTTCGGCGCCAAAGCCGCGCGCTGGCTCGACGGTGTGGCCGACGCCTATCGGCGGTTGGCGAGGCTGAGCATCCCCGCTCAGTTCGGCGGCGCCGTCGGGACGTGGTCGGCCACCGTCGAACTGGCGACGCTGCGCACCGACGCCGCCGAGCCGGTGGCGGTGGCCGCGCGGCTGGCACAAGATGCGGCAACAACTTTGGGGCTCGACCATCGCCGGCCATGGCACACCACCCGGACGCCGATCACCGCGGCCGCCGACGCGTTGGTCGGTTGCTCCGACTGCTGGGGCCGCATCGCCGCCGATGTGCTGACCCTGACCCGCCCGGAGATCGCCGAACTGCGCGAACCGGTCAGCGGCCAGCGCGGTGGGTCATCCGCCATGCCCCACAAGCGCAACCCTGTGCTGTCCGTCCTGATCCGGCGGGCGGCCATCACGGCGCCACCGCTGGCGGCCACGCTGCACACTGCCGCCGCGCTCGCCACCGATGAAAGACCCGACGGCGCATGGCATGCCGAATGGGACACGTTGCGCACCCTGGCACGGCGCGCTGTCGTCGCGGGCTCGCAATGCACCGAACTGCTCGCCGGGCTGGAGGTGGACGCGGCGAACATGCGACGAAATCTCGACGCTACCGACGTGCTGGGGGAGCAACGCGCGATTGCCGAGCTGGCGGGTCGCCCCCCGTCGCCGACCTTCCTGGGCGCGGTCGACCACTTGATCGACGCCAGCGTGCGTGACGCGCAGCGGCTGCTCGACGGGGTGTGAGCTGGGTGTGAGCTGGGCGATAGTGCGCCTGGGAAAGTGATCAGGATCGACTCGCGCACACCCGAAATCCGGATTGCGGGGTGTTAGCGTCGGAAATATGACAGCACCCGCCAAAGACGGCGAGCGGCGACGGCGGCGAACGGCTCGCCGGGTCCTTCCGGCCCCCGTGGTCGACACGATGAGCAGCACGGTACGGCCATTCGCGCGCACCGGCCGCTATTTCGCCCGGTCCTGGCGCGACTACCGTGACGACCACACCGATGAGCTGCCGATCGCACGGCCCACACTGTCGTTGGCCGCGCAGGCATTTCGGGATGAGGTGGTGTTGGCCGGCCTGTTGATGCGCCGTCCAATCAGTGAGCCGCAGGTGTTTCAGCGCATCAATGACGAGGTGGTCGCGGCGCTCGACTTCTACGGCAGTCAGGGATGGTTGGAGGATCCCGAAGCCTTCTTCGCGCCACCGCCGCCGCTGTCGGAAGTGAAAATTCGCTACGTCAACGGTCTACGCCGGACCTATCAGCGGCTCACATTCGAAAGCGGGTACCGTCCGCATCCGGACGAACCGGGCGCCGAGCGGTGGCTCGGGTATACCGCGATGTGCACGGCGCACGCCCTAATGCTGCGGCACCCGGAACCGCGGCCCTGGCTGATCTGCGTGCACGGCACCGAAATGGGCAGAGCTGCAATTGATCTCAGGATCTTCCGGGCGTGGAAGTTGCATGAAGAGCTGGGCCTGAACGTGGTGCTGCCCGTGCTGCCGATGCACGGCCCGCGAGCGCGCGACCTACCCAAAGGAGCGGTGTTCCCCGGCGAGGACATCCTCGACGACGTCCACGCGACCGCCCAGGCGGTGTGGGACATCCGGCGGTTGCTGTCCTGGATCCGGGCGCAGGAACCGGACTCGGCGATCGGGCTGAACGGCATGTCGCTAGGCGGCTACATCGCCGCCTTGGTCGCCAGCCTCGAAAGTGGCTTGACCTGCGCAATTCTCGGCGTCCCCGCCGCGAACCTGGTCGACCTGCTGGGGCGGCACTCCGGCCTGCGCCGCGGTGACCCGCGTCGGGAAACGGTGGCGTTGGCCGAGCCCATCGGGCGGATGCTGTCGCCGCTGTCGCTGCGGCCCCAAGTGCCCATGCGGGGCCGTTTCGTCTACGCCGGCATCGCCGACCAGGTGGTGCACCCCCGCGAACAGGTGAGCCGACTGTGGGAGCACTGGGGCAGACCGCGGATCATCTGGTACCGCGGCGGCCATGCCGGATTCATCCGGTCCCGGCCGGTCCAGCGGTTCATCCGGGATTCGCTGGTTCAGTCGGGTTTGGTGACCTCCGGCTGAGATCAGGGCTTGCGCGCGATGATCGCCACGGCGGTGAGCCGGTCGCGATGGCGGCGAAAAGTGCTGCGCATCATCAGCACTCGCTTACGTGCGTCGGGTTGCGTCAGTACGTTCTTGCCGAATTGCAGCGCACCGAGGAGTCCTTCGTCGGCGAGCACCCGGCGGGGCTGCAGCAGGGCCATCGGTGCGGTGGCCACATGCTCGACGACCAGTCCGTGCCCGGCCAACAACTGTGACCATTCCGCGACGGTCAGCGGACGGGCGTTGACCTTGATGGCGCGGGCCAACGATTGCCGAACCTCGGAGGTCACCTCCTCGGGCAAGTCGTCGGGTGTCAGCGCCAACTCGTGGATCGCGTAGCGGCCCTTGGGACGCAGCACCCGCGCCGCCTCGGCAACGATCGCGTGCTTGGCGGTATCGCCCTGCATGGTTAGCATCGCCTCGCCGATGACCACGTCGGCGCTGGCTTCAGGCAGTCCGGTGTCGGCCGCGTCGGCGACCTTGACCTCGGTGTGCACGGGGGACGATTGGCCCGCGACGACGCCGCGCACCAGATTCGCCGCGTCCGGGTCGGCTTCGGCGCCGACGTAGGAGCGCGGGTTGCGTGCGATGATCTCAGCGGCCGTCCGGCCCAGACCCGGGGCGAGTTCCACCACGTCGGCGCCGTTGATGCCGGCGCGAGCCAGCAAGGTGCGAGTCAGCTCGACACCCCCGGGACGCAGCACTCGTTTGCCCAGCCGGGCCAGCAGCCAGTGGCCCGGGACATGCTCGTCGTCGCGGTGGGACAGGGGTAGCGGCTGCTCAATGCCGGCCATCACAACACCTTCCCAAGCTTATTGACCATCGCGTAAGATTATCGTCCGGACTGCGCCGGTCGTCAGGAGTGTGTGATGCCGCCTCGGCAGTCGTCAAGGGCGCGCTGAACGCCCGTAGTTTTTACAAGAATACTTGTGTAAAGTACGGCCCGTCCGCTCGCATTCGATCAGGGGTGACATGACGGCGTCAGACCAGGAGCAGCCCGGCCGCCGCCGCGCGGTGCTGCGGGTGCTGCGGGCATCGCAGGTGCCGATGAGCATCGTGGCGATCGCGCAGCAGCTCGACGTGCATCCCAACACGGTGCGTTTCCACCTCGAAAGCTTGATCGGCGATGGTCAAGTCGAGCGCGTGCAACCGCATCGGCGCGGCCCGGGCCGTCCGCCGCTGATGTTCCGGGCGGTGCCCCAGATGGACCGCGGCGGCACCCGCCACTATCAGTTGCTTGCCGAGATCCTCGCCAGCGGCCTTGCGGCCGAGCCGGATCCGGCCGCGAAGGCAATCGCAACCGGGCGAGCCTGGGGCGAGCGCCTTGAGTTCCAGGGCCCGGTGAGCGGGGTGGACGAGTCCATCGACCGGCTGGCCAGCGTGCTCGATGGGTTGGGCTTCGAACCCGAGCCCCGGGCATCTGGTGGTGGCCGACAGCTCGGTCTGCGGCACTGCCCATTTCTGGAGATGGCCGAGAAACAACCGGGCGTGGTGTGCCCCATCCACCTGGGCCTCATGCGCGGAGCGTTAGAGAAGTGGGACGCGCCGGTCACGGTCGACCGGCTGGAGGCGTTTGTCGAACCGGGTCTGTGTCTGGCTCACCTCGCGCCGGTGGCAGCCGCGCCGTGAGCGCCGGGCGCTCCATCGAGGTCGCCGTCACCTTCGTCTGGCTCGGCATGGTGCTGGCCATCTCGTTCCTCGAGGCGCCGCTCAAATTCCGCGCGCCCAACGTGACGCTGCCGATTGGGCTCGGCATCGGCCGCCTCGTGTTCCGCGCCCTCAACAGCGTGGAAGTCGTCTTCGCGCTCGTGATTGCGGCGATCGCTCTGGCCGGGCCGACGCCGATGCGGATCATCGTCGCGCTGGCCGTGGCCGTCGCGATGCTGGCGGTCCAACTGGTCGCCGTGCGTCCCCGCCTGACCAAGCGATCCGACCAGGTGCTGGCCGGCTCGGATGGCCCCCGCTCCCATGCTCACTACGTCTATGTCGCGTTGGAGACGGTCAAGGTCATTGCGCTATTGGTGGCAGGGATACTGCTCTTACAAGTCCACGGCTGACGATGACAAGGATTCACCGATGGAATCGATTTCGCTGACCGAGCTGGCATCCGAGAAGTTGGCCGAGGCGCGCAAGTCCCACAGCGGCCGGGCCGCCCACACCATCCACGGTGGCCATACCCACGAGCTGCGCCAGACCGTGCTGGCCTTGTTGGCCGATCACGACCTGTCCGAACATGAAAGCCCAGGTGAAGCCACCCTGCAGGTGCTGCAGGGGCATGTGCGCCTAACCGCCGGTGACGACGCCTGGGACGGTAAGACGGGCGATTATGTCGCCATCCCGCCGGTGCGCCATGCCCTGCGCGCGGTCGAGGACTCGGTGGTGATGCTGACCGTGCTGAAATCTCAGCCCGGCGCTTCGCACTAGCGTGCTCGCCACGCCCTGGTCGCGGGACTTCGGCCTGCGGGTGCCGATCGTCAACGCGCCGATGGGTGGGGTTGCGGGTGGCCGGCTTGCCGCGGCGGTCAGCGCCGCCGGCGGGCTGGGCATGGTCGGCATGGGCAGCACAGCCACCCGGGAGTCGTTGGCCGCCGAACTGCAACATGTGAGCGGCCGGTTCGGTATCGGCCTGGTGGATTGGGTGATGCGCGGCCAGGCCGGAATGCTGGACGACGCGCTGGCCGCGGAGCCGGCGCTGTTGTCGGTCAGCTTTGGCACCGACTGGGCCTGGGTGCGGCGGGCGCACGAAGCCGGAATCCCTACCGTGACACAGGTTTACGACGCCGACGGGGCGCGACGGGCGGCCGACGCCGGCGTCGACATCCTGGTGGCGCGCGGTGCCGAAGGGGGCGGCCACGGCGAGGTACGGCTCGCCACCCTGCCGCTGCTGGACGCGGTGCTGGCCGCGGTGTCGGTGCCGGTGCTGGCCGGCGGTGGCGTCGCCTCACCCGAAGCCTCGCTGCGGTGCTGGCCGCCGGCGCCGCCGGCGCCTGGGTGGGCACCCGGCTGGCCGCATGCCCGGAGGCGCTGAGCGGCGATGCGAATCGTCGCGCCCTGATCGACGCCGCCGGCACCGACACTCAGGTGACGCGGGATTTCGACATCGCCGCGGGTCTGCCGTGGCCGGAGCGCTTCCCGTCGCGGGTGCTGACCCGCGAGGTGGCCGGTGCGGCCGTCGACGCGGGTCAGGGCGTCGAGATGGTCCGTGACGCGGCCACCGCCGGCGAGGTCATCGAGGAGATGTGTGCGGGGGCGGAGAAGTTGCTGGCTCGGTGGGCCCGCACCTGAGCACCACACAACAGCGCATCGGTCCAGGATCGAGCCGGACGCTTGGCCCGTACGGGTTCAGCGCCGCGGCCACCCCGCTGAGCAGCGCGAGATTCATACCGCAAGCCAACTCGGTCTGCTCCTGGGCCAGCGCATGGAACGGGCAGTTGGCGAGTTCCACTTCGTCGTCAGTCAGCCGGGGTTCGTAGCCGTACTTGCGCAACACGTCTAAGGCCGCCTCGAACGCCTCTGTCGCGGTTGCCGGTTCGTCCGTCGAGGCGCCGATGCTGCGGCCGCAGGCATTGGCGAGGTCGTTGAGCACCTCGACAACGGGTTCGCCGGACCGGGTCGCCTGACTGATCGCCGCCGCCATCAGGCGGCCGGCCAGCTCGTACTCCCGTTGCGGGAGGCTGACCGCGATTTCCCGCGCGGCCCGTCGATACAGCTTGGAGGTGCGGCCGGCGCCCGGGCCGGACCGCCCACCGGTACGCGCATAGTCGCTGTCCAGCAGGCCCTCGTCGGTGAGTCGGTCGAGATGGAATTTCGCCTGATGGCGGGCGATGCCGAGCGTGTCGGCAGCCTGGTCGCGGCTCACCGCCGTCGATTGGGCGCAGACGAATTCGTAGAGCTGATGGCGCACCGGATCCGCCAGGGCTCCGATTCCGGCGGCGTCCCGCTGCAGTCCCATGCAACCCGATTCTAACGGACAAAGTTGTTGACGCTACACACCGGGAGTTCTAACGTAAGAAATATTATCCGTTAGAAACAATAGGAGGCGTCTGATGAGCGCTACCCACGACACGCAGCAGGGCTCCGGGCTGGCAATCCGCCTGCGCGATCCCGCGTACTCCGCGTTCCTGCTGTTGCGCACGGTCTTCACGGTTGCGCCGATCGTCTTCGGGCTGGACAAGTTCTTCAACCTGCTGACCCATCCGCACCACTGGAACATGTATCTCGCCGGCTGGATCGACGGGCTGATTCCCGGTAACGCGGATCAGGCCATGTATCTGGTCGGGGCGATCGAGATTGCCGCCGGCATCCTCGTCGCGGTCGCGCCACGCTGGGGCGCCTGGGTGGTTGCGGTCTGGCTGGCAGGGATCATCGTCAATCTGGTCACCGGGCCGGGCTGCTACGACGTCGCGTTGCGTGACTTCGGTCTGCTGGTAGGCGCGCTGGCGCTGGGCAGGCTGGCCCAGGGCGTCCACACCGGGAGCGTCGTCGGTCAGATCCCGCGCAGGTAACGGCGGGCGATGAGGCGCTGGGCCACCACCACGAAGGGGCCACCGAGCTTGCTCCACCAGGTGGCCGGCCGCGAGAACGACGAGACGTCGGCGTACACCGCGTCGGTCGCGGGCTCGTAGCGCACGGCGAACCGTTCCTCGCCGGTGGCCGGGTGGCCCGGCAGGGTGCCGTAGGCGAAGCCGCGCGCGTCGGGCTCGTCGACCACGTACACCACCCGGCACGGCGCGCGCAGCAAACCGAGCGTCTTGACGACCACCACCGCCGAAACCGTCACGGTGTCGGAGCTGGCCTGCACGCCCAGGCCGGCTCCGCGCTGCATGCCCCAGTGCATTACGGCATCGGCAGCCTGTTCGAAGCGCTCCCGGCCGGTGCCGATCTGCGCTGATGCACTGAGGTGGCTGTAGCCCGGCGGCAACTGTGCGGCGGCCGTTGCGCCCACTTCCTGATAGGTCAGCTGCTGGTCGGCGAGCGCGTTCAAATCCACACAGCCAGCTTGCCACGCGTACGGTTTGGAACATGGCTGCGGAAAATTCGGGAACTTTTGCACTGGGCGGCGACCTGTCCATCAACCGGCTCGGTTTCGGCGCGATGCGGTTGACCGGGAAGGGGGTCTGGGGTCCACCGGCCGATCGCGACGAATGCGTCCGAGTGCTGCGCCGCGCGGTCGAACTCGGCGTGAACTTCATCGACACGGCCGACTCCTACGGCCCCTACATCTCCGAGGAGATCATTCACGAGGCGCTGCACCCGTACACCGGCCTGGTGATCGCCACCAAGGCCGGGCTGCTGCGCACCGGCCCCGACATCTGGATCCCACTGGGCAATCCGAGCTACCTGCGCCAGGAATGCGAGATGAGCCTGCGGCGGCTGGGCGTCGAGACCATCGACCTGTTCCAGCTGCACCGCATCGACCGGAACTTCCCACTGGAGGATCAACTCGGCGAACTGACCGCGTTGCAAGGCGAAGGCAAGATCCGCCACATTGGTCTGTCCGAAATCGACGTCGACCAACTCGAGGCGGCACGCAGGCTCGCCCCGATCGTGTCGGTGCAGAACATGTACAACCTGCAGACCCGCACGGCCGAGGACCTGCTGGAGGCCGCGACCACGCAGGGCATCGGGTTCATCCCATGGTTCCCGCTGGCGTCCGGGCCGCTGGCGGCACCGGACGGTCCGCTCAAGGACATCGCCGCGGCCCACCACGCGACGCCGTCGCAGCTGGCGCTGGCCTGGTTGTTGAAGCGCTCGCCAGTGGTCCTGCCGATTCCCGGCACGTCTCAGGTGGCCCACCTGGAGGAGAACGTGGCCGCCGCCGACATCGAGCTCACTGACGAGGAATTCGAGGCGCTGTCGGCTGCCGGTGCTGGGCAGAGCGGCTAGCAATACGGTGTCCTGGTGGCAGTTGACCATCAGCAACACCCCGGCGGCGGGTTCAACCCGCCCGAGCCGACCAGCAAGGGCGGGCCGGATTACGGCCGCTTCATCGACGCGGTGCGCAGGTTGCAGGATCACGCGCGGGCGGTCGATGCACCAGATGCGGTGATCACCGACGCCGCCGACCGCCTGGAGAAGCTCTCGGCGCTGCTGGCGCCGTTCGACGCCGACGAATGGCAGTCGCCGTCGGGCCGCCGGATGGACCTGCCGGTGCGCGGCAACATCCTGACCGTTCCGATGGAGGCCAGGAAAACCGAGGACGGCCGGATCGAGGGCTGGGCCCGGTTCCCGCGTTTCCATCTGGGGCGAAACGGTGCCGTGCACGGCGGCGCGCTCGGCCTGCTGTTCGATTCGGTTCTCGGGCTGACCGCATCCTGGCTCACGGGCAGCCGCCGTCAGCGCACCGCCTATCTGAAAATCAACTACCGCAACATCGTGCCGATCGAAAAGGAGTTGCAGTTCTCCTCGGGGATCGACAGCGTGGAGGGACGCAAGATCTTCGTGTCCGGCCGGTTGACCGACGGCGACACCGTGCTGACGGAGGCCGATGCGTTGTTTGTGCGGCTCAAGCCGGGGCAGCCCTGACGCGCGACCCCGATAGCATTGTCCACCGATCGGCTTGCAAACCGCGCCACCAAAAAGTATTGGAGACCAACCCGATGAGCGCCCCCGCACAACCCGTTCCGGCCACCCCCATTCGGGTGCCTGCCGGGACTACCGCCGCGGCCGCGGTCGGGGAGGCAGGGTTGCCGAGGCGCGGGTCGCCCGACGCGATCGTGGTGGTACGCGACGCCGAGGGCAAATTGCGCGACCTGAGCTGGGTGCCCGACACCGACGTAGAGGTGATCCCGGTGGCCGCCAACACCGACGAAGGCCGCAGCGTGATCCGGCACTCCACGGCGCACGTGCTGGCCCAGGCGGTCCAGGATCTGTTTCCCGAGGCCAAGCTCGGCATCGGGCCGCCCATCACCGACGGCTTCTACTACGACTTCGATGTCAGCGAGCCGTTCACGCCCGAGAACCTCGAGGCGCTGGAAAAGCGGATGCGCCAGATCGTCAAGGAAGGGCAGCTGTTCGACCGGCGGGTCTATGAGTCCAAGGACGCGGCGCGCAAAGAGCTGGCCGACGAGCCGTTCAAGCTCGAACTGGTCGACGACAAATCGGGTGACCCGGACGTGATGGAAGTCGGCGGGGACGAGCTGACCGCCTACGACAACCTCAACCCCCGCACCCGCGAACGGGTCTGGGGCGACCTGTGCCGGGGGCCGCACATCCCCACCACCAAACACATTCCGGCGTTCAAGCTGACCCGCAGCTCGGCGGCCTACTGGCGGGGTGACCAGAACAACGCCAGCCTGCAACGCATCTACGGCACCGCGTGGGAGTCACAGGAGGCCCTCGACCGTCACCTGGAACTGATCGCCGAAGCGCAGCGCCGCGACCACCGCAAGCTGGGCGTGGAACTGGACCTGTTCAGCTTCCCTGACGAAATCGGTTCGGGCCTGGCGGTTTTCCACCCCAAGGGCGGCATCATCCGTCGTGAGCTGGAGGAGTACTCCCGGCGAAAGCACGAGCAGGCCGGGTATGAGTTCGTCAACACCCCGCACATCACCAAGGAGCAGCTCTACGTCACCTCGGGCCACCTCGAGTGGTACGCCGACGGCATGTACCCGCCGATGCACCTCGACGCGGAGTTCAACCCCGACGGAACGGTGCGCAAGCCGGGGCAGGACTACTACCTCAAGCCGATGAACTGCCCGATGCACCACCTGATCTACCGGGCGAGGGGCCGGTCGTACCGCGAACTGCCGTTGCGGCTCTTCGAATTCGGCAGCGTCTACCGCTACGAGAAGTCCGGGGTGATCCACGGGCTGACCCGGGTGCGGGGAATGACGCAGGACGACGCGCACATCTACTGCACCCGCGAGCAGATGCGCGACGAGCTCAGCTCGGTGCTGCGGTTCGTCCTCGACCTGCTGGCCGACTACGGGCTCGACGACTATTACCTGGAGCTGTCCACGAAGGACCCGGAGAAGTACGTCGGCTCCGACGAGGTGTGGGAGGAGGCCACCGATATCCTGCGCGAGGTCGGCGAGGCCTCCGGGCTGCAGCTGGTGCCGGACCCGGGCGGTGCTGCGTTCTACGGTCCGAAGATCTCCGTGCAGGTGAAGGACGCGCTGGGCCGCAGCTGGCAGATGTCGACGCTGCAGGTCGACTTCAACATGCCGGAGCGCTTCGAGCTGGAATACACCGCCTCCGATGGGACCCGCCGGCGCCCGGTGCTGATCCACCGCGCGCTGTTCGGCTCGATCGAGCGGTTCTTCGGCATTCTCACCGAGCATTACGCGGGGGCCTTCCCGGCGTGGCTGGCGCCGGTGCAGGCGGTCGGCATCCCGGTCGCCGACGACCACATTGCCTACCTGGAAGATGTTGCCGCGCAACTGAAATCGCGCGGAGTGCGGGTGGAGGTGGACACCAGCGACGACCGGATGGCCAAGAAGATCGTCAACCACACCAATCAGAAGGTGCCGTTCATGCTGCTCGCCGGCGACCGCGACGTGCAGGCGGGCGCCGTCAGTTTCCGCTTCGGTGATCGCACCCAGATCAACGGTGTGCCGCGCGATGCCGCCGTGGCGGCCATCGTCGACTGGCTTACCAGACGCGAAAACGCTACGCCCACAGCCGAACTGGTGAAGGTACCCGACGGTGAGTGAGCAGGAGGACACGATTCTGGACCGCGGCGTCGGCGAACGCGACCACCTGCAGCGGTTGTGGACGCCGTACCGGATGAACTACCTGGCTGAAGCGCCGATGAAGCGCAATGACGCCGCCCGCGCCGAGCCGTTCACCGACATCCCGCAGATGTCGGACGAGGATGGGCTGGTGGTGGCCCGCGGCGAACTCGTCTACGCCGTCCTCAACCTGTACCCGTACAACCCGGGTCACCTGATGGTGGTGCCCTACCGGCGAGTGTCCGAGCTCGAAGACCTGACCGAAGCGGAGAGCGCCGAGGTAATGGCCTTCACCCAGAAGGCAATTCGGGTGATCAAGAACGTGTCGCGTCCGCACGGCTTCAACGTCGGCATCAACCTGGGCCATTCGGCGGGCGGTTCGCTGGCCGAGCACCTGCACGTGCACGTCGTGCCCCGCTGGGGTGGAGACGCGAACTTCATCACGATCGTCGGCGGATCCAAGGTGATACCGCAGTTGCTGCGCGAGACCCGCCGTCTGCTCGCGGACGAATGGGCCCGGCAGTCATGAGGCGGATGGGCTCATGAGCAAGCTGCCGTTCCTGTCGCGGGCGTTCTTCGCCAAGATCACCGACCCGGTGGCCCGGGCGGCCCTGCGGATCGGGTTGACGCCGGATATCGCGACGATCATCGGCACCACCGCTTCGGTGGCCGGCGCGTTGATCCTGTTCCCGATGGGCAAGTTGTTCGCCGGCGGATGCGTGGTCTGGTTCTTCACGCTGTTCGACATGCTCGACGGTGCGATGGCCCGGGAACGCGGCGGCGGTACCAGGTTCGGCGCGGTCCTGGACGCCACCTGCGACCGGATCAGCGACGGCGCGGTCTTCTGCGGGCTGCTGTGGTGGATCGCGTTTCACTTGCACGACCGGCTGCTGACCGTGGCCACCCTGATCTGTCTGGTGACCTCGCAGGTCATCTCCTATATCAAGGCGCGGGCCGAAGCCAGCGGGTTGCGCGGTGACGGCGGCTTCATCGAGCGCCCCGAGCGGCTGATCATCGTGCTGTCCGGCGCCGGGGTGTCGGACTTTCCGTTCGTGGCCTGGCCACCGGCACTGCCGATCGCGATGTGGTTGCTGGCCGTACTCAGCGTGATCACCTGCGCGCAACGCCTGTACGCGGTGCGGACCTCAACCGGGGCCGTCGACCGCATCCCGCTGCCACGAAAGGGCGAGCAGTGATACCTCCTTCGGTGGGACTGAAAATGCCCGGACGCCCCCGCGAGATGCTGACCGGCACCGCGACCGGTTGGGCTTACGCGGCGGGCTGGATGGCCGTCCGGGCGCTGCCGGAATTCGCCGCACGAAACGCCTTCGATGCCGGGGCCCGCTACGCCGCGCGGCGCGGTGGGCCGGAGCAACTGCGCAAGAATCTCGCCCGGGTGATCGGGGTGCGCCCGGCGCAGGTGCCGGATTCGCTGATGCGCGCGTCCTTGGCGTCCTACGCCCGGTATTGGCGGGAGGCCTTCCGGCTGCCGACGATGGATCTGGCCGAACTGACCCGCCGGCTGGACAGCTGCACCGGGGGACAGGACAACCTGAACGGCGCGCTGGCCGCCGGCCGCGGGGTGGTGCTGGCGCTGCCGCACAGCGGAAACTGGGACATGAACGGAGTCTGGCTGTCGCAGACATACGGCACCTTCGCCACCGTCGCCGAACGGCTCAAACCGGAATCGCTGTACCGCCGCTTCATCGAGTATCGCGAAGGCCTGGGTTTCGAGGTGATTCCGCATTCCGGCGGCGACCGACCCCCATTTGAGGTGCTATGCGACCGGCTGCGGGCCAACCAGATCGTGGCGTTGATGGCCGAGCGCGACCTGACCCGCACCGGCGTCGAGGTCGAGTTCTTCGGTGAAACCACCCGGATGCCGGCCGGCCCGGCCAAGCTCGCGATCGCCACGGGGGCGCAACTGCTGCCGTCGCACTGCTGGTTCAAGGGCGACGGCTGGGAGTGCAACATGCAAGAACCGCTGGACTGCAGCAGCGGCGACGTCCAGGCGATCACTCAGGCGCTGGCCCGTGAATTCGAGACCAACATCGCCGCCAACCCCGAAGACTGGCACATGATGCAGCCGCAGTGGCTGGCCGATCTTTCGGACGAGCGGCAGGCGTGGTTGAAGGAAGCCTGATGCGGATCGGGATGGTCTGCCCCTACTCGTTCGATGTGCCGGGCGGGGTGCAGTCGCACGTCCTGCAGCTGGCCGAGGTGATGCGGGCCCGAGGGCACCACGTCAGCGTGCTGGCGCCCGTCGGGGAGGACACCTCGCTGCCCGACTATGTCGTCTCGGCGGGTAAAGCGATCCCCATTCCCTACAACGGGTCGGTGGCCCGGGTGCGGTTCGGCCCGGCCTCCTACCGTGCGGTCAAGAAATGGCTGGGCGAAGGCGACTTCGACGTGCTGCACGTGCACGAGCCCAGCGCGCCGAGCCTGTCGCTGTTGGCCCTGAACATCGCAGAGGGTCCGATCGTGGCCACGTTCCACACCTCGGCCACCAAGTCGGTCGCCCTGTCGGTCCTGGGTGGGATGCTGCGGCCCCGGTTCGAGAAGATCGTCGGCCGGATCGCTGTGTCCGACCTGGCCCGCCGCTGGCAGATGGAGTCGCTGGGCTCGGACGCAGTGGAGATCCCGAACGGCGTCGACGTCGACTTCTTCGCGACGGCGACACCGTTGGAGGGGTATCCGCGGCCGGGCAAGACGGTGCTGTTCCTGGGGCGTTACGACGAGCCGCGCAAAGGGATGGCGACCCTGCTCGAAGCGATGCCCAAGGTGGTGGAGCGGTTCCCCGATGTGCAGCTGCTCATCGTCGGGCGCGGCGACGAGGACGAATTGCGCAGCCAGGCAAGCGGATTCGTCGAGAACCTGCGGTTTCTGGGCCAGGTCGACGATGCCGGGAAGGCGGCGGCGATGCGCAGCGCCGATGTCTACTGCGCACCCAACACCGGCGGCGAGAGTTTCGGCATCGTCCTGGTGGAGGCGATGGCGGCCTGCACGGCGGTGGTGGCCAGCGACCTGGATGCATTCCGGCGGGTACTGCAGGACGGTGAGGTGGGGCGGCTGGTCCCGGTGGAAGACGGTGCCGCGTTGGCCGATGCCTTGATCGAGGTGCTGCAGGACGACGCGCTGCGGCAGCGGTACGTGGCAGCGGGCACCGAGGCGGTGCGCCGCTACGACTGGTCGGTGGTGGCCAGCCAGATCATGCGGGTCTATGAGACGGTCGCCGGATCGGGTGTGAAGGTGCAGGTGGCCAGCTGATGGAGTGGCTGGTTGCCGCCGCCATCCTGCTGGTTGTGCTGCTGGTCGTCTTCGGCGCGTGGGGCTATCAACGGGCCAATCGACTGGACCGACTCAACGTGCGCTACGACCTGTCCTGGCAGGCGCTGGACGGAGCCTTGGCCCGGCGAGCGGTGGTGGCGCGAGCCGTGGCGATCGACGCCTACGGCGGCTCACCGGAGGGCAAGCGGCTGGCGGCGTTGGCCGACGCGGCCGAGCGGGCGCCGCGCCATTTGAGGGAGACTGCGGAGAACGAACTCTCGGCGGCGCTGGCGAGGGTCGACCCGGCATCCGTGCCTGCGGCTCTGGTGGCGGAGTTGGCCGACGCAGAGGCCCGGGTACTGCTGGCCCGCAGGTTCCACAACGACGCGGTGCGCGACACCTTGGTACTGGCCGAGCGTCGGATGGTGCGGTTGTTCCGGCTGGGCGGAAGAGCGCCGCTGCCAACGTATTTCGAGATCGCAGAGCGGCCGCACGCCCAGCGCCACACCGACAGCGAGCTGAACCACCGCACATCGGCGCGGGTGGTGCTGCTCGACGAACACGGCGCGGTGCTGTTGTTGTGCGGCTCGGATCCCGCGATCGCCGATGCGCCCAGGTGGTGGTTCACCGTGGGCGGCGAGGTGCGGCCGGGTGAGCGATTGGCCGAAGCCGCCGCCCGCGAACTGGCCGAGGAGACCGGCCTGCAGGTCGCGCCCGCCGAGTTGGTCGGACCGATCTGGCGGCGTGACGAAGTCTTCGAGTTCAACGGGTCGACGATCGACAGCGAGGAGTTCTACCTGGTGCACCGCACCCGGCGGTTCGAGCCGACGGCGACTGGTCGCACCGAGCTGGAGCAGAGCTACATCCACGGCGCCCGCTGGTGTACCCCCGACGACATCGCCGAGCTGATCGCCGCAGGCGAGCAGGTGTACCCGCGCCAACTCGGCGAGCTGCTGCCCGCGGTCATCGAGCTGGCGGAAAGGTCTGGACGCGACGCCGGGGTGCCGCTTTCGATTCGCTGACGGGGTGCGCGAATGACAACATTTGCTGATGGATCAGCGCGTTCCCGACCGTCGCGGTAAACCGCTGGCCCGGGTACGCGGCCTGGTGGCCCGGTTCGCCGCGGTCTGTGGCGTGCTGGTGTCGCTGGGATTCTTCGGCATCGGCGCCTACAACGTCGGCGCGTACCTGCTTGGCACCCCGACGACGGCGACGGTCCGGGGTTGTGCCACCGAGAAATACGGCTATACCTGCGCGAGCTCGTGGAGCGTCGGCGGACGCAACTACGTCGGAAAGATCCAGGGGATGGCGCTGCATCGGTATGACAGCGGCGCGCTGCTGAAGGTCCGTGTGCTCGGCGATAAGGCGTATACGCGGGTTTCGTGGCTGGTCTTCGCCTGCTACGGGCTGGCGTTCGGGCTGATCACCGCGGTCGGGATCATCAAATTCGCTTCGGCCGAATGGTTCGACCCGTGGTTGAGCCGCCGGCCGAAATGGGTGCAACGGGTTCTGCTGTTCGTGCGCAACTTCCGCGATCCCGACGGCGGAGATTTGTTCTGATCGGGCTGCGAGTCGCGAAATAGTCCTGCGAAATAGGGTGCGCGGTGTGGGCATACCCCCTGCGGGGAGACTTCGCAAAGACTCGCCTTTTCCGCGTAACACGCCGCCGTTGTTCACCGATGTTGTCCTTGACGGTGGGCAACGGGAGGCATGGGTGCGAACGCGAGGTATCGGCATGCGTGGGTTGAGTTGCGCCGTTCGTAATTCCGGTAAACGCAAGCTGCGGAGAGGCCGGGTCGCCGCTACGAATGTAGGAGCGGACGTGGACACCCCGTGCAACGTTGTGGTCGGTGACTGTCGTGCGGCGACTGGAGAAAGTCGATGAAGAAAATTTGGCTCGCTCCGGTAATGATTTTTAGCGCAATATGTGTTTTCCCGCCTGGGAAGGCTAGTGCCGGCCTATGTGACTACCCTGCAGTCCTCACCGGCGGAACTGTCTTTTTCTCCCAGGGCGCTTACTGTGATTGGCCTACCGAGATCAATGGATCACACATGCACTGCGAGGCGGGGGGCATAGGCGTTGACGCAGGCGCGGCTATCGGCGGAGGTGCCACCCTTGGTCTTGGCGGCGCGGGTGTGGGTGGCGTGAGTTGCACGTGGCGATGCCCCGACAACAGCATGGCGCCGGCACCGAACCCTCCTGGCGCTTGGAAGTGGTATATGGTCCCTGTTCCCAATGCGTGTCAGGACCATATGGAACCGGCTGGGTTTTCCAGTGCACCGGTTCTTCCCGGTGAAGGCATGCCCGTCCCAGCGCCACTTCCCGCAGCCGTGGGAGGACCGGCATCGCCGCCTTTGACACCAGAAACCGAGCTGCCGTAGTTCTGAAAATTCTTGATGGTGTGCCGTATTTCGCCGGCCCGCCAGGAAGCCGGCTGCCGCTGGCCCATTCCAGGACGCCGCAGCCGACAGCAACAGTCGCCGCCCGCGCACCGGCGCAATCTGCGCCGAATTGAGTTCTGGCGTCAGAACGGCGACACTCGGCGCCGGGCTCCCTTCTTTCTCGCGTGGCCGCCAACGCGGAGGTAGAGGCACGTCGGGCCGGAAAACTCAGTTGGCGATCACCCTTAGACTGGTGGTCGCAAAAGCACAGTCAAGGAGCGTAGTGAACAGCCAGCAGAACGGGGCCCAGACCGGAACCGCCCGCGTCAAGCGCGGCATGGCGGAGATGCTCAAGGGCGGCGTCATCATGGACGTCGTCACCCCCGAGCAGGCCCGTATCGCCGAAGGCGCGGGCGCCGTGGCGGTGATGGCGTTGGAGCGGGTACCCGCCGACATCAGGGCCCAGGGCGGGGTGTCGCGGATGAGTGACCCTGACATGATCGAGGGCATCATCGACGCGGTCACCATCCCGGTGATGGCCAAGGCCCGGATCGGGCACTTCGTCGAGGCGCAAATCCTGCAGAGCCTGGGTGTGGACTACATCGATGAGTCCGAGGTGCTCACCCCCGCGGACTACACCCACCACATCGACAAGTGGCAGTTCACCGTGCCGTTTGTGTGTGGCGCGACCAACCTCGGTGAGGCGCTGCGGCGTATCACCGAGGGCGCGGCGATGATCCGGTCCAAGGGCGAGGCCGGCACCGGCGATGTCTCCAACGCCACCACGCACATGCGCGCCATCGGCGGTGAAATCCGCCGGCTCACGTCCTTGTCGGAAGACGAATTGTTCGTTGCCGCAAAGGAATTGCAGGCACCCTACGATCTCGTCGTGGAGGTGGCCCGGGCCGGCAAGCTGCCGGTCACGCTGTTCACCGCCGGCGGCATCGCCACCCCCGCCGACGCGGCGATGATGATGCAGCTCGGCGCCGAGGGCGTCTTCGTCGGCTCCGGCATCTTCAAGTCCGGTGACCCCGCCCAGCGTGCCGCGGCCATCGTCAAGGCCACCACCTTCTACGACGACCCCGACGTGCTGGCCAAGGTGTCCCGCGGGCTGGGCGAGGCGATGGTCGGCATCAATGTGGAGGAGATCGCCGAGCCCCATCGTCTCGCGCAACGGGGCTGGTAAGAACATCCCGTGGCGATCGAAAAGATCCTCGATCTCGAGCAACTCGAGGTCAACATCTACCGCGGCAGCGTGTTCAGCCCCGAATCGGGCTTCCTGCAGCGCACGTTCGGTGGCCATGTGGCCGGCCAATCACTGGTCTCGGCGGTGCGCACGGTAGACCCGCGCTATCAGGTGCATTCGCTGCACGGCTATTTCCTGCGGCCCGGGGACGCCAAGGCGCCGACGGTCTACATCGTCGAACGCACCCGCGACGGCGGCTCGTTCGCGACCAGGCGGGTCAACGCGATCCAGCACGGCGAGATCATTTTCAGCATGGGCGCGTCCTTCCAGACCGACCAGGAGGGCATCAACCACCAGGACGCCATGCCGGCGGCGCCGCCACCCGACGGGCTGCCGGGGCTGTCCTCGGTCAAAGTGTTCGACGACGCCGGCTTCAAGCAGTTCGAAGAGTGGGACGTCTGCATCGTGCCGCGTGACCAACTGCATCTGCTGCCCGGCAAGGCGTCCCAGCAGCAGGTGTGGTTCCGGCACCGGGACCCACTGCCCGACGATCCCGTCCTGCACATCTGCGCGCTGGCCTACATGAGCGACCTGACGTTGCTCGGATCTGCGCAGGTCACGCACATGGAGGAGCGCGCGCATCTGCAAGTCTCGTCGCTGGACCACGCCATGTGGTTCATGCGGGCATTTCGCGCCGATGAGTGGTTGCTCTACGACCAGTCCTCGCCGTCGGCGGGCGGGGGCCGCTCGCTGTGCCAGGGCAAGATCTTCAACCAGAGCGGCGAGATGGTGGCCGCGGTCATGCAGGAGGGGCTGACCCGCTTCAAGCGCGGATACCGGTCGTGAGCGCGCCCCGGGTCGGGGTGCTGGCCTTGCAGGGCGACACCCGTGAGCACCTTGCCGCGTTGCGTGAAGCCGGGGCCGAGGCCAGCACGGTGCGGCGCCGCGCCGAGCTGGACGCCGTGGACGGGTTGGTGATTCCGGGCGGGGAGTCCACCGCGATGAGCCACCTGCTGCGCGATTTCGACCTGCTCGAGCCGTTGCGGGCGCGGCTGGTCGAAGGGCTGCCGGCGTACGGCGCGTGTGCTGGCATGATCTTGCTGGCCAGCGAGATTTTGGATGC
The DNA here is from genome assembly GCF_000613245.1 of Mycobacterium asiaticum DSM 44297. Classification (GTDB taxonomy): domain Bacteria; phylum Actinomycetota; class Actinomycetes; order Mycobacteriales; family Mycobacteriaceae; genus Mycobacterium; species Mycobacterium asiaticum. The sequence continues at coordinate 1,808,373 of NZ_HG964936.1, forward strand.
CGGTGCTGACGGCCGGGCGGCGCTACCCTTGGGTGGCATCGATATGACGGTGCGGCGCAACGCTTTTGGGCGTCAGGTCGACTCGTTCGAGGGCGACATCCCGTTCGAAGGGCTGGACGGCACGGTGCGCGCGGTGTTCATCCGGGCGCCATGGGTAGAGCGAGTTGGCGACGAGGTGCAGGTGCTGGCCCGGGCGGCGGGCCACATCGTCGCGGTGCGCCAGGGTGCGGTGTTGGCGACGGCGTTTCACCCGGAGGTGACCGGCGACCGTCGCGTACACCGGCTGTTCGTCGACATGGTGACTGGGCGTTAGTACGCCGAGCGTCACGCCAGCGCAACGCTGGGCGCCCACCGTCACTCTGGCGTGACGCTCGGCGCGGCCGACCCGCCACGTAGACTCGTCTGGCAATTATTTGGAGCGAAAGAGGTATGTCACACCGATGAGCGGCCATTCCAAGTGGGCGACCACCAAGCATCAGAAGGCCGTCAAAGACGCCCGCCGCGGCAAGGAGTTCGCCCGGCTGATCAAGAACATCGAGGTCGCCGCCCGTACCGGCGGTGGAGACCCGGCCGGCAACCCGACGCTGTATGACGCGATCCAGAAGGCGAAGAAGACGTCGGTCCCCAACGACAACATCGAGCGGGCCCGCAAGCGCGGCGCGGGCGAGGAAGCCGGCGGCGCCGATTACCAGACCATCATGTACGAGGGCTACGGACCCAACGGCGTTGCGGTGCTGGTCGAATGCCTGACCGACAACCGCAACCGTGCCGCCAGTGAGGTACGGGTGGCGATGACGCGCAACGGCGGAACGATGGCCGACCCCGGTTCGGTGTCCTACCTGTTCTCCCGCAAGGGCACCGTCACGCTTGAAAAGAACGGCCTGACCGAGGACGACGTACTGACGGCGGTGCTCGACGCCGGCGCCGAGGACGTCAACGATCTCGGTGACAGCTTCGAGGTCATCTCCGAACCGACCGACCTGGTCGCGGTGCGCACCGCGCTGCAGGAGGCTGGCATCGACTACGAGTCGGCCGAGGCCAGTTTCCAGCCCTCGGTGAGCGTGCCCGTCGACGTCGAGGGTGCCCGCAAGGTGTTCAAGCTGGTCGACGCCCTTGAGGACAGCGACGACGTGCAGAACGTCTGGACCAACGTCGACCTCTCCGACGAGGTGCTGGCTGCCCTCGACGAGGAGTAGCTGGTCCGGCTCGTCCGTCCCGGCGGGCTCGTCCCTTTACGGGTGCCAGCGGCTTGCGGTATGCACCACAGTCCCGCCGGTGCCGTTCGGATACAGGTGCCACGTCTGCCATTGCCAGCCGCTGCCGTCGGGCTGGGCGGCCAGTGCGGTCAACGCGGCGTCGTCGCCGGGGAACACCCCGCCGAGCCAGCAGATTTCCTTGGCGCACCGCTCGCGCAATTGCCTTGCAAGCGCACGGAAAGTGGCCTCGCCATGCTCCTCGGTTCGCGATTCGATGCGATATCCAGGTGCCCCGGAACGGCTGGGCAAGTCGTCGCCCGCAGTGCAGGAGACCTGCTCGGAAAATCGCACTGTGCCATGCTCCACCGTGACAACATGCGACGCGCCCAGGACTCCCAATGACAGCGCGCCTCCGCTGGGATGCGTCAGTCGACAGGTGGCGAGCGGGTCAGGTGCCACCGCGTTCAATGCCAGCGCCAATCGGGCCCCAGACACATCGGCTGGGGCGACAGCGAGCTGATGAAGCGGCACCGGACATAACCTAACGCACCGGTCCGAGGCGTGTCCCTAGCCCGTGATGTCGCACCCAGCGGCTAGGCTATCGAACAGCTGTTCGGAGTGGAGTGGGGAGCTGCGGTGCGGGTGATGGGCGTCGATCCCGGGTTGACGCGGTGTGGTTTGTCGCTAGTGGAGAGCGGGCGCGGCAGGCAGATCACCGCGCTCGACGTCGACGTGGTGCGCACCCCGTCGGACCAGCCGCTGCATCGCAGACTGCTGGCCATCAGCGACGCGGTGGAGCACTGGCTGGACACCCATCACCCCGACGTGCTGGCCATCGAGCGGGTGTTCTCCCAGGCCAACGTCGCCTCGGTGATGGGCACCGCACAGGCCGGCGGCGTCGTTGCACTAGCGGCGGCCAGGCGCGACATCGACGTGCACTTTCATACGCCATCAGAGGTCAAGGCGGCGGTCACCGGCAACGGCAGGGCAGATAAGGCGCAGGTCACCGCGATGGTCACCCGGATCCTTACGCTGCAGGCCAAGCCGTCGCCCGCGGACGCCGCCGACGCGCTGGCGCTGGCCATCTGCCACTGCTGGCGGGCACCGACACTGGACAAGATGGCCGCCGCCCGGGCTCGGGCGGCGCAGCAGCGCGACCAGTACCTGGCCAAGCTGAGGGACGCCCGATGATCGCCTCCGTTCGCGGTGAGGTGCTGGCTGTGGCGCTGGATCACGCGGTGATCGAGGCGGCCGGGGTCGGTTACCGAATCAATGCGACGCCCTCGACGCTGGCCACGCTGCGCCAGGGCAGCGAGGCGCGACTGATCACCGCGATGATCGTGCGCGAGGATTCGATGACGTTGTACGGGTTCTGCGACACCGAGACGCGCGATCTGTTCCAGACGCTGTTGTCGGTCTCGGGTGTGGGGCCGCGGCTGGCGATGGCCACCCTGGCTGTGTACGACGCGACGGCCCTGCGTCAAGCGCTGGCCGACGGTGACGTCACCGCACTGACCCGGGTGCCGGGCATCGGCAAGCGCGGCGCCGATCGGATGATCCTGGAATTGCGGGACAAGATCGGTGCGGTTGCCGCATCCGGGGGCGGGTCCGCGGTGAACGGCCACGCGGTGCGGGGGCCGGTGGTGGAGGCGCTGGTCGGCTTGGGCTTCGCGGTCAAACAGGCTGAGGAGGCCACCGACAAGGTGCTCGCCGAGGACCGCGAGGCGAGCACGTCGACGGCGCTGCGGTCCGCGTTGTCGTTGTTGGGTAAGTCGAAATGAGCCGCGGCGCCGACGATGCAGAGCGCAGCGATGAGGAGAAGCGGCGCACATGACAGAAGAGGATTTCGAACGCGACGTGTCGCCGACGCTGGCCGTTGGCGAGGGGGACATAGACGGCAGCCTGCGGCCTCGCTCGCTGCGGGAGTTCATCGGCCAGCCCAGGGTCCGCGAGCAGTTGCAGCTGGTGATCGAAGGAGCGAAGAACCGCGGTGGCACACCGGACCACATCTTGCTGTCCGGGCCGCCGGGCCTGGGCAAGACCTCGCTGGCGATGATCATCGCCGCCGAACTGGGCTCGTCGCTGCGGGTTACCTCGGGGCCGGCGCTCGAACGTGCGGGCGACCTAGCCGCGATGTTGTCCAACCTGCTTGAACACGACGTGCTTTTCATCGACGAAATCCACCGCATCGCCCGGCCCGCCGAGGAAATGCTGTACCTGGCGATGGAGGATTTCCGCGTCGACGTGGTGGTCGGTAAGGGACCTGGCGCGACGTCGATCCCGCTGGAAGTCGCGCCCTTCACGCTGGTCGGCGCGACCACCAGATCCGGCGCGCTGACCGGCCCGCTGCGCGATCGGTTCGGCTTCACCGCCCATATGGACTTCTATGAGCCGGCCGAGTTGGAACGGGTGCTGGCGCGCTCGGCCGGGATCCTGGGTATCGAGCTCGGAGCCGAGGCCGGAGCGGAGATTGCTCGCCGATCGCGGGGGACTCCGCGCATCGCCAACCGGTTGTTGCGCCGGGTGCGCGACTTCGCCGAGGTGCGCGCCGACGGCATCATCACACGCGATGTTGCGAAAGCAGCGCTGGAGGTCTACGACGTGGACGAGCTGGGGCTGGACCGGCTGGACCGGGCCGTGCTGTCGGCGCTGACCCGCAGCTTTGGCGGGGGCCCGGTCGGTGTCTCGACGCTGGCGGTGGCGGTCGGGGAGGAGGCCGCGACCGTGGAAGAGGTGTGCGAACCTTTCCTGGTGCGCGCGGGCATGGTCGCCCGCACGCCGCGAGGCCGGGTGGCCACGGCGCTGGCGTGGACGCACCTGGGAATGACGCCCCGGTCGGGGTGGCGCAGCCCGGACTGTTCGACTAGGAGGACGTGATGGTCACCGCCGCACTGGTTTTCGCCGCGCTCGCCGCGGTACTGCACGTCTACATCTGGAGCATGGAGTCGCTGACGTGGACCTCGCCGCGCACCCGGGCGACGTTCGGCACCACGCCCGAGGAAGCCGAAACCACCAAACTGCTGGCGTACAACCAGGGCTTCTACAATTTGTTCTTGGCGATCGTGACGGGTGTGGGTATCGGCGCGGTGTTCATGGGCCACCGCGAGGTGGGCGCCGCGCTGGTGTTCGCCGACGTCGGGTCGATGGCCGCGGCCGCGGTGGTGCTGCTGATCTCGGCCCGGGACAAGGCGCGCGCAGCGGTGACGCAGGGCCTTTTCCCTGTCATTGCGATCACCCTGCTGATCATCGGGTTGGCCTCCTAACGCAAGCCGACCGCTCCGGTGCGGCTCGTGTGACGCATGTGCTCGTGGCGGTTGGTGTGAAACTGGACCGTTACACCACCGGCGCCTACGGGTACCCAAGCCGATACCCGTAAAGGAGATGCCATGAAAACCATTGAGGACCGCCCCGCACGTGGTCGGATGCCACGCTCACGCGGAGCATTAACCGGACTACTCCTCGTCATTCTGGGCGCATGGGGTGCGTTGATCCCGTTCCTCGGCCCGAACTTCGACTTCGCCTACGGCCCGGGCCAGTCGTGGACGGCCGCGCGTGGATGGCTCGAGGTACTGCCCGGCGTCGCCACCGTCGTCGGAGGCCTGCTGCTGATCCTGTCGAAGAGTCGCGCCGGCGGGATGCTGGGTGGCTGGCTGGCTGCGCTCGGCGGCGCCTGGTTCGTCGTCGGTCGCTCATTCGCGCCGGTGCTCGGCACCGGTTCGGTCGGTGACCCGGTCGCCGCGACCGACCGCAAACGGGCGGTTCTCGAAGTTGCGTACTTCAGCGGCCTCGGCGTGCTGATCGCTTTCTTGGCGGGCGCGGCGCTGGCGCGGGTCGCCGCGCGGCTTGCCCGTGACGTCCACCACGTAGAGACGGTTGACCGAGTCCCGGCATCCCAGCACTACGTGGCTGACGCTCCCCGCGAGGAGGCGGTGTCGACCGACGCCTTGACCACACCGCGGGCGCAGGCGGTTCCAGCAACAGAAGCCGCACCGCGGCGCGGCGGACTGTTCCGTCGCCACCGCACCCCGGTCGCGCACCAGTAGCGATGGACGGGGGTGCCGTCGAGCGCTAATGGCTTAGGCGGACGTGCCGTTCGCGCCTCGTCCTCTGGCCTCGCCCAGGACCGCGTTGCCCCCCTGGCCGCCTTGGCCAGCGGTGCCGGTGCTGCCCCCGCCATTGCC
>NZ_HG964936.1:1814641-1815537 GCF_000613245.1 Mycobacterium asiaticum DSM 44297
CCTGGCCGCCCTGGTGGCCTTGCGAGGGATTGGTCGCGTCGTCGCTGCCGGCGATACCGGTACCACCGTGTCCGCCGGTACCACCCTGACCGCCGCTGCCGCCGGTGCCGATGCTGCCGTCGTTGCCGCCGTCCCTGCCGATCCCGGCTGTCCCCGCGCTGCCACCGGTACCGCCGTTGCCGCCGTCCGCACCCGCGCCGCCGGCGGTGCCCGTATTCGCACCACCCACGCCGCCGGTGCCGCCAGTACCGCCGACACCGCCGCGGCCTCCGCTGCCGCCGCCCTGGCCGTCTATGCCCGCACCGCCGTCACCACCCTGTCCACCGGCACCGCCGCGGCCGCCTTGGTGGCCGACCGCCGGATCGGTCAGGGAGTCGATGCCCGCGACGCCGGTTCCGCCCTTGCCGCCGCTGCCACCAAGTCCACCCGCGCCACCAGTGCCGATAGTGCCGGCGATTCCGCCGCCGCTACCACCCAGGCCCGCCGCACCCGCAGTACCCCCTGTGCCGCCCTTACCGCCGTCGGCGCCGTCCCCGCCGGTATCACCGAGGTTCGACCCGCCCGTCCCGCCGGTACCACCGGTTCCGCCGGCGCCACCTCGCCCGCCGGTGCCTCCGCCCTGGTTGTCGAGGCCGGCACCACCGTCACCGCCCTGGCCGCCTGCACCGCCCTGACCGCCCTGACCGCCTGCGCTAGGTGACGTGCCGGACGTGCCGGCGGTGCCGGTTCCGCCGCTTCCGCCGGTGCCACCCTGCCCGCCGGAGCCGCCTTTGCCGACGTTGCCAGCTGTGCCACCGTCGGTACCAACACCGGCCGCCCCGGCGGTGCCGCCGGTGCCACCCTTACCGCCATCGGCGCCGCTGCCGCCAAGCGTGGAGGTGTTCGGCCCCGCCCAA
>NZ_HG964936.1:1816676-1817723 GCF_000613245.1 Mycobacterium asiaticum DSM 44297
CGCGCCGTTCACACCGTCACCAATCAAGGGACGGCCCAGCAGCGTATTGGTGGGCGCGTTGACCAAACCGAGGACGCCTTGTTCAAGGCTTTGCAAGGGACCCGCATTGGCAGCCTCGGCGAGCGCATACGCGCCGCCTCCAGCCATCAAAGTGCGGATAAACTCCTCATGAAACAACGCCGCTTGCGCACTCAGTGCCTGATATTCCTGGCCGAAGGTTCCGAACAATCGGCTAATGGCTGCTGAGACTTCGTCCGCCGCCAGCGGCACCATTCCAGTTGTCGCCTGCGCTGCAGCGAAACTGGCTGTGCGCACCATTTGGTTAATGCCGTCCAAATCGCCTGCCGTCAACACCAATTCGTTCGGTAAGGCAATCACGTAAGACATGAAGGCGTGGTCCTCCTGAAGAGTGATCTGTAATGCGCGGGATTGCGGCTACACATTACGTCGGTGGCGTCAGGAGTATCGGTTATTTAGGTAGATCAAATATCGGCTGGATTAATTCAAACGACTTTCATATTGTTCTCTAATGAAACGGAACGGCGCAATTACGAAATGACAACAGCTGATCAACTGTATTGCGACCGGCATGAGAAGGTCGGCCGCCAACGGGCGGCCGAGATCAATTTGGGCTCTGGATTGGATCGCGGATCAGCCCGACTGGCCGGCCCCGCCCCTGGCGCTGACTTGGAATAGGTAAGACGTGCCGCCGCCACCACCCTCGGCGAGGGCGTTACCGCCGTTGCCTCCCATCAATCCGAATAGGCCACCGGCGATGCCAGTGCCGCCCTCGCCGCCGTCGGCGCCGTCTTGGCCGGGGAACCCGTCAGCGCCCACTGGAACACCGCTATTGATGGTGCTCAAGCTGCCTTCGCCGCCACCCCCGCCGACGCCGCCCAAAGCGTTGGCGCTGCCGGTGCCGCCGCTACCGCCGTCAGCGCCCGCACCCACAATCGAGCTGTCACCACCGACGCCACCGTTACCGGCGACGCCGCCCATACCGCCGGAGGCACCGCCGCCGCCGCCACCGCCGCCGAAGGCTCCGAT
>NZ_HG964936.1:1819172-1839691 GCF_000613245.1 Mycobacterium asiaticum DSM 44297
CGCCGTCGACACCGCTGCCGCCGGCCCCGGCGGTGCCGCCGGTGCCGCCCTGTCCGCCTTGGGCGCCCATGCCGCCGCCGGTGGCGCCAGTGCTGGTCGTGCTCGTGTTGGTACCACCGACACCGCCGGTCCCGCCTTGGCCACCCATGCCGCCCTGACCGCCGGCCCCGCCGCCCACACCGTTGATACCCGAGCCGCCGTTTCCACCCTGGCCGCCGGCGCCGCCCTGCCAGCCTTGCCCACCGATCGCGGGGGCGGGGCCTGAGATGCCGGCCAGACCGTTATCGCCTTGTCCGCCATTTCCACCCTGGCCGCCGACGCCGCCGGTGCCCGTTCCGCCGGCAGCCCCGCCGGCGGCGAACACACCGCCGGACCCACCGGCCCCGCCGACTCCCGCGGCACCGCCGTTGCCGCCAGTGCCTCCGTTACCGCCGTCGACACTGAAACCGGCTCCGGTGCCGCCCGCGCCACCTAGGCCGCCGGCCCCGCCAGTGCCACCGATACCGCCAGCCCCGCCGGCGTTCAGCAATCCGGTACCAGCGCCGCCCTGTCCGCCGCGCCGCCGGCGCCGCCCGAAAAACCCGGTATCTCCCTGGCCACCGATCGGGCCGGCACCCGCAGCGCCGGCCGCACCGGTTCCGCCGGCGCCACCGACACCACCGGAGCCGCCTGCGCCCGCGCTGCCGCCGAACAAAGCCCGCCCGACCCCGCCAGTGCCGCCCGTCCCGCCGGCCCCACCGAGACCGGTGAGCCCGGCACCCCCGGCACCTCCGGCGCCGCCGACCCCGCCGAACCCACCCAACAGGCCGCTGGCACCGCCGGCGCCACCCGCACCGCCGGCAAGCCCCGCCGCGCCGGCACCGCCAGCGCCGCCGGCACCGCCGTTACCGAATAACCCCGCGTCACCGCCACGCCCGCCGCTTTGGCCGGTCGCTCCTGACCCGCCGGTGCCGCCATTTCCCCACAGGATTCCGCCGGCTCCGCCGGCCTGCCCGGTGTTAGCTGCCCCGTTTGCTCCGTTGCCGATCAGGGGGCGCCCCAGCAGGGTGTTGGTAGGGGCATTGATCAGGCCGAGGACGCCTTGTTCGAGGGACTGCAGAGAAAGCGCATTTGCTGCCTCAGCGGCTGCGTACGCCCCGGGACTGGCGCTGAGCGATCGAACGAACTGGTCGTGAAACAGCGCAGCCTGAACACTGAGCGCTTGATATTCCTGACCGAATGAGCCGAAGAGTTTGGTGATCGCCGCCGAGATTTCGTCGACGGCAAGCGGAGGGATTCCGGTGGTCGCAGGTCCTGCCATTGCAGCGGCCGCCCGGAGCGCTTCTCCGATTTCGCGGACCTCCGCGGCTGCGGTAGCAACGGCCTCAGGCGAGGCGATCACGTACGACAAAACAGGCCCTCCTGACCTCGCAAAAATTGTCTCTGCTGCATATTTTGCGAGGAACGCTACCGCGCACCCGCGGGATCCTGAGGCGAATGGCGTTATTGGCCAAGCGTGTTCGGTCCGCTGTGGCAAATGGCCGCATGAACAGAATGCCGGCGGTGTCGACGCCCTTGCTGGCTCCACCGCGGCCGTGGTGACCCGTCAGATCATTCCTCGACGGCTCAGACAGGCGTCTCAGGCTGCCCCATCTGCGGTTGATCGATCAGATGTGGGACCGACAAGAAGGGCGTTCGGCGGTTTCCCGTCGAACGCCCTTCCGCCGATCGTGCTGCTAGAGCAGGCCGAGCAACCGCAAATCGCTGACGTACTTGGCGATGATCGGCGGCGTGATGTGCGGAATGTCTTTGTCAGCACCGATTTTCGCGTCTTGCACAGCCGCCCGGAACCGCTCGGTGGGCGCAATCGACCCGCACTCGGGCTCGGCCGGCCGCCGGTAGTTGTGCAGCAACGGCAGCAACGAGGCGTGACGCTGAACTTCCGGCAGCGCCCGCAGCGACGTCTCGAACCGCTGCAGCCAGTCGCCGTAGTCGGCGATGCGTTGGATGGGGCAACCCGCGTCGACCAGCCAGTCGACGAACTCGTCCATACCGATCCCGTCGTCGTACGGGTTCATCACGTGGAAGGTCTCGAGGCCGCGTTCGTTGAGCGCGCCCAGCGTCGCGACGGCCTCGGCAATGAACTCCACCGGCAAACCGTCGTAGTGGGAGCGCTGGCGGTTGCCGTCACCGTCGAGTTCGTAGAACGACCCCGGCGCGATTCCGGTCGCCACCAAACTCAGCATCATCCGGGTGAACATGTCCGGCACATTGAGCTGACCCGCGTAGCTGGTGTCCGCGAGGATCATGTCGCAGCGGAATACCACCACCGGCAGCCCGCACAGGTCGTGCGCCTCCCGCAGCAATACCTCGCCGGCCCACTTGCTGTTCGCGTAGCCGTTGGCGTAGCTGTCGTCGATGGCCCGGGTGGCACTGATGGTCCGGACGTCGGCGTCCTCGACGAACTGCCCCGCCGGAATCTGGTCACCGACCGCGATCGTCGAGGTGTACAGGAACGGCTTCTGACGGGTGGTCAGCGCCAGCCGCAGCAGTTCGGCAGTCCCCAGCGCGTTGGGTCCGAACAGCTGGCTGTACGGCAGCACGTGGTTGACCAGCGCTGCGGGGTCGACGATCAGGTCGACGGTGTCGGCCAGCCGCTGCCAGGTGCCGGCATCGAGCCCCAGGTCCGCCTCGCCCTTGTCGCCGGCGATCACCTCGAGATGATCGGCGGCCAGCTGCCGGTAGTGAGCCACCAGCGCGGGGTCACCACTGTCAAATACCTGGTCCAGCCGCTCCCGTGCCGAGGCGTCGGTCTTTGCCCGCACCAGGCAGATCACCTTGCCGTCGACCAGCTGCATCCGCTCCAGCCATTCCAGTGCCAGGTAACGACCCAGGAACCCAGTGGCGCCGGTCAACAGGACGGTGCGCACCTGGGCACTGGGCGCCGGCAGACCCGGCGCGGCGGCCAGCGTGGCGGCGTCGATGAACTTGTCCAGCGTGAGGTCACTGGCGTGCACCTCGGTCGCCTCCCGCCCGTGCACCGACGCGAACGTGGGCCGCTGGGCGCCGGGAGCACGCTGCGCCTCGATGTAGCGCGCCAGCGTCTGCAGGTCGCTGGCCGGACTGACGATTACGCCTACCGGCACGTCGACGCCGAAGATCTCGTGCAGCAGGTTGGCGAACGACAGCGCCGACAGCGAGTCACCACCCAGATCGGTGAAGTGGGCGTCCGGTCGCAGATCGCTCGCGCCGGTACCCAGCAGCGCCCCCGCCGCGCGGGACAGCGTCTCCAGCACCGGCCGGTCCGCACCGCCCTGGCGTAACGCGCGCAGTTCATTGGCTTGGCAGTCCGCCAGCTCGGTATAGAGCTGTTCCAGCCGCTCGCCGTAGTGCTTTTTCAGCTGCGGGCGCGCCAGCTTGCGGATGCCGGTCAGCAGGCCGTTCTCCAGCGTCCACGGCATCGTCTCGATCAAAAAGTCACGCGGGATCTCGTAGGACTGCAGATCCGCCGCTTTGGCGACCTGCTGCAGCGACGCGGCGATGCTGGACTTCAGCTCGTCGCCGCCGAAGCGCGCCAAGGCCTCCTCGGTGGGAACGATCACGGCCAGCAGGTAGGCGCGGGCACTGTTGCCGTAGACGTAGGCCTGACGGACCAGCGGGCTGTCGGCGAACAGCGGCTCGAGCTTGGACACCGTGACGAACTCGCCCTGCGACAGCTTCAGCACGTTGTTGCGGCGGTCCAGGTACACCAGCTCGTCCGGACCGACCAGGGCCATCACGTCGCCGGTCCGGTAGAACCCGTCCTCGTCGAACACCTCGGCGGTGACTTCCGGGCGCTTGTAATAGCCGGGGAACATGTGGGCCGTCTTGAGCAGCAGCTCCCCGCGGGGGTGGGGCCGGTCGGTCAGGAAGTAGCCCAGGTCGGGCACATCGACCAGCTTGTAGTCGATCACCGTGGAGCGGCGGATACCGCCGTCGATGGTGGCCATCCCGGCTTCGGTCGAGCCGTAACCTTCGACAAGGTGGATGTCGAGCAGGTCCTCGACCCACGCCTTCATCTCAGCCGACATCGGCGCGGAGGCCGTCAGCGCCTCGACGAATCGACCACCGAGGATGGTGGAGCGCAACTGCTCATGCACCTGCTGCTGCGCGGCGACGGGATCGTCACCGCCTGCCACCAGCCGGTCGATCTGGCTCTGGGACTTCTCGAACAGCATGTCCCACACCCGCGGCACAAAGGTGAGCTCGGTCGGCCGCACCGCGGCAAGGTCGTCGAACAGTGTCGACAGGTCGCTCTTGGCGACGAAATAGGCGGTGCCGCCGTTGCCCAGCGTGCCGAACAGGATCTGCCGACCCATGACGTGGCTCATCGGCATGAAGTTCAGCGTGATCGACGGCTCGGTCTTGGGCTTGGACTCGAAGTCGTTGCTGGCCCAGAAATTGACCACCCGGCTCTCGGTGTTCATCGCACCCTTCGGCGCGCCGGTGCTGCCCGAGGTGTAGATCAGCAATGCGACGGGGTTGTCGGCGCAGGAAGCGACGGGCGGCGTGGGCAGGCCCGCACCGCGTGCCAGCACCTCATCGAGGGTCTCGACCACGGCGGCGTCGGCCAACCGGCCGCGCGCAGCCTCGACGGCGTCGCGCTCGTCGGAGACCTCGGGGTGGTGATCAAAAACCATGACCCGGGCGGGCGCATGCGCGGTGAGGGCCAGCTCGACGGCCTCGGCGAGATTCCCGACACTGGCGGCGATCAGGGTCGGCTCGGTCTCGGCGACGATGGGCCGCAGCTGAGTCAGCGCCGCGCCGGTCTGCAACGGCACCGACACCGCGCCCAGCTTCGCCAGCGCGATGTCGATCACGGTGTAGTCGACGCTGGTGAAACCGACGATGCAGACGCGGTCGCCGGCCCGAACGGCGTCGTCGGCGGCCAGGGCCGCGGCGAAGTCGTCGATACGAGATGACAACTCGCGATAGCTGACGGTCTCGAAGCGGGGGAGTAGCTCGAGCGTGGTGCGGCCAGTGGCCGGGTCGGTCACCAACTCGGCGGCGCGCTGGCCCAGCGCCGGGCGGTCCGCGTATTCCGTCATGACCGTCGCAATGAGCTGGGGCAGGCGCAGGCCCGGCCGGCGGATCGCCTCGGCGACCTTCGGGTCGGGCTTGGCGGCGGCGAACTGCGCGTCGGTGGCGTAAAGGTTTTCGATGCGGCGTGCGAGCCGCTCTTCGCGTGTGGTGGTTGACATAGCAGTGCCTCGCATCTGACAGGAGTGGGAATCCGTCGCGCCTCATCGCGCTCCGATAGGTAGAACGTTAGCAAAGGTAACGATCTATCCAGCTATGACATCCGCCACTCAGTCCAGTTCCCTTGCGAGCAGACGCAGAATCGCACTGCGCGGGCCGCGACCGTGCGATTCTGCGTCTGCTCGCGCGAGACGTGCGGCCCCCTAGAACCCAAGAAACGCCAATCGCCAGCCCCCCGGAGATGGGGGACTGGCGACGGGACCAGAGCAGGTTAGAGAAGGCCGAGCAGCCGCAAATCGCTCACGTACTTGGCGATGATCGCCGGCGTGATGTGCGGAATGTCCTTGTCCGCACCGATTTTGGCGTCCTGGACGGCCGCGCGGAACCGGTCGGTCGGTGCGAGCGAGCCCCGCATCGGCTTCTCGGGCTTCTGGTAGTTGTGCAGCAGTGGCAGCAGCGACGCCTGCCGCTGGTTCTCGGGCAAGCCGCGCAGCGCTGTCTCGAACCGTTGCAGCCACTCGCTGTAGTCGGCGATGCGTTGGATCGAGATGCCGGCCCCGTTGGCTGGGGAGATCAGCCAGTCGACGAACTCGTCCATCCCGATGCCGTCGTCATACGGGTTCATGACGTGGTAGGTCTGGAACCCCTCGCCGACGTTCTGGGCGCCCAGCGTCGAGATCGCCTCGGCGATGAACTCGACAGGCAGACCGTCGTAGTGCGCCCGCTGCCGGTTGCCCTCAGCGTCGGTCTCGTAAAACGAGGCCGGAGCGATCCCGGTCGCCACCAAGCTCAGGATCATCCGGGTGAACATGTCCGGCACGTTGAGCTGACCGGCGTAGGTGGTGTCGGCCAGGATCATGTCGCAGCGGAACACCGCCACCGGCAGGCCGCAGAGATCGTGCGCCTCGCGCAGCAGGACCTCACCGGCCCACTTGCTGTTGCCGTAGCCGTTGGCGTAGCTGTCGTTGATGGCGCGGGTGGCGCTGATCTCCCGGACATCGGCGTCCTCGGTGAACTGGCCGGGCTTGATCTGGTCGCCCACCCCGATCGTCGACACGTACGTGTACGGCTTCTGCTTGCTGGTCAGTGCGATCCTGAGCAACTCGGCGGTGCCCAGAGCGTTGGGGCCGAACAACTCGCTGTAGGGCAGCACGTGGTTGACCAGGGCGGCCGGGTCGACGATCAGGTCGACGGTGTCCGCCAGCCGCTGCCAGACCTGCGGGTCCAGCCCGAGGTTGGCCTCGCCTTTGTCGCCGGCGATGACCTCGAGGTGGTCGGTAGCCAGTCGCTGGTAGTGGGCCAGCAGCTTGGGGTCGCCGCTGTCGAAGGTGCGGTCCAGCCGGGCGCGCGCCTCCTCGTCGGACTTGGCCCGCACCAGCGCGATCACCTTGCCACCGACCAGGTCCATGCGCTCGAGCCAATCCAAGGCCAGGTAGCGACCGAGGAAACCGGTGGCGCCGGTCAACAGCACCGTCCGCACCTCGCTGCTCGGCTTGGGCAGTTTGGGCGCCGCTTCCAGCGTTGCCGCGTCGAGGAACTTGTCCAGCGTGAGGTCGGAGGCGTGCACCTCGACCGCGTCACGACCGTGCACCGCCGCGAACGACGGCCGCTTGGTGCCCTGCCGTTCGGCCTCGATGTAGGTCGCGATCGCCTGCAGGTCGCTGGCCGGGCTGACGATTACGCCTACCGGCACGTCGATGTCGAAGATCTCGCGCAGCAGGTTTCCGAACGTCAACGCCGACAGCGAGTCACCGCCCAGGTCGGTGAAGTGGGCGTCGGGCGCCAGGTCGGTGCTGGCGGTGCCGAGCATGGCCGCCGCCGCACGCGTGACGGTCTGCAGCACCGGTGCCTCGGCTCCGGTACGGCGCAGTTCGTTGAGCTCGTTGGCCTGTCCGGCTTCCAGCTCGGCATAGAGCTGCTCGAGCCGCTCGCCGTAGTGCTGCTTGAGCTTCGGCCAGGCCAGCTTGCGGATCCCCGTCAGCAGCCCGTTCTCCAAGGTGAACGGCGTGGTCTCGATGATGAAGTCACGCGGCACCTCATAGGACTGCAGGCCGGTCTCGCGGGCGACGCTCTGCAGCGAGTCCGCGATCATCGGCTTCAGCGCCGTGACGTCGTGGCTGGCCAGGGCCTCCTCGGTCGGGACGACGACGGCCAGCAGGTACGGGTGCGCACTGTTGCCGTAGACGTAAATCTGCCGGACCAAGGGGCTGTTGCCGAACACCGCTTCCAGCTTGGCCACGGTGACGAACTCACCCTGGGCGAGCTTGAGGACGTTGTTGCGGCGGTCGACGTACACCAGTCGCCCGGGGCCGACCTCGGCGACGACGTCGCCGGTCCGGTAGTAACCGTCCTCGTCGAAGACGTTGGCGGTGATCTCCGGCCGCTTGTAGTAGCCGGGGAACATGTTCTCGGTCTTGAGCAGCAACTCGCCCCGCGGGTGCGGCCGGTCGGTGGCGAAGTAACCGAGATCGGGCACGTCGGCCAGCTTGTAGTCGATGACCGGCGGGCTCTGGATCTCGCCGTCGAACAACACCATGCCGGCCTCGGTCGAGCCGTAGCCGTCCAGCAGGTGCATCTCGAGCAGCGACTCGACCCACTGCTTGAGCTCGGGTGAGGTCGGGGCGGAGCCCGTCATCGCGAAGATGAACCGCCCGCCGAGCTGGTACTGGCGCATCTCGGCGATGACCTCGGCCTGCACCGCCTCGCGGGTGGCCTGGTCGGCCGCGTCCGGCAGCCGGCGGTTGACCTGCCGCTGGAATTCGCCGTAGAGCGTCTCCCAGATGCGAGGCACGAAGTTCAGTTCGGTCGGCCGCACCAGCTCGAGGTCTTCGAGCAGGGTGGACAGGTCGCTCTTGGCGGCGAAGTAGGCGGTGCCGCCGTTGCCCAGCGTGCCGTAGAGAATGCCGCGTCCCATGACGTGGCTCATCGGCATGAAGTTGAGGGTGATCGACGCCGCGGTCTCGCCGAACCAGTTGCGCGCCGACCGGCACCACATCTTGCCGACGTTGCGCTGCGGGTACATCGCGCCCTTGGGTGCGCCGGTGCTACCGGAGGTGTAAATGAGCAGCGCCAACGGGTTGTCGTCGTCGGTGGCGGCCGGCTGCGTGGCGGGCAGGGACTTCCCACGCTCTATGAGCTCGGTGAGCGTCTCGACGGTCACCGTCGAGTCGGCGAGCGCCGCGCGGGCGGTGTCGAAAGCCTCGCGTTCGTCGTCGACCTCGGGGTGGTAGTCGAAGACCACCAGCTTGCGGGGGGCCGGGGCGCTGCGGATCAACTCGACGGCATCGGGCAACTGCTTGATGCTGGCGGCCAACGCCACCGGCTCGGTCTCGGCCACGATGGGCTGCAGCTGCGCGAGCGCCGCGCTGGTCTGCAGCGGAACCGCGACGGCGCCGATGAGGCCCAACGCGATGTCGATCGTGGTGAAGTCGACGCTGGTGAAGCCGAGGACACAGACGCGGTCGCCGGTCTTGACCGAGTCGTCGGTCAAGGCCCGGGCCAGCGCGCCGGTGCGGTCGTTCAATTCCTGGTAGGTGATGGTCTCGAAGCGGGGAAGCAGCTCCAGTGCCGTGCGTCCCGTCTGCGGGTCCTTGACGAACTCCACGACGCGCTGTCCCAGGGCCGGACGGTCGGCGTAACCCTCCAGCACGGTCTGGACAATCTGCGGGTAGCGCAGTCCAGGCTGCTCGAGGGCCTCGACCACCGTCGGGTCAGGGGCGGCTGCGGCGAACTGTGGGTCGTTGGCGGTCAAGTCCTCGATGCGGCGTTCGAGCCTCTCATCGTGAGTGGCATTCGACATGACAGTTCCTTAGTAAGACTGAGAGAAGTAAGTGATGGTCTGCGCCACGCTGCGCTGATCCTTAGAACGTTAGCGAAACTAACGTTATTCCTCAATGAAGCGGCGCTGGGAACTCGTTGTGAGTTCAACCACGGCCACTTCGACGCTACGCCTAGACCTCGGCCAGCAGACCGGTCAGCACCTCTAGTCCCTCGGTGAGCAGCTCGTCGGAAATCGTCAGCGGGGGCAGCAACCGGATGATGTTGCCGAACATGCCGCAGGTCAGCACGATGACCCCGGCGGCATGCACGGCGGTGGCCAACTTCAGGGTGAGTTCGGGGTCGGGCTCCGCGGTGCCGGACTTGACCAGTTCGATCGCGATCATCGCGCCGCGGCCGCGCACGTCGCCGATCCGGTCGTCGGCGGCCTGCAACCGCAGCAGCGGCTCGGTGACCAGCCGTTCGATCTGCCGCGCCCGCTCGACCAGGCCGTCGGACTCGATGGTCGCGATGGTGGCCAGCGCCGCCGCGCAGGCGACCGGGTTGCCGCCGAATGTGCCGCCCAGACCGCCGGCATGCACGGCGTCCATGATCTCGGCGCGGCCGGTGATGGCCGACAGCGGCAGCCCGTCGGCGATGCCCTTGGCCGTCACGATGATGTCCGGTTCGATCCCCTCGTGTTCGCAGGCGAACATCGCTCCGGTGCGGGCGAAGCCGGTTTGCACCTCGTCGGCGATGAACACGACGTCGTTCTGGTGGCACCACTCGAGCAGCGCGGGCAAGAATCCCTCGGCGGGAACGATGAAGCCGCCTTCGCCCTGGATCGGCTCGATGATTACTGCCGCCAGGTTGCCGGCCCCGACCTGCTTGTCCATCACGCTGATCGCGCGGGCTGCGGCCTTCTCGCCGTCGGTGGCCAGTTCCTTGTCGAGCAGCCCGTCCCGGTACGGGTAGGACAGCGGGGCCCGGTAGATCTCCGGCGCGAACGGCCCGAAACCGCTCTTGTAGGGCATGGACTTTGCGGTCAGCGCCATCGCCATGTTGGTCCGGCCGTGGTAGGCGTGGTCGAAGGCGACGACGGCTGGCTTGTGGGTGTGGTAGCGCGCGACCTTGATGGCGTTCTCGACCGCCTCGGCGCCCGAATTGAACAGCACCGAACGCTTTTCGCCCGAGCCCGGGGTGATCCGGTTGAGCTGCTCGGCGACGGCTACATACTCCTCGTAGGGCGTGACCATGAAGCAGGTGTGGGTGAATTCGGCGACCTGCCGGCGCACCGCCTCGACGACCGGCGGGGACGAGTTGCCGATCGTGGTGACCGCGATGCCCGACCCGAGGTCGATGAGCCGGTTCCCGTCCACGTCCTCGACGATGCCGCCGCCCGCCCGTGCCACGAAAACGGGAAGCGTGATGCCGACTCCATGGGACACGGCGGCGGTGCGCCGCTTGTTCAGTTCCAACGACGCCGGGCCCGGGATTTCCGTGACCAGATGGCGGCTCTGTTCGAGGCTGGCCACGGACTTTCTCCTTCCGCGCCGCGCCGGTCACGTCGCATTTGTGAGCCTAGCGGGTACCCGGTCGTTGCGGCCCGCGGACGATGCCGGTCGGTTTGCGACCTGCGGGAATGGCAGACTGGACGCTCAACGAGGTGAGCCGGCCGGGGCCAGCCCGGCAGCGTCCCCGGTTCTGCCAGGGAAATTCGAGCACTACCGATACGAAAGACAGGCGTGTTGATGGAGAGTTTTGTCTTGTTCTTGCCGTTCCTGCTCATCATGGGTGGCTTCATGTACTTCGCCTCTCGGCGACAGCGGAAGGCGATGCAAGCCACCATCGACCTGCACGAGTCGCTGCAGCCGGGGGACCGGGTGCACACCACGTCCGGGCTGGAGGGCACCGTCGTTTCCTTCACCGACGACACTGTCGACCTGGAGATCGCGCCGGGTGTGGTGACGACATGGATGAAGCTGGCGGTACGCGACCGGATCCTGCCGGAGGACGACGAAGATCTGGACGACGAGGATGGCTATCCGGCTGGCTATGGGGAAAGTCCCGCGCTCGAAAAGGATTCCTGACCGGAGCCGACTCTCGGCGCAGCGCGCCACGTAGTCTTTCCGGAGGCTCTCACCCGCTCGACCGGGGGTCCCAACCGATTCCAAGGAGATAGAAGGAACGTGGCATCGTCTTCGGCGCCGGTGCATCCTGCCCGCTACCTGTCGGTGTTCCTGCTCATGCTTGTCGGCGTTTACCTACTGGTCTTTCTCACCGGTGACAAGAAGGCCAGCCCCAAGCTGGGCATTGACCTGCAAGGCGGCACCCGGGTGACGCTGACCGCCCGCACCCCGGACGGCTCGCGGCCCAGCCGGGACGCGCTGGCACAGGCGCAACAGATCATCAGCTCTCGGGTCAACGGGCTGGGTGTTTCCGGCTCAGAGGTGGTCGTCGACGGGGATAACCTGGTCATCACAGTGCCCGGCAGTGACGGCAACGAGGCCCGGGACCTGGGCCAGACCGCGCGGCTCTATATCCGGCCGGTGCTCAGCTCCCAGCCCGCGCAGAAGGCTCCCGAGGAACCCAAGCCGGGCCAGCAGCCCGCCGGTGGTGAGCCGGGTGCTCCCGCTCCCGGGGCCCCCGCTCCCGCACCTGGGGCTCCCGCTCCCGGCGCTCCGGCTCCGGTGCCCGGCGCTCCGCCGAACGAATCGCCCGCCCCGCCGGGGCAGCCCGGGACGCCGCCGCGATCGGGTGCCCCGCAGTCCGGAGCTCCCGCGCCGGCACCACCGCGGGGACAGCCACGGCCGTACCCGCAGGACCCGGCCCCCAGCCCTACTCCGGCCCCCAGCCCGGCCCCGCCTTCGAGTCCGGCGCCAGGCTCCGCCCCGAGCCCGGCCCCGGCACCCTCGCCCGCGCCGACGGGAGAGGCGCCACCATCGGAGCAGCCCGCCGCTCCGGACCCGCGCAAGGACCTGGCCGAGCGCATCGCCCAAGAGAAGAAGTGGCGGCAGAACACCAGCCAGTACATCCAGATGGTCGCCCTGCAGTTCCAGGCCACCCGCTGCGACAAAGACGACATCCTGGCCGGCAACGACGACCCCAAGCTGCCGTTGGTCACCTGCTCCACCGACCACAAGACCGCCTACCTGCTGGGACCGTCGATTATCAGCGGCGACCAGATCCAGGACGCCACCTCCGGGATGAACCAGAGCAGCCTGGGTTATGTCGTCGATCTGCAGTTCAAGGGACCGGCGGCGAACGTGTGGGCGGACTACACCGCCGCCCACACCGGCACTCAGACGGCGTTCACGTTGGACTCGCAGGTCGTCAGCGCGCCGATGATCCGGGAGGCGATTCCGGGCGGCCGCACCCAGATCAGCGGCGGTGAGCCGCCGTTCAGCGCCGCGACGGCCAAACAGCTCGCCAACGTGCTGAAGTACGGTTCGCTGCCGCTGTCGTTTGAGTCGTCGGAAGCCCAAACGGTTTCGGCGACATTGGGTTTGACGTCGCTGCGAGCCGGTCTGATCGCCGGTGCCATCGGCGTGGCGCTGGTGTTGGTGTACTCACTGCTCTATTACCGGGTGCTGGGCTTGCTCACCGCGCTGTCATTGGTCGCTTCCGGTGCAATGGTTTTCGCGATCCTGGTGTTGCTGGGCAGGTATATCAACTACACCCTGGACCTGGCCGGCATCGCCGGTCTGATCATCGGTATCGGGACCACCGCCGACTCGTTCGTCGTGTTCTTCGAGCGCATCAAAGACGAGATCCGCGAAGGCCGTTCGTTCCGCTCGGCGGTGCCGCGCGGGTGGGCGCGGGCCCGCAAGACGATCGTGTCCGGCAACGCCGTCACCTTCCTGGCGGCCGCGGTGCTGTATTTCCTGGCCGTCGGCCAGGTCAAGGGATTTGCCTTCACCCTCGGCCTGACCACGATCCTCGACGTCGTGGTTGTGTTCCTGGTGACCTGGCCGCTGGTGTACCTGGCGTCGAAGTCGGCGAGGCTGGGCAAGCCCGCGTACAACGGTCTGGGCGCCGTTCAGCAGGTCGCACGCGAACGCCGGGCCGCCACCGCGGGTGCCGGCTCGGGTGCCGCAAAGACGGGACGGGAGAAGTGATGGCGGCCAAACCCAAGACTCTCGAGACTTCCGCCGAGGAAGCGAAAAGTGCTGCGGTGCAGCACAGTTGGCTGTCGCGGCTGTACACCGGAACCGGTGCGTTCGAGGTGGTGGGACGCCGCAAGCTGTGGTATGGCGTGAGTGGCGCGATGATGGCGATCGCGATCCTGGCCATCCTCATCCGGGGGTTCACGTTCGGTATCGACTTCAAGGGTGGCACCACGGTGTCCATGCCCTCGGTCGGCACTGAAGGCGCCATCAGCGTGGTCCAGGTGGAGACCGTCTTCAACAACACGATCGGCAAGGATCCCGAGTCGGTCGTCACGGTCGGCAAGGGTTCCTCGGCCACCGTGCAGATCCGCTCGGAGACGCTGTCCAACGAGCAGACGGAGAAGCTGCGCACCGCGCTGTTCGACGCGTTCCACCCCAAGGGGCCCGACGGTAACCCCAGCAAGAAGGCGATCAGCGACGCTGCGGTGTCGGAGACCTGGGGCGATCAGATCACCAAAAAGGCGGTGATCGCGCTGGTGGTGTTCCTGGTGCTGGTCGCCATCTACATCACCGTGCGCTACGAGCGCTATATGACCCTGTCCGCGCTGGCCGCGATGATCTTCGACATCACAGTCACCGCCGGCGTCTATGCGTTGGTCGGTTTCGAGGTCACCCCGGCGACCGTGATCGGTCTGCTGACCATCCTTGGGTTCTCGATCTATGACACCGTCATCGTGTTCGACAAGGTCGAGGAGAACACCCACGGTTTCCAGCACACCACCCGGCGTACCTTCGCCGAGCACGCCAACCTGGCGGTCAATCAGACGTTCATGCGGTCCATCAACACCAGCCTGATCTCGGTGTTGCCGGTGCTGGCGCTGATGGTGGTCGCGGTCTGGCTGCTCGGCGTGGGCACCCTCAAGGACCTGGCCCTGGTGCAGCTGATCGGCATCATTGTCGGCACTTATTCCTCGATCTTCTTCGCGACCCCGCTGCTGGTGACGCTGCGTGAACGCACCGAGCTGGTACGCACCCACACCCGCCGCGTGCTGCGGCGGCGGAACAGCGGTAACGCGGCGACCACCGAGAAAGCTCCGGTCAAGGCGGACACCGTCGAGGACGACGACGAAGCTGTCGACGAGACCACCGAGACTGCCACCGAAACTGCCGTGGAAACCTCCGAAGCGGCCACCCGCCCGGCCAAGGTCGACAAGCCGGCGACCACCAACAAACCGGCGCCAGGCGCTCGCCCGGTGCGTCCCACCGGTACGCGGCGTCCCACCGGCAAACGAAACGCCGGCAAGCGGTAGCCGATGGCCGCCTGGGGTCGCTGGCGGAAAGCCGCCGTGGTCACGGCCGCGGCGGCAGCGCTGACGGCGTCAACCCTGACCGCATGCTCGGGCACCGCCGCCGGTCAGGTCGACTACGTCGTCGACGGGGCGCTGTCCAGCTACAACACCAACACCGTGATCGGCGCCGCGTCGGCGGCGGCACAGGCGTTTGCCCGGACGCTCACCGGCTTCGGCTACCACGGACCGGACGGACAGGTGGTCGCCGACCACGACTTCGGCACGGTCTCGGTGGTAGGCGGCTCGCCCTTGGTGCTGGACTACCAAATCGCCGACAACGCCGTCTACTCCGACGGCAAGCCCATAACCTGCGACGATCTGGTGCTGGCGTGGGCGGCACAGTCCGGGCGCTTCGGCGGTTTCGATGCCGCCAGCCAGGCCGGCTACGCCGATATCGCCAACGTCGAATGCACGCCAGGACAGAAGAAAGCCCGGGTCTCGTTCATCCCCGACCGCGGCGTCGTCGACTACACCCAGCTGTTCACGGCCACCTCGATGATGCCGTCGCACGTCATCGCCGACACGCTGGGCACCGACATCACCACCGCGCTGCTGACCAACAAGGCGTCGGTGATCGAACAGGTTGCGCGGCTGTGGAACACCACCTGGGACCTCAAGCCGGGAATCGACCTGAAACGCTTCCCCTCGTCGGGGCCGTACAAGATCGAACGCGTGCTGGACGGGGGCGCCGTCGTGCTGGTCTCCAATGACCGCTGGTGGGGTCCCAAGGCGATCACCAAGCGAATCACCGTGTGGCCGCAGGGCGGCGACATCCAGGACCGGGTGAACAACCGCAGCGTCGACGTGGTCGATGTCGCGGCCGGATCCTCCGGTGCGCTGGCCACGCCGGACAACTATGAGCGCAGCGACTCGCCGTCGGCGGGAATCGAACAACTGATCTTCGCCTCACAGGGACCGCTCGCGGCGCGCCCCGCGCGTACCGCGTTCGCGCTGTGCACCCCGCGAGACGTCATCGCCAAGGACGCCGGGGTCGCAATCGCCAACTCGCGGCTCAGCCCGGCCGCCGAGGACGCGGTGGCAACGGCCGACGGTGTCGCCGAGGCGGCGCAATTCAACCGAGCCGACGCTAACGCCGCACGCACGGCGCTGGGCGGTGCCAAGCTGACCGTCCGGATCGGCTACCGGGGACCGAACGCACGGCTGGCGGCCACCGTCGGGGCCATCGCGACGTCGTGCGCTCCGGCGGGCATCACCGTGTCGAACGTGACGCTGGATACCTCCGGACCACAGGCACTGCGGGACGGGAAGATCGACGTGCTGGTCGCCAGCACCGGCGGTGCCAGCGGCAGCGGATCCACCGGTTCGTCGTCGATGGACGCCTACGCGCTGCACGGCGGCAACGGCAACAACCTGTCGGGCTACGCCAACCCCCAGATCGACGGGATCATCGGGGCGCTGGCGGTCTCGGCCGATCCCGCCGAACGCGCCAGACTGCTCAGCGAGGCCGCGCCGGTGCTCTGGGGCGACATGCCGACCCTGCCGCTGTACCGGCAGCAGCGCACCCTGCTGATGTCGAAGAAGATGTACGCCGTCAGCCGGAACCCGACCCGCTGGGGCGCGGGGTGGAACATGGATAGATGGGCCCTGGTGCAGTGACCGATCTGCCCGCCATGCTGGCGGCGCTGACCAGGGAGGTCGCCGATTTCCCCAAACCCGGCGTGGTCTTCCGCGACCTCATTCCGGTGTTCGCCGACCGCGATGCGATGACGGCGATCACCGACGCGTTGACCGAGGTGGCCGAAGGCGCCGACCTGGTGGCTGGCATCGACGCTCGCGGGCTATTGCTTGCCGCGGCCGTCGCGGTCCGCCTCGGCACCGGTGTGTTGGCCATCCGCAAAGGCGGCAAACTGCCGCCGCCGGTGCTCAGCGAGAACTACCAGCGCGAGTACGGCGCCGCCACCCTCGAGATCCCGGCCGACGGGATCGCGCTGGTAGGCCGGCGCGTGGTCATCATTGACGATGTCCTGGCCACCGGCGGCAGCGTCGGTGCCGCACAACGGCTGCTCGAGCACAGCGGCGCCTCGGTGACATCGGCCGCGGTGGTCGTGGAATTGGTGGAACTGGGTGGCCGCGAGGCGCTGACCCCGTTGTCGGTACACAGCCTCAGTCGCGTTTAGTAACCGGAATACCGCGATATCCTCTAGTTCGGAGGTGACGAACGTGGCGGACGACCAAAGCACGCTACAAGCTGCCCCGCCCACGGAGCCGTTACCGGTCAGTGAGGTGCCGGAGCCCCCCGCGGAGCCCGTCAAGACGAGCAGTAGCGCGTCGCGACGTGTCCGGGCTCGGCTGGCCCGCCGGATGACCGCCCGCAGCAGCGCCATCAACCCGGTCCTCGAACCTTTGGTGGCGGTGCACCGCGAGGTCTACCCGAAGGCCGATCTGTCGCTGCTGCAGCGCGCCTACGAGGTGGCCGATCAGCGGCACGCCACGCAGTTGCGGCATTCCGGCGATCCCTACATCACCCACCCGCTGGCCGTCGCCAACATCCTGGCCGAGTTGGGCATGGACACCACCACGTTGGTGGCCGCGCTGTTGCACGACACGGTGGAGGACACCGGCTACACGCTGGAAGCGCTGAGCGAGGACTTCGGCGAAGAGGTGGGCCACCTCGTCGACGGTGTGACCAAACTGGACCGCGTTGTGCTGGGCAGCGCCGCCGAAGGCGAAACGATTCGCAAGATGATCACCGCGATGGCCCGCGACCCTCGCGTGCTGGTGATCAAGGTGGCCGACCGGCTGCACAACATGCGCACCATGCGTTTCCTGCCGCCGGAGAAGCAGGCCCGCAAGGCCCGCGAGACTCTGGAAGTCATTGCGCCACTGGCACATCGGCTCGGGATGGCCAGCGTCAAATGGGAGCTGGAGGACCTGGCGTTCGCGATCCTGCACCCCAAGAAGTACGACGAGATCGTGCGCTTGGTGGCCGGCCGGGCGCCGTCGCGCGATACCTATCTGGCCAAGGTGCGCGCCGAGATCACCAGCACGCTTAACGCCTCAAAGATCAAGGCGACCGTTGAAGGTAGGCCGAAACATTATTGGTCGATTTACCAGAAGATGATCGTCAAGGGTCGCGACTTCGACGACATCCACGACCTCGTCGGCATCCGCATCTTGTGTGACGAGATTCGTGACTGCTATGCCGCGGTGGGTGTCGTGCATTCGCTGTGGCAGCCCATGGCGGGACGGTTCAAGGACTACATCGCCCAGCCCAGATACGGTGTGTACCAGTCGCTGCACACCACCGTCGTCGGCCCGGAGGGCAAGCCGCTGGAGGTGCAGATTCGCACCCGCGACATGCACCGCACCGCCGAATACGGCATCGCCGCGCACTGGCGTTACAAGGAAGCCAAGGGCCGCAACGGTGTTCCGCATCCGCACGCCGCCGCCGAGATCGACGACATGGCCTGGATGCGTCAGCTGCTCGACTGGCAACGGGAGGCCGCCGACCCCGGTGAGTTCCTGGAGTCGTTGCGTTACGACCTTGCGGTGCAGGAGATTTTCGTGTTCTCGCCCAAAGGTGACGTGTTCACGTTGCCGGCCGGGTCCACGCCGGTGGACTTCGCCTACGCCGTGCACACCGAGGTGGGGCATCGCTGCATCGGGGCGCGGGTCAACGGACGACTGGTGGCCCTGGAACGCAAGTTGGACAACGGCGAAGTCGTCGAGGTTTTCACGTCCAAGGCGCAGAACGCCGGGCCGTCGCGGGACTGGCAGCAGTTCGTGGTTTCCCCGCGGGCCAAGACCAAGATCCGGCAATGGTTCGCTAAGGAGCGTCGCGAGGAGGCGCTGGAGTCCGGCAAGGAAGCCATGGCCCGCGAGGTGCGGCGGGGTGGACTTCCGTTGCAGCGGTTGGTCAATGGCGAATCGATGGCCGCGGTGGCCCGCGAACTGCACTACACCGACGTCTCGGCGATGTACACCGCGATCGGTGAGGGGCACGTCTCGGCGCGCCACGTGGTGCAGCGGCTGCTGGCCGAACTCGGCGGTATCGACCAGGCCGAGGAGGATCTCGCCGAGCGGTCCACCCCGGCGACCATGCCGCGGCGGCCGCGCAGCACCGAAGACGTCGGTGTCTCGGTTCCGGGTGCCCCCGGCGTGCTCACCAAGCTGGCCAAGTGCTGCACCCCGGTGCCCGGCGACCAGATCATGGGGTTCGTGACCCGCGGCGGGGGAGTGAGCGTGCACCGCACCGATTGCACCAACGCGGCGTCGCTGCAGCAGCAGGCCGAGCGCATCATCGAGGTGCTGTGGGCGCCGTCGCCGTCGTCGGTGTTCTTGGTGGCGATCCAGGTGGAGGCGCTGGACCGGCACCGGTTGCTCTCGGACGTGACGCGAGTGCTGGCCGACGAGAAGGTGAACATCCTGTCCGCGTCGGTCACCACCTCCGGTGACCGGGTGGCGATCAGCCGATTCACGTTCGAGATGGGCGACCCCAAGCATCTCGGGCACCTGCTCAACGTCGTGCGCAATGTCGAGGGCGTCTACGACGTGTACCGGGTGACTTCTGCCGCTTAAGACCGCTCAGCAAAAATCTCGGATTCCGGGACGGCCGTTTGCGCATCGACTACTATCCCCCGAATCGCTTCATGTGTGTAGTCGGCCGGGAGGGTCGAATGACTGCGATGTGCCTCGCATATCGACTGGGTGGATATGAGGCGTTCTGTCCGGACTCTGATCCCTGATCCACCCGAATTCCCCCGTAGCGAGGGCACCTCCCATGTCTTTTTTGGTCGTAATCCCTGATGCGGTAGCAGGCGCTGCCCAGAACCTGACCGGTATCTCGTCGTCCCTGCAGGCGGCAAACGCGACGGCGGCCGGCGCGACGACCTTGTTGCCGGCGGCCGCGGCCGACGAGGTGTCGGCCGCGATCGCGTCATTGTTCGGTGGCTACGCCCGGGAATACCAGGCGCTGGGTGCGCAGCTTGCGCTGGCGCAAGAACAGTTCGTACGCGCGGTGGCTTCGGGCGGATTCATGTATGCGGCCACCGAAGCGGCCAACGCGTTCCCGGCGCAGACGCTGGCTGATGACATCTTGGCGGTCATCAACGCGCCCACCAACACGTTGTTCGGACGTCCGCTGATCGGCGATGGCATCGACGGCGCTCCGGAGAGCGGGCAGGCCGGTGGTGCGGGCGGATTCCTGATCGGCAATGGCGGCAGGGGTGGTTCCGGCGCCGCCGGAATGGCCGGTGGGCCGGGCGGGGATGCGGGGATGCGGGTCGGTGTCGGGCGGCGCGGCGTGCGGCGCTGGCGGCGCCGGAACCACCGGCCTGGCCGGCGGGGCCGGTGGTCGCGGCGGTGCTGGCGGGTGGCTGGCCGGCTCCGGCGGGAACGGCGGGATAGGCGGTAGCGGTGCGGAGGGCACGGCGAGCGCGGCCGCGACCGACGGCGGCACCGGTGGTGCGGGCGGATTGAGTCGGGCGCTGGCGTTCTACAACGGCGGTAACGGCGGTGCCGGCGGTGTCGGTGGCGCCGGTGCTGGGGGCGCGGCGGCGGCTGGTGCCGGTGCGATGGGTGGCTCGGGCACCGGTGGCGGAGCTGGCGGCCAAGGAGGCGCGGGCGGTAACAGCATCGGGCTGTTCGGCGGTGGCGGGGCCGGCGGGGTCGGCGGTGCTGGTGGTGAGGGTGGACTGGGCGCTCAGGGCGGCGTTGGTACTTCATCTTTGGCCGGGGGTATCGGCGGAGGTGGGGGGACCGGCGGAAACGCCGGGGCCGGGGGAGTTGGCGGGTCGGGCGGGATGTTCGGCGCCGCCGGTGCGACGGCCGCCGCCGGTGCGGGTGGCGCCGGCGGTGGCGGCGGGCAGGGCGGGGCAGGGTACGACGCGTCGGCGGTGGCGGGTGCTGACGGCGGGAGGGGCGGTAAGGGCGGTAGCGGCGGAATGGGCGGTAGTGGCAGCACCAACGGCAATGGCGGCGAGGGCGGTGAAGGCGGTGCGGGCGGCGCCAGCTATGACGCCACCAGTCTGACCACGGGCGTCGACGGAGGTGACGGCGGCGACGGTGGTGACGGCGGTACCGGCGGCGCGGCCGGCACCGGTGGAACCGGCAGCATCGACGGTAAGGG
>NZ_HG964936.1:1839736-1840649 GCF_000613245.1 Mycobacterium asiaticum DSM 44297
GTGTCGGGGGTGTCGGCGCCGAGGGTGCCCCCGGTAGGCACAGCGAGATCAGCGGACCTCAAAACGGCGGCACCGGCGGCGATGGCGGCACCGGCGGTACCGGCGGACAGGGCGGCGTGGGCGGTGGTTCGACCGGCGCCAAGGGTGCCGACGGTGCCGGCGGTACCGGCGGCACCGGTGGCCGGGGTGGCGTCGGAGTCGACGGACAATCTCGAGATGCCGCATCGGATGGCGGCCGGGGCGGTGCTGGCGGTACCGGTGGTGAGGCCGGTGGCAGTGCTGCGGCGGCCGGCGACGGCGGCAAGGGCGGACGAGGCGGCAAGGGTGGGGCAGGGATGAACTGGTCCGGGTTCAATCTCCATGACAACGGCGGTAACGGCGGCAAGGGTGGTGACGGCGGTACCGGCGGCCAGCCGGGCACTGGCGGTATCGGTGCTGCCTACGGTGACGGCGGTGACGGCGGCGGCGGCGGCGACGGTGGTGGCGGTGGGAACGGGGTCAACAGCTTCCCGGGAGGTAGCAGCGGTAGTTCCGGCGGTAGGGGAGGCGACGGTGGCAACGGTGGTGCCGCGGTAGGCGCAGGGGGCAAAGCCGGTACCGGCGGCCTTGGCGGGGCCGGCGGCAGCGGTGGTGACGGTATCGATGGCTTCGGCGTGTCCGGCAACGGCGGAAACGGCGGCAACGGCGGGAACGGCGGCAACGGGGGCGCCGCTGTCGCGGGTGGGACCAACGGCGTAGGCGGCAGGGGCGGCGGCGGCGGTATGGCCGGCGATGGATTTGACGCGAAGGGCCTGCAGACCGGCCAAGTCGGCGGTAATGGAGGCACGGGCGGTGACGGAGGCGACGGCGGGGCGGCCGGAACTGGCGCTGGTTTCCCCGGAGGCTACGGAGATGGTGGCGACGGCGGGGATGG
>NZ_HG964936.1:1841270-1875401 GCF_000613245.1 Mycobacterium asiaticum DSM 44297
TTGGCGGCAAGGGCGGCGGCGGTGGTGGGGGTGGCGCCGGCGGCCATGCAAATGAGGACGACCAGGCCATCTCCGCCGGCGGTGGTGGTGGCGGCGGTGGCGGCTCGACGAGCGTCGCCGGCGGCACCGGTGGCACCGGTGGCGACACCCTATCCGCTGCAGGCTCACTTACTCAGCGCACCGGTAGTGGCGGCATTGGTGCGGCAGGAGCGGCTGGTATGGGCGGCGGTGGCGGCGGCGGCGCCTATAACCTCGTATCCCCGCCCGCCAACGATGGCTTACCCGGCGAGGTACCTACAGGCGGCGGGGGATTCCTTGGCAACAACGGAGGCAATGGCGGTGCTGTCGGCGGCGTAGGCGGCACGGGCGGCACAGGCAACTTCTTCAACGTCGGTGGCAATGCCGGGCAGAGCGCCCTCTGACGCAGCGGACGCTACGGCGTCGGGCCGCCGCTCGACGTGTCGGTGACCTCGCTCGTCTCGGTGGTGTCGGTGACATCCGTTGTCTCGGTCGGCTGCGGCGCCGGGGTGGTTATCGTGGTCGTGGTGGTGGTCGGCGGGGTGCTCGGGCCCGGATCGTCGTTGCTCGCGAAAACAGCGACCACCACGGCCACCAGCAGCAGCAACAACCCCGAACCGGCGACGGTCAAGACCAGCGCGCTGCGGCTGCCCGCCTGAACCGGTGCGGTCGGCCCCTCGGAATATGGCTGGTGGTACGCCTCGGCCGGCGGCGGTGGGGGCAGCGCCATGCCGGCCCCGCCCAGCGCCGCGCGGGCGGCATCGGCGAGCTCAAGCACCGTCTGATACCGAGCTTGCGGATCCTTGGCCATGCCACGGGCCACGACGGCGTCGAAGGCCGGCGGAATGTCGGGCGCGAACGCCGTCGGCCGCGGCGGCGGGGAGTGCAGGTGGCCCTTGATCTGCTCCTCGTAGCTGTCGCCCGGATATGGCCGCTGCCCGGTCAGGCACTCGTACAGCACGCACGCCAACGAATACACGTCGGCCCTGGAATCCGTTGTGCCACTGAAGCGTTCCGGCGCGAGATAGGCCAGGGTCCCCATCGTGTGCCCGGTGTTGGTCAGCGCCGTGTCGGTGGTGGCGCGGGCTATCCCGAAGTCGATCAGGTAGACGAAGTCGCGGGCATTGGCCACCAGAACGTTGGACGGCTTGACGTCACGGTGGACCAGTCCGGCCCGGTGCGCGCTGTCCAGAGCCGCGGCCACCTGTTCGATGATCGCGACCGTCTTCGCGGGGCTGACCCGGCCGCCGTTCTCGGCGATGAACCGCACCAGATCGCGGCCCTCGACCAGGCGCATGTCGACGTACAGGCGGCCGTCGATCTCACCGAAGCTGTGGATGGGCACGATGTGCGGGTCATTGAGGCCGGCCGCCGTGCGGGCCTCGCGGCGGAAGCGTTGCTCGAATTCTTTGTCCTCCGCCAGGTGCGGAGGCAGCACCTTGATGGCCACGATGCGGTCCGTCGCGGTGTCGTAGGCGCGATAGACCTGACCCATGCCCCCGCGCCCCAGCAGTCCCTGCAGCTGGTAGCGACCGAATGCGGTTTCGGCCACGAATCTCCTAGTCGAGCAGCACCGACGTGATGTTCACGTCCAAAGCCGGCGGTCCGTCCTCGCCGCCGCCCTTCACGCCTGCCGCGGCGATCTTGTCGAGGGTAGCCAGCCCGTCGGCTTGGATTGTCCCGAACACGGTGTATTCCGGCGGCAGCGCCGAGTCCCGATAAACCAGGAAGAACTGGCTGCTGTTGGTGTTGGGCCCGGCGTTGGCCATGGCGATGGTGCCGCGCGGATAGATCACGGGTTCTTTGAGCTTGGGGTCGTTGGCCGGGTACTGGTTGGTGGGGTATTCGTTGGCAAACTGGTAGCCCGGTCCGCCAGTGCCGTCACCCTTGGGGTCCCCACACTGCAGCACCGACAGGGACGGCGAGGTGGTCAGCCGGTGGCACTTGGTGTCCTTGAAGAAGCCCTGATTGGCCAGGCTCGCGAAACTGTTGACCGTGCATGGTGATTCGTTGTTAGCCAGCATCAGGCCGAGGTTGCCCTGGCTGGTCACCATGCTGACGCTGACCTGGGCCGGCTCGGTGGGCACCTTGCCGGTCCGTGGCGGCTTGACCTCCTTGCCGGCTTTGTCGGGCGAGGCTGGGTACTGGCAGTTGGCGCCTAGGTTCGGCGGTGCCTTGAACTGCGGCAGCGGCACCGCGTTGCCGAGCTGCACCGGTGGCAGGCCCGCCGCCGACGGTGACTCCGGCGCGGAGCTGCTGGGCGTCGTGGAGGCCGACGGATTGCTCTTGTTGTCATCCTTGCTGACGACGACGGCGACCACCACGGCGGCAACCACCGCCACCGCGGCCACCGCGCCCCCGGCGATGGTCAGGATCCGGCGCCGCTTGGCTTGCTTGGCGCGGCGCTCCAGCTGCCGCTCGAGTTTGCGCTTGGCCGTCGCACGTCGCTGCTGGTTCGTTGGCACGGCCGCCATCATTCCATGAGGCTAGGGATGGGAAACTGGGACCATGTTGGTCACCGGATTCCCCGCCGGGTTGCTGCAGTGCAACTGCTACGTGGTGGCGGAGCGGCCTGGGTCCGACGCCCTGATCGTCGACCCGGGCCAGCGCGCGATGGGCCAGCTGCGCGGCATCCTAGACAAACACCGGCTGACCCCGGCCGCGGTGCTGATCACCCACGGCCATATCGATCACATGTGGTCGGCCCAGAAGGTATCGGACACCTTCGGATGCCCGACTTACATCCATCCCGAGGATCGGTTCATGCTCAAAGACCCGATCTACGGGCTCGGGCCGCGGGTGGCACAGCTGATGGCCGGCGCGTTCTTCTCCGAACCCAAGCAGGTCGTCGAGTTGGACCACGACGGGGACAAGCTCGACCTCGGCGGCATCGCGGTCAACGTCGACCACACTCCCGGCCACACCCGCGGCTCGGTGTGCTTCCGGATCCGGCAGGCGGCCAAGAACGATGCTGACGTGGTGTTCACCGGCGACACGTTGTTCGAGCGGTCGGTCGGGCGCACCGACCTGTTCGGCGGCAGCGGCCGGGACCTGCTGCGCTCCATCGTCGATAAATTGTTGGTGCTCGACGACCCCACCGTGGTACTACCCGGACATGGCAACGCCACCACCATCGGCGCCGAGCGCCGGTTCAACCCGTTCCTCAAAGGTTTGACTTCGTGACGGAGTTCGTTGCGCCCAAAGGGGTTCCCGATTACCTCCCGCCGGATTCCGCACAATTCGTCGCAGTGCGCGACGGATTGCTCGGTGCTGCCCGCCGCGCCGGTTACGGCGACATCGAGTTGCCCATCTTCGAGGACACCGCCCTGTTCGCGCGTGGCGTCGGCGAATCCACCGACGTGGTGTCCAAGGAGATGTACACCTTCGCCGACCGCGGCGACCGGTCGGTGACGTTGCGGCCCGAAGGCACCGCCGGGGTGGTGCGCGCGGTGATCGAGCACGGCCTGGACCGTGGCGCACTGCCCGTCAAGCTGTGCTACGCCGGCCCGTTCTTTCGCTACGAGCGGCCGCAGGCCGGCCGTTACCGCCAGTTGCAGCAGGTGGGTGTCGAGGCGATCGGGGTGGACGACCCGGCGCTGGACGCCGAGGTGATCGCGGTCGCCGACGCCGGATTCCGGTCCCTGGGGTTGGACGGGTTCCGGCTGGAGATCACCTCCCTGGGCGACGAGAGCTGCCGACCGCAGTATCGAGAACTGTTGCAGGAATTCCTGTTCGGACTCGAACTTGACGAGGACACCCGCCGGCGGGCCGAGATCAACCCGTTGCGGGTGCTCGATGACAAGCGCCCCGAGGTCAAGGCGATGACCGCCGACGCGCCGGTGCTGCTCGATCATCTATCCGACGTCGCCAAGCAACATTTCGATACCGTGCTCGCGCACCTGGATGCGCTGGGTGTTCCGTATGTCATCAACCCGCGGATGGTGCGCGGCCTGGATTACTACACCAAGACCACGTTCGAGTTCGTGCACGACGGACTGGGCGCGCAATCCGGTATCGGCGGCGGCGGCCGATACGACGGGCTGATGCGGCAGCTCGGCGGACAGGACTTGTCCGGGATCGGGTTCGGCCTCGGCGTGGACCGCACGCTGCTGGCCCTGCGTGCCGAAGGCAAGAGCGTGGGTCAGTCCACCCGCTGTGACGTGTTCGGGGTGCCGCTGAGCGAGGCGGCCAAGCTGCGCCTGGCGGTGCTGGGTGGCGCCCTGCGGGCGGCCGGCGTGCGTGTCGACCTGGCCTACGGTGATCGTGGGCTCAAAGGTGCCATGCGAGCGGCCGACCGCTCCGGCGCGCGGCTGGCATTGGTTGCCGGTGACCGCGACATCGATGCCGGCACCGTCGGCGTCAAGGATCTGAGCACCGGCGACCAGATCTCGGTGCTGTTTGATTCCGTTGTCGCAGAGGTTCTTTCGCGACTCGACCGGTAGCCGGGTGAACCGATACCGGGAAAAGCCGGTGCCGTTTTCGCCGTTCGAGTAGCCTCCTACTGTTTTGCGTCGTAGGCGACCGGATCGGGCCCGGTTGCCGGGCAAGGAGGCCCCTCGATGTCGTATGTGGTGACAGCACCGGATCTTCTGGCCTGTGCCGCAAGCGATTTGAGCGCCCTCGGGACGGCCGTCGACGCGGCGAACAGGGTAGCGGCGCACTCCGTCACGTCGTTACTGACGGCCGGGGCCGACGAGGTGTCGTCCCGCATTGCCGATCTGTTCAGTGCACACGGCCGCGACTACCAGGCGGTCAGCGCGCAGGCGGCACGATACGGCGAGCGGCTGGTGCGCACTCTGGCGGCGAACGCCGACGCCTACCTTGGCACTGAAATCTTCAATGCGGCCCAGCCGCCCCAGCCGCCGCTGCCGGCGGCCGGCGTCCGGCTCACGGTCCCGGGTGCGGGCCCGCTGTACGCGCCGCGGTTGCTGACCGAGTTGCCCATCCTGGGTCAGATCGCTCTGCAAGGCGTCTCCGCGCCCTGGTCGGTGTCCGTCCTGCAGGCTTACGGCCTGCTCAACCCGATGATCGGCGAAAACTGGTTCCCTGCCAGCCTGGCTGAAGTGGTCGGCTACCCGGCCAGCATGGGCATCCTCAGCGGCAGCCCGCTCGCGCCGACCGTCAACGAGGCCGTCGCGATGGGACGACTCACGCTCGACCAAATGATCACGGGTGCGGTCGCCGGCAGCGGTGGTGCACCGGTACAGATCGCCGGGCTGTCGATGGGATCCATCGTCGTCAACCGGGAGCTGGCGTACCTGGCGACCAGCCCGACCGCCCCGCCGCCCGGCGCCTTGCAGTTCGCCTTGTTCTCCAGTCCTGAGCTCGGACTGGCCGCCACCTACCTGCCGAGCGGGATGACCGTGCCGCTGATCGGCTACACCGTCCAGCCGCTCGCCGCCAGCCAGTACAACGTCAGCGTGGTGTTCGGTCAATACGACTTCTTCGCCAACCCACCCGACCGGCCCTGGAATCTTCCCGCGGTGGTGAACTCCCTGTTCGGCACGCTTTACCAGCACAACGCAACGTCGGTGGCCGCGATGTCGAACGCGGTGGAGTTGTCCAGCGTGACAAACTCTCTGGGCGGCACGGTCACCACCTACATGATCCCCTCGCCGACACTGCCCATGCTGCTCCCACTCGTCCAGCTCGGTGTCCCACCGCCGATCGTCAACGGCTTGAACGCGGTGCTGCAGCCGATGGTCAACGCCGGTTACTCCTCGCTGACACCGGGCGCCGGACCGTATTTCTCCGGCGGCTCGCTGGTCGGGTGGCCGAACACTTGACTCGGCATCGAACTCTTGTTCGAATGGGGGTATGCGTTGGGCTGGTCAGGCAGTGGCGGTCAACGGCGCGCCGGTCGAGGATGGGGCGCTGCCAGGACTGCAGCGGATCGGTCTCGTGCGCAGCGTACGGGTGCCGCAGTTCGAGGGCATGACCTTCCACGAGGTGTTGTGCAAGTCGGCACTGAACAAGGTGCCCAATGCCGCCATGCTGCCGTTCCGCTACACCGTCAACGGCTACCGCGGTTGCTCACACGCTTGCCGGTACTGCTTCGCCCGGCCCACCCACGAATACCTGGACTTTGACCCCGGCGCCGACTTCGACAGCCAGGTCGTGGTCAAGACCAACGTGGTCGAGGTGCTGCGGCGCGAGCTGCGCCGCGCGTCATGGCAGCGGGAGACCGTCGCGCTGGGTACCAACACCGACCCGTACCAGCGTGCGGAGGGCCGCTACGCGCTGATGCCGGGCATCATCAGCGCGCTGGCCGGGTCGGGTACACCGATGTCGATCCTGACCAAGGGCACTCTGCTGCGCAGAGACCTAACGCTGATCACCGCTGCGGCACAACAGGTTCCGCTATCGGTGGCGGTGTCGCTGGCGGTCGGGGATCCGGAGCTGCACCGCGACGTCGAGCCGGGCACGCCGACACCGCAGGCGCGGTTGGCGCTCATCACCGCGATCCGCGACGCCGGTCTGGACTGCCACGTGATGGTCGCGCCGGTCCTGCCGCACCTCAGCGATTCCGTCGAGCACCTCGATGGGCTGCTGGGCCAGATCGCCGCGGCGGGTGCGACCAGCGTCACCGTGTTCGGCCTGCATTTGCGTGGCACGACGCGTGGCTGGTTCATGGCCTGGCTGGCCCGCGCACATCCCGAACTCACCGGCACCTACCGTGAGTTGTACCGGCGCGGTGCCTACCTGCCGCCCAGCTACCGCGAAATGCTGCGCGAACGCGCCCAGCCGCTGGTCGCCAAGTACGGGCTCAGAGGCGACCACCGCCCGTTCTCGGCGGCGGCCGAAGCGGCGCACAGTCCGCAGCCTGTGCAGGAAACGTTGTTCTAACCGCGCGGTTTGGCAAGTGTGAATTCGTCTACCGCCCGCACCACCCCGTACGGGCCCTGCAGAACGTAATACGTCGCCTTGATCGTAGTGTTGGCGCCGGGTGCACCCGGATCAACGTCGAAAGCGACGAACCCGTAGGGGTTTTCGCGGTCGCGAAAGGCCGACCAGGGCGCGTCCTCCAGCACGTAGATGGGTCGCTTGTGGCCCAGCGCGGCATCGAAGTCACCGACACCGGTGATGACCCGGCACCGCAGGTCGGGAAAGAACAAGCCGTTCGTCGGTTTGGACGTGCCGCCCCCGCCGATGACGACGTGCACGGTTCCCCGGGTCACGTCGATCACGTCGCTGCGGGTATCGACGGGAATCGGCGTTCGAGTGTCGGTGCCGAGGGTGCCGCGCAGCGGATATGAGCGCTCGTAGTGGTGTTCGTGTCCGCACAGCACCAGGTCGACGTGGTGCTCGTCGAACAGCGGCAGCCACTCCTGGCGGATCCCAAGGTCGGCACCGTTGGCCTGGGCGGTCGAGATCGCGGTCTGATGCATGCACACCACCACCCAGTCGATGCCCGGGTCACGCCGTGCAGCCGCCAATTCACCAGCCAGCCAACGCTTTTGCTCGCCACCAGAGTAACCGTGCACATAGGAGTTGCCGGCATCCTGGTAGGCCACGTCGTCGTTGTTGAGGCTGATCACCCGCACCGAGCCCGCGGTGAACGAATACCACAGGCCGCGCAGTTCGGGGCTGGATCCCGAATCGGGCACCGAGAAGTAGGTCTGGTAGGCACCGTAACCGACTGGCCCGTTGCCCAATTCGTTCTCGTGGTTGCCCGCGGCCGGCATCCACGGCCGGTAGCGTGCCGAGCGGCTGTTGTTGACGAACCAATCCGACCAGGTGCGGATCCGGTCCTGGGCGAGATTGGCATAGCACAGGTCGCCGTTGACCAGATTGAACAACGGCGCCATCCGCTCGATCGCCATGGTGGTATCACCGGCCGCGGGCGACCCGATGTGGTCGTTGAAGTACTTGCCGTCGGTCAGCTTGCTCAGTGTGGGCGTCGATTGGTCACCGAAGCTGGTGAAGCGAAACGGTTTTCGGCCTGCCGGTGCGGTTCGCGCCGTGCCCAGTTCCGGGTGCGCACCGTCATGCACCGCGGCGTATACGTAGTCGGTGTCCGGGCTGAGCCCGCTGAGCCGGGCGTGGTTGACGCGAACCTCAGTGTTGGACTTGGCGTCCCGGTAGGTGCGGGTCTCGGCGGCGACGGTGGTGCCGAAGCCGGACGTCGGGGTGCCCAGCATCACCCGCGGGTTGCGGACGGCGTCGGTGGTGTGCCAGGAGACCACCAGTTCGGTGCTCGCGTTGCGGCCGAACTGCAGATGCAGCCCACCGACCGGCGGCGTGCCGGAGGCAGCGGGCCGTGACCAGATGTCCGGCGAACGCGAGCTGAGCAGTGCGGCTCCGCCCACCCCGGCGCCTACACCGAGGACACCGGCCGCTGCGCCGCTCGCCAGCAGGGTGCGACGGCTTACTCCCGGCGGCCGTTCGGTCGCCTGTTCCGGCTCCTCGCTCATGGGTGCTTCATACCCGAACCGGGTGAACACGAGCGGAACTTCGGCCGCGTCCTAATGCCGGTGCGGCTCCAGCAACGCCGCCTGCCCGACCGTCGGCGGGTTAGCGGCCAGCCATTCCTTGGTTGCGGCCTCAGACCGTTCGATCAGGTCGGGCGCGTGGGAGAAGTCCAAGCCGGAAATGGAGACGGGACACAGAGGGCGGATGACGCGCAGGTCGTACTCGGTTTCGAAGCGGGCGATATCGACCGCGAGCCGGTGGTTCAAGGCGATGGTCATAGCGTGCAGCGCCATGTTGGCCGCCGACCTGGGTGCGGTGGGCAAGTCGCAGGAGTACCCGGTCGGCAGCACCCAGATCTGGTCGGCCCCCAAGGCGATCGCATGGGAAACCGGCGTGTTGTTCACTACGCCGCCGTCCATCAGGTCGCGGCCGTCGATGCGTACGGGCGGGAAGATCCCCGGGATGGCGGCACTGGCGGCGATGGCGTCTACGGCGTCGCCCGAGGACAACAGCACGTCGGTGCCCGAAATCACGTCCGTCGCCACCACATGCAGGGGAGTCGGCGCGTTCTCGAGCCGGGTGAATTCCAACTTTTCCGCCAGCAGGGCGCGCAGACCGGTGTTGGGCACCAGATGGGTGCGGCGGCCGAACATGCCCAGCGCTCCGGCGATAGGGCGGGCCGGAAAGATCTGTTTGCGCGCCAGCGAGATCCACAGATCCGCCAGCCCGCGGACGCCGGCGCAATCGGACCGGGACGCCAGCCAACCGCCGTTGACCGCCCCGACGGACGTGCCGACGATCAGGTCGGGCGTGATCCCTGTGTCGGCCAGGGCAAGCAGCATCCCGGCATGGATCGCGCCGAGACTCGCACCCCCGGACAACACGAATGCTGTGGGCACAGCTGCATGGTAGGCGCCGGGACATTCGCAGAAAACGGCCGAAGTAACGAATCGGGTAGCTTTTCCGATATGAGCAACGTGCGAATATTGGCGAGCGCGGCCGCGCTGGCGGTTTCGGGAATGTTCGGGATCCTTGCCCCGGTGACCGCACACGCGGATCCTGCCGGTCACCAGGTGACCTACACGATCACCAGCACCGGAAATCTCACGGGCAGTGTGCGGTACATGAACAGCGATCCGCCCAGCCAGGCGGCGTTCGACGCTAACTCGTCGCAGTTCATGAACACCGCGGGGACTACGTTCAGCGCCGGGGAGCCGCTGGTCTACAACGCCACCCTGGCCAACCCGAATCAGTGGGCGTTCGTCGCCGCAAGTGGGTCCTGCCGCTGGCCGGACTGCAGTTCGGGCAACATTGCCGAGTTGCAATGCCAGATCGCGGTGGACGGCCAGGTCGTGGTGACACAGAAGGCCACCACCGCCGTGACCTGTGCCACCCGACCCTGGTAACGGCTCAACGGGGGTCGTTATGTGTGACGACAACGACCTCGGCCGGCGCGGTGCCGACCGTCCTCAGCTGGTGACTCACTGACGCGTCGAAGTAGGCGCTGTCACCGGTGTCCAGCGTGATTGTCCGGTCACCGTAGTCAAGCTCCACCGTTCCGGCATGAACGAAGACGAATTCCTGGCCGGTATGTTCGGCGTGGGGCAGGTCGAAGAGCGCTCCGCTGGGTCGAACCACGAACGGGGACATGGATTTTCCCAGCAGGCTCGGCGCCAGCGCGCGGTAGCGGACTTGCCTGGCGCCGGGGCGGTCCTGATCGCCGTCAAGAGCCCGGTCGACGGCAATCTTCTCCACGCTGGCAGCCTCGGAGAACAACCGCCCGACGTCGACGTCGAGTGCGCGCGCGACCTTGAGCGCGACCGCGATCGACGGCGTGCTGTGACCGCGTTCGATTTTGGATAGGTAGCTCTTGGTCAGGCCGGTCTGTTCGGCGAGACGCTCGAGCGTCAGACCGCGTTGCCGGCGGACCGCCCGCAGCAGTGCCGCCATCGGCAGACCTCCCTAATGACACAAAGTTTCCTATTGGTTACAGTGTGTCACATGGCGATGACTTTCACCCAGTCCAAGTCCGAGTTGATGCTGCGGGCCCAAGATCGGCTGGCGGCCCAGGAGGTCGAGTCGGGCCTGACCACTCGGCAAAAGCTGGCATTGACCTGTCGGGCCCTGTTCGACGCCGGTCACGATTCCGGACTGGCGGGACAGATCACCGCCCGCACTGAGGCGGCGGGCACCTACTACACCCAGCGGCTCGGCCTGGGCTTCGACGAGATCACCGAAGACAACCTCCTGCTCGTCGACGAGGACCTCAACGTCCTGCAGGGCGACGGAATGGCCAACCCCGCCAACCGCTTTCACAGCTGGATCTACCGCGCGCGCCCGGACGTGCAATGCATCGTGCACACCCATCCTTTCCATGTGGCGGCGCTGTCGATGCTTGAGGTACCGCTGATCGTCTCGCACATGGATACCACCCCGCTCTATGACGACTGCGCATTCCTGGCCAACTGGCCGGGCGTACCGGTGGGCAACGAGGAGGGTGAGATCATCACCGCAGCCCTCGGTGACAAGAAGGCGGCGCTACTGGCCCATCACGGTCAGGTGGTGGCCGGTGCCAGCATCGAGGAAGCCTGCTCGCTGGCGGTGCTGATCGAGCGGGCTGCCAAGCTGCAACTCGCCGCAATGGCCGCCGGCACGGTCAAAGAGCTGCCGGAGGAATTGGCGCGCGAGGCCCACGACTGGACGTTGACGCCCGCGCGCAGCCGGGCAAACTTCGCCTACTACGCCCGTCGCGCCCTGGTCCGCCACCCCGACGCCATCACCATCGAGGAGTCCGCCCGTGTCTGACACACCGAAGATCGGTGGCATCATCGCCTACCCGGTGACGCCGTTCTCCGCCGACGGCATCGACACCGACCGGCACGGCCGCCTCGTCGAGCGGTTGGTGTCCGCGGGGGTGCACGCGATCGCTCCGCTGGGCAGCACCGGCGAGCTCGCCTACCTTGACGAGTCCGAGTTCGACACCGTCGTCGACGCCACCATTGCCACCGTCAACGGCCGGGTGCCCGTCATCGTCGGGGTCTCGGATGTCACCACCGCCAAGACAATTCGGCGCGCGCAGTACGCGCAACAGGCTGGGGCGGACGCGGTCATGATTCTTCCGGTCTCCTACTGGAAGCTCACCGACCGGGAGATCGCCCAGCACTACCGCAGCATCGGCGCGTCCATTGACATCCCGATCATGGCCTACAACAACCCCGCCACCAGCGGCGTGGACATGAGCCCCGAACTGCTGGTGTCGATGTTCGGTGACATCGACAACCTCACCATGGTCAAGGAATCCACGGGCGATCTGTCCCGGATGCAACGCATCGCCGAGCTCAGCGACGGCCGGCTGCCGTTCTACAACGGCAGCAATCCGCTGGTGCTGGATGCGTTGAAGGTCGGCGCCGCCGGATGGTGCACGGCCGCACCGAATTTGCGGGCTCAGCCGTGCATCGGCCTGTATGAGGCGGTACGCGCCGGCGACCTGGAGAAGGCCCAGCTTCTCTACGACGACCTCAAGCCGTTGCTGCAGTTCATCGTGGCGGGGGGACTGCCGACGACGGTGAAGGCGGGCTTGGAGCTGCTCGGTGTGCCGGCCGGTGATCCACGGGCGCCGCTGCTTCCGCTCGACCAACGGGGTCGCCATGAGCTGCAGGAGCTGCTCGCGGGAGCTATCTGAATCTCAGATTTCCAAATGCGACCGGCGCCGCCGGCCAACGTCATCGGGCTTTGTCGCAGGCGATTGACCGGTCGTGGATGAACGCCAGGACCACGGGCGAATTATCAAAGCATTGACTGGATTGCCGTGCCACACGAGGATAAGCACGGTTATGCGGCTCAATTATTGCGGTTGGTAGTGGCGTGCTGTTCTGATTTTCCGTGGAGTGCGTCCGCCGAACGTCGGATGCCTCCATAGGAGTTGCAGGATCATGGGTGCCAAGACTGCAAGCCAGTTGTGCTACGACCCCTACGGTGTCGAACTCAACGTTGACCCGTATCCGCTGTTTCGGCGGCTCCGCGAGGAGGCGCCGTTGTCCTACAACGAACAACACGACTTTTACGCGCTGAGTCGATTCAACGATGTGCATGCGGCGCTGCATGACCATGAGACGTTCAGCTCAGCACGGGGCAACATTCTCGAATTGATCAAGGCTGACATGCCGATTCCGCCCGGCGTGTTTCTCATGGAGGATCCACCCCTGCACGACATCTACCGGAAGAGTCTTTCTCGCCTGTTCACGCCACGCAAAATGCGCGAGGTCGAGGCCACCGCGCGGCAATTCTGTGCTGAGAGTCTCGATCCGTTCGTTGGTACCGGGGGCTTTGACTTCATCGCCAATTTGGGTGCGGAGATGCCGGTGAGAGTCGTGTGCAGGCTGCTCGGTATCCCCGATGAGATGCGGCATGAGGTCATCGACCTCGCCGAAGGTCACGTCAACACCGAGCCCGGCGGGGAGATGAAAGCCGCGTCCTCAGGGCTGGAAACAGGGCAGCTATTCGCCGAGTACCTCGATTGGCGCGCTGAACATCCCTCCGACGACGTTGTCACCGAACTGCTCGGGGTCGAATTCACCGACCTGGATGGCACGGTGAGGGGGTTGACCCGTGAGGAACTACTGATTTGCATCACACTGGTCGCCGCGGGCGGCGCCGAGACAACGACCCGGCTGATCGGATGGGCGGGCAAGGTCTTAGCCGAGCATCCGGAGCAGCGACGGGAGCTGGTCGCCGATCGCAGCCTGATCCCCGGCACCATCGAGGAGCTGTTGCGTTTCGAATCTCCCGCGCCACACATCGCGCGCACTGTCACACACGATCTGCAGTACTACGGACAACACGTGCCGGGCGGCAGCATCATGATGTTGCTCGCCGGTGCTGCAAACCGCGACCACCGGCAATTCCCACCCGATGGTGACGTCTTCAACATTCACCGCAAAGCCGGAGCCCATGTCGGCTTCGGTGTCGGCGTGCACTACTGCTTGGGAGCGTCGTTAGCCCGGATGGAGGGCCGCGTGGCGCTCGACGAGGTACTCAACCGCTTCCCGGAGTGGGACATCGATATGTCTGAGGCACGCATGACCACGACCTCGACAGTCCGTGGCTGGGAGACTTTGCCAGCCGTCCTAGCGTGAAAGGCCGCCCGACGTCTGGTCCGATCGCCGTAACCAACTACGGTGCCCTGACCTGACATTCGGCCCCATGACGACATCGAGTTGAACACCCCTGTCGTTTCGGGAGCACCCG
This sequence comes from Mycobacterium asiaticum DSM 44297, assembly GCF_000613245.1. Classification (GTDB taxonomy): domain Bacteria; phylum Actinomycetota; class Actinomycetes; order Mycobacteriales; family Mycobacteriaceae; genus Mycobacterium; species Mycobacterium asiaticum. Next base: position 1,854,948 of record NZ_HG964936.1, read on the forward strand.
AGGCGCCGAACAAGGTCTGCACAAAGTCAACGTGAATGGACGTGCTCTCGCGGTGGCGTCCTAGCCCAGATCGTTGGTTTTAAAGGTGTCGCACTTGTTCGGGTCACCACTCTGGTACCCGGTGGTGAACCACTTCTGGCGCTGCGCCGAGGAGCCGTGGGTCCAGGATTCCGGGTTGGTGCGCCCGTTCACCTGCTCCTGAATGCGGTCGTCGCCCACGGCGGCCGCCGCCGACAAGGCATCCTGAATATCCTTGTCGCTCAGCGGTTCCAGGAACGGTGCGCCGGTACTCTCCTGTTTGACGGTGGAGGCGTAGTGGGCCCACACGCCGGCATAACAATCGGCCTGCAACTCGGTGCGCACACCACTGCCGGTGGCGCCCTTCGCCCCGGACTGGGCGCTGCCCAACACGCCCAGCAGGTTCTGCACATGGTGGCCGTACTCGTGGGCTACCACATACTCCTCGGCGAAAGGGCCTCCGCTGGAACCGAATTGGGTGACCAGCACCTGGAAGAAGTCGGTGTCGAAGTACGCCGTCTTGTCCATCGGGCAATAGAACGGACCGACGTCGCTACTGGCCGGGCCGCACCCGGTGCTCACCGAACCACTGAACAGCCGCAGGTGGGGGCGCGTGTAGCTGGGCATCAACTGCTTCCACACCGCGTCCAGCGAGTTGCTGGTGGCGACCACGCGGCACTGCACATACTTGTTGGCGTCCGCCCCGGTCTTGCAGCGGCTCAGGTCGAAACCGGGTGCGACGTCTTCGCGGGTGTCCAGCGGCTGCTGGCTGACCACGCCGCCGGGGTCGACGCCGAGCAGCATGGCGACCACCACGAGCAGCAGGCCGCCGATACCGCCGCCGATTGCCATCCGGCCCATCCCGCCGCCGCCAGACGATGACGCACTGCTGGTGTCGATCTGCATACCCTCGTTGAAGGTCATTGCATGCTCCCCATTCTCAAGGCGGACCCAGCCTAACGCTGCTGTGTAGCGGCGAATCGAGTGTCGGTATACCCGCGCAGATTGCGCAGAAATCGCCGCAGGGCCACGTTCAGCAACGGCCCGAACGCCACCATGCCCAGCCCCGCGCCGCGCGCGGGTTTCTGGGCCATCGTCCAGGTCAGTCGGCAACCGCCCGGAATGACTTCGACACGGTAATCCTCGGCGAACGCGGCCACCGCCTTCGTCGAGCACTCATTGAACCGAAAGGCCATGTGCGTGAACGGTTCCCAGGCGATGAACTCTTCGTCGCCGACGATGCCGCCGCGCATCTCGACGACGCGGGTGGTGCCGATGCCACGCGGCTCGGGACTGGTCCAGGTCACCTTCGTGATCACCTTGGCCCACCGCGGCCACGACTCGGCGTCGGCGAGCACCTCGAACAGCTGCTCGGGGGTGATGGCGAGGTCGACGCTGTTGCGGAAGCGAAAGGGCGCATTCTCGATGAAGGCCAGGTCCACGCGCTCGCACGGATGCATGGCTCACCCTAACCGGGGCCGTCGCTGGCCGCGGCCAGCAGTGGCACCAGCACATCGCTGATCGGGGTGGCCAGGCCGCGCGCCCGGGCCTTGCGGATGATGACGCCGTTGCGCAGGTCCCATTCCAGCGGGCGGCGTGCTTCCCGGTCAGTCAGGATCGAGGTGGTCATGTCCTCGGGGGCGGCCCGGAACAGGTTGACCAAGTCCTCGATCACGTCGTCGCCCAGCTCGGCACCCTCGGCGCGGGCCACCGTCAGGCACTCGGCGACGTAGCGGCGGGACAGCTGCGCGACGTCGTCGCGGCGGAACATCCCCGAACGCCGCCCGGTCAGCGCCATGAATCCGGCCAGCGCGTTGACCACCAGTTTGCGCCAGGTCGCGGTGGTGAAGTCGGGATCGCAGTCCACCACACACCCGGCGCCGCGCAGCAGCTCGGCGAGCGTCTCCGCCGCCGGCCCGGTCGGCAGTTTGAGCACCGCCGAGCCGCGCAACCGCACCCAGCCCGCAGGCTGCGTCTCAGCGGAGAACCACACGCTGCTCGGAATGACGGCTGAGGACGGACACAGCGGTTGCACCTGCTCGACCTGTTCCACCCCGTTCTGCAGGACGGCGACCAACGTGTGTTCGTCGCACAGTCGCGCCAGCCAGCCGCGGGCCTGCTCGTTGTGGGTAGCTTTCACGGCCAGGAACAGCACGTCGACCGGGCCGCTGACGTCGGCCGGGTCGGTATGCACCGGTCCCGGCACCACGATGGGTTCCCCGTCGTCGGGACGCAGTTCGACGCCGGACCGGCGCCGGTGGCCGCACAACAGGACCCGGTGACCGGCGGCGTGCAGCAGCGCTGCAATGGTCGTGCCGACCGCGCCGGGCCCCACCAGAGCGATGTTTGTCGGATGCGTTGCGATGCAGCCAACGTACTGGGTCAGGACCGGCCCTCTAGACTGAGCAGTCGTTCTCGCCCTGGATAAAGGAGTATTTGTGCTGCGCAGCCACGCCGCAGGTTCGCTACGCGATGGTGATGCCGGGCAACAGGTCACGCTGGCCGGCTGGGTGGCGCGCCGCCGCGATCACGGCGGCGTCATCTTCATCGACCTGCGGGATGCCTCAGGTGTCGCACAGGTGGTGTTCCGGGAACCGGAGGTGCTGGCGCAGGCGCACCGGCTGCGCGCCGAATTCTGTGTGGCGGTCACCGGCGTCGTCGAGATCCGCCCGGAGGGCAACGCCAATCGCGAGATCGCGACGGGTGAGATCGAGGTCAACGCCACCACGCTGACCGTGCTGGGGGAGTGCGCACCCCTGCCGTTCCAGCTCGATGAGCCCGCCGGCGAGGAACTCCGGCTCAAGTACCGCTACCTCGACCTGCGCCGTGACGGCCCCGGCGCCGCCATTCGGCTGCGGTCCAAGGTCAATGCCGCCGCTCGCGAGGTGCTGGCGCGGCACGACTTCGTCGAGGTCGAGACGCCGACGATCACCCGCTCGACTCCGGAAGGGGCGCGCGACTTCCTGGTGCCGGCGCGACTACGGCCGGGCACCTTCTATGCCCTGCCGCAGAGCCCGCAGCTGTTCAAGCAGCTCCTGATGGTGGCCGGGATGGAGCGGTACTACCAGATCGCGCGCTGCTACCGCGACGAGGACTTCCGTGCCGACCGGCAGCCGGAATTCACCCAACTCGACATGGAGCTCAGCTTCGTCGACGTCGAGGACATCATCGCGATCTCCGAGGAGGTCCTGTCCGCACTGTGGGCGCTGATCGGCTACCAGATCCCCACCCCCATCCCGCGGATGACCTACGCCGACGCGATGCGCCGGTTCGGTTCCGACAAACCGGACCTGCGGTTCGGGCTGGAGCTCGTGGAATGTACGGAGTTCTTCTCCGACACCACCTTCCGGGTGTTCCAGGCGCCCTATGTCGGCGCTGTGGTGATGCCCGGCGGGGCGTCGCAGCCGCGCCGCACCCTGGACGGCTGGCAGGAATGGGCCAAGCAGCGCGGGCACCGGGGGCTGGCCTACGTGTTGGTCGGTGACGACGGCACCGTGGCCGGTCCGGTGGCCAAGAACCTGTCCGACGCCGAACGCGACGGCCTGGCCGCGCACGTCGGCGCAAATCCGGGTGACTGCATCTTCTTCTCGGCCGGCCCGGTGAAGTCGTCGCGCGCGTTGTTGGGAGCGGCGCGTATCGAGATCGCCCACCGCCTCGGCCTGATCGACCCGGCCGCATGGGCGTTCGTGTGGGTGGTGGACCCGCCGCTGTTCGAGCCCGCCGACGACGCGACGGCCGCCGGCGACGTGGCTGTCGGCTCCGGGGCCTGGACCGCGGTGCACCACGCGTTCACCTCGCCCAAGCCCGAGTATCACGACAGCATCGAGTCCGATCCCGGCGGTGCCCTCGCCGACGCCTACGACATCGTGTGCAACGGCAACGAGATCGGCGGCGGTTCGATCCGTATCCACCGCCGCGATATCCAGGAACGGGTGTTCGCGGTGATGGGTCTGGACAAGGCCGAGGCCGAGGAGAAATTCGGATTTTTGTTGGAAGCCTTCACATTCGGTGCTCCGCCGCACGGCGGCATCGCGTTCGGCTGGGACCGGATCAACGCGCTGCTGGCCGGGTTCGACTCGATCCGTGAGGTGATCGCATTCCCGAAGACCGGTGGCGGTGTCGATCCGCTCACCGATGCCCCGGCGCCGATCACGGCTCAGCAGCGCAAGGAATCGGGAATAGACGCGAAGCCAAAGGCGGTTTGACGGGGCATGAGCTCACCCGATACCGAGACGATCAAAGCGTTCAACCAGCAGATCGCCGATGAGTTCCGCGCCAACCAGGGCAAAGTCGGCGGCCCGTTCGAGAACTCCGACATATTGCTGCTCACCACGACCGGCGCCAAGTCGGGCCAACCCCGGCTTTCCCCGCTGGCCTATTTCCGCGTCGACGGCAAGCTGATCATCATCGGATCCTTCGCCGGCGCGGACTTCGACCCGGGCTGGGTGCACAACTTGCGGGCCAACCCGCAGGCCCACATCGAGGTCGGTACCGACGCTTTCGACGTCACGGCGCGTGAACTGCCGCCCGCCGAGCGCGAGGAAATCTTCCCGAAGATCGTGGCAGCGGCGCCCGGATTCGCCGAGTACCAGGCGAAGACCAGCCGCGTCATCCCGCTGTTCGAGTTGCAGCGCAACTAAAACCGGCGAGCGTCTCCGTATTACCGCCGATGCTGCGGTAAGTAACCGGTATGGGTGTCTCGCTCCTCACCAGGACTGCCGGAACCGGTACCGCGGCCCTACGCCGGCTGCGCAGCGTGTTGTTTCCCATCACGCAGACCGCGACGGCATCGGGTCTCGCCTGGTACCTGGCGCACGACGTGGTCGGGCACCGCCAGCCGTTCTTCGCGCCGGTCGCCGCGGCGGTCTGCCTGTCGGCCAGCGACGTGTTGCGCACCCAACGCGCCGTTCAGATGATCATCGGGGTCACCTTCGGGATCGCCCTGGGTGCGGCGGTGCAGACCCTGCTGGGCACCGGACCGATCGCCATCGGCGTCGCGGTGCTGATCTCGCTGTGCGGCGCCGTGCTGATCGGGCACGGGTACATCGCCCAGGGGCTCATGTTCTTCAACCAGATCACCGTCTCGGCAACCCTGGTGATCGCGGTGTCGCGCAGCGGTGATGTGATCGATCGCTTGTTGGACACGCTGATCGGCGGCGGTCTTGCCATTGCGTTCGCCGCGCTGTTGTTTCCCGGCAATCCGCTCAAGGTGCTCCACAACGCCCGCGTCGGCCTGCTGGCCGCTGTCCACAACGTCCTGGTCCATTCGGCTGACGCGGTCGGTGGCCGAGTCCCGGAGCCGGGCTGGCCGCTACCGGACGTGGAGCGGGTCAACCAGCAACTGGGCCTGCTCATGCAGGCCCGCGTCTCGGCCCGGCAAACGTTGGCCGCACCCCGGCGCTGGAGCGTGCGGGAGCGGGCCCGGGTTGCCGACCAGCAGACCGCGCACGTGGCCGTTCTCGCCGGGTCGGCGCTGCACTTGGCGCGCGTCGCCACCGCCGCCGTCGGCGGCCCGCTGCCGGAAGCCCTGCCCGACGCCGTCGGCCAGCTTGCCGCTGGTGTCGCCCTCGCCGAAACCGACCTCACCGGCGCCACCGAACATGTGGCCGCCGCCCGCCGCGCGGCGTCGAGTCTGGCGGCGGCCGCGCACGGCGGACCGGATTGGGCGCTCGCCGAGGGGGTACAGACGTGTGTCGACGACTTGCAAAGGGTGATCGACCTCGGGCAGTGAACCGCCGCGCCCGATTAGATGAAGGGTATGAGCACTTCGCTGCGCGACCGGCTGGGCGTTGGCACGGTTGCGGCCGCCCACCGGCTGCGCGCCGCGCTCTGGCCGATCGCCCAGACCTCGGTGGCGGCCGGGTTGGCCTGGTATCTCACCCACGACCTACTGCACCATCCGCAGCCGTTTTTCGCGCCGATCTCCGCGGTGGTGTGCATGTCGGCCAGCAACGTGCTGCGGGCTCGGCGCGCCGGGCAGATGATCGTCGGGGTCACCCTCGGGATCGTGCTCGGCGCCGCCGTACAGGCGATGCTGGGGACCGACGGCCTGGCGTTCACGGTGGCCGTTTTCGTGGCGCTGGGTGTCGCCGTGCTGATCGGCACGGGCTTCATCGCTCAAGGCGGCATGTTCGTCAATCAGACCGCGGTGTCGGCGACCCTGGTGCTGGCTTTCGCGCACAGCGCGGGTGTCGTGGGTGAACGGCTCTTCGACGCGCTGATCGGCGGCGGGCTCGCGCTGGTGTTCAGCATCCTGCTGTTTCCGGCCAACCCGCTTACCCTGCTGGCCAGCGCACGGGCGGGTGTGATGAGTGCGCTGCACGACACCCTCGTCGAGATCGGCAGGGCCACCGCCGAGCCGGAGCGCGTCGCAGCGGACTGGCCGCTGAGCTGCGTCGACCGGCTCCACAACCAGTTGGGCGGACTGATCGAAGCCCGCAGCACGGCCAGGCTGATCGTGCGTAGGGCCCCGTTACGGATAGGGATGCGCCAGACCATCGCGGCGGTGGACTATCAGGCCGCCCGGTTGGGCCTGTTCGCCAGCGCCGTCCTGCAGCTGGCCCGCACCATCACGCCGCCGCTCGGGATGTGGCTGGCCGAGCCGTTGCGCGCCGCGGTGGGCGAGCTTGCGCAGGCGACGTCGGCGGCGGACACCGACGAGGCGACGGCATGCGCCCATACCGCGGCCGCACGCGACCATGCCACCGGTCTGGCGGCTGCGGCTCGCAACCCGACCGAGGTGGTGCTCGCAGAAATCGTCCGGACCTGTGTCGACGATCTGCAAGCGGTTATTGACTGTCCGCGGGGCTGATGCCCGGTCGTTGCGCGAGGAATTCCTGGACCAGCCGTTTCGGCGCTTGCACCAGCCAGGCCTCGGTGATCAGCTCCTCGAGGTCGACGACGTCGATCTCGGCCAGCCGGACCAGCACGGCGGCATAGCCGTCGAAGTGCGGAGTGGTGAAGTACACCTCGGGCTGGTCGGCGACCAGCGCCAGCTTCACCCCTTCATCGGGCACCCGGACAGCCAGAATGTCACCCCTGGGCGGCTCTACGCCGGCTTTCGTCAACGCCTCGCGATCGGAGCCTCGCAGCGGCCGCTCCCACGCCATCAGCTTCTTGCCAACCCGCCAGTCCCGCGGCGCGTGCTCAACGGTCAGTGGCAGGTCGGCGACGATGCGGACGACGTCGGCCCAGGTAGCCACGTTTTTGATTGTGCGCCCGACCGCCCGGATTCGGAACGCTTATCCGTGAACTACCCGATGGCTTGCCGGGATTGCGGGGTTTGTGAGGTCGCCGACGCCTGGCTGAGCCACTCCAGCAGCTTGTCGTAGACCTGCGGGTGGTTGAGCAGGTCGAAGTGGTTCAGTCCGGTCAGGGTAAGCCCGTGCGCAGCATCGAACGGGACTTGGCGGACCCGTCCTCGCCCGGCCGCGCTCTTCGGGCGAACCAGGTGATCGCCCACCAGCAGGCCAAGCGCGCGGGGGCCTGCGGTGGTGGAGACGAAGTGGTAGACCGCCTCGGGTAGGAAGGGCACCTCGCCGCAACGATCCCGCAGCACCTCATCCGGGTCGCGGTCGCGCCAGTCTTCGTCCAGCAGCGAGCCGTAGCGCAAATCCTTGACACCGGAGCTGCGGGTGTTGAGGAAGCGCGAGATGCCGCGCGTCTCGGGTAGTTTCGCCAACGCCCAGGAGGCGAGATTGACGCCTTTTTCCAGGTCGGCGCCCAGGTGCGGCGAGCCCAGGCACACCACGTGGCGCACTGCGCGGGTCCAGGCGTGACCGCGTTCGAGCCCGTAGTGGCAGGCGCTGCGCGACACCAGTCCGCCCATCGAGTGCCCCACCAGCACGATCTCCTGCACCGGCGTCGGCCAGAGCCCGTGCACCCGATCGAGCAGGTCAGCCAGTTCTTGACCGTTCTGCGAGATGTGGAACCCGGTGTTGTAGCGCAGGAAGATCGGCGTGTAACCCAGGTCCTTGCGCAGCCGCTTACCGTACGGGCGCAGCGGTTCTCCGGTGCGCGGGTTGCGCCACCAGGACCGTTCGGTCATGCACCAGCCGTGCACAAAGACGGCGATGCGTCCGGTGGCCTTCGGGAAAGCGGTCGCCAGCGAGTCCGTAGTCAGCGCGACGGGCTGGCCCTTGCGGCGAATCTCCATGGCCAGCGCGAACCCGTTGTCCCGGTTGGCCAGCTCGTCCCCGTAGATGCCGTTGACCGCGGCGATCGCGCCCGCAACCCGCGGGCGGGCCTGCACGGTCTCGTCGTCGTCGTTGCTCAGCGTTCCCGCGGCCAGCGCGCCCGCGCCGTACAGCGTGCCCCGCACGGCGCCGTCGACCACGCGGTAAATGGTCGAGGCGGTCGCATCGTGGACCAGCTGAACGGGTCTGGAAGCCGGTCCGATCGAGTCGAACACCCGGCCGGCGATCCCGTGATGCATGTCCCGGACCAGCGTCGTCAGCACCCGCGTGCCCTCGCCGGCCAGATCGGCTAGTGATCGGATCTCGTGTCCCTGCACTGAACGGCTCCTTTCTGCCTTCAGTAAACAAGTGTTCCCATTTTTTGCGTTGATTCTGCATCCAGGGCGCATAACTCCGAGACAGACGCGCCCTCCGCGCAGAGTCAACGCCTGGTAGTGCGGTTGGCAGTAGGTTTGGTCGGTGCCCGCTGATTTTCTGGACACCAAGCGCTACCGAGTGACGCACCGCACCGAGTACCGCTACTCCGACGTCGTGACCAGCTCTTACGGCCGCGGATTCCTCACCCCGCGCGACTCGCTGCGACAGAAGTGCATCGCACACCGGTTGGTTATCGACCCGGCCCCGACCGACAGCTCCACCAGCCGTGACACCTACGGCAACATCAGCTCGTATTTTCACGTCACCGAACCGCACCGCACGCTGACGATCACCAGCGACTCCATCGTCGACGTCGTGATGCAGGCATCGAACCTGTACAACGCCGGGCCGGCGCTGCGACCGTGGGAAGAAGCCCGCCCGCACGGTAGCCAGGGAGCGTTGGAGGTCGACTTCACCCTCGACCTCAACCCGCCGGAGATCACCGACGAGGTCCGCGAGTACGCCGCGCCCAGTTTTGAGCCCGGACGCCCGTTGGTGGACGTGCTACGAGACCTCTCGTCGCGCATCTTCCACGACTTCACCTACCGCTCGGGATCCACTACCGTTTCCACCCGCGTCAGTGAGGTTCTGACGGCCCGCGAGGGGGTATGCCAAGACTTCGCGAGGCTGGCGATCGCCTGCCTGCGCGCCAATGGTCTGGCGGCCTGCTACGTATCCGGGTATCTGGCCACCGACCCTCCGCCGGGAAAGGATCGGATGATAGGCATTGACGCGACCCATGCCTGGGCGTCGGTGTGGACGCCCCAGCAGCCGGGTCAATTCGAATGGCTGGGCCTGGACCCCACCAATGACGCGCTGGTCGACGAGCGCTACATCGTCGTCGGACGCGGCCGCGACTACGCGGATGTGCCGCCGCTGCGCGGCATCATCTACACCAACTCCGAGCGCAGTGTGATCGACGTCGCCGTCGACGTCGTCCCCTTCGAAGGTGACGTGCTCCATGCGTGACTTCCACTGCCCCAACTGTGGCCAGCGCCTGGCCTTTGAGAACTCCGAGTGCCTGTCCTGCGGCAGCGCGCTGGGGTTCTCGCTGGACCAGATGTCACTGCTGGTGATCGCAAAGCGGGATCAGGACAGCGACCATGCCGGCGCCGTACCCGCCAACGAATACCAGTTGTGCTCCAATCTCTATCTGGCCGAATGTAATTGGATCGTTCCGGTCGATCATCCCGGCGGCCTGTGCGAGTCGTGCGCGTTGACGATCGAACGGCCCAACGACCAGGACACCGTGGGGCTGGCTGAGTTCGCGCGCGCCGAGGCGGCCAAGCGGCGCCTGATCGCCGAGCTGAAGGAACTGAAGCTGCCCATCGTCGGGCGGGACGAGGACCCGGACTACGGGCTCGCCTTCCGGTTGTTGTCCAGTGCCCACGAGAAGGTTTTCACCGGACACGAAAATGGTGTCATCACACTGGATCTGGCCGAGGGTGACGACGTGCACCGCGAGCAGTTGCGGGTGGAGATGGAAGAGCCCTACCGGACGCTGCTGGGACACTTCCGGCACGAGGTCGGGCACTACTACTTCTACCGGCTGATCTCACCGTCGCAGCAGCACCTGGCACGGTTCAACGAGCTGTTCGGCGATCCCGATGCCGACTACCAGGCGGCGCTGGACCGTCATTACAGCGAAGGCGCCCCCGACGGATGGCAGGAGACCTTCGTCTCGTCGTACGCGACCATGCACGCCGCCGAGGACTGGGCCGAGACATTCGCGCACTACCTGCACATCCGCGACACGCTGGACACCTCGGCGTCCTGCGGTTTGGCTCCGGCGGCCGCGACGTTCGACCGACCGCCGGTGGGCCCCAGCGCGTTTGCCACGATCATCGAGATGTGGCTGCCGTTGTCGTGGTCGCTGAACATGGTGAACCGTTCGATGGGTCACGACGACCTGTACCCGTTCGTGCTGCCGCCCGCGGTGCTGGACAAGATGCAGTTCGTGCATGCGGTGATCGAGGAGACGACCGCCGCGGCCAATGCGGCCTGATCAGGCAGGCATCGTCCGGCGTTCGTCGGGACCCCACAGCGGCTGCATGCCACTGGGCAGGGCCAGCTGTGTTGCGGTGATGACGTCGGCCAGATCGCGTAGCGCGGCATGGATGGCGCTGAGCAGCTCCGCCAATTCCTCGCGGCGCCCGCCGGTAATCTCTTCCAGCTCAGCGGGATCCGAGCGGCGCAGCCGGGTGCTCATCTCGTCGACCAACCGCTCCGGACGCGACGACCCCGACGAGCCGGGCAGGTCCTTGAGGTTGGAACGCAGCCGCTCCAACTGGAACAACAGTGACCGCGGATTCTGCGCATCGAAGAGCATCAACTCGGTCACCGCGGCGACACTGACCTTGCCCAGCGTGCGGCGCCGGTAGATCACCGAGGACTCGCAGGCCACCAGCGTCGACTCGACGATGGACTGCTCGGCGACGGTGCCGCGCACCCGGGTCAGGGTGTCGCCCAGCAGTGCGGTCAGCCACAGGCCGCGCTCGATGCGCTTGCCGATGTCCATCATCGTCCAGCCCACATCGTGCACCATCGACTCACCCGCCACCCCGGACAGCGTCAGCATGCCGGCCAGCGCCTGCGACTGGGCGTTGGCAAGCAGCGCGTCGGCCTCGGCCAGTGACTGCGGCGGGTCGGACCGAAGAGCCACGGCCCGTTCGACATTGGCCAGCACCATCCAGGTGTCGTTGGATAGCTGGTCACGCACCGCCCGCGCCGAGAGCGCCAGCCCTTCGACCGATTGGATCAGCGAACCCGGCCGGTCCAGGTCCACGGTCATCGACCAAAGCATCGAGGGCGCCACGGCGATCATCTCGGCCGGGTCGTACTCGCCGTCGCTGGTTGCCCCGGTGTCGGTGCCGGTGATCTTGCCCAGCGCAGCCATCAGGGCCGGCACGCACTCGCTTTCCTCGTTGTCCTGATGGTGCCGGTAGACGTGATAGCGCTCCCGCGCCACGATCAGCAGCCGGGCCATGTTCTCCGCGCGCTCGCCGTAGCGACCCATCCAGAACAGATCGGACAACACCCTGGGCGAACTGACGCCCCATGTTCCGGCCCCAGTCTTCACCGGTGCCGGGACCGACGGCAGCATCACCGTCTCGGTGATAGCCCGCTCCGTTGGGCGCACCCAAATGTCTTTTGCTGCAACAGTTTTCAATGTATAGGCGGACGGCTCGGGGGCCAGAACGTAACCCAGGCCGCCGATCATCGGCGCGTAGCCGCCGCGTTGCGCGACGGTGAACAACCGCATGCCGACCCCGGCGGAAGAGAGGACACCGGCGTGGTCGGTGGGCGCCGAGGAGAAGCTGGGCAACTCCTGGCCCACCCATCGCCACGGCATGGCCTCGATGCGCCCCGCCAGCTCGGTCAGCTGTGCCGACGAAAGCGACGGCCCGACCAGCGGCTCGCCGCCGTCGACCGGCCTGATCAACAGCGACGACAGGTTGGCCAGCAGGTGGGACAGCTCACCGGCGATGCCGCCCCAGTACGTCGGTGCGCTGTGCAACAGCAATTCCTCGCCGAGCAGGCGCTCGGCCATCTCGGGCAGAAACCTCAGCAGCCCAGGGCTTTCCAGGATGCCGCTGCCCAGGGTGTTGACCACCGTCACGGTGCCGCGGTGCAGCGCCTCCACCAGGCCGACCACCCCAAGCCGGGAGTCGGCGCGCAGGTCCAGCGGATCGGCGTAGAGCGCGTCGACGCGACGCAGCACCACGTCGACCTGTTTGAGGGTGCCCAGCGAGCGCATCCAGAGCTTGCCGTCGCGGACCACCAGATCGGCGCTCTCCACCATCGGGAAACCGAGCAGACTGGCCAGGTACGCCTGATCGAAAGCTGTCTCGGAGTAGATGCCGGGGCTGAGCACCACCACCACCGGGTCCTGCACCACGTCGGGGGCGGCGTCGATCAAGCCCAACCGAAGTGCCTGCGCGAACGGCGTATTCGGGCGCGGGGCGATGTGTTCGTAGAGGTCCGGAATCGCGTGCGCCAGCACCCGCCGATCGGCCAGCGCATAGCCGGCGCCCGAGGGCGCCTGGGTCCAGTCCGCGTTCACCTGGAAGCTGCCGTCCGAACGCCGGCTGAGGTCGCAGCCGTGCATGAACAGCTGGTGATGGCCGGGAACCTTGATGCCGTTGGCGGAGCGCACATATCCGGGATGGGCGAACACCAGTTGCGCCGGGAGCAGCCCTTCGGTGAGCAGATTGCGCGGTCCGTAGAGGTCGGCGAGCACGGCGTCGAGCAGGCGCGACCGCTGCACCAGGCCGGCCTCCAGTGCCTCCCAGTCGGCGGCCGAAACCACCAGCGGCAGCGTGTCCAGCAGCCACGGCCCGGGTTCGGGGGGCTGGATGTGGCCGTCCGGTCCCCGCACGACCGGGCCGTCCGATACCCCGGTGTAAGTGATGCCGTCGTGGTCGATCAGGCTGTGCACGACAGAGCGCAGCCGGTCCAGCCCCGGCCGGCCTCGTTCGGCGATGACGTCGGCGAGTTCGTCCCAGCCGGGGCGCACGTTGCCGTCGGAGTCGACGAACTCGTCGTAGCCGCCGTCGGGCCCGTCCCGCAGATCGAACAGGGCTTCCTGCGCGCGCGCAGTGCGGTATCCCGCCAACAGGCGGTCGACGTCGTACCGGTCCCCGGCGATCGCCGGCGATCCGCTCCTCAGTGCCATCGCTGTGCCAATCCCGTGCCGTCCCGAAACGTCACTGCTGCTGAACGGTACGCACCCGGCGCAGGTCGAGGATGCCCGGCGCGCCGACATCGGTCAACAAACGTGCCTGTTTTTCCCGGAAGGCGGCCAGGTCGAGCTTGCCCGAGGTGAAGCCGGTCGCCTCAAAACGGCGAGCGCGGCGCGACTCGGCCTCCACGGCGTTGACCGGGGGCTGGTCGTAGGCGCGCCCGCCGGGATGAGCCACGTGATACGTGCAGCCACCGCGCGATGTTCCGGTGGTCAGGTCGATGAGTTCGAACTGCAATGGGACGTCGGTGGAGATGGTCGGGTGCAGCGCGCTGGGCGGCTGCCAGGCCTTGAATCGCACACCGCCGACGTGGATGTCTGGGTTGTCGGTGGCCAGTAGCGGCACCGGGTAGCCGTTGCAGGTCACCGCGTAACGGTGCCGATCGGCGCCGATGATCCGGACCTGCACGCGTTCCACGGAGGAGTCGACGAAGCGGGCGGTGCCGGTGGCGGTGGACTCCTCGCCGAGGGTGTTCCACGGCTCAATGGCCCCGCGCAGCTCGATCTCCACGCCGTCGAACACGGCGGTGCCGATGCGCGGGAACCGGAATTCGGTGAACGGGTCCAGCCAGCTCGTCTCGAACCCGATGCCTTGCGCGCGCAGGTCGGCCGCGACATCGGCGATGTCGTGAATCAGGAAGTGCGGCAACAGGTATCGCCCGTGCAGGTTGGCGCCGTGACGGATCAGCGGGGCGCGCAGCGGCTGTTCCCAGAACCATGCCACCAGCGAGCGGACCAGCAGCGACTGGACCATCGCCATCCGCAGATGGGGTGGCATCTCGAAACCGCGCAGTTCCAGCAGGCCCAGCCGGCCGCGCGGGCCTTCGGGACTGTAGAGCTTGTCGATGCAGAATTCCGCGCGGTGGGTGTTGCCGGTGATGTCGGTCAGCAGGTGCCGCAACGCCCGGTCGGTCACCCACGGCTGAGGCCGGCCACCTCCGAAAGACGGTGACAGGCGGGCGATTTCGGCGAACGCGATCTCGAGCTCGTAAAGCGCCTCGGCCCGGCCTTCGTCCACCCGGGGAGCCTGCGAGGTGGTGCCGACGAAGCGCCCGGCGAACAGGTAGGACAGCGAGGGATGCCGCTGCCAGTAGGTCAGCAGCGACACCAGCAGGTCCGGGCGGCGCAGTAGCGGTGAGTCGGCGGGGGTGACGCCGCCGAGCGTGATGTGGTTGCCACCGCCGGTGCCGCCGTGGGTGCCGTCGATGTCGAACGATTCCGTGGAAAGACGCGCCAGCCGGGCCTCCTCGTACAGCGTCTCCAGCTGGCGGCGCTGCTCGTCGAAACTCGCGGTGGGCGCGACGTTCACCTCGATCACACCGGGGTCGGGAGTGACGGTCGTCGACATCAGGCGCGGGTCCGGCGGCGGTGCATAACCTTCGATGACGACGGGAGCGTCGGCCTTGGCCACCGCGTTCTCGATGCGGTTGACCAGGTCGATGAAGTCTTCCAGCGCGCCGGTGGGCGGTAGGAAAATGTAGAGCAGCCCGTCGCGAACCTCGGCGACCAGCGCGGTGGTAGGCGCGTTCTGCGGGTCGACCAGGGTCGCGCCCTCGCCGGTGTCGGCGGGGTCCGGCGACTGGCCGGGACCCACGGTTGCAGGGTCGGCGTCGAACTGGGCGGGCGGGGGAGTCCAGCTGATCGCGTTCAGCGGCAGGCGCAGACCGGCCGGCGAATCACCCTCGGTGAGCACCAGACGCCCGCGGCGCAGTCGCCAGTCCGCGCTGGCCCAGCCGCCGCCGTCCTCGCGGCGGTGCAACGGCAGCACGTACGCCGACGGTGTGGTCACGGCCTCGTCGAGGCGGGCCAGCAGCGCGGCGCGGGCGCCGGCGCTGTCCTCGTCGAGATCTTCACCGTGCGGCACTGGATCGCCGTCGGGCAACCGCACGGCGGCCGCCAGCCGCAGCAGCGGGTCCTCGTAGGCCGGGCGCACCTGCGTCAGCGGCAAACCGAGGCCCTCGGCGACGCCGGCCAGCACTTTGTAGGCGGTCTCGTTGTCCGCCGGCGCCGCCTCGGCGTCCCGGCGCCAAGGATCTGCCAGCAGCGCGGCGTTGGTCCACAGCGGCCGTCCGTCGGTGCGCCAGTAGAGTCCAATCTGCCACCGTGGCAACGGTTCTCCGGGATACCACTTGCCCTGGCTGCGTTGCACGAGGCCCTGCGGCGCCCACTGGGCCTTGAGCCGGGCGGCCAGCTCCGAGGCCAGAATTCGCTTGTGCGGGCCGTCGGCGGCGGTGCGCCATTCCGGGTCGACCTGATTGTCCACCGAGACGAACGTCGGCTCGCCGCCGACCGTGAGCCGCACGTCACCGGCGGTCAGGCGCTGGTCGACGTGGCGGCCGACCGTGCATATCGCTTCCCACGCCTCGTCGGTGTAGGGCAGCGTGACACGCGGGTCTTCATGCACCCGGGTGACGGTGTTGGAGAACTCCAGCACCGAAGCGCAGGGGTCGGTGCTGCCGGTGATCGGTGCCGCCGACGATGGATGCGGTGTGGCGGCCAGGGGGATATGGCCTTCGCCGGCAAACAATCCCGACGTCGGGTCCAGGCCGATCCAGCCCGCACCTGGGATATACACCTCGGTCCACGCGTGCAGGTCGGTGAAGTCTGCGACCGGACCGGACGGGCCGTCGAGGGCCTTGACGTCGGAGGCCAGTTGCACCAGGTAGCCCGACACGAATCGGGCGGCCAGGCCCAGTTGGCGCAGGATCGACACCAGCAGCCAGGCCGAGTCCCGGCACGAGCCGACGCCGGTGCGCAGCGTGAAATCCGGTGTCTGGACGCCGGGCTCCATCCGCAGGCTGTAGGTGACGTCGGCGTTGATGGCCCGGTTCAGCGCGACGAGGAAGTCGATCGTGCGGGTGCCCTCGGGCACGGAGAAGTTTTGCACCCACGCCTGGGCCAGGTCGCCCGGGCCGGAGCCGTCACCGTCCTCGTCGACGGGTCGCATGAAGGGTTCCAGGTCGTGGGCCAGCGCCTTGGGGTACAAAGACCCGTTCGTGGGGGGCCAGATCTCGGCCCAGTCCTCGATGAAGAAGTCGAACGGGTTGATCACCTTCAGGTCGGCGATCAGGCCGACGGTGATGGTCAGCTCCCGGGTCGGCTTCGGGAATACCAACCGCGCCAGGAAGTTACCTAGTGCGTCCTGTTGCCAGTTGATGAAGTGTTCAGCGGGTTCGACCCGCAGCGAGTAGGCATCGATTGGGGTGCGGGAATGAGGTGCCGGACGCAGGCGCACCACGTGCGGGTAAACCTGGACCAGCCGGTCAAAGGTGTAGCTGGTGCGGTGCTCCAGCGCAACTTTGATACTCATAACCGCTGATCCCATCACAGAAGACTGCCGCCCGCAGCGCGCGCCGATATCGGCTTGCGTTGCGGGCGGCAGCTATTCGTCGCTCAGCCGCTCCGGGTGAACGGCTCGTCAGGCGTACTGCTGTCCCGGGTACTGTCCGGGCGGCGGACCGGCCTGGTAGCCGGGTTGTTGCTGGTTGTCCTCGACCACCTGCCCGCCGGTGAGCTTGCGGTAGGTGTAGACCTGGATCAGCGAAGCGACGGGCAGGGCGGCGATCAGGCCGACGAAGCAGGCGATCTCGCCGACCAGCACCACCGCGTACTGCACCAGCCAGGACAACGCGCTGGGCCCCAGGTTGGCGCGGACTGTGGCGAAGCTGGCCTTGATCGCGTCGACCGGCGACAGACCTTTATCGACGACGAACGCGATCGCGAACTGCGCGAAGAAGGTGATGATCAGCGGCCCGACGAACGTGCAGGAGGTCAGCACGGCGGCCAGCCCCAGCAGCAGCGTGGTGAGCAGCACGCCGCCCACGTTGCGCGGCTTGAAGAACGTTCCGATGCTGACCGGCCTGCCGTCGGCGAGCTCTAGAGCGCCGGTGACCAGCGCGGCCTGCATGTACATCGCCACGAAGAACGCGGCGATATAACCGATGGTCAACACGATGTAGCTGATCGCCGAGAAGCTGGAGGTCGAGGCTTCGTAGGCGTACCCGCTGCCGTAGTCGTAGGTGGTCGTCGTGGTTTCCGACGTCGCCATGGCGATGCCGAACGGAATCCCGATGACCGCACCGAGCGCCACGAAATAGATCAGGGTGGGTACGGCCAGCGCGGCGATGTTCTGGGTGAACCTGGTCCACGCCCAGCCGAAGGCGTTACCGACGCTGAAGTCGGCAGCGGGTCCGCCACCGAAGCCCGCCGGGTATCCGGGTGGGGGCGGGGGCGGCGCACCCGGGCCGCCGTAGGGCGGGGGCGGCGGGGCGCTGTAGCCGGGAGCCTGGTAGCCGCCGGGCTGACCGGGCGGCGGGCCCTGCGGTTGGCCGTAATCGGGCGGGGGCGCGCCGTAGTTGGGTGGTGGCGGCGGGGGTGCGCCGTAGCCGGGGGGCGGCGGCGGGGGTGCGCTGTGGCGCCCCGGGGGTGGCGGGTAGCCGGAACTGCCACCCTGAGGGTCGGACGGATTGCCTGGATATTCTGGCGGCTGGCTCATTGCTGTCCTAGTTGCCTCGTAGTTCGCTTCCGATCGGGGCGTAGCAAAGCGGAACTTAGCAAATATGTGCCCAACACGCGCGCATTGGCAGGCTTCTGGCTGGGCATTTATTCGGGGCCGCGTCCGCTCGTCCTGCGCGGCAGTACCGCGTGGTATGCCTGAAGTCGTGTCCGACGGTCTGTTCGACCTGCCCGGCGGCCTGGAATCGGCCGATCGCAGCCTGAGCGTGTCGGGTGCCGGAGCGCCGCTGGCGGTCCGCATGCGTCCGGCGTCGCTGGACGAGGTGGTCGGGCAGGAGCATCTGTTGGCGGCCGGTTCGCCGCTGCGCCGGCTTGTTGAGGGATCAGGAGTCGCGTCGGCCATCCTGTACGGCCCACCGGGCAGCGGCAAGACGACCCTGGCGGCGTTGATCTCGCAAGCCACCGGCCGCCGCTTTGAAGCGTTGTCGGCGTTGTCCGCCGGCGTCAAAGACGTTCGCGCAGTGATAGAAAAGGCTCGCACGGCGTTGCTGCGCGGCGAGCAAACCGTGTTGTTCATCGACGAGGTGCACCGGTTCTCCAAGACCCAGCAGGATGCGCTGCTGGCGGCGGTGGAAAACCGGGTGGTGCTGCTGGTGGCGGCAACGACCGAGAATCCGTCCTTCTCGGTGGTGGCGCCCCTCTTGTCGAGATCGCTGATTCTGCAGTTGCGGCCGTTGGCTCCCGACGACATCCGCAAGGTGGTGCACCGGGCCATCGACGACCCACGCGGACTGGGTGGACGGGTCACCGTCGCACCCGAAGCTGTGGAGCTGTTGGTACAGCTCGCGGCCGGCGATGCCCGGCGCGCGCTGACCGCCCTCGAGGTGGCTGCCGAGGCTTCCGATCACGTCCTCGTCGAAACCGTCGAGCGGTCCCTGGACCGGGCCGCGGTCCGCTATGACCGAGACGGCGACCAGCACTACGACGTCGTCAGTGCCTTCATCAAGTCGGTACGCGGCTCGGATGTGGACGCGGCGCTGCACTATCTGGCCCGGATGCTGGTGGCAGGGGAGGACCCGCGCTTCATCGCCCGCCGGCTGATGATCCTGGCCAGTGAGGACATCGGCCTGGCGGATTCGACGGCGCTGCTGGTGGCAGTCGCCGCCGCGCAGACGGTGGCGCTCATCGGTATGCCCGAAGCACAGCTGACGTTGGCGCACGCGACCGTTCATCTGGCCACCGCACCGAAGTCCAACGCCGTGACAACGGCGTTGGGCGCGGCGATGGGGGACATCAAGGCCGGCAAGGCCGGTCTGGTGCCGCCCCACCTGCGGGACGGGCACTATTCGGGCGCCGCGGCGCTCGGTAACGCGCAGGGCTACAGGTACTCTCATGACGACCCGGACGGCGTTGTGGCTCAACAGTATCCGCCGGACGAACTGGTCGGTGTGGACTACTATCAGCCCACCGGTCGCGGCGGTGAACGGGAGATCTCCGGCCGCTTGGACCGGTTGCGCGCGATCATCCGTGGAAAGCGGGGCCGGTCATGAAAACCTTTACCGACGACGAGATGGCCCCGTTGCTGGCCACTGCCAAGACCTACAGCCTGGTGATCCTCAAACGCGGGCCCAACTACGGCGAAGAGACCGCGACGCCGATCATCTGGGAACACGGGCGGCGCAATTTCGGGCTGCGCGACGACGGGGTGCTGGCGGTCGTGTTGCCCACCACCGACGAGTCCGAGGTCTGTGGCGTGGGCGTCTTCGCCGCGTCGGTGCAGGAAACCGCGGCGATCATGGACGAGGACCCTGGCGTCGCGGCAGGGGTGTTCGGCTACGAGGTGCACCCCTGCCTCGGCTTTCCCGGCGACGCGCTGCCCTGAGGTTGCTCGCGCTAACTAAACCAGCTCTGGCACCCGCAGGTGGGCCAGCGCCAATTCGAACTCGCCCACGTCGTCCTGGTCGATGCCGAGGTCGCGCAGCATCGCGGTGCGCAGCGACCGGGCCGGCTCCGCGCAGCGCTCCATCGCGTCGAGGCTGTCGTAGGTCACCGAGGCCACCGCCCGGGCCGACGTCGCGTCGACCAGCAGGCTCGCGCTGCAGAAGCCGTCGAATTCCTCGACCGCCGGCAACACCGCCCACCGGTAGAAATCGACGGCGCGCTCGAACTGCTCGGGGCGGGCCCGCAGCCAAGTGGCCCGTACGCAGGCGCCCGGCCCGGAGTGATGGTCGCGGTGCAGCAACGCGATGCGCCATTGGTCGACGACCGCGCTGCCGCCGAAGACCTCGACCGCGCGATAGCGCACCGGCCATAGCCGCTCGGCGCTCGCCTGCATCGCGGCCTCGGACTCCCAGGAACTGGTGGCGATGCAGCGGCCAGACTCGCGGTCGACCAGCAGCGAGATCCCGAGGCAACCCTCCATCTGACGGAGAGCCGGCATGACCACGTCGCGAACGTGGGCGATGCCCATATTGATCGACGAGCGCTGCGCCTGAATGGTGGTGGAGCGTGCGTACACGGCCGACTCCTCCTGTGTCGGAGCGGCGCCGCGGGGATTGATCAGGGCGCCGCGCGGTCCCACCCCCCACCTTCCTCTCGCGAGCGGGGTGTGGCAATGGTCACATCGCG
>NZ_HG964936.1:1875446-1962981 GCF_000613245.1 Mycobacterium asiaticum DSM 44297
ATGGTCACATCGCGGAATCCCTGGCCGTCGTAGGCTTTATTGAATGCAGACAGACGTACTTGATGTGGACACTTCACGTCGCCAGATCGTCGACCTGACCGATGCGGTACGCAGGTTCTGCTCCTCGCTGGGCGATGGCCTGTGCAACGTCTTCGTCCCGCACGCGACCGCTGGTGTCGCCGTCATCGAAACCGGTGCCGGCTCCGACGACGACCTGGTGGACACGCTGGAACGGCTGCTGCCCCGCGACGACCGCTACCGGCACGCGCACGGCTCCTACGGCCACGGCGCCGATCACGTGCTGCCGGCGATCGTCTCGCCCTCGGTGACGGTGCCGGTCACCGCGGGCGAGCCGCAGCTGGGCACTTGGCAGAGCGTCGTGCTGGTCGACCTCAACCGTGACAATCCGAAGCGGTCGGTCCGGTTGAGCTTCGTCGAAGGGTAAATGCGAGGCTTAAGCGGGCCGAAATACGACTTCGGCAGCCACGCACCGGCGAATAGGCTGGTGGCGACCGCGACCACGCGCGCGGACATCAAGGACCGGAATTAAGGAAGAAGCGCAAGTGCAGACACACGAGATCAGGAAGCGGTTCCTTGATCATTTCGTGAAGGCGGGTCACACCGAAGTTCCGAGTGCCTCGGTGATCCTTGATGACCCCAACCTGTTGTTCGTCAATGCCGGCATGGTGCAGTTCGTGCCGTTCTTCCTGGGTCAGCGGACCCCGCCGTATGCGACCGCCACCAGCATCCAGAAGTGCATCCGCACCCCGGACATCGACGAGGTGGGCATCACCACCCGGCACAACACCTTCTTCCAGATGGCCGGCAACTTTTCCTTCGGCGACTACTTCAAGCGTCGGGCCATCGAACTAGCCTGGGCGCTGCTGACCAACCCGGTCGACGACGGCGGGTACGGCCTCGACCCGGAAAAACTCTGGGCCACCGTGTATCTCGACGACGACGAAGCCGCGGGGTTGTGGCAGGAAATCGCCGGGCTGCCGGCCGAGCGGATTCAGCGCCGCGGCATGGCCGACAACTACTGGTCGATGGGCATCCCGGGACCGTGCGGGCCGTCGTCGGAGATCTACTACGACCGTGGCCCCGAATTCGGCGTCGGCGGCGGCCCGATCGCCAACGAAGACCGCTACCTCGAGGTGTGGAACCTCGTCTTCATGCAGAACGAGCGCGGCGAGGGCACCTCGAAGGATGACTACGAGATCCTCGGGCCGTTGCCCCGCAAGAACATCGACACCGGCATGGGTGTGGAGCGCATCGCGCTGGTGCTGCAGAACGTGCACAACGTGTACGAGACCGACCTGCTGCGCCCGGTCATCGATCTCGTCGCCGCGCGGGCACCCCGGGGATACGACGTCGGCAACCACCCCGATGATGTCCGCTACCGCATCATCGCCGACCACAGCCGCACCGCCGCGATCCTGATCGGTGACGGCGTCAGCCCCGGCAACGACGGCCGCGGCTACGTATTGCGCCGGCTGCTGCGCCGGGTCATCCGGTCCGCCAAGCTACTGGGCATCGACAGTCCGGTCGTCGGGGACCTGATGGCCACCGTGCGCGACGCGATGGGCCCGTCGTATCCCGAGTTGGTCACCGACTTCGAGCGGATCAATCGGATCGCGGTGGCCGAGGAAACCGCGTTCAACCGCACCCTGGCGTCGGGGTCCAAGCTGTTCGAGGACGTCGCCGATGCCACCAAGTCCGCCGGTACCACGGTGGTCTCCGGCTCCGATGCGTTCACCCTGCACGACACGTACGGGTTCCCGATCGAGCTGACCCTGGAGATGGCGGCCGAATCGGGCCTCAGTGTTGACGAGGCCGGCTTCCGCGAACTGATGGCCGAGCAGCGCCGGCGGGCAAAGGCGGACGCGGCCGCACGCAAGCACGCGCACGCCGACCTGACCGCCTACCGCGAGCTGGTCGACGCCGGCCCGACTGAATTCACCGGCTTTGACGAGTTGACCTCGGAAGCCAAGATTCTCGGCATCTTCGTGGACGGCAAGCGAGTGCCCGTGGTCTCGCACGGCGACACCGCCGAGGCTGACCGGGTCGAGTTGATCCTGGACCGTACCCCGCTGTACGCCGAATCCGGTGGACAGATCGCCGACGCCGGAAGCATCAGCGGCGTCGGGTCCGGCGGCAGCGCCCGGGCGGCGGTCACCGACGTGCAGAAGATCGCCAAGACCCTGCACGCACACCGGGTCAACGTCGAGTCCGGCGAATTCGTCGAGGGCGACACCGTCGTCGCGACGGTCGACCCGGGCTGGCGCAAGGGCGCCACCCAGGGCCACTCCGGTACCCACATGGTGCACGCCGCGCTGCGGCAGGTGTTGGGGCCCAACGCCGTTCAGGCCGGGTCGCTGAACCGGCCGGGGTACCTGCGCTTCGACTTCAACTGGCAGGGGCCGTTGAGCGAGGAACAGCGCACCCAGATCGAGGAGGTCACCAACGAAGCGGTGCAGGCCGACTTCGAGGTGCACACCTTCGAAGAGCAACTCGACAAAGCCAAGGCGATGGGCGCGATGGCGCTGTTCGGCGAGAGCTACCCCGACCGGGTGCGGGTTGTCGAAATCGGCGGACCGTTCTCCCTGGAATTGTGCGGCGGCACCCATGTGCACAACTCGGCGCAGATCGGCCCGGTGACCATCCTGGGCGAGTCGTCCATCGGTTCGGGGGTGCGCCGGGTGGAGGCATACGTCGGGCTGGAGTCCTTCCGACATCTGGCCAAGGAACGCGCGCTGATGGCCGGCCTGGCGTCGTCACTGCGGGTGCCGTCGGAAGAGGTGCCCGCCCGGGTGGCCAGCCTGGTGGAGCGGCTCAAGGCGGCCGAGAAGGAACTCGAACGGGCGCGGTTGGCGAACGCCCGCGCGGCTGCCACCAATGCCGCAGCGGGAGCCGAGCGCATCGGTAACGTCCGGGTGGTGGCGCAGCGCATGTCCAGCGGTATGACGGCGGCGGACCTCCGTTCGCTGGTCGGTGACATCCGCGGCAAGCTCGGCAGCGATCCCGCGGTGGTGGCGCTGATCGCCGAGGGGGAGAGCCAGACCGTTCCATACGCGGTGGCGGCCAACCCCGCCGCCCAGGACCTCGGAATTCGGGCCAACGAACTCATCAAGCAGCTTGCGCTGGCGGTCGAAGGGCGCGGCGGCGGCAAGGCCGATCTGGCCCAGGGCTCCGGGAAGAATCCGACGGGCATCGACGCCGCACTGGACGCGGTCCGGGCAGAGATAGCGCGGGTCGGCTGAGTGGTCGAAACACCGCAGTCACATGGCGGCGACCCGCCGCGACCGGCTTCGCCGCCCTTGCGATCGCCGCAGTCACATGGCGGCGATCCGCCGCGACCGGCTTCGCCGGCCTTGCGATCGCCGCAGTCACATGGCGGCGATCCGCCGCGACCGGCTTCGCCGCCCTTGCGATCGCCGCAGCGTCAGCCTGACCGCCCGGGCGAGTCAGACCCCGGCCGGGGCCGTCGCATCGGAATAGACGTAGGCACCGTGCGCATCGGCGTGGCGGCCAGCGACCCGGACGGCATATTGGCCACCCCGTTGGAGACCGTGCGCCGCGACCGGTCCGGAAAGCATGTCCGCCGGCTGGCCGCCCTGGCCGCGGAGCTGGAGGCGGTCGAGGTGATCGTCGGCCTACCCCGCACGCTGGCCGATCGCATCGGTCAGTCCGCCCAGGACGCCATCGAGGTGGCCGGCGAGCTTGCTGAACGCGTCGCGCCCACGCCGGTGCGGCTCGCCGACGAGCGGTTGACCACCGTCACCGCCCAGCGTTCGCTTCGCGAGGCCGGTGTCCGCGCCAAGCAGCAGCGGTCGGTGATCGACCAGGCCGCCGCGGTGGCGATCCTGCAAGGGTGGCTCGATCAGCGTCGCGCCCTGATCGGTGGGTCCGGCGCGGAAGCCGCCAATGTCTGAGCGCGAGAAGGCCAAGCCGGCGGCGGTGAGCCCGAGCCGGCATCGCAAGTCACGGACCGACCGAAAAAAGCCGAGCGCACCCGCCGCCGGCGGCGGTTCGCCGGGGGTTTCGCGATCGGACTGCTCGTCGTCGTCGTGGTCGCCGCGGTGCTGGTCGGCTCGCAACTGTGGCACATGCTGTCGGGCAACGAGGACGACTTCACCGGCGACGGGAAGCGTGACGTCGTCATTCAGATCCAGGCCGGTGACTCAACCACCGCGGTCGGGCAGACGTTGCTCGAGCGCGGCGTGGTGCGCACGGTGCGGGCGTTCGTCGACGCCGCCCACGGAAATGCCGCGATCACCGCGATACAGCCGGGGTTCTACCGCATGCGCACCGAGATCCCGGCCGCCAATGCCGTCAAGCGGCTGATCGACCCGAACAGCCGGGTGGGCAGGCTGGTGATCCCAGAGGGGCGCCAGCTCGATGACACCACCGACATGAAGACGAACAAGACGACGCCCGGGATATTGACCCTGATCTCCCGGGCCACCTGTGTTGACCTCGACGGCAACGAGCGTTGCGTGTCGGTCGCCGACCTGCGCACCGCGGCCGGCAAAAGCACCCCGGCGGCGCTGCAAGTTCCGGACTGGGCGGTCGAGCCGGTGCGGGAACTCGGCGATGACCACCGGCGCCTGGAAGGCCTGGTCGCGCCGGGCACGTTCAACATCGACCCGGCGGCATCGGCCGAGACGATCCTGGCGAGCCTGATCAACGCGGGCAGCATGTCCTACCTCACGTCCGGACTCGTGGACACGGCCAAGTCGCTGGGCCTGTCGCCCTACGACATCCTGGTGGTGGCGTCGCTGGTGCAGCAGGAAGCCAACGTGGGGGACTTCGCAAAGGTCGCCCAGGTGATCTACAACCGGCTACACGAACACCGCAAGCTCGAGTTCGATTCCACCGTGAACTACCCGCTGGACCGTCGCGAAGTGGCGACCACCGACGCCGACCGGTCGCTCCGGACCCCTTGGAACACCTACATGGCCGAGGGGCTGCCGGCCACGGCGATCTGTTCACCCGGTGTCGACGCGTTGCACGCAGCCGAACATCCCGCGCCCGGTGACTGGTTGTACTTCGTCACCATCGATGCGCAGGGGACGACGCTGTTCACCCGGGACTATCAGCAGCATCTGGCGAACATCGAGCTGGCCAAGCACAACGGTGTCCTCGATTCCTCCCGCTAGTGCCGCTGGAGCCGCTCGTAAAGCGGCCGTGTTGGGCAAGCCGATCGCCCATTCCCGTTCCCCGCTATTGCATCTGGCCGCCTACCGTGCACTGGGACTGACCGACTGGACCTACGAACGCATCGAGTGCGACGCCGAGCAGCTGCCGGAGGTGGTGCGCGGATTCGGGCCGGAATGGGTCGGAGTGTCGGTGACGATGCCCGGCAAGTTCGCCGCCCTGCGGTTCGCCGACGAGCGCACCGGCCGCGCCGAGCAGGTCGGGTCAGCCAACACCCTGGTGCGCACAGCGACCGGCTGGCGGGCCGACAACACCGATATCGATGGCGTGGCCGGGGCGCTCGGGCCACAGCACGGGCATGCGCTGGTGTGCGGCTCGGGCGGCACGGCCCCGGCGGCCGTGGTGGGTCTGGCCACGCTGGGCGTCACCGGTATCACCGTGGTGGCCCGCAATCCGGACAAGGCCTCGCGGTTGGTGGAGCTCGGTGCCCGAGTGGGTGTGGCGACCCGGTACTGCGGTCTCGACGACGCCGGCTTGGCCGGCGAGGTAGCCGCCGCGGCGGTCCTGGTCAGCACCATCCCAGCCGAGGTGGCCGCACGCTACGCCAACACTTTCGCCGCCGTCCCGGTGCTGCTGGACGCCATCTACGACCCGTGGCCCACGCCGCTGGCGGCCGCCGTCGCCGCCGCCGGCGGCCGGGTGGTCAGCGGTCTGCAGATGCTCCTGCACCAGGCGTTTGCGCAGGTCGAGCAGTTCACCGGCCTGCCAGCGCCGCGCGAAGCAATGACTTGCGCCCTGGCGGCAACGGATTAACCTGCCGCTGCATGCGAATCGCAGCGGCGACCCTGGTGCTGGCCTGGATGGCGGTGCTGTGTTGCTTCGACATCCGGCAACGACGGCTGCCCAATGCGCTCACCCTGCCTGGCGCCGGGGTGATCCTGGTCGGCGCGGTGCTGGCTGGTCACAGCGGCCCGGCGCTGGCCGGTGCGGCGGCGCTGACCGCGACATACCTGGTGGTGCACCTGATCGCCCCCGGGTCGATGGGCGCCGGTGACGTGAAGTTGGCGATCGGCCTTGGAGGCCTGGCCGGATGCTTCGGCGCCGACGTGTGGTTCCTCGCGGCGATCGCCGCGCCGCTGCTGACCGCGTCGATCGCGGTGGCCTGCCGCGCACGCGTCGTTCCGCACGGTCCGTCGATGGCGGTCGCCACTGCGGCAGCGGCGGGTTGGGCTCTGCTGGATTAACTGGCGCTCAGTCGTACATGGGAAGATGTTCGGGTGTTGCGCTGGATCACTGCCGGGGAGTCCCACGGCCGCGCGCTGGTAGCCATGGTCGAAGGCATGGTCGCCGGCGTGCACGTCACGTCTACCGAAATCGCTGACCAACTAGCCCGCCGCCGCCTGGGTTACGGGCGCGGAGCGCGGATGAAATTCGAGCGCGACGCCGTGACGATCCTGGCCGGTGTACGCCACGGCAGCACGCTGGGCGGACCCATCGCCGTCGAAATCGGCAACACGGAATGGCCGAAGTGGGAAACCGTGATGGCCGCCGACCCGGTGGACCCCGCCGACCTCGAGAACAGCGCCCGCAACGAACCGTTGACCCGGCCGCGGCCGGGCCACGCCGACTACGCGGGCATGCTCAAGTACGGCTTCGACGACGCCCGGCCCGTGCTGGAGCGGGCCAGCGCCCGCGAGACCGCCGCCCGGGTGGCGGCCGGCACCATCGCGCGGGCATTCCTGCGCCAAGCGCTCGGGGTCGAGGTGCTCTCGCACGTCATCTCGATCGGCGCGTCGGCACCCTACGACGGCCCACCGCCGCGCGCCGAGGACCTGCCCGCGATCGACGCCAGCCCGGTCCGGGCGTATGACGCACAGGCCGAGAAGGCGATGATCGCCGAGATCGAAGCGGCCAAAAAAGACGGCGACACCCTGGGTGGGGTTGTGGAGGTGGTGGCCCTGGGTCTGCCGGTCGGCCTGGGCTCCTTCACCAGCGGCGACAACCGCCTCGACAGCCAACTGGCCGCAGCGGTGATGGGCATCCAAGCGATCAAGGGCGTGGAGATCGGCGACGGTTTCGAGACCGCCCGCCGCCGCGGCAGCCGCGCCCACGACGAGATGTATCCCGGACCCGACGGCGTCGTGCGCTCGACCAATCGCGCCGGGGGACTGGAAGGCGGCATGACCAACGGCCAGCCGCTGCGGGTGCGCGCCGCGATGAAACCGATCTCCACGGTGCCGCGGGCCCTGGCCACCGTCGACATGGCCACCGGTGATGAGGCCGTCGCCATCCACCAGCGCTCCGACGTGTGCGCGGTGCCTGCCGCCGGCGTGGTGGTCGAGATGATGGTGGCGTTGGTGCTGGCCCGCGCGGCGCTGGAGAAGTTCGGCGGCGATTCGCTGGCCGAAACCCGGCGCAACATCGAGGCCTACCAGCGCACGGTTGCCGACCGGGAGGCCCCGGCCGCCCGCGCCGCCGGAAGCTAGCCGCAGATGGCTCCCAGAGCGGTACTCGTGGGCTTACCCGGTTCCGGCAAGTCGACCATCGGACGTCGGCTCGCCAAGGCGCTCGGGGTCGGCATGCTCGACACCGACGCGGCCATCGAGCAGAAGACGGGACGCACCATCGCCGACATCTTCGCCACCGACGGCGAGCAGGAGTTCCGTCGCATCGAAGAAGAGGTGATCCGTGCGGCCCTGGCCGAGCACGACGGTGTGCTGTCGCTGGGCGGGGGAGCGGTCACCAGCCCCGGGGTATGCGCGGCACTGAACGGCCACACCGTCGTCTACCTCGAGATCAGCGCCGCCGAAGGCGTACGGCGCACCGGAGGCAACACCGTGCGTCCCCTGCTGGCCGGGCCGGACCGCGCCGAGAAATTCCGTGAGCTGATGGCCAAGCGCGTTCCGCTGTACCGCCGCGTCGCGACCATCCGGGTGGACACCAACCGCCGCAACCCCGGCGCGGTCGTCCGCTACATCGTGTCGCGGCTGAACACTCAGGTAGAGGCTGCCAAATGACAGAAATAAGCAAACCGGTCACCATCGAGGTGGCCGTCGACCCGCCGTACCCCGTGGTGATCGGCACCGGGTTGCTCGATGAACTCGACGAGCTGCTGGCCGGCCGGCACAAGGTTGCCATCCTGCATCAGCCGGTGCTGACGCAGACCGCGGAGACCATCCGGACCAGGTTGGCAGACAAGGGGATCGACGCACATCGCATCGAGATCCCGGACGCCGAGGCCGGTAAGGACCTGCCCGTCGTGGGTTTCATCTGGGAAGTGTTGGGCCGGATCGGAATCGGCCGCAAGGATGCTTTGGTCAGCCTGGGCGGCGGCGCCGCCACCGATGTCGCCGGATTCGCCGCGGCGACCTGGCTGCGCGGTGTCTCTATCGTGCACGTGCCCACCACGCTGCTCGGCATGGTCGACGCGGCTGTCGGCGGCAAGACCGGCATCAACACCGACGCCGGCAAGAACCTGGTCGGAGCGTTCCATCAACCGCTGGCGGTGCTGGTCGACATTTCGACGCTGAAGACGTTGCCGCACAACGAGATCGTGGCCGGGATGGCCGAGGTGGTGAAGGCCGGGTTCATTGCCGACCCGGTGATCCTGGACCTCATCGAGGCCGACCCGCAGGCGGCACTCGACCCGGAGGGCGACGTGCTACCCGAACTGGTCCGGCGTGCCATCGCCGTCAAGGCGGAAGTCGTCGCGGCCGACGAGAAGGAATCGGAGCTTCGCGAAATCCTCAACTACGGGCACACTTTGGCGCACGCGATCGAACGCCGGGAGCGCTACCGGTGGCGGCACGGTGCCGCTGTGTCGGTGGGCCTGGTCTTCGCCGCCGAGCTTGCCCGGCTCACCGGACGACTCGACGACGAAACCGCACAGCGCCACCGCGCCATCCTCACGTCCCTGGGTCTGCCGGTCAGCTATGACGCCGACGCGCTACCCCAGCTGTTGGAATACATGGCCGGGGACAAAAAGACCCGCGCCGGTGTGCTGCGGTTCGTGGTCCTGGACGGGCTGGCCAAGCCGGGCCGGTTGGTCGGGCCCGACCCGGGCCTGCTGGTGACGGCCTACGCGGGAGTGTGCGCGCCATGACGCGCCCACGACGATGCAGAGCGCGGCGATGCGGAGGAGTGGCGCCATGAGTTCGAGCGTAAACGTGTTCAACGGCCCGAACCTCGGTCGCCTGGGCCAGCGCGAGCCCGCCGTCTACGGCAGCACCACCCACGACGAATTGGCCGCCCTGATCGAGCGCGAAGCCGCCGACCTCGGCCTCAAAGCCATTGTGCGGCAAACCGATAGCGAAGCCGAACTGCTGGACTGGATCCACCGCGCGGCCGATGCCTCCGAACCGGTGATACTCAACGCCGGCGGCCTCACCCACACGTCGGTGGCGCTGCGCGACGCTTGCGCCGAGCTGAGCGGGCCACTGATCGAGGTGCACATCTCAAATGTGTATGCGCGGGAGGAG
The DNA here is from genome assembly GCF_000613245.1 of Mycobacterium asiaticum DSM 44297. Taxonomy (GTDB): domain Bacteria; phylum Actinomycetota; class Actinomycetes; order Mycobacteriales; family Mycobacteriaceae; genus Mycobacterium; species Mycobacterium asiaticum. Next base: position 1,885,082 of record NZ_HG964936.1, read on the forward strand.
TTCCGGCGCCACTCCTACCTGAGTCCGGTCGCCACCGGGGTCATCGTGGGCCTGGGCGTCCAGGGCTACCTATTGGCCCTGCGCTACCTGGCCGCTACTCGGTAGATTTCTTGTGCGGCCTGGTCGCCTCGTCCAGGTTGAGCACCTCGGTCTTGGCCTCGCTGCTGTCGCCGGTGCGGATCACCTCGGTTTTGTCTTCGCTGCCGCGGTCGCCGGTGCGAATGACCTGGGTCGGCTCATCGCGTTCGGCGGTGGCCACCGGCGACGTGCGCTCTTCGGTCTGGGCGCCGCCCTGCGACTGCCGCGGGATCTCACCCGTCGGGCTTTCGTCCTCACGCACTGCGGAGAACACGTCGGTGTCCTGGCGGTCATGTGAGCCGTCGTGCTTCTCCGGCGGCGGGGCTTTGCGGTCGATTCGCCAGCGGCCGACCGCCACGCCCAGGATGCCGAACACGAACACGAGCAGGGCGGTGAACGCTGCGAAAGTGGTTAGCTCGTTGAGCAACCCGCCGGTGTAGATGCCCTTGTAGAACAGCGCGATGATCCACGCCACCAGGCCGCTGACCAACCCCGCCACCAGGCCGGCCAGCAGCCAGATCATCGCGAGGTCCTCACGTCGGTCCGGGTCCGGGTTGGATTTGGCGTCGGCGCGGCCGTCGCGCAAGCCCCACAGGACGGACGCGATCACGAAGAGCGTCAGGAGCACAATGCTGATCAGCGCAGACTGCGTCTGCCACGCGTTGATCAGCGCCCCTTGGAAAAGGCGAAGAACGACCATCGCGGCGGCAAAGACCAATCCACGCAGCATCCACTTGTTCATGGGCAAACAGCGTAGCGAGTACCGTCAAGGGTCGTGACACATTCCCAGCGTCGACACAACCTCAAAGCCAAAATCCATGCCGCCGGACTAGACGCGATGCTGGTCACGGACCTGATAAATGTGCGGTATCTATCCGGATTCAGCGGATCCAACGGCGCGTTGCTGGTGTTTGCCGACGATCGGGAGGCCGTATTGGCCACCGATGGGCGCTATCGCACCCAGGCGGCGCAGCAGGCGCCCGATTTGGAAGTGGCCATCGAGCGGGCCGTGGGCCGGCATCTGGCGGGCCGCGCCGGGCAGGACGGGGTGGGGAAACTCGGTTACGAGAGCCATGTCGTCACGGTGGACGGCATGGACGCGTTGTCCGCGGCTTTGGAGGGACACAACACCGAGCTGGTTCGCGCGTCGGGCACCGTAGAGACGCTGCGGGAGGTCAAAGACGCCGGTGAGCTCGCACTTCTGCGCCTGGCGTGTGAGGCGGCCGACGCGGCCCTGACCGATCTGATCGAGCGCGGCGGACTGCGGCCGGGTCGCACCGAACGCGAGGTCAGCCGCCAGCTGGAGAATCTGATGCTCGATCACGGCGCCGATGCGATCTCGTTCGAGACGATCGTGGCGGCCGGGCCGAATTCCGCGATTCCGCACCATCGGCCCACCGACGCGGTGCTTGCCTCGGGTGATTTCGTCAAGATCGACTTCGGCGCCCTGGTGGCCGGCTATCACTCCGACATGACCCGGACGTTCGTGCTGGGCAACGCCGCCGACTGGCAGCTAGAGATCTACGAGCTGGTGGCCGAAGCGCAACGGGCCGGCCGGGAAGCCCTGCATCCGGGCGCTGAACTGCGTGACGTCGACGGTGCGGCGCGGAAGATGATCGCCGACGCGGGATACGGCGAGCACTTCGGCCACGGTCTGGGGCACGGAGTCGGCCTGCAGATCCACGAAGCGCCAGGCATCGGGGCAACCTCCGCCGGTACACTACTTGCGGGCTCCGTGGTGACAGTGGAGCCCGGCGTCTATCTACCCGGCCGCGGCGGTGTCCGCATCGAGGACACGCTGGTGGTGCCAAGTAGGACGTCGGCTACCTCGCAGACCACCGGGCAGACCCCGGAATTGTTGACCCGGTTCCCGAAGGAACTGGCCATCTTGTAGGAGATATAGAAGAACGTGGCGACCACTGCTGACTTCAAGAACGGACTTGTCCTGGTCATCGACGGCCAGTTGTGGACGATCACCGAGTTCCAGCACGTCAAACCCGGCAAGGGGCCGGCTTTCGTGCGCACCAAGCTGAAGAATGTGCTGTCCGGCAAGGTCGTGGACAAGACCTACAACGCGGGAGTCAAGGTCGACACCGCCACCGTCGACCGGCGCGACACCACCTATCTGTACCGCGACGGCTCGGACTTCGTGTTCATGGACAGCGAGGACTACGAACAGCACCCGCTGCCGGAGTCGCTGGTCGGCGACGCAGCGCGGTTCCTGCTGGAAGGGCTGCCCGTACAGGTGGCCTTCCACAACGGAGCACCGCTCTACATCGAACTGCCGGTCTCCGTCGAGCTCGTCGTCTCACACACCGAGCCGGGCCTGCAGGGGGACCGCTCCAGCGCGGGCACCAAGCCCGCCACGGTGGAAACGGGAGCCGAGATCCAGGTGCCGCTGTTCATCAACACCGGCGACAAGCTCAAGGTGGACACCCGCGACGGCAGCTACCTGGGTCGGGTCAACACCTGACATGCCGGAGGGGAAAGCGAGTAAGCCTGGCCGGCGGTCACAGCCCCTGAAGGGCCGGCACAGCGCGCGCAAGCGTGCGGTCGACTTGCTCTTCGAGTCCGAGGCGCGCGGGATGAGCCCGGTCGAGCTGGTCGATCTGCGTACCGCGCTCGCCGAATCCAATCCAGATGTGGCTCCGCTGCATCCCTACACGGCCGGCGTAGCGCGTGGGGTGGCCGAGCATGCCGCCCACATCGACGAGCTGATCACCTCGCACCTGCAGGCCTGGACGCTGGACCGCCTGCCGGCGGTGGATCGCGCAATTCTGCGGGTTGCGGTGTGGGAGCTGCTTTATGCCGAGGACGTGCCGGAACCGGTCGCCGTCGACGAGGCGGTGGAGCTGGCCAAGGAGTTGTCGACCGACGACTCACCCGGCTTCATCAACGGGGTGCTGGGCCAGGTCATGCTGGTAACGCCGCAGATCCGCGCGGCGGCCCAAGCGGTGCGTGGAGCGGGTTCATGACACGCCTCGAGCTGCGTGTGGTCATCGCCGTCCTGGCGGCCGTTGCGGTGGTGGTCGGCGCGGTGGTCAGCGCCGCATTCGGGTGGACGATCGTTGCCTCGGTGCTGGCGATCTTCGCGCTCGGTGTGGGCGCCCTGGTGTATCACACGATCGAACGCCTGATCCTGGCCCGCCGCATCAGTACGGTGCGCACCGCTGCCAAACCGCTGCAGCCACTGTTGCCGGTGATGGCCGCCATCATGGGCCTCACCCAGGGGGTGGTCCGCTCGCTGAGTGACGTCACCGATCTACCCGGACGGCGCTGGGAACTTCCGCAACTGCCGATGCTCAAGTGGGTGGAGAACTCGCTCGGCAACCGCGGCGACAAGCAGATCGTCGACAGCGACGACGACGCTCCTGGCCAGTCGCTGTAGCAAGCTGACACAAGGCCGCACTGTCCCACTCGGGCCAACGACCGGTGGCGCGGGCATCTCGGTCCCGGCAGGCAACTGCGCAGCGGTGCAACGCCGGCATGACGCCGGCACGACGGCTCCCTGAAACGAACAAGGCTTGGCCACGGCGGTGTGCGCGGGGTGTAAATCAAACCCGAAGAAAAGCTCGTGCGGTGAGCGAGGGGGAGACACAATAGCGACGTGATGGAAAGCTGTCGGCAATGATGCTGAGCAGAGCGAGCGCCGCGTTCGTCGCGGCATTCGCCATCACGGCGCTGGCAGCGCCCGGGCCGACGGCGCACGCCGACGGCCTCGAGTTTTTCCAGACGCCGTCGGGAAACATCGGTTGCGGCATCGGGCCGATGGAAGGCTCGGCCTTCGCCGGCTGCGAGATCCGTGAGCACTCCTACCCACTGCCGCCGCGCCCGAGCCCGTGCATGGGCGCGTGGGGCAGCCGGATCAGCATGCACCAGGGCGCCCCAGCCCAAATGACTTGTCACAGCGACACAATTCTGGGCACCGGCTACCCGGTGCTGCAGTACGGTCAAAGCCGGTCATTCAACTCGATAACGTGCGAGAGCCAGGAGTCCGGCATCACCTGCACGGATCACAGCACCGGCCACTATTTCCGTCTTTCCCGCGATGCTTACGAACTGCACTGACGCCGAAGGGTGATACATGACCAGATACAACGCCCGTCCGCGGCGACTTCGCGTCTCGGCACTGGCCGCGGTGGCCAACCCGTCGTACACACGGATCGACACCTGGAACCTGCTCGATGACGCCTGCCGTCACCTCGCCGAGGTCGACCTGGCCGGCCTGGACAAGTCCCACGACCTCGCCAAGGTAAAGCGGTTGATGGACCGCATCGCCGCCTACGAGCGGTACTGGCTGTACCCGGGCGCGGACAACCTGGCGACATTCCGCTCACATCTGGAGAGCCTGTCGACCGTGCGTCTGGCCGAAGAGGTGTCCCAGGCCGTCCGGCTGCTGTCCGAATACGGTGACCGCACAGCGCTATTCGACCTTTCGGCGCCACTGGCCGACCAGGAGCTGGTGGCCCAGGCCAAGCAGCAGCAGTTCTACACCGTGTTGCTGGCCGACGATTCCCCGTGCACCGCTCCGGATTGCCTGGTCGACGCGCTGCGCCAACTGCGCAACGCGGCCGAGGACATCCAGTTCGAGATCCTGGTCGCGCCGAGCGTCGAGGACGCTATCACCGCGGTGGCGCTCAACGGCGAGATCCAGGCCGCGATCATCCGCCACGATCTGCCGTTGCGCTCGCGCGACCGGGTACCGCTGATGAACACGCTGCTCGGCGCCAACGACGACATACCGGTGTCCGACCGCACGCACGACTGGGTCGAATGCGGCGAGTGGATCCGCGAACTGCGGCCGCACATCGACCTGTACCTGCTCACCGACGAATCGATCGCCGCCGGCGGCGACGATGAGCCCGACGTCTACGACCGCACCTTCTATCGGCTCAACGATGTGACGGACCTGCACAGCACCGTGATCGCCGGGCTGCGAAACCGGTTCTCCACACCGTTTTTCGACGCCCTGCGCGCCTATGCCGCGGCACCGGTCGGCCAGTTCCACGCGCTGCCGGTTGCCCGTGGTGCCAGCGTCTTCAACTCGAAGTCGTTGCAGGACATGGGCGAGTTCTACGGACGCAACATCTTCATGGCCGAAACGTCCACCACCTCAGGCGGTTTGGACTCACTGCTCGACCCGCACGGCAACATCAAGAAGGCGATGGACAAAGCCGCGGTGACGTGGAATGCCAACCACACCTACTTCGTCACCAACGGGACCTCCACCGCCAACAAGATTGTGGTGCAGTCGTTGACCCGGCCCGGCGACATCGTGCTGATCGACCGCAACTGCCACAAGTCGCACCACTACGGGCTGGTGCTGGCGGGCGCCTACCCGCGGTACCTGGAGTCCTACGCGCTGCCGCAGTTCGCGATCTACGGGGCGGTCCCGCTGAGCACCATCAAGAAGGCGCTGCTGGACCTCGAAGCGGCCGGGCAGCTGGACAAGGTCCGCATGCTGCTGCTGACCAATTGCATCTTCGACGGCGTCGTCTACAACCCGCGGCAGGTGATGGAAGAGGTGCTGGCGATCAAGCCAGACATCTGCTTCCTGTGGGATGAGGCGTGGTTCGCGTTCGCCACCGCGGTGCCCTGGGCCCGGCAGCGCACCGCCATGGTGTCGGCCGAGAAGCTCGAACAGATGCTGGACTCCCCGCAATACGCCCAGGAGTACCGGCTGTGGGCCGCGGCGATGGAGGGCATTCCGCGTTCGGAATGGGTCAACCACCGGCTGCTGCCCGACCCCGACAAGGCGCGGGTGCGGGTGTATGCGACGCATTCGACGCACAAGTCACTCTCGGCCTTTCGGCAGGCGTCGATGATCCATGTGCGCGACCAGGACTTCAACGCCCGCGCCCGCGACGCCTTCGGCGAGGCGTTCCTGACCCACACCTCGACCTCCCCGAACCAGCAGCTGCTGGCGTCTTTGGATTTGGCTCGGCGCCAGGTCGACATCGAGGGTTTCCAGTTGGTCCGGCAGGTCTACGACATGGCGCTGGTATTCCGGCACCGGGTCCGCAAAGACCGGTTGATCAGCAAGTGGTTCCGCATCCTCGACGAGTCCGATCTGGTGCCGGAGGAATACCGGGCTTCGCACGTCAGCTCGTATCGCGAAGTGCGCCAAGGCGCCCTCGACGAGTGGAACGAGGCCTGGCGATCCGACCAGTTCGTGCTGGACCCGACCAGGGTCACGCTGTTTCTCGGCAAGACCGGCATGAACGGCTACGACTTCCGCGAGAAGATCCTGATGGACCGGTTCGGCATCCAGATCAACAAGACCTCGATCAACAGCGTCCTGCTGATCTTCACCATCGGCGTGACCTGGTCGAGCGTTCACCATCTGCTCGACGTGCTGCGCCGGGTGGCCACCGACTTCGACCGGACCAAGGAGGCCGCGAGTGCGGCCGACTGGGCGCTGCACGAGCGCCGCGTCGAGGAGATCACCGAGGATCTGCCGCACCTGCCCGATTTCAGCGAGTTCGACGTCGCGTTCCGCCCCGCCGAAGGCAGTGTGTACGGCGATACCCGGTCCGCGTTCTATGCCGGCTACGAGGAATCGGACCGCGAGTACGTGCTCATCGGCACGGCCGGACGCCGGATTGCCGAGGGAAAGACGTTGGTGTCCACCACGTTTGTGGTTCCTTATCCGCCGGGCTTCCCCGTGTTGGTGCCGGGCCAGGTGGTCTCCAAGGAGATCGTGTATTTCCTGGCTCAGCTCGACGTCAAAGAGATCCACGGCTACAACCACGAGCTGGGACTGTCGGTCTTCACCCAGGAGGCGCTGACGCGGATGGAGGCGCAGCGCAAGGCGGTGACGCGTGCCAAGGTGTCCGGCAACGGATCCGAGCCGTCGCGGGCGCCCGAGGCGCCGATGGTGGCGAACGAACACACCGTCCAGGTGAACTGAGACCGGGTCGGCTGTCACCCGCATTAGTTTCAGCGCGATCAGAACTGCGGGTGTGGGTCCGGGGTGGCGCAATAACCCGTCGAGACCCCGATATCGCAGGTAACGCACGACGGAGCCCGGCGCAATAGGCCGGACCCTCAGCAGCGCTGCGATCGGTCCCTACTTTGCGCCGCTGACCTGCATTAGCGTGGCGGCGTGGCAGATCCAGTGCCGATCCAGGGCGCCCGGGCAGACCGGGCCCGCCGGGTTGCCGACGTGCTGCGTCAGCAGATCCACGCCGGCGCGTACCCCGACGGGCTGCCCACCGAAAACGAGTTGGCCGCCGAGTTCTCGGCCTCCCGCAACACCGTTCGTGAAGCGCTCGGCGTCCTGAAGCACGAGGGCCTGATCGACCGCGGGCCGAAGATCGGAACGCACGTTGCGCAGCGCAAGTACGCGCACGGCCTGGACACGCTGCTCGGGCTGAAAGAGACCTTCAACGGTCAGGGCGAGGTCCGCAACCAGGTGCGCGCCGCGATGCTGGTCGCGGCGCCGCCTTCGGTGGCACATCGGCTGCGCCTGCGGCCCGGCGAACATGCTGTCTTCATCGAGCGGCTGCGGTACCTGGGTGACCTGCCGCTCAGCCTCGACCTGACCTACCTGGCCCCCGACATCGGCGCCCAGATCCTGGGGCATCCGCTGGAAGACAACGACCTGTTCGCCCTCATCGAGCAGGTGAGTGGACAACCGCTCGGCTCAGCGGCGTTGGCGCTGGAAGCCATTCCCGCTGACGCCCATTCGGCGGTGGCGCTGCAGGTGCCCAACGGCGCGCCGTTGCTGATGCTGGAGCGCCTCACCAGCCTGGACGACGGGCGCCCGGTCGACCTGGAATACATCAGGATGCGAGGGGACCGAATCACCATGCGCGGCAACCTGATTAGGAGCAAGCCTTGACACTGATCGACAACACCCGAGCCGACGTGCCGGTCACCATCGACGAATCGCTGTGCATCGACGGCTGCACCCTGTGTGTCGAGGTGTGCCCGCTGGATGCACTGGCGATCAATCCCGACACCGGTAAGGCGTTCATGCATGTCGACGAATGCTGGTACTGCGGGCCGTGCGCGGCACGCTGCCCCACCGGGGCGGTCACGGTGAACATGCCCTATCTGCTGCGCTGAATCAGGCTGTCGGTCGAGGATCTTGATGAAAAGACACGCGCTGCGGTTGCTGTCCGTCGCGATCACGCTCACCGTTCTGCTGTCCGGTTGTTCGCTGGAATCGCTGGCCGAGTCCGACGGAGTCGTCAACGTCGTCGTCGGCTACCAGTCCAAGACCATCAACACCGTGACGGCGGGCACGTTGCTGCGCGCGCAGGGCTACCTCGAGCACCGGCTCGCTGATGTCACCCATCGCACCGGTACCAGATACGCCGTGCGGTGGCAGGACTACGACACTGGCGCGCCGATCACCGCGCAGATGCTGGCCGAGAAGATCGATATCGGCTCGATGGGGGACTATCCCCTGCTGATCAACGGTTCGAAGACTCAAACGAATCCGTTGGCCCGCACCGAAATGGTGTCAGTCACCGGCTATAACCCCAAGGGCGCCCTGAACATGGTTGTGGTCGCCCCGGGTTCGTCGGCGACGACGCTGGCCGATCTTAGGGGAGCCAGGGTCTCGGCGAGTGTGGGCTCGGCCGGTCATGGCACGTTGGTGCGGGCGCTGGATCGCGCCGGGATTCACGGCTCGGATACCACTGAGGTGCTCAACCAGCAGCCACAGGTCGGCGCGTCCGCTCTGGAATCGGGCCAGGTGCAGGCGCTTTCACAGTTCGTCGCGTGGCCCGGCCTGTTGGTGTACCAGGGCAAGGGCCGGTTGCTCTATGACGGTGCGGAGCTGAACGTGCCTACCTTGCACGGTGTCGTGGTGCGTCGCTCCTACGCGGCGGCGCATCCCGAGGTGCTGGCGGCGTTCCTGCAGGCACAACTGGACGCCAACGACTTTCTGAACACCAGGCCGTTGCAGGCGGCTCGCATCGTCGCCGACGCCAGCGGTCTGCCGCAAGAGGTGGTGTATCTCTACAACGGTCCCGGCGGCACCTCGTTCGACAGCACGCTCAAGTCGGCACAGGTCGAGGCGCTCAAAGGCGATGTGCCGTACCTGAAGTCCATCGGTGACTTCACCGATCTCGATGTCGACGGGTTCGTGCAGGACGGACCGCTGCGGGCGGTGTTCGGTGCGCGTGGGCTGGACTACGACGGCGGCCGGGCCCGTAGCAGTAATCCGTCGGTGCTCAGTGGTGACCCGGCCTTGGCCAGCGAGTTGTGGCTGGATGGTGCGGATTCGACCCAGACGCTCGCCAACCCGACCGCCCTGCTCCACGCGATCAAAGCGGCGCGGGCACGCGGCGCCAGAATCCGGGCCGCCTATGTGCCCGACGCCGAACTGGGCACCCGGTGGTTCGCCGACAAGGCGGTCTGGGTGCGCGATGGTGCCGATTACCGACCGTTCGGCACTGTGGCCGGGGCGCGCCGCTACCTGGCGGCGCATCCGGGTGCAGTGAACGTGGAATACGAGCAGGCAGTGGGGAATTCGTTATGACCGCCGAACTAGCCGACCGAATCGTGGGACCCGCCAAGCCCGTCGCGGCACCACTCCGGTTCCCCTCGCCGTGGCGGTCGCGGCTGCTGCGATTGGCGTCGGTGGCCCTCGCTCTGGGGCTCTGGCAACTGCTCACCGGCGAAAAGGTGCGGTTTTGGCTGCGATTCGACACGCTGCCCACCATCACCGAGATTGCGACCGCGCTCACCCGGCGGCTGGGCGCCTTTGAATACTGGCTGGACCTCGCCCAGTCGCTGCTGCGCATTCTCACCGGTTTCGGTCTGGCGGCGGCGGCCGGTGTCGCGACGGGTGTGCTGCTGGCTCGCTCCCGGTTGTTCGCCGACCTATTCGGCCCGCTGACCGAACTGGCCCGGCCGATTCCCGCGATCGCGGTGGTGCCGGTGGCGATTCTGTTGTTCCCGACCGACGAAGCGGGGATCGTGTTCATCACGTTCCTGGCGGCCTACTTCCCGATCATGGTCAGCACACGGCATGCCGTGCGGGCCCTGCCGACGCTATGGGAAGACAGTGTGCGGACCTTCGGGGGCGGGCGCTGGGACGTGCTGACTCAGGTCGTCCTGCCCGGCATCCTGCCGGGCGTGTTCGGCGGACTGTCGGTCGGCATGGGGGTGGCGTGGATCTGCGTGATCTCCGCCGAAATGATCTCGGGACGGCTGGGTGTCGGTTACCGCACCTGGCAGAACTACACCGTGCTGGCCTACCCGCAGGTGTTCGTCGGCATCATCACGATCGGAGTCCTGGGTTTCGCGACATCGGCGGCCGTCGAACTTGTCGGGCGGCGGCTCACCCGGTGGTTGCCGAGGGGAGAGGAAACCAAGCGGTGAGGGGTATGAGTCTGGAACTGGATCGGGTCCACCTGTCATACAACGGGATCCCAGTCATCGACGAGATGAGTCTGGCGGCGCGGCCCGGGGAGATCCTGGTGCTTACCGGTCCGTCGGGGTGCGGCAAGTCGACCGTGCTGCGCGCCTTGGCGGGTCTGATGCGGCCCGACGGCGGGCGGGTGCTGGCCGACGGTGCAGAGGTGGTCGGCACGTCGGGCGACCGCGGCATGGTGTTCCAGGACAACGCCTTACTGCCGTGGCGCACGGTCCGGTCGAACATCGAGCTGGCATTGCGGTTGCGCGGTGTGCCGCGCGGCACCCGCCGCGCTCAGGCCGAACGCTGGATCACCGAAGTCGGGCTCACCGGTTTCGGGCACTACCTGCCCAAAAGTCTGTCGGGCGGAATGCGTCAGCGCGTGCAGCTGGCCCGTGGTCTGGCGGGTGCGCCGCGTGCGGTGCTGATGGATGAGCCGTTCGGCGCGCTGGACACCCAAACACGTTCGGCCATGCAACGTTTGCTCGTCGATACCTGGCGAGCACACCCCACCACCATCGTCTTCGTCACCCATGACGTCGACGAGGCATTGGTACTCGGTGACCGCATCGCCGTGCTAGGCCGAGCCGGTCATCCACTGCGTGCGGTGCTCGACGTGCCGGATCCGCGCAGCACCGCGCCGCGGACCGAACTGCGCGCCGAAGTCATTGCCGCGCTTGAGTACTCGGTGGCAGCATGATGCGGATACCGTCGACCGAGCCGCAGCTCCGGCTGGACTGTGACGTGCTGGTCATCGGCGGTGGTACCGCCGGCACCATGGCGGCCCTGACCGCGGCCGAACACGGTGCGCAGGTGCTGCTGCTGGAGAAGGCACATGTGCGCCACTCGGGCGCCCTGGCCATGGGCATGGACGGGGTGAACAACGCCGTCATTCCCGGTAAGGCCGAACCGGAAGACTATGTCGCCGAGATCACCCGGGCCAACGACGGAATCGTCAACCAGCGCACCGTGTATCAGACGGCCACTCGCGGGTTCGCCATGGTGCAGCGGCTGGAGCGCTATGGGGTGAAGTTCGAGAAGGACGAGCACGGCGAGTACGCGGTGCGCCGGGTGCACCGGTCCGGCTCGTATGTGTTGCCGATGCCCGAGGGCAAGGACGTCAAGAAGGCGCTTTACCGGGTGTTGCGGCAACGCTCCATGCGGGAGAAGATCCGGATCGAGAACCGGCTGATGCCGGTACGGGTGCTGACCGCGGATGGCCGGGCCGTCGGCGCCGCCGCGCTGCACACGCGCACCGGGGAGTTCGTCGCGATCGGTGCCAAGGCGGTGATCCTGGCGACCGGCGCGTGTGGACGGCTCGGTCTCCCTGCCTCCGGATATCTGTACGGCACCTACGAGAACCCGACCAATGCCGGCGACGGCTACTCGATGGCCTATCACGCCGGCGCCGAACTCTCGGGGATCGAATGCTTCCAAGTCAACCCGTTGATCAAGGACTACAACGGGCCGGCTTGCGCGTACGTGGCCAATCCGTTCGGCGGCTACCAAGTCAACGCGCACGGTGAGCGGTTCGTCGACTCCGACTACTGGTCCGGGCAGATGATGGCCGAGGTCAAGAGCGAGATCGATTCGGCCCGTGGACCGATCTACCTGAAGGTGTCACATCTGCCAGACGAGACACTGACGGCGCTGGAAAACATCCTGCACACCACCGAGCGGCCCACCCGGGGCACCTTCCACGCCAACCGGGGGCACGACTACCGCACCCATGACGTGGAGATGCACATCTCCGAAATCGGCTTGTGCAGTGGGCATTCGGCGTCCGGCGTGTGGGTCGACGAGCATGCCCGCACCACGGTGCCCGGCTTGTACGCTGCCGGGGACCTGGCCTGCGTCCCGCATAACTACATGATCGGGGCCTTCGTCTTCGGCGACTTAGCCGGTGAACACGCCGCCTCGACGATCGCCGAAACCGCTGCGCCACAACAACTGCCACAGGACCAGCTGCGTGCGGCGCACGAGCTGATCTATCGCCCCTTGCGGCACCCGGACGGGCCGCCGCAGCCGCAGGTCGAATACAAGCTCCGGCGCTTCGTCAACGACTATGTCGCACCGCCCAAGACGGCGGCCAAGCTATCGATCGCGATCCGCACCTTCGACCGGATGCGCGACGAGATCGCCGAGATGGGGGCACTAACCCCCCACGAGCTGATGCGCGCGGTCGAGGTGTCCTTCATCCGGGACTGCGCGGAGATGGCCGCCCGGTCCTCGCTCACCCGGACCGAGTCACGGTGGGGGCTCTACCACGACCGCGCCGATCTGCCCGTGCGGGATGACAGCGAGTGGGGCTACCACCTCAACCTGCGCAAGGACCCCGGTGACGGCCGGATGGTGTTCCTGAAGCGTCCGGTGGCTCCCTACCTGGTCTCGGTTCCGGAATTCGATGCACTCCCGCCGACGGATCGGCGCGTGTTCGAGGTAGAGCAGCCGCCGCTGATGGGCGGACAGGCCCCGACCACCACGCGAACCCGTATCGCGACGCCGGTGCATCGCCCGTCGCCGCGCATCGCCGAGGTCCTGGCGCTCGACGAGCCGTCCACCGCGGACCTGCGGCCCTACCTGAGCGATCCCGACAGCGGAGTGCGCCGCAGCGCGGTGGCAGCCCTCACCGAGCACATACCCGACGGCTACGCGCCGGCGCTGTTCGCCGCGCTCGACGACGCCGATGTCACAGTGCGCCGGTCCGCCGCCGACGGGATCCGGGAATTGGTGGAGGTGCTGCCCGACGCCGTCGAAGCCCGCCCGCATCTGGACTCGCCAGATGCGGTGGTGCGGGCCGCGGCCATGTATGTGCTCGCGGCGCGGCGCGCCGGTTCGGCGACGGAGTACCGGCGCGGGCTCGATGACGATGTTCACCAGGTGCGGATCGAGGCCGTGCGCGCATTGGTGTCCGTCGACGACGTGGCCGGCGTCGTCACCGCCGCGGCCGACGAGAACCGGGAGGTGCGCATCGCCGCGGCCGGAGGACTGGCCGCTATGCACCCGTCGGAGCCGAGCCGGGATGCCATCGGCGCCCTGATTGCCGACCCGGACCCACTGGTGCGCGCCGCCGCGCTCGCGGCGATGTCCGAATTAGGGTGCGACGAGGCTTATTTCGAGGCGGTGAAACAGGCGATGCGGGCACCGGCCTGGCAGGTGCGGGTGGGTGCGGCGCGAGCGCTCTCCGGTGCGGCGGCCGACCTCGCCGTACCCCAGCTGGCCCACGCCGTCGCGGACACGCATCTGGACGTGCGGAAGGCGGCGGTGCTGAGTCTGACCAAATGGGCCGGCGAGTCCGCCGCCCGGGACGCACTCGCTATCGCGCTCAAGGACAACGACGCCGATGTGCGAGCCTACGCTCGTCGTGCGCTCCATGGCATGAGTGCGTAGTTCATTCTGCTGCACGGCGTATGACCTGTTGACGGCTTCGTGACCGCTTCTCCTGCGTAAACCCACATTCGGTGCCCACCAAAAACACGCACTGGTCATGGCATAGCGATCGTTATATAGTGATCGTTATTCTAAGGATCGGCTAGGAAGGGACACGTATGGCAAACGAGCAGTCGGCGGGATTGGCGGGCATCTTCGCGGAGATCGGCAGGCGATCGTCGAATCCCAACTTCGAGCTGCAGACGATCCGGGACGTCACCGAGAACATTCATGTGGCGACCAAGGAGCCCGAGGGTGTCACCTACGCCGAGGTCGACGCCGGCGGAGTCGAGGCGCTGTGGTGCATCCCTGTCGACAGCGACCCTGAATCGGTGCTCCTGCACAGCCATATGGGCGGCAGCGTGCTGATGTCGATGTACTCCGACCGAAAGGCGGCCGCGCACATCGCCAAAGCGGCGGGCGCGCGTTCGCTGGTACTGAACTTCCGGCGCTCCCCGGAACACAAGTACCCGGCGCAGGTGGAGGACGTGGAGAGCGCTTACCGCTGGTTGCTCACACAGGGCTATCAACCCAACAAGATCGGCAGCGTGGGCCACTCTATCGGCGGTTACCTCGCCGTCGAACTCGCCCTGCGGCTGCGGGATCGGGGTGAGGCACTGCCCGGCGCCGTATTGTCCATCTCACCCTGGACCGACATCACGATGTCCGGCGAATCCATCGAAACCAACGCCGGACGGGACAAGCTGCTCACCCGCGGACTGATGGAGCTGTTCCGGTCGTGCTGGCTGGACGGAACCGGCGTGGAATACACCGACCCACGCGTGCATTTGCTTGGTGCCGACCTGTCCGGCCTGCCGCCCATTTCGGTGTACTACGGCGAGTACGAGTTGCTCGCGTCGGAAGCCGTCGCCTTCGCGCAAAAGGCAAGGGAGGCGGGCAATGACGTCATTCTCCGGCAGCTCGACGAGGGGCAGCACTCCTTCATCATGGGGGCGGGTCGCGCCGACGCCGTCGACCACGCGATTGCCGAGATGGGCAGCTGGTTACGCTCCACCCTCGGACTGCAGGCGAAGGTTGCCTAGCGTTATGCAACCTTTCGAACTGACCCTGGCCGACGCCGCCCGCCGGATCCGGACAAAAGAGTTGTCGCCGGTCGAGCTCACGGAGTCCGTGCTGGCGCGCATCGATGCCATCAACCCCGAGATCAACGCATTCAGCAACGTCACGGTGGAACTGGCCAACGAGGCGGCGGCGCGGGCGACCCGTGAGATTGCGGCCGGCCGGCATCGGGGTCCCCTGCATGGAATCCCCATCGGGGTCAAGGAGATCTACGATATGGCCGGCGTACCAAGCACTTCCAGCTCGCGCGTCCGGGCGGATCACGTGCCCGATGCGGACAGCACGGTCGTCGCGAAGCTACGACAGGCCGGCGCTGTGGTGGTCGGCCGCACCCACTCGCACGAGTTCGCGTATGGAGTCGTCACTCCCCAGACGCGCAACCCATGGCGGCCGGACCGCATCGCGGGAGGGTCCAGCGGCGGATCGGCGGCGGCGGTGGCGGTCGGGGGATGCTTCCTCGGGCTGGGCAGCGACACCGCCGGTTCCATCCGCATCCCCGCCGCGCTCTGTGGCACCGTAGGGCTCAAGCCGACCTACGGGCGGGTTTCTCGGACTGGCGTGACACCGTTCTCCTGGTCGCTGGATCATGCCGGTCCGTTGACGCGCACCGTCGAGGATGCCGCATTGGTGATGAATGTGATGGCCGGCTACGACCCGAGCGATCCGGGTTCGGTGGACATGGCCGTCCCGGATTTCTCGGCCGGTTTGGGTGATGACCTGACCCGGACGACGGCCGGTATCCCCGCCAATTTCTTTACCGAACATGTCGATCCGGAGATCAGAATCGCGGTCGAATCGGCGTGTGACCGGCTTGCCGAGCTGGGCGTGCGACTGCGCGAAGTGCAGCTGCCCATGGCCGATGAGGTGATGGCGATCGAGTTCGGGATCCTGCAGCCCGAGGCCAGCAGTTATCACCGGCAGATGCTCCGCGAGCACGGGGACCTCTACACCGACGACGTGCGCCGGGCACTGCTGGCCGGCTTCTCCGTTTCGGCAACGGATTACCTTGACGCGCAACAGAAACGGGAACGCTTCCGGCAGCAGTGTAGGAAGCTCTTCGACGACATCGACATATTGCTCGCACCAACGGTGCCGGTGGCCGCCATGGCGGCGGCCAAACCGGAGGTGAGCTGGCCCGACGGGGTAACCGAGGGTCCGGTGGAGGCGTATATCCGGTTCTCCGCGCCGGCGAATCTGGCTGGGCTGCCGGCTCTTTCGGTACCGTGCGGCTTCACCGGCGCCGGTCTGCCGGTCGGTCTTCAGATTGTCGGCCGGGCCTTCGACGAGGCGACGGTATTGCGCGTCGGGCATGCGTATCAATCCGCGCAAGCCTGGGCGACGTTGGCCAACGCCGCCTGATTTGCCGATGACCGGTTCGGCGAAACGCCCCCGATACCAACAGCGCGGTGCGACCATTGTCGGCATCACTTCGGAGGTTGGTGATGAAGGGCGAATGGTTGTATCTGGTCGCCGGCGCGGCGATGGTGCTGTTGGGCGCCTGGCGACTGGTCAAGATCTTTGTCAAATTCCAGGTCAGTCGGAGCAACCGCGCCTGGCCGACGGTCCCCGGTCACGTAACCCGTTCCGAGACGGTTGACACCGGAGAGGAGGAAGAGTTCCGGGTCGAATATCGCTACGAGGTGAACGGGGTCCGGCACTACGGCGACGTCCTGCAAGTCGGGCATGCGTCCGCCTCACGAGCCAAGAACAGGGCACTGCTGCAACAGTATCCAGCCGGAACCGAAGTAGAGGTTCACTACGATCCGGTCGATCCCTCGACGGCGGTCCTGATTCCGGGGGGCGGGCGGAACCTGTTGGTGCCCATCGCGGCCATGCTGGTGCTTATCGGCGGCGGGATCTGGATTTCCTACGGGGCGGTGCAGCGGCACCTGTCGCGTGAGGCAGAAGAGACCCAGGCTGCGGCGGCGCTGCCGCAGGTACCGTTCTACGAACTCAACGCCCCGGGTGGTGTCGCGATTGACACACAGGGATACGTCTACGTCTGTGACGGACCGGCAAAGGCGCCGTCGAGGACGCCGGGATTTCCGATCGGTCCGCCGGGCATCCCCGGATTTCCGACCACCACCCCGGCCATACCCGGTTTTCCGGGGCCCCCGCGTTCGATGCACCGGCCGGGCGGTTGCTGCGCTTGGACCCGGGTCTGCTCAGCGCCACCAACCAGTTGCCCCGCGTGCTGGGAGATCCCGATGGTATAGCCCTCGACAGTGCGGGAAACTTTTATATCACCGACCGGGGGATGCTCTGGGTCTACAGCGTGGAACATCGCGCGGACCAACATGATACGAGGTTCACCGGTGCCACGCCCCTTCGCGGTGTGTCGTCGGGAAGCGTCGCTGTCGATGCGGCCGGGAACGCCTACGTCACCGAACTGTCCTCCGGGCGGGTGCTGAAGATGGCGGCCGAGACCAAAACGGCCACTGAGGTTTTCAAGGTTCCCGACAACGGATCGGCCGTCGACGTGGCGGTGGGCCCGACCGGCATCGTATATGTCACCGACGCCCGCGGTAACAGGGTGTTCAAGATCCCGGTCGACGGAACGCCCACACCGCTGCCGTTCCCCGAGCTTTCCCAACCGCAGGGGGTGGCCGTCGACGGCGCCGGCACCGTCTACGTCGTCGACGGCGGACACCACCGGGTGATGAAATTGACCGCGAACGCGCCGACCGCGACAGACTTACTACTCGAGGGACTCGTGGATCCCTATGACGTGGCAGTCGACAACGCGGGCAACGTGTTCGTCACCGACCGAGGTGGCCACCGGGTGCTGAAATTCCCACCCGCTCAATAGTCGGGCAGGTTGACGGCCTCTGCGGTGGTGAACCATTTCCGCTCGGCGATCGGCCGAAATGGCCAGCGCTGCATGTACTTCATCACCATCGCCGTCACTCGGATGTCCGATACCGACTTCGGTAGGTATCCGTCGATCCCGTTGGGCAGCTTCTGGCACCGATCGACGCACGGCCGCATCACCTTTCGATAGCGCTGCAGCGCGGCCGAGAGCGGTTGCGCGCCGAGTTCACCGGCCAGCACGTAAGCCCCGACCAGCGCCAGGCTGGTGCCCATCCCGCTGAGCGGTGACGCGCAGTAGCCGGCATCACCGACCAACGCGATCCGTCCGGACGCCCAATCATCCATGTGCACTTGGGTGAACGCGTCGAAGTAGAAATCCTCGGCCTGTCGTGCCGCCTCGATCAGCGCATCGGTATGCCAGCCGGCACCGGCGAAGCGGGTGGCAAGCAGATCGCGTTGAGCGTTGAGGTCGCCACGGTCGTAACTGATCGGATCCGAACGGAAGGCCAGGCCCGCTTTGCATTTCGTGGGATCGTGCGACGGCCGCATCGATACGTTCAGTCCGGGTGCCTGGTACATCAGGTACCACCCGTTAAGCCCGACGGTGTCGGGCGCGGTGAACCACGCGTTGTATCCGCCCAAGGGCCGGACGAACTCTTCCTCCGGGCCGAAGGCCAGTCGCCGCACGGCCGAATGAGGACCGTCCGCCCCGACCACCAGATCCGCTTGCACGGTCGTGTCATCCGACAGCGTTGCGGTCACAACATTCTCGGTTTCATCGAGCTCGATGATCCGCGTGTTGAAGCGGTATTCCGTCTCGCCGGCGGTCGCTTGATAGAGCACGTCGGCCAGATCGCCGCGCAGGATCTCCAGCGCGCTCACCATTCCGTTGCCGTGAAATGCTTCGACCGGCATCTCGGCGCGTCGCCGGCCATCGGACTTCACCCAGGCGATGCCGCGCTGATCCAGACTGCGGGCGCGCATCTGATCGAGCAATCCCATCCGCTCGACCACCTGCCGACCGGCGCCGCGCAGGTCGACGGTCTGACCACCGGGCCGGATGCCGTCGGCGATCTCGACGACGATGACGCGGAACCCGCTGCGGGTGAGCCAAAACGCCAGGGACGGCCCGGCGATCCCTGCGCCGCTGATCAATACGGTGGGCTCGGTCATGCCTGCAGCCCCAGGGCCCGGTAGGTGTGCCGCACGAACCTCGGTTGCGCCGTCCTAAGCTTGGCCAGCACCGGATTGCCGGCGACGGCCTCGGCGGCGTTGACCGTGAGGTCGGGGCAGTACTGGATCAGGTACAGCAGGATCAGATCAGCGCTCGGGTCGGCCTGCCACCACGTCCCGTAGGCGCCGGGCCAGCTGAACGTCCCGACGCCCCCGGGCCCGAACAACGGGGTGGCCTTGGCCGGGTCAGTGACCACCGACAGATTCAGCCCGAACCCCCGTCCCACCCAGTACGGGGAACCCAGAAAGTTGTGCCGCTTCTGTTCATCGGTTAGGCGGTCGGTGCGCATCAGGCGCACCGACTCCGCCGAAAGCACGCGTACGCCGTCGATCACGCCGTCTCCCAGCAGCATCCGCGCGAACCTCAGGTAATCGTCGGCGGTCGACCACAGTCCACCGCCGGCGTTGCAGAACTGTGGCGGCTTAACTTGCGGCGGCCCCATCACGTCGTGCCGTAACTTGTCATGCTCGTCATGCCGGTACATCGTCGCCGCGCGACCACGCGCCTCGGGGGTGACAAAGAAACCGGTGTCGGGCATGCCCGCTGGGCCCAAGATGTGCTCGTCGAAAACTTCGTAGAGCGGCTTGTCCTCGATTCGCGAGAGAATCACGCCGAGCAGATCGATCGAGTGGCTGTACGTCACCTTCTCGCCGGGCTGATGCACCAGAGGCAAGGCGGCGAGTTCGGCCACCCAAGTGTCCGACCCCTGATTGAAGGGCAGCCGCAGGTATGCCTGTGAGATGGGCCCGGACACCGAGAAGCCGTACGCGAGGCCGCTGGTATGCGTGAGCAGATCCTCGATCAGGATGGGACGCCGGACCGGATGCGTCCGATCGAGCGGGCCGTGCGGGTCGTCCAGCACCCGCACGTCGGCGAGTTCGGGAACCCACCGCACGACGGGGTCGCGCAAGGCAAGTTTTCCTTGGTCGACGAGGCTCATGACCGCGGCCACCGTGACCGGTTTGGTCATCGAAGCGATCCGGAACAAGGTGTCGCGCCGCATCGGCAGTCCCGCCTCGACGTCGCGGTACCCGATCTCGTTGACCTGCAGCAGCTCTCCGCGGTGCCATACCACGGTGAGCGCCCCCGCGAGCAGACCCGCTGCGCACACCTCGCGGATGGTCGTCTGGTTGCCGTCGAGATTCACCCGGCTTAGGTTAGCGGCTCCTCGACCGAAACCGGCGAAACGGGCGCTCCGCAAAGATTCTGCAGGTGCTTGCAACCCGGTCCGGGCCATCCGACAGTTGCTTTTCCGTATCGGTTTCCAGGTCCCGTGTCGCATGCTAAATTCGCGCTCTCTGGCAAATGCGAACTGGGGAACGGCCGGTGTGGGCAGTGACGTGCGATCGAAGATGTCGTTGCCGGTGAACCAGGGTGCGGGTATGCAGTCACCGAGACCCGCGACCATGGACGGAGCCTGATGTGCGGGCTCCGTCCATACCGTACGACGCGGGTAGCGATCCGCTGCTCACTTTCACCGGTCGGACAACTCAGCAAAGGCTGGCCATGAATGGCTTGATCTCACAAGCGCAAATTTCGCATCGACCTGTCTCCCGTCGGCCCTTCACCCGGGTGCCTGCCGTGCTCCTGTTCGCGACAGCACTTGCCGCGACGGTCATCACGGGATGCGGGGGCAAATCCTCCACTGGTAGCTCTTCGACCTCGGGCGCGGCCGGTTCCTCCGCCGCCTCGGCCACATCGGGTGCGGCATCCGGGACATCCGGTACTCCGTCGCCAGAAGCGCAGCAGCTCTTGAAGGACGCCTCAAAGGCGACCACCGGGCTGCACTCGCTGCACGTCAATTTGCAGACCACCAACATCACCACGCTTCCGATGGAGATGGTCAACGCCGACATAACCAACCAGCCCCAGGGCAACGGGCAGGCCGTCGGCGACGCCATGATCCGGTTGCAGCCCAAGACTCCCGCGGTCCCCAAGCAGTTCCTGGTCTCCAACAAGACCATGTACACCAAGGACGAGACCGGTAAGTACACATCCGTCGGTCCGGCGGAGAAGATCTATGACCCGGGTGTCGTGCTGGACAAGGACAAAGGTATCGGTGCGGTGATCGGCAAGGTCAACGGCGCACAGTCGGCCGGAACGGAGACGATCGACGGTGTGGTCACCCTGAAGGTGACCGGAACCGTCGATCCGGCGATCGTCGACCCGCTGGTTCCGCAGATCGGCAGGGACGCCAAAGGTCCGCTGCCGGTGACGCTTTACATCGTCGACGTGAAAGCACCGAACGCGCCCGGCACGCCGCCGAGCCCGTATCTGGTGCGGATGGTGCTCGATAAGGACCAGGGCCACGTCACCATCACCCTGTCCAGTTGGGGAGCGCCGGTTACGATTCCGAACCCGACGGGTTAGCAACGACGACAGGGAAGTCGGATGGGAACCGGCGCGTTACGAGGCTGGTTCCCATCCGTCTGACCGCATGGCGGGGCACCCGTGACGAACTCGGTGCTGGCGCACCCAGAATTCTTTGAGGATCCTCCAAGGCCGCGCGAACACTCTTGGGCCAGCTTGCCGGAACCACTGGCCGGCAGTTGATCTCACCCATCAGACACCGGAGGAACACGAATGACCAACGACCTTCCCGAGGTCCAGGAGCGCGGGCCCGCGCCACGTCCTGGGCCGCCGCCGGGCGGGCCACCAGTGATGTCGGATGTGTGGGTATACAACGGGCGGGCATACGACCTGAGCGATTGGATCGCCAAGCATCCCGGTGGCGCCTTCTTCATCGGCCGGACCAAGAACCGGGACATCACCGCGATTGTCGCTTCCTACCACCGGGATCCGGCAGTGGTCGAGCGCATCCTGGAGCAGCGGTACTCGTTGGGCCGCGATGCCACACCACGTGACATCCACCCCAAACACAATGCGCCCCCGTTCCTTTTCAAGGACGACTTCAACTCTTGGCGTGACACCCCAACGTATCAATTCGACAATCACCAGGACCTGATGCACCGCGTCAAGGCGCGGCTCACCGAGCCGGCATTGGCCGCCAGGATCAAGCGGATGGACCGGCTTTTCAACGTCGTCGTCGTGCTGCTGGCGATCGCCTACTTCGGTGTACAGGGCGTGCGATTGGTGGAACCGCGGTATATGCCGTTGTGGGCGTTCGTGTTTGCCATGGTGGTGCTGCGCAGCTCACTGGTCGGGTATGGACACTACGCGCTGCACCGAGCGCAACGAGGCTGGAACAGGTTCTTCGCCAACGCATTCGATCTGAACTACATAGCGCTGTCTCTGGTTGTCGCCGACGGCCACACGCTGCTGCATCACCCTTACACCCAAAGTGACGTCGACATCAAGAAGAACGTCTTCACCATGATGATGCGGCTGCCCCGGTTGTATCGGGTTCCGGTGCACACCCTGCACAAGTTCGGCCACACCGTCACCGGTATGGCCGTGCGGCTGGCTGATGTGTGGAACATGACGCGCAAGGTGGGCGTGAAAGAGGGTTACGGCAGCTGGCGTAACGCGTTGCCCCACTTCCTCGGGTCTTCGGTGGTCCGTGTGCTCTTGGTCGCCGAGCTGGTGGTCTTCCTGGCTGCTGGTGACTTTTGGGCCTGGGCACTGCAATTCGTTGCGACGCTGTGGCTGAGCACCTTCATGGTGGTGGCCAGCCACGAATTCGAGGACGAGCAGCAAGGGTGCCCGGCGGCAGGGCAGGACTGGGGCGTGGACCAGGTCGAGCACGCCAACGACCTGAAGGTGGTGGGCAACCGCTACCTCGACTGCTTCCTCTCGGCTGGCCTGAGTTCGCACCGGGTCCACCACGTACTGCCGTTCCAGCGCAGCGGATTCGCCAACATCGTCACCGAAGATGTGTTGCGCGAAGAGGCGGCCAAGTCCGGTGTCGCGTGGTTGCCCGCGAAGAGTTTCCTCACCGACCGGTTGCCCAAACTCAGCAGGACCTATCTGCTGTCGCCGTCGCGCGAAGCCAGACAACGCAATTGGGGATTGCTGCGTGAGCACCTGTCGCCGGCGGCGTGGAAGGAAAGCGTCAGCTACGTGGCGGCCGGATTCGTCGGGATCGGGTCGGTATGAGCACCCCGCAGTATGAGGCGCAGGTCGACCTGGCACAGTTGCCGCCTGCTCCGCCGACCACCGTGGCGGTCATCGAGGGCATCGCCACCGGTGCGCCCGCCCGCGTGGTCGAGCAGTCCGACGCGGCCGAACGGGTCGCCGCGCTGTTCGTCGATCCAGAACAGCGGGAACGGATCCCGCGGCTCTACCACAAGACACGGATCAGCACTCGCCGGATGGCGGTCGACCCGCTGGACCCCACCTTCGACGCATTCCGCCGGGATCCAGGAACCATCCGGGACCGCATGAACCTGTTCTTTCAACACGCCGTGCCGCTGGCCGTCGAGGTGAGCCGGCGAGCATTAGCCAGCTTGCCCTACGGGCCGGATGAGATCGGGTTGCTGGTGTTCGTCACCAGCACCGGATTCGTCGCGCCGGGGGTGGACGTCGCACTGGTCAAGGAACTGGGGTTGTCCCGCTCTGTGTCGCGTGTGGTGGTCAACTTCATGGGCTGCGCCGCAGCCATGAACGCCACCCGGACCGCCGCCGCCTATGTCCGGGCCCACCCAAGCATGAAGGCGCTGGTGGTTTGCATCGAATTATGCTCGGTGAACGCCGTTTTCGCTGACGACGTAAACGACGTCGTGACGCATAGTCTGTTCGGCGACGGATGCGGGGCCATGGTGCTGGGGGCCAGTCAAGTGCAGCAGCCCCTGCCGCCTGGACATGTGGTGATTCGCAGCAACTTCACCCAGCTGCTCGACGAGGCCGAGGACGGCATCGTGCTCGGCGTGAATCACGACGGCATCAGCTGCGAGCTGTCGGAGAACCTCCCCGACTACATCTACCGCGGGGTCGAGTCCGTCGTCGCCGAGGTGTTGCGGGACAACGGGTTGGCCAGAGCCGACATCGATCTCTGGGCAATCCATCCGGGCGGTCCCCGGATCATCGAACAGTCGGCGCGGTCGCTCGGCCTGCCCGCCGCCTGCGCCGCCCAGAGCTGGGACATCCTGGCCCGGTTCGGCAACATGCTGAGTGTCTCGCTGATCTTCGTGCTGGAACAGATGGTGCGGCAAGTGGACTCGGCAAAGTCCATCTCGACCGGTGTTGCATTCGCCTTCGCGCCGGGTGTCACCGTCGAGGGCATTCTCTTCGACATAATCCGGCGGTGACCGACATGAACCCTTCACTCCACGACCGGGTGCTCTACCGCGAGTTGATGACCGATAATTTGCGCTGGGACGCACTGCAGCTGCGCGATGGCGACATCATCATCTCCACCCCGCCCAAGTGCGGCATGACTTGGACCCAGCGCCTGGTGTCGCTGATCGTGTTTGACGGACCGGACCTACCGGGCCCTATGTCGGTGGTATCGCCCTGGTTGGATCAGACGATCCGGCCGATCGACGAAGTGGTCGCGGTGCTCGAGGCGCAACGGCACCGGCGGTTCATCAAGACGCACACGCCGCTGGACGGTCTGGTGCTGGACGACCGCGTGACCTACATCTGCGTGGGACGCGATCCCCGTGACGCCGCGGTGTCGATGCTGCACCAAACCACCAACATGGACCGCGACCGGGTGCGTGCGTTGCACGAGGCGGCGGTGCCTGCGCAACACCGGCTGGGACCGCCCCCGCCCGAACCCGGCTCTGGCAGCAGCCCGATCGACGAGTTCCGGCACTGGCTGGAGGGACCGGCCCTGCCGCCGCCCGGGGTCGGCTTCACCCCGCCCAAGGGGATCGGCACGCTGGCTAACGTCATCGACCAGTTCGGGAAGGCGTGGCAGCGGCGGCACCTGCCCAACGTCGCGCTGTTCCACTACGCCGACTACCAGGCGGACCTGGTGGGGGAGATGGTGCGGTTGGCCGCGGTACTCGGGTACCGACTCAGCCAGGAACGCGCAACGGAGCTTGCCCGATACGCCACGCTTGGTGAGATGCGTTCTCGTGCTGCAGAAGTCGCACCCAATACCACCGACGGCATCTGGCACAGCGACGCGCAGTTCTTCCGACGGGGCAGCAACGGCGAGTGGCAGGAGTACTTCAGCTACGCGGAGTACCGGCGCTACAACGACCGCATCAACCAGCTCGGGGCACCGGACATGCTGGCCTGGGCGCATGAGGGCCGCCGCGGCTGGGATCCGGAGCGCTGACGGACGGGCCCGAGTACCTGTCTCGAATCCCGGCGGTGTTGTGCGCTATTGGTCCTCGTGTGCGCGCGCTGGCTCGACGGGTGAATCCCAGTGCTGGCGGAGGTGGGGGACGAAGAGGTGTGCGTGTTCGTCGGGGAAGTGCATGCGCACACCGTCGAGGAGGCGCACGGCGACGGTTGAGGGGATGAGCTGACCGAGGCGGTGTGCCCATTTGGTGTGGAAGAGAGGGTCCCCGGTGCCCCAGACAATCAGGGTGGGCGCGGTGAGGGCGGCCAATTGTGGGCGCACGGCGATGAGGTCGGCCGAGGACAACGCGGTGATGATGCGACTTAGCGCACGTGACGATTCTTCCGTGCCGAGGACGGGTGTGGCGTAGGCGTCGGCAACTTGGTCCGGGAGTCGGCGGGGGTGTTGATAGCCGATGCCAAGTACGCGCTGCACCAGATGCCGTCTGGCGGCGAGGTGAGGACCGACACGGGTAATTAGTCCGAGCCGAGCTGCGATCGTGATCGGCATGAACAGGGTGGGCGGAGTGTTGCCCTCGGTGTCGCAGTTGGTCAGCGTAAAGGTCGATAGCCTCTCGCCGGCGTGGGCTGCGACGATTTGGGCGACCGCGCCGCCGGTGTCGTTAGCGACCAGGTCGAAGCGGTCTAGATCCAAGTGGTCGCAGAGTTCGATGACGCGGCATGCCAGCCCTGTCAGGGATACGTCGGCGTTCACTTCTGCGGGCGGGGTATGCCCGTGCCCAGGTAGATCTATTGCGATGCAGCGGCGTTGATCGGAGGCGACGGCGGAGATGACGTGACGCCACAGCAGGCTGTTGGCGATTAGACCGTGGATGAAGACGGCGGGGCGACCCTGGCCGACGTCGAGATAGCTCACCGGTCCGGAGGCGGTCGTGGTGCTCCGGCGGTGGGCCTGGAGTGCTTTGAGGTCCACGATCAGTGACCAACCCTTGCCCCGCATACCGTGTAGATGTCACATACCCATGGTATGTGAATGGTCTTTAGCCGACTATTGTTGGGCGTGTGGATGGTGTCAAGACCCGGCGGGCGGAGTACGCCGAACAGACCAGGGTGGCCCTACTGGACGCTGCCACCCGCGAGTTCGCCGAATACGGCTTCGCGAACACGTCCATAACGCAGATCGCCAGCGCGGCGCGGGTCACGAAGGGCGCTGTCTACCATCACTTTTCGGACAAGGTGGGCCTGTTTGAGGCAGTCCTGGATCGGTGCAACGAGGCGGCGGAACGGCAGGTGCTGAATGCGATCGCCACACATCCGACAGATCTGTGGAAGGCGGCACTGGCAGGCCTAGAGGCCACGTTGGACATCTGCATGGACCCAATCGCCGGACGGCTGATTTACGTCGAGGGACCAGTCGGCCTGGGGTGGAGTCGTTGGCGCGCCTGCGAAGCGCGCTACACCAGTCGCAACGTCAAATTCCTGCTGCGAGGTCTTGTTGGAGCTGGCGCGGTTCCCGACGATACCCCGATCGAGGCGATGGCACAGCTACTCACCGGGATGATTACCCACGCAGGTATCGCGCTCGTCGAGGTATCCGCTAGAAAGCGCAGACGCACGCGTGATGAGCTCCGACGTGCGCTGCACCAGGTTATGCGGGGTCTAGAGCGATCCCACATCTAGAGAAATGAGACAGCGGTGCCAGGCACTCCCCGGTTCCTCGGAAGAATCAGTCGTTCGCTGGTTTCGTCTCACCGGGGGTGCACACCTGTTTGCGGTTCTAGAGGACGCGCACCGTGACTTATCAGATAGCGATTCTTCAGTACCGGCGTGGAAGGCTACCGCGGTTCTCGCGACGCATCGGGGATGCAGCGTATCCGCTCCGCGCCGCGGTGTGGCCCGAACAGGCCTTGCCTTGAAGGGCAGCTGCCGTGCTATCGACGCGAATATCGTGCTCGAAGTTGAGATTTCGTCATGGTTTCGATTGCGCAAAGGTACGGCAGCTTATCGGCGGCGGAAGGGCGGATTTCGCCTGCTCGGTTATAGTGTTGGGTCCTATGAATGGACGGAGCCGTGCCGAGAAGCGCTGGCGCACAGCGTTTCACGTGGCCGCATCGGCGATTGTTGCTGCCGTCCTCGGACTCGGCAGCGCCCCCGTCGCCCATGCGGCCTCGGCCTCGGCGACGTTCGTGGTGGAACACACCTGGCAGACCGGCTTCATCGCCCGCTACACCGTCGCCAACTACAGCATTGCGCCACTGGGCGACTGGAGGCTGGAATTCGACATGCCGGTCGGGCAATCCGTCTCGCACGCGTGGAACAGCACCGTCAGCCAGGCCGGCACACACTTCGTGGTGACCCCGGCGAACTGGAATCGCGTCATCCCGCCCGGCGGTACGGCCACGGGTGGAATGCGAGGCGTGCTGACCGGCACCTACTCGCCGCCGGTGAACTGCCGGATCAACGGGATGCCCTGCGCGTAGCTACCCGCCCCCTGTGGCAAATGGTGCTGGTGTGACGAAATGCCCTGCCACCATGTGAAGTCCCCGTCTCGCGAGCGCAGAGCTACCGCCGGTTCGTGTTAGGCTCCCCGGCAGTCGACATCCTTTAACGGACCGTCCAGAGAGGCGGAGAAGGAGGTCTAGTTTTTCGCATGGGTGCTGCAGCAAGCCGGCAACCGCGGGAACTGATGTCAGCGGCCGACGTCGGCCGCACCATTTCTCGCATGGCGCACCAGATCATCGAGAAGACCGCGCTGGACGGTCCCGACGCGACCCGGGTGGTGCTGCTCGGGATCCCGACGCGGGGTGTAACCCTGGCCAGCCGCCTGGCCGCCAATATCGCCGAATACGGCGGTGTCACCGTCGAGCACGGTTCGCTGGACATCACCCTGTACCGCGACGACCTGATGATCAAGCCACCGCGGCCCCTGGAGGCCACGTCGATACCGCCCGGCGGCATCGACGATGCGCTGGTCATCCTGGTCGACGACGTCCTGTACTCCGGCCGCTCGACCCGGTCGGCCCTGGACGCCCTGCGTGACGTCGGCCGGCCTCGGATCGTGCAGCTGGCCGTGCTAGTCGATCGCGGCCACCGCGAACTTCCCATCCGCGCCGACTACGTCGGCAAGAATGTGCCGACCTCACGCAGCGAGAGCGTGCACGTGCAACTCAGCGAGGACGACGGCCGAGATGGCGTGGTGATCACCCGATGACTCCGAGACACCTGTTAGCCGCGGGCGATCTGTCCCGGGACGAGGCGACCGCGATCCTTGACGACGCGGATCGGTTCGCACAGGCCCTGGTCGGCCGCGACGTCAAGAAGCTCCCGACGCTGCGGGGCCGCACGGTGGTCACGATGTTCTATGAGAACTCCACCCGCACCAGGGTGTCGTTCGAGGTCGCCGGCAAATGGATGAGCGCCGACGTGGTCAATGTCAGCGCATCCGGATCGTCGGTGGGCAAGGGTGAGTCGCTCCGCGACACCGCGCTGACGCTGCGGGCGGCGGGCGCCGACGCGCTGATCATTCGGCATCCTGCCTCGGGCGCGGCGCATCTGCTGGCGGACTGGACGTCCCACGGCCCGGCTGCGGAAAACCGTGGCGGCCCATCGGTGATCAACGCCGGCGACGGCACACACGAACACCCCACTCAGGCACTGCTCGACGCGCTGACCATCCGCCAGCGGCTCGGCGGTATCGATGGCCGCCGCATCGTGATCGTCGGCGACATCCTGCACAGCCGGGTGGCCCGCTCCAACGTGATGCTGCTGCACACGCTGGGCGCCGAGGTGGTCCTGGTGGCACCGCCCACCCTGTTGCCACGCGGCGTCGAGGGCTGGCCGGTCACCGTCTCCAACGACTTCGATGCCGAACTGCCCGCCGCCGACGCCGTGCTGATGCTGCGGGTACAGGCCGAGCGAATGAACGGCGGCTTCTTCCCGTCGGTGCGCGAGTACTCGACGCTCTACGGTCTGTCCGCGCGGCGCCAGGCGTTGCTGCCCGGCCATGCCGTGGTACTGCACCCGGGTCCGATGCTGCGCGGCATGGAGATCTCGTCCTCGGTGGCCGACTCGTCGCAATCGGCTGTGCTGCAGCAGGTTTCCAACGGTGTGCATGTGCGGATGGCGGTCTTGTTCCATGTGCTGGTGGGGGCGGAGGAAGTCGCGGCATGAGCGTGCTGATCAGGAATGTGCGGCTGTACGGCGAGGGCGACCGGGTCGATGTGCTGGTCGACACGTTCGGCTATGAAGGCCAGATCGCCGAAATCGGCCCGGGTCTGGAGATACCTGACACCGCCGACGTCATCGACGCCACCGACCAGGTGCTGCTGCCTGGTTTCGTCGATCTGCACACCCACCTGCGCGAGCCGGGCCGCGAATACGCCGAGGACATCGAAACCGGTTCGGCGGCAGCGGCTTTGGGTGGATACACCGCGGTGTTCGCGATGGCCAATACCAACCCCGTCGCCGACAGCCCGGTGGTCACCGACCACGTGTGGCATCGTGGCCAGCAGGTCGGCCTGGTTGACGTGCATCCGGTCGGCGCCGTCACGGTAGGTCTGGCCGGGGTCGAGCTCACCGAGATGGGCATGATGAATGCCGGCGCCGCCGGGGTGCGGATGTTCTCCGACGACGGCATCTGCGTGCACGACCCGCTAGTCATGCGTCGTGCGCTGGAATACGCCACCGGCTTGGGTGTGCTGATCGCCCAGCACGCCGAGGAACCCCGGTTGACGGTCGGTGCCGTCGCGCACGAGGGCCCGACCGCCGCCCGCCTCGGGCTCGCCGGATGGCCCAGGGCCGCCGAGGAATCGATCGTCGCCCGCGACGCCCTGCTGGCGCGGGACGCGGGGGCCCGGGTCCACATCTGCCACGCGTCCACCGCGGGCACCGTCGAGCTCGTCCGATGGGCCAAGGACCAGGGAATTTCGATCACCGCCGAGGTGACCCCGCACCACCTGCTGCTCGACGACAGCAGGTTGGCCAGTTACGACGGGCAAAACCGGGTCAACCCGCCGCTGCGCGAGGCATCTGATGCGATCGCGCTGCGGCAGGCGCTCGCCGACGGGGTCATCGACTGTGTGGCCACCGATCACGCGCCGCACGCCGAGCACGAGAAGTGCGTCGAGTTCTCCGCCGCCCGCCCGGGCATGCTGGGCTTGCAGACGGCGCTGTCGGTGGTGGCGCAGACGATGGTGCAGCCGGGCCTGCTGAGCTGGCGCGATCTCGCCCGGGTGATGAGTGAGAACCCGGCGCGTATTGTCCGGTTGCCTGATCAGGGCCGTCCCCTCGAGGTGGGCGAGCCGGCCAATCTGGCCGTGGTCGATCCCGACGCGACCTGGACGGTGGCCGGTGCCGACCTGGCCAGCCGGTCGGCAAACACGCCGTACGAATCGATGACTTTGCCGGCCAGGGTGACCGCGACGTTGCTCCGCGGGAAGGTCACCGCCCGGGATGGAAAGAGCCCGGCATGAAGCGCGCTAGTGACCGTGCACAGCGAAGCTGCGGGCAGGAGCGGCGCGCATGAACTCAGGCACGCTGGTGGGATCGCTGATCTTCGCGGCGATGCTTGTCGTGTTGCTCGCGGTGGCGATTCACCTGATGATGCGCGGCTGGCGGCGACGCGCCGAACGGCAGGTAGAGTTGGTGGGCGACTTGCCCGAGCTGCCCGTCGATTTCGGCGCCGCAAGCATCACCACACCTGGCCTCTATGTCGGCTGCACGCTTACGCCGGCCCTGAACGACCGGGTCGTGGTCGGGGATCTGGGATACCGAAGCAAAGCGGTGCTGACCCGTTACACCAACGGCATCCTGGTGGAACGGATTCGCGCACAACCGATTTGGATTCCGAACGATTCCATAGTGAATATCCGCACCGAGCGCGGTCTGGTGGGCAAGGTCGCCGCTCGCAACGGACTCTTGGCGATCCAATGGCGGCTGCCGTCGGGCACCGAGATCTGCACGGGATTCCGGGCGAACAATCGAGACGAATACGCGAAGTGGTTAGAGGAGACTCAGAGCTAGATGACGAAGGCTTTGCTGGTGCTCGAAGACGGTCGCGTCTTCACGGGCACACCGTTCGGGGCGATCGGTCAGACGCTGGGGGAGGCAGTGTTCAGCACCGGCATGTCCGGTTACCAGGAAACGCTGACCGACCCTAGCTATCACCGTCAGATCGTGGTGGCCACCGCCCCGCAGATCGGCAACACGGGATGGAACGGCGAGGACGCCGAAAGCCGTGGCGACAAGATCTGGGTCGCCGGCTACGCCGTGCGCGACCCGTCCCCACGCGTGTCGAACTGGCGGGCCACCGGCTCGCTGGAAGCCGAGTTGGTGCGCCAGCGCATCGTCGGTATCGCCGGCATAGACACCCGCGCGGTGGTACGCCACCTGCGCAGCCGCGGCTCGATGAAGGCGGGCGTGTTCTCCGGCGCGGCGCTGGCCGAGCCGGCGGAACTGATTGAGCGGGTACGTGGCCAGCAGCCCATGCTGGGTGCCGACCTGGCCGGTGAGGTCAGCACTCCGGATACCTACATCGTCGAACCGGAAGGCGCGCAGCGCTTCACGGTGGTCGCACTCGACCTCGGGATCAAGACCAACACGCCGCGCAACTTCGCCCAACGCGGGATTCGCAGCCACGTGCTGCCCGCGTCGGCAACCTTCGATCAGATCGCCGAGATCAAACCGGACGGCGTGTTCCTGTCCAACGGTCCCGGCGACCCCGCCACCGCGGACCACACCGTCGCGCTGACCCGCGAGGTACTAGGTGCCGGAATCCCGTTGTTCGGCATCTGTTTCGGCAATCAGATCCTGGGCCGCGCACTCGGATTGTCGACCTACAAAATGGTGTTCGGTCACCGCGGAATCAACATCCCCGTCATCGACCATGCGACCGGACGAGTGGCGGTGACCGCGCAGAATCACGGGTTCGCGCTCGAAGGCGAGGCCGGGCAGTCCTTCGACACACCGTTCGGCACCGCGACGGTCAGCCACACCTGCGCCAACGACGGGGTGGTCGAAGGCGTGAGACTGGCTGACGGACGCGCTTTTTCGGTCCAGTACCACCCGGAGGCCGCGGCGGGCCCGCACGATGCAAATTACCTGTTCGACCAGTTCGTCGACCTGATGGCGAGGGAGAAATGATCACCATCCCCACCGCGAGCGTGCGTGTCTGTACCGCGACACGCCGTAGCGAGTGTGCAGCTGCGCACCCTCAGGCCCGGAAAGGACGTCGCTAGTGCCCCGGCGGACTGACATCAACCACGTGCTGGTGATCGGCTCCGGGCCGATCATCATCGGCCAGGCGGCCGAATTCGACTACTCGGGCACTCAGGCGTGCCGGGTGCTGCGCTCCGAAGGCCTCCAGGTGAGCCTGATCAACTCCAACCCGGCCACCATCATGACCGACCCGGAGTACGCCGACTTCACTTACGTCGAACCCATCACCCCGGCATTCGTCGAGAAGGTGATCGCCCAGCAGGCCGAGCGCGGCAACAAGATCGACGCGCTGCTGGCCACCCTGGGTGGACAGACGGCCCTCAACACCGCGGTCGCCCTTTTCGAGAACGGTGCCCTGGAGCGCCACGGAGTCGAACTGATCGGCGCCGACATCGATGCCATCCAGCGCGGCGAGGACCGCCAGCGGTTCAAGGACATCGTTACCAAGGTGGGCGGCGAATCCGCCCGTAGCCGTGTGTGTTTCACCATGGACGAGGTTCGGGAGACGGTCGAGGACCTCGGGTTGCCGGTCGTGGTGCGGCCCAGCTTCACCATGGGCGGGCTGGGCTCGGGCATGGCCCGGTCGGTCGAGGACGTCGAACGCATGGCCGGTGCCGGCCTGGCCGCCAGCCCGAGCGCCAACGTGCTCATCGAGGAGTCGATCTATGGCTGGAAAGAATTCGAGCTGGAGTTGATGCGCGACGGCCACGACAACGTGGTGGTGGTGTGCTCGATCGAGAACATCGACCCGATGGGCGTGCACACCGGTGACTCGGTCACCGTTGCGCCCGCGCTGACCCTGACCGACCGGGAATACCAGAAGATGCGCGATCTGGGCATCGACATCCTGCGCGAGGTCGGCGTCGACACCGGGGGCTGCAACATCCAGTTCGCCATCAACCCGGACGACGGGCGGCTCATCGTCATCGAGATGAACCCGCGGGTGTCCCGCTCGAGTGCACTGGCGTCCAAGGCAACCGGCTTCCCGATCGCCAAGATCGCCGCCAAGCTGGCCATCGGGTACACCCTCGACGAGATCGTCAACGACATCACCAAGGAAACCCCGGCCTGCTTCGAACCCACCCTGGACTACATCGTCGTCAAGGCGCCGCGATTCGCCTTCGAGAAATTCCCGGGTGCGGATCCCGCTTTGACCACCACGATGAAGTCGGTCGGCGAAGCAATGTCGTTGGGCCGTAATTTTGTCGAGGCGCTCGGCAAGGTGATGCGGTCACTGGAAACCACCCGAGCCGGGTTCTGGACCAAGCCCGACCCGGCCGGCAATGTCGACGACGTGCTGGCCCGGTTGGAGACGCCAACCGAAGGCCGGTTGTATGACATCGAACTGGCGCTGCGGTTGGGCGCGTCGGTGGAGCAGGTCGCCCAGGCCAGCGGCGTCGACCCGTGGTTCGTCGCGCAGATCGACGAACTGGTGGCACTGCGCGCCGAACTCGTCGATGCGCCGGTACTGGACGCCGACTTGCTGCGGCATGCCAAGCACTGTGGGCTGTCCGACCGTCAAATCGCGGCGCTGCGACCGGAATTGGCCGGTGAGGACGGCGTACGGTCGCTGCGCGAACGGCTGGATATCCACCCGGTGTACAAGACCGTGGATACCTGTGCGGCCGAATTCGAGGCCAAGACGCCCTACCACTACAGCAGTTACGAGCTCGACCCCGCCGCCGAAACCGAGGTGGCCCCGCAGACGGAGAAGCCCAAGGTGCTGATCCTGGGCTCCGGCCCCAACCGGATCGGGCAGGGCATCGAGTTCGACTACAGCTGCGTGCACGCGGCAACAACGTTGAGCCAGGCCGGTTTTGAAACGGTCATGGTCAACTGCAATCCCGAAACCGTGTCCACCGACTACGACACCGCGGACCGGTTGTACTTCGAGCCGCTGACCTTCGAAGACGTCTTGGAGGTGTTCCACGCCGAGGACCAGTCGGGAGCCGGCGGCCCCGGCGTGGTGGGCGTCATCGTTCAGCTCGGCGGCCAGACCCCGTTGGGGCTGGCCCAGCGGCTGTACGACGCGGGGGTCCCGATCGTTGGGACGCCGCCGGAAGCCATTGACCTGGCCGAGGATCGAGGCGCATTCGGTGACGTATTGACGACCGCGGGACTGCCGGCGCCGAAGTACGGCATGGCGACCACTTTCGACCAGGCGCGGCGCATTGCGGCCGACATCGGGTATCCGGTGCTCGTCCGCCCGTCCTACGTGCTGGGCGGTCGTGGCATGGAGATCGTCTACGACGAGGACACTCTCGAGGGCTACATCAACCGGGCCACCGAGCTCTCGCCCGAGCACCCGGTGCTCGTCGACCGCTTCCTGGAAGACGCGGTGGAGATCGACGTGGACGCGCTGTGCGACGGCGCCGAGGTCTACATCGGCGGGATCATGGAACACATCGAGGAAGCCGGTGTGCATTCCGGGGACTCGGCATGCGCGCTGCCACCGGTGACACTCGGGCGCAGCGACATCGAGAAGGTTCGCCGGGCCACCGAGGCCATCGCGCACGGCATCGGCGTCGTGGGCTTGCTGAACGTGCAGTACGCGTTGAAGGACGACGTGCTCTACGTCCTGGAAGCCAACCCACGCGCGAGCCGCACGGTGCCCTTCGTGTCGAAGGCCACCGCGATCCCACTGGCGAAAGCCTGCGCTCGGGTCATGTTGGGTGCCAGTATTTCTCAACTGCGTGAGGAGGGAATGCTCGCCGCGTCCGGGGACGGAGCCAGTGCGGCACCCTACGCGCCGATCGCGGTCAAGGAAGCGGTGCTGCCATTCCACCGGTTCCGCCGCACCGACGGCGCCGCCATCGACTCTCTGCTCGGCCCGGAGATGAAATCCACCGGCGAGGTGATGGGCATCGACCGTGATTTCGGGACCGCTTTCGCCAAGAGCCAGACCGCCGCGTACGGGTCGCTGCCGACGCAGGGCACCGTGTTCGTGTCCGTCGCCAACCGGGACAAGCGGTCGCTGGTCTTCCCCGTCAAGCGCCTGGCGGACCTGGGGTTTCGGGTGCTGGCCACGGAGGGAACGGCAGAAATGTTGCGCCGCAACGGTATTCCGTGCGACGAGGTACGCAAACATTTCGAGTCGCCGGTCGAAGGGCGACCGGCGTTGTCGGCGGTCGACGCCATCCGGGCCGGTGAGGTCGACATGGTGATCAACACGCCGTACGGCAATTCCGGGCCGCGCATCGACGGTTACGAGATCCGCTCGGTCGCGGTGGCCGTCAACATCCCTTGCATCACAACGGTTCAGGGTGCCTCGGCGGCGGTGCAGGGCATCGAGGCGGGTATCCGCGGCGACATCGGGGTGCTATCGCTACAGGAGCTGCACCGCTCTTTCGGCTCGCGGAACTCCCACGGTGACTAGTTCCGGATCCAGCTTCGGCACCCGGCTGGCCGAGGCCAGGTCGAGTCGGGGGCCGTTGTGCTTGGGCATCGACCCGCACCCCGAACTCCTGCGGGCCTGGGACCTGCCAACCACCGCCGAGGGCGTGGCCGCGTTCTGCGACATCTGCGTGCAGGCGTTCGCCGACTTCGCGGTGGTCAAGCCTCAGGTGGCGTTCTTCGAGGCCTACGGGTCGGCGGGGATGGCGGTGCTCGAACGCGCCATCACCGGACTGCGGGCGAACGGCGTCCTGGTGCTCGCCGACGCCAAGCGGGGCGACATCGGTTCGACGATGGCCGCCTACGCCGCGGCGTGGGCCGGTGACTCGCCGCTGGCCGCGGATGCCGTGACGGCCTCGCCGTATCTGGGGTTCGGGTCGTTGCGGCCTCTGCTCGAGGTCGCCGCGGCGCACAATCGCGGTGTGTTCGTGCTGGCGGCCACCTCCAACCCCGAAGGTCCGACGGTGCAGCGCGCCGACACCGGCGGCCGCACGGTGGCCCAATTGATCGTCGACCACGTCGCAAAGGCCAATGCCAATGCGCAGCCCGGTTCCGTCGGCGTCGTCGTTGGTGCCACCGTGCTGGATCCACCCGACCTCGCTGGAATCGGCGGGCCAGTGCTGGTGCCCGGTGTGGGCGCCCAAGGCGGTCGTCCCGAGGCGCTGGCCGGCCTGGGCGGCGCGACGCCGGACCAGCTGTGGCCGGCGGTGGCGCGCGAGGTGCTGCGGGCCGGTCCGGACGTCTCGGCGCTGCGCGCCGCTGCTCAACGGCTGCTCGAAGCCGTCGCCTACCTGGCGTGACCCGCCGCGCGACACGCGCGACTCGTGGCAGATTTCCGTGATTCACGGCACTGGCGGCCGCGGTTGGCTACGCCCGGAGCCGCCGCGAGTCGGCCGCGGCGCCTCTCCAGTTACCGGCGAATCGCTAAAACCACAGGTCAGCGCCCTATTTGCGGCAGCGGGAGCGAAACGGCCGACCAGGCGGGCCGCCTCGTCGCGCCGTCGTGAAGGTAGCTGCGGAACACCCCGGAGCACGCCGCGAAGGCCGTCGCCGCGGGATTCACCTGGACAAATGACCCCGATATCGGGGGGTCGGGTTAGATTTCGTCAGGAAGCGTGAGTACGGTCGTCTGCGCTGGCTGGAGTACCCGGCCGAGACAAAAAACGATCGATGGTTATCGACGAGAGACGGAGGAATCGTGGCCCTTCCCCAGTTGACCGACGAGCAGCGCGCTGCCGCGTTGGAGAAGGCTGCTGCCGCACGTCGAGCACGAGCTGAGCTCAAGGATCGGCTCAAGCGTGGCGGCACCAACCTCACTCAGGTGCTCAAGGACGCCGAGAGCGACGAAGTTTTGGGCAAGATGAAGGTCTCTGCGCTGCTGGAGGCATTGCCGAAGGTTGGCAAGGTCAAGGCGCAGGAAATCATGACCGAGCTCGAGATCGCGCCGACCCGCCGGCTGCGTGGCCTTGGCGACCGTCAGCGCAAGGCCCTGCTGGAAAAGTTCGGCTCCTAACCCCTGACGATGCAGGCCGGCCGGCCTGTGGCGGGGGAACCGACCCAGGAGCGCCAATGAGCGCCGACGGGGGACCGGACGCAGGACGCGTAGTTGTGCTGTCCGGTCCCTCCGCGGTCGGTAAGTCGACGGTGGTCCGGTGTCTGCGCGAGCGGATCCCGAACCTGCACTTCAGCGTCTCGGCCACGACTCGGGCGCCGCGGCCGGGCGAAGTCGACGGGGTCGACTATCACTTCGTCACCCCAGCCCGCTTCCAGCAATTGATCGACCAGGGCGAATTGCTGGAATGGGCCGAAATCCACGGGGGATTGCACCGGTCGGGCACTCTGGCCGAGCCGGTGCGCGCCGCCACCGGCTCCGGTCATCCCGTCCTCATCGAGGTTGATCTGGCCGGTGCCCAGGCCGTCAAGAAAGCCATGCCGGAGGCGACCAGCGTCTTTCTGGCACCGCCCAGCTGGGAGGATCTGGAAGCCAGGCTGGTCGGCCGGGGCACCGAGACACCCGAGGTCATTCGGCGGCGACTGGACACCGCGCGCGTGGAACTGGCAGCCCAGGACGACTTCGACGTGGTGGTCGTGAATCGCCGATTAGAGTCTGCGTGCGCCGAATTGGTATCCTTGCTGGTGGGAAACGCGCCGCAGCCGGCGTAAGCCCCTTAAGTTCTTACTCGTAAACCCGCTCTATGCCGCCAGGAGAATTTTTTCGTGAGTATTTCGCCGTCCGACGCCTCGTTGGCCGCCGTCCCCGACCAGTTCGATCCCGCAGCGGGAGGGGTAGGCGCCTACGACACCCCGCTGGGCATCACCAACCCGCCCATCGACGAGTTGCTGGACCGCGTCTCGAGCAAGTACGCGCTGGTGATTTACGCGGCCAAGCGGGCCCGCCAGATCAACGACTACTACAACCAGCTTGGCGAGGGCATCCTCGAGTACGTCGGCCCGCTGGTCGAGCCGGGACTGCAGGAGAAGCCGCTTTCGATCGCCATGCGCGAAATCCACGCTGACCTGCTCGAACACACCGAGGGCGAGTAACGGACCGGGGCTGGCCGTGGACGAGGAGCGCAGCAAGCGGGTCCCCAAACGGGTCGTAGTCGGCGTCTCCGGCGGTATCGCGGCGTACAAGGCCTGCACCGTCGTCCGCCAGCTCGCTGAAGCCGGCCATTCGGTGCGGGTCATCCCGACCGAGTCCGCGCTCCGCTTCGTCGGGGCCGCCACGTTCGAGGCGTTGTCCGGCGCGCCGGTGCACACCGGCGTATTCCAGGACGTTCCCGAGGTGCCGCATGTGCGTCTGGGTCAGCAGGCCGACCTGGTGGTTGTCGCGCCGGCCACCGCCGATCTGCTGGCCCGCGCCGTGGCCGGCCGCGCCGACGATCTGCTCACCGCCACCCTGCTCACCGCCCGATGTCCGGTGATGTTCGCCCCGGCCATGCACACCGAGATGTGGCTGCATCCGGCCACCGTGGACAACGTCGCCACCCTCCGCCGCCGCGGCGCCGTGGTGCTCGAACCCGCATCCGGCCGTCTCACCGGCTCGGACAGCGGCGCCGGGCGACTGCCCGAGGCCGAGGAGATCACCACGCTGGCCCACCTGCTGCTCGAGCGCCACGACGCGCTGCCGCACGACCTTGCCGGGTGCCGGGTCCTGGTAACCGCCGGTGGCACCCGCGAGGCGATCGACCCGGTCCGGTTCATCGGTAACCGCAGCTCCGGAAAGCAGGGTTACGCCGTCGCCCGCGTCGCCGCGCAGCGCGGCGCCGAAGTCACCCTGATTGCCGGCCACACCGCCGGGCTGATCGATCCGGCCGGCGTCAACGTGGTGCACGTCAGCTCGGCAGAGCAACTCGGTGACGCCGTGTCCAAGCACGCCCCGGAGGCGAATGTGCTGGTGATGGCCGCGGCCGTGGCCGACTTCCGGCCCACCGAGATCGCCACCGCCAAGAT
This sequence comes from Mycobacterium asiaticum DSM 44297, assembly GCF_000613245.1. GTDB lineage: Bacteria > Actinomycetota > Actinomycetes > Mycobacteriales > Mycobacteriaceae > Mycobacterium > Mycobacterium asiaticum. The sequence continues at coordinate 1,924,300 of NZ_HG964936.1, forward strand.
CAAGAAGAGCCCTGACAGCCAAGTTGGGCCGCCGCCGATCGAACTGGTGCGCAACGACGACGTGCTCGCCAACGCGGTGCAGGCCCGCTCCCACGGACAGCTGCCCAACATGCGAGCCATCGTCGGGTTCGCGGCCGAGACCGGCGACGCCAACGGGGACGTGCTTTTCCACGCTCGCGCCAAACTGCAGCGCAAGGGCTGCGATCTGCTGGTCGTCAACGCTGTCGGTGAGGGCAGGGCATTCGAGGTGGACAGCAACGACGGTTGGCTGCTGGCGGCGAATGGGACCGAGTCGGCGTTGCAGCACGGCTCCAAGACGCTGATGGCAAGCCGTATCGTTGATGCGATCTCCACGTTTCTGCACGGGGACGTCGGATAGCGTGTGTCGGGCAGCGTTGCCCGGCCGAAATTTGCAAACGCCAGGCGTAGCCGGTTGAGTAAGACTGAAGAAAATAATTCGCCTAACTAACATCTGTGGCGAGCGGGATCTGGAAGGACGTACACGGTGAGCGAGAAGGGTCGGCTATTTACCAGTGAGTCGGTGACCGAGGGGCACCCCGACAAGATCTGTGACGCGATCAGCGACTCGGTGCTCGACGCGCTGCTGGCGGGTGACCCGCGCTCCCGGGTGGCGGTCGAGACGTTGGTGACCACCGGGCAGGTCCATGTGGTGGGCGAGGTGACCACCTCTGCGAAGGAGGCCTTCGCCGACATCACCAACACGGTGCGCGCGCGAATTCTGGACATCGGCTACGACTCGTCGGACAAGGGCTTCGACGGTGCTTCCTGCGGGGTCAACATCGGTATCGGCGCGCAGTCGCCCGACATCGCTCAGGGCGTCGACACCGCGCACGAGGCTCGGGTCGAGGGTGCTGCCGACCCGCTGGACTCGCAGGGCGCCGGCGACCAGGGGCTGATGTTCGGGTACGCGATCAACGACACCCCGGAGCTGATGCCGCTGCCGATCGCGCTCGCGCACCGGCTGTCGCGGAAGCTGACCGAGGTCCGCAAGAACGGCACGTTGCCGTACCTGCGCCCGGACGGCAAGACGCAGGTCACGATCGCTTACGAGGACAACGTGCCGGTGCGGCTGGACACCGTGGTGGTCTCCACCCAGCACGCCGACGGCATCGACCTGGAGAAGACGCTGGACCCCGACATTCGCCAACACGTGCTCGGGACGGTGCTCGAGGAGCTGGCGCACGAGACGCTGGACTCGTCGGCCACCCGGGTGCTGGTCAACCCGACCGGCAAGTTCGTGCTGGGTGGACCAATGGGCGACGCGGGCCTGACCGGGCGCAAGATCATCGTCGACACCTACGGCGGCTGGGCCCGTCACGGCGGCGGCGCCTTCTCCGGTAAGGACCCGTCGAAGGTGGACCGGTCGGCGGCCTACGCAATGCGCTGGGTCGCCAAGAACGTCGTCGCCGCCGGCCTGGCCGAGCGGGTCGAGGTGCAGGTTGCCTACGCCATTGGCAAGGCGGCCCCGGTGGGGCTGTTCGTCGAGACGTTCGGGTCCGAGGCCGTCGACCCGGTCAAGATCGAGAAGGCCATCGGTGAGGTATTCGACCTGCGACCGGGCGCCATCATCCGCGACCTGAACCTGCTGCAGCCGATCTACGCGCAGACCGCCGCCTACGGGCACTTCGGTCGTACCGACGTCGAGTTGCCGTGGGAGCAGCTGGACAAGGTCGACGACCTCAAGAGCGCCATCTAACTTTGCTGCCGAGCAGACGCAGAATCGCGCAGTAGCTCGGTCTTTTCGTGCGATTCTGCGTCTGCTCGCGGAACTACTGGACCACCGGCGGCAGTGGGTGATCCGGGTCCAGCCCGGGTAGCCCGTCGATACTGCTGCGGTTTCGCACGACGGTGCGCTGATAGCCCTCGTCGGGCTGCTTGGCGTGATAGGTGTCCAGCACCGGCCGCTCGTCGACGAGCTCGTAGTAGGGCACCGAGAACCCGCAGGCGTCCGCGATTCGCTCCAGGTCCACCACGATCGCGGCCCGTACACCGGGATGCAGGCGATCGAAATGCGTTCGCACTCGGTCAAATTCATCGTCGTCCGGGCGGACCACCCGGCCGGTGCCGAACAGCCGCAGGATGCGCGAGTTTCGGGTGAACGAGACGAACATGATCGTGATACGCCCGTTGTCACGCAGGTGGGCGATCGTTTCGACGCCGCTGCCGAACAGGTCGAGGTAGGCGACGGTGTGGTCGTCCAGCACGGCGAACGTGTCGCTGTATCCCTTGGGCGAGAGGTTGACTCGGCCACCCTCGCTGGGCGCGGTCGCCACGAAGAACATGGCCTGTTCAGCAATGAAGTCGCGGAGCGAGTCGTCGATTCGCGAAAATTCTTTCGCCACAGTGTGAGCGTAGCGTTGCCGGCAACCGTTCCGGCTTCAGTGCCGTCAACTCGATCCGGCCCTGGTAGAAGGCCAGCACTCGCGGATCCATCACACGCCGCCAAACCGGCGGCAGCATGGCGAGCAGTACCATCGCGCTGTAGCCCGTAGGCAGTTGCGGCGCCTCCTCCACGCCACGCAGCGCCTGGTACCGACGCAGCGGGTTGGCGTGATGGTCCGAGTGCCGCTGCAAATGGAGCAGAAAGACATTCGCGATCACCGTGTTGCTGTTCCAGCTGTGCGACGGCCGCACCCGCTCGTATCGACCGCTGGGCAGCAGTCTGCGCCGCAGCCCGTAGTGCTCGGTGTAGTTGACCGTCTCCAGCAGCCCGATGCCGATCACCGCCTGCCCGACGAGCCAGGGCAGCACGACGGGTCGAAACCACACTGCCAGCACGGTGAACAGAACCGCACTGATCAGCCAGGCATTGAGCACCTCATTGCGAGGAGTCCAACGCGACTTGCCAATCCTCGCCAGCCGTTGGCTCTCGAGTTTCCACGCGGAGCGCACTCCGCCGAGGACCGAGCGGGGAATGAACGCATAGAGGCTCTCGCCGAATCGCGCGCTGGCGGGATCTTGCGGTGTCGCCACCCGGACGTGGTGTCCGCGGTTGTGTTCGACGTAGAAGTGTCCGTAGCACGTCTGCGCCAACGCGATCTTGGACAGGCGACGTTCCGACTGCTCGCGGGTGTGGCCGAGATCGTGGGCAGCATTGATGGCCAGGCCACCAATCAGCCCGACGGTCAGCATTAGACCCAGTTTGTCGACGAAAGACATTGCGACCCAACCGCCCCCGCTCCAGAGCCAGCAGGCCAGGACCACCGACCCGTACTGGTTGGGCAGGTAGAGATACGTGACCCAGCGGTAGTAGCGATCGTTCTCCAGCCGCGCCAGCGCGCTGTCCGGGGGACTGGTGGCATCCGGCCCGATCAGATGGTCGAGAACGGGGATCACCCCGAATGCCAGCAGAGGGCCCAGCCACCAAAACACGCCGAGTCCGGAGACCCAGACCAAGAGCCACGACACCTCGACCAATCCCGGGACCGCCGCGCCCAACAGCCAGAGGTATCGCTTGGGATCCCTCCAGTCCGCCTTTGCAGCACTCGGCCGCAAATGCCATTCACATGACTGTAACTTTGCCTTTAATGCTGTCTCCCCGCCCATAGGAAACGCTATTCCCATACCTAGAGTACGCTTAAACCTGAGTTTGGTTAACAATGGTTGGCTAGCTTGGGGGCGGTAATGGGCCAGACGGAGATGGCACGGGCCACTTTTTCGCGGCGACGGTTTCTGGGGGCGGCGGCTGGGATCGCCGTGGGTGCGGTCGGGACGGGTGCCATCGAAGTGGCCATGCGCCGCGATCAGGTTGGTGCCCGGCCCAGGGTGCACTATCGGGCGATTGTCGTCGGCAGCGGTTACGCCGGCGGAGTCTCCGCTCTACGACTGGGCCAGGCCGGCATCGAGACCTTGGTTCTGGAGCGTGGGAGGTGGTGGGACGCCGCCGACACCGACGGAAAACGCTTTTCGCGCATGCTGCCCGCCGACAACCGAGCGGGCTGGTTCACCGACGTCCCACCCAGTCTGGTCCCGTCGTTCCGCGGCGTCTCGATGGAGCAGGTCGCCAAGCATGCGCCGTCGCAACAGCCGGTGCAGGCAGGCATTTGCGACAAGGTGGCGCACGGCGCCCACACGGTGTTCCGCGGAATGGGTGTCGGCGGCGGGTCTTTGGTCAACGCCGCCATCGCCGCGATACCCACCGCGGCGCAAGTGCGCGCCGCGTTCCCTGACATCGACCCCTCGGTTTTCCTGGGGACGTACGTCGAACGCGCGAAGAACATGCTGCGCATCAGCTATCGCGACATGGACTGGTTCGAGCAGACGCCTTGGTTCCAATACGCAAGGGTGGGACGACAATACGCGGCGGCGGCGGGTTACGGCGTCGACTACAACGGCAGCGCCTACTCGTTCGACTACATGAGAAGGGAAGAGGCGGGCCAGGTTCCACGATCGGCACTCGATTTCGAACAGCAGTACGGCAACAACTACGGCCGGTTCGGTAGCGTCGATCAGACCTACATCGCCGCGGCGCTGGCAACCGGCAAGGTCACCCTCAAGCCGCTGACGGAGGTCACCGGAATCCGTCGCGAGCGATCCGGTGAGTACGTGATAACCACGCGCGAGATCGACCGGTTCGGCAAGGAACTCCGCCGCGACGAAATCGGCTGCGACGAACTGTATCTCAGTGCCGGGGTGCTGGGCACCGCCGAGCTGCTGCTGCGGGCGCGTGAGAGGGGGACACTGCCGGACCTCAGCGAGGAGATCGGCCGTGGTTACGGCAACAACGGTGACATCATGGTCGCTCACATGCTGCAACCCGGTGATCCCGCCGGCACCCGACAGTCGCTGCTCGGAATGATAAACCTCGACGGCCGCGACGACCCGGACAATCCGGTGTATGCCAGCATGTTCTCGCTGCCGCTTCCGGTGGAGACCTATGCGCTCGGTTACTACGTCATGGTCCGCACCGGCGATCGTGCCGACATCGTTTACAACGGCGCCTCCGATTCGATTGGTATCGACTGGCCAGAAGGCCACACCGAACATCTGCGTGTGCGGGCGGCGAAAGTGTTCGACAGGGTCACCCACGCCAACGGCGTGGACTACCGGGACGACCTGTTCGAGGGAAAAGTCTTTGCACCCAACACCGTTCACCCCATGGGCGGGGTGGTGCGGGGCAGGGCGACCGACGGCTACGGCAGAGTCAAGGGCTATACCAAGTTGTACGTCAACGACGCGTCACTGTTGCCGGGCTATCTCGGCTGCAACCCCTTTATGACCATCACCGCGCTGGCCGAATGGAATATGGAAGGGATCCTGCAGGGCCGCAAATGAGAGCTCAGGCGCTGAACCGGTAGTCGTCCAGATCGAATCTCCGACTGCGCCAATATGCTTCGACGGTGGTGGTGGGCCGCAGCGGGACATCCCCGTTCTTGTCGAAGTAGTAGCTGTTGGCCAGCCGGCAACTGTCCTGCCAGAAGATCTGCCGGTGGCGCTTGCGCATCATCTCGGCGAAATACCGGCTGTTCGCCTGCTCCGTTACCTCGACGCGGGTGGCACCCTCGCGGCGCGCCCGGCTGAGGCAGCGCACGATGTGATGGGTCTGGGTCTCGATCAGCGCGAAATACGAGGACCCGACATAGCCGTAGGGGCCGAACACGGTGAACATGTTCGGGAACCCGGGGACGCTGACTCCCTCGTAGGCCTGCAGGCGATGCTCGTCCCAGAAGCGACTCAACGACCGGCCGCCGCTACCGGTCACGGCATAGGTGGGCACATTGTCGGTGTCCATCACCTTGAAACCGGTCGCCAGAATGAGCACGTCGATGTCGTGGTTCTCGCCGTCGGTGGTGGCCACTGCGCCCGGGGTGATCTTGTCGATCGGTTCGGTCACCAGCCGGACGTTGTCACGGTTGAACGTCGACAGGTAGGTGTTGTGGAAGCCGGGACGCTTGCAGCCCACGGCGTATTGCGGGGTGAGTTTCTCGCGCACTTCGGGGTCGTTCACCTGCTGGCGGAGGTAGCGGCGACCCGCGGACGCCATCCTCTTGGCCAGTGGAAACACCGTGAAATATTGCGCCGAGATCGGAAAGGTCAACTCGACGAAGGCCTGGCTGAGCAGCCGCTGCACCACCTTGCCGCCCGGTATCCGCATCGCGAGGCGGGCCGCGGTCGGCAGTGCCACGTCGAACTTCGGGAAACACCAGATCGGCGTCCGCTGAAACACGGTGAGCTGGGAGACGATCGGCGCGATCTCCGGAATCACCTGCACCGCCGAAGCGCCGGTTCCGATGATCGCGACCCGCTTGCCGGTCAGGTCTTGGCTGTGGTCCCACCGCGCGGTGTGCATGGTGATGCCGTCGAATGAGTCGACCCCGTCGATGTCGGGCAGATTCGGCACGGTCAGCACGCCGCTGGCGCTGATCAGGAACCTGGCGGTGATCTCGCCACCGGGGTCGGTCTGTATGCGCCACCAGCCGTGCTCGTCGTCGAATTCGGCGGAGATGACCTTGGTGTTGAACCGGATCCGCGATCGGATGCCGTACTTGTCGACGCAGTGCTCGGCGTACGCCTTGAGTTCGCCGCCGGGGGCATAGGTGCGCGACCAGTTCGGGCTCTGCTCAAAGGAGAACTGGTAGGAGAACGACGGGATGTCTACGGCGATGCCGGGGTAGGTGTTCCAGTGCCAGGTGCCGCCCACCCCGTCGCCGGCTTCGACGACGAGGTAGTCGGTGAACCCCGCTTGATCGAGTTTGATTGCGCTGCCGATGCCGGAGAATCCGGCGCCGACGATGAGGACGTGGTGATCGGGCACGGTAGGCATGGCGCTATCCCTTGTCGGCGGGTTTACCCCAAGATACTGCCCGGCCGGCTGGGCCGAGCTACGGATACAGCGCCTTCTTCAGCGCCGCGAGCCCGCGATTGGTGGCTTCCGCGGCGGCCGGCACCACCAGGGCGAAGCTGGCATAGCCGTGCACCATGTTGGGTTCGTTGCTCCACTCCACGGGAACCCCCGCGGCCGTGAGCAATTCGGCATAGCGTGCACCGTCGTCGCGCAGTGGATCGTGTTCCGCAGTGCCGATGAAGGCCGGCGGTAGACCCGACAGCTCACCGTTGCCCGGTGCCAGATTGGCCGGCAGCGTGGTGTAGTCGCTCAGGTCGAGCTCGGGGATGTACCACTGCAAGAACGCGTCGATGACGTCGCCGTCCAGGATGGGCGCGGTGGCGTTCTGGGTGAACGACGGCAGCGTCCGATCGCCGATGCAGGACGGATACCACAGCAGTTGGAAAACCAGGTTCGGCCCGCCGGCGTCCCGGGCGAGCTGAGCCATCACGGCCGAGATATTGCCGCCGGCCGAATCACCGGCCACCGCAATGCGGTTGGGGTCACCGCCGAGTTCGCCCGCATTCTCGCCGACCCACCGCAAAGCTGCCCAGCTGTCGTTGACGCCGGCCGGGAACGGGTGTTCGGGCGCGAGCCGGTAGTCCACCGACACCACGATGGCCTCCGCGCCCACCGCATGGGCTCGTGCGACGTGGTCGTGAGTGTCCAGGCTGCCGAGCGCCCATCCGCCACCGTGGTAGAAGACGACCACCGGCAGATCCTCCTGCGCCGCGGTAGGTGGCCAGTAGATCCGCACCGGGATGTCCTCATGCTCCCCATAACCGATGCGCCGGTCCTCGATTCGCAGATCGGGCAACAGCTCGGGCGGCGCCTTCAGCGCGGCCAGGCGTGCTCGGGCCACCTCGACGCCGTCGGACGCGGTGAAGGTCATCGGCACTGCGTCGAGCAGCATCTTCAGTAGGGGATCGATTTCGGCTCGGCCAGACGTGGACTGCGTCATGCAAATACCGTACGCAATCCCGTCACTGTCCGTGTAGCGCAACGCGCAACGCCGTTAACCCACGGTCCATCGCGGCGGTAGCGGCGGGCACCACACCCGCATAACCGACGTAACCGTGCACCATCGTCTCGGCGTTGTGCACCTGCACCGGGACACCGGCCGCCGCCAGCAACTCGCCGTAGCGGATGCCGTCGTCCCGCAGCGGGTCGTACCCGGCGACGGCGATGTAGGCAGCGGGCAGGTCGGCGAGGTCATCGGCGCGACCTGGCGCCATGGCCGCCGGCGGGTTGGACATGTCGACATCGCCTGCGTACCAACGGGAGAAGTCGGCGATGGCCCTGGCGTCCAGGATCTGCGCGCTGGCGTTCTCGGTGAACGACGGCAGTGTCGGATCCCACATCGTCGAGGGGTACCAAAGTAATTGGAAAACAATCTGCGGCGCGCCTTCGTCGCGGGCTTGCTGAGCGATCGCCGCCGCGATCGTGCCGCCGGCCGAGTCCCCGGCCAGCGCGATACGTGCGGTGTCGGCGCCGATCTCAGGCCCGTGGTCGGCCACCCATTTCGTTGCGGCCCAAGCATCCTCGATCGCGGCAGGGTAAGGGTGCTCCGGCGCCAGGCGGTAGTCGACGGACACGACGATGGCGTCCGCGCCGACGGCATGCTGGCGCGACGTGCCGTCATGGGTGTCCAAATCGCCCATCACGAAGCCGCCGCCGTGGAAGAACAACACCACCGGTGCAGTATCGGATTCGTTTGGCGGCCAATAAATCCGAATGGCGATCGGTCCGCCCGGGCCGTCGATCTTGCGGTCCTCGACCCGAAGTTCGGGGTGCAGCGGCCGGCGCGGCAGGTCCCGCAACCGCTGCCGAACTGCGACGATTCCATCCTCGGTTGATAGCCGAAACGGAACCGCATCCAGTACCTTCAGCAGGATGGGATCGACTCCGGGGCGCTCATCGGCGGTGTTGTCCAAACTGGGCATGGAGGTACCGTACGCATCGCGCCTGATGGTCGGCGCATGGGTGGCTGCTTGCTGGGCGGGCATCGCCTACGGCGTGTACTTGACGGTAATTGCGCTGCGCACGCCGCCGGGCAGCGAACTGACCGGGCACTGGGTACTGCAACCGCTGTTCAAGGCGTCGATGGCGCTGCTGCTCACGGTCGCAGCGGCCGCACACCCGGTAGCCCGGGAGCGGCGGTGGTTGGTGCCCGCGTTGCTGTTCTCCGCCGCCGGGGACTGGCTGTTGGCCCTGCCCTGGTGGGCGATGTCGTTCGTGCTGGGATTGGGCTCGTTCCTGCTGGCCCACATCTGTTTTCTCGGTGCGCTGTTGCCACACGCCGCGCCGTCGCGTACCCGCGTCACGGCAGCGGTGGTAATGGTCCTGGCGACCGCCTCGATGCTGGTCTGGTTCTGGCCACACCTGAACACCGGCAAGGAGAATCTGACGATCCCGGTAACGGTCTACATCGCCGTCCTGAGCGCGATGGTGTGCGCGGCGCTGCTGGCCCGCCTGCCCACCATCTGGACCGCGGTCGGTGCGGTCTGCTTCGCGGCGTCGGACTCGATGATCGCGATCAGCAGGTTCATCCTGGGCAACGAGGCGCTGGCGGTGCCGATCTGGTGGTCCTACGCCGCCGCGGAAATCCTGATCACGGCCGGCTTCTTCTTCGGGCGCGATGACCTGGCCGACCACCGCGAAAGCGTTCCAGACACCGCCGAGAGCTGATCGTCGGTCGGTGCAGCTACGGTGTGCCCACATTGACTAAAAATGTGTTGCGGTCCAGCGTGTCTGGTGGTTCCGCCGGCGCCACGGCAGAGGTGGAGCCGATAGCTCGGGTGCTGCCCATGCTCTCGGTGCCGCACCTCGATCGGGACTTCGACTATCTGGTGCCCCCCGAACAGTCCGATGACGCCCAACCGGGTGTGCGGGTGCGGGTGCGCTTCCACGGCCGGCTGGTCGACGCGTTCGTGCTGGAGCGGCGCAACGACACCGACCACCAGGGCAAGCTTGGCTGGCTCGATCGAGTGGTATCCGCGGAGCCGGTCCTCACGCCGGAAATCCGTCGGCTGGCCGAAGCCGTCGCGGCACGCTACGCCGGCACCCGCCCGGACGTATTGCGGCTGGCGGTGCCTCCGCGGCACGCTCGGGTGGAAAAGGAGCAGTTCACAGCGGTGCCGCGGCCGCTGGTGGCGCGCGTTGACCCGGCGGGTTGGGAAACCTACAACCGCGGTGGCCCGTTCCTGGCCGCGTTGGCCGAGTCCCGGGCGGCCCGCGCGGTGTGGCAGGCGCTGCCGGGCGAGAAGTGGGTGGACCGGTTTGCCGAGGCGGCCGCGCAGACCGTGGCGGCGGGGCGATCGGTCCTGGCGATCGTGCCGGACCAGCGCGACCTCGACGCGTTGTGGCAAGCGACCGTCGCTCGGGTGGGCCAGGACAGCGTGGTGGCCCTGTCCGCGGGGCTCGGGCCTGCCGCCCGTTACCGGCGATGGCTGGCGGTGCTGCGGGGCAGCGCGCGCGTGGTCCTCGGGACCCGTAGCGCGGTATTCGCGCCGGTCAGCGAACTCGGGCTGGTCATGGTCTGGTCCGACGCCGACGACAACCTGGCCGAGCCGCGGGCACCGTATCCGCACGCCCGCGAGGTGGCGATGCTGCGCGCGCATCAGGCGCGCTGCGCGGCACTGATCGGCGGCTACGCCCGCACCGCCGAGGCTCAGGCATTGGTGCGCAGCGGGTGGGCGCACGACATCGTCGCGGCCCGGCCGGTGGTTCGGGCCCAGACGCCGCGGGTGGTCGCCCTGGATGACAGCGGTTACGCGGACGAGCGAGACGCGGCGGCGCGGACCGCGCGGCTGCCGTCCATCGCCTTGCGCGCCGCGCGATCCGCGCTGGACGCCGGCGCGCCGGTCCTGGTTCAGGTGCCACGCCGGGGGTATGTGCCCTCGCTGGCCTGCGGGCGCTGCCGTGCAATTGCCCGCTGCCGGCACTGCACCGGCCCATTGGCATTGCTCGAGCGGGAAGCCAGTACGGCATGCCGGTGGTGTGGCCGGGTCGACCCGGCGCTGCGCTGCGCGCGGTGCGGGTCGGATGCCGTGCGGGCCGTCGTCGTCGGTGCGCGCCGCACCGCCGAAGAACTCGGTCGGGCCTTCCCCGGTACGCCGGTCGTGACGTCGGCCGGTGACGCCGTCGTCTCGGAGGTGCCCGACAAGCCCGCATTGGTGGTGGCCACGCCGGGCGCCGAACCATGCGCGGCGGACGGGTACGGGGCGGCCCTGTTGCTCGACACCTGGGCGCTGCTGGGCCGGCAGGATCTGCGTGCGGCCGAGGATGCCCTATGGCGCTGGATGAGCGCGGCCGCACTGGTGCGGTCCCGGCGTGACGGTGGCGTAGTGATCGTGGTGGCCGAATCCTCGCTTCCCACAGTGCAATCGCTGATCCGATGGGACCCGGTCGGTCACGCCGACGGCGAACTCACCGCCCGCGCCGAGGTGGGCCTGCCACCGACTGTGCACATCGCCGCCCTTGACGGCCCTGCCGACGCGGTGACTGCCCTGTTAGATCAGGCGCGGCTGCCCCAGCAGGAGGGATTAGACGCTGAGCTACTGGGCCCGGTCGACCTGCCCGCGGGCGCGCGCCGCCCGGCAGGCATGGCTGCCGATGTCACGGTGATCCGGATGCTTGTGCGGGTGCGTCGAGACCAGGGCCTACGGCTGGCGGCGGCGTTGCGCGCGGCGGTCGGTGTGCTCAGCGCCAGACAAACCCAGGCGCCCGTCCGAGTGCAGATCGACCCGTTACACATTGGGTGACGTTGCGCATATCGATACACCTAGGAAACAATCAATGCCTACGATAGTAGAGCGCTGTTATGCTTCGCCCCGCTAGCGAAGCTCCGGGGAAGGGGGCGCCAATGGCAACCGAGAACCTGACGACGGCCGACGAGTCGCTCGACATGATCACCGATGCGTTGCTGACCGCGTCGCGTTTGTTGGTCGGCATCTCCGCGCATTCCATTGCCCAGGTCGATGACAGTCTGACCATTCCTCAGTTCCGCACGCTGGTGATCCTGTCCAATCGGGGTCCGATTAACCTGGCCACCCTTGCGACCCTGTTGGGGGTGCAGCCGTCCGCGACCGGCCGGATGGTCGATCGGCTGGTGGGCGCGGGCATGATCGACCGGCTGCCGCACCCGACCTCGCGGCGTGAGCTCCTCGCGGCGCTGACCAAGCGCGGCCGCGAAGTGGTCGCGAAGGTGACGGCCTACCGGCGCGCCGAAATCGCTCGCATCGTCGAGCAGATGCCGGCGGCCGAACGCCAAGGACTGGTGCGCGCGCTGACGTCGTTCACCACCGCAGGCGGGGAACCCGACGCCCATATCGGACTCGACGAGATATAAGCGCCGGGCTGCACGCTAGCCCTTCTGGCAGGTGAGCAGCAGGTACTCCCACTGCATCACGCCGTTCGTGAGGTATTCGTCGGCGAGCTCGATGAGTTGGGCGTCCAGCTCGGCGGTCAGCACCGTGTTGCCCGCGATGTTGGTGTAGGCCTCGATCGTCGGCCCGTAGTTGTTCTTGAAGTAGTCGTGTACCGCCGCGGCGGTGTCGAACCGGGTGACCTCGAGCTGCCCACGGGACGCCGTGACGCCCACGACGCGATCGCCCAGCAACCCGCCGATATAGGCTTCCCGACCCCACAGCGCCGACGGCGGTAACGCCGACGACAGGCTCGGCCGATAGGGGCGAATCGTCGCCAGCATCCGGCCGAAGAATCCTTCGTGGGTCCAGCTGATCAGCCCAATGGTCCCACCGGGCCGGCACACCCGAACCAGCTCATCGGCGGCGCGTTGGTGGTCCGGCGCGAACATCACTCCGATCGCCGAGATCACCGTGTCAAAGGTGTTGGAGCGGAACGGTAGTGATTGAGCATTGGCTTCCCGGTACTGCAGGGTCAGGCCTTGCTGGGCGGCACGCGCCGCCGAGCGCTGCAGTAACTCCGGGGTGAGGTCGGTGGAAACGACTCTCGCACCAACCGCCGCGGCGGGCAGCGAGATGTTTCCCGAGCCGGCGGCGACGTCAAGCACCCGGACGCCCGGTCTGATGCCCGCCGCAGCTACCAGGATGGGACCGAGCGGCGCCATCACCTCTTCGGCCATCAGCGGGTAATCGCCGAGCGCCCACATTGCCCGGTGGGTGGCGGCGAGCGACTCGTTCGGATGGGTGTTTGTTGCGATAGTCATCGGTCCTCCTGAAGGCAAAATGTTCTATAGAGACACAGTATGCATAGGAAACATTGCAGGACCTGTGAATCTCACCCGCCTAGACTGTGCCGGTGCGCATCGTCTTCGCCGGCACCCCCGAACCCGCGCTGCCCGCGCTGCGTCGTCTGATCGAATCGCCCCGCCACGACGTCGTTGCCGTGCTGACCAGGCCCGACGCTGCGTCGGGACGGCGGGGCAAGCCGGAACCCTCTCTGGTGGCCCGCGAGGCGCTCGAACGGGGCATCCCGGTGCTGCGTCCGTCGCGCCCGAACTCCCCGGAGTTCGTGGCCGAGTTGTCAGACCTCGCGCCGCAGTGCTGCGCGGTCGTGGCCTATGGCGCACTGCTTGGCCGCGAACTGCTCGCTGTGCCGCCGCACGGCTGGGTCAACCTGCACTTCTCCTTGCTGCCGGCCTGGCGCGGTGCGGCTCCGGTGCAGGCGGCGATCGCCGCGGGAGACACGATCACCGGGGCCACCACGTTCCAGATCGAGCCGAGCCTGGACTCCGGGCCGGTATACGGCGTGGTCACCGAGACGATCCGACCGACCGACACCGCCGGCAATCTGCTTGCGCGGCTTGCGGATTCGGGCGCCGCACTGCTGTCCACCACGCTGGACGGAATCGAAGACCGGACGCTGACGCCACGCCCGCAACCGGCCGAAGGGGTCAGCATGGCGCCGAAAATCACCGTCGAGCAGGCGCGGGTGCGTTGGGACCTCCCGGCTCAGGTGGTTGAGCGGCGCATCCGTGCCGTCACGCCTAACCCTGGCGCCTGGACCCTGATCGGGGACTTGCGCGTGAAAATTGGCCCTGTGCAATTAGATTCATCAACCGAACCGCTGCCGCCCGGTGCGATCCGGGCCGACCGGCAGAGCGTATGGGTCGGCACCGCTTCGGAACCGGTGCGGTTGGGGGAGATTCAGCCGCCCGGTAAGAAACCTATGAATGCCGCCGACTGGGCCCGCGGGGCCCGGCTCGCCCCCGCGATCAGGGCGTCATGAGGCAAGGCCAAGACAAGCCGCACCGGAATCGGCCCGACCGCAAAGCGCCGCGGCAGGCATCGCAGAACCGGGCCCGGGGCCCCGCCGCAAGCCGCTGGATCCGGCCCGGCGTGCCGCGTTCGACGCGTTGCGAGCGGTGAGCGAGCGCAACGCCTATGCCAACTTGGTGCTGCCGGCGCTGCTGCGCGAGCGCGGAATCACCGGTCGCGACGCCGCATTCGCCACCGAGCTCACCTACGGCACCTGCCGCGCCCGAGGCCTGCTCGACGCCGTCATCGGCGCTGCCGCCGGGCGGGCGCCGGACACCATCGACCCGGTGCTGCTCGATTTACTTCGGCTGGGCAGCTATCAGCTGCTGCGGACCCGGGTGGACGCACACGCCGCGGTATCCACCACCGTCGACCAGGCTGGCATCGAATTTGATTCGGCGCGAGCAGGTTTCGTCAACGGCGTGTTGCGCACCATCGCCGCTCGGGACGAGCAATCCTGGGTCGTAGAACTGGCGCCCCACAACGATCCGGTCGGGCATGCGGCGTTCGTGCACGCCCACCCGCGCTGGATCGCGCAGGCCTTCGCCGACGCGCTCGGTGCTGCGGCCGGGGAACTGGATGCCGTGCTGGCCAGTGACGACGAACGGCCGCAGGTGCATCTGGCGGCCCGTCCGGGGGTGCTCACCGCTGCGGCGCTGGCTGACTCGGTCGGCGGCACCGTCGGCCGGTACTCGCCGTACGCGGTGTATCTGCCCGGCGGAGACCCGGGCGGGCTCGCGCCGGTTCGGGACGGCCAGGCTCTCGTTCAAGACGAAGGCAGCCAGTTGGTGGCACAAGCCGTGACGCTGGCTCCGGTCGACCGAGATGCGGGCCGCTGGCTTGATCTGTGTGCCGGACCGGGCGGGAAGACCGCGCTGCTGGCGGCCCTCGGGGCATCGGCCGGGGCCACCGTGACCGCGGTGGAGCCGGCACCGCATCGCGCGGATCTGGTGGTCGAGAACACCCGCGGGTTGCCCGTCGAGGTGCTGCGGGTAGACGGGCGCCACAGCGATCTGGAACCGGGTTTCGACCGGGTGCTCGTCGACGTCCCGTGCACCGGGTTGGGCGCGTTGCGGCGTCGGCCGGAGGCGCGCTGGCGGCGGCAGCCGTCGGACGTGCCCGCGCTGGCCAAGCTGCAGCGTGAGCTGCTGGCGGCCGCGATCTCGCTGACCCGGCCGGGCGGGTTGGTGCTGTATGCGACCTGCTCGCCGCACCTGGCCGAGACGGTCGGAGTGGTCGCCGACGCGCTGCGTCGGCACCCGGTGGAAGCACTGGACACGCGGCCGCTGTTCGAGCCGGCCGGGGACCTCGGAGCGGGCCCCTACGTACAGCTGTGGCCGCACCGACACGGCACCGACGCAATGTTCGCAGCCGCGCTGCGCCGCCAGTAGTGTGTCGCTCATGTCTGGTATGGGGGGACCGCCCCTGATCGCGCCGTCGATGCTGGCAGCGGACTTTGCTCGGCTCGCCGACGAAGCCGCCGCGGTGCGCGGCGCCGACTGGCTACACGTCGACGTGATGGACGGCCACTTCGTGCCCAACCTCACCATCGGGTTGCCGGTTGTGGAGAGTCTGCTGACCCACACCGACATCCCGGTGGACTGCCACCTGATGATCGAGAACCCGGACCGCTGGGCGCCGCCGTACGCCGAAGCCGGCGCCTACAACGTCACCTTCCACGCCGAGGCCACCGACAACCCGACCGGGGTCGCTCGGGACATCCGCGCCGCGGGCGCCAAGGCTGGGATCAGTGTGAAGCCCAAGACGCCGCTGGGCCCTTACCTGGACATCCTGCCGCAGTTCGACACCCTGCTGATCATGTCCGTCGAGCCCGGCTTCGGCGGACAGAGCTTCATTCCGGAGGTGCTCAGCAAGGTGCGCACGGTCCGCAAGATGGTGGATGCGGGGGAGTTGCGCATCCTGGTCGAGATCGACGGCGGCATCAACGAGGACACCATCGAGGCGGCGGCCGAGGCGGGCGTGGACTGCTTCGTGGCGGGGTCGGCGGTCTACGGCGCCGACGATCCGGCCGCCGCGGTCGCAGCCCTGCGGCGCCAGGCGAGTCTGGCGTCCCCCCATCTCCGAGAAGTGAGCGGCTCGTGAGCAGCGTGGAGCAGGTCAAGAGCATCGAGGAGGCCATGCGCCTCGCGATCGAGCACTCCTACCAGGTCAAGGGCACCACGTACCCGAATCCGCCGGTCGGTGCCGTCATCGTGGATCAGGAGGGCCGGGTGGTCGGTGTCGGTGCCACGCAACCGGCCGGCGGCGACCACGCGGAGGTGATTGCGCTGCGTCGGGCCGGTGGGTTGGCCGCCGGGGGTATCGCGGTGGTCACCATGGAGCCGTGCAACCACTTCGGCAAGACGCCGCCCTGCGTGAACGCGCTCATCGAAGCCCGGGTCGGCACGGTGATCTTCGGCGTCAACGACCCCAACGGCATCGCCGGTGGCGGGGCCGGCCGGCTGACGGCGGCGGGGGTGCAGGTGCGTTCGGGCATCATGGCCGACCACGTAGCCGCCGGCCCGCTGCGCGAATGGTTGCACAAGCAGCGCACCGGCTTGCCGCACGTGACCTGGAAGTACGCCACCAGCATCGACGGCCGCAGCGCCGCCGCCGACGGATCCAGCCAGTGGATCAGCAGTGAGGCCGCCCGCGCGGACCTGCACCGGCGGCGTGCCCTGGCCGACGCGATCATCGTCGGCACGGGCACCGTGCTAGCCGACGATCCGGCGCTGACGGCCCGCCTGCCCGACGGTTCGCTGGCTCCGCAGCAGCCGTTGCGGGTAGTAGTCGGCAAACGGGAGATACCGCCGGATGCCAAGGTGCTCAACGACGATTCACGCACGATGGTGATCCGCACCAACGACCCCGTCGAGGTTCTCCGGGCACTGGCCGACCGCACCGATGTGCTGCTGGAAGGCGGCCCGACGCTGGCCGGCGCGTTTCTGCGGGCCGGTGCGATCAACCGGATCCTGGCCTACGTCGCCCCGATCCTGCTGGGCGGTCCGGTGACCGCTGTGGACGACGTCGGGGTGTCCAGCATGGCGCACGCGTTGCGTTGGCAGTACGACAGTGTCGAGCAGGTCGGCCCGGACCTGCTGCTCAGCCTGGTGGCTCGGTAGCGACAGACGGCTGGGGCTCCGCGACCGGCTGCTCGATAGCCTCCGGTTCCTGCTCGTCCGCGTGCTCCCCGCGGCGGCTGATCAACAGCCCCAGCAATGCCCCGAGCACACAGATTCCCACGGTGACGGTGAAGATGTCGCCGTACATCGTTTCGAATGCCTGCCGCGACTGGTCACCCTTGAGGGTCGCCACCTCCCACGGTGGCGTGTCGCTGGGTATCTTCGGGAAGCCGGCCAGGATCTGGTTGAACCGATACAGTCCCCAGGCGGTCAGGGCGGCCACCCCGATCAGCATGCCGGTCATCCGCGCCACTACCACCGACGCCGAAGCGATGCCGTGCTGAGCAGCCGGAACCACCCGCAGTGCAGCCGAGGACAGCGGACCGATCACCAAGCCCAGCCCCAGGCCGGCCACCAATAGGTCGGTGTGTACCGCCGGCAACGAAAACAGCCCGAATATGCTGTGCTGCTTGGACATCAGGTCGCCTCGCCAGAACGAGATCAGCCAATATCCCGCGCCGGCGATCAGCAATCCGGCAAAGGCCACGAGGCGGTCGCCGACGCGGGTGGCGACCCAGCCGCCGAGCAACGCTCCGATGGGTAGGGCGATCAAGAACCACAGCAACAGGCCCGCCGCGCTGATCTGGTCCATCCCCAGCACACCCTGGCCGAAGAGCTCCACGTTCACCAGCGTCACCATCAGCGCCGCGCCCGCGCAGACCGAGGTACCCAGCGCGGCCAGGAACGGGCGGAAGTGCACCCCGGCCGGCTCGATCAGGCGGGTCCGGGCCTGCCATTCCCAGACGAAGAACAACACTCCGACCACCACCGCGCCGATCACCATCGGAATTCCGTAGCTCGGCAGCACCTGATGGCCATCGGGATTGGGGTTGTACAACCCGATCACCGCGAGACCCAATGCGAGGGCTAGCAGCAAGCCGCCGACTACGTCGACTTTCTCCGGATCAGTGCTGCGATCGTGCGACGGCAGGCTGAAATGGATCATCACCATCGCTATCAGCGTCAGCGGAACGTTGACCCAGAACACGTCGCGCCAGTCGTGGAACAACCACACGATGAAGATGCCGTAGAGCGGACCCAGCACGCTGCCGAGTTCCTGCGCGGCACCGATACCGCCCAGGACTCCGGCCCGGTTCCGTTCAGCCCATAGGTCGGCGCCCAGCGCCAGCGTGACCGGCAACAAGGCGCCGCTGGCGATGCCCTGAATGGTGCGCCCGATGATCAGGATGTAGAAGGCCCGGTTGGGATTGGGATCGACCATGTATTCGCCGAACTCCGGATTCCAGTTGCCGAGCGTCACTGACAGCGCGGTCACCACCGAGCCGACGATGAACAAGGCCAAGCTGGCCTGCAGGACGAACTTGCGCCCGAACCGGTCGGAAGCCCGGCCCAGCAGCGGCATCGCGGCGATGTAGCCCAGGAGATACAGCGTCACGATCCAGGTGATCCGCTGCAGTTGGTTCAGCGGGATGCCGACGCTGTTCATGATGTCGCGCATGATGGTCACCACGACATAGGTGTCGAGGGCACCCAGCAGCACCGCAAGGCTGCCCGCGGTGATCGCGACTCTGCGTCCGGTTTGCGTGATCATGAGCCCTCCGGCTTCGTGACCTGGACCTGTTGGCCCCAGTTGGACAACGTCATCTGCACCGAATTCCCTGGGGTGCGTTCCAGTTTGGCCTGCGCCAGTTGGTGATCGCCGTTCTCCTGTATCCACAGCGTGGTCGGGACCGGCCCGCTGGCGCTGAACGGCGGCGCAATCGCGTTGACGGCATCGGCGCTGACCTTTCCGCTGATGCGGATGGTCGGCTGGTTGTTGATGTTGTCGCGGCCCTCGGCCTTGGCGTCGGTGAAGTTCGCCAGCACGTTGGCCACGCCTTTGTCCTGGCTCAGGATCTGCGACGGGTCGTAGATGTCCGACGCCTTTCCGAACGGCGTCCAGTTGTTGGGCGTCAGGGCGGCGTAGAGGATCCCGTCGAAGACGACGAAGTCGGCGTCGATATTGGATCCGGCGAAGGTGAGCTTGACGTTCCCTTTGGCCGCGGTGGGCTCGGTGTTCAGGTCACCGGACAACGAGTTGATGGACAGTCCCGGAATCTTCCCGTTCACCGTCAGCACGATGTGTGCGCTTTTCACCGATTTACTGGCTTCGGTGGCCTGCTTGACCAATGTGTTGGGGTCCGGAAGCGGACCGCTCTTGGCCTTCTTGCTGATTGTGCACCCCGAGATGAGCGTGATTGCGACGCTCAGGATGGCGAGGACGGCTAAGAGTCGTCGGGGGGTCTGCATACGTTGCATCGTAGAGGGTGACGATCGGCTGCCCTGGGAACCAGGCGGGTGCAGGGGTGGCCGCACAGTCATTAACCTGGTGCGATGTTCACCGGAATTGTCGAGGAACTCGGAGAGGTGACCGGCCGGGACGCGCTGGCCGAAGCCGCGCGACTGATCATCCGCGGTCCCGTCGTCACCGCCGACGCCGGACACGGCGATTCGATCGCCGTCAACGGGGTGTGCCTGACGGTCGTCGAGGTCCTGTCCGACGGTCGGTTCAGCGCCGACGTGATGGCCGAGACGCTGAACCGTTCCAATCTCGGAGAGTTGCGGCCCGGCAGCCGGGTGAATCTGGAGCGCGCCGCGGCGGTGAACAGCCGCCTGGGCGGGCACATCGTGCAGGGCCACGTCGACGGGACCGGCGAGATCGTGTCCCGTACCCCGTCTGAGCACTGGGAAGTGGTGCGGGTGCGGATGCCGGCAACGGTCGCCCGTTATGTGGTGGAGAAGGGTTCGATCACCGTGGACGGCATCTCACTCACTGTGTCCGGCCTGGGCGCCGACCCTTATGACTGGTTCGAGGTCTCCCTGATTCCAACCACCCGCGAGCTGACCACCTTGGGTACCTCGCCGGTCGGTACCCAGGTGAATCTCGAGGTGGACGTGATCGCCAAATATGTCGAGCGGCTGCTGCAGCACAAGGATGACTCCGCCGGCGCCTGACGTTCAGTGAAATCATCTGGACACGTGGGATCGCTCACAATTCGCGTCGCGACGGCCGCGTGAAGGCAGGCTGGTCGGCCACGGGCAATAACTGGGGCCGCGTGGTGGTTCATACTGAATGCAGGTAGCGGGTCTCAAAGCAAGGTGACAACGATGACGAGGTTGGACTCCGTCGAACGGGCGGTTGCCGACATTGCGGCGGGCAAGGCCGTCGTCGTCATCGACGACGAGGATCGGGAGAACGAAGGCGATCTGATTTTCGCCGCCGAGAAGGCCACCCCCGAACTCGTCGCGTTCATGGTCCGTTACACCTCGGGCTATCTGTGTGTGCCGCTGTCCGGCGAAATCTGCGACCGGTTGGGCCTGCTGCCGATGTACGCGGTGAACCAGGACAAGCACGGCACCGCCTACACCGTTACCGTCGACGCCAGAAACGGTGTGGGAACGGGCATTTCAGCTTCCGACCGAGCCACCACCATGCGGCTGCTGGCTGACCCGGCAAGTATCGCAGAGGATTTCACGCGCCCGGGCCACGTCGTTCCGCTGCGCGCCAAGGATGGCGGTGTGTTGCGGCGGCCGGGTCATACCGAGGCCGCGGTGGACCTGGCCCGGATGGCCGGACTGCAACCCGCCGGAGCGATCTGCGAGATCGTCAGTCAAAAAGACGAGGGTGCGATGGCCCAGACGGACGAGCTGCGGGTGTTCGCCGACGAACACCAGCTCGCCCTGATCACCATCGCCGACCTGATCGAGTGGCGGCGCAAACACGAGAAACACATTCAGCGCATCGCCGAGGCCAGGATCCCGACCCGGCACGGTCAGTTCCGGGCCATCGGTTACGCCAGCATCTACGAGGACGTCGAACACGTCGCGCTGGTGCGCGGCGATATCGCGGGGCCGACCGCCGAGGGCGACGACGTATTGGTCCGGGTGCACTCGGAATGCCTGACAGGTGACGTGTTCGGCTCGCGCCGGTGTGACTGCGGGCCCCAGCTCGATGCGGCGATGGCCATGGTCGCCCGCGAGGGGCGCGGCGTGGTGCTCTACATGCGTGGGCACGAAGGCCGCGGCATCGGTTTGATGCACAAACTGCAGGCCTACCAGCTGCAGGACGCCGGCGAGGACACCGTCGATGCCAACCTGAAGCTCGGATTACCGGCCGACGCAAGGGATTACGGCATCGGTGCGCAGATCCTCGTTGATCTCGGGGTTCGTTCCATGCGGCTGCTGACCAACAATCCAGCCAAGCGGGTCGGGCTGGACGGCTACGGCCTGCACATCATCGAGCGAGTGCCGCTGCCGGTGCGGGCCAACGCCGAGAACATCCGCTATTTGATGACCAAACGCGACAAGATGGGTCACGATCTGGCTGGCCTGGACGACTTCCACGAGTCTGTGCATCTGCCCGGTGAATTCGGCGGTGCTCTGTGACCGGTAACAAATGAGCGTGCGCAAATGAGTGGTGGTGCCGGCGTTCCCGACATGCCGGTGGTGGACGCGTCGGGTGTACGGCTCGCGATCGTAGCCAGCACGTGGCACACCAAGATCTGTGACGCGCTGCTGGCCGGCGCCCGCAAGGTGGCGACCGGATCCGGTGTGGACAATCCCACGGTGGTCCGGGTGCTCGGTGCCATCGAGATCCCGGTGGTCGCACAGGAGTTGGCCCGCAGCCATGACGCCGTGGTAGCGCTCGGTGTTGTGATCCGCGGCCAGACACCGCATTTCGACTACGTGTGTGACGCCGTGACCCAGGGCCTGACCCGGGTCTCGCTGGATGCTTCCACGCCGGTGGCCAACGGGGTGTTGACCACCAACACCGAGGAGCAGGCGCTGGATCGCGCCGGACTTCCCGACTCGGCCGAGGACAAGGGCGCCCAGGCCGCCGCCGCGGCCTTGACCACCGCTCTGACCCTGCGTGAGTTGCGGGCGCAGTCATGACGACCGCCCACGAAACCGGGACCTGGGATCTGGTCTGCCGGCCCCGCTTGACGCCGCTGTTCGCCTACGCTGCAGCCTTTCTGATCCTGGCGGCCCACATCGTGGTCGGTCTGATGCTGAAAATTGGATCCACCGGTGTGGTTTTCCAGACGGCCGACCAGGTGGCCATGTGGATCCTGGGTGTGGTGCTGGCCGGCGCGGTCCTGCTGCTGACCCGGCCGCGGCTGCGGGTCGGTTCGGCTGGCATCTCGGTGCGAAACCTGCTGGGCGACAGGCTGGTTCGCTGGCCCGACCTGGTTGGGGTGTCCTTCCCCGCCGGTAGCCGCTGGGCCAGGATCGACCTGCCCGATGACGAGTACATACCGGTGATGGCGATCCAGGCGGTGGATAAGGAACGCGCGGTCGAGGCTATGGACGCCGTCCGCGAGCAGCTCGCGCGGTACCGGCCCGATCTGAACACCCGCTGATGTTCCGGCTCCGCCGGAGCGCGGTGCCGGCCGTTCTGCTGGTCAGCGTTATCGGTGGGCGCCTGCACTTCGACGGTAGCCGGCGGGCGGTGCGGGCGGCCGGCTATTCGCCCCCTCCGCCGGCTGCCCGTGACCTGGCGCTGCAGCACGGGAAGTAGGCACCGTTCGGGGTAGCTCGGCCCCGCGGCAGTTGCCCATTTTTCTGACCGTCCGACCCGACTACTAGCCTGGGTACGTGCCAGATCCCGCTTCATACCGCCCCGCGCCCGGGTCCATCCCGGTCGAGCCGGGCGTGTACCGGTTCCGGGATACGCACGGTCGCGTCATCTATGTCGGCAAGGCCAAGAGCCTGCGCAGCCGCTTGACGTCGTACTTCGCCGACATCTCAAGCCTGCATCCGCGGACCCGGCAGATGGTGACCACCGCTGCCAAGGTCGAGTGGACGGTGGTCAACACCGAGGTCGAGGCGCTGCAGCTGGAGTACAACTGGATCAAGGAATTCGATCCGCGCTTCAACGTCCGTTACCGCGACGACAAGTCGTACCCGGTGCTCGCGGTCACCCTCAACGAAGAATTTCCCCGGCTCATGGTGTATCGCGGGCCCCGGCGTAAGGGGGTGCGGTATTTCGGGCCCTACTCACACGCCTGGGCGATCCGGGAGACGCTGGACCTGCTCACCCGGGTGTTTCCGGCGCGCACCTGTTCGGCTGGAGTGTTCAAGCGGCACAACCAAATCGACCGTCCCTGCCTGCTGGGCTACATCGACAAGTGCTCGGCGCCGTGTGTGGGCCGGGTGAGCGCGGACCAACACCGACAGATCGTGATGGACTTCTGCGACTTCCTGTCCGGCAAGACCGACCGGTACGCCCGTGAACTGGAGCAGCAGATGCACGCGGCCTCCGACGAACTCGACTTCGAGCGCGCGGCCCGGCTACGAGACGACCTGGGTGCGCTGAAGCGGGCCATGGAGAAGCAGGCCGTGGTGTTCGGCGACGGCACCGATGCCGACGTGGTGGCCTTCGCCGACGACGAGCTGGAGGCGGCGGTGCAGGTCTTCCACGTCCGTGGCGGCCGGGTCCGCGGTCAGCGCGGCTGGATCGTGGAGAAGTCCGCCGACCCCGGCGATACCGGGGCCGAGCAGTTGGTCGAGCAGTTCCTCACCCAGTTCTACGGGGAGCAGGCCGAATTAGGCGGCGCGGCAGATGAATCGGTCAACCCGGTGCCGCGTGACGTGCTGGTGCCGTGCCTGCCGTCCAATCACGACGAGCTGGCCAGCTGGCTGTCTGGCCTGCGCGGCGCCAAGGTCTCGCTGCGGGTACCGCGCCGTGGCGACAAGCGTGCCCTGGCCGAGACCGTGCAACGCAACGCCAAAGAGGCACTGCAGCAACATAAGTTGAAGCGCGCCGGCGACTTCAACGCCAGATCGGCTGCCCTGCAGAACATCCAGGAAGCACTGGGCTTGGCCGAGGCCCCGCTGCGCATTGAGTGTGTCGACATCAGCCATGTGCAGGGCACCGACGTTGTCGGTTCGCTGGTGGTCTTCGAGGACGGCCTGCCACGCAAGTCGGACTACCGGCACTTCGGCATCCGGGAGGCCGCGGGGGAGGGGCGCTCGGACGACGTGGCCTCGATCGCCGAAGTGACCCGGCGCCGGTTCTGGCGGCACCTGAACGAGCAGAAGGACCCGAATCTACTGACGGCAGAGGGTAAGTCACGCCGGTTCGCCTATCCGCCCAACCTGTATGTCGTCGACGGCGGGGCGCCGCAGGTCAACGCGGCCAGCGCGGTGCTGGAAGAATTGGGCATCACCGACGTCGCCGTGATCGGGCTGGCCAAGCGGCTGGAAGAGATCTGGGTGCCCTCGGAGCCGGACCCGATCATCATGCCGCGCAACAGCGAAGGTCTCTACCTGCTGCAGCGGGTGCGCGACGAGGCGCACCGGTTCGCGATCGCCTACCATCGCAGCAAGCGATCCAAGCGGATGACGGCATCGGCGCTGGACTCGGTGCCCGGATTGGGCGAGCACCGGCGCAAGGCACTGGTCACCCACTTCGGATCGATTGCCCGCCTCAAGGAGGCAACTGTCGACCAGATCACCGCCGTACCCGGTATCGGCGTGGCCACCGCCACCGCCGTCCTGGAGGCCCTTGCACCGACATCCCAACCGGACCCAGCGGGAGCCGAGGAATGACGAACGAGAACGTCCCGGCGGGCATCGACGTCGTCCTGGTGACCGGGCTGTCGGGTGCCGGACGCGGTACCGCCGCCAAGGTGCTCGAGGACCTGGGCTGGTACGTCGCCGACAACCTGCCACCCCAATTGATCACCCGCATGGTCGATTTCGGGTTGGCCGCGGGGTCGCGGATCACCCAGCTCGCCGTCGTCATGGATGTGCGGTCGCGGGGGTTCACCGGAGATCTGGACGAGGTGCGCAACGAACTCGCCACCCGCAACATCAGGCCTCGCGTGGTGTTCATGGAGGCATCCGACGACATGCTGGTGCGCCGCTACGAACAGAATCGGCGCAGCCATCCACTGCAGGGCGAGCAGACCCTGGCCGAAGGCATCGCGGCCGAACGCCGGATGCTCGCCCAAGTGCGCGCCACCGCGGACCTGATCATCGACACCTCGACCTTGTCGGTGCGGGGGCTGCGGGAAAGCATCGAGCGGGCCTTCGGTAGCAACGGCGGCGCGACCACCAGCGTCACCGTCGAGTCGTTCGGGTTCAAGTACGGGCTGCCGATGGACGCCGACATGGTGATGGACGTCCGCTTCCTGCCCAACCCACATTGGGTGGACGAACTGCGGCCGCTGACCGGTCAGCACGGGCCGGTGCGCGACTACGTCCTGCGCCAGCCCGGCGCGGCCGAGTTCCTCGAGACCTACCATCGGTTGCTGTCGCTGGTGGTCGAGGGCTACCGGCGGGAGGGGAAGCGGTATATGACGGTCGCCATCGGGTGCACCGGGGGTAAGCACCGCAGCGTGGCGATCGCGGAAGCATTGATGGCACTGCTGCGATCCGATCCCCAGTTGACGGTCCGGGCACTGCACCGGGATCTGGGTCGCGAATGAGTTCTCCGGTAAGTCAGAGCATCGTTGCGCTGGGCGGCGGACACGGCCTGTACGCGACGCTGTCGGCCGCGCGCCGGTTGACGCCCTACGTCACCGCGGTCGTGACCGTCGCGGACGACGGCGGCTCATCGGGCCGGTTGCGCAGCGAATTGGACGTAGTGCCGCCCGGCGATCTGCGGATGGCGTTGGCGGCGTTGGCATCCGACAGTCCGTACGGGCGGCTGTGGGCGACCATTCTGCAGCACCGCTTCGGCGGCAACGGCGCCCTGGCCGGGCATCCGATCGGCAATTTGCTGCTGGCCGGCCTGTCCGAAGTGCTGGCCGATCCGGTGGCGGCTCTGGACGAGATCGGACGCATCCTCGGCGTCAAGGGCCGGGTGCTTCCAATGTGCCCGATCGCCTTGCAGATCGAGGCCGACGTCTCCGGTCTGGAGTCGGATCCGCGCATGTTCCGGCTGATCCGGGGCCAGGTGGCAATCGCGTCCACGCCCGGCAAAGTGCGGCGGGTGCGGCTGTTACCGGCCGACCCGCCGGCCACCCGGCAGGCCGTCGACGCGATCCTGTCCGCCGACCTGGTGGTCCTGGGCCCCGGCTCGTGGTTCACCAGCGTGATTCCCCACGTCCTGGTGCCGGGACTGGTGCAGGCGCTGCGGGCTACGACCGCCCGCAAGGCGCTGGTACTCAATCTGGTGGCCGAACCGGGGGAGACGGCGGGTTTCTCGGTGGAACGCCACCTGCACGTGCTGGCCCAGCACGCCCCTGGGTTCGCCGTCGACGACATCATCATCGACGCCGAGCGGGTGCCCAGTGATCGGGAGCGGGACCAACTGCGGCGCACCGCAACCCTGCTCCAGGCCGAGGTCCACTTCGCCGACGTGGCCCGACCTGGTACACCTTTACATGACCCGGGCAAGCTGGCGGCGGTCCTGGAGGCGGTGCGGGTGCGCGGCGGCGGATCGGCGGTGCCCCCGGTCACCGCCACCGGAGAGATGCCGATCGACGGTGGGCGACAACAGACCGGCGTGCAGGGAGCGGGCGGCAACGGACCGAGGGGTGACGACGCGTGGCGATGACGACCGAAGTCAAGGACGAGCTGAGCCGTCTGGTAGTCAAGTCGGTCAGCGCGCGACGAGCGGAAGTCACGTCCCTGCTGCGGTTCGCCGGCGGACTGCACATCGTGGCCGGCCGCGTGGTTGTCGAGGCCGAGGTGGATCTGGGCAGCATCGCGCGCCGGCTGCGCAAGGACATCTTCGACCTCTACGGCTACAACGCGGTGGTGCATGTGTTGTCGGCCAGCGGGATTCGCAAGAACACCCGCTACGTGCTGCGGGTGGCCAGCGATGGCGAAGCCCTGGCACGTCAGACCGGACTGCTCGACATGCGCGGCCGTCCGGTGCGCGGGCTGCCGGCCCAGGTCGTCGGCGGCAGCATCGCGGACGCCGAGGCCGCGTGGCGCGGAGCATTCCTGGCACACGGCTCCTTGACCGAACCGGGCCGCTCCTCGGCGCTGGAAGTCAGCTGCCCAGGGCCGGAGGCCGCGCTCGCGCTGGTCGGTGCGGCACGCCGGCTCGGTGTCAGCGCCAAGGCCCGCGAAGTGCGGGGTGCTGACCGCGTAGTGGTGCGCGACGGCGAGGCGATCGGTGCGCTCCTGACCAGGATGGGCGCCCAGGACACCCGGTTGATCTGGGAGGAGCGCCGCCTGCGCCGCGAGGTCCGGGCCACCGCCAATCGGCTGGCCAATTTCGACGACGCCAACCTGCGCCGGTCGGCCCGCGCGGCGGTGGCTGCGGCGGCCCGGGTGGAGCGGGCGCTGGAGATCCTGGGCGACACCGTTCCCGAGCATCTGGCCTCGGCTGGCCGGCTGCGGGTCGAGCACCGGCAGGCATCGCTGGAGGAACTCGGCCGGCTGGCCGATCCGCCGATGACGAAAGATGCTGTAGCGGGCCGTATTCGCCGTCTGCTGTCGATGGCCGACCGCAAGGCGAAGGTGGATGGCATTCCCGACACCGAGTCGGCGGTGACCCCGGACCTACTCGAGGACGCCTGAGTTGGTCCTGCTGCCGAGCCGCGAGCCGAACCTGGCTGTGATTTTCGGAGCTTGATTTCGCAGTGTCGTTCGGCTCACGGCCAAGAGCGGCTGGCTTCGCCGGGTGGACGGGGGATACGGTCGGGGGATGAAACGGCTCTCGAGTGTTGACGCGGCGTTTTGGTCGGCCGAAACGGCAGGCTGGCACATGCACGTGGGTGCGCTGGCGATTTGCGATCCCAGCGATGCGCCCGACTACAGCTTCCAGCGACTGCGCGAATTGCTGATCGAGCGGCTGCCGGAGATCCCACAACTGCGCTGGAAGGTCACCGGGGCGCCGCTCGGCCTGGACCGGCCGTGGTTCGTCGAAGACGAGGAACTCGACATCGACTTCCACGTCCGCCGAATCGGTGTGCCGGCTCCCGGCGGCCGTCGCGAGGTCGACGAACTCGTCGGCCGGTTGATGTCCTACAAGCTGGACCGCTCCCGGCCGCTGTGGGAACTCTGGGTCATCGAGGGCGTCAAAGGCGGACGCGTCGCCACCCTGACCAAGATGCACCATGCCATCGTCGACGGTGTCTCCGGCGCCGGGCTGGGTGAGATCCTGCTGGACATCACGCCCGAACCGCGGCCTCCGCAGAAGGAGACGGTCGGCTTCGTGGGATTCAACATCCCGGGTCTCGAGCGGCGCGCGCTCGGCGCCCTGATCAATGTCGGCATCATGACCCCGTTCCGCATCGCCCGGTTGCTGGAACAGACCGTGCGGCAGCAGATCGCGGCCCTGGGCGTCACCCGGCCGCCGCGCTACTTCGATGCCCCCAAAACGCGGTTCAACGCGCCGGTGTCCCCGCACCGGCGGATCACCGGCACCCGCGTCGAGTTGGAGCGGGCGAAGAAGGTCAAGGACGCCTTCGGGGTGAAGCTCAACGATGTGGTGCTGGCGCTGGTCGCCGGTGCGGCCCGCGAGTACCTGGAAAAGCACGACGAACTGCCCTACAAGCCGCTGATCGCGCAGATTCCGGTGTCCACCCGCACCGACGACAACAAGTCGGACGTCGGTAACCAGATCAGCTCGATGACGGCGTCACTGGCCACCGACATCGACGACCCGGCCGAACGGCTGCGGGCGATTCACAAGAGCACGCAGGACGCGAAGGAGATGGCCAAGGCGCTGTCGGCGCACCAGATCATGGGCCTCACCGAGACGACACCGCCGGGCCTGCTGCAACTGGCCGCCCGGGCCTATACCGCCAGCGGCTTGTCGCACAACCTGGCACCGATCAACCTGGTCGTCTCCAACGTGCCCGGTCCGCCGATGCCGCTGTATATGGCCGGCGCCAAACTCGAATCGCTGGTGCCGCTCGGACCGCCGGTGATGGACGTCGCCCTGAACATCACCTGCTTCTCCTACCAGGGTTACCTGGACTTCGGGTTCGTCACCACACCGGAAGTGGCCAACGACATCGACGAGATGGCCAAGGCGATCGAGCCGGCGCTGGCCGAGTTGGAGCGCGCGGCCGAGAAGTTGGACGACTAACCGACCTGGCCGTTGGCCGACGGCGGGTTCGTCACATAAACCCAGGACAGAAACTGGGCGACCGCGTCGGCGGACTTGTGCGCCCGCGGGGAGCCGAAGATGTCGAATGCGTGCTGGGCGTTGGGCAACTCGGCGTAGGCCACCGGTGACTTCGACACCGCGCGCAGCTCCTCGACGAATTCCTGCGCCTCCTGGACCGGGATCAGCGAGTCATCCGTCCCGTGCAGGACGAAAAACGGTGGCGCGTCGGGCTTTACATAACGGATCGGTGAGGCGTCGACGTAAATGTCCCGGTGTGTGCTGAATTTCTTTTTAACAACCAGCTTTTCGAGGATCTCGACGAATGCCGCGCGCCCGGGCGCGTCGGTGGAGAACCAGTCGTAGCGGCCGTAGAACGGCACCGCCGCCACCACCGATGTGTCCGCATCCTCGAAGCCGGGCTGGAACTTGGGGTCATTCTCGGTCAGCGCCGCCAGCGCGGTCAGGTGGCCTCCGGCCGAGCCCCCGCTGATCGCTACGAAGTTCGGGTCGCCGCCGTAGGCCGCGATGTTCTCCTTGATCCAGGCAAGCGCCCGCTTGACGTCCACGATGTGGTCGGGCCAGGTGTGCACCGGCGATACTCGGTAATTCATCGAAACGCACACCCAGCCCCGCGAAACCAGATGGGACATCAGGGGATAAGCCTGAGGACGGCGCCATCCGATCATCCAGGCGCCGCCGGGCACCTGCAGCAGGACCGGGGCCTTGCCATCGCGCTCCAGGTCGCGCCGTCGCCAGATGTCCGCCAGGTTGGACCGCCCGTGCGGCCCGTAGCGGACGATGTTCTCCTTCTCGACGAACCGGCGTCGCGCCATGGTGGTGCGCAGCGGCGGATTGCGCCGGCCGGTCTGAGTGGGTTGTGTCGGTAAGGCGGTGAGCTCGTCGGCGTAGTCGGGGCCCAATTGATCGGTCAGCGCCGCTTCCAGCACCGGTCCCGGGGTGACCAGTCCGCGGTAACCGATCACTGCCAACATCGCCCAAGACGCGGCCGTCAGTGCCAGGGCCACTTTGCCTTTGGGCCCGGTGAAATCTCCGCGACGGCCGCGCCGCACCGCGTCCAGCGCCGAGGCGGCACCGTAAATCAGCGGCACTTCCGATGGCGGCCAGCCGAACCAGAACACCGTGGGGGAAGCGTACGGGTTGCGGGTGAGTGGCCGTAATCCATTGGCGGCGTTGATAACCTCGACCACAGCGCGGGTCAGCGGCCGGGGCCGGCGCACCTCGTGCAACACCCGGCGGACGTTCATGAACCACTCACCCGGGCCTTCAATTCGTTTCGCAGGATCTTGCCGGTGCTACCGCGGGGCAACTCGTCGAGAACCGTGATCGACCGGGGCACCTTGTAATTGGCCAGATTTTCGCGCACGTGCTGCTTCAATGTCTCCTCGTTGGCCGAGGCGCCGGGCTCGAGCACCACGAACGCAGCCAGTCGTTGACCGTACTGCTCGTCGTCGACACCGATCACCGACGCCTCCGCAACCTCGGGATGACTCGCTAGCGTCTTCTCCACCTCAATCGGATAGATGTTCTCCCCGCCGGAGACGATCATCTCGTCGTCTCGGCCGACCACGAACAGTCGGCCGTTGTCGTCGAGGTAGCCGACATCCCCGGAGGACATGAAGCCGGCGTGGAAATCCTTTGTCTTGCCGGATGTATACCCGTCGAACTGCGTGTCGTTGTGGACATAGATCGTGCCGACCTCGCCGGTGGGCAGTTCGTTGAAATCCGAGTCCAGGATCCGGACTTCGGTTCCGCCCGCCGGACGGCCGGCGGTGTCGGGGGCCGCGCGCAGATCCTCCGGTGTGGCCGTCGCGATCATACCGGCCTCGGTGGCGTTGTAGTTGTTGTAGATGACGTCGCCGAACCGGTCCATGAAAGCGATCACCACATCGGGCCGCATCCGCGATCCCGAGGCGGCGGCGAACCGCAAAGTCCTTCCGTTGTACCGGTTTAGGACCTCCTCGGGCAGCTCCATGATGCGGTCGAACATCACCGGGACCACCGCGAGGCCGGTGGCCTGGTGACGGTCGATGAGTTCCAGCGTCGCTTCCGGGTCGAACTTGCGCCGGGTCACGATCGTGCACGCCATCGACGCGGCGAAGATCAATTGGGAGAACCCCCAGGCGTGGAACATGGGCGCCACGATCACGACGGTCTCCTCGGTGCGCCACGGGGTGCGGTCCAGGATCGCCTTGAGCGTGCCCAGCCCGGCGCCGCCGCCCGACTGCTTGGCGCCCTTGGGGCTTCCGGTGGTGCCGGAGGTCAGCAGGATCATCTTGCCCTTGTTGCCGGTGCGCTCGGGACGCTGCCCGGCATGCTCGGCGATGAGCTTCTCGACCGTCAGATCGTGCGGCTCGTCGGTCCAGGCCAGAATGCGGGTGGCGTTGGGCCGGTCGGTCATCGCGCGGTCGACCGTCGCGGTGAACTCCTCGTCGTAGATGACGGCGTCCACGCCCTCGCGGTTGACCACATCGGCCATCGCTGGACCGGCGAAGGACGTATTGAGCAACACCACATCGGAGCCGATCCGGTTGGAAGCCACCAGCGACTCGACAAAACCCCGGTGGTTGCGGCACATGATGCCAATGACTTTGGGTTGCCCGGTCGGCAATTTCTGCAGGGCCGTGGCCAGCGCGTTGATCCGCTCGTCGAGCTCCCGCCAGGTCAGCGTGCCAAGTTCGTCGATCAATGCCGGACGATCGGGGCAGCGTTGAGCCGCACCGGCGAAACCGACGGTCATCGCCATGCCTTCGCGTCGCATCGCCGCGGCCATCTTCAGGTAGCGGTCGGGCCGCATGGGTGCGATTACCCGTGCGCGCCGGAACGTCTCGATGATGCCGAGGGCTTGTTCGATTCGAGATGCCATGGCTCAGCCCAGGATCGGGAATCGACGCTTGGCGGCCAGCTTGTTCAGGCCCTCCTGCATGACCGACCGCACGTGTTCGTCGACCTTGTCGACGTCGGGGTCTTCACCGAATTGCGCGGTGATGTCAATCGGTTCCAGCACCTGCATCACGATCTTGGCGGGCAGCGGCAGATTGGGCGGTATCGCAGCGCTGAAACCGAACGGGAACCCGAACGAGAGAGGCAGGATATCGCTGCGCAGCAGCCGTTTGAGGCCCAGCCGCTGGGCCAGCCAGGTGCCCCGGGTCAGGTACAGCTGGGTCTCTTGACCGCCGATGCCCACCAACGGCACAATCGGCACACCCGCTTCGATCGCGGTTCGCACGTACCCCTTGCGGCCGTTGAAGTCGATGGTGTTCTCCGAGGCTGTGGGCCGGTAGGCGTCGTAGTCACCGCCGGGGAAGACGACCACCACGCCGCCGGACCTCAGTGCCTCCGCGGCGTTCTCCCGGTTGGCCCGGATGTAGCCCGTCTTACGGAAGAAGTCGCCGGTGACGCCCATGAAGAGGAT
This sequence comes from Mycobacterium asiaticum DSM 44297, assembly GCF_000613245.1. Taxonomy (GTDB): domain Bacteria; phylum Actinomycetota; class Actinomycetes; order Mycobacteriales; family Mycobacteriaceae; genus Mycobacterium; species Mycobacterium asiaticum. The sequence goes on from NZ_HG964936.1 coordinate 1,957,016, forward strand.
GTCATGGCTGAGCGTCAACACGGGGCGGTCGAAGCCGAACTTGTCATAGAAGTCCACGCTGAAGATCGGGACGTCCATCGGGAACTGGCCGCCGGAGTGATTGGCCACCACCAGCGCTCCGCCGTCGGGAAATGAATCCAGGCCGCGCACCTCGGCGCGGAAGTATGTCTTGAGGATGGGACGCATCACGCCGATCAGGCGCTGGGTCAACCCAGGGTCGAACTTGCCGATGTCTCCGACTTCCAGGCTGTCGCTCTCGCTCACTGAGACTCCCTCGGGCTACCTCGCGGCCTCCTTGCCGCCGAGTCCCTAGATGGTAGCGACCCTCGTTTGCCCGGCATAACAAAGGCGGCACCGAGCAAAGGTCTCCCATTGTTGCACCCAGGGGAGCACAGTTGGGGCAGCACAGTGCGGAAGGGAGGCGGGAATGACCGGAGTCGGTGCTGCACCCATTTCGGTGATTGTTCGGCGGATCGACAAATGTCGCGACCAGCTCATCGATGAGTTGTTCGAGAAGATGCGAGTGGAAATCCAGGGGCTTGACTACGACACCCGGATGACCGATCTGTGGCGGGCAAGCATCACGGAGAACTACATCGCAGCCATCAACTACCTGGATCGGGATGCGCCCACGGCCCTGCTGGAGGCACCGCCCGCGGCGTTGGCCTACGCTCGCGCAGCCGCGCAGCGCGACGTCCCGCTGGCGCCGCTGGTGCGGGCCCACCGGCTGGGGCTCGCCGCCTTCCTGGAGGTGGCGATGCGGCACGCGGCGGCGCTGGAGCCCGCGCAGCAAACGCCCACGATCATCGAGCTGGTTAACCGCTCCGGTCGCCTTACCGACATGCTTGCCGACCAGTTGATCGCGGCATACGAAGCCGAACATGATCTTTGGCTGAGCCGCCGCAGCGGGTTGCAACAGCAATGGATCGGCGAGGTGCTCGGCGGTGCGCCTGTCGATGTTTCACGCGCCGAGCGCGCGTTGCGTTACCGACTGGACGTCCGGCACATCGCCGCGGTGGCGTGGGTGCAGCCCACGGTGCCTGGGCCCGAGGTCGTGACGTTGTTCGACGAGGTTCGCTCGCTGATCACCGGGAAACTCGGGCCGGCGGTGGATTCGCTGATGGTGCCGACCGACGAGTATGAAGCCAGACTCTGGTTTGCGCCGGGTGGGCCGCTCGATGCCGGGCAGGTGCGTTCCGCGATCGAGTCGGCGAAGCTTCCGGTGCACCTGGCGTTCGGTCGGGTTGAGCACGGGTTGCACGGCTTCCGCGCGTCGATGGAGCAGGCCCAGCGAGCCAAGGCGGTGGCCGTCGCCGGCTGCGACCGGTTCGGCGACCGAGTTGTTTCCTACGGCGATCTCGTCCCAATAACTTTGATGGCCAACCATATAGGGGAACTCCGCCGTTACGTCAGCGATGTCTTGAACGGCCTGGCCGCCGATGACGAGCGCGGCGAATGGTTGCGTGAGACGCTGCGGCAGTTCCTGTCCCTCAATCGGAGTTACGTCGCCACCGCCCAAGCAATGACCCTGCACCGCAACACGATTCAGTACCGTGTTGGGCAGGCAATGGAATTGTCCGGACAGAGCTTCGACGACCCGGAGGCGGTATTCCGAGTGCAGATTGCTCTGGAGGTGTGCCGGTGGATGGCTCCCGGGGTGCTGCGCATGGCCAGGTAGCCGCCGTTATGTGGCGCGCGCACGACCGCGCGCATAAGCTTCGTTGTCCCGACACCTGTTCGACAACCAGTGCCCGTGGATACCCTGCTGAGCATGACCGCTATCACGGGCAATTGTCAACGGCCACAGCTATTTTCGCTGACGCCGTGGCCCCACCTCGACCGGGCGGACCGCAAGCACCCCAACGCCGACCACCGGCAGGCGGTGTACTTCGAAACCATGCTCACTGCGCATCTGCGGCGAATAGACCGCCGGATCACCCGATGTCGCGCCGCCATCGTTTCCGCCGAGGTGGCCGGGGACATCGAAAACATCTATGGATTTCGCAGCCTGCTCGAAGACGAGCAGCAGGAGCGCCAGGCTGTCGAGGTCTGGCTGGAGAACCTCCGGCACCGATTTTGTCCGCGCCGCGGTGGCGAGCGCCCCTGAGTCCTCGGCGGGCGCGGATCTCGGGCATCATCCGTTGAGCCCACGAGCCGTCTGTAGTGCATTGAGGGGTAGCTCTGCAGGCAGTTCCGTCGGCTGGACGGCTGGAAAATGGTCCGCGCCCGCACGAGCACGGCTGGGCTGCCGCGGGTATTGCCACGCCGGATAGATTTGGACTCGCCGAGGTTTCCGAACAAGAAGCGAGGCCGCCGTGGGATTCATGTCACCTGACCTTCCCGATGTCGACCCAGACAGCTGGCCGACGCTGCCCCGGGCGACCCGACTGCAGGTGGTGACCCGACATTGGGCGGAGAACGGATTCGGCACGCCGTACGCGGTCTACCTGCTCTATCTGCTCAAGATCGTTCTCTACGTGGCGGTCCCCGCGGCCATCATCTCGCTGACGCCCGGGTTGGGCGGGCTGGGCCGAATCGGCGAGTGGTGGACACAGCCGATCGTGTACCAGAAGGCCGTCATTTTCACTCTGCTGTTCGAAGTCCTGGGGCTGGGCTGCGGGTCGGGTCCGCTCACCGGGCGGTTCATGCCGCCGATCGGGGGAGTCCTGTACTGGTTGCGCCCGAAGACAATTCGGCTTCCGCCCTGGCCTGGCAAGGTTCCATTCACCAGTGGCGACTCCCGCAGCATCGTCGACGTCGTGCTGTACGCCGTCGTCTTGCTCAGCGCGGTATGGGCACTGTTGGCGCCGGGGGACGGGCCGGTGACCGGTGCCGGCGATGTCGGATTGATCAACCCGATCCTGGTCGTCCCGACGATCGTCGCGCTGGCGCTGCTGGGATTACGCGACAAGACCGTCTTCCTGGCCGCCCGCGGCGAGCACTACTGGCTGAAGTTGTTCGTTTTCTTCTTCCCGTTCGCCGACCAGGTCGCGGCGTTCAAGCTCATCATGCTGCTGCTGTGGTGGGGTGCGGCGACCTCCAAGCTCAATCACCATTTCCCCTACGTCGTATCGGTGATGACGAGCAACAACGCCCTGCTACGCAGCAAGCTGTTCAGTCCGCTCAAGCGTCGCCTCTACCGCGACCATGTCAACGACCTGCGGCCGACCGTCATCCCTAAGCTGATGGCCCACGTCGGCGGTACCACAGCGGAATTCATCGTGCCGACGGTGTTGGTGTTCATCGCCGGCGACCAGCCCTGGCGGTGGTTCCTCATCGGGTTCATGGTGATCTTCCACCTCAACATCCTGTCCAACCTCCCGATGGGAGTTCCGTTGGAGTGGAACGTTTTTTTCATCTTCTCGCTGTTCTATCTGTTCGGCCATTACGGCGCGATCCGGGCCGTCGACCTGCGTTCGCCGCTGTTGCTGGCCTTGGTGCTCATCTCGGCGACCATCGCTGTGGTGGGTAACTTCTTCCCCGAGAAGATCTCGTTTCTGCCGAGCATGCGCTACTACGCCGGCAACTGGGCCACCAGTGTGTGGTGCTTCCGCGAGGGGGCCGAGGACAAGATCGAGGCCAACGTGGTGAAAAGCTCTCCGCTGGTGGTCAATCAGCTGGCCAAGCTCTACGACGAGGCGACCGCCGAGATCATGGCCGACAAGACCGCCGCGTTCCGGGCCATGCACACACACGGACGCGCACTCAACGGCTTGCTGCCCCGCGCGATCGACGACGAGTCCGCCTACAAGATCCGGGAGGGCGAAATCGTGGCCGGCCCGCTGGTGGGCTGGAACTTCGGCGAGGGCCACCTGCACAACGAGCAACTGCTGCAGGCGGTCCAGCGGCGGTGCAACTTCGCCGAGGGTGAGGTGCGGGTCATCGTCCTGGAAGGCCAGCCGATCCATATTCAAAAGCAGTGGTACCGGATTCTGGACGCCAAGACCGGATTGATCGAATCCGGTTACGTCGAGGTGGCCGATATGCTGAGCCGCCAACCCTGGCCCGAGCCGGGGGACGAGTTCCCGGTGCACATCACCACCGAACCCGTGGTGCACGGCACCTCATGACCACCTCATGACCAGGGCCGTCGTCGTCGGTGCCGGGCCCAATGGACTAGCCGCGGCGATCCACCTGGCCCGGCAGGGCATCGAGGTCCAGGTGCTGGAAGCGCAAGACGTGATCGGCGGCGGAGCGCGCTCGGGTGAACTGACGGTGCCCGGGGTCATCCACGACCACTGCTCGGCGTTTCATCCGCTCGGGGTCGGGTCACCGTTCTGGAAAGAGATCGACCTGACGAGCTACGGCCTCACCTGGAAGTGGCCGGAAGCCGACTGCGCACACCCGCTGGACGACGGTACGGCCGGAATGCTCTACCAGTCCGTGGTCAAGACCGCCAAGGGGCTCGGTGCCGACCGCCGTCGGTGGCGGGCCGCCATGGGCGGTTTGGCGTCCGGGTTCGACGACCTCGTCGAGGACCTGATGCGGCCGGTCATCAACATCCCGCGCCATCCGCTGCGCCTGGCCCTGTTCGGTCCGCGCGCGGTGCTACCGGCCACGGCGGTAGCGGGCTGGTTTCGCACCGAACAGGCGCGAGCCTTGTACGGGGGCGCCGCCGCGCATGCCTACACCCGGTTGGACCGGCCGCTGACGGCATCGCTCGGGTTGATGGTCCTGGCCAGCGGCCACCGGTACGGCTGGCCGGTCGCCGAGGGGGGCTCGGGGTCGATTACCCGGGCTCTCGGCGCGGCTCTGGAAGCCGCCGGTGGACGCGTGAGCACGGGTGTGACCGTGCGCAGCGGCCGCGACATCCCGACCGCCGACATCGTCATGCTTGACCTCAGCCCCGTCCAGGTGCTCGACCTCTACGGCGACGCGATGCCAACCCGCATCAGACGGTCCTACCGGCGCTATCGGGAAGGCTCGTCGGCGTTCAAGGTCGACTTCGCGATCGAAGGCGACATCCCGTGGACGAATCCGGAGTGCGGGCGCGCCGGCACAGTCCACCTGGGTGGCAGCTTCGATGAGATCGCTGACACCGAGCGGCGGCGCGCGGCGGGCACGATGGTGGATCGGCCGTTTGTGCTACTCGGTCAGCAGTATCTGGCCGACCGCTCGCGCTCGGCGGGCAATATCAACCCGATCTGGGCCTATGCGCACGTGCCGTTCCGCTACACGGGCGATGCCACTGCGGCCGTCGTCGACCAGATCGAGCGGTTCGCCCCCGGGTTCCGCGACCGCATCGTTGCCACCGTTAGCACCGGCACCGCCGAACTGCAGGCCCGTAACCCCAGCCATATCGGCGGTGACATTATCGGCGGCGCCAACGACCGGCTGCAGATCCTGTTCCGGCCCCGCATCGCCCTCGACCCTTATGCCATTGGCGTTCCGGGCGTCTACCTCTGCTCGCAGTCCGCGCCGCCAGGAGCCGGGATCCACGGACTGTGCGGGTATCACGCTGCCCAATCCGCGTTGCGGTGGCTTGAGCATCGGCGCTGAAGCCCGCGCCGGCTCGCCGGAGCCGAAATGTGACGAACCCTTCACCGAATTGCGCGCCCGCGCTTGCGCTTCACGCCCCGAACCACCTCTAGCATCAGTATTACAACCGTGTCAGTTAACGCAGGAGGTTCCGGCCCGCCGCTTTCCGCGCCATTGCGTGTTCCCATTTCGTGGCCACTCAATTCCGCTAAAACTGTGGAATTGAAAGTTATGGGCTGCCCGGGTTTCTGGTTTAGATGCAGCATATTCTGCGTATCAACTACGGCGTGCGAACTGTCCCCGCGAGGCGGCAAGATAATTGGTCGTGCATGGGAATGGATAAGCAATTGCCATGCATGATGATGAGCGAAACAAACTGCTCCGACTCCGTTCGCCGAGCACATTTCTACCATTTCGCCGCCCACCCATGACAGAGACGACAAAGCGGGTCCCCGGGCCGGGCCGGCCGCGGGAACCCGCTTCGCGAG
>NZ_HG964936.1:1963669-2136055 GCF_000613245.1 Mycobacterium asiaticum DSM 44297
CGCCTCCGGTCCCACCGCCGTACGCGCAGCACACGGTGTGGGTGCCCGCGGCCCCCGCGCCGGCCGCAGCGGCAGGTCCGCCCGCCGCGGGTGCGCCGCCAAGTTCACCCGACATGCCCTGGATGCACGCGTGGCCACCCGTTATCAGCGGGACCGCCGCTGCCTCCGGGCTCAACGAGATGGCGGCCCCGCACAACCCAGCGCTCGCGGCAATTACCTTGATGTTGAATCGATCAAAGATCGCCATCAACGTCACTCCTTTATTCGCGCTCAGACATTTCACATCAGGTGGTCCAGCAGAACCGCATAGCCGTACCGAAGCCGTGCCTGACGACCGGCTCAATAATTAAGCGTCGGCGTGCAACGCAAGCCGCGCCGCGCCGCGCCGTTTCCAAACGGTGACGTTCGGCTATATCCGGCCTTGGATAAGTCGCCAGGCGTGCAGCGAGAATGGCGACCGCCGCCATCCCTTGGGAGCTGAATCGTCAAAGAAAACGGCGGGGCCAAAACGTGAGCGGGGCCACAACGCCTGTACCAGTCGTTCATCGCGTAGCCGGGCGGTTTAGGTTCAAACTCGATGGGCGGTCTTACCGGCCAGCAATGGGTACCGCTACTGATCTAGGCTGACGAAGAGCAGATCATCAGCGCAGATTATGGACACAAGGAGAGACACGTGACGGTCCGAGTTGGCATCAACGGCTTTGGTCGAATCGGACGAAACTTCTACCGGGCCTTACTGGCTCAGCAGGAGCAGGGCGACGCCGACATCGAGGTGGTGGCCGTCAACGACATCACCGACAACAAGACGCTGGCGCATCTGCTCAAGTTCGACTCGATCCTGGGCCGGTTGCCGCACGAGGTCAGCCTCGAGGGCGAGGACACCATTGTGGTGGGGCCGGCCAAGATCAAGGGCCTGGCCGTGCGCGAGGGTCCCTCGGCGCTGCCATGGGGCGACCTCGGCGTCGACGTGGTGGTCGAATCCACCGGCCTGTTCACCAACGCGGCCAAGGCCAAGGGCCACTTGGAGGCCGGGGCCAAGAAGGTGATCATCTCGGCGCCCGCCACCGACGAAGATCTCACCGTGGTGCTGGGTGTCAACGACGACCAGTACGACGGCAGCCAGAACATCATCTCCAACGCCTCGTGCACCACGAACTGCCTGGGACCGCTGGCCAAGGTACTCAACGACGAGTTCGGCATCGTCAAGGGACTGATGACCACGATCCACGCCTACACCCAGGACCAGAACCTGCAGGATGGCCCGCATAAGGACCTGCGCCGGGCCCGCGCGGCGGCGCTGAACATCGTGCCCACGTCCACCGGAGCGGCCAAGGCGATCGGCTTGGTGCTACCGGAACTGAAGGGCAAGCTCGACGGGTACGCGCTGCGGGTGCCGATCCCCACCGGTTCGGTCACCGACCTGACCGCGGAGTTGTCCAAGTCGGCCAGTGTCGACGAGATCAACGCCGCGTTCAAGGCCGCCGCCGAGGGTCCCCTGAAGGGCATCCTCAAGTACTACGACGCGCCCATCGTTTCCAGCGACATTGTCACCGACCCGCACAGCTCGCTGTTCGACTCCGGGCTGACCAAAGTCATCGACAACCAGGCGAAGGTGGTGTCCTGGTACGACAACGAGTGGGGCTACTCCAACCGCCTCGTGGACCTGGTCAAGCTCGTCGGTAAGTCCCTCTAGCCGTGGGCGTCCCGACTCTGAAAGACCTTCTTGCCGAAGGTGTTTCCGGACGCGGCGTGCTGGTGCGCTCCGATCTCAACGTCCCGCTCGACGATGACGGCAACATCACCGACCCGGGCCGGATCACGGCGTCGGTGCCGACGCTGAAAGCCCTGCTCGACGCCGACGCCAAGGTCGTCGTCACGGCGCACCTCGGCCGGCCCAAGGACGGCCCGGACCCGAAATACTCACTGGCCCCCGTTGCCGCGGCGCTGGGTGAGCAACTCGGCCGGCATGTGCAGTTGGCCGGTGATGTAGTCGGCACCGACGCGCTGGCCCGAGCCGAGGGTTTGACCGACGGTGACATCCTGTTGCTGGAAAACATCCGCTTCGACAAGCGCGAGACCAGCAAGGACGACGGCGAGCGCCTCGCCTTGGCCCGGCAGCTCGCCGAATTGGTCAGTCCGGGAGGCGCTTTCGTCTCCGACGGGTTCGGGGTGGTGCACCGTAAGCAGGCCTCGGTGTACGACGTCGCAACGCTGCTGCCGCACTACGCCGGCACGCTCGTCGCGGACGAGATCGAGGTGCTGGAGCAGTTGACCAGCTCGACCGACCGTCCCTACGCAGTGGTCCTCGGTGGATCGAAGGTCTCTGACAAACTCGGGGTGATCGAGTCGCTCGCCACCAAGGCCGACAGCATCGTCATCGGCGGCGGCATGTGCTTCACCTTCCTTGCCGCACAGGGCTATTCCGTAGGTAAGTCGCTGCTCGAAGAGGACATGGTGCAAACCTGTCGCGACCTGCTGGAGACCTACCACGATGTGCTGCGGCTGCCGGTCGACATCGTGGTCACCGAGAAATTCGACGCCGACTCGCCGCCGCAGACCGTCGCCGCCGACGCGATTCCGGACGGCTTGATGGGTTTGGACATCGGGCCGGGTTCGGTCAAGCGGTTCACCACCTTGCTGTCGAACGCCAGAACTGTGTTCTGGAACGGTCCGATGGGCGTGTTCGAGTTCCCGGCGTACGCAGAGGGCACCAGGGGGGTGGCCGAGGCGATTGTCGCCGCGACCGGCAAAGGCGCGTTCAGCGTGGTCGGCGGTGGCGACTCCGCCGCCGCGGTCCGCGCCCTGAAGATTCCTGAGGACGCCTTCTCGCACATCTCCACCGGTGGCGGCGCGTCACTGGAATACCTTGAGGGCAAATCGCTTCCGGGCATCGAGGTGCTTGGCAGCGAACAGCCCGAGCAGAACTGAAGGGGAGACGCTTCGTGAGCCGCAAGCCGCTGATCGCCGGCAACTGGAAGATGAACCTGAACCACTTCGAGGCGATCGCGCTGGTGCAGAAGATCGCATTCGCTCTGCCGGACAAGTACTTCGACAAGGTCGACGTCACGGTGATCCCGCCGTTCACCGATCTGCGCAGCGTGCAGACCCTGGTCGATGGCGACAAACTGCGCCTCACCTACGGTGCCCAGGACTTGTCGCAGCACGACTCCGGTGCCTACACCGGTGACATCAGCGGGGCCTTCCTGGCGAAGCTGGGTTGCACGTTCGTCGTCGTCGGCCACTCCGAGCGGCGCACCTACCACAACGAGGACGACGCGCTGGTGGCCGCCAAGGCCGCGGCCGCCCTCAAACACGAGCTCACCCCGATCGTCTGCATCGGCGAGCACCTCGATGTCCGCGAGGCGGGAAATCACGTGTCGCACAACGTGGAACAATTGCGCGGTTCGCTGGCCGGCCTGTCGGCTGAGCAGATCAATCGGGTGGTCATTGCTTACGAGCCGGTCTGGGCAATCGGCACCGGGCGAGTGGCCAGTTCCGCCGACGCCCAGGAGGTGTGTGCCGCGATCCGTGCCGAGCTCGCCTCGCTGGCCTCCCCGCAGATCGCTGAGACGGTGCGGGTGCTTTACGGCGGCTCGGTCAACGCCAAGAACGTCGGCGATCTCGTCGCACAACAGGACATCGACGGTGGACTGGTCGGCGGCGCGTCGCTGGACGGCGAGCAGTTCGCGACGCTGGCGGCCATCGCCGCCGGGGGACCGTTGCCGTAACGGGCCGCCGGCCTACGTGTGACTGGCCAGTGCCGCGTACTTCCCGGCGCGCGCCACGGCGTAGGACCGCCACAATTGGCGGTCCATCGAGGCGAATACGTGATCGGCAATGTGTTTCGCCAGCCCCAATTGCTCAGCGGTCAGCGACGCTGGGGCGCTGATCTCCACCGAGCCTCCCGCATCACCGGTGACGCTCGGCGGGTCATGCCGGCCGCAGAGGTAATCCAGCCGGCCACCGGTTTCGGCTTCCGCCGCCAGCGCCAGCGGCTGTGTCTGGGCGAAGAACTCTTCACCCGTCGATTCCAGGGCTACCAGCATCCACCAGCGCAACACCGGATCCCGGTGGCGCAGAGCGATTTTGGCGAACTCGACCATGTTCTGCCGATGCAAGTCCATATCGGCATCCAGGAACAGCCACTCGAGAGCGTCACTGGCTGTGTGGCCCAGCTCCTGATCGAGTCCCAGCGCTTCCCAGTCTGAGAGGAACAGCTTGCTGTGTTGGGACAAGCGCGATGCCCACTCGTTGACCGCCTCCTCCTCGGCGCAACCCGGCTGCGCATAGGTCATGGCGTACTTGGTCAAATCGCGGTACCCGAGGATGTCCATCACCCACATCGGGATGAACAGACGAAGCCTCTCGGCGGCCCCGCGCTGGTCGCCGCGCAGCCAGTCGTAGAACGGATGCGCGCGCAGGCGCGCTTTGTGTTGCTCAATGTGACGAACCAGTTCGGCGTCATGGTCATCACGCGGTCTGACCACGAGCGCGGGCGCCGTCCAGTCATCCCGGGCCAGCGAGACCACGGCGGGTTTGTGGGGGACGACGCCCGGTTCCAGATACGTGGTGGCGTAGTCGTAGAACCCGGTGAATATGTCGTCGAAAATACCGAACATCCGCTGACATGCCTCGCCGGCGCGTTCGCGGCGCTCGGGATCGAGCACGACCGCCTCGAACAACCCTTCGGTGTTGGCGACGTGTCCGGATTCCAGGTCGAGGTGATACGGACCGAAATAGCGGTATTCCAGACCGGTTTGGCGTGACAGCTCGGCCGCGACGCGGGCGGTGTTGCTGAGCATCACATGTCCGGTGGCTTCGCCGGCTTCCGAGTGGCCGAACCGGATCAGCGCGTCGTCACCGTCGTCGACGGCCAGCCTGATGAACTCAATTCCACTGCGGCGGAACGTTTCCTGATCCGGTGAGAGGAACAACCACCACAGCACGTCGCTGGTACGCCAACCCAGCCGGGAATCCAGGTCGAGCTTGCGCCAATCTTCCAGGAACATCCTCGAATGCTTCTCGTCTTCGAGAGTGCCAAGGTTGATCAGCCATTCGTATTCGTCTCGCGGCTCCGGGAAGCGCAACACCCATCGGTTCATGTCCCGGAATTGCATGATGAAGAAGGCGCCGGCCGGCCCGATGGCGAGTCGGTCCCGCGCCGGAATGTGCTCGGCAGAAAGCCAGTTGAAAAACGCATGTCTACGCGCTGCCTCCTGGCCCGCATCGCGCAGTTCCATCACATGTTTCATCGCACGGTCTTTCTTTGCTGGACTCGACTGCTGCTTGGTGAGTCGCTAACCGTCAACAGGCCTTTCGAAGTTGTGCTAATTATACGCCCGTTGAGTACAATCGTTTAGTTGCCTCACCACCCGCAACTTGTCGGATCCCGGGGTGAGTTCATCTCATTGCCGGTGCTGGTTTGGTATCGGGTTGGAAAAATGTGTGTTACTGCTAACGGGTGTTGACCGCGTGTCGGTGACCGGTCTGCAAGGTGGATGAGTCGTCTCGGGGATGGAGGAGCTCAACGAGATGAGCGGTCAAGACGACGTGGGCGGTGTGCTCACGGGGGAGACAACCAACACGAGGGCGGCCAATGGCGCTCTCGAATCGATTTTCGCCGGCGGCGCGAGCGGCCGGGACGCGGCGCTCCTGCGTGCGGTGTTCGCCCAGTCGGGCGTCGGGGTGGGCATCTCCGACATTATGGGCAAGATCCTGGTGGTCAACGACGCGTTCGCGAACATGTTCGGCTACGAGACCGAAGAATTCATCAGGACGTTTCAGGTCACCGATCTCACCCATCCGGACGACACGATGGAAGTGTGGGACCAGTACGCGGCCTTGATGCGGGGCGACGTCGAGATGGTCAGCCTGGAGAAGCCGCACCTGCATCGCGACGGGCACACCATCTGGAACACCGTCAACGTCTCCCTGATCCGCGACGCCAACGGCGTACCCATCTACACGCTGGCCGTGTTCGGAGATGTCACCGACCGGCGCGAGCTCGAACAACAGTTGCGTCATCAGGCCTCACACGATCCGCTGACCGGATTGCCCAATCGCAGCCAGTTCTTCGACCGCCTCAGCGCGGCGTTCGAAGACCCGCAGTCCCGGGTGGGCATCTGCTACGTCGACCTCGACGGTTTCAAGGATGTCAACGACACACTCGGCCACGACATCGGTGACAAGCTTCTCGTCGAGGTTGCCGAGCGGCTGTCGTTGTGCCTGCAGCGGCCCGAGCAATTCGTCGCGCGCCTCGGTGGCGACGAGTTCGTCTTCCTGTTGCCGGAGCCGGCCAGCACGGACGAGGTCACTGAACTCGCCGACTCGGTGCTGCGTGTTCTGGAGTCGCCCTTCGACATCGACGGCAACCCCATCACCGTGTCCGCCAGCGTGGGAGTGATGGAACAGGAGGTCGCCATTATTTCCGAGGTCGACCTGATGAAGGGCGCCGACGTCACGCTCGCGCGGGCCAAGCAGGCCGGCGGCAACCGGTGGGTGATCCACGATCGCCACCACGAGAACACCCCGATGCACAAAGCCCTGGATCGCGGTGAGTTCCGCCTCGTCTACCAGCCGATCGTGCGGCTCTCCGACAACGCCGTCATCGGAGCCGAAGCCTTGGTGCGGTGGGAGCACCCGACGCTGGGGACACTGCTGCCGGACCGATTCATCAATCTCGCCGAGCGAAATGGCATGATCGTGCCGCTGACGACCTTCGTGGTGGAGCAAGCGTGTCGCCACGTGCAGGGCTGGCGGGCCAGCCAGGCGGTCGATTCGCCGCTGTTCGTCAGCGTCAATGTCGCCGTCCGCAATGTGTGTGATCCGAGCTTTCTCTCGGTGGTCAAGAACGCACTGCACAACAACGGCCTGCCGCCGCATGCCTTGCAATTGGAGCTCACCGAAAACGCGGTCCTAGGCAAGGACGAGACATCGGTACGCCGGATGCAGCAACTGTCGGCCATGGGCGTGTCGATCGCAATCGACGATTTCGGCACCGGCTTCTCCAGCCTGGCCTACCTGCGGGATCTGCCGGTCGATGTGGTCAAGCTCGCCGGCGAGTTCATCAACAATCTCGGTGGCAACATTCATGGTCGGCTGGCCGATGAACAGATCACCAGAGCCATGATCGACCTGGCTCACACGCTGGGACTCACCGTCACCGCCGAACAGGTCGAGACCCCCAGCCAGGCGGCCCGATTGCGGGCCCTGGGCTGCGACTCCGCGCAGGGTTGGCACTTCGGCAAGCCGGTAGCGCCGGAGTTGTTCAGATTCTGACGGCCGCTCAGCGGTACTTGATCAGCAAGGCCATGCCGATCACCGAAACCAGCCAGATCCCGGTGATGAACAGCGTCAGACGGTCGAGGTTCTTTTCCACCACCGTGGAGCCAGACAGGCTGGACTGCACGCCGCCACCAAACAGTGTCGACAGGCCGCCACCCTTGGCGCGGTGCAGCAACACCAGCAACACCACCAGCACGCTGGTGACCACAAGGGTGATCTGCAGGGCCAATTCCATACGGGCAGACTACCCAACGCCACCAAACCGCCCGCGACGGACGCACCAATGAGACGGAATCAGCCCAGGTGAGGCTGTACCGGGGGTACGGTGAGCTGCAAATTCGCCGTCGATCGGGGCGCGCCCATGAACCATCCCCAGCCAGGCTGGCCCTACGGCCAACCCGCCCACGGCCCCAGCAGTGGCATTGCGGTGATTCCCAAGCTTCCCGCTGCCTCGCAGTTGACAGCCCGTTGGCAGTTCACCCCGAAGCTCGTACTGGACGGCTATCACATACCGTCCGCCGGGTGGAATCGCATCCTGGCGCCGGCCGCTCCGGGTCGCCACCACCTGCAGGCCTACAGCCAGGATGGGCTCTATCGAAGGCAATTCGGGCGGGCCGACCTGATGGTCGATGTCGCGCCTGGCCAGTGGGTCGAACTTGAATACCGGCTGCCCCCGTTCGGCGGTCCGGGTTCACTCGGTCCACCGACAACAGCCGTCGACCAGGCCAGCAAGGTGATTTTCGGGTTGATCGCCGGGCTTCTGCTGGGGATTCCCGCCTTGATATTCATCGTGTTCGTCATCGCGTCGGTCGCTGCCAAATAGCCGACTCGGCGGTTGCCCTCAATACTGGGACACATGGTCGAGGTTTCTGACACCGCGCTGGACCCCATCGGCGATGTGCACCGAACGGCGCTGGGACGCGAGGCGACCGAACCCATGCGTGCCGACATCCGGTTGCTGGGCGCCATCCTCGGTGACACCGTTCGCGAACAGAACGGCGAAGAGGTATTCGACCTCGTCGAGCGTGCCCGGGTGGAATCCTTCCGGGTGCGGCGCTCCGAGATCGACCGCACCGAGGTCTCGCGCATGTTCGACGGCATCGACATCCACCAGGCCCTTCCCGTGATCCGCGCCTTCACCCAGTTCGCGCTGCTGGCCAACGTGGCCGAGGACATCCACCGGGAGCGCCGCCGCAGTATCCACGTCGCCGCCGGGGAACCCCCGCAGGACAGCAGCCTGGCCGCCACCTACCTCAAACTGGATGAGGCTGAACTAGATTCGGCGACCGTGGCCGAGGCTCTCAAAGGCGCCCTGGTGGCACCGGTGATCACCGCCCACCCGACCGAAACCCGCCGCCGCACGGTCTTCGTCACCCAGCATCGCATCACCGAATTGATGCGGCTGCACGCCGAAGGGCACACCGAGACCGACGACGGCCGCAGCATCGAACTCGAGCTGCGCCGCCAGATCCTCACGCTGTGGCAGACCGCGATCATCCGGTTGTCCCGGCTGCAGATCAGCGACGAAATCGCAGTGGGACTGCGGTATTACCCGGCATCGTTCTTCGAAGTCATTCCGCGGGTCAACGCCGAGGTGCGGGAGGCGCTGCAGAAGCGCTGGCCCGACGCGAAGCCGCTGTCCGCGCCGGTGCTGCGCCCGGGGTCGTGGATCGGTGGCGACCGCGACGGCAACCCGAACGTGACCGCCGAGGTGGTTCGGCTGGCCACGGGCAGCGCGGCCTACACCGCGCTGTCCCACTACCTGACCGAACTCGACCACCTCGAGCAGGAGCTCTCGATGTCGTCGCGGCTGCTCGACGTGACATCCGAACTCGCCGAGCTGGCGGAGGGCTGCCAGGACAAAGCACGCGCTGACGAGCCCTACCGGCGGGCGTTGCGGGTAATCCGGTCCCGGCTGAGCGCCACCGCCACCGCGATCCTGGACGAGCAGCCACAGCACCTCCTCGATCTCGGCCTGCCGTCGTATGAGACGCCCGAAGAGCTGCGGGCCGACCTCGACACCATTGACGCTTCGCTGCGCACCCACGGCAGTGCGGTGCTGGCCGACGACCGGCTGGCGCTGTTACGGGAAGCCGTGCACGTGTTCGGGTTTCACCTCAGTGGGCTGGACCTGCGGCAGAATTCCGATGTACACGAGGAGGTGGTCGCCGAACTGCTGGCCTGGGCCGGCGTGCACCCGGACTACGCCTCGCTCCCGGAAGAGGAGCGGGTCGAACTGCTGGTGACCGAACTGAGCACCCGCCGTCCGCTGATCAGGGACCGCGCGCAACTGTCCGAATTGGCGCGCAAGGAACTCGACATTGTCAGCGCCGCCACCCACGCCGTCCAAACCTACGGTCCCGCAGCGGTTCCCAACTACGTCATCTCCATGTGTCAGTCGGTGTCGGACATCTTGGAGGTGGCAATTCTGTTGAAGGAGGCGGGCCTGCTGGACGCGTCGGGGGAGGAGCCGTACTGCCCGGTCGGCATCTCACCGCTGTTCGAGACGATCGACGACCTGCACAACGGCGCGGCGATTCTGCAGTCGATGCTGGAACTCCCGCTGTACCGGGCCATGGTCGCCGCTCGCGACGACGAACAGGAAGTGATGCTCGGCTACTCCGACTCCAACAAGGACGGCGGATACCTGGCCGCGAACTGGGCGGTGTACCGCGCCGAGCTGGCCCTGGTCGAGGCGGCCCGCAAGAACGGAATCCGGTTGCGGCTCTTCCACGGTCGCGGTGGAACCGTCGGGCGCGGGGGCGGTCCGAGCTACCAGGCCATCCTGGCGCAACCGCCCGGCGCGGTGAACGGCTCCCTGCGGCTCACCGAGCAGGGTGAAGTGATCGCCGCCAAGTACGCCGAGCCGCGGACCGCCCAGCGCAACTTGGAGAGCCTGGTGGCCGCCACCCTGGAGTCAACGCTGCTGGATGTCGAAGGCCTCGGGGATACCGCGGAACCGGCCTACGCGGTGCTCGACGAAGTGGCCGAGCTGGCCAAACATGCATACGCCGAATTGGTCCACGACACACCGGGTTTCGTCGAATACTTCAAGGCCTCGACCCCGGTCAGCGAGATCGGGTCCCTCAACATCGGCAGCCGCCCGAGCTCGCGTAAACCCACCGAATCGATCGCGGACCTGCGGGCCATCCCATGGGTGCTGGCGTGGAGCCAGTCGCGGGTGATGCTGCCGGGATGGTACGGCACCGGAGCGGCTTTCGAACAATGGATCGCGGCGGGCCCCGAAAGTGAGGAAGAGCGGCTGGCGGTGCTGCACGACCTCTACGAGCGGTGGCCGTTCTTTCGCAGCGTGCTGTCCAACATGGCGCAGGTACTGGCGAAGAGCGATTTGGGCCTGGCCGCCCGCTATGCCGAACTGGTCGACGACGAAGCCTTGCGGCACAGGGTGTTTGACAAGATCGTCGAAGAACATCGCCGCACCATCGCGATGTACAAACGGATCACCGGGCAGGAGGACCTGCTCGCCGACAATGCCGCGCTGGCGCGTTCGGTGTTCAACCGGTTCCCCTACCTGGAGCCACTGAACCACCTGCAGGTGGAGTTGCTGCGCCGCTATCGCTCGGGGGAGGACAACGAATTCGTTCAGCGCGGCATCCTGCTGACCATGAACGGGTTGGCCAGCGCGCTCCGGAACAGCGGGTAGCCGGCCGCCTAGACTGCAGCAATGGCGCACACCCACACGTCGACGACGCACTGGGGCGCGTTCAACGCCCAGGTCCGCGATGGCGACATTGTGGCGGTGAGCGCCCTGGGCCGCGATACCAATCCCGCTCCGCAACTGCAGAACCTGCCCGGTGCTATTCGGCATCGCAGCCGCGTCGCCAATCCCGCGGTGCGGCGCGGTTGGCTGGAAGACGGCCCAGGCCCCAGCGACCGGCGCGGCGCCGACGAGTTCGTCGAGGTCGGCTGGGACGAGTTGATCGAGCTGCTGGCCACCGAGCTCAGGCGGGTCGTCGACCGGTACGGCAACGAGGCAATTTACGGCAGCTCCTACGGTTGGGCCAGCGCAGGACGGTTCCACCACGCCCAGAGCCAGGTGCACCGCTTCCTGAACCAGCTGGGTGGCTATACGGCGTCCCGGCACAGTTACAGTGCCGGAGCGTCGGAGGTGATCTTCCCGCACATATTCGGCGGCGAGTTCTACGACATGATGAGCCGGTCCACGACCTGGGACGTCATCATTGAGCACACCGACCTGCTGGTGGCTTTCGGCGGTTTGCCGCTCAAGAACACCTCGGTGATGCCGGGTGGCACCACCCGCCACCCCGATCGTGACCACATTGCCGACTACCGCGCCGGTGGCGGAAGGTTGGTGTCGGTGAGCCCGCTGCGGGACGACATCACCGCGATCGCTGGCCATCTCGACGAAAAGTGCCAATGGATCCCGGCCGTACCGGGCGCCGACGTGGCTCTCATGTTGGGCCTGGCCCACGTGCTCATCACCGAGTCACTGGTCGATCGCGCCTTCCTGGACACCTACTGCACCGGATACGAGCGCTTCGAACGCTACGTCCTGGGCGGTGCGGACGTGGTGGCGAAGACGCCGGAGTGGGCGGCGCAGCTGGGCGGCGTGGACGCGGACACGCTGCGGGACCTGGCCCGACGGATGGCGGCGGGCCGGACCCTGATCACCACCAGCCTGTCGCTGCAGCGGACCGAGCACGGCGAGCAGACCGTGTGGATGGGCGCCACCCTGGCGGCGATGCTCGGCCAAATCGGGCTTCCCGGCGGGGGTTACGGCCATGCCTACGGTTCCAACGGCATCGGCAACCCGCCGCTGGCTTGCGGCCTGCCGACCCTACCGCAGGGCTCCAATGCGGTGCGCAAGTTCATCCCGGTTGCGGCCATCAACGAGTTGTTGCACCGGCCGGGTGACAAGCTGCCCTTCAACGGTCAACTGCTCGATCTGCCCGACATCAAGTGTGTCTACTGGGCGGGCGGCAACCCGTTCCATCACCACCAGAACCTGCCGCGACTGCGCCGGGCACTGGCTCGGGTCGACACAATCGTTGTGCACGAACAGTTTTGGACCGCGATGGCCAAACACGCCGACATCGTCGTGCCCACCACCACCAGCTTCGAACGCGACGACTTCGGGGGCAGCCGCACCGATTCCACGCTGCTCGCCATGAAGGCGATGGTGGCGCCATACGCGAACGCCCGCGACGACTACGACACATTCGCCGCGCTGGCGCAGCGGATGGGGTTCGGCGAGCGGTTCACCGAGGGCCGCACCGGCTACGAATGGTTGGAGCACATGTACGGCAAGTGGGCGGCCGAACAAGATTTCGCTGTGCCGGCCTTCGCCGAGTTCTGGCACGCCGGCGAGCTCGAGTTGCCGACCCGAACCGGCCTGACGTGGTTCGCCGACTTCCGCGCCGATCCGGTCAATTGTCCGTTGGGGACGCCGAGTGGGCGCATCGAGATCTTCTCGGAGACGATCGACGGATTTGGGCTGCACGACTGCGCCGGCCACGCCACCTGGTTCGAACCGGCCGAATGGTTGCACGGCCCGCGGGCCGCCCAATTCCCGCTGCACCTGATCGCCAACCAGCCGCGCACCCGGCTGCACAGCCAACTCGACCACGGGGCGGTCAGTATGGCATCGAAAATCGATGGCAGAGAACCGATCCGGATGCACCCGGCGGATGCGGCGGCGCGCGGTCTAGGCGACGGCGACATCGTGCGGGTATTCAACGATCGAGGGGCCTGCCTGGCCGGCGTGGTGGTCGACGACGATTTGCGGCCGCAGGTGGTGCAATTGGCGACCGGCGCATGGTTCGATCCCGCCGACCCGGCCGATCCCGACTCGATGTGCGTGCATGGCAACCCGAACGTATTCACCAATGACATCGGGACATCCTCGTTGGCACATGGCAGCACCGGCCAGCACGTGCTGGTCCAGGTGGAGAAGTTCATTGGTGAACTGCCTGCGCTCCGTGCGCATGAACCGCCGCCACTGGTTCGGCGCGGCGAGGACTTGAGGGGCCAGGAATAGCGATGGCCTAGTGGACCGACCGATTTCGTAGCCGGTCCAGCACGCCACGCAGGACGTGTTCGGTCGCCGAGAGCGGCGTCATCATCGTTTCGCCGAGGCCGACCACGTAGTCGAACCGTTCGATAATGGCCTCCACCGGCTCGAGCAGTACAACCAACCGCTGCGCGAGGTCGTCCAAGCTGGACAGCGTCCTGTCCAGATGGTTCAGGCCACCTTCCATGCGCTCCACGGTGGCATTGAGGGAACCTAGGCATTTGTTGAGCTCGACCAGGGAGGTGCTCAGACCGTCGAGGACGTCCTCGACCTGCTCTACCGTCTTGTCGGCATTCAACGCCGCCTGGGTAAGCGTCTTCACTCTTTGCCGAGCTGGGGTCGGGCGGCCGCCGCTTCTGTCTGCCATGACGGTCATTATTACCGCATTGACATCGGAGGACCTACCCCCGGCAGCAATTGCCCGCTGTCAATCGGAGAGTTTGCCCGCGGCGTCCCGATCGAGCAGCCATCGGGTGGTCTCCCGGCCCACGGCGCCGGCCGCCGGGACCGACACCGGATCGGCGCCGCCGAGGGCGGCGGCCACCGCGTCGGCTTTGCCCGCACCCGAAACGATCAGCCACACCTCCCGGGAACGCTGAATCGCGGGCAACGTCAGGGTGATTCGCAAGGGAGGCGGTTTCGGGCAGTCCTCGACCGCGACCACCAGGCGGTCGGTCTCGCGTACCGCGGGCGTGTCCGGGAACAGCGAGTTGATGTGTCCCTCGGGTCCCATGCCCAGCAGGTGGACGTCGAAATCGGGTGCCGTCTCACCGGGTG
Organism: Mycobacterium asiaticum DSM 44297; assembly: GCF_000613245.1. GTDB lineage: Bacteria > Actinomycetota > Actinomycetes > Mycobacteriales > Mycobacteriaceae > Mycobacterium > Mycobacterium asiaticum. The sequence continues at coordinate 1,977,783 of NZ_HG964936.1, forward strand.
CGGCGTTGGCGGCCAGGATCTGCTCGTAGGCCAACGCGGCAGCGTCGATGTCGGCACCGAATTCGCCGTTGCTGGCCGCCATCGGATGCACCTGGCTCGCCGGCACCGGAACGTGGTCGAGCAACGCTTCCCGGGCTTGCTTCTCGTTGCGCTCGTCGTCGTCCTCGGGCACGTAGCGCTCGTCGCCCCAGAACAGGTGGACCTTGGACCAGTCGACCTGTTGTCCGTCGGCGAGGTAGCGCAGCAGGGCGATACCGTTGCCGCCGCCGGTGAGCACGATCAGCGCTTGCCCACGAGCCTGAACCGCGGCATTGATGGTGCTGACCAATCGTTCGCCGGCCGCCTGCACCAGGGCCTCACCGTCGGAGAATACTTCAACCTCTGCGCTCACTGGTACTGCACTTTCTCGATGCCTTGCAGCGCGGCGTGAAAGATCTCGTCGGCGTCCAGCCGACGCAGGTCTTCGGCCAGGCATTCACCGGTTTCCCTGCGCGCCAACGGAACCAGCGCTTCGGGCTTGGCTGTGCGGCTCAGGGTTGCGGTGGTTCCCTCCTGCGGCCGGCTCAACACGATGGTCTCGCTCTTGCGCACCAATTCCACCTTCAGCTCGCCGACCTCGCGGCGCACCGGGCCGTCGATGCAGTGGGCGAGCCAGCCCGCCAGGATATCCAGGGCAGGTTCGTCGCGCAGACCCGAAACCAGGGCCGACTCGATCGGCTCGTGCGGCGGCAGGTCGACGGCCGAGGTGAGCAGCGCCCGCCAGTAGGTGATGCGACTCCACGCCAGGTCGGTGTCGCCCGCGGTGTAGCCGGCCAGCCGGCTCTTGATCGCCGACAACGGATCGACCCCATTGGTGGCGTCGGTGATGCGGCGAATCGCTAACTTGCCCAACGGATCCTGCGCCGGAACCGCCGGAGCGACGTCGGGCCACCACGCCACCACCGGGATGTCGGGCAGCAGGAAAGGGATCACGACGCTGTTGGCGTGACCGGACAGCGACCCGGACAGCTTGAGTACGACGACCTCGCCGGCACCGGCGTCGCCGCCCACCCGGATCTGGGCGTCCAGGCTCGGCTTGTCGGCGTACGGGTCGCCGCGCATCGCGACGATGACGCGGCTGGGGTGTTCATGGCTGGCCCCGTTGGCGGCCTCGATGGATTCTTCGAGCACCGCCTCGCTGTCCGGCGCGATGATCAACGTGAGGACTCGGCCCATGGTGACGATGCCGGCCTTCTCGCGCATGTCATCGAGCTTCTTGTTCACCGCCGTAGTGGTGGTGTCAGGCATGTCGACAATCATCCGCGCCGCTCCTCAGCACCCCTGCGTCCACAATGCGAGATCACGGCCGCCGCCATTCCCGGCCGGTGCGGCGCAGCATCTCAAATGCCGATTCCGGGCCCCAAGTGCCCGCCTCGTACGGGTCCGGTTTCCCGTGCGATGCCCAGTTGTCCAGCGCGGGATCCAGTATCTCCCAGGCCAATTCGACCTCCTCATTGACCGGGAACAGGGACGGCTCCCCAAGCAGCACGTCGAGAATCAGCCGCTCGTAGGCCTCCGGCGATTCCTCGGCGAATGCCGAACCGTAGGAGAAGTCCATGTTGACGTCGCGGACCTCCATCGCGCTGCCCGGCACCTTCGAACCGAACCGCAGGGTGATGCCCTCGTCCGGTTGTACTCGGATGACCATCGCGTTGGTGCCCAACTCGTCGGTCATGGTGGCGTCGAACGGCAGGTGCGGCGCCCGCTTGAAGACCAGCGCGATCTCGGTGACCCTGCGGCCCAAGCGTTTTCCGGTCCGCAGGTAGAAGGGCACTCCGGCCCAGCGTCGGGTGTCGACCTCGAGGGTGATCGCGGCGAAGGTCTCGGTTATCGAGTCTTTGGAGAACCCTTCCTCATCGAGCAGCCCGACTACCTTCTCCCCGCCCTGCCAGCCGGCGGTGTACTGGCCGCGGCTGGTGGTCTCGTCGAGGGGCTCGGCCAGCCGGGTCGCCGACAGCACCTTGATCTTTTCGGTCTGCAAGGCATGAGGATTGAAGCTGACCGGCTCCTCCATCGCGGTCAATGCCAGCAGCTGCATCAGGTGGTTCTGGATCACATCGCGGGCGGCGCCGATGCCATCGTAGTAGCCGGCCCGGCCGCCCAGGCCAATGTCCTCGGCCATGGTGATCTGTACGTGGTCGACGTAATGCGCGTTCCAGATCGGGTCGAACAGCTGGTTGGCGAAGCGCAGCGCCAGGATGTTCTGCACCGTCTCCTTACCGAGGTAGTGGTCTATACGAAAGACCGATTCCTCCGGAAAGACGGAATTGACCGTTTTGTTCAGGTCTTGCGCACTGGCCAGGTCATGCCCGAACGGCTTCTCGATCACCACCCGGCTCCACCGGCTACCCTGTGGCCGAGCCAGCCCCGACTTGTGCAGCTGTTCACACACCTGCGGGAAGGACTTCGGTGGGATGGCCAGGTAGAACGCGTGATTGCCGCCGGTGCCGCGCTCGGCGTCGAGCTTTTCCAGCGTCTCGGCAAGCCGGGCAAAGGCGTCGTCGTCGTCGAAAGCGCCTGGCACGAAACGGAATCCCTCGGCCAACCGGTCCCAGTTCTCCTGCCGGAACGGGGTCCGGCAGTGTTGTTTGACGGCGTTGTAGACCACGTCCCCGAAATCCTGGGTGGTCCAGTCGCGGCGCGCGAAACCCACCAGGGAAAATGTCGGGGGCAGCAAGCCGCGGTTGGCCAGGTCGTAGATCGCCGGCATCACCTTCTTGCGGGCCAGGTCACCGGTGACCCCGAAGATCACCATGCCGCACGGCCCGGCGATTCTGGGCAGCCTTTTATCCCGCTTGTCCCGCAGCGGGTTATGCCACGCTTGGGTCATTTCTTGGCGGAGTCCAGCTGCGCCTGAGTCTCCTCGAGTAGCTCACTCCAGGACTCCTCGAACTTCTGGACGCCCTCGTTCTCGAGCACGATGAACACGTCGTCCAGGTCAAGGCCGATGTCCTGCAGCTTGTCGAAAACTTGCTGGGCTTCCGCTGCGGTGCCGGTCACCGTGTCGCCGTTGATCACGCCGTGGTCGGCCACGGCGTCAATCGTCTTCTCCGGCATGGTGTTCACCGTGTTGGGCGCCACCAACTCGGTGACATACAGGGTGTCGGAGTAGTCGGGGTTCTTCACGCCGGTGGACGCCCAGAGTGGCCGCTGCACCCGGGCGCCGTCGGCCTTGAGCGCCTCGAACCGCTCGCCGCCCTCGAACACCTCCTGGTATGCCGCGTAGGCCAGCCGGGCATTGGCGACCGCGGCCTGCCCCAGCAGCGCCCGCGCCTCGTCGGAGTCGATCTTCTCCAGCCGCTTGTCCACCTCGGTGTCCACCCGGGACACGAAAAACGAAGCGACGGAATGGATCTTGGACAAGTCGTGGCCGGCCTGCTTGGCCCTCTCCAGTCCCTCAAGGTAGGCGCCCATCACCGCCCGGTAACGCTCCACCGAGAAGATCAGCGTGACATTGACCGAAATCCCTTCCGCCAGGGTAGAAGCGATGGCCGGGATACCGGCCTCGGTGGCGGGGATCTTGATCAGCAGGTTCGGCCGGTCGACGGTCTTCCATAGGTCGAGGGCCTGCTGCGTGGTCTTGTCCGTGTCGTGGGCCAGTCGCGGGTCGACCTCGATCGATACCCGCCCGTCGACACCATCGGAGGACTCCCACTGCGGCCGCAACACGTCACAGGCGTCGCGGACATCGTCGGTGGTGACCGTGCGGATGGTGGCATCGACGTCGGCGCCGCGCTCGGCCAGCTCGGCAACCTGGTCGTTGTAGGTATCGCTGTCGGCCAGCGCTTTCTGGAAGATCGACGGGTTGGTGGTCACCCCGACGACGCTCTTGGTGTCAATCAGTTCCTGCAGATTGCCCGACTTGATCCGGTCCCGCGAGAGATCGTCCAGCCATACCGATACCCCTGCCTCGCTCAACGCCGCGAGGTTTGGATTCTGGGTCATCTTCAATCACCTTCTCAATTATCGAGTGCTTCTTCCGCGGCGGCAGCGACGGCTTCCGCTGTGAAGCCGTACTCGCGGAATAAGGTCTTGTAGTCGGCCGATTCGCCGAAATGCTCGATCGACACGATCTTGCCGGTGTCGCCGACGAGCTTGTGCCAGGACTGCGCGACGCCGGCCTCGACAGCCACCCGCGCCGACACCGACGGGGGCAGCACACTGTCGCGGTAGTCGCTGGGCTGCGACTCGAACCACTCTACGCAGGGCATCGAGACCACCCGCGCCACAATGTCCTTGTCCGCCAGCAACTTCTGCGCCCCGACCGCCAGCTGAACCTCGGAACCGGTGCCGATCAGCACGACGTCGGGCTCGTCGTCGTCTTCCCGGCCGCCGGCCTCCTGGCCCAACACGTAGCCGCCACGCGCGACACCTTCCAGGTTGGTGCCCTCGAGTATCGGGACGTTCTGACGGGTCAGGATCAACCCCACCGGCCCGCTGCCGTTGCCCCGCGCCAGAATCGTGCGCCAGGCATATGCCGTCTCGTTGGCGTCGGCCGGGCGCACCACCGACAGGTTCGGAATGGCCCGCAGCGCCGAAAGATGCTCGATCGGTTGGTGCGTCGGACCGTCCTCACCCAACCCGACCGAGTCGTGCGTCCACACGTAGATGGTGTCGATGTCCATCAGCGACGCCAACCGCACCGCCGGACGCATGTAGTCGGAGAACTGCAGGAAGGTGCCGCCGTAGGCGCGGGTGGGGCCGTGCAGGACGATGCCGGACAGAATGGCACCCATCGCGTGCTCGCGTACACCGAAGTGCAGCGTCCGGCCGTACCAGTGGGCGGTGTAATCCTTCGTCGAAATCGACGGTGGGCCAAAGGAATCCGCGCCCTTGATGGTGGTGTTGTTGCTGCCCGCCAGGTCGGCCGAACCGCCCCACAACTCCGGAAGCTTCGGGCCCACCGCGTTTAATACCTCGTTGGAGGCCTTGCGGGTGGCAATCGCGTCCTCGCCGGGGTCCCAGTGCGGCAGCTCGGCATCCCAACCTTCAGGAAGTTCCTCAGCGGTCAACCGGTCCAGCAGCGCCTTGCGTTCCGGCTCGCGCTCGGCCCAGGCGTCGAAGTCTTGCTGCCACTTCTCGTGAGCTTCCTTACCGCGGTCCACCAGCTTGCGGGTGTGCGCGATCACCTCGTCGCGCACCTCGAAGTTCTTGTCCGGGTCGAAACCGAGGATCTTCTTGACCTCGGCGACCTCTTCGTCACCGAGCGCGGCACCGTGCGCCTTGCCGGTGTTCATCAGGTTCGGCGCCGGGAAACCGATGATGGTGCGCAGCGCGATGAACGACGGCCGATCGGTTTCGGCCTTCGCGTTGGCAATCGCCTCTTCGATGCCGACTACGTTCTCGCCACCCTCGACCTCCTGCACGTGCCAGCCGTAGGCGCGGTAGCGGGCCGCGGTGTCCTCAGACAGGGCGATGTTGGTGTCGTCTTCGATCGAGATCTGATTGCGGTCGTAGAACACGATCAAATTGCCCAGTTGCTGGACTCCGGCCAGCGATGACGCCTCGGAGGTCACACCTTCTTCGATGTCACCGTCGGAGGCGATCACGTAGATGTGGTGGTCGAACGGGCTGGTGCCCGGTTCGGCGTCCGGATCGAACAGGCCACGCTCATACCGCGCCGCCATCGCCATCCCGACGGCCGAGGCCAATCCCTGGCCCAGCGGGCCGGTGGTGATCTCCACGCCCTTGGTGTGCCGGAACTCCGGGTGCCCCGGGGTCTTGGACTTCCAGGTCCGCAGCGACTCGATGTCCTCGAGCTCGAGACCGAAGCCGCCCAAGTAGAGCTGCAGGTAGAGCGTCAGGCTGCTGTGTCCGGCGGACAACACGAACCGGTCGCGGCCCAGCCAGTGCACGTCGCTGGGATCGTGGCGCATCGTGCGCTGGAACAGGGTGTAGGCCAGCGGGGCGAGGCTCATCGCGGTCCCTGGGTGACCGTTGCCGACCTTCTGGACGGCGTCGGCGGCCAGGACCCGGATCGTGTCGACCGCAGCCGAATCGATCTCGGTCCAGTCGTCGGGGTGGCGCGGTTGCGTAAGGGCGGAGATCTCTTCGAGTGTGGTCATTCAGTCCTCAGTCCTGGGGTCATCAAACTGATCAATCCCACCCTAGTGCGGGATGGGTGGCCGCTGCAGGCCCAGTTCTGTGTACCCCGCGGAGGCGATGTGAAAATATCGTGTCGGGGTGGTGAGCTGTGCAGTCGGCGCCTGGACGGGGTCGAATGCCGGAAGAAACGGCCCGAATCGACCCTGCGGGTCTGTGGTTGAGCCTGCGCGGTCTACCATCGTGTGTAGTAGAAGCTGCGCGCGGCTGCGATTTTCCCGAGGAGTTATTGCGTGAGCGTTCGCGGGCGCGTCGCGTCGGGCAGGACAACAAGCCGGATCACCGGCACCTTGCTGGCGTACCTGGCGCTGACCAAGCCACGGGTCATCGAACTGCTGTTGGTCACCGCCATCCCGGCGATGCTGCTGGCCCACCGGGGCAGCGTCAACCCGCTACTCATCCTCAACACGCTGGTCGGAGGCATGATGGCGGCGGGCGGTGCCAACACGCTGAACTGTGTGGCCGACGCCGACATCGACAAAGTGATGAAGCGGACGGCGCGGCGGCCGCTGGCCCGAGCCGCAGTGCCGACGCGGCACGCGCTCGTCTTCGGCTTGCTGCTCAGCGTCGGCTCGTTCGGCTGGCTGTGGTGGACCACCAACCTGCTTTCGGGTCTGCTGGCCGTGGCCACCATTGCGTTCTACGTGTTCGTCTACACCCTGCTGCTCAAGCGGCGTACCTCGCAGAATGTGGTGTGGGGCGGCGCGGCCGGCTGCATGCCGGTGATGATCGGCTGGTCGGCTGTGACCGGCACCATCGGCTGGCCCGCGCTGGCGATGTTCGCGATCATCTTCTTCTGGACGCCGCCACACACTTGGGCCTTGGCTATGCGGTACAAGGAGGACTACAAAGTCGCCGGCGTGCCGATGCTGCCCGCCGTGGCGACCGAGCAACAGGTCACCAAACAGATCCTGATCTATACCTGGCTTACGGTGCTGGCGACCCTGACGCTGGCGCTGGCGACCGGCTGGCTGTATGCGGCCGTGGCCCTGGTGGCCGGAGTGTGGTTCCTGGCGATGGCGCATCAGCTGTACGCCGGTGTGCGGGCGGGGGAAACGGTCAAGCCGCTGCGGCTGTTCCTGCAATCGAACAACTATCTGGCCCTGGTGTTCTGCGCACTGGCTGTCGACTCGGCGATCGCGCTTCCCACGCTGTTGTGACCAGGGCGATTTGAAACCGCGCGGCCGGTGTCCGCGCTGCCGCTCGTTGTCTTAAACGCTCAGCGCCACAACGTAATTCGGTCCACGTCGGGGGCCCGCCGCGGCTCCCTTGGCTGGACTCGCGACGGCCTACTCGGTTTGCGATACGTCCCGTCGCGATATCGAATCTGCTTGTAACAGCTCATTTCTAACAATCACCCCGTCAAAGGGAGGAGTGTCTGGCATGACTTTGTTTGTCGCTTTCCGGGGGCTGGACACTTCCTGTGCCTGCGGGGGGGCATTTGACGAGGGTCCGGCGGCGACCGGCTGATCTTGACCGCGCCCGTCTGGATGGCATCGCCACCAGAGGTGCATTCGGCGTTGCTGAGCAGTGGGCCGGGACCGGGGCCTTTGTTGGCCGCGGCCGGAGCATGGAGCTCATTGAGCGCCGAATATGCCTCAGCTGCAGAAGAACTCATTGGGCTGCTGGCAGCCGCGCAGGGCTCGGCATGGGAGGGGCCGAGCGCCGAAACGTACGTGGCCGCCCACGCGCCGTACGTGGCCTGGTTGACGAAAGCCAGCGCGGACAGCGGCGCCGTCGCCGCCCAGCACGAGACGGTGGCCGCGGCGTACACGACCGCGCTAGCAGCGATGCCGACATTGCCGGAACTGGCCGCCAACCACGTCATCCACGGAGTGCTGGTCGCCACCAATTTCTTTGGCATCAATACCATCCCGATCGCACTCAACGAGGCGGACTACGTCCGGATGTGGATTCAGGCCGCGACGACGATGGCGACCTACGAAGCCGTGTCGGGCACGGCAGTGGCGGCCGCCCCCCGGAGCGTCGAAGCACCGCCGATTGTGAAGTCGGACACTGCGAGCGCCGCTACATCGAACCCGCTGGAACAGCTTCAACAGATCCCGCAGCAGCTCTTCCAGTTCGCCCTGCGGCTGATCGGCATGGACTGGGACCCCGTCAACGGCACCATCAACGGAATCCCGTACGCCTCCTACACGACACCGGGCCAGCCGGGCTATTGGGTCTCCCGACTGTTCCTGTTTGTGCAGGACTTTCAGGGCCTGCAGGATTGGATCCAGCTCTTGCTGACCAACCCGATCGCCGCCCTGCAGTCACTCGGCGGCATCACCCCCGCCCAGATCGTCGTGTATTTGGTGGCGCACCCGGTGCTGGCAGCGGTGCTCGGTACGTCGCCGTTGTGGTCGACATTGTCCACGCTGCCAGCGGCGGCGGCCAGCGCTGCCGCGGCCGCGGCCGTGCTGGCGCTGCCGCTTCCCGTGGCCGAAGTTCCCGCGCTGGCCCCGGCGCTGGCCCCGGTAGCCGCGGCGGCTGGCACTGCGCCGGCGGTCGCGGTCGCCCCGACGCTGGCCGGGTCCGTCGGAGGCGCTGCGCCCGGAGCTCCGGTCTCCGCCGCGGGCTCGGTCGCCACTTCAGCGCCACCGTCTGCCCCTCCGGCGGCCGGCACCGCATTTGTGCCGTACGCGATCGGTGGTGGTCCGGGCATCGGATTCGATTCGGGGTCGAAGACGCGCAGTCCTGTCAGCGCCCAGGCCAAGGCGCCCGAGCCGGACAGCGCTGCGGCGGCCGCGGCGGCCGCGTCGCGCCGTCGCAAACGCAGACGCCGTAAGCAGGACGAACCACTGCGCGCCTACGCCGACGAGTACGTCGACGTGGGACCCGACGACGTTGAGGAGCCGGCGGCTTCCGCATCCGGCGCGGGACCGCTGGGTTTTGCCGGCACCGCGGCAGAACGCCGTCGGCAAGCGGCCGGACTCGCGGTGGTGGCCGACGACGGATTCGGTGGTGGGCCGACGATTCCTTTGCTGCCGGGGTCTTGGGAGCCTGCCGAGGACGGTTAAGGCAGCAACACGATCGACCCGGTGGTCTTACGCCCCTCCAGGTCGGAATGCGCCCGTGCGGCTTCGGCCAGTGGATACGTGCCGCCGACCTCGATCCGTATGGCTCCGCTGGCGATCACCTCGAACAGTTCTTCGGCCCGCCAGCTGAACTCCTGGGCGCTGCGGACGAAGTGGGCCAGGGACGGGCGGGTCAGGTACACCGATCCGGCGTAGTTGAGCTGCTGCGGGTCGAACGGGGGAACGGGCCCGCTGGCCGCACCGAACAGGGCCAGCGTTCCGCGCACGGCCAGGCTGGCCAGGCTGGCGTCGAACGTGGTTGCGCCCACGCCGTCGTACACGACCGCCACTCCGGTACCCCCGGTGAGTTCCCGCACGCGCTGCCCGAACTGATAGGAGTCCTGCGGATAGGGGAGCACCTCGGCGGCGCCGGCTTGCCGAGACAACCGTTCCTTCTCTTCGTTGGAGACGGTGGTGATCACCCTGGCGCCCAGGTGCGTCGCCCATTGCGTCAGGATCAGCCCGACACCACCGGCGCCGGCGTGCACGAGTATGTCGTCCCCGCTTTGCACCGGATACACGGATTTGAGCAAGTATTGCGCGGTCAGTCCTTTCAGCAGTGCCGAGGCGGCGACCTGCGGGGAGATGCCGTCGGGTACCTTGGCGGTGAGAAACGCTGGGGCCGTGGCGAATTCGGCGTATGCCCCGTTGGCCGAGGCGCTGACCACCCGGTCACCCACGCTGAGATCGGGTCCGGCTTCCGACCCCAGCGCAACGACGGTGCCGCACACTTCCGAGCCGAGCACGAAGGGCAGTGGGCGAGGGTACTGGCCCGTGCGGAAGTAGGTGTCGATGAAATTGACCCCGATGGCTTCGGATTGGATCAGCACCTCACCGGGACCGGGCTCCGGTTGGGACACGTCGTTGTAGCCCAGCACTTCCGGGCCGCCGGTTTGGCTGACTTCTATCGCATGCATGTCGATATCATGCCCGGGCATGAAGCTCGCCCGACCGGACACCTTCCATCCGCGCATCGTGCTGGCCGGGTGCCCCCGAAACCCCGCGGGCGAGGCGGATGACGCCGGGCTGGTTGCGGCGCTGCGCCGGCGGGGCCTGCATGCCCGTTGGTTGTCCTGGGATGACCCAGAAACCGGTGCGGCACATCTGGTCATATTGCGGGCCACCCACGACTTTCCCGGTCGTCTGGAGGAATTCCTGACCTGGACGCGCCGGGTGCAGAACCTGCTGAACCCGCCCGCGGTGGTCGCATGGAACGTCGACCGCCGGTATCTCGGCGATCTCGCGCAACGCGGGGTCCCGACGCTTCCGGGCGAGGTGTACGCGCCCGGTGATCAGGTCCGGTTGCCGCAGACCGGCCGGGTCTTCGTCGGCCCGACCGTTGGGACCGGGACGAAGCGCTTCAGCGACCGGTTCGACGCGCACACCTACATCGCCGAACGCCACGAGGCCGGCCAGAGCGTGTTCGTGCAGTCCGGTGTGGCCGAAGAAACGGTGCTGGTCTTCATCGGTGGGAAACCGTCGCATGCGTTCACTGCCGTCGACAATGCGTTGCATCAGGGAGATGCCGATTTCGAGCTGTGGGACGTAGGCGCGGCAGCGTTGGCCGATCTCGGGGATTTGCTCTATGCACGGGTCCACTTGCTCGGTGGGCGGGTGCTCGAGGTTCAGCTGATCGACCCGTCGCTGGGCTGGCTGCGGTTGGACGCCGACACCCGCGGGCTGGCGCTGCGCGGTTTCGCGGTTGCCGTCGAGTCAGCTCTCGAGCGGTTCGGGCTGGGTCCGTTCTCGCATCGAGGCCCATAGCGCGGCGGTGGCGGCGGTGCAGGCCGCCGCGCCGGCCACATGGATGGCGACCAGGACCGCCGGTACCCCGGTGTAGTACTGGGCGGTGCCGACGCCGGCCTGCGCGAACACCAGCACTAGCAGCACTCCGAGCCGCCGCCTGACAGGCTGGGCGGCGTTCACCGCCAGCAAGCCGAACCCCAGACCCACCAGCAGTGCGAAATAGGACACCAGCAGCGACGAGTGCGCGTGCACCAGGTCGGTGATCTCGATCTTGAGGCGCGGCACCGTCCGGCTCGGGCTCTTATCGCCCGCATGCGGACCCGCCGCGGTCACCAGCGTCCCGGTCACCAGCACCGCGGCCAGATTCATCGCGCTCAGCACTGTGAGCAGCCGCAGCGGCTTGACGACCCGTTCGTGGACCACGCCATCGTCGGGCTCGCCGACCTTGACGAAGAGCAGTACCGACAACCAGACCATTGTCATGGACGCCAGCAGGTGGATCGCCACCGTCCACCACAACAGTCCGGTGCGGACCGTGATGCCACCGATGATGGCCTGGACGACTGTCGAGGCCGGCATCAGCCAGGCGTAGACCAGGACTTCTGGGCGCCGGCGCGCGCGGGTGACGGCCAGGACGGCGAGCGCGGCGGTGAGGACGACCGCGAAGGTGATCATCCGGTTGCCGAACTCGACGGCCTGGTGGATGCGAGGGACTTCGGCGACGGCTACCGGTGTGAAGCTGCCTGGGAAGCACTGTGGCCAGGTCGGACAGCCCAGGCCCGAGGCGGTGACCCGGACGATCGCGCCGGTGACCGCGATGCCGCCCTGGGTGAGTATGACGGCCGCGGCGATGATGCGCTGTACACGCAGGCTGGGGTTCGGCAGCTTGTCCACCACCCGCAGCAATGCTTGTCCGACGGCCACCGCCCGATCGTAGCGACGACTACATTGCGTAGTAGAAGCCGCCCTTGCATTGACTCTGCGTCTATGGCGTCAGCTACTCGCACTTTTGCGCCGTGAGCGCAGAGTCAAGCCCGCGCGCCTAGGTGAAACGGAACCACCTTCGCGCGGCCAGCGCCGCGAGAACGCCCCACACCACCAACACCGCAAGCCCGAACCAGTCCACCGACAGGCTCATCGCCTGCGACAAGGCCTCGGTCAGTGCGCCCGACGGCGTCACTCGCGCCACCCACTTGACGGCGGTGGGAACCATTCCGCTCTCGAGTGTCAGAGCGCCCAGACCGGCGAACACGAACCACAGCAGGTTGGCCAGCGCCAGCACGATCTCAGCCCGCAGGGTCCCGCCCAGCAGCAAGCCCAGCGAAGCGAATCCCGCGGTGCCCAGCGCAATGACCACAGCGCCCAACGCCAGCGCCGCGAACGCCGGCCGCCAGCCCAGCGCAAAACCAATGGCGCCCAACACCACCGACTGCAGGAACACGGTGAAGATGACGGCCAGCGCTTTGCCGGTGATGATGCCCCAGACTGGCAGCGGGGTCGCGCCGAGCCGCTTCAGCGCTCCGTAGCGCCGGTCGAATGCCACCGCGATCGCCTGCCCGGTGAACGCGGTCGAGATCACCGCCAGCGCCATGATGGCGGGCACGAACACCGCGGCCCGGTGCGGCCCGAACGAACCCAGCGGCAGCAGGGTGAGCCCGATGAGCAGCGTGATCGGGATGAACATCGTCAGCAGCAGCTGCTCGCCGTTGCGCAGCAGCAGCTTGGCTTCGAGGCTGAACTGCGCGAGCAGCATCCTGGACACGACGTTGGGGCGGGGGTCCGGGGTGAACGTGCCCGCTGGGAACAGGTCGCTCACTGCCGCAACCTCCGGCCGGTCAGATCGAGGAAGACGTCTTCGAGGCTGCGTTGCTCGACGCGCATATCGGTGGCCAGCACGTCGATCTGCGCGCACCATGCCGTCACCGTCGCCAGCACCTGGGGACCGACCGGGCCTTCGACGAGGTACTCACCCGGCGTTACCTCCGTCGTCTGGTAGTCCTCGGGCAGCGCGGAGGCCAGCAGGGACAGGTCAAGCCGTGGCGGCGCGGTGAAGCGCAGCTGGTCTTTGGCACCGCTGCGCATCAGCTCGGCGGGCGTGCCGGCGGCGACGGTCGCGCCGTGGTCGATGATTACCAACCGGTCGGCCAGTTCCTCGGCCTCCTTGAGCTGGTGGGTAGTGAGCACCACCGTGACGCCGTCGCGGCGCAGCGCGTCGATCAGCTCCCATACCAGTAGCCGGGCGTGGGCGTCCATGCCGGCGGTGGGTTCGTCCAGGAACACCAGCTCGGGGCGTCCCACCAGCGCGCACGCCAGCGCGAGGCGCTGCTGCTGGCCGCCGGACAGCCGCCGGTAGGTAGTGCGGGCGGCTTCGGTGAGCCCGAGCGTTTCCAGCAGCCACTGCGGGTCCAGCGGGTCGGCGGCGTAGGACGCCACCAAGCTGAGCATCTCGCCGGCGCGGGCCGCCGGATACCCCCCGCCGCCCTGCAGCATCACGCCGATGCGCGTGCGCAGGCGGGCGTTGTCGGCGATCGGGTCCAGACCGAGCACCTCGATGGTGCCGGCATCGGGACGGGTGAAGCCCTCGCACATCTCCACGGTGGTGGTCTTGCCGGCACCGTTGGGGCCCAGCAACGCGAACACCTCAGCGGTATGCACCTCGAGATCGAGGCTGGACACGGCCGTGACGGACCCGTACTGCTTGCATACCCCGCGCAGCCGCACCGCGATGTCGCGGTCCTGGGGGAGTGAGCTCACGTGGAGTCAGCGTAGGCGTCGGTTGTCGCCTCGGGACGGGGAGTGCTCCGCGGGGTGGCCGGGGTCACAGGATCAGTGGGCGTTGAGGAGGCCACCGCCTCGGTCGGCGCGGCGCCGTCACCGTTGGGCAGCGGCCGCCACGGTAGTCGGGTGTAGGTCAGCGCGATCAGTACCACCACGATGAACGCGCTGGCCAGGGTGGCGTCAACGATCTGGAACAGCGCGAAGCGGTCGCCGTTGGCAGTGGGTCCGAAGATGCCGATGATCAGGGTGATGACAATCACGGCCACCCGGAATCCGTGCCGGGTCGCCCAGGCCGCCAGCGGGATGATCGCCCACAGCAGATACCACGGCTGCACGACGGGGAACAGCAGCACCGTCAGGCCCAGCGCCACTCCGAGGCCCCCGATGGGGTGCAACCGGCCGCGGAAGACCGCCACCAGCAGCCAGCACACCAGGACCATGATGATGAGCACACCGATGCCACGGGTCAGGGACAACACCGCGGTGGTGTGATCGCCCAGCCCCAGCAGAATGCCCACCTGGCCGGTGCCCAGCGCCAGCAGCGTGGGCGGCGACATCCAGCTGCGCACCACATTCGCGGTGCCCAGCGTGTAAATCCAGCCGAAACCGAGCCCACTGGCCCAACCGACCAGTCCCATCACCGCCAGCGACAACGCCGCCATCGCGCCACCGGACAACAGCAGCGCCTTCAACGTGCCGCCGCACCGGTACGCCAGAGCCATCGTCACGAAGCCGAGCGCCAGCAGCGACGGCAGCTTCACCTGCGACGACAGCACGATCAGGATCGAGCCCCCCACCAACATGCCCAGCGGTTGCCAGTCCGGCCCGATGCGCCAGGAGTCCGGTTTGAGCGAACGGGTGGCGTCGATGCCGCGCAGGGCGTACTCGGCGCCGGTCAGCATCAGGCCGAGCATCAACGCCTCGTTGTGGATGCCGGCGACCAGGTGCATGAACAGCAGCGGATTGGCCGCGCCCAGCCACAACGCGCTGACCTCGGCCACGCCGCAGCGCCGCGCCAGCCGCGGCGTCGCCCACACGATCAACGCCACGCCGAGCAACACCACCAGCCGGTGACACAGCACCGCCGCAACGATGTTCTCCCCGGTGATCGACGAAATGCCCCGGCCGATCCACAGGAAAAGTGGGCCGTAGGGCGCCGGTGTCTCCCGCCACAGGCTCGGTACCGAGAGGGTGAACACATGGCCCAGGCCCAGGCCGGAGGCCGGTCCCACCCGGTACGGGTCGAGGCCTTCCAGCGAAATCTGACTCTGGGCAAGGTAGGAGTAGACGTCTTTGCTGTACATCGGCGGTGCGATCAGCAGCGGCAGCATCCACAACACCAGGGTGCGGTCCACGTCGCCGCGGGACATCCGCCGCTTGCCGATCGCGAAGCGGCCGAGCATCAACCAGGCCAGCGCCATCATGACCGCGCCGGTGGTGGTCATGGTCAGCGACACGGTCTGGATCCGCGACGGCAGGTTCAGCAGCCGCACGCCGAAGGTGGGGTCCTGGACAACCGGCCGCGCGCCGTCGCCCAGCGCGCCGATAGCCATCAGCACGGTGCCCGTGGCACCGAACAACCGGGTGCGTTTGAGCGCCGTGAGCTCGGCGGCGTTGAGGGGTTTGCCCACCGTCTGCTCGTCGCCGTGCAGGCTGGCGATCGACGAGCTCAGGGTGTGGTGGCGGGCTGCCATCAGAGCAGACTAGCCCCGGGCACCTGTGACCAGCGCAACGCAGTTGATAGGGCACCCTTCCTGGACCGGCTGCCGGAATTGCGTCACACTGGTGTTGTGAAAATCCGAACCGAGCTGGACGCTGCCGTGCCCGCGGCCGGTGCTGCCGGGTCGGATGGTCACACCCGCCGCGCGATCGTGCGGTTGCTGCTGGAATCCGGCTCGATTACTGCCGGCGAGATCGGCGAGCGTTTGAGCCTGACCGCCGCCGGGGTTCGGCGTCACCTCGACGCGCTGATCGAGGCCGGTGACGCCGAGTCCGTGCCTGCCGCGCCATGGCAGCAGGTCGGACGTGGCCGGCCGGCCAAGCGCTACCGGTTGACGGCGGCGGGCCGCGGCAAGCTCGACCACGCCTACGACGATCTGGCCGCCGCGGCGATGCGTCAATTGCGGGAGATTGGCGGCGACGAGGCCGTGCGGAAATTCGCCAGGCGCCGCATCGACGCGCTACTGGCCGATGTCGACGCGGCGGAGGGGCCGGACGAGGCCGCTGTGGAAGCCGCTTCGGAGCGGATCGCCAACGCGTTGACGAAGGCGGGCTACGTCGCTACCACCACCCGGGTGGGCGGGCCCATCCACGGTGTGCAAATCTGCCAGCACCACTGCCCAGTCGCTCATGTCGCCGAGGAATTCCCGGAATTGTGCGAAGCCGAGCAGCAAGCCATGTCGGACGTGCTCGGCACCCACGTACAGCTGCTGGCGACCATCGTCAACGGCGACTGCGCCTGCACCACCCACGTACCACTTACCCCGGCGCCCAGCCCGCGCTCAACCACCAACAAAGGAGCGTCCTCATGACACTCGAAGCCGCACGGACCGCCGAGCCGCTCACCCAGGAGCAGACCATCGACTCGCTCGGCCGGTACGGCTACGGCTGGGCCGACTCCGACGTGGCCGGTGCCAGCGCGCAGCGGGGGTTGTCCGAGGCGGTGGTGCGTGACATCTCCGCGAAGAAGAACGAGCCCGAGTGGATGCTCGAGACCCGCCTGAAGGCCCTGCGCACGTTCGACAAGAAGCCGATGCCGAACTGGGGATCCAACCTCGAAGGAATCGACTTCGACAACATCAAGTACTTCGTGCGCTCCACCGAAAAGCAGGCGGCCAGCTGGGAAGAGCTGCCCGAAGACATCCGCAACACCTACGACCGGCTCGGCATCCCCGAGGCCGAAAAGCAGCGTCTTGTTGCCGGTGTGGCGGCGCAGTACGAATCCGAGGTCGTCTACCACCAGATCCGCGAGGACCTGGAGGCCCAGGGTGTCATCTTCCTGGACACCGACACCGGCCTGCGTGAGCACCCGGAGATCTTCCAGCAATACTTCGGCACCGTGATCCCGGCCGGTGACAACAAGTTCTCGGCGCTCAACACCGCCGTGTGGAGTGGCGGCTCGTTCATCTACGTCCCGCCGGGAGTGCACGTCGACATCCCGCTGCAGGCCTACTTCCGGATCAACACCGAGAACATGGGCCAGTTCGAGCGCACGCTGATCATCGTCGACGAGAACGCCTATGTGCACTACATCGAGGGCTGCACCGCGCCGATCTACAAGTCGGACTCGCTGCACTCCGCGGTGGTCGAGATCATCGTGAAGCCAGGTGGCCGTTGCCGTTACACGACGATCCAGAACTGGTCGAACAACGTCTACAACCTGGTCACCAAGCGCGCCCGCGCCGAGGCCGGCGCCACCATGGAGTGGGTCGACGGCAACATCGGGTCGAAGGTGACGATGAAGTACCCGGCAGTCTGGATGACCGGCGAGCACGCCAAGGGCGAGGTACTGTCGATCGCGTTCGCCGGCGAGGACCAGCACCAGGACACCGGCGCCAAGATGCTGCATCTCGCGCCGAACACGTCGAGCAACATCGTGTCCAAGTCGGTGGCCCGCGGTGGCGGCCGCACCTCCTACCGCGGTCTGGTGCAGGTGAACAAAGGAGCGCATGGGTCGCGCTCCTCTGTGAAATGCGATGCGCTGCTGGTCGATACGATCAGCCGCAGCGACACCTACCCCTACGTCGACATCCGCGAGGACGACGTCACGATGGGCCACGAGGCCACCGTCTCCAAGGTCAGCGAGAACCAGCTGTTCTACCTGATGAGTCGCGGCATGACCGAAGACGAGGCCATGGCAATGGTGGTGCGCGGCTTCGTCGAGCCGATCGCCAAGGAACTGCCGATGGAGTACGCGCTGGAGCTCAACCGGTTGATCGAGTTGCAGATGGAGGGCTCTGTGGGATGACGAGTCCTACGACCGCTCCCACGGGATCAGCCGCCGCCGCACTCAACAAAGGAGAGTTGTTCTCCTCCTTCGATGTCGAAGCCTTCGAGGTGCCGCACGGCCGGGATGAGATCTGGCGGTTCACGCCGCTGAAGCGGCTGCGCGGTCTGCACGACGGGTCCGCCCATGCCACCGGCAACGCCACGATCACCGTCAGCGAGCACAAAGGCGTACAGACCGAGAGGGTGCACCGCGGTGACGAACGGCTCGGCGAGGGCGGCGTCCCCGCGGATCGCATTGCCGCGCAAGCTTTTTCGTCGTTCAACTCCGCGACCCTGGTTAGCGTCGCCCGCGACACCCAGGTCGCCGAGCCGGTGAACGTCACCGTCACCGGTCCCGGAGCCGGCGCGGTCGCGTACGGGCATCTGCAGATCCGGGTGGCTGAACTGGCGGAGGCCGTCGTCGTCATCGACCACAAGGGCAGTGGAACCTACGCCGACAACGTGGAATTCGTCGTCGACGATGCCGCCCGACTCACCGTCATCTCGATTGCCGATTGGGCGGACGACATGGTGCACGTCAGCGCTCATCACGCGCGGCTCGGCAAGGATGCGGTGCTGCGCCACGTCACCGTCACGCTTGGCGGCGAGGTGGTTCGGACCGCCACCAACGTGCGGTTCGCCGGACCCGGCGGTGACGCGGACCTGCTGGGTTTGTACTTCGCCGACGACGGCCAGCACCTCGAATCGCGGCTGCTGGTCGACCACGCCCAGCCGGACTGCCGGTCCAACGTGTTGTACAAGGGTGCGCTGCAAGGGGATCCGTCCTCGCGGTTACCCGACGCACACACCGTGTGGGTGGGAGATGTGCTGATCCGCGCCGAAGCCACCGGCACCGACACGTTTGAGATGAACCGCAATCTGGTGCTCACCGACGGCGCCCGCGCCGACTCGGTGCCCAACCTGGAGATCGAGACCGGCGAGATCGTCGGCGCCGGGCACGCCAGCGCCACCGGACGATTCGACGACGAGCAACTGTTCTACCTGCGCTCCCGCGGCATCCCCGAAGAGCAGGCCCGCCGCCTGGTGATTCGCGGGTTCTTCGGCGAAATCATCGCCAAGATCGCGGTGCCCGAGATCCGGGAGCGCTTGACCGACGCCATCGAACACGAACTGGAAATAACGGAAAAACAGTATGACCACATTGGAAATCAAAGACCTGCACGTCAGCGTCGCAGGCCCAAACGCCACCGATGGGCAGGGCGAGATCCCCATCCTCAAAGGTGTCGACCTGACGGTGAAATCCGGTGAGACGCATGCCTTGATGGGCCCCAATGGTTCCGGCAAGTCGACGTTGTCCTACGCCGTCGCGGGGCACCCCAAGTATCAGGTGACGTCGGGGTCGATCACCCTGGACGGCGCGGACGTGTTGGCCATGAGCGTCGACGAGCGGGCGCGGGCCGGGCTCTTCCTGGCCATGCAGTACCCCGTCGAGGTGCCGGGCGTGTCGGTGTCGAACTTCCTGCGGTCGGCCGCCACCGCCATCCGCGGTGAGGCGCCCAAGCTGCGGCACTGGGTCAAAGAGGTCAAGTCGGCCATGGCCGCACTCGAGATCGACCCCGCATTCGCCGAACGCAGTGTCAACGAAGGCTTTTCCGGCGGTGAGAAGAAGCGCCACGAGATCCTGCAGCTCGAGTTGCTTAAGCCCAAGATCGCCATCCTGGACGAGACGGACTCCGGTCTGGACGTCGATGCGCTGCGCGTGGTGAGCGAGGGCGTCAACCGCTACGCCCAGGCCGAAGACGCCGGCATCCTGCTGATCACGCACTACACCCGGATCTTGCGCTACATCCACCCCGAGTTCGTGCACGTCTTCGTCGGCGGCCGCATCGCCGAGTCGGGTGGTCCGGAACTCGCCGACGAACTTGAGCAGAACGGGTACGTGCGCTTCACGCAGACGGCGGTAACTGGGGCATAACATGAGCACCGCGCTGGACCTCACGGCGATCCGGGCCGACTTTCCGATCCTCAAGCGCATCATGCGCGGCGGAAATCAGTTGGCGTACTTGGATTCCGGGGCGACATCGCAACGGCCGCTGCAGGTGCTCGACGCCGAACGCGAGTTTCTCCTCACCTCCAACGGCGGTGTGCACCGCGGTGCACACCAGTTGATGGAAGAGGCCACCGACGCCTACGAGCAGGGCCGTGCCGACATCGCCGCGTTCGTCGGTGCCGACGCCGACGAACTGGTGTTCACCAAGAACGCCACCGAGTCACTGAACCTGGTGTCGTATGTGTTGGGGGACAGCCGTTTCGAGCGCGCGGTGGGCCCCGGAGACGTGATCGTCACCACCGAGCTCGAGCACCACGCGAACCTGATCCCGTGGCAGGAGCTGGCCCGCCGCACCGGCGCCACGCTCAAGTGGTTCGGCGTGACAGAGGACGGCCGCATCGATCTCGACTCACTGGAACTCGACAGTACCGTGAAAGTCGTTGCGTTCAGTCATCATTCCAACGTGACCGGTGCATTGGCGCCGGTGCCGGAACTGGTGGCGCGAGCCCAGGCCGTCGGCGCACTGACTGTGCTGGACGCCTGCCAGTCGGTGCCGCACCAGCCCGTCGACTTCCACGAGCTGGACGTTGATTTCGCGGCGTTCTCAGGGCATAAGATGCTGGGTCCTAATGGAATCGGGGTGCTCTACGGACGCCGGCAGCTGCTCGCCTCGCTGCCCCCGTTCATCACCGGTGGCTCGATGATCGAGACCGTCACCATGGAGACCTCCACCTACGCGCCGGCCCCACAGCGCTTCGAAGCCGGCACCCCGATGACTTCGCAGGTGGTCGGTCTGGCCGCCGCCGCGCGCTATCTCGGCGCGATCGGCATGGGCGCCGTTGAATTGCACGAACGTGACTTGGTTGCGCGAGCTATCGAGGGGCTGTCCGGCATCGACGGGGTCCGCATCGTCGGCCCGACGTCGATGGCCGACCGTGGATCTCCGGTCTCGTTCGTGGTCGACGGTGTGCACGCGCACGACGTCGGTCAGGTGCTCGACGACGACGGTGTCGCCGTGCGGGTCGGGCACCACTGCGCGTTGCCGCTGCACCGCAGGTTCGGTTTGGCCGCCACCGCCCGGGCGTCGTTCGCGGTGTACAACACCGCCGAGGAAGTGGACCGTCTGGTGGCCGGCGTACAGCGGTCGATCGAATTCTTCGGGAGAGCCTGACGGTGCGTCTCGAGCAGATCTACCAGGACGTGATCCTGGACCATTA
Source organism: Mycobacterium asiaticum DSM 44297 (assembly GCF_000613245.1). Lineage (GTDB taxonomy): Bacteria > Actinomycetota > Actinomycetes > Mycobacteriales > Mycobacteriaceae > Mycobacterium > Mycobacterium asiaticum. The sequence continues at coordinate 1,998,740 of NZ_HG964936.1, forward strand.
CAAGCACCCGCATAACCGCGGGCTGCGCGAACCATTCGCCGCCGAGGTGTCCCACGTCAACCCCGTCTGTGGTGACGAGGTCACGCTGCGAGTCGCGCTCTCTGACGACGGCGCGACCGTCTCCGACATCTCCTACGACGGGCAGGGGTGTTCGATCAGTCAAGCCTCGACATCGGTGCTGACCGAGCAGGTGATCGGGCAGAGCGTGCCCGAAGCGCTGCGCACCCTCGATGCGTTCACCGAGATGGTCTCTTCGCGCGGGAACGTGCAGGGTGACGAGGACGTTTTGGGTGACGGAGTAGCGTTCGCAGGAGTGGCCAAGTATCCGGCGCGGGTGAAATGTGCGCTGCTCGGCTGGATGGCGTTCAAAGACGCCCTGGCGCAGGCCCACGCGATCCTCGAGGAGGTTGACCAATGAGCGAGACCACCGCGCCCGGTAGCGACACCAGCGCGTCCGACCAGAATTTCCTCGCCGAAGTCGAGGAGGCGATGCGCGACGTGGTCGACCCGGAACTGGGCATCAACGTCGTCGACCTCGGCCTGGTCTACGGGATGAATCTCGAAGAGGGCGACGAGGGAACCATCGCGCTCATCGACATGACACTGACGTCCGCGGCCTGCCCGCTCACCGACGTCATCGAAGACCAGTCGCGATCCGCGCTGGTGGGCGCCGGCCTGGTCGACGAGATCCGGATCAACTGGGTCTGGAATCCGCCGTGGGGTCCGGACAAGATCACCGAAGAGGGCCGCGAGCAGCTGCGCGCGCTCGGTTTCACCGTCTGAGCCAACTCGGCGGCGCGGTATCTCGGTGTCGAGGACGCAATGCTATTGCCGGCCAAGCATTTCTTTCAGGACGCTTGCCCGAGAGAAGTCGCCCCAGCGGTGGCTCGCATCGTAAAGGACGGCGGTTAGGTCGGTCATCATCCGCCGTGCCCGTGTGGCTTACCACCGGGCCCACACTTGCCGTCGACCGCCGGTCGCAGGCTGATGGAGCTCGCCTGCAGCACGCCGCCGTCGCCCTGAGTTCCTCGCGCGGTCAGGCATTTGCCCGCGGTGATGGCTTGGCTGGTCGCGGGGTTCTGTTTGGTGTAGCGGGTTTTGGTGGTGACGGTGGCCGACGCCGGGGCGGCATCGGTGGTGATGTTGAGGGTGCTACCGGTGACGGACGCGACGGTGCCGTTGATGGCCGGGCGTTTGGCGGGTTCCTTGGGCTGCGGGCACTTGCCGTCGGCCGCGGGACTGATCCGCACCATGGTTGCGGTGGCGGGCTGACCGTTCGGAGCTTCCCGGGTCAGCACGGTGACGCAACTGCCCGGGGTGACATCGGTCAGCACTGCGGGGGTGACCTCGGTGATCTTGGTTGACGGCGTGAAATCGACTGTCGCGCTGGTGTTTCCCTGGTCATTCTGTTGCGTCACCTGTGCCGCGCTGCCTGAGACCGATGCGATGAGTCCGCTGACCCGGGATTGGCCTTCGGGCGGCGGTGCCGCGGCTGCCGTCGATGTGCTCGACGTGGCCGATGGTGCGGGCGGACCGGCCTTGTTCGACGAGCCGCAAGCGGCGACCGACAGCGCGGTTATCGCTGCGAGCGTCAAGACGGCGAACCGGGCGGGCCGGTGAGTGCGCGAAGACATCAAAGCTGCTCCAATCGTGGGCTAGTCCCAACAAGCGGGTCTACCCGCGGCAGCTTTGTACTAGCTGTGTGTTTAGAAGGCGTCTTCTGGCATGCGCATGATTTCGTCGTCAATTTGTTCGATGACGCTGCGCACTCCGCTTAGCTTGGGCAGCATGTTCTTGGCGAAGAACGCCGACACCGCGACCTTCCCCTGATAGAACGCCCGGTCGCCGTCCGATGGTTCGCCCGCCAGCGCCGCCTGCGCCACATTGGCTTGGTCCAGCAGTCGCCAGCCGATCAGCAGGTCCCCGACGGCCAACAGGTAGCGCGTTGAGCCCAAACCCACCTTGTAGATGTCGGTGGGGTGTTGGGCGGCCGACATCAGGTATCCCATCAGCGCGGTGGTCATGGCCGTCACGTCTTCAAGTGCGCGCTGGACCAATTCGGATTGATCCTTAAGAGATTCGTCGGTGTTCTCCAGGGTCTTGTTGATCTGAGTCGTCACGTGCTGCAGCGCCCGGCCGTGGTCCCGCACGATCTTGCGGAAGAAGAAGTCCAGCGCCTGAATAGCGGTGGTGCCCTCGTAGAGCGAATCGATCTTCGAGTCGCGGATGTACTGCTCGAGGGGATAATCGGTCAGGAAGCCCGAGCCACCCAGTGTCTGCAGCGACTCGGTCAGGATCTCGTAGGCACGTTCGGATCCCACGCCTTTGACGATGGGCAGCAGCAGATCATCCACACGGTGTGCCATGTCGTGATCGGCACCCGAAACACGTTCTGCCACAGCGTCATCCTGGTGTGCCGCGGCGTAGAGGTACAGCGCCCGCAGGCCTTCGGCGTAAGCCTTCTGGGTCATGAGGCTGCGACGCACATCGGGGTGGTGCATGATCGTCACCCGCGGCGCGGTCTTGTCCGTCATCTGCGTCAGGTCCGCGCCCTGGATCCGTTCCTTGGCATAGGCGAGGGCGTTCAGGTAGCCAGTCGACAGGGTGCCCGCCGATTTGACGCCGATCGTCATGCGCGCGTGCTCGATGACGGTGAACATTTGCGCGATCCCGTTGTGCACGCCGCCGACCAGATACCCGACGGCAGGCACATCCGTGGCCCCGAACGTGACCTCGCACGTGGGCGAGGACTTCAGGCCCATCTTGTGTTCGAGCCCGGTGACGTATACCCCGTTGCGGGAACCGATTTCGCCGGTGTCGGGGTCGAACAGGTAGTTGGGCACGTAGAACAGGCTCAGGCCCTTGGTGCCGGGGCCGGCACCCTCAGGGCGCGCCAGTACCAGGTGGAAGATGTTCTCGGCGGTGTCGCCGACGTCGCCGCCGGAGATGAACCGCTTGACGCCTTCGATATGCCAAGTGCCATCGGGTTGTTCGATCGCCTTGGCGCGGCCGGCGCCCACATCGGAACCGGCATCGGGCTCGGTGAGGACCATGGTGGCCTGCCAACCGCGCTCGATTCCCAAAGCGGCCCAACGCTTCTGTTCGTCGTTGCCTTCGACGAACAGCGACTGCGAAAACACCGGGCCGAGGTTGAAGAAGCACACCGACGGGTTGGCGCAATAGATCATCTCGTTGACAGCCCAGGTCAGCGGCGGGGGAGCGGCCATGCCGCCGATCTCCTCGGCCATGCCGAGCCGCCACCACTCGGCGTCCTTGATCGCCTGCACCGTCTTCACCAACTCCGGAGCGACGCTGATGCTGTGCGTCGCCGGGTCGAACACCGGCGGGTTACGGTCGGCGAAGGCAAACGTTTCGGCAACCGGCCCTTCGGCCAATCTGGCCGCCTCGGACAGGATCGTGCGGACCGTGTCGACGTCCAGGTCGGCGTAATCACCGGTGCCCAGGACGGCGCCGACATCGAGAACTTCGAGCAGGTTGAACTCGAGATCACGGACGTTGGCGATGTAATGCCCCACTGCGGTTCCTTCCACTCAGGCTGGTGGGTCCTAAGTGTCTCCGACGCGAAAAAACGTACGCAACCGTAAGTAAGGGCTGCTAACCGTTCGCGCCGTTCTGGCCGAAGAGCAGCCCGCGCTGGCCGCCTTGACCGGGAGTGCTGCCGATGGTGGCGCCGCCGCCGGCACCGCCGTTGCCGACTAAGAGCGCATTTCCGCCATTGCCACCGCTGCCGCTTAGTGTCCCGCCTCTGCCGCCGTCCCCGCCGTCCCCGATCAGTCCGGCCTGGCCGCCGAACCCACCGTTGCTGGTGCTACCGCCGCCGCCCCCGGCGCCGCCGTTGCCCACGAGGAATCCGGCGGCGCCGCCGTTGCCGCCACCGCCGAAGGAGAGGGAATTGCCACCCGCACCGCCGCTGCCAATCAACCATGCCCTACCGCCGGCACCGCCGCCGGCGAATCCGCCGCCGCCCGCGCCCCCATTGCCATAGAAGAATCCGCCGTTGCCTCCGGCGCCGCCGACTCCGCCAGGAATGCCCTGGCCCCCGGCCCCACCGCTGCCGAACAGCAGCGCGGACCCGCCGCTGCCACCGTTGACGCCGTTTCCGCCGTTTCCGAACAGGATTCCCCCGCCCTCACCGTTCGGGTTTGCCGCCGTGCCGTCCGCGCCGTTGCCGATCAGCGGGCGATTGAAGAGTGTCCTCGCCGGCGCGTTGATCGCGTCGAGCACCGGTTGCAGCGGACCCAGGTTCGTCGCCTCCGCGAGCGCGTAAGCGTTCGCACCGCCGGCCATGGTGCGCACGAATTGCTCATGGAACGACGCAATTTGGGTGCTGATGGCTTGATAGCCCTGGGCGTGTGCGCCGAAGACCGCCGCGACGGCTCTTGAGACTTCATCGGCTCCCGCGGCCACGACGGCGGTGGTCTCAGCAGCCGCCGCCGAATTGGCCTCATTGATCAGTGCACCGACGCGGGACAGATTCCCGGCCGCTTGTGAAACGAGATCGGTATTTGCGACCACGAACGACATCCCGCACCTCCTGCGAAGAGTCTGTAACGGATGAATCGTATCCCTATTTCGCAACATTGATCATGAAATCGTCAGGCATTTTTTCAAAGGATTCCGCCTGCTCAACGGCGTCTTTCTAGGCCCGCCGCCCATGTCGGGTCATCAACTGAGGTTGCCGTCGTATGCCTTGTGCCAGAGGCCAATTCAATGACATACCGAGATACAACCGAGACCTCCGCATCGGTCGGTCTCAATACACTCGGTGCAGCCGGACCAATCCCACCCCTGCGAGGCCGCCGGAATGACCCTGACCGCCCTGGAAGCGACCGCTTCTGAGGCCACTCTCGCCCGCGTTTCGCCCCGCGTCGCCCGTCCGATGAGTTGGCATGCGGCGCTGTGGTCGGTGATGTCGGTGCGCTGGGCGGCGGTCGCGCTGCTGCTTTTCCTGGCCGGCTCGGTGGCTCAGCTCAACGGCGCGCCGCACGCGGTCTGGTGGGCGCTGTATCTGGTCTGCTATCTGGCCGGCGGCTGGGGTTCGGCATGGGCCGGAGCGCAGGCGCTGCGCAACAAGGCGCTCGACGTGGATCTGCTGATGATCGTCGCCGCGATCGGAGCGGTTGCGATCGGACAGATCTTCGACGGTGCCTTGCTGATAGTGATTTTCGCGACCTCCGGTGCCCTCGACGAGGTTGCCACCAAGCACACCGCGGACTCCGTGAGGGGACTACTGGACTTGGCGCCCGACCGAGCCGTGGTGCTCGACGGTGACGGGCGGGAACGGGTGGTGCCTGCCGCCGAGTTGGCGGTGGGCGACCGCGTGGTGGTCCGGCCCGGTGAGCGAATCCCGGCCGACGCCGCCGTGCTGTCGGGCTCGTCAGAAGTCGACCAGCGTTCCATCACCGGCGAATCGATGCCAGTGGCAAAGTCGGCGGGAGATGACGTGTTCGCGGGCACCGTCAACGGGTCGGGCGCATTGCATCTCGTCGTCACCCGCGACCCGTCGCAGAGCGTGGTCGCCCGGATCGTCCAACTGGTGTCCGAGGCGTCGGCCACCAAAGCCAAAACCCAACTCTTCATTGAACGAATCGAACAGCATTATTCGCTCGGGGTGGTCGCAGCCACCCTCGCCCTGATCAGCATTCCGCTGATGCTGGGCCAGCCGCTGCAACCAGTTCTGTTGCGCGCCATGACATTCATGATCGTGGCCTCGCCGTGCGCGGTGGTGCTGGCGACCATGCCGCCGCTGCTGGCCGCGGTGGCCAACGCGGGTCGGCACGGGGTTCTGGTCAAGAGCGCGGTGGTGGTGGAACACCTCGCCGATGCCAGCATCGTCGCAATGGACAAGACGGGCACGCTGACTTGCGGCACGCCGCGACTCACCACCGTCGAGGCGCTGCGGCCCGAACTGTTCGACGTGGCGGCGATTCTCCAATTAGCCGCTGCCGCAGAACAATCCAGTGAGCACCCGCTGGGGCGGGCGGTCGTGGAGGAGGCGCGGCGCCGTCAGGTCGTGATTCCCGCCGCCGAGGACTTCCGGGCCGTGCCGGGCCGCGGAGTGCGTGCCACCGTGGGCCGCGACTTCGTCGAGGTGTGCAATCCGCACGGCTACCGTGGGGTTGCCCCGGCCGAATTGGCGTCCATAGTGGCGCTCGGGGCGACCGCCGCCATCGTGCTCGTCAACGGGGTGGCCGTCGGAGTCCTCGGGCTCACCGATCGGATCCGTGCCGATGCCGCCGGATCCGTGGCGGCGCTGACCGAGCTGACGTCGACACCGCCGGTGCTGTTGACCGGCGACAACGGGCGCGCGGCGCGGCGGGCCGCCGCCGAGGCCGGGATCGGGGAGGTGCGCGCCGGGCTGCTGCCCGAGCAGAAGGTCGAGGCGGTGCGCGAGTTGCAGGCTGCGGGTCACCGGGTGCTCGTCGTCGGTGATGGTGTGAACGATGCCCCCGCGATGGCCGCCGCATGGACATCGGTGGCCATGGGTGCCGGCGCCGACCTCACGCTGCAAACCGCGGACGCCGTCACCGTCGGCGACGAACTCCACGCCATCCCGACACTCGTCGCACTGGCCCGGCAAGCTCGCCGGGTGGTGATGGCCAACCTCGCCATCGCCGGTACCTGCATCACGGTGCTGGTGTTGTGGGATCTGTTCGGCCAGTTGCCGCTGCCGCTGGGGGTGGCGGGTCATGAAGGGTCGACCTTGCTGGTCGCGCTGAACGGCATGCGCCTGTTGACCGACCGCAGCTGGCGGGCCGCCATGGCAAGGTTTGCTGGGACGCCGCGGACTCGGGAACAACGACCACCCGGCGGGCGTTGAGGGGACTGTGAGCACTCAAGACTTAACTGCTGCGCAGTTCAACGAAACCGTCAACGGCAACGACATGGTGCTGGTTGACTTCTGGGCGTCCTGGTGTGGACCGTGCCGCGCCTTCGCGCCGACGTTCAAGGCCGCCTCGGAGAACCACCCCGACGTGGTGTTTGCCAAGGTTGACACCGAGGCCGAGCAGGAATTGGCCGCGGCCGCCCAGATCCGCTCGATTCCCACTCTGATGGCTTTCAAAAAGGGCAAGCTGCTGTTCAACCAGCCGGGCGCGCTGCCGCCCGCAGCGCTGGAAGACCTGGTGCAGCAACTCAAGGCCTACGAGTTCGACGAAGCCACCGAAGTCTGAGCCTGCGGCGTACGCGACTTCGCCAGCGCCGCAGCAATCTCGGGCTTGCGTTACCGTTCAAAGGTGAGTTTGGTCCTCCTGGAACATCCGCGGCCCGAGATCGCCCTCATCACCCTCAATCGCCCCGAGCGAATGAATTCCATGGCGTTTGACGTCATGGTGCCGCTCAAAGAGACCCTGGAGCAGGTCACCTACGACAACTCGGTGCGTGTGGTGGTCCTCACCGGCGCCGGGCGTGGCTTCTCCTCGGGTGCTGATCACAAGTCCGCGGGAACCGTCCCGCACGTCGAGGACCTGACCCGCCCGACCTACGCGCTGCGGTCGATGGAGTTGCTCGACGACATCATCCTGGCGCTGCGGCGGCTGCACCAACCGGTCATCGCAGCCGTCAACGGCGCGGCCATCGGCGGAGGGCTGTGCCTGGCGCTAGCCGCCGACATCCGCGTTGCGTCCACCAGCGCTTATTTCCGGGCGGCCGGCATCAACAATGGTCTGACCGCGAGCGAATTAGGCCTGAGCTACCTGCTACCAAGAGCCATCGGGGCGTCCCGTGCCTTCGAGATCATGCTCACCGGCCGGGACGTCAGCGCCGAGGAGGCGGAGCGGATCGGGCTGGTCTCCTGTCAGGTGCCCGGAGCGCAGTTGCTCGACACCTGCTATGCGATCGCCGCACGCATCGCGGCGTTCTCGCGGCCGGGAATCGAGTTGACCAAACGCACATTGTGGAGTGGACTGGACGCCGGCAGCCTTGAGGGGCACATGCAGGCCGAGGGCCTGGGACAGCTTTTCGTCCGTCTGCTCACCTCCAACTTCGAAGAAGCAGTTGCTGCGCGCGCGGAGAAGCGCCCGCCGGTTTTCACCGACGACAAGTAAGACAAGCAAGACAAAGACCAGGGAGCGAATGTGATCACGGCTACGGGCCTTGAGGTCCGCGCTGGTGCGCGCATTCTGCTGTCTCCCGATGGTCCGGACCTGCGGGTGCAGCCCGGCGACCGGATCGGACTGGTCGGTCGTAACGGCGCCGGCAAGACGACGACGCTGCGGATCCTGGCCGGGGAGGGCCAACCCTATGCCGGGACGCTCACCCGTAAGGGTGACATCGGCTATCTGCCGCAGGACCCCAAAGAGGGCGACCTTGATGTGCTGGCGCGCGACCGGGTGCTCTCGGCCCGCGGCCTCGATGTGCTGCTCACCGATTTGGAAAAACAGCAGGCACTGATGGCTGAGGTCGCCGACGACGATGCGCGCGACCGCGCCATCCGTCGCTATGGCCAGCTCGAGGAGCAGTTCGTCGCGCTCGGCGGCTACGGCGCGGAAAGCGAGGCGGGGCGCATCTGCGCCAGCCTCGGTTTGCCGGAGCGGGTGCTGACCCAGCAGCTGCGCACCCTCTCGGGCGGTCAGCGCCGCCGGGTGGAGCTGGCGCGGATCTTGTTCGCCGCCTCTGACAGTGGGGCCGGGTCGGCCACCACGCTGCTGCTGGACGAGCCGACCAACCACCTCGACGCGGATTCGGTCGGCTGGCTGCGTGACTTCCTGCGCTCCCACACCGGCGGCCTCGTCATCATCAGCCACAACGTGGATCTGCTCGCCGACGTGGTGAACCGGGTCTGGTTCCTTGACGCCGTGCGCGGCGAAGTCGACGTCTACAACATGACCTGGCAGAAGTATCTCGACGCTCGCGCGACCGACGAGCAGCGTCGCCGCCGGGAACGCGCCAACGCCGAACGCAAGGCGGCAGCGCTGCGCACCCAGGCCGCCAAATTGGGCGCCAAAGCCACCAAAGCCGTTGCAGCACAGAACATGTTGCGCCGCGCCGATCGGATGATGGCCGCTCTCGATGAGGAACGCGTGGCCGACAAGGTGGCCCGGATCAAGTTCCCGACGCCCGCGCCGTGCGGCCGGACCCCGCTGGTGGCCAAGGGGTTGAGCAAGACCTACGGCTCCCTCGAGGTGTTCACCGGCCTCGACCTGGCGATCGACCGCGGCTCGCGGGTTGTGGTACTGGGCCTCAACGGCGCCGGCAAAACCACGCTGCTGCGGCTGCTGGCCGGGGTCGAGACACCCGACACCGGCGGCTTGGAGCCCGGGCACGGCATGCGGATCGGATACTTCGCCCAGGAGCACGACACCCTGGACAACGACGCCACCGTTTGGCAGAACATCCGGCACGCCGCGCCCGAGTCGGGTGAGCAGGACCTGCGTGGCCTGCTCGGGGCGTTCATGTTCAGCGGACCGCAACTCGACCAGCCCGCCGGCACACTGTCCGGCGGTGAGAAGACGCGGCTCGCCCTGGCCGGGCTGGTGGCCTCGACGGCCAATGTGTTGCTGCTCGACGAACCGACCAACAACCTCGACCCGGCCTCGCGCGAGCAGGTGCTGGACGCGCTGCGCAGCTACCAGGGCGCGGTGGTGCTGGTGACGCACGACCCGGGCGCGGCCGAGGCGCTGGATCCGCAGCGTGTCCTGCTGCTTCCCGACGGCACCGAGGACTATTGGTCCGAGGAGTATCGGGACCTCATCGAGTTGGCCTGATCGGTTTCGGCAAAAGCATCCCGAACTCGCCGCCGGATTCTTACCCTGAATGCCAGGGGATAGCCGTGGAGGTTCCGATGCGGAGGTCGAAGAAGACCCGCGAGGAGATGTTGCAGGAGTTGCGCAACGCCTACGAAAGGGGCGCCAGCATCCGCAACCTGGCGGCTACTACCGGTCGGTCCTACGGGTCGGTCCACAGCATGCTGCGCGAGTCGGGCACCACGATGCGCAGCCGCGGCGGGCCGAACCACCGCGCCCGGCCCCGCTGAACGCGGCGTAGCGCGACTGCGAGAATCCCTTTGCTCGCAGTAGCGCTGCGCTCGTCCGCTCAATCGGTCAAATCGGTTGTGCGCACGGAATTTTCGACCAGATCCAGCACGGCTGCCAGGCGCTGCGGATCTTCCCCGGAAGCCAAGCGGGCCACCAACCCGTCCAGCACCAGATCCAGGTAACAGTGCAGGACGTCACTGGGCACGTCGTCGCGCACCCGTTTGGCCTCCTTCTGGCGGCGCAGCCGTTCGGTGGTCGCGGCGGCGAGTTCGGCCGACCGCTCGGCCCAGCCGCGGCTGAACTCCGGATCGTGCCGCAGCTTGCGGGCAATCTCCAGGCGAGTGGCCAACCAGTCGAATTGTTCGGGCGTGGCAAGCATGTTGCGCATCACCTGAATCAGCCCCTCGCGCGACGCGACTTCCGCCATCCGCTGGGTGTCCTCGCGCGCCAGCGCGAAGAACAGAGCGTCCTTGTCACGGTAGTGGTGGAAGATCGCGCCGCGCGACATCCCGATCGCCTGCTCCAACCGTCGCACCGTGGCTTGGTCGTAGCCGTACTCGGCGAAACAGCGGCGGGCACCGTCGAGGATCTGACGGCGCCGGGCCTCCAGATGGTCCTCGCTGACTTTGGGCACGAGCGGGCGTGGTGTGGACGCTAGCCAGACTTGAGCATGTTCCGCAGCACGTACTGCAGGATGCCGCCGTTGCGGTAGTAGTCGGCCTCTCCGGGTGTGTCGATCCGCACCACGGCGTCGAACTCGACCGGGTCTCCGGAGTCCTTGCTGGCCTTGACCTTCACCGTCTTCGGTGTCTTACCGTTGTTGAGCTCCTCGATACCGGTGATGTCGAACACCTCGGTCCCGTCGAGTCCCAGGTCCTTGGCAGACTTGCCGTCCGGGAACTGCAGCGGGATCACGCCCATGCCGATGAGGTTGGAGCGGTGGATGCGCTCGAACGACTCGGCGATCACCGCGCGCACCCCGAGCAGCCGCGTCCCCTTGGCCGCCCAGTCCCGCGACGATCCGGACCCGTACTCCTTGCCGCCCAGCACCACCAGCGGAATGTCCTGCGCCGCATAGTTTTGCGCCGCGTCGTAGATGAAGGCCTGCGGCGCATCGTCCTGCGTGAAGTCACGGGTGTAACCGCCCGAAACGTCATCCAACAGCATGTTGCGCAACCGGATGTTGGCGAACGTGCCGCGGATCATCACCTCGTGGTTGCCGCGTCGGGAACCGAAGGAGTTGTAGTCCTTGCGCTCCACGCCGTGCTCGTCGAGGTACTGCGCGGCCGGGGTGCCCGGCTTGATGCTGCTGGCGGGGGAGATGTGGTCGGTGGTCACCGAATCACCCAGCAGCGCAAGCACTCTGGCGCCGGTAATGTCGGCCACCGGCTCGGGCTCGGCGGGCATGCCGTCGAAGTACGGAGGCTTGCGCACATACGTCGAGTCCGGGTCCCACTCGAAGGTGTTGCCGCTCGGCGTGGGCAGGTTCTGCCACCGCTCGTCACCCTTGAACACGTCGGCGTAGTTACTGGTGAACATCTCCTGGTTGATCGCCGAGGCGATGGTGTCCGAGACGTCCTTCTGCGACGGCCAAATGTCCTTCAGGAAGACGTCATTGCCGTCTTTGTCTTTGCCCAGCGGGTCGGATTCGAAGTCGAAGTCCATGGTGCCGGCCAGGGCGTAAGCGACCACCAACGGCGGCGATGCCAGGTAGTTCATCTTTACGTCCGGATTGATCCGACCTTCGAAGTTCCGGTTGCCGGACAGTACCGCGGCCACGGAGAGGTCGTTGTCGTTGACCGCCTTGGAGATCTCGTCGGGCAGTGGACCGGAGTTACCGATGCAGGTGGTGCAGCCGTAACCCACCAGGTAGAAGCCGAGCTTCTCCAGATACGGCCATAGGCCTGCTTTTCGTAGTAATCGTTGACGACCTGAGAGCCCGGCGCCATGGTGGTCTTCACCCACGGCTTGGAGGCCAGGCCCTTCTCGACGGCGTTGCGGGCCAGCAGCGCCGCGCCCAGCATCACCTCGGGGTTGGACGTGTTGGTGCACGACGTGATGGCGGCGATCACCACAGCGCCGTGGTCGAGCACGAATTCGCCACGCTCGTCGGACTTCACCGTCACCGGGTTGCTCGCCCGGCCCTTGGCGTTCTGGGCGGCGGAGAACACCTCGGGCTTGTCGTCGGCGTGCCCGTTCTGCGGCTGGCCGGGGTCGCTGGCCGGGAAGGACTCGTCGACCGCCTCGTCCAGCTTGGAGTAGTCCTTCTTGTCGGGGTCGTCGCCGACGTAGTTCGGAATCTGTTCCCGGAACGCCGTTTTCGCCGCAGACAGTGCGATCCGGTCCTGCGGCCGCTTCGGTCCGGCGATCGAGGGAACCACTTCGGACAGGTCCAGCTCCAGGTACTCGGAGAACGCCGGCTCGCGCTCGGGGTTGTGCCACAGGCCCTGTTCCTTGGCGTAGGCCTCGACCAGCGCCAGTTGCTCCTCGCTGCGCCCGGTGAACTTCAGGTAGTCGATGGTCTCCTGATCGATCGGGAAAATCGCTGCGGTGGAGCCGAATTCGGGGCTCATGTTGCCCAGGGTGGCGCGGTTGGCCAACGGCACCTCGGCTACGCCCTCGCCGTAGAACTCGACGAACTTGCCGACGACACCGTGCTTACGCAGCATCTCGGTGACGGTGAGCACCACGTCGGTGGCGGTGACACCCGGCTGGATCTCACCAGTCAGCTTGAACCCGACGACGCGCGGGATCAGCATCGACACCGGCTGGCCGAGCATCGCCGCCTCGGCCTCGATGCCGCCGACACCCCAGCCCAGGACGCCGAGGCCGTTGACCATGGTGGTGTGGCTGTCGGTGCCGACACAGGTGTCGGGGTAGGCCTGTCCATTGCGGGTCATCACCACGCTTGCCAGGTACTCGATGTTGACCTGGTGCACGATGCCGGTGCCCGGGGGAACCACCTTGAAGTCGTCGAAAGCGCCCTGGCCCCAACGCAGGAACTGGTAACGCTCGCCGTTGCGCTCGTATTCGATCTCGACGTTGCGCTCGAACGCGTCGGCGGTGCCGAAGAGGTCGGCGATCACCGAGTGGTCGATCACCAGGTCGGCCGGCGCCAGCGGGTTGACCTTGTCGGGGTCACCGCCCAGGTCGCCGACGGCCTCGCGCATGGTGGCCAGGTCCACGATGCACGGCACTCCGGTGAAGTCCTGCATGACCACCCGGGCCGGCGTGTACTGGATTTCGATGCTCGGTTCGGCTTCGGGGTCCCAGTTCGCGATGGCCTCGATGTGTTCCTTGGTGATGTTGCTGCCGTCCTCGTTGCGCAGCAGATTCTCGGCCAGGACCTTGAGGCTGTAAGGGAGTTTCTCCGTGTTGGGGACGGCGTCGAGACGATAGATCTCGTAGCTGTTGTCACCGACCTCAAGGGTGTCGCGGGCTTCGAACGAATTCACCGAACCTTTGCTAGTCACATCAACTCCCTGGATTAAGTTCTCTTCGCCGACGGGCCGTGTCGAACGAATGCGGTGCCACTTTAACAGTACGCTTGTCCTGCAATACGCAGCACCCGTACCGGCCAGTCTTGTCCTGTCGGCTCGGCCTGGGAAGCCCGGGTCTACTGCGGCCGACCCGCACCCGCCCGTCGCGCCGACCGATACGCCGACCGGGGCGCCGAGCGTCACACTAGAGTGACGGCGGTAGCCGAGCGCCACGCCAGCGTGACGTTCGGGCTGAGAGGAGCGACGACGACGATGACCAACCCGCCGCAGACGATCCCGTTTCTGCCGGAATACATTCCGCAGGACGTGGACATCGAGTCGATCAAGGCACAGGTCGCCGTCGACGGGGTCGCGGCGGCGCCGGCGGCCGAGCCCGGTCTGCTCGAGGTGGTCAACCAGGCTCGCGGCGATGGCATCAATCTCAAGATCGTGCTGCTCGACCACAACCCGCCCAGCGACACCCCGCTGCGCGACATCGCGACCGTCGTTGGCGCCGACCACCCCGATTCGACGGTGCTGGTGCTCAGCCCGAGCTATGTCGGCAGCTACAGCTCGCACTACCCGCGCGTGACACTCGAGGCCGGTGAAGACCACTCCAAAACCGGCAATCCCACCCAGTCCGCGCAGAACTTCCTGAACGAACTCAACACCCCCGAGTTCCCCTGGGCGGCGTTGACGATCGTCCTGCTGATCGTGGTGTTTGCTGCCGCCGTCGTCGGGCGCGTCATGCAGCTCCGCAACAGGCAGCCAGCAACGCCGGACGCCCCGGCAGAGATCGCTGCGGACGCACAAAACCCGAGCGTCTAGCGAGCTCACCGCTCTTTTTGTGCTGCCACTGCAGTACGTCAGCCGCTAGTGCGGCAAACCCACCAGGTCACTGTTGGGTCACAGTAAACGCACTTCCAGAGTGCAATTTGTGACTTGCGTTTCTTTAGGGACAGCTGTGACGTACGGTGCGAATGATGCTTGTGATGCTAATGGCGCTACCAGTGCATTCCGGCGCCGTCCGTCCGATATGAGCCCCAAGGAGATCGACGTCGTATGAGACGGACAAGCCCCAGCTCCGCTACGCGAACCGCCGCCCGGCTGATACGACCAGCCGTCCCGGTGGTAATGAGCGCGGCGTTGCTGTTCTGCACGCCCGAGCTCGCCACCGGGGTCGCCTGGGCAGATCCCGCCGCTGATTCGATGGCGGTTCTGATCGCCAATGTTGCCAAGGCCAGCCAGCGCCTGGAAGATCTGAGCGCGGCAGTAGAGATGGAGCAGGAGAGCGTCAACAAGGCGTTGGTGGCCGTCGAGGACGCCCGCGAACACGCCGAGGTGGCCGGCCGGGAACTCGAGGCCACCCAGCAGTCGGTCAAGGACGCGACCGCCGCGATCGCCGCGGCCCAACAGCGGTTCAACACCTTCGCCGCGGCCACTTATATGAACGGTCCCTCGGACGGCTACCTCACTGCGCGCAGCCCCGAGGACATGATCGCCGCTGCGACCGCCACCCGGACCATGGCCGCCAGTGCCGCGGCCGTGATGGCCAAGCTGGAGCGGGCCCGCACCGAACAGCTGAACAAGGAATCGGCTGCGCGGATGGCCAAGGAGAAAGCCGACAAGGCCGCCGCGGACGCCAGGGCCAGCCAGGACGCGGCGGCGGCCGCGCTCAGCGAGACTCGGCGCAAGTTCGACGAGCAGCGCGAGGAAGTCAACCGCGTCGCCGCCGAACGCGAACAGGCCGAAGCCAAGCTGCAGCAGGCCCGACTGGTGGCGTGGCAGGCCGCCGGCGGGCAGGGCACGCCGCCGAACGGCATGTGGGACTCCGCCGACGGCCCGGGCGGCGGGCGCCGCTGGGACGGCTGGGACCCCACCCTGCCGCAGGTCCCCAGCGCCAACATCCCCGGCGACCCGATCGCCGTCGTGAACCAGGTGCTCGGGTATTCGGCAACGTCGGCGCAGGTCACCGCCCAGATGGGGCGCAACTTCCTGCAGCAGTTGGGGATCCTTAAGCCCGACGACACCGGCATCACCAACGCGCCTTCCGGAGCGAGGTCGGGCCGGATCCCTCGGGTCTACGGCCGACAGGCCTCCGAGTACGTCATCCGTCGCGGCATGTCCCAGATCGGTGTGCCGTACTCCTGGGGTGGCGGCAACGCCGCCGGCCCCAGCAAAGGAATCGACTCCGGAGCCAGCATCACCGGCTTCGACTGTTCGGGCCTGGTGCTGTACTCGTTCGCCGGAGTGGGCATCAAGCTGCCGCACTACTCCGGCTCGCAGTACAACCTCGGCCGCAAGATCCCGACCGCTCAGATGCGCCGCGGCGACGTCATCTTCTACGGACCGGGCGGCTCTCAGCACGTGACCATCTACCTCGGCGACGGCCAGATGCTCGAGGCGCCCGACATCGGTCTGAAGGTCCGGACCGCCCCCGTGCGCACCAGCGGTATGACGCCCTTCGTAGTCCGCTATATCGAGTATTAACGAGGTTTCATGCGTCACAAGCGAATTCGTTTCTCCATAGCCTGGATCACCGTGTTGGTGACCGGGCTTTTGCTCACTGTGGCCGCCCCGGCCACGGCCGACCCGGGCGAATGGGACCCGACGCTGCCGGCGGCGATCAGCGCCGGCGCTCCCGGCGACCCGCTCGCGGTCGCCAACGCCTCGCTGCAGGCCACCGCTCAAGCCACCCAGACCACCCTCAACCTGGGTCAGCAGTTCCTCAGCGGGTTGGGCATCAACCTGGGCGGCCCCGCCGCGCCGGCCGCGTCGACCAACACCAGCGGCAGCCGCATCCCGCGGGCAAACGGCAGGCAGGCCATCGAGCACGTGATCAAGCGCGCCGGGTCGCAGATGGGCGTGCCGTACTCGTGGGGCGGGGGCTCGCTGGAGGGGCCCAGCAAGGGCGTGGACTCCGGGGCCAACATCAACGGCTTCGACTGTTCGGGGTTGATGCGGTACGCGTTCGCCGGCGTCGGTGTGCTGATCCCGCGGTTCTCCGGCGACCAGTACAACGCCGGGCGCCACATTCCGCAGAACGAGGCCCGACGCGGCGACCTCATCTTCTATGGGCCGAACGGCAGCCAGCACGTCACCATGTATCTGGGCAACGGGCAGATGTTGGAGGCTTCCAGCCTGGCCGGCAAGGTCACCATCAGCCCGGTGCGCAAGCCCGGGATGACGCCCTATCTGACTAGGATCATCGAGTACTGAGCCGGGTGGGCTGCTTGACCGTGCGTCGACGGATCCCCAGACGCCTGGAATAGTTGAACGCGGGCACGTCGCTGCCCGGTGACATTAGTCGGGTCGGCAGTCGTGTCGGGATGAGCTGTGGAGGGTTGTTGATGACATCAGCAGGAGGCGGTTACCCGGGTCCGGGTGGGCATTCGGCCCCGCCGACCCAGGAGGCGCACGTAGGTGGCTCTCCAGGCGGCGCGGATGGCCTGGCCGCCGAGGTACACACCCTCGAGCGGGCCATCTTCGAGGTCAAACGGATCATCGTCGGCCAGGACCAGCTGGTGGAGCGCATGCTGGTCGGACTGCTGGCCAAGGGGCACGTGCTGCTCGAAGGTGTGCCCGGCGTCGCCAAGACCCTGGCGGTGGAGACCTTCGCGCGCGTGGTCGGCGGGACCTTCGCCCGTATCCAGTTCACCCCGGACCTGGTGCCCACCGACATCGTCGGTACCCGGATCTACCGGCAGGGCAAGGAGGAGTTCGACACCGAACTCGGCCCGGTGGTGGTCAACTTCCTGCTCGCCGACGAGATCAACCGTGCCCCGGCGAAGGTGCAGTCGGCGCTGCTCGAGGTGATGGCCGAACGCCACGTGTCCATCGGCGGTAAGACCTTCCCGCTGCCCAATCCGTTCCTGGTGATGGCAACCCAGAACCCGATCGAGCAGGAGGGTGTCTACCCGCTGCCCGAGGCGCAGCGCGACCGCTTCTTGTTCAAGATCAACGTGGGCTACCCGTCCCCCGAGGAGGAGCGGGAGATCATCTACCGGATGGGTGTGACCCCGCCGCAGCCCAAGCAGATCCTCAACACCGGCGACCTGTTGCGCCTGCAGACCGTCGCCGCCAACAGCTTCGTGCACCACGCGCTGGTCGACTACGTCGTCCGGGTGGTGACCGCGACGCGGCACCCCGAGCAGCTGGGCATGAACGACGTCAAGACCTGGATCGCGTTCGGCGCTTCACCGCGTGCCTCGCTGGGCATCATCGCCGCGTCCCGGGCCCTGGGGCTGGTGCGCGGGCGTGACTACGTGATCCCGCAGGACATCATCGACGTCATCCCCGACGTGCTGCGGCACCGGTTGGTACTGACCTACGACGCGCTCGCCGACGAGATCACCGCCGAGACCGTTATCAACCGAGTCCTGCAGACGGTGGCCCTGCCGCAGGTGAACGCTGTTCCGCAGCAAGGACATTCGGTTGGCCCGGTGATGCAGGGCGCCGCGGTGGGCGGTCGGTGACAGATAAGAAGGCGGTTCGCCATCCGCCCTCGATGCTGCGCGGCACCATCGACGACCCGAAGTTGTCGGCGGCGCTGCGTACCCTCGAACTGACCATCAACCGCAAGCTGGACGGCATCCTGCACGGCGACCACCTCGGTCTCATCCCGGGTCCGGGCAGCGAACCGGGGGAGTCGCGGGTTTACCAGCCGGGCGACGATGTGCGCCGGATGGACTGGGCCGTCACCGCCCGTACCACCCACCCCCACGTTCGGCAGATGATCGCCGACCGCGAGCTGGAGACCTGGCTGGTGGTCGACATGTCGGCCAGCCTGGACTTCGGCACGTCCACGTGCGAGAAGCGGGACCTGGCGGTGGCGGCCGCGGCGGCAATCTGTTTCCTCAACGTCGGCGGCGGCAACCGGCTGGGTGCGCTGATCTCCAACGGCGACAACATGATTCGTGTGCCGGCCCGGTCCGGTAGGGAGCATGTACACACCTTGCTGCGCACCATCGCGACCACCCCCAAGGCGCCAGTCGGGGTGCGCGGTGACCTCGCCGCGGCCATCGACGCCCTGCGCCGACCGGAACGGCGTCGCGGTATGGCGGTCATCATCAGCGACTTCCTCGGGCCGATCAATTGGATGCGCCCGCTGCGCGCGATCGCGGCCCGCCACGAGGTGCTGGCCATCGAAGTGCTTGATCCGCGTGACGTCGAACTACCCGATATCGGCGACGTGGTGCTGCAGGACGCCGAATCCGGCGCCGTGCGCGAATTCACGATCGACACGCAGCTGCAAACCGATTTCGCCAAAGCCGCGGCCAAGCACCGCGACGACGTGGCTCGCACCATCCGTGGCTGCGGAGCACCGGTGATGACGCTGCGCACCGACCGTGACTGGATCGCCGACATCGTTCGTTTCATCTCCTCCCGCCGGCGTGGGGCGATGGCGGGACGCCGGTGACCGAATTGCTCACCTTTAAGACGGGTCTGTTATGACGTTGCCGTTGCTGGGGCCGATGACACTGTCCGGCTTCGAACACTCATGGTTTTTCCTGTTCCTGTTCGTCGTCGCCGGGCTGGTCGCCCTGTATGTGGTGCTGCAGCTGGCACGGCAGCGGCGGATGTTGCGCTTCGCCAATATGGAATTGCTGGAAAGTGTTGCGCCCAAGCGACCTTCGCGATGGCGGCACGTCCCGGCGATTCTGCTGGCGCTCTCGCTGGTGCTGTTCACCGTGGCGATGGCGGGGCCGACGAACGACGTGCGGATCCCGCGCAACCGCGCGGTGGTGATGTTGGTGATCGACGTATCGCAGTCGATGCGCGCTACCGATGTCGAGCCCAACCGGATGGTCGCGGCGCAGGAAGCGGCCAAGCAGTTCGCCGACGAGCTGACACCGGGGATCAACCTTGGCCTGATCGCCTACGCCGGCACCGCAACCGTGCTGGTCTCGCCCACCACCAACCGCGAAGCCACCAAGGCCGCTCTGGACAAGTTGCAGTTCGCCGACCGCACCGCCACCGGTGAGGGCATCTTCACCGCGCTGCAGGCCATCGCCACCGTCGGCGCGGTGATCGGTGGCGGCGACACGCCACCGCCGGCGCGCATCGTGTTGTTCTCCGACGGTAAAGAGACGATGCCGACCAACCCGGACAACCCCAAGGGTGCCTTCACCGCTGCGCGCACCGCCAAGGACCAGGGCGTGCCCATCTCCACGATCTCCTTCGGCACGCCATACGGTTTCGTCGAGATCAACGACCAGCGCCAGCCGGTGCCCGTCGACGACGAGACGTTGAAGAAGGTTGCGCAGCTTTCCGGCGGAAACGCTTACAACGCCGCGACTTTGGCCGAATTGAAGGCGGTCTACGCCTCCCTGCAGCAGCAGATCGGTTACGAGACCATCAAGGGGGACGCGAGCGTGGGCTGGCTGCGGCTCGGCGCCTTCGTGCTGGCGGTCGCCGGGCTGGCGGCGCTGCTGATCAACCGGCGCCTGCCCACCTAGTTTCCTGGCCGCTGTGCCTACGAGCCGAACCTGGCTGCGATTTCTGGGCGCGGATTCAGCAGTGTGGTTTGGTTCGTGAGCTTGTCGTGGGCCCCTCGCGCCGCTCGGGCCCGCCGCACTCGATCGATGACGTCGTTCGGATGGTCGCCGGCTAACACCCGGACCACGATCCAGCCGTAGCTGTGTGTCACCTTTTCGTGCCGCCGGATGTCCTTCCGAACGTGGTAACGATTGGTCAGGTGGTGGTCGCCGTCGTATTCGGCGGCGACCTTGATGTCCTCCCAGCCCATATCCAAGTACGCCTCTGCCCAACCCCATTCGTTGCACACCGCGATCTGTGTTTGCGGACGCGGAAAGCCCGCGCGGATCAATAGCAGCCGCAACCACGTCTCCTTCGGTGACTGCGCGCCGCCGTCGACCAGGTCGAGAGCAGCTCTGGCGGTCTTGATGCCGCGACGGCCCCGATACCGCTCGACCAAAGCTCGACATCCGCGACCTTGACATCGGTTGCCTGCACCAGGGCGTCGACTGCAGCGACCGCGGTGTCGAGCGGCAACCGGCTGGCGAGGTCCAGAGCGGTCCGCTCGGCAGTCGTGACGCGCATGCCGTCGATCAGGCATATCTCGTCGGGCTCGATGCGGTCTTCCCAGGTCTGAACGCCTGGTTCGCGGCGACTGTTGGCATAGATGATCGACGCCGGGAGGTCGGGGCCGATCCACTTCGCCCCGTGCAGGGCGGACGCCGAATAGCCCGCCAGCACGCCTCGCCCGCGCGAGCGCAGCCACAGCGCCCTAGCCCTCAAGTGTGCGGTCAGTTCGACATCGCGAGGCACGTAGACGTCTTGTGTATCGGCGTAAAACGGCTACGCAGTTGATAGGGCGTCAGCGCGCCCGCAGCCAGGGCGCTGCTGCCCATGAACGGAGCTGTCATGGTCGAAGTGTGCTGCGTCACACTGACAGCGCTCCGCGAACCGAACCGCACGGCGAAATTTCGGGCTGGATGTCGCAGCCTGGTTCGGCTCGCAGGCACAACGCGAACCAGCCGATTTCAAGGCAACCACGGCGAGGCGATAGGTTGACGGGGTGACTGATACAGCCACTGAAGCCGCCCCCGCCGCCGGCAAACCCCCGTTCGTATCGCGTTCAGTCCTGGTCACCGGCGGAAACCGGGGCATCGGACTCGCGATCGCGCAGCGGTTAGCCGCCGACGGCCACAAGGTCGCCGTCACCCACCGCGGATCCGGCGCGCCCGAGGGCCTCTTCGGCGTCGAGTGCGACGTCACCGACAACGACGCCGTTGACCGCGCCTTCAAAGAGGTCGAGGAGCACCAGGGTGCGGTCGAGGTGCTGGTGTCCAACGCCGGCATCTCCGCGGACGCCTTTTTGATCCGGATGACCGAGGAGCGCTTCCAGAAGGTCATCGACGCGAACCTCACCGGCGCGTTCCGGGTGACCCAGCGGGCCTCGCGCAGCATGCAGAAGAAGCGGTTTGGCCGGATCATCTACGTCGGGTCGGTCTCGGGCAGCTGGGGGATCGGCAACCAGGCCAACTACGCGGCTTCCAAGGCCGGCCTGATCGGCATGGCACGCTCGATCTCCCGCGAGCTGTCCAAGGCTGGAGTCACCGCGAACGTCGTCGCGCCCGGATACATCGACACCGAGATGACCCGGTCGCTCGATGAGCGGATCCAAGAAGGGGCATTGCAATTCATTCCGGCCAAGCGGGTCGGCACCGCCGCCGAGGTCGCCGGCGTGGTCAGCTTCCTCGCGTCCGAGGATGCAAGCTATATCGCCGGCGCCGTCATCCCGGTCGACGGCGGCATGGGTATGGGCCACTGATTCCACTCAAGACATAAGGACATTAGGACAGACATGGCAGGACTGCTCGAAGGCAAACGAATCCTGGTCACCGGGATCATCACCGACTCGTCGATCGCGTTTCACATCGCCCGGGTTGCGCAGGAACAGGGCGCTCAGCTGGTGCTGACCGGGTTCGACCGCTTGCGGCTGATCCAGCGCATCGCCGACCGGCTGCCGGAGAAGGCGCCGCTGCTCGAACTCGACGTGCAGAACGAGGAGCACCTGTCCACCCTGGCCGACCGGGTATTGGCCGAGATCGGCGAGGACAACCGGCTCGATGGCGTCGTGCATTCGATTGGGTTCATGCCGCAGACCGGCATGGGCATCAACCCGTTCTTCGACGCGCCCTACGAGGACGTGTCCAAGGGCATCCACATCTCCGCGTTCTCCTACGCATCGCTGGCCAAAGCGTTGCTGCCGATCATGAACCGCGGCGGAGCGATCGTAGGCATGGACTTCGACCCCACCCGCGCGATGCCGGCCTACAACTGGATGACCGTCGCCAAGAGCGCGCTGGAATCGGTCAACCGGTTCGTGGCCCGCGAAGCCGGAAAGGTCGGCGTGCGCTCGAATCTCGTTGCGGCCGGGCCGATCCGGACCCTGGCGATGAGCGCCATCGTCGGCGGCGCGCTCGGTGAGGAGGCCGGAGCCCAGATGAAGCTGCTCGAGGACGGCTGGGACCAGCGTGCCCCGATCGGCTGGGACATGAAGGACCCGACCCCGGTGGCCAAGACGGTGTGTGCGGTGCTGTCCGAATGGTTGCCGGCCACGACGGGCGACATCATTTACGCCGACGGCGGCGCCCACACCCAATTGCTATAAGCATCATGGATTTTGACGCCGTCCTGCTGCTCTCGTTCGGCGGGCCGGAAGGGCCAGAACAGGTACGGCCGTTCCTGGAAAACGTCACCCGGGGCAGGAATGTGCCGCCCGAGCGGCTGGACGACGTCGCCCAGCACTACTTGCATTTCGGGGGCGTGTCCCCGATCAACGGCATCAATCGCGCGCTGATCGGCGAGCTACAGGCCGAGCAGGACCTGCCGGTGTATTTCGGCAACCGCAACTGGGAGCCCTACATCGAAGACACCGTCAAAGCCATGCGCGACAACGGCGTTCGGCGGGCCGCGGTGTTCACCACCTCAGCGTGGAGTGGCTATTCCAGTTGCACGCAGTATGTCGAGGACATCGCACGGGCCCGCGAAGCGGCCGGCCCGGGCGCGCCGGAACTCGTCAAGCTGCGGACCTACTTCGACCATCCGCTTTTCGTCGAGATGTTCACCGAGGCGGTGGCCGCGGCCGCGGCAACCGTGCCCCCGGAGGCCCGGCTGGTGTTTACTGCGCATTCCGTCCCGATCGCGGCCGACCAGCGCTGCGGCCCGAACCTCTACAGCCGCCAAGTCGCTTACGCCGCAAGGCTTGTCGCCTCAGCGGCTGGGTACGACGACTACGACCTGGTGTGGCAGTCCCGTTCGGGGCCACCGCAAGTGCCCTGGCTCGAACCCGACGTCGGGGACCATCTGGCGTCGTTGGCTCAGGCCGGTACCAAAGCCGTAATCGTCTGTCCCATCGGATTTGTCGCCGATCACATCGAGGTGGTCTGGGATCTGGATACTGAGCTGCGGCAGCAGGCCGAGGCGCTGGGCGTCGCATTCGCCCGCGCCACGACACCCAATGCCGATCGCCGATTCGCCAGGCTCGCTGTGGATTTGATCGGTGAACTGCGGGACGGTCGCTCGCCCGCGCGGGTCAGCGCCCCGGACCCGGTACCGGGTTGTCTGGGCAGCGCCAATGGCGAGCGGTGCGGGCCGCCGCATTGCGCCGCTGGCTAATCCGTCCAGGCCGAGTGCAGGATCGCGGTGACCGCCGCCATCCGCGCCGAGCGCACCACGGCGGTCAACGGCCGCAGGGCGTTGGTAGCGATCTGCCCTTCCGAGGACGACTGCGTACCCGCCAATTCCGGTGCGGCGGCCATCCGGTCGGGCAGGCGACTCGACCCGGCGCTGACCGCGATGATCGCATCGACGTGCGCCGCGTTTTCCAGCACCCGCAACGCGCGCGTCGGCGCATGGTCGGGAACCCGGTGCTGGCGCGACGATTCCAGCAGCTGCTCCACCATGCCGCGCGGGTCTTCGATGTCGCTGTTGGCTGAGCCTAGGCCCATGGTGCTCAACGCGTCGGCGGCCGAGCGTACCGCTGACCGCAGGGCGTACTCGGCGTCACCGAGCTCGTGGTGGTCGAACACCGGCGCCGCGGGCAGCGAGTACACCATCCACGTCAGAGCGCACAATTCCGGCACGACGGACTCGTCGTCGATGTCATCGAAGTCGCTGTAGGTGAACTCGGGGACGAGGCCGATCGCCGCGCCGGGTTCGTCGGGGTTGCTGACGATCACCGCTTCGCCCGCGGCCAGCGCGTCGCGCTCGAACTGAGTGCCCGCGGACAGCCCCCGAACGTCGCCGGGCACGGGCAGGACCACGTTGATGGTCCCGCGCAGTCGGCCTGGTGCCGCCGGCGACTTGCGGCCCACCGCCGCGCGCAACGTCTGAAGCAGACACACTGTGCCGGCATCGTTCACGTCCGGCCACGGTAGGCCGGTATGCCCGGCGGCGACGGCATCATACGCGGCGACCGATTGTCTTGGTGCCCATAGGGATAACGCGTCCAAAACGTCGTCGGGCGCAGCCTTGCCCGCGAGCCAGGCGTTGGCCCACATCGACAACGAAACACTCGGGCACCACATGATCTCGCAGTGTAATAGTTCGCCGCTATAAGCGTGGTTCACGCAGTATTCTGTGCGCATGTCCGTGGCGCTGGTCTGGCTGATCGCAGCTTTGCTGCTCGTCGGCGCGGAGGCTCTGACCGGCGATCTGTTCCTGCTGATGCTCGGCGGCGGCGCGCTGGCCGCTTCGGGGAGCAGTTGGCTGACGGACTGGCCGCTGTGGGCCGACGGACTGGTCTTTTTGATCGTCTCGGTGCTGTTGCTGGCAGTGGTACGTCCCGCGTTGCGGCGGCGGCTGTCCTCCGGCAAGGCCGTGAAAATGGGCGTGCAGGCGCTCGAGGGCAAGAGCGCCCTGGTGCTCGACAGGGTTGCCCACGATGCGGGGCAAGTGAAGTTGGACGGCCAGGTGTGGACGGCCCGTCCGCTCAATGCGGGCGACGTGTTCGAACCCGGCGAATCGGTGACCGTGGTGCACATCGACGGTGCCACGGCGGTGGTCTTCAAGGACATCTAGGCGCTCGAGAAAGGGGCTCCGGTGGAAGGTGCAGTTGCAGGTTTGGTGTTCCTCGCCGTCCTGGTCATCTTCGCGATTGTCGTGGTGGCCAAGTCGGTCGCGTTGATACCGCAGGCCGAGGCCGCGGTGATCGAACGGTTGGGTCGCTACAGCCGGACGGTCAGTGGCCAGCTCACGCTGCTGGTGCCGTTCATCGACCGCATCCGCGCCCGGGTCGACCTGCGCGAGCGGGTGGTGTCCTTCCCGCCACAGCCCGTCATCACCGAGGACAACCTGACGCTGAACATCGACACCGTCGTTTACTTCCAGGTCACCGTTCCCCAGGCGGCGGTGTACGAGATCAGCAACTACATCGTCGGTGTCGAGCAACTCACCACCACCACGCTGCGCAACGTCGTCGGCGGCATGACCCTCGAGCAGACGCTGACCTCGCGTGATCAGATCAACGCGCAGTTGCGCGGCGTGCTGGATGAGGCGACCGGTCGATGGGGTCTACGGGTGGCCCGGGTGGAGTTGCGCAGCATCGACCCGCCGCCCTCGATTCAGGCTTCGATGGAAAAGCAGATGAAAGCCGACCGGGAAAAGCGCGCGATGATCCTGACCGCCGAGGGCACCAGGCAGGCGGCGATCATGCAGGCCGAGGGCCAGAAGGCCTCCCAGATTCTGGCCGCCGAGGGCGCCAAGCAGGCGGCGATCCTGTCCGCCGAAGCCGACCGGCAGTCCCGGGTACTGCGCGCCCAGGGTGAGCGGGCCGCCGCGTACTTACAGGCTCAGGGGCAGGCCAAGGCCATCGAGAAGACCTTCGCCGCCATCAAGGCCGGGCGGCCGACGCCGGAGATGCTGGCCTATCAGTATCTGCAAACGCTGCCGGAGATGGCCCGCGGTGACGCCAACAAGGTGTGGGTGGTGCCGAGCGACTTCAATGCCGCCCTGCAGGGGTTCACCCGGCTGCTCGGCAAACCGGGCGAGGACGGGGTGTTCCGGTTCGAGCCGTCTCCGGTCGACGACGCACCGCGGCACTCGGCCGACGACGACGATCCCGAGGTCGCGGACTGGTTCCGCAGCGACGGCGATGCGGCTATCGGGCAGGGGTCCAGGACGGAGGTGTTGCCGGTGAATCCGGCCGAACGTCCGTTGAGCAGTCCGCCCGAGTTGCGTCAATAGAATTCTCCGATGAGCACTTTGACGTCACCCAAGACCTACGCGGCGCTGGCAGCGCTGCAGGCCGGCGATGCGGTTGCGTGTGCGATTCCGCTGCCGCCCATCGCGACCGCGCTGGACACCGTCGGATTGCCCGAGAGCGTCCGCCCGGTGCTGCCGGTGGTGAAAGCCGCCTCGGCGGTCGGGCTCGCCTCGGTGACCCGCTATCCCACCCTGGCCAGGCTGACCACCGCGCTGCTCACGCTGTACTTCGTGCTGGCGCTCGGTGCGCACATCCGGGTGCGGGACAAAGTCGCCAACGCGCTCCCGGCGGCGTTGTTCCTAGCGCTGTTCGCCGCGATGACGGCAAAGGGCCCGGAGTCACCCCGCCAGCCGTAGCTCCACCATCGGCAGCGGCCGGTCGCCGAGGGTTTCCTCGAGAACGTGCTGGAACTGCTGCCAGGCGCGTGGGTGACGGCGTTGGTACTCGGCAAGAATGCCATCGGCTTCTGCTTCGCTGAGCACGCGGGCGGTAGCCGTCGCGGGCGCGCGGCTGCGGACGAAAACGCGCACTTTTGGGTTGGCCTGAATGTTGCGGAACCACTGCGCCTTCGCCCCGAACCCCGAGGGAACGATGTAGGTGTCGGGCTGCGGGTGGCCGACGACCTCCAGCACGACGTGACGGGGGAGGCCCGATTTGCGGCCGACGTGTTCGAGCATCAGCATGCGGGAGCCGAAGAGCGCCCCGGCGCGCGCTCGGTAGATCCAGATCGGGGCGCGCACGAGCCTGCGGGATCGCAGGAGGCGTGCGCCTACCCGCGCGAAAAGCCCTGGTGTACCCGTGGTCCTTACCCCTCCTCCTTCGAGGATGCCACGAGCTGGTGGGGTGTCGCGAGGGTGCGCAGATGCCCGCCGACACGCCGCTGGGCGTGGCATTCTCCGCACGCTCGGCGGGTGATCCCGGGCGTGTGGCCGCTCGTTGCGTCCCAGCCCGGCGCGAGGGTGCGCAGATGTCCGCCAACACGCCGGTGGGCGTGGCATTCCGCGCACCCTCGCGGCCAACCGCGTTGAGCTACCGCGGGGGAGCGGGCGATGCGCTGGGCCCGGCCGACGGCGACGCCGGCGGCTGGCCCGGCCCCGGCGGCTGGCCCGGCCCCGGAGGCTGCTGAGCACCGGGTCCACCCGGCCCGCCGGGGCCCATCGGCGGCGGTCCGCCCGGGAACGGCGGCCGCATCCCCATAGGTCCATGGCCCCACGGGCCCTTCGGTCCGGCCATCGGTCCGCCGGGGCCTGGCGCCGGGGCGCCGAAGTGCGCTGGTCCAGGTGGCCCGAATCCCGGCGGGGGCGGGGGCGGCCCGAAGCCGAAGGCCATGATCAGGGCGGCTGCGCCCGCGGTGAAGACGGCGCCCAACAGGCCGCCCAGCAGCCCGGCGCCGAGCACCACGCGGGTGGAGTGGCGGCGTTCCTTGGCCACCACCAGGGCAGCCGCGGATGCGGGCACGGCGGCCGGTTGTTCGGGGGCGACCGCGGATTCCTCGGAGGTCATGCGACTCCTCACATCGTCGGATTGATTGGCAACCGCGACGGTAGGAGCCGAACTTGAAGTGGAGCTGAAGAATTCAGCGCGGGCCGGGCGGCAGCGGTGGCGGCACCGGGATCAGGCTGGGCGCCGACGACGGCCCGACGCTGGGTGCCGGCGCGACGCTGGACACCGGCGGCGGTGGCGGCGGGTAACTGGGCGTCGAAGAAAACTGCGGATACGGCGGCGGGGGCAGCTGCACGCGAACGGTGAACACCAGACCAGTCACCGCGAAGGCGGCGGCCGCTCCAAGCGCCAGACCCGCCAGCCCGGCGCCGACCACCACGCCGGTGGAATGCCGCCGGGCAGGTGGCGGTGGGGCGGCCGGCGGCGGCGTGTTGGTGGGAGTCACGCGGTGAGCGTAACGCCAGATACGCTCGCGAGGTATGACCGAG
The DNA here is from genome assembly GCF_000613245.1 of Mycobacterium asiaticum DSM 44297. Lineage (GTDB taxonomy): Bacteria > Actinomycetota > Actinomycetes > Mycobacteriales > Mycobacteriaceae > Mycobacterium > Mycobacterium asiaticum. The sequence continues at coordinate 2,026,878 of NZ_HG964936.1, forward strand.
TTCAGCGTCGGCACGCCGCGGGTGCTGGTGGTCGAGGATTCCGAAACCATCCGCGAAATGGTCAGCGAAGCGCTGGCCGACGCCGGCTACCACACCGATACCCGTTGTGACGGAGACGGATTGGAAGAGACTCTGGACGGCGTGCGGCCGGACCTGGTGGTGCTCGACGTGATGTTGCCCGGCCGCGACGGATTCGAGCTCATCGACGTGATCCGCGAGTGGGGGGAGATCGGGATTGTGTTGATCACCGCCCGCGACGGGTTACCGGACCGGTTGCGTGGGCTCGACAGCGGAGCCGACGACTACGTGGTCAAGCCTTTCGAGCTTGCCGAATTGGTGTCGCGGGTGGGCGCGGTGCTGCGGCGCCGCGGGCGCCTGCCCACCGTGGTGCAGATCGGTGACGTGATCCTGGACGTCGAAGCGGGCGTGGCGGCGCGCAATGGCCATCGGCTCGACCTGACCGCCACCGAACTGAAGTTGTTGCAGTACCTGGTGGAACAGCGCGGCCGGATCGTCAGCGCCGGTCAAATCCTCAGCGCGGTATGGGGTTACGACGCATACGACCCGAACCTGGTGCAGGTGCACGTCAGCGGGTTGCGGCGCAAGCTCGAAGCGCACGGACCGCGCATCCTGCACACCGTGCGGGGTATCGGCTACCGCCTGCAGCCGCGGTCATGACGGACCAAAGCGTGACGCCCACGCCGTCGCTGCAGCGCCGGGTGCTGGTGCTGGTCATCGCGCTGCTGGCGGTGCTGCTGGTGGTGCTCGGTGTGACGGTTGACGTCAGCCTGGGCATGCAAGCCCGCCGGAATCTGCACGACCGGCTGCTCGCCGCCACCTCGCGGGCCGACGCGCTGGCGGCGGCCCACACCTCGCCCGACCTGCTGGCCGCCGAACTAAACGGCGGCAGCGTGCGTGCGCTCGTCGTCACGGCCGATGGCGCTACCTACGGTGATCCCGGCATCAGGCCCGATACCCAAGCGGGCCCGATGGTTCCGCCGCCGCGCCGTCCACCGCCGCCCGGCCATCCACCGATGCCGATGCCCATGCCGGGGCCGCCGTCCGGTCCGCCACTGCCGCCACCACCGCCCCCGCCCCTGTTCCCACCGGACAGCACCGCGACGGTGCTGGTTCACCCACTGCCCGACGGCGCGCGGGTGATCCTGGTCGCCGACACCACGCAAACCACCGACGTCACCCGCCAGTTGCGTCAACTGATGATCAGTGCCGGCCTGGCGACACTGGTGATCGCGGCCCTGCTGCTGATTGCGGTGAGCCGGGCGGCGCTGCGGCCGTTGGACCGGCTGACCGCACTGGCCCGAAGCATCACCACCGGCGACCGCGGCCGGCGCTTGCATCCGTCCCGGACAGACACCGAATTAGGGCGCGCCGCAAGCGCATTCGATGGAATGCTGGACGCGCTGGAGGAGTCGGAGTTGCGCGCCCGCCGGGCGGCCGACGACGCACAGCGGGCCGAAGCCGCGACGCGGCAATTCCTCGTCGACGCCGCGCACGAGTTGCGCACTCCGATCGCTGGGATCCAGGCCGCCGCCGAACAACTCGCCGCCCACGAGGCCGAGGAAGCCCAGCAGCGGCGGGCCAGCTTGTTGCAGTCCGATGCGCGCCGGGCCGGGCGCCTGGTGGCCGACATGCTCGACCTGAGCCGAATCGATGCCGGGATCACGTTGTACCGCCAGGACACCGACCTGGCCGCCATCGTCGACGCCGAGGTGCAGCGAGCCTCGATGCTTGCCCCGCACCTGTCGATCGTCCGCACCGGGGTCCCCGAGCTCACCGTCCACGCGGACCCGACGCGCGTCGCGCAGATCCTCTCCAACCTGCTGGACAACGCGCGCCGGCACACGCCCGCCGACGGCACCATCACCGTGGACCTGCGCGTCGACGACACCGCGGACGTGACCGTCACCGATACCGGCCCCGGGATTCCCGACGACGAGCGGCTGCGCATCTTCGAACGGTTGGTACGCCTGGACGCCGGCCGCGCCCGCGATCACGGTGGCGCCGGGCTCGGGCTGTCGATCGCCCGGGCGCTGGCCCGGGCGCATGGTGGCGATCTGGTGTGCCTGCCGCACGACGGCGGCGCGCAATTCCGGTTGAGTTTTGCCGCTCAACCCGTCACCGCGGTGAGACCCCATTGCGCAAGCCACGGCCGTACCAGCTCCGCCACCGAAAACGTTGCGGGCGTTGAACATCCGGGGTTGGGATCATTGGGCCGCCCGGCGCGGATGTGGATCCCGACCGCTACGGCACCATCGGTGGTCAAGAGGTAGACCGGGCCGCCCGAGTCGCCACACCGGCTGGCCGCCAGGAACACCACTTTGCTCTCGGTAATGGCGGTGATCTCCCCGCATTCCATCCGGCCCGTCGTCATGCCGTACTTGCACAGTTGCTGGCCGAGCTGCAGGTCGTCCGCAACGCCGGTCACCGGTAACGAGGCGATGATGGCCGGGGTGCGCGGCACCTCGTCGGAGTCGAGCAGGAACAACCCGATGTCGTGATCTTCGCCGTGTTCACCTTCCAGCACGGTTCGGCTGAAGGTGCCCACGGTGGTGTAGGGGAGGCTGCCCGGGTTCATGCTCACCTTGCTTTGCTCACCGAGCTTGTTGCAGTGCCCGGCGGTGAGCACCCCGGTACCGCCGTCGCCGGTGCGGACCAGAAACCCCGCGGTGCAACCCATTCCGCCGCTGCCGTCCGCGTAGGTGACGGCAATGCCGGTGCCGGGCCCGACGGCGCCCGCAGCGGGCAGCGGGATGGGCGGCTGCACCTCCGGCTTCAGCTGCAGCAGCGGCGCCCGGTGGACCGGCATCTGCAGGGCCGCGACGAAGGCCGCGGCGCCGAGCAACGCGACAGCCGACAACCGCCAGCTATAGGTTCCGTGGGAATTCGGCGCCGGGACCCGTCTGAGTCCGCGGGCCATCAATGGCCACGCCGCAACCGTCAGACACAGCAGCATGCCGCCGAGCAACAGCACCGTGCGAAGAGACGCGTGCGCCGCCGGGGTCATGCCATAAATCTTGCACTCAGGCCGAGGACGTCAGGGGGTGACGACCGGTTCTGAGACTGGTTCACCGGTTTCCGGTGCCGACCGGTGGTGGCGCCGGTACTGGCGCACCTCATAGACCAGGCCGCACAGCCCCAGCGCGCCCGTGCACACCGAGACCAGTACCAGCAGCGGGCTACCGTCGCCGGCGACCGCGTTGCCCAGGATGACCACCGCGACCGTGCCGGGCAGCAGCCCCGCCAACGTCGCCCACATGTAGGGCATTACCCGCACCGCGGACGCACCGGCGGCGTAGTTGATCGCCGCGAAAGGCACGAACGGAATGAACCGCAGCGACAGGATGGCCAGCCACCCGCGTTCCCGCATGCGGTCATCGAGGCGGCCCACCGCCCGGCTGCGCACCAGGCGATCCAGTCGCCACCCGGTCGCGCGTACCAGCAAGGTGGCCAGCACCGCGCTGGCCGTACTGGCGGTCACCGCGATCGCGATGCCGAACACCGGCCCGAACAACAGCCCGGCGGCCAGGGTGAACGTCGTGCGCGGAAACGGTGGCACGGTCACCACGACGTGCACCAGCCAGAACACCAGCGGGAACCAGGGGCCCACCGATCGCGCCCACTCGCGCAGCTGCATCGCCGTGGGCAGTTCGACCAACAACGCGACCGCCACCAAGGCTGTGATTCCCGCCACGGTCGTCACCAGCCGCAGCACCGACATCTGACGCACGGCCAACCAGACAGCGGCCGCAATCGCACGCACCGTATCGGTGGTTTTGCTGATGGCGGCGGTCGTCACGCTGTCCAAGGGTACGGGTAGTTCGTGAATATCCAGTATCCGCAGGCTGGCGTTTCACCACTGGTGAGCCGCCGATCACAGCACCTCGATTCCTAAGTCGGGGCGGCGATCAATTAGCCTTATTAGCTAAGCAACGATCCCGGAGTAACCCACAATTGCTGCGGAAACAGGAGCAAATCGGTGTCCATTGACGTACCCGAACTCGCCGACCTAGAACAGGTTCGCGGGCGCTGGCGCAGCGCGGTCGCCGGTGTGCTGTCCAAGAGCACCCGAAGCGACCCGGCGGACTTGGGGGATCACCCCGAGGAGCGGTTGGAGACGCCGACGTACGACGGATTCGCCATCCGTCCGCTCTACACCGCGTTCGACGAGCTGCCGGAACCGCCGCTGCCTGGGCAGTGGCCGTTCGTGCGCGGCGGTGATGCCCTGCGTGACGTCAAGTCGGGCTGGAAGGTCGCCGAGGCGTTCCCGCTGCCGGACACGCCGACCGGGGAAGCGAACGGGGCACTGCTTGCTGCGCTCGGCGAAGGCGTCAGTGCGCTGCTGGTGCGGGTGGGGGAGTCGGGCGTAGCCCCCGAGCGCCTCGCGGCCCTGCTCGACGGTGTGTACCTGAGCATGGCGCCGGTCATCCTCGATGCCGGCACCCACTACACCGCGGCCGCCGACGTGATGTTCGCACTGGTAGAGGCGGTGGACGACGAGCAGCGCGCCCTGGTGTCGGTGGACTTGGGTGCCGACCCGTTCACTGCGGTGCTCAGTGACCGCAACGCTCCCTCGGTCGAGGACGTCGTCGCCGTCGCGCAACGCGCGGTCGAATACCGGGGGGTGCGGGCCGTCACGGTCGACGGGCCCGCGTTCCACAATCTGGGCGCGACCGCCGCGTGGGAACTCGGCGCCACGATCGCCGCGGCCGTGGCGTATCTGCGCACGCTCACCGAGGCCGGTCTCACAGTTGGCCAGGCGCTCGGCCAGATCAGCTTCCGGCTGGCCGCCGACGACGACCAGTTCATGACGCTGGCCAAGATGCGCGCCGTGCGCCAGTTGTGGGCCCGGGTGGCCGAGGTGGCCGGCGACCCCGACCGTGGGGCGGCCGTCGTGCACGCCGAGACGTCGCTGCCAATGATGACGCAGCGCGACCCGTGGGTGAACATGCTGCGCTGCACGCTGGCGGCTTTCGGCGCCGGCGTCGGTGGTGCCGATACGGTGCTGGTCTACGCGTTCGACGTCGCCATTCCGGGCGGGTGGCCGGGCACCGCTACCAGTTTCGCCCGCCGCATCGCACGCAACACCCAGCTGTTGCTCCTGGAGGAGTCACACGTCGGCCGGGTGCTGGACCCCGCCGGCGGCTCCTGGTTCGTCGAGGATTTGACGAAAGAACTGGCCGAACGGGCGTGGGAGCACTTCCAATCCATCGAGTCGCGCGGCGGTTTTGTCGAGGCCCGCGAGTACCTGGCCGGCCGTCTAGGCGAGCTGGCGGACAAGCGCGCCGACGACATCGCCCATCGCCGGATCGCGATCACCGGTGTGAACGAATTCCCCAACCTCGGTGAAGCTCCGTTGCCGCAAGGGGATTCGCTGGGCAGGGCCGGGCAGGTGCGCCGTTACGCCGCCGAGTTCGAAGCGTTGCGAGACCGCTCGGACGTGTTCCTCGCCGAGCACGACAAGCGCCCGCAGGTGCTGTTGCTGCCGCTGGGACCGCTGGCCGAGCACAACATCCGAACCACGTTCGCGGCAAACCTGTTGGCTTCGGGCGGTATTGAAGCGGTCAACCCAGGACCGCTCGACGCAGACGGGGTCGCCGATGCCGTCGCCGCGGCGGGTTCACCGACCGTGGCGGTGATCTGCGGCACCGACAAGCGCTACGCCGACGAGGCGGCCGGTGCCGTGCGGGCGGCTCGCGCCGCCGGCATCGAGCGGGTGTATCTGGCCGGTCCGGAGAAGGCGCTGGGCGAGGCCGAAGACCGGCCCGACGAATTCCTGACAGCGAAAATCAATGCGGTTGAAGCACTTTCGAGCTTGCTGACCAGGTTGGGGGCCTAATCATATGACCGCCACAGTTCCGTCGATAGGTAGTTTCTCCGATATTCCCTTGCGTAGCGAGCGTACGACGCAACCGCCCACCGACGCAGAGGTGCAAGAGCACATCGCCGCCGCCGCGAAGGCGCACTGGTACTCGCCAGAGGATCTGCAATGGCAGACCCCCGAGGGCATCGACGTCAAGCCGGTGTACATCTCCCAGGACCGTGCCGCGGCCGGGGAGGACGGCTACCCGCTGCACACCTTCCCCGGTGAGCCGCCCTTCCTGCGGGGGCCGTACCCGACGATGTACGTCAACCAGCCGTGGACGATCCGCCAGTACGCCGGGTTCTCCACCGCCGCGGAATCCAACGCCTTCTACCGCCGCAACCTGGCCGCCGGCCAGAAGGGCCTGTCGGTCGCCTTCGATCTGGCCACCCACCGCGGTTACGACTCCGATCACCCGCGCGTGCAGGGTGACGTCGGAATGGCCGGCGTAGCAATCGATTCGATTCTCGACATGCGCCAGCTGTTCGACGGTATCGACCTGTCGACGGTGTCGGTGTCGATGACGATGAACGGCGCCGTGCTGCCGATCCTGGCGCTTTACGTGGTGGCCGCCGAGGAGCAGGGGGTGCCGCCGGAGAAGCTGGCCGGCACCATCCAGAACGACATCCTCAAAGAGTTCATGGTCCGCAACACCTACATCTACCCGCCCCAGCCGTCCATGCGGATCATCTCCGACATCTTCGCCTACACCAGCGCCAAGATGCCGAAATTCAACTCCATCTCGATCTCCGGCTACCACATTCAAGAAGCCGGTGCCACAGCGGATTTGGAGCTGGCCTATACGCTGGCTGACGGTGTCGAGTACATCAAGGCGGGCCTGGACGCGGGTCTGGACATCGACAAGTTCGCGCCGCGGCTGTCGTTCTTCTGGGGCATCGGCATGAACTTCTTCATGGAGGTCGCCAAGCTGCGGGCCGGCCGGTTGCTGTGGAGCGAGCTGGTCGCCGAGTTCGACCCCAAGAGCGCCAAATCGCTATCTCTGCGCACACATTCGCAAACCTCCGGTTGGTCGCTGACCGCTCAGGACGTGTTCAACAACGTTGCCCGCACCTGCATCGAGGCCATGGCCGCCACCCAGGGGCACACGCAGTCGCTGCACACCAATGCCCTCGACGAGGCGCTGGCACTGCCCACCGACTTCTCGGCCCGCATCGCGCGCAACACCCAGCTGGTGTTGCAGCAGGAATCCGGCACCACGCGGCCGATCGACCCCTGGGCCGGTTCGTATTACGTCGAGTGGCTCACTCACCAGCTCGCGCAGCGGGCGCGCGCGCACATCGAGGAGGTCGCCGAGCACGGCGGCATGGCGCAGGCCATCAGCGACGGCATTCCCAAGCTGCGCATCGAGGAAGCCGCCGCGCGGACCCAGGCGCGCATCGATTCCGGGCAACAGCCGGTGATCGGAGTCAACAAGTACCAGGTGGTCGAGGACCAAGAGATCGAGGTGCTCAAGGTCGAGAACAGCCGGGTGCGCGCCGAGCAGCTGGCCAAACTCAAGGAGCTGCGGGAGACCCGGGACCAGGACGCGGTCGACGCCGCGCTGTCCGAGCTCAGCCGCGCCGCTGCCGCCCAGGGACCCGCTGGTGAGGATGGGTTGGGCAACAACCTGATGGCGCTGGCCATCAACGCGGCGCGCGCGAAAGCCACCGTGGGGGAGATCTCGGACGCGCTGGAGAAGGTTTACGGTCGTCACCAGGCCGAGATCCGTACCATCGCCGGCGTCTACCGTGACGAGATCCAAGGAGGCGGCAACATCACTCCGCTTTCCGATGCCACCGAGCTGGTCGAGAAGTTCGCCGAGGCCGACGGGCGCCGGCCCAGGATCCTGATCGCCAAGATGGGCCAGGACGGTCACGACCGCGGCCAGAAGGTGATTGCCACCGCGTTTGCCGACATCGGTTTCGACGTCGACGTCGGGTCACTGTTCTCCACGCCCGAAGAGGTCGCCCGCCAGGCCGCCGACAACGACGTGCACGTGGTCGGAGTGTCGTCGCTGGCCGCGGGACACCTCACCCTGGTGCCGGCGTTGCGCGACGCGCTGGCCGAGGTGGGCCGCTCCGACATCATGGTCGTGGTCGGTGGCGTTATCCCGCCCGGTGACTTCGATGAGCTCTACGAGGCGGGCGCGGCCGCGATCTTCCCGCCGGGGACCGTCATCGCCGAGGCGGCGGTCGGCTTGCTGACCAAGCTGGCCGAGCGGCTGGGGTATGACCTCGGTCCGTAACGTCGAATAGCGGGGTTCGCCCCTATCGCTCCTGACGTTCGCAAAAGTCTCTTTCTCGAGTTACCGCAAAGGCCTTCGCGAGTTAGCCGACGTTGTTAAATTTGACCTTGCCCGGTCCACGTCGGTCTCACAGGCTAAGTGGACGATGCCGCAGGTCCGTCGGGAGACTCGGGGAACTCCCGAGGGACCTGACTCGGAATCAATTCATCAAGGGGGGCGATGAAAGGGGTAGCTCGACCAGCTTTCCAATGGCCGTCGCTAGGGAGCAATGTGCTCTCATCGGACCCGCTGAGCGATGTCCTCAGCACTAGCCGAATCCGGGATAACGCGCAAGGATCGGCTCCGAAGCAGCCAATAGCCAACCACACGCGCACATTTTTTACCCTGCTGGCGTGGGTCATGGGTTGCACAGCAGTACATGTTTTTATTGTTTTAGTGGTCTACTCAAACGCGGTCGTGCTACTGCAGTATTATGCTGTCAATTACGACTATGGTTTTGTCCGTCGCGGTTTAGCGGGCGAGCTTATTAGTCTATTCCCATATTTTGATTATTTTACCGTCGCATATGCAGTGGTCTGGGCTTCCGCGATAACATGGCTAATTTGCCTGGCCGTGCTGGTCTGGATTGTCTTATCGCCCGACCCGTCCAGCCAGCGTCGAAGAATGCTTGCGTTGCTTATTCCAGTGCTGCCGTTCTCGCTATCATACGCAGTCTACAATTCGCACCCAGAGATATGGGGGATGTCTGCATTATTGATCTTCAGCATCGCCATACGAGGCGCCCGCACAACAAAATCGAAAGTAGTCGCTTCTATTGTTTACGGGCTGCTGATAGCAGTTCTGGCGCTGATTCATGAGGCGATACCCGTCCAGTTCGCGCTCGGCGCCGTACTTGCGGTTACGGTGCTTTCCAAAGACTCTTCGACATCGATGAAGCGGATGCTCAGTATCGTGGCCGTCGGTCCGGGCGTTTTGACACTCTTCCTCATCGCCGTGCTGGGGCGCCGCAACATCGGAAACGATCTGTGCGCCCAAGTTCCCCATGGCTTCATCGACGACCCGGTGGGTACGGTCAGTGTGCCGCACAGCAGCTTCAGTTTCATATTGCCACAATTTCAACGGCAATCCGATTTTCACGACTGGGTCTGCGAAAAGACGTTGCCCTTCTGGCAACTCGACATTTTCGGTGCAGCCCGGGTAGTGGCCTCCTACGGATTCCTACGGCTCCTCATCTCTATTGCTCTTGGAATTGTCATTGGTGCCGTCACAATCGCGGCCGTGCGTAACGTGTGTGCTGTGCCATTTGTCTTGATGATGAAAGAGATTCGCACGAACAGATTGATGGTCGTGCTGGCGGCAGCGCTTATCATCCCGCTCTTCATAACGGGTTTGGATTGGACGCGGTGGTGCACCCTCATCGCTTTAGATGTGGCTATCGTCTATATCCTCTTCGCCATCGACAGACCAGAGATGAATGAGAGCCCCGCCCGGCGGAACTGGCTTATGTTTGTTGTGACTGTTGTGGTCTTTGCGGCCATACCGCTTGGAGACCTCAACAACGCCGGCTACTAGAAAGTGGGCAGGCAGGCCAGTTCACCTCGCTGCAGGGCGACCGGGTCGTCGCCGGTGTACCCGCAGCCCCGTGCGGCGTCCTGATCGTGGCCTGCATATGGAACCCTGAAGTCTGAAGAATTGGGCCGCGTCATCCGATCAGGCCGAAGTTGGAAGGCAGGGAACCGTGACCAGTCCCGATCTTGCCCGTACATCCACGAGTAACTGATGCGGCGAGCCGACACTGTCGAGGAGCTCGCGGGAGCAATTCGGGAAGGCGACCGCGCAGCGTTGCCAAGGGCCATCACATTGCTGGAATCCACCCGCGCCGACCATCGGGAACGGGCCCAGCAGCTACTGCTGGCGCTGCTGCCCGACGCTGGCAACGCCCACCGGATCGGCATCACCGGGGTGCCCGGGGTGGGCAAATCCACCAGCATCGAGGCGCTTGGTATGCACCTCATCGACCATGGTCACAAGGTGGCGGTGCTGGCGGTGGACCCATCCTCAACGCGCACCGGTGGCTCGATCCTGGGTGATAAGACACGGATGGCGCGCCTGGCGACCCACCCCGACGCCTACATCCGTCCATCCCCGACGTCGGGCACTCTGGGCGGGGTAGCAAAGGCGACCAGGGAGACAGTTGTCTTATTGGAGGCGGCCGGTTTTGACGTCATCCTGATCGAGACGGTGGGTGTCGGGCAGTCCGAAGTGGCGGTGGCCAATATGGTCGACACCTTCGTTCTGCTGACCCTCGCGCGCACCGGGGATCAGTTGCAGGGCATCAAGAAAGGAGTCCTCGAGCTCGCCGACATCGTGGTGGTCAACAAGGCCGACGGCGCGCATCTCAAGGACGCCCGGATGGCCGCCCGCGAACTCTCCGGGGCGATCAGGCTGATCTACCCGCGCGAAACGCTATGGCGACCACCCGTTTTGACGATGAGCGCTATCGAGGGCACGGGCCTGCCGGAATTGTGGGAGACCATCGAGAAGCACCGCAAAGTGCTCACCGAAGCCGGGCGGTTCGAAGCCCGCCGGCGCGATCAGCAGGTGGACTGGACCTGGCAGATGGTCCGCGACGCGGTGCTGGACCGAGTGGTGTCCAACCCGGAGGTGCGCCGAATCCGCAAGGATTTGGAGCGTCAGGTCCGGGACGGGGAGCTGACCGCGGCCCTAGCCGCCCAGCAAATACTTGAGATCGCAACTTCCTAACGGTTAGGTAACTTAATCTTGGTTTGCCGGTGGCCGCCCAAAACGGCCAAGTAAATTTGACGCCGTGACGGTAGACATCGGAGTCGATCGCCGCGCTGTCCAATCTCACCATGCCCCTGACGCAGGGCATGGTGTGTTCGGCGCCGCGGACTCCCACTTCGCATGCGTTGTACGTGCTTTCTCGACCATGTTCCCCGGTAGCCGCCTTGGCGGCGGGGCGTTGGCGGTGTATCTCGACGGACAACCCGTCGTCGACGTCTGGAAGGGCTGGGCGGATCGGGAGGGACGCATCCCGTGGTCGGCCGATCACGCGCCGATGGTGTTCTCGGCGACCAAGGGGATGGCCGCCACGGTCATCCACCGCCTGGCCGACCGCGGCCTGATCGACTACGACGCGCCGGTTGCCGAGTACTGGCACTCGTTCGCCGCCAACGGCAAGGCGAAGATGACCGTGCGCGAGGTCATGAAGCACACCGCCGGTCTATCGGGTCTGCGCGGGGCCACCCAGGAAGAACTACTCGATCATGTGCTGATGGAGGAGCGGCTGGCGGCGGCGTCGCCGGGACGGCTGCTGGGTAAGCCGGCCTATCACGCGCTGACGTTCGGCTGGCTGATGTCGGGGCTGGCCCGGTCCGTGACCGGCAAGGACATGCGGGTGCTTTTCCGGGAGGAACTGGCCGAACCGCTGGGTACCGACGGCATCCACTTGGGCCGTCCGCCGGCCGATTCGCCCACCCGGGCAGCCGAGATCATCATGCCCCAGGACCTGGCGGCCAACCCGATCCTGACCGGGGCGGTGCAGAAGGTGGCCAACTACTTCTCCGGCGGCTACCGATCGATGTACTTCCCCGGCGTGATCGCGGCCGTGCAGGGCAACATGGCCATGCTCGACGCCGAAATTCCCGCGGCCAACGGAGTCGTGACGGCCCGCGGGCTGGCCAGGATGTACGGCGCGATCGCCAACGGCGGCGAGGTCGATGGCACCCGGTTCCTGTCCCGGCGCCTGGTGGCCGGTCTGACCGGTGAGCGGATCATCCAGCGGGACCGAAACATATTCGTGCCGATGGCCTTCCACCTTGGCTACCACGCGCTGCCCCTGAAGAACGTGATGCCGGGATTCGGTCACGTCGGGCTGGGCGGATCGGTGGGATGGAACGACCCCGAAACCGGGTTGGCGTTCGCCGTGGTGCACAACCGGTTGCTGACCCCGTTGGTGCTGACCGACCACGCCGCGTTCGTCGGCCTCTACAAGTTGATCCGCGACGCGGCAGCAAAGGCACGCAAGCGGGGCTACCGCCCGGTGCACGGGCTGGGGGCGCCGTACGTCGACTCGGGAGATGTTGCTGCGGAAGCTTAGCCTTCCGAATCTTCCAGGCGGAAGCCGACTTTCATGGTCACCTGGTAGTGCGCGACATTGCCGTCTACCAGGTGGCCACGAACGGACTGCACCTCGAACCAGTCGAGGTTGCGCATCGTGTCAGAGGCGCGCGCCAGGCCGCTCTTGATGGCGGCGTCGACCCCGTCGGGTGAAGTGCCGACGATCTCGATCACGCGGTAGGTGTGGTTGCTCATCTCGTCCTCTTCTGTCGCTTGTTCAACGCAGGCCTTCGAAAGCCCCGATCTGCTCGCGGGTCACCTCGAGCGGGTCGGCACCCTCGTGCACTCGCCGTTCCCATTCGATGGTCCACCTGACGGCATCGCGGAAGCCCAGCCGATTGCGCCAACCGAGTTCCCGCTGCGCCTTGCCGGCGTCAAGGGCCAGCAGATTGGCCTCGTGCGGGTGGTCACCGGGCTGGTTCTCCCAGTGGGCGCCACCACCCCAAAGCTCGGCGGCCAAAGAGGCGACTTGGCCGACCTCGACGAAGCTGTCCCGGCCAGGGCCGATGTTCCACTGGCCCAGCCCGGACCCGGCCAGCAGCGCGTCGGCAATCGTGAGGTAGCCGTTGAGGCAGTCAAGTACGTGCTGCCAGGGACGCACAGCACGCGGAAACCGCAGTAGTGGTGCTCGGCCCGACGAGTAGGCGCGCACCAGGTCGGGCATCAGGCGCTCGGGGCTGACGTCGCCGCCGCCGATCACATTTCCGCCGCGGGCGATCGCGGTGGGGCAGCCGGGATAGCTGCGGACCCAGGATTGGGTGAGCAGGTCGGCCATCGCCTTGGACGCGCTGTAGGGGTCATCGCCGCCGAGAGGGTCGGTTTCGACGTAACCGGCTTCCTGGTCGACGTTGCGGTAAACCTTGTCGGTGGTGATGACGACGTGCGCCCGCACCGACGGGGTGGCGCCTACGGCGTCCAGCACATTGAGGGTGCCCATGGCGTTGGTCTCGTAGGTGTAGCGCGGTTCGCGGTAGGACTCGCGGACCTGCGACTGGGCTGCCATGTGGATCACGACGTCGGGCGTGGTGTCCTGGATCGCTGCTTTTGTCGCGTCGGCGTCGCGGATGTCGACGCGATGATCGGTTGCCAGCAGCTCGGTGAGGTGGGCCCGTTCGTAAAGGCTGCCTCCAGCGGGGTTGAGGGCCAGGCCCGATACCTGGTGGCCGCGGCTGAGCAGGAGAAAGACGAGCCAGGGGCCTTTGAAGCCGGTGTGGCCGGTGATCAGGTAGTGCATGGTTGCCTATTGTCCTGCAGAGGGATTTGGTGCTTATACCTGTGATCACCGGCCCCATACAGCTTCGATAAGTAATTCGTGTCACCTATGTGCTTCCGGGCGGAGCCACGCGCATTCCAGCGAATCGATGTCGTTCTGCGGCAATCCCGAGAGTGATTAAGAAGTCCCAGCTTTCACGCCGGGACTTCATTAGCCACCACGCGGTTAGGTTCATGCCTGTCGGCTGCCTGCTTGAAGAGCCATCGGTCGAGGATCAAGAAGCGGCCCACCCAAACAATGCCAAAGCCAAGGACTTGCGCGAAGAGCACGGTCAACGCCCGAAGAAACGGTGTCTGACCCACCAGCTCGTGTTCGACGATGTATGTGAATGAAGTGGCCAGTCCGACACCCAACATCACAGCTAACCAGAAGATCAACACTTGCTTGTGCAGTTCTCGTCCCGATCTAACTCGCCACACCAGATGTTTGTTCGCGAAGAAGTTTGGGACGGTAGCTAGGGACGCAGCCAACAGGGACGCAGCCACATAGTCGTTGAGCCAAGGGCCTAGAACTTGAAGCAGCCCTTGACCAATTGGTAGGAAAGCGACCGACACGCATGCGTACCGGATTTTTCTTCGCGCCGCAACAGAGCCTGAACGTGCAACGAAGCCCGCCCGCGAGAGGTCCATGCGACACAAACCTACTTGGTCGGCGGCTAAGGCGGGCGAGAATCACTCAACTGGTCGAGACCACTATCCGAAGGTTCAACGACTGCCGTATCTACCTATTCAGCTAGCTGTATTGACCGGACGGGCCGCCTCCTCGGCGACATCTCTGTCCAGAGTTCGTTTGACTGCACTAGCAATTCCGTTGGGAAGGAAGCTGCCGTCGCAGACAACTTGACAACGCAACGACAGCGGAACAGCACAGACGTGAACGCTCATGTCGTGGATGCAGAGGGAGGCCGCAGCGTGCCAACGGCTCCGACAACCCTTTCCGGGTGAACGCCTTCTGTCGAAGTGCGCCCCAGGTCATCTTGCCGCGAGCGGGCCAACGGTGAGCGCAGGAACACTACTGCGAGGACCACGAGGAGGAGTGCCCGCCCCCAGATCCCACAGGCTAGGACTTGTTCGGCCCACTTCAGATTAGGGTCGCCGATGAAATGGTAGTAGAGGGTTCGATACCAGCCGATAAAGACGGCGAGGTCGGCTAGTAAATATGTGACTATCCAACGGATTCGGATTCTTACGGTGACGAAGAATGGCAGCAGCCAAAGCACATACTGTGGGGAATGCACCTTATTGAATAACATGTAGGCGCAGAGCATCGCAGCGGCCGTCTGTACCCACGGAATGGCGCCTTGACGACGGCCGATGGCAATGCCTGCTACCACTGCGAGTGAAATGCCGACCAGAGTGCTCACCGTAGCAGCGGTGCCTAGCACGGACTGCGTCTTTGGGTCGTCAGGCCGCATTAGCGGTAAAAAGCCTTGAGACCAAAGCGATAAGGTGGTGCCGTCAATCGGCCTCTGTGCTTGGAATTGGAAAACCGACAGCCAGCCGGCTGAATTAATGATCAAAAACGGTAGGTTAGCGGCCAGCAAGACTGCAAGAGTGCCCCCGATTGCTCCGCCAGCGTTCCGCCAGCGTTCCGCTCGACTGTCCGCGCTAGGATTTAGCAATATCGCCAGGGCTAGGGGCACGATGAACAAGAGTGGGTAGAGCTTGAAAGCGCCGCCCACGCCGAACGCGACTCCGGCCGCAATCGCCCGGATAATCCTAGGCCACCGCAACGGGCCCTGTACCGCCACCAGCAGTCCAAGCGATGTCGCCGCGACCGGCAGAATATCCCAGTTGTAAAGCGCATAGAGGGCTAGCGGGGGGGAGGCTGCCCAGATCCATGCACGCCTACCCGCGAGTCGATATAGGCATAGGGTGGTCACGAGAACGACGGCCGCAAAGGAGAGGGCCGTGAGGACGAGAAATTCCTGCGTATCGGATGCGAACAGCGCCGTGGCCCAGGCCCATAGGCCGGTCAGGGTCGGATACTCGATAGCTCCGCCGTGAAGGGTAGGTGGATTGGATGTGTACCAGCTATGTATGTACGGGAACACGTGGTTCGCCAGGTTATGACTCTCGAACAGCGATGCAGTGTCCGAAAAACAACCGGTGCGGGTCACGCGGATAGTCCATGGTAAAGGGGTGCCACTCGGCCCGTTTTGCGGTGTAGTGCACGAGAGTTTGTGAGC
This sequence comes from Mycobacterium asiaticum DSM 44297, assembly GCF_000613245.1. Classification (GTDB taxonomy): domain Bacteria; phylum Actinomycetota; class Actinomycetes; order Mycobacteriales; family Mycobacteriaceae; genus Mycobacterium; species Mycobacterium asiaticum. The sequence continues at coordinate 2,042,605 of NZ_HG964936.1, forward strand.
GAAGCTCACCGCTGAAAGGCCAAGTGCCACAAGGCACATGACGGTCCGCTCGGTACTGTTAGCCGGATCCCTCGCGATCTGTCGTGAGTCCTTCATCGGTACCTCAGTTGTCCGTATTGTCGTGGTCTGCCAACATTAACGTGACCAAAGCTGCTGCGCGCGTAGCTGCGGAAACTCTCGAGGTGCAACCTCAGAGACGACCGAAATTCAATGAACCCCGGTGCGTTCGGCGGTCTGTCAGCTCAGATACCCTGTACACCCGCGGAGTAGCGCCGATGACTGGCCGACTCTACATGGCATAGCCTTTTGCTGACGATTATGGAGGCGCTTTGACTTCAATCGAGGTGCAGCAGAAGAGTCGGCTGAGTTTCCCACTTTTGGTAGCACTTGCGGTGGGGTTGCTGTTTATGCGTGGTGCTCAGCGGCTATCAAATCCAGCGCTCTTCGCTGAGGACGGTGCAGTATTCCTAGCCGGGGCAAAAAATGACGGCTTATGGGCGTTCACTGAACAATACGCCGGCTATCTGCATTTGCTTCCGCGTATCATTGCGGCCGCGTTCTCGTCGTTTCCAATTGTTATGACCCCGGTACTCTACGCCGGGGCGGCGCTCGCGGTTCATGCGGCCTTGTTGACGCCTGCATTATCCGCACGATTGGAATGGCTCATCCCAGGAAAAATGCGGCGGGCCACGCTATTTGTGCTACTGTGTCTGTTGCCGCCCCTACCAGAGGCATTGGCTAACATTGCAAATTTGATCTTCCTCGGTGGAATAACTTTGCTTTTGTTGATGCTGTCGGATGATCCACGAAGCTCCGCGGGCAGAATCTTCGAACTCTTTGCCGTGGTAGCTTTAGGTTTGAGTGGTCCACTATCAGTGATATTTGCGCCATGGTTTGCTTGGCGGTGGCGCCGGACGAAAACTGTTCACAGCGTCGTCGTATTTGTTGCGGTAGCGAGTACCGCCGTAATACAAGGATCGATCTTCGTGTTGTCGGATCGTCAGACTTCGGGTGGAGATATTGTCTACTTGCCGCAGGTTTGGGTCGAGCGTATCGGGGTCGCATGGATTGCTGGCCATGTGGACCTCTTGCATTCGCCGATGAGACTTGGATTAACTGTACTGGCCACTGCGTGGTCGCTCGTAGTGGTTGCGGTCACTGTGATGGTGTTAAAACGTACCGCTGTCGCACTGTGGCTTCTACACTTCGCACTGTTGGCCGCGCCGGTTTTGGCCTATGGGTACATGCCTCCACCGAGTGCGGATCAGCGGCACTTCGTAGTACCGACCGCCATAATAGTTGTGATGCTTGTCGCCGTGCTCGGTGCGGACAAGCTAAAGATTGGCGCACTCGTGCTTCTCATCCTCGGTATAGGAGGAATGCTTTATGACTTTGCTGCGGCACCATACTCATACCGACCTAGCTTGACTAATTTTCAAGAATGCGTGGATCGAGGAGAGTCGACTTGCAAACAATCGATTTACGATGACAGCGGTCACTGGCAGGTTGAATTACACCATTGAGATATGGAGCAGACGGCGAAACTGCCGTGCCTGTGTGAACTCACGAACCGGCGCGCTCAATAGTTGCCTGAACCGCTGCCAACGATTGGGGCCAAAAAGGATCACCTCTGAAGCTAGCCTCACCCATGTCGGAAACCACCAACCGCCGGCAATAAAGCGAACGGCAATAGTGGACTCGCTGTCGATGATCATCCACGTAAGCACGCGCAGCTGGTCGAGCCACCAGCTTCGCGTCGCGAGAATCCCAGTTGTTGCTGTCGCCGATGTATGACTACGCACAGATAATTCCTGCGGGACAAAGCAGACGGCCGATCTAAGCATCAGGCGCAGCCAGAGGTCGAGATCGACGAGTTGGTATATGTCCGAGCGGAATCCTCCGACCTCCTCCGCGAGCCGTTTCCGAAACATTACGCAGGTCGGCTCGCCAATCCAATTGGCTAATCCTCGCCCCCGCAGCAGCATTGCCGCGACCAGCGATGGCCCGGGGTTGTGTTCCTCGAGCTTACGGAAGTGGTGGTGAAGCGTCCCATAACGCTGCTGCCACTCGGCATTACCTCCAACGACCCGCCGAGGGGCGAACGCAAGTCCAACGTCCGGGTCTTCAAAGTATTGAGCGAGAGTGCGCAAAGCCCCGGGAAGCAACCAATCGTCGCCGTGTACGAACTGAATACATGTTCCGCGTGCCAGCTCAAGGCATTTGTTGTGGTTTCCATTCAAGCCAAGCCGAGATTCGTTGCGAACAAGGCGGTCGCCGGCTCGAAGCAATGCGGCGGCTATGCCGACGCCGTCGTCAGACGAAGCGTCATCTACTACCAGGATTTCGAAGTCTACGCCGTCTTGATCAATGACACTGCGTAGGCAGCGCGCAATTGTAGCATCGTTGTTGTACATCGGTATGCACACCGAGATGGATGGGCTCATCGGCCAGTGTTCGGCATTATCGATCCTATTGGTCAATCTAAAGCCTTCATCACTGCCCGCGAGCGACCGTTGGTAGCTAGGATCTTGTCGACTGTCACGTTAAGCAGGTGCCATCAAGTCATCGGAAAACGCTGCGCGGAAGTTTGCGATAATCTTGTGCGCGATGGATCGCGGCTATAGAGTCGTAGAATTCGACTTTTTCGACGAGAGTCGTCGCGAGCGGTACGCGTATCTTCTTCTTTCGGTACGGATGATCTAGGCGGTAATCAATCTCTTTATTCACCTTCTGGTAGTGAGCGTGCATCGCATCGATGAGCCACTTGGTGAAATCCACAAATGACATCCGAGTGTCTCGATATTCCTTCCAGTAGTGAGCTGAAATATCTTCGACGATGTACACGCCCCCGGATGCCAAGCCGTGGGGAAATAGGAACCGAAAAGTGTTGACCACATGAGACGTCATATGGCTGCCGTCATCCAAAATGATGTCGAAGGGTCCAAACTCAGTGATTATGTCCTTGAGGAAGGTGGTGTCGTCCTGGCTCCCGACACGCACGTGAACCTCACGTGCCGGGTCATCGAACTGCCGTGTGGATGGATCAATATCCACACCAACGATTATGGACGAAGGGTCTAGATAGCGTCGCCACATCTGCAGTGATCCGCCGCGCGCAACGCCGATCTCTAGCATCCGTACCGGTCGTGCTCGGAACGGGGACACTACGGACTCGTAGACCGGCAGGTAGTGCAGCCACTTATGGATGTTTGCTGTGGTTGCAAAGATATCGGCCATCGGGCCGACTGGGGTTTGCTCATCAGACTCGTTCCAAGTGACAGTGGTACCGAGGTCGTTACCGAGCGCCTTGAGCATGCGGCGCCGGTTCCGGAATCCGTAACGGCGCGTCAAGAATGCCTCCTTGTCCGGTGTTAGAAAGCTATCGTCAATCCGCGACTACCTTACGCTATGCCAGGCAAGAGGGATCGAAAAGGCGTACGTTGAGCCAAGTTTCGCGACTGACCGAGACACAAGGACCGGTTTCGTGCTTGAGCATGGGTGCAATCGTTGCGGCGCGCGTAGCATGACGAGATCATGTCTCCGCACCTAGATGGGATCCGACCCGCAGCTGTCAGGCGGATCAAACGTGCGTGGGGTTCCTTGTGTCGGTGCACCACGAGGGTAATTTGAAGCTGTCGGCGTTGTTACGGGCTGAGCGCGGCTCTCACCTTGATGCGATGCGATACCGCTTGGACGGAAATTGCCTTCGGTTCATCAGCGAGATCCATAAGGAAGTTCCATCACAACCACTCCGGGCCTGCCCTACGTTGGCTCTGTTTGCGCATTTTGATCCCCAGGGCGTTGTCGACCCGTATGTGATTTATTACCTCGAGCGGCTACATGAAATTGGAGCGACGATCATATTCGTTTCAGGCGCTCCGGTTCTCAGTCCCGACTCGGTTGATCCCATCAGAGAACTCTGTGCCGGCATCTACACCCGCCATACTCTGTCCCTCGACTTCGGATCGTGGCACCTCGGGTGGTCGATCTTGCGGCAGCGCGGGTGGTCACTTGATCAGTTTGACCGCTTGCTATTGGTCAACGATAGCGTGTATGGACCGCTTTTCCCGCTTGACGAAATGTGGAGTTCTTTCTGCGGCGCAGACATGTATGGTGCAATCGAGAGCCACGAGCACATGCCACATCTGCAATCGTTCTTCTTGGCGTGGGATCTGAATCAACGCACCCGCCCATTCCTCGAACGCTTCTGGAACAATTTCAAGTATGTAGTCGATAAAAATGCCGTCATCTGGCGCTATGAGCTTGGGCTGTCCAAGGGTGCCCGTGACGCTGGCTTGAGTCTCAAACCATTCATTTCTGTGTCAGCAATCGATGCCATGTACAGCCGTTCGCCAGCGCACCAATGGGCGGGTAAGTTCTCGGATCCTTCGATCAACAATACTCTTTACTACTGGGACGGGCTCATAGAATACATGCGGTTTCCCTTTCTGAAGACGGTTCTGCCGCGTTACAACAAGCCTTGGCACGACTCCATGGAAAACTTGCGCAACTTTATTGAGCAACACACTAGTTACCCGTACGAACTGATCGAGTCGAACGTGAACCGCCTTGGTTGCGGATCGCAGTCCTGGTGAGAATCACGTTGAACGGAGTCAGAGGACCGGGGGATCGCTCGAACGCCCTTCCAGGCACCGACCGCCGCTGTACCGTTGATCCGTGTCGTTACTGATCGCAGTGCCGGTGTTCGGCCAGCACGACTACACGCATGCCCTCGTCGGGGATCTGAAACGCGAGGGGGCCGACTACCTCATCATCGACAACCGCGGTGATTACCCCGCAATCGGCGACGAAAGGGTCATAACCCCTGGTGAGAACCTCGGCTGGGCAAAGGGGAGCGACCTGGGTTTCCGTACGGCGTTCGCCGAGGGCTACACCCACGCCATGACGTTGAACAACGACACACGCCTTTCCAAGGGCTTCGTCGAAGGACTGCTCGACCCGAACCTGCCGGACGACGCGGGCATCGTCGGCCCGATGATCGACCAGGGATTCCCTTGTGCGATACCCGATGAGCAGCCCGAAGCCGCCAACTACACACCCCAACCGCACTACCGGGCCGTGCCAGCGGTGGAAGGTACTGCGCTGATGATGTCGCGCGAATGTTGGGACGCACTCGGCGGCATGGATCTAGGGAGCTTCGGTCGCTACGGCTGGGGTATCGACCTCGACCTGGCGCTACGGGCCCGAAAGGCCGGCTACGGCGTCTATGTCACCGAGATGGCATACATCAATCACTTCGGCGGCAAAACAGCCAAAGCGAACTTCGGTAGTTGGCGCTATGAGTGGAATGCCAACTATGCACTGGTCCGGGGGCTTGGGCGGGTGCACGGCCGCAAGTGGCGCGAGCAATTCGACGGGGCGCTGATGGGTGGTGATGGTCCCACCGGCTGGCGAGCCAAGGCCATGCTGACAGCGGCGATGGCCGGCGAAGCCGCAGCCCTCGTCGACAGCCGACGCGAGCGTCGCAGGAGCAAAACGGGGAAGTGGTGATCCGGCGCGCGGGGCTTTGAGATACTCACCCGGTGAGCCTTCGCGCGAAAGTCAGATCCAGCCCGTTCGTCATGAAAGCCGTAGCGAAATACGGCTATCCGATAGGAACCCGCCTGATGGGCGGCGACGAGATGTTGTTCATCAACTTCGCGTACGAAGAAGACCCCCCGCTGGGAATTCCGCTGTCGGAATCTGACGAACCTGACCGCTACTGCATCCAGCTCTACCATCAGACCGCTACCCAGATCGACCTCGGCGGGAAGCGCGTGCTGGAGGTGAGTTGCGGCCATGGCGGTGGTGCCTCCTACCTGACCCGCACCTTTAAACCGGCCTCCTACACCGGTCTGGACCTGAATTCAGCAGGGATTGCGTTCTGCCGTAAGCGGCATCAGATCCCGGGGCTTGACTTCGTCCAAGGCGATGCCGAGGACCTGCCCTTCGACAAGGAATCTTTTGATGCAGTTATCAACGTCGAGGCCTCCCATCACTACCCGCATCTTCCGCGCTTCTTCGATGAAGTTGCGCGCGTACTTCGTCCCGGTGGGCACCTCCTGTACACCGATTTCCGTGTTTCCCACCTGGTAGACGACTGGGAAGCGGTGCTGGCCGAGGTACCGCTGCGGCTCGTCTCGAAACGGGTCATCGACGAAGAAGTGAAGCGGGGAATGAAAGAACGTTCACCGCGGATAGAAGCCGTGATCAGCCGGCGTCTGCCCAAGTTCTTGCAGCGCTACGCGCGCGATCAGGCCGGCATTCCCGGGGGGAGCCTCTACGACTGGGCGCAGGCGGGAGTGTTTTCGTACCGCATCTACCACTTCGTCAAGGACTAAACCGCAAACCCTCGACCGATCTCAGGCTGCTGATCAGCCCGAGACTGGTCGAGGTTGAGCCTAGACTGCAGCGGCCGCGGCAAAGCGAGAAACGCCTATCGCGTCAGCTCAAGCGCTGCACTCGGCGGCGGACCGGTAGCCACGCACGGCCAGCGGAATGAACACTGCGATCAGCGCGACCGCCCACCCGAGAGTCATCACCAGCGGCAATAGCAGTGGGCCTTCGTGCGCGAGCGCCCGCATCACCTCAATCGGGGGTGACATCGGTTGCATCCGGACCACTGGCTGTAGCCAGTGGGGAAACTGCGAGACGGGCGTAGTACCGGAACTGATGAAGACCAGGGCGGTGATGATGGCCGCCAGATAGGTCACGATGGCGCGGCCGTTGCTGCGAACGGCCAGCGTCATCACGAGTGCCGTGAATCCGACCACCACCAGCGGCGGAATCAGTATGTACGCGAGGGCGGTGTGCCAGCCATGCGCGAATCGCAGACCCATCGCCGTTCCGACCGCGGTGATAAGGATGGTCCCCAAGAGAGCACGCGCGGCCTCGGCGGTCAGCCGGCCGGCGATAGCGCTTGCGCGGTGCACCGGCAGCACCCACATGCGACTGAGCAGGCCGGAGGAGCGTTCCATTGGAATGCCGACGGCACCGCCCAGGGCGCCGAACATCCCCGCCAGCACCGCGCACATCGGAACAAGTCCATAGATGCTGTCCACGCCGGTGACCTTGTATATCTGCTCGCCAAGTACCGCCTTATACACCACCAGCAGGCAGATGGGTAGGAGCACGGTGCTGAGCACCGCCGCAGGTTCCCGCCGCCACCGGATCATGATCCGTCCGGCGTGCAGCCAACTTTGGTTTACCAGCGCAAAAAGTGCGTTGCTTGCCGGGTTCATGCGCCGCGCCTCTGCATCCGCAGTGTGATCCCTCCAAAGACCAAGAGCATTCCCAAACACCACGCCATGGCTGCTGTTGCATGGTTCGCCGGCACGTGCCCACTGGCCAAACCCCGCAATGTTTCGGCGGTATGCGATACCGGCTGGTTGCGCACGAACGGCCGGATCCACTCGGGGAAGGTCTTCTCCGGCGCAACGCCCGTGGACAGCAGGATCAGTACCAGCTGCGGGATGAGCAGCATTTGGCTCGTCGTCTCGATGTTGCCGCCTCTGGACCCCAGGGCGTCGGCGCCGAGGGACACCGCCAAGCAGAGCAGAAGTGCCAGGAAGACGAAGGCTAAGCCGGCGGGAAGTCCGCCTGTCACCCGGAAACCGAACGCGTAACCCGCGATCATGGTCGCCGTTAAGGCGATCAATGCCCGCACCAGCGTGGCCGTGATCCGCGCGCTCACCGGGGATATCGCCGCAATCGGCATGGTCCGCAGTCGCGTACCCAAACCGAACACGCGATCGCGGCCGGCACGGTCAGCGGTGAGCGCCGCAGCCATGATCATCGACTGGACGACGACAGCGGGCAGCACGTACTGCGGGTATGTCATGTGGCCGGTGTCGATCATGCCGTGCGTGGCCATGGTGAGACCCACCAGAGAGACGATCGGCACGAACACCTCGAAGATGATCCCTGCGTCGCGGAGCGTATTGCGCAGCGATCTTTCAGTGAGGGCGGCCAGGGCGGTCATGTCTGGGGGACGGGTTGGCTGGTGAGGTGCAGGAACGCTTCATCCAGAGATGGTTTACGCAGGGAGATGTCGGCGATCTCGATGCCGATCGCATCGAGCCGGCGGAAAACTTCCGTCAACGTGGCCACGCCGTCCCTAGCGAGTACGGATACCGAGTTGGTGTCAGAGTCGAGATCAATGCCCTCCAGTCCGGCCAGCGCCGACCCGACCTGCGACAGGTCCGCTGGGTTGGCAGGTGTCACCTCGCAGTAGCAGGCGCCCGCCTTGCGCTTGAGTTCGGCCGCGGTGCCACTGGCGATCACCTGACCGTGATCGAAGACAATGATCGAATCGCTCAGGACATCCGCCTCTTCGAGGTACTGAGTCGTGAGCAGCACGGTGACGTCCTGCGCGGCAAGCGAACTGACGATGCTCCACACGTCACGGCGGCTACGCGGGTCCAGTCCGGTGGTGGGTTCGTCGAGGAACAACACCTTGGGTGTGACCACCAATGCGCTGGCGAGGTCGACCCGCCGCCACATGCCTCCCGAGAAGGTCGATACTCGCCGGTCGGCCGCCGCGACCAGGTCGAACTGCCCAATCAACTCGTCGGCGCGCGCCTTTGCTTGCTTACGGCCAAGCCCGCGCATGCGTCCGAACAGGACCAGGTTCTCCCGTGCCGTGAGCATCGGGTCCACCGCCGTGAATTGTCCGGTTATCCCGATTTGAGAGCGCACTTTGGCTGATTGACTGACGACGTCGTACCCAGCGACCACCGCGCGGCCCGAAGTGGGCCGAATCAATGTGCACAGGATGTTCAGCGTGGTCGTCTTGCCAGCGCCGTTATGGCCCAGGATCGCGCACACCGAGCCTGCCGGAACCGAGAAATCCACCCCACGAAGAGCCGGCGCGGGCCCTCCAAACGTTTTCGTGAGGCCCTCGACCTCAACAGCATGCTGCCCCACGGGAGGAAGTATTTCATGTTCGGTACGCGCGTGCTGGATTATCGCCGCATTCGCAAAAACGCCGTGTGTGAGTCGGATCTCCGGCAGTCACCGGTTGTCCAGAACGCCCTGCCGCCAGCGGCTGGACTGATAGTCTACGACCTTCACAGCTGATCGAACGGACCGAGATGACCGCCCTGCAACGCTTTTTCACCGATGATCGCCGGCGAACCGATCGTCGCGCGAACTGGCGGCGCGCTGGGCGGCGAGCGCAGGCGACTCTCATACCGTGGTCCCCGAGGGTCTTGGGGAAGCGGCTGGAAAGCCAGGCCCTGATGCTCGGAGACCACATCGGTCGGGGCGACACGGTCCTGGACGTCGGGTGCGAAACGGGGCATCTGTGCAAGTACCTGACGGAGATGCACGGTGCGGTCACGACCGGAATAGACGTCCATGACGCGGTGACCACCCCCATCGACTTCAGTGTGTTCGACGGCAGATCGATCCCTTTCCCGGACAATGCCTTTGACCATGTCGTTCTCAGTTTCGTGCTGCATCACTGCAACGACCCGATGGCGTTGATCAAGGAATGCCGTCGGGTCGCCCGGCGCAGCATCATTGCGTTCGAGGATCTGCCCGAGACCCGGGTGGAGAAGGCGCTGACCAAGTTCCACATCGGAGCCTTCCGGCTGGCATACCGGCTCGAAATAGCGGGCGATTATCGGACGGCCCTGCGGTGGATTGAGGAGCAGGCCGTCGAGGTGTCCGAGACGCCGCTGCCGCTGGACTGGTTCGATGTGTTGTACCGCGTTCCGCACGTCATGTTGATTTACAAGCTCCCGAATGACTAAAGGTCGATGAGATTCGTCCTGTCGAGTTGCGGGACGCGCGGCGACGTCGAGCCATGCGCAGCAGTCGGGATCGAACTGCGGCGCCGCGGGCACGACGTTGTCGTGGCCACCCCGCCCGACCAGGTCGGATTCGTTGAGAGCATGGGCCTGGCGGCGGTTCCGATGGGTCCCCCCACGGGCGAGATTCCCGATGTTTTCGTCACTCCGTGGAGCATCAGAGATCCGATCAAACCGGTACGGGACGCGCTGGACCACGTCAATCAGCGCTGGGCTGACGTGAGCCACACGCTGAGGTCGGTGACGGCCGGGGCCGATCTTCTGTTTAGCGGTGTTTCGTACCAGGAAGCGGCCGCCAACGTCGCCGAGCACTACAACATTCCCCTGGCTGCATGGCATCACGTCCCGATGCGACCGAATGGCCATTTGATGTCCATCGTCCCTGCGCCCGTGCTGCGCTCGGCGATGACGGTGAGCGACTGGGCGCAGTGGCGCCTGGTCAAGCGCGCCGAGGACGTGCAACGACGCGAACTGGGTATAGCCAGGGCCAAGGGGCCCGCGTCACGGCGAATGGCGGATCGCGGATCGCTGGAGTTGCAGGCCTACGACGCGCTGTGTTTCCCCGGCTTGAGCGCAGAATGGACCGCGCGACGACCTTTCGTCGGTGCGTTGACCGCGGAATTGCCCACCGATTTCGACGACGAGACCTTGAGTTGGATTGCGTCGGGTACTCCGCCGATCTATTTCGGCTTCGGCAGCATGCCGGTCAAGTCGCCGGCCGAGATGGTGCGCACGATCATCAGGGCGTGCGACGAGTTAGGTGAGCGAGCGTTAATCTGCTCCGGTGCAACCAATTTGAACGATGTGCCGGCTTCGCCCCGGGTCAAGGTGGTGCGGGCGGTCAGCCACGCCGCGATTTTCCCCGCCTGCCGGGCGGTGGTACACCATGGCGGCGCTGGTACCACCGCCGCCGGCTTGCGCGCCGGGGTGCCCACTCTGATCCTGTGGGTGGCCTCGGATCAGCCGATCTGGGCAGCGGTGGTGAAGCGGCTCAAAGTCGGCAGGGCCCGGCGGTTTTCGCGCGTCACGGCTAGGTCTCTGACCAAGGATCTGCGTCGGATACTCACGCCGCAATGCGTCGAGCGAGCCCGAGATGTCGCCGCCCAGATGACGAAAGCCACCATCAGCGTCGCTACGGCGGCCGACCTTCTCGAAGACGCTGCGCGTGGTAAGCGGTTCTTCTGAAATGAGGCGCCCACTCGTCGAAGCGGTTTTCCAACGCGGCCCGAAGCGGATTGGGCCGATGTACGGTGGCTAGCGTGTCGGTTCTGATCACTGTCCCGGTCTTCGGACAGCACGAATACACCCACGCCCTGGTGGGTGACCTGGAGCGCGAGGGCGCCGACTACGTGATCATCGACAATCGCGGTGACTACCCGAGAATCGCCCAGGAGCGGGTGGTCACCCCAGGCGAGAACTTGGGGTGGGCGGGCGGAAGCGAACACGGGTTCGCAATTGCGTTCTCCGAAGGCTATTCCCACGCTATGACGCTGAATAACGACACCCGAATCTCGAAGGGTTTCGTCGCTGGCCTACTCGACCCGCGGCTACCAGCCGACGCAGGGGTCGTGGGCCCGATGTTCGATCACGGTTACCCATACGCGACGGATAATCAAAAGCCCGATGCCGCCGACTACGTACCCCGCCCGCAGTACCGGGTGGTGCCGTCGGTGGAGGGCACTGCCTTTATGGTCTCGCGGGCCTGCTGGCAGGAAACCGGCGGCATGAATCTGGTCGACTTCAAGCAGTACGGGTGGGGGCCGGACCTCGATCTCTGTTTTCGCGCGCGCAACGCCGGATTCGGCGTCTACACGACAGAGATGGCCTACATCAACCACTTTGGCCGCCGGACGGCCAATGCGCACTTCGGCGCCTGGCGTTATGAGCTGGGTGCGAATATCGCCATGCTGCAAGGATTGCGGCGCCTACACGGCCTTCGTGTGGCGGCAAACATCATGCGGCAGATAGGGATCGCGCACGACCGCAGCGCGCACAAGGCGCTGCGGTTGGAGACTTCGGCAAGCTGATCAGCCGTGGATTTCTGCGGTTAAGCCAAATTCGTCGAGGGTGCGCAGCGCCGCTTCTTTCAATTCCTGCCGGTCGGTGATAACCCCCGGAAGGTAGGCATTGAGTGAGATCCACAATCTGCCGTGAATCCGCCCAGATACCAAGAACAGCTGACCACGCATCCGCTCCAGAACACGCTTGCTGATCCCAGGCTCCACTAGCCGCCCAGCCGCGTAATCGGCGTCGGTGCCATCCGGTCGATTGACCACCGGGTCCAGATCGCCCATATTCGAGCAGCCGATCGGGAGTTGTGCACTTCCCATCCCTACCCCTGCTGTCCTGCGCGCCAACCATTTCGGAGCCATCGACGTCAGCGGCAGCGTGGCCAGCAATTCATCAGACGTGCGGCTCAGGTCGGTGAACGCCAGCTTGGCTTTACCGCGCACCTCGGTCAGGTCTGCGGTCAACCCGGTTGGGTCGACGGAAGCGACAGGCAACACCATAGCGTTTCCCCGGGTGTCGTCCTTGGTCCGATCGCTGATCGGCAGGGACAGGTTGACCGTCCCGTCGGGGCACACCCGCCCGGTCCGCACACCGAGGCGGGCGGCGAATCCTGCTAGCAGGGTATGGCTATTGCCGCCAAGGCTATTGGCGCATGCGTCCCAATCCAGCAGGTCGATGTAGGCGGTCACGGAGGGCACGACGACGGGGTGGTCGGCCCCGCCGCCCCGCCGAGAAGTGCGGCTGGAGGTGAAAGACGCGCGAACGTCACTGCGACGATTGCGCACCACGCGTCCGGTCGCTGCGAGCGCCTGAGCCAACTGCGGAGCAGAGGCGATCGTCAGGCGACCATCCTCAACCACTGCCCGCCGCCGCGTCCTCGAACCCGGGAGCGGATACCCGAAATGGTGCCTGCGACCGTGGACCGCATCGGCGATCGCTTGCAGGAACCCCAACCCGTCCACAACGGTATGCGAAGCTGTCAGACACACCGCCGACCCGCCATCCGTCAGTGGCAGCACCCCGAGATGCCAACTGGGCCCGCGTTCTGGATCGATGGGCAGGCAGGCGCGCTCATACGCCCAAGCGGTGACCTCGGAGCGCGCACGGGAAGTGGCTGCGACGTCCACGTCGCGGGGTCCCCGGCAGCTGACCCAGCGGTCACGAGCGAACGGTAGGGGAGACCGTTCAACCCGTCGCCCCAGCAGTCCATAGCCCAAGTTCTCGTGAAATCGGCGCAGCTGGTCGAGGTTGACCGGGCGGTCGTATATCCAGCTGAACTGGACCAACGCGCCGTAGCCGAGCGCCCGAACACCGAGAAACGACACCTGGTCCATGTGCGCGAGCAGATTTTCCATTTCACATCAGCCTAGGTGACGTCTGCCGTGGGCCTACCTTCACGTTCCCGCCAGAAAACGCGGCCACATATGTAACCTGATGTCCGTGGTTGAGTCCTCCCTTCCCGCCGTGCTGCGCGAGCGCGCTAGCTTGCAGCCCAATGACCCGGCGTTCACATATGTTGATTACGAGCAAGATTGGGACGGCGTTCGCACCACCCTGACGTGGGCACAGCTGTACCGGCGAGTGTCGAACCTGGCCGAAGAACTGAAGGCACACGGTTCGACGGGTGACCGGGCGCTCATCTTGTCGCCGCAGGGGCTCGAATACCTGGTCGGGTTCCTTGGTGCCCTGCAGGCCGGCCTTATCGCTGTTCCATTGTCCGTGCCCTACGGCGGCGCCCACGACGAGCGAACGCTTTCCGTTCTTGCCGACACATCGCCCGCTGTGATCTTGACGACATCCGCCGTCGCGGAGAATGTCCGAGAGGTGGTGCAGGCAGACGGGACGTCCGACATCCCCACGACCGTCGAAATCGACCTGCTCGATCTGGATTCGCGAAGAAGACCATCGGGACCACGGCCGCGGGCCGGGCGGAGTGACCAGCCCGAATTCCTGTACCTGCAGTACACGTCCGGCTCGACCCGCACGCCGGCTGGCGTCATGGTCAACAACCGGAACGTTTTCGCCAACTACGAGCAGATCATTGGTGACTTCTTCAAGGCCCGCGGGGGCGTCGCACCCCCGGGCCTGACGATCGTGTCCTGGTTGCCCCTCTACCACGACATGGGCCTGCTGCTGGGCATCATCATGCCGATCTTGGGTGGCTTTACCACGGTGCTCTCCAGCCCGGTCGGCTTTCTGCAGCGCCCGGCCAGGTGGCTGCAACTCATCGCCGAGCATGAGTGCACGGTTTCGGCGGGCCCGAACTTCGCCTTCGACATAGCGGTGCGCAAGACGTCCAGCGAAGACCTGGCCGGACTCGATCTCGGGGGGCTCCACAGCATTCTCAACGGCAGCGAGCGGGTGCAGCCGGCCACCCTCAAGCGATTCACAGATCGATTCGCGCCCTTCAACTTCCCACCCGAGGCGCACCGGCCGGCCTACGGGATGGCAGAGGCAACGGTTTACATTGCCACCCGCGAACCCGGTGATCCGCCGGAGATCGGTTACTTCGACAGCGAGAAGTTGCCGGCGGGCACCGCGGTGCGGGTTCAGGGCGGTACCGGCACACCGCTGGTGAGCTACGGAGCGCCCGAGTCGATGGAAGTTCGCATCGTCGACGCCGACACGAATCGCGAATGCCCCGAGGGGACCGTCGGCGAGATTTGGGTTCGTGGCGGCAACGTCGCGTCCGGTTATTGGTCGAAACCCGAAGAGACGCAACGGGTGTTCCAGGCGAAGATCGTCGACCCGGGTCCAGGGACCGCCGAGGGGCCGTGGCTGCGAACGGGGGATTCCGGGTTCTTCTCCGAGCGAGAGCTTTTCATCATCGGGCGGATCAAGGATCTTCTGATTGTCTACGGCCGCAACCATTCCCCCGATGACATCGAAGCCACTATCCAAGAGATCACTTCCGGTCGATGCGCGGCCATCGCGGTATCCGACCGAGGCGTCGAGAAGCTGGTCGCGATCGTCGAGATGAAGAAGCGCGACAATGACGAGGACGCGTTGGACAAGCTGCGTGCCGTCCAACGTGAAGTGAAATCGGCAATCTCGAAGTCACACGGACTCACTGTGTCGGATCTGGTGCTGGTATCGCCGGGTTCGATCCCGATCACCACCAGCGGCAAGATCAGAAGGTCGCAATGCGTCGAGCTGTACCGCCAGGACGAGTTCACCCGCCTGGACGCATAGCGCCGATTCGCCCGGCCGGCTCGACACCGGCCGGGCATTCAACCTCAGCTCACTGCGGGTCGACTGCTTGGTCGGTGGCCGCGCCGTTGCCGTTGCTCTTTGCCGGCTTTGTCCCCACGACGACGGCACTGTGTGGAATGACGCTGTAACCGAACAGCGGCAGCGAGTGGCCCACGTAGGGATCTACCTTTTTGCGCTTCTTCTTGCCAGTGCCGTTGCGCTTGGCAATCGGGCCGGAATCTGTCCATTGGAGGTCGTCCGTCAGCTGTTTCCGCACTCCGCTCAGGTCGAACAACGGAAGCGAGTGGCTGGGCTCGTAGTGACCTGCTCGAGCTTTCGCGGGTGCCCTCTGGCCGGCGCGGGCCCCCGGCCGCGGCCGCGGTTTTTTAGGCGGTGGTGGCGGCGGCGGCAGCAATTTCATCTTGATCAACTGACGTGAAATCTTCGCCCATACCTGGTTTGCTTTTCCGTTCGATCGCGATTTGCCCGAACCGTCCAGCTTGGAGGGCCACCAGTTCTTCTGCCCGATCATCGCGGCCAAAGCCGGAACGGTGACGGTGCGCACCAGGAACGTGTCGATCACGATGCCAATCCCGATGATGAAGCCCGCTTCTTGCATGGTGCTGATACTGGCGGTGAGCAGGCCGAACATGGATGCCGCGAAGATCAGACCCGCCGAGGTGATCACACCGCCGGTGGACGCTACGGTGCGGATGACGCCGAACCGCACACCGTGTGGCGATTCATCACGTATTCGGGAGATGAGCAGCATGTTGTAGTCCGCGCCCACGGCGACAAGCAGAATGAATGAAAGCCCGGGCAGGCTCCAGTGCAGTTCTTTGCCGAGGAGGAATTGGAAGACGAGAACACCGATGCCTAATGCTGACAAATAGGAGAGCAGCACCGAGGCAATGAGGTACAGCGGCGCAACAACGGCGCGCAACAGAATCACCAAAATCAGAAACACAATGATGATGGTCGCGATGATGATGAAATTCATATCGCCGTTGTAGTAGTCGCGCGTATCGCGAAGCCCGGTAGGAACCCCGGCTACCGCAATCCTGGCGTCCGATATTTCGGTGTTCGGTATCGCTTCGCGGGCGGCCTTCTCGATCGCGGTGATCTGGTCCATCGCGTCCGTGCTGAACGGATTGAGCGCGCTCTGGATGAAGTATCGCGCGGCGTGGCCATCCGGCGAGAGGAAGATCTGCGCGCCCTTTTTGTACTCATCCCTCGTCATGATCTGTGGGGGAAGGTTGAAGCCTGCCATGTTCGGCTTCGTGGCATCATGCTTCATCTCAAGCAAAAACGTTGACGCCTCGTTCAGACCGCCACCGATCTTCCTGGTCTGATCCACAAGTTCCTTGACGCCGAAGGCAATTGCCCGGCTTCCGTCGGCAAGCGCGTTAGAGCCTTGCTGCGCTTGGGCCATCGTTGCTTGCAGATTCTTGATGGTCTTCAAAGCGCTGGAGGCCTGAGTGAGCGTCTGCTGGATCTTTGTCAGCGTCTCGCCGATGGTGCGGGCCTGCTGCGTCGCTTGAAGATTCCGTGCCAGTGCCTTGATGGAAACCAGGGTTCCATCGTTGTCGGCCGCAACCATTGCGGCCAAGCCGGCACGCGAATTCACACACCCAGGATCGATGTTGCAATCCGGAGAGTTGTACAGCGCCCTCAGCATCGGGCCGGCCCATGCCGATATGTTCTCCGCATTTGCGGTGGAGGCACTGAGGCTGTCGCCGAGGGCCTTCATCTGTCCGGTGTACCGTGCCCCCTGGTCCAGAGCAGCAATGGCGCGGTCACCGCCGATCATCTCCTCCATAGCGGTAAGTGCCGCGACCGTACCGCTCAGACTGGATACGGCACCCGTGACTTGGTCTCGAAGCTGGGCGAGGGCATCGGCCAATTGGTTTGCGCCACCGACCAATCTGTCCAGGTCACCGCCGTGATTCTCGATCTGGTTGGAGGCTTCGTCGAGCTTGCTGCCGACCTCACCGGCTTGCCACGACACCTTCATTTGTTCTAGCGGTTCCCCATTCGGCCGCGTCAGCCCCCGCACCATCGTGATACTAGGAACTTGACTGACCCGACTGGCAATTTGCTCGAGGTCGGCGAGAGCGCTGGGAGTCCGCAGGTCGTGCGATGAGTGGACGAACAACATCATGGGCGACATCGCATTCATCGGGTAGTGGCGATTCATCGCCTCGTACCCCATGGAGCTTTCCACGTCGGCCGGCATCGACTTGAGGTCGTCGTAGTTGAAGCGAACGGCGCCGAGACACGCGGCGAGCGCGATGAGGACGACGAGACTCGCGGCGAGGTGGATGCGCGGCCGGCGCACGATGCGAATTCCGGAGCGCCGCCACAGCTTTCCGGTCAGCTCGCCGCGTGGCTTGATCCAACCGCGCCGGCCGGCGAGCACCAGAACGGCGGGCAGGAAAGTGACCGCTGCCAGCAGCGCGACGACGATGGAGATCGAGATCGCCGGACCGACCGCGTTGAACACTTCCAGTTTCGTGAAGATCATCGCGAGGAACGTGACAGCAACGGTGGCCGCAGACGCGGCGATCACCTTGCCGATCGACATCAGCGCCTTCTTGACCGCTGTATCGGAGTCATCGCCGTTCCGCAGGTAGTCGTGGTAACGGCTGATCAGAAAGACGGCATAGTCCGTTCCGGCGCCCATCAAGACTGCGGTCATGAAGACCATGACCTGCAGGTTGGTGCCCAGACCGAGTTCCGCCGCGCCGGAGAGGACGCCCTGGGCGGTGGCTACCGAGATCCCGATCGTCGCTAGCGGCACGAACATCGTGACCAGATTGCGGTAGATGACGAGCAGAATCAGCAAGACGCTGACCACGGTGGCGATCTCGATGAAGTGGATATCCTCCTGGCCCATATCCGTGATGTCAGCCACGGTTGCCAGCGGTCCGCTGAGGTTAGCCGTCAAGGTCGTTCCCGCGACGGTCTGTTTGACGATTGCCGCGACACGCTTGTAGGTCGCAAGGGTGGCCGGATCGTTCTGATCGCCAGGCACATTGACCGGCAGGATCAGGGCTTTGCCGTCCTTGGCAACCAGCAGGTTCCGCGCCTCCTGGTCGTCCAGGGCATTCTGGACCGACATTTTGTCTTGCGTGTCTTCGTTCAGCTTGCTGACGAGTTTGCGGTACGTGGCTTCGTCGGCGGGCGTGAGACCCTTCTCATTGGTCAATACGACCATTAGAAATGAAGTTGGCGATGCCGCCGCCGCGGCCGCCGCGCCGCCCTGTTCGTCCTTTGAACCGTCCGCCGGCGCGCTGAATGCTTTGGTCATCTCCCGTGTCACGACCATTGTTGGGGCGTCGTCGGGGAAGGGCTGCGGCGGGTGCTTTCCGGCCTGGACCTGAAGCGGCGGAAATGCCAGAGCTAATGCGATCGCTACCGCGATCCAGCCCCCGATGACCAGCAGCGGCCACTGCACCACGAATTGGCCTATGCGGTCGTAAATTCCCCCAGGCTTGGCCGATTCACTGGAACCAGAAGAACGGCTTGACACTCTACAACCCTACAAGTTCGTTCCGGCGCCGGCCGGGTAATCAATTGTCGCCCTCAATCGTGACGCTAGCGTTACATTCGGCCCGGTCATGGAGGCTATCCCGCATCCCGCGCCGGCACAGCCTTCTGGCTCTCACGGACCTTGGCTTCGATGAGGTCGACGGCCTTCTGGACGCTGACAGCCGAAGGGGTCATCCGCTGGGCCATCTCCCGAGCGCGGTTCACGTACTTGGGCTCGAGGATCTTTTGCAGATCTTTGAGCAGAGTTTTCTTGGTGACTCCGGCGAAACGGCGCGCCTTGCCGATCTTGAGTTTGACCACTTGCGCCGCCCATAGCGGCTGTTCGGCGCTGATCCAGAGAACCAGTGTCGGCACGCCGGCCTTCATCCCCGCCGCCAGCGTGCCGGGACCGCCATGGTGAACAACGGCGCGGCACTTGGGAAAAACGGCGGCATGGTTGGCTTCGGCGACCAGTTTGACGTTGTCGGGTACCGGAATATCCCCGAGATCCGTTACCCCACCACAAATCAGGGCTCGGGCGCCGAGCTCTCTGCACACCTCGCTGATCAGGGCGACGGTGTTTTCGGGGGTTTCCACCCGCATACTGCCGAACCCGAAGTAAATCGGGGGCGTGCCCTCGGCAATCCACGCTGCGACTTCATCATCGGTGGATGTCGGCAATTCCAGCGTCAGCGCGCCGACAAACGGTCGCTTGTCGCCCCACTCTTCTTTCAGGCCCGGGAAGAAGACGTCTTCGTAGCCCTGGATTTCCAGCCAGTCGTATTGCCCAATTCGCTTGGCGGAGGAAACCCTTGTCGTCGGCATGCCCAACGCGCGGCGCTGCTCATTTTCGGGGCCCTTGGTCATCAGCCAATACAAGCCGTATACCGCCCGCATCGCGGTACGGGTGACCGGTGGCGGCAACAGCGGGATCAAATGGCCGTGCACCCGTTGCGGAAAGTAGTGCAGTGCGGCCATCGGAATCTTGAGGTACTCGGCAACATTGGCCGGAACCCCCTGATAGGTCTGGCCCGCGACGATGATGTCGGCACCCTCCGCCAGCGATACCAACGTCTCGCCCATCTCGGCCCATCCCCGGGTGAGGTATTCGGCGCCCGGGCGCAGGACGCCGAGAGGATTACGCACCCGCCAGAAACTGCGGAAGATCTCTTCCTCTAATTGCGCATGCGAATCCGGGCCGTAGGCAACGGCTTTGAGGCCGGCCGACTCAACGAACGAAATCAGATTGGGCGGGACCGCCATCTGCACTTCGTGCCCCCGACGCTGGAGCTCAGCGCCGACTGCGGCACAAGGCTCGACGTCGCCGCGGGTGCCATGGACGGCGAGGACAGCTTTCATTGCCGGTATTCAACTCCGTAATAAATATCGTCGCGCGTACGCGAACTTCGGTCCTACGGACCGGCTACTGCGCCACCCGAACCGGGGCGACCGCCAAAGTGCCGGCCACTACCCGCTGGAACACCGACTTCAACTGGTCGGTAAACCGCGTGACCGACTCCCGAGCGACCGGGTTATTCGGGTACGACACCATGATCGAGACCTCGTCGAACAAGCGGAACACCGTCGAGTACTTGTACGCCGGGCTGCGGCCGTCGGTGTATGCGCCCGCATTCACACCGTCCAAAGCGGTAGCCACGATGCCGGACAAGGGCGGCAGCCCCGCATCCATGTAGCTCATCATCGTGAACTGCGGTCCCGGCTTGCGTAGCCACGGGGCCAGCTCCAGCACGCGGTCGAACGGTACGTCCTTGCAGCTCATGTTCGCGTCGAATGATGCCTGGGCGGCGCGAGCGGTTTCTTCGAACGAGTTCGGGTCGATGGGAACGGTGAAAGGCACGATGCCGGTGAACCAGCCGACCGTCATGTATTCGGCCGGGGTCTTGCGCTTGTCGGTCGGGGTGAGCCCGTAGTAAGTGAGTTCGCCGGTCAGCTCATAGTGAGCCAGCGCGGCGCAAGCGAACAGGCCGCCACTGAACCGTGCATCCGCCTGCCGGCACATTGATTCGAACTTCGCCGTTTGATCGGCCGCCAGCAATTGCTCAACGCGGATGTCGCCGCCGCACGCGATCGACTGGTCACCCAGGGGGAGTGGGAAGTCGGGCAGCGTTCCGCCGTTGGCTTCGGCGAACTCGACCCAGGTGCGTACCTCCGGCGACTCCAGGGTCATGGCCGCGATCGTCTCGTTCTCGCGAATGCAGAAGTCGTCGTAGCTTGCCGCGGGCGGCATGCTCATCGGCGCCCTGCCCTCGACCAGCGCGTTGTAGTTCATCACGATTTCGACGTACAACCCGGCGATCAACATCGGGTCGCAGTGAAGGTGGTCCACGACCGCATACAGCGCGAAGCGGTCTTCGTACTGAATGATGCCGTACCGGAAGCAATCCCACTGCAGTGGGTCAGGAGTGGCCAGCACGTGGGCTTCCCACTCGGGCTGCGTCATCGGACCGTGCTTCTTGGCGACGAAGTTGATGTCGCGCGGGTTCTGCAGGGTGTGGCGGACGATGTTGTCCGGGTCGTTGAACTCGAACCAGCTGTGGTAGGTCCCGTGCCTACGGAGATGCGTGTTGATCACGTAGGTCATAGCGCGAATGTCGCACCGGCCCGGTACTTCCCACGAGCCCATGATCGCGCGGGAGTAGTCGAGGCCCTTGTCTCGGAACTCGACGAATCCGCGGAGGTGACCCGCCTGCATGCAGCTGGCCGGCACCGAACTCGCCGGCGCCTGCTGCGCCTTCGCGAGGCAAGCCGGAGTCGGTTCCCAGGTGATGACAATTCCGTCACCCGGATCCCAGTCGTAGGCGTTTCCGACCCTCATGCCGTCGTGCTCAGACCCTCCACCTATGAACACGTTTCCTCCTGTGTCTAGAGTCCTGCAGGACAGGTCATTTCGTCGTAGAGATTGCGTCATGTCGACGCGCTTTCTTTTGGTGCCATTTTGTCGACGAGGTGATCGGCCAATCCTCGGACGGTCGTGATGTCGGCGGACGTGATGCGCACGCCGGTCTGAGACTCGATGTGTGTGCGCAACTCGAGATTGCCCAGGGAGTCGAGCCCATATTCGGACAACGGGTGATCTGGGTCAATGTTTCGGCGCAGGATCAGTCCAATCTGCTCGGCCAGCAGACGCCGCAACCGGCCGGGCCACTCCTCGATCGGCAGCTCTGCCAATTCAGCGCGCAATTTGCTTGACCCAGAACGCTTGTCGCCAGCGGTCTTGAACAGCTCCAGGAATTTGCTCCGCGCTGCGAAGGACGCGATCCACGGTGTCCCGACCAGGGGGGTGTAGCCAGAGTATGGCCGGTCGTGACGGAGCAGCGCCTCGAAGGCGTAAGCGCCCTCGTCCGGAGCAATGGCGGCCCCGGTGCCTTCCGCGAAGTCCGCGCCTCGGCCGATCTCGCCCCAGGCTCCCCACGCAATGGCGGTGGCAGGCAAGCCTTGTGCGCGCCGCCAGTGAGTGAAGGCGTCCAGCCAGCTGTTGGCTGCGGCATACGCACCCTGACCCGGTGAGCCCAACAGCGCTGCCGCTGAGGAGAACGAGCAGAACCAGTCCAGCTCCGCCGTGGCACATGCCTCGTGGAGGTTCCACGCGCCGTAAACCTTTGGCGCCCAGTCACGGTCGATCAGCTCATCGGTGATGTTGGTCAGAACGGCGTCTTCGACCACCGCCGCACCATGCAGGACGCCGCGCAATGGAAGCCCGGTCGCGGTTGCGGTCGCCACCAACTGGTGGGCGGTGTCGGCCTGTGCGATGTCGCCGCACGACACTACGACGTCGGATCCAATCGAACGGATGAGTTCGATTGTCTCCAAGGACTTTCGCGACGGCTGGGACCGGGAGCTCAGCACGATGCGACCAGCACCGGCCGCGGCCATCTTCTCGGCCAGGAACAACCCCAGGCCACCCAGCCCGCCGGTGATGATGTAGGAGCCGTCGCGGCGGAACACTGGAGCCTGCTCCGGCGGCAGCACCACACTGCTGCGCCCCACCCGCGGGATGTCAAGGATCAGCTTCCCGGTGTGCTCTGCGGCGCTCATCACCCGGATCGCGGTTGCCGCCTCGGCCAGCGGGTAGTGCGTAGCCTCCGGCATCGGGAGCTTGCCCTCTGCGGTCAACCGGTAAACGGTGCTGAGGATTTCGCTGACCTGCTCCGGGTGGCTGACCGACATGACACCGAGATCGACACCCCAGAAGGCGAGGTTGCGACGGAACGGGAACAGGCCCAGCTTGGTGTCCCCGTAGATGTCCCGCTTGCCGATCTCGACGAAACGTCCGCTCAGCGCCAACAGCTTCAGGCCGGCGAGCTGGGCTGCTCCTGGGACGGAGTTCAGCACGATGTCGACGCCGTAGCCGTTGGTGTCGCGCCGGATCTGTTCGGCGAACTCGACGGTGCGCGAGTCGTAGACGTGCTCGATACCCATGTCGCGCAACAGTTGTCGACGCCGCTCACTGCCAGCGGTCGCGAAGATCTCAGCCCCCGCCAAGCGGGCCATCGCGATAGCCGCTTGTCCCACGCCGCCGGTGCCCGAGTGGATCAGCACCTTGTCGCCGGCCTTCATGCGGGCCAGGTCGTTCAGGCCGTACCAAGCGGTGGCGTGCGCGGTGGTCACCGCGGCGGCCTGCGCGTCGGTCATTCCCTCCGGCAACGTGGTGGCAAGGCGGGCATCGCACGTGACGAACGTGGCCCAGCAACCGAGCGGCGACATTCCGCCGACATGGTCTCCCACCTTGTGGTTGGTAACACCGGGTCCGATTGCTGTGACCACACCGGCAAAGTCGGTGCCAAGCGCCGGGAGGATCCCGTCGAGGCTCTGGTAACGGCCGAAAGCATTCAGCACGTCAGCGAAGTTGATACTCGATGCGGTAATCGCAACCTCGATCTGCCCGGGGCCCGGAGGCACCCGGTCGAAGGCGGCGAACTCCATGGTCTGCAGGTCGCCTGGGGTACGGATCTGCATCCGGACCCCCTCGCTGTCGTGAGCCGCGATCGTGGTTAGCCGCTCCTCGGGACGCAGCGGCGAGGGGCACAGACGAGCCGTGTACCACTCGTTGTTGCGCCACGCCGTCTCGTCTTCTTCGGTTCCCGCCAGCAGCAGTTGGCGTACCACCTGCTCGGCCTCGGTCTGCCCATCGAAATCGATGTGGGTGGTGTGCAGGTGCGGGTGCTCCGCACCGATGACCCGCAGCAATCCGCGCAGCCCGCCCTGCTCCAGGTTCGGCACGTCGTCGGGGAGAACCTTCTGGGCGTCCCGGGTGACGACATACAGCCGAGGCGCTTCGCCCTCTGTCTCCGCCAGCTGGGACGCGATCCGGACCAGGTGGTGGACGTACTCGCCACTGCGGCGAGGGGAATCGCTACCCGGCTCACCCTGCTGGGTTCCGGTGAGAACCACCACGCCGTTGAAACCGCCGCGGTTCAACTGGTCACGCAGCTGCTCGGCCA
This sequence comes from Mycobacterium asiaticum DSM 44297, assembly GCF_000613245.1. GTDB lineage: Bacteria > Actinomycetota > Actinomycetes > Mycobacteriales > Mycobacteriaceae > Mycobacterium > Mycobacterium asiaticum. The sequence continues at coordinate 2,066,612 of NZ_HG964936.1, forward strand.
TGGCCGAGTGGTCGCCGTCGGTGTGCCACGCCAGAGTCGTTGACTCCGCATCATGCAGCTTCATTGAGTCCGTCAACGTCGCCGCCAGCAGGTCGGCGGCGTCGGTGGTGCTGACGAACAGCCAGGATCCGGCATCGGTGGTGGCGACGTCGGGCAGCTGCCGCTGTTGCCACTCGATGGTCAGCAGTCGTTCACCCAGCACTCGCGCCCGCTCGCCGCTGGCCGACACCCCGGTGCCCATCTGCAGTCCGCGAACCGTCAGGACTACCGCACCTTCCTTGTCCAGCAGGTCGAGGTCGGCCTCAACGGCGCCGCCGGTCGCCGAGGTCACCCGGGAGTAGCAGTACTTCGCGGTGTGCACGGGTCCGAAGGCGCGCAGCTCACGAACGCCCAGCGGCAACAGCAAGCCACCGAGACTGGCGATCGCCACGCTTGGGTGAGCCGCTACCGACTGGAAGCACGCATCCAGCAGCGCCGGGTGCACGCCGTAGTTGGTCTGCTGGGTGCGGATGACGCTGGGCAGCGATATCTCGGCCAACACCGAGGTGCCCGTTTCTTCGGCGGTGTGCGCGACTGCGAGGCCGGTGAACGCCGGTCCGTACTGGATTCCGCACAGGTCAAGTGCATCGCGGAGGTCACTGCCCTGAACGGGACTCGGGTGCAACGCTTGCAGAGCTTCGATGTCCTGTGGCGCCGGCGGCGTTTCACTGCCGAGAGCCTGCAACACCGCGGATGCCCGGCGCGACGCAACGCCGTCCTCGTTGGTTTCGACGACGAAGTTCAGGGAGTCCGGAACCTCAGCGGTCGCGGTCAGGGTGACCTGGGTTTCCTCGTCGAGCATCAGCATCTGCTCGAAGCGAATGTCCTGCACCACGGATGCGTCGCCGAAGACGGTGCGGGCGGCGGCCAACGCCATTTCGCAGTACGCGGCGCCCGGCAAGGTCGCGGTGCCGTGGACCTGGTGGTCGGCCAGCCACGGCAGGGCGGCGGTGCCGATTTCGGCCTGCCAGACGTGGCGCTCGGGCTCCTCCGGCAAGCGCACGTGCTGACCCATCAGCGGGTGCACCGGAACACTGGCCCGCAAGGCTTGCGAGCTGTGACCATCACGGCTCAGCATCAGGGTCCGGTGGCTCCACACCGGAAGGGGCGCGTCGACAAGATGTCCGCTGGGGTACATCGCCGAGAAGTCAACCGTCGCGCCGGTGCTGAACAGATCCCCGACGAAGCCGCGCAGTCCGAACGGAACCGGCTGTTCGCGGCGCATGGCCGCCAGCGCTGCGGCCGTCATGTCGAGGCTGCGCGCGGTCTGGTCGACGGCGTGCGTCAGCAACGGGTGCGGCGACAACTCGCCGAACACGCGATAGCCGTCTTCCAGCGCCGCCTGCACCGCCGCGGAAAACCGGACGGTGTGGCGCAGGTTGTCGACCCAGTAGTTGGCGTCGCAGTAGGGCTCCTCGCGCGGATCGAATGAGGTAGCCGAGTAGTACGGAATTGTGGGGGACAACGGCTCGATGTCGGCCAGGACGTCGTAGAGCTCGTCCAGAATCGGGTCGACCTGCGGTGAGTGCGACGCGACATCCACGGCCACCTCGCGCGCCATCACGTCGCGCTCTTCCCACGCGGCCACCATGTCGCGGACGCTTTCGGGGGCGCCGCCGATCACGGTCGATTCCGGTGAGGCGACCACCGCGACCACCGCATCGTTGATGCCGCGTGCCATCAACTCCGAAAGCACCTGCTGGGCCGGCAGTTCCACGGAGGCCATGGCACCGGAACCGGAGATCTTGGTCATCAGCTTCGAGCGGCGGCAGATCACGCGCGTGCCGTCTTCCAGCGAGAGCGCACCGGAGACGACGGCCGCAGCGCACTCACCCATCGAGTGGCCGATGACGGCAGCCGGGTGAACGCCGTGGGACTTCATAGTGGCTGCCAGCGCGACCTGCATGGCGAAGATCGTCGGCTGCACACGATCGATGCCGGTCACCTTCTCGGCTGCGGTCATGGCTTCGGTTACCGAAAAACCGGACTCCGCGGCGATCAACGGCTCAATGTCGGCGATGGTCGCGGCGAACACCGGCTCGTTGGCGAGCAGATCGGCACCCATCGCGGCCCACTGAGAGCCTTGGCCGGAGAACACCCATACGGGCGGGCGTTGCTCCTGGCCGACAATTTCTGGGTATAGGGCCTCACCGTCAGCGACCTGGCGCAGAGCGGTCAGCAGCTCGGATGCGTTGTTCGCCAGCACGGTCGTCCGGACCGAGCGGTGCCCACGCCGGCGCGCCAGGGTGTACGCGAGATCGCGGGCCGCGAACTCCGTCGCGTGCCTCTCGATCCAGTCGGCCAGGCGTGCCGCGGTGTGGCGCAATGCGATCTCGGACGAGGCGGAGATAGGAAGCAGCAGCGTCTCATCGGTGCTGGGGCTGCTGGTAGCCAGCCCGTTGGGGGAGGGCGGCACCGGCGCCTGTTCGACGATGGCGTGGACGTTGGTGCCCGAGATTCCCCAGGCCGATACGGCTGCGCGCCGAGGGCCGTCACCCGACACAGGCCACTCCGTGTGTTCGACCGGCAGGAACAGCTTCGTGTCGATCTGCGCCAACTCGTCCGACAGCTTTTCGAAATGCAGGTTCTTCGGAACCACGCCGTGCTGAAGGGCGAGCACCGTCTTCATCAATCCCAACGCGCCGGCGGCTGCCTGGGTGTGTCCGAAGTTGGTCTTGGATGCCCCGATCGCGACCTTGTTATCTATGGCGTAGACCTTGGAAAGGCTCGTGTACTCGATGGGGTCACCGACGGGCGTCCCGGTGCCGTGTGCCTCGACCATGCCGATGCTGCTGGGGTCGACGCCCGCCGCCGCCAACGTCGTGCGGTACAACGCTTCCTGCGCGTCGCCGGAAGGCATGGTGATGTTCGGGGTGTGGCCATCTTGATTGGCGGCCGTGGCACGCACAACCGCCAAGATCCGGTCGCCGTCGCGCTGGGCGTCCGCAAGGCGCTTGAGGACCAACAGCACGCAGCCCTCACCGGAAACGAAGCCGTCCGCCTTGGCATCAAATGCATGGCAATGTCCGGTGCCCGACAGCATGCCGCCCGCCGAAGCCGAGGCCGACCTGCGCGGCTCCAGCATCACGTTGACGCCGCCGGTGATCGTCATGTCACTCTCGCCGTCGTTCAAACTCCGGCACGCCTGGTGGATCGCGAACAGTCCCGAAGAGCACGCGGTGTCAATCGTCGATGCCGGTCCTTCCAGACCGAGCGCGTAGGAGATACGCCCGGAGGCCATGCTGAACAGCGACCCCGGATTTCCGTAGGGACCGTCGAAGGCATCCGAGGCCATCTGCACGAGCTGGTAGTCGGCGTAGTTCACACCGATGAAGACACCGGTCTGCTTGGCGATGGTGTCCTTGGTCAGGCCGGCGTGCTCCACTGCCTCCCACGCCGTTTCCAGCAGCAACCGATGCTGCGGATCCATCGTGGTGGCCTCTTTTTCAGAGATACCGAAGAACTCCGGGTCGAAGTCGCCGACGTCGGAGAGGAAGGAGCCCCACTTGCAGACCGACCGTCCAGGCACTCCCGGCTCGGGGTCGTAGTAGTAGTCGTTGTCCCAGCGATCCGGCGGGATTTCGGTGACCAGATCGGCGCCACGCATCAACGCGTCCCACAGCAAGTCAGGAGAGTTGATGCCCCCCGGCATCCGGCAAGCCATCCCAATGACAGCGACCGGAGTGACGCCCGTCCTAACCACTAACCTTCACCTCTCTGCCTATCCACAAGTTCTTATCACCGCCGCACGCTGTTATCAGCGCTTCGAGAAATTTCGCCGGGCCGTATTGGCACTGCCACTCTGCAGCGCCGCGACCAGCTACCCATTGACCCCCGTACGAAGCAGCCTCGTGAACTTTGGTGCGAATCAAAGCGTAGCTGTTCTGCTGCACACGCGAGGAAAAATCGTGCGATCGTACAAAAATTTAACAAGCCGCTCTGACGTGGCCAAATGCGCCCGCTGCGGACAACTGTGACGCGGACCACCCGGCAGACCCTTCCGCGTCACATTGCGTGATTGCGCACGTAACTGGCATGGCAATACATGGCTGGCCAGGCCGGCGAAGCGTCGTGGCAAGGCGGGAAAACCGAGGAAATTGTGGGTTGCTTGGTGCGCCCGTGGCGGCCGAGTTCATCAGAATGTAATAAGGGAAGGCTCCAGGGCCGAGTTTGCTCGGCCGCGAGGCGAGCCGTCACCTCGCTTCTTCGTACGCCGCCACTTGGCCGGCGTCCGCTCGCTACGGTCACGCACCCAGTTACGTCATATTAGGCGGTAAGGAAGGGGTTCGTGGGCGAATTCGGCAATTTGGGATTTTTGCCATTCCTGTCCCGCCCGCTGCACATCGAAGTGCCCGGCGCCGGACCATCGGGCGCACGCCTGACGTCTTCGCCGACGGGTTGATCAGCGCCGTACGGTGGCTAGGCTACGTCCAGAATAGTGACGACTTCGCGGTGCCGGTGTAGTTGAAATTGCGGGTGGAACACACGCGTCAGCCGGGGTGGACAGCGTGCCGAAAGGGCCGCTTGTGGCTGCCTGTGCGGGGTCGGAATTCAGATCCGGCTTTGCTCACGCGGGGTCTACCCATCACGGTATCGTCGACGCGTGCTCGAACCCTCCGTCCCCGCTGTAGTGCGGAAACACGCCAGCCAGCGGCCCGATGAGACAGCTTTCACCTTCATTGACTACGAGAAGGATCCGGCCGGCGTTGCCGAAAGCTTGACGTGGTCACAGCTGTATCGACGGACACTCAATGTCGCGCATGCACTGCGCGCGTGCGGGTCGACAGGCGACCGCGCAGTGGTCCTGGCGCCGCAAGGAATGCACTACATCGTCGCCTTCCTCGGCGCCATGGAGGCGGGCCAGATTGCGGTACCGCTGTCCGCCCCGCAAGGCGGCGCCAGTGACGAGCGCGCCAGTGCGGTCCTGCGGGACGCGGCGCCGACCGCGATCCTGACGACATCCTCGGTGGCGGCCAGCGTTGTCGAGTGCATCGAGCCGGGCGAAGTCGTGCCGACGGTGATCGAGCTTGATTTGCTGGACTTGGACGAAGAACGCACACCTGCGGTCGAGATCGAAGACCTACCAGAGATTGCGTATTTGCAATACACCTCGGGGTCGACCCGCACCCCGGCGGGTGTGGTCATCTCGCATAAAAACATGCTGGTCAACACCGAGCAGATCATCGCTAGCTATTACCGCGAAGACGGTGGCGTGGCACCGCCGGACACCACCGTCGTGTCGTGGCTGCCGTTTTTCCACGACATGGGTTTGATTGTAGGAATTGGCATTCCGATCGTCGGCGGCTTTCGCGGTGTGCTCACCAGTCCGCCCGCCTTCTTGCAACGACCGGCGCGCTGGATGCAGTTGCTGGCCACCGCGAGCAGCCCGTTCACCGCGGGGCCGAACATTTCTTTTGAACTGGCCGCGGCCAAGACCTCCGATGACGACCTGGCCGGGCTCGACCTGGCGCACGTGCGCAACATTCTCAACGGTGCAGAGCGCGTGCAACCCGCCACACTTAAACGTTTTGCCAAGCGATTCGCGCGTTTCAATCTCCCGGAACGAGCTTTGCGGCCCTCATACGGACTGGCCGAAGCCACCGTGTACGTGGCAACCCGCGAACCGGCGGAACCGCCCGCGATTGTGTACTTCGAATCCGAGGAATTGACCGCTGGCCACGCGAAGCCGTGCGCGAGCGGACAAGGCACGCCACTGGTCAGCTACGGCGCGCCGCAGTCACCGATCGTGCGCATCGTTGACCCCGAAACAGGTATCGAGTGTCCGGCCGGCACGATCGGGGAGATCTGGACGTTGGGTGACAACGTCGCTGACGGCTATTGGCAGAAGCCGGAAGAATCCGCACGGACATTCGGAGCGACGATCGTTGATCCCTCGCCCGAGACGCCCGAGGGCCCTTGGTTGCGGACCGGAGATCTGGGGTTTTTCTCCGGCGGTGAGATGTTCATCATCGGCCGGATCAAAGACCTTCTTATTGTCTATGGGCGCAACCATTCTCCCGACGACATCGAAGCCACGATCCAGGAGATCACCGCCGGCCGTTGCGTGGCAATCGCGGTCCCGGATGACGACGGCGTGGAAAAGCTGGTCACCATCGTCGAGCTCAAGGTCCGCGCCGATTCCGAAGAGGCGGCCGCCGAACGGGTCAGCGTCGCCAAGCGTGAACTGACCGCGGCCATTTCGAAATCGCACGGTCTCAGCGTCGCGGATCTTGTTCTGGTGGCACCGCACTCGATTCCGCTGACCACCAGCGGCAAGGTCAGACGCCGAGAATGCCTGCAGCGGTACCGTCGCGGCGAGTTTGCTCGCATCGACGCGCAGCTTCGTCGGCCAAAGCAGCCCAGTGTGAAGGAAACCGGCTCGCAACGCGGGGACGACTCGGCGTTGGCGCAACGCCTGCGCGGGCTGCGACAACAAGAGCAAGAACTTCTGGTCGGGGTGGTGTGCGAGCAGGCGGCTGCGGTATTGGGCCGAGCCAACGCCGCGGAGATCGACCCGGAAAGCGCGTTTCAGGATCTGGGGTTTGACTCGGTGAAAGCCACCGAGCTACTAGACCGGCTGAAATCGGTTACCGAACTGGACCTTCCGCCCACGCTGGCCTTCGACTATCCCACCCCCGCGGCGCTGAGCAACCAACTGGGACAGCTGCTCGGCGGGTCGGTCCCGGCGACGGCGGCTACGCAGGTAGTTGCGCAGACCGGGTCGGACGAGCCCGTCGCCGTGATCGGGATGGCGTGCCGCTTCCCCGGTGGAGTCGATTCGGCTGCGGCGCTGTGGGATCTGGTTGCCACCGGCACCGACGCAATGGGAGGCTTTCCGACCGATCGCGGCTGGAATCTCGCGGAACTGTTCGATTCGGATCCGGACGCGGTGGGCAAGACATATACCCGGACCGGGGGTTTCCTGGCGGATGCGGCCGGGTTCGACGCCGAGTTCTTCGGAATTTCGCCGCGGGAAGCTCAAACGATGGACCCCCAGCAACGGATGCTGCTGGAAGTGTGCTGGGAAGCGTTGGAAACCGCGCGGATTGACCCCTCCAGCTTGCTGCGCTCGGAAACTGGGGTGTTCGTCGGGGCGTGGTCACAACCTTACGGCGCGGCCGGTAGCGACGGGGTCGAGGGATACGCACTGACCGGTCTGTCCACCAGCGTGGCATCCGGACGCGTCGCGTATGCGTTGGGTTTGCAGGGACCAGCCATTACCGTCGACACCGCATGCTCATCGTCGCTGGTGGCAACGCATCTGGCGTGTCAGTCGCTGCGGAACGGGGAGAGCAGCCTTGCCCTCGCCGGTGGCGTGACCGTGATGACCTCACCGATGGTGTTCACCGAATTTGCGCGGCAGCGCGGATTGGCGGTCGACGGGCGCTGCAAAGCATTCGCCGCCGCGGCTGACGGCACCGGCTGGGGAGAAGGGGCCGCGGTGCTGGTCCTGGAACGGCTCAGCGATGCGCAACGCAACAACCACCCAGTGCTGGCGGTGATTGCGGGATCTGCGATCAACCAAGACGGCGCCTCCAACGGGTTGACCGCTCCCAATGGACCTGCTCAACAAGCCGTCATCCGTCAGGCCGGAGCCAATGCCGGCGTCGGGCCTGCTCAGGTCGACGTCGTTGAGGCGCATGGCACCGGCACCGCTCTCGGCGATCCCATCGAGGCGGGTGCGCTGCTGGCCACCTACGGTGCCGGCCGGGATCCGGATCGACCGTTATGGCTTGGGTCGATCAAGTCAAACATCGGCCACACTCAGGCCGCGGCCGGTGCAGCAGGCCTGATAAAGATGGTCGAGGCGCTCAACCACGATCTGCTGCCCTCCACATTGCACGTCGATCAGCCCAGCCCGCATATCGATTGGTCGGACGGGGCGGTGCGGTTGCTCACCGAAGCGGTGCCCTGGCCGGCCACTGACCACCCCCGCACCGCGGCGGTGTCCTCATTCGGGATCAGCGGGACCAACGCGCATGTCATCGTCCAGCAAGCTCCGGCATCGCCGGGGGCGCCGTCGGATCATGCGGAGCCGGCGACTGCACAACAAGTCCCGCAGCCGCCGCTGCTGCTGTGGCCGATCTCGGCGCGCAGTTCTCGAGCCCTGGCCGGTCAAGCGCACCGGTTGGGTGAGTATTTGCGTTCTCGTCCCGATGTCGGGTTGGCCGACGTGGCTTACAGTTTGGCTACCACCCGCGCGCAGCACCCCTACCGGGCCACTGTCACCACCAACCCGGAAAGTGGAGATCCACGCCGCGATCTTCTCGAAGCTTTGGATGCGTTGATCGCAGATCAGCCCCATCCCTGCTTGACCCGACACCACGGCTCTGCGCATCAGCTGCCCGCCGACACCGTGTTTGTGTTTCCAGGCCAAGGCGCCCAATACCCCGGCATGGCTTTGCAGCTCTACCAGCACCAACCCAGCTTCGCGCGCAGCCTGGACGACTGCGATAAAGCGTTGCGCCCCTTCACCGGTTGGTCGGTGCGAGACGTCATCCTGCAGGACCCGACCTCGCCGTCCTTGGAGCGGGTGGATGTGGTCCAGCCGGTCCTGTTCGCGATCATGGTGTCCCTGGCGGAAACGCTGCGCTCCTTGGGCATTGTTCCGGATGCCGTCATCGGACATTCCCAAGGTGAGATTGCCGCTGCCTATGTTGCTGGCGCCCTGTCGCTGGATCAGGCCGCCAAGATCGCGGCATTGCGCAGTAAGGCGCTGACCGGGCTTTCGGGTCGCGGCGGTATGGCTTCGATCGTGCTGCCCGCAGCGGAAGTTCGCGCGCGACTGCAGAGTTGGAACGGTGCCCTCAGCATCGCTGCGATCAACGGGCCTTCACACACGATTGTCAGTGGTGACCCGGCGGCGCTCGAGCAGCTCACCGCTGCCTGCGAGCGAGACAACATTCAAATACGTTCCATCGCAGTCGATTACGCGTCGCACTGCGAACAGGTGCAGCAGTTGCGTGACCACCTGCTAGAAGAGCTGGGGGAAGTGGTCGCCCAGCCCGCACGTATACCGCTGTATTCCACGGTGGAAAGCGCATTATCGGCGCAGCCGCTCGACACCACAACGATGACCGCCGATTACTGGTACCGGAATCTGCGCGAGCCGGTTCGGTTCTATGACAACGTCGCCGAACTGTTGGGCCGGCGTGAGCATCTTTTCGTGGAGCTCTCGCCGCACCCCGTGCTAGCCGCGGCGGTCACCGACACATTGGCCAGTACTGCCGATCGTGGCGGTTCCGCGGTCATTGCTACTCTGCATCGGGAACGGGCCGACCTCGACGCCGTTGCCGCCACGCTGGCGCAGCTGCACAATCACCGCAAATCTCCCGCCTGGCAGAGCCTTTACCCCGGCGCCAACGTCGTTGCCTTGCCTACCTACGCATTTCAACACCGCTCCTACTGGATGACACCTATTTCGCCGGAGACCACCGGCGGCACGGCTGACGATGCGCTTTGGAGAGCCGTTGATGCTGGCGCCGTCGAGACGTTCACGGAACTGCTGGGGCTGACCGAGGTCCAAGACGGCAAATCAGTGGAAGCCGTTATGCATGCGCTGCGGCAGTGGCGCAACGATTCCGATCTCCGGTCAGCGGCCAACAGTCTTCGGTATCAAGTCGCCTGGCGGGTAGTTCGCCCCAACACCTTTCCGCAGGCTCGTCGTCGCTGGCTGGCCGTAGCCTTTCCGGAACAGGCCAACGGCGCGTGGGTTACCGGCCTTGCCGCGCGATACGCGGATGCGGTGGACGTGCTTACCGTCGACCCGAATGAGCTCGGCAGGGAGTCGTTGTCCGCCCTGTTGAAGTCGGCTACGGCGCGGGCGCAGTTTGACGGCATCATCTCGTTCCTGGCCACAGATGAGCGGGCGCACCCGACGCTGCCGGGCATATCGGTCGGATTGCTGTCGACACTGCTTCTCGCGCAAGCTCATTGCGATTCCGGTCTGGGAATCCCGTTGTGGGTGGCCACCCAGGGTGCGGTTTCTGTATCCACGGATGACGCTCCTGCGCGCCCTATCCAGTCCGCTGTGTGGGGGCTTGGACAGTCGGTGTGCCTTGAGCATCCCGACCAGTGGGGCGGTCTGATCGATCTGCCGTCCGTTGCGGCACAGCATGACATCGAGACCTTGTACGCCATTCTCAGCTGCGAGCAATCGGAGGACCAACTCGCGATTCGGCCGCACTCGGTGAGTGCGCGCCGCTTGGTCGAGGCGCCGCTGCCGTTGCAGCGTCTTGAACGGGCCGGCAGTTGGAAACCGTCCGGACCGGCTCTGGTGACGGGTGGGACCGGGCGCCTGGGTAAGCACATCGTCGGTTGGCTTGCCGATGCCGGCGCCAATCCCATTGTGCTGATCAGTCGTAACGCCGCCGAGCACCCGCAAACGGCCGAACTGGCCAAGCAGCTGCACGAGCGTGGCGTGGCCGTCAAGGGGCGCTCGGTTGATGTTAGCGATCGGTCCGCGTTGGCGGCCGCGGTCGCCGCCGTTCGCAGCGAGCACGGATCTGTGCGGACGGTCGTACACGCCGCCGCGTCCATCGGGTGGAACACCATTGCCGACACATCAGCTGAAGAACTGGCCGACAGCTACGCCGCCAAGGCGGTTGGAGCCGACAACCTGGTGAGCGTGCTTGCGGACGACCCGCCAGCAACGTTCATCCTGTTCTCTTCCGGAGCAGCGACTTGGGGCGGTGCGCAACAAGGCGCGTATGCGGCCGCGAATGCTCATCTCGAAGCTCTGGCCGTGCGATTGCGCAGCAACGGCTGGGGCGCGGTCGCGGCAGCCTTCGGCCTTTGGGCGGACGAAACCAGCAGCATGCCGTCCGAGGTTGTCGACATCTTCCAGCGGATCGGCCTCAACCCGATCCGGCCCGAAATCGTACTGGCCGCACTGCAACAGGCCATCGAGGCGGGCGACACACTGATCACCCTTGCCGATATTTCCTGGGACAAATTCATCCCAGCGTTCACGGTCCGTCGTTCGCACCCACTATTGACCGAACTGGCGTCAGGCTCAGGCACAGCCCCGGCGAGCGATGAAGCATCGTCTTTGGCCGACTCGGGGCTTCGCGAAATGCTCGTTGGCCGACCAGGGGAAGAGCGACTTGCGATTCTGACCGACGTGGTGGCACGCGCCACCGCAACGGTGTTGGCGCATCGCGACCCGGATGCACTTGACACCGACGGGGCCTTCAAAGACCTCGGAATCGACTCGCTCACCGCGTTGGAACTACGCAATGCGCTGAGCGCCCAAACCGGGCTGACGCTGCCGGCCACCTTGGTGTTCGAACATCCCACACCCACCTCGCTCGCCCGCCATTTAGCGGGCCTACTCACCGAGACGCCGGTGGAGACGGCGGTGCCGGCCCCCTCGAATGCCCTTGAGCCGCTCGACAACCGACTGGCGTACCTCGACCAGGCGTCTTTCCTCGCAACCCGAGCGGTGCACGGCGCGCTGATCCAAGTGACGTGGATCTACGATCGCGGCGCCGACATCGAAGGGTTGCGCCGCTTTCACCGAAACCTCGGCTCCGGGTTATTCGGGCGGTTGATCGAGCGGTCGCCGTTACCGTTCGCGCGCGATCGCTGGGTGCTGGCACCGAACTCCCCGGACATGGATATCGAAGCGACGCCGCGAGCGCGCGACGACGTGAGCAACTGGGCCGATGAACGGGCGCGCCTTGCCATCGATCCGGAGTGGGGCCCGGGCTGGCATCTTGGGGTGCTTCCGCTCACCGATGGCGGCACTGCGGTGAGCCTGGTGGTCTCGCATACGGTTGTCGACGCAATCGCTTTCGGTCAAGCGATAGCCGACGCGGCCGAAGGCAGGACGCACGACCTGGGTTATCCGCCCCGGGGATCGCGTCCTCGCGGACGGGCGCTGCGGGAGGACTTCGGGCAAACCGCAAAAGAAGTTCCGCACATCGGGCGGGCACTGGTCGCCGTGGCTCGACGGGCTCGGCGCGACCGCAAGGAACTCACCTCAACGATCAAAGCGGCGCCGCCCGCGCCGAGAACGGGCGGCGACGATCCGAGGATCGAGATGCCGGCGCTGACTGCCTACGTCAAGCTCAGCGACTGGGATGCGCTGGCGAAACAACTTGGCGCAAGCAGCCATTCGCTGGTGGCGGGGGTCGCGTGCCGGCTGGCTGTACGGGTGGGGCGAGTCAACGATGACGGAGCGGTGACGCTGCGTCTGGTGGCGAATCTGCGAGACAACGGCGATATCCGCGGCAATGCCATCACCGCTATCGACATCGGTGTGGACCCGACGAATGCGGCGACCGACCTTCGGGACATTCACCTCAAAATCACGCAGACGATTCTTGAAGCGATCGACAACTCCGACAACGAGTGGTTGGCGCCCCTGCCGTTGACAGCATTGACGCCGAAGCGAGTTGCACGGAAGCTGTCGGGGGTGGCGGCGGGAGGCGCGACCCTTCCGGTCACTGTCTCCAACATCGGTGACCTTCCGCCGGCGGTGAATCGACCCGACGGCACCGACGCCGACGAAGCGCACATGCGGCCCTTTGAACCGGGTATGAAGAAGAGCACACTCGAGGGAATGGGTGGTCAACTGTTGCTGGTCTCCGGGCGGGACCGGGACAAGATCTTCATCCGGATCTCGGCCTATCTGCTCGGCCAGTCAAATACGAAAGACGATCTACGCAAGACGATCTCGAGTACGTTCGCCGAATTTGGCCTGGACCCGCAGATCGACTGGTAGTCGCGACTCCTTCACTGAGCGGCCGTGTTTGGTCCCGCCGCAGCTGTGACGACAGCCGGACCCGGGCAGGGCAGTGGGAGGGTGCGTCCTGCGGCCACTCGTAGATACACCGTTTTCATGACGTGCAGGTATCGCGATATGGATTCATAAGCGACCGGATTGCTGGGAAACGAGGCGGTCACCGTGGTTTCTTCATGGAACTTGTTGACCCACAGGCACACTCGTGCCGCGAGCCGGCCGTCGCTGAAAGCCTGGGTATTCGTCCGGCCAAGTTGATTCGCAATCACCGCTGACAGCGGGGGAACGCCGCCGTCGAGGAACGACAGCATGGGAAAGCCGCCTACGGCAGGAGGTTTTCGCAGCCGCGGCGACAGTTCCAGGACCCGCTCGAATGGCACGTCGGCCAGGTGTGCGCTGGAGTCGAACGCATCCTGTGCGCCGCGTGCGGTTTCCCCGAAGGACGCGGCCACCGGCACCGCGAAGGGAACGTGCCCGATGAACCAGCCGGTGGTCATGAACTCGGCGGGCGTGCGACGGGTGCCGACCGGCGTGAGGGCGTAGTACGTTCTCGAACCGGTGATCGCGAACTCGGTCAGCGCGGTGGCGGCGAATACACCGCCGCTGAACCGGGCACCTGCGGCGGTACATGCGGCTTCGAACCGCATGGTTTGATCGGCGTCCAGCAGCCGCAGCGATAGCAGCTCACCGCCGGTTGACAGCGAACTATCACCAAGCGGCAGCGGGAAGGAGGGCAGCGATCCGTCGTTCTCCTCGAAGATCTCGATCCATCGGCGGATTTCCGGGGAATTCAGCGTCAGCTTCGATGTGAAGTCGCGCTCGCGCAGGCAATAGTCGGCATAGCTGCCCGCCGGGGAAAGCGCGATGGGTCCCTCACCGTCCATCAACGCGTTGTACATCGCCTGAATCTCCGAATAGACGCTGCCGATGTACATCGGGTCGACGTGCAGATGATCAACGCAGATGCAGACGGTGAAATGATCACCGCGTTGGATGATTGCGAACCTGAAGCATTCCCAGTCCAGTGGGCCGGGTGTCGCCAGGAGGTGGTCCTGCCACTGCTTCGCCGTCATGTCGCCCCGCGGGGTCGCGACTAGTTCGATGTCGGCGGGATCGGACATGGTGTGCCGGACGATCTGCCCGCCATCGACGAACTCGAACCAGCTGTGATAGGTGTCGTGCCGGCGCAGGTGCGCGTTGAAGATGTAGGTCATCGCGCGAATGTCGCACTGGCCGGGGATATCGAAGGCGATCACCAGCAACCGCGAAATGTCGCGTCCGCCAAGCTGCTGTTCGCGGAAGCCGCGCAGATGACGGGTCTGAATGTAACTCGGCGGCACCGCACTGATCGGTGCCTGCCGCGACTTCTGCAGCGAGGCCGGTGTGGCCCGCCACAACCAGGTCGAACCCGGGGCGGGGACCCAGTCGCCGAGCTTCCCGAGGCCCAGATGGCCCACAACGACCATGATCGCTCCTCGCAGTCAGTGCGGCGACACTCCACCAGGGTATTTCGCGGCCGCGATTCGCCCGGACATTGGCGCCGGAGCGTCGTGGACCTGTGTGAGTTTGTCGCACAGCCTGTTTGCCAAATCCCGCACCGTGGTGATGTCGGTAGTGCCCAGCCGAATTCCGGTTTCGGTCTCGAGCCGGGTGCGCAGTTCCAGGTTGCCAAGGGAATCGAGGCCGTAGTCTGATAGCGACCGGTCCGGGTCGACGCTGCGCCGCAGAATGGTGCCGACCTGTTCGGACACCAGTCGTCTTAGCTGACTTGGCCATTCGTCTTGCGGCTGCTGAGCCAACTTATCGCCAAAGGCCGCAATACCATTGTCGCGCCGGCTATTCGGGCCCTCGGAGCGAAACGCCTCGCCGAACGGGGCTCGTTCGGCCAGCCGGTCCAGCCAAGGCGATCCCACGATGGGGAGGTAACCGGAATAGCAACGGGTATGCCGCAGCAGGGCATCGAACGCGTGGGCACCCTCGTCGGGCGCGATCATCGTGATATCGCAGGTGTCGGCCAGGCCTGCGCCTCGGCCTAGTTCTGCCCAAGGGCCCCATGCGATCGCGGTTGCCGGTCGACCCTGAGACCGTCGCCAGTGGGTGAAGCCGTCCAGCCAGCTGTTGGCCGCCGCGTACGCTCCCTGTCCAGGCGAACCCAACAGTGCTGCCGCGGACGAAAACGAGCAGAACCAGTCCAGGTTCGCGGCCTCGGTCGCCTGGTGAAGATTCCAGGCGCCGTGCACTTTCGGCACCCAATCCCGTTGCAGCACCTGGTCGGTGATGTTGGGCAAGGTAGCGTCCTCGACAACTGCGGCCGCGTGCAGCACGCCACGAAGCTGCAGTCCGGTGGCGGTCGCGGCGGCCACCAGCCGGTCCGCGGTGTCGGCTAGGGCAATATCGCCGCATTCCACCACCAGATCGGCGCCGGTCGCCCGGACGAGTTCGATTGTCTCCAAAGTTCTTTGATTTGGCGCCGACCGAGAATTGAGCACGATGCGCCCGGCGCCTGCGGCGGCCATGTGTTCGGCGAGGAATAGCCCGAGTCCGCCGAGGCCACCGGTGACGATGTAGGAACCGTCGGCCCGGAACGCGGCAACCTGTTCGGGCGGCAGCACCGCGGTGCTGCGGGCAGCGCGAGGGATGTCGAGCAGGAGCTTCCCGACGTGAGATGCGTTGCTCACGGCCCGAATCGCGTCGGTTGCATCGTGCAGGCGGTAGTGGGTGCAAGGCGGGCACGGCAGGACACCGGCAGCGGCGCGCTGGTACACCTCTCGCAGCAATGCCCCCACTCGCTGGGGATGAGTGACCGCCATCAACGCCAGGTCCATGGCGTGTAGCGAGAGGTTGCGGCGGAACGCGAATAGGCCCAGCTTGGAGTCGCTGTAGATGTCGCGCTTGCCTATTTCTACGAAGCGGCCACCGAAGGCGAGCACGTCGATCCCGGCCTGCTGGGCGGCGCCGGTCAGCGAGTTGAGCACGATATCGACGCCGTAACCGTTGGTGTCGCGACGGATCTGCTCCTCGAAATGAGTGTTTCGTGAGTCATAGATGTATTGAATACCCATGTCTTGGAGCAGTTTTCGGCGCTGCGGGCTGCCCGCGGTGGTGAAGATCTCCGCGCCGAAACTCGAGGCGATGGCGATGGCGGCCTGGCCGACGCCACCGGTGCCGGAATGGATCAGCACCTTATCGCCGGGCTGGATCCGGGCGAGTTCGTGCAGCCCGTACCACGCAGTGACCGCGGTGGTAGTGATCGCAGCCGCGTGGGCATCTGACAGGCTCGGTGGAAGCGGCGCGGTGAGCGCAGCGTCACACGTGACGAATGTGCCCCAGCATCCGCCCGGTGAGATGCCCCCCACCCGGTCGCCGACGCGGTAGTTCGGGACATCGCAGCCGACGGCGGTCACCACTCCGACGAAATCGAGGCCCAACTGGGTCCGCTGTCCGTCGAAAGAGGGGTATCGGCCGAATGCCGCGAGTACGTCGGCGAAATTGACGCTGGAAACGCTAACCGCGATCTCGATTTGGCCGGGACCCGGAGTCTGCCGCTTGATGCTGACCGCCTCGATGGTCGCCAAGTCACCGGGCGCCCGGATCGCTAGGCGGACACCATCGCGCCGGTGGTCAGCGGTGATGATCGTCCGCTCGTCGGGGCGCAGCGGAGCCGGGCGCAGGCGTGCGGTCAACCAGGCGTTGTCGCGCCATGCGGTCTCATCCTCAGCTGAGCCCGAAAGCAGTTGCGTCACAACGTTGTCGGCGGTCGTCATTGCGTCAATGTCGATATGGGTGGTTCGTAGGTAGGGGTGCTCGGCGCCGACCACCCGCAGCAGTCCGCGTACCCCGGCGTGCGCAAGGTTGATCTGCTCGCCGCTGCGCACGCCCTGGCCGTGCCGGGTCAACACGTACAGCCTGGGTGTCTCGCCGCTCAACTCGGGCAATTCGCGGGCGACGTGGATCAGGTTGTGGACGGTATCGGTACCTCGCGGGTCGGCACTCCCGGGGTCCCCGGCGCACACGACGACACCGCTGACTCCGGTGAGTGCGGTATGCAGGGTCGTAGGGGTCGCCGGCCAGCACATGGTGTTGACGGTCGCGCCGCGGTGCCGCAGGGCTTCGGCCAATGCGGACACCAACGTGTCGCCGGGAAAGTCGATCAACAGCCAGCTCCCCGGGTCCGCGGTGGCCTCGGGTACCTCGCGGGGCTGCCACTCGATATCCACCAGGCGGTGATTGAGCAAGCGGTCACGGTCGGCGCTATCGGAGAAGCCCGTGCCCATCACCAGGCCACGCACCACCAGCAGCGCCCTGCCGCGCTCGTCGAGCACATCGATGTCGGCCTCGAAGTTGCTGCCGCACGCGGTGACTCTGGTGTGGCAGTAGCGCGCGGCCCCCGTCGGGCCGTAGCGGCGCAGGCGGCGCACACTCAGCGGCAGTAGCATGCCGCCGTTGGCAACACCGCGGACGGCGGGATGTGCCGCGACAGATTGAAAACAGGCGTCCAGCAGGGCTGGGTGTATTGAATACCGAGACTGCTGGTTGCGCAGCGCTCTCGGCAACGCTATCTCGCCAACGACGGTGCCTACCGTTCCATCGGCGATCCAGGCGACGGTCAGGCCGGCGAAAGCGGGGCCGAACTGTATCCCTCGCTCGCGGAACCACTTTCGGATCTGCACGCCGTCGAGGTGGCGGGGATGGGCGGCCAACAGCGCGTCGGTGTCTTGAACAGGCATTGCGTCTAGGCCGGCCGGCTGCAGGACGGCCACCGCTCGCCGCACCTGGTCACCCGTCTGGACGACGAAGGTGGCAGCTCCGGATGGCGATAGTGCTGCTGTAGCTCCGACGGGCGCTTTTTCGTCCAACAGCAGCATCTCTTCGAACCGCAGGTCTCGGACCTCGGACGATTCGGCGAGCACGATATCGGCTGCGGACAATGCCATCTCGCAATACGCCGCACCCGGAAGCGCTGCTACGCCGTTGATTTGGTGATCACCCGCCCAGGGCAGTGCCGCCGTGCCGAGAGCGGACTGCCAAGCGTGCCGCTGCGGCTCTTCCATCAGTCGCACGTGGACACCCAGCAAGGGATGAGAGCCCACGCCATCGGTGTTCCGAGCGGCCTGCTCCGGGGCAAGCATCAGCTGGCGGTTGGCCCACACCGGCAGGGGTGCGTCCACCAGACGGCCAGCCGGATACAGCGCGGCGAAATCAGTGGCAGCGCCGGCGTTGTGGATCTCGGCGTGTAGTGGTGTCACCCCGTGCGGTACCGGCTGTCCGCGCCGCAGGGCGGGGATCGCAGCGACCGGCATGTCCAATGCACCGGCGGTCTGCTCGATGGCCCGGGTCAGCAACGGATGCGGGGAAAGCTCGACGAATACGCGATGCCCGTCTTCGAGCGCGGCCTTGGTCGCAGCGGAGAACCGCACCGCGTGGCGCAGATTGTCCACCCAGTAGCGGGCGTCGCACTTGGGCGCGTCGCGGGGATCGAACAGGGTCGCTGAATAGTAGGCAAGACGCGGAGTCCGTGGTGTTATCTCGCCCAACAGGCCGGCCAGCTCGTCGAGGATCGGGTCGACCTGTGGGGTATGAGATGCGACGTCCACGGCGACCTCGCTGGCCAGAATGTCGCGTTCCTTCCACGCCGCTACCAGTTGACGGACTTGCTCGGTCTTGCCGCCGATCACGGTTGATTGCGGGGACGCAATGACGGCGATCACCACGTCGGTGATGCTTCGCTGGGCCAGCTCTTCGCGGACCGCTCGAGCGGGGAGCTCGATCGCCGCCATCGCGCCGGCACCGACGAGCTGGGTGCACAAACGCGACCGGCGGCAGATGACCCGCACCCCGTCGGCGAGGGAGAGGACGCCGGCGACAACGGCAGCCGACACCTCGCCAAGGGAATGCCCGATCACCGCGGCGGGCCGCGCGCCGGAGGACTCGAGCGCGGCGGCGAGGGCGACCTGAAAGATGAACAGCGTCGGTTGAATCCGGTCGATGCTGGCGAGTGTTTGCGGGGTGCTCAAGGCTTCGGTCACCGAGAATCCGGACTCCCTGGCGATGAGCGGTTCGGCGGCGGCCACCGTGGCAGCAAACGCCGCCTCGTTGGCCAGCAGGTCGGCACCCATGGCCGGCCACTGCGAGCCTTGCCCGGAGAACACCCACACCGGTCCTCGGTCGTCGAGACCGACGGCACTTTGCAGCGGTAGTCCGCCGTCGGCGAACTCGCGTAGTCGTTCGATTAATTCGGGATTGTTGTCCGCGACGATCGCGCTGCGCACCGGTCGGTGGCCGCGCCGCCGAGCCAGGGTGTAGCCAAGATCGGCCGGGTTCACCTCGTGCCCGCCGACCCAGTCCGACAGCCGACTCGCCGTCCGCCGCAGCGCCTCGGCGGAGGTGGCCGACATGACAAACAACTTTGCCGAGCCGGTGTTCCGCTGTACCGCGACCGGGGGTGCTTGCTCGACGATGGCGTGCGCATTGGTTCCCGACATTCCGTACGACGACACCGCCGCTCGTCGCGGCGTGGCTGCATCGCCCGCGGGCCAACTCGTAATAGCTTGCGGCACAAATAATCCGGTGTCGATAGCGGCTAATTGGTCGGGCAGTCGGGTGAAGTGGGCCATCGGCGGCACCGCCGCGTGCTGCAGCGACAGGATCGCCTTGACCAGCCCGACCGCGCCCGCGGCCGCCTCGGTGTGACCGATATTGCTCTTGGCCGAGCCGAGGGCGCAGGGCCGGCCATTTGCACCGTAAACTTCTGCCAGACTGCGAAATTCGATGGGATCACCCACCGGGGTACCGGTGCCGTGCGCTTCCACCATGCCGACGGTGTCGGGGTGCACGCCGGCGGCTGCCAACGCCGCCTGATACGCCGCTACCTGCGCACCCGACGAGGGCGTCGTAATGGTGTCGGTGCGGCCGTCCTGATTCGTAGCGGTGCCCCGTACGACGGCCAGAATCCGGTCGCCGTCGCGCAGCGCATCGGGCAGGCGCTTCAACAACACCATGGCGCAGGCCTCCGACCGCACGAATCCGTCGGCGGCTGTATCGAAGGGCCGACACCGTCCGGTGGGTGACAACATGCCCTGTCCCGACGCCGATGCGTAGAGCTGCGGTTCCAGCATGACCATGCAGCCCCCGGCCAGGGCCAGGTTGCTCTCCTGATCGTGCAGGCTGCGGCAGGCCAGGTGCACCGCTACCAGGCTCGATGAACACGCGGTGTCCACCGTCAACGCCGGGCCGCGCAGGCCCAGGGCATACGACACCCGCCCGGACGCCATGCTCAGCGCGGTCCCGGTGAAGCCGTACGCATCACCCAATGCGCCCGCGGCATTCGTGACATGGGTGTAGTCGTCGTGGCACATGCCGACGAAGACACCGGTCAGCGAGTCGGCCAGCGAGGCGGGCGGGAGCCCGGCGTGCTCCACTGCCTCCCACGAAACCTCCATCAACAGGCGGTGTTGCGGATCAATCGCCGCCGCCTCCCGCTCGTTGATGCCGAAGAATTCCGGATCGAACCCCACGACGTCGGTCAGGAAGCCACCCCAGCGGGATACCGACCGGCCAGGTTGACCCGGCTCTGGGTCGTAGTAGTCGTCGGCGTTCCAGCGCTCGGCGGGTACCTCAGTGATTGGGTCAGCGCCGCGTAGCAGTGCATTCCAGAACGCCTCGGGGGAATCGATTCCGCCGGGCAGGCGGCATGCCATGCCGATGACCGCCACCGGAGTGCCATGCAACTGATCCACCGTCGACTCACCTCGTCGCTCGCTCAAGCTGCCCGTCATCCTTCCGCCAAGCGCCAGCGGATCCGGGATCAACTCGCCGGTGTTTGCCCACGGTTTTGTAGTTGAGCGATACACAGCCCGAAGGCCGGCTGACGGGAGGTAATGTGCGAAACCCCTGGAGTTCATTCGATTCGCTTGTGCGATAAGCGGGGAGGGCATGCAGCATGACCCAAGCCAATGAGCCGTCCCGGATACCCCTGTTGCCCGTCGACGAGGCCAAAGCCGCCGCCGACGAAGCCGGCGTACCGGACTACATGGCCGAATTGAGCATTTTCCAGGCGCTGCTGAACCATCCGCGACTGGCGGGCGTCTTCAACGATCTGCTCGCCTCGATGCTGTGGCATGGCGCCCTTGACCGGAGGCTGCGCGAACTGGCGATCATGCGCATCGGCTGGCTGACCGGCTGCGACTACGAGTGGACCCAGCACTGGCGGGTGGCCTCGCGCCTGGGCGTATCGGCCGAAGATCTGGTCGGCGTGCGGGACTGGCAGGCGCACAACGGGTTCGGTGCCACCGAACGGGCGGTGCTGGCCGCCACCGACGACATCGTGCGCGACGGCGCGGTGAGCGATGCGAGCTGGGCGGCGTGTGAGCGGGAATTCAGCAGTGACACAACCGTTCTCATCGAGCTGGTCACCGCGATCGGGGCATGGCGGATGGTCGCTTCAATCCTGCGGAGCCTGAAGGTTCCGTTGGAGGAGGGCGTGGCCAGCTGGCCACCGGACGGCGTTTCCCCACCGTCCTAGCGTCGCCGCCCGACGTGCGCCTTCGGCCCATGAATCGCGCAGTTCGCCTACCTCAGACCCACTCTGGATGAACCGTCAGCGTGACGGCGTAGCGTCGGCGGCATGCGAACCAGGGTGGCCGAAATGCTCGGCGTCGAATTTCCAATCTGCGCGTTCAGTCATTGCCGTGATGTGGTCGCCGCGGTGACCAATGCGGGTGGTTTCGGGATTCTCGGGGCCACCGCACACAGCCCTCGGCGCCTCGAGAGCGAGCTGACCTGGATCGAGGAGCAGACCGGCGGCAAGCCGTACGGGGTGGACCTGCTGCTGCCGCCGAAGTATGTCGGCGCCGAGGAAGGCGGCATCAACTCCCGGCAGGCGCAAGACCTGCTCCCCGAGGAACACCGCGCGTTCGTCGACGAGCTGTTGACCCGCTACGGGGTCGCCGCACAGGTCACCGATGAAGAGCCGATCCGCGGCGGCCTGAACATCTCGCCGAAGGGCTACGAACCGCTGCTGGAGGTGGCGTTCTCGCACGGCATCCGACTGATCGCCAGCGCGCTCGGGCCCCCGCCGCACGACCTGGTGGAACGGGCGCACAGCCAGGACGTGCTGGTGGCCGCGCTGGCCGGCACTACCCAGCACGCGCGCCGGCACGCGGCCGCCGGAGTGGACCTGATCGTCGCGCAGGGCACCGAGGCGGGCGGGCACACCGGCGAGGTGGCGACCATGGTGCTGGTTCCCGAGGTGGTCGACGCCGTCGCGCCCACGCCGGTGCTGGCCGCCGGCGGCATCGCCCGCGGCCGCCAGATCGCGGCGGCCCTGGCCCTGGGCGCCGAGGGCGTGTGGTGTGGATCGGTGTGGCTTACCACCGAGGAAGCCGAAACCGCCCCGGTGGTCAAGGACAAATTCCTGGCCGCCACGTCCTCGGACACGGTGCGGTCCCGGTCGATGACCGGCAAACCGGCACGCATGCTGCGCACGGCCTGGACCGACGAGTGGGAACGGCCCGACACCCCGAATCCGCTGGGCATGCCGCTGCAGACCGCGCTCGTCACCGATTCGCAGATCCGCATCAACCAGGCGGCGGCACATCCCGGCGCCAAGGCGCGCGAACTCGCCACCTACTTCGTCGGCCAGGTGGTCGGCTCGCTTGATCGGGTCCGACCCACCCGGGCGGTGGTGCTGGAGATGGTCGAGGAGTACATCGAGACAATCGGGCGGCTCGAGGGTCTGTCCGCCGAATTGTGACCTTAACCACATTGCGCATTATCACAGCGTTTGCCCAGCTCAGGGCTGCTACTGCTGGGCGGACGCTGTGGTTGTGCAGCGGGACGGCGTAAAGATCGGGAATCTGCGGGATGGCGCGTTGACCGAGTCGGGCCGGTGGTGCATTATCGGTCAGGCAAGCACCTCGTTAGGTGAGGCGGCTACACGAACATAGGCCACTGACCCCGAACGTCGAAAGACGCCCCGGGTCAGGACAGCTCCTCCCGGATTAAGGGTTGAGCCCAGGTGGCTTCCGGTTTACCGGACACGTCGGGTAGTGCCGAAGCTCTGACGAGAGGGGTGCGGATTTTCCGGCGGGAATGCCGGGATTCTGTTCTCCTTGCTGTGTTGCACAGACCGCGCGGTTGCCGCGTGGGTCGTGACCGAGAGGAGGTGAGGGACGCATGAGTTCCAGTGGTAGTCCGGGTCGATATCCGGATGTTTCGTCCCTGACCGGTCTCCGGCACGACGTCCTCGGCTGAGTCGTCACACACCCTCCATGCTCGGAACCGTTACGGGACGGGACTCTTCAAGATTCTTTTGAGGTCCACCTGTCACCGTTGGTTTTCCCGCTAGGAGGCGATCATGACCGCTGCTCTGTACGACGAAGTAGTAACCATCCCCGCCGCGCCGCAGCTGCACGTGGTGCGCGAGGTACCCGTAGCCGACGTGCCGGCGAAGGCGCCCACGAAGGGGGCGCGTCGCATCGACGAGGCGCTCGGTGCCGGAAGCGACCCCCTGGTTGACGGCGCCGCCCGGCTGCTCACCATCCCGCTGCGGCACCTGTACGCGGCGCTGTGGCGCGTCGGTGTGCTCGAGGTTCAGGCGTAAGGCCATGAATAGCGATCAACTCCGGACTCCGAGGGGCTAGCCGACCGCAGGGCGCCTGCGGCGGGCCAGCCCCTCGGGGTCCATCCATTAGACTCATCACATTGGCATCGATCCGGCCATCACCGGGGAGCCTTCGGAAGAACAGCCTCTGCGGCTCAGTAGAACCGAACGGGTAGGCCCGTGACAGCCGATCCAGAGCGGTCACGCGTCAGCGTGGCAAGCGGGGTGGTACCGCGGCGTTCGCGCACCAGCGCAGCGTCGTCCCCGTGCCTGAACTGCCGAGGCACCGGAGACAACGCGTGACGAATAACCTGGATAGCGAGGCCCACACCGCCTATCCCAAGCTGGCCAGCGGCGCACCCGACTTTCCCGCACTCGAGCTCGAGGTGCTCGACTACTGGTTCCGCGACGACACCTTCCGCGCCAGCATCGCCCGACGTGACGGGGCAGCCGAGTACGTGTTCTACGACGGGCCGCCGTTCGCCAACGGCCTGCCGCACTACGGGCACCTGCTGACCGGCTACGTCAAAGACATCGTGCCGCGGTATCGCACCATGCGCGGCGACAAAGTGGAGCGCCGATTCGGCTGGGACACACACGGTTTGCCGGCCGAACTCGAAGTCGAACGCCAACTGGGCATCACCGACAAGTCCCAGATCGACTCGATGGGCATCGCCGCTTTCAATGACGCCTGCCGCGCGTCGGTGTTGCGCTACACCGACGAGTGGCAGCAGTACGTTACCCGCCAGGCCCGCTGGGTCGATTTCGACAATGACTACAAGACCCTCGATCTCAGCTACATGGAGTCGGTGATCTGGGCGTTCAAGCAGCTGTGGGACAAGGGCCTGGCCTACGAGGGCTACCGGGTGCTGCCGTACTGCTGGCGAGACGAGACACCGTTGTCCAATCACGAGCTACGCATGGACGACGATGTCTACCAAAGCCGCCAGGACCCCGCTCTCACCGTCGGATTCAAGGTGGTGGGCGGTGACTCACAAAATGAACTGGCCGGTGCCTACTTGCTGATCTGGACGACGACGCCGTGGACCCTGCCGTCGAACCTTGCGGTAGCGGTGAACCCCGCCGTGAGCTATGTGGAAGTTCGGGCCGGGGATCGACGTTTTGTGCTCGCGGAGGCGCGCCTGGCCGCCTACGCGCGCGAGCTCGGCGAAGAGCCCGAGGTGTTGCGCGTCATCCCCGGCTCGGAGCTGCTGGGCACCCGGTATCTGCCGCCCTTCCCGTATTTCCTGGACGCGCACAACGCATTCCAAGTGTTGCCCGGCGAGTTCGTCACCACCGAGGACGGCACCGGACTGGTGCACATGGCGCCGGCCTACGGCGAGGACGACATGGCGACCACCGATCCGGTGGGCATCGTGCCGGTCACGCCCGTCGACGCCAAGGGCCGCTTCGACGCGACCGTGCCGGATTACCAGGGGCAGCACGTCTTCGACGCCAACCCGCAGATCATCCGCGATCTGAAGAATCAGAGCGGTCCGGCGGCTGCGAACGGGGCGGTGCTGCTGCGCCATGAAACCTACGAGCACCCGTACCCGCACTGCTGGCGCTGCCGGAACCCGCTGATCTACCGGGCGGTGTCGTCCTGGTTCGTGCGGGTGACCGAGTTCCGCGATCGCATGGTGGAGCTCAATCAGCAGATCACTTGGTATCCCGAGCACGTCAGGGACGGGCAGTTCGGCAAGTGGCTGCAGGGCGCCCGTGACTGGTCGATCTCGCGCAACCGGTACTGGGGCACTCCCATTCCGGTCTGGAAGTCTGACGATCCGGCGTTCCCCAGGATCGACGTGTACGGCAGCCTGGACGAGCTGGAACGCGACTTCGGCGTGCGCCCGGACAACCTGCATCGGCCCTACATCGACGAACTCACCAGGCCCAATCCCGACGACCCCACCGGCAACAGCACGATGCGCCGCATCACCGATGTGCTCGATGTGTGGTTCGACTCCGGTTCGATGCCCTATGCCCAGGTGCATTACCCGTTCGAGAACGCGGACTGGTTCGACAGTCACTACCCGGGTGACTTCATCGTCGAGTACATCGGCCAGACCCGGGGCTGGTTCTACACGCTGCATGTGCTGGCCACCGCGTTGTTCGACCGGCCGTCGTTCAAAACGTGTGTGGCACACGGGATCGTGCTGGGGTCAGATGGCCAGAAGATGAGCAAGTCGCTGCGCAACTATCCCGATGTGACCGAGGTGTTCGACCGCGACGGCTCCGACGCCATGCGGTGGTTCCTGATGGCCTCGCCGATCCTGCGCGGCGGCAACCTGATCGTCACCGAACAGGGCATCCGCGATGGCGTGCGTCAGGTGTTGCTGCCGTTCTGGAACGCCTATAGCTTCCTGGCCCTGTACGCACCAAAGGTCGGTACCTGGCGCACAGATTCCGAGCATGTGCTGGATCGCTACATCCTGGCCAAGCTGGCGGTGCTGCGCGACGACCTGACCGCTGCGCTGGATGTGTGCGACATCTCCGGAGCCTGCGAGCAGCTGCGCCTGTTCACCGAGGCATTGACGAATTGGTATGTCCGACGGTCCCGTTCGAGATTCTGGGTGGAAGATGCCGACGCCATCGACACCCTGCACACCGTGCTGGAGGTGACCGCCCGGTTGGCCGCGCCGTTGTTGCCGTTGATCACCGAATTGATCTGGCGCGGCCTGACCGGTGGCCGCTCGGTGCATTTGACGGACTGGCCGCAGGCTTCAGAGCTGCCGGTGGACGCCGCCCTGGTCACCGCGATGGACCAGGTGCGCGAGGTGTGCTCGGCGGCATCCTCGCTGCGCAAGGCCAAGAAGCTGCGGGTACGGCTGCCATTGCCGAAACTGACCGTGGCGGTGGAGGATCCGGAGCGGTTGCGGCCGTTCACCGACCTGATCGGCGACGAGCTCAACGTTAAGCAGGTCGAGCTCACCGATGCGATCGACACCTACGGTCGCTTCGAGCTGACCGTCAACGCCCGGGTCGCCGGACCGCGGTTGGGAAAGGATGTGCAGGCGGCGATCAAGGCCGTCAAGGCCGGTGAAGGCGTTGTCAACCCGGACGGCACTTTGACCGCAGGCCCGGCGGTGCTGCAACCCGAGGAATACAGCTCCCGGCTGGTGGCCGCCGACCCTGAGTTCACCGCGGCCCTGCCCGGGGGAGCGGGCCTGGTGGTACTGGACGGCACGGTGACTCCCGAGCTGGAAGCCGAGGGCTGGGCCAAGGACCGCATCCGCGAGCTGCAGGAGCTGCGTAAGTCGACCGGGTTGGAAGTGTCCGACCGGATCAGCGTGGTGGTCGCGGTGCCGTCCGAACGCGAGGAGTGGGCGCGCACCCACCAAGACCTGATCGCGGGCGAGATCCTGGCTACGTCCTTTGAATTCGGCGACCCGTCCGACGGCGTCGAGATCGGCGACGGGGTGCGGGTGGCGATCTCCCGGGTGCCCGCGTAGGGCGGTGCCGGGTCGATTACAGGTCGACGGCCGGGACGACCGGCACCGCCGCAACCAGTGAAATCGGCTGTGGGGGTGCGCCGATGGCTTCGGCGAGCCGCTGAGGTAGATGCAGCAGCAGCCCCGGCAGGATCCCGCCGGTGGGCGTGCCGCCGAGCGGTAGCGACAACAGCGGGAAGCCGGTGGCCGGACCGATATTCGCGGTTACGGTCGACAAGGGTGTGAGCAGCCCGCCGACGGGTAAACCTGCCGTCGCCGGCACACTGAGTGTCCCGACGCCACCGGCGAGCGGCAGGTCTAGCGCGGGTAGGGACAGGCCCAGCATGACCTGGCCGTTCAGGAAACCGTTGGTGACGACGGCGGGCGCGGTCAGCACGGCCACCGCGGCGCCGAACAGGTCGCCGCGTTGCATGGCGCTGCCGAAGGCCGTCGCGCTGGACATGAACGCATCGAAGGTGGTAATCGGCGAACCAATCGCGTTGATGCCCATGGCTATCGGTAGACCGAAGAAGGCCGCTCCGGTGGCCACCGGGTCGAGTTGTGCTCCGATGGAGTAGGAGAAGTCGGTCACTGTTCTAAGCAAGTTGAACGCGTTCTGCCCGATCTGGCCCGGGATGGAGAAGATGGGCATGACATCGTTGAGGACCTGGGCGGCGTCCGCGCCGGCCTGCAGGCTAGCCCCGGCATTGGCCAGCGACGTGGAGATGATCTCGCCGTAGTGGGCCTGGTTGGCGAGGAATTGCCGCAAGAACGGGAACGGGTTGGACTGCAGGCCGTTGCCGAGGCTCTGCAGGTTCGCGATCGTGTTGTTGACGAGGGCTTCATACGGCCTGGTGAACGCAGTCCAATCGGGCGCAGTGGCGCCGGGGCCGAACAGTCCGGGTAGCAGCTCGGGCAGGGCCGGGAGGCCGGGCAGGGCCGGGCCGCCGGGAAGACCGGGCAGGGTCGGAGCACCAGGCATGGCTGGCAGGGCAGGGATAGCCGGCAGACCGCCGGTGCCGCCCGGGACCAGTGCAGAGGACGCGGAATTGGCTACCACCTGCACGGCATTCGCTGACTCCGTGCCCACATATGCGCCGGCGGTGGAGCCCAGCAGGTCGACGATCCCGGCGTGAAAGGCCCGAGTCTGCGCACTGATGGTTTGGAATTCCTCGCCGAACTCTCCGAATACGCGGGCGATCGCGGCCGAGATTTCGTCCGCGGCCGCGGGAGCTATGGCCGTGGTGGAGGCGGCGATCGACTCCGATACCTCGGTTAAAGCCGACCGTATGCCTGCCAATTCTTGGGCGGCGGACTCGATCCATTCGGGAGCAACAACGAGTGACATAGCCATCTCCTTTGACCAGTGCCAATAGCCGATCGCGCGCGATCAACGTGGTAATGGCCAGGAAAACGGCTATTAAACATGCGTGTAACGCAATATTTTCGCTCGCGTAAAGAAATTGGTTCCGATATCGGATTGGCGTTTCGGAAAATGGTCCGCAACGCGCCGAATGTCCAGGCGGTCAAGGGGTTTCGAGTGTATCGCCCGCGTGCGCTCGAGCGTGCGGGCTATGGCGCTGCGCCCCTGCTTTCCTGCGCCATAAGGCCCACGGTCGGCCGGTTAGCGCACACAGCCAAATAGCATCGACACCTGTGGAGTCCCGTTGGGTGCTGCACCTGGACATGGACGCGTTCTTCGCCTCCGTCGAACAACTAACCCGGCCGACTCTGCGGGGGCGTCCGGTGCTGGTTGGCGGCTTGGGCGGGCGGGGCGTGGTGGCCGGGGCCAGTTACGAGGCGCGGGTGTTCGGCGCCCATTCGGCCATGCCGATGCATCAGGCCCGCCGGCTGGTCGGAGTCTCGGCGGTGGTGTTGCCCCCGCGCGGCGTGGTGTACGGGGTCGCGAGCCGGCGCGTCTTCGAGACGGTGCGCCACCTGGTGCCGGTCCTGGAGCAGCTGTCCTTCGACGAAGCATTCGGCGAACCCGCGCAGCTCGCCGGGGCGTCGGCGGCCGATGCCGAAGCGTTCTGCGGCGAACTGCGGCGACGGGTCCGCGAGGAGACCGGCCTGATCGCCTCGGTAGGTGCCGGCTCGGGCAAGCAGATCGCCAAGATCGCCTCCGGTCTGGCCAAACCCGACGGCATCCGGGTCGTGGACCGCGCCGAGGAACGAGCGCTGCTGGCCGGCTTACCGGTGCGGCGGCTGTGGGGGATCGGTCCGGTTGCCGAGGACAAATTGCATCGGCTCGGCATCGAGACCATCGGGCAGCTGGCGGCCCTCAGCGACGCGGAAGTGGCCAACATTCTCGGGGCCACGGTCGGGCCGGCGTTGCATCGGCTGGCCCGCGGCATCGATGACCGCCCGGTCGCCGAACGCGCCGAAGCCAAGCAGATCAGCGCCGAGTCCACCTTCGCCACCGACCTGACCACCCTCGATCAGCTGCGGGACGCGATCGAACCCATCGCCGAACACGCGCACCGCCGCCTACTGAAAGACGGCCGCGGCGCGCGGACGGTCACGGTGAAGCTGAAGAAATCCGACATGAGCACGCTTACCCGCTCGGCGACCCTGCCGTACGCGACGGTCGAAGCGGGCGCGTTGGTGGCCTTAGCTCGCAGGCTGCTGCTCGACCCCGTGCAGATCGGGCCGATTCGCCTTCTGGGCGTTGGGTTTTCGGGTCTCAGCGACGTCCGCCAGGAGTCGCTGTTTCCCGATCTGGAGCTGGCGCAGGAATCAGCCTTGCCAACGGGGTTGGAAACGGCGCCGGAATCGCATCAGGATTTCGAGACGATGCGAGCGGCGCTGCTCACCGGTCAGGACGGGGCGTCATGGCGGGTGGGCGACGACGTGGTACACCCCGAGTTCGGGCACGGGTGGGTCCAGGGGGCGGGTCATGGCGTGGTCACCGTGCGATTCGAGACCCGCAGTTCTGGCCCCGGCCAGGCCCGGACCTTCCCGGTCAAGACCCCCGATCTCGCCGCCGCCAACCCGGTCGACAGCCTGGACTGGCCCGACTACGTCGGTGATCTGCGCGAGCGGGACTCCTCAGCCCCACCGATCGAGGACGTCGGCGAGGGGTAGGCCCGCGGCCAGTGCCGCCATCAACAGGACGCGGGCCTGCGGCGGACCTAGTCGCGGCACTAGTAGCGCGCCCGCGCGGGCCAGGTCGTCGCCCGGTCCGTAACCGGCGCTCACCCGACCGCTGGGCACCCGGGTGGATACCACGACCGTCACGCCGGCGCGGGACAGGCGTCGCACCCCGTCAACGACGGCGACCCCGGCGTTGCCGGAACCCAAAGCCTCCAACACCACCGCACGGGCGCCGGCCGCCGCGAAAGCGTCCAGCGCGACCGCGTCACTGCCCAGATACGCCACGGCGATATCGACCCGTGGCGCCCCGACTGACCCCCACATCACCGACGAACGGTCGGACCTTGGCCCCCGTCAACGACACAACGCCATCGGCGGTACCGAGCAGTTGCCCGGCGAACCCACTGAGGTCCTGGGTTGCGGCTTTGCGCAATCCCAGCGGTTGCAGCACCCGGCCGGCGAAACACACCAGCACGCCCAGACCACGGGCCGCCGGGTGGGCCCCCACCGCCACCGCGGCCCGCAGGTTGGCGGGCCCGTCCGCGTCGGGCGCGTCGGCGCTGCGCATCGCACCGGTCAGCACCACGGGAACGTCACCCGAGTAGGTCAACTCCAGCCACAGGGCGCTCTCCTCCATGGTGTCGGTGCCGTGCGCGATCACGATCCCGTCCGCGCCGTCGGTGATCGCGGTGTGCACCGCGTCGCGCATCCGGTCCCAGTCCGGTGGTGTCAGTTCGGAGCTGTCGACGGCCATCAGGTCGATGACGTCGACGTCGAGCCCTTCAGTGAGGTCGGCGCCCGAGTGTGCGGGCCGGCGCACGCCGTCGGCGCCGGTGCTCGTCGAAATCGTCCCTCCGGTGGTGATCACGGTGACGCGGCCCATCAGGGGATCATCCCGCACCCCCGGCGGCTTAGTGGATGATGGTGGGGTGCCTGACGAACCAACAGGGTCCGCCGATCCGCTGACATCAGCCGGTGACGCCGTGGCAGCCCATGAGCCCGAGGCAGCCCCGCCGCCCCGGCGGCTGCGTTTGCTGTTGGCGGTTGCGGCGGTGGTGCTTTCGCTGGACATCGTGACCAAGGTGTTGGCGGTCAAACTGCTGCCCCCGGGGCAGCCGGTGTCGATCATCGGCGACACCGTGACCTGGACGCTGGTCCGCAATTCGGGGGCCGCGTTCTCGATGGCCACCGGCTACACCTGGGTGCTGACGCTGATCGCGACCGGCGTGGTGGTCGGCATCTTCTGGATGGGCCGTCGACTGGTCTCACCGTGGTGGGCGGTGGGGCTAGGGATGATCCTGGGCGGCGCGATGGGGAACCTGGTCGACCGTTTCTTCAGGGCACCCGGGCCGCTGCGGGGCCACGTAGTGGACTTTTTATCGGTCGGGTGGTGGCCGGTGTTCAACGTCGCCGACCCGTCCGTGGTGGGCGGGGCCATCCTGCTCGTCGTGCTGTCCATCTTCGGCTTCGACTTCGACACCGTGGGTCGGCGCAACACCGAGTCGAAGGAATGACCGACCGCTCTATGCCGGTCCCGGAGGGACTGGCGGGCATGCGCGTGGATGCCGGGTTGGCGCGCCTGCTGGGGCTGTCCCGCAGCGCCGCAGCCGCCATCGCCGAGAACGGCGGCGTCGAACTGGACGGTGTGACGGCAGGGAAGTCCGATCGTTTGAATTCGGGTGCCTGGCTGCAGGTTCGGTTGCCGGAGCCGCCGAAGCCGCCGGAGAACACGCCCGTCGACATCGAGGGCATGACGATCCTGTACTCCGACGACGACATCGTCGCCGTCGACAAGCCCGCGGCGGTGGCTGCGCACGCGTCGGTGGGCTGGACCGGTCCGACGGTGCTGGGCGGCCTGGCCGCCGCGGGCTACCGGATCACCACCTCCGGTGTGCATGAGCGCCAAGGCATCGTGCATCGTCTGGACGTCGGCACGTCCGGGGTGATGGTGGTGGCGATCTCCGAACGGGGCTACACGGTACTCAAGCGGGCGTTCAAGCAACGCACCGTAGACAAGCGTTACCACGCGCTGGTGCAAGGACATCCGGATCCGTCCAGCGGGACCATCGATGCTCCGATCGGCCGGCACCCCGGCCCGGAATGGAAGTTCGCGGTCAAACGGGACGGCCGGCACAGCATCACCCACTACGACACCGTGGAGGCGTTCGTCGCCGCCAGCCTGCTCGACGTGCACCTGGAGACCGGCCGGACCCACCAGATCCGGGTGCACTTCGCCGCTCTACATCACCCCTGCTGCGGTGACCTGGTCTACGGCGCGGATCCCAAACTGGCGAAAAGGCTTGGCCTGGAACGGCAATGGCTGCATGCGCGGTCGCTGGCGTTTGCCCATCCGGCCGACGGCCGCCGGATCGAGATCGAGGCCCCTTACCCGGCCGACCTGGTGCACGCGCTGGACGTGCTACGCGCCGAGGAGTGACGGTTTGCGTGCCTCGACGAGGACACGCGCGGCATGAGCGACGAACGGTCCCCTTTGTTGGATGCGTTCGTGCAGTTCGCGTAACCGCTCGCGATAGCGTTCGACGCTGAAATCGGGCACCGTCCAGATCACCTTACGCAGGAAGTGAACGACGGCGCCGACGTCGAAGAATTCCTGCCGCAGCCGCTCGGACCGCATGTCCACGATCTGCAGGCCGGCCGCTTCCGCCTGTGCCCGCTCGTGATCCGGATGACGACGTGCCCACGCTTGGGGCTGCGGACCGATGAAGTATTCGACCAACTCCGAGACGGTGGCCGGGCCGATGTGCTGGGCGAGGTAGCTGCCGCCGGGCCGCAGCACCCGCGCAATCTCGTTCCACCACACCGTGTTCGGATGCCGACTGGTCACCAGGTCGAACGCCGCGTCGGCAAACGGCAGCGGCGACTCGGCGGGCGTGGCCACCACTACCACGCCCCGCGGATGCAACCGCTTGGTCGCCAGCGCCGCGTTGGGCGACCAGGACTCCACCGCCGCCATGGTCGGCGGAAACCGCTGCGCCCCAGCCAGCACCTCGCCGCCACCTGTCTGAATGTCCAGCGCCGCAGAAACTTCCGCAAGACGGCTGCTCATCAGCCGTTGATAACCCCAGGACGGTCGTTCCTCGGTGGCGCGGCCGTCGAACCACGAGAAGTCCCATCCGTCGAGCGCGGCTGACTCGGCTTCGGCCACCAGGTCTTCGAAGCTGCGGGAGGCGTTCACCTTGTGCGGCAGACGAATTTGGTGCCGCTGAGGTCCAATGTCACCTCGCCCTGGTGTTCCCAGTATTCCGACCCCGCACGGCCGTACCGGGCGCCGCTACCTGAGGGCTGGATGAACAGGATGACGCGGTTGCCCTTCCAATCCAGCACCGCCGTCTTCGGATCGAGCTGGTTGTAGAACTGGGCGGTCAGGGTGCCGGCGTCCGGCGGGCAGTCGTAGGCGACGACCGGCGGAGCCGCGGTTGCCGGGTCCGCGATGATCAGCTCGACCAGCCGCGTCTGATAGGCCTCCACGACACAGGTTCGCATGTCGGTGCGGTCAGCGCAGCCGTCCCTGGTGGTGGCGAAGGCGGTTTGCGCGCTCGTCACCGCGGGTTGGTCAGCCCCCGGACGTGACAGGGCTTGGTGGTAGGCGCTCTGCACACGGTGATCGAGATCGCTCAATTGCGGTTCGCTACATACCATTTGCTGCGCTTTGTTCGCCGGCTTAGCGCAGTCGAACGTCCCAGCGGGGGGCGGGGGCAACGCCGTGGTGGTCGGGGGGACAGCGGAGGTCTGGCTGGGCGGGGCGTGGCCGCCGCACGCGGTGACAATGAACGCGGCGACCAGGCAGGCGGCGAACAGTTTCACACCATCGACTATCCCGCACCGCGCGCAGTTCGTCCGCACGGCGCTCAGTCTGTCGTGGTGCTGCCTTCCGCGGAAGCGATGTCGGAGGCCAGCGGCGCTACGACGCCCACTATTTCGGCGATCGTGCCCGCCGGTATCCCGGCCGCTGCCAGCGCGTCGCCGAGGTGCCCGGCGACCAGACCGAAGTGGTGCATGGTGATGCCGCGCCCCTGATGCACTTGCTTCATCGGTGCACCGGTGTAGAGATCGGGACCGCCGAGAGCGGCCGCGAAGAACTCCACCTGCCGGCCTTTGAGCCGGTTCATGTTGGTCCCGGTGAAGAACCCGACCAGCTCCTCGTCGGCGAGTACGCGGTCGTAGAAGTCGTCGACGACAGTCTCGATCGCCTCGTAGCCGCCGATCCTGTCGTAGATGCTGACAACTTTGCGCGGCCGGAGAAGTTTCGGTAGCGGCATCGACCCAGCTGACCATCTGTGGGTTGCTGGTCGGTTAGTCCGCCGTCACCGCCGGATTATCCGGTGTTACAAGACGATTGTTTACATAGGGGCAATCTGTATAAATTGACCGGCCGATGTCCTAGGTTGGCTTTATGACCTGTGTCACACCATCCACACCGCCATCAGGAGCAACTGTCAATGAATCTTGGTGACCTCACGAATCTGGTCGAAAAGCCGTTCGCGGCCGTGTCGAACCTGATCAACACGCCGAACTCCGCGGGTCGGTACCGGCCCTTCTATTGGCGCAACCTGCGCGACGCGGTGCAGGGCCGCAAGCTCGAGGATGCGGTGGAGGGCAGGATCGCGCTGATCACCGGCGGCTCCTCGGGCATCGGCGAGGCCGCCGCGCACAAGATCGCCGAGGCGGGCGGCACCGTGGTTCTGGTCGCTCGGACCTTGGAGAACCTGGAAAAGGTCGCCGACGACATCCGCGGCAACGGGGGCACCGCCCATGTTTACCCGTGCGACCTGTCCGACATGGACGCGATCGCCGAGATGGCCGACAAGGTGCTCGAAGACCTCGGTGGGGTGGACATTCTGATCAATAACGCGGGACGTTCGATCCGCCGTTCGCTCGCGCTGTCCTACGACCGCATCCACGACTACCAGCGGACCATTCAGCTGAACTACCTGGGTGCGGTGCAGCTGATCCTCAAATTCATCCCGGGTATGCGGGAACGCGGCTTCGGCCACATCGTCAACGTTTCTTCGGTGGGCGTGCAGACCCGCGCACCGCGGTTCGGCGCCTACATCGCCAGCAAGGCCGCGCTGGACAGCTTGTGCGATGCGCTGCAGGCCGAAACCGTCAGTGACAATGTGCGATTCACCACCGTGCACATGGCGCTGGTGCGCACGCCGATGATCAGCCCGACCACCATGTACGACAAGTTCCCGACGCTGACCCCGGATCAGGCCGCGGGTGTGATCACCGACGCGTTGATCCACCGGCCGCGGCGGGCCAGCTCGCCGTTCGGACAGTTCGCCGCCGTCGCCGATGCCGTCAATCCCGCCGTCATGGACCGGGTGCGTAACCGCGCCTTCAGCATGTTCGACGATTCCTCGGCGGCCAAGGGCGCCGACGACAAAGGTGAGCAAAAGGATCTCGATCGCCGCAGCGAAACGTTCCTGCAGGCGACCCGAGGGATTCACTGGTGATCGCATGAGCCTTCCCAAACCGAACAAGAACGCCACCGTCGTCATCACCGGCGCCTCCTCGGGCATCGGTACCGAGCTGGCCAAGGGCCTGGCCGGCCGCGGCTTTCCCCTGATCCTCGTCGCGCGCCGACGCGAACGCCTCGACGAGCTCGCCGAGGAGTTGCGCGCCTCCAACAAGGTCGACGTGGAGGTGCTGCCACTTGACCTGTCCGACACGGCATCCCGCGGGAAGCTGGTCGACCGCCTGCGCACCGATCCGATCGGCGGGCTGTGCAACAGTGCCGGCTTCGGCACCAGCGGCAAGTTCTGGGAGTTGCCGTTCGAAAGGGAAAGTGAGGAGGTCACGCTCAATGCGCTGGCCCTGACCGAGCTGACACACGCGGCCCTGCCCGGCATGGTCGAGCGCGGGGCCGGCGCGGTGTTGAACATCGCCTCGATCGCCGGTTTCCAGCCGATCCCGTACATGGCCGTCTACTCCGCCACCAAGGCGTTTGTGCTGACCTTCTCCGAGGCCGTGCAGGAGGAGCTGCACGGTACCGGGGTGTCAGTCACCGCGTTGTGTCCCGGTCCGGTGCCCACGGAGTGGGCGCAGATCGCCGATGCCGAACGGTTCAGCCTCCCGGTGTTCCAAACCACGCCGCAGGAGGTTGCCGAGCAGGCGATCAAGGGGATGCTGGCCGGTAAGCGCACGGTGGTGCCCGGCACGGTGCCCAAGGTGGTGAGCACCAGCGGCCGGCTCATTCCACGCAGCCTCCTGCTGCCGGGGATTCGGATCGGCAACGCGCTGCGCGGCGGGCCCGGGCGTTAACTGTCCGGCGGAATCTTCAACACCCGGCCGGGCTGAATGAGCTTGTTGGACCTGTCCGAAACAGCTGATGTCAGGACGTAGAGGTTGTTCGTGGAGTCGAACGCTACGTCGTAGCTGTTCGCGGCCAGGGGCACCTTGACGACGCTGCCGCCGTCCGACGGCCATTCGTAAAAACCTCGGCCGAAGCCGTCGGCGATGAAGATGTTTCCGGCGCTGTCGAACGCGACGTGCCTGGGCTCGATCAGGTCGGGGATCGGCAGCGTGGTCGGGGTCGTGGCGCCGGCCGCCAATTTGAGTATGCGGCCATGGCCGGTGCCCTTGACGCCGGCGCAGATGTAGATGTTGCCGGCGCTGTCCACCGCCATGCCCCGAGGCAGGAAGATGTCACCGAAAGCCAGGTCGGTGGGCCGGTTTTCGCCGGGCGCCAGCTTTTTGGCGCCGTACTTCAGCGCCATGTCGCCAGTCAGCAGACCGCCAACCGCGTAGACGTTGCCTGCCCTGTCGACCGCGATGGCCTGGATCGACGAGAACCCCCGGAACGGCAATCGGATCGCAGTGGACTTTCCGGCCTCGATGAACCAGACCTGGGCGCCCACGCTGACGTAGATGTTGCCTGCCTGATCGACAGTGACATCCGACGCCGAACGCAGATCCACTCCGTTGAACTCGAGCGTGGTGGGCCCGCTTCCCCCGGGCGTCAGCTTGAACAGTTGCGCGGGGGTCGAATCGAACATGCCGGCATCGGGAGGTGGCGCGATTGAAGCCAGCACGTAGACGTTACCGGCGCCGTCCAGCCCCAAACTCCTCGTCGGATGCATGCCCGGGAAGGGCAGCTCGATCGGTTGGCCGGCGTAGGTGCGCCGGGGTTCGGGGGTCGCCGTCGACGTGGTCGGCGCGGCCGGAGCGGACCCGCTGTGATGAACGAGTCGCGGAATGGCGATGGCCCCGGCCACTACCGCGCCGAAGATGACGACGACGGCTAGTACCGGCGCGATGCGGCGCCGGCGCCGCGGCGCTGGTGGCGGCGGTAATGGGATAGGGCGGGAATGCGGATACGACACCGTGGGCGACCGTCCGTAGCCGGGATCCCATTGCGGTGGCGGGGGATTGGGGTTCGGCGGCGGTGGCGGCAGCTCGATGGTGCGGGTTGCGGCCTCCGACGGGTTCGACGGCGGGGGCGGTTTCGTGGCGAGGGCACGCTGGGCGGCGGTCGCCAGATCCGTGGCGCTGCGGTAGCGGTCGTCGGGATTGGGTGCCAATCCCTTGGCGACGACGTCCTCCAGCGCTGCGGGGATGCCGGCGCGCTGCTGGCCGGGACGCGGGACCGGCGCACCGGGACCGGCGGGCGGTGGTGCGTGTCCGACCAGGCACTCATACAGCACGGCCGCCAGCGCGTAGACGTCGGCGCGGTAGGTGGCCTCGGTATTGGTGACCAGGGAGCGGGTGCGCTCAGTGGACGGCGTGGGCCCACCGCTGTCGGAAAGCAACACCGAATCGTCGCCGGCTAAGTGGATGGTGTCCGTGCTGACGTCACGATGAACGGTTTGACTCGCGTGAGCGGCGTCGATCGCTGACGCAACCCGGCGCACCACGTCGACCGCGCGCGCGGGATCAAGCGAGCCATTTTGTGCCAGAAGGCTTTTCAGGCTCCGATCGGCCATCAGTTGCCACCGACCTTGAGCAGCCGGGTGTTTTCGGTCAGGTAGATGTTGCCTGCACCGTCGATTGCCAGGCCGCCAAATGACTGGTTCTCTGGCGCGAATTGCAGGGTGGATGTGGTGGCGCCCACCGGGAGTTTCAGCAACCGGCCCCTGTTGTCGGCGTTGTCGATGACGTAGATGTTGCCTTGGCCGTCGATCGCGGCACCCTGTGCCCGGCCGAGCTGCCCGAACGGTAGTTGGGTCGGGTTGGCGTCGCCCGGAGCGAGTTTGAGTACTCGTCCGGACTGCAGGGCATAGACGTTGCCGGGGGCATCCACGGCGATCCCTTCGAACCCTCCGCTTCCGAACGGCAGCACGGACGGAGTGGTGGACCCCGCCTCGAGTCGAAGTACTCGATCGTTCGCGGCGACGAACACGGTTCCGCCGGCGTCGGCCGCCACGCCGTTGGGAAACAACCGGCCGAACGGCAACTCGACCGGGTCGGCGGCGCCGGGGGCAAGCTTCCACACCTTTCCGGCGTTGTCGCCCTTGGGGAAGTCAGTCACGTAGATACCGCCGGCGCCGTCCACACTGACCTGCTTGGGTCGGGTGAGGCCGCGAAACGGCACTTCGACGGGAGCTGCGGAATTGGCGGCGAATCGATAGACGCGGGCAGTGCTGGTGTCGACGACGAAGATGTCCCCGCCCGGGCCGATCGCCACCCCACCGAGCTCCCCATACCCGATGATCGGCAGGCGGGTGGCGTTCAACGGCGGGGCGGCGCTGGTGACCGGCGCGGCGCCGCTCGGGCTCGCGGTCGTGCTGGTGCTGGGAGTGGCGTGCTGGGTGGGTTCGGGTGCCGCGACGACCGCGATGACGGCGGCCGTGACGGCCACCACTGCGATGGCCGCGACCGCCAGCATCAGCCCGCGACGGGACTTGCGACGCAACGGCATTGGTGCATGAAAGGGGGGCGCGGGTGGTGCCTGTGGTGTCCAAGGCCGAGTGGTGCCGGCTTCCTGGGGTGCCCAATCGCGCTGCGGTACCGGAGTATTCAGGGCGCGTTGCGCGGCGGCGGCCAAGTCGCCGGCCGTGCGGAAGCGCTGCTCGGGCTCCTTGGCCATCCCGCGGGCGATGACCTCGTCGAACCCGACCTGGATACCCGGATGGTGCTGGGTCGGCCGAGGCGGCGGAGAGGTCAGATGGGCGGCGACCAACGCAGGGATCTCGGTACGACCTTCATAGGGCGCGGATCCGGTCAGGCATTCGAACAACACGCACGCCAACGCGTAGATGTCAGCGCCCGGCGTGACTTCACCGGAGGCGAGGCGTTCCGGCGCCAGATAGGCGAACGAGCCGATCGTGGTGCCTTCACTGGTGAGCTTGGTGTCGGTGGCGGCGTTGGCCAGTCCGAAGTCGACGAGACAGGCGAAGTCGTCATTGCCGAGCAGGATGTTGGCCGGTTTCACGTCGCGGTGGATCACGGTCTCGGCGTGCGCGGCGTCCAGCGCCGCGGCGATTTGGCGCACGATGTTGACGGCTCGCGGCGGGGACAGAGCGCCCTCGCGGTCCAGGGTGCTCTGCAGGTCGGTGCCGTCGATGAGCCGCATGTCGATGTAAAGCTGCCCGTCGATCTCGCCGCAGCCGTGGATGGGCACTACGTGCGGGTCATGCAGTCGCCCGGCCGTGCGAGCCTCTCGGAAGAGGCGTTCCCGAAACGCGGGATTGTGCGAGTAGCTGCTGGACAGCAGCTTCAGCGCCACCACGCGGTTCATCGCGGTGTCCTCGGCCTCGTAGACCTCGCCGAACCCGCCGGTGCCAAGCAGCCGTCGCAAGACGTAGGGCCCGAACCGGGATCCCACCCGAGAGCTGGAAGTCACTGCGCAGCACCTATTTCCAGCACCTTGCCGGTGGCACATTCGTCGCTGCGATGGCAGTCGGCGACGTAGAGGTTGCCGTCCTTGTCAACCGTTAGCCCGAACGGATAGTTCAGGCCGGGAAAGGCCACCGGGGTGGCACTAGTCGCACCGGGAGCCAGCTTGTAGATCCCACGTCCTTCGACGTCGGAGACGAAGACGTTGCCCTTGTTGTCCACCGCCACACCGTAAGGCTGCTGGAGCCCGGCGAACGGCAGCTCGGTGGGGGCATCGGCGCCGGGGGGCAGTTTCAGCACGTGCCGGTCCTCGCCGTCGGCGATGTAGAGATTGCCGTCGTTGTCGGCGGCGACGCCCGCCGGTGCGTTCAGCAGTGTCGTCGGCATCAGCACCGTGGCGCTCGTCGCACCGGGAGCCAGCCGCAGTACCTGCCGCGCGGCCGTGTCCGCAACGTAGACGCTGCCATCCTTGCCGACGGCCACGCCTTCCGGCCGGATGAGGTGTCCGAACGGCGCCAGGGATGGCCCGCGGGCACCCGGTGACAGCTTCCACACGCCCGGAGCGTGTAGGTCGGCGACATACACATTGCCGGCCGGGTCCACCGCCAGGCCCGTCGGGACCAATTCTCCGAAAGTCAGCTCGGTGGCCGACGTTTGACCGGCCGGCAGTCTCAGTACCCGGCCCTCGGGTGCGCGGGCGCCGACCTCGGTGGCGTAGACGGTCCCGGCCTCGTCGACGGCGATGCCGCGGGTATTCACCAGCGCCGGGAACTTCAGCACGATCGGGGCGCTCGACGACGGCCGCGGCGCGCTGGGTGCCGCCGGCTGCGACGATGCGGGGCGGCGCACGATCGCGATGATCGCCACCACTGCCGCGACGGTGACGAGGGCAACCGCGGCGACGGCGATCACCTTGCGGCGCCGCGATTTCCGGTTCGGTGGCCGGGCCCAGTCCGGCAGCGGCTGGGGCGGTCGGACCCCGGG
The DNA here is from genome assembly GCF_000613245.1 of Mycobacterium asiaticum DSM 44297. GTDB lineage: Bacteria > Actinomycetota > Actinomycetes > Mycobacteriales > Mycobacteriaceae > Mycobacterium > Mycobacterium asiaticum. Next base: position 2,107,302 of record NZ_HG964936.1, read on the forward strand.
AAGTGGCGGCGCAGGGGGAGCGGCGGTCCACTCGCGGGTGGTCGCCGCGGGATTAAGAGCCTGCATGGCGGCCGCGGCGAACTCGCCCGCCGTGCCATAGCGGGCGTCGGGGTCCTTGGCCATGCCACGTGCGATGACCGCGTCCAATTCGGCTGGGATGCCTGCACGTTGCTCGCTGACCCGCGGGATCGGCGCGGTCAGCTGCGCATGCATCAGCGCGGCAATTTCCCGGTGCTCGGCGTAGGGCGGCGAGCCGGTAAGCAGTTCGTACAGCACGCAGGCCAACGCATAAACGTCGCAACGGTGGTCGACCGCGCCCCCGGAGAGTCTTTCTGGGGCGACGTAGTCGAAGGTGCCGACGGCCTTGCCCGGCTTCGTGAGCCGGGCGTCGCCGGCCGCGTTGGCCAGCCCGAAGTCGACGAGGCTCGCGAAATCGTCGCCGGACAGCAGGATGTTGGCGGGCTTGACGTCGCGGTGGATCACGTGTTCGGCGTGTGCAGCATCCAGGGCGGCGGCGGTCTGGCGGATCAAGTTCACCGCCCGCGCCGGATCGAGCGGGCCGTCCCGCTTCAGCACCGTCTCGAGGTCCACGCCGCGCACCAGCCGCATGTCGATGTAGAGCTGGCCGTCGATCTCGCCGCAGCCGTGGATCGGCAATACGTGGGGTTCGCGCAGCCGGCCTGCGGTGTGCGCCTCCCGGAAGAGGCGTTCGCGGAACACCGGATCCTGGGAGTAGGCGCCGGTGAGCAACTTCAGCGCCACGGCGCGGTGCATGGTGGTGTCCTCGGCTTCATACACCTCGCCGAACCCGCCGCTGCCCAACAGACGGATCAGCCGGTACGGCCCGAACCGCGAACCCGTCCGATCCTCGACCACTAACCCTCCCTCCGCTCGGCCGACTCCGGCAGCTACGCCGCCGAGCGTAACCGCGCTGCCGTTACGCTCGCGACATGGCTTCTGTCGAGGTGACCTCTGATGTACCCATGAGTCCGCAGGACATGTGGGAGCGCGTGTCGGATCTGTCCCAGTTGAGCGAATGGCTCGTCATGCACGAGGGCTGGCGCAGTGAGGTGCCCGAGGAGATCAGCGAAGGCACCCAGGTCGTCGGCGTGGCCCGCTCCAAGGGGCTGCGCAACCGGGTGACGTGGACGGTGACGAAATGGGACCCGCCGCACGAGGTCGCGATGTCCGGCGACGGCAAAGGCGGAGCAAAGTACGGCGTGCGGGTCACCGTGACGCCCCACGACGACGGTTCCACCATGGGCCTGCGCCTTGAGCTGGGCGGGCGCGCGCTGTTCGGCCCGGTGGGCAAAGCGGCCGCCCGCGCCGTCAAGGGTGACGTAGAAAAGTCGCTGAAGAATTTCGTCGAGCTGTACGCCTAAAAGCCGTCAAGACACACTCCGCGACACGCCGGTGATGTGTCGGTGCCCGGTCATAGACTGGCGTCCCTATGAACCAGTCGAGCTTCGTGCACCTGCACAACCACACCGAGTATTCGATGCTGGACGGTGCCGCGAAGATCAGCCCGATGCTGGCCGAAGTCGAGCGGCTGGGGATGCCCGCCATCGGCATGACCGACCACGGAAACATGTTCGGCGCCAGCGAGTTCTACAACACCGCCACCAAGGCCGGGATCAAGCCGATCATCGGCGTGGAGGCCTATATCGCGCCGGCTTCGCGCTTCGACACCCGCCGCATCACCTGGGGGGATCCCAGCCAGAAGTCAGACGACGTATCCGGCAGCGGCTCCTACACGCACCTGACGATGGTGGCCGAGAATGCGACCGGCCTGCGCAACCTGTTCAAGCTGTCGTCGCTGGCCTCCTTCGAGGGTCAGCTGGGCAAATGGTCGCGCATGGATGCCGAACTCGTCGCCGAACACGCCGAGGGCATCATCGCTACCACCGGCTGCCCGTCCGGGGAGGTGCAGACCCGGCTGCGGCTTGGGCACGATCGCGAGGCATTGGAGTCGGCGGCGAAGTGGCGCGAGATCTTCGGGCCGGACAACTACTTCCTCGAACTGATGGACCATGGGCTGTCGATCGAGCAGCGGGTCCGGGAGGGCCTGCTGGAGATCGGCCGCAAGCTCGACATCCCGCCGCTGGCCACCAACGACTGCCACTACGTCACCCGCGACGCCGCCCACAACCACGAGGCGCTGCTGTGCGTACAGACCGGCAAGACGCTGTCGGACCCCAACCGGTTCAAGTTCGACGGTGACGGCTACTACCTCAAGTCGGCCGCCGAGATGCGCCAGCTGTGGGACGGCCAGGTGCCTGGTGCGTGCGACTCCACGCTGCTGATCGCCGAGCGGGTGCAGTCCTACGCCGATGTGTGGACGCCGCGCGACCGGATGCCGGTGTTCCCGGTGCCCGAGGGGCACGATCAGGCGTCCTGGCTGCACCACGAGGTGATGGCCGGCCTGCGGCGCCGGTTCCCCGACGGCGTCGGCCAGGACTACATCGACCGGGCCGAGTACGAAATCAAGGTCATCTGCGACAAGGGCTTCCCTGCGTACTTCCTGATCGTGGCGGACCTGATCAACTATGCGCGCTCGGTCGACATCCGGGTGGGGCCTGGCCGTGGCTCGGCCGCGGGGTCGCTGGTGGCTTACGCGATGGGTATCACCAACATCGACCCCATCCCGCACGGGTTGCTGTTCGAGCGGTTCCTCAACCCGGAGCGCCCGTCGGCCCCGGATATCGACATCGACTTCGACGACCGCCGCCGCGGCGAGATGGTGCGCTACGCGGCCGACAAATGGGGCCACGACCGCGTTGCACAGGTCATCACCTTCGGCACCATCAAAACCAAAGCGGCGCTGAAGGACTCGGCGCGGATTCACTACGGCCAGCCCGGCTTTGCGATCGCCGACCGGATCACCAAGGCGCTGCCGCCGCCGATCATGGCCAAAGACATTCCGCTGTCGGGCATCACCGACCCCAACCACGAGCGGTTCAAGGAAGCGGCCGAGGTCCGCAGTCTGATCGAGACCGATCCGGACGTGCGCACCATCTACCAGACGGCGCGCGGTCTGGAGGGCCTGATCCGCAACGCGGGTGTGCACGCGTGTGCGGTGATCATGAGCAGCGAGCCGCTCACCGAGGCGATCCCGCTGTGGAAGCGGCCGCAGGACGGCGCGATCATCACCGGCTGGGACTACCCGTCCTGCGAGGCCATCGGCCTGTTGAAGATGGACTTCCTGGGCCTGCGCAACCTGACGATCATCGGCGACGCGATCGAGAACATCAAGGCCAACAGGGGCATCGAGCTCGACCTGGAGTCGGTGCCGTTGGACGACGGGCCGACCTACGAGTTGCTGGGCCGCGGCGACACCCTGGGGGTGTTCCAGCTCGACGGCGGGCCGATGCGCGACCTGCTGCGCCGCATGCAGCCCACCGAGTTCAACGACATCGTTGCCGTCCTGGCGCTGTACCGGCCCGGCCCGATGGGGATGAACGCCCACAACGACTACGCCGACCGCAAGAACGGCCGCCAGCCCATCAAGCCGATCCACCCCGAGCTCGAGGAACCGCTGCGCGAGATCCTTTCGGAGACTTACGGTCTCATCGTTTACCAAGAGCAGATCATGTTCATTGCTCAGAAGGTCGCCTCCTACACCATGGGTAAGGCCGATGCGCTGCGCAAGGCGATGGGCAAGAAGAAGCTCGAGGTGCTCGAGGCGGAGTACAAGGGCTTCTACGAGGGCATGACCAACAACGGTTTCTCCGAAAAAGCGGTGAAAGCGTTGTGGGACACCATCCTTCCGTTCGCCGGGTATGCCTTTAACAAGTCGCACGCCGCCGGCTACGGCCTGGTGTCCTACTGGACCGCCTACCTGAAGGCGAACTATCCGGCCGAGTACATGGCGGGTCTGCTCACCTCCGTCGGCGACGATAAGGACAAAGCGGCGGTCTACCTGGCGGACTGCCGCAAGCTCGGCATCACCGTGCTGCCGCCGGACGTCAACGAGTCCCTGGTCAACTTCGCCTCGGTCGGCAAGGACATCCGCTTCGGGCTGGGAGCGGTACGCAACGTCGGCGCCAACGTGGTGGGCTCGCTGATCAAGACCCGCAGCGAGAAGGGCAAGTTCACCGACTTCTCGGATTACCTCAACAAGATCGACATTTCGGCGTGCAACAAGAAAGTCACCGAGTCGTTGATCAAGGCGGGCGCGTTCGACTCGCTCAACCACCCGCGCAAGGGTCTTTTCCTGGTGCATACCGATGCCGTGGATTCGGTGCTGGGCACCAAGAAGGCCGAGGCGATGGGGCAGTTCGATCTGTTCGGCGGCTCCGACGGCGACGGGGACGCCGTGTTCACCATCAAGGTGCCCGAGGACGAGTGGGAGGACAAGCACAAACTCGCGCTGGAACGCGAGATGCTGGGCCTGTACGTGTCCGGGCACCCGCTCAACGGGGTGGCGCACCTACTGGCCACCCAGGTCGACACCGCCATCCCGGCGATCCTGGACGGCGACGTGCCCAACGACACCCAGGTGCGCGTCGGCGGCATCCTGGCCGCGGTCAACCGGCGCGTCAACAAGAACGGGATGCCCTGGGCCTCAGCGCAATTGGAAGACCTGACCGGTGGCATCGAAGTGATGTTCTTCCCGCACACCTACTCCAGCTACGGCGCCGACATCGCTGATGACGCCGTGGTGCTGGTCAACGCCAAGGTCGCGATCCGCGACGACCGGATCAGCCTGATCGCCAACGAGCTTGTGGTGCCCGATTTCTCCAACGCCCAGCCGAACCGGCCGCTGGCCGTCAGTCTGCCCACCCGGCAGTGCACCATCGACAAAGTCAGCGCCCTCAAGCAGGTGCTGACCCGGCACCCCGGCACGTCCCAGGTGCACCTGCGGTTGATCAGCGGAGACCGGATCACCACGCTGGAACTCGATCAGTCGCTGCGGGTGACCCCGTCGCCGGCCTTGATGGGCGATCTGAAGGAGCTGCTCGGCCCGGGTTGCCTCGGCGCCTGAGTGCGGAACGCTCGACTTCGTTTTCTACGATCGGAGTGAAGAGGCTGAGGCGCCAGACCGCTGGTCAGTCCAGGACCACCCGCACAATCGCGCTGTCCGGCCAAAGCCCGCGGTCAAGCGCCCGCCGCAGCTTCTCCCGCAGCGGCAGGTCACGGTGCACGTTGGTTACGCCCGGAATCTTGAGTAACGGAACGATGTTCCACTGCCAGCCGTAGCGCCGGTGCAGGATGCGGTTCGCGCGTTCGGCGTCGGCGCCGGCCAGGATCGAGGCCCGGCCGGTTATCTCCGCCGTGCCGGGTTGCACCCGGCCGCGATAGTCGCAGACGGCGAGTCGCACGTCAGGTCGCGCGGCCAACCGTTTGGTCTTCGGTCCCACCTTGGTGCGGAACAGCAGAGCGTCGCCGTCGAAGGCGAACCAGATCGGGGTGTCGACGGCGGTGCCGTCGCGGCGGAAGGAGCGTAGGCGGGCGTAGCGGGCGGTGGCCAGCTCGGTGTAAGTGGTGGTGTGCATGGGGCCAGTGAACAACTTAGAGTTGACTCGAAGTCAAGCTTGGAAGGTCCGGATGCAACTGACCATCGGAGACGTGGCCCGCGACGCCGGTATCGCGGCGACCACCCTGCGTTACTACGAGCAGATCGGGCTGGTGCCGGCGCCGGCGCGACGGGGCGGGCAGCGCCGCTATGACGACTCGATCCTCGACCGGCTCGAGGTGATCCGCCTCTGCAAGTCGGCCGGCTTCTCGCTGGAGGAGATCCAGCTACTGTTCGCCGACGACGCGCCCGGACGCCCGGCCTCTCGCGCGCTCGCCGAGCGAAAACTCATCGAAATCGACGCTCAGATAGCGTCATTGGTCCGCGCGCGGGAGGTCATCGAGTGGGGGATGCGGTGCACCTGCCCGTCCATTGATGCCTGCAGCTGTGGCGTCCACCCCTGCTGATAGGCGCCTGTCCTCCCTCCGTCACGCTATCGTGACGCTCGCCGTCGAACGCCACGCCAGCGTGACGCTCGCAGGACGTAGGCTCAGCAATGTGATCTGGGGCGAGCAAGGAGAACGGTGATGACCACAGCCGAGCGTCCGACCACCCTGTGCGCGGCCTTCCAGCGCACCGCCGCGATTGACCCAGACGCTGTCGCACTGCGTACACCCGGCGGATCCCAGACCCTGACCTGGCGGGAATACGCCGACCAGGTTCGTAAGGTCGCCGCCGGCCTGGCGGGTCTGGGCGTCCGGCGCGGTGACACCGTGTCGCTGATGATGTCCAACCGCGTCGAGTTCTACCCGCTGGAGGTGGGCGCGCAACACGTTGGGGCAACGTCGTTTTCGGTGTACAACACCCTGGCCGCCGAACAGCTGACCTACGTCTTCGCCAACGCGGACACCAAGGTGGTGATCTGCGAAGAACAGCACGTGGACCGGATCCTGGCCAGCGGCACAGCGATCGAGCACATCGTCTGCATCGACGGCAACCCCGCCGGAACGATGACGCTGGACGACCTTTACGCGGCCGCGCCGGCTGACTTCGACTTCGAGGCGACCTGGCGCGCGGTGCAGCCCGACGACGTCGTCACCCTGATCTACACCTCCGGGACGACCGGCCACCCCAAGGGCGTGGAGATGACCCACGCCAACCTGCTGTTCGAGGGCTACGCCATCAGCGCGATCCTCGACATCGAGTTCGGCGACCGGGGCACGTCGTATCTGCCGACGGCCCACATCGCCGACCGGATGTGCAATCTCTACCTGCAGGAGATGTTCGGCACCCAGGTCACCACAATCTCCGACCCGCGCGCGATCGCGGCAGCACTGCCGGACGTACGGCCCACGATCTGGGGTGCCGTCCCGCGAATCTGGGAAAAGCTCAAGGCCGGAATCGAATTCGTCGTGGCAAACGAAACCGACGAGGTGAAGCAGGCCGGACTGCAGTGGGCCATGTCGGTGGCCGGCAAGCGGGCGGCTGCACTGCTGGCGGGCCAGCCCGTGCCGGAAGAACTAGCGGCGGAGTGGAACAAGGCCGACGAGTTGGTGCTGTCGAAACTGCGGGAGAAGCTCGGATTCGGTGAACTCCGGTGGGCTATCTCGGGCGCGGCGCCGATCCCCAAGGAGACGCTGGGATTCTTCGCCGGTATCGGAATCCCCATCGCCGAGGTGTGGGGGATGTCCGAGCTCAGCTGCGCCGCCACCGGGTGCCATCCCCGCGTCGCGCGTCTGGGCACCGTCGGCAGACTGCTGCCCGGGCTGGAAGGCAAGATCGCCGACGACGGCGAGTTCCTGGTTCGGGGGCCGTTGGTGATGAAGGGCTACCGCAAGGAGCCGGCCAAGACCGCCGAAGCGATCGACCCCGACGGATGGCTACATACCGGAGACATCGTCGAGATCGACGCCGACGGATACCTGCGGGTGGTGGACCGCAAGAAAGAACTGATCATCAATGCCGCCGGAAAGAACATGTCGCCGGCCAACATTGAGAACACGATCGTGGCGGCCTGCCCGATGGTTGGCGTGATGATCGCCATCGGCGACGGTCGGCCCTACAACACCGCGCTTATGGTTTTCGACGCGGATTCGGTGGGACCGTACGCGGCCCAGCGCGGTCTGGAGCCGACACCGCAGGCGCTGGCCGCCGACCCCGAGGTGATCGCGCAGATCGCGGCCGGGGTCGCCGAAGGCAATCAGAAGCTGTCCCGGGTCGAGCAGATCAAGCGCTTCCGTGTCCTGCCGACGCTGTGGGAGCCCGGTGGTGACGAGATCACTTTGACGATGAAGCTCAAACGCAAACCCATCCACGCCAAGTACGCCGCCGAGATCGAGGAGTTGTACTCCGACGAGCCCGGCGACCAGGTACACCAGCCCGCTGTCGCCGCAGCGGCACAACCGGCATGAGGGGGACGAGGTGAGTGCACGCGAGGTCGGTCGCAGCGGTGTGCGAAAGCTGCTGCAGCGCACCGGATTTGTCGACGAATCCACGACCGCACTGCCCACCGACCCGGAGGCGGTGACTCAGCTGCTGGGCGCCCGATGGTTCGGTGAACGATTGGATGCACTGGCCGAGGAGCTCGGTCGCGATCCCGCGAGTGTGCGGGTGGAAGCAGCGGGCTACCTGCGGGAGGTCGCGGCGTCGCTGGACGAGCGGGCCGTGCAAGCCTGGCGGGGGTTCAGCCGCTGGTTGATGCGTGCCTATGACGTGCTGGTCGACGAGGATCAGATCGCCCAGCTGCGCCGCCTGGATCGCAAGGCCACACTGGCCTTCGCCTTCTCCCACCGCTCCTACTTGGACGGCATGCTGCTGCCGGAGGCGATTGCCGCCAACCGGCTGTCGTCGGCCTTCACGTTCGGCGGGGCCAACCTGAACTTCTTCCCGATGGGCGGCTTCGCCAAGCGCACCGGCACCATCTTCATCCGTCGCCAGACCAAGGACATCCCGGTGTACCGCTTCGTGCTGCGGGCCTACACCGCGCAGCTGGTGCAGAACCACGTCAACCTCACCTGGTCGATCGAGGGCGGGCGAACCAGAACCGGCAAGCTGCGGCCGCCGGTGTTCGGCATCCTGCGCTACCTCACCGACGCCGTCGACGAAATCGATGGCCCCGAAGTGTATTTGGTGCCGACGTCGATCGTGTACGACCAGCTGCACGAGGTCGAGGCGATGACCACCGAGGCCTACGGCGCGACCAAGCGGCCCGAAGACTTCCGGTTCCTGGTCCGGCTTTCCCGTCAGCAGGGCGAGCGGCTGGGTCGTGCGTACCTCGACTTCGGCGAGCCGCTGCCATTGCGCAAGCGCCTAGAAGAACTGCGCGCCGATCCCTCGGGCACCGAGACCGTTGTCGAGCGCATCGCGCTCGATGTGGAACACCGGATCAACCGCGCCACGCCGGTGACCCCGACCGCGGTGGTCAGCCTGGCGCTGCTGGGCGCCGACCGGTCGCTGTCCATCAGCGAGGTGCTGGCCACGGTAAGGCCGTTGGCCAGCTACATCGCGGCCCGCAACTGGGTGGTTGCGGGGGCGGCCGATTTGACGAACAAGTCGACGATTCGCTGGACCCTGCACCAGATGGTGGATTCCGGCGTGGTCAGCGTTTACGACGCCGGCACCGAGCCGGTGTGGGGGATCGGCGCCGACCAGCATCTGGTCGCGGCGTTCTACCGCAACACCGCCATCCACATTCTGGTCGACCGTGCCATCGCCGAGCTGGCCCTGCTGGCTGCGTCGGAAAACTCGGCTGACGGGACGGTGTCGCCGGCGTCCGTGCGCGACGAAGCGCTGAGCCTGCGCGAGCTGCTGAAGTTCGAGTTCCTGTTCTCCGGGCGGGCGCAGTTCGAGATGGAACTCGCCGACGAGGTCCGGCTCATCGGGCCGGTCGAGGACACCACTAAGGACGCCACCGCCGAGGAAGTGGGCAACCTGTTGGAGTCGGCGGATGTGCTGCTGGCGCATCTGGTGTTGCGTCCGTTCCTGGACGCCTACCACATCGTCGCTGACCGGCTGGCCGCTCTCGAGGACGAATCGCTGGATGAGGACACGTTCCTGACCGAGTGTCTCGAGGTGGGCAAGCAGTGGGAGCTGCAGCGCAGGATCGCCAACGCAGAGTCCCGGTCGATGGAATTGTTTAAGACCGCGCTGCGGCTGGCCCGGCATCGTGAGCTGGTCGACGGTGCTGATCAGGCCGACATCGCCAAGCGGCGGCAGGAGTTCGCCGACGAGATTGCGACTGCGACGCGCAGGGTCAACGTGATTGCCGAAATGGCCAGGAGAAGGGTCAGCCTCGCAGGTCCGTAGCGACCTTGAGCAGCAAACCGACCGCAATACCGACACCGGCGCCGCTCAGCACTGCGGGTGCGGCGCTGGCCGTCACGGCCCCGACCAGCAGCAGCGTGAGAAGCCCCGCAATGACCGCGAACAGCTTGTGCCGCGGCCACGGCACACCCGCGACCAGCACATCGGTCCTGCTCAAGGCGGGTTGGGTCATGAAATTGAGTATAGGCAGCAGATTAGATTTCGGCTAATCGAAACATTCGATGCGGCCGATCTGCGACATAGAGTGGTCGTATGCCACTAGAAGGTGAGTACGCACCCAGCCCATTCGACTGGTCCAGGGAGCAAGCCGAGAAGTATGTGCAATCCGGTGGCTCCGAGGCCGCGGAGCTCAAGGGCAAGCCGATCATTGTGCTGACCACCGTCGGCGCCAAGACCGGCAAATTGCGCCGCACTCCGCTGATGCGCGTCGAGCACGACGGCCAGTACGCGGTGGTCGCGTCGCTGGGCGGCGCGCCAAAGCACCCGGTCTGGTACCACAACGTCGTCAAGAACCCGCGCGTCGAACTGCAGGACGGCAGCGTCACCCGCGAATACGACGCCCGCGAGGTGTTCGGCGATGAAAAGGCCGTCTGGTGGGAACGGGCTGTCGCGGCGTGGCCGGACTATGCGGACTACCAAACGAAGACCGACCGGCAGATTCCGGTATTCGTCTTGACCCCGGTGAGCTGATACGGCCCGCCGTGGCCATGGCACCATTGACCGGTGTCCGCCGAACTGAGCCAGCACCCGAGTAGGTCGCCGCTGTCCGCGGTTGATATCGACCGTGCGGCGCAGCGAATTGCTCCGGTGGTGACGCCGACTCCGTTGCAGCTCAGCGAGCGGCTCTCCGAGATCACCGGCGCGACGGTGTACCTCAAGCGGGAAGACCTGCAGGTGGTGCGCTCCTACAAACTTCGCGGCGCTTACAACCTGCTGGTGCAGCTGTCCGAGGAGGAGCTGGCCGCCGGGGTGGTGTGCTCGTCGGCGGGTAACCACGCTCAGGGCTTTGCGTTCGCGTGCCGGTCCCTCGGCGTCCACGGCCGGGTGTACGTGCCCGCCAAGACGCCCAAGCAGAAGCGGGACCGGATCCGCTACCACGGCGGTCAGTTCATCGAACTGATTGTGGGCGGAACGACCTACGACATGGCCGCCGCGGCCGCCCGCGCCGACGTCGAACGCACCGGCGCCACCTTGGTCCCGCCGTACGACGACCTACGGACCATGGCCGGCCAGGGCACGATTGCTGTCGAAATACTTGCCGAGCTGGGCGGGGAGCCGGACCTGGTCATCGTGCCGGTGGGCGGCGGCGGATGTATCGCCGGCATCACGACTTACCTGGCCGAGCGGACCGTCAACACCGCGGTGCTGGGGATCGAACCGGCCGGCGCCGCCGCGATGATGGCCGCCCTGGCCGCCGGGGGACCGGTGACGCTGGAGCACGTGGACCAGTTCGTCGACGGCGCCGCTGTGGCCTGCGCGGGTGCGCTGCCCTACGCCGCGCTGGCTGCTGCCGGTGACATGGTGTCGATCACCACCGTCGACGAAGGCGCGGTATGCACCGCAATGCTGGACCTCTACCAGAACGAAGGGATCATCGCCGAGCCGGCGGGAGCGCTTTCGGTTGCCGGCCTACTGGAGGCGCAGGTCGAGCCGGGTTCGACGGTGGTGTGTCTGATCTCGGGCGGCAACAACGACGTGTCCCGCTACGGGGAGGTGCTGGAACGCTCGCTGGTGCACCTCGGCCTCAAGCACTACTTCCTGGTGGACTTCCCGCAGGAGCCCGGCGCGTTGCGGCGGTTCCTCGACGAGGTGCTCGGCCCCAACGACGACATCACCCTGTTCGAGTACGTCAAGCGCAATAACCGGGAGACGGGCGAGGCGCTGGTCGGCGTGCAGCTGGGATCGGCCGCCGACCTCGATGGGCTGCTGGCGCGGATGCGGGCGACGGAAATTCACGTCGAGACACTGCTGCCGGGGTCGCCGGCATATCGCTACCTGTTGCTCTGAGGCTGACGCCCCTTCCTCCGCGCTGCCCTTCCGCGGCCGCCTTCCTCCGCGAAGGTGCGCAGATGTCCGCCTCTTGCGGCGTGTTGTTGGCACGCTGCGCACCCTCGCGGCGGGGATGGTCCTTGCGACGGGCCGCCCGCCTGGCGAAGGTGCGCAGATGTCCGCTTTTTGCGGCGTGTTGTTGGCACGCTGCGCACCCTCGCGGCGGGGATGGTGCTGGCGACGGGCTGCCCGCCTGGCGAAGGTGAGCGTGCGACGCGTCAGCGCAGGTAGGACGGCACCGGGGTAGCGGGATCGAGATCGTCGGCAGGCTGGGCCGCTCCGGCGGCCACCGAGATAGGCACCACACCAGCCCAGTACGGCAGGCTCAGGTCTTCCTCGTCGTCGGACACCCCGCCGAGGCGCAGCTTCGCCGAGACCTCGAGCAGATCAACGGCCAGCACCGCGGTCGCGGCCAGTTCGCGGGCATTCGGCGGCCGGCAGTCGGCGGCCCGGCCCGGCCGGATGTGCTCGATCAGCGCGTCCAGCGCCCGCCGCTTCTCGTCAAGATCGTCGACCAGGCGGGCGGTGCCGACCACGACCACTGAGCGGTAGTTGAGTGAGTGGTGCATCGCCGAGCGTGCCAGCACCAGGCCGTCGACCAGAGTCGCGGTGATGCAGACGGGCATCCCGGACCACCGCGCCGCCAGCATCGGACCGCTGCCCGACGAGCCGTGCAGATAAAGGACCTCGCCAAGCCGGGCGTGGGTGGTCGGCAGCACCACCGGTTGCCCGTCGTTGACGTACCCGAGGTGGCAGATCAGCGCTTCGTCCAGGATGCGGTGGACGGTGTCGCGGTCATAGCGCGCGCGATCCCGGTAACGCGTCGGTGTGGTGCGGGGGGTGGGTCGGTAATCGGCGGCCACAGCAATAGACCCCTTGCTATCTAGTTTGTTCTAGTACATACTGTTGATTATGCCAGTACGATACAGCATATCCGGAACCGGCGCAGAGTCGATAGCCGCCAGCGTTGAAGAGGGCATCTCCGACGGCGCCCTGGCGCCCGGCGATGCGCTGCCGTCGATCCGCGAGGTCGCGGCCCAGCTCGGGGTGAACGCCAACACCGTCGCCGCCGCCTACCGTCTGCTGCGCGAACGCGGGGCGGTCGAGACCGCCGGACGGCGCGGCACCCGGGTGCGGGACCGGCCGGCTACCACGCCGCGCTCCCTGCTCGGCCTCGCGGTGCCCGCGGGCGCCCGCGACCTGTCGACCGGCAATCCGGACCCGGAGCTGCTGCCCATCGCCACCGCACAGCTTGCCCGCCCGAACGCCGGCAAGCCGCTGCTGTCCGGGCAGTCGGCGATGTCGGCCGAGCTGGTGAAGTTCGCGCGCAAGGATCTGGGCGCCGACCGCGTGCCGGCCGATTATCTGACGGTGACCAGCGGTGCACTGGACGGCATAGAACGGGTACTGGCTGCGCATCTGCGTCCCGGCGACCGGGTCGCGGTCGAGGACCCGGGCTGGGCCAACATGCTCGATCTTGTTGCAGCGCTTGGACTTTCCCCTGAACCCGTCAAGGTCGACGACGAGGGGCCGGTAGTGCTGAGCATGGCGCGGGCACTGCGCCGCGGAGCACGGGCGGTCATCGTCACTACCCGGGCGCAGAACCCGACCGGCGCCGCGCTGTCCAAGGAACGCGCCGCCGCGCTGCGCAGCCTGTTGGCCGCCAAGACCGGTGATGTGCTGGTGGTCGAGGACGACCACTGCGCCAGGATCTCCGGTGCCCCGTTGCATCCGCTGGCGGGCGCTACCCGCCGCTGGGCGTTCGTCCGTTCGGTGTCCAAGGCCTACGGCCCCGATCTGCGGCTCGCTGTGCTGGCCGGAGATCGCCGCACCGTCGAGCGGGTGCACGGCCGGTTGCGGCTCGGTCCCGGCTGGGTGAGCCGCCTGCTGCAGGACCTCGCGGTCCGCATGTGGACGGACGAGGCCGCGACGGAGATGGTGCACACGGCCCAGGTGCGCTACACCAAGAATCGCGAGGCGCTGCGGGCGGCGCTGGCCGAGCGTGACATCACCGCGCACGGCAAATCGGGGCTCAACGTGTGGATCCCGGTGCCCGACGAGACTGTCGCGATCACCAGGTTGCTCAGTGCGGGCTGGGGTGCGGCCCCGGGCACCCGCTTCCGGATGGACACGCCGCCCGGCATGCGCATTACCATCGCGGACCTCAAAGACGACGAGATCGACCCGTTGGCCGACGCCATCGCCGACGCTGTGCACGGTACGGGGCCTGCCAGTGTGTGAGCTCAGGCCAGCAGCCAGACGAACAGTGCGACGTAGCCGAGGAGGTGCGCCACCGACAATGCCAGCCCTGCGATCGCCATGGCGCGGCCTTCGCGGTTCGTCGGCTCGCAGCGCTGCATCGCGTTCAGCGCGAGCGGGATGGTGATCAATGACGTCGGGACGAAGAAGAGCAGGTATTGCAGGACGCCGACCGTGAGGCTGAGCAGGGCCAAGCCGTTGACCGCGCGCCGCTGCGGGGCGAAGACGGGGAACGCGAATGCCGGGCTGATCGTCGTCATGTCACAAGACCCTCGGGCACGGCACTTGCCGGATTCTTGGCGGATCCTTGACGTTAGCCGCTGCGCAGTATGGCGAAGGAGTGCCCGGGCAGCTCGGTGGCGCTGTCACCGATGTCGGGTGGGTCCCAGGCCAGCACCAGCTCACCGGTGACCGGCACCCGCACCGGCTCGGCACCCAGGTTGCAAGCCACGTGCAGCGTATTGCGCCGCAGCACGATCCAGCGCTGTTCTTCGTCATAGTCGACCGTCAGATGATCAAGCCACGGGTCGGCGAAGTCGGGCTCGCCGTGCCGCAGCGCGATCAGGTCGCGATAGGTGCGCAGCAGCCGGGCGTGTTCGCCGGAGTCCACCTCGTCCCAGATCAGCTTGGACCGCTGGAACGTCTGCGGGTCCTGCGGGTCGGGGATCTCGTCGGCGTCCCAGCCGTGTTCGGCGAACTCGGCTTTGCGTCCGTCCCTGGTGGCCTGCGCCAGTTCCGGTTCGGGATGTGAGCTGAAAAATTGGAACGGACTGGACGCACCCCACTCCTCTCCCATGAAAAGCATTGCCGTGTAGGGCGACCCGAGCACCAGTGCGGCTTTGACGGCGAGCTGGCCACCGGTCAGGTTCTGCGAGGGCCGATCCCCGAGTGCGCGATTGCCGACCTGGTCGTGCGTGCAAGTGTAGGCCAGCAGTCGGGTGGCCGGGATTCCAGATTCCTCGGTGGTGTCCAGCGGCCGTCCGTGCCGCCGTCGCCGGAACGACGAATAGGTGCCGGCGTGGAAGAAGCCGTGGCGCAGCGTCTGCGCCAGCGTGGCCAGCGAGCCGAAATCGGCGTAGTAACCCTGTCGTTCGCCGGACACCGCGGTGTGGATGGCATGGTGGATGTCGTCGGCCCACTGCGCGGTGATCCCGTAGCCGCCCCGATCCCGCGGGGTGATCATCCGCGGGTCATTCAAGTCACTTTCGGCGACGAGTGACAATGGACGGCCCAATTGCCTTGAAAGCCAGTCTGTTTCGGTCGACAGCTCCTCCAGGATGTGTACAGCGGTGGTGTCTACCAGCGCGTGTACGGCATCCAGGCGCAGCCCGTCGGCGTGGAAGTCGCGCATCCAGCGCAACGCACACCCGATGATGTAGCGGCGCACCTCATCGGAGTCAGCGTCGGCGATGTTGATGCCCTCACCCCACGGGTTGCTGGCCGAGGACAGGTACGGCCCGAACTTTGGCAGGTAGTTACCGGACGGCCCCAGGTGATTGAACACCGCGTCGATCAGCACACCCAGCCCGCGCGCGTGGCACGCGTCGACCAGCCTCACCAGTCCGTCGGGTCCGCCGTACGGTTCGTGCACGCTGTACCAGAGCACACCGTCGTAGCCCCAACCATGGGTGCCGGCAAACGAATTCACCGGCATCAGCTCCACGAAGTCCACCCCGAGCTCGACCAGATAGTCCAGCTTGGCGATGGCGGAATCGAAGGTGCCCTCCGGAGTGAAAGTGCCCACGTGCAACTCGTAGATCACCGCACCCTCGACCGACCGGCCGGGCCAGTCGCCGTCGGTCCAGGCGGCGGCATCGGCATCCCACAACTGCGAGCGCTCGTGTACCCCGTCGGGCTGGCGGGCCGACCGGGGGTCGGGCAGCACGGTGGTGTCATCGTCGAGCAGGAAGCCGTACCGGGCGTCCGACGGCGCGTCGACGGTCGCGTGCCACCAGCCGTCGTCGGATCGAGTCATCTCGTGCACGGCACCCTCGACGTCAAGGCGCACTCGCTCGGGCTTGGGCGCCCACACCCGGAAGTCAGGCATGGCTGCGCTCCAACAGGACGACCGGCAGGTCGGCGAACAACTGGGCGGCCGAGGTGGGTCCGCTGGACATGGCCCCGGTCAGCCGGTCGGTCCACGAGCCCTCCGGCAGGGGCAGCACCGTATCGCCCCAGCCGAGCTCGGCCAGCCGCACCGTCCAGCGGGTGACCGCGACCAAGATGTCGGGTCCGCGGCGGAATGCCACGACGTGGTCACTGGCCTGACCGGCGGCGAGGACGGGGACGTAGTCACTGTGCAGGAAGCAGTCCGGGCGCGAGCGCCGCAGCCGCAGTGCGGTGGTGACGACACGAATCTTCGGATGCTGCAGGTCGTTCAGCGCGGCCCGGCGGACGGCATAGTCGACTTCGCGGCGGTTGTCCGGGTCGACCAGGCTGTCGTCCCACAACTCGGTGCCCTGGTACACGTCGGGGATGCCGGGGACGGTCAGCGCGAGCAGCTTTTGGCCGAGCGCGTCGCTTGCGGCATGGGGATTGAGCTGACCGACGAGCTCGGTCAACGCGCCGGCCACCGGCCCATCCAGCACGGTGTCCAGCCAGCGGTGGACACCGTCCTCGAAGTCGGCATTCGGATCGTTCCATGTCGTGTGCACCGCGGCTTCGCGGATCGCCTTTTCGGCGTAGCCGTGCAGCCGCTCGCGCAGCGAATCGGTGATTTCGCCGCTGACCGGCCAGACGCCGAAGATGTTCTGCCACAGGAATTGTCCGGTCGCCGGGTCGGGGGAGGGAGCCTGAATCTCCCAGCGCCCGACAAACTCCGCCCACAACGACGGGACCTGGGAAAGCACGCCGATCCGGGCGCGGACATCCTCGCCTCGCTTGGTGTCGTGGGTGGTGAGCGTGGTCATCGCCTGCGGCCACAGGCGGGCGCGGGTCACCGCACTCTGGTGGAACTCGGCGGCGCCGACGCCGAAACGGTGCGGTTCGCCGCCGACCTCGTTGAGCGAGACCAGGCGTGCGTCGCGGTAGAAGAGGCAGTCCTCGACGGATTTGGCGGTGACCGCGCCGCACAGTTGCTGCAGCCGGGTCGCCGGCTCACCCCCGTTGGCCAGCGCGGCGGCCAGCACTTGCAGCGCGGGACCGTATTCCGGTTGCGCTGCTTGCGTTTCGGCCAACGCCGTGGGCAGTGTCGCCGCCAGCCCCTGGTAGTCGCAACGGTAGACGTCGATGTGGGTGAGCAGCGCTGCTATCGCATCCGGCAGTAGCGGATCGTCGGCCTTGGCGGTCGCCACGATGCTGCGTCGCAGCCGGGCGAGCTCACTGCCGAGGGTTTCCGTCGCTGCCTGGATCTTCAATTCGGCCAACTGCTGCGGCATTTCGTCGTAGTCCACCCCGGCGGATTCGACCAGCGCGGTGAGCGCCGGCGCCCCACTGGGGTCGATGAACAGACCGCCCACCTCCCGCAGCACGTCGTAGCCGGTAGTGCCGGCCACCGGCAGCGTCGGCTCCAGGGCTTCGTCGACGGCCAGGATCTTCTCGATCACGATCCAGGCGTCCGGCCCCAGTAACTCCCGTAACCACGTCAAATAGCCTGCAGGATCGGATAAACCGTCGGGGTGGTCGATCCGCACACCGTCCACCAGGCCCTCGTCAACCCAGCGCTTGACCTCCGCGTGGCTGGCGTCGAAAACCTTGCGATCCTCCTGGCGCAACCCGGCCAGCGAGGTGATCGAGAAGAAGCGGCGATATCCCACCACCCCGCTCTTCCAGCCCACCAGCCGGTAGTGCTGGCGGTCATGCACCTCCGGCCCGGTCCCGCTCCCAGTGCCCGGCGCGATCGGAAACGCCAGATCACCCAGTCGCAGTAGGTCGCCGTCAACGGTCAGATCCGCGACGTCGCCGTCAGATCCCAACACCGGCAGGATGATTCGCCCCGATTCGTCCAGGGTCCAGTCGATGTCGAAGAACGACGCATACTCGGAGTCCCGGCCGTGCCGCAGCACATCCCACCACCATGCGTTCTGCTCGGGTTTGTCGACACCGACGTGATTGGGTACGACGTCGACGATCAATCCCATACCGCGGGCGCGTGCCGCGTCAGCCAGCCGGGCCAGGCCCTCCGGCCCGCCGAGGTCGGCGGACACGGTCTCCGGGTTGGTGACGTCATAGCCGTGCGACGAGCCGCTAACCGCGGTCAGGATCGGCGACAGGTACAGATGCGACACCCCGAGTTCATCGAGGTAGTCGAGCAAATTCTCGGCGTCGGCAAGGGTGAACGCGAAACCGCTAGACGCGCCGCGCAACTGCAACCGATAGGTTGCTGAGACTGGAAAAGGCATGTGTCACAACGTCTTACGTAGAATCAGCACGGAACGGCCGGCCAGCGAGACTTCCTCGCCGTTCCTGACGACCCGCTCGGCCGCGCCGGTCGGGCTGGTGGTGTCTAGCTCCACCGTCCACTGCCGCGCATAGTCACCGTGGGGCATGACGAAGGTGACCTCCTGGTCGTAGGCATTGAAGCAGAGCAGGAACGAGTCGTCGACGATGCGCTCGCCACGCCGATTGGGTTCGGGTAAGGCCTGACCGTTGAGAAACACCGCGATGCTTTTGCCGAAGTCGTTGTCCCAATCCTGCTCGGTCATCTCCTCGCCGGTCGGGGTCAGCCAGGCGATGTCGTGCACTTCGGCGCCAGTGCGCAAGGGCCCGCCCTTGAGGAATCGGCGGCGGCGGAACACCGGGTGTTTCCTGCGCAGCCTCGTGACCCGTTTGGCGAACATCAGCTGGTCGGCGTTCTTCTCCGCCAACGACCAGTCCATCCAGGACAACTCAGAGTCCTGGCAGTACACGTTGTTGTTGCCCTGCTGTGTGCGGCCGAACTCATCGCCGTGGG
Source organism: Mycobacterium asiaticum DSM 44297 (assembly GCF_000613245.1). GTDB lineage: Bacteria > Actinomycetota > Actinomycetes > Mycobacteriales > Mycobacteriaceae > Mycobacterium > Mycobacterium asiaticum. The sequence goes on from NZ_HG964936.1 coordinate 2,126,279, forward strand.
AGATCATCGGCGTGCCCTGGCTCACCATGAGGGTGGCCCAGAAGTTGCGCATCTGCTGGCAGCGCAGCTCGACGATGTCGGGATCGTCGGTCGGGCCTTCCACGCCACAGTTCCACGACCGGTTGTGGCTTTCGCCGTCGCGGTTGTCTTCGCCGTTGGCCTCGTTGTGTTTTTCGTTGTAAGACACCAGGTCGTGCAGGGTGAATCCGTCGTGGGCGGTGACGAAGTTGATGCTGGCGCTGGGGCGCCGCCCGGTCGCCTCGTAGAGGTCCGACGACCCGGTCAGCCGGGAAGCGAACTCGCCAAGGGTTGCGGGTTCGCCCCGCCAGTAGTCGCGCACAGTGTCGCGGTATTTCCCGTTCCATTCGGTCCACAAACCTGGGAAATTCCCGACTTGATAACCGCCTTCACCGATGTCCCACGGCTCGGCGATCAGTTTGACCTGGCTGACCACCGGATCCTGCTGCACCAGGTCGAAAAACGCTGACAGGCGGTCGACGTCGTAGAACTCGCGCGCCAGCGTGGCGGCCAGATCGAAGCGGAATCCGTCGACGTGCATCTCGAGCACCCAGTACCGCAACGAGTCCATGATCAGCTGCAACGTGTGCGGGTGCCGGACGTTGAGGCTGTTTCCGGTGCCGGTGAAGTCCTTGTAATGCCGCAGATCCCCGTCGACGAGGCGGTAATAGGCGGCGTTGTCGATGCCGCGGAAGTTGATGGTCGGGCCGAGATGGTTGCCCTCGGCGGTGTGGTTGTAGACGACGTCGAGAATGACCTCGATGCCCGCTTCGTGGAACGTGCGCACCATCGACTTGAACTCCGCCACCGCGCCACCGGGCTTGCGGGCGGCCGCGTACTGGTAGTGCGGGGCAAAGAAGCCAAAGGTGTTGTAACCCCAGTAGTTTCGCAGGCCTAAGTCCAGCAGCCGGTGGTCGTGCATGAACTGATGAACGGGCATCAGTTCGATGGCGGTGACACTGAGTGACTTCAGATGGTCGATGATCGCCGGGTGCGACAACCCGGCATAGGTGCCGCGCAGTTCGTGCGGGATGGCGGGATGGGTCTGGGTCATGCCTTTGACGTGCGCCTCGTAGATCACCGTCTCGTGGTACGGCGTGCACGGCGCGCGGTCCGATGCCCAGTCGAAGAACGGGTTGATCACCACGGAGGTCATGGTGTGGCCCAATGAATCGACCATCGGGGGAGTGCCGGTCTCCGACGGGTTCTCGGCTGCGACCGCCAGGTCGTAGGAGTACAGCGCCTGGCTGAACTCGAAGTCACCGACAAACGATTTGCCGTACGGGTCGAGCAGCAGCTTGCTGGGGTCACACCGCAGCCCGGCATCCGGGTCGAACGGGCCGTGCACCCGGAATCCGTACCGCTGGCCGGGGGTGATGTTCGGTAGGTAACAGTGCCAGATGTAACCGTCGACCTCGTCGAGATTGATCCGGGTCTCGGTGCCGTTCTTGGCGATCAGGCACAGCTCGACCCGGTCGGCCACCTCGGAAAACAACGAAAAGTTGGTGCCGGCACCGTCATACGTGGCGCCGAGGGGGAAAGGCGCGCCCGGCCAAACCGTCGCCAGAGCGGGCGACGTGTCGGCCTCGTCAAAAGGACTTTCGTTCTTTCGCTCGGTCGAAGCCATTACTCGACCTTAATCGTGAGGCGTCGCGACCGGAGGTTGTCGTCACCACCAGCCGGTGATTGCCGCGATCTGCCGGCCTAGCTCAGGCGCCAACGTGCGCATGTAGGTCGCCGTCAGGTGATGAGGATCACGGTAAATCAGCACGTTGCCCTCGACGGCGCGGCACAGGTCCGGACGGCAGATCGCGTCGGACAGATCCAGCGGCTTCAGCAGCGGGAACTGCCCGACGAAATCCAGGGTGCCGTTGCGATCGGAGAGCAGCTCGCTGCGCTTGATCCCGCAGGACGTCGAGTTGCCGGCCTTGGCCAGGCAGTCGGCCGGGTTGAACGGTTGGCCGTTCTTGACCAGCCACGGGGTGTCCCGGACCGCCAGAACCGGAATGTTGTTGTCGGAGAACGTTTGCCAGATCCCGATGTAGGTGGCGGGCATGACGTCGCCGGGCTTGATGTTCCACGGCCGGGTCGAGGTGGTGAACACATAGTCGGGGCGGTCGCTGACCAGTTTGGCCATCGTCGTCTCCACCCATTCCCGGCACTGCGGGTAAGGAGCGTTGTTGCCCATGATCAGGGGCACCTGTTCGGTGGACAACGCGCAGCCCATCTTGAGATAGGTCACCACCCGGAAGTGATGCAGCCGGCCCAGCAGGTCCAGCGCGGGCAGCCAGTGTTCGGCGTGCGAGCCGCCGGCCAGGGCGATGGTCCGAGGAGCGTTGTCGTCGCCGTAGGTGCAGTTGACGACGGCCGGGTTGGCGAAGTCGCTGATGCAGCCGTCCCTGGTGGAGGCGGGCAGGTCCTCCTGGACCTCGAGCACGGTCGGCCGCATCCGCAGGGACGGCACCCGCACGTGGTTCACCAGCGCCCGTGCGCCGGGATAGTCGTTGGGGCTCAGGCCACTGAGCTCCTTGCCCGACGCACGCTCGATCACCAGGTGCTCGCGCCAGGTGAACGAGGTGGCGGTCAGTGTGACGCCTAACAGCGCCACGATCGATCCCAGCGCCATAGTGGGCCGGCGCAGTCGCTGCCGCCAGGCGACCGGCGCGGGGCGCGGCGCGTTGGCCCGGTAGCGCAGCGGGTCCTCGACGTGTCGGGTGGTCAGGTAGGCCAGCACACCGGATACCAGCAGCACCGCGGCGCCTTCGATGAAGTTGGCGTCCTTGTGGCCGGTGTAGGCGAGCCAGAAGATGAGCAGCGGCCAATGCCAGAGGTACAGCGAATAGGCCATCGCTCCGAGCGTGACCAGCGGACCGGCCGCCAGGATCCGGCTGGGCGCGGGCATCCGGTCGCGCGTGTCCGGGCGAGCCTGCATGTTCGCCCCCGCCAGGATCATCAGCATGGTGGCGCCCACCGGCACCAGCGCCCACGGACCCGGGAATTCTTGGACGCCGTCGATCAGCGCGCCGCAGGACAGGATCGCGGCCAGCGCCACCATGGCCACGGCCGTCCGCCACCACATGGGCCACCGAATGACGGGGACTACGGCGCCGACCAGCGCACCCAGCAACAGCTCCCAGCCCCGCGCAAAACTGTTGTAGTAGGCGACCGGTTGATATTCGTTATGGGCCATGATCGCGTAGACGAAAGAGGCCACCGTCAAAGCGGTCAACAGCACCACGAAGAAGGTCCGCAGGTGCTTGCCCAGCACTCCGCGAAGCAGGTATGCGCTCCCCGCCACCAAAATCAGAAAGGCCAAATAGAACTGGCCTTGAACCGACATCGACCAGATGTGCTGCAGCGGGCTCACGGCTTCGCCGGCGCGCAGGTAGTCCGCGGTCGAGTTGGCCAGCTCCCAGTTCTGGTAGTAGCCCAGGCTGGCCAGACTCTGGTCGGCGAACGTCTCCCATCGGGTCTGCGGCTGGATCAGGACAGTCAGGAGCGCGCACCCGGCGAGCACCACCACCAGGGCCGGGACCAGCCGGCGAATAAGCCGCACCACTTCGGTCACCGGCGACAGGGAGCCGGCGAGCGCGGACCGCAACACCTTGCCGCCGAAGAAGAATCCGGACAGGGCCAGGAAGACGTCCACGCCGCCAGACACGCGCCCGAACCAGACGTGGAAGGCCGCGACCAGCGCGATCGCGATCCCGCGCAGGCCGTCGAGGTCGTGCCGGTAGAAACCCGAAGACCGGGTCCCCATACCGCCCGGCTCCCCGCTGGTAGCCGGTCTGGAAGGCGGTGTCTGCGTCTGCATGATCACCGTTAACTTACCGAAAACCGCCACTCGCTCCTGAGCGCTCGTTCGGGCGAGGCGTTCATGCTCTCGCTGGACGGCGGTGCCGGCGGCGAGGGAGCGAGTGGCGGTGGTGCGGGGAGTTTCCGGCGGTTACCTGCCCGGGGCTGCTGGAACCGGCTGCACCGGCACCAGCTGCAACGGCGGCGTCGGGACCGGCTGCGCGGGTGCCTGCTGGGCGGGTACCTGCTGCAACGGCGCCTGCTGGCCGGGCAACTGCGCCGGCGCCTGCGGCGTGAGCGCCTGCTGTTGCAGTGGCGCCTGTTGGGTCGGCAGTTGCTGCACCGGCGGCTGCTGCAGCGGCGCCTGCTGACCGGGAAGCTGTTGCGCCGGAGCTTGCTGCGCCGGCGCTTGCAGCGCCGGGGCCTGCTGAGCCGGCAACTGCTGTCCTGGTAGCTGCTGGGCGGGTGCCTGTTGGCCCGGAACCGCCTGGGCCGGTGCCTGCTGTCCCGGAACCTGCTGCAGCGGCGCCTGCTGGGCCGGTGCTTGCTGCCCGGGAACCTGCTGGGCCGGCGCCTGCTGGACGGGTGCCTGCTGGGCGGGTGCTGGCGCCGCCGGTACCGTCTGTGCGCCCAGGATGCGGACCAGGTACGGCGTCATCCCGCTGCTGCGCACCGGCGAGACCTGGACCACATCGCCGACCTCGAGCATCTGACCGTTGCCGAGGTACATGGCGACGCTCTGGGTGCCTTCGGGACCGTAGAAGATCAGGTCAGCCTTGCGGGCCTGCTGGGGCAGCACCCTCTCGCCGATCCGGTACATCTGGCCCGACGACCGCGGCAGCTTGAGCCCGGCACCGGCATATGCGTACTGCATCAGGCCCGACGCGTCGAACCCGACGGTGTTGATGCCCGACCCGGTGCCGCGTGTGGGGCCCGTGACACCCCCGCCGGCCCAGGAGAACGGCACACCGCGCTGGGAGAGTCCGCGCGCGATGACGGTGTCGGCGAGCTGCTGATAGTCCGAGGCCCGGGTGTAGGGATCGGCTGCCGCCAGCCCGGTGGTGGTCACCATGGGTGCGGCCAGCATGGCCAAGCCGACCGCCAAGGCGTAGACGCGTTTCATGTCGTTCCCTCGTTTCCTGAGGCCTCGCGGCCCCTCTGTGCCTCAGCGCGTAGTCCGCGCATCCGCTGCCCTTCCAGACCGGCCGCCACGTCGGGGCCGAGCGCCGCTGGATGACACTTGGTGAGGTGAACGGCGCAGTCAGCCCGTTCTATTCACACCAGTCACTACAGACACTTTGGCAACAGAGATTAGCGACCGCCAGACGCGGCAAACATTCTTTGTCGTAACGTGACCGGACGGTGACTAGCAGGGCCAATTCCGTGACGGCGGTTGTGATTTCGGTCTCAAAGACGTTGCCGCCGCGTGATGCTTTCCGGGCTGCCTAATGCCAGTAGTTGCTGCTGAAATCGGTGAGGGCTCGACCGACCACTGAGGCCAAACTCAGGACACCGACCGAGACGATCGGCCAGAAGGACATGAACCAGCCCTTGACCAAGGAGACAATCGGGCCCAGCAAAGCTGCGGTTGCCGCTGCGCCGACCCCGCCCCACACCAGCGGATAGATGTAGTAGTCGACGCCGAAAGGCACCATTCCGCACTCTTCGCCTTGACAGACGGTCTCGGTGAAGGCGAACAGCCGCGTCGGCCAACTGGTCATGGTGACCGCCGTGATCAGCAGCGCCAGCAGGACCAACATGGTGATGACGTCCCAGGGAACCAACCGCAGCCTGATGATCCGGAGCTCGGATTTGTCCGCCGATTGCTCCGCCTCGGTGTGCGTGTCCGGGGTCTCTTCAGGCGCGGTCATGTCCTGCATGCTTCCCGATGAACCGCTTTTCTGCGAACCGATGGGGGGTCGGCGGGCCTTGCGGCTGCATTAGTCTCGGCTTCCATGGCAGCGGCCGGAACGCCCGGGTCCAAGCTGACGCCTGCGCAGATCAGCGCGATCGACGCCGCCCATCTGTGGCACCCCTACAGCACCATCGGGGCGGAAGCCGTCGCCCCCGTGGTCGCAGTGGGCGCGCACGGGACCCGGCTGACCCTCGTTCGGGAGGATGAGCGGGTCGAGGTGATCGACGCGATGAGCTCCTGGTGGACCGCCATCCACGGCCACGGCCACCCGGTGCTGGACGCGGCGATGACCGCGCAGTTGGCCACCATGAACCACGTCATGTTCGGTGGCCTCACCCACGAGCCCGCCGCCCGGCTGGCCCGGCTGTTGGTGCAGGTGACACCGGAGGGACTGGAGACGGTGTTCTTCAGCGACTCGGGGTCGGTGTCGGTGGAGGTGGCCGTGAAGATGGCGTTGCAGTACTGGCGCAGTCTTGGCCGCCCCGGCAAGCACCGGCTGATGACCTGGCGCGGCGGCTATCACGGCGACACGTTCACCCCGATGAGCGTCTGTGATCCCGACGGCGGCATGCACTCGCTGTGGACTGACGTGCTGGCCGAGCAGGTCTTCGCACCGCAGGTACCGCGCGAGTACGACCCGGATTACAGTGCCGCGTTCGAGGCGCAGCTGGCCCGGCACGCGGCCGAACTGGCCGCGGTGGTGGTCGAACCCGTCGTGCAGGGCGCGGGCGGGATGCGCTTCCATGACCCGCAATACCTGGCCGACCTACGCGACATCTGCCACCGGCACCAGGTGTTGCTGATCTTCGACGAGATCGCCACCGGCTTCGGGCGCACGGGCGAGTTGTTCGCCGCCGACCACGCCGACGTGAGCCCGGACATCATGTGCGTCGGCAAGGCGCTCACCGGCGGGTACCTCAGCCTGGCTGCGACCCTGTGCACCGCCGAGATCGCACACACCATCAGCGCCGGCGCGGCGGGTGCGCTTATGCACGGCCCGACATTCATGGCCAACCCGCTGGCGTGTGCGGTGTCGGTAGCCAGCGTGGAGCTGTTGTTGAGCCAGGACTGGCGGTCGCGGGTCGCCGAGATCGGCGGGGAACTGGTCGCGGGGCTGGAACCCGCCCGGGCTGTGCCCGGGGTTACCGACGTGCGGGTCTGCGGCGGCATCGGCGTCATCGAGTGCGACCGCCCGGTCGATCTGGCCGTCGTCACGCCCGCGGCCATCGACCGCGGCGTGTGGTTGCGGCCCTTCCGCAACCTGATCTATGTGATGCCGCCCTACATCTGTACGCCCGTCGAGATCGCGCAGATCACCTCGGCGATGGTGCAGGTCGCGCGCCTCGTAGGCTGAACCGCGATGGCACCGATCGAAACGACCTCCCCGCTGGCCTGGCTGGACGCGGTGGAGTCCCAGCGCCGCGAAGCCGGACTGCGCCGCTCCCTGCGGCCGCGTCCCGCCGTGGCCACCGAATTGGACCTCGCCTCCAACGACTACCTGGGACTTTCCCAGCATCCCGACGTCATAGAGGGCGGTGTGCAGGCGCTGCGCGTCTGGGGTGCCGGTGCCACCGGCTCGCGCCTGGTCACCGGCGACACCGAACTGCACCAGCAATTTGAGACCGAGCTTGCCGAATATGTCGGGGCGGCAACGGGTTTGGTGTTCTCCTCGGGTTACACCGCGAACCTCGGCGCGGTGGTGAGCCTGACCGGCGCGGGTTCGCTGCTGGTGTCCGATGCCTATTCGCACGCATCCCTGGTGGACGCCTGCCGGTTGTCCCGGGCGCGGGTGGTGGTGACGCCGAATCGCGACGTCGGCGCGGTGGAGACTGCCCTGGCGACGCGCGCCGAAGAGCGCGCGGTGGTCATCACGGACTCGGTGTTCAGCGCCGACGGCGCCCTGGCCCCGCTGCGGGAATTGCACGAAGTGTGCCGGCGGCACCGCGCCCTGCTCATTGTGGACGAGGCGCACGGCCTAGGCGTGCGGGGCGGTGGGCGCGGACTGCTGCACGAGGTGGGCCTGGCCGGTGCGCCCGACGTCGTGATGACGACGACCCTGTCCAAGGCGCTCGGCAGCCAGGGTGGGGTGGTGCTGGGGCCGCCGGCGGTGCGGGCGCACCTGATCGACGCCGCCCGGCCGTTCATCTTCGATACCGGCCTGGCCCCGGCCGCGCTCGGTGCCGCGTTGGCGGCGCTGCGGATCCTGCAGGCCGAACCCTGGCGGCCGGGTGCCGTGCTCCGGCATGCCCGCGAGCTGGCCCGGGCGTGCGACGTTGCCGAGGTCCCGCAGTCGGCGGTGGTGTCGGTGATCCTCGGCGATCCCGAGGTGGCGCTGGCGGCCGCTACAGCCTGTCTGGACGCCGGGGTGAAGGTGGGCTGCTTCCGGCCCCCGACGGTTCCCGTCGGGACATCCCGATTGCGGCTGACCGCGCGTGCCTCGCTGAGCGCCGACGAACTCGAACTTGCCCGCCGGGTGCTGACCGACGTTCTCGCCGAGGCCCGCCGCCCTTGACCGTCCTGGTCGTCACCGGGACCGACACGGGTGTCGGAAAGACAGTCGCCACCGCTGCGTTGGCATCCCACGCCCGGCAGGCCGGCATTGATGTGGCGGTGTGCAAACCTGTGCAGACCGGCACCCGCGACGGCGACGACGACCTCGCCGAGATCGCCCGCTTGTCCGGAGTCGCCGGGTTGGTCGGGTTGGCCCGGTATCCGCTGCCCATGGCCCCCGCCGCCGCCGCCGAGCTGGCTGGGACGCCGCTGCCCACCCACGACGAGCTGCTGCAGCTGGTCCGCGGTGTCGACGGGCCCGGGCGCTTGACCCTCGTCGAGGGCGCCGGGGGAGTGCTGGTCCAGCTTGCCGACGGCGGCTACACGTTGCGGGATCTCGCGGTGGACCTGGGCGCCGCGGCGCTGGTCGTGGTCGGCGCGGGGCTGGGCACCCTCAACCACACCGCGCTCACCCTGGAAGCCCTTGCGGCACGGCGCCTTTCGTGTGCGGGCCTGGTGATCGGCAGCTGGCCGGCGAAGCCCGGGCCGGTAGAGGCCTCAAACCGGGCGGAGCTGGACAGGCTGGCGCCGGTGCGCGCCGCGCTGCCCGAAGGGGCCGCGGCCGCCGGCGTGGACTTCGCCGCGCTGAGCGCGGTGGCGTTCGACCGCGACTGGGTCAGCACGTTGGTCCGCTGATGGCGCATTCGATCGAGCTGCTCTTCGACCCTGACACCGAGGCCGCACTACGGCGGATGTGGGACAAGCTGGCCGCCGCGGGCATACCCGCCCGAGTACCGCCCGGCCGGCCGCACGTGACGGTGGCGGTATCGCAGCGGATCAACGCCGACGTCGACGAGCTACTCGGCCCGGTGGTGCGGCGGCTGCCGCTGCGCTGCGCGGTCGGGGCGCCGCTGATATTCGGTCGTGGCAATGTCGTGTTGACCCGCCTGGTGCTGCCATCCAGACAGCTAATGGATCTGCATGCCGAGGTCCATCGGTTGTGCGGGCCGCATCTGCTGCCTGAGCCGATGGCCAACAGCCTGCCGGGGCAGTGGAGCGCGCATGTCACGCTGGCCCGCCGGCTCGACGGCGCCTTTCTGGGCCAGGCGGTGGAGGTCGCCGGGCGACCGGTCCAGCTCGACGGCCACTTCACCGGGTTGCGCCGGTGGGATGGTGACAAACGCGTCGAGTATCAGCTCGGCTGACGTTAACCGGATTGCCCGGGCGTGCCAACTGAACCGGAAATGCCGTCGGCGCCCACCTGCCCGTCGCTGCCGGCCAGACCTGTGGCAATCCCGCCGGTGCCGCCGGGGCCGCCCGTACCTGCTGGACCGCCACCTCCCGCAGCGCCGCCGTTACCCGCACCGCCGCCGCTTCCGAAGGCGCCCGCGTTGCCGAACAGTCCCGCGGCACCACCGGCGCCGCCGTTTCCGCCAATCCCGCCGTCGCCGCCGTCGCCGCCGTCGCCGCCGTTGCCGCCGTTGCCGCCGTTAGCGCCTTTGCCGCTGGTACCGCCGCCGATGCCACCGTTACCGCCGGTGCCACCCAGAGCGCCGTCG
>NZ_HG964936.1:2136234-2140898 GCF_000613245.1 Mycobacterium asiaticum DSM 44297
AACGAAGGGACGGCCCGACCTATTCGCCCGGCCCGGTCCCCGACCGGGGCGCCGCTACCGCCCGGCACCTCCTGCCCCGCCATTGCCGAGCAGTCCAGCGGCCCCGCCGTTGCCGCCCCGCTGGCCAGGGTCGCCGGCAGCCCCATTGCCGCCATTTCCCCAGAGCAGCCCACCGGCTGCCCCGGCTTGGCCCGGTGTCACGCCGTTGGCGCCATCACCGATCAGCGGACGACCCAGCAATGCCCGGGCCGGCGCGTTCACGGCGTCCAGTGCTACCTGCAGAGGCGAGGCATTGATGGCGTCGGCCGCGGCATAAAGGTTCCCACCCGCATTCAACGCGCGGACGAACTGCTCATGGAAAGCGGCCGCTTGGGCGCTGACCGCTTGGTATTGGTTCGCGTGGGCGCCGAATACGGTGCTGACGGCAGCCGAGACTTCGTCGCCGGCCGCGCTCACCAGAGCGGTGGTGTGCGCGGAGGCCGCCGCGTTGGCGGCACCGAGAGTCGTTCCGATACTCGCCAGGTCTGACGCCATGAGTGTCATCACGTCGGGAATTGCGACCAGATAAGACATGAGTTACCTCCCATGCGGCTGGGGCGATGGTAACGGGCTCCGGACGGCAATACCTGTTTTTGCGCGGTTTACCTGCGATTGGTCGGTTTTGGGTGTCATCCGCCGAACAGTAGGTACAGACCCATGAACGTGTAACCGACCATCACCAGCATCATGGTGAGCTGGCCGGTGAGCTGATGGTCTTTGGGAAGCAGCCGCAGCGCCTTGTCGTGCGCCGCGATGACGGCCACGATGTGCCCGGTCACCACGCAGGCCACCTTGATCGTGGAGAGCACCGCGGGGTGCGTCGAGAGCACATACGCGACATGCGCATCCGCCAGGCCGAGCAGGTTCCACCCGCGGCCCAGCGGGTCGGCCAGCGCGATCACGGCCTGCTGCCCGCGCTCCACCAGGTAAGTCAGGTAGTGCGCGAAGATGTAGCCGACCACGATCGGGATCAGTGAGTGCGCCATCTGGCCCGGCAGGGCCCGGCGCTGTTCCGCATCGACGCCGCCCGTGGCGCGAGCCGCCAGCGTGAACGTCACCGCGACAACCGAAATGAAGACGAGCAACCCGGCCGTGCGCAGCGCCGACGAGGTCAGCGTCTCCGGCACCCCGTGGGCGTCCCGGGCAATACCGTCGGCGAAATTGCGCCAGGTCGGTGCCGCCGAGAAGCTGTCGAAGGCGGTGGACCCGAGCAGCACCGCCAGCATCATCACCACGCCCGGGCGCACCGGCAGCGACGGCAGGTGATCGAACGGATTGCCGATGACGATCTTGCCGGTCTCGCGGTTGCGCCAGAACGGGCAGAGCCGGGACACGGCCATGCTGTACACGCCGAATGGGTCGACCCGGGCGAACCACCGTTGGCCACACAGCCAGGCCCCGACGAACAACACCGCGGTATAGACCAACAGCCACGTCTTGACCGCGGTCAGCGAGGCGGAGTCCGGGCTGGCCAGTTCCATCCAGACGAACGCGAAGAGCCCGAACGCCGCGGGGCGGTACCCCCAGCGCTCCGGATATGTCCACCGCGGCCGGCTGAGCCGCTCCGGCAGGCCGCGGCGCACCAGCAGATACAGGGTCCGGACCGGCGAGATCACCCGCCAGACCGGCCCGAAGAACAGCGACAAGGCGACCAACCCGACCCACAGCAGCACGTAGAACGCGCCGAGCAGCCCATTGGCCTGGTTCTGCGGCCCCCACACCCCAGCGATCAGCACCCAGACCGCGAAGAGGAAGGACAGGCCCCCAACGATCCACCGGACCACGCGCGAATCAACCGCGGCGGTCACCGCGTCCGGAAGTGCGTGTCCGGGCTTGTCCGGATCGAACCGCGGTTTTTTCCAGGCCAGCGCGACCAACGCGAACGTGAAGGTCAGCGCCCAGGCCGCGCCTATCAGCGCGAACGTGTACGGCACCGGGAGATCGTTCGACCCGCCCAAGCCGTGCGCCAGCACCGACACGGGGGGAGCGTCCGTCACGGCTGGACTTGGATCGTGGCGATCGTCCGCTTGAGGTGGTGTAGTTCGACGTCCACGCTGCCGGGCACATCGACGCTGAACTCGAACTGTTGATGCGGTGCCGCCGCGATTTGGAACTTGTGGTCGGGCACCGAGTGCACGTGCAGCTCGTCGGTGACGTCGCTGGTGACGTGCAGAACGATCTGTTGCTTCACCTTGGCCTGCAACGTGGCGTTGGTCGGGGTGACCTGGCCATTAGCGATCGTGACGTCGATGGTCAGGGCCTGGGCGGGGGCCTTGCTGGGCGAGTTGCCGCCGCAGGCGACCAGCGCGCAGATCAGCAAGCCCGCCCACGCCGTGACGAGGGTGCGTCCAACCGTCATCGGGCTACGCCGCTTCTGGCAACGGGTGCTTTTGCTCCTCCACCCGCTTCGGCCGGGTCGTCTCACCGTTGATGCGGCCGGCGCCCCAGGTCAGGGCGGCGATCACCATCAAGGTGAAGATCAGGACGAGGATCGAGCCCACCGTGAACAACCACTCCGGCGCGCTCGGATCCCGCTCGCGCTGCAGGATGGTGTTCTCGAACACGAACGGGCGGGTCATCTCCGGCTGAGCCGGCACCTCGGGGGCCGGGATCGCCTCATCGGCCGGCTCCCAGATCGGCACCGCCGTCATGGTGTAGCCGTCCTGCACCCGCAGCAGCGTCTTCCACGTGCCCCAGACCGGGATGGGTTCGGTGGAGCGATAGTGCCCGGGCCCTACCCGTTCCAACCGGTCGATCAACAGACCACGGTTGTTCTCCATCTTCCCCTGCCAGGACGTGATCGACACCCAGTCGGGGTCGTCCTTGATCATGTCCGGGGGATTGATCTGGACGTCAGCGGACACCATCCGCTTGCCGGGCTCGCTGGGCAGCTCGGTCAGCTTGATCGTGGCGGTGTTCTGGCTCGGGATGACGATGTGCAGACCATTGGCCACCGTCGCGCCGATCACGACGACGGTCGCGGCGACCAGCGAGATGCCGATCGCGCGGCGCGGCAGTGGTTGGCCGGTGAGCACCATGCCGGTCATCGCGCCGCAGACGCCCATCAGAATTGCCACCGGCACCGCCATCGCCAAGGCCTCGCCCCACATGCTGGTCGGCCACGGGTAGTGGTAGACCGCCCCGATCCACAGCGACTCCAACCAGAGTCCGATGGTGCCGACCGCAAGACCGGTGACAGCACCAAAGACGATCGGCCGCTTGAACAACGGAGTCAGCGCCAGGATCTCGACCACGAGAGCGGGCCCCAGGTAGAGCGGGAACCAGTTGTGCGGCGCCCCGAGGATCGGACCAACGGTGAACGCGACGGCGCCGCGCAGCGCGATCGCGAATAGGGCGGCGATGATCGCCGCGCCCTTGCCCAGGGTCATGCGGGCCACGATCAACGCCAGCGCCGCCACGCCGGCGATCATCATCGGGTGGAATGCCAGCCGGAACTGCTGAACGCCGAAGTCGAATTCGATCTGGTAGACGGACAGGCCGATCAGGAGCCCGCCGCAGGACAGGTAGCGCAAGAACCGGACGAACGGCTTCTCCGGCGGCGCATCCGGCAGTGCACGGCCGCCTTCGTACTCCAGCATCAGCACCGAGAACAACGACAGCCCAGCGCCGCCGATCATCATCAGGTGCGTAGGGCCCCACAGCGTGACGTCCTGGCCGAAGATGCGGTGCCAGATGTCGTCGAGCGGAAAACCGAGCAGCGCGTACATCCCGCAGCCGGCCATCAGGACGCCGCCGACCGGGGCGTGCCAGTTGTCGGTGATGCGCACCGGGGCCGGTCCGGGCTCGTCGAACGGCAGCGCGATCGCGATCATGCCGCCGAGGAAAATGCCGAACAGGCCGATGATGATGAAGTAGTGCGCAGGGTTTGCCAGCGGCCCGGGATCGCGGCCTTCGCCGATGTGCCAGCTGACGTCCCAAATGAAGCCGAACAGGGCGCAGATGATCGACGTGGTATATACCAGCACGGGCAGCGCCACCCAGGACGGACGCCTGAATTTGACGCCCAACCAGTCGGCGAATTTCTCCAGCCACATGATCCGACGGGTGCGGTGCGCCCAGCCGATGGCCAGCATGATCAGTGTGATGATCAGCGCAGCGACTGAAAGCCCGATTACCTGGCTCAGTTCGGCACCGCGAGCCGCTGGCGCCTCCGCAACAACCGACATTTCCACCGCGATCGCCTCCCGTTTGCGCACGGCTGACTAGGACGAAGCTGTAATGCCCAAATGCGGCGTCGGTCAATCCTGCTTTTCGCTGGAGCTTTTCCGGTTCCGCATCGCTATATATAGCACCACGCCAACGACGATCACTGCCGGTAGAAATGCGGGTATGGCCAGCCAAATGCCGTGGTCGGCCAAATACTCGACATGCAGGTCGGTCATAAGGAATTCATACCCGCACGGCCAGCTTCCAACCCGGCCGGATCGGGTGACGCCCCGAGGGCTCGACGGACGCCCGCGCGGCATCCGTCGTCGTCGGGACCGTTACCCTAACCTGAACGGTTTTCCACCCGAGCCGCCCTGAGGGCGCGGCCATTGAACATGGATCGCCCATGCGCGTGCGATCAAGAAGCAGGGGAGTACCCGGTGAGCCCAACGCCGACA
>NZ_HG964936.1:2140943-2156551 GCF_000613245.1 Mycobacterium asiaticum DSM 44297
CTTCAATGCCCAAGCCGTTCGGTCATGCACGCGGGCTCGGCGATGCACACCCACATGAGCCTGTTCGAAGGCGATGTCAACGCCTTCCACAACGATGACGACCCGCTGAAGCTCTCCGATGTCGGCAAGTCGTTCATCGCCGGAATCCTCGAACACGCGTCGGAGATCAGCGCCGTCACCAATCAGTGGGTGAACTCCTACAAGCGCCTGGTGCACGGCGGTGAAGCGCCGACGGCGGCCTCCTTGGGGGGCGGCCAACCGCTCGGCGCTGGTGCGGGTGCCGATGTATACGCCGCACAAGACCTCGTCGCGACGGGTGGAGGTGCGCAGCCCGGACTCGGCGTGCAACCCGTATCTGACCTTCGCGGTGCTGCTGGCCGCCGGACTGCGCGGCGTGGAGAAGGCATGCCCACGCCGGCTTCCAACCCGGCCGGATCGGGTGACGCCCCGAGGGCTCGACGGACGCCCGCGCGGCATCCGTCGTCGTCGGGACCGTTACCCTAACCTGAACGGTTTTCCACCCGAGCCGCCCTGAGGGCGCGGCCATTGAACATGGATCGCCCATGCGCGTGCGATCAAGAAGCAGGGGAGTACCCGGTGACCCAAGCGCCGACCAGACCGACCAGCGATGCCGGCCCGGATGGCACCAGCGGCGACGACATCCTTGTCGTTGCCCGCGAGCAGGTGCTCGAACGCGGTAAGGGACTGAGCAAGGACCAGGTGCTGCGGGTGCTGCAGCTGGCCGACGACCGGCTCGAGGAACTCCTTGCGCTGGCCCACGAGGTGCGGATGCGCTGGTGCGGGCCCGAAGTCGAGGTCGAGGGCATCATCAGCCTGAAGACCGGCGGATGCCCCGAGGACTGCCACTTCTGCTCCCAGTCGGGGCTGTTCCAGTCCCCGGTCCGCAGCGCATGGCTCGACATACCCAGCCTGGTCGAGGCCGCCAAGCAGACGGCGAAGTCCGGGGCCACCGAATTCTGCATCGTCGCCGCGGTTCGCGGGCCCGACGAACGGTTGCTTGCCCAAGTCGCGGCGGGCATCGAGGCCATCCGCAACGAGGTGGACATCCAGATCGCCTGCTCGCTGGGCATGCTGACGGCCGAGCAGGTGGACCGGCTGGCGGCCATGGGTGTGCATCGCTACAACCACAACCTGGAGACCGCGCGTTCGTTCTTCACCAACGTGGTCACCACCCACACCTGGGAAGAGCGCTGGCAGACCCTGTCGATGGTGCGCGACGCGGGCATGGAGGTGTGCTGCGGCGGGATTCTGGGCATGGGCGAGACGCTGGAGCAGCGGGCGGAATTCGCCGCCGACCTGGCCGAACTCGACCCCCACGAGGTTCCGCTGAACTTCCTCAACCCGCGTCCCGGCACCCCGTTCGGCGACCTGGAGGTGTTGCCGGCCAGCGAGGCGTTGAAGGCCGTCGCCGCCTTCCGACTGGCGTTGCCACGCACCATGCTGCGGTTCGCGGGCGGCCGCGAGATCACCCTGGGCGACCTCGGCGCCAAGCAGGGCATCCTGGGCGGAATCAACGCCGTGATCGTCGGCAATTATCTGACCACGCTCGGGCGTCCCGCCGACGCCGACCTCGAGCTCCTCGAGGATCTGCAGATGCCGATCAAGGCGCTCAATGCCAGCCTGTAACCGGTGCTGATCGTGGCTGGCGAGCTGGGCGGTCCGGTGGCGGCCGGCGTCTACAACGTCTACACCGGCGAGTTGGCCGGGTCTGCCACGCCGACGGCAGCCCAGCTCGGTCTGGAGCCGCCGCGCTTCTGCGCCGAATGCGGTCGCCGGATGACCGTGCAGGTACGTCCGGACGGGTGGTGGGCCCGCTGTTCCCGGCACGGCCAGGTGGACTCGGCGGACCTGGAGGCGCAGCGATGACCGAAGACGCCGTTTCCGAGGTGCCGCAACCCGAGGTACCGAACCCGGAGGGCACGCAACCTGAGCTGCCGCGCCCCGTGGGGCCGCAACCGGCGGGGCCGGAGGGGCCGCATACCTCCCGCAATCGCGCCAGCGGCGTGGTGATGCTGGTCCTGACGGCGTGCGGAGTGCTGGTGGGTGCCCTGTGGGCATGGATCGCGCCGCCGGTGCACGCCGTGGTCGCAATCAGCCGCAAAGGCGAGCGGGTGCACGAGTACCTGGGTAGCGAATCGCAGAACTTCTTCGTCGCGCCGTTCCTGCTGCTGAGCCTGCTCGGGGTGCTGGCCGTGGTGGCGGCCGTCGCCGTGTGGCAGTGGCGCGATCATCGGGGGCCTGAGATGGTCGGTGCGTTGACCGTGGGCCTGATCGGTGCGGCGGCCGCTGCGGCGGGCGTGGGGGCATTGCTGGTGCGGCTGCGCTACGGCGCGCTTGATTTCGACACGGTGCAGTTGTCCGGCGGCGACCATCAGCTGACCTACGTGCGGCAGGCGCCGCCGGTGTTCTTCGGCCACCTGCCGCTGCAGATCCTCGCGACGCTGCTGTCGCCGACCGCTGCCGCGTCGCTCGTCTACGCCCTGTGCGCCACCGGGACCGTCCGCGACGACTTGGGTGCCTATCCGCCGGTCAATCGGCCGGCGGCGGTGCTGCCGTCAGTGCCCCAGACGCCGGTGGCCGATCAGCACTAAAGCGGGCGGCGGTGGATCTTGCGGCCGGTGATCACCTTGGCCGCGATGATCCCGAGGCGCGCCATTCCGGCGTAGGTCACCGGGTTGAACATGGTGGGCCACTTGGTGCGGATCAGGTGATCGGTCAGTGGCCGGCCGGCGAAGCGGTCGATGAGCCAGCGCAGCGCCATCGGGGCGGACAGCGGATGCAGCAGCATGTGCTCGTTGAACGCGTCGCGGTGGTAGGTGACGCTGGCGCCGCCCGCTGAATACGAATCGGCCAGCACGTCGATGTCGTCGACAGAGATCAGGTAGTCGTGCACGGCCTGGATGATCAGCACCGGCGGCGTCGGCACCGCGACGCCAAGGGTTGTGCTGTCGAAGACGTGCGCCACCGCGGGGGTGGCCAGGATGTCCTCGAGGGGTTCGTCGAGGAAGGTGCCCATGTCCAGGCGTGCCATCTTGACCACGGCCTCGGCCGTCGTCATCTTCTCCAGGCTCAGCAGCAGCTCCCGGCCCGCGTCACTGGCGTGTTCCTTGATCATCCGGTCCAGGTCCGGGTAAGTGTGGGCCAGGGCGGCGACCACCAGAGCCGGCAACCCGGCGAGCAGGCTGCCGTTGAGCCGACGGAAGGTGTTCCCCAGGTTGCCGACCGGGGAGCCCAGCACCGCGCCGACGATGTCCAGCTCGGGCGCGTAGTCCCCACACAGTTCGGCGGCCCAGGCGCTGGCCAGCCCACCGCCCGAGTAGCCCCACAGGCCCACCGGCGCGTCGGGGGACAGGTTGAACCGCTCCGAGCTCAACGTGGCGCGGATGCCGTCGAGGATCCGGTACCCAGGTTCATAGGGTGCGCCCCACAGCCCGTTGAGTCCTTCATGGTCGGGCACCGAGACCGCCCAGCCCTCGGCGACCGCGGCCGAGATGAGCAGCAGCTCCAACTGCGCCAGGGACCCGATCGCCTTGGCGCGGCGGCGCAGCGCGTAGGAGGGAAAGCAGCGGGACGTGATGGCGTCGATCGCGCACTGGTAGGAGATCAGCGGGATGGGCTTGCCCGGCGCCTTCTCGGCGGGAACCAGCACCGTCGTGACCGTCGCCTCAGGG
The DNA here is from genome assembly GCF_000613245.1 of Mycobacterium asiaticum DSM 44297. Lineage (GTDB taxonomy): Bacteria > Actinomycetota > Actinomycetes > Mycobacteriales > Mycobacteriaceae > Mycobacterium > Mycobacterium asiaticum. Next base: position 2,144,636 of record NZ_HG964936.1, read on the forward strand.
TTGCCGTGCATGTCCGTCGTCCGGTACAGCAACTGGGTTGCGATGATGCGCTGCGGGATCAGGCCCAGGAATGCCAGCTCGACGTCGCGGGAGCGCAATACGGTGCCGGGGGCGGCGTGCCGGAAGCCGGCCGGAGGCTGATAGAAGGGGTCGTCCTTGGGCAGCAGTGGGCGGACCTTCCGCTGCAGCTCCTCGTGCGGCGCCCGCCCGATCCACTCCGCGCCGGTTGCGCCTACTGCCTTGGCGAGCTCGACCATCAAGGCTCCTTTCGAGGCCTCGGCGTGCTCGCGCGCGTTCTTCCCCGATGGGATAGCGGCGCCGCCGGCCAGTCAGATTCCAGCACCAGCGCCTGCCAAGCGCCAGCAGTTTCTTAAACAGCTCTTAGACAATGTACAGGTGTTGGACGGCTCGTCGAAACCAACGCGCGGTGTTGCCCGTCACACGGCTGCGCCCGGCGGGCGCAGCGCGGCGAACTCGTCGGTGACCCGCAGGTGGGAGTCGGTGAACCGGTACATGGCCGCGGGGCGGCCACCGCTGCGCCCGGATTGGGCGATGGTGCCGGTCTGGGTGATGACTTTGCGACGGGCCAGCACGCGCTGCAGATTGGTCGCATCGACCTGGTATCCCAGCGCGGCGCCGTAGATGTCGCGCAGCGTCGACAGTGCGAATTCCTTTGGCGCCAAAGCAAATCCGATGTTGGTGTAGCTGAGCTTGGCGACCAGCCGGGCGTGCGCGTGGGTAACCATGGGGCCGTGGTCGAACGCCATCACCGGAAGCGAGTCCACCGGATGCCAGCGGGTGTCCGGGGGCAGCTCGGGTGTGGCGGGGGAGGGCACCAGCCCCAGGAAGGTGGAGGCGATCATTCGGGTGCCGGGCACCCGGTCGGGATCGGAGAACACCGCGAGTTGCTCCAGATGGGCCAGTTGGCGCACATCCACCTTTTCGGCGAGTTGGCGGCGAACTGAGCTGTTCATGTCCTCGTCGTTGCGCAGCCGCCCACCCGGCAGTGACCACGCGCCCTGCTGGGGATCGCGGGCGCGTTGCCATAACAGCACGTTGAGCTGCGGTTTGTCCTTCCGGGTGCCGCCGTTGACCGGCCGAACCTGGAACACAACCGCAAGCACCTCGTGGGCGGTGCTAGTATGGGGCATGTTTTCGATTATAAGTCGAAAACCTCCTGGGTGCGAAAGGAGTCACCAATGACGGTCCTGGCCCGCACGGTCACGTTCGCTGACGAGATGTCTTCCCGAATTATCGACTCGCAAACCGGTTACACCGGAGTCGAGGGAGACGCGAAGTGGGCAGCCGAGATTCGCCGTCTGGCCGAGCTTCGGGGTGCCACCGTCCTGGCGCACAACTACCAGTTGCCCGCAATCCAGGACGTTGCCGACCACGTCGGGGATTCGCTGGCCCTGTCCAGGATCGCCGCCGAGGCACCCGAGGACACCATCGTGTTCTGCGGCGTGCACTTCATGGCCGAAACGGCCAAGATCCTCAGCCCGGATAAGACCGTGCTGATTCCGGACCAGCGGGCCGGCTGTTCACTGGCCGACTCGATCACGCCCGACGAACTGCGCGCGTGGAAGTCCGATCACCCCGGCGCCGTTGTCGTCTCGTATGTCAACACCACCGCCGAGGTCAAGGCGCTCACCGACATCTGCTGCACGTCGTCGAACGCCGTCGACGTGGTCGCCTCGATCGACCCCGATCGCGAGGTGCTGTTCTGCCCCGATCAGTTCCTCGGTGCCCACGTGCGGCGGGAGACCGGTCGCACCAACCTGCACGTATGGGCCGGTGAGTGCCACGTGCATGCCGGGATCAACGGCGACGAACTCACCGAGCAGGCCCGCTCCAACCCGGACGCGGAGCTGTTCGTCCATCCCGAATGTGGTTGTGCCACTTCGGCGTTGTACTTGGCGGGGGAGGGTGCCTTCCCCGCGGAGCGGGTCAAGATTCTGTCCACTGGCGGGATGCTGGACGCCGCGCACGAGACGCGCGCCCGCAAGGTGCTGGTGGCCACCGAGGTTGGCATGCTGCACCAGTTGCGCCGGGCGGCCCCGGAAGTCGACTTCCAGGCGGTCAATGACCGCGCGTCGTGCCGGTACATGAAAATGATCACCCCGGCGGCCCTGCTCCGATGCCTCGTGGAAGGTGCCGACGAGGTGCATGTCGCCCCCGACGTCGCTGCGGCGGGCCGGCGCAGCGTGCAGCGAATGATCGAGATCGGACAGCCGGGCGGTGGCGAATGACGATGGCCCCGCTGTGGCGCGACGGCGCTGATGTCGTGGTGATCGGTATGGGCGTCGCCGGACTGGCGGCCGCGCTGGCGGCCCACCGTGCGGGCAGTCGTGTCGTCGTGCTGAACAAGGCGGCCCAGACGCGGGGCGTCACGGCGACGCACTACGCCCAGGGCGGCATCGCGGTGGTGCTGCCCGACAATGACGACTCGATCGAAGCCCACGTCGCGGACACCTTGGCCGCGGGCGCGGGCTTGTGTGACACCGATGCGGTGTATTCAATCGTCGCCGACGGCTACCGCGCGGTCTGCGAATTGGTCGGTGAGGGAGCACAATTCGACGAAGTCGTGCCCGGGCGGTGGGATGTGACTCGGGAAGGCGGCCATTCGCGCCGGCGCGTCGTGCACGCGGGTGGGGATGCCACCGGCGCGGAGGTGCAGCGCACCCTCGATGAGGCCGGGCGGGTGCTGGACATCCGCAGCGGCCACGTTGTCCTGCGGGTGCTGCACGACGACACCGCGGTGACTGGCGTACTGGTGAACAGCGCGGACGGCGCCGGCATCATCAGCGCCCCCTCGGTGATCCTGGCCACCGGCGGACTGGGACACCTCTACGGCGCGACCACCAACCCGGACGGCTCCACCGGTGACGGCATCGCGCTGGCGCTATGGGCCGGCCTGGCGGTCAGCGATCTCGAGTTCATCCAGTTCCACCCGACCATGCTCTATTCCGTAGATGGCGGTGGCCGGCGACCGCTGATCACCGAGGCCCTCCGCGGCGAGGGTGCGATACTGCTTGACGGTCAAGGCAATTCGATCACCGCCGGGGTGCATCCTATGGGTGACCTGGCCCCCCGTGACGTCGTGGCGGCGGCCATCGACGCGAGGCTGAAGGCGACCGGCGACCGGTGCGCCTACCTCGACGCGCGAGGCATCCCCGGCCTCGAGGCGCGGTTCCCGACCGTCACGGCCGCGTGCCGCAACGCCGGTATCGACCCGGTAAGGCAGCCCATCCCGATCGTTCCCGGGGCGCACTACAGCTGCGGCGGCGTCGTGACCGACGTGTACGGCCAAACCGAGCTGCCAGGGCTCTACGCCGCGGGGGAGGTCGCGCGCACCGGAATGCACGGCGCCAACCGGCTCGCCTCCAACAGCCTGCTGGAAGGTTTGGTGGTCGGTGGACGCGCCGGCAAGGCTGCGGCCGCCCATGCTGTTTTGGCGGGGCGGCCAAGCGGGTTGGCGCGGCCCGACCTGCCCCGCCACACCGCGTTGCGGCGCAGCGACTTGCAGCAGGCCATGAGCCGCGACGCCTCGGTCGAGCGGAACGCCGCCGGGCTGCAGGGGCTGGCCGGATTGCTCAGTGCCGCACCGGTTCGCCCGGTGACAGACCGGCGCGACGTCGAAGACGTGGCGCTGACCCTGGCGGCGCGCGCGGTCACCGCCGCCGCCCTGGCCCGCACCGAGAGCCGGGGCTGCCACCACCGCGCCGATTACCCGTCGTCCGGGGCCGAGCCGGGGCGCAGCGCACTGATCCGGCTAGCCGCCGACGGCAACGCGGTGCAACTGGAAGCGCTGGCGGCGGTGGGCTGATGTTCCTCGGTGACGCCGAACGGGCCGACGCTCGCGAGACCATTCGGCGCGGACTCAACGAGGACCTGCGCTACGGGCCGGACGCCACCACGCTCGCGACGGTGTCGGCCGGCGCGGTGGCCACGGCGTCGATGGTGCCCAGGGAGTGCGGGGTGGTCGCCGGGGTCGAGGTCGCGTTGCTAGTGCTCGACGAGGTGATCGGCCGCGACGGCTACCAGGTGCTGGCCCGAGTCGAGGACGGGGCGCGGCTGAAGGCCGGTGAGCCGCTGCTGACTGTGCAGGCCGAAACGCGCGGCCTGTTGACCGCCGAACGGACCATGCTGAATCTGGTGTGCCATCTGTCCGGCATCGCCACGGTGACCGCCGCCTGGGTGGAAGCGGTGCAGGGCACCAAGGCAAAGGTCCGCGACACCCGCAAGACCCTGCCCGGCCTGCGCGCCCTGCAGAAGTACGCGGTTCGGGTGGGCGGTGGCGTCAATCACCGGCTCGGGCTCGGCGACGCCGCGCTGATCAAGGACAACCACGTCGCCGCGGCGGGATCGGTGGTGGAGGCGCTGCGCGCGGTGCGTGCCGCTGCCCCCAAGCTGTCCTGCGAGGTCGAGGTGGATTCCTTGGAGCAGCTGGACGAAGTGTTGGTGGAGAAGCCCGAGTTGATCTTGCTGGATAACTTCCCGGTTTGGCAGACGCAGATGGCCGTGCAGCGCCGGGATGCGCGCGCCCCGGGAGTGCTGCTGGAGTCCTCGGGCGGGCTCAGTCTTGAGACCGCCAAGACCTACGCCGGGACCGGGGTGGACTACCTGGCCGTGGGCGCATTGACCCACTCGGTTCGGGTCCTCGATATCGGCCTAGATATGTAACTAACCGGTCAGCAACGCGCGCGCCGCCGCCTTGGCGGCATGCAACGCGGCCGCCTCCCCGGTGGTGCGGGACAGGATCAGCGCGCCTTCGATCAGCGAAACCACCGCCAGCGCAGCCTGTTCCGCGCGCATCGGAGAGCAGCCGTCGGCCCCTAGCCGCTCCTCGATCGCCGCGCACCAGGACCGGAACGCCCGCGCCGAGGCGGCGCGCACCTCGGGGCTGGCATGGACCGCCTCCGTCGCCAGCGGTTCCACGGGACAGCCGTCGCGATGATCGTTGGCCAGCCCCGCCACCAGTACGTCGATCCAGCGATCGACGACGTCGGCCACCGGACGATCGCTGGCAAGCAACTGGCGCAGGAGTTGTTCGATGCCCGTTCCGACGTGGTCGACGACCGCGGCGGCCAACCCTTGCTTGCCCTGGGGGAAGTGGTGATACAGGGATCCGGGCTTGACGCCGGCCTCCTCGAGGATCTGGTTGAGTCCGGTCGCGGCATAGCCCTGGCGCCGGAACAGGGTGGCGGCGGTGTCGATCAGGGCTGCGCGGCTGCGATCGGGTCGAGGCACATTCCACACGATACTTGCTTTACTTGAGTGATTGCTCAACAATGCTGGGATGAGGCAATTACGACACACCGAACCCGGCCGCTACGAATGGCGCGAGGTGGTGGACCTGACGATTGAGAAGCCCGAGCAGGCCCTGGTCCGCCCGCTGGCGGTGGCGTGCTGCGACCTGGATGTGGCGGTCTCGCAGGGCAGGCTGCCGCTGCCGCCGGGATACGCCGTGGGTCACGAGGGCGTGGCCGAGGTGGTCGCGATCGGTGACGCTGTTACCAGCGTGCAGGTCGGCGACCGGGTGGTCGTGCCGTTCCAGATCAACTGCGGAACCTGCCGTGAGTGCCAGCGCGGGGTGACCGGCTCGTGCGCCTCGCTGCCGTTGCTGGCGATGTACGGCATGGGGCCGATCGCCGGGCTGGACGGCGGCGGATTCATGTCGGATTTCGTGTCGGTGCCCTACGCCGACGCGATGTTGATACCGGTGCCCGACGGGATCGACCCGGTGGCCATCGCGTCCCTGTCGGACAACATCCCGGACGGCTGGCGCACGGTTGCGCCGTTCGCGGACGAGTTGGCCGCCCTGGATGCCGTCGACCGTCGGGTGCTGGTCGTCGGCCGGCTGTCAATCGGGTTGTACGCCACCGCCTTTGCGGCCGCGCTCGGTGCGCAGGTCGACTATGTCGACACCGACGCCCAGCGCTTGGCGGCGGCCGAGAAGCTCGGCGCGACGGTGTACGACCGGCCCAAGCCGGCCAAGGAGTGGGATCCGTATCCGGTAACGGTGAACACCTCGGCCGATCCGGCACTGCTGGCCGCGGCGTTGCGGGCCACGTGGCCCGACGGTGTGTGCACCGACACCGGGATCTACTACCAGCCGGTCGACTTAGGTTTGCTGCCGCTGTACACCCGCGGTGTGAGGTTTGTCACCGGCCGGGTGAACGCCCGCGCCGCCATCCCGCCGGTGCTGGATTTGCTGGCCGCGGGCGCGGACCTGTCGCCGGTCCTCGACCGCGTGGTCCCATGGGAGGACGCGCCGTCGGTGTGGCCGGCGATGACCGGCAAGACCGTCTACACCAGGGTCTGATCGCCCGCCTGTCAGGCGATGTCGGCGACGAAGATCGCCATCCGGCGCAGCTGCACTCGCGCCAGGAAGGGCAGCCCGTCCGCGCTGGAGCCGGCCTCCAGGATCCGTGGGTTGGTGATGTGCACTGTACGGCGGGTGTAGTTGACATCGGCCTCCCCGGCGGCCAGCACGTTCTTCACCCAGTCCGTCTTGCCGTGACCCAGCGCGATCGCGAGCAGGTTGCCTTTGCGGAAGGTGGACACGATCGTCTGGTACTGCTTTGCGGACTTGCGCCCGCGATGGGAAATGGTGGCGGTGCCGGGCAGGTAACGCACGATCGGTTTGAGCGCCGGGTTGAGGTATTTGACTTGCAGGTTCTCGAACCACACTGGGTAGACCATCGGAACGCCCGGTGCATTGTTGGGGTGCTGATCCTTTGCCGACATGGCGGCTCAACCCTTTCTCCGGCGATTTTCTGGCTTGCGCTGTTCAAACGGCAGACTACCGGTCGGATAACGACTTGAGCTGCTCTGGGACAATGGCTTATATGACCACATCGACCGCGCTGCCGGCCCGTTTGGATTTGCGGGGCCAGGAGTTGACGGCTGCGCGGCTGCGGACGGCGTTGCCGCGGGGCGGCGTCGACGTGGAGTCGGTGTTGCCGACGGTGCGACCGATCGTGGCGGCCGTCGCCGAGCACGGAGTCGCGGCGGCGCTGGAATACGGCGCGAAGTTCGACGGGGTCCGGCCCTCGGCGGTGCTGGTGCCACGGGCCGCGATGGACGCCGCGCTGAGCGGCCTCGACGGCGACATCCGCGACGCGCTGCAGGTGATGATCGAGCGAACCCGGGCCGTGCACGCTGACCAGCGCCGCAGTGACACCACCACCACGCTCGGACCCGGCGCTACGGTCACCGAACGCTGGCTACCGGTCGAACGCGTCGGCCTTTACGTGCCGGGCGGAAACGCGGTCTACCCGTCCAGCGTGGTCATGAACGTGGTGCCTGCCCAGGTAGCCGGTGTCGGCTCGCTGGTAGTGGCCAGCCCGCCGCAGGCCGACTTCGGCGGGCTACCGCACCCGACGATCCTGGCCGCGGCCGCGCTGCTCGGAGTCGACGAGGTCTGGGCGGTCGGCGGGGCGCAGGCCGTGGCGCTGCTGGCCTATGGCGGCACCGACACCGGCGGCGCGACGCTGGCGCCGGTCGACATGATCACCGGGCCCGGCAACATCTACGTCACCGCTGCCAAACGGCTCTGCCGCTCGATGGTCGGCATCGATGCCGAAGCCGGGCCCACCGAGATCGCCATCCTCGCCGACGACACCGCCGATCCCGCGCACGTGGCCGCCGATCTGATCAGCCAAGCCGAACACGACGAGATGGCCGCCAGCGTCCTGGTCACCCCGAGCGTCGCGCTGGCCGAGGCCACCGAGGCCGAACTGGCCGCCCAACTGCAGACGACGGTGCACCGCGACCGGGTGAGCGCCGCGCTGTCCGGTCCGCAGTCCAAGATCATCCTGGTTGACGATCTCGATGCCGGCGTGCAGGTGGTCAACGCCTACGCCGCCGAGCACCTGGAGATCCAGACCGCCGACGCGTCGCAGGTCGCCGCCCGGATCCGCGCCGCCGGAGCCATTTTCGTCGGCCGCTACGCGCCGGTCAGCCTCGGTGACTACTGCGCCGGCTCCAACCACGTGCTGCCCACCGCCGGTAGCGCTCGCTACTCCAGCGGCCTGTCGGTGCAGACGTTCCTGCGCGGCATCCACGTCATCGACTACACCGAGGCCGCCCTCAAGGACGTCTCCGGTCACGTCGTCGCGCTGGCGCAGGCCGAAGACCTGCCGTCGCACGGCGAGGCGGTACGCCGGAGGTTCGAGCGGTGAGCACCGTCAAACCTAGCCTCGACGACCTGCCGCTGCGCGATGACCTGCGGGGAAAAACCCCATACGGCGCACCGCAATTGGACGTGCCGGTGCGGCTGAACACCAACGAGAACCCGCACCCGCCGACCCAGGCGCTGGTCGACGACGTGGTGCGGTCGGTGCGCGACGCCGCGGCGGATCTGCACCGGTACCCCGACCGCGACGCGGTGGCCCTGCGCACCGACCTCGCCGCCTACCTGACCGTGCAGACCGGCGTTCGGATCGGGGTCGAAAGCGTCTGGGCAGCAAACGGTTCCAACGAGATTCTGCAACAACTGCTGCAGGCGTTCGGCGGTCCCGGACGCAGCGCGATCGGTTTCGTGCCGTCCTACTCGATGCACCCGATCATCTCCGACGCCACCCGCACCGAGTGGCTGGAAACGGTTCGCGCCGAGGACTTCAGCCTTGACATCGAGCGGGCGGTGGCCGCTGTCGTCGAGCGCAGACCCGATGTGGTGTTCATCGCCAGCCCGAATAACCCGTCCGGACAGAGTGTTTCGCTCGACGACCTGCGCAAGCTGCTGGACGTGGTACCGGGCATCCTGATCGTGGACGAGGCGTACGGCGAATTCTCCTCGCAGCCCAGCGCTGTGACGCTGGTCGAGGAGTACCCGACCAAGCTGATCGTCACCCGCACCATGAGCAAGGCGTTCGCGTTCGCCGGCGGCCGGTTGGGCTACCTGATCGCTACCCCCGCGCTCGTCGATGCCATGCTGCTGGTGCGGCTGCCCTACCACCTGTCGTCGGTCACCCAGGCCGCCGCGCGGGCGGCGCTGCGGCACGCCGACGACACGCTCGGGAGCGTCGCGACCCTGATCGCCGAACGGGAACGGGTGTCGACAGCGTTGCGGGGCATGGGCTTTCGGGTGATTCCGAGCGACGCGAACTTCGTGTTGTTCGGCGAGTTCGCCGACGCGCCTGCCGCCTGGCGACATTACCTGGACACCGGCGTGCTGATCCGCGACGTCGGCATCCCGGGTTATCTGCGTGCCACCACCGGACTGGCCGAGGAAAACGACGCCTTTCTGCGGGCGAGCGCACAGATCGCGGTCACGGAACTGGCCAGCCCCACTCCGATACCAGCCCCACTCCGTTAGGACCACCATGACCACCACCGACACCCGCACGCGCTGGGCGCGCATCGAACGCCGCACCCGCGAATCCGACATCGTCATCGAACTCGACCTGGACGGCACCGGGCAGGTCGACATCGACACCGGCGTCCCGTTCTACGACCACATGCTGACGGCGCTCGGCAGCCACGCCAGCTTCGACCTGATGGTGCGCACCAAGGGTGACGTCGAAATCGAAGCTCACCACACCGTCGAGGACACCGCGATCGCGCTGGGCCAGGCCCTCGCGCAGGCGCTCGGTGACAAGAAGGGCATTCGGCGGTTCGGCGACGCGTTCATTCCGATGGACGAGACACTGGCACACGCCGCAGTGGACGTTTCGGGCCGGCCCTACTGTGTGCACAGCGGGGAACCGGATCACTTGCAGCACACCACGATCGCGGGCAGTTCGGTGCCTTACCACACCGTGATCAACCGGCACGTGTTCGAATCGCTGGCCATGAACGCCCGCATCGCGCTGCACGTGCGCGTCCTCTACGGGCGCGACCCGCATCACATCACCGAAGCGCAGTACAAGGCCGTCGCCCGCGCGCTGCGCCAGGCAGTCGAGCCCGATCCGCGCGTTTCGGGTGTGCCATCCACCAAAGGTGTTCTGTGAGTAGTAAATCCGTCGTGGTGCTGGACTACGGCTCAGGCAATCTGCGGTCGGCGCAGCGCGCGCTGGAGCGCGTCGGCGCCGACGTCGAGGTCACCGCGGACGCCGACGCGGCACTGGCGGCCGATGGACTGGTAGTGCCCGGGGTCGGCGCGTTCGAGGCGTGCATGACCGGGCTGCGCAAGATCGGCGGCGAACGGATCATCGCCGAGCGCGTCGCCTCCGGATGCCCGGTGCTGGGTGTCTGCGTGGGCATGCAGATCCTGTTCGCCCGCGGCGTCGAGTTCGGGGTCGAGACAACGGGTTGCGGCCAGTGGCCCGGCGCGGTGACCCTGCTGGACGCCCCGGTGATCCCGCACATGGGATGGAACGTGGTCAATCCCGCGTTGGACAGCGTGCTGTTCAACGGGGTGGACACCGACACCCGGTTCTACTTCGTACACTCCTACGCCGCGCAGCGGTGGGAAGGTTCTCCCGAGGCGATGTTGACGTGGGCGACACATCAAGTGCCGTTTCTGGCGGCGGTCGAGGACGGACCCCTGTCGGCGACCCAGTTCCACCCCGAGAAGAGCGGCGATGCCGGCGCGCTGATTCTGCGCAATTGGATCGAGGGGCTGTAGCGATGTCGCTGATCCTGTTGCCGGCCGTCGATGTCGTCGACGGTCGCGCCGTGCGCCTGGTGCAGGGCAAAGCCGGCAGTGAAACCGAGTACGGCTCGGCGCTGGATGCGGCGTTGGGCTGGCAGCGCGACGGAACCGACTGGATTCACCTGGTCGACTTGGACGCCGCGTTCGGGCGCGGGTCCAACCGCGAACTGCTCGCCGAGGTGGTGGGCAAGCTGGACGTGCAGGTCGAGCTGTCCGGGGGTATCCGCGACGACGATTCCCTGGCCGCGGCGCTGGCCACCGGGTGCGCGCGGGTCAATGTGGGTACGGCGGCGCTGGAAAACCCGCAGTGGTGTGCCCGGGCGATCGCGGAGCACGGCGACCGGGTCGCGGTGGGACTGGATGTGCAAATCGTCGACGGGCAGCACCGCCTTCGCGGCCGCGGCTGGGAGACCGACGGCGGTGACCTGTGGGAGGTGTTGGACCGCCTCGACGCCGAAGGGTGCTCGCGTTATGTGGTCACCGACGTCACCAAGGACGGGACCCTACAAGGCCCAAACCTGGATCTGCTGGCCCGGGTCGCCGAGCGCACCGACGCGCCGGTGATCGCCTCGGGCGGTGTGTCCAGCCTGGACGACCTGCGCGCCATCGCCACCCTGACCGACCGCGGCATCGAGGGAGCGATCGTCGGTAAGGCGCTGTATGCGGGGCGGTTCACGTTGCCGCAGGCACTGGACGCGGTGCGGGGGTAGCCGCGCAATGGATTTGGAGGCTTTGGTGGCCGAGGCGTCGGCCGTCCTGGACGACGCGGTCGAGCCGTTCCTGGCCGGGCACCGCGCCGAGTCGGCGGTGAGCAAGAAGGGCAACGACTTCGCCACCGAAGTCGACCTCGCCATCGAGCGCCAGGTGGTCGACGCGCTGGTCAAGTCCACCGGAATCGAAGTGCACGGCGAGGAGTTCGGCGGCGCGGACTTCGACTCGCCGTGGGTCTGGGTGCTCGACCCGGTCGACGGGACCTTCAACTACGCTGCCGGGTCCCCTCTGGCCGGGATTCTGCTGGGCCTGCTGCGCGACGGCGAGCCGGTGGCCGGGCTGACCTGGCTGCCGTTCATCGGTACGCGATACACCGCAGTGGTCGGGGGACCGCTGATGAAGGATGGCGAACCGCAGCCGGCTCTGGAGCCGGCCTCGTTGGCTGACGCGCTGATCGGCGCCGGTTCGTTCAGCGCGGACTCGCGCGGCCGGTTTCCCGGCCGCTACCGGGTGGCGGTGCTAGAGAACCTCAGCCGGCTGTCTTCGCGGTTCCGCATGCACGGGTCCACCGGCCTTGACTTGGCCTACGTCGCAGACGGAATCCT
>NZ_HG964936.1:2156596-2198621 GCF_000613245.1 Mycobacterium asiaticum DSM 44297
TACGTCGCAGACGGAATTCCTGGGTGGCGCAATCAGTTTCGGCAGCCATGTGTGGGATCACGCCGCCGGGGTGGCGCTGGTCCGGGCCGCCGGCGGCATCGTCACCGATCTGGCCGGCGAGCCGTGGGTACCGGCGTCGAAGAGTGCTCTGGCAGCGGCGCCCGGTGTGCACGCCGAGATCCTGGAGATCCTGCGCAGCACCGGCCAACCCGAGGACTACTGATGCCGAGCAGACACTCAAGTCCCCGACACGCCGAGGAAAAGGGCGCTTTCGCGTCTGCTCGCGGGGGAGAGGTGCGCCCCGCGCACACCGATGGTGACGGCCTGGCGGTGCGGGTGATCCCGTGCCTGGACGTCGACGGCGGACGCGTGGTCAAGGGAGTCAACTTCGAAAACCTGCGCGACGCGGGCGATCCGGTCGAACTCGCGGCTGCCTATGACGCCGAAGGCGCCGACGAACTCACCTTCCTCGACGTGACGGCGTCCTCCTCGGGCCGGGCCACCATGCTGGACGTGGTGCGTCGCACCGCTGAGCAGGTGTTCATCCCGCTGACGGTCGGCGGTGGCGTGCGCACCGTCGCCGACGTCGACGTGCTGCTGCGCGCCGGCGCGGACAAGGTTTCGGTCAACACCGCCGCCATCGCCCGCCCCGAATTGCTCGCCGAGATGGCAAGGCAATTCGGCTCCCAGTGCATCGTGCTGTCCGTCGACGCCCGCACGGTCCCAGCCGGCTCGCCGCCAACCCCGTCGGGGTGGGAGGTCACCACCCACGGCGGGCGCCGGGGCACGGGTATCGACGCCGTCGAGTGGGCCACCCGCGGTGCCGAGTTGGGGGTGGGGGAGATCCTGCTCAATTCGATGGACGCCGACGGGACCAAGGCCGGATTCGACCTGGCCATGTTGCGCGCGGTCCGCGCGGCCGTCACCGTGCCGGTCATCGCCAGCGGCGGCGCGGGCGCGGTCGGGCACTTCGCGCCGGCCGTCGCGGCGGGAGCCGACGCGGTCTTGGCCGCCAGCGTGTTTCACTTCCGCGAGCTGACCATCGGCGAGGTCAAGGCCGCGATGGCCGCGGAGAAGATCACCGTTCGGATCGCCGCGCCATGACACTCGACCCGGATATCGCGGCGCGTCTCAAGCGCAACGCCGACGGCCTGATCACCGCCGTCGTGCAGGAACGCGGCAGCGGCGACGTATTGATGGTCGCCTGGATGGACGACGACGCCTTGGCCCGCACACTGGAAACCCGTGAAGCCACCTACTTTTCGCGGTCCCGCGGCGAACAGTGGATCAAAGGCGCCACCTCCGGGCACACCCAGCGCGTGCACGAGGTGCGCCTGGACTGCGACGGCGACACCGTGCTGCTGACCGTCGACCAGGTCGGCGGGGCCTGCCACACTGGTGATCACAGTTGCTTCGATGCCGCGGTGCTGTTGGAGCCGGGCACCGATTAATTGGCCGCGACGTCCAGCCCGTTGGCGGCCACCAGGGCGGCGCGGGTCCATTCCCGGCGCTCGACGGCCGGCGCGATGCGCTCCCGGCGGATCTCCTCGACGTCGATCGGCTTGCCCACCGTGGCCGCCACCGGTACGTGGAAGGCGAACGAGGGTTGGTCGGTGGCGATGGCCAGCAGGGCGTCGTGGTCGGTGAAATCGTTGGCGCGCAGGGTGCGCTCGGCCCAGCGGGCCGGCTTGAATTCACCGAAATCGGTGACATAGACGACCCACAGCTTGATGCCCCGGGTGTCCGCGAGTCTTCTGAGATCACGCTCGATGACGGCACGTTCGGCGGGCCGTAGTACTCGCGCCTCGTCGGTGACCTGTTCGGTCAGATGCAGTGTCGGCGGCGCCGAGTTGTTGCCGGGCGGCGGCGCCGAGTACGTGCTGGTGCCGCCGCCGCCGGGCTTGCCGGCCGGAGCGGCGGCCGGGTCGCCGGACGGACCGTGCAGCGCCACCAGGCCGAGCACGGCCGCGGCCGCCACCAGCGCCACGGCCACCAGTGACGCGATCAGCGTGCCGTGCCCGCGGTGGGGCGGGGGCGGCGGCAGCGGGGCGATGGCTGGGGTCGGGACAACCCCGACCGGCGGGTACAGGGTGCCCGGCGGTGCTGCCAGCGCGGCCGCGAACTCCGCACACGACGCGAAACGACCGGCCGGCTCCTTGGCGAGCGCCCGGGTGATGACGCCGTCGAGGTGCGCCAGATCCGGTCGTCGGGTGCTGAGCAGCGGCGGCGGCGCGGACAGTTGCTGGGCGATCACCACCGCCAAGTTGGAGTCCTGGAACGGGGCCGCACCGGTGAGCAACTGGAACGCGGTACAGCCCAGCGCGTACTGATCGGCCCGACCGTCCAGGTCGAACCCCTGCAGTTGCTCGGGCGCGCAGTAGGCGCTGGTGCCCATCGTCATGTTGGTGGCCGTCAGGCCACTGGCTTGGCCCAGTTCGCGGGCGATGCCGAAATCGGCCAACAGGATGCGGCGCTTGGGCTGACCGTCGCCGAGCAGGATGTTGGCCGGCTTGACGTCGCGGTGCAGCAAACCACGCGAGTGCGCGTAGTCGAGCGCGTCGGCCACGGCCGAGACGATCTCGACGACCTCGGGCAGGGGCATCCCGGACGGGTACCGGGTACGCAGCAATTCGTTGGCGTCGGTGCCCTCGACGTAGTCCATCGAGATCCACAGTTGGCCGTGATACTCGCCGCGGTCGTGGATGCCGACGATGTGTTCGTTGTACAGGCTCCCGGCCAGATCGGCCTCGCGGTTGAAGCGCTGGCGGAATTCGGAATTCGCGGTGTACTCGCGCGGCAGGATCTTCAGCGCATCCCGGCGCGGTAGCCGCGGGTGTTGCGCGAGATAGACCTCACCCATCCCGCCCGCCCCGAGCCGGCGGACGATGGTGTAACCGGCGAACAGCTCGCCTTCCTTGAGGCCGCCGCCCTCGCCGGCGCTTGTTGGCATGGATGCATGCTAACGAGCCGTCCCCGGCAAAGCTCAGCGATTGCGCAGCGTCGCCAAAGCCTTATCGGCGTGTGTGTCCATGCTGATCTCACTGGAGATCACGTCGAGCACCTTGCGGTCGGTGTCGATGACGAACGTGGTCCGCTTCACCGGCAGCAATTTGCCTAACAGCCCGCGCTTGACGCCGAACTGGGTGGCGACGGTGCCATCGGCGTCCGAGAGCAGCGGGTAGTCGAATTTCTGTGTATCGGCGAACTTGGCCTGCTTCTGCACCGGGTCGGTGCTGATGCCGACCCGGTTGGCGCCCACGGCGGCGAATTCGGTGGCCAGGTCGCGGAAGTGGCAGGCCTCCTTGGTGCAGCCAGGGGTCATGGCCGCCGGGTAGAAAAAGAGCACCACGGGCCCGTCGGACAACAGCTCGCTGAGTCTGCGCGGCGTGCCGGTCTGATCGGGAAGCTCGAAGTCGGCCACGGTGTCACCAGTTTTCATGGTCGACACGCTACGCGGGCTGGCGCTTAGCAATCTGATTGGATGGTTCGGTGCACGCCAACCTTGCAGCCACGATCACGCGGGAAGAATTCCGCGCGCTGGCGGCCGAGCACCGGGTGGTCCCGGTGACCCGCAAGGTCTTGGCCGACAGCGAAACTCCGCTCTCGGCCTACCGGAAGCTGGCCGCCAGCCGTCCTGGGACTTTCTTGCTCGAGTCAGCCGAGAACGGGCGGTCATGGTCGCGCTGGTCCTTCATCGGGGCCGGCGCGCCGACGGCGCTGAGCGTTCGCGACGGGCAGGCCGTGTGGCTGGGCGCCGTGCCCAAGGATGCCCCCACCGGTGGCGACCCGCTGGACGCGCTGCGCGCGACGTTGGAGGTGCTGGCGACCGCGGCTCCCCAGGAGTCGAGGCCGGGATTGCCGCCGCTGTCCGGAGGCATGGTCGGGTTCTTCGCCTACGACATGGTGCGCCGCCTGGAGCGGTTGCCCGAACTCGCCGTTGATGACCTGCAGCTGCCCGACATGCTGCTGTTGCTGGCGACCGACCTGGCCGCCGTCGACCACCACGAGGGCACCATCACCCTGATCGCCAACGCGGTGAATTGGAACGGCACCGACGAGCGGGTCGACTGGGCTTACGACGACGCCGTCGCCCGGTTGGATGTGATGACCGCGGCGCTCAGCCTGCCGGTGCCGTCGACGGTGGCGACGTTCGCCCGGCCCGAGCCGCGCCATCGTGCGCAGCGCACCGTCGAAGAGTACGGCGCGATCGTCGAGTACCTGGTGGAGCAGATCGCGGCCGGCGAAGCCTTTCAGGTGGTGCCGTCACAACGCTTCGAGATGGACACCGACGTCGACCCGATCGACGTCTACCGCATGTTGCGGGTGACCAACCCCAGCCCCTACATGTATTTGCTGCAGATTCCGGACAACCAAGGCGCCGTTGACTTTTCGATCGTCGGATCCAGTCCCGAGGCGCTGGTGACCGTGCACGACGGGCGGGCGACCACGCATCCGATCGCCGGGACCCGCTGGCGCGGAGCCACCGACGAGGAAGACCTCCTGCTGGAAAAGGAGCTGCTGGCTGACGAGAAGGAACTCGCCGAGCATCTGATGCTGGTGGACCTGGGCCGCAACGATCTCGGCCGGGTCTGCGCGCCGGGCACCGTCCGCGTCGAGGACTACAGCCACATCGAACGCTATAGCCATGTGATGCACCTGGTGTCGACGGTGACCGGCCTGCTGGCCGAGGGGCAGACCGCACTGGACGCCGTCACGGCCTGTTTCCCGGCCGGCACCCTGTCGGGTGCGCCGAAGGTACGGGCGATGGAGCTCATCGAGGAGGTCGAGAAGACGCGTCGCGGCTTATATGGCGGCGTGGTCGGCTACCTGGACTTCGCCGGTAATGCCGACTTCGCGATCGCCATCCGCACGGCATTGATGCGCCGCGGCAAGGCCTACGTCCAGGCCGGCGGCGGCGTGGTCGCCGACTCCAACGGGCCCTACGAATACAACGAGGCCAGAAACAAGGCGCGGGCCGTGCTGAACGCGATCGCCGCCGCCGAGACACTTGCCAGCCCCGACATCGGCAGTTCCGACATCGGCAGTTCCGACTTCAGCGCGGTGCCTGGCGGTGGCTGATCGGCGCCGCCTCTCGATCGGGGTCGCGCAGGTGCTGTTGGTGGTGGCCGCGGGCGCGCTGTGGGGCGCGTCGCGGTTGACGTGGGTGATGATCCGGTCCTTCGACGGTCTGGGGCCGCCGAAGGAGGTGGCGCTGTCGGGCGCCACCTGGTCGAGCGCGTTGCTTCCATTGGCGATCGTCGACCTGGCCGCCGCGGTGGCGGTGCTGGCCGTGCGCGGCTGGCAGTTGCGGGTGCTGGCCGCGTTGCTGGCCGCGGCCAGCTTCGCTGCCGGTTACCTGGGTGTGAGCCTGTGGGCGGTGCCGGATGTGGCCGCGCGCGGCGCCGACCTCGCGCACGTCCCGGTGGCGACGCTGGTCGGTAGCGCGCGCCACTACTGGGGAGCCGGTGTCTCCGTGGCGGCCGCGGTCTGCACGCTCATCGCCGCGGCCTTGTTGCTGCGCGCGGCGTCGGGAGCTCGATCCGGCAGCACCAAGTACCTGGCGCCCGCCGCCCGCCGCTCGGCAGCGCGTGGGGACGACGCCGGTGCGCAACAACGCGCCGGGGGCGCCGAACCGGAGTTATCGGAACGGATGATGTGGGATGCTCTCGATGAGGGCCGTGACCCTACCGATCGGCCACCCGAGGCGGACACCGAGGGGCGGTGACGGACCCTGTGATGAGGGTCGCTACCCTTCTTGCACGTCGTCGCAATCGGTCGGCGCGTGGGGTGGCGGTGGTTCGCAACAGGGCCACTAAAGGCCACAGAGGGAAGGGAAACCGCAGGTATGAGTCCGGCCAACGTGCTTGACTCCATTCTTGAGGGAGTCCGGGCCGACGTTGCCGCGCGCGAAGCCCGCGTGAGTCTTTCGGAAATCAAGGCCCGCGCCGCCGCGGCTCCGCCGCCGCGCGACGTGATGGCCGCACTGCGTGAACCCGGCATCGGTGTCATTGCCGAGGTCAAGCGAGCTAGCCCGTCGAAGGGGCCGCTGGCCACCATCTCCGATCCGGCGAAGCTGGCCCGCGCCTACGAAGACGGCGGCGCCCGGATCATCAGTGTGTTGACTGAGGAACGGCGTTTCCGGGGGTCGCTGGACGATCTGGACGCGGTGCGCGCAGCGGTGTCAATTCCGGTGTTGCGCAAGGACTTTGTGGTGCAGCCGTATCAAATCCATGAGGCGCGCGCGCATGGTGCGGACATGTTGCTGCTGATCGTTGCCGCGCTGGACCAGTCGGCGCTGGTGTCGATGCTGGACCGCACCGAGTCACTCGGCATGACAGCGCTCGTCGAGGTGCACACCGAAGAGGAAGCCGACCGCGCGCTGAAGGCCGGAGCCAACGTAATCGGCGTCAACGCCCGCGATCTCACCACGCTCGAGGTCGACCGGGACTGCTTCGCGCGGATCGCACCCGGGCTGCCCAGCAACGTGATCCGGATCGCCGAATCCGGTGTGCGGCACACCGGTGACTTGTTGGCCTACGCCGGTGCGGGCGCCGACGCCGTCCTGGTGGGCGAGGGTCTGGTGAAAAGCGGGGACCCGCGCGCCGCGGTCGCCGATCTGGTCACTGCCGGTACCCACCCGTCCTGTCCGAAGCCGGCTCGCTAGTTGTTGATGTGCCGCGCGCGCGTTGAGTCTTTCTGATGGCAGATCTATCCCCGGATATTCCGCGTACCAGTGCCGCCGTCGTCGAACGCACCCACCACGACCCTGACCAGGGCGGGCATTTCGGCGTCTACGGTGGCCGCTACGTTCCCGAGGCGCTCATGGCGGTGATCGACGAGGTCACCACCGCCTACGAGAAGGAACGCGTCAACCAGGATTTCCTGGACACCCTGGACAAGCTGCAGAAGCACTACGCGGGCCGCCCGTCACCGTTGTACGAGACCACTCGGCTCGGCGACCACGCCGGGGCGGCGCGGATCTTCCTGAAACGAGAAGACCTGAACCACACCGGTTCTCATAAGATCAACAACGTGCTCGGGCAGGCATTGCTGGCTCGCCGGATGGGCAAGACCCGGGTGATCGCCGAGACCGGGGCAGGACAGCACGGCGTCGCCACCGCCACCGCCTGCGCGCTGCTGGGCTTGGACTGCATCATCTACATGGGCGCGGTCGACACGGCGCGCCAGGCCCTCAACGTGGCGCGGATGCGACTGCTCGGGGCGAAGGTCGTGTCGGTGGAGACCGGGTCCAGGACGCTCAAGGATGCCATCAACGAGGCGTTCCGGGACTGGGTGACCAACGCCGACAACACCTACTACTGCTTCGGCACCGCCGCCGGGCCGCACCCCTTCCCCACCATGGTGCGTGACTTCCAGCGCATCATCGGGCTGGAGGCCCGCGTGCAGATCCAGCAGCAGGCGGGCCGGCTGCCCGACGCGGTGGTGGCGTGCGTCGGCGGTGGATCCAACGCGATCGGCATCTTCCACGCGTTCCTGGACGACCCCGCGGTACGGCTGGTCGGTTATGAGGCCGCCGGCGACGGCGTCGAAACCGGCAGGCACGCGGCGACTTTCACCGGTGGCTCACCAGGCGCATTCCAGGGGTCGTTCTCCTACCTGCTGCAGGACGAGGACGGCCAAACCATCGAATCGCACTCCATCTCAGCGGGTTTGGACTATCCAGGGGTCGGTCCCGAGCACGCCTATCTCAAGGACATCGGGCGCGTGCGGTATGAGCCGATCACCGACACCGAGGCCATGGAGGCGTTCGGTCTGCTGTCGCGGTCCGAAGGCATCATCCCGGCGATCGAATCCGCACACGCGGTTGCGGGCGCACTGAAGCTGGGCGCCGAATTGGGCAAGGGCGCCATCATCGTGGTGAACCTGTCCGGCCGCGGTGATAAGGACGTGGAGACCGCCGCGAAGTGGTTCGGCCTGCTGGACGAGTGATGACAGTGGAGCAGAGCGCAGTTAGCAGACTGGGGTCGTTGTTCGAGGCGTGCGCCGCGGACAACCGCGCGGCGTTGATCGGTTATCTGCCGACCGGCTTTCCCGACGTGTCGACATCGGTGCGAGCGATGACGGCGCTGGTCGAATCCGGTTGCGACATCGTCGAAGTCGGCGTGCCGTATTCGGATCCGGGCATGGACGGTCCGACCATCCAGCGGGCCACCGAACAGGCGTTGAGCGGGGGAGTGCGGGTGCGTGACACCCTGGCCGCCGTCGAGGCGATCAGCAAAACCGGCGGACGTGCGGTGGTCATGACCTACTGGAATCCGGTGCTGCGCTACGGGGTTGAGGCCTTCGCCCGGGACCTGGCCGCGGCCGGTGGGCAAGGTTTGATCACGCCGGACCTGATTCCCGACGAGGCGCAGCAGTGGCTGGCGGCGTCCGAGGAACGTGGCTTGGATCGCATCTTTCTGGTGGCACCGTCCTCGACGCCCGAACGGTTGGCCGCCACGGTCGAGGCGTCCCGCGGGTTCGTCTACGCGGCCTCGACGATGGGAGTGACCGGTGCACGCGATGCGGTGTCGCACGCTGCGCCTGAGTTGGTGGGGAGGGTGAAGGCGGTGTCCGACATACCCGTGGGCGTGGGCCTCGGCGTGCGGTCGGGACAGCAGGCCGCCCAGATCGGCAGCTATGCCGACGGCGTGATCGTCGGGTCGGCGTTGGTGTCCGCGCTCGGCGAGGGTTTGCCAGCCCTGCAGGCGTTGACCGAGGAACTCGCGGCCGGTGTGCGCCGGAAGGCGTCAGCATGAGAACGACGTTGCTTGCCTATATTCCCAGCCCGCCGCGCGGAGTCTGGCACCTCGGGCCGTTGCCCATCCGGGCGTATGCGTTCTTCATCATTCTGGGCATCCTGATCGCGCTGCTGATCGGGGACCGGCGCTGGGCGGCCCGCGGCGGCGAGCGGGGGGTGGTCTATGACATCGCGTTGTGGATGGTGCCGTTCGGTCTGATCGGCGGACGGCTGTATCACCTGGCTACCGATTGGCAGACGTACTGGGGACCCGGCGGCGCCGGTTTCGGTGCGGCGATCCGGATCTGGGACGGCGGCCTGGGCATTTGGGGTGCCGTCGCGCTGGGTGTGGTCGGCGCATGGATCGGCTGTCGGCGTCGCGATATCCCGTTGCCGGCGTTTGTGGACGCCGTCGCACCCGGGGTGGTGTTGGCGCAGGCCATCGGCCGGCTCGGAAATTACTTCAACCAGGAGCTGTACGGCCGCGAAACCACGTTGCCGTGGGGCCTGGAGATCTTCTACCGCCGGGACCCGGCCGGTTTTGTCGACGTGCATTCGCTGGACGGTGTGTCGACGGGTCAGGTCGCGCTCGTCGTGCAACCGACTTTCCTCTACGAACTGCTGTGGAACCTTTTGGTATTCGCCGCCCTGATGTACCTCGATCGCCGGTTCGTGCTCGGCCACGGACGACTGTTCGCGTCGTACGTGGCGCTGTACTGCGTCGGGCGTTTCGGCGTGGAATTGCTGCGCGACGACACTGCCACGCATATCGCCGGCATCCGCATCAACACTTTCACTTCGACGTTCGTGTTCATCGGGGCGGTCGTGTACATCATGCTGGCGCCGAAGGGTCGCGAGGATCCGGAGTCGTTGCGAGGTCGAGGTGACTCCGACGAGCGGGAGCCGGAATTGGCCACCGTCGCGGCGGGCAGCGCTGGTGCCGCGGGGGCCGCATCCAGTGCGGGCGGTGATTCGGCCGAGACCGCTCGGTCCGCTACTGAGTCCTCCCAAGGCGAGCCGGAGGTCGAGATCGCGGAGGTCGAGGCGGCGCTGGCCGAGGCGGAGCAAGACGAGGTGGCCACCGAGGCCGAACCCGACGCCGAGGCCGGCGATGGCGCTGAGGAAGCAAGCGAAGAAGCCGAAGCTGCTGAGGCCGAGGTAGCGGCCGAGGAGCCCGCGTCGGAGCAGGCGGAGGCTGTTGAGGATGCCGCCGAGGAATCCGAAGCTGACGAGGCTGATGGTGAGGCGGTGCTGGCCGAGTCCGCTGAAACCGACCCTGTCGAGGAAGCGATAGAGGAGGTCGAGGCTGCCGAGCCCGCGCTAGTTGCCGAGGGGCCCGCGTCGGAGCAGGCGGAGGCTGTTGAGGATGCCGCCGAGGAATCCGAAGCTGACGAGGCTGATGGTGAGGCGGTGCTGGCCGAGTCCGCTGAAACCGACCCTGTCGAGGAAGTGATCGAGGGGGTCGAAGCTGCCGAGCCCGAGGTAGTGGCCGAGCAGACCGAAGAGGCGGTCGAGGAGGCCGAAGCGGCCGAGCCGGTGCCCGCCGAGTTGACAGCCGCCGACGACGCTGAGGTTGCGGCGGTGCTCGACGAGCCCCAACGGGCCGAGGATGAGCAGGCCGACGACGCCGAATCCGCTCTAGAGGAAGCCGGGGCTGCTGGGCCCGAGGTGCCGGTCGAGGAGCCCAAATCCGAGCAGGCCGAGGCTATTGAAGAGGCGGCCGAGGAGCCGGAAGCCGACGAGGCTGACGAGGCGGTGCGCGACGAGCCCGAGGTCCTCGAGGATGAGACAGCGGAGGCCGAGCCCGAACAGGCCGACGATGCCGAAGCCGCCGTCGAGAACGAAGCGCAAGCCGAACCCGAGACCGACGAATCCGAGCCGGCCCCGACCCCGGCGCCGCAGACCGCCGAACCGGAACGGCGGCGGTGGTCATTCCGGCGCCGACGCCAGCGACCGTAACGCCCGCGACCAGCGGCCCAAGCCGGGCCGGCGGCAACACGAGCGCAGCCAAGCAGGTCGAAGATCTGGCATGCTGAACCCGTGACTGAACAGCCCTGGTCTGGCACCCCACAGCCCGGCCCGCAGTACGAGGGGCAGGGATACCCGCCACCGCCCTTCCCGCCGCCTTACCAGTCGTACCCGCAATACGCGCCGGGCTACGACCCCTCGGCGCCGTTCGGTCGGCATCCCGTTACCGGCCAGCCTTATTCGGACAAGTCGAAGACCGTTGCCGGTCTGCTGCAACTGCTGGGCTTGTTCGGCATAGCCGGCATCGGCCGCATGTACGCCGGGTACGTCGGGCTGGGCGTCGCGCAACTTCTCGTGGGTTGGCTGACGTGCGGGCTGGGTGCGGTCATCTGGGGCACGATCGACGCGCTGCTGATCCTCACGGACAAGGTCAACGATCCGCTGGGTCGCCCGATGCGTGATGGCACCTGATCGGTCGTCCCAACCGGCCACCCGGGATCCGCGTCATCGCGGCCCTGCCGTCGTCGGCGCCGCGGCGCTCTCCGGCGCCCTGCTCTACATCGGGTTCGCCGACCCGCATAGCCCCCACACCATCTACCCGCAGTGTCCGTTCAAGTGGCTCACCGGCTGGAACTGCCCGGCCTGCGGCGGTCTGAGGATGACCCACGATCTCCTGCACGGCGATCTTGCGGCCAGCATCAACGACAACGTCTTCCTGCTCGTCGGCATCCCGCTGCTTGCGGCGTGGATCCTGGTGCGGCGGGTGCGCGGCCAGTCCTGGTTACCCGTGCCCACCGCCGTCACGGCCGTGGCCCTGATGACCGCATGGACGGTCGTCCGCAACTTGCCCGGCTTCCCGCTGGTGCCCACCGTGCTGAGCGGCTGACGCCGCAGGGATAGTTGCGGCCGGCCGTGCGTTCCCGGCCCCCATCACACAAAGCGCGACTATGCTTTGACGTCGTGACTAGACGCGGAAAGATCGTCTGCACTCTCGGGCCTGCCACCCAACAGGATGACTTGGTCAAAGCGCTGGTCGAAGCCGGTATGGACGTCGCCCGAATGAATTTCAGCCACGGCGATTACAGCGATCACGAGGCCGCCTACAAGCGGGTTCGCGCCGCTTCGGACGCCACCGGACGCGCGGTAGGGGTGCTCTGCGACCTGCAAGGTCCGAAAATCAGGTTGGGGCGGTTCGCCTCCGGGCCGACGCATTGGCGTGACGGCGAGACCATCCGGATCACCGTCGCCGACTGCGAAGGCAGTCACGACCGCGTGTCCACCACGTATAAGAGATTGGCCCAGGACGCCTCGGCCGGTGACCGGGTACTGGTCGACGACGGCAAGGTCGGCCTCATCGTCGACCACGTCGACGGCGACGACGTGGTCTGCAAGGTCGTCGAGGGCGGGCCGGTCAGCAACAACAAAGGGATCTCGCTGCCGGGGATGAACGTGTCGGCGCCCGCCCTTTCGGAGAAAGACATCGAGGACCTCACGTTCGCACTGAACCTGGGTGTCGACATGGTGGCGCTGTCATTCGTGCGCTCGCCGTCGGACGTCGAACTCGTCCACGAGGTGATGGACCGGGTGGGGCGGCGGGTTCCGGTGATCGCCAAACTGGAAAAGCCAGAAGCCATCGACAACCTCGAAGCGATCGTGCTGGCATTCGACGCCGTCATGGTGGCCCGCGGTGATCTGGGTGTTGAACTGCCGCTGGAAGAGGTCCCGCTGGTGCAGAAGCGGGCCATCCAGATGGCCCGGGAAAACGCCAAGCCGGTGATCGTGGCGACGCAGATGCTCGACTCGATGATCGAGAACTCGCGGCCCACCCGTGCGGAGGCCTCGGACGTGGCCAACGCGGTCCTCGACGGCGCCGACGCACTGATGCTCTCCGGTGAAACCTCGGTCGGTAAATACCCGCTGCAGGCCGTCAAGACGATGTCGCGGATCGTGTGTGCGGTCGAGGAGAACTCGACGGCGGCGCCGCCGCTGACGCACGTGCCGCGCACCAAGCGCGGTGTGATCTCTTACGCCGCCCGCGACATCGGCGAGCGGCTAGACGCCAAGGCCTTGGTCGCCTTCACCCAATCCGGCGACACGGTGCGCCGGCTGGCCCGCCTACACACCCCGCTGCCGTTGCTGGCGTTCACCGACCTGCCCGAGGTGCGCAGCCAGCTCGCGATGACGTGGGGCACCGAAACGTTCATCGTCCCGCACATGAAGACGACCGACGGCATGATCCGCGAGGTGGACAAGTCGCTGTTGGCACTCGGCCGGTACAAGCGCGGTGACCTGGTGGTCATCGTCGCGGGTGCGCCGCCAGGCACCGTCGGCTCGACCAACCTGATCCACGTGCACCGGATCGGCGAGGACGACGTCTGATTGTCTGATTTTCAGGAACTGCTGGATGCCCTGAGCCTCAACAGAATTGAAGACCACCGATTCAGCGGCTCGCATCCCAGCAAGACCCCGATGCGGACGTTCGGCGGGCAACTGATGGCGCAATCGTTCGTGGCCGCCAGCCGCACTCTCACTCGCGACGACCTGCCGCCGAGCGCGTTGTCCGTGCATTTCATCAACGGGGGCGACACGTCGAAGGACATCGAATTCCACGTGGTGCCGCTGCGCGACGAACGCCGCTTCGCCAACCGCCGCGTCGATGCCGTGCAGGACGGCGTGCTGTTGTCGACGGCGATGGTGTCTTACATGTCCGGTGGCCGCGGCCTCGAGCACGCCGTCGACCCGCCCGAGGTGGCAGACCCCGAAAGCCTGCCGTCCATCAAAGAGTTGTTGCGCGGCTACGAAACGACGGTCCCGCTGTTCGTCAACGCCCTGCAACCCGTCGACTGGCGCTACACCAACGACCCGGCCTGGATCATGCGGGACAAGGGCGATCGCCTGGCGTACAACCGGGTTTGGCTCAAGGCGCTGGGCACGGTGCCAGAGGATCCGGTGCTGCACACTGCGACGCTGCTGTATTCGTCGGACACCACCGTGCTGGATTCGGTCATCACCCGACACGGGCTGTCGTGGGGATTCGACCGGATCTTTGCGGCCTCGGCCAATCACTCCGTGTGGTTTCACCGCCAAGTCGATTTCAATGATTGGGTCTTGTATTCGACGAGTTCACCGGTCGCCGCGGACTCGCGCGGACTGGGCACTGGGCACTTCTTCGACCGCTCGGGGCAGGTTGTCGCCTCGGTGGTGCAGGAAGGCGTCCTGAAATACTTTCCGGCCGTCCGCCGATAGTCATAACGGCGAGCAGACGCAAAAGTCCCAAAATGCCCGGCGTGTCGGGGGCTTTTGCGTCTACTCGCCACAGGCTGCGAGCGGCGTAACGTCGGTGTAGGGCGCCGCTCAGCGAGGAGGTGCCGGTGAAACCGCCTACGCTTCACACCTTTCCCGGCCTGCATGCGTTGCGCGTGCGCGAACGCGTTGTCTGGCATGTCGATTCGCTACGCGCCCGCTACACCAGTGCGCTGGCTCTGTTGTGCGGGGCATGTTTGCTGTTCGCGGTGCTTGCGCGCGAGGGCCGATCGGGTTGGTGTCTATCCGTCTTGGCGGCGGCACTGCTGATCACGCGCGGAATCTTCCTCGGTCGCCCCGTCACCGCGATGCACGCGGCGGCCGCCGTCGCCTTGCTGGTCGCCGGTTTGGCCGCGCACCTGGTCTCGCTGGAGGCGCTCGGTGAGGTCATGATCGCCGGATCCGGGGTAGCGCTGATGTGGCCGACGGCCGCCCGGCCGGAGCCCGACGATCTGCCCCGGGTATGGGCGCTGATCGATGTCACCAAAAACGATCCCTTGGCTCCGTTCGCCATGCAGACGGGCAAGTGCTATCACTTCGACGTCACCGGCACCGCCGCGCTGGCCTACCGGACCCGATTCGGGTTCGCGGCGGTCAGCGGAGACCCCATCGGTGACGAGGCGCGGTTCCAAGACTTAATCGCCGACTTTGCCTTGCTGTGCCACACCCGCGGCTGGCGGATCGTGGTGGTGGGTTGCAGCGAGCGCCGACTTGGGCTGTGGACTCCCGCCGCCATCGGGCAGTCGTTGCGTCCCCTGCCAATAGGCCGCGATGTCGTCGTCGACCCGGCCCATTTCGAGCTGGCCGGACGGCGCTTCCGCAATCTGCGTCAGGCGGTGAACCGCACCCACAACTTCGGAATCACCACCGAGATCGTGGCCGAGCGCGAACTCGACGAACGCCTCCGTACCGAGCTGAAATCGGTATTGCTGCATTCCGCCAAGGGCGCACACACCGATCGCGGGTTCTGCATGAACCTCGACGGCGTTTTGGAAGGCCGTTATCCCGGGACGCAGCTGATCATCGGCAGGGACGCCGCGGGCACAGTGCAGGGCTTCCACCGCTACGCGACGGCGGGCGGCGGTAGTGATTTGACGCTTGACGTGCCGTGGCGCCGCCGCGGGGCACCCAACGGCCTGGACGAGCGGCTCGCGGTCGATATGATCGCCGCTGCTAAAGAGGCTGGGGCGCAACGTGTATCGCTGGCGTTTGCGGCGTTCACTGATCTCTTCGATGACGAGCGTTGCGGCGCGGTAGCGCGGTGCTGCTACCTTCTGCTCCATCTGCTGGACCCGTTGATCGCGCTCGAGTCGCTGGACCGTTATGTGCGCAAGTTCCATGCCATGGATACTCGGCGCTACGCCCTCGTCACCCTCACCCAGACGGTGCCGCTCGCTTTCGTGCTGCTGTCCCTGGAGTTCATGCCGCGTCGACGACGGCTTTGACGGGAAGCTCCGCACACCGAACATCGTTGGGTAAGTGGTGAGTCGCCACCACCACGGTTTTGGCGGCCGCGATCAGCCCATTGCCGGGCGCCAGCAGCCGACGCAGCACCCGGTCGGCGTCGGCGGCATCGAGATGCTCGGTGGGTTCGTCGAGCAGGACGACTCCGGCGGGGGACAGGACCGCCCGGGCGAGCAGCAACCGTCGACGCTGGCCGGCCGAAACGGCTTGCGCGCCACCAGTCAACACCGTGGACAGCCCGTCGGGCAGACCGGCCAGCCAGTCGCCCAGGCCCACCGCCTCCAGCGCGTCGGTCAATTCGTCGTCGTCGCAGTCACCGCGGACGACCAGCAGATTGTCCCGGACCGTGGTCGCGAAGATGTGCGCGTCTTCGGCGAAAAAGCAGACGGACGATTGTAGTTCGGGTTCGCGGATGCACTGCAAGTCGACTCCATCCAGCATCACCGCGCCGCGCACCGGTGGCAGCAGCCCGGCCAGCGTCATCAGCAGCGTCGTCTTGCCGGATCCACTGGGCCCGGTCACGGCCAGCCGGGCGCCGGGGCCAAGATCGACCGTGGCGTGGCAGCTTCCGACCGCGGAGTGACCCGCTACCACGTCAGCGGACAACCGCCCTACCGGCCGGTCCGGTGACACTGGGGTTCCGGCCGGTGTGACCGAGCCCGGTGGGGCCAGCGCCAACAGGCGGCGCGCGGCGATCCTGGACCGCGTCAATTGCACCGCGGCCGTCGGCAACACGCTGGTGGCTTCGAAGGCCGACAACGGCAGCAGCATCAGGACGGCCAGGGTCGTCGGCGCGACCGCGGGCCCCATGCTGATAGCGGCCACCACCGCCCCGAGCACGCTGATGCCGATGGTGGCGGTCGGAATGGCTTCGGCGAGCGCGGCGGGCCGGGCGGCAGCGTCGGCCGCGGCGCCCCAGGCCCGTTGCTGCCGTTGCGATTCGGCGATGATGCCGGGCAGCGCACCCGCGACCCGCAGCTCGGGCGCGTGCTGCAACGCCAGGAGCGCCGCGGTGTCGCGTTCGGCGTGATGCTGGTCGGCGATCATTTCCTGCGCGACCGCGGCCCGGCCGGCCAGCCACGGCGCGAGCACTCCGGCCACGGCCAAACAGGCGGCCAGCACCACCGCCGCCGATGGTGAGATGAGGCCGACCGTCACCACGCCCGCCACCGAGAGCACCGTCGCCACGCCGATCGGGACCAGCGCGCGCACCAGCACATCGGCCAGGGCATCCACATCCGCGCCCACCCGGGCCACCAGCTCGCCGCTGTGCAGCCGGACGGCGCCGGCCGCCGGTCCGGTAGCCAGGCGGTGATAAATCTGCGCACGCGCGCTGCCGGCGGCCCGCAACGCGGCGTCGTGGGTGGCCAGCCGCTCGCAATAGCGCAGCACGCCACGTGAGATCGCGAATGTCCGCACCGCGACCACGGCCACCGACAGATCGAGTACCGGTGGCATCTGCGCGGCCCGGGTGATCAGCCACGCCGACACACCCGCCAGGGCCAGCGCGCTGCCCAGCGACAGCACGCCGAGCGCGATGGCCGCCAGGATGCGGGGGACACGTGGCCGCAGCAACGCGGCGACGGCGCTCCAGAGCTCAGACCGGCGCATACCGCGCCTCACTGCCGGCGAATACCTCCACCACCTGGTCACCGATCGCCAGGACCGGCGCGCGGTGTCCGACCACCACCACCGTTGCGCCGGCCCGCGCGCGGGCGACAATCGCCCGCAGCACCCGCTCCTCGGAGGCGGCGTCCAAATGCGCGGTCGGTTCGTCGAGCAGCAGCACCGGTGCCGACGATCCGAGTGCCCGGGCCAGGCCCAGCCGTTGCCGCTGGCCCAGCGACAGCCCGACCCCCCCGCGGCCCAGCATGGTGTTCAACCCGTCGGGCAGGGCGGTTAGCACGTCATCGAATCCCGCCGCGGCACAAGCGGTGTCGATATCGTCGAGATCGCCGAGCAGCAGCAGGTTGTCCCGGACGGTTCCCGGAACGAGTACCGGACGCTGTGGTAACCAGGACAACTGGCGCCACCACGGCGCGGAGGCCACTTCGGCGAGGTCGATGCCGTCCACGCTGACTCGGCCCAACGACGGCGTGGTGAGCCCGGCGATCACCTGCAGTGTGGTGCTCTTGCCGGCGCCGTTTGGGCCGGTCAGCACCGTCACCTGGCCCGGTTCGACGACCGCGCTCAGACCGTCCGGCGCATAGCCCCTTCGGGCTGCGACGCTGAGGTTTTCCAAGCGGATCTGGGCGCTGCGGGCGGCGATGGCGCAGTGGGCGGTGATCGTGCGTTGCGCGGACGGCGCCGGTTCCAGTTCGCCGATGAGCGCGAACGCCCGGTCGGCCGCGGCCCGTCCGTCCTGGGCGGCATGGAATTCGGCCCCGATGCGGCGCAGCGGCCAGTACACATCCGGCGCCAGCAGCAGCACCGTCAAACCGACCGTGAGGCTCAGTTCGCCGAACACCAGGCGCAGCCCGATACTGACCGCGACCAGCGCCACTCCGAGCGTGGCCAGCAGTTCCAGCACCAGCGCCGACAGGAACGCGATCCGCAACGTCGCCATCGCCGAACGGCGATGCGCCACACTGAGTTCGGTGATGCGCCGCTCCGGTCCGGTCGCCCGGCCCAACGCCCGCAATGTGGGGATGCCGGCGATCAGATCCAGCAGCCGCGATTGCAGAGTCGTCATGGCCGTCAGGGCGGCCGCCGACCGTTGGGCCGTGGCCAGCCCGATCAGCACCATAAAGATCGGTATCAGCGGCAGCGTCACCACCACGATGACCATCGACGTCAGGTCGTACAGCGCGATCACCAGCACGGTGGCCGGAGTCAGGATCGCCGCGAGCAGCAGGGTGGGCAGATACCCGGTGAAATAGGGCCGCAACCCATCCAGCCCGCGGGTGACCACCACCGCGGCGGAGTCACGCTGCGCGGCCAGCTCGTGGGGCTGACGGCCGGTCACAGCGGTCAGCACCTGCCCGCTGAGGTCGGCGATCACCGCGCTGGCCCCACGCTGGCTCAGACGTGCCTGCAGCCACTGGGCGATCGAACGAATGGCCCACAGCCCGAACACAATCGATATCGGGACCGCCCAGCAGCGCAGGCAGCGCGCCGACGGGTCGGCCGCCACCCTCGCTACTATGCCGGCCAACACGATCGCCGCCGCGATCGCGCAACCCGAGATCACCACCCCGCAACCCACCGCGGCCAGCAGGTAGCCGCGTAACGCCGCGGATGCCCGCAACAACCGTGGGTCCAATGGCGCTCGAGAGCTGTTGGCGCTCAGGACGGACGCCTTCTCAGCCCGATCGAGGCCGGGATCCGGTCAGCGGAGATACGTTGCCGGAACACCCAATACGTCCACCCCTGATAGACCACCGTCAACGGCACCATGATGGCCGTCACCCAGGTCATGATCTTGAGCGTGTAGGGAGTCGACGAGGCGTTGTAGATGGTGACATTCCATTGGCTGTTCAGAGTCGAGGGCACCAGGTTGGGATACAGCGAGCCGAACAGCAATACCACCACGCTGGCGACCACCAGCAGCGTGCAGAAGAACGCCCAACCGTCGGACACACGTCGCCACACCAGCAGCACCGCCGCCGACATGGCGACCACAGCCACGCCCAGCGGCGCCCAGGTCCAGTTCTTGCCGTGCACCAGCTGCGTCCAAATACCAAATCCGGCAACCAAACCCGTCGCCGGCAGCGTCAACCACAGGGCGAACCGCTGAGCGTCGTCACGGATGGGCCCCTCGGTTTTCAACGACACAAACACCGCACCGTAGAACAGGAACAAGCCGGCCGTGGCCAAACCGCCCAACAGCGTGTAAGGGTTGAGCACATCACCGATCGACAGATGCACTTGCCCGTCGGCGTCCACCGGCAGGCCGCGCAGCAGGATCGCGAATGCCGTACCCCACAACACGGCTGGCAGCCACGACCCGGCTGCGATCGCCAGGTCGGCCCAGCTCCGCCATTTCGGGTCGTCCACCTTGCCGCGCCATTCGATGGCCACAACGCGGACGATCATGCCGAACAGGATGGCGAGCAGCGGCAAGAACAGGGCCGAGAACATGGTGGCGTACCAGCCCGGGAAGGCGGCGAACATGGCCGCGCCGGCGGTGATCAACCATACCTCGTTCGCGTCCCAGACCGGTCCGATCGTGTTCAGCGCCGCACGTCGATGAGACTCCTTGTCGCCCTTGCCGACTCGCGCGAAGGGTGCGATCAGCATGCCGACACCGAAGTCGAAACCCTCGAGGATGAAGAAGCCGAGAAACAGCGCCGCGATGAGGCCGAACCACAACTCTTGCAGATTCATCGGTCAGCTCCTTTCGCGAAGGCTCAGTAGGCGAACGACAGGGGTTTCACCTGCTCCTCATCGGACTGCTGGTCTGATGGCAGTGCCGCGGGTTCGGCGTCGTGTTCCTGGGGGCCTTCGACGATGTAGCGCTTGAGCAGCCAGAACCAGATCACCGCGAGCACGGCATAGATCAGTGTGAACGTGGTGAGGGAGGTGATCACCATGCCTGGTGCGTGGTGGGAGACCCCGGCAGCGACGTTGAGGCGCACGCTCTGATCACCAGTGGGATTGGGCACGACAAGCCAAGGCTGGCGGCCCATTTCGGTGAACACCCAGCCAGCGCTGTTGGCCAGGAACGGGGTGGGAATGGTCAGCAGCGCGAACCAGGCGAACCAGCGTTGACTCGGGATCCGGCCACGGCGGGTCAGCCACAGGGCAACCAGCGCGAACAGCACCGGCACCGCGAGCAGGCCGATCATCATGCGGAACGACCAATAGGTGACGAACAGGTTAGGGCGGTAGTCGTTCGGCCCGAACCGCTGTTGGTAGTCCCGTTGGATATCGCGTACGCCCTGCAGCTTGACGCCGTCGAACTTGCCCTCGGCGAGGAACGGCAGCACGTAGGGCACTTCGATCACGCGGGTGAGGGCGTCACAGTTGTTCTGCCTGCCGACCGTCAAGATCGAGAAGTCCGGGTCAACTTGGGTGTCGCACAACGATTCTGCCGATGCCATCTTCATCGGCTGCTGTTGAAACATCAGCTTGCCCTGGAAGTCGCCGGTGAAGAACAGCCCGACGGCGGCGAGCAACACCAGCCAGCACCCCAGGGCGGTGGCCGGGCGATACATGGCCCGGGTGCCCGGGTCCACGGGGCTGGTCTGCGACCGGACCAGCCACCATGCGCTGACAGCGGCGACGAAGGTGCCCGCGGTCAGCAGTGCGCCGGCGACGGTGTGCGCGAAGGCAGTAAGGCCGGTGTTGTTGGTAAGCAACGTCAGGATGTTGTTCAGCTCGGCCCGGTGGGTCTCTGGGTTGAAATGCACGCCCACCGGGTGCTGCATGAACGAGTTCGCCGAAATGATGAAGAAGGCGGAGACGTTGACGCCGATGGCGACGATCCAAATGCAGGCCAGGTGCACCAGTTTGGGCAGCCGGCCCCACCCGAAGATCCACAATCCAATGAACGTCGATTCGAAGAAGAAGGCGAGCAGACCCTCCATCGCCAGCGGTGCACCGAAGACGTCGCCGACGAAGCGCGAATACTCGCTCCAGTTCATCCCGAACTGGAATTCCTGGACGATGCCGGTGGCCACGCCGATGGCGAAGTTGATCAGGAATAACTTCCCGAAGAACTTGGTCAGCCGGTACCACGCGACGTTGTCGGTGGCCACCCACGCGGTCTGCATGACCGCCAGCAGCGGCGCCAGGCCGATGGTCAGCGGCACGAAAATGAAGTGGTAGACGGTGGTGATACCGAACTGCCACCGCGATATGTCGACGACATTCATCTGTCATCTCCCGAGGCCGCGGGGAAAAGTGAGTAACTACGACACAGTGTAGTAGTTAGGCGGAGCGGGCGCTAGCGCAGCGTGTGTGACGCCTTGCGGATGCCGAACGCGGAAACAACCTCGAAGACTCCGATGACCACCAGCCAGATACCGACCACGAGGGCAAGGGTGATGATCGATTCGAACGGCGAGGCCATCACCACGATCCCCGCGAGGAGGCTGATTACGCCGATGAAGATCTGCCAGCCTCGGCCGGGCAGGTGCGGATCGCTGATCGCCGACACCGTCGTCGCGACGCCACGGAAGATGAACCCGACCCCAATCCAGATCGCCAGGAGCAGCACGGCGTTGCCGAAATGCCGGAACGCCAGCACCGCCAGGATCAGTGACGCGGCACCGCTGATGAACAACAGGATGCGGCTACCGGCCGAGACGTGCAGCGAGAACGCGAACACGACCTGGGCGGCGCCGGTGATCAACAGGTAGACGCCGAATGCAATGGCCGCCGCGAGCACGGATATTTGCGGCCACGCCAGCACGACGACGCCCAGGGCGACGGACAGGATTCCCGACACCAGCGTCGACTTCCACAGGTGCGGCAACAGACTCGGCGGTGACTGCGGTGCGGGGGTTGTGGCAGGACTTGGTTCCATCGCACCAGTGTGACGCATGTGGCGGTCTCGGTATAGGGCCTTTCGGACCTACACGCGCGCTGCCCGCACGTCCTCGCTGCGCACTTCGGCCGGCTCGTCCGCCGGCTTGC
Organism: Mycobacterium asiaticum DSM 44297; assembly: GCF_000613245.1. Taxonomy (GTDB): domain Bacteria; phylum Actinomycetota; class Actinomycetes; order Mycobacteriales; family Mycobacteriaceae; genus Mycobacterium; species Mycobacterium asiaticum. The sequence goes on from NZ_HG964936.1 coordinate 2,178,651, forward strand.
GGCCGACGAGATACCAGGTCCGCATCAGGCCTTTGCCCTTGACGTCGATGAGGCCCCGTTCGCGCAGCACAAAGTCGTCCTTGAGCCGTTCGTAGACCTCGTCGGGCACCTGGATCTGGCCGACGGAGTCGGTGGTCTCCATCCGGGAGGCGACGTTGACGGCGTCGCCCCACACGTCGTAGAAGAAGCGGCGCGAACCCACCACGCCGGCCACCACCGGACCGGTGGCCAGACCCACTCGCAGCGGGACCGCTCGTCCGTGCGGGTCCTTGAGAGATGCTGCGACGTCGGCCATTTCGAGTGCGAAGTCGGCCAGCGCGTGCACGTGGTCGGGGCGTGGCCGTGGCACACCGCTGACCACCATGTAGCAGTCGCCGGTGACCTTGATCTTCTCTAGGTCATGTTTGTCGACCAGTTCGTCGAAGGCGCCGTAGAGACGGTCCAGGAAGCGGACGAGGTCAGCCGGCGCGGTGCTGCTGGCGCGTTCGGTGAAGCCGACGATGTCGGCGAACAGCACCGAGGCCTCGTCATACTTGTCGGCGATAACCTGCCGTTCGGGTTCCTTGAGCCGCTCGGCAATGCTGGCCGGCAGCATGTTCGCCAGCAGCGCCTCGGAGCGGTCGTACTGCTCCTCCATGACCGCCTCCGCGCGTTCGGTGTCACGCAGGGCGAACCACATCGTGACGACCACCATGACGCAGGCAGAGATCGTGGTGATGATGAAACCCGCCGACTGAGCCCACGGCGGCTGCAGGCCGGTGTCGCGGGGGATGACGAATTCGGTCGTGATGACCAGGGCCGCGGCCACTGCCGCCAGGAAACTGGCCAGAGCGATGTGTTCGGTGCCCAGCACGAGCACCACCAGGCAGGCGCCCACGATGAAGAACAGCTGCGCGCCCGAGTTGGTCCCCACGTCCCAGCAGCTGGCGAAAACCGTGACGTAGGCCGCGGTGATGAACGTCAGCGGCGCCACCAGGTCACCGAATCGGTGCAAGGTGGGCACGATCGCGAAGATCAGCGCCGCGCAGATGTTGATCGAGACGACCTGCCACAGCCAGGTGCCCAGCAGCAACTGCATGAGGACGAAGCTGGCACTGACGATCACGGCCAGCCAGGAGGTGATGTTGAGGATCCGGGCGCGACGGGCAGCGCTGGCGGCGTAGTGCTGACGGATATCGCGCGTCTGCGTCCGTACGGCGGCGACGCAGTCTGGCCGGCTTGCCGAGTGATCATCGCCAGCTGAAAGGGCACCGCATTTTTTAGCGGCCACGTGTCAAGAGTAACCGTCGAACTCGGCGTTTACCCCGGGTAGCGATAGGGACCCTTCATCGGCGGGGTTTTGCTGGCACGGGGGACCAGTGAACTAGTCGAATATGTCGGGCTGAGCGGCTACCACTCTTGCGATCTCACTCAGCTTTACGTTCAGTTTTTGGGACGACGACCGCAGGATGTCGAAAGCTTCTTCGGCCGAGATGTTCCGCCTGCCCATCAGGATGCCCTTGGCTTGTCCGATTACGTCGCGGCTATCGATCGCTTGATGCAGCTGCGCTTCACGCAGTTTGCCGGTGGTCACCGCTTCCGTCGTCGCCAGGGCCAGAGACGCGTGCGTCGCCAGCAGCAGGATGGCGTCCCGGTCGATGTCGTCGAGCCCGGCGGACGAGTGGGAGTACAGATTCAAGGCTCCGGACAGCCGGGGCGGGACGGGCGCGGGGAGCAGGGACAGGGAGAGGACGGCTTCCACGCCCAATCTGCGTGCCGCCTCGGTGAACCCAGGCCATGGCGAATTGGCGCGGCCCGGTTCAGGCCACGCCGCAAAGCCGGGGCCGGGATTGTGGGCGGCCGCGACGCACGGACCTTCGCCCAGGTTGTACTGACACTCGTCGAGCATCTGAGCCACCGCATGCGTGGCGATGGGAGTGTGGAACCGGCCATCAGGGCTGCGCAGGGTCACGCTCACCACGTCGGCCTGGGGGGCGACGCTGACCGTCGCGTCCACCACCTGTTCAAGTACCTCTTGGACGTTTCCGGCATTGAGTAGGGCTGTGGTCAGCGCCGCGAACTGGCAACCCAACGGACCCAGCGGGACGTCGTGGTCTCTGGTGGGGGACGTCCCTTGCCGGGTGGCCTGGTCGGCGTCGGCGACGAACAGCAGCCGGTCGCGAGCCCAATTGTCGGTGCGATCAGACATTCGGCTCATCTACTTCCTGCGATGACCGTCCAGGACGCGCGCCGTGAACTCTTCGCCTAAGAGCGGTGGCCGGGATTACCGCTGCTAGCTGATTGAATCGCCGCTGCTGCTGTACGACGGGTGGGCGTGAAATCCGATAACGGTCGCACTACGTGCAGTCTTCGCCATGTGTCCGCTGGCGCAAGCCTACGACGTGTGGCTTCGGATCTATACCTTGGCGGCGAACATCTGCGTTTATTGGCTAGCGATCGCATTGCGTTTCCGGCTGGGACCGCAGGGGCGGATGTTGCAGCGTGGGCAGCACCGGCGAGGTTGAGGCGATGACCGCTGCGCCGCATTACAAGCGGCCCGCGGGGACGGTGTGATGCCCAGTGAACTGCGGCGTTGGTGCCCTCGGTGAGATTCGAACTCACACTGTACGGGTTTTGAATCCGTTTCCTCTGCCAGTTGGGATACGAGGGCTGGTCCGGCTACCTACCTTAGAGGAACCCCCCGAGCGCCCGTCACAGCCGTCACGACACAATGTCCGTCATGACCGGCCCCACCACCGACGCTGACGCCGCTCCGAAGCGGCGGGTCCTGATCGCTGAGGACGAGGCGCTCATCCGCATGGACCTTGCCGAGATGCTGCGAGAGGAGGGGTACGAGATCGTCGGCGAGGCCGGCGACGGACAGGAAGCCGTCGAGCTGGCCGAGCAGCATAAGCCGGATCTGGTGATCATGGACGTGAAGATGCCCCGCCGCGACGGCATCGACGCGGCGTCCGAGATCGCGAGTAAGCGCATCGCGCCGATCGTGGTGCTGACCGCGTTCAGCCAGCGTGATCTTGTCGAACGTGCCCGCGACGCCGGCGCGATGGCCTATCTGGTCAAGCCCTTCACGGCCAGTGATCTGGTTCCGGCCATCGAGTTGGCGGTGAGCCGCTTCAGTGAGCTCACCGAGCTCGAACGCGAGGTGGCGACGCTGTCTGATCGGTTGGAGACGCGCAAGCTGGTCGAACGCGCCAAGGGGCTGCTGCAGGTCAAGCAGGGCATGACCGAGCCGGAGGCGTTCAAGTGGATCCAGCGGGCAGCGATGGATCGGCGGACGTCGATGAAGCGGGTCGCCGAGGTCGTGTTGGAGACGCTGGACACGCCCGAGTAGTCGGTGCCTCGGCACCCTTCGCGCGCCCTTTAGCGCGCGACGATCACCGACGAGCCGTGCCCGAACAGACCCTGGTTCGCGGTCACGCCAACCGTTGCGTTCTCCACCTGCCGACCGGTGGCCTGGCCACGCAGCTGCCAAGTCAACTCGCAGACCTGCGCGATCGCCTGGGCGGGGATGGCCTCGCCGAAGCAGGCCAGTCCGCCGGACGGGTTGACCGGCACCTTGCCGCCGATCGCCGTCGCGCCGCTGCGCAGTAGCTGCTCGGCCTCGCCTTTCGGGCATAGTCCCAGGTGCTCGTACCAGTCGAGTTCCAGCGCGGTGGACAGGTCGTAGACCTCGGCCAGGCTGACGTCCTCGGGTCCGATTCCGGCCTCGGCGTAGGCGGCGTCGAGGATCTGGTCCTTGAACACCCGCTCGGGCGCGGCCACCGCGGCGGTGGAATCCGTTGCGATGTCGGGCAATTCGGGCAGATGCTGCGGGTATCGCGGGGTGACGGTGCTGACCGCGCGCACCGACGGGACCCCGTCCAGCGAGCCCAGGTGCTTGCGGGCGAACTCCGCGCTCGCCACGATCAGCGCCGCCGCACCGTCGGAGGTTGCGCAGATGTCCAGCTGGCGCAACGGGTCGCTGACTACCGGGCTGGCCAGCACGTCCTCGATCGAGGACTCCTTGCGGTAGCGGGCATTCGGGTTCTGCAGACCGTGCTGGGAATTCTTCACCTTCACCTGCGCGAAGTCCTCGGACGTCGCCCCGTACAAATCCATCCGGCGCCGCGCGAGCAGCGCGAAGTACACCGGGTTCATCGCCCCGATCAGGTGGAAGCGCTGCCAGTCGGGGTCGTTCTTACGTTCCCCGCCGACGGGAGCGAACGCGCCCTTGGGTGTGGTGTCGGCGCCGATCACCAGCGCGACGTCGCAGAAGCCGGCCAGGATGTGCGCCCGGGCGCTCTGCAGGGCCTGTGACCCGCTGGCGCACGCGGCGTAGCTGGAGCTGACCGGCACGCCGTTCCACCCGAGCTTCTGCGCGAATGTCGACCCTGCAATGAAACCGGGGTATCCGTTGCGGATCGTGTCAGCCCCGGCGACGAGCTGAATCTGCCGCCAGTCCAGCCCGGCCTCGGCCAGCGCCGCCCGGGCGGCGACCACGCCGTATTCGGTGAAGTCCCGGCCCCACTTGCCCCACGGGTGCATGCCGGCGCCGAGAATGTAAAGCGGTTCCGGAGTGCTCATGAAGACGACACCTTCCACGCGTGCACCAGCCGTTCAACGCCGTCGGCGTCGGTGAACAGCGGCATGATCGCCAGCTCCATCTCCATGCCCACCTTCAGATCCGCAGCCAGCGTGCCCTCGACGACCTTGCCAAGGACGATGATGCCCTCGTCGGCCAACTCCACGGCGGCGATGGCGAACGGCTCGAACGGCTCCTGCGCGGGGTAGGGCGCGGGCGGCGGATAGCGGTTCTCGGTGTAGCTCCACAGCTTGCCGCGACGCGACAAGGCGACGGACTCTAGTGAGTCGCTCGCGCATGCCGGGTTGGGGCAGTTGTTCTCCCGCGGCGGAAACACATAGGTGCCGCACGCCGGGCACTTGCTGCCGATCAGGTAAGGGTTTCCGGCATCGTCGGTGGCGAACCACCCATCGATCGCCGGCTGCTGGTAGGTGACCTCTGGCACCGGCTCAGCGTACCCAGCCCGCGCGCAAAACTGAAACGTGTTCCAGTTCTGGCGCCGCAAGGAGCGTCGTACCGGGTGCCTAGAGTGTGAGCCGTGAGTGCCCCGCCTTCGAAGAGCGCAGAATCCACGAAACCGACGCTGATGCTGCTGGATGGCAACTCGCTGGCTTTCCGGGCGTTCTACGCCCTGCCCGCGGAGAACTTCAAGACTCGCGGCGGGCTGACCACCAACGCGGTCTACGGGTTCACCGCCATGCTGATCAACCTGCTGCGCGACGAGGCGCCCACGCACATCGCGGCGGCGTTCGACGTCTCCCGGCAAACGTTCCGTTCCGAGCGCTATCCGGAGTACAAGGCCAACCGCTCCTCGACGCCCGACGAGTTCCACGGCCAGATCGACATCACCAAGGAAGTCCTTGGCGCACTTGGCATTACCGTCCTGGCCGAGCCGGGCTTCGAGGCAGACGACATCATCGCGACGCTGGCCACCCAGGCCGAGGGCGAGGGTTACCGGGTGCTGGTGGTCACCGGTGACCGCGACTCGCTGCAACTGGTCAGCGACGACGTGACGGTCCTCTATCCGCGCAAGGGCGTCAGTGAACTCACCCGCTTCACCCCGGAGGCCGTCGTCGAGAAATACGGCCTGACGCCCAAGCAGTACCCGGACTTCGCCGCGCTGCGGGGCGACCCGAGTGACAACTTGCCGGGCATCCCGGGTGTGGGCGAGAAGACCGCGTCGAAATGGATCATTGAATACGGGTCACTGCAATCCCTGGTCGACAACGTCGACTCGGTGCGCGGCAAAGTCGGCGACGCGCTGCGTGCCCATGTCGCCAACGTCGTGCTGAACCGGGACCTCACCGAGCTGGTCCGGGATGTGCCGCTCGCGCAGACACCCGACACACTGCGATTGCAGCCGTGGGACCGCGACCACATCCACCGGCTTTTCGACGACCTCGAGTTCCGCGTCCTGCGGGACAGGCTCTTCGACACACTCGCCGCCGTCGAACCCGAGGTCGACGAGGGGTTCGACGTGCGCGGCGGGGCGCTGGATCCGGGCACCGTCGGTCAGTGGCTGGCCGACCACGCCGGTGACGGGCGCCGGTCGGGCCTGACGGTGATAGGCACCCATCTGCCGCACGGCGGTGATGCCACCGCGTTGGCCATCGCCGCGGCCGACGGGGACGGCGCGTACCTCGACACCGCCACGCTCACACCCGAGGACGACGCCGCGCTGGCCGCCTGGCTGGCCGACCCGGACAAGCCCAAGGCCCTGCACGAGGCGAAGCTGGCCATTCACGATCTGACCGGCCGGGGCTGGACCTTGGCCGGCGTCACCTCCGACACCGCGCTGGCCGCCTACCTGGTGCGGCCCGGGCAGCGCAGCTTCACCCTCGACGACCTCTCGCTGCGCTACCTGCGTCGCGAGTTGCGAGCCGATAACCCCGAACAGCAACAACTTTCGCTGCTCGACGATATCGACGGGGTGGACGAGCAGGCGGTACAGACCAGCATTCTGCGGGCTCGGGCCGTCGTCGACCTCGCCGACGCCCTGGACGCCGAGCTGGCTCGCATCGATTCCACCGCGCTGCTGGGCGAGATGGAGCTGCCGGTGCAGCAGGTGCTGGCCGAGATGGAGCATGCCGGCATCGCGGTTGACCTGGCCAAGCTCACCGAGCTGCAGACCCAGTTCGCCGACCAGATCCGCGACGCGGCCGAGGCCGCCTACGCCGTAATCGGCAAACAGATCAACCTCGGCTCACCCAAGCAGCTGCAGGTGGTGCTGTTCGACGAACTAGGCATGCCCAAGACCAAGCGCACCAAGACCGGCTACACCACGGACGCGGACGCTCTGCAGGGTCTCTTTGACAAGACCGGCCACCCGTTCTTGCAGCACCTGCTGGCTCATCGCGACGTCACGCGCCTCAAAGTCACCGTCGACGGTCTGCTGAACTCGGTCGCCGGCGATGGCCGCATCCACACCACCTTCAACCAGACCATCGCGGCCACCGGCCGGTTGTCCTCGACCGAACCGAACTTGCAGAACATCCCGATTCGCACCGACGCCGGCCGTCAGATCCGTGATGCGTTCGTCGTGGGACGCGGCTACGACGAGCTGATGACCGCGGACTACAGCCAGATCGAGATGCGGATCATGGCGCACCTGTCCCGTGACGAAGGCCTGATCGAGGCGTTCAACACCGGCGAGGACCTGCACTCATTCGTGGCGTCTCGAGCCTTCGGCGTGCCGATCGAGGAGGTCACCGGCGAACTGCGGCGGCGCGTCAAGGCAATGTCGTACGGGCTGGCCTACGGGTTGAGCGCCTACGGGTTGTCCGCCCAGCTCAAGATCTCCACCGAAGAAGCCAAGGACCAAATGGACCAGTACTTCGCCCGATTCGGCGGGGTGCGTGACTACCTGCTCAACATCGTCGAGCAAGCCCGCAAGGACGGCTACACCTCGACGGTGCTGGGCCGCCGGCGCTACCTGCCCGAGCTGGACAGCAGCAACCGGCAGGTGCGGGAGGCCGCCGAGCGGGCGGCGCTGAACGCCCCGATCCAGGGCAGCGCTGCGGACCTGATCAAGGTGGCCATGATCGAGGTGGACAAGGCGATCAAGCAGGCCGGGCTGGCCTCGCGCATGTTGCTGCAGGTGCACGACGAGCTGCTGTTCGAGATCGCGCCGGGAGAGCGCGACCAGCTCGAGGCGCTGGTGCGCGACAAGATGGGCGGCGCGTACCCGCTGGACGTGCCGCTGGAAGTGTCGGTGGGCTACGGCCCCAGTTGGGATGCTGCGGCCCACTAGGTAGCGAACTTAAACTGCACGGGTGTCGGAACCCGACCCGCGACCGCGACCATGCAGAGCGCAGCCATGAGGCGGGGGCACCCGCCGCTTGCGGGGAAGAGCGGCGAACCGGCCCAGCGACCGCCGCTGCTGCGCTACCCGCTGGTCGTCGCCTCGAAGCTGTTCGGCCTGCTGCCGGCTCCGGTCGCCGACGCGCTGTTGGCCGTCGTCGCGCGGCTGGTGTACTGGCGCGGCCGTGCCCAGCACCTGCACGTGTTGCAGGATTTCCGCGACAATGTGGACCCGACGGCCCAGTTCTCGTCCCGCAAGTGGCGGCCGGTCCAGGCGATGTACCGGGCGCTGGTCCGCAACGCCAACGACGCGATCTGGTTCCTCGCCGCGCCGCACGACGCCGCACTGCGCCGGTTCCGCATCGCTGACCCGGCGCCGATCCACGCCGCTCTCGAAGCGGGCCGAGCGGCCGGTGTCGGCGTCATCGTCGCCTTTCCGCACCTAGGTTCCTATGCAGCGCTGCCGATCGTGCTGGCGCTCAATGGGTTGCCGACGACGGTTGTCGCCAACCGGCAGCGGGCCCTGATGCAGTGGGTGATTCATCGTGGTGCGCAGAAGGCCGGTTTGGAACTCATCGTCGTCGAGCGCACCGGCGGCGCCAGCATCACCGCGGCCATGGCGGACGCGCTGCGCCGTGGCCGGATCGTCGCGATCGCCGGCGACTATTTCCGGGCCCGCGAGGGCACGCAGGCCACGCAGGGCGGGACAAGCGCCGGCATCCACGTCGACCTCGCCGGCATCAAGCGCCCGGTTGGTCCGGGACCGGCGCTGCTGGCTCTGCGCACCGGCGCGCTGATCGTCCCCGGTGCGGTCTTCCAGCACAGGCACCAGCGGGAACCGGTGTTCGGCGAGCCGATCGCCGCCGAGGTGCCCCTGGGCGGGGACGACCACAGCGTGCGGGACGCCGTGCAGCTGACGTCGCAGCGCGTCGCCGATGCCCTCGCCGAGTTCATTCGGCGCGAGCCCGATCAATGGTTGATGCCCGGCGGGCTGGTATCAGATTCGGTCGGCCGCCGACGTCGGTAGATCCAGGTCGTCGAGCGTGACGTTTATGCACGTCAACAGCGCGAATCAGGTACATAAGGCCCACGCTGGGCGGCCAACTAGACCGAAAAGTGGGCCGCGCGTCAGCGCGGATGCGCACCCGGTAGTCTGATCATGATTTCGACCGAGTTTGTCCAGCGTGTAGGCAGTCGAGTAGCCTCGACTGGTATCCGTTTGCGCTCGATCGCGGGTCACACCAATAACTCAAGTCCCAAGTCCCTACGATGAACCCTGTCCGGAGCAACCCAACAATATGCCGAGTCCCGCCGTCACCTCGCCGCAAGTAGCCGTCAACGACATAGGCACCAGCGAGGATTTTCTTGCCGCAATAGATAAAACGATCAAGTACTTCAACGATGGCGACATCGTCGAAGGCACCATCGTCAAAGTTGACCGGGACGAGGTGCTCCTCGACATCGGCTACAAGACCGAAGGGGTCATCCCCGCCCGCGAACTCTCCATCAAGCACGACGTCGACCCCAACGAGGTCGTTTCCGTCGGTGATGAGGTCGAGGCCCTGGTTCTCACCAAAGAGGACAAAGAAGGCCGACTGATCCTGTCCAAGAAGCGCGCCCAGTACGAGCGCGCCTGGGGCACCATCGAAGAGCTCAAGGAGAAGGACGAGGCCGTCAAGGGCACCGTCATCGAGGTCGTCAAGGGCGGCCTGATCCTCGACATCGGGTTGCGCGGCTTCCTGCCCGCCTCGCTGGTCGAGATGCGCCGCGTGCGCGATCTGCAGCCGTACATCGGCAAGGAGATCGAGGCCAAGATCATCGAGCTGGACAAGAACCGCAACAACGTGGTGCTGTCCCGCCGTGCCTGGCTGGAGCAGACCCAGTCCGAGGTGCGCAGCGAGTTCCTCAACCAGCTGCAGAAGGGCACCATCCGCAAGGGTGTGGTCTCCTCCATCGTCAACTTCGGCGCGTTCGTCGACCTGGGCGGGGTGGACGGCCTGGTGCACGTCTCCGAGCTGTCCTGGAAGCACATCGACCACCCGTCCGAGGTGGTTCAGGTGGGCGACGAGGTCACCGTCGAGGTGCTCGACGTGGACATGGACCGCGAGCGGGTTTCGTTGTCGCTCAAGGCGACTCAAGAAGACCCGTGGCGCCACTTCGCCCGCACGCACGCCATCGGGCAGATCGTGCCGGGCAAGGTCACCAAGCTGGTGCCGTTCGGTGCGTTCGTCCGCGTCGAGGAGGGCATCGAGGGCCTGGTGCACATCTCCGAGCTGGCCGAGCGTCACGTCGAGGTGCCCGACCAGGTGGTTGCCGTCGGCGACGACGCGATGGTCAAGGTCATCGACATCGACCTGGAACGTCGGCGGATTTCGCTGTCGCTCAAGCAGGCCAACGAGGACTACACCGACGAGTTCGACCCGGCGAAGTACGGCATGGCCGACAGCTACGACGAGCAGGGCAACTACATCTTCCCCGAGGGCTTTGACGCCGAAACCAACGAGTGGATGGAAGGTTTCGACGCCCAGCGCAACGAGTGGGAGGCCCGCTACGCCGAGGCGGAGCGTCGCCACAAGATGCACACCGCGCAGATGGAGAAGTTCGCCGCGGCCGAAGCTGCCGACCACGGTGCCGGCGGTCAGTCGTCCTCGAGCAGCAGCTCCTCGGAGAAGTCCGCGGGTGGATCGCTGGCCAGCGACGCCCAGCTGGCGGCTCTGCGGGAGAAGCTCGCCGGCAGCGCGTAACACGCACGGATGCTGCGCATCGGGCTGACCGGCGGCATCGGCGCCGGGAAGTCGGCGCTATCCAAGACGTTCTCGGAGTGCGGTGGCATCATCGTCGACGGTGATGTCATCGCGCGCGAGGTCGTCGAGCCGGGCACCGAGGGTTTGAAGTCGCTGGTCGAAACGTTCGGCGAGGACATCCTGCAGCCCGATGGGTCCCTGGACCGCCCGGCGTTGGCGGCCAAGGCTTTCGCAAACGAGGACGAGCGCAAGAAGCTCAACGGCATCGTGCACCCACTGGTGGCCCAGCGCCGCGCCGAGATCATCGCGGCGGTGTCTCCGGATGCCGTTGTGGTGGAAGATATTCCGCTGCTGGTGGAGTCCGGCATGGCTCCGCTGTTCCCGCTGGTGGTCATCGTGCACGCCGACGTCGAACTCCGGTTGCGACGATTGGTCGACCAACGCGGCATGTCCGAAGAGGATGCGCGGGCCAGGATTGCCGCGCAGGCCACCGACGAGCAGCGGCGGGCGGTCGCCGACATCTGGCTGGACAATTCGGGCACCCCCGAGGCGCTGACCGAACGGGCCCGCGAAGTGTGGCACAACCGGATCGTCCCGTTCGCACACAACCTCAGCGAGCGCGCCCATACCCGGGCCCCGGCGCGGGTGGTGCCCGCCGACCCGAGTTGGCCCGATCAGGCCCGGCGTATCGTCAACCGGCTGCAGACCACCTGCGGGCACCGCGCGGTGCGGGTGGACCACATCGGATCGACTGCCGTGCCGGGCCTGGACGCCAAGGATGTCATCGACATCCAGGTCACCGTCGAATCCCTGGACGTCGCCGAGGAACTCGTCGAACCGTTGCTGTCGGCGGGGTATCCGCGTCTCGAGCACATCACTCAGGACGCCGCGAAATCCGATGCCCGCAGCACCGTGCCGGGCCTCGACCACGGTGACGATCCGGCGTTGTGGCACAAGCGCATTCACGCCTCAGCTGACCCGGGGCGACCGACCAACGTGCACATCCGCGTCGCGGGCTGGCCGAATCAACAGTTCGCGCTGCTATTCGTGGATTGGCTCAAGGCCAATTCCGATGTGCGAGAGAAGTATCTGGAGGTCAAGCGGGCGGCCGACGCGGGCGCTCACGGCGACACCGTGCGCTACGTGACGGCCAAGGAACCCTGGTTCCGCGAGGCCTACCGTCAAGCCTGGGAATGGGCCGACACCACCGGCTGGAAGCCCTGAGTCGACTATGCCGTTCGTCAGCGACATCCTGGGTCCGCGGCGGCCGGTCGTTGACGAGCCGCCGCCGCTGACCAAGGGCCGGCGGCGACGCACCAGCACCATCGACACCCATCCGGACGGGGCGCGCGGCAAGCTGGCCGATTTGCGGGCCCGGGACGCGGCGGCCGAGAGCGCGGCAGAGGTCCGGGTCACCGCCCATCTGACCGATCACGTCATCGACGACATCCGTTCGGACGAAGCCAATCTGGACGCGCTACTGGGCTGCCGGGTCGGTGCGGGGTTTCGGGCGAAGATCGCCCAATTGTTCCCCGAGCAGGTGCGGCAAGCCACCCTGCTTCATCTGCTGCTCGACGACTGGGTGGGTGCAGCGCTGGTGTCCGGGTACGCCACACAACATGGAGCGATCGTCGACGGCGTCGAGGCAAAGATGCCGGTGGGCGTCGCCGACCGGATGGCCGGGATCTGCGCCGGCTTCGCCCCGGACGCGTCGTTGATCGCCTACACCCGGCGACACGACGTCATCCCGACGGGCCGCGGGCCGGTGGCGCCGGCGCTGCGTGGCCTACATGACGTCAATCCGCTCCGGGAACGGGGGATGCGCCGGTTCCGCCGCCTCGACGTGTGGCCGCTAAGCGCTGGGGCGGTGGGCTTTGACGTCCACTTCCGCGACTCGCACATGGACAACGACCTGGTCGAAACGATCGTGCACGAATACACCGTGGTCGGCACGGTCGACGCGTCGACGCGGACCATCACCGCGGTCAATGCCGAAGTTCGGGTGCTGCCCTGGCGGGAATGCCCCGGCGCGATCGGCAGTGCCGCGCGAATCCAAGGCATGACGCTGACCGAGCTACGGGACCGGATCCGCGGCGAATTCGTCGGTACCAGCACCTGCACGCACCTCAACGACACTCTCCGCGCGCTGGCCGACCTGGATGCGCTGCTAGATAGCCGGTAAGCAGCGCGACAATCTCATCTTCGACTTCTCCGAAGTCCACCGGTTCGGTCCCGAAATCGGCCCTAGTGACCAGCCGGTGCACCAGTGAGTCGATCGTCGCCACAGCCACCTGCGCGTTCAATCGGCTGTCGGCGCGGACTTCGGGATGCTGCTCGAGCAGCCGCGCGGCCGTGTCCACGCTGAACTGCTCCAATGCGTGCAACCGGTCAAGAAACTCCGGCGCACGCGGTGCCTCCTCGAACAACACCCGGTGCAGGCGCGGATTGTCCCGGTGGTTGTCGATCGCCGCTCGCACGAACAAGCGCAGCAGGTCGTCGAGTCGTTCCGGCAAGCCGCCCGACAACCGCTCGGTGAGCAGCCGGGCGCCGTCGTCGACGTGCGCGTCCATCAAGGCGCGGAGGACGGCGTCCTTGTTGGGAAAGTATTGGTAGACCGAGCCGATCGAGACCCGGGCCCGCTCGGCGATGCGGTTCGTGGTGCCCGCCGCATAGCCGTGCTCGGCGAAAACCTGAGCCGCCGCATCCATAATGCGCTGCCTGGTCTCGGCGGCCCGCTCCTGTTTGGGCTGCTTGCGTTGCCGAAATCGGTCTGTCGGTGCGATCGCGAAACTCCTGAGCAAAAGCGAGTAGTCATCCGACGCCGACCCTAGCAAGATTAGGTTGCCCTAAGAAGGAGTTCGCGATGCGCACCGTCCACGTCGAAACTATGCTGCCCACCAGCGCCGAACGCGTCTGGTCGGCAATGCTCTCGCCTGCCACGTTTCTCTACGTCTGCAAGGGCCTGTTCGGCTTCCCGGCGCTGGCCGGACGCACCGAGGCGTTGCGGCTCGGCGAGTCCGGCACCGGCTGGTTGTTTGCCTTCCATGTCATCCCGGCCTACCGGCACACCATCAACGTGGTCGAGGTCGACGAAGCCGCCGGAACCATCCGCACACAGGAGCATGGCGGGCCGCTCAAGACCTGGAACCACACCTTGCACGTTGAACCGATCGACTCGCAGTCCTGCCGCTACAGCGACACCGTCGATATCGACGCGGGAATCATGACCGGCGTGGTGGTCGCGGCGGCGAACGAGATCTACCGGTACCGGCAACACCGTTGGCGCAAGCTGGTGCGCCGGCACATGTCGCCGGCTACGCCTGCCGCCAGGTGAGCGCCATGCCGTGCGAATCGAGCCAGCGGGACAGGTCGTAGCGGTTGCGGGCCAGGCCGTCGATCGCCGTCACGGCGCGCAGCACCGCCAGTTCGGCTACATCGGGCGCCAACAGCCCCTGCCGTACGGCTGCGAAAAGCTCGTCGATGTCAGCTAATTCGGCGCCGCGGCCGCTGCGCACCTCGATGTCGAGGTAGTGGTCCTCTGAGCGCCAGACCGTCGGACCGGGGGTGTACTCGCCGATATCCAGGTAGTAATCGTGGTCGCGCTCGTGGCCTGGATTGAAATGAAACACCGTGGCGCGCAAACCCAGCGACGGCAGCAACCACGATTGGAGGTAGTGGAACTGAGCGCGCCCGGGCGTCGGCCGGGCCAGATAGAGGCCCCACGGCTGCAGGACGTACTCGTCGACCGCCCGCACGATTCCCTTGGGGTCCGTGTTGGTGCGGGCAGCGAGGTCGAATGTCTCGTGCTTGGGCGGATGGATGGTCTCACTCTAACGACGTAGCCGGATCCGCCACCGCACGAAGCAGGCGTAGAACAGCGACAATCCGGCCAGCATGCCCATGTCGGTCAGCCAGCTCTTCGACGTGTGCTCCCAGAACCGGTCCTGCGACACCAGTGAACCGGGCACCAGATGGCGCAGATCGACCGTCGAAGCCGCGGCCGCGTAGCCCCACCGCGCCGGCGTGGCGAAAGACAGCTGGTTGAGCCCGAGCCGGCCGGTAACCGGGACCATCCCGCCGCACAGCACGAGCTGCGCCATGACCGTCACCACGAACAGCGGCATGATCTGCTCGCTGGACCGCACCAGCGACGAGATGGCCAGCCCCAGAATGGCCGAGGCGACACAGGTCGCGGCCACGGTGGTGAACAGTTCCACCGAAGCCCCGAACGTCGAGTGGCCCATCAGGACCGCGCCCCGCGTCGGCGCGCTCTTGCCGACCACCACGATCGCGGTGATGATCGCCGACTGAACAACGGCGAAGCCGCAGAACACCACCGTCTTGGCCAGCAGATAGGCCGTCGTCGACAGTCCGACCGCCTGCTCGCGCTGGAAGATGGCCCGCTCGCCGACCAGGTCCCGGATCGTCAGCGCGGTCCCCATGAAAGCGGCGGCCGGCAGCAGCAGCGCCAGAATCTGCGCAGCTTCGTCGGGCGTGCCCGCGTTGGGCCCGGGGACCCGAAACCCGTTGCTGCCCGGCACTGTTAGCGACAGCGAACCCAGGATGAACGGCAGCAGGGCCAGGAATACGAAGTACGCCCGGTCGGCGACCACCAGGCGGACCTGTCGCCGGGCGATGGTCGAGATCTGCCGTCGCACACTGGTGTGCACCGGCTCACCGAGGTCCGCCGGCTCGGCGGCCCCGGCCGCGGGCTGCCGCAGGCTCTGCGCTTCGTTCTGGGCCAGGAAGCGACGATTGGCCTCGTCCGGGTCGGCACCCACCTGGCTGAAGATCTTGGCCCAGTTGGTGGTGCCCATTGCCTCGCCGATCTGGTCGGGCGGACCGCAGTACGCGGTCTTTCCGCCCGGCGCCACCAGCAGCAACTGGTCGCAGGTGTCCAGGTAGGACAGCATGTGCGTGACGACGATGACCACCCGCCCGGCATCGGCGAGCTGACGCAGCATCGTCATCACCTGGTGGTCGAGGGCGGGGTCCAGGCCCGACGTCGGTTCGTCCAGGATCAGCAACGATGGCCCGGTAAGCAGCTCCAGTGCTACCGAGGCCCGCTTGCGCTGCCCGCCGGACAACTTGTCCACCCGGGTTTCGGCGTGCTTGGTCAGGTCGAGTTCCTTGAGCACCTGGGTGACCACCCGCGCCCGGTCGGACTTGCTGGTGTCGGGGGGCAGCCGGAGTTCGGCGGCGTACCCCAACGCCTGGTTGACGGTGAGCTGGCGGTGCACCACGTCGTCCTGCGGGACGATGCCGATCCGGCTGCGCAGCGACGCGTACTCGGCGTGGATGTCGTGGCCCTCGAAGGTGACCGACCCTGAGCTCGGACGGGCGTAGCCGGCGATCAGCCGGGCCAGCGTGCTCTTGCCGGCGCCGGATCCGCCGATCACCGCGGTCAGTGTTCCCGGTCGGGCAACCAGGGAGATGCCGTCCAGCAGCCGTTTGCCGTTGTCGACGGTGTAATTGACGCTTCGTACTTCCAAACCGCCTGTCCGCGTTGCCGTTTCGTTGCGCGGAACCAGGGTGTCGTCGCGGAACTCCAGGTCGACATTGCCGATCGTGACGACGTCACCCTTGGACAGGATCGCCGATCCCACCCGGGTGCCGTTGACGAAGGTTCCGTTGATGCTGCGGTCCTGGATCTCAGTGCCCAACGGCGTATCCCGCAGTACGGCGTGCTGTCGTGAGGCCAGCACGTCGGAGACGACGATGTCGTTGTCGTTGGCCCGACCGATCGTCAGGGTGCCGGCCGATTTCGCGGAGGCGGACGCGCCGGCTACCCGGGGCGACAAAATCCGGACCATTCGGGTGGCCAGACTCGACACGTCGGCCGACTTGATGTCGATCTCGGTCATCTCGGCCCGTTCCGGCTGGATGTGGACCGAGGTGACTTCGTCGGCTGGCGGCAACGGCGGTACCGGTTGCCGCTGCGGGCGCCGCGGTGTCGGTCGGGGCGGCGCCGCATGCACCGGTCCGCGCGCGGGGCCGACCGGGGGGCGCGGAGGCGGCGGCGTGGTCGTCCATGCCAGGGTGGGCGGCCCGCTGTCGTGGGCGGTTCTGGGCTTGGCGACGGGCGGGCGGGTCGTCGATCCGCGGTGCTGCCCGATCTCGAAGGTCAGTCGCGGTCCGGCCGGATTCCCGACATTGATGCTTTGCCCGTCGTGAATGTCGACCACCGGCATCCGGTAGCCGTTGACGTAGGTGCCGTTCAGTGAGCCGTTGTCGATCGCCAGCCATCGGCCCTGGTCGAACCGCAGCACCAGGTGTGCCCGCGAGATGCGCGGATCCGGAATGCGCAGATCGGCGTGCAGGTCTCGTCCGATGATCACCTCGTAACCTGGAGCGAACGAAAGCTGGGTACCGTCGTGTCGGATGGTCAGCGCGGGTGGGGCTGGTCGACTCACCAGATCAGTATCCGTGGCGAATCTGAGTGTGCTCTGTGTGACGCAGCTGTGAATCCGCTATGTTTCGGTCCGGTCACTCACAGCTGCTACATAACCGGTATTTCCCCAGCGGCGGGCCAACTTCCGGCATGATTCGACGGTAGGGGAATGTCTGTACGGCCGAGCGGACAACTCTAGGTCCTCGGCATATCGCAATGTCGCCTAGCCCGAGCCCAGGCCGCGACAGCCAGCACGCATCAGAGGGGAACAGCTATGGACGACCAGAGCGGCGCCACCCGGCGCCTGCACGCCGGTCGACGGCTGCTGACCAACCCGCGTCAGGCGCGCGCCGCGCTGCGCGCAGGTTTCCAGGCCTTGCCGTCGGCGACCGTCGCGCACCTCCGCCGCCGCGCGGCACCGGCACCGAGCGCGCCCGCGAACCAGCTGCCGGCGCCGGAGCAGGAACCGGAAGTCGTCGCCGTCGTCGAGGAGGCGGGCGCTCGTGTCGCACTGTCCCGTGGCGCCGCCTTCGCCGGGTACACCATCCTTCGTCAGCTGGGCGCCGGCGGCATGGCCGAGGTGTATCTGGCCCTGCATCCCCGGCTGCCCCGCCGCGACGTGATCAAGGTTCTGGCCGAAGCGATTACGGCGGACGGCGAGTTCCGCGAGCGGTTCAACCGGGAGGCCGACCTGGCCGCCACGCTCTGGCACCCGCACATCGTGGGAGTGCACGACCGCGGTGAATACAACGGCAAGCTGTGGATCTCGATGGACTACGTCGAAGGCACCGACGCCTCCCGGCTTGTCAAGGAGCAGTATCCCGACGGCATGCCCGTCGATGAGGTGTGCGCCATCCTCAGCGCCGTCGCCGGCGCGCTCGATTACGCGCACGACCGCGGCCTGCTGCACCGCGACGTCAAGCCCGCCAACATCCTGCTCACCCATCCCGAGGACGACGAGCGGCGAATCCTGTTGGCTGATTTCGGTGTTGCCCGGCACCTGGGGGATATCAGCGGGATCACCCAGACGAACGTCGCGGTCGGCACAGTCGCCTATGCGGCCCCCGAGCAGCTGACGGGATCCAACATCGACGGTCGCGCCGACCAATACGCGTTGGCGGCCACCGCGTTTCACCTGTTAACCGGGGCGCCGCCGTTCCTGCACCCCAACTCGATCGCGGTGATCAGCCAGCACCTCAACGACGAGCCGCCCCGACTGAGCGAGCGCCGACCCGATCTGGCGTACCTCGACGAGGTGTTCATCCGGGCCCTGGCCAAGGACCCGGCCGACAGGTACGAGCGGTGCCGGGCCTTCGCCGCCGACTTCCGTGCCCGACTGCCCGACGGTTGCGACCAGGACGGTGAAACCGATTCTGCGGGCGGGCCTGGTAGACGCGGCGTCGCCCCGGTGCTGGGCCGCAGATTATCGGCCCGGACCCGGATGGCGGCCGCGCTCGTCTGTGCGGTGCTGATCGCGGTGGCCGCGACCTGGTCGATCCTGTACTCCTTCGAACCCGACCCCTCCAGCACGCCGCAGCCGAAGCCCGCGCTGGCAGCCCGGCCCGCGGCTCCGGAGGCGCCACCCCCTCCGGCCCCGGTCGCCGCTACCGGCATGCGTGTCCTGAACGGCACCTATCGGCTGGACTACGACCGGTCCAAGAAGACCAGCAACGGCCTGGGCATCCGGCATGACGGCTCCACTACCGACTGGTGGGCGTTCCACTCCGTGTGCACCACCAACGGGTGCGCGGCGACCGGGGTCCAGGTGGACACCACGAACCACCAGGTAGTCGCCACTGCCGGCGGCGGCCAGACCGACGCCCTGCGCTTCGTCGCGGGGTACTGGCAGGGCGCGCCACAGCAAGAACGGGTGGCCTGCCGTCAACTCAACGGACCGGCCGGAGCCACCCAGCAGGAAACCGTGGCCTGGTCGCTGGCGCCGCAGGCCGACGGCACGCTGCGCGGCGTGGAAACCGAGACCGTGCTCAGCAACGAGTGTGGGGCGCAGGGGGCGGTGCTGCGCGTGCCGGTGGTGGCCACCCGGGTGGGGGATCCGCCGCCGGGGCTCACGTGGGCCGGATCCAGCGCAGACGCTCGCGGCGCCCGCCTCGCCGTCCAGCAAGCCGGCGCCACCCGTGCTCGGCGGCGCGTGCAATGACGTCGACAAGCTGGCCTACGACCAGACCAGCAATGAGCAGGTGGTGTGCGAGGGCGGAACGTGGGGAAAGGCGCCGATCACCACTGGCGTCCACGCCGTCAGCAGTTCGTGCGACAGGCCGGACATCCCGGTTTTCGCCATGTCCGCGTCCAACGACGGCCACCTGATCGAATGCAACCCGGTGACCCGGGTTTGGGCCCGGCACAGCTGATTTCGGTTAGCCCGCACCGCGCGAAGGTGCGCGGATGGACAGCGACACGCCGCTGAGAGCGGCATTCTTCGCACGCTGGGCGTCAGCGCGGCGGTTGCCACGTTTCGCTCATGGCGAGTTTTGCCATTCGCCCACGTTGCTGACGCGTGCGTTGATAAGTTGCGTCGCCGAAGGGGGTCATTGGCCTGAGGAGGCTCGGATGTCGTTCGTGGTCGCTACGCCCGCGTTGGTTTCGGCCGCAGCCGCACAATTGGCCGGGATCGGCTCGTCCCTGAATGCGGTCAATGTCAACGCCGTCACCACCACCACAAACCTGGTTACCGCCGCAGCCGATGAGGTATCGACGGCAATCACCGCGCTGTTCAACGCGCATGGCCAGCAATACCAGGCACTCAGCGCGCAGGTATCCGCGTTCCACGAGCAATTCGTGGAGACCCTGAACGCGGGCGCCGGCGCGTACGTCACCGCCGAAGCCACCAACGTCCAACAGAGTTTGCTCGACGCGATCAACGCGCCCGCGCAGTCGCTGACCGGGCGTCCGCTGATCGGCGACGGCGCCAACGGCGCGCCAGGCCAGCGCGGTGGCGACGGCGGCTGGCTGTACGG
>NZ_HG964936.1:2198707-2206640 GCF_000613245.1 Mycobacterium asiaticum DSM 44297
GCGCGGGCGGGTGGATCGGCGAGCGGCGGGGCGGGTGGCATCGGCGGCCACGGCGGCAAAGGCGGAACCGGCGACGTCGGCGGTGCGAGCGGGGCCGGCGGGGACGGCGCGTACGGCGGCAGAGGCGGGCTGCTACTGGGCAGCGGCGGTGCCGGCGGTTCGGGCGGTGGTGGTGGTGATATCGACCTGGACACGGACATGACGGGCAAGGGCGGTGCCGGCGGTGCGGGGGCACAGGGCGGTGCCGCCGGCCTGATCGGCAACGGCGGTGCCGGCGGCGACGGTGGCAACGGCGGACGCGGTGGGACCGCTTACGCAGGTGCTTCCGGCAGGACCGGCGGCAACGGTGGAGCCGGTGCGGTCGGCGGCGCGGGTGGACTGCTCTCTGGCGACGGCGGTGCCGGCGGGGCAGGCGGTGATGGGGGAGCCGGAGGCGTGGGCAAGAACGGCCGCAGCGGCGGAATCGGCGGCGGCGGCGGAGCCGGTGCAGCGGGCGGGGCTACCGGATTGATCGGCAACGGCGGAACCGGAGGGGACGGCGGTGACGGCGGCAAGGGTGGTGTAAGTGAGGGCGGCGGCAAGGGTGGCGCCGGCGGCGACGGTGGGGCGGGTTCCTTCGGTGCCGGCGGCGGAGCGCTGTATGGCAACGGCGGCGGTGGTGGTGCGGGCGGCGCCGGCGGCGCCGGCGGTTCGGGATTTAGCGGCACGGGTGACGACGGCATCGGCAAAAACGGTGGAAACGGCGGCAACGCACAGCTGATCGGTGACGGCGGAAACGGCGGCGCCGGGGGTGGTGGCGGCGCGGTTGGCGGCATTGGCGGACGGGGCGGCACCCTGGTCGGGAAAGCCGGAGCCAACGGGCCGTCGTAACTCGCTGCACCACGGGTGCCCGGCAAGAGGAATAAAGGCTGTCAGTGCCTGGCTTTACCCTGGTGTTATGGCTTTCGCCACCGAACACCCAGTAATCGCCCACTCCGAATACCGCGCCGTCGACGAGCTCGTTCGCACCGGCGCGCGCTTCGAGGTGGTCAGCCCACACCAGCCCGCGGGTGACCAGCCCGCCGCGATCGACGAGCTCGAGCGCCGCATCAAAGCGGGGGAGCACGACGTAGTGCTGCTCGGCGCCACCGGCACCGGCAAGTCCGCCACCACCGCCTGGCTGATCGAACGGCTGCAACGCCCCACCCTCGTGATGGCGCCGAACAAGACGCTGGCCGCCCAGCTGGCCAACGAGTTACGAGAGATGTTGCCGCACAACGCGGTTGAATACTTCGTCTCCTACTACGACTACTACCAGCCCGAGGCCTACATCGCGCAGACCGACACCTACATCGAGAAGGACAGCTCGATCAACGACGACGTCGAGCGCTTGCGGCACTCCGCGACATCGTCGCTGCTGTCCCGCCGCGACGTGGTGGTGGTGGCCTCGGTGTCCTGCATCTATGGCCTGGGCACGCCGCAGTCCTACCTCGACCGCTCGGTCGAGTTGCAGGTCGGGTTGGAGGTGCACCGCGACGCGTTGCTGCGGTTGCTCGTGGATGTCCAGTACACCCGCAACGACTTGTCCTTCACCCGCGGATCATTCCGGGTGCGGGGCGACACCGTCGAGATCATCCCGTCGTACGAGGAACTCGCGGTCCGCATCGAGTTCTTCGGCGACGAGATCGAGGCGCTGTACTACCTGCACCCGCTGACGGGTGAGGTGATCCGCCAGGTCGACTCGCTGCGTATTTTCCCGGCCACCCACTACGTGGCCGGCCCCGAGCGCATGGCGCAAGCGATTTCCACCATCGAGCAGGAGCTGGCGGAGCGGCTCGCCGAGTTGGAGGGTCAGGGCAAGCTGCTGGAGGCCCAGCGGTTGCGTATGCGCACCAACTACGACATCGAGATGATGCGACAGGTCGGCTTCTGTTCCGGCATCGAGAACTACTCCCGCCACATCGACGGGCGGCCGGCCGGATCGGCTCCCGCGACGCTGCTGGACTACTTCCCGGAAGACTTCCTGCTGGTCATCGACGAATCGCACGTCACGGTCCCGCAGATCGGCGGCATGTACGAGGGCGACATGTCCCGCAAACGCAACCTGGTCGAGTACGGGTTCCGGTTGCCTTCGGCGGTCGACAACCGGCCGCTGACCTGGGAGGAGTTCGCCGACCGGATCGGGCAGACGGTCTACCTGTCCGCCACTCCGGGCCCATACGAGCTCAGCCAGACCGGCGGCGAGTTCGTCGAGCAGGTGATTAGGCCGACGGGGCTGGTGGACCCGAAGGTCGTGGTCAAGCCGACCAAGGGGCAGATCGACGACCTGATCGGGGAGATCCGCAAACGCACCGAGGCCGACGAGCGGGTGCTGGTGACGACGCTGACCAAGAAGATGGCCGAAGACCTCACCGACTACCTGCTGGAGATGGGCATCCGGGTCCGATACCTGCACTCCGAGGTCGACACACTGCGCCGCGTCGAGCTGCTGCGCCAACTGCGGCTCGGAGAATACGACGTGCTGGTCGGCATCAACCTCCTCCGCGAGGGCCTGGACCTACCCGAGGTGTCGCTGGTGGCGATTCTTGACGCGGACAAAGAGGGTTTCCTGCGGTCCACCCGCAGCCTCATCCAGACCATCGGGCGCGCCGCCCGAAACGTGTCCGGTGAAGTGCACATGTACGCGGACAAGATCACCGACTCGATGAAGGAAGCCATCGACGAGACCGAACGGCGCCGGGCCAAGCAGATTGCCTACAACGAGGCCAACGGCATCGACCCGCAGCCGCTGCGCAAGAAGATCGCCGATATCCTCGACCAGGTCTACCGCGAGGCCGCAGATACTGAGGCCACCGACACAGTCCAAATCGGCGGATCCGGGCGCAACGCGTCCCGCGGCCGGCGCGCCCAGGGTGAACCCGGCCGGGCGGTCAGCGCCGGCGTAATTGAGGGACGCGACACCTCGAACATGCCGCGCGCCGAACTCGCCGACCTGATCAAGGACCTGACCGCGCAGATGATGGCCGCCGCCCGCGACCTGCAGTTCGAGCTCGCCGCAAGGTTCCGCGACGAGATCGCCGACCTGAAGAAAGAGCTGCGCGGGATGGACGCCGCCGGCCTGAAGTGACGGAGACAACGCAGCAAACCGGCAGTTGGCGTGGACTGCTCGGCCAACACCTGGGCACGTCGACGGTGCTGGCGGGCGGCGTCGCGATGTATGCCACCAACGAGTTCCTTACCGTCAGCCTGCTGCCCAGCACCATCAAAGAGATCGGCGGGGGCCGTCTCTACGCCTGGGTGGTCACCCTGTACCTGGTCGGATCCGTCGTCGCCGCCACCACCGTCAATCCGGTACTGCGCCGATTCGGGCCGCGCACGTCGTTCCTGATGGCGTTGGCCCTGTTCGGAGTGGCCAGCCTGGTCTGCGCGGCCGCGCCGAGCATGGAGGTGCTGATCGCCGGCCGCACCCTGCAGGGCGTGGCCGGCGGCACGCTGGCCGGCCTGGGCTACGCGCTGATCAACGCCGCGCTGCCGCGCTCACTGTGGACCCGGGGCTCGGCCCTGGTGTCGGCGATGTGGGGTGTCGCCACCGTAGTCGGGCCGGCGACGGGTGGGCTGTTCGCGCAATTCGGGTTGTGGCGCTGGGCATTTGGCGCGATGGCGCTCCTGACGGTGTTGATGGCGATCCTGGTCCCGGTCGTCCTGCGCGGTGATACCGGGGCGGACCGCCCGGCGCAACCGATCTCCGAGCTCAAGGTGCCGGTGTGGTCGCTGCTGCTGATCGGGGCGGCGGCGCTGGCGGTCAGCGTCGCGCAACTGCCGCGCCACGCATGGGCGATCGGCGCGTTGCTCGGCGTCGGCGTCCTGCTGATCGGTGCCTTCGTGCTGGTCGACCGCCGGGGCCGCGCGGTGGTGTTACCGCCCAGTGTGTTCGGCTCGGGCCCGCTCAAGTGGATTTACCTGACCATGGCCGTCCTGATGATGGCGGTCATGATCGATACCTACGTGCCGCTGTTCGGCCAGCGGCTGGGACACCTCACCCCGGTGGCCGCCGGCTTCTTGGGCGCATCGCTGGCGGTCGGCTGGACGGTCAGCGAGATCGTCAGCGCGTCATTGAGCAATCCCCGCACGATAGGCGTCGTCGTCCTGGCCGCACCCGTGGTGATGGCGGCCGGCCTGGCGGTCGGCGCCGTCAGCCAGCGTGCGGACGCGTCGATCGGTCTGGTCGCGGTCTGGGCGCTGTCGTTGCTGGTGGCCGGGACCGGCATCGGCATGGCCTGGCCGCACTTGTCGGCCCGCGCCATGGACTCGGTCGACGACCCAGCCGAAAGCGGCGCGGCGGCCGCGGCGATCAATACGGTGCAACTGATCTCGGCGGCCTTTGGGGCCGGACTGGCCGGCGTCGTCGTCAACACCGCCACTGGAGGCGACGTCGTGGAAGCGCGCTGGCTCTACACGGCCTTCACCGGGCTGGCCGCGATCGGCATCATCGCCTCCCACCGGGCCACTCGCCGCGACCGCCAGGCAGTCCGCGTCTAATCCGGCTCGTCGTCAGCATTAGCGCACCCCGGCGACGCCGTCGGTGAGCACCTGGGGGTCGCGTTGGCGATCGGGTTCCCGGAGACGTCATCGTCACCCGACCTGGCCGCTGTCCAGGCCGTGCGGATCGGCGTCGAGCTCGGTCAGCAGCCAGTTGCGCTGATCGCAGAGGCTACCGCGTCGACTTCACCACTTGGGAGTAGTGGAACTGCCAGCGCTCGACGATGTGGAAGCCCAGGTAGCTCGGGAACTGGTACACGGGCGTTCGGCCGAACGCGGTACCCGGCGAAAGTGATTGTCCTGTTTGATGATCCGGTAACGAGGTGTCCCGGTTAGTGATCGTCCACACAGCCGGGCACTTGTTGATCTTGGCTGTGGTCAACCACACCGCGACGTGGCCGTCCCACAACGCGCCGACCTTCGGTCCGTAGAAGCCGCGTTCCACGTCGATCAGCGAGCGGAACGCCGCCGGCCGGGTAGCCAGCAGCGCCCGGATCGGACCGGGCCGCCACGGCACCGTGTTGTCCACCAGCAGGCAGTCACCGGGAGCGGCGTTGGCGCTGATGACGTCGGCGACCTGGCTGTAGTCCCAGCCCTCCTTCGCGTACGGTCCGCGCTGGGTGAAGAGGTAATTCGGGAACGCGGCGACGGCCAGCACAATCACCAGCGCCACCACCTGCCACCGCTTACGGGCGATGGCGACGATGCAAATCGCAAGGATGACCGCCGCGGCCGGCGCGGTGTAGATCAGGTAGCGCGGGTAGTAGATCGGCTCGCCGACCGCCGAATAGATCAGCACGGCAGCCGTCGGCAGCACCACCCACAGCACACTGACCGCCAGCAACCGCCCCGTGCCGTCCTCGTGCCGTGACCACCCGGCCAGCCGCATCCCAATGGCGGCCAGCACCAGAACGCCGGAGGCGATCGCGAAAGCAACGCTGTGGTCGAAGTACTGCCGGTGCACGACGTCGAGGAACAGGTTCCGGTTGAGCCCAATGATCCAGCCGACCTGCCAGACTTGCTTGTGGGCGAACAGCATAAACGGCGTCATCGCCCCCAGGGCGGCGGCCGAACTCACCGCCAGCCAGATGGCCGGCCACTTTCGCGGCCGCCGGCCAGCCGCCAAAGGCAGGATTGCGGCGTAGACCAGCACCAGCAGCACGGTGTTGATGCTGACCAGAATCGACACCATCAACACGAGCGCGTAGGACAGCCACAACCGCGCTTGGTTGCGCCGCACCGCGGCCACCAGCAGTACCGTCAGCCACGCCGCCACCGCGACCGTCAGCGCCGACGACCGAGCTTCGATACCCGCCCATGTCACCCGCGGCAGGATGGCGAACACGGCGCCCGCGCACAGCGCGGTCGTTCGCCCGCAGAACTGCTTGCCGAACACCACCACTCCGGCCGCCGCGGCGCCGACGGCAAGAGCGCTGGGCACGCGCGACCAGAACTCCGTCGGCGGAAATATGGCGAACCAGCCGTGCATCAGCAGGTAGTACAGGCCGTGGACGGCGTCGATGTGGCCCAGCAACTTCCACAGCTCCGGCAACGTCCGGCTGGCCGCCGCCGAGATCGTGGCGCCCTCGTCGAACCACAGCGAAGGCCTGCTGGCCCACGCGCCGCTGATGATCGCGGTCAGGACGCCCACTGCCCAGGGATCGGCGAATCTGCCCCTGACACGAGTTGACGGCGCGGGTTCGGCGTCGTCAGCCAGGGGATTCTCGACGATCGTGACGGACATGATGGTTGTTAACTTTATGTGCAGTAGGCCGATTCGCGCGTCCGACCGCCAGTTCGGAAATCCCCGGACGTGACCCGGACTGCTTTGGGGTGGCAGCGTGAGGGCTGCCACGCCGCAAATCTCTCCCATCTATGTCCAGCAACGCGATACTGTCTTGGGTTGGCGGAAACCGACACCTGGGAGGGTAAATGAGCGCCTATCAAACCGTAGTCGTAGGGACCGACGGCTCGGATTCGTCGATGCGCGCGGTAGACAGGGCAGCCAGGATTGCGGGAGAGGACGCAAAGTTGATCATCGCGTCGGCGTATCTGCCTCAGCACGAGGACGCCCGCGCCGTCGATGCGCTCAAGAGCGAAAGCTACAAGGTGACCGGTACCGCCCCGATCTACGAGATCCTGCAGGACGCCAAGGAGCGGGCGCACATCGCCGGCGCGAAGAATGTCGACGAGCGAGCGATCGAAGGCGCCCCGGTGGACGCGCTGGTTCACCTTGCCGAGTCCGAGAATGCCGATCTGCTGGTGGTAGGCAACGTCGGGCTGAGCACCATTGCCGGACGCCTGCTGGGTTCGGTTCCGGCCAACGTCTCGCGCAAGGCGAAGGTCGACGTGCTGATCGTGCACACGACCTAGCGGTTACCAGCCGCGCTCGCGCCACTCGGCCAGGTGCGGGCGTTCGGCGCCCAACTCCGTGTCGTCGCCATGGCCGGGGTAGATCACGGTGGAGTCGGCGTACACGTCGAATACCCGGGTGGTGACGTCGCCGAGCAGTTGCTCGAAATCGCCGGGCTGCCAGGTCTTTCCGACGCCCCCCGGGAACAGGCAGTCGCCGGTGAACAGGTGAGTCACCCCGCCCGTCGGCGGCCCGCCCAGGGCCAGGGCAACCGACCCCGGGGTATGGCCCCGCAGATGCAGGACGTCGAATGTCAGCTCGCCGATCTGAACCGTGTCCCCGTGGGCCAGCAAACGATCCGGCTTGACCGGCAGCGGTTCGGCGTCGATCTCGTGGCACGCCGTCGGGGCTCCGGTCGCTTCGGCAACCGGCTGCAGCGCCTGCCAGTGGTCGAAATGCTGGTGGCTGGTCACGATCAGCGACAGCTTCGGCGCGTAGCGGGCGATCAGGTCGAGCAGGACTTCGGCGTCGTTGGCGGCGTCGATCAGCAGCGTCTCCCCGGTCGCGGAACATGTCACCAGGTAGGCGTTGTTGTCCATGGGACCTACCGACGCCTTCAGGATTGTGGCGCCCGGCAACGTGCGCAGCGCCGCCGTGCCCGGTTCGACGTGTCCGGTGTAGTTATCGCTCGCAGCGGTCATACCGGTCACGTTACTGGCCGCGGAAGACTTGTCGGTATGGGCACATAGCATGGGGAGAAGCTCTGTCTGTGAGGGAAAAACCGGTGAAAGGGAGTGCGTGGCTGACCGCCTGATTGTCAAAGGCGCGCGCGAGCACAATTTGCGTGGCGTCGACCTCGACCTACCCCGGGTCGCCCTGATCGTGTTCACCGGGCTGTCCGGCTCGGGCAAGTCCTCGCTGGCGTTCGACACCATTTTCGCCGAAGGTCAGCGCCGCTATGTGGAGTCACTGTCGGCGTATGCACGCCAGTTCCTCGGGCAGATGGACAAGCCGGACGTCGACTTCATCGAGGGATTGTCCCCGGCGGTGTCCATCGACCAG
>NZ_HG964936.1:2206685-2235526 GCF_000613245.1 Mycobacterium asiaticum DSM 44297
CGCGCCGGTACCCCGCACTGCCCGATCTGTGGCGAGCGGATCGCCCGCCAGACACCGCAGCAAATCGTTGACCAGGTGTTGGCGATGGACGAGGGCATCCGGTTCCTGGTGCTGGCGCCGGTGGTGCGCACCCGCAAGGGGGAATTCGCCGACCTCTTCGACAAGCTGAACGCGCAGGGTTACAGCCGCGTCCGGGTTGACGGCGTGGTGTATCCGCTGACCGACCCGCCCAAGCTGAAGAAGCAGGAGAAACACGACATCGAGGTGGTGGTGGACCGCCTGACGGTCAAGGCCACCGCCAAGCAACGGCTCACCGATTCGGTGGAGACGGCGCTGAACCTGGCCGACGGCATCGTGGTCCTGGAGTTTCCCGACGACCGCGACGAGCATGACCATCCCCGTGAGCAGCGCTTTTCAGAGAAGCTGGCCTGCCCCAACGGGCACGCGCTGGCCGTCGACGACCTGGAACCGCGCTCATTCTCGTTCAATTCGCCCTACGGGGCTTGCCCGGAATGCGTGGGCCTCGGCATCCGCAAGGAGGTCGACCCGGACCTGGTGGTGCCCGACCCGGAGCTGACGCTGGCCGAGGGCGCGGTGGCGCCCTGGTCGACGGGGCACACCGCCGAGTACTTCACCCGGATGCTGGCCGGTCTGGGCGACGCGATGGGATTCGATGTCAACACGCCGTGGCGCAAGCTGCCGGCCAAGGCGCGCAAGGCGATTCTCGAGGGCTGCGACGAGCAGGTGCACGTCCGCTACCGGAACCGGTACGGGCGCACCCGCTCCTACTACGCCGATTTCGAGGGTGTGCTGGCGTTCCTGCAGCGCAAGATGGCCCAGACCGAGTCCGAGCAGATGAAGGAACGCTACGAGGGCTTCATGCGGGACGTCCCGTGCCCGGTCTGCAACGGCACCCGGCTCAAGCCGGAGATTCTGGCGGTCAGCCTCGCGGCGGGGGAGCACGGCCCGAAGTCCATCGCCGAGGTGTGCGACCTGTCCATCGCGGACTGCGCCGACTTCCTCAACGCGCTCACGCTTGGTACCCGCGAGAAGGCGATCGCCGGGCAGGTGCTCAAGGAGATCCAGTCCCGGCTGGGGTTTCTGCTCGACGTTGGCCTGGAATACCTGTCCCTGTCCCGCGCGGCGGCCACCCTGTCCGGCGGCGAGGCGCAGCGCATCCGGCTGGCGACTCAGATCGGCTCCGGCTTGGTGGGTGTGTTGTACGTGCTGGACGAGCCGTCCATCGGGCTGCACCAGCGGGACAATCGTCGGTTGATCGAAACCCTCACGCGGCTCAAGAATTTGGGCAACACCTTGATCGTCGTCGAGCACGACGAGGACACCATCGAGCATGCCGACTGGATCGTCGACATCGGACCGCGGGCCGGTGAGCATGGCGGCCGAATCGTGCACAGCGGCACCTACAGCGAGCTGCTGACCAACCAGGAGTCGATCACCGGCGCCTACCTGTCCGGCCGGGAAAGCATCGAGATGCCGGCGCTGCGGCGCCCGGTGGATTCGCGACGCCAGCTGACCGTGGTCGGCGCCCGGGAACACAACCTGCGCGGCATCGACGTGTCCTTCCCGCTGGGGGTGCTGACGTCGGTCACCGGGGTGTCCGGATCCGGCAAATCGACGCTTGTCAACGACATCCTGGCCGCGGTGCTGGCGAACAAGCTCAACGGCGCCCGTCAAGTGCCCGGCCGGCACACCCGGGTCACCGGGCTCGACCACCTGGACAAGCTGGTGCGGGTCGACCAGTCGCCGATCGGCCGCACCCCCCGATCCAACCCGGCCACCTACACCGGGGTGTTCGACAAGATCCGCACGCTGTTCGCGGCCACCACAGAGGCCAAGGTGCGCGGCTACCAGCCCGGCCGATTCTCGTTCAACGTCAAGGGCGGTCGTTGCGAGGCGTGCACCGGCGACGGCACGATCAAGATCGAGATGAACTTCCTACCGGACGTGTACGTCCCCTGCGAGGTGTGTCAGGGCGCCCGGTACAACCGGGAAACACTCGAGGTGCACTACAAGGGCAAGACCATCTCCGAAGTGCTGGACATGTCCATCGAGGACGCGGCGGAGTTCTTCGAGCCGATCTCCGGCATTCACCGCTATCTGCGCACATTGGTCGACGTCGGTCTGGGTTACGTGCGGCTGGGCCAGCCGGCGCCGACGTTGTCCGGTGGCGAGGCGCAGCGCGTCAAGCTGGCCTCGGAGTTGCAGAAGCGTTCCACCGGCCGCACCATCTATATCCTCGACGAGCCGACCACGGGTTTGCACTTCGACGACATCCGCAAGCTGCTCAAGGTGATCAGCGGCCTAGTTGACAAAGGCAACACGGTGATCGTGATCGAGCACAACCTGGACGTGATCAAGACGTCCGACTGGATCGTCGATATGGGTCCCGAGGGTGGAGCGGGCGGCGGAACCGTTGTCGCGCAAGGCACTCCGGAGGACATCGCGGCGGTGCCGGAGAGCTACACCGGTAAGTTCTTGGCAGAGGTGCTCGCACCTGCCGCTGCGCGAGCAGGCAATTCCCGGCGGTCCACTACCAAGCGACGCAAAGTCAGCGCCTGAGCGCCGGCCCCGTCGCGGGCGACGGGTCGGACTCGTCCGGGTCGCGCCCGCTGTGGGCCGCCTCCTCCGTGTGGGCGCCTTCGCCGCGTCCGAGTGCGATCGTGGCGGCGACCATGGCCACGACCGCCGCCGGCAGCACCACCACGCCGATACCTCGGGCGGTGAGCTGCTCACCCAGCACGACGACGCCGAGTAGCACCGCGACCACGGGCTCGCCGACCAGCATGACGGGTACCGACGCCTGCAGTGCCCCCGCCTGGAAGGCCCACTGCTGCAACACCGTCACCCCGACCGCCAACAGCACCAGCAGGTACAGCGCGGGCAAGCTGAACAGCCCGTGCCAGCCGCCGACCGCGAATCGGTGGGTGCACGTCTTGGTCAGCACCGCGATCATTCCGAGCAGGATGGCCACTGCCCCGCCGAGCGACATCGCGCGCACCCGATCGGTGGTGCGGCGAGCTATCAGCACACAGAGCACTACCAATAGCACCGCGCCGGTGACTGCCAGCGCCCAGGTCAGCGTCGCGGGCCGGTAATCGCCTTCTTGCGGCCGGCCTACCAGTACGAAGACCGCCAGAGCGGCCGTCAACAGCAGCGCCCAGGCCCACTCGAATGCGCTTACCCGGCTACCGCACCGCCATGCGCTGAGCGGCAGCACGAACAACAGTGAGGACACCAGCAGCGGCTGCACCAGCAGCAGCGATCCGTGCGCCAGGGCGACGGCCTGGAACACGTAGCCGGCGACCGCCGCGCCCGTACCCGACCACCACAGCCGGTCGCGCAGCACGGCGGAGATGACCGCGCCGGACATCTCCCGGACGAGAGCGGGACCCTGCAACGCGGCCTGACGAACAACGATCCCGACGGCCGCGGCCAACGCCGCGAGCAGAGCCGCGCCGATCGCCACGGCATGCGTGGTCAGCCAATCCATGGCGGCTGCATACCCCATGGCGATCAACCCGACGCCACCGACTTGGACAACGGGGAAGGAAAACGCGGGCTGATCCGGAGCCCGTCGAGCCAGGCGGTGAGTTCGTCGGCGCGTTGCTGTAGTGCTCGGCGCGCATCGCTACCCGGGTCTTCCAGCAGTTGCAGCCGGACCTGGGCGTCGTCATCCTGGCACCAGCCGCCCACCACGCGCCCGTTCCACCATGCGGTGGGACCGGCGTTGCCGTTGCTGTCGAACACCTGACCGCGATGCTCTCCCAGGTACCAGTCCCGGTCCGACCAGCCCATGGTGGTGGGATCCAGGCCGGGCAACAGTGCGCCCCACGGCGGCGCCTCGGGTTCGACGCCGAGGTCGTCGGCCAGCGCGTAGCCGGGGCCACCGTGCAGGTCCACCTCCACAGCGCCAACGGCGGCCAGCGCCGCCCGCACTGCGGTGAGCGTGGTGCCGAACCACCACTTGATGTCGGTTTCGGTAGCCGGGCCGAAAGTCTTCAGCCAGCGTCGGGTCAGTTCGGCGCGGGCCGCCGCCTCGGGTACGGGCGCAGCCGTGGCCGGCAGCCAGTCCTCGAAGGCGCTCCACCGCGGGCGTGACGTGGTCCAGCTGCCGTCGTTGGGACCACGCACGATCCGGCCTCTTGCGGACAGCACCGTCAGCACCCGCGGGGCGATGGGAACTGAACCGCCCCAACGCTTCCCGGGCGCCGGGTCATAGCTGCCCGCCAGCTCCGGCAGCGCGGCCCGAAGTTCGGTGCTGGACGCCGGGCCGTGCTCGAGAAGATGGCGGACCACCGCCGCGCTGGCTTGCTCCAGCCAAGTCTCACCATCGACGCTCACCCCCGCCTTATCCAGGTCTGCGAGCAGCCGGCGTTCCTCGTTCTCGGCCACGCGATCACTGGCCGCCGACTGCACCAGGGCCAGGTCGTTGGCGTTGACCACCCACAACGTTCGCCGCATCGCCAGATGCTTTACCGCGGAACGCTTCTGGTAAAGCAACCGGTCCAGATCCGCGGTGGTGAATCCGCGACACCGTCCCCACAGAGACAGATACGGCGTGGCGGGGTCGGTGGCGTGCAACCCCACCAGGTCACCGGTGACTCGGGTGACCGAACCCGACGTGCAGAGAAAGTGCCTGCGCGCCAACCGGTTCCGGCGCTCAGCAATGCTGAACTTGCGCACGTTCAGCACCCGTCTCTGGTCATGTCGCCACCCATTCCGCCTCGGCCAAGTAGTCGTCGCAATTGGTAGGGCCCGAATTGCATGCCCGCCCGAGAAGTCGGCACGGTGTCAGTCATCGGTGCGCATCGACTCCCGGATCTGCGCCAAACGCTCGGCGGCCGCGCGCTGTCTTGCTTCGAACTGTTCCTCGACGGCGCGGCCCTCTTCGGTGTCGGCGGCAAGCTCGTCGGCGCCGATTGCGGCCCCGTAGCGCGATTCGATCTTCTCGCGCACTGACTCGAAGGTCGGCACACCGCTGCGGTCGTAAGGTTCCTCCGCCCGAGCAGACGTGAAAGCACCCGAATCCGCTGGATTCGAGGCGCTTTCGCGTCTGCTCGCGCTCGGGTCGGGTTCAGCAGGCGGCGTCGCTTCGGGCGAAGGCGATTGGTCGGGCATTCCGCCAGGTTACTGGTGGGCGTCTGCGGCGGGTTGGTGCCGCGCGAGATACCGCACCATCAATTGCCAGTACAGCATGGTCAGCGCCATTTGCGCCGCGACGGAAACGACGGCTGGTCTGAGCTGATGGCGCCGGGCGGCGATCGCCGCGCGGAGGGCGATTGCCGAAGTGACGATGCTGAGCAGCGCGGCGCCATCACGGGGCCGCTCGGTGATCCACAGTTCCTCGCCGAGCATGGCCCGAGTCGACCACGCGTCGAGGTGCTCCGGCTTGCCGAAGACTACCGGATTGACCGCCAGCCACACCGCGACCGCCAACGCGTGGCTGGGCCGCCGGGTCCAGACCGGTACCAGCGTCAGGGGCGTGCTGGCCCACCGGGTCCACGCGCTCCACGGGTGGCAGTGCCGCGCGAAGATCGCGCGGCGTACCGCGGCAACCCTGGCCACTCGCCGCTACCGCCCCGCAGCGACAACTTGCGCGGGCGCGGAGCCGCCAGCAGCCGGGGGAGTTGGAGCGCCTGGGAGGAGGGTCCGCGGCACCCCGGGGGTGCCCAGCTGGCCGGCCAGCCAGGGCAGTGCCGCGGCGAATGCGCGCTCGGCGAACGGCCAGTCGTGTTTACCGGGTGCGGGCACCACCGCGCAGTCGATGCCGTAGGTGCGGCCCACCGCACATAGGGCGTTGGCCGCGGCGGTCTGGTTGCTGGGGTTGGTCTGGGCGGCGCGCCCCGCCACGCGCATCGCGGCGGTGTCGACGATCGGCCGTTCGTGGGACGCCGGTCCCGGCGAGGAGATCGCGAACCACCCCGCAACGCCGGTGTAGGGGCCGTGGCGGGTGATGACGGTCGTCGGGTCATAGCTAGCCCATGCGTCGGCGCTGCCACCAAACAGCTTGGCGATGGTCTCGGCTTTGTTCCCCGCGTTGGGATACAGGTCGCCGGCGACGTCGACGAAGGCGCTGAACAACGTGGGGTGCATGACGGTCAGATCCACCGCGCAGGTGCCGCCCATCGACCAGCCGACAATGCCCCAGTTCACTGGCTGCACGCTCACCCCGAACTTCGAAACAATATAAGGGACGATGTCTTTCGTCAGGTGATCGGCGGCATTGCCGCGGCGCCCGTTGACGCATTCGGTGTCGACATTGAAGGCGCCGCCCGAGTCCGCAAAAACCAGTACCGGCGCGTTGCCGTCGTGGGTTGCGGCGAAGTCGTCCATCGTCCGGACCGCATTGCCGGCCCGGGCCCAATCCGCCGGCGTGTTGAACTGGCCGCCGATCATCAGCACGGTCGGCAGCCGCGGTGGCGGGTCGCTGGCGAACCAGGCCGGCGGCAGGTACACCAGCTCCCCGCGATGCTTGAAGTGCGAAGCGTCCGAAGGGATCACGACGGGCACTACGCTACCGTGCGGCGGCCGTGCCCCCTTGCCGGCCATCGCGACCATCCCGGCGAAGGTGGCCTGATCGGTCTGGTCGGGCAGCGGGCCGTTGGTGAGCTGGCTCCAGGCGGCCTGCACGGTGGGGAAGTATCCGACCCACGTGTTGAGCGTGAGCGCCGCGCTGAGCAAGCACAGCGGTACCGCCAGCAGGGACGCAGCGCGAGGCCAGCGGCGGGCGCTGCGCCAACCAACGACCAGCACGGTGGTGGCGATCCCGGCCAACCCAGCCCAAGCCCACAGCGCACCGGGGGCGGGCTCGTCGGCCAGCCTGGTGACATACGCACGCGTCGCGCAGGCCGCCGCGAAGCCAGCCAGTAGCGCCACCGGCAGCCGTCGTCGCAGCCAGTTGCGCGAACGCCAGCCAACCGACACCGCCAGCACCGCTGCGGATGCCAGCTGCACCGTGAGCGGCACCCAGCCATGCATCAACGAGGTGTGACTGAAGGCGGACGCGGTCACGCGATCATTGTCGTTCTTCGGGATCCCACGCGGGATTATGTTTCCGAATGATTTCCTGAGAGTTGGCTGAATGCGGCGTGTCAGCTAAACAGCGAATTAATGCGGCTTGGCCAGCGGGAACGGCAACGTCTCCCGAATGCTGCGTCCGGTGATCAGCATGACCACCCGGTCCACTCCCATCCCGAGGCCACCGGTTGGGGGCATTGCGTACTCCATCGCCTGCAGGAAATCCTCATCGAGCTCCATCGCCTCGGGGTCCCCGCCGGCGGCGAGCAGGGACTGCTCTTCCAACCGCCGCCGCTGCTCCACCGGGTCGGTGAGCTCGCTGTATGCGGTGCCCAGCTCGACTCCCCACGCCACCAGGTCCCAGCGTTCAGCAACACCGCGTTTGCTGCGATGTGGCCTGGTCAGTGGGGATACCGAGGTGGGGAAGTCGATGTAGAACGTCGGTTGCTCGGTGCGGTCCTCGACCAGGTGCTCATAGAGCTCTAGGACCACCGCGCCGGCATCCCAGTAGTTGCGGTACGGGATCCGAGCGGCGTCCGACAGCTTGCGCAGCGTGTTCAGGTCGGTTTCGGCGTCGATGTGCTCGCCCAGGGCTTCCGACACCGCATCGTGCACGGACTTCACCGGCCAGACACCGGAGATGTCGACCGGTTCGAGTCGCGCGCCGTAGCTATTCGAATCATCCTGAGCCCGGGGCCGCATCGCCGTCTGGGAGCCGTTGGCCGCCTGCGCCGCGTTCTGGATGAGTTCGCGGCAGCCATCGATCCACACCCGGTAATCGGCATGTGCCTGGTAGGCCTCCAACAAGGTGAACTCCGGGTTGTGGCTGAAGTCGACGCCCTCGTTGCGGAACGCGCGGCCGAGTTCGAACACCCGCTCCACACCACCGACACACAGGCGCTTGAGGTACAGCTCGGGAGCGATGCGCAGGAACAAGTCCATCGCGTAGGCATTGATATGGGTGACGAACGGGCGGGCCGTGGCGCCGCCGTGCACCTGCTGCAGGATCGGCGTCTCGACCTCGATGAAGCCCTTCGCGAACAGCGTCTCTCGGATCGAGCGCAACACGCTGCTGCGCGCGGTGATCAGGTCGCGTGACTCCACATTGACGGCCAGATCCACGTAGCGGGTGCGCACCCGGGCTTCCGGGTCGGTCAAGCCTTTCCACTTGTTCGGTAGGGGCCGTAGGCACTTTCCGGTCAGCCGCCAGCGGCTGACGATCAGTGACCGGATGCCCTTCTTGCTGTGACCCATGTGCCCGGTCATTTCGACCAGGTCACCGAGGTCGATCGCCGCATTGAAGTCTGCGGCCCGGCCCTCTTCCAGTTGTGAATTGTCAAGCAGCACTTGCACTTCGCCGGACCAGTCACGCAGGTGCGCGAACAGCACGCCGCCGTAGTTCCGGATCCGCAGGATTCGGCCGGACACCGAGATGGTGGCGTCGTCATCGGCTGTCAGCGCCTCGGCGACGGTGTGGGTCGGCGGCTCACCCACGGGATAGGCGTCCACCCCGCTCCTGCGAAGCTTCTTCAGCTTGGCCAGGCGTACCCGCACCTGCTCGGGCTGGCGGCGCTGGGCATCGTCGTCTTCGGGGATGTCGGCTTCCTGCAGGCCGCTGACGTCCGGTGCGGTGCCGTCGGGATGCAACAACCCGGTGTCCACCAGCCGCTGCGGCACCGCCCGGTGATGCCCGGTGTGTATCTTGTCGCGCCGGCTGAACGGCAGCACCAGGAAGCCCTCGGCGATCACCGATGCGACGCCAACCCGCGGCATCATGCGGGCGTCCTCGTAGCAGGCATAGCGAGGCACCCATTCGGGCTGATACTTGTCGTTGGAGCGGTACAACGTCTCGAGCTGCCACCACCGCGAGAAGAACACCAGCAAGCCGCGCCAGAGCCGGGCGACGGGCCCCGCGCCCAGCTGCTCGCCCTGTTCGAAGGCCGACCGAAAGACCGCGAAGTTCAACGAGATTCGGCTCAGGCCCAAATTCTGGGCGTGCAGCGTGAGCTCGCTGACCATCAGTTCGATGGTGCCGTTGGGCGATTCTCGGGAGCGGCGCATCAAGTCCAGCGAGACGCCGGTGGTGCCCCAGGGCACCAGTGACAGCATCGCCACCACCTGCCCGGCCGGGTCGACCGCCTCCACCAGCAGGCAGTCGCCATCGGCCGGGTCGCCCAGCCGGCCCAGCGCCATGGAGAAGCCGCGTTCGGATTCGGTGTCGCGCCACGCATCCGCCCGCTCGACGGTCTCGGCCATCTCCTCTGGGGGGATGTCGCGATGACGCCGAATGCGCACCGTCAGCCCGGCCCGGCGGGCGCGGGTGACCGCCTGGCGGACGCCGCGCATCTCCGGGCCGGACAGCTTGAAGTCGGCCGGACGCAGGATGGCCTCGTCACCGAGTTCCAGCGCGTTCAGTCCCGCCTCCCGGTACACCTGGGCGCCCTCGGAGCTGGCTCCCATGACGCCAGGCGCCCAGCCGTAGGTTTGGCACAGCTGCAGCCACGCGTCCACGGCCTGACGCCATGCCTTCGGGTCGCCGACGGGATCGCCGCTGGCCAGACAGACACCGACCTCCACGCGGTAGGTGAGGGCGGCGCGACCGCTGGGCGCGAAGATCACCGACTTGTCGCGGCGGGTGGCGAAGTAAGCCAGTGAGTCGTTCTTTCCCCACAACTCGACCAACCCGCGGATGGCGGATTCATCCTCACCCGTCAGCGCGTTGTCGGCCCGCTGCGAGAGGAACAGCACGATCGTGGCGGCGATCAACGCCAACGCGCCGAACAAACCGAAGATCGCGTTGAGGAAGACGTGTGGCCGGCCAGTGAACAGATCGGGATCGGCGAAGCCGAAACCGACGACCCGGTTGGCGACGTAGGGTAACCGCTCTTCGGGGGCCAGCGTCCCGGGAAACATCTCCACGAGTGCCCAGGACGCCAGGATGCCGAGGGCACCGCCGATTCCGAGCACCGCGGCGGCCCGGAACAGCGCACCTCTGCGGACTTTGGCCCAGAATTCCCGATAGCCCAGCACCAACAGCACGATTGCCACCACATGGAAGGCGAACCCGAGGTTCTCCCCGAACGCCTCGGCCGGGGTGTTGTCGCCCGCCGCGATATCGGCGGCGTTGATGACTGCGTGCACCACCATGTTGCCCAGCAACACCAGCCAGGCGATGCGTTTGCGGGCCGTGAGCGCAGCGGCGAGCAGGGCCAGCACAAACGACCACGCGAAGCTGGTGTCCGGAAAGTTGAACAAGTAGCTGTTGATGAAGACGCGCGGCGTGTGGATCAGCCATCGGATCAACGGCGAGAGGCTGGCGAGAAGTGACACGGTGGCGATGACGCCGACGGTCCAACCGGCTGCCGCGGGCAGCCAGTGGTAGCGGGTTTTCGCCCGGCGCACCGGGTGGGATTTGGTGAGTGTCACAGACCGCGAGGATATTCGCTATAACCCAGAAATTCCTGGGGATGGGCCCGGCTTGTCCGGACGTGGCCTGACATGCCGCGGTGCCGCGCACGGGCCGTCTTGCTCGGCCGCATCGACCGGCTGGGCCGAGAAGACGCGTCATGCCTGCTAGACTGTCTGCTGCGACCATCCCGGCCACGGCCAGGGACAGTTAAGTGGAGTCCCACTCCCACCGATTGCCACGAGAAGCCTCAGGCTTTCTCAAGGTAACTCGGTCCGGTCACGGGCATAGCAAAATGCCTGCTCTGCGCGTTGTGCGCAGGCGGTTTGACGTACGTTCAAGCCGCGATCGGTCGGCATTGGGCCCTGCTTGTGCAGGGCTTTTCTGCTGTTGGCTGGTGTCTCCCCGCTGTTCGGCCCAGGTCCAGGCATGGAACGCACCGCAATGAAAGCCAACAAGGGAGGCCCCATCAGCACTGAGACCCGCGTCAACGAGCGCATTCGCGTGCCTGAAGTTCGATTGATCGGCCCTGGGGGGGAGCAGGTAGGCATCGTGCGTATCGAAGACGCACTCCGCGTTGCCGCCGACGCCGATCTCGATCTCGTCGAAGTTGCTCCCAATGCCAGGCCACCGGTCTGCAAGATCATGGACTACGGGAAGTACAAGTACGAGGCGGCGCAGAAGGCGCGCGAATCCCGCAGGAACCAGCAGCAGACCGTCGTCAAGGAACAGAAGCTGCGACCCAAGATCGACGACCACGACTACGAGACCAAGAAGGGTCACGTAGTGCGCTTCCTGGAAGCCGGGTCGAAGGTCAAGGTCACCATCATGTTCCGCGGACGTGAGCAGTCGCGGCCCGAACTCGGGTACCGCTTGCTGCAACGTCTTGGCGCTGACGTCGCCGAATACGGATTTGTCGAGACGTCGGCCAAGCAGGATGGCCGCAACATGACGATGGTGCTGGCACCGCACCGCGGAGCGAAGACTCGCGCCCGGGCGCGGCACCCGGAGGAGCCGGGAGCGGCCGACGCGGCCGGCGAGCACGCACCGTCATAACTCGAATTTGCAGCACGACCAGAATCAGAGGACCTAGAAAACATGCCTAAGGCCAAGACCCATAGCGGCGCTTCGAAGCGGTTCCGGCGTACCGGAACCGGCAAGATCGTCCGGCAGAAAGCCAACCGGCGGCACCTGCTCGAGCACAAGCCCAGCACGCGCACCCGGCGGCTGGAGGGCCGCGCGGCGGTCTCGGCCAACGATGCCAAGCGGGTCAACAAGCTGCTGAACGGCTAAGCCCGGCGCCGAAAACCACCCACCAGAGACAGCGGGCTGGCGGCAGCCCCCGACCACCACGTTTGAAACGGAAGTAGGAACAACCCATGGCACGCGTAAAGCGGGCGGTCAACGCCCACAAGAAGCGGCGCTCCATCCTGAAGGCCTCCAAGGGCTATCGCGGCCAGCGGTCCCGGCTCTACCGCAAGGCCAAAGAGCAGCAGCTGCATTCGCTGAACTATGCCTACCGTGACCGTCGTGCGCGCAAGGGCGAGTTCCGCAAGTTGTGGATCTCCCGCATCAACGCGGCCGCGCGTGCCAACGACATCACCTACAACCGCCTGATCCAGGGTCTCAAGGCCGCGGGCGTCGAGGTGGACCGCAAGAACCTGGCGGACATCGCCGTCACCGATGCGGCGGCGTTCACCGCGCTCGTCGAGGTCGCCCGGGCCGCGCTGCCCGAGGACGTCAACGCCCCGTCCGGAGAGGCTGCCTGACTTCGCGTCGCAGGTGCTGACCGAGCGCTCGGCCAAGGTGGTCGCGGCGGTCAAATTGCATCGCCATGTCGGCCGGCGGCGCTCGGGACTGTTTCTCGCCGAAGGCCCGAATCTGGTCGCGGCCGCCTTCGGTCGCGGCCTGGTTCGGGAAGTGTTCGCCACTGAGGACGCCGCCCAACGCTATGCGTCGGTGCTGGTCTCACCGGTCCACCTGGTGACCGATCGGGCCGCAAAAGCGTTGTCCGATACGGTGACTCCGTCGGGCCTCGTCGCGGTCTGCGACATGCCGACTCCCCGGTTGGACGAAGAGTTGACCGGCTCGCCCCGGCTGATTGCGGTCGCTGTGGATATCGGCGAACCGGGCAACGCCGGCACCTTGATTCGTCTCGCCGACGCGATGGGCGCTTCGGCGGTCGTGCTGGCCGGGCACAGCGTGGACCCGTATAACGGCAAGTGTCTGCGTGCCTCGACCGGCAGCATCTTCAACATTCCCGTCGTCATCGAACCGGACGCGGCCGGTGCGGCTGCCCAGCTGCGGACGGCAGGGCTCCAAGTGCTGGCCACCACGGTCGACGGTGAAACGCCCCTCGACGACCCCGATCTGCCACTGGGCCGGCCGACGGCGTGGCTGTTCGGACCCGAAGCGCACGGTTTGCCGGCCGATCTGGCCGCCAGCGCCGATCACCGCGTGCGCATTCCGATGGCCGGGCGAGCGGAGAGTTTGAATGTTGCCGCCGCTGCCGCGATTTGCCTGTATCAAAGCGCCCGTGAATTGCGGTTGCAGTCCGGAGCCTGACTTACGCGGCATCTTCGGCAAATTTCAGAAAAAGATCTGAAAATCATTGGTGAGAGCGTTGCTCGTTGCTACTATTCGGCTCTCGTCCAATAGCGCCACCGGCTCTCCGCGAAGGGGAAACTATGTCATTAGTCAGCGTGGTCCCAGAAGCCGTAACCGCTGCGAGCGCAAGTCTGCATGACCTCGGGTCCGCGCTACGCGCATCCAGTACCAAGGCTCTTAATCAGGCGACGGCGATCGCGCCCCCGGCCGCTGACGAGATTTCCTCGGCCATCACCGCGCTGTTCGGTTCGCATGCCGAGGAATTCGCCGCCGTGAGTGCCCGGGCTTCGGCTTTCCACACTGATTTCGTGAAGTTGCTCAGCGGCGGCGCCGCCCAGTATCTGAACGCCGAAATCGCCAACGCTCAGCAAACGCTGGTGAACGCGATCAATGCTCCGGCGCAGGCGTTGCTCGGGCATCCGCTGATCGGGCCCGGCGGTATTGCGCCGGCGGCCACGATGATGGAGACCAACACCATCCCTACTCCGTTCGGCCCGATCACCATCACACAGACTGCCACTTTCCCCGAAGCTGGGCCTCCCGACTTCGGCACCGGCCCAATTCTCGCGGCTATAACCGCCTCCACCCCGCTCGGGCCCATGTCATGGTCAATCAACGGACGCGTAGACACGACTATGGCTGCGCCTTTTGTCTCAACACTGCAATTGACCGGGGGCGCGGTCTCCGTTCCACCTCAACTCCGGCTCCTGATGGCCGCGGCGGGTCCGACGGTTACCGGTGGGTTCTCGCTGGCCCACAGCTTTAACGCCTTCACCTCCGCGGTCGGCAGTGGGGACATCCTGGGTGCTGCTACCGCCTTCTTCTCCGCGCCCTTCGACTACGCGAACGCCTCGCTATTTGGTCACCACATAGTGGAGCTGCCGCTGGGAGCGCTCGGAGGAGGGCCAGAGATCACCCTGCGAGTTCCGTTCGGGGGAGTCTTCGCCCCATCCCAGCCGATGACGCTTTACGCCCCGGGCTACAGCGTCTCCCCGGCCCCCGGCGTCACCCAGACCTTCGCCGGTGCGAACTTCGC
Source organism: Mycobacterium asiaticum DSM 44297 (assembly GCF_000613245.1). Lineage (GTDB taxonomy): Bacteria > Actinomycetota > Actinomycetes > Mycobacteriales > Mycobacteriaceae > Mycobacterium > Mycobacterium asiaticum. The sequence goes on from NZ_HG964936.1 coordinate 2,220,773, forward strand.
CTTCTCCGGCTCACGCTTCGGCGGAATCGCTACCGAGTTCCTGAAGCTGTTTGGACTGCCGCTGTAGCCCCCTTTAAGCCGCTGTCGTTCGCCCCCGCGCCGGTCGCAGGCCGGCGATCGACAGCGTGCTGTGCACCAGAGATCCGGCGCGTTCCATGATGGCGCGCGCAGGTTCCAGCGGTCGGGCGAGGGGGAAGCGGGATCGCGGCGGGAAGTAGTGCATCGGCAGACCGCGGCGATCCCGGGGCGGGGCCATGAATGCCGGCGCCTCGACCAGCGGCGCGTCCGCGCGGATCCGACCCTCGGCACGGCGGTAGGCGGCCAGCGCCCGCGGGTGCAGCCGGATCTCGTCGGGCACCGCAATAAAGGCCAACTCGACGAGCTTGCCGAATAGGCGCAGCAGTATCTCGTCGCCCGGTGTCCAGCGCATGCCCGCCTTCTCCCGGACGGCGGGCTCGAACAGCCCGGCGGCGATCCAGCGCTGACCCGCGACCATCGGCTTCAGTAATTGGTCCCAGATCGGGGTGGGCAGCAGGACGAACTTCGGCTTGGGAATCCGGATCTGGAAGATGTCCAGGACGGCCTGGTTGATCTCCAGCTCCTCGCGGCCGACCCGCTCCCAGTACTCCTGAAAGTCCTCCCACGACTTGGGCACCGGCCGCATGCTCATGCCGTACATGCGGTACCACTGCACGTGCTCGTCGAACAACTGGCGTTTCTCGGCTTCGGTGAGTCCGCCGCAGAAGTACTCGGCCACCTTGATGACGAGCATGAAGAACGTGGCGTGCGCCCAGTAGAAGGTCTCCGGATTCAGGGCGTGGTAACGGCGGCCCTCGCCGTCGACCCCTTTGATGGTGCGGTGGTAGCTCTTGATCTGCTGACCGGTTTGGGCGGCGCGGTCGCCGTCGTAGACGACGCCCATGATCGGGTAGACCGATCGGGCCACGCGCTGCAGGGGTTCACGCAGCAGGATCGAGTGGTCTTCGACCCCGGCGCCGAGCTCGGGATACATGTTCTGGATCGCCCCGATCCAGATGCCCATCATCCCGGTGCGCAGGTCGCCGAAATATTTCCAGGTCAGGGAATCAGGTCCGAGTGGGTCCGTCGGTGTCGTCGATGTGGCAGTCATCACGGCCTCCAAAGCACCTCGGTGTGCGCCCACGATAAATGCTGACAACAGGCGTTGTCTACGATCAAAGCATAGGCGCCGAAGCGCTGTTACGCAGTCGCCACGCCGCCGCCGCAACAGCGTGATCAGTGCGTTCGTTCGGATGTTTGACACATGTGGCGCGGTCGTCGTTGCCGGGTTCAACCAGAACCGCCTAACGTTGATTGAGTGGAGGTCGGGGCTGAGGAATCGGAATCCGGCGAACCTGACCACACCGCGACTGCGGTGGCTGACGAAGCGCCGCGACGACGGTCCCCGGCGAAGTGGCTGCGCAGCACCAATCACAGTCCCGGCGTGGTCGGGTTCGTCAAGCGCGCTCGACGCTTGCTGCCCGGGGACCCGGAATTCGGCGACCCGCTGTCGACCGCCGGCGAAGGCGGTCCCCGCGCCGCCGCTCGAGCCGCCGACCGGCTCCTCGGCGACCGCGATGGCGCGTCTCGCGAACTGAGTCTGGGGGTTTTACAGGTCTGGCAGGCCATGACAGAGGCCGTGTCACGCCGTCCCGCAAACCCCGAAGTGACGCTGGTATTCACCGATCTGGTCGGTTTCTCGTCGTGGTCGCTGCAGGCCGGGGACGACGCCGCGCTCACATTGCTGCGGCAGGTGGCCCGGGCCGTCGAATCCCCGCTGCTGGACGCCGGCGGACACATCGTCAAACGGATGGGCGACGGGATCATGGCCGTGTTCCGCCGCCCCGACACCGCGGTCAAGGCGGTACTGCATGCCGAGCAGGCGGTCAAATCCGTTGAGGTGGAAGGTTACACACCGCGGATGCGGGTCGGCATTCACACTGGACGCCCGCAGCGACTCGGTTCGGATTGGCTGGGCGTCGACGTCAACATCGCCGCTCGGGTCATGGAACGAGCAACCAAAGGCGGCATCATGATCTCGAGTCCCACCCTGGATTTGATCCCGCAGAGCGAACTGGACGAACTGGGCGTCACCGTCAAGCGCGCGCGCAGACCCATGTTCTCCAGCAAACTCACCGGCATCCCACCGGACCTGGCGATCTACCGCCTCAAGACTGGTAGGGACTTGTCAGGTGGCGATAACACGAATGAGACAAACGTCCAGGCATAGTGGAAGGTGATGATTTCCAACGTGTTGTCCGGGCTGGCCCGCGTGCGCTTCACCGTGGCCTACGTGGCGGCTCTGGCGTTCGTCAGCACCGCGATGCTGCTGATCGACCCGCAGACGCACGACCGGGTGATCCGGCACGCCAGCACCAACCTGCACAATTTGGCGCACGGACGGCTGGGCACGCTGCTGGGCAGTGCGTTTGTTGTAGAAGCCGGCCCGCTGTACTTCTGGCTGCCTTTTCTGACCTGTTTGCTCGTCCTGGCCGAACTGCAGATGCGCACCCTCCGGCTGGTCATGGCCTTCCTCATCGGGCACATCGGCGCCACGCTGGTAGTGGCCGCGGCCCTGGCCGCGGCGGTCAAGCTGGGCTGGATGCCGTGGTCGATCACGCGGGCTAGCGATGTCGGCATGAGCTACGGCGCACTCGCCGTCCTCGGTGCCCTGACGGCCACCATCCCGCGACAATGGCGACCCGGCTGGGTCGCGTGGTGGCTCGCGGTGAGCGTGTCGGCCGCGATCATCGGTGGTGAGTTCACCAATGCGGGACATGCCGTGGCTCTGACGCTGGGGATGCTGGTGGGCACGCGCTTTCACGGCACCGCGCATTGGACACCGGTGCGGTGCCTGATGCTGCTGAATTCCGCGGGCTTTGGGTTTTTGATTCTGTCGCACAGCTGGTGGGGGATGTTCGCCGGTGCGGCGCTCGGCCTGTTCGGTGCCGTGGTCGCCCACCTCGTGTCGCAGCGATTCCGGTCCAGTACGCCGGACGCAGCGGTGCGGACGGAGGCTGCGCAGGCGGCACCGGCATTGACTACCGCCCGCTGAGTCCCGGGTCGCCGCTCCGGCCGCCACGTGAAGGCGTCCACGCCCGTCTCACGCAGGCCCCCGACTTCGCGGCCGGTGCCTATGCCGGCGCGGAAGCAGCCAACGGCTTCCCCCGGCACTTCTCCTTGACCTTCGACGAATTCGACGACAACTGATCCCACGGCTGGTGATCCGGGACACATGACGTCATGACCTATGATCGGCACTTGCGTCACACCCGTGTCGCGAACCCACAAGCCGACGCTGCGGGCCGCGCTCGAACCCATCGCGCGGGGTAGCGGCCGGGCAGCCAGACCAGCCTCGTCAGCAAGGAGAGTGCCGCCGCGTGGGTGATCAACCCGTCGACCTGTCGCCGGAAGCATTGGCGGAGGCGGTCCAGGCCGCCCAGCGCGCCATCGCCCTCGCCGACGGTTTGGACGCGCTTGCGCACGTCAAGACCGAGCACCTGGGTGACCGTTCGCCGCTGGCGCTGGCACGCCAAGCGCTCGGCGGTCTGCCCAAGGAAGAACGCGCGGACGCCGGCAAGCGGGTCAACCTTGCCCGCAGCGAAGCGCAACGCAGTTACGACGAGCGCCTCGCGGCGTTGCGCGCCGAACGGGATGCCGCGGTACTGGTCGCCGAACGGATCGATGTCACGCTGCCGTCGACGAGGCAGCCGACCGGGGCGCGGCATCCCATCACCATCCTGGCCGAGCACATCGCCGATACCTTCGTCGCGATGGGCTGGGAGTTGGCCGAGGGGCCTGAAGTCGAGACCGAGCAGTTCAACTTCGACGCGCTCAACTTCCCGCCCGACCATCCGGCTCGCAGCGAGCAGGACACTTTCTACATCGCACCCGAAAATTCGCGCCAACTTCTGCGTACCCACACGTCCCCGGTCCAGGTCCGCACGCTGCTCGAGCGTGACCTACCCGTGTACATCATCTCGATCGGCCGGACCTTCCGCACCGACGAACTCGACGCGACCCACACGCCCGTTTTCCACCAGGTCGAGGGGTTAGCCGTCGACCGTGGCCTGACCATGGCACACCTGCGCGGCACCCTGGACGCGTTCGCCCGCGCCGAGTTCGGTCCGCTCGCCCGAACCCGGATGCGCCCGCATTTCTTCCCGTTCACCGAACCCTCCGCCGAGGTCGACGTCTGGTTCGCGAACAAGAAGGGGGGCGCCGACTGGGTCGAATGGGGAGGTTGCGGGATGGTGCATCCGAACGTGTTGCGGGCGGCCGGTATCGACCCCGAGGTGTACTCCGGCTTCGCCTTCGGCATGGGGCTGGAACGAACCCTGCAATTCCGCAACGGTATTCCGGATATGCGCGACATGGTCGAAGGCGACGTCCGGTTCTCGCTGCCGTTCGGGGTGGGGGCTTGATGCGGGTCCCCTACAGCTGGTTGCGCGAGGTCGTCTCAGCCGGGGCTCCCGGGTGGGACGCAGGTCCTGATGATCTAGCCCGGGCCCTCGTTCGCATCGGCCACGAGGTCGAAGACGTCGCGACGCTCGGTCCCGTCGAGGGTCCGCTGACGGTTGGCCGGGTCACCGAGATCGCGGAACTCACAGAGTTCAAGAAGCCGATCCGGGCGTGCCGGGTCGACGTCGGTGCCGACGAGCCCCAGGACATCATCTGCGGCGCCATCAACTTCAAGGTCGGTGACCTGGTGGTCGCGGCGCTGCCCGGAACCACCCTGCCTGGCAACGTCACCATCGCTGCCCGCAAAACGTATGGCCGCACCTCCAACGGGATGATCTGCTCGGCGGCCGAACTCGGCTTGGGTGCCGACCATTCGGGAATCCTGGTGCTGCCGCCGGGGACCGCAGAACCGGGCGCCGATGCCGCCGCTGTGCTGGGCCTGGACGACGTGGTCTTCCACCTCGCGATCACGCCCGACCGTGGGTACGGCATGTCCGTGCGCGGCCTGGCCCGCGAGATCGCCTGCGCTTACGACCTGGACTTCGCAGATCCCGCGGATGTCCCGCCCTTACCTGTCGAGCGCGAGGCTTGGCCGTTGCGGGTCCACCCCGAGACCGAGGTCCGCCGGTTCGCGCTGCGACCGGTGAGCGGGATCGACCCAAGCGCGATCACGCCTTGGTGGCTGCAACGTCGCCTGTTGCTGGCCGGCGTACGGCCCACCTCGCCGGCCGTCGACGTCACGAATTACGTGATGCTGGAACTCGGCCACCCGATGCACGCCCACGACCGCGCCCGGATCACCGGAGGCTTCGAAGTCCGATTCGCGCACCCCGGCGAAACGGTCGTCACACTCGATGACATCAAGCGCAAGCTCGAGCCCGCCGACGTGTTGATCGTCGATGAGGTCGCGACCGCGGCGATCGGCGGCGTCATGGGCGCGGCCAGCACGGAAGTACGCGCCGATTCCACCGACGTCCTGCTGGAAGCTGCAGTCTGGGATCCCGCGGCTGTGTCGCGCACGCAACGGCGCCTCCACCTGCCCAGTGAGGCGGCGCGCCGTTACGAACGGGCCGTGGACCCGGCGATCTCGGTGGCCGTCCTGAACCGTTGCGCCACGTTGCTCGTCGAGATCGCCGGGGGAGTAGCCGAACCAGCCCTCACGGATTGGCGCGGTGACCCGCCGCGGGACGACTGGTCCGGGCCGCCCATCCAGATCCCTGCCGACCTTCCGGACCGCATCGCGGGCGTGGCCTATGCCCCGGGCACCACCGCGCGGCGACTGACCCAGGTCGGCGCGCGGGTAAGTCAGGATGGGGACGTTCTGACGGTCACGCCGCCGAGTTGGCGGCCCGATCTCCGGCAACCCGCCGACCTCGTCGAAGAAGTGCTGCGGTTGGAAGGGCTCGAGGTCATTCCCTCGGTGTTGCCGTCGGCTCCCGCTGGTCGCGGGTTGTCACCCACGCAACAGCGGCGGCGCGCGATCGGCAAATCGCTGGCCTTATCGGGATATATCGAGGTGCTGCCGACGCCGTTCTTACCGGCCGGTGTCTTCGAGTTGTGGGGATTGGACGCCGACGATCCGCGGCGGGTCACCACCAAGGTACTCAACCCGCTGGAGGCCGATCGACCAGAGTTGGCCACCACGTTGCTGCCGGCGCTGTTGGAGGCGCTGGGGCGCAACGTGTCTCGTGGCCTCAGCGATGCGGCGCTGTTCGCCATCGCGCAGGTAGTCCAGCCGACCGAAATGACCCGCGGCCTCGACCTGATCCCGGTCGACCGCAGGCCCACGGATGCCGAGATCGCCACGCTGGATGCCTCGTTGCCGCGGCAACCTCAGCATGTCGCCGCGGTGCTGACCGGTCTGCGCGAGCCGCGCGGCCCGTGGGGGCCCGGGCGCGCGGTCGAGGCCGCCGACGCGTTTGAGGGAGTGCGTATCGTCGCGCGCGCCAGCGGAGTCGCCGTGACGTTGCAGCCTGCTCAATATCTGCCTTGGCATCCCGGAAGGTGTGCTGAGGTGCTGATCGCGGGCGCCGTCGTCGGTCACGCGGGGCAACTGCATCCGGCCGTGATCGAGCGGGCGGGTTTGCCGAAAGGCACTTGCGCCTTTGAGTTGAATCTGGACGCCATACCCACCAGCACGGTCCTACCTGCTCCGCAAGTGTCGCCGTTCCCGGCGGTGTTCCAGGACGTCAGCCTGGTGGTAGCCGCCGATGTGCCCGCCCAGTCAGTCGAGGACGCCGTCCGGGACGGAGCCGGTGCACTGCTCGAACACATCCAGTTGTTCGACGTCTTTGTCGGTCCGCAGATCGGCGCGGACCGCAAGTCGCTGACGTTCGCGCTGCGGTTCCGGGCGCCGGACCGCACGCTGACGGAGGATGACGCGAGCGCAGCCCGCGATTCCGCGGTGCGTTGCGCCGCTGAGCGGGTCGGCGCCGAACTGCGTCGCTGAGCGCGCATCGTCGGGTGTCTTCCGCCGCCGACGGACGGTGCTCCTAGCACGACCAGCTGCGGGACCACTGTGCCGAAGGCCGTCAAGGCCACTACTTGCTGTGAAATTCCTGGAACTTACCGGTGAGTAGCTTGAACTTACTTGCAAGTAAGAAGCTCCGGATTAACGCTAACTTCACCATCGCGACCGCTGGTCATCGGGCAAAAACCAAGGGAGATCGATATGTCGTTTGCAATCGCGGCACCGGAGCTGCTACAAAGCGCGGCCCAAGATTTGGCGAGTATTAACACATCGCTTGCCGAGGCCACCGCGGTTGCTTCTGCCCCCACGACTGGGATTGCGGCTGCAGCTCAGGACGAAGTGTCGTCCGCGATTGCTTCTCTGTTCGGAAATTTCGGCCAGGAATTTCAGACCCTTAGCGCCCACTCTCAAATTTTTCATCAAGAGTTCGCCGAGTTGATGTCTGCAGGCGCACGGGCTTATGCGGTCGCCGAGGCGGCTAACACGCAGCAGACCCTCCTAGGCGCGCTGAGCGCAACGGGACAATCGTCGTTCGCGAACGGGCTGGCGAGTGGCGTCACCGCGGCAGCGACATCCATCTCCGGATTGGCCTCGTTTGCAGATATGGTCGGCGCGCCTTACCGAGCGTTAATCGCAAATACGATTAGCAACACGCAAACCATTGGAAGCACGTTCAGCGCGTACCGGTTTCCGTTCCTGCAGCAGTTCGTGAGCAACCAACTCGGCTATGGGCAAATGATCGCGAAGTCTATCGCGGGCGGCATCGCAAACTTTCCCGCTGAATTAGCCAACCTGCCGGCCGAGATTGGAACCGGTGTACAGCAACTCCTGACGATCAATCCTGGGTCGGTGGTGCAAGGGTTCGTCGATACCCAGCTCAATTACGCGCAGACAATAAGCGGAGGGGTGTTGGGTGCCGCGCGCGACTTGGGCACCGGCCTGCAGAGCCTGCCGCCGGGCTTGACCGCAGCATTTCAGGACCTATTGTCGGGGAACGGCGCTGCTGCCTATGCGGACCTAAATACCGCTTTGGTGAACGCGTTCCTGCCGGGATTCGATGCGACTGTCACCATCACGGGATCGACGGCGCTGGTCGACATCATCCCCATGGGTCCGCTCGGGGAGCTTGCACCAATCCTGGCTATTCCCAGCCAGATGGCGCAAAATTTCACCGACCTGCTCCCGCCTGGATCCGTGCCAGCACAGATCTCGCAGAACGCGACCAATTTAGTTTCCGCTCTAACCAATTTCGGAACGACGCTCAGTATCAGCGATACGGCTCACCTCACGTTTGGGCTGCCGCTGCAGCTCGTTCTCGACAGCATTGGGGGACCGGCCAACGCGTTGAGTGCGATCAATGCCAGTTCGGTGGCGTTCGTTTCCGCCATCCAGGCTGGGAACGCGCCGGCAGCTGCTGCCGCAATTCTTGATGCGCCTGCAGTTATCGCCGATGCGTATCTGAACGGCACCACCGTCATCTCATTGCCGCCCGCGCTAGTTGACTTATTAGGCACCGGCACACCCCTCCCGTCGACCACCGACATCCAGCTTGGCGGGATACTTGCGCCACTAAGCCTGCCGCAGGTTTTTGTTAACGCCGGACCCGGTTTCGAACACCTGCAGCTCGAGTTGTCGGGCGACACCGAGATAGGCGGTCTGATCCCTGGCGTACTGACATTCGGTACTCAGCTGGCACAGGCGATCACCCCGACGTCCTAGGGCTGAACTGGGTGCTTGATCTCGCAGCTTGACGGCACCGCAGGCGTTCGGAAGATGCTTGGGAACAGCTTGTGTCCAGTCCGGGAAAACCACGGATGGACCAGTCGCGTGTCAAGACCATCACCTATCTGATGGCATAGCCACGTTGTCGGCTCCCGAGTAACCGCGACGGGCTGGCGCCCGCCGAGATGAATACATCCGAAGTGTCTCGGGCGCTTGGCCCACCGCAAAACAGGTTAAACCTGCCAGTTTCCTGTGAAAACGTATAACTTACTTGCCAGTAGGGTGAGCTGAGTTAAATTCAATGTGCACTGTGACCACCGGTCACGATTCGGGCAAGTGATGAGGAGTTGGTTTATGTCATTCGTGTTCGCCGCGCCGGAGCTCGTGGAAGCGGCAGCGCAGAACCTGGCCGGTATCAGTTCGTCCCTGGGCCAGGCCACAGCGGCTGCGGCGGCCCCGACTACCGGCTTATTGGCGGCGGGTGCCGATGAGGTGTCGGCCGCGATTGCACAACTCTTCGGCACGCACGGTCAGGAGTTCCAAGCCCTGAGCGCCCAGGCGGCCGCGTTCCATCAAGAATTCGTGACGATGTTGAACGCCGGTGCCAGCGCGTATGCCAGCGCCGAGGCCTCGGGCGTGCAGGCATTGATGAGCGCTACCTCGGGCGGCGTAGGTCCGATAGGCAGCATGGCCCAGTCCATCAGCACCGCGATTCAGGGAGAGGTCCAAGGCATCAGTGGGGCCGTTGGCGGCGCACCCACTGCCTTCGCGGCTGCCGGCCTGCCTGCGGCAATCCAAAACCTCAACGCCTTTGGTGCTGCAGTTGCCGCGCCGTATCAAGCGCTCGCAGCGAACACGTCGGCAAATCTGCAGGCCATCCACAACACGTTCGCGGCCAATCCCTTCCCGTTCCTGACTCAGGTTGTCAACAACCAGGCCGGTTACGCCCAGCAGTTTGCCACGGGTCTTCAGGGGGCCCTTCAAAATCTGCCCGCCGAGCTGGCCAACGCGCCCCTCAACATCCAAGCCTCGCTGCAAGCGCTTGCGAGTGCTAATCCGGCAGCATTCCTGCAGCAGGTAGCCAACAACCAGATCAATTTCGCACAGACGATTGTTACCGGTCTGACGAGTGCAGGGCACGACTTAGGTACCGGATTATCGGCACTTCCGGCGAGCTTCCAAACCGCTTTCCAGGACATTCTGGCAGGCAACATCACTGGAGCCGCCAACACCCTGGGACAGGGGCTCGAGAATGTCTTTCTACCCGGTTTTCAGGACATATCGTTCACGCTGGGCGATACGGCGCTGATCCCAATCACTCCGCTTGGTCCACTTGGCGACCTGTTACCGATCTTTTCCATCCCCGGACAAATGGCCCAGAACTTCACCAATCTGCTTCCTGCCGGGTCTATCCCTGCTCAGATCGCGCAGAACGCCACCAATGTGGTCAACGTGCTCACCAACTTCGGATCGACATTCGACCCGACTACTTTAGGCATCAACTTCGGCCTACCTCTGCGCTTGCTATTTGATGGCATAGGCGCACCGATCAATGGTCTCGTCGCACTCAATTCCAGCACGACGGCTTTCATCAGCGCGGTGCAAACCGGCAACGTCGCTGGGGCGGCTGCCGCCGTCCTCGACGCCCCGGCCGTTTTTGCCGATGGCTTCCTCAATGGCCAGACGCTAGTTAGCCTGCCGCCGCTGACCACGACCGTAGATTTCGGAATTCCCGGTATTCCTCCGTCGTCCCTTACCGCAGTGGCCGAATTACCCCTGGGCGGCCTGCTGACTCCATTAAGTCCCATTGACAGCAACATCGGAGTGTTGCCCGGCACGCCAGTCGGCGGTCTCATCCCCGGTCTTCTGAGTTTCCGGTCCGAGCTCGCAGCGGCGATTACCAACCTCATGTAGTGGTGGGGCGGCCAGGACACCACAGCTCTGAGGTGTCCTGGCCGAACGCCCCCTCGTGAATAATCCCGAGGGCGTCAGCGCGATTTGGCGCATTCGCCGAGCTGGTTTGTTCGGGACGGCGTCCACTGCGTCCTGCCGGATCAGGGCATCGCGGCCGAGTGGAGAAGCAGTCGACACGCCGAAGGCTTGCTGCTGAGCAGTTTCATGGAGCTGTCGTGCGAGCGACGGCGGGAAGCGGACGCACCGCTCGCACAGTAGGAAGTCGCTCGTTCTCCCGCGGGTGACCAAGCCCTCAATATATTTTCCCTAAAGATGTTTAGCTCTCGTAACTAGCGGGTACAGCCGACGAACGTCGGGCGTACGTCGAGGGGAGATCGTCGTGTCTTTTGTGGTCGCTGAAACAGATTTCGTATCAGCAGCAGCTGGTCAGCTCGCAGGCCTTCGCTCCTCCCTCAGCGAAGCCGCGGCCGCGGCCGCCGGCCCGACAACCGGGATCGCTGCTGCGGCCAGCGACGAAATCTCGGCGGCCATCGCCCGGGTATTCGGTGCCTTCGGCCAAGACTTCCAGGCCGTCAACAGCCAAGCGGCAGCATTCAACGCCGAGTTTGTGCGGTTACTGAACGGCGGCGCGGCCGCTTACGTCAATGCCGAGATCGCCAATGCCGAGCGGACCCTGCTGAGCGGCGGCTTTGGATTTCCAACGGCCGCGCCAACAAACCCACTGGGTGATTTGCTTGGGGGCCTGCTTGGCGGCACCACCGGTGGCGGTGGCGGTGGCCTACCGGTTTCGACCGGCGGGTTAACCGGGCTGTTGGGCCCTCTGACGGGCGGAACCGGGGGGCTTCTAGCACCGTTATCGCCTGCCCTCTCGCCGCTTCTTGGTGGCTTGGGTCAACTGCCCGGACTGGGTCCCATTCTTGGTGGCATCGGCACGTCGCTGTTTCCGCCGGCCCTGGTCGCGCCCAGCATCGTCAGCGCTCCCAATCCGTATCTGACCCTGCTAGAGAACACCGCACGAAACTTGAACAGTCTCGGTGCGAACTATCGGCCGTTCCCCATCCTGAGCCAGATCGCCGTCAATCAGTCGTTCTATGCTCAGCTCGCCGCCAACGACCTTGCCCTGTTCGTTCAGGGTTTCCCGGCGAATGTGCCGACGAATATCGAACTCGCTCTCCGAGACCTCGCGGCATTCAACCTCGCGACGCAGGTCGAGACTTATGTCAGGGGCGCGACAGCGTTCGCCGATGTGCTCGGGACGCAGTTCGCGGCGGTCGGCGCCGGCCTCCAGCAGACCTTCCCGACGTTCCAGCACGACCTGGATCTGGCCGGTGTAGCAATCCAGCAGGGCAATTACCACCAGGCCGTGCAGTACGGGGCTCACGGCCTCATCGACCTCTTCATTACCGGGTTCGACACCAGTGGCCTAGAAATCCACCCTGGCGGAACCCTGCTTGCCCCGTCGATCAACATCGTGGGACCGATCGGAGTTGAGGGTCCGGCTGGAGCTCTCCTGCCCATCCTCACCGCCCTCGGAGCGCAGGCCCAGGGCACTGCCAGCTTGCTCCCGGCCAACTCTATTCCCGGCATGATGGCGCGGAATCTCGCCAATGGGATTGGTACGCTTACGAATGCCGGCGTTTCGGCCGATTTCGCATTCACCTTTAACCTCGACCCACTGAGTCCAAACTTTGGTGCCAGCCTCGCCGGCGAAGCCATCTTCGGGCTGCCCCTGCAGTTGGGCTTTGCCATCCTGGGACCGCCATTCGCCGGCCTCGATGGTCTGGCGGAAGGTGCAACATTCTTCTCGACGTCGTTGGCCAACGGAGACCTTCTGGGAGCAGCGAGCGCCATTGGAAACACGCCAGCTTACGTTCTGGACGGTTTCCTCAATGGAGAAGTCATCATCGATCAACCGCTTCCGGTAACCGTGACACTCGCAGGACTCCCAGTCACGCTGCCGACCATTGCTCACTTGCCCCTGACCGGGCTTCTCGTTCCGCCGCACGAAATTTCAGCGACAGTGCCGCTGAGCCAACTGCTTCTCAACCTTCCGCTGCTTCCAGACCTCAATGTGCCGCTGGGCGGAACCAAGTTCGGCGGTATCGTCCCGTTCTTACTGAACACCCTGCCGCAGCAGGTCGCTCAATCCATGTCGTACACCAACACACTTAACTAGTTGGTGTGAGCGGCGCTGGGGTATTGCCCGGCCCCTGGTACGGACTGGGTCGTAGGCCGCAGTCAGGATCGGCTGCGATCCAATTTTCGGCGGTCGCCGAGATAGCGTGAAATTCCCAAAACGACAGCGGTATTCAGTGTTATTCCTGGGTCACCCGCCGATGACGGCGCTATCCCATAGCCAACAGGCGCCGCGCGGGTAGTCCTGGGCCAACCCCAGTGGTCGCAGGCAGAGTGTCGCTGCCCATAGACGCGGCACCGGAGTTCGGGTGTCCGAACGTCCGGTGCCGCGTCGTCGGGGCTAATTCTCGCTAGATGCTGATTCCTAGGTGCTGACAGAAACGTTCAACGCGGCCTGAAGAGCCAGCTGCAGGTTCAGCAACGCCTGGTTCAGGCTGACGGCAAGGTTAACCGCAGTCGAATTCAGTGACACCAGGAGAGATCCGCCGGTCTGCGCGAGCCCGGTGAGGGCGCTCTGGATGCCTGCAACCAGCGGGCCGCCAGTCTGGACGAATCCGGAGAGACCGGTACCGAGGCTGGCGCCGAAGGCGTCGGTGAAGACTTCGGTGACCTGAGTGACCGCGTTCGCCCAGATGCTTGCCAGGGCCATACCGGTTTGGCTGCCTCCTGCGAGCGCAGCAGCGAGATTAGCCGTCAAGGCCGCACCCGTTTGGCCCAGGCCGCTCAATCCGGTGGCCAAGCTTGCCGAGAGAGCCTCACCGGCGTCCACCAAGCTGTTCAGCGAACCCGAGAGGGCGGCACCGAGTTGGGCGCCGATGTTGGCGCTCAGGTTGGCTGACACCGATGCGTTGAGGTTGGCGAACGCAGCACTCAGAGCGGCACTGAGGCCGTTGAGGCCGCCAGTGAACGAACCGCCCAGCGCGGCACCGAGGTTGGCGGCGAGGTTCTGGCCGGTGGCGACCAGGCCGTTGAACCCGGCTTGCAACGCGCCCAGCCCGCCGTTGAAGGCTGCGGTCAGAGTAGGCAGACCGCCGGCGAACGTGGCGTCGATGGCAGCGTTAAGGCTGTTGAGGCCGGTGCCGAGGGCACCACTGAACGCTGCGTTGAGTCCCGCGAGACCCGCGTTGAATCCACCAGTCAGCGCTGCGCCGAATTGGGCACTCAGGGCGGGCAAGTTGAGCGCCGGCAGTGTGGCGCTCAGGCCCGCCGCTAACGTTTGCCCGGCGTTGACGAGGCCACTGAGTCCGGCCTGGAAGCCGGTGAGCCCGCTGGTGATCGCGGCGCTGAGAGCCGGTAACCCACCCGTGAAGGCGCCGGTCAGAGCTGCCGACAGGCCGCCGAGGCTGGCACCGAGGCTGCCCGACAGGGCTGCGTTGAGCGCGGCGGACAACGCAGGCAGGTCGAACGCCGGCAGGCTCGGGAAGCTGAACGGTGGCAGCGTGAACGACGGCAGGCTGAACGGCGGGATGGCGAACGGCGGGAACGTCAAGTTGGCCGCCAGTGTCTGACCGAGGTTGACCACCGCATTCAGACCGCCGGTCAATGCACCCGACAGGGCAGGAAGCCCGCCACTGAAGGCTGCGTTGATGGCGGCATTGAAGTCGCTCAGACCACCCGTGAGGGCGCCGGTGAAGGCGGCCGACAGGTTGTTCAGGCCGACACCGAGGCTGCCAGACAACGCGCCGGACAGGGCCGCCGACAGGGTCGGCAGGTCGAGTGGCGGGAGCGTGATCGATGGCAGCGTGAACGGCGGCAACGCCGGGAATGTGAACTCGGGCAGCGTAAGTGGCGGCAAGCCGATGTTGCCGGCCAGGTTGATCAGCGAGTTGATCCCGGCGTTGATGCTGGCGCTCAAGTCCGGCAGGGCCGGGAATGTGAACGGCGGCAAGGTGATCGGCGGGATCACCGGGAAGGTCAACGGCGGCAGGGCGAATGGCGGCAGGGCCAGACTACCGGCCAGGTCGACCAGGGCGTTGATCCCACCGGTGATGCTCGCCCCGATGTCGGGCAGCGCCGGGAACGGCGGGAAGGTG
>NZ_HG964937.1:0-20587 GCF_000613245.1 Mycobacterium asiaticum DSM 44297
CGCCGGCGCCACCGTTGGAGAACAGGCCGCCGTTGCCGCCGGCGCCGCCGGCACCGCCGGCCTGGGTGATGCTGTCGGCCAGCCCGCCGGCGCCGCCGGTTCCGGCGGCGCCGAACAGCAGGCCGGCATTGCCGCCCGCGCCACCGGCCCCGGCGGCCGCTTCGGAATTCCCGCCGGCCCCGCCCACGCCACCGGAGCCGAACAGCCCGGCCGACCCCCCCGCGGCCCCCGGCCCCGCCCGGCCCGGCCCAGGACGTGCCGCCGGCACCGCCGGCCCCACCGTTGCCGAGCAACCCGCCGGCCCCGCCGGCGCCGCCCGCCCCACCCGCGTTGCCACCGTTGGTGCCGGACCCCCCGGCCCCGCCGTTGCCGATCAACCAGCCGCCGGCCGTCCCGTTCTGTCCCGTTCCCGGGGCGCCGTTGATTCCGTTGCCGATCAGCGGGCGCCCGGTCGCGGCCAGCACCGGGGCGTTGATCGCGTCGAGCAGGCTTTGGATCGGCGCCGCGTTGGCGGCCTCGGCGCTGGCGTACATCGCTGCGCCGGCGCTCAATGTCCGCACGAACTGCTGATGGAACAGCTCCGCCTCGGCGCTGAGGGCCTGATACAGCTGCGCGTGCCCGGAGAACAACGACGCCAATGCCGCCGATACCTCATCGGCGCCGGCGGCGAGCACGCCGATGGTGGGCGCGGCGGCCGCCGCGTGGGCGGCGCTCAAGGCGGATCCGATGCTCTGCACATCCGTGGCCGCAGCGGCCAGCATTTCGGGGGCCACCTGAACAAACGACATCGCGGGACTCCTTGTCGCGGTCGGACGAGTACGAGTCCAGCGTGCGTACGGACGTGCGCAAGAACGTCAGTCAGAAGACGTAGATGGTGCTGGGTACGGGTCGTAGATTCGGCTGATCAGCCGTGCGAGACGCCTTCGTGGGCCAGCTGCACACGCGAGCTGATGCCGAGTTTCGCGTAGACATGCGTGAGATGGGTCTGCACTGTGCGCCGGGAAACGAACAATCGGGCGGCAATCTCGTTGTTGGCCAGCCCCTCGGCGACGAGTCGCACGACATCGCGCTCGGTGGGCGTGAGCGATGCCCAACCGCTGGACGGACGCTTGCGCTCACCGCGTCCGCGCCGCGCATATCCGATCGCCTCGTCGAGCGTGAGGCCCGCACCCTCCGCCCATGCATCGTCAAAGGCGTTCTGGCCCAGAGCTTCACGCAGCGCCGCCAGGGTCTTTTGGTGGTCGGTCTCATAGACCTTGAATCGCACCGAGCCCAGCCGACAACGAATTGCGTTGGCGGCCCCGTAAAGCCGCGCTGCGTCGCGATGGCTCAGGCAGTCGGCGGCCAACCGGCCCAGGCACTCGAGGATATCGGGTACCGCCAGGTGCGCCGCGTACTCCGCAGCGCAGGCAAGCGCCTTGTGGGCATCGCGTTCGGCCTGATCCGGCTCGCTCTTGGCCAGGAAGATGCGGGCACGAGTCGTCAACGCGCGGGCCAGATGCCAGCCCGCTGACGCCGCCACCTCCTGATCGGCCCAGCGGCCGGCTGTGACTAGATCGCCGCGGGCCAGCGCCACCTCGGCCATCGGGTTGGTGTTGGCTCCGGCCAGTTCGCCCTGCACGCTCAGCCGCTGCTGGGCGGCTTCACTTGCCTCGGCCGCCGCCGCGACGTCACCGGCGGCGACCGCCGCGGTGGCCAGCAAGGCGTAGCTGAAGCCCTCGTTGTACGGCCATAAATTTCCGGCGGCGGCCAACGACGCGTTGCCTGCCGCGGTCGCGGCGTCGGTGTCACCGCAGAACGCCAGCGCATTGCACAAAGCGAGTCGGCTGCCCCATTTGAACAACACATCATGCGCCGCATCGGCGTCCGCGGTCACGGCGCCGAACTGTGTAACAGCTTCGGACAGTTCACCTTTCATCATCTGCGCCAACCCGAGCGTCCACCGGCAGGAACGCGCGTGGAAGTGATCGCCGATCTGCTCGGCGAGCTGGAGTCCTTCCCGGGAGGCCGCGAGTCCCGCGGTCGGGTCACCGGCGTAGAACGCACCATATGCCTGCCAGGTCAGGATCTGTGTCAGCCGCCACCGGTCGCGCAGTTCGCGGGCAATACCGATCGCCTCGGCCAGGAACGGACGGGCCGCCTCGGCGCTGTAGGAACTGATCGCGCCGCAGGCGGTCAGTGCGCGGGCCAGCAGCGCCCGGTCGTTGATCTTGCGGGCTATGGCCACCGCCTGTTGCGCCTGATCGAGGTTGTCGTGGATGCTGCGCGAGGCATCCAGCGCTGCCTTGTCCGCGAGCGCGCGACCACGCACCACCGGCGACACGGTGGCCAACGCCCCGCGATCGGTGAGCGCGGCCTCGAACCAGGCCAAGCCCTCCTGGATTCGCCCCCGGGTCAGCCACAACGGCTGCAGCGACGATGTCAGCTCCAGGGCTGTCTCGATATCGTCGTTCTCTCGGCACCACGCGAAAGCCGCGCGTAGGTTGTCGATCTCGGATTCGACCTGCTCGATACGGTGCTGATGCTCGCCTTCGGCCGGGCTGTCCAGGAGTGCGGCCATCTGACCGTAATGGTCACAATGACGTGCGCGCAGCGCGGTGTGCTCGCCGGACTCGTACAACTTTTCGATTGCGTAGTGCCGCACCGTCTCCAGCAGTCGGAAGCGCGTGCGGTCACCCGATTTTTCGGCCAGCACAAGGGATTTGTCCACCAGGGAGGTGAGTTGATCCAAGACGTGGTGCGGCGCCAACAGCTCGTCGGCGCACACGGTCCGCGCGGCCACCTGGTCGAAGCCGCCGCTGAACACGGCCAGCCTGCGGAACAGCATGCGCTCGGGTTCGGTCAGCATGGCGTGCGACCAGTCGACTGATGCGCCCAGCGTCTGCCTGCGCGGCGTCGGCGTATCGCCCGTCAACAGCCGGAAACGGTGCCGGAGACCATCCAGGATTTCACTGAGCGACATCACCCGCACCGCGGCCGCAGCGAGCTCGATGCCCAACGGCAAACCGTCGAGGCGGCCGCAGATATCGCGCACGGCGACGGTGTCGGCAGCGGTGATGCTGAAGTCCGGCCGGGCCAGGCGGGCGCGATCGACGAACAACTCGATCGCCTCGTCGGCGAGGGACAGCGAAGGCACCCGCCAGATCAGCTCGCCGGGAATCCCCAGCGGCGCTCGACTGGTGGCCAATATCGTCAGGTGCTCGCACGCGCCCAACAGCTCGCGGGCAAGGTCCGCGCAGACCTCGACGAGATGCTCGCAGTTGTCCAGGATCACCAGCGCTTCCTGATCGCCGAGGAAGCGCACCAGCGTGTCGATGGCCGACCGGCCCGGCTGGTCCGGCAGCCCGAACGCGCGCAGCACGGCTACCGGTACCAGATCGAGCTCGCTCACCGGGGCGAGATCCACGAACCAGACGCCGGCGCCGAACTCGGCCGCCGCTTGTTGGGCAATCTGAGCCGCCAGTCGCGTCTTGCCCACCCCACCGGCGCCCGCCAGGGTGACCAGCCGGTTGTCACCGAGGAACTTGCGTACATCGTTGATCTGCGCCGTGCGACCCACAAATCGGGTCAGTTGAGTCGGAACATTGTGTGCTGCAACGTCATTGGGGCCATGCAGCGGTGGAAACTGAACCCGTAGGTCGGGGTGACACAACTGCGCCACCCGTTCCGGGCGGGGTAGATCACGCAGCTGGTGGGTGCCGAGATCCACCAGCCAGACGTCGGCCGGCAGCTGGTCGGCGACCAGATCGTGCGTGGTACCTGACACCACCACCTGGCCGCCGTGCGCCAGATCGCGCAACCGCGCCGCCCGGTCGACGGCCGGCCCCGCGTACCGGCCCGAGTCGACCAGCTGGACCTCGCCGGTATGGACCGCGACGCGTAACTGAATCGGCGCGAGCGGCGCCTGCTGCAAATCAATCGCACATGCCAGCGCATCGGCGGCCCGGGCGAAAACGGCCAGAAACGCGCGGTCGGTGTCGTCCCCGGCAGCCGGCCCCACCGGACCAACCCCCCCATGGGTGGTGATGATGTCGGAGACCACAGCTTCGAGATGGTCGACGGCGGGCGCGGCCGTGCCCGGCAGCTTTTCCCATGGTTGTAGTGGGCGTTCGGCATCGGCGAGCAACAGCGTCACCGTTCTCGTCGGCACAAATTCGCTCACGCACATGTCAAATCCGTCTCATACCGTTCCCATGACGTATCCGTGACTAACAAAGTGTTACGCAACTCGTCCAGCAACGGTTCAACATGAGTCAAAAATCTTTGCCCTTTGACCGGATTTGTGGGACGCACCCGTCGTACGACCCACCTGCAGCCGATCTACGACCCCTCGCGAACAGGGAAATACGTCCTCTGGCCGACGTTCGTCGCGCCGGTACCCAGCATGGTTGCCGCAGGAAGACCGGAAGAGCAGGGGATGGTGGGTATGAATTTTTCGGTGTTGCCGCCGGAGATCAACTCGGCGCGGATGTACCTGGGCGCGGGTGCCGGGCCCATGCTGGCGGCGGCGACGGCGTGGGACGCGTTGGCCGGCGAACTGGACGCGGCGGCCCGGTCATTCGGGGTGGTGGCGTCCGGGCTGACGACCGCGGTGTGGCAGGGTCCAGCGGCGGCCGCGATGTCCGACTCGGCGGCCCCTTATGTGGGATGGCTCTCGGCGGCGGCGGCTCACGCGCAGGACGCGGCGGGCCAGGCGCAGGCCGCCGTGTCCGCCTTCGAGGCAGCGGTGTCGGCGACGGTGCATCCGGGCATGGTGGCGGCCAACCGCAATCAATTGGTGTCACTCGTGCTGTCAAACCTGTTCGGCCAGAACGCCCCGGCCATCGCGGCGGCGGAGGCCGGCTACGAGGAGATGTGGGCTCAGGATGTGGCCGCGATGCTCGGCTATCACGGCGGTGCCTCGGCGGTGGCAGCCCGGCTGGCGCCGATGCAGCAGGCATTGCAGAACCTGCCAAACCCGCTCGCCCAGGTTCAGACGGCGATTGCCAATGCGCTCGGCAACACCGGCAATTTGAACGTCGGCAGCGGCAACCGCGGCAACCAGAACGTCGGCAGCGGCAACTTCGGTGACACCAACCTGGGTAACGGCAACTCCGGCGTCAGCAATGTGGGCAACGGCAACCGCGGTGACCTCAACGTGGGCAGCGGCAACGCCGGCTCCAACAACATCGGCGCCGGCAACAAGGGCTCGGGCAACATCGGCAGTGGAAACCTGGGCAACGCCAACATGGGCAACGGCAACCTCGGCAATACCAACCTCGGCAGCGGCAACCGCGGTGACGCCAACATGGGCTTCGGCAACCGGGGCAGCAGCAACGTCGGGCTGGGTAATACCGGAAACCACAACTTCGGGTTCGGCAATACCGGCAACAACAACATCGGCTTCGGGCTCACCGGAGACAACCAGATCGGCTTCGGGGCGCTCAACTCCGGCACCGGGAACATCGGATTCGGGAACTCGGGCACCGGCAACATTGGCTTCTTCAATTCCGGTACCGGCAATGTCGGGTTCTTCAACTCCGGCAACCACAGCACGGGTTTTGAGAATGCCGGCAGTCTCAACACCGGCTTTTCCAATGCGGGCCAGGGCAATACCGGCTTCCTCAACGCCGGCTTCAGCAACCTCGGCTCCGGGAACGCCGGCGCGAACAACGTGGGTATGGACAACGGTGGTGCCCAGAACTTCGGCACCGGGAATTCCGGCTTCCAGAACACCGGCAGCGGCAACTCGGGCTCGCTCAACACCGGTGACTACAACGCCGGCGACATCAACACCGGCTGGGGCAATTCCGGCCGGAGCAACACCGGCGGCTTCAACTCGGGCAACCTCAACACCGGCTTCGGCAGCGTCATCACACCCGCCGGTGTCAAGAGTTCGGGCTTCGGGACGACCGGCCTGGATTCGTCCGGATTTTTCAACTCGGGCGGTGACAGCTCCGGCTTCATGAACACCGGCCTCGCCTTCGAGTCCGGCTTCGGAAACTCGGGCAACGGCAACAACGTCGGCATCAACAACCACGGAAGTTTCCTCGCGGGAATTGGCAACACCGGGTTCGACAACATCGGCATCGGCAACTCCAACGTCTTCAACTCCGGCGTCGGCAACTCCGGCAACGACGACTCCGGATTCTTCAACAGGGGGGACGCGAAGTCCGGGTTCTTCAATTAACCACCGCGGGTGCGGGATTCGTAAATCATCGAGGAGACCTCTATGTCCTTTGTAATCGCGGCACCCGACCTGCTGCAGGGCGCCGCCGACAATCTGGTGAGCCTTCGGGCATCGCTGGCCGACGCCGCTGCCACCGCGGCGGGACCCACCACGCAGATAGCCGTCGCGGCTCAAGACGAGATATCGGCGGCCATCGCGGCGCTGTTCGGCGGCTTCGGCGAAGAATTCCAGGCCGTCAACGCGCAGGTAGAAAAAATTCACCAACAGTTCGTCACGGTGCTGAACGCGGGAGCGCGGGCGTATGCCAGCGCCGAAGCCGCCAACGTTGGTGGCTTGGGCTCTTACCAAACACTTTTGGCCGACACCGCCGCGAATCTGCAGATCCTGCAAGGCGCCGTGACGGCGAATCCGGCACCGCTATTGCGCCAATTCGTCACCAATCAAACCGGCTACGGGCAGATGATCGTCTCTGCAGTGCAGAGTGCCATCCAAAGTCCGCCGCCGCTGTTGAGCCTTCTTCCCACCAATCCGGCGGCCCTGGCGCAGGGTTTCATCAATCAGCAAATAGGTTATGCGCAAGTGGTTTCCACTGCGCTGAGCAACGCCGCTAACGACTTCAATGCCGGGCTCATGGCGTTGCCGGCCTCGTTGCAAACCTCCTTCCAACAGCTGGTCGCGGGCGATGTTCCGGGCGCGGCGCGCACCGTTGCGACGGGCTTCGGGAACCTGTTCTATACCGGTCTGACTGCGAGTCAAGACCCGACCACCTTGCTGATCAACATCACCCCGACGGGCTCAATCGGCGACCTGCTGCCGATCCTCGGCATCCCCGGACAGATGGCGCAGAACTTCACCGACCTGCTCCCCAGCGGGTCTGTCCCGCAGCAGATTTCGCAGAACATCACCAACGTCATCAGGACGCTGACCGATACGTCCCAGACGCTCGATCTGACCACCGGCGTCTTGCATGTGGGACTGCCGCTGGTTCTCGGGCTGGACGCGCTGGGTCCGGCATTCACCACGCTGGACGCACTCAATACCGTCGCGGGCTCCGTGGGAAATGCTTTGCAAACCGGGGACGCGCTGGGTGCCGCGGCCGCATTCCTGAACGCTCCGGCGACCGTGCTGAACGGGTTGCTCAATGGCCAAAGCTCACTGCCGCTTACCGTGTCGTTGTTCGGCCTGACCACGACCACCAACATTCCGCTCGGCGGTCTGCTGACCCCGGCCCAGAGCGCCTCGCTGACCCTGGACGTCTTCGGGATGACGGGAACGATCCCGCTTTTCGGAACGCAATTCGGCGGCATCATTCCGGGTCTGCTGACCTTCCTGCCAGAACAGCTCGCCGAGGCTATCGGCGCGGCCGTTCCGGTTTAGGCTGGCCAGTACGGAGGCATAACCATGAAACGAATTCTCACTGTCGGTTACGGCGCGACCGCCTACCTCATCGGCTTCGCCGCCTTCCTCTACGCGATCGGCTTCCTCGGCAGCTTTGCGGTGCCACGTAGCGTCGATCACGGTCTCCCGGCACCGGCCCTCGAGGCGCTGGTCGTCAATCTGTTGCTGCTCTGCGCCTTTGGCGCGCAGCACAGTGTGATGGCGCGACCGGCGTTCAAGCGCTGGTGGACCCGGGTGGTGCCGGAGACCGTTGAACGCAGTACCTATGTCCTGGCGACGGGTTTGGTTCTGGCGCTGATTTTCTGGCAGTGGCGAACGATGCCCACGCTCATCTGGGACGTGACGTGGCCGGTCGGGCGGATCAGTGTGCGAGCACTATTCTGGCTCGGCTGGGTGATCGTCCTGTCGTCGACGTTCATGATCAACCACTTCGATCTGTTCGGCTTGCGCCAGGTGTACCTGGCGTGGCGTGGACGTCCCTACACGGATCTTCCGTTTCGCACGCCGCTGCTGTATCGCATGGTGCGTCATCCGTTGATGCTCGGATTCCTGATCACGTTGTGGGCCAGCCCGCGGATGACCCTGGCGCATCTACTCTTTGCCGCTGGCATGACCGCCTACATCCTGCTCGCCCTGCGGTGGGAAGAACACGACCTCACCAGCGTTTTGGGCCAGCAATACGATGACTACCGGAGCCGGGTACCGATGCTTATCCCGCGGCCCCAAATCATCCAGCGGGCGAAATGAGTTTCGTGACGCTGCCGCCGGAGGTCAACTCCGCGCTTATCCATGCCGGTGCGGGGGCGACCCCCCTGTGCGAGGCGGCGGCGGCATGGGAAGGGCTGGCCGCCGAGTTATGGTCCTCGGCTTCGGCTTTCGACGGGGTCATCGCGGAACTGGCCGGCGGGCCATGGACGGGACCGGCCTCGACCATGATGGTCGCGGCGGCGGCGCCGTATGTGGGCTGGATGAGTTCGGCCGCTTGTCATGCGCAGTCGGCGGCCGGCCAGGCCAGGGCAGCGGCGACTCTCTTCGACGCGGCGCTGACGGCGACGGTTCATCCGGCCGCCGTGACGGCGAACCGGGTTTCGCTGGTTTCGCTGGTGGCGACAAACCTTTTGGGACAGAACACACCGGCGATCGCGGCTACCGAGCTGGATTACGAGGAAATGTGGGCACAGGATGTGGCCGCAATGGCCGGGTATCAGACCGGCGCCGTGTCCGTCGCGGCGGCGTTGGCGCTACCGGCGGTCCCGCCGACGATCGTGGCGGATGTGGTATCGCAAGCGCTGTCCGGGATTTCGTCCGCCGTGCAATCGGTGGTCTCCTCGGTGCCGGTTGAGTCCCTGTCGTCGTTGGCGCAATTGGTGACACTTCCAGTCAGCATGCTGCTGTCGCCGATGATGTCGTTGGCCCAGTCGGCCAACGGTGCAGGATTGGCGTCGGCCGCCGGCCTGGGCGCCGAGGTGCCGACGTTGGCGGGCAAGGCCGCGGCGGGCTCCCCGCTGAGTGGCGCCGGGGGACTGGGTCCGGCGGTCGCGGCGGGCCTGGGCAAGGGTCGCCTGGTGGGTGCCTTGTCGGTGCCTGCGTCCTGGGCCGGATCGATGCCGGATCGGACGGCGCCGACCGCGTTGTCTGCGCTGAGTGCGCCGCCCGGGTCGGCGGTGAGTTCCGGGGGGACGCCCGGTCTGGGCGGCATGCCGATGATGCCCATGCCGATGGGCGGAGCGGGCGCTTCGGGAGTGCCCGGCGGAATGCTGGGCCGCGGCGGCGGGTCGCAGGTCGTCCAGCACCGGCCAAGCGTGATTCCGCGGACCGGCGTCGGTTAGGACGAACCTAGAGCAGCGACGCTTGGAATAGCCTGCAGGCTTCCTACCGACCTCCTGAATTGCCTTTCTAGCAGCACCAGCTTTGGCCAGAGTGGCTGATGTGGCTGGGTTGGGGTTGCGATGATTCTGGATTTCTCGTGGTTGCCGCCGGAGATCAATTCGGCGCGGATATTCGCCGGTGCCGGGTCGGGACCGCTGCACGTGGCGGCGGCGGCCTGGGAGAGCTTGGCCGCCGAGCTGGCGGCGTCGGCGTCGTCGTTCGACTCGGTGATCACCGGTATGGCAAGTGGGCCATGGGCCGGGCCGGCGTCGGCGTCGATGGTGGCCGCGGCGACCCCCTACATCGGTTGGCTCAGCACGGCAGCTTCGCAAGCGCAGTCGGCGGCCGCGCAGGCTAGGGCGGCGGCGAGCGCCTTCGAGACGGCGATGACCGCGACGGTGCATCCGGCCGCGGTGACGGCGAACCGGGTGTCTTTGACGTCGTTGGTGGCGACGAACTTCCTGGGCCAGAACACTCCGGCGATCGCGGCCACGGAATTCGACTACGTCGAGATGTGGGCTCAGGACGTCGCCGCAATGGTCGGCTATCACGGTGGTGCCACCGCGGTGGCGGCCAGCGTCACGCCGTTTGCGGTGCCGCCGGTCAGCCTGGCCGGTTTGGCCACACAGGTGGCAACGAACGCGTCAGCCGCTGTCAGCCCGCTGGTGCAGGGTGTGACGGCGGTGGTGCCCGGTCTGGTGTCCGGCGTCCAGTCAGCGGCGGCGGCCGTGCCGGTGCAGTCGTTGGCGTCGGTCGCCCAGGTCGGCACCCTTCCCGCCAGCATGTTGATCTCGCCGATGATGCAGTTGGCGCAGCTGGCCAACTCCAGTTCGGCCAGCGCCGGCGCGGCCGCCGCGACCGCGGGACTCGCCGATTCAACGAAGTTCGTCGGCGACGTCGCACCGGCGGCGAAGGGCCTCGGCGGCGCCGGTCTCGGCGCGGGCATGGCGGGCGACCTGGGCAAGGCGCACCTGGTCGGTGCCATGTCGGTGCCGCCGACCTGGGCGGGCTCGACACCAAAAGACATGGCCAGCGCTGCGATGCGCGGTCTGAGCACCCCCAGTGCCGCCGCCGCGCAGCCAGCCGCGGCTCCTGCCGGCGGGATGGGCATGCCGATGATGCCGATGCCGACCGGCGCGGGTGCTGCCGGCGGCGGCCTGCCGGGCGGGATGATGGGCCGGGGCGGTGGCGGTGCCCACGTGACGCAGAACCGGCCCAGCGTGGTTCCGCGGACCGGAATCGGCTAGCTGGCCGCCACCAACTCCGCGGCGGCGCGTTCTCCGGAGCGAATCGCGCCGTCGATCCAGCCGCACATGATCGACGAGCTCTCGGTGCCCGCCCAATGGATCCGGCCGCACGGCGTCCGCAGGGCGTGCCCGAATTCGGTCAGCACACCAGTGCCCGTGTGGCTGATCATCCCGCCGCCCGAGTACCGTTCCAGGGTCCAGTTCTGCTCATGGAATTCGATTGGCTCTCTTGCCTTCTCGCCGAAGCGCTGGACGAGTTCCCGGATGATGACCGACCTGCGCTCGTCCTCGTCGAGCGCGGTCAGCCGACGGGCGGCCGGACCCTCGGTGATCACACACATGATCCCCGGGTCGCCTTTGTCGGTGCACGCGTCGATGGTCAACGTGGCCGGTGTGCCCGGTCCCACCGACTGGCCGGACAACCCGTCGGCGCGCCAGAACGCGTCGCCGTAGATCGCGGAGATCTTGATCACCGCGCCGCTGGGCATGCGCTGGTTGAGCATCGCCCGGTCCACCGGCAGCGTCGGCTCATAGAGGATGGAGGCGGCAATCGCCATCGGAATCGCCACGATCACTCGCTTCGCGCGGATCGTCAGGCCCTCGGCGCTGACCGTGACGCCGTCGTCATCCTGGCTGATGGTCCGCACCGGCCGCGACAGGTGCAGGGCGTCGCCCAACTGCGCCACGATCGCGCGATAGATGGCGCCCATGCCGCCGACCGGGCGGGCGTCCTGGGATCCACCCCTACCCGAGATGACGAACGTCGGGCCACCCGCGGATCCCATCTGGTGCAGCATCCACAGCAACGACACTTCCGATGCCGTCGACGTGTAGGAGCCGGCCAAAGCAGTGTCCAGCATTTCCCGGGCCGGCCTGGACATCACGTTGCGCTCCAGCCAGTCGCCGATGCTGGTCCGGTCCAATTCGTCGGCGTCCGGTGCCTCCCAAGGGCTTTCACGCGGCACCGCTTTACACATCTGTTCGATGGACGCCAGCCCGAGCCCCAGATTGGCGACTGCCCACGGACTCATGGTCCAGGGCAGCTTGCCGCCGTAGCGACGCTTCTTGCCGTCCACAATCATCATCGCGTCACCGTCGTTGTGCTGCTTGTATTCCGGCACGCCGAATTCCTGCATCAACGCATAGATCCGGTCCTGGCCCGGGCCGATCCAGGCGCCGCCGCGGTCGATCCAGACGCCGTCGTCGCGGGTCACCGTGAAGGTGCGGCCGCCGACCCGGTCCCTTGCCTCGAGCAGAGCCACCGAGTGACCGGCCTGTTTGAGGCGCAGGGTGGCGGTCAGTCCCGCGAACCCGGCCCCGACCACGCAATAATCGACATCTGTCATACCCCGACTCCTCGGTAACCCCACGCTGCCCCAGCAGCAAGCTACACCGATTGCGCGGCTTAGAACCCGGATCGGACAGATCCGCTGGCCGCGCGCGCACGTCGTTCCCGCGAAGATTCCGCCACCGATAGCGAGACTTGTTGTCAGACAGCAGAATTGATGTTGAACAGGGTTGCCAGTCCGATTCGACCCCGGACTGCGTACTGTGCGGCTTATGCGCATACACGACGTGCGAACCCGACGCAGCGCCGACGACTTCCCTCGCAGCGAGCACTTGGCCTGGCGGATTGCTGAGGTCGCCGCGGATCCGGTCGGGGTGCCGTCCGACACGGAGGCGATGGTGCTCAGCCGCATCATCGACAACGCAGCGGTTTCATCGGCCTCGGCGATCCGTCGCCCGGTGGCCACTGCGCGCGCTCAGGCGCTGGCGCACCCCGTCGCGGTGAACGGAGCGAAGGTGTTTGGCGTGCAGGGTAACTATTCGGCGGAATGGGCTGCCTGGGCCAACGGCGTTGCGGTACGGGAGCTTGATTTCCACGACACGTTTCTGGCGGCGGAGTACTCCCACCCGGGGGACAACATTCCCGCCCTGGTGGCCGTCGCCCAGCAGTCGGGCACCGGCGGTGCCGACCTGATCCGGGGTCTGGCCACGGCATACGAGATCCAGATCAACCTCGCCAAAGGAATCTGCCTGCACGAGCACAGGATTGACCACGTCGCCCACCTCGGCCCTTCGGTGGCGGCCGGGATCGGCACCATGCTGCAGCTGGACACCGAGACCATCTACCAAGCGATCGGCCAGGCGCTGCATCTGACCACCGCCACCCGCCAGTCGCGCAAGGGGTACATCTCCAGCTGGAAGGCGTTCGCCCCGGCCTGGGCGGGCAAGGTCGGCATCGAGGCGGTCGACCGGGCGATGCGCGGCGAGGGTGCGCCGGCCCCGATCTGGGAAGGCGAGGACGGGGTGATCGCCTGGTTGCTGTCCGGCCCCGAACAGGTCTATCGCGTTCCGCTCCCCGAACCGGGTGAGCCCAAGCGCGCGATCCTGGACAGTTACACCAAGGAGCACTCGGCGGAATATCAAAGCCAGGCATTGATCGACCTGGCGCGTCGGCTTCGGGACCGGATCGGCGACCCGGAGCAGGTCGCCTCGATCGTGCTGCACACCAGCCACCACACCCATCACGTGATCGGCACCGGGTCCAACGACCCGCAGAAGTTCGACCCGAATGCGTCTCGGGAGACGCTGGACCACTCGATCATGTACATCTTCGCCGTCGCACTGCAGGACGGCACCTGGCATCACGAACGGTCCTACGCCCCGGAGCGAGCGAGTCGGCCCGACACGGTCGCGCTGTGGCAGAAGATCTCCACCCGGGAAGACCCCGAGTGGACCCGCCGCTACCATTCAACCGACCCGGCAGAGCAGGCGTTCGGCGGCCGCGCGGAGATCACCCTGTGCAACGGCGAGGTAATTGTCGACGAGATCGCCGTCGCCGACGCGCACCCGTTGGGCGCCAAGCCTTTTGAGCGCGAGCAGTACATCGCGAAATTTTTCGACCTGTCCGACGGCGTGGTCGATGAAGCTGAGCAACAGCGGTTCCTCTCGATGGTCCAAGGCCTTTCGGAGGTGCGGGCCGGTGGACTGGCCGCGCTCAATATCGTGATCGACCCATCCGTGCTGCAGCTGGCGCCGACCATCCCGGCCGGGATCTTTGGATGACGGGCCGAATGCGCGATATGCGACCATGGCGTGCGGTGATAACAACCTGATGTCGGGTCTGCTGGTGGCCGGCACAACCAGTGATGCCGGTAAGAGCACGGTGACGGCCGGGCTGTGCCGCGCTCTGGCCCGGCGCGGCCTGCGGGTGGCGCCGTTCAAGGCGCAGAACATGTCGAACAACTCGATGGTCTGCCCGGCCGCGGACGGCACGGTCGTGGAAATCGGTCGGGCGCAATGGGTCCAGGCGCTCGCCGCCGGAGCGGCGCCCGAGGCGGCCATGAATCCCGTCCTGCTCAAGCCCGGCAGCGACCACCGCAGCCACGTCGTGCTGATGGGTCGTCCCTGGGGCGAGCTGGCTTCGTCGGACTGGCTGGATTCGCGGCGCCCGCTCGCCGAGGCCGCACACGAAGCATTCGACGATCTCGCCGAACGTTACGACGTCGTCATCGCCGAAGGTGCCGGCAGCCCCGCCGAAATCAATTTGCGCGCCGGCGACTACGTCAACATGGGTCTGGCCCGTCATGCGGCGCTGCCGACCGTCGTCGTCGGTGACATCGATCGCGGCGGGGTGTTCGCCGCGTTCCTGGGCACCGTGGCGCTGCTGTCCGCCGAGGACCAGGCACTGGTCGCGGGCTTCGTGGTCAACAAATTCCGGGGTGACCTCGACCTGTTGACCCCGGGCCTGCGGGATCTGGAGCGCCTCACCGGGCGCACGGTGTACGGCACCCTGCCCTGGCACCCCGACCTGTGGCTGGATTCCGAAGACGCCCTCGACTTGGCGGGACGCCGCGCAACCGACACGGGTGCCCGCCGGGTGGCCGTCGTGCGATTTCCCCGAATCAGCAACTTCACCGACATCGACGCGCTGGGTCTGGAACCCGAGCTGGACATCGTGTTCGCCTCCGATGCCCGCGCGCTGAGCGACGCCGACCTGGTGGTGCTGCCCGGTACCCGCGCCACGATCGCGGACCTGGCCTGGCTGCGGGCCAGGGGCCTGGACCGCGCGGTGCGGGCGCACGCCGCGGCGGGCAAACCGCTGCTCGGGATCTGCGGCGGTTTCCAGATGCTCGGCCGCGTCATCCGCGATGAGCACGGCATCGAAGGACCCGCGGGCCAGGTCGACGGGCTGGGCCTGCTCGACGTCGAGACGACATTCGGCGTCGGGAAGGTGTTGCGGCTGCCGTGCGGCGAATCGCTTGGCGTGCCCGCCGCAGGGTACGAGATTCATCACGGCAGGGTTACCGTCGGCCAGGGCAGCCAAGAGTTTCTCGGCGGCGTGCGCGACGGCCGCGTGTTCGGCACCATGTGGCACGGCGCGTTCGAAGGCGACGCGCTGCGGGCGGCGTTCCTCCGCGAGACGCTCGGCCTCACCTCGGGCGCTAGCTTCGCCGCCGCGCGGGAACGCCGTCTTGATCTGCTCGGCGAACTCGTCGAACGACACCTCGACGTGGCCGCCCTGCTCGACCTGGCCCGGCGCGGCTGCCCGCCCGGGCTGCCGTTTCTGGCGCCCGGTTCGCCGTAATCAGACAACCGGAGCGCACTCGCCTAGAACACGTTCTAATCTGTCAAACCATGGGATTCCTGAAGCCCCAGCTGCCGGAGATCGAGTTCGACGAGTGGAGCAAGGGCACCCGCAGCGAGAAGATCCGACCGATGGCCCGGCACTGGGCCGAGGTGGGATTCGGCACGCCGGTGGTTCTGCACCTGTTCTACGTGGTGAAAATCCTGCTGTACATCCTGTTCGCCTGGCTGGTCGTGTTGAGCACCAAAGGTATTGACGGCTTCACCAATGTCCGGGCCTGGTACGCCGAGCCGATCGTGTTCCAGAAGGTCGTGCTCTACACGATGCTGTTCGAAGTGGTGGGGTTGGGCTGCGGCTTCGGGCCGCTCAACAACCGGTTCTTCCCACCGATGGGCTCGATCCTGTACTGGCTGCGGTTCGGCACCATTCGGCTGCCACCGTGGCCCGACCGCGTCCCGCTGACCTTCGGCACCAAACGCAAACCCGCCGACGTTGCGCTCTACGCACTGCTGCTGATCCTGCTGGTGACCGCCCTGTTCACCGACGGCTCCGGTCCGATACCCGAGTTGGGCACCTCGGTCGGGGTGCTCCCGACCTGGGAGATCGTGGCGATCCTGGCTACCCTGGCCATGGCCGGACTGCGCGACAAGGTGATCTTCCTGGCAGCGCGCGGCGAGGTCTACGGCACCCTGACCGTCACCTTCCTGTTTGGCGGCGTCGACATGATCGTCGCCGCCAAACTGGTGTTCCTGGTGATCTGGATCGGCGCCGCGACGTCGAAGCTCAACAAGCACTTCCCGTTCGTGATCTCCACGATGATGTCGAACAACCCGCTGATGCGGCCGCGCTGGCTGAAGCGACTGTTCTTCGAGAAGTTCCCCGAAGACCTGCGACCCGGCCGACTGTCCCGGATCGTCGCCCACCTGAGCACCTTCATCGAGATGTTCGTGCCGCTGGCGCTGTTCTTCGCGCCCGCCGGCTGGCCGCTGAAGGCGGCGGCGATCGCCATGGTGCTGTTCCACTTCGGGATCCTCTCGGCCATCCCGATGGGCGTCCCGCTGGAGTGGAACGTGTTCATGATTTTCGGGGTGCTCACCCTGTTCGTGGGCCACGCCGGTCTTCGGTTGGACGACGTGAAACATCCGGTGCCGGTGGCCATTCTGTTTGCGGTGATCGCCGGCATTGTGATCGCGGGCAACC
Source organism: Mycobacterium asiaticum DSM 44297 (assembly GCF_000613245.1). Taxonomy (GTDB): domain Bacteria; phylum Actinomycetota; class Actinomycetes; order Mycobacteriales; family Mycobacteriaceae; genus Mycobacterium; species Mycobacterium asiaticum. Next base: position 16,475 of record NZ_HG964937.1, read on the forward strand.
TGTTTCCCCGCAAAATCTCGTTCCTGCCCGGCATGCGGTACTACGCGGGCAACTGGGACACCACCCTGTGGTGCATCAAGCCGTCGGCAAGCGACAAGATCTCCCGCGGCATCGTGGCGATCGCCAGCATGCCCCAAGCCCAGTTGGAGCGGTTCTACGGCAGCCCGGAGGCGGCGCAGATCCCGCTGTACATGGGATATGCGTTCCGCGGCTTCAACACTCACGGCCGGGCCCTGTTCACTCTGGCGCACCGGGCGATGGCTGGACAGAACGAGGACGACTACGTCATCACCGACGGCGAACGCATCTGCAGCACCGCCATCGGCTGGAACTTCGGGGATGGCCACATGCACAACGAGCAGCTGATCGCGGCGATGCAGCGGCGCTGCCGGTTCGAACCGGGCGAGGTCCGGGTGGTCCTGCTCGACGCCCAGCCGATTCACCGGCAGATCCAGCGGTACCGGCTGGTCGACGCCGCGACCGGGGAGTTCGAACGCGGCTATGTGCGGGTGGCCGACATGGTGACCCGACAGCCGTGGGACGACGATGTCCCCGTCCACGTGGAGTCACCCGAGTAGCGCCCCGCGAGCCGAACCACACTGCGAAATTCCGGGTTAGAAACCGCAGCCCGGTTCGGCTCGCGCGATCGTCGCCCTACTGCGCCCGCACTTCCCGGGCCGCGGCGACCATGTTGCGCAGCGACGCCTTCACCTGCTCGACGTTGCGGGTCTTCAGCCCGCAGTCCGGGTTCACCCAAAGCCGCTCAGCGGGAACCGCTTTCAACGCGGCCCGCAATGACGCAGCCATCTCCTGGGTGCCTGGCACCCGCGGCGAGTGGATGTCGTAGACGCCGGGGCCCACGCTGTTGGAGAAACCGGCGGCATTGAGGTCGTCCAGCACCTCCATGTGTGATCGGGCCGCCTCGATGGACGTGACGTCGGCGTCCAGATCGGCGATCGCGCCGATCACCTCACCGAACTCCGAGTAGCACAAATGGGTGTGGATCTGAGTCGAGTCGTCGACACCGGAGGTGGCCAGCCGGAAAGCCCCTACGGCCCAACGCAAATACTCGTCCTGGTCGGCGCGACGCAGCGGCAACAACTCCCGCAGCGCGGGCTCGTCGACCTGGATCACCGCGATGCCCGCCGCCTGCAGATCCACCGTCTCGTCGCGGATGGCCAGCGCCACCTGGTTGGCGGTGTCGGCCAGCGGCTGGTCGTCCCGGACGAACGACCACGCCAGAATCGTGACCGGCCCGGTCAGCATGCCCTTGACCGGTTTGTCCGTCAGGGACTGCGCGTATTTGATCCACTCGACCGTCATCGGCCGGGGGCGGGCGACATCGCCGTATAGGATCGGCGGCCGCACACACCGGCTGCCGTAGGACTGCACCCAGCCGTTGTCGGTGGCGAAGAAGCCCTCCAGCTGTTCGGCGAAGTACTGCACCATGTCGTTGCGTTCCGGCTCACCGTGCACCAGCACGTCGATCCCGAGCTCTTCCTGCAATTTGATGACGTCGGCTATCTCCTGCTTCATCCGACGCTCGTACTCGGCCTGGTCGATCTCGCCCTTGCGCAACGCCGCGCGGGCGACGCGGATGGCCGAGGTCTGCGGATAGGACCCGATCGTCGTGGTCGGCAGCAGTGGCAGGTGCAGCCGCGCCTCCTGGCTGGCGCGCCGCTCGGCCGCGCCGCCGCGCTTGGTGCCGGACGCGACAATCGACTCGATGCGCGCGCGGACCTGGTCGTTGTGCAACCTCGGGTCTTGGCGGCGCGAGGCGACGGCGGCATTCGAAGCGGCGATTTCCTCGGCGACGGCGTCGCGCCCTTCGCGCAACGCGCGGGCCAGGGTGACCACTTCGCGCACCTTTTCCGCGCCAAATGCCAGCCAGCCGCGCAGGTTGTCGTCGAGGTCGGTTTCGGGCTCCAATGAGTACGGCACGTGCAACGTGGAGCACGACGTCGAAACCGCCACCGCTGCAGCCGAACCCGACAGCGTCGTCAGCTTGTCCAGGGCCGCTTCGAGGTCGGTGCGCCAGACGTTGCGTCCGTCGACGATCCCGGCCACCAAAGTCTTTTCGGCCAACTCGGGAACCGCCGTTACGGCGCCGTACACCAGGTCGACTCCGATCGCCTCTACGGGTGTGCGGGCCAGCCCGGCCAACGCGTCGCCAGGGTCGCCGAAGTAAGTGGCGACGTGGATGGCGGGCCGGTCGGCCACGGCCCCGAGCGAGTTGTAAACCGCCTCGGCCAGGGCGGGGGCGTCGGGGGAGATGTCAGTGACGAGCGCGGGCTCATCGAACTGCACCCACCGTGCGCCGTTGGCGCCGAGCAGCGACAGCAGTTCGGTGTAGATCGGCATCAGCTCCTCGAGCCGTTCGACCGGTGCCGCCGCGCCGTCCACCGCTTTGCTCAGTAGTAGGAAGGTGACCGGTCCGATGATCACCGGCCGGGCCGGAATCCCTTGCTCGGAAGCCTCTTTCAGCTCCGACAGCACCTTGTCCGGATGCAGGGTGAACGTGGTGGATGGCCCGATCTCGGGCACCAGGTAGTGGTAGTTGGTGTCGAACCATTTCGTCATCTCCAGTGGCGCGACGTCGTCGTTGCCGCGCGCGGCCGCGAAGTAGCGGTCCAGTTCGTCGGAGATCTCGTTGACCCGCGATGGTAGGGCGCCGAGCAGCACTGCGGTGTCGAGCATTTGGTCGTAGTAGGAGAAGGTGTTGATCGGCACCGAGTCCAGGCCGGCGGCGGCTAGGTCGGCCCAGGTGTCGCGGCGAAGCGTGGCGGCGACGGCTTCCAGGTCGGCGCGGCTGGTGCGTCCGGCCCAGTAGCCTTCCGTCGCGCGTTTGAGTTCGCGGCGCGGACCGATGCGGGGGGAGCCAGTGATGGTGGCAGTGAATGATGTTGCGTTCACGAGTGGTTCGTCCTTCAGTTGACGGAGTGGACACCGCCCGCGGACGCGCAGCCTATCCGTTGACGGTGCCGGACTGTCGTTGGTCGCATACACCTCAACGGGTTCGGCCAAACGCCCATTCCACGAGGCGATGTGCCGCCGGACGCGGCGCGCCCGGCACAACTGGCAGGTCTTCGGACTCGCAGGCGCGCACCGGGTGGTGCACCTACCGGCCGTCGCTTCCCAGTCGTGTGACCAGTGCCTTGACGGCTTTCGTTCCTGCATACCGCTGCGGGACAGTCCCGGATTCTCACCGGGTTCCCTCTCGCGAAGCGTGTTGCCTCGCTCGATGCCGACATCTTGCGGTGTCAGCAGACCAGCTGCGCTGATCAGGTTACTCCGCCGCTGGTCGGGAGGCGCGGCGCCGTGGACCGGCGACTCGGTTGCCGCGACGCGGGAATCCGGGCACTCAAGGCTGGGTTTCAGTGCATCACCAACCTCACGGATCAGCACCTAGGTCCGTGGGCAGGCGCTCGCTTTAGCACGCGCCGATTCTGGGGCCGAGTGTGCAGTTTGCACTGTGTAGCCCGCGCGGGTTGTTACAAATGCCCGTTGGCGAGTGATCTTGCGGCAGCGATCATATGAATTCCGCTGGTCTTTAACCTTTGCGCTGTGCCGGGTCGGCGGATCGCTCCATGATTCGGTGGGGAGGTTGGCTGTCCCGGGGGGCCGTCGACCCGGAGGTCTTCGAATGTCTTTCGTATCCGTCTCGCCCGAATTGGTGTCCGCCGGGGTTCTGAATCTAAGGCAGATCGGTGCAACGATCGACGCGGCGAACGCTGCGGCGGCGGCCCACACGACCAGCGTGGTCGCCGCGGCTGCGGACGAGGTGTCCGAAGCGGTCGCTGCGCTGTTCGGGACGCACGGTGCCGAATATCAAACTCTCAGTGCGCGATTGGCCCTATTGCAGCAGGACTTCGTGCAGCGTTTGAGCGCGGGTGCGCAGGCGTACACGGTGGCCGAGATCGCCAATGTGGGCCAGAACCTGCTGGACGCCGCCAACAGCCAGACCTACGCGTGGTTCGGTCGTCCATTGATCGGCAACGGGGCCGACGGCGCACCTGGCACGGGAGACAACGGCGGCGCCGGCGGCTTGCTGTGGGGTAACGGAGGTGCCGGCGGATCCGGCGCGGCGGGCCGGGCCGGCGGTGCTGGCGGGGC
>NZ_HG964937.1:21431-59877 GCF_000613245.1 Mycobacterium asiaticum DSM 44297
GCGGGCGGCGCCGGCGGCAACGGTGGGTTGGTCGGCGACGGCGGTGAGGGCGGAGCCGGCGGGAACGGCGGTAACGCCAACAATCCCGGATTGCTGGGCCAGGTCGGCTTGACCGGCGGGACCGGCGGCGTCGGCGGCCAGGGCGGCGCCGGGGGCGTCAACGGCGGTGATGGCGGCGACGGTGGCGCAGGAGGAACCGGCGGAACCGGCGGAATCGGCGGACTGGGGCAGATGGGCGGCACCGGCGCGGATGGCACATTCGACAACGGCGGTAGTGGCACCGGTGGTACCGGCGGAACCGGCGGTACCGGATTTATTGGTGGCGCCGGCGGCACTGGGGGAGACGGCGGTTTGGGCGGGTCGGCAGTTGCCGGCACCGCTGGCGACAAAGGCGCCGGTGGTGCGGGCGGCGCCGGCGGAACCGGCGGCACCGGCGGTACCGGCGGAACCGGGGGCCGGGGCGCCGACGGAAGCATTCTCCACCAGGCGGGCACCGGTGGTACCGGCGGGACGGGCGGGCCCGGTGGCGTCGGCGGCATGGGCGGCACCGGTGGCAGCGGCTCCACTACCGGGGACACCGGCGGCACCGGGGGGACCGGCGCCGGTGGGGACGGCGGCAGGGGCGGTGCCGGTGGCTTCGGCTCTGCGTTCAATCCCGCCGGCAGCGGCGGTACCGGCGGCAATGGCGCATCGAGCAGCAGCAGTCCAGGCGGCAACGGTGGCAACGGCGGCCCTGGCGGTGATGGTCGCGACGGTAGTGCCGGAGGACCGGGTGGTGCAGGCGGCACCGGTGGCGACGGTGCGATTCGAGGCGGGGACGGCGGCGACGGCGGATCCGGCGGCGACGGTGCCGACGCCGCCATCGGCGGCGCTGCTGGCGGCCTCGGCGGTCACGGCGGCGCCGGTGGTACTGGCGGCACCGCCCATGACGGGCCCGATTTCGAGCCGGGTCAGCCGGGCCAACCCGGCCAACCGGGCAATCCCGGACCAGACGTCTCTGACGGCGGAACTGGTGGTGCCGGCGGTCCCGGCGGTCAGGGAGGCAGCATTTAGAGGCGATTCAGTTCTTCGCCAACGCCTCCGCGATAGGCACATCACCGTTGTTGAACTCGATCGTGCGCCCGATGGTCGAGTCGTCGGCCACCACTGCGGCGGCCACCAGCGCGACGTCCTCGCGAGAAACCGAACCCTTCGCCTCGCCGATCGCGATCCGTCCGGTCGCCGGCTCGAGCGTCAGCCTGCCCGGTCCGAGCACCGTCCAGTCGAGGCCACTGGCCCGCAAGTGCTCGTCGGCGGCCGCCTTGGCCTCCGCGTAGGCAAAGAACGAATCGCTCGGCGCAACACCGTGATTGGGACCGGCACCGAAGTAGGACACCATGACGAACCGCCGCACTCCCGCCCGCTCGGCGGCGTCGATCACCCGGATCGCGGCATCCCGGTCGACGGCATAGGTGCGGGCTGGGTTGCCGCCACCGGCCCCGGCGGAGAAGACGACAACGTCATGCCCCGACACGAGATCGGCCAACTCATCGGTACCGAGCTGCTCGATGTCGGCGGTCACCGGTTCGGCGCCGGTGGCCGCGACGTCGGCACTGTGATCGGGATTGCGGAACACCGAACTCACGCGGTCACCGCGCTTGTTCAGGATCCGGGCCAGGTGCAGCGCGACTTTACCGTGCCCGCCGATGATGATGATCTGTGCCATGCCCGTCACGCTACGCGTATCACCGAACCGGCGTCGGGACCATATCTTTGGTTACTACTTGTCCCGAATCGCCACGCCCCGCAAGACCGTGTCGCGGGCCAGCAGCAACGACGTGCGGGTGCCCACCGCGCGCAGAATGTTCTCCGGTATCCACTGCATGCCGATGATGCATCGGGCCAACATCGTTGTCGACGCCGCGTCGGCGCGGATCTCGGCCGACCGGATTCCTTCGGCCAGTAGGGATTTCATCTGACGCAGCCGCGTCGTGTAGGACCACCCGGGGTTCACGGTGTCCCGTGGCGGCGATTGGCGCATCCACGCCAGCTGAATCCTGAACTCGTCGGAGAACTGGTCCAACGCATTGACATTGACCCAGCTGAGGGCGTCCAGCTTCTCGATCGGTGTCCCTGCCGACCGCAGCACGTCAACCCAGCCGGCTTCGACCTTCTGGCCGAATGAGCGCATGATCGAGGCCAGTAGTTCGTCTTTGGACCCGATCACCCGGTACACCGTTCCGGTCCCCAGCCCGGCCGCCGACGCGATATCCCGGATGGTGGTGACCTCATATCCCTTGCGGCCGAACTCGGTTCGTGCCACGGCCCGCAAATGTGCCGCCTTGTCACTGGGGTCGGCCGCACTGTCGTCAGCCCAGGTCCGGATGACCTCGCTGGCAGCGGCGAATGCCGGCGACCGGTCCAGCGCGGGATCGGTGGGTAGCCGGGACGCCAACCCCTGCAAGATGATTCGACACATCAACGCGGCGACCTGGTCGGGGGAGGAGTTGTGCCGGATCACATCGAGGCCGACTTGCAGCATGGTCTGGCAGATCCGATCGGCCAGCGTGGGAAGGTCGATGTCGGCCTTGATGTAACCGCTCCATCTGGCGGCCCGCAGTGTCTGCAGCATCGCCTCCAGGATCGCGACGGGGCGCTGCTGCGTCAGCTTCATCAGTTCGGGATCCGCGCTCGGTCCCTCGTAGAAGGACATCTGCAAGGCCGCGCGGTGTCGCACAGCGCAGTTGGCGATCGCCGAGCCCAACTCGATGATCTGCTCGGCCGGGGGCCGTGAGTCCGGCTCGTCCAGTTTCGCTTGAGCGCTTTGCCCTATCCGCGCCAGATCGGCCTGATAGCGGTGAATGAGCTCGACGAGTATCGCTTCTTTGGATTCGAAGTGGTGGTAGAGACTGCCCGGGAGAATGCCTGCCGCATCGGCGATTTCCTGCAGGGAGGTGCGCAGTCCCGACGAGGCGATCAAGGTTGCCGCGGTCTCGAGGATCTCGGTCCGCCGGGTTCGGGATTCGGTTGCGCTGTCGGTCATGGCCGGCCGGACTTGGTGAATCGCAGCGTCGGCAACATGCGAATCCCGTCTTCCTGCTGAACCAAATCTTTGTTAGAGGTTACCAGAATGGCCGCGCCAAACGCGCTGCGTACGGCCCCGCTGACCCATCCTAGCCGGGCGGGCCCGACCAGTGGTCGACCGCGATCACCTCGTCGACGGGGAGGCGGCGGGCGGGCCGGAACGTGGTCCCGGCGCGCAGGCGGCCGACGGGCAGCAGGCAGCCCTGCACGTAGTCCGCCGGGATGCCGAGCAGTTCCGCGACGGCTGTCTCGTGGTGCAGGTGCAGGGTGGTGATGCAGGTGCCGTAGCCCCGGGTGTGCAGGGCGAGCTGAAAGTTCCACACGGCCGGAAAGATCGAGCCGTACAGCGTTGCCCGATAGAAGGACTCGTCGCCGTCGATGCGGGGCAGGTAAGGCCGGTAGCAGGGGATCACCAGCACCGGAATCCGGGCCAGGTTCTCCACCAGCCACTCCGTCGACGACATCAGCCGGGTCTCCGGCGTCCCGGCCGGCATCATCTCCGTCAATAGCTGACCGCCCACACGGCGCAGATACGCTTCCCGGTAGAACTCCCCGATCTTGCCCCGCAACGCCGGATCGGTCACCAACAGCCACCGCCAGGTTTGCTGGTTGGAGCCATTGGCGGCCTGAAGACCGATGCGCAGGCAGTCGCGGATTTCGTCCAGGTCGACGTGCGCGTCCAGGTCGAGCGACTTGCGCGCCGAGCGAGTCGCGGTCAGCAGGTAGGGGATGTCCACAGATCAGACTCCTAAGTCGACGCCGCGTTGCGCGCAGACGCCGAACACTTCCTCGAAGATGGAACCCGGCACCGTGAACGATTCGGTCGCGCTCACCTCGGACAGATGCGTTGCGATGTCGTCGGCAGTCGGTGCATGGGCGGGGTCGGCGAGCCAGCCCTGGCCGAGGCCGACGAACACCCGCGCAAAGCGGCCCGCGCACGCGGAGAAGTTCTGGTGACTGAAGTCGCAAGCGCGGCTGGCCAAGAAGATCACCATCGGCACCACCAACTCGGGCTTGATCAACTCCAGAAAGCCGATCCGTTCCAGCGCTTCGGGGTCCCCGACGGTTTCGGTCACCATGCGCGAAAAGCCGAACGGCAGTACGGTGTTGGCGAGTATGCCGTGTTCGGCGCCCTCGATGGCGATGACGTTGCACAGCCCAACCAGGCCCGCCTTCGCGGCCGCGTAATGCGCTTCCCATGGCTGCCCGAACATTCCTCCCGAGGAGGAGATGAACACGAACCGGCCGTAGCCCTGCGTCTTCATCACTCGATAGGCGGGCTGGCTCAGATAGAACCCGCCGTCCAGGTGCACGCTGAGCATCCGACGCCAGTCTTCGGGGGACAATTCGTCGAAGGCGATGCTGTTGAAGATGCCGGCGTTGCTGATGACCGCGTCCAGCCGGCCGTACTTGTCCAGGGCAGCCTGAATGATCGCGGCGCCGCCCTCAGGACTGGCCACCGACTCGTGCGAGGCCACCGCCGTGCCGCCCGCGTTTTCGATTTCGGCGACCACCTGGTCGGCGACGGTGGTGTCGGCACCCTCACCGTGCATGGTCCCGCCGAGGTCATTGACGACGACCGCGGCACCTCGGCGAGCCAATTCGAGCGCGTACAAGCGTCCGAGGCCGCGGCCCGCGCCGGTGACGACGGCGACCTGCCCCGCAAAATCGATCATCGCTGTCCCTTGTTTGCCAGGCGCGCACCGATTTCGGTCAGGTACGTGTCGGGCCCACCTCCGAATGCGCTCCAGCCAAGCAGTCGCTTGAGGTAGAGGTGCGCATCATGCTCCCAGGTGTATCCGATGCCGCCGAACACCTGGATGGCGGTGTCCCCGACGGCGGCCAACCGACCGGCGAACGCCTTGGCTCGCATCGCGGACAGGTGGCGCTCCGTGGAATCGGCGGCATCAGCCGCCCACAACGCATGAATCACCCCGCTGCGAGCCAACTCGACCGTCTCGAACATGTCCACACACAGGTGCTGTACCGCTTGGAACGATCCGATGGCCTGGCCGAATTGCTTTCGCGCCTTTGCGTGTTCGATCGCCATGGTCATCACGGCACGTGCGGCGCCCAGCGCGTCGGCGGCCGTCACGATCAACACGTCGTCAGCCGTGGCCCGGATGGCGTCGGCCGACAGCGTGCCCAGCCGCTGTGCGGACACGTCGTCAAGCTCGACTCGAAACTGCTTGCGCGTCGGGTCAATTCCGCGTTCGAGCGTCACGGAGAGGCCGGAATCCGCGGTCTTCACGGCGAAGAGCCCGATGTCGTCGCCGTCCTGCGCCAAAACAAGCATGATGTCGGCGGCCGCCGCGTCCGGCACCAGAGCGATCTCACCCTTGAGCACGACGTGCGGCTCACGTTCGATTGCCGCGACCGTGCCGGTATCCAACAGTGCGGCCGTCGCTACGGATGTTCCGGCGGCAATCTCGGCGAGGATCCTCGACGCCGGCTCACCGCCGAGCCGAGTCAACGCCCGCACGGCACCGACCGCCGTGGACAGCCAGGGGCCCGGGTGCAGGGCGGCGCCGAGTTCCTCGGCAACAATGCCGGCGTCGACCATGGTCAGGCCGGCACCGCCGGCTGCCTCCGGCACCAGCAGGCCGGTCGCGCCCAAGTCGGCCAGGCCGCGCCACACGGTCTCGGTGCTCCCGGTGGGTTCGTCGAGCAGCACGCGCACGTGCCCGGAGATCGGTGCCCGCTCGGCCAGAAAACGCCGCACCGTGTCGCGCAGCGCCACCTGTTCCTCGGTGAGTTCGAGATTCATGAGCGCGGCAAACCCAGGACCCGCTGGGCGGTGATGTTCTTGTTGATCTGGCTGGTGCCACCCGCGATGGTCAGCGACCGGGATGTCAGCCGGTAATCAGCCCAGCGACCGTGCACGCCGCGGGTGCCCAGCACGTCGAACGCCAGGGCGGCCAGATCCTGGCCGATCTCACCCCACACCGTCTTCGCCAAGCTGGCCGAGCCGAGTGGGTCGCCGCCGTGCAGAGTCGCCGAGATAGCCCGCTGGCAAAGAACTTCCAGATATTTCATGCGCACCGATATCTCCCCGAGCCGGCGCAGGATCACCGGGTCCTCCAGCGCCTCGCCGCCGTCGGTCTCCGCGAAGTCGGCAACCAGTTCTTCCAGCCGTACTTGCATTTCCGCGTAGAGCCGGGCTGCGCCGGCACGCTCATGGCTCAACGTCGTGGTGGCAACCCGCCAGCCGCCATTGAGGGGACCGAGCAGCGCGTCGGCCGGCACCCGGACGTCATGGAAGAACACTTCGGCGAAATCTGTGTCGCCGTTGAGCGTCACCAACGGGCGTGCCTCGATACCGGGCAGGCTCATGTCCACGATCAAGCAGGAGATCCCCTTGTGCTTCGGGGCCTCCGGATCGGTGCGAACATACAGCTGACACCAGTTGGCCTGATGGCCCAGCGATGTCCAAATCTTCTGTCCGGTAACGACGAAGTGGTCACCGTCGCGCACCGCCTTCGTCCGCAGCGCGGCCAGATCAGAGCCGGCTTCTGGCTCGGACATCCCTTGGCACCAGATGTCGTCGGCACGCATCATCCGGGGCAGTAGCGTCGTCTTCTGCGACTCGGTGCCGTACTGCATTATCGCCGGAGCGATGTTGTTCATCCCGATGACGTTGAGCGGCAGTGGCGCCCGCGCCCGAGTGGTCTCCTCGGTGTAGACCAGTTGCTCGAGTACGGTCGCCCCGCGGCCGCCGTACTCCCGTGGCCAGGACACCGCCGCCCAGCCGGCATCGGCCATGGTCGCGTTCCACGCACGGAGCTTTTCGAAGACCGCGTCGCTGCGGCCGGAGGGCCGGCGCGCGGCGGTCAATTCCTCGGTGAGATTTTCGGACAGCCAGCCACGCAGCTCGTCGCGGAATCGTTCCACTTCCGCGGGGTAGGAGAAATCCACGTTTGCTATTCGACCTCATGCGATTGACTGCAGCCAAGCCGGACTCTACGTTGGAACAGATATTTGGTCAACAGAGGTGCGGGAGTCGGACATGGGAGAAGATGCTCCCGGCGATCAGCTCCACGGCCTCGGCATGCTCGCCTCGGCTCTCGCGGGGCGCCCGGTGGCGGTCGACCAGTTGCGCCCGGGCGACCCGCCCTGGACGGACGGTCAAACGATCTACCTCGACGCCGCAGCCGCGCCGCGGGTGCGCCTGGAGACCGTGGCCGTCCAGGCTTCACTGATCGCGGCCGGCAGCCTGGATCCTGACGTGGTCCGCCCGCTGGTCCGCCACGCCCGGCTGGCCAGACGGTATCTGGCGATCGAGGCCCACCGTGCGCTCGTGGCCAATAGCGGCCTGCTGCCGCCGGTTCTGAGCAAGCTGGGCGATCGAAGAATCGCCGGCCGCAGCGAGTCACCCTTGGCCTCGTTGCAACTTGCCGAAGGGCGCGGGGCGCTCGAGGAGGTCCCGCCCGAGTTCGGGGTGATTCGCGCCGCGAAGGTGCTGGCCGCCGGCTCGCGGTCCAACCAGCAGCAGGATGCAGCGGATCCCCAATACGTGCCGCGGGTTCAGGGGGTTGCAGAGCTTGCCGAGTTGGACGACGGTGAAGTCGACGACTCCGACGGTCCCGATCTGTTCACCAGCCCGGTGGGCGGCGGCGGTTTCATCGGTCAGTGGTTCAAGAAACTGCTCTCGTCCGCACGCAAGACCGGCAGTGGCGGCGGACCACCGGGCGCGGATTCCCCGACACATCGCATCAACACCGCCAATCGCGGCCTACACGCCGCGTCGTTACTGGCCACCGTGTCCAGTGAAGACGTCAACGATCCGCAATCCCAACGCGCCTCCAACGGCGTGACGTATCCGGAGTGGGACGTGGCGCGCAGAAGTTATCGGCCCCAGTGGTGCACCGTCCAAGAAGTCGAACCGAAGATCAAAGCGTCGGCCACTCCTGGGATCGATGCCGCTATCGGCGTGCGGCGGCCGCTGTCGCGGCTCGGGATGGGTCTGCATCGCCGCCACCGTCAGGCGCAGGGGGACGACATCGACATCGACGCGGCGGTCGAGGCCCGCGTCGAGGTGCGGGCGGGATCGGTTCCCGACGAGGCGGTGTACCTCGACAGCTTGCGGCGCCGGCGTGACCTGTCGGTGCTGTTGCTCCTCGACGTCTCGGGGTCGGCCGCCGAACCGGGAACGGCGGGGCGCACCGTGCACGAACAGCAGCGGACGGCCGTTGCCAACCTCATGGTCGCCCTGCATGACCTCGGTGACCGAATTGCCCTGTACGCCTACTACTCTCAAGGCCGGCGCGCGGTCAGCATGGTGCCGGTCAAGCGATTCGACGACCACCTCGACACTCGTGTCATGAGACGGCTGAATAGTCTGGAACCCGGCGCGTACTCGCGTCTCGGCGCGGCGATCCGGCACGGCTCGGCTGTGTTGGAAGCGGGCGGCGGCACATCCCGGCGGCTGCTGGTGGTGCTGTCCGACGGGCTGGCATACGACCACGGCTATGAACGGCCCTATGGCGCCGCCGATGCGCGTCGCGCGCTGACTGAAGCCCGCAGGCGGGGGACCGGCTGCGTGTGCCTGACCATCGGCGCCGGGACCGACGTGCCGTCGTTGCGCCGGGTGTTCGGCAGCACCGCACACGCCACCGTCGCACGCCCGGATCAACTGGCCGGTGTCATCGGACCCCTGTTCAGGTCGGCCCTGCGCTCGGCCGAGGTCCGGCGCCGAGTTTCATGAGTAATGCCCAGTCCCAGAACATAGTTCGCCGGGCAACGCCGCTGCGCGGCCGACCACGAGACTTGAAACAAAGATCTGTTCCGGATAGGCTCCGAGAACGGCAGAAGGGAAGCTATGGCCAACGAGTCCGGCATTGCCCACCGGAACGGTGCGGCCGCTGAGGTGGCGGAAACGGTGCGGCCCTATTACACGGCGGTCGGCCGCGAAGAGGCCATCTTCAAGGCGGCGTACCGCCAAGGTCTGGCGCTGGTCCTCAAGGGCCCGACCGGTTGCGGCAAGACCCGCTTTGTCGAGGCCATGGCCCACGACCTCGGCCGGCCGCTTATCACCGTTGCCTGTCACGACGATCTCACCACGGCCGACCTGGTCGGCCGGTACCTGCTGCGTGGCGACGAGACGGTGTGGGTCGACGGCCCGTTGACCAGGGCGGTGCGCGAGGGCGCGATCTGTTATCTCGACGAAGTGGTCGAGGCCCGGCAGGACACGACGGTGGTATTGCATCCGCTCGCGGACCACCGCCGGCAACTCCCGATCGAGCGCCTGGGTGTGACGCTGGACGCCGCACCCGGATTCGGCTTGGTGGTGTCGTACAACCCTGGCTATCAGAGCGTGCTCAAAGACCTCAAAGACTCCACCCGGCAGCGCATGGTCGCCATCGAATTCGGTTTCCCGGCACCGAAACTCGAGCAGGAGATCGTTTCGCACGAGGCGGGTGTGGACGGGCCCACCGCGGCCGAGCTGGTGCGGTTCGGTCAAGCGATTCGGCGACTGGAGACCGGCGGCCTGCGTGAGGTCGCGTCCACCCGGGTGCTCATCGCCGCGGGCCGGCTTGTCGCCGAGGGTCTGCCGATGGCCGAGGCGGCGCGGGCCGCGATCGCCGGACCGCTCACCGACGATGTCGCGGTGGGGCGTGCGCTCGACGAGATGGTGGATGTGTACCTCGGCGCGGGGCCGCGATGATTGACGCTGTATATCGCCGCCGCTAGGGTCTGAACAAATATTAGGTCGGAGGTCTGATGTCCTACGAGAGCACGGCAGAACCCATCAAGGTCGGCTACCTGATGGACTTCCGGCTTCCCCCAGGCTTTCCGGAGGAGCTGTTCGCCTCGTTCACTCAGACTTTCGACCTGGTTTTCGAGGAGGCGGTGCAGCAGGGCGTGATGGACCGTCCCGTGCAGATGATCTATCGCGAAGTGGAAGGCCTGCCCAAGGGTTCGGTCAAGGCGGTGATCGATGCGTACGGCGAATTGGTCGACGAGGGCTGCCTGGTTGTGTTCGGGCCCAACATCACCGACAACTGTGTGCCACTGCGCGAGGCGATCGAAGAGCGATTCAAAGTACCGGCGATCAGCGTAACCGGCACGGACGACTGGCTGGGGGAGTGGACGTTTTCTTTTCCGCAGGGGTCGATGACCGACGAGCCGATCTTCATCGCCGACCTGGTGGCCAAACGCGGCCTCGCCGAGATCGGTGTTCTGGTGGAGCAGAGCCTTATCGGCGAGAGTTACTTGAAGAATCTGCGAAGCGCCTGCCGCCGCAAGGGCATTCGGATCGTCGCGGAGGTTGCCATCGCGCAGACCGCTCAGGACATCAATGGCGCCGTGCGAACGTTGCATGAGGCGAAGGCCGAGGCGATCGTGCACCTGGGTTTCGGATTCGGCATCGTCTTCATCAACCCAGCACTTGAAGCGCTGAGCTGGGACCCACCCCGGTTCACCACCACCGCGTGGCAGAACGCCTGGGTGAACCCGATCATGTGGAACGCGTTCATGGGCTGGACCGGTATCGACCAGTACGACGAGGCGAACCGGATCGGCCAGGAGTTTTTGGACAAGTACGCCCAGAAATACAACGGCAGTCGCCCGGAGTACTGCGTGACGGTGGTGAACCGCGATGTCGCCGCCACCTTGGTGCGGGCGTTCAGCGACGCGCACCCGCTCAGCCCGCGGGGGGTCAAAGAGGCCTTGGAGCGGGTGAAAATGATGCCGGCCGCGTCGGGTGCGCCCGGCACCCGAGTGTCCTTCGGTAAGTGGACCCGGCGGGCTTGGATGGGTGCGGGCTACCTGGTGGCACGGACCTTGGATGCCGATGGCGTCAACTCCCACCTGGTTGATCGCTTCGGAGAGGACAGTTGACCATGAGTACCGACCAGACCTCGCTGGCCCCCGATAAGGCACAGACCCTGACGTCCGGCCGCCAGATCAACTGGGGCCGTTGGATTGCCGGCGCTTCGCTGGCGGCGTTCGCGTTGATGTTCATCTCGGTGTGCCGCACCGAACTTGATCCGCGTGTGGCCAACCCGAATGTCGAGGGCCGACCCCGGCCCGTCAAGTTCATGTTCGGCCTCGACTACATCACCTTCCTCGATAGCGCCACCGCGGTCGCACTGCTCGTTCTGCTGATCGTGTTCATCAGGGGCTGGCGCCGAAATCCCGGCAGCCCGGCGATGCTGATGTTCCTGTGTACGACGCTGATCGTCTGGCAGGACCCGATCATGAACTGGGCACCGTTCGCGGTATACAACCCCGACCTGATCCACTGGCCGGAGTCGTGGCCGTTGGTGTCGCTGTCGCCGACGGTGGAGCCGTTCGTCGTATTCGGTTATGTCATGTTCTATTTCGGCCCCTATTTCCCGGCGGTGTGGTTGCTGCGCAAGCAACAGGCGAAACGCGGCCCCGAGGCGTTCGTCTCGCGGCACCCGTTGATCAGCCTGGGCTTGATCACCATGGTGTTCGGCTTCGTGATGGACGCCTTTCTGGAGATCACGCTGACGCACTGGGGCATGTACATCTATTCGCAGGTGATCCCGTGGGGTTCGGTGTTCACCGGTACGACCTTCCAGTTCCCGCTTATCTGGGAGTCGTTCTCGGTGACGTTTGTGATGGTGCCCGCGGCGATCCTGGTGTACCGCGATGACACCGGCAAGTCGGTGGCCGAGAAGCTGGCCGCGAAAGCCAAACTGTTTCCCAGCCGGCCTGTGCTGGGGACTTTCCTGGTTATGTTCGCGATCATCAACGTTTCGTACTTCGCTTACGGCGGCTGGTTCGCCGCCATCAAGGCCAGCAAGTTGGCGACGTCGGTGGCCTGCCCGTGGCCCTACCCGGAAGCCAAAGTCTATGACCCACAAGGGTTCTACGAGAAGGCGGGCGCACAGGGCCCGTTCTCGGTGGGCATCTGGTCGACCTGGATGAGCGGGCAGCCCGACGGCCGGCCGCACGTTGACCCGCCGCCACCGGGCCAAGGCCCCTGTGCGAGCAAGAATGGCTGAGCCCCGCACCGTCGTCATCACCGGCGCGTCCCGCGGACTCGGGTTCGCCTCGGCCGTGCGGCTTTACCGCGAAGGGTGGCGGGTGGTCGCGGCCATGCGAACCCCGGAGCCAGGTATCGCATCGCTGCGCCAGGCGACCGGCGCAGCAGAAGACGACGACCGGCTGATCCCGGTCCAGCTTGACCTGACCGATGCAGCGTCCATCGCCGCCGCGGCCAAGTCGATCGACGAAGCGGTGGGCGCACCGTATGCGCTCGTCCACAACGCGGGGATCTCCGCCGCAGGCATGATGGAAGAGACCGATATGGCGTTGTGGCAGAAGATGTTCGCCACCAGCGTCTTGGGTCCGGTAGCCCTGACCCAGGCGCTGTTGCCCTCGATGCGGGCGGCGGGGCAGGGGCGCATCGTGTTGGTAGCCAGTGCGGCTGGGGTGCGTGGTCAGCCGGGCACGGCGCCGTACTCGGCGGCCAAGGGAGCGATGGAACGCTGGGGTGAATCGCTGGCGTGCGAGGTCGCACCTTTCGGTCTCGGTGTCACGGTATTGGTGGCGGGCACCTACGACACCGAGATCATCACCGACGCGGGCACCATTGACGACCGTAACTTCGACGGCCCCTACGCGCGGCTGCACCACACCATGAACACCCGCGGGCGCTTCGCGGTCAGTTTTGCCCGGCCGCCCGAGCGCTTCACCGACGGCTTGGTCAAGGCGCTCGACGACCGGCGACCGTTCCGCCGCCGCGGAGTCGGCCTGGATGCGTCGATGTTGTTGGCGCTCAACAGGTTTCTGCCGGCTTCCGGCATGCATCAGGTGTCCCGCATCGTGCTGGGCATACCGCGGCAGGGTTCGATGCGCGGCGGGGCGTATCCACTGACGGCTGCTCAACGAGGAATGGTTTTCGCCGCGCGCGTTCTTCCGCAGCCCGTACTGCAGCGCCTGGCTGCGCTGGCCGCGCGGCGCGCTAAGGCGAATGAAGGGGACTGATAAT
The DNA here is from genome assembly GCF_000613245.1 of Mycobacterium asiaticum DSM 44297. Lineage (GTDB taxonomy): Bacteria > Actinomycetota > Actinomycetes > Mycobacteriales > Mycobacteriaceae > Mycobacterium > Mycobacterium asiaticum. The sequence continues at coordinate 34,456 of NZ_HG964937.1, forward strand.
GGAACAGCTATTCGACGATCTGGAGGACTTCGGCGCCTTCGACGACGCCATCTCCGGCGACGTTCGCGACCCCTACACCGAATTGGCCCGGTTGCGTCGCGAGGAACCGGTGCAACGCCTGGAGACCTCGGGCGCCCTGCCGCACGAGGAGTCGTTGCCGATGTTCATCGTGTATCGCCACGAGGACATCCAGCAGATGCTGCGCGACAACGAGACCTTCTCGTCGGCGGCCGTCATCGCTGCGTTCGGCCCGGTGCTCGGCGAGCGCGTCATGCTCGGCATGGACGAACCGGTGCACGGCCGGCTGCGGTCACTGGTGTCAAAGGCGTTCTCGCAAAAGTCATTGGCGCGCTGGCAGGACGAGTTGGTCGGCCGGGTGGCCAACAGCCTGATCGACAAGTTCGCCCCGAATGGCAAGGCGGATCTGGTGAAAGAGTTCACCTTCGACTATCCCAGCCAGGTCATTGCCGGCTTGCTCGGCTTGCCGGAGCAGGACTACCCGCAATTCCAGCGCTGGTCGATCTCGCTGCTCAGTTGGCTGATGAACCCCGAACGGGGGCTGGCGGCCGCGGCTGCGTTGTGCGAGTACTTCGCACCCATTCTCGAGGCCCGCCGCGCCGAGCCGAAGGACGATCTGATCAGCGCGCTGGGCGCGGCCGAAATTGACGGCGAGAAGCTCGCGGACGAGGAGATCTTCTCGTTCCTGCGGCTGCTGCTGCCAGCGGGCGTGGAGACGACCTACCGGTCGCTGGGCAGCCTGCTGCTGGCGCTGCTGTCCAACCCGGATCAGTTGGACGCGATCCGCGCCGATCGATCGCTGCTGCCACAGGCGATCGAAGAGGGCGTGCGCTGGGAGTCACCGCTGTTGACCATCACCCGGGTGGCCACCCGCGATACCGAACTGGGTGGGGTGGCTATCCCGGCCGGCGCGACGGTGATGCCAATGCTCGGCGCGGCGAACCGTCAAGACGACCGCTATCCCGACCCGGACAAGTTCGACATCCATCGGCAGGCCCGCGCGCACCTGGGTTGGGGACACGGTGTGCACGTCTGCCTGGGCATGCACCTGGCCCGCCTGGAGATGCGCACCGCGATCAACCTGTTGCTTGATCGGCTGCCGAATCTACGGCTGGATCCCGACGGTGACGACCCGCACGTGCGGGGTCAGGTGTTCCGGTCGCCGACGTCGGTACCGGTCCTGTTCGACCCCCAATAGGGAGTATTTCGAAGTTGCAACTTGCCAATCGGCTAGTTTCCAGTAAGGCTCTCCGTAGGGGAGCCTTGTTGGAATGGCATCCGTAGGCAATTTTTGGGTCCCAGCGCCTCAACCAGCGCATCGTCGAAAGAGAGCTGAACAGATATGACTGACACTGTAAAGGTCCGATTCGAGCCGAAGATGATGATCGATGGCAAGCTCGTCGACGGTCAGGCCGGCACCTTCACCAACTTGAACCCAGCCACCGAGGAGCCGCTCGGTGAGGTGGCGGACGCGTCGAAAGAGGACATGCACCGAGCCATCGACGCTGCGCGGCGTGCCTTCGACGAGAGCGACTGGTCGACCAACCGCGAGTTGCGCAAGCGCTGTCTGCTCCAGTTGCACGACGCGATCGAGGAGGAGAAGGAGGAGTTGCGCGAGGAGCTGATCCTCGAGGTCGGTTCGCCGCGCGCGATTACCTTCGGCCCGCAACTGGACGCCCCGCTGGCCGACGGGTTGAAGTACCCGGCCCGGCTGATTGACGAGTACGCGTGGGAAACCGACCTCGGCGACCGGGTGATCAGCCTGACGGGTGCCAACACGTCGATCAAGGTGTGGCGGGAGCCGGTGGGCGTGGTCGGCGCAATCGTGCCGTGGAACTTCCCCTTCGAGGTCACCGTCAACAAGCTCGGCCAGGCCCTGGGTACCGGCAACACCGTGGTACTCAAGCCGGCCCCGAATACTCCGTTCAACGCCACCCGGCTAGGCCGCCTGATTGCCGAGAAGACCGACATCCCTCCGGGTGTCGTCAATGTGGTCACCGCATCGGATCACTTTGTGGGCGAGGAGCTCACATTGTCACCGAAGGTCGACCTGATCTCGTTCACGGGTTCGACGGTGGTGGGGCAGCGGATCATGGAAAAGGGTGCCGCCACCATGAAGCGGCTGTTCCTGGAATTGGGCGGGAAATCGGCGACGATCGTTTTGGAGGACGCCGACTTCGGGCTGGCCTGTGCGATCGGGATCGCGCCGTGCATGCACGCCGGCCAGGGCTGCGCCAACCCGACCCGGATGTTGCTGCCGCGGTCGCGCTATGAAGAGGGTGTCGCGATCCTCAAGAGCATCTACGAGAACGTCACCTGCGGCGACCCGCAGGATCCCGGAACACTCTGCGGCCCGGTGATTTCCGAGCGGCAGCGCGATCGGGTGATGGGCTACATCCGCAAGGGCGTCGAAGAGGGGGCTACCGCGCTGGTCGGCGGGCCGGACGCCGAAACCGGTTTCGACAAGGGATTCTTCGTCCGTCCGACCCTTTTCACCGACGTAGACAACTCGATGACGATCGCCCAGGAAGAAATCTTCGGCCCGGTGCTGTCCGTCATCCCGTTCGACGACGAGGAGGACGCGATCCGGATCGCGAACGACAGCAGGTACGGTCTGGCGGGCAACGTGATGTCGGGCTCGCTGGAGCGTTCGCTGGCGGTGGCGCGTCGGATCCGGGCCGGCTTCATCGGTGTCAACGGCGGTGCTCCCTACGGCGCCGACACTCCCTTTGGCGGTTACAAGTACAGCGGGGTGGGACGTCAGAACGGTGTGGCTGGCTTCGACCAGTACACCGAAGTCAAGTCCGTGGGCTATCCCGTCGGTTCGTAAGACGCTGCGCCGTAAGGCGCAAACGACCGTTTGGCGACGTTGCTACACCGGCCACGCGCCATCGACGCCGCCTGGCTAGTGGCGGGCACGTCCCGCCGAAATTTCTGCGTGGCTAGGGATCATCCTCCCCATCCGCGAACAGCTTCTCCGGGTGATGGAAGGTGTTGATTCTGGGTTGGCCGTGGTCGAGGTGGGCGGGTGGGAGCCATTCGGTTTGGCCGCGGGCGTTTTTGCGGGTGGTCCAGCCCTTTTCGGCCAGTCTGTTGTCAGGTCCGCAGGCCAGGGTGAGGTCGGTGATGTCGGTGCGCCCGGTGCTGGCCCAGCCGCTGACGTGGTGGACCTCGGTGTGGTAGGCCGGTTGATCGCAGCCGGGGCGGGTGCAGCCACCCTCGAGGGCGTGCAGCATGAGCCGCTGCGCCGGGTTGGCGAATCGCTTGGCGTGGTACAGCGCTAGTGGTTTGGCGTGGTCGAAGATCGCCAGATAGTGATGGGCGCCCTGGGCGGCCATGCGGATCAGATCGGCCATCGGCAGCAGGGAGCCCCCACTGGTGCGGGCCGTGCCGGCGCCGGCTTCGAGGTCCTTCAGCGTGGTGGTCACGATGACGGTGACCGGCAGGCCGCGGTGTGAGCCGAGCTGCTCGGAGGCGAACAAGGCCCGGATCGCGGTGATCAGGGCGTCGTGGTTGCGCTGGCCGCTGCTGCGGGCATCCCCTTGGGCGGCGGCGTCGGCCTCGGGGTGGGTGGGGTCAGGGGTGCCGGGGGCGGCCAAAGCGGCGAGCAGGGCTTCGAACAGCGCCCGCAGCTCAGGGGTGATCAAGCCGCTGATCCGGCTCATCCCGTCATAGTCCTGGTTGCCCAACACGAAGCCGCGTTTGCGGGCCCGGTCCTCATCGGAGAAGTCGCCGTCGGGGTCCAGGGTCCCCATGAGCTTGCGGGCGTAGGCCGCGACCTGATCGGGGCGAAACTCACACGCCCTGCCGGCCAGATCAGCCTCGGCGGCCTCACGGGTGAACACATCCACCTGGGCGGGCAGGTGGGCGAAGAACCGGCGGATCACCTTCACATGGGCGTCCCCGATCAGGCCCCGGCACTGGGCGGCCGCGGTCGCGATCAACAGCGGCACCAACGGTTGCCCGGTCAACGCCCGCCGCGGACCCAGATCCTCGGCTTCGGCGATACGACGGCCCGCCTCGGCCTTGGTGATCCGCAACCGATCCGCCAACGCGCACGTCAACGTGCCACCCAACTCTTCCGTGCTGGCCTTGGGCGCCGAGCTCGTTGATTAACCCGTGCTGCGGGACCCGCAGCCGCCGAGCGACCCGCTCCAAACGCTCCAACGCCCGCAACCGCTCCGGATTCGTCAACACCTCAAAGGACAACCCACACACCCGATCCACCTCGGCATCGAGCGCATCGAAGACCCCCACGATCTCCTCACGCGAACTCGAAACCATACCCGCATGCTATGCGGAGGCACTGACAAGAACTGCGTCACAAATTCGCAAAACTGCACTTATGCAACAGCTTTGAACATGGAACCATTCGACGGCGTGCTGCGTCTAAGACAGCTCTCAGACCGTCGGGACAGTGCCGCCATCCACCACGATGTCCGCTCCCACCACCGCGGCCGCCGCATCCGAAACAAGGAATCCGACCACCGCCGCTACCTCGTCGGGTCGGGCCGGCCGGCCCAGCGGAATGCCGCCGAGCGCCGCCATCAGCGATTGCAGAGCGGCTTCGCGGTCGCCGTTCTCCCCGGCGAGCCGGTCGATGAGCCCCTCGGCCGCCTCGGTCTGGATGAATCCCGGTGACACGGTGTTGACGCGAATGCCCTTGGGCGCCAGCTCGTTAGCCAATCCCTTGCTGTACGCCCGCAGCGCGGCCTTGGCGGCGGCATATCCCAGGGTGCCGTCGAAGAGCGGGAGCCGGCTCTGGATGGAACCGACGTGCACCACTGCCCCTGAACCCGCCTCGATCATCAGCGGCAGCAGCGCGCGATCCAGACGGACCGCGGCCAACAGGTTGAGGTTGAGTTCGTCGGCCCAGTTTTGGTCGTCGAGGGCTGCGAAGCCGCCTGACGGGGCACTCGATCCGCCGGCAACATGCACCAGGATGTCCAGTCCGCCGCGTTCGCGGATCTCGGCGGCTACCTGCCGCGCTCCCGCCGGGGATGCGAGGTCCGCGGCGATGAAATCGTCTGTCCCGGAACCGCGATGGCGGGCCACCACGGTGACGTGCGCCCCGCGCGACCGGAGCAAGCCGCTGACCGCGGCACCGGTGCCTTTGGTGCCGCCGGTGACCACCGCCCGTCGGCCATGTAGCGCGCTCACGCGTCCGCCCGAAAAACCGGCCAGCACAACGACGTAACCCACTGCGCAGAATCTTCGGTGTCCCAGGAGAATCGGTCGTAGTACTCCCGCAGCGGACCCTCAATGCTGATCTCGTGCCGGGTCGCGTAGGCGCCGAGCGCGCTGTAGGCGAGATCGACGTCGTCGTGCGGACCGTGGTGCGAAACCACTGCCAATTCCGCGCCCGGGATGGTCATCGGCACCACTCGGCCGATTGGCCGAACCTCCCCGTCGACCGGGATGAAAACCGTTGTGCCGCCTCGGTCGTCAGAGAAGATGTCGAATTCGAACAATGCCGCGGGTGGACCGGTCGGGGTGAGCAGGCGGGCACCTTGCACCGTCGCCCGCAGTTCGCCCACCGCCCCTTGCCACCAGGGCAGCAGGTCCTCGCGATCGACAGTCGCCGTGATCGCGGCGGCCGGTGTGTCGGCTACGGTGCGGTGTTCGATGCGGGAATCCGGAGTCGGCGCTTGGAGAATGGCCCGTAGTGACTCCACGGCGCTACGCGTTGCGGCGAGCTGATTTTCGAGCCGTTCCAGGTGCCCGCTGATCAACGCATTTCGGTCGGCCGGCGCCGAGACCAGGACCGCGCGCACGTCGGCCAGCGGCATGCCGAGATCGCGCAGCCGACGGATCACCTGAGCGACTGAGGCCTGTTCGGTGCTGTAGTACCGGTACCCGGTGGCCGGATCCACACGATGCGGCTCGAGTAGCCCCACATCGTGGTAATGGCGCAGCGTCTTGACGGACAACTGTGTCATCCGGGAGAAGTCGCCGATCGACAATGCGGTGCTCACCGGCTCATTGTCAACGCTCCCGTTACGGGAGAGTCAAGCCCTTGACCCTCCAACGGCGGCAGCGCCGACGGTGGTCTCATGACCACTCAATTGCCTCCGATTGCCCAGCGTTACGTCGACGCCGTCAACTCCTTCGACGTCGAGGCCATCATGCGGACATTGGCCCCCGATGCCGTCGTCAACGACGCCCAACGCGAATATGCCGACCCGGAAGCCATTCGCGCCTGGGTGGCCGCCGAGATCGTCGGCGACCGAGTGACGATGGACGCTACCCACACCGATGTCCGGCCCGGCCTCATCGTGTTGCGGGCGCGCTACGACGGCGACTACGACAAGTCGAGCCTGCCGGATGAACTCATCCTGACGAACTACATCGTCGTCCGGGACGACCTGATTGCCGGGCTGTTCATCATCTTCAACCGCGACTGACCCAGGCCCGCCAAGGGCAGAAGCATAGGTTTTATAGCTAAATGGCACCCCGCTCCCGCACCGGCCAACCCCTTGGTTGACAATCGAGGTACTCAAACTTGTCAAAGGAGACATCTCATGGCTGAAGCAGTCATCGTCGAGGCAGTGCGTTCCCCGATCGGCAAGCGCAACGGCGGCCTGTCCGGCGTTCACCCGGCCGAGCTGTCGGCGCAGGTCCTCAACGGATTGGTCACCAAGGCCGGCATCGACCCCGAACTGGTCGACGACGTCATCTGGGGTTGCGTCATGCAGGCCGGCGAACAGGCCCTCGACATCGGCCGCACCGCGCTGCTGACCGCGGGCTGGCCCGAGACCGTGCCCGGTGTCACCGTGGACCGGCAGTGCGGATCCAGCCAGCAGTCGGTGCACTTCGCCGCGGCGGGCGTGGTCGCCGGCCACTACGACGTGGTCGTCGCCGGCGGCGTGGAGTCCATGTCGCGTACGCCGATGGGCGCCTCCCTGGCCAACGGCGGCCGGCCCTACCCGGAAGGGTTCCTGGGCCGTTACGACGGCAAGATCCCCAACCAGGGCATCGGTGCGGAGATGATCGCCGAACAGTGGGGCTTCGACCGCGTCACGCTCGACCAGTTCTCCCTCGACTCACACGAAAAGGCAGCTGCCGCTCAGGATTCCGGCGCTTTCGACGACCAGATCGTGGGCATTAAAGACTCCGAGGGCAACGTCGTTCTCAAGGACGAGGGCATTCGCCGCGGCACCCCGATGGAGAAGATGGCCTCACTCAAGCCGGCCTTCAAGGAGGACGGCGTGATCCACGCCGGCAACTCCTCGCAGATCTCCGACGGCTCAGCGGCACTGCTGTTCATGTCGGCGGAGAAGGCCAAGGAACTGGGCATGAAGCCGATCGCCAAGGTGCACACCGCAACCCTGGCCGGGGCAGACCCGGTGATCATGCTGACCGCGCCGATCCCGGCCACCCAGAAGGTGCTCAAGCGCTCCGGGCTCTCCATCGACGACATCGGCGCCTACGAGGTCAACGAGGCCTTCGCGCCGGTTCCGCTGGCCTGGCTCAAGGACATCGGTGCCGACGAGAAGAAGCTCAACCCCAACGGCGGTGCGATCGCCCTGGGCCACCCGCTCGGCGGCTCCGGCGCCCGCATCATGACCACGCTGCTGTACCACATGCGCGACAAGGGAATTCGTTACGGCCTGCAGACCATGTGTGAAGGTGGTGGCCAGGCCAACGCCACCATCCTGGAGCTGCTGTGACGGAGGCCGGCAACGGCTCCGAAACCCAGCCGGGTGCGCTCACCGAGCGCCGCGGCAATGTGTTGATCATCACGATCAACCGGCCCGAGGCGCGCAACGCCGTCAACGGCGCTGTCAGCATTGCCGTGGGTAACGCGCTCGACGAGGCGCAGCACGATCCCGAGGTACGGGCGGTCGTGATCACCGGCGCAGGAGACAAGTCCTTCTGCGCCGGGGCGGACCTCAAGGCGATCTCGCGGCGCGAGAACATCTATCACCCGGATCGCCCAGAGTGGGGCTTCGCTGGTTATGTGCACCACTTCATCGACAAGCCCACCATCGCCGCGGTCAACGGCACCGCACTGGGCGGCGGCACCGAACTGGCGCTGGCCAGTGACCTGGTGGTGGCCGACGAGCGGGCGCAGTTCGGACTCCCAGAGGTCAAGCGCGGGTTGATCGCCGCCGCCGGCGGGGTGTTCCGGATCGTGGACCAGTTGCCCCGCAAGGTCGCGATGGAGCTGTTGCTGACCGGCGAGCCGCTGACGGCGTCCGACGCCGCCGAGTGGGGCCTGATCAACCAGGTGGTCAGCGAGGGGTCGGTGCTGGATGCCGCGCTTGCGCTGGCGGCGCGGGTGACCGGAAACGCGCCGCTGTCGGTGCAAGCCAGCAAGCGCATCGCCTACGGCGTCGACGAGGGTGTCATCGCCTCTGAACAAGCCGGCTGGGAGCGCACCACCCGCGAGATGGCCACCCTCATCCGCTCCGCGGACGCCCGTGAGGGGCCACTGGCCTTCGCCGAGAAACGCCAGCCGGTCTGGAAGGCCCGCTAGCGCTAGCTACGACGCCAGAATATTGACGCCCCAACGGAACACGGGCGACAAGGTGGCACACGCCGGCACGATGGCGCGCCGAGCCGCATGCGGTGTAGTGGCCAGCACCAGCCCGCGGGTCAGCAGTCGGTAGTCACGGGTGACGCGGTGCCACGAACGTTCGTATGACTCCGGTGCATCGTCGACGATCGCGCGGACCACTGCGGCCGCCTGCTTGACGGCCAGGCTGATGCCTTCGCCGGTCAACGCATCCTCGTAGCCCGCGGCATCGCCCACCAGCAACACCCGCCCGGCGACGCGGCGCGACACGACCTGCCGCAGCGGGCCGCAACCGCGGGCCTGCCCACGGCTGCCGGCGTCCAATTGCTTTGCCAGCCAAGGAAACCAATTGATGTCCGGCCGCTGCCGGGACAGGATGGCAACCCCGACCAGGTCCGGTTCCACCGGCGTCACGTATGCCTCACCCAACCGCGACCAGTGCACCTCGACGAACTCCGACCAGGCCGGCACTCGGTAGTGCCAGCGCAGTCCATGCCGACGGGGTGTACCTGTCATCGCCGCGATCCCGACCGCGCGCCGAACCGCCGAGTGCAATCCGTCGGCGCCCACCAGCCACCTGGTGCGCACACCCGCCGCGTTCACCCCTTGGGCATCCTGCGTAACAGTGGTCACCTTCGTCCGAATCCATTCGGTGTCTTGCTCTTTGGCGCGCGCCGCCAGCGCCGCATGCAGTGTGGTACGTCGCACCCCGCGACCGGGACCGCTGCGGAACCGCGCCTCGGCACGCCGGTGCTCGCTGACGTACGCGATCCCGCGAAACGGCATGCCGGCCGGATCCACGCCGAGCGAGGTGAGTTCGGCCAGCCCACCGGGCATCAGCCCTTCACCGCACGCTTTGTCGATCGGGTTCTCCCGCGGCTCGGCCACCAGCACCGAAAGCCCTTGCCTGCGCGCGTGTAACGCGGTGGCGAGCCCTCCAGGCCCGCCACCGACGACTAGCAGATCAGCATCGTAGCCGGTCACGTGTATCCCAGCACCGAGTTCTCCACCCGCAACCGGACATATAGCAGCGCCGCGTTGGCCACCGTGAAGCACACCGCCGTCAACCACGCGGTATGCACCAACGGCAACGCGATTCCTTCGATCACCACCGCAACATAATTTGGGTGGTGCAGATACCGGTAGGGCCCGCGTACCACTAACGGCTCGTGGGGCAGCACGATCACCCGGGTGTTCCACCGCTTGCCCAGCGAGGTGATGCACCACCACCGCAGACCCTGGCACAGCACGGCGACGACCAACATCGGCCAACCCAGCCACGGCAGGAACGGTCGGTGCAGTACGGCCGGTTCCACGAGGCAGCCAACCAGCAGCGCGGTGTGCAGAATCACCATCACCACGTAGTGGGGGCGGCCGAACTCCTTGCCGCCCTGCGCAAATGACCATTGGGCGTTACGCCGGGACACCACCAGTTCGGCCAGTCGTTCCAGGACGACGGCCCAGATCAGTACGTAATACATCGTGGTCACCACAATAGGAGCACCAACTCCGAGCAGAAGGCCGGACCCATCGCGATCATCAGCCCGATCGAGCCGGCCGGTGGCGGATCGGCCATGTTGGCTCCCAGCACATCCAGCACCGAAACTGAAGACAGATTTCCGTTGGCGCGCAACGACTCTCGAGTATAGTCCAGTGCGTCGGTGGACAGCCCGAGTCCTTTCTCGACGGCTTCGATCACCCGGGGTCCGCCCGGGTGACACACCCAAGTGGACACGTCGTCCACGGTCAGCCCGTGGTCGGATAGGAAATTGCGGACGTCGTCGCCCAGGTACTTCTCCGTCACAGTTGCGACATCTACCGACAGCACGATGCGGAAGCCGTCGCTGCCGATGTTCCACCCCATCACGTTTTCGGTGTCGGGATAGAGGCGGCTGCGCGTCGCGAGGACGCGGGGACACACTCCGCCGCCGGTCGCCCGGTGGGCGCCCTTGGTGACGACGGCGGCCGCGCCGTCGCCGAACAGGCTGGAAGCCACCAGGTTGGCCACAGAGTTATCTTCCCGCTGGATGGTCAGCGAACATAGCTCGACCGCCAATAGCACGCCGACCTGGTCGGGAAACGCCCGCAGATAGTCGTGCATCCGGGCCACCCCGGCGGCACCCGCGACACAACCGAGGCCGAACAGCGGGACCCGCTTGATGTCCTGGCGCAAGCCCACCCGGGCGGCCAGCCGGGCCTCGAGCGTCGGTACCGCGAGCCCGGTCACCGTCGTCGAGAACACGATGTCAACCTCCGACGGTTCGACATCGGCCCGTCTGAGCGCCTCCAGTAACGCCTCTTCGGCCAGGTCGAGTGCGACGTCGACGAAGGCGTCGTTAGCCTCGGTGAAACCGCTGAGCTGCGAATAACGTGACAGCGGAAGGGCGGTGTGCCGGGACTCCACACCGCTGCGCATCGCGAACCGTTTGAACTCCGGGCCGGCGAATTCAACCAGCGCGGTGACGGTGTCCTCCTGGCTGTGCAGGTGCCGCGGGAACTTGACGGCCACACCCGCTACCGCCGGATTCAACCCTGACATGGTGGTGGTGCTGGACATATGAAAGTGACGGCGCCACCGTCGGATGGGTTCAATCGCCGTCCTGACCAGCGCAGATTTGTACTGCAGCGACCGGGGTATGTGTCAGGGGACTCGAAACGGCCCACAAGCGCAATGGTTAGGTTGGAAATATGCGGATTCTGGTGACAGGAGCCACCGGATATATCGGTTCGCGGCTGGTGACGGCACTGCTGGCAGAGGGCCACCAGGTGGTGGTCGCCAGTCGGAAACTGGCTCGCCTCAAGGAGTTCGGCTGGTATGGCGAGGTCACCCCGGTCGCGCTCGATGCCGCCGACCCGCTGTCGTTGAACGCGGCCTTTACTTCTGCCGCGGAGACGGGCGACCCGGTCGAGGTGGTCTATTACCTGGTGCACGGCATCGGGCAGGCCGACTTCCGCGACGCAGACCGCAAGGCCGCCGCGAACATGGCGGCGGCGGCCAAGGAGGCCGGCGTGCGCCGCATTGTCTATCTCGGCGGCTTCGTTCCCGAGGACGAGGCGCTGTCCGAACATCTGACCAGCCGGGCCGAGGTGGCCGAGGCGCTCAGTGTGGAGAACGGTCCGGAACTGGTGTGGCTGGGTGCGGCGATCATCATCGGCGCCGGATCGACGTCGTTCGAGATGCTGCGGTATGTGGCAGACCGGTTCCCGGTGATGCCGATGCCGAATTGGATGGAAAACCCGATCGATCCGATCTCCATCCGCGACGTGCTGCACTACCTCGTCGCCGCGGCCGATCCCGACCAGGTGCCTGCCGGCGCGTACGACATCGCCGGGCCGGACACCACGTCCTATCGCGGTTTGTACAAGGCGTACGCGCGCAACTCCGGCCGGTGGCGGGCCGCGTTGCCGGTGGTGGGGATCAACACCGCGCTCGCGTCGCGTGTCACCGCACTGGCGCTGCCCGTGCCGCCGGGCCTGGCCGGTGACTTGGTCGAGTCGCTGGACCACCCCATGCGGGCGTCCGGCAACGGCCTGCGCGGTCTGGTTCCCGACCCGCCGGGCGGCCTGCTGGGTGTGGACGAATCCATGGCGCTGGCGATCGCTGGTACCAAGCGGTCGGCGCGGCCCGTCAACGCGTTGGCCGATCCGCACGACCTCGCCGACACCGACCCGGGATGGGCGGGCGGCGACGCGCTGCGCATCCGTAGGCTAGCCCGCATGATCACGCCGCCCTTCGCACGCCACACACTGGGTCTGGTGAACTTGGTTCCCGGCCCAGTCGCCGGGGCGGTGCGGACCTACCTCGACGTCCTGCTGTCCCTGGCCCCGAAGGTACGCCCTGCATGAGTCAGCCGACGGCGGCTCCCTGCGCACCGCCCCACGCCACGACGCCGTTCGGCGAATTTCGCCGTGCCATCACCAATGTGGCGGTGCCGCATCACGAGTCGCCCCGCGTCATTCGGCGCCGGCGCATCATCGTCGCAATCACTCTGGTGGTCGGTGCCGCGATATTGGGCTTCTCGCTGCGAACCAAGCCGGGAGATCCCGCCTTTTACTGGCTGACGTTGACGCTGGCGGCGGTCTGGTTTCTGGGTGCGTTCATTTCTGGGCCGCTGCACCTGGGCGGCATATGTTGGCGTGGTCGTAACCAGCGTCCCGTGATCACCGGGATCGCCACCGGCTTGCTGCTCGGCGGTGTGTTCATAGTCGGTGCGCTGATCGTCCGCGAGATCACCCCGGTGGCGGCGTTGATAACCCGGGTGCTGCTGTACGCCAACCAGGGTTCGTTCTTGCTCGTCGTGCTGATCACAGTGGTGAACGGAGTCGCCGAGGAAACATTCTTCCGCGGCGCGCTCTACACGGCGTTGTGCCGGCATCATCCGCTGGTGATTTCGACGGTGCTCTACGTCCTGGCGACGATGGCCGCCGGGAACCCGATGCTGGGTTTCGCCGGAATCATTTTGGGCACGGTGAACGCTTTGCAGCGGCGAGCCACCGGCGGGATCCTGGCGCCGATGCTGACGCATTTTTTCTGGGGCCTGATCATGGTGCTGGTGCTGCCGCCCATGTTCGGTGTCTAACGCGCGTTAATCGGAAGCGGCGACATTGCTCGCCAGTGCGCGTAACGCGGCGCCATGCACGGGCCGTAGCAGCAACCAGTAGAACCGGCCGGCGATTCCGCAGGGAATCACCACTGCCCGCTGCGTGTACTTACTCCCACCGCTGTCCTGCGGGGTGACGCTGACTTCCAGCCACGTACGCACGGGTGCCCGCACCTCGGCCTGGAACCGCAGCCTGGCGCCCGGCTCACATTCTGCGATGCGCCAGCGTTGCGCCGCACCGCTGCGCCGCGGCCCGACGGGAAACCAGCGCCAGCGCCCGTCGCTCACAACGTTTTCCGCAGCCTTCCAGACGTCACCCGGGGCGGCGGAGGTGACGCGGGTCTGCTCGTCGGTGTAGACGATCTCGCCCGCCCAGTCCGGGTCACTGGGCAACGGCTCGCCGGGTTCGGACTGCAACGAGGCCCAGGTCGGCTCCGGTAGGCCGCGGCCGGCGCGGTCCAGCGCCGTCGCGACCGCCTCCCGGTAGCTGGTCAAACCGTTCGGTGGCCGCTTGATGATCGAATCAATCTCGTTGTTGCGCATCACCGCATCACATTCCAGCGACTCGACCAGCGGGCGCGCCAAGCCGGACGGGATCGGGGTCACCGTGCCGACCCACAGGCTGGCGATGGTCGGCGTCAGGAACGGCAGGACGATCATCCGGCGTCTGCTCAACCCGGCGACCTCGGCGTAAACCTGCATCATGTCGCCGTACTCCAGCACGTCTGGGCCGCCGACATCCCAGGTCCGCGAGCCGGGCACCTCGGCGGTGGCCGCCGCCACCAGGTAGTACAGGACGTCGCGGACCGCGATCGGCTGAATCTTGTTGTGCACCCATTTCGGCGTGGTCATCACCGGCAACCGGTCGGTGAGGTGCCGGATCATCTCGAACGATGCGGACCCCGAGCCGACGACTACGCCCGCTTGCAGCACGACCGTCTCGATGCCGGACTCGATGAGGCGGTCGCCCACCGCCTTGCGCGACTCGAGGTGCGGCGAGAGCCGGCTGTTGTCCGGATGCAGGCCGCCCAGATACACGATCCGGCGTACGCCAGTCCGTTTGGCCGCCGTCACCACATTGCGGACGGCGCGCTCTTCCTCGGCGGCAAAGTCTTTCGAGCCGCCCATCGAGTGGACCAGGTAGTAGACGACGTCGATCCCGTCGAAGGCCTTCACCAGCGAGTCGGCGTCGCTCAGATCGCCTTGGGCGACCTCAGCCTGGGAGCGCCAGGGTACGTCGTCCAGCTTCTCCGGTTTTCGAGCCAGCGCGCGCACCGAGTGCCCCTCGTCCAGCAGGCGCGGTGCCAATCGCGCGCCGACGTAACCGGTGGCCCCGGTCACCAGACAACGAACCCGCTCAGCCGTCACTCCCGGGGATTGCCCGGTTTAGGCCGATCTAACTCAGGAATCGGTGAAGCTGGGGGCGCGACGTTCCTGGAAGGCCTTGGTGCCCTCTTTGAAATCGGGTGCTTGCAACAGCCCGGATTGGCCTTCGAATTCGCCTTCCAGGGTGGCGTCCAGTTCGGTGAGGGTGGCGGCGTTGATCGCGCCCTTGGTCTTTGCGAAGGCCACCGCGGGACCCGACAGCAACCGGGCGATCACCTTGTCTACCTCGGCGTCGAACTCCTCGGCGGGATAGACCTCGCTCACCAGTCCCCAGGACAACGCCTCGGCGGCGGTCAAGCGCTCGGGCAGCAGGGCCATTTTCAGTGCGCGGATCCGGCCGACTGCGGCCGCGATCAGGGCCGACGCGCCGCCGTCGGGCATCAACCCGATTTTGGTGAACGCGAGCATGAAAAAAGCCTTCTCCGAAGCTAATACGACGTCACAGGCCAGCGCGATCGAGACGCCGACGCCGGCCGCCGGTCCCTGCACAACGGCCACGACCGGACGCGGCAGGGCAGTGATGGCGCGGATCAGGCGGTTGATCTCCAGGATGATCTCGTCGGGCGGCACACCGCCGCCGCCGGACATGTCGTCGGCGCTGATGCCGGCTCCGGAACTGAACCCGCGACCCGCGCCACCCAGGCGGACCACCCGCACGGCCGGGTCGGTGGCCGCGTGCTCTACGGCATCGGCCAGGCCGGTGATCACCGGGATGATCAGCGAATTGAGGCTGTCGGGCCGGTTGATGGTGAGTGAGAGCACGCCATCGGTCAGGTCGACGTCAAGACCCTCGACTGGGGCGAGAGTGGCAATTCCAGATTCGGACATGCCGTTTACATTAGGCCCCCGGGGTGCAGCGCGGCGCACCGCGGCTGCGAAGATGCAATCAACCGGTTGTTCGGCCCCTAGCGCGGGCCGAGGACGTCAGAGCGGACGAAAGGTCGGTGCTCCCATGGCGGGACCCCTGAGTGGATTGCGAGTTGTCGAACTGTCGGGGATCGGGCCGGGCCCGCACGCCGCGATGATCCTGGGAGACCTCGGCGCCGACGTGGTGCGGGTCGATCGACCGTCGGGAGCGCCGGGCGGCATCGTCAAAGACGCGATGAGCCGCAACCGCCGCGTCGTGACCGCCGACCTCAAGTCCGACGAGGGGCGCCAAGCGGTGCTCAAGCTCGTCGCCAAGGCGGACGTGCTGATCGAGGGTTACCGCCCCGGCGTCACCGAGCGCCTCGGGCTGGGGCCCGACGACTGTGCCAAGGTCAACGACCGGCTGATTTATGCCCGGATGACCGGCTGGGGGCAGACCGGCCCGCGCAGCCAGCAGGCCGGCCACGACATCAACTACATCTCCCTGAACGGCATCTTGCACTCAATCGGCCGGGTCAACGAGCGTCCGGTGCCGCCGCTGAACCTGGTCGGCGACTTCGGCGGCGGCTCGATGTTCTTGCTGCTCGGGATCCTGTCGGCGCTGTGGGAGCGGCATACCTCCGGCAAGGGTCAGGTGGTGGACGCCGCCATGGTCGACGGGTCCAGCGTGCTGGTGCAGATGATGTGGCAGATGCGGGCCTCGGGCATGTGGACCGACGTGCGCGGCACCAACATGCTCGACGGCGGCGCCCCTTACTACGACACCTACGAGTGCGCCGATGGCCGCTACGTCGCGGTCGGCGCGATCGAGCCGCAGTTCTACGCAGCGATGATCCAAGGGCTGGGACTGGACGCGGCCACGCTCCCGCCGCAGAACGACGTCGCGCGCTGGCCCGAGTTGCGCGCGGTGCTCACCGAGGCGTTCGGCGGCCGCGACCGCGACCACTGGGCCAAGGTCTTCGCGGACTCCGACGCCTGCGTGACGCCGGTGCTGGCCTTCGGGGAGGCGAACACCGAGCCGCACATCGCCGAGCGCAACACGCTGTACGAATTGGACGGCAACTTGCAACCCATGCCGGCCCCGCGGTTCTCGCGCACGCCCGCAGAGACCCCGCGCCCGGCGCAGGTGGGTGACATCGAAGCCCTTCTGAACGACTGGGTATAGTCCCAACCAACCAGTAGGTAGGGCTATGCGGCCACCCAGGTCGCCGGAGGAAGGACTCGCATGGAGATCAGGGACGCCGTTGCCGTCGTCACGGGAGGCGCGTCGGGCTTGGGTCTGGCGACTACGAAGCGTTTGCTCGACGCCGGGGCGCAGGTGGTGGTGCTTGATCTCAGGGGCGAGGAAGCTGTCCAGCAGCTGGGGGAGCGGGCACACTTCGTACAGACGAACGTCACCGACGAGGCCGGCGTCACCAAGGCGCTCGACACCGCCGAGTCCCTGGGCCCCGTGCGCATCAACGTCAACTGCGCCGGCATCGGCAACGCCATCAAGACGCTTTCCAAGGACGGCCCCTTCCCGCTGGACGGCTTCAAGAAGGTGGTCGAGGTCAACCTGATCGGGACCTTCAACGTGCTGCGGCTGGCCGCCGAGCGGATTGCCAAGACCGATCCGATCGGTCCCGAAACAAGTCCGGAGCGCGGCGTCATCATCAACACCGCATCGGTCGCGGCATTCGACGGCCAGATCGGCCAGGCCGCCTACTCGGCCTCGAAGGGCGGTGTTGTCGGCATGACGCTGCCGATCGCCCGGGACCTATCCCGCGAGCTCATCCGGGTGGTGACCATCGCGCCGGGTCTGTTCAAGACCCCGTTGCTCGGTTCGCTGCCCGAGGAAGCGCAGAAGTCGCTGGGCAAGCAGGTTCCGCACCCGGCCCGGTTGGGCGACCCGGACGAGTACGGCGCGCTGGCTCAGCACATCGTGGAGAACCCGATGCTCAACGGCGAGGTCATCCGACTCGACGGCGCCATCCGGATGGCACCGCGCTAGTCGCCTGGGGCGACAAAAAAGCCCCCCGCGATCGCGGGGGGCTTAAGCGACGACACAGGTTCGCTATCGACGGAACCAACGTGTGGCGGTCGGTTCTGCCATCAGAAGTCGTGCAATTACGCCCATGGTGTTACCTCAGCTCGCTGTCGGCAGGGGTTGCCAGTCTTCGAATTGCTCCGAGGTCTCACCTTCGACCAGCATGTCGCCGTGGTAGAGAGCCTCGAAGTCAGCCTTGATGACATCGGCACTGGTGTCGTCGATCCACATGACACTGAGCGTAAAAGCCCGCATTAAGGAATCGGTGAGTCACGATTCGGAAAATGGTGGCAATTCTTACCGGCCGGTAGGTTGCCTGGCGACGGCCGAGAGTACCCATTCGGGTTCCGGTTGAACCGTTCCAGGGCTATACCCGTAAATAGGGCACGGGTGCTGTTGGACATCTGTACGTTAGCGTGGGTAAACATCGCGATTTATCGAGGCTGCGGGGGCTCCTTCGGGATGGTTGGCGCCTGCGGCGGAGGGACACGAAATGCTGCAGTGGATCGCGCGACTGGCTCTGGCGGCACCGCGGCGGATCATCGGCATCGCCCTCCTGGTTTTCGTCGCCGCCGCGGTCTTCGGTATCCCGGTGGCCAACAGCTTGTCGCCGGGTGGTTTCCAGGACCCCCACTCCGAATCTGCCCGCGCCATCGCCACCTTGAGCGACAAGTTCGGCCAGAGCGGTCAGCAGATGATGATCCTGGTTACCGCACCCGACGGAGCGCGCAGCGAGCAGGCTCGCGCGGTGGGCACCGACCTGGCCGGACAGCTGAGCAGATCGCCGCTGGTGTACAACGTGTCGTCGGCCTGGACCGCGCCGCCGGAAGCGGCGGCCGACCTGATCAGCAAAGACGGCAAGTCCGGGCTGATCGTCGTCAACCTCAAGGGCGGCGAGAACGACGCGCAGAAGAACGCCCAGACCCTCAGCGACGACATCGTCCACGACCGGGACGGGGTCACCGTCCGGGCCGGTGGCTCGGCCATGGAGTACGCCCAGATCAACAAGCAGAACCAGGCCGACCTGCTGGTTATGGAAATGATCGCGATTCCGTTCAGCTTCCTGGTACTGGTCTGGGTGTTCGGTGGGCTGCTGGCCGCGGCGTTGCCGATGGCCCTGGGCGCACTTGCCGTCGTCGGGTCGATGTCGGTGCTCCGACTGGTCACCTTCACCACCGAGGTGTCGATCTTCGCCCTCAACTTGAGCACCGCGCTGGGCCTGGCGCTGGCCATCGACTACACGCTGCTGATCATCAGCCGCTATCGCGACGAGCTGGCCGAAGGTTGCGACCGCGACGAGGCGCTGATCCGAACGATGGCCACTTCGGGTCGCACGGTGCTGTTCTCGGCGGTCACGGTCGCGCTGTCGATGGCGGCGACGGTGGCCTTCCCGATGTACTTCCTCAAATCGTTCGCCTATGCCGGGGTCGCGACCGTCGCGTTTGTCGCAACGGCGTCCATCGTGGTGACGCCGGCGGCCATTGTGCTGATGGGCTCCCGGTTGGACGCCTTCGACGTGCGTCGCCTGGTGCGCCGGATGTTGCGCCGGCCCGAACCCGTGCACAAGCCGGTCGAGCAGTTGTTCTGGTACCGGTCGAGCAAGTTCGTGATGCGCTTTTGGCTCCCGATCGGCGCGGCGGTCGTCGCGCTGCTCCTACTGCTCGGGCTGCCGTTCGTCTCGGTCAAATGGGGTTTCCCCGACGACCGGGTGCTGCCGACGTCGGCGTCGTCGCATCAGGTCGGTGATCAGCTGCGGAACAACTTCACCCGCGACTCGGAACGGGCGGTGCCGATCGTGATGCTCGACGCCCGCGGCCTCAATCCGGCGGACCTGGACAAGTACGCGGCCGACCTGTCACTGGTTCCCGACGTGCCCGCCGTCTCCGCACCGGGCGGAACCTTCATCAATGGCAAACCGGCGGGACCGCCCGTCGGACCCACCGGAATCAAGGACGGCAGCGCACTGCTGACCGTGAGCAGCACGGCACCGTTGTTCTCGCACGCCTCCGACGAGCAGCTCCGGCGGTTGCACCAGGTGGCTCCGCCGGCCGGCCGATCGGTGGAGCTGGCGGGTGTCGCGCAGGTCAACCGGGACAGCGTCAACGCGGTGACCGACCGGTTGCCGCTGGTGCTGGGTTTGATGGCGGTGGTGACGTTCGTTCTGCTGTTCCTGCTGACCGGCAGCGTGGTGCTGCCGCTGAAGGCGCTGGTGCTCAATGTGCTGTCGTTGACGGCCGCGTTCGGTGCACTGGTGTGGATCTTCCAGGACGGCCATCTCGGGGCGATGGGCACCACTCCGAGCGGGACGCTGGTGGCGAACATGCCCGTGCTGTTGTTCTGCATCGCGTTCGGGCTGTCGATGGACTACGAGGTGTTCTTGGTCTCCAGGATCCGGGAGTACTGGTTGGCATCGGGCGCGGCGCGGCCCGCAAAGCCGACTCCCAAGGAGGCGCACGCTGCGAACGACGAGAGCGTTGCGCTCGGGGTGGCCCGCACCGGCCGGGTGATCACCGCCGCGGCGTTAGTCATGTCGATGTCGTTCGCCGCTTTGATCGCTGCGCACGTGTCGTTCATGCGGATGTTCGGGCTGGGGCTGACGCTGGCGGTAATCGCCGATGCCACCCTGGTGCGCATGGTCCTGGTCCCGGCTTTCATGCACGTCATGGGTCGCTGGAACTGGTGGGCGCCCAAGCCGTTGGTGTGGCTGCACGAGCGGTTCGGTATCAGCGAGGGCGGGGCTTTCGAGAGCTCCCATCGCGCGGGTCCGGCCGCCGAGAGTGAATCCGGCGCGACCAAGGTTCCGGGTGGGCGCAACGGGCAGGAGATCCACGCTTCGGTGACGCGCAATGGCTGAGGTGCAGAACCCGTTCTTCGCCCGGGTGTGGCCGGTGTTCGCCGCCCACGAGGCCGAATCGGTTCGCGCCCTGCGCCGGGAGAATCTGGCCGGGCTGTCCGGTCGGGTGCTCGAAGTCGGTGCAGGTAGCGGGACGAACTTCGCCTATTACCCCGACACCGTCATGCAGGTGGTCGCCGTGGAGCCCGAACCGCGCCTGGTGGCAAAAGCCAGGGCAGCGGCGGCGGACGCTCCCATTCCGGTAGAAGTGACCAGCGTCGCGGCCGAGGAGTTCAGCGACGGGGAAGTGTTCGACGCGGTGGTCTGTTCGCTGGTCCTGTGCTCGGTGCACGACCAGGTTGCGGTGCTGCGCCGGCTGCGCGCCCTGTTGCGACCTGGCGGGGAGCTGCGCTTCCTAGAGCACATCGCCAGTGCGGGTGGCCGGGGCCGACTGCAGCGATTGGCCGACGCCACGATCTGGCCGCGAATGCTGGGTAACTGCCACACGCACCGCGACACCGAACGCTCGATCGTCGACGCCGGCTTCGAGATCGCCGAGTCACGCCATGAATGGACGTTGCCGGCGTGGGTGCCGCTGCCTGTTTCGGAGCTGGCGCTGGGCCGCGCGCGGCGGCCCTGAACCCGCTACTTCAACAGGGCCGGCAAGCGTTCCAGCAGCCCGGGCAACGCCGTGCTCGCCGACTCCCGGATGCTGAGGTTGACGCTGCTGGTCAACGGGGTGGGCTCCGGATTGACCTCGATCACCGGTATGCCGCGGGCCACCGCGAGCTCGGGTAGTCCGGCTGCCGGGTAGACCACGGCCGACGTGCCGACCACCACCACCAGGTCGGCGGTCTCGGTAGCCTCGACCGCGCTCTGCCACGGCCCCTGGGGCAGCATTTCGCCGAACCACACGATGTCCGGCCGGATCAGCCCGCCGCAGCGACACACCGGCGGCTCCACCTCGATGGCGGCTTCGGTCATCACCGGCAACGGCTCGCTGTAGCGCGTATTGCAACGCGCACAACGGAATTCGAACAGGCTGCCGTGCAGGTGATGGACCGTCGCGCTGCCGGCGCGCTCGTGCAGATCATCGACGTTCTGGGTGACGACGGTGACGTCTGCGACCGCCGGGTGGTCCTGCCACTGCGCAATCGCCCGGTGACCCTCGTTGGGCTGGACGTCGGCCACCAGGTAGTGGCGCCACAGGTACCAACCCCACACGCGTTCGGGGTTGCTTTCCCAGCCCTGAACACTGGACAGCTCGTAGGGATCGAAGCGGGCCCATAGACCGTTCTTGTCGTCGCGAAAGGTCGGCACTCCGCTTTCCGCGGAGATTCCCGCGCCGCTAAGCACCACCACTCGCATCCCACAAACATAGCTGTGCGTGGGCAATACTGGTTATGTGGAGTTGCGCGATTTGTTGAAGGTCGACGTCAAGGCAGGCAAGCCGCTGTTCGACCAGCTCAGAACCCAGGTGATCGACGGTGTCCGCGCGGGTTCGCTACCGCCTGGCACCCGGTTGCCGACGGTGCGTGACCTGGCCGGCCAGTTGGGCGTGGCCGCCAATACCGTTGCGCGCGCCTACCGCGAACTCGAATCCGCGGCCATCGTCGAAACCCGCGGCCGCTTCGGCACTTTCATCTCCCGTTTCGACCCCACCGATGCCGCGATGGCGGCCGCCGCCAAGGAATACGTCGAAGTTGCCAGGGCACTGGGGCTGACCAAGTCCGACGCCATGCGCTACTTGACCAGCGTGCCGGACGACTAGAACTCCCGCCTAGAACTCCAAGACGGTCAGATTCGGGCGCACCGGGTCCAACAGCGAAACGCGGTAAATAGCCGTCATCGCGGTGTTGAGGAGCAGACCACGGCCCGGGGGCAGACGGACGTCGCGGACGGCGGTGACGCCCGGCACGATGTGCAACAGATTTGCGGCCTCTGCGACGGACAGGCTGAACGGCATCGTCGGCACCGTGTATCGCAGCGACGTGCGCAAGCCCACCCGGGTCCACATGGTGAACCAGCGCGGCGGCAGGTCGAACATCATCTGCCCACCGGGAAAGCGTTTGGCGCACTCGGTGATCAACTCCATGGACTGCTCGGGCTGCAAATACATCAGCAACCCCTCGGCGGTGATGAACACCCCTTCAGACGGGTCGACGGCGTCCATCCAGCTGTAATCCAGCGCCGACTGCGCGCGCACCGATATCCGCGGCGATGCCGGGAGCAGCTGCGCCCTGATGTCGATGATCGGCGGTAAATCCACTGTGAGCCAACGGAATTGTCCCTCGGGTAGCGCCGCGTCCAGCCGCCAGAAGCTGGTTTGCAGTCCTTCGGCCAGCGCCACCACCGTCGCCGAGGGGTGATCGCTGAGGTAGGCCTGGGCCTCGCTGTCGAAAGCCCGCGCCCGCAGCGCGATGTCCTGGCCAGTGCGGCCGAACTTGGCGAAGTCGAAGTCGATCGCATCGACCAGGGCGACCGCCATCGGATCCTCGATGATGGCATCGGGACGGCGCGCCTCGCTGGCCCTGGCGTTCAGCGTCAGCAGTGCCGTCTCGGAGACGCCGGTCAGATCGACCTTGTGCGGTTGGCGTTCGGGCTCGCTCATTTCAGTACCTTAGCCAGCGTGCGCAGATTGCGAGTCGTGGTCGACGCCTTGTAGCGCTTCTTGCCCATGGTCCCTCCGATGGTGCTGTCCAGGGTGCTGCCCTTGGGCACCTGCCAGTAGATGACGCCCTCGCCGCGCTGGATCCGCTCTCGGGGCCCGGCAGTGAGTTCGGCGAGTTCGTCGAGCACGTCGGCGTCGGTGACGAAGGTGATGTAGGACTGGTATCCGTCGACCTCGCGCTCGAACGGATATGCGTGATCGATGTTGCGCACCGTCTCGATGTCGTAGGCAAGCACCCACGCGTCGTACCCGAACCGCTCCCGCAGCGCGGCCTCTGCTTTCTTGCGTACCGCCTCGACACCCGAGTCCGACTCCAGCAGCACATTGCCGCTGGCCAGGATCGTGCGTACGTTCTTGAACCCAGCCTTGGTCAACGCGTCGGCGACCTCGGCCATCTTCAGGTTGACGCCCCCGACGTTGACGCCGCGCAAGAATCCCGCGTACTTGGTCATGAATCGATTGCAGCAGCCCGTCGGAGAATGATGCAACGCGACGTAGGCTTTCGGCATGGGACGCCAAGTCTTCGACGACAAGTTGTTGGCCGTGATCAGTTGCAACTCGATCGGGGTGCTGGCCACCATCAAGCGGGACGGACGCCCCCAGTTGTCGAACGTGCAGTATCACTTCGACGCGCGGAATCTGGTGTTGCAGGTGTCCGTCACCGAGCCGCGCGCCAAGACGCGCAACCTGCGGCGCGATCCGCGGGCATCGCTTCTGGTGGACGCCGACGACGGTTGGTCGTATGCCGTCGCCGAGGGTATTGCCGAGCTGACCCCGCCGGCCGCCGCGCCGGGTGACGATACCGTCGAGGCGCTGATTGCCTTGTATCGCAACATCGCTGGCGAACATCCGGACTGGGACGAGTATCGCGAGGCCATGGTGACCGACCGGCGCGTGTTGCTGACGCTGCCGATATCGCATGTCTACGGCATGCCACCCGGCAGGAGATAGGCTGCTGGGCATGGCTGAATCGAATGCCCCGGAAAGCGAGTCCGCGGAGGACGAGAACAAGCGCAAATTCCGGGAGGCTCTGGAGCGCAAGACGGCCAAATCGTCGGGCGGCTCGGACCACAAGGACGGCGGCGGCAAACAGTCGCGGGCGCACGGTGCCGTGGGAAACCGCCGGGAGTTTCGCCGCAAGAGCGGCTAAAAGCGTTGCAGGATAGCTGACTTCGCCGCAGACCCGATGCTGCGGCGATGGTCCGAACGGACGGTTCTACACTGATTGCGTGCCGAAACTGCAGCTTGTCCAAGAACCGGCCGCCGACGCTTTGCTGGACGCCAATCCCTTCGCGTTGCTAGTCGGCATGTTGCTCGATCAGCAGGTCCCGATGGAGACGGCGTTCGCCGGGCCCAAGAAGATCGCCGACCGGATGGGCGGCATCGACGCGGCCGACATCGCCGAGTACGACCCGGACAAGTTCGCCGCGCTGTGCTCGGAAAAGCCTGCCATCCATCGCTTTCCGGGGTCGATGGCCAAGCGCATCCAAACCCTCGCCCAGATCATCGTGGACCGCTACGACGGGGACGCGGCGGCGCTGTGGACCGCCGGCGATCCTGACGGCAAAGAGGTCTTGCGGCGTCTCAAAGCCTTGCCCGGTTTCGGCGAGCAGAAGGCCCAGATCTTCTTGGCTTTGCTCGGCAAGCAATACGGCGTGACCCCGAAGGGCTGGCGGTCCGCGGCGGGCGAGTTCGGCAAATCGGGCACCCACATTTCGGTCGCCGACATCGTCGATGCCGAATCGCTGGGGCGGGTGCGGTCGTACAAGAAACAAATGAAAGCCGAAGCCAAAGGAAAGGCGACAACGTGAAGACACACATAACCTGTCCGTGTGGCGAGGCCATTGTCGGCAAGGACGAGGACGAGCTGGTCGAACTGACGCAGGCGCACCTCGCCAGCGTTCATCCCGGTCTGGAGTACGACCGGGACGCCATTCTGTTCATGGCCTACTAGCGCTGTAGCCGCGAGCTAGCCAGCTGCCGCGAGCGCGCCCTTCGAGAGCCGCGAAGGTGCGCAGATGCACAGCGACACGCCGGTGCGGCTGGCATTCTGCGCACGCTCGCGCTGGAGGTGAGCGTCGCTAGGGCACCACGGTCGAGCCGATGGTGGGCATGAACTGGCACTGACGGTCCTTGGTGGTGACCTGGCCGAAAATCGTCGACATGATGCTGCCCGAACCGGTGTCGACGATCGCGGTCAGCGTGGTCGGCCCGTCCCCGTTGATGTCGGTGCGCGGCTTGAGGGTGGCAGTCCCCGACTTGCCGGTGGTCAGGTTGACCCAGGTGACGTTCAGCGGCAGCCGCTGCACCTCTGCGGGACCTGGGGTGCCGACGGCGGTGAACACGTAGGCGGTCTGGCCGGCGCCGGGGCCGGGCGTCGGGATGGTGGCCGGCCCGGCCACTGACAGCGCGGTCGCCAGGGCGCTGGTGCCATCGGCAAGGCAATTGGTGCCGATCGAGGGGTACATGAAGTCCTGCGTGGGCGGGGCGTCCGGGCCGAAC
>NZ_HG964937.1:59922-145912 GCF_000613245.1 Mycobacterium asiaticum DSM 44297
CCGCCGGCGGCGTCACACCGGCCACGGTCGCCGGTCCGCCGTGATGGGGCGTACCGGCGACCGGAACCGCCGGATCCGCCACGAACTGGTTGACCGAGGTGGCGACGTTCTTGGCTTCGGCGGGTGCCGTCGGGTTGTGGGTGAACGCCTGAGCCGCGGCCATCAGCAGCTGCGTCGCCTGCGCCGGGTTGCCCGCCGCCTGCTGGATGATCGGGCTCAACTCGGCCAACGCGGGCAGCCCAGGGAGCTGTTGGGTGGGGTTGGGCGGCGGCGTCGCCGGGTCGGCTGCCGCGCTCGGACAAAGCGCGAACGCGGCAGCCGATGTGACGACGACTGCGGCCAAACCTTTGGACAGACTCCAAGTGCTTGCCACGGTGTGTTCTCTCTCCCGTTGTTGGTGGTAGGTCAGCCGTCAGATGAGATGGCTCAGGGCAACGCAGCGAGCAGCGTCTGCGGCGGTCCCGCGGGTGCGGGCGCGCTGGCCCCTGGGGCCGGAGACGCCGGTGCCAATCCAGGAATGCTGGACGTCAGGCCCGGCAGTGCTGCCTGCGCCAAGCCGGGCAGGGCCGAGGCCAACCCCGGCAGTGCGGACGCAGGAGCCGCCGGTGCCGCTGCCGCCGGAGCGGCAAGACCCGGAATCGCTGACGCCAGGCCCGGAATCGAGGGCGCGGGCGCGGCCGCCGGAGTGACCGGCGCGGTGATCCCCGGGATCGGGGTGTTCACTCCTGGAATCGACGGCACTGCGGCCGGCGCTGGTGCGGCCGGTGCCGGTGCCGCGAGCGCCGGAATGGGCGTGTTCACACCGGGAATGGACGGCACTCCAGCAGGTGCGGGCGCGGGTGCGGCCGCCGCCGGCGCGGTGATCCCCGGGATCGGGGTGTTCACGCCGGGAATCTGCGGAACTGTGGCGGGAGCCGTCGAGGGACCTGGTGCGCTGGCGCCGGGCAGCACCGACGGCAGGTTCAGCCCACCGGGGGCAGCTGGAGCCGGGTCGGGTGCGCGCAGCACACCCTGGGGTGCCGGCGAGGTGCCCTGCACGGGCGGGGTCGCACCGAGGGCGGTCGCCAGGTTCTGCAGAATCTGCGGCGCGTTGGCGGCCGAAGCGATCAACTGCTGCGGAATGTTGGGCTGCGCCGGGGCGGGCGCCGGGTCGGCGTGGGCGATACCGCCCGTCAGCAATGCGGCGGACGAACCGACCAATACTGCGCCGGCACGTACGTAAGTCCAGATGGTTGGCATGACTCTCCCTGGTTGTCTTCAACGGGCTATTCCAGGCCCCCACAGGACCTGAAGCCGAAGCTATCGTGGTACAGAAGTGACTCAAGTGACACGTGTGGCATTTATTTGATCGTTACCGATACGAGTGGCGGCGGTGATCGACCACCTGCGATTTGTGTCCTGGCCGTTATCAACGGCCCGACACCCGGCGCGGTCGCTAAAGTCGGTCAAATCGACACCACTTCGGCCGCCGCGGCGGCACCCGCCCGGAAGGCCGGCCTGGCGGCGCCGCTACTGATCATCAGCGTTGTTGCGAGGTTCGCCTGGACGTATTTGGCGCCGAACGGCGCCAACTTCGTGGACTTGCACGTCTACGTGGGCGGTGCCGCGGCGCTCAACCATCCCGGCACCCTGTACAGCTACGTTTACGCCGACCAGACGCCGGACTTCCCGCTGCCGTTCACCTACCCGCCGTTCGCCGCGGTGGTCTTTTACCCACTGCACGTGGTGCCGTTCGGGTTGCTGGCCTTTCTGTGGCAGGCGGCCATCGTGGCGGCGTTGTACGGCGTGGTGCGGGTCAGTCAGCGATTGATGGGCACCGCAGCAGACCGGCGCGCCGCAATGCTGTGGACCGCGGTGACCATCTGGATCGAACCGTTGCGCAGCAACTTCGACTACGGCCAGATCAATGTGTTCCTGGTGTTGGCGGTGCTGTGGGCCGTTTACACCACCCGGTGGTGGCTGTCGGGGTTGCTGGTCGGGCTCGCGGCCGGTGTCAAGCTGACGCCGGCGATCGCCGGGGTCTATCTGCTCGGGGCCCGCCGCTGGTCGGCGGCGCTGTCCTCGCTGTCCACCTTTCTGTTGACGATCGGGATATCACTGTTTGTCGTCGGCGACCAGGCTCGGTACTACTTCACCGACCTGCTGGGCGATGCGCGCCGGGTGGGGCCGATCGCCACCTCGTTCAATCAGTCCTGGCGCGGCGCAATTTCGCGCATCCTCGGATACGACGCGGGCTACGGGCCATTGGTTTTGACGGCGATCGGTGTGACGCTGGTGCTTGCCGTACTGGCCTGGCGCGCGCTGGACGCTTCCGATGCGCTCGGCCGGTTGCTGGTCGTCGAAGTGTTCGGGCTGCTGCTCTCGCCGATCTCCTGGACGCACCACTGGGTATGGCTGGTGCCGCTGATGATGTGGTTGCTGCACGGGCCGCTGCGGGAACGCCTCGGCGCCAAGATTCTGGGGTGGGGCTGGCTGGTGCTGACTCTGATCGGCGTGCCGTGGCTGCTGAGCTTCGCGCAGCCGACCATCTGGGTGATAAGCCGGCCCTGGTATCTGGCCTGGGCCGGGCTGGTCTACGCGCTGGCGGCGTTGGCGACGCTTGGCTGGATCGCGCTGTCGGGCAATGGCTTATCGTTGCGCCGAGCGTCACGCCAGCGTGACGGTCGGCGGTGAGAGCCACGCTGGCGTGACGCTCGACGACGGCTTGGTGACGGCTTGGTGACGCTCGGCGGGCGCGGCGGGAGTTAAGCAGGGTATTCGCGCCGGAACAGCCGTCCGTGGCTGCGGAACCAGATGATGTTGCCCACCGGATCACGGACGAAATTCGATCGGGTACCCACCGGCTTGCCGTCCGGCCCGAGATCGAGCCCGTAGTCCGGCCGGTAGAACGCCAGACCCATCCGGCTGCTACCAGCAGTAGGATCATCGGAGCCCGTCGTACCGTCCAGTTGCCCATTCCCGGAACGGAATTCGATGATCACGCGCTCAAGCTCACCGGACTCCGGAATCGACTCGGCGACATAGCGCCCCTCGTACGGCGCAAGGTCGCCCGCGCTGAAGTGCTGGACGGTGGCGGGCAGGTTGCTGACGCCGGCGAAGTGGCGCAGCGCCCAGTCATCCGCGAAGAGGTCGACGGTGAGTTGCGCGCCGCCTTCGGAATTGGTCAGCAACGTCATCGCGAAGTCGCGGGCCGGCACCATGAAGAACCCGGAACGCTGCCCGCTCCACGTTCCGCCGTGCTGAACGATCAGCTTGTCCTCGGCAGACGGGCGCAGCATCCACGCCACACCCATTCCGGTCAGCTCGACCTGCAGCGTGCCGCCGGCGCCGGGATTGGCACGCATCGACTGCAGCGCCTGCTCACCCAGCAGCCGGGTGCCATTGGGGGCCGTCCCGTCGCCGAGGTGGAACCTGGCATAGCGCAACTGATCCCGCACACTGGATATCAGCCCGCCGGTGGGATTGCAACTGCGCGGGAAGGCCCAGAAACCGTTGTCGACAACCGGTTTGCCGTCAACCACATTGTGCGGCGCCGCCACGCTCAGACCCGTCAGCTGGTCGGAGAAGAAGTGAGTGTGGCCCAGTTGCAGGGGATTCAGCAGCAGGTTCTGCACGGCCGACTCGTAGGTCGTACCGGACACCACTTCGACGATCCGGCCCGCGACCGCCAATCCCGCATTGTTGTAAGCGAATACCGCACCGGGCGGGTTGAGCTGCGGAAGCCGCTTCAGCGAGGCGACGTACCGGGCCAGCGCATCATCGCCGTTGCCGAAATCCTGGACGTCGTCGCCCAACCAGCCCGAGGTGTGGTTGAGCAACTGGCGCACCGTCACCGCGGCGCTCACCTCGGGATCGGCGACGGCGAAGTCGGGCAGATACCTGCGCACCGGGGCATCCAGCGAGACCTTGCCCGCGTCCACCAGACGCATGATCGCGGTGCCGGTGAAGGTCTTTGTGGTGGAGCCGATCCGGAACACGGTGTCGCCGTCGACGGGAACCGGATGGTCGACATTCGTGACGCCGTAGCCCTTGATGTACTCCCGGCCGCCGGTCCAGACGCCCACCGCGACACCCGGTATCCCGTAGGCCTTCATCCCCGCGGTGATCTTGGCGTCGAGCTCGTCAAACAACGTCGGCTTGGCGGGCCGTGAGGCGCAGGACATTACGAGCGTCGCCGCTCCGGCCAGCGCGCCGCTCAGCAACAACCTTCGGTCAAACACCCCGGTCATGGTGGCGGCGGGTTGATCGCGTAGGTCGCCGGTTGGGTCGCGTTGATACAGCTGGTGTCGGGTTGCTGAGGGTTGTCGAAGAACGAGGCGATGACGGCAGCGCCGC
The DNA here is from genome assembly GCF_000613245.1 of Mycobacterium asiaticum DSM 44297. GTDB lineage: Bacteria > Actinomycetota > Actinomycetes > Mycobacteriales > Mycobacteriaceae > Mycobacterium > Mycobacterium asiaticum. The sequence continues at coordinate 64,258 of NZ_HG964937.1, forward strand.
AGCGGTCGGCGTAGATGCCGTGCGCGACGCCCGGAACGGTCACCGAGACGGCATGCGGAAGATGCTGGGCCACATACTGTCCGGACGCAGCGCCGGTTTGCCCGTCGTAGCTGCCGGACAGGGCCAGCGCCGGCATCGTTGCGTCGCTGACGCCGCGTACCCAGTCGGAGGCCTTGGGCACGTTCCATGCCGCGCAGGCCTGCCGCAGGAACGGCAGTTGCGGCGCCTGGGCGCGCACCGATTCGGGCAGCGCGGCGAAAGCTTGTCGGGCCGCCCGATTCTGGTCGTCGGCGGAGTCGAACGGCACCCACTCACTGCACCAGATGCTCAACGTCAGGCCCCAGCCCATGACCCCGACCTTGGCGGGGTTCACCCACGCCATCGCCCATTGCTTGGCGACCCGCGTGGGGTTGCCGTGCGCGAGTTCGTCTATCGCGGCGGGCATCTCGGCCGGGAAGTGGGTGGCCATCGGAACGAACCAGTTAAGCAGGGCGCCACCGTCGAGCACGATCTTCGTGTCACCAACACCTTCGACGTTGACCGTGGTGGTCACCGGATGAGCCTCGAGTTCATTGACCAGCCGCACGAACGTGTCACCCAGGTTCGGATAACGCGCCTGGCAGTCCGGTTGGACGGTGCAGGCGCTCATCATGTTGTCGAACGCTTCACGCGCACTGCCCCAGGTCCAGCTCGGGCTCGCGATCGACGGCGGCGTCATTCCGTCGAGCACCAGCGAGCGGATGGCCGGTGCATCCAGCCGCGAATAGATCAGAGCCAGGTCGGTGCCGTAGGAGTGCGAAAACAGATTCCACTGCTTGAGGTGCAACGCGTTGCGCAGATCGATCAGGTCGTAGGCACTCTCGCTGGAGTTGAACGCGGCCAGATCGGCGATGCCGGCCAATCGGTCGTGGCAGGTCCTGGCGGCCTGCACGTACTGGTCTCCGGTGCCGGACGCGTCGTACACCAGGCCCGCTCTGCGGGCGAAGAACTGATCGATCTCCGGACAGGTCAGCGCGGGTTGCGACGAGTGATTGCCGCGCTGCGCAAGCAGTATCAGGTCCCGGTTGCGGTTGAGGCCGACGTCCTGCGCGATCGGCGGATCCATGATGGCGTCCTCACCAGGGCCGCCGGTGATGAAGAGGATCGGGTCGCCGGTCGGGGGTTGAGTCTGCGACGGAATGACGGCAACGGCGAGCCGTAATGTCCGCCCGCCCGGTTTGGCCCGGTTCTCGGGTACGACCAGGGTTGCGCAGTGTGCGGCGGCCAACTCCGGCGCGGCGGACGCGGGGCAGGGGCCCGGCTCGTAGCCGGCGGGTGAGTGGGCCACCGTGGTCGGCGGCCCCGGTTGAGCGCCGCCGGATGTGTCCGGATGCGAGCAGGCAGCGCCCGCACCGGCGATGGTGATGGCAAGAGCCAACCGCAACGAGCCATGGAGCGTCATCGCGGATCACCCTATATTCGCGAGCCGAACCTGGTTGCCGTTTTTGGCCCGCGGTTTCGCGGTGTGGTTGGGTTCGCGCAGGGCGCTCAGCTACCGACGATTCCGTTGATATCGCGGGCCATATCGATGTCCTTGCCGGTGATGCCACCTTCTGAGTGGGTGACCAGCACGAAAGTCACTGTCCGCCAGCGGATATCGATATCCGGATGGTGGTCCTTGGCCTCGGCGTGTTCGCCCACCCGGCGCACAGCGTCAATACCGGCCAGAAATTCCGGGAACTTGACCGACCGTCGCAATGCTCCATCGACACGTTCCCAGCCGTCGAGCTCGGGCAGTGCGGCGTCTACTTGCTCATCGGTTAACACAGCCATCTCTCGACCGTATACCGTCACTGGCCATGTCGACCCAGATCGTCGTCGCTGGAGCGATCATTCGCGGCAATACGGTCCTGGTGGCACAACGCGCTCGTCCGCCGGAACTGGCGGGCCGCTGGGAGCTGCCCGGCGGCAAGGTCGGCCACGAGGAAACCGAACCGGCCGCGTTGGCGCGTGAGCTCGTCGAGGAACTGGGCCTGCGGGCGGGTGACGTCGTGGTGGATGAACGCCTGGGCGGTGATGTCGACCTGAGCGGCTCGATGACCCTGCGGGCCTATCGGGTCCGGCTGCTGACGGGCGAGCCGCGCGCCCACGACCACCGCGCGTTGCGCTGGGTGACCGCGGAAGAACTCGGTGACGTCGACTGGGTGCCGGCGGATCGCGAGTGGCTTGCCGACCTGACGCGCGCGTTGTCCTGAGGTGATTCCACAGTCCGTATACAGCGGACATCCAGGGCGGCTGAAGGTTGCCGACATCAACTGTTGAAAAGGGCAACTCGAAACCGATGCGCTGACGAGGAGGAGGTCGTCCTGACTGTGACCCCGCATGTCGGTGGACGCCTCGAGGAATTGTTGGCACGCAGCGCGCGCTTCTTCACCCCTGGCGAAGTATCGGCCGACCTGCGCACCGTATCCCGGCGTGGCGGTCGCGAGGGCGACGTCTTCTACCGCGACCGATGGAGTCACGACAAGGTGGTGCGATCCACCCACGGGGTGAACTGCACGGGATCGTGTTCGTGGAAGATCTACGTCAAAGACGGGATCATCACCTGGGAAACGCAGCAAACCGACTATCCCTCGGTGGGCCCGGACCGCCCCGAGTACGAACCTCGGGGCTGCCCGCGCGGTGCGTCGTTCTCCTGGTACAGCTATGCGCCCACCCGGGTCCGCTACCCCTATGCCCGCGGTGTGCTGGTGGAGATGTACCGGGAAGCCAAGGCCCGCTTGGGTGACCCGGTGCTGGCCTGGGCAGACATCCAAGCCGATCCGCAGCGACGGCGCCGCTACCAGCAGGCCCGCGGTAAAGGCGGACTGATCCGGGTGAGCTGGGCCGAGGCGACCGAGATGATCGCGGCGGCCCACGTGCACACCATCAAGACCTACGGCCCGGACCGGGTCGCCGGTTTCACCCCGATCCCGGCCATGTCGATGGTCAGCCACGCCGCGGGCTCGCGATTCATTGAGCTGATCGGTGGCGTGATGACGTCGTTCTACGACTGGTACGCCGACCTGCCCGTGGCCTCGCCGCAGGTATTCGGCGATCAGACCGACGTGCCGGAGTCCGGAGACTGGTGGGACGCTTCGTATCTGGTGATGTGGGGCTCCAACGTCCCGATCACCCGCACCCCCGACGCGCACTGGATGGCCGAGGTGCGTTACCGGGGCACCAAGGTCGTGGTCGTCAGTCCCGACTACGCCGACAACACCAAATTCGCCGACGAGTGGGTGCGGTGTGCCGCAGGCACCGACACCGCGCTGGCCATGGCGATGGGCCACGTGATCCTCTCGGAATGCTATGTGTACAAACAGGTTCCGTTCTTCACCGATTACGTGCGCCGATACACCGACCTGCCCTTCCTGATCAAGCTGGAAACCCGGGGCGAACGACTGGTGCCCGGGAAATTTCTGACTGCGGCCGACATCGGCGCTGAAGTCGAGAACTCGGCCTTCAAGCCCGCCCTACTGGATCAGGTCACCGACACCGTGGTGATCCCGCAGGGCTCGCTGGGATTCCGGTTCGGCGAAGACGGGGTGGGGAAGTGGAACCTCGATCTCGGTGCGGTGATCCCGGCGCTGAGCGTCGAAAACTCTGACGGGAGTGCAGCACTCGTCAGCCTGCCCCACTTCGACACCGTTGACGGCCGCGGGCAGACCGTGTCACGGGGTGTGCCGGTGCGCCGGGTCGGCAACCATTTGGTGTGCACGGTGTTCGACCTGATGCTGGCCCAGTACGGGGTTGGGCGCCCTGGACTGCCCGGCGATTGGGCGACCGGTTACGACGATGCGACGCAACCGAACACACCCGCATGGCAGGAGCCCATCACCGGGGTGCCGGCCGCGCAGGCCGTTCGCATTGCCAGGGAATTCGCGCGCAACGCAGAGGAATCCGGCGGCCGGTCCATGGTCATCATGGGTGGCGGAATCTGCCACTGGTTCCATAGCGACGTGATGTACCGGTCGGTGCTGGCACTGCTGATGTTGACCGGGTCGATGGGACGCAACGGCGGCGGTTGGGCGCACTACGTCGGTCAGGAGAAGGTTCGCCCGCTGACCGGGTGGCAGACCATGGCCAACGCCACGGACTGGGCGCGCCCGCCGCGACAGGTGCCCGGCGCCTCGTACTGGTATGCCCACACCGACCAGTGGCGCTACGACGGCTACGCAGCGGACAAGCTGACCAGCCCGCTGGGCCGCGGCAGGTTCGCCGGCAAGCACACGATGGACCTGCTCGCCTCGGCCGCGGCGATGGGCTGGAGCCCGTTCTATCCGCAGTTCGACCGGTCCAGCCTCGATGTCGCCGACGAGGCGAAGGCCGACGGCCGTGACGTCGGAGAGTATGTGGCCGAGCAACTGGCCGATCGCAAGCTCAAGCTCTCGGTCACCGACCCCGACAACCCGGTCAACTGGCCGCGGGTGCTGACGGTGTGGCGGTCGAACCTGATCGGCTCCTCGGGCAAGGGTGGCGAGTACTTCTTGCGGCACCTGCTGGGCACCGACTCCAACGTGCAGGCCGAACCGCCGGCTGATGGCGCCAGGCCGCGGGACATTCTGTGGGACTGCGAAATTCCCGAGGGCAAGCTCGACCTGATGATGTCAATCGACTTCCGCATGACGTCGACCACGCTGGTCTCCGATGTGGTGCTGCCCGCCGCGACATGGTACGAGAAGGCCGACCTGTCCAGCACCGACATGCACCCGTACGTGCACGCGTTCAGCCCGGCCATCGACCCGCCCTGGGAAACGCGGTCGGACTTCGACGCATTCGCCGCCATCGCGCGCACCTTCAGCATGCTGGCCCGACGCCACCTGGGCTCGCGCACGGACGTGGTGCTGACCGCGCTGCAACATGACACCCCGGACGAGATGGCCTGTCCCGACGGGACCGAACGCGATTGGTTACACACCGGCGAACTCCCGATCCCGGGCCGGACGATGAGCAAGCTAACCGTGGTGGAGCGCGACTACACCGCGATCTACGACAAGTGGTTGACGCTGGGACCGCTGGTCGACAAGTTCGGCATGACCGTCAAGGGCTACACGGTGCACCCGTTCCGAGAAATCAGCGAGCTGGCAAGCAAATTCGGCGTCATGAACTCCGGAGCAGGTGCCGGGCGTCCGGCGATCACCACGGCCCAGCGGATGGCTGACACCATCCTGGCCCTGTCCGGAACCTGCAACGGCCGGCTGGCCGTCGAGGGCTTCCTGGAATTGGAGAAACGCACCGGCCAGCGGCTGGTGCAGCTGGCCGAGGGCAGCGAGGAGAAGCGGATCACCTACGCCGACACTCAGGCGCGGCCGGTCCCGGTGATCACCAGCCCGGAATGGTCGGGCAGCGAAACCGGCGGCCGTCGCTACGCCCCCTTCACCATCAACATCGAGCATCTCAAACCGTTTCACACCCTGACCGGCCGGATGCACTTCTACCTTGCCCATGACTGGATCGAGGAACTCGGCGAACAGCTGCCGGTATACCGGCCACCGCTGGATATGGCGCGGCTGTTCGATCAACCGCAGCTCGGCCCGACCCCGGACGGTTCGGGCGGAATCGGCCTCACCGTGCGGTATCTGACGCCGCACTCCAAGTGGTCGTTCCATTCGACCTACCAGGACAACCTTTACATGCTGTCACTGTCGCGGGGCGGTCCGACCATGTGGATGAGCCCGGCCGACGCTGCCAAGATTCAAGTGCGCGACAATGATTGGGTCGAGGCTGTGAATGCGAACGGCATTTACGTGTGCCGGGCGATTGTCTCGCACCGGATGCCCGACGGGGTCGTGTTCGTCTACCACGTGCAGGAGCGCACCGTCGACACGCCTCGCACCGAAACCAACAACAAGCGCGGCGGCAACCACAACGCGCTGACCCGGGTGCGAATCAAGCCCAGTCATTTGGCGGGTGGCTACGGGCAGCACTCGTTCGCGTTCAACTATCTCGGTCCCACCGGGAACCAGCGTGACGAGGTCACCGTGGTGCGGCGCCGCAGCCAGGAGGTCAGGTACTGACATGAAGGTGATGGCGCAATTGGCGATGGTGATGAACCTCGACAAATGCATTGGCTGCCACACCTGCTCGGTGACATGCAAGCAGGCATGGACCAATCGCTCGGGCACCGAATACGTGTGGTTCAACAACGTCGAAACCCGCCCGGGCGTGGGTTATCCCCGTGGCTATGAAGATCAGAGTCGGTGGCGCGGGGGATGGGTGCGGGACAACAACGGGCGCTTGCGATTGCGGGACGGCGGGCGGTTGGCAAAGTTGCTGCGCATTTTCGCCAACCCTAACCTGCCTACCATCTCGGATTACTACGAGCCGTGGACCTACGACTACGAAAACCTGACCCAGGCACCGGCGGGAGACACTTTCCCGACGGCCGCACCTCGCAGCCAGCTCACCGGCGAGCCAATGAAGGTGTCCTGGGGCTCGAACTGGGACGACAACCTCGCCGGCTCAACGGAAATCGTGCCCGACGACCCGATCCTGAAGAAGATCGGCGCAGAGGTGCGGCTGAAGCTCGAAGAGACCTTCATGTTCTACCTCCCACGGATCTGCGAACACTGCCTCAATCCGTCATGCGTCGCATCCTGTCCGTCGGGTGCGATGTACAAACGCAGCGAGGACGGCATAGTGCTGGTGGACCAGGACCGTTGCCGTGGCTGGCGGATGTGCGTGTCCGGATGCCCCTACAAGAAGGTGTATTTCAACCATCAGACCGGTAAGGCCGAGAAGTGCACGATGTGCTACCCGCGCATCGAGGTCGGCCTGCCCACCGTGTGCTCGGAAACCTGCGTGGGACGGCTGCGCTATCTGGGGCTGGTGCTCTACGACGTGGACGGGGTGCTCGAAGCCGCATCGGTAGAGAAGGACACCGATCTGTACGAGGCGCAGCGGCGGATCATCCTGGATCCCCGTGATCCCGAGGTGATCGCCGGCGCGCGGGCGCAAGGCATTTCGGAGGAATGGATCGAGGCCGCGCAGCGATCACCGGTCTATGCGTTGATCAACACCTACCGGGTGGCGCTTCCACTTCACCCGGAATACCGCACCATGCCGATGGTTTGGTACATCCCGCCGCTGTCTCCGGTGGTCGACGCGGTCAGCCACGGCGGGCACGACGGCGAGGACTTGGGCAACCTGTTCGGCGCCCTGGAAGCGTTGCGCATTCCGATCCAGTACCTGGCCGAGCTGTTCACCGCGGGCGACACCGACGTCGTCGCCGGGGTGTTGCGACGGTTGGCCGCGATGCGCTCCTACATGCGCGACATCAACCTGGGCCGGGAAACCCAGCCGCACATCCCGCACGCCGTCGGGATGACCGAGGAACAGGTCTACGAGATGTACCGGTTGCTGGCGATCGCCAAATACGAAGAGCGCTATGTCATCCCGACCGCATACTCAGCGGACCTGCCCGGCGCCGCGGAGGGCCGCGAGATGGGCTGCTCGTTGTCATTCGACGGCGGACCGGGCATGTACGAATCCGGACCGACGCCGGTGTCGGTGGAGACGTTCCACGCGATGCAGCAACGGCAAACAAACCTACTGAACTGGGACGGGACCGGCACGCCCTCCGAACTCTTCCCGATGCGGGTGAACCGATGAAAGCGTTGTCGCGCGGGAAACAACGCGCTCAACTGATGCGGGATCGCGTGGTGTGGCAGGCCGCCTCATTGCTGCTGGCTTACCCCGATGAGGGCTTCATCCGGCGGCTGCAGCTTGTCGAGGAATTGTCGGGTCACCTCCGCGGCCGGGCGCAGCACCTGCTCAGACAAACGGTCGCGGGCTTGTGGCGGTACGAAACCCTAGATGCTGCAATACATTATGTCGAAACCTTCGACCTGCGGCGACGCGCCACGATGTACCTGACGTACTGGACCGCCGGCGACACCCGCAACCGCGGGCGCGAGATGCTGGACTTCGCCAGTGCCTATCGGGATGCGGGCGTCGAGCCGCCGGCTAAAGAGTCACCCGACTACCTGCCCGTCGTGCTGGAATTCGCCGCCACCGTCGACTCGCGGGCCGGGCATCAGTTGCTGGCCACACATCGGACGTCGATCGATGTGCTGCAGAAGGCGTTGGCCGATGCGGGGTCGCCGTACCAGTACGCGGTGGCGGCGGTGTGCGAGACGTTGCCGCCCGGCGATCCGAACCGGGTGCAGCACCTGACCGAGTGCGGCCCACCCGCGGAAGCGGTTGGCCTGCAACCATTCACCCTGACCGTTCCAGCCCGACGAGACTCGGCATGAACCTACTGCAAATCTTCTGGGACGATGCGCCGTACGTCGTGCTGGCGATTGCGATCGTCGGCACCTGGTGGCGCTACCGCTACGACAAGTTCGGCTGGACCACCCGCTCGTCCCAGATCTACGAATCACGGTTGCTCACGATCGGCAGCCCGTTGTTCCACTTCGGCAGCCTCGCAGTGATCATGGGCCATATCAGCGGTCTGTTCATTCCAGAGTCCTGGACCAGGGCGATCGGGATGAGCGATCACCTCTATCACCTGCAGGCGCTGATGCTCGGCGCGCCAGCGGGTTTCGCAACCCTGCTGGGCATCGGGTTACTCGTCTACCGGCGGCGCACCCGCGGACCGGTCCGGCTGGCGACCACACGCAACGACAAGTTGATGTACGTGGCGCTGGTGTGTGCGCTGGTGGCCGGTTTGAGTTGCACCCTGATGGGCGCCACGCACTTCGGCGAACTGCACGACTATCGGCAGAAGGTGTCCGTCTGGTTCCGGTCGATCTGGATCCTGGACCCGCGCGGAGACCTGATGGCGCAGGCTGCGGTGTACTACCAGATTCACGTGCTGATCGCGTTGCTGCTGTTTGCGCTGTGGCCCTTCACCCGCCTGGTGCACGCCTTCAGCGCGCCGGTCGCCTACCTGTTCCGGCCCTACATCGTCTACCGCAGCCGCGACGTGGCCGACAAACACCAATTGATCGGTTCAGCGCCGCGCCGGCGCGGTTGGTGAGGGCGCCGCACCCGCTCAATAGCCCCTTGAGCTGCTCAGTTCGCCATTGGCGGGCCTGCGCTGAAACAATCACCGACGTGCCATTCCGTAATGTCGCCATCGTCGCCCACGTCGACCATGGCAAAACCACCCTGGTCGATGCGATGCTGCGGCAGTCCGGCGCCCTGACCCACCGCGGCGACGACACCCAGGAACGCATCATGGACAGCGGTGATCTCGAAAAGGAAAAGGGCATCACCATCCTGGCCAAGAACACCGCCGTGCACCGCCATAACGGTGACGGGACGGTGACAGTCATCAATGTCATCGACACTCCCGGTCACGCCGACTTCGGGGGCGAGGTGGAGCGCGGCCTGTCCATGGTGGACGGCGTCCTGCTGCTGGTCGACGCGTCCGAGGGCCCGCTGCCGCAGACGAGGTTCGTGCTGCGCAAGGCTCTTCAGGCGCATCTCCCGGTGATCCTCGTCGTGAACAAGACCGACCGACCGGACGCACGCATCGAGGAGGTCGTCGAGGCGAGTCACGACCTGCTGCTCGACGTCGCCTCCGACCTCGACGAAGAAGCGGCCGCCGCCGCCGAGCACGCGCTGGGGTTGCCGACGCTCTACGCGTCCGGGCGGGCCGGCATCGCGAGCACCGAACAACCGGCAGACGGCCAGGCGCCCGCCGGTGACAACCTCGACCCGCTGTTCGACGTGCTGATGGAGCACATCCCGCCGCCCTCGGGCGATCCGGAGGCTCCGCTGCAGGCGCTGGTCACCAACCTCGACGCTTCGCCCTTCCTGGGCCGGCTCGCGCTGATCCGCATCTATAACGGCAAGCTGCGCAAGGGCCAGCAGGTGGCGTGGATGCGCGAAGTGGACGCGGTGCCCGTCATCACCAGCGCCAAGATCACCGAATTGCTGGCCACCGAGGGCGTCGAACGCACTCCGACCGACGAGGCCGTCGCCGGCGATATTGTGGCCGTCGCCGGGTTGCCCGAGATCATGATCGGCGACACGCTGGCCGATCCGGACCACGCGCACGCGTTGCCGCGCATCACCGTCGACGAGCCCGCCATCTCGGTGACGGTCGGCACCAACACCTCACCACTGGCCGGCAAGGTGTCCGGGCACAAGCTGACGGCGCGCATGGTGCGCAGCCGACTGGACACCGAGCTGGTCGGCAACGTCTCCATCCGCGTGGTCGACATCGGGCGCCCCGACGCTTGGGAGGTGCAGGGCCGCGGCGAGCTGGCGTTGGCCGTGCTCGTCGAGACGATGCGCCGCGAGGGCTTCGAGCTCACCGTCGGCAAGCCGCAGGTGGTCACCCGAACCATCGACGGAAAGCTGCACGAACCGTTCGAGGCGATGACGATCGACTGTCCGGAGGAGTTCGTCGGCGCGATCACCCAGCTGATGGCCGGTCGCAAGGGCCGGATGGAAGAAATGACCAACCACGCCGCCGGGTGGGTCCGGATGGACTTCATCGTGCCCAGCCGCGGACTGATCGGCTTTCGCACCGACTTCCTCACCCTCACCCGCGGCACCGGCATCGCCAACGCCGTCTTCGACGGCTACCGGCCGTGGGCGGGTGAGATTCGCGCCCGGCACACCGGGTCGCTGGTGTCGGACCGTTCCGGCGTCATCACCCCGTTCGCGCTGCTGCAACTCGCCGACCGGGGCCAGTTCTTCGTCGAGCCCGGTCAGGACACCTACGAAGGCATGGTCGTCGGCATCAATCCGCGCCCGGAGGACCTGGACATCAACGTCACCCGGGAAAAGAAGCTCACCAACATGCGGTCCTCGACCGCCGATGTGATGGAAACGCTGGCCAAACCGCTCGAGCTCGACCTGGAGCGGGCCATGGAGTTTTGCGCGCCCGACGAATGCGTCGAGGTCACGCCGGAGATCGTGCGGGTCCGCAAGGTCGAATTGGATGCCACCTTGCGCGCCCGCGCGAAGGCCCGCGCTAAGGCCCGCGGGTAGGCCGGGTGGGTCTCGATACCCTGATGGGCGTGTTGCACCGGGCCCGGCACGTTCTGTTAGCGGTCGGCGTCCTCGTCGCGGCCATCGGACTGGTGCTATCGGGCTGCACGGTGAGTCCGCCGCCGGCGCCGCAGAGCACCGACACACCACACAGCACGCCGCCGCCACCGCAACGTCCCACCCAGATCATCATGGGCATCGACTCGATCGGCGCCGGCTTCAATCCGCACTTGCTGTCGGATCTCTCGCCGGTGAATGCGGCGATCGCTGCGCTGGTGCTGCCGAGCGCGTTCCGCCCCGTCCCAGACCCCAGCTCCTCGACCGGTTCGCGGTGGGAGATGGATTCCACACTGCTGGTCTCGGCCGATGTCACGAACGAGAATCCGTTCACCGTGACTTACAAGATCCGGCCGGAGGCGCAGTGGACCGACAACGCCCCGATTGCCGCGGATGACTTCTGGTACCTGTGGCAGCAGATGGCCACCCAGCCAGGCGTCGTGGATCCGGCCGGCTACGACCTGATCACCGCAGTGCAGTCGCTGGATGGCGGCAAGCAGGCCGTCGTGACCTTCAGCCAGCCGTACCCCGCGTGGCGGGAACTGTTCAACAACCTGCTGCCGGCACACATAGTCAAAGATGTATCGGGCGGGTTCTCGGCCGGGCTGGCCCGTGCCTTGCCCGTGACCGGCGGACAGTTCCGGGTCGAGAACATCGATCCCCAGCGCGACGAGATCCTGATCGCCCGCAACGACCGGTTTTGGGGGCTGCCCGCAAAACCCGGCCTGATCCAGTTCCGGCGGGCCGGTGCGCCGGCCGCACTGGCCGATTCGGTGCGCAACGGCGACACCCAGGTAGCGCAGGTGCACGGCGGTTCGGCGGCCTTCGCTCAGCTCTCGGCCATCCCCGACGTGCGGACCGCCCGCATCGTCACGCCACGTGTCATGCAAATGACGCTGCGTGCCAACGAGCCGAAGCTGGCCGACAGTCAGGTCCGTAAGGCGATCCTGGGTCTGCTCGACGTCGACCTGCTCGCCGCCGTGGGGGCCGGTAGCGATAACACCGTCACCCTGGACCAGGCGCAGATCCGGTCACCCAGCGATCCCGGCTATGTGCCCACGGCACCACCGGCGATGAGCCGCACGGCGGCACTGGGGCTGCTGGAAGCCTCCGGGTTCCAGATCGAGAGCAACAACACGGTGACCTCGACCCCCGGCGCAAATTCGACGACCACGCCGGTCAGCACCCTGCCTACCGGGGAATTGATCCACGGCCAGATCAGCAAGGACGGCAAGCAACTGACCCTGGTCATCGGTGTGGCTGCCAACGATCCGACCTCGGTGGCGGTGGCCAACACCGCCGCCGACCAGCTGCGCAACGTCGGCATCGCCGCCAGCGTGCTGGCCCTGGATCCGGTGACGCTGTACCGCGACGCATTGAAGAACCACCAAGTGGACGCGCTGGTGGGCTGGCATCAGGCCGGCGGGAATCTGGCCACCTCGCTCGCGTCCCGATTCGGCTGCCCCGCGCTGCAGGCCTCCGAGATCCCCAACCCGAGCGCGTCGCCGACCGCGCAGGCATCGACTACCGGAACAACCGGTAGCACCACCCAGGCCGGGCCGGACACCACCGTGCCCCCGACAACCCCCAGTCGGCCGCCGGAACCCGGCGCATTGGTGAAAGCGCCGTCGAACCTGACCGGAATCTGCGATCGCAGCATTCAGCCCAACATCGAGGCGGCGCTCAACGGGACCAAGAACATCAGCGACGTGATCACCGCGGTGGAGCCGCGGCTGTGGAACATGTCGACGGTCCTGCCCATCCTGCAGGACACTACGATCGTGGCCGCCGGGCCCAGCGTGCAGAACGTCAGCCTGACCGGTGCCGTCCCGGTCGGCATCGTCGCCGACGCCAGCCAGTGGGTGAAAACCGGGCCATAGAACGCAAAAACCCTGTCTGGCAATCCATCTAGCCGGCTGGGAACGCACCAGCTGACCTCGGCGTTCGGCTCGTGACAAATTGTTATGAAATTTGCGTTTGGAAATCGCGCGCGCGGGCAACCCCGGCGATACGCTCGGCCAGGGGGCACCTGATCGGGCACAGGGGTAGCCAGCATTCATTGGTGCGGTTAGGGGTCCGAAATGTCGTTTGTCTTTGTCGAGCCGCAAATAATGGCGGCATTCGCGACGAATCTGTCCAACATCGGTTCGGCGCTCACCGCCGCCAATGCGACAGCCGCCGCGTCAACCACTGGCGTGCTTGCTGCGGCCGCCGACGAGGTCTCGGAGGGAATAGCCGCGCTGTTCTCCGAGAACGCGGTGGGCTATCAGCAGATCAGCGCCCAGGTGGCGGCTTCGTATGAGCGGTTCGTGCAGGCGGTGACATCGGGTGCGAACGCCTATGCGACAGCCGAACTCGGCACCGCGCAAGCCCTGGTGAATGGGCTGGCCGCGCCAACCCTGTCGCTCGAGGGTTTCGCGGAGGCGTATGCCGGCTTCACCGCGAACTTGGTCAATGCCGAGTTGTCGTTCAACCAGGCGTTGGTCGGCGGTGAAGTGGCGTTGCGGCAGGCCCTTTTCGGAAGCGGCAACGCGCTGTCGGCCGCGGTGGATTCCGGCCTGAACGTCGCCAACTCGTTCGTGGGTGCGGGTCAGACAGCCCTCAATACTCTTCTTGGAGCACAGGTTCCGGCCAACTTCGGCACCAGCCTTGTGGTCGACAGCTCGCTGGACGCGAACCTCGGACTGGGCGGCCTGGCCGGTTCCTTCAACGCGGCGTTCAACGGCCTTGGCGCCCAACTCAACGCGGCCTTGTCGGGCAACCTGAGTGCCGCGCTGCCCGACCTCAACGTTCTTGTGCAGGCCGGTAATGCGTTGGGGGCCAACATCAATGCGGGCCTGAACAGTCTCGTGCAGACCGGCGGCGCGCTGGCGAACAACTTCATCTCCAACATCAACGCGCTCACCCAGACCGGCGGGTCGTTGTCCGCTATCTTCGGTGGCGACCTGTCCAGCCTGGGGGCGCAGATCAACGCCGCGCTGAATGCCGCCCTGTCCGGGAACCTCAACCTCGGGCTGCCCGACCTGCCCGCACTGGGTGCCACGCTGGTGGCTGACTTCAACTCCGCCCTGGCTGGATTCGGGTTCAACCTCCCGGCCCTCAGCGCCAGCCTGAACACGGCGCTGAACGGATTGCTTGCGGGTGACCTCGACCTCGGTCTGGTGCTGCCGCCGCTGCCCACCTTCGAGTCGGTGACCGCGAATCTCACCGCCGGATTCAACACTCTGGCAAGCAGCTTCAACCTGAACCTGCCCGCGCTGGCGGCCAACATCAACGGTGCTCTCGGACCCCTCGGTGCCCAGATCAACGCGGCCCTCTCGGGTGCCTTGAGCGGCAATACGGCCGGCCTCAGCGCGCTGGTCAACAACCTCGCAGCACTTCCGACGACCGGGGTAGCGGGCCTCGAGCAAATCCAGAGCGGAATCCTGGCCAATCTGGTCATACACGAACTAGCGTTCAACGCCAACCTCGTCGCCAACGAGCAGGCGCTGGTGTCGGCATTGCTCGGACCCGGCGCCGTGCTTGGTCCGGTGGGGTATGTATTCAACGCCGGCAACCTCTTCCTGGGTACTGGCGAGCAGCTGCTCAACGCCGTTGTCGGTGCGCCGGGGGTGGACTTGACCGGCAGCCTGCTGTTCAATCCGGCGCTGACGCTGGGCGGCGGCTTCACGCCGGTCGGCGGGTTGACCGGTGTTGTGCAGCAACTGTTGTCGCTCAACGCGGCCCTGGGTGGCGTGCCCGGTCTGGACGCGGCCTTGATGACCCAACTCGGCCTGACTCCAGCCGCCCTGGAGGCTCTGGCCAATGCCCAGTTGGCGTTCAATGCCAACCTGGTTGCCAACGAGCAGGCACTGCAACTGGCCATCTTCGGTACTGGCGGCGCCCTCAACGGTGCGGTGAACAACGCCTTCAACGGCCTGAACCTGGCCTTTGTCGGTCTGCCCCAGACGGTCATCAACGCCCTGATCGGCGTTCCCGCCACGGACGTGACCGGCAGTCTGCTGGTCAGCGCCACGGGGGACGTGTTCGGCGGCGTCACGGCCGGTGGGTTGTTGGGTGCCCTGGAACAGAAATTCCTGTTCGACGGCGCGGTGCTGAGCAACCTCTTCACGCCAATTCAGGTGGTTCTGAACGGCGATCTGCCAGGGGTGCTCGCCAACATCAACGCCGTCCTGACCGGGCAGGTCACGGTCGACGCCAACGCCAACGTCACACCCTAGGCATAACTCACCACCAGCAGTTCGCGATCGGCCCGTCACCTCGGGGAGGTGGCGGGCCGATAGCGTTGCGCCGAGCTGCGAAGCGGACGCCTGGTGGGCGGTTGGACCGTAGTTTGACCGCCGCGAACTTGCTGTTGGGTACCGGTCAGCAGGGGGCGCTCTCGATCAGATTTTGATGGCTGGCGCCGACTTCGTCGGCTTGATCACGGACCGTGCACAGCTTGATTCGATGTTGTCTTCGCCGATGGTCTCGGCGGTATTACCGTCTCGACGACGAGCGCCAATTCACGCCGGGTCGGCGGCGTCCCGGTCAGCATGAAGTGCTGATTAATCAACGCCGGCCCGATCCGGGAGGTCAGTGGCGTCAGCGACTCGGCGTCGATATCCCCTTCCCGCACAGCACTATTGAGGATCGACTCGATGATCTTCAACCGAGGGCAAACTACGGCGTCGGCGAAGATCGCTCGCAACTCAGGCTCGTGCAACAGCTGACCGATGATCTCCAGGCCGGGGAAATCGGTCTTGCCCGCCAGCACATCACGGTGAGCGGTGAACACCGAAAGCAGGTTCTCCCGCGCCGACCGGCCGGCGCGCGGCTCAGGCAGTGGCGGCACGGTGTGGGTCATGGCAGCCTGGACGAGATCGTGCTTGCTGGCCCAACGCCGGTAAAGGGCGGCCTTGCCGGTGCGGGCCCGCGCCGCGATGCCTTCCATCGTCAGACCGCCGTACCCGACCGAGGTCAACTCGGCCAAAGTCGCCGCGTAGAGTGCACGTTCAAGTACTTCCCCGCGCCGGCGTCTGCGGCTGGCTGTCGTTTGGGTCGCCTGCGCCATGAGTCGATAGTAGCCGCAAGCGTTCCTATTATTCACTGAAGTTGGTTTTTGCTGTCGGTGGGACGGTGGCGGGTAGGGTTCGTCCATGCCTGAGACACCGCGGCTGTTGTTCGTGCACGCACATCCCGACGACGAAAGCCTGGCCAACGGCGCCACCATCGCCCATTACACCGCACGTGGCGCGCAGGTCCAGGTCATCACGTGCACCCTCGGCGAAGAGGGCGAAGTCATCGGCGAACGATGGGCTCAACTCGCCGTCGACCACGCGGATCAGTTGGGGGGTTACCGGATCGGCGAGCTCAGTCGGGCATTGCATGCGCTGGGTGTCCGGGATCCCATCTATCTGGGCGGCGCGGGACGATGGCGGGATTCCGGTATGGCCGGCACCGAGCCGCGTAACCGGCGCCGGTTCGTCGACGCCGACCAGCGGGAGGCGGTCGGAGCGCTGGTGGCGCTGATCCGCGACCTGCGTCCGCATGTCGTGGTCACCTACGACCCCGATGGCGGCTACGGCCATCCCGACCACATCCACACCCACGTCGTCACCACCGCCGCCGTGGCCGCCGCGGCAGGCGACGATTACCCGGGCGAGCCGTGGTCGGTACCGAAGTTCTACTGGACTGTGTTGTCGCGGGATGCCCTGGCTGCCGGTATACAGGGTCTGGTTCCCGAGGATCTGCGGCCGGAGTGGGTGCTGCCGCCCGCGGAAATGATCCCATTCACCTACCCGAACGAGCGGATCAGTGCCGTCATCGAAGCTGATGCCGATGCGCATGCCGCCAAGGTTGCCGCACTCGCCGCGCATGCCACGCAACTCGTCGTCGGTGCCACCGGACGCGCCGCCGCCCTGTCCAACAACCTGGCGCTGCCGATTCTGGCCGAGGAGCATTACATTCTCGTCGCCGGCGAACCGGGGCCCCGCGATGCGCGAGGCTGGGAGACGGATCTGTTGGCCGGTCTGGGCATCGCTGGTGGGGACACGTAAACTGCCAAACAGGCAGCCACGGAAGGAATTCGCATGGACCCGGACTTGGACCCTAACCTGCAGCACTGGCAAGACCGCCTCGACAGTCTGCAGTGGGTGATCGGTTCGATCGCGTCCCAGATCGACAGCGTCCCAACCTGACAGACACCACGTCACGCGCGGCCCCTATCGAGGAGACCGGCGCGACGGATCCTGCTATCCGATTTGTCGTTTTAACGCTGTTGGCCGTCGACGGGGTTCTGTCGGCTCTGGCCGCAGCGCTGCTGCTGCCCTCATATATCGGCTCGGTTCCCTTTCCCGTGAGCGCATTGTTCAGCGGCCTGCTGAACGCCGCGCTGGTGTGGGCCGCGAGCCGCTGGACCACCTCTACCAGACTGGCCGCGTTGCCATTGTGGACGTGGTTGCTGACGGTCGCCGTGCTGAGCCTTGGCGGGCCCGGCGGCGACGTGGTCCTCGGCGGCCAGGGAGTAATGGCTTACGCCGCGCTGCTGTTGATCGTGCTGGGCGTCGCGCCACCGGTGTGGGTGCTGTTCCGCCTTAGACGTCCCAGCTGAGCCGGAGGATTACTAGAACGGCCACGGCGGCAGCGGCGGCAGCGGCGGCAAGATGGAGCCGAAGATCCAGTAGAACTCGTCGTAAAAGAATTGCCAGGTTTCATCCCAGGCGACATTCAAGAAATTGTTCAGCCCCTGGCCGAAGCTGATCGACCCTCCCAGCCAGTCGAGGATGTTGAACAGACCGCTCTGCACCATGGGTTCAATCCAGTGGTAGAAGAACTGAATCTGGGGTGCCACTATCCAGCCGATCCAAGGTATCCAACCCGCCGCCCATGAGGCCACGTCGAATCCGTACGCCACCCACGGCTCGATGGCGTTGTAAAGAGCTTTGATTCCGTCGCCGAACGCCGATGCCGCCGGCAATGCCGCTGCTGTGGCGCCAGTGATGCCAGCCGGCTGCAGCAGCGCGCTCGCAGCCGTCAGAGCACTAAACCCGCCGGTGGGCGGCGGCGCGGGCATACTAGCGCGGGCTTGACTTAGGGCCGTCGCGATGGATCCGCGGATGCCACTGAAGCCACCCGTGCCACCGAAGATGCCCGTGCCACCAAAGATGCCTTGCAGCTGGCTTATGGCGTTGGACACGACACCGGCACCCGGCACTGCACCACCACCGATCAGCGGCTGACCAAGCAGTTTCTGGACGGGTGCGTCCACGGCGCTCACCAGGTTCCGCGCCGCGCTCGCCTCGGTTGCCGCATACGCGTTGGCGGTCGCGCTCAGGGCCCCCACAAACTTTTCGTGGAAGGCCGCCATTTGCGCACTGAGCTGCTGGTAACCCTTGGCGTGGCTAGAAAACAGCGCCGCGACCTGGGCTGAAACCTCGTCGCCTGCGGCCGCCAGGACCGCGGTGGTAGGGACGGCCGCCGACGCATTGGCCGAGGTGATATCGGAGCCGATGCCGGCGATGCTGGAAGCCGCCGTCGCCAGCGCTTCGGGCGCCGCATGGATGAACGACATTCCAATCACCTTTTCGCTGGCGTGCGACTACGAAACGAATCGATCGTATCGCGATCGAGTCCAGATTTTGCCGGAGTCGGCGGAATGGCTCTGCGGATTTGCCGACGCTGGTCAGTCGTGTGCCAACCATGGCCTGCCGCTACCCTTGCGCGTATGGCAGCCGGGATGCCCAGGTTTTCACTTGGTGGGACGTGCGGATGAAAATCGAGCGCGGGGAAGTTACACCAACGTGCCGGTGACACCCGAGCCGACGGCTCTGCCCAATCCCGTCATGCCTGCTGCGGCCCCGAGTGGGTCGGCATTGCGACGCGTGTTGCGCCGGGCCCGCGACGGCGTAGCGCTGAATATTGATGAGGCCGCTATCGCAATGACCGCGCGCGGCGACGACCTGGCCGATCTGTGTGCGAGCGCGGCGCGGGTACGTGATGCGGGCCTCGAGTCTGCGGGGCGACGCGGGCCGGAAGGCCGATTGCCGATCAGCTACTCGCGCAAGGTCTTCCTGCCGATCACCCACTTGTGCCGGGACAATTGCCACTACTGCACGTTCGTCACCGTTCCGGGGCGGTTGCGGGCCCAGGGAATGGGCATGTACATGGAACCCGACGAGATTCTCGACGTGGCGCGTCGTGGAGCCGAGTTGGGTTGCAAGGAAGCGTTGTTCACTCTGGGTGACCGGCCGGAGGACCGCTGGCCGGAAGCGCGCCAGTGGCTGGGTGAACGGGGTTATGACTCCACGCTGTCCTACGTGCGGGCCATGGCGATCCGGGTGCTGGAGGAGACCGGCCTGCTGCCGCACCTGAACCCCGGCGTAATGACCTGGTCGGAGATGTCGCGGCTGAAGCCGGTGGCGCCCTCGATGGGCATGATGCTCGAGACGACGTCGCGACGGCTCTTCGAGACCAAGGGGCTGGCACACTACGGCAGTCCCGACAAGGATCCGGCGGTGCGACTGCGTGCGCTGACCGACGCCGGCCGCTTGTCCATCCCGTTCACCACCGGGCTGCTGGTGGGCATCGGCGAGACATTGGCGGAGCGGGCCGACACGTTGCATGCTATTCGCAAGTCGCACAAGGAGTTCGGGCACATCCAGGAAGTGATCGTGCAGAACTTTCGGGCCAAGGAACACACCGCAATGGCGGCCGTACCCGACGCGGGCATCGAGGACTACCTGGCCACCGTGGCGGTTGCCCGGCTGGTGCTCGGGCCCGGCATGCGCATCCAGGCGCCGCCGAACCTGGTGTCCCGCGACGAATGCCTGGCCTTGGTGGCCGCCGGCGTGGACGACTGGGGTGGCGTCTCGCCCTTGACACCCGATCACGTCAACCCCGAGCGGCCCTGGCCCGCGCTTGACGACCTGGCCGCCGTCACCGCCGAGGCCGGTTATGACCTGGTGCAGCGGCTCACCGCGCAGCCGAAGTACGTACAGGCGGGCGCGGCGTGGATCGATCCGCGGGTGCGCGGACACGTTGTCGCGCTGGCCGATCCGGCCACCGGGTTCGCCCGCGACGTCAACCCGGTGGGTGCGCCCTGGCAGGAGCCGGACGAGGTGGCCTCCAGCGGCCGGGTCGACCTGAACGCCGCGATCGACACCGAGGGCCGCAACAGCGAAGCCCGCAGCGACCTCGACAGTGCGTTCGGCGACTGGGAATCGATCCGGTCGCGGGTGCACGAGCTGGCCGCCCAAGGCGCCAAAGCGCCAGAACGCCTAGACACCGACGTGCTCGCCGCGCTGCGCTCGGCCGAGCGCGATCCCGGCGGCTGCTCCGACGAGCAGTACCTGGCGCTGGCCACCGCCGACGGTCCTGCGCTGGACGCTGTTGCGGCGCTAGCGGATTCGTTGCGCCGCGAGGTGGTCGGCGACGAAGTGACGTTTGTGGTGAACCGCAACATCAACTTCACCAACATCTGCTACACCGGCTGCCGGTTCTGTGCCTTCGCCCAACGCAAAGGGGACGCCGACGCGTATTCATTGTCGGCGCAGGAGGTGGCCGACCGCGCGTGGGAGGCCCACGTCGCCGGCGCCACCGAAATCTGCATGCAGGGCGGTATCGATCCGGAGTTGCCGGTCACCGGCTACGCCGATCTGGTGCGGGCCGTCAAGGCGCGGGTGCCGTCCATGCACGTGCATGCCTTCTCGCCGATGGAGATCGCCAACGGCGTGACCAAGAGCGGCCTGAGCATTCGGGAGTGGCTCACCGGGTTGCGGGAAGCCGGGTTGGACACGATTCCCGGCACGGCCGCTGAGATCCTCGACGACGAGGTCCGGTGGGTGCTCACCAAGGGCAAGCTACCGACGTCGCTGTGGGTGGAAATCGTGACCACCGCGCACGAGGTGGGGCTGCGGTCGTCGTCGACGATGATGTATGGACACGTGGACAGCCCGAAGCACTGGGTGGGTCACCTGAACGTGTTGCGGGGCATCCAGGATCGCACCGGCGGGTTCACCGAGTTCGTGCCGCTGCCGTTCGTCCATCAGAATTCACCGCTATATCTGGCCGGCGCGGCCCGGCCGGGGCCCACCCACCGGGACAATCGGGCGGTGCACGCGCTGGCGCGGATCATGCTGCACGGCCGCATCTCGCATATCCAGACGAGCTGGGTGAAGCTTGGCGTGGAGCGCACGCAGGTGATGCTCAACGGCGGCGCCAACGATTTGGGCGGCACGCTGATGGAAGAGACCATCTCGCGGATGGCAGGTTCGGAGCACGGATCGGCGAAGTCGGTAGCGGAATTGACAGCTATCGCCGAGGGCATCGGCCGGCCCGCGCGTCAGCGCACCACGACGTACGCCTCGCTAGCCGCCTGAGCCCGCCAAAAAACCGCGAGCGCAACGCCAGCGTCACTCCGAGTGGAGGTCAGCCGCGGCGTTACGCTCGCGGGTCGAACTCAGTAGCTGCTACAAACTCCGGCGACGGACTCCACCACGCCGACGTACTGCGACGCACCCGGCATGGCCTGCAGCTGCGCGGCCATCTGCGCGCGCTGCGGCGGCGGCGAAGCCAGGAACCGCTGCAGGTAGCTCTGCGCGATCGGCGACGAGTTCAACTGCGCCGCGGCTCCCGGGTTCGTCGCGTTGAGCGCGGCGATCACCTGCGGGTAGCTGCACGTCGTGTTCACAGCGACGTCCATTGGATCGGCCGAGGCGATTCCAGTCCCCAGGCCCAGCGACACTGCCAGACCCCCAGTAACCACGGCCATCTTGGTAAGCGACAACCTCATTTTCGGACACCTTCCCCAAAATATTGCACCGTCAGACACAACGGCGACGACATCTGCCCAGCGGTTGCCGTCTGCGTAAAGGCTACCAGGCACCGCGGACTTGCTCTTCACGACTTTGTTATCGCCGGACCCGGCGCAGACGTAACTCTGTGCAGGTCAGGCGCTTGTTTCGCAAAATTTCGCGGTGGGCGAAATCGAGGCCGAGAGGCCTTAAGAAGCGCCTCGACGCCTGCGCAAAGCGCACGGGCATTAGGTTGGGACCGACTTGACATCTCGCCGGGCGTGCCAATTGCCGGGCTTGTATATGCAACGTCTAGTATCAGTAACCGAATGCTTACCCGGGAGCCCCTCGGGTAACTACTAGCAGCCCACCCTTGAGCCGTACATGGAGGAGACGTCCGTGACGTACGTGATTTCCCAGCCTTGTGTCGACATCAAAGACAAGGCGTGCATCGAAGAGTGCCCGGTCGACTGCATCTACGAGGGTGCCCGGATGCTGTTCATCCACCCCGACGAATGCGTCGACTGCGGAGCCTGTGAACCGGTCTGTCCCGTCGAGGCGATCTACTACGAAGACGACGTGCCCGACCAGTGGAGCGAGTACACCCAGATCAACGCCGACTTCTTTGTCGAGCTGGGATCGCCGGGTGGTGCCGCCAAGGTCGGCCTCACCGAGAACGACCCGCAGGTGGTCAAGGATCTGCCCCCGCAGGGCGAGGACTGACCGCGCCGATGCCACGCCGGCAGACCGTGTCGGCGTCCCTGCCGGAGTTCCCCTGGGACACCCTGGCCGAGGCGAAGGCCGCCGCCGCCGCTCACCCCGACGGCATCGTCGACCTGTCGGTCGGCACCCCGGTGGACCCCGTCGCGCCGCTGATCCAGGACGCACTGGCGTCGGCCAGTGCCGAGCCGGGCTATCCGGCTACCGCCGGGACCGCGCAGCTGCGTGAGTCGGCGGTCGCGGCCCTGGCGCGCCGGTTCGGCGTCACCGGGGTGGCCGAGTCGGCGGTGTTGCCTGTCATCGGCACCAAGGAATTGATCGCGTGGTTGCCGACCCTGCTCGGGCTGGGCCCCGCGGATGTGGTGGTGGTGCCCGAACTGGCGTACCCGACCTACGACGTGGGCGCGCGACTGGCGCGAGCCCAAGTGGTGCGCGCGGATTCGCTCACCCAGCTCGGCCCCCAGACCCCAGCGCTGGTGTTCCTGAACTCGCCGAGCAATCCGACCGGCCGGGTCCTGGGTGTCGACCACCTGCGCAAGGTCGTCGGGTGGGCCCGTGAGCGCGGCGTGCTGGTGGCCTCCGACGAGTGCTATCTGGGACTGGCCTGGGAAGCTGAACCGCTGTCGGTGCTGCACCCGTCGGTCTGCGACGGCGACCACCGCGGACTGCTGGCGGTGCATTCGCTGTCCAAGAGTTCGTCGCTGGCCGGATACCGGGCCGGATTCGTCACCGGCGATGCGAGCCTGGTCGCCGAGTTGCTTGCGGTGCGTAAACACGCCGGGATGATCGTGCCTACGCCGGTGCAGGCCGCCATGGTGGCCGCGCTGGACGACGACGACCACGAGAAGCTGCAGCGGGAGCGCTATGCGCAGCGGCGTGCGGTGCTGCTCCCGGCACTGCGGTCGGCGGGGTTCACCGTCGACCATTCCGAAGCCGGTCTTTATCTGTGGGCCAGTCGGGACGAGGGATGCCACGAGACGGTCGCCTGGCTGGCCGAGCGCGGCATCCTGGTGGCGCCGGGCGATTTCTACGGGCCCGGCGGTGCCCGGCACGTGCGGGTCGCGCTGACCGCCACCGACGAGCGCATCGCCGCCGCGGTTGGGCGCCTCGCCCACCTTTCTTAGGATTCATCGGTGACGCGAGCGGCGAGCGATTCGACCGGCAAGCTGCGAATCCCGCTGACGATGGGCGACGTCCTCAAGCGGGTGTTTCTGGGCAAGCCGCTGATCACCGAGGAACTGGCCGACGAGCGACTGTCCAACCGCGTCGCCCTGGGAGCGCTGTCGCCGGACGCGATCTCGTCTACGGCCTATGGCCCCGAGCAGATCCTCATCGAGCTGCTGCCCCAGGCGGGGTTGGCGGCGTTCGCGTTGCTGCTGCCCATCACCGGCGTCATCCTGCTGATCCTGGTGTTGGTGGCGGCGTCGTACCGGCAGGTGGTGATGGCCTACACCCGGGCCGGTGGCTCTTACATCGTGGCGCGGGACAACTTTGGGCCGAAGATCGCGCAGGTGGCCGCGGCGGCGCTGCTGATCGACTATGTGGTGACGGTGGCAGTGCAGGCCGCGGCGGGCACGGTCGCCGTGGTGTCGGCATTGCCGGCGCTGGGCCCGTTCAGCCTGGAGATCACCATCGGTGTGGTGATCTTCATCTGCTACCTGAACCTGCGCGGACTGAAGGAAGCGGGAAAGCCGTTCGCGGCGGCGACCTACCTGTTCATCATCATGGTGTCGGCCACCATCGTGACGGGCGTTGTGCGCCACCTGTTTTGGAGTCTGCCGATATACGATCCGCATCAGCTGCCCGGAACCGTCGCGGTGCATCAGGGCAACGGCCTGGTGATGGGCGCGACCATTCTGGTGTTGCTGCGCGCGTTCGCCAACGGAGGTTCGTCGTTGACGGGCGTCGAGGCGATTTCCAACACCGTCGAGGTATTCCGAAAGCCGCAGGGCCGCAACGCGCGCCGGGTGCTCACCGCGATGGCGTGCATCCTGGGGTTCCTGCTGGCCGGCGTGGCCTACCTCGCATACGCCACGCACGCCACGCCGTACCTGACCGAATACCCGTCGGTTCTGTCCCAGATCGCCCGGGCGGTGTTCGGCACCGGCGTGGTCGGGCACGTGTGCTTCATCCTGGTGCAGGCGTCCACCGCCGCCATTCTGTTCACCGGGGCCAACACCAGCTTCAATGGGTTCCCGGCGCTGGCCAGTTTCGTTGCCGAGGACCGGTTCCTGCCGCGCCAGCTGATGAAACGCGGTCACCGACTGGTGTTCTCCAACGGCATCATCGCCCTCACGGCGCTATCGGTGTTGCTGTTGCTGACTACCGGGGGGTCGGTGAACGCGCTGGTGCCGTTCTACGCGATCGGCGTGTTCACCGGCTTCTCGATGGCCGGGTACGGAATGACCAAACATCATCTGACGCACCGGGAACCGGGTTGGCGGCACCGGCTGGCGATCAACCTGTCCGCGGGCATCATGTCGACGATCGTGGTAGGCATCTTCGCGGTCGCGAAGTTCACCGAGGGGGCATGGCTCGTCGTCGTTGTCTTCCCGCTGCTGGTGTTCGCTCTGATCCGGCTGAATCGCGAATACCGCGCCGAGGCAGCCATTCTCGAGATGTTCCGCACCGACCGGCCGGAGCTGGTGAAGTACGCGCGGCACCGGGTGTTCATCTTCGTGAACTCGGTCGACCTGGCGGTGATCGAGGCGCTGCGATACGGGAAGGGATTACGGGCCGACGAGTTGATCGCCGTGCATTTCATGGTCGACGCGGTGCACGCCGCGCAGTTACGAAAGCGTTGGGACGATTTCGAATTGGACACCCGGCTGCGGGTGATCGATTGTCCGGATCGACGCGTCACCCGCGCCGCACAGATCCTGGTGGCGCGGACCAGCAAGGAGAACCCTGACACCAACGTGACCGTGCTGCTGCCGCGTCGCACCTATGCGCCGCTGCTGGGACGCCTGCTGCACGACCGGACCGCGGACAAGATCGCCCGCGCGGTGAGCCTGATCCCCGACGCTGCCGCCACGATCGTGCCGTACGACGTGCAGTCCCGAATCAAGGACGCGTACCCGCAACGGCTCGAGCAGCGGATCGGCCGTGAACTCGACAGGGTCGAGGCGTGGGTTTCCCAAGCCGAGGATCGCAATGTCGAGGCATACGAGCATCCCGAGCGTCGGTCCTCGGTGATCACGGTGGCAAGCCTGATCCCCGGTCAGCGCGCCACCATCGAAGGGCGGGTCAACGAGGTCGAGGACATCGCCAAGCGGCGGGGCACGTTCCGCTGGATCGTGGTCGGCGACGACAGCGGCGAAGTGCGCATCAGGTTCCGGCCGGACCGTGGTGGCGCGGACATTCAGCCCGGCCAGCTGCTGCGGGTGACCGGCAAGGCGCGGCAGAGCGGCGACCGGCCAATGTGGATGGTCGACCCTGCATACACCGTGGTCGAGGAGCCCGCGGAGACCCGGGACGCCGGTGGTTCAGGGGCGGCCGGGGAAATCGGCTGAGCCGGCCGGTTAGATTCGTTGGGTAGTCGCGCGAGGAGGCAGCTTTGAAACGATTGGCCGCGGTCGGGGCCGCGTTGCTGGCGGTGTTGGGGTCGGTGTTCACGTTGAACGGGTACCGGCCGCTGAGCAAGAAGGGGTATGGCGCGGGCCATGCCTTCGCCTTCGGCCTGTTCGCCTCCGAACTCCCGTTGCAGTCCGCGGCAGCTCATGCGACCGCACTGGCGACGGTGTCGCGTTGGGTCCCCGTCCGGTTGCTCGGTTTCAGCTGGTTTGTGTCGGGGCTGTCCTGGTTGGGCTTGTTCGGTCTGCACCGCCTCGGTCAGCGGTCCGACGAAACGCTGACCGCGGCACTGGACGAAGGGCTGGGTGCCGAGCGTCGCCGTGAGGCGGGTGATCTATGGAAGCGGCCGGCACCGAACGGCGCGACCGCGAAGAAGCCCGGCCCGGCCCGCATGCTGCGGATCTGGCGCGACTACGCGCACGACACCGACATCAGCTACGGAGAGTTCGGCGCCCGGAACCAGCTCGACATCTGGCGGCGACCTGACCTCGACCGCGGGGGTAAAGCGCCGGTGCTGCTGCAGGTCCACGGTGGCGCCTGGATGGTGGGAAACAAACGGGGACAAGCGCATCCGTTGATGAGCCATCTCGCCGAGCTGGGCTGGGTATGTGTGTCGGTCAACTATCGGCTGAGCCCGCGCTCGACGTGGCCCGACCAGATCGCCGACGTCAAGCGCGCGATCGCGTGGACGAAGGAGCACATCGCCGAATACGGCGGGGATCCGGACTGGATTGCGATCACCGGCGGCTCGGCCGGCGGGCATCTGTCGTCGCTGGCCGCCGTCACGCCGAACTACCCGCTGTTCCAGCCCGGCTTCGAGGAACTGGACACCCGCGTGCAGGCGGCAGTGCCGTTCTACGGGTTCTACGACTTCACCCGCGACGACGCGGTGCATCCGATGATGCCGGCGATGATGGGCAAGCGGGTATTCAAGCTGAGCCGCAATGAGATCGCCGAACCGTTTCGCCTGGCGTCGTCGATCACCCATGTCTCCGAGGACGCGCCGCCATTCTTCGTCCTGCACGGGGTCAACGACTCGCTGATCCCGGTCGAGCAGGCGCGCAGTTTCGTGGCACGGTTGCGCGAGGTCAGCAGGCAGCCGGTGGTCTACGCCGAATTGCCTTACGCGCAACACGCTTTCGATATTTTCGGGTCGGTGCGGGCGTCGCACGCCGCGGTTGCGGTCGAGCAGTTTCTGGCCGAGGTATACGCGTCTACACGTGCGGGCAGCCTCAGCCACCAGGCGGGTTAACTGCGGCCGGGCCTCGAAATCAGCGGTGCGAATGCGTATGGAGCCAATTAAATGCGCTGTCCGCGAGACCCTCATGCCAGACTCGCGAACCGAACCACACCGCGAATTTGACGGCCAGATATCGCAGTCAGGTTCGGCTCGCCGTCAGAGACACCTGACTATTGGTACCATTCGTCACATCCGTTAGCCCCGCCCGAACATCGGCCACCGTAGAACATCATTCAAGGTCGAAGGAGACGAAGCCATGCCCGCTGTGGCCGATATGGCCATGGGGATAGCTCCCATCGCCGGGGGGTTGGCTGTCGGCATCGCCGCCGGGTACCTGAAGGGGCCGGATGTTCGCAAAGGCATCAAGCAGGATTTAGAGCTTTTGGACGCTTTACCTTCGGAGGAAGAGGAGCTGCGTGCCGAGCTCCGGCAGAGCATCAATAGCCGGATCAAAGACCTTGTCGCTGCCGCCAATCGATACCAGCCCCTGCGAAGAGCGGCCGGCTCGTATCGCGCCGGCCTGCGTGACGTTTTGTTGCTTATCTGCGCGATTCTCTTTACCGGGGTCTGGTGGAGCGTCGACCATCACAAGAGCAGCTGGGTACCGATGTTTGTTGTCCTCATTCTGATTTCGTTGTGGGCGGCGACTTATGCCTTGAGCGGCCTCCGCGAAATCGTACGGAGTCTTCGAAAAAGGCAGGACCCGACGGGTCGCCGGTAGCGAACGACGTCGGCCGACAGGGGTCCGTAGCGGGTGGCGTCGGCGGCCAGCAGAGCCTGGACGCGGGGCAGTCGGTGGCGTAGGGCGCAGGCCAGATACATCAATGCGGAGGCTTTGGCGTGGCTGATGTGGTGGGCGGCGGCGACCTGGGCGGCCGAACTTACAAAGCGGACTTGTAGCCCTACAAAGACACACGCGCTACTGCGGCGCCCTAAAAAGATCAACCATCAATGCCATGAACATTTCAACAGTCACCGACGAACCGACAGCCGGCACGGCCCGCGAGAAATTCAACGAACTCAAGGCGCGCGCCGGGCAGCGCCTGGTCACCGGGCCACAGCGAATGCTGATCCCCGACGCCGACCTCGACGAATTCTGGGCTGCGTTGGAGCCGGCCACCATCGACTTCATGATCGGAGAATGGCAAGGCGGCGAGTTCGACACCGGCCACCGTGAGAACGGGACTTTGGCACAGATCAACTGGTTCGGCAAGACCTTCAATTCCGCTACCGACGCGCAGCCGCTGGTCTGCTTGGACGCCGACGGCAAGAAGTACTCCAACACCGTAAACGGTGAAGCCAGCCTATGGATGGAGGAATTCCGCGGCGAGGTAACGGCGACGATGATTTTCGACCAGCAGCCCGTTCACGACCACTTCAAGAAAATCGACGACCGCGCCGTGATGGGAATCATGAACGGCAAGAACGCCCTCGACAATGGTCGCCATGCCTACTTCTATCTGGAACGGGTCTAATCCCCACGGCGACTGACGCGTTCTATGCGCCGGTGAGCGCCCCATACAGGGCTGCATACAGCGCCAGCAACACCACCCACGTGTACAGATCGAGGATGGGGTCCAGGAGCGCGTAGAAGATGGGCCGGAACGCAAGCGACAAGAGGTACGACACGAAGTCAACGAATTGATTGATGGTGCCGTCGATCGCCCCGGAAATGGCACGCGACACCGAAGTCGCAAACGCTTCCAACGATTGCAGAAACACAATATTGGCGGCCTCGCCGCTCGCGTAAGCCGTTGCGCTGCCACTCAATTGCTGGACGAACCGGTCATGGAACGTCCCTACGTGCCCGGCCAGCCCCTGGTATTCCTGGGCGTGCTCGGAAAACAGATGTGCGATACCCGCCGACACCTCGTCGGAAGCGGCTGGCAGAACTCCCAGTGTGCGGGGCGCCGCGGCCTCGTGCGCCGCGCGGAGCATCGAACCGATGGCCGCCAGGTCCGTGGCCGCCACCGCCATCAATTCCGGCGCCGCAATCAGCGAGGACACGGCAAAAGCATCGCATGATCCCCGGCCAGACCACCAGAGAGAACGCTAAACGGCGACGCCCCAGCGCAGGACACGGGACGTCAGCAGAACCAGCCCCAGCGACACCGTCGCTACGACGACCAGACCGACGATCGCGACGAGCAATGGGCGCCAACCGGTTCGGGTGATCTGGCGGATGTCGGTAGTCAGTCCGACCCCGGCGAAGGTCAACAGGAACGCCCATTTCGACACATTGGCCAGGCTGGCAGTCTGTCCCTTGCTCAACCAGCCCAGCGTCGCAACCGCGGACACGGCCAGGAACCCCAACACGAACTTGGGGAACTTCTCCCAGATGAACGCCGCCTTGGCCCGTGCGCCCGGCGCGATCGCATCGGCCTGGCCGCGGGCCGCCCAGTACAACGCGAAACCCAGCACGACGAAGCCGATCAGCGCGTTACGCGTCGACTTGACCAGCACGGCGATCTTGCCGGCCTGCTCGGAGTAGAGGTAACCGGTGGCGGTGGTCTCGGCGGTGTTGTCCACCGACAGGCCTGCCCACAAGCCGAATTCGTAGTTGCTGAGCCCGATCAGGTGACCGAGCGGCGGCAGGGCGAACAGCGCCACCGCTCCCAAAGCCAGGATTGCGGCGATCGCGTAGCTGACGTCGGAGTTGCGGGCGCGGATCGCGCCTCTGGCGGCAACGATGGCCGACACCCCGCAGATGGAGGTCCCGATGGCCAGCAGCGAGCCGAGCTTGCCGGACAACCCAAATGCGCGAGCGGCGATCAGGATGATGGTCCCTGCGACCGTCATATCCACCAGGATCTGCACCAGGCTGGCCCCACCCAGCTTCGCGATGTCCCCCAGTACGAACCGCGAGCCCAGCAGCACGATCCCGATCTTCAGCCAGAACTCGTAGGTCAGCACGCCTGGCCGGAATATTCGGTGCAGCCCAACGGTGTTGGCGATCAGCAGGCCGATCAGGATGGCCCACAAGACGTACTCGATATCCGGCACGGTCCAGTGCTGCCGCTTGGCCAACGCATTCCACCAGATCTGGGCGTACTTGCCCAGCACTCCGACGCCGATCAGGAGCAAGATGCCCGGGACGTAATCCAATGGCCGGCGACTGGTGAACGTGTCGTCGACGGCCGTCTCGTCGGCTGCGACGCCGACGTCGCTCACCACGGGACCCGGGGCAGCACGTCGGCCACCGCCAGCGCCACGACCAACCCGGCGAGCAAGGTTGCCCACCAATCCAGCGAAACCCTATACATTCCCGGAATCGTTTCGTGCGAGTCCAGTCAGACCAAGCAATTGGATCGCGCTGAATCTAGTTCCCCGGCCGCGGACTGCGTTCGTTAAGCAATTCGATGACCTTGGCCGCGAGTTCGTCGATGTCGGCACCGGTGGTGTCCAGAACGAGATCCGGCTCCTCCGGCGGCTCATAGGGTGCGTCGACACCCGTCAGGCCCTTGAGCTCACCCTTGCGGGCGCGTGCGTAAAGGCCCTTGGGGTCCCGCTTTTCGCACTCCTGCAACGAGGTGGAAACGTGCACCTCGATGAACGGAAGCTTGGCGGCGTCGTTGAGGGCCCGTGCCGTCTCCCGATCCGACTTCAGCGGAGATACCAGGGACGCCAGCGCCACCACACCGGCATCTGCCAGCAGCCGGGTCAAATGCCCGACCCGCCTGATGTTTTCGGTGCGGTCACCGGGGGAGAACCCGAGATCGTCGGACAAGCCGTGCCGCAGATTGTCGCCGTCCAGAAGGTAAGCCATCCGGCCGGATTCGACCAGCGCGCGCTCCACCGCAACCGCGACCGTCGATTTGCCGGATGCGGGCAGCCCGGTGAACCAGATGGTGGCGCCGGGCTGGCCGGTGGCCTGCCAGCGGTGCTTGCGGTCCAACGCTGAGGGATGCCAGCGAATATCGCTGCGGGAATGGGTGCCCGGCTTGACCTCGCGTGCCTCGATGATGGTGCCTGCACCGACGGTGTCGTTGCTGGTCTCGTCGATCAGGATGAACGAGCCGCTGTCGCGGTTGTCGTCGTAAGGGTCGGCGATGATGACCGAGCTGGTCCGCAACGTCACCGTGCCAATGTCGTTGAGCGTCAACTCGACCGGCTGATCCAACTCGTCGAGCGTCTCGGGGTCCAATCGCGTGTGCAGCTCCTGCACCGTCGCTCGCACGGTCTTGGTGGTCTGCTTCAGCGCCAGCCGGTCACCGGCGCGCAGCGGGGAGTCGATGAACCAGCACACGTTGGCGTCGATTTCGCGCGCCAGCACCGGCAGCGCGGCATCCTCGGCACCGCTGACGAACACGTCACCGCGACCGACGTCGATGTCGTCCGCGAGTTCAATCGAAACAGACAGGGGCGCAACGGCAGTCGTGCGCTCGTCGTCCAGCGTGTCCAGAGCCGTCACCTCCGAGCGGGTGCCGGCGGGCAGCGACACCACCGAATCTCCGACGCTGAGGGTGCCGGCCGCGAGCCGTCCGGTGTAGCGGCGGCGCACATTGTCGGTGGGACGTGACACCCACTGCACCGGCAGTCGCAGCCGCGAGGCCTCGGCCTGTGGCGCGGCCAACTCGACGCCTTCCAGATACTCGAGCAGGGTGGGGCCGTCGTACCACGGGGTGCGATCGGAGCGATGCACGACGTTGTCGCCGTGCTTGGCGGCGATCGGGATGACGGTGATGTCGACCGCGCCCAGTCGACCGGCTACCTGCTCCAGTTGGTCCGCGACCTTCTGGAACGCGCCTTCGTCGAAGTCGACCAGGTCGATCTTATTCACTGTCGCGACAAAGTGGTTGATCCCCAACAACTTTGCGATGCGTGCGTGCCGTCGGGTCTGCCTCAGCACCCCGGCCCGGGCGTCGACCAGCAGGATCGCCACGTGCGCGTTGGAGGCACCGGTGAACATGTTGCGGGTGTAGCGCTCGTGGCCGGGTGTGTCGGCCAGGATGTAGCTACGGGTTTCGGTGGAGAAGAAGCGATAGGCCACATCGATGGTGATGCCCTGCTCGCGTTCGGCCCGCAGCCCGTCCGAGAGCGCGGCCAGGTCGGCCACCCCCTCTTCGTCCGTGACAGCTTCCAGGTGGTCCAGCGGCAGGCTGTCGGTGTCGTGCAGGAGTCGCCCGATGAGGGTGCTCTTGCCATCGTCCACCGAGCCGGCGGTGGTGATGCGCAGTAGCTGCCTCGTCACGCCCTTGGGGTGCACGATCTTCTCGGCCTTGTCAGTCTGGTCGGAGACAGTCATCAGAAGTACCCCTCTCGCTTGCGGTCTTCCATTGCAGCCGCCGAAGTGCGGTCATCGGCTCGGGTTTCGCCGCGCTCGGACACCGTTGCCGCGGAGATCTCCCGGATGACGCCGCTGATGTCGGTGGCTTTGGACCGCACCGCTCCGGTGATGGTCAGGTCACCGACCGTGCGATAGCGCACCCATTCGGTGTTGGCGGTTTCGCCGTTCTGCGGACTGGCGTACTCGGAGACCGCCAGCAGGATGCCATCGCGTTCGAACACCTCGCGTTCGTGCGCGTAGTAAATCGACGGTATCTCAAGGCCTTCCAGCTCGATGTAACGCCAGATGTCGAGCTCGGTCCAGTTGCTCAACGGGAACACCCGGACCTGCTCGCCCTTCTTGATCCGGCCGTTGTACAGCGTCCACGGCTCGGGCCGCTGGGCGCGCGGGTCCCACTGGCCGAATTCATCTCGGAAACTAAGGATTCGTTCCTTGGCGCGAGCGCGTTCCTCGTCGCGGCGGGCACCGCCGAACGCCGCGTCGAAGCCGCCCTCCTCCAGCGCGTCGAGCAGGGTGCGGGTCTGTGCCCGGTTGCGTGACGCGCCGGGACCCGGATCCGGCACCCGGCCCCTGTCGATCGATTCCTGGACGGAAGCGACGATCAATTTGTGACCCTGACCGGTAACCCGGCGGTCGCGAAACTCGATGACTTCGGGGAAGTTGTGGCCGGTGTCGACATGCATGACCGGAAATGGCAACGGAACCGGACGAAAAGCCTTCTCCGCCAATCGAAGTAGCACAATCGAGTCCTTGCCCGCGGAGAACAGCAGGACGGGCCGCTCGAGTTCGGCAACGACCTCGCGGATGATGTGCACCGCCTCGGCTTCCAGCAGCCGCAGTTCGTCAACGCGGCGTGTCTCAACGTGGACGGTCATGTTGGTAATCCTTCCTTCTCCGCATCCACCCGGTAGCGGTCCACCCATTCGTCGGAACGTTGGTCGGCTTGGCGCTGTAACACCGGTTCGGGCGCCAATCGCGGGTCGAGGCCCAACCGCTCCAGGATGTCGGCCACCACCTGAGTGAGGTTGCGCCACAACACCGGGTAAGAGATTTCGATCGGTTCGACCTTTTCCTCGATGAACCAGTTCCGCCAGCCTTCTTCCTGGGCGCGGAGCATCTTGACGACGTGAGCGATCGCCCCGGCGTGATAGGTCGCACGGGCATCGCGGACCGGGTCCGGTCTGCCCCGCCACACCCGGGTCTGCACGGCGCGCCAGAACGACACCGCCTGGGACACCACATCCGGGCGGTGGATGTGGATCAGCAGCGGATCCTCACCGACGACGTCGCGGATGGCGGACAGCAGGCCCTCGCCGGATCGGTCGGGCAGGCCGGCGGCCCGCTCCAGCAGCAGCGGCGTCTGATTCCACATCAGCTTGCCGCCCCACACGCCGTTCGGGGTACGGCCCACGGTGCGGATGTAGTCCCGCCAGATTTCGGCCGGTGCGAGGTCGGGCTTTCCTTCGTCCAACGGATCGAGCAGTGCCAGGATCGACTCATCGTCGACATCGGCGAACCATTCCCGCGGCTGTGGGGACTGGCTGGTGGTAGGCAGGTACTGGAAGAACTCCTGCGGCTCGCCGGCCACGCCGGTAGCGCGCAGGGATTCCACCAGCAGCGTGCTGCCGCTGCGCTGCGATGCCAGCACCAGGTACGACGACGGATGATCGGCCACCCACGCAGCCTAGCGGCAGTGAAAACGTGTGCAACACAGCCATTTAGCCTCATGCTGAAGATAACTCTTGCCGACCGTGCGTGCCACGGTCGATGTTGCGGCAGTAAGTGATTCGGGAATTGGCCGGTGTTTCG
The DNA here is from genome assembly GCF_000613245.1 of Mycobacterium asiaticum DSM 44297. Classification (GTDB taxonomy): domain Bacteria; phylum Actinomycetota; class Actinomycetes; order Mycobacteriales; family Mycobacteriaceae; genus Mycobacterium; species Mycobacterium asiaticum. The sequence continues at coordinate 98,687 of NZ_HG964937.1, forward strand.
CCGTTTGGCCGTCGAATTCGCGGGAAACAACCTAAGGGCAGCAGTCTTGCACCGAAACGAAGGGAATCACCATGCCACTCGACGACGAGGACATCACCACCACAGGCAACGGCGGGGAGGGCCTCGCTGACGGCGGCTCCAACCCCGAGGGCCACGATGGCGGCGCGGACGGTTCGGCGGGCGAAGGCCCAGCTGACGGCGGGTCGAACCCGGAAGGCCACGACGGTGGTGCGGACGGCACCGCGGGCGAAGGCCCGGCCGACGGTGGGTCGAACCCGGAGGGTCACGACGGCGGCGCGGACGGGACGGCGTGAACGATCGGCGATGCTGACTCGCTGCGTCGCCACTGGTCTCGAATCGTTCGCCGCGGAACACTGGGGGCGCCGGCCGTTGCTCAGCCGGGCCGGCGCCCTGCCGCGGGACTTCAGCGATCTACTGTCCCCGGCGGCGGTGGACGAGCTGATCGCCGAACGTGGGGTTCGGGCACCGTTCATCCGGATGGCCAAACGCGGCGACTTGTTGGCGCGGGAGTGCTATCTCGGCCCCGGAGGGTTCGGCGCCGAGATGCCCGACCAGGTGGACTCGGCGAAGGTGCTGACCCAGTTCGCGGCCGGTGCGACGATCGTGCTGCAGGGTTTGCATCGCCTGTGGCCGCCCGTCATCGACTTCGTACGCGGCATGGTCGACGACCTGGGTCACCCGGTGCAGGCCAACGCCTACATCACGCCGCCGAACAGCCGCGGGTTCGATCCGCATTACGACGTTCACGACGTCTTCGTGCTGCAGATCGCGGGGGAGAAGCGATGGGTGGTCCACGACCCCGTGCATCCGGACCCACTGCCGTCGCAGCCGTGGACCGACCACCGCGGGGCGATCGCCGAACGCGCAGCAGGGGAGCCGGTTATCGACACCGTGCTGGCCGCCGGCGACGCGCTGTATCTGCCGCGGGGCTGGCTGCATTCGGCGCATTCGACGGATTCGACAACGATCCATCTCACCGTGGGTGTCGCTCCGGTGACCCAGCTGGACGTGATGCAGGCCGTGGTGGACGCCCTCGCCGTCTCCGGGGAGTTCCGCCGTTCCTTGCCGCTGGGGGCTGATCCCACCGACCGTGACGAAATGGCCGCAATGACAACCAAAGTCATGGCCGAGGCGGCCGAGTGGATGCGCCAGAACGCGACCGAGATCGGCGAGCAAGCGGCGGCGCGCTTGACGCGGCGCCACGCGCAGCGCACCCGGCCGGCCCCGGTCCGGCCGCTGGCTTCCTTGCGGGCGGCGGAGTCGGCCGGGAGTACGCCGGTTCAGTGGCGGCACGGGCTGGGCGGAACGATCGAAAACGACGGCGGCCGTCTGGTTCTGCGACTCCCGGACCGGACCATGACCTTCCCGCAGGCGTGCGCGCCGGCGATCCGGGCATTGCACGAGGGGGCGACGATCGAAGCGGGGTCCACACCTGGTCTGGACCGCGACGACGCGACGGTGCTGATTCGGCGGTTGCTGCGTGAGGCCGTCGTGTCACCCGCGCCAGGCCGGGAATGAGTGGGAATGGCCGCTGGGAAGCGCTCCCCGTGCAGTGACCAATCACTGGCTCGCAACGACCCGATGTACGGCACGGCATCGGCCGGCCATGCCTGGGCCATGTTCGAAATACCGGGCGCCTGGGGACATTCAGCGTTTTTGAATTCCGAGACGATCCTCGACCCCAAGCTGGGTCGCGCGATCGCCCGGCGCGTCGAGGCGGCCGGGATGCGGGTCGCCGCGATACGCAAACCCGGCCGCCGTCCCGCGCAGCCCCGATGGCGCTGGTTTCTGGCGCGGTCGGACGAGGGTGCGGAGGAGTTGCATCACGGTGAGGTCAGCGGGCCGCAGGAGTATCTCGACATCGCGCTCGACGGTTCCGATGGCCGACCCTTGACCACTCCGTTGATTGCGGTCTGCGCCCATGGCAAGCACGACCAGTGCTGCGCGGTGCGCGGTCGCGCCGCGACCGCGGCGATCGCTGCGGAATATCCCGAATTGACCTGGGAGTGTTCGCATCTGGGTGGGGACAGGTTCGCTGCAACCATGCTGGTTCTGCCCGAAGGGTTGTGCTACGGGCGGGTTGACTCGGCCGATGCTGCCGGACTTGTCCGGCTGTACTTCGACGGACGACTGGACAACAGGTTCCTGCGGGGGCGCACCTGCCTGCCGCACCCGGTTCAGGCGGCACAGTACTTTGTGCGGGCGGCGTCCGGAGAGGATCGGATCGCCGCGTTGTCACCGCTTGATGTCCAGCGCGCCGAGCATCGGATCCGCGTGTTGCTCGCCGGCGACTCCGGCCCGGTGGAAGTCGTTCTGGCCGAAGAGATGTCCGAGCCGCTGCTGTCCATGTGCCATGCGTCGGTGCCCGGCCGCGTCCGCACCTTCACGCTAGTAGGCATCAACCCGAAGCCCGAGCGAAAACAATAGCCGTACATCGGGATTCGTCAAGGACGTCGCCAACAGCTGCTCGATGCGCCGGATCCGGTAGCGCACCGTATTGGGATGTACCCGCAACGCGTGTGCGGCCGTGGCGACATCGCCGAAGCTGTCCAGGTACACCCGCAATGTTTCGACCAATGCCGGATCCCGTTCGCGCAACTCACCTATCCGTGGGTCGACGAGCCGAGGATGATTGCCGATCATCGTGACGATCTCGTCGAGCAGCACGGTGGTACGCGCTTCGGCCAGCGAGGTGACCTGACCGATGGAAACCGGATGGCGTGCGGCGCTGTCCAGCACCCGGTCCACCTCGCTGCGCGCCGCAGCGACGGCAGCCAGTCCGGCGATCGGGGTGGCAATCACTGCACGCAATTGCGCGCCCAATTCGGTCCGCAGGGCGGCGATGGTGCCGCGGACCCAGGAGTGCAATGATCGGCTGGAGGTTACCTGGGGCAATAGCACGTAAATCCTGGAACGGTTCGATGCCACCTGGGCGTCCCGGCGAAATGCACTGGCACTCAACGCTAAAGCATCGGTCAACCGAGAATTGGCCGTCGCCGAGTCCCACCCCACGAGGGCGCCTGTTGCGTCGATCGACATGCCGAGGTCGCGGGCGATGGCGGAGACGTCGACGGCGTCGTCCGCGCGCAGGCCGAGTAGTTGCTGCACCCGCCGGGCATGCGTGGACGGCCGGGCCGCCAGCCGGGCCATGACGCGGGCGGCCAGCACCGCCGCGCCCCGCAGCATCTCGTCGGCATCTTCAGCCAGCGGCTGTAGACCCTGTTGCACCCAGATCGTGCCCATGAACACCGGGGAATGCCGCGGACTCTCAGCGGGCTGATGAATGCCGATGGCCAGGCGTGGGCGCAGTCCCAGCTCCGGCCGTTCGGCGACGTGCACCACCTCGTCGCCCGCTCGCAGCGCGTCGAAGATGCCCCATTGGCCGATCCACTGCAGATGCTCGGGCGGCCCGGCCCGACCGAGAATCGACAGCCGCCGCAGCTCGTCGGCTTCGTCGTTGGATGCCGAATAGGCCAGCACATGTGACTGTGCGTCCTCGATGCTGACCATGCCGTGGATCCGATCGGCCAGGGACTGCGCCAACCCGAACAGATCGGTGCCGGAGTCCTCCTGCGGGTCGGCGCCCCGGTGATGCGCGAGTACGTGGTTGACCAGCTGATATACCCGCTCCCAGCGGGCTTGCGGCTCCACGGCGACGACCGCTGACCCGGCCTGGACCGCCGCGGCGGTCAATGCCTCCGACGGCTCCTTGGTGAAGATGGCCACCGGGGCGTCCACCTGGTTGCGGATCCAGCGCAACGCTTCGGCCTGCGAGACCCCTAGCAGGAAGAAGGCGTCGGCCGAGCCGGCCGCTGTCGCCAAACCCAACCGGACGTCGTCGGAGTCGATCAAGGCCGCCGACGCCACCGGCAGGTCCAGACCGCGAGGCGCCTCGACCAGGCTCACCATCGTTGCGTCGAGCGCGAGCAGCAGTTTGCCGAGGCTTACTCCCGGCCTACCCATGTTGTCGGATTCTACTAGAGCGGGCAGCCCATGTTGTCTGATCGGCTAACAGTTCGGGCTACCAACCAGGGGACCCTGGCCGTATGGACGCGATCACTCAGGTGCCGACGCCGGTCAACGAACCGGTGCACGACTACGCACCGCGCTCACCCGAACGTGACCGACTGCGTGGCGAGCTGGCAGCCCTGGCCGAGAATCCGATCGATCTGCCGCACGTCATCGCCGGACGGCACGTCATGGGTGAGGGGCAACGGATTGACGTGGTTCAGCCGCACCGGCATGCGGCCAAGTTGGGGACCCTCACCAACGCTGTGCACGCCGACGCGTCCGCCGCCGTGGAGGCCGCGGTGGCGGCGAAGGCGGAGTGGTCTGCCACGCCGTTCGAGGAACGCGCCGCGGTGTTCCTGCGAGCGGCCGACCTGCTGGCCGGGCCTTGGCGCGAGAAGATCGCAGCCGCAACCATGCTCGGCCAGTCCAAGTCCGTGTACCAGGCCGAGATCGATGCGCCCTGCGAACAGATCGACTTCTGGCGGTTCAACGTCGCCTTTGCCCGCCAGGTCTTGGCCCAGCAGCCTGTCAGCGGCCCGGGGGAATGGAACCGCAGTGACTACCGGCCGCTGGACGGCTTCGTGTACGCGATCACCCCGTTCAACTTCACTTCAATCGCCGCCAATCTGCCCACGGCACCGGCGCTGATGGGTAACACCGTGGTGTGGAAGCCGTCGATCACGCAGACCCTGTCGGCCTACCTGACGATGAGGTTGCTCGAGGCGGCAGGGTTGCCGCCTGGCGTCATCAACATGCTCACCGGCGACGGTCTGGCGGTCTCGGATGTGGCGCTAAGTGACGCGCGGTTGGCCGGCATTCACTTCACCGGGTCGACCGCCACCTTCCAGCACCTGTGGCGGGAGGTGGGGGCCAACATCGGTCATTACCAGAGTTATCCACGACTCGTCGGTGAGACGGGCGGTAAGGATTTCGTGGTTGCGCACGCTTCGGCCCGCCCGGATGTGCTGCGCACCGCGCTGATTCGGGGCGCCTTCGACTACCAGGGCCAGAAGTGCTCGGCCGCGTCCCGGGCCTTCGTCGCACACTCGGTATGGCAGCGGATGGGAGACGAATTCCTCGGCGCGGCAGCCGAACTCAGCTACGGTGATGTCACCGACCTGTCCAATTTCGGCGGTGCGCTGATCGACCGGCGTGCTTTCGTCAAGAACGTGGACGCCATCGAACGGGCGAAAGGCGCGCCCAGGATGACGATCGCGGTCGGCGGCGAATACGACGACGGTGAAGGGTATTTCGTGCGCCCCACCGTGCTGCTGTCGGATGACCCCACCGACGAGGCGTTCGCCACCGAGTACTTCGGTCCGGTGCTGGCACTGCACATCTACCCGGATGACCAGTACGAGCGGATCCTCGATGTGGTTGACACCGGTTCGCGGTACGCGTTGACCGGAGCGGTGATCGCCGACGATCGCGCGGCAGTGCGCACCGCGCTGCAGCGACTGCGGTTCGCGGCGGGCAACTTCTATATCAACGACAAGCCGACCGGCGCGGTGGTTGGACGTCAACCGTTCGGTGGCTCACGTGGTTCGGGCACCAACGACAAGGCCGGTTCGCTGCTCAACCTGCTGCGCTGGACGTCGGCGCGCACCATCAAGGAGACGTTTGTGCCGGCCACCGACCACACCTACCCACACATGGCTGCCGAGTGATGAGCGGCCTGTTTGCGCACACCGTACGGCCGGCCCTGCTCGCGGCCAGTCGAGCCGACGGATTACGCCGGGCGCTGCAGCGGTCAACGCTCACCCGGCGGGTGGTGCACCGGTTCGTGCCCGGAGAAACCATCCCAGAAGCACTGACTGTCGTTGCCGCACTGCGAGATTCCGGCCGCTTTGTCAGCGTAGATTTCCTCGGTGAGAACGTTGACGACGCCGACGGCGCAGCGGCTACGGTGCGGGCCTATCTCGAGTTGCTCGACGCGTTGGGTGGGGACTCGCCGAGCGACGGGGTCCGTCCGCTGGAAGTCTCGGTCAAGCTTTCGGCGCTGGGGCAGGCGTTGGATCGCGATGGTCAGAAGATCGCGCTGGACAATGCGCGGACCATCTGCGAGCGGGCCAGTCAGCTCGGCGTGTGGGTGACGGTGGACGCCGAAGACCACACCACGACCGACTCGACGCTGTCGATCTCCGGTGATCTGCGGGTCGACTTCCCCTGGCTCGGTACGGTTCTGCAGGCTTACCTGCGCCGCACCCTCGCCGATTGCGAAGAATTGGCCGCCGTTGGAGCTCGGGTGCGACTGTGCAAGGGCGCCTACGATGAGCCCGCATCGGTGGCGTACCGCGCCGACGATCAGATCACCGACTCCTACCTCCGCTGCCTGCGGGTGTTGATGGCGGGTCGCGGGTATCCGATGGTCGCCTCGCACGATCCGCTGATCCTCGAAGCCGTCCCGCGACTGGCTCGCGAATTCGCGTACAACCAAACGGAATTCGAATACCAGATGCTCTACGGCATCCGCGACGACGAACAGCGGCGTCTGGCCCGGGCCGGCAACCAGGTAAGGGTGTACGTGCCGTTCGGCACCGAGTGGTACGGGTATTTCATGCGGCGGTTAGCCGAGCGACCAGCAAATTTAGGATTCTTTCTGCGGGCCCTACGAGCTTATGCTTGATGCCGATAGTGCTGGCCGTTGAGGAGGGCCGCGATGTCGACTCTGATGGTGGTCCCGGAGATATTGGCGTCGTCCGCGGGAGAGTTGACGAATATCGGGTCGGCGCTGACCGCCTCCAATGCCGCGGCCGTCGTCCCGACGACGCGGATACTGGCGGCGGGTGCCGACGAGGTGTCGCTGGCCATCGCGTCGCTGTTCTCCGTGCAGGGCAAGGCTTATCAAACGCTCGCGGCGCAAGCCGAAGCGTTTCGGCAACAATTCCTGCAAGCGCTCGACGCCGCGGCGGCCACCTATGCGGGTGCGGAGGCCGCGAGCGTCTCCCCGCTCGAGATGTTCCAGCAGCAGTTGCTCATCGCCATCAACACCCCGACTCAGCTTGTCTTTGGGCGCCCGCTGATCGGCGATGGGGCCAACGCGACCACGGCGGGGCAGGCCGGTGGCGCCGGCGGAATTCTGTACGGCAATGGTGGCGCCGGGTACACCAGTACAACCGCGGGAGTGGCAGGCACCAATGGCGGTAGCGCCGGGTTGATCGGTAACGGCGGCCCGGGCGGCGGTGGTGGCGCCGGGGCCGCCGGCGGTAGGGGCGGTATCGGCGGGATCCTGTATGGCAATGGCGGCGCCGGCGGTAATGGCGGCACCGGCACCATAGTGGTTCCGGGGGGCATCGCCGGTGCCGGTGGCGACGCGGTCCTCTTCGGTCACGGCGGCAACGGCGGGTTGCGGCACCGGCAGGGCGGGGGTCCGGGGGATCCGGCGGCCTCGGCGGGCTGTTCTATGGCAACGGCGGGACCGGTGGCACGGGCGGCGTGGGCTCTGTCCTCGACGGCGGAGCAGGTGGCGCGGGTGGTGCGGCGGGATTGGTCGGCAGCGGAGGGACCGGCGGGGCCGGTGGCACCGGTGGCGTCGGCGGCACCGGCGGATACGGCGGCGGTGGCGGGCTGATCGGTGACGGCGGTGCCGGGGGAGCCGGAGGCGACGGGCTCACCACGCAAGGCGGGTTAGGTGGTCAGGGCGGCTCAGCGCAGTGGATCGGTAAGGGCGGCGCCGGCGGCACCGGCGGTATGGGCAACGACGTGGGTGGAGCCGGGGGCAGCGGCGGCGGGGGTGGGTCGCTGTATGGCGGCGGAGGAAACGGCGGGACCGGCGGCACCGGCACTGGCGAGGTGGGCGGCGCGGGCGGCTCCGGCGGCAGAAGCGGGGTGATCGGCGACGCCGGGTCGGGCGGTACCGGCGGGTTCGGCCAATTGCACGGCGGCAACGGCGGATTCGGCGGTGCCGCCTGGATCATCGGTGCGGGCGGAGCCGGCGGCTCGGGCGGGGGGAGCGGCATCCTGAACGGGGCGGGCGGCAGCGGCGGCGACGGCGGTCTGCTGTACGGCTGGGGCGGCAATGGCGGCAATGCGGGCACCGGTGGCGCCAACGGCAACAACGGCGGCAGCGGCGGAAACGCGCTGCTGATCGGCAACGGCGGTAACGGCGGCAACGGCAGCGGAACCCAACCGGGCGGCGCTGGCGGATCGGGCGGGCGGTTGTTCGGTAGCGACGGAGTGGCCGGGTCGTAACGCTACGTCGCCCGCCGCGGCCGCGCGCGTTCGGCGGCGAAGCCGCGCACCACAAACGAGCTGACGAACTCGGCGACCACCTCGGGGTCGTCCATGTCCCGGACCGGGGACAGGGTGCTGAAGAGCGAGAACAGGATTCGTGCGAACCATTCACCGGCCGCCTGCACATCGAGATCCTTGCGGACCTCGCCGGTGAGCTTGGCCGCCGAAAGGTATGGCGCGAAGAAGTCGATGCATTCTCGCAGCAGCACGGCTGCGTCCTTGGTGAGCAGCAGGCTGATCGCATCCTCGTCGAAGTATTCCTCGGATGCGATCGCCCGTCGCGCCTGCGACACGAAAACCGCTGCGTTGGAGAGCTTTTCCTCCAGTGAGCGGCCGCGGTCCATGGCTCGGGACATCTCCCGGTAAAACTGCTCGGAGGCTTGTTCGGCGCAAGCCTCCAAGATCTCGCCCTTGTCCCGGAAGTATTCATAGATCGTGCTGCGGGAGACGTTGGCCAGGCGGGCGATATCGACGATCGTCGTCTTCAATAATCCGTGCTTGCGGAAGCAGGCATAAGCGGACTCGAGGATGAGGTCACGAGTTTCGGTGGAGGTCGCCTGGGTCATCAGCAAACCTAGCTGGATCTGGCCAGAATCAGCCCGCTGGTGGGCACGCCCGTCCCGGACGTCACCAGCACGTGTTCGACATTCTCCACCTGGTTGTAAGAAGTGCCCCGCACCTGACGAACACCTTCGGTGATGCCGTTCATTCCGTGGATATAGGCCTCACCGAGCAGTCCGCCATTGGTGTTGATCGGGAACTCGCCACCGAGCGACAGCCGCTCGACGGTGGCGAAGTCCTTGGCCTCGCCGCGCCCGCAGAAGCCGAGTTCCTCCAGCTGGCTGAATACGAACGGCGTGAAATGGTCGTAGATGAAGGCGGTTTGGATGTCCTGGGGCTTGAGGCCGGAATCACGCCACAACCGGTCGGCCACCACACCCATTTCGGGGAGCCCGGTGATGTCGTCGCGGTAGTAGCTCGTCATCATCTCGCCGTTGGCCGCCGCGCCCTGGGCCGCCGCGGTGATGATCGCCGGCGGCTGGCGAAGATCTCGAGCTCGTTCGGCGCTGGTCACCACCAGCGCGACACCGCCGTCGCTCTCCTGGCAGCAGTCCAGCAGACGCAACACCGGCTCGATGATCCACCGCGAATTCTGGTGGTCTTCCAGCGTGATCGGCCGTTCGTAGAACCACGCATCCGGGTTGCGGGCCGCGTGCGCGCGGTCCACGACCGCAATACGGCCGAAGTCCTCGTTGGTGACGCCGTAGGTCGACATGTAGCGCTGGGCGTGCATGGCGACCCACGCGGCCGGAGTGATCAGCCCGAACGGCGCGTAATGCGCCATGAACAACGGCGTTTCGGCGCTGGTGCGTCCGCTGCCGCCGAACCGGAAGCCGGAACGCTCGTTGAAGGCGCGCCAGCACACCACCACGTCCGCGACACCGGTGGCGACCGCCATCGCGGCGTGTACCACGGTGCCCGCGGCCGCCCCGCCGCCGTGGTGCACCCGGCTGAAGAAGCTCAGGTCACCGATGCCGACGTTGCGCGCGATGTCGATCTCGTCGCTGGAGTCCATGGTGAACGTGACCATGCCGTCAACGTCGCTGGGCGCCAGCCCGGCGTCGTCCAGCGCTGCACTGACCGCCTCACAGGCCAATTGAAGTTCGCTGCGGCCGGATTCCTTGGAGAATTCGGTCTGACCGATCCCGACGATTGCTGCGGCGCCGGGCAGCGCGCTGCTCACGCCTGGCCCCCTTCCGAGGTCTTGTCGAGCAGGCTGAGCACCGCGGTGCCCGAGACGTGGTTGCCGAGACTGTTGGCTCCCTGGAACGTGACCTCGACGAAATTCTCACCACCCGTGCCTTCGGTCTTACCGGTCACCGAGCCGCTGAAACGCAGTGGGTCGTCCGGAAAGCTCGGCACGCCAAGGCGAATCGACAGTTTCTTGACCATCGCCTCCGGCCCCGCCCATTCGGTGAGGAATCGCACGCAGTACCCGTTGGTGGTCAGAATGTTCATGAACAGATTCGGCGAGCCCTGCTTGTTGGCGTAGTCGCGGTCGTGGTGTACCGGCATGAAGTCACGCGACGCGATCGCGCCCGCGACGATCATGGTGGTGGTAATCGGGACCTCCAGAGCTGTGACCTCGTCACCTTCCGAGATCTCCTGCCACGCCAGGGTTTTCCGGGTCGAGGTTGCGGTGGTAGTCATGCTTGTCCTTCCGAATACGTCGCACCGAGACAGGCAAGTTGCTGGGACGCCGAACCGAGGATGAGCTCGTTGTACTTCGCCCACAGGAAGTAGCGGTGCAGAGGATAGGTGGTGTCGATGCCGATGCCGCCGTGGACCTGCTGAGCCGTGGCGGCGACTCGCGCGCCGGCCTCACCGGCCCAGAACTTCGCGATGCGCGCCGCCCGATCGGCCGGGCGCCCGTTGGCAACCAGCCACGCCGCATGCCAGGTGGTCCACCGGATCGCCTCGACGTCGATGAATGCGTCGGCCATCCGTTGCTGGACGGCCTGGAAGCTGCCGATCGGCCGGCCGAACTGCTCGCGCTCGGTGGTGTAGCGGGCCGCGATGTGCAAAGCCCGATCCGCGACACCGAGTTGGATGGCGCACAGGGCGATCAGGGCGCGCGTGTAGAGCGAGTCGATCCCGCCGGCGAGGCGGTCATCGTCGGAAACGGTTGCGCCGTCCAGCGATACGTCGGCATGCGGCTCGCGGTGGGTGGTCTTCGCCGGACGGATGTCCACCCCGTTCGCGTCGGTCGCGAGCAGGAACAGTCCGACATCGCCATCGTCGGTGCGAGCCGGGATCAACACCGTGTCGGCAAGTTGGGCGGCCGGCACCAACTCCTTGACCCCGTCCAGCCGCCAGTTCGGCCCGTCGCGGCGCGCGTTGGTTGCCGGGCGGGTCGGGTCCGAGCGACCCGGTTCGGTCAGCGCGGCCGTCAGAATGCGTTTTCCTGCAACGACGTCGGGCAGGAATCGGCTCCGCTGATCGGGGGTCCCGTGTCGGGCAATCGGGTCGGCGCCCAGTACCAGCGTGGCGTAAACGGGCACCGGGGCCACGCTCCAGCCGACCTCGGCGAGCAGGACGCCGAGTTCGACGAACCCACCGCCGTTACCGCCCACCGATTCCGGCAAAGCGGTGCCGAGCAGGTCGGCGGCGGCCAGTTCCTGCCACAATGCCTCGTCATACCGGACATCACCGGCTTCCAGCTCGGTGAGCCGCTCCGGGGTGGCGCGGCGCTCGAACAGGTCCCGGGCGAGTTTGGCGATCGTCTCCTGCTCTTCGGTGAACGTGAAATCCATGATGTCTACCCGCGCGGCCGGAATTGGTGCAGGGCAAGGTCTCCGTCGAACGTCTGGAAATAGACCTCGACCGGCATCCCGACGGTGATGTCCGCCGGATCGATGTCGGTCAGGTTGGACACCAGCCGCACACCCTCCTCCAGTTCGACCAGCGCGACGACATAGGGATAGTCGAAGAACGGAAACCGCGGCTGGTGCGGCATCACGTAGCTGTACACGGTGCCGCGGCCGCTCGACTCGATAGCCGTCCAGTCCAGCGATCGGCACTGCGGGCACATCGGCCGGGGCGGATGGCGCAGCGTGCCGCAGCCGTCACACTGCTGGATCAGAAGTTTATTCTCGCGCAGGCCATCCCAGAAAAACTTGGTGTCCGCGCTGATCGTCGGAGGCAGCCGCGTCGCCATCAGTTCGCCGGCCTGAATCGGAGTACCCGGAAACGCTGCCGGCCCAGCACCTCACCGTGCTGGTCGGTGTAGGTGGTAAGCCAGGTCAGGAAGAACCCCGTCCCCAGCGCCGTGGTCTTTTCGTCGGACACCGATTCGTAGACCGTCGTCGCGCTGATCACGTCGCCCAGCCGCGGGTAGCGTTCGATTTCGAATTCCGAGTTGGTGGCCACCGTGCTGGTGTAACCGGCTTCGTCGAGGAACGCCGTGGGATTCGACTTGATCTCCATTGGCGCGCCGCCGCGCTCACCGATGCCCTCGAGCTTGGGCGCCGGCATCGTCCAGGTCTGCAGCATCACCGGTGGCGAGACGATGCCGCCGAACCTGGACGTCGCCGCGAATTCCGGGTCGATGTACACCGGGTTGAAGTCGGCGAGCGCATAGGCCCAGTGCCGGATCATCGGCTGGTTGACCGGATCGGGCGCCACCGATGGCTTTCCGCTCCCGCCGGTCGGTTTCCCGACGAGCGCGCGCACCTTGCTCAGCAGCTCGGTGTCTGTCATCTACCTTGCCTTCCTTACTATTTCGTTGTGGCTCGCAGGTCACGGGGGGCGCGTGGCATGCCCAACCCGGCCATGGCGATGATGTCGCGTTGAATTTCGTTGGCCCCGCCGCCGAAGGTGTTGATCACGGCTTGCCGGTACGCGGTTTCCAGTGCGCCGCGCAGCGGAGCGTCCGCGCCGCGGCGTACCCCGTTCCCATCGAGGACTTCCAGCAGCTGCCGGGCGACCTGCTGGGTGAGCTCGGTGCCGAACACTTTGGCCGCCGACGCCTCACCCATGTTCAACACCCCCTTGGTCATGGCCGCGTTCACCCGCAGATTTACGAGCTTGTATGCCGCGACCTGAGCCTCGACCCGGGCGAGCGCGAGCTGGACCCACGGCTGGTCGATGACGCGGCCGTCGTCGAGCTCGGTGGTGGTGGCCCAATCCAGGGTCTTCTCGAAGAGCGGCTCGAGGGCGCCGAGGTTGCCTAGGGCCGCGCGTTCGAAATTCAGCTGGGTGGTGATCAGCTGCCACCCCTGGTTCTCCTCGCCGACCAGCGCGCTGAGGGGCACTCGCACATTGTCGTAGAACGTGTAGAAGGTGGAAATGCCCGGCATGGTGTGCAGCGGCTGCCAGGAGAATCCGGGCGACGACGTCGGCACGATGAGGATTGAAATCCCCTTGTGCTTCTTGGCATTCGGGTCGGTGCGCACGGCCAGCCAGACGTAGTCCGCATACGCCGCGCCACTGGTGAACATCTTTTGGCCGTTGATCACGTATTCGTCGCCGTCGCGTACCGCGGTGGTGCGGATCGACGCCAGGTCGCTACCCGCTCCCGGCTCGGAATAACCGATGGCGAACTCGACGCTGCCGTCCAGGATCGCCGGCAGGAACTTTCGCTTCTGTTCCTCGGTGCCGCGCTGCATCAACGTCGGGCCCACCGTATTGAGCGTCACCAGCGGAATGGGGGCGCCCGCCCGGCGCGCCTCTTCGGAGAAGATGAATTGCTCGATGGCCGAGAACCCGCGCCCGCCATATTCTTTGGGCCAACCGACGCCGAGCAGGTTGGCCGCCGCCAGCGCGCGCACACAGTCGCGCACCGCCGGACCGCCTTCGATGTTCTCGGCGATCGCCGCGACGCGTTCGGGGGTCATGACCTGTTGCAGCGTGGCGCGCATCTCAACGCGCAGCTGTTCCTGCTCCGGGGAGTACTCAAGATCCATCGACTCAGACCCCCAGCCGGACCGGCATGCGCTTCACTCCGGGCACCATGGTGGCCTTCATCCGGTCGACGTCGCCGACGAGTTCCAGGTTGGGGAACCGGCGCAGGAATTCGTCGAAGAACACGGTCGCCTCCAGTCGCGCCAATTGCGCTCCGATGCAGGAATGTTCACCGCAACCGAAGGCGATGTGCGGATTGGGATGGCGTCGCACGTCGAATTCCTCGCTGCTGGAGCCGAATACGTCCTCGTCGCGGTTGGCCGACCCGTACAGCATGGTCACCACATCACCTGCCCGGATCGGTTGGCCGCGGATTTCGACATCCGCGGTGGCGACGCGCGACATGCTGACGACGGGGCTGGTCCAGCGGAGCATCTCCTCGACCGCGCTGGGAATCAGCGTCGGGTCCTCCGCCAGCAGACGGCACTGGTCGGGGTGGTTGATCAATGCCAGCGTGCCGAGCGCAATCAGGTTGCGGGTGGTTTCGTTGCCGGCTACCAACAACAGGAACGAGAAGTTCAGCAGGTCCTCGTCGGTGAGGCGATGTTCGTCGATCTCCGACTCGGCGAGCACCGACAACAAGTCGTCGCGGGGTTCCTGGCGCCGGGCCGCGATCAGCTTCTGGAAATACTCGAAGAGCTGGCCGATCGCGACGAACGAGTCCAGTTCGATCTCCGGGTCGGCGGTACCGGTGGCCGCGTCGGACCAGGCCCGGAACTGTTCCCAGTCCTCCGCGGGCGCTCCGATCAGTTCGGCGATCATGCGGGTCGGCAGCGGGGCGGCGATCTCCTCGGCGAATTCGTGCACGGAGCCGGCCTCGACCCCGTCGAGGATGCCGCTGACGATCTCGCGGATTTTCGGCTCCAGGATCGCAACCCGGCGCCGGGTGAAGCCCGAGTTGATCAGTTTGCGCATCTGCCGGTGCCGGGGCGGATCGGTGAAGATCAGCGCACCCTCCTGCACCGGGTTGGGCATCTGTGGGTCCGGTATCGAGATGCCCTTGGTCGAGGTGAACAGCGCCGGGTTGCTGGACACGTAGCGGATGTCCTCGTATTTGAGCAGAGCCCAGAATTTAGTGACGTCGTTCCAGTGCACCGGCGAGTTTGCCCGCAGCTCCCGGTAGGCCGGGTACGGGTCGCCGGCGTAGAAGTCGGGGGAATGCAGGGGGGTGTCGGTGTGCACGGCGAGCGGTCCTCCGATCCGACACATAGGTACAAAGTGTCCTGCGCATCGTGTCTACTCTGAGCTGGATGTCCCTGTCAATAAGGACACACTGCCGTTGATTTGGTCTGTATTTCAGCAGATAGACAATTGACGCCCGTGTCCCGTGGGTGTACACCAAGGGGATAGATGACCGACTTTGGGTGAGGAAGCAGATGACTGCGCCACAAGCTACGGAACTCCCGGGACTGATCGACACCTACCAGCTCTACATCGACGGGAGGTGGGTCGAACCGGAAAACGGTCGCTACGAAGACATTTCACCGGCCACCGAGCAGGTCATCGCCACCGCCCCGGACGCGAGCATCAACCAGGTCGGTGCGGCGATCGGCGCTGCGCGCCGCGCCTTCGACGAAGGGCCGTGGGCGGACATGACCGCAGCGGACCGCGCCAATTGCTTGAGCCAACTCGGCGACGCGCTGCTCAAACACGCCGACGAATTCTTCGCGCTGTCCCAACTGGAATGGGGTTGCATCGCCAACGAACGGGTCATGCAGGTCGACGGTGCCGCGTTCATGTCAATGCACGCCGCTCAACTTGCCACCCAACTTGCTGACGAGGAAGTCACCGGCATCGGCGCCGGTACCACGTTGCTGCGCCACGCGCCGCTCGGTGTCGTGTCGGTGCTGACTCCGTGGAATTTCCCGCACTGCCTGAACGTCATGAAGCTCAATCACGCATTGGCGGCCGGTAATACAGTGGTACTCAAGCCGTCGCCGCTGACCCCGCTGGCCGGTCTGGCGTTAGCCCGGATCATCGACGAGCACACCGATTTCCCGCCGGGTGTGGTTAACGTTGTCACCCCATCGGGAGTTGACGCAGCCAAGCTGCTGACCACCGATCCCCGCATCGACATGGTCAGCTTCACCGGCAGCACGGTGGTCGGCCGGCAGGTCATGTCGGCCGCGGGCGACACGCTCAAGCGCCTATTGCTGGAGCTGGGGGGCAAGTCGGCGTGCATCATCTTGGACGACGCGCAAATCACCGACGAGATGCTGCAACAGATGCTCTTCGACTGTTGCTCGCTGCACGCCGGGCAGGCCTGCATCCTGCACAGCCGGCTGCTGCTGCCGGACTCCTTGCACGACGACGTGGTCGACCGGCTCGCCGCGCTGGCCCGGGCGGTCAAGGTCGGGGATCCGACGGATCCCGACGTGCAAATGGGCCCGCTGATCAGCGACGCGCAGCGCGGCCGGGTCGAGGCCCACGTCGCCGGGGCGCTCGACGACGGTGCCCGCCTGGTCACCGGCGGCCACCGGCCGGCGGGCCTGGACGTCGGCTATTACTTCGAGCCGACAATTCTGGACGGGGTGCAGGCCGATTCCGTAATCGCACAAGAAGAAGTGTTCGGGCCGGTGTTGAGCGTGATCCGCTACCGCGACGACGACGACGCGGTCGCCATCGCGAACAACTCACGCTACGGCCTGTCCGGCGCGGTGTACGGCGCGGACGTGGACCGGGCGGTGGGTGTCGCCCGCCGCATCCGCACCGGCCAGATCGCGGTCAACGGCATCGGCCCCGGTGCCGCGCCGTTCGGGGGGTTCAAGCTCAGCGGTCTGGGCCGGGAGGGCGGCGGTGTCGGTGGGCTGCATCAGTACATGGAGCCGATGGCGATCGGGGTGCCGCTCTGAGCGTTAGAGCCCGCTGCCGATCGGGTGCACCTGCAATGCGCAACCGTCGATAGCCACGGGCACATTCTGCGTATCGGTGTTGTCCGGCGGAGTCACGCGCAGCGAGGTATAGCTGGGGCACTGGCCGCCGCTCCCGTCGACGGCGACGCTTTCCACCACCGCGTGCGCAGGGCTGGACTTGGACAGGGCGATCGTCGGAGGCTCGTCGAAGCTGGTGGGCAGGCCGCCGAGGTATCCGCGCAGGGTGCGCTGTGCATGCAGTTGTGGACCCCCAATTCCCGAGTCGACTCCGGGGTAGCCGGAGACCGTGCATGGCGGGGCATAGGCCGCCAGCTCGAAGGTGAGCAGTACGGCTCGGTGCGTCGCGGCGGCCTGCGTACGAGAGGCCCCGACCACCACCTGTCCGGACTGGCAGGGCGGTGCGGAGTCGTCCGCGTGCCCGACGGCAGGACACCCGGTCGCGACCGCAAATATCGACGCGACGGACAGCGTCCAGATCGGGAGCGTTTTCATGCGGGGAGTTCACCAGCCGCGGATTGCTACCGATCCCAAGAGCGCGCGGTCGCGGATTAGCTCCTGAACGTGGACCCGGCACTGTTATGATATCGGATGCAACGATGTATCCGATGACGAAAGGTTGCTTGGCATGGCCGTCGCGATCGACCGACCCAAGCTCGAAGGAAACATCGCCGTAGGTGAAGGCCGCCAGATCGGGTTCGCGGAGTTCGGTGCGCCGCAGGGGCGAGCGGTCTTCTGGTTGCATGGCACCCCAGGCGCCCGTCGGCAGATCCCGACCGAGGCGCGGGTCTACGCCGAGCACCACAACGTCCGGCTGATCGGCGTCGATCGTCCGGGCATAGGCTCGTCGACCCCGCATCAATACGAGACCCTCTCGGCGTTCGCCGAGGACCTGCGCGTCATCGCCGACACACTGGGCATCGAGAAGATGGCGGTGGTCGGCCTGTCCGGTGGCGGCCCCTACACGTTGGCTTGTGCCGCCGGACTGCCTGAGCGCGTCGTGGCCGTCGGCGTGCTCGGCGGTGTCGCGCCCACGCAGGGACCCGACGCGATCAGCGGCGGAGCCATGGACCTGGGTCTGCGCGTCGCGCCGTTGCTGAAATTCGGCGGCAGCCCGCTGCGCATCGGCGCGAGCCTCCTGATCCAGGCGGTACGGCCGATCGCCTCCCCGGCGCTCGACATCTACGCCCTGCTGTCCCCGCAAGCCGATCGGCACCTGCTGACCCGGCCCGAGTTCAAGGCGATGTTCCTCGACGACCTGCTCAACGGCAGCCGCAAGCAACTGGCCGCGCCGTTCAACGACGTCATCCTGTTCGCCCGGGACTGGGGCTTCCGGCTTGCAGACGTGAAAGTCCCGGTGCGCTGGTGGCACGGCGACCACGACCACATCATCCCGTTCGCGCACGGGGAGCACGCGGTGTCCCGGCTGCCCAACGCCGAGTTGTTCCATCTGCCCGAGGAGAGCCACCTGGCCGGGCTCGGCCGCGGTGAGGAGATCCTGGCCACCCTGATGAAGATCTGGGATGAGGAGGCGTGACGATGGAGCCAGCCCGGACAACCGATGCCGCGCCCCCACTGGGGCTCTACCTCACTGACATCCCGCGGGCGGTGGTCGAGTACGGCCAGCTGCTCAGCGTGCTGCCGCTCCAGCACAAGCTGCCGGTCGGCGATCGGCACCCCGTGTTGGTGTTGCCAGGTCTGCTCGCGGGCGACGGCACCACGTGCACGCTGCGCAGGGTGTTGAGCCGGCTCGGATATCGGGCCCACGGCTGGGGGCTGGGCGTCAATATCGGCCCGACGCCCAAGGTGGTGGCGGGCATCTCGGAGTTGCTAGACGAGCTGCACACCCGATACGACGCGCCGGTCAGCCTGATCGGCTGGAGCCTCGGCGGCATCTTCGCGCGCCGGTTGGCCCGTCGCAATCCGGCGGCGGTCCGTCAGGTGATCACCCTGGGCAGCCCGTACCGGATGCAGCACGCCGGCCAGTCGCGCGCCACCGCAAGCTTCAACCTGTTCGCGAGGTTGCACGCCGAGCGGCACGAGCTGCCGCTGGCGATCGAGAACGAACCCCTACCGGTGCCGGCGACCTCGATCTACTCGCGCTACGACGGCATGGTGGCCTGGCAGACCTGCATCGACGCGTCGTCGGAGCGCGCGGAGAACATCGCGGTGTTGAGCAGCCACATCGGCTACGGCCACCATCCGGCGACCATCTGGGCCATCGCGGACCGGCTGGCCCAGCCGGCGGGGACCTGGACGCCGTTCCGGCCTCCGGCGGCGCTGCGGCCGCTGTTTCCCCGGCCCGTGGCGCATCCGGTCCGCTCGGCGTAATACCCTCGCTGACGTGCTGCTGACCTCGCTCAATCCCGCGGTCGTCACCCAGACCGACATTCCCGACGCGGTCAAGATCGACGGCTTCACGCTGAGCCGCAGCGATCTGGTCGGCGCGGCCACTTCGGTGGCCGAGCGGGTGGCCGGCGCACAGCGGGTCGCGGTGCTGGCGACGCCCACCGCATCGACCGTGCTGGCGATCACCGGATGCCTGATCGCCGGCGTCCCCGTCGTACCGGTACCCGCCGACGTCGGCGTCGCCGAACGCCGCCACATGCTCACCGATTCGGGTGCCCAGGCCTGGCTTGGGCCGGAGCCCGACGAGCCCGAAGGCCTGCCGCACATCCCGGTGCGGCTACACGCCCGGTCCTGGCATCGTTATCCCGAACCAGCGCCAGATTCCCCGGCCATGATCGTATACACGTCGGGCACAACGGGATTGCCCAAAGGCGTGCAGGTCAGCCGGCGGGCCATCGCCGCGGACCTGGATGCGTTGGCGCAAGCCTGGCAATGGACGCCCGACGACGTACTGGTGCACGGCCTACCGCTGTATCACATCCATGGGCTGGTGTTGGGTCTGCTCGGGTCGTTGCGAGTGGGAAATCGCTTCGTGCACACCGGGAAACCCACGCCAGCCGGATACGCGGCCGCAAAGGGCACCCTGTACTTCGGCGTCCCGACGGTGTGGTCGCGCGTGGTGGCCGACCGGGCCGCGGCCGAAGCGCTCAAACCGGCGCGGCTGTTGGTCTCGGGCAGTGCGGCGCTGCCGGTGCCGGTGTTCGAGGGGCTGGAGCAACTGACCGGGCACCGACCCATCGAGCGCTACGGCGCCTCGGAGTCGCTGATCACGGTGTCCACTCGCGCCGACGGTGAACGCCGCCCGGGCTGGGTCGGTCTGCCGTTGGCGGGTGTGCAGACCCGGCTGGTCGACGACCACGGGCAGCTTGCTGTCCATGACGGGGAAACCGTTGGGCGTCTTCATGTTCGGGGTCCGACACTGTTCGACGGCTATCTGAACCGGCCCGAGGCCACCGCCGAGGCGTTCACGCCGGACGGCTGGTACCGGACCGGAGACGTCGCCGTCATCGACAGCGGCGGCATGCACCGCATCGTGGGACGCGAATCCGTCGATCTGATCAAATCGGGCGGATACCGCATCGGCGCAGGCGAAATCGAGACCGTGCTGCTCGGTCATCCGGACGTCACCGAGGCGGCGGTGGTGGGGGTGCCCGACGACGATCTCGGCCAGCGGATCGTTGCGTACGTCGTCGGCTCGCCCGGGACAAAGTCCGAGGAACTCATCCAGTATGTCGCCGAACAACTTTCGGTGCACAAACGTCCGCGCGAGGTGCGGGTTGTGGATTCGCTGCCGCGCAACGCGTTGGGCAAGGTGCTCAAGAAGCAACTATTGTCTGAATTCTGAGACCCGCACCGGCCGTAGCGTATTCGTTACCGGACTCGCAGCATGTTGGCAGGTTCTTCGACGGGCAGGACGGCGCGGCGTCACTTAACGTCGTCAGGGTGTATCGACGGGGGAATGCTGTCCGGGAGTCACCGTGCTGACGGTTGCGCCCGCTCCCAGGGGCACATCGATGAGACGCATCGCGGTGGCCTGCTATGTCGGGTCGGCGATCGAGTACTACGACTTCCTGATCTACGGCACCGCCGCGGCCTTGGTTTTCCCGGTCGTGTTCTTCCCGCATCTGAGCGCGACGGTAGCCACCATCGCTTCCATGGGGACGTTCGCCGCGGCCTTTCTGTCCCGCCCGCTGGGCGCTGCGGTGTTCGGCTACTACGGGGACCGGTTGGGCCGTAAGAAGACCCTGATTGCCACCCTGCTGATCATGGCCTGCTCCACGGTGGCGGTGGGGCTGGTGCCCAGCACGGCCGCCATCGGCGTCGCCGCGCCGTTGATCCTGACCACCCTGCGGCTGCTGCAGGGATTCGCCGTCGGCGGCGAGTGGGCCGGGTCGGCGTTGCTGAGCGCCGAGTACGCGCCGCCGGACAAGCGGGGACGCTACGGCATGTTCACCCTGATCGGCGGCGGCAGCGCGACCGTGCTCGCCAGTCTCACCTTCCTCGCGGTGGACTACACCATCGGCGAGAACAGCCCGGCGTTCGTGGAATGGGGCTGGCGGGTCCCGTTCTTGATCAGCGCGGCGATGATCTTCATCGCCCTGTATGTGCGGCTCAACATCGAAGAGACCCCGGTGTTCGCGGCGGAGAAGGCCCGCAACCTGGTGCCCGACGCACCGGTGTCGGAGGTGCTGCGGCTGCAGCGCCGCCAAGTCGCCCTGGCCGCCGGCACGGTCCTGACGGCGTTCGGGATGGTGTACATGGCCAGCACTTTTCTGCCCAGCTACGCCCTGCACCATCTCGGCTACTCGCGCTGTCTGATCCTGTCCATCGGGGTGCTGGGCGGTATCGCGAGCATGGCTTCCGTCGCGGTCTCGGCGATCCTGTCGGACCGGTACGGCCGGCGCCGCATCATGCTGATCGGGTTCGGAGCGTGCCTGCCGTGGTCGCTGGTAGTGATGCCGCTGATCGGGACCGGCAGTCCGACCGGCTATGCCGTGGCGATCATCGGCGTCTACGCCATCGTCGGCATCAGCTCGGGACCCACCGCGTCGTTCATCCCGGAGCTGTTCGCCACCCGCTACCGCTACACCGCTTCGGCGCTGGCGGTGAACTTCGGTGGCATCGCCGGGGGTGCTGTCCCGCCGCTCATCGCCGGGACGCTGCTGGCCGCCTATGGCAGCTGGTCGGTGGGGCTGCTGCTGGCGGGGCTGGTCGGGACCAGTTTGGTGTGCACCTACCTGCTGCCCGAGACCGGCGCGACGGCGATCGCCGATCTCTAATTTCGCTAGTTGGCGTGCAGTTCCTCGTTGAGCGCGATGCCTTGACCGTCGCGGGACACCACCTCGACCGCCCCGGTCAGCGAGTTGCGGCGAAACAGCAGGTTGTTGCTACCGGATAGCTCGCGGGCCTTGACCGAGGTGCCGTCGGGCAGCGCGACCTTGGTCCCGGCCGTGACATACAGGCCGGCCTCGACCACGCAGTCGTCGCCCAGGGAGATGCCCAGCCCGGCGTTGGCGCCCAGCAGGCAGCGCTTGCCGATCGAAATGACCTGTTCGCCGCCACCGGACAGCGTGCCCATGATCGAGGCGCCGCCGCCGACGTCGGACCCGTCGCCCACCACCACGCCCGCCGAGATGCGGCCCTCCACCATGGACGCGCCGAGAGTGCCGGCGTTGTAGTTGACGAAGCCCTCATGCATCACGGTGGTGCCCGGCGCCAGATGCGCGCCCAGACGCACGCGGTCCGCATCGGCGATGCGCACACCCGTCGGCAGCACGTAATCGACCATCCGCGGGAATTTGTCGACGCCGTACACCGTCACCGGACCGTGGCGGCGCATCCGCGCCCGCACCGCCTCGAAGCCCTCGATGGCGCACGGGCCGCGGTTGGTCCAGACCACGTTGGTCAGCACCCCGAAGAAGCCGCCGGCGTTCAGCCCGTGCGGCGCCACCAGCCGGTGCGAGAGCAGGTGCAGCCGCAGGTAGGCGTCGTAAGGGTCGGTGGCCTGATCGTCGAGGTCACCGATGACGGTGCGCACGGCGATGGTCTCGGTCTGCCTATCGTCGTCGCGGCCGACCAGCGCGCCGAGCACGGCGGGCAGGTCCGACAACGCCACCCGCGTGGTAGCAGTGGTGTCAGATTCGGTCAGTTCTGGTTCAGGGAACCAGGCGTCCAGGACAGATCCGTCGGAGGCGAGGGTCGCCAGGCCAATACCTGCAGCTCCAGTCACGGCGGTCAGGTTACTTTGGCCGCCGAGCAGACACAGAATCGCATCCCACTGCCCGCGGCAGTGCGATTCTGTGTCTGCTCGCGGTGGCTAGGCTTGACCTTGTGCTGGACCTATCCGGAGATCCCGTCGCGCTGACCGCGGCGTTGGTCGACATCCCCAGCGAGTCACGCGACGAAGGGCGCATCGCCGACGAGGTCGAGGCGGCGCTGCGGGCACAAACGACGGGCTTCGAAATCGTCCGCAACGGCAACGCCGTGCTGGCGCGTACGGCGCTGGGCCTGCCGTCTAGGGTGCTGCTCGCCGGACACCTGGACACCGTCCCGGTGGCCGACAATCTGCCCAGCCGGATCGAGGGCGACCAGATGTACGGCTGCGGCACCGCGGACATGAAATCCGGTGACGCGGTCTTTCTGCACCTGGCCGCCACCGTGGGTGAACCGGCGCACGACTTGACGCTGGTGTTCTACGACTGCGAGGAAATCGATTCGGCCGCAAATGGTTTGGGCCGCCTAGAGCGTGAAATGCCGGAATGGCTGGCGGCCGACGTGGCGATCCTGGGCGAGCCCACCGCCGGGTTCATCGAGGCGGGCTGCCAGGGCACGCTGCGCGTCGTCGTCAGCGCCGCCGGGACTCGCGCGCATTCGGCTCGATCCTGGTTGGGCGACAACGCTATTCACAAACTCGGCGCCGTACTGGACCGGCTTTCCTCGTACACTGCGCGCAGCGTGGACATCGACGGCTGCGTTTATCGCGAGGGGTTGTCGGCCGTCCGGGTGGACGGCGGCGTGGCGGGCAACGTCATTCCCGACGCCGCCTCGGTGACGATCAATTTCCGGTTCGCCCCGGACCGGTCACCGCAGGCCGCGCTGCGGCACGTCCACGAGGTGCTCGACGGACTCGACGTGCGGATCGAGTTGACCGACTCGGCCGCCGGTGCGCTGCCCGGGCTCACGGCGCCACCCGCGAAGGCGTTGGTCGAGGCCGCCGGCGGCCAGGTGCGCGCGAAGTACGGCTGGACGGATGTGTCTCGCTTTGCCGCACTGGGTATTCCGGCGCTCAACTACGGCCCCGGTGACCCCAACCTGGCACACAAGCGCGACGAACGGGTGCCGGTGGCCAACATCACCGCCGCGGTGGAGATGTTGCGCGCCTACCTGAGTGGCTAGCCGACGCGCTCAGCCTGTGCGGCCGCGTCGGCTGCCGCGGCGCCCATCCCGATCGCGGCCAATTCCTCGGCAACGGCCCTCAGGGCGGCCACGTCACGGCCGGCCAATGCGCGGGCATGACGGATCACCAGATGTCCGATTTTGCAATCGATTTCGGCGGCCAGCCGGGCCAGCGGGTCGACCGCGCGCAGATCGCCGAGGCGGACCGCGTCGTAGTAGGCCAGCAGGGCCAGGGTCGACTGCATGGCCCGCTCGGCGGTTCTAGCGGCCTCGCGTGCGGCGCTGATCGCGCCGGTGTTGTCCCGCGCGGTCACCCTGGTCCAGGCGCGGGCCATGCCGAGCTCCGGGGCGAACAACGCCGATTTGGTCCCGTGCCGGGTTTCGGCTCGGCGCAGCGCTTTTGCCGAGCCGGGTATGTCACCTTGCCGGGCCAGCGCCGTCGTCAACAGCATCAGGGAGAACGGTCCCCAGGAATAGCCGCTGCGTTCGAGCTCTGCCGCGGCCGGCTCCAACAACGCTGCGGCAGCGGCAAATTCGCCCCTGAACAGCAATACGTATGCCAGCAACGACTCGCCGATGGACCGCCCCGGCTGCTGCAGCTCGGCGAAGTCGGTGAACTGCTGAGCCAACGTCTGGGCTTGTCCGACTTCGCCGGCCATCAGCAGGGCGATGATCTGGCTCAGGCCGACGGTGAATCGCAAGAGTCCCGGATGCTCGGCCGCCGCAGCGGTTTCGGCGAACCGCGCAACGTCGCCCAACCGGCCCATCCGCGCCGACGAGAGCGCGGCGGCGCTGGCCGCCCACGCCACCGCCATGTCACTGTCGGCCGGCCCGTCCAGCACTGACGTCGCCAACGTGATGGCGCGCTGCACGTTCCCGGAGTTCATCGCGAACGTGGCGGTCAGCCCGTCCAGCACCGCGCGGGCCGCAGGCTGGGTGACCCGGTTGCGGGTGGTCTGCAGGAAAGCGGTGGCCCGCTCGGGCTCGCCGAGCATCCAGAACTGGTTGGCGGCCGTCGGTACCGCCCACGCCATCAGGTCGGGTTCCGACAGGCCCGCCGGATCCACCGCCGACAACACCGCCCCGGCCTCCCGGCCGCGTCCCTGCCAGGCCAGTGCCTGGCCGAGGACCAGCCGTGCCGCCAGGCCGCCCGAGCGATCCACCGCCGCCCGCGCCAGCCGCTCGGCCAGCAGTAAGTCGCCTAGTCGCAGCGCCTGCTGCGCCGCCTCGGTGACTTCGGTGATCGGTTGCGGCGCATCGCAATTCAGCGCCAACGAGGCGAGCCGCAGCCGGTCGCTCAATCGCTCGCACGGGTGCTGGGAGAGCAGGTTGACCAGATCGGTCCGGCGTTGCCGCGAGCCGTCCGGACCCAGAGCCGCCCGCGCGCGTTCGCCGAACAGCGGGTGCGCGGTGTAGACCACCGGGTCGGTGGCGCTGCCGCCTCGTACCCGGGTCTCGGCGGCGCCGAGGTCCTCGGCCTGGCTGACAGCTCCCGCACCGGCCAGCACGGTCAGATCGGCCACTGTCAACGGCTCCAAGATGGCCAGGTAGTCCACCACCGCGCGCGCCGGCGCGGGCAACTGGCTCAGGAATTCGTCGACATCGGCTGCGGTGCGCGCCGTGTCCGGCGGCTCGACGTCGATCCGTTCCAGCAGGCCATCGGTCCACAACGCCGCGATCGCGGCGGGGGCGACGTCGGCGCGAGCGGTGACGACCATCCGGGCGGTGCGTGTCAGCGCCAGCTGGTACACCAGCGTGGCCGACAGGATGTCGAGGTCGTGCGCCTCGTCGACAACGAGCAGCAGATCGCCTTTCTCGGCGGCCCTCGTCAGGGACGCACGCGCGGCCCGCAACAACGCCGCCGGCTTACCGATCTCGGCGATGTCGACAAGATGGCCGAAGGCGCCGAACGGCACCACCCGCTCGGCGGGAGTGCCGATGACCCACCGGATCAGCGTGCCGGGATGCCGTTCGCAAAATCGTTCGGCGGCCAGCCGGGCCAGGGTGGATTTGCCGACCCCGTCGGGTCCCAGGACGACGCCGCCGCCTGCGTCCTCGAGCGCGGTGTCCAGCCGTTCCAGGGCGGCCGCGTGCTGTGGGACGTTCCAACGAATCGGCACCGTTGTGAGTTTATGGTGACCTTCACCCCGGCCGTGCGCAGGGCTTGTGCGGTTGGTCTACCTTTCGGTGTATGCCCGCAGAGACCAACGGTCAGTGGACGGTGGCGGTGTACTGCGCCGCTTCGCCAACGCACCCGGAGTTACTCGAGCTTGCCGCGTCGCTCGGGGCGAGCATCGCCTCGCGCGGCTGGAAGCTGGTGTGGGGCGGCGGGCATGTCTCGGCGATGGGCGCGGTGGCATCGGCGGCGCGGGCGGCCGGGGGCTGGACCGTCGGGGTCATACCCACGATGTTGCAGAACCGCGAACTGGCCGACCGCGATGCCGACGAACTGATCGTCACCGACACGATGAGCGAGCGTAAACGGGTGATGGAGGAGCGAGCGGACGCCTTCATCGCGTTGCCGGGCGGTGTCGGCACCCTCGACGAGTTGCTGAGCGCCTGGACCCAGGGCTACCTGGACGTGCACGAGAAGCCGATCGTGCTGCTGGATCCCTGGGGGCATTACGACGGGTTTCTGGCCTGGGTATACGGATTGATCGACAGCGGCTACATCTCCCAGGCGGCGGTCGATCGGCTAGTTGTGGTGGATAAGGTCGGCGAGGCGCTGCAGGCGTGCGCGCCCGGGTTGACGAGGCTGAGAATCGAGGAATCAGGTGTCTGATCATCAGGGCGGCGCGCGCACCCAAGTCAAGCTCACCCACATCGCCGCGCAAGTGCCCGGCCTCATCGCCGACGCGCCGTCGATCCTGCGCGGGGTAAGCGGCCTGCTTGCCAGGCCGGGGTCCAAGGTGTCGATCGCGTCGGTGTTCCAGGACCGGGCCGCACGCTACGCCGACCGGATCTTTCTGAAGTTCGGCGACCAGCGGCTCACCTACCGCGACGCCAACGCAACGGCCAACCGATACGCCGCCGTGCTGGCCGCGCGCGGCGTCGGCCCAGGCGATGTCGTCGGCGTAATGCTGCGCAACTCTCCGAATGCGGTGCTGACCATGCTGGCCGTCGTCAAGTGCGGCGCAATCGCCGGAATGCTCAATTACCACCAGCGCGGCGACGTCCTCAAACACAGCCTGGGACTGCTCGACGCCAAGGTGCTTATCGCCGAATCCGACTTGGTCAGCGCGGTCAGCGAATCCGGCGGGTCGGCGGGTGAGGTGCTGACCATCGAAGACCTGGAGCGATTCGCGACCACGGCGCCGGCCACGAACCCGTCGTCGGCCTCGGCGGTGCGCGCCAAGGACACCGCCTTCTACATCTTCACCTCCGGCACCACCGGATATCCCAAGGCCAGCGTGATGACGCACTACCGGTGGCTCAAAGCTTTAGGGGCCTTCGGCGGTATCGGACTTCGGCTCAAGTCCTCCGACACGCTGTACAGCTGCCTGCCGCTCTACCACAACAACGCGCTGACCGTCGCCGTGTCGTCGGTGATCAACTCCGGTGCGACTTTGGCGCTGGGCAAGTCGTTTTCGGCGTCGCGGTTCTGGGACGAGGTGATCGCTGCCGACGCGACGGCGTTCATCTACATCGGCGAGGTCTGCCGGTACCTGCTCAACCAGCCGCCCAAGCCGACCGACCGCAAGCACAAGGTCCGCGTCATCGCCGGCAACGGGCTGCGGCCGGACATCTGGGAAGAATTCACCAAACGGTTCGGCATCGCCCGGGTCTGCGAGTTCTACGCCGCCAGCGAGGGCACCACGGCGTTCATCAACATCTTCAATGTGCCGCGCAGCACCGGGATCTCGCCGATGCCGCTGGCCTACGTCGAATACGACCCCGACACCGGCGAGCCGGTGCGCGACGAGAACGGGCGAGTCCGCCGCGTGCCCGCCGGCCAACCGGGTCTATTGCTCAGCCCGGTCAATCGGCTGCAGCCGTTCGACGGCTACACCGACAAGTCGGCGACCGAGAAGAAGCTGGTGCGCAACGCTTTCAAGGAAGGCGACACCTGGTTCAACACCGGTGACGTGATGAGCCCGCAGGGCATGTTCCACGCCGCGTTCGTCGACCGGCTCGGCGACACCTTCCGTTGGAAAGGCGAGAACGTGGCCACCACGCAGGTGGAGGCGGCGGTGGCGACCGATCCCAATGTCGAGGAGTGCACGGTGTTCGGGGTCGAGGTGCCCAACACCGGGGGGCGCGCCGGCATGGCCGCAATCAAGCTGCGCGAGGGCAAGGAGTTCGACGGCCGGTCCCTGGCGCGGGCGGTCTATGACCAGCTGCCCTCCTACGCGCTGCCGCTGTTCGTGCGGCTGGTCGAGTCGCTCGAGCACACGACGACGTTCAAGAGCCGCAAGGTGGAGCTGCGCAAGCAGGGGTACGGCTCGGACGTCGAAGACCCGCTGTACGTGCTGGCGGGGCGCAAGGAGGGGTACGTGCCGTTCTACGACGAGTACCCCGAGGAAGTTTCCGCCGGGAAGCGACCGCAGGGCTGAATAACCGCGGGCACCGCGATTTCGAGGGCCCGCGCACATCCAGGCACTATGGAGGCGTGCAGTCAACCCTGTGCGGTCGCCCAGTTGCGCGCGATCGTGCGCTGATCATGGCGATCGTCAACCGCACCCCGGACTCGTTCTTCGACCGGGGGGCGACGTTCGCCGACGGCGCCGCGCGCGAGGCGGTGCACCGAGCCGTCGCCGAAGGCGC
The DNA here is from genome assembly GCF_000613245.1 of Mycobacterium asiaticum DSM 44297. Taxonomy (GTDB): domain Bacteria; phylum Actinomycetota; class Actinomycetes; order Mycobacteriales; family Mycobacteriaceae; genus Mycobacterium; species Mycobacterium asiaticum. Next base: position 127,354 of record NZ_HG964937.1, read on the forward strand.
CGACGTCATCGACATCGGTGGAGTCAAGGCCGGCCCCGGCGAACACGTCGACAGCGAAACCGAGGTCGCCCGCCTGGTGCCGTTCGTCGAATGGTTACGCGACGCCTACCCCCAGCAGCTCATCAGCGTCGACACCTGGCGCTCCGAGGTGGCCGAACTGGCCTGCGCGGCGGGCGCCGACATCATCAACGACACCTGGGGCGGGGTCGACCCACGACTGCAGGAAGTGGCCGCCGAGTTCGGCGCCGGCCTGGTATGCGCTCACACCGGGGGAGCGTTACCGCGCACGCGGCCGTTCCGGGTGAGTTACGGTACGACTACCCGAGGCGTGGTGGATGACGTGATTCGCCAGGTCACCGCCGCCGCCGAGCGGGCCGTCGCGGTCGGAGTGGCCCGCGAGCGGGTTTTGATCGATCCGGCCCACGATTTCGGGAAGAACAGCTTCCACGGGCTGCTGCTGTTGCGGCACGTGGACGATCTTGTTAAGACCGGGTGGCCTGTGCTCATGGCTTTGAGCAACAAGGACTTCGTCGGGGAGACTCTTGGCGTGGACGTGACCGAACGGCTAGAGGGAACGCTGGCAGCGACCGCGCTGGCGGCGGCCGCCGGCGCGCGCATGTTTCGGGTGCATCAGGTGGCGGCGACCCGCCGGGTCCTGGAAATGGTGGCCTCGATCCAGGGGATGCGTCCGCCGAAGCGCACGGTGAGGGGGCTCGCATGACGGCGTCGGAACTGTTCACCGGTGATCTGATCAATCACACCTGGCTGGCCGAACGCAGCTGGAACCGGCCGCGCTGGACAATCAGCGAACTGGTCGCGGCCAAGGCCGGCCGGACGATTTCGGTGGTGCTTCCCGCCCTCAACGAGGAAGAGACCGTCGCTTCCGTCATCGACAGCATCTCACCGCTGGTGGACGGGCTGGTCGACGAGCTGATCGTGCTCGATTCGGGCTCCACCGACGACACCGAGATCCGCGCGATCGCCGCCGGCGCACGCGTCGTCAGCCGCGAGCAGGCCGTGCCCGAGGTCGGCACCCGGCCGGGCAAGGGTGAGGCGCTGTGGCGCTCCCTGGCGGCCACCAGCGGCGACATCGTGGTATTCATCGACTCCGACCTGATCAACCCGCACCCGATGTTCGTGCCGTACCTGGTCGGCCCGCTGCTCACCGGCGAGGGCATTCACCTGGTCAAGGGCTTCTACCGACGTCCATTGAACGTCGCCGACGCGAGCGGCAGTGCCGGCGCGACCGGCGGTGGCCGGGTGACCGAGCTGGTGGCACGGCCGTTGCTGGCGGCGCTGCGACCCGAGCTCGGCTGCGTGCTGCAGCCGCTGGGCGGGGAGTACGCCGCCACCCGCGAGCTGCTCACGTCCCTGCCATTCGCGCCCGGTTACGGCGTGGAGATCGGTCTGCTCGTCGACACCTTCGACCGGTTGGGCCTGGACGCGATCGCCCAGGTCAACTTGGGTGTGCGAGCGCATCGCAACCGCCCGCTGGAAGAACTGGGCGCAATGAGCCGGCAGGTGATCGCCACCTTGCTGTCCCGGTGCGGGATTCCGGACTCCGGTGTCGGGCTCACCCAGTTCTTCCCGGTCCCGGACGGTTTCACCCAGCACACCTTGCCGGTGTCGTTGGCCGACCGGCCGCCGATGAGCGTGCTCCGGCCTGCTTGAGAACCCCGTGTCAGTGCCGTAGGGCAAGATCGTCCCCGTGGCGTTGGTCTTGCTTTACTTGGTGGTTTTGATCCTGGTCGCGATCGTGCTGTTCGGCGCGGCGAGTTTGCTGTTCGGCCGCGGCGAGCAGTTGCCGCCACTGCCGCGGGCCACGACGGCGACGGTGCTGCCCGCGTTCGGCATCACCGGCGCAGACGTCGAGGCCGTCAAGTTCACCCAGGTCTTCCGGGGCTACAACACCACCGAGGTGGACTGGGTGCTGGCCCGCCTCGGCGCCGAGCTGGAGCGGCTGCGCGAGGAGCTGGCAGCCACCCACCAAAACGGGCCTGACCTCAGAAGCGACAGCGCACCGATGCCCGACGAGGAGATCGTCGTGCAAGAGCGGTCCGGCCCCACATGAGCGACGACGGCCTGGTGCGCTGCGGTTGGGCGGTCATCCGGCCGGGCCCCGACGCGGACATGTACCGCACCTACCACGACACCGAATGGGGCCAACCGCTCCGTGACGGGGTCGCGCTGTTCGAGCGGATGAGTCTGGAGGCGTTCCAGAGCGGCCTGTCGTGGCTGATCATCCTGCGGAAACGAGAGAACTTCCGGCAGGCTTTCCACCACTTCGACATCGCGACGGTCGCCGGCTTCACCGACGCCGACGTGCAACGACTGCTGGCCGATCCCGGCATCGTGCGCAACCGGGCCAAGATCGAGGCGACGATTGCCAACGCACGCGCCGCCGCCGAGCTCGGATCACCGCAAGACCTGTCCGACCTGCTGTGGTCCTTCGCGCCGTCACCGCGGCCCAGGTTCGCTGACCTGTCCGAAATCCCCTCGGCGAGTGCGGAATCGAAAGCCATGGCACGTGAGCTCAAACGGCGCGGATTCCGGTTCGTAGGGCCAACCACCGCCTACGCGTTGATGCAGGCCACCGGCATGGTCGACGACCACATCAGCGGCTGCTGGGTGCAGCCGGCAGTTCGTTGAGTGGCCCGAATCGCCCCAGAAGCGGGTCTTTGTGCACCTGCTAACCCGGATAGGGAACAATAGAGGCGTGATTTGGCAGTTCAATGTCGGGTATGGCTGGGAATCCGCTGGCGGGGCATGCTCGGCGCCGACCAGGTCCGCAGGCGCGGGCCAGCTCGAATCTGGAGGGAGCAGTCGATGGCGGCGATGAAGCCCCGGACCGGCGACGGTCCACTAGAAGCAACCAAGGAGGGGCGCGGCATCGTAATGCGGGTACCACTCGAAGGTGGTGGCCGCCTCGTCGTCGAGCTGACGCCCGACGAAGCCGCCGCGCTGGGCGACGAGCTCAAGGGCGTCACCAGCTAGTTCCACCCGGCCATCGGACGGCGTTACGCGCACACTTTCCGATAGATGTCCAGCGTCTGCTCGGCGATGTGCGCCCAGGAGAACTCCTCGATACAACGCTGACGTCCGGCGTGGCCGTATTGCTGTGCCCGTGCGGGATCGGCGACCAAGGCATTGACCGCCTCGGCCAGCCTGGCCTCATAGGCGTCGGGGAAGTCCGCGTCGTAGTGCACCAGTGAGCCGGTGACGCCGTCGGCGACCACCTCGGGGATGCCGCCGACGTCGGAAGCCACCACCGCCGTCGCGCAGGCCATCGCCTCAAGGTTGACGATACCCAGCGGCTCGTACACCGACGGGCATACGAATACCGTTGCGGCCGAAAGTATTTCACGCAACTTGCCGATCGGCAGCATGTCGCGCACCCAGAATACGCCGGTGCGGGTGCGCGCCAGCCCCGCCACCGCGGACCGCACCTCCTCGGCGATCTCGGGGGTGTCGGGTGCGCCCGCGCACAAGACCAGCTGGATGTCCGGACTGAAGTGGTGCGCGGCTGCCACCAGGTGGGATACGCCCTTCTGCCGGGTGATTCGCCCGACGAAGGCGACCACCGGCCGGCGCGGGTCGACGCCGAGCTCGGCCAGCACCGACCCGGTGCGAACCGGGCCGGCGGGATGCCAGACCTCGGTGTCGATGCCGTTGCGGATCACGTGCACCACATTGGGATCCAGCGTCGGATAGACGCGCAGGATGTCGTCGCGCATGCCGGAGCTCACGGCGATCACGGCGTCGGCGGCCAGCACCGCGGTGTTCTCCACCCACGAGGACACCTGGTAGCCGCCACCAAGTTGCTCCGCCTTCCACGGTCGCATCGGCTCCAGCGAGTGTGCGGTCAGCACATGCGGAATGCCGAAGAGCAACTTGGCCAGCTGCCCGGCCAGGCCGGTGTACCAGGTGTGGGAATGCACGACGGTCGCCGCGCTCGCGGCGTTGGCCATCACCAGATCCGCCGACAGCGTCGACAGTGCCGCGTTGGCGGTGCGCAGCCGAGGGTCGGGCTGGTGCGCGACAGCACCCGGGCGGTCGGCGCCCATGCAATGCACGTCGACCGCACACAGCTTGCGTAGTTGGGCTACCAGTTCGGTGACGTGTACACCGGCTCCGCCGTAGACCTCCGGAGGGTATTCCCGAGTCATCATCGCCACCCGCATACCCGCACGTTAGTTCGGCGACGATGCAGCCCGCATCGCGGGTGATCCGGGGGCTGCGGGTGGCAGCTGTTTGCGGCTGCCGATAGGTTTGACGTCATGAGGGAAGCGCCACATGTGCTGGGCATTGTCCTGGCCGGTGGCGAGGGCAAGCGGCTTTATCCGTTGACGGCCGACCGGGCCAAGCCCGCGGTTCCCTTCGGCGGCGCGTACCGGTTGATCGACTTCGTGCTGTCCAACCTCGTCAACGCCCGCTATCTGCGGATTTGTGTTCTCACCCAGTACAAGTCGCACTCGCTGGACCGCCACATCTCTCAGAACTGGCGGTTGTCAGGCCTGGCCGGTGAGTACATCACCCCGGTGCCCGCCCAGCAGCGCCTCGGCCCGCGCTGGTACACCGGTTCCGCGGACGCCATCTACCAGTCGCTCAACCTGATCTACGACGAAGACCCCGACTACATAGTGGTTTTCGGTGCCGACCACGTGTATCGGATGGATCCCGAGCAGATGGTGCGGTTCCACATCGACAGCGGCGCCGGGGCAACGGTGGCGGGAATCCGGGTGCCGCGGTCCGAGGCGACCGCCTTCGGCTGCATCGACGCCGACGAATCCGGCCGGATCCACAATTTCGTCGAGAAGCCGCTCGACCCGCCCGGGACCCCCGATGACCCCGCCGCCACCTTCGTGTCGATGGGCAACTACATCTTCACCACCAAGGTTCTGATCGACGCGATCCGTGCCGACGCAGACGACGACCACTCGGATCACGACATGGGCGGGGACATCATTCCCAGGCTCGTCGCCGATGGGATGGCCGCCGTCTACGACTTCAGTGACAACGAGGTGCCCGGCGCCACCGACCGCGACCGGGCCTACTGGCGGGACGTCGGGACCCTGGACGCGTTCTACGACGCCCACATGGACCTGGTCTCGGTGCACCCGGTGTTCAATCTGTACAACAAGCGCTGGCCGATCCGCGGGGAGTCGGAGAACCTGGCGCCGGCGAAGTTCGTCAACGGCGGTTCGGCACAGGAGTCCGTGGTGGGCGCCGGCAGCATTATTTCGGCCGCTTCGGTGCGCAATTCGGTGCTGTCATCCAACGTCGTGGTCGACGACGGCGCGATCGTGGAGGGCAGCGTGATCATGCCCGGCGCGCGGGTCGGCCGCGGTGCCGTGGTGCGGCACGCGATCTTGGACAAGAACGTCGTCGTCGGCCCGGGGGAGATGGTGGGCGTCGACCTGGAGCGGGACCGGGAGCGCTTCGCCATCAGCAGCGGCGGCGTGGTTGCGGTGGGCAAGGGCGTCTGGATCTAGCGGTCCTCCGGAGTCCTGCCCGCGAGGTCGGCGCCTCATGCCTGTTCGCGTACCTGCACGCGCTATATCTGGGGGACCAGCAGGTGCGAGTTATAGCGCCGCCCCCAGCGCAGGGTGACCAGGCCGAGCGGCGGGTCGGGGTAGGCCGCGGGGTATTGACCGATCAACGGGTTGCGCGGCCAGAGCCAGCGGCCGGCAACCACCAGGCGCAGTTGTTCGCCGGCGCGAAACAGCGTCGCCGACGGGCCCAGCGCCACGTCGACCGCGACGACCTCGCCCGGCTTGACGGGCTGTATACGATTCAGCGCCGGCACCGGATCCCATGGCTTGGACCGCTCGATGTCCAGCTCACGCAACAGGATTCGCTGCCACCCGGTGGCCACCCGGTCGCGGCCATAACCATAAGACCCTTCGAACTCGACGTACCGCCCGTTGCGCCACTTCTCCACGCCGACAAACAGATTCGCGTCCTCGCAACCGTCCAGCTGCACCCAGAGCCGGGCCGCCATGGGACCGCTCAGCTCGACATCCTCGGGCACCGTCCAGTTGAATGCCGCTGCGCGAGAATGCGTTTCGAAGGTGATGCTGCCCGCCGACCCCGGTGGGTCGGCGCCTAGCCGACCTGCCCCGGCCAGATATAGGGGCCGCCAGTGGGTGCGGGCAAGGGGCCACTCGCTCTCCTCGCGCACCGCCACAATCGTGTCGCGGTCTTCGCGCACCTCCAGCCGGACGCTGCGGCCCGCGGGCGCCCCGTTCAGCACGGCGCGGAAAAATCGCAGCTGCTCGTCCCGCGCTTCGTCCGAGTAGAACGTGGCCCACTTGCCGCCCCGATGGGTGTAGAGCCGGGCATGGCTACCGCCGCCGTCGGTGAATGCCCGGATCGAGCCGCGGCTGTGCAAGTTGTTGTCCGAGAAGCTGCCGCAGACCAGCATCGGCACCTCGATCGCCGACAGATCTGGTGCGATGGAACGCCAGAAGTCGTCGCGCAGCGGGTGTTCGGTCTGCATTTGCTCAAGGTCGTATTGCTGACGAGTGCGTCGCCGCACTCCGCGCGACCACATTCTGGTGAACCCGGATTCGCGCACGCCGCCCGGGAACGTCAGGTCCCGGTAGGCGTCGGTGAAGCCTTCCCACGGGCAGATCGCCCGCAGCGCCGGCGGCTGCAACGCCGCCACGGCGTACTGGCTGATGGCCAGATAGGACACTCCAAGCATGACGACCCGGCCGTCGCTCCACGGCTGCTCGGCCAACCACTGCACCAGGTCGTAGGTGTCCTCGGCCTCCTGCCGGGACAGCAGGTTCCCTGTTCCGTCGGAGCGGCCGCAGCCGCGGGAGTCGGCGTTGACCACGACGAAGCCGCGAGCCGTCCACCAGGCCGGATCGGGCGCCTCCCAGCTGGTGAGCGCCGAGAAGCGCACGGGCGCGGGCTGCCGCAACGCCCGGTACTGCGGGGAGAACGCCCATTTCTTGCGTCGCCGCTTCGGCAGCTCGTCTTTGCCATAGGGATGAATACTGAGGATCACCGGCAGCGCGGTGCCGCCAGATGACCGGAACACGTTGACGCGCAGCACCGTACCGTCGCGCGTCGGCACCTCGACGTCCCGCTCGACGGACAGGTCCGCCGGGGGATCCGTGACGGTGACCGGTGGTTTGGCGATCCCGCGGATTCGCTCCCGCGCATAGCTCAGGGCGCCGGGTCGACGCCACGGCCGGTCCAGGGCAGGTGACGGGTCTCGCGCCACGCCGTTACCTTAGAGCGTGGTGGCGATCACCACACGTGCGGCACCAACCGGTAGGGCACACGGTGGGTGTAGTCGCGGTAGCCGTTGAGCCCGGCAACCAGAGCACGCTCTTCGTCGAGGATGCGGAACACCAGAACCAGCACTGCGGGGACGAACACCACCAGACCCCAATAGGACCCCAGCGCCAGCGGAATCCCAAACATCAGGATCAGGTTTCCGAAATACATCGGGTGCCGCACGAAGCCGTAGAGGCCGGTCGAGACCACCGGTTGGCCGGCTTCGACCGTCACGGTCGCGGCCGCGTAGTTGTTCTGAATGATCGTCAGCATGGCGATGGACAAACCCACCGCGACCATCACATCGCCGAGCACCGTCACCGCCGCCGGTACCGCGGACCAGCCGAACCGGTGGTCGAGTGCGCTCAGCGCCATGAGGGCGAACAATGCGGCGAAAGCGCCCACGATGATGAACTTCTGAACGGTCCTGGTCTCGGCCCTCGGACCGGCGTGCATGCGGCGTTGGAGGGCGGCCGGGTTGGTCCGAGCCAGGTAAGCACTGGGTACCAGGCTGGCGACCGCGAAGATCGCCACGAAAACCCAGCCCTGCCAATACCTCAGCGTGCCGGCCGGGTAGAACACGACCATGCCGAAAAAGACCGTGCCGACCAGTCCCGACACGATTGCTTTCAAACCGATATTCATGATCGCATGTCCCTCCGACGGAAAACCTTGGCGCCCACCGTGATCAGGGCCGCGTCTAGCGCCAGTAGCCAAAGCAGTGGTACGGCGCTGAATTCACCCTCACCCACCCGCGGGGTGTGGGTGAACGGCTCCAGGTCCAGCAGCCACTGCGGTGAGCCCGACAGCGAACCGAGCAGGTACAAAGCGACGAAGCCGACCAGCACAGCCCACGCCGCCGGAGTGAGGCGCGGCGCCAGGCCGAACAGTGCGACGGTCACCGCCGCCAGCAGCCAAACCGCGGGCAGCTGCACCGCGGCGGTGCCCAGGACAGTGGGCAGTTTGCCGGCGACGTCCCCGGCTGCGGCGCCGTAGGCGAGCCCGGCGGCCAGCCCCGACAGCAGGATCGCGAACGTCGACCCTCCCAGCGCAATCACCAAATGGCTTGCCAGCAACCGGATGCGGGAAACCGTTCCCGCGAGCAGGGTTTCGGCCCGATGCTCGGCTTCTTCCTGGTGCAGCCGCAGGGACAGGGAGATCGCGAACGCGGCGGCGATCATGCCCAGCATGGTGAACCCCACCGCGATGAAGCCCTGCTCTACCGCACCCGTGCCGCCGAGGCGTGCGACGATCTCCCGCCCGGACGCGCCGCCCAGTTCATCACCGATGCCGTGCGTCACGCTGCCGATCAACAAGCCGTACAGGCTCAGGCCCACCGTCCACACCAACACCGCGCCGCGATCCAGCCGCCACGCCAGCGCGAAAACGCTGCCGAGCCAGGCTGGGGCGTTGCCACGGCCTGCGCGTTCGGCGATCAGGCCGGCCCCGACATCGCGGCCGGCGAGCAGCCAGTACGCGGCGCCGGTCAGCGCCACCGTGGTCACTGCGTGCAGTAGCAGCACCCACCAGTGATCACCCGCAAACGGGCGAACCTGCAGCGACCACCCCAGGGGCGAAAACCAGGACAATCCACCAGAACTCGCGTCACCCGCGGCCCGCAAGGTAAATGCAATGCCCAGGACAGCGAACGCCACGCCGCGCGCGACCCGGGCGCTCGGGGACAGCTGCGCAGCCACCGCCGCCACCGCCGTGAACACCAACCCGGACGCGGCCAAAGCCGCGCAAAAGGCCACGGAGCCGTCCACCGGGACGGAAGTGGCGAGCAACCCGGCGGCGCCGATGAGGCCGGTCAGCAGCGACGCTCCGAAGGACAACAACAGCGCCGCGGTGAGGCTGGCGTAACGCCCTACCGCGGTCGAGTCGATCAGTTCGGCCCGGCCGCTCTCCTCGTCGGCGCGGGTATGCCGGATGACGGTGAGAATGACCGCAACCGCGATGAGCACATGGAACATCCCGGCTTTCCAAATGCCCACGGCGCCAAGGCTGTCGTTGTAGATCTGGCCATAGAGCGCGCGCTGCGCCGGGCTGGCCATGATCGAGGTGGCGAAGCCGGCCCGGTCGGCCTGAGTGGGGTACACCTTCTCGATGCTGCCGATGTAGACACTGCCCAGCGGGACCGACAGCAGTAACACCCACAGTGGCAATGAAATCCGATCCCGGCGCAGATAGAGCCGTAGGAGACCGAGCGTGCCGACGAAATTCGAGCTGTGCTGCGGCCCGCGGTGTTGGGTGGGGCGATCCAGGACGGCGGTGCTCATCGCGTCGCCACCTGCTCGCGCGACCCGTTGGTGCTGTAGTGCCGCAAGAACAGCTCCTCGAGGGAGGGCGGTTGGCTCACCAGGCTGCGCAGGCCCGCGTCCCCGAGCACCCGGATCAATTCGCCCAGGCTTTCGCTATCGACCTGAGCGCGCACCGTTTTGCCCTCGACACTGACGTCCTCCACACCTCTGATTCGCGTGAGGTCGCCCGGATCGCCGATCATCTCGGCCTTGATCGAGGTCCTGCTGAGGTGCCGCATGGACTCCAGCGACCCGCTCTCGACCGTCCGGCCGGCAGCGATGATGGTCACGCGCTCACAGAGCGCCTCGGTCTCGGCCAGGATGTGGCTGGACAGCAGCACCGTCACGCCGCGGTCACGCGCCTCGCGGACGCATTGCTGGAAAACGTTCTCCATCAACGGGTCAAGCCCGCTGGTCGGCTCGTCGAGCAGCAGCAGTCGGGCCCGTGAGGAGAAGGCCGAGATCAACGAGACCTTCTGCCGGTTGCCTTTGGAGTAGGTCCGCACCTTCTTGTGCGGATCGAATTCGAAGCGCTCGATCAGATCCGCGCGCAGCGCTGGGTCGATGCCACCTCGCATACGGGCCAATAGGTCGATGGTCTCGCCGCCAGTCAGCGATGGCCACAACGTGACATCGCCAGGCACATAAGCGATCTCGCGGTGCAACCGAACGGCGTCGGTCCACGGGTCACCACCCAGCAGGCGCGCGGTACCGCCGTTGGCTTTCACCAAGCCCAACAGGATGCGGATGGTCGTCGATTTGCCGGCACCGTTGGGCCCCAGAAAGCCGTGCACCTCACCTTCGCGCACCGTGAGATCGAGGCCATCGAGCGCTCGCACGGATCCGAAGTTCTTGGTGAGCCCCCGAATCTCGATGGGCGCCGAGTGGTTAGCTGACATCTGCCTCTCCTTGGTTTTCTCTAGCGAGAAACGCCTCGTACATGGTGCGATCGGTCAGGAGACCCTCGGAATAGATCTCAAGGGCGGGCAGCACCATGTCACGTGCGTAGTCGCGCAGGACCGCGCGGACATCCGTCGGGGTTTCGTGCATCTGCAGATAGAGCAGGAAACCCCCACCGCCGGTGATGGCCAGGTACCGGGACCTGGCCTGCGGATCACGACTCGGTTTGATGGTGCCGGCCGCAACACCCTCCGCCATGTACTCTCCGGTGTTCTGAATCATCCTATGCCACAGCATCTTTGCCAGCTCACCGCCGGATTGCAGACTGCGGACCAGATACGCCATCAGCGGTGCGTAGGACTCGATCTCTGCCATCGCGCCCAGCCAGGTCGCCGGGTCGTTGGACTGAATGGTCTCGGACTTCTCGCTGCGGATCTTTTCGGCGATGTATTCGTCACAGACTTTGCGCAGGCCGTCCTTGGAACCGAAGTGGTGGATGACCAATGCGGCGCTCACCCCGGCCGCCTCGGCGATGGTTCGCAGCCCGACACCGAAGCCGTGTTCGCCGAATTGCTCGATCGCCGCATCACGGATCCGGGCGACCGCAGTCAAGTCGGCTGAACGCATGTTCAGTAGACTAAACGGGTGTTCAGTTCGACGTCAAGCGTTCTCCGTCAGAAAAGTCCGGCAAACGCAACGCGCTCAACTGGATGTGCGCAAAGGGCCCGCGCCGCCGCGCTTTTCGATACGTTGTGCCGGGCCAGGAGGGGCACACCAACTTTTGGGGGGCTGATGAACTTTGCCGTGCTGCCGCCGGAGATCACGTCAGCGCAGATCTTCGCCGGCGCGGGAACTGGGCCGATGCTGGCTGCCGCGGCGGCCTGGGACGGGCTGGCGGTCGAGTTGGGTTCGGCCGCGTCGTCCTTCGGCGCAGTGACGTCAGGGCTGACCGCGGCATCGTGGCAAGGTGCCGCGGCGTCGGCAATGATGGCCGCGGCGACGCCGTACACGCTGTGGCTGAGCGCGACCGCGGCGCACGCCGAGCTCGCGGCCGGGCAGGCCAAGGCGGTGGCTTCGGTGTTCGAAGCGGCGCGCGCGGCAATCGTGCATCCAGACTTTGTGTCCGCCAACCGGAGTCAGCTGCTGGCGTTGGTGCAATCGAATCTGTTCGGTTTCAACGCCCCGGCGATCGCCGCCGTCGAGGCGCTGTACGAGCAGATGTGGGCCCAGGATGTGGCGGCCATGTCCAGTTACTACGGCGGCGTCGTGGCGGCGGCCGAGCAACTGGTGCCGTTCCAGCAGGTGCTGGGGGAGCTGAACCTGGGCATTGGGAACATCGGCAGATTCAACCTCGGAAGCGGTAACACCGGCAGCTTCAACATCGGCGGCGGCAACAGCGGTGGAAGCAACTTCGGCCTGGGCAACTACGGCTCGTTCAACATCGGCGCCGGCAACGGAAACGCCGTTTTGGGGGCCGTCGGCGCACCCTATCCGGGCGCGGCTTCCTACAACTTCGGCCTGGGCAATATCGGTTCGTTCAACTTTGGCGCCGGCAACGTCGGCACCGGGAACATCGGTTTCGGCAACGGAAACCTGGCCGCCGCGGTCGCCGGCATCCCAGGGTCGTTCAACCTCGGCCTCAGCAACCTCGGCAGCAACAACACCGGCATCGGCAACGTCGGTGTCGGCAACATCGGCTTCGGCAACGTCGGCACAAACAACATCGGTATCGGGCTCACCGGCAACAACCAGATCGGCATCGGCGGGTTCAATGCCAACAACGTCGGCTGGAACGTGGGGCTGGGCAACAACGGCAGTTTCAACTTCGGACTGGCCAATACCGGTGACGGCAATTTCGGCCTCGCGAACACCGGTAACGGCAACATCGGCGTCGGGCTCACCGGCGACCATCAGATCGGCTTCGGCGGCTTCAATTCCGGCGGTGGCAACGTCGGACTATTCAACTCGGGCAATGGCAATGTCGGGCTGTTCAACTCCGGTGCCGCGAACTGGGGCCTGGGCAACACGGGCAGCCACAACGTGGGATTGGTGAATTCGGGGGTGGCCGATACCGGTATCGGCAACAGCGGCTCCACCAACACCGGTCTGTTCAACGCGGGCAGCTTCAACACCGGGTCGTTCAATGCCGGCAGCACGAACATGGGCTTGGCGAACGCCGGTAACGGCAACCTGGGCGCTTTCAACTCCGGTGGCACCTCGCTGTTCGGTCACAACGTCGGGTTCTTCAACGCCGGCAATCACAACGTGGGTTCGTTCAACGCCGGCTTCGGCAACGTGGGCTGGTCGAACACCGGCATCAGCAACACCGGCGGCTTCAACGCCGGCGGCAACGGCAGCGATCCCGTCTTCGGGCAGGGTAACGTCGGCGAGGCCGGCAACACCGGGTTCTTCAACACCGGCTTCACCAACACCGGGTTGTTCAATTCGGGCAACACCAATACCGGTCTGTGGAATGCCGGTGACGTCAACACCGGCCTCGGCGGCACCGGAAGTTACAGCGGCAATTCGGGATTCGGCAACTCAGGGACCGGCAACTCCGGGTTCTTCAACCTCGGCAACTACAGCTCCGGCCTGTACAACGCGGCTCTAGGCGGATACAGCTCGGGTTGGGGCAACGCCGGCGGGGGCGAGGACAATGTGGGCTTCTTCAACGCCAGCGACGGCGGCACCAACACCGGATTCTTCAATCGCGGGGCCGGCGGGTTGCAGGTGGGCTTCTCCAACGCCGGTGATCACGACATCGGTTTCGGAAACGTGGGCTATTACAACACCGGCTTTTTGAACTCCGGCCAGCACAGTTCGGGCGTCGGCAACACCGGCCCCGGCGCCGATTCCGGCGGGTTCAACGCGGGCGTCGGGCAATCCGGCTTCTTCAATCGCGCATAGCGTCCGCCCAGCGCCTCGACTCAGTCGCGAACCGCCGCCAGCAATCCGTCACCCAGCGGAATCAGGGCCGGCGTCAGGCGCTCGTCCTCGGCGATCAGCCGGGCCGCCTCGCGCACCGCGGCCACCTCGGCGTCGCGGGCGCCGGGGTCACCGGCGCGGCCGCCCAGGGCAGCCCGGTGTACCACGATGACCCCACCGGAGCGCAGCAGGCGCACGCCCTGCACCACATACTCAGGCTGGTCGATCGGATCGGCATCGATGAACACCAGGTCATAGGACTCGTCGGCGAGCCGGGTCAGCACTTCCTGGGCGCGACCGCTGATCAGCCTGGTGCGCGACGGCCCGATGTGGGCCTCGGCGAACACCTGCCTGGCTTGCCGGACGAATTCGGGTTCGATGTCGATGGTGGTCAGCACGCCGTCGTCGCTCATGCCGGACAGCAGCCACAGTCCGCTGACCCCCACCCCGGTGCCGACCTCCGCGACCGCCTTGCCGCCGCTGAGTTTGACCAGCATGCTCAGCAACGCGCCGACCGCGGGTGTGACGGCGCCCGCACCACTGTCTACGGCTCGTTCGCGGGCGCCGGCCAGGATCGAGTCCTCGGATATAGACGCTTCGGCGTGCGACACCAATGATTCGGCCCGGCTACGGGTCGCGTCACCTGGGGTGTTGGAGCCGGAGTCGAGGCCGGAAGTGGGGGTGCCGTCCATGTCCGCACAGTATGCCGAACGGGCTCGCTCGTCCTTCAGGCGCGCCCGGTGGAGCCGACGGCGACACGCCGGCCGGGCAAGCCCCACGGGTGCTAATTGGACAAGCGATAAGCGCTGGAAAACACAGGTAACAGTATGGTTTCTCAGCCAAAGCTCAGACTGCTCCTACCTCGCCCACACCCGGGTAGGCAACGGTGAGTGCTATGGAACGCGGCGCACTGTGGGGTGAAGACGACGGGAATGTGGAATGGCATCTCCGTGTTTCGAAAAGTGAGGAAATGCCGATCCTGGGAATCAGGAACAAGCAGAAGGAAGTGAACATCACCACCGTGAGCACCACCACCATGTCCCACCCCCAACAGGTGCGCGACGACGACTGGGCTGAGCCGGCTGACAAGCTGCTCGGGACAGCGGTTTTCGACGCGACCGGGGACAAGTCGGCTATGCCGTCCTGGGACGAATTGGTGCGCCAGCACGCCGACCGCGTCTACCGGCTGGCCTACCGGCTCTCCGGCAACCAGCACGACGCGGAGGACCTGACACAGGAGACGTTCATCCGGGTTTTCCGGTCCGTCCAGAACTACCAGCCGGGCACATTCGAGGGCTGGCTACACCGCATCACTACCAACCTGTTCCTCGACATGGTCCGCCGCCGGGCACGTATCCGGATGGAGGCGCTGCCCGACGACTACGACAGGGTCCCGGCCGACGAGCCGAACCCCGAGCAGATCTACCACGACTCCCGGCTGGGGCCGGACCTGCAGGCCGCACTTGACTCGCTGCCGCCGGAGTTCCGCGCCGCGGTCGTGCTGTGTGACATCGAGGGCCTGTCCTATGAGGAGATCGGCGCCACGCTGGGGGTCAAGCTCGGCACCGTCCGCAGCCGCATCCACCGCGGGCGTCAGGCCCTGCGGGATTACCTGGCCGCCCACCCCGAACACGGGCTGCGTCCCGATGACCGCGTGCTGAGGTCCGCCAGCTAAGCAACCTGCGTGGCCAAATAATCGAATGGCCACTGCATGGTTGCCAACTGGTCCCAAATACCGGGGTTTTGAAGGCAGAACATGGTTATCAGGCACAACGCCGCGCTACATTCGAAATATCCATGGCTCGAAAAGGCGCGAAGGGAGCTGATGATGGCCGACCGGGGGCAGGTGTTTCGGCGCGCGTTCTCCTGGCTTCCGACCCAGTTCGCCTCCCAGAGTGATGCGCCGATAGGTGCGCCGCGCCGCTTCGGGTCCACCGAGCATCTGTCCATCGAGGCCATCGCCGCTTTTGTCGACGGCGAGCTGCGGATGAATGCGCACCTGCGGGCCGCGCACCACCTGTCCTTGTGCCCCCAGTGCGCCGCCGAGGTGGAGGACCACACCCGTGCTCGCGCCGCGCTGCGCGACTCCCATCCCATCCGGATCCCCAGCTCGCTGCTCGGGTTGCTGTCCGAGATTCCGCATCACCCGCACGACGACGCGCCCTCGCTGTCGGATGCCTTTTCCGAGTCCGACGCACGTGATCAGCGGAAGCGCCGCTAGCTTGAGTTTTGCTATCCCCGGCGGCCCGGGCGCGCGCTCATGTCGACCGTCCGGGATCCGTGGATACTAGGGTGGACGAACAACCTCGTGCCGGTGTGTCGCTGGGCACATGGCCCGGTATTGGGCTCGAAATGGATCTAGAAGAGGAACCGTGACCTCCGACGAAGGCAACAACAGCGGCCAGGAAACCGAACGGCTGGCGCCGCGGCCCATTTATCGTCCGCCGGTCGATCCCGCCTCGCGGCAAGCGTTCGGGCGTCCGGCCGGACAGCAAGGCTCCTTCGTGGCCGAGCGGGTGCGGCCGCAGAAGTTCCAGGAACAGTCCGAATTTCGGCCGCACGACAAACCGGCCGACCCAGTGTTGGAGGAGGCCTTCGGCCGCCCGTTCGGTGGCACCGAGACACTGCAACGCCATCCCATTGACGCCAGCGCGCTGGCAGCCGAGAAGAACGGCGACCAGCACGACGAACCCGATGATCCGTGGCGCGACCCCGGCGCCGCCGCCGCCCTGGGCACCCCGGCGCTACCCCCGCAGGTCGGCCACGGCGAGTCGAGGCACAGCGGCAAACTCGGTGTTCGCGACGTGCTGTTCGGTGGCAAGGTCTCCTACCTGGCCTTGGCGGTGCTGCTGCTGATCGCGCTGGTCATCGGTGTGATTGGTGGAGTGATCGGCCGTAAGACCGCGGAGGTGGTGGAAGCGTTCACCACCTCGAAGGTGACGCTGTCGACCGCGGGCAACGCCGAGGAGCCGGCCGGCCGGTTTACCCGGGTCGCGGCCGCGGTAGCGGACTCGGTGGTGACCGTTGAGTCCAAGAGTGACCAGGAAGGCATGCAGGGGTCGGGCGTCATCATCGACGGCCGCGGCTACATCGTCACCAACAATCACGTGATCTCCGAAGCCGCCAACAATCCCAGCCAGTTCAAGACGACGGTGGTGTTCAACGACGGCAAGGAAGTGCCGGCCAGCTTGGTCGGTCGCGACCCGAAGACCGACCTGGCCGTACTCAAGGTCGACAACGTCAACAACTTAAGCGTGGCCCGGCTCGGTGACTCGGACAAGGTGCGGGTCGGTGACGAGGTGCTGGCTGCGGGCGCTCCGTTAGGACTGCGCAGTACGGTCACGCATGGCATCATCAGCGCGCTGCACCGGCCGGTCCCGTTGTCCGGCGAAGGGTCGGACACCGACACCGTCATCGACGCCCTGCAGACCGACGCGTCGATCAATCACGGCAACTCCGGCGGTCCGCTGATCGACATGGACTCACAGGTGATCGGCATCAACACCGCCGGCAAGTCGCTGTCCGACAGCGCCAGCGGGCTGGGTTTCGCGATCCCGGTCAACGAGATGAAGCTGGTGGCGCAGACGCTGATCAAGGACGGCAAGATCCTGCACCCGACGCTGGGCATCAGCACTCGTTCGGTGAGCAACGCGATCGCCTCTGGTGCGCAGGTGGCCAACGTGAAGGCGGGTGGGCCCGCTCAGAAGGGCGGGATCCTGGAGAACGACGTGATCGTCAAGATCGGCAACCGCAACGTCGCCGACTCCGACGAGGCGGTCGTGGCGACACGGCAGCTGACGATCGGCCAGGACGCCCCGATCGAGGTGGTCCGCGACGGTCGGCATGTGACGCTGACGGTCAAACCCGACCCCGATACGAGCCCGTGATGATCGCAAGCGCGGCGCAGCCGGGCGCGGCGGGTCATCACCATCGGACCCTGATGATCGCAAGCGCGGCGCAACCGGGCGCGGCGGGTCATCACCAGTTGACCTGATGTTCGCCAACATCGGCTGGGGGGAGATGCTCGTCCTCGTCGTGGTCGGGCTGGTAGTGCTTGGGCCGGAGCGGTTGCCCGGGGCGATTCGTTGGACGGCGGGTGCGCTGCGGCAGGCGCGCGACTACCTCAGTGGTGTGTCCAATCAGCTGCGTGAGGACATGGGCCCGGAATTCGACGACCTCCGTGGCCAGCTCGGTGAGCTGCAAAAGCTGCGGGGGATGACGCCGCGCGCGGCCCTGACCAAGCACCTGCTCGACGGGGACGACTCGATTTTCACCGGCAACTTCGACAAGCCGACCAGTAACACTCCCGCGCCCCGGCCCAGGAGCCCGCTACCGATAGCACCCCGTCCACGCCGGCCCCGCCGCCCGAACGCACGCCGTTCGACACCGACGCCACCTGAGCGCACGGCTACGCGCCGAGCGTGGGGGTTATGTACTCCTGCGGCGCACTTTTGGTACGTAGGGCTCACGCTCGGCGACCAGCGTGAGCGAGCCAGCGTGGGCGAGCCAGCGCTCGCGCGACCTAACGGCGGGTCGGGTCCAGACCGAGCGACATGCCGGCCAGACCACGACGCCGCGAGGACAGGCTGTCGGCAATGCGGGCCAGTTCCTTGCCCACGGGCGAGTCGGGGGTGCTGAGCACCACGGGTACGCCGGCGTCGCCGGCCGCCACCAGCGCGGGATCCAGCGGAATCTGACCCAACAGCGGCACATCGGCGCCAACCGCCCGGGACAGCCGCTCGGCCACCTGCCGGCCGCCGCCCTCGCCGAATACCTGGAGCGTTGTGCCGTCCGGCAGCGTGAGGCCGGACATGTTCTCCACGACGCCGACGATGCGCTGACGGGTCTGGATGGCGATGCTGCCCGCCCGCTCGGCGACCTCGGCGGCGGCCGCCTGCGGTGTCGTCACCACCAGGATCTCGGCGTTGGGAAGTAGCTGAGCCAGCGAGATCGCGACGTCACCAGTACCCGGCGGCAGGTCGAGCAGCAACACGTCCAGGTCGCCCCAATAGACGTCCGCCAGGAACTGCTGCAGCGCGCGGTGCAACATCGGTCCGCGCCACACCACCGGGGAGTTGTCCTGGGTGAACTGGGCGATCGAGATGACCTTCACGTCGTGCGCGATCGGCGGCAGGATCATCGAC
>NZ_HG964937.1:146221-160754 GCF_000613245.1 Mycobacterium asiaticum DSM 44297
CAAAGGGCGGCGGCGGCGCGAACGGGTCCGGGAAGGGCGGCGCGGCCGGCGGGGCGGCCGGTGCGAGGACGATGCCACCGTTGGGTATCGGGGGTGCCATCCCCGGCGCCGCCGACTCGGGGGATTGCGAGCTAAGGCAGATCAGGGTGCATCCCGGCGTCACCACCGGCTGGGGTGGCTGTAGTTGCGCGGGTGGCAGCCATGGCCACATCGGCGACTGCTGTGGCATTTGGGGGTACTGAGAGATGATCTGCGGCTGTCCGAAGTCGATCAGCGGGATGTGCTGAAGCATCGGGTCGGTGCCGCCCAACCCGTTGACGTTCAGCGGCAGGTTCGGCCCCAAACCTTCTGGATGCTCGAGGTGCGCATCACCGATCGGCGGTGGCGGCCCGGTGATAGGCGGCAGGTCGACCGGGACCACGCCGGTGGCGTACGCCGCCGCCCAGCCAAGCACGTTCTGGGCATACGACATCGAGTTGTTGTACCGCAGGATCGCTGCCATGACCTGCATCGGATCCCGCAGATTCAGGCCGCCGCTGCACAGGTAGCGCGCCGCGGCCAAGGTCGCGTCGAACAGGTTTTGCGGGTCGGGCACGCCGTCACCGTCGCCATCGACGGCGTACCGCGCCCAGGTCCCCGGCAGGAACTGCATCGGGCCCATGGCGCGGGCGTAAGTCACCCGGTTGCCCTGGTTGCTCTGGACGATTACCTCGTTGCCGGGCAAAGTGCCGTCCAGCGCGGGACCGTAGATCGGGTTGGTCGCGGTGCCGCGCGCGTCGGTGGCGCCGCCATTGGCGTGCATCGACTCGATGCGCCCGATCCCGGCCAGCAGGTTCCAACTCACGCCGCAACCTGGTGCCGCGGCGCCCATCTTCTGCTCAGCGTTGCGGTAGGCGGACAGCGCCATTATCGGAATGCCAAGGGTGCCAGGCGAATTGACGATGGTCGGCGGTGGCGGCGCGGAAGAGGTGGCTGCCGCGACGTGGAAGCTGGTCGGTATTCGCTGGGCGGAGATGACCGTCGGCCGGGACAGGTCGACCTTCGGGGCCGGACCGACGGCTGCCACCGGGGTGATGGCGGTGCGCACCGGCTCGTTTTTGCCGTGGAGTGTGGGGGCGGTCGCGCCGACCGCGCTCGCCAGGATCAACGGGGAAATCACCGCGAGGCCGAAAACCGGCTTCAGTGTCACGCCGAGTGCCTGGTGCCGCACCTTCGCGACGACCGGGTTAGCACCCCAGCGTCCCCCTATTCGCACCTGACCGTCCTCAATTCAAGTGAGCCGCCGGGAAACTGACCTCTTGTTAGCTTCGTGAACTAGATCACCATACATAACTCTCGTAACGGGAGTTGCGCAATGGCCGAGTTGGTTCTCAGCTGGATTTCTTAGCCCGCCGATCGGCGCCGTCCTGCAGGTCGGTCAGCAGGGTCCGCAAGCTCTCCAGCTCGTGGCGCAGGTAATCACGCGTCGCCACCTCGCCGATGGACAGCCGCAGGGCGGCCAGCTCGCGGGCCAGATATTCGGTGTCGGCCTTGGTCTGGGCCGCGCGACGGCGGTCCTCCTCCAACGCGACTCGGTCGCGGTTCTCCTGACGATTCTGGGCGAGCAGGATCAGCGGCGCCGCGTAGGCCGCCTGGGTGGAGAAGGCCAGGTTGAGCAGGATGAACGGGTACGGGTCCCAGCGCCAGTGCACCGCCCACAGGTTGAGCATGATCCAGATCACCACGAACACCGTCTGCAGCAGCAGATAGCGGCCGGTGCCGAAGAAGCGGGCAATCGACTCGGTGATTTGCCCGACGGCCTCCGGATCCAACCGCGGCGCGAACCGGCGCGATGTCCGCGGGGTGTACAGCCGGCGCGGCGCAGCAGAGTTGCTCACAGCGCTCCTCCGCCCCGGCCGGGGGCCGGCCCGCGGGATCGAGCTGCGGCACGTCCACCCGCCAGTCATGCGGGAGGAGGTGATCCAGCAGGTCGTCGACGGTGACCGCACCCAGCAAGTGGTTCTGGTCGTCGACCACAGGTCCGCACACCAGGTTGTAGGCCGCAAAATATCTCGTCACGGCGCCCAATGGTGTTTCCGGGGTCAGGGTCAGCAGATCATTGTCGACGATTCCACCAACCAGTTCGGCCGGTGGGTCCCGCAGCAGCCGCTGCAGGTGCACGCAGCCCAGGTAGCGCCCGGTCGGGGTGGCCGTCGGGGGACGCGCGACAAACACCATCGACGCCAGGGCCGGGGTCAGGTCGGGATCGCGCAGCCGGGCCAGCGCCTCGGCCACCGAGGTGTCCGGGGTGAGCACCACGGGGTTCGACGTCATCAAACCGCCGGCGGTGTCGGGAGAGTGCTTCAGCAGCCGCCGCACCGGGTCGGAATCGTCGGGATCCATCCGCGTCAGCAGCACTTCGGCGTCGGAGGGGTTCAGCGTGCCCAGCAGGTCGGCTGCGTCGTCGGGATCCATCTCTTCCAGCACGTCCGCGGCGCGCTCGGTGCCCAGCTGGGAGAGCACCTCGGCCTGGTCCAATTCGGGTAATTCCTGCAGGATGTCGGCCAGCCGCTCGTCGCCGAGGGCCTTGAACACCTCGTACCGACGCTTGGTGGGCAGACCGCGGATGGCGTCGGCGACGTCGACGGCGCGGCGTCCCTCGAACTGTTCGAGCAGCTCCGCCACGCCCTGCCCGGGCATGGCCAGGGCCGACGGCGTCAGGCCGTGCACGTTCTGCCACTCCACGACGTGCACCGGCCCGCGTCGCCTCAGTCGTCGATGGGTGCGCACGGCGACCCTGGTCACCACCCAATCCCGGGTGCGGGTCTGCTCGATACCCAGATCGGTGACGACCACGTCCACACCGGCCAACTCCGGCAGGTCGGGATCGTTGACCCGCACCGGGGTGTCCAGCACCTGGCCCATGGCTAGCACTTCACCCGGCCGCTGTTCGAAATGCCGCAGTGAGACGTTGCCGGTGTTCAGCGTCACGGCGTCGGGCTCGATGGCGGCCACCCGAAGGATCGGGATGAAGATGCTGCGGCGGGTCGCCAGGTCGACGACCAGCCCCAGAACGCGTGGTTGCTGGCGCACGATGCTGATGCTGATCACCACGTCGCGTACCCGCCCGAAGGATTCGCCGAGTGGACCCAACACCATCATTCGTGGCAGCCGCGCCACGTACACCCTGTTGACCGAACCCATGAGGAAAGCGTAGGCAGCCCGGTGCGAGTCGGCAGGTTCGGGCAGCAGGGGTCAGGCCCCGACCACCCCCAGCGCCAGGACGAGGAAGTAGAACAGCAGGGTCGCGACGCTGATCACGATGCCGCCGACGGCCAGGCCGTGGCCGCCTTCGCCGGTCCGCTTGATCTGGTTGAGGGCGACGCTGCCGCACACCACCCCGACTATCGAACCGACGCAGCAGAAGACGCCGAGGATGCCCACGACCAGCGAGGTGATCGCCATGGTGTTCATTCCCGAACGCGGGGTGCCGTACCCGCCGGCATACTCCCACCCGGGGTAATAGCCGCCCGGATAGCCGCCGTACGGGGCCGGAAAAGGGGGTGGCATAGGGGGCGGATAAGGGGGCGGGTAGCCAGCCGCACCGTCCGGCGGGTAATCCAGCGGCGGCGGGCCCGCCGGCGGGGCGCCCGGTACGGTCCACGGCGCATCGGAGATCGGCTGCTCAGCGGGACGTTCGTGCTCGCCGGAGGAGCCGCCGGGCGCTGTCATGGTGATCAACGTAGCCTACGGTCAGGCACCCCGGCCCAGCTCAAACGTGCAGCCCGGAGAGTGCATTTCGGTTGCCGAGATGAAACGATGGCCGAGGCAGGAGAAAGATGAGGATCGATGACTAGCCCATTCCAATCGGGACAACCGCCAGCCGGCGGGGCGGGGGGCCGGCGAAACGTGCCGGCATTGCCGACGCCGCCCAAGGGCTGGCCCGTCGGTTCGTATCCGACCTACGCCGAGGCGCAGCGCGCCGTTGACTACCTATCCGACCAGCAGTTTCCCGTACAGCAGGTGACCATCGTCGGGGTCGACCTGATGCAGGTGGAACGCGTCACCGGCCGCTTGAGCTGGGGCAAAGTGCTCGGCGGTGGAGTGCTCAGCGGCGCATGGCTGGGCCTGTTCATCGGGCTGGTGCTCGGCTTTTTCAGCCCCAATCCGTGGGGTGCGCTGATCACCGGTCTCATCGCCGGGGTTTTCTTCGGGTTGATCACATCAGCGGTGCCTTATGCGATGGCGCGCGGCACCCGAGACTTCAGTTCGACCATGCAACTGGTGGCCGGCCGTTACGACGTGCTCTGCGACCCGCAGAACGCGGAGAAGGCGCGAGATCTGCTGGCACGTCTGGCGATCTGACCCGTGAGTTCTCGCCGGCGGTCGCGGCGGTGGGGCACGGCCGTGGTGGCGGCGCTGATCGCCGCGTCGGTTCCTGCCTGCGATTCGGGCGCTCGCGGAGTGGTGATCAGCCTCTACACCCCGGCCACCGATGGCGCGACATTCCGCGCGGTGGCTCAGCGTTGCACCGAGCAGGCCGACGGTCGCTACAGCATCCAGCATGTGAGCCTGGCCAGATCTCCCGACGAACAGCGACTCCAGCTGGCCCGACGACTGGCCGGGCACGACCGCACCTTGGACGTGATGGGCATTGACGTGGTGTGGACCGCGGAGTTCGCCGAGGCCGGCTGGGCACTGCCGCTCGCTGAGGACCCGGCCGGCCGGGCCGAGAGCGACGCGAGCGTGGACACCTTGCCGGGTCCGCTCAAGACGGCGACCTGGAAGCACCGGCTGTACGCCACGCCGGTCACCACCAACACCCAACTGCTGTGGTACCGCACGGATTTGGTGCGCCTTCCGCCGCGCGACTGGGCCGGCATGGTCACCGAGGCGACGCGCCTGCAGGCGGCCGGGCAGCCGAGCTGGATTGCCGTGCAGGCCAACGAGGCCGAGGGTTTGGTGGTGTGGTTCAACACGTTGTTGGTCAGCGCCGGCGGACAGGTGCTCTCCGAGGACGGGAAGCGTGTCACCCTGACCGATACCCCTGAGCACCGGGCCGCCACCGTGACGGCGCTGCGGATCATGAAATCGGTGGCCACCGCGCCCGGAGCCGACCCGTCCATCACCCGCAGCGACGAGGGCAGCGCGCGGCTGGCGGTCGAACAGGGCAAGGCCGCGCTGGAAGTCAACTGGCCCTATGTGCTGGCCTCGATGCTGGAGAATGCGGTGAAAGGCGGGGTGCCCTTCCTGCCGCTCGACCGTTTGCCCGAGCTGGCCGGCAGCATCAACCGGTTCGGTTCCTTTGCGCCCAGCGACGAACAGTTCCGGCTCGCCTACGCGGCGAGCGGGAAGGTGTTCGGGTTTGCCCGGTACCCCGGGGTGCTGCCCGGGCAGCGGGCCAAGGTGACCATCGGTGGCTTGAACTTGGCGGTTGCGGGCACCACCCGTCATCGCGCTGAAGCGTTCGACGCCGTCCGCTGCCTGCGCAGCCTGCAGAACCAGAAGTACGTCGCGATCGAAGGCGGCTTGCCCCCAGTGCGAACCTCGTTGTACTCCGACCCGCAATTTCAGGCGAAGTACCCGATGTACGGCACGATTCGCCAGCAGCTCACCGATGCCGCGGTGCGGCCCGCGACGCCCGCCTACCAGGCGGTCTCGATCCGGTTGGCGTCGGCGTTGAGCCCGATCACCGCGATCGAGCCGGAGCGCACCGCCGACACGCTGGCCACCGAGGTGCAGAAGGCCATCGACGGCAAGGGCCTGCTGCCGTGAGTCTGCAGCTGACCCCGGAGCGGCGGCTGGCCTACCTGCTGGTCGCACCCGCGGTGACCCTGATGCTTGCGGTGACGGCCTACCCGATCTGCTACGCGGTGTGGTTGAGCCTGCAGCGCAACAACTTGGCCACCCCCGACGACACCGCGTTCATCGGCCTGGGTAACTACCAGACGATCCTGACCGACCGATACTGGTGGACCGCGCTGGGTGTGACGCTGGGGATCACGGTGGTCTCGGTGGCGGTCGAGTTCGTGCTGGGAATGTCGCTGGCGCTGGTGATGCACCGGACGATCGTCGGCAAGGGGCTGGTCCGCACGGCGGTGCTGATCCCGTACGGCATCGTCACGGTGGTCGCGTCGTACAGCTGGTATTACGCCTGGACGCCCGGCACCGGCTATCTGGCCAATCTGTTGCCCGACGGGAGTGCCCCACTGACACAACAGCTTCCGTCGCTGGGCGTGGTGGTGCTGGCCGAGGTGTGGAAGACGACGCCGTTCATGGCACTGCTGTTGCTGGCCGGGCTGGCGCTGGTGCCCGAGGATCTGCTGAAGGCCGCGCAGGTCGACGGTGCGGGCCCGTGGCGGCGACTGACCAGGATCATCCTGCCGATCATCAAACCGGCAGTGGTGGTTGCGCTGCTGTTTCGAACGCTGGACGCGTTCCGCATCTTCGACAACATCTACGTGCTCACCGCCGGGGACAATAACACCGGATCAGTGTCAATCCTGGGTTACGACAACCTATTCAAGGGTTTCAACGTGGGCCTGGGTTCGGCGATCAGCGTGCTGATCTTCCTGTGTGTGGGGCTGATCGCGACCGTCTTCATCAAGTTGTTCGGCGCCGCGGCTCCCGGAGGTGACGCCGGTGACAGGTGAATCGATGGGTACGCGACGCGCCACGTTCTGGGTCGTCGTAGACACGCTGGTCGTGCTGTACGCGCTGCTGCCGGTGCTATGGATTCTCTCCCTTTCGCTCAAGCCGACATCAAAAGTCAAGGACGGCAAGCTTATTCCGTCATCGGTCACGCTGGACAACTACCGGGGCATCTTTCGCGGCGACTTCTTCAGCTCTGCGCTGATCAATTCCATCGGGATTGGGCTGACCACCACGGCCGTCGCCGTGGCGCTCGGCGCGATGGCGGCGTATGCCATTGCGCGGCTGAACTTTCCGGGCAAGCGGTTGCTGGTCGGCATGACGCTGCTGATCACCATGTTCCCGGCGATCTCGCTGGTAACACCGCTGTTCAACATCGAACGTGCAATCGGGCTCTTCGACACCTGGCCGGGATTGATCCTGCCCTACATCACATTCGCGCTGCCACTGGCCGTCTACACGCTCTCGGCGTTCTTCCGCGAGATCCCGTGGGACCTGGAGAAGGCGGCGAAGATGGACGGCGCCACGCCGGCTCAGGCGTTCCGGATGGTGATCGTGCCGTTGGCCGCCCCGGGGATGGTGACGGCGGCGATCCTGGTGTTCATCTTCGCCTGGAACGACCTGCTGCTGGCGTTGTCATTGACCGCCACCAAGGCGGCGATCACTGCCCCGGTGGCGATTGCAAACTTCACCGGCAGTTCGCAATTCGAGGAACCGACCGGATCGATCACCGCCGGCGCGGTGGTGATCACCATCCCGATCATTGTCTTTGTTCTGATCTTTCAACGACGGATTGTCGCCGGGTTGACCTCTGGCGCTGTGAAGGGATAGCGCGATGGCCGAGATTGTGCTCGAACACGTCAACAAGAGTTACCCCGACGGTCACACGGCGGTGCAGGACCTCAGCATCACCATCGCCGACGGTGAGTTCGTGATTCTCGTCGGCCCATCCGGATGTGGCAAGACGACGACGCTGAATATGATTGCCGGACTTGAGGACATCTCATCGGGGGAGCTGCGCATCGGCGGTGAGCGGGTCAACGACAAGGCGCCCAAGGACCGCGACATCGCGATGGTGTTCCAGTCCTATGCTCTGTATCCGCACATGACGGTGCGGCAGAACATCGCGTTCCCGCTGACTCTGGCGAAGATGTCGAAAACCGACATCGCGCAGAAGGTGGACGAGACCGCCCGAATCCTTGATCTGACCGAGCTGTTGGACCGTCGGCCGGCGCAGTTGTCTGGTGGCCAGCGGCAGCGGGTGGCAATGGGTCGGGCGATCGTGCGCCACCCCAAAGCATTTCTGATGGACGAGCCGCTGTCCAACCTGGATGCCAAGCTCCGGGTGCAAATGCGTGGCGAGATCGCCCGGCTGCAGAAGCGGCTGGGCACCACCACCGTGTACGTGACGCACGACCAGACCGAGGCGATGACGCTGGGTGACCGGGTGGTGGTGATGCACGCCGGGATCGCCCAGCAGATCGGCACGCCCACCGAGCTCTACGAGCGGCCCGCCAATCTGTTCGTCGCCGGCTTCATCGGATCGCCGGCGATGAACTTCTTTCCCGCGACGTTGACGTCGATAGGCCTGGAACTACCATTCGGGGAGCTGACATTGGCGCCGGAGCTGCAGCAGGTGATCGCCCAGCACTCCAAGCCGGACAACATCATCGTGGGCGTGCGGCCCGAGCACATCCACGACGCGGCATTGATCGATGGGTACCAGCGCATCAGCTCGCTGGTTTTCCAGGTCAATGTCGACCTCGTCGAATCACTGGGCTCTGACAAGTACGTGTACTTCACCACCGGCGGTCCCGGGGTGCACTCGGCACGGCTGGATGAAGTCGCCGCCGAGTCGGAGGTGAACGAAAACCAGTTTGTCGCAAGGGTGCCCACTGAATCCAAGGCCGCCATCGGCGAGCCGGTCGAGCTGGCCTTCGACACTCGCAAGCTCGCGGTCTTCGACGCCGACTCCGGGGTCAACCTCACCGTGCCGCCCGCGCCGTGAGACAGATTCTGGACCGGGTGCGCGCCCACCTGCGCGGCCACTTCGACACCGAACCCGCTTCGGCAAGTGTGACGTTCCTGGGCGCCGAACCCATCGAGGTGCTGAGATTCTTCGCCGACGGGGCGGTGCATTACGTCTCGCTGGGTTGCTCGCGCTACCCGATGACGGATCCCACCGAGATGGTCGCCGACCCTGATCGCGGGCCGCGAGCCGAAGTCGTTGTCTCGCTGCGTAATCCCGAGATAGCCACCGGTTTGGCTCGCACCATCGCGATTCTGGCCGCGACGCCCGCGGTCGACGGCGTGGTGCTGGTCCCCGATGCCCTGATCGACCTCGGCTCGCCGCTGTGGACGAGTCCGTCGGTCCGGGTGCCGTTCACCGCGGTGTTGCTGGGCCGCAGCGACATCGCTGACCTGTCGCTGGACCCGCCCCGCGACCCGGTGCAGTTCCTCAGTGCCACACCGATCACGGCGACCGAGGCGGCGTGGGTGCGGTTGAAGGGGGCCGAGGCGATGCGCCAGGCGTGGCACACCGACGGAGTTGACGTGCTGGACCCCAATCGCCCCGCGGGCCAACCCCGTTGACCGGTGCCCATCGCGCCGAGCGTGCATCTCGCGACGTGACATGCCGACGCCGCGTCGTGCACTTCACACTCGAGCTCGGATTTGGACCTAGAGCCAGCCGCGTTTGCGGAAGCTGAAGTACAGCGCCACGCAGATCACCACCATCACGGTGATCACCGAGGGGTAGCCCCAGCGCGAATCCAATTCCGGCATGAAGTGAAAGTTCATCCCGTAGATCCCGGCGACCATGGTGGGCACCGCGATGATGCCGGCCCAGGCCGAGATCTTGCGCATGTCCATGTTCTGCTGCATGCCGACCCGGGCGAGCGCGGCCTGAACCAGCGAGTTCAGCATGTCGTCGTAGCTGGCGATCTGCTCGGCGGCCTGCGTCTGGTGGTCGGCGACGTCGCGCAGATACCGGCGCACTTCCTTGGAGATCAGGTCCTTATTCTCGATCTGCATGCGCTGGAACGCACCCGACAGCGGAGCCACGCAGCGGCGCAGTTCGACGACTTCGCGCTTGAGCAGGTAGATCGGTTCGACGTCGATGTACTTGCCGGGGGCGAAAGCGACCACCTCGATGGTGTCGACGTCGTCCTCCATCAACGCGGTGACATCCAGGTAGTGGTCCACCACGTAGTCGACGATCGCGTGCATCACCGCATACGGGCCCAGCCGCAGATGGTCGGGGTTGCAGTCCATGCGCTTGCGCACCTCGTGCAGCCCGCCGTGTTCGCCGTGGCGCACGGTGACGACGAAGTCGTGGCCGACGAAGATCATGATCTCGCCGGTCTCGACGATCTCGCGCGCCAGCGTCACCGAATCGTGCGGCACGTATTTGACCGTCTTGAGCACCAGGAACAGCGAGTCGTCGTAACGCTCCAGCTTCGGCCGCTGGTGGGCGTGCACGGCGTCCTCGACCGCCAGCGGGTGCAGGCCGTAGACGTCGGCGACCTGCTGCATCTGCGCCTCGTCGGGCTCGTGCAGCCCGACCCAGACAAAGGCCTCGGGTGCCTCGGGAGCCCTGGTGCGGACTTCGGCCAGCCCCTCGGCAGGGGTGTATGTCCCGGGCAGCCGCCGGCCGTCGACGTAGACACCGCAATCGACCAGCGTCTGGGCCGGCGGGTTGGCAACGGGGTGCACGTGCTGTTGGCGGGGCCGGGCGACCGGTCTGAGTGCTTCAGGTAGTGCATCAAAGCCAGGGAACACATCCACCTCCGATCGCAGCGCGAAGTCTGCAGGCCGTGGCAATGGTACGCGCCCTGCAACCACATCGAGGGGCTCAGTGCGGCGGTCAGCAGGTGATTCGCAGCTGCGGAACGGACCGAAAATTTCGCAGCGCCGACGGTGCGCTAGTTTCGTCCCGGAACCCAAAAGATCTATAAGGAGCAGAACCGACGTGAGCGCAAGTCCTCTCAAGGTCGCCGTCACCGGTGCGGCCGGCCAGATCGGCTACAGCCTGTTGTTCCGCCTGGCCAGCGGCTCACTGCTGGGCCCGGACCGTCCGATCGAACTGCGTCTGCTCGAAATCGAGCCCGCCCTCAAGGCGCTCGAGGGCGTCGTGATGGAACTCGACGACTGTGCGTTCCCGTTGCTGTCGAACGTCGAGATCGGCGCGGACGCCAACAAGATCTTCGACGGCGTGAACCTGGCCCTGCTGGTCGGAGCGCGTCCGCGCAGTAAGGGCATGGAGCGTGGCGACCTGCTGGAAGCCAACGGAGCTATCTTCACCGCCCAGGGCAAGGCGCTCAACGAGGTCGCCGCGGACGACGTTCGCATCGGTGTCACGGGTAACCCCGCGAACACCAACGCGCTGATCGCGCTGAGCAACGCCCCCGACATCCCCAAGGAGCGGTTCTCGGCACTGACCCGCCTCGACCACAACCGGGCCATCTCGCAGTTGGCCAAGAAGACCGGTGCCAGCGTCACCGACATCAAGAAGGTGACCATCTGGGGCAACCACTCGGCCACCCAGTACCCCGACATCTTCCATGCCGAGATCGGCGGCAAGAACGCCGCTGAGGTGGTCAACGACCAGGACTGGATCGAAAACGACTTCATCCCCACCGTCGCCAAGCGCGGTGCCGCCATCATCGACGCGCGCGGCGCCTCCTCGGCGGCCTCGGCCGCGTCGGCGACCGTGGACGCCGCCCGCGACTGGCTGTCGGGTAGCGCGGACGGCGACTGGGTGTCGATGGCCGTCTTCTCCGACGGCTCCTACGGGGTGCCGGAAGGGATCGTGTCCTCGTTCCCGGTGACCACCAAGAACGGCAATTGGTCGATCGTGCAAGGACTCGAGATCGACGAGTTCTCCCGCGGTCGCATCGATGCCTCCACCGCCGAATTGGCCGACGAACGCAACGCCGTCACCGAACTGGGCCTCATCTAGCGATTAGGGGCAGTTCGGACCGGCCAGTACCCTGGGGGCCGTGTCACAAATGCTTCAAGCAACGGAGCGCGACCCTGAGTCGAATGCGCAGGTCGTCGTCACCGACGAGGAGATCTTCGATGCGCACGTCGGCGGGAAGCTCTCCGTAGGCCCGACGGCGCCGCTGGACACACAGCACTCGTTGTCGATCGCCTACACACCGGGCGTGGCGCAGGTCAGCCGCGCGATCGCCGCCGACCGCACTCTGGCCGCCCGCTACACCTGGGCGAACCGCTTGGTTGCGGTCGTAAGCGACGGCAGCGCCGTACTCGGCCTCGGGGACATCGGGCCGGCGGCCTCGCTGCCGGTGATGGAAGGCAAGTGTGCGCTGTTCAAGGAATACGGCGGGCTGAACGCGATTCCGATCGTGCTGGACACCAAGGACCCCGACGAGATCGTCGAAACCCTGGTCCGGTTGCGTCCGACCTTCGGGGCCGTCAACCTCGAGGACATCTCGGCGCCGCGCTGCTTTGAGATCGAGCGGCGGGTCATCGAGGCGCTGGACTGCCCGGTCATGCACGACGACCAGCACGGTACGGCGGTGGTTGCACTGGCGGCGCTGATGGGCGCCTCAAAGGTGGTCGGCCGGGACATGTCCTCGCTGCGGGTGGTGGTCTCGGGCGCTGGCGCGGCCGGCGTCGCGTGCGCCAAACTGCTTCTGGCGATGGGTGTTTCGGACATCACCGTGCTCGACTCCCGCGGCATTGTGCACACCGGCCGGGACGACATGAACAGCGTCAAGATGGATTTGGCGCGGCGCACCAACCCCGATGGCCGCACCGGCGGCCTGGTCGAGGCGCTCGACGGCGCTGAGGTGTTCCTCGGGGTGTCCGGGGGAGTGGTCCCCGAAGAGTTGATCGCCACCATGGCGCCCGGCGGCATCGTGTTCGCGCTGTCCAACCCCGACCCGGAGATCCATCCCGAGGTGGCGGCCAGGCACGCGGCGGTGGTGGCCACCGGTCGCAGTGACTTCCCCAATCAGATCAACAATGTGCTGGCGTTCCCGGGAATCTTCCGGGGTGCGCTGGACGTCGGGGCGCGCCGGATCACCGAGAAGATGATGGTGGCCGCCGCCGAGGCGATCTACTCGGTGGCCAGCGACGACCTGGCTATCGACCGGATCGTCCCTAGCCCACTGGACCGGCGCGTCGGCGTCGCGGTCGCCAGGGCGGTGGCGCTGGCCGCAGAATCCTCCGACTGGGAGTGAACATCGGCAGGCTGGCGGCCGCGGTGCTTGCCGCGGTGCTGGTGCTGGCCGGCTGTTCGTCGGCGGACCGCCAACCCGAGTTGGTGGTCGGATCCACCCCGGATGCCGATGCGAGACTGCTTGCGGCCGTGTATGTTTCGGCGCTGCGTTCGTACGGGTTTCCGACGCGGGCCGACACCGCCAACAACCCGATGGTGAAATTGGACGCGGGCGCTTTCATGGTCGTCCCGAGTTACACCGGCCGGACGCTGCGCAGCTTGCAGCCCGGTGCGACGGCATTGTCCGACAAAGAGGTGTACCAGGCGATGAACGCGGCGCTGCCCGAGGGCGTGGCCGCCGGCGACTATGCCACCGCCGCCGAGGACAAACCGACGGTGGTGGTGACGCCGGCGACCTCGGGGGCTTGGGGCGGCAGCGATCTGACCCTGCTGTCCGGGCATTGCGATGGACTGACCGCAGGCATCGTCGCGGGCTGGCAGCCACCCGCTGCGGTGGGTTCCTGCCGGATGCCGGCACCGCGCGAATTCCCGGATGATGCAACGCTTTTCGCGGCGCTTCGGGCCGGCGAGGTGACGGCGGCCTGGGCCACTACCGCCGACCCGGGCATACCGTCAGATCTGATCGCACTGGCCGACAGCAGCAAATCCGCACTGATTCAGGCCGAGAACGTGGTGCCGCTCTACCGCCGCAACGCGTTGCGCACCCGCCAGTTGTTGGCGATCAACGAGGTCGCCGGGGTGCTCGACACCGCCGCGCTGGCGAACATGCGCCGCAAGGTGGGCGCGGGCGCCGACCCGCAGGTGGTGGCCGACGGCTGGCTGGCGGAGCACCCGTTGGGGCGCTGAAGGTCAGTGATCCTTGCGTACCAGCCGGCTCATGAACAGCTCGGTGAACCGCTGATAGCCCGAGCCGGTGATGCGGACCATCAGGTCCAGCGCCTTGGCGTCCGGGCCGACCAGCACTCTGGCGTTGTTCTTGCGTACTGCCGTCAAGATGATCTTGGCGGCCCGCTTGGGGCTGGTGTTAGCCAGCCGCTTGTCGAACAGCTCTGCCAGCTCGTCGCGGTCCAGGCCTTCGGCCACCGTGGCGTTGCGGGCGATCGCGGTCTTGATGCCGCCCGGGTGCACGGTAGTCACGCCCACCGGGTGACCGTGCAGGCGCATCTCCTGACGTAGTGCCTCGGTGTAGCCGCGGACCGCGAACTTGGCCGAGTTGTACGCCGAATAGCCTGCGACGGAAAACAATCCGAAGATGCTGGAGATGTTAATGACGTGCCCGTCGCCGGAGGCGATCAGGTGGGGGAGGAAGGCCTTGGTGCCGTTGACGACGCCCCAGAAGTCGACGTCCATCACCCGTTCGATGTCCTTGAACTGTTCGACTTCGACGTCACCGGTGTGGCCGATGCCGGCGTTGTTGTAGATCTGGTTGACCTTGCCGAAATGCTCGGCGACCTCGTCGGCGTAGGCCAGGAAGCGCTCGCGTTCGGTCACGTCGAGCCGGTCGGCCTTGACCGGTGCGCCGATCGCTTTGAGCTGCTGCTCGGTTTCGGCCAGACCTTCGAGGTCGATGTCGCAGATGGCCAGGCTGGCGCCGGAGCGGCCCAGCTCAAGCGCGAGGGCCTGGCCAATGCCCGAACCCGCGCCCGTGACGACGGCTACCTTGCCGGCGAACCCCTCCATGACCACCTTCTCCTTCGT
>NZ_HG964937.1:160799-163199 GCF_000613245.1 Mycobacterium asiaticum DSM 44297
GTACCGGTGGTCTCGTTTACCGGGGCCTCAGCGCTGTGAGGGCGGTAGCAAGCGGGCGAGCGCGGGCACGAGCACCCGTTGGTATCCCGAACCCGTCAGCCGAACCACGATGTCCAAGACCTTGGCGTCGGCTCCGACCAGCACCCGCGCCTTGTTCTTACGCACCGCGCCCAGGATGATCTGAGCGGCTCGTTCGGGGCTGGTGTGGGCCATTCGCTTGTCGAACGCTTTGGCCATCTCCGCCGCGTCGAGCCCCTCGACGGCGGTGGCATTGCGAGCGATCGCGGTCTTGATGCCACCCGGGTGCACCGTGGTCACTCCGACCGGATGGCCAGCCGCGATCATTTCCTGCCGCAGGGCCTCGGTGAAGCCGCGAACGGCGAACTTGGCCGCGTTGTACGCCGCCTGTCCCGGCACCGAGAACAAGCCGAAGACGCTGGAGATGTTGATGACGTGTCCGTCGCCGGACTCGATCAGGTACGGCAGGAACGCCTTGGTCCCGTTCAGCACGCCACCCCAATCGACGTCCATCACCCGATCGATGTCCTTGAAGTGGCAGAGCTCGATGTCGCCGCTGTGTGCGATGCCGGCGTTGTTGTAGATCTGGTTCACCTTGCCGAAGTGCTGGTGCACCGCGTCGGCGTAGGCGACGAAGGATTCGCGTTCGGTGACATCGAGCCGGTCCGCCTTGACCGGTGCACCGATTGCCTTGAGCTTCTCCTCGGTCTCTTTGAGCCCCTCGGTGTCGACGTCGCTGATGGCCAGGCTCGCGCCGGAGCGCCCCAGCTCGATGGCCAGCGCCCGTCCGATGCCTGATCCGGCGCCGGTGACGACGGCTACCTTGCCGGCGAACCCCTCCATGAAAGCCCTCCTCGTGTCGACTAAGCGTCGAGGCTAGTCGGTCACCAGGGGTACCGCTTGCACGCGGCTTACGGGAAGCCAGGTTGCCTTGATTGCCCTTGTGGCCGTTCGTCCGTCAGGTGGCAGGCCCCCTCCGCCGGCGCTCCCCGGGCCCAACTCGAAAAACGCTGGAAGCCGAGTGCCGCTCGGTTTGAGACCTTTCGTACGAAAATGCGCCGTTATACATGCGGCGGGCATCACTGCGCCGTAATGTAATTCCGGATGGGCGGCTAAACCGGCCATATATCACCAGTGAGCCATCCGCTCGCTTCTTACTTCAGTTTCGCTCTATGTGCTTGTTTGGGGGTTGGCGATGTCGTTCGTGGTGGCAGCTGTTGAGGCACTTGAGGCCGCTGTGACGGAAGTGGCCAGCATCGGTTCGAATATGACCGCGGCGTCTGCTGCGGCAACCGCTGCAACTACCGGGTTGCTGCCGGCGGCCGCGGACGAGGTCTCGGCGGCGGTAGCGTCGTTGTTCAATGGACACGCCCAGGCTTACCAGGCGCTCAGCACCGAGGTGGCAGCGTTTCACGGGCAGTTCGTGCAAGCAATGCGCGCCGGTACCGCCGCCTATGCCGCCGCCGAGGCCGCCAATGTCGGTCCTCTGCAGCCTGTGCTCGACCTGATCAATGCTCCGACTCAGGCGCTGCTCGGGCGCCCACTCGTCGGCGACGGCGCCGCCGGGACGGCGGGCAATCCTAACGGCGGGGCCGGTGGGATCCTGGCCGGCAACGGAGGCGCCGGCTTCACCCAAACGGCCAACGGCGTGGCCGGAGGTAACGGCGGAAGCGCCGGGCTCTTCGGCAACGGGGGTACCGGGGGTGGCGGCGGAGCCGGGGCCAGCGGCGGGGCCGGCGGCAGTGGCGGAATCCTGTACGGAAACGGCGGCGCGGGCGGTTTGGGAGGCGCTGCTCTGGCGGGCGTTAACAACGGGAATCCCGGCGCCGGCGGCGCCGGCGGCAACGCTTTGCTGTTCGGCAGCGGTGGAGCCGGCGGCCAGGGCGGCACGGGTCTGACCGGGATTACCGCCGTCACACCGGACAACGGCACTGCCAACACTGGCGCCACCGGCCAGGTCGCGACCCAGGTCGGCTTTACCGGTGGGGCCGGCGTCGATGGCACTCTCGGTCAGGTCGGCGGTACTGGTGGGACCGGCGGGTCTCCAGATTTCCTGTTCACCGGTACGGTCCCCGGCGCGGACACCAGTGGTGGCACCGGTGGCGTTGGCGGCGTTGGCGGATTTGGTAGCGACGCCGGGGCCGCCGGCACCGGCGGGATTGGCGGCGCCGGTGGTGTCGGGGGCAATGGCGGGCTGTTGTTCGGTAGCGGCGGGGCCGGCGGGCATGGTGGCACTGGCGGGACGGGCGGGGCCGGCGGCGTTGCTGCGAACGGTGGTGCTGGCGGTGCCGGCGGTAGCTCCACCTCTAGGTCCAGCTTTATCGCCGTCACCGCCGTCGGCGGAACCGGCGGCACCGGGGCGTGGCGGCGTCGGCGGCACGG
>NZ_HG964937.1:163244-171799 GCF_000613245.1 Mycobacterium asiaticum DSM 44297
GGTGTCGGGGGCTGGCGGCCACGGCGGGCTTCTGTTCGGCAACGGCGGCGCCGCCGGCACCGGGGGCACCGGCGGCCTCGGCGGATCCGGTGGGACCGGTGGTGACGGCGGATTGGCGGGCAACGGCGGCAACAGCTCGGCGATAGCGACGCAGATCGGCGAGAAGTCGTTCGGCGGCAATGGTGGTGTCGGAGGCAGCGGCGGCGTCGGCGGTACGGGTGGCGACGGGGGTGCCGGCGGTGCCGCCGGCTTGGCGGGCGAGGGAGGCTTCCTCGGCCAGGCCGGCTCCAGCGGCAGCGCGGGCGCGGGTGGCGCCGGCGGTGTTGGCGGCGGCGGCGGCGACGGTGGTGATGGCGGGAAGGGCGGGACCGCGGGCGGCGGCGGTGACAGCATCAAGACGCCAGGTAGCCCCGGAGGCGGCGGCACGGCCGGTGGCGGCGGCGCTGGTGGCGCGGGCGGTTCAGGGTCAACTGCTGGCGCCGGCGGCGGCAATGGGGCTACCGGCGGTCCCGGCGGCTCGGGTTAGTCCCTAATCGGGTCTTGGGCCTGGCCGCGAGGGTTCGCGCCGAGCCGCGAGTGTCCTCAAATTGACGCGGTATGCGGCGTGTCGCTGGCAACACGCGCGCGCTCGCGCCAGGACGTCGTCAGGCGCGGCCCGATTGCCTGACTCCTCCGCACTCCGCTGCGCGGAGCGCATCGTCGTCAGGCGCGGCCAGATTGCCTGACTCCTCCGCACTCCGCTGCGCGGAGCGCATCGTCGTCAGGCGCGGCCAGATTGCCTGACTCCTCCGCACTCCGCTGCGCGGAGCGCATCGTCGTCAGGCGAAAGCCGTGTCGAGAATCTCCTGCTGCTCCACCGCGTGCACCTTGGACGAACCCGACGACGGCGCCGACATCGCCCGCCGCGAGATCCGCTTGATACCGCTCAGCTTGTCCGGCAGCACCTCGGGCAGGGTAAGGCCCAACGTCGGCCACGCGCCCTGGTTGGCCGGTTCCTCCTGCACCCAGAAGTACTGCTTGACGTTGGAGTAGCGGTCCAGCGTCTCGTCCAGTCGGCGCCGCGGTAGCGGCGCGAGCTGTTCCAGGCGCACGATCGCGATGTCGTCGCGCTTCTCCTTGGCCTTGCGGGCGGCCAGCTCGTAGTAGATCTTGCCGCTGGTCAACAGGATCCGGGTGACCTTGCTGCGGTCGCCGTCGCCTTCGTCGTAGGTGGGTTCCTCGATCACCGAGCGGAACTTCATCTCGGTGAACTCCTTGATGTCGCTCACCGCGGCCTTGTTGCGCAGCATCGACTTTGGGGTGAAGACGATCAGCGGCCGCATCACGCCGTCCATGGCGTGCCGGCGCAACAGGTGGAAGTAGTTGGCCGGGGTCGAGGGCATCGCGATGGTCATCGAACCCTCGGCCCACAGCTGCAGGAACCGCTCGATGCGGCCGGAGGTGTGGTCGGGACCCTGCCCCTCGTGCCCGTGCGGCAGCAGCAGCACGACGGTGGACAGCTGGCCCCACTTGGCCTCGCCGGAGCTGATGAACTCGTCGATGATCGATTGCGCGCCGTTGACGAAGTCGCCGAACTGCGCCTCCCACAGCACCACGGCGTCCGGATTGCCCACGGTGTAGCCGTATTCGAAGCCAACGGCCGCGTACTCCGACAGCGGCGAGTCGTACACCAGGAACTTGCCGCCGGTCGGGCTGCCGTCTTTATTGACCGCCAGCAACTGCAGCGGCGTGAACTCCGCGCCGGTGCTGCGGTCGATGATCACCGAATGCCGCTGCGAGAAGGTGCCACGACGGGTGTCCTGCCCGGAGAACCGGACCAGCTTGCCCTCCGCGACCAGCGAACCGAGCGCCAGCAGCTCGCCGAACGCCCAGTCGATCTTGCCCTCGTAAGCCATCTCCCGGCGCTTGTCCAGCACCGGCTGGACGCGCGAGTGCGCGGTGAAGCCTTCGGGGAGTGCCTGGAATGCGTCACCGATCCGGGCCAGTAGCGCCTTGTCCACCGAGGTGTCCAGACCTGCCGGGATCATCTGGTCGGCTTCCACCGATGTGCTGGGTCCGACACCGTGCTTTTCCAGCTCGCGGACCTCATTGAAGACCTGCTCCAGCTGGCCCTGGTAGTCGCGCAGCGCATCCTCGGCCTCTTTGAGCGAGATGTCGCCGCGGCCGATCAGGGCTTCGGTGTAGCTCTTGCGGACGCCGCGCTTGTTGTCGACGACGTCGTACATGTAGGGGTTCGTCATCGACGGGTCGTCGCCCTCGTTGTGGCCGCGGCGCCGGTAGCACAACATGTCGATGACGACGTCCTTCTTGAACCGCTGCCGGAAGTCCACGGCCAGCTTCGCCACCCAGACGCACGCCTCGGGGTCGTCACCGTTGACGTGGAAGATCGGGGCGCCGATCATCTTGGCCACGTCGGTGCAGTACTCGCTGGACCGGGAGTACTCCGGAGCGGTGGTGAAGCCGATCTGGTTGTTGACGATGATGTGGATGGTGCCGCCCACGCGGTAGCCGGGCAGGTTGGCCAGGTTCAGCGTCTCGGCGACCACACCCTGGCCGGCGAACGCCGCGTCACCGTGCAGCATCAGCGGCACGACGGAGAAGGCCTTTGCCTCGTCGGTGTCGTCGGAGCCGTGATTGAGCAGATCCTGCTTGGCTCGCACCAAGCCTTCGAGCACCGGGTCGACGGCTTCCAGGTGCGACGGGTTGGCGGTCAGCGACACTTGAATGTCGTTGTCGCCGAACATCTGTAGGTACACGCCGGTCGCACCCAGGTGGTACTTCACGTCGCCGGAGCCGTGCGCCTGCGACGGGTTCAGGTTGCCCTCGAACTCGCTGAAGATCTGTGAGTAGGGCTTGCCGACGATGTTCGCCAGCACATTGAGCCGGCCGCGGTGTGGCATTCCGATCACCACTTCGTCCAGGCCGTGCTCGGCGCACTGGTCGATCGCGGCATCCATCATCGGGATGACGCTCTCCGCACCTTCCAGCGAGAACCGCTTCTGCCCAACGTATTTGGTTTGCAGGAAGGTTTCGAAGGCCTCCGCGGCGTTGAGCCGGCTCAGAATGTACTTCTGTTGCGCCACAGTCGGTTTGACGTGTTTGGTCTCGACCCGCTCTTCCAGCCAGCGCAGTTGTTCGGGATCGAGGATGTGGGTGTACTCCACACCGATGTGGCGGCAGTACGCGTCGCGCAGCAGACCCAGCACATCGCGCAGCTTCTTGTACTCGGCGCCGGCGAAGCCGTTGACCTTGAATACCCGGTCCAGGTCCCACAGGGTCAGTCCGTGGGTGAGCACCTCGAGATCGGGGTGGCTGCGGAAGCGCGTCTTGTCCAGGCGGAGCGGGTCGGTGTCGGCCATCAGGTGGCCGCGGTTGCGGTACGCCGCGATCAGGTTCATCACGCGGGCGTTCTTGTCGACGATGGAGTCCGGGTTGTCGGTGCTCCAGCGAACCGGCAGGTACGGGATGCTCAGCTCGCGGAAGATCTCGTCCCAGAACCTGTCCGAGAGCAGCATCTCGTGGATGGTGCGCAGGAAGTCACCCGATTCCGCGCCCTGGATGATGCGGTGGTCATAGGTCGACGTCAGCGTGATCAGCTTGCCGATTCCGAGCTCGGCGATGCGCTCCTCGCTGGCTCCCTGGAACTCCGCGGGGTACTCCATGGCCCCGACGCCGATGATGGCGCCTTGGCCTGCCATCAACCGCGGCACCGAGTGCACGGTGCCGATGGTGCCGGGGTTGGTCAGCGAAATCGTCACGCCGCCAAAGTCTTCGGCGGTCAGCTTGCCATCGCGGGCGCGGCGCACGATGTCTTCGTAGGCGGAGACGAACTCGGCGAACCGTAGTTCTTCACACCGCTTGATGCCGGCCACCACCAGCGAGCGCTTGCCGTCCTTGCCCTGCAGGTCGATGGCCAGGCCCAGATTGGTGTGCGCCGGGGTGACCGCGTTCGGCTTTCCGTCGACCTCGGCGAAGTGCCGGTTCATGTTCGGGAATTTCTTGACCGCCTGCACCAGTGCGTACCCGAGCAGGTGGGTGAATGAGATCTTGCCGCCGCGGGTCCGCTTGAGCTGGTTGTTGATGACGATCCGGTTGTCGATCAGCAGCTTGGCCGGGATGGCACGCACACTGGTCGCCGTCGGCACGTCCAGCGAGGCCGACATGTTCTTGACAACCGCCGCGGCGGCGCCGCGCAACACCTGCGCTTCGTCGCCCTCGGCGGGCGGGGGAGTGGGAGCCTTGGCCGGCCTGGCCGCCGGCTGGGGAGCTCCGTTCCCTGCCGCGGTCGACTTGGCCGGTTTGACGGGGTCAGGTGGCGCAGGCTTCTCAGCAACGGTGGCCGCCGCAGGCTTCGGGGCCGGCTCAGCCTTGGGGGCGGGCTTGGATTCGGTCTGTCCCGAGTCGCCGCTCGGTTCGGGGTTGTAGTCGACCAAGAACTCGTGCCAGCTCGGGTCGACCGATGAGGGGTCGTCGCGGAACTTGCGGTACATCTCCTCGACCAGCCACTCGTTTTGCCCGAATGGTGAACTTATGTTGGCCACGGCCGCTGTTCGCCTCAATTCTTCTGTTCGTTCCGAGTCCTGCAATCCCGAAACCGGGGCGCGCCTCACACCGTCAGTTCGGACCCATAAAGGCTAGCGCTTCGACCGTCGTTCGCCAGCAAGACCAACTAGCTGGCGTCCTGCACGCTGGGCAGCAGATGCAGGGTGACCGGCCAGCGTGCCGGCGCCGGACCGAACGCGGATTGGGCGTTGCGCAGCAGCCGCTTGCCGACCATGCGGTTTCCGATCGCGCCGATAATCGCTCCGATGCCGGCCGGCATCAGCTTGCCGAACATCAGTGCGCCGCGCCTGAGGGTGAAGCGCTTGACGAAATACTTGAACATCCGGGAGTTCAGCTTCGACACCGCCGGCAGCGGCAGCGAAGCCATGCTTTCCGACACCCAGCCACCGGTGGTGCGCCCGCCGCCGATCAGTTCGGCCACCGCCGTCTTGCTGTTGTCCCCGACCAGCACCGCCAGGATCAGCGCGCGGCGCCGTTCCCGATGATCGAGGGGAACGCCGTACACCGAGGCCAGCGCCAGCACGAACAACGCAGTGGCTTCCAGGAACACCGCGGTCTCGCCGGCGGCCGCGGATAGCGCGGCCACAGTGCCGATACCCGGCAACGTCGCGGTGGCGCCGACCGCCGCGCCGCTGGCGGTCACCACGTGCAGGAAGCGCTTCTCCAATTTGCCGACGATCTCGGCAGGGCTGGCCGCCGGGTGTGCGCGGCGCAACCGCGCCACATAGGCCTCGGCGGCCGGTCCCTGAATGCGCGAACTGCGTTCAATGACCTGCGCCAAAGCCCGGGTTGACCTTTTGGGCTTGCCGTTGCCGCCGGCCTCCTGCGAGTCGGGTAGCGACTTGTTTCGTCGAGCGCTCATGGTGCCTCTCTTGGGGATGGCTTCCTTTCAGGCTAACGCGCGTCCAGCAAAATTCGTGCCGGTGCCGAAGGCCTCCACCAATCCGGCGCCGCCGGCGCTTTCATCACGGCCGAAGGGCGCGGCCGGTTAGCGAACGGGAATAATGCGGGCGGTGCGGTACATGAGCACTGCGACGAGTCGGGTGGCCGATGCCGGCTTCGCCGGGAAGCCGTGGGCCGCGCTGTGGGCGATGATGCTCGGCTTCTTCATGATCATGCTCGACTCGACCATCGTCGCCGTTGCCAATCCGACGATCATGACTGCGCTGCGGATCGATTACAGCACCGTGGTCTGGGTGACCAGCGCCTATCTCCTGGGGTATGCGGTGGTGCTGCTGGTCGCCGGGCGTTTGGGTGACCGGTTCGGCCCGAAGAACCTGTACGTGATCGGGCTGGTGATCTTCACCCTCGCGTCGGTGTGGTGCGGGCTGTCGGGCAGCGCAGGCATGCTGATCACGGCCCGGGTGGTGCAGGGCATCGGCGCGGGAGTCCTTACCCCG
Organism: Mycobacterium asiaticum DSM 44297; assembly: GCF_000613245.1. Taxonomy (GTDB): domain Bacteria; phylum Actinomycetota; class Actinomycetes; order Mycobacteriales; family Mycobacteriaceae; genus Mycobacterium; species Mycobacterium asiaticum. Next base: position 169,208 of record NZ_HG964937.1, read on the forward strand.
CAGACTTTGTCGACGATCACCCGGATCTTCCCGGCGCAGCGCCGCGGGTCGGCAATGAGCATGTGGGGCGCGACCGCCGGCGTCGCCAGCCTGGTCGGGCCGTTGGCCGGTGGGTTGCTGGTGGACAGCCTGGGCTGGCAGTGGATCTTCTTCGTCAACGTGCCGGTCGGCGTCATCGCATTGGGATTGGCGATCTGGCTGGTCCCGGAACTGCCGGTGCGCGCCCAGCGCTTCGACCTGATCGGCGTCGCCCTGTCGGGGGCAGGCATGTTCCTGCTCGTGTTCGGCCTGCAGGAAGGTCAGTCGGCCGACTGGGCGCCGTGGATCTGGGCGGTACTCGTCGCCGGCGTCGGCTTCATGTCGGTGTTCATCTACTGGCAGGCGGTCAACCATCGGGCGCCGCTGGTCCCGCTCAGCATGTTCCGCGACCGGGATTTCAGCCTCTGCAACATCGGGGTGGGCATCATCTCGTTCGCGTCGACGGCGATGATGCTGCCGCTGACCTTCTACGCCCAGTCGGTGTGCGGGCTGTCGCCCACCCGTTCGGCGCTGCTGTTGGCGCCGGTGGCAATCAGCAGCGGTCTGCTCGCGCCGGTGGTCGGTCTGATCATCGACAAGATCCATCCGGTGCCGGTGCTGGGTTTCGGGTTCTCGGCGCTGGCGGTATCCCTGACCTGGCTGTCGTTCGAGTTGGAGCCCGGCACGCCGGTCTGGCGGCTGGTGCTGCCGTTCATCGTGCTGGGTGTGGGCATGGCGTTCGTCTGGTCGCCGCTGGCCGCCACCGCGACGCGCAATCTGCCTCCGGAGCAGGCCGGCGCGGGGTCGGGGGTGTACAACGCCACCCGGCAACTGGGCGCGGTGCTCGGCAGCGCCGGCATGGCCGCGTTCATGACCGCGTGCATCAGCGCCGAGATGCCGCCCGGCGCGGGCACCTCGTCGGACGCGGCCACCTCGGTAAGCGAGGACGCGGGCCTGCAGCTGCCGGAGTTCCTGCGCGAGCCATTCTCGGCGGCGATGGCGCAGTCGATGCTGTTGCCGGCGTTCATCGCGTTGTTCGGGATCGTCGCCGCGCTGTTTTTGGTCGGAGCGATGGGATCCGCGGACAACCTCGCCGGCTATGCGCTTGGCGCCGACCCGGACGACGGTTACGACGACGACGAATACGTCGAATACATCCTGGAGCGCGACCCGGTGGCCGGTCCCGCGTTGCCCGACGGCGCGGGCGACGATCCGGTGGTGACGCGGGTCCGCTACGCACGCGTCGCCGCCCCCGTGCCGACCGGGCGCACCCCACTGTCCGATCCGGTCAGGCCAGCCCACAACGGCTCGCACTTGCATGACGAGCCGCGGTATCGCCCGGTCGGGGGTTACCACGAGCAGCCGGATCCCGACGAGTCCGACGGTTGGCACTGGTCGGGCTGATCACCCCCACCCGGTCAGCGCAAGGAACGCGCCCAGATCGACCAGACCCGCCGGGGTAGGGGGCAGGTACTGGGTCAGCAGTTCCGATCGCACGATCACCGCCGCGTACTGTGCCCGGCTGATCGCGACATTGAGGCGATTCCGGTTGAGCAGGAACGAGATTCCGCGCGGTACATCCTCGATCGACGAAGCCGTCATGGAGATGAACACCACAGGCGCCTGTCCGCCCTGAAACTTGTCCACGGTGCCCACGCGGACCCCGTTCAGGTTGGCCGAGGACAGCTCGTCTCGGATCCGCTTCACCTGTGCGTTGTAGGGCGCCAGCACCATGACGTCCGAAGTTTTCAGCGGCCGGGTGCCGTTCTCGTCGGTCCACGGGCGGTCGAGTATCCGCTCGATCTCGGCCGCAATGGCCGCCGCCTCTTCGGGGCTCTCAATCGAATTCGACTGATGGCGAACCGAAAGCACTTGCACACCGGGCCGATACCCGGCCAGGTGGCGGGCCGCGGTCTGGGCGGCGTGGGAATGCAACCTGCCCTCATACGACAGCGCCGAGACCGCGGCGCACACGTCGGGATGCATCCGGTAGGAGCGGTCCAGGAAATAACCGCGTTCGTCGGGCAGTGTGCGATGACCGTCGACTAGCCACGCCAATGCGGAGATGTCGACCGGCTCGGGGTGGGTGCCCTGCCTGACCTGAGGCAACTGCTGCGGGTCACCCAGCAACAACAGGTTGCGCGCGGCGGGGGCCACCGCAATGGTGTTGGCCAGACAGAACTGGCCCGCTTCGTCGATGACCAGCAGGTCCAGGCTGCCCGGTGGTACCCGGGCGCCGTTGGCGAAATCCCAAGCGGTGCCGCCGATTACGCAGCCCGCATGGCCGGCGATGAAAGCCGGGTAGGCGGTGTGGTCGATCTGCTGCCAGCGCACGGTGGCCTGGTCACCGCCCTTTTTGGCGACGACCGCCGGGTCCAGGCCGGCTTCGATAACGCAGCCAAGAACGTTCTCCACCACCGCGTGCGACTGTGCGACCACACCGACACGCCAGGAATGGGTGGTGACCAGTCGGTTGATCACCCGGGCGGCGGTGTGCGTCTTGCCGGTGCCGGGTGGTCCGTGCACCGCCAGGTAGGACGAGTCCAGGCTGAGCGTTTGCCAGACCGTGAATGT
>NZ_HG964937.1:172746-245359 GCF_000613245.1 Mycobacterium asiaticum DSM 44297
AGCAGCAGGTCGAGCGAGGCGGTGCGGGCAGTCGCGGCAACTCCGCGGCAACTGCTTGCGCGGTCGTTTCGATCGATGCTCGCAGCGGCTTCGTCGGTACCGGCGCTCCAGGGGTGAGCGCAAACGGCAACTGTTGAAAAGTGTTGCCGTCCTTGCCTGCTCGTTCGATGATGACGACTTCGCTGGGCGAGTTCGGGTCGTCGAATCCGATGACCTCGGCGTGTGCAGCCGCCCGGCGCTCGAGATCGTCGGTCATAGACGTCGGAGCGGGCGGTTCGTAAAGCGCGTACACATGCCTGTTGAGGTCGCCGCGCGCCAGCTCCCCGGTCAGGCGCACCCGCCGCTGCGGCTTGCGGGCCCGCGGAGGGGTGTGCCAGTCGACGTCGACGGCTGCCTCACCCACGAAAACATCGGTATTGTCCGACCACTCGTCCACGGGATAGTTCAACCGGTCGAAATGTGACCACCAGAACGGCTTGTCCTCGCGTTGGTGATAGCCGCGGGCGGCGGCGATGAGCGCCACCGCCATCTGCTCGGCAGTGCGGTCATCGACGGCCGCGTCGCCGGTGAACTTTCGCAACGTCGATGCGAGCTGGTCCCGGTCTTTGATGGTGTCCTGGTTGGGAACCGGTTGCACACCCAGGGGCGTAACGCCGGATTCGAAGGCGCGGATAACCAGCCAGTCCCGCAGCTTGCGGGTCGACACGCAGTCGTAGTGGTTGTATTCGGCGATCTCCTTGAGAACGGTAGCCGCCTCGTCGGCGCGGTCTTCGGCCAGCAGTTCGCAGTACCGCGCGTAGGACGTGATCGAATCGGTGGCGGTGGTGACGTCGCCGGAGCGCAGTTGGTCGCCCATATACAGTGGTTCCAGCGCCTTGAGGCTGAAGGATTCCGCGCCTACCCGAATGCTCTTGCGTACCAACGGATACAGGTCGACCAGGACACCGTTGCGGAGCAGGTCGTCCACCTCGTCCTCACCGACGCCGTAGCGTCCCGCCAGCCGCAGTAGCGCCGTCTTCTCGTATGGCGCGTAGTGGTAGATGTGCATGTCGGGATAGCGGCGGCGACGCTTGGCCACCAAAGCCAGGAATTGGGTGAGGGCGGCGCGTTCGTCATTGCGACTGTGAGCCCACAGCGGACGGAAGACTCCGGCCGGCCCGGCCTCCAGCACACCGAAGAGATACTCCAGGCCCCACTCCCGGCCATCGGCGGTCCACAGCGGGTCACCCTCGAAGTCGAAGAACAGGTCACCCGGGTTCGGTTCGGGCAGCAGGGCCAGCGGCTGCGGGTCGATGACCTCGAACTGCGGCTTACCGGTGGCCCGCTGCAGCATCTGCAGCTTGGCCTGTGCCGCCAGCTTGCCGAACGCGTTGACGGACATGGTCGGCACGGTGCCGGTGTGCTCGGCGAGCTCCCGCACCGTGCCGATGCCCGCCTCGATCAGCTTCTCCCGCTGGGTGACTCGCATACCGGCGACGAGCAGCAAATCGTCGGCCGCCCGCACCTGCTCGACGCACAGTGGACAACGGAAACAGGCCTGCACCCCGTCGTCGTCCCAACGCACCGCGCGCCCTACTGCATAGTGCTCGTCGAGCAGCCGTTCCAGCTGAGCCCGTTGGGACCGGTAGACCGGGATTAGCTCCTCCAGCCGGTAGCGCACCACTGTGCCGTCACCCAGTTCCAGCTCGGCGTCCGGAGCGATCGGCACGCCTGCCGCGGCCAGCGCGTCACCGTAGGCCGCCAGCTGCAACAGCGCGGTGACCTTGGCCGAGCGGGCCAGCTTGGTGTCGGTGACCCGGTAGCGATCGTCCTCGCGGACCAGGAAGTCGGCGAAACCCACGAACCGGCCGTCGAACATCGCCGCCTGGTACACCACCGGGGCGCCACCCGCGATGGCCCGCCGAGTGGCCGTTGCGGCGGCCATCAGCCCGGCAGGCGTAAAGGCGGGCCGCCCGATGACCACGACCTCACCGCCGAACTCCGCGCGCAGCCGGTCAAGCCGGCGGCGTTCATGCTCCTCGCCGAGAGTCGCAGTGCGAACGAGCATTTCATCATCGGTGGGCGTGGCGGGACCCCAACCCAGCTTGGCATCAAAGCCCCGCAGCAGGGCGTATTCGCACCGCGCCGCGGACGCGAGATCCGAGGCGCTGTAGATGACGCTGTCGTCGGTGACGAACACAGCAGCAACTGTAGGACAGGGGTGTGACGAGCAGCTGGGACTCAGCCGCGACTGTTGCCGATCAACTCCACCCCGCTGCCGTTCCACCGGAATCTGACCATGCTGTTCAAGCCGACGGCGTTCGAGGACGTCAGCGCGACGGTGTCCCCGGTGCTCTGCGCAGGGTCGATGCCGGTGAACCCATAGGTGTCGGGCACACCCTGCGGGATGAATTTTCCGAGGTGGAAGAGCACCGCCCGGGTGGTCGGATTGCCGCCGTTGGTGTTGGCTCGGATGATCACCGCCGACAGCTGTGCGCACTCGTTGTAGTTACCGGCCAGCGGCTCGGGGTCCCAGGGCTGCTGACTGCGCGGATCTCGGGGTAGTTCAGAGACCACCTTGGCGATTGTCGGCGAGGCCAGGTTGACCGCGCACGGATCCGGCGGTGGAGTGCTGCTCGGAGGTGGGGCAGCTACCGAGGTCTGCGGGTCCGAGGTGCTTGGCGCGGTCGTCGGCGGCTTGGTGGCCTGCGGCGTCTTGGCAACAGTCGAGTCTCCGGAACCACATCCGGCTAACGCCGCTGCCAATGCCACTGCCGACATCGCGACCAGTGGCGCGGCATGGCTAGAGGGCAACCACACACCGGGCACGGTACCGTGGTCCGTCCCGGCGCGTGCCGCAGGCACGGCCACCGCTCCGGCACGCTCTAGACTTCAAAGTCCGATGGCTAACCCTGATGACGCGTCCGAGACGCCCCCCGAGACCTTCGCCGACCTGCATATTCATCCGGATGTGGTGCGGGCGCTCGCTGACGTCGGCTACGAATCGCCGACGGCCATCCAGGCCGCCACCATCCCGGCCCTGCTGGCTGGGTCGGACGTTGTGGGCCTGGCGCAGACCGGCACCGGCAAGACGGCCGCTTTCGCGACGCCCATCCTGTCCAGGATTGACGTCGCCAGCAAGGTCACCCAGGCGCTCGTGCTAGCGCCCACGCGTGAGTTGGCCCTGCAGGTGGCAGAGGCGTTCAGCCGCTACGGGGCGCACCTGCGAGGACTCAATGTGCTTCCCATCTACGGCGGGGCTTCCTACGGGGTGCAGCTGGCGGGCCTGCGCCGGGGCGCGCAGGTAGTGGTCGGGACGCCCGGCCGGGTGATCGACCACCTGGAACGCGGCACGCTGGACCTGTCGAGGGTGGACTATCTGGTACTCGACGAGGCGGACGAGATGCTCACCATGGGTTTCGCCGAAGAGGTCGACCGGATCCTGGCCGAAACTCCTGAATACAAACAGGTAGCGCTGTTCTCGGCGACCATGCCGCCGGCCATCCGGAAGATCACCACGAAGTACCTGCACGACCCGCTGGAAGTGACGTCGAAGGCCAAAACCGCGACGGCCGAAAACATTACGCAGCGCTACATCCAGGTTGCGGGGCCGCGCAAGATGGATGCACTGACCCGCGTGCTCGAGGTCGAGCCTTTCGAGGCGATGATCGTCTTCGTGCGTACCAAGCAGGCCACCGAGGAAGTGGCCGAACGCCTTCGCGCCCGCGGTCTTTCGGCGGCCGCGATCAACGGTGACATCCCGCAGGGCCAGCGCGAGCGCACCATTGCCGCCCTGCGTGACGGTCGGTTGGACATCCTGGTCGCCACCGATGTCGCGGCTCGCGGCCTGGACGTCGAGCGGATCTCGCACGTGCTCAACTACGACATTCCGCACGACACCGAGTCCTACGTGCACCGGATTGGGCGCACCGGCCGCGCCGGGCGCTCGGGCAACGCGTTGCTATTCGTCTCGCCTCGGGAACGGCACCTGCTCAAGGCGATCGAGAAGGCCACCCGCCAGGCTCTCACCGAGGCCCCGTTGCCGACCGTCGAAGACGTCAACGCCCAGCGGGTGGCGAAATTCGCCGATTCCATCACCGAGGCGCTGGGCGGCGAGGGAATCGAGTTGTTCCGCCGGCTCGTCGAGGACTACGAACGCGAGCACGACGTGCCGATGGCCGACATCGCCGCGGCACTGGCGTTGCAGTCACGCGACGGCGAGGCGTTCCTGCTCGCGCCCGACCCACCGCCGGAACGACGGGACTCCCGTGACCGCGACCAGCGTCGGGACCGGCCCGAAAAACCGAGACAGGCACGGTCTTTCACGACCTACCGGGTCGATGTGGGCAAGCGGCACAAGATCGGCCCCGGTGCGATCGTCGGAGCTATCGCCAACGAAGGTGGCTTGCACCGAAGCGATTTCGGTCATATCGCCATCGGCCCCGACTTCTCCCTGGTCGAGCTCCCGGTCAAGCTGCCCAAAGCGACGCTGAAAAAGCTTGACCAAACCCGTATCTCGGGAGTGCTGATCAATCTGCGGCCCGATCGCAGCTCCGACAAGCCGAATCGCCGAACGCCCCGCGACCCCGGTGGCAGACCACGCCGGAAACACAGCTGATGACCATTTCCGAAGAACGAGACGCGCAAGGCGGTCTCGAGCAGACCTCCCACGTCGATCGGGTCGCGTCGCTGACCGGCATACGTGCCGTGGCCGCCCTGCTGGTGGTCGGCACCCACGCCGCCTACACCACCGGCAAGTACACCCACGGTTACTGGGGGCTGGTCGGAGCCCGCATGGAGATCGGGGTGCCGATCTTCTTCGTGCTCTCCGGTTTCCTGCTGTTCCGCCCCTGGGTTAAATCAGCGGCGACCGGCAGGCCTTGGCCCTCGGTGAAACGCTATGCCTGGCACCGAGTTCGGCGCATCATGCCCGCCTACCTCATCACCGTGCTGTTCGCCTACGTGCTGTACCACTACCGCGAGGCCGGACCCAACCCCGGCCACAGTTGGCTGGGCCTGGTCCGCAACCTCACCTTGACCCAGATCTACACCGACGGCTACCTGGGCAAGTATCTGCACCAGGGGCTGACCCAGATGTGGAGTCTGGCCGTCGAAGCCGCGTTCTATGTGGTGCTGCCGCTGTTGGCATACGTGTTGCTGGTGCTGGTCTGCCGACGCCGGTGGCAACCGAAGTTGCTGCTGGCCGCGATTGCGGCGTTGACGTTGATCAGTCCGGGCTGGCTGGTCCTGGTGCACACCGATCACTTCTTTCCCGACGGCGCCCGGCTGTGGTTGCCGACCTATTTGGCCTGGTTCCTGGGCGGCATGCTGCTGGCCGTGCTGCAGGCGATGGAGGTGCGCTGCTATGCGGCCGCCGCCATTCCGCTCGCCATCATCTGCTATTTCATCGTTTCCACCCCGATCGCTGGCGCGCCGACCACCTCACCGGCGTCGCTGCCCGAGGCGCTGTGGAAGACCGGTTTCTACGCGGTGATCGCCACGTTGGCGGTGGCGCCGCTCGGGTTGGGGGACCGCGGCTGGTATTCGCGGCTGCTGGCCAGCCGGCCAATGGTATGGCTTGGTGAGATCTCCTACGAGATCTTCCTGATCCACTTGGTGACGATGGAATTCGCGATGGTCTACATCGTGCGGGCTCACGTCTACACCGGACCGATGCTGTACCTGTTCGTCGCGACGCTGGTGGTCACCATTCCGCTGGCTTGGTTGCTGCACCGCTTCACCCGCGTCAAGGACGGTTAGCCGGTGTCTGTCCGGGAGCCGGGCACCTCGGTTCATCCGCGGCTGACCCTGACCGCCGTCTGCCTGGCCGTGTTCATGCTGCTGCTCGACATGACCATCGTCTCGGCCGCCCTCGCCAACATCCAGGCGTCGCTCGACGCCGAACTGAGCGGGCTGCAGTGGGTGGTGGACGCGTACGCGCTGCCGATGGCGGGCCTGCTGCTCACCGCTGCCACGCTGGGCGACCGGCTCGGCCGCCGCCGGCTCTACCTGATCGGCATGGTGGTGTTCACCGTCGCATCGGCGGGCTGCGCCCTGGCCGGCAGCATCGATTCGCTCAACCTGGCGCGGGCGGTGCAGGGAGCGGGCGGGGCGGTGCTGCTCGGGGTGTCGTTGCCGATGGTGGGCGCTGCCTTCCCCGAACAGCGGAGCCGGGGCATCGCGATCGCCATCTACGGCGGCGTGATGGGCGCAGCCGCTGCCGTGGGTCCGCTGCTGGGCGGCGCGCTGGTCGGTGCATTCGGTTGGGAATCCATCTTCTTGATCAATCTGCCGATCGGGATGCTGGCCCTGACGCTCGCAGTGCGCTTTGTCCCGGAAACCCAAGCGGCACAGAGCCGCCCGCTCGACCTTCTCGGCACGACGGTGTTTTCGGCGGCCCTTTTCGCCGGGGTGTATGTGTTGATCGAGGGCAACCACCGTGGCTGGACCGACCCCCTGATTGTGACCCTCGGCGCGGGTTGCCTGGTCGGGATGGTGTTCTTCGGCTGGTGGGAATCGCGGGTGGGCGCCCCGATGCTGGACGTGCGGGTGGTGCGCCGCCCGGGTTTCGCCGGTGTGTCACTGGCCGCCTTCGCCGCGGCCGGGACGCTGATCGCCTCGACCAACTACCTGGCTCTGTACCTGATGAACACATTGGGTTACAGCCCATTTCAGACCGGCTTGCGCGCGCTTCCGCTGACCGTCGCCTGCGTGCTGGGCGCCCCGCTGGCCATGACTGGAGCCCGCTTCTTCCCGGCCTGGATGTCGATACCCGCCGGGGTCGTCCTGATCGCGGTGGGCCTGTGGCTGATGACCGGTGTCACCGCGGACACCGAGTGGACCCACTTCATCGCCGGTTCCATCGTGGCCGGTCTCGGGCTGGGCGGGTTGTTCGCGTTGACGTCAGACATCGCGCTGCAATTCGTGCCGGCCGCCGATGCCGGGATGGCGACCGGCGCGGTGAGCACGGTCCGCCAGGTCGGCATCCTGGCCGGGGTCGCCGGATTGGGCGCGCTGTTCAGCCGTCGTGCGGCCGACTCGGCGACCGATGGCCTGGCCGCGCTACGCGGCGGCAGCCAGACCGGGGTCTCGCAACTCGTCGACCGGTTGTCGGCGGGTGCGGGCCTAAGGGTGCTGGACTTTCTGCCGGACAGCCTGCGGCCCGCACTGCCCGCGATCGCCCGCGCTGCCCGCCAGGCCAGCGCCGCCGGCATGCAAGCTGCCTTGGTCGCCGCGGCCATCGCCGCGACGGTTTCGGCCGTGGCCGCGGCGATTCTGATCGGCATTGGCGCGCGGGATTCCGGGCCCGGTCCGGCGTCGGATTCCTGATTTGCTGAGCGTCGCCGCGGGGTAGTCTTCGCAATACCATGTTGGGTGACGCGATCCTGATTCCGGCGACCGATACCGGCCGCTACAGCGTGGTGATCTCGACGGATCCGGCCGACATTGAGGCCGCCCAACGCTTGCGCTATCAGACGTTTGCCGAAGAGATGGGTGCGACGCTGCCGCAGGCCATCCGCGGTTCGCTGACCGGGCAGATGATCGACGTCGACCAGTTCGATCCGCACAGCGACCACCTGCTGGCCAAGGACGCCGCGACCGGGCAGGTGGTCGGTTGCTACCGGTTGTTGCCGCCCGACGGTGCAAAGGCGGCCGGGGGGATATTCGCGGACACGATCTTCGACATCGGCGGTGTGAACGACTTGCGTTCCAGCCTGGTCGAACTCGGCCGGGCCAGCGTGCACGCCGACCATCGCAACGGCGCGGTGATGGGTTTGCTGTGGGCCGGGATCCTGCGCTACCAGGAGATCACCGGCCACGAGTGGGGTGTCGGGTGCCTGTCGGTCCGGATGGAGGGCGGCGGGTCGCGCGGAGCGTTGGTGCGCGGTGTCCGGGACACCGCGTTCCGGGTGCGGCCGGCGCCCCCGCAGTACCGGGTGACTCCGCGAAACCCGGTGCGGGTCAACGGTTTGAGCCTCGACGAGCTGCCCGACCCGGGGCGGGTGCGGGTTCCGCCGATGGTGCAGGGATCGCTGCGGGTCGGCGGCATGATCTGTGGCGAGCCATCTTATGATCCGGACTTCGACATGGCCGACTTCGTGGTACTGATCAATCGGTCGATGATGCACGAGCGGTACCTGGAACGGCTGACCCGCGCTCATGTCCACTCCTGAGCGAACGGATTTACTCGGCATCGGTTTCGGACCGTCGAATCTCGCCCTGGCCATCGTGTTCGCCGAGCGCGGTGTGCACGCGGTGTTCGCCGAAGCGCAGCAGCGGTTCGGTTGGCACCGGGGAATGCTGTTGCCCGGCGCCCGGATGCAGGTGCCGTTCCTCAAAGACCTTGTCACACTGCGTAACGCGCAGAGTGACTTCACCTTCGTGAACTATCTGAGCCGGCAGGACCGGTTGGTCGAATTCATCGGCCGACACACGCTGTTTCCCAGCAGGCTGGAGTTTCACGACTATCTGGAGTGGGCGGCGGCGCGGGTTGTGGCCCAGGATGTGGTCAATGTGCGCTACGGTCAGCGGGTCGTCGAAGTGTCAGCCGAGGCAACCGGTTTCGTGGTGCGGACCGCCTCCGACTGGGTGATCCGCGCGGACACGCTGGTATTGGGCACCGGCTTGGCGCCGGTGCTGCCGGACGGGGTGGCCAGGACCGCACGACAGTGGCACAGTCACACGCTGCTTGATGGACTGGCCGGGCTTGGGCAGTCGGCTTTCCGACGATTCGCGGTGGTCGGTGCCGGCCAAAGCGCCGCCGAGGTGGTCGGTTACCTGCATCGGCAATATCCGGATGCCGAAGTGCATGCGGTCTTCGCCCGCTACGGGTACAGCCAGGCCGACGACAATCCGTATGCCAACCGAATTTTCGACCCGTCGGCAGTCGAGGAGTTCTATGCGGCCGACGAGCCGCTACGCAAGCGTCTGCTCGACTATCACCGCTCCACCAACTACTCGGCGGTCGACCTGGAGTTGATCGAGGACCTCTATTCGCGGGAATACGCCGAACGGGTCAGCGGGAGACGGCGGCTGATCATCCATAATGCGTCCGAAGCAATTGCGGCCCAAGAATATTCAAGTGGCGTGCTGTTGACCATCTCGCACCTGGTCAGCCATGGGCAGGAGACCCTGGACTGCGACGCGGTGATCTACGCAACGGGCTACGCCCCGCTGGATATCCGGGGTTTCCTGGGTGAGCTGTCCAGCCGCTACGAGTTCGACTCGACCGGCCGGCCCGCCGTCACCCGGGACTACCGGCTGGTGGCGAAACCAGGCGCCCCCGGAGACATCTTCCTCAACGGTTCGGTCGAACACACGCACGGTCTGGCGTCGTCGCTGCTGTCCAACGTCGCCGTGCGAGCGGGGGAGATTGCGACGGCCGTCACCCCGGTATGCCGAGCAGACGCGAAAGCCCCTTATTCCGTAGCGGAATAGGGGCTTTCACGTCTTCTCGCCACCACGACCGGCGCCACGAACTCCTCGATCATTGCCCGCTCCTGCGCCTCGTCCGCACCGGGAAACATCAACAGCGAGATGATCACCCGCACCGCCCAGCGGGCCCGGCGCTCGACGGCGGCCGGGTCGTCAGGGCCCGACGAACCCAAGAATGAAGCCACCATCGCGGTGATCACGTCGGAGTGACTCGCCAGCTCACCCGCGATCGGCAGGCGGGCCGTGCCGAACCACGCCGACAGCGGCGGGCTATCGCGAACCATCCGCAAGGTCTCGGTGATGCCGACGATCAACCGCTCGTGTGGGTCCTGCACGGCGTCGATCCGCTGCAGGATCAGACGGCCGGTGCGATGCGTCTCCCGGTGCACATAGGCGATGCGCAGCGCCTCCCGGCTGTCGAAATACCGGTACAGCGTCGCGCGGGAACATCCGGCGGCCCTGGCAATCTCGTTCATGCCGATGGTTGCCGGGTCGCGTTCGGTAAACAGCGCCTCGGCAGCGTCGAGGATTCGGTCAGCGGCGGCCTCGGTGCGGTGCTCGGCTAGCCAGTCACCCGGCATCAGCCCGCCACTCTGACGGGGACCGACAACGGCCGCCGGACGTAGGCGCCGCCCGACCAGACGATGCCGGGCACGTCGACATCGAAGTCGGGGCAACGGCTCAGCAATTCGCCGAGCGCCACCCGGGATTGCATCCGCGCCGCGGCGGCGCCCAGGCAGTGGTGGGCGCCGTGGCTGAAGGTCAGGATGTTGCGTGGCCGGCGGGTGACGTCGAGTTCGGCAGCGTCGTCGCCGTATTGGCGCTCATCCCGGTTGGCCGACCCGTACAGCAGCAACACCCGCCGTCCGGCCGGAATGGTGGTGCCCTCGATGGTCACGTCGCGGGTGGTCGTGCGGGCCAGGTTCTGCACCGGCGAGGTGAGCCGGAGCAGCTCGTCGACCGCATCCGGGATCAGCTCGGGGTCATCCACCAGCAGCCGACGCTGATCAGGCCGCGAGTGCAGCAACGGCATTGAGCCGCCGAGCATTCCGGTGACGGTGTCATTGCCGCCGGTGACCATGGTGAAGGTGAACCCCAGGATCGACAGGATGCCGGCGACGTCGCCGTCGGCGCCCAACCCGGCCGCGACCAGGTGCGAGATGGTGTCGTCCTGCGGCTCGGCGCGGCGCCGCTCGATCAGCGCGGTGAAATAGGCCATCATCGTCCCGACGGCCTCGCCGGCCGTTCCCAAAGAAGCCGCGATGCCGCCCTCGGCGGTATTGGCCGCGACGATGGCCTGGGTCCAGCCGTCGAATTGCGCCCAATCCTCCTCGGGCACACCGAGATAGTGCGCGACGACCATCGACGGCAGTGGCTTGAACAGCTCGGTGACGATGTCGCCGGCACCGCGAGCCCGGATCTTCTCGATCCGCTCGACGACGAATTCACGCACTTTCGGCTCGATGGCCTCGACCTGCCGGGGAGTGAAACCACGGGACACCAGCTTGCGGAACTGCGTGTGCACCGGTGGGTCCTGCATCACCATCGGTGGGTTGTCCTGCAGCCCAATCATTTCCAGCTCGCCATAGTTGACCGTCAGGCCTTGGGCCGACGAGAACGTCTCGTGATCGCGGGCGGCCGCCCAGACGTCGGCGTGCCGCGACAGCACGTAGTAGTCGTGTTCGGGGCGGCCCGGCGGCACCACGTGATGCACCGGGTCGTGATCGCGCAGCGCCCGGTACATCGGCCAGGGCTCGGACCACGTCTCGGCGGTGGCGAGCTGAAACCGAACCGGATGAGACAATATCGATGTCATGTCTTATTCGTACGACAGCATCGGTCAACTGTCAACGCTCGAGTGTGCGCCTCCCGACAAAACACGCCGGGAAAGCGGCGCAGAATGCACGCTCGGCGCAAGGGGAGACGGAGAGTTAGATGCCCGACCCGGGGTTGAGAATGCCCAACGGGTCCAGCGCATCCTTGATCCGCCGGTTCAGGTCCATCACCTCGGGCCCGAGGTAGTCGGCCAGCCACGGCCGCTTCAACCGCCCGACGCCATGTTCGCCGGTGATGGTGCCGCCCAGCCCGACGGCGAGGTCCATGATCTCGCCGTACGCCAATTGCGCGCGCTCGGCCATCGCGGCGTCGGCGGGATCGAACACCAGCAACGGGTGGGTGTTGCCGTCGCCGGCGTGGGCGATCACCGAGATCATCAAGTCCCGCTCGTCGGCGATGCGCGCGATGCCGGTGACCAGCTGGCCCAGCGCCGGCAACGGCACGCCGACGTCCTCCAGCAGCAGCGAGCCCTTGGCCTCGACCGCAGGGATGCAGAACCGCCGCGCCGCCACAAAGGACTCGCCCTCATCCGGATCGTCGGTGGAAAACACTTCTGTCGCACCGTTTTCGGCGAAAACCGTGGCGATCACCTCGGCGTCGTCGCTGCCGGCGCGGCCGCGTTCGTCGGATCCGGCGACCAGCATGGCCGCCGCATTGCGGTCCAGGTCCATCCGCAGGTGATCCTCGACCGCGTTGATTGCCACCTGGTCCATGAACTCCAGCATCGACGGGCGCAACCGCGCGCTGACCCCGAGCACCGCGTCGACGGCCGACTCCACCGACGAAAAGCTGGCCACCACAATGCTGGACGCGTTCTGCGCCGGCAACAGCCGCAGCGTCACCTCGGTGACGACGCCCAGCGTCCCCTCGCTGCCGACGAACAGCTTCGTCAGTGACAGCCCGGCCACGTCCTTCAGGCGCGGCCCGCCCAACCGCACCGCGGTGCCGTCGGCCAGCACCACCTGCATGCCCAGGACATAGTCGGTGGTTACGCCGTACTTGACGCAGCACAGCCCGCCGGCGTTGGTGGCGATGTTGCCGCCGATGCTGCAGATCTCGTAGGAGGACGGGTCGGGCGGGTACCACAGGCCGTGTTCGGCGACGGCCTTCTTCACTTCGGAGTTGAACAGACCCGGCTGGCACACCGCGGTGCGGGTGACCGGGTCCACCGTGATGTCGCGCATTTTCTCCGTCGACAACACGATGCCGTTGTCCACCGCCGTCGCCCCGCCGGACAGCCCGCTGCCCGCGCCTCGGGTCACCACGGGCACCCGATTGACCGACGCCCAGCGCAGCACGGCCTGCACTTCCTCGGTGCGCTGCGGACGCACCACAGCCAGCGGCTTTCCGGCCGCCGGGTCCAGGGCACGGTCTTGGCGGTAACCGTCGGTGATCGCGGGATCGGTGACCACCATCCCCTCGGGTAGTTCGGCGATCAGGCCGGCCAACAGATCCGCGCTCACCGGGCCGATGCTAGTCCCCTGCCGAAGCGCGGATCTCGGCGGCGAACTCCGGCTGGCGGTCCAGTTCCCGCAGCGACGGGACCCGGATGCAGACCAGTCCGACGACCAGGATCGGCAGCGCCAGCGCGAAGAACGTCACCTGTAAACCCGCCGCATCGGTCAGTGGGCCGGCCAGCAGCAAGCCCAGCGGGCCGGCGGCGTATGCCATCGACGCCATCACTCCGACCACCCGTCCGCGCAGATGGTGCGGCGCGCGGGTCTGCATCACGTAGTTGTAGATCGGCTGGATCGGGCCGTAGACCAACCCGATCAGCGCACACAGCACCAGGATCACCGGCAGCGGCGGCAGCAGCGCGATCACCACCGTCGCGGTGCCGAAGCTCAGCACCGCGGTCAGCATGATCGTGCGGCGCGACACGTACGACGCCAGCAGCAGATAACCGAGGGCGCCCAGCAGGCTGCCGATGGACAGCGCCACCAACACCGAACCCAGCTGCGCCGGTTGCTGCCGATCGCTGAAGTACTTGGGGAACAGCACGCTTTCCATCGGTAGGTACAGCGCCGTCACCGTCAGGTCAATCAGCGCCAGCGCCCGCAGCACCCGCAGGCTCCAGACGAAACGCAGCCCCTCGGCCACCCCGGACACCAGCCCCTGGGGCCGGGTCGCGTGGTGTGGACGGCCGGTGCCCTCGAGCCGCAGCACGGCCATCGCCACGATGGACAACGCGAATGCGGCGGCGGTGACCCACATGGTGGCGATGCCACCCACCGTCGCGATCATCAGCCCGCCGACCCCCGGACCCACCACGAACGCCACATTGAGGATCACCTCGTAGACGCTGTTGATGCGATCCAGCGACCAGCCCGCCCGAACCGCCGCTTCGGGCAGCATCGACTGACGGGCGGTGATCCCGGCCGGGTCGAACGCGGCGCCACAGGCACCGAGTACGGCCAGCACGGCCACGTTCACCGCTTCCACCCCGAATGCCGACGCGACCAGCGGGACGGCCGCCACCGAGGCGGCTGAGAGGGCGTCGGAAACCATCGACACCCAGCGCCGGCCGAAGTAGTCCACCGCGGTGCCCGCCACCAGCGTCGAGAACAGCAGCGGCAACGTCGTCGCACCGGCCACGATCGAGGCCTGGCCGGCGCTGCCTTGACGCTGCAGCACCAGCCAGGGAAACGCGACGAGCGAGATCCCGTTGCCCGCGCACGACAGTAGCGTGGCGAACATGATCAGCAGTGCCGGCGCTCGGCTGGTGTTTCTCATGGGATATCGCGGCTGAATGTAGCGCCAAACCCGGAGTGCGAACCACCGATTTTTGCGCGGTCCCATTCAGAATGCAGGATGTTCGTGTGCTGAAGCATCCGAATACCGGCCAGGCATTCGGTTCGCCGGTCGCCCCCGGCAGCGGCTGGCCGGGCGACCTCGCGACCGAGGGCACCCCGGTCGCGACCGACGCGGCACAGGTCGGCGCGCTCGCGCACAAGGCACGGTCGATTACCGAAATCGACGCGATGGTCAGCGTATGCCGAGCGTGTCCACGGCTGGTTAGCTGGCGTGAGGAGGTCGCCGTCGTCAAACGCCGGGCGTTCCTCGACCAGCCCTACTGGGGACGTCCGGTACCGGGCTGGGGGTCGGAGCGGCCGTGGTTGTTCATCGTCGGGCTGGCACCCGCTGCGCACGGCGCCAACCGAACCGGACGGATGTTCACCGGTGACCGGTCCGGCGACCAGTTGTATGCGGCGCTGTACCGGGCCGGCCTGGTGAATCAGCCGACCAGCGTTGACGCGGCTGATGGCTTGTCTGCCAACAAGATTCGGATCTCGGCGCCAGTGCGGTGCGCGCCGCCGGCGAACGCTCCCACGCCCGCTGAGCGGACGACGTGCTCGCAATGGCTGGCGGCCGAATGGCACCTGGTGTCCGAGCACGTCCGGGTGATCGTCGCGCTCGGCGGCTTCGGCTGGCAGGTGGCGCTGGGACTGCCGGTGGCCGCCGGGCTGCGCAAGCCGAAGTTCGGCCACGGGGTGGTGGCCCCGCTGCCCTCCGGCGTGCGATTGCTCGGCTGCTACCACCCGAGCCAGCAAAATATGTTCACCGGTAGGTTGACTCCGGCAATGCTTGACGACATCTTCCGGGAGGCGAAGCAGCTTGCGGGAATCGGCTAGGAACGGGGTCGCGTCTTGACAAGCATCTTGGTGTCCGGCGCCAGTGTCGCCGGCTTGACTGCCGCGTATTGGTTTGGCCAAAACGGCTATTCGGTGACGGTGGTAGAACGCCACCCTGGGCTGCGGCCGGGCGGTCAGGCCATCGACGTGCGGGGTCCGGCGCTCACAGTGCTGGACCGCATGGGTTTGCTGGCGTCGGCGGAAGATAAGAAGACGCGGATCCGGGGTGCCTCGGTGGTGGACCGCGACGGCAACGAGCTGTCCCGGGACACCGAATCCACGCCGACGGGCGGTCCGATCAACAATCCCGACATCGAGCTGCTCCGCGACGATCTCGTCGAATTGCTCTACGAGGCGTGCCGGTCAACCACCGAGTTCATCTTCGATGACAGCATCACCGCGATCGAGAATCTCGGACCCGCAGCCGAAGTGACCTTCGAGCGCGCTCCCGAGGCCAGCTTCGACCTGGTCATCGGGGCAGACGGTTTGCATTCCAATGTGCGCCGGCTGGTGTTCGGCCCCGAAGAGCGGTTCATCAAGAGGCTGGGGACGTACGCCGCGATCTTCACCGTGCCCAACTTTTTGGACCTGGACTACTGGCAGACCTGGCATTACGGCGACACCAGCATGGCCGGCGTCTATAGCGCGCGGGACAACACCGAGGCCCGCGCGATGCTGGGCTTCATGGACACCGAGCTGCAGCTCGACTACCGCGACACCGAGGCTCAGGTCGCCGAGGTGGAACGGCGGATGGCCGACGATGGCTGGGTGCGTCCGCAGCTGCTGGAGTACATGCGCTCGGCGCCGGACTTCTACTTCGACGAAATGTCGCAGATCGTGATGGATCACTGGTCGATCGGACGGGTGGCGTTGGTGGGCGACGCCGCCTACTGCTGCTCGCCGTTGGCCGGGCAGGGAACCAGCGTCGCGCTGTTGGGCGCCTACATTCTGGCTGGCGAGCTCAAGGTGGCCCGGTACGGCGGTTTGCTCGACCATGGTCTGGCCTTCTCCAACTACTTCAAGCGATTCCACGGCTACGCCGAGCGCACCCAGTTCCTGGCGAGCGACAACATTCCCGGTGGCGCGCCCATTTCCCAGGAACAGTTCGAACTCATCATCAACTCGATCACCCCGCTCAACTACTGAGGCGGGCCTGCGGGGAAGCTTCTCGCGGGCAGAGTTGTTGTTGCCAACGTGCGTCTTTCAGTTCTTGATCTGGTCCCGGTGCGCTCCGACCAATCGACCGCCGACGCGCTTGCGGCCACGGTGTCGCTGGCGCAGACCGCCGACCGGTTGGGATACACGCGCTACTGGGTCGCCGAACACCACAACATGCCCTCGGTGGGCGCCACCAGCCCGCCGGTACTGATCGCCTATCTGGCCGCGCAAACCGACCACCTGCGGCTCGGCTCGGGCGGAGTGATGCTGCCCAACCACGCGCCGTTGGCGGTGGCCGAACAGTTCGCCCTGCTGGAGGCCGCCGCGCCCGGCCGTATCGACCTGGGTATCGGTCGCGCGCCCGGGTCCGACCCGGTCACTTCGTATGCGCTGCGCGGCGGTCGCGACGATCGCGACATCGAGAACTTCCCCGCCTACCTGGACGACGTCGTCGCCCTGATGGGCACGCGCGGTGTGCGGGTGCCGCTGCGCTCGGGGGATTACACCCTCAAGGCGACCCCGGCCGCGGCCAGCGAACCCCGGCTGTGGCTGCTGGGATCCTCGATGTACTCGGCGCAGCTGGCTGCCGCCAAGGGGCTGCCCTACGTGTTCGCCCACCACTTCTCCGGCCGGGGCACCGAAGAGGCGCTGGAGCATTACCGCAAACATTTCCGGCCCAGCGACCTGGCCTCCGAGCCGGTGACCTTCCTGACGGCGAACGCCGTCGTCGCCGAAACACGGGACGAGGCAATCGAATTGATGCTGCCGAACCTGCAGATGATGGCCCGGCTGCGGACCGGGCAACCGTTGGGTCCGGTGCAGCTCGTCGAGGACGCCCAACTGGCCCGGTTGACACCCGCGCAGCAGCACATCGTGGACGGCGGGTTGGCGCGGGCCGTTGTCGGTTCGCCCTCCGAGGCTGCCGAACAGTTACGGGCCCTTGCCGAACGGTTCGACGTCGACGAGGTGATGGTGCATCCGGTGGCATCGGCACGCCGTGGCACCGATCCCGCGACCGCGCCGGCCCGGGTGGCGACGCTGGAGCTGCTGGCCAAGGAGCTGTTCTAGCTAGTCCGTCCGTGTCACAGCCGGTGCGTGCGTGCTGATCCAGCGCTGCAACTCCTCCGCTGGTAGCGGCGGACTGTGGACGAACCCCTGGGTGATCGTGCAGCCATACTGCCGCAGCGCACGCAGCGTCGACTCGTCTTCGACTCCCTCGGCCACCAGGTCCGCGCCGAGGCTGGCCGCCAGCGCCACCGTCGATCGCACGATCGCCACCGAGCGCGGATCCTGGGCCAACCGCGCCACGAAGATGCGGTCGAGCTTGAGTTCGTCGACCGAAACGTCCTGCAGTCGCGCCAGCGAAGACCAGCCGGTGCCGTAGTCGTCCAACGAGATACGGACGCCCAGGCGCTGCAACGCCGCGACGGTGCTGCGGGACCGCGCGGAGTCGACCAGCGTGCTCTCGGTGATCTCGATGATCAGCTCGTCGGCGGGCAGCCCGTGGGTCTGCAGCAGCTGCTCTATCGTGCTGACCAGGTCCAGGTCGAGCAGATTCGTCGTGGACAGGTTCACCGCGACGGTCAGCGGCATGCCCTGCTCCCGCCAGGAGCGGGCCTGCTCGAGGGCGAGGTTTACGGTCCGGTTGGCCACTTTGCGCATCAGGCCGGCGCGTTCGGCCGCCGGAAGGAATTCCTCAGGTAGCAGTAACCCCCGGCTGGGATGGTGCCAGCGCAACAGCGCCTCGACGCTGTGCACACTGCCGTCGGCGGCGTTGATCTTGGGCTGGTAGTGACAGGTCAGCTCGGTACCGTCGACGAGCGCGGCGCGCAGCTCCTCGATGAGGTTGGGGTCGTTGTCCCGGTACAGCTCGAATGCCGAGTCGTACACGGCGATCTTGCTTTTGGCGGACCTGGCGTGCGGAAGCGCCATCTCGGCACGGGTCAGCAGTTCCTGCGGATGATCACAGTGGTCGGGATAGAGCGCGATCGCGATTCGCCCGTCGACCTGAACGGTCATCGGGTCCAGCGCAAACGGCTCGTTCAATGCCTCCAGCAACCGGCCGGCCTGCGCGCGTGCGGCGATCAGGTCCGCGCCCTCGGCGAGCAACACCGCGAACTCGTCATCACCGGCGCGGGCCAACAGATCGTCGCGACGCACGTTGTGGGACAGCCGATTAGCGATCTGGCACAACAACTCATCGCCGAAGTGGTAACCGACCGAATCGTTGATCTCGTCGAACTCGTAAAGCTGCAACAGCAGCAAGGCGCGACGAGCCGGCGCTCTGCTGACAGCCGGCCCGACGAGCGGGCTCGCCGGTGCATCGACGGGCACCTCGGTCAGCGCGGTGGCCAGCGAGCGCCGGTTGGGCAGGGTGGTCAGCTCGTCGGTCATGGCCTGCTTGTGGGTCTCCGCCAGGATGCTCACGTCGCGGAAGGTCACCGAGAACCGGGCGGCGACAGCGACCAGGCTAAGCGCGGCGAGCGTCGGCGCGATCGCGGAGTGGCGGCCCACGGCCGTAACGGCAAGTGCCACGACGGTGCACGTCACCGGCGTCACATAGGAACCCAGTCCGCGCCTGGGCAGGGGCGGCGCCGACGACCAGGGTGCCCAACTGGCCATCGCCAACAGCAGCGACGAGGTGGGCCAGAATGCGTCGAGCATGGTGCCGACCCGGTAATCGCTGGCCGAGGTCTCGAACAGGTACGCGGTGTCCGCGGCCGCGATCATCAGGAACCCGGCAACGAGCAGGCCCCAGCGAAATTCCCTGCGCCAACCCAAGATCGGTATCATCCCGGCCGCCAGCGCGGTGAGTACCAGATCACCCCAGGGATAGACCAGGCCGACGAGAACGGTGGCGGGCGCCCGGACCGTGGCCGCGTGGATGGGTCCGGCGGCTAGCGCCGCGGCTACCGCGGCCATTGCCAACCCGCACACCACCGAGTCCAGGCGGACCGGGACGGGAACCCGCTTGAGGCGGGTCCGCATCAGCAACAGCAGACCGATATAGGCGAGGGGATAGAAGGCCAGATACGCCGGGTCCGCGATGGACGGGGATTGTCCGTCCGGCACGAACCGGACGTAGAGGACGTCACCGAGTGCGGAGCACACCATGCCGATCGCGATGACCGTCCATGCCGCGCGGTCAGCTTTGACCCGGTATGCGCGGATCGCGATCAGTGCCGCGGCGAACAGGTTAAGCCCCGGGTACAAGACGTCGGCGAAGAACGGGCTGTGATCGGCACGTGGGTCCGGTAGGCAGGACTGTGCAAATACGATCACCCCAATCGCCAAGCACACCAAAGAAATCCGAACCCACACCGGTGGCCATCGAACATTGGGCGGCTGGTCGGGAGAGTGCCTGGGTGCCGGCGCGGGCGGCCTGATGGTGCGCGCGAGTGCCGTGATATTGGCCGAGCTGGTCGCGGCGCCGAAGGCGCCCCGGTGGATCCGGCCGCTGTCGAATTCGTTCTCCAGGTTGCTTTTGAAGTCCGCCGATCCGGCTAGTTCGGGCAGCGCATAAGGCAGCGGCAGATCCGGCACAAAGCTGCGGATGCATTGTCCGCCTTCACGTTTGGCCGCGTACATGGCCAGATCGGCATGGCGTAGCAATTCGTCCACGGTGCAGCTCGACTCGGCGGTGGCCACCGTGAACCCAATGCTCGGCCGGACCGCCAAGGGGACACCGTCGATCACGATAGGGGTCTCGAAGGATCCCAGGACCCGCTGCGCCGCGGCCTCGGCATCTTCGACGGGGCCCTCGATCAACACGGCGAATTCGTCCCCGCCCAACCGCGCGACGGTGCCAACCTCGCCCAAGGCGGTGGTCAACCGCCCCGCCACCCGCACCAGCAGCTCGTCGCCGGCGGGGTGGCCGAGTGCATCGTTTACTGACTTGAAGTTGTCCAGGTCCAGGCACATCACTGCGATGGGTGCGGCGTCCGCGCCGCGGCGGGCGACGGCTTGCTCCAGCTGATGCAGGAAGTTGGCGCGATTGGCCAGGCCGGTCAGGCTGTCCCGGAAGGCTTCCCGGGCCACCTCGGCGAGCAGGCCCTGGTTTTCCACCAGCACCACGAACTGCCGGGCCAGCACCGCAGCCACCAGGATTCCCGCCCCGATCAGCAGCGGCCCGTGCCGCATCAGGCGTAGCGCGTGGCCCAACCCGACCGCGGCCGCCAGCAGCACCGGGATGTACGGCAACCACAGGCGTAGCCGTGAGGACGTCTCCTGTGTCGAGGCCGTGGGAGTTTCGTTGACGCTGATCAGGCCGGCCAGTGCCAGCATGCCCAACCCGGCCACCCGGCTGACGTCGACCAATTCGCCGGTGTGGTAGCTGCCCACCCCGGTCTGGAACACCACCAGGATGTCGGCGACACCGATGGTGACGACCGCACCCGCAACGAGGTTGACACTCAGTTGCCCGCCGGGGCGGCCCCGGGACAGCGCCAGGATCGCCGTCGTCATCAGGACCACGTCGGCAAAGATGTGCACCAGGGTGGTCGGCCCGGAGGCGCTCGCCTCGCGCAGCAACCGGTCCAGGACGAACACCCAGGACGCCACGAACAGCGACGTCGCGACGATGACGCCGTCGAGGAACAGGCGCCGGAAGTTGTGCCCGACCGGACCAGAAAGCAACAGCAAGGAGGTGAATGCCCCGAGCGGGTACAGCAGCAGCACGATCTCGGCCGATGCCGGATGGCTGGCGTGGTCGAGTTCCGGTCGCACGTCATAGACCGACCAGATGACCTCGCCGACCGCCCACCCGGCGAGAGCCACGGACATGGCCAGCCAGCCGGCGCTGCGGCGCCCCTGCGCGTGACGGGCCGCCCGTCCGGCGCATCCGCTGGCGAACACCAGGCCGATCACCGTCACGACTCCGATGACCGGACGGGTCGCATACGGGCCGTGCCAATCGAACCACGACGAGGCGCCCACCAGCGCCGCCGCCAGACCGTATCCGGCGAAGACGGCCAAACCGATCCCTCGGGTCAGCCCGGACAGCGGGCGCGGTCGTCCCGTCCAGCGCTTCATTAGCCCGCTCCAGCTCGCACGCACGCACACCTAGGCGAAGTAGAAGGGAGCTTCACCGCGCGTCCACTCAGGATAAACCGCTGCTCGGCCGTCTGGCGTTATTACGGGCCCGGATCCGGTGCCCGAATCGGCTACTGGCCGGCGTCGATGCCGGCGAGCGCCTGCCGCAGGATCCGGCCGGTTTCCTCCCGATCCGGATCGCGGCGCAGCAACAACCCCTTGGCGACCGAGAGCTTGTCACCCTCGCGCCGGGGGAGCACATGCAGGTGAATGTGCGACACGGTCTGAAAGGCCGCGCGACCGTCGTTGATTCCGATGTTCGTCGCGTCGGCCAGTTCGGTGGCGCGCGCCGCCCGCGCGATCCGTTGGCCGATGGTGATCATGCCGGCCAGCGTCTCCGCCGGGGTATCGGTCAGGTCAACGCTGTGTTTTTTGGGCACCACCAACGTGTGGCCCCGGGTGAACGGTCGGATGTCGAGGATCGCCAGGTAGCCGTCGTCTTCGAAAATTCGGATGGCCGGGGCCTCGCCGGTCGCGATCGCACAGAACACGCAGGACATATCGCCACGGTACGGGTCGTGCGGGCGTCGCGGCTGGGCGGGATACGCTGCGGCAGTGGACCCTAGCGATCTCGCGTTCGCCGGCGCGGCCGAACAGGCGCGCATGCTGGCCGACGGTGAAATCACCGCACCGGTGCTACTCGAGGTCTACCTCGAACGGATCGAGCGACTCGACAGCGAACTCCGCTCTTACCGCGTGGTGCGCTACGACGGCGCTCGTCGCGAGGCCGACATCGCCCAACGGCGCATCGACGCCGGCGAGCGGCGACCGCTGCTGGGGGTGCCGATCGCGATCAAGGACGACATCGACGTCGCCGGTGAGGTAACGACGTACGGCAGCGCAGCGCACGGACCGGCGGTGACCGACGACGCTGAGGTGGTCCGCCGGCTGCGCGCCGCGGGCGCCGTCATCATCGGTAAGACCGCCGTGCCGGAGCTGATGATCATGCCGTTCACCGAGTCGATGACGTTCGGGGCCACCCGTAATCCGTGGAATCTTCGTCGTACGCCCGGGGGCAGTAGCGGCGGCAGCGCTGCGGCGGTCGCCGCCGGTCTGGCTCCGGTGGCGCTGGGATCCGACGGCGGTGGCTCCATCCGGATCCCGGCCACGTGGTGCGGGTTGTTCGGACTGAAGCCGCACCGGGACCGGATCTCGCTGGAACCGCACGACGGGGCGTGGCAGGGCTTGAGCGTCAACGGCCCGATCACGCGATCGGTGATGGATGCGGCGCTGATCCTGGATGCGACCAGCACGGTGCCCGGCCCGGAAGCCGAGTTTGTCACTGCGGCGACACGCCCGCCCGGCCAGTTGCGAATCGCGTTGAGCACCAAGGTGCCGACACCGTTGCCGGTCAGAGTCGGCAAGGCGCAGCTGATAGCCCTCGAACAGGCGGGCGCATTGCTGCGCGATCTCGGCCACGAGGTGGTCATCCGGGATCCGTACTATCCGGCCTCGCTGTATGCAAACTATCTGCCCCGATTTCTGCGCGGCATCTGCGATGACGCGGACGCACAGGCCAATCCGGAACTGCTCGAAAAGCGCACCCGCGCCATTGCGCACCTTGGCTCGTTCTTTTCGGATCGACGGATGGCGGCGTTGCGCAACGCCGAAGCGGGGCTGAATGCCCGCATTCAAGCGATCTTCGAAGACGTCGACGTCGTCGTCACGCCCGGCACCGCGACGGGGCCGTCCCGGATCGGCGCCTACCAGCGCCGCGGCGGTGTGTCCACGCTGATGCTTGTGGCGCAACGGGTTCCGTACCAGCAGATCTGGAACCTCACCGGACAACCGGTCGCCTCGGTGCCGTGGGATTTTGACGACGAAGGGCTGCCGATGTCGGTGCAACTCATCGGTCGGCCCTACGACGAGGCCACGCTGCTGTCGCTGTCCGCGCAGATCGAAGCCGCCCGACCATGGGCGCACCGGCGCCCGCCGGTGTCCTGATCAGCCGGACTGGCCGATCACCTTCCAGGCGGCCAGCTTTCGCTCCCTCGGGATCGCGTTGGCCGGGCTGGTCGACGGCAGCCGCGTGAAGGTGAACCCCGGCGGGGTTATCCGCACGAGCCGCTCGAAGAGGTCGGCCGCCTTCGCGCCGTTGAAGTACACCCGGGTGATCGCCGGGTATTCGGCGAACAACGCGCCGAAGTCATTGACCACCAGACACTTCGGGTCGATCGCGGAGTCCGCGCTACCGGCGCGACGGCAGCTGTGCAGCACATCCCACAAGGCCACGCCGCTTTTCTGCAGTGCCGCCACGCGCCGGGAATATGGTGCGGTGCAATCGAACCCGAGAACCTCAGTAACGATCGGCCAAAACGCGTTGCGCGGGTTGGCATAGTACTGACCGTCCGCCAGCGACCGAACACTGGGGAAGGAGCCCAGGATCAGCACGCCGGCGTCGGCGTCGACGACTGGCGGCAGTCCCTGCAGCAGCGGTGTGCCCATCACCTCCACATGATGACGGGCGGGCACTCTAACGTGGGACAGGTGGTGGAACAGCCGGAGCCGAATATCGACGACCTCCTCGAGGGTCTGGAAGGCTCGGCGCGCGCCGAGCGCGCGGAGCTGGTGAAGTGGCTACTCGAACAAGGCATTAGCGCTGAAGAGATCCGAAGCACCAACCCGCCCCTGTTATTGGCGTCTCGGCATCTGATCGGCGATGACGGCACCTACGTGTCGGCGCGGGAGATCAGCGAACGGCACGGCATCGATCTGGAGCTGCTGCAGCGCGTCCAGCGGGCCGTCGGCCTGGCCAGCGTGGACGACCCCGACGCCGCGATTCACATGCGTGCCGATGGTGAGGCCGCCGCCTACGCCCAGCGGTTCGTAGAGCTGGGAGTGGATCCCGAACAAGTGCTTGCCGTGGTGCGGGTGCTGTCCGACGGGCTCTCCCACGCAGCCGAGGTCATGCGCTACGCCGCGCTGGCGGCCATCCTGCGACCCGGCGCCACCGAGCTGCAGATTGCGCAGGGATCCAAGGCGCTGGTGGGCGAACTGGCGCCGCTGCTCGGCCCGATGATCCAGGAGATGCTGCTGCTGCACCTGCGCCACATGATGGAGACCGAAGCGGTCAACGCCGGCGAGCGCGCTGCCGGCAAGCCGCTGCCGGGCGCCCGCCCGGTCACCGTCGCCTTCGCCGACCTCGTCGGATTCACCAAGCTCGGTGAGGCGGTCTCGGCCGAGGAGTTGAGTCAGCTCGCGGGCCGCCTGGCCGAGCTGGCCCGGGATCTCACCACGCCGCCGGTCCGGTTCATCAAGACCATCGGCGACGCGGTGATGCTGATCTGCTCCGATCCGGCACCGTTGCTGGACACGGTCTTGAAGCTGGTTGAAATGGTTGATACCGACGACGCATTTCCGCGGCTGCGCGCCGGCGCCGCTTCCGGAATGGCCGTCAGCCGGGCCGGCGACTGGTTCGGCAGTCCGGTCAATGCGGCGAGCCGGGTCACCGGCGCGGCGCGACCTGGCACGGTGCTCGTCGCCGAGTCGGTCAAGGATGCCTTGAAGGAGCGGGGCGATGACGCCGGTTTCGAGTGGTCGTTCGCCGGCGGGCGACGTTTGAAGGGAATCAAGGGCGAATCGAAGCTTTACCGGGTCAGGCGAGGCGCCCAAGACTAACCGCCTGCACACATGGGCAGGCCCGGCGCGACTCTGCGGGGCGTTGCTGACTCCGTCTTACGCGGGTCTGACGCGGCCGGTTTTTACCCGTCTTCCGGCTCTTTAGATTCGGTCGCTTCCGGGCCTGCTTCGCTACCAAAAATACAACTGTGCAGGCCCGATAGCAACGGTCGGCGACCGTTGGGTGAACGCGCGGATTCGCCGGCGGCGAACACTCTTTTGTAATCGGTGTAACGCTGTAATGATGTAATCATGAAACTTCATCACCATGGCCGACGCGGCGGGCGCCCCGGCGGCTGGCAACAAGCAGAACAACCTGACGCCAGCGATGCCGCGGACTGGTTCGGCGGACGGCTGCCGGAGGACTGGTTCGACGGGGATCCGACCGTCACCGTCGACCGCGAGGAAATCACGGTGGTCGGAAAGCTGGCGGCCGTGCAGGCCGGCGAGGGCGACGAGATTCCCGCTCGCGCCGAGGGCCGGGTCTCGCGATTCCGCGAGGAGACCCGCCCGGAGCGGATGGCGATCGCCGAGGAGGCTCAGGACCGCTACGGGCGGAAGGTGTCTTGGGGAGTCGAGGTCGGCGGCAAACGAATTCTGTTCACCCACATCGCAGTTCCGGTCATGACGCGACTCAAGCAACCGGAACGCCAGGTTCTGGACACCCTGGTCGACGCCGGCGTCGCGCGATCACGTGCCGACGCGCTCGCCTGGTCGGTCAAGCTGGTCGGCGAGCACACCGAGGAATGGCTGGCCAAGCTGCGCAGCGCGATGTCCGCGGTCGACGACCTACGGGCGCAAGGACCCGACCTGTCCGGCTAGCGATCGCTAGTCCTCGTTGTCGACCTTGGCGACGATCTTGTCGGCGATCCGGTGGCCCTGATCGGTAATCTGGTACCCGCACGCGTTGATGTCGATGATGATGTTGTTGGCCACCGCCATCGCCCGCTGGCACTCCCAGCCGTTGGCACCCTCTTGGACGTCCAGCACGCTGATCTCCGGGGGAGAGCCGTCCACCTCGTGGAATGTCCACCGGTAGGTCTTGCCCTTGTTGGTGACCGTGACCGTCTTGCCCGCGCAGTTCTTCCACTTGCTCAGCGAGGTGTCCATGAAGGCCTCGGCTTTGGCGGCGGTGGGGAAGCTGATCGTGGCCTGGTTGACCCAGTGGTCGTAGTCGTCGCCGGGCTCGGACAACACCAGTCCGCTGAGTCCGGTATAGCCGCTACCGGCGTACACCGCGCCCTGGCTGGTGTACATCGCACCCTGGCAGTCCGGGATCGACAGGGTCATCGCGGTGTTGTCCACGGTGGTGATGGCTTTCCCGGGTGTCATCGTCGCCGAGCCCATCACGGAATTGATCTCCGAAGCGCTCAATAGCAGCGAGCTCAGCCGTTCCTCGGAAATGGGCTATTTCTTCGGCTTATCGTCCGGCCGAGTCGCGATCCAGATGCCCAGCCCGCCCACGATCAGAACCAGCACGGCGCCCACAGCGGCAACGATGGGCCAGGGACTGCGCTTCTTCGTGGGCTGGCCCTGGTGCCACGCCGGGCCGGAATGTTGCGGAGGTGCCGGTGTCCCGGGCGGGCCGCCGCCCCAGCCGCCGCCCTGGTACTGCGGCGGGGGTGGACTCGAACTGGGAATGGGGCCGCTTGGCGCCCCCCAGCCGCCGGGTCCGGATGGGTGCTGCTGCGGCAGTGGTCCGGACTGGCCCGGACCGTACTGCGGCATGCTTGCCGGCGCGGGCGGCGGTTGCGGCGCCGCCATGGTGGCCGCCATGGTCGGCGGTGAGCCCGCCGCCGGCGGAGTCGGCAGCGTGGCTTCCTGGCTGCGGCGCACGATCTTCTCGGCGTGGTCCTGGTCCGGGTCGCTCAGCGCTTCGTGAGCGGCCAAGGCCAGGTCTCCGGCACTGGAGTAGCGGTCTTCGGGCTTTTTGGCCATGCCGCGGGCGATCACCGTATCGAAGGCCTTGGGGATGCCGGCGCGCTGCGTGCTGACCTGCGGGACGGGGTTCATCAGGTGCGCCGTCACGAGCATTCCGGCGCTGTCGGCGCGGTAGGGTGGGCCGCCGGTCAGGCATTCGTAGAGCACGCAGGCCAGTGCGTAGATGTCGGCGCGGTAGGTGACCTCGTCGTTGGAAAACCGTTCGGGCGCCATGTATTTCCAGGTGCCCACGGCGGTGCCCAGCTGGGTCAGCTTCTCGTCGGTGGTGGCACTGGCGATGCCGAAGTCGACCAGGTAGGCGAAGTCGTCGCGGGTGACCAAGATGTTGGGGGGTTTGACGTCGCGGTGCATGACGCCGGCGGCGTGGGCGGCGTCCAGCGCCGAGGCGATCTGGGTGATGATGGCCACCGCGCGCGGCGGGGTCAGCGGGCCGAAGCGCTTGAGGACGCTGTCCAGGTCGGTGCCTTCGACCAGGCGCATCTCCAGATACATCTGGCCGTCGATCTCGCCGTAGTCGTGGATCGGCACGACGTGGGGTTCTTGCAGTCGGCCGGCGATGCGGGCTTCGCGCTTCATCCGCTCGCGGAAAACCGGGTCCTTGCTGAACTCGGCGGTCATGACCTTGACGGCCACGGTCCATTCCTTGACGGTGTGCTCGGCCTCGTAGACCTCGCCCATCCCACCGCGGCCCAGCAACCGCTTGAGATGGTAGGGCCCGAACGTCGTGCCCACCCGCGAGTCCTGCGTATCGCTCATCGCTGATCCTCCCAGTCAACCCGCAATGTGGCAGACATTATCAACAGCCGCGCGCTAGATGTGCCGTCCGCAAATTCCGCCGTCCATTAATTCCGTCCATTAATTCTTAGCCCTGCGTTGCGGACCCATGCGGCGCAACCGGAGCACGATCAGGATCACCAACCCGATCGCCTGCGCGGCGCAGGCCGCGGCGGCGACCGACCAGCTACCGATGTCGTAGTCCCACAGCGGATCCTGGTCGCCGCCGGCGGTGCGGTGCAGGTCGTTGAGGTCTACCGTCGACGCGGCCATGGCGTAGGCCCAGCGGGACGGGGACAGCCAGGCCAGTTGCTCGAGCGGAACCCGGTCGTCTACCCCGAACATTCCGCCGCACAACACGAGTTGGGCCATCACCACCAGGACCAGCAGCGGCATGCCGCGGTCGGCGTTGCCGATCAGCGCCGAGATCAGCAGCCCCACGATCATCGACACGACGGTGACCGCCAGCACGGCGACCGCGATCTCCAACCGCGGCCACGGCAGCACCACCGATTGGTCCGGTGGCGGCAAGAAGGCGACGCCCAGAAAACCCAGAATCAGTCCCTGTGCACTCGTAATCGCGCCCAGCACAGCGAGTTTGGAGGCGAGGTAGGCGCTGCCGGAGAGGCCGATGCCGTGCTCGCGCCGGTAGATGGCCTGTTCCTTGACGATCTCGCGGATCGAGGTCGCACACCCCATCAGCGCGCCACCGATGATCAGCAATACCAACAGCTGGCCCGGCTGGGTTGACACCTTCTCTATCGCTTTGGCCAGGGAGAGGCCGGCGTCGCCGGGGACGGCGTAGGTGAACAGGCTCAGTAGTAGGGGCAGGGCGAGCAGGAACAGGGCGTATTGGCGGTCGGCGGCGATGACGGCGAGGTAGCGCCGGCACAGGATGGTGAATTGGGCCAGGGGGCTTTGCTGGGCGGGGGTTTTCGCTTTGCCGCTCGTCGTTGTGGTGGTGATGGTGGTGGTGGGTGGGGTGGGGTGGTGTTGGGGGGTGAAGGCGGCGTGGAAGGGGGAGTCGTGGTAGCGGGCGGTCCAGTCGGTGGTGGTGTCGTTTTCGAGCAGGATGAACAGGTCGGCGAAGTCGGTGCAGTTGAAGTAGGCCAGGGCTTGTTGGGGTGGGCCGAAGTAGGCCAGCCGGCCGCCGGGGGCCAGGACCAGCAGCCGGTCGCACATGTTGAGGTGGGCGATGTTGTGGGTGACCACGACCACCGAGCGCCCGTCGTCGGCCAGGCTGCGCAGGGTTTGCATGACCGATTTCTCATAGCCGGGGTCTAGCCCGGAGGTGGGTTCGTCCAAAAACAGCAGGGAGGGTTTGGTCAGCAGTTCCAGGGCCACGCTGGTGCGTTTGCGTTGTCCGCCCGACAGGCTGTCGATGCGTTGGTCGGCTTGGGTCATCAGGCCGAGTTCGGTGAGGACTTCGTCGATGCGTTGTTGGCGTTCGGCGGCGCTGACGTCGTGGGGGAAGCGTAGTTGGGCGGCGTAGTTCAGGGCGCGGCGCACGGTCAGCGGGGTGTGCAGGATGTCGTCTTGGGGGACGAAACCGATGCGGTGGCGCAGTTCGTCGTAGTTGTCATAGAGGTCGCGCTCGTCGTAGCGCACGGTGCCCGCGGTGGCCGGGCGGAATCCGGTCAGGGCGCCCAGCAGGGTGGATTTGCCGGCCCCTGAGGGGCCCACCACGGCCAAAAAGCTGCGTTGGGGCAGCACGAAGCTGACATCGGCCAGCAGGGTTTTGCCTTTGGGGGTTTGCACGCCTAGGTGGGTGGCTTCATAGGAGATGTCGCCGGTGTCGACGTATTCGACCAGCCGGTCGCCGGATAGGTGCAGCAGTTGGTGGCCGATGCCCACGATGTCGTCGGGTCCGATCACCGCGCGGGTGATGCGGGTGCCGTTGACGTAGGTGCCGTTGGCGCTGTGGTTGTCGATCAACTCCCAGCGCTGACCCGAGCGGCGCAGCAAGGCGTGTCGTCGCGAGACCAGCAGGTCGTTGAGGACCACGGTGTTCTCCGGGGCGCGCCCGATGCTGACCACCACCGCGTCCATGGTGTGTACCGCGGTCGGGGTCCGTACCGACCCGGTCTGCCCCCCGACCTGCCCCCCAGGTGCTGGCACTGGGCCACTGATGTCGAGCACCGAGGTGGCCTCCAAACCGTCACCGCCCTCACTCGGCGCAGCGGGGGGCAGCGGCACCTGCACCACCTGGGTGGTCACCTCCCCGATCGAGGGCGGCCCCACCGCCGCTGTCTCGTTGCCCAATGGCTGCACCTCGAGCAGTTCCCCGGAGGTCACCGACCCCAACACCACACCCACCGGCCCGCTGATCGTCAACCGCTCCACCCGCTGCCCGGCCACGAACATCCCGTTACTGCTGCGATTGACCAGCACCCACCCCCCCGGCGAGGGCTCCAACACCGCATGCACCCGCGAGATCCGCGGATTCTCCAACCGGATATCCACCTCACTGGAACGCCCCAGCGTCCACACCCGATCCGGCGTCACCCGCCACGTCCGACCACCCCCGCGCAGCTCCAGGCGCGCCAGCTCAGAAACCGCCGTCCCCGCCGTGTCGTCCATGCAAAGCCTCCGGTATGCCGACCAAGCTGCCCCGAATCATTCCTCTTGCGGGCCCCGGAGCGCTACGAGTCACAGGTTTGCCGGGCGGAGAGAGTGTCGTCGTCGTGGTGCCGGAGGCTTCGGCGGCCGCGTAGATACCGAGCACGACCAGTATCAGGATCAGGATGACCGCAACCACTGCGGCAATGATTTCCCACGTGTTGCGGCGCCGCGGCGGCGCCGGGTGCCAAGGCATCGGCCCGGCGAAAGGTTGTTGCGGCGGCGGACCGCCTTGGAAGCCTCCGAAGGGGACCGGGCTGCGCGCCGGGTAACCGGGCGGCGCTGCTGGCACGCCAGGCTGGCGCGGGATCGGACCGGACGGGCCGGGATGCATTGCCGGTCGAGGCTGCGGCGGGGCCGGTCGAGGCTGTGGCGGGGCCGGTGGAGGCTGTGGCGGGGCCGGTCGAGGCGGGGGCGGGGCGGGTCGGTGCCCGGCTTTCCGGGGCTCGACGGGTGGTGGCGGCAGGACCGCTTCCTGGCTGCGCCGCACGATGTCGGCAACTTGGTCCTGGTCGGGTTCGCTGAGCGCCTGCTGCGCGGCGAGGGCCAGCCCACCGGCGCTGGGATACCGATCGGCCGGTTTCTTGGCCATGCCGCGAGCGATCACCGCGTCCAGCGCTCGCGGCGTTCCCGTCCGGGCGGCGCTCGGCCGGGGGATCGGATTGTTCATGTGGGCGCTGATCAGGACGCCGGCATTGTCGGACTGGTACGGCGCGCTACCGGTGAGGCTCTCGTACAAGACACAAGCCAGCGCGTAAATGTCGGCCCGGAAGGTCACCTGGTCGTTGCTGAACCGTTCGGGCGCCATGTATTTCCAGGTGCCGACGGCGGTGCCCAGCTGGGTGATCTTCTCGTCGGTGGTGGCGCTGGCGATGCCGAAGTCGACCAGGTAGGCGAAGTCGTCGCGGGTGACCAGGATGTTGGGGGGTTTGACGTCGCGGTGCATGACGCCGGCGGCGTGCGCGGCGTCCAGCGCCGAAGCGATCTGGGTGATGATCGCGATCGCCCGGGACGGCGGCAGCGGACCTTCGCGGGCGATCAGCTTGTCGAGGTCGGTGCCCTCTACGAGGCGCATCTCCAAGAACAGCTGACCGTCGATCTCACCGTAGTCGTGGATGGGTACCACGTGGGGTTCCTGCAGCCGCCCGGCTATGCGCGCCTCGCGCTTCATCCGCTCGCGGAACACCGGATCCTTGCTGACGCTTTCCGACATCAGCTTGACCGCGACGGTCCAACCCTTGATGGTGTGTTCGGCCTCGTAGACCTCGCCCATTCCGCCCCGGCCCAGCGGTCGTTTCAGTCGGTAGGGCCCAAATGTAGAGCCCTCACGCGAGTCCGGCGCAGTGCCCATCGCTGATACCCCCAACCAAGGCTCGCCCGCCAGCTCTCAATACCGTTGCCCTACCTGCCATTTGGAGCGCCAGGGAGCCAAAACAACGGTCTGCCAATTGGTTTGGTCAGCCGTACTTGGCCCACCAATTGTGCAGGTCTTCGAGGGTAGCGGGATCTCCGAACACGTCACTCAGCATCAACTTGCCTTCGTTGCTCCAGATGACGTTCGGGTGGTTCTTGTAGGTGCCGCAGGCGATCATCCCCGCCGTCACAGTCGGATCCCGGTCGTAGTGCCACCCGTCCGGGGACGGTCCCTCTCCCGGGCAATTCGTCAATTGGACGGCCGCGATGTCGTCGTTGAAAGCGGACTTCAACGTGGCCAGGTTCGGGAACAAGCCGTAGATCGCGCGACTCGGGCCGCCCTGGTTGGTGTTCTGACCGCAGTCGAGCATGGCGATCGTGTTGGTCCAGACGCTGTTCGGCTTAGGCGTCGTGGGTGTGCACGTCCCGGACGGATAGCCCGAAGGCAGCATCGATAGCAGCTTGCTCTGCGGACTGCCGCCGGGAGTCGTGGTCGGCGAACTCTTCGCGGTGGTGGTAGTCGTGCTGGACGGGGACGTTGTGGTGGTGTCGTCCGCGTTGTGGTTGTCGCCTGGCTTCGTGGCATACCAGATACCGATGCCGGCGACGACGAGAACGACCACCACCGCCGCGGCGGCCGCCACGATGGGCCAGGGGTTGCGTTTACCGCCCGGCGGTTGACCGCCCTGGTTCCAGGCGGCGGAACCGGTTGGTGGCTGGCCGCCGGGCGGCGTGCCGCCCCAGCTACCACTGTGGAAGTACTGCGGAGATTGCGGGGGCGGGCTCTGGCTCGGAATCGGCCCGCTGGCCGGCGGCCCCCAGGAGGGCTGGCTCGGCGGGCCCTGGCGCTGCAACGGTCCCGACCCGATCGGGTCACCGTAGGCCGGCGGCGGCGAATACTGCGGAGCACTCGGCAGCGGGCCGCTGCCGGGGCCGGACGGCGGCGGGGTCACTGCGGTGCCGGGCAGCGTGGACTCGCGACTGCGGCGCAGGATGTTCTCGGCGTGGTCCTGGTCCGGGTCGCTGAGCGCGTCGTGAGCGGCGCGGGCGAAGTCCCCGGCGCTGGCGTAGCGGTCTTCGGGCTTTTTGGCCATGCCGCGGGCGATCACCGCATCGAAGGCCTTGGGGATGCCGGCACGTTGGCTGCTCACCTGCGGAATCGGGTCCATCAGATGTGCGGTGACCAGAGTGGTCGCGCTGTCGGCGCGGTACGGCGGAGCACCGGTCAGGCATTCGTAGAGCACGCAGGCCAGGGCGTAGATGTCGGCGCGGTAGGTGACCTCGTCGTTGGAAAACCGTTCGGGCGCCATGTATTTCCAGGTGCCTACCGCGGTGCCCAGCTGGGTCAGCTTCTCGTCGGTGGTGGCACTGGCGATGCCGAAGTCGACCAGGTAGGCGAAGTCGTCGCGAGTGACCAAGATGTTGGGGGGTTTGACGTCGCGGTGCATGACGCCGGCGGCGTGGGCGGCGTCCAGCGCCGAGGCGATCTGGGTGATGATGGCCACCGCGCGCGGCGGGGTCAGCGGGCCGAAGCGCTTGAGGACGCTGTCCAGGTCGGTGCCTTCGACCAGGCGCATCTCCAGATACATCTGGCCGTCGATCTCGCCGTAGTCGTGGATCGGCACGACGTGGGGTTCTTGCAGTCGGCCGGCGATGCGGGCTTCGCGCTTCATCCGCTCGCGAAATACCGGGTCCTTGCTGAACTCGGCGGTCATCAGCTTGACGGCCACGGTCCATTCCTTGACGGTGTGCTCGGCCTCGTAGACCTCGCCCATCCCACCGCGGCCCAGCAACCGCTTGAGATGGTAGGGCCCGAACGTCGTGCCCACCCGCGAGTCTGATGCCTCGCTCATCGCCGCTCCTCCTCCACCAACCCGAATCCCGCCGACACTATCAACAGCCGCCACGTACCGCATCGAACGCAACCACGGGTACAGCAACCATGACGGTAATCGGCACGGTGGGCGCTTGCCAATAAGGCGGCCGACTGGGCGGTGGTCGTCATCGCGCGGAAATTGCGCTGTGCGGGCCGATCATCCCGCTGGGTGTGACACCGCCGGAGCAGCCAAAAGTGGCCCGGAATCGCGTTGCGCCGAGCGCGCTTTGACACTCAGCGGGCAAACGTCAGGCTTGCGTCTGCGCGGCAATCCGGAAGGTGAACTCGTGATCACAGATTCCGATGTGGTCGCCGTCGCTGATCGTCGCGGCCACCCGGATCCGTTGGTGCCGCACATGAACGCCGTTCGATGACCGCAGGTCGTTGATGATGAAGTTGGTTCCCGTGTCGACGATGACGGCGTGGTGACGGCTTACGTTCGCGCTGTCCAGAACGATGTCATTGTCGCTGAGGCGGCCGATCCGGGTGGCCGCCGAGCGCAACGGGTAGTCGCGGCCCGTGGCGATTTCGTGCAGGTAGGCGGCCACCTTTTGGCGCGCGGCGTTGGTGCGCTGGTCAAGCGCCGTGACTGTGCCGACGGCAGTGACCTTGGCGTTTTGCTTCGCGTCCAAGGGTTCCTGGCGCAGGATCCGGTCGTGCAGCGCGCGCAGTGTCGGACCGGGGTCGATGCCCAGGTCGTCGGCGAGCGTGGTTTTGACCCGGCGGTAGGCGTTCAACGCATCCGACTGGCGGTCGCTGACGTAGTAGGCGGTGATCAACTGCGCCCACAGCGGTTCCCGGTAGGGATGTTCCACCGTCAGCGACTCGAGTTCGGTGATGACCGCCGACGCTCGCCCACAGGCGATCTCGGCCTCCGCCTTGGCGGTGTGCGCAAGGATCTTGTCCTCGACCAGGGCGGTGGCGAAGGAGTCGACGAATTGGAAGTCCCGCAGGTCGTCTAGCACCGGACCGCGCCACTCGCCCAGCGCCGCCGACAGGTGGCGACTGGCCTGCTCGAACCGGCCGGCCGCCGCGGCGTGCACGCCTGCTGTCTTCTCGGCGATGAATCGGCCCAGATCGCAGGTGGTTTCGGGGATGGTGAGCCGGTACCCCGGCGGCGCCGCGGCCAGCACCACGCGGGGGTCGGCGCCGGAACCGCTGACCAGCTTGCGCAGATTCGACACGTAGGAGTGGATACTGGCCCGCGCGCCGGACGGCGGCCATTCCTCCCACAGGGCGGTGATCAGTGCGTCGATCCCGACCGGCCGGTTGCGGTTGATGACCAGCATGGCCAGCACCGCCCGTTGCTTGGGTGTGCCCAACGGCACCAGCGTGCCGTCGATCTTCATCTCCAGTGGTCCGAGCACGCCGAACTCGAGACGTGTGTCCGTCATTGCGCTACCAGCCATTCAGGGTCCTCCGCGGCCTTCCGATGCCTTCGGATAGCGAGGTGCCAGTACGGCGCCCTTCTCGTCATTGTTTCCTGGTCCATATGGGTCTTGTCTATGGGGTGCGTCTGTCATTCTGCGGCATAGTGGCGGGAAGTTGGTGCATCCTGGGCGATCCGAGACCGACAGGTCGGTGACTCAAACGCCGCCCCGCCAAGACGATTATCGGCGGCTGGCGCCAAATGTGTTGTTCCGCAGGGGTTTGCGGTTCTCATTTGACCTTCCCGTCAGTGACGACGAGGAAGTAGTGGCTTGTTGCCCATGCCCTGGTGAACAGGTCCAGGGGTAGTTGTTCGTCGCGTCCCTTGGCGGTACCGCTGTCGTTGAGGTGCACCACGCCTTTGGCGGTGTCGACGCCGGTGACCACCACGGAGTGGTCAGATACCGGGTTGCCGTCGTCGTCCGTGTTCTCAATCGGGTCACCCCAGATCATTTCGGCGTTGACGCTGACCATTACCGCGTGACCGCTGCCGAGGTACTGCTTGAGGGCATCGATACCGGTGGCGATGCCGCTTTTCGGGGCCCGGTCCGCGTCGGTGGTCGTCACGCCGATGCCGTAGTGCCCCAGCAGCGTCGGGATGTCGCTGCGGCTGGTGCCGTTGCCCGAGTCCGGGTGCTGGCCGTCGGCCGGCGTGATGTAGATAGAGCCGGGGTGCGCGGTGCTGGGTGTCGACTGCGCGACATTGATGATGTCCTGCTCCGTGGGCTCGCTGCCGGTGATCTGACCGACCACATCGGCACTGGCCATCAGCACGCAGTCGTCATATGTCTGGTAGCGCCACCACTTGGCCGCCGCGACTGGGTCGCCGTACATGA
This sequence comes from Mycobacterium asiaticum DSM 44297, assembly GCF_000613245.1. Taxonomy (GTDB): domain Bacteria; phylum Actinomycetota; class Actinomycetes; order Mycobacteriales; family Mycobacteriaceae; genus Mycobacterium; species Mycobacterium asiaticum. The sequence goes on from NZ_HG964937.1 coordinate 208,383, forward strand.
TGCCGCCCGCGGAGGCCGCGGCCGGTGTGGCCAAGCCCAGGGTGACGACGCCGGCCACCAGTGTCAGCACGGTGGTCTTGGCGATCCTGTTCGTCATGTCGTTCGTTCTTTCTCTTCCGCGAAGGGTGGTGCAAAAGGGTTGCGAGGCAGACCTTTTCGATGTCTCAATGAAAGGGTTACCGTCAAATGCCCTGGCGCTAAGAGACTTTGCGTGTCTCGTCGGTGACGGTCATGAAGTTGTGGCTGGTGGCCCACGCCTTGACGAAGACGGCCATCGGAATCTGCTCGTCCTTGCCCTTCGGGCTGCCGCTGTCGTTGAGGTGCACGATGCCGTTGGCCGTGTCGACACCGGTCACCACCACGGCGTGGTCGGCCCGGGGTTCTCCATCGGCGCCGGTGTTCTCGACCGGCTGGTTCCAGATCATCTCGGCGTTGAGCCCGACGATCACTGCGCGGCCGCTGCCCAGGTATTCCTCGAGAGCTTCCATTCCGGTGGCCAGGCCGGTCTTGCCTGCGTTGTCCGCGTCGGTGTTCGCAGCATGAATTCCATAGTGCGCCAACAGGGTTGGCAGGTCACCCGGGTTGGTGCCCATACCCGAGTTCGGGTCGTTCTTGTCGGCCGGCTTGAGGTAGATCGAACCCGGGTGCACGACGCTCGGAGTGTTCTGGGCGACTTTGATGATGGACCGCTCGGAGGGAAGGTCGCCGGTGATCTGACCCACCACGTCGGCGCCGGACATGATGGCGCAGTCGTCGTACTTCTGGTGGCGCCAGTACTTGGCGACGGCCGCCGGGTCGCCGTACATGGTCGTTCCGGACCTGGTGGGGAAAGCCTCGGCCGGTGCGGCGAGTCCCAGCGCGACGGCGGCGGAGACGGTGGCGAAGAGGGCGGTCTTAGCCACCGAGGGGATGGTGAAGCGTTTCATCGTCTCGTCCTTTTCTCAGTGGTTCGCCATCCCGCGGGAGGCGGAGTGGCTCGTTGAGAAAAGGTTCTGACGTTGGCCTATTCGTTATCTTTACGAATTCTTGGAGCGATCTCGACGCGTCAGTTACAGGCCCACGTGTCGACGTATCCGCCGCTGAGCTTGCTCAGGGCGTCCTTCATGGCGGCACTCAGGTCGGGCCCCGTACCGCCCTGGTATTCGCGGTCTTTGGCCGCGACCGCGCCGCACGCGGTGAAGGTGGTCAGCACTTTGCAATCGGAGTAACCACAGGACTTCACCGCCGTCGCCTCGGCGGCCGCCTTGGTCGGGTAGGCGTGCGATCGTCCCCACGAACCGTTGGCGGAGTAAGCGATAGCGCCGTAGGTATCGGCGCCCTGCGCGGTGGGAGCCAGTGCGACGGTCACGGCGGCGGCGGCAGCCACGCGGGCGACAGCGCTGGCTAGCCGTCGCCGACGGGTGGTCTTCGTCGTCATGGGAAAGTCCTTTCCAGGAGCCGGCGCTAGACGGGTTTGGTGGCGGTGACCTGCTTGCCCCAATCGGACATGGTCAGCGTCACCGAGGTGTTCGAGGTCGGATTGATCTGAATCTGGACGAGGTGGGAAGAGCCGTCCGAGGCCGTCCAGACGATTGTCGGCACCGTCGAGACACTTTCGTCGGTCAAACGGGTACCGGCAAGGGTCGCGACATCGGTCGCGGAGGAGTTTCCGGTGATCTTGGTGGTTGCGACGCCGTTCACCTGCTGGCTGCCGGCCACCGACCCGTTCTTCAAATTGGTCAGCAGATTTGCCAGACCCTTATTGGGGTCCAGCAGAACGGACACGTTGTAAATCGAAGCGCCGTTGCCGAAGTCGGTGTAGGAGCCGGGCTGTCCGAGGTCGGAGTAGAGGTGACCGTCGACGTAGACGAACTTGGCTTCCTCGCTCTTCTCGCCGACCTGGACTGTGGCGACTCCGGTGGCGACGGTCTGCGGCGTGTTCGAGACGTCACCTTCGAGCTTGGTAACGCGGATGTTGGGCACATCGCCTTGGACCGCCACCTTGACATGCATGCCGGTCACCTTGCGCATCACGTCGGCGGCCTGCTTGAGCAGTGTTGCGGCTTCGCCGTTGGTGACGTTAGCTGTGCTTCCGGGAGATTTGGCGCCGTCGGAGCCGTTGGAACCACAGCCCCCGATCAGGGCGACGACGATCGCAAGCGCGGCGGCGGCAACGGTGCGAGGCGAAAGCTTCATCGGCATCTCCTAATGTTGGCCGACTGCCGAGCTTAACGAGCGACCGGTGATGCCGAGTCGAATCAGGCGCGCGTCATTTCGTAGTACGTGCCGCGCCGGGCGATCAATTCGGCGTGGCTGCCCTGCTCGACGACCCGGCCGGCATCCACCACGACGATCCGGTCGGCGTCACGGATGGTCGAAAGACGGTGGGCGATAATGAAACTCGTCCTATCACGGCGAAGTTCTCGGGTCGCCCGGGCGATCAGTAACTCGGTGCGGGTATCGACCGAGCTGGTCGCCTCGTCCAGGATCAGCAGCTGGGGCCGAGCCAGGAACGCCCGAGCGATCGTGATCAACTGCTTTTCCCCGACGCTGATGTTGCCGCCATCGCCGCTGACCCGGGTCCGATAGCCGGCGGGCAGGCTGTGCACGAACCGGTCGACATAGGCCGCCTTCGCCGCCGCGACGATCTCGTCCGCGGTGGCTTCGGGCCGTCCATAGGCGATGTTCTCCTCAATCGTGCCGTCGAACAACCAGGTGTCCTGCAGCACCATGCCGATCCGCGATCGCAACGCCTGCCGATCCAGCGTGGCGATGTCGACGCCGTCGAGGAGGATGCGGCCGGAGTCGACCTCGTAGAACCGCATCAGCAGATTGACCAGCGTGGTTTTCCCGGCGCCGGTCGGCCCTACGATCGCCACCGTGCTGCCGGGTTCGGCCACCAGGGACAGGTCGTGGATCACCGGGAGGCCCGGTTGGTAGCCGAAGCCGACATGATCGAACTCGACCCGGCCGGATCCCGTCTCGGCCGGGGTCGAGCGTTGTTCGGAGGCCTCCTCGGGCTCGTCGAGCAGGTCGAAGACACGCTCGGCGCTGGCCACGCCGGACTGCAGGGTGTTGTACATCCCGGCGATTTGGCCCACCGGAGTGTTGAACTGCCGGACGTACTGGATGAACGCCTGAATGCTGCCGAGGGTGATCTGCCCCGTCGCGACCTGCAGGCCACCCACTACGGCGACTCCGACATAGCCGAGGTTTCCGATGAACCCCGTCGCTGGTGCCACCAGGCCGGAGAAGAACTGGGCGCCGAAACTGGCCCGGTAGACGTCGCCGTTGAGCTTGCGGAACTGTTCGCGCGCGGCGGCCTGGTGGCCGAACGTCTTGACCACCGTGAAGCCGCTGTAAGTCTCTTCGATATGGGCGTTGAGGCGCCCGGTGCTGGTCCAGTGCGCCACAAACAGCCGCTGCGAACGCCGGGTGATCGCTCGTGTGACCAACAGTGACAGCGGCACGGTCAGCACCGTGATCAGGGCCAGCAGCGGCGAGATCCACACCATCATCGCCAGTACCCCCACCACCGTCAGGATCGACGTGACCATCTGGCTGATCGTCATCGACAGCGACGCCTGCATGTTGTCGATGTCGTTGGTGACCCGGCTGAGCAGTTCACCCCGCGGCTGTCGATCGAAATACGACAGCGGCAGGCGGTGCACTTTGTCCTCCACATCGGCCCGCAACCTGGTGATGGTCCGCTGCACCGTGACGTTCAAAAGCCGGGCTTGCGACCAAAGCAACAGAGCGGCAAGCACATACAAACCGAGCGCCAGTGCCAATGTGCCCAACACCGCACCGAAGTCCACGCCTTCGCCCGGCACCACGTGCATCCCGGACAGCAGGTCCGCGAAGGTGTTGTCGCCGCGGTCCCTTGCGGCCGCGACGGCCTGTGCTTTGGTGATGCCGGCCGGCAATTGTCGTCCCATCACGCCGTTGAACAGCAGATCCGTTGCGTGGCCCAGGATTCGAGGGACGACGACGCCGATCCCGGTGCCGGCGATGCCCAGCGCGATCACCCCGAGGCTCAGCCGACGGTGTGGGGCCAGCCGGCGTATCAGCCGCGCTGCCGATCCCCGGAAATCGCGTGAGCGCATATTGGGCGGCGCCGGCGCGGCCCCGCGCGGCCGGGCGTTCATCGGCGCGGTCATTGCGCACCGCCGAGGACGGTGTTCACCGACTGCGAGGCGGCGAACTCGGCATAAATGGGGCAGTCGACTAGTAGTGACTGGTGGCTGCCGCACCCGACGATTCTCCCGTCATCCACGACGATTACCGTATCCGCCTGGGCTGCAGTCGAAATGCGTTGCGTGACAATGACTGTAGCTGCGTCGGCGGCTTCCTCTCGCAGCGCGCGGCGCACCCGCGCCTCGGTGTGCACGTCGAGCGCGGAAAACGCGTCGTCGAACAAGTAGATGGCGGGGCGGCGGATCACCGCCCGCGCGATCGCCAGCCGTTGACGCTGCCCGCCGGAGAAGTTGATCCCGCCCTGAGCGACGCGCATCTGCAACCCGTGCGGGCGCACGAAATCCTCCGCCCCGGCGACACGCAATGCATCCCACATCTGCTCATCGGTGGCGTCGGCGGCGCCATAGCGCAGGTTGTCCGCGACGGTGCCGCTGAACAGGTAGCCGCGCTGGGGTACCAGGCCGATCGCCGACCAGAGCCGCTCGGTGTCGTAGTCGCGGACATCGACGCCGTCGACGGTCACGCTGCCGTCGCTGACGTCGTAGAGCCGGCAGATCAGCGACACCAGCGTCGACTTGCCCGACCCGGTGCTGCCAACGACCGCGGTGCTGGTCCCCGGCCGCGCGGTGAACGAAATATCCTGCAGCACAGGGAAGTCCGCGCCGGGGTAGGTGAACGTGACGCCGTCCAGCCGCACCACCCCCGTGATTCCCCGCTGGGGGAAGTCGGGCTGCTGGGGACTCTGGACGGCAGGTTTGGTGGACAGCACCTCAGTGATGCGTTCGGCACACACCGACGCGCGGGGCAGTACCACCAACGTCATCGTTGCCATCAGCACGGCCATCAGGATCTGGGCGAAGTAGGCGAGAAAGGCGATCAGCGACCCGACCTGCATCTGGCCACGGTCGATGCGCAGCCCACCGAACCAGATCAGGGCGACGCTGGACACGTTGATGGTCAGGGTGGTGACCGGAAGCATCAGCGCCTGCCAGTTGCCGGCGCTCAGCGCGGCGTTCGACAGCGCGTAGTTGGCCTTCGCGAACTTGTCCCTTTCGAAGTTCTCGCGGGTGAATGCCCGAACTACCCGGACACCGGAGAGTTGGTCGCGCAACACCCGGTTGATGCCGTCGATCAGGCGCTGCATGCTGCGGAACAGCGGCAGCATGTGCGAGATGATCCAGAAGTTGGCGACCGCCATGACGGGCACGCTGACCAGCAGCAGCCATGTCAGCGCGGCCTCCTGGTGGATGGCCATGACGACGCCGCCGACGCACATGATCGGCGCTGTCACCAACACGGTGGCCGTCATCTGCACCAGGAACACAATCTGCCGGACGTCGTTGGTGCTGCGAGTCAACAACGTCGCCGCTCCGAAGCGGGCGGTCTCCCGTTCGGAGAAGGTGATGACGTGTTCGAACATCGCCGCCCGCAGGTCGCGGCCGAAGCCCGTCCCGGTGCGGGAGCCCAGATAGGTGGCGCCGACGGCGCACAGCGCCTGCAGGCCGGTGACTACCAGCATCACGCCGCCCAACCGCACGATGGCCGCGGTGTTGCCCTGCGAGACGCCGTCGTCGATGATCGCGGCGTTGACCGTGGGCAGATACAGCGAGGCCAGGGTGCTGATCGACTGCAGCACCATCAGCGCGGCTACCAGCCGGCGGTATGGCCGGATGTACTGGCGCAGCAGTGCCAGGAGCATTGGGTAACTGTCGCATACCGGGCCGGTGGTAGCCCGCAGTACCGACGAGCCTGGCCGGTGCGGCGCGGGTTGCTGAAATGCCTGATCAGGTGGCGTGTCGGTGGTTGACCCGTGGGGCTGCCGCTACAGTGCATCGTGTGGGAGCAGCAGCAGCCTCAGGAATGGCCAGGTAGTGGTGCGGCGTAATTTGACGACGGTCCCGATGGCTTTACTGGTCTTGGTGGCTATTCTTCTCGGACTTTCCGGGTGTTCGAGTTCCGGTGACAGCAAGCCGGGCGCGACGGTTCCCTCGACGCCGGGCAACGCCGAAGGCAAACACGGCCCATTCTTCCCGCAGTGCGGCGGCGTGACCGACGAGGCGGTGACGCAGCTGACCAAGATCACCGGACTGGTCAACACAGCCAAGAACTCCGTGGGTTGCCAGTGGCTGGCCGGTGGCGGTATCTCGGGGCCACACTTCTCCTTCTCCTGGTACCGCGGCAGCCCGATCGGTCGCGAGCGGAAGACCGAGGAGTTGTCGCGCGCCAGCGTCGAAGACATCAACATCAACGGGCACGGCGGGTTCATCGCGGTGGGCAACGAGCCCAGCCTGGGTGACTCGCTGTGCGAAGTGGGCATCCAGTTCCAGGACGACTTCATCGAGTGGTCGGTGAGCTTCAGCCAGAAGCCCTTCCCGCCACCGTGCGATATCGCCAAGGAATTGACCCGGCAATCGATTGCGAATTCGAAATGAGCCGCCGGAGTATGCGAGTCGTGGTCGCGGTGCTGGTCGCCGTGCTGATGGTGCTGACAGGTTGCTCGCGCTCGGTCGGCGGCACGCCGGTCAAGGCGGGCGGGGCCGGTGTGCCGCGCAACGACAATTCCGAGCGCCAGTACCCGAACCTCCTCAAGGAGTGCGAGGTCCTGACCACTGACATCCTGGCCAAGACGGTGGGTGCCGATCCACTGGACATTCAGAGCACGTTCGTGGGAGCCATCTGCCGGTGGCAGGCGGCCAACCCCGCCGGCCTGATCGACATCACCCGGTTCTGGTTCGAGCAGGGCAGCCTGAGTAACGAACGCAAGGTGGCCGAGGGCCTGAAGTATCAGATCGAGACGCGTTCCATCCAGGGCATCGACTCGATCGTGATGCGGCCGAATGATCCCAACGGGTCGTGTGGTGTCGCCAGCGATGCGGCAGGGGTGGTGGGCTGGTGGATCAACCCGCAGGCGCCTGGCATTGATGCGTGCGGGCAGGCGATCAAGCTGATGGAACTGACGCTGGCCACGAACGCCTAGCGGGGGATCGGGTTTCGCCGATCACGCCTAGCGCGGCACGTGGAAGTCGACCAGCGCCGCGCCGCCGGGCGCCAGCTGTGACCAGCGGCCGGGGACGCTGAGCACGGCAATGCCTGAGGTGGGGTATTTCTCCGCGATGTCTTCCGCGGCAGCGGTGCTGCTGCTGTCCTCATCAGCAAGCATGAGCGCCAACGAGGACGTCGTAGGTTCGTGGCCGACGACGAGCAGGGTGCTCACCTCGTCATCGAAGGTGTTGATCTGTTCGATGACGACACCGGGTGTGGCGCCGTAAAGCTGCACGGCGTAGCGCACGGGCGCGTCGATTCCGGTGGACGCCAGGGTTTCCCGGGCCCGGGTAGCCGTGGAGCAGAGCACCGCGTCGATGGCGGGCAGATTGGCGCGTAGCCAGTCGCCGGCCAGCGCGGCCTCTCGGGTGCCCCGTGGCGCCAACGGTCGATCGTGGTCGGACACCCCGCTGGGGTAGGCCGATTTCGCGTGCCGCATCAAGACAAGGTTGAGGTGCCGCTCGTCCATCGGACAAACGTTAGCTAGTGCCGATCCGGCGCCGCTACGGCCCCATGGTCGTCTTCGGAGTACGGGTAGTGACGTGCATGGCTGAGTCCAGGGCTTCCTGGAATCACCACGGTCGACACCGGCAAGCCATTGCGCCGACCAGCTGCCCGCTCAATTGATCAGAAATACATCCTGTTTTGTCTGAAGAATTCTTGTCGGGCTTCTTCAATAACTCCCTGGGCTTGTTTAAAGGCTTGTTCTGCTAGTCGTCTTGATGCTTCTTCTGTTTGTCTCAGGGACTCTTGCGCTGCTTCCGCAATCACTCGATTGGCGTCCTTGACCACTTCCCTTAAAAGTGATGCATCTGCAAATAGGTTCCTGGATAGCAGTTCGGTGGTCTTATTGATCTGGCTGATAACTTGGCCTTGGACGTCGGTTTCGATTTGGTAGATCTCGTTGCCGACCTTCGTAAAGTAGCTTTGGGCGAGCCCCTCGCCGCGGGCAAACACCTGGACCTCTGGTCCCACGAGGCTTCTCAGATATTGCGGGTCAAAGTCGATGGTAAAGTCTCGCCGCCAGGGGACTTCACTGAGCCAACGCGGATCTTCGAACCTTTCAATGAATCGCTCGGCCGAATAGAGGCCCGCAAATTTGCCTCCGGAAACAAGAAAGTCCTTCCCGTCGGTAAAGACCTTAATGCCGTCCTTTGCGGCGAGCTGCAGACCGCTAGTTAATATCTGGCGAGTCTGCCTCGCTGTATTCGCCAGATCATTTCCTACGCGCTGCAACCACAGGTTCCGGTCTACTTGTGCGCCTGCAGCTCTGCCAAGGAATTCAGCTAGCTTTTCGAAGACCGTCCATATCCCACCTTCCGCCGCGGGTGCCGCTGCTGCGGCGCCAAGTGCTGCGGACTGATCGCCAAGGATCAACCCCAGCACGTTGGCGGCTTCAGCCTCGACGTAGGAGGCCGCGCCGCCCGTCAAGGCCGCTACGAACTGGTCGTAAAGGGCCCCAACTCGGGCGCTGATCGCCTGGAATTGCTGACCATGGCTGCCGAAGAGCGCCGCAATCGCTGTGGATACCTCGTCTTGGGCAGCGGCCACCACGCTGGTCGTTGAGGTTGCCGCCGCCGCCCGGGCCGCGCTGATCGTCGAGCCGAGATTCGTCAAGTCCGAAGCAGCAGCCATCACAGCTACCGGCCCCACGGTCACGTTCGACACCGATACCTCCAACAGCTGAGCCACATCGACAGCTGTCGCCCCCCGAATCGGCGACAGGGCGATGGTAACCGCCGGTGGCGGCGAGTGTGGGACGAATCAACCCGCCAAAATCGAGCCCGACAAGCCAGACCTGCCGACCGAGGTCCCAGGACTTGTCGGGACCCCCACTTACACTCCCGATGCAATGACAACCACGCTGACGAAAGGGGGTTCGCGCCATGCGATTCCTGCACACTGCCGACTGGCAACTGGGCATGACCCGACACTTCCTTGCCGGCGAGGCGCAGCCGCGCTATTCGGCCGCGCGTCGTGACGCGGTGGCCGGCCTGGGTGCGCTGGCCGCCGAAGTGGGCGCGGAGTTCGTCGTTGTCGCAGGTGACGTCTTCGAGCACAACCAGCTTGCACCGCAGGTCATCGGCCAGTCTCTGGAAGCCATGCGCGCCATCGGAATTCCGGTGTACCTCTTGCCGGGCAACCACGACCCGCTGGACGCGGCATCGGTCTACACAAATCCGTTGTTCACCGCCGAATGCCCCGACAATGTCGTCGTGCTTGACGCCGCGGGTGTGCACGAGGTCCGCCCCGGCGTGGAAATCGTCGCGGCGCCTTGGCGGTCGAAGTCACCCACCACCGACCTGGTCGCCGAGGTGCTCGACGGCCTGTCTGCCGGCGGCGCCACCCGGGTGCTGGTGGCGCACGGGGGCGTCGACGTGCTCGACCCGGATCGGGATAAGCCTTCGTTGATCCGGCTTGGTAAGGTGGAGAAAGCATTGTCTGACAGTGCAATTCACTACGCTGCCCTCGGAGACAAGCATTCCCGTACCCAGGTCGGCGACACCGGGCGTGTCTGGTACTCGGGCTCGCCGGAGGTCACCAATTACGACGACGTCGAGGCAGATCCGGGCCATGTCCTCATCGTCGACATCGACGAGGACGATCCGAATCGGGCGGTCACCGTGCAAGCCCGGCGAGTTGGGCGGTGGCGCTTTGTCACGCTGCACTTTGACGTTGACACCAGCCGCTGCGTTGCCGATCTGGACCTGAACCTGGATCTGCTGCCCGATAAGGACCGAACGGTCGTACGCCTGGCACTCAAGGGCTCGTTGACGGTCACCGACCGCGCGGCATTGGATACCTGCCTGGACCGGTATACCAGGTTGTTCGCGTCATTGCGGCTGTGGGACAGCCATTCCGAACTGACGGTGGTGCCCGGTGACGGTGAATTCGACGGCCTCGGTATCGGTGGGTTCGCGGTCGCGGCGGTCGACGAGCTGGTTGCCGCGGCACGCGCGGGGGGACGCCGAAGCAGCCGCCGACGCCCAGGGGGGCCTTGGCGCTACTACTTCGTCTGGCGGATCGGGGCGCGGCATGAGGTTGCACCGGTTGGTTCTCACCAACTATCGAGGCATCACACACCGGGAGATCGAGTTCCCCGACCACGGCGTGGTGGTGGTCTGCGGCGCCAATGAAATCGGCAAGTCGTCGATGATCGAAGCGCTCGACCTCCTGCTGGAATCCAAGGACCGCTCGACCAAAAAGGATGTGAAGCAGGTCAAGCCGACCAACGCCGACGTCGGTTCCGAAGTGACCGCCGAAATCAGTAGCGGCCCTTATCGTTTCCTTTACCGCAAAAGGTTTCACAAGAAGTGTGAGACGGAGTTGACGGTGCTGGCGCCGCACCGCAAACAGCTCACCGGCGACGAGGCGCATGAACGGGTCCGCGCGATGCTGGCCGAGACCGTCGATATCGATCTTTGGCGTGCCCAGCGCGTACTGCAGGCCGCGTCCACCGCCGCAGTGGATTTGTCCGGTTGCGATGCATTGTCCCGGGCGCTAGACGTGGCCGCCGGCGATGAAGCGGCCCTGTCGGGTAACGAGCCGCTGCTGATCGAGCGTATCGACACCGAGTTCGCCCGCTACTTCACTCCGACCGGTCGTCCGACCGGTGAATGGGCCGCCGCCGTCAAGCGGCTGGAGGAGGCCACAGCGGCGGTGTCGGAGTGCACCAAGGCAATGGCAGAGGTCGACGACCGGGTGCATTGCCAGGCCGAATTGACCAGGCAGGCGGCCGAACTGGCGCAGCAATGCCGCGCCGCGGAGCCCCGGCTGACGGCCGCGCAGGCCGCCGCCGACCGCATAGCGGCACTGGCCGGCGAGGTGCATGAGGTCACCTTGATCGCCGCCGCCGCCGTCGCGACCAGTGCCGCCTCGACCACGAAGCACAACGCGCGGCTTGAATTGATCAGCGAAATTGATTCGTGCGCAACGGCTATCACAGCTCTCGTGACGCAATCTGAGGAAGCGGCCGCGCTTGCGGCGGCGGCGGCTCGCGAGGCCCAGGCGTGTGACGCCGCGCTCACCGGCGCCGTCGAGGCCCTGGCCGCAGCGCAGCACCGTACCGAAGCCGCGCGCCGGGACATGGATCGGGTCGCCGCGCGCGAGGAGGCCGACCGGTTGAGAGCCCGGCTGGCCAAGATCGACGACATCGAGAACAAGCGCGTTGAGGCGGACAAGGAGTTGTCCGCCATCATGTTGACGCCGGAGGTGCTGCGCCGCATCGAACACGCCGCGGCTACCGCCGATCGCGTCGCCGCTCAACTGGAACTGATCTCCGCAACAGTCGAGTTCACCGCCGCGGCCGATATCGAGCTTGCTGTCGATTGTCGGCGAGTGGCGCTGGCGACCGGGGAAAGTTTGTCGATCACCGCCACCGGTCCCACCGATGTCGAGGTCACCGGAGTGCTCACCGCGCGGGTCACCCCCGGCGCCACCGCACTCGATGTTCGAGCGAAACACCAAGCCGCACAGCAGGATCTGGCCGATGCGTTAACAGCCGGTGGTGTCGCCGACCTGGCGACGGCCCGATCGGTCGACGAACGGCGGCGCGAGCTGGAGCGCAACCGCGACCAGTTGGCCGCGACCCTGGTCGGGTTGTGCGGTGATGAAGACGCCGAACAGCTGCGGGTGAGGCTCGCGCAGCTGCATGCCGAGCATCCGGCGGGCGCCGATCCGGTCGCCGCCGATGCCGCCGCCGCCCGCGCACAGCGGGACGAGGCCGAGGCGGCCCGGGCGGCCGCGCAAGCCGAGTGTGATGCCAGCCGCCAACGCGCCGCGGCCACCGCCCAGCAGCTCGCCGAAATGACAACCCGTGCAACCGTTCTGCAGAACGAGGTGATGACGCAACGCGCTGCACTCGACGCGGCGGTCACCCGGTTGGCCCAAGAGCGGTCAACCGTCAGCGACGACGACCTGGCGGCAACCGCCGAAAACGACCGTCAGGCGGCGCAGAGCGCTGAGCGACGCAGGGACGAGCTCAGGCAGTCCCTGGCCGCCGCCGCGCCGGACGCGGCAGCCGTCGAGCTCGCCGAAGCGGAAATAGAGGTCACGGCCCTGCGCGACCGCCACGCGCAGACCCTCGACGCGTTGCGGCAGGTGAGCATCGAGCTCGCAGTGCTGCGCGGCGAAGGACGAAAGGGAAAGCTCGACGCCGCCGAGATCGAACTCGAACACGCCACTAGCGAGCACGCCCGGGTCGGCAGCCGCGCCAGGTCTGCCCACCTACTGCGGACCGTGATGGGCCGACACCGCGATACCACCCGCCTTCGGTACGTCGAGCCCTACCGCGCAGAGCTCGAGCGGCTAGGCCGGCCGGTGTTCGGCCCCACCTTCGAAATCGAAGTCGACAGTGATCTGTGCATCCTCAGCCGCACGCTGGACGGCGTCACCGTGCCCTACGAATCGTTGTCGGGCGGGGCCAAAGAACAACTTGGAATCCTGGCGCGGTTGGCGTGCGCGGCCCTGGTTGCCAAGGAAGACACCGTCCCGGTCGTGGTCGACGATGCGCTGGGCTTCACCGACCCGGACCGGTTGGCCAAGATGGGCCAGGTATTCGACACCGTAGGCAGCCACGGTCAGGTTCTCGTGCTCACCTGCAATCCGCACCGGTACGACGGCGTCACGGGAGCGCATCGCATCGATCTCAGCGCGTAGTGCTTCCGCGCCGGCAGGCATACACTCGGCCCACAGCCCAAACCGGGGATAGGTCATGGATACTCAGCGCGACTACGTAGTGGTCGGTACCGGCTCGGCCGGTGCTGTCGTGATCAATCGGCTCAGCGCCGATCCGGCCACCGAGGTAGCGGCACTGGAAGCCGGCCCAGGGGACACCAACAGATTTATCGGCATTCCGGCGGCCTTCTCCAAGTTGTTTCGCACCGAAGTCGACTGGGATTACCTGACCGAGCCGCAACCCGAACTCGACGGTCGCCAGATCTACTGGCCCAGGGGCAAAGTGCTGGGCGGCTGTTCGTCAATGAACGCGATGATGTGGGTCCGCGGATTCGCCGCCGACTACGACGAATGGGCCAAGCGGGCGGGACCGGAATGGTCCGCCGCCGAAGCCCTCGAATATTACCGTCGCATCGAGAACGTCAGCGCGGCATGGCACTTCGTCAGCGGTGATGACAGCGGCGTCACCGGTCCGATGCACATTTCCCGTCAGCGCAGTCCGCGCCCGCTGACCGCCGCCTGGCTGGCCGCCACACGTGAATGCGGGTATCCGGCCGCCCAACCCAATTCGCCTGTGCCGGAGGGGTTCTGCGAAACCGTCGTCACCCAGCGCCGGGGTGCCCGCTACAGCACTGCAGACGCGTATCTGAAGCCCGCGATGAGCCGGCAGAACCTCACCCTGCTCACCGAGGCGACGGCGACACGGGTCGTCTTCGACGGCACCCGAGCGGTCGGCGTCGAGTACGAGCGCGCTGGTCACACATCGGTGGTGTACGCGCGCCGCGAGGTGGTGCTGTGCGGCGGCGCGGTCAACAGCCCGCAACTGCTCATGCTGTCGGGAATCGGCGACCGCGAACACCTGGCCGAGCATGGCATCGAAATCGTCCACCACGCGCCGGAGGTGGGACAGAACCTGCTCGATCACCTGGTAACACCCCTGGGTTTCGACGTCGATGACGACAGCCTGTTCGGCGCCGAAAAAGCCAAACAACTCCTCAGCTATCTGCTGCGGCGGCGCGGCATGCTCACCTCCAACGTGGGCGAGGCGTACGGATTCGTCCGCAGCCGGGCTGATCTCGAGCTGCCCGACCTTGAATTGATCTTTGCGCCGGCACCGTTCTACGACGAGGCCCTGATCCCCGCCGCCGGCCACGGGGTGGTGTTCGGGCCCATCCTGGTTGCGCCGGAAAGCCGCGGACAGATCACGCTTCGCTCCGCCGATCCGCACGACAAGCCGATCATCGATCCGCGCTATCTGTCCGATCCTGGCGGCTTGGACCGTGCCGCGATGATGGCCGGACTGCATATGTGCGCCGAGATCGCCAAGGCCCCCTCGCTGCGGGACGTGCTGGGGCAGGTGGTGCGACCGCGCGACAGCACCGAACTCGACGAAGCCACGCTCGACCTGGCCCTTCGAGCGTCCTCGCACACCCTGTACCACCCGCTCGGCACCTGCCGGATGGGCAACGACGAGGCGAGTGTGGTGGATCCGCAGTTGCGGGTGCGCGGCGTCGACGGGCTGCGCGTCGCCGATGCCTCGGTGATGCCGAGCACGGTCCGCGGGCACACCCACGCTCCCTCGGTCTTGATCGGAGAGAAGGCCGCCGACTTGATCCGCGGTTGACCATCGGCAGAATGGCACCCATGAGGGGGCGCTGACGATGACGATGAACGCCAAACGGCGCCGGGTACACAACAAGTTGGCAAAGCTGCCCGGGGTGCGTCCGGTGCGCCGACCGGTCTCGCCGGGCAGCGACGAGCAGTTCGATCTCTACTACGTGCGCACTGGTCACAAGTCGGCGCATCCGCTGGTGGTCATACCGGGCGGGCCGGGCGTCGCGTCCATGCGGCTTTACCAGGCGTTTCGCCGGCGCGCCGCCGCCGCAGGACTCGACGTGATCATGATCGAACACCGCGGGGTGGGGATGTCGCGGCACGACGATTCCGGCGCCGACCTGCCCCGCAGGCGCTGACCATCGAGCAGGTGGTCGACGACGTGGCCGCGGTGCTGGACGACGCCCAGGTGGACTCCGCCGTCATCTTCGGCTCGTCCTACGGCAGCTACATCGCGGCCGGGGTAGGCGTCCGGCATCCCGGCCGGGTCCACGCGATGATCCTGGATTCGCCGGTGCTCTCACATCACGACATCGCCTCGGTCCGCGATGCGTTGCGTCGCGTGCTGCTGGACGGGGACACGCCGGAGACCAGGAAGTTGGCGCCGAAGATACGCCGGCTGGTGGATAACGGGGTGATGACGCCGACGGCCGGGCAGATCGCTGCCACAATTTATGGCTACGGCGGGGTCGCCATGCTCGAGCACCAGATCAACCTGCTGCTCACCGGGCGAAAGATGCTGTGGCGGGCGATCGTTCGGGTGACCACCATGGGTGTGAGCCGTAAGGCGCCGTACCGGTATGAACCCGACCTGGTCAATCGCATCGCGCTCCGCGAACTCGATTACGCCGCCGAGCCCGATGAGCTGCCGCTCGATCCCGCGGTAGCGATGGCCGAAACCATGGACACCACAGTGTCTTTCGAGGCCGAACCATTTGATCTGGTGGCCGAGATGCCCCGGTTCGGTTGGCCCACGGTGGTGATCGCCGGGGGACGCGACCTCGTCACACCAATGGCCGTTGCCGAACGCGTGGCGACCCTGCTGCCCAACGCGATCCTGCTGCGACTCCCCACCATGGGGCACGCCGCGTTGGACTTCCGTGAACCCGCGGCCCTGGCCATCGCGGCCGCCGTCTGCCGGGGCGACTTCAACGGGCTGGCCCGGCGGGCGGACGAGCTCGACGCGCTGCCGCCGCGCCTGCCGATGCGGTTGTTATGGAAGGCGATCGACGTGGCGGCCACCGTCGAGGCGGCGGTGCCCGTACGCCGCCGCCGGGTCAGCGCATGAACCCGATCGCCGTGTAATCGAGGTCGGCCAACCCGCGCGCGCCGAAGTTGGCCAGATCACTGCGGACCGCGACCGTGCCCTGGGACTGGATCAGCGGCAGGCTGAACCCTTCGGCCCAAATCAGCCGGTCCACCTCGTTGGCCAGCGCGAGGGCTTTGGCGGGATCGAGCTCGGCCAGTGTGCGCTCGATGGCGGCATCGATCTGTGGGCTACCGATCTTGCCGAAATTGCTGTCCCCGTCAGACGCGTAGATCTGGGTGAGCCCGGACAATGGGAACGCGTCACCCTGCCAGCCGAACAGCGCGATATCGAATGCACCCACGTTGACGTAGTTGCTGAAAAACCCACTGCCAGAACGAGCTTGGAGTTCCAGCTTGACCCCGATCTGCGCGAGGCTGTGCTGGGCCACCTGGGTGAACACTTTGGCGTTCGGCGATTCGTAGAACAGTAACCGAACCACCAATTGCTGCCCGTTCTTCTCCCGGAACTCGCCGTTGCGTTTCCAGCCCAGTGCATCGAGGTCGCGGTTCGCCTGCTGGGGGTCATAGGGCAGGCTGTTGTCCTGATATCCGGCCTGCCCGGCCACGAACACGTGATTGTCCAGCGGTACCGGCGAACTGGTGAGGCCGTGCAGCGCGACTTCGGCGATCGTTCTTCGGTCGATCCCCTTGCACACCGCCAACCGCACCGCAGGATCGGCCAGGATTGATCCCTTTGCGCCGTTCATGGTGAAGTGCGTCCAGCTCGGCCCCGGCGCCCGGCGAATCGAGATGCCCTTGGTGCGTTCGGCGATGATCAGCTGGTCGAGTGAGCCGACGCCCGTGGCGTCGATCGTGTTGTTCTGCAGCGCGGGCAAGGACGCAGCGGGGTCGAGCACCAGGTAGGTAATTGTATTCAGTCGCGGCGTCCGGCCCCACCAACGTGGATTGCGGGTTAGCGTGATTCGCTGTTTGGCCCGGTCCAGGTTGGACACGATGAACGGGCCGGCGGACAGACCGGGTCTGTCGAGCCAGCCCGTATTGAAGGCTTCGGCGGTCGCGGTCACACTAGCCGGCAGCAGCATGCCGTTCCCGGCGAACATGCCCCGCCACTCCGCGTACGGCTTGGCGAAGGTCATGATGGCCTGTCGGTCGTCGACACCGCGAGTCACCGAGGCGACGCGCTCGGCGCCTCCGGTGGAGGCGATCTCGAACGCTTTGTCCGCGCCGCTGATCGCATGTATCTGACTGGCGATGTCGCGCCAGGTGATCGGGGTGCCGTCGGACCAGACCGCTTTGGGATTGATCGTGTAGGTGATCACCTGCGGATCTGTTCCGGTGAGTTCGACGCTGGTGAAGTAATCGGTGTTGACCGTCGTCGAACCGTCCGCCGCGATGGTGAACGCGTTGGGCATCGTGGCCTTGAGCATCCCGGCGGTTTCGGCGCTGTTGCCGTCGATGTGCAGAATATTGAAGTTGGCCGGGAACTCGCTGAGTGCCAGCCTCAGGTCGCCGCCCTCGCGCAGCGTGGCCGGATCCTGCGGGTTGATGTCGCTACTGGTGCCCAAAACCGCGCTTCCGCTGACCGACGGCGTCGTCGGGATATCGGTCGAGCAACCGGACAAAGCCACCACCGTGCTGAGCGTCACCGCCAGCGTCTTCCACCACCGGCCGCGGTCAGGCATGGCCCGGCTCCGGTTGCGGGACAGCCGCCAAAAGGCGGCGCGTGTACTCGTGCTGGGGATTGGCGAACACCTCCTGGCTGTCGCCCTGCTCGACCACCGTGCCGCGATACATCACCACCACTTGGTGAGCGAGATGCTTGACCACCGAAAGATCGTGTGACACAAACAGATACGACAAGCTGAACCGGTCCTGCAGGTCGAGCAGCAGGTTGATGATCCCGGCCTGGATCGAGACATCCAGTGCGGACACCGGCTCGTCGAGGGCCAGTATCTTGGGCTGCAAGGCCAGCGCGCGAGCGATGCCGATGCGCTGCTTCTGGCCGCCGGAGAACTCGGCGGGGTAGCGGTTGGCGTCGGCGCGGCCCAGTCCTACGATGCCCAGCAACTCGGCCACCCGGGCGTTGGTGTCGCCCTTGCTGAACCCGTTGGCCCGCAACGGTTCGGCCAGTAGTTCAAAGACCGGCAGCCGCGGGTCCAGCGAGGCCACCGGGTCCTGAAATACCACCTGGATATTGCGCCGCAACGCCCGCCGGCCTGCGGTGTTCAGCGTCGACACGTCCGCACCCAGCACCTCAATCGAGCCCGATTGCGGCGCAACAAGTTCCAGAATCTGGTGCAAGGTGGTCGACTTGCCCGAACCGGATTCGCCGACGATGCCTACCGTCTGGCCTTGCAGCAGATCGAAGCTGATGCCGTCGACGGCCCGGACCTCCCCGACCCTGCGGCGCAGTACCACGCCCTTGGTCAGCGGGTAGGTCTTGACCAGATCGCGCACGCGCACGACGATCGTCGCGCCGTCGGGTTGAGCACCGCCGCGATCGACGTTCACGCCGTAGATGTCGGCGGCGCTGCGCCCGACGACCTGGTCGGTACGGATGCACGCGGCCCGGTGACCGGCGCCCACCTCGATCAACTCCGGTTCGGCGGCGACACATTCGTCAATGGCCAGCGGACAGCGCGGCGCGAACGGGCAGCCCGGGTCCAGGCCGCCCAGCGACGGGGGAGCGCCGGGTATCGGCACCAGCCGAGTCCCCTGCGCGGCGTCGAGGCGCGGCACCGAGCCCAAAAGCCCGATCGTGTAGGGCATTTGGCGATCCCGGTACAGGTCGTTCACGCCAGCCGATTCCACGACCCGCCCGGCATACATCACCAGCGCCCGGTCAGCGAACTCGGCGACCACACCCAGGTCGTGGGTGATGATCAGGACGCCGGCGCCGGTGACGTCGCGCGCCTTCTTGAGTACTTCCAGGATCTGCGCCTGCACCGTGACATCCAGGGCGGTGGTTGGTTCGTCACAGATCAACAGGTCGGGATCGTTGGCGATGGCGATGGCGATCACCACACGTTGCCGTTCACCCCCGGAGAGCTCGTGCGGAAACGCTCGCGCGCGTTGTCGCGGTTGCGAGATGCCCACCAACTCAAGCAATTCCACCGCGCGCTGCTGCGCCGCCTTCTTGCCGACCTCGGGCTGGTGCACCCGGATCGCCTCGGCGAGCTGGTCGCCGACGGTGTAAACCGGGGTCAGCGCGGACATCGGGTCCTGGAAGACGGTGCCTATCGACTTGCCGCGGAACCGCGACATGGCGTCGTCGGCCAGCCCCAATAGTTCGGTGCCCTGCAGGCGCACCGAACCGCCCACCTGGGCGTAGTCGGGCAGCAGGCCGACCACTGCCATTGCCGCGGCCGACTTCCCTGAGCCCGATTCGCCGACCATGGCCACGACTTCACCCGGGTTGACGTGATAACTGATGCCCCGCACCGCGGTGACCGGGGCGCCGTCGGTCGGGAAGGTGACGGCCAGGTCGGTCACCTCCAGCAATGGGCTCATTCGCCACCCCGCCGCAGGGTGCTCGCGCCGGGATCCAATGCGTCGCGCAAGCCGTCACCGGTCAGGTTGGCGCACACCAGGATCAGCACCAGCACCCCGGCCGGCACCAGGAATACCCACGGGAACGTGGTCGCCGACTGGGTGCCGTCGGCGATCAGGGTGCCCAGGGATACGTCCGGCGGCTGGACCCCGAAACCCAGGAAGCTCAAGCCTGTTTCGGCGAGAATCGCGAACGCGACGTTCAGCGCCGCATCGATGATCAGGATGGACGCCACGTTGGGCAGCACGTGCCCGGTAATGATTCGGCGGCTGGAGACGCCCATATACCGTGCGGCGCGGATGAATTCGCGCTCGCGCAGGCTCATGGTCAGACCGCGCACCATTCGTGAGCTGACCATCCAGCCGAAACCGGCCAGCAGCAGGACCAGCATGAAGATGTTGGCCGAGTTCTTGGTACGCGGGGAGACAATCGCGATCAGGATGAAGCTGGGGATCACCAGCATCAGGTCGACCAGCCACATCAGCGCCCCGTCGCGCCAGTCCGCGAAATAGCCCGCGATCGATCCGACGGTCGCGGCGATTCCGGTGGAGATCACCGCGACGCAGACGCCGATCAGCATCGACTTCTGCATCCCCCGCAACGTCTGGGCCAGCAGGTCCTGGCCCAGGGCGTTGGTTCCCAACCAATGGCGGGTGTTGGGCGGTTGCAGCAGCGCACTGAAATCCAGGTCTTGGTAGGAGTACGGCAGCAACCCGGGCAGCGTGTAGCAGCCAATGAAGAGCAGTATCAGCACCAGCAGCGCGCCCACCGCCGACCGGTTGCGCAGGAACCGCCGCAGCACCAGAGTGCGGCGCGAAGTGAAGGTCGCCTCGGTCTCCTCGATCTGCTGGACCGTGGTCATGAGACGCGCACCCGAGGGTCCAGTGCCGCGTAGAAGATGTCGGAGAGCAGACCGGCCAGCAATACGACGGTGCCGGAGAACAGTGCGATGGCCGCAACGATGTTGGTGTCCTGGGTGGCGATGCCCCGGATCGCCCATTCACCCATGCCGTGCCAGCCGAAGATCTTCTCGACGAACACCGCCCCGGCCACCAGTCCGGCCACGCTGTAGGCGAATAGCGTGGCCATCGGAATCAGTGCGGTGCGCAGTCCGTGCTTGACCAATGCGCGGCGGCGGGTCAATCCCTTGGCGCGTGCGGTGCGAATGAAATCCTGGCCGAGCACGTCGAGCATCGCGTTGCGCTGGTAGCGGCTGTAACCCGCGGCCGCACCCAATGCCAACGTGAGCGATGGCAGCACCAGGTGTTTCAGCCGGTCACCCAATGCGGCCCAGGTTCCGTCGGCTACACCCGGTGATGTCTCCCCGGTGTAGTCGAAAAGCTGGATACCCAACGCCCAGTTGATCCGTAGCGCTCCCATGATCAGCAGGTTGGCGATCACGAAAGTCGGCGTGCTGATCACCAGCAACGCGAACATCGTGACGGCGCGGTCGCTGAGTCGGTACTGCCGAATCGCGCCCCAAGCGCCCAGCGCCACGCCCAGTAACGTCCCGACGACCGATCCAATGACGAGCAGCCGCAAGCTCACTCCGATCCGGCGGCCCAGTTCGGTGGCCACGGGTTGGCCGGTGATGGTCTTGCCGAAATCGCCTTGTACGGCGTGCGAAACCCAGTTCACGTAGCGGATCGGGATTGGCCGGTCGAGACCCAGGTCGTGAGCCTTGGCATCGATGACGGCCTGTGGCGGGCGCGGGCTGCGCTGCATCAAGCTGTCCAACGGCCGGAACGCGAAGGAGGTGAGGCAATAGGTCAGAAAAGTGGCCAGTGCGAGCAGCACGATGTACTTGAGCAAGCGGCGCGCGAGAAATCGCGTCATGTCCGACTCCCGTGCCGCATTGGGACAGGGTAGCGCTCGGAGCTATTGCGATCCCGCTGATCCGCACCCGTGTAATTCGCCTATCACCTTGTTAAAATCCACGTCGCTTCTGGCTGGTATGCCCGGCCGCTGGCAGATCCGGTCCTGCGAACTGAGGGAGACCTGCGTGACGGTTACCGATGACTACCTGGCCAACAACGCCACTTACGCGAGTGACTTCAAGGGGCCATTGCCGCTGCCGCCGAGCAAACACATCGCAGTGCTTGCGTGCATGGACGCCCGCATCGACGTCTATCGCGTGCTGGGCATCAAGGAGGGCGAGTCGCACGTCATCCGCAACGCCGGAGGAGTCGTCACCGACGATGCGATCCGGTCGTTGGCGATCAGCCAGCGGTTGCTGGGCACCCAAGAGATCATCCTGATCCACCACACCGACTGCGGCATGCTGACGTTCACCGACGACGAGTTCAAGCGCAGCATCCAGGAGGAGACCGGGGTCAAGCCGCCGTGGGCGGCCGAGGCTTTCCCGGATCTGGCCGAGGACGTCCGGCAGTCGTTGCGGCGCATCGAGAACAGCCCGTTCGTCACCAAGCACACCTCGTTGCGTGGGTTCATCTTCGACGTTGCCACCGGCAAGCTCGAAGAGGTCACCCTGTAGCGCGAGAAGACGCGAAAGCTCCCGACACGCCGAGCGTGCGGGAGCTTTCGCGTCTTCTCGCGGAGGGACAGGACCTATCCGACCTTGTAAGTTGCGAGGGCCTTGGCAAGCAACTGCCCGTCCGGGTCGACGATGTCGGCCTCGCAGTTGACCAGCGACCGCCCGCGGCGCAGAGCCCGGCCCACCCCGATCACATCGGTGGCCCGTGCCGGCGCCAGGAAGTCCAGCGTCATTGACACCGTCACGCCGCGTAACGACGGCGGGGCCTCGCGACCGGACCAGGCCGCCGCCATCACCGCGAGATCGGCGAGGGTGGCGATCGCCCCGCCGTGCACCATGTCGGCCATGGTGGTGTTCGTTGGATCCCACGGCAGCCGCAGCCTGACCTCGTCGTCACCGAGATATTCGGCGACGATGCCCAGTTTGGTGACGAAAGGCGACTGAGGCAGGAACGCCGCGATGACGTCGCGCCCGCTAGCAGGAGTGTTCATCGGTACATGCTTGCGCACGTCCGGTCAGCACCGGAAGTGGTCACCCCCCCGCGTCTGCTCGCGAGACCCCGTTGACAGCCCGGCCCTGGGCTGGTTCTATATCTGCAATAACAGTTAATATGGTCAATCCAGCCAACTTTACCGAGAAATGATGCCGATGAGCACTGATCTCAAAGCCGGCCCGGCGGCCGGCCAGTATGAACTGAGCCACCTGCGCTCGTTGGAGGCCGAAGCGATCCACATCATCCGGGAGGTGGCCGCCGAGTTCGAGCGGCCAGTGCTGCTGTTCTCCGGCGGCAAGGACTCGATCGTGATGCTGCATCTGGCGCTCAAGGCCTTTCGTCCCGGGCGGTTGCCGTTCCCGGTGATGCACGTCGACACGGGGCACAACTTCGACGAGGTGTTGGCGACGCGGGACGAACTGGTCGCCGAGGCGGGGGTGCGGCTGGTGGTGGCATCGGTGCAGGACGACATCGACGCCGGACGGGTGGTCGAGACGATCCCGTCCCGCAACCCGCTGCAGACGGTGACGCTGTTGCGCGCCATCGGCGAGCACAAGTTCGATGCGGCGTTCGGTGGGGCCCGGCGTGACGAGGAGAAGGCACGGGCCAAGGAGCGGGTGTTCAGCTTCCGCGACGAGTTCGGCCAGTGGGAGCCCAAGGCGCAGCGCCCCGAACTGTGGAACCTCTACAACGGCCGCCATCACAAGGGTGAGCACATCCGAGTGTTCCCACTGTCCAACTGGACCGAGTTTGACATCTGGTCCTACATCGGCGCCGAGAAGGTCAAGCTGCCGTCGATCTATTTTGCGCACCGGCGCAAGGTTTTTCGGCGCGATGGGATGCTGCTCGCGGTACACCGCTACCTGCAGCCGCGCGCCGACGAGCCGGTGTTCGAGGCCTCGGTACGGTTCCGCACCGTCGGCGACGTGACCTGCACCGGTTGTGTGGAATCCGAGGCGGCAACGGTGTCGGAGGTCATCGCCGAGACCGCCGTGTCCCGGTTGACCGAGCGGGGCGCGACCCGCGCGGACGACCGGATCTCCGAGGCCGGCATGGAAGACCGGAAACGGCAGGGGTACTTCTGATGGCTGGACCTTCGACGTTGTTACGCCTCGCTACGGCCGGGTCGGTCGACGACGGAAAATCCACCCTCATCGGACGGCTGCTTTACGACTCCAAGGCCGTGATGGAAGACCAGTGGGCATCGGTAGAGAAGACCTCGCGGGAACGGGGTCACGACTACACCGACCTCGCGCTGGTCACCGACGGGCTGCGCGCCGAACGCGAGCAGGGCATCACCATCGATGTCGCCTACCGCTATTTCGCCACGCCCAAACGCAAATTCATCATCGCCGACACCCCCGGCCACATCCAGTACACCCGCAACATGGTGACCGGGGCGTCGACCGCGCAACTGGTAATCGTGCTTGTCGACGCGCGGCACGGCCTGCTGGAGCAGTCACGCCGGCATGCGTTCCTGGCCTCGCTACTGGGCATCCAGCACATCGTGCTGGCCGTCAACAAGATGGACCTGATCGATTGGGACCAGGCGAAATTCGAGGCGATCCGCGACGAGTTCCACGCGTTCGCTGCGCGCCTGGATGTGCAGGACGTCGCCACCATACCGATGTCGGCGCTGCATGGCGACAACGTGGTGACCAAGTCGGACAAGACGCCCTGGTACGAGGGGCCGGCGCTGCTTTCCCACCTGGAAGAAGTGTTCATCGCCGGTGACCGCAACCTGGTCGACGTACGATTCCCGGTCCAGTACGTCATCCGCCCGCATACCCATGAGCATCAGGACCATCGCAGCTACGCCGGCACTGTCGCCAGCGGCGTGATGCGCCCCGGTGACGAGGTGGTGGTGCTGCCGATCGGCAAGACCACCCGGATCACCAGTATCGACGGCACCAACGGGCCGGTGGCCGAAGCGTTTCCGCCGATGGCGGTATCGCTCAGTCTGGCCGACGACATCGACATCTCGCGCGGTGACATGATCGCGCGGACCAACAATCAGCCCCGGGTCACCCAACATTTCGACGCCACGGTGTGCTGGATGTCGGACGCGTCGGCGCTCGAGCCCGGCCGCGACTATGTCATCAAGCACACCACACGCACCACGCGGGCCAGGGTGACGGCGCTGGACTACCGGCTCGACGTCAACACGCTGCACCGCGACAAAACGGCAACGGCGTTGAAGCTCAACGAGCTTGGCCGGATCACGCTGCGCACGCAGGTGCCCTTGCTGCTTGACGAGTACTCCCGCAACTCCAGCACAGGCTCGTTCATCCTCATCGACCCGGACACCAACGGAACGGTGGCCGCGGGGATGGTGCTGCGGGATGTGGCGGCCCAGAAGGCAAGTCCCAATACCGTCCGGCACAAGTCACTGGTCACCGCCGCGGATCGGGCTATTCAGGGCAGGACGGTGTGGCTTACCGGGCTCTCGGGCGCGGGCAAGTCTTCGGTGGCCATGCTGGTCGAGCAGAAGTTGCTCGAAAAGGGTATTCCCGCTTACGTTCTCGACGGGGACAACCTGCGGCACGGCCTCAACGCCGACCTGGGCTTCTCCATGGCCGACCGGGCCGAGAACCTGCGCCGCCTGGCGCATGTGGCGACGCTGTTGGCCGATTCGGGTCAGATCGTGCTGGTGCCTGCGATCAGCCCGCTGGCCGAGCACCGGGAGTTGGCGCGAAAGGTCCACGACGACGCCGGATTCGAGTTCTTCGAGGTGTTCTGCGATACCCCGCTGGTCGAGTGTGAGCGGCGCGATCCGAAGGGCCTGTACGCCAAGGCCCGGGCCGGGGAGATCACACATTTCACCGGGATCGACAGCCCGTACCAGCGGCCGAAGAACCCCGATCTGCGGCTCACCGCCGACCGGACTCTCGAGGAGCAGGCGCAGAGCGTGATCGACATGCTCGAGGTGCGCGCCTAGCGGGCTGGCAGAATCGGTCAGCATGCGGATGTCGGCCAAAGCGGAATACGCTGTGCGCGCGATGGTCCAGCTTGCGACGGTGCCCAGCGGCACGCTTGTCAAGACCGACGACTTGGCCCAGGCCCAGGGGATTCCGCCGCAGTTTCTGGTCGACATTCTGACCAACCTGCGCACCGATCGGTTGGTCCGCAGCCACCGGGGTCGCGAAGGCGGGTACGAACTCGCGCGTCCCGGCACCGAGATCAGCATCGCTGACGTGCTGCGCTGCATCGACGGGCCGCTGGCCAGCGTCCGCGATATCGGGCTCGGTGACCTGCCGTATTCCGGGCCCACCGTCGCGCTCACCGACGTGTGGCGGGCGTTGCGCGCCAGCATGCGCTCAGTGCTGGAAGAGACCACCATCGCCGACGTCGCCGCCAACAGTCTGCCCGAACACGTCGCGCAGATGGCCGACGATTACCGCGACCAGGAAAGCAAGCGGCACGGGTCGACGCGCTAGCTGCCCGAGCCGTAGGGCCGGGTGAGGATCTCCATGGCGTGCCCGGCCGGATCCCGGAAGTACACGCCCCGGCCGCCGTCCCGCGTGTTGATCTGGCCGGGGCGGCTGGCCCCGGGGTCGGCCCAGTGCGGCAGGCCGCGCGCGCTGATCTTGCCGTAGATCGCGTCGAACTCGTCCTCGGACACCAGAAACGCGTAGTGCTGCGGCCGGATCTCGTCGGGTTCGGCGACGTCGGCGTAGTCCAGCGATGCCCCGTGGTCTAACGCGACGACCATGAACGGGCCGAACGGGGTGGGGCTGGGCAGGCCGAACAGTTCGGTGAGGAACTCCGCGGACTCCCGTTTGTCGCGGGCCGCGACGATGGTGTGGTTGAAGCTGATGGACATGGTGCTTACCAGTCTGCTACTTCGGCGCCGTTAGCTCCAATGCGATGTTGTCCGGGTCGCGAAACTCCAGAATGTAGGACGGCCCGATGTCCTTGATCGGCCCGTGGGCGATCCCCAGTTCATCGAGATGAGTTGCCGCAGCATCTAATTCGTCCTTGCTGGCCACGCGGAACGCGAGGTGGTCCAGGCCGACGCGGTTCTCGTCGAAGCGGTCGGTGGCCACCGGGCGCAGGCCCAATAGTCCACCGCCCATGTCATAGATGACCCCACCGAACAGGAACCCCAGCCGATTGCGCAGCTTCTCGTCGGCGTTCTCGGGAATCTCGATCAGCACCGGCCAGTCGAAGACGCTTTCGTAGAACTGGCGGGACCGTTCGATATCGGTGACGGTCAGCCGTACGTGCGCGAAGGACGTGCTCGTTAGGGCCATCCGGCCATGCTGCCAGAATCGTGGGCGTGCAGATAGGTATGACCATGCCGGTGATGGAGCCCGACCTCGACGCGACGCTGCTCAAGACTTGGGCCGAGGCGATCGACGAGGGGCCGTTCTCGTCGCTGTGCTGGGGCGAACGCATTGCCTTCGACAATCCGGACAGCCTGACGCTGCTCGGCGCGCTGTCGGCGTGGACCGACCGCGTGCGGCTGGTGACGACGGTGATCGTGCCGCAGTTGCACGACCCGGTCATGCTGGCCAAGGCGCTGGCCACCGGCGACCTGCTCAGCGCCGGCCGGTTGACCGTCGGCATCGGGGTGGGCGGCAGGCACGAGGACTACAACTCCGTCGGCGCCGACCCCAAGACGCAGACCATGCGCGCCATGGCCGAGCGCGTCGCCGTCATGAAACGAGTCTGGGCCGGGGAGAAGACCACCGATTCGGTGCGGCCGGTCGGACCGCCGCCGGTGCAGGCCGGCGGGCCGCGGCTGCTCGTCGGCACCATCGGGCCCAAAACCGTGCGCAGCGCTGCCAACTGGGCCGACGGCATGGCGGGAACCACCCTGAACCTGGACGTCGTCCAGCAGAACGAACTGTTCGACGTGGCCCGCGTGGCCTGGAAAGAGGCAGGCAAGCCCGCACCCCACCTGGCCACCTCGTTCTGGTTCGCGTTCGGTGCGCCCGACGAAGCCCGCGAGCAGGTTCACCGGCACCTGCGCCGCTACATGAACTGGATCCCCGCCGAATACGTCGACGCGATGGCGCCGACCACGGGGTGGGCGGGCAGCGAGGACGAGCTGCTGGCGGTGCTGCGCAGGTTCGCCGACATCGGCACCGACGAAGTGCACCTGATTCCCACCAGCTCGGACATCGGGCAGCTCCGGCGCGCCGCCGACGTCGCCGCCGCCCTCTAACTCAGCCGGCTGCCGCGTCGGCGTTCGCCGGTTGTTCCCACGCCTCGCCCTTGCGCAGCGTGGCCAGCAGCTCGCGATACGGACCGACCAGGTAGACGGTGTCGCCGCCCAGCAGTTGGGCATCGCGGCGCGGGTGCAGGGTGACCGGCGCGTCGGGTCGGGTGATCGCGATGACGCGGGTCTGGGTGGACAGGTCGCGCATCGGGACACCGTCCAGCTCGCTGCCCGGCGCGACGTGCATCCCGCCGATCATGAACGAGCGCTGCCCCACCGAAAACGTCCCCAGCACTTGCAGGCCCATCGCCGCGCCGATGAACCACGGGGCCGCCAAATCCACGGTCGAGCGCACATTGTCGAAGCCGAACCGCTGCGCCACCGCCGCACCCAGTGAGCGGTCATACACCCGCAGTACCAGCGGGATGTCGGATCGGCTGCCGGGCGGCAGAAAGCGCGATCCGAGCATCTCGCGCAGCACGATCCCGGTTTCGATGTTGACCATGTCGTCCTGAGTCAGCACGGCCACCGCACGCGCCTCCTCGATGCAGGCCGAGTCCAGGGTCTGGCGCAGCGTTGCATCCCCGAAGATCACCGGCACGTCAAGTTCGGCCACCGAAGACAGGAAGCGGTTGTTCTCGTCGCGTTCGATGATGGCCACGTCGCAGCCCGCCGCCGTCAGGTCAGCGACGACCCGAATGCCGAACGAACCAAGCCCCACCACGACGACGTGGTTGCGCAGGGACCGCACCTTGCGCGGGCCGGACGAGATCAGCAGCCGCCGGGTGATCATCAGCTCGGCGAGGAACGCGACGAGAATGGCGGTGCTGATGACGCCGGCGAACATCAGCAGGATGCTGAACAGCCGCAGCCAGGTCGGCTGGTTGATGAAGCTGAAGTCGCCGTAGCCGACGGTGGCGACGGTCTCGGTGCTGAAGTACAGCGCATCGATCCAGGTCATGCCCGGCGGCAGCCGGTAGGAGTAACGAAGCAGCACCGTCGACCCGAGCAAAAGGAACAGCAACGCGACCACCGCCCGATAAAACATTGGGTTGACGTCGTTGCGCAGCGCACGCGCCCCGTCGGCGATCCGGGTGAGCCGGGAGCGGCGGGACCGGGTGGTCGTCGCCTCGCGGATCTTGATGTCGCGGGCGGCCAGTTCGTCCGCGCTGCCGATCATCGCCGTCCAGTCCCCGGGGTACACCCGGTGATCCCGGCCCGGGCAGGCGACCACGTCACCCGGATCGGGGGAGTTGTTGCCACCGATCACCGCGACCGGCGCCAGGTCGCCGTAGAGGTCGCGCAGGGTCGCCTCCCGCGTCACCTCCGCACCCGAGACGACGAACTCCAGACCGGCCGCCTCGAACGGGTGCGCCGTCTGCGCCAGGCACGCTTCGACGACCGAGGGGGCGGCCAGGTCGGCGACGTCGAGAATGGCCCCGGGGCCGTTATCGGCCGTCACCGCTTCCCGCAACACGTCGTTGGCCAGTCGTGCCACCACCCGCACCCGGGCGTTGGCTTTCCTTGCCAGTAAAGCGATTTCGAGATTCCGCGCGTCGTCGTCGCCGGCACAGACCACCGCGTCGGCCTGCTCGAGATCAACCCCGGCCAGGCTGTGACCGGTCAGCAGAACGACGTTGGCGCCGACTTCGTTGAGTTCGTCGATGATCGTTGTCGCCAGCGCGTCTTCGCCGCTGACGATGATGTGGCGCACCACGTCCCGCATAAACACCCACTTACCGGTTAGCGCCAGCAAAACGCGCGTCTGCGCGAGATGATATGGCGGTGGGCGGGGAATCGACAGCCTGGGCAACATGATTGTCACTTGAGCAGGACGAATACTGGTCGGATGTCCTTCATCGAAACCGTCGCCTCCCGCGAGATTTACCGCAACCCGTGGATGGTGTTGCGCGAAGACCAAATCCGCCGTCCCGACGGCACCCCCGGCATTTATGCGGTGGTGGACAAGCCGACGTATGCGCTCGTGATTCCCTATGACATTCCCTACGACGGGGGCCGGTTTCGGTTGGTCGAGCAGTATCGGTATCCCGTCGGCGCGCGCCGGTGGGAGTTTCCGCAGGGCACCGCGCCGGACCTAGCGGCCCAGGAGCCCGTCGCGCTCGCCGAGCGCGAGTTGCGCGAGGAGACCGGTCTGCGCGCGACGTCGTTCGAGAAGCTGGGACTGCTGGACGTCGCCCCGGGGATGAGCAGCCAGCGCGGGTGGGTGTTCCTGGCCACCGGGATCTCGGCGGGGCGGGTCGAGCGGGAGCACGAAGAGCAGGACATGCGCAGCGCCTGGTTCCCCCGTGCGGAGGTCGAACAGATGATGCGGGACGGCGTGATCGCCGACGCGCAGTCGATCGCCGCCTACGCGCTGTTCCTGCTGCGTGGGCTGTAAATCCCGCCTCCAAGGATTCGTCAAGAATGCGCCAAGGCCCCTGCCGGAAAGTCATCTGCAACAGCCCGAGATGACGACCGACGAGGGGGATCGAGATGTCAGTCGAGTCAGTGCACGTGCACAACGTCTACCCGCACACCGACAGCCGCTACGAGAACGTGGAAGCGACCGTCACGTTTGCCGTGGACCCCGAAGCGCTGGCCAACGAGCGCATCGTCGACCTCAAGCTCGCGACCCGCGACGAGGACGGCCTCGTCCGCTACACCGCCGACCTGCGCCTCCTTCGCCCGGTGAGCGGCGGCAACGGCAAGCTGCTGTTCGTCGTGCCCAACCGTGGCGTCCCCACCAACGCGCCCTGGCTGAAGGGCGGCTTCCTGCTGAACCGCGGCTGGACCATCGCCTCCTGCGGCTGGCAGTGGGACGTGCAGCGCGGTCCGGCCATCCTGGGCCTGACGGCACCCCAGGCCGACGTGGCCCCCGGCTTTACGCGGCTGGAGTGGCGCTCGGACGTCGTCCGGGAAGACCACGCCCTGAGCTTCTCCGCGCCCGAGGTCGAGTCCATCCCCGGCGCTGACGTGCTGTTCAAGTTCACCGACTACCCCACCATCGACGTCGACGACCCGGAAGCGGTGCTGACCGTGCGCACGGCCCCCAACGCCGAGCCGGTGATCGTTCCCCGCGACACGTGGCGGTTCACCGACGAGACGCACGTTGCGCTGGACGGCGGATTCCAGCCGTTCCACTTTTACGAGCTGGTGTACCGCACCGCGCTGGCCCCGGTCGCCGGCTGCGGCCTGCTGGCCATCCGCGATATCGTTTCGCACCTTCGCGCCGACGGCATTGCGCACACCTTCGCCTACGGGGTCTCCCAGGCCGGCCGGTTGTTGCGCCAGTTCCTGTCCGACGGGCTCAACGTCGACGAGGCCGGGATGCAGGTCTTCGACGGCGTGTTCAGTGACTTCGCCAGCGCCAATCGGGGCGAGTTCAACCAGCGGTACGCCCAGCCCTCGACCCCCGGCGGCCACGGCGCGGCCGGCCCGATCGGCAACGATGACCTGTTCGCACTGCAGCGCCAGCTTGGCGGTGTCCCGAAGACGATCTTCACCAACAGCGCTACCGAGTACTGGCAGGGCGACGGCGCGCTGGTGCACGTCGACCCGGACACCGGCGCCGACCTGCCCGAGGACGACGACGTCCGCACCTACCTGCTGGCCGGCACCGACCACTTCGGCAGCAGCAAGATCAAGGACGCGCTGCCCGCCGCCAACCCGGTGCACCACCTCGACGTCACTCCGGTCACCCGCGCGCTGCTCGTCGCGCTGGACAACTGGGTGTCGGACGGCATCGAGCCGCCGGCCAGCCGGGTCCCGCGGGCCAGTGACGGCACCGCCGTGGCCCGTAAGGATGTGTTGTCCCGCTTCGGTTACGCAAATACCCCGGCCCCGGCCTGGTTGCCCTCGGCAAGCGAGATCGACCTGGTGTCGGCCGTCGATGCGGACGGCAACGAGGTGGCCGGCATCCGGTTGCCCGCCGTCGCCGCACCGCTGGCCACCTACACCGGCTGGAACGCCAGGCAGTACGTCGCGGACCTGCCGGAGGTGCTCTACGAGCGGATCGGCAGCAAGCTGCCCTTCCCGCCCGGACGGCCGTCGGTCTCCGAGCGGTACCCAACCAGCGGTGACTACGCCGCCGCGGTCCGCACGGCCGCCGAAGGGCTTGTGGCGCAGCGTTTCCTGCTCACCGATGAGATCGATTCGGTCGTGAAGAAGGCTGTCGCCGAGTACCCGGCCTGAGTTAAGCGGGATCGTGTCCCGGCCGGTATCTGGTTGCGTCATCCGTCCAGCAGCATTGGCACGATGCACCGGGGATTCGCATTGCTTGCCGCCATGGCGGTACTGGGCGTCCCGGCGCACCCGGCCGGCGCCGCGACGCCGTCCTGGAGCGGCAAGTATTCACTGGTGCGGTACGCGGCGCAGAAGACCGGCACCAGCGTCGCGGCCACCCAATCCGAAGCCACATTCAGCGCCGACTACGTCTTTTCGACGGTGTGCTCGGCCTCATCGTGCGTCGCCACCGCCAACAACGGGCCCACGCCCAAGAACCCGACGATTGTCGTGCCGTCGCACTACACCTGGGACGGCACCCGCTGGGTCGAACGCTTCGACTTCCAGTGGGACTGTTACATGGGCGAAGGGGTTGCCAAGGCGTGGGCGCCGGCGAAGTCCTGGGCGTTCTACACGCCGCAGCCTGACGGGTCGCTGCGCGGCACCTGGCACACCGATATCTACGGCGGCCCGTGCCAGGGCAGTGTCGAGATGCCGGTGGCGGCATTTCGGGCGGGAGCCTGAATGGGGCGCCGCAACGCCAAAACCGGGCCCAAGCAACCCAGTTGAGGGTGCTTGAGCCCGGTGGCTCGGTTGGGATACGTCAGGTGGTGGTGACGTACTGGGGGCAGTACGCGCTCGCGGCGTCGACGGCGAAGGTCTTGGCGCCGCTGGCGCTCAGCCCGGTCCGCTCGGCCACGCCGCTGTAGACCTGGGCCGATGATTGGCCCGCGTCGAGAGCGGCGCAGACGGCGTGAGCCTCGCTGATCGCGCGCGCGTTGCTGGGCGGGGTGATCCCGTCGGCCTTGATCTGGGCGATGAACGCGTCGTCGACGGTGCCCGCGCCCGCGGTGCCGGCCAGGCCGAGGGCGGCGAACCCGAGGGCGGCGGCGGTCACAGCGGTTCCGGCCAAGGAAGTGGTGAAGCGGTGAGTGAACATTGTTGTCTCCGTGTGGTGATTGGTGGTGGTGGACGCTGGTTGCGTAACCAAAGTTTCGGGGCGGAGACTTTAGGAATCCTCTATGGATTCTTGATGCCGGTTCGCAAAGAATGAGCCGCATGCTCGAAGTCATCGACAAAGGCCGCTGCACCGACGAACACCCTGATCCGCTGTTGTTCGTGCACGGCGCCTGGCACGCGGCGTGGTGCTGGGACGAGCATTTTCTCGAGTTCTTTGCGGCCAGGGGTTACCGGGCCGTGGCAATGAGCCTGCGCGGGCATGGCGGCAGCCCCGGCCGAAATCGATTGCGCTGGACGCGAATCAGGGACTATGCGGACGATGTCGCGGAGGTCGCGGCGCAGCTGCCGACCGACCCGGTGCTGGTGGCTCACTCGATGGGTGGCTTCGTCGCCCAGCATCACCTACAGCGGCACCGCGCCCCGGCGGCCATCCTCGTCACACCCATTCAACCCACCGGTGTGTTGCGGCTGACCACGAGCATTGCCCGTCGTCACCCGCGCGACTTCGCCAGGTGCAACACCGAACTCCGGCTGGAACCACTGGTAAGGACGCCGGCCCTGGCGCGTGACCTGTTCTTCTCCGCGACAATGCCTGCGGCGCAAGTGAACTCATATCACCGGCGGTTGCAGGACGAGTCCTACCGGGCATTTCTCGATATGCTCGCATTGGACCTGGTGCGGACCAAGCGGGTCAGTCGCGTCCCGATGCTGGTGCTGGGCGCCGAGTTGGACACCATCGTCACCGAGCGCGAGATTCAGCGCACCGCAACGGCTTACGGTGCCGAGGCGAAGGTGTTTCCGGGTATGGCCCACGACCTGATGCTGGAGCCGGGGTGGGAGTCTGTGGCCGAGACGATCGATGACTGGCTCAGCCGCGGCCGTTAGGCCGCCACCAGCGGTGACATCAGTGGCCGCAGCGTCTCGAACAAGCTCTTGCGGTCACGCAGATAGAAGTGACCGCCGCGGAGCATCTGCACCGAGAAGTCCGCCTTGGTCCGCGAACGCCATTGCTGCAGGTCGGCTTCGCTCACAATCGGGTCCTCGCTGCCACCGAAAACATGGATGGGGCAGGGCAACTCGCCGGTGCCGGCTTCCTCGTCGGTCATCAGCAGTTCCAGGTCGTGGCGGGTGATCGTGACGGCTTGCTCGCGCAGCGTGGGCCAGCGGGTCAATCCGGCCGGCATCAAACCCATTTCGGACAGGAAGGCCGCGAGTTGGTTGTCGTCGAGTTCCTTGACCACATGCAGTGGTGGCTGAAGGTGCGGTGGGGCATAGGCAGAGACGAACACCGCCCGCGGGAGTTCGGAGCCGGCAGCGGCGCGGACGCAAGCCAGCCGGTAGGCCACCAGCGCGCC
The DNA here is from genome assembly GCF_000613245.1 of Mycobacterium asiaticum DSM 44297. Taxonomy (GTDB): domain Bacteria; phylum Actinomycetota; class Actinomycetes; order Mycobacteriales; family Mycobacteriaceae; genus Mycobacterium; species Mycobacterium asiaticum. The sequence continues at coordinate 242,397 of NZ_HG964937.1, forward strand.
GAAGCTGTGGCCGAAGAACATGTGCGGTTCGTCCAACAGTGCGCCCAATTGGTCGTTGATTTCGTCGACGAGGTCGCGCAGGGTGGCGAACCGCGAACGGTTGGGAATCTCGACGGGGACTACCTCAATGGCCGGGTCCAGCGCCTTGCGCCAGGCGTTGAACGCCAACCCGCCACCCCCGGCGTGGTGAAAGCAGAACAACCGCATGATGACCGCCCCTTCGTTCGATCGGCTGGTGAAATCACCATCCCGCGGGGCGCTCCACGGATTCTTGGCGGATTCTTGGAGGAATCTTGCAGCGCCGAACAAGGATGATGGCAACCGTGACGGTGAAGAAGATCCACGAGGCACTACGCATCGGCCCGTTCGAGCGCACCTTCGAAGCCGAACTCGCGGCCCGCTACGAGATTCCCCGGTTGCCCAACGGCGCGCAGCGTGCCGAGTTCCTGACGCGGCACGCTGCTGATATCCGGGTGATCTTGACGTCGGGCGGACCCGGCGCGGACGCCGACACCATCGCGGCGTTGCCGAACCTGCAGGCAATCGTGAACAACGGCGCCGGGGTGGACAACATCGACCTCGACGCGGCCCAGCGCCGGGGTATCGGTGTCAGCAACACGCCGGACGTGCTGACCGACACCGTCGCCGACACCGCGATCGGCCTGATCCTGATGACCCTGCGCCGGTTCGGCGCCGCCGACCGCTATGTGCGGGCCGGCCGATGGGCCGGCGAAGGCCCGTTCCCCTACGCTCGCGACGTCACCGGCCTGCGGGTCGGAATCCTGGGCCTGGGCCGCATCGGTTCGGCGATCGCCGCCAGGCTCCTCGGATTCAATTGCGCCATTGCGTACCACAACCGGCACCGGGTCGACGGATCTGCGTACCGGTACGCGGCGTCGCCGGTCGAGTTGGCCGCGTCGGTCGATGTGCTGGTCGTCGCCACCACCGGTGACAGCCAGGCCCGCAATCTCGTCGACCGCGCCGTCCTGGAGGCGTTGGGGACCGACGGTTATCTGGTCAACATCGCGCGCGGCAGCGTCGTCGATCAGGACGCCCTGGTCGAGTTGCTCGTCGGCGGCGGACTGGGTGGAGCCGGGCTGGACGTCTTCGCCGAAGAACCGCATGTGCCTGAAGAACTGTTCGGGTTGGACAACGTGGTGCTGCTCCCGCACGTGGGTAGCGCCACCGCGCGGACCCGTCGGGCGATGGCGCTGCTGGCGATCCGCAACCTGGACAGCTACCTGCGCACCGGTGAGCTGGTCACGCCCGTGCTGGCGATGCGCCGCTGATCAATGCGGCGGGAGCCGTCGTTGCAGTTCGGCGGTGATGTCGAGTTGGCGTTGCACCGCGGCGAGGTCCGCCTCCAGCGCGCTCGTGTCGGGCTTGGTTGCGGCGGTGGCATAACGCGCGACCGCCGCCTCGATGCACTGCACCGTTGCGGCGATGGTCTTCAGCAGCTCGCCCTTGTGCACACTCGAGAGCTGCGCGACCGCCACCAAATGATCGTCGAGATCCAGCGCGGTCTGTTCGAGATCGGCGCGCAGCACGATGGTCGTGCCGTTGTCGAAGGAATCCGCCGCGCGCAGCGCGGTCATCGCATCCCGCAATCGGCGGTGTAGCCGGGCCTCCGGCTCGTGCGAGACGGCCCATGACCGCGGCGCGCGCGTGGGACGGCCCGGCATCACCTGATTGTCGCGACTGAGCGCCCGCTGCTGGGAGCGCCCAACCATCGCCACGATGGCGACCGTCAGCCCCAGGATCACGACGAGGGCCAGGATCACCACGGCGGCGATTTCCATCGGCTACTTCCTGTGGATGTTGCGGGACGGCGACCTACTCGAATGATGCCCGTGCGAGTGCAGATAACTCCAGATCGCGATCGCCAGTATCACGATCAGGACCGCGCAGATGACCGCGATCGCCACCTTGACTTTGCTCCATGGCCGGTCGCCGGCCACTTCGCCGGTGAGACCGTTGATGCACACCTGGAACGGCCGGCCGCTGTAGAGCACGGTCAGCAGCCAGATTGGCAGCAGAATGTGCTTGAAGCCCAGGTAATTCCAGGTGGTGCGGAGCCGGTGGACCCGCTGACGGTCACCGCCGATGTCCGACCGCACCGTCCGTTCGACGGCCTGCTCCATCTCCTGCTTGGCCTCGGGCAGCGCCTGCTCGGCGTCCTTGTCGTAGGTGCGGCAGAGGTGGCCGGCGACGAATTCGGGCGAGAACGCCCTGGCCTGTTCGACCGGCCACGGCTCGAGCGACTTGATGCGTTTGCGATTGAGGTTCTCGCCCTCGTTCGCCAGCACCGGCAGGTCGGCGAAGGTGTTGCGCACCTGCCCCGAGACGCGGTACCACCGTGTCTGGGTCTCGTAGATGGCGTTGCCGTCGTTGTCGGTGCCGACGCGGACCCGGTGGTCCTCGCCGCGTTCACCCTCGTATTGGGTATCGGTGTCGGCGTCGTAGGTGAAGTACGCGGTGTACAGGCTCGAGAAGGCTCCGATTTCGCGGTACTTCTTGAAGTCGTTGGGCGCGAACCAGCGTTTGGTCACCCACTTCTCGATCAGTGAGCGGGCCTGCTTCTCGTCGACGCGAAACGGCACCACCCCGTCGACCGGCAACCGGGCCGGAGCGTTGTGCACGTCATCGCGCTGAATGGGTGTCGCGCAGTAGGGGCACTTGGTGGCCGTCAGGCTACCCGTGAATTCCGTTGTGCCGCCGCAGTTCTGGCATGCGACCTCGCGCATCCCGTTGATGCTTGGTGCGTCGTGGCGCCTTTGCACCTCCCTGAGTTGCTGCATAGCGCTGTGGAGTTCGCGCGATCTGACCGGGGTGTTCGGCGCGGTGACGTCGTAGTAGTTGCCGCAGTTCGGGCAGCGCAGTTTCTGGCTGCTGATGTCGAAGTTGAGCTGTCCCCCGCAGGATGCGCACGGGTAGGTGCGGGTGCGTTCGGTGCTGTGGAACAT
>NZ_HG964937.1:245404-455688 GCF_000613245.1 Mycobacterium asiaticum DSM 44297
CTGGCGGGGGACCGGGCTGGCGTCCTGGGGCAACGGCGGCGGCTGCGGCGGACCGGGCCGGCGGGGAAGCGGTGGCGGCTGCGGCGGCCCCGGATCGAAGGTCATTGCTGCGGCAACGGCGGAGGGGTGCCCGGCAGGGGCGGTGGTGTGCTGAACAGCGTTTGCAGCGCGGGCACGGTCGACGCCGGGGCCCAGTTCGGCATCCCTTCGGTCCACACCACCGTGTCCCGGGTGAGTTGCCCGCTTGCGACGAATTGTCGCAGCGCGTTGACGGGGTAGGGGCCGGCGGGCTGGCCGGCCTGCTCGAAATGGAAAAGCTGTTGTGGCGGTAATGGGGGAGGGGCGCCTTGCATCGGTGGCTGCGGTGACGCGAATTGTTGCGGTTGGGCGTAACCGCCCTGCGCCGCATTGGCCATCTGAGCGCCCAGGGCCACACCCAGGCCCGCCTGAATGGCCGAACCCGCGGCGCCGCCGCCCTCGTTCTGGGCCGCCGCCAACATCGCGTCCGCTTGACGGGCCCGCGCATAGCGGTCGAGGTCGCCGACGTTGTTGAGGAAGCTGCTCTCCTCCAGACCGCGCGCCACCCCGCGCGTCATCGCCTGCTGGATCTCCTCGGGCAGCGAGATCGTCATGGTGACCGCATCGATCCCGAGGCCGAACGCTTGCACGCGCTGGGCCACGAACTCACGCAGTCTGTCCGACAACTCGACTTGGCGGCCCTGTAGATCGATGGCGCCGACGCCGCTGCCCATCACCATGTCGTTGAACGCGAGAGCGATGTTGCGGCGGATCAGTTCGGTGATCTGATCCATGTCGACCACACTCTGGGTGCCCAGCACCTGCCGCAGGAACGCGGTCGGGTCGGTCACCCGGACCACCGTGGTGCCGTTGGCGCGAACCTGCACCATCTTGAAGTCCGGGTCTCGCACAGTCACCGGTTGCGGTGTGCCCCAGCGTAAGTCGGGGTACGGCCGGGTGTTGACGTAGTACACCTCGGACCGGAACGGGCTGTTGAACCCGTACTTCCAACCCTGCAGCGTGCCCAGGATCGGCATGTTCTCACTGGTGAGGGTGTAGTGGCCGGGAGTGAACTGGTCGGCGAGCTGACCCCGGTAGACGAACATGGCGCGCTGGCCCTCGCGGACGATCAGTTGCGCCCCGTTCTTGATCTCGTTGTCATACCGCGGGAATCGCCACGCCAGGGTGGTGTTCGTATCGTCGAGCCATTCGATGATGTCGACGAACTCGCCTCGGATCATGTCCCGCATGCCCACGGTCGTGCCCCCTCCTCGGCCGACAACGGCCGCCACGTCGCCGTTGCTCAGCGAGCTCGAGCGCGGATATTTGGGCGAATCTTACGCGGCATCACCGCTACTGCGTGGGCTCAATTTGTCCGATCCGGCGGATCACCTCGGCGGTGGCCAGCGGCCGTTCGATCATGACGAGGTGTCCGGCGGGGGCGATGGTGACGTGCTCGGCGCCGAGCGCTGCGGCCAATCGGATCTGCTGCGTGCGCCAGCGATGGGTGCGCCAACCGGTGTGGGCGGTAACGACGATCCGCGGCACCGGCGGGAGCGGGTAGATGGCCCGCAGTGTGCACAGCTCGTCCGCGAGCTCGTGGTAGCCGAGGTATTCGGCAAGCACCGCCAGGGGAAATCCGGAGTCTGTTGCGGCACAGCGTATTTCGCGATGAGTTTGGGTGTCGAGGCCGCCGGGTTGTCGCCGCTGCACCAGGTGAAGGCCCACCCGGCTCAGCGGCCGGCGCAGCCGCAGCGTGTCCAGCGCGCGCAGTACGGCGGTGGCGGCGGCGAGCTTGGTCGGTAGCGGCAGGGTGGGCAGCCATCGGCGGTCCGGGGCGATGCTGGAATCGAGCAGCAGCAATGCGCGGGTGCGGTGCGGATACAGCCGCGCGAAGGCTTCGGCGAAGAAGCCCCCGACCGAATGCCCCACCAGCACGCCTCATCGGGGCGCTGCACGGCGTCGAGCACGGCCGCGATCCGATCGGCTTCCGCCCGGACCGTGCGGCGGCCGCCCAAAGGCGGTGTCACCGCAGCGCCCGGCCGATCGAAGCGCACGACCGTGTGGTCGCCGGCAAGGCACGCCGCGGTGTCGCGCCAGTGCAGGGCGCGGCCTCCCAGGCCGCTGCACAGCACAACGACGGGACCGGTGTGTCCGTCGACCAGGATCCGCGTCCGGTAGCCGCCGGTCTCGACCTCGACGCGGTCCGTCATGGGGTGGGCGCGCGGGCGGTGCGCAACGCGACATAGATCAGCCAGCCGGCGAACACTACAAGCTCGGCCCGCTGCGCGATCCCGACCACGCCGATGACGTCGGCGCTGTCGATCAGGATCGCGATCCCGGTCAGTATCGCGGATCCGATCAGTGCACCCAACATGAACCGCCCGATGCGACGAACTCGCGGCGGTGCTCCCTCGCGTGAATCGGCCAGCACGAATGCGAACAACGATGCGACCGCGGCGAAGAGCACGGTCCCGCTGCTGAACCAATGCAGCTGATGGCCGATGGGCACGGTGCGCGCGCCTTCCCGGGCTGCGCACACGGCGTCGGAACTGGGTGCGCATACGAGCCGCCACAGGGTGCTGTCCAGTACCGTCGCGGCGGCGAAGAGCACGAGCGCCCACCAGCCGCGGCGACTCCATCGCCCGCCGTGGACGCCTACCAGGGCGGCGGCGGCCGCGATGGCAAGGACCACTGCCGCCGCCAGATCGCAGGACCGAAACCACTCGGCGTACGGCTGATCGGCCGCGGCGAGTTCGCTGATGTAGAGATCGGGGTCGGGCAATGTGCGGGTGAAGACGACTTCCAATACCCAGTTCGAGTACAGGATGGCCCCGAGCACGGCGCCGACGACGGCGATCCAGCGCAGCAGCGCTGGGGCCTTGCGGCCGGTGTCCAGCGCCCGACGAGAGCGTTGCGGCACGGCCATAAAGACATCATGCCGCGCGCGAATCGCTGTTCGGGTTAGGCGAGGTCGCTGTCGGCCGGTGAGTACTCGGCGTATTGCGCGACGCCGGTCTGCAGCGCCTTGCGCACGAGCTCCGGGTCGGACTCGTAGGGTTCGGTCGAGTCGATGAACTGGTGGACGATCTGGACGAAGCGGTCCGGGTGGTCACCGTGCGGCATGTGGCCCGACTCGGGCAGGATCTCCAGCCGCGAGCCTGGGATCTGCCGGTGTGCCAGCCGAGCGTGGCTGGCCGGGATGATCAGGTCGTCCTCGCCCCAGATGATCTGCACGGGCAGGCCGTGCATCAGGTAGCTGCGGTCCAGCATGGTGACGTACTGGCCCTGGGTGTCGACGACGCCGCGCAGCGTGCGGGCGAAGGCCGACACGGCACCGGGCTTGCTGAGCCCGCCGACCAGGCGGGGCAGGCTGGCGACGTCGCGGGTGAATCGGGTCGAGCCCACCACGCTGCCGACGGCACGGCTGACGAGTCCCATCGCGGGCACCGCTCCCGGCAGCCTGAGCATGGACAGTGCCTCGGCGCCCAGCGGCATGGCGGCCAAGCGCAGCGCGATGCTCACGTCCTTGGTGACACCGCCGGCGCTGACCAGGACGACGCGCTCGACGAACTGTGGGTACTGGTAGGCGAACTGTGCGGCGACGCCACCGCCCAGGGAATGCCCGACCAGCGTGACGCGGTCGATCTCGAGCGCGGTGAGCAGGTCGCGCAGACCGTTGGCGAAGGAGGCCAGCGAGTAGTCGGCGCGGGGCTTGTCCGACTCGCCGTGCCCCAGCATGTCAGGGGCGATGACGGTGAAGCGCTGGGCAAGCTTGGCGTGCACGGGTTCCCACGTGGTGGAGCTGTCGCCCACGCCGTGCAGCAGCACGATGACCGGACCGGAGCCCGCGATGCGGAAGGCGCGGCGGTGGCCGTGGATCGTGCGGAACTGCAGCTTCGGTGCCGTGACGTCGCGTACCGGCCGCAGGTGCCGGCGTGATTGGTTCGCCATGATGTCCCTCTCCCCTTTGGTCTCCTCCGCCGAAGCGGGGTGTTGAGAACCAGATTGCAGGGGAGTCCTTGGGGACTTCTTGGAGAATTCTTGACGGTTGCTAGCTGATGCGGCTGAGCGTGAATGAGGTCCGTGGGTTCGGAATTCCGCAGGGTGACGGGCTGTCCAGGAAATCGACCCCGCCGTTCAAGGTGACCGGGTCCCACCATTGCCGAACCGTCACCGGCCAGGTGCCGCCGCTCCACAACGAGCCGTTGTCGCCGAGCTGGTATGGCGGGCATGTCACGCCGTCGGGCACGCTGCGCGTGACGGTGTGCCGGCCATTGACCAGAGGAGCGGTGAACCCGTGCCCGGGCGCGGTCGTGACATGTGCGACGCAGTCCGGTGCGCACGTCGTGGTGATGGTCCAGGTCGCGGCCACGCCGTCGGATTCGGTGTACGCGTAGACGCCCTGCATTTTCGGTACTTCGGCGCCGGCCACTGGCAGCGCTGGACTGAACAAAACCCCTGATGCTAGTGCAACCACCGCAAGTACTGCATTTCTGAACATGTCGCTGCCTCACGCCAAAATTTCATTGCCCATGGGCAATGTAGCCAAAGTGTATCGGCAAAATCGCAGCTTACTCGCCTTGTCTGAGTGTTCATAGCGAATACCTACAGGGGTTCGGCAGATTTCAATCAGGCTGCGCGAAAACTCAGCGACCGGCACCCATCGCTGCGTTGTCGTGCGTTGTCGCTACGTTCCCCGGATTAGGTCCGGACGCTTCCGAGCGACGGAAGGTACCCATAAGGTGAGTTTGATGGGGTTAGTCCTTGGTCCGGCGTTGCGGCACGTCTCGGATACGACGGCGTTGATCTGGGTGCAGACCGAAGGCCCGGGCACCGTCGAGATTCTCGGCTGTTCGACGCCGACCTTCGAGGTGCAGGGCTTCCACTTCGCCCTCGTCCTGGTGACGGGTCTGGCCCCCGACAGTGTGACCGAGTACCACGTGCGGGTCGACGGCCGCACCGTGTGGCCACTGGAGGATCCAGAGTTCGCGAAGTTCCCCCCGAGTGTGATCCGGACCCGTGGCCCTGGCGGCGCCGATCGGGTGCGGGCGATCTTCGGCTCGTGCCGCTACCCGAAGACCGATGACAAGAGGCTCGAGGCCAAGCTGAAGCTCGACGCGTTGGATTGCTATGCGGGGCGGATGGCCGGCCTACCGATCCAGGAGTGGCCCGATGCGGCGATCATGCTCGGCGACCAGCTCTATGCCGACGAATTGCCGCCCGACGAGCAGCGTCGGGTGGCCGACCGCCGGATGCGCCGGAACAGGCGCGGCCGCCGCCCACCGGACGAGGTGGTCAGTTTCGGCGAGTACGAACGGCTGTATCGCCATTCATGGGGCGACCCCGAAATCCGATGGCTCATGTCAACGGTGCCGACCGCCATGATCTTCGACGATCACGACATCCGCGACGATTGGAACACCTCGGCTCCGTGGCGGGCCGAAATGGTGAAGGTCCCGTGGTGGCGTGAGCGGATCAAGGCGGGGTTGGCGTCGTATTGGGTGTATCAACACCTGGGCAACCTGAGTCCCGAGGACCTGGCTGGCGACCAAGACGTTCAGCGCCTGCTCGCCGCCGACGGCGACGCCTGGCCGATCCTCGCCGAACTGGCCGAGCGAGCGGACCGAGAAGTCGACTCGCACAAGGGAGTTCGCTTCAGCTACCGCTGGGAGCTGGGCCGCACCCGGCTGATCATGATCGACTCGCGCAACGGTCGCATCCTGGAGCATGGCGAGCGCATGATGATCGGCGACGAGGAATTCACCTGGGTGGAGTCCAATGCCGAGGAACACCCGGATCGCTACGACCACCTGATGCTGGCGTCGTCGGTGCCGTGGTTGATGCCACCGGCCATCGGCGACCTGGAGTCGCTCAACGAGTACGCGGCGGACCGCCCCGGCCGGCGGGGCCGGTTCGCCGAAAAGATCCGCCAGGAGGTGGATTTCGAGCATTGGCCGGCGTTCCGCAGGTCGTTCGTGCGGCTGGGTCAGATGATCGCCCGGATCGCAAATCATCCCCAAGGCCCGGCAACCATCAGCGTGCTGTCCGGCGATGTCCACCACAGTTACGCCGCGCGCGCCGAACTCGAAGGAGTGGAACCGGACGCAGCGACCGTGCACCAGCTGGTGTGTTCGCCCGTGCACAACTACGTGCCGCTGTTCATCAAACCGGCTTTCATGCTCGGCTGGACTCGACCCGCCGCCGCTTTCGCCCGGTGGTGGTTGCGCAGGCAGGGTATTCCGTCGCCGCCGATGAGGTGGGCCAACGTCTGCGGACCCCTGTTCGGCAATACCATCGCGACGCTGGAGATCCACGGCCGCAAGGCGGTGGTGATCTTCGAACAGCCCCGGGGGACATCGGCTTTGGCCGAAGTGGGCCGGGTCTCGCTGAATGCGAACTGACTCGGGCAGCTCGTCCACGGATTCCGGCCGCATGAGCCGGCTGCAACAAGAGGCGTGGTTGAGCTACATGCGGGTCTACCATCGCCTCGAGTACGAGATGAACCGGCAACTCCAACTTGAATGCGGCTTGTCGCTCAGCGACTACACCGTGCTGAACGCCCTGTCCAATGCGCCCGGGCTCCGTGCCCAGCTGTCCAGCCTGGCGACGGTCATCGGCTGGGAGCGCAGCCGGCTGTCACACCACCTGCAGCGGATGAGCCGACGCGGTCTGGTTGATCGCGTTGCCTCGGACAGTGATCGGCGCGGCACGGACGTGGTGCTGACTTCACAAGGTGAAGACGAACTCGTCAGGGCCGCCCCCAAACACGCTGCTCACGTGAAGCGGCTGTTCTTCGCCGGCATCGACATTGAACAGGAGCGTCAGCTCGCTGAGATACTGACCGCTGTTTACGAAACGATCCTGCGTGAAGGGGCCCTTCCCAAGCCTGATTTCGGGCCGCAGGCTTCCGAATAGCTCACACCTGTTCTGCGCCACCATCGACGAACAGCTCGGCGCCGGTCATGAAGCTGCTCTCCTCTGACGCCAGGAACAGAACCGCCGCGGCAATCTCGCTGGGATGTCCGAGCCGGCGCATCGGCACCTTGGCCGCTTCGGCATCGAGCAACTCTTGTTCAGACCCAGCGGGTGCGAGGCCCTTGAGGCCGGGTGTCTCCACCGGACCCGGGACGACGGTGTTCACCCGAATCCCGCGGTCGGCCAGTTCCGCGGCCCACGTCCGCCCGAACGAGCGGATCGCCGCCTTGCTGGCTGCGTAAAGGCTGAACGCGGGCGTCCCGTTGTATGCCGCCGTGGAGCCGGTCAGGACTATCGAGGCGCCGGGGTTCAGCAGCGGGAGCATCTTCTGCACGGTGAACAGTGTGCCGCCGACGTTGGTCGAGAAGGTGTCGTTGAAGTTCTCGACGGTGATGTCGCCCAGCGCTGCGAAGTTTCCGCCGCCGGCGTTCGCGACAACAACGTCAAGGCCGCGTCCGCGCTCCTGGATCGCTGCGGCCACGGCGTCGAGCTCCTCGGGCCGCGAGACATCGCTGCGCACCCCAGTAGCAGCTTCGCCGATGGAGGCGGTCGCCTCGTCGAGGACATCTTGGCGACGTCCGGTCAGGAACACGTGCGCTCCTTCGGCCGCCAGTCGCTGCGCGGTGGCCAGTCCGATGCCGGAAGTGCCGCCAGTGACCAAAGCCGTCTTGCCGTCCAATTGACCCATCATCGATTCCCTTCGTCGCTCGCATGTGCGGATGCACCCTGCAACATGCGTGACATGTCACCTATTCCGGGAATCGCGGTTTGGCGCGTCCGCTATCGACGCGACCACATTCTGCGGAGCCGGCCGCCGCGCTCGCCGCCCGAGCCCGCCGCCCCGCCGGACGTGTGCGCGGGTACGGTGTGCACGCTCACCGCCTCCAGGTAGTCGCATTCGACGATGACCTTGCGGAATCCGGCGCCATCGCCGGCCACGGCGCGGCGCTGATATTCCGTGAGCAGCTCGAGGGCTTGGGGTAGCACCGGCACCGGCAGGGTGTCCGAGCCGACCACCGCCCATCCTCGTGCGAACGGCGGCTCGGCGGCCGACATGAATTCGACGCGCACCCGCTGCCAGCCGACGGGTGCCGCATCGCGGACGTGATTGAGCGCGTCTTCGATCAGCGATCGGTCACCGGCGTCGCCGCGTTGCGTACCTGTCACGTTGACCACCTCATCGGAGTCGGGACGAAGGTCTGTGCCTCACAGGCTATCCGGCAAGGGCTTTGGCGAGGTCCGGCGGCATGGGCATCGGTGTCATGAGCCCGGCCGAGGTTCGGCCGGTATTGCCCTCGGGATATCTGCCGGTTAGTGATCCGGGAGCCGCCAAAACGATTCGGACCACCTGTCCGAAGGCTTCCCGTCGGTCGCGTTGGCGGATCGCGAGAATCAGCATCGCGATGTGGTTGTGGGTGTGTAGCCAGGGGTCCGGTTGCGAAAGGATGTGTGCGCGTTCGAGGTGATGCCAGCGGGCGTCGGCTGTCTGTGCGCCCTTGGCTGCCGCCATCTCATTGCGGTAGACGGCACGGGCTTGTGCGGTGATTCGGGACATCAGCATTCCTTGTCGCGTCACGTGCAGTTCGGATCAACCGCGAGCACCAGGCCCATCAAGTCGTCGAGCGCGTGACCGATCCGGGGGTCGGCGAGCTCGTAACGCATCCTGCGACCTTCCGGAACTGCGGCGACGAGGCCGCACCCGCGCAAGCAAGCCAGGTGATTCGACAGGATCTGGCGCGAGACGCCGATTTGGTCGGCCAACTGCGCCGGGTAACTGGGCTCACGGTTGAGTCTGAGCAGGATCCGGGTCCGGGTCGAGTCGGACAGCGCATGGCCGAAGCGTGCCAGCGCATCGATATGGCTTACCTGCAGCATGCGGCAATAGTACAAAAAATTCTGTATTCAGAAAACCATGTACTTTATGTGGCATTCCAGGATGCCCGTTTATGCGCTATTGGGGTCGGCCACCTGGACATCCGGGCCCACATCACCGACCCGCGTCGCGGTGAACGGAATGACGATGGGTGCGCAGGGCGCCTCCAATTGAGTGCTGACGCCCACAAAGGTTCCGTCGGCTTTCACTTGGAAGGAGAGAGTTTCGGTCCCCTGCTTGATCGTGTTGTTGCAGGTGAACATTTTCCACCTGGTCGCCACCCACTGGTCACGGTTCTCGCGGAAGACGAGCGCTCCTTCCTCGGGTGGTTGCAGCCAGGTGGGGCCGATCGAGGTGTCCCAGGCAGTCGCGACGCATCCGGAAGGTGGGCAGGCGGAGCGCATAGCGATCAATGTGGAGTGCGAACCTGTTGGCTTCGGCGCACCGTCGACCGTCTGCTTACTGCCGTCGAAGTCGAACCGGTACGTTCCATCGGCCAATGCCGAGGCTGACGCAACACCCGGTATCGCTAACGGGATTGCCGGGCCGAGGGCGACCGCGACGGCAGCCGCCAGGAGAACGCGAGAATTGGTCATAACGGCGGCTCTCAATCAATTCGCTATCAACCGATTGTCAGCCGGTGAGGGGGCCGTCGCAAGGGCTTTGCGCCAGTCAGTTGAACGGAATGTTGTTGCCGGTCTTGGCGAGTTGATATTGGTCAGAAAGCTCCGCGTAGCGGGCCCGGATTTGCTGCTCCCGCTGACGGAGCGATTCGCGTTCTTGCTGCGGTTCGGTGTTGACCAGTTCCGGAATCGAATACGCCGACCAGAAGGCGTTGCTCGCCCGGTAGTCGCCGTTTTCCACCCCGAACACTTCATTGAGGATCCGGAGGTCATGGGGAATACCAAACGCGTCCCGGGAATCCTCGTAGCTGAAGAAGTAGTAGAAGTTGTCGAATCCGGCCCAGGTGATGGCGGATAGGCACAGCGGGCACGGTTCGTGTGTGGATAGGAAGATCAAATCGCGCGTCGACGGCCGGTCCGGCATCTCGTAGAACTGGTTCAGCGTGCTGATCTCTCCGTGCAGCAGCGGATTGTTCGTCTCTGCGTTGGTGCCCGTGATGACGACCGACAGATCGGACTTTCGCAACAAGGCGGCGCCGAAGACCTTGTTGCCCTGCGCAACTCCCCGCGCGGTCATTGGCAGGATGTCGCGTTCCATAACATCGAGCAAGCGAGTCGCGGTTGCGGCGTTTTCCCGCATCGCGTCAGCGTATCGCTAAGGTGCCGCCTACCGAGGCCTTTCAGTAGGTTGGTCGGCAAAACGCCATGGCGAGTGCAACAGTCGAATCCGCGACGGGGGGTCGGTGGCTCAGTGATGCAAGCAGATAACGAACCGATGGGGCTCAGCAGAACCGCGACCGACTCGAGCCCTGGCTCGCTCGAGTGAACCGCATTCTCGAAGTCCCCGTGACGGGCGGGCCGTACGCGCTGACCGTAGGGCCCGACGGTGCAATGTGGGTGACGCTGGTGCACAGCGGTTCGATCGCTCGCGTGAGGAGCGATGGTGGCCTCGATGTGTATCCCGTTGCGCCGCAGAGTAAGCCGTCGATCATCGTCGCGGGACCGGACGGTGCATTGTGGTTTACCCGAACCGGTGACGACCGGATCGGGCGCATCAGCCTGGGCGGTGACCTGAGCGCCTTCGAATTGGCCAGTGGCAGTGCTCCTTTCGGCCTCGTAGCGGGGCCGGAGGGGGCGCTGTGGTTCACCGCGATGACGTCCGGTGTGGTGGGTCGGATCGACGTCGACGGGGCAGTGACGGAGGTGGCCGCCCCAGGCGGTACGCCGTCGATGATCGCCACCGGTCCCGACGGAGCGCTGTGGTTCACACTGAACCAGGCCAATGCCATCGGCCGACTGGAGCCGTCGGGCGACCTCATCATTCGCGACCTGCCGTCGCCGGGCGCCGGTCCAGTCGGCATAGCCGCCACACACGACGACGCGGTGTGGTTCACCGAGATCCTGGCCGACAAGCTCGGTCGCATCCCGATCGACGACGCCATCCAAGAACTCGATTTGCCGGGCAAACCGCACGCGGTGGTCGCCAATCCCACCGGCGGTGTCTGGGTGAGCTTGTGGGGGAGCGACCAGATCGCAGGTGTCAGCGCCGACGGTGAGGTCACGTTGATCGACCTGCCCGCGGGCAGCGAGCCGCACGGGCTGGCGATCGGACCCGACGGTGCGTTGTGGGTAGCGCTCGAGGCGGGATACGTCATGAGACTGCCCACGGTCTGACGGCAAGAATCAGTCAATCCCGTTGCTCGGCAGAACCATTCGATTTGACTTGTCGGATCCGCACCTGGCGACGCAATTTCCGAGGCAAAAAGGTTTGGGGCAGCTGCTTTTGGTTATGCCACTAAAGTGCGGTCCGCCCCGCCGACAATTGGGCGACCGCTCGAACAATCGCGGAGTAAATAAAAGGAGCCCATCGTGAGGTTCACCATCGCCACCCTCAAGGCGGTCATTTGTGCTGTGGGAATAGCTGCGGCAGCCGCATTCGGCGCAGGAGTCGCCTCTGCCGCGCCGCCGAATGTCCAGCCCTTCGGGTCGAGTCAACAGCTGATCAACGGGCCAATGACTATCACTTACACGGTGAGCAATCTGCAGCCCAGCACTGTCGCAATTCCGGGTTACACCCCTAAGGGCACCCTCTACCAGGCGGACATCACCGCCAGGTCGGACGCCGGCACGGTCACGCCGATGGTCAAGAACTTCAGCGCCCGCGGACCCAACGGTCAGACCTACAAGCTGATCGACAAGGCACAGGTCCCAGGAGGCCTGAACCCGGCGCCCATCCCGCAAGGCAGCGAATCGACCGGCACGCTCTACTTCGACGTGACGGGTGCCCCGGCCAACGGTGTCGTCTACAACGACGGGCTCCAGGACATCCTCATCTGGACTTCGAATATCCCGGAGGGCGCGACCCCAAGCGAGTCGCCGTCTAACCCGGTGCCGGGTGGGCTTCCCGCTCCGGCGAGTTAACCCGCTCCAAAAGGCTCCCCGCGCCACAGCAGTGGCGCGGGGAGTTTCCAGCGGTGTGAGCCGCTGTTTCATCGGACGAACCGTGCGTATCGTCAGCGCATGAGAACTTCGGAGGCTAGCCGAGTAACTCCGACTACCGACGAGCGCAGCGCGATCGCCACTCTTACGATCGCGTTCAGCAGCGATCCCGTCGCCCGCTGGTTTCTGCCTGATGCAAGTCGCTACTTGACGTACTGGCCGCAATTCGTGAGTGCTCTGGCCGGGAATGCCTTCGTGGCCGGCACTGCCGACTCGGTCAGTGACTGCGCAGGAGTGGCCCTGTGGCTGCCACCCGACGTCGGTTCGGACGACGAGGCGATGGCGTCCATTGCGGTAGAGGCCGTACCGGACCACAACCAGGAAGAAGTCTTTGGCGTCTTGGGGCAGATGGGCGAATACCACCCAACGGAACGACACTGGTACCTCCCTCTGATCGGCGTCGACGCGCCCAAGCTGGGCGGCGGCCTCGGCTCGGCGCTACTGCGGCACGCTGCGTCGCGCTGCGACCGTGACGGCTTGCCCGCCTACCTCGAAGCGACCGACCCTCGCAACAGGCGGCTCTACGCCGCGCACGGGTTTGAGGAGCTCGGCGTTATCCAAGCCGGCGGTTCGCCGCCAATCTGGCCGATGCTGCGCAAGCCGCGCTGAATTTGGGCGTGCTCCGGGAGTGCAAGCCAGTGCCGCGCTTTACCCCGATCGTTTGGGCGGCGCCGTTCCAAGGGTCTGAGGTCGACCGTCCTCCCAGGACTACCCTCATAGCGGTGACGACGGGCCAGGATTTTGACACGATTCCCGCTGCGGAGATCAAGCGCGACGACAACATCGAATTCCCTGCGGGCAATCCAGACGTGAAGTGGCACTTCGACGAGAACAGGGCATCGAGGCCGCCGTGCGACCAGCCGGGGGTGCAGTGGTATGTCGAGGAGCTGGGGGAACCTATGCTGGGCAGTCCGCTGGGCGATCTGTACAAATTCACCGTAAAAGAGGTCGGGGGTGCCGGCGCTGATGTCGAAGTCAAGATCAGGGGCCATGTGCCCGTTCGCCGCTACCGGCGGCAACTGGGCTAGGACGATTTTTGGGTGCTAACCCGGGGCTCGCGCCGCATCGTTAACGCGTCGACGCCGTTGTAGTACCCGGGGCGCAGGCCAACCTGGTCGAATCCCACATCGCGGTACATCGCGATGGCGGCTTCGTTGTCGTAGCGAACTTCCAGATATACGGTGCCGCCCGCGGCGAATTCCAGCAGCTCGTTCAACAGCCGGCGGCCGATGCCGTGTCCTTGGTGCGCCGGGTCCACACCGATATTGCGCACCTCGTAGAACGACACACCGGTGAAGCCCGTGGAGCCCAAACGCACGATGCCGCCGTAACCGATCAGCGTTCCGGCCGTGCGCGCGCTCACGAAATAACCGTCCGTGTTGGCCAGTTCGCGTTCGAATATGGCCGCCGACCAGGGCTCGTCGCGCGCGAACAGAACGGCGTCCAACTCGGCGCATCTGCTGACGTCCGACGGCAACAGCGCACCGATCACCACCGGCTCCACTGGCTCGGCCATCGGGCCACGACGGCCGCTGTGGCCCGATATCGAGGGACGAGGAGGGGGCTCAGGAAGCGGCTTCGGCATCGGATCGTCAGCGCTCGTCGAGGTCCCCTTCATGCTGACCGTGCAGCGAACCGGCCCGACCTGCTTGGACTTGCGATGCTACGCCAGCTGATCTCGTCCGTTATCCGGTTGGGCCGCAGAGCAAGCCGTCGATCACTGTTGCGGAACCCGGCGGCATACTGTGGCTCACCCGCACCGAGGTGCTTACCCGCTCGTTGGATGGCGATCCCGGCCGAGGCCGAATCAAACCACGAGTGCCCCCGGCAGGATTCGAACCTGCGGCCTTCTGCTCCGGAGGCAGACGCTCTATCCCCTGAGCTACGGGGGCGCACTCACTACTCGTCGCGCCATGGGGCTTGAACAGCCCCGCCAGACTAACGCATCCGGGTGATCGTCCGACCACCGGTAATGGATTCGGGGCGCGAGGCCCTCAGCCAATAGGATGGACGCTCGTGACCCCCGCCGACCTCGCCGAGCTGCTCAAAATCACCGCCACCGCGGTGCTGGCCGAGCATGACCTCGACGTGTCCGCGTTGCCTCAGACGGTCACCGTCGAACGCCCGCGCAACCCCGAGCACGGCGATTACGCCTCCAACCTGGCCCTGCAGCTCGGCAAAAAGGTCGGCGCCAACCCCCGTGAGCTGGCCGGATGGCTTGCCGAGGCGCTGACAAAGTCCGACGGCATCGCCAGTGCCGAGGTGGCTGGACCGGGCTTCATCAACATGCGGCTGGAGACCTCCGCCCAGGCCAAGATCGTCAACGACGTCCTCGACGCCGGCGACAGCTTCGGTCACTCCCAGCTGCTGGCCGGCCACCACGTCAACCTGGAGTTCGTCTCCGCCAACCCCACCGGGCCCATTCACATCGGCGGCACCCGGTGGGCCGCCGTCGGCGACGCGCTCGGCCGGCTCCTGACGACCCAGGGCGCCGACGTGGTCCGCGAGTACTACTTCAACGACCACGGCGCACAGATCGACCGCTTCGCTGACTCCCTGGTCGCCGCGGCCAAGGGCGAGCCGGCCCCGGAAGACGGGTATGCGGGCACCTACATCATCGACATCGCCGCACAGGTGTTGCAGAAATCACCCGACGCGCTGAGCCTGCCGCCGGCCGAAATGCGCGAGACGTTCCGCGAGATCGGCGTCGACCTGATGTTCGCCCACATCAAGGAGTCGTTGCACGAGTTCGGCACCGATTTCGACGTCTACACCCACGAAGACTCGATGCACACCAGCGGCCGCGTCGACGAGGCTATCGCGAAACTGCGTGAGAGCGGCAACATCTACGAAAAGGACGGCGCAACGTGGTTGCGCAGCAGCGCCTTCGGGGACGACAAAGACCGCGTCGTGATCAAGAGCGACGGCAAGCCGGCCTACGTCGCTGGTGACCTCGCCTACTACCTGGACAAGCGCGCCCGCGGTTTCGACCTGTGCATCTACATGCTGGGCGCCGACCACCACGGCTACATCGCGCGGCTCAAGGCCGCGGCCGCCGCATTCGGCGAGGATCCGGCCACCGTCGAGGTCCTCATCGGTCAGATGGTCAACCTGGTGCGCGACGGCCAACCGGTCCGGATGAGCAAACGGGCCGGCACCGTGATCACCCTCGACGACCTGGTCGAGGCCATCGGCGTGGACGCCGCCCGGTACAGCCTGATCCGATCCTCGGTGGACACCCCGATCGACATCGACCTGGCGCTGTGGTCCTCGGCGTCCAACGAAAACCCGGTCTACTACGTGCAATACGCGCACGCCCGGCTCTCGGCCCTAGCCCGCAACGCCGCCGAACTCGGCCTGATCCCCGACACCGGCCACCTCGAGCTGCTCAGCCACGACAAAGAGGGCACGCTGCTGCGCACCATCGGCGAGTTTCCGCGGGTGCTCAAAACCGCGGCGGCCCTACGCGAACCGCACCGGGTATGCCGTTACTTAGAGGACCTCGCCGGCGACTACCACCGGTTCTACGACTCGTGCCGGGTGCTGCCGCAAGGCGACGAGCAGCCTACCGACCTGCACACCGCACGGCTGGCGCTGTGTCAGGCCACCCGCCAGGTCATCGCCAACGGATTGGCCATCCTCGGAGTCACCGCCCCGGAGAGAATGTGAACGTCCATCCCGCCGGACCTCGGCACGCCGAGGACAGCCGGCACGTCAGCAGCCCGCCCCGCCCGCAATCGGTCGAGGAGCTGCTTCGGCTGGCTCCGAATGTCTGGCCGCGCAACACTGTTCGTGACGACACCGGGGTAGCAGCCATCGCCGGTGTCAAGCTCACGGAGCTGGCCGCCGAGTACGGGACGCCGCTGTTCGTCATCGACGAGGACGATTTCCGCTCGCGCTGCCAGGAGACGGCCGCCGCATTCGGTGGCGGGGTCCACGTGCACTATGCGGCCAAAGCCTTCCTGTGCAGCGAGATAGCCCGGTGGATCGAGCAGGAGGGGCTCTCGCTGGACGTCTGCACCGGCGGCGAGCTGGCCGTCGCGCTGCACGCGAACTTTCCACCCGAACGAATCACGTTGCACGGCAACAATAAATCGGTCGGCGAGCTCACCGCCGCGGTGAAAGCCGGCGTCGGCCATATCGTCTTGGACTCGATGCTCGAGATAGAGCGGCTGGACGCGATCGCGGCTGAGGCCGGGATCGTCCAGGACGTGCTGGTGCGTCTGACCGTCGGCGTGGAGGCGCACACCCACGAGTTCATCTCGACCGCCCACGAAGACCAGAAGTTCGGGCTATCGGTGGCCAGCGGCGCGGCGATGGCCGCGGTGCGACGGGTGTTCGCCGCCGATCACCTGAGACTGGTCGGTCTGCACAGCCACATCGGCTCGCAGATCTTCGACGTCGCGGGCTTCGAGATCGCCGCACACCGCGTCATCGGGCTGCTGGGTCAGATTGTCGAAGAATTCGGCGTCGATAAGACCACTCAGGTATCTACCATCGATCTCGGTGGGGGACTGGGCATCTCGTATCTGGCAGCCGATGATCCCCCACCGATCGCCGAGCTGGCGGCCAAGCTGAGCGCCATCGTCAGCAACGAGTCAGCCGCGGCCGGACTGCCGACGCCGAAGCTGGTGGTCGAACCCGGCCGCGCGATCGCCGGGCCGGGCACCATCACGCTGTACGAGGTCGGCACCGTCAAGGACGTCGATGTCAGTGCCAGTGCGCATCGCCGCTATGTCAGCGTCGACGGCGGGATGAGCGACAACATCCGCACCGCGCTGTACGACGCGCAGTACGATGCCCGGCTGGTCTCGCGCGTCAGTGATGCGCCCGCCACGCAGGCCCGCCTCGTCGGGAAGCATTGCGAGACCGGCGACATCATCGTGCGCGACACCTGGGTGCCCGACGACATTCGGCCCGGCGATCTGATTGCGGTGGCGGCCACCGGCGCCTACTGCTATTCGCTGTCGAGCCGCTACAACATGATCTGTCGCCCCGCCGTGGTAGCGGTGCGCGACGGGAAGTCCCGCTTGATCTTGCGTCGCGAGACAGTCGACGATCTGCTGAGTTTGGAGGTGAGGTGACCCGTGGCCGGTGACGAAAAGGCTATTGGTGTAGCGGTACTCGGGTTGGGTGTCGTCGGCAGCGAAGTCGTGCGCATCATCAATGAGAGCGCCGATGACCTGGCAGGCCGCATCGGCGCCCGGTTGAAGCTGCGCGGCATCGGGGTTCGTCGCGTGGCGGCGGACCGCGGCGTGCCGGAGGAACTGCTGACCGACGACATCGACGAACTCGTATCGCGCGACGATGTCGATATCGTCGTCGAGGTCATGGGCCCCGTGGAGCCCGCCCGCAAAGCGATCCTGTCCGCTCTCAAGCACGGCAAGTCCGTTGTCACCGCGAATAAGGCGCTGATGTCCATCGCCAGCGGGGAATTGGCGGCTGCCGCCGAAAGCGAAGCCGTGGACCTGTATTTTGAAGCCGCGGTGGCCGGAGCCATCCCGGTCATCCGGCCGCTGACCCAGTCACTGGCCGGTGACACGGTGCTGCGGGTGGCGGGCATCGTCAACGGCACCACCAACTACATCCTGTCCGAAATGGGCAGCACCGGCGCTGATTACGACACGGCCCTAGCCGACGCGAGCGCGCTGGGTTACGCCGAGGCTGACCCGACCGCCGACGTGGAAGGGTACGACGCGGCGGCCAAGGCGGCGATCCTGGCGTCGATCGCCTTCCACACCCGGGTGACCGCCGACGACGTGTACCGCGAAGGCATCACCAAGATCACCCCCGACGACTTCGAGTCGGCCAAGTCGTTGGGGTGCACCATCAAGTTGCTGTCCATCTGCGAACGCATCACCACAGATGAAGGGCAGCAACGTGTTTCGGCCCGTGTTTACCCGGCTCTGGTGCCGCTGTCGCATCCGCTCGCCTCGGTCAACGGGGCCTTCAACGCGGTAGTGGTCGAGGCCGCGGCCGCCGGCCGGCTGATGTTCTACGGCCAGGGGGCCGGTGGGGCGCCCACCGCTTCGGCGGTGACCGGCGACCTGGTGATGGCGGCGCGCAACCGGGTGCTCGGCAGCCGTGGCCCCCGCGAATCGAAGTACGCCCAACTGCCCATCGCGCCAATGGGTTTCATCGCGACCCGCTACTACGTCAGCATGAACGTCGCCGACAAGCCTGGCGTGTTGTCCGCGGTGGCAGCCGAATTCGGCAAGCGCGAGGTGAGCATCGCCGAAGTCCGCCAGGAAGGCGTGGTGGACCAAGGCGGCCAGCGGGTGGGCGCGCGAATCGTCGTGGTCACGCACCAGGCAACCGACGCCGCGCTGTCCGAAACCGTGGACGCGCTGGCCGACCTGGACGTCGTGCAGGGCGTGGAAAGCGTGCTGCGACTGGAAGGAACCGACCTATGAGCGCCCCGCGAACGGCCGTGCACCAACCCTGGCTGGGCCTGATCGCGGCATACCGGGACCGGTTGCCGGTCGGCGACGACTGGACGCCGGTCACCTTGTTCGAGGGCGGGACGCCGCTCATCCCGGCACCGCGGCTGTCCGAGCTGACCGGTTGCACCATCCATCTGAAGGTCGAGGGCCTCAACCCCACCGGCTCCTTCAAGGACCGGGGCATGACCATGGCCGTCACCGACGCGCTGGCCCGCGGCCAGCAGGCGGTGCTGTGCGCGTCCACCGGGAACACCTCGGCGTCGGCCGCGGCCTACGCGGCCCGGGCCGGGATCACCTGTGCCGTGCTGATTCCCCAGGGCAAGATCGCCATGGGAAAGCTGGCGCAGGCGGTCATGCACGGCGCAAAGATCATCCAGATCGACGGCAATTTCGACGATTGTCTGGAACTGGCCCGCAAGATGACCAACGACTTCCCGACGATTTCGCTGGTCAACTCGGTCAACCCGGTGCGCATCGAAGGCCAGAAGACGGCGGCCTTCGAGATCGCCGATGCGCTTGGCACCGCCCCCGACGTGCACGCGCTGCCCGTCGGCAACGCCGGCAACATCACCGCCTACTGGAAGGGCTATACCGAGTACCACCGCGACGGGCTGATCGACAAGCTGCCCCGCATGCTGGGCACGCAGGCGGCCGGCGCGGCGCCCCTGGTGCATGGGGAACCGGTGTCCAATCCCGAGACCATTGCCACCGCCATCCGCATCGGCGCCCCGGCGTCGTGGACCGCGGCGGTCGAGGCCCAGCAGCAGTCCAACGGGCGTTTCCTGGCCGCCACCGACGAGGAGATCCTGGCGGCATACCACCTGGTCGCCAGCGCCGAAGGGGTGTTCGTCGAACCGGCGTCGGCGGCCAGTATCGCGGGCCTGCTCAAGTCGATCGACGACGGTTGGGTGCAGCGAGGATCGACCGTGGTCTGCACGGTCACCGGTAACGGCCTCAAAGATCCGGATACCGCACTGAAGGACATGCCGAAGGTGTCCCCACTCCCGGTCGACCCGGTCCTGGTCGTCGAGCAGCTGGGCCTGCAATAGTGGTCGACGCCGCGACGGTCCTGCCCGCGGGCCTGGTGGCGAGTGCCGTGGTGTCGGCGTCCAGCGCCAACCTCGGCCCGGGATTCGACAGCCTCGGACTGGCATTGAGTCTGTGCGACGAGATCGTCGTGGAGACAACGGGTTCCGGTTTGGTGGTGGTCGTCGAGGGGGAGGGCGCCGGCCAGGTGCCGCTCGGTCCTGACCACCTTGTGGTGCGTGCCATCCAACGCGGACTGGATGCGGTCGGCTTACGCGCCGCCGGGCTGGTGGTCCGGTGCCGCAACGACGTTCCGCACTCTCGGGGGCTCGGTTCCTCGGCGGCGGCCGTGGTGAGCGGTCTCGCCGCCGTCAACGGCCTTGCGGTACAGACGGATTCGAAACCACTCAGCGACACCGAGCTGATCCAGCTGGCGTCGGAGTTCGAAGGCCATCCGGACAACGCCGCGGCCGCCGTGCTCGGGGGAGCGGTGGTTACCTGGGTCGACCGGCACGATGGCCGGCCAGACTATGCGGCGGTGTCACTGCCGTTGCATCCAGACATTCATTTGTTCGCTGCAATCCCCCAGGAGCGGTCGTTGACCGCCGAGACGCGAGTCCTGTTGCCGGCCCACGTCAGCCACGAGGATGCCCGGTTCAACGTCAGCCGCGTCGCGTTGCTGGTCGTTGCGCTCACCCAGCGACCGGACCTGCTGATGACCGCCACCGAAGACGTGCTCCATCAACCGCAACGTGCACCGGCGATGCCGTCTTCTGCGGAATATATGGGACTGCTGCGGCGTCTTAATGTGGCGACGGCGCTGTCCGGGGCTGGTCCTTCGCTGATCGTGCTGAGTACCGAGCCGGAACTGCCCGTCGAAGCGGTGGAATACGGAACCGCGAACGGATTCGCGATCAAGAAGATGACGGCCGGCGACGGAGTTCGCTGGAAGCCGGGAGTGACAGTCTCGGGTTGATCCCCAGGGTGCCGGTGGGTTGCTTGCTTCCCGCCAGGATGCGGGTTATCCTCGGACCCGTCCAGCAATTGCAGCATCTGCATCTGCATCCATACTGCGTTGACGCTAGGACAAACACCAATTCTTCTCGGACTTCGTCGCAGATCCTGGCGACCATCGTTTCAGAGTCGATTATTGGGCGCACTCGGCGAATCGCCTGGTTGCCTGTCCAATGCAGAAATCCCCGATTGACGTGATCAGGCGGGGCAAGAAAGGAAATCCGTGACTGATACGGACCTCATCACGGCTGGCGAAAGCACCGATTCCGAAAATCTGTCGGGCGCCGTGACCACACCAACTTCCGATGTCTCAGAGGCTGTCTCAGCGGCGAAAACCAACGCGCCGACGGGCTCACTGGCCACCATGGTGTTGCCCGAACTGCGCGCCCTGGCCAACCAAGCCGGCGTCAAGGGCACGTCGGGCATGCGGAAGAACGAGCTTATTGCCGCGATCCAGGAGATTCGCGGGCAGGCGAACGGCAAGCCGTCCGGCGACACGCCGACCGCCGAGGCCGTGAAAGCAGATACGCCGGCGCCGAACGAGCCGTCCGCACAGGAGGCTGCCGTCCCGGAGTCACAGGAGTCAAAGGCGCCGGAGCCAGCACAGGAGTCCGCCCCGGAATCCGCGGCGCAGGACACGCCGGACGGCTCGCCCAACGAGCCGCGTCGCCGGGAACGGCGAAGCGCCAACCGGCAGGCCGGTGCGGCCGAGCAGGGCAAGAGTGAGAGCTCCGAGAGTGCCGGCAAGTCTGACAAACCTGACGAGCAGCAACGAGGCGACCGGGAGCGCCGGACCGAGCGCGACGCCAAGTCCGACGAACGCTCGTCCGACTCGGGTAGCGACCAGGGCGGTGACCAGCAGGGCGGTGGCCAGCAGCGGGGCAACTCGAACCAGCAGGACGACGACGGCGAGGGCCGCGGCGGCCGGCGCGGACGCCGCTTCCGCGACCGCAGGCGCCGTGGTGAGCGGACCGGCGAAGGTGGCGGCGAAGCCGAACTGCGCGAGGACGACGTCGTCCAACCGGTGGCCGGCATCCTCGATGTGCTGGACAACTACGCCTTCGTGCGTACGTCCGGCTATTTGGCCGGCCCGCACGACGTCCTACGTGTCGATGAACATGGTGCGTAAGAACGGACTGCGCCGCGGTGACGCGGTAACCGGCGCCGTCCGGGTGCCCAAGGACGGCGAGCAGCCCAACCAGCGGCAGAAGTTCAACCCGCTGGTACGGCTGGACAGTGTCAACGGCGGACCGGTCGAAGACGCCAAGAAGCGTCCCGACTTCCAAAAGCTGACACCGTTGTACCCCAACCAGCGCTTGCGGCTGGAGACCACGCCCGACCGGCTGACCACCAGGGTCATCGACCTGATCATGCCGATCGGTAAAGGTCAGCGTGCGCTGATCGTGTCGCCGCCCAAGGCCGGTAAGACGACGATCCTGCAGGACATCGCGAACGCGATCACCCGCAACAACCCGGAATGCCATCTCATGGTCGTGCTCGTGGACGAGCGCCCGGAAGAGGTCACTGATATGCAGCGTTCGGTCAAGGGTGAGGTCATCGCCTCCACCTTCGATCGCCCGCCGTCCGATCACACCCAGGCAGCAGAACTGGCCATCGAGCGCGCCAAGCGGCTCGTGGAGCAGGGCAAGGACGTCGTGGTGCTGCTGGACTCGATCACCCGATTGGGCCGCGCCTACAACAACGCGTCACCCGCGTCGGGCCGGATCCTCTCCGGTGGTGTCGATTCCACCGCGCTGTACCCGCCCAAGCGCTTCCTGGGCGCTGCCCGCAACATCGAGGAAGGCGGGTCGCTGACCATCATCGCCACCGCGATGGTCGAGACCGGTTCCACCGGTGACACGGTGATCTTCGAGGAGTTCAAGGGCACCGGTAACGCGGAGCTCAAGCTCGACCGCAAGATCTCCGAGCGACGGGTGTTCCCCGCGGTCGACGTCAACCCCTCGGGTACCCGCAAGGACGAGCTGTTGCTCTCGCCCGACGAGTTCGGCATCGTGCACAAGCTGCGGCGCGTCTTGTCGGGGCTGGACTCGCACCAGGCCATCGACCTGCTGATGTCGCAGTTGCGTAAGACGAAGACGAACTATGAGTTCCTGGTGCAGGTGTCCAAGACGACACCGGGCAGCATGGACAACGATTAGCCCCCAGGAATATCGGCTTGCCTCCCGCTGTTTTGGGAGACAGTAGTTGACCTGGCATAATGGGCGCTCGACGACGAAGAGGACAGCATGAAAACTGACATTCATCCCGCCTACGAGGAGACCACCGTGGTCTGCGGTTGCGGGAACTCGTTCCAGACCCGCAGCACCAAGCCGGGCGGTCGGATTGTGGCCGAGGTCTGCTCGCAGTGCCACCCCTTCTACACCGGCAAGCAGAAGATCCTCGACAGCGGCGGCCGCGTTGCCCGCTTCGAGAAGCGCTACGGCAAGCGCAAGGCCGCCGCGGACGCCGCGGACAAGTAGCTGGCTTTCCGACGCCCGAACTGTGCATCATCCGCACAGGCCGGGCGTCGGTTCGCGTTCGGGGTAAGAGCTTCGCAGGTCGGAGGTGAGACATGACGCAGCCGGTGCAGACGATTGACGTCCTGCTCGCCGAGCACGCGGCGCTCGAACGCGCCCTGGCCGACCCCGAATTGCACAGCAGGCCTGACGAAGCCCGCAAGGCGGGCCGTCGATTCGCCCGCCTCGCTCCGATCGTTGCCACCCACCGCAAGCTGGTGTCCGCGCGTGACGACCTGGAGACCGCGCGTGAGCTGGCCGCCGACGACGACTCGTTCGCCGAGGAGGTCACCGAGCTCGAGGCCCGGGTCGCCGAGCTGGACTCCCAGCTCACCGACATGCTGGCCCCGCGCGACCCCCACGACCCCGACGACATCGTGCTGGAGGTGAAATCCGGTGAGGGTGGCGAGGAGTCGGCGTTGTTCGCCGCCGATCTGG
This sequence comes from Mycobacterium asiaticum DSM 44297, assembly GCF_000613245.1. Classification (GTDB taxonomy): domain Bacteria; phylum Actinomycetota; class Actinomycetes; order Mycobacteriales; family Mycobacteriaceae; genus Mycobacterium; species Mycobacterium asiaticum. The sequence continues at coordinate 268,833 of NZ_HG964937.1, forward strand.
CCCGGATGTACATCCGCTACGCCGAGCGGCACGGCTGGACTGTGACGGTGCTCGGCGAGACCACCTCGGACCTGGGCGGCTATAAGGACGCGACGTTGGCCATTGCGAGCAAAGGCGACTCGGCCGACGGCGTCTGGTCGCGGATGAAGTTCGAGGGCGGCGTGCACCGCGTGCAGCGCGTGCCGGTCACCGAATCTCAAGGGCGCGTCCATACTTCGGCGGCCGGGGTGCTGGTGTATCCGGAGCCCGAAGAGGTCGGCGAAGTGCAGATCGACGAATCGGATCTGCGCATCGACGTCTACCGCTCGTCAGGCAAGGGCGGCCAGGGCGTCAACACCACTGACTCCGCGGTGCGCATCACCCACCTGCCCACCGGGATCGTCGTCACCTGCCAGAACGAACGGTCCCAGCTGCAGAACAAGACCCGCGCGTTGCAGGTGCTGGCCGCGCGGCTGCAGGTCCTGGCCGAAGAGCAGGCCTTAGCCGACGCCTCGGCCGACCGCGCCAGCCAGATCCGTACGGTCGACCGCAGCGAACGCATCCGGACGTACAACTTCCCGGAAAACCGGATCACCGATCACCGGATCGGCTTCAAGTCGCACAACCTCGACCAGGTGCTCGACGGCGATCTCGATGCCCTCTTCGATGCGCTGAGCGCGGCGGATAAGCAATCCCGGCTGCAACAGGCATGACCTCCCTGCGTCGGGCGATCGACTCCGCGGCGGCGCGACTGGCCGAAGCCGGGATCGACTCCGCGCGCGTCGACGCCGAACAATTGGCCGCCCACCTGGTCGGCACCGAACGGGGCCGGCTGGCCCTACTCGAGCCGCCGCCCGAGGATTTTTTCGACCGCTTCCGCGATGCCGTCACCGCACGCTCGCAACGCGTGCCGTTGCAGCATCTGATCGGGACCGCCGCGTTCGGCCCGCTGCTGTTGCACGTCGGGCCCGGGGTGTTCATACCGCGTCCGGAGACCGAGTCATTGCTGGAATGGGCTGTCGCGCAACCGCTTCCGTCGCAGCCACGCATCGTCGACCTGTGCACCGGATCGGGTGCGCTGGCGATTGCACTAGCCCGGCACTGGCCGGCCGCCCGCGTCGTGGGCGTCGATGTCTCCGAGGAAGCGCTCGACTATGCGCGCCGCAATGCCGCGGGCACCGCTGTCGAACTGGTCCGGGCCGACGTGTGCACACCCGGCTTGCTCGCCGAACTCGACGGCCGCGTGGACCTGGTCGTCGCCAACCCGCCTTATGTGCCCGCCGATGCCGACGTGGAACCCGAAGTGGCGCAACATGATCCGCCGCGCGCGGTGTTCGGCGGCCCGGACGGGATGGCCGTGATACCCAGCGTGGTAGAGCTGGCTGCCCGCCTGCTGCGTCCCGGCGGGCTGTTCGCGGTGGAGCATGACGACAGCACGTCGGCTTTGACCGTGAAAGCTGTCGCCCAGACCGGGGGTTTCGACGACGTCATGGCGCGCAACGACCTGGCTGGACGGCCCCGATTCGTGACGGCTCAGAGGAGCGGCGCCCGTGTCTGACATCTTCGATTGCGCCGACCCCGACCAACGAGCCCGCGGGATCGCCGCCGCGGTCGGTGCGCTCAAGGCCGGCCGGCTGGTGGTCATGCCGACCGACACGGTCTACGGCATCGGAGCCGACGCGTTCGACAGCACCGCGGTAGACGCTTTACTTGCGGCCAAGGGCCGCGGTCGTGACATGCCCGTGGGCGTGCTCGTCGGCTCGTGGCACACCATCGAGGGACTGGTGTACGGCATGCCCGACGGCGCACGCGACTTGGTCCGTGCCTTCTGGCCCGGCGCGCTGAGCCTGGTGGTCACCCAAGCGCCCTCGCTGCGTTGGGATCTCGGGGACGCGCACGGCACGGTGATGCTGCGGATGCCGCTGCACCCGGTCGCCATCGAGCTGTTGCGCGAGGTTGGACCCATGGCGGTGTCGAGCGCCAATGTCTCGGGGCAGCCGGCGGCCGTCGACGCCGACGAGGCGCACAGGCAGCTCGGTGATCTCGTCGACGTCTACCTCGACGGTGGGCCCGCTGCCCAGCAAGCCGCTTCGACGATCGTGGACCTCAGCGGTAACGCCCCGCGCATCCTGCGCGAGGGGCCGGTGAGCGTCGAACGGGTCGCCGAGGTGCTCGGCGTGGACGCGGCCAGCCTCGTCGAGTAGCCGGCGTGCGCCGAACGTGGGGGATATGTACCTGCGCGCGGCGAATCGCGTACATAAGGCGCACGTTCGGCGCCGCAGCCACCGCGAGGCGCGAGAGCCTCAAAGCCCCCCAGAGCACGCTCAGGTAGGTGAAGTAGGGTCTCGAGGTGTCCAGCGACCCGACCAGCCTTGCCGGTGGTTTGCTCGCCCTCTCGGATCGCAGCGCCGGCGTCCCGCTGCGGGAGCTTGCCCTGGTCGGCTTGACCGCGGCGATCATCACCTATTTCGCGACCGGTCCGGTGCGCGTATTGGCCACCCGCCTGGGTGCCGTCGCCTATCCCCGGGAACGCGATGTGCACGTCACGCCCACCCCGCGGATGGGCGGGCTGGCCATGTTCCTGGGCGTCGTCTCCGCTGTCTTCCTAGCCTCCCAGCTGCCCGCCCTGACGCGCGGGTTCGTCTATTCCACCGGGATGCCCGCGGTGCTCGTCGCCGGCGCGGTGATCATGGGCATCGGCCTGATCGACGACCGGTGGGGACTGGACGCCCTGACGAAGTTCGCCGGGCAGATCACCGCCGCCAGTGTGCTGGTCACGATGGGTGTGGCCTGGAGCGTGCTGTATATCCCGGTGGGCGGGGTGGGCACCATCGTGCTGGACCAGGCGTCCTCGATCCTGCTCACCCTGGCGCTGACCGTCTCGATCGTCAATGCGATGAATTTCGTCGACGGCCTCGACGGGCTGGCCGCCGGACTGGGCCTGATCACCGCCCTGGCTATTTGCATGTTCTCGGTGGGCCTGCTGCGCGACCACGGCGGTGACGTGCTGTATTACCCGCCCGCGGTCATCTCGGTTGTGCTGGCCGGGGCCTGTCTGGGCTTCCTGCCGCACAACTTCCACCGGGCCAGGATCTTCATGGGCGATTCCGGATCGATGCTGGTCGGCCTGATGCTCGCCGCGGCGTCCACGACCGCCGCAGGTCCGATCTCCCAGAACGCCTACGGCGCCCGCGACGTGTTTGCTCTGCTGTCACCGTTTTTGCTGGTGGTGGCCGTCATGTTCGTCCCGATGCTCGATCTGCTGCTGGCCATCGTGCGCCGCACCCGCGCCGGGCGCAGCGCATTCAGCCCCGACAAGATGCACCTGCACCACCGGTTACTGCAGATCGGACATTCCCACCGCCGCGTCGTGCTGTTGATCTACCTATGGGTGGGCATCGTGGCCTTCGGCGCGGCCAGCACCATCTTTTTCGACCCCCGACACACCGCGGCGGTGATGTTGGGCGCGATCGTCGTCGCGGGTATCGCCACCGCGATCCCGCTGCTGCGCCGCCGCGAGGAAGACTACGACGACGAGTAGTAGATCCGGCTTTGGTGTGGTACGGTGCTGGTAGAGCCCCGAATTAAACCTCGCGGGTTGCCGGCCCCCCGGCCCGTCGGATGCATATCCAGTCGCGCCGAATTACGACCGACACAGGGAGCTACCCCTTGGGTGATTCCAGCGCGAACCCTTGCGATACGCTCGGCGGGCCACAGATCAGACAGTGATGTGGTTCACGCATCCAGACCCCGGGATTGAGGTGCTGCAGTGACGACACCAGCGCAGGACGCGCCGTTGGTGTTTCCCGCTGTTGCGTTCCGCCCCGTTCGGCTGTTCGTCATCAGCATGGCGCTGACCGCGGTGGCCACGCTGATCGCCACCTACGCCGGCCACCCGATGGTCGGAGCGTTCTTCGGCGTCGGGTTGCTGCTGGGTTTGCTCAACGCGCTGCTGGTGCGGCGTTCGGTGGAGTCGATCACCTCCCGGGACCACCCGCTGAAGAGATCGATGGCCATCAATTCGGCCTCGCGGGTCGCGATCATCACCATTTTGGCGCTGGTCATCGCCTTCATCTTCCGGCCTCAGGGTCTGGGCGTGCTCTTCGGTTTGGCGCTCTTCCAGGTGGTGCTGGTGGCATCGACCGCCCTGCCGGTGTGGAAGAAGCTGCGGACCGGGGATCCCGACGGGCAGCTTGAGACGCCCGAGGGTGGGGTACTGACCGGATCAGACGGGACGGAAGGGAGAAGCGCCGGCGATGACTGAGTCGATCCTGGCCGAGGGCTCAATCGAGGTCGGCCACCACGAGACCGCCACGTGGTTCGGCTTGACGGTCAACACCGACACGATCCTGTCGACGGCGATTGCCGCGCTGATCGTGCTGGCCCTGGCGTTCTGGTTGCGCTCCAAGGTCACCTCGAGCGGTGTGCCGGGAGGCGTGCAGCTGTTCTTCGAGGCGATCACCATCCAGATGCGCAGTCAGGTGGAAGCCGCGATCGGGATGCGGATCGCGCCCTTCGTGCTGCCGCTCGCGGTGACGATCTTCGTGTTCATCCTGGTCTCCAACTGGCTGTCGGTGCTGCCGGTGCAGTACAAGGACAAGGAGGGCAAAACCAGCGAATTGCTCTCCTCGGCGGCGGCCGACATCAATTACGTTCTGGCGCTAGCCCTGTTCGTCTTCGTCTGCTACCACTCGGCGGGGATCTGGCGTCGCGGCATTATCGGGCACCCGGTCAAGGTCCTCAAGGGACACGTGGCGATCCTGGCGCCGATCAACGTCGTCGAAGAACTAGCCAAGCCAATCTCGTTGTCGCTGCGACTCTTCGGCAACATCTTTGCCGGCGGCATCCTGGTCGCGCTGATCGCGATGTTCCCGCCCTACATCCTGTGGCTGCCGAACGCGATCTGGAAGTCCTTCGACCTGTTCGTCGGCGCCATCCAGGCCTTCATCTTTGCGCTGTTGACGATCCTGTACTTCAGCCAATCCATGGAACTAGACGAAGACCACCACTAAAAAAATCCTGGTAAACCGCTACCAGAGTTATCAAGGAGGATAAGAAAATGGACCCCACAATCGCTGCCGGCGCCCTCATCGGCGGTGGACTGATCATGGCCGGTGGCGCCATCGGCGCCGGTATCGGTGACGGTGTTGCCGGTAACGCGCTGATCGCCGGCGTCGCCCGTCAGCCCGAGGCGCAGGGACGGCTGTTCACTCCGTTCTTCATCACCGTCGGTCTGGTTGAGGCGGCCTACTTCATCAACCTGGCGTTCATGGCGCTGTTCGTCTTTGCCACTCCCGTCAAGTAATTCGCTGAGATGGGTCCTAACGGGCAAGTGCGCACCGTTGCTTCGACGGTGAGGTTCTCGGCAGAGGGCGGCGGAAGCAACTTCCTCATCCCGAACGGCACGTTCTTTTTCGTGCTGGCCATCTTCCTGATTGTGCTCGGCGTCATCAGCAAATTCGTCGTGCCGTCGATCCTGAAGGTGTTGCGGGAGCGCGAGGCGATGGTCGCCAAGACGCAGGCGGACAACAAGAAGTCGTCCGAGCAGTTTGCTGCCGCCGACGCCGACTACGAAGAAGCGATGAAGGAAGCCCGGCTCGAGGCGGGGTCCTACCGCGACAACGCCCGGATCGACGGCCGCAAGACAGTCGAGGACGCCCGCGCTCGTGCCGAACAGCAGGTGGCGGAGTCACTGGCCCAGGCCAATGAGCAATTGAAGCGGGAGAGGGACGCCGTGGAGATGGATTTGCGGGCCAACGTGGGTGCCATGTCGGCGACGCTGGCCAGTCGGATCCTCGGAGTCGACGTCACCCCCTCAACAGCGACCAGGTAGCCAACCATATGTCGACATTTATCGGACAGCTGATCGGGTTCGCGGCCATCGTGGCGCTGGTCTGGCGGTACGTCGTGCCGCCGGTGCGCAAACTGATGACCGACCGGCAGGAGATGGTGCGCCAGCAGTTGAAAGATTCGGAAAAGGCCGCGCAGCGGCTGACCGAGTCGACGACGGCGCACAGCAAGGCCGTACAGTCCGCCAAAGAGGAGGCCGAGCGCCTCGTCGAGGAGGCCAAGGCCGACTCCGAACGTATTGCCGAGCAGATGAAGGCGCAGGCCGATTCCGAAGCGGAACGCATCAAAGCGCAAGGCGTTCGGCAGACCGAACTGCTGCGTGCGCAACTGAGCCGCCAGCTCCGCTTGGAGTTGGGGCACGAATCCGTCCGCCAGGCCGGGGATTTGGTGCGCAGCTTCGTCGCAGACAAGGACCAGCAGGCAGCCACCGTCGACCGCTTCCTCGACGAGCTCGACCAAATGGCGCCGGAAGAGGCCGACGTCGAGTATCCGGTACTGGCCAAGATGCGCTCGTCGAGTCGCCTCGCGCTGACCAACGTGGTGGACCAGTTCGATTCCGCCGTCAGCGATCTGGACGACGACGGCCTCACATCGCTTGCGGACGAACTGGTCTCGGTGGCCAAACTGCTGCACCGCGAAACGGTGGTCACCCGTTACCTCACCGTGCCGGCCGAGGATTCGGGCCCTCGGGTCAAGTTGCTGGAGCGGCTGCTCGACGGCAAGGTCGCCGATTCCACGCTCGGCGTGCTGCGGACGGCCGTCGCGGAGCGCTGGTCGGCCAACGCCGACCTGGTGGATGCGGTCGAGCACCTTTCGCGTCAGGCGTTGCTGGCGGTCGCCGAACGCAACGACAAGGTCGACGAGGTCGAAGACCAGTTGTTCCGGGTGTCCCGCATCATCGACGCGCAGCCTCGGCTGGCCATCCTGCTGGGTGACCACACCACCCCGGCCGAAGGTCGGGTGGGCCTGCTCAACAAGGTCCTGGACAGCGCCGGCGGTGGTGTCGATCCGGTTGCGGCCAAGCTGCTTTCACACACGATCGACCTGTTGCGCGGTCACCAGACCGCCGATGAGGCGCTGCAGCTCCTTGCTGAGGTCGCGGTGGCCCGTCGCGGTGAGGTCGTCGCTCAGGTCAGTGCCGCGGCCGAGCTCAGCGACGCACAACGCACGCGTCTGACCGAAGTGCTCAGCCGCATCTACGGTCATCCGGTCACGGTCCAGTTGCAGACCGACGAGGAACTGCTCGGTGGCCTCTTGATCGCTGTGGGCGACGAGATTATCGATGGAACGCTCAAGTCGCGGTTGGCCGCAGCCGAGGCCCAATTACCGGATTGACAAACGAGTACCCGCAGCAGATCAACGAAGCCCGACACAACCCGAACCAGTCAGCACCAACCCCGAAGTAGGAAGACGAAAAGCCATGGCCGAGTTGACAATCTCCGCTAATGACATCCAGAGCGCAATTGAAGAGTACGTAGAGTCCTTTACCTCGGAGACCTCTCGGGAAGAGGTCGGCACCGTCGTCGACGCCGGGGACGGCATCGCGCACGTCGAGGGTCTGCCGTCGGTGATGACTCAGGAACTGCTCGAGTTCACCGGGGGTGTCCTCGGTGTCGCCCTGAACCTCGACGAGCACAGCATCGGTGCGGTCATCCTGGGTGACTTCGAGCAGCTCGAAGAGGGCCAGCAGGTCAAGCGCACCGGAGAGGTGCTGTCGGTTCCGGTGGGCGACGGATACCTGGGTCGGGTCGTCGACCCGCTGGGTCACCCGATCGACGGCGGCGGCGACATCGAGACCGACACCCGCCGCGCACTCGAGCTGCAGGCCCCGTCCGTGGTGCAGCGGCAGGGCGTGAAAGAACCACTGCAGACCGGCATCAAGGCCATCGACGCGATGACCCCCATCGGCCGCGGGCAGCGTCAGCTGATCATCGGTGACCGCAAGACCGGCAAGACCGCGGTCTGCGTCGACACCATCCTCAACCAGCGCAAGAACTGGGAAACCGACGACGAGAAGCAGCAGGTGCGCTGCGTCTACGTGGCCATCGGGCAGAAGGGCACCACCATCGCCGCGGTGCGCCAGGCACTCGAAGAGGGCGGCGCGATGGACTACACCACCATCGTCGCCGCTCCGGCGTCCGACTCCGCCGGCTTCAAATGGCTTGCGCCGTACACGGGTTCGGCGATCGCCCAGCACTGGATGTACGAGGGCAAGCACGTCCTCATCGTGTTCGACGACCTGACCAAGCACGCCGACGCCTACCGCGCCATCTCGCTGCTGCTGCGCCGCCCGCCGGGCCGCGAGGCGTTCCCGGGTGACGTGTTCTACCTGCACTCGCGGTTGTTGGAGCGCTGCGCCAAGCTCTCCGACGATCTCGGCGGCGGCTCGCTGACCGGCCTTCCGGTGATCGAGACCAAGGCCAATGACATCTCGGCCTACATTCCGACCAACGTCATCTCGATCACCGACGGGCAGTGCTTCCTGGAGTCCGACCTGTTCAACCAGGGGGTCCGGCCGGCCATCAACGTCGGTTCCTCGGTGTCCCGCGTCGGTGGCGCCGCGCAGATCAAGGCGATGAAGGAGGTGGCCGGCTCGCTGCGTCTGGACCTGTCGCAGTACCGCGAACTGGAATCCTTCGCTGCTTTCGCCTCCGACCTCGACGACACCTCCAAGAAGCAGCTGGCTCGCGGTGAGCGGCTGGTGGAGCTGCTCAAGCAGCCACAGTTCCAGCCAATGCCCGTTGAGGAGCAGGTGGTCTCGATCTTCCTGGGTACCGGCGGTCACCTGGACTCGGTGCCGGTCGAGGACGTCAAGCGCTTCGAATCCGAGCTCCTGGACCACATGAAGGCGTCCGAAGAAGGGTTCCTCGAGCAGGTTCGCAAGAGCAAGAAGCTCGGCGAAGAGGACGAAGAGAAGCTGACCGACATCATCAACCACTTCAAGAAGGGCTTCTCCGCCAGCGATGGCGAGTCGGTGGTGCGCGACGAGCACGTCGAGCCCCTCGACGAAGACGAAGTGGGCAAGGAATCGGTCCAGGTCAAGAAAGAAAAGCCCAAGGACCAGGAAAAGAAGGACACGAAGTAGCTAACAATGGCTGCCACACTCCGCGAACTACGGTCGAGGATCCGCTCGGCGGGGTCGATCAAAAAGATCACCAAAGCCCAAGAGCTGATTGCGACTTCGCGCATCGGTAAAGCGCAGACGAGGTTGCAAGCCGCACGGCCGTACACCCTGCAGATCACCACCATGCTGTACACGCTGTCGGCCGAAGCCGCTCTGGACCACCCGTTGCTCGTCGAGCGGGAGAACCCGAAGCGGGCCGGTGTGTTGGTGCTGTCGTCCGACCGCGGGCTGTGCGGTGCGTACAACTCGAGCATTTTCCGGCGGTCCGAGGAACTGTTCTCGCTGTTGCGGGAAGAAGGCAAGCAGCCCGTCCTCTACACCGTGGGACGCAAAGCGCAGAACTACTTCTCGTTCCGGAACTGGGACATCGTCGAGTCGTGGTCGGGTTTCTCCGAACAACCCCAGGTGGAGAACGCCGCCGAAATCAGTGCGGCGCTGGTGGATGCCTTCATGAAGGGCGAGGACGACGACGAAGGCAACCAGGACGAGGTCCAGGGCGTCGACGAATTGCACATCGTGTACTCGGAATTCAAGTCGATGATGTCCCAGGCGGCGGTCGCCCACCGGATGGCTCCGCTGGTTGTGGAGTACGTCGAGGAAGACACCGGGCCGTCCACGCTGTACTCGTTCGAGCCCGACGCGACAACGTTGTTCGACGCGCTGCTGCCGAGGTACATCACCACTCGGGTGTACGCGGCGTTGCTGGAATCCGCCGCATCGGAGCTGGCTTCGCGTCAGCGCGCGATGAAGTCGGCCACCGACAATGCCGACGACCTCATCAAAGATCTGACGCTGCAAGCCAACCGCGAGCGCCAAGCCCAAATCACCCAAGAGATCAGCGAAATCGTCGGTGGCGCAAACGCGCTCGCTGACGCCGCCAAGTAGCCCCACGAGGAAGCGAAGTACACATCATGACTGCTACTGACGAGAAGACCGAGAACAAGTCGGGAAGTTCCGACACCAACGGCCGGGTGGTCCGGATCACCGGACCGGTCGTCGACGTCGAGTTTCCGCGGGGCTCCGTGCCGGAACTGTTCAACGCCCTCAATGCCCAGATTGATCACGAGTCGCTGAAAAAGACCCTCACGCTTGAGGTCGCGCAGCACCTCGGTGACAACCTGGTGCGTGCCATCTCGATGCAGCCCACCGACGGCCTGGTGCGCGGCGTCGAGGTCACCGACTCCGGTAAGTCGATCACGGTGCCGGTCGGTGAGGGCGTCAAGGGCCATGTCTTCAACGCCCTGGGCCACTGCCTGGACGAAGAGGGCTACGGCGAAGACTTCGACCACTGGTCCATTCACCGCAAGCCGCCGTCGTTCGAGGAACTCGAACCCCGGACCGAAATGCTCGAGACCGGCCTGAAGGTCGTCGACCTGCTGACGCCTTACGTGCGTGGCGGCAAGATCGCACTGTTCGGTGGTGCCGGCGTGGGCAAGACGGTGTTGATCCAGGAGATGATCAACCGTATTGCCCGAAACTTCGGTGGTACTTCGGTTTTCGCCGGCGTGGGGGAGCGCACCCGTGAGGGCAACGACCTCTGGGTCGAGCTCCAGGAAGCCGACGTGCTCAAGGACACCGCGTTGGTGTTCGGTCAGATGGACGAGCCGCCCGGCACCCGTATGCGGGTGGCGTTGTCCGCGCTGACCATGGCGGAGTGGTTCCGCGACGAGGCCGGCCAGGACGTGTTGCTGTTCATCGACAACATCTTCCGTTTCACCCAGGCCGGTTCCGAGGTGTCGACTCTGCTCGGCCGGATGCCTTCGGCGGTGGGATACCAGCCCACGCTGGCCGACGAGATGGGCGAGTTGCAGGAGCGCATCACCTCGACCCGAGGCAAGTCGATTACGTCGATGCAGGCGGTTTACGTGCCGGCCGACGACTACACCGACCCGGCCCCGGCGACCACGTTCGCCCACCTGGACGCCACCACCGAGCTGTCGCGTTCGGTCTTCTCCAAGGGCATCTTCCCGGCGGTGGACCCGCTGGCGTCGAGCTCGACCATCCTGGACCCCAGCGTGGTTGGTGACGAGCACTACCGCGTCGCCCAGGAAGTCATCCGAATCCTGCAGCGCTACAAGGACCTTCAGGACATCATTGCCATCCTCGGTGTGGACGAGCTGTCCGAAGAGGACAAGCAGTTGGTCAACCGCGCGCGCCGGATCGAGCGTTTCCTGTCGCAGAACATGATGGCGGCCGAGCAGTTCACCGGACAGCCTGGTTCGACGGTGCCGGTCAAGGAGACCATCGAGGCTTTCGACAAGCTGACCAAGGGCGACTTCGACCACGTGCCCGAGCAGGCGTTCTTCCTGATCGGTGGACTCGACGACTTGGCCAAGAAGGCCGAGACCTTCGACGTCAAGCTGTGATTCGACCTGCGGGTGAGGCAAGAGGTGGTGTGACGTGGCGGAAATGAATGTGGCGATCGTCGCTGTCGACCGTGAGATCTGGTCGGGCGAAGCGACGTTTCTGTTCACCCGCACCACCGTCGGTGAGATCGGCATCCTGCCGCACCACATTCCGTTGGTGGCGCAATTGGTCGACGACGCGATGGTGCGGGTGGAGCGCGAGGGTGAGGACGATCTGCGCGTCGCCATCGACGGTGGATTCATGTCGGTAACCGAGGAGGGTGTCACGATCCTTGCGGAGACCGCCGAATTCGAGTCGGAGATCGACGAGAGCTCGGCCAGGCAGGATTCGGAGTCCGACGACGAGAAGACCGCGGCTCGGGGGCGTGCGAGGTTGCGCGCCATCGGCGCGCTCGACTGATCGAACGAAGATGAGCGCGCCCATGGTCGGCATGGTCGTGCTCGTCGTCCTTGTCGTTCTGTTGGGGACCGCCGTCCTCGCGCTGAGCTACCGATTGTGGAAACTGCGCCAGGGCGGAACGGCAGCCATCATGCGCGACATCCCCGCGGTGGGTGGACATGGCTGGCGCCACGGCATGATCCGCTATCGCGGCGGCGAAGCCGCGTACTACCGACTGTCCAGTCTGCGCCTGTGGCCGGATCGCCGGCTGAGCCGACGCGGGGTGGAAGTGGTGGGCCGGCGGGCGCCACGCGGCGACGAATTCGACATCATGACCGAGGAGATCGTGGTGCTGGAATTGCGTGACACCACCCAGGACCGACGTGAGGGTTACGAAATCGCTTTGGACCGAGGGGCTTTGACAGCGTTTCAGTCATGGCTGGAGTCGCGGCCGTCGCCGCGCTCCCGCCGCCGCGGCGTGTGACGTTCGCGCGCGTTCTCCCGCTCGGCATCCTTGCCGCCGCCCGGACGCCACAGCACGTCGCCCGCCGGATTGGCCACCCGGGACAGGATGAACAGCAGGTCCGACAAACGGTTCAGGTACTTCGCCGGCAGCACGCTCACCCCGTCCGGGTGCGCGTCGACGGCCGCCCACGCCGAGCGCTCCGCACGGCGGACCACGGTACGAGCCACGTGCAGCAGTGCCGACAGCGCCGAACCGCCGGGCAGCACAAAGGAATTCAGTGCCGGCAGATTCTCGTTGTAGGTGTCACACCAGCGCTCGAGCCGGTCGATGTAGTCCTGGCTGATGCGCAGGGGGGGATACTTCGGATTCTCGACCACCGGGGTCGACAGGTCAGCGCCGGCGTCGAACAGATCGTTCTGTATCTGACGCAGCACGTCGGCGAGTGCCTCGTCGGGACCGCCCAGCGCGACGGCCACGCCGATTGCGGAATTGGCCTCGTCGCAGTCCGCGTAAGCCACCAGGCGAGCGTCGGTCTTGGCGACCCGTGAGAAATCGCTCAATCCCGTCGTCCCGTCGTCACCCGTCCGGGTATATATGCGGGTCAGATGCACTGCCATGAGCAAAACCGTACCGGGGATCACCGCCCGTACGCCTCTGGCCTGACTGACAACCCGATACCGCTTCACTAGACTGACGCGGGTGGCGGAGCGATTCGTGGTGACTGGTGGCAACCGGTTGTCAGGCGAAGTCGCTGTTGGGGGCGCTAAAAACAGTGTGCTCAAGTTGATGGCCGCGACCCTGCTGGCCGAGGGCACCAGCACCATCACCAACTGCCCCGACATTCTTGATGTGCCGCTGATGGCTGAGGTCCTGCGGGGTCTGGGGGCCACCGTCGAGCTCGACGGCGACGTAGCCCGCATCACCTCGCCCGACGAACCGAAATACGACGCGGACTTCGCGGCGGTGCGCCAGTTCCGCGCCTCGGTGTGCGTGCTGGGTCCGCTGGTCGGCCGCTGCAAGAAGGCCAGGGTCGCGTTGCCCGGCGGTGACGCGATCGGGTCGCGACCGCTGGACATGCACCAGGCCGGCCTGCGGCAACTGGGCGCGCAGTGCAACATCGAACACGGCTGCGTGGTGGCGCAAGCAGATACGTTGCGAGGGGCCGAAATTCAGCTCGAATTCCCCTCGGTCGGCGCCACCGAGAACATCCTGATGGCCGCCGTCGTGGCCGAGGGTGTCACCACCATCCACAATGCCGCCCGCGAACCCGACGTGGTCGACCTGTGCACCATGCTGAACCAGATGGGCGCTCAGGTGGAAGGCGCCGGCTCGCCGACGATGACCATTACTGGGGTGCCGCGGCTGCATCCGACCGAGCACCGCGTCATCGGCGACCGCATCGTCGCCGCCACCTGGGGCATTGCCGCCGCGATGACCCGCGGCGACATCACCGTGACGGGAATAGATCCGTCCCACCTGCAGTTGGTGCTGCATAAGCTGCACGATGCGGGTGCCACGGTCACCCAAACCGACAGCAGCTTCCGGATCGCCCAGTACGAGCGGCCCAAAGCAGTGAACGTGGCCACGCTGCCGTTCCCCGGATTTCCCACCGATCTCCAGCCAATGGCGATCGCACTGGCGTCGATTGCCGACGGAACTTCGATGATTACCGAGAACGTCTTCGAAGCGCGCTTCCGATTCGTCGAGGAAATGATCCGATTGGGGGCGGATGCGCGCACCGACGGCCATCACGCCGTGGTGCGCGGTCTTCCGCAACTTTCGAGCGCGCCGGTGTGGTGTTCGGACATTCGCGCGGGCGCCGGCTTGGTGCTCGCGGGCCTCGTCGCGGACGGCGACACCGAGGTGCACGACGTCTTCCACATCGACCGTGGCTACCCGTTATTCGTTGAGAACCTGGGGATTTTGGGAGCTGAGATCGAGCGGGTACAGTAGCTACCAACAGTTCAACGCCCACCAGGCGCGGTCACCTCCCAAGGAGGAGATCGAAACCGGGGCTTGACTCTCCTGCCGGATCTGTATTAAGCTGGCAGGGTTGCCCCAAAACGGGCGCAAAACAAGCTAGAAGTGTTGTTTGAGAACTCAATAGTGTGTTTGGTGTTTTTATTTGTTGTTGTTTTTTTGACTGCATCTCACACCCCCCGTGTGTGGGTGTAGTCGCTTTAATTTGATGCCAGTTCATGGTGTCTTTTTGTTAGGTCAGATTTTCTCTGATTGTGAATTCACCTCGTTATCGAGGGGTTTTTGTTTGGAGAGTTTGATCCTGGCTCAGGACGAACGCTGGCGGCGTGCTTAACACATGCAAGTCGAACGGAAAGGCCCCTTCGGGGGTACTCGAGTGGCGAACGGGTGAGTAACACGTGGGTGATCTGCCCTGCACTTCGGGATAAGCCTGGGAAACTGGGTCTAATACCGGATAGGACCACGGGATGCATGTCCTGTGGTGGAAAGCTTTTGCGGTGTGGGATGGGCCCGCGGCCTATCAGCTTGTTGGTGGGGTGACGGCCTACCAAGGCGACGACGGGTAGCCGGCCTGAGAGGGTGTCCGGCCACACTGGGACTGAGATACGGCCCAGACTCCTACGGGAGGCAGCAGTGGGGAATATTGCACAATGGGCGCAAGCCTGATGCAGCGACGCCGCGTGGGGGATGACGGCCTTCGGGTTGTAAACCTCTTTCACCATCGACGAAGGTCCGGGTTTTCTCGGATTGACGGTAGGTGGAGAAGAAGCACCGGCCAACTACGTGCCAGCAGCCGCGGTAATACGTAGGGTGCGAGCGTTGTCCGGAATTACTGGGCGTAAAGAGCTCGTAGGTGGTTTGTCGCGTTGTTCGTGAAATCTCACGGCTTAACTGTGAGCGTGCGGGCGATACGGGCAGACTGGAGTACTGCAGGGGAGACTGGAATTCCTGGTGTAGCGGTGGAATGCGCAGATATCAGGAGGAACACCGGTGGCGAAGGCGGGTCTCTGGGCAGTAACTGACGCTGAGGAGCGAAAGCGTGGGGAGCGAACAGGATTAGATACCCTGGTAGTCCACGCCGTAAACGGTGGGTACTAGGTGTGGGTTTCCTTCCTTGGGATCCGTGCCGTAGCTAACGCATTAAGTACCCCGCCTGGGGAGTACGGCCGCAAGGCTAAAACTCAAAGGAATTGACGGGGGCCCGCACAAGCGGCGGAGCATGTGGATTAATTCGATGCAACGCGAAGAACCTTACCTGGGTTTGACATGCACAGGACGCCGGCAGAGATGTCGGTTCCCTTGTGGCCTGTGTGCAGGTGGTGCATGGCTGTCGTCAGCTCGTGTCGTGAGATGTTGGGTTAAGTCCCGCAACGAGCGCAACCCTTGTCTCATGTTGCCAGCGGGTAATGCCGGGGACTCGTGAGAGACTGCCGGGGTCAACTCGGAGGAAGGTGGGGATGACGTCAAGTCATCATGCCCCTTATGTCCAGGGCTTCACACATGCTACAATGGCCGGTACAAAGGGCTGCGATGCCGCGAGGTTAAGCGAATCCTTTTAAAGCCGGTCTCAGTTCGGATCGGGGTCTGCAACTCGACCCCGTGAAGTCGGAGTCGCTAGTAATCGCAGATCAGCAACGCTGCGGTGAATACGTTCCCGGGCCTTGTACACACCGCCCGTCACGTCATGAAAGTCGGTAACACCCGAAGCCAGTGGCCTAACCCTTTGGGAGGGAGCTGTCGAAGGTGGGATCGGCGATTGGGACGAAGTCGTAACAAGGTAGCCGTACCGGAAGGTGCGGCTGGATCACCTCCTTTCTAAGGAGCACCACGAAAGCATCCCAATTGGTGGGATGCAGGCCGTGTGGAGTTCTCGTCTGTAGTGGACGAGGGCTGGGTGCACAACAACAAGCAAGCCAGACACACTATTGGGTCCTGAGACAACACTCGGGCGCTAGCACGAAGTGTTGTCCCTCCATCTTGGTGGTGGGGTGTGGTGTTTGAGAACTGGATAGTGGTTGCGAGCATCAACTGATCGCGTCGCCGTTCGCGGTGGCGTGTTCTTTTGTGCAATTTTAAATTCTTTGGTTTTTGTAGTGTTTGTAAGTGTCTAAGGGCGCATGGTGGATGCCTTGGCATCGAGAGCCGATGAAGGACGTGGGAGGCTGCGATATGCCTCGGGGAGCTGTCAACCGAGCGTTGATCCGAGGATTTCCGAATGGGGAAACCCAGCACGAGTGATGTCGTGTTACCCGTACCTGAATATATAGGGTGCGGGGGGGAACGCGGGGAAGTGAAACATCTCAGTACCCGTAGGAAGAGAAAACAATTGTGATTCCGCTAGTAGTGGCGAGCGAACGCGGAAAATGGCTAAACCGCATGCATGTGATACCGGGTAGGGGTTGTGTGTGCGGGGTTGTGGGAATGATCTTCTCAGCTCTACCTGGCTGAGGGGCAGTAAAAAAGTGTCGTAGTTAGCGGAAGTGGCCTGGGATGGTCTGCCGCAGACGGTGAGAGCCCGGTACGCGAAAACTCGACACCTGCCTTGATCAACCTCCCGAGTAGCAGCGAGCCCGTGGAATTTGCTGTGAATCTGCCGGGACCACCCGGTAAGCCTAAATACTTCTCGATGACCGATAGCGGATTAGTACCGTGAGGGAATGGTGAAAAGTACCCCGGGAGGGGAGTGAAAGAGTACCTGAAACCGTGTGCCTACAATCCGTCAGAGCCTCCTCGTGGGGTGATGGCGTGCCTTTTGAAGAATGAGCCTGCGAGTCAGGGACATGTCGCGAGGTTAACCCGTGTGGGGTAGCCGCAGCGAAAGCGAGTCTGAATAGGGCGCATCCCCGTAAGGGGTGTAGTGGCATGTTCTGGACCCGAAGCGGAGTGATCTACCCATGGCCAGGGTGAAGCGCGGGTAAGACCGCGTGGAGGCCCGAACCCACTTAGGTTGAAGACTGAGGGGATGAGCTGTGGGTAGGGGTGAAAGGCCAATCAAACTCCGTGATAGCTGGTTCTCCCCGAAATGCATTTAGGTGCAGCGTTGCGTGGTTCACCACGGAGGTAGAGCTACTGGATGGCCGATGGGCCCTACTAGGTTACTGACGTCAGCCAAACTCCGAATGCCGTGGTGTCAAGCGTGGCAGTGAGACGGCGGGGGATAAGCTCCGTACGTCGAAAGGGAAACAGCCCAGATCGCCGGCTAAGGCCCCAAAGCGTGTGCTAAGTGGAAAAGGATGTGCAGTCGCAGAGACAACCAGGAGGTTGGCTTAGAAGCAGCCACCCTTGAAAGAGTGCGTAATAGCTCACTGGTCAAGTGATTGTGCGCCGATAATGTAGCGGGGCTCAAGCACACCGCCGAAGCCGCGGCACATCTACGTATGTAGGTGTGGGTAGGGGAGCGTCCCTCATTCAGCGAAGCCGTCGGGTAACCGCCGGTGGAGGGTGGGGGAGTGAGAATGCAGGCATGAGTAGCGAATAGGCAAGTGAGAACCTTGCCCGCCGAAAGACCAAGGGTTCCTGGGCCAGGCCAGTCCGCCCAGGGTGAGTCGGGACCTAAGGCGAGGCCGACAGGCGTAGTCGATGGACAACGGGTTGATATTCCCGTACCCGTGTGTGCGCGCCCGTGATGAATCATCTGTGCTAACCACCCAAATGGTCGCTGATCAATCCCTTCGGGGTGCGACGGTGACCGGCTGCGTGGGACCCCGGGTGGTAGTAGTCAAGCGAAGGGGTGACGCAGGAAGGTAGCCGTACCAGTCAGTGGTAATACTGGGGCAAGCCCGTAGGGAGAGCGATAGGCAAATCCGTCGCTCATTAATCCTGAGAGGTGACGCATAGCCGATTGAGGCGAATTCGGTGATCCTCTGCTGCCAAGAAAAGCCTCTAGCGAGTTCACACACGGCCCGTACCCCAAACCAACACAGGTGGTCAGGTAGAGAATACCAAGGCGTACGAGATAACTATGGTTAAGGAACTCGGCAAAATACCCCCGTAACTTCGGGAGAAGGGGGGCCGGCATGTCGTGAACACCCTTGCGGTGGGAGCGGAAGCCGGTCGCAGAAACCAGTGAGAAGCGACTGTTTACTAAAAACACAGGTCCGTGCGAAGTCGCAAGACGATGTATACGGACTGACGCCTGCCCGGTGCTGGAAGGTTAAGAGGACCCGTTAACTCGTAAGGGTGAAGCGGAGAATTTAAGCCCCAGTAAACGGCGGTGGTAACTATAACCATCCTAAGGTAGCGAAATTCCTTGTCGGGTAAGTTCCGACCTGCACGAATGGCGTAACGACTTCTCAACTGTCTCAACCATAGACTCGGCGAAATTGCACTACGAGTAAAGATGCTCGTTACGCGCGGCAGGACGAAAAGACCCCGGGACCTTCACTATAGCTTGGTATTGTTGTTCGGTACGGTTTGTGTAGGATAGGTGGGAGACTTTGAAGCTCGGACGCCAGTTCGAGTGGAGTCGTTGTTGAAATACCACTCTGATCGTATTGGACACCTAACGTCGAACCGTATATCCGGTTCACGGACAGTGCCTGGTGGGTAGTTTAACTGGGGCGGTTGCCTCCTAAAATGTAACGGAGGCGCCCAAAGGTTCCCTCAACCTGGACGGCAATCAGGTGTTGAGTGTAAATGCACAAGGGAGCTTGACTGCGAGACCTACAAGTCAAGCAGGGACGAAAGTCGGGATTAGTGATCCGGCACCCCCGAGTGGAAGGGGTGTCGCTCAACGGATAAAAGGTACCCCGGGGATAACAGGCTGATCTTCCCCAAGAGTCCATATCGACGGGATGGTTTGGCACCTCGATGTCGGCTCGTCGCATCCTGGGGCTGGAGCAGGTCCCAAGGGTTGGGCTGTTCGCCCATTAAAGCGGCACGCGAGCTGGGTTTAGAACGTCGTGAGACAGTTCGGTCTCTATCCGCCGCGCGCGTCAGAAGCTTGAGGAAACCTGTCCCTAGTACGAGAGGACCGGGACGGACGAACCTCTGGTCCACCAGTTGTTCCACCAGGAGCACCGCTGGATAGCCACGTTCGGCAAGGATAACCGCTGAAAGCATCTAAGCGGGAAACCTTCTCCAAGATTAGGCTTCTCACCCTCTAGGAGGGATAAGGCCCCCTGCAGAACACAGGATTGATAGGCCAGACCTGGAAGCTCAGCAATGAGTGTAGGGAACTGGCACTAACCGGCCGAAAACTTACAACACAACCAAACTCGCAACCACATATCCAGTGCCACGGCTTTTAGTCGTGGGCACCACACCCCCCATCAACACAAATTTAAATAGAGTTACGGCGGCCACAGCGACAGGGAAACGCCCGGTCCCATCCCGAACCCGGAAGCTAAGCCTGTCAGCGCCGATGGTACTGCCCTTTTCGGGTGGAAGAGTAGGACACCGCCGAACACACAAAAACACCCCCTGCAAAGGGGGTGTTTTTGCATTCCCGGAACTTATTGCGCCGAACGTGGGCCTTATGGCGGGGAAATGCGCGAAATCCGTGCATAAGCCCCACGTTCGGCGCGCCGGCGGCTTATCTCGGTGAGCAGACGTGAAAGCCGCGGGGGCAATTAATCGAACAAGGTCAGGTCCGCCGGCGCACGTCGCTTTTCCAGTGCGAGTAGGGTCTGTTTCCGGTCCAATCCGCCGCCATATCCCGTTAATTTCCCACTCGCGCCGATCACTCGGTGGCACGGGACGATAATCGCGATCGGGTTGTGGCCATTGGCCAGTCCGACGGCGCGCGCTGCGCCGGGCGCACCGATCTGCTCGGCGATTTCCCCGTACGACCTGGTTTCGCCATACGGAATGGTCAACAGCGCCCGCCAGACCCGCTGCTGGAATTGCGTACCCCGCAGCTCCATTTCGATATCGAAATCGATGAGCTCGCCCGCGAAATAGGCATTGAGTTGCTTGGCCGCACTGACGAATGCGCTGTCATCGAGTACCCAGCCGGCACGGCTGGGTTCGTAGGTCTGATCCACCATGCGTAGATTCGTCAGCACCCCGTCCTGTCCGGCCAGGGTGAGCGGTCCGATCGGGCTGTCGATGGTGCGGTAGGTGATCATGCAATCTCCTTCAGGTCTTCCGGCGGCGGCCATTGGTTGACCGGGTGCTCGAGGGTGGTCCACAGATGCTGGGTGGCGTAGGAACGCCAGGGCCGCCAGCGGGCGCTGTGCTCGAGCAGAGCACGTTCCTGCGACGGCAGGCACAACCGCTTCGCGGCTAGCTTCAGTCCGAGGTCACTGGCCGGGAATGCGTCGGGGTCGCCCAACCCGCGCATCGCGATGATCTCCGCCGTCCAGGGCCCGACGCCGGGGAGGTCGATCAGCTGCCGCCGCGTGCGTATCCAGTCGCATCCGGGGTCCAGGCTTATGCTGCCGTCGGCGATAGCGCCGATCAAAACGTGCAGGGTGCGTTTGCGTGTTTTCGGGACGGCCAGATGGGCAGGGTCGATGTCGGCCAACTGCTCAACGGAGGGGAAGGTGTGGGTCAGCCCGCCCGCGCCGTCGTGCACCGGCTGCCCGTAGGCCGCAACCAGCCGAGCGGCGTGGGTACGGGCGGCCTTCGTCGACACCTGCTGGCCCAGCACCGTCCGAACCGCGAGCTCGGCTTCGTCGACGGTGCGGGGAATCCGTTGCCCGGGCGCCTTGACGACTACCGGTCCCAGATCGGGGTCCGCGCTGAGCGCTTCGACCACCGCTTCAGGATCCGCGTCGAGGTCGAGCAACCGCCGGCACCGGGCCGTCGCGGTGGTGAGATCCCGGAAGTCGTCGAGCACCAACTGGCAGCGCACATGATCTGGAGCCGGGTTCAGGCTGACGATGCCGTTTCCCCACGTGAGCCGCAGCGAGCGCCGGTAGGCGCCGTCGCGGACCTCTTCGCAACCCGGCACGGCGGTGGCGGCCAGATGCCCGAAGACACCCTCGTAGGCGAAGGGTGTGCGCACCGGCAGTCGCAGCGACACCGCTCCTGCCGACACCGTCCGGGTCGACCGAAACCGCGCCGCGGCGCGTTGGCGCAACGCCGTCGGCGTACTGTCGCACACCAGGCGGACGGTGTCGTTGAACTGCCGGATGCTGGAAAAGCCGGCGGCGAACGCGACGTCGCCGAACGGCAGGTCGGTGGTTTCGATCAGCACCCGCGCGGTCTGCATGCGCTGGGCGCGGGCCAGCGCGAGCGGCCCGGCACCGACCTCGGCGTGCAGCAACCGTTCCACCTGTCGGGTCGTGTACCCCAGGTGAGTGGCCAGGCCCGTTACGCCTTCGCGGTCCACGGTGCCGTCGGCGATCAGTCGCATGGCACGCGCGACGATGTCGCCGCGCACATTCCACTCCGGCGAACCCGGCGACGCGTCCGGACGGCATCTCTTGCAGGCTCGAAAGCCCTCTCGCTGGGCGGCGGCGGCCGTCGGTAGGAAACGCACGTTGCGGGCCAACGGGGGCCGCACCGGACAACTGGGCCGGCAATAGATCCGCGTGGTCAGTACCGCGATGACGAACCAGCCGTCGAACCGGGCGTCCTTGGCCTGGACCGCCCGATAGCAGCGTTCGAAATCGTCATGCACCCTTCGACAATTACACCCGAACGCCGACATGACTGGCGGAAAACCGACATCAACGTGAGTCGATTGAGTCCTCGGAATCAACCGGATTTACCGGCGAAGCAAGCCGGGTCGGTTCGTCGTGTCCGCGCAGCGTCACTTCCTCGCCGAGGGTCCAGTGCTGCCGCTCCTCTTCGCTGGCGCCCTCCACCGCGTCCGAGGAGGCCAGCAACCTGCCGGGATGGTCTTTGGCCAGCTCGCACAGCCGGGCCGCTTCGTTTACCGGGCCGCCGATCACGGTGTATTCGAACCGCTCCTTGGCGCCAACGTTGCCGGCGACCACCTGACCCGCCGCCACACCGATTCCGGCCTTGCACTCCGGTATCTCGTGGGCGAGCCGCTCGGCCATGCAGCGTGCGGCGGACAGGGCGGCATCCTCCGGTCTTTCCAGGCGATTGGGCGCGCCGAAGATGGCCAGGGACGCGTCGCCTTCGAACTTGTTCACCAGCCCGCAGTGCCGGTCGACCTCTTCGACGATGATCGTGAAGAACCGGTTGAGCACCTTGACCACATCTGACGGGCGCTCCGTGGTCACCAGCTTGGTGGAACCGATGATGTCGATGAACAGCACCGCCACATGGCGTTCTTCCCCGCCGAGTTTGGGTTTTTCCTTTTCCGCGGCCAGCGCGACCTCTCGCCCGACGTGCCGCCCGAACAGGTCGCGCACCCGCTCGCGCTCTCGCAGCCCGGCCACCATTGCGTTGAAACCGCGCTGCAGCTCGCCGAGTTCGGTGCCGTCGAAGACCACCAGATCACCGCGCAGGTTGCCCCGCTCGACCCGGCTGAGCGCCGCACGCACCACCCGCACCGGCGTGGCCGTCAGCCAGGCCAGGATCCACATCAGCGTGAAACCGAAGATCAGCGTCGCGGCCGCCACAAACAGAATGCAGACGGCGAATTGAGTCTCTGTCATGTTCCGTAACAAGATCTGGAAGATCGCCACCAAGGCGATGCCCACGACCGGCACACCCGAGCCGAGCAGCCAGACCATCAGCGTGCGGCCCATGATGCCCGGCGCCAGCCGACGCGGCGGCGGGCCCGCTTCCAGGGCCTGCGCCGCCACCGGGCGCAGCGCGAATTCGGCCAGCAGATAGCTCCCGGTGGCCACCAACACACCACAGAAGCTCACCGAGAACATGAACCGCGGGATGAAGATGCGGTTCTCCAAGCCGTAGAGCGTGGTCAGCAGCGCGGCCCCGACACCCCACAGGATCAGGTCGACGATCGCCACTCGCCACGGAGCCAGGAAGGTATTGCGCTCATCCTCTACTGTCGGCTCGCGTTCTTCGATGGCCCACCGCAGCGCCCGTACGGTGCTGCGCGTGATCCAGTAGGTGCCCACCGCCAGCGCAAGCACGATGTATGCCGGGGAGGCCCCCAAGGTGATCCAAAGCAGTTCCTTGTCGAACACGCTGGGCACCGGGATGGCCACCGTCACCAGCAGTAGTGCGACGACGATTCCGATCAGGTTCGCGCCCACCACCATCGAGGTCAGGATGATCTGGATGCGCACCCGACGCCGCTGCTGGCTTTCCGAGACGCGCCCGAGCAGCCAGGAGCCGTACGCAGGCGTATCGGGCCTACCGCTTTGGCGGGTCACTCGTTCCAGGACTCGTCCCAGGCGCTGCGCAACGCTCGGTTTAGCGGCCTTCTTGGGCGACATGGTGGCGTCAGCCTATTCCGTGCAGCACGCTCTAAGGTGAGTCGGGTGCGTCTAGTGATCGCCCAGTGCACCGTCGACTACGTCGGTCGCCTCACCGCGCATCTTCCGTCGGCCCGCAGGCTGCTGCTCTTCAAAGCCGACGGCTCGGTCAGCGTGCACGCCGACGACCGCGCCTACAAGCCGCTCAACTGGATGAGCCCGCCGTGCTGGCTCACCGAAGAGCCCGGCCCGGTATGGGTCGTGGAGAACAAGGCCGGCGAGCAGTTGCGGATCACCGTCGAGGAGATCGAGCACGACTCCAGTCACGAACTGGGCGTCGACCCGGGGTTGGTCAAGGACGGGGTCGAGGCCCACCTGCAGGCATTGCTGGCAGAACACGTCCAGCTGCTCGGTGAGGGGTACACGTTGGTCCGCCGCGAGTACATGACCGCGATCGGCCCCGTCGACCTACTGTGCCGGGACGCCAACGGTGGCTCGGTGGCCGTCGAGATCAAGCGCCGCGGTGAGATCGACGGGGTCGAGCAGCTGACCCGCTACCTCGAGTTGCTCAACCGCGACAGCGTGTTGGCTCCGGTCAAGGGAGTGTTTGCCGCCCAGCAGATCAAACCGCAGGCTCGTACGTTGGCAACCGATCGTGGGATCCGTTGTCTGACTTTGGATTACGACAAAATGCGGGGGATGGACAGCGACGAGTACCGGCTGTTCTGATGGTCCGGCGCCGTAAACCGCCGCCGCGGACCTCCTCGCCGTCGCCGCCGCTGCTGCGGCGAGTCGAGACCGGCCCGGATGGTTATGAGTACGAGGTGCGTCCCGTCGCGGCGGCGCGCGCCGTCAAGACCTATCGCTGTCCCGGGTGTGATCACGAAATCCGTTCCGGCGTTGCGCATTTGGTGGTGTGGCGAGCCGAATCGCCAGATTCGATCGATGATCGTCGGCACTGGCATACGCCGTGTTGGACCAACCGCGCCAATCGCGGTCCCACCCGCAAGTGGTACTAGGTCAGCGGGGAGCCGGCTCCACCAACTCGATCAGGACGCCGCCGGCGTCCTTGGGGTGGATGAAGTTGATCCGGGAGTTCGCGGTGCCGCGCCGCGGGGCCTCGTAGACCAGCCGGACACCCTGCGAGCGCAGTTGCTCGCACATCGCGTCCAGATCCCTGGTCCGGCAAGCCAGCTGCTGGATGCCCGGGCCGCGCTTGTCGATGAACTTCGCGATCACCGAATTCTCGTCGAGGGGGGCCATCAGCTGGATCTGCGCGCTGGTGCCGGGCACCGCCAGCATCGCCTCGCGAATCCCCTGGTCGTCGTTGATCTCTTCGTGCACCAGGATCATGCCAAGATGGTCGTTGTACCACTCAATGGCCGCATCCAGGTCGGCGACTGCAATGCCGACGTGATCGAGTCCGGTGACCAGCGAGGTAGCAAGACTGCGACGGGCGTCAACTTGATCGGTCGTCATTACATAACGGTAACCTCGGAACAAAGATTCCGCTTCTCCGGGTTGGCACTATCGGCCGTTCGGTGCGCGTGTAGGAGGTTTGATGACAACGTCGGTGATAGTTGCTGGAGCGCGGACTCCCATCGGGAAATTGATGGGTTCGCTCAAGGATTTCAGCGCCAGCGACCTGGGTGGGATCGCGATCAAGGCGGCACTGGAGAAGGCGAACGTGCCGGCTTCGCTCGTCGAGTACGTGATCATGGGACAGGTGCTGACGGCCGGAGCCGGGCAAATGCCGGCGCGCCAGGCCGCGGTCGCCGCCGGTATCGGTTGGGATGTGCCGGCACTCACCATCAACAAGATGTGTCTGTCCGGCATTGACGCCATCGCGCTGGCTGACCAGCTCATCCGGGCCGGTGAGTTCGATGTCGTGGTCGCAGGTGGTCAGGAGTCGATGACCAAGGCGCCGCACCTGTTGATGGACAGCCGGTCGGGCTACAAGTACGGCGACGTCACGGTGCTGGACCACATGGCTTACGACGGCCTGCACGACGTATTCACCGATCAGCCGATGGGCGCGCTCACCGAGCAGCGCAACGACGTCGACAAGTTCACCCGTCAGCAGCAGGACGAATACGCGGCCCGGTCGCATCAGAAGGCCGCCGCTGCCTGGAAGGACGGGGTTTTCGCCGACGAGGTCGTGCCGGTGGAGATTCCGCAGCGCAAGGGTGATCCTCTGCAGTTCAGCGAGGACGAGGGCATCCGCGCCAACACCACCGCCGATTCGCTGGCCGGGCTCAAGCCCGCGTTCCGCAAGGACGGCACCATCACGGCCGGCTCGGCGTCCCAGATCTCCGACGGTGCCGCCGCGGTGGTGGTGATGAAGAAGGAGAAGGCCCAGGAACTGGGGCTGACCTGGCTGGCCGAGATCGGTGCGCACGGCGTGGTGGCCGGGCCGGATTCCACACTGCAGTCCCAGCCTGCCAACGCAATCAAGAAGGCGCTCGACCGCGAGGGCATCACGGTCGATCAGCTGGACGTGGTGGAGATCAACGAAGCGTTCGCCGCGGTGGCCCTGGCCTCCACCCAGGAACTCGGCGTCGACCCCGAAAAGGTCAACGTCAATGGCGGAGCGATCGCCGTCGGGCACCCGATCGGGATGTCGGGCGCCCGGATCACGCTGCACGTGGCGCTGGAACTGGCCCGCCGCGGGTCGGGCATCGGCGTGGCCGCACTGTGTGGTGCCGGCGGACAGGGTGACGCGTTGATCCTGCGTGCTCCGTAACCAAGCAAACGTTTGCTAGCGAGGCGCGGGGAGGTGCCCGCGGCCACCGATGTGAGATTGGTCATATCCGCCGGTCAGAGGCCGCCGCGAGTGGGTGCAGGCGGCGTGACAGACTTGTCGGCGTGACACGTCCTCGGCCCTCGATCGGGCCAGCGTTGGCCGGTGCGGTCGACCTGTCCGGTCTCAAACAGCGCGCCCAGCAGAAGGCAACGGCCGGCCCGACCGGTCGTCCGTCGGCACCCTCGGCACCCGAGTCCGGTGCTCCGGGCGAAGTGCGGATCGTTCAGGTCACCGAAGCCAACTTCGAAGACGAGGTGATCAACCGCTCCGACGAGGTGCCGGTCGTCGTACTGCTGTGGTCGCCGCGCAGCGACGTCTGCGTCGACCTGCTCGAGACGCTGTCCGGTCTGGCCGCCGAGGACAACGGCACCTGGGTGCTGGCCGCCGCGAACGTAGACGCCGCGCCGGGCATCGCCCGGATCTTCGGGGTGCAAGCCGTCCCGACCGTGGTCGCTTTGGCTGCGGCACAACCGGTATCGAGTTTCCAAGGTCCGCAGCCGGCCGATCAGTTACGGAGCTGGATCGACTCTTTGCTCGATGCGACTGCCGGAAAGCTCAGAGGGCCGGCGAATTCGGGTCAAGCGCAACAAGTGGATCCAGTGCTCGCCGAGGCGCGCCAGCAACTGGAGGCCGGTGACTTCGAGGCGGCGCGTGCGTCGTACCAGACGATCCTGGACGCCGATCCCGGCAGCGTGGAAGCCAAGGCGGCCATCCGCCAGATCGATTTCCTCACGCGCGCAACCGCGCAGCGTCCGGATGCGGTCGCCGCCGCCGATGCCGCCCCTGATGACATCGAAGCCGCATTCGCGGCCGCCGACGTCCAGATCCTCAATCAGGATGTCGCCGCGGCGTTCGAGCGCCTGACGGCTTTGGTGCGCCGCACCTCCGGTGACGACCGCACCAAGGTGCGCACCCGGCTGATCGAGCTGTTCGAGCTCTTCGACCCGGCCGATCCCGAGGTGGTCGCCGGCCGGCGCAATCTCGCCAACGCGTTGTACTGATTCCCTGGCGAGCAGACGCAGAATCGCACTGAACCTACGGTTCTAGTGCGATTCTGCGTCTGCTCGCGGGGGAACGCGAACGGCTACTCGGGTTCGAGCCAGATCGCCGAGTTGGGTGGCAGCACCATGACCGCTGACGCGGGCCGTCCGTGCCACGGCTCGTCGGTGGCCTCGACACTTCCGAGGTTGCCGCGCCCGGATCCGTTGTAGATCGTCGCGTCGGTGTTCAACACTTCCCGCCACCGTCCGGCCTGCGGCAGGCCCAACCGATACCCGCTGTGCTCGGCGCCCGCGAAGTTGAACACGCAGGCCATCACCGACCCGTCGCTGCCATACCGCAGAAAGCTGAGCACGTTGTTAGCGGAGTCGTTGGCGTCGATCCAGGAATAGCCCTCGGGAGTGGTGTCCTGGCTCCACAGTGCCGGGTGGCTGGCGTAGATCCCGTTGATGTCGCGCACCAGCCGCAGGACACCGTTGGAGAACCCTTGCTCGTCGAGCTGCCACCAGTCCAGGCCGCGTTCCTCGGACCATTCGGCACGCTGACCGAATTCCTGTCCCATGAACAGCAATTGCTTGCCGGGGTGGGCCCACTGATAGGCCAGCAGGCTGCGCAGGCCGGCCGCCTTGGTGTGATTGTCGCCCGGCATCCGCCCCCACAGGGTGCCCTTGCCGTGCACCACCTCGTCGTGGCTCAGTGGCAGCACATAGTTCTCGCTGAACGCGTACAGCAGCGAAAAGGTCATCTCGTGGTGGTGATAGTTACGGTAAATCGGATCACGGCTGAGGTAGTCCAGCGTGTCGTGCATCCAACCCATGTTCCATTTCATCGAAAAGCCAAGGCCGCCAAGGTTGGTGGGGCGGGTCACGCCGGGCCAGGACGTCGATTCCTCCGCGATGGTGACGATGCCGGGCGCCACTTTGTGTGCCGTGGCATTCATCTCCTGCAGGAACTGCACGGCCTCCAGGTTCTCCCGGCCGCCGTAGATGTTGGGTGTCCAACCGCCCTCGGGGCGTGAGTAGTCCAGGTAGAGCATCGATGCGACCGCATCCACCCGCAGGCCGTCGATGTGGAATTCCTGCAGCCAGTACAACGCGTTGGCCACCAGGAAATTGCGTACCTCCGGTCGGCCGAAGTCGAAAACGTAGGTGCCCCAGTCCAGTTGCTCGCCGCGCTTGGGGTCGGAATGCTCGTAGAGCGGCGTGCCGTCGAATCGGCCCAATGCCCAGGCGTCCTTGGGGAAGTGGGCAGGCACCCAGTCGACGATCACCCCGATACCGGCCTGGTGCAGCGCGTCCACCACGGCGCGGAACTCGTCGGGTGTGCCGAAGCGGGACGAGGGCGCGTAGTACGACGTCACCTGGTAGCCCCACGATCCACCGAAGGGGTGTTCGGCGACGGGTAACAGCTCGACGTGCGTGAAGCCTTGCTCGACAACGTATTCGGTCAGCTCGCGCGCGAGCTGCAGGTAGCTGAGCCCGGGACGCCAGGAGCCGAGGTGCACCTCGAGGGTGCTCATCGGCTCGAACACCGGATTTCGGCTCGGGCGCTGCGTCATCCACTCGTCGTCGTCCCAGGTGTAATCGCTGACCGTCACGCGCGAAGCCGTCTGGGGAGGCACTTCGGTGCCGAACGCGAATGGGTCGGCACGATCGGACACCACGCCGTCGGCGCCGTGCACCCGGAACTTGTAGAGGCCATTGATCGGGAAGTCCGGCCAGAACAACTCCCACACACCCGAGGAGCCGAGCACGCGCATCGGAGCGTCGTTGCCGGTCCACCCGTTGAACTCGCCGATCAGGTTGACGCCCTTGGCGTTGGGTGCCCAGACTGCGAACGACACCCCGTTGACCACGCCGTCGGGTGTGGTGAACGAACGAGGGTGGGCGCCAAGGACGTCCCAGAGCCGTTCGTGCCGGCCTTCGGCGAACAGGTGGAGGTCCACCTCGCCCAATGTGGGCAGGAAGCGGTACGGGTCGGCGACGACGTGCGGACCGGAACCCTCGTAGGCCACCTCGAGCCGGTAGTCGACCAGGTCGACGAACGGCAGCGCGACGGCGAACAACCCGGAATCGATGTGCTGCAAGGGAAACCGGTCGTCGCCGACCAGCGCCACGACGCTGGTCGCGTGGGGACGGAATGCCCGGACGACGGTGTGATCGCCGTACTCGTGGGCGCCCAGTATGCCGTGCGGATTGTGATGTGCACCCGCGGCGAGCGTGGCGACCTCGGCAGGGTCGGGTGCCAGATGAGTACTGGTCAATTGATCGGCTTTATTCATTTTCCCTCACCTCCTGCGCAGCAGCCTGACGCGGGACTCTTCGGGTATGAGCGGCATGTTGACGATGTGGGCGACTGCCCGCCCCGGGTCGATGCGAATGTAATTGCTCTGCCCCCATTGGTATTCCTCACCGGTGATCTCGTCGCGCACCCAGAACCGCTCATAGGGCTCCCTGCCCAGCGCCTCCATGTCCAACCACAACGTCGTCTCTTCTGGCCCGAATGCGTTGATCGTCACGACCACCAGGACGCAGTCGCCGGTGGCCGGGTCGAACTTGCTGTACGCCAGCAACGCGTCGTTGTCGATGCTGTGGAAGTGAATGTTGCGCAGTTGCTGCAGTGCCGGGTGCAGCCGGCGAATTTCGTTGAGCCGAGTGATAAACGGCTCCAGTGAGCGGCCTTCGGCCAGCGCGCCCTCGAAATCGCGGGGGCGCAATTCGTACTTCTCGGAATCCAGGTACTCCTCGCTACCCTCCCGCACCGCGCGGTGTTCGAACAGCTCGTACCCGGAGTACACGCCCCAGGCCGGGCTCATGGTGGCCGCCAGCACGGCTCGGATTGCGAACATGCCCGGGCCGTGATGCTGCAGCACCTCGTGCAGGATGTCCGGAGTGTTGACGAAGAGGTTCGGTGTGCGGAAGTCGGCGAGCCGGGCGATGTCGTTGCCGAATTCGGTCAGCTCCCATTTGGCCGTGCGCCAGGTGAAGTAACTGTAGGACTGGGTGAAACCCAGCTTGGCCAGCCCGTACTGGCGAGCGGGCGGGGTGAAGGCCTCCGACAGGAACAGCACGTCGGGATGTACGGCTTTAACCTGAGCGATCAGCCAGGCCCAGAAGTTGGGCGGCTTGGTGTGCGGGTTGTCGACCCGAAAGAACTTGACGCCGTGGTCAATCCAATGCAGCACCACGCGTAGCACCTCGTCGTAGAGGCCCGCGGGGTCGTTGTCGAAGTTGAGGGGATAAATGTCTTGGTACTTCTTCGGCGGATTCTCCGCATAGGCAATGGTGCCGTCGGGCAACTCGGTGAACCAGTTGCGGTGCTCGCGAGCCCAGGGATGGTCCGGTGCGCATTGCAGCGCCAGGTCCAGTGCCACCTCCATGCCCAGCTCGCGCGCGGCGGCCACGAAGTCGTCGAAGTCGTCGATCGTGCCGAGGCTGGGGTGGACGGCGTCATGGCCGCCGTCGGCACTACCGATCGCCCACGGCGACCCGACGTCGCCGGGGGATGCGGTCGGATTGTTGTTGCGACCCTTGCGGTGCACCTCGCCGATCGGATGGATCGGTGGCAGGTACACCACGTCGAATCCCATGTCGGCTATTCGGGGCAGCGCGGCCGCGGCGGTCGCGAAGGTGCCGTGCACCGGCTTCCCGTCAGCGTCCCAGCCGCCGGTGGACCGCGGGAACATCTCGTACCACGAGCCGAACCGGGCCAGCGGCCGGTCCACCCAGACGCCGTACTGCTCGCCCCGCGTGACCAACTCGCGCAGCGGGAACTGGTCGAGCAGTTCCTCGACTTCCGGGCTCAGCGCCAGCGCGGTGCGCGTCAGCGGATCGCCCGGGGTTCGCAGCGCCGTCGCGGCTTCCAGCAGCGGGTTGCGCAGTTGACGCGGCACGCCGGTGGCGGCGCGTTCGAACAAGGCGGCCCCGACCAGCAGGTCATTCGAAAGCTCGTTTTCCCCTTGGCCCGCATCGAGCTTGGCGATCACCCCGTGGCGCCAACTGTGAATGGGGTCACCCCAGCCGTCGACCCGGAATGTCCACAGGCCCGCCCTGTCCGGGGCGAACTGACCGTGGAAGACGTAAGGTTCCAAACCCTCTGTCATCGGCAGCTGCAGCGGCTTCACGCGTTGCTCGGCATGCTGGTCGGCTTTGGCGGGATCGGACCGCCCGGTCAATTCGGACTCGGCGGGCTGCACCGCCTTGAGCTTGCGCACCTCGGCGCCCTGGGGATACCGCGTCCCCAGGAACCGCACCACCAGCGTGGCGGCCACGGCCTCGTGGCCTTCACGCCAGACCGCCGCTCGGACCGGAATTACCTCACCAACCACCGCTTTCGCGGGATACGCACCGCAGGAGACAACGGGTTGAACGTCGTCTATCTCGACACGACCGGGCACCGAATCACTCCATTCGATTCCCGGCTCCTCAGCGGTCCGCAACCGCGGGCCGCCTCGTCGCCGGGAGATTTCGATTCCCGAATTCAACGCGGTCCGCATCGTCATCGGGGTTTCCTAGGCTTCTCACCCCAACCGGCTCCGCTGGCGTCATTGGGGTGTTCGTTCGTTAGGTCGTTGTCTGCTCGCCTCCGTGCGCCCCATACCCACCCTAGTGTCCGGCTACACCGGGGGCGCCAAAAAGCCGTCTCCATAAGGGGTCGCTGTGGAACCCTGCACGCACCGAAAACCGCAGTAACGTAGAGATGCGTGAAAGCCCTTCGTCGCTTTAACGTCCGTGCCCACCTTCCCGACCGTCTCGCCGCGCTGGACCAACTGTCGACGAACCTGCGCTGGTCCTGGGAGAAACCCACGCAAGACCTCTTTGCGAGCATCGACCCGGAGCTGTGGTCCAACTGCGGCAAGGACCCGGTGGCGGTGCTCGGCGCGGTCAAACCCGCGCGCCTCGATGAGCTGGCGATGGACGAAGACTTCCTGCGGCGCCTCGACGAACTCGCGGCCGATCTGAATAACTATCTGAGCCGCCCGCTGTGGTACCAGCAGCAGGCGGCCGCGGGCGTGGCGATGCCCACCGGGATTGCGTACTTCTCGATGGAGTTCGGGGTTGCCGAGGTGTTGCCCAACTACTCCGGCGGACTGGGAATCCTGGCCGGGGACCATCTGAAGTCCGCGTCCGATCTCGGGCTGCCGCTGATCGCCGTGGGTCTGTACTACCGCTCGGGTTATTTCCGTCAGTCGCTGACTGCCGACGGCTGGCAGCAGGAGACCTACCCCTCGCTGGACCCGCAGGGCCTGCCGCTGCGCCTGCTCACCGACGGCGTCGGCGACCCGGTGCTGGTCGAGCTCGCGCTGCCGGATTCCGCGCGGCTGCGGGCGCGCATCTGGGTCGCGCAGGTGGGCCGGGTGCCGCTGCTGCTGCTGGATTCCGATGTCCCGGAAAACGAACACGAGCTACGCAGCGTCACCGATCGCCTCTACGGCGGAGACCAGGAACACCGCATCAAGCAGGAGATCCTGGCCGGCATCGGTGGGGTGCGCGCAATCCGGGCGTTCACCGCCATCGAAGGGCGCCCGGCGCCCGAGGTGTTCCACATGAACGAGGGGCACGCGGGCTTCCTCGGCGCCGAACGCATCCGCGAACTGGTAACCGATGCCGGGCTGGATTACGACACCGCGTTGACGGTGGTGCGGTCCAGCACGGTGTTCACCACCCACACGCCGGTTCCCGCGGGCATCGACCGATTCCCGGTGGATCTGGTGCAGCGCTATTTCGACGACGAGGGCCCCAGCGTGGCCACCCTGTTGCCGGGTGTCCCCACGGAACGGATTCTGGCCTTGGGCGCGGAGGACGACCCGACCAAATTCAACATGGCGCACATGGGCCTGCGGCTGGCGCAGCGGGCCAACGGCGTCTCGCTGCTGCACGGGCGGGTGAGCCGGGTGATGTTCAACGAGTTGTGGCCGGGCTTCGACCCCGGCGAGGTGCCGATCGGCTCGATCACCAACGGTGTGCACGCCCGGACCTGGGCGGCGCCGCAGTGGCTGCAGCTCGGGCGCGAGCTGGCGGGGTCCGACTCGTTCAGCGAGCCGGCCGTGTGGCTGCGTCTGCAGCAGGTCGATCCGGGACATCTGTGGTGGATTCGCTCGCAGCTGCGGGCACTGCTGGTCGAGGACGTGCGTGCCCGGCTGCGTCAGTCCTGGCTGGAGCGGGGCGCTTCAGAAGCCGAATTGGGTTGGATCAAAACGGCGTTCGATCCCAACGTGTTGACCATCGGGTTCGCCAGACGGGTGCCGACCTACAAGCGCCTGACCCTGATGTTGCGCGACCCGGAGCGGCTGGAACGGTTGCTGCTGCATCCGGAACGGCCGATTCAGCTGATCGTGGCCGGAAAGTCGCACCCGGCCGACGACGGTGGAAAGGCGTTGATCCAGCAGGTCGTGCGATTCGCTGATCGGCCGGTGGTGCGCAACCGCATCGCCTTCCTGCCCGACTACGACATGTCGATGGCCCGGTTGCTGTATTGGGGTTGCGACGTCTGGCTGAACAACCCGCTGCGCCCGTTGGAAGCCTGCGGCACGTCGGGAATGAAGAGTGCGCTCAACGGCGGGCTGAATCTGTCTATCCGCGACGGTTGGTGGGACGAGTGGTACGACGGCGAGAACGGTTGGGAGATTCCTTCGGCCGACGGCGTCGCCGACGACCACCGGCGCGACGACCTGGAGGCCAACGGGTTGTACAACCTGCTGGAGCAGGCGGTGGCGCCGAAGTTCTACGAGCGCGACGAGCAGGGTGTGCCGCCGCGTTGGATCGAGATGGTGCGGCACACGCTGCAGACGCTGGGCCCGAAGGTGCTGGCCTCCCGGATGGTCACCGACTACGTCGAGCGCTACTACCTGCCGGCGGCCGAGTCGCTGCGCAAGACGGTCGGGGCGCCCCCAGGCGGGCACGAGTTCGACGCGGCCCGCGAACTGGCGGCCTACCGCCGTCGCGCGCAAGAGGCGTGGCCCAAGATCGACATCACCGACGTGGATAGCACCGGGTTGCCCGACACCCCGCTGCTGGGGTCGAAGCTGACGCTGACCGCGACCGTGCAACTGGCCGGACTGGCGCCCGACGAGGTGGCGGTGCAGGCGGTGCTGGGCCGGGTCGATGCCGGCGACGAGTTGCTGGATCCGATCACTGTGGAGATGTCCTACGCGGGCAGTGCCGAAGGCGGCAATCAGGTCTTCTCGGCGACGACGCCGCTGCCGTTGGCCGGAGCGCTCGGCTACACCGTGCGGGTGCTGCCCCGGCACCCGATGTTGGCCGGCAGCGGCGAACTCGGGCTGGTCACGCTGGCCTAGCTGGCTCCGGACCCCCCGCGTCTGCTCGCGCCAACCGGGTGAGCGCCGCGCGGACCTGTTCTGCGTTGGTCGTGGGCCAGAACGGCGGCAGGGACGCTCGCAGGTATGCGCCGTACCGGGCGGTCGCCATTCGTGAGTCGAGCACCGCGACCACGCCCCGGTCGGTGACGCGACGCAACAACCGTCCCGACCCCTGCGCCAGTAGCAGCGCCGCATGGCTGGCCGCGACCGCCATGAACCCGTTGCCGCCGCGGGCCGCCACCGCCCGCTGGCGGGCGCTGAGCAGCGGGTCGTCGGGCCGGGGGAACGGGATCCGGTCGATCAGCACCAGAGACAGCGACGGCCCCGGAACGTCGACGCCCTGCCACAACGACAGCGTGCCGAACAGCGACGTCGCCGGGTCCTCGGAGAATTGCGCGACCAAGGCTGACGTGCTGTCGTCACCTTGACACAGCACCGGGGTGGACAACCGTTCGCGCATGGCCTCGGCGGCTGCGCGGGCCGCCCGCATCGACGAGAACAGACCCAGGGTGCGGCCGCCGGCCGCGGTGACGAGTTCGGCGATTTCGGTCAGCTGTTCGGAAGAGCCCACGCCGTCGCGGCCGGGCGGTGGCAGGTGGGCGGCCACGTAGAGGATTCCGGACTTGGCGTGCTGGAACGGCGAACCCACGTCCAGCCCCCGCCATTGCTGCGCGTCGCCGCTCAATCCCCACGCCTCGGCCATCGCGTCGAACGTCCCACCGACCGTCAGCGTCGCCGAGGTCAGCACGGTCGTCGACCGGGCGAAGACGTGACTGGCCAAGAGAGCGGCCACCGTCAACGGGGCGACCCGCAGCACCGCGCGCGGTGAGCCGCGGTTGTCCTCGTGGTCCAGCCAGACGATGTCGGTGCGGTCCGGGATGGCCGGTCCGAACGAATCGAGGATTCGCGCGGCGGTATCCGAGATCTCGATCAGTGCCGCGGCCGCCTCGGCGCGCGCTGCGGCCGCCCGGGCGTCGCCGGTGCTCTCGATCGCCGAGCGGGCGGCACTGGCCGCGTCACGCAGCGCGGTCAAATAGGTCGCCAGCTCGTCATCGAGATAGTCGATGCGGCCGGGCTGCGCATCGTGGATCGCCGAGGAGAAGGTTGCCGAGGCGGCTTCCAGCCGCTCGACCAGCTCTGGGTTCACCAACCGGGCTATTCGGCGGGCCGCGACCCCCAAGGTCGCCGACGTCAGTTCCGCGGTGGCCACCGAAGTGACCCGCTCGGTCAGTTCGTGCGCTTCGTCCACGACCAGGAACTCGTGTTCGGGCAAAACCGTGGAATCGGACACGGCGTCGATCGCGAGCAGCGCATGATTGGTGACGACCACATCGGCGGCACCGGCCCGCGCGCGTGCACGCTCCGAAAAGCATTCGGCGCCAAAGGAACAGCGGGCGACACCGATGCATTCTCGCGCCGAAACACTCACCTGCGACCAGGATCGGTCTGGCACACCGGGCTTGAGGTCGTCGCGGTCACCGGACTCGGTGCTCGAGGCCCATTCGGTGAGGCGTTGCACGTCGCGGCCTAACGCGCTCACCGCCACCGGGTTGAACAGCTCCTCCTGGGGCCGGTCGTCGGCATCTTCGGCTCCACCACCGTTGTGAATCTTGTTCAAACACAGATAGTTTCGTCGCCCCTTGAGTAACGCGAAGGTCGGTCGCCGGGGCAGCACGTCGGCCAGCGAGTCGGCCAACCGGGGCAGATCCCGGTCGACGAGTTGACGCTGCAGCGCGATCGTGGCCGTCGACACCACCACGGGGGTGTCGTCGCTGACCGCCCGGACGATCGAGGGGATCAAATAGGCCAGGGACTTGCCGGTGCCGGTGCCGGCCTGCACCACGAGGTGCTCACCCGTTTCGAAGGCCTGAGCGACCGCGGCCGCCATCTCCACCTGGCCTTGCCGCTCACTGCCGCCCAGCGCGGCCACCGCGACTGCCAGCAGATCGGGTACTGAAGCGCTCACGGGCGGTCAGGCCGGGACGACTTGGGTCGGGATCGCGGGATCGCCGGGCGACAGTCGAAGCCCTTCCCAAGGCAGGCTGCGCAACCCCGACGCCACCAGTTCCCGCGCCGCGTTCAGGTCCGCGTCGGCGACCGCCCGTCCGCCCTGGACCAAGGGCGTGGTCAACACCCGGTGCGCGTCGATGCCCGCCGGTGGGCGCCCGGCGGGATGTACCACTTCCTCGGTGACGATCCCGGAGGGCCGCGCCAGCCGCATCGCGGCTTTGCGCCCGCCGCGCGACTCCTTCTGACTGCTGCGCTTCTGCACCGGAATGCCGTCCACCTCAACCAACTTGTAAACCATGCTCGCCGTCGGCGCACCCGATCCGGTGACCAGTGCGGTGCCCACCCCGTAACTGTCCACCGGCGCGGCCTGCAGGCCTGCGATCGACATCTCGTCGAGATCGCTCGACACCACGATGCGGGTTCCGGTCGCACCGAGCTCGTCGAGTTGGGCGCGGACCTGGCGCGTCATCTCCACCAGGTCACCGGAGTCGATCCGCACCGCCCCGAGCTCCGGCCCCGCGGCGGCTACGGCGTTGGCCACGCCCTCGGTGATGTCGTAGGTGTCGACGAGCAGCGTGGTGCCGGTTCCCAGCGCCGCGACCTGGCCCCGGAACGCGGCCAGTTCATCGGGCCCCGCTTCGGTGGTGTGCACCATGGTGAAGGCGTGCGCGGCCGTGCCGACCGCGGGAATGCCGTATCGTCGCTGCGCTTCGAGGTTGGACGTGCCCGCGAAGCCGGCCACGTAGGCGGCCCGCGCCGCGGCCACCGCGGCCTGCTCGTGCGTGCGACGGGACCCCATGTCGATCAGCTCGCGGCCCTCGGCCGCGTACACCATGCGGGCCGCGGCCGACGCGATGGCCGCGTCGTGGTTGAAGATGGACAGCACCAGGGTTTCCAGCAACACGCATTCGGCGAAGGTGCCATGCACCGAGAGCACGGGCGAATAGGGGAAAAACAGCTCGCCCTCGGCGTAGCCGTCGATGTCGCCGCGGAAGCGAAAGTCCCGTAGATAATCGACGGTCTCGGTGTCGAGGAACTCGGCGAGCAGACCGCACGCGACATCGTCAAACCTGAACTGTGGCAACGTTTCCAGCAATCGGCCGGTTCCGGCGACCACCCCGTAGCGCCGGCCCGGCGGGAGCCGGCGGGCGAACATCTCCCAACTGGTCTGCCGATGCGCGGTGCCGTCCCGCAGCGCCGCCGCCAACATCGTCAACTCGTATTTGTCGGTCAGCAGGCCTGCCAAGACCGGGGCATTCACATTGCCACGGTATCGGCTGGCCGCAACGCAGTCCTGGCTCGGTATCCTTGGCCCATGGTTGTAGCGATAGCGCCGGCCAAGCCAGGCAGTACCGGACAACGCGAATCCGCGCCGGTCGAGGCTACGACGAGTCCATGGGTCACCATCGTCTGGGACGACCCGGTCAACCTGATGACGTATGTGACTTATGTGTTCCAGAAGTTGTTCGGTTACAGCGAACCGCACGCGACGAAGCTGATGCTGCAGGTGCACAACGAAGGAAAGGCCGTGGTGTCCTCGGGCAGCAGAGAGTCCATGGAAGCAGACGTGTCCAAGCTGCATGCCGCCGGTTTGTGGGCGACGATGCAGCAGGACAGCTGAGATATCCAGGTAGTCGGAAGCCATCGTGCGGAAATGGAAGCGCGTCGAAACCCGTAACGGCCCCAGATTCCGGTCCTCGCTGGCACCGCACGAGTCGGCCCTGTTGAAGAATCTGGTCGGAGCGATGGTCGGGTTGCTCGACGAGCGGCAAGCCACCTCGCCGTCGGACGAACTCGAGGAGATCACCGGCATCAAGACCGGTCATTCGGATCGACCGGCTGATCCGACGCTCGGGCGGCTGCTGCCGGATTTCTACCGACGCGACGATTCGCAGCCGACCAACTCGTCGGACCCGATGTCACTGCAGGAGTCCGAGGCGCTGAACGCCGCGCTACGCAGCCTGCATGAGCCGGAGATCATCGATGCCAAACGCGTTGCCGCGCAACGGTTGCTCGACACCGTCCCGGCCAACGGCGGCAGGTTCGAGCTGACAGAAGAGAGCGCCAACGCCTGGATCTCGGCCGTCAACGACCTCCGCCTGACGTTGGGCGTGATGCTCGACATCGGCCCGCAGGGGCCGGAACGCCTGCCGGCCGACCACCCGCTGGCCGCGCACTTCGATGTGTACCAGTGGTTGACCGTGTTGCAGGAATACCTGGTGCTGGTGCTGATGGGGAAGCCGGCGGGATGAACGGAATCACCGACGTCGGCGGGATCCGCGTCGGACACCACCACAAGCTGGACGCGGATGCGTCGCTCGGCAGCGGCTGGGCGTGTGGCGTCACGGTCATCCTGCCGCCGCCGGGAACCGTGGGCGCGGTCGACTGCCGCGGCGGTGCACCGGGAACCCGGGAAACTGATCTGCTCGACCCGGTCAACAGCGTGCGCTACGTGGACGCCGTGCTGCTGGCCGGTGGCAGCGCCTTCGGACTGGCCGCCGCCGACGGCATCATGCGCTGGCTGGAGGAGAGGCAGCGCGGCGTCGCGATGAGCGGCGGAGTCGTGCCGATCGTGCCGGGCGCCGTGATCTTCGACCTGCCGGTAGGCGGCTGGGATTGCCGGCCCACCGCCGAGTTTGGCTTTGCGGCATGCGAGGCGGCCGGCACGGACGTGGCAGTCGGCACGGTCGGTGCCGGGGTCGGGGCACGTGCCGGGGTGCTCAAAGGCGGTGTCGGGACGGCGTCGGTCACCCTGGCATCCGGCGTTACGGTGGGCGCGCTGGTGATCGTGAACGCCGCCGGTGACGCGGTGGACCCAAAGACCGGGCTGCCCTGGATGGCCGAGTTGATCACTGAGTTCGAGCTGACGCCGCCGCCGCCCGAACAGATCGCGGAGCTGGCGCAATTGCCGTCACCGCTGAGCTCGCTGAACACCACCATCGCCGTGGTGGCCACCGACGCCGCGCTGAGCCCGGCAGCGTGCCGGCGGGTCGCGATCGCCGCGCACGACGGGCTGGCCCGCACGCTGCGTCCTGCGCACACCCCGCTGGACGGCGACACCGTGTTCGCCCTGGCAACCGGGGCGGTGGAGGTGCCGCCGGCAGCGGACACACCCGCGGCGATGTCGCCGGAAACCGGACTGCTCACCGCGGTGGGAGCGGCCGCCGCCGATTGCCTGGCCCGCGCCGTGCTCGGCGGGGTCGTCGCCGCGGAGTCGGTGGCCGGCGTACCCGCCTACCGGGACGTGCTGCCCGGCGCGTTCGCCAATACGGGTGATGGTTAACCAGGCCGGTAGCCTGGATAATGCCGAAAACGCTCTGGAAGGGCAGCCATGGGCAGGAAAGATCGCACCCCGGCGACGGAGACGAAGAAGCCGCGCTGGGCGGTGGGGCGACCACCATCATCACCTTCGTCGCGCTGCTCTATGTCGTCGAGCTGATCGATCAGCTCAGCGGTGACCGGCTCGACCGCAACGGCATCCGACCGCTGACCACCGACGGACTGTGGGGAATCGTCTTTGCCCCGCTGTTGCACGCGAACTGGCAGCACCTGATCGCCAACACCGTCCCCATGCTGGTGCTCGGTTTCCTCATGACGCTGGCCGGTCTGTCCCGGTTCGTCTGGGCAACGGCGATCGTCTGGATCCTGGGCGGCTTCGGCACCTGGCTGATCGGCAACGTCGGTAGCAGCTGTGGGCCTACCGACCACATCGGGGCGTCCGGCCTGATCTTCGGCTGGCTGTCATTCCTGCTGGTGTTCGGGATTTTCGTGCGCCGCGTGTGGGACATCATCATCGGGCTGGCGGTGCTGTTCGTCTACGGCGGCGTACTGCTGGGCGCCCTGCCGCGGCTGGGCATGTGCGGCGGCGTGTCGTGGCAGGGCCACCTCTGTGGTGCGCTGGCCGGTGTGGTGGCCGCCTATCTGCTCTCCGCCCCCGAGCGCAAGGCGCGCGAGCTGAAGAGGGCGGGCAAGCCGTTGCCGCGCAGAGCATGAGTTCGCCGCTTTCGCCCGTCGGGATCTTCGACTCCGGCGTCGGCGG
The DNA here is from genome assembly GCF_000613245.1 of Mycobacterium asiaticum DSM 44297. GTDB lineage: Bacteria > Actinomycetota > Actinomycetes > Mycobacteriales > Mycobacteriaceae > Mycobacterium > Mycobacterium asiaticum. Next base: position 309,391 of record NZ_HG964937.1, read on the forward strand.
GTTGACCGTCGCGCGGGCCATCATCGACCAGCTGCCCGACGAGGACATCATCTATGTCGGCGACACCGGCAACGGCCCGTACGGGCCGCTGCCCATCCCGGAGATCCGTGCCCACGCGCTGGCCATCGGTGACGACTTGGTCAACAGGGGAGTCAAGGCGTTGGTAATCGCCTGCAACTCGGCGTCGGCCGCCTGCCTGCGGGACGCACGTGAACGCTACGACGTGCCCGTCGTGGAAGTGATCCTGCCCGCGGTGCGCCGCGCGGTGGCCGCCACCCGCAACGGTCGCATTGGAGTGATCGGTACCCGCGCCACGATCACTTCGCACGCCTACCAGGACGCCTTTGCCGCCGCCCGCGACACCGAGATCACGGCGGTGGCATGCCCACGGTTCGTCGACTTTGTCGAGCGTGGTGTCACCAGCGGTCGGCAGGTGCTCGGCTTGGCCGAGGGCTACCTGGAGCCGTTGCAGCGCGCCGAGGTCGACACCCTGGTGCTGGGCTGCACGCACTATCCGTTGTTGTCCGGTCTCATTCAGCTGGTGATGGGGGAGGACGTCACGCTGGTCTCCAGCGCCGAAGAAACCGCTAAGCAAGTGCTGCGGGTACTCACCGAGTTGGATCTGCTGCGCCCCCATGGTGGACCCCCCGCCGCGCGGGTGTTCGAAGCCACCGGCGACCCCGAGGCGTTCACCAAACTCGCGACTCGATTCCTCGGGCCCGCCGTCATCGGCGTTGAACCCGCCCGCGCCACGCACGTTCATTAGATATGCCGATGTTTATGACGGAATGCGGCGATGTTTTCCCCATCGTGGTATTTCGCATGGCACAGTGGTCTCCGTGCGCATAACCGTGCTCGGATGCTCCGGGAGCGTCGTGGGTCCGGATTCGCCCGCGTCGGGATATCTCCTTCGGGCTCCGGGGACGCCGCCCCTCGTCATCGATTTCGGCGGGGGTGTGTTGGGGGCGTTGCAACGGCACGCCGATCCGAGTTCGGTGCACGTGTTGTTGTCGCACCTGCACGCCGACCACTGCCTCGATGTCCCCGGGCTGTTCGTCTGGCGCCGTTACCACCCAACCGCGCGTCCGTCCGGAAAGGCGCTGCTGTACGGCCCGAGCGACACCTGGTCGCGGCTGGGCGCGGCGTCGTCGCCGTATGGCGGCGAGATCGACGATTGCTCGGACATCTTCGACGTGCGGCACTGGGTTGACGGTGAGCCGGTGACGTTCGGCGAGATCACGGTGCTGCCCCGGGTGGTTGCGCATCCGACCGAGTCGTTCGGGATGCGATTCACCGATCCCACCGGAGCGACGCTGGTCTACAGCGGCGATACCGGCGAGTGCGACCAGCTCATCGAACTGGCTCGCGGCGCCGACGTCTTCTTGTGCGAGGCGTCCTGGCCGCACTCACCGAAGCATCCGCCGGCGCTGCACCTGTCCGGCACCGAGGCCGGCCGCGCCGCGGCGCGGGCCGGTGTCCGCGAGTTGCTGCTCACCCATATTCCGCCTTGGACGTCGCGTGAGGATGTGATCAGCGAGGCCAAGGCGGAGTTCGACGGCCCGGTGCATGCGGTGGTGCCCGACGAGACGTTCGAAGTCCGCCGCGCCAGTTAGCGGTGTAGATCTGCCGGCTTTGGCCGCGAGTTAGGGTTGTCGGCGTGTCGAAACGAGAAGACGGCCGCCGCGACGACGAGCTTCGCCAGGTGGTCATCACGCGGGGGTTCACCGAAAACCCAGCGGGTTCGGTGCTGATCGAATTCGGTCGCACCAAGGTGTTGTGCACCGCGAGTGTCACCGAGGGCGTGCCGCGCTGGCGGAAGGGTTCGGGTCTGGGCTGGCTGACCGCGGAGTACGCGATGCTGCCCTCGGCTACCCACACTCGTTCCGACCGCGAATCGGTGAAGGGCCGGCCCAGCGGCCGCACCCAGGAGATCAGTCGTCTGGTCGGCCGATCGCTGCGCGCGTGCATCGACCTTGCCGCACTGGGCGAGAACACCATTGCCGTCGACTGCGACGTGCTGCAGGCCGACGGCGGCACCCGCACCGCCGCGATCACCGGTGCCTACGTGGCGCTGGCCGACGCGGTCACTTACCTGGCCGCCGCCGGCAAATTGTCCGACCCCCGGCCGTTGTCGTGTGCCATCGCAGCCATCAGCGTGGGCGTCGTCGACGGCCGGATCCGCGCGGACCTGCCTTACGAAGAGGACTCGCGCGCCGAAGTCGACATGAATGTGGTCGCCACCGACACCGGCACACTGGTGGAGGTGCAGGGCACCGGCGAGGGCGCGACGTTCCCCCGCTCGACGTTGGACAAGCTGCTCGACGTGGCGCTCAAGGCCTGCGACGAGCTGTTCGCCGCCCAGCGTGAAGCCTTGGCGTTGCCGTACCCGGGCGAGCTGCCGGACGGGCCCCCGCAACCGAAGGCGTTCGGAAGCTGACTCGGGTATTGGTCGCCAGCCGCAACCGCAAGAAGCTGGCCGAACTTCAGCGCGTCCTGGATGGCGCAGGTCTGTCGGGGGTGACGCTGGTGTCCCTGGACGACGTGCCGGAATTCGCCGAGGCACCCGAGACGGGCGCGACGTTTGAGGAGAACGCGCTGGCCAAGGCGCGCGACGCGTTCACCGCCACCGGCCTGCCGAGCATCGCCGACGACTCGGGATTGACAGTCGCCGCGCTTAACGGGATGCCCGGGGTGTTGTCGGCGCGGTGGTCGGGACGGCACGGGGACGATGCTGCCAATACCGAGCTGCTGTTGGCACAGTTGTCTGACGTGCCCGACGGGCGGCGCGGCGCGGCGTTCGTGTCGGCCTGTGCGCTGGTCTCCGAAGCGGACCAGGTGGTGGTTCGTGGGGAGTGGCGCGGCTCGATCGCGCGTGCGCCGCGCGGCGACGGCGGCTTCGGTTACGACCCGGTCTTTGTTCCCAACGGCGAGCAGCGGACCGCAGCCGAGCTGACCCCGGCCGAAAAGGACGCGGTGTCGCACCGCGGACGCGCGCTGGCGCTGTTGTTGCCCGCGCTGCGCGCGCTGGCGCACTGATTCACAGGTCGAAGCGCGCTTTGATGTCCTTGGTTTGGCGGTGCTCGACGATGATGCCCAGCAGCGGAACCGTGCCGGCCAGCAGCACGCCGATGGTCTTGCCGATCGGCCAGCGAACTTTGATCGCCAGATTGAACGCCGCGAGCACGTAGACGAAGTACACCCAGCCGTGCACGACTTCGATCCACCGGATCTCGCGGTGATAGACCAGGTGCGACACGATCTCGCCGCACAGCGCGATCAGCCAGATGCCCGTCGCCCACGCCATCACGCGGTAGGCGAGCAACGCGGTCCGGATCTTCTCGATCGGGAAGACCGGGGCGTTGCGCTCGGCTTCGGGTGTCTCGGGTGCACTCATGCAGTGGTCCTGTTCTGCTTCTCGGCGTCGTTCTTGGCAAGCTCGGCCAGGTACGCGTTGTACTCGCGCAGGGCGGGATCATCGGGTTGCTGCTGGGCCGGCTTCGGCCGCTCGGGCAACAAGCCGGGAGGGATCTCGGTGTCCGCGTGGCGGTTCCCCGGCTCGGGCGGTGCCTCCTCATAGCGGACGAAATTCCGGTAGGCGTACACGCAGAACCCGGCGAACAGCGGCCACTGCAGCGCGTAGCCCAAGTTCTGGTAGGTGCCCGACACCGACTGGAATCGGGTCCACTGCCACCAGCCCAACGCCAGGCAACCGCAGGCCGCAACGATCACCAGAATGATCGCCGCGACGCGGCGGTGGCGTCGTAGCGGGGCGGGGGTGGACACACCATGACGGTACCGCGCGGTGGTCATGCGGGCGTTGTGCGCGCGTAGGATCGCTAGTCGCGCGGGCGTGATGAAATTGGCAGACATGCCGGCTTTAGGTGCCGGTGCTCGAAAGAGCGTGTGGGTTCGAGTCCCTCCGCCCGCACCGATGCCGGGGCTAGCCGGGCCTAATGGGCACCCCGGCCCGTCTGCTGCTGCAGCTCGTCGATCAACTCCGACGCTTGCGCCTTCGTCAGATCGTCCGGAACTTCCCGGCCGGCCTCCTGCGCCAACGTGCTCACATAGCTGCGCTGCGGGCCGGTCATCGGCTCGTCGCCGGTCACCCAGTTCGACGGGTCCTTTTCGGGGTTCTCCTGCGGTGCTGGTTGCGCGTTGCTACTCATACCAGCGCGGATAACCATCGCACATACATTCGAAACATGTGGTGTGCGGCACGATGGTGGTCGAAGCCCGAACGATTGGAGACGAAGTGTCCGTTGCACGACGTGAGCGCGCCGCTCTGGTAGAGACGATGCTTGCCGCGGGCCCCGATGCGCCCACCCTGTGTGAAGGTTGGCGCACCCGCGACCTGGCGGCTCATCTGGTGATCCGGGAGCACCGCATCGACGCCGGACCGGGCATCCTCATTCCCTTCTTCGCCGGCCACACCGAGAAGTTGCAGAACAAGGTCGCGGAGAACACCGACTGGGAGGAGTTGGTCGGCAAGATCGCGGCCGGCCCGCCCGTCTACTCACCGTTCAAACTGCTCGATCCGGTCGCCAATGTCGCGGAAATGTTCATCCACCACGAGGACGTACGCCGCGCCGGAACGGATTGGGAACCAAGACAACTCGAGCCCAAGCTGGTCGCCGGACTGCAGCGGACCCTGGGGCTGATGGGGCGGCTGACGTTGGCGAAGGTGCCCGGTCGCGTCGCGCTGCGCACCACCGACGGCAAGACGGTGCTGATCGCCGGTCAAGGCCCGGCCGTCACGGTAACGGGTGCGCCCGAGGAGTTGCTGCTGTTCGCGGTAGGCAGGACGGCCCGGGTCGACTTCGACGGCGACGAGCAGGCGATCTCCGACGTGCAGAACGCACCCAAGAGTCTCTAACGGGGACAACGTCCGACCAGCCCGTTTGACGCCGTGTAAGGTAACCCTTAGTTTACGGGGGTAACTTTCTGCGTCGAGGGGTCAGCCGGGTGAAAACCATTGCTCAGCGCACCGGCGGTCGTCCGGCGCTCATCGCGCTGGACGACGTGCTGCGGGTGGGCCGTGAGCTGGGTATGCAGCGACTCAGCATCAACGCCGTCGCCGGCCGGCTCGGTGTTTCGGCCACCGCTCTGTACCGGCACGTCGAAAGCCGTTGGGCGCTAGAACGTTTGGTCGGCGAAAGTCTGCTGGCCGAACTCGAGCTGACGGACGAACCGGACGAGAACGTCGAGCAGCACCTGCTTTCTTTCGGACTCCAGCTATGGCGCTTCACCGTCGACCACCCCGGACTGGCGTCCTATATGCAGGTCTTGTTCCCCCGCGGCGACACCGGCATGGGGTTGCTGATCGCCGAAGTCGACGCCCTTGGCGGGCGCGGGTACGCCAAAGACGCGGCCATTGTGGTGGCCAGTGCCGTGGCCACGCTGGCGATCAGCTTGGCCGCCCGGGAAGAGAGCAATGCCAGCACTACCGGCGGTGAACAGGCCGACCGGTTCGTGCAGGAGCGCGATGCCGCCAATCGGCGCCTGGCCGATGACGAACGGCTGGGGGCGGCCCACCTCGGCCTGCCCGAGCTGTCCAGTTCGCAATACGTGCGGCTGTTGCTGGCCGCGTCGATTCGGGGTCTGGTCGGAGAAATCCCCCCGGGCCGCCCGATCATGGAAGTCGTGGCGGCCCACACCGCCGCGGGAGAGGATCGTTGATGGCACGCGGGTTCTCGGGTGCGATGCTCAAAGGCTTTGGTGCGCGCGACCATATGGCGACGGTGACCGAAACCGTAATGATCGCACCGCATTTCATCCGGATCAGGATGGAGTCCCCGACGCTGTTCGAGGACACCGAGGCGGAACCGGCCGCGTGGCTGCGGTTCTGGTTCCCCGATCCGAAGGGCTCCAAGACCGAATTCCAGCGCGGCTACACACTTTCCGAGGCGGACCCGGCGAGTGGCCGCTTCGCGGTCGACGTGGTGCTGCACGAACCCGCGGGCCCGGCCTCGACCTGGGCGCGCACCGTCCAGCCGGGCGCCACCATCGCCGTCACCTCGCTAATGGGCTCCACCCGGTTCGACCCGCCCGACGAGCAGCCCGCCGGCTACCTACTCATCGGTGACTCCGCGTCGATCCCCGGCATGAACGGCATCATCGGGACCGTCCCCAAGGATGTCCCGATCGAGATGTACCTCGAGCAGCATGACGACAACGACATCCTGATCCCCATCTCCGAGCATCCCCGCCTGCGGGTGCACTGGGTCAGCCGGCGGGACGACAAGTCGCTGGCCGACGCGATCGAAACTCGTGACTGGTCCAACTGGTATGCCTGGGCCACCCCAGAAGCCAACACGCTCAAGCACGTTCGTAAACGGCTCCGGGACGCGTTCGGGTTTCCGAAGTCTGAGGTTCATGCGCAGGCCTACTGGAGCGCCGGCAAGGAAATGGGCACCCGTCGCGGCGAGGAGCCAGACACCGCCGACCACAACGCTGACGAACAGCCGGAAACCCCTGCCGCACAGACCGAGACAGCACCTCCGGTTCCGGCCGCCCGCGGCAGCTGGCGTGCGCAAGCGGCGGGCGAGTTGCTGGCCCCGCTGCGCTCGGCGCTGATCGTCTCCGGGGTGCTCCAAGCCATCATCACGCTGGTGCAGCTGGCGCCGTTCGTGCTGCTGGTCGAACTGGCGCGGTTGCTGATCTCGGGCGCCGACGAATCCCGGCTGTGGAACCTGGGGATCGCGGCCGTCTCGCTGCTGGGATTGGGCACCCTGCTTGGTGCTGCACTCACCCTCTGGTTGCATATCGTCGACGCGCGGTTCGCCAGTGAGCTGCGTTCGCGGTTGTTGGGCAAGCTATCTCGATTGCCGCTCGGCTGGTTCACCGCGCGCGGATCGGGCTCCATCAAACAACTGGTCCAGGACGACACCCTCGCACTGCACTACCTGGTCACCCACGCCATCCCGGATGCGGTCAACGCCGCCGTCGCGCCGGTGGCGGTGTTGTTGTACCTCTTCGTCGTCGACTGGCGGGTAGCGCTCGTGCTGTTCGGACCCGTGCTGGTTTACCTGATGACCTCGTCGGCCCTGATGGTGCAGTCCGGTCCGCGGATCGCCCAGTCCCAGCGCTGGGCCGAGAAGATGAGTACCGAAGCCGGTGCCTACCTGGAAGGCCAACCGGTGATCCGCGTCTTCGGCGGGGCCGCCGCCTCGACATTCCGGCGCCGCCTGGACGAATACATCGGATTTCTCGTTGCCTGGCAGCGTCCGCTGGCGGGCAAGAAGACCATGATGGACCTGGCCACGCGTCCATCAACGTTCCTGTGGCTCATCGTCACGGCCGGCACCCTGCTGGTGGTGACGCACCGGATGGACCCGGTGGATCTGTTGCCGTTCCTGTTGCTGGGCACCACGTTCGGCACCCGGTTGCTCGGTATCGGCTACGGCATCGCCGGCATTCGCGGTGGCACGCTGGCTGCTCGGCGCCTCCAAAACGCGCTCGCCGAGCCCGAACTCGCGGTCGAGGACCGACCCCGCGAACCGTCCGACGCCGCTACGGTCGTGTTCGACCGGGTGAGCTTCGCCTACCGCCCCGGTGTCCCGGTGATTCGTGACGTCTCGCTGCAACTGCGGGCGGGCACGGTCACCGCGCTCGTCGGCCCCTCGGGTTCGGGTAAGTCGACGCTGGCCGCCCTGCTGGCCCGCTTTCACGACATCCAGCAGGGGTCGATCCGGGTGGGCGGACAAGACATTCGGACCTTGACGGCCGACGAGCTGTACACCCGCGTCGGTTTCGTCTTGCAGGAGACCCAACTCGTGCATGGCACCGTCGCGGAGAACATCGCGCTGGCCGTGCCCGATGCCACCCTCGCGCAAATCCAGGATGCCGCCCGCGAGGCCCAGATCCACGACCGCATCCTGCGCCTGCCCAACGGCTACGACACCGTGCTGGGCGCCAGCGCCGCCCTCTCGGGCGGGGAGAAGCAACGTTTGACCATCGCGCGCGCGATCCTGGCCGACACGCCGGTGCTGATCCTCGACGAGGCCACCGCCTACGCCGACCCGGAATCGGAATATCTTGTGCAGCAAGCGCTGAACCGGCTTACCAGAGACCGGACCGTGCTGGTGATCGCGCACCGGCTGCACACCATCACCGGGGCCGACCAGATCATCGTGCTCGACCACGGCAGCATCGCCGAGCGCGGTACCCACGACGAATTGCTGGCCGCCGACGGCCGCTATCGCAGACTCTGGGAGACCGGACGACCCGTGTCCGCATCGATCGCAGGACAGGGGGCCAGCCGATGATCCGCACCTGGATCGGCCTGGTGCCGGCGGACCGCCGCGCCAAAGTGCTGCACTATGCAGTGCTCACCTTGCTCTCGGTGGTGGTGCGTGCGGTGGACACCGTGTTGCTGGTCCCGCTGGTGGGCGCCCTGTTCAGCGACTCGCCGCAACGGGCGCTGGTCTGGCTGGGCTGGCTCACCGCCGCCACCGTGCTTGGCTGGGTCATCGACACCACCACGGCCCGAATCGGTTTCGATCTGGGTTTCGCCGTCCTGGACCACACCCAGCACGACATCGCCGACCGGCTACCCGAAGTGCGGCTGGAGTGGTTCACCGCCGAGAACACCGCAACCGCACGGCAGGCGATCGCCTCGACCGGACCGGAGCTGGTCGGGTTGGTGGTCAACCTGCTGACCCCACTGCTCAGCGCGGTGCTGCTGCCCGCCGTGATCGCGCTGGTGTTGTTGCCGATCTCCTGGCAGCTGGGCGCTGCAGCGCTGGCCGGTGTGCCGCTGCTGCTCGGAGCGCTGTGGGCATCAGTCCGGTTGTCGCGCAAGGCCGACGCCGCGGCGGGGGAAGCCAACAGCGCACTGACGGAACGCATCATCGAATTCGCCCGCACCCAGCAGGCGTTGCGCGCCGCGCGGCGCGTCGAACCAGCCCGCAGCCTGGTCGGCGACGCGCTGAGCGCGCAGCACAGCGCGATGATGCGGCTGCTGGGCATGCAGATTCCGGGCCAGCTGTTGTTCAGCATCGCCAGCCAGCTGGCGCTGATTCTGCTGGCCGGCGCCACGACGGCGCTGACGGTTGGCGGCACGTTGTCGGTTTCCGAGGCCGTTGCGTTGATCGTGGTGATGGCACGCTATCTCGAGCCGTTCGTCACCGTGAGCGAGCTCGCGCCGGCACTGGAAACCGTTCGCGCCACACTCGACCGCATTCGGTCGGTGCTGACCGCGCCGGCCCTGGGCGCCGGAGCGGCCGCCCTGCGCGACCCCTCCGCGGCGCCCCGCATCCAATTCGACGACGTCTCTTTCAGTTACGAGGGATGCCGGGAAGGCGGCGCTCTGGTACTGGACAAGGTCAGTTTCTCGTTGCAGCCAGGCACGGCCACCGCGATAGTGGGGCCGTCCGGATCCGGCAAGAGCACCATCCTTGCGCTGATCGCCGGACTGCACCAGCCGACCGGTGGCCGGGTGCTCATCGACGGGGTGGATGCCACCACATTGGACGCCGGTGCCCGTCGGCGCGCCAGCAGCGTGGTCTTCCAGCACCCGTACCTATTCCACGGCACGATCCGGGAGAACGTGCTCGCCGGTGACCCCGAAGCCGACGATGAGCGGTTCGCACGCGCCGTCCGACTTGCCCGCGTCGATGAGCTCACCAACAGACTGCCGGACGGGGTGGACTCCATTGTGGGCGAAGCGGGCTCGGCGCTGTCCGGTGGGGAACGTCAGCGGGTCAGCATCGCCCGCGCCCTGCTGAAGGGCGCACCGACCCTGCTCGTCGACGAGGCGACCAGCGCCCTGGACAACGAAAACGAAGTTGCCGTGGTCGAGGCTCTGACGGCCGACCCGCATTCGCACACCCGGGTGATTGTGGCGCACCGGTTGGCCAGCATCCGGCACGCCGACCGGGTGCTGTTCCTGGAGAACGGTCGGGTGGTCGAGGATGGCGGTGTCGACGAGTTGCTCAGTGCCGGAGGACGTTTCAGCGAGTTCTGGCGCCAGCAGCACGAGGCCGCGGACTGGCGGATCCTGGCCGATTAGGTCCGGCAAAGGGGCCTGCCGGAAGCTCATGCGGTATGTCTTACAGTTGTGATATGAGTGCCTTGTTGTCCATTCCGCGGTACCCCGCCGACGTCACGCCCGAGTGGTTGTCGACAGCGCTGAGCCACCGGGGCACCCCGGTCGAGGTGGCGCAGGCCGACGTGGTGGCGATCGGTACCGGACAAACCGGGGCCACCTACCGGGTGACGGCCACCTACCGGACCGATCCGGGTGATCTCCCGCAGACCTTCGTGATCAAGCTCCCGGCCCAGGACGATGCGGTGCGCGACCGCGTCGTCTTCGGCTATCGCAGTGAGTGCGCGTTCTATACCTCGGTGGCAGACCGGGTAAGGGTGCCGGTACCCGACTGTTTCTATTGCGAAATCACTGATGATGCTATGGAATACGCGCTCTTGCTGGCTGATCAGGCGCCCGCGGTGCAGGGCGACCAGCTCGCCGGTTGTGGTGAGCAGGAGGCGCGGCTGGCGGTGACGGCGCTGGCCGGGCTGCACGGGCCCAGCTGGTGTGATCCGGTGTGGCTGGATCTGCCTGGCATCGCCTTCGGACGTCCCGACGAGAATTCCGCCAAGGGCCTCGGCGACGTGGCGCAGATGAGCGCCGATATCACCCTGGACAAGCTGGGTGACCGGATGACCGCGCCGGACCGCGAGACCTTCACCGCCACAATGGGGTTGGTGAGGCCGTGGTTGCTTGCCGAGCGGGACCGCTTCGCGCTGCTGCACGGTGACTACCGGCTGGACAACCTGTTGTTCGATCCCGAGCACATGCGGGTGAGCGTGGTGGACTGGCAGACCCTCGGTATCGGTCTGCCGGCAAGGGATCTGGCTTATTTCACGGCGACCAGCCTCGACTCCGAACTACGTAAAGCCATCGAGGCGGATCTCGTCGACGACTACCACCGGGCACTGCTCGGGCACGGTGTCACCGGCTACGACCGCGAAACCTGCTGGCGTGATTACCGACTGGGCATGCCGCACACCGTGCTGATCTCGGCGCTGGGCTTCGCATTCGCGACCGCCACCGAGCGTGGCGACGACATGGTGCTGACCATGCTGCGGCGCGGGTGCGAGGCGATTCGCGACTTGGGCACGCTGGATCTGATCGGTTGAGCTCAGGTCCGTCGTGCCGCTTCTTGCGCCAATTGCATTCGCGACGTGAGTCCCAGCTTGTTGTATACGTGCGTCAGGTGCGTCTGAACCGTTCTCGGCGAGATGAACAATCGACTGCCAATATCTTTATTGCCTAGACCTTCGCTGACCAGCCGCACGATGTTGAGCTCGGTCGGAGTTAGCGAATCCCAACCGCTGGGCGGTCGTTTCCGTTCGCCGCGGCCGCGCTGCGCGTACGCGATCGCCTCATCGGTGGACAGCGCTAGGCCGGCGGCCCACGCCTCGTCAAAGGCGCTTATGCCCAGTGCATTTCGCGCCTCGTCTAGCGATTCGTGGTAAGGGGCATCGTAGACTCGGAAGCGAACGATTGCGGTACGTTCCCGAATCGCTTGTGCTGCCGCGTACAGCCGCGTCGACTCCAAGTGGCTGCCCGCTGCGTTGGTCAGCGTGGCCAGTATCTCCAGCAGATCCGGGACGAACAGGAGAGTGCTCATCTCGGCGGCGCGCGCCAGCGCCTCGTGTGCGTCACGTTCCGCCTGTCCGAACTCGTTCTGCGCTAATGCGACCCGCGCCCGGGTGGTCAGTGCATGTACCGAGAACCAGCCGACCGCTGTGTCCACATCCGCATCTGCGTGACGGCGGGCTGTTGCGTGGTCACCTTGGGCCAACGCGGTCTGGGCGGCAGGCTTGGCGACGGTAGTGGCCAGCCACGGCCAGCCACTGAGGCGCTCGACGGTGGCGTTGCTGGCCTCGACAGCCTGCGCCACGTCGCCGTCGGCAAGAGCGGTGACAGCCAGCGCAGCGTAACCAATGCCCTCCGTGTAGCCGCCGAGTTCGGCAGCACGGCTTAATGATTCGAGCACGATGGATCGGCCCTCAGCGGCTCGTCCGGTGTAGGCCAGTACCTGGCCAAGAGCCGTGCGGGCGTTCACTTCCCAGACCAGCGCGTGTGCCAGGTCCGCTTCGATCATCAGCTCACGCAACTGCTTCTCGGCGCCCACGAGGTCGCCGCGCGCCGATTGCGCCCCGGCCAGACACCAGCGGCATGCTCGTGAGTAGCCTTGGTCGCCGATCTCATCGGCCAGGGCGCGACCCTCCTCCGCGGCCGCGATTCCGTGGTCAAGGTCCCCCGAGCCGACGGCGGCCATGAGTGCCTGGAAGTACAGGACCTGGCTCAGAAGCCAGCGGTCATCCATGCCGCGCGCCAACTCGGCGGCTTCCGACAGGATCGGACCGGACTGGTTGGCGTCCCACGCGGTGACACGTCCGAGCGCAGCCAAGGTGCGGGCTAACAACGCCGGATCGTCAAGTTCGCGCGCGATCGCCACCGCGTGGCGTGCCGACTCGGCGCATTCGGCCGTGCGCATGTTGTCCAGGTATGCCTTATCGGCCAACGCTCGTGCCAGGTTGGTGGGTGTCACCTCAGTGGAGGCGGCACGTGCCAGTCCGATGTCAAGCCAATCCCTTCCTTCTTTGAGGAGTCCCCGTGTCAACCAGAGCGCCTGCAACGATGTCGCCAGCCGTAACGCGCTGTCGATGTCGGAGTTTTCTTCGCTCCACGCGAATGCGGCACGCAGATTGTCAATCTCGGCTTCTGCCCGGTTCAGTTGTAGCGCCAGGTTCTTGGTCGCGGGAGCTTCCAAGGCCGCGGCCAGCGCGGTGTAGTAGTCGCGGTGGCGGTCTCGCACGGCAGCGCTGTCCGGCGACTCGGTCAGCTTTTCTTGGGCATACTGGCGGATCGTTTCCAGCAGCCGGTATCGGGTTGTGCCCCTATCGGTTTCGGCAATCACCAGCGACTTGTCGACGAGCAGAGCCAACACATCCAGCACCTGATGGCGCGCCAGGGTGCGGTCGCTGAGAACCTCCTGGCAGGCCGTCAGGTCGAATCCGCCCAGGAATACGGCCAATCGGCGGAACAATACTCGCTCGGGCTCTGTCAACAGATTGTGCGACCAGTCCACGGATGCCTGCAGCGTCTGCTGGCGGCGCACCGCGGTTCGCGAGCCTCCGGTCAACAATCGGAACCGGTCCCTGAGTCCCGCAAGGATCTCCTGTGGCGACAGAGCGCGCATTCGCGCCGCGGCCAATTCGATTGCCAGGGGCATGCCATCGAGGCGGCGGCAGATCTCCACAACGACATCGGAGTTGTCCTCACGGACCGAGAAGCTGGGCTGTACTTGACGCGCCCGATCACCGAACAGCTGGACCGCGTCGTCGGCAAGCGACAGCGACGGCACCCGCCAGGTGACTTCACCGGGTACACCAATCGGCTCGCGACTGGTCGCCAGCACCGAGAGTCCGGGACAGCCACCGATGAGCGCGGTAACGAGCTCGGCGGTCGCGTCGAGCAGATGCTCGCAGTTGTCCAGTACCAGTAGCATCTTTCGCGCGCCGATGAACTGCAGCAGCTTGGTCTGCGCAGACCGACCTGGCTGGTCCGGTAGACCTAGTGCCCGCGCCGCGGTGATCGACACCAGGTCGGGGGTGACGATTGGGGCCAGGTCGACGGACCACACACCGTCCCGGAATTCAGCAGTCGCGGCCGCGGCGACCTCTACCGCCAAGCGGGTCTTGCCCACTCCGCCGGCCCCCGTGAGCGTCACCATCCTGTTTTCGGCAAGGACTTCGCGCACCGAGGACATTTCCGCCGCTCGTCCGACGAAGCTGGTGAGTTGGGCCGGAAGGTGCTCAGCCACAGCGGTTTCGCGTAATCTGAGGGGCGCGAACTCATTACACAGATCGGGATGGCAGAGTTGTACGATGCGTTCCGGCCGGGGCAGATCCCGCAAGGGGTGGGTGCCCAGATCAGCTAGCCACGCGTCCGCCGGAAGGGAGTCGGCGACCAAATCGCTGGCGGTGCCGGACAGAACGGTTTGCCCGCCGTGGGCGAGCTCGCGCACCCGCGCTGTGCGATTGATCGTCGGTCCCACGTAATTGTTCTCATCGCGCAGTTGCACCTCGCCGGTATGGATGCCGATACGCAAACGCAAGGGTGCCAGCGGAGCTCGTTGCAGCGCCAGCGCGCACGCCACGGCGTTCGATGCGCGGTGGAAGGCAAGCACGAAGCTGTCGCCTTCACCCTGCTCGGTCGGGCGCACCCCGCCGTGCGCGCTGACGAGCCCGGCCAGTGTCCGGTCGAGGGCGGCGATCGCGGCGGTCATCTCTTCGGGCCTGGACTGCCACAGTTGCGTCGATCCCTCGACGTCTGCCAGCAGCAACGTCACTGTTCCGGTCGGGAGATGCGCATTCATGGCGGCATCGCTCCAGTCAGAGGCGGCCAGTCGATCGATCTCGCTCATGCTATCCAGCATGCAGCCGACGACGCCTGGAAAACATACGCGTCTGCGCGTATTTCACCCTGCTAGTACTGGGTGGATCCCTGATCGACGGGGATCTTGGCAGCGGTGATGTTCCGCGATTCGTCGCTGGCCAGCCAGCAGACGGTGTCGGCGATGTCCTCCGGTTCGGCGGACCAACTGGGCAGGAACGGCGTCAGCATGTTGGACAGTTGCGGGTTGGTTTCCATGGCTTTGCCCATGGCAGAGATCATCTGGCCGCTACCCATCGGCGAGTTCACCGGCCCGGGGTGGACGCTGTTCACCCGGATCGAATGCTTGCCCAACTCGGCGGCGAAGGCGCGAGCCAACCCGGTGACGGCATGCTTGCTGGCGGTGTAGTGCACCATGAACGGCTGCATCTTGGCCCCGGCCGCGGAACTGATCAGGATGATCGACCCACCCCGGCCGCCCTCGATGATCTTGTCCGCCCCAGCCATCACGGTGTTCCAGGTGCCGGTGACGTTGATGTCCATCACATCGCGGAAGTCTTGCGGGGTGATCTCGTTCCACGCTTGTGGCGCCGAAATGCCCGCGTTGGCAACGATTATGTCCAACCGGCCGAGCTGCGCGACGCCGTCGTCGACGACCCTGCGGAGCGCCGCGAGGTCACGAGTGTCGGCGGTGGCGGCGATGATCCGCCGCCCGGTCTGTTCGACGAGGCGGACGGTTTCGGCCAGGTCTTCGGGCGTGGCGGAATCGTAGGGGACACAGGGCGGCAACTCGCCGGCGATGTCGACGGCGATGATGTCCGCGCCCTCGCTGGCCATCCGAACGGCGTGTGCCCGTCCCTGGCCCCGCGCGGCCCCGGTGATGAATGCGACCTTGTCCTGCAGTCGGCCGGTCATCGCTGCGCCGCCTTGACCAGGTTCGCGCCGATGATCAGTTGCTGGATCTCGCTGGTTCCCTCGTAGAGACGCAGCAGGCGAACATCGCGGTAGATCCGTTCGACCGGCACTCCGCGCATGTAACCGCTGCCGCCGTGGATCTGCACCGCGAGATCGGCTACCTTTCCGGCCATTTCGGTGCAGAACAGCTTCGCGGCCGACGGGGCGATCCGCCGGTCGGAGTTGTTCACCCACTGGCGTGCGGTGTCGCGGACCAAAGCCCGGCCGGCTAGCACCCCGGTCTGCTGGTCGGCGAGCATCGCCTGCACCAATTGGAAGTTGCCGATCGGCGTCCCGCCTTGGGTGGCGGTCGCGGCGTAGGCCACGGATTCGTCGAGCGCGCGCTGCGCGGCACCGACGGCGATCGCAGCGATATGCACCCGGCCGCGGGCCAGCGAGGTCATGGCGGCGCGGTACCCGATGTCCTCGCTGCCCCCGATCAAAGCTGTGTGGTCCACACGGACGTCGTCGAAGCTGACGTCGGCGGTCCAGGCGCCCTCCTGACCCATCTTGGCGTCCTTGGTGCCTACTGACACGCCCGGCGCATCGGCGGGAACCAGGAAGACGGCGATGCCGGGGCCCTGGTCATCGGCGGGCCGGGTGCGGGCGAACACGACGAACAGGTTGGCGGTAGGGGCGTTCGTGATGAAGCGCTTCTGTCCCGAGATTAACCAATCTTGGCCGTCGCGAACGGCTTTGGTCTTCAATCCGGCAGGATTGGAGCCGGCGCCCGGTTCGGTGAGCGCGAACGACGCGACCACATCACCGGAGGCAATACCTTCCAGCCAGCGTTGTTTCTGCTCGTCGGTGCCGAAGCCGACGAGGACCTGTCCGGCAATGCCGTTGTTGGTGCCGAACATCGACCGCACCGCGAGCGAGGTGTATCCCAACTCCATCGCCATTTCGACGTCCTGAACCAGGTTCAGGCCCAGCCCGCCCCACTCCTGCGGGATGGCGTAGCCGAACAGGCCCATCTTCTTGGCCTGGTCGCGAAGCTCGTCAGGCACCCGGTCCTCGTCGAGAATCTCCTGCTCCCGCGGGACGACCGCGGTACGGACGAAGTGGCGGGTCTGCGCCAGGATCTCCTGGAAATCCTCGTCGGCGACTTCGGCAACCTCAGCCGTCATTGCTTGGTGCTCCTTGGGGCCGGGCGGGTGATTAGCAATATCATATATGAAATATGATGTTGGACGGACGGGTGCCCGAAGGCGGGCCAACCATGACATGTAGGGGTGCGTGATACAGGTGTCGTTGCTCGAAGGTCAGACCGCCGTGGTTACCGGCGCTGCGCAAGGTCTCGGATTCGCGATAGCGGAGCGATTCATCGCCGAGGGAGCCCGGGTGGTGCTCGGCGATGTCAATCTGGAAGCGACCGAGGCGGCGGCCGAGAAACTGGGCGGTGCGGAAGTCGCTCTCGCGGTGCGATGCGACGTAACCCAATCCGACCAGGTGCAAAACCTGATCCAGACTGCCATCGATCGCTTCGGTGGGCTGGACATCATGGTCAACAACGCCGGCATCACCCGCGATGCGACCATGCGCAAGATGACCGAAGAGCAGTTCGATCAGGTCATCAACGTGCACCTGAAGGGAACCTGGAACGGCACCCGGCTGGCTGCGGCGGTGATGCGGGAAAACAAGCGCGGCGCCATCATCAACATGTCGTCCGTCTCGGGCAAGGTAGGGATGGTCGGCCAGACCAACTACTCGGCGGCCAAGGCGGGGATCGTCGGTATGACCAAGGCGGCCGCCAAAGAGCTTGCCTACCTTGGCGTTCGGGTCAACGCGATCGCGCCTGGCCTGATCCGCTCCGCGATGACCGAAGCGATGCCGCAACGCATCTGGGATTCCAAGGTGGCCGAGGTCCCGATGGGGCGAGCCGGTGAGCCCAGCGAGGTGGCCAGCGTCGCCCTGTTCCTTGCCTCGGACCTGTCGTCGTACATGACCGGAACCGTCATGGAGATCACCGGCGGCCGGCACCTATGAGTGGTGGGGTTCGGCAGGAGGCCGTCATCTGTGAGCCGGTACGCACACCGATCGGGCGTTACGGCGGAATGTTCAAGTCGCTCAGCGCCGTAGACCTCGGTGTCGCGGCGCTCAAGGGACTGCTCGACCGCGCCGGCATCTCGCCCGAGGCCGTGCAGGACGTGATCCTGGGACACTGCTATCCCAGCAGCGAGGCGCCCGCGATCGGGCGCGTGGTGGCCCTGGACGCCGGGCTGCCCGTCACCGTCCCGGGCATGCAGGTCGATCGGCGCTGCGGGTCGGGTTTGCAGGCGGTGATCCAGGCGTGCCTGCAGGTGAGCACCGGCAACAACGACCTCGTCGTCGCCGGTGGTTGTGAAAGCATGAGCAACGTCGCCTTCTACTCCACCGACATGCGTTGGGGCGGTGCACGTTCCGGTGTCCGTGTGCACGACGGGCTAGCGCGCGGGCGCACCACCGCCGGGGGGCGCCACTACCCGGTTCCTGGTGGGATGCTCGAGACGGCGGAGAATCTGCGCCGTCAGTACGGCATCTCGCGCCAGGAGCAGGACGAGCTTGCGGTGCGGTCGCATCAGCGTGCGGTGGCCGCGCAAAAGGACGGCATCCTCAGCGAAGAGATCATCGGAGTGCCGGTGGCCACCCGCCACGGCGAGGAGCTGATCGACACCGACGAACATCCGCGAGCCGACACCACCCTGGAGTCATTGGGCAAGCTCAAACCCGTTCTGGCCAAGGATGATCCGGAGGCGACGGTGACGGCCGGCAACGCCAGCGGACAGAACGACGCCGCTTCTATGTGCGTGGTCACCACCCCGGAGAAGGCGTCGGAATACGGCTTGACGCCGCTGGTGCGGCTCGTGTCATGGGGGTCGGCCGGTGTGGCACCCAACATCATGGGTATCGGTCCGGTCCCGGCCACCGAAGTCGCCCTGGCCAAAGCGGGCCTACGGCTAGCCGACATCGACCTCATCGAACTCAACGAGGCCTTCGCCGCCCAGGCCCTCGCGGTGATGCGGGAGTGGAACTTCACCCCGACTGACCACGACCGCACCAACGTGCATGGCTCGGGAATCTCGCTGGGCCACCCGGTCGGGGCGACCGGCGGCCGAATGCTGGCCACGCTGGCCCGCGAACTCAACCGGCGCCAGGCGCGCTACGGCCTGGAGACCATGTGCATCGGCGGCGGCCAGGGCTTGGCCGCAGTCTTCGAGCGGGTCACATGACGGCTCCGGCGCTGCCGCTGACCGGCATCCGCGTTGTCGAAGTGTCCAGCTTCGTCGCCGCGCCGCTGTGCGGCATGACACTCAGCCAGCTCGGGGCGCAGGTGATCCGCGTCGACCCGATCGGCGGGGGCGCCGACACGCAACGCTGGCCGCTGGCCGCCGACGGCACCTCGATCTATTGGACTGGGCTGAACAAGGGCAAGCGGTCGGCCACCATCGATCTGCGCTCGACCGAAGGCCAGGAGCTGGTACAGCGGCTGATCGTCGAGGGTGACGGCATCGTGGTCACCAACGCCGCCGGAATGTCGTGGCTAAGCCATGATGCGCTGGCGGCCAAGCGTTCCGACATCATCCACGTTCAGCTGCTCGGCCGCGGCGACGGATCCACCGGGGTGGACTACACGGTGAACGCCGGGCTCGGATACCCCATGGTGACCGGCCCCGCCGAGCACGCCGGCCCGATCAACCATGTCCTGCCCGCCTGGGACGTCAGCTGCGGGCTGTACGCCGCCCTGTCCGTCGTCGCCGCACTCCGCCGCCGCGAGCAAGCGCGGATTGGGGCGCGCATCAGCATTGCGCTCGAAGACGTCGCTCTGGCGACAGCCGGCAACCTGGGCTTGCTGACCGAGCCGCAGGTGATCGGGACGCAGCGCGAACGGCTGGGCAACGCCATCTACGGCCAGTACGGGCAGGACTTCGTCAGCAACGACGGGGTCCGGTTCATGGTAGTCCTGTTGACCAGACGCCACTTTCGCGATCTGGTCGAGATAACCGGCACTGAAGGTGCCATGACGGCACTGGCCGAGGCGCTGGGGGCGGACTTCGGCTCGGAGGGCGACCGCTACCGGTACCGGAATGCGATATCCGGACTGTTCGGCACCTGGTTCGCCGACCATAGCGGCGACGAGGTCAGCGCCGCGCTCTCGGGCACCTCGGTGTTGTGGGAACGGTACCGCACCTTTGCCGAGGTCGCCGCCGGACCGAAAGTGACTGGCAATCCGTTGTTTTCCCGGCTGCACCAGCCCGGGGTCGGTGACTACCTCGCTCCGGCCATGCCCGCTGCAATCGACGGCGTTCACCCCGCCTGCGCCGCCGCGCCGCGATTGGGGGCGGATACCGCGGATCTGCTCGCCGAGTACCTGGGTTTGACCGAAACCGACATCAAGCGGTTGGCGACCGCGGGGACGATAGGAACGAGCGAATGACCAAACTCGCCCAGACCCTCGGATTGACCGAATTTCAAACCGAAATCGTCGCGACTGTAAGGCAATTCGTCGACAAGGAGATCATCCCTAACGCGCCGGCGCTGGAGCGCACCGACACCTACCCGCAGGCGATCGTCGACGCCCTGCGCGACATGGGACTGTTCGGCCTGATGATCCCGGAGGAGTACGGCGGGCTGGGCGAGTCGCTGTTGACCTATGCGTTGTGCGTCGAGGAGCTGGCCCGCGGCTGGATGAGCATCTCGGGCGTCCTGAACACCCATTTCATCGTCGCGTACATGTTGCGCCAGCACGGCACCGACGAGCAGAAGCAACGGTTCCTGCCGCGGATGGTGACCGGCGAGACGCGCGGCGCCTTCTCGATGTCGGAACCGGAACTGGGCTCCGACGTCGCCGCGATCCGTACCCGCGCGACCCGCAATCCCGACGGCACCTACACCATCGACGGTCAGAAGATGTGGCTGACCAACGGCGGCAGTTCCACCCTGGTTGCCGTGCTGGTGCGCACCGACGAGGGCGCGGACAAACCGCACCGCAACCTCACGGCGTTCCTGGTCGAGAAGCCCACGGGGTTCGGGGAAGTGGTGCCCGGCCTGATCATCCCCGGCAAGATCGACAAGCTGGGGTACAAGGGCATCGACACCACGGAACTCATCTTCGACGGCTACGGGGCCAGCGCCGACGACATCCTGGGCGGCCGTGCCGGGCAGGGCTTCTTTCAGATGATGGACGGCATCGAAGTGGGCCGGGTCAACGTGTCCGCGCGGGCTTGCGGTATCGGACTGCGCGCATTCGAGCTTGCGGTGAAGTATGCCCAGCAACGGCAGACCTTCGGCAAACCAATCGCCGAGCACCAGGCTATCGCGTTCCAGCTGGCCGAGATGGCCACCAAAGTCGAAGCGGCACATTTGATGATGGTCAATGCCGCCCGGCTAAAGGACTCCGGCGAACGCAACGACGTCGCCGCAGGCATGGCGAAGTACCTCGCCAGCGAATTCTGCGCCGAGGTGACCCAGCAGAGCTTCCGGATTCACGGCGGCTACGGCTATTCCAAGGAGTACGAGATCGAGCGGCTGATGCGCGATGCGCCGTTCCTGCTCATCGGCGAGGGCACCAGCGAAATCCAGAAATCCATTATCAGCAAGCGTCTGCTCGACGAGTACCGGGTGTGAGGCCATGACCGTTCCGGACTTCGGTGCGCGGCCTCAACTTTCCGAGGACGTCGCGAGCTTTGTCCGCAAGCGGATCTTCGAAGGCACCTACGCGGCCGGCCAATACGTGCGGCTCGACCAACTGGCCGCCGAATTGGGGATCAGCGTCACGCCGGTGCGAGAAGCGCTGTTCGCGTTGCGCGCCGAAGGACTGGTGGCGCAGCAGCCCCGCCGCGGCTTCGTGGTGCTGCCGCTGACCCAGCGCGACCTTGCCGATGTCGCCAACGTGCAAGCACACGTCGGCGGCGAGCTCGCCGCACGCGCGGCGCTCAACATCACCGACGAGCAGTTACGCGAATTAGAAGACCTGCAAACTCAACTTGAGGCCGCGTATGCCGCCGACGACGACGAACGCTCGATCCGGCTCAATCACGAATTCCACCGGGCGATCAACATCGCTGCCGCGTCACCGAAGCTGGCGCAGCTGATGTCGCAAATCACCCGTTACGCCCCCGAGTCGGTCTTTCCGATGATCGAGCACTGGCCGGACCAGGCCGGCAAGGACCACCGACGGGTGCTGGACGCGCTAGCCCGGCACGATGAGCAGCTGGCCCGCGCGGCGATGTCGGAACACCTTGCCGCCAGCGCGGTCCCGCTGATCGACCACCTCATCGAGCGTGGAGTGGTAGTGCAGCCGCAGGAATAGCTCCGAGACGCTGAGCTTGTTGGGCCGGGCTTCTGCGCATAAGGTGCTGTCCAGGGGTCCCATCGCAGGGAGAGCAAATGCGCCGCGCGTCTCGTGCTACCGCCGGATTGTTGGTGTGCGTAACGGCGGTCACGTGGGCGCCGCCGGCTACCGCCGACCCACTGGATCCCATCCCCGGCAACGGTGTCTTCGTCGTGGGGCCCGACATCGCGCCGGGCCTGTATCGCACGGCCGGGTCGGCGTCCACCTTCGGGGTGTGGATCAACAATGTGCCGACCCAGGATTCGATGTGCGCGTGGTTCACCTACAGCACACCGGACGCCAACAAGGAGCATGTGCTGCAGACGAACATCTCGGTCGGACCGATGTTCGCGAACATCAACACGTCGGTGAAGGCCTTCGAGTCGCAGAACTGTCAACCGTGGACGCGGGTCCCTTAGGGTTTTGCTTCGGCCAACATTTCCCGCAGCCGCCCCAGGTCCACCTTGCCGGTACCGCCGCGCGGAATGTCGTCGTCGGAGGCCAGCAGCAGCCACACCGTCGGTACCTTGAAAGAGCTGAGCACTTCCTTTGCTGCGCGGCGTAATTGCTCTACGGTACGGCCGCTGGTCACCACCGCCGCTCCCACCCGCCGCGCCCCGACCCCAGGCACATCTGTGACGAAGGCGCTCTGCACTCCATCGATGCCGCGCAGGACCCTTTCGACTTCGCTGGGATAGACGGTGGCACCGCTGACTTTGAACATGTCGTCCGAGCGACCGTGATAGAAGAGGAAGCCCTCGGTGTCCAGCCGGCCGAGGTCGCCGGTGAGGTAGAAGCCGTCCGCGGTGAACAGTTCTTCTCTACTGCGGCGGCAGATCCCGCGCAGCGTGTGTGGCCCCCGGAGCTGGATCATGCCGATGGTGCCCGCCGGGACCGGATCGCCCGTGTCCGGGTCGGCGATGCGAATTTCCATGCCGGGGAACGGCTTTCCGCAGCTGCCCCAGGCTGGTGCGGGCAGGTCGGTGTCGGCGGCATACCCGCTGTAGGGTCCGAATGACTCAGTCATGCCGAAGAGGGTCGCCCGCGCGCCCGGTTGCGCGCGCTGTTCGGGAGGCAGTAGCGCCTCCAGACTGCCCGGGCGCAGCGCGGTGAGATCGGTATGGGCCCGGTCGGGATGGCGTGCCAACGCTTCGGCCTGGTCGGGCCAGCCCCGGAACAGCGTGACGCGTTCCTTTTCCAGCAGCCGCAGTGTGGTCTCCGGTTGCGGTCTTTCCTCGGTGACCAAGGTGGCGCCGGCGATCAGCGCCGACAGAATGCCGCTGCCGAACCCGCCCACCCAGAAGAACGGCATCGGAAGGTACAGCCGGGTGTCGGAGGTGATGCAGCGCGCCGCCAATCCCGAGTGCACCGCTCCCAGCGCATTGCCGTGCGAGTGAACGACGCCCTTGGGCGGGCCGCTGCTGCCGGAGGTGAAGATGATGACGAACGGGTCGGCAGGGGTGACGGTTTTGGCGAGGGCATCGACGATTTCATGGGCGACCTCGGCGGTGGTCTGTACCAATGACCCGGTGGGCCAGATCCGCTGCAGCGCAGGAAGTTCCGCGCGCGGCACCGCTCGGACCGCGTCGAGGTACCGGTGGCCGCGGAATTCTTCAACGCTGACCAGGAACTGTACCGAGGCCATCCGCAGTTGCGCGACGAGTTCGGTGGGTTGCAGCAGCGTGCTCAGCGGAACCAGTACCCCGCCGATGCGTGTGACGGCGATGGCGATCTGCACCCAGCGTGTGCAATTGGGCATGATCAACCCCACCCGGGTGCCCTTTCGCACTCCGGCCGCGATGAGCGTGGCAGCCATATCCTTTGTGGTCGTGTCGAGTTCGATATAGCTGACCCGCGAAGCTGGGTCGATGACCATGGGTTTGCTGCCGTGCTGAGCGGCTTGTGCCCCGACTAAACCGGCTATCGTGTCAGTCACCGATCAACCTCTTCAGTCCCTCGAGGTCAACCTTGCCGCTGGACAGCAGCGGTATATGGGTGCGAGGCAAAGCAATGAAACGTCTGGGTATCTTGTAGGACGACAGCGCGGTCTTCAGTCGGTCACGCAGCGCCTCTTCGTCGAAATTCGCGGTGGTGTCGGGCAGGGCGATCACCGCGGCCACCACCTGCCCGCGCTGTGCGTCCGGCAGCCCGAAAACGTGTGCCGTCACCCCTAGGTTGGCCAAGGCCTGCTCGACCTCGGCGGCTGAGACATTGGCACCGCCCGTCTTGATCATGCCGGACCTGCGGCCGACGAAATACATGAAACCGTCGTCGTCGACGCGCACCAGATCGCCGGTGTGGAACCAGCCGTCGGCGTCGAAACACTGCTCTCGACTGCGTTTGTAGTACCCCTGCATCACATACGGCCCGCGGATGCACAGCTCGCCGACGACGCCGGACCGAACCGGCCTGCCCGTATCCGGTTCGACGATAGTGGTCTGGAATCCAGGCGCTGGTTTGCCGTAGGACCCGCGCCGATGCTCGGGTTGATCGGATTCGTCGTCGCTGATCAGCAGCACGCTCCCGGCTTCGGTCAACCCCAGCATGTTGTGCCGCAGCTCAGGGTCGGCCGGCCGGGTCTCCGGCGCCATGATCGGGTACAGGTTGCCCCGCCGCAGTGACGACAAATCGCGCCGAGGGTAGCTCGGGTGCTCGGCCAGGTGTGCGATGCCGGACACGAATCCGTTGGTGACAGTGGGCCTTGCGGCCTCGATCAAGTCGAGAACGGTGCCGGCGTCGGCTGCGTTCGAGCACACCAGCGTCGACCCCGCGACCAGGGTGGCCAACAGCCCGAACGCCAGCCCGCCGATCCAGAAAAACGGCGAGTTGCAGAACAGCCGGTCCTGCGGGCTCAAACCTCGAATCGTGTTGAGGTTGCGCTGGTGTCCAAGCAGTGCGGCGTGTGTGTGCACCACACCCCTGGGGGTGCTGGTCGATCCGGACGTGTACACGATCGTCAACACGTCGGACCCGTCGACATCGTCCTCCATAGCCCGCAACAGGTCGGGGTCGGCGCATGGGTCGTTACGCGAGTCGACCCGCACGTGGCGCAGTTGCGGCACGGCGGGGTGAAACAACTCACCGTCGATGCGGCCGAGCAGTTCGGTCAGCCGTTGCACATAGTCATGAGATCGAAACGAGTTGGCGCTCAGCAGCAGAGCGGTGTCACTATGTACCAATTGCCGGTGCAGTTCACCGGTGGTCATGAAGGTGGAGAACGGCACCACCACCGCCCCGATGCGCGCGACTGCCAGCATGCCGACGACGAAGTCGGCGCCGTTGGGGTAGAGCAACCCCACATGAGTGCCCTTGCCGGCTCCCCGCGCGATCAGCTCGCGAGCGAGCTCGGCTGAGCGCCGGTCCGCCTCGGCATAGCCGAGGCGCTCGTCGTCGCACACCAGTAGTGGGTGATCGCCCCGCGACCGCGACTGCTGCCGGAGAACCCCGGCAATCGTTCCGGGCTCACCGGGCATGGTCGACTGCGAAGTAACCTCGGACGGCGCCCAGGTCGGCCTTGCCGGATGGGGTGCGGGGGATCGTATCGACAATGGCGATGTCCGTGGGGATCTCGTAGCGGGCCAGTCGCGTCCGCAGGTATTCGACGAGCTCGTCGGGGGACACCGCCTCGCGAAGCTCCACCATCGCCACCGGGGTTTCGCCGAGCCGGTCGTCTTGGCGTCCGATCACGGCCGCCCCGGCTACCGCAGGATGGCTCTCCAGCGCGGTGCGTACGTCGTCGGGCATCACCTTGAAACCACCGCGGATGATCGCCTGATCAGCCCGCCCGACGATCCAGACGAACCCGTCGGAGTCGATGCGGGCCATGTCGGTGGTGCGCATCCACGGCGCGCCCGAGCCCAGCTGTGCGGGCTTGACCTCCAGCCGGCCAACCTGATCTGCAGGTAGGGGAGCGCCACCGTCATCGACCACCCGCAGTTGCGCACCCGGATTGGCACGACCCACACTGCCGCGCTTGGCTTTCCAGTACTGCTGGTGATCAGTAAGGGTCCAGCCGGCAACCCCACCACCGAATTCGGTTGCGGCGTACGACGTGAGGACGGGAATCCCGTATTTGTCGGTGAACGCGTCGGCATCATCGGCCGATAACGGTGCGGTGCCACAGGTCACGGCGCGGATGCTGGACAGATCCGCACGCGTGAGGTCGGAGTGCAATACCGCGCGCAGCGCAGCCGGCACCAGTGACACGGTGCGGGGCCGGTGTTTGCGTACGGCCGCGGACCACCGCGTCAGCTCGAAACGCTCCAGCAACACGAAAGGTCTGGCTTCGGCGATGCATTGCAGCACCCGGAACACGCCCCCGATATGCACCAGCGGAGAGTTCACGATCGCCACCCCGCGACGCAGTGCGGCCGGCCGTGGTGCGTCACGGTAGTCGGGGCCCATCACGCTGTGGGCCAGCATGTCGTAGCTGAGATCGATGCGCTTGGGCGGGCCGGTCGTACCGCTGGTCAGCATCCGCACCGCAACGCCCGACGAGATCCCTGTCACAACCGGAGATTCGGTGGGTTGGTCGAAGATGTCGGACATGGATACCGTCGCGGTTTCGGCCCCTGCGTCGACCAGTGCTGTCAAGTCCTCGGATTCCCCGATGATCAACGGCAACCGCAGCGCCTCGATATCGGCACGCGTGCGTTCGTCGCCGCGAGCCGGGTTGACGGTGACCACCGTCCCGCCGCCGAGCAGCACACCGAGCAACGCCGCCACGTGAGCGGGCCTGTTCCGCAACAGCATTCCCACGTTGGCGGCCGGCGCGCACCACGCGATATGTCGCGCCGCCGCACCGACCTGCCCCCAGGACAACCACGTGTCGTCGTACTCGATGGCGGGTGAATCCGGTTGCAGATCCAGCACATCGGCAATACGTCGGCTGAGTGGATGGTCGGGCACTAGCGGATCTGCGGCTTTCGCTTTGCGGGCGGCTGGGCGGCCAACTCGGCCTGACCCAGCGGGTTACCCAGCCGCGTGTAGATGAGTCCCTGCTCCATGGCGGTCCGGTACGGCTTGTCCAAAGACTCCCAGATCGCCTTCACGGTGCCCTGCGTCGCCGTCGGGGGGTTGGCGGCGATCGTGGCCGCGATTTCGTGGGCGCGGCCCCAGAGCCGATCGGTTTCCACCACTTCCGTCACCAGGCCGATGCGCAGGGCGGTGTCCGCGCTGACCCGCTCGTCGTTGCCCATCAGTGCGATGCGCAGCGTGTCGCCCAGGCCGACGCGGCGCATCAGTCCGACCGGCTCGAGTGCACAAACCAGACCTACCGAGACGTGGGAATCGAAAAACGTCGCCTCGCGCGAGCAGATGACCACGTCGGATTCATTGACGAAATAGAAGGCGCCCGCCGTGCACATGCCCTGGACGGCGCAGACCACCGGCTTCCACATCTTCTGCCACTTGGGGCTGAGGTATTCGCCGGGATCTTCATGATTCCAGATGTTTTCGGGTTGGCCGTAGGGTGTCTTGATGTCCAGGCCGGCACTGAACGCCTGGCTGCCGGCGGCCCGCAGCACCACCGCGTTCACCGTATCGTCCAGCTTGACCGTGCGCCATGCTTCGGCCATCTCCCGACACATGGTGCGGTTGAAGGCATTGAGATGCTCGGGTCGGTTCAGCGTAATGGTGGCGACGTGGGCGGCAGCGTCGACGTCAAGCAGGATGGTCTCGAACTCGTGGCTCATCACTTGCACTGCCAATTCGGTTTCCGCTTCTCCACGAATGCGCGGGGGCCTTCCTGCGCGTCCTCGGTGCGCAGCACCCGCTCACGGAATGTCTCCGCCATGATCTCAGCTTCGTGCAGTGGGACATTGAGGCCCTTCAGTATTGCGAGCCGTGTTCCCCGAACCGCCAGGGGTGCATTGGAGTTGACGATGTCGGCGATCTGGCGGGCCCGATCCAGCAGTTGGTCATGTTCGACGATCTCGCTGATCAGCCCGAGTTCGTAGGCGCGTTGCGCGCTCATCCGCTCGTGTTTGCCCATCAGCGCCATCCGTAGCGCAATCGATCGCGGCAGCACCCGTGAGATTCGCACCAACTCGCGTCCGGCCACCAGACCGATGCTGACGTGCGGATCGAAGAACGTGGCGCGGTCGGAGGCGATCACGATATCCGACGTCGTCACCCAGTCCATGCCTGCCCCGCAACACAATCCGTTGACGGCGGCCAGCACCGGCTTGGCCATGGTGCGAAACGGCGGAGTTCCCTCCTGGGGGGCCTCCCACTGGTCGTAGGTGGACAGGTAAGGACGCTCGTAGATCACCTTGCCGTCTTCGGGAATCTCCTTGACGTCGGCGCCCGTGCAGAACGCGCGTCCGGTGCCGGTCACGATGGTCAGCCATACGTCGTCGTCGTTCTCGGCTTCGGCATACGCGGCACGCAGCTCGGTGATCATGTGGGGACTCAGCGCATTCAGCGCCTCGGGACGGTTCAGCGTGATTATCGCGGTGTGTCCATCGACGTCGTAGCCGATGGTGTCAAACGTGGGCATTGTCGCATCCCTTCATGACAGTTCACCGGCCCCGGAACTGTGGCGCACGCCGTTCGCGGAAGGCATCCAAGCCCTCTCTGAAATCACTTGTTCGACATGATAATTCCAGATTGAACAGCTCCTGGGTCAGGGACTCACTCAGGGTGGCACCCTGCCCGAAGCCCAGAGCCTGCTTGGTCAGTCCGATCGCCACCGTCGGGCCGCCGGCCAGGCGCGCTAGGAGCTCCTCGACCGCATTCTCGTAGTCTTCGGTGGGCACGGCCTGGTGAATGAGGCCCCAATCGGCCGCATCGATCGCACCGACCTTCTCGCCGAGCAACAACATCCGCCTGGCGCGGGCCACCCCGATCAGCCGTGGCAGTAGCCAGGTCGAGCCGGAGTCCGGGCTGAAGCCGCGGTCCATGAACGGCTCCCAAAACATCGCGTCGCTGGTGGCGACGGTGAAGTCAGCGGCCAGAGCGAGATTGCAGCCCATGCCAGCAGCCCAACCCCGCACGCTGCACAGCACCGGCAGTTGAATGGTGTGCACCAGCTCGATCACGCGGTGTGCGGCGTGCGGGACCCGTCGCACCAGGTCACCCGTGCGGGGCCGCTTACCGTCGGCGGAGTTGGTGGCCACCCAGTCCGCGCCCGCGCAGAAGTCGTCTCCGGCACCGCGGATATGTATCGCGCGCAACGAGTAATCGGTCGCCGCGTCGGACAGCACATCGACGAGTGACTGAATCATCATGTGTGTCAGAGAATTACGACGTGATGGTCGATCGAGAGTAATGCGGAGAACGCCACCCTCGCGGTGCGCCGCCACCGAACCCTGGGCCTCGGTCGAGTCAGCCCCGTGACTCACTGTCGGATCCGGCTCTTCCACTGATCTCCAACTATACGGTTACCCATACAGTAAACAATACGATTGATACGCTGTATAAGTTAGCAAGGAATCGCTGCCGACGGAACAGCAGGGTGAAAGAGGACGCATGGCCGAAGGCGTCGAAGGTCGAGGGCAGGCAAGTCCCGAGCGGACCAGGTTCGGTGAGGCGCCTCTCGCCCAGACCGTCGCAGTTGCGGGCGCCATCCGGCGGCTCAGTTCACTGTTGTTGTCCATGGAGAGCGCACATCCGACCGTGGATGCCATGCTCGCCCAGTTCGCCGTCTGGGAGGGCGAACTCGCCGCTGCGGCGCCAACCGACCTCACCCCGCGAGTCGGCGACGTGCATGCCGACGCCGGACGGGTCTACCTGGATCATGCGACCGACATCGGTGCCTTCAATCCATGCTTTCCGGAATACCGGTTCGACCACCTCGACACCGAGACTGCCACCGGCCGGGTCACCTTCCCGCTGGTTTACGAGGGGCCGCCGGGACTGGTGCACGGCGGATTCCTGGGCGTCTTCTTCGACTGCATCATGCAGCACCAGAATTGCGTGACCGGGTTATCCGGAAAGACCCGGTCGCTGACCGTCACATTCCGCCGGCCGACCCCGATACTGACCGAGTTGCGGTTCGACATTGCCCGAACGCAGACCGAGCGCGGCATCACCTCGACGGCCCGGCTGTTGCTCGGCGAGGAGGTGCTGTGCATCGGTGAGGTCAACACACTGGCGTCCCGCCCGGAACAGCTCTCCACCACCCAATTCGGCAGGCGCCGAGAGGAGTTAGACAGATGACCGCCTCCTTCGACACCGCTGACGACCGGGTGCTTTTCGATGTGGATGCCGACCATCGGATCGCCACTATTACGCTGAACAACCCCGAGCACCGCAACACCTACGACCCGCCCATGCGTGATGCGATTGCCAGATGCCTGGATCAGGTCGCCGATGACGACGACCTCACCGTGGTGTTGCTGCGCGGTGCGGGCGGCACCTTCAGCACGGGCGCGGACATGAACAACGCCTACGGGTGGTATGGCACGAAAGACGGCGACGAGCCGTCCAAACGCAGCCGGCCGAGCCAACGACGACGACTCGCCGTGGACCGCAAGTCATTTGGCTTCTACCACAACCTGCTGGGCTTTCCGAAGGTGACGGTCGGCGAGATCGCCGGCTACGCCCTGGGCGGCGGTTTCGAGATAGCCCTGATGACCGACATTTCGGTGATCGCCCGGGACACCAAGATCGGCATGCCGGCCACGCGTTTCCTCGGGCCCGCGCTGGGCAGCCTGCACATGTTCTTCCATCGACTGGGTCCGGTGCTGGCGCGGCGACTGCTGTTGACCGGCGACATCATTGAAGCCGGTGACCTCGCCCAATTCGGAATCTTCACCGAGACATGCGATCCCGGATCGGTCACCGCACGCGCCCGCTACTGGGCGGAGAAGGCGGCCAAGATGCCGGCCGACGGCATCGTCATCGCCAAGGAGGCCTTTCGGCTCGTCGAACAGAGCCAGGCATATCAGGGCGAAGAGGTCGCCAGCTATCTCTTTCACGCCTTCGGCACGAACCTGCAATTCGCACCGGGCGAGTTCAATTTCGTCAAGACCCGAGCGCAGCACGGCACCAAGGAAGCGTTCCGGCTACGAGACGAACACTTCCACGTGCCGGAACCGGAAGTCTGACAAGGCGTTTGGTCGTCAGCGAGCGGTCGTGCTGCGGGCGCGCGGCGCGGCCTTGCGCGGGGCGCCCTTCTTGGCTTTCGCCGCGGGCTTGGCGGTCTTCTCGATGAGCTGACTGGCGTGGTCGAGGATGCACTCGAGGCCGTATTCGAAATTCTGCTCGTTCGGAGCCCCAATTCGGTGCCCCTTGCCGGTCACCCGGGCGATCAACGGGGTGGTCCCCGGATCGATGGCGACGGCATCCTCGATGGTGCGGTTGCCGTCGTCGGACGACTCATTTTTCTCGTGCAGTCGATGCAACACCACGGACCCGCGCACGTGCAGCGAGATGGCGGAGTAGGTATCGAATGCGTCCTCTGGTGACAGGCCCGCCTCGACCAGGTTGCTGATCGCCTTCTCCATCTCCTGGGCGCCGACCCGGGCGGCCTTCGGGCTTAACGCGGCCCGGATCAGAATCAGGTCGCACAAAATCGGATTGCCCATGAACGTCTTGCGCATCAACCGCGCGTGATTGCGCAGCGTCTCGCGCCAATCGGCGGCTTCGACATAGGGGGTGGCAAAAACGTATTTGCTCAGCGCGCGGTCGGTCATCGCGTTGAGCAGATCGTCCTTTTTGCGGAAGTACCAGTAGATGCTGGTGACGCCCACACCGAGGTGCTTGCCGAGCAGTGGCATGCTCAGGTTGTCGATCGAAACCTGTTCTGCCAGTTCAAATGCGCCGGTGATGATGTCGTCGGGGTTGATGGACCCACGTTCGCGCCGCTGACGCTTTTCCGCAGTTGCCTGCTTTGCCACTGCCGGGCACCTCCATCACAATATGTTGTGCGCACGCGGTCTCAACCCAGTTTGCACCTGCTACTGTAATACCTATCGTAGGCTTTTTTGTATACATCGCAGAGCAGGCCCGTCGTGGCGACGGCCGCTGAGGCGCGTGCTTGGGCCCGAGGCGCTTTGCGGGGCATCGGCGACTCGCTTTACACCCCCTTCAGCGGTCCCGACGGTGACGATATCGATTGGGATGCCTACCGCGCACTGGTCCGGTACTGCGTCGGTGATCTCGGACACCCCCTGTTGTGGTGCACCAGCGGCCTGGCCGAATTCTGGGCGTTGACCATTGATGAGCGAAAGCGCTTGTTGGAGGTGGCCATCGAGGAGGGCCGGCGAGCCAACCCCGATGTCGTCGTGCAGGCCTGTACCGCGGCCACGTCCGCCAAGGACTGTCTGGAGTTGACGCTGCACGCTCAACAGGCGGGCGCCGACATCGCCTACATCCAGACGCCGATGATGGAAACCCATGGCGGCGAAGGGGTCCTGAGGTTTTTCTCCTATATCGCGGCGCGCACCGACATCGCGCTAGGCATGTTCAACTCGCCGTCTTCGGGCTACGTGGTGAGCGCGGCCGAAAGCGCGCGGATCTACCACGAGGTGCCCGCGGTGTGCGCCACCAAGGAGGGGGCATTCCGTCCGGAGAACAGCAGGCGGTTGCACGAGCTGGCGCCCGACCTGGTGCTGTGGGAATGCGACCGGACGGTGTACCGCGCGGGGTGGCTGCGCGCCGGAATCGTCTGCCCGGCGCAACTGGGCACCGCCGGCTATCTGTTCGAGACGCCGGGGCGCCGATTGTTCTCCGAATACTGGGATCTGGTGCTGGCCGACAAGTTGGTCGAGGCGATGGACTACGGCCGCGAGTCAGGGTTGGATCAGTTCGATCTTGACATCGGCGGGTGGTTCACCTGCTACCCAGGGCGGGCTGACTACTTCACGCATTGGGGTGGTGCGTTCAAATTCGCGGCGTCCGTACTGGGCCTGCCGATCGGGGACTATCCGCATTCACGGCCTCCCCAGGCCGTGCTACCGCCGGAGGCCAAAGCGCAGATCGAGAACGCGTATCGCCAACTCGGGCTGGTCGAATAGTCAGAAGCCGTTGTGGCACGACGGATTTGGATGAAGGCCCGGCCGATTATGGTGGCTGGGCCTTCATCCGCGCCGACTACTGCTGCGCTTCTTGGCGCGCCTCCTGAACCTTCGCTTCGGCACGAGCCTTGTCGGCCTCGGCCTCGTACTTGGCCGCATCACGCTGGGCTTCGGCCTTGTCCTGCTGAGCCTTGCCCTCATTGACGAGATCGTTGGCGCCGGTCACGGTGCCGATGACTTCCTTGGCCTTGCCTTTGACGTCCTCCACGATGCCCTTGATCGCCTCCGCCGGACCGCTGTTGCTGTTCGCCATGATGCTCTCCCTTTCGGTTGATGTCCTTTTGAGGACATTTCCCAATCGGAGGGTCAGGGCAAACTTGCTGGCGACGTGTCGCTCGTCACGGGCGCGGCCGGTTGGGGCGCCGACGCCGCCGACTGCTCCGCGGCGTGGGCGCGTCGCCGCACGAACAGCAGTGCCGCGCCGACGAGTCCACCGATCAGTGAAACCCACAACAGCAGCTGGGAGAGGGTAAGGGCCAGTTGGGCGCGCACCAACGCCGAGCGCGCCTGACCCAGGCGATGAGCGACTGCCTTCGTTCTATCCATGAAGTCCCCTCGAGGATCGGTTATGGGAGCGGATAGCTGGGCATACCCGTGACAATGGGCCTTCATGCGCGGCAGGGCCCGTCGCCCTCGAAAGGATTGGAAATGCTCACTCTAGGAGTAATCGGTTGGATCATCATCGGCGGTCTGGCCGGTTGGGTCGGCAGCAAGATCATGAAGACCGACGCGCAGATGGGGCTGGTGCTCAATATCGTGGTCGGTATTGTCGGCGGCCTGATCGGCGGATTTCTGCTCCGCGGCTTTGGTGTCGATGTGGCAGGAGGAGGGCTGCTGTTCTCTTTCTTGACGTGTCTGCTGGGCGCGGTGATCCTGCTGGCGATCGTCAAACTGGTTAGCGGCCGGCGCGTATCGCGCTAGTTGTGGAATGCGCTACCGATAGGTAGACAGTATGGGTGCCTGACCCGTCGCCTGCCGTCGCCGATGGCGAAGACGCGGTGCTCTACGAGGACACGCCCGCCGGCGTCGCAATCGTCACGCTCAACCGCCCGGAGCGTCTCAACGCATGGGGTCCAGATATGGCCCCCGCGTTCTATGCGGCCATCGATCGTGCGGAGCGGGACGCCGCGATCAAAGTGATCGTGGTGACCGGTCGCGGCCGTGCGTTCTGCGCCGGGGCGCATCTCGGCTCGTCGGATTCGTCAGGCAGCGTAGGTAAGTCGGTTCAGAGCGCTGGTGGCAAGAGTGTGGCCGATCTGGTCGGTGAACGACCGCCGCACTTCGTGACCGAGTTGCGCAAGCCCGTCATCGCGGCGATCAACGGCCCGTGCGTTGGCATCGGCCTGACCCAGGCGTTGATGTGCGATATCCGGTTCGCCGCGGCAGGTGCGAAGTTCGGCGCGGTGTTCGCCCGCCGTGGGTTGATCGCGGAATTCGGAATCTCCTGGATCCTGCCGAGATTGGTGGGGTGGGGCGTCGCGCTCGAGTTGCTGTTGAGTGGACGTACTTTTCTGGCCGACGAGGCGGTCGCGCTGGGTTTGGTGAAAGAAGTGGTGGCCCCAGAAGACCTGATGCCGCGCGTACTGGAATACGCCGAGGACATTGCCAAGTACTGCTCGCCGACAGCCATGGCGGTGATCAAGAGACAGGCCTACGGCGACGCAACGCGCGACGTGGTCGCGGCCACGGCGGACGCCGAAACCCTGATGTGGGAAGCGCTCCCGCGCCCCGACGTCGTCGAAGGGATCGTGAGCTTTCTGCAGAAGCGGCCGCCGCAGTTTCCGCCGCTTAGTCCATCCGACGCGTAGCTCAGAAGGGTGGTGGGTCGTCGTTGTCGGGTGGTGGGGGTGGTGAGATTGGTTGTTTTCTGGTGTGTTTGGTGGCTGCGATTGCTTGTTGGTTGAGGGTTCGTTGGGTGTGGATGCGGTAGGTGCGGTCTTGGGTGCGGGTGCGTCGGCGTAGCGGCATCATGAGGGTGCGCTGGGGTGCCGCTGGTGGTGGGGTGGGGGTTGCGGGTGGTGGCTCGGTGGGTTGGCACAGGGTGGGGAAGAGTAGGCGGCTGCCGGGTTGGGTGGTGTAGGTGTGGCCGGTGGGGGCGGTCCAGGTGATGGTGCCGTCGGGGTGTTGGCGGTCGCGCCATCCGTGTGGTCCGGTCCAGAAAGTTTTGAGCAGGTGGTGTTTTCGGCAGAGGCATTTGAGGTCGGCGGGGTGGGTGGGTCCCCAGGGGTAGGCGATGGTGTGGTCGATGTCGGTGGTCCAGGCGGGGGCGTCGCAGCCGGGGAAGCGGCAGGTCAGGTCGCGGGAGCGGATGAAGCGTTGCAGGGCGGCCGAAGGGCGGTAGCGAGGTTCGGGTGTGGTGTGGGCGAGGGAGTCGAGGGGGGTTTGGGTGGCGCCGGCAGCGAGGAGTTCGGCCAGCAGGGGGGCGGGCAGGGTGTAGCCGCCCTCGAGGTAGGCGGGGTTGTGTCCGGTGACGGGTTCGGGTTCAGGGTCTGGCGCTGGGCCGAAGTCGGGGGTGAGCGGTGGGAGTTCGCCGTGGTGCAGGGGGTCGGGGTCGGCGGCCAGGCTGGTGTGGTCGGCGACGACGTGGATGACCACGGAGGTGGCGCGGGCGTCGGTGCGCTCGCGGTGGGGGCAGTCGGGGTTGTGGCAGGTGCAGGCCAGGTGTTTGCCGTCGGCGGCCAGGGCGCCGAGGGCATCGGCGCGGCGTTGGCCCAGGGTGCGGGGTCGGCGCCGCAGACGTCGCGGGCCATCGCTTCGAGGCGGCGTTTGAGTAGGGCGGCGTCGATCGCGGACAGGGTGCCCCAGATGGTGGCGGTGCCGGTGTTGTTGGTGGCGGGGGTGATGATGACGTCGCGCCCGCGCATGGCGGTGCGGGTGCGGCGTGCGGCGGCGGGATCGTGGCGGGTGATCAGGGTGTCGATGGCGGTGGCGGTTTTGGCGGCCGACAGGGGTCCGTAGCGGGTGGCGTCGGCGGCCAGGGCGGTATCGAGGCGGGCCAGGATGGCGGGGTCTTCGATGAGGTCGGTGTGCCAGACGATGGTGCTGGCCAGACCCACGGTGATGGTGCCGGCGCCCAGCAGGGCCTGGACGCGGGGCAGTCGGTGGCGTAGGGCGCAGGCCAGATACATCTGTGCGGAGGCTTTGGCGTGGCTGATGTGGTGGGCGGCGGCGACCTGGGCGGCCAGCATGTCCCAGTTGTCGCACGACCAGCGGGCGCTGCCGGGGGGTCCGTCGCGGTGGCGGGTGACCAGTTCGGCGATCGCGCTCAACCGTCGGGCGGCGGCGATCGATTCCGCGGCTGCGCCGGCGGCCATGGCATCGATCAGGCCGGCATCATCCACGTCCTCGAACATAGGTTCGATGCTAGTGACGCGGCACCGCCCCGGTCCCAGCGAAATCGCAATCTGTGGATAAAAGCCCAACTGTGGACAACCGCGCGGCGCCAGTGCAATCAAACGTCAGGCGATAGCCCCCGACTCCTTGAGCTCCGCGATCCGGTCCCAGTCCATCCCGAGCTCCATCAACACGATCTCGGTGTGCTCAGACGCCTGCGGCGCCCGCGTCGTCTCCAGCGGCTCATGGTTGAACTGGACTGGCCCACGAACCACCCGGAACGGTGCGCCGCCGCTGGCCACCTCGACCTCGGCGATCATGTCGTTGGCAATGGCCTGGTCGTCGGTAGCCAGATCGAGCAGGCTCTGGAACGGAGCCCACTGCCCGCGCATCGTCTTAAGGTGCTGACGCCAATATTCAAACGGCTTCGCGGCGAACGCCTCAGCAATCAATTCCGCGGCCGCATCGGCGTTCTGGATCAGCGGCAACACCTCGGAGAAGCGCGGATCGTCGGCGGTTTCGGGAATGCCGAGGTGTTCGAAGGTGTCGCGGATCAGGCCGGTCGGGCTGATGATGCACAGGTTGATGGTGCCGCCGTCAGAGGTCAGGTAGTTGCCCATGAACGGGTTCACCGATGGGGCAAGGGATCCCGGCATGTGCGAACGCATCACCTCGCCGGTCTCCATCCCTTGGGTCACGCTCGCGCCGGCCGCCCACCACGCGGTGCTCAGCAACGACACGTCGAGCTCGACGGCTTCACCGGTACGTTCCCGATGCAGCAGCGCAGCCGAGATGCCGCCGGCGATGAACATACCGCCGATGGAATCCCCGAAAGCGGGAATGCCTTGTCCCAGTGCGCCGCCGAGCTCCGCGGGGGTCAATGAGTGGCCGACGCCGCTGCGGGTCCAGAACGCGGTGCCGTCATAGCCGCCCACGTCACGCTCGGATCCCTTGTCGCCGTAAGCCGAACCGCGGGCGTACACGATGTCGGGATTCGCCGCTCGGATGTGTTCGACATCGAACTTGTTCTTCTGACGCTGCGCCGGCATGTAATTGGTGAGGAACACATCGGAACTCTTGGCCAGCTCGTAGATCACTTCCTGTCCGCCGGGCGTGGAGATGTCTATCCCGACACTGCGTTTGCCCCGATTGGGATGCTCCATCAGCGGATGGCGGTCCGGGTCGACCTGGATGCCGCCCATGTTGAGAAACCCGCGCTGGGTGTCGCCACGTACCGGGTGCTCGACCTTGATGACGTCGGCGCCCCAGTCGGCCAGGATGGCTCCGGCCGCGGGGACGAAGGTGAACTGCGCAACTTCGAGGACGCGAATCCCCGCCATTACCTTGATCGTCATCTGGCCTCCCGTCACATCGAGTCGAACGTTACCGGCAGTGCGGTGGGGAAACGGAATGGCTGGCCGTCGATATGCGGATCGTCGTCGGTGACCAACTCGATGTCGGTCAGCCGATCCAATAGGCACTCCAGCGCCACCCGGGTCTCCAAACGCTCCAGGTGCAAAACCAGCGTGATCAGGCTTTCCTGCCCATTCAGCCGGGCCGGCCCGACATTGCGGAAAGCAGTACCGATAGGTATACAGTATCTACCATGCGCCCTGCTTCGGCGGTTGTCGCGCGAGCGTTGCACGATGAGGGGACGGTCTGATGAGCACCGACGGCAGCGCGGTTGCCGAACGGCCGACCGCGCCGGGGGAAGCGGTGCTGTACGAGGTCTCGCCGACCGGCGTCGCGCTGATCACGCTGAACCGCCCGCAGCGCCGAAACGCGTGGGGCGGGGCATTGACGTCGATGTTCTTCCGCTGCTTGGAAATCGCGGATGCCGACAGCGACGTGCGCGTCATCGTGATCACCGGTAACGGAACGGCGTTCTGCGTGGGCGCGGACATGGGCGACCTGGGTTCCATCTCGTCGACGACGGTCGAGTCGGCGAACCAGACCGACGTCAGCTCGCTGGTGGCCGAGAAGCATCCGTATTTTCTGACTCAATTACGCAAGCCGGTGATCGCCGCCATCAACGGGTCGATAGCCGGCATCGGGCTCTCTCTGGCGTTGATGGCCGATGTCCGCTTCGCCGCCGTCGGAGCTAAGTTCACCACTTCGTTCGCGCGCCGGGGGCTGGTCGCGGAGTACGGTATCTCGTGGATCCTGCCACGGCTGGCCGGCTGGGGTGCCGCGGTCGACCTGCTGATGTCCGGTCGCACCTTCACTGCCGAGGAGGCTGGCGAACTGGGCCTGGTCAAGGCGGTGGTGCCGGGTGAGCAGTTGCTCGACGTGGCGTTGGCGTACGCCGAAGACATCGCGGTGAACTGCGCGCCGAGTTCACTGGCGGTGATGAAACGGCAGCTCTATGCCGACGCAGGTCTGCCGATCGTCGAAACGAGCCACACCGCCGAGCGATTGATGCACGAGTCAATGACGCGTTCGGATTTCATCGAGGGCATCACCGCTTTCTTCGAGAAGCGCGCGCCACGATTTCCACCACTGACCGCTCAGAGCGACGACACTTATGCGAACCGGCAGATTTGAGAGGACGTCCGCGATGACGACGCTGGATTACCAGGCGATTGACGTCGACAACCACTATTACGAACCGATCGACTCGTTCACTCGGCACCTACCGAAGGAGTTCAAACGCCGCGGCGTGCAGATGCTGAGCGACGGCAAGCGGACCTGGGCGGTGATCGGCGAACGCATCAATCAGTTCATCCCGAACCCGACCTTCGACCCGATCATCGAACCGGGATGCTTGGATCTGCTGTTTCGCGGCGAGATCCCGGAAGGGGTGGACCCGGCGTCGTTGATGAAGGTCGACCGGTTGGGGAACCATCCCGAATACCAGAATCGGGATGCCCGGGTGAAGGTCATGGACACTCAGAATCTCCAAACCGTATTCATGCTACCGACTTTCGCCTGCGGCGTGGAGGAAGCCCTGAAATCGGACATCGACGCCACCATGGCCTCGATGCACGCGTTCAATCTGTGGCTCGACGAGGACTGGGGTTTCGACCGTCCGGATCATCGGATCATCGCGGCCCCGATCATCTCGCTGGCCGACCCGGCCAAGGCGGTCGAGGAAGTCGAGTTTGTCCTGGCCAGGGGCGCCAAGATGGTGCTGGTGCGTCCGGCTCCGGTGCCCGGTCTGGTCAGGCCACGGTCGCTGGGCGACCCGGTGCACGACCCGGTCTGGGCTCGACTCGCCGAAGCCGGTGTGCCCGTTGGCTTCCACTTGAGCGACAGTGGT
Source organism: Mycobacterium asiaticum DSM 44297 (assembly GCF_000613245.1). Classification (GTDB taxonomy): domain Bacteria; phylum Actinomycetota; class Actinomycetes; order Mycobacteriales; family Mycobacteriaceae; genus Mycobacterium; species Mycobacterium asiaticum. The sequence goes on from NZ_HG964937.1 coordinate 348,675, forward strand.
TATCTGGCGATCAACGCGTTGTGGGGCGGCAAGGCCACCTTCGAGGGATTCGGCAAGAAGGATCCGCTCGACCAGGTGCTCCTCGACGACCGGGCGATCCACGACTCGATGGCCTCGATGATCGTGCATCAGGTCTTCACCCGTCATCCGAAATTGAAGGTCGCCAGCATCGAGAACGGTTCGTACTTCGTCTACCGGCTGATCAAGCGACTCAAAAAAGCCGCGAATACCGCCCCCTACCATTTCAAGGAGGACCCGGTGGCGCAGCTGAAGAACAACGTCTGGATCGCCCCGTACTACGAGGACGATGTGAAGCTGCTCGCCGAGACGATCGGTGTGGAGAAGATTCTGTTCGGCTCCGACTGGCCGCACGGTGAGGGGCTGGCCGATCCGATGGCCTTCACCGCCGACATCCCGCAGTTCCCCGAATTCAGTGCCGAAGACACCCGTAAGGTCATGCGAGACAACGCACTAGATCTTCTCGGTGTGAACATCGCAGCGTCGGTTTAGCGCCGCCGATGAGTGAATGGACGATCGGGGCCGTCCTGGATGCGGTCGCCGACGCCGTGCCCGATCGGGTCATGACGGTCTGTGGCACCCGCTCCAGCACGTTCGCCGAATCCGCCGAACGGACGCGCCGACTGGCTAACTTTCTGGCGCACCGGGGTTTCGGCGCTCACGCCGAGCGCGCCTCCCTACGGAACTGGGAATGCGGTCAGGACCGGGTTGCGCTGATCATGTACAACGACCTGTATCCCGACCTGGTAATCGCTTGCCTCAAGGCGCGGGTGGTGCCGGTCAACGTCAACCACTACTACACACCGCGGGAAGTGGCCGAGCTACTGGCCTACGTCAGGCCGCGCGGCATCGTCTATCACCGCTCGTTAGGCGCCAAGTTTGCCGACGTGTTGCCGGCCGGCGCAGAGTTGCTGATTTCGATCGACGACGGCACTCCATCTCCCGAGCTCGCGGGTGCCGTCACCCTGGAAGATGCTCTAAAGCAGGGTGATTCGGATCATCTCGAGGCGCCGTCCCCGGACGACCTGTTGATGATCTGCACCGGAGGAACGACGGGGCGGCCCAAGGGCGTGCTGTGGCGGCAGGCCGACATGTACGTCGCGTCGATGAATGGCGACGACCATGCCGGCGTCGAGGAAATCCATGCGCGGGCGAAGAATGCGGGCGCGCCGTGGTTCGCGGTATCCCCGCTGATGCACGCCGCGGGCATGTGGACCGCGTTCTCGGCCATCCTGTCCGGGCAGACGGCTGTCCTCTACGACACCCAGCGAAAGTTTGATCCCGCGGCGGTGCTGACGATCGCCGAACGCGAAAGGGTCGGCCTGATGACGATGGTCGGCGATGCCTACGCCGCACCGCTGGTCGACGAGCTCGGCCGCCGCGACTACGACCTGTCCGCGCTGTTCGCCATCGGCACTGGTGGTGCCGCCACCAACGTCAAACATCAACGGGCCCTACTGAAGTACCTGCCGCACATCACCGTGATCAACGGTTACGGGTCTTCGGAAACCGGCAACATGGGATTCGGGCACAGTCGCAAAGGCACCCAGGCAGATACCTTCACGATCAGGGCCGGGGGCCTGGTGCTGTCGGAGGATTACCGCCGGTTTCTGGCACCGGGTGAACCGCAGATCGGCTGGGTAGCCCGCACCGGTCGAATTCCGTTGGGTTACTTCGACGACGAGGCTGCGACGGCCAAGACATTCCCGGTCGTCGAGGGTCGCCGGGTGGTGATATCGGGCGACCGCGCCTCGGTGGACGCCGATGGGACGCTGCGGCTGTTCGGGCGGGACTCGCTGGTCGTCAACACCGGCGGGGAGAAGGTGTTCGTCGAAGAGGTTGAGGAAATACTGCGGGCGCACTCCGCCATCGAAGATGCCCTCGTGGTCGGCCGCGACAGCGAGCGGTGGGGCCAGGAAGTCGTGGCGCTGATCCAAGTGCGTGCGGGTGCCGATTTGGATCCCGACGCGGTGCGCACACACTGTGCGGCCGGGTTGGCAGGGTTCAAGGTGCCCAAGGCGTTTATCGTGGTAGATCGGGTGCGCCGGCTGGGCAACGGCAAAGCCGACTACCGCTGGGCCAAACAACAAGCTGAAACGGTAAGCATGGCAAGGATATCCGGAAAATGAGCCAGCAAGGTGCCCGGCCCGTGATCGATTGCCTGGTCAACGTCCACTTCGGGGAGACCGAGGCGCAGCCCGAGTTCATGAAGCGAGTTCGCGACGACTACTTCAAGGGGCCGGCGTCGATGTTCGACCCGGTGGATCTCGCCGAACTGCTCGACGAGATGGACCAACAGGGGGTCCAGAAGGCCATCCTGATGGACAACCTCGCGAAGCCTTCGGTCACAGCGCGCAAGTTCGCCGATGCGCGCCCGGACCGCTTCGCCCTGGCCATCGGCGGCGTCAACCTGCTGCGTCCGGTGGCATCGCTACGGGAACTGACTGCGACGGTCGCCGATCTACCGGTGGCGTACACGGTCGTGGGCCCGAGTTTCTGGGCCGACGGCATCTACCCGCCCAGCGACGCCGTCTATTACCCGCTGTATGCCAAGTGCGCCGAGATCGGCCTGCCGCTCTGTGTCAACACCGGGCTGCCGGGTCCGCCGATTCCCGGAGAGGTCCAGAACCCGATCCATTTGGACCGGGTGTGCGTGCGGTTCCCCGAACTGAAGCTGTGCATGATCCACGGCGCTGATCCCTGGTGGGACATCGCGATCCGGATGTTGATCAAGTACCGCAACCTGCGGCTGATGACCTCCGCCTGGTCGCCGAAACGACTGCCGGACAGCCTCGTTCACTATATGCGCACCCGGGGGCCCGGCAAGGTGATCTTCGCCTCCGACTGGCCGGTGCTGCGCCAGCATCGCGTCGTTCCAGAGGCCAACGCCCTAGACCTACCCGCCGAAGTGCTGGACAACTACTTGTACAACAACGCCAACGAGTTCTTTTTCGGCGCTGAGAAGAATCAGGAGCAGTAACGATGGATCGCTACGAATTGCGCCGCGTCGACTACAGCCTGAGCGAGGACCACAAGGCTCTGCAGGACGCCTACCGTCAGCTGCTGGAGACCCACTGCCCAATCGAGACGGTGTGGGCCGCCCAGGAGACAGGATTCGACAAGAGCCTGTGGGAACGATTGTGCGCCACGGGCGCCACCTCGATGGCGGTGGCGGAGCAGGCCGGTGGGGACGGCGCGACGCTGGTGGACTTGGCGCTGGTCGCAGAGGAGATCGGCCGGGTGCTCGCGCCCGTGCCCTGGATCGACCATGTCTGCGCGGTGCGGTTGGCCGAGCGGCTGGGCGCCGTGGCGCCGGAGATGGTGGAGGGCAACCGCATCATCGGCATCGAAATTGCGCCGGAACCCGTGTCGGGCCAGCGGCTGATCCCGTCCGCGGCGATCGCCGACGGCCTCATTGTCCGGGACGGCGACGAGGTGGCGTTGCTGACCTTCGCCACCAGGCCGACGCGGGTGCCCAACCTGGGTCAGTTTCCGATGGCCTGGGTGGATCCGGACGCTGCGGATTCACGAACGGTGCTTGGCTCGGGCCCCGAGGCGATCTCCGCGTACGGTCGTGCCGTCGACGAATGGCGGGTGTTGACCGCGGCGGCGTTGACCGGTCTCGTCGGGCAGACCATGACGATTGCCGCCGAGTTTGCCAAGACGCGCTACACCCTCGGTGTGCCCATCTCGACACTGCAGGCCATCTCACATCCTTTGGCCAATATGGCAATTGCCGTCCAAGGTGGCCGTAACCTGGCCCGGCGTGCCGCGTGGTTCCTCGACAACGAGCCGGATGAGCGCCCGGAACTACCCGGGTGCGCGTTCGTGTTCATGGCCGAAGAGGCGCCCAAGGCTGCGACCATGGCGGTGCACATCCAAGGCGGCCTCGGTGTGTCCTCGGAGGCAGCCGCGACGGCGTATCTGGTCCGGGCCCGGGGATGGGCGCTGGCCGGGGGCGATCCGGGCCTCACGGCCAAGCAGGTGGGCCGACTGGTCGCCGAGCGAGAAGGAGCCTGAGGCAGTGGATTTCGCGCGCGTCGAACTCAATGCTGAGGACCGGGGTTTTCTTGCCGAGGTGCGGGCCTTTCTTGCCCAACACGTGACCGATGAGGTTCGCCGCCGCGACCGCGAAACCGGTGACAATTTCGATGAGGGAGTGCATCTGGCGATCGGTGCCGCCGGTTATCTGGAGAAGGAGTGGAAGTCGGCGGCCGACGGTGGGTTCACCCGCGTCCGGCGCCGCATCTGGGAGCTGGAAAAACGCCGGGTGCACACGCCGTGGGTGACGTGGGGGACCACCGCGATGGTGGCGCGGGCGGTGGCCGCGTTCGGTAAGCCCGAACTGGTCGAGGAGGTGCTGCCGAAGGTCTTCACCGGCGAGGTGCGGATGTGTCTGGGCTACACCGAGCCCGAGGGCGGCTCGGACGTCGCGACCTGTAAGACGCGGGCGGTGCGCGACGGCGATCAGTGGGTGATTAACGGCTCGAAGATGTTCACCACCGGCGCGCACAACTGTCAGTACGTGTTCCTGATCACCAACACCGATCCGACGGCGCGAAAACACAAGAGCCTGACCATGTTTCTGGTTCCGCTTGACCTGCCCGGTATCGAGATTCAGGGCATCCGTACCGTCGACGGCGACCGGACCAATATCGTCTACTACAGCGACGTCCGGGTCGACGACAAGTATCTGCTCGGTGAGGTCAACGGCGGTTGGACGGTGTTGCGCGGGCCGCTGGACGCTGAGCACGGTGCCGTTGCGGCGGCACCGGATGGATTGCAGGACGTGGCTATCATGCAGCACCAGACTGGATTCATGTCTGCGGCGGTGGACGCGGTGGCGGCCAAGGCCGCGCGGCCGGGACCCGACGGGGCGCGGCCGATTGACGACGGATCCGTGGCGTACCGGTTGGGGCGCAGCGCCGCACGGCTGGAGGCGGCGCTGTCCACGCCGAGCATCTTCGGCAGGGTCGCGCAGGCACAGACGATGCGCGACATCGGACCCGATCTGATGGACATCGCCGGCCCGGCCTCGGTGCTACCGATCGAGTCCGAAGGGGCCGCGGACGGCGGGACCTCGGAATACCTTTACCGATTCGCCCCGCTGGCAGGCATTTACGGCGGCACGTTGGAGGTCTTCCGGAACATGATCGCTCAGCATGTGCTGGGTCTCGGCAAGCCCTCCTACGCGCCGCCCGCGACTAAAGCGTCCTGACCGGGTGCCCCGGCCTGAGCGAGCGACACCCCGGCCGCACTGACGGCAAGAATCCTTCAAGGATCCCCCAAGCCGCACCCCGCAGCATTGCTATTGGTCACCGGCAGCGCCGATGAACCCGCAATCGCGCAGGTGAGACTTGGAGGGGTACTTAATGAGCGTTGGTCATTTGCCACCCCAAGGGCGGATGCTCGTTTACTGTGCAGCGCTTGCGGCCGCCGCCGGATTCGTCAACGCGGTGGCGTTGCTGGTCTTCGCCGTTCCGGTTGGCAACCTAACCGGCATCACGACTCAGCTTGGCATGGACACGGCCAACCCGTGGCGATACGAGAGTCATGTGCTGGTGGCCATCCTGTTGGGATTCTTGATCGGAGCGGCCATCGCCGGGGCGGTGCTCGCCTACACCAGAGGCCCTCGCAGCACCCGGCACGCCACTGTGTTGCTCATCGAGGCCGCGCTGCTTCTGCTTGCCGCCGTGGGATCCGAAATCGAGGCGGTGAAGGCGCAAATTTCTGCTCTCGGAATCGAAGAGACCGCAATCCAGGCGTTGCTGGCAGCGGCGGCGCTCGGCCTGCAAAACGGGCTCACCTCAAGCTTTCGCGGCATGTCTATCCGCACTACCCATTTCACCGGCACCGTCACCGACCTCGGGCTCATGCTGGGCCGCAGCCGTCACCACGGAATCGACAAGTGGAAGGTTGCGATCCTGTCCGCGACGCTGTTGCTGTTCCTCACCGGCGCAATCGTCGGAATATTGAGCGGCGCCCGCTTGGGCGGCAACGCGCTGATCGTGCCGGCAGCGATTTGCGTAGTTGTGGCCGCGGCGGTGGTGCTTCAATGCCGCGAGCGCCGCGGTCTCATGCCAGACACCGGCGGGGCCCAAGCTGCAGCAGTAATGCCCTGAGTTGCCTCAGGCGCGTCTCTCAGGTGGTCAGAATCGTTGCCGCCGCCGTGCCCGGCGCCCCGTAGAGCTGAGTGAAGCCGACCTTCGGCTCGCCGGGAACCTGACGGTCTCCGGCCTGGCCCCGCAGTTGCCGCACGATCTCGTGGATCTGCCGTAGGCCCGACGCGCCGATCGGCTCCCCATTGGCGATCAGGCCGCCGTCGGTGTTCACCGGCATGGCGCCGTTGATCTCGGTGGCGCCGTCGGCCAGCAATCTTTCCTGGTCCCCGTGGGCGCAGAAACCGCATTCAGCCATGTGGATGATTTCCGCGCCGGCATCGGTGTCCTGCAACTGGATTACGTCCACGTCATCCGGACTGACACCCGCCTTTTCGAACGCGGCGCGCGCCGCGTAGACGGTGGGTGCGACATCCTCCTCGACCGGGGCGAAGGTCGTGTTCACCTCGTAGGCGCCGTATCGGCGGGTGCGGACTTCGGCCGCCTTCAAGTAGACCGGCTTGTCGCTGTAGCGGTGTGCGATGTCGGCGCGGCACATCACCACTGCAGCGGCACCCTCGTCCGGGGCGCAGAACATGTACTGGGTCAGCGGATAGTTGAGCATCGCCGAAGCGAGGATATCCTCCTCGGATATCGGCTTGCGGCGGAAGGCGTTCGGGTTCAGCACGCCGTTGCGGAAATTCTTCGCGGCGACCTTGGCCAGAGTGCGCTGCGATATGCCGTGGTCGTGGAGGTACCGGTTAGCCTTCATCCCGAAAAACTTGGTGGTGAGGTATTGCCCGTTCTCGGCGTACCAGCGCGGCATGCCGACCAGGGCCGGATCTTCGGTGAACGCACCCCGTGGGTGTTTGTCCAGCCCAATGGCGATCCCGATGTCGTAGTCCCCCAGCCGGATTCCGTCGGCGCAGGCCTTCGCCGCGCTCGCCGCGGTGGCACATGCGTTGAACACGTTGGTGAACGGGATGCCGGACAGTCCGACCATGCCGACGATCGCATCGGGATTGGCCACCGTCCAGCTCCCACCGGTCGCCGCCTGGATGTCTCTCCACCGCACACCGGCGTCCTTTACTGCGGCGAAGATCGCGTCGACGGCCATCTCCATCGCGGATTTTCCCTCGAACCGGCCAAAGGGGTGCAGGCCCACGCCGATGATGGCGACATCCTTCATTGCGGCGATTCTCGCTTCCCTGGTGCCAAGGACACTTGACTATAATACTGTAACCATTACCGTTGATCATTCCACGCCCATCGGGAAGAGGTCGCAACGTGGCCGAGGATCGGTGCTCCGGCCAGCTTTGGCTGCCGCGCAACAGAATCCGTCGCCGTATCCAGGCACCGGAGGTCCTTCGGTGACCACTGCCGCGGTGGTGTTCGACCCGTTTTCCGAGGAATTCTTCAACAGCCCGTATGTGACCTACCGGCGAATGCGCGCGGAAGCTCCCGTCTACTACAGTGCCGAATACGACTTCTACGCGCTGACCCGCCATGAAGATGTCGCCACCGCGTTCAAGGACCATCTGACCTACTCGTCGGCGTACGGTGTCGACCTGGCGCAGGTGCGCAAAGGCCAGGTGACCAAGCACGGGTCGATCATCGCGATGGATCCGCCCGCACACCGTCGCATGCGGGGCCTGCTCAACAAGGTGTTCACCCCTCGCGCTATTCAGGCGTTGCGGCCCTTGGTGACCCAGGTGGTCGACAGGTACCTATCGCGGGTCGACCCGGACGGTTTCGACTTCGTTCAGGACTTCTCGGCACTGTTCCCCGTCGACGTGATGACCACCATGCAAGGCGTACCGGAGGGCGACCGCCAACAGATCCGGTTGTGGATCGACGACCTGTTGCACCGCGCGCCGGGAGAGGTCGAGATGGGCGAGGCCGGTCTGAAGTCCGCCGTCGACATGGCCATCTATTACTACCGCCTCACCAAACAGCGCCGGGAGAACTTGGGCGATGATTTGCTGAGCCGGCTGATCCGGGCCGAGGTCGAACGCGAGAACGGCGAAATGGCTCCGCTGGACAACGTCGAGATCACCGAATTCGCCACGTTGTTGGGCGGCGCCGGTGCTGAGACGGTCACCAAGCTCATCGGCAACGCGGCCGTCGTGTTCGCCCGCAACCCCGGACAGTGGCGCAAGCTGCTCGACGATCGCAGCAAAGTGCCGCTCGCGGTCGAGGAACTGCTGCGCTACGAGGCGCCCGCGCAATACAACGTGCGACGCTCGACCCGCGAAGTCAGGCTGCACGGCAAGACCATCCCGGCCGGAAAACCGGTGTTCCTGGTGGGCGGGTCGGCCAACCGTGACCCGGTGGCCTGGACCGACCCCGACACCTTCGAAATCGACCGCGACCGCACCCAGTCGCAGAACCTCGGGCTCGGCTACGGCATCCACAGTTGTCTGGGCGCGGCGCTGGCACGCCTGGAAAGCACCATTGCGCTGGAACGGATGCTCGAGTTCATGCCGCGCTATGAGGTCGACTGGGCGGGTTGCCGACGGGTCAACATGCAAAACGTCGCGGGCTGGAGCAACGTGCCGGTGCGGGTGCTGCGCTAAGTGTGATCCCGGCGCCACACCAGGGTGCTATGCGTGGTCGTGCCCTCTGGCGAGGTGACGCTTGCCGATAACGTCAGCCGGTCACCGTCGACCTGCGCGTTGCGAATCTGCGGTCGCTGCAACAACTCCGGCATCGTCGCGATCGCGACGTCGTGGCAGACCGTGCCCGCGGCCTCATCGACGCGGAACCGTCCGCCATAGGAGATGAATTCGCCACCGGGCCCGGGTGTCAGCTGCGCGGACATGTGCCCGTCGGTGGTGTAGAGGATCAGGCCTGATGGTTGCTCGCCGAACGGATGCCGCAGCTCGCCGGTCGCGGCATCGCGGGAGACAAAAGACTCCAATCGCCAGCCACCCAGGATGGTCTCACCCAGTGCACGCACCGGTTGACCCTACCGAATTAATTACAGTAACGTCCACACGCATGAGCGGTGCCTCTGAGCGCGCCGGCATCAAGATCGATGGGGGAATCCCCATGGAACTGCGACGGGCGCCCGGCGTGGCCGCCGAACTCGAACGGCGTGACTACGACGGCTGTTGGACCGGTGAGATCAACCACGACCCCTTTCTACCCATGCTGCTCGCGGCCGAGCACACGTCCAGGATCGAACTGGGCACCAGTATCGCGGTGGCCTTCGCCCGCAACCCGATGACAGTTGCGCACACCGCCTGGGACCTGCAGTCCTACTCGGTAGGACGGTTCATGCTGGGCCTGGGCACCCAGATCCGGACCCATATCGAAAAGCGGTTCGGTATGCCATGGAGCCGTCCGGTGCCGCGCATGCGCGAGTTCATCTGCGCGCTACGAGCGATCTGGGACAGCTGGCAGCACGGCACCCGGCTCTGCTTTCAGGGCGACTTCTACACCCACACGCTGATGACGCCGACGTTCACTCCGGAACCGCTGAACTGCGCGCCACCAAAGGTTTTCGTCGCCGCGGTGGGCGAGGCCATGACCGAACTGTGCGGCGAGGTCGCCGACGGCGTGGTCGCCCACGCGTTCACCACCGCGCGGTACTTGGATGAGGTGACCCTCCCGGCGCTGCAACGCGGGCTCCAGCGGTCCGGTCGCGCGCGCGGTGAGGTCGCGGTGTCGTGCCCGGTGTTCGTCGTGACGGGCCGCACCGGAGGCGAAATGTCCGATGCCGCCGTGGCAGCGCGAAAACAAATCGCGTTCTACGGGTCCACGCCGGCTTACCTGACCGTACTCGACCTACACGGCTGGGCGGACCTGCACACCGAGTTGCACCGGTTGTCACGTCGGGGCGACTGGGACGCCATGGGTGCGTTGATCGACGACGAGGTGCTCGGCGCCTTCGCCGTCGTGGCGCCGGTCGACCGGCTAGCGGTCGCGCTGCGGGAACGGTGCAACGGCGCGGTGGACCGGGTGCTGCCGGCATTTCCGGCCGGCCTGCCTAAAGAAGTGATCGCGACGATCCTCGAGGAACTGCGGTAGGGGGTTCGGGATGGACAGAGTCCGCGGCCGAACGGTGGTCGTCACCGGCGGCGCCCGGGGCATCGGGTTCGCGACGGCGAAGGCATTGCTGGTGCGGGGTGCGCTGGTGGTGATCGGTGACCGCGACGCTGGCGCGCTCCGGGACGCTGTCGCGGAATTGAGCCGCGCCGGTGCGGTTTTGGGCTATCCGCTGGATGTCGCGGACCGTGATTCGTTTGTACACTTTCTGAGCCTTGCCAAATCCGGCAGCGATGGCGGCATCGATGTGCTGATCAACAATGCCGGAGTGATGCCCGTGGGTTCATTCACCGAGCAACCGGCACAAGCCATTCGGTCCGCCCTTGAGGTGAATCTCTATGGCGTACTCAACGGTTGTCAGCTGGTACTGCCGGAAATGCTGACCCGGCGTCGCGGTCACATCGTCAACATCGCATCGATGGCCGGCGTGATGGCCATCCCGGGGCAGGTGGTCTATGCCGCCACGAAATTCGGCGTCGTCGGGCTCAGCGTGGCGCTGGCCGACGAATTCGCCTCGCACGGTGTGCAAGTCACCGTCGTATTGCCACCCTTCACCCGCACCGATCTGATCGCCGGGACCAAGGCGTCCGGCGTCGGCCGACCAGTTGAGCCCGATGTGGTGGCCGCCGCCATCGTCGGGGCGCTGGACAAACCGCGCACGCAGGTGTCGGTACCCCGGCCGGCCCGGTTAGTCGGGCCGGTGGTGTCGATGCTCGGCGCACGCGGCCGACGGTGGTTCAACAGGAGGATCGGCGCGGACACGCTGTTTCTCGACGACATCGACCATGCTGCCCGGGCTTTCTACGAGCGGCGTGCGCAATCCGCGTTGGGAGTCGTCGATCGCTAGGGGTTGAGAGCCTGCTCCCGCGCCCATCGGTAGTCGGCCTTGCCCGACGGGCTGCGCACGACAACCGAGCGAAACACGATCGCCTTGGGCAACTTGTAACGCGCCAGCGACTGGGCGGCGTGGGCCACCAGTTCCTCGGGCTCGGCGTGTGCTCCCTCGGCCAGCGCGACGACGGCCACCACCTCCTGTCCCCACCGGTCGCTCGGGCGCCCGGCGACGACCACGTCGAACACCGCCGGATGGGAGGCAATCGCGGTCTCGACCTCTTCGGCGAAGATCTTCTCTCCGCCGGAGTTGATGGTGACCGAGTCCCGGCCCAGCAACTCGATGTGGCCGGCCTCGTGGTGACGGGCCCGGTCGCCGGGCACCGCATACCGCACGCCATCGATCACCGGGAAGGTCGCCGCCGTCTTCGCCGCATCGCCCTTGTAACCCAGCGGGACGTAGCCGCGTTGCGCCAACCAGCCGATCCCGTCGTGACCCGGTGTCAGGATCGACGAAAGGTCTTCGGCGGCAACAAAAGTGTCCGGCCCGGCGGTGAAGTTTCCGGTCGACACCGAGCCCGATGTCGACAGATGACTCATCTGGGCACCCGTCTCCGAGGATCCGACCCCGTCGATCACCATCGCGTTGGGCAGCACATCGATAAGGCGTTGCTTGACGTAGGGGGTCAGCAGCGCCCCGCCGTTGGCGACGACGAACAACGATGAGACGTCGGCGATCCCCTTCTCGATCGCGGCGACCAGCGGTCGAGCAATCGCGTCACCGACTACCGTCACCACCGCCACGCCTTCGCGCTCGATGGTGCGTACCACGTCCTCGGCGTCCAGATGGTCGACGACGGAGGGAAATACGATGGTCTGCCCGGTGGTCAGCGCGGTCATCACACTCCACTGGGCGGCACCGTGAATCAGCGGCGGCAGCACCATCAGTTTGGTGCCGGGGCCTGCGGTCACCCGGGCCACGATCTCGTCGACGGAAGTTACGAACTGTCCGCCCACCAGATCGCGGCCGCCGAAGGACGTCATGAAGATGTCGGCCTGGCGCCACAGCACGCCCTTGGGCATGCCGGTGGTGCCACCGGTGTAGAGGACATACAAGTCGTCGGGGGAGTGCTGCACCGGCGGCGGCTCGTAGGCACCGGCCATGATGCTCTCGTAATCGACTGCGCCGTCCAGTAACTCGTTTCCCGAGTCGTCCGCGATCTGGATCAGCACGCGCAACTTCGGTAGCTGAGGAAGCACCTCGGCCACCCGCGGCGCGAACACCGCGTGGTAGAGCAGCGCGGTGGCTCCCGAGTCCGCCAGCAGGTAGTGCAGCTCGTTCTTGACATAGCGGTAGTTGACGTTGAACGGTGCGACGCGCGCCGCGAAACTGCCGAGCAGTGCCTCGACGAATTCGTTGCCGTTGTAGGCGTAGAGCCCGAGCAGGTCCTGGCCGACCTCGTGGCCCGGCAGCTCGGAGCGCTCGGTGTGACAGCCCAGCCCCCGTGCGTGCAGGAAGGCGGCCAGCCGGTTGGACCGCTCGATGATCTGGGCGTAGGTGAAGCGCCGGTCGCCCTGGACGACGAGTTCGCGGTCGGGTACCGCGGCGGCGACGGCCGCCGCGACCGCGGGAACGGTGAATTCGGGCACAGGACTCCTCGCGAGACTACGGTTGGTGGGGTAGCAGGCGAACCATCAACCCGGACGCTTGGCTGAGGGCCGCACCGTCAGAGCTTTTCATAGACGCCGCGATGAAAACCTTCCGGCCCTCGATTCGCTCGATCCGGCCACTCGCGGTCAGCGGCTCCTCGATCGGAGTGATCTTGCGGTAGTCGACATGCAGGTAGGCGGTGCGGGTAGGACGGATGTCGGCGCCCGTGACCACCATGCCGAACAGCCAGTCGTAGAACAGCGGGATCATGCCGCCGTGCACCGCGTGGTTGCCGCCGACGTGCGACTGGGTGAAGTGGCCGTCCATGGTGACACCGTCGGGCCCGGCATAGGTCAGGGTCCACGGCGGCAGCAGCGGATGGCCCAGTCCCGGTATCTCGAGGACGCGCCCTGCCGGTGCCTCGATCTCGGGCACCAGATGCTGTTCCACTACCGCGCAGGCATTCTCGATACATTCGGTGGCCGCATCCCAGGCTGCCAGGTCCGGTTTGGTGGAGACGGTCAGATCCTGCAGGCGGCGCAGCGCGGTAACGAAGCGCTCCAGCCCGGGCGGCTGATCCAACGGCCGGATGTCCGGAAACCCGCCGCGGGTGTCGCTCGTAGTGTCGGTCATGGCGTCCCTTCTGCCCATGCCTCGAGCAGTTGATCAGTGGTGGTGATGGTGGCCAACAGCGACAGCGTGTTCGCGATTACCGCGTTCCCGTAGTCGGCCGGGATGCCGGCGACGGCGTCGCGCGGGACGACGACGCGGTAGGCGGCGTTGACGGCGTCCATCACCAGGTTGGGGATCGCGATGTTCAGCGAGACACCGACCACGACAATGGTGGACACACCGAGGTTGCGCAGCACCGCGTCGAGGTCGGTCCCGCCCATCGGCCCGACACCATGCCAGCGCGACAACACCAAGTCACTTGGCTCCGGCCCCATTTCGGGCAGCAGTGCCGCCCCGGACGTCCCAGGAGCGATGTCGACGCCACCACTCATGGCGAAAATCCTGGCGTTGTGGTTGGAGCCGAGGCCGTCCGGCCGGCGCCGCACCAGGCAGTGCACGACGTGCACCCTGGCGGCCCGTGCCGCCGGCAGCAGACGCACGATGTTGGGCAGTGCTACCCGGCGTGCTTCCTCGGCCAGCAACGCCAATCCGGCATCAGGTCCCATCACCGCTCCCTGGCACTCCTGGGTGACGATGGCGGTGTGGCCGGGTGCAGCGACGTCGGCGAGTGCGGGCCTCATGCCGGCACGTCGTAGAACTGGGTGGCCCACTTGCGCAGCGCCATATAACCTTTCGCGTCGGTTTTGGACAACGCCGGATGTTCGACGTACTTCTGGTAACGCCAAATCTCCAGGTCGTCGAATACCGTGGACAGAAACTGTCGTTCGATGGTCTCGCGCAGTTTCCCCTCAGGCACAGCAGCGGTGTCGCCGGGCAGGCGGGGCCACCAGATCGAATAGAACAGGTCCGAACATTCATCGTCGACGGGTGTGCAGGTGAAGATCAGCCGGTGGTTCTGGGCACCCTCGAAGACACTGATCGCCCCGCCGAGGCCGAACAAATGGCTGTGGAACCGCAACGCCAGATCCTCGGGGTCGTCACTGTGCGCGTTCGGCCAGCCGGCAAGGAACTGCCACTCGTGGTCTTCGATCTTCCATTCCAGCACCCGCGGGGTCACCGTCGCGTGGTGCACATACTCGAAATGCGCGCTGTCCGGGGCGTTCTCCGCCACGATCTGCGGGTGCACGGGTTCGCGCTCAGCCCGCCGGGAGAACTCCGGATACGCGCGGTAGTAGGCCCCCGGATCGGTCTCGAACTGCGGGAACTTGTGGAAAATATCCGGCATCTGCCACTGTGGCGGCTCACCGTGCGGGTGGTGCCAGGCGAACACGCAGTCGTATTGCTCGGTCACCGGGAAGACCCGCAGCTTCAACGCCCGATTGGGCCGATCCGGCTGGTAGGGGATGTAGCGGTTGGTGCCGTCGGGACCCCAGCGCCAACCGTGGAACGGGCATTGCACGCAGTCGCCGACCACCTTGCCGCCATGGCCGAGATGCGCGCCGAGGTGTTTGCAGTGAGCTTCGAGCACGTGCAGCTCGCCGGACTCGTCGCGATAGGCGAGCAGGTCCTCGCCGAAGTACCGCAGTGGCCGCACCTCACCGACGGGAAACTCGGGTGACCATCCGATCATGAACCACCCGGTGACCTTCCAGGTGAACGGGACTTTCACTTGCCGATGCCTCCGTCCGGCTGATACTAAGTCCATTACAGTATAGATTTCAGCAGTTCGGCACACCGCGCGGCAAGGAGCTTCATGGCATCAGGGCTCGTCCTGGGGGTGACCGGGTATGGAACCTGACTTTGACGTCATCGTGATCGGCGCCGGATTCTCCGGCCTGTACATGCTGCATCGACTGCGTCAGCTCGGCCTGCGTAGCCGGGTGTTGGAGAAGGCCGAGAATGTCGGCGGCACCTGGCTGTACAACCGCTATCCGGGCGCGCGGTGCGACATCGAGAGCATCGAATACTCCTATAGCTTCTCCGAAGAGATTCAGCAGGAATGGATTTGGACCGAGTCGATGCCCGCCCAGCCCGAGATCGAGGGCTACCTGAACTTCGTCGCCGACCGCCTCGACCTGCGTCGCGACATCACCTTCGACACCGAAGTGGTCGCGATGGCCTTCGACGAAGACCGCTCGACGTGGGCTGTGCGTACCGCGGCGGGGCGGACCTTGACCGCCGCGTTTGTCGTCGCCGCATCCGGGATCCTGTCCGTGCCGCTGGAACCCGATCTCCCCGGCATGGGTTCCTTCGGCGGCACGTCGCTGTACACCAGTCGCTGGCCCAGGGCCGGCTTCGACCTGACCGGGCTGCGGGTCGGCGTTATCGGGACGGGATCGACCGGAGTGCAACTCATTCCGGTCGTGGCGCAAGAAGCCAAGCAGCTGTTCGTGTTTCAGCGATCTGCACCCTACACGCTGCCGTGGCGCGTGCACCGGTTCGCGCCCGGCGAGCTGGAAGAGATGAAAGCTCGCTACGGCGAGATCCGGGCCGCGCAGCGGGAACATCCGATCGGCGCGGCTCGGTTGAGCGCGTTCTCGGTGCTGCTCGAGATGCTGGCCAGCCCACCGCTGAAGTCGGCAACCCGTGAGGAGCGGTTGCGCGCCATCGAGGAGAACGGAGTGCTGGGCGCGCTGAACTGGAGCGACGTCTTCTTCGACATCGAGGCCAACCGGATGGCCGCCCAGCTGTACGGCGAGGCGGTGGCCCGGATCGTCAAGGACCCGCGGACGGCGGCCGCGTTGGTGCCGCAGCACCCGTTCGCGTGTAAGCGTCCGATCATCGATCAGGGGTTTTACGAGACGTTCAATCGAGACAACGTCACCCTCGTCGATCTGCGGACCGACCCGATCGACGCCGTGACGTCCGGCGGCGTCCGCACCGCCGCCAACGAGTACGACCTCGACGCGATCGTCTACGCCACCGGGTTCGATGCGATGACCGGAGCGTTGAGCCGCATGGACGTTCGCGGTCGGGAGGGTCTGAGCCTGGCGGAGTTCTGGGCGACCGAAGGCCCGTTGTCCTTGCTGGGGCTGGCGGTGGCTGGCTTCCCGAACCTGTTCACGGTGCAGGGGCCGGGCAGTCCGAGCGCGGCGACGAATTTCGTGGCGGCACTCGAACAACATGTGGAGTGGATCGGCGACTGCATCGCCTATCTGCGCGCCAACGGGATGCGCACCATCGAGGCGCTGGACAGCGCGCAGCGAGAATGGATCGAGCATGCCACCGCCCTGGTGGCGCCCACCGTGCTCGTTCATCCCAGCTGCAACTCCTGGTACAACGGTGGCAATGTCCCCGGCAAGAAGCGGATGTACATGGGCTATACCGGCGGAATACCGGAATATCGGCGGCGCTGCGATGAGATCGCGGCCACCGGGTACATCGGGTTCAAGCTGAGGTAGGTGATCGGTATGTCGTGGGCCATGCGGGGGCTGGGCATCACCCGTGAGTTGGGCATGGTGTTGCCGCGCACCATCTCCGGTTTCCGGGCCGACTTCAGCGAATCGACCGGGCTGGTTCCGGCGGCGCCGCGCAATGCGCGGCAGTTCGGTGAGGTATTCCTGGACGAGCTCGTGCTAACCGGTTTCTCGGTGCTGGGCGGTGGAGTGCCGAAGAAGGTGCGGTCGCTGAGTGAGTGTCTGCCGGCCGCCGAGGAACTGTCGGAGCTCGGCATCGAGCGCGCACACGCCGAGCCGGCGCCGCTGCGGGTGCACGCCATCAGGCGGCGGCGCATCGCCGGATTGTCCTACGAGCGCATGACGTTCGAGCACGATCCCGCCTTGCCGCGTTCCCTGGCCGACGAAGGTTTCGGTGGTCCGGCCCGGGCGGCGGTGCACCTGTGTCGGCATCGCGACGGGCCGCGGCCGTGGCTGGTGTGGATTCACGGCGCCGGTCAGGGCGGTGCCGAGGACATGCTGATGTCGCGGATCGACCGGATCCACCGGGGCTTGGGTTTCAATGTTGCGATGCCGATTCAGCCGGGTCACGGCAGCCGGCGCGGTCATTGGCCGAGCTATCCGGACATGGATCCGCTGGGCAACGTCGCGGGCATGATGCGGTCGGTGTCGGAGATCCGCGCTGTCGTGCGTTGGGTGCGACGCCGGGCGACTGCCGTTGTGGTTGCCGGGGTTTCGATGGGCAGCCCGGTGGCCGCGCTGGTGTCCCACTTCGAGCGCGACGTGGACGCCGTGGCGCTGTACACGCCCATCCTGGGGCTCAACGGGATGATCGCCCGGCACCTGGGACGGTCGGGCTCCTCACGTAGCGACTACCGCAAACTTCTGCAATCCGAGGTGGTGGCTCAGCTCACGACGGTGATTGATCCGCTGCAGGCGGACCCGGCGCCACCGCCGCATCGGCGGCTCATCGTTGCGGCCCGGCACGATCGGATGGCGATGCTGGAGCCGGCGCTGGTGCTGCAGGAGAAGTGGGGTGGCCAGCTGTACTGGTATGCCGGTGGGCATGTCAGTCACGTCCTGTCCGGCCGGGTGCGCCGGGTTTCCGAGCGGTTCCTGCGAGAAGTCAGCAGCGGTGCGGGCGTGCCGCCGGATCTGACAACAGTGTCGGAGTGATGGCTGCCGTCCGCACCGCCCGCGAGGTGGTCGAACTCTACAACCTAGTGGTATGGAACGAACGCAACCTCGAGTTGGCCGAGGAATTGTTGGGCGACACCGTCATCCGGCATGAGTCCGGTGGGGCACACGCGCTGACCCACGCCGAAGCGGTGCAGCGAGTCGCAGACATGTGGCGGCTGTGCGACTCGCTGCGTTTCGACCTGAATATTGTCGTCGCCGACGACGAGCACGTCGCGATCGTCTACGACTCGGCTATCACCGCCGATGGCGCCGAGACCAATGTGGCAAGCATCGAGGTGTTCCGCGTCCTGGACGGCCGGATCACCGAGGTATGGAACTGTGGCTACCAGCAAGGAGTGTGGGGTTGAGCGTTCTCGACGAATTGGGTTACTACCTGCTCGCCGGAGCGGGTGGTGAGGGCCCGGCCACGTTGATGGACGAGGCGCGCCGCGGTGAGGAGCTCGGTTTCGGTACCGCGTTCATCTCCGAACGCTGGAACGTCAAGGAGGCGTCGTCGCTCGTCGGGGCGGCGTGCGCGGTGACCAACCGCATGCAGATCGCCACTGCCGCAACAAATCACAATACCCGGCACCCGTTGATCACCGGATCGTGGGCTACCACGATGCACCGACTCTCGGGCGGGCGCTTCACCCTCGGGATTGGGCGTGGCATCGCCGCGATCTACGGGGCATTCGGGATCCCTGCGGTGACCACGGCGCAGATGGAGGACTGGGCCCAGGTGATGCGCCGGTTGTGGCACGGCGAGGTGATTTTCAACCACGACGGGCCAATGGGTAAATACCCCGTTCTGTTTCTCGACCGGGATTTCGACGAGGACATCCGGCTGGCGCTGGTGGCCTTCGGCCCCAACACGCTGGCGTTGGGTGGCCGGGCGTTCGATGACGTCATCCTGCACACCTATTTCACTCCGGAGACGCTGCAGCGGGCCGTCGCCACGGTGAAGTCCGCCGCGGAAAAGGCTGGCCGCGATCCCGCCAGCGTCCGGGTTTGGTCATGCTTCGCCACGGTGGGCGACCATCTGCCCGAGCAGTTGCGGCTGAAAAAGACCGTCGCGCGGCTGGCGACCTACCTGCAGGGCTACGGCGATCTGCTGGTCAAGACCAACAACTGGGATCCTGCTGTGCTGCAACGGTTCCGCGAGGATTCCGTGGTCACCTCGATCGCCGGCGGAATCGACCACAAGGCCACGCCCGAGCAGATCGAGCACATCGCCAAACTGATCCCCGACGAATGGCTGGAGCCCTCGGCAACCGGAACGCCGCAGCAGTGCGCGCAGCGGATCCGGCGCGAATTCGACTACGGTGCCGACGCGGTGATCCTGCACGGCGCCACACCCGACGAGCTGGAACCGGTGGTGCGGGCCTACCGCGCGTAGCGTTCGCGCAAGCTAGCTACGGCAGGATCACCGTGCGGGTTACGGGCTCCGCCATCGCCTGCCGGGCCGACAGCGCCCGCTGCAGTGCGGCCAGCAGTGCGTCCCGGGTCTCGCCCGGATCGATCAACTCGTCGAACCCCATGTGTTCGGCCGACCGGTAGGACGCCTGCAACTCGGCGTCACGCAACTTCGCCGACAAATCCTCACCAGCGTTGGATGCGCGGCTGAGCGCAGCGGCACTCATGGCGCCCATCGTCGCGCCCGGGTAGGCGAATGTGGCCGACTGATGGTCGAATCCGAGCAAAGACATCACCATCGAGCCGAACCCGTAGGCCTTGCGCAGGGTGACGTGCAACTTGATGGTGGTCGCTGCGGTCTGCGCGGCGAACATCCGCCCCCCACTGCGCAGCACGCCCTGGCGTTCGGAGCGGCTACCAGGCAGCATGCCGGGGTTGTCGGCCAGGAACACGATCGGCAAGTGGAAGGAATCTGCGACCAGGATAAAGTGCGCGGCCTTGTCCGCGGCATCGGAGTCGATGGACCCCGCCAGCACCCGCGGCTGGTTGGCGACGACGGCGACGGGGTTTCCGCCGAGATGGGCCAGCGCGCAGATGATCGCCCGGCCGAAGGCCGGCTGCACTTCGAACCAATCCGGCCGGTCGAAGACGACGTCGAGCACCGCACGCATGTCGTAGACGTGGCGATTGTCGCGGGAGACGATGTTCAGCAGTTCGGGGGTGGGCCGTGGCTGCGTGGTCTCGTCCGCCGCCAGCGACGGCGGATAAGACCATGCGCTCGGCGGGAAGTACGACAGGTAGCGTCGGATGTCGTCGAGTGCGGATTCGTCGTCCTCGGCGACGTTGTGGATCACCCCGCTGGGCAGCGCGACGTCCGGTCCGCCCAGGTCCTCCTTCGAAATCTCTTCGCCGGTGGACTCTTTCACCACGGGCGGCCCGGCGGTGAAGATGGTGCCCTGCCGGCTCATGATCCGGAAGTCGCACACCGGGGCAACCAGGGCGCCGTGCCCCGCCGACGGGCCGAGCACGGCGGCGACGGTCGGAACCCGGCCCGAGCACTGCGTCTGGGCCAGCAGGTCGGTGGGACTGCGCCCGTAATGCCCGCCGGTCGGGCGAAAGCCCGCTCCGTCAAGCAGCATTACGAGCGGAATCCGGTCGCGCAGAGCCAGTTCGGCGATCCGGTAGCGTTTCGAATTGCCGCCGGGCCCGATGCTTCCGGCCAGCGTAGTGAAATCCTCGGCACCCACCATCACCGGTACACCGTTGATCAACCCCGAGCCCGTGACGATCGCGTCCGCGGCGACCTCGCCGCCGACCAGCGTGCCGATCTCTCGGAACGTGCCCGGGTCCAGTAGTCGCTCGATGCGAGCACGCGCGTCCAGCTTGCCCTTGCCGCGGTGCTTGTCCAGGCGCTCGGGCCCGCCCATCGCCAGGGAGTGCCGGCGACGCCGGTCGAGGTCCTCGAGCGTCTCCGCCCATTCGGCGGGCTTCTTGGGGGCCTCAGGCATGCTCTGTAGTCCTCACTCGCCGGTCGACAGCTACCGAAGTGCTTACTGTAGCGCGGCCGGGCGGCGCTGCGGAGTTGGCTGACGTTGACCCTACCGAATTGCTTACTGTAGCTTTTGCCCTATGTCGCGCGGGGCCCTCAAGATCGACGGCGGCATACCGAACAGACTGGACCGCGTCATCGACGCGGCCATCGCTCTGGAACAGCAGGGCTGCGACGGCGGCTGGACGGCTGAGACCAGCCATGACCCCTTCTTGCCGCTGGCGCTGGCCGCCGAGCACACCTCGCGAATCGAACTGGGCACCAACATCGCGGTGGCCTTCGCGCGCAACCCGATGACCGTCGCCAACCTGGGCTGGGACCTACAGGCCTACTCCGACGGCCGGTTCATCCTGGGCCTCGGAACCCAGATCCAGGCCCACATCGAGAAGCGCTTCAGCATGCCCTGGAGCCACCCGGCGCGGCGGATGCGCGAATTCGTCGCGGCCCTGCACGAGATCTGGTCGGCGTGGCGCGACGGCACCAAACTTCGGTTCGAGGGGGAGTTCTACACCCACAAGATCATGACGCCGATGTTCACCCCCGAACCGCACCCCTACCCGACGCCGCGGGTCTTCCTGGCCGCCGTCGGTGAGGCGATGACCGAGATCTGCGGGGAGATCGCCGACGGTCACCTGGGTCACCCAATGGTTTCCCGGCGGTACCTCGTCGAAGTGACGACGCCGGTGCTGCTGCGCGGCCTGCAGCACGCCGGGCGCGACCGCGATGATTTCGAGATATCGGCCGAAGTGATGGTCGCGACCGGAACAAACGACGAGGAACTGGGCAAAGCCATGACCGCCGCCCGCAAACAGATCGCGTTCTACGGGTCCACGCCGGCCTACCGCAAGGTGCTCGACTTGCACGGTTGGGGCGACTTGCACGACGAGTTGCACCGTCTGTCCAAACTGGGCGAGTGGGACACCATGGGGTCGCTCATCGACGACGAGATGCTCGGCACCTTCGCGGTGGTCGCCCCGATCGAGGAGGTCGGCGCGGCGCTACGCGATCGTTGTGCGGGTGTGGCCGATCGGGTGTTGCCAATCTTCTATGCCGCGTCGCAGGACTGTATTCGCACCGCACTCAAGGAGTTTCGTTGATGAAGGGACCTCGGCTGTGAGCGCTCCGACCATGGACGAGGCCGCGCGGGTCCTGGCCGATCCGCAGGCCTTCACCGACGAGCGGCGGCTGCACGCGGCGCTGGCCCACCTGCGCGCCAACGCCCCGGTGTCATGGGTGGACGTACCGCGCTATCGCCCGTTCTGGGCGATCACCAAGCACGCGGATGTCATGGCCATCGAGCGGGAGAACACGGTGTTCACCAACTGGCCGCGGCCGGTGCTAGCGACCACCGAGGGCGACGAACAGGCCGCGGCGCTCGGGGTCCGGACGCTGATCCACCTCGATGACCCACAGCATCGCGTGGTGCGTGCTATCGGCTCGGACTGGTTCCGCCCCAAGGCTATGCGCGCGATGAAGCTCCGAGTGGACGAGTTGGCCAAGATCTACGTCGACAAGATGGTGGAGGTCGGACCGGCCTGCGATTTCGTTCAGCAGGTCGCGGTGAACTTTCCGCTCTACGTCATCATGTCGTTGCTCGGCGTGCCGGAAGCCGACTTCGCCCGGATGCTGCGCTGGACGCAGGAGTTGTTCGGCGCTGACGATAGCGAGTTCAAGCGCGGGACCACCGCTGAGGAACAGATCGCGTCGCTGCTGGAGATGTTCGGCTATTTCAACGAATTGACCACATCGCGTCGCGAAAGTCCCACCGATGATCTCGCCTCGGCGATCGCCAACGCCCGCATCGACGGTGAGCCGTTGTCGGACATCGACACGGTGTCCTACTACCTGATCGTCGCCACTGCCGGGCACGACACCACCAGCGCGACCATCGCCGGCGGCCTGCAGGCCCTCATCGAGAATCCTGACCAGCTGCACTGGCTGCGCGAAAACCTCGACCGGATGCCGCAAGCGACCGAGGAGATGATCCGTTGGGTCACGCCCGTCAAGCAGTTCATGCGCACCGCCGCCAAGGACGTCGAGGTTCGCGGTATACCGATCGCCGAGGGCGATTCGGTGCTGCTGTCCTATGCGTCGGCCAACCGCGACGAGGACATCTTCGAGGACCCGTTCCGCTTCGACGTCGGTCGTGACCCCAACAAGCACGTCGCCTTCGGCTACGGCGTGCACTTCTGCATGGGCGCCGCGCTGGCCCGCATGGAGGTCACCAGCTTTTTCAACGAACTCCTGCCCCGCCTGAAATCCATTGAGCTGGATGGTGATCCGGAGTTGGTCGCAACGACCTTCGTCGGTGGCCTCAAGCACCTGCCAGTCCGCTACTCGCTGACGTGAGTTTAAGCTGTCTTCTGCCCACGGTCAGTCAGTGTCAAAGGATGCCATCGATATGACACGCAGGACGATTGTCATCACCGGTTCCAGCGACGGCATCGGCGCCGCCGCAGCCCGGCGGCTCAGTCGAGAAGGTGCAAACGTCGTCGTGGTCGGTCGCTCGCAGAGCAAGACGACCGCGGTGGCCAACGAAATCGGCGCGGATTACTTCGTGGCGGACTTCGCCGACCTGGCCCAGGTGCGGGCGCTGGCGGACAAGATCAAGTCGGAATACCCGCGCATCGACGTGCTGGCCAACAACGCGGGCGGCATGTGCAAGCAGCCGGAGATCACGGCCGATGGCCTGGAGAAGACCTATCAGGTCAACTACCTGGCGCCATTTCTGCTCACCACGCAGTTGCTGGATGTGCTCGTCGACTCCCGTGCCACCGTGGTCAACACCACCAGCAACTCCCACAAGCTGGTGCCGAGGGTCAAAGTCGCCGATCTCGAACACACCGAGGGGCGCCGGCCCAGCTTTGCCTATGCGCTCACCAAGTTGGCGATCATCCTCTTTACCAAAGAGCTGCACCGTCGATACCACGAACGCGGAATATCGACCGCGACGTTCCATCCCGGCTACGTCAACTCCAATTTCGGGGAGGCGTCCGGTTCGCGGTTCCTGCTGTTCATGAAGAACAACGTCCCGGTGATCGCCAGGTTCACCGCGAGCGCCGAGCAGGGTGCCGAACAATTGGTCTGGCTTGCCTCCAGCACCCCCGGTACCGACTGGCGGCCGGGCGAGTACTACGCCAAACACAAAGTCGCCAAAGCGAACCGCCGCGCCTACGACCCGAAGCTGGCCGCGGAGTTGTGGGAACGCACAGCGGCCAAGGTGGCGATCTAGCGGGTCAGACCGCTGTCCCGGAGTACGTCACACAGAGCGTCGACCCAGCGGCGAACTCGTGGTTGGCAGCCGTTCCGAAGTTGACCACAACCCATCGCGCGCTGCGGCGCGTAGGAGGCCGCCGCTGGTGACGCGCAGCCGCGCGGGCCCGCCCGCGCGACACGGGCGTCGGTGGCGCGACGTAGCACCGGTTGCTCGGCACGGTCGGGCACGGGCAGCAGCACATGCCTTCCGGCAGGCGTTCCGGTGATCCCAAGGTCGAATCGGATGTGGCGGTCGTGCTGGCCACTGGTGATGGAGTCAGCCATGGTCAACTGCTCGAGCGCGTTGACGTAGAACTGCTGGCCGCCCCCGCGGCGATGAGGCTCTCGACCAGCTCGTCCGGTAAGCACAAGCCAACCCAGTCGCAGCACGCCCGGAACGAATTGGGGTCGCGACTCGGCTATCCCCGCTGAGGCGGTAATACTAGGGGCACTACCGGAAGGGGAATTGTGCTGGGTGTTCATCACGCCGCGGTCTGTACCGACGTCGAACGGTCGCTGCGCTTCTGGCCGGAATTTGGCGCCACGACGGATCAGCTGAGGTCGATCTTCGAACTGGTCGATGCGATCGGGCCCGCAGCATGAGCACCGCTCTGGTGACCGGTGGCGCCTCGGGAATTGGATCGTCGACCGCGTCGCTCCTACGTGAGGCCGGCTACGACGTGGTGGTATGGGACCTGAAAGGTGGTGACATCGACTGCGATATCAGCGATTTCGACGCCGTGTCGGCCGCGATGGAGCAGACCATCCGCGAGCACGGCGTCCCCACGCGGGTCGTGACATCCGCCGGTATTGGGTCCTCTGGTCTGCTCCTGAAGCTGCCGCCCGAAGAATGGGAACGGGTGCTGGCGGTCAACCTCACCGGCACCTGGTTCACCATCCGAGCGGCCGCCCAAGCCATGATCGACGCCGAACTCGAGGGCTCTATCGTCGTGGTGTCCAGCATCAGCGGCACGTTGGCAGATCGGGACATGGGTGCCTATTGCGTATCGAAGGCCGGTCTGGACATGCTGGTGAAAGTAGCGGCCGTGGAATGGGGGATCAACGGCATCCGAGTCAACGCGGTCGGGCCGGGTGTCACCCGGACGCCGATGCTCCCCGACGCCGAGAAGTGGCCGGCTTGGGTCGAGGGAATGTCCAAACGAACGGCGTTACGTCGCCTCGGTGACCCGGGTGACGTGGCCGAGGCAATCGTGGGTGTACTCGAAATGGCTTGGGTCACTGGGCAAATCGTCCATGCCGATGGAGGACTGTCGCTGCACAGCCCGATTGATGCCTACGGGCAGGTGGAGAAGTTGGCAAGGTTGAAGAGGCTGCAGGAATTGCACCGGCAGAAGCAACAGGGCAAGGACGCTCAGGTCAACGTCTCCGACTAACCGCCCTCTCGGTAGCCGGCCCGCCCCAGCATTGACGTGACTTGGCGTAGTAAGGCGGTGCGGAACCCGTCGGCCGAAGGCGCAGGGAACTGCAGCGTGCGCGGAACCATGGCGCCGGCGAGCCAGATGAGCAGCAGATCGATGACGTCCTCCGCGCTCACCGTAGGCGCGAAGACCCCCGCTTCGGTGCCCTCGATCACAGCTTGCAGGAATGGCGCGCGGTAACGTGCCCACCCCTGCTGGCTGTAATCGCGCAATTCGCCGTCGCGCATACTCGAACGCCAAACTTCAATGAGCAGTTGATGATTGCGAAGCGGCGTGTTGAGATTTCGGTCAATCATCGCAACCAGTCGATGCCATGGGTCCCGCTCGGCCGCCGCGACTGCCTCCAGCGCAAGCACCTCGACTTCGGTGGCATGCCGGATCGCCTCGATCAGCATATCCTCGCGTGAACCGAAGTAGTTCTGCAGCGTGCTTATCGCCGCTCCACTGGCCGCCGCGACGTCGGCGAAGCGAGTGTTCTCATAGCCTCGCTCCGCCAGCACGGTCGCGGCCACTTCAGCCACCTCGGCCCGGCGGGCACCACCCGCCCGGCGGGTCCGCCGTGGAAGTGTCATTACCGTATGGTACGGCAATACCGATGGTTAGCAAACTACTGGTAGCCGATGTACGGCGGGATGTTGTGGTTGAGGCGAAACCGGTTGTGCGGATCGTACTTCGTTTTCACGCTCCTTAGCCGGCCGTAGACATCCGGTTCGTAAGCCTGACGGGTGCGTTCCTCAGTAGTGTCTTTCGGGCCTTGAAAGCTGGGACTGGCCCCGTCGTAGAGCCAGGGCCGCAGGGCTTCGAAGAGTGCGCCACCCGCTTGCGCGTAGTCGACGACATTGTGACCGGGCGGCACGACGGTCAGGCCGAACACAGCGAAGGCGGCGTCGCGTGCGCCTACCGAATTCAGAACCGGTGCCGGTTTGCTGAAAGCGCCTCCCAGATGGCGGAAGTCGACGATATTGATCGAGCTTGCGGATCGCGGGCCGATGACATCGACGACCGCCGAAACCGTCTCCGGCGCCAGTTCGCGCAACAGGCCGAACTGCTCCACTGCGGCCGCCGGATCGGTGGGATCGTTGCTGATCGAGCCGAACTCGCTGTACGGAATCTCGGCCACCGTGTCGGCCAGCACCGGCGCCGCCTGCCGTAACGGCTCAATCGCCACGCCCCCCGAATTCGCGTCGCCGAGGTATGAGACCCGCACGGAGAGGGTCAGACGTCCCTGCATGAACGGCGGAAGACCGGGCAATGGTGGCAGATTCAGCACCGCCAAGCTGGTGGTGAGTTCGTCCGGGGCGGTCGCTGTCAGTGTCCGGTAGACGTCCATGACCTTCTCGATGTGTGCGCCGGAGTAGAAGATCGCGCCGGCATATAGCCGAGTCACCGGGAACAGATTGAACTCCATCGCCGTGACGACGCCGAAATTGCTCCTGCCGCCCAGCAACGCGCCGAACAGGTCTGCTTCCCTACGAGGCGACACTTCGCGCAGTTCACCGTCGGCGGTCACCACGTCGATGCGGCGAACATGGTCGGCGGCCCAGCCGAACTTGCGACCTATGGTCGAGCTGGCCCCGCCGCTGAGGGTATAGCCCACCACGCCGACTCCGGGTGCGGAACCCGGCAAGGGCGCAAGGCCATATCTTGCTGCGGCTCGTACCAATTGGTCGAAACGCACTCCGGCCTCGACTCGTGCTGTGCGCCGAGAACTGTCGATGGCGATCCCACGCATTCTTCTGGTTGTGATCATCAGCGTCGAGTGGTCGGCCTCGACCGAGGGTCCGTGCCCGGTGTTGAGGACGGCGATGTCTAAGTCGTGCCGGCTGGCGAATGACACGGCAGCCACCACGTCGGCGGCCGTGGCCGCACCGACTGCAATCGCGGGCCGGTGTTGCACCGCAGTGTTGAAAACAGGCACTTCGGCCGCATATCCCGGTGTGTCACGTGTGCAGGCGGGACCCTGCAGGGCGTCGCGCAGTGCCGGCAGGGCAGCAGGCCAGGATTCCACAACCCGATCCTCTCGATTACTTATGTTGGTATCCTGATACGGTACGGTGATACCGACCCAATAGGGATCGCCTATGGGCGAGATCACAGAAATCGAGGTGGGCCGCCGTTGCGAAGGAGTTCTGTGTGCGTATTGGCCCTGTTTGCTTTGATGGCGTGGCTCGGGTTTCCGCTGCTGCAGCCCTCGTCGAGTTCGAGTGTCGACTACTCCATCGTGGCGCAGAGCTCAGACCATGGCAGGGCATTCGTCGTCCGCGATGCCACGATCGAACCGGGTGGGCGTATCGGCTGGCATTGGCACCGAGGAACCGTGATCGCGGCGGTGAAGGAGGGCACGTTGTATCACTACGGCAGTGATTGCTCGCTCGACGGCATCTACCGTGCTGGGGAATCGTTCGTCGAACCAAGCGGCGCCGACCATGTGCACGACGGCCGGAACCTCGGGGCAACGCCGGTAGTGCTGGAGGTCATGTACATCATCCCGGAAGGCACACCGCTCGCCGACGCGCGCGAGGCCCCGCCGGGTTGCGTCACGTGATGGGGGGAGAGCTAGTCGATGCTGTAATCGATTATTCCCCTGATGATTTCGCCGTTGAGCAGGTCGGCGTAGGCATCGTTGATCTCGTCGAGGCGGTAACGGCGAGTGATCATCTCGTCCAGTTGGAGCTGGCCGGTCTGGTAGAGCCTGGCCAGCCGCGCGATGTCGGCCTTTCCGTTGCAGGAGCCGAAGATGGTGCCCGCCAGCGTCTTATTCGACAGGATGAAGTCCTGCAGGTTGAGGTTGACCTTGTGCGTCAGCTGTGACGTCATGCCGGTCAGCACGCACGTCCCGCCCTTTCGGGTCAGCTGCACCGCATCGCGCACGTCGTCGGGGGTGATCAGCGAAGGCGAAACCACCACCGAGTCCGCCATCACGCCATAGGTGAGGCCACGGACTAGATCCAGGGCCTCCGCCGTCGACGCGACGCTGTGGGTCGCGCCGAAACCCAACGCCGATTTCTGTTTGAACTCAACCGGATCCACGGCGATGATCTGCGCGGCCCCGTTGATCCGGGCGCCCTGAATGGCGCCGGTACCGATCCCGCCGGCGCCGATGACGACGACGGTGTCGCCGCCGCGCACATTCGCCCGGTTGGCCGCCGACCCGTAACCTGTCGGGATCGCGCAGGACAACAACGCGGCGGGCACCAACGGTATGTCCCGTTCGATCTTGATTAGCGAATTGACCGATGCCACAGTGTGTCTGGCGAACGCGCCGACCTTGGCCAGATGGCCGAGCGGCTTGCCGGCGGAGGTGTGATGGCGAAAGGTCCCGTCGGTGGGCATTCCCGGGACCATGGTGCCCATGCCGGTGTCGCACAGGTATTCCATGCCCGATGCACACCAGCGGCACTGTCCGCACACCGCGACGAACGACATCACCACGTGGTCACCCGGCACGAAATCCGTTACGCCGGGCCCTACTTCGCGGACCACCCCGGAGCCTTCGTGTCCACCGATCATCGGGAACATGCTGGGCAGGCCGAGGGCTTCCATCACCTCGTTGGGCGCTGACATGTCGCCCTTGAGAATGTGATCGTCGGAGTGGCACAACCCGGCGGCGGCCATCTCTACGAGAACTTCGCCGGCGCGCGGCGGGTCCAACTCGAAATCTTCGACCGACCACGGTCCGCCGATACCGTGCAGGATCGCCGCCCGGCTTTTCATGCTGCTGGGCTGAACGTGACGGGAAGTTTGTTGGGGGAGCGGAAGATCAGCCCGACGATCTTGGATTCCCCCCCGGTCCCGTCGTCGGGGGCGAATGCCAGGTTGTCAAGCCGGTCCAACAGGCTGTTCAGCATGACCCGCGTCTCCATCCGGGCCAGATGCATGCCCAGGCACATGTGGATGCCGCCGGCGAAGGCAATGTGCGCCTGTCGCGGGCGCAGAATGTCGAAGCGGTCGGCGTCGGGCCAACGCGTCTCGTCGCGGTTCGCCGATCCCATGCACATGTCGACCTGGGCTCCGGCCGGAATTGTCTTGCCGCCCATCTCGAGTTCGGTCGTAGTGGTCCGCATGACCATGGTCAGCGGCGTCTCTACCCGCAGGCCCTCCTCGATCGCGACCGGTATCAACGACCGGTCGCGCCGCACCATCTCCAGCTGCTCGGGATGTGTCAGCAGTAGATACAACAAGTTGCCCGAAGACCGGTAGGTGGTTTCCAGCCCGGCGGGCAACAGCAGGCGCAGGAAGGCGATGATGGCCTCGTCGGTGAGTCGCTCGCCGTCGATCTCGGCGGTACACAAATCGCCGATGATGTCGTTGGTGGGCTTGCGGCGGCGTTGTTCCACCTGGTCGAGGAAATACCCGTGCAACTCCGTGGCGGCGGTCAGTCCGGCCATGATGTCGGTCGGAATCGAGATCAGATCCAGCGACAGCCGGCGGAACAGATCGAGGTCTTCGCGAGGCAGTCCGAGGAGTTCGGAGATGATGCGGGTGGGGAACTCGAATGTCAGCGCCTTCACCAAGTCGGCGTGACCCTCGTCCTTGATCTCGTCGATCAACTGGTCGCAGACCGGCCCGATAACCGAAGGCTCCCAGCGTTCCAGGGCGGTGGCACGGAATGCCTTGGCCACCAGGCTGCGGTGGTCGTGGTGCTCCTTACCGCCCATCGCCAGGATGGTGTGGCCCATGACCAATCCGATCGTGTTGTCGTAATTGGCGGAGGTGAAGATGCGGTCGTCCCGAAAGCCCTGGAATACGGCGTCGTAGTTGAACAACACCCACTCGTCGCTCGGTCGTAGTTCCTCGGGCATCAGCTCGGTGTCCATGAATGAGCCATGCCACACCGGGTCGGTCCGGCGCATCTGCTTGAAGAACGGATACGGACTGGTCTCGCCGGTTAGGTCAAGCTCGACGGGCTCACCCTCGAGATCCTGATGGTCGGTGCTGAGCGTCATCCGCGCTCCTCCCTGAGCAACCGATTCTGCCCGCGACGGGCGGGCCGGAAAGTGGAATGTCGCTATCATAATATAAATAGCAACCTAGCCATAGGCGGCCCACGGGCGCGGGCGAGAGGCGGTGATCTGCGATGCTCCGCCGGTTTGTGTGTTCACTCGACGAACTACCACCTGGCACGATGAAGTTGGTCGACGCCGGAAAGTTCGGCGTGGGCGTATACAACGTCCGTGGTTCGCTCTACGCCATTGTCAACTACTGCTCGCATGAAGGAGCGCCCCTGTGTCTTGGCCCGGTGGGCGGCACCAACGAGTTCGCACCGGGTGAACCCGATGGGCTGCGCCGGGTGCGCGACGGCCAGATCGTCCGATGCCCTTGGCACAACTGGGAATTCGACATCACCACGGGGCGCAACGTGGC
Organism: Mycobacterium asiaticum DSM 44297; assembly: GCF_000613245.1. GTDB lineage: Bacteria > Actinomycetota > Actinomycetes > Mycobacteriales > Mycobacteriaceae > Mycobacterium > Mycobacterium asiaticum. The sequence goes on from NZ_HG964937.1 coordinate 379,490, forward strand.
GGACCCGAGCCGGCGGGTGCGCACCTATCAGGTCGATGTCACCGACGGGGAAGTGTATGTGACCGCATGAGCGAGTCGAAAATCGATGCCTTCATAGATACGAACGTGCAACCGCACTTCCGGTACAACGCCGAAATCCGGCGCTACCTCCCCGCCGCGCACCAGCTGCGGTCCATCCCCGACGTCGAACAGCAGTGGTACCAGGCGCCCGGAGGGGACTATCACGCCGATCTGTATGGCGACGGTTACCCGGGATCGGACCCCGAGACGGTCAGCCGGCACCTGTTCGAGGAGAACGGCGCGAGCTATGCGATCCTGAACCCGCTCACCCGCGGCAACATCGCCGACTACCTGCTCAACAGCCGGATCTGCGCCGCGGTAAACGACTGGCTGCTCGACCGGTGGCTCGAACCGGACACCGGCAACCGCTTCCTTGGCACCATCCGGGTCAATCCGGAGGATCCCAAGGGCGCGGTCGCCGAGATCGAGCGCCTCGCCGCTCATCCCAGGCTCGTCCAGGTGGGGGTGCCGATGCAGTCCCGTGAGCCGTTCGGCAAGCCGGTGTTCGAACCCATCTGGGAGGCGGCCGCCGCGCACGGGCTGCCGGTGGCGGTGCACATCAACGGCGGCAACGGAGTGGATCATCCGCCGACGTTCGCCGGACATGCGCACACCTACCCGGGCTACGCGGCGTTCATGCCGCTGAATTACTTCGTGCACCTGGCCACCCTGATCGTCGAAGGTGTCTTCGGCCGTCATCCGGGGCTCAAGTTCGTCTTCGCCGACGGCGGATACGACATCCTGACCCCGTTGATGTGGCGGCTGGACACGTTTTGGCTCTCGATGCGCGATCAGACTCCTTGGGTGGACCGCTATCCCAGTGAATATCTGCCCGACCATGTCCGGTTCTGTTCTTCTGCTTTCGACGGGCCGGTCGATACCGGACGCGTGCCGCAGTGGTTCGACTTCTCCGGCAAAGCCGATCTGGTGATGTACGGGTCGGGCTACCCGCACTGGTCGACGATGTCCGCCGCGGACACGGTGGACGGCATGAACGTCGAGCAGCGGGCAAAGGTGTTGTGGCGCAACGCCAGCGAGCTCTATGGATTGTCGGTTAACGAAGGAAGTGTGCCATGACGGTCATGGAACGGCTCGACCCGCAGCAGGGACGGCCAGATGGTCCAAGGGAAATCGCGGTCACCATCGTCGACACCGATGTGCATCCGTTGCCGGTCTCGGCGGACGTGCTCAAGTCCTACGCACCGCCGGAATGGGTGGACAAGATCTGGCCGACCGGCAACGCGGTGAGCCCGGTGCCACACTTCTACGACACCCCCGACTCGTACAAAACGATGTCGTTACGTATGGACGCCCATCCACCCAACGGGCGTGTCGCGGGCAGTGATCCGGATTTCGCTGCCCAGCAATTGCTCGTTGAAGCCGGGGTCAGCATCGCCTCGCTGGAGCCAATGTGTGATGCGCAGTTGCCGCAGGCCGAGCATGTGTTGAAGTCGACGTACAACGACTGGCTTGCCGATGTCTGGCTGGACAAGCACAACGGGCACGGTCGCTGGCGCGGGTCGATCAGTGTCAGCGCGCAGACGCCCGAGCAGGCGGCCCGCGAAATCGAGCGCTGGGCCGGTCACCCCTACATGTCCCAGGTGCTGATCACCCCGCAGACGCGCGGAATCCCCTTTGGGAGCCCGCATTTCGATCCGCTGTATGAGGCGGCGGCGCGCAACGGCCTGCCCGTGGCCACACATCTGATGGGGCAGACGCCCTTTGAGCTGATCCCGCTCTACCCGGTGGGCAACCCCGCGCACTGGCACGACTTCTTCGCGTCCTGGCCGCTGTTGTACGTGTCCCATCTGATGAGCCTGGTGTTCGATGGGGCCTTCGACCGTCATCCGCAGTTGCGGATGGTGTTCATCGAAGGCGGCTTCACTTGGGCGATGCCGGTGATGTCCCGGATGGACCGGATTTGGGCGGCGCGGCGCGGCGACCTGCCGCATGTGCGGCGTCCGCCGTCGGAGTATGTGCGCGAGCACGTGCGGTTCACCACTCAGCCACTCGAGGACGCCGGCACGGTCCAGTTCCGCGACTACCTCGAAATGATGGACCTCGGCGACAACCTGATGTTCTCGACCGACTACCCGCACTGGAGCTACGACGCCCCGGAGTATGCGATCAACCGGTTCCCCCGCGACCAGCGGGAGCGAATCATGCGCGGCAACGCGACCGCGCTCTATGGTTTGCCGTCGACCGTGCGGGCCCTGCCCGGGGAGCAGACCGACCGTCTACCTTAATGGGCATGACACAAACGAATCTCACGCGGCCGCAAGGTCTGGGACGCCTCGACCCGTCGCTGCGCGCCGCTGCTGAGGAGTTGGGGGTCGTCGAGTTCCGGGCCGAAACCCTGCCCGCCGAGCGTGAGCACGCCAACCGCGTGGCCGCCGAGCGTGCCGCCGAAGCCGACACCGACGGGGTCGTGGTCGAATCGCGGTCCATCACCGGGCCCGACGGCGACCGGCTCGAGCTGCGTTTGTATCGCGGCCGCACCGGATCCGCCGCGCCGGTGGTGCTGTATGCCCACGGCGGGGGCTTCGTCACCGGGAACCTCGACACCGACCACGCGCACTGCGTCGATCTGGCCCGCGACGCGAAGTGCTTGGTGGTGTCGGTGGACTATCGACTCGCGCCCGAGCATTCATGTCCGGCCGCGCTGGATGACGTCGAGGCGGCGCTGCGCGACGTCATCGCCAACAGCGCCGAACTGCAGGCGGATACCGACCGCATCGCGGTGATGGGCCGCGATGCCGGCGCCGCCCTGGTGGCATGCCTGGCGCAGCGCATGTTCGACACGGAAGGTCCCCAGATCCTGATGCAGATCTTGCATCAGCCCATGCTGGACGCCGACGCCACCCCGTCGCGTCGCGAATTCCAGCGCACGCCCGGCCTCAATGGCCCGGCCGTGAGCCGGGCCTGGGGGCACTACCTCGGGCACACCACGGCCAGCGGCCACCACGTCCCGGCGCACCGCCCCAATCTGGAAGGACTGCCGCCCACCTACATCAGCTGTTCGGAGATCGATCCGTGCCGCGACGAAGCCATCGACTACGCGAATCGGCTGTTGCACGCCTTCGTGCACACCGAATTGCACGTGGTGGCAGCAACATTCCACGGCTTCGACTCCGCGGTGCCGGATTGGATTGTCTCGCAAGAAAACCGGGCGCTGCATGCGCAGTCGCTGCGGCGGGTGTTCACCGCCTGGCCCGCGGCTAAATGGGAGTGAACTTGGTGATCAGCCACTTGCCGTCGACCAGCGCCAAATTCACCAGCACGCTGCTGGCAGACATGGACGGGTCCGGGTTGTCTTTGGTGGTGGTGCTCTGATCGACGAAGACCAGCACGACCGCGGAGTCGGGGTGTAGTTCCTGCACCGCGGCACGCATGACGTGCGCGTTGGTTTTCAGTGACTTCTGTTTGGCGGCCGGGGCAACGATCTGCTGGGTGAACTGGTCGTAGTAGGACAAGAAATCCCCGGACAGGTGCGAGCGGGCGTTGGCGAAATCCTTGTCCAGACTGTCGGCCGAGTAAGACAGCACCGCAACGGTGCCGTCCGATGCCGCATTGACCGCCGCGCGGGCAACACCGGGGCTGGTCGCCTGATCCGGCTCGTGGTACTTGAAATACAGCCAAATCGTCACGCCGCCGCTGATCAGTAAGAGCAGGGTCAGGATCGCAGGAACGGGCTTGATCGTGATCTGGCGGCGCCAGAAGTCGCGCCGCCAGTTGCGCTCTCGAGCCCCCGAGTCGGCGGCCGCCGTGGGGGTCGCAACCGCCGCGGTCGCGTCGCCGTCCGGATCGTCCGCGAAATCGGCAGCCGGCTCCGGGTCGGCTGGCTCGGCTTGGACGAACGGGTCGTCGTGGACCTCGTCCTCGGGGTGCGCCCCCGTCGCATCGATAACTGCGGTCCTGTCTTGCCCGTCCAGTTCGTTGTCCAGTTCGTCCTTGTCCAGTTCGCCGCGGACGTTGTCGCTCACGGTACGAACTCCACTTTCGACATCTTGTATTGCCCGTCCTCTTCAGTCACGGTCACCCGCAGCCGCCAGGTCCGCGGTTCCTCCTTGGCGCCGGTGGAATTGGTGACCCGCGAGGTCGCCGAAACCAGGACCAGTGCCGAGCGTCCGTCCATGGACTCGACGGCCGCGGCGTTCACGGTGCCCTCGGTGACCACCTTGGACTGTTCGACCACTTTGGTGAAATCGGCGGCGCGCTGCTGGAAATCGTCCCGGAACTCGCCGGTGGAACTGTCGATGACGCGCTGGACGTCGTCCTTGGCCTTCTTGAAGTCGAGCGAGGTCATGTTCACCACGCCCTTCTTGGCGCCGGCGATGAAGGCCGCGGCCTTCTCCTCACGCTCGTTGGCCTGGTGGTGCTGCCACACAAAGTAACCACTGGTCCCGATGAAGGCGCAGATGACAAGCACGGCGGCCAACTTTGCGATCGTCGACAACTTAGGCATGCCGAACGAATTGCGCATCCGCTCCCGCCGGGACAGCGGACCCGCTACAACTGGTGCGGATTCGTTGTAGTTCGCCGATTCGTCGTAGTCCTCGGCGTCCTGGTAATACTCGGCGTCCTCGGCATCCTCGTAGTACTCCGAGTCCTCGTCTTCCTCGTCTTCCTCGTCTTCGTAGTCTTCATAATCGTCTGCGTACTCGTCGTATTCCGTGTCCTCTTCACCACCGCTCACGGCGAGCGCTTCGCGGCGAAGCCGGGCGGCTCGAGCCTTGGCGCGCGCCGCGGCAGCCAGCGCCTCCGCCTCGGCGGCCTGCGCCTCTGCCTCCAAAGCCAGCGCCAGCGCTTCAGCTTTGGACGTGACCGCGTCGTCGTCTGTCTCAGCCATTGCCGCTCGTCATTATCGAGTGAACTCCGGTATCTCTTACGGTATTACCCATTGCTAACATCAGAGTCTTCCGCGACTTCCGACGAGGACCGATCTGGCGATGATCAGCCACCAAATTCTTCTACCCGACCTTCTTCGCGGCGGCGAAAGATGGTCAAGCGAAATCCGGCCGGCATCATGACCGCTGTCGACTCTCCCGAAAAGATACTCTTTACCTCCACTACCCAAGCATTTCTGGCAAAAGAAGCGTCGCTGCGGCACGTCCGGAACCTGCACGCAGCGGGCCTCTCCTTCGAGCCCGCGTGGTGGCGGCGGGCCACTGAACTCGGCTGGACCGCGCTGCTGGTTCCCGAGGAACTGGGCGGGGGAAGTGCCTCGGGCGACGGATTCGCGGACTTGGCCGCCGTCGCCGAGCTGCTCGGCAAAACCGTCGCCCCCGGGCCCCTCTACCCCGTCAGCACCGTCCTGGCGGGCCTGGTGGACTGCGCAGGGCGAGAGGCCCACGGGGAACTGATCGAGGCACTGATGTGCGGGAACACCGTGGCCTCGTGGGCGGTGTCGGAACCGGGCCGGGGCTGGGCGCCCCTCGCGGCGGCCGTCACCGCCGTCGAGTCCGGGTCGGGCTATCGCATCGACGGGGTCAAAGATCGGGTCGAAGCCGGGGCTCAGAGTTCGGTGTTGCTGGTGGTCGCACGGGCGGCGACGGGGGTCCGCCAGTTCCTGGTGCCCGCAGACGCCCCCGGAGTAAGGATCGCGACGCAGTCGTCGATCGATCTGGTCAAGCAGTACGCGCGGGTCGAATTCGACGGCGTGGTGGTCGACGGCTCAGCGGCCGTAGGCGGCGTCGAGGAGACACCCGCGCTGATCGATCGGCAAAGCCAGGTCGCTCAGGTGCTGCAGTGCGCCGAGGTGGTCGGCATCCTGCAGACTGTCTTCGACTTCACCGTGCAGTGGGCACTGGACCGGCACAGTTTCGGCCGCCCCCTGGCGTCGTATCAGGCGCTCAAGCACGGGTTCGCGGACATGAAAATGTGGCTGGAAGCATGCCGGGCGACGACTGCCGCAGCGGTGGCCGACGTGTCCGCCCGCGCACCCGAAGCGGGTCTGTCGGCCAGCATCGCCAAGTCCTACGTGGGCGAGCTGGCCGGCCAAATCGTGCAACGTTGCGTGCAGATGCACGGTGGCATCGGCGTCACCTGGGAACACGACCTGCATTTGTACTTGCGTCGAATTACGTTGTACCGCTCCATGTTCGGCACACCCGAGGAGCACAACATCCGGGTGTACCAGGCGGCAGCCAAATGACAGCCGAGTCGGTGGCCGAATTCGCCGCCCGAGCCAGAGCCTGGCTGGCGGACAACATGCCGCGCATCGACCCCGAGTCCCCGCCGGCCATGCCGCGGGATTCCGAACAGTCCTGGCAACGGGCGCGGGAATTGCAGAAGCGGCTCTACTCGGGCGGGTTCGCCGGCATCTGCTTCCCGCGCGAATACGGCGGGTTGGGACTGGATTACCAATACCAGCAGGCATTCAATCTCGAGTCGGTCGGCTACGAGATGCCGCTGATCCTCAATGTCCCCACTTTCACCATCTGTTGCGCCACATTGCTGGACACCGGCAGTGAGGAGCAGAAGAAGCAACACATCGCCGCCGCGTTGCGGGGCGACGAGATTCTGGTCCAGTTGCTGTCCGAACCAAGCGGCGGTTCGGACCTGGCCGGTGTGATCACGCGCGCCGAACGTAAGGGTGACCGTTGGGTGATCGACGGGGCCAAGACATGGAGCACAAGCGCTTTCGCCGCGGACTACGGGTTGTGCCTGGCTCGAACCGACTGGGATGTGCCCAAGCACGACGGCCTGACGATGTTTCTGATCCCCATCGGGCACCCGGGAATCACGTTGCGGCGCATCACTCAGGTGAATGGTGGCGCGGAGTTCTGCGAGGAGTTCCTTGACGGCGTGGATGTCGGTGACGACGCGGTGGTGGGTGAGGTGAACAACGGCTGGGCGGTCGCGTCTCGGCAGTTGTACCACGAGCGCCGCGCCGTCGGTCAGGGCTCGGAGTTCGCCAGCGGTTCGGGCAGCGAGGGCGGTCACACCACACCGGTGGACTATGCGGATCTGCTGGCCAGGACTCATCAGGCCGACAACGAGCGCGCGCAGGAGATGGCCGGCCGCGCGCTGGTGCATCGTGCGGTCGCCGAGCAGCTGATCGACCACGTGTCCCGCAGTGTGCGGGATGGTTCGCTACCCCCGGCCGGTGGCACGCTGATCAGGCTGTTCCACGCCGAGACAACCATGGTGGAGGTGGACACCGCACTTGCGATCGCCGGCGCGGCAGGTGTGGTGGGCGAAATCGGCGAGGGGCTGCAAACCGGCTTCCGGTTTCTGTCCCGGCAGTCGGTCGCGATCGGTGGCGGCACCACGGAGATGGCCCGCAATGTCATCGGCGAACGGGTACTGAACTTCCCGCGCGAGTACGCCGCCGACCGCGGGGTGCCGTTCAATCAGGTGCGACACGGCCGAACGCGCTGAATCCGCCTAATCGGCGACGAGGACGTCCCCGGGATCGCCGCCGTTGACCGGTATCTGGACCAGCGACAGGACATGGTGGGCGGGGCTGCCCGGTGGCGCCAGCAGCACGCAATCACCGCCCTGTTTGCGGGCGCGGTCGCGCGCGGCGGCCAGGGCGCTCACGCCCGCCGAGCCCAAATGCGTGACCGCACTCAGGTCGATGGTCAAAGACGCTATGCCCGAACGACTTTCCACCGCGATCTGGCGGTCCAGGGTAGATGCGGTGTGCGAATCAACCTCGCCGCGCACGATGATGCGACCACCGTCGACCAGTGAGACGAATTCGTCGTCGAGTTCGCGCCGGATGGTGACCCGACTGATGACCGGGTCGCTGATGAAATTGGCCGGGCGGCTGAGCCGGTGTGTGAGCGAGGCCGTGGTGCCGTCGGGACCATGGCTGACGTGCGATTCCGTCACCAGTGCCTCGGCCATCGCCAGGCCGCGCCCGCGGCCCCGGGCACCCTCGCGGTGGTCTTTCCACTGCCCTCGGTCGACGACCGACGCCCGCAGCTTGCCATCGCCGCTCAGGTTCGCCTCGACCACCACCCCGCCGGTGACCTCTTCGCTGTAGCCGTGCTCCACGGCGTTCTCCACGAATTCGGAGACGGCGTGCACGATGTCGGAGATGTCGGTGTCTTCGGCGCCGATCTGGGACAACCACTTTCGCAGTTGAGCGCGGATCTGCCGGGCGGCGTGAACGGTTCCGTCCGCGGTGATGTGCAGGGGTGGCGTCGGTGTTCGGCGCTGAGCTGCCAGCAGTGTCACGTCGTCGTTGTACCCGGTGGAGCGCAGCAGCAATTCGAGCGTCTCCGAACAGAGTCGGTCGACGGGACGCGTGGGTGTGTCGATGACGAAGCCGCCGGTGCCGGCCACGATGCTGGCGGCCAAGTCGGCGAACTCGGCGGTGCTGGCTCCCAGTGGCCGGCCCGGGCGCTCGATCAATCCGTCGCTGTAAAACAGCACCGTGTCACCGATCTCGAGTGATTCGGTGCGCAGCGGGAAGCCGACGCCACTGCCCAGTGGGCCACCGCCGGACGGTGTCAGGTACCGCGACTCCGCACTGGCCGAGACCACCAGCGGGGGCGGGTGCCCGGCGGTGCAATATTGCAATTCACCCGTCGCGTAATCCATGGAGCCCACGCAAAGGGTCGCCGATTTCGAGCCCGGCACGTGCTCGTGGAAGCGGTCCAGCGCCTCAAGCGCCTCGACGATCGAGTACCCGGCCATGATCTGCATCCGCAGCGCGGTGCGCAGCTGCGACATCACCGCGGCGGCTTCGACACCGTGACCGACGACGTCCCCGACGATCAACACCAGGCGGTCGCCGAGCGCCAGGGCGTCGAACCAATCGCCGCCGGCGGCGGTGTCTTCGGCAGCGACGACGTATTCGGCGGCGATGTCGGCCCCAGGAACCACCGGGACGGACGCGGCCAACAGCGCCTGCTGCATGACGGTCGCCGAATCGCGCACGTTGCGGTAGCGCTCCGAGAGCTCCTTCACCCGTGCCTCGGTGGCCAGCCGCGCCTGAACGCGGGCGGTGACCTCGTCGAAGACCAGCTGCACACCCTCGATGGACCCATCGTCCCCGCGTCGCGCGGTCACCAAGAAGTCGAAGAACCGTTCCTCGATGCCGGAACCCTGCAGGTCGACCTGCAACCGCCACTCGGATCCCGACTGCGACTCCCCGGTTTGATACACCCGATCAAACATCTCGAGGATCTGCTGACTCTCCAGCTCGGGGTAGATCTCTTTGACCGTTTTGCCCACGCTGACCAGCAACGGACTCAACTCACGAAACGCGGCATTGACCGCGACGAATCGGTGTTCGGGCCCTTCCAGGCCGACCACCAACGCCGGGATGTTCTCGAAGATGCGCCGCACGTCCTCAGCCGCGCCCACCGTGTTGTCCCAGTCCTTTTCGGCCGCCATGTTGGCCGTACCTCCCACGGACCGCATCAATAACGAGTTTGGCGCGCTGACGGCTACGTCAAGCGATGCTAAACAGGTTATCAATGCGCGGGACATGTGCCACGCACGAAATATGTGAGGCCTTGGCTCAGGCGGTTGTCAGCGCGGATTCCGTGGTGGGGTGCACGGACAACACATTGCCGAATGCGCACGCGTCGACGATGCGCGCGACGCCGGGGTTCTGACTCACCATGCGCAGGGTTATGCCGCGTTCGCGGCAGCGCTCCGCTTCGTCGGCCAGCACGGTGAACGCGCAGCAGCCCATGAAATCCAGGCCGTTGACGTCGACGACGAGCAGGCCGGCCTGCCTGGCCGCGGTTGCGGCCTCAGTGACCAGACCCTGCCAGGTGTGCTCGTTGGAGGCATCGACCTCGCCGCCGGCGCGAACGACCACCGCCGAGGCGCTGCGAACCGTGGTCGCCCGCAGCGTGCTGCTCGGTCCGTCCAACTGAGAGGCCAAGTCACTGCTCAACGAAACGGTCCTGGAGAAGTTGGCTGACCCCAAGTTCATCGTGCACCCCCACCTTGATGGCGCCGGATAACCCCCCACTGGATGCCCCGTATGCGCCGAAAGACAATGTGATGCGCTTTGTATAGCAGACGCCAGCGGCCGATTTGGGCGAATCGAAAAGATCGGCCCGAACCCGATCGATCCGGGTTCGGGCCGAGCGCTCCGTAGATGGCGGCTACGCGGAAACCGGCTTCTTCGCGGGTTCGACCTTCATCAACTTCATCAGGTTGCCGCCCATGATCTTTTCGACGTCTTCCTGATCAAAGTCCTTGAGTTCGTCGACGAATGAGATCGGGTCCTTCAGGCCCTCCGGGTGGGGCCAGTCGGAGCCGAAGACCACCCGATCGGTGCCGACCATCTTGACGATCTCGGTGAAGCGGTCCTCCCAGAATGGGCTGATGTAGACGCAACGCTTGAACGTCTCGATCGGGTCCTCGGCGAACGCCTGCGGCATCTTCTTGTAGACGCCTTTGAGGCCCTTGAAGAGATGAGGCACCCAGTCGGCACCGTTCTCGATCGACAGGATCCGCAGATCGGGGTTGCGCGTCAGCGCGCCGTGGCAGACCAATGCGCCGAAGGCGTCCTCGACCGGCCGATGACCTAAGGCCAGGCTGCGGAAGGCGGTTGGCTTGAACGGCAGGAACTCGTCGCCGGGCTCCCAGATGTTGAGCAGCTCGGAGTAACCGCTGTCCGAGGCGTGCATCGAAACCGGAATCTCGGCGCGCACGCAGGCCTGCCAGAATGGGTCGAACTCCTCGAAGCCGAAGGAGCGGCTGCCGCGGTAACCGGGCACCGGTGCCGGGCGTACCAGCACCGTGCGGGCGCCGCGCTCGAGGCACCACTGCAATTCCTCGAGCGCCCGGTCGACGATGGGCAGGGTGATCACCGGGGTCGCGAAGATGCGCTCTTGGTAGTTGAACGACCACTGCTCGTACATCCACTGGTTCAGCGCGTGGATGACGTCGTGCGTCATCTCCGGGTCGTCCTTCATGCGCTCTTCGACCAGGCTGGCCAGCGTCGGGAACATCAGCGCGTAGTCGATGCCCAGCTCGTCCATCACTTCCAGCCGTGCCCCCGGCTCGCGGAAGGCGGGGATGGCCTTCATCGGCTCGCCGAGGATCTCGCGGTAGCTCTTGCCTTGCGAACCGTTGCGAAAGTAGTCCTCCTGGGCGCCCGGGCGGGCCACCACCTCGAAGGTGGGATTGGGAATGTAGTCGCTGATGTGGCCGCGCACCACGATCTTGGTGCGGCCGCGCACCTGCACGTAGTCGATGACGTGCTTGCGGTGGTCGGGGAGGAACTTGGTGAGCGCTTCCTGCGGCTCGTACATGTGGTTGTCGGCGTCGAACACCGGGAAGGAAAGCTCGCGAGACGGCATGGCGATTCTCCTGTGAGGCTGGATCTCTAAAGGTGGTAATGACGTTACCACCATTTGTGAACGGCGGAGCAAGCTCTGCTGGCCGAACGCTTTTGTACCTAGCCGGCGGGCGGGCCGTCGGGTTCGTCGGCGGGGCGGCCGACGATCGCAAAGTTCACCGTCGCCGTGGCCGCCAGTTCGCTGTCGCTGTCGCCGAAAATGTCGATCTGCATCACCAGCGACCGGCGACCGGCGCGCAGCACCTTGGGTACCGCCAACGCCGAACCCTGCCGGATCGGCCGCAGGTAGCGGATGGACAGGTCCGCGGTGGTCATGGCGGTGCCCGGCTGCAGGTACTCCAGCCCGAGCTGTCCGCCGGCGACGTCGGCGAGCGTCGCAATCAGCCCGCCCTGCAGTGCACCGGAGGTGTTGACCACCTGGGGACTGACCGGCATCGTCATGGCGAACTCTGCGCCGTGAAAGCTGGCGGGGCGCATGCCGATCTGGGCAAACAGTTCGGCCAGCGATGGCTCGGGTGTTTCATCGTCGGTGTCGCGGATGCCGAGGGCGCGGGTGCAGAAGTCGTAGAGCTGGCCGGCGTCGATCGGTGTTCCATTCAATTCGGTGCCCAGCCAATGCAATCGCAGTGCACCGACCATCGTCTGCATGACAATCGCCGCTGCGGCGCCGACGTCCAGGCCGGGATTGAACACCCCCTCGGTGATGCCCTGCCCGACGATGTCGCGCAACAACCGGTGCAGGGGAGAGAGGACTCGCGCGTACTCGCGTGGCCGGGTCTCAGCCAGGTGCTGGTTGTAGAGGCTCAGCGCCCTGTTGAGACTGTCCTGGGTGGTCGACTCCGGCTGGGCGCTGATGCGATCGAGAACCAATTTCAGCGCCGCGGTGCTGTCGAGTCCGGCCGTCTCGGCGCGCCAGGACTGCGCCGCTTGCACCATCGTTCGCTCGAACAAGGCCAGCAGCAGTTCATCCTTGCTGCTGAAGTGTTGGTAAAAGGCACGCAGCGAGGTCTTGGAACGGGCCACCACTTCCTGCACGGTGAAGTCGGTCCGGCCGGTTTCGCCCAGGATCTCGACGGCCGTCTTGATGAAGCGGTCGGCGCGGGTGACGTCAGCCTGCTCGCTGGGGCCGGCCATACACGGTCTCCTCTTCGCTGCGGTGCACAGAGGCCTCGAGATCCCTGTGAACTCTGAGAACGAGGTTACCGTGCGGCCCGTGCCGGCGGTCAGCCTGTTCGCTGCGGTCGCGGGGTAGTGCGGTCGAGCCGCAGTGCGGAATAAGTGCTATTTATCGCTGGAGCCGCGGATAGGCTGATTGCACAGTGCACCACCTTGGGGGTTTAGGTTATGGCGTCGACTCCACTGGAGCCGAAACACGCGAGGCCGGCGCGGGGTAGCCGTGCGCAACCGGTGATCCGCGGATTCGCTGAAAACCCGGGCTCACGAGCCTGACGCGCCATGGGCACCTATGAGGAATATCTGGCCCAGGGCGTCGACCCTGCGACGGCCAGGGCATGGGCCGATGCGGATGCCGATGCCGGCGAACCGGCCGAACCGGCTGCCGCCGCGCCGTCGACATACGTTGATACACAACAGTTCCCGGGCTTCACTGCGATATCGCCAGAGGCCGCGGCGAGCATTGGGCTGGATCCGGACGCGGCGACGGCGCTGAACGGAACCTTGCACGATCTGCGGTTGCGTACCGGCCCAGCCCAGGGACCGGCAGTAGGCCGGGACGGCACCGGAATGGTCGGGTTGTACATCGATGAGCAGCACACGCCGGTGCGGCTGGACCTGCGTACCGACTGGGCCGAGCGGCTATCGGCCGAGATGTTGCCGGCCGCGGTCTTCGCCGCGTATCGCGCGGCAATGGACATCCAGTACGAAGACGCCAGGGCAGCCGCTGACCGGCAACCGGCGCAGCCTGCGGCATCGTTGCAGGACTTGCTCGGTTCGCTGGACGACTACCGGGACCCGCCCCGACCATTGGAGCGTTTCCGCGCGGACGTCTATTCGGCATGCGACCGGGCCGACCGGCTGTCCGCGGAACTGGCGTCGGAGGCGGCGGCCCGCAAAGCCGCGGAATCTTCCACAGCGCCGCGGACGATAGCGGTGCAGCTGGACGGGCCCTGGCTGGTCGATTGCCAGATCAACGCGGCGTGGGCCGAGCAGGCCGCCGCCGCGCGGATCATGACCGAGTTCGCCGCCGCGCTGCAGCGCGCCAAAGACGAGCAGTCCGCCGCGGGATCGGCTCTGGAAAGCGCCAAGCAGGCGCTCCTGGCCGAGCTGGGCAAGTTGACGCGCGAAGGTATTGCTGCCCTGCAGTTCATGGGAGAAGCCGCACTGTGAGGGCCACGTCGTGCTCGGTGATGTCCGACATGCAAGAGAGAGACAGGTAATGCCGCCCGATCTGAAAGTCGATATTGAGTGGCTGCGTAAAGACGCAAAACTGTGGACGGACAGCGCCACGGCGCTGGCGGGTTTCGCCAATACTGCAGCAGCGTCCAAGATCAACAGTCCCTTCGGCAGTCCCGCGGTCGGTGAGATGAGCTACGACCCGTACACCCTGATTCAGGATTTCCTGGATGCGTACAACAAGTTCTGCGACGCGGTTCACGACCGCGCGAAGGTGGGCGAGACGTCGATGAACGGTATGGGGGCCACGCTGGTCGCCGTGGCGAATAACTTTGCCGCCACGGATATTCCACGTTGACGCGGCGATCCACGGTCAAGAGGGGGCGGCATGGGCATCGGTGACGAAGTTCAGGAGTACTACCGCAAGCTTGTCGAGCGCACCGACGAGCTGGAGCGGGTGATCGACGAGGCGGCCGGCAGCCGGCTCGCCCGAATCCTGGATCTGGACGAGGAGATTGCCACCGCGGGGGCGGTGGTGATCGCGATGTTGCGCAACCAGATCATCCCTCAGGTCAAGAAGGTCGCCGATACGGTGTCGATGTCGGACGTCCTACGCGATCACAAACAGGGCTGGTCGACGATCGGCTCCGGTGCGCTCAAGATGTCCGACTCGCTCGAAGACGAGGCCAATGGCATTCGCGCTCAAGTGCATTGGGCAGGTTCGGCGGCCAACGCCTACGAAGTGGCCGTGGGCAACCAACAGAAGTCGGTCGAAGGGCTCAGCACCGCCGCACAAGCGATCGAGGGTTCGCTGGATGCCGTCGCCAGCGCGCTCGACGTGGCGGGGTACACGATCATCCCCGGTATATCGGTGCTGGTGCTGTCCATCGTCGGCGCCATCGTCTCGGCCGCCACCGTGGTCGGTCTTCCCGCCGCCCTGGCATTCATCCTCACGACTGCGGCCGGATTCCTGGCCAGCGTCAGCGCCATCATCGCCGGACTCGTCACAGTGAACGACGCCCAGAGCGATCAGGCCGCCGCGCTGGAGCGAGCGCTGGCCGCGCAGGGCGATTGGAAGACGCCGAACCTGGCCAGCTTCGCGAACTCCGGCGACTGGGTTCCCGCCTAGCCCGAGAACTTGAGCACCCGGTTGTTGAGTTCGTCGACGACGTAGAGGTGACCCGTCGCGTCCAACGCGATGCTGCGTGGGCGGTTGAGTCCGGAGAACGGCAGCTCGGTTTGTGCATTGGCTCCGGGCGCCAGTTTGAGCACCCGGTTGTGGCTGGAGTCCGCCACATAGACTGCGCCGGCCCCGTCCACCGCGACACCATAGGGATTGAGCAGGCCGGTGAACGGCAGGTCAACCGGTTCCGCCGCTCCCGCGGGCAGTTTGAGCACCCGGTTGGCGACTGACGTGACGTACACGGCGCCGGCGGCGTCGACTGCGATCCCGAGCGGGCCGCGGATGCCCGGGAACGGCAACTCGGTTGCGCTGCCCGCACCGGCCGGCAGCTTGAGCACGCGGTCGTAGGCGGCGACGTAGACACTGCCTTCGGCGTCCACCGCCACACCCGAGGGTAGGGAGAGTTTGTTGAGCGGCAACGTTATTGGCGAACTGGCGCCAGTCGCCAGTTTGAGCACCCGGTTGCCGTTGTAGTCGCTGACGTAGACGGCCCCGGCGCCGTCCACCGCGAGGTAGTTCGGCGTCCTGACATCACCGAAGGGCAATTTGCTTGGACCGTTGGCACCTGCCGGCAGTTTCAGAACCTGCGGGTTGTCACCTCCGTTGGTGACGTAGACCGCCCCCGAGTTGTCGACCGCCACCCCACCCGGCTGGTCCAGCGACCGGAACGGCAGTACTTCCTGCGGACCGATGGCCGGGTTGGTAGTTGCACTGTGCGACTGAGGGTTTGAGGTGGGCGCGGTCGTGGTTGTGGTGGTGCGCGGCCCACCGCAGGCGGCTGTGGCGACTGTCAATACCGTGAGGCCTGCCGCGATACCGCGCCACTTCGATGATTTACCGCCACGCTTGTCGGTGCACACCAGCACGCCCCCTGTTTGATTTCAATTGACGAAAGTCATCTTAGGCGAGCGCCGCAGCAAAATCGGGATCGGTTGTCGAGCAGCGATATTGGTGCGCATTTTCATCCGGTCCGGTCGCTAACCTAATGGGAAGGGGGCAACCGTCCCCGCTCGAACAGTGTGCGCCGCAGCAGAATAGGGGTTGGGAATGCGGGACGAGGTGGAAATCGTAGGCAGGCTGCTCGACCACAACATTGCCGATCTTAAAATTGCGCTCGAGGACGCCTCGGACAGCGTTGCAGTTCGCCGGCTCGGACTCGGTGACGCAATCACCGTGCTGGGGGAGCACCTCGTCGTGCAGGTCACCGACTTCGCCAGCGCGATGCGGGAACTGGCGTTGCTCCCGCGCGGCGGGGACGATGCCGTCGTGATCGGCAACGCGCGCAGCGCCGGTGCCGCCGCCGCGGCAGCGGCGGGACTCGCGGTCGCCGGCGTGGCGATGGGCGTCGCCTCGGCGGCCAGCATCCTGGCCGCCATCACCGGGGCGATCGCCGCGGTTGGTGAGGCGTCCGCTTCGCTGTGGCACATTCACGCCGCGCTCGCTGGTATTTCCCCGCGCTAGTTCCCGCGAGACTCTCGAAGCGACGCGACGTCCGCCGCGATCAATTCGTCGATCCGCCCGCTGAGGTCGCGGCGACTCATCGGCGTCGCCGACCGGTAGCCCGGTGCGTAGATGTAGTCGCCGTCGTCGCGCAGGCGCACCCACACGACTGCATCCTTGTCCTGGTCCAGTCCCCAGGTGCGCGCCGGCCGGCAATGGCTCTGGACCGTGCCGTAAGCGATCACCGCATCCTTCGATACCGACACCGGGGCGCCCACACCCCAGGTCGGGTCGGAGGCGGTCGTCGCGCGGCCGCGCAATGCTTGCGGGACGTATTCCGGGATCACAATCCTCGGCCGGGTGCCCGGATTGGTCAGCTCGACCGTCCCGGCGACCGCTGGTCCCAGGTCGTAGGCCGACAACGTGAACATGTCGACGACGTCGTCGGCTTGCTGCTCGGCCAGGAAGCCGAGTTCGCCGGTGCGGTGGGCGAGTAGCCGGGTGCTTGGGCTATCGGCGGGGAAGTGGTGCACTTGGCATTCCACCCGAAGGTCCGCTTCGGCGTAGGTGGCGAACCACTTCCCGAAGACCGCCAGATCGCCGTGCTTGAAGCGATCGGGAACCGTCCTCGCGTAGTCGCGGTACGCGCCCAAGTCCGCGAATCGGTGGGCCAAGGTGGGGATGAGCGGAAACGGCAGAAAGTCGCGTCCCAGGTATTCGCTGATCACCCGCAGTTCCCGCACCTCGATGCGGCCCAGACGTTGCAGGCTCACGGTGTTGACGCGCACAGCACCATTGTCGCGACGGCTACGTCTTCTTCTGATCGGCGGGGGCGGCCCGACGCGGGACGTCGCCGATCACCGGCACCACCCCCTCGGCTTCACCTGCGACCTCTTCCCCGTGCTTGGGTAGCCGCAGCGCCTTGCTGGCTTTGTGTGCCTTATCCGCGGTGCTTCCGGAGTGGCCGGCCACCGGAGCGCCTGGGGCACCTGCCCCGCCGGGCCCGCTGATTCCGGCGCGGGAGACCGGCACCGGACTGCCGCCTACTTTGGGAGGCGCCGCGACCGCGGCCGGTGGCTTGGCGCCGACCGACCCTCGTCCGCCGCCGCCGCGACCGGCGCCGCCGCCACCGGTCTTGGGCGCTGCTGAACGCCCCTTCGAGCCGAGGCCCAGCGGCGCGGTGTGCAACCCGGTTCCCTCTCTGCCGCCCGCCTTCGCCGCGTCAGCCGATGGTTTCGCCGCGGGATCAGCACCCTGCCCGCCGCCGGTGCCGCTGCCCTGACCGGCACCGTCGCCGGGCACCTGGCCCGCGCCACCGTCGGCCGGGACATTTGGTATGGACTGCCGACCGTCCGGCTGGACGGCGGTCGGTGCCGGCGGATCCGGTGCCCGCCCGGTATTCAGCCCGCCCTGCGGCAGCACTTCCGGCGCGCCGCCGCCCGATCCGGCCAAAGGACCGCCGGCCAGCCCTGCCGGGCCGGACATCGGCGGACCGACCTCGGGTACCGCGCTGTCGACGCTGGGATGGCTTTGCGCAATCCCGTCAATCGGACCTCGATAGACGTCCATGATGCCGAGCACGAGGTCGTTCAGCTGATTCAGTGTCTCCTTGCTCGACGGTTCGTCGGGGTGGGCAACCGCCTGGTTGTAAAGCGGCAGGTATTGCTCGTAATTGCTTCTCGTTGTGGCGAGGTCGTCAAAGAATGCGTCGAACAATTGCTCCATCGTCGCCGCATGGTTGCTCATATCGTCCAGCACTTGAAAAGACCGCTGCAGGTTCAGGTTCAGCGCATCGGCGAATTGGCCGCGGATTCCACTACTGAGACCCGCCAGCGCTTTTTGCAGACCAGTTTTCGCGCGGTCGATACTTGCGTTCCAGTGTGAATTGGCCGGTCCGCTGCCGGTGGCTCCGATGATGCCGTTGTAGCCGTCGATAAAGGTACGAATCTGGTCGTGCGGAACGCTCTTGTTCTTGCAGGGATGCCCGGTCGCCCGCAACGAATCCAAGTCGTTTTTCGGCGCCGCCAGATTCCTGTCGACCGGCTGGCCAGTTGCCGGACCCGGGATGTTCATCGGTGGGGGCAGGGTGGTCGTGCCGGGGCGCGGCAGTACAGGCTGCGGGGTACCCGGCTGCGGGTTGGCGATCTGACCGTTCGCGTCGAACACACCGGGCGGGGCCGACGTGCGCAGGCTGTCAAAGACGCTGTTGGGGACGATCGGCGACAGCCCCGCCATGTTCAGGGCCGTCTGTACGAGTTGGGGCGGTTGCCAGTGCGGATGGGCTTGCTGGATTGCCGCTACCGCGGCTTCGAGATCCTCATAGGTAGCCAATGTCGGAGTCCGGCGGTGTCGGCAGCTCAGGAATGAGGCTGGTCGGCATTGCGGATGCTTTGACAGGCGGCAGCGGCGGTTTGCGTAAGAGCGTCGAGGTAGTGGATGTAGTTGCTGACCGCCTCGATGAATTCGGCGATGTCTTCCTCGAGGTGTTGCCGCGTGGTCGTCGCCGAGACGTAGGTGCCGACGTCCGCGCCCGATAGCCAGGCTTGCAGACCATTGGCTCCGGTGAGTTGTTGCTGCAAATCGGCTTTGGCCGCTTGAACGCGGTCCAGGAATGCCGCCGCGTGCGTGTCTTCCAGCAACAGTTCGGTGCCCGTGCCCGACTTCCAGCCGTTCATCTGCGCAGTCAGATCCGCAAGGGTGCGATCGTCTGTGCTCATGTCGTTCCTCCCCCGAGCGCACATCCGCGACCCAAACCACCCGGTCGCGACGACCCGTTCCGTTCAGCCTAAGACACGGTTTTGGGTATTGCGCACGGATAATTGCCCGCGGTCGGGCAGCCTGGGCTGGTCGGCTGACTAGCCTGGCCGTGTTGCATCGACCGGATGTGGGGGTGTGCGTGGTAGCGGGTGGTGGAGGGGCTCCCCAGGGCGGGTATCGATGGGTCGAGCCCCAGCAATCCACACCGCCTCGACGTCGGTGGTGGTGGATTGGGGCGGTACTGCTGACGGTGGTGCTTTTGGCCGGCGGTGTAGCGGGGTGGCGGACGGGCTTGCTGGGCGGCAGGCACCACGGGCGCGACGCCGGGCAACCGTGGCAGCCGCCGATCGGTACCCCGAAGGACTTGTTGGTGGGGTTCCCGCTGGATCGGCAACCGGTGGCGGGCTGGCAGGTCCGCCCGACCGATGTGGGTCTGCCCGACTATGCGCCGCTGGGTGAGCTGTTCGCCACCAATGGCGAAAAGGCCTACTTCCTGTCCCAATTCGTCGACAACTTCTGTACAACCTCGTGCCGGCCGCAGCAGGCGTGGGTCTACGGGGTCGACACCAGGACCGGCGTGCGCCTGTTCGACCCGGTGTCCCTGCCTGGGTACAGCTACGACGCGGAGTGTTTCGGTAACGGGCCGGGAGTGGCGGTGTGCCTGAAAACCGGCGCGCGGCTGACGGCGTGGGTGCTAGACCTGGCCCACGGGTCGCTGAGTTCCACCGGTCCCACCGACGTGGGTTTCGCCGCCTTTCCGGGCCGCCCCGAGGCGCATCCGGCGGGCACTCACTTCGGTCAGACCTGGCTGATTGCGGCGGTGGAGGGCCAGGGCGTCTTCGGCGTCGGATCGCACGGCGAGCGCACTTGGTCGGTCCCGGGCGACGGATTCTTCACGCCGATGGACTATCGGGTGGCCAACGACATCCCCGCGCCGACGTTGGCGGTGTCAACCGGCGGCGATCCGAACCGGGTTTTCTCGGTGACCGACGGAGCGGACCGGACGCCGACGGCTCCGGCCGGCCTGACGCTGCATCGCGCGGTCGTCTACAACGAGGGCTTCGCCTACGCCTACCGGAACTCCCAGACCGGCGAGACCGGCGTTCTGTTCTACGACACCAGGGGGCGGTTGGCGGCGCAGCGGCCGATGGGACGGTCGGTGGTCACCTTCCTGGACAATCCGCCCATGCCGGCGGTGTCGGTGGACGGCAACATCGCGGTCTACACGGCGGCCGGCGCTCCGGTGACGCAGTTCGCGGCGCCGAAACCGGTCACCGACGTCCGCACCATCGGCTCCAAAATCTACGTCGGGCTGGGCGAGCCCAGCGAACGTCGCTGGCAACAGTTCGACCTGCTGACCGGCCAGGCCGGCGCCACCTGCAGCGGTTTGGACCTGCACGGAACCTTCCCCGACGGAACCTACGTCGCCTCCGACGGCACCACCATCGTCAGCGGCATCGGCATGCTCGGCGAACGTTATGCGGCGGTCAACATGACGACCTGCCAGACGATGTGGCAGACCCCCGACGACGCGCACGTCGCGATCTGGAAGGTCGGCACCGGCCTGCTGCAACGCGACCGCGACCGCAACACGATGATCTGGCTGCGCCCCCCTGGCTAGTCTTGCCGGGTGGGTTCGGGTGGTCGGCGCTTGGTCGAGGACGCCGTGACGACGCTCTTGAGCCGGGCTCCGGTGGGCTGGACGCATCTTCGAGTCGAGTTCGACCCGTCGGCCGCGGTGCCGGTCGTCGCGACGGTGACATCGCCCGCGTCGGCGCCGGCGCGGTTGGACGTGCCCGATGAGGTAATCGACAAGCTCAACGATTACCGCGCGCAGGGCGCCGCGGGCGGAACACCGTGGCACACGCTGGTGATCGACTGCCACTCCGACGGCCGATTGTCGGAGCGTACCGATGCGGCAAAACTTTCCGATGGGCCGCGGCGGTGGCCGGTGCGGGTACTGGCGGCCCTCACGGCGCTGTGTTCGGCGGCCGCGGTGGTGGTGTTCGCCGTCGGGTGGCGATCGGCGCCCCCGCCGCCACGAGCGGCCATGTTGGCCGCGCCGGACCCGTCGCCTCGCCAGCAACAGGCCTTCGAGGTGCTCAAACGCTGGTATGACGCGGAGAACCACGGCGATGGTGCGACATTACGGGCGCTGGCCTGCGCGAGCCCCGGCAAGAACGTCGCGGACGAGATCGAAGGCGTCGAGCAGAACAGCACCGTCCAGGGGATCATCCACGTCGAGGCGGTCGTCGGATTTCGCGACGAAGGGGAGCGGGTGTGGGGCCGCTTCATGCTGCGGGTGCACCCGATCACCGAACGTCAGACGCGTTTGGTGCAGGAGGCGCAACAACACGGCGGCTACTTCTCCGATGAGTACACGCTGGTGCAGGAGGGCGGCGAGCTGAAGGTGTGTGACGCCGACTCGCCGCCGCTGGTGTGATCGTGGCCGGCAATTCCGTCAGGCCCGCCCGTGGGTGGATTCGGTTGGGCGCGTGGGGTTTTGCGGCCCTGGCATCCGTGTCGGTGCTGCTCGTCGCGATCGCGGGCCGCGACCGCGGTGAAGACCATGGCGGTGCCACCCTGCGGCCAATGGCGGCCAGTGAGGCGATGTCGGATGAGCAGGCCTATGCCGTCGCCACGAACACCGTGCGGGTGTGGATGCGCGAACGAAATGCGCGGCGGCTGGCGAACGTGGAAGCCCTGTCGTGCCCGGAGCCTCATGAGGGAGTCCTGGCCGCCGAGATCGACGAGATCAAAGGCGACGGGTTGATACGCCCTTTGCCAGTGGATGCCGTCGCGAGATTCACCCGTAACGGACCGGTGTGGACAGTGGACGTCTTCCGCGCGGACGGCGGGGCGTCCATGTTCACCCTGCAGGTGCGCCACGGCGACCTGCTGGTGTGCCAGATCGGTTCGGCCCCCATCCCGTGAACCGTCAAGGCATCACCTTGGGCGGTCGGCCCCGCCGGCGCGGCGGTACGTGATACCCGCCGCGTTCCGCCAGCGCGCGCAGTCGCCGTATCGCGAATTCTCGCGGGCGCCCGGACTCGGGAATCACGACGCCGGCCCACAGCCCTTCGACGTTGGGGTCCTGGCATGCTTCGCGTGCGCACAGCCAGCGTCGGGGGCACGCCTGGCACAGCGCTTTGGCTTCGTCGTCGGGTTCGCTGGTCGTCCACCGTTCGGGGTCGGCGGCACACACCGGAACGTACTCATCCAGCCGTGTGAACAGCTGCGCAGCAGTGGCAGTCATCGCCTTCCCCTCCACTTCGGGCGCCGACGCGCCTCCGATGCGACGACTTTAACCAAAGATCCGCAGCGGATGCAACAAGTAAAACGTAGCAGCTACGGAAATGCTCGAACGGTGGAGTGGGGCCATCCTCAAACTCCCAGGTCAGAAGACCGGTAGCAAGTATCGAGTGATCGTCAGGCGCATAGTGCTGCGAATCCGTGACCTGGGGTGCGCGGTTATGAACCAACAAAGATGTAGCATCAATAACCGCGGTTCGAGGAAGGCTGTAGCGGAGATGCTCGACATCCGGGGGTCTGAGCGCGGGGGAGTGACGCAGTGACACCTGAGACGCCCTCGGTACCCGCGATGGCGGTGCGACTCGGCGACAAGGTCCACACCCTGGACCCGCACGGCGGCGTTGCCGTCATCGGCCGGGACAGCTCGGCCGCCGTGCGACTGGCGGACGAGCGCATCTCCCGGGCACATGTGCGCCTCGAACCCGGGCACGACGCCTGGCAGGCGATCGACACCAGCACGAACGGCATGTACCTCGACGGCGTGCGTCGGAGCTCGGTGCTGATCACCGGGCCCACCACTCTTCATCTCGGCGATCCGGAAGGCATCGAGGTCTCTTTGACGCCGGCTGGGACGCCGGCCGTGCCGCGGGATACATCCGGCGACGTCACCAGCGTCATCGACCTACCCGAATCCGACGAAGATCAATGGTGGGACGCCGAGTTGGACCCTGGCGTGGCACGCGCTGGGCGGGCGGTTGCCAACCGGCGCAACGAGCTTCAGATCACTCAGCGCGGCCTGGCCAAGGACAAGATCATCAATGCCGGCACGCTGATCGCATTCGAGAAGGGGCGTAGCTGGCCGCGCCGGGCGACGCTCGCCAAGCTCGAGGAGGCGCTGCAGTGGCCTCCCGGCACGATCGCCCGAATCCGCAGCGGAACCCCGGCAGCTCCTGGTGTCGCGGCGGCGCCGGCCGGCGACGAGACCACCGAGTCGCTCACCGACACCGTCCGAGCCCCACTGATGGCCGAAGCGGTAGAGCTCGCCATGCACAGCATCAGCGCGGCCATGAGCTTGCTGGGAGAGCCGTCCGATCCCAATTTCACGCCGCGGGTCACCAGCATCCTGGCCGACCTCCGCAAACTCGAAAATGTGGCGGCCAGTGCGGCGCGCAATGCCAAAGGCACGCCGTCGATCGTGCTGGCCCTGAGCAGTGTGCGTCGCGCGTACAACGAGGTGATGGCACGCGCCGCCCGATCGCCGCACGGCCACGCTGGGTCAGCGGCTGTACGGCGCGCGGGCATCGCGCGGAGCTGAGCCTGGAGGAAGCCGCGGCCGCGGCGGGGTTGCCCGCGTCGTTGCTGGCCGATGCGGAGGCAGAGCGTCCGATTCCCGACGATGTCGCCGCGACGATCAACACGCTGATCGCGCAGCTCTCCATTGGTTGAGCCGGCGGCCCGGTCAGTGCGGCGCCGACGTGTGCTGCGGCGGATGGCCGGTGTCGGTGGGCTGCGCGGCGGGCGCACCGTGCTGCCCCACCTGCGGTAGGCCGGTCGGAAGCTGGGCGCTCTGTTGCCCGGGTACCGGGTCGGCCGGCGCGGGGGACTGCCCGCCGACGAATTCGGCGTAACTGGCCTCTTGAGGCGCCGCTGCGGGTCTGGTCTGCGCCGGCTGCTGGGCCTGCGCGGTAGCGCCGCCGTACCCGGTGTCGGCCTGTTCCGATGCGGTGTACTGCCCGTAATACTGGGCCGCTGCCTGCGCATATTGCTCGGCGTACGCCGCGTACCAGGCTTGCTGTTCGTCGGTGGCGCTCGGCTGGGTCAGCGCGGCGCCGACCGCCGCGGCGGTCTGCAATGCGTTGAGCACGATCAGCACCCATAGCGCCCACCCGGGCTCGATGCCGTCGGGCACCACAATTCCTCGCGACAAGGCGTCCAGGAATCCGATCGCGGCGAGCACCGCAACGATTTTGGGAGCGGCCGTTTGCCGGGGGAGCAGCCCGAAGGCGGCCAGCAGCCCCGCGAGGACCGCGAAGCGAACGTCCCAGTCGATCCCGCCGGTATTGAACATCGGTCCGAAGCTGACCAGGTAAGCACCTAGCCCCAACAACACGACCGCCAGGGTCAGGTGGCGGTGCGCAGGTTTGGCATCGCCGGGAGTCCACGCCGAGTAGCCGTTGTGCGCGCCGGTCTGATCCGCCGGGTAGTAGCCCTCGAAACCGGACGGGTAGGCCATCATCACTCCTATGTTGTGCGCTTCTAATGTCGGGCTCTGGTCCGAATCCCTAGTCCGAGTCAGCGAAGGACGCTTTCAGGTAGCGCATCTCCTCGTCGGTGGCGACCATCGTGATCACCGACGACCCGGTTCGAGTGCTGACCTTGACGGTGTCGGTGTCGACGTCGAGTGATTCCAGCGCGACGTCGGCGTTTGCGGTGACTGCCGACCGCGGCGGCAGCACCACTATGGTGGTCACCCCGACGCGCACCGCTTGCTCGGGCACTCCGTCGAACATCTCGACCGAGTAGTTGCGGTCCGCTCCGGCCTGCATGGACCCCCGGTTGAAGTCGGCGACCCACAGCAGGTCGTGGTCGTCCACCTCGTCCACCATGGTGCGCCATTTCGCCGGGCGCCGGCTGTGCACCAGCACATGCGCGCCCAACGCCAGCGAACGCAACACCACCTGCTGCGCGAGGTGCAACGTCCCAGCGATCTCCACCCGCCGGATCTGGGGGCCGAACAAGCTCAGCGCGACCGCGCGACCGTGGTCGTCGGCACCGACCACCTGGCCGCAGCCCGAGGCCGGCACCTCCAGCTGTTCAAAGTCCCTGTCCGCGTAGGTGGTTCCGCTCGAATAGGCCCACTTGTCCACCCGACGCGGCGGGGCCGGCACCGGCAGGCTCGCGGCCAGCGCCGAGTACTGCAAGCCCCGTAGGTGGATGAGGCCGCGCAGCTGGATCCGGGCCCGACCGTGGGTGTCGAACCGGGCCAACCCACGAACCTGAATGGGCCCGCGGGGACGGTCGCGGCGCAATGACAGAGACATGGTGGTGGAGTAGCTGGGAATGGTCCACAGCAGACCGAGGCCCGCAGTCGTGAGCATGCGCGGTTTGATGGCGAAGCTGCGCAGCCGGAACCGGCCCTCACGGCAGGTGCGCCACGTCTCCTCAACGGTGCTCAGATCCACCCCGTCGGTCAATTGGTTTGTGGCCTGGCCGATTTCGCTGGCCGTCAGCACTCGGGTGCGCAGGCCGCCCTCGGTCAACCGGTTGGCCACCCGGCGCGTTGCGGTCGTGGCCGCCCGCAGAATCCCGTTGCGCCCACCGCCGCGGCGGCGCACCGCTTCCGCGCACCTGGACGGGTCGAATCGGATGGCAATCCACACATTGCGCTGCGCGATTGCGGGCAGCGGACCCAGTACCGCGTCGTACACCGCCGCCACCTGGCTGTGCCCTTGCGAGCGCGCGCCCTGGGACAGAATGTCGATCGAATCCAGGGTGATGTCGAACTGCTGCAGGCAGTCGACCAGGGCCTGCACCGGCACGGTCTCGCCGGACACCGTCATGCCCGGCTCCATGACCGTCATGGCTTGCGGATTTTCTTCAATCTTCAGCAGCGACATCAACGTGCCACCGTCCCAACGAAATCCGATCAGATTGCCGTCAGCCATCGGCACGTCGAACGGCTCGGCCGGAATGATCTTGCGGGCCCGTCTCCGACGCTGCCACCAGAAGCCGGTCCGCAGCCCGATCAATCGCGGCAGCGTCGTGCCGCGGAAGCGGACCACCAACACGCACGCGATCGCGAGCCCGACAATGCCGCCCTGCCAGCCGCGGAATCCCAGAATGGGCGCGGCCACCGCGCCCGCGGTCACCAGCAGTTGCAACACCAGCAGGTCCGCGAGCGGCAGCAGTCGCTGCGCGCCGATCTCGATCGTCGACCGCAGCTGGTTCGGCTCCGATGACGCGCCCCTGGTCGGGGGCGTCGCGGTACGACGCGGCACACTCGAATCCTATTCACGCGGGCGCAGGAATTACCGCGCCTTTGTCTGGTGGCGCTGTTATACGCTACCCAGGCGCGGTGCTTCACCGGCGCTGATGGGGGTGATTCATGCCCGCGCAAGTGACAACTCGCGCGCAAGTCAACGGCTATCGGTTCCTGATCCGTCGGCTCGAGCACGCGCTGATCCGCGCCGACTCGCGGATGATCCACGACCCCATGCGTGGTCAGATGCGCTCGCTGCTCGTCGGCCTGGTGGTCGCCGTCCTGATCACCGGTGCGGCCGGTGTGCTCGCGTTCTTCAAGCCCTCGCCGAACATCGGTGACGCGCAGATTCTGCTCAGTACCTCCAACGGCGGTCTCTACGTGCGCATCGGTGACCGGCTGCATCCGGTGCTGAATTTGGCGTCGGCGCGGTTGATCACTGGGAAACCCGATGCGCCGAAGTCGGTCAGCGACAAGTGGCTCAACCAGCTGCCCCGCGGCGCGATGGTCGGAATCATCGGCGCTCCCAACAGCATTCGCGGCGGCGCTGACATGCGCGCTTCGAGGTGGACGGTGTGTGACGACGTGCAGACACCGGATGTGGCCCGCAGCGTCGGGACCGCCAGCGTGCAGACGACCGTCGTCGCGGGTGGCCTAACGCTCGGCGAAGACATCCGCGCAGCCTCGGACGTACAGATGCTACTGGTCCGATCCGGCGACGCCGTCTATCTGGTCTTCGACGGCGTGCGCGCGCTGATCGACCCCCGGGACTCGGCAGTCATCAACGCCTTGCACCTGCAGGACGCGCAGACCCGCCCGATCTCGACCGCACTACTCAACGCGTTTGCACTGGTGCCACCGATCCGCTCGGTGAGCATCGACGCCGCCGGGGCCACCAACCCGGTCTTCTCGGCGTATCCGGTGGGATCGATCGTGAAGACCGTCGACTCGCGCGGCGAGCAGCAATACGTGGTGCTGCCGACCGGGCTGCAGCCGGTCTCGTCGGCCGCCGCGGACATCATTCGCTACAGCAACCCGAACGACGTCGCATCCGGCGCGCGCGAGGTCTCGCCGTCACTGGTCAGCCGGGTCCCGATCGTGCACACGCTGCCGATCGACCACTACCCGAGGGTGTCGCCCCAGATCGTCAATCCCGAACCGGACCGCGTGGTGTGCATGGCCTGGGAACGCGCGAACACCGCCGCTCAGGCAACGGTCCGGTTGCTGGTCGGGCACCGCTTGCCGATTCCGGCCGGAGCGCAACCGGTCGCGCTGGCGACCGGTGACGGCAACGGTCCCGGCGTCGATTCGGTTTACCTCAAGCCGGGCACCGGCGAGTACGTGCAGGCCACCGGAGCCGAGTCGGACAGCAGGGCGATGGGGCAGCTGTTCTATGTCTCGGACGCCGGAATCCGTTACCACATCAAAGATCTGCCCACCGCGGCCGCGTTGGGTGTGACCGGTGTCCGCGAGCCCCGCGGTGACGCGGAGGTTCCGCAGCTGGCACCTTGGCCGGTCGTCTCGCTGTTGCCGGCGGGACCGGAGCTGTCCCAGGAGGCGGCGCTGGTCGCCCATGACGGCATGGCCGCCGATCCGCGCGGGTCGAAGGTCGAACAGCCCAGGTCCTGATGCGTCAGATCCGGAGCTCGCGAAACATCGCGTACAGCCGGATAATCCAGCAGCACAGCGGGAAGATCAGCACGATGGCGAGGTATTCCAGGATCTCGACCTGCCGGCGCATCACCGGCGAGAACTCCAGCCGCGGGGCAATGATCCCGCAGGTGATCACCAGCACCATCAGCACGACAAGGGCCAGCACCGCGGGGAACTCCCAATCGTTCAGGCCGACCGCCATTTTCAGGATCGACAGCAGCGCAATCGAGAGTCCGCCGGCGACCAGGGTGGCGGACTGCACCAGGTCGTGATGGCTGCGGCCGCGCAGGCACAGCACCGTGGCCACCGCGGCCGCGAAAACTGTGCCTTGCCAATAGAACCGGCCACTGACGTCGACCGCGAGATAGCAGCCGGCCGTTGCGGTGACGGCGGCCGCGGTCAGGATGCCGGTCAGATACTGGCTGGCCCGGCGAACCCGGACCGTCATGCCTTCTTCGGTGGGGATCACCTGCTTGCCCACCGCGTTGACGCCCTCAACGGTGGTTCCGCCTTGCGTTTCGATGTCGTCGAGTGGTTCGCCCGCTGTCGGCACCCTCGGTACCGGCAGCTTAGCCAGCAGGATCGTCACTCGGGGCGACAGGTAGACCACGATCACCGAGACGGTCGCCAGGACCGCGCCGATCGCGCGTGGCGGCGGATTCCACAGCAGGTCGACAACGGCGGCCGCGCCGCCGATCACGGCGAGCGAGATCACCGCGGTGTGCAGCGCCCTGCCGCGGCCGGTGACCAGCAGGATCAACAGCGACGCCAGCCCGGCCAGTGCGAACGCCATGGGCAGCGACTTGGCGCCGAACGCGTCCGGCACCACGTAGAGGGCGCCGCTGAACAGCAGCGGAATGGCCGCTGCCGCCAACCACTCCGAACGACGAGCCCCTGTCGAACGATGAGCGATCACGCACGCCGCGATGACGGCGAGGATCCCGGTGCCCAGTGCTGTTGCGGGCACATAGATCTGGGTTGTCCTGCGCGGCAGCAGGAATGCGACGGCCAGGGCCGCGGCCAGCGCCACCCCGAAGCAGGTGAACAGCCGCGGATCGCGGGAAAGCCAAGTGGGAGCCGGGTTCTCGTCCGCGTCCTCAATGTCGTCGAACAGCATCGGGCGTAGCGGTTGGTCGATCGCGCGGATGGCCAGCAGGTCGCCGTCGTAGACATTGGCTTCGCTGAGCGAGCGGCTGGGATCGATCGGCTCATCGCCCAGCCGCGCCAGGGTCCACTTTCCCTCGGTGGTGTCGAAGGCTACTTCCTCGTGCCCCGGGTGCGTGGCGATTTGCTCGTTGGCGATGTCGATGACGTCGTCGATGAACGTGGCAATGCTGGTGTTAGCCGGAAGGCCGACGTCGAGCCGCAGGTCACCCACCGCCAGCGTGACCCGGCTGAGCGTCGGCTCGGCCTCGGATTCGGCGTCTAATTCAGACAGCGACGGCGGTAGAGTCATCGCTATCGGCCTCCTGCAGGTTTGTGTCATTCGCTGGTGACATTACCCAGGCATTCAGGCCCAATTAGTCGCCTGTTTGGAGTTCGGGGGATGACCGGTTGAGTACGCAGGGTTTTGTGCGCCGACTGCGGGTGTCGCCGCCGCGCATGCCGGGCGGTGAGGTCAACCTGCAGCCGCCGCCCGAGGTGCCCCGGGTGATCCCGGGCAACCTGCTGATGAGGCTGCTGCCGTTCGTGATGATCGTTGCCGTGATCGGGATGATCGCGCTGATGGTCACCGTCGGCGGCCGGGATCTGATGAAGAACCCCATGTTCCTGATCTTCCCGATGATGATGGTCATGTCGATGGCGGGCATGTTCATGGGCGGCGGGGCCCGCTCCGGCAAGGCGGCAGCCGAACTCAACGAGGAACGCAAGGACTACTTCAGCTATCTGGCCAACCTGCGCGACGACGCCGACCTGACCGGTGCAGGGCAGCGCACGGCGCTGGAATGGAGCCACCCGGACCCGCGGGCCCTGGCCGACGTGGTCGGCACCCGTCGCATGTGGGAACGCCGGCCCACCGACAACGACTTCTGCCATGTGCGGGTCGGCATCGGCACCCACCGGCTGGCCACCCGCCTGCTGGCGCCGGAGACGGGCCCGCCCGAGGACCTCGAACCGGTGTCGACGGTGGCGCTACGGCGGTTCGTCAAGACGCATTCCGTGGTGCACGCGCTGCCCACGGCGGTGTCGCTGCGGGCATTCCCCGCGATCACCTTTGAGGGCGACCGAAAGCTGGCCCGCCAGCTGGTCCGGTCCATGGTCCTCGAGCTGTGTGCCTTCCACGGACCGGATCATGTACAGGTCGCCGTGGTCACCGCCAACCCGGACGGGGAGAACTGGAGCTGGGTGAAGTGGTTGCCACACGCCCAGCACGCCACGGTCCGCGACGGCATGGGTTCGCTGCGCCTGCTGTTTCCAGGGTTGGAGTTGCTGGAGCAGTCGCTGGCCGCGGACCTGGCGGAGCGGGGCCGGTTCAGCCGCAACGCCGAACCGGCCAAGGGCCTCAAACAGCTCGTGGTGGTGCTCGACGACGGCTACGTCACCGGGACGGAACGCCTGGTGACCGATGCGGGGTTGGACAGCGTGACGCTGCTGGACCTGAACGGGTCTGAGTCGGCGGCAAACCGGCGCGGGTTGCAGCTGGTGGTCGAGGGTGATGCGGATGGTGAGCATGTCGGCGCGCGCACCGCGGTCGGCGTCGAGCGGTTCGCGACGCCGGACACCATCACGGTCGCCGAAGCCGAGGCGACGGCCCGTCGTATCGGTCGTTACCGCTTGGCGAGCGCCGCGCACATCGTCAGCCTGGAAGCCGACTCCCGTGCCACCGACCCAGGTTTGATGACCCTGTTGAAGATTCCCGACGCCGCTGAGATCGTTCCCGAACAGGTGTGGCGGAAACGCTCACCGCGGGAACGGCTGCGGGTGCCGATCGGGTACACGCCCAACGGGCAGCCGCTTGAGCTGGACATCAAGGAATCCGCCGAAGCGGGCATGGGCCCGCACGGATTGTGCATCGGCGCCACCGGGTCGGGGAAGTCGGAATTCCTGCGCACACTGGTGCTGTCGATGGTCACCTCGCACTCGCCCGACGTGCTTAACATGGTGCTGGTCGACTTCAAAGGTGGCGCAACATTCCTCGGACTCGAAGGGGTGCCGCATATCGCGGCGATCATCACCAACCTGGAAGACGAGCTGATCCTGGTCGACCGGATGCGTGACGCGCTGGCCGGGGAGCTGAACCGGCGCCAGGAGCTGCTTCGATCAGCGGGCAACTTCCCCAACGTCAACGAGTACGAACGTGCCCGGGCCAACGGCGCCGATCTGTCCCCGCTGCCGGCGTTGTTCATCATCGTCGACGAGTTCTCCGAACTGCTCTCGCAGAAGCCCGATTTCGCGGAGTTGTTCGTGATGATCGGTCGGCTGGGCAGGTCGCTGCACGTGCATCTGCTGCTGGCGTCGCAGCGGCTGGAAGAGGGCAAGCTGCGGGGTCTGGATTCGCACCTGTCCTACCGGATCGGGCTCAAGACCTTCTCGGCCGGTGAGTCGCGCAGCGTGCTGGGCGTGCCCGATGCGTACCACCTGCCCAGCGTCCCCGGTTCGGCATTCTTGAAATGCGATGCGGGCGAGCCGATTCGGTTCAACACCTGCTACGTCTCCGGGGAGTATGTCCGGCCGCGCCGGACCGCGCAAAGCGGCCGCAGGCAGCCGGGCGCACTGGCACCGAAGCTGTTCACGGCCACCCCGGTGAAGAAGGACGCCGTTCCCGTCGCTACCGCGGTGGACCGAGCCGCCGAGTCCGCCGAAGGGGTGCCGCCCACACCGACCAAGACGACGTTGCTCGATGTGGTGGTGTCGCGGCTTCGGGGGCACGGCCGGCCGGCCCACGAGGTGTGGTTGCCGCCGCTGGACGAGAGCCCCGCCGTCAATCAGCTACTGCCGGATGTGAACTGGTCGGCACCGTCCAATCTCGACGGCCGGCTGTGGATGCCGATGGGTGTGGTGGACCGCCCCTACGACCAGCGTCGCGACGTCCTCATCGTGGACCTGTCGGCGGCGCAGGGCAATGTCGCGGTGGTCGGCGGCCCCCAGTCGGGCAAGTCCACCGCGCTGCGCACGCTGATCATGTCCGCGGCCGCCACTCACACTCCCGAACAGGTGCAGTTCTTCTGCCTGGACTTCGGTGGCGGCACGCTGGCCAGCCTGGCCAATCTGCCGCATGTGGGCGGGGTGGCCGGCCGGATGGATGCCGACGCGATCCGCCGGACGGTGGCGGAAGTGTCGGGAGTGCTGCGGTCCCGCGAGGTGCGCTTCCGCGACCTGGGCATCGAATCGATGCGCGACTTCCGGGCACGCAAAGCGCAACTGGCCACCCTGCCCCCCGAGGTGGCTGCCAAGGATCCGTTGAGCCAGGACAAGTTCGGTGACCTGTTCCTGGTGATTGACGGCTGGGCGTCGATCAGAAGTGACTTCGAGATGCTCGAGCCTTCGTTGAATTCGTTGGCGATTCAGGGTCTTTCGTACGGTGTGCACCTGGTGATCTCGGCGTCGCGCTGGATGGAGATTCGCGCCGCCGTCAAGGACATGCTGGGCACGCGCATCGAGCTGAAGCTGGGTGACGCGCTGGACAGCGACGTGGGGCGCAAGTACAACGAACTGGTACCGGTCGGTCGTCCCGGTCGCGGGATCAGCCATGAGCGGCTGCACATCCTGATCGCGCTGCCGCGCCTGGATTCCAGTTCGACGGTCGACGACCTGCCGGAAGGTGTTGCGGCCGCGGTCAACTCGGTGCGCGCGCGCTACGGAAACCGGCAGGCCCCGCGGGTCCGGATGTTGCCGCACAATGTGGATCGCAATGCGGTGGTCCGGGTGGCCCGCAACGCCGGAATGCTGAACAGGTCGCGGGTGGCCATCGGCATCAACGAGGCCGAATTGGTGCCTGTCGTATTGGATTTCGAGGCGCAGCCGCATCTGGTGGCGTTCGGTGACGGCGAGTGCGGCAAGACCGGCTTGTTGCGGAACATCGCGGCCGGGTTGATGGAGAACGCCACACCCGAGGAATGCAAGATCGTCCTGGTCGACTATCGCCGCTCCATGCTGGGCGTGGTGGCCAACGACTATCTGGGTGGATATGCCACCGCCTCGCAGTCCTGTGCGGAGTTGATGACGGCGCTCGCCGCGACCCTGCGGGATCGACTGCCACCCAGTGACGTCACCCAGCAGCAGCTGAAGGACCGGTCGTGGTGGTCCGGGCCGGACATCTACGTGATGATCGACGACTACGATCTGATCGCGGGGGGGTCGATGAGCAGCCCGCTGAGCCCGCTGGTCGAATTCCTGCCCCAGGCGCGCGATGTGGGACTGCGGGTGATCGTCACGCGTCGCATCGGCGGCGCGGGCCGGGCCATGATGGATCAGTTCATCGGACGGCTCAAGGACCTCTCGTGCAACGGCCTGGTGATGAGCGGGACGAAAGACGAAGGGGCACTGTTCGGTTACAAGGCTACGGAGATGCCGCCGGGCCGTGGCATGCTGGTGTCCCGGACCGCCAAGAGTGGAGTGATCCAGCTGTCGAGGATGGCAGATCTGTGACCGGGGTCAACGAACTGCGTCGTGTCCGCGTCATCTCGGCGGCGCCCGAGCAGATCCAGGTGTCAGTCTTCGGCGGGCGCACCCAGTTGGATATCGCACTGCCGCTAGATGTTCCGGTGTCGAGTTTCGTCCCGGACCTGGCGCGGTTGGTGCGGTCCCGGAACAACGAGCGGGGCGGTGAGACGGCCGCCAAGGATGAGCGGCGGACATTTTGGGTGCTCAGCCGGTTCACCGACGACACGGTGTTGCCGCCCGATCGGACACTGCGTGAAGCGGGGGTGGCCAACGGTGAACTGCTGCGGTTGACGTCGCAGCGGGCGTTGTCACCGCCCACGTTGTACGACGACGTGGTGGACGCCGTCGGGCGGTTGAACAAGGCCGCGTACGCCGCCTGGGATGCGGTTTCGGCTCGCTGGATGGCGTTCGCAGGGGTTCACCTGATCGCGCTTGCCCTGGTCTACTGCGTGGTCGGTCGGGTGGGTGCGGCCAACCACTATGTGATTGTCGGGTTGGCCGGCGCGGTGGTGCTGGCGCTCGTCGGCGGGGCTGCCATGGCACACCGCTCGTACGGGCTCGACGACGTCGCCGCTGCACTTGGCTGGGCAGCGATTCCACTCACGGCTGGAGTCGCTTTGGCGGTCCTGGGCCCATACGGCCACTACGGACTGGCCGCCGCGTGCGTGACCGTGTTGACATCGTGCGCGGTCTACGGTCGGGTGGTCGGCGCGGGACGCTGGGCCTACCTGGCCGGTGTCGTGCTGTTCGGCCTGGTCGGCGTCGCGATGCTGGCCCGGGCGCTGCGGGTGCGTGCTGACATCGTGTTCGTCGTCGCGGCGGTTGGGTCCCTACTTGCCTGCCTGCTGGTGCCGCGTCTGACGGCCCGGCTGGGCCGGTTCGAGACACCGACCGTCGTCGTCGAAAACAACCGGGAGGAGTGGGATTTCGAGAATCCCTTCGAGCCCGGTGCGTCGAGCAAGAAGCGGGACGCGGATTCGGGCACTGCGATGCCGACGGCGGAAGAGGTTTGGACCAAAGCGAAACGCGCGGCGATCACTCGCGCGGCGCTGCTGTTCGGATTGGCCGCCGCCGTAACGGTTTACGTGACCCTGCTTTCGCACAGCCGTGCCGTGCTCGGTTGGCCGGTCTTCGCGTTTGCCCTGGCGTGCGCGGCCGTCTTGGCGCTGCGTAGCCGAAACGTTGACACCTGGTTCGAGCGTGGCGCGGTGGCGGTCCCATCTGTCGCCGTCCTGATGGTTGTCTGTTTGGCGGCGCAACAGGGCCCGGGGCTGATGCCGGTGGTGGCGCTCGGCGTCCTGTTGGTCGTTGCGGTTTGCGCGGCGCTCGCCGGGCTGAGCGGGTCCTCCGATGACGCGCCAAGGCGTCGGTGGGGGACGCTGTTGTCCTACCTGGACTACGTGGCCGTCGGCTCGCTGATCCCGTTAGCGCTGTGGGTGGTGGGCGTCTACCAGCGATTGGGAATCTGATGCGGTTGTGGCGGCGAACCGGGGCGCTGGTCGCGGCAATGTTGCTGGCGGCGCTGAACCCGGCACCAGCCTGGGCGATCCGCCCGCCGGTGGTGGAACCGGGACCGCCACCGAACGGCCCGCTGGGTCCGGTCGAACCGACGGATCTCAAGGCGATCTGCGGTGTGCCCACCGGCGTGCTCCCGGGTACCGATTTCACCCTGCAGCCCAGTGCCGAAGCCATGCTCAACTTCTCCGACGCGTGGCGATTCTCGCGCGGGGCCGGACAAAAGGTCGCAGTGATCGATACCGGGGTGAACCGGCATCCAAGGTTGCCGTCGCTTGAGGGCGGCGGGGATTACGTGTCGAATACCGACGGCCTGCAGGACTGCGACGCGCACGGAACTCTGGTGGCGGGGCTCATCGCCGGCGCGGCCAGTCCCGCGGACGGTTTCTCGGGCGTGGCCCCCGAGGCGACCATCCTGTCGATTCGGCAGAACAGCACCGTCTATGGCGTCAAGGAGGGCGGGTCGGGGCAGACCAACGACCCGAATGCCACCTCGCCGGGCTACGGGAACACGTTGACCCTGGCCTACGCCATCACCCGCGCGGTCAGCCTGGGCGCGACCGTGATCAACCTGTCCGAGGTGGCGTGCAGCCCGGTCGGGGCGGGCCTCGACGACGTTGCGCTGGGCCGGGCGGTTCGCTACGCCTTTGAGAACAACGTGGTGGTCGTGGCCGCGGCAGGCAACTTCAACAGCCAGGGCTTGTGCAAAACGCAGAACGCCATGCCCGACCCGAACATGCCGTTGACGAGCGGGTGGGACTCGGTGCGGACCGTCGCCAGCCCGGCCTGGTTCGACAACTACGTGCTGACGGTAGGCGCATTGACGACGTCTGGTGAGCCGGCCGACTTCAGCCTGCGCGGACCGTGGGTGGGCGTCGCCGCCCCGGGCGAACGGATCGTCTCGCTGGATTCTGCCGGGCCCGGCCTGGTCAATGCCGTGATGAGCCAGCAAGGTCTGGCACCGATCAACGGGACCAGCTTCGCGGCGCCGTTCGTGTCCGGGGTGGTGGCGCTTCTCAGGTCCCGCTTCCCCGAGCTGAATGCCGCGCAGGTGATTGACCTGATAAAACGGACCGCCCACACGCCCGGTGCGGGTCCCAACGAAGCCACCGGGTACGGCGTGGTGGACCCGATCGCGGCGTTGACCTATCGCCTTCCGCCGGCCAACCAGGTGCCCAACCCAGACGCGGCAAAACCCATCGCCGGGCGGCCGGTTCTCGATCCGGGCAGTCAGCGGGCCCGCGTCATCGTCCTGGGAGTGACATCGCTGTGCGTAATGGCGGCCGGGGTAGCTGGGGCGGTCGCTGCGGCCAGAAGCCGCCGCCGCGCGCGGCCGTCCGCAAAGGAGCCGCGATCTGCGGATTAAGGATGTGGCGCTACGTAGGATTGGACAAGGTAACCCACGGTGATGAGAGGGGGGACGACATTGGCCAAACAGCCGCCGAAGCAGACGCCTGCCGAGGAGGAACGCGGGTCGATGGCACGTCCGCCCTGGTTGCCGGGTGAGAAAAAGCGGCGCCGTGTCCATCTTGGGCGCGGCAAGCAGGCGGACACCGATCCGGAGATCGGTGAAGCCGACGCGCCCGACCGGGCCGCCAACGGCCACGGGCCACAAAAAGACGAGGACGCGACCGTTGTGGCCCCAGCGTCGCAGCAGTCACCGCCCCAGTCCGACGCTCCCGAGGAGGGTCGACCGAGACGGGTCGCGGTGCCTTTCGACCGGATCAGGCGGCTGCAGCAACTCGATGCCGGTCCGCACCCGGCGCCCGGGCCGCGGGCAACCCAGCCCCCCTTCCCGCCGCCGCGCGTTGGCCTGCCTCCGGTAGCGGAGCCGCCGCGGGTGGCGGCGGAGCCCCAGGCGCCGGGGGAGCCCGAAGAATTTCCGGCGGAACCCGCGCCTATCGCGTCGGACGTCGAAACTCCCCCGGAACCGTCGACCTCGATCGAGTCGATTGGGCCACCGATTGACGAACCCGAGCCCCAACCAGCGGCTCACGCGGCGCCGGACCCGCTGTCCCCCGAGTGGGTGGTACCGCCGGTCGAGGAGCCGGAGCTGGACTGGAGTTACGAGGCGCTGTCGACTTCACTAGCGCCCGAGTCCGCTTCGCCGGAATGGATTCCGCCGCCGGTTGACCAATCGCAGTCTGCCGCCGAGTCGGAGCCCGTGTCCGAGTCCGAGCCCGTGGAGGTTTCGACCGCGCGGGATTGGAGCTTTGAGCTGCCATCAGCTTTGTCGCCGACTTCGCCAGCGGCCGAATCTTTTTCGGCAGAGTGGGCTGAACAGTCGCCGGTGGACGATAGTGAGCCGACGGTCGAGTCGAAGCCTGTAGAGGTTTCCACTGCGCGGGATTGGAGCTTTGAGGCTCCATCGGAACCGTCGTCGATTGCAACGCCACCGCCCGTCGAGGCTGAGCCGGCCGGGGAGTCGGAATCTTTTGTGGCTGAGCCCGAACCGTCGGCGACTTCGACGACGCAGGATTGGGGTCTTGAGGTTCCGGCGGAACCGCCGCCGACAGCCCCACCGGCGGTTGATGAGACTGAGTCGGTGGTGCAGCCGAAGCCCGTTGTGGCCGCGGCGGAATCGTCTACAGCCGTGTCGGAGCAACCATCCGGGGCCGGTGAACTCGATGAGATCGAGGCCCGCGCCGCGGCCCTGCTCGAGCAGATGGCCGCCAAGAGAGCACAAGTTTCGGCGCCACCGGAACCGACGGAGATCGAATCGATATCGGTCGAGGACTCGGAGGCTTTCGACGAACCGGACGCTGAGGCACCGAACTGGCTGTCCTCCGATTTCGTCAGCGCGGTGGACGAGCCGGTCGATCCTTCGTCGGACGCCGTAGCTGATCTCGCGGAGTCAGCCCAGGCGGTAGGCGACGACGAACGCGCCGAGGCCGCCACCGTTGTAACGGCCGAGGAGCCTGCGGCGTCTGATGTTCCGGACGGCCCTGCCGAAGCGGAGGACGAAACGAAGGTCGCGCCGGTCCGTCGTCCGGCGCCCCCGCCGTGGCAGATGCCGAGTCCGATCATGTCCGCGGAGATCGAAGAAGTGGTGGTTGACCCGCCACAAGAATCACCGCCACCTGCCCCCGAGTATCGCGAAACACCCGCTCCGCAAAGCGATCTGCCGCCACCCAGGCCGCAATTGCGCCCGCCGCTACCCCCCGCTGGACTACCGCCCTGGCCGTTACCGCCGCCGCCTGGCCCGTTTCCACCGCCGCCGTGGTGGCCTGGACCGCCGCCGGGTCGGCGTCTCGCGCCGAAGGCGCGACCCGCCGCCTCCGCGCCGGCTCCGGTTCAGCCGCCGCCGCCACGACCGGCACCGCCGCCCGTGGCCCCGCCGTACCAGCCGCTGCGTGTACCCCCGTCGATCGATGAAGCCGAGATCACCGATCCCGGTCGGTTTGCGCCGCCGTCGGGTTGGCGCCGGGCCGTGCACAAGGCGACGTCAGGTCATGTCAACCCCGGAGCGTCCCGCAAAGAACGCCGGCAGGAACATCTGCTCGCCGAGATCCGGCAGCCGATCGTCGGGGACTTCCGTATCGCGGTGCTTTCGATCAAGGGTGGGGTCGGAAAGACCACCACCACATTCGGTTTGGGTTCGGCGTTGGCGACCGTGCGCCATGACCGGGTGATCGCCGTCGATGCCAACCCGGACCGGGGGACGCTGGGGGAGCGGGTGGGTGACGCGTCGACGCCCTCAACCGTGCGTGACCTGTTGTCCGACCCGAACATCCACCGCTACGCCGACGTGCGCAATCACACCTTGATGGCCACCAGCCGCCTGGAAGTGCTTGCCAGCGAACAGGATCCGGCGGTGTCCGAGGTTTTCGGAGCCGAAGACTACCGGCGCACCGTCGACATTCTGCGCCACTTCTACAACATCATCCTGACCGATTGCGGCACCGGCATCATGCATTCGGCGATGTCGGCGATACTCGACCTCGCGCACTCCATCGTGCTGGTAAGCTCGCCGGCCATCGACGCCGCACGCAGCGCCTCGGCCACGTTGGATTGGCTGGTGCAGCATGGACATTCCGGGCTAGTCCGGGAAGCGCACGTGGTGCTCAGTGCCTCTCGTCCGGGTTCCGCCGCGCTCAAGCTGGACAAGGTGTACGAGCATTTCCAATCACGTTGCCGTTCCATCCATTTGATCCCCTTCGACCCGCACCTTGCCGAGGGCGCGGATGTCGACTTCGGCCGATTGAATCCCGCGACGAGGCAGGCATACCTGGAGCTGGCCGGGTCCGTCGCGGAGAACTTCGGGCGATTGCGCGCCCCGCGCGAGTAGTGAACCGCCGGCACTCCCAAGCCAACCTCGCGGTGGTCAAGACAGCGAAACCCGGACCCACCAACGGTGAGCCCGGGTTCGCGGGCAACATCAGCCCAGGATGTTGGCGGCCTGGCTGTTGTCGAGGTCCTGCACCAGCTGGTTCTGGTCGACCGCCCGGATCTGCGTGGCGTGCAGATCCTGAATGATCTCGTCCATCTCCTGGGAGAACTTGAGGCGAAGCC
Organism: Mycobacterium asiaticum DSM 44297; assembly: GCF_000613245.1. Classification (GTDB taxonomy): domain Bacteria; phylum Actinomycetota; class Actinomycetes; order Mycobacteriales; family Mycobacteriaceae; genus Mycobacterium; species Mycobacterium asiaticum. Next base: position 419,075 of record NZ_HG964937.1, read on the forward strand.
CATTGATCTCCTCGGGAGCGTGTCCCGTGTAGGGGCCCGACGTCAGGGTGTTGAACAGACCGTCGATCTCGGTCCGCATCTGCTCCGCGTCGGCGGTGATGCTTCGGATGGCGTCGAGGGTGTTGTAGTTCGCCTCGAAGTTGTACTTGATCCCGTATGACATGAGCTGTTACCTGACTTCCTAGGCGTCGATATTGCGGTGGGCCTGAATGTATTCCATGGAGCTGGTGGCAAGGCGGTCGGTTTGCGCCTGGATCTGGCGCATGTGGTCGAGGTGCTCAACCATCCGGTTGTGGAACATCTGCGCCTGGTTGCCGTGCCAGTTCAGGTTGACCATCTCCTGGACTTCGTTCTCCATCTTGACCAGAAGCTGGTCCGTGGTCCGCAGATGTTCGTTGATGTTCTTGACATGCGGATCGGCATCTTCGGTTACTTCAAATGGGTGCGACATGCAATTCTCCCTTTCCTAAAGTGGCCTCGATTGAAGAGGACACCGTGGTCTGATTTCTGCGCAGTACCGTGCTAAACCAATGACGCCTCCCATTGGTCTGTCGACAACTCGACAAGTTGACCGATCGCTTGGCCGATCGCGTGATCCGAGCCCGGCTTCAACGTCGTCCACAGTTGCCCGCTCGGCGAAGCGCTCGGCGCGCCCACGATTCGTCCCCTCCTGGTGTAGAACACCCCTACCGCTGCCGGTTGCCGCGAGATGCGGTCCTGATCGGTACACAGGGCGTAGTAGACGACTTCGGCGAACGCCATTCGAGACGACAGCGCGGACCCCAGCACCATCGCCGCGCGCGGCTCAGCGCCCATGGCCCGCACCCGATCGGCCAGCTGCGCTGCATCGTGAGTTCCCAGCAGGTTTCGGCTCACCAACTCCGTCGGTGCACCCACCGGTGTCACCTGCGCGGCCTCGGACCGGGGGAGCCGGCCGATCAGGGCCTGGCCGGCCCAGGCCAGCCCGGCCGATCCCTCGGCGACCTGCAACGCGATCTCGTTGCCTACCCGCCGAGCCGCCACACCCAATGCGCCACAACGGATTACGCATACCCTGGCGATACCGTCGGGGGTGACCAGGCGCATCGCGAGTTCGCGGTCCGGGCGGTGCAACGCCCGCAGGATCGGCACCAGGTCCGGTTCGATCACCCCGTCGGCGATCAGGCCGCGCGAAACCAGGCTGCGGGTGGCCGCGTCGAACGCCGCCTCGAGGCCATCCACGGTGTCGTTGCGCGGCCGCACGTCCAGCACCGTCGGAAACTCGTGAACGCCGATCCGCGACCCGACGACTTGCAGCTCGTCCTCGGTGAGGGTGAAACCGGTTTGGACCGCGGTCGTCACAGGCTCACCTCCTGCTCGGCGCCGATTACCGGCGGCGATACCCAGCGGTCGGAAACTTGCTGCAGCGTGCGCTCCGGTTCCTCGGCGAAGCCCTCCACCTGCTGCGGCTCCGGCACGGCCAGGTCATCGAAGATCGCGGTGGTCGGGCCCCAGCTCACGTGGGAGACGGTGAACGGAGCGTCACTCTGCGCTGCCGCGGGCAACCAGGATTGGCCGCCGTCGGACAGGCCGGCGCCGGGCTCTCCGGCCCCTTCGAGCGGCTCCGCCTCGCGGAAGGACTCGTAGGATTGGCCGCCGCCCTCGCGGCGGTGACCGGCCATCGGCGCGTAACCGCCTGCGCCACGGCCCATCCCGCCGCCGCCGGACCCATTGGAGGAGAAGCTGGTCTTCTTCAGCTCCTTGGCGTCTTGGCTCCCTTTGACGGGTGTGGCCAGCATGGGCGAAAGCTGCCGCGGTGCCGCACCACCGCCTCCGCCGCCCCCGTGTGACCCACCGCCGGACTTCCCGTCCTTTTCGGCTTTGATGGCGGCGCCGTTGACGATCTGCGGGGGCACCGGCTGTTCCCACGGTTGAGCCAATTCGCCGACGGCGTCCTCGTAGCGACTCATCACCGCAGCGGCATCGGCCTGCTGGGCCGACGCGGCCTCCTCGAACTCGGCGAAACTGCCCTGCAGCACCGCGCCGTTGTACGCCGACAACGAAGCCATCATGTCTTGTGCGGCTTTGGCTTCGATGGCTTCGGACACGCTCGGCATCGACAGGATTGCGACCGTGTTGGCCACCGCGGCTTCCTCGGCCCGTCGTCCGTTCGCGGCCGCGCTCAGGCTCGCCGCCTGCAGCCACTTGCCGAACGCTTCGAGTCTGCCCACCACAGCTTCGGAGGCGTTGCTCTCCCACGAATTTCGAACGCTCTCGATGATCCGGTCGTAGTCCGCGGAGATCTTGGCGAACTCGTTGGCCACCCGAATCCACGCGGCACCGGCTTCACCCACCGACGAGGGCCCGGGGCCCTCGGTCAGGTCGCGCGCCAGCTGCTCAGTGCTGCGCGATTCCCATACGACATTCGTGAATCCCATTACCGTGGCCCCCCTTTCGTTTCCTCAGCGCTGTGTCGACGTGATTGGCGCGCTCAGTCCGCCAAGTCCGTTTCGGCGATACGTCCGGCATGCGAACGCATTGCGGCGGATACCTCGTGTATCTCGGTGGCGCCCTGGTCGGAGGCTTTGGTGAACGAACCGAGCACCTCGTTGAGGGTGTGGGCGACCCGTTGCGACACCTCATCCTGACCCGAGGCGATGGTCGTGAGGTTGGGCGTCTCGGTCTGGATCACGCGTTGCATGCGGCCGGCGAGCTCGTCGAGTTGCCGGGTGACCTCGGTGACCTCGTCGGGCCGGATCGACAGTCGGTTGTACTCGGTCATATCGGTGCTCCTAGATTCGAAGTTTGACGTCAGGGCTGTCGTCGGGATCTATTGCGGTGTCGCCGATTACGGGCGGACTGGCGTGGCCGAGATCACCTACGATCTCGCCGCCCTGATCGGTCGTGTGCAGGAACGCCGCGGACGTGTGGCTGCCGCTGGCACCCGCCTTGCCGCCTTGCGCGCCGTAGCCCGCCGCGCCGGGGGCCATCATTCCCGCCCCGGCTATCCCGGCCGCGCCGCCGGACGGGCGCGCCATCGCGGTGCGGGCCACTGCGGCGGCGGCGTTGTTCTCGTTCTGGACCAGCGGCGACGAAGGCATCATCCGGGCCGGCGTCGTCGCCGCGGCACCGCCACCGCCATGCCCGCCACCGCTGGGATGTGCCGCGCTGACCATCCGGCCGGTGTGGCCCAGCGCCGACGCCGGCCCGGCGGCACCCGCTCCCTGCGCCGCCTGACCCAGGCCGGAAGCCAGACTGGTGCCCGCCTGCATGCCCGCCTGCAGGGCCTGCGTCCCGGCCTGGACGCCCATCGTCAGCGGCATCATGCCCGCCTGTAGGGCGGGGCCGATCATGCTCATTCCCACCGACAGCATCGGGCCGAGCATGCCCATCGCCATCTCGGGTCCCTGGGTGACCGCGATGGGGGCTCCGGTGGCGGTGGTGGCCGCCGCCTGGCTGGTGAGCGTGCTTTCCAGCTCGGTGATGCACTCGGTCGCCAGCGCGCTGGCGCGCGACGCGGACTCGACCATGTTCGGCGCGGTCCACGGCAGACCGGCCGCCAGCGCCTCGAGTTCGTTCTGGCACTGGGTCAGAATCTCGATCAGCCGCGCCTGGCCTTGCTCGACATTGGCTGCGGCGGCGGTGAATTCGCCGCCCAGCGCGGTTCCCTGCGCACCGACAGCGGCACCGTTGGCCAGCGTCTCGCCGGTCTTTGCCGCTGCCGCGGTCGCGCCGGCACCCGACCAGCCCTGGCCGCCCATGCCGCCCATCATCTGGCCTAACGATTGCTGCAGCCCGCCGGCGGCTTGCTGGAACGCCTGGGTGACGCCACCGAACATCTGCGTCGGATTCATGCCCTGGAAAACGCCAGGACCCAGCGTGCCGAGCATGTCAGTGACCGGCTTGAGCAACCCGCTGGCGAAGTTGCTGCCCATGCCGCCCGGCCCTTGGGCGCCGGCGAACTCCGCGGGAATGCCTTCGCCGCCGAGATCACCGAACTCCGGCCCGCCGGTGGGCAGTTGGCCCAGATTGAACTGGTTCAAAATGTCCTGCACCGGCCGGTTGAGCCAGGCTTGCAGATCGTTCTCCAGTTGATTGATCACAGGCTGGTGGTCGAAGCCCGCCGCCGGGTCAAACTGGCCGGGTAACCCTGCGTCCGCGGCAGGGTCAGTGGTTCCCATGGCGTACGGCCTAGACGCCGGTGACGGCGTCGGCGGCGGCGTGCGCCGCGTCCGACACGTGCGTGGCCACACCCAACAGCGCGTGGTTGGTCGCCGTCAGCATGCCGCTCATCACGTTGTTCGCCGTCGACTCGTACATCGCCGGAATCATGTTCGCCGCCGCGATCGGTCCCAACGCCATGGAGAACGAACTCAACTGCGCCGGGGTGACGGTGCTGAACGCGGACGTGATTGCCGTACACGCCGCCTCTTGAGCCGCGACGAGCCCCTGCATGAAGTCGGGTTGCATTGCGAATGTCATGTGCTGCTTCTTTCCCCCAGAAATCCCGCCCTGCCTGCGGCTTACGCTGGTCTTTCCACCATAAGGGCCCCCGCCGGTAATAAACTGCACGGATTTTAAGCAGACTTTCAAGATCACCGCGATTTACGTGTGTGCAATAAGCACAATTTATTTATTCCGGCTCGACGATGGTGCCGTCAGAACGCACCAGCGGAGCCTTCTGCAGCTCGGCCATGCGGGCGGTGAATTCCTTGAGCAGGAAGTTGTACCGCTCGGCGGCGACCTTGGCCGCGGCTTGCGCGGTTTCGACGATCAGGGTGGCCAGGGCGTCGGGGTCAAGGCGACCGGCAGCCGCCCCCAGCCACAGACCGGTCAGCTGTCCGAGCCCGTCGACCTCGGCGCTGACCGCCCGGTCGCGGCTGGTCACCCGAGCGGTGATGGTCCTGGACTGTTCGGTCATCGACTGCAGGAGATCGCGTTGCTTGATGGCCCGCGCGATCACCGATTGCGCCAGGCTGGTCATACCGACCTCATCCAGGTCGGTGGGGCTTCGTCGTCGTCACCGAGCAGTGCCTCCTCGGCCTGGGCGAGATCCTCCTCGGTCGGCAGGCCGAGTTCGCGGATCACCGACGCGGTGAACCCCCGGCCGACCAGCTCCCGGCGATAGGCCACCTGCGCCCGCATCGCCGACAGCCGGCACAGCGCCAGGATGTCGTTCGCCAGTTCCTGGGGCGGCCGGTCGAGTTCGCTGCGGTCGATCTTCAGGGCCGTCGGCAGGCCGCGCTCGGTGGTGACGACGGCGATGGTCCCGGAGCGGGATCGAACCGGTTGTTGTTGCGGCATGTAGGACCTCCACCCGTCGCCGGCTGTCCTCATTTTCGTCTGAGATTTGGCGCGGTAATGAAACTCGTCGGATCGGTACAATAACTTTCTACCGCTACAACTTGGGGGAAAGGGACGTGAATTCGCCTCGCGGCCGCACCCGGCAGCGGACCCAATTTTTTGCGGCGCGAACTCCCGTGGCGCCGGGACTAGCAGGACTAGCAGTAAGGACACGGAGCACATGCCTGGCACCAGGGACGCGCAGCGGGTCTTCGACGCGGGCGTGCTGTCACTGGGAATCCCGATCGAGGGGTTGGAGACCGACCGCGACGTGCAGTACGCGGCGTTGGCGTTCAAACGTGCCACCGAACACGACCCGCAGATGAGCGACGCCTGGTTGGGGCGCGCGGCGGCCGGCGACACCAGCAGCGAGGTGCTCTACCACCTCTGGCGGACCAGCAAGGAGAACCTCAACCGCGAACAGCGCCGCCTCGGTTTGGCGCGGCACGCGTTGTGTGGCCGGTTCCAGACGGGGCTGTACCTGGATTACACGCTGAGCACCCTGACCGAGGTGTGGCTGGCGTATGCGGCGAGCTTGATCGCGGGCAAGGACTACGCGGAGGCCGAGCGGGTGCTCGACGAGCTGGACACCATGCGCCGCTCCATGCCCGATGGCGACTCCGAATCCGCCGAGATTTGCGCCTATGTCCGGGCGGTGCTGCATTTCACCACCCAGCGCTGGCCGGATGTCCTTGCTGCGCTGGCGAATTCGTCTTCGTTCCGGGACGAGTACATCAGCGCCGGAGCGCATCTGATGGTGGGGTCCGCCTGCGCGCAGATGGGGTTGTTCGGCGAAGGTATCCGCCGCTTGGACCAGGCGATCGACGGGCCGATCCCGGGCGCAAGCCGCGCGGCCGAGTTCTGCAAGGGCCTGACGCTGCGCGAAATGGGCAAAGAAGCCGAGGCCAGAACCATCTTCGAACGGATCTATAGCGAAGAGCCCGGATTCGAAGCGAATGCCGCGGCGCTGCATGACCCGAAGTACCGCCTCATCATCAGCACCCGGGAAGACATCGATTCGCGCACCGACAAGTGGGATCCGGCCACCGCGCGCAGTGCCCGCGATCTGGACGCCGACAGCCTTCACGAGCGCGGCAACGAGTACCTGCGGGCCGCCGCGCTGGAGCTGGACCGGCAGATCGGGCTGACCGACGTCAAACTGCAGGTGGCCAAACTGCGGTCGGCCGCCAAGTTGGCCAAGGTCCGCGAAGGCAAGGGGCTCAGCGCCGCCGCCCGCAGCCTGCACCTGGTGTTCACCGGGCCGCCGGGCACCGGCAAGACCACAATCGCCCGGGTGGTCGCTCAGGTCTATTGCGGGCTGGGACTGCTCAAGACGCCAGCGGTGATCGAGGCCAAGCGCAGTGATTTCGTCGGCGAGCACCTGGGCAGCACGGCGATCAAGACCTCCGCGCTGATCGACTCGGCGATGGACGGGGTGCTGTTCATCGACGAGGCGTACACCCTGATCCAAACGGGACTGGCCGGTGGCGACGCCTTCGGCCGCGAGGCAGTGGACACCCTGCTGGCCCGCATGGAGAATGACCGCGACCGGCTGGTGGTGATCATCGCCGGATACGACGCCGAGATTGACCGCTTCCTGGCCGCCAACGAGGGGATGGCCTCCCGATTCACCAAGCGCATCCGGTTCGCGTCCTACAACCCGACCGAGCTGGGCGACATCGGCCGGCTGATCGCCAAGACCCGCGACTCGGAGTTGACCCAGCAGGCGTATGACGAACTGGTCGCCGCCTGCACACGGCTCTACCACAGCGAGTCCGTGGACGAATCCGGCCAGCTCCGGCGCGATATCGACCTGGTCGGCAACGGGCGGTTCGTCCGAAACGTGATCGAGACGGCCGAAGAGGAGCGCGAGTATCGGCTGAGCGAACGTCCGGACGTCAGCGTCGAGGACCTCGATGAAGCGGAGTTGATGCGCATCGAGGTCGGCGACATGCGCGCCGCTCTGGAAAATGTACTGGGTATGTCATCCCGCCAGTTGAGCTCGAGAACGCGATAGTGGACAACGCCGAGACCCCAAGGCCCGTAACGGCTTTCAAACGCAGCAGCGACGCGGACACCAACCCGATCCCGGTGGCGCAAATCCAGGCCAAGCTTGCCGAAGAGGCTGTGCTCGCCGAGGGGGCCACGCAAGCCAAGGGGACCGAGCACGCCGGCGCCGACGAGGTGCCGCCGCCCGCGGAGCGGCCAAGCCCGTCAACCGCGGGGACCCGGGTGATCGACGTGCCGCCCGTCCCGACGGCCGCTGCGGTTGCGCCCGACGCACCGGCCCAGCCGCCGGTGCGCCCGGCCCCGATACCCGGGCGCCCAGCAGCGGCCGAAGCAACGGCCCCCGTGCCCGGGCCTCCACCGCCCGCACGCGCCGCGCCCCCGCCCGCGCCGCGACCCGTCCCGCCGGCGCTACCCACCCCGCCGCAGCTCGATCCACGGTTGAATCAGCCTGCACCGCAGCCGGTCTCAACGCCCTTCACCACCGCCGCCCCTAGCGCGCCGCCGCAACATCAGGGTGTGCACGATCCGCGGATGCCGTCGCACACCGACCTGGGCCTGGTGCGTCGGGTGCGCCCACTTCCGCAGAGCGGGTGGCGCAAGGTGGTGCACCGAGTCACCGGGCTCAACCCCAAGGAGTCCGAGCAGGAGAACACCCGCCAGAAGCTGATCGCCAGGGTGAGTCAGCCGGTGCGGGGTGACTACAGCATCGCGGTGTTGTCGATGAAGGGCGGCGTCGGTAAGACCACCACGACGGTTGGGTTGGGGTCTACGTTCGCCGCCATCCGCGGCGACCGGGTTATTGCAGTCGACGCGAACCCCGATTTCGGTACCCTGGCCCAGCGCGGACCCGACCAGAGCCGGTCCACCGTTCGGGATTTATTGCTCGACGACAACATCTTTCGCTACTCAGACATTCGGCGGCACACATCGCAGAGTACGAGTCGCCTGGAAATCCTTGCCTCCGAACGTGATCCGGCTACCTCGGAGGCGTTCTCCGACGCCGATTACCGGGTGGTGATCCGGCTGTTGCAGCGGTTCTACAACCTGATCCTCACCGACTGCGGCACCGGACTGGTGCACTCGGCGATGGAGAGCGTATTGGACGAAGCCGATGCGATTGTGTTGGTGGCGTCGCCGGCCATCGACGCGGCACGCAGCGCGCTGGCGACATTGGATTGGCTGGAGCATCACGGACGCGGTCACTTGGTGCCGAATGCGACCGTCGTCATCAGTGCCGCACGTCCAGGCAAGTCATCGGTGGACCTGGACAAGCTGGCCGCGCAGTTCCTCACCCGCATCCGCGCCGTGCATGTGATCCCGTTCGACGATCACCTGGCGCAGGGTTCAGAGATCGTGCTGGACCTGATGGCCAGTAAGACACGCCAGGCATTCCTCGAACTGGCCGCGTCGATCGCCGACGGGTTCGCGCACACCAAACGCGCCGAACGTAATTCGCGGAGTTGAGACCTACCCGCCGCGTGCTGCGATCATCGCCGACCGGTTGACCTTGGTCGCCGCCGTGCGGGGGATCGCGTCGACGAATTCGACCGTCTTGGGCACCTTGTAGGGAGCGAGCCTGCCCTTGGCGTATTCGATTACCTGCTGGTCGGTCAGCGGACCGGCGGCTTGCACCACGGCGTGCACGCGTCGTCCCCAGTGCGGGTCGGACAGGCCGATGACGACGACGTCGGCGATGTCGGGATGCCCAGACAGCGCCGATTCCACCTCCGCGGGAAAGATATTGGCGCCACCGCTGACGATCATGTCGGCGCGGCGGTCTACCAGGTAGAGAAAGCCGTCTTCGTCGAGGTGGCCGATGTCGCCCGCGGAGCGAAAACCGTCCTCGGTCGACGGCAATGGCGGCGCGCCACCAAGATAGCGGTATCCCGCGCTCATCGGTGCGCGCAGATAGATATCACCGTCTTCGCCCGGGCCGAGCGGCTTCTTGTCGGCATCCAGGATCCGGATTTCGGTGTCCCGGAAGCCGCGGCCCACACTGCCGGGGTGGGTGAGCCACTCGTCGCCACGCAGCGCGGTCAGCCCGAGATTCTCGGTCATGCCGTAGGCCGTGACGATCTGCTCGGGACTGAGCAACTCGAACCAGGTCCGCAACAGCGACGGCGGCATCACCGCGGCGCCCTGCAGGATGAACACGATGCTGGACAGGTCGCGCTCGCGGATGTCGGGCAGCGCGGCGACCCGGGCGAGCATTGTGGGCGTGGCGGTGAAGTTGGTGATCCGGTAGCGCTCGATGGTGTCGACGAACAGCGCGGCGTCGAACTTCTCCAGGATTACCAGGTGATCGCCGCTGAGCAGCATGAGCAGGGTGGCGAAGCCGTTCGTGTGATACATCGGCGCAGGCACCATGATGATCTGCGGTTTGGGCACCGGCGTCCAGTTGGCCAGGAAGGGTTCGCCCTGCTGCGGAATCCACAATGACGGAGCCAGGTTCAGGATCACCTTCGGCACCCCGGTTGAGCCACTGGAGCAAATGCCGTTGGCGGTCGGGGAAACGGCTGTGGGCAGCGGACTTTCGGATTGCGTGGCCGCCAGCGCGTCCAACTCCCAGCGGCTGGTGTCGTCGACCACCACCGCGGGATCGATGACCGCGCGCACCCGCTCGCGTTCCCACTCGGGCAGATCCCAATGCATCGGGATGGGAACAGCGCCGATCTTCCAACATCCGAGCGTGGCCAACACGAGGTGCACCGAGTTCTGGATCGCCAATGCCACCATTGAACCGGTCTGCGCGCCACGGGCAGCCAGTGCCCGTCCCCATTGGTTCGCCCGGGCATCGAGCTCACCGAAGGTGAGGGCCTGCGCGGTGCCGTCCAGCGCGACGACGGTGACCCCCGGATCGTCACGCTGTTGTTCGGCCAACTGTCGCAGCTTGGCGCCGAACGGAACCCCATCCGCGAACGGATCGGGGTTGAGGTCTGCGGTGGCTGGCTGCGTGCTCACGCGGGCACCCGCCGGCTGAACAACGTCTCGAAGTATCCATCGCGTACATCGGGTACCAGTCGCAGGCTGAGCGCCTCCGGGCCCAACGGCAAGCGGATCAGCGGTTGGGTATGGCGGTCCAGCACGCTCACGTCGGACTCATCGCAGAAGCCCAGCGCTCCGAGCAACTGATGCGCGGTGCGCAGCACCTGGCGAGCGGTATCGGCCGCCTTGAGCCGCAGCACCAGAGCGTCCGCCGAAAGCACTTGCACGGGCAGCGATTCCGGCCGGCACAGGGTGTACTTCGCCAGCTCATGGAGCCCGCGCACCGCGACGGCGGCATCCGCCACCGCGAACCGTACGGCCTGGAAGTCGGCCAGCGGCTTGCCGAACTGCACCCGCGCCCGCACATGCTCGGTGGTGATGTGCAGCGCCTGTTGCACGGCCCCCAGAATCCGCCACGATCCCAGCACGAGATGAAGATTAACGTCAGCGAACGGCACGGTCGCCTCGGGTGCCGACAACGTGGCCGGTATGAGGAAGGGGCCCAGTTTGGCGCCTTGCCGGGCACCGGGCTGTACCCGATAGCGGTTGCCGTCGACGTCGGCGGCGATCCAACTACCGGGCAGGTCGCCGTGATCGATGCGCGGAGCCTCGGGATTCACCAAGCTCAGCCGTGCGCCGTCGATCGCCAGCAGTTCCTCGACGAGCGGATACGGCAATGCCGTCGCACCGGCGGATTGACATAGCACCGCGGCGGCCAACAGATCGTCGGACCCCGACCGGACGTCGAGTTCGAATGCGCCGAGCGCGCGCAGGGCATCGCCGGCCGCATCCCGCACGCTGTCGTCGCTCTCCGCGCGCAGCGCCGCCGGCGGCCCACCCAGCCGGGCCAACCGCTTGGCCGAGACCGCCGCGAAATCGCTGATGTCTTGTGGCAGTTCGGTATTCACCGGTGCTCTCCCAACACGTCACGGGCCACCATCATCCGTTGTACCTCGATGGTGCCCGACGCCACGGTGGCCGCCTGCGCGTACCGCCAATGGTCGTCCACGGCCCCGTACAACGCGGCGGACTTGCCGCTGTCCAGTGCCGTCGGCCCCAGCACATCGAAGAGCAGCTCGGCGACCTGTTGATCGCAGGTTGTCGTGGCGATGCGCGCCGCACTGGCCGCCGCCCCGGCCGCCGGGTCATCCTGCAGCGACACCGCCCGGTAAGCCATCAGCCGGGCCACCCGCAGGTCGGCCAGCGCCCGCACCCACCGGGTGCGGATGGATTCGGGCAGCCGGTCCCAGTCGTCCCCGAGCTCGGTCTGCATCCGGTCCAGCAATGACTCGCAGCGCGCGTAGCGAGCGATGCCGACGCGCTCGAAAGCCAGCGCTTCCCGCATCACCCGCCAGCCGTCGCCGGGCTCACCCAGGATGTCTTCGTCGAAGGCCTGCAGATCGTCGAGGAACACCTCGTTGAGGTGATGCGGGCCCAGCATCGACGGAATGCCGCGAACGGTGAAACCCGGGCGGTCCATCGGAATCAGAAACAGACTGAGTCGCTTGGCCTTCGGCGCATCCGGATGGGTGCAGGCCGCCAGCACGCACCACGACGCCATCCGGGCATACGACGTCCAGACCTTCTGGCCGGTGATGCGCCAGCCGTCGCCGTCGCGTACCGCGCGGGTGCGCAATGAGGCGAGGTCGGTTCCGGCTTCCGGCTCGGAGAAGCCCTGGCACCAGATCACCTCGCCGGAGGCGATTCCCGCCAGGTGCTTGGTCTTCTGCTCGGCCGTACCGTGGCGCATGATCGCCGGGCCGACCCAGTTGATGCCCATGTACTGCGGGCCGCGAGGTTCGTAGTTGGCCCACATCTCCTCGCGCAGCACGGTCTGCTGCCAGATCGAACCACCGCCTCCGCCATGCTCTTTCGGCCAGGCCAGCGCGAGCAGCCCCTCGGCGGCCAGCAGCTTGCAGAATGATTCGGTGGTGGCCAGGTCGTCGGGATTGTCGGTGCAGGCGCCGAGGAAGTCCGCGGGTATGTGTTCGGCGATCAGTTGCCGCAGCCGGTGCCGCAGCTCGCCGGCGTCGTCGCCGAGGTCGTAATCCATCCTGGTCATCCCTTCGGCAACCCGAGCACGCGCTCGGCGATGATGTTGCGCTGAACTTCGGAGGTGCCGCCGTAGATGGTGGCGGCCAAGGCGTCCTGGCGCTCGAACAGCAGGTCCGGGTCTGCGGTCGACGCGGGGCCTGCCGCCGCCGCGCTCAATTCCCAAACGCGTTGCAGCGTGACCGATCCCAAAAGCTTCATGGTGTCGGCTTCGGGACTGGGGCGGCCGGCGAGTTCGTTGTTGAGGGCGCGGTAACCGGTGGCCCGGAGCGCTTCGGCATCGGCGAGCAGCGAGCCCAGCTCCGCGTAGATGTCCGCGTCGGCCGTCCCCTTGATCGAGTCCAGACCGCGTTTGATCTCGACCCAGTTCATGATCCAGATCATCTGGCGTTCGTGCTGCAACGAGGACATTGCGACGGTCCAGCCGCCGTTGTACGGGCCCAGCAGGTTGGCCACCGGGACTTCGACGTCATCGAGGAAGACTTCGCAGAAGGTCTCGTCGGAAATCGACGCCATCCGGATCGGTTCGATGCGCACCCCGGCCGACTGCAGATCCAGGATCAGACACGAGATGCCGCGGTGTTTGGGCGCGTCAGGATCGGTGCGGGCATAGAGCGTGCACCAGCGCGACAGATGCGCCTGGGTGGTCCAGATCTTGTGGCCGTTCACCCGGAAGACGTCGCCGTCGCGCTCGGCGCGGGTGCGCAGCCCGGCGAAGTCCGACCCGGCTTCCGGTTCGGACATGCCCAGCGCCCACCATTCGTCACCACGCAGTAGCGGTACCAGCAACCGCTCGATCTGTTCGGGTGTGCCGAACCGGCGGATGCCCGGAGCGGCGACACCGGGCCCGGCGACGTTGGGCAGCTTGGGGGCCGAACGCAGCGCGGCCTCGATGCGGATCTCCATCGCGTCGCGCAAACCCAGCGAGCGGCCGCCATGCTCGGGCGGCCAGGTCGGCTGCAGCCAGCCGGCTTCGAAGGCCGCTCGTTGATAGTCGCGGCGAAGCGGAATGTCCCAGCGGTAGACGCGGTAGCGCTCGTAGTAGTCGGCGGGCAGAAACTCGCGCAACCACACACCGAATTCCGCTACCGCATCACTCATTTTGGGTCTCCCGCGAACCGGCGACCCACCTCGTGATACAGCGCGCGGCTGTCGCCGAGCAGCGCGGCATGCTGCCAGGCGTGCCGGACGTAGAGGTGTGCGTCGTGCTCCCAGGTCTGTCCGAGCGCGCCGTGCACCTGAACGTTGGTGCGCGCGCACGCGGTCGCGGCGTCGGCTGCGGCCGCTTTGGCCAAAGCCGCCGTGGTCCAGGCGGCCCCGGGACGCTCCAGGCGTGCCGCCGCGGCATAGGTAAGGCTGCGGGCCCGCTCCACGCTGACGTAGTTGTCCGCCAGCGCGTGCTTGATGCCCTGAAACGCGCCGATCGGAACGCCGAACTGCCGTCGGGTCCTGGCGTGCTCCACCGATCGCTGCAGGGCGGCGCTCGCCACCCCGACCAGATCGGCGGCGGCCGCCACCAACGGCGCCGCCAGGGCCGCCTCCACGGATTCCACCGACGCGACGGCTACCGGCTCGGCGTCCACTTCGATATCGGCACCGGGCTGGGCGGGGTTGGTCGACTCGCCCGTGGCGATCGTGACGCCGTCACCGGTGCGCGCGACAACCGCCACCGTTCCGTTGTCCGACTCGGCCACTGTGACGATCAGTTCGGCGCGCGCCACGTTCGGCACGGCGGCGGCACGTCCGCGCAGCCGCCCGTTCTGCAACGTCATCGGCACACCCGGTAGTCGCCGCCCGGGGGAGTGCACCGCCAGGGTCGCGACCGTCCCGGTCGCGATGTCGGCCAGCACCGGGGCCGCGCCGTTGTGGCCGGGCGGGTCGATGGCACGCAGCACGCCCGCGGCCAGGCCAACGCTGCTCAACAGCGGGATCGGGGCGATGGCGGCACCGCACTCCTCAAGGATCACCGTCAGCTCGACGGGACCGAAGTCGCCAGAGGTATCCTGCGTCGCGAGTTCGGTCCAGCCCAGCTCAACTACCGTCTTCCACAGGGCGCGCCAGCGCTCGGGATCCGTGACGGCCTGGCGGGCGGCGTCGGCGGGACACTCGGCGCGCAGGATCGCACGCACGGTGTCGCGCAGCGACAGCTGCTCTGAAGTCAGACCGACATCCATAAGACCCCTAACATAATAAAAATAGTAAACTAGCCACCGCCGCGCAAACGCTGCCGGCCGTGTGCGTGCTTAGGTGGTCGGATGGTCGAGTGGTATCTGTTCCTGCCGCAGGTTCGGGTGGCGGTCGCCGATATTTCGGAGCGCGCCCTGCAGGCCGAAGCCAGCGGGTTCGACGGAATAGCCTTCATCGATCATCTCGAGGCCCCCGGTCAGCCGGGTGAAAACATCTGGGAGGCAATGGGCATTGCCACCTGGGTGGCGGCCAGGACGCGTCGGTTGCGGGTCGGCCACCTCGTACTCTGCGACGCGTTCCGGCATCCGGCGGTGCTCGCCAAGCAAGCCGTCACGTTGTCCGCGGCGTCCGAAGGCCGCTTCGACCTCGGTCTCGGTTCGGGATCCTGGCCCGCTGAGTTCACCAAATTCAAGGTGGGTCAGCAAGATCCGGTGGCCCGCGTCGAACAGCTCGGCCGCCACCTGGCCGCCATCAAGCGCTACTGGTCCGGCGAGCAGCAGCCGACGCCCACCGACCCGATTCCGCTGGTGCTCGGCGGCAGCGGTCGCCGGATGATGAAACTGGTTGCCGAGCACGCGGATTGGTGGAACCTGCAGGCAAACTACCTCGACCGGCTGCCGCGACTGGTCGATGCGGCGGGCTCTGCGCGGATCTCGGTTCAGCAGATGGTCGGTTTCGTGCGGACGGGGGACGACCCGGCGACCGTGCGCGAGGTCAGCACGCGCCGGTTCGGTCACCTCGGAGTGGGTCTGGTCTGCGGTGATGCCGACGAACTGACCTCCCATTTCGTGGGGCTGACCACCCAGGGCGTGGAACGCGTCTATGTCTGGTTCGCCGATTTCGCCGCCCCGGCGTCACTGGCCGAGTTCGGCGAGACGGTGATCAAGAACTCTCCGCACGCTGTGCGATAGCGCGCCGGCGGGCTTCGGTCGGCACCACCGGTGGGCGGGCGAAGGGCCCGCGTTCTACCGCGCTGAGCCGGATTTCGGGCAGGTCGACCGAGGGGTCGACGGTGTCCAACCACGCCACGGCCGCTGCGATGTCGGACGCCTGGATCGCGTACATCTCGAACGGAACATCCTGCAACATCTCGGTTTCCACTGGGCCGGGGGTGACCAGGTGTACGGCGATACCGTCGCGGTCCACTTCCATCGCGAGCGCGCGGGCGAACGCGTTCATGCCGGCCTTCGACGCGGAGTAGGCGGTTCGCGCCATCATCGGTTCGTGGGCCGCCGAGGAGGAGATGAAGATCAAGCGCGAACCCGGACGCATGCGGGGCAGCACGGCCGACGTCACCACGAAGCAGGAGTCGAGATTGGCTGAGATGATGGCCCGCCACTGCTCGAAAGTCTGTTTGCGCGCGTATGTTCCACCCAGCGTGCCGGCCGCGTGCACCACAAGGTCGATCCGGTCCAGTTCGGCTATCGCGGCGGCGAATCCGTCCGGGTCCGACGCATCGGCCACCACCGGCCGGGCGCCGATCTCTTCGGCGGCCGCGTGCAGCGGCGCGGCGCGGCGTGCCGCCACCACCACGTCATAACCCAGCTGACAAAGCTTGGCGGCGCAGGCTTTTCCGATGCCCCCGCTGCCGCCGGTAACCAATGCGGTCCGTGGAGTTGTCAAGGGTTTCCCTCAGCGCGGGCCTATGGCCGGCGGATGTCCCGTGGTCGTGACATCGCCTGCGGCGACAACGCGTGGATGCGTTGTTCGGGCCGGCCGGACAGCACGTAGGTTTGCGTGTCCGCGAGGTGCCGGCCGGCGATGCGCCTGGCCCGGTCCACGTCGCCCTCGGCGATCGTCTCGGTCAGCTTGACGTGGGTATTCAGTGCGGCGCGTCGCTTGGCCAGCGACGGATAGGTGCCGCGCGCCGAGCTTTCGTCGGCCCACTGTCGCTCGTGGCTCGACCACAGGGTTTCCAGGCTGCCGACGACGGCGATGATGGTGTGGTTGCCGCAGCCGCGAACAATGAGATTGTGGAATTGGCGGCCGATTTCGGTGAATTGCCGTCCATCTTCGAGGTTCTCGGCCATGGCCTCGTTGACCTGTTTGAGCTCGGGCACCAAGGTGTCGGCGCGGTCCGGTCGTTGAGCGGCCAGGGCGGCACAGGCCGGTTCAAGTTCCTGCAATGCCGCACCCAGGTCGCTGACGGCGACGTTCTCGCTCTGCAACACCAACCCGAGCATGTAGGCAGCGCTGGTCTTGGCCGGTGCGTGCACCACAGCGCCGCCGCGATTGCCCCGGCGCACCGACACCAGGCCTTCGGTCTCCAAGATCCGCAAGGCTTCGCGCAGCGACACCAGGCTCACCTTGAACTGGTCGACCAGCACTTCCTGGCGCGGCAACAGGTCACCGTCGGCCAGTTCGCCGTCGATGATCTGACGGCGCAGTTCGTCGGCTACGATTTCAGCGATCCTCGGCGCCGACAGCCGGCGCCGAGCGTCGGGTCCAATACCCAGGGCGGTCATCCGATTCCTCGCAACCTACAGCAGGACAGAGCACACGGCCGCGGGCGCGCGAACTCGACTGGCTTAGCTATTTTAGCAGTAATGGTATAAATAGCCGCGTGAGTGACGTGGCCGGTAGCCGGCCGACACCGCTCGAAGAACTCCGGGTCGTCGAGATCAGTGACCGCGTGGCCGGCAGCTATTGCGGCAAGTTGCTGGCCGACGCCGGCGCTGAGGTCCGCAAACTGGAACCGCCGCAAGGGGATCCCCTGCGCCGGTACTCGGCGACCTGTTCGCCGGTGGAGGGGCCCGCCTCGCCGTTGTTCTGCTACCTCAACGCCGGCAAGCGCAGCCTGAGCCTGCCGCCGGAGGACGAGCGCTACCACGCCGAACTCGCCGCCGCGGACGTCATCGTCGTGACCGGGAGCCGTGCGCACGCCACAGCGCTGGGTGTTGATCCGCAGCAGCTGCTGCAACAGTCCGCGCAGGCCGTCGTCGTCACTATTTCCGATTTCGGCTGGACCGGTCCGTACGCCGAACGGCCCGCCACCGAGTTCACCCTCCAGGCCTGGTCCGGTTGCACCGGCTTCCGCGGCGACCCTGCCGGACCGCCCATTTCGATCGGTGGTGACCTCGGCGAGTACATGGGCGGGGTATATGCCGCCTTCGGTGCCCTGGCGGTGCGCCGCCGCGTCGAGCGGGGCGGACGGGGAGAGCATCTGGATTTGTCCATGCTCGAGGCCATCACGGCGATGCAAAGCAGCGAGTGGCTGCATTCGCAGCTGCTGCAAGTCCCGCCGGTGCGCCGCACCCTGGAAGTGCCCTCGATCATCGGAGCCAAGGACGGCTATGTCGGCATCACGATGGTCACCGGGCAGCAGTGGCTGGACTTCGCAGCCATGGTCGAATGTCCGCAGTTCGAAGACATCCCGCAGCTGCGCTTTCAGATTGGCCGTTGGGAGTACCGCGACTTCATCTACGAATCGATCGGTCCCTGGATGGCCGAACGCACCGTCGCCGAGATCGTCGAGCTGGGGCAGCTGTTCCGGTTGCCGATCGCCCCGCTCGGCAACGGCGCCACCGTCCGGGACATGGAGTACATGACCGAACGCGGGGTGTTCATCGCCAACCCGGCCGGTTTTCACCAGCCGCGACCGCCGTGGCTGATGACGCGGTGTGCTCCTTCGGCGGTAGGACAGACACCCGATATCGGCGCGGACAACAACGAACCAGTCTGGACGGCAAGGGAATTCAGTCCTGGCTCGGCGGTCGCCGGGTTGCCGCTGGAGGGTGTGCGAATCGTCGACCTGACCGCGTTCTGGGCCGGCCCGGCGGCCACGCATCTGCTGGCCGCGTTCGGTGCCGACGTGATCAAGGTGGAGTCGATCCAGCGTCCCGACGGCATCCGCTACTCGGGTGGTATGCGCACCGATGTGGACGACTGGTGGGAGTACGGCTGGGTTTTTCACGCCATGAACACCAACAAGCGTTCCGTCACACTGGATCTGGGGTCCGAGCAGGGGCGCGGACTGTTCCGGACCCTGGTCGCCGGTGCAGATGTGGTGATCGAGAACTTCTCCCCGCGGGTGATGGATCACTTCGGCCTCACCGCCGATGTGCTGTTGCGGATCAACCCGAATTTGGTCGTCGTCCGGATGCCGGCATTCGGTTTGGACGGGCCTTGGCGGGAACGGGTCGGGTTCGCGCCCACCATGGAACAGATCGGCGGCCTGACGTGGGTGACGGGCTTGCCCGAAGCGCCGCCGGTCACCCCGCGCGGCGCCTGTGATCCGCTGGCCGGCGTGCACGCCGCGTTCGCGGTAACGGCCGCCCTGAATTTTGCGGAGCGCACCGGCACCGGTCAGCAAGTGGAACTGCCGATGCTCGAAACCGTGCTGAACACCACCGCAATCCAGCCCATCGAAGCCGAGGTGTACGGCAAAACGCTGGAGCGCCGCGGCAATCGGGGCCACGGCGGAGCCCTGCAGAACATCTACCGCTGCGCCGGCGCGGACGACTGGATCGCGGTCAGCATCTGCGATGACCGGCAGTGGTCGGCGCTGGTCGAACTGGTCGGTCTAGCCGCGTTGGCGGGCGCAGATCTGTCCACGAGCGCCGGGCGGCAGCGACGCGCCGACGAGATCGACCGGCGACTACAGGACTGGTTCGCCGGCCAACCGCTTGATGGCACGGTGGAGCGGTTGGCGCAGGCAGGCGTGCCCGCCGCCCCCGTCGTATCACCGTCGCTGGTCACCGAGAATCTGCAACTTCGGGCGCGCGGTTTCCTCGAGACCCTGCACCATCCCCGCACCGGCACCGGCCGGTATCCGACCCCACCGTTCGCGCTGCTCGACGGCCAGCGGGAATGGCTGCGGCGGCCCCCGCCGACGCTGGGGGAGCACAATGAAGACGTACTGTGCGATCAGTGCGGACTGACCGAGGAAGAACTCGCGCGCCTCGCCGCCGGCGGGGTGATCGGGACCCGGCCAGTGGGTCTCTAGGGAAAGGGGCAGCCCATGCGGGTGATTGTCGACGCGGATATGTGTGAGGCCAATGGGTTCTGTGAATCCATCGCGCCGGACATCTTCGAGTTGGGTGATGAGGACGTCGTGCAGATCGCCGACGGGCCGGTGCCCCCGGACCGGGAGATCGACGTGCGCGCCGCGGTGGACCAATGCCCGCGGGCCGCGCTGCGTATTGTCGAGTAACGCGCGAGAACTGAGATGGCGCAATGCCATTGGCCCCGAAGCTCGGTCGGGCGCCGAATGGCCTGAGCGTCCACATTGACGTTCAATGTCTAAAATAGTAAAAATAGACGCAGTCGTCGAACCGCGGCTGCGCGGGCGGCCTCGTCGCCGCGCGGCCGCGTGGGAAAACGGAGAACTCGTGACGCAAACTGCACCAGACGCCACAGCGGACCCGTCCGAGCGGGAGTTCGGGTCCTCGGGCATTGCGCTGTCCACCTACCGCTTCCCGACGGGCTGGTTCATCGTCGGCTTCGCCTCCGATCTGGTCGCCGGTCAGGTCAAGCGCGTGCACTACTTCGGCGAGGAGTTGGTGCTGTTCCGCACCGCCACCGGCAAGGTGCACGTCCTGGACGCTTATTGTCAGCACCTCGGCGCCAACATGGGCGTCGGTGGCACCGTCGAGGGCGAACACATCGTCTGTCCCTGGCACGGTTGGCAGTGGCGCGGCGATGGCACCAACGCGCTGATTCCGTACAGCAAGATCGGCTGCAAGAACAACGTCCGCGTGCGCACGTACCCTGTCACCGAGTGGTACGGCTTCATCCTGGTTTGGCACGAGCGCCACGGCCGCGCACCGTACTGGCAGCCGCCTGTGCTCCCCGAACTGGAAACCAACGAGTACTACCCATTGCACCCACACACGCGGATGGTCAACCGCGTCAAGGTGCACGCGCAGATGATTATTGAAAACGCCGCCGACCCCTACCACGTCCAGTACGTGCACAAGGCCGCCAACCCGGCCAACACGGCATCGTTCGAGGTCTCGGGATATCACCTGCACGCCACGGTCAACGCGCATTTCGGGGGTGGCCGCGCCAAGACCTGGCTGACGCCCAACGGCCCGGTCGACGCCAAGATCATCTACGACAACTACTCGTTGGGGCTCGGCATCGTGCGCTTTCCCAGCGACCTGGTAGCCACCGTCCAGGTCACCGGCCAGACACCGGTAGACGAGGACTACACCGACTACTTCTACACCCAGGCCTCCATTCGTGAGCCCGGTGACGACGGTGATGCGCCTACGGGCCGCGCGGCCAAATTCCTGGCGCTGCAACAGGAAGTCATCAAACAGGACTTCTTCACCTGGGAGAACATGAAGTATTTGGAGAAGCCCAACCTGGCGCCGGAAGAGGCGCACGACTATGCGGCACTGCGCCGCTGGGCGCACCGCTTCTACCCCGGTACCCAACCGTCGCCCGACGATTTCGGCTACACCGCCGACGGCGAGCCGGACCCGGCGGCCGCACCGGCCTGATGGGACCTCCGGCGCCCGCCGACTTCGGTGTCGACCGGTTCACCGTGCCAGCCGTGCTCGATCGCCGCGCCGAACAATATCCCGATCGGGTCATGATGTCGGTGGCAGGTAGTGACATCACCTTCGCGCAGCTGCGGCAGCGATCCCGCGCCGCGGCAAAACTGTTGGCGGACCATGGAATCGGTCCTGGCGATGGTGTGGCCCTGTTCACCGCGACATGTCCGGAATGGGTCTACTTTTGGCTCGGTGCGGCATATGTCGGCGCGGTGAGCGCCGCGGTCAACGCCGCCAACAAGGGTGACTTCCTGCTGCACAACCTGCGGTTGTCGCGAGCCAAGCTGATTCTCACCGACTCGGCTCGGCGGCAGCGGGTGGACGAGATCGCCGGACATCTCGACCGCGACACCCAGATTGTAGTGATTGATCAGGCACTCGCCGCTGCGCTGGACGACGGCGGTGCGACAGGCGACAACCCCGCGGCATCGGACGATCTCGGCGCGCTGTTCTTTACCTCGGGCACCACGGGTCCGTCGAAAGCAGTTGCCACATCCTGGAATTACCTCTTCACGGTGGCCGCTACCGCCGCCCAGGCGTGGCAGTTCAGCGCGGGGGAGGTGCTGTGGACCGCGATGCCGCTGTTTCATTTGAGCGCGGCACCCAGCGTGCTTGCACCACTGCTGGTCGGCGGAACCACCGCGTTGGCAGCCGGCTTTCATCCACGCGAGGTGTGGGAGGAGGTGCGCACCCGCGGTGCGGTGGGGTTCGTGGGCGCGGGTGCGATGGTCACCATGTTGCTGAGCCTGCCGCCGGATCCGCGTGACGCGCAGTTGCCGTTGCGGTTCATCTCCGCGGCACCGATCGACGCGAACTCCTACCGCGCGATCGAGCAGCGCTACGGCTGTCGCATCGTGACCATGTACGGCATGACCGAAGCCTTTCCGCTCGCAGTCAAAAATGTTGCCGACGAGGGGGTTCCGGGAACGTCTGGCCGGCTCAATCCGAATTTCGAGGTGCGCATCGTCGATGACGCCGGTGTAGCGGTGCCCGCCGGGTCCGTCGGCGAGATCACCTGCCGACCGCTGTTCCCTGGTGTCATGAGCCAGGGATATGTGCATCCCGACTGGCATCCCGCACTTCAAGTGGACCCGCATCCGGAGTGGTTCCACACCGGCGACCTGGGCAAGCTCGATGCGGGGCACAACCTGACATACGTGGACCGGGTCAAGGACTCGCTGCGCCGCCGCGGCGAGAACGTGTCATCGGTGGAAGTCGAAACCGTGGTGATGAGTCACCCGGCGGTTCAGGAGGCCGCCGCGGTCGCGGTACCCAGCGATCTCGGCGAGGACGACATCCTGGTCGCCGTGACGGTGCGCCCCGGTGCCGCACTCGATTACGCGGACCTGCTGGACTTCTGCGCCGCCCGCATGCCGTACTTCTGCGTCCCCCGATTCGTCGATACCGTCGATGAACTTCCCAAGAACGTCATCGGCCGGATACGTAAGGACGTGTTGCGGGCCCGTGGCGTGAGCGCGAGCGCATGGGATCGTGAAACCCACGGATACATTGTGAGCCGGTGAAAGGCAAGGTTGGAGACAACGATGACGATGACCTATCAGGAACAGCAGATGCTGCACGCCGCGACCGGCCGTGCGGGCATTCTGGATCTGACCGCGCGGCACAATCGGGCATACTCCGAGGGCAACCGGGACGACTGGATCGCCACGTTCCGCCATTCGGGCGCCAGCTACGTCCGCGACGGTGAGCCCTTCACCGATCTGCGCGAGGCGTTCGACGGCGCCAGAGGGCGACGTCTGGTCACCGTGGACAACGAGATCCACGTCGACGGAGTCAACGCAACCCAGCATTGCGTGGCGATACTTTTCGCCGCAGCCGACGCTGACGTCAGCGCGCCGGTCACCGGCGTCTTCGCGGATCAGCTCATCTACGAGCGAGGCGGGTGGTACTTCACCTCACGCGAACTCGTGTGGGATTCCGTGTCGAGCCGCCATCTCGTCATGTGATCGTGGACCAGAGCCTGAGTTACCAGCTGGCCGTGGGCACCTACGAGGACGCGCTGCGCATGGTCGGCGCGACGACCGAACCGCGGACGGCGGCGACCCCGATCAGCGGCGCACGCATCCAGCTGTTCGCGTCGTTGGTCCGCGACGGCAACCGCGCGTATTGGGACGCCGAGTTCGCCCGCGAACACTGGGGCGGACTGTTGGCACCCCCGGCGTTGTTGATGGGCTGGCTGATACCGCCCCCTTGGCAACCCGGCGGGCGCCCGCCTGCCGCGGCACTGGCGCTGCGGGTTCCGCTGCCGGGCACCACCTTCATCAACGCCGCCAACGATGTCGAATATCTGCACCCGATCGTCGAGGGTGACCGGCTCACCGCGGTCGAGGAACTGGTGTCGGTGTCACCGGAGAAACGCACCCGGCTGGGCATCGGTCACTTCGTCGAGACGCTTGAGACCTACCGCCGTCAAGACGGCGCCGTCGTCGCCCGATCGCGAAACACGTTGTTCCGCTTCACTCCCGGCGCGCCGTCGTGACCGAACCGGAATGGAACGCGTTGAGCGTTCCCGCCGACCTGCCCGAGGTCGTCGACGAGATCACCTACCAACGGGTGATCGAGAACGCCGGTGCCACCTGGGACTACTTTCCCGGTCATTTCGACCCGGATTACGCGCAGAGCCAAGGGAATCCCACGATCTACGTCAACACCATGCATCTGGCCGGATTCGCCGACCGCATCGCCACCGACTGGGCAGGTCCGCGCAGCCGCGTGGTGCGGCGATCGATGCGATTGACGGGGTCGATCTACGCCGGAGACACCATGATCGGCCGGGGCCGAATAGTGGCCAAGCGCTGTGACACCTCCGTGGACCCGCCACGATATCTGGTGGACCTGCGGATTGAGGTCCGCAACCAGCACGACGCGCTGTGCTGTCCGGTGGACATCACTTTGCAGCTGCCCCCTCCTCGTTGAGCGGCGGCAGTTTCCCGTTGCACGCCACGGATTGCAGTTCCACGTACTCGTCAAGCCCTTCGGGGCCGAACTCACGCCCGATCCCGGAGTGCTTGAACCCTCCGAACGGAGTGCTGATGTCGAGCATGTACATGTTGATGCCGTAGGTGCCGGTCCGCACCCGCGCCGCGATTTCGAGGCCATGCGCGGTGTCGGCGGTCCACACCGAACCGGCCAGACCGTAGTCGCTGTCATTGGCGATGCGGACCGCGTCGTCTTCGTCGGTGTAGGTGAGCACCGTCAACACGGGACCGAAGATCTCCTCGCGGGCGATGCGCATGCCGTTGTCAGCATCGGTGAACAGGGTGGGGCGCACGTACCAACCGTGCGGTGCGGGGCTGTCGGCGCCGCCGACGACGATCCGGGCGCCCTGTTGCTGGCCGGATCGGATGTAGTCCTGCACCCGCTGCTGTTGACGTTGCGCGACAAGGGGTCCGACGTCGGTCTTGTCATCGGTGGGGTCACCGACGGTCAACGTCGACATCATGCCGGCCAGCGCGTCGACGAGTTCGTCGTGCCGGCGCCGGCTGATGAGAATGCGCGTCTGGGCGACGCAGGCCTGACCGTTGTTCATCAACCCGGCTGTCTTCAATCCGCTTACCGTTTTAGTGATGTCGGCATCATCGAGGACGATCGCCGCCGACTTGCCCCCGAGTTCCAGGCTCACCCGTTTGAGTTGTTCGCCGCACAGGGCGGCGATGCGCCGGCCGGTGGCACTGGAACCGGTAAAGGCGATCTTGTCCACGCCGGGATGCCGCACCAGCGCCTCGCCCACCTCGGGTCCGCCGGTGATCACCGAAACGACACCCTCAGGCAGCTGAGCCTGCTCGATCATCTCGGCCAACCACAAAGCGTCCAAAGGTGTCTCGGGTGCCGGCTTGATGATCACCGGGCAGCCGGCGAGCAGGGCCGGGATCAGCTTGGGCATGATCAGACACTGCGGCACGTTCCACGGCACGATCGCCCCGACCACGCCTACCGGTGCGCGGCGCAGGTGCGCTTCACCGAGCACACCGCGGCGGCGCTCCACCCAAGGGAAGTCGCGCGCGGTGGCCAGCGCCAGATGAATCATCGAGGCGGCACCGGCTGCCTGCCCGAGCCGGCTGAAGCTGCGGGGTGAGCCCATCTGTGCGGTGATTAGGTCGGCCATCTCGTCGATGTGTTGCCCATAGACCGCTGCCAACGCTTCGACTTTGCGGATTCGCTCCTGGGGGGCGAGTCGGGGCCAGGGTCCGTTGTCGAACGCATGCCGGGCGGCGAGCACGGCAGCGTCGACATCGGCCGGACCGGCGGACGGCACGTGCGCGATCGGTTGCTCCGAGTGCGGCGAGATGACCGAGATCCGCTTGGATGTGGACGGTTGACGCCACCGCCCCCCGATGAAAAGTTGGTCGTAGGAGCGGGGATTCGCCGTCATCACGGACACCACCTCAGGGCAGGAGACGCCTAAGTTCGCTATTGATGCTAACATAGCAAAAAAGCGGATTTTCGCTGTGACAAGCCGGACGACATTCCCCCTGAGGCGAGGCATCACATGACCAGCGACTGGCGCAGCTATCCGTTTGAACTCGTTCCCGGCGATCCCCAGCTGGATTTCCCCGCCGCCGAAGGCCAGCATCCCGGACAGGAGTCCGACACCTGGTTCCTCGCGGGAGAACTCGCGGCCGGCACCGACCGCTCGTATGCGTTCCTGACCATCTTCAACCGGAACCGCCCGGGCGGGACGATCGTCGCCGATTTCTACACCTTGGCGTTGTTCGACCTCGACACCGGTGACTACGGCACCTATACCGACTACGACATGCCGCCGGTCAGCATGGAACGGGGCGGAGGGCCCAAACTGTCCACGGCGGTAGGCCATTTGGATCTTGCGTATCAAACCGGTATGGGGGCCGCCAGCTGGATCACCTGTCGCGACACCGCCGGCGAGTTACTGCCCTACACCTACGAGGTGAGCCTGGTCGGCACGGATCAGGATGGGCGACTCATGCGCTTGGACCTGACCGTCACGCCGACGCGCGCGCCAACGCCGCTGGGCGCCTCAACCTACGACGGCAAAATCGCCTGCTTCGGCCAGGATGACACATATTCCTACTTCCAGACCGGGATGCGGATGACCGGAACGTTGCGCTGGGGCGACCGGGAGGAGCAGGTCACCGGAACGGCCGGACATGTCGACCGGCAGTGGTTCCCGAAGTATGCCGGGGGTGGCAGCGGGGAGCCGCCGCGGACCAGGTCGCACGAATGGCGCACGATCAACTTCGACAACGGCGTCGACATGAGCATCTGGCGCCAGTTCCTGCGCACCGATCACAATGCGCTGCAACCGTTTACCGGTATCACCACGAGCTATCCAGATTCCCGGCCGGCGGAGTGCTTCGAGGATTTCGAAGTGACGATCGCAAGTTACGTCCGCTGGCCCGACTCGATCACGCCCCTGATCCGCCCACCGGTCAAGGCCCGGTACATGCCGGATCGCCACCGAATCACTTGCGCCGCCCTGCAATTGGACATCATCGGGGAGCCGCTGGTGGGCGCGCCAGCACATTGCCTGCCGATCGAGTACATGGAGGGGCCGTATCGGTACCGCGGCACGCTGGCGGGTGAACCGGTGACGGCCTTCGCTTTCAATGAGCGGTCGTTGGCTTTGTATCGAGATTGGGAGTTGCTTGAGGTGCTCGCGACCACCGTGGCCAATGACGAATCCGCCGACCCTGAACTGCAAGCCGCGGTCGATCGACTGACGACGCTGGTGGAATCCGGCCATCGCGAAGGGGCGCTGGAATTGGTGGCGAAACTGCGCACCGACCAGCAGGGCCCGGTGGCCGCCATTCTCGACGACCTGAGCACTGCGCTGTCAGCGGAGTGAGTCGACGGCGCGCTGCCACTCGATATGGCGGTGCTGCAAGCCGGGCTCGTTGCGGCCAAATAGAAGTTGTTCGCGCGCACCGGATTCCAGGTTTGCCTGCAAGCCTGCCACCAAGCGGTAGTCTTCGTCGCGCACGGTGGCGTGTGCGTATTCGAAGACGGCGCGCGCACCCGCGGCCACCGACTCGTCGGAGATGTCCAGCGGTGTCGAGTTCTGGTGAACGGTAATCGAGCGGCCCGGCCGATCGCCGGGATAGACCCGGAATAGTTCACCGTTGGCCATCGTCACCGAGATCACGATGTTGGGGAACAGCGCGTAGATGACGACCAGGTTGTTGAACGGGATCCACTGGTCCTCCGGGACATTGTCAAGGTCCAGGATGGTGTTGAGGGGAAAGATCAGCCGGTGATGCGGCCCGAACGCGTCGAACACCGTGCAGTTACTGCGGGCGATCGTGGCGAAAGTCTTCTCGTGCACGGTCGCAAAGTGATAGTTCTCGGCAAAGGTGTCGATCGCCAGTTTCCAGTTGATCGGGGAGTCAAGCACCTTCTCGCCCAGCGGTGACCAGCGTCCGATGCCCCATGAGTCGAGCTCCTCGGCCAGCGGTCCCAGATGTGCCCCGACGTCCAGGATTGCTCCGGGCTTCAGTGCGATCCAGAGGAACCCGGCGAATTCGGCCGCCGGCAGCTCGGTCAAGCCGTCGGCCTTGAGCGTCGTATCGGGAAAGCCCTCGCGGCCCGGCACCGCAACCAGCCGGCCCGCATTGTCGTAGGTCCAGGCGTGGTAGGGGCAGGTGAACCGCTTGGCCATGCCACAGCCCGAGGCCACCTGCGCTTGGCGATGCAGGCAGACGTTGTCGAATGCTTTGACGGACCCGTCGGCTGTCCTGGTCAGCAGGATGGACCTGCCCATTACCGTCTTCGTGCAAAACGCGCCCGGCCGCGGCAATTCCGAGACATAGCCGACCAGTTGCGGGCTCGCCGCCACCATGGCCCTGTCACGCTCATGCCGCTCGAGGGAGGTGTATTCGCGGGCATCAACCCGGTGCGGTGTCGGCGCGAGGTCGGTTGTCTTGTCGCGGGCCAACTTCAGACCGCGTCGGGTGAGGTCGATGAGCTGGTCGTGATCCATCGGAACTCCCGTCGGCAATCGGTGCCGGTCAAGTTGGCCCTAACTTTACTAACTTTATAGAGACAGCAAGATCCGGGCCAATCATCGCGAGGGTGTCGTGTACGCACGCGAGCTGGAACACCGTTGCCAATGTGATGCCTTGGTGATGGGTGTGGTCAATGTGACGATTGATGAACTTGTCGTACCCTGTGGCGCATGTCCGTTTCCCGGCGCGACGTGCTCAAATTCGCCGCGGCCGCTCCGGGCCTGGTAGGCCTGGGCGTCGCCGCCGCGCCATTCAATGCACCTCCAGCGTCGGCATCGCTGGGCACTCTGCTGGACTACGCGGCCGGCGTCATCCCGGCAAGTCAGATCAAGGCGGCGGGCGCGGTCGGCGCCATCCGTTACGTCTCTGACCGACGGCCCGGCGGAGCCTGGATGCTGGGCAAGCCGATCCAACTCGCCGAGGCGAAGGACCTGCACGCGAGTGGGCTCAAGATCGTCTCGTGTTACCAGTTCGGCAAGGGAAGCACGTCCGACTGGTTAGGCGGGGCCGCCGCGGGCGTACAGCATGCCAGGCGCGGTGCCGAGCTGCACACCGCCGCCGGTGGTCCGGCCAGTGCCCCGATCTATGCCTCGATCGACGACAATCCGTCACTCGAGCAGTACAAGAACCAGATCGTGCCCTACCTGCGGTCTTGGGAGTCGGTCATCGGGCATCAACGAACCGGTGTGTACGCGAACTCCAAGACCATCGAGTGGGCGGCGAACGACGGCCTCGGCGCCTATTTCTGGCAGCACAACTGGGGCTCCCCGAAGGGATACACCCACCCGGCCGCGCACCTGCATCAGGTCGAGATAGACAAGCGAACCGTCGGGGGCGTCGGGGTCGATATCAACGAGATCATCAAACCGCAATTCGGGCAGTGGGCCTGACCGCCGGAGTTTCTAAGACTCCGGTACCCATTCCAGCAAACACTCGTTCGCTCAATTTTCGTCGTCGGCTACACCGGTGAATTTGTTGAGCTGTGGCCGGCTCGATGGCAGGTGCCCGCGCCGCCCAAAAATTTTGAGATAACGATTTGGTAACAATACTGCTTTGAACAGCGCAGTTATAGCTACTCGACCGTAACCACCTGCATGCAGCACGTTTGTCGGCGGGGCCCACGCCGGCGGTTTGAACCGGTGTTACCCACAACACGGTTACCCGCGCGTAGAACTCGCCAGTAACCAAGCGACGCCAAGAATCCGTATAGGTCCTTATGACACTCTTATTGGGACTTGGTGCACGCATGGCGCCGCTCGACGACGTGCCGGCCGCCCGTTCAACGCACCGGTCAGACGACCATCGGCCGTGATTCGACGCGGAATCGCCCGAAGTCACAGGCCCGCGCGGGGGAAGGGGTCCACAACCGCTGAACGGGCCCGCGACGCAAAAGACGCATATAGGGAGAACGAAGTGACGATCCACGAGCACGACCGGGTGTCCGCAGACCGTGATGACAGTGGCTCGTCCAACGCTCGTGCCCTGGTGGATCGCCTGACGGCAGGTGAGCCGTATGCCGTCGCCTTCGGCGGCCAAGGCGGCGCCTGGCTGGAAACCCTCGAAGAGCTGGTGTCGGGTGCGGGAATCGAATCGGAGCTGGCTACCCTCGTCGGCGAGGTCGAGCTGCTGCTGGAGCCGGTCGCCAATGAACTGGTCGTGGTTCGTCCGATCGGTTTTGAACCGCTGCAATGGGTACGTGCGCTGGCCGCCGAGGACACCGTTCCCTCCGACAAGCACCTGACATCGTCAGCTGTCTCTATCCCGGGCGTGCTGCTGACCCAACTGGCGGCCATCCGTGCTCTGGCCCGTCAGGGCATGGACCTGATCCAGACGCCGCCGGTGGCCCTGGCGGGACACTCCGCTGGCGTGCTGGCCGTCGAGGCGCTGCAGGCTTCCGGAACGCGCGACGTCGAGCTGCTGGCGATGGCCCAGCTCATCGGTGCCGCTGGCACGTTGGTCGCCCGCCGGCGCGGTATCTCGGTGCTCGGTGACCGTCCGCCGATGGTGTCGGTGACCAACGCCGACCCGGAACGCATCGGCCAACTGCTCGACGAGTTCGCCCAGGACGTCCGGACGGTGCTGCCACCAGTGCTGTCCATCCGCAACGGCCGCCGATCGGTGGTCATCACCGGGACGCCCGAGCAGTTATCCCGCTTCGAGCTTTACTGCAACCAGATCTCGGAGAAGGAAGAAGCCGACCGCAAGAACAAAGTCCGCGGCGGCGACGTCTTCGCGCCCCTTTTCGATCCGGTGAAGGTCGAGGTGGGCTTCCACACCCCCCGGCTGGCCGACGGCATCGACATCGTCGGCGGCTGGGCGGAGAAGGTGGGCCTCGATGTCGCGCTGGCGCGGGAGCTCGCCAACGCGATCCTGGTTGACAAGGTCGATTGGGTCAACGAGATCACCCGAGTGAACGACGCGGGCGCCCGGTGGATTCTCGACCTCGGTCCCGGCGACATCCTGACCCGCCTCACCGCCCCGGTCATCCGCGGGCTGGGCATCGGCATCGTGCCCGCGGCCACCCGCGGCGGTCAGCGCAACCTGTTCACCGTCGGAGCCACCCCGGAGGTCGCCCGCGCCTGGTCGAGCTATGCCCCGACGGTGGTCTGCCTTCCCGACGGCAGGGTGAAGCTTTCGACGAAGTTCACCCGGCTCACCGGCCGGTCGCCGATCCTGCTGGCCGGCATGACACCGACCACTGTGGACGCCAAGATCGTCGCCGCGGCCGCCAATGCGGGGCACTGGGCCGAGCTGGCCGGTGGCGGCCAGGTCACCGAGGAGATCTTTGCCAACCGCATCCAGGAACTGTCCGGACTGCTCGACCCCGGTCGCACCTATCAGTTCAACGCCCTGTTCCTCGACCCCTATCTGTGGAAGCTGCAACTGGGCGGCAAGCGGTTGGTGCAGAAGGCCCGTCAGTCCGGCGCGGCAATCGACGGCGTCGTCGTCAGTGCCGGCATCCCGGACCTGGAGGAAGCCGTCGAGCTGATCGAAGAGCTCAACGACATCGGGATCAGCCACGTCGTGTTCAAGCCCGGGACCATCGAGCAGATCCGCTCGGTGATCCGCATCGCCACGGAGGTGCCCACCAAGCCGGTGATCATGCACGTCGAAGGCGGCCGAGCCGGTGGACACCATTCTTGGGAAGACCTCGACGACCTGCTGCTGGCGACCTACTCCGAGTTGCGGTCGCGGTCCAACATCACCGTCTGCGTCGGCGGCGGCATCGGCACGCCCGAGCGCGCCGCGGAATACCTGTCCGGTCGCTGGGCGCAGGAATACGGTTTCCCGCTGATGCCGGTCGACGGCATTCTGGTCGGCACCGCGGCGATGGCCACGCTGGAGGCGACCACCTCGCCGTCGGTCAAGCGGATGCTGGTCGAAACCCAGGGCACCGACCAGTGGATCAGCGCCGGAAAAGCCCAGGGCGGCATGGCTTCCAGCCGTAGCCAGCTCGGCGCCGACATCCACGAGATCGACAACAGCGCCTCGCGGTGCGGTCAGTTGCTCGACGAGGTCGCCGGTGACGCGGATGCCGTCGCCGCCCGACGTGACGAGATCATCGCCGCGATGGCCAGGACCGCCAAGCCCTACTTCGGCGACGTGGCGGAGATGACCTACCTGCAATGGCTGCGTCGCTACGTCGAGCTGGCCATCGGCGACGGCGATTCCACCGCCGACACCGCCGCCCCGGGCAGCCCGTGGTTGGCCGACACCTGGCGCGACCGGTTCGAGGAGATGCTCAAGCGCACCGAAGCGCGTTTGCACCCAAAGGATTCCGGCCCCATCGAAACCCTTTTCGCCGACGCAGCGCAGTTGGAGAATCCCGAGCAGGCCATCGCCACGCTGCTTCAGCGCTACCCAGACGCCGAAACCGTCCAGCTGCATCCCGCGGATGTGCCGTTCTTCGTCACCCTGTGCAAGACCCTGGGTAAGCCGGTCAATTTCGTGCCGGTGATCGACAAGGACGTGCGCCGCTGGTGGCGCAGCGACTCGCTGTGGCAGGCGCATGACGCCCGCTACGACGCCGACCAGGTGTGCATCATCCCAGGCCCGGCGGCGGTGGCCGGTATCACCCGGCTGGACGAACCGGTCGGTGAATTGCTGGACCGGTTCGAGCAGGCCGCCATAGACGAGGTGCTCGCCACCGGCGTCAAGCCTGAGGACGTCACCTCGCGCCGGTTGGGCCGTCCGGACGTGCGTGGCCCGCTGGCGGTCGTGCTCGACGCGCCCGACGTGCTGTGGGCGGGACGGACGACCACCAACCCGGTGCACCGGATCGCCGAGCCGGGCGACTGGCAGGTCCACGAAAACCGCACCGCCACACACACTTCCACCGGATCCCGGCTCCAGGTCAACCCGGACGGGACCAGCGTCGTGCTCAGCGTTCCGATCTCGGGCACCTGGATTGACATCGTGTTGCGGTTGCCCGCCAACACCGTCGACGGCGGCATTCCCGTGGTGTCCACCGACGACGCCACCGCTGCAATGCGTTCGGTGCTCGCGATCGCCGCCGGCGCCGACGGGCCCGAGTCACTGCCCGACGTCCACGACGGCGCCGCCACGCTGACGGTCGACTGGGACCCCGAACGGGTCGCCGACCACACCGGGGTCACGGCCACGTTCGGTGAGCCGCTGGCGCCCAGTCTCACCACCGTGCCCGACGCGCTGGTGGGCCTGTGCTGGCCCGCGGTGTTCGCCGCGATCGGCGCCGCGACGACCGACACCGGCGTGCCCGTGGTGGAGGGACTGCTCAGCCTGGTGCATCTGGACCACGCGGTCCGGCTGGCCGGCCGGCTGCCTGCCGTTTCGGCCCAATTGACCATCACCGCAACGGCTTCGGCGGCCACCGACACCGACATGGGCCGGGTGGTGCCGGTGCTGGTCACGGTCACCGGAAGCGACGGCGCAACCATCGCGACGATGGAGGAGCGGTTCGCGATCCTGGGCCGCACCGGCCCGGCCGAACTCTCCGACCCGGCGCGAGCCGGGGGAGCGGTCTCAGAAAACGCCACCGACACCCCGCGGCGACGTCGCCGCGACGTCACCGTCGGTGCGCCGGTCGACATGCGCCCCTTCGCCGTCGTGTCGGGTGATCACAACCCGATCCACACCGACAAGGCCGCGGCGCTGCTCGCCGGCCTGGAATCGCCCATCGTGCACGGCATGTGGCTCTCGGCCGCCGCGCAGCACGCGGTCACCGCCACCGACGGACAGGCCCGGCCCCCGGCGCGGCTGGTCGGCTGGACCGCGAGGTTTTTGGGCATGGTGCGGCCCGGTGACGAGGTGGACTTCCGCGTGGAGCGGGTCGGAATCGACCAGGGTGCAGAGGTTTTGGAGGTCAGCGCCCGGATCGGCTCGGACCTGGTCATGTCGGCCAGCGCACGGCTGGCCGCCCCGAAGACCGTCTACGCGTTCCCCGGTCAGGGCATCCAGCACAAGGGCATGGGCATGGACGTGCGGGCCCGGTCCAAGGCGGCCCGCAAGGTCTGGGACGAGGCGGACAAATTCACCCGTGACACGCTGGGCTTCTCGGTGTTACACGTGGTCCGGGACAACCCCACCAGCATCATCGCCAGTGGTGTGCACTACCACCATCCCGACGGCGTGCTGTTCCTCACGCAGTTCACCCAGGTGGCAATGGCGACCGTGGCGGCCGCGCAGGTCGCCGAGATGCGTGAGCAGGGCGCGTTCGTCGAAGGCGCGATCACCTGCGGCCACTCGGTCGGTGAATACACCGCGCTGGCCTGCGTCAGCGGTGTTTTCGAACTCGACGCGCTGCTGGAGGCGGTCTTCCACCGCGGTTCGAAGATGCACGACATCGTCCCGCGCGACGAGCTGGGGCGCTCCAACTACCGTCTGGCCGCCATCCGGCCCTCCCAGATCGATCTGCCGGACGACGAGGTCACCGAGTTCGTGGCAAGGATCGCGGCGAATACTGGTGAGTTCCTAGAGATCGTCAACTTCAACCTGCGGGGCTCGCAGTACGCGATCGCCGGAACCGTGCGCGGACTCGAAGCGCTGGAGGCCGAGGTGGAGCGGCGCCGTGAAATCACCGGCGGCAAGCGGTCTTTCATCCTGGTGCCCGGCATCGACGTGCCGTTCCATTCCCGAGTGCTTCGGGTGGGCGTCAACGAGTTCCGCCGCTCGCTGGAGCGGCTGATGCCGCGCGACAAGGATCCCGAGGTGATCCTCGGGCGCTACATCCCCAACCTGGTGCCGCGGCCGTTCACCCTCGACCGCGACTTCATCCAGGAGATCCGCGATCTGGTGCCGGCCGAGCCGCTCGACGAGATCCTCGCCGACTACGACACCTGGCGTAACGAGCGGCCGCGTGACCTGGCCCGCAAGGTGTTGATCGAGTTGCTGGCCTGGCAATTCGCCAGCCCGGTCCGCTGGATCGAGACGCAGGATCTGCTGTTCACCGAGGAAGCCGCCGGCGGCCTGGGTGTGGAGCGGTTCGTCGAGATCGGTGTGAAGACCTCGCCGACCGTCGCCGGCCTGGCCACCAACACCCTCAAACTGCCCGAATACGCCCACAGCACAATCGAAGTGCTCAACGCCGAGCGCGACGCCGCGGTGCTGTTCGCCACCGACACCGACCCGGAGCCGGAGGACGAGCCCGCGGAGGTGGCGGGGGATTCCGACGCCGCGCCCGAGGCTGCCGCGACCGTCGAGGCCGCCCCGGCGCCGGCACCGACCGCGCCGTCGGGAGGCCCGAGGCCAGATGACATTGGCTTCGACGCGGCCGACGCCACCTTGGCCCTGATCGCGATTTCGGCCAAGATGCGCATCGACCAGATCGAGGAGCTGGACTCCATCGAGTCCATCACCGACGGCGCCTCGTCGCGGCGCAACCAGTTGCTCGTCGACCTGGGCTCCGAACTGAACCTTGGTGCCATCGATGGCGCCGCCGAGGCCGACCTGGCCGGGCTGCGCGCGCAGGTGACCAAGCTCGCCCGCACCTACAAGCCGTTCGGCCCAGTGCTTTCCGACGCGATCAACGACCAGTTGCGCACGGTCCTCGGGCCGTCGGGCAAGCGTCCCGGCGCTATCGCCGAGCGGGTCACCAAGACTTGGGAGCTGGGTGAGGGCTGGGCCAAGCACGTCACCGTCGAGGTCGCGCTGGGCACCCGGGAAGGGACCAGCGTGCGTGGGGGCGCGATGGGCCACCTGCACGAGGGCGCACTGGCCGACGCCGCGTCGGTGGACAAGGTCATCGACGCCGCGGTGGCCGCGGTGGCCGCCCGTCGCGGTATCGCCGTGTCGCTGCCTTCGGCCGGCGGTGGCGGCGGCGCCACGGTCGACGCGGCCGCGCTGAGCGAATTCACCGACCAGATCACCGGACGCGACGGCGTGCTGGCTTCGGCGGCCCGGCTGGTGTTGGGCCAGCTGGGATTGGACGAGCCGGCGTCGGCTGTGTCGTCCGGGGCCACCGACGCCGAGCTGATCGATCTCGTCACGGCCGAATTGGGCGCGGACTGGCCACGTTTGGTGGCGCCGACGTTCGACGCGAAGAAGGCCGTCGTCTTCGACGACCGGTGGGCCAGCGCCCGCGAGGACCTGGTCAAGCTGTGGCTGACCGACGAGGGCGACATCGACGCCGACTGGGTGCGGCTGTCGGAGCGGTTCGAGGGCGCCGGCCACGTGGTCGCCAACCAGGCCACCTGGTGGCAGGGCAGGTCGTTGGCCGCGGGCCGGCAGATCCACGCCTCGCTGTACGGCCGGATCGCCGCCGGTGCCGAGAACCCGAACCCCGGCCCGCACCACAACGAAATCGCGGTGGTCACCGGCGCTTCCAAGGGCTCGATCGCCGCTTCGGTGGCCGCCAAACTGCTCGACGGCGGCGCCACCGTCATCGCAACCACCTCGAAGCTGGACGAAGAGCGACTTGCCTTCTACCGCAACCTCTATCGCGATCACGCCCGGTTCGGCGCGGCGCTGTGGGTGGTCGCGGCCAACATGGCGTCCTACTCCGACATCGACGGACTGG
The DNA here is from genome assembly GCF_000613245.1 of Mycobacterium asiaticum DSM 44297. GTDB lineage: Bacteria > Actinomycetota > Actinomycetes > Mycobacteriales > Mycobacteriaceae > Mycobacterium > Mycobacterium asiaticum. The sequence continues at coordinate 455,125 of NZ_HG964937.1, forward strand.
TCGAATGGATCGGCACCGAGCAGATCGAAAGCCTTGGGCCGCAGTCGATCCACATCAAGGACGCGCAGACGCCGACCCTGCTGTTCCCGTTCGCGGCACCGCGGGTGGTGGGTGACCTCTCCGAGGTAGGCGCTCGCGCCGAGATGGAGATGAAGGTCCTGCTGTGGGCCGTGCAGCGGCTGATCAGCGGGCTGTCCAAGATCGGCGCCGAACGCGACATCGCGTCCCGGCTGCACGTGGTGCTACCCGGCTCGCCCAACCGTGGCATGTTCGGTGGGGACGGGGCTTACGGCGAGGCGAAGTCGGCGCTGGACGCCGTGGTCAGCCGCTGGCACGCCGAATCCTCGTGGGCGGAACGGGTCAGCCTGGCGCACGCGCTGATCGGCTGGACCCGCGGCACCGGGCTGATGGGCCACAACGACGCCATCGTCACCGCGGTCGAAGAGGCCGGCGTCACCACCTACTCGACTGACGAGATGGCGTCGATGCTGCTCGACCTGTGCGACGTGGAATCCAAAGTCGCCGCGGCCAGTTCGCCGATCAAGGCGGACCTCACCGGTGGTC
>NZ_HG964937.1:455760-566442 GCF_000613245.1 Mycobacterium asiaticum DSM 44297
TGGCCGCCAAGGCCCGCGAGGAGATGTCGGCCGACGCCGGCAGCGGGACGACGAGGCGACCGAGGGCACCATCGCCGCACTGCCGTCGCCGCCGCGCGGCTACACACCGGCGCCGCCGCCGGAATGGGACGACCTCGACGTCGACCCGGCCGACCTGGTGGTCATCGTCGGCGGCGCCGAGATCGGCCCCTACGGCTCGTCGCGCACCCGTTTCGAGATGGAGGTCGAGAACGAACTGTCGGCCGCCGGTGTGCTCGAGCTGGCGTGGACCACTGGCCTGATCCGCTGGGAGGACGACCCGCAACCGGGTTGGTACGACACGTCTTCCGGTGACCTGGTCGACGAGGCGGAACTGGTGGAGCGCTACCACGACGCGGTCCTGGAACGCACCGGCATCCGCGAGTTCGTCGACGACGGCGCGATCGACCCCGACCACGCGTCCCCGTTGCTGGTTTCGGTCTTCTTGGACAAGGACTTCAGCTTCGTGGTGTCGTCGGAGGCTGACGCCCGCGCGTTCGTCGAGTTCGACCCGGAGCACACCGTGGTGCGACCGGTACCGGACTCCACCGACTGGCAGGTGACCCGCAAGGCGGGCACCGAAATCCGGGTTCCGCGCAAGACCAAGCTGTCCCGCGTGGTGGGCGCGCAGATCCCGACCGGATTCGACCCGACGGTGTGGGGCATCAGTCCCGACATGGCGACCTCGATCGACCGGGTCGCGCTGTGGAACATCGTCGCGACCGTCGACGCGTTCCTGTCCGCGGGCTTCAGCCCGGCCGAGGTGATGCGTTACGTACACCCGAGCCTGGTGGCCAGTACGCAGGGTACCGGGATGGGCGGCATGACCTCGATGCAGACCATGTACCACGGCAACCTGCTGGGCCGGAACAAGCCCAACGACATCCTGCAGGAAGTTCTACCGAATGTGGTTGCCGCACATGTGATTCAGTCCTATGTGGGTAGCTACGGATCGATGATCCATCCGGTGGCGGCGTGCGCAACGGCCGCGGTGTCGGTCGAGGAGGGTGTCGACAAGATCCGGCTGGGCAAGGCCGAGCTGGTGGTGGCCGGCGGTCTGGACGACCTGACGCTGGAGGCCATCATCGGCTTCGGGGACATGGCGGCCACCGCCGACACCGGCATGATGCGCGGCCGCGGCATCCACGACTCGAAGTTCTCCCGTCCCAATGACCGGCGGCGGCTGGGCTTCGTGGAGGCCCAGGGCGGCGGCACGATCCTGTTGGCCCGTGGCGATCTCGCCCTGCGGATGGGTCTGCCGGTGCTGGCCGTGGTGGCCTACGCCCAGTCCTTCGGTGACGGCGTACACACCTCGATTCCGGCGCCTGGCCTGGGTGCGCTGGGCGCGGGCCGGGGCGGCAAGGACTCCGCCCTGGTGCGTGCGCTGGCCAAGCTGGGCGTGAGCGCTGACGACGTGGCCGTGGTCTCCAAGCACGACACGTCGACGCTGGCCAACGACCCGAACGAGACGGAGCTGCACGAGCGGCTCGCCGACTCGATGGGCCGCTCGGTGGGCGCTCCGCTGTTCGTGGTGTCGCAGAAGAGCCTGACCGGTCACGCCAAGGGCGGTGCCGCGGTCTTCCAGATGATGGGGCTGTGCCAGATGCTGCGCGACGGGGTGATCCCGCCCAACCGCAGCCTGGATTGTGTCGACGACGAGCTGGCCGGCGCCGCGCACTTCGTCTGGGTGCGCGACACGTTGCGCCTGGGCGGAAAATTCCCGCTCAAGGCCGGCATGCTGACCAGCCTCGGGTTCGGTCACGTGTCGGGTCTGGTCGCCTTGGTGCACCCGCAGGCCTTCATCGCCTCGCTGGAGCCCGGGCAGCGCGCCGACTACCAACGGCGTGCCGAGGCTCGGCTGCTGGCTGGGCAGCGTCGCCTGGCCTCGGCAATCGCTGGGGGCGAGCCGATGTACCAGCGGCCGCCGGACCGTCGCTTCGACCACGACCTGCCGGAGAAGCCGCAGGAGGCCTCGATGCTGCTGAATCCGGCCGCCCGGCTCGGTGATGGTTCGATCTACGGCGCGAGCCAGGTGTCCGAATGATTCGGCCCATCCGTTAACCTGGCCAGCCATGGGCATCGTCGGGATCGGGATTGACCTTGTCTCCATTCCGCATTTCGCCGAACAGGTAGACCAGCCCGGGACGGTGTTCGCCGAGACGTTCACCCCCGGCGAGCGCCGCGATGCATCCGACAAGAGTTCGTCGGCGGCGCGTCACCTGGCTGCCCGCTGGGCGGCGAAGGAAGCGGTGATCAAGGCGTGGTCGGGTTCCCGCTTCGCGCAGCGGCCGGTGCTGCCGGAAGACATCCACCGCGATATCGAAGTGGTGACCGACATGTGGGGCAGGCCGCGGGTGCGGTTGAGTGGTGAAATCGCCAAGCACCTGGCCGATGTGATAATCCATGTCTCGCTGACCCACGAAGCCGATACGGCGGCGGCGGTGGCGATTCTGGAAACTTCCTGAGCTCGCGGCCTCACGTGCGCGCGAGGCTGCGCGCGTAGCCGGCGCCCATGCCCAGCAGCACCAGGCCGACGATGATGAACGCCGCCACCCGGAAGATGCCGTCCAGCGTGGCCAGGTCGAACAGGAACAGCTTGGCCGTGGCCGCACCGGTAAGCGCCAGACCCGCGGTGATCGGCTCGGTCCGTCGGTCCGGCTCGTGCAGGCGCAGTGCGTAGACGAAAAGCGCGGCGGCTCCGCCGATCCAGCAGATGGTGGCCGCCAGGTGGCCGGCCAGGAATCCGCCGTCGGTGCCGCCGACAAGCACCCCGGCGGTCACCGTGAAGGCGGTCACGGCGTAGACGACCACCGCTGAGGCCGCCGCGATCAGCAGACCGTTGACATCCGTATTCCGCTTGGCGCCAACACACGTCCGCGTCATGACGACGGCGAAGGTGATCACGAGCAGACTGGCCGCCAACGTGGACACCGCGATGGATGTGGGGATCGCCGTGGCGCGCACCAGCACCCGCAGCGGCACGTAACTGTAGAACAGGACAGTGCCGATGACGCCGAAACCTGCTGCGCACCACCGTGCTACCGCGTCGCGGCGGCCGGCGACCGCGACGGCGACGCCGAGTGCCAGCAGCACGGGGGCTTCGATGTAACCCGCAAAGGCGACCGTAACGGCGATCAGCGCGGAGATAGCAGACCAGGCCGACCACGTCTGGACGACGATGCGGGGGTGGTTGCCGATCACCGCTAACGCCAGCATCGCTGTCGCCAGGGCGGCGGCTATGATCGCCGCCAGCATGCGGTCGACGGCGATCGCGCTGGCCAGCACGGGCAGGGTGCCGGCCGTTGTGATCAGCGCCAGCGCTGCGGGGTTCGAGGTGGCCGGCAGCAGGACCAGGCCGCTGGTGATGGCCAGCAGTGCGGCCACCGCGCAGGCGCCGCCGATCAGCCACGCGTTGTCGTGTGGGCTGACGGCCATCAGCGCGAGCAGCAGCGGCAGCGTGGGCGCCGCAACCCGGGCGACGTGCATCCACAGCCAGTCCTTGCCCAGTTGCACCGGCAGCGCGGCCGCCGAGAGCGCCAGCATGAAACTGACCAGCAGCAAGTCCACGCGGCGGGTGAGCGCGGGTGCCAGCCCGATCAGCGGTACCAGCACCAGCAGCGCCAGCTGTTCGGAATCCCAACGCCGGGCCAGTGCCAGGCCGCCGCCGCCCACGACGGCGGCCAACACCAAACCGGCCGGCGCCGGCACCCACTGGTAGATGGTGACGACAGCGATGACATCCAGGTAGGCCGTGGCAATACCGGTGGCAGCCAGGGCGATTGCACCGATGCGGCCACCAGGCCATGCCCGGAGGCGGGCGGACACCGCGACCAGCGCTATCGCCAGCGCGCCACCACCGGCTACCCGAATCTCCGGTCGCAGCAGGCCGGCCTGGGCGGCCAACACCAGCAGCAGCACCACACCGATCAGCGTCACGGCCACACCGGCGACCGCCAGCAACTTGCCGATCCAGCCGGATTCGGTTTGCGCTGAGGGTGTTTCGGCGGCCGCTGGCGCCGGGTCTACGGTCGGCGCGGGGGCGGGCGCTGGCGCGTACTGGCGTGGTGGTCGGGGCGGACGCGGCTTGGCGGCCGCGGGCGTCCAGTACTGCCAGTAGTTCTGCCAATAAGGCGCGGGCTCGTGCTGCGCGGGCGGAGCATAGGCCGGCGCCGCAGCGGGCGTCGGTGGGGGCATCGGCTGTGCGGCGGGTGCGGCGGCCGGGGGGGCGGAGCTGGCGAACAGCCGGTCCAATTGGCTGAGTTCCCCGGACACCCGGGACATCTGCCGGGCCAGGGCGTCGAATTCCTGCGTGAGCCGGCTGAGGACAGCACGGTCAGCCTGGTGCGGTTCGGTCATGGTCACCCACCCTGCCGGGCAACGCCGCCGTTCGGATGAGTAGGACTACCCAACTCTGGGGCTATTGGTCGAGCCCATGTTCGATCGCGTATCGCGTCAACTCCACCCGATTGGCGACCTGCAGCTTGCGGAAGGTCGCCTGCACGTGGTTTTCCACCGTCCGGTGACTCAGCGACAGCTTCTCGGCAATTTGCTTGGCGGACATGCCCTTTGCGACGAAACGCAACACCTCTGTCTCCCGCTCGGTGAGGCTGGGGGTGGCCTTGTCCGGGCTCGGGTTCTGGGCGATGCGCCGGTATTCGCCCAGCACCAGCCCCGCCAGGCTCGGGGTGAACACCGCTCGTCCGGCCGCGGTCGCCCGCACCGCCTCGGCCAGCTCGGCCTTGGATGCGCTCTTGACCAGATATCCGGTCGCACCCGCCTTTACCGCTTCGAGCACGTCGTCGCGTTCGTCGGACGCCGACAGCACCAGCACTCGGGTCGACGGCGACACTTCGAGCACTTCTCTGGTTGCCTGGACGCCGTCACCGTCACTCAGGCGCATGTCCATCACCACCACATCCGGTTTGACCACAGCGGCCCGGCGCCGCGCCGACGCCACGCCCTCGGCGGTGGCCACTACTTCGAACCCGTCATCGGTAAGGTCGCGCGCCACCGCGTCACGCCAGATGGGATGGTCGTCGACCACCATTACCGACAGGCCGGCTTGCTCAGTCATGGTTGGGCCTCCGCCGCGGCACGATCAACTCCCATTCGGTTCCCTCTCCCGGGTCGGTGTGCAGGTTCGCGCTGCCACCCAATGACTTCAACCGTCCCACAATCGACTTCGAGATGCCGATATGTCCCTGACCGATGGCTTCCTCGAGCCGGCCCGGGGCGATGCCCACTCCGTCGTCGCGGATGCTGACCGCGACCGACGAGCCCAGGTCTTCCAGCAACACAAACGCACGGGCGTCCGGACCCGCGTGCTCGCGCACGTTGTCCAGGGCGTTGCCCACCGCGGCGTCCAATTCGGTGGCCAGATCGCTGTCTATCGGCACCGGGGTGCCCGGCAGGCTCATCGAGACACAGTCGGCCTCCCTGCGGCGCAGCAGCGCGCGCAGGTCGACGGTCGTATCGGCTGCGGTGTCGCTCTCCATCTCGGTCGAGGTGACCCAGCTGCGCAGGGCGCGCTCCTGTTCACCGGCGAGCTTGGCGAGTTCGGCTGCGGCACCGCCTATTTCGTTTCCCCGTTTGGAGACCAGGGCGAGTACCTGGATGACGCCGTCGTGTACCTGGCGGGACAGCCGCTCGCGTTCCTCCACCGCGGCCGTCAGCCTTGCGGCTCGCTGCAGCTCGTCGTGGGCGCGCCGCGCGGTGCGGGCCGCCAGCCCCACCGCCAAGCCGACCGCCAGCTCGACGATGATGGTGGCGTTGCGCCCGAGGTTGACATTGAAGTAGCCCTTGACCGCTTCGCTGGTGGCCGTCACCGCCAGACCCGTCAGCATGCCGCCGGCCGGGCCAAACTGCAGGGCCGCCGAGATGGTCGCGTTGCTGGCCCACAACGTCGTCGGCCAGGTCTGGTTGTTGTGCGCCCACTGTCCCGATGCCACCACCTCGGTGGACAGCATCAACAGCACCGTCACGACGAGTTCGGCGACCACCCATGCCGGCCGTCTGCCGAAACCGCGCAGGTAGGCGGTCGCGCAGAGCACGCTCCAGGCAATCAGCACCGCGAACAGCAGCCACGCCAGCAGGGGGTGACGCAGGTCGGAGTTGATCGCGATCTGGAAGCCCAGCGCGTAGAGGCAGCTCAGCAGCCGGAACAGTTGCGCCGCCCGCCAGAGCGGCGCAGTCGGATCGGGAGTGGGGTCAGGGCCGTTGGTCGCCATTACCGGCAGCATAGCTAGCCTTTCAGGCGTGACTGATCTGGTTGAGCGGGTGCGTGAGGTGCTGCCTTCGGTGCGCCGCGACCTCGAGGATCTGGTTCGCATCGAGTCGGTGTGGGCCGATCCGGCACGGCGCGACGAGGTACACCGCAGCGCGCAGGCAGTGGTGGACCTGTTGTCCCAGGCGGGTTTTGACGATGTCGGCATCGTCAGTGAGGGTGGTGCTCCGGCGGTCATCGCGCGGTACCCGGCGCCGCCGGGAGCGCCGACCGTGCTGTTGTATGCGCATCACGACGTGCAGCCCGAAGGTGACCGCGCTCAGTGGGCGTCACCTCCCTTCGAGCCGACCGAACGGGATGGACGCCTGTACGGTCGGGGCACCGCCGACGACAAGGCGGGCATCGCAACCCATTTGGCCGCATTTCGGGCGCACGGCGGAAAGCCGCCGGTAGGTGTGACGGTCTTCGTCGAGGGCGAGGAGGAATCCGGTTCGCCGTCCCTGGGCCGGTTGTTGGCCGCCCATCGGGATGCGCTGAGCGCCGACGTGATCGTGATCGCCGACTCCGACAACTGGAGCACCGAGATACCGGCTCTGACGGTGTCGTTGCGGGGGATGGCCGACTGCGTCGTCGAGGTCGCCACACTCGACCACGGTCTGCACTCCGGCCTTTGGGGCGGTGTGGTGCCCGATGCGCTGAGTGTGCTGGTGCGACTGCTGGCGAGTCTGCACGACGACGACGGCAACGTGGCGGTCCAGGGTTTGCATGAAAGCACCGCCGCCGCCGTGGATTACCCGCCCGAGCGGGTGCGCGCGGACTCAGGTCTGCTGGACGGTGTGAGCGAGATCGGGTCCGGCTCGGTGCCGCAGCGGTTGTGGGCGAAGCCGGCGATCACAGTGATCGGCATTGACACCACTTCGGTTGCGGCCGCCTCGAATACGTTGATCCCGCGGGCCCGCGCCAAGATCAGCATCCGGGTGGCACCGGGTGGCGACGCGGTGGCGCATCTGGCTGCGGTCGAGGCGCATCTCAAGCGACACGTTCCGTGGGGTGCCCAGGTCGAAGTCATCCGCGGCGAGATCGGCCAGCCCTACGCCATCGACGCCAGCGGCCCGATCTACGACGCGGCGCGCGCGGCGTTTCGGCAGGCCTGGGGTGTTGACGTCGTCGACATGGGTATGGGCGGGTCGATCCCGTTCATCGCCGAGTTCGCCGAAGCTTTTCCGCACGCCAAGATTCTGGTTACCGGCGTAGAGGACCCAAGCACCCAGGCGCACAGCATCAACGAGAGTCTGCACCTGGGAGTGCTGGAACGCGCCGCAATCACCGAAGCGCTGTTGCTGGCGAATCTGGCTACGACAGCGTCGGATTGAGGTAGACGTAGAGGACCGCGATCTTGTCCTCGCGGACGACGATGACGTCGAGGCCCGTGTAGGCCGGCGGCTCGCCTTCGGGTCCCGAGCCCCAGGCGAAAATGCCGCCGTTGTGCAGTGCTTGGGGTTCCCCGCGATGGGTGTAGACGAAGTCCGGGTGGCTGGCCCGCAATGCCCCGGCGAACCCGTCCACCGCGTCGTGACCGATCAGCACGTCGTCCGGGACGTAGAGCACGGCGTCGTCGGTGTAGAGCTCTTCGACGGCGGTGCGCCGACGGATTGGGTCCGCTTCGCCGAAGACATCCCGGACATTGCGCTGCAGGAGTTCGATCACTCGCTCAGAAGTAGTCATGGGAGACGAAACGGACTGTAGTCCGCTCACATTCCCGGGAATGGCGGATTTATGCGGCGGTCACCTGTTTGATGATCTTCTCGATACTCGAGACGGTGCTCGCCGCTTTGACGTTGTAATTCGCGGCCGCGATCTTCCCCTTGTCGTCGACAACGAACGTCGACCTGATCACCCCGGTCACCTTCTTCCCGTACATCAGCTTCTCGCCGTACGCGCCGTAGGCGGCGAGCACCTTGCGCTCGGGATCGGACAGCAGCGGGAAGGTCAGCCCTTCGGCGTCGCGGAACTTGGCCAGCTTCTCCGGCTTGTCGGGCGAAATCCCGACGACGTCGATTCCGGCGTCGTTGAGTTCGCTCAGGTTGTCCCGAAACGCACAGGCCTGCTTGGTGCAGCCCGGGGTCGAGGCCGCGGGATAGAAGTAGACGACGACATGACGGCCCTTATAGCCGGAAAGCGACACCTTGTTGCCATCGGCATCGGGCAGGGTGAATGCGGGGGCCTTGTCTCCGGGGGCCAGCCGGGTGGTCTCGCTCAACGTAGGGAGTCCTTTCTGTTCACCGGAGCGTTGGGGCCCGCACCGGCTGATCTAGGGTAGTTCGTCAGTGCACCATCCTGACTTGGAGGACAGACACGTGGCGGACCGCGATCCCGACACCATCAAGCAGGAGATCGACCAAGCCCGCGAGCAGCTGGCGGCGACCGTCGACTCGCTTGCTGAGCGGGCCAATCCTCGCCGCCTGGCCGATGACGTCAAGGCCAAGGTGATCGAGTTCCTGAACAAGCCGATCGTCACGGTGTCGCTGACCGGGGTTGGTGTGGCAACCGTCGTCGTGATCGTCTACCGGATCAGGAAGCGCTGACCCGACCTCAGTGACGCGCCACGAAGTAACCGGATACCAGCGCTTTCAGCCGCCGCGACGGTGACAGCGGCGCCGCCGCCCGCATGACTTTGTTGCCCAGGCCAGGCATCACCATGACCCGGCCCGCCCGCATCGCGGCGTAGCCCGAGGCCGCGACCGGCGCGACATCCATGATGAAGCGGTCTAGCCGCGACCAGTCTCCGACACCAGCCGTGTGCGCGAATTCGGTGCGGGTGGGACCCGCCGCGAGGTGGGTGCAGGTGACGCCCGTGCCGTGCAGGTCGGAGGCCACGGCCTCCGAGAAGCTCCGGACGTAGGCCTTGCTGGCCGAGTAGCCCGCCTCGAGGCCGTGCGGGATCACGTAGGCGGCGATCGAGCTGATGTTGAGGATCGCTCCGTGGCCGGCCTTGACCATCCGCGCGGCATATAGCGTCGTCAGGTCGGTCAGCGTCACCACATTCAGTTGCACCATCTTGGAGACGGCAACCGGGTCGGACTCCTGGATCTTCAGGCCGAGGATTCCGACGCCGGCGTTGTTGACCAGGTATTCGACGTCGATGCCGAGTTCGTCCACGCGAGCGACCAATTCGGCTCCCGCGCCCGGTTGCGCCAGGTCCATGTTGATCGGGTGGGCGCGGACGCCGTGGCGGGTGCGCAATTCCTCGGCCACCGCGGCAAGCTGCGCGGCGCTGCGCTCGCTGGACACGACGACCACGTCGATGCCGTCGGCCGCGAACAGGTTGGCCAGTTCGCGGCCCAGACCGGTCGATGCTCCCGTAATCAGGGCGGTCGTCATGCTGGCTGGCCTTTCCGCCGCGGACTGCCGCTGGTGATGTGGACCGGGAGATCGTCCTTCCAGGGTTGGGTCCTGACCATGTCATCCACCTCGACATAGCCACGCTCGAATTCGCCCGTCGCCGCGTCGACCAGTCGATACTGTTGGCGCTGAACGTGGATCGGCTGCGCGTCGAGAATCACCACCCGCACCTCACCCGGCTCGAACCCGCACCGCTCCTGCAGCGCCTCGATCAGGCACTCGTTGTGCATATGCCCGTCGCCGAAGTTCCACCCGACAGCCATGGCGCACAGCATCTCGCCTTCGCAGAGGTTGTAATCGTCCTCGTCATAGCCCGCCATCGCCCGGTGCGCCAGGGTGAACAGCGCGCGCCCATGGGTGTTCATCCCGCGGAAGGCATAGGCGAGATGAATCGGAACCAACGTGTCTTCCTTGCTCTTGTACAACCGCTCGAGCTGCAGATGCTGCATGGGGCCCAAAGCGCGGGCGCCGACGCGGATCTTCTCGTCGGCCGACGGCTTCACGCACCACAGCGTGGTGTCCCAGTTGCCGGCGTAATACCGCATGCCCGGCAGGAACGAAATCTTGTGCGGGAACAGGTTCCCCAACACGACGGTCGTGGCCAGGACCGCGAACAGTATGGCGACCGGCACCGGGTTGGTCACGCTGGACAGGCCCAGCGGCGCGTGCGCGACGAACAGCCACAGCACGCTGAAGATCATGAACACATTCCATTCCAGCGGCACCCCCATCGGGAAAGCCAACAGGATGTTCAGGTGGAACACGATCATCACCAGCGCGGCGATGGTTGTCGGCCAGCCGCCGTGCGAGAAGAGCAGCGCGAGCGGCACCAGCCCTTCAATTGCGGTAGAGAAGTGCGCGATGAAGCCCGACCATGCACCGGGCCGCAGGTCGTCGGGGTATCGCTTGAACAATGACGTCTTGAGAAATCCCGATGGGAGGAACGGGTTGTTCGCCAGCATCGTCGAGATCACGAACGGGAAGTGCCGGGTGAGCTTGGAGGTCGCGGCGCCCAGCCAGATCGCCATGCACACCAATTTCGCCGCCACCACGATGTCAGCGCCGGCGAACAGGAACGCCACGGCCAACGGCGCATACACCTCGCCGCGAGCCGCCAGGAAGATCACCTTGTCGCGCAGGCTCAGCACCGCCAGCACCCCAAGGATCGCGATGGTCTGCCATCGCGGCAGCACGCCGATCGCGGTGTCTAGGGTCCGGATCGGGCCCGAGCCGTCGGACACCAGCGCCAGGGCGAGCAACACCACCAGCGCGCCGTAGAGCACCGCGTCGAAGGGGGAGCGGTTGGTGCCCCTGGTCAGTGGGATCCGCCCGGGCCAGGGCGGCAGCCGGATGGTGCCGGGCCGCAGCCAGTACAGGATCGACCCCATCGGCGGAAAGTACCGGCCGGCCAGCGGTCCGAAGCAGCAGCCCAGTCCGACGACTTCGAACAGCATGGTGAACAGCACGGCCTTCTGGTAAACGATCGGTTCGGTCCACCACGCCGCAACATTGGTGAAACCGTCGATGCCCGAGGTGGACCACGCAAACAGCCAGATGCCCAGGATGTACAGCACGATCTTCACGCCGTACATCACATGCATCACCAGCGGAGTGCCGAAGCCGTGCTGGGCGATGTGGCGCATCATCGGCACCACGCGTTCGGCGCGCGGCAGTTTGCTCCACTCCGCAACGTCGACGACGGGCAGGTTGGGCTGGATGAATCCCATTGCAGCTCCTTCGACAACGGTGTGCCTTCTGCAAATTACCTGGGGCTGAGCCCCTGCGATAGGTCTGTGTCGCCCAGTGGGAGGCGGCCTGTCGGCCCCGGGTAAGCGGTTGCGATCAACGCGATCCCATTTGCTCTGTCGGCGGCTTGATGGTGTCCTGACCGGGGCCGCGTCACCGTCCCGGCGCCGCCGCGACGCTATCCGAAGCCGTTGCCCGGCATGTCAATTCCTGTCAGTTGACCGATGATCGAGTCGAATCACCGAATACGTCCTGGAGCCCGGCGTGGCCTATCGCTGTTGCCTGCGCCGGCGCGTCGGTGCGCGTCGGCATGCTGATCGAATGGTGGGACGCAATCCCTTTTGAGAGGAACGAACGTGGGAGCTGCCACTGTACGAATCGTGGGTGGCCACAAGCGCTTTGATGCCGACAGCCACGCGCTGGCCGACATCGACCTGACCATTGATGACGACGATTTCCTGGCCATTCTGGGGCGCAGCGGCAGCGGCAAGTCCACCCTGCTGCGGGTGATCGCGGGCCTGGAGGAACTGACGTCGGGAACCGTCGAATGGTCCAGCGCCAACGGTGTGGCCAGGCCGCACACCGGCGTGGTGTTTCAGCAGGCGCTGCTGTTCCCGTGGCTGACCGCCGGGGAGAACGTGACGATCGCCGGCCGGTTCGCCGCTCACAAGGGATCGTTTCAGCGTGAATACGCCGAAGAACTGCTGCGGCGCTTCGACCTGGAACGGGTGGCCGACCGTTATCCCGATCAATTGTCCGGGGGGCAGGCGCAGCGCGTCGCGATCATCCGTGCGGTCGCCACCCGACCCCGACTGCTACTGCTCGACGAGCCCTTCAGTGCACTGGACCCGGCCATCCGGGGCGACCTGCAGAGGTGGCTGGCCAATCTCGCGGCCGAGCTCGGGGTGACGGTGGTGCTGGTCACCCACGATGTGGACGAAGCGTTGTTGCTGGCCAGCCGTGTGGTGTTGCTGGGTCCCGACGGCAGGATCCGCCGGGAATGGCGACCGGGCGACGAAGCTCTCAAGCAGGAGATCTTGGATCATTACCGCCTGGTGGGGCAGTGACGGAAGCCCTGGTTTCACGGCGGACCCTGCTGACTGGAGCGGCCGCGCTGGCCGCGGCGGGTGGGCTGGCGGGTCTGGCTGACTTGGCCCACGCGGCAAGCATCGATCGGACCAACATCAGCGGTCAGCTCCGCATCGGATACCTGCCCATCACCGACGCGGCGCCGCTGCTGATCGCGCACGCGGCAGGTCTGTACCAGCCCGGCGTGGTGAGTTCGGCCAAACCCGTGCTGTTTCGCAGTTGGGCTTCGCTTGCCGAGGCGTTCGTCACCCGGCAGGTGGACGCGGTGCACATGCTGATGCCGACGGCGATCCAGTTGCGGTTCCTGCTGCGCAGCCCCGTGCGGGTGCTGAGCTGGAACCACACCAACGGCTCGGCGCTCACCGTCGCGCCGAATATCACCGATCTCGGGCAGCTGGCCGGCACCCAGGTGGCGATCCCGTTCTGGTGGTCGATCCACAACATCATTCTCCAGGATCTGCTGCGCGCCCACGGTCTGGTGCCGGTGGTGCGCCGGAGCGCGTCGCGCAGCGCCCGGACGGTCGAGTTGATCGTCATGAGTCCCTCGGACATGGTGCCCGCGTTGGCCAATCGCTCGATCAGCGGCTACGTGGTGGCCGATCCGTTCAACGCCATGGCGCAGGTGCGCAAGATCGGCAGGATTCACAGGTTCCTCGGCGACGTGTGGCGAGACCATGCCTGCTGTGTGGTGCTGGCTCACGAAGACCTCATCGAGCATCGGCCGCAGGCGGCCGCCTCGTTGGTGAACTCGATTGTCGGTGCCCAGCAACGCATCAACTCCGATCGCGTGGCGGCCGCTACAGTGTTGTCGAAGGGCGCCTACCTTCCGCAACCGCAACCCGCCATCAAGACCGCGCTGACCTACCGTGCGCAGGACTATCGATTCCTGCACCCCGACTGGCAGCCGCAGCGGTTGGGCTACCAGCCATTCCCGTTCCCCAGCTTCACCCGCCGCCTGGTGGAGGCAATGCACGACACCGTGGTAGACGGCGACCGCAAGTTCCTGGAACGGCTGGATCCGGCGACCGTGCATGCTGAGCTGGTCAACGACACCTTCGTGCGGGCGGCGTTGGCGGCGTACGGCGGACCCGAAAGCTTTGGCATCCCATCTGATTTGACCCGAACCGAACAGGTACAACCGCGATGACTCTCGAGCAGACCATTCCCGATACGACGCCACCGGCTCCGGTCGCGCGCTGGTCGCTGATTCAACGTTGGTGGCCACCGGCGGTGGCCATCACAGCGGCGATCGCGGCGTGGTGGCTGGCCACCGCGGTCCTCGCGCCCTCGCAGTCGCTGCTGCGGGAGACGACACCAGTCAAGGTCGTCAAAGCGCTGGGGGATCTGTACAGCCGCGGTGTGTTGCTGCCCGATACCGGCGTCAGCCTGTGGCGGCTGCTGGTCGGGTTGCTGGTCGGCGCCGTCATCGGGATTCCCGCGGGCTTGCTGATCGGGCTCAACGACACCGCCGACCGTGCCACCCGTCCGGTGGTGCAGTTCCTGCGGATGATCTCGCCGCTGTCCTGGGCGCCGATTTCGGTGGCGCTGTTCGGGATCGGGAACGAGCCGGTCATCTTCCTGATCGCCGCGGCATCGGTGTGGCCGATCCTGATCAACACCGCCGCGGGCGTACACGCCATCGACCCGGGCTATCTGCAGGTGGCGAAGTCGTTCGGGGCGACCCGAGTCGAACAGCTCACCGTCGTCGTGCTGCCCGCGATCCGCGGGCACCTGCAGACCGGTCTGCGGGTGGCCCTGGGTATTGCGTGGGTGGTGTTGGTGCCGGCCGAAATGCTAGGTGTGCGTTCGGGTTTGGGCTATCAGATCCTCAACGCGCGCGACCAGCTGGCCTACGGCCAGGTGGTTGCGGTGATCGTGGTGATCGGCGTCATCGGCTACGTGCTTGACCTTGCGGCGCGACGGGCGCTGTCGGGCTCGCGCCCGGCGTAGCACTGCCGCCGCTGTACCCTCCGGCGTCCGCGAACCGAACGTCACTGCGAAAAACCGGACCGCAAATCGCAGCCTGGTTCGGCTCGCGGCACGTCAGGCCGCCGCCCTGGGCCAGGCCAGCGGGTTGAGTTCCCGGAACGGGTCCCCGGCGCGGACGGCAAGCAGTTCGGCCAGGATGGCCTCGAGTGACCGCTTCGTGCGGTCCCTGATTGACACCACCCAATCCTCCTCCGACACGCCTTCGGGTTTCGTGGTGACGATGGGGGTTCCGAACTGGAGATACATCCGTTGGGGACGTGGCAGGAAGGTGGGTCCGACACCCCGCATCAGCGGCATAGCCATATCGGCATCACCGCCGAGCCTGGCGCTGACAGTTCGACTAAGTCGGCCCAGCGTGCTCTCGCGAGTGACCAAACTCTTGTACACGTCGTCGCCGCCAACCAGGCCGACCGGAATGATTGGGTAGTCGTTCGCCACGGCGATGCGGGCGAAGCCGGAGCGGCCACGCCAATTCAATTGGTATTCCTCACCTTTGAACTTCGCGATCTCGCGGCCCCCGCCGGGGAACACCAGAATGGTTTCGTTGTGCCGCATCAACTCCCGGGCGGTCTCCGGTGCGCCGACGACGCCGCCGTATGCCGTGATCAGGTCATGTCCGAACCCGGGCTGCTGCGAAAACCTGCGATCCGCCAGGGGCCGAACCCGTCGGCCGATGGCGCGGCGCACAAAGTGAGGTACCAGTAGTACCTCGCCGCCGACGAACTGGGTGTGGTTGCCCACCAATAAAAATCGGCCATCCGCGGGCAGCGTGTCCAGACCGCGCAGATAAGGCCGGTAGACGTCGATCAATGGGGCGATGCCGTCCTGGACGCGGTCGAGCACCCGACGCAGCCGCTGCACGCGGCGTGGATGGTTCATCACGGCGTCGATATCAATGGGAAGGTTCTCGACGTCTTTCATGCGGGGCGGTGGGAAAGGGGGAGCCATGCCGACCAGCGTACCAAACGAACTAGTTCGTATGGGTATGATCTTCTAGTGCGCTCGACGACGGAACTTCGCGACACGATCCTGAGTGCCGCGCGGTCCGAATTCGCGCAGTACGGGCTGGCTGGTGCGCGGATCGACCGCATCGCCCGCACGGCTAACGCCAGCAAGGAGCGGCTGTACGCGCATTTCGGGGATAAGGAGACGTTGTTCCGCAGCGTGGTCGCCGCCGACGGCGAGGAGTTCTTCGCCGCCGTGACCCTGCGACCCGAGGCGGTGGCTGAATTCGTCGGCGAGATCTACGATCTGGCGCGCCAGCGGCCTGAGCATTTGCGCATGATCACCTGGGCCAACCTAGAGGGACTGGCTCTCGATCCGCCCCCGGCCGACGAATGGGACTCCATGCCGGCCCGACACATTCGCGCCGTTGAAGCCGCTCAGGCTGCTGGCTACGTCGACCCGTCCTGGCGGCCGATGGACTTGCTGGTGTTGTTGGTGGGCGTCGGGCTGGCCTGGGCGCAGTCGCCCCACCCGGACGCGCGTACCGCCGATCCGGAGGTGGTCGCGGCACGGCGGGCCGACGTCGTCGAGGCGGCTCGGCGGATTGTGTCCCCACAGGGACCGCGGGCCGGACGTTCGCCCGGGAGGGAAAAATGAAGTGCGCCGTCAGGGTTTCGAACCCCGGACCCGCTGATTAAGAGTCAGCTGCTCTACCAACTGAGCTAACGGCGCGTGCTCGGCCAGAGACCGGCTATCGACAATAACAGGCAATGCGTCGCGGAGGGAAATCCCTTCCCGTGACCTGCACCACCCGTTGGACATAACCGATATCATTCATCCGCATTGCCACGGGCGGTGGTGCCCAGACACTACAATGCAGGAAACAATCCAGGTCAGCGGTGACCGAGCAAAGAGAACAGAATGTGGAAGGTCACTTGATGGCGCCTTTGCGCAGACGTCGATCTTGGCTGGCTGTGGCCATGGTCCTGGTTGCTGTGTGCGGGGTTGCCTGTAGCAGCGGGGGCGGGACGCCAGTCGCTGCCAAGGTGATCGAGAACAAGGGCACACCGTTTGCCGACCTGCTCGTCCCCAAGCTCAGCGCGTCGGTTAGCGACGGCGCGGTCGGGGTCACCGTGGACGCTCCGGTGACGGTAACGGTCGCCGACGGAGTACTGGCCTCGGTCACGATGGTCAATGACAACGGCCGCCAGATCGCCGGGCAGCTCAGCCCGGACGGCTTGCACTGGCAGACCACCGAGCAGCTCGGCTACAACCGGCGCTACACACTGAGCGCCAAGGCGACGGGGCTTGGCGGCGCGGCAACCCGCCAGATGACGTTCCAGACCAGCTCACCGGCGCACCTGACGATGCCCTACGTGGTGCCGAGCGACGGCGAGGTAGTGGGCGTCGGGCAACCGGTCGCGATCCGCTTCGACGAGAACATCGCCGACCGTGTCGCCGCCGAGAAGGCCATCAAGATCACCACCAACCCGCCCGTCGAGGGCGCCTTCTATTGGCTGAACCGGCGCGAAGTGCGCTGGCGCCCAGAGCATTACTGGAAGCCGGGAACCACCGTCGACGTGGCGGTCAACACCTACGGTGTCGATCTCGGTGAAGGGATGTTCGGCGAGGACAACGTCAACATGCACTTCACCATCGGCGACGAGATGATCGCGACCGTTGACGACAACACCAAGATCATCACGGTGCGGATCAACGGTGAGGTCGTCAAGACCATGCCGACGTCGATGGGCAAGGACAGCACGCCGACGAACAACGGCGTGTACATCGTCGGCGGGCGGTTCAAGCACATCATCATGGACTCCTCAACCTACGGCGTACCGGTCAACTCGCCGAACGGCTATCGCACCGATGTCGACTGGGCCACGCAGATTTCCTACAGCGGCATCTTCGTGCACTCGGCGCCGTGGTCGGTTGGCGCGCAAGGGCACTCCAACACCAGCCACGGCTGCCTGAACGTGAGCCCGAGCAACGCGGTGTGGTTCTACGACCACAGCAAGCGCGGTGACGTCGTGGAGATCGTCAACACGGTGGGAAGCATCCTGCCCGGGACCGACGGCCTCGGCGACTGGAACATCCCGTGGGATCAGTGGCGCGCGGGTAACGCCAACTCGTCCTAACCCGTCGTCAGACCCGCAGCACCGAACTCAGCGCCGACAGCGGGATGTGCGCCTCGACAGTGCCGCCGTCCATGAACCACTGCGGCAGGCCCGGCGAGAAGTTGACCGGCTCGTCGTGTCCGACCGGATAGTCGGGCATGTAGAGAACGAGCTCGTCAGGGGTCAGCGCCCAGGCCCGGTAGGCGCCGGAATAGACCTTGTCAGGTGTCCAGCGGTCCACGACGAACGGGTACGTTCCCGGGTCATGTGGGGGAGCGGCCTGGTTCAGCGCGGCTTCGACGAACGGCTGCGCCGGTGGGGGAATGGCGGTCAGCGGGTTGCCGTTGGTCAGGTCCGCCAGTTGCACCCGCCGGCCTGAGGCCATGTCGAACGTGAAGGTTCGATAGGCATTGTTCGGTTTCGGTCCGTCGGCGTGGTAGTCCTCGTGAAAGACCGCGCTCAGCAAGTTACCGTGCTGAAAGATCTGGTAGTTCTCCTCGCCGTAGCTATCGGCGGCCATGAGCGCGTTGGCGTTTCGCCAGTTTCCCACCAGGGTGCGCAGGTAATCGCGGATCACCGGACCCGCCGTCGGGTTGTCGACGAGATCGACGGGCACGGCGACTTTGATGTCGCGCACCGCGTTGCGTTGCGAGGTCACCGCGGTGTGGCAGTATTGGCCGTCCCAGCCGCCGCCGAGCTCCCCGCAGAATGATTCGGCCGAGGCGTGGGCGGTACCCACACCCGCTGCTGCCGTGATTGTGGTTGCGGCACCGAGTAATCCGGTCGCCAGGAGTCTGCTGATCATGGCTTACCCCTCACAACAGCTGAACTTTGCTGGCCCGCCAGCGGCCGTCGACTTTCTCCATCGTCATCTTGATCCTGCTGCGGTCGATGCGTGGATCGGGCACGGCCATGTTGGCCACCGTCTGGTCGATGAAAACCAGCACCACAACCCTGTTCGTGGTCTCGGAGGCGATCGCCGAGTCGACGACCACGCCGTGGGCGGTGGCCTTGTTGTCGATCAGCAGCTGTCGCAGCTGCACGCTGGACTGGGTGTACATGTCCTTGAACTCTCCGGTGGCGCCGTCGAGCACCTGCCGGAAGTTCTCGTCGACGTTGTTGGAGTCGATGCTGGTCAGCACTTGCGCGTACTTGACCGCCGCTTGCTGTGCCTGCTCTCCGGCCGCCTGTATCTGATGCTGCTGCCACAACTTCCAGCCGAGGAAGCCCGAAAGTGCCAGCGAGGCAACGAGTAACAGCGGCATCAGACTGCGACGTAGGTATTGGCTCCAGCCACGCCGGAAACGCTTGGGCTTCCCACCTTTGTCGCGCCTGCCCAGCAGCGGCCCGTCGTCGTCTTCGGCTTCGTCGATGCTTTCGTCGATGCCTTCGGCGTCCTCGGTGTCGTCGGCGCACTCCGTCGCTTCGATGTCCAAATCGTCCGCTTCGATGGCGTCTTCGACTGTGCTGTCGGCCTCTTCGGTGTCGAGGTCTTGCTCGGTGGTAGCGACCACAATCATCTCCTTGGGCGAATTGGATTAGTGCGGTGGTTCGATGGGCAGCGGCGGGCCGCCGTATGGAGTGGGAACTGTGAAGCGGCCCTGCGGTGTCGGATCGGTGCGCCGTCCCAGGTCGGCCCCGGGTGGTGGGCCCGCGGTGTCGTCACCGGCGGGTCGGGGCGCGTTCTTGGCCGAGCGGATTCCCACGCCGGGGTCGTCGTCGCGACAGTAGGTGTACATGAACGGCTCGTAATAGTCGGCTGCCGAGGGTGGGTGCGTGGGTGTCCCGTAGTCGCATGCATAGCGCGGGTAAAGCTCGGCTGTGGCGAAGACCCCGTGATCGTGGAAGGCACTGGCGACGGCGTCCAGCACTGACCCGCGGTAGTCGGGGAAGAGCGCATTGAGCGCCGGAACCCGCAGATACAGCAGTTGTGAGGCGGTGGCCAGGCTGCCCAGTAGCTGCACCATGGTCTCGGAGTTGTCCGAAAACAAGTTGTCGATCGCCGAAAGCGATTGCGGTGTCTGGGCCGTCAGACGGCGGTAACCGGCCTGCATCCTGGCCACCCCGGCCAGGGTGCGGTTGAGGTCGACGGTGGTTGCGGCCAGTCCGGCGTTCTTGTCGGCCGCCAGCGTCAGGACGACGCGGCTGGTCCGAAGGATGCTGGTGGTCTCGGGCAGCACAGAGTCGAGCGTCGAGAGCAACATGGTCCCGCCATCCACGATGGCGGCCAGCTTGTTCGGCCCTTCCTTACTCAGGCTCAGCTCTTTCTTGATCAGCTCGATCTTGTGCGGATCGACCTGAGCCAGCAGCCCGTCGGCGTCACCAAGCAGTTGGGCCAGGCTGACCGGAACGCCGGTGTGGTCGAGTCCAATGAAGCTGCCGTCTCGCAAGTAAGGTCCGGCGTCGGATTCCGCCTCGAAGTTGATGTACTGCTCGCCGGCCGGTGACAGTGCCGATACGCGCGCCGTGCTGTTCGCCGGAATTCGCACCTTCGACGAGATACTTGCGACGGCGTTCACGCCCCGGTCGGTGATCTGCAGCGACTCGACGCGTCCGATCCGGACCCCACGTAGGGCGACGTCCTGATTGGGGAGCAGCCCGCCGGATTCGGTCAGTTGCACTGTCACTCGGTAGGACGTCGCGAACGGCGCCACCCGCAGCGCACCGATCAGCAGGTAGGTGGTGGCGACCACCAAGGTGAGCACAAGCCCGGCCACCGACAACCACACCTGGCGTCGATGCGCGGCCCGTACCGTGCGGACAACATGTGCTGCAAGCGAATTGATCACGGTGGTGGTCCCGGTGACGGCGGTCCGGGGGCGATGAGAATGCCGCCGGGGACGTTCGGGTCCGGGATCACCGGGACCTGAGGCGAGTTGGGTCCGCGGCCGACGATGCGTTCCTGCAGACGCCACAACGTGTACTTGAGCGAGCCGATCATCTCGTTCCAGGTGAATCTGGTGGGTCCGTGCAGTCCTCGGTCACCAGGAAACCCGATGTCCGGGATCGAACCCAGCACCAGCTGGTCGACGCCCACGTGCACGGAAATGGCGTTGCCGGAAGTCGATTTGATCAGTGCGGGCAACATCCGGTTGAGCGGAAGCCAACTGGTTTCCGGGCTTATCGCCACGTCGTTGGCGGCGCCGGCGAGGGTGTTCAAGTCCCGGATGACACTTCTGCCGCTGGCGTCGGTTCCGTTGAGTGACGGGAACCGGGAAAGCACCCGACTGGTGTCACCGACCTGGATGAGCAGGTTCGATAGTTCGTTGGTGTTGTCGGACAGCGCGGCCATCGCCGGGTTAGCGGCCGCCATCAGGTCGCTCAGGGTCTGATTCTTGGCGTCGAGTTCCCTGCTGAGACGCGACAATTCCGTCAACGCGTTGGAGATTTGTCCGGACCGGGCATCCATGGTGCCGAGCAGCTGATTGGACTTGCGGATCAGGTCGCCGAAGGCGTGGCCCTGGTCGCCGGTGGCTTTGCCGACTCCATTGATGATGTTGGTGAAGTTGCGGACCGCGCCGCCGTTAACCAGGATCGCCGCCGAACTCAGCACCGACTCGACGGTGGCGGCGGCGGCCGTCGATTCCAAATCGATGGTGTCGCCGTTTTTCAACAACGGTGTGCTGGGCGAGGTTTCGGCCGGTGGCCGCAACGACACGAACACGTCGCCGAGCGGTGTGGCGGTGCGTAGTTCGGCGGTACTTCCCCGGGGCAGCAGGACGCCGTCGCGGATACGCAGGGTGGTGATGGCGGTGTAGTTGCGCGCGACCATCGATTCCACCTGGCCGACGTCGGCACCGGCCAATTTCACCTTCGCGTTCATCGGCAGGTTGAGCGCGTTCGAGAAAACCGCGGTCAGCATGTAGCCGCCCGAGCCCAGGCCGGGTGCCGGAAGTGGCAGGCTGGCAAGGCCGTTGGTGGCGCAGCCGGAACTGAGCAGCGCCGCGGCCGCCACCGCGGTTACGGCCTTGCCTCGGACTCGCATTCGCTTCGCCGTCATTTCTGGCCCATCGCGGCCAAGCCGTCCAGCACGTAGGTCAAGCCGAAGTCCGGCCCGAAATCCTGCACCGTGCCGGTGCTGCACCCCAGCTGACGCAGCCCCATCAGGTTGCAGACCTCTTTGGTGAGCTGGCTGTCGAAAATCATGCGGTCAGTGAGGAAGTGGGCGCGGACCGCGCCGTTCTCGCGGTCGACCATGTTGTAGGCGTTGTCGGCCAGCAGGGGCGCAAGATCAAGGGTTTCGGCCAAGTCGCGGCGGTGGTCGACCAGAGTCTTGGCCACCGTGTTGCCATTCAGCAGGGCTTGGCGGATGACGTCGCGGTTGGCGTCGAGGAGGTCGCCGGCGCGCTGGACCAATTGGTCGAGTTTGCGGCCGGTGCTGCCGGTGCCAATGTCCTCGTCGGCCAGGATCTGACTGACCTGGTGGATGGTCGAGGCGAATTCGCGTAGCTTGCCGTCATTGTCGGCTGCGGCTGCGAACAGCGAACTCATGTTCTTGATGATCGTGGTGATCTGGGCGCGGGTCCCCGCACCACCGTCGCTGCTCAACCGCAGCGCTCTGGACAGCTCGTCGAGTGCTCCCTTGATCTTGGCGCCGTTGCCGTTGACCACCTCGGTGCCCCCGTTGAGCACATCGGCGATGGGTCCGGCACCATGCCCGTCACCCTCGAGGGACCTGGTCACCCGGTCTAAAACCGCTAGCACGCGGCTGAATTCGACGGGAGTCTTGGTTCGGGTCAGGCCGATGGTGTCGTGATTCGCCAATGTCGGGCCACCGCGGTAGGGCGGAGTGAGTTCGATTTGGCGGTCGGTGAGGATCGACGTCGACACGGTGACCGCTTGTACATCCGCCGGCACCTTGACATCGCGGTCGACGGTGAATTGGACCTCGACGTAACCGCCCTTGGGGCGGATATGGACGACCTTGCCGACGGGCATGCCCAGGACCGCCACCACGTTGCCCTCGTAAAGTCCAGAGGCGCTGTCGAATTGCGCTGTGATGGTGATGGGGTCTTTTCTGTCGGCAAGGTACCACCAGCCGACGCCGATCGCGGTGACCACCGACGCCACGATCGCGACGGCGGCGATGATCCGGGCTCTCATTTGCAGTCCTTGTAGTAGGGGATCATGCCGAACTGCTGAGCTCGTCCGCTGATCGCGCACATCCACGAGTCGATGAGCAGGGAGCTCGGCAGGTTGAAGCTGACCGCGTTCGCGTCGCCGGTGAGGTTGGTCGCCTCCCGCGCGAAGATCGGAGTGGCCTGCAACACGTTGCCCACCAGATCGTCGTGTTTGGCCACCATGTCGGTGAATTCCCGCATGTCCTTGAGCAACATGTCGACGCCGGCCCGGTCATTGACCACGATCTGATTCATGGTGTCCACCAAGCTGGTCAAGGACTGCATCATCGCGTGGAAGACAGCCCGCCGCGCGGCGAATTCACCGAGCAGCTGCTGAGCCTGATTGACCACGCTGCCGATATTG
Organism: Mycobacterium asiaticum DSM 44297; assembly: GCF_000613245.1. Classification (GTDB taxonomy): domain Bacteria; phylum Actinomycetota; class Actinomycetes; order Mycobacteriales; family Mycobacteriaceae; genus Mycobacterium; species Mycobacterium asiaticum. The sequence continues at coordinate 478,777 of NZ_HG964937.1, forward strand.
GCCTGCTGGCGGCGCAACGTATTGGTGACTTGCTCGGTGCTCTTGAGCAGCTGGCCGAGCTGGTCACGGCGTTGGGCAATGATCGACGACAGTGAGTCGATGTTCGCCATCGCCTGCGGCACGACCGGGGGCAACTTCTCGAGCTGCTTGCCCAGCACGGCCAATGATTGGGCGAACCTGTCGGAGTCAACCTGCTCGAAAGTAGTTGTGGCATCGTGCAAAGCGGCCTGCAGGTCATAGGGGACCTCGGTATGGGCAAGATCGAAAGTGTTGTTGGCCAGGGAGCCCGAACCGTTCGGCTCCAGAGCGAGGTAGCGCGAGCCTAGGATGGTGGTGACCTTGATCGAGGCCTTGGAATCCCTACCCAACACCACGTCGTTGCGGATCTTCAGCCCGGCTTCGACGTGGTCGCCGTCCAGCTTCATGCTCGTCACTTCACCGACCGGTATGCCCGCCACGGTGATCGGGTTTCCCGGCCGCAGCGAGGCCGCCTGCAGGAACTCGGCGGTGTAGTGCCGGTAGCCGGCGCCGAGTGCGTGGACCAGCAGCATGGCCCCGATCAGCACCGCGACCACCGCGCAGGCGCTGAACCCCAGCCATGTCTTGTTGTAGCTCTCCAGGGGCCGCTTCTTGTGCCGCTGCCATCGCGACGTATCCGCCATGGGATCAGCTACCTCCCACGTTCCTGCATCGGGGGGTATGCATCGCTTTGTTGCCCGGCGTCGCGGCGTTGACGATGATCGGCACCACGTCGTTCAGACCGGGGAAGAAGCCAAAAATGTTCACATCGCACGCGTAGGCGTTGCCGTACGCGCCCTGATTGCCAACGCGGATCAAGCCTTTCAGCACCAGCGGAACGTTGTCGCCGAAGAACGCCACCTGCGGCTCGACATCGAGCAGGTGGCGCGTGACGCCGGGCCGACGATCGATAAACTCGCGAATCGCCGGGTAGTCCTCGCGTGCGGCGGAGGCCAGGTGGGTCATCATTCGGGACATCGTGCCCACCGAGGACACCAGCTCCGGGCGCCGCTGGTTGAGGACGGCGACGACATCGCGGGTTTGGGTGAGGACTCCGTCGAGATCGTCGTTTTGGGCGGCGAGGTTGACGACCACCTTGTTCAGGTTGGTGATCACATCGCCCAGTGCCTGATCCCGTCCCGCGAAAGTCTCAGTGAGCGTAGATGTTTGGCTGACCAGGGTGGCCAGTGACGAGGTGTCACCCTGCAGCGATTCGAGTACGCCTTTGGTGAGGTTGTCGGCGTCGCGGGGGTTGAGCAAGCTGAACAGCGGTTCGTAACCATTGAGCAGCGCGGTGACGTCGAAGGAGGGCTCGGTGCGTTCCAGGGGAATGGTGCTGCCGGGCGGGAGCTGGGCGGTGCTGCCTTCGTGCCCCAGGGACAGCCCGAGGTACCGCTGGCCGACGATGTTCTGGTAGGTCACCGACGCGACGGTGTTGCCGAAGACGCGCTGTTCTTGTTGCAGTACGAACGATACTTTTGCGAATCGTCCGTCCAACTCGACCTTTTCGACGCGACCGACTCGTACCCCGGCGACTCGGACGTCGTCACCCTCCCGAAGCCCGTACACGTCGGTGAACATCGCCGCATAGGGCGAAGTCTTCCCGCCCACGTCGCGCCGCAGGCTCACATAGACCAACCACGTCAATGTCACGGCCACGATCATGAACAGGGTCAGGCCGATCAGAGGTCCCCGAAACTTCATCCGGGCCCCCCTGTCGACGGGACCAGCGACACCGTTGTTCCGCGGGCCATCGGACCCAGCAGCAACTCGGTGGCGACCGTGGCGGGCCGTCCGCTGATGACGCCCAACAGCTCTCGCTCATATTCGCTGCCGACGGGTCCGACGTTGCCGCCGAATGATGAAGCGGTGACAACCGATCCCGCTGCCGGTGGTCCCAACAGCGGGGGCGGCGGTACCGGCCCGTGCGCCGGCGGTGAGGGGTCCGGGTCGTCGGGGTTGGCACCGGTCCGGATCGGCGGTGAGGGTGAGATGAACGGGGGAAGCGGGGGATTCGGGTCGGTCAAATTCGGGTAGGGGTTGAGCGCTGGCGGTCCCACGACCACGAGATTGCCGTCGGGACCGACCACTGTTCCCGGCGGTGGCGCCAAATCCTTGGGCGGCTGGTAGTTCTGGGGCAGCAGCACATCGGGCAGGTCAGGCTTGTTGGGGACCAGCGGTGCGGTGTAACAGCTCGGCCCCTTCAGTTCGCCGTAGTGCGGGCAGTCGGCGCGGCTGTAGGCGAACGTCTGGGTGAACGAGAGCCGCGCGCGCATGTGGCCGACCCCGAGTTCGGGCATCCACACTTCTTCCATGAACTTCTTCGCCAGGTTGTCCAGCTTGGCCACCGCGGGAACGAAGTTGTTCGACTTGATCGCGAGCACACCGACGACCGGCGTGAGTTCGGTAGAGATCCGGACCAGCTGGTCGATGTGATTGTTGAACGACTGGTGGGTGGTGTCGACCGTGTAGTCGGCGCTGGAAAGCAGCGAAGCCAGTTGTCCCCGTGTCTCGGCGAAGGTCTGCATCGGCTCGACGGCCTCATGCAACGCGTCCAGCAGTTCCGGCGCGGTGGCCTGCAACCCTTGTGTGGCCTCGAGGAGCGCAGCCACCGTCGACGGGCCGGTATCAGTGCTGACGATCGAATTCAGTTGATCGATCAGGCGATTCAGCTGAGCCGCGCTGCCCAGCAGCTTGGTGCGCCGGTTGTCTGTCGCGGCGTTGAGCGCGGCCAGGATGCCCACCGAATGGTCTTCGCGGCCGCGCCCGGTGGCGGCGAGCAGGTCCCGCAGCTTGCTGATGGTGGTCTGGAACAGGACAGTCGGCAGTTGGGTGTCTTCGTGAATGTGCGCGCCGGACCGGATGACTGCTCCCGGCCCATTGCCGATGAGCTGCACCGAGGAGACCGCAAACACATTGCTGGGCACGACACGGGCGGTCACCGCGGCCGGAATGGACTTGGCGTACTCCGGTTTGAGATCGATGTGCACATAGTTGGGTTTGCCGTGGGCGGCCGGCACCACATCGTTGACCATGCCGACCAGCACACCGTGATATTTGACGTCGGATTTCTGCGGCAGGCCGTCGCCAACGTTGACCAAGTCGGCAATCACCCGAACGTATTCGTTGAGCCGCCCCGTCGATTTGTACAACAAACCCACGGTCAGCAGCACCGCCACCATCGCCACCGCCATGCCACAGCCGAACAGTTGCCGGTCGGATGGGCCGCGCCCGTCGACGTCGAACGAATTCGGTTGCGCCCTCAACCTAACCACCGAACCTCGCACCGGCATCGACCCCCCACAGCGCCATGGTCAGCAGCATGTTGACCATGATCATGACCGTGATGCTGGCCCGCATGCCATGTCCCGCAGCGACTCCCACCCCTTCGGGACCGCCGCTGGCGTAAAAGCCGTAGTAGCACTGGATGGTGGAGGCGATCCACACGAAGATGATGGCCTTGAACAACGAATAGATGATGTCCTTGCCGGCCAGCATCAACGAGAAGTAATGCAGGTAAGACCCGGATGACCCGCCGCTGCTGATCTGCACCACCACCTGAGTGGTCAGGTAGCCGATCGCCAGACAGCCGGCGTAGAGCGGAATCATGGCCATCACCGAGGCGATCAGCCGGGTGGTGACCAGATACGGAATCGGCCTGATGGCAATGGATTCCATGGCGTCGATCTCTTCGGCGATGCGCATCGAGCCCAGTTGCGCGGTGAAGCGGCAGCCACCCTGCATCGCGAACGCCATGGCGGCCATCAGCGGAGCCAGCTCGCGGGTGTTGACCAACGACGACACGAACCCGGTCGCCGGTCCTAGGCCCAGCAGGTCCAGAAAGTTGTATCCCTCGATGCCTACCAGGGCGCCGACCGTCATACCGAGTACCACCGCGACACCGGCCGTGCCGCCACCCACCACAATCGAGCCGTTGCCCCAGGTGATGTTTGACAGCAGGCGCAGAAACTCGCCGTTGTACTGGCGGAGCGTGAGCGGTATCGCCACCAGTGCCCGCACGAAGAAGACCAGCATGTGGCCGAGGCGACTGATCGGCTTGGTGCCCCGCCGGTACAAGCGCATCAGGCGCGTGGTCAGCGGCGCCAGCGGTAGGTAGGGGGAGGCCGTCACGTCACAAACCGGTCCGTGGTGACAGCATGATGTAGAGCTGGCTGATGGCGACGTTGACGATCATCAGCAACAGAATGGATTCCACCACTGCGGCATTCACCGAGTTGGCCACGCCGGTGGGGCCGCCCTTGGTGGACAGTCCCTTCTGGCTCGAGACGATCGCGACGATCGCCCCGAAGATAATTGCCTTCAGCAGTGCCAGGATCATGTCGCCGGTGGTGGCGAACGACGCGAATGTGGACACGAAGCTGCCGGGCGCCCCGTCTTGAAAGTAGACGTTGAACATGTAGCTGGCGAAGAAGCCGACAAAGCACACCACGCCAGTGAGAGCGACGCCGATCATGATCGCCGCGGCAAAGCGTGGTACGACGAGGCGGCGAATCACCGAGACGCCCATCACCTCCATGGCGTCGGTTTCTTCGCGCATCGTCCGGGAACCCAGGTCGGCGGTGATGGCGGAGCCGACGGCGGCCGCCATCAGAACCGCGGCAACCAGCGACGCGCCCTGGCGGATGACCGCGAGCCCGCTGGCGGCGCCGGCCAGCGAGGTGGCGCCGACCTGCCCGGCGAGCAACGCGAACTGGATTGACAGGGTGACGCTGATCGGCAGGGAAACCAGGATCGTCGGCAGGACGGCGGTGCCCGCCATGAATGCGCCTTGGCGGACGAACTCCTGCCACTGGAAGCGGCCGGTGAAGAGATCGATGAAGAAGTACTGCACGGTGCGGATGCCCAGGACGAACTGCTCGCCGACCGTCCGCAGTGACGCCAGCGGGTGGCGGTCGACGTACCCGACACCCCAATCCTTTATCGTGTTGAGGCCGTCATCGGGGCGCTCGTTGCGTACGGCGGGATCTTGATGCAAGGTCATATCAGGCGGATCCGGGGAACGGTCGAGCAAACGAACTGAAGGTCATCGCGTACCGGAAACCGATCTCATCGGCGCTCTCCCCACCGGTTGCTTCGTAAGTGTCGAGCGGTCTCGGTCAAGTGTCGTCGAGCGACCCCCACCGCGCTCAAACACCCACGAGTCCGCAACCGTGCAGCTCAATCAGTTTTGCGGTATCACGCTAGCCTATGTGATAGGCACTTTCAATAGTGTAGAGTCACTCACTTACGTCCATCGTTGGATCGCGCAACGTGCTCGGCCGGTCGGACTCGCGAAGGTGATCGCATGCCCTCAGCAAACATTGAGTCGCTTCGGGACCGGCGTCGCGCCGAGTTGCTTTCGCAAATCCAGCACACCGCTTACGAGCTGTTCGCCGAGCGTGGATTCGATGCCGTGACGACCGAAGACATCGCAGCCGCGGCCGGAATCTCGATCAGCACTTACTTTCGGCACGCGCCCACCAAGGAAGGTCTGCTTGTCGATCCGGTTCGCGAGACGATCAGCGAGATGCTCGATGCCTTCAGCGCCAGACCGGCGGGCGAATCGGCGGTTGAAGTGCTCATCCAGCTGTTCGTCGCCCACGCCAGGGAAGCCAGCGAGGTCAAGCACCTCGACACCTGGCAGCGGGCGGTCGCGACGGCCCCGCATCTGTTGAGCAAGTCGACGCTGATCCGCGAAGCCGATCAGCGCAAATTCGTCGAGCACGTCGCATCCCGGATGGGAGTGGACCCCCGTGTCGACGTCCGTCCGGCGCTGCTGGTGCACACGAGCTTGGCCACCGTGAAATTCGTCATCGACCGCTGGCTGACCGCGGAAGCGGAACCGGATGAACCCATGCACGTCTACATGGAACAGGCGCTGCGGATTACGCTGGCCGGCTTTGAATAATCCTGGTTACAGCTCTTCAAGGAACTTGCGCACGGCGGCATTGAACGCCTCGGGCTGGTCCATGTTCGCCGCGTGCCCCGCGTCGGGGAGGACGACCTTGGCAGAGTTGGCGATGTGACGAGCCATGTAGTCGGCGCCGGCCAGGAAGTCGGTGTCGTCAGCGCCGACGATCACCAGAGTGGGCACCGCGATGCTGTCGAGCGATGCGATGACGCGGGCGTCTTTCTGCGCCATGACACCGCGGGCGGCGCGGGGGAGTCCTTCTGGATGTTCATGTGCCGCCTGCGTTACTTCCGCCGAGCGGCTGGCTGACCCCTCGCCCCGCTCGAATCGTTGTGCGGTTTTTTCTACCCAAGCGTTCCACTTTCCGCGCGCGTCGTCATTGCGGTAGCCCGGCCCCGTGTCGACCAGTACCAGCCCCGCGACCCGTTGCGGGTGCACGAGGTGAAAGGCCAGAGATAGGTAGCCACCCAACGACATTCCGCCGATGACTGCCCGCTCGGCGCCCACGGCATCGAGGATGGCCACCATGTCGGCGACGCTGATCTGCTCGCTGTAGCGGTCCATTTCCTCGGGTGCGTCGCTGCTGCCGTGGCCGCGCTGATCCCAGACGATGACCGGCCGGTCGACGCTCAACGCATCAATATTGCGGTCCCACATCCTCGAGGTCGCGCCGAAACCGTGCGTGAGCAAGATCGGCACTTTCTGACCCAGCGGGTTGTGCACCTGATAGGCGAGCGTGACGCCGTCTTCGCGCTGGAGTCTGTTCACCCCGCCACCTTGCCATGACAACTTCTGTCCGCGGCAAAGCCGCGTCGCTGCCGCTACCGACAGCGCCCCGGCTGTCGCCGGTTCCGTGGTCGGCGCTCGGATCACTTCAACCGGGGCATGGATGGGCCGAGACCTGGCGATGGAACACCGCCCGACCTGCATTGCAGATCGGGCGGTTTCCTACATGGGGTGGCTGACGGGGCTCGAACCCGCGACATCCAGGATCACAACCTGGTGCTCTACCAACTGAACTACAGCCACCGTGGCCGCCGGGCAGTCTCGTAGCAACGGGCTGATAAGCGGCGACGTCGATACTAGCCGCTTGGGCGCTCGTCGGCCGAATTGATAACCTCGGGCGCTTCAGCGTCCCCCTGAAGATCGGTCACTACGGCGGCGATTTCGCTGGTAGAGGGCCCCGGCGGGGGCACGAACGCGGTACGCCGGTAGTACTGCAGTTCCCGGATGGACTCATGAATGTCGGCCAGCGCGCGGTGCGCCAGACCCTTGGGCGGCTGCCCGAAATAGATCCGCGGGTACCAGCGCCGGCAGAGTTCCTTGATGGAACTGACATCGATCATCCGGTAGTGCAGAAATGAGTCCAAGGCGGGCATGTCGCGAGCGATGAAGGACCGGTCGGTGGCGATCGAGTTGCCCGCCAGCGGCGCGGTGTTGGGCTGTTTGACGTGCTTACTGATGTAGTCGAGCACCATCGCCTCGGCGGTGGCCACGTCAACGGTGGAGGCCCTGACTTCGTTTGTCAGCCCCGAACGGGCATGCATCTGCGCGACGACATCGATCATCGAGGTCAACGCGGCTTCCTCGGCATGGATGACGACGTCGATTCCGTCACCCAAGATGTTCAGGTCGGCATCGGTGACCAGAGCGGCGATCTCGATCAGCTTGTCCGACCCAAGATCCAGCCCGGTCATCTCGCAGTCGATCCACACCAATTCGTCGCGCACAGCGCCCAAGCGTAAGCCCACGTCAGCGCCCGCTGCTGCACCCCCTGGCAAGTAGGGTGATGTTTGCCATACAGCAAGGGGAACTGATGAGCACCGAATCAGAGGCCGCCAAAGGTATCGCGGCGGGTTATGCCGTCCAAGGCCAGGCGCTGGAACTGGGCACGGTCGTCGTCGGCGGGGAGGTCGATCCGACCGCGCAGATCCGCATCCCGCTGGCCACCATCAACCGGCACGGTCTGGTGGCCGGTGCGACCGGGACCGGGAAGACCAAGACGCTCCAGCTGATCGCCGAGCAGCTCAGCGCCGCGGGGGTCCCGGTCTTCATGGCCGACGTGAAGGGCGATTTGTCGGGCCTGGCGAGGCCGGGACAGGGCAACGACAAGACCGCCGAGCGGGCTAAAGACACCGGCGACAACTGGAAGCCCAGCGGTTTCCCAGTTGAGTTCCTCTCGCTCGGCACCGGCGGCGTGGGGGTGCCGGTACGGGCGACCGTCGAGAGCTTCGGTCCGGTCCTCCTATCAAAAGTGCTGGCGCTCAACGCTACTCAGGAGTCGACACTCGGTCTGATCTTCCACTGGGCGAAGCAGAACGGGCGCCCGCTGGTGACCCTGGACAATCTGCGGAACGTCATCGGGCGCCTCACCAGTGACGAGGGCAAATCCGATCTGAAAACCCTGGGCGGAGTGTCCTCCACCACTGCCGGGGTCATCTTGCGTGCGCTGGTGAATCTGGCCGGTGAAGGCGGCGACACGTTCTTCGGCGAGCCGAAGCTCGACCCGAACGATCTGCTGCAGATCGATGATCAGGGCCACGGGGTCATCTCGCTGCTCGAGTTCAGCGGTCAATCACTGCGCCCGGTCATCTTCTCGACCTTCCTGATGTGGTTGCTGGCCGACCTTTTCGCGCAGCTGCCCGAGGTCGGCGACATCGACAAACCCAAGCTGGTGTTCTTCTTCGACGAGGCGCACCTGCTGTTCACCGATGCTTCAAAGGCCTTCCTCGAACAGGTCGAGCAGACCGTCAAACTCATCCGTTCCAAGGGTGTGGGTGTGTTCTTCTGCACTCAGCTGCCCACCGACCTGCCCAATGACGTGCTGTCGCAGCTGGGTGCCCGGATTCAGCACGCATTGCGGGCATTCACGCCGGACGACCAGAAAGCGCTCAGTAAGACCGTCCGCACCTATCCCAAAACCGATGTGTACGACCTGGAGTCGGCGCTCACATCGCTGGGCATCGGCGAGGCCGTCGTCACCGTGCTGTCCGAAAAGGGTGCGCCGACACCGGTCGCCTGGACGCGCATGCGGGTGCCTCGTTCGTTGATGGCCGCGATCGGCCCCGACGCGGTGACGGCCGCGGCCAAATCCAGTCGGCTGCAAGACAAGTATGGCCGGACCGCGCCGTCGCCGGACCAGGCTCCCGCCGCGCCACCTCCGTCGGCGCCCAGGCCCGACTATCCGCCCCTGCCGACGTACGACGAGGTCCCGCCCATGCCCGCACCCGCCGAGCCCAAGGGGCCCGCCATGTGGGAGGAAGTGCTGAGTAATCCCACGGTGAAGAGCGGCATCAACACGGCGATACGCGAAGCGGTGCGCAGCATCTTCGGCACCGGTCGGCGTCGCCGCAGGTAGCCGCTACCCGCCACCGAGTTTCTTATAGAACGCACCCACGATCGGCGCCACGATGGCCCGCGGCGCGTAGCCGCTCGCCACCGACATCGCCTTGGAGGTCACCCCGGGAACGACGCGCATCTTGTTGCGTTCCAACGCATCCAGGGAAACCTGGGCGGTGTGCTCGGTCGAGATCCACAGAAAATCGGGCACCAGCTTTTCCACCAGCGACCTCTCGTCGCCCTCGGGCAGGTCCGTGCGAACCGGACCAGGTGCCAGCAGCGTCACGTGCACCCCGGATTTGCGGACCTCGCCGCGCAGCGATTCGCTGAAGGTGTTCGCGAACGCCTTGGTCGCCGCGTAAGTCGCGTTGTAGGGAATCGGCGAATTGCCCGCCGCCGAACCGGAAATCAGGATGCCGCCGGCCTTGCGCGCGACCATTCCCGGCAAGACGGCCAACGTAAGGTCGTGCACCGCAATGGCATTCAACTGCACCTGGGCTTTCTCGCCGGCCGGGTCGAGGTCGGCGACGGCGCCGAACGTCGCGGTGCCGGCATTGGCGCACAGGATTGAGATCTGCCGCGCGGCCAGTTCCTCGCACAGCTCGCCGCGTTCGGCTGGGTCAGCGAGGTCGGCGGGGCGTACCTCAACGGTGACGCGGTATTTGTCCGACAGTCGGGCGGCGAGGTTGTTGAGCAGTTCCTCCCGCCGCGCGGTGATGATCAAGCTGTGGCCGCGGGCGGCGAGCTCGGTCGCCAGCGCTTCGCCGATGTTTTGCGACGCTCCGGTGACAACAGCGCGCGCGTCGGGGCTGGGGGCAGGTATCGGCATGACGACGATCGTAGACACCCGTTGTGCGGCAGCCACTCGCAGCGGGTCACTGGGAAAACACATAGAGTGCCGACCATGAGTGAGCCGGAGTCCCCCGACACAGGCGCCGGCGAGCAGGAAACCCTCGACACTGAAAACCCTGCCGAACACCGGCCGCAGGGCACCTCGCCGTCGCGGATAGTCGCATGGGCGCTCTGGGACTGCGGTTCGACCGGGCTCAACGCGATCGCTGCGACGTTCGTGTTCTCGGTCTACCTGACCAGCAGCGTGGGTGTGGGCACACCGTTGGGTGCCACGCCGGAAAGCTGGCTGGGGCGGGCCGGTGCCATCGCCGGGATCACCATCGCGCTGCTAGCGCCCGTGGTCGGCGTGTGGGTGGAGTCTCCGCATCGTCGACGGTTGGCGCTCGGCCTGCTGACCGGCCTGGCGGTCGCACTGACCTGTGCGATGTCGCTGATCCGCGACGACTCGCGCTACTTCTTCGCCGGACTGGCGCTGCTGGCCGGCACGGCGGCATGCGGCGACCTGGCCAGCGTTCCCTACAACGCGATGCTGCGGCAGCTCTCGACGCCGCAGAGCGCCGGCCGCATCTCCGGCTTCGGCTGGGCGGCGGGTTATGTGGGCAGCGTTGTGCTGCTGATCCTGGTCTACCTCGGCTTCATGACCGGTGACGGCAACACCCGCGGGTTGCTGCACCTGCCGACCGCCGACGGGGTGAACGTCCGCGCCGCGATGCTGCTGGCCGCGGCCTGGCTGGCGATCCTGGGACTGCCGCTGTTGTTGGTCGCCCACCGACTGCCGGGTGCGCGCACGGTCACCCGCCGTAGCGGGCAGGGCGCGTACCGAAAACTGTGGGCCGACGTCACTTCAGAGTGGCGTCGTGACCGCAATCTCGTTTATTTCCTGGTCGCCAGCGCGATCTTCCGGGACGGTTTGGCCGCGATATTCGCCTTCGGCGCCGTGCTGGGGGTGGAGGTGTACGGCCTCAACCGCGCCGACGTATTGATCTTCGGGGTGGCCGCGAGCGTGGTGGCGGCGGTCGGCGCGATCGTCGGCGGGTTCGCGGACCACCGGGTCGGCTCCAAGCCGGTCATTGTCTTTTCCTTGTCGGCGATCCTGGCCGCCGGGCTCGCCATGATGATGCTGTCGGGCCCGCTCGCGTTCTGGGCCTGCGGACTGCTGCTGTGTCTTTTCATCGGTCCGTCGCAATCCTCGGCGCGCGCATTGTTGCTGCGGATGGCCCAGCACGGCAAGGAGGGCGTGGCCTTCGGCCTCTACACGATGACGGGCCGGGCGGTCGCGTTCCTGGCGCCGTGGCTGTTCTCAGTATTTGTCGACGTGTTCAACGCCGTTCGGGCCGGGTTGGGCGGAATCTGCGTCGTGCTACTGCTCGGGTTGCTGGCGATGCTGGTGGTGCGGGTGCCGGCCGAATCAGAGCGGGGCGTCGCAAATGGTTAAGCCCTGCCCAGTGCGCTGCCGCACCTGAACGCCGGCCACCGTCACCGAACAGGTGACGTTGTGGCCGATGTTGACGATCGTCACACTCGCCGGGTGCGTGGTCGACGTCGACAGGCTGACCTGCTTGCTCCAGGGCAGTGCGACGTTGAACTCGGTCTGGATCAGGTCGCCGGTGTCCAGGTACATCACGCTGATGGCGCGCCCCTCTCCGGTGACGGTGTAGACCACGGTCTGCATGGTTCCCGGGGAGGTGGGGGATGCGGGTGGGGCCGTTGTGCTCGGTTCGGTCGTCGTGGTGCGCGGCGGCCTGCGAGTGGTGGACGGCGGTGACGTCCTGGTCGTCGGGGGCGCGAAGGTCGTGGTGGGTGCGGGCATCGGGGGGAGTGGCTCGATCGCGGTCTGCTGTTTCGTCGACACGTTCACCACGACCAGCGCGATCACCAGCCCGATGACCAGCAGGACCGAGGCGCCGGCCACGAACCACAGCCAGCGCGGTGAGCGCGGCGGCGGTGGGGGCTCGCCGCCGGGCAGCTCATCCGCGCGCTGCTGGTCCTGCTGCCAGTACTGAGGCGGCAATTGCTGGGTGGGGTTGGCTTGATATGCGCCAGGCGCCCAGGGCGAACCGCCGCCGCCGTAGCTGGCGTACGGCATCTGATCGGCATAAGCGGGGTAGTCGACGGGCGGTGAATCGGAATAGTCCTGCGACCACGCCGAATCGGACCCCGGTTGAGGGGGGCCGAATTGCTGGGGTCGCTGTGGATCGTTCATGTCCACTTCGCAGGGTACAAGGCATCCGTCGGGGAACGGTTTGGCGAGTGCTCAGCTTGCCCGCACTCAGAGATCGCCGGCGGTGAGCGCGGCGATAGTCATGGCCCGCATCACAGCGCGCGAGCGCACCGCCCGGGCGGGCTTGGCGTCGGCCGCTTTCATGCTGTACGGGGTCGAGTTCAGCAAGCCGAACACCGCGTGCGCCATCAGGCGGGCGTCGGCTTCGGCGAGTTCGGGGTTCAGCTCACGGAGCACACCTACCCAGATCTCGACGTACTGCCGCTGAGCCTTGCGCACCTGACGCTCGGCGGACGCGGGCAGGTGCGCGAGGTCGCGGTCCTGGATCCGGATGAGATCGGGCTCGCCCAGCGCGAAGTCGAGATGGAAGTCGATCAGGCCGTCCAGCGTCGCGGCGGCATCGCCACCGCGGTCGGAGACCGCACGCGCACCGGCGAGCAGATTCGCGCTGATCCCTACCAGCAACTCGACCAGCAGCGACTCTTTGTTGGGGAAGTGCCGGTAGATCGCCGGACCGCTGACGCCGGCGGCGGCGCCGATGTCCTCCAGTCGCACGGCAAGGAACCCGCGCTCGGCGAACAGACGCTCGGCGGCCGACAGCAGCTGTAGACGCCGGTCGGATTTCAACTGGCTGCGGCGATTTGGCGAATCGGGCCGACTGTGCTCGCGGTCCTGGGCGGACGCTGCCATGACGACCTCCTGGACATCTCGGTTAATCGTCACTAACGTAGCATCCACGCACCGGCCGGAGGAACCGTGACGCTTTCTTACGAACGCGGCCCTAGCACGCCCCCGTTGCTCGAAGTGACGATCGGCGCCAACCTGGCAGGCACCGCAACGTCTTTCGGGCACCGCGATGCGCTCGTCGACGTCACCGCGGGGCGGCGCTGGACTTACGCCGAGCTGCTGACCGATGTGCGCCGGCTGGCGACGGGGCTGTTGCGCGCCGGCATCCGCAGGGGTGACCGGGTCGGCATCTGGTCTCCCAACCGCTGGGAATGGGTGCTCGTGCAATACGCCACCGCGGAGATCGGCGCCATCCTGGTCACCATCAATCCGGCCTATCGGTTGCGTGAATTGACTTATGCCCTAAAGCAATCGGGTGTAGCGCTGGTGATTGCGGCGCCGGGGTTCAAGGACGCGAGCTATGCCGAGATGCTCGCCGAGGCGGCGCCGGAATGTCCCGACCTGCGCGCCGTCGTGCTGATGGAGACCAAGGGATGGGAGGAGTTGGCCGACGCTGAGCCGGACGCGGGCACGTTGGGCTCGGCGGCTCGGCAGCTGACGTCGACCGATCCGATCAACATCCAATACACCTCCGGCACAACGGGACACCCGAAGGGCGTGACACTGACTCACCGCAACATCCTGAACAACGGATACCTGGTGGGCGAATTGCTCGGGTACAACGAACGGGACCGCATCTGTATCCCGGTGCCCTTCTATCACTGCTTCGGCATGGTGTTGGGCAATCTAGCGGCTACCAGCCACGGGTCCTGCGTAGTAATCCCGGCGCCCAGCTTCGACCCCGCCGCCACGCTGCGGGCGGTGCAGACAGAGCGTTGCACGAGTCTGTACGGCGTACCGACGATGTTCATCGCTGAGCTCGGTCTGCCGGATTTCGCCGACTATCGACTGAATACCTTGCGCACCGGGATCATGGCGGGCGCTGTCTGCCCCGTCGAGGTGATGCGCAAGGTGATCGAGCGGATGCACATGCCGGGGGTCTCAATCTGCTACGGCATGACCGAAACGGCACCCGTCAGCAGCCAGACACGCCCCGACGACTTGTTGGAACGGCGCGTCGGAACCGTCGGTCGGGTGGCGCCGCACCTGGAGATCAAGGTGATAGATCCCGCCACCGGCGCCACCGTTCCGCGCGGCGTGGCAGGCGAGTTCTGCACGCGTGGCTACTCCGTCATGTCCGGTTACTGGAAAGACGATGTGAAGACCGCGGAGGTCATCGACGCGGACGGATGGATGCACACCGGCGATCTGGCGTCGATGGACCAGTACGGCTACGTGCAGATCACCGGACGGCTCAAAGACATCGTGGTGCGCGGTGGTGAGAACATCGCACCCCGCGAGATCGAGGAGTTTCTGCTCACCCACCCCGACATCGTGGACGGTCACGTGATCGGGGTGCCCGACGAACGATACGGCGAGGAACTGATGGCGGTGATCAAGCTGCGCGACGGCGCCCCGGAGCTGACCATCGAGGCGCTGCGGGACTTCTGTGCGGGCCGTATCGCGAGATTCAAGATTCCGCGCTATCTACGGATCGTCGAGGAATTCCCGATGACCGTCACGGGCAAAGTCCGCAAAGCACAGATGCGCGAGCAGGCGATCGAATTTCTGGCCGGCCGGGCATAACCGCTGCTTGCACTGGCCCTCCCTGGACGCGCCCGTATCGGCAATGGTATTCTCACTGTCCAGTTAATGATTATTAACTGAAATCGGAGGCCCTGCGGCAAATGGACAAAGTGGTGGCTACCGCTGCGGAGGCGGTCGCGGACATAACCGACGGGTCGTCGCTGGCTGTCGGGGGATTCGGACTGTGCGGGATTCCGGAGGCGCTCATCGCGGCATTGGCCGACCGCGGTGTGACCGACTTGGAGACGGTGTCCAACAACTGCGGCGTTGATGGTATCGGCCTGGGAGTATTGCTGCAGCACAAGCGAATTCGGCGGACGATATCCTCCTATGTGGGCGAGAACAAGGAGTTCGCGCGTCAGTTCCTGTCCGGTGAGCTCGAAGTCGAACTGACTCCGCAGGGCACGCTGGCCGAACGGCTGCGCGCTGGCGGCATGGGGATTCCGGGTTTCTACACACCGGCCGGAGTGGGCACCCAGATCGCCGACGGGGGACTGCCGTGGCGCTACGACGCCTCGGGGGAAGTCGCGGTCGTCTCCCCGCCCAAGGAGACCCGCGAGTTCGACGGCGTCACCTACGTTCTGGAACGGGGCATCCGCACCGACTTCGCACTGGTGCACGCCTGGAAGGGCGACCGACACGGCAACCTCGTCTACCGCTACGCGGCCGGCAACTTCAATCCGGAGTGCGCGCCCGCGGGCAGGATCACCATCGCGGAGGTCGAGCATCTCGTCGAGCCCGGTGAGATCGATCCCGCCACCGTGCATACCCCGGGGATCTTCGTGCAGCGCGTCGTGCATGTGCCGAATCCGGAAAAGCGCATCGAGAAAGAGACGGTGCGCTCGTGACCTGTCTTGTGACCGAGCTGTGTGCACCTCCCAGTGCCGAGCGTCACGCCAGCGTGGCCGCCGACGTCGAGTGTCACGCCAGTGCGGCTGTCGACGAGTGCACAAGGGGGCACCAGATGACCGCGCGGAGCTGTGGGCACCTTCCAGCGCCGAGCGTCACGCCAGCGTGGCTGTCGACGTCGAGTGTCACGCCAGTGTGGGTATCGACGAGTGCAGAAGGGAGCGACAGATGACCTGGACCAGAGACCAGATGGCCGCACGCGTGGCGGCGGACTTCGAAGACGGGCAGTACGTCAATCTGGGCATCGGTATTCCCACCCTGATCCCCAACCACATCCCGGACGGCGTGCACGTCGTGCTGCATTCGGAAAACGGCATCCTGGGTGTGGGCCCCTATCCTCGGCGCGAAGATGTCGACGCCGATCTGATCAATGCAGGCAAGGAAACGGTCACCGTGCAGCCGGGTGCGGCGTTCTTCGGCTCGTCGACCTCATTCGGAGTCATCCGCGGCGGACATCTGGACGTGGCGGTCCTTGGCGCCATGCAGGTTTCGGCCACCGGGGACCTCGCCAACTGGATGATCCCCGGCAAGATGGTCAAGGGTATGGGCGGCGCAATGGACCTGGTGCATGGCGCGCGCAAGGTCATCGTGGTGATGGAGCACGCCGCCAAGGACGGCAGCCCGAAAATCCTGGAGCGGTGCACGTTGCCGTTGACCGGGGTGGGGTGCGTGAACCGGATCGTCACCGAACTTGCGGTCATCGACGTCCGCGACGAAGGCCTGCACCTGATTGAGACAGCGCCCGACGTGTCGGTCGAAGAGGTATTGGCGAAAACTCAACCGCCCCTGATTGTTTCGGAATTGGCTAAGAGGTGACGACCATCGCGCCGTCGTTCGCCGACGAGCACCGTCGCCTCATCGCCGAGCTGAACGACAAGCTCGCCGCGGCCGCCCTGGGCGGTAACGAGCGGGCCCGCGAGCGTCATGTCAGCCGCGGCAAGCTGTTGCCCCGCGAACGGGTGGACCGCCTGCTCGACCCGGGTAGTCCGTTCCTGGAACTGGCGCCGCTGGCCGCCAACGGCATGTATGAAGACGAATCCCCGGGCGCGGGAATCATCACCGGTATCGGCCGGGTGTCCGAGCGGGAATGCGTGATCGTCGCCAACGACGCGACGGTCAAGGGCGGCACGTACTACCCGATGACGGTCAAGAAGCACCTGCGCGCCCAGGAGGTCGCGCTGCAGAACCTGCTGCCATGCATTTACCTGGTCGACTCCGGCGGCGCTTTCCTGCCGCGTCAGGACGAAGTGTTTCCCGACCGTGAGCACTTCGGCCGGATCTTCTACAACCAGGCCACCATGAGCGCTAAAGGAATTCCGCAAGTCGCGGCCGTACTCGGGTCCTGCACGGCGGGCGGTGCCTACGTGCCGGCGATGAGTGATGAAGCCGTCATCGTGCGCGAGCAGGGCACGATCTTTCTCGGTGGTCCGCCTTTGGTCAAGGCGGCCACCGGTGAGATCGTCACGGCCGAGGAACTCGGCGGCGGCGACCTGCATTCCCGGGTCTCCGGCGTCACCGACCATCTGGCCGACGACGACGAGGACGCGTTGCGGATCGTGCGTTCGATCGCGGCGACCTTCGGTCCACGCGAACCCGCGCAGTGGGAGGTACTACCCACCGTCGACCCCAAACACCAGCAGAGCGAACTTTACGACGTCGTGCCCCCCGACCCGCGGGTTCCCTACGACGTGCACGAAGTTATCGTCCGGCTCGTCGACGGCGGCGAATTCAGCGAATTCAAGTCCAATTACGGCAAGACGCTGGTGACGGCCTTCGCCCGCATCCACGGCCACCCGGTGGGCATCGTCGCGAACAACGGCGTGCTGTTCAGCGAATCGGCTGTCAAGGGAGCGCATTTCATCGAGCTGTGTGACAAGCGCCGGATCCCGCTGCTGTTCCTGCAGAACATCGCCGGTTTCATGGTCGGCCGCGACTACGAGGCGGGCGGTATCGCCAAGCACGGCGCCAAAATGGTCACGGCGGTGGCTTGCGCTCGGGTGCCGAAGCTGACCGTGGTGATCGGCGGTTCCTATGGCGCGGGCAACTATTCGATGTGCGGGCGCGCATATTCGCCTCGCTTCCTGTGGATGTGGCCCAACGCGCGGATCTCGGTGATGGGCGGTGAGCAGGCCGCGTCCGTACTGGCCACGGTGCGCGGCGAGCAACTCTCCGCCGCGGGCAAACCCTGGAACCCAGACGAGGAAGAGGAGTTCAAGGCGCCCATCCGGGCCCAGTACGAGGACCAGGGCAACCCGTATTACTCAACCGCCCGGCTGTGGGACGACGGCATCATCGACCCGGCCGACACCAGAACCGTTGTTGGCCTCGCACTTTCGGTGTGCGCCCACGCTCCGCTGGAATCGGTCTCCTACGGCGTCTTTCGGATGTGACATGTTTGACACAGTCTTAGTGGCCAACCGCGGTGAGATCGCCGTCCGGGTGATCCGCACCTTGCGCCGTCTCGGTATCCGATCGGTTGCGGTGTACAGCGATGCCGACGCCGGTGCCCGGCATGTCCGGGAAGCCGATACCGCCGTTCGGCTTGGGCCGGCGCCCGCGCGGGAAAGCTACCTCGACATCGGCAAAGTGATCGATGCCGCGCTGCGCACCGAAGCGCAGGCCATTCATCCAGGGTACGGATTCCTCTCTGAGAACAAAGACTTCGCGGCCGCTTGTGACCGCGCCGGGGTGGTGTTCCTCGGTCCGTCGGCGCACGCAATCGAGGTGATGGGCGACAAGATCACCGCCAAGAACGCCGTCGTCGCCTTCGACGTACCGGTGGTGCCGGGCATAGCGCGGCCCGGGCTGACCGATGACGAGCTGATCGCGGCCGCCGAGGACGTGGGCTATCCGGTGCTGGTCAAGCCGTCCGCGGGTGGTGGCGGAAAAGGGATGCGCCTAGTGGAGGAACCGGCGCGCCTGGCCGAAGCCTTGATCAGCGCCCGCCGGGAGGCCGCGTCCGCATTCGGTGACGACACCCTGTTCCTGGAGCGGTTCATGTTGCGGCCCAGGCACATTGAGGTTCAGGTTCTGGCTGACACGCACGGCAATGTGGTGCACCTCGGCGAGCGCGAATGCAGCCTGCAACGACGCCACCAGAAGGTCATCGAGGAGGCACCCTCACCGCTGCTGGACGCCGCGACCCGGGCGCGGATCGGCGAAGCGGCCTGCAATACCGCCCGCAGCGTGGACTACGTCGGCGCCGGCACGGTGGAGTTCATCGTCTCGGCCGACCGGCCCGACGAATTCTTCTTCATGGAGATGAACACCCGGCTGCAGGTGGAACACCCCGTCACCGAAGCGGTTACCGGGCTGGACCTCGTCGAGTGGCAGCTGCGGGTGGCCGCGGGGGAGAAGCTTGCGTTCGCGCAGGACGACGTCGAACTCAACGGCCACGCGATCGAGGCCCGGGTGTACGCCGAGGACCCCGCGCGAGGATTTCTGCCGACCGGCGGCCAAGTGCTACAGGTGATCGAGCCGTCCGGAGCCGGTGTACGCGTGGACTCCTCACTGCTGGCGGACACGGTGGTCGGCAGCGACTACGACCCGATGCTGAGCAAGGTGATCGCGCACGGTGCCGACCGCGGTCAGGCGCTGGCGCGGCTCGACCGGGCGCTGTCGCAGACCACCGTTCTGGGGGTGCAGACCAATATCGAGTTTTTGCGGTTCCTGTTGGCCGACCCGCGGGTCCAGGCGGGCGACCTCGACACCGCGCTGCTCGACGAGCGGCTGGCCGACTTCGCGCCGCTTGCCGTTCCCGACGACGTGTTCGCCGCCGCCGGCCTCTACGTCCAGTGGGCAATCGATCGGCGTGCCCGGGGCAACCTGTGGGCCACGCCGAACGGCTGGCGCGTAGGCGGTGCCGCAGCCCCAGTCCGCACCGCGATGCGTACCCCGCTGCGCAGCGAAACCGTGTCGGTGTGGGGTCTGCCCGGATCGGCCACCGTTGAAGTTGGTGACGGCGAAACAGCCAGCGCGACCGTGCAACTCGAGCATGGTCAACTCGTGGTTACCTTGGATAGTGTGCGCCGGGAGTACCGGTGTGCGGAGGCCGACCGGCACTTGTGGATCGGTGATGAACGGGGCACCTGGCACATCCGGGAGGCCGAGGAACACAAAATCGACCGCGCGGCGGGCGACCGGCCGGCCGAGGTCCTCAGCCCGATGCCGGGCAATGTGATCGCGGTGCAGGTCGGCTCCGGCGACGAGGTGTCTGAGGGCGACGTGGTGGTGGTCGTCGAGGCGATGAAGATGGAACACGCACTGGCAGCACCGGTTTCGGGGCAGGCCGAGGTCCTGGTGGCCGTCGGGGACCAGGTGAAGTTTGAACAGGTATTGGCCAGGTTCGTCCCGGCCGACCAGAGCAAGGAAAAAGAATAATGACGACAACGATCGGCGCGGGCACGTTGCCCAAGGAATACGAGGAACTCCGCGACACGGTGGCCGATTTCGCGCGCACCGTCGTCGCACCTGTCTCGGCCAAACACGACGAGGAACACAGCTTCCCGTACGAAGTGGTCGCCAAGATGGCCGATATGGGTCTGTTCGGCCTGCCTTTTCCCGAGGAGTACGGCGGTATGGGCGGCGACTACTTCGCACTGGCTCTGGCCTTGGAGGAACTGGGCAAGGTCGACCAGTCGGTCGCCATCACCCTGGAAGCCGGTGTCGGACTGGGTGCGATGCCGATCTACCGTTTCGGCACCGAGGAACAGAAGCAGAAGTGGCTCCCGGACCTGATCGCAGGACGCGCGCTGGCCGGGTTCGGTCTGACCGAACCCGGTGCCGGATCCGATGCGGGCGGCACCCGCACCACCGCCCGGCTCGACGGCGACGACTGGATCATCAACGGCAGCAAGCAATTCATCACCAACTCGGGCACCGACATCACCTCGTTGGTCACCATCACCGCGGTGACCGGCAGCCTGGCCGACGGCAAAAAAGAAATCTCGACCATCATCGTGCCCAACGGCACACCGGGCTTCACCGTCGAACCGGTCTACAACAAGGTCGGCTGGAACGCCTCGGACACCCACCCGCTGTCCTTCGACGACGCACGGGTGCCGGTCGAGAATTTGCTGGGCGTGCGGGGGAAGGGTTACGCGAACTTCCTGTCCATCCTGGATGAAGGCCGCATCGCGATCGCCGCGCTGGCCACCGGGGTGGCGCAGGGCTGTGTCGACGAGAGCGTCAAGTACGCCAAGGAACGCCAATCGTTCGGCCAGCCGATCGGTTCGTATCAGGCGATAAGCTTCAAGATCGCCCGGATGGAAGCGCGGGCCCACGTCGCTCGCACGGCGTACTACGACGCGGCCGCAAAGATGTTGGCGGGCCAGCCTTTCAAGAAGGAGGCGGCGATCGCCAAGATGATCTCTTCCGAGGCGGCCATGGACAACGCCCGGGACGCCACGCAGATCCACGGTGGCTACGGCTTCATGAACGAGTACCCGGTGGCGCGCCATTACCGGGACAGCAAGATCCTCGAGATCGGCGAGGGCACCACCGAGGTGCAACTCATGCTCATCGCGCGATCCCTGGGGCTGTCATGAGCGATGCCAAGTCCGTTGTCCAGCGCGGGTTGTGGTTCGAGGAGTTCGAGATCGGGACCACCTACCTGCACCGGCCCGGTCGGACCGTCACCGAGGCCGACAACGTGCTGTTCACCACGCTGACCATGAATACCCAATCCCTGCACCTGGACGCGGCGTGGGCCGCCGATCAACCCGGCTTCGGCGGCGAGCGGCTGGTGAACTCCATGTTCACCCTGTCGACCCTGGTGGGACTATCGGTCTCCCAGTTGACCCTGGGCACCATCGTGGCCAACCTCGGGTTCTCTGAGGTGTCCTTTCCCAAGCCGGTCTTCCACGGCGACACCCTCTATGCCGAGACGGTGTGTACCGGAAAGCGAGAGTCGAAAAGCCGTCCGGGCGAGGGCATCGTCACGTTGGAGCACACCGGACGCAACCAGCACGGCGATGTGGTTGCGCGGGCTGTGCGCACGACGCTGGTACAGAAGCGGCCAGTGATGGAGAGCCGCAATGAGATTGCGTGACGCCGGCCCCGCTTGGCTGTTCTGCCCGGCCGACCGTCCCGAGCGGTTCGCGAAGGCAGCGGCAGCCGCCGACGTGGTGATCCTCGACCTGGAGGACGGGGTGGCTGCGGCGGAGCGGGCCGCGGCGCGCACCGCGTTGCGTGAGACCCCGTTGGATCCTGAACGTACCGTGGTGCGGATCAACGCCGCCGGCACCGAAGACCAGGCGCTCGACCTGCAGGCCCTGGCCGAGACCGCGTACACCACGGTGATGCTGCCCAAGACCGAGTCGGCGGCCCAGGTGGACGCGCTGGCGCCCCGCGATGTCATCGCGCTGCTGGAAACACCCCGCGGCGCGCTCTTCGCCACCGAGATCGCCGCTGCCGAAGGCACCGTCGCAATGATGTGGGGCGCTGAGGATTTGGTGGCGACCCTGGGGGGCAGCTCCAGTAGACGGCCGGACGGCAGCTATCGGGATGTGGCCCGGCACGTCCGGTCGACAGCGCTGCTGGCGGCGTCGGCATTTGGCCGCCTGGCGCTCGATGCGGTGCACCTGGACATCCGCGATCTCGACGGCTTGCGGGAAGAGGCCGTCGATGGCGTGGCGGTCGGCTTCGACGTGACCGTGTGCATCCACCCCAGCCAAGTTCCCGTGGTGCGCAACGCCTATCGGCCCAGCGACGAGAAACTGGATTGGGCGCGAAGGGTTTTGGAAGCGGCCAAGTCCGAGCGGGGCGTGTTTGCGTTCGAAGGCCAGATGGTCGACTCTCCGGTGCTGCGGCATGCCGAAGCGATGCTGCGTCGGGCAGGCGGCTAACTTCCGGTCGAGGTCAGCTCGTCAGCCACTGCTTGACGCCGCCGTGGCCAGAACAGGTGCCGGAGCGGTGCGTGCTGTGGGAGTACGTGCCGTCGCCGCACACGGCTGTGGCGCCTTCGGACCCGCCGCCCGCCGACGGCGAAGCGATGCACTGCCCGTCCGAATTCGAGTAATAGCCGTGGCTGCAACTGCCGAGAACGATCGTCGATCCGCCCGCACTGATCGCGGGTGCCGCGAGCAGCGTCCCTCCCGAAATAGCCAGTACCGCAGCAAAAAGCCGAACGCGCATTGTCCCACCTGTGAAGATCGAGCCTGAAAAGTCAACGGGTCCCCACCCGGAGACCGACAGTAACGGGTTGACGGCGTCGTCGTGCGGGATTCGCCAAACTCTGCTTCAGCCTGCCGCTACCGTCCGCGCCAGCGCAGCACATCCAACGCGACCGCCACGTTGACGCTGTTCTCGGCCAGCGGACGCGGCAGCAGCTCGTCGGCCCGCGCCAGCCGGCGCAGCAGGGTGTTGCGATGGGTGTAGAGCCGCGCCGCCGCGCGGGAGGCATTGCACTGCTCGTCGACGAAAATGCGGACGAATTCCTGTAGTTCACTGCCCGCCGTCTCGAGGTCACCGAGAGTGTGGCGCACGAATTCGCCGGCGCGGTCGGGGTCAGCGGTGAGCAGGGCTACCAGTTCGACGTCGGCGAACTGGGCGATGCGGTGCGGCGAGTGCAGGCGAGCCATCATCTGCTGGGTGGTGATCGCATCGAAGTGACTGCGCCGGAATCCGTCGATTCCGTCGGCTGTCGGCCCGATTGCAACGCGTACATCGGGCATTGCCGCAATCGAATTTCGCAGCAGCGCAACGTCTAAAGATCCACTCGGGATCCACACCCATCGAGTGGCGGTGCTGGCAAGGACCGTCAGCGGCCGTACCCCCGCGGCATGCCCGAGCGCCTCGGCGGCCGCATCCAGCCGAGCCATGTCGGCACCCGGATCGTCGCTCCAGATGACGGCCGCGGTGTGCGGTCCGGTCAACGCGTAACCCAGGCGCGCCTCGGCCCGCTTGCGGGTGATGGGGGCGCCATCGAGGATCAGCGCGACGGTCTCCCGCCGCTCGGCATGGGTTCCGCGGGTGAGGTCATCCAGCTCCTGATCGATCTGGGCCGCGATGCCCGCCAGGGTGGCATCGATGTAGGCGCTGATCGAGCGGGAGCAGACGTCCAGCAGCTCGTGGAGTTCGGCGGGATCGGAGGTTAGCTCGAAGGCGATCTCCATCAATCGGCGCCAGGCCACCGCTTCACCGACGCGATAGGCGTCGAGGGTGAACGCTGTCAAGCCGCGGCGGGCGACTTCTCGGGCGATGTTCATCGGTTCTGGACCGGTGTTCGGAGGCACCGGCGCCCCGGGGTCGCGCACATTGGCCGCTCCCCAGAAGTACATGTTGGCCCTGTTGCTCCGGCTGACGGCCGCGGCCAGTTCGGGATCGGCGGCGATCTGAGGGCTGGCCGCCAGGACCTCCGCGTCGAGTTCATCGAGCCACTCGGCTCGCGGGTTCACAGTGATCTGCGCGCACTGCCGAATCAGCTCCCTGACCGGCTCGGACGGACGTTTCCACGGCATTTAGCCACAGTAAAGTGGTGGTGCAAAATGCACCACAACCGCTGGTTAATTGAGAAGAAATATACTTGGTTGGCGGCGCCAATCCGGCGACTATTGGCCCAACGCATCCCGCCGATCAGGAGCCACGACCATGCCCCACCCGTCCGCAGACACCGTCGAACACGTCGACGTCCTCATCATCGGCGCCGGAATCTCGGGCATCGGCGCCGCGTACTACCTGCAGCGGGAGCATCCGGGACGCAGCTACGCGATCCTGGAAGCGCGCGGCGCCACCGGTGGCACTTGGGACCTGTTCCGCTACCCGGGCATCCGCTCGGACTCCGACCTGCACACCTTCGGCTACGAGTTCAAGCCATGGCGCGACGACCACGCCATCGCAACGTCCGACAAGATCCTGGCCTATCTGCGCGAGACCGCCGCCGAGAACGGCATCGACGGCAAGATCCGGTTCCATCACAAGGTGAGCGGCGCCGCCTGGTCGAGCGTGGACGCGCGCTGGGTTGTCGACGCCGAGCGGACGGACGTCGGTCAGCCGGTACAGATCAGCGCCAACTGGCTGTTCTGCGCCGGCGGTTACTACCGCTACGACGAGGGCTACACACCGCATTTCGCGGGACGCGACCGATTCAACGGTCAGATCGTGCACCCGCAGCACTGGCCTGAGGATCTGGACTACGCGGGCAAAAAGGTCGTCATCATCGGCAGCGGCGCCACCGCCGTCACCCTGGTACCGGCGATGGCCGAGCGGGCCGGGCACGTCACCATGCTGCAACGCTCACCGACCTACATCATGCCGGTGCCCTCAAAAGACGTCTTCGCCAATGCGGCCAAGGCCCTGCTGGGCGACAAACTCGGCTACGCGCTGGCCCGCCGTAAGAACATCGCTCAGCAGCGTGCGGTGTATCAGTTCTGCCAGAAGCACCCGTCCTTGGCCCGCAAGATCATCCGCCATCTCAACGCCAAGCGACTGCCCGAGGGTTACCCCGTCGACGAGCACTTCAGCCCGACGTACAACCCGTGGGATCAGCGACTGTGCGCGGTGCCCGACTCTGATCTGTTCCGGGCGATCAGCAACGGCAGCGCGTCGGTGGTCACCGACCGGATCGCCACCTTCACCGAGACCGGCATCGAGCTCGAATCCGGTCGCCAGCTCGATGCCGACATCATCGTCACCGCAACGGGTTTGAACATGCAGGCGTTCGGCGGGATTTCGCTCACGGTCGACGGCGCAGCGGTCAACCTGCCCGAGCGGGTGGCCTATAAGGGGATGATGCTGTCCGACGTCCCGAACTTCGCGTACGCGATCGGCTACACCAACTCCTCCTGGACGCTCAAGGTCGGACTGCTGTGCGAACACTTTTGCCGGTTGCTCAGCCATATGGATGCGCACGGCTATGACACCGCGCGTCCCGTCCTCGACGACCCCGACATGCCGACCCGGCCGTTCATGGACTTCGCGGCCGGCTACGTCCAGCGCGTGGTGCACGAGCTACCCCGGCAGGGCACCGACCAACCGTGGCTGACGTCGATGAGTTACCACGCCGACGTGAAGCTGTTGCGCGACAACGACGTGGTTGACCCGGCCCTGCAATTGACGGCCTCGGCCGACATTCCGAGTCGGGAGGCGGTCCCGGCATAATCGTCGGGTGAGCGCGACAGTTCTTTGGGCGATCATCGCCCTCACCGAGTTCGCCGGGTTGATCGCGGCGTTTGTTGTGCTCATTGTGTCGCGGCGCCAGCTGAGCGGAGCACGAAAAGCGTTGGCGCGCATGCGATTGGAGGGTCCGAACCGTCGTCGCCGCCGCAGGCCCGGTGTGGCTCCGCTCGCGGTCAAGAGGGTCTGGCGGACAGCGGACTCTCTGATCAACAAGGGGCTTGGCGCCACCGTGCGTAACTCGGTCGAGGACCTCGCCGGCTGGGCACGAGTGGAATGGCCCGATCTCGCAAGGATCACAGCGGACGGCAACGTCGTCATCGCCTTCTCCGACATCGAAGGGTCCACCGAACTCAACGAAGAACTCGGCGACAGGGGCTGGGTGAAATTGCTGGAACGCCACAACAAGCTGATAGCCAAGCAGGTTGAGGGCCACGGTGGCCACGTGGTGAAAACGCAGGGCGACGGTTTCATGATCGCCTTCCCTGACCCCACAAAGGCCGTCCTGTGCAGCATCGCCGTGCAGCGGGCGCTGCAAGCAGAACCTGAACGGTTCAACGACATTCGCGTACGGATCGGCCTGCACATGGGCAGCTCGGTGCGACGCGGAGACGATCTCTTCGGACGCAATGTCGCTATGGCCGCACGAGTCGCGGGTCAGGCCGACGGGGGTGAGATCCTGATCAGCGAGTCGATTCGCGACGAGATTCAGAATTCGCGTGAAATCGCGCTGGACACACCTCGCGAGGTCGAACTCAAGGGCATCCGCGGCACACACCAGCTGTACCCGGTGATGTGGTCGGGAGCCGACGACAGCTAGGGGACCTGCCGCACCCGATCACCGATATTGACCCGCACCTGCGGCCGGACCTGCGCGTCGTCACCGGCCGGCTTCGCGTTGCCGATCTTCTCGCGCATCGGAATAGGTTCCGCCAGTTCGGTTTCGAGCATCTTGGTGATCGACTCGTCAATGGACTCATACGGTCCGACGTCGTCGGTCCGCACACCCGCTCGGGCAAACTCAGTCAAGGCCGGATACTGCAGTTTCGCCGGTGTGTACGTCCGGAACGTCACCGCTCGCGAGAATTTCGCTTGCACCTCGACGACTTTCACCCGCAGCTTCTCCACCGGCAGCTCACCGATCACCGAACCCGTCTCCGGGTCCAGGATCTCGTCTCCTCCATCAGCCATCACCGCGAACACCATGTCGGTCTGCAGGCCGTGCTCTGAACCGCGATTGATGATCAAGGTGTATTCGTCCTCGACCCGAGCCACGCTGCCCGTGATCAATGCCGAGGCTTCGTCGTGCTCTATCGGCCTCCTAACAGGACCGTCCCCCGCGACGATGCGCGGCGGGGGAGCGTCGCTGATGACCACTGACTCCCATCGGCGTACCGACTGCTCCGCAGTGCCTAGCGACAACTCCGTTGCGGTCCTGGCTCGCACCACCTCGATCAGTGCGCCTTCTTTGCTGCCGCTTTCCAACTGGCGCTGCGCATCGGCGAGGCGGTCGTCGACGTAGCGAACGGACTTCTTCAAGTGCAGGATCGCGTACAGCGCGTTCTGCGTTGCGTTCGCGAGGCTTTGGTTGATCTCGTGCCCGGCGTACCAGCGAGTTCCGAGGATGCCCAACGTGATGCAGAAGCCAGGAACAAACGCAATGACGCACGCCTGCCCAATTGGATTACCCGGAAAGGCGAGAGCACCGAAGATGCTCAGGCCGGCGAGTCCGCCCAGGATGGCGAGTTTCTGTAAAGGCGATGGTCTGAGCTCGGCCAGACGTGCCAGCCGTCTGCCCAGGCGGGCCAGCCATCTGCCCAGTAGGGACAGTCCCGCACCCAGATGAGACAGCCCGTTGGCCAAGTGCGTCGGCCAGGTGGCGAATACGGCTTTCAACTGGGCCCGACCGCTGCTCGCAGGTGCGCCGGCAGCTAACGGCTGCCCAGGGATCTCGGAGCCAGTTGCAGGTGGTTCGCCGTCAGCCACCTTGTCATCATCGCACCGGATAGCGAACTGCGAGGGGTTGGACACCGAAGGGCCTGCGGCGCGCCGATGGTACGGTCGCGGCGACATCCGTGCCGACACCCAAGACGGAGAAGCCTGCCACCATGTGGATCACCATCCTGGTGATGGCCATCGCGGTGAGCCTCGAACCGTTCCGGATCGGCATGACCGCGCTGCTGCTCAATCGGCCCAAGCCGACGCTGCAATTGTTGGCGTTCCTCTGCGGGGGCTTCGCCATGGGCATCACCGTCGGTCTGGTCGTACTGTTCGTGTTTCGCAGACGGCTCGCTGATACGACCTACCTCACGTTGCCCAGGGCCCAACTCATGATCGGTGGGTTGGCCATGCTGGTGGGCGCGGTCCTGGCCGCAAACATTTTGTTGGGCCGAGGCGGGCGCCGGCCGGAACTCGATGTGGTCGTTACCAGAATCGGCTCGCTTCGTCCGGTCGTTTGGCTACGACAGCTGCTCGAGGGGCGTTCGCTATGGGTGGCGGCCGTGGCCGGTCTGGGCTCGGGCCTCCCATCCGTGGATTACTTGGCTGCGTTGGCGGTCATCCTGGCCTCCCGCGCCTCGGCCACGACCCAGGTCGCCGCGCTGCTCGCGTTCCATGCGATGGCCTTCGCTTTCGTAGAGATTCCTTTGCTCGCATACCTGCTGAAACCAGAAGCGACGGGGCGAGGGGTGGCCAGGCTCAATTCCTGGATCCGATCACGTCGCCGGCTGGAAGTTGCCATCTTGCTGCTCGCGGTCGGTGGCGTGCTCGTCACCCTCGGTATCGTGGGCAACTGAGTGCTAGGGCCACGGCCGCGCCTGAAGCGGTGACCGTGCGGGTCGGCTGTTCCGGCTGGGCCGTCGGAACTCCATATTCCGGCCGAGTCCCGCCACCTAACTCACCCGACATTGAGATGAGGCAGTGTTTTTCGTGATGAGACGATCATTTCGCCGGTTCGCGGCGGCGGCCGGCGTGGCGGCGGGGGTGACCGTCCCTGCCCTGTTAGCGCTTCCGTCCGCAGCGGCTGCGCCGTGTCCCGACGTCGAGGTCGTTTTCGCCCGAGGGACCAACGAACCTCCCGGGGTGGGCGGTATCGGAGGGTCCTTCGTCGACGCTGTGCGTTCCCGGGTTGGCGGCCGCTCCTTCAACGTGTACGCGGTCAACTATCCGGCCAGCGATGACTTCGGCAACCCCAACTTCCCGAAGACGGTTGTCGACGGAATTCGGGACGCCAGCTCACACATCCAGTCGATGGCCAATTCCTGCCCGCGCACGCGCGAGATACTGGGCGGATTCTCCCAAGGTGCGGCCGTCGCGGGCTACGTCACTTCGGCCGCCGTGCCCGACGGCGTGCCCGTGGCGTCCGTTCCCCAGCCGCTGGCGCCCGACGTCGCGAGCCACATCGCCGCGGTAGCCCTGTTCGGCACCCCGTCCCCGCAATTCTTGAGCCACCTCAATGCGCCACCGATCACGATCGGTGCCGCTTATCAGCCCAAAACGGTGCAATTGTGCGCACCGGGGGACGGGATCTGCGGCACCGGCAACGACCCAGCGGCGCACGCTTCCTACGGGGTGAACGGCATGACCGGCCGAGCCGCGGACTTCGCGGTGAGCCACCTCTAGCGGTTCGGTTTCGCGCGGCGCTGATTGGTCGGCCGTCAAGCGGTGTCCCCGAGCAGAAGGGGCGCATCCAAGGTATGTGGCTTTGTTTCTCGGGGCGCGTCGAGGTTGCAGCTCAGCAACGACATCCGGGACAACAATCCCGGGCTCACCAGCAGCGGGGCCGCGCAGTCCGCGACGATATCGGCAAAGTCGTACTGCTCAGTTCGAATCAGTAGAAACAGGCTTCTCAGGGATCACTGAGGCAAAACGCACCCCACCCGCGCCCCCGGCACGACTCGAACGTGCGACCTAGGGATTAGAAGGCCCTTGCTCTATCCACCTGAGCTACGGAGGCAATGTGCAGGTCAGTCTATCCAACGGCCGGATCGATAGCCGCGACCGCAACAACACACGCCCGAAAGATGTTTGGGAGGACCATTTACGGGTTATTGTGTGAGCCTCGACACACGTACAACATCGGCCGGCAATCGGCCGTTAACCGCAACGAGGCGTGTGCCTGACGTCGAGGGGTGGAACCTAGTTATGTGCTTGTCCAGTGTGACTGCGCGTTGCTCGCGGGTCGGTGCTGAGGCGCTACGGCAGGGTGCTCAGATGGCGGCTGAAGCCAAGGACACCTATCGGGCCGGGGCTCTGCTGCTGCGCGGATCGCCATTCGCCGCCGGGTGGATTGCCGGCTGGCTGGCTACGGAATTCCCTCCGCACGTCGTCACGGGGCACGCGCTGTGCCGGATCGCTCCACCGTCGATCAATCGGGTCGGCACCACCTGGGCGGCGCAGCGTGCCGATCTGGCGCTCACCGCAGCACTGGAGGAGTCTTTCGGGTCGAGCTTCCGCGAGCAGGTCTACCACCCGACCACCGACCCCTCCGTCATTCGCCGTGGTCGGCTGCCGCGGCCCATGCCGGGCCCGCACCGCCGCTACGCGGCCAAGACCTCGAACATCTCCTACGGACCAGGTGGCACCGAGCACCTGCTCGACATCTGGCGCCGTCCCGACCTGGCCCCCGGTCACCGGGCGCCGGTCCTCATCCAGGTCCCCGGCGGCGCGTGGAGCGTCAACGGGAAGCGACCGCAGGCGTACACGCTGATGAGCCGGATGGTCGAACTCGGCTGGATCTGCGTGTCGATCAACTACAGCAAGAGCCCGCGGGCGAAGTTCCCGGCCCACATCATCGACGTGAAACGTGCCATCGCCTGGGTCCGGGAGAACATCGGGGACTACGGCGGCGACTCGGACTTCATCGCGATCACCGGGGGATCAGCGGGTGGGCACCTGGCGTCGCTGGCGGCGCTCACTCCCAACGACCCGAGGTTCCAGCCGGGCTTCGAGCGCGCCGACACCACAGTCCAGGCGGTCGCGCCGTACTACGGGGTCTATGACTTCACCGACCTCGAGAATATGCACGAGTTGATGCTGCCGTTCCTCGAGCAGTTCGTGATGAAGGCCCGCTACGACCATCACCCGGAGCGCTTCATCGAGGCGTCGCCCGTTTCCTACGTGCACAGCGAGGCCCCGCCCTTCTTTGTGTTGCACGGCGAGAAGGACGAATTGGTCCCCAGCGGCCAGGCCCGCGCGTTCTGCAAGGCTCTGCGCGACGCCGGAGCGTCGACGGTCGCCTACGCCGAGCTGGCCAACGCCCACCATGCGTTCGACATCACCCCGACGGTCCGCTCCCGACTGGCCGCCGACGCCGTCGCCGACTTCCTGGGCGTCGTGTACGGGCGGCGGGAAAGCTCGTTGCTCGACTCGTTGGCACTGTCGGCAACCCCGGCCAGCTGAACCGCCGGATCCCGCCCGGGCGTTGCCGCAGCAACATCTTTGGGCCACAGCGTGTCTCGCGACTGCGCGGTTGCCGTCAAGGGTGATGAGCGCATCCTCACTTTCACCGCCGCCGGAACCGGACTAGCGTTGGGTTTGCATTTTGGTGCGGGGCCCGATAGCAGGAGGATTGATCAGCGGTGAGAGGGTTGAGGTGCCGAGAAACCCGGCTCGCGAGGGGTCTCGGCAATGACTGAATCCAAGGCTGAATCCAGGGCTGAATCCAGCGGTGCCGTTAAGTTGCCCGACGAGCTCGGACCGGTCGATTATTTGATGCACCGGGGCGAGGCCAATCCACGGACCCGCTCGGGAATCATGGCGCTGGAAATCCTCGACACCACACCGGATTGGGAACGTTTCCGAAACCGATTCGAGAACGCCTCCCGAAAGGTGTTGCGGCTACGGCAGAAGGTCGTGGTGCCGACGTTGCCGACGGCGGCTCCGCGTTGGGTGGTGGATCCCGACTTCAACCTCGATTTCCACGTACGACGGCTCCACGTCAGCGGATCCGGCACCCTGCGCGAGGTCTTCGACCTGGCCGAGGTGATGCTGCAATCGCCGTTGGACATTTCGCGGCCGCTGTGGACGGCCACCCTGGTGGAGGGATTGCCCGACGGCAAGGCGGCGACGCTGCTGCACCTCAGCCATGCGGTCACCGATGGTGTCGGCGGGGTTGAGATGTTTGCCGAGATCTACGATTTGGAGCGCGATCCGGGTCCCAGGCCGGTGCCGCCGCAACCCATCCCGCAGGATCTAACTCCCAATGATCTGATGCGACAGGGCCTCAACCACCTGCCGATCGCGTTGGTCGGCGGCGCGCTCGGCGCGCTGACCGGTGCGGTATCGGTGGCCGGACGCGCGGTGCTGGACCCGGTGTCCACCGTCTCGGGCATCGTCGGCTACGCGATGTCGGGCGCGCGGGTGATGAATCGGGCCGCGGAGCCATCGCCATTGCTGCGCCGGCGCAGCCTGACCACCCGCACCGAAGCGATCGACATCCGGCTGTCTGACCTGCACAAGGCCGCGAAAGCCGGCGGCGGGTCCATCAACGATGCGTACCTCGCCGGGCTGTGCGGCGCCTTGCGGCGCTACCACGAGGCCCTCGGCGTGCCGATCAGCACGCTGCCCATGGCGGTCCCGGTCAACCTGCGGTCAGACGGTGACGCTGCCGGCGGGAATCAGTTCACCGGCGTCAATCTGGCCGCTCCGGTGGGCACCGTCGACCCGGTAGCCCGGATGAAGAAAATCCGGGCGCAAATGACACAGCGTCGTGACGAACCGGCGATGAACATCGTCGGCTCCATCGCGCCGGTGCTCAGCGTGCTGCCGACGGCGGTGCTCGAAGGTCTCAGCGGTTCGGTGATCGGTTCTGACGTACAGGCCAGCAATGTCCCGGTATACCCGGGAGATACCTTCATCGCCGGCGCGAAAGTGCTGCGGCAGTATGGTATTGGGCCGCTGCCTGGCGTCGCCATGATGGTCGTGCTGATCTCCCGCGGCGGATGGTGCACGATCACCGTGCGTTACGACCGGGCTTCGGTGCGAAAGGACGAGCTCTTCGCGCAATGCCTGCTCGAGGCTTTCAACGAAATCCTCGCGCTGGCCGGTGATCCGCCACCCCACGCGGTGGCCGCCTCGTTCGAGGCCCAGCCGTCGGATGCGGCCGCTCGATCGGTGTCGGGCTCATGAGCGCCGACGAGAAGGACCAGGCAACGCGTCAGCCCGCCAAGGATCTGCGGTTGCCCGGTTCGGTGGCCGAGATCATGGCCAGCCCACCGGGTCCCAAGGTCGGCGCGTTCTTCGACCTGGACGGGACGCTGGTAGCGGGCTTTACCGCGGTCATCCTGACCCAGGAGCGGCTGCGCCGCCGCGACATGGGCGTCGGGGAACTGCTCAGCATGATCACCGGCGCGCTGAACCACACCCTGGGGCGGATCGAGTTCGAGGACCTCATCGGCAAAGCGTCCATGGCACTGGCCGGAAGGTTGCTCACCGATCTGGACGAGATCGGTGAGCGGCTGTTCAACCAGCGGATCGAATCCCGGATCTACCCGGAGATGCGGGAGTTGGTGCGCGCGCACGTTGCTCGCGGACACACGGTGGTACTGAGTTCCTCAGCGTTGACCATTCAGGTCAACCCGGTGGCCCGCTTCCTGGGCATCACCAACACGCTCACCAACAAGTTCGAAGTCAACGAAGACGGGTTCCTCACCGGCGGCGTGGTCAAGCCGATCCTGTGGGGACCGGGCAAAGCCGCTGCGGTGCAACAGTTTGCCGCCGAGCACGACATCGACTTGAAGGAAAGTTACTTCTACGCCGACGGCGACGAGGACGTCGCCCTGATGTATCTGGTCGGCAATCCGCGGCCCACCAACCCCGAGGGCAAGATGGCGGCCGTCGCCCGGCGGCGGGGATGGCCGATTTTGAAGTTCGAGAGCCGTGGTGGCGTCGGCCTGCGGCGGCAGATTCGCACCCTGGCGGGTTTCAGTTCCATGTTCCCGGTCGCAGCGGGCGCGGTGGGGCTGGGGCTGCTCACCCGCAACCGACGGCGCGGCGTCAACTTCTTCACGTCCAACTTCTCGGCGCTGCTGTTGGCCACCTGCGGTGTGCACCTCAACGTCATCGGACGGGAGAACCTCACCGCGCAACGTCCCGCAGTCTTTATCTTCAATCACCGCAACCAGGTTGACCCGATCATCTCCGGCGCATTGGTGAAAGACAACTGGGTCGGGGTGGGCAAGAAGGAGCTGGAGCGCGACCCCATCATGGGCACCATGGGCAAGTTGCTCGACGGGGTGTTCATCGACCGCGACGACCCGAACTCCGCCGTGGAGACGTTGCACCAGGTGGAAGAGCGCGCCAGGAACGGGCTGTCCATCGTGATCGCCCCGGAGGGCACCCGGTTGGACACGACGGAGGTCGGGCCGTTCAAGAAGGGGCCGTTCCGCATCGCGATGGCGGTCGGAATTCCCATCGTGCCCATCGTGATTCGCAATGCCGAGATCATCGCGTCCCGCAACTCCACCACGTTGAACCCGGGCACGGTCGACGTCGCGGTGTTCCCACCGATCCCGGTGGAGGATTGGACTCTGGACACGTTGCCGGACCGCATCGCCGAGATCCGGGTGCTCTACCTGGACACGTTGGCGGATTGGCCGGTCGACGAGTTGCCCGAAGTCGCCTTGTACAACACGAAACCCGTGAAGAAGGCAGCCGCAAAGAAGGCGCCCGCAAAGAAGGCGGCCGCAAAGAAGGCGCCGGCCAAGAAGGCCGCCGCGAAGAAAGCCCCGGCCAAAAAGGCTCCGGCCAAGAAGGCCGCCGCGAAGAAGGCGGCTGCGAAAAAGACTGCGCCGAAGAAGGCCGGCAAGATCACCCCACGGACGACGCCCAACAAGACCCCGCACGAATCCAGTGTCGACTTGAAAGACGATGTCCACCTTGAGGATGACGTCGTGCACAGCAACGGTGAGGCGCAACAGTCCAGTACGAACCAGGCCGACGCCGTCGACCCGTCGACCCCTAAGCCCTGAGGACGGCCGTGACCCAGCCGGCCGCCGACACCAGCGCAGTCCTGACCGCCGAAGATGCGCTCGTGCTTGCGTCGATGGACACTCCTGCGGAGATGCAACTGGTCATGGAGTGGCTGCGTCAGCACCGTGCTCGGCATCCCGAGGTCAAGTTCGACGTGTTCAAGCTGCCGCCGGAGGATGCGCCACCGGGCAGTCTGACCGCGCTCGTCGAGGAATTCGAATCCGGCAGCGACCGGTCGGTCGTGCCGGTGCGGGTGTTCTGGCTGCCGGCGGCCGACCGGGGCAGAGCGGCCAAGCTGTCCGCACTGCTTCCGGGCCGGGATCCCTACCATCCCAACCAACGTCAGCAACGCCGCATTCTGCGCACCGAACCGTGGCGCGCCCGGGTGGTGGCTGGCGAATCCGCCAAGGTGTCCGAGCTTCGCCAGCAGTGGCGTGACACTACCGTCGGTGAAAACACCTCGGACTTCGCACAATTCGTCAGTCGCCGGGCGCTGCTGGCGTTGGCCCGTGCGGAATACCGGATCCTGGGGCCGCAATACAAGTCTCCTCGCCTGGTCAAGCCGGAGATGTTGGCCTCGACGCGCTTTCGTGCCGGCCTCGAAGCGATCCCCGGCGCCACCGTCGAGGAAGCCGGCAAGATGCTCGACGAATTGGCGACCGGCTGGAGCCAGGCGTCGGTGGACGTCATCTCGGTGCTCGGCCGGTTGCTGAGCCGCGGTTTTGATCCTGAGTTCGACTACGACGAGTATCAGGTTGCCGCTATGCGCGCCGCCCTGGAAGCGCACCCGGCCGTGCTGCTGTTCTCGCACCGGTCCTACATTGACGGCGCCGTTGTGCCGGTGGCGATGCAGGACAACCGGTTACCGCCGGTGCACATGTTCGGCGGGATCAACCTGTCCTTCGGTGTGATGGGACCGCTGATGCGTCGCTCCGGGACGATCTTCATTCGGCGCAACATCGGCGACAACCCGCTGTACAAGTACGTGCTCAAGGAGTACGTGGGCTACATCGTCGAGAAGCGGTTCAACCTGAGCTGGTCCATCGAAGGTACCCGGTCGCGGACCGGAAAGATGTTGCCCCCCAAGCTCGGTCTGATGAGCTATGTCGCCGACGCCTATCTGGATGGCCGCAGTGACGACATTCTGTTGCAGGGCGTGTCGATCTGCTTCGACCAGTTGCACGAGATCGCCGAGTATGCCGCGTACGCCCAGGGCGCCGAGAAGACGCCCGAAGGTTTCAGCTGGCTCTACAACTTCATCAAGGCCCAGGGTGAACGCAACTACGGCAAGATCTATGTCCGCTTCCCCGAAGCGGTTTCGATGCGCCAGTACCTCGGCCCGCCCAACGGTCCGCTGGCCCGCGATGAAGCGGCCAAACGGCTTGCGCTGCAGAAGATGTCGTTCGAGGTGGCGTGGCGGATTCTGCAGTCCACCCCGGTGACGGCGACCGGCCTGGTATCCGCACTGCTGCTGACCACTAGGGGACTGGCGCTCACTCTGGATCAGCTGCACCACACGTTGCAGGAGTCGCTGGACTACCTCGACCGCAAACAGACCCCCGTGTCCACCAGTGCATTGCGGCTGCGCTCGCGCGAGGGTGTGGGTGCGGCGGTGGACGCATTGTCCAACGGCCACCCGATAACTCGAGTCGACAGCGGCCGGGAGCCGGTGTGGTACATCGCCCCGGAAGACGAACACGCAGCGGCGTTCTACCGGAACTCGGTGATCCACGCATTCCTGGAGACCTCGATCGTCGAGCTGGCCCTGGCGCACGCCCGGCATGCCGCCGGTGACCGGGTCGAGGCGTTCTGGGCGCAGGCGATGCGGCTGCGCGACCTGCTGAAGTTCGATTTTTACTTCGCAGACTCGGCGGCGTTCCGGGACAACATCGCCCGGGAGATGGCGTGGCACCAGGATTGGGAAGCCCACGTGGCGGCCGGGGGCGATGAGATCGAAAAGATCCTGTACGCCAAGCGGCCGTTGATCTCCGAAGCGATGCTGCGGGTGTTCTTCGAGGCCTACGAGATCGTCGCCGACGTGCTGCGCGACGCGCCGCCCGACATCGGTCCGAAGGAGTTGACCAACCTGGCGCTCGGGGTGGGTCGTCAGTATGTCGCGCAGGGACGGGTGCGCAGCAGTGAGTCGGTGTCGACGCTGTTGTTCGCCACCGCCCGCCAGGTCGTGACCGATCAGGACCTGATCGCGCCCGCGCCGGACCTGTTCGAGCGCCGCACCGCCTTCCGGCGCGAATTGCGCGACATCCTGGGTGACTTCACCTACGTGGGTCAGATCGCCCGAAATCGATTCGTCGAGCGGGAGGTCGAAGCACGCCGGCAGCGGCTGCACCCACAGCGTGAGTCGGGCAGCGCCACGCCCGCCTGACCGCCAATTCATCCACAGTCGCGGCCTTGTCCACAGGTTCGCCCCGGCCTCGGTGCTGCGCGGCCCGGTTCGTCGGTGGCCGCGGGCTGAATGGGCTCAACACCAAGCACGACGAAGCAACTTCGCGGAAGGAAACTGAGCCCACATGTTCGAGACACCGTTCACCATCGTCGGTCACATCGTCACCGATCCCCAGCGCCGGCAAGTCGGCAATGAGGAGCTGATCAAATTCCGGGTGGCGAGCAATTCCCGCCGTCGCACCAGCGAAGGCGGCTGGGAGCCGGGCAACTCGCTGTTCGTCACCGTCAACTGCTGGGGCCGGCTGGTCACCGGCGTGGGGGCGGCACTGGGCAAGGGCGCACCGGTGATCGCCTACGGCCACCTCTACACCAGCGAGTACGAGGATCGCGACGGCAATCCCCGTTCGTCGACCGAAATGCGGGCGATCGCGGTGGGGCCGGACCTGGCGCGCACCATCGCCCGCATCGAAAAGCAGCGTTACACCGGTCCTGCTCCCGAAGCGGCTCCCACCGCCGAGGCAGGCACCGATGTCGGCGGCAGCAACCACCCCGGCCAGGCCGGAGACCCTGCCGCAGGACCCGGTGCGTTGCCACTGTCGGCCTAGCGTTTCCTGGCGGTGCATAGGATGGGCCGCGGATATTTCCGAAACATCAGAAAGGCAACACCGCGGCATGGCTGAGTTCATCTACACGATGAAGAAGGTCCGCAAGGCGCATGGCGACAAGGTGATTCTCGACGACGTGACGTTGAGCTTCTACCCGGGCGCCAAGATCGGCGTCGTCGGCCCCAACGGGGCCGGAAAGTCGAGCGTCTTGCGGATCATGGCCGGACTGGACAAGCCGAACAACGGTGACGCCTTCCTGGCCAACGACGCGACCGTCGGCATCCTGCTTCAGGAGCCGCCGCTGAACGAGGAAAAGACCGTCCGCGGCAACGTCGAGGAGGGTTTGGGCGAGATCAAGGTCAAGCTCGACCGCTTCAACGAAGTCGCCGAGCTGATGGCCACCGACTACTCCGACGAGTTGATGGAGGAGATGGGCCGCCTGCAGGAGGACCTGGACCACGCCGACGCGTGGGACCTGGACTCTCAGCTCGAGCAGGCCATGGACGCCCTGCGTTGCCCGCCGCCGGACGAGCCGGTGACCAACCTCTCCGGCGGTGAACGGCGCCGGGTCGCGCTCTGCAAGCTGCTGCTGTCCAAGCCCGACTTGCTTCTGCTCGACGAGCCGACCAACCACCTGGATGCGGAAAGCGTGCAGTGGCTAGAGCAGCACCTGGCCAGTTACGCCGGCGCGATCCTGGCGGTCACCCACGACCGCTATTTCCTGGACAACGTGGCCGAATGGATCCTCGAGCTCGACCGCGGACGCGCCTATCCCTACGAAGGCAACTACTCGACCTACCTGGAGAAAAAGGCCGAGCGGATCGCGGTTCAGGGTCGCAAGGACGCCAAACTGCAGAAGCGCCTGCAAGAAGAGTTGGCGTGGGTCCGCTCCGGCGCCAAGGCCCGACAGGCCAAGAGCAAGGCCCGCTTGCAGCGCTACGAGGAGATGGCCGCCGAGGCGGAGAAGACGCGCAAGCTCGACTTCGAGGAGATCCAGATCCCGGTCGGACCTCGTCTGGGCTCGGTGGTGGTCGAGGTCGACCATCTCGACAAGGGCTTCGAGGGCCGCACCTTGATCAAGGATCTGTCCTTCACCCTGCCTCGCAACGGCATCGTGGGCGTGATCGGGCCCAACGGTGTCGGCAAGACCACGCTGTTCAAGACCATCGTCGGGTTGGAGGAGCCGGACAGCGGCACCGTAAAGGTCGGCGAGACCGTCAAGCTCAGCTACGTCGACCAGACCCGCGCCGGCATTGACCCGAAGAAGACGGTGTGGCAGGTGGTTTCCGACGGCCTGGACTACATCGAGGTCGGGCAGACCGAGGTGCCGTCGCGCGCGTATGTGTCGGCGTTCGGGTTCAAGGGGCCCGACCAGCAGAAACCTGCGGGCGTGCTGTCCGGTGGCGAGCGCAACAGGCTGAACCTGGCCCTGACCCTCAAGCAGGGCGGAAACCTGATTCTGCTCGACGAACCGACCAACGACCTGGACGTCGAGACGCTGAGCTCGCTGGAAAACGCGCTG
This sequence comes from Mycobacterium asiaticum DSM 44297, assembly GCF_000613245.1. Taxonomy (GTDB): domain Bacteria; phylum Actinomycetota; class Actinomycetes; order Mycobacteriales; family Mycobacteriaceae; genus Mycobacterium; species Mycobacterium asiaticum. The sequence goes on from NZ_HG964937.1 coordinate 518,013, forward strand.
GTGAATTTCCCGGGCTGCGCCGTGGTGATCTCCCACGACCGCTGGTTTCTCGACCGGACCTGCACGCACATCCTCGCGTGGGAGGGTGACGCCGACAACGAGGCCAAATGGTTCTGGTTCGAGGGCAACTTCGGTGCGTACGAGGAGAACAAGGTGGAGCGGTTGGGCGCCGACGCGGCGCGTCCGCACCGCGTGACCCACCGCAAGCTGACACGGGACTAGTGTCAGGTCCGGCACTAGCCCAGCGGTACCCGTCGCGAGTGGGGAGCAATCGGCATGACGATCGATCCCGGAGCAAGAGATGACGTCGCGGCGTGGAGCACCTTCACGCAGCGATCCGGAATACCGGACTGGGTATCGAAGGCGTACATCGACAGCTATCGCGGATCGCACGACCGCGAACCGGGTTCGCCGGATCCCGCCTCAGCACTGGTAACGCCCGCGATCGTAGATGCTCACCGCCGGCTCGCCGAGCACCGGCCGGCCGGTGAGAGCTCCGTGGCGGTGTACCCGGCCGACGACCCCGGCGGGTTCGGGCCAGCGCTTCAAGTGGTCACCGACCAGGGCAGCATGCTGATGGATTCGGTCACCGTGCTGCTGCACCGGCTTGGCCTGTCCTACACGGCGATCCTCACGCCGGTTTTCGAGGTCCGCCGCGATTCCGCGGGCGAGATACAGCGGGTCGAGCCGAAGTCCGATGATTCCTCGCCCTACGCCGGCGAGGCCTGGATCCACGTTCAGCTGTCCCCTGCGGTGGACAGCAAGGTGCTCGCGGAGGCGGAACGGCTGTTGCCCAAGGTGCTGGCGGACGTGCAGCGCGTCGCCACCGACGCGTCGGCGTTGATCGCCACCTTGAGTGAGGTCGCCGCCGACGTCGAGAACGACCCCGAGGGCCATTACCAGGCACCCGACCGGCAGGATGTGGCGGCGCTGCTGCGCTGGTTGAACGACGGCAATTTCCTGCTGCTGGGTTATCAGCGCACCGAAGTGCAAGACGGCTTGGTCGTTGGTGACGGGTCGAGCGGCCTGGGTGTGCTGCGGGCGCGGTCCGGTACCCGGCCCCGGCTCACGGACGAGTCCAAACTGCTCGTGTTGGCTCAGGCGGCGGTGGGCAGCTATTTGCGCTACGGCGCCTACCCGTACGCCATCGCCGTGCGCGAATACGCCGACGGCGCTCAAGGCGGCGCCGGCACGGTCTACGAGCACCGCTTCGTCGGCTTGTTCACAGTCGCCGCGATGAACGCCGACGTGTTGGAGATCCCGACCATCTCGCACCGGGTTCGCGACGCGTTGACGCTGGCCGGCAGCGACCCCAGCCACCCGGGCCAGCTGCTGCTCGACGTCATCCAGACCGTCCCGCGACCGGAGCTGTTCACCCTCAGCGCCGAGCGGCTGCTGACAATGGCCAAGGCCGTTGTCGATATGGGATCCCAGCGGCGCGCGCTGCTGTTCCTGCGCGCCGACCGGCTCCAGTTCTTCGTCTCCTGCCTGGTGTATCTGCCGCGCGACCGCTACACCACCGCGGTGCGCTTGCAGATCGAGGACATCCTGGTCCGCGAGTTCGGCGGGACGAGGTTGGAGTTCACCGCGCGGGTCAGCGAATCCCCTTGGGCGTTAATGCATTTCATGGTTCGGCTGCCCACCGACGATCCGAATCCGCGGCCCGTCGACGTGTCGGAGGCGAACCGCACCCGTATCCAGGCGCTGCTCAGCGAGGCCGCCCGGACCTGGGGTGACCGCCTCGCCGCCGCAGCGCCGACGGATTCGGTCACCCATGCCGATGCCGAGCACTATGCGAGCGCCTTCTCCGAGGCCTACAAGCAGGTGGTCACCCCCGCCGAAGCCATCGACGACATCGCCGTCATCAAGGAGCTCAGCGACGACTCGGTCAAGCTGGTGTTCTCCGACCGTGACGAGCAGGGCGTCGCGCAGCTGACCTGGTTCCTGGGCGGCCGCACCGCCTCGCTCAGCCAGTTGCTGCCGATGCTGCAGAGCATGGGCGTCGTGGTGCTCGAAGAGCGCCCGTTCACCGTCACCCGGCCCGACGGGCTGCTGGTCTGGATCTACCAGTTCAAGATCGTGCCGCATCCGACCATCCCGTTGGCGGCATCGGACGCAGAGCGCGAGGCGGGTGCGCAACGATTCGCCGAAGCCGTCACCGCCATCTGGCAAGGCCGCGTGGAGATCGACCGGTTCAACGAACTGGTGATGCGCGCCGGGCTGACCTGGCAGCAGGTGGTGCTGCTGCGCGCCTACGCGAAATACCTGCGACAGGCCAACTTTCCCTATTCCCAGTCCTACATCGAGACGGTGCTCAACGATCACCCCTCCACGGCACGGTCACTGATCGCCTTGTTCGAAGCCCTTTTCGACCCCAGCTCCGCCGGCAGCGGCCGCGATGCGCAAGTCGCGGCGGCCGCGGTCGCCGCGGACATCGACGCGTTGGTGAGCCTGGACACCGACCGCATCCTGCGGGCGTTCGCCTCGCTGGTCCAGGCGACGCTGCGCACCAATTACTTTGTCACCCGCCCTGATTCGGCTCGCAGCCGAAATGTGCTCTCGGTCAAGCTGAACGCGCAACTCATTGACGAACTGCCGCTGCCACGGCCCAAATTCGAAATCTTCATCTATTCGCCCCGCGTCGAAGGCGTACACCTGCGGTTCGGCCCGGTCGCTCGCGGTGGACTGCGCTGGTCTGACCGCCGCGACGACTTTCGCACCGAGATTCTGGGCCTGGTCAAGGCCCAGGCGGTCAAGAACGCCGTCATCGTCCCGGTCGGTGCCAAGGGCGGCTTCGTCGTGAAGCGTCCGCCCCTGCCGACCGGCGATCCCGCCGACGACCGCGACGCCAGCCGCGCCGAGGGCGTCGCCTGCTATCAGCTGTTCATCTCCGGACTGCTCGACGTCACCGACAACGTCGACCACGCCACCAAGGCCGTCCATCCGCCGCCCGGGGTGGTGCGCCGCGACGGCGACGACGCCTACCTGGTGGTGGCGGCGGACAAGGGCACCGCCACCTTCTCCGATATCGCCAACGACGTTGCGAAGTCCTATGGGTTCTGGCTCGGCGATGCGTTCGCGTCCGGGGGGTCGGTCGGCTACGACCACAAGGCCATGGGTATCACCGCGAAAGGCGCCTGGGAGGCGGTCAAGCGCCACTTCCGCGAGATCGGCGTGGACACCCAGACCGAGGACTTCACCGTCGTCGGCGTCGGTGACATGAGCGGCGACGTATTCGGCAACGGCATGCTGTTGAGCAAACACATCCGGCTGATCGCCGCGTTCGACCACCGGCACATCTTTCTCGACCCCGACCCCGACGCGGCCTCGTCATGGTTGGAACGCAAGCGGATGTTCGACCTGCCGCGGTCCAGCTGGGACGACTACGAAAAGTCGCTGATCAGCGCTGGCGGCGGGGTGTACAGCCGCGAACAGAAGGCCATTCCGATCAGCCCGCAGGTCCGCGAAGCCCTCGGCATCGACGGCGACGTGCAGGAAATGGCCCCGCCCAACCTGATTCGCGCGATTCTTCAGGCGCCGGTCGACCTGCTGTTCAACGGCGGCATCGGCACCTACATCAAGGCCGAGGCCGAATCGGATGCCGATGTCGGCGACCGCGCCAACGACCCGGTGCGCGTCAACGCAAGCCAGGTGCGCGCGAAAGTCATCGGTGAAGGCGGCAACCTCGGCGTGACCGCCCTGGGCCGAGTGGAATTCGACCTGTCCGGCGGGCGGATCAACACCGACGCGCTCGACAACTCCGCCGGTGTCGACTGCTCCGACCACGAGGTCAACATCAAGATCCTGATCGACTCGCTGGTCACCGCGGGCAAGGTCAAGGCCGAGGAACGCAAGCAGCTGCTCGAGTCGATGACCGACGAGGTCGCCACTCTGGTACTCACCGACAACGAGGACCAGAACGACCTGATGGGCACCAGCCGCGCCAACGCGGCCAGCCTGCTTCCGGTGCACGCCGACCAGATCAAGTACCTCGTCGCCGAGCGCGGTGTCAACCGGGAACTCGAAGCCCTGCCGTCAGAGAAGGAGATCGTCCGGCGCACCGAGGCCGGGATCGGCCTCACGTCGCCCGAATTGGCGACGTTGATGGCTCACGTCAAGCTTGGCCTCAAAGAGGAATTGCTGAAAACCGAACTGCCCGACCAGGACGTCTTCGCATCGCGCCTGCCCTATTACTTCCCCACGCCGCTGCGGGAACGGTTCACCCCAGAGATCCGGGGACACCAGCTGCGCCGCGAAATCGTCACGACCATGCTGGTCAACGACATGGTGGACACCGCGGGCATCAGCTACGCCTACCGGATCGCCGAGGACGTCGGCGTCACACCGATCGACGCCGTGCGCACCTACGCGGCCACCAACGCCATCTTCGGCGTCGGACACACCTGGCGGCGCATCCGCGCGGCCAATCTGCCGGTCGCCCTGTCCGACCGGTTGACCCTGGACACCCGCCGGCTGATCGACCGCGCCGGTCGCTGGCTGCTCAACTACCGCCCTCAACCACTGGCCGTCGGCGCCGAGATCAACCGCTTCGCCGCGAAAGTCAAGGCGCTGACCCCACACATGTCGGAGTGGCTGCGCGGCGACGACAAGGCCATCGTCGAGAAGGAGGCCGCGGAGTTCACCGCGCAGGGCGCCCCGCCGGATCTGGCCTACCGGGTCGCCGCCGGACTGTACCGCTACAGCCTGCTCGACATCATCGACATCGCCGACATCACCGAAATCGAGACGGCCGAGGTCGCTGACACTTATTTCGCGCTGATGGACCGGCTGGGCACCGACTCGCTGCTCACCGCGGTGTCCGAACTGCCGCGCAACGACCGCTGGCACTCCTTGGCGCGCTTGGCCATTCGCGACGACATCTACGCCTCGCTGCGGTCGTTGTGCTTCGACGTGCTCGCGGTGGGCGAGCCCGACGAGAGCGGCGAGCAGAAGATCGCCGAGTGGGAACACATCAGCGCCTCCCGGGTGGAGCGGGCACGCCGCACCCTCGACGAAATCCGGGAGAGCGGCGCGACGGATCTCGCGACCCTGTCGGTGGCGGCGCGGCAAATCCGGCGCATGACGCGAACCAGCGGTCGAGGTTCGTCGGGGTGAGCATCGGATACGTCGCAGCGGTGCCGGTGCGCTGGTCGGACATCGACATGTACCAGCACGTCAACCACGCCACCATGGTCACGATCCTGGAAGAGTCGCGGGTGCCGTTCCTCAGCGAGCCCTTCGGCGCCGACATCACCACGATCGGCCTGCTGATCGCCGACGTGCGGGTGACCTACAAAGACCAACTGCGGCTGGCCGATTCGCCGCTGCAGGTGACCATCTGGACCAAGCGGCTGCGGGCCGTCGACTTCACCCTGGGTTACGAAGTGCGATCGGTGAACGCCGACCCGGAGTCCAAGCCCGCCGTCATCGCCGAGTCGCAGCTGGCCGCCGTGCACATCAAGGAGCAACGGCTCGTGAGACTGTCGCCGCATCACCGGGAGTACCTGCAGCGGTGGATTCGGTAGCGGAGCGCGGGCTGTGGTTGCCCGACGACGCCCACCGCGCAGATCTGGCCAAGTTCGTCGATCACGCGTTGCGCCTCGACGACGCCGCGGTCATCCGGCTCCGCGCCCGCGCGACGGGACTCGTGACGGCTTGGTTGGCAACGGGTTTCGATGTGCTGGCCAGTCGCGTGGTGGCCGGGACGGTGCGCCCCGACGACATGTCGGTCGGTGCCGACGGATTGGCGCGCGGGCTTTCGGCTGCCCCGGCCGCCGACGGCTATGTCGATCCCGGTTTCGCGATGGATTCGGCGTGGCGGGGCGCACTGCCGCCGGATACGGGGTTCACTCACCTCGACGACGTACCGGCGAAGGCGATCCTGGAGCTGTCCCAGAGCGGTGCCCAATTGGCCCGCGAGCACGGCAGCGCCCACGGGCCGCCGGTCTCGCTGCTGGACCAGGAAGTCATCGAGGTCAGCTCGGGCGACACTGCGGTTGGATTGCCGATGCGCTGCGTATTCGCCTTGACGGCAATGGGTTTCCTGCCGCCATCGGCTGACGCAATCGGCGACGAGGAAGTGATCCGGGTGCGGGTGCTGCCGTCCTGGCTGCGCATCGACGCTCGGTTCGGGTCGGTGTACCGACGGCGGGGACCTGCGTCGCTGGTGCTGCGCTGAACCTCGGTCCACACCGCCCGGGCTTTGAATCAGCGCGAGTTTTTCGCGGCGCCTCAGGTGCCGTAGACCGTCCACAACGGCAGCACGCAGTTGAGGTAGTCCATGAATTTCTTCAAGCCAACCCGGTACTGCCCGTAGCCGTATGGGTCTTCGGCGTATTCATGGAAAGCGATGCCCAATCCGAACAACCCGGGCGCGATTATCCCGTTCTGCTGGTTGTACTCCAACGGCCCCCACTGCGGTGTTGCCGGCAGTTCCCGGCGATCGAAGCCGACGGTGTAAACGACGCGATCGCACTCGCGCAGTTTCTCTTCGAACTCGGGACTGGACACCCAATACCGTTCCAGCCGGTCCGGGTACACCCCGTCGATATTCTCCCGGGCCCACTCGGCCGCCCGACCTTTGAGGCCGGTGTCATCGAACAGGATCCAATCATCTAGGTACACCGCATATTTGAGTGGACTGCGGTAGAAGTTGATCACCTTCTTGACCGGATGGCGCAACAGGTGAGGCAGCGCGATCATCGACGAGTGCGAGGAGCCGAAGACGGCGACGGTCGCTCCTTCGAGCGGCTCGGCGGCGAGCTTTTCCGGGTCGAGTGCCACCTCGACCGGTATCTCGTCCAACTGCGGATAGTTCAGTTTCCTGGGCACCGCACCGACGGCCAGAATCACATTGGCGGCAATGACGGTCTCACGCTCGGTCTCGATGCGCCAGCACCTGTTCTCCAGGTAAAGCGCGTTCGCCGTGGTCTGGAAGGTCTGCACCCGCTCACGCAGATGATCGGTGATCCACAACAACGGGTCGGCCACCAGCGCCAGCGCGCACGTCTCGGCCGGGTCGACCTCGCGCAGCGGCAGCGGTGGCGCCTCGGAGAATCGAAATGCCTTGGCGCCGTTGAGATATTCCAGGAACGTGCCGGCAATGGTGTTGCTGGATACCGACCGCCACTTGGCGCCGAGATCGCCCGCACCAAAGGCCGGGTCGATCCAGGCGAGCCTTTCCTGGGGGATGCCCTGGTCCAGCAGGCGCCCGACCGCGGCGATTCCCGCGGGTCCCGCTCCGATCACTGCCCACGCGTAGGAAGTCATGCATCACCTATAGAGCAGCGGGCGGCCGAAAGCGAGCGAGTGGCTACCCGAGCCATGCCGCGCTGTCCGCCGGCAACCGGCCGTCCACCAACGGCGCGCTGCTCAACAACAGCTCACCCGGCGGCAGCGCGACCGGCTGTTCACCGGCGTTCAGCACGCAGACCAGGCCACCGCCGCGGCGCCGGAAGATCAGCACCCCGGTCGGCGAGGACAGCCAGTCGATCTCGGTTCCGTCGAATTCGGCTCGCGCCCTGCGCAATCGAATGACCTCGCGAAAAAACGCCAGCGCCGACCCGGTGTCGGCACGCTGCTTTTCGACGGTCAACGCTGCCCAGGTGGCCGGCATCGGCAGCCAGGTGTCGGGGTTCGTGGAGAAACCGAACGGGGGAGCGTCGCCCGACCATGGCATCGGAACCCGGCACTTGTCTCGGCCGCGCTCGGTGTGCCCGGAGCGTTCCCACGTCGGGTCCTGCAACACCTCGTCGGGCAGATCCACGTCCGGCAGACCCAGTTCCGAACCGTTGTAGATGAACACCGCGCCGGGCAACGCGAGCATCAGCATGACCATCGCTTTCGCCCGGGCCAGGCCGACGTCGCCGCCACCGTATCGGGTCACCTCGCGGCCCACATCGTGGTTGGACAGCGTCCAGGTCGGGGTGGCGTTCTCGAGCGCCGCGGCCTCCAGTGAATTCTGCACCGCGGCATGAATCTCGGTCGCGTCGAAGTCGGTGCGGGTGAGCCGGAAGTTGAAGCCGAGATGCAGTTCGTCGGGCCGGACGTATTCCGCCCACTGCGCATTGTCGTGGACCCACACCTCGCCGACGGTGACCGCGTCGGGGTAATCGTTCATGACGGTGCGGATGTCGCGGTGGATGGCGTGCACGTGCGGTCGGTTGAAGCGGGGGTCTTCGTCGCTGTGTCGCAGGATCTCGACGGCGGCATCCGGCGCGTCCGGCAGGCCCGCCGGCTTGGCCATCCCGTGCGCCACGTCGATGCGGAACCCGTCCACACCGCGTTCCAGCCAGAACCGCAGCGTCTTCTCGAAGTCGTCGAAAATCTCCGGGTTGTCCCAGTTGAGGTCCGGCTGCTCGGTGTCGAACAAGTGCAGGTACCACTGCCCGGGATTGCCGTCCGGCTCGATCACCCGCGTCCAGGCCGGGCCGCCGAACACCGACTCCCAGTTGTTCGGCGGCAGCAGACCATCCGGGCCGCGCCCGTCGCGGAAGAAATACCGATCGCGCGAGTCGGTACCCGGGCCGGCGGCCAGCGCGGCCTGGAACCACGGGTGTTGGGAGCTGGTGTGGTTGGGCACCACGTCCATGGTGACCTTGATGTCCCGGGCGTGGGCCGCGGCGATCAGCCGCTCGAAGGCGGCCATCCCACCGAACAACGGGTCGATGTCCCTGGGGTCGGCGACGTCGTAGCCGTGGTCGGCCATCGGCGAGACGGTGACGGGGTTGACCCAGATCGCGTCCGCGCCGAGCCACACCAGATGATCCAGCCGGTCGGCGAGCCCGTCGAGGTCGCCGACGCCGTCACCGTTGCTGTCGGCGAACGAGCGCGGATACACCTGGTAGAAAACCGCGGACTGCCACCACGGCTGTGCTGGCTGATCAGCCATCAGAACGCCGAGTTGACGAGGGAGTGCGCGGCCATCTCCAAATACTGGAGCAGTTGCCGCCGGTGCTCGTCATCGAGGGTTTGCGAGTCAATGGAACCAACGGCGGTGTACATGCATCGCAGCCAGGCGTCGCGTTCGAGCGCAGTGATCCGGAACGGCACGTGCCGCATTCGCAGCCGGGGGTGTCCGCGCTGCTCAGAGTAGGTTCGCGGACCGCCCCAGTATTGCTCGAGGAACATCCGCAACCGCTCTTCGGCGCCGCTGAGGTCCTCTTCGGGGTACAGCGGACGCAGGATTTCGTCCTCGGCAACCTGCTCGTAGAAGCGCGAGACGATCGCGTCGAAGGTCTTGGCGCCGCCGATGGCGTCGTAAAAGGTTTCTGTTGTTTGATCCATCGCTCTCCATTGTGAGGCATGTGGGTCACTCGCGACCGTGGCTGCAACGCTCCGGGTATTCACCCGATCGACACGGCGCCGACCCGGCAATAGGCGTGCGATCTGCAGAAAATCGTGGTGAACTGTCGGCGGAGGATTTATGGCGCAGCGCAACAAACGCCGCAGCCACCGCAGTTCCGGTGCCGCGGCATATGGGACCGGGCCTGCGGCCGCGCCATCTCTCCATAGTGTCGACACCCATCCGCCTTCGCGCACCGACAGCGCGTCGATCTGGAACCGGCGGCGGGTGCTGTTGCTGAACTCCACCTACGAGCCGCTCACCGCGTTGCCGATGCGGCGCGCCATCGTGATGGTGATCTGTGGCAAGGCCGACGTGGTGCACGACGACCCGGCCGGGCTGATCATCCATTCCGCGACCCGCTCGATCGCGGTGCCGTCGGTGATCCAGCTGCGGTCCTACGTTCGGGTGCCCTACCGCGCCCGGGTGCCGATGACGCGGGCGGCGCTGATGCACCGCGACCGGTTCTGCTGTGCCTACTGCGGCGCCAAGGCCGACACCGTCGACCACGTGGTGCCGCGCAGCCGGGGTGGTGACCACTCGTGGGAGAACTGCGTCGCGTGCTGCTCGACGTGCAACCACCGCAAGGGCGACAAACTGCTCAGCGAACTCGGCTGGGCGTTGCGGCGCGCGCCGTTGCCACCGACCGGCCAGCACTGGCGACTGCTGTCGACGGTCAAGGAGCTGGACCCGTCGTGGGCCCGTTACCTCGGTGAGGGCGCGGCCTGATTCACCGATTCCGGGGTCTAGTTGTCCCGGTATCACCCCCGGTGGGATACGGTTTGCGTCGTGAACGCTATGCAGACTCACCTGCTGCTAGTAGGTGTCCCGTTGTTGCTGGTGGTGGTCCTGGGCTTGCTGACATTGACGCGCAAGGGCCCGCATCCCAAGAGCTATAACCTGTCGGAGAAGTGGACACACGGGCCGATTCTGTGGGCCGCCACCGATGAGGCCGTCGGCGGTTCCCACGGTGGCCACGGCGGGTCGGAGTTCACGGTTGGAGGTGGCGCAAGTGGCACGTGGTGAAGTCGCGACGGTAGAGCCCAGCGACCTGCCCAAGGGTTGGGTCCTGACGACGAGCGGACGCATCTCCGGGGTCACCGAGCCCGGTGAGCTTTCGGTGCATTACCCGTTCTCCATCAAAGAGCTTGTCGCCGTGGACGATGCGCTGAAGTATGCGTCGCGTGCGTCCAAGGCGCGGTTCGCCGTCTACCTGGGTGACTTAGGCAGCGACACCGCCGCCCGGGCCCGCGAGATCTTGGCCAAGGTCCCGACCCCCAACAACGCGGTGCTGCTCGCGGTGTCGCCGGACCAGAGCGCTATCGAGGTGGTGTACGGCTCCGAGGTGCGTGGCCGGGGTGCGGAGTCGGCGGCCCCGCTTGGTGTCGCCGCCGCTTCGTCGGCGTTCGAGCAGGGCAACCTGATCGACGGTCTGGTCAGTGCGATCCGAGTGCTCAGCGGGGGCATATCGCCGGCCTGAGCCGGTTCATTAGCGCGACGCGTGACCAGTTATGCACAGCGGTGGCGGGACAACGCCGCGCGCCGCGCGATCGCGCCCGACGTCGTCGTCGAGATTGCTGAACATCACGGCATTGACGCGGCGGCGCTAGATCTTCTCGACCGGTACGAGGAGATCACGGATCCCCACGGCAAATCCTTCTTTCTCATTCCCCGCGACACCAGGGGAGACGAGGCGCGTCGGGCGGTGCTGCTGACCTACGTGGTCAATGCCGGCACCGACTATGGCAAGGCGGTCACCCGACCGGGGGTAACCAACGATTTCCCGGAGACGGCGTACTCGACCGCCGAGGTCAGGCGGATCAGGGATCGGCAGCGGGCCAACAGCTGGAGCTACGAACGGGACGTCCGGTTCGTCCACCGCAACGGCGGGCGCCTGATGACGACGCCACACGGGATTCTGATGGGCACCGGCGGCAACTGGCTGCAGCGGCTCTACAGCCAGCGGGGCGGAACGACTTGGGGCGACATCTTCATGGTCAAGACCGCCCGCGGGGCCGATCCCGGCGAGGCGCTGCGCGGTATCGTCCGCGCGGAATCGCCCCGGCTGGCACTGGACCGGCTCTTGCACCACGAGGAGCGGCACAGCGCGCAGTGGGCGGAACTGGGCTACGCCGGCATGCTGCGCGCCTACAGCTGGGAACTGTTGCGCGAGTTTGTCTTTCGCCGCACCAACCGGCTGGAACTGGCGGCCGGATTGCGCGACGGCGGCTACTGCTGAGCCGCCGCGTCGAACTTGCGTGCCCGCAAGGACCGCTTGACCCCCGCCTGACCTTCGAGCACCAGCCGGCGCAGCGACGGCGGCACCTCGGATTCCGGTGCGTCCAGGAACTTGTCCGCGGCGGCAATCGCCTCCTCGCTGATATCCCAGTGCGGATACAACCCGATCACCACCGACTGTGCGACTTCGCTGGACCGGCGCGCCCACACCGCCGGGATCACCTCGAAATAGCGGTCGGTAAACGGCTTGAGCAACTCGCCCTGTCCCGGGGCGGCGATTCCCGCGATGATCGCCCGGCTCAAGGCGTTGGCAAGGGTGTCGTCCTCGACCACGCGGGTGAACGCATCCTGCTTCACCTGCAGCTGCGGTCGCGCCGCCGACGCTTGAGCGCCGTGCCGTTTACCCGCGGCCGTCCGGTCGCTCTCCATCTCGGCGTCGATGCGGGGCGTATCGGGACCATCGGCGTCGATTTCGCCGGCGGTGGCCAGGGCGACGACCAGGCGCCAACGCAGGTCGGTGTCCACATCCAGGCCCGCCAGGCCCTGCTCGGCCGGGTCCCCGTCCAGTAATGCCGACAGCACGTCCACGTGCCGCTTTGACAGCACGGACGTGCACAGCGCGTTGACGAAGACCAGCTGATGATCCGATCCGGGTTCGGCGCCGCGGGCCAACTCCAGCAGCCGGTCGGCGAGCTGCGGCCACCCGTGCTCGTGCGCCCAAGCCGGCTCGGCATAGGAACCGACCGCCGTCTGGGCCTGCAACAGCAGCCGCTGCGCCACCGTAACCTCGCTCTCGGCCTGAATGCCGTTGAGCACCAGCGCCACGAAGTCCCGGGCGCGCAGTTCGGCCTCGCGGGTCATCTCCCAGGCGGCCGACCAGACCAGTGAGCGCGGCAGCGGCTCGGCGATGTCGGCAATGCGATCCAGCGCGGTCTGCAGCGACTCCGGGTCGAGCCGCAGCGAGCAATAGGTGAAGTCGTCGTCGTTGACCAAGACCAGCTTGCCGCGCGAAACCCCCACCAGGGCAGGCACTTCGGTGGTTTCGCCCTCGACATCCAGTTCTTCGCGGTGCACCCGCACCAGCTTGCCGGAGCCCTCGTCGTCGTAGATGCCGACGGCCACCCGATGCACCCGCGTCTCACCCTTGCCGGGCGCGGCACCGCTCTGCGTCACCGCAAACCGGGTGAACTTGCCGTCGCCGTCGACATTGAAGTCCGGCCGCAACGTGTTCAAACCCGTGGTGCGCAACCACTGCTTTCCCCAGTCGGACAGGTCGCGCCCCGACGCCTTCTCCAATGCGGTGACGAGATCGGTGAAGGTCGCGTTGCCGAATGCGTGGGTCTTGAAGTAATCCCGCAACCCGGCCAGGAAATGGTCCAGGCCGACGTAGGCGACGAGTTGCTTGAGCACCGAGGCGCCCTTGGCGTAGGTGATGCCGTCGAAGTTCACCTCGACCGCGTGCAGGTCGGGGATGTCCGCGGCGATGGGGTGCGTGGACGGCAGCTGGTCCTGACGGTAGGCCCACGACTTCTCCACCGTCGCGAATGTTGTCCAGGCTTCGGTGTACTCGGTCGATTCGGCCTGGCACAGCACCGAGGCGAAAGTGGCGAACGACTCGTTGAGCCAGAGGTCGTCCCACCAGGTCATGGTGACCAGGTCGCCGAACCACATGTGCGCCATTTCGTGCAGCACCGTCTCGGCCCGGCGCTCGTAGGACGCCCGGGTGACCTTGCTGCGGAACACGTAGTCTTCCAAGAACGTCACCGCGCCGGCGTTTTCCATTGCGCCGGCGTTGAATTCGGGCACGAACAGCTGGTCGTACTTGCCGAACGCGTAAGGCATACCGAAATTGCGGTGATAGAAGCCGAATCCCTGCTTGGTCTCGGTGAACAGCCGCTCAGCGTCCATGTGCGGCGCCAGCGATGCCCGGCAGTAGATGCCGAGCGGGATCTCGCCGTGCTCGTCACTGTAGGTGTCATTCCACACCGCATACGGCCCAGCCACCAAAGCCACCAGGTAGGTGCTCATCCGCGGGGTGGTGGCGAAGGTGTGGATGCTGGCCGCGTCGCCCTCCTCGACGGACAGCGGGGCGCCGTTGGAGACCACCTGCCAGTGCTTGGGCGCGGTCACCTGAACATCAAACGTGGCCTTCAGGTCCGGCTGGTCGAAGCAGGCGAACATCCGCTTGGCGTCGGCGGTTTCGAACTGCGAGTACAGGTAGGTCTCGTCGTCGACCGGGTCGACGAAGCGGTGCAGGCCTTCACCGGTGTTGGAGTAGCGGCAGTCGGCGTCCACCACGACGACGTTGCGGTCGGCCAGGCCGCGCAGTGCGATCCCGGTCGACTCGTCGTAGTCGGACACGTCGAGGTCCTGCCCGTTGAGGCTGGCGCTGTGGATTGTGTCGGCGGCCAGATCAAGCACGGTCTCGGCACCGGCGAGGGCATCGAACACCACGGTGGTGGTGGAGCGGAAAGTGCGTTCGCCGGGATTGCCCGCGCCATCGGTGACGTCAAGGTTGATTTGGTAGCTGTGCACGGTGACCAGCGCGGCGCGTTCGACCGCCTGGTCCCGGGTGAGATTGGGAAGGGCCACGCGCTCCAACATATCGGCTGACCGTCGCCGCTTCAGCGCGCAGCATCCCCGCGGGAACAGTCCGGGCGTGGCTACGGTTGTGTCTGATCGGACTGTCCGATGTGTCGACGAGAGGACGCAGTAATGGCCGAGAAGTCTGAAGCTGGTTTTTGGTTCGATCCGCTGTGTCCGTGGTGCTGGATCACCTCGCGCTGGATTCTCGAGGTGGAGAAGGTCCGCGACATCGAGGTGAACTGGCACGTCATGAGCCTGGCGGTGCTCAACGAGAACCGCGAAGGGCTGCCCGAGCAGTACAAGGAAATGATGACCAAGGCCTGGGGGCCGGTGCGGGTGGCCATTGCCGCCGAGCAGGCCCACGGCAAAAAGGTGCTGGAGCCGCTCTACACCGCCATGGGCACCCGGATCCACAACGAGGGCAACAAGGATCTCGAAGAGGTCATCAAGCTGTCGCTGGCCGACGCCGGCCTGCCGGCCGAACTGGCCGAGGCCGCAACCAGCACCGACTATGACGAGGCCCTGCGCAAGAGCCACCACGCGGGCATGGACGCGGTGGGGCCCGACGTCGGCACACCCACGATCCACGTCAACGGGGTCGCGTTCTTCGGTCCGGTGATCTCGAAGATCCCGCGCGGCGAAGAGGCCGGCAAGCTCTGGGACGCCTCGGTGACCTTCGCGTCCTATCCACACTTCTTCGAGCTCAAGCGGACGCGCACCGAGCCGCCGCAGTTCGACTGAGCGGAGCGGGCAGGGTGGCCGTGGCGGAGCCGCCCGCCGGCTGATGCACAATGACCGGCATGCGCGTCTACCTGGGTGCCGACCACGCCGGCTATGAGCTCAAGCAACACATCATCGAGCACCTGAAGAAGACCGGCCACGAGCCGATCGACTGCGGCGCCTTCAGCTACGACGCCGAGGACGACTACCCGGCCTTCTGCATCGCCGCGGCGACCCGCACGGTCGCCGACCCGGACAGCCTGGGCATCGTGCTGGGCGGGTCTGGCAATGGTGAGCAGATCGCCGCCAACAAGGTGCCCGGCGCCCGGTGTGCGCTGGCATGGAGCGTGGAAACGGCATCATTGGCGCGCCAGCACAACAACGCGCAGTTGATCGGCATCGGCGGGCGGATGCACACCGTGGATGAGGCACTGGCCATCGTCGATGCGTTCGTGTCCACGCCGTGGTCGAAAGCCGAACGGCACCAACGCCGCATCGACATTCTCGCCCTATATGAACGGACCCATGAAGCGCCGCCGGTGCCCGGCGTTCCTTCCTGAGGAGACTGACAGCCAGTGCCCGAAGGCCATACGCTGCACCGGCTGGCCCGGCTGCATCAGCGCCGCTTCGCCGGTCACCCGGTGGCGGTGTCCAGCCCGCAGGGACGCTTCGCCGACGCGGCCGTGGTGAACGGTCGGGTGCTGCGGCGCGCCAGTGCGTGGGGCAAGCACCTGTTCCACCATTACGAGGGCGGTCCGATCGTGCATGTGCACCTCGGGCTCTACGGCGCCTTCTCCGAGTGGGAACGGGAAGACGGGCAAACAGTGCCTGAGCCGGTCGGTCAGGTCCGGATGCGGATGGTCGGCACCGAATACGGCACGGATCTGCGTGGACCCACGGTGTGCGAGGTCCTGGACGCGGCCCAGGTCGACGACGTCGTGGCCCGGCTGGGACCAGACCCGTTGCGCGCCGATGCCGACCCGGTGTGGCCGTGGGCGCGAATCAGTAAGTCGCGCAGACCCATTGGTTCCATGTTGATGGATCAGACGGTAATCGCCGGGGTGGGCAACGTCTACCGCAATGAGCTGTTGTTCCGCCACGGCATTGACCCGTACCGGCCCGCGCAGAAGGTCTCCGAGGAGGAATTCGCCGCGGCATGGGCAGATCTCGTGGCGTTGATGAAGGTCGGGTTGCGGCGCGGCAAGATCATCGTCGTCCGCCCCGAGCACGACCATGGCGCACCTTCGTACGCACCGGGCCGACCCCGCACGTACGTGTACCGGCGGGCCGGTGAACCGTGTCGGGTGTGCGGGGAGGTGGTCCGCACAGCGGTGCTGGAAGGCCGCAACGTGTTCTGGTGTCCGACCTGCCAAATTTGACGGATGGCCCGAAAGATCAGTATTCACTGAAGATTTCGATCACGGCTGGCGTCAAGGCAGTTACCAGTAAACTGGCAGAAGAAACGCTGGCGTCTACAGTTTCGCGGTTAGGTGTGCGGGTACAAGATGTCCTTGTGAACAACATTTCCCGTTTAGCTGCAACCCTTTTCGCCATGGCCGCTGCGCTGGGGCTCGCCGGTGTGGGAGCGGCGGCCACCGCCGCGGCCCAACCCGCACCTGCGCCCGAGTATCACTGGTGCCCCGGACAATTCTGGGACCCCGGTTGGGGCCAGAACTGGGACGGCGGTAACTGCCACGACGATCATCACCGCGACAGAGATGGCAATGACCACAGTCGCGACTGGAACAACGGCTGGCGCCGGTAGCGATTCAGTCGCCGGCGGGGAGGACGCCGAGCGCGCGGTAGACCTCGTTACTCAGGGCGACACTGCGCGGGTCGGCGTTCGCCTTGCTGGCGTCGAAGCGGTTTGACACATATCCGTAGCCGATTCGGTGTTCGAGGTCGACAAACGCGAATGAGCCGCCGAGACCACCGTGGCCGAAGACCAATGGGTTGGGGCCGTTGATGCAGCGCTGGTTGAGCATGTAGCCCAGGCCCCACCCGTGGTCGGCGACCCGCGGCCCCAACACCAGATCCGGCTCGAACCCGCCCTGGCAGATCCGAACCAAATCCATATGCTCACGGCTCAGCAGCTTCTCCTGGGCCAGCGCGTTGTAGAAGGTAGCCATGCCGAGCGCAGACACCTGTGCGTTGGTGCCAGGGAATTCCAGCTGGCGCCATAGCTGCAGGTTTTCGGTGTCCAGGTCGTCGTCGGCGAGGAAGCCCATCGAGATCGACATGCCGGCCTTCGGGTGGTCGGCCAAGCTGGTCGGATCGCTGGGGGCCTGCAGTTCGGCCAGCAGTTGCCGGCCGGTCGGCTTGTTCACCCGCTCGGCGCACCGGGCCTGCTCGGCCGGCGTCAGGCCGATGTGGATCTCGGCGCCGATCGGTTGGGCGATCTCGGTGCGCAGGTACTGCCCGATGGTCCGCCCGGTCACGCGACGGAACACCTCGCCGAGGATGAATCCGA
This sequence comes from Mycobacterium asiaticum DSM 44297, assembly GCF_000613245.1. Lineage (GTDB taxonomy): Bacteria > Actinomycetota > Actinomycetes > Mycobacteriales > Mycobacteriaceae > Mycobacterium > Mycobacterium asiaticum. The sequence goes on from NZ_HG964937.1 coordinate 535,370, forward strand.
AGGTGGTCATGTGATAGCCCTGCGCGGTGCCGGGCTTCCACCACGGCTCGGCGATCTCCAGCTGCCGGCAGACGTAATCCCAGTCGCACAGCTGCTCGGTGGTCACCCGGGTGCGCGGTCCGATGACGCCGGATCGGTGGCTCATCACCATGGCCAGCGTGATGTCGTCCTTGCCGGCCTGGCCGAACTCGGGCCAGTAGCGGGTCACCGGAGCATGCAGGTCCAGCTCACCGCGATCCGCGAGCTGATGGATGCAGGTGGATGTCAGACCCTTGGTGCCGGACAGCACCGTCGTCAGCGTGTCCTCCTGCCACGGCCGGCTGCCCGCGCCGTCGGCCCAGCCACCCCATAAATTGACCACTAGATGACCGTCGACCCATACGGCGACGGCGGCGCCGACCTCGCCGCGCAGCGTGAAATTGCGCTCGAACGCGTCGCGAACTCCGACGAAGTTCGAGGCGCATGAGCCTTGAATACTGACGCTTCCCAGGTCGCTCATCGCGCCTTTCTATCGTGCAAAATCTTAGCTCAGAGCGGGCGACGGGAATCGAACCCGCGTAGCTAGTTTGGAAGACTAGGGCTCTACCATTGAGCTACGCCCGCAAGTGTTAGTCGAGCGAGACTGTACGTGGTGGCGTAGATCAAATCTAATCGACGCAGTCGCGTGACCGCAGCGTGAGGTCCGAGGTCGCCTCCGGGCCGGGTCCCGGCTGGCCGTAGGATCGCGAGGTCAGCGCGGGGTGTAGCGCAGCTTGGTAGCGCATCCGCTTTGGGAGCGGAAGGCCGCAGGTTCAAATCCTGTCACCCCGACCAGCCCGACAAGCGCACAGCCGCACGCAGGAACGACAAACCGAGGAGCACGCCGTGAAGAGCACCGTTACGACTTTGAGCCCGACCCGGGTTCGCATCAATGTGGAGGTGCCGTTCACCGAGCTCGAACCCGATTTCCAGCGCGCCTACAAGGAGCTGGCCAAGCAGGTACGGCTGCCCGGTTTCCGGCCCGGCAAGGCGCCGGCGCGCCTGCTCGAGGCGCGCTTCGGCCGCGAGGCGCTGCTGGACCAGGTCATCGAGGACGCCGTGCCGAGCCGTTACGGCCAGGCGTTGACGGAGTCCGACGTGCAACCGATCGGCCGGCCCAACATCCAGGTGACCAAAAAGGAGTACGGCGAAGAGTTGCAGTTCTTCGCCGAGGTCGACGTTCGCCCCAAGCTGGAGATTCCCAATCTGGACGCGCTGACCGTCTCAGTCGAGCCGGTGCAGGTCTCCGACGAGGAGGTCGAGGCGGAGCTGGACTCGTTGCGGGCCCGGTTCGGCACGCTGACCGGTGTCGACCGGCCGGTGCAGACCGGCGACTTCGTCTCGATTGACCTGTCCGCGACGGTGGACGGCGAGGAAGTGCCGAATGCCACCGCCGAGGGGCTGTCGCACGAGGTCGGCTCCGGCCGGCTCATCGCCGGCCTGGACGACGCGCTGGTGGGGCTGTCCGTCGACGAGTCGCGGGTGTTCACCGCCAAGCTGGCGACCGGCGAACATGCGGGCCAGGACGCCGAGGTGACCGTCACGGTCAAGTCGATCAAGGAGCGCGAACTGCCCGAGCCGGACGATGAGTTCGCTCAGCTCGCCAGCGAGTTCGACACCATCGAGGAGCTACGCGAGAGCCTGGCCGAGCAGGTTCGCAACACCAAGCGCGCCCAGCAAGCCGACCAGATCCGCAACGCCGCCCTGGACGCGCTGCTCGAGCAGGTCGAGGTGCCGGTACCGGACGCGATCGTCAGGTCGCAGATGGACGAGACCTTGCAAGCCGCGATGAGCGGACTGAACCAGGACCCGGCCAAGTTCGCCGAGGTGCTCGAACAGCAGGGCTCGTCCCGCGAGGAGTTCGAGTCCGAAGCGCGCACCGCTGCCGAAAACAACGTCAAGCGGCAGCTGCTGCTGGACGCGATCGCCGACGAGCTCGACGTTCAGGTCGGCCAGGAAGACCTGACCGAGCGCCTGGTGATGACATCCCGGCAGTACGGCATCGAGCCGCAGCAGCTGTTCGCCTATCTGCAGGAGAACAACCAGTTGGCCGCCATGTTCGCCGACGTGCGGCGCGGGTTGGCGGTCGCGGCCGTGATCGAGAAGGCGACCGTCACCGACAACGACGGCAACACGATCGACACCAGTGAGTTCTTCGGTAAGCGCCATGCCGGCCACGATCACGATCACGATCATGCGTCGGAGGCCGACGACGCGACCGTCGAGGCCCAAGCCGCCGAAGAAGCCAGCGAAGAAGTCACCGCAGAAGACGACGCCGAACAGGCCGACGAACCCACCTCGTGACGCTGTGAGCGAACGAGCCCTGCTCAGGTGGTCAAAGGGTGGGCTCGGTTCGTTAGTGTCAGGTGCAACACGCAATACGAGAAAGCAGGTAATTCAGTCGTGACTGACATGCGTTCGAACTCGTTGGGTCTCAACCTCACGGACTCCGTCTATGAGCGCTTGCTGTCCGAGCGCATCATCTTCCTGGGGTCGGAGGTGAACGACGAAGTCGCCAACCGGTTGTGCGCGCAGATTCTGCTGCTTGCGGCCGAGGACGCCGACAAGGACATCTCGCTGTACATCAATTCGCCCGGCGGCTCGATCAGCGCCGGAATGGCGATCTACGACACCATGGTGCTGGCGCCGTGCGACGTTGCCACCTACGCGATGGGGATGGCCGCCTCGATGGGGGAGTTCCTGCTGGCCGCCGGTACCAAGGGCAAGCGTTACGCGCTGCCGCACGCCCGCATTCTGATGCACCAGCCGTTGGGCGGGGTGACCGGTAGCGCGGCCGACATCGCGATTCAGGCCGAGCAGTTCGCCGTCATCAAGAAGGAAATGTTCCGGCTGAACGCCGAGTTCACCGGCCAGCCGATCGAGCGCATCGAGGCGGATTCCGACCGCGACCGCTGGTTCACCGCGCAGGAAGCGCTCGAATACGGCTTCGTCGACCACATCATCACCCGCGCCGCCCACATCAGTAATGGAGAAGCCCAGTGAACCCTCAGGACCCCCGGATCCAACCCCAGGCGCGGTACATCCTGCCGTCGTTCATCGAGCACTCGAGCTTCGGCGTCAAGGAATCCAACCCGTACAACAAGCTGTTCGAGGAACGCATCATCTTCCTCGGCGTGCAGGTCGACGACGCGTCGGCGAACGACATCATGGCGCAGCTGCTCGTCCTCGAGTCGTTGGATCCCGACCGCGACATCACCATGTACATCAACTCGCCGGGTGGTGGCTTCACCTCGCTGATGGCCATTTACGACACCATGCAGTACGTGCGCGCCGACATTCAGACGGTGTGCTTGGGCCAGGCCGCCTCGGCCGCCGCGGTGCTGCTGGCCGCCGGTACCCCCGGTAAGCGCATGGCGCTGCCGAACGCGCGGGTCCTGATCCACCAGCCGTCGCTGTCCGGCGTCATCCAGGGTCAGTTCTCCGACCTGGAAATCCAGGCCGCCGAGATCGAGCGCATGCGCACCCTGATGGAGACGACGCTGGCCCGCCACACCGGTAAGGACGCGTCGGTGATCCGTAAAGACACCGACCGCGACAAGATCCTGACCGCCGAAGAGGCCAAGGACTACGGGATCATCGACACGGTGCTGGAATACCGGAAGCTTTCGGCGCAGAACGCCTAAGCCCCGGCGAGCTGGGTGTCACCTTTGCCCGCGAGCAGACGCAAAAGCACCCGGATTTCAGGGAAATCGGGTGCTTTTGCGTCTGCTCGCGGGTCAGCGTCGCGGTAGGGTTGTGGCCGGAGGGCTCGCCAAGCGGCTGACCACAGCGTCGGTGGCGTAACGACCGCGACACGCCAGGGACACGTATTGCGCGTCTCGACGAGTAGCGGGGGCCCTCGGGCTATATGTTTCATGCACACCATAAGCGCGAATAACCAGTGAATACCAAGCAAGCTATTCGGCATTAACGGTCGCGGCAGGCCGGAACTAACGGGTAGCGTCGTGAGATACAACCGGCAAGCAAGACGTTACGGCGACACAGGAAGTAGGCCCTGAGGCATCATGGCACGCATCGGAGACGGCGGTGACCTGCTGAAGTGCTCGTTCTGCGGCAAGAGCCAGAAGCAAGTCAAAAAGCTCATTGCTGGCCCGGGTGTGTACATCTGTGACGAGTGCATCGACCTCTGCAACGAGATCATCGAAGAGGAACTGGCCGACGCCGACGACGTCAAGCTTGACGAGCTGCCCAAGCCGATCGAGATTCGTGATTTCCTCGAGGGCTACGTCATCGGGCAGGACACGGCCAAGCGCACGCTCGCGGTCGCGGTCTACAACCACTACAAGCGAATTCAGGCCGGCGAAAAGGGCCGGGACTCCCGCTACGAGCCGGTCGAGCTCACCAAGTCCAACATCTTGATGCTCGGCCCGACCGGCTGCGGCAAGACGTACTTGGCGCAGACCTTGGCCAAGATGCTCAACGTGCCGTTCGCCATTGCCGATGCCACCGCGCTGACCGAGGCCGGCTACGTCGGCGAAGACGTCGAGAACATTCTGCTCAAGCTCATCCAGGCGGCTGACTACGACGTCAAGCGCGCCGAGACCGGCATCATCTACATCGACGAGGTGGACAAGATCGCTCGCAAGAGCGAGAACCCGTCCATCACCCGGGACGTTTCCGGCGAGGGGGTTCAGCAGGCCCTGCTGAAGATCCTGGAAGGCACCCAGGCGTCGGTCCCGCCCCAGGGCGGCCGCAAGCACCCGCATCAGGAATTCATTCAGATCGACACCACCAACGTGCTGTTCATCGTCGCGGGTGCGTTCGCCGGTCTGGAGAAGATCATCTATGAGCGGGTCGGCAAGCGTGGTCTGGGCTTCGGTGCCGAGGTGCGCTCGAAGGCCGAGATCGACACCACCGATCACTTCGCCGAAGTAATGCCCGAGGACCTGATCAAGTTCGGCCTGATCCCAGAGTTCATCGGCCGCCTGCCAGTGGTCGCCTCGGTCACCAACCTGGACAAGGAATCGTTGGTCAAGATCCTCTCGGAGCCCAAGAACGCTCTGGTGAAGCAGTACACCCGCCTGTTCGAGATGGACGGCGTGGAGCTCGAGTTCACCGACGAAGCGCTTGAGGCCATCGCCGACCAGGCGATCCACCGCGGCACCGGCGCCCGGGGCTTGCGCGCGATCATGGAAGAGGTCCTGCTGCCGGTGATGTACGACATCCCCAGCCGCGACGACGTTGCCAAGGTGGTCGTGACCAAGGAGACCGTGCAGGACAACGTGCTTCCGACCATCGTGCCGCGCAAGCCGTCTCGCTCCGAGCGGCGCGACAAGAGCGCCTGACCGCACTTATCGCTACGGCTGGCGGGCCTTTGCCACGCCAGAGTGACGAACACCACAGTTTGCCGTTTCGTCGTCGACGACCCCGCGCTGACTTCGGCTTTTGCCTGCGTACTCACGGGTAACACCGCTTCGAGAGCGGCTATACAACCTAAGAAAAGTGTCATAATTGGTACCGCCAGTGACATGAAACGTGAGAGCGGAGAAGGCACTCCGGCGCGCGTAACCTTGGGAACCAGTGGAGTGCCTGTCCGGACACCAGATGGAAGGCGGAGACGTGGATCTGAACGGCAATGGCGCCGGCGCAGAGTCTCATAATGGGTCCGGTCGGCAGCGCCTGGAGAACGTCGTTATCCGATTCGCGGGAGACTCCGGCGATGGCATGCAGCTGACCGGCGACCGATTCACCTCTGAGGCGGCGCTTTTCGGAAACGACCTAGCCACCCAACCCAATTACCCCGCCGAAATCCGCGCTCCTGCAGGGACTTTGCCAGGCGTTTCGTCATTCCAGATCCAGATAGCCGACTACGACATTCTGACCGCCGGAGACCGGCCCGATGTGCTGGTCGCGATGAACCCCGCCGCACTGAAAGCCAATATCGGTGATCTGCCGCGCGGCGGAATGGTGATCGCCAATTCCGACGAATTCACCAAGCGCAATCTGACCAAGGTCGGTTACGTCACCAACCCACTGGAAACCGACGAGCTCGAGGAATACGTCGTGCACGCGGTTCCGATGACGACGCTGACCCTCGGTGCGGTCGAAGCGATCGGCGCCACCAAGAAGGACGGCCAGCGCGCCAAGAACATGTTCGCGCTGGGCCTGCTGTCTTGGATGTACTCCCGTCCGATCCAGACCAGTGAGAACTTCATCCGGGAGAAGTTCGTCCGTAAGCCCGACGTCGCCGAGGCCAACGTGCTGGCGCTGAAGGCGGGCTGGAACTACGGCGAAACCACCGAAGCGTTCGGCACCACCTACGAGGTGTCGAAGGCCGCGCTGCCGGCCGGCGAATACCGGCAGATCTCCGGCAACACCGCCTTGGCCTACGGCATCGTCGCGGCGGGCCAGCTGGCCGACAAGCAGGTGGTGCTCGGCAGCTACCCGATCACGCCGGCGTCGGACATCCTGCACGAGTTGTCCAAGCACAAGAATTTCAACGTCATCACCTTCCAGGCCGAGGACGAGATCGGGGGTATCTGCGCCGCGATCGGTGCCTCCTACGGCGGTGCGCTGGGTGTCACCAGCACCTCGGGACCGGGTATTTCGCTTAAGTCCGAGGCGCTCGGGCTCAGCGTGATGACCGAACTACCGCTGATCGTGATCGATGTCCAGCGGGGCGGACCGTCCACCGGGCTGCCCACCAAGACCGAGCAGGCCGACCTGCTGCAGGCCCTGTTCGGCCGCAACGGCGAGTCGCCGGTGGCAGTGGTGGCCCCGCGGTCGCCGTCGGACTGCTTCGAGACCGCCATCGAGGCCGTCCGTATCGCCGTGTCGTACCACACTCCGGTGATCGTGCTGTCCGACGGCGCCATCGCCAACGGGTCCGAACCGTGGCGTATCCCGGATGTCAGCTCGCTCAAGCCGATCAAGCATGTCTTCGCCAAGCCGGGCGAACCCTTCCAGCCCTACGCGCGCAACCCCGAGACGCTCGCCCGCCAGTTCGCCGTGCCCGGTACCCCCGGCCTGGAACACCGCATCGGCGGCCTGGAAGCGGCCAACGGCTCCGGCGACATCTCCTATGAGCCGGTCAACCACGACCTGATGGTCCGGATCCGCCAGGCCAAGATCGACGGCATCAGCGTCCCCGATCTTGAGGTGGACGACCCGACCGGCGACGCGGACTTACTGCTGATCGGGTGGGGCAGTTCCTACGGCCCCATCGGCGAGGCTTGCCGGCGGGCACGGCGCAAAGGCATCAAGGTGGCACACGCCCACCTGCGCTACCTCAACCCGTTCCCGGCCAACCTGGGCGACGTGCTGCGTCGCTACCCGCAGGTGGTGTGCCCAGAGATGAACCTCGGTCAGCTGGCGATGCTGCTGCGCGCGAAGTATCTGGTGAACGTGCAGTCGGTGAGCAAGGTGCACGGTCTGTCTTTCCTGGCCGACGAGGTGGGCCGCGTCATCCGGGCCGCGCTGGGCGGGACGCTGGCAGAGATCGAACAAGACAAGACGATGGTCGCGAAGTTGTCGGCGGCCACGGTTGGAGCGGGAGCCGCACAATGACCAACCTGATCGGCGCCGACCTGGGTGTCACCCCCAAGCCGACCAAGAACGACGGGGTGCCCACGCTCTCCGAAGAAGACCAGCCGCAGAAGGGCAAGGACTTCACCAGCGACCAGGAGGTCCGTTGGTGCCCCGGTTGCGGTGACTACGTCATCCTCAACACGATCCGCAACTTCTTGCCCGAGCTCGGGCTGCGTCGCGAGAACATCGTGTTCATCAGTGGCATCGGCTGCTCGAGCCGGTTTCCCTACTACCTGGAGACCTACGGGTTCCACTCGATCCACGGCCGCGCGCCGGCCATCGCCACCGGTCTGGCGCTGGCGCGGGAGGACCTGTCGGTCTGGGTGGTCACTGGGGACGGGGACGCGCTGTCCATCGGCGGCAACCACCTCATCCACGCCCTCCGCCGCAACGTCAACATCACGGTGCTGTTGTTCAACAACCGGATCTACGGGCTGACCAAGGGCCAGTACTCGCCGACATCCGAGGTCGGCAAGATCACCAAGTCCACCCCCATGGGTTCGCTGGACCACCCCTTCAACCCGGTGTCCCTAGCGCTGGGCGCGGAAGCGACGTTCGTCGGCCGGGCGCTGGACTCGGATCGCGCCGGCCTGTCCGAGGTACTGCGTGCCGCGGCCCAACATCGCGGCGCCGCCCTGGTCGAAATCATGCAGGACTGCCCGATCTTCAATGACGGCTCCTTCGACGTGCTCCGCAAGGAGGGTGCCGAGGAGCGGGTGATCAAAGTCCGCCACGGCGAGCCGATCGTGTTCGGCGCCAACGGTGAGTTCTGCGTGGTGAAGTCGGGCTTCAGCCTGGACGTGGCCAAGACGGCCGACGTCGCGGTCGATGAAATCGTGGTCCACGACGCGCATTCCGACGACTCGGCCTACGCCTTCGCGCTGTCACGGTTGTCCGACCAGAACCTGGACCACACGGTTATGGGTATCTTCCGCGACGTCAGCCGACCTACCTATGACGATGCGGCCCGGTCACAGATCGCCACGGCCAGAACTTCGACCGCATCCGGCCAAGCCGCGTTGCAATCACTGCTGCGCGGGCGCGACACCTGGACCGTGGACTGAGGTGACAAAACAGGTGCCCGAGGAAGTTTCACTGGCCGGCGTCGTACTTGCCGGCGGGGAATCGCGGCGCATGGGCCGCGACAAAGCGACCCTACCGGTTCCGGGGGGCAGAACCACACTGGTGGAGCACGTGGTAAGCGTTGTGGCGCAACGTTGTTCGCCGGTGTACGTGATGGCGGCGCCGGGGCAACCGTTGCCGGCCCTGCCGGTTTCCATCCTGCGGGACGAAATGCGCGGGCTCGGACCGCTGCCGGCGACCGGACGGGGTTTGCGCGAGGCCGCGGCCGCGGGAGCAAAGCTCGCATTCGTCTCGGCGGTTGACATGCCTTCGCTGACAACCGATTTGATCGACGAGCTGGTCCGCCTGGCGGTCGAGACCAACGCCGAAATCGTGATGCCTTGGGACGGCCGGAGTCATTATCTGGCCGCGGTGTACCGCACGGACCTGGCCGACCGGATCGACGCGCTCGTCGCCGAGGGGGCGCGCCGGATGAGCGCTTTGATCGACGCCTCGGACTCCCAGCAGATTGTGATGCCTGAATCCGCTGCGTTGACCAACGTGAATACCGAGGCCGATCTGAGAACGCCGGTGCGGTCCGGGCGCTGACCCTCGTCGCGCGTCAATTATTTGCGGAATTCTCTTGTGGTGCTTGGTGATCGACTCTTATACCCAAGAGAATGTGTGACCTACTCAGCCGGCCATGCTGGCGTGTGGGCTGAGTCACCTCAACAGTTATCCCGGCCACCGGCGAGCCTGCCGAATTTTCAAACCCCAAATCCGGTGTCGCAGCTCACAATATGTGCGTGATTCGGCTCACGAATCCCGAACTTCGTTGCTACGTTGGCGCTCTCCCGGAATGCGGGATTGACCTGCGTGAACCCGTGTGGATCCGTGCCGTGATCGTCTCGTGACCGCGGCGAGACCAACGTGTCGCCGAGATGACGAATCCAAATCGTTATCGTACGGTCCTGTTAGCCCGAAAACGGGCCCCCCAAAACCGAATAAGCAAACCGAAAACTGAATCCACGGACCCGCGTGTGAGCGGAGCGGGGGACGGCAACCGAGTACCGGTGCCGCCCCGCAGGCGACGGTCTAGGGCCGCGCCGGGTAGTTAGACCCTCCGCTGTCGTGCCGAAACGAGACGGCACGCCCTGAAGCAGCTATTTCCGCGTCTGACGACGCAGCAATCCAATCCGACCCACAGCTGTGGGCTGGTTTCAGCGCGCGCGCAACGAAAGGAACAAGCTTGAAGAACGTCCGCAAGACGCTCATCCTCGCCGCGATCACCGGGACCCTCGTGACCATGCCGGGCGCCGGCATTGCACATGCCGACGTCGAGGGCGTGGACCCGAACGTGGCGCCGGGCTTCGACCCGAACCTGCCGGCCCCGGACGCGCCGCCCGCCGACGCTCCGCCAGTCGAGCCGGCTGCGTTCGACCCGAACCTGCCGGCCCCGGATGCGCCGCCTGTCGACGCTCCGCCCGCCGACGCACCGCCCGCCCCGGAGCCTGCCGGCTTCGACCCGAACCTGCCGGCTCCGGCCGCGCCGCCCGTGGACCAGGTTCCCGCACCCGCGCCCAAGGCGTACAGCGTGAACTGGGACGCGATCGCGCAGTGCGAGTCCGGCGGCAACTGGGGGATCAGCACCGGTAACGGTTACTCCGGCGGCCTGCAGTTCACCCCCAGCACCTGGCATGCCAACGGTGGCTCGGGATCCGCAGCCGGTGCCAGCCGTGAGGAGCAGATCCGCGTGGCTGAGAACGTGCTGCGTTCGCAGGGCATCGGTGCCTGGCCGGTCTGCGGCCGACGCGGCTGATCAGCCGATAAGCGAATAGCGACGAGTGCCGGGCTACCAGCCCGGCACTTTGTCGTTTCCGCCCGTAGTAGCGTCGAACCGGTGACCGATACGCCACGTGAATTCGACATCATTGTGTACGGAGCCACCGGGTTCGTAGGGAAGCTGACCGCCGACTACCTCTCCCGGGCCGGTCAAGACGCGAAGATCGCACTTGCGGGCAGATCGACCGAGCGGCTGGAGGCGGTCCGCAGATCCCTCGGGCCGTCGGCCCAGTCGTGGCAATTGGTGACCGCCGACGCCTCTTCCCAGGCCACCCTCGAGGAGATGGCCGCTCGCACCCGGGTCGTCATCACTACCGTCGGGCCTTACACCCATTACGGGCTGCCGCTGGTGGCCGCGTGCGCCGCCGCTGGGACCGACTACGCCGACCTGACAGGTGAGGCGATGTTCGTCCGCGAAAGCATCGACCAGTTCCACAAGCAGGCAGCCGACACCGGCGCCCGGATCGTGCACGCCTGCGGCTTCGACTCGATTCCCTCCGACATGACGGTGTATGCGCTGTACCGGGCGGCGCGCGATGACGATGCGGGCGAACTGGCCGACACCAACTTCGTGGTCCGCTCGTTGCGGGGCGGGGCGTCCGGCGGCACCATCGCGTCGGTGTTGGAAGTGTTGCGTACCGCATCCCGCGACCCCGAGGCTCGTCGGCAGATGGCCGACCCCTACACCCTCAGTAGCGACCGCGGCGCGGAACCCGAGGTGGGTAACCAACCGGACCTGCCGCTGCGGCGCGGTAGCCAGCTCGCGCCCGAACTCAGTGGACTGTGGACGGCGGCTTTCCTGATGGCGCCCTACAACACCCGAATCGTCCGGCGCAGCAACGCTTTACTGGATTGGGCCTATGGGCGTCAGTTCCGCTATACCGAAACGATGAGCGTGGGCTCCTCACCGCTCGCACCGGTCGCGTCGGCCGCCATGACTGGCTTCGGCAACGCGATGTTCGCCGTCGGCAGTCGCTTCTTCCACCGCCTGCCGAGTGGACTGGTGGAACGCGTCGTCCCCAAACCGGGCAGCGGCCCCAGCGAAGCGACCCGCGAGCGCGGCTTCTACAAAGTAGAGACGTACACCACGACCACCTCGGGCGCGCGCTATGTGGCTCGGATGGAACAGCGCGGCGACCCGGGCTACAAGGCGACGTCGGTGCTGTTGGGCGAGTGCGGACTTGCGTTGGCCAAAGACCGCGACAAGCTGTCCGACCTGCGCGGGGTCCTGACGCCCGCCGCGGCCATGGGCGACGCGCTGCTGGACCGTTTCCCGGCGGCAGGTGTCTCGTTGCAGACCGAGAGATTGACATGACGTGGCCGGTTGAAAACCCTCCGTGCCGCAGGGTGCCCATCTGGGGGGCGTGAGTCTACTGTCGAAGATGCGACCCCCTGCGAACTAGCGACGAAGGTGGAGAGCGATGGCCGATCTTGACGATCTTTATCAACAGATTCCTACCGCGGAGCTCGCAACCCGGCTGGGCGCCGATGAAGGCGAGGTGGACAAGGCGGTACACACGCTCGTGCCCGTCTTGCTCAGCGGGTTGCAGCACGGCAGCCAAGACCCCGAGCATGCCAGCAGGATCGAATCCGCGGCCAGCGGTCATGCCGCCCGGGGCCTGCTTGACGCCGGCGGCGGACCCACGCTGGACCAAGTGGACGAGAACGACGGTCACCGGGCCGTCTCGACCCTGTTCGGCGGCAAAGACACCGACGAAGTTGCCTCGGCATTGGCAGTCGGCGGCGCGGGCAACAGTGACCTGCTCAAGCAGCTGCTACCGGTGGTGCTGCCAATTGTGTTGGCATACATCGGAAAACAACTCGGCTCCGGCAATGCGCAAGAAACCGGCGCTCAGAAGGGTTCCGGGGGGCTGGGTGACATCCTCGGCAGCATCCTGGGCGGCGGCAACGACAAAGGGCTCGGCGGCATCCTCGGCAACGTGTTGAGCGGCAAGGGCGGTGGGCTCGGCGAGCTGCTCGGCGGTTTGCTCGGCGGCCGCAAATAACTAGCGCGGCAACCTAATTGCGCTGAGCCGAACTCTGTTCCGATAAGTGCAGGATTAGTAGCCTCGCGTTCCGGGGTAGTACCAGAATTCGAAATCGACGCAACGAGAGGGAAAGTCATGGCAGACACGCTCCAAGAAGGTCAGAAGCTGGTACGTGGCGAGTCGCTGGTCTCCAACAACGGGGCCTACACGCTCACCCTCCAGGATGACGGGAACCTGGTGCTCGCTTCGCGCGGTAAGCCGCTGTGGGCCACCTCGACCAACGGTCAGGATGTGGTGCGCGCCGAGGTGCAACGCGACGGCAACTTCGTCCTTTACACGGCCGACAAACCCGTATGGCACACCGACACCAAGGGCAAGAAGCAGGTCAGACTCGTCCTGCAGGACGATCGCAATCTGGTGCTCTACGCCGCGGACGGACCGGCCTGGTCCACCAAGACCGAGACCGACGCACCGCCGCCACCCGAGCCGGTCGCCGAGCCCGCCGAGGAACTCGACGACAAGGGCATTTCCCAGGACGGACCGGCGCCCACCGACCAGGCGGTCGCCGAGCCCGTCGGGGAGGCGGCGCCCGAAGCTCCGCCGGCACCCGCGCCGGAGCCCGCCGCGCGCACCTACACCGTCGAGTCGGGCGACACCCTATGGGCCATTGCCGAGCGCTTCTACGGCGACGGAAGCAAGTACCAGCTCATCGCGGACGCCAGCGGCATCCCCAACCCCGACCTGATCTACCCGGGTCAAGTCGTCACAATTCCCTGACCCGGACAGCCTGAATCCGCTGACCTGCGGATTCAGGCCGTTACACGGGGCTCGGGCGACGGTTCCTAGAATTGACCGGTGACCGCCAGCCCCCGCCCCGCCAACGACCAGCTACCCAAGTCGTGGGATCCGGCCGCGATGGAGGATGCGATCTACCGGCGCTGGCTGGATGCCGGCTACTTCGCCGCGGATCCGAACAGCACCAAGCCCGCCTACTCGATCGTGCTGCCGCCGCCGAACGTGACCGGCAGCCTGCACATGGGTCACGCGCTCGAGCACACCATGATGGACGCGCTGACCCGCCGCAAGCGCATGCAGGGTTACGAGGTGCTGTGGCAGCCCGGCATGGACCACGCCGGCATCGCCACCCAGAGTGTGGTGGAAAAGCAGCTGGCCGTCGACGGCAAGACCAAAGAGGACTTTGGCCGTGAGCTGTTCGTCGACAAGGTATGGGACTGGAAGCGCGAGTCCGGCGGTGCCATCGGCGGCCAGATGCGCCGACTCGGCGACGGCGTGGACTGGAGCCGGGACCGGTTCACCATGGACGAGGGCCTGTCGCGCGCGGTGCGAACCATCTTCAAGCGGCTCTACGACGACGGGCTGATCTACCGGGCCGAGCGCCTGGTCAACTGGTCACCGGTGCTCGAGACGGCCATCTCCGACCTGGAGGTCAACTACCAGGACGTCGAAGGTGAACTGGTCTCGTTCCGCTACGGCTCGCTCGACGACGCCGAACCGCACATCGTCGTCGCGACCACTCGCGTCGAGACCATGCTCGGTGACACCGCCATCGCGGTGCACCCAGATGACGACCGCTACCGCCACCTGGTTGGGACCACCCTGGCGCACCCATTCGTGGCGCGCGAGCTGATCGTCGTCGCCGACGAACACGTGGATCCCGAATTCGGGACCGGCGCAGTCAAAGTCACGCCCGCCCACGACCCGAACGACTTCGAGATCGGGATGCGCCACCAGCTGCCGATGCCCTCGATCATGGATACCAAGGGCCGGATCGCCGACACCGGAACGCAATTCGACGGCATGGACCGCTTCGAGGCACGGGTGGCGGTGCGCGAGGCGCTGGCCGCCCAGGGCCGGGTGATCGAGGAGAAGCGGCCCTACCTGCACAGCGTCGGGCACTCCGAGCGCAGCGGTGAGCCGATCGAACCGCGATTGTCTTTGCAGTGGTGGGTGCGGGTGGAATCGATGGCCAAGGCCGCCGGGGACGCGGTTCGCAACGGCGACACGGTGATTCACCCGGCCAGCCTGGAGCCGCGGTGGTTCGGCTGGGTGGACGACATGCACGACTGGTGCATCTCGCGGCAGCTGTGGTGGGGTCATCGCATCCCGATCTGGTACGGGCCCGACGGCGAGCAGATCTGCGTCGGCCCCGACGAGACACCGCCGCAGGGCTGGGAGCAGGACCCCGACGTGCTGGACACGTGGTTCTCCTCGGCGCTGTGGCCGTTCTCCACGCTGGGCTGGCCGTCGCGTACGGCCGAGTTGGAGAAGTTCTATCCGACCAGCGTGCTGGTCACCGGTTACGACATCCTGTTCTTCTGGGTGGCCCGGATGATGATGTTCGGCACCTACGTCGGGGGCGACGACGCCATCACCCTCGAAGGTGGCCGGGGCCCGCAGGTGCCGTTCACCGACGTGTTCCTGCACGGCCTGATCCGCGATGAATTCGGCCGCAAGATGAGCAAATCCAAGGGCAACGTGATCGACCCGCTGGATTGGATGGACAAGTTCGGCGCCGACGCGTTGCGCTTCACCCTGGCCCGCGGTGCCAGCCCCGGCGGCGACCTGGCTATCGGCGAGGACGCCGTGCGGGCATCCCGCAACTTCGGCACAAAACTGTTCAATGCCACCCGGTACGCCCTGCTCAACGGAGCCGCACTGGCGCCGCACCCGCCGCAGGACGAGCTCACCGACGCCGACCGCTGGATCCTGGGCCGGCTGGAAGAGGTTCGGGCCGAGGTAGATTCGGCATTCGACAGCTACGAGTTCAGCCGGGCCTGTGAAGCTCTCTACCACTTCGCCTGGGACGAATTCTGCGACTGGTACGTGGAACTGGCCAAAACTCAATTGGGGCAAGGCCTCACACACACCACTGCCGTGCTGGCCGCCGGCCTCGACACGTTGCTGCGCCTGCTGCATCCGGTGATCCCGTTCATCACCGAGGCGTTGTGGCAGGCGTTGACGCACCAGGAGTCGTTGGTGATCGCCGATTGGCCGACGCCTTCGGGCTTCACGCTTGATCCGATTGCGGCACAGCGGATCACCGACATGCAGAAGCTGGTGACCGAGGTGCGGCGGTTCCGCAGCGATCAAGGCCTGGCCGATCGGCAGAAGGTGCCGGCCCGGTTGATCGGTGTCGAGGATGCCGATCTGAGCCAGCAGGTCCCCGCGGTGACGGCGCTGGCCTGGCTCACCGAGCCCACTGATGACTTCCGCGCCTCGGTGTCTCTGGAGGTGCGCCTCAGCGCGGCCACCGTCGTCGTCGAGCTAGACACCTCGGGCACCATCGACGTGGCCGCCGAGCGTCGTCGTCTCGAAAAGGACTTAGCCGCAGCGCAAAAGGAGCTGGCGTCGACCGCTGCCAAGCTCGGCAACGCGGAATTCCTGGCCAAGGCGCCGGAAGCGGTCGTGGGCAAGATCCGCGCAAGACAGCAGCTGGCACAGGAGGAAACCGAGCGGATCACGGCCAGGTTGGCTGCGCTGCAATGACTTCGGATACACCCGACTGGGAGTCGGGCACCCGGCTCGCGCCCACCCCGGATGAGATTGCCTCGCTGTTGCAGGTGGAGCACCTGCTGGATCAGCGCTGGCCGGAGACGCGCATCGAGCCAAGCCTGACCAGGATCAGCGCTTTGATGGACCTGCTCGGCTCCCCGCAACTGAGCTATCCGTCGATTCACGTCGCCGGCACCAACGGCAAGACGTCGGTGGTCCGGATGATCGACGCGCTGATCACCGCGTTCCAGCAGCGGACCGGTCGTACCACCAGTCCGCATCTGCAGTCGGCGGTGGAACGCATTTCGATCGACGGCAGGCCGATCACCCCTGCGCAGTACGTCGAGACCTACCGGGAAATCGAGCCGTACATCCAGATAATCGACCAGCAGTCGCAAGCGGCCGGCGGTCCGGCGATGAGCAAGTTCGAGGTGCTCACCGCGATGGCGTTCGCTGCCTTCGCGGACGCGCCGGTCGACGTCGCGGTGGTTGAGGTGGGCATGGGTGGCCGCTGGGACGCGACCAACGTGATCAATGCGCCGGTGGCCGTGGTCACCCCCATCAGCGTCGACCACGTCGATTACCTCGGGCCCGAGATCGCCAGCATTGCGGGGGAGAAGGCCGGGATCATCACCCGCGCCCCCGACGGTGCGCCGGACACCGTGGCCGTGATCGGACGCCAGACGCCCGAGGCGATGGAGGTGCTGCTCGCCCAGACGGTGCAGGCCGACGCCGCCGTCGCCCGCGAGGACTCGGAGTTCGCGGTGCTGGAGCGCCAGGTCGCCATCGGCGGGCAAATGCTGCAGCTGCAGGGCCTCGGTGGGGTGTACTCGGACATCTATCTGCCGCTGCACGGCGAGCACCAGGCGCACAACGCGGCCGTCGCCCTGGCCGCGGTGGAGGCCTTCTTCGGCGCGGGCGCCCAGCGGCAGCTCGATGTCGACCTGGTCCGAGCCGGTTTTGCCGCCGTGACCAGCCCCGGCCGGCTGGAGCGCATGCGCAGCGCGCCGACAGTGTTCATCGATGCGGCGCACAATCCGGCCGGAGCGGCCGCGCTCGCGCAGACGCTGGCCGACGAGTTCGATTTCCGCACGCTGGTCGGGGTGATCAGCGTGCTCTCCGATAAGGACGTGGAGGGCATCCTCGCCGCCCTGGAGCCGGTGTTCGACAACGTCGTGGTGACCCACAACGGGTCACCCCGCGCGCTTGATGTGGAGTCGCTGGCATTGGTGGCACAGCAGCGGTTCGGGCCTGACCGGGTGGTCACCGCGGAAAATCTGCGGGACGCGATCGACGCCGCGACTGCCCTGGTCGACGAGGCCGGTTTAGAAACAGGCTTTGCGGCAGAGGCGGACGGTGCACTGTCCGGGGCGGGCATCGTCATCACCGGGTCGGTGGTCACCGCCGGTGCCGCCCGAACCCTGTTCGGTCGTGATCCCGAATGACCGATCAACCGCCCGCTGACCCGTGGAAGAGCTTCGCGGGGGTGATGGCGGGGACGCTCATCCTCGAGATGATCGTGGTGCTGCTGGCCATCCCGGTGGTGGGTGCCGTCGGCGGCGGACTGAACGCCGGGTCGCTGGGCTTCCTGATCGGGATGGCCGTGCTGCTGGTGGGGCTGGCCGGCCTGCAGCGCAGGCCGTGGGCGATCTGGGCGAATGTCGCTGTGCAGTTCGTGCTGGTAGCCGGGTTTCTGGTGGACCCCGCTGTCGGCTTCATCGGTGTGCTGTTCACCGCGGTGTGGGCGCTGATCGCCTACCTGCGCGCCGAGGTGCGGCGCCGGCAGCAACCGCCGCAGGCTTGAACCTGCGCTCAGCGCGCCGACCCGCGCCCAGGGAATGGGTCACGGCGACTTGGTGACGGTGACAGCGGACCTTTACTGTGTGCACCGTGACTGAACGGACCCTCGTATTGATCAAGCCCGACGGCGTAGAGCGCCAGTTGATTGGCGAGATACTCGGCCGCATCGAGCGCAAGGGCCTCACCATCGCGGCACTGGAGCTCAGGACCGTGGGCGAGGACCTGGCCCGTCGTCATTACGCCGAACACGACGGCAAGCCGTTCTTCGGGTCGTTGCTGGAGTTCATTACCTCCGGGCCGGTGGTGGCGGCCGTGGTCTCCGGACCGCGCGCGATCGCCGCATTCCGTCAGCTCGCCGGCGGCACCGACCCGGTGGACAAGGCCACCCCGGGCACCATCCGCGGGGATTTCGGCCTGGAAACGCAGTTCAACCTGGTGCACGGCTCGGATTCGTCGGAATCGGCACAGCGCGAAATCGAGCTCTGGTTCCCCGGCATCTGACGCCGTTCCCGACACTGTTTCGGGTGCTTCAATAGGCGCCCACGTCAGGGGCGCGTGAGCTCGTTGCGCGATGTGGGATACTGACTCCGGGTGAACGTCGTCGTACCGGCGTCGGACACCCGAATGAAGACTTTGACAAGCGCGACCATCGCCAGTCCGCGGTGCGGCGCAGCATGTGGAGCCGTCATTCAGCACGGCGCCGAGTGGGCTCCTAGTGGGCCGCTCGGGGCGAGACCATCACAAGTCCGGGGGAAGTAACCCGGACTCATAGCGCAGCCCTCGCGTGGCCGCGTCGATAGGACGACGCGCCCGGGGGCTTGAGGAGAATACGTGGTAGACGGTGCCCCATCTTCCGACCCAGCAAACGAGCCGACACAGCGTGAGGACCTGCCTGAACGCCTGAGAGTCCATTCGCTCGCCCGAACTCTGGGAACCACCAGCAGGCGGGTACTCGATGCGCTGGCCGCCCTCGACGGCCGGATCCGCAGCGCGCATTCCAGCGTCGATCACGTCGATGCGGTCCGCGTGCGCGACCTGCTGGCCGCCCAGCCGGACGCGCCGGCGGATACCGCAGCAACGGAGCCAGAGGCCGCCGAACCCGAGTCCCGGCTGATGCTGGAACCACCACCCGTCGAACGCCCGCACTACATGCCGCTGTTCGTCGCTCCACAGCCGTTCCGTGAACCGGTCCAGGCTCAGGACGACGATGACGACGATTCCGTCGACGACTCCGATGACCAGGACGGTTCCGGGGCTGAGGACGACGACGAAGAGCAGGCGGACCGACCGGCCAACAAGCGGCGGCGCCGGGGACGCCGGGGACGCGGACGCGGACGTGGTGAACAGAACGGCGCCGACGGTGACAGCCCGAATCAATCGGGGACCGACACAGAGACCAGTGCCGGCGACGAAACCGACTCCGAGACGCGCGTCGGCGACGACACCGACTCCGACGACGAAAACGAGAACGGCGAGGACGAGAACGGTTCGGCCGAGGGCGCCAGCCGCCGCCGTCGCCGCCGCAGACGGCGCAAGTCCGGAAACGGTGATGACGGTGACGACGGTCCCGCCCCCGACGACCCGCCCAACACCGTGGTGCACGAACGTGCGCCGCGCAGTGGTGGCAAGCAGGATGGGGGATCCGACTCCGGCTCCGGGGAGATCAAGGGCATCGACGGATCGACGCGGCTGGAAGCCAAGCGCCAGCGTCGCCGGGACGGTCGCGACGCAGGCCGTCGCCGCCCGCCGGTACTGACCGAGGCGGAGTTCCTGGCCCGGCGCGAAGCCGTGGAGCGGGTGATGGTGGTGCGCGACCGTGTCCGCACCGAGCCGCCGCACCCGGGCACGCGCTACACCCAGATCGCGGTGCTCGAAGACGGCATCGTGGTGGAGCATTTTGTGACCTCGGCTGCTTCTGCCTCGCTGGTGGGCAACATCTACCTCGGCATCGTGCAGAACGTGCTGCCGTCGATGGAGGCGGCCTTCGTCGACATCGGGCGAGGCCGCAACGGCGTGCTGTACGCCGGTGAGGTCAACTGGGAGGCAGCGGGGCTGGGCGGCGCGGATCGCAAGATCGAGCAGGCCCTCAAACCCGGCGACTACGTGGTGGTGCAGGTCAGCAAGGACCCGGTCGGACACAAGGGCGCCCGGCTGACCACCCAGGTGTCGCTGGCCGGGCGCTACCTGGTCTACGTGCCCGGGGCGTCGTCGACCGGCATCAGCCGAAAGCTGCCCGACACCGAACGCCAGCGGCTCAAGGAGATCCTGCGCGAGGTGGTGCCGTCCGACGCCGGCGTCATCATCCGCACCGCCTCGGAGGGCGTGAAAGAGGAGGACATCCGCGGCGACGTCACCCGGCTGCAGGAGCGCTGGAGTCAGATTGAGACGAAGGCAGCGGAGACCAAGAAGAAGGCCGCCGGTGCCGCGGTCGCGCTCTATGAAGAGCCCGACGTGCTGGTCAAGGTCATCCGCGACCTGTTCAACGAGGACTTCTCCGGGCTGATCGTCTCCGGTGACGAGGCCTGGACGACGATCAATGAATACGTGAATTCCGTTGCCCCCGACCTTGTTTCAAAGTTGACCAAGTACGAGGCCCCGGCGGGACCGGACGGCCAGGCCGGCCCGGACGTCTTCACTGTTCACCGCATCGACGAGCAACTGGCCAAGGCCATGGACCGCAAGGTGTGGCTGCCATCCGGTGGCACCTTGGTGATCGACCGGACCGAGGCGATGACGGTCGTCGACGTCAACACCGGCAAGTTCACCGGGTCCGGCGGCAACCTGGAGCAGACCGTCACCAAGAACAACCTCGAGGCGGCCGAGGAGATCGTGCGCCAGCTACGGCTCCGCGATATCGGCGGGATCGTGGTCATCGACTTCATCGACATGGTGCTCGAGTCGAACCGCGACCTGGTGTTGCGCCGGCTGACCGAAGCGCTGGCCCGCGACCGCACCCGCCACCAGGTGTCCGAGGTGACATCGCTGGGTCTGGTGCAGTTGACCCGTAAGAGGTTGGGCACGGGACTGATCGAGGCGTTCTCGAGTTCGTGTCCGCACTGCGCCGGCCGCGGCATCGTGCTGCACGCCGACCCGGTCGACTCGGCGCAAAGCACCACCCGCAAGACCGAGTCCGGCGGGCGGCGCAGCCGCCGGTCGAAGAAAGCCCGATCCGAGGACGCCGCTGACAAGAGCGTGGTGGCCAAGGTCCCGGCGCACGCCCCCGGTGAGCACCCGATGTTCAAGGCGATGGCGGCGGGTGCCTCCGCACGTGACGACGACGACACCGACGAGCGCGGTGACGACGCGACCGAGATCGACGAGCAGACCGCGAACGTCAGCCCCGAGCCGGCTGACGAGATCGATGACAGCCAAGACGCCCAAGACACCGACGACGCCGAGGACTTCGACGACACCGACGAAGACAGCGACGAGGACGACGAGGACACGGACGAGGACGAACTCGACGACGACGAGGAAGACCTCGACGACGAGGACGTCGACGAGCTGGACGACGAAGACCTCGATGACGACGACGATGACGACGACGAGGACGAGGACGACTCCGAAATCGCGGACCCTGATGAGGACGTCGACGAATCTGACGACTCCGACGCCGAAGACGAAGACCCCGACGACGAAGACGAGGACTCCGATGAGGACAAAGGCGCTGTCGCCGTGGCGCCCGCTCGTCCCCGCCGGCGGCGCGCGGCCGGCCGGCCGGCCGGGCCACCGATCCACACGGACTGACCATCCACGGGCCGGTTTGACCCTGTAGCCGCTGGTCACGTACCCTTGGACAGTTGTCGTCAAGCCCTTCGCTCGGCGGATGGATGTGTTCGACGACAGCGGGACTGAACCCGCACCCCAGACCACCACGCGCACCGTCGCTGACACGCGCGCGACGCAGGCAGAAGAGGCAGGAGCACCGATGGCGACCTACGCAATCGTCAAGACCGGCGGCAAGCAGTACAAGGTTGCCGTCGGCGACGTCGTCAAGGTCGAGAAGCTCGAGTCCGAGCCGGGCGCGAACGTATCGCTGCCGGTCGCCCTGGTCGTCGACGGTGCCAATGTCACCACCGACGCGGACGCGCTGGCCAAGGTCGCGGTCACCGGCGAGGTGCTCGAGCACACCAAGGGCCCCAAGATCCGCATCCACAAGTTCAAGAACAAGACCGGCTACCACAAGCGGCAGGGACACCGTCAGCAGCTGACGGTCCTCAAGGTCACCGGAATCAAGTAGTAGAGGCGACAGACATGGCACACAAGAAGGGCGCTTCCAGCTCCCGCAACGGTCGTGATTCCGCCGCTCAGCGGCTGGGCGTCAAGCGATTCGGCGGCCAGGTCGTCAAGGCCGGCGAGATCCTGGTCCGCCAGCGCGGCACCAAGTTCCACCCGGGCGTCAACGTCGGCCGCGGTGGCGACGACACGTTGTTCGCCAAGGAAGCCGGCGCGGTCCAGTTCGGCGTGAAGCACGGTCGCAAGACCGTCAACATCGTCACAGCCGGGCAGAGCGCCGACTGAGCGCAGCGCGGGTGTGTTCGGAGACCACACCCGTTGGCTGATTGAGGGGAAGCCCGATGCCTCGATTTGTCGATCGGGTCGTCATTCACGCACGCGCGGGTTCCGGCGGTAACGGCTGCGCGTCCGTGCACCGTGAGAAATTCAAGCCGCTCGGTGGACCCGACGGCGGCAACGGCGGCCGTGGCGGCAGCATCATCTTCGTCGTCGACCCGCAGGTGCACACCCTGCTCGACTTTCACTTTCGTCCCCACGTGACCGCTGCGTCCGGGAAACAGGGGATGGGGAACAACCGTGACGGCGCCGCCGGGGCGGATCTGGAAGTCAAGGTGCCCGACGGCACGGTCGTGCTCGACGAGAACGGCCGAATGCTGGCCGACCTGGTCGGCATCGGCACCCGTTTCGAGGCCGCCGCGGGAGGACGGGGCGGTCTGGGCAACGCCGCGCTCGCCTCGCGCGCCCGCAAGGCCCCCGGCTTCGCCCTGCTCGGCGAGCCGGGCCAGGCCCGCGACCTCACCCTGGAGCTCAAGACCGTCGCCGACGTGGGCCTCGTCGGGTTCCCCTCGGCCGGCAAGTCGTCCCTGGTGTCGGTCATCTCGGCGGCCAAGCCCAAGATCGCGGACTACCCGTTCACCACATTGGTGCCCAACCTGGGCGTGGTGTCGGCGGGCGAGAACGCGTTCACCGTCGCCGACGTGCCCGGCCTGATCCCCGGAGCATCCGAGGGACGCGGCCTGGGACTTGACTTCCTGCGGCACATCGAGCGGTGCGCGGTGCTGGTGCACGTGGTGGACTGCGCCACCGCGGAACCCGGCCGCGACCCGATCTCGGACATCGACGCGCTGGAAGCCGAACTCGCGGCCTACACCCCGACCCTGCAGGGCGATGCCGCGCTGGAAGACCTCGCCGAACGGCCACGGGCGGTGGTGCTCAACAAGATCGACGTGCCCGAGGCCCGAGAGCTGGCCGAGTTCGTCCGCGACGAGATCGCCGAGCGCGGTTGGCCGGTGTATCTGGTGTCAACGGTCACCCGGGAAGGATTGCAGCCGTTGATTTTCGGGCTCTGGCAGATGGTCTCGGACTACAACGCCGCCCGCCCGGTTGTGGTGCCCCGCCGCCCGGTGATCCGCCCGGTGCCCGTCGACGACAGCGGCTTCAACGTGCGGCCCGACGGCGAGGGCGGGTTTGTGGTGAGCGGTGCGCGTCCCGAACGCTGGATCGGGCAGACGGATTTCGACAACGACGAAGCCGTCGGCTATCTCGCTGACCGGCTGGCCCGCCTGGGTGTCGAGGATGAACTGCTCCGGCTCGGCGCCCGCCCCGGCTGCGCGGTGACGATCGGTGAGATGACATTCGACTGGGAGCCGCAAACCCCTGCGGGAGGCCAGGTTCCGCTGACCGGCCGGGGCACCGACGTGCGGCTGGAACGCAACGATCGGGTGGGCGCCGCGGAGCGCAAGGCCGCCCGTCGACGCCGCCGCGAACCCGGCCCGTCATCGGGTGGCGGGTGATGACCAGTCCGCATCGGCAGGCCATCCGGACGGCGCGCAGGGTCGTGGTCAAAGTGGGTACCACCGCGCTGACCACCGAGGCCGGCATGTTCGACGCGAGCCGACTGGCCGAGCTCGTCGAGGCCATCGAGGCGCGAATGAAGGCCGGTTCCGATGTCGTGATCGTCTCCTCGGGTGCTATCGCCGCTGGCTTGGAGCCGCTCGGATTGCCCCGCCGCCCAAAGGATTTGGCGACCAAGCAGGCTGCGGCCAGCGTCGGGCAGGTGGCGCTGGTCAACTCGTGGAGCGCCGCCTTCGGCCGCTACGGGCGCACCGTGGGCCAGGTGCTGCTGACCGCGCACGACATTTCAATGCGGGTCCAGCACACCAACGCCCAGCGCACCCTGGACCGACTGCGGGCCCTGCACGCGGTGGCGATCGTCAACGAGAACGACACCGTGGCCACCAACGAGATCCGATTTGGTGACAACGACCGACTTTCGGCACTGGTGGCCCACCTGGTCGGAGCGGACGCCTTGGTGCTGCTGTCCGATATCGACGGCCTCTATGAGTCGGACCCGCGGAAATACCCGGGCGCGAGGTTCATTCCCGAAGTGACGGGCCCGGCCGATCTGGCCGGCGTCGTCGCGGGCCAGAGCAGCCACCTAGGCACGGGAGGGATGGCATCCAAGATGTCCTCGGCCCTGTTGGCCGCGGACGCCGGGGTGCCCGTGTTGCTCGCCCCGGCGACGGCCGCCGCCGCCGCACTCACAGACGCTTCGGTGGGCACGGTGTTCGCCCCGCGCGCCGAGCGCATGTCGGCGCGCCGGTTCTGGGTGCGATACGCCGCTGAATCCACCGGTGCCCTGACCCTGGACGAAGGCGCCGTGCGTGCCGTGGTCGGGCAACGTCGATCGCTGTTGCCGGCGGGCATTACCGCGGTGTCGGGCAGGTTCTACGGCGGCGACGTCGTCGAAATCTGTGCGCCCGATGCCGCCGTGGTGGCGCGCGGAGTGGTCGCATACGACGCGGCCGAGCTGGCCGCGATGGTGGGTCGGTCTACCTCGGATCTACCCGCCGAGTTCCGTCGGCCCGCCGTGCACGCCGACGACCTGGTCGCGGTGACGCCGGCCTAGCTGTGGGCGGGCTTCAGATATAGCGCGCCCCAGACGATTTCGGCCAGCGTGGCGGCCAGCAATTCGTCGTACTCGGGGTCGGCATCGTTCGGGTGTGTCGGCAGGTTCTGTTGGCAGGCTCGCTCGACCATCCAGGTCAGCGCGCTGGCGGTGATGTCTGCCGGCAGCTCCCGCCGGATCAGGCCGTCGGCCTGGCCATCCACGATCACCCGGGTGAGTCGCCGGGAGATCGCGGTCAGGATTTCTCGATAGGTTGCCGCCGTCGTCGGATCGTAGGCCGCCATCTCATTGAGTGCGGTCAGCACCGGTTCGTGACGCCGGTAGCTCGTGACGATCCCGGCCATCGCCGCCTGCACGTCCGCGGGATCATGGCGGCCGGCCACGCCCCACCAGCGCTCGCCGTCGTCGGCGAGGTCGGTGAAGACCTGGACGGCCAGGCAGCGCAGCAGGTGGCCCTTGTCCTCGAAGTAGATGTAGAAGGTGGCGCGGGAAATGCCCGCCGCGGTGGCCAGCCGATCCACGCTGAGCTCGGTAAAGCTGGCGCCGTCACGCATCAATCGCTCGGTGGCGTCGAGCAGCCGGCGTTCCATGTCTTGGCGCCGCTCCTGGCGCTTGGCCTGCGGACTGCGGGTCACGGATGGCATCGCACCTCCCTGTTTGCTGCAGCATAACCCGACACCGGACGTCTTGACTAGACATAGTGTCTAGACATATGGTCGTCGTGCTACGCGTGACCGGCGTCATAGTCGGTCCGAGGAGGGGATCGCCAATGACAGCGACGCTGACCAATACCCGCCCCTACGATGCCGTCGACGTGTCCTCGCGGGCGTTCTGGTCCACCACCGCCGCGGAGCGGGAGCGCTCATTCGCCGTACTACGGGCCGAACGCCCGGTGAGCTGGCAACGGCCGGTCGAGGATGACCTGCTACAAGATCCCAACGATCCGGGCTACTGGGCGGTCACCCGCCGGGCCGACATCGTCGCGGTCAGCCGCAACAGCGAGGTGTTCCTGTCCGGCAAGGGGGTGATGTTCGCGAACGTCCCCGAGGAACTGCTCGAAGCATCGCAGTCCTTCCTGGCCATGGACCCGCCACGGCACACCAAGCTGCGCAAGCTCGCGCACGCCGCATTCACCCCCCGGCAGGTCCGGCGCATCGAAGAATCGATCAACGCCAACGCCAAGGCCATCGTCGAGGAGCTGCGGGCCGCCGGCAGCGGCGCCGACTTCGTCGAACACTGCGCCAAAGAACTGCCGATCCGGACGCTTTCGGACATGGTCGGGATACCCGAATCCCGGCGGCAACAGGTGGCGCACGCGGCCGACGCGTTGGTGTCGTGGGCCGATCCCGTCTTCCTCAACGGGCGTAACCGCCTGGAGGTGCTGTTCGAGAACCAGGGCTACCTGCACCAGGTAGCCGGCGAGCTGGCCGCAGAGCGTCGCGAAAACCCGGGTGATGACCTGTTCAGCAGCCTGGTCACCGCGGAAGTCGACGGAGACCGGCTGACCGATGCCGAGGTGGCCGCCTTCTTCGTGCTGCTCTCCGTCGCCGGCAACGACACCACCCGGCAGACCATCAGCCACGCGCTGAAGGCCCTTACCGACTTCCCCGCCGAACGGGCCTGGCTGACGGCAGCCTTCGAGGAACGCATCGGCACGTCGGTGGAGGAGTTCATTCGCTGGGCGACCCCTGTTATGACATTTCGCCGCACCGCCGCAACGGATTTCGAGCTCGGCGGACAGCACATCCGCGCGGGGGAGAAGGTCGTCATGTTCTACGCCTCGGGCAATTGGGACACCGAGGCCTTCGACCATCCGGAGCGGTTCGACCTGAGCCGCAGCCCCAACCCGCACGTCGGCTTCGGTGGCGGCGGGCTGCATTTCTGCCTGGGCGCCCATGTGGCTCGGGCCCAGCTGCGAGCCATCTTCGGCGAGTTGCTCCGTCAGCTGCCGGACATTCAGGCGGGCGAACCGGCGTACCTCGCGGGCAATTTCGTGCATGCGATCCGGGCCATGCCCTGCACTTTTTGATGAACTCGCGCTAGGGGAGTACGGTCGCGCAGGTTCGTGGTGCTGTGCTCTTGCTCGTTCCCAGTGACCAAATTGTGTCGTCACTGGTATCGCTGATGTGTTCCAAGAATTCTTAGAGTTTTTGTACAGCCGCCTTCGACATGCTTTTTCGCATCAAGAGACGGCCGCCATGCCGGTCGCAACGAGGCGAAACATGGGAGTTCATCATGTGGGCATTGACAACATCGCACGGCCGTCGGGTCGACGGGATTTCCAGCGAGCAGGACGCTCGGCTCGCGGTACAACTGCTCGGTAGCTCCCGGGTCATCGGCCCCTACTCCTGGCAGGTGGTCGACAACCGGGGACAACAGTTCGTCGCCGAGGTCAGAAAGACGCGCTGATCACGAGTTCGTCGGCCAACAGTGCCAACAACTCCGAACAGCCACCGTCCACCTTGACCGCGGCCAGGTCGTCACCGCGGGTGCGGCCGCGGTTGATGATCGCGACGGGAATGCCGGCCGCGGCCGCGTGGCGCACAAATCGATAGCCGGAAAACACCGTCAACGACGACCCGGCCACCAGCAGTGCTTCGGCCGCGTCCACCAATGAATATGCCTGTGCTACGCGCTCTTTGGGGACATTCTCGCCGAAATAGACGATGTCGGGCTTGAGCATGCCGGCGCAGCGCGGGCAATCCAGGTAGCGGAACGACGTGGTGTCGGCGACGACGGCGTCGGCGTCCGGGGCCACCGCCAGCCCGCCGACGGCTTCGGAACGCTCGATGAAGCCGGGATTGAGCGCTTCCAGTTGCTCGGCCAGCGTGGCCCGGCTCATCGTGAAGCCGCAACTCAAACACACCACCTGCGCGTAGGTGCCGTGCAGATTGACGACGTTGCGGCTGCCCGCTTTGGTGTGCAACAGGTCCACGTTCTGGGTGATGACACCGGTCACCACGCCCGACCGTTCCAACGCGGCCAGCGCCCGGTGTCCGGCATTGGGCGCAGTGTCGTCCATGTGCCGCCAGCCAACATGGTTGCGCGCCCAGTACCGCTGCCGGAACACCGGGTCGGAGGTGAACTGCCGGATGGTCATGGGATTGCTGGGCGGCGAGTCAGGCCCGCGGTAATCGGGTATGCCGGAATCCGTGGACAGTCCCGCGCCAGTCAGCACCGCAACCCGACGACCGGACAGCAGCGCGACGAGCTCGGGAGATTCCACTCAACCGAGACTAAGCATTCATTGACACCCCGTCATCTGACGCCAACTTCGGGGATGCGACAGTAACGCGAGAATGGAGGGTAATGAGCTTCTACTCCGCATACCGGCACGGGTTCGTCCGCGTGGCTGCGTGCACGCACCACACCGCGATGGCCGACCCGCCGGCCAATGCCGCAGCCGTCCTCGGCTTGGCGCGCCAGTGTCATGACGACGGCGTTGCGCTGGCGGTATTTCCCGAACTGACATTGTCCGGTTACTCGATCGAGGACATCCTGCTGCAGGATTCCCTCCTGGATTCGGTCGAGGAGGCGCTGGGCGAGATTGTTGCCGCGTCCGCCGACCTGCTGCCGGTGCTGGTTGTGGGCGCCCCGCTGCGGCATCTGCATCGCATCTACAACACCGCGGTGGTCATCCACCGCGGCGAGGTGTTGGGCGTCGTCCCCAAGTCGTATCTGCCCAACTACCGGGAGTTCTACGAACGCCGCCAGATCGCGCCCGGCAACGGTGAGGGCGGCGTGATCCGCATCGGTCGCCTCGACGTGGAGGTTCCGTTCGGTTCGGATCTGTTGTTCGCCGCCTCCGACCTGCCGGACTTCGTGCTGCACGTCGAAATCTGCGAGGACATGTTCGTGCCGGTACCGCCCAGTGCCTCGGCGGCGCTGGCCGGAGCGACCGTGCTGGCCAATTTGTCGGGTAGCCCGATCACCATCGGCCGGGCCGAGGACCGGTGCCTGCTGGCGCGTTCCGCGTCGGCACGGTGTTTGGCCGCATACGTGTATGCCGCCGCCGGGCCGGGCGAGTCGACGACCGACCTGGCTTGGGACGGCCAGACCATGATTTGGGAGAACGGCAATCAACTGGCGTGCTCCGAGCGGTTCCCCACGGAGGAGCAACGGTCGGTCGCCGACGTCGACACCGGGCTGCTGCGCTCCGAGCGATTGCGGATGGGCACCTTCGACGACAATCGTCGCCACCATCGGGCGGTCGCTGACTCCTTCCGGCGCATCGAGTTTCGCGTCGATCCGCCGGACGGCGACATCGGCCTGCTGCGCAACATCGAGCGCTTCCCGTTCGTCCCGGCGAATCGCGAACGGCTGGAACAGGATTGCTACGAGGCCTACAACATTCAGGTCGCTGGGCTCGAGCAACGGCTGCGGGCGCTGGATTACCCGAAGGTGATCATCGGCGTGTCAGGCGGGCTGGATTCCACGCACGCGCTGATCGTCGCGGCGAAGGCAATGGATCGGGAAGGCCGCCCGCGCAGCGACATCCTGGGCTTTACCCTGCCGGGCTTCGCCACCGGAGAGCACACCAAGAACAACGCGATCAAACTTGGTGAGGCGCTGGGCATCACCTTCGAGGAAATCGATATCCGCGAGACCGCCAAGCGGATGTTCGAGGAGATCGGGCACCCGTTCGCGCGCGGCGAGAAGGTCTACGACGTCACCTTCGAGAACGTACAGGCCGGGTTGC
Organism: Mycobacterium asiaticum DSM 44297; assembly: GCF_000613245.1. Classification (GTDB taxonomy): domain Bacteria; phylum Actinomycetota; class Actinomycetes; order Mycobacteriales; family Mycobacteriaceae; genus Mycobacterium; species Mycobacterium asiaticum. The sequence goes on from NZ_HG964937.1 coordinate 564,984, forward strand.
GCACCGACTACCTGTTCCGGCTGGCGAACCAGCGCGGCGGCATCGTGCTTGGGACCGGGGATCTTTCGGAGCTCGCACTGGGCTGGTCCACCTACGGTGTGGGCGACCAGATGTCGCACTACAACGTCAATGGCGGTGTGCCCAAGACGCTGATTCAGCACCTGATCCGCTGGGTCATCTCGTCGGAGCAATTCGAGAAGGAAGTGACCGACGTACTGCAGTCGGTCGTCGACACCGAGATCACCCCCGAACTGGTTCCGGCCGGCGAGGAGGAGGAACTGCAGAGCAGCGAGGCGAAGGTCGGACCCTATGCGCTGCAGGACTTCTCGCTATTCCAGGTGCTGCGCTACGGGTTCCCGCCATCGAAGATCGCGTTCCTGGCATGGCACGCGTGGAGCGACCCCGAGCGCGGCGGTTGGCCACCCGGCTTCCCGGAGGACAACCGACCGAGTTATTCGCTGAGCGATATACGCCACTGGCTGCAGGTGTTCGTCAAGAGGTTCTATTCGTTCAGCCAGTTCAAGCGCTCGGCGTTGCCCAACGGCCCCAAGGTGTCCTTTGGGGGCTCGTTGTCGCCGCGCGGGGATTGGCGTGCGCCGTCGGATATGTCCGCGAAGATCTGGCTCGACGAGATCGAGCGCGAGATCCCCGAGGACTGACGCCAAGTTCCCCGACGTCAAGCCGGTTCGTCATCGTCATCCGCAAAGAGTTTTTCCGGGTGGTGGAAGGTGTTGACTCGTGGTTGGCCGTGGTCGAGGTGGGCGGGTGGGAGCCATTCGGTTTGGCCGCGGGCGTTTTTGCGGGTGGTCCAGCCCTTTTCGGCCAGTCTGTTGTCAGGTCCGCAAGCCAGGGTGAGGTCGGTGATGTCGGTGCGCCCGGTGCTGGCCCAGCCGGTGACGTGGTGGACCTCGGTGTGGTAGGCGGGTTGGTCGCAGCCGGGGCGGGTGCAACCCCCCTCGAGGGCGTGCAGCATGAGCCGCTGCGCCGGGTTGGCGAATCGCTTGGCGTGGTACAGCGCTAGGGGTTTGGCGTGGTCGAAGATCGCCAGATAGTGATGGGCGCCCTGGGCGGCCATGCGGATCAGATCGGCCATCGGCAGCAGGGAGCCCCCGCTGGTGCGGGCCGTGCCGGTGCCGGCCTCGAGGTCCTTGAGCGTGGTGGTCACAATCATCGTGACCGGCAGGCCGCGGTGTGAGCCGAGCTGCTCGGAGGCGAACAAGGCCCGGATCGCGGTGATCAGGGCGTCGTGATTGCGCTGGCCGCTGCTGCGGGTATCGGAGCGCGCGGTGCTGTCGGCCTCGGGGTGGGTGGGGTCGGGGGTGCCGGGGGCGGCCAGGGCGGCGAGCAGGGCTTCGAACAGCGCCCGTAGTTCGGGGGTGATCACACCGCTGATCCGGCTCATCCCGTCGTAGTCCTGGTTGCCCAGCACGAAGCCGCGTTTGCGGGCGCGGTCCTCATC
>NZ_HG964937.1:566487-639517 GCF_000613245.1 Mycobacterium asiaticum DSM 44297
GCATTCGTCAACACCTCAAAGGACAACCCACACACCCGATCCACCTCGGCATCGAGCGCATCGAAGACCCCCACGATCTCCTCACGCGAACTCGAAACCATAGCCACATGCTATGCGGAGGCACTGACAAGTTCGTCTTCACCAGAACCCTGAAAGGCAATCAGTACAACATATTTCGCTACTAAAGTGTCGCTTCGATCGTCGCGGCGTCTGGTGCGCAATCTCCCGCTCCCCGGACCAGCGTCGCCAATGCGCCCGCCGCGCAGGCTCGCCGCAACGCCAAGCGACGTTGCTCAGAAGAATCCGGGTCACCCGGCCAATTCGCCGCCAGCACACCGGCGAACACGTCACCGGCGCCGGTCGTATCGACCGCTGCTACGGCAGGAGCGGGCACCTCGAACTCGCCGTCGGCGCCGATGTACCGGGCCCCACGCGCACCCAGGGTGACCACTAGATGAGCTGCCTGCCAGTGCCATTCGTTCGCTTCGTGTTCGTTGGCGACCACCACGTCGGTGACGCCAGCCAGTTCGGCCAGCGGCTCGGCATCCGACCCGGCGGGCGAGGCATTGACCATTACAACCGCCCCGGCCCGCTTCGCCTGCCGCGCTGCCGCCAATGCTGTCGTCACCGGAATCTCCAACTGGGTCAACAACACATCGCACGCATCGAACAGCTCCGGTGTCAGCGTCAGGTGCCGATTGGCGCCGGGGGCCACCACGATCGTGTTCTCTGCACCGGCATCGACCACGATGACTGCCGTTCCGCTCGGGCCGGGTTGTCGCACGATCCCGTCCAGACCGACACCCGCGGACCGCAGATGCGCCAACAGTTGGTCAGCGGCCGCGTCCTCACCCACCGCACCGACGAATTGCACCTGCGCGCCCGCGCGTGCCGCAGCCACCGCCTGATTCGCGCCCTTGCCGCCGGGCGCATGCGTCAACGACGACGCCAGCACCGTCTCGCCCGGCCGGGGCAATCTGGCGACGTCCAGGGTCAGGTCGAGGTTCACGCTGCCGACCACGACAACCCGCGCTGACATGTCGTCGAGGGTAGAAGCATTTCCCCGAACTTGGGCACGGTAGGCGACAGCCCGTGGTTACCTTGCGGCCATGGACATGTTGATCACGTTCGTCAGCTGGGGAGTGCCCGCTGCCGTCGTGGTCGTCATCGCTGTGAGCCTCTACCGCATCAGGAAACCGAAGTTCGCCGGTCCGCCGCTGACTGGTATCGCCCACGTTCGATCGTTGGAGTCGACGGGCACGGTGATTGACTGCAGGTACGTCTGCAAGATCGGGCTGACTGTTGAACTGCCCGGACGTGAACCCTACGAAGTCACCGTTCGGCAAGCGGTGCACCCCATCTCGTTGGCTTCGGTGCAGCCCGGTTTGATCGTGCGCGTGCAGGTTGACTCAGCGAACCCGCAGAAGGTTCGAATCGAATCCGGCCCGCCGATGCACCCGACATCGGCCGGATCGCAACCGCCGCCGAGTGCCGCGGCAATCGCGGCGGCGTACAACCAGCTCAAGCAACGGCATGGAAGCAACTCGGGGCGGTGGGCGTCGGCGGCGGAATTGCTCGCCACCGGGCAACGGGTCACCGGGGTGTTGAAGTCCTTCGCGGCCACGGGAAACACATTGCGGACCCTGGGCCGGGCCGCGACCGCGATGCCCGAACTTCTCGATGCCCCGCAGTATGTCATCGAGATGGAGCTGCGGTTTCCCAACCTGACACCCGTGGTCGCCCGAAGCGTCCAGTCGGTACCGCCCGAGCACGTGCCGCAACTCGCCGTCGGCGTCGAACTCCCATGCGCGGTAGACCCTGCCGACCCTGCGCACCGGTTCGTCGTCGACTGGGAGTGCGCCGTCCAATGAGCACCGCAGCATCACTCTTTGGTGAAAGCCAGGACACGGCCCGGCGTCACTTTTCACCGAAGACCGATATCCGCCGAGCCGCAAGCTAATCTGCACCGTGACCGGGACCCGTAACAGCCGGTAGCAGAAGGAAGCCGATTGACGTCGGGTGAGCCAACAGAGCCGACACCGGAGAGCGCCAGCGCTCCGGCCAAGAGGCGTTTCCGGCCGCGCCTGCCGGGGATTAGGTTCCGGGTCAGCATTCAATCCAAAATCCTGATCGCCCTGCTGCTGTCGAGCATTCTGTCGGTGGCGGTGATCGGCGTCCTGGCCGGCATCTCCGGGCGGAGTGCCTTGCGTGAAGTCGAGTCCGAGCGGCTGATCGAACTGCGCGAGTCCCAGAAGCGGCAGATCGAGGCGCTGTTCACCGAAGTCACGAATTCCCTGGATGTCTACAGCAGCGGGTTCAGTGTCGACCAGGCGGTGGTTGCGATGTCCGCTGGATTCGATCAATTGGCCAACGCCACTATCAGTGGCCCCCAGCAGCAGGCGATCGTCAACTACTACGAGAATCGCATGATCAAGCCCATGCAACGGCTGACCGGCGAAGACATCGACCTCAACGCGGTGCTACCGAAGGCCAACGCGCAGCGTTACCTCCAAGCCAATTACACGGCCACGTCAAAGCCGGACTCGGCTCCGGCTTTGGACGCGGGTGATGGCAGCGCATGGTCGGCGGCCAATGCCCGCTACGACTTCTACATGCGCGACATCGTCAAGCGTTTCGACTATCAGGACGCGCTGCTGTTCGACATGGACGGCAACGTGGTGTATTCGGTCCGCAAGGGCCCGGACCTCGGGACAAACATTCTCACCGGGCCATACCGCGAGTCGAATCTGCGCGATGCGTATCAAAAAGCGCTGCGCGCCAACGATATCGAGTTCGTTTGGATCACCGATTTTCAGCCCTATCAGCCGGCGCTGGGCGCGCCGACGGCGTGGGTGGTATCGCCAGTGGGAATCGATGGCAAGACCGACGGCGTCATGGCCCTGCCGGTGCCGATCGCCAAGATCAACCAGATCATGACTGCCAACAAGGACTGGGATGCCGCGGGTATGGGAGCGGCGACCGAGACATACCTGGCGGGTCCCGACAGCTTGATGCGCTCGGACTCAAGACTTTTCCTGCAAGACCCCCAGGAATACCGGCGCGAAGTGATCGCGGCCGGGACCTCATCGGAGGTCGCCGATCGGGCGATTCGGCTGGGTGGCACCACGCTGGTGCAGCCGATCCACAGTGCCGGACTCAAAGACGCCCTACGCGGTGAGACCGGGGTAACGGTCGGCACGGATTACACCGGCAACAGAGAACTCGAGGCCTATGCCCCGCTGGACATCCCGAATTCCGATCTGCACTGGGCGATTTTGGCCACTCGGGACGACTCCGACGCATTCGCCCGGCTCGCCAGATTCAGCAAGTCGCTTGCGGTGGCGGTCGCGGCCATGATCTTCGCGATCAGCGTGGCTTCCATGCTGATCGCGCAGGCCGCGGTACGCCCCGTACGTCGCCTGGAGGAGGGGACGCAACGGATCAGCTCGGGTGACTACGAGGTCAACATTCCGATCACGTCGCGCGACGAGATCGGCGACCTCACCGGAGCCTTCAACGAGATGAGCCGTAACCTTGCGATCAAGGAAGAGCTGCTCAACGAGCAACGGCGAGAGAACGATCGGCTGCTGCTCTCGTTGATGCCCGAGTCGGTGGTGCAGCGGTATCGCCAGGGCGACAGCACCATCGCGCAGACGCACCAGGACGTCGCAATCATCTTCGCCGACATCGTCGGAGTCGACGAGATCTCCACCGAGGTCCCCGAACACGAACTGGTCGGAATAGTCGACGATCTCTTCGGCCAGTTCGACTCGGCCGCCGAATCCCTTGGCGTCGAACGGATCCGCACCTTCCACAACGGGTATCTGGCCAGCTGCGGCGTCATCACGCCACGACTCGACAGCCTGCATCGCAGCATCGAGTTCGCGCTCGAGATGCGGCGGATCATCGAGCGATTCAACAACCAGAGTCGCCACGATCTTGGGTTGCGGGTCGGCATCAACACCGGAAACGTCGTCAGCGGACTGGTCGGCCAGTCCGGTCTCGTTTACGACATGTGGGGTACCGCGGTCAGCCTGGCCTACCAAATGCACAGTGGCGCACCGCAGCCGGGCATTTACGTGGCATCCCAGGTGTATGAGGCGATGCGCGATTCTCGCCAATTCACCCCGGCGGGCACGATTTCGGTGGGTGGCACCGAGCAGACGATCTACCGGTTGTCGGAGCGCTGATGAATCCGTTGCATTCCTCCTGGTTCTACTGGACGATCGCGGTTGCGGTCGGGTTCCCGGCCGGACTGATCCTGCTCACCGAACTGCACCACACGCTGGTCAGAAGGCGCAGCCGACTGGCCCGACAGGTCGGCATGGTGCGCAACTGGCTGTTACCGCTCGGGGCCTTGCTGCTGTTGCTGGTGAAGGCGTCACAGATCTCGGCGGGCGATGTCCCGGTGCGACTCCTGACCACGGTATTCGGCTTCCTGGTCCTGGTGCTGCTGCTGTCCGGCCTCAACGCCACGGTGTTTGAAGGCGCACCCGAAGAGAGTTGGCGCAAGCGGGTTCCCGCGATCTTCCTGGATGTCGGCCGCTTCGCGTTGATCGGGCTGGGCCTGGCGGTGATCCTGTCCTACATCTGGGGTGTGCGTGTTGCCGGTGTGTTCACCGCACTTGGGATCACCTCGGTGGTCATCGGCCTGATGCTGCAGAACTCGGTCGGCCAGATTGTTTCCGGGCTGTTCATGCTCTTCGAGCAGCCCTTCCGGATCAATGATTGGCTCGACACGCAGAATGCTCGGGGACGGGTCGTCGAGGTGAACTGGCGGGCCGTGCACATTCAGACCGGAAGCGGCATGCGGATCATGCCGAATTCGATGCTGGCCACCACCGCGTTCACCAATCTCAGCCGGCCCGCCGGTCCGCACAAGGTTTCCATCACCACCACGTTTGCCACCGCGGACCCGCCCGACAAGGTGTGCGCGATGTTGTCGTTCGTGGCCAGTGGGCTGCCGCTGATCCAGCCCGGCACGGTACCCACCTCGGTGGCGCTGGGTGGCGGCGAGTACCGCACCACGATCAGGGTCGGTTCGCCGTCGGACGCAGGAGCCACCGAAGCGACGTTCCTGCGCTGGATCTGGTACGCCGCGCGCCGGCAGGAACTGCATTTGGACGGCGCGGATGACGACTTCTCCACGCCCGAACGGGTCCGGCAGGCATTGCGCACCGTGGTCGCGACCGAGCTTCGCCTCACCCTGGCCGATCAGCAGTTCCTCGCCCCTTACGCACGGATCGTCAGGTACGGCGCCGACGAGAAGGTGCAGTATGCGGGAGCGATCCCCACGGTCATGACGTTCCTCGTCGCCGGGAGCGTGCGGTTGACCGTGACCGACGAGGAGGGTGTCGAAGTACCCGTGACCACGCTCGACGAGGGGTCCTTCATCGGTATCACCGCGCTCACGCGGCAACGCAACGTCGCCGCCGCCTACGCGCTGGAAGAGGTCACCGCATTGGAGATCGACCGCGAACACATCGAAAAGATCGTGATGGACAAGCCGCTGCTGCTGCAGGACCTGGGCCGGCTGATCGAGGAGCGGCAGCGCAAGGCAAAGCGCGTGACCCAACGCCAGCCGGTGGCCTGAACGCCGTCAATCGGATTTTCTGAACAATCCGCCCCGCTGCACCGTAAGTTCACGCTACCGTTTGCCGCACCCATCAGCGTTCGAGACTTTGAGGCGGAAGGTTGTTTGCCATGTCGCGTTTGAAGACCGCAGCCGAGTTGCTCTGCGCTGCCGTTGTCCTCGTCCCGCCAGTGGGCCTCGCGCCGACCGCCTCGGCGGATCCGAGCAAACTGATGGGAATGCTGCCCGAGGGTTTCTCGTCCAGCAACTGTCAGGTCAAACCGGCGAAGGCGCCCGCAATCGAAAAGGTCACCTGCGACCAGAACACCGTGGCCGGCGGGCCCAGCGAGGCGGCTTTCGGGCTGTTCGGGAATGTCGACGACATGCAGACGGGCTTCAAACAGGTCGGCGGCGACAAGATGGACATCCAGTCGTCCTGCCCGGGCAACCAGGTGTCGCCGGGACCCTGGACGTACGGCAGCAGCGGCAAGACCGGCGGGCAGGTGGAATGTGCCACCATGACCCTGAATTCGACGACGCACCCGATCGTGGTGTGGAGCGACGAATCCAAACTCAGGGTCGCCATGATCGTCGGCACCGACATGGGCAGCCTTTATCAGTGGTGGAGGACGAAGTCCGGCTGACCCACGCTGAGTGAACAGGCCTGCATGCCGATACCCTGGATTAATGAGTTTGCACGCACCGGCGCTTCCCGATCTGCGCAAAGAGGTGCATGACGCCGCCCGCCGTGCCCGGGTGGCGGCCCGCATCCTGGCCTCGGTGCCGACGGCGGCCAAAGACCGCGCGCTGCACGCCGCCGCCGACGCGATCCTGGCCAACGTCGACGCGATCCTGGCCGCCAACGCAGAGGATCTGAACGCCGCGCGCGAAGCCAACACCCCCAACGCGATGCTCGACCGGCTGGCACTGAACCCGCAGCGGGTCGACGGCATCGCCGCGGGGCTGCGGCAGGTCGCCGGGCTGCCCGATCCGGTCGGCCAGGTGCTGCGCGGATCCACCCTGCCGAATGGGCTGCAACTGCGTCAGCAGCGAGTTCCGCTCGGCGTGGTCGGAATGATCTACGAGGGCCGCCCGAACGTCACTGTCGATGCCTTCGGCCTGACGCTGAAATCCGGCAACGCGGCCCTGCTGCGCGGCAGCTCCTCGGCGGCGCGGTCCAACGAGGCGTTGGTCAAGGTCCTGCGGGAGGCCCTGACCGATCAGGATCTGCCGGCCGACGCGGTCCAACTGCTCTCGTCCTCCGACCGCGCCACGGTCACCCACCTGATCCAGGCTCGCGGCCTGGTCGATGTCGCGATTCCCCGCGGCGGCGCGGGACTCATCGAGGCGGTGGTGCGGGACGCGCAGATTCCGACCATCGAGACCGGCGTCGGCAACTGCCATGTGTACGTCCATGAAGCCGCCGACCTGGATGTCGCCGAGCGGATCCTGCTCAACTCCAAGACGCGTCGCCCGAGCGTGTGCAACGCCGCCGAAACCCTCTTGGTCGATGCCGCGATCGCGGACGAGGCGATGCCCCGGCTGCTGGGCGCGCTGCAAGGCGCCGGCGTCGCCGTGCACACCGATGCGGGTGAGGACGACCTGCGCCGCGAGTACCTGGCGATGGACATCGCGGTTGCGGTGGTTGACGGCGTGGACGCCGCCATTGCCCACATCAACGAATACGGCACCGGACACACCGAAGCCATCGTGACGACGAATCTTGCTGCGGCGCAGCGGTTTACTGAACAGGTCGATGCGGCCGCGGTGATGGTCAACGCTTCCACCGCCTTCACCGACGGCGAGCAGTTCGGGTTCGGCGCCGAGATCGGCATCTCCACTCAGAAGCTGCACGCCCGCGGCCCGATGGGGCTGCCGGAATTGACCTCGACCAAATGGATCGTGTGGGGCTCCGGCCAAACCCGTCCGGCCTAAACCTAGGAGACTCAATGAGCGTGCCCGCACGGCCTGTGCCGTTGTTCGCCGATATCGCCGACGTTTCGCGACGGCTCGCCGAGACCGGCTACCTTCCCGACACCGCCACCGCGACAGCCGTTTTCCTGGCTGACCGGCTCGGCAAACCGTTGTTGGTGGAAGGCCCGGCCGGGGTCGGCAAGACCGAACTGGCCCGCGCCGTCGCCCAAGCCACCGGATCGGGACTGGTCCGGCTGCAGTGCTACGAGGGCGTCGACGAGGCCCGCGCCCTGTATGAGTGGAATCACGCCAAGCAGATCCTGCGTATCCAGGCCGGTTCGGGTGACTGGGAGGCCACCAAGGACGACGTTTTCAGCGAGGAGTTCCTGCTGCAGCGTCCGCTGCTGACCGCGATCCGCCGCACCGAACCGACCGTCCTGCTGATCGACGAGACGGACAAGGCCGACATCGAAATCGAAGGCCTGCTGTTGGAGGTCCTTTCCGACTTCGCCGTGACCGTCCCGGAACTGGGCACCATCACGGCCACCCGCACGCCGTTGGTGGTGCTGACCTCCAATGCCACCCGCGAGCTGTCCGAGGCGCTCAAGCGCCGCTGCCTGTTCCTGCACATCGACTTCCCGACTCCCGAGCTGGAAAGGCGCATCCTGTTGTCCCGGGTGCCCGAGCTGCCCCAGCACCTCGCCGAGGAACTGGTGCGGATCATTGGGGTGCTGCGCGGCATGCAGCTCAAGAAGGTGCCGTCGATCGCCGAGACCATCGACTGGGGACGCACGCTGCTCGCGCTGGGGCTGGACACCATCGACGACGCCGTCGTCGCCGCCACCTTGGGTGTGGTGCTCAAACACCAGTCCGATCAGCAGCGCGCGGCCGGTGAGTTAAGGCTGAACTGATGGCCACCCGGCGTATCCGCCCGTCCCGGCCGCTCGCCCCGCATGGGCTGCCCGGTCATCTGGTCGGTTTCGTGGAAGCCCTTCGTGCCAGCGGCATTTCGGTGGGGCCGTCGGAGACGGTGGACGCCGGCCGGGTGATGGCCACGCTGGGTCTGGGCGACCGCGAGGTGTTGCGGGAGGGCATCGCGTGTGCGGTGCTGCGCCGGCCGGATCACCGGGACACCTACGACGCGATGTTCGACCTGTGGTTCCCCGCCGCGCTGGGCGCCCGCGCAGTGGTGACCGACGACGATGCGGCCGGTGACCCCGACGGCCTGCCGCCCGACGACGTCGAGGCGATGCGGCAGATGCTGCTGGATCTGCTGAACGAGAACCCCGAACTGGCCGACATGGACGAGCGGCTAGTGCGGATGATCGCCCGGATTGTTGAGGCCTACGGAAAATACAACTCCAGCCGGGGCCCGTCCTTCTCGTCTTATCAAGCGCTCAAGGCCATGGCGCTGGACGAATTGGAGGGCAAGCTGCTGGCGGGCCTGCTCGCACCCTACGGTGACGAACCCTCGCCCAGCCAGGAGCAGATCGCCAAGGCGCTTGCCGCGCAGAAGATCTCGCAGCTGCGCAGGATGGTCGATGCGGAGACGAAGCGGCGCACCGCCGAACAGTTGGGTCGCGACCACGTTCAGATGTACGGCATTCCCCAACTCTCGGAGAACGTCGAATTCCTGCGCGCGTCCGGTGACCAGTTGCGGCAGATGCGCCGGGTGGTTGCCCCGCTGGCGCGCACTCTGGCCACTCGGCTCGCTGCCCGGCGCCGTCGTTCCCGCGCGGGCACGATCGACCTGCGCAAGACGCTGCGCAAATCGATGTCCACCGGTGGCGTGCCGATCGACGTGGTTCTGAAGAAACCGCGCCCGGCGCGTCCGGAGTTGGTGGTGCTGTGCGATGTCTCGGGTTCGGTCGCCGGGTTCAGCCACTTCACCCTGTTGCTGGTACACGCACTGCGCCAACAGTTTTCGCGGGTGCGGGTGTTCGCGTTCATCGACACCACCGACGAGGTGACTCACATGTTCGGCCCGGAGGCCGACCTGGCCGTCGCGATCCAGCGGATCACCCGGGAGGCGGGCGTGTTCGCCCGGGACGGACACTCCGACTATGGCAACGCGTTCGTCTCGTTCGTGCAGGCCAACCCCAACGTGCTGTCGCCGCGCAGTTCACTGCTGGTACTCGGCGACGGGCGCACCAACTACCGCAACCCGGCCGTCGATGTGCTGGCCGACATGGTGACGGCCGCCCGGCACGCGCACTGGCTCAACCCCGAGCCCAAACACCTTTGGGGTAGCGGGGATTCGGCGGTGCCGCGCTACGAAGAGGTCATCACGATGCACGAATGCCGGTCGGCCAAGCAGCTGGCGGCGGTGATCGACCAGCTACTGCCGGTCTGACCGCGCGCCGAGCGTCACGCGAGTGTGGCGTTCGACGCCCAGCGCCACGCCAGCGTGACGCTCGCCGCTGGGGCAAGCGCGCCAGTCAGCGGGTCTTGCGGAACACCAGCCAAGACATCTCGATCGGGCTGTCCTCACGTCCCACCGGGAAGATGTCGAGCCCGCTGACCCAGTCGGCGTACCAGCTGGTGGGCGGCCAAGCGCCGGGCGGAAGGTGCGCTTTCTCATACTCGTACACCGAGTCCTCGCCTACCAGCTCGAGCGGCAACCCGGCCACCGCGCTGGATAGTTCCGCTCTGGTGAACATGCTGGTGTACGCCTGCTGACCGAATTCGCGTGCCACGGCGTCAAGTTCGTAACCGTGGCGGGGTAGGAACGCATTGAACACCAACCGGCCGCCCGAGCCCAGGCAGTGCGCTGCGAGTTCGAACAGGCCACGCAACTGCTCGGTGGTGCGGAAATCGGACACCACCTCAGACAGCAAGATCAGTTGATAATCCTGTCGCAGATCTTCTGTCGTCTCGAAGACGTTGCGCACGATCACTCGCAGATCCAGCGCATCCCGCTGGGCCTCGGCCCGGATGATCTCGGCGAATTTCGGAGTCATCTCCACCACGTCAACGGGATGGCCGCGCCTTGCCAGCGGAAGGGCGTTGCGTCCGGTGCCCGCACCGATATCGAGCACCGGATGCGCGCTGGGGTCCGCGGCTTCGTTGGCCAGGGCCCACACCCTCGCGTCGGGTTCGGTGCCGAAAAGCGGCGGCTCGCGGGTGCTGACCCAGTTGTCATAGGCTTCGGCGACGCTGAACCAGCGTGCGCTCACTTGATAGTGCAAAGTTGGGCCGACCGGGGCGTTGTAGGAGATGACGATGTTGGATCGGTGGGAAATGGAATACGCCTCGGTCAACTGGGTCTGCAGCACGGTGCGCAGATGGGCGATTTCCTCGTCATTGAACTTCCTGCCCACGCCCGCGAAGATGCCACTGCACATCTCGACGTACTCGTCGAGCATGCTTGGGACGGCGGGCAGCGAAATCTCCCCGGTGACCACCGAGCGGGTGTACAGGCGCCGGGTCATGGCGTCTTTCCACGCTTTGGCCTGATCTACCGAGCTCAACGGCGCATCTTCCACAGATCTTCTTCTACACGATCTGTTGGGTTGCCGCCGAGCATTGCGCCAGGATGACGGATGCACGTCGATACTGTGACCAGCAGGAAGCCGTTGCCGCGAAACTGTGTGCATTCCTCGAGCTGTAATGCCTGATCGCAGCCTCCAGTAAGCTGGCAAACCATGCAAAAGCAGCGCCGGTTGGGAGTTATGGGTGGGACGTTCGATCCCATCCATTACGGCCATCTGGTCGCTGCCAGCGAGGTGGCTGACAAGTTCAAGCTCGACGAAGTCGTTTTCGTGCCCAGCGGCCAACCCTGGCAGAAGGATCGCCAGGTCTCGGCCGCCGAGGACCGTTACCTGATGACGGTGATCGCCACCGCCTCCAACCCGCGCTTCTCGGTGAGCAGGGTCGACATCGACCGCGGCGGTCCTACCTATACCAAGGACACGCTGCGCGACCTGCACACCCTCAACCCGGATGCCGAGCTGTACTTCATCACCGGTGCCGACGCGCTGGCCTCCATCCTGTCCTGGCAGGGCTGGGAGGAACTCTTCGGCCTGGCCCGCTTCATCGGTGTCAGCCGTCCGGGCTACGAGCTGCGCAACGACCACATCATCGAGGCCATCGGTGAACTCGCCGAGGGCACCCTGACGCTGTACGAAATCCCCGCGTTGGCCATCTCGTCGACCGACTGCCGGCGGCGGGCGCACGAGCGTCGACCGCTGTGGTACCTGATGCCCGACGGCGTCGTGCAGTACGTCTCCAAGCGACGTCTCTACCGGACTCCCGAGAGGAGCGAGAATCCGGCCGCCCCCAGCCTGGCCGCCGGCAACAGCACATGAGCGCAAATCAGGAAGCGATCGACATGGCCACGGTGGCCGCCACCGCGGCGGCCTCGAAATTGGCCGATGATGTTCTCGTCATCGACGTCTCTGGCCAACTGGTCATCACCGACTGCTTCGTCATCGCCTCGGCGTCCAACGAACGGCAGGTCAATGCGATCGTCGACGAGGTCGAGGAAAAGATGCGCCAGGCGGGCTACAAACCGGCCCGACGCGAGGGGGCCCGCGAGGGCCGTTGGACGCTGCTCGACTACCGCGACATCGTCGTGCACATCCAGCACCAGGATGACCGCAACTTCTACGCGCTGGACCGGCTGTGGAGCGACTGCCCGATAGTGCCAGTGGACCTGGGCGACGTACCCAAGGCGGCCCCGGAATGACGGTGCGCCGGTTGGTGATGTTGCGCCACGGCCAGACCGATTACAACCTCGGCAGCCGCATGCAGGGCCAACTCGACACGGACCTGAGCGAGCTGGGTCGCGCCCAGGCCGTCGCGGCGGCCGAGGTGCTGGGCAAGCTCCAGCCGCTGCTGATCCTGTCGTCTGATCTGCGGCGGGCCTATGACACGGCGGTCAAGCTCGGGGAGCGCACCGGTATGCAGGTCCGGGTGGATGCCCGGCTGCGGGAGACGCACCTTGGTGATTGGCAGGGCATGACCCATGCCCAGATTGATGCCGAAGCGCCGGGCGCCCGGCTGGCCTGGCGCGAGGATGCCACCTGGGCACCGCACGGTGGCGAGAGCAGGGTGGACGTGGCCGCGCGGAGTGTGCCGCTGGTGAGCGAGCTGGTTGCCGCGGCACCGGAGTGGGGCGGACCGGGCGAGCCGGAACGGCCGGTCGTGCTGGTCGCGCACGGCGGGCTGATCGCGGCGTTGTCCGCCGGCCTGTTGAGGTTGCCGGTGGGCAACTGGCCGATCCTGGGCGGATTGGGCAACGCCAGTTGGGTACAGCTTTCCGGCCATTCCGCCCTGGGCGCGGACTTCGACGCCATCCGGTGGCGTTTGGACGTGTGGAACGCGTCGGCGCAGGTGTCCAACGATGTCCTCTGAGCCCGGTCGCGAGGCACGGCCCGTACTACTGATCTTCGCCGACTCGCTGTCCTATTACGGGCCCACCGGGGGGCTGCCCGCCGACGATGCGCGGATCTGGCCGAATATTGTTGCCTCCCAATTGGACTGGGATGTCGAACTGATCGGGCGGATCGGCTGGACCTGCCGCGATGTGTGGTGGGCGGCAACCCAGGACCCTCGGGCCTGGGCGGCGCTGCCCAAGGCCGGTGCGGTGATCTTTGCGACCAGCGGAATGGATTCCCTGCCGTCGGTGTGGCCCACCGCGCTGCGCGAGCTGATCCGCTATGTCCGGCCGCCCTGGCTGCGGCGGTGGGTCCGGGACGGCTACGGTTGGCTGCAGCCGCGGTTTTCGCCGATCGCTCGGCCGGCGTTGCCGCCCCATCTGACCGCCGAATACCTCGAACAGACCCGTGCTGCAATCGATTTCAATCGGCCAGGCATCCCGATCGTGGCATCGCTGCCGTCGGTACACATCGCCGAGACGTACGGTAAGGCGCATCAGGGCCGCGCGGGCACCGTCGCGGCGATCACCGCATGGGCTCAAGCCCACAACGTTCCGCTGGTGGACCTCAAAGCCGCTGTCGGCGAGGAGATCATGAGCGGGCGAGGCAACCCTGACGGCATTCACTGGAACTTCGAGGCACACCAGGCGGTCGCGGAGCTGATGCTCAAGGCGCTGGCCGAAGCTTTGCAGTCCGGCACCACGCAGGAGCGGCGCCATTGACCGTCCAGGTGGTCACTGATAGCGCCTCGCGGCTGCCGGCCGAATTGCGGGACCGGTGGGGCATTCGCGAAGTGCCCCTGCACATCTTGCTCGATGATGCCGACCTACGCGACGGCGTCGATGACATCCCCGAGGACATCCACAAGCGCCATGCGACCACGGCGGCGGCCACCCCGGCCGATCTGAGCGCCGTTTACCAGCAGGCCCTGGCCGATAGCGACGGCGACGGCGTTGTGGCAGTACATATTTCGTCGGGCCTGTCTGGAACATACCGCCTGGCGGAACGCGTCGCCGGGGATTTCGGTGTTGCGGTACGGGTCGTCGATTCCAAATCGACGGCGATGGGCACCGGTTTCGCGGTGCTGACCGCCGCCGAGGCCGCGTCGGCCGGCGGCGACTTGGACGCCGTCACCAAGGCCGCGACCGCCGCTGTCGACCGCACGCACGCGTACATGGTCGTGCAACGGTTGGACAACCTGCGGCGCAGCGGACGGATTGGCGGGGCCAAGGCCTGGCTGGGTACCGCACTCGCCCTCAAACCACTGCTGCATATCGAAGACGGCAAACTCGTTCTGGCGCAACGAATAAGAACAGCCAAGGGAGCTGTCGCTGCGCTGATCGACCAGATCTGTGCGGTGGTGGGGGAGCGCTCCGCGGCGCTGGCCGTCCACCACGTCGGTAACCACGGCGGCGCACAGGAGTTGGCGGCGGAACTGGCCGAACGGTTGCCGGGCTGTGATCCCGCGATCGTGACGCCGTTGGGTCCGGTGCTCGCGGTGCACGTCGGTGCCGGCGCGCTGGCAGTGTGCCTGCAGCTCGCGGAATGACGTTTAGGAGCTCAGATCTGGCGGTCGAAGACCGTCGTACCTACCGCGTCGTTGTTCCAGATGTAAATGGGCAACTGTGAGAAGGGGTAGGACCCGGTGTTGAAGACGTAGAAGTTGTTGGCCGTCGGCGATGCAACGACGAATGGGGTGTGGTCCGCGGTGACTGTCTGGGTGTAGAGCGGCACGCCGTTGATCGTGGAGACGGTGATGACTGTTCCGGCGGGCAGGTGGTTGCCGATGGCCAGGCCCGGGACCAATGATTGCGGGATGGCTCCCAGCTCGCCCCCGGAATCGATGAATGCGCCTAGAGTTTGCGGCAATTCGTTGTTGATCTGCACTTGAACGACGGTTCTCGGGGCTCCGTCCATCTCGACAATGGGGGGGAGTGGATTGGGTCCGAATTCCAGCATGCCGCGAGGAAGGTTGATCAACACTCCCTCATTCATGTTGCCCGGCAACGCGGCGGTCACTGGGCTGCTGAACGGAAAATCGTTGTTGGGTCCCACGCCCAGATAGGCGGGCAGCAACGAAACGTCTATCACGTTGCCCGGGGTATTCAAATACGCCGAGGTGGCCACCCCGACGGTGGTTGGTGCCGTGACGATTCCATTACCGAAATCCACGGTCGTCAGGTAGGTCTTGTAGTTGACGAATAGGGTCCCGCCGTAACTCACACTTCCCGTCCCGGTGGGCGTACCGAGGGTCGCCAAGTTCACGTACTGCGGCGGTACCACCAAGCCGCTGGCGCCGGAGTCGACGGTGACGGGCGCACCCGGTCCACCACCAACCGAGATATTCAGAATCGGGCTGCCGTACTGGCCGGGATGGATCAATGTTTGATTCGGGCCCAGGGCCGTGCTGATCCCCGCGGTCCCGGGCAGTCCCAACAGGCCGCCGCGACCGCCTGCACCGCCGATGCCACCCGGACCGCTGGCCCCGCCGGTACCGCCGATGCCGATCAAACCCGCGGACCCGCCGGCGCCACCCGGCATGCCGCCGTAAAGATTACGACCGCCTGCGCCGCCGTTGCCCAGCAATACACCGCCCGCGCCGCCGGTGCCGCCGGCCACCCCGTAGCGAACGCTGACACCGCCGGTGCCACCGTTGCCAAATAGCCAGCCGCCGGCCCCACCGGGGGTTCCCACGCCCTGAGCCGTCGTGTATCCGTTGGCGCCGTCGCCGAACAGCGGGCGTCCGGTGAGCTGCAGGACGGGTTCGTTGACGAAGCGCGATGCGCCGGCAGCGAGCTGTTGAGCGACGGCGATTTCGGCGTTCGCATAGAGTTGTGCGGTCTCGAGCAGTCTGAGCACAACCTGCTCGTAGGACGTAGTGAACTGCCCGGCCGCCGCCTGATATTGCCGGCCGTGCTCGGCAAAGAACGCCGCCAGCTCGGCCGAGATTTCGTCGGCGCTGGCGGCTACCAGGCCGGTGGTGGGAACGGCTGCGGCCGCGTTGGCCGAGTACAGCGACGAGCCTATGCTTTCCAAAATCGTTGTCGCCGAGACAAATTGAGGAGGAGACACCACCAATTGCGACACGCCGGGCCCTCCTTCGCCGATCCCTGACGAAGCGTACTGCGCGGCTGGGGCTCCTCGGCGGAGAATGGCGTAGTTTCGTCAGGCTTTGACCAGGGCATTATCGCCCCGCGGATGGACCACCTGCGGCCACCAGAACCAGCGACCCAGCAGGGTCGCGATGGACGGCATCAGCAACGTGCGCACGATCAGCGTGTCCAGCAGCAGACCGATGCAGACGGTGGACCCGAACTGGCCCAGCACCCGCAGATCGCTGCCCAGCATCGAGGCCATGGTGAACGCGAACACCAGACCCGCGGCCGTCACCACCCCACCGGTGCCGGCCATCGATCGGATGATCCCGGTCTTGAGGCCGGCATGGATTTCCTCCTTGAACCGGGACACCAGCAGCAGGTTGTAGTCCGAGCCGACGGCCAGCAGGATGATCACCGACAACGCCATCACGATCCAGTGGATCCGGATGCCGAACAGGTCCTGCCAAATCAGCACCGACAACCCGAACGACGCCGCGATCGAACTCGCCGCGGTGCCCACGATCACCAGCGCGGCGACCACGCTTCGGGTCAGCAACAGCATGATCATGAAGATCAGCGTCAGTGCCGACACCACCGCGATCATCAGGTCGTATTTGGCGCCGTCGTGCATGTCCTTGAATGTCGCGGCGGTACCGCCGAGATACACCCTGGCATCTGACAGCGACGACTGCTTCAAACCTTCCTGTGCGGCCGAACGTTCGGCGTCGACACGCGAAATGCCTTCCGGTGTCATCGGATCGCCCTGGTGGGTCACGAAGAATCGCGCCGACTTACCGTCCGGTGAGAGGAACATCCGCAGGCCCGTTTGGAAGTCGGGGTTGTCGAACGCCTCCGGCGGCAGGTAGAAGAAGTCGTCGTTCTTGGAGGCGTCGAAGCTCTGCCCCATGACGACGGCGGTATTGCTCATCGCCTCCATTTGATTGAGCATCGCCGAGAAGGTCGACTGCATCGTCAGCGTCAGCGCTTTGGTCGTCTTCATCGTCTCGATCATCGGCGGGATCAGCACCAGCATGTGGTGCGTCGCCTCCGCGGTGCGTGCGATGTCCTTGGTCAATATGTCGAATTGGCCGGCGAGCTGGTCGAACCCATCCAGCGAGTCGAACAGCGAACGCAGCGACCAGCAGATGGGGATGTCGAAACAGTGCTTCTCCCAATAGAAGTAGCTGCGTATGGGCCGCCAGAAGTCGTCGAAGTCGGCGATGTGGTCCCGCAGTCGATTGGTGATGTCAGCGGTTTCGGCGGTGGTCCGGGCACTGTCGTCGGCGGCTTGGGAGAGTTCCGTGGTGACCTTGTACATCTGCTGCATGGTCTCGATCATGAACTGCATCTGGTCGGCCATCTTGGTGATGTCGTTCATGCGGTCCTTGAGGAACGACAGGTTCTGCATCGTCGTCTGGCTCTGCATGCTGTTCTGAAAAGGTATGGAACTGTGCTGGATTGGGATGCCAAGCGGGCGGGTGATGTCCTGGACCATCGCGATGCCGACGGTGCGCATCACGTTCTTGGCGACTCGGTCGAGCACCAGCATGTCCGCGGGATTGCGCATGTCATGGTCCGACTCGATCATCAACATGTCGGGGTTCATCCGGGCCTGGGAGAAATGCCGGTCGGCGGCGGCCTGGCCCACATTCGACGGCGCGGAGGTGGGTAGGTAGTACCGGTCGTTGTAGCTGGTTTTGAAGCCCGGCAGCGCCACCATGCCGATCAGCACGATCGCGCCACTGACCGCCAGAATCGGTGCTGGCCAGCGCACCACCGCGGTGCCGACCCGGCGCCACATTCGACCCTGGCGGGCGGCCCGCTTGGATTCGAACAGGTGCATCTTGCTGCCCACGAACACCACCGCGGGACCCAGCGTGACGCCGGCCAGGACGACGACCAGCATCCCGATCGCCACGGGGGCGCCCATCGTGTTGAACCACGGCAACCGGGAGAAACTCAGGCAGTAGGTCGCGCCGGCAATCGTCAGACCCGACCCCAGCACCACCGGTGCCACACCGCGAAATGTCGTGTAATAAGCGGTTTCTCGATCCTCACCCGCGCGCAGCGCCTCCTGATAACGCCCGACGAGGAAGATCCCGTAGTCGGTTCCCGCCGCTATCGCCAACATCGTGAGAATGTTGGCGGCGAAGGTGGTCAGGCCGAATACGTTGTGGTAACCCAGCACCGCGACGAATCCGCGGGATGCCGCCAGCGCGACGAAGGTCATGAACAGCTGGACCAGCGTGGTGACGATGGACCGGTAGACCAGCAACAGCATGATCGCGATCGCGCCCAGGGTGAACAGGGTGATCTTGGCCAGGCTGGCGTTGCCGATGATGTGCATGTCATCGCTGAGTGCGGCCGGCCCCGTCACATAGGCCTTCACCCCGGGCGGCGGTGGGGTGCGGTCCAACACCTCGCGTACCGCGTCGACCGATTCGTTCGCCAGCGTCGTGCCCTGGTCACCGGCCAGGTTGAGCATCACATAGGCGCCCTTGGCGTCGGCGCTTTGCGCGCCCGCCGCGGTCAACCGGTCACCCCAGAAATCCTGGATGTGCTGAATGTGCTTGTGATCCCGCTGAAGTTGGTGAATCAGGCTGTCGTAGAACCGGTGTGCCGCGTCGCCCAGCGGTTGCTGGCCCTCCAGCACAATCATCACCGTGCTGTCGGAGTCGAATTCCTTGAAATTGTGGCCGAGACGCATCATCGCGACCATCGACGGAGCGTCCGGCGGGGTCATCGGCGCCGAATGTTCTTCGCTGACCTTCTCCAGTGTCGGCACGATGACATTGACCAGGACGGTCAGCGCCACCCAGGCCACGATGATGGGCACCGCGAAGATCCGGATGGTGTGTGGGATGACCGGGCGGTGCGGTCGCGGCTCTTTCGGGGCGGACTCCACTTTGATCGGCGCGGTGTCGTCGGCCCCGACGCGCGTCGTGCTGTCGAGATCGCTCATGCCGACTTCACCAGGCAGAAGGTCTGCGGATTGACCCCGTTCGACTTCTGCTCCTCTCGGACCACGCCGTCGACAGTGATGCGGCAGCCGATCCGGCCGCCATCGCTTTGGGCCATGATGTTGGCGCTCACCGAGGGCAGCGTCGTAGAGAGAGTGAACGACCAGGGCAGCGCTGCTGCGTCGACCTGATGCGTGTTGGCGTCGGCGTCCCAATAGTTGATGTTGGCCGTGGCCCCGGGCGTACCGAAGATTTCATAGAGCACAACTTTCGGGTTGAACTGCACGATCTCGATTCCTGCGCCGGCATTGGCGTTGAGGTCCTCCGAGCCGAAGATCCGGTGCAGTCGCGAGACGACCAGCGCCGAAACAGCCAGGACGACCACCAGTACCAGCGGGATCCACAGCTTCTTCAGCGTCCGGCCAACGGAACCCGAAAGTGAACCAATCCTCATCACCACCGCCTTCCGCCAGCCGATCCTGGGGTTGCAACGCCACATTGGGCAGCAGGCTTCCCCGACCCGAAAGAAATATTTGCTCGGCTAAGTATCGTAAACCCTTAGTGGACGCGCGCGTTCCTCGGGGGCGCCCCTATGTGCCGAACGACACAGGCTAGCGCGCGACCCGTCCGGTCACCGGCGGCAGGTCTGCAAGCGTCACGATGCCCGGTTTCGCGGCAACCACTGCCGGCACCGCATTGGTGACCGGCAGCGCGGTGTAGATCATGCCCAGCCCCATGAAACCGGGCTCGGTCCAGTCCTTCGGAGGCAGGCAGTGCAGCACGGTGCGCATGTTGGGCAGTCCGAAAACCTGGATGACGTGACCATGCTCGAGCGGCTTGGGCGGAGTCACATGATCGCCCATGATCCAGTTGAAGCCAACGCTGACGACGTTACGGTCGCCCTGCCACCCGCGGTGGTAACCGTAGACGCCGCCGACGGTTCCCGCCGGAATCTTCATGAAACCAAGGTCGGTGTCGCCGGTGGCGGCGGTGAAGGTGACGTCGAACGTCATCCGGTCCAGGCGTGCCCCGATCGCGTCGGCCATCATCGCGGCCGATTCGGCGAACACCTCGCTTTCGCGGCGCACGCTCTCGGCCAGACCGGGCGTATCGGGATCCTGCGAGAAGCCCATCGCTCGCTGAGTTCCTGCCGATTCATACGTCGAGCAATCCACCGATTCGGTGATGCGGATCTCGTCGACCCGCTCGCAGGACCCGCTGAGCACCATGCCCACCATGTTCGTCATGCCCGGATGCGCACCGCTGCCGAAAATCGTCGAACCGCCCTGCCGGCAGGCCGCCTCGATGCGTTCGCGGTCCTGGGGCGTCTGTTTGCCGCCGGTGATCCACGCCGCACTGGTGCACACGTTGACTCCCGACTCCAACAGCCGCACGAGCTCATCGATGTTGGGCCACAACGGGTTATAGCAACACGCGTCGGCACCCAACGCGATCAGCGCATCGATGTCATTGGTGGCGCGCACACCGGTCGGTTCGGGCCAGCCCGCGAGCTCGGCAGCGTCCACCCCGACCTTGTCCGGCCCGTGTGCGAAAACCCCGACCAGCTCCATGTCCGGCCGGCCGATGATCGCGTGCAACGAGCGCCGCCCGATGTTCCCGGTGGTCCACTGGATGACGCGTAGCGGGCGGTCTGTGCGTGCTGTGCTCATCAGGCTCCTTTGCGCCGGGTCTGCGCCACTTGGCTGGGAGCCATTATCGCCGTGGGCTGGCGCCGCTAGTGAGCGCCCCGGTTCAGCACGGACATAGCGCCGGACAGAATCTGCGACAACGGATCTGCGCCGCCACCGAAGGTGGCCTGAGTAGCGGGCGCCGTGACGGCCGCCGGGTCATAACCGTTCACCGGATCCACCTGGATAGGTGCGGTCAGCGGATCGTCGTTGCGCGAATATCCCTCGTTGACCATGGGCAGCAGCACCGCATCGAGCTCATTGAGCGTCTCTTCCGGCACCCCTGCGTACTGGAACGGCAGCACCAACGGAAGATGCCGCTCGGGGATCAGATAGGTCGTCGTCGTTGCGCCGCGCGAGTTAACCGTAGTCCGGATGTTCTGCGGTGGCACCATGCTCGGATTGGTGAACGCCACCGCGGTGTGCCCGGTCATCAACCCCACCAGCGTGTTGGCCAGTGCCATCAGGTTGTCCGGACGGTCGGGGAAGTCGGCGATCGAGTCGTACGCGGAGATGAACATTTTGGTGTTGTACTGGCTCTCGACCGGAGGCGGCACCGGGTAGTCGAGGGCGGGAACGACGCTGCCGACGGGGAACATGGCGGTCAGGAAGCTCTCGCCGAACGCATGGCGGGCCACCGGATCCCCAAAAGTGGCAAAACTCAACTGATCCCGTGGGGGAGCGTTGGGATCGGTGGCGAGCCGGGCCTGCAGCTCATCGAGGACGAGCGCTCCTTCGGACAAGCCGATCGCCGTTCCGGGGCCGCCCCGCCGGATCGCCGCTTCCAGGTTGTCCGCGCCGACGACGACCGATTCGCCGACGCTGGGTCCGTCGACACCCAGCCCGGGAAACATTTCGTCCAACTGGCCGATGCCCGGGAAGAGCCGTCCCAACACGTGACCCTGCACCTGGCCGGCGGGATAGTCGATGATCTGGCGGCGCAGGCCGGGGAACCACTCGGCGCCCTCGCGGCGGATGTACTCGTCGTAGGGGATGCCCAGCACGTGGGCGCCGCCCAGGGCGTACGCCGTCCCGCCGGGTTGCGGCGCCTCATCGGTCGGCGTTTCGTCGGCCGTCGCCGGCCCGACTCCCAAACAGCTTGTGGCACCGACGGTTACCAGCGCGGTGAGTCCTGCGAGTAGCTTCTTCATTTCTACTTCTCTTCCCGTAGTCGGCTCCCGTACGAGGCGAGCCTCATGTGCCCGCGCTGGTGCGGCCCGGCGCCACCCGTGATGGCCACCAACTTGCCTTGCCGACCAGCGTAGCGATGGCGGGCACCGTGATGGTGCGTACCAGGAAGGTGTCCAGCAGGATCCCTACGCCGATCACGAAACCGCCCTGGATCACCGTGCCGATGGTGGAGAACAACAGGCCCCACATCGATGCGGCAAAGATCAACCCGGCCGCCGTGATCACTCCGCCGGTGGAGCTCAGGGTGCGGATGACGCCGTAGCGCATGCTGTTCGGCGATTCGTCCCGCATCCGCGAGATGAGCAACATGTTGTAGTCCGCACCGACCGCCACCAGCACCACGAAGGCCAACGGTGGAATGCTCCAATGCAATTGCTGGCCAAGCAGGTACTGGAATACCAGCACGCCGATACCCACCGCCGACAGATACGAGATCACCACCGACCCCACCAGATACAGCGGTGCGACGATCGCCCGCAGCAGCGCGATCAGCGTCAGCAGCACGACAATCAGCGTGACCGCGATGATGAACCTGATGTCGTGCTCGTAGTAGTCGCGGGTGTCACGCAACGTGACCGGATATCCGGCCATCGAGATCGAGGCATCGGCCAGCGCGGTGTTCGGCTGCGCGCTACGAGCGGCGTTGGTGATGGCATTGACCTGATCCATGGCTTCGGCGCTGAACGGGTTGAGTTTCGTCTGCACCAAGTACCGCACCGAACGGCCGTCCGGGGAGATGAACAGCTTGGCGGCCTTCCTGAACTCCTCCATGCGCAGCAGTTGAGGCGGAATGTTGAAGCCGGCCATCGACGGTTGTGCCGCGTCGTCCTTCATCGCGAGCAGGAACGCCGACGCTTCGCCGAGCCCGGTACCCATCTGCCGGATCTGGTCGACGAGCTGGTCCACGCCGTCGGCGACCTGCCGGCTGCCGCCGGCGACGCGCTCCGCGCCCTGTTGCAGACGGTTCAAGCCGCCCTCCAGCCCGCCGGCCTGGTCGAATCCCATTGCATGCAATGCCTTGGTGAAGTTCGCGAGCGCGCCGCGCAGCCGGTCCGCCGTCGCGGCCAGGGTCTGCTTGTCGCCGAACCCCTGCAATTGGTTCGCCAGATCGTTGATCTGGTCGAGGCTTCCATTGTTGCGGGCATTGACCAGCCGCTCGAATTGCGCGCGGGTGGCGGCGCACGAGGCGTCGACATCACAGATCACGTTGCCCTGCAGGGCCGTCAGCACCGGAGCGACCCAGCCGAACATGTCCCGGACCGCCGTGAAGTTCAGACCCATCTCATGGCCGAGTGCGTTGATGCTGTTGACAAGCTTCGCCGCGGTGGTGACCTCTCTGACCAACCGGTCGCCGCCGTACTGGCCCCGCATCGAGGTGAAGACCTCGACCAGGCCCTGCATCGCGGAAACCATCTGATTGACCTGCCCGCGGACATCGCCCAGGTTCTCGGCCAGTGTGTTGGCCCCCCTGCTCAGCCGGTTGAGGTCGTTGTCGTGCTCGTTGATCAAGGCGGCACCGGCGCCCAGCCGGGCGCCGATGGCCCCAGCCTGATACGTGGCCCTGAACTCCTCGGGCACGGCTCCGGTGGGCCGGGTGATCCCGGTGACCGCGGCGATGTTCGCTAGTTGACTGACTCGCTCGGCCATCTGCTCCAGGTCGGCCAGCGCGCGTGGGGTGCGCAGGTCATGCGGCGACTGGACCAGGATGTACTCCGGGATCGACTGATTCACGGGGAAGTGGCGCTCCAGCGCCGCGTATCCGATCGAGCTCGGCGCCGATGCGGGCACGCCCTTGCGGTCGTCATAGTTGAAACGCACCAGCCCCGCGCAGCCGGCCAGAATGGCCAGCACCAGCAGGCTCGCGACGAGGTGGGTCTTGGGTCGGCGCACGATCCGAATTCCCGAACGCCGCCAGAACCGGGCAGTGAGTTCGCGCCGTGGCTTGACCCACCCACGCGGACCGGCCAACACCAGAATGGCGGGCAACAAGGTCATCGCGGCAAGGAATGCCACCCCGACGCCGATCGCCGACGACAGACCGACCGAAGAGAACACTCCCATCTGGGAGAAACTGATCCCGAGAAACGTGATGCCCACCGTGGCTGCCGATGCGGCGATCACTTTTCCGATCGATACCAGCGCCCGCCGCACCGCTTGATCGAAATCGTCACCTTGCCGGAGGTAGTCGTGATACCGACTGATCAGAAAGACGGCGTAGTCGGTCCCGGCGCCGGCGATGATGGCGCTCAAGAACACGATGGACTGGTTTGAGACGCCGATGCCGGTGACCTCCGACATGGCCGCCACCACGGACTGGGCGATCACCATCGATATGCCGATCGCCAGCAGTGGCAGCAGCATGGTGACCGGGTTTCGATAGACCAACAACAGGACCAACAGCACCAGCACCGCGATCGCGATCTCGATCGGGACGCGATCCTTGTTGCCCGCGGCAGTGAGGTCGGCGACCGTGGCCGCGGGCCCGGTGAGGTGCGCCGTCAGCTGTGACCCGGCGACGGAGTGTTTGACGATTTCGGCGACCCGCTGGAAGGCGGCGTAGGACTTCGGTGTGCCCAACTCACCCGCCAGACCGACCGGCAGCACCCAGGTGGTGCGGTCCTTGCTGGTCAACGTCGAACGCAGGGGCGGTGTGCTGACGAAATCCTGCAACATCAAGACGTCGCGCTTGTCCTCGCGCAAGGCACTGACCAGCTTGCGGTAGGCGGTTTCGTCCGCAGGTTTCAGGCCGCTGTCATTGGTCAGGACCACCAACAGCAGGTCGTCTGCCCCCGATTCGTGAAACGCCTCGGTCATCTTGCGCGCCGTGACGCTCGAGGGCGCGTCGCTCGGCAGGATGTCGAGCGGGTGCTTCTGGGACATCTGGTTCAGGGATGGGAACCCCAACGGCAGGGCGACCGCGACGACCACCCACAGGCCGATCACCAACCAGGGCCACCGCACCACTGCATCGGCTAGCCGTCGCAAACTGCTCCTACCCCCGGTCGCGCCCTGCCGGAAACCGCGAGCCTCGGCAAGGCGGTGACCATCGAACTACTCCACATTACGCAACGCGCCCCCAATGCCCGGTATCCGCGACCCGCCCGCAGACCTCCTTCATGGCGGCCGTATAGCGGGTGATCGAGGCGCGGGCCACTGGATTGTCCGGATACATCACCGCCATCACCGTGCCCTCGCCGTACCGGAATATGTAGATGGTCAGCTGATACGAGTATCTGCCGTCGGAGTGGATACCGATATTGTCCGCATAGCCCATGTCCGCGGCGGCCAGCACGGCGTTCAGCGGAGCCGCGTCGCCGTGCAGGAAATTCGTCACCGGGAAGTTCGGGCGGGGCCAGCTCAACCACGGCGCCAATTCCAGCGCGCGGTAGTAAGGCACCCTGGCCATGTCCAGGCCCGAATCGAAGGACGCCTGTGCTGTCCATGCGGCTTCGGCGAAGGATGTCGCGGCAATCGGGACGGTGATCGGCACCAAGCCGGTGAACCAGCCCTGAGTCATGAAGTTGTCCGAACCGGTCCGGGAGTCCCTCGGGGTGAGTCCGTAGTAGGTGGGGGCGCCGGTGAATTCGTGCTCGACCAGCGCGATACAGGCGAACAGGCCGCCGACGAAGCGGGCGCCGGCCGCGCTGCACGCCGATTCGAATCGTAACGTCTGATCGGGGTTCATCAGCGGCTCGGTGATCATGGCGCTGCGCCCCGGCTCCATTGGATTCCCAAGCGGCAGAGGGAAATCGGGGAGACTGGCGGCGTTGTTTTCGGCGAAGTCGATCCACGTCCTGATCTGCGGCGAATCCAGCGTCAACGTCGAGGTGTATTCCCGCTCCCTGGTGCAGAAGGCGTCGTAGCTACCCGCCTCCGGCAGCGCCAGGGCTTGGCCGCTTGATGTCAAAGTCGTGTACATGCCGTGCGACTCGAGCATCGTGATGCCGATCAACGTCGCGTCCCCATGGACGTGATCGATACACGCATAGAAGGTGAAGTGCTCCTCGCTCTGGATGATCCCGAACGTGAAGCAGCCCCACTCGAAAGCGTCCGGGGTGGCCACCACATGGTCGTGAATTTCTTCGACGTTCATCTTGCCGTGGTCGACCGGTGCGAATTCGACGTCGTCGGGATCGCTGATCGTATGCCGGACGATTTCACCGTCCGGGGTGTAGTCGAACCAACTGCGGTATGTGTCGTGACGGCGCAAGTATGCGTTGAGCGCCTTGTCCATGACGTCGAGATCGCAATGTCCAGGCACTTCACATGACGCGATGATTTGCCGCGAGTAATCCAGTCCGGCTTTCGCGCGCTCGTAACAACCGCGCAGGTGCTGACCCTGCATGTAGCTGACCGGCACCGAACTGACCGGCGCCAGACGCGCCTTCTCCCGGGCCTCGGGGGTCGGGTGCCAGGTGGTCACCACGCCGGGGCGCACCGTCCAATCGTTGATCGAACCGATCGTGATCTTCCCGATACGCAATGACTTCTCCTCGATCTGGGCCGCCGCCCTCGGGCCCGCTGGTAGCGACATCAAGATAACCCTTGGTCGATGCTCGTCGATGAGAGCCGAGGTCATGACGGTGACCGCCGGCGGCCGCCGGCGGCGGTTAGGGTGATGTATCGAGGGTTGCGAACGAAGCGACGGGATGCAGGCCGTTCCATATGACCTAGCAAAGTTTTCCCAATGACGGCCTGTCGGAGCCCTCATACTTGCAATACTTGCCGTCTACGGTGATCTGCCGCCCAGCCAGGCCGGGCAGGTAGAGCAAAGAACGGCTCGGGACCTAGTTCGGAGCTGCCCCGGCCCCGGCGTGGAAATACCAGGCCCGAACAATCGAACCTGCGCTTTCCAGGCAGAGAGGACAAATGCATGGCAACCGTCGAAGATCCGATGGCACGGGCATCGGGTTTTGCGATCGTGGGCTACGCGGTGCGTATGCCCGGTGCTGCCGACGCGGACGAATTCTGGGACGTGCTGCTGCAGGGACGTGACGCGATCTCCGAAGTACCTCCGGACCGGTGGGACGTCGAGGAGTTCTTCGACCCGGATCCCGACGCGCCCGGAAAGGTCGCGACGCGCCGGGCGGGCTTCATCGACGACGTGACGGGGTTCGATGCGCCATTCTTCGGCTTGTCGGCCCGCGAGGTCCGGTTGATGGACCCCCAGCATCGGCTACTGCTGGAGACGGCGTGGCGGGCGGTGGAACACTCCGGAACCGCACCGACGGCTCTGGCGAACACCAACACCGGCGTGTTCATCGGTCTGTCGACGCACGACTACCTCGGAATGGCCTCGGATGAGCTGACTTACGACGAGATCGAGGCCTACATGGCGATCGGGACGGCGGCCGCGGCCGGCGCCGGCCGGATCAGCTACCGACTGGGCTTGCAGGGCCCGGCCGTCACCGTTGACACCGCCTGCAGTTCCTCGTTGGTGGCGATCCACCAGGCCTGCCAGGCGCTGCGACTGGGTGAATGCGACCTCGCCCTGGCCGGTGGTGCCAACGTGCTGCTCAGCCCGGCGACCATGATCACCTTCTCGCACGCGCACATGCTCGCACCCGACGGCCGGTGCAAGACCTTCGACGCGGCCGCGGACGGATATGTACGCGGTGAGGGCTGCGGCGTCGTCGTCGTCAAACGTCTCGACGACGCGATCCGCGACGGGGACCGGATCCGTGCGGTGATCCGGGGCAGCGCGGTAAACCAGGACGGCGCGTCGGGTGGCCTGACGGTGCCCAACGGCGTGGCCCAACAGCGGGTGCTCACCGAGGCGCTGGATCGCGCCGGCGTCGCCGCGCGGGAGGTGGGATATCTCGAGGCGCACGGGACCGGTACGTCGCTGGGCGATCCGATCGAAGTCCAGGCCGCCGGCGCGGTGTACGGCGACCGACGCGAATCGGGCCGGCCGCTGCTGATCGGCTCGGTGAAGACGAACATCGGTCACCTGGAAGCGGCGGCTGGGATCGCGGGCGTGATCAAGGTAATCCTGGCGCTCGAGCATGAGGTGCTGCCGAAGCACCTGAACTTCCGCACTCCATCGCCGCACATTCCGTGGGACAAGCTGGCCGTGCGGGTCGTGCAGGAATCCACCTCCTGGGAACGCAACGGCCAACCGCGCATTGCAGGTGTCAGCTCATTCGGGTTCTCCGGGACCAATGCGCACGTCATCCTCGAGGAAGCGCCGAACCTCGCGGTCACTGAACCGGCTGAGCAGCCGGAGGACAGGTTCAGCCTGCTGCCGTTGTCGGCACGTACCCCGGCGGCATTGGTGCAGATCGCCCAGCAGTACCGCGGTTGGTTGACCGCGCATCCCGACGCAGCGCTGGCGGACGTATGCTTCACCGCCGGGGCCGGACGGTCTCACTTCGAGCATCGCGCCGCGCTGGTGGTGAACTCGACCGAATCCGCCACCGAGCTACTCGGTGCGCTCGCAGACGATCGCCCGGCGCCGGGGCTGGTCCGCGGGGTCTGCGACGACACGCCGAAGACCGCATGGTTGTTCCCGGGGCAGGGCAGCCAGTTCCCCGGCATGGCGCGGGAATTGTTCGAGACCGAGCCGGTGTTCGCCGAGACGATGACCCGGTGCGCCGCCGTTGTCGACGAGGTGCTCGAAAAGCCGTTGCTGGACGTGATTTTCGATGCGGATGACCCGGACACGTTGCGGCAGACCAGCTACGCCCAGCCCGCCCTGTTCGCAGTGGAGATGGGGCTGGCCCGCCTGTGGCAGTCGTGGGGCTTCGAGCCGGACGTGGTGCTGGGCCACAGCGTCGGACAGTATTCGGCCGCCGGCGTGGCCGGGGTGTTCAGCCTGGAAGACGGGGCGCGGTTACTCGCCGAACGAGGCCGGCTGTTCGGCAACCTGCCGGCGGGTGGCCGGATGGTCGCGATATTCGCCGCCGCGGAGCGGGTCGAGAGCTTCACCGACGAGTTCCCGCGCCTATCGGTAGCCGCCTACAACGGCGCCAACACTGTGTTGGCGGGTCCCGCCGAGGACCTCGACCGGGCGGTGGCAGCACTGACCGCCGACGGTGTCCGGTGCGACTGGCTCGACACCAGCCACGCCTTCCATTCGGCATTGCTGGATCCGGCCCTCGACGAATTCGAGTCGTTCGCAAACCGCTTCGAATTCACTGCGCCGCGCCGGACCCTGGTGTGCAACCGCACCGGAAAAGCATTGGGCCGGAACGCCAAACTCGACGGTCCGTACTGGCGACGGCACGCACGCCAGCCCATCGAGTTCGCCAAGAGCGTCGCCACCCTGGCCGATCTCGGTTGCGCCGTGCTGCTTGAGGTCGGCCCGCAACCAATCCTTTCCGCCGCCGCGCTGCGGGCTTGGCCCGACCCGGCAACCGCACCGCGGGCGATCGCGTCGCTACGGCGCAACAGCGGTGACCGTCGCCAGATCACCGAAGCCGTTGCCGGCGCCTACGTGGCCGGCCACTTGCCCGACTTCGCGGCCCTCGTTCAGGGGCCGCATCGCAAGCTCGACCTGCCCACGTATCCGTTCCAGCATCGCGAGTACTGGTACCGCGACAAGCGGGTTCCTCCTACGTACAGCGGCAAAAGGGCCTCGGGGGAAGCTGACGTCGCGCGCACCGACGCCGTCCGGCTACTCGAGGACGGCCGGATCGACGAGCTGGCCGCCCTGCTCGACGGCGAGGGGGGCAACCAGCAGACGGCTGAAGTCTTGAAAAAGCTTGCGGCGCAACATAACCAGCAACGTGCAACGCAGTCCATCGCGGACATTCGTTATGACATCAAGTGGGAGAAGCTCGTCCGGACCGCTGGGGCGCAGTCAACCGAACCAGGCGCCTGGTTGCTGATCGGTGACGACGCCGAGGCGATCAAACCGCTGGCCGAGGCGTTGACCGCCCGGGGGGACGATCACCAGGTCCTCGGACTGCCGGTCTCCGATGCGGACGAGGAGCGGGTGGAAGCGGCCTTGCGCGCCGCGGCGGCGGAGGACACGTCGCCTCGGATCCTCGTGCTCGCGGCCCTCGAGTCCGACGCGGAGCCCTCGATGCGGTCGCTGCTGCGAATGCAGCACCGGGTGCTGGGTGGTCTTCGGCGGCTGTTCCGGTCGGCTGGAGCCGCCGAGCTGCGGGCACCCACCTGGTTGATCACCCGCGGCGCGCAACGGGTCACGAGTTCGGACAGCGTGTCGCCGGTGCAGTCCTGCTTGTGGGGCTTCGGGCGCGCCGCCGCGCTGGAACACCCGCAATTGTGGGGTGGGCTGGCCGACCTGTCCGGAGGTGGCGTGGACGAATGGTCGGCGTTGATCGAGCACGTGGTGACCGCTCCCGCCGCCGAAGATCAAATCGCCCTGCGTGATCGGGCCGTCCACGGTGCGCGGCTGAGCCGGCGTGCGGGGCTGCCGAGTGCAACGTCACCGGTGATTCGCGATGATGCAACGTATTTGGTGACCGGGGGGCTCGGCGGGGTCGGGCTGGAGATCGCCGAATACCTCGCCGCCCAAGGCGCCCGCCATGTGGTGCTGACCAGTCGGCGCTCGCCCAGCGACGCCGCGCAACAGCGCATCGATGCGATCGGCGAACAGTACGGCTGCGACATCACTGCCGTCGCGGCAGATGTGGCCAACCCGCACGACGTTGCCCGGCTGCTGACCACCGTGCAGGCCGAACTACCGCCGCTGGCCGGCATCGTGCATGCGGCCGGAGAGATGGGCACCACCCCGCTGCGCACGCTCGACGACGCCGAGGTGGACCGGGTATTCGCCGGAAAGGTCTGGGGTGCCTGGAATTTGAGCGAAGCGACCGCGGACCTGTCGCTGGACTTCTTCCTCAGCACATCCTCGATCGCCGCGGTCTGGGGCAGCTTTGGCCAGACGGCCTACAGCGCGGCCAACGCGTTCCTCGACGGCCTGGCCTGGCGGCTACGCGATCAGGGCGTCCCCGCCGTCAGCGTCAACTTTGGACCGTGGTCGGCGGGCATGGCCGACGCGGATGCTCGTGCCCACCTCGAGCGGCGCGGCGTGCGGACCTTGGCGCCCGCCGACGCCCTGGCCGGGATGGCCGAACTGCTGTCGGGCGCCTCGGGACAGGGACCGGTGCAAGGGGTGGTGGCCCGGATCGACTGGGCCCGCTTCCTGCCGCTGTATCAGCAGGCGGGCAGGCGGTCGCTGTTGGCCGAGGTGGAACGTGAGCTGCCCGAGTCGGTGACCGAACCGGCACCCTCGGGGACCACCAAACTGGTCGAGCAACTCACCCGCGCACCGGCGCAGCAGCGTAAGAAGCTTGTCGTCGACTACCTCCGCGACATCGTCGCCGAGGTGACCCGTATCGATGCGGCTGAAATCCGCGACGAGGCAGGCTTTTTCGACCTCGGCATGGATTCGCTGATGGCGGTGGAACTGCGGCGCCGCGTCGAGCAGTCCGTCGGCAAGCAACTGCCGGCGACGCTGGCGATGGACTATCCGCGGCTGGTGGACGTCGCCGACTACCTCCTCGACGACATCCTCGGCTTGAGCGCCCAACCCGCTAAGGCGAGCGCTCAACCCGCCGTGCCCACCTCGGCGGGACGGGGTGCCGCGGACGAGCCGATCGCTATTGTCGCGGTCGCCTGCCGCTTTCCCGGCTCGCCCGATCCCGACGCGTACTGGGAAGTGTTGTCCGGCGCGGTGGATGCCATCCGGGAGATCCCGGACGACCGCTTCGACATCGACGAGTTCTACGACCCGGACCCCGAGACGCCGGGCAAGATCTACAGCCGCAACGGCGGCTACCTGGAGGGCATCGACGGGTTCGATCCGGAGTTCTTCGGTATCTCGCCCCGCGAGGCCGTGTGGATGGACCCCCAGCAGCGGTTGATGCTCGAGATCGTCTGGGAGGGACTGGAACGCGCGGGCTATTCGCCGGCGGCGTTGCGCGGCAGCCGAAGTGGCATCTTCGTCGGCGTTGCCGCCAACGAATATTCGCACCTGTTGTCCAGCGACTCGGTCGAGAACATCGAAGCCCACTTCATCACGGGCAACGCGCTGAACGCCATCGCGGGCCGGGTGGCCTTCGCCCTGGGCCTGGAGGGGCCGGCCGTGGCGGTCGATACCGCGTGCAGCTCTTCGCTGGTGGCGGTCCACCAGGCGTGCCAGGCACTGCACTCCGGTGACTGCGACCTGGCACTCGCCGGTGGGGTGAATGTCCTACTGAGCCCGGCTTCCATCGTCGCCGCCTCCCGTGCCCGGATGTTGTCCCCGGACGGGCGTTGCAAGACTTTCGACGCCGCGGCTGACGGCTACGTCCGCAGTGAAGGTTGCGGCGTCTTGGTCCTCAAGAGGCTCAGTGACGCCGAGCGCAACGGCGACCGCATCTGTGCGGTCATTCGGGGCACCGCGGTCAATCAGGACGGCGCTTCCAGCGGGTTGACCGTGCCCAACGGCGGTGCGCAGCAACGCCTCATCTCCGCTGCGCTGGCGCGTGCCGGCATCGTCGGCCGCGACGTGGACTACCTCGAGGCGCACGGGACGGGCACCTCGCTGGGCGATCCCATCGAAGTGCAGGCCGCCGCGGCGGTCTACGGTGGCGACCGCGACCCCAACCGGCCGCTGCTGTTGGGATCCGTCAAGACCAACATCGGCCACCTCGAGTCCGCCGCCGGGGTTGCCGGCCTGATCAAGGTCGTGTTGTCCCTCGAGCACGAAATGCTGCCGCAGAACCTGCATTTCGAAAACCCGTCGCCGCACATCCCGTGGGATTCGCTGCCGGTTCGGGTGGTGGACAAACCGACACCGTGGCAGGCCAACGGCAGGCCGCGCCGGGCCGGCGTCAGTTCGTTCGGCTTTACCGGCACCAACGCCCACGTGCTGCTCGAGGAGGCGCCGGCAGCGACGACCGCCGACGCCTATTCGGTGGACGACGGCGCGCCGGAGTCGGACGCGCCCGCCAGCACGATCGGGGTGTTGCCGCTATCGGCGCGCTCGCCACAAGCACTGGTGGCGCTGGCGCAGCGCTACGAAACGTGGCTGGACGCCCACCCGAAGGTCGATATCAACGACGTCTGCTTCACCGCCTCGGTGGGACGGTCGCATTTCGAGCACCGCGCCGCATTGGTGGTGGATTCGGTGCAGGGCGCTCGCGAACTGCTGGCCGAGTTGGCCGAGAATAGGGTTCGCCCCGGCGTGACCCGGGGCGAGTGCACCGACCCGCCGAAGACGGCCTGGCTGTTCACCGGCCAGGGCAGCCAGTACCCGGGGATGGCACGCGAATTGTTCGACGCGGAGCCGGTTTTCGCCGACACGGTGCGGCGGTGCGCTGAGGCGATCGATTCGATGCTGCCCCGCCCGTTGCTAGAGGTGCTGTTCGCCCTGGATCGGGACGGCGGAGAAACGCTGCGCCACACCTCATTCGCCCAGCCGGCGCTGTTCGCCATCGAGATGGGTTTGGCCCGCCTGTGGCAGTCGTGGGGCATCGAACCCGATGTGGTGCTGGGGCACAGCGTCGGCCAGTATGCGGCGGCATGCGTGGCCGAAGTCTTCAGCCTCGAGGACGGGGCACGACTGATGGCCGAACGTGGCCGGCTGTTCGGCAGCCTGCCCGACGGTGGCCGGATGGTGGCGGTGTTCGCCGACGCCGAACAGGTGGAAGCCGCCGCCAAGACGGCGCCGCGGGTGTCGGTCGCGGCCTACAACGGCCGCAACACCGTCCTGTCCGGTCCAGGTGAAGACCTGGAGGGGATCGTCGCGACATTCAGCGGCGAGGCCGTGCGGTGCACCTGGTTGGACACCAGCCACGCGTTCCACTCCGAGCTGCTCGAGCCGGTGCTCGACGAATTCGAGTCGTACGCGGCGAGAATCACCTACGCCGTGCCGACCCGGCCGCTCGTCTGCAACCGGACCGGGGCGGTGCTGAGCGCGGAAACCCCGCTGGACGCGCAGTACTGGCGTCGGCATTCCCGCCAGCCGGTGCAGTTCAGCGAAAGCGTCCGCACGGTTGCCGAATTGGGCTGCTCGGTCCTGATGGAGATCGGACCGCAGCCGATTCTGACCGCGGCCGCGATCCAGGTGTGGCCGGAGCACTCGGCGACGCCCCGTGCCATCGTCTCGTTGCGCAAGGGCGTCGACGGCCGCCGGCAGATCGCCGAGGCGCTGGCCGCCGCGTACGTCTCCGGGCATCGTCCCGATTTCGCTGCGCTGCACCAGGTGTCACGGCACCGACTCGAACTGCCGACCTATCCGTTCCAGCGCCGCAACTTCTGGCCCAAGGTGTCCGGAATCGCCGGCATCGGTGGTGACACCGCGGGCGTAGCCGGAATCCTCGGCAGCGTCAAGGATCTCGCTTCCGGTGACATGGTCTACACCAGCCGGTTGTCCGTCAAGACGCAGCCCTGGCTGGCCCACCACGTCATTTACGGCACTGTGGTGGTGCCGGGCGCGACGTACGCGGCGATGGCCCTGGCCGCGGTCGGGCCGCCGGCGCGGGTGCAGGATGTCTTTTTCTACGAGCCGATCATCCTGCCGGACAAGGCGTCTCGTGAGGTGCAGCTGACTTTGCACCCGTTCGAGGACGGCGGCGGCTGGACCTTCCGGGTGCACAGCCGGCCCTACGGTGTCCGCGAGGCGGAATGGTCGCTGAACGCCGACGGCACCGTCGTCACCGGTGTCGCCGAGGAATCGGGACCCGATGCGTCCGATCCCATCGACGCGGCGACCGAGCGGTTGAACCGCACCCGGCCCCAGCAGTTGTTTGAGACCTTCGCCGACATGGAGCTGGCGTGGGGACCCACCTGGGCCAACTGCCTGAAATCGCTGTGGGTAGGCGAGGGTGAGGCCATCGGCGATGTCGTCGTCGGTGAGGAACTCGCCGAGCAACTCGGCACCGAGCCGATTCACCCGGTCCTGCTGGACCTGTGCACCGGTGTGGCCTTCCCGGCCTTCCCGGCGCTGCTCGAGGCGACCGAACAGGGCGCGGTACCCGATCTGTTCCTGCCGCTGCGGTACGGGCGGGTCACCCTGCAAGGCCCGATCCCGCGGCGGTTCTACTGCCGCGCGACCTGGCGCACGGGGGGTATGGAAAGCGAAACCCAGGTCTTCGACCTCGATTTCGTGGATCGCGACGGACATCACCTCGGCGGAATCCATGAGTTCACCGTCAAACGCGCCCCGCGGGAAGCGTTGTTGCGCGGGCTCGGCGGTGACGCCACCCGCCTGCTGTACACCCTGGGCTGGCACGAGGTACCGCCGCCGTCCGGCGAGGACGTCGAAAAAAACGCCAAGTGACGCCTGGCTGATCGCCGGATTCGACGAACTGGCGGCCGCCCTGCCCAACAGCGTCACGACGACCGCTGCCGAGGATCCCGAACAATGGCGGCAACTGTTGGCCCAAGCGCAGGAACGCGGGACGCCGGTCAGCGGCATCGTCTGGCGCAGCACGGCAACGCCGAGCGCCGACGAGTCCAGCGCCGAATTCAGCGCGCGGCTCGAGACCGAGCTGGCCAGCCTAGCCGGTACCGCGCGCACCCTGCTGGCCGACGAAGTTCGGCTCTCCGGCGGATTCTGGGTGATCACCGAGCGTGGTGTGGCAACCGAATCCGGCGAGCAGGTCGACCCGGTCCAGGCGGCGCTGTGGGGGCTCGGCCGCACCATCATTGCCGAGCAACCGACGCTGCGCTGCAGGCTGGTCGACCAGGACGGATCCGAAGAGGCGGTCCACTCGCTGGCCGCGCTGCTCGGCGCGGCCGACGACTCCGAGCCCGAACTTGCACTGCGCCAAGGAAAGTTCCTGGTGTCCCGGCTGATGCCGTGGTCGCGCAGTGGGCTGCTCGCGGTGCCACGGGCAACCGACTACGTCCTTGCGCCGACCGAGCGCGGCGCAATCGACAACCTGCGGCTGGCCGAGACGGAAGTGCCGCCGCCGGATGCGGGGCAGGTGCAGATCCGGGTAGAGGCCGCCGGCCTCAACTTCCGCGATGTGCTCAATGTGTTGGGTCTGTACCCGGGCGATCCCGGGCTGATCGGCGGCGACTTCTCCGGCATCGTGACCGAGGTGGGTTCCGACGTTACGGGATTCGAAGTCGGCCAACGCGTCCTCGGCTTCATGCAGGGCGCCTTTGCCACCCGGATCAATGTGCCGGCGCAGTTGCTGGCGGTGGTGCCGGACGGGCTGAGCGCAGTGGAAGCCGCGAGCATCCCCGCCGCGGCGCTGACGGCCCGGCTGGCGTTCGACTGGGCGCAGCTGCGGCCGGGTGACCGCGTGCTGGTGCACGCGGCCAGCGGCGGTGTCGGGCTGGCGGCCATCCAGCTGGCCCAGCAGTGCGGTGCCACCGTATTCGCCACCGCGAGCACGTTCAAGCGCGCGACGCTGCGCAAGATGGGCGTGAAATACGTATATGACTCGCGCAGTACCGATTTCGCGGATCAGATCCTCGCCGACACCGAAGGCGCCGGGGTGGACGTGGTGCTCAACAGCCTGACCAACGAAGGCTTCGTCGCGGCGACCGTGCGGGCCACCGCCCAGAACGGCCGATTCGCGGAGATCGCCAAGCGAGACATCTGGACCCCCGAGCAGATGGCCGAGGCCCGCCCGGACATCAAATATGAGATCGTTGCGCTGGACGGAACGATCATGCAGGATCCGGAACGCATCCGGGGTCTGCTGGGTGAGGTGTCGGACGGACTGGCCAGCGGCGAGTGGACCCCGCTGCCATCGGAGATCTATCCGCTGACGGAGGCCAAGACCGCGTTCCGGCGCATGCAGCAGGCTCGTCATATCGGCAAGATCGTGCTGCAGATGCCGAAACCGCTGCAGCCGCGCGGTGATCGGAGCTACCTGATCACCGGTGGCCTCGGCGCCCTCGGACTGCACACCGCGGCCCACCTGGCCCAGCTGGGCGCCGGTGACATCGTGTTGACCAGTCGGCGCGAACCGGATGCCGCAGCGCAAGAGGCCATCGCTGACATCTCCGAGCGCTATCGCTGCCGCGTGCACACCCTGTCCGCTGACATCGGCGAAGAGTCCGAAGTCCAACGGGTACTGGAATGGATGCGGGCGGAGTTGCCGCCGCTGGGCGGGGTGGCCCACCTGGCCGGCGTGCTCGACGACGCGTTGCTGCCGCAGCAGAGCGCCGAGCGCTTCCGCACCACCCTGTTGCCAAAAGCTTTGGGCGCGTGGAATTTGCATCGGCTGACCAAGAACGACGACCTGGAGTTCTTCATCGCCTATTCGTCGGCATCGAGCGTGCTCGGGTCGCCAGGTCAGGCCAATTACGCCGCGGCCAATGCGGTACTCGACGGGCTCATCGCGTACCGAAAGGCGGTGGGCCTGCCGGCCACCGCCGCGAACTTCGGTCCCTGGGCGAAGGGTGGCATGGCCGCCTCGCAGGCCGCGCGGGCCAATCTTGGTGCGCAAGGGATGGTGCCCTTGGAACCGACGGCCGCCCTCAATGCGCTGGGCGAAGCCGTCGCGCACGGGACGGGACAGGTGACCGTCATCAAGGCCAATTGGCAGCGGGCAGCGAAGATGCTGGGTGGGGTCCGCCCGCCGATACTCGACCACTTGCTGCCGAGCGCGGCGACGGTGACCGCCGGGGACAGCGAACTGCTCCGGAAACTGCACGAGGTCCCCGAGGAGCAGCGTGCCGATTTCCTGACCGAGTTCCTGCAGCAGGAGGTGCAGAATTTCCTGCGGCTGGCTCAACCGCCGGCTGCCACCAGTCGGTTCCTGGACCTGGGGACGGATTCGCTGATGGCCGTGGAACTCCGTAACCGGTTGTACGGCCAATTCGGTGGCGCGTTCACGATCAGTGCCACCGCGGTCTTCGACTATCCGACCATCAGGTCGCTGGCCGAGTACTTGGCCGAGCAGGTGCCCGAACTGCCGTCCGGGTCGGAAGCACAGCCGAGCGAGGCGGATTCGGTCGCGACCTAGGTCACCGGAGGCGGAGGCCTTGGCCGGTCTACGCGCTGATGTCGAATCCGGCGATGACCTTGGTAGGCGAGATCCGTACCACCACCTCGCCGGGGACGGCGTTGCGCCGGCCGAACTCGTCGGCGCGGTCAGCACCCATGTAGCGGGCGCCGGTGCGGGTCGCGATGTCCAGCACCTGCCGCGGATCGTCGGTCAACGTCGCCACACCCTGCACCTGGACGAACGAGTACGGCGGGTGCGGATCGTCCACGCACAGCGTGACCCGCGGATCACGCTGTAGCGCGCGGCCTTTCGCGGTGCGACGTTCGGTGGTGAACACGAGCTGACCGTCGTCGACGACGAACCACACCGGGGCCACCAACGGCCGGCCGTCCGCGGCGAGGAAGCCCAGCATGCCGGTGCGGGTGCCTTCGGAAAGGAAGGCAACCACCCGGCCGGACAGCTGGGTCATCCGCTCAGAGCTTGGCCAGGTCGTAGTCCGAGATGTGGTCGATCAGAACCCGTAGCTGATCTCCGGTGGAGCCCAAGGTGTGATCGATCGCGGTGAGCCGGGCCGTGTAGTGGCCCACTGGGTATTCGGCGGTCATGCCGATACCGCCGTGCAGCTGGATTGCCTCCTGGCCGATGTGCCGGCCCGACCGGCCGATCTGCAACTTGGCGCGCGCGGCGATCACGGGATCGTAATTGCCGTCGGCGATCGACATGGCGGCGTAGAGGCTCATGCTGCGCGCCAGTTCCAGCGACACATACATGTCGGCCGCGCGCTGCGTCAGCGCCTGGAACTTGTTCAGCGTGACCCCGAACTGCTTGCGGGTCTTCAGATATTCGGTCGTCAGGCGCAGCGCTTCTTCCATCGCCCCGAGCGCTTCGGAGCACAGCGCGGATTGAATCCGGATCAGGGCATTGCGGATGGGTTCGGAGGCGTCGCCGGCGCCCAGCGGCTCGGCGGTCGCGTCATCGAAGTCGATCTGAGCGCCACGCTGACCGTCGAAGGTCGCATAGGACTTACGGCTGACGCCCTCCTGCTCGACATCGACCAGGAACAGGCCGGTGCCGCCACCGTCCGGCAACGCTGCGCTGACTACCAACGTTTCGGCACAGTCCCCGGCCAGCACCGGGTTCTTGCGCCCGCTCAATGTCCACGAATCCCCTTGTCGCACAGCCTGAGTGCTGACCTGCGCGGCTACGTTACGGTGACCCGTCTCCAGGTGGGCGAACGCCAGCAGCCGCTGGCCGGCAGCGACCTCGTCCAGCAGCTGCCGCTGCGCGTCGGTGCCCAGCTCGGCGATCAGCGAACCGGGGGCCAACGCCGCGTGCACTATCGGCTCGGGCGCCAGGCGGCGTCCGATTTCGGTCACCACCACCATGATTTCGAGTTGCCCGGCCTCGTCGGGCTCGAACCCGAGCCCGAGGATTCCGATGTCGGCCAACTGACTCCAGACGTCGCGGCTCCAGCCGAGTTCGGTGCCGATCACCTTGTTCCGGCTCTCCGCATCGTAGGTTCGCGACAGCAGTTCCCTGGTGGTGTCGCGAAGAAGTGCCTGCTCTTCGCTCAGCTGAAAGTCCATGACTGCCTCACAATCCGAGAATGGTGGACGCGATGATGTTGCGCTGAACCTCGTTGCTGCCGCCGTAGATCGAGGTCTTGCGGTAGTTCAGGTAATGCGGGGCACTGGTTTGCGCCCACTCCGGTGAGGCGATCCCGTCACCGCCGACCGGCAGCGCGTCGGCGCCGGCCACCTCGACGAGCAATTCGGTGGCGAGCTGCTGCAGCTGGCTGCCGCGCAGTTTGAGCACCGAGGACGCCGGATTGGGTTTGCCGCCAGCCGAACTCGACACCACCCGGGCCTGGGTGAGCTCGAGGGCCAGCACTTCGTTCTCGGCTTCGGCCAACCGCGCCGCGAACAGCGGATCCTCGAGCAGGCCGGTCTCGGCGGCGTGCCGCTTCACCTCGGCCAGGCGCACCTTGGTCCGGCCCACCTGCGCAATGCCGGTGCGTTCGTTGCCGAGCAGGAACTTCGCGTAGGTCCAGCCCTGATTCTCTTCGCCGACAAGCTGATCGACGGGCACCCGGACGTCGGAGAAGAACACCTCGTTGACCTCGACGCCGCCGTCGATGGTTTTGATCGGTCGCCAGGTGATGCCGGGTGTGTCCATCTCCATCAAGAGGAACGAGATGCCCGCCTGCTTCTTGGGGGCCTGTGGATCGGTGCGCACCAGGCAGAAGATCCAGTCGGCGTACTGGCCCAGCGTCGTCCACGTCTTCTGTCCGTTGACCACGTAGCTGTCACCGTCGCGGACCGCGGTGGTGCGCAGCGAGGCCAGGTCCGAACCGGCTTCAGGCTCAGAGAAACCCTGGCACCACCAGATGTCCATGCTCGCGGTCGGCGGCAGGAAGCGCTGCTTGATCTCCTGTGAGCCGAATTCGGCGATGACCGGGCCGACCATCTTGGTGTTGAAGTTCAACGGTTCCGGCACGCTGGCCAACTGCATTTCGTCGTTCCAGATTTGGAACTGGGTGGGGGTCCAGTCTTTGCCGCCCCATTCCACTGGCCAGTTGGGTACGGCGAGGCCGTTCTCGTGCAGCATCTTATGGTTGGCCACGATCTGCTCGCGGGTCAGCGATTCGCCCTGCCGAACCCGGTCACGGATCTCGGTGGGGATTTTCGTGGTGAAGAACGTCCGAAGCTCGTCGCGGAAAGCCGCTTCTTCGGATGTGAGTGCCAGCTTCATCGGCAGCCTCCTTAGTTCCAGGGTGACCGCCAAAACAACCCTGCGGCAGTCCTGCACTGCACGTTAGGCGTTCAGCGTCGGCAGTCATCAAGCGGGGTCAACCGGGTACTGCGATAGCCACCTCAGCGTCGGCGGCGCCGCCACCACAGCAGCACGACCAGCGTTACACCGGCCACCGAGGCCACCACCACCAGTTTGGGTTTGGCCGCCTGCACCGTCGCTTTGGCGCGCTGCGGCACGTCGGCCTTGGCCGCGAGGGCCTCGACGGTGGCGCCCAGTTCCGCGCGGGTCTGCTCGATGTCGGCCTGGATCTCGGCGATGTCGGCGTCCGGGCCAGGCTCGGGCTCGGAGTTAGGCCTCGGGTGGGGGTGTGGTCAGCTCCGGTCATGGCGGGCGTCTTTCACTTCCTGGATGTCTTTCTTGACACTGGCTAGGGTCTCGGGGGCCGCCGGGGTCACCTCTTTGGCCTGGCGCTTGCTGAGCAGCGCGGCCGCGCCGGCTGCGGCCAGCAGCGCGGCACCCACGATCAGCGCCGCCGCCCAGGTCGGCAGCGCCAGCGCCAATGCGGCTATGGCCGCCGTGATCAGGCCGGCCATCCCGAAAAAGGCCAGCAGTCCGGCCGCGCCGAAGAGCCCAGCACCGATGCCCGCGTGTTTGGCCGAACGTAGAAGTTCCTTCTGCGCCAACCGCATTTCGTCGCGGACGAGTCGGGAAGTCTGCGCGGACAGCTGGGCCATCAGCTCGCCGGTCGAGGCGTCGGCGTTTCGGTTTGCGTCCAGGCTCATCGGATCACCTCCGGGTCATCAGTTGCCGACCGGGGTGGACATCACCCGGTTGGCAGCGGCCTTCACCGAGTCCGGCAGTAGCCGGTTTCCGATGCCCATGGCCTTGGTCATCAGGGATTCCGCGACGACCTTGCGATCACCGCGCATCAGGGCGTCAAAGCCCTGCTGGGCGACCTCGGCGGGGTCGTCCTTGCTGTTCATTCGCCCCATGCGGGAGTTCGCCAGGCCGGCGCGCCGGAAAAAGTTAGTGTCGGTGGGCCCCGGCATCAGTGCCGTGACGGTGACATCGGTATCACGCAACTCGTCGTGCAGCGCCTCGGAGAGCGACTGGATGAACGACTTGGACGCGTTATAGACCGCCTGGTAGGAACCGGGCATCGTGGACGCGATGGACGAGGTGAACAACAGCTTGCCGCTGTTGCGCTGCGCCATGTCCGTCAGGATCAGCTTGGCCAGATGCACGGTGGACCGCACGTTCAGGTCGATCAGGGACAAGGTGTCGTCCAGGGTGCTGTCGAGGAATGACCCGCCGAGGCCCACGCCGGCATTGAGCGCCGCCGCATCCAGCGGCTGACCGATTCCGATGACTTGCTGATACAGCTTTTCCACGCCTTTGCCGGTGCGCAGGTCGGCACGGACCGGACGGACATCTACCCCTGAACGCCCGAGTTCGTTGGCTGCGCTTTGAATACCGGCATCCTCGGCGGAAACCACCAAGTCGTAACCGTCTTCGGCGAACCGCTTGGCAAGCTCCAAGCCGATCCCGCTTGATGCACCAGTTATCAAAGCCAGACTCATGGCGTCCGGCTACCCCGGCGATGCGCCGCCAAACCTGCTCGGTCACCGCCATTTACACAGAGCCGGATCTATCCACAGCTGCGGTGGTACGGCGCCTTCGGCGGGCTGTCGTGGCGGTGGCCGCGCATACCGTCACCGTCATGCGAACCGAACTGCCAGCGCAGCGACTCCACCGGCGGCTGGGCGCCGATCCGGATCCGGCCAACAAAGCCGCAGAGACCAGCACCACCGAAAGTCATGAAGATGATCAGGATGACCCGAATTCGCTGCTACCGCGCTGGCTTCCCGACGGCGCGGCCCAGCAGGGCTGGCTGGCCAGACTGCGGGCGGACCCGGGTCGCACCGGTGCTATCGCGCTGGCGGTGATTGCCGCACTCGCGGTGCTCATCACCGTCTACACGCTGGTCGGCGACCGGCCCGCACCGGTTACCTCGGCCAAACTGCTACCGGTAGAACGTGTTTCGGCCACCGGCGCGCGGTCCTCGACAACCGCGGTGGCTGGCTCGGAGGGCCCGGTAGTGGTCAGCGTCGTCGGATTGGTACGAAAGCCCGGACTGGTGACGCTGGCACCGGGTGCGCGAATCGCCGACGCGCTGGGGGCCGCCGGCGGCGCGCTAGACGGCGCCGACACCATCGGCCTCAACATGGCCCGCCCCGTTGCAGACGGCGAACAAATCGTGGTCGGGTTGGCGCCACCGTCGGGCAAGCCGACGGTGTTGGGTAGTTCGGTCAGCACGGGCAGTCCCGCCGGTCCGGCGCCCTCGAGCGCACCGGCCACCTCGGGTAAGCCGAGGAGCGGACCCAAGCCGGAGGCGCTGGACCTGAACTCGGCCACCGTCGAGCAACTGGACGCCTTGCCGGGAGTCGGACCGGTTACCGCCGCCGCGATCGTGGCGTGGCGCCAGGCCAACGGCAGGTTCACCACCGTCGACCAGCTGGCCGAGGTCGAGGGCATCGGCCCGGCTCGGCTCGACAAGCTCCGTGCCCTGGTTCGTGTCTGACCCCTGTGCACCAGCCCCTGGACGTGCGGCTGGTCCCGGCCGCGGTGACCAGCTGGACCGTGACGGCCGCTGGGACGATCTGGCGGATCGGGGGTGTAGCCGCCGGGTGCGGCGCTGTGCTCGCCACCGTGGCGGCGGCGCTGTGGTGGCGCTGCTCGACCGAGTCCCGACGCGGCCGGGCGGCGGCAGCGCTCGGGGCCGGCCTGACAGCGGTCGGCGTGGTGGGGGCGGGATATGGGCTCGCCATCGCGATGCGCACCGACGCGGTCGTTCGCCACCCGATC
Organism: Mycobacterium asiaticum DSM 44297; assembly: GCF_000613245.1. Classification (GTDB taxonomy): domain Bacteria; phylum Actinomycetota; class Actinomycetes; order Mycobacteriales; family Mycobacteriaceae; genus Mycobacterium; species Mycobacterium asiaticum. Next base: position 609,771 of record NZ_HG964937.1, read on the forward strand.
ACCGCGGCGTTCGGCAGCCGAGTGCCGGTGACCGTCGCCCCCAGCGAAAGTCCACTACCGCTAGGGCGCGGGCGGTTGATGTTCCGAGCCAGCCTGCTGCGGTTAGGCGATGACGAAATATCCGGCCGGGTAACCGTTTTCGCGCGGGATTTGGATTTTGCTGACGACCTTGACGCGATGATGGTCGGCCGGCCGATGCGGTTCAGCGCCCGCATCACCCGGCCCACCCGTCACGACCTGACGGTCGCGGTGCTGACCGCGGATGGCCGGCCGGAACTGGGGCGTGCCGGGCCGGTCCAGCGGGCGGCCCACGCGGTCCGCGGCCGGTTCACTGCCGCCGTGCGCGGGGTGTTGCCCGCCGACCAGGCCGCAATGCTGCCCGCGCTGGTGCTCGGAGATACCACAGAGATCGGCAGGACCACGCGGGACGAATTCCGGACCGTGGGAATGACACACCTGATGGCGGTCTCGGGTGCCAACGTCAGCATCGTGTGCGCGGCAATGCTGTTGTCGGCCACGCTGATCGGCCCGCGAGCCGCAGCGGCGCTGGCCGGACTGGCCCTGGTCGCCTTCGTCATCGTGGTGCAGCCGTCGGCCAGCGTGTTACGGGCGGCCGTGATGGGAGCCATCGCGCTGGCGGCGATGTGGTCGTCGCGGCCCCGGCAGGCGATTCCGGCGTTGTCGACGACGGTGCTGGTCCTGCTGGCGGTGGCACCGCAGCTGGCCGTCGACGTGGGCTTCGCGCTGTCGGTGATCGCAACCGCGGCGCTGGTTGTCGTCGCCCCGCCTTGGTCGCGCCGCCTGGTCGGCCGGGGCTGGCCCAAGCCGCTGGCCGACGCGGTCGCGGTCGCGGCGGCGGCGCAACTGGTGACCGCGCCGCTGGTGGCGGCGATTTCCGGCCGGTTCAGCCTGGTGGCCGTGGCCGCCAATCTGGTAGCAGCGCCCGTGATCGCCGCGATCACCGTGCTCGGCAGCGCGGCGGCCGCGCTGGCCGTGCCGTGGCCGGCTGGCGCGCAGCTGTTGATCCGGTTCACCGGGCCCGAGGTCTGGTGGGTGCTGCGCGTCGCGCACTGGGCGGCCAAAGTCCCGGGGGCCAGCGTGCCGGTGCCCTCGGGGGTCGCAGGTCTGGTGCTGGTTGCGGGCAGCACGGTGCTGATCGTCGTGTTGTGGCGGTGGCGACGGTTTCGGCTGACCTTGACCTGGAGCGCCGCGGTGGCCGCAGGTTGTCAGCTGGCCTGGTCGGTCGCCGCCATCGGGTCGAGCGCCGTCAGACCGCCATGACACCATCGTGGAGTGAGCGAGGTTTCGCCGTTGCACCTGGTGCTGGGGGAAGAAGAACTGCTGATCGAGCGGGCCGTCGCGCAGGTCCTGCGGTCGGCCCGGCAGCGCGTCGGCGCCGGGCCCGCCGCCGAATCCGGAATTGCGGACGTCCCGGTCAACCGGATGCGTGCCGGTGATGTCAGCACCTACGAACTCGCCGAACTGCTGAGCCCGTCGCTGTTCGCCGAGGAACGGATCGTGGTGCTGGAAGCTGCGGGCGAGGCGGGCAAAGACGCTGCCGAGCTGGTCGCCACGGCGGCCGCGGACCTGCCGGCCGGCACGGTGCTGGTGGTGGTGCACTCCGGTGGCGGCCGGGCCAAGGCGCTGGCCGCTGAGCTGCGGTCGCTGGGCGCCCAGGTACACCCCTGCGCACGCATCACCAAGCCCAGCGAGCGCGTCGACTTCGTCCGCAAGGAGTTCCGATCGCTGAAGGTCAGGGTCGACGAGGACACCGTCACCGCCCTGCTGGACGCCGTCGGCTCCGACATCCGCGAGCTGGCCTCGGCCTGCTCGCAGCTGGTCGCGGACACCGGGGGCGACGTCGACGCCGCCGCGGTGCGGCGCTACCACAGCGGCAAAGCCGAGGTGAAGGGCTTCGACATCGCCGACAAGGCCGTGACCGGGGATGTCGCCGGCGCCGCGGAGGCGCTGCGGTGGGCGATGATGCGGGGCGAACCGCTCGTTGTGCTGGCCGACGCCCTGGCCGAGGCCATCCACACGATCGGATTGGTGATGTCGCAGTCCGGAGATCCCTACCGGATGGCTGGGCAGCTGAAAATGCCGCCATGGCGGGTGCAGAAAGCGCAGAAGCAGGCTCGGCGCTGGTCACGCGACCGGTTGGCGACCGCCATGCGGCTGGTCGCCACACTCAACGCGAACGTGAAGGGCGCCGTGGCGGACGCCGATTATGCCCTGGAATCCGCAGTGCGACAGGTGGCGGAGTTGGCCCGGGACTGAACGCGCTCGACAAGCCCAAGAAAGCCTTAAATCAGCCGAGCTTGTTCAGCGATCGCGCCAGCGCTGATTTCTTGTTGGCGGCCTGGTTCTTGTGGATCACGCCTTTGCTTGCCGCCTTGTCCAGCTTGCGGCTGGTCGACACGAGCAGCTCGGCCGCCTTGTCCTTCTCGCCGGCGTGCGCGGCTTCCCGGAACGCGCGAATAGCCGTGCGGAGCGAAGACTTCACCGACTTGTTGCGCAGGCGGGCGCGCTCGTTAGTGCGGTTGCGCTTCTGCTGCGACTTGATGTTGGCCACGCGTGTCGTTCCTTTAATCCGTTTCGATTTGGCTTTGCCCGGGGTACCTGCAACCCGATAGCGACTGCCCAGGTTATCAGTCGGTTACGTTTTCGCCCAAAAGAGGAATTCTGGGTCTGCCCGAATGGGGGAATTGAGGCAGCATGACACAGGTGAGTCTTTCGAACGAGATCGAAGCGTCCGCGCGGCGGTCTGGCGTCCGCACCGAGCGGATCTTCGAGGGATACAACACCTCAGATGCGTACTCCCAGGCCTTCGACGAGATGTTCGACGCTCAGGGCAACGTGCGTGGACCCTACAAGGGCATTTACGCCGAGCTGGCACCCACGGACGCCTCGGAGCTCAAGGCCCGGGCCGAGGCGTTGGGCCGCGCCTTCATCGACCAGGGCATCACGTTCTCCCTGTCCGGTCAGGAGCGGCCCTTTCCGCTGGACCTGGTGCCGCGGGTAATCTCCGCGGCCGAGTGGACCCGGCTGGAGCGTGGCATCACTCAGCGCGTCAAGGCCCTCGAGATGTATCTCGACGACATCTACGGCGACCAAGAAATCCTGCGCGACGGAGTGATCCCTCGGCGGCTCATCACCTCCTGTGAACATTTCCATCGGGAAGCCGTCGGCATCGTGCCGCCCAACGGCGTCCGCATCCACGTCGCCGGGATCGACCTGATCCGCGATGACCGCGGCGACTTCCGGGTGTTGGAGGACAACCTGCGCTCGCCGTCGGGTGTGTCCTACGTCATGGAGAACCGGCGCACCATGGCCCGTGTTTTCCCGAACCTGTTCGCCACCCACCGGGTCCGCACGGTGGACGACTACTCCTCGCACCTGCTGCGCGCGCTGCGCAACTCCGCGGCCACCAACGAAGCCGACCCGACGGTGGTGGTCCTGACCCCGGGCGTCTACAACTCGGCCTACTTCGAGCACTCGCTGCTGGCCCGGCAAATGGGCGTCGAGCTGGTCGAGGGCCGCGACCTGTTCTGCCGCGACAACCAGGTCTACATGCGGACGACCGAGGGGGAGCGTCAGGTCGACGTCATCTACCGGCGCATCGACGACGCGTTCCTGGACCCGCTGCAATTCCGGGCCGACTCGGTGCTCGGTGTGGCCGGCCTGGTCAACGCCGCCCGGGCGGGCAACGTCGTCATTTCGAGCTCTATCGGCAACGGCGTCGGCGACGACAAACTCGTGTACACCTACGTGCCCACCATCATCGAGTACTACCTCGGCGAGAAACCGCTGCTGGCCAATGTCGACACTTATCGGTGCTGGCTCGACGACGAACGCGAAGAGGTGCTGGACCGCATCAACGAGCTGGTGATCAAGCCGGTCGAGGGCTCCGGCGGCTACGGCATCGTGTTCGGCCCGGAAGCCTCCGACAAGGAGCTCGCCGCGATCAGCAAGAAGATCCGCGACGACCCGCGGGCCTGGATCGCCCAGCCGATGATGGAGCTGTCGACCGTGCCCACCCGCATCGGTGACTCGCTGGCGCAGCGCTACGTCGACCTGCGCCCGTTCGCTGTCAACGACGGAAACGACGTATGGGTGCTGCCCGGCGGGCTGACCCGGGTGGCGCTGGTGGAGGGCTCCCGGGTGGTCAACTCCAGCCAGGGCGGCGGTTCCAAGGACACCTGGGTGCTGGCGCCGCGCGCTTCGGTGCTCGACCGCGAACTGGGGCGTGCCGAGGTGGTGCGTTCGCTGCCTCGCGCGGTGCCCGAGCAGAATTCCGACGATGCCCGGCCCACACCGGTCGCCCCGGCGCAGGGGCGCCAGAGCCAGAGTCAGAGCCGAACCGAGGAACCCCAGCAGGAACAGGAAGAGCAACAGCAACAGCAGAAGGCGGCCGACTGATGCTGGCGCGCAACGCCGAAGCGCTGTACTGGATCGGGCGCTACGTCGAGCGGGCCGACGACACGGCGCGCATCCTGGACGTCGCGGTCCACCAATTGCTGGAGGACTCCAGCGTCGATCCCGACCAGGCCTCCCGGCTACTGCTGCAGGTCCTCGGCATTGAGCCCCCCGAGCATCAACTCGATGTGTGGTCGCTGACCGATCTGGTGGCGTTCAGCGCCAACAGTGACGGGGGTTCGTCGATCGTAGACGCGATCTCCGCGGCGAGGGAGAACGCGCGGTCGGCGAGGGAAGTCACCTCCAGCGAGACGTGGGAGTGCATCAACACCACCTACCACGCCCTACCAGAACGCGAGCGCGCCGCCAAACGTCTTGGGCCGCACGAGTTTCTGTCGTTCATAGAAGGTCGCGCTGCAATGTTCGCGGGTCTGGCGGACTCGACGCTGTCCCGCGACGACGGCTATCGCTTCATGGTGCTGGGCCGCGCGATCGAGCGGGTCGACATGACGGTGCGCCTGCTGTTGTCCCGGGTGGGAGACAGCGCGTCGTCCCCGGCCTGGGTCACTCTGCTGCGTTCCGCCGGTGCGCACGACACGTATCTACGGACCTACCGCGGCGTGCTCGATGCCGGCCGGGTCGTCGAATTCATGCTGCTGGACCGGCTTTTCCCGCGATCGGTGTTCTATTCGCTGCGGCTGGCCGAACACAATCTCGAAGAGTTGCTGCACAACCCGCACAGCCGCATCGGCGCCACCACCGAAGCCCAGCGACTGCTCGGGCAGGCACGCAGTGAGCTGGAATTCGTTCAGCCCGGAGTGCTGCTCGAGTCGTTGGACAGCAGGTTGGCGAGCTTGCAGAGAACTTGCCGGGATGTCGGAGACGCGTTGGCGTTGCAGTACTTTCACGCCGCGCCCTGGGTGGCATGGACGGATGCCCGGCAGCGCGCGGTACTGGCCGACACCGTCGATACTCAAGGAGAATCCTGATGTGGCGGATGCGGGTGGTGCACACCACCGGGTATGCCTACCGGTCGCCGGTGACCGCGTCCTACAACGAGGCTCGGCTGACTCCGCGGTCCAACACACGCCAGAACGTCATCCTCAACCGGGTCGAGACCATCCCGGCCACCCGGTCCTACCGCTACATCGACTATTGGGGGACCGCGGTCACGGCATTCGACCTGCACGCGCCGCATACCGAACTCACCGTGACGTCCTCGTCGGTGGTCGAGACCGAGCGACCGGAACCGCCGGCCGCCAAAACCAGTTGGGAAGAGCTGCAGTCCATCGCCGTCATCGACCGCTTCGACGAGGTGCTTCGACCCACCAATTACACCCCGACCAGCAAACGCGTTGCGGCCGTGGGCAAAAGGATAATGAAGAATTACGAACCCGGGGAAGCCATCGTCCCGGCGGCCCGCTGGGCCCGCAGCGAACTGGACTATCTGCCCGGTACCACCGGGGTGCATTCGTCCGGCCTCGACGCGCTGGAAAAGGGCAAGGGCGTGTGCCAAGACTTCGCGCATCTGACCCTTATTTTGTTGCGTAGCATGGGGATTCCGGGCCGATACGTGTCCGGCTACCTGCACCCGACCGCCGACGCCGAGGTGGGTAAGACCGTCGCGGGCCGCAGTCACGCCTGGATACAGGCGTGGGCCGGCGGCTGGGTCAATTACGACCCCACCAACGACACCGAGATCACCGAGCAATACATCAGCGTCGGCGTCGGCCGCGACTATGCCGACGTGTCGCCGTTGAAGGGCATCTACTCCGGGCTGGGCGCCACCGATCTCGATGTGGACGTGGAAATCACCCGCCTGGCGTAGTGCTGCCGCCGCACCAAGTCGGCCCGGGCGCGGGCCAATGCTGCGGCATTTTGGGTAATGCGGCCAGATAAAGCTCCGATAGCGGTCTGAACTGGGGAAACTTCGTGCAATGCCGTCCCTGGAAAGTTGCTGTGAGAAACCTGGGTGATTTGCGTTTCGGGCTCTTTGCCGCGGGCAATCCAAGACTTCACGGGGGTCGTCCCCAAGCCCGGCAGGGCGGGGCCTAATTGAACAACTGTGAATCCCAATGACCACGAGGAGTTATCCAATGGACTTGAAGAGATTTTTCGCTAGCGCAGCCATGGCAGGCGCACTCGGATCCGCCGCCCTCGGCATCGGGGCGGGCATGGCGCAGGGGGACCCCGGACCTAACATCCCCGGCCCCGGCCCCGGCTGTCTAGGCGGGCCGGGCGTCAATTGCAACGGCCCTGGCACGCCGCTGCCTCCGGGGCAACGCGGCTTCCCGCCTCCTGGCCACTACAACGACCCGATCGGCTACGGTCTGCCGCCCACCTGGATGCCGCCCGGACAGCCCATCGCCTACCCGGTGCAGTTCAATGCGAGTGTGAACGCGTGGGGTGTCTTCCTGCCGAGCGGTGAGTTCGTCGTTTACGCGGCGACGTAACCAGGCACAACGAGACAGCCGCCGCCAATTCTGGCGGCGGCTGTTCGTCTGTGAGGCCGGTCAGGGGCCGCCGAGCAGATCTCGGGCCGCGCCGTTGAGGGCACCCAGCCCGCTTTTCAGTGCGGCTGCGCCCACCGCCTCCGCGTTCGCATAAGCGTTGCCGCCGGAGGCTACGGCCCGCACGAACTGGTCGTGGAACGTCGCCATCTGCGCGCTGATGTCCTGATATGTCTGAGCGTGTGCGCTGTAGAGCTGTGCGACCAGCGCCGAGACGGCGTCGGCGGCCGGAGCCGGTATTGCGGTCGTCGGGGCGGCCGCGTTAGCGCTGGATTCGGCGATGGTGGAGCCGATGCCGGCCAGGTTCCTCGCCGCAGCGGCTATCGCCTCTGGGCCTGCGACGAACCACGACATCCCGCACCTCTAATCAAGAACGGCAGGAGCGGATCGTACCGCGATTTGTGCCCGAAAACTGCGTTTCGTCCGCTTTTGCCTGCCTGCGCCGGTACGAGTCTAACGGCACTGCGGTGCGGTCACCGACACGATCTCCCGCCCAGCGGGCCCGAGGGTCCCCAGGCGCCCTTCTCAAGGATTACTGCCGCCGCTGTACCTCCACCCGGTGCAGATCGTCGCCCAGTTCGACGCGCCCGCCGAATTCGGTGGCGGCCAGCGCCCGCCACTGCTTTTCCTGACCGGGGGCGATGGCTGGTACGTAATGGGTCAGGATCAGGGTCGCGACGCCGGCGCGTTCCGCGGTCGCGGCCGCCTCCTGGACCGAGGAGTGGTAGTCGCAGACGTCCTTGATCCGCTGTTGCGGGGCGTGGCTGAGCACGTCCTTGCGAATCGCCGTGTGCACCAATGCGTCTGCGCCCGTAGTCAATTCGTCCAGGCTGGGGCATGGCACCGTGTCACCCGCCAGTACCACGGCAGCGCCCTCGGATTCAATCCGGAATCCGATCGTCGGGGCCACTGGGCGGTGGTCGGTGGGGCCGACCCGGATCGTCACGCCGCCGCGGTCCCACACCGTGCCCTCGGTGTACTCGCGCACTTCCACCGGAGGCGGGGCGTTGAGGTCCGCATGGTGGGCGATGCGGTAGCCGATGTCGTGGCCGAACGCCTTGAGCGTCGCTTCGACCACCTCGGCCGTGCCGGGCGGCCCGATGATCTGTAACGGCTGAGGTACCGGCGTGAAATTGCTCACCCAAGCGGTGATCAGCACGTCACCGAGATCGGCGATGTGGTCGCTGTGCAGGTGGGTCAGCAGCAGCGCCGACAGATTGGCCGCCCCCACACCAACGGCGGCGGCGCGCTGCAGCACCCCCCGCCCGCAATCCACCAAGAACACTTGGCCCCCCGCGCGGACCAAGGTCGACGGGCCGGCGCGATTCGGGTCGGGGATCGGGCTTCCGGTTCCGAGCAGGGTGACCTCCATCATGGCCACATATTTATCAAGCGCGCTCGTCGCGCATCACCCGTTTGACGCGAACCCGGGTCGATTTCATGACCGTGTCGGCGCCGTCAAGCGAACATGACGGTTTGGCGGCGACGCGGCCGTGGGTCGGATGTGCGCTTTTGCACCGCCCGACTTAGCCGTAGCCTGGTGTGAAACCGATCACTATGAAGTTCCCCAGGGACGGGAGGCCTAGATGCGGATCGCGGACGTCTTGCGAAACAAGGGTGCGGCGGTGACGACGATCAACCCCGACGCGACGGTCCGGGAACTGCTGGCGGGTCTGGCCGAACAGAACATCGGCGCCATGGTGGTGGTAGGCGACGACGGCGTGGTGGGCATCGTGTCCGAGCGCGACGTCGTGCGGCAACTGCACGTCCACGGGGCCAGCGTGCTGTCCCGCCCGGTCGCCAAGATCATGACCAAAGCCGTGACCACCTGTACGAAGTCCGACACGGTGGACAGCGTCAGCGTGCTGATGACCCAGAACAGGGTGCGGCACGTGCCGGTGCTCGACGGCCGCAAGCTGATCGGCATCGTCAGCATCGGTGATGTGGTGAAGACCCGCATGGGCGAACTGGAAGCCGAGCAGCAGCAGCTGCAGTCCTACATCACGCAGGGATAACTAGCGCCAGGCGTACTGCGCGTCCGGGCTTATGCAGCTGCGCGAGCCGAACTTGGCTGCGAAATCCGCAGCGGAAAACGACAGCCAGGTTCGGCTGGCGGAGAAAGTGCACTAGCGCCAGGCGTATTGGGCGCGTAGCCGGGCGGCCACCAGGTCGAAGGTCTCCCGATCCAGGATCGCGCCCTCGCGGCGGATGCTTTCCTCGGGCACGTCGAGCACCCGGTCCAGCCGCACCCAGCTCTCTCTGCCCTCGTAGTCCCAGTCGCCGGAGCCGATCTTGACCCAGTCCCGGTCGTCGTCGCGGCGCTCCTGGCTGGACAACATCAGCCCGAGCAGCACGCTGCGGTCCCGGCCCACCACGAGGACCGGCCGGTCCTTGCCGCGCGTGGGATCGTCCTCGTAGACCACCCACGTCCACACGATCTCACCGGGATCCGCCCGGCCGTCGAGGTCCGGCGCGTACACCACCTTGCGGGCTCGCTGTGCGGTGGGAAAGCTGGTCTTGGTCACCGGACGGCCGGCGGTGATCTCGGCGGGAGCGGCCGGCAGCCCCATCGCCATGATGTTGGCGGTGACCTTCACGGCTTGCTGGATGGTCCGCAGCGTTTCCTGCGTGTTCTGCAGTCGCTGGACTACTTTCGGAGCCTCGTTGACGAGGTTCTCCGCGAACCGCTGAAACGTCTTCCACTGTGACTTGCCGGGCGACTTCCTGTCCGGTGCCATGTTTGCAGCATAGACGCGCAGCGAGAGCCGCTCTGAAACCACAATTGTGTTCCGGCCGTTGAGCACCGATACGCTGGGCTTACTCATCAACCGCCCGACCAGGAGATTCCCATCAGCAGTTTCGCCGACAAAACCTTCACTGCGCCGGCGCAGATTCGGAACTTCTGCATCATCGCTCACATCGACCACGGCAAGTCGACGCTGGCCGACCGCATGCTGCAGTTGACCGGGGTGGTCGACGAGCGTTCGATGCGGGCCCAGTATCTGGACCGAATGGACATCGAGCGGGAACGCGGTATCACCATCAAGGCCCAGAACGTCCGGCTGCCCTGGCAGGTCGACGGGGTGGACCATGTTTTGCACCTGATCGACACGCCTGGCCACGTCGACTTCACCTACGAGGTGTCGCGGGCGCTGGAGGCGTGTGAGGGCGCGGTGCTGCTGGTCGACGCCGCCCAGGGCATCGAGGCCCAGACGCTGGCCAATCTGTATCTGGCACTCGACCGCGACTTGCACATCATCCCGGTGCTCAACAAGATCGACCTGCCTGCTGCCGACCCGGATCGCTACGCCGGCGAGATCGCCCACATCATCGGCTGCGAGCCGAGTGATGTGCTGCGGGTGTCGGGCAAGACCGGCGAAGGCGTCGCCGACCTGCTCGACCACGTGGTGCGCGAGGTGCCGCCACCGCAGGGCGACGCCGACGCCCCCACCCGGGCCATGATCTTCGACTCCGTCTACGACATCTATCGGGGCGTGGTCACCTACGTGCGTGTGGTCGACGGCAAGATCACTCCACGCGAGCGCATCGCGATGATGTCGACGGGCGCCACCCATGAGCTGCTCGAGGTCGGCATCGTCTCGCCGGAACCGAAGGCCAGCGACGGCCTGGGCGTCGGCGAGGTGGGCTACCTCATCACCGGTGTGAAGGACGTCCGTCAGTCCAAGGTCGGCGACACCGTCACGACCGCCCGCAACGGCGCCAAAGAAGCGCTGACCGGCTACCGCGAACCCAAGCCGATGGTCTACTCGGGCCTGTACCCGGTGGACGGATCGGACTACCCGAATCTGCGCGACGCCCTGGACAAGTTGCAACTCAACGACGCGGCGCTGACCTACGAGCCGGAGACCTCGGTGGCGCTGGGCTTCGGATTCCGTTGCGGCTTCCTGGGTTTGCTGCACATGGAGATCACTCGCGAGCGCTTGGAGCGCGAGTTCGACCTGGACCTGATCTCGACCTCGCCCAACGTCGTCTACCGCGTAGAAAAAGAGGACAACAGCGAGATCATCGTGACCAATCCGTCGGACTGGCCGGAGGGCAAGATCCGCACGGTTTATGAGCCGATCGTGAAGACCACGATTATCGCGCCGAGTGAATTCATCGGCACCATAATGGAATTGAGCCAGTCACGCCGCGGCGAGCTCGGCGGCATGGACTATCTGTCGCCCGAGCGGGTGGAACTGCGCTACACCATGCCGCTGGGCGAGATCATCTTCGACTTCTTCGACTCGTTGAAGTCGCGCACACGTGGATACGCCAGCCTGGACTACGAGGAGGCCGGCGAGCAGGAGGCCCAGCTGGTCAAGGTCGACATCCTGTTGCAGGGTGAGGCCGTCGACGCGTTCAGCGCCATCGTGCATAAGGATTCGGCATTCGCCTACGGCAACAAGATGACCACCAAGCTCAAGGAGCTGATCCCGCGCCAGCAGTTCGAGGTGCCGGTGCAGGCCGCGATCGGTTCGAAAATCATTGCCCGGGAAAATATTCGCGCCATCCGCAAGGATGTGTTGTCCAAGTGCTACGGCGGTGACATCACCCGCAAGCGCAAGCTGCTGGAGAAGCAGAAAGAGGGCAAGAAGCGGATGAAAACCATTGGGCGGGTGGACGTGCCGCAGGAAGCGTTCGTCGCGGCGCTGTCCACCGAAGGTTCGGGGGACAAGGGCAAGAAGTAGCAATGCCTTTCGCGGGGACGGGCCGCTCTCGCATGATCGCGCTGTGCGCCGGGCTCCTGGTCACCGGCTGCGCCACAACCGTGGACGGCACCGCACGGTCTTCGCCGTCGCCACCGTCGATGGCGCCTGTCGTCCAGATCATGCCCACCGACGAAGAGATCCGGGCCGCGGTGGGCAACGAGCTGCAGCAGAATCCGCCGCCGCGGGTCGGCGGTATCGAGGTACTACCCGACGGGATTCGTACCAACAAGGATGCCGCACCTATTGAGTGCCTCGGCGCCGCCAGCCCGCGGATGCATATCGTGTACGAAAAGGGCCCCGTCCGAGACGTCGCCGTGCAGGATTACTGGAACTACGAGCTCGATGTGGCGGCATCGAAAGCGACGGCAGCGGCCATCAGGTTGGCGTCGGCCGCCGATGCCGAGCGGCTTTTCGCGACATTCGTCGAGCAGTGGCGGCACTGCGAAGGCACCACGCTCACCATGTTCACCTGGGACTCCAGCAAGACCCAGCTGTATCACCAGGTGACCGATGTCCAGGTGCGGGGATCGCTGCTCTCGGCCACGATCCTGAGCTGGGACAACCACCACACCCCGCAGTTCCCGGTCGAGCGTGCCGTCGGCGTCGAGTCCGGTGTCATCGTGGATGTGCAGGTCGCCGTCCGGCCGCACTTGCAAACCGGCAGTAGGGCAACCGATCTCGCAAGAGCGATGTTGCGCAAAGTGGCTGGCGCGAGTTAAGGCGAAACAGAGAGGCAATCCATGAAATCCCGCTGGCCTGCCACATTGTTGGTGGTGTCGCTGCTGACGGGCTGCACGCACGCCATCGCCGGCACCGCCCGCCCGGCGGCCGGGTTGAAGCCGAACCCGCTCACCGGCGAGGTGATCAAGGGGGTGCTGGTCGACGACGTGGTGCTGGCCAACATGCTCGGTCAACCGTTCAAGGGCGATCCCCGCCTGCCGCCGCGGTTCGGTGGTCCGGAAAAACTGCAGGCCGGGCTCGGCGACATCCAACCGCCCGAATGTGCCGGGGTTTCGACGATGACCATCAGGAGCGCCTACGAATCCGCCGACGTGAAGAACGTCGCTCGTGAAACATGGTGGAGCGCAGGGGAATCCGGCAAGGTCATCAGCGTCGCCGAGGCCGTGGTGGCGTTGCCCACCGCCGCCGACGCCGCAGCGCTGTTCGCACAGTTCACCCAGCAGTGGAACGGCTGCAATGGAAAGACCCTGACGATCTCGGGCGGCGCCCTCAATTTCAGCGACGAAATCACCGAGGTACGGGTGGACAACTCGGTGCTGGCCGCCACCGTCTACGTGCAGGCCGCGGACGCAACCGGCGGGCGTAGGCCCCAAGCCCGGGCCCTCGGACTGCGGGTGAACTGCCTGGTCGAGGTCGAGGTCGCTTTCTTCAGCGTCCAGAACTCCTCGGACCCGGGGACGGGGGACCCGCACACCAGCGCCGTCACCATCGCCCGTGCGGTGATGGACAAGATCAGCGTGCGCAGCTGACCTCAGACGGGCGCGTTGGCAGGCTGGAACGCCCCGGAACCGTCGGCCTCCTCCTCGGCGCGGATCACGTGGACCACGGCGTTGATCAGCGCCAGGTGGGTAAACGCCTGCGGGAAGTTGCCCAGGTGCCGGCCGGTCCGCGGCTCGATCTCCTCGGCGTAGAGGTGCAACGGGCTCGCGTAGGCCAGCAGTCGCTCGCACAGCCGCTTGGCGCGAGCCACCTCGCCGATCTCTACCAGCGCCGACACCAGCCAGAACGAACAGATGGTGAACGTGCCTTCCTCGCCGGACAGGCCGTCGTCGGTCTCTTCCACCCGGTACCGCAGCACCAGGCCTTCTTCGGTGAGTTCGTCGGCGATGGCCAGCACCGTGTTGCGCACCCGCGGGTCATCCGGCGGCAGGAACCGCGTCAGCACCACCAGCAGCAGTGACGCGTCCAACGCATCGCTGCCGTATCGCTGCGTGAACACCCCGCGGGAGTCCACGCCGTTCGCCAGGATGTCTTCCTTGATCTCCTCGGCGATCTTGCGCCATTGCTGGGCGTAGCTTTTCTCGCCCTGCCGCTCGGCCAGCTTGGCGCCGCGGTCCAGGGCAACCCAGCACATCACCTTCGACGAGGTGAAGTGCTGCGGCTCCCCGCGCACCTCCCAGATACCGCGGTCCGGCTCGCGCCAGTGCTTGATCGCCTCTTCGACCTGCTTCTTGAGTACCGGCCAGAGGTTCTCCGGGACCTGCTCGCGGGACCGGGCGTGCAGGTAGAACGAGTCCAGGATGGAACCCCAGATGTCGTGCTGCATCTGGTTGTAGGCGCCGTTGCCGATGCGCACAGGTCTGGCGTGGTCGTAGCCGGACAGGTGGTGCAGTTCCTCTTCGATCAGGCTGCGTTCGCCGCCGACCCCGTACATCACCTGCAGCGGGTGCCGCTCGTCGCTGTTGGCGCCCGAGACGTCGGCGATGAATGCGAAGAAGTCGTCCGCCTCGCGGTCCAGTCCGATGGTGTAAAGGCCCCACAGCGCGAAGGTGGAGTCACGGATCCAGGAGTAGCGGTAGTCCCAGTTGCGCTCGCCGCGCGGCGTCTCCGGCAGCGAGGTGGTGCTCGCGGCCAGCAGCGCGCCGGTCGGCGAGTAGGTCAACCCCTTCAGGGTGAGCGCGCTGCGCTGCAGGTAGGCGCGCCACGGGTGGTCCGGGAAGTTGCCGATGTTGATCCACTGCCGCCAACATTCGGTGGTCTGCCACATTTTGTCGGCGGCCTCTTGGTAGGTCTGCGGCGCCGGGTGTTTCGTCCAGCTCAGCGCCACAAAGATGTCGTCGCCCTCTTTCATACGGGTACGGGCGCGCGCTTCCCTGCCCTCCAGCCCGATGTTGAGATTGGTGGTCAGCCGCAAAGTCGGGTGTGCATCGGGTTGTTTGGCGGCCCGCGCGATCGCCTCGCCGTAGGCGTTGGCCGAGTACTCCCAGGTGGTGCCCACGCGGTGATAGTCGAAAGCCGGTTCGCAGCTCATCATCAGTTCGACCGTGCCGCTGACGCACCGCACCGTGCGGAGCAGGATGTGCTCGGCGTCCCAGTCCATCGGGGTGCGCCGGTGCGTGCGGGACCGGCGCTCGATGTCGTGCCAGCGACCCATGACCAGCGCGTCACGCACGATCAGCCAGCCGGTGTGCGTCTGCCAGGTGGTCTCCATGATCAGGCTGCCGGGCAGATAGCGCCGCGCCGACGGCACCGAGACGCCGTACGGCCCGATCCGGAAGTGGCCGGCGCTACGGTCCAGGATGGCGCCGAACACGCTGGGGGAATCCGGCCGCGGCACGCACAGCCACTCCACCGAGCCGGCCGGCGAGATCAGGCAGGTGGTTTCCCAGTCGGACAGGAAGGCGTAGTCGGCGATCGGGGGGAACGGGTTGCGCGAGGGCGAACTGGAAACGTAGGGCGCCAGCGAGTCGAGTTCGGCGGCCGCCGCGTCGATCGGCGCCAGCGCGGTGGTTTCTGGTATCGCGGGCAGCTCGTCGACCGAAGATGCGAGGTGGTCGTTGACTGAGTCGGCAGAGTCGGCGTGCAGGACCATCCGGACATCATCGAACGTCGACCCGCTTCGCGTCCACCACTGCAACCTAGGTGTTACCGGGGCGGCGGGAACGCCCGCGCGCCTTTCGGCGCACGTTGGCTTCAATTGACCGGACCAATAGGGTGGACGCGGTGAACGGGTTCTTGAGTTGGTGGGACGGGGTCGAATTGTGGCTCTCCGGCCTGCCCTTCGTGCTCCAGGCCCTGACAGTCATGCCGGTCGTTCTGTTCGTGGCGTATTTCCTGGCAACAGTCCTAGATGCGTCGCTGGGCAGGGGAATCCAGCTGCTGCGCCGAGCCCGTCATTCCGACGAGGCGTCCGGATAGCCGGATGCCCCGTTCGCACGTCACGCTGATCCTGGTCGCGCTGGTCGCCTTGGTGCTCCTGACGTGGTTGCTCACGCACTGAGTCCGTTGCTCACACACCGAGTTGCCCGTCGAATTGCCAGCTGTGAGAACTCTGTTAGGCTTCGCGACATGCACGCAGCAGCCGGTGTTTTGGATCGCCACGTTGTGGCGTCCGGCTGCGCTACTTGCGCCGTGGTGGTTTGCCCCATGGCCGACGCACACTGTTGTCGCTGACTCCCCGACCCGAGCGCGGCCTGGTTGTGAGTTCGTGAAGCTCCTCGAATTTGCTTGATTGCCATTCCGTAGCTACGGGGACACCCGATCCATATGTCCCGCACCGGAAGGCCATCAATGTCGCAGATGTTCCCCGACGTCAGACGCGTGCGGCGTCGGCGACACGCCGTCGCGCTGGCACTTGTCGTCGGCCTCGTCGGCGTACTGGCGGCATGCCGTGGCGGTCCCAGCGACGTCGTCGGCGGCGGGGGACTGGCCAACGCAAAATCCACTGTCACGCTGGTCGCGTATTCGGTGGCGGAACCCGGCTGGAGCAAGGTGATTCCGGCGTTCAACGCCTCCGAAGAGGGCAAGGGTGTTCAGGTCATCACCTCCTACGGTGCCTCCGGTGACCAGTCGCGCGGTGTCGCCGAAGGCAAGCCCGCCGATCTGGTGAACTTCTCTGTCGAGCCGGACATCACCCGGCTGATCAAGTCGGGCAAGGTCGCCAAGGACTGGAATACCGATGCCACCAAGGGCATTCCGTTCGGGTCGGTGGTGACCCTGGTGGTGCGCAAGGGCAACCCTAAAAACATCAGAAACTGGGATGACCTGCTACGCCCCGGGATCGACGTCATCACCCCCAGCCCGTTGAGCTCCGGTTCGGCCAAGTGGAATCTGCTGGCGCCGTACGCCGTCAAAAGCGAAGGCGGCCGCAATGGCCAGGCGGGCATCGAGTTTGTCAACCGATTGGTAAGGGAACACGTCAAAATGCGTCCAGGTTCGGGACGGGAGGCGACCGATGTCTTCGTCCAGGGCAGCGGCGACGTTCTGATCAGTTATGAGAACGAAGCCATCGCCGCTGAGCACGCCGGCAAGCCGGTCGAGCACGTCACGCCGCCGCAGACCTTCAAGATCGAGAACCCGATGGCGGTGATCGTGACAGGTACTCATCTTGCTGCCGCGACAGCGTTCAAGAACTTCCAGTACACCGCTGCGGCGCAGCGGTTGTGGGCGCAGGCCGGGTTCCGGCCGGTCGATCCATCGGTGGCGGCCGCCTTCCGGGACCAGTTCCCGGTGCCGGCGAAGCTGTGGACGATCGCCGATCTCGGCGGCTGGGCCACGGTCGACCCGCAGCTGTTCGACAAGAGCGCGGGCAGCATCACCAAGATCTACACGCAGGCCACCGGATGACCGTGATCACGACCCCGAAACAGCCCGGCGACGAGGCGCCCCCCGTGCGCGGTGCGGGCCGCGCGGGCAGCACCTCGCTTCGCGTCGGTGTGGCGACCTTATGGCTGTCGGTCATCGTGCTGCTACCGCTGGCCGCGATTCTGTGGCAGGCGGTTGACGGCGGCTGGAACGCGTTCTGGCTGGCCGTCACGTCGCACGCGGCAGTGGAGTCGTTGCGGGTGACGCTGACCATCTCGGTCGTCGTCACGCTGCTGAACACGGTCTTTGGGCTGCTGATCGCCTGGGTGCTGGTCCGCGACGACTTCTTCGGCAAGCGCCTCGTCGACGCGGTCATCGATCTCCCGTTTGCGCTGCCCACGATCGTGGCCAGCCTGGTGATGCTCGCCCTGTACGGCAACCACAGTCCGGTCGGTCTGCACCTGCAGCACACCGAATGGGGCGTCGGGATCGCCCTGGCGTTCGTGACGTTGCCGTTCGTGGTGCGCGCGGTTCAGCCGGTGCTGCTGGAGATCGATCGCGAAACCGAGGAGGCAGCGGCGTCGCTGGGCGCCAACGGCCCGAAGATCTTCACCTCGGTTGTGCTGCCGTCGTTGTTGCCCGCGTTGTTGTCCGGCGCGGGTCTGGCGTTTTCCCGGGCCATCGGCGAGTTCGGCTCGGTGGTGCTGATCGGTGGTGCGGTGCCGGGTAAGACCGAGGTGTCGTCGCAGTGGATCCGGACGTTGATCGAGAACGACGACCGTGTGGGTGCCGCCGCGATCTCGATTGTGCTGCTGAGTATTTCGTTCGTCGTGCTGCTGATCCTGCGCCTCTTCGGCGCCCGGGTGGCCAAGCGTGAGGAGCTGTCGGCATGACGTCGTCGCGTTCGGTCCGCTACCTCCTTCGCTACACCGCCCTGGCGTATATCCTTGTGCTGCTTATCATTCCGGTGGTGCTGATCCTGTGGCGCACATTCCAGCCGGGGCTGGGCCAGTTCTACGACTGGGTCAGTACGCCCGCGGCGGTATCCGCGTTGAACCTCTCCCTGTTGGTGGTGGCGATCGTCGTGCCGCTCAATGTGGTGTTCGGCATTCCGACAGCGCTGGTGTTGGCGCGCAACCGTTTCCGCGGCAAGGGAGTCCTGCAGGCGATCATCGACCTGCCCTTCGCCGTGTCACCGGTGATTGTCGGTGTGGCATTGATCGTGTTGTGGGGTGCCGGCGGCGCGCTGGGGTTCGTCGAGCGTGACCTCGGGTTCAAGATCATCTTCGGCCTGCCTGGCATCGTGCTGGCCAGCGTCTTCGTCACCTTGCCGTTCGTGGTGCGAGAGGTCGAACCCGTGCTGCACGAACTGGGCACCGATCAGGAACAGGCCGCGGCGACCCTGGGTTCGGGCTGGTGGCAAACGTTTTGGCGAATCACGCTGCCGTCCATCCGGTGGGGGCTCACCTACGGCATCGTGCTCACCATCGCGCGCACGCTCGGCGAGTACGGCGCGGTGATCATGGTGTCGTCCAACCTCCCGGGCCAGTCGCAGACGCTGACCCTGCTGGTGTCGGACCGGTACAACCGCGGCGCGGAGTACGGCGCGTACGCGTTGTCGACGCTGCTGATGGCGGTGGCGGTTTTGGTGTTGATCGTTCAGGTAGTGCTGGATGCCCGTCGGGCGCGGGTAAGTAAATAGGCCGGACCAAGGAGACGCAACGATGGCCAACGTAGCCGATCAAGGCAGTCACGCAATCGTCGTGCGCGACGCGTTCAAGCAATACGGTGACTTCGTCGCATTGGACCACGTGGATTTCGTGGTGCCGCACGGGTCGCTGACGGCCCTACTGGGCCCGAGCGGCTCGGGCAAGTCGACGTTACTGCGCACCATCGCCGGTCTGGACGAGCCCGACTCGGGAACGGTGACGATCAACGGTCGCGACGTCACTCGGGTACCGCCGCAGCGGCGTGGCATCGGTTTCGTCTTTCAGCACTACGCGGCGTTCAAGCACCTGACCGTGCGCAACAACGTCGCCTACGGCTTGAAGATCCGCAAGCGTCCCAAGGCCGAGATCAACGAGAAGGTCGACCATCTGCTGGAAGTGGTTGGCCTGAGCGGTTTTCAGAACCGTTATCCCAACCAGCTCTCCGGCGGTCAGCGGCAGCGCATGGCGCTGGCCAGGGCGCTGGCGGTGGACCCCCAGGTGCTGCTGCTCGACGAGCCGTTCGGTGCCCTGGACGCGAAGGTCCGCGAGGATCTGCGGGCGTGGCTGCGACGCTTGCATGACGAAGTGCACGTCACCACCGTGCTGGTCACCCACGACCAGGCCGAGGCGCTGGACGTGGCCGACCGAATCGCCGTGCTCAACAAGGGCCGTATCGAGCAAGTCGGTTCTCCGACCGAGGTTTACGACACGCCTGCCAATGCCTTCGTGATGTCATTCCTCGGCGCGGTGTCCGCGCTGAACGGCGCCCTGGTGCGCCCGCACGACATCCGGGTGGGCCGGCGGCCGGACATGGCGGTGGCCGGCGGCGACGGCACAGCCGAGTCGATCGGTGTGGTGAAGGCGACGGTCGACCGGGTGGTGGCGCTGGGTTTCGAGGTCCGGGTCGAACTGACCGCCGCTCCGTCGGGCAGCCCGTTCACCGCGCAGATCACCCGGGGTGATGCCGAGGCGCTGGCATTGAAGGACGGTGACACCGTCTATGTGCGTGCCACCAGAGTGCCGTCAATCGCGGATAGCGCGCTCTCCCGCGACGGCGATGAGGATCGGTCCGAGTTGACGCCGGCCTGAGCACCGGCTCAGGCGCTCACCAGCGCGCCACGAGTCCGATGGCCACGGCCACAAACAACGCGACGAAGATGGCGACCACGATGATGCTGGCGATCGCGAGCGGGGTGACTCGTCGGTTCGGTACCGGCTGAGATTCCGAGACCCCGGATGTCTGTGCGGAGTCGGGGGGCGTGGACCCGGCGCAACGCCCCGCCTGGTTCCAGGCCGGGGGTTTTCGACGGCTCGGAGTCCGGCGGCAGTGCGGTCATAGCGATAGGGGATACCCCGTCACGGGGGGGTTACACCGTTCGCAAGGTCTCAGCCCGTTGCCGTTGCTAAGCCGCGATGCGCGCGCCTGCGGCCCGGTCGAAGCGGGCCAACACCGTCTCGGCCACCAACCGGTGCGCACCCAGCGGTGCCGCCATCACCAGGCCGGCGTCCCGGGCGAACCGCTCCACCCGGTCCGGGATGCGCCGGGGCGAGGAACCAGGGGGCGATGACCACCCGGCGTGCGCCCATGTGTCGCAACCGCTGCACCGACTCAGCCAGAGAGGGTTCCGGGTGGGTTGCGAAAGCCGTTGTCGCAGCGGCCCATCGAGTACCGGCCAAGAGTCTGGGCGCCACCTCGGCGGTGTGGGCGTTGGCGACGGCATCGGAGGAACCGATCGCCACCACCAGCACACCGATCCGGTTGTCGCGCCGGGAAACCCGCAGCTCCGTCACCCGCTGTCGCAGCACCGACACCAGTCGGTCGTCCTCGCCGAGCACCTCGGCCTGCAGCACGCGGTCGGCGGCGCCGCTGCCGGCGATCTGGCTCGGGATGTCAACCCGTGCATGGTAGGCGTTCGCCAGTAGCAGCGGAGCGACGACCGCCCGGTCCGGGCATTCCCGCAGTACGTCGACAAGAGGGGGCGAATTGTGCTCACAGAACGCAACTCGCACATCCAGACCCGGTCGCAAGCGCGCCACCTGGTCCCCGACGGCCCGGGCGTTGGCCGCCGACCGCGGGTCCGCACTTCCGTGCGCAACCAAAACGAGGGGGGTCACGACGCGTGCAACCCGCATTCGGTCTTGGCCAGGCCCTGCCAGCGTCCGCTGCGTGGGTCGGCGCCCTCGATCGGCTTGGCCGTGCAGGGGGCGCAGCCGATCGACGGATAGCCTTCGTAGACAAGAGGATTGACCAATACATCGTGCTTGGTGATGTAGTCGTCCATATCCTGGTCTGACCAGGCCGCCAGCGGGTTGATCTTCACCAGCTTGAACGCCTCGTCGAAGCTGATCAGCGGGGCGTTGGCGCGGGTGGGCGCGTCCACCCGGCGCAGCCCGGTGACCCACGCCGAATACCCGCGCAACGCCTTACCGAGCGGGACTACCTTGCGCAGCCGGCAGCATTCCCCTGGGTCACGGGCGAATAGGTCCTTGCCCAGCAACTTGTCCTGCTCGGCCACCGAGTGTTCCGGGGTGACATTGACGACCCGGATGTCGTAGACCGATTCGATCGCGTCCCGGGTCCCGATGGTTTCGACGAAGTGGTAGCCGGTGTCCAGAAACATCACCGGCACCCCGGGGCGCACCTTGGCGGCGAGGTCCACCAGCACGGCGTCCTGCATGTTGGACGCCACCACGTAATTGCAGGTGGCCCATCCGCGCGGGCCGTTGATGTTGCCGAAGTGTCGCTCCGTCCACTGCAGCAACTCGGTGGCGTCGGCCCCCTCGAGCTCGGCCGCACCGCGCGCCGCCAACTCGCGCAGCTCGTCTTCGGTCAGTCTTGGCGCGTCCGTCATCTCAGGTCGTCCTCCTCGGCCCGGATTGCCCACTGCGCGAAGCGTTCACCTTCATGGCGGTGCTTGATGAAGTTGCGCGTCACCCGGTCGATGTAGTCACCGAGCTCCTCGCTGGTGACCTTGTGCTGGCGCAGTTTGCGACCGAACCCGCTGTCCAGACCCAGGCTGCCCCCCAGGTGCACCTGGAAGCCCTCGACCGAACCGCCGTTGCCGTCGTCGACCATCTGACCCTTGAAACCGATGTCGGCGACCTGAATTCGCGCGCAGGAATTGGGGCAGCCGTTGATGTTGATGGTGATCGGCACATCCAGCTCGGCGTTGATGTCCTCCAGCCGCCTCTCCAGCTCAGGCACCAGCGACTGCGAGCGCACCCGAGTGTCGGCGAACGACAACTTGCAGAACTCGATTCCGGTGCAGGCCATCAGGTTTCGACGCCAATGCGACGGCCGGGTGTGCAGGCCGAGTGATTCCAGGCCGGCGATGGTCTCGTCCAACTTGTCGTCAGGCACGTCGAGAATGACCAGCTTCTGGTATGGCGTGAACCGGATCCGGTCCGAACCCGCCCGCTCGGCAAGTTCGGCAACGGCGGTCAGGATGGTCCCTGATACCCGCCCGGCGATGGGGGAGGCGCCGACGGCGTTGAGTCCGTTCTTGGTTCGTTGTACACCGACGTGGTCGATCGGGTGGGTCGTCGGCGTCGGCGCCGGTCCGTCGATCAACGGGCGCTTGAGGTACTCGGTTTCTAGAACTTCGCGGAACTTCTGGATGCCCCAGTCCTTGATCAGGAACTTCAGCCGCGCCTTCGCCCGCAGCCGGCGGTAGCCGTAGTCACGGAAGATCGAGGTCACCGCGGCCCACACCTCCGGTACCTCGTTCAGCGGCACCCAGACACCGACCCGCTGGGCCAGCATCGGGTTGGTCGACAGACCGCCGCCGACCCACAAATCCAGGCCCGGGCCGTGCTCGGGGTGGTTGACGCCGATGAACGCGATGTCGTTGATCTCGTGGGCAACGTCCTGCAAGCCCGAGATAGCCGTCTTGTACTTGCGCGGCAGGTCGGCGAAATCCGGCTTGCCGATGTAGCGGCGGACGATCTCATCGATCGCCCAGGTCGGGTCGAGCACCTCGTCAAGCGATTCACCGGCCAGCGGGGACCCGAGAATCACACGCGGGCAGTCACCGCACGCCTCGGCGGTCTGCAGTCCGACAGCATCCAGCCGCCGCCAGATCTCGGGGACGTTCTCGACCTCGATCCAGTGGTACTGGACGTTCTCCCGGTCGGAGATGTCCGCGGTGTCGCGGGCGAACTCGGTGGAAATCTCGCCCAGCGTGCGCAGCGCGGCCGTCGAGATGGCGCCGCCGTCGCAGCGCACCCGCATCATGAAGTACCGGGCCTCGAGCATGTCCATGTTGTCGTCGCCGGTGAACGAGCCGTCGTAGCCCTGCTCGCGCTGGGTGTACAGGCCCCACCAGCGGAACCGGCCACGCAGGTCGCTCTTGTCGATGCTGTCGAACCCGTTCTTGGCGTAGATGTTCTCGATGCGCTCCCGCACCTCGAGCGGCGCGCCGGCCTGCTTCATCTCCTCGTTGCCGTTGAGCGGCTCGCGATTCCCGAGCGCCCACTGCCCCTCATTACGGGGCGCCTTTGCGGGGCGTGCTGCGGTCATTGCGGATCTCCTTCGCAAACAAACTGGGCTGGATCCCGCGCAGCTCACCGATGGTCCCGGCGGCGCAGATCCGGCAGCCAGAAGTAGGTGGTGGGCTGGGTCTACGACATCAAGGCAGACAGCAACAGCTGCAAACGCGCTTGAGGTCGATGTGCCGTCGGGCCACCAGCGCTACACGCAGGCTCGAATTCGCGACGGTCACGCCTGCCATTCTGCCATGAATCGGCCACACCGTTGCTACCAGGTCAAATTTCGTCTCACGGTGATTAAAACTAGTTGGCAAAGCTGGGTAGCTAGGTAAACAAAACCGGGAACCACCTGGGAAAACTGCCCGATCGGGAGCGTCATGCCAAGATTTGGCCATGGCACCTGTTCAGGCGGCGGTAGACCTGCCGGCAATGCAGCCAATTCCCGGTCGGCCGTTCGGCCTTTACGTGCACGTTCCGTTCTGCATCACCCGCTGCGGTTACTGCGACTTCAACACCTACACCCCGGCGGAGCTGGGCGGGGTTAACCCGGACGCGTGGTTGGACGCGTTGCGCGCTGAGCTCGAGCTGGCGAGCGCGCGCCTGGACGGGCCGACGCTGGACACCGTGTTCGTCGGGGGCGGCACGCCATCCCTGCTGGGTGGGGCACGCCTGACCACCCTGCTCGACATGGTCCGCGAGCATTTCGAGCTGGCGCCCCACGCCGAGATCACCACCGAGGCCAACCCCGAATCCACCTGGCCAGAGTTCTTCGAGGCGATCCGGTCGGCCGGCTACACCCGCGTGTCACTGGGCATGCAATCGGTGGTCCCGCACGTGCTGGGCGTGCTGGACCGGGTGCATACCCCGAACCGGTCCGCGGGCGCCGCCCGGGAGGCACTCGAGCTGGGCTTCGAGCACGTCAGCCTGGACCTGATCTATGGCACGCCCGGCGAAACCGACGACGACCTGCTGCGCTCGGTGGACACGGCGATCGAGACCGGCGTCGACCACGTGTCCGCGTACGCGCTCGTGGTCGAGGAGGGCACCGCGCTGGCGCGGCGGGTCCGTCGCGGCGAGCTGTCCGCCCCGGACAACGACGTGCTGGCCCGCCGTTACGAACTGGTCGACGAGCGCCTGCACGCGGCCGGCCTGAGCTGGTACGAGGTGTCCAACTGGTCGCGGCCCGGCGGCGAGTGCCGCCACAATCTTGGCTACTGGAACGGCGGCCAGTGGTGGGGCGCGGGGCCAGGGGCGCACGGTTACGTCGGCGCCACCCGATGGTGGAACGTCAAGCATCCCAACGCCTATGCGGATCTGTTGGCCGCCGCCGCCCTGCCGGTGTCCGGCTACGAGGAACTCGATACCGACGCGCAGCACACCGAAGAGGTGATGCTGCGAATCCGGCTGCGCCAGGGCTTACCGATCAGCCTGCTGGACGCGGCCGAACGCGAGCGCGCCCGGGTGGCGGTCGACGACGGGTTGCTCCTCGCTCGGCCCGATGCGCTGGTGCTTACTGACCGCGGGCGACTGCTCGCCGATGCTGTTGTGCGAATGTTGTTGGACTAGGCGCTGTTTCAGGTCGTATGGAACCACTGCCCGACGATGCGGGCAATCTCGATGTAGAGCGGGATGCCGATGGTGACGTTGTAGGAGAACGTCAACCCCAGCGATGCCGCCAACGGCAGCGTCGGGCTGGCCTCGGGGATGGCGAGCCGATGGACGGCAGGGACGGCGATGTAGGACGCCGCTCCGCACAGCACCGCGAACAGCACGTACGTTCCCGGCTTGAAGTCGGCGTCGGTGAGGGCGGCATAGCTGTGGGCCGCGATGATGCCTAGTGTGGCAAACAGATTCGGCGCCAGCAGGCCGAAGAAAATGAAGCCCTTGCCGGCTGATCGTAGGTCGCGCAACTTGCGGGAGGCGGTCATGCCCATCTCGAGCAGGAACAGCGCCAACACGCCCTGGAAGGCCGTGACGAAGAAGGTGTCGTCGTCGTGCACCACCTTCTCGCCTTGCAGTCCGCTCACCAGGCCGATGATGATGCCGCCCACCAGCAGGCACAGCCCCGGGTTGAGGAAGACTTCCTGCAGCAGTTCGCGAGAGAACAGCGAGGGTTTCTTTGCGGGACCCCGCGTCTCGAGAGACAGCTCCTGCTCGATCTCGCGGTGCTCACTTTCCACGCTGTGGCCCTCGGCCGGCCGGGCGACCGTGCCGGGCCCGATACCTACCCTGGCGCGGGTGTAGCCGGGTTCGTCGGGCATGTTGCCCGCTTCGTCCATGCCGCGGTGCCGTAGCCGAGCCACCAGGTAGAGCGCCACCAAACAGCCCGGAATCTCCATGATGGCCAACATGACCGGCATGTAGGCGTTGAACGCGATGCCGATGCTGGTGAGCACGGCGACGCAGGTGGCGAACGTGCCGGCCGAGTCTGACCCGTAGTAACCGGCGACCGTGGCCCGGTCGACTCGTCGCATCCGGCTGAGATAGCGCAGCAGGTAGTAGGCGATGCCGCCGATGAGGAAGTTCAGCAGGAAGCCCACCACCATGAAACCGACGATGACGCCGATGCTGGACGGCTTGATCTTCGCGAGTTCCTCGCCCCCGTGCCAGCCGATCGCCAGCAGCAGGTACATGGTCAACCCCTGGTAGATCACGTAGGGGAACTCGAACCGCACCTTGAGGATCGGGATCAAGAAGCCGAAGTAGAAGAACAGCAGTAGCGGCTTGAACAGGTTGTGCGTGAAGTTTTCCCAGAACTCATGCAGCACCCGGCACCTCCCTAGCGTCGTGCGGCGGTTGAGGAAGTACTGACCGTCCAGGCTTTCTCAAGGCGACCACGACATCCCAGATAACGCTGAGAATTTAGCTTGCGCTTTTGGCGAACCGCCACTCGGAATTTCGCCGGAAACGGCGATTTCCTGCAATTTATCCGGTGAGTACGGGCAGCGAAACACCCGCGTAACGAGCCAAAACCCGAACTCCGCTGGCTAAAGCGTTTTCCCGGCTATAAGTGTGGATCCGGTACCAATCAGCTGTTAATTCGCTGGGAGATTTGTGTCGCGTCAGCGAACCGAAGAAAGGCGGGACGGCGCGACACCGATGTCTTTCTTCCGGTGCGTCACCGAGCGCCACCCAGCCGGCGAGTAGTGGGTGGTGGTTTCTTCGAAGCCGTCGACGGTGCGGACGGTGAGCACGCCGGTCTCGTGGTTGATCGACAGGTTCTCGGAGTCGCCCTTGATTTCTTCACCGTCGGTGGTCCGGATGATGAACATGACCCCGTCCTCCCCTTGCCGTGCTGTCTCGAGTGCTGCGTCCGATCGTTCGGTTGGATCGTAAAAGTGGGCGGGGATCCCGGCCCGTCGGGCAAGCGGCGCTCAGGTGAACGGTTCGGAAACGTTCGGCGATTGCCGGTGAACGGTGGCTGGGGCATCAGTGCCGGCCGGATGTCTCGAGGGGGTCGCGCGCTCCGGTGTAGGTTAGGCTACATTTACTTTTGTGATGGAGGCCGGGGTGGAGACGAGTTCTGTCAGCACTGCGTCACTGAACCTGCCCCTACCTGCCGGCATCGCCCCCGCTGATCTCGCAGGCGAGCTTGCGGCCGTCTTGGTCGAGCCGGCCGGCGAGGAATATCTGCTCTACGAATACGACGGGCAATGGACGCTGGCCATGGGCGTGCAGGCCATGGTCGAGCTGGACAGTGACGAGCTGCGAGTCACCCGCGATGGCGTGACCCGTCGTCAGCAGTGGTCGGGGCGGCCCGCCGCGGTCCTGGGCGAAGCCGTCGACCGGTTGTTGCTGGAGACGGACCGGGCATTCGGCTGGGTCGCGTTCGAATTCGGCGTGTATCGGTACGGACTGCAGCAACGGCTGGCCCCGCACACACCGCTGGCACGAGTCTTCTGGGCCCGCAGCTGTATCTCGATCACCCAGGATGAGGTTCGCCTCTCGGGTGCCGCGACGCGCGAGCGGGAAGCGGTGCAGCGGCTACTTGACGACGGGCTTCGTGAGGTGCCGCGGTCCCGCGCGGTGGATCTTTCCGTCGACCCGTCCCGCTACCGCGACCGGGTAGCCACCGCCGTCGGTGAGATCGTCACGGGCAACTACCACAAGGTGATCCTCTCGCGTTCGGTCGAAGTGCCCTTCCCGCTCGACTTTCCGTCCAGCTACCGACTGGGGCGTCGGAACAACACGCCGGTTCGGTCGTTCCTGCTCAGGCTCGGCGGCATCCGGGCGCTGGGCTACAGTCCCGAGTTGGTCACCGCTGTTAGCCCGGACGGAGTGGTGGTCACCGAGCCGCTGGCGGGAACCCGAGCGCTGGGTCGCGGCGCCGGCCCTGACCGCCAGGCCCGCGACGATCTGGAATCGAATCCGAAAGAGATTGTGGAGCATGCAATCTCGGTTCGTACCTCGCTGCAGGAGATCGCCGAGATCGCCGAGCCGGGGACGGCGGCCGTCGTCGATTTCATGGCGGTGCGCGAGCGCGGCAGCGTGCAGCACCTCGGTTCAACGATCACCGGACGGCTGGACCCGTCGAGCGACCGGATGGATGCACTGGAGGCGCTCTTCCCGGCGGTCACCGCGTCGGGCATCCCGAAAGCCGACGGTGTGGAAGCCATCCTGCGCCTCGACGAGGGGCCGCGCGGACTGTATTCCGGTGCGGTGGTGATGTTCTCGGCCGATGGTGGCCTAGACGCGGCGCTGACATTGCGGGCGGCCTACGAACGTGACGGCCGGACCTGGCTGCGGGCCGGAGCCGGCATCATCGAAGCCTCGGACGCTGAGCGGGAATTCGAGGAGACCTGCGAAAAGCTATCCACCCTGGCCCCGTATCTGGTTGAGCGGCAACAGGACAACGGCGGCTAGCCGCTATTGCGCCGGTTGCGGGGCGGCATCCGATCCCGCCGCTTTCTCGAGATATTCCGACAGGAGCCGGCTGACCAACGACTCGATCGTCGACTCGATCGATGACGCCAACGTGGCGGTGACCGTGGCGACCGCCTGGGTACGGAACCGGACCAGCATGGTGATCAGCTCGGCGACCTCGGCGTCCGCGGGCAGCGCTTCACCGGGTTTGATGCGGTCCGCGACGTGTTCGAAGCCCGCGCGCACCAGCAAGTCGCTGATCTCGTCGATCTTGGGCAGGATCTGCTCGTGCAGGTCGATCAGCTTGTCGGTGCTGACGCCATAGCCCCGGACCTCGTTGAAGGCTTCGATGAGTTTGGGCCGGGTAACGGTCGCCCGGTCACCTTCGAGGCGAATCACCCGCAGTTCCACGAGACGGTCGAAGGCGCGTTGGCTGTCGACGAGCCGGCGGGCTTCGTCCACCGACATGGTCTGCGGCTTTTCGGTGGCCCAACTGCCCACGATGGCGGTCTCCAGTCCCAGAACGTCGCCCAGGTTCTTTCCTTCCTCCCAGGCGCCGAGCATCTCCCGAACGTGGGCGATGTTGTAACCACGGTCGAGCATCGAGGTGATCAGGCGCAGCCGGGTCAGATGGGTGTCGTTGAATAATGCGATCCGTCCGACGCGCAGGGGCGGCGGCAGCAGGCCGCGGTCGCGGTAGACGCGGATGTTGCGGGTGGTGGTACCGGCCAGCCGGGCCAATTCTTCGATGCGGTACTCGCCGGACGCGGCGGCGCCGTGCGGCTGGCGTACCGCTGCGTCGAACAGCTGGGTCACCGCCGTCTCGACGAACTCGCGCGACTGGCGCCGGACGCGGTGCGGCGCGCGGCGCACGTTGTGCAACACGCTGGCGATCGTGCCGGGATCGGGTCTCGACGATCGGTCGAGTGGTCGTTCGACTGCCAAGGCGTACCGCCCGTCAGGCCGTCGCGGCGACGCGGTCGTGGGCGACTGCGGTGTAGTGCCGGAAGCGGAAATCACGCATCTGGCGAAGATACTGCGTCGCGGTGCCCGGGTACATCGATGCGTTGAAACCATCTTTGGTGAGGTACCAGCTGCGGCAACCCGACATCCAGGTCGTCCTGGTCAGCCGGCGCTGGATGTCCTCGTTGTGCTGCCGCTGGACGTCTGCCCGCACATCCAGATACCGCAGGTCGTTGTCGAGGATTGTGGTGATGCCGCGGACCGCATAGTCGAGTTGACCCTCGATGTAGACCAGCAGCGAGTTGTGGCCGGGCCCGGAATTGGGGCCGGTCATGAAAAACAGGTTCGGGTAACCGTGCACGTTGATGCTTTTGTACGCCTGGCCGCCGCCGGCCCAATCCTCGGCCAGTGACCGGCCACCCAAGCCGGTGATCGGAAAGGGTGGCCCGGTCAGGTGCACGTCGTACCCGGTGGCAAACACGATGCAGTCGAGGTGGTGTTCGATGCCGTCACTGGTCCGGATGCCCGCCGGGCTCAAAGTGGCTATCGGCCAGTCGATCAGCTTGCAGTTATCGCGCTGTAGCGCGGGGTAGTAGTCGCTGGACACCAGCATTCGCTTGCAGCCGGGCGTGAAGTCCGGGGTGAGTTGACGGCGTAGCCAGGGGTCTTTGACCTGCGCCCGGATGTGCGCCTGGCCTAACCGGGCCACCAGCGAGGTGAGCGGCGTATTCCACACCATCGCCGTCGCGGTGGCTTCGTGTCCCCAGAACAGCAGCTGCCGGGCGAACTGTTCGGGCAGCGGCGAGGAACACGCCGAGGAT
>NZ_HG964937.1:639562-845420 GCF_000613245.1 Mycobacterium asiaticum DSM 44297
GAACACCTTGACGAATCCGGCCTGCTTCACCAGTTCCGGGATGATTTGGATTGCGCTGGCGCCGGTGCCGATGACCGCGACCCGCTTGCCGGTGAAGTCGTAATCGGAATCCCAACGCGCGCTGTGAATCTTGTGGCCACGGTAGCTGTCCAGCCCGCGGATGTCGGGCAGGCTGGCGTCGGAAAGGGGTCCGGCGGCCAAAATAACGGTGCGGGCACGAAAGCGGTTGTGATCGCTGGTCTGCACGGTCCAGACGCCCGTGTCCTCGTCGAAGGTCAGGCCGGTGACTTGGCGGCCGAACCGGATCTGGCGACGGATATCGAATCTCGTTGCCATCTCTTCGATGTGCTGGCAGATCTCCGGCGCGGGGGAGTAGGTCCGTGACCAACGTGGGTTCTTGACGAACGAGAACGAGTAGAGCAGAGACGGGATGTCACAGCTGGCGCCCGGGTACCGGGTGTCTCGCCACGTGCCACCCACCCGGTCGCCGCGCTCCAGGACGAGGACGTCGGTGACGCCGGCCTCGGCCAGTCGGATGGCCGCACCGAGTCCGGTGAAGCCGGCTCCAACGATGAGCGTGGCGTAGGTGTGCTCCTCGCTCATGGTCATGCCGCCGGTTCGTGGGTGAGTTCCCGGAACCAGGTTGGCACCGGCTTGAGCAGTGGGCGGGGATAACGCTCGGACAGCCAGACCATGGAATTGGCCAGCAGGTGGTAGGGGTGGCGCGGATTGACCACCATTGCGGCGTGCCGCTTGAGGACGCGGTAGGCGGGCACCCGCGCGGTCCGCTCGCCGCGCTCTCCGAGTTGCTTGAATCGCTTGACCGCGTTGTAGAGCCGCTCGGCGTCCATGCCCATGCCGGCCATCTCGTTGCGGATGCGGTTCAGCAGCGGCACATACATCAATGCGCCGATGATCAGGCCCGGCGTCGCGACGGTGCCCACGAATTCGATGGCCAGCCGGCGCGCGGTGGCGTTTCCGATCATGTCGAGGACCGCGAAATCGACTGCTATGTGCCTGGATTCGTCGTTGTTGATCTTCTCGAAGACCTCATGACAAACGGGGTCCGTCACGGAGTCCAGCAGGAACTTCAGCAGGGCCCCGTCCAGGGCCACCTCCAGCATCGGGATGACCGTGCCCAACACCGACAGTGGCATGTCGTCTGCGTAGGTGTCGAGCCAGTCGATGGCCAACCGGATGTTGACGTTGGGCTCCGGCAATTCCCCGTCGTCGAGCATGCCCCACCGCTTCATCAGGGCCAGCTCGGCGTTGGCGTGGCGTTGCTCTTCGGCGTGGAAGTACCGGTAGATCTCCGCGATCGTCGGATTGGGTGCCTTTTTGGCCAGGGCCGCGAAACCGCGGGCGCCGATGTTCTCGATCCAGCAGAGGTCGGCCATGAAGGCTTTGAGCTTCGGCCGGAATTCCGCCCGGATGGTGTCGGCGCCCGGGGCTTCCCAGTCGATATCGGCCAGCGCCCACTGGCGGTCTTTGATCTTGGTAAGCATGGCTTCCATCTCGATGGCCACCAAGCGCTCCTTTCCAATCTTTTGAAACGGCCCGGAGATTAGGTATTTCCCACCCGGGATGCGAGGCCGACTGCGCGGGTGAAGGTGCCCGGCGCCAAACGCTTGATGTTCCAACCGATCTTGGCTTCAAGCTGCGGCATGCAATACAACTCGCCCCGATCATGGGCGTCCAGGCAGGTGCGTGCGACCTTGTCCGCCGAACGTCCGATCCAGCGCATGAACCGCTCGCCCATCTCACCGTATTCGGTACTGATGTGACCGGCCTCGACGATGTTGGTCCTGACAAAGGTTGGGCACAAAGCGGTGACCTCGACTCTGCTGCCGGACAATTCGGCGGCGAGTGTCTCGGAGAGCGACAAGACGCCGGCCTTGCTGACGTTGTAGGCGCCCATCCCGGGGGCCGCGCCGTAGGCCGCTGCCGATGCGACATTGATGATGCCTCTCGGCGCGGGCAGGCGCGGGGCATCGCGCAGGATGGGGGCGAACACATGGCAGCCGTGAATGGCTCCCCACAGGTTCACGTTGAGGATCCACGCCCAATCGTCGATTGGCGTCTCGCCGATTGCGGCACCGGCCACCGCCACGCCGGCGTTGTTGACCACCAGTGTGGGCGGTGCGCCGAACCAGGCCTGGGCCTGTTCGGCCAGGGCAACGACATCGTCGAAGCGGGAGACGTCGCAGTGGATTACCCTGGCGTCGGCACCGTTCTTGATGATCGCCTCGGCGGTCTCCCCGGCCTTCGCATCGTCGATGTCACTGCACACGACCGCGCCGCCGCGGCGGGCCAGTTCGACGGCGAAGGCGGCACCGATTCCGCTGGCGGCGCCGGTGACGACTGCCAGGGCATCGTGGCTCGTCGCCGACCGGCTGAACACTCTGCCCAAGGGCCCGAACACTTCTCACCCCGCCGTTCCGGTGGCGGGCCCGGTGGTCGGCTGCCGTCGCACCGAACTTGCCACCCGAACGCCGTCGTTCATCAATGCAGTCAATATCAAATGGTGACATTAGTCAATGGCAAGGTTGATCCGGTCATGGTGGCGCCGCGATTTCCCCACCGGTAGCGTTCATGCGGTGAAAGCGGCGTAGTGACTGCGCAGCCGTGCTGCGCAGTGTGCGGTTGTCAGGGCAACCGTGGCCGTCGCCTGCAGCCGGTCCGGTTCGCCGATCAAGACCCAGCGTCTGCAAAGAGCGGCGATCTGTCGTTCTGCCTCGCCGATTATGAAAGTGCGTTGCAGCTGCGCGAACTCACGCGGGCCGACGCGATCGCCCGGTTGAGAGACGAGTTTCGTTTGGGTGGTGACGCGTCCTGCCGGGTGGGATCACGATTCGGCCCGTTTCGCTTGCTGCGACTGCTGGGGCGCGGACAACTCGCCCGGGTGTATGAAGCCGAGCGCCCGACCCCGGGCGGGATAGTTGCCGTGAAGGTCGTCCTGCCTTGGCATTGCGCGGATCGGTCGTTTCGGCAACGGCTGTCGCGCAACCTCCCGCCCGCCGCGCGGGTCCACCTGGCAGAACCGCACCTGGTGCCGATCTATGAATGGGGCGAGATCGACGGACGCTCCTGCATCGTCATGCCGGTGATCGACGGCATCGATCTCGAGCGGGTGCTTGTCCGCCACCCGCGATTGTCGCCGGCGCGGGCGGTCGGGTTGGTAAGCCAGGTTGCCACGGCGCTCGACGCGTTGCACCTACAGGACTGGATGCATCGCAATGTCCACCCAGGCAATATCTTGGTCGGTCGGGACCGCATAGTTCTATTGGCCGGGTTCCGTTATCTCGCGAACGAGCCCCTGGTCGACGCGCATCCGCTGCAACACGCGTACGCGGCCCCCGAGACGCTCACCGGTGACGCGACGACGTTTCGGTCCGACATCTACGCGCTGACTTGTGTCTTTTACGAGTGCCTGACGGGGCATCCGCCATATCCGTGTGACAGCCTGGCAGTGGTCCACGGCGGCCACCTGCAGCAGCCGGTCCCGCGGCCGGGCGCAGATATCCCGGCTCTCAGCAGCTTTGACGGGGTCGTCGCGCGGGGGATGGCCAAAGAGCCCAAGCGGCGCTTCGCCACCGCCGGTGCCCTCGCGCTCGCCGCGCGGGAGGCTTTGGTGATGGCCGGTCGAGCGTAAAAAGCGATATTTCAACGGTTTTGGGCGTCGAACAGCTCAGGCTCGCTGCGAGCGATGTGGCGGGCGAGTTTCCAAGTGCTGTACAGCAAATCCAGCAAGGTCTCCACCTGATCGGGCATTGGCGGGCCGCCGGCGTCCGGCCATCGTCTGTCGGTTGTGAACCGGGCGCGCGAGTATGCGGTCGGCAGGCGCCACTCGCCGCGTCGGAGGTAGCCATCGTCGTCCCTGAAGCGCGTGTCCATCACCCAGATGAATTGGCCGTGATTCCGGCGACATAATTATCGCCGAAAGCCCGAGCCGTCAACTGGATACGACGGCCGGCGGAGCCGACGGCCGCTGCCGGAGCGGACGGGGGCGCACGAATGTCGGCCACCAGAACCACGGCCCCAGGATCCGCAGGATGCACGGCACGACGAACGAGCGCACGATCAGCGTGTCGAGCAGCAGGCCGATACACACCGTGGAACCGACCTGGCCGATCGTGCGCAGATCGCTGGTCAGCATGGCCAGCATGGTGAAAGCGAACACCAGACCGGCGGAAGTCACCACGCCACCGGTGCTGCCGAGCGCACGGATCAGACCGGTGTTGATCCCGGCGTGGATCTCCTCCTTCACCCGGGCGATCAACAGCAGGTTGTAGTCCGAACCCACCGCGACCAGGATGATAAACGTCAGCGGCAGCACCAACCAGTGCAGGTGCAAGCCAATGAGGTGCTGCCATACCAGCACCGACAGGCCGAACGCCCCCGCGTAGGAGAATGCGACCGTGCCCGGAATCACCAACGCGGCCACCAGACTTCGCGTTAGGAACATCATGATCAGGAAGATAAGCACGAAGGCCGCGATCGCCGCGATCAGCAGATCGGACATTGCGTACTCCTTGATATCTCGGTCGTTCGATCCCGAGCCGCCGATATAGACCCTCGCGCCGACCAACGACGTTTCCTTGAGCACCGTGGTGATCGCGTCGGGGAATGCCTCGACATGTTCCACGCCCTCGGGTCCCATGGCGTCGCCTTCGTGCGTGACGATAAAGCGTGCCGCCTTACCGTCCGGCGACATCATCAGTGTGATACCGACTTTGACGTCTTCGTTCTCAAAACCCTCTCTGGGGATGTAGAAGAAGTCGTCGCTGCGGGACCGGTCGAAATCGAGGCCGACGTTGATCATGTCGTCGAAGGTCTGGTCGGTCTGGATGGACTGCAGATCGGCGGATCCGTAGGTGTTGACCAGCAGCGCCTGCAGCGCCATGGTGTCGTCCCGCATGATCTTCATCTGCGTAATCATCTGCGGCAGCAGGCGGTCGATCACCTCGAGCGAACCGACTGCGTCCTTGATGTCCTCGGCCATCTTGTCGATGCCGTCGAGCGCGTCGAACAGCGACCTGAACGCCCAGCACACCGGGATGTCGAAACAGTGTTTCTCCCAATAGAAGTAACTGCGGATCGGGCGGAAGAAGTCGTCGAGATTGGACAGCTCCTCGTCCAGCTCCATGGTGACCCGCTGCATGTCCTCCATGGTGAGCACTGTCTGGTGCATCTCGTCGGACATGTGCTGGAACAGCCCGATCAATCGGTCCAGCACCTCGACGGTGTTCGCCTGAATCTTCGCCTGCTGATCGGTGTTAGCATTCTGCTCCCGGTTGAACGGAAGCTGCTGCCCGTTGCCGCTTCCCTGAGTGGTGAACAGATAGGGCAGCGTGGCGTGTTCCAGCGCTCGACCCAGCGGCCGGGTGATGCTCTGCACCATCGCCACACCGTGTAGCCGGATGAGCGCCTTGGCCACCCGGTCCAGCGAGATGAAATCGGCGGAGTTGCGCATGTCATGGTCCGTCTCGACCATCAACATCTCGGAGAACAGTTTGCTCTTGGGGAAGTGGCGGTCCGCCGCGGCGAAGCCCACGTTGGCCGGAGCGTCGGCCGGCTGATATTGGCGGTCGTCGTAGTTCACCCGATACGTCGGCACGAACACCGCGCCGAACAGGACGACCGCAGCACTTGCTGCCAGGATCGGCACCGGCCACCGCACCACACTCGCACCGATGCGCCGGTAAAGATGCGCCTTGGCCTGTTGTTTCGGATCGAAAAGCCCGAACAGGCTGCCTACGGTGAGCAGCGCCGGACCGAGCGTCAGCGCCGCGGCGATGGTGAACAGCATGGTGATGGCGACCGCCGGCCCCATGGTGTGGAAGTAGTTGAGCCGCGCCAACGTCAGGCAGTAACACGCTCCCGCGATGGTCAGGCCCGAGCCGATGATGATCGGCGCCACACCGCGATACGCCGTATAGAAGGCGTCCTCCCGGCTCTCGCCGGCCAGGCGCGCCTCGTGGTATCGACCCATCAGGAAGATGCCGTAGTCCGTTCCGGCGCCCAGGGTCAGCGCGATCACGATGTTCACCGCGAAAGAGGACAGCTCGATATAGCCCAGGTGGCCGAGGGTGGCGACGATTCCCTTGGCGACGAGCATCTCGATCAGGACTCCGGCCAACGGCACCAGCAGCGTGCTGAAAGATCGATAGACCAGCAGCAGCATCGCGATGATCAAGAAGATCGTCACGATGGTGACGTTGTTCAAGCTCGCGTTGGCGATCGACAGGGTGTCGGATGCGAGCGGCGCCGCGCCGCTGACATAGACCTTCAGCCCGGGCGGGGGCGTGTCCTTCTTGACGATGTCCCGAACGGCTTGCACCGACTCATTCGCCTGGATCTGACCGATATCGCCGGCAAGGCGCAGCAGCACGTAAGTGGCTTTGCCATCGACACTTTGCGCCCCTGCCGAGGTGATTGGCTTGCCCCACAGGTCCATCACGTACTGGACGTGCTTGGGGTCTCGCTTCAACCGGCGCATCAGGTCGTCGTAGTACCGGTGGTCCTGATCGCCCAGCGGCCGGTCGGCTTCGAACACCACCATGGTCAGGCTGGTCGAGTTCGACTCGCGAAACTTCTCCCCAATGTGCAGCATGGACCGCTGCGAGGGTGCGTAGTGCGGGATCATGGGGCCCGCGAGTTCCTCTGCGACCCTTTCCACTTGGGGCATGAAGGTGTTCGTCGTCACGGCGATCAGGGCCCAGAAGACGATGATCGGTATCGCCAGGGCGCGTACGCCCCTGGCGATGAAGGGTCGTTTCGCCCGATGCTCGCTCATGCGGACTTCACCCGGCAGATGACATCGGCGTTCTCATGCGTGGTGGACTGCTCATCGCGGACCACACCGTTGACCAATATCCGGCAACCGATCTGGCCGCCCCGGCTGTGTGCCGAGACGCTGCCGGACACCACGGTGAGCGTGGTGGTTTCGGTGTGTGTCCACGGCAGGGTCGCGAAGTCGAATTGGTGTGGGTGTCCGTCGATATCGACGTACACCAGTTTTCCGCCGTCGCCGGAAGATCCGAACAACTCGTAGGTGAGCCGCTTGGGTGTGGTCTGTTCGGGCGCCTGCGGTCCGTTGACGGTGATGACCGGGGCGGGCTCGGAGAACTCATGCACCTTGTAGACGCACAACCCGCCGACTCCGATCGCTATAACGGCGACCAACGGCATCCACCCTCGGGACAGGGCGGTTCGTCCTACGGAGCGACGACTCATCGGATCACCTCCCGGCCTTTTTGAGGCGCCGTTTCAGCCTGGCGCTGCCCAGCATCCGAAGGGCCAGGTTGGTCGAGGTCAGCATCGGGATCACGCCCAGAAATGTCCGCTCCGAGGGCGTCGCGCCGTGCAGGTGCTCCAGGCTGCCGAACACAAAGAAGCAGCCCAGCAGGAACACCATGCCGGGGATGGAAAGCGCGAGCAACGATCCGCGGTTGGTGATGACCCGCGTTGCGTACTCCCACTCGTCTTGCGACATGGGTTCGCGGTGGCGAAATTTCTGCACCACCACTCGCGCGCTGCCCGGTTCTTCGCTGACCGCAGTAGTCGGTTGCTTACTGAGCCGCCTGACATAGACGGCGGCAAAGGACGCCGCTATCAGCATCAGCACCAGCGAAACGACGGTCAGGAAACCGTATAACCCCGAACCTGTCATTGCCCCAGTTCTTCCCCTGCGCCGTTGAATTTAGAGAACACTACCGTCTGCTATTACGACATCTCAAGTGGTACCGGGCAACGTGTTACCGGCGGTCGCTCGGATAGGGCAGTGCGGCAGGCGCGAAGGGGGCGCAGGTTGCTGCGGCGGTGGCGGTCTACCGCGCGGTGAGCTGCGCGACGATCGCCTTCTTGTCGACCTTCCCGATCGGCGTCATCGGTAACGTCGGCAGTGCGACCAGCTGGTCGAGCCGGGCATGGGTGGCGACGCCACGCCCGTCGAGATGGGCGTTCAGCTCCGCCAGGGTGACCGGCTGACCACCGAAAACTACTGCGGCACAGATTTTTTCACCCAGATCAGGATCGGGCAGTGGCACCGCCGCCACCGACCAGATCGCCGGATGGGTCAGCAGCTGCTCCTCGATGTCCTGGGCGCCGATCGTTTCACCGCATCGGCAGATCACATCCTTGACGCGCCCGGTGACCACCAGGTACCCGTCCTCGCGCAGCCGCACCAGGTCGCCACTGCGGTAGAAGCCCTCGGCATCAAAACTGCGCTGGTTGTCGCGCGCGGCGCGGAAGTAGCCGTTGAGGGTGTAGGGTCCCCGCACCAGCAGTTCGCCCTCACCGCCGGGCGCCACGAGCGCGCCGTCCGCATCGACCACCCGCACTTCGTCGCCCGGGCTCATCGGTCGGCCCTGGGTGTGGTCGAGCAGGTCCGGCGGATCGTCGAGTCGGGTGAAATTGAGCAGCCCCTCCGCCATGCCGAACACCTGTTGCAGTCCCGGGGTCAAGGCTTCCCGCACCGCACGGGCATCTTCGGGTTCCAGCTTTGACCCGCCAACCTGCAACAGCCGCAACGACTTCGGTGTCACAGGCTCCCAATCGCAGGCCTGCGCCCACAATTTCGCCAATGCCGGCACCAACGCGGTGACCGTAACGCCGGTGCGCTCGATCGTGGCGAATGCCGACTCCGGGCTTGGGTCGTCGGTGAACACGACGGTGGCGCCAACACTGAGGGCCCCGAACAGGCCCGGGCACGCCAGCGGAAAGTTGTGTGCCGCCGGCAACACCACCAGGTACACGTCGGAGCTGGTCAACTCGCACAGTTGCGCGCTGGCGGTGGCGTTGTAGACGTAGTCGTCGTGCGTGCGCGGTATCAGCTTGGGCAGGCCGGTGGTGCCGCCGGAGACCAACAGCAGCGCGGGGGCAGACGGGTCGACCACCACTTCGGGTGCGGTACCGCCGGGCAGATCCGGCCAGGCCAGGAAGGGGCCGGGGTCGCCGTCGACGACGACGTGCCGCAGCGGCGGATGCGCGGTCGCGAGTTGCTCGGCCATCGGACGGTAGTCGAAACCGGCCGCGGTGTCGGCGACGACCAGCGCCACCGCCTCACTGACCTTGGCGAAGTGGGTCAGCTCCGCCAGCCGGTGCCCCGGCAGGCACATGACGGGGACCGCACCGGCTCGTAGCAAACCGAACAGCGCGACGGCGAAGCGGCAGGAGTTCGGCAATTGCAGCAGCACGCGATCGCCCGGCGCGATCGGCAGGGCGGCGAACCCCGCCGCGGCTTGGTCGGCGAGCTGGTCGAGGTCGGCATAGCTAAGGACGGCGTGGGCATCGCGCACGGCGGGCCGGGCGGGCCAGTGCGCGGCCGCATCCCGCAGGATCGAGTCCAAAGGGCGCCCGGTCCAGTAGCCCGCCGCGCGGTATGCCGCGGCCCGATCTGCGGGAAATGGCACGAACCCAGTCGGCGACGCCCCCGACGGGCCAGAGGTAACAGGCACTCGATAGCTCCCTCGGGGCGAGCGTGTGTGCCCCGCGAATATAGGGTAGCGTACAGAAAAGTTAGGGCAGCCTGAGCTAAGCAGACGGAGGTGGGGGACGTGGGCGACGCATCATTCGCCGGCTTGCTGGCGAACCGGGCGCGTCCGTGCCGCGTACCGAATGGCCCCTGGTGGGCGGGTGCGGCCCTATGAGTGAAACCCTCGCCATTATCGGTGCCGGCGCAAAGGCGGTAGCAGTGGCCGCGAAGGCCGCGGTCCTGCAGGAGATGGGTGTCGATACGCCCGAGGTGCTGGCTATTGAACGGTCGTCGGTGGCGGCGAACTGGATCGCCGGCGGCGGCTGGACGGACGGCCGGCAGCGGCTCGGCACCAGCCCCGAGAAAGACATCGGCTTCCCGTACCGGTCGGCGCTGGTGCCGGGTCGCAACGCCGAGATTGACGAACGGATGATGCGCTGGAGCTGGCAGGCGTACCTGGTCGCCACGGACCAGTTCGTCGGCTGGGTCGACCGGGGCAGGCCGGCGCCCACACATGACACCTGGGCTCGGTATCTGCGCTGGGTCGCCGACATGGTGGGGCTGAAAGTGGTTCGCGGCGAACTGATTCAGATGTCGGTGAGCGGCTCGCGCTGGAACCTGCATACCCGCGATACCCGGCTGTCCGCGGACACGGTGATGATCACTGGGCCAGGCCAGCCGCAGCGCTCAATCCTGTCCGGTGACCCGCGCATGCTGTCGATAGCCCAGTTCTGGGAGCGCACGTCGTCCCATGATCGAATCGTCGCCGAGAAGGTGGCGGTGATCGGCGGCGGCGAGACGGCCGCCTCGATGCTCAACGAGCTGTTCCACCACCGGGTTTCGACGATCACGGCGATCTCGCCGCAAGCTACCTTGTTCACCCGCGGCGAGGGGTTCTTCGAGAATTCGCTGTTCTCCGATCCCACCCACTGGCGGACGTTGACGCTGGCCGAACGGCGTGACTGCATCGCCCGCACCGACCGAGGGGTCTTCTCCGCACGGGTGCAGGAATTGCTTCTCGCCGACGAGCGGATCAAACACCTGCGCGGCCGCGTCGCGCACGTCGCCGATCGTCATGAGCGAATCTGGATCACCTTGCAAACCGACCAGTGCGGCGAACGACTGGAAAGTGTGCACGATTTCGACCTGGTAATCGATGGCTCGGGGGCTGACCCGTTGTGGTTCCTGCCGCTGCTGAGCCAGGATGCGGTGGACCTGCTGGAGCTGGGCTTGGGCGGGCCGCTGACGGGCGAACGGCTCGAGGAGTCAATCGGCCAGGACTTGGCCGTCGAAGGGGTCACCCCGAAATTGATGCTGCCCAACCTGTCCGGGCTCAACGAGGGGCCGGGCTTCCCAAATCTGAGTTGCCTGGGCTTGCTGTCCGATCGGGTTCTGGGCGGCGAGGCTGCCATTCACGCCGGGCCGCGCGGGAGAAGCGGTGAGTATCAATCCGTTTGACGACGACAGCCGGACGTTTTTCGTTTTGGTCAACGAGGAAGATCAACACAGCCTGTGGCCGGCGTCCGTCGTGGTGCCGGTGGGCTGGCGGACGGTGTTCGGCGCGGACACCCGAGCGAATTGCCTGAGTTACATCGAGCGGCATTGGGCCGACCTGCGACCCAGAAGTTTGCGAGAGGCGACGAACGCCGGCTGAGGAACGCTGAAAAACTACGCGTTCAGTTTGGCCAGCACGTCCGCGATCGATGCCCCGCCTAACAGGTCGGCGACCTCGAGATCGTGATTGAACTCCTGCTTGACCCGGCGGCGGAACTCCAATGCTTGCAGCGAGTCCAGCCCGATCGCGACCATGGGCACGCTGGTGTCGATCGTCTCGGCGCTGTCGAGTCCGATGGCTTGGGCAAGTAGATTGACGAACCGCTGCGACCGGCCGGTCTCGGCGGCGGGACGCTGGACTTCGGGGTCTGTGGCGGGTGGCGGCGCCGAGTCCAGCTGGGCCAACAGGGAATGACGACCGCAGGTCTGCAGCACCGATCGGGCCCGCTCCAGGTCGAAGGCCGCGACGATCACATTCTCGCCGAACCGCGCCATGCCGGCTGCGAGCGCGTCCGTGGGACGCATCGGCACGACCCCGAGGCCGGCCAGCATCGCCGCACCGGACCGGTCCAGATGCACGTCCCAATGTCCCCACTGCACGGAAATGCAATCGGCACCGGCGGATCTGTGCTGGTGTGCCAACGCGTCGAGCATTCGGTTGCCGGCCGCGTAGAGCGCCAGCCCACGACCTCCGACGGTCGCAGACACCGACGAGCACAGCAAAACCCGGCTGTTGGATGCTCGCGGATAACTGTCCAGCACTCCGGCGATGCCAATGACCTTGGCCCGCAACGCGGCATCGGCCAGGTCGGGGGTGATGTCTTCCAGCTCGACACCGTAATACTCGACAGCGGCATGGATTATCAGGTCTGCGGGCAGACCTTGCTGCGCCAGTTCTTCTATTGCGGAGGTCTCACTCAAATCGCGGGCGACGACCCGGATGTCAGCCGAGGTGGCCGAACGGATGCGCTGCAACCGATCTGCGATTGCGGCTGTCTCGCCCGACCGGTTGACCAGGGTGATCCGCTTCGCACCGCGGTGGGCGTAGTGCTCGCAGAACTCCAGTCCCAGTTTGCCGGTCCCGCCGAGGATCAGGATGTGCCCGGCAGCGGAGGTATCGGATTCGATTGCGGGGAGATCTGTTTCGATCACTCGCTTGGCGTACAGACCGCCTTCGCGTATCGCGAGCTCAGACTCCTCAGCGGTATGCAGCGCCGCCACGACGGCCGGTGCCGTCGCGCTCGATGATGCGCCGGGCGTCGCCGGCAGGTCGAGGTGCCGGAACCGGGTGCCCGGGTATTTCGCTCCGACACTGCGGAAGCCGGCGCTCGCCCCGGCATGCACCAGGTCCGGCGTGGCATCAGCGGCAATGACGGTCTCACCGGCCACGGTCACCAACCAGAAGTCGGTGACCCCCGCAGGCACGCCTGGCCACCAGGTGCGCTCGGAGAAAAAGGTCACCACCCGGGCCGCCGCTCCCGCGGTATCGAGGCGCGGCGATTGCGGCATGAGGACCGCGAGTGTGTCCAAACCGCCTGCCACTGCGGCGGTCTCGGCGTTGACCAGCTGTGCGGTGGCACCGGCATCAGCGGCCACAACACAGAGCGCGCCGGCCAGCTCGGCGCACTCGCCGGTGTAGTCGATGACACCGATCGTCCGCGGCGGCAACAGTGAGCGCCGGGATAACCGCACCCATTGTTCGTTCAGCAGGCGCGGCGCCGTGGGGGTGCTGTCGCTTTCGGAAACGGCTGGCTTGGCCGCCACGGCGACGTTGGATGTTCTTCCGGGAATACGTGAGATGCCCTGTTCGTAGGGCATCCACAGCTTGGCGTCGTTGAAGACGGTGTTGGGGAAGTCGACCAGCGGCAGCGGGGGAGGGCCGTCGAATTCGGTGCCGAGGCCTTGCCACGCGAAGCCCAGGTCATGCAACGCCAGTCGCATGAGATTGCGGGTGAACTCGTCGAGATCGCCGGCAGTGCGCAGCGAGGTGCCGACGACCAGGGGCTGCCTTTCCTCCTCGATGCTGCTGTCGGCTGCCAGGTTCTCTTGAATGGCCAATTGCAGGGTGGGATGTTCGGCCAGCTCGACGAAGGTGTCCACCCCAGCCGCCGTCGCGGTCGCGATCGCCTTGTCGAAGCGGACGGTGTTGCGCAGGTTCCAGAACCAGTACCGATCCACCGGCAGGTCTGAGGTGATGGTGGTGCCGAGAGTGGCGCCGACGCATTGGATGTCGGCGTCGAGAAACTTCGGATTCTCCAATTCGCGCTGGGTGGCGGCGCGCAGCTTGTTGTTGAGTTCGTTGATCACGCTGGTGTGCGCGGGGTAACGCACCCGGATGACTCGCGCGAAGATGCCGCGCTCGGTGCAGTTGTCGACGATGCCCTGCACCGCGTCCTGATCGCCCGAAATGCCGGTCAGGTTCGGCGAATTGACTACTGAGAGCTCCGCCCAGCCGCAAGCGCGGGCCAGCAGGTCCTCACACGTCTCCCGGTCGGCGGCGATGACGGCCATCGCGTAGGCGCCGGAGATGAACTCGTCGGCGGCGCCCGAGCGGATCGAGACGATCCGGACCGCGTCATCCAGGGTGATCAGTCCGGATAGATATGCCGCGGCGATTTCGCCCTGACTGTGTCCGATGGTGGACCGCGGCGCAACGCCGAACGACCGCCACATCGCGGCCAGGCCAGCCATCTGGGTGAACAGGGCCGGTTGGACGGTGCCGGCATCGTCGTCGGCGGTAACTCCTTCATCGAGAAGATATTTCAGCGGTGTCTGCCCAATGTACGTCTCGAAGGCCGCCGCGCACCGGTCGACTTCGGCGCGGAACGCCGGCACCGATTCATAGAACAGCCGGCCCATGCCCGGCCGCTGACTGCCCTGGCCCGGAAAGACGAACCCGACGCTACGGGTTGTGGCCGCTGCCTCCGAGCGGAGCACCAGGGAATGGTCGCGACCCTCGGCGATCGCCCGCAGCGCGCTCAGCAATGCGTCCCGCTCGGACACCATCGCCAGCGCGCGGTGTTTGCGGGCGATCCGGGTGCGGAACAGCATGTCCGCGATGGCCTGCGGCGATACATCGGAATGCGTTGTCGCGTAGGAAAGTAGGGCGGCGGCTTCACGTGGCAGCAGTTCGGCGGTATCGGCGCTCAGCAGGACGGGAGTCGAGCCGTTCGGGAGCCGGTAGCTAAGAGGCGTCACGTTCTCACTCTCGGAAATTCAAGCGCTGGCGGGCATGGCGACGATGGCATGCGCATTGGCGCCGCCGGCGCCGAACGAGGATGCGGCGCCGTATCGGACGCCGTCCTTGGGCTGCCACTCGTGCAGCTTGGTCGCCAGCCGGATGCCGACCAGGTCCCAGTCCAGCTTCTTGGTGGGGTTGTCGGAGAACAGGGTTGGCGGAATGTAGCCGTGCTGGCCGGCGAGGAGCACCTTGATCAGTCCGAGGATCCCGGCCGCAGCCTGGGCGTGTCCGGCGTTCGACTTGATCGAGCCGAGCAGCGCCTCGGATCCCGCCGCACCGTAGGTCTTGAACAGCGCGAGCAATTCGACCGGGTCGCCGGCAAGCGTCGCAGTGCCGTGACCTTCGATCATGCCGACGTCGGCGGGGTCGATACCGGCCGCATCCAGCGTCTTCTGCACGACCTGCTCCTGCGCGCGCACTCGGGGCACCAGGATCGGTTTGCCTTTGCCGTTGTGGTTGGTACGGACAGCCAGGATCCGGCCGTAGATTCGGTGTCCGAGTTGACGCGCCCGCGATTCCCGTTCCAGCACAACCATTCCCGCGCCCTCCCCCCACACCGTGCCGCTGACGTCGTCGGCGTAGGCCCGGCAGTGGCCGTCATCGGACAACGCGTGCAGTTTGGCGAACTCGAAGAACGCGGCCGGTGATCCCAGTACACAGACGGCACCGGCCAGCGCCCACTCGCACTCGTCCATGGCCACCGAGTTGGCCGCCAGTTGCAGGGCGGTCAACGAGGAACCGCAGGCAGAGTCGATGCACATCGAGGGGCCGGTGAGGCCCAGGCAGTGCGAGATCCGGCCGGCACCACCCAGCTGCCCCATCCCGACAGTCCGGTGGCCGGTGTATTCGTCGGCGACCGCGGTACGGGTTCCGTACTCGGTCATCGACATTCCGACGAAACAGCCGCCGAATTCGCCCTCCAGCGTCGCCGGATTGATCC
Organism: Mycobacterium asiaticum DSM 44297; assembly: GCF_000613245.1. Taxonomy (GTDB): domain Bacteria; phylum Actinomycetota; class Actinomycetes; order Mycobacteriales; family Mycobacteriaceae; genus Mycobacterium; species Mycobacterium asiaticum. Next base: position 654,773 of record NZ_HG964937.1, read on the forward strand.
CGGCGTTCTCCAGCGCTTTCCACGCCACCCGCATCGCGACGCGTTGTTGCGGGTGCATGACAACAGCTTCGCGATGGGTGATGCCGAAGAACGGCGGGTCGAACAACATCGCGCTTTCCATGAAACCGCCAGCGTCGCAAACCTTCCCCCAACCGTCGGTCTCGGACACCGCCAGCAGGTCCTCGACCGGCCAGCCGCGGTCGCGCGGGAACGGCGAGATCAGCTCGCGGGAGTCGCACAGCGCCTCCCACAGCGCAGCCGGGGTGTCCAGGCCGCCGGGGGCTTCGACGGCCAGTCCCGAGATGACGACGGGGTCAGTCACCGAGCCCGCTCGCGTTGCGCGCAGGCGGTCAACAACTCCGCCACATCGTCGAGATGATCGTTGAGGAAGAAGTGCCCGCCTACGAACATGGTGACTTCCACGCTGCCGGTGTGCTTGCCCCATCCGTAGAGATCTCCGAGCGTGACGATCGGGTCCTGATCGCCCCCGAGGGCATGGATGGGAGCCGAGACTTTGACGTCGTCGGTGCAGGAGTCAGTGGCGGAGTACGCGTCGCAGGCGCGGTAGTCGGCCTTGATGACGGGCAGCGCCAATCTCATGAGATCGCGGTTGCCGAAGACGGCGGAATTGGTGCCTTCCAATGCCGTCAGATGGTTCAGAATGTCCTCGTCCTCGGTCGGGTGGGACGGTTTGGTGATCGCGTTGGCGGGGGCCACCGCCCCGGAGACGGTGAGTTGGCGTACCTCCACCCCGCTGGCTTCGGCGAGCCGCACGAACTCGAAGGCGACCCACCCACCCATGCTGTGGCCGAACGTGACGACGGGGCCGCAATTGTGCTCGGATGTCGAGAATTCTTGAAACGCTCCGGCGGCGATCTCGGGAAGCGTGGCCAGCGGCGGCTCGGCCGCCCGGTCCTGGCGACCGGGGTACTGGAAGATCAGGACGTTGAAGTCTCGGCTCAGAATCTTGGAGAAGGCGCGGTAGGCGGAGGCGCCGGCGCCGGCGTGTGGGAAGACCAGCAGGGTAGGGCTCTCGGGAGAAGCCGGTTGGTGGAACTGCCTGATCCAGCCAAGCGTGCGCGGCATGCGCTCCCACCTCCCGTGAGCCCGTCGGGTTGGCCCGCACGGATCGCCCGCGAAGGCCGCACGGGCGTGAACTTAGCGAAGGCTAACATAACGCGGCCTGGGCGAGGTGGGGTGCTCGGACCTACAGCCAGTCGCGCTCGCGCACCACCAGGGCCGCGCGCTTGTTCGGCAGGTCAAGGTCGGCCACGCGCCGGAAGCCGGCCAGTTCGGCCACTCGGAGTAGGCGCACATTAGACGCATCGGGCTCGCCGATCACCCGCGTCGCCAACGGGTCCGCATCAAGCTGCCAGGCCGAAATCACCCGCAATAGGTCGACCGCCAGCCGCCGCCCACGGTATTGCGAAGGGCCGAGCAGCATGTGGATCCCGGCGTCGTGAGGCCGGGCTTGGTAATACTGCGACAGCGGGTCGAGGTCGGCGCGGTACAGCTCCCAATAGCTCATCGGCACGCCGTCAAGCTCACCCAGATAAGGACTGGAGTGATCGCTGCGCTGCTGCTGACGCAGGTAAGACTTGATTTTTGTCCGGGACCAGGGCTTGTTCCAATACTCGGCCACGACCGGGTCGTTCATCCAGAAATGCAGCAGATCCAGGTCGCGGTCCACGTCGAGGGAACGCAACGAGAAGGTGCCGCCGAACCCCTGGTGTTCGAGTGCAGTGCGCCGGCCCGCGAGGTCGGGCCTGTTCACCTGCACGGCGTCTTGCACCTGGGTATCTTCCCGCACGGCTGCCCGGCACGGACGGTTTCGTGGGGAACCTCGCAAAACTCAAATGTGCAGGCCACGCCCGGTAACCCGGCGTGGAGTCAATTGACACGGCCGCACGCGTCCATCAACTTAGCGAAGGCTAACATAATCTGCTGATGCGGATTGGGTGCCGGAGGGGACCGCAGCGGTGACGAATGAGATGGAGGGGTTCATGGAGGGGTCCGGGGAGGGGTCCATGGAGGGGTCCATGGAGGGAAGTGCCTGATGCGTGTCGTGTCGTTCGGATTTCAGACCTGGGGGCACAAGACCCTGCAGGCCCTCATCGATCTCGGGCACGAAGTCACGCTCGCGGTGACGCACCCGGCCAGCGAACACTCCTACAAGGCGATCTTCTCGGCGTCTGTCGAGGAGCTGGCGCGCGAGCACGGTATCCCGCTGCATCTGACCGACCGCGTCGACGCCGAAACCATAGACCTGGTCCGCCGCGCCGAACCCGATGTCATCGTGGTCAACAGCTGGTACACGTGGATGCCGGCCGAGCTGTACGACCTTCCGCCCCACGGCACCTTGAACCTGCACGATTCGTTGCTACCCAAGTTCACCGGATTCTCGCCGGTGCTCTGGGCGCTGATTTCCGGCGAGACCGAGTTCGGCCTGACCGTGCACCGGATGGACGACGGCCTGGACACCGGCGACATTCTGGTCCAGCGCGCGCTGCCGATCGGGCCGACCGATACCGGCACCGAGCTGGTGATGCGGGGCATGGATTTGATTCCTGGCGCGCTCGCCGAAGCGCTGAGTGCGCTCGAGTCCGGCGCCGCCGTCTGGCGTCCGCAAAACAAAGCCGAACGGACCTACTACCACAAGCGATCTGAGCGTGACAGCCGCATCGACTGGAACTGGCCGGCCGCCGACCTCGAACGGTTCGTGCGCGCGCTGTCGGACCCCTACCCCCGTCCCTTCGCGTTCTACCGCGGCGAGCGGATCGAGGTGCTCGAAGCCCGGGTCTCCGAGGCCCGATACGGTGGCACCCCGGGCCGGGTGATCGTGCAGGAAGGCGGCGGTGCCGTGGTGTCTGGGCCGGAACCGTTCCGCGGCCGAAACCACGCGCTGGTGGTCACGCTGGTGCGAACAGCCGACGGCGTCGAGCACAGCGGCGACAAGTTTTTCGCGCGCGGCGGCTATGTGACTTCGGAAAGCGATTCCTGGCCGCAGGCGGTATGAGAGAGGCAGTGAGACCGACGATGGCACCCGATGCCAAGACCGTGCAGGAGCGTCGCCGTGAGCTGCTGCGCCGCCGCATCGCCGAGAGCGGCGCGGCCGGAAGCGTGCCCGCGACAGGCGTGGCCGCCCTCGAAGCAGGGCGACGTTACGTTCTGTCCAGCGGTCAGCGCCGGATGTGGTTCGTGCAAGCCATGGACACCGCCGATACGACACTGAACATCTGTGTGGCATACCGGTTGACGGGCGCCCTGGATGAGGAGCGGCTGCGGGCCGCCTTCGGCGAGGTCATCGCGCGCCATACGGTCCTGCGGTCCACCTACGCGGTGGACACCGAGGGCGAGCCGTATCAGGTCTTCTGCGATGACGTTGAAATCCCTTGGCAGACACACGATATGACGGGACTTGCCGGAAGCGGGCAGACCGTCGAGGCACTGGCTCACCGGGAATTCGGCCGGCCCTTCGATCTCACCAGCGATTTGCCGCTGCGGGTCACCCTGCTGCGAACCGGCACCAATGAATCCGTGTTGCTGCTCGTGGTGCATCACATCTGCTGGGATGACGATTCGTGGGCGTTGTTCTTCGACGAACTGAGTGCGGCCTACAACGCTGGGACGGTCAATGGCCAACCGCCGCAATATGTTGCGGTCGAGGTGCTGGGTCGCGCGGCCACCGAGGGGGTGGACCCACCGGCCGCCGACCTTGACTACTGGCGCAATAACCTGCTGCCGCTACCCGATCCGCTGCAGCTGCCCGGCGCGTCGTCCCCAAACCCGTCCAAGCACGCGCAGCGGCGTACCGGGGCGGTGCCGGCCGAGTTGTTTGGTCGGCTCGAGGAGTTCGCCCGTCATCGCTCCGCCACACCGTTCATGGTGCTGCTCGCCGCCTTTGGCGCACTGATTCGTCGTTACACCGGTGCCGCGGACTTCCTGATCTCGGTGCCGGTCACCGAACGACGAGCCGCCGCCGAGCGCGCGATCGGATATTTCGGCAACACCTTGTTGCTGCGCATCGCCGTGCGACCGGAGGACACGTTCAGCTCGTTGGTCGACCGAGTGGCCGAAACGTGTTTGCAGGCCTTCGCCCGGCAGTCCGTCGGCCTCGATCGCGTGGTGCGCGAGCTGAATCCGGAGCGGACCGCAGGGCGGGACGGGATGGATCGCCTGGTCCGGCTCGGCTTCAGTATGCGCAAAACCGTCTCCGGGTTGCGCCTCGACGGTGTCAGCACTCGACAACTCGAACTCGGCGCCGTTACCGCACCGGTGCCGCTGGCGCTCGCGGTGGTGCTCGACCCGGGCGGCATGATGACCGAATTCGAGTATCAGACCGAGGTGCTCTCGAGCGCACTGGTGGATCAGATGCTGTCGCATTACGTGCAGTTGCTGGACCACGCGTTGCGCGAGCCGGCCCATCGCCTCGCCGCACTCGACCTGCTGGGGCCCGGCGAGCGGGAAGCCGTTCTCGCGCAATCACACGGTGAGCTCCTCGCCACTCCCGCCGCCACCATGGTGGCCGCGCTGGAAGCGGCGGCCGACGCCGCGCCGGATGGCCTCGCCCTCGTCTCCGACGACGCACAGCTGACGTATTCGCAGCTGCATGGTCGCGCTAATCGCCTGGCGCGCTGGCTGATCGGCAACGGAATTGGTGCCGAAGACATCGTCGGCCTGCGCATGGCGACGTCGATCGAATTCGTCGTCGCCATGTTCGCCGTACTGAAAGCGGGCGCGGCCTATCTGCCGATCGACCCAGCGTTTCCCGAGGACCGCATCGAGTATCTGATGCGGGATGCGAACCCCGTAATGGTGATCGGGCAGGTCGAATTCGCCGCGGCGGAGAATGCCGCGGCGAGCCTGTCCGACGTCGCGCTCACCGACACCGATCGGCTGCAGCCGTTGCGGCCCGATCACCTGGCGTACGTGATCTACACCTCCGGTTCCACCGGCCAGCCCAAAGGCGTGGCGGTGCCGCACCACGCGATCGCCGAGCACATGGACGGGTTTCTTGCCGAGTGGAGCCTGACCGCCGACGACCGGGTGTTCCAGTCGTCGTCGGTCAGTTTCGACGCCTCACTGATGGAGATTTTCGCCCCGTTGTCACTCGGAGCGCGGCTGATCGTGCCGAAGCCTAACGCTTTCAACGACATTCCGTATGTCGCCGAGTTGATCAGCCGCCACGGCGTCACGACCCTGCACATGGTGCCCTCAATGCTGAGCACGCTGTTGCTGCTGCCACAGGTCAGTGAATGGCGGCAGTTGCGCCATGTCCCGGTAGGCGGAGAGGCGCTGTCCGGGGAGGTGGCCGACAAATTCGCCGGCTACTTCGACGCCAAGTTGCGCAATCACTACGGCCCGACGGAGGCCGTCATCTGTGCGACTCACCTGCCCGTGGAGGGGCCACAGGGAACCGGGGTGGTGCCGATCGGCATTCCCAACCGAAATGTCTATACCTACGTACTGGATGAGGAGCTGCAACCCGTGCCGGCCGAGGTGGTCGGCGAACTGTATCTGGGTGGCGCACAACTGGCGCGCGGCTACTTGGGGCGACCCGCGTTGACCGCGCAGCGATTCGTCGCCGACCCGTTCAACCCCGGACAGCGGCTGTACCGGACCGGGGATCTGGTCCGCCGCAACGTTTCCGGGAAATTGGAGTTCGTCGGCCGAGCCGACGAACAGGTCAAGGTCCGGGGTTTCCGCATCGAACTCGGCGAGGTCGAGTCGGTGATCGCCACGCACCCCGCTGTGCGACACTGCATGGTTATCGCCGAAGACACCGAGGTCGGGCCAAGGCTGGTCGCCTACGTCGTTCCCGGTGGCGGAAACGAATTCGAGCTGGGTGAGATTCACGCCCACGCCGCGGCGGTCCTACCCGAATATATGGTGCCCACCGCGTTCGGCGTAATCCCAGAGATCCCGATGACGGTGCACGGGAAGCTGGACAAGCGGGCGTTGCCGCCGCCCACCCCGGTCGCGCTTCGCAGCTACCGGGAGCCGACCACCGAGGCCGAGCAACGCTTGTGCGCCATCTTCGGGCGGCTGTTCGGTTGTGAGCGGGTGAGCGTCGACGAGTCGTTCTTCGACCTGGGTGGTCACTCGCTGCTGGCGGCGCGGCTGGTCGCCTTGATCCGCGCCGAGTTCGACGTCGACTGCAACGTCCGCGCCGTCTTTGATGCCCCCACGCCGGCGGGATTGGCCGAGCTGCTGGCCGGGCGGTCCGCGGCCGCCCGCCCCGGGCTGTCCCACCAGGTCCGGCCCGAGCGGCCGCCGCTGTCCTACTCGCAACTTGCCATGTGGTTCCAGCACCGGATGCGCGGTGCGAACGATGTCTTCAACTTGGCTCTCTCACTTCGCTTCACCGGTCCGTTGAATACCGCGGTGCTCGCCGACGCGCTCAACGACGTGGTGGCCAGGCACGAGGCGCTGCGCACTTCGTTCGCCGAACACGACGGCATGCCCTATCAATGCGTGCGGCCGGCCCTGAACGTTGAGCTCGCCGTCGCCGAGATTGCTGCCGACCAGCTCGACGAGAAGGCCGGCGAACTGCGCCGGCACCTGTTTGACCTGGAGTCGGGGCCGCTGATCAGACCCACGTTGTTGGCGCTCGGCCCGGACCAGCATGTGCTCGTGGTGCTGATCCACCACATCGTCACCGATCACAACTCGCTGGGGGTTATCTACGAGGACCTCGTCAGCGCCTACCGCGCGCGGCTGGCCGGAACGGCGCCACAGTGGGACGCGCTGCCGTTCCAATTCATCGATTACGCACTGTGGCAACGGAACACCTTCGATGTGCCGAACGAGTGGGCCAAGGGTGAGCTGAATTACTGGTGCGACGCACTAGCCGGAATGCCCACCGAGCTCTCCCTGGCCGCCGATCATCCGCGGCCCCCGGTGATCGGCAGGCGCGCTGCGGTGGCGGCCTTCACGCTCCCGGCCGCGCGCCGCGCGGTCCTCAACCGGCTGGCAGACGTGCAGGGTGCCAGCGAGTTCATGGTCTATCAGGCCGCGCTCGCGGTATTACTACACAAGCTGGGTGCCGGCACCGACATCGCGATCGGTAGTCCGGTGGCGGCCCGCGGTGAACTGGCCACCGCACAGGTGAACGGGCCATTCGCCAACGTGGTCGCCCTGCGTAATGACCTATCCGGTGACCCGAGCCCGCGCACCGCACTGGTGCGCTCCCGCGAAGTGGTGCTCGATGCGTTGGCGCATCAGGAGATACCGATCGACCGGCTGGTCGAAGCCCTGAACCCGCCGCGCTCGAGATCGCGCAACCACCCGCTGTTCCAGAGCTCGATCCACTTCCGGGCAGAGGACTGGGCGCTGGCCCCGCGCGATCTCACCCCCGAAACGACGGTCGTCGCTATTCCGATGGAATTCGATGTCTCGTTGCTGGATCTGAACGTCAGCATGAACGTGCTCGCGGACGGCGGGCTCGAGGTACGCATTGTCGCCAACGCCGACCTGTACGAACCCCAGACCGTGCACCACATCGCCGAGGCACTCGACGCCGCGCTGGAAGCCTTTGCGAACCAGCCCGATTCGCCGTTGTCGGCACTGCAACTGGCGCCGGCGGAAGTCATGGACAAGCTGTTGGCCCCACCGACACCGGCCGGCGCCCGGCCGCAACAACTCGTGGCGGGCGGGTCGCCGGAAACCCTGCGGGCACTCATCGCCCTACTGGAGGAACTCCTCGAAATCGACGGTGTCGAACCGGAAGACAACTTCTTCGCGCTCGGCGGTGACAGCATCATCGCCGTCCAGATGTCCGCCCGGGCCAACGCGCAGGGACTGGCGCTGGCTCCTGCGATGGTGTTCGAGCACATGACGATCGCCGAGGTGGCCGCGGCTGTCGACAGGGTAGCCGATGCGCCTGCCGGCCTTGCGGATTCGCACCCCGAGTCGACCGCGACCAGTGCGCCGATGAGCGCATCCGGCCTGGATGCTGACGCGTTGGCGGCGCTCACCGCATCCTGGCAGAACCAGGCCTGACCCGACCATGACCGCCGCGCCGCCGCAGATCGAGGATGTGCTTGCGCTGAGCCCGCTGCAGGAGGGCTTGTTTGCGTTATACCGCCTGGCCGAAGACGGTCTCGACATCTACACCATGCAGTTGGTGGCCGACATCGACGGACCGCTGGACGTCGCGTTGCTGCGCCGTAGCGCCCAGGCCATGCTGGACCGCCACCCGAACCTGCGCGCGGCGTTCTGGGATCGCGACGTCCCGCGGCCGGTGCAGATCGTCCCCGCGCACGCCGAGTTGCCCTGGTCCGAACGGGTCACCACGGCAAGCGAACTCGACTCGATCGCCCGCTCGGAACGGCGTCGGCCGTTCGACCTGAGCCGCGGTCCGGCCCTGCGCGTCGTGCTGCTGTCGGTGCCCGGCGAAACCAGGCGCCGCATGATCTTCACCGCCCACCACATCCTCGTGGACGGTTGGGGACTCGGCATCTTCTTCACCGAGATGCTCGCGGTGTATCAGGCGGGCGGCTCGACCGACGGCTTACCCGTCCCGCGGCCTTACCGGGACTACATCGCCTGGCTGTCCCGGCAGGACCGCACGGTCGCGACCGCCAAGTGGACGGATTATCTGCAGCGTGTCTCCGCGCCGCTCATGGTGGCCGATGGCATACCCACGCCAGCTCACGGTGTGCCCGAAAAGGCGAACCTGCTGCTGCCTTCCGGCGCCACGGCGCGGCTGCGCCAGTGGGCGGGGCGTAACGGGCTCACGCTCAACACCGCAGTGCTGTTCGCCTGGATCGTGGTGCTCAGCCGGCTCACCGACCGGCGCGACGTGGTCTTCGGGACCGTCGTCTCCGGCCGACCCGAGCACCTTACCGGCGTCGAGACCATGGTCGGGATGTTCATCAACACCGTCCCGGTGGTGCATCAACTCAGCTGCACCAGCCCCGTGGTCGAACAATGCAGAGGGCTGCAGCGGGAATCCTCTTCGTTGCGTGACATCGGTTACCTCAGCCTGTCCGAGCTACAGCGGGCGCACGGTCACGGCAGCCTCTTCGACACGCTGTTCGTGTTCGAGAATGCGCCACTCGAGGATGCCGTCCGGCCGGTCACCACCGCGGACGGAACGCGCTTCACCCCCGTGGAAGGGGAAAGCCTGACCCACTACCCGCTCACAGTGGTCTCGCACCTGATCGAGGACACGTTGATTGTGGTCGTCGAGGCGATTCGTGAAGCGTTGCCGCATATTTCGCCTGCGCAACTGTGCGAGCGACTGGTCTCGGTGTTACGGCAGCTGCCCGACATCGGGGAGCAGAGTCCCGACACGTTGAACGTTCTCACCGCCGCGGAACGAGCCGAGTTGGACGAGCTTGCCGCCATCCCGGTACCGGCGACGGAGCAATCGGTGTGGCAGAGCTTCGAGCGGCAGGCCCGTGCCACGCCGGACGCGGTCGCGTTGACGAGCGGTGACGGGGTGCGCTACACCTACGCCGAACTGCATGCCGAGGCGGCTCGGCTGGCCTGCGAGTTGGCCCGGCAGGGTGTGGATCCGGAAACCGTTGTCGCGCTGGTGTTGCCACGCTCGGTTCACTCGGTGGTCGCAATTCTGGCGGTGCTCGCCGCCGGGGGTGCCTACCTGCCCATCGACGTCGGACTGCCAGAAGTCCGCATCGATTCCCAGCTGCGGCAGGCCAACCCGGTGCTGGCGATCACGCAAACCGGTCATGCGCAGCGGATCTGCGGGCGGCTACCCACCCTGATGCTCGACGATCCCGCCGTGGCGCAACGTCTCCGGCAGTACGACCCCGTCGCGCCCCCGGTCCGTCGTCATCCAGAACACAGCGCCTACGTCATCTTCACCTCCGGCTCCACCGGTGAGCCCAAGGGCGTCGTCGGCACCAACGGCGCGCTGCTGAGCTATTACGCCGACCACCGCGACCGCGTCTACCGGCCCGCCGCAACGCGGTTGCGGCGTCCGTTGCGAATCGCTCATGCGTGGTCGTTCAGCTTCGACGCGTCATGGCAGCCCATGGTCGGCCTGCTCGACGGCCACGGTGTACACCTGTTCGACGCGGAGGAGATGCGCGACGCGGACCGGTTGGTGCGGGGTCTGGCCGACTTCGGCGTCGACATGATCGACACCACCCCGTCGATGTTCGTTCAACTGCGGGCCGCCGGCCTGGCCGAACGCAACCTGTCCGTGCTGGCGCTCGGCGGCGAGGCGATCGACGCCACATTGTGGCGACAACTACGCGAATTGGCACCGACCGCGGTTCACAACTGTTACGGGCCTACCGAGACGACGGTCGAGGCGGTGGTGGCCGCAGTCAACGAGTACGCGGCGCCGACGATCGGCACGGTCAATTCCGGAACCTTCGGCTATGTATTGGATTCGGAGTTACGCGTGGTGCCTCACGGTGTGGTGGGGGAGCTGTACCTGTCGGGGGCGCAGCTGGCCCGCGGTTACGTCGGCCAGCCCGCACTGACGGCGGCGCGCTTCGTAGCGGATCCGTTCCGCCCCGGCCGGCGCATGTACCGCACCGGGGACCTGGTGCGTCGGCTGCCGCACGGCGGCTACGCCTACCTGGGGCGGGAAGACGACCAGGTCAAGATCCGGGGCTACCGCGTGGAGGTCGGGGAGATCGAGTCCGCACTGCGCAATCAGCCCGAGGTGCACGACGCGGCAGTGTCCGTCCTGCGCCGCGAATCCGGCCCGATCCTGGTGGGCTTCGTTGTCTGGCAACAGAACTCGGAATCTGATCCGGCCCGCCTGCGCGCCGCGCTCACCGAGCACCTGCCAACCTACATGATCCCGGCCAGGATCGTGGCCTTGCCACGGCTGCCGGTGAATGCCAACGGCAAGCTCGATGGAGCTGCGCTGGATCGGCTGGCGCACGACGCCCTGACTTCTGTGACGGTGGGCGGCGCGGCGGCGTCCACCGACACCGAACGGGCGTTGTGCGAGATATTCGCCGAACAGTTCAGTGGCGTGATGCCACATATCGACGACGACTTCTTCTCGCTCGGGCTGGACAGCATCTCGGCCATCTCGGTGGTCCATAAGGCCCAGCGCCGCGATATCCCGTTGACACCGCGAATGGTGTTGAGCTGCCCGACCATCCGCCAACTGGCGGCGGCCGTCGACGCGTGGAGCGACGCGGACGGCTTTGCCGCGGTCGCGGACTACGGCGAGGTGCTGCCGTTGCCGATCGTGTCCTGGGTGAACGAGTTCGGTAACTACCGGCGCTTCACCAACACCATCCTGATGCGAGTGCCCCCCGGGATCGAGCGGCCGGTGATCGAGCTGCTGCTGCAACTGCTGCTCGACGGACACGAAGTGCTGCGGTCGACGCTCACCGAAACACCCGACGGAGCCCGCCTGGTGACCCGTCCGCCCGGCGTGGTGAGCGCCGCAGAGTTGCTGTCCGAGGCGAAGGTGCCAGCCGGAACCGACCTCGCGGCTCTGATCCCTGATGCCGCGCGGACGGTGATGGACGAGATCGACCCGTACGCGGGCGCGATGGTGCGGGCGATTTGGTTCACCGGTGCCGGTGCCGACCTGCTGCTGCTTACCATTCACCACTTGGTAGTGGACGTGGTGTCGTGGCACATCCTGGTCAGCGACATCCAGGAGGCGTGGCGTTCCCTGCAGGCCGGCGAGACACCGAAAGCGTTGCCGGAGTTCACCTCCTACCGCCGCTGGTGCCAGCTAATGTGGGAGCGCGCGGCGCAACCCGAGGTGGCGGCCCAGCGCGACTACTGGCTGGCGCAGGTCCGCGACTTCGATCCCGCGCTGGGTGCGCGGCATCCCGACCCGACCCGTGACACCTGGTCACAACTCCGGGTGACCACCGTGTACACCCCGGTAGAGATCACCGAACGCCTGCTGGCCGCGGTCACCCGCGAGGACCGCATGCGTGCAATCCTGTTGTGCGCGGCAACCATCACGATCGGGAACTATCGCCTAGCCGCCGGCCACGATCCGTCGTCCGGCGCGTTGATCGCATTGGACAGCCACGGTCGGGCCGACTCGGTTCTGCATACCGACACCGCGAACACCGTCGGCTGGTTCACCAACGCCTTCCCGGTGCGGCTGGGAGTGGGGAGCGGCTCGGACACATTGGATGTCGATCGGCTCGAGAAGGATCCTGCGGCGGCGCGCGCACTGCTCGACTCGGTCACCACGCACCTGGATGAGATCCCGTACGAAGGCCTGGATTACGGGCTGCTTCGCTACATCGCCCGAATCCCCGAACTGCCGCAGACAGCCGAGCCGCAATTACTGTTCAACTACATGGGCCGACTCGACCTCAGCGGCAACGCGAACGAGCCATGGTCACTTCTCAGCGGAGCCGAAATCGAAACGCTGCCGGTAGATCCCGAGCCGGATCTGCCGCTGCGCTTCGCGTTGAACATGAGCGTGCTGATCGGCGCCACACCGGCCGGTTGGGTGTTGATCAATAATGTGCTGTTCAGTGACGCCCTGTTCAGCGGGGCCGACATCGATCGCCTCACTGAGCATTGGCAGCGCGCGATCGCGGTGCTGGCCGCCGCGCTCGACCTGAATCCCGAAGCGGATTAGAAAGGACTGCACATGCCGCCGCCCGGCGAGGAATGGATCAGCAAAGACGAGATCAAGGCCACGATCGCGGCTCAACTCGGTTGCCCGGCCACCGACGTCGCGGACCACGATGACCTAATCCAGTTGGGGCTCAACTCTATTCGCATGATGTCCCTGGCGGGCGGCTGGCGTAAGCGCGGCGCGGACATCACCTTCGCCGAGCTCGCCGCCAGTCCCACCGTCGAATCGTGGCACGAGCTGCTCAGCGGTGACCAGGCGCTGGCACCTACAACACCGGAACGGCCGCAACCCGTCCAGCCACCCACCGACGACGCGCCATTCCCGCTGGCACCAATGCAGCACGCCTACTGGATCGGGCGATCCGACGAACAGGAACTCGGCGGCGTCGCGGCCCACCTCTACGTTGAGTTCGACGGTGCCGCAATTGACCCGCACCGGCTGCACCGTGCGACGGACGCGGTCGTCGCGGCGCACCCGATGCTACGCACCAGGTTTTTGCCGGACGGCACCCAGCAGACCATGACGCGGCCGGGGCGACCGGTGTTCGGCGTCGTCGACCTGCGCGACCGTGACGCGGACGCGGTGCAAGCAGAGCTGGCGGCCATACGTGACCGAAAGACACACCAGCGATTGGCAATCGAAGACGGGCAGGTCATCGACGTCACCCTGACGCTGTACCGGGACCGGGCGCGGTTGCACCTTGACGTGGATATGTTGGCCGGCGACGCGATGAGTTATCGGGTGCTGGTCACAGAGCTCGCCAATGCCTATTGCGGAGCCACACTGCCGATGCCCGGCTACAGCTACCAACGCTACCTCGACCAACGCCGGGCCAGCCGCGATGACAACGTCGCACATGAGCGAGACCGGCAGTGGTGGCAGCAACGACTTCCCGAAATGCCAGGTGCGCCTCAACTTCCCAGGGCGGCAGAGCGCAGCGGGCCGCACCGCACCGTCCGGTATGATCACTGGCTGGCGCCGGAAGCCAAGGAGAGGCTTATCTCCGGGGCACACGCGCGCGGTGTCACTCCGGCCGTCGCGCTGGCGGCGGTATTCGCCGACACCATTGGTGGCTGGTCGGCTGAGGACAAATTCCTGTTGAATGTGCCGTTGTTTCAGCGGGAACCCATCCATCCCGAGATCGACCGGGTAATTGGGGATTTCACCTCGTCGATCATGCTCGAGGTCGACGTCAGCGAAGACATGTCGATCGCGCAGCGCGCCCACGCGGTTCAGCGCAGCATGTACGACAGTAGCTCGCACGCAGCGTATTCCGGTCTCGAGGTGCTGCGCGACCTGGGCAGGCACCGCGGTGAGCCGGTGCTCGCGCCGGTGGTCTTCACCAGCGCGCTCGATCTCGGGGAGCTGTTTTCCCACAACGTCATCGAGACGTTCGGTGACCCGGTATGGATCATTTCCCAAGGACCGCAGGTGTTGCTCGACGCCCAGATCACCGAACTGCGCGGTGGATTGCTGATCAACTGGGATGTCCGCGAGTCGGCCTTTCCGGCGGGTCTGGTCGACGCGATGTTCGAAACGTTCACCAAGACCGTCCAGCGTCTTGGCGACGGCGACACCGCCTGGGACGCCGAAGCGGCGGTGCAGCTGCCGGCCGACCAGGCGCAGGTCCGCGCGGCGGTCAACGCAACCGACGGCCCGGTCAGCGGCCGCTGCCTGCACCAAGGCTTCTTCGACCACGCCGCGACTCATCCCGACGACGCGGCCGTCGTGTGGGGCTACGACGACTCGGTCGGCCGCTGGAGCTACGGGCAACTCGCCAAGGCGGCGCTGGCGGTCGCGGGCGCGCTGCGCGCACAGGGTGTGGCTGCGGGCGACACGGTCGCCGTCCAGTTACCCAAGGGCAGGTACCAGATCCTTGCCGTACTGGGGGCGTTGGCCGCGGGCGCGGCGTATCTGCCGATCGGTGTCGACCAACCCGCGGCGCGGCAGGCGAAAATCTTGGCGGCCGCCGATGTTGCCGCGGTGCTGACGGCCGACGGGTCGCCGGTGGCTTCGGGTGTCGCCGGCCTTTCCATCGAGGCGGCACGCGACCACCCGGAACCGCTGCCAGCCGCGGTCATTGCGGATACCAGCGCGATCGCCTACGTGCTTTTCACTTCGGGTTCGACCGGCCAGCCCAAGGGCGTTGAGGTGCCGCATAGCGCGGCGATGAACACCATCGACGCGGTCAACGAATGGTTCGGGGTGAGCAGCGGGGATCGTTCGCTGGGATTCTCCGCACTCGAATTCGACCTCTCGGTCTATGACATCTTCGGCATGTTCGCGACGGGCGGGGCGGTGGTCGTGGTCGAAGACTGCCAGCGGGCTTCGGCGGATGCCTGGGTGGAACTGATTCGGCAGCACCGGGTTTCAATCCTCAATTGCGTGCCTGGCATTCTCGACATGATCCTGCAATCCGCCGGAAACCGCCTCGGCGATTCACTGCGCGCGGCCATCCTTGGCGGTGACTGGGTGGCGGCCGAGTTGGCCCGCCGACTGGCTGCGCTGGTCCCCGGATGCCGGTTCGCCGGACTCGGCGGAGCCACCGAAACCGCGATCCACAGCACCATCTGCGAAGTGGTGGGCGAACCGCCACAGCACTGGGCGACGGTGCCGTTCGGTGTGCCCCTGCGCAACGTGCGGTGCCGGGTCGTCTCACCGTCGGGCCGGGACTGCCTCGACTGGGTGCCGGGTGAACTCTGGGTGGGCGGGACCAACGTCGCCGCGGGCTACCGCAACGACCCGGAACGCACCGCGCAACGTTTCGTCGAGCACCAGGGGATGCGCTGGTACAAGACGGGCGACCTGGCCAGATATTGGCCCGACGGCACCATCGAATTCCTCGGCCGCGCCGATCACCAGGTCCAGATCCGGGGATACCGCGTCGAACTCGGGGAAGTGGAGAGCGCGTTGCGCACCGTGCCGGGGGTGCGGCAGGCCGTCGCCGCCGTCGTCGGCACCAAAGCGCCCCAACTGGTGGCGGCGATCGCGGGTGACCCGATCGACGGTGACATCACGGTCGCCCTGGCCGAGCTGCTGCCCAGCTACATGATCCCGTCGCGCATCACAATGCTGGAACGAATTCCTTTGACTCCCAACGGTAAACTCGACCGCCGTGCTGTCGTGGCACTGCTCGGGGAGCCGGACGTGCCGGCGGGCGCGCACGCCGCCCCAACGAGTGATCTGGAGGCCGCGCTTGCCGAGATCGTCGCCGAGGTGCTCGGTGCGCAACCGGTCGGCGTGTACGACGACTTCTTCGCCCTCGGCGGCGATTCGGTGTTGGCGACCGCCGTCGTCGCACGCGTGCGGGACTGGCTGGCGGTCGACCACGCGGTGGTCACGGACCTGTTTGCGACCCGCACTGTGGCGGGCTTCGCCCAACGGCTGAGCAGTCGTGAGGCGGCTCGAGGCACCCCGGAGCGGTTGGCGGTGATCGCCCGGCACTATCTCGACGTCGCGGCGCTCACCGACGAAGAGGTCCTCGCCGAAGGGTGACCGGTCGTCTCGAGCGGCGAACAGCAAAGTTAAGTACCGCAGTACTCTATTCGGCCGGCGGGCAACGACCCATGCTGAGCCGGTGGCCGAGGGTCTCAGCAAGCGCGAGCAAGCGTTGCGCAAGTTGCCGTTGCCGTACTCGCTGGCGTTGCGGTTGCGCGATGCCGGTGCCGCCCGTGAGGTGATCTGCGAGTACGTCGGCGTCGAGGACGAAGCCCTCGACGGTGTCTATCGCCTTGCGGAAGCGAAACTTATTGCGCTGCAGGAGGAGATCGGAGTGGGCTGATGCTGGGAGCAGAGCTTGGGCGGTCTGCCCGCGGCACGGGTGGTGGCGGCGCGCGGCGTGGGCCGACGGAGCCGTCCGTGGCTTCGCAACTGTGACAAGCCCGTCGCAGCCGAAGAAATATTCACACGCTAGGAGAACGACATGAAGTATCTGGTTTCCTGGACATACCGCCTCAACGGGACCGCGGCCGAGAACGAGATTTCGCTACGGCGTGGCTTGGCCGTGTTCTCCAAGTGGGCGCCGCCGGCGAGTTCGACCTACCACGCGTTCCTGGGCCGGGTGGACAGCGGCGGTGGGTTCGCCCTGATCGAAACCGACGACCCGGCGGACCTCGTCGATGTCTCGGCAAAGTTCACCTTCATCGCCGACTACCAGATCCACCCGGTCGTCGACATCGACCAGTCCGCGCAGGCGCTGCAGCAGGGCGTCGACTTCCTGGAATCGATACAAACTTGAGTGATTGACTGCGCGCTGGTCCGGACCCTCCTACGCTGACCGAGTGCGATTGACGTGGCCGCTGGTCGGCCGGTCGCAGGAGATGGCGGTCGTCGAATCCGCCATCGCCGAGGCAGGGTCCTCCGGCATCGTCGTCTGCGGCGGCGCCGGTGTCGGAAAAAGCCGCATTGCGCGCGAAGCGCTCGCGGCGGCGAGGGCGCGTGGCTACGAGATTCGTTGGGCGGTAGCCAGTTCGTCGGCGCGGTCGATCCCGCTGGGAGCGTTTGCCGCGTGGGTCGATACGCCCGAACCCGGTGAGGGCCAACTGGTTCACCTGCTTCGCGATGTCATCGGTGCGCTGACCGCCGCGCCGCCGGGCGCCTCGGTGGTGGTCGCCGTCGACGATGCCCATCTGCTCGACGACCTGTCCGCTTTCGTGTTGCACCAGATCGTCCAGCGGCGGTCAGCACGGGTGCTGTTGACCGTCCGCAACGGTGAACCGGTTTCCACTGCGGTACAAGATGTTTGGCGCGGGACCGGCTTCGAGCGCCTGGACCTGCAGCCGCTTTCCGCCGACGAAACCGCGACGCTGCTGGCCGCCGCACTGGGTGGTCCGGTGGATCCCGATGCGGCCCAGCGTCTCTGGCGGCTGACCAGGGGCAACGTGCTGTACTTGCGCAACATCGTCGAGCAAGAGCTGGCTGACGAGCGGCTCGCGCAACGTCACGGCCACTGGCGCTGGCACGGCGATCCGATCGTGCCGCCCAGCCTGGCCGACCTGATCGACTCGCGAATGGGAACGCTCTCGGCCGAGGTAGGCGACGTGGTGGACGCGCTGGCGGTAGGGGAGCCGATCGAACTGGCGTCCTTGGCGCGCATCACCGACGCGGCGGCGATCGAGGAGGCCGACGTGCGTGGCTTGGTCACGGTCGGCGAGGTCGGCGGCCGGGTGGAAGCCCGGCTTGCCCATCCGCTGTATGGCGAACTACGCCGCAAGCGCGCCGCACCAACGAGATTGCGTAGGCTGCGGGGCCGGGTCGCCGCGGAGCTGGCCGCCACCGCGGAAAGCGACGATGTGCGCATGACGGTGCGGCGCGCGGTATTGATCGTCGATTCCGATCTGGTCCCCGACCCGAATTTACTGGTCAGGGCCGCCGACGGGGCCATGTTCCTGGCGGACGCACCCTTGGCCGACCGGCTGTCCGCCGCGGCGATCAGGGCCGGAGCCGGAGTGCGGGCGTACAACATTCGCGCGTTCGCACTGGCATGGCAGGGCCGTGGCGAGGAGGCCGATGCGGTGGTGGCCGGCACACCCACCAAAGGCCTGTCCGAGTCCGACCGGGTGTACCTGCTCGGCCATCGGGGATTCTGCAAGCTGTGGGGGCTGGCCGATCCCGATGGCGCGAAGTCGCATTTCGATGAAGCCGCGGGGATAGCGACGACGAAGGAAACCCGCAGCTGGATCAATGCGTACCTGACCGTTTACTGGGCATCGATGGCTCGCCCGGGCAAGGCGATCGAACTCGGTGCCGGCGTCGATCTCGAACAACTGCCCACCATCATCAGCGCGGCCGCGACTTGGGCGCTCGTCGTCGCCAACGGCGATGCGGGCCACGGCGCTGCTGCGGACCGCGCAGCAGCGACCGGCTCCGCATACGCACAGCGCATGGGAACCGCGGCCCACATGCGACTGCTCATCGTCGACAGGCATGTCGGTGCGCTCCTGCAGGCCGGGCGGATGGTCGACGCGAGTTTGTCGGCGGAACAGGCACGTGTGGAAACCGTCGATGTGCCCGGCGTCGCTCGTCTGCTCAGCACCGCGATCGTGGGCCGGGTGGCGCTTGGGTCGGGCCGGTTGACCGAGGCGAGATCGCTGCTGGAGACGGTTGCCGAGCTGTTCACCGGTGACTCCAACGGTTTTCGGTACCGATACCTGATTGCGCTCACCACCACGCTGGCGATGTGCGGTCTGGTCGACGAGGCGGCTGCCGCGCTGCAGGCCACCGAGGCCGAACACCATCGGAGTTGGGGATTCGTCGATTACGAGCGTGATCTGGCGCGTGCCTGGGTGGCTGCCTGCCAGGGCGCGGTCAGCGAAGCTGCCCAGGTTGCCGTGGCCGCAGCCGAAATGGCCGGAGCCAATGGCCAATTCGCCGCCGAGGTGGTGTGTCTGCAGGCCGCGACGCAATTCGGCGACAGCTCCACGGCACCCCGGCTGCGCGAACTTGCCAATACGGTGGAGGGACCCCGGGCCGGTATCGCCGCTCGATTCGCCACCGCCTTGGTCGACGGTGACGCAGCCGGATTGGCCACGGCGTCTGAACAATTCGAAGGCATGGGCGATCTCGTCGCCGCGGTGGACGCGGCGGGGCACGCGGCATCGGTGTATCGCAGCAAGGGCCTGCGGGGATCGGCGCTGGGCTGCTCGACGCGCGCGCAGGCGCTTGCCGAGCGGTGCGGCGGGGCCTTGACGCCCGCGCTACGGGAAGCCAACGTTGAAGTTCCGTTTACTTCCCGCGAACGGGAAATCGTCATGTTGCTAGGCAGCGGGTTGTCCACTCGCTCGGTTGCCGAGCGCCTGACACTTTCCGTACGCACCGTTGAGGCCCACATCTACCGGGCGATGGCGAAAACCGGCGTCTCGAGTAGAGAAGAACTTGCGGCTCTGCTCCGCCCGCTTGGCTGAGTTCCGCTGCTTCGAACTGGGTACGTTCCGGGGACGCATAGCTGCTACACAGCTGCGCCATAGCTCCGGCAATCGCTCATGTGGCAGTGTCGATGTAACGCGGTTCGTCCGCAGAACGACACACCAGTCACAATCGACACAAAGACACCACGCGCAGCGTTCCCGGAACACCGACGTTCCCACACGTTCCCGCGCGGATCTGACAGGGGGAGAGCAATCGTGCGAACCATGAAATCACTGGCCTGGGGCGTGGCAGCGGTGGCCGCGATCGGCGCGGCTGCGGCTGGCGCAACGGCCATCGCCGGTCCTCCGGCGGAATACCAGGTGCAGCCGGTCGTCTTCGGCGCGCCACTGCCATTGGACCCGGCGCCGGTGCCGGCGCCAGCCAACCTGCCGACCGCCCCGCAGCTGACCGGCATCCTGACCAACCTCGCTGATCCCAACGTTTCGTTCGTCAACAAGGGCAACCTGGTGGAAGGCGGCATCGGCGGGACCGAGGCGCGCCTCGCCGATCACCAGCTGAACGAAGGCGGCCAAGAACGGTCAGCTGCCCCTGCAGTTCAACATCGCCAACATCCAGCCGGCCGCCGAGCCGGGCTCGGCCACGGCCGACGTCGCCGTCTCCGGCCCCAAGCTTTCGACGCCGGTCACGCAGAACATCACCTTCGTCAATCAGGGCGGTTGGGTGCTGTCGCGGAGTTCGGCGATGCAGCTGCTGCAGGCGGCCTCGGGCTAACGCTCCGTCACGTGCGCAGGTTGAGCCGGGCCAGCCGGTCCGGGTCGGCCAGCACGTCGATCGCCGCGATCCGGCCGGCTCGGACCAGGAATCCCATCACCGCGACGGCTCGGCCGGCGATGAACACCACCGCTCCGGCGGCTCCGTTGACGACTGCGGTCCGCACCTCGCGCTCCGGTCCCGCATAGCCGCGGGCCAACTCCGCCACCGAGGTCGCTCCCTTGACGCGGACCCCGGGTGTACCGCCCCCGAAATCGCCGTGCAACACCACCTGCGGGTGCAGCACCGCGACCAGCCGGTCGAAATCTCCGCTGCGCCCGGCGGCGAAGAAGGCGGCAACCGCGTCGTGCTGAGCCGTCAGGTCGCTATCCGGAACGGGATCCGCCTGCTGGATCCGCCGCCGTGCGCGGCTCGCCAATTTCCGGGTCGCCTCCGGTGACTTCTCCACGATCGGTGCGATCTGGTCGAACGGGACGGCGAAGGCGTCGTGCAACACCAACGCGAGCCGCTCGGCAGGCGGCAGGGTGTTCAGCACCACGAACAACGCCAGGCCCACCGCGTCGGCAAGCATGGCGCGATGTTCCGGGTCGAATTCGCCGTCGGTTTCCACGATGGGATCCGGCACCTGCGCGACCAACTCCTCGCCGGCCCTGACCCGACGCGACCGCAGGGTGTTCAGGCAGATCCGCGCCACCACGGTGGTCAGCCACGCGTCGAGGTTCTCGATGCCCTCGGTCGCGCTGGTGCTCAACCGCAGCCACGCCTCCTGTACCACGTCCTCGGCGTCGTCGACCGAGCCCAACATCCGGTAGGCGATGGCGCCCAGCCGCGGGCGGGCCGCCTCGAATCCAGCGATGAGCGTCGGGTCGGCGGTCATCCGCGGTCGGCGTCGGGCAGCGCGCACACCATGCCTTCCGAAAGACCCGCCGATCCGATGTTCAGCGCAAGGTTGAAGCGGGCCCGCAGGTTGCCCAGCGTGACGACGTGGGTGAGGCCGACCAGTTGCGCGGTATCGAAATGCGCGCGTAGCCGCTCGAACAGCTCGTCGGTCACCTCGACGGGTGTGCGGGTCATCGCCGTGGCGTAGTCCAGGATCAGCTTGTCGACTTCGGAGAAGCAGCCGGCGTTGCGATAGTGGGACAGGGCAAGCAGCTCCTCATCGGTGATGCCCCATCCGCGGGCGATCTGCGAGCCGAGGTCGATGCAGAATTCGCAGCGCGCCGTCATCGCCGACTTGAGTTCGGCGAGCGCGCGGTGCCGCGGACTGAGGATGTCGAGTTTCGCCTCGGCCTGTTCGAGCCGCCCATAAGCCCGCAACAGCCGGGGGATATGGGCATACATCCGCATCGGTTCCAGCATCGTCGCGGTTTCGCGGCCGGTCATCCGTTTGAACTGGCGCCTGGTGAAGAAAAAGGCGATCTTTGCGCTCAAGCCGGCGTCGCGGTCAGAGACTCCGGTGAGTCGTGGCCCGGAATTCGGTGTCATGGGGCGCCTCCTGGGATGTGTCGCTCGTTCTCTAACTAGAACGACACCCGGCCGCGCACGTATGTGACCGGTTCCCCGCGAACAGACGCGAAAGCACCTTTTCGGGGCCCGAAAAGGGCGCTTTCGCGTCTGCTCGGCCCGGGCGACTCGCCGTACCTACCCGGCTGCCATGTCCATGTCGTACACCCGCGCATGCAACACGGTCCGGTTCCGCAGGGCCGCGCGCACCGCCCGGTGCAGCCCGTCCTCCAGGTAGACGATGCCCCGCCACTTCACCGCATGCGGAAACAGATCACCGTAAAACGTCGAGTCCTCCGAGAGCAGGCGATCCAGGGCGAGCACCGTGGTCGTCGTGACCAACTCGTCGAGCCGGATCTGTTGCGGCGGAATCTGGGACCAGTCTCTATAGGACAACCCATGTTCCGGATACGGCTTGCCCTCGCGTACGCCCTTGAAGATCATTCGCTGTCGCTTTCGCCTGGCGTGCTCCACGGGAACATTTGGGTAAGGCTATAGCGACACGCGCGCAGATGCCGTATCGGCCGCAGATCCCGGTTGGCAGGTCAGCTCCTGCTGAGACCGTAAAATGAACGCGGCCAGTGGGTGTATGGGAGGTGACAGTCGATGGGAAGCGCAGACGAGCGTCGTTTCGAGGTGCTCCGCGCAATCGTTGCCGACTTTGTTTCTACCCATGAGCCGATCGGTTCCAAATCATTGGTGGAGCGTCACAATCTAGGTGTCTCGAGCGCCACCATCCGCAACGACATGGCGGTCTTGGAGGCAGAGGGCTACATCACCCAGCCGCACACCAGCTCGGGCCGGGTGCCCACGGAGAAGGGTTACCGCGAGTTCGTCGACCGACTCGACGACGTCAAGCCGCTGTCGTCGGCGGAACGGCGCGCGATCCAGAACTTTCTCGAGTCCGCCGTGGACCTCGACGACGTGCTGCGCCGAGCGGTGCGGCTGTTGGCCCAACTGACGCGGCAGGTCGCCGTGGTGCAGTACCCGACGTTGTCCACCTCCACCGTTCGCCACCTCGAAGTCATCGCGCTCACGCCGGCGCGTCTGCTGATGGTGGTCATCACCGATACCGGCCGGGTTGATCAACGCATCGTCGAACTGGGTGATGTCATCGACGAGCATCAGCTCACGCAACTGCGAGACATGCTTGGCCAGGCGCTGGTGGGTAAGCGCCTGGCGGCGGCATCGGTCGCGGTGGCCGATCTGGCCGGCGGGCTGCACAACAGCGACCGGCTGGGCGACGCCGTCGGCCGCTCGGCCACGGTGTTGCTGGAATCGTTGGTGGAGCACACCGAGGAACGTCTGCTGATGGGCGGCACCGCCAATCTGACCCGCAATGCGGCTGATTTCGGCGGCTCGTTGCGCTCCATTCTGGAAGCGCTGGAGGAGCAGGTTGTGGTGCTGCGCTTGCTGGCCGCGCAACAGGAAGCCGGCAAGGTGACCGTGCGCATCGGCCACGAGACCGAGGCGGAGCAGATGGCCGGTACCTCCATGGTGACGACCGCCTACGGCACCAACGACACCGTGTATGGCGGTATGGGTGTGCTGGGACCCACTCGGATGGACTATCCGGGAACTATGGCCAGTGTTGCCGCGGTTGCCATGTATATCGGCGAAGTGCTGGGCGCTCGATGACCGCGCGCCCGCAACAGAGTTTGGGTACGGCCCCGTAGGGGGCGGGCTTACAGGGCTCTCGAGGAGAGCTTGGGAAGGGTTAATCGTGGCACGCGATTACTACGGGTTGCTCGGCGTCAGCAAGGGCGCTAGTGACACCGAGATCAAACGCGCTTATCGCAAGTTGGCGCGCGAACTGCACCCGGACGTTAACCCTGACGAGGCGGCGCAGGCCAAGTTCAAGGAGATCAGCGCCGCGTACGAGGTGTTGAGCGATCCGGAGAAGCGCCGCATCGTCGACCTGGGCGGCGACCCCCTGGAAAGCGCGGGCGCGTCGGCGGGCGGCTTCGGTAATTTCGGTGGCCTGGGCGACGTGTTCGAGGCCTTCTTCGGCGGCGGGTTCGGCGGGGGCGGTTCGCGCGGCCCCATCGGCCGGGTGCGGCCGGGTTCGGACTCGCTGCTGCGGATGCGGCTGGACCTCGAGGAGTGCGCCACCGGCGTCACCAAGCAGGTCACCGTCGACACCGCGGTGCTGTGCGACCGATGCCAGGGCAAGGGAACCAACGGCGATTCGGCGCCGGTCCCGTGCGACACCTGCGCGGGCCGCGGCGAGGTCCAGACCGTGCAGCGATCGCTGCTAGGCCAGATGCTCACCTCGCGGCCGTGTCCGACCTGCCGCGGCGTGGGAGTGGTGATCCCCGACCCCTGCTATCAGTGCATGGGTGACGGCCGGGTGCGCGCCCGGCGGGACATCACGGTCAAGATCCCGGCCGGCGTCGCCGAGGGCATGCGGGTCCGACTCGCCGCGCAGGGCGAGGTGGGACCCGGCGGGGGACCGGCGGGTGACCTCTACGTCGAGGTTCACGAGCAGGCCCACGACATTTTCGCCCGGGAGGGTGACGACCTGCACTGCACGGTCTCGGTGCCGATGATCGACGCGGCCCTGGGTACCACCGTCACCCTGGACGCGATCCTGGACGGCATGAGCGAGGTCGTCATTCCACCCGGCACCCAACCCGGCGCGACGATCACGCTGCGCGGCCGGGGGATGCCACAGCTGCGGTCCAGCACGCGCGGCGACCTGCATGTCCACGTCGAGGTGGTGGTGCCCACCCGGCTGGACCACCGCGACACCGAGTTGTTGCGCGAGCTGAAGAACCGCCGCAGCCGCGATGTCGCTGAAGTCCGTTCGTCGCATGGCGGGGGTGGCGGGCTTTTCAGCCGGCTGCGTGAAACCTTCACCGGGCGCTAGTCTCCTCGCGAGCGCCTCATGGTGGCGACCCTGTTCTACGTCGACGGGCTGCCCGACGTCGGCGGTCTCGCCGATGTAGCCGGCGACGAAGGTTTTCATGCCGCCACCGTGCGGCGGATCCGGGTCGGCGAGGAATTGGTGCTGGGCGACGGGGCGGGGGAACTCGCCCGTTGTGAGGTCGAGCACTCCGGACGCGACGGGCTGCGGGCTCGTGTGCTGCAGCGCTGGCATGTCCCGGCCGCCCAACCACCCGTGACAATCGTTCAGGCGCTGCCTAAAGCCGAGCGCTCCGAACTCGCCATCGAGTCGGCCACTGAGGCCGGTGCTGACGCGTTCGTGGCCTGGCAGGCTTCGCGTTGCGTCGCCCGTTGGGACGGCGCCCGGGTCGATAAGGGCTTGCGTCGGTGGCGTGCCGTGGCGCGTGCGGCGGCGCGCCAATCCCGCCGGGCGCATATCCCAGCGGTCGACGGGGTGGTGTCCACCGCGGCGTTGGTGACGCGGGTGGGCGCCGAGGTTGCCGACGGTGGTGCCGTAGTGGTGCTGCATGAGTCGGCTACCGAACGGATCGCTGATTATGCTCTGGCGCAAGCGAATTCGGTGACGCTTGTGGTCGGTCCCGAGGGCGGCGTCACGCCGGACGAGCTCGCCGCCCTGACCGACGCCGGCGCCGCGGCGATTCGGCTGGGGCCCACCGTGCTGCGCACCTCGACCGCGGCCGCAGTGGCGTTGGGCGCGCTGGGAGTGCTTACCGCGCGGTGGGATCTGCCGTCCAGTCTCTAGTCGGTCAGACAGACGAGTGCTGGGTCGTGCTAGCCGCTCGCGAATGGACTATTTGATCCGTTAATGTATCCTAAACGGAAACGTATCTGATTATGGGATGTTGCCGCCGCGTCGACGACGGAGTGCATGACAAAAGCAGATCGCTGGCACGCGAACTGGTGACTCGCACTCAAGGGCAAGGAAGGGACGGTTGTGCTGTGGCGAACTTTGCGGTGTTGCCGCCGGAAATCGAATGTGCGCCTCTCTGCACAGGCCAGGTTCCGCGCTCCTGTTGCAGAATGCAGCGGGCTGGAACGTTGTGGGAGAACAGCTTCAGCAAGCGCTGAGTCGTTCGCGGCGGTGAGCTGCGGGCTCGCCGCATAACGCAGCAGTATTCGCGGTTCCTCGAATTCTCTTATTTTCCTGAGCTTTTCGACTTCATGTCGGGAGGGTGGTTTTGTCATGTCATTTTTGTTTGTGGCTCCTGAGTTCGCGCAAGCCGCGGCAACTGATTTGGGCGGTATCGAATCGGCCTTGCGCCAAACGAATGCCGCGATCGTGACCTCGACGACAAACGTGGCGGCTGCCGGCGTCGATGAGGTGTCCGTCGCAATCACCGCGCTGTTCAATGCACACGGCGCGGCCTATCAGACGATCAGCGCTGAGGCCTTGCTGTTTCATGAGCAGTTCGTCGCGTTGTTGAGCGCCGGCACGCACTCTTATGCCACCGCCGAGGCCGGCAATGTGTCGATGCAGTCCGTTGAACGGCAACTGCTCGGGGCGCTCAACGCGCCGACGACCACGCTGCTGGGGCGCCCGTTGATCGGTGACGGGACAGCCGGAAGCGCGGCCAACCCTAACGGTGGAGCCGGTGGGGTGCTGTGGGGCAATGGCGGTAACGGCTACAACGGCGCCGGTGGAGCCGGCGGGGCGGGGGGACTGATCGGCAACGGGGGCGCGGGAGGCACCGGCGCCCCGGGAAAATCGGGCGGCAGCGGCGGGGCTGGTGGCTGGCTCTACGGCACCGGCGGCGCCGGAGGTGAGGGCGGAATCGCCACCTCGACTACCGCAACGGGCGGCGGCGGTGGGGCCGGCGGGGCGGCCGGCCTGTTCGGTGACGGCGGCGCCGGAGGCACCGGCGGCACCGGTCTGGGTGGGGCAAGCCCGTCGGTGAATAGCGGTGGCGCCGGCGGGCAAGGCGGTGCCGGTGGGGCCGGCGGACACGGCGGTGTGCTGGGCGGCAGCGGTGGCGCGGGTGGAACCGGCGGAGCCGGTGGCACCGGAGGCACCGGCGGACGGCTGCCCATTCCGACCGGCGGGGGCTTCCCCGGCGGGCATGCCGGCGCCGGCGGTGTGGGAGGAATCGGCGGGGACGCCGGGCTGCTGTTCGGCAACGGCGGGACCGGCGGTACCGGCGGTGCGGGGGTCGTCGGCGGCGGCGGTGGCAACGGTGACCTGCTCACTGGTGCAGGTGGTCACGGCGGCTTCGGCGGAACGGGAGGCGTTGGCGGTGCTGGGGGCCACGGCAGCCTGTTCGGTGACGGCGGCGACGGCGGCACCGGGGGGTGCAGCGGGCAAGGGCGGAGCAGGGGGCAAGCCCGGCATCGGCGGAATCGGCGGTCTCGGCGGGCCGCCCGGCTCACCTGGCCTCGGCGGCCAGGGCGGCCAGGGCGGAGCGCTGGGCCAGCCCGGCGCGACAGGCGCCCCGGGCGCTACTGCTTCAGTGGGCCAGGACTCGCCCACCAATCCCGTAAGCGTCGTCTCAGGAGGTTTGCACACAACATACGGCTTCGCCCAGAACAGTTACGTCAATTCCCTTGGCGCCTCGATCGCTAACGGGTTGAACGCCGGAATCAACGGCATCACCGCCAGTGTTGCCCAGGCGGTGCACCAGTGGGCCGTTACCGCTCAAGAATCGATCCTCGACGCTACCGGCCTGTCGTTCCTCGATGGCGGCACTGGCAACTTGGGACTGCTGAACTTCGGCGACAACAACGAAGGATTCCTCAACTTCGGCGACGGCAATCACGGGCTGCTGAACTTCGGAGATGCCAACAATGGCAGCTTCAACCTGGGTGGCGCCAACACCGGCAATTTCAACATCGGCTTCAACAACATCGGCAATAACAACTTCGGCCTGGACAACGTCGGCGACCGCAACGTCGGGGTCAGCAACCTCGGCAACAACAACCGTGGCTTCGACGTCACGGGCAACCGCGCGATCGGTGTCGGCCCGGCGGCGCTAGCGCTGCCGTTCTAGGTGCGACTCTGAGCGGTTGGAGGAGGGCTGAGATGGATTGTGCGTTACCGATGGCAGTTGTGTTGCCCGACTGGGCCGCGCTGCTGCAGGAGCTGGCCTTGATCGCGGCGAGCGCCTGTCTCGCGCTGCGCTGCGAATTGGCGGCCGCAGCACACGGTTGTGCGCCAAGGCAGCTGATCGAGCGGACGCAATGCTGAGGCAGGCATGCGTGGCCGCGCCGCGGATGCTGTTGCGCTACGCCCCTCGGCTCACGCCGCGGTTGCGAGTGCTTATCGCGCAGTGGGTTTCGTCGACCAGTCACTAGCCAGGCGAGCCCGCAATTCGTCGACGCCGGTGCCGCGCAGGTGTGGGAGTGCCCACGGTCTACCGGCCAGCACCGATGCCAGTTGCGCCGCACCGCCGGTCACCATCCAGGTGCCGTCGCCGTGTGTCCAGTCGACGTCGGTGGCGTGCAGCCGCAGTCCACGTGCCCGCGCGGCCGCGGGCACGAACGGATTCGGCACGCGCACTTGCGTATTGAGCACGGCCACCAATGCCTCGGGAGTTACCTCAGGTGGCCGGTTCAGGGCTAAGGCGATATCGAGTTCGTGAATGACGTGATCGCCCAGGAGAAGTCGCCGGGGAAAGACGCGGCCGACGCCGCGGGGGCGACGGATCAACGTCGAGAACTCTTCAAGCAGAGCGGCGGTACTGCGGCGGTGCGCCACATCGATGGACAGTGCCTTGTTCGCCCGGTCGAACGATCCGCGGTGCCTGAACAGGTAGCGGCCAAGCTTGGTCCCCGAAGCCCGGTAGCCCACCACCAAATGCGCCAGCACGTCGTGGTTTCGCCACTCCGTGCATAAGCTCGGTTGTTGCCACTCGGCGTCCGAGAGCTGGCCGGCCCAATTGACAAATCGAGAGTCGTTGTCGTGCAAGAGCTTACGCGGATTCGACACGCAAATGCTCCTTCAGGAAAGCAGTCTGGTCGGCGAGCAGGCCGGCCAGCAGCGGGGGGTGATAGATCTGGAAGTGGTCGCCGTCGTAGTGGCGGGCGACGCCGTGCCGCGCTCGTTTCGCGACGTCCTCGGCATGACGGGGGTTCATCAGCGTCTCGCGTTGCGATACGCACACCAGCAGCGGCGCCGCAATCCGCCGGGCCTTGCGTTTGGCGCTGGTGACGGCGATCTCGACGACATTGAGAGCAGCGATCCGGTTGTCGAACGACCCGCCGGGATCCACAGTCGAGTTCCACCCGTCCTCGGCGCCGGGGACGGTTACGGCGGCTCGACTGCCCGGTGGTCCCACGATGGCTATGTAGCGGCGGGGTCGTCCCGCGGCGGCGCGCACGGCGTCTGCGACGACCGCCGGCCCGACTCGCAGTAACGGGGCCCAGCCCAGTCGGCGCAGCGTCGCCGGCCCGTCGACGATCGGGCACTGCACCACCACAGCAGCGACATCAGGCCGTTCGGCGGCCACCCGCAGCACGTGCATCGCGCCCAGGCTGGTGCCCCACAGGGCAACTCGGGCCGGGTCGATGCCGGGCGTCGAGCGGACGCAGTCCAGCGCCGCCGAAATGTCGCGGCGATGACGACGCAGGCTGAGCCGCTGCCGCGGGTTCCCGTCGGAGGCGCCCAGGTTGCGGTAGTCGAAGGCCAGGGTCGCGATCCCGGCCGCGGAGAAGTGCTCCTCGTAACGGGCCAGGGCCATCGTGTGGTTGGCGCCCAGACCGTGGGCCAGGACGACCGCCGGATGCGGTCCCGCACCGAGTGGTCGGGTGAGCCAGGCGGCGCAACGGGTTCCGTCCGAGAAGAAGTCGGTGGTGATGGTGCTGGGGATGGCGGCCATGAATTCTCCTAATACGTACGATGTACGTGTTGTACATTACGTACGATGTACGTGTCAACGGAAAGGAGATCCAGATGCGGGCCCGCTTCTCGGTGGCCGATATCGCCGCGGCGGCACTGGAGATCGTCGACCGCGACGGGCTGGGCGGGCTGAGCATGCGCTCGTTGGCGACGGCGCTCGGGACCGGGCCGATGACGCTGTACAACTACGTCAAGGACCGCCGCGAGCTGGAACAGCTGGTCGCCGAGGCCGTCATCGCCGAAATGAAAGTTCCTGCGGCAACCGATGATTGGTGCGCAGATGTGCGTGCGATCGCGACGGCCATGTGGGAGGCGGTGCGCCGGCATCCCAACGCCGTGCCGCTGGTGCTGACCCGACGAACGGTGTCGGCGTCGAGCTATGCCGCCGCCGACCGGTTGATCGCGGCGCTCAGTCGCGCCGCGCTGGCCGATCAGGACGTGCTGGCCAGCTTCCGCGCGGTGCTGGCCCTGGTCACCGGTAGCGCGCAGGCGGAGCTGGCCGGACCGCTGGCGGGAGCCGGACGGGAGCACGAACAGGTGGCTGTGGCGGCGCGGATCGGTGACCTGGCCGGTGACGAGCATCCCCATATCGCCGCGCTCGCGCACGTCAGCCAGCGTTCGACGGCGGCCGCCGACTTCGACCGGGGGCTGACCATCCTGCTGGCGGGCATCAAATCTTTGGGAACAGGTCACCCACCGGCGGTAGACTGAATTCGGCTTTTCCGTCCGCACGCACGTCCCCACGCCAGAAAGCAGGCAGCAGAAACCACGTGACGCCCCGCGAGACCCGCGCTGCTGACGCTGGCGTGACCCGTCAGGCCGATGCTCAAGTTCGCAGCAGCTTCGATGTTCCGCCCGACCTCGTCATGGGCCTGCTCGGCTCGGCCGACGAGAATCTACGTGCCCTCGAACGCAACCTGAACGCCACCCTGCATGTGCGGGGCAACACCGTCAGTTTCTCCGGCGAACCGGCCGATGTCGCCCTGGCCGAACGGGCCGTCTCCGAGCTGGTTGCGATCGTGGACCGCGGACAGGCGTTGACGCCGGAAGTGGTGCGGCACAGCGTCGCCATGCTGGTCGGCACCGGCAACGAATCCCCGGCCGATGTCCTTACGCTCGACATCCTGGCCCGGCGAGGCAAGACAATTCGACCCAAGACTCTCAACCAGAAGCACTATGTCGACGCGATCGACGCCAACACCATCGTGTTCGGCATCGGCCCGGCCGGTACCGGCAAGACGTATCTGGCCATGGCCAAGGCCGTGCACGCGTTGCAGACCAAGCAGGTGTCCCGGATCATCCTGACCCGGCCGGCGGTGGAAGCCGGTGAGCGCCTTGGGTTTCTGCCCGGGACGCTGAGCGAGAAGATCGACCCGTATCTGCGGCCGTTGTACGACGCGCTTTACGACATGATGGACCCCGAGCTGATCCCCAAGCTGATGTCCGCCGGGGTCATCGAGGTGGCGCCGCTGGCATACATGCGCGGCCGGGCGCAACCGGTCTTCACCAAAGTGTTGACACCCAGTGGTTTCCGGCCGATCGGAAGCCTGCGGGTCGGTGACTTCGTGATCGGCTCGGACGGGCGCCCGACGGAGGTGCTTGGGGTTTATCCGCAAGGCTTCAAGGAGATCTATCGAGTCTCTGCGCAGGACGGTTCGTCGACATTGGCGTCGGGTGACCATCTCTGGTCTGTCTACACCCGTTCCGACAAGCGGCGCGGCCGGCCCGCTCGAGTCCTGCAGACCAAGGAGATGATCGGCAATCTCCGCGCGGCGCATTACCACCGCTACGAACTGCCGATGCTGAGTGCGCCGGTGCACTTCGAATCCCGGGCGGTTCCACTCGATGCCTATGCGCTTGGGTTGTTGCTCGGCGACGGTTGTATCACCTGCGCGACTACACCCACCTTCGCGACGAATGATCCCGAGTTGGCGCAGGCTCTGGAATGCCTGATTCCAGGCGTAACCGTCCGTCGTAAGAACGACGTGGATTACGTGCTCAACCGGACCACCTCGCCCGGGGAAGTGATCACGACGGCGAATCCGGTCACGAGTGCGGTGCGGCAACTGGGGCTGGCCGGGACTCGATCCGACACCAAGTTCGTGCCACCCGAGTACCTGTTCAATTCCGTCGATGTGCGCCTGGGGGTGCTGCAAGGTCTGCTCGACACTGATGGCGGCCCGGTCACCCAGCAGGGACGCTCCTGCCGCATCCAGTTCACAACCGTGTCCGATCGGTTGCGTGACGATGTGATGTTCCTGGTGCGATCGCTCGGCGGGGTCGTATACACGCGGACTCGGCCGGCCGAAGGCCGCAAGCCAGGTCTGGCGCGGGGCCGGGCGGTGCCGCATCGATCCGACGCGCACATTCTGGACATCCGTTTGCCGGCCGGCGTCATCCCGTTCCGGCTGTCGCGCAAACTCGCGAAGTACGACGCCGACGGGTGTGGTCGGCCCATGCGTTTTGTCGAGAGCATCGAGTCCGCAGGCACCGAAGAAGCCGTGTGCATCCAGGTGGCCGCCGCGGATTCGCTGTACGTCACCGAGGACTTCCTGCTCACGCACAACACGCTCAACGACGCCTTCATCGTCCTGGACGAGGCGCAGAACACCACCGCCGAACAGATGAAGATGTTCCTGACCCGGCTCGGCTTCGGCTCCAAGGTCGTCGTCACCGGCGACGTCACCCAGGTCGACCTGCCGGGCGGCGCGCGGTCGGGTCTGCGGGCGGCGGTCGACATCCTCGAAGACATCGACGACATCCACATCGCCGAGCTGACCAGCGCGGACGTGGTTCGTCATCGCCTGGTCGGGGAGATCGTCGACGCCTACGCGCGGTACGAGGAGCCCGGTCAGGGGATGAATCGGGCGGCTCGGCGGGCATCCGGCAGCCGCAATCGTCGATGATGAGTGCGTGAGCGCCTTATGAGCATCGAAGTGTCCAACGAGTCGGGCATCGACGTCTCCGAAGCCGAGCTGGTCAGCGTGGCCCGGTTCGTCATCGACCAGATGGACGTGCACCCCGCCGCCGAGCTCTCAATGGTGCTGCTGGACACCGCGGCCATGGCCGACCTGCACATGCGGTGGATGGACTTGCCCGGCCCGACGGACGTGATGAGCTTCCCGATGGACGAACTCGAGCCCGGCGGTCGGCCCGATGCGCCCGAGCCGGGTCCGGCGATGTTGGGCGACATCGTGCTGTGCCCGGAGTTCGCCGCCAAGCAGGCCGCCGCGGCGGGTCACAGCCTCGGGCATGAGCTCGCGCTGTTGACCATCCACGGCGTGCTGCACCTGCTCGGTTACGACCACGGCGAGCCGGACGAGGAACGCGAAATGTTCGCCTTGCAGGACCGGCTGCTGGAGGAGTGGGTGGCCGAGCAGGTCGAGGCCTACCAGTACGACCGCCAGCACGAGCGGGACCGCCGGTTGCTTGACAAGTCAAGGTATTTCGACCAGCCGTGACCAGTGTCTATCAACTGCTCACTGCGGTCGTGTTGATCGGTCTGGGCGGTATCTTCGCCGCGCTCGACGCCGCCATCAGCACCGTGTCGCTGGCCCGGGTGCAGGAGTTGGTGCGCGACGAGCGGCCCGGTGCGAGGTCGTTGCTCAAGGTGATGGCGGACCGCCCGCGATACATCAACCTGGTGGTGTTGCTGCGCATCGTCTGCGAGATCACCGCGACCGCGCTGCTGGTGGTGTATTTCCGGCACAAGGTCAGCATGGACTGGGGTCTGTTCTACGCCGCCGCCATCATGGTGGTGACCAGCTTCGTCGTCATCGGTGTGGGTCCCCGCACGTTGGGCCGCCAGCATGCCTATTCCATCTCGCTGGCGACTGCCCTTCCGCTGCAGGTGATCTCGTGGCTGCTGATGCCGATCAGCCGGGTGCTGGTGCTGCTCGGTAACGCACTCACCCCCGGCCGCGGTTTCCGCAACGGACCGTTCGCCTCCGAGATCGAGCTGCGCGAAGTCGTCGACCTGGCGCAGCAGCGGGGCGTGGTCGCCGCCGACGAGCGCCGGATGATCGAGTCGGTGTTCGAGCTCGGGGACACCCCGGCGCGCGAGGTGATGGTCCCGCGCACCGAGATGGTGTGGATCGAGGGTGACAAATCGCCGCACCAGGCAATGGCGCTGGCAGTGCGTAGCGGCCACTCCCGCATCCCGGTGATCGGTGAGAACGTCGACGACATCCTCGGCGTCGTCTACTTGAAAGATCTTGTGCAGCAGTCCGTTTTCTCCCGCAACGGCGCCCGGGAAACCACCGTGGCGCAGGTCATGCGGCCGGCCGTGTTCGTGCCGGACTCCAAGCCGTTGGACGCGTTGCTGCGCGAAATGCAGCGCGACCGCAACCACATGGCGCTGCTGGTCGACGAATACGGCGCCATTGCCGGCCTGGTGAGCATCGAGGACGTGCTGGAAGAGATCGTCGGTGAGATCGCCGACGAGTACGACCAGGCCGAGACCGCGCCGGTGGAAGACCTGGGCGACGACCGTTTCCGGGTGTCGGCGCGACTGCCGATCGAGGACGTGGGCGAGCTCTACGGCGTGGAGTTCGACGACGATCTCGACGTGGACACCGTGGGCGGGTTGCTGGCGCTCGAACTCGGCCGCGTGCCGCTGCCCGGTGCCGAGGTGGTGTCGCATGGCCTACGGCTGCACGCCGAAGGCGGTCGTGATCATCGCGGACGGGTCCGGGTGGGCACCGTGCTGCTGAGCCGGGTCGAGCCGCCGGAGAGCGAGGGCGATGAGTGAGTTCCGTTCCGGCTTCGTCTGTTTGGTCGGCAGGCCGAACACGGGCAAGTCGACCCTGACCAACGCGCTGGTCGGCGCCAAAGTGGCGATCACCTCGATGCGGCCGCAGACCACCCGGCACACGATCCGCGGAATCGTGCACCGCGAGCACTTCCAGATCATCCTGGTGGACACCCCGGGCTTGCACCGGCCCCGCACGCTGCTCGGCAAGCGCCTCAACGACTTGGTTCGCGACACCTATAGCGAGGTCGACGTCATCGGGTTGTGCATCCCGGCCGACGAAGCGATCGGTCCCGGTGACCGCTGGATCGCCGACCAGATCCGTTCCGTCGCCCCGAAGACCACCCTGGTGGCGATCGTCACCAAGATCGACAAGGTGCCCAAAGACCGGGTGGCCGCCCAGCTGGTTGCGGTGAGCGAACTGGTCGCCAATGCCGCCGAAATCGTGCCGGTGTCGGCGGTCTCTGGTGCGCAGGTCGACGTGTTGACCGATGTGTTGGCGGCGGCACTGCCCCCCGGCCCGGCGTATTACCCCGACGGGGAGCTGACCGACGAGCCCGAAGAGGTGTTGATGGCCGAGCTGATCCGCGAGGCCGCCCTCGAAGGGGTACGTGACGAGCTGCCGCACTCGCTGGCGGTGGTGATCGACGAGGTCAACCCGCGCGAGGGACGCGACGACCTGATCGACGTGCACGCCGTGCTCTATGTCGAGCGGGACAGCCAAAAAGGGATCGTCATCGGCAAGGGCGGGTCCCGGCTGCGCGAGGTCGGCACCGCGGCGCGCAACCAGATCGAGAAGCTGCTCGGCACCAAGATCTACCTGGATCTGCGGGTGAAGGTCGCCAAGAACTGGCAGCGCGACCCCAAACAGCTTGGCCGCTTGGGCTTTTAGCGAGCATACCGGCGCCGAGGGTGGGCCCTACCACTACGCCCAACGTGGGCCTTAGGTACGGGAATTGGCCTTCGGGCCGCCATAAGCCGCACGCTCGACGAGCAAGTAACAGCTCACGCACCGCGCCGCCGGCCGGTCACCGCCGAACGGGGCAGCCTCCCGGCGCGCGAGTGCCCGGCCATCACATCGCCGTCGAACACCACATCGAAAGCCAGATTGAGCCGCATCGGCTTGCTGACCGATTGTCGCCAGGTCAGCCGAGTGCTACCGGCCGCGTCGACACGTGAAAGATTTTGCAGCGCAACCGTTTCATCCTTGTAGGTGGCGGTGCCGGCCAGACCATCGGGCCCGCGGGTGAAGACGTACTGCACCGCCAGGGTGCCGATCGGCGTCTTGATCGCCACGTCCCAGTCGCCCTCGATGTCCACGCTATGCCTCCACCGGTTCCCGGCCGACATTGCGCCACACCGTGCCCCGCCGCTCGTACTCGAAAAGTTCCTCGACGGCGTGGGCGATCCGCGGCCCATACCAACGGTCCAGCAAATACAGGCCCAGGTCCAACCCCGATGTCACCCCGCCGGCGGTGACCAAGTCGCCATCGTCGACGACCCGGGCCGACACCGCACGCACCCCGGCCGCGTCCAGCAGGTCCAGGCCCAGGTGATGGGTCACCGCGTGCCGTCCCTCGATCAGACCCGCCATCGCCATGACCACCGAACCGCCGCACACCCCAGCCACCGTCAACTCGGGATTGTCAAAGGCCTTCTGCAGCAACGCCCCAAGCTCCGATTGCGCGGCCCGCGCCAGCAGCACCGGTATGGTCTCGACTCCCTCGTCGGGGTCGCCCGCCACCGGTCCGCTGGCACCGGGCACCAGGAGGCACCCACCCAGGGCCGGATCGAGCGCGGCGGTGGCGGCCAGTTCCAGACCGCGGGTGCCGCTGACGACGCGGCGCGGCCCCTCCGCCGACACGAGCCGCACGTCCAGGTCGCCGCCGAGGTAGTCGCTGCCCGCGGCGAAGACCTCGAAGGGCCCGACCACATCGAACGGGTCGAAGCCGTCGTAAAGCACTATCTGCACCTGCATACGCTCAATGGAAACCGATCTAGCGCACCCCCAACAGTGGCCGGATAGCCATGATGCGGCGGTATATTGCCATACTGTGCACGCGATAGCCGTCCTGGCCGAGCCGGACGTGATCGCGTTCGATCTGGCCATCGCGCTGGAGACGTTCGGCCATGCCCGGCTGGCCACCGGGGAACCGGGCTACCGGATCCGGGTGTGTGGTTGCGAGCCCATCGTCGCCGCCGGAGCGATCGGAATCAGCACGGAATACGGCCTGGCGGAGCTGGCCGACGCCGACACCATCGTCGTGCCGGGCCGTCATGACGTCAGCCGGGCAGTGCGCGACGACGTCGTCGTTGCGCTGAAGGCCGCCTACGGCAACGGAACCCGAATCGCATCCATCTGCAGCGGGGCATTCACCCTGGCTGCCGCAGGAATCCTGGACGGCAAGCGGGCGACCACGCACTGGATGGCGGCCCAAGCCTTCGCGGCGGCCTATCCAAGCGTCCGGCTCGACCCCAACGCGTTATATGTCGACGAAGGTCAGATTCTCACCTCGGCCGGCGCGTCGGCCGGTCTGGACCTGTGCCTGCACATGATCTCCCGCGACTACGGCTCGGCCGTCGCTGCCAATACTGCGCGGCTGGCGGTCGCCCCGCTGCACCGCACCGGCGGCCAGGCGCAGTTCATCGTCCGGAATCGCCAGCGGGCCAAGACAGAACTGGACGGCGTTCTGGCCTGGATCGAGACCAACGCCCACCTGCCACTGACCCTCGACGAGCTCGCGCGGCGGGCCGCCACCAGCGTGCGGACATTGAATCGCAGCTTCAAACGTGAGACGGGTCAGACACCCATGCAGTGGGTCAACGGCGTTCGGATCAGGCACGCCCAGGAACTCCTCGAGGCAACCGACGAGGGGATCGAAAGCATTTCGCGTCGCGTCGGTTTCGTCTCGACAACGAATTTCCGCGACCAGTTCCGCCGGACGGCAGGGGTGTCGCCGCAGAGTTACCGCAGCACCTTTCGCAAAAGCACCGCTGCCCCCTAACCGTCGAATTTCGTTTTGTGTAAGTCGTTTTCGCATCTGTGGTGAGCCGTTTGAATGCCGGGTGCTCGGGTACCTCAGGTCCACCGATACAGCCCGAATCGGAAGGTAGTTATGGACGCATTAACGTTTCTTCGTCAGGACCATAAAAGCGTGCTCGGCCTGTTCGAGACGCTCGATGGAGCGCCGTCGGGCCCGGGGGCCGAGGCTAGTGGACTGGAGACGGTGGTGAACAACCTCATCATCGCCGAGTCGCAGCATGAAGCCATTGAGGAGCAATTCTTCTGGCCGGCGGTGCGCGACGCGATCGGTGATTCGATCGCCGACAAAGCGGTCGAGCAGGAGCAGGCCGGCAAAAAGTTGCTGCAACGGCTCGAAGACGGTAAGCCGGGTGACCCGGATTACCACGAGGCGCTACAGGAATTCATCGCCCTCGGCCGGGAGCACATTGCCTACGAGCAGGATGTGGTGTGGCCCCAGGTCGAGGTCACCCTGAGCCGTGAGGAGCTCGAGAAGATCGGCTCCAAGCTGGAGGCGGCCAAGAAGATGGCGCCCACCCGGCCCCATCCGAACACCCCGCCCAATTCGACCGTGCTCAAGACCATGGGAATGGGTGCGGCCGTCATGGACCACGTCCGAGACGCGGTCACCGGCCGCTCGCAGGACAATCCACCGGATCCCCAGATCAAGTAGGCCCCAGCGGCGCCGGGCCGGCCATCATGCCGGCTCGGCGACCGGGCTCGTCAGCTCGAGCAGCCCGTGTTCGCAGACCGCTGCCATCGACAGTGTCCGGTAACCGAATTCGTCGAACAGCACCGTCACGCGTTCGCGCTCACCGCCGATCACGACGCCGTGGCCCCATTGGCGATGCTCCACGTCGGTGCCCACCGCAATGGCCGGGCGCCCGGCATCACCCGCGTTGATTCCGTCTGCGCAGGCATCGCAATTGCCGCACACTTCGGAATAAGATTCGCCGAAGTAGGACAACAGGAACACCCTTCGGCAGTACTGCGTTTCGGCGTAGCCGCGCATCATGTCCACCCTGCTCAGATCCACCCGCTCGCGCAGTTCAGCCTCTTGCAACGCCAGCGCGACCGCCTTTTTGGTGGACAGGCGGGCCGCTACAAACCCTTTGCGGGTTGAGCGGACGGCATCACATTCCTCGAGGAGGTTGAGTGCGTTGGTTAGCCTGCGGCCCC
Source organism: Mycobacterium asiaticum DSM 44297 (assembly GCF_000613245.1). Lineage (GTDB taxonomy): Bacteria > Actinomycetota > Actinomycetes > Mycobacteriales > Mycobacteriaceae > Mycobacterium > Mycobacterium asiaticum. The sequence continues at coordinate 693,153 of NZ_HG964937.1, forward strand.
GGGTGTCGAGGTCGTGACGTAGTGTCTTGAGTTTCGTCGGTCGTGCTTTGTCCAATGCGCCAAAGACTGAACGAAGCAACCCCTCGTCGGGTCGCCCGGTGGTGAAAAACCTTGCCAGTCCAAGATCTTCGGCCCGATAGAACAGCAGCGCCGCAGCGTCGGCGCCGTCGCGGCCTGCGCGGCCGATCTGCTGGTAGTAGCTGTCCAGCGAGTCAGGAATCGAAGCGTGTGCCACGAATCGCACGTTGGGCTTGTCGATTCCCATGCCGAACGCGGATGTCGCGGCGACCACGTCGAATTCGTCGTCATGAAAGCCGGCATGCACCGTCTCGCGCTCCTCGGCCGAAAGGCCGGCGTGGTATGCGGCAGCCCGAACGCGCTTGTCGCGCAGTGCCTCAGCGTATTCTTCCGCCTCTTTACGGGTTGCCACGTACAGCAGCCCCGGACCCTCGATCTCGGGTATGGCATCCAGGACGGCCGCGCGCTTACGGTCGGTGTCGGTGTGCCGTTCGACGCTCAGGCGCAGGTTGGGCCGGTCGAAACTGCCGACGATGATTGCGGGGTCACGCAAACCGAGACGGTCCACGATATCGCGTCGGACCACCACCGAAGCCGTAGCGGTCAGCGCAAGGATCGGAATCGACGGTCCAAAACGCGCAAACACGTCCGCAAGACGACGGTAGTCGGGTCGAAAGTCGTGCCCCCAGGCCGAAACACAATGCGCCTCATCGACGACGAGCAACGACAGCTCGGCACGGTTAAGTCTCTTGACGACGTCATCGTTGGCCAACTGTTCGGGGGATACGAAGATAAAATCCGCGCGGTGCTGGTCGATCAATTCCCAGCTTCGTTGCCGTTCAGCCGAACTCAGCCCCGAGTTGATGGCGACGGCGACCGCGGCGGCGCGGTCTTCGAGGGCGGCGATCTGGTCCTGCTGCAACGCGATGAGCGGCGACACAACCAATGTCGCGCCCTCGGTCAGCAGCGACGGAAGCTGGTAGATGCCCGATTTCCCGGAGCCGGTCGGCAGCACGGCCAGCAGATCTCGGCGCTGTAGAACAGCGCGCATCGCCTCCCGCTGCTGGTCGGTCAGGCTTTCCCAACCGAACTTGTCGCGGGCGAATTCGTCGAGGTCGACGGACGGAGTCTGCACCGTCGTCCTCTACCCGATGTGGTGAGCCGCAAACGAGCATGAAGCGAAAAACCTTGAGTCGCTAACCGATTGGGCTAGCGGCGGGGTGTGGGCACGCTGTGAATAGGCGGGGTGCTGTTACCGGTGTTCCACCACACCTCGGGCTGCTTGGCGGCCCAGCCACTGACGGCTTCCAGCTCGGCGGCCAGCGAGATCAGCATGCCCTCGCTGTTGGCCGGTCCCATCAGCTGCACGCCGATAGGCAGACCGTCGGAGGTGAAGCCGGCCGGCACGTTGATAGACGGCCAACCCAGTACGTTCCACGGCCAGGTGTACGGGCACGCGGCGATGATGGCGCGGTCGGTGCCGATGCTGCTCAGCCGGTCGAAGGCACGCACCTGCGGGGGCGGTTGAGCGGTGGTCGGTGCCAGCACCACGTCGACGATGTTGAAGATCGAGCCCACCCGCTGCTGGTCGGCGGCCTCATGGCGCCGCGCGCTGCGCAGGGTGGCCTGAGAAAGCATGTGACCGGTGCGCATATTGGACAGGGTGCGCGGGTCCCAGTTGATGCCGTCGCCCAACCGTTCCTCCCACGCCCACAACCCGGACGTGGACCGCGCCAAGAAGTCCCACGACAGTCGCAGTCCGTAGTCGGGGTTGCCCTTCACCACGGTGTGGCCGAGCAACTCCAGCAGCTCACCCATTTTCTGGGTGGCGGCCAGGATCTCGGGATGCAGCTTGGCCCGGAAGAAGGTGTAGGGAAACCCGGTCGACAGAGCGATCTTCAGCGGGCCCGGTGCGATGCCGACGTAGTCGGATGCGGTGAGCGGTGGAGGCTTGTGCAGGTCGCCCTCCACGTTGCCGGACGCCGCGTCCAGCACCAGCGCCGCGTCGGCGACCGTGCGGGCCAGCACGCCGTTGACCGTGATGCCGTTGAACGCCTCGGGCAGCGGCCAGGTGGAAATGCGGCCGCGCTGCGGCTTAATGCCCACCAGGTGGGTCCATGCCGCCGGGATCCGCACACTGCCCGCGCCGTCGGAGCCGATGGCGGCCGTCACCAGGCCGGCGGCCACCGCGGCGGCGCTGCCACCTGAGGAGCCACCCGGGGTGTGCCGACGCGACCACGGATTGCGGGTGTGTCCGAAGCCGGGGCCGCTGGTGAATGGCCATTGACCCAGTTCGCAGGTGTTCGTCTTGCCGACGATCACCGCGCCGGCCTCCTTCAGCCGCCGGACCACCTCGCTGTCCTGGGTGGCGGGCCGGACGTACCCGTCGGTGCCGAACGCGGTGGGCACTCCAGCAACGTCGACATCGTCCTTGACCGCGATCGGGATGCCCAGCAGCGGCGCGGTGTCGCCGGCCGCCCGTCGCCGGTCGGCGGCCGCGGCGTCGGCCAGCGCCGACTCGGTGAGCACCACCCGGAACGCGTTGAGTGTGGACTGGCTCATATCGATCGCGTGCAGCGAACGGCGGGCCAATTCGGCGGCCGTCACCCGTTTGGTCGCCAACTGGTAGAGCAGGTCGGTTAACGTGGGCAAGCGCCGGTTACCGGAGCCGGAATCGACCCCAGAAGTGGACCTAGAAGCGCCAACCACGGGGTACGAGACTATCGGCGCGGATACGCGCGATGTCGCGGCGGGGTGCAAAAATATGCTGATGCGGCTGTATCGAGACCGGGCTGTTGTGCTGCGTCAGCACAAGCTTGGCGAAGCCGACCGAATCGTCACCCTGCTGACCCGTGATCACGGGCTGGTCCGTGCGGTCGCCAAGGGGGTGCGGCGCACCCGCAGCAAATTCGGCGCGCGCCTGGAGCCGTTCGCGCACATCGACGCACAACTGCACCCCGGCCGCAACCTCGACATCGTCACCCAGGTCGTCTCGATCGACGCGTTCGCCACCGACATCGTCAGCGACTACGGCCGTTACACGTGTGGTTGCGCGATGCTCGAGACCGCCGAACGGCTGGCCGGCGAGGAGCGGGCACCCGCACCCGCGCTGCACCGGCTCACGGTGAGTGCGTTGCGGGCGGTCGCGGACGGCCGCCGGCCTCGCGATCTGTTGCTGGACGCCTATTTGCTGCGCGCCATGGCTACCGCCGGGTGGGCACCGGCGCTGACCGAGTGTGCCCGCTGCGCGGCGCCCGGTCCGCATCGCGCGTTTCACATCGCCGCCGGGGGCAGCGTCTGTACCCATTGCCGTCCGGCCGGAGCCACCACACCGCCGCTGGGCGTGCTGGACCTGATGTCTGCGCTGCACGACGGCGACTGGGAGACCGCCGAGCGGGCACCCCAGTCACACCGCGGGTACGTCAGCGGATTGGTGGCCGCACACCTGCAGTGGCATCTGGAGCGCCAGCTCAAGACGCTGCCGCTGGTGGAGCGGGTCTACCACGCCGATCGTTCGGTTGCCGATCATCGGGCTGAGTCGATCGGGCAGGATATGGAGTGTGGCTAGAAAGGCCGAGCGACAGCTGAAGTCCAGCGAATTCCCGCAGCTCCCCCCACCGCCCGACGACTACCCGACCTTCCCTGACAAGTCGACGTGGCCCGTCGTCTTCCCGCAGCTGCCACCCGCACCCGACGGGGGACCACGCCGTCCGCCGCAGCACACCTCCAAGGCCGTCGCCCCCCGGATCCCGGCCGACCAGTTGCCCAACCATGTCGCCATCGTGATGGACGGCAACGGCCGGTGGGCCACCCAGCGCGGGCTGCGACGCACCGAGGGACACAAGATGGGCGAGGCCGTCGTAATCGACATCGCTTGCGGTGCAGTTGAACTCGGCATCAAGTGGCTCAGCCTCTATGCCTTCTCGACGGAGAACTGGAAACGTTCCGCCGAGGAGGTCCGGTTCCTGATGGGCTTCAACCGTGACGTGGTGCGACGCCGGCGGGCGATCCTCAACGAGATGGGCGTACGGATCCGGTGGGTGGGCTCGGCGCCGCGACTGTGGCGCAGCGTCATCAACGAACTGGCGGTCGCGGAGGAAGTGACGAAGAACAACGACGTCATCACCATCAACTACTGCGTCAACTACGGGGGCCGCACCGAGATCGCGGAAGCCACCCGGCGAATCGCACACGAGGTCGCGGCCGGCAAGCTCAATCCCGACCGGATCAACGAATCGACGATCTCCCGGCACATGCAGCGACCCGACATACCCGATGTGGACCTGTTCCTGCGAACCTCGGGGGAGCAGCGGGCCAGCAACTTCATGCTGTGGCAGGCGGCCTACGCTGAGTTCATCTTCCAAGACAAACTGTGGCCCGACTACGACCGCCGGGACTTGTGGGCGGCCTGCGAAGAGTACGCGTCGCGCAATCGCCGGTTTGGGAGCGCCTAGTGGCCTCCCTGCAGGAACGTCTGACGTCGATCCTCGGCGAGGTCCTTTCCGTCGATGAGGAACCCGACGGCGCGCTGACGGTTCGGCACAACGGTACTTTCGCCTCGCTGCGGGTGGTGACCATCGTCGAGGACCTCGACCTGGTGTCGCTCACCCAGGTACTGGCATGGGATCTGCCGCTGAACAGGAAGGTCAGCGATCGAGTGGCCAAGGAGGCGCGGGACGCGAACTTCGGCTCGGTGACCCTGCTGGAAAAGGGGACCAAAGCCAAGAAGACCGGCGACGTGATGCTGCGGTACAACTTTCCCGGCGCGGGGCTGACCGACGACGCGCTGCGCACCCTGATCCTGTTGGTGCTCGACACTGGTGCCCGCATTCGCGAAGAGCTGACCAGCTGAGTCAGCGACAGTCGGAGCAGGTTCCGAAGATCTCGATTGTGTGGCTGACGTCGGAGAAGCCGTACTTGGCGGCGACCTCAGCAGCCCACGTCTCGACCTCGTGGTCGCCGATCTCGATGGTGGAGCCACAGCTGCGGCATACCAGGTGGTGATGGTGGTGCTCCGAGCACAGGCGGTAGACCGATTCCCCGGTGTCGGTGCGCAGGGTGTCGACCATCCCCGCCGCGGCCATTGACTGCAGCGTGCGGTACACCGTGGTCAGGCCAATGTTTTCACCGCGCCGACGCAACTCGTCGTGCAGTTCCTGTGCCGACCGGAAATCGTCCAGGGTCTCCAGCAGGGTGAAGACCGCCGCACGCTGCCGGGTGGAACGGACGCTCGCACCGGTCACGGTGCGTCCTCGCCGGCGTGCGCCACCGCATCGACCACGATGTGAGCCAGGTGATGGTCGGCGAGCCGATACAACACTTCCCGGCCGGACCGCTCCCCGGACACCACACCGGCGGCCTTGAGGATCTTCAGGTGCTGGCTCACCAGCGGCTGCGGAACCCCCAACGCGTCGACCAACTCGTGGACGCAGCGCTGGGACTCGCGCAGCTGCAACACGATAGCGATCCGCACCGGCGCGGCCAGCGCCCGCAGCAATTCGCCGGCACCGTCGAGGATCTCCCGCGGCGGCGGCGCGGGGTATGCGGGCCGGTCGGCGAAATCACCGGCGCCGTGGTCGTGATGTCCGACCAAATCGTCCTCGGCGGCGGTAGGGGTCGACGGCGACGTCACCGTTTTTCAGTCACCACCTCAAGGAGTTCGGAGGAGAGTCGCACCGCTTCGGACTGCCGATCCGATGTCCGCGGCTGACCTCCACTGTCACATGCATGATGATGCATGTCAAAGAGCGTAGCGACGATCGCTACCATGACTGATGATTTGCGGCAGCGGTCACCGCTGTCCACTCGGGTCATCTGGAAGGCCATCTTCTTCGAAGGGAGCGCACCACCCCGTGGCGTCCGTCATCGACACCGTCGTCAACCTGGCCAAGCGCCGCGGCTTCGTCTTTCCCTCCGGCGAGATCTACGGGGGTACCAAGTCGGCGTGGGACTATGGTCCGCTCGGGGTTGAGCTCAAAGAGAACATCAAGCGGCAATGGTGGCGTGCGGTCGTCACCGGCCGCGACGACGTCGTCGGACTCGACTCGTCGATCATCCTGCCGCGCGAGGTATGGGTGGCATCCGGTCACGTCGAGGTGTTCCACGACCCCCTGGTCGAGTCGTTGATCACGCACAAGCGCTATCGGGCCGATCACCTCATTGAGGCTTACGAAGCCAAGCACGGGCACCCGCCACCCAACGGGCTGGCCGACATCCGCGACCCGGAGACCGGCGAACCCGGCCAGTGGACGGAGCCGCGTGAGTTCAACATGATGCTCAAGACCTACCTCGGGCCGATCGAGACTGAGGAGGGGCTGCACTACCTGCGGCCGGAAACCGCCCAGGGCATCTTCGTCAACTTCGCCAACGTGGTGACCACCTCCCGCAAAAAACCGCCGTTCGGAATCGGCCAGATCGGCAAGAGCTTCCGCAACGAGATCACCCCCGGCAACTTCATCTTCCGCACCCGCGAGTTCGAGCAGATGGAGATGGAGTTCTTCGTCGAGCCGTCGACGGCCAAGGAGTGGCACCAGTACTGGATCGACACCCGGCAGCAGTGGTACATCGACCTCGGCATCAATCCGGAGAACCTGCGGCTGTACGAGCACCCGAAGGACAAGCTGTCGCACTACTCCGACCGCACCGTCGACATCGAGTACAAGTTCGGCTTCGTCGGCAACCCGTGGGGTGAGCTGGAAGGTGTGGCGAACCGGACCGACTTCGACTTGTCCACGCACTCAAAGCATTCCGGGACCGAGTTGTCGTTCTACGACCAGGCCACCGATACCCGCTACACGCCGTACGTGATCGAGCCCGCAGCCGGACTCACCCGCTCGTTCATGGCGTTTCTGATCGACGCCTACACCGAGGACGAGGCTCCGAACGCCAAGGGCGGCATGGACAAGCGCACGGTGCTGCGATTGGACCCTCGCCTCGCGCCGGTCAAGGCCGCGGTTCTGCCGCTGTCCCGGCACGCCGACCTCAGTCCCAAGGCGCGCGACCTGGCCGCCGAGTTGCGTAAATCCTGGAACATCGATTTCGACGATGCCGGAGCGATCGGCCGGCGCTACCGACGGCAGGACGAGATCGGCACTCCGTACTGCGTGACGCTGGATTTCGACTCGCTGGAAGACAATGCCGTGACGGTGCGGGAACGCGACGCCATGACGCAGGAACGCGTCACGATCGACAAGGTCGCCGACTACTTGGCCGTGCGCCTCAAAGGTGGGTAGTCCGCGCGTCCTCGACTGCGCGCGCTCCCTCTTTTTCGCGACACGGTGCCCCACTTCGTAAATCCGGGGATTTGGGGATCGTCCGCCCTATGGTCCGTAGTGGTGGTGTGCGGTTTCCCGCCCGTAACGCCCGAACGCGCGGATGAGATAACTCGTCAAAGGAGGGGCGCTGGAAGATGAATTTCTCGGTGTTGCCGCCGGAGATCAATTCGTTGCGGATGTTTTCGGGTGCGGGTTCGGCGCCGATGTTGGCGGCTGCGGGGGCGTGGTCGGGGTTGGCTGATGAGTTGGGGTTGGCGGCGGAGTCGTTTGCGTCGGTGACGGGGTCGTTGGTGGATCAGGCGTGGCAGGGTGCGGCGGCGTCGGCGATGGCGGCTGCTGCGGTGCCGTATGCGGGGTGGTTGGGTGCGGCCGCGGTGGGTGCTGCGCAGGCGGCGGGGCAGGCTCGGGCGGTGGTGGAGGCTTTTGAGGCGGCGCGGGCGGCGACGGTGCATCCGGGTGCGGTGGCGGCGAATCGGAATGTGTTTGTGCAGTTGGTGTTGTCGAATGTGTTTGGTCAGAATGCGCCGGCTATTGCTGCTGCTGAGGGTGTGTATGAGCAGATGTGGGCTGCTGATGTAGCGGCGATGGTGGGATATCACGGTGGGGTGTCGGCGGCGGCTGCGGCGTTGTCGTCATGGCAGGGGGCGCTCGCCGGCCTACCCGGGCTGTCCGGGTTGGCGGGCTTGCTCAATGGGGTGACCCACAGTGGCGGTCCGGCCGCGGCAGTGGCGGCGGGACCCGCGGCCGTCTTGGACGGTCTGACCAGCCTGAGCCTGAATCTGGGTCTGGGGAACATCGGCACCTTCAACATCGGCAGCGGCAATATCGGCGACCTGAACCTGCTCGGCAGCGGCAACATCGGCGGCTGGAACCTGGGCGGCGGCAACTTCGGCGGGGAGAACTGGGGCAGCGGCAACATCGGGACCGGCAACACCGGCCTGGGCAACGCCGGTGACTACAACTTCGGTAGCGGCAACTTCGGCAGCGGCAACATCGGCAGCGGCAACATCGGCAGCCTCAACCTGGGCAGCGGCAATTTCGGCACCATCAACTTCGGTGGCGGCAACATCGGCGACGTGTCCTTCGGCAGCGGGAATGTCGGCGATTTCAATTTCGGTAGCGGCAATCTCGGAGGCGGCAACTTCGGCTTCGGAAACCTGGGGACCGGAAATATCGGGTTCGGTAACAAAGGCAACAACAACATCGGCTTCGGGCTTACCGGCGATGGAGGGTTCGGCTTCGGCTCGTTGAACGTCGGCAGCGGAAACTTCGGTCTGTTCAACTCGGGTAACAACAACATCGGCTTCTTCAACTCGGGCGACGGCAACGTCGGCTTCTTCAACTCCGGGAACGGCAACACCGGTTTCGGGAACGCGGGCAGCTTCAACACCGGGTTCTGGCACTCGGGCGACTCGAATACCGGCATCGGCAGCGCGGGGAACGCGAACGTGGGTATCGGTAATGCCGGGAATCAGAACTCCGGCAGCTTCAACGTCGGCTGGGGCAACACCGGTTCGGGGAATTCGGGGGCGGGCAACACCGGCTTGTTCAACTCCGGCGACTCCAACACCGGGCTCTTCAACTCAGGCCATGTCAATACCGGAGTTTTCAATTCAGGCAACAGCAACACCGGCGGATTCAACTCGGGCAACCTCAACACCGGTTTCTTCAGTGCGGTGGATCAGCCCGTGCTCAACTCCGGCTTCGGCAACGCGGGTACCGGCAACTCGGGGTGGGGACATAGTGACCCCAACGGCGGCCTGAACTCCGGCTTCTACAACTCTGGTGTCGGGAACTCCGGCTATGCGAATCTGGGCGGCACCTTGATGGTTCCCGGTTATAACTCCGGCTTCTCGAATGTGGGCACCAACAATGCAGGAATCTCGAATTCAGGAAATTACCTCGCGGGTTACTCGAATTCCGGCGGCAATAGCTCCGGCGTCTTGAACTCCGGTGACGACAATTCGGGTGGCTTTAATTCCGGTACGGGGCAATCTGGCTTCTTCCGCTGACCGAAATCCGAAGGGCCTTTTGATATGAATTTTTCGGTGTTGCCGCCGGAGATCAATTCGTTGCGGATGTTTTCGGGTGCGGGTTCGGCGCCGATGTTGGCGGCTGCGGGGGCGTGGTCGGGGTTGGCTGATGAGTTGGGGTTGGCGGCGGAGTCGTTTGCGTCGGTGACGGGGTCGTTGGTGGATCAGGTGTGGCAGGGTGCGGCGGCGTCGGCGATGGCGGCTGCTGCGGTGCCGTATGCGGGGTGGTTGGGTGCGGCCGCGGTGGGTGCTGCGCAGGCGGCGGGGCAGGCTCGGGCGGTGGTGGAGGCTTTTGAGGCGGCGCGGGCGGCGACGGTGCATCCGGGTGCGGTGGTGGCGAATCGGAATGTGTTTGTGCAGTTGGTGTTGTCGAATGTGTTTGGTCAGAATGCGCCGGCTATTGCTGCTGCTGAGGGTGTGTATGAGCAGATGTGGGCTGCTGATGTAGCGGCGATGGTGGGATATCACGGTGGGGTGTCGGCGGCGGCTGCGGCGTTGTCGTCATGGCAGGGGGCGCTCGCCGGCCTACCCGGGCTGCCCGCGGCGGCCGCCCAAGCCATCGCCGCCGTGCCGGCCCAACTGCAGGGAATCAACCTCGGGTTTGGGAATATCGGCTCGCTCAATGCCGGCAGCGGCAACATCGGTGAGACGAACCTGGGCAGCGGCAACACCGGAAACGCGAACCTGGGCAGTGGCAACTCCGGCAACCAGAACCTCGGCAGCGGCAATATCGGCAGCACCAACGTCGGCAGCGGAAATACCGGCAACTCCAACGTCGGCAGCGGGAATATCGGTAACAGCAACATCGGCGGCGGAAACAACGGCAGCTCCAACGTCGGCAGCGGGAATTCCGGGAGCGGCAACATCGGCTTCGGCAACACCGGCTCGGGCAACTTCGGCTTCGGCAACACCGGCAACAACAACATCGGCTTCGGTCTCACCGGCGACAACCAATTCGGTTTCGGCCCTTTGAATTCGGGCACCGGTAACATCGGCTTCGGCAACTCCGGCACCGGAAATGTCGGCTTCTTCAACTCAGGTAGCGGTAACGTCGGTATCGGCAACTCCGGTGTGGGCAACTTCGGTTTCGGCAACGCGGGCAACATCAACACCGGATTCTGGAACGCCGGCAACACCAACACCGGGGCGGCGAACGCCGGATCCGGCAACTTCGGCTTCTTCGACTCCGGCAACTTCAACGCAGGCAGCTTCAATTCCGGCGACTCAAATACCAGTTTCGGCAACGCCGGCAACGTCAACAGCGGTTTCCTGAACGCCGGGGACGTCAACTCCGGCTTCGGCAACGCGGGAAACGTCAATACCGGATTCGCAAACGCCGGCAATGCGAACACCGGAGCCTTCAACACAGGCAATCTCAACACCGGATTTTTCAGTTCAGAAACCCAGCCGGGCCCCAACTCCGGATTCGGCAACGTGGGCACCGGCAACTCCGGCTTCGGGCACAACGATCCTTCAAGCAGTGGCAACTCCGGTATACAGAACGTGGGATTCGGCAATTCCGGCTACGTGAACACCAGCACCACGTTGCTTCTGGGTGGCAACTCGGGCATCCTCAACACCGGTTACGGAAACGCGGGCATCTACAACGCGGCTGTCCAGAATGCGGGCATCTTCATTGCCGGAATCATGTCCTCGGGCATTCTCACCTCCGGGATCGGGAGTTCCGGTCTGTTTGTTTCAGGAAACGCGCTTTCCGGAATGTTCAAAGGCTTCTTCTGACACCGAAAACGGTGCTTTTCATCGGGACATTCTGTCAAAGGAATTAACAAATACTGGAACAGATGCTCCATCGTGCATGGGTTTCGGGTCCCAGCGGCGCCGAATCCGTACGAAAAATCCGGTGAAACTACAGCTTTCGCCTGTGATTTGGCTTACGATCCAGCCATGGGTTGCTGTGTGCGCAGGCGCAGCCCAGGTTGGGTTTGCGACGGCTGGCAGGGTTGGGAGTTCTGATGATTCTGGATTTTGCGTGGTTGCCGCCGGAGATCAACTCGGCGCGGATCTTCGCAGGGGCGGGGTCCGGACCGTTGCACGCGGCGGCGGCGGCTTGGGAAAGCCTGGCCGCGGACTTGGCCGCGTCCGCATCTTCGTTTGACTCGGTGATCGTCGGGTTGGCCAGCGGGCCGTGGGCGGGCCCGGCCTCGGCGTCGATGGCTGCCGCGGCGACGCCGTACGTCGGGTGGTTGGGCGATGCGGCGGCGCAGGCGCAGCTGGCGGCGGGTCAGGCCCGTGCGGCGGCGAGCGCGTTCGAGACGGCGCTGACGGCGACCGTGCACCCGGCCGCGGTGACGGCGAACCGGGTGTCGCTGGCGACGCTGATCGCAACGAACTTCCTCGGGCTCAATACGCCGGCGATTTTCGCCAATGAATTCGACTATCTCGAGATGTGGGCCCAGGACGTCGCGGCGATGATCGGCTACCAGGGCGGCGCCACCGCGGTTGCCGCGAGCCTGTCGCCGTTCAGTCTCCCGCCGGTGAACCTCGCGGGACTTGCGACCGGCGCCGGCGCACAGGTCGCCGCTTTGGCCACCTCCGCCTCGGCCGCGGTGAGCCCGATGCTGCAGGGCGCGCTGTCGGCGGCGCCCGGCTTGGTGGCGGGTGTGCAGTCGCTGGCTTCCGGGGCGCCGGTGCAGGCAATCATGTCGGCGGCCCAGATGGGCGCGATGCCGGCCAGCATGCTGTTGGGTCCGCTGATGCAACTGGGTTCGACGGCAAATGCGGGCGCCAGCGCGGCGGGACTGGCCGGCGCGACGGCGGCCGACGTGCCGAAGTTTGTCGGCGACATCGCGCCGGCGGCCAGGGGCTTGGGGGGCGCGGCCGGCCTGGGTGCCGGCATGGCGGGCGATATGGGCAAGGCGCATTTGGTCGGCGCGATGTCGGTGCCTCCCACCTGGCAGGGCTCGGTGCCCAAGGCGATGGCCAGCGGGGCGATGAGCGGCCTGGGCGGTATGCCGAGCGCGGCCGCCTTGGCGCAAGGTGCTCCGGCCGGCACCGGTATGGGCATGATGCCGATGCCGATGGGCATGGGTGGGGCCGGCGGGGGCATGCCCGGCGGCATGATGGGCCGCGGCGGTGCCGCCGCGCACGTGGTGCAGAACCGCCCGAGCGTGATCCCGCGTACCGGCGTGGGATAACCAGGTCGGTTTCGGTCCGCGCAGCGTAGATCCGGCCATTGCTGCCGAGGGATCAGCTCGATTGCTGCACGGACCTCGCCGGGTAGCGAATATACTGATCGAGTAACCAACTCGGTCCTCGGCGCGAATACCTAGTATCGGGATTTTGGTTAAAAGTCAGACTTTTGGTGTGGGTTGTTTTACGATCCGGCCTCGGGCCGTTTGTTTCGGACCGAGTGGTAAGAGCGTGTTGGTGCCGTTGACGCGGCTGGCTGGTTGGGGATGCGATGATTTTGGACTTTGCCTGGTTGCCGCCGGAGATCAACTCGGCCCGGATCTTTGCCGGTGACGGAGCGGGCACTTTGCACGCGGCGGCGGCAGCCTGGGACAGCTTGGCGGCCGAGCTGACAGCCGCAGCGTCGTCGTTTGACTCGGTGATCGTCGGGTTGGCCAGCGGCCCGTGGGCCGGGCCGGCCTCGGCGTCGATGGCTGCCGCGGCGACTCCCTATGTCGGGTGGCTGAGCGGCGCGGCGACCCAGGCGCAGCTGGCGGCGGGTCAGGCCCGTGCGGCGGCGAGCGCGTTCGAGACGGCGCTGACGGCGACCGTGCACCCGGCTGCGGTGACGGCGAACCGGGTGTCGCTGGCGACGCTGATCGCTACGAACTTCCTCGGGCTGAACACGCCGGCGATCTTCGCCAATGAGTTCGACTACGTCGAGATGTGGGCCCAGGACGTCGCCGCGATGATCGGCTACCACGGCGGCGCGACCGCGGTGGCCGCGTCCATTACGCCGTTTGCCGTGCCGCCGCTTGACCTGGCCGGCCTGGCGGCGGGCGTCGGTGCCCAGGCCGCCGGATTGGCGACGTCGGCGTCGGCCGCCGTCAGCCCGCTTGTTCAGGGTGCGACCGTAGCAGCGCCGGCCTTGGTCGCCGGCTTGCAGTCGGCAGCCACTGGCGCGCCGGTGCAGGCGGTCATGTCGGCGGTACAGATGGGTGCGATGCCGGCCAGCATGTTGATGGGCCCGTTGATGCAACTCGGTTCGACGGCCAATGCGGGCGCCAGCGCGGCGGGACTGGCCGGTGCCACGGCGGCCGACCTGCCGAAGTTCGTCGGTGACGTCGCTCCGGCGGCCAAGGGCCTCGGTGGTGTCGGTGGCCTCGGTGCGGGTATGGCGGGCGATCTCGGCAAGGCGCATCTGGTCGGCGCCATGTCGGTGCCTCCGACCTGGCAGGGCTCGATCCCGAAGGGGATGACCAGCGCGGCCATGTCGGGTCTGGGTGCCAACGCCGCGGAGATGGCGCAAGCCGCCGGGGCGGCCGGGACCGGCGGTATGCCGATGATGCCCATGCCGATGGGAATGGGCGGTGCCGGTGGCGGCATGCCCGGCGGCATGATGGGCCGCGGCGGTGCAAGTCCGCACGTGGTGCAGAACCGGCCGAGCGTGATTCCGCGCTCCGGCGTCGGATAAATCCGAGCCCGGGTCGGTTCAGGCGTGGCCGATGCCGCGCGTCATCAAAAGCACGCCCACCAAGCCGATCACGACGGCGAAGACCTGCTTCCGGCGGGCCCTGGCCCAGCCGTCGACCGCAGCCATGATGTGGTCCGTCTTCGCCGGGGCAGCCAGTCGGCTGAGCAGCGGAAGTTCGATGAAGCTCAGCGCTATCAGGATGTACATGCCCGACGCGACGATCTGCGCCGCGGTCGCGACGCCTGAGGCCACGATGGCGGTCAGGGCCGCCAGCAACCGGAAATCGACTAGCATCCCCACTCCGAGCGCGAAGCTTGCCACGACCGGCCTGGCCTGCAGCGCACCCTGAACCCGAGTCAGCAGCCGAGACGGTGACTCACCCCCGCCGGGCATGCCCACCCGCATGCGCTGCCGCGGCGAGAACCCCACGGCGATCGCGGCGGCGAGCAGTGCCAGCGCGCCCATTGTGATCTGCACATGTCCGGCGGCCGTAGTTGCCGCGGCGGCCTGCACCCGATGCGCCGCCGCGAGCGTGGCGTCGCGCAGACCGAACAGCACACTGGCGGCAACTATCGCGCTTATCGCCACGCCGCCCAGCCAGAACGCCATGAGTGGTCGCAGCGACCGCGCCCGCGTCGACAATGCCACGCTGACGCCGATCCGTACCGGGTCTGCGGTCGCCACAAGAGCTAACACCAGCACCATGCACCACATGGGTCGGGACGCTACAACCGCGGGCGGGTAGAGCGGAACCCATTCGGCCGCACTCAATTTCCGATCACAGCCCCCTAACCCGCGCCTTGTCCTTTTCCTAACGTCCCCCTAAGAATCACGGCGTCTCACGCAGGACTTTCGTTGGCGGTCCAACCGCGGCTGACCTCGCGCAATCCGGCACGGAATTAGCAGGAGCGCGGCACGCGAAAAGGCGGTATGAGGAATCCATTAAGAATGTGGGATTCAATAAATTTTCCGCAGCAATCGATATCCGGACGCTTTTGCGCCCTGGCGGTCTGCGGGCCGCTGCAAGTCCTGACCACCGATGCGGCGGTGCCTGCGGGAGATGCCGCCAACTTTGCTAGGAGTCGTAATCGGCGTGCGACACGCCGGTTCGCGTATCGCGGTTGTCCAGGTTCGTAACTATACCGTGATCTGAAATTGCGCAGGAAGGCAGGGGCAGTGATCGAAAACCCCTTACGGGGAATGTCGCGCCGGGAGTTTATGGCAAAGCTTTCCGGTGCCGGTGCGGCCGCGTTGCTGACCGACTTCGCTGCCCCAGTCATCGAGAAGGCTTACGGCGCGGGCCCATGTTCCGGGCATTTGACTGACATTGAACACATTGTGTTGTTGATGCAGGAGAACCGGTCATTCGACCATTACTTCGGCACGTTATCTGGAACTCGGGGATTCAACGACCCGTCACCCGC
This sequence comes from Mycobacterium asiaticum DSM 44297, assembly GCF_000613245.1. GTDB lineage: Bacteria > Actinomycetota > Actinomycetes > Mycobacteriales > Mycobacteriaceae > Mycobacterium > Mycobacterium asiaticum. Next base: position 708,505 of record NZ_HG964937.1, read on the forward strand.
CTTCAGCCAGAAGGGGTGGAATCCCGCGAGTCAATCGTTGGACCCGGCCGGGATTACCATGCCGTTCCGCCTCGACACGACGCGTGGACCCCTGCTGGACGGGGAGTGCGTCAACGACCCCGAACACCAGTGGGCCGCCATGCACCATTCCTGGAATGGCGGCGCCAACGACAACTGGCTGCCGGCGCAGGCCGAGACCCGCACGGGGCCTTACGTCCCGATGACGATGGGTTACTACACCCGCAAAGACATTCCGATCCACTACCTGCTGGCCGACACGTTCACAATGTGCGACGGCTACCACTGCTCGCTGCTTACCGGCACACTGCCCAACCGGTTGTACTGGTTGAGCGCCTGGAACGACCCGGCCGGCGTCGCCGGCGGCCCGCAACTCGTCGAGCCCGGCTTCCTACCGCTGCATCAGTACAGCTGGACCATCATGCCGGAGAACCTCGAACAGGCCGGGGTCAGCTGGAAGGTCTATCAGAACAAGGACGCCGGGCGATTCATCAATACACCCATCAGCAACAACGGGCTGGTTCAGGCGTTCAAGCAGTCCGGCGACCCGCGGTCGAATCTGGCCCGCTATGGCATTGCACCCAGCTACCCGATGGACTTCGCCGCCGACGTCAGAGCCAACCGGCTGCCCAAGGTCTCCTGGCTCGTTCCCAACTTCATCCAGTCGGAACACCCAGCCCTGCCGGTAGCGCTCGGGGCGGTGGCCATGGTGACGGCGTTGCGGATCCTGCTGTCCAACCCTGCGGTGTGGGAGAAGACGGCGCTGATCATCAGCTATGACGAAAACGGCGGCTTCTTCGACCACGTCGTACCGCCGACCGCGCCGCCCGGCACCCCTGGCGAATGGGTCACGGTGCCCGATATCAACCAGGTCGCAGGATCCGGTGGTATTCGCGGTCCGCTGGGTTTGGGCTTTCGCGTCCCATGCCTGGTCATCTCGCCGTGGAGTCGCGGCGGCCTGATGGCGCACGAGACCTTCGACCACACCTCCCAACTGAAATTGATTCGCGCCCGGTTCGGTGTGCCCGTACCCAATCTGACCGCTGGGCGCGACAGCGTCGTGGGGGACATGACCTCGACATTCAATTTCGGGACGCCGCCCAATCCGTCGAAGCCGCACCTGAGCCACCCGTTGTTGGCGGCTGTGCCAAAGTTGCCGCAGTGCATTCCGAACGTCGTGCTGGGCACCACCGACGGCGTGCTGCCGGCGATTCCCTACCGGGTGCCGTTTCCGCAGAGCATGCCTACCCAGGAAACTCAGCCGGTCCGCGGAATTCCCAGCGGTCTCTGCTGAGCAAACAAAAAACGTCGCCACCACGAATTGATCGGGACCGGCCCTAAAGGCCCGTCACGACACGCCGGTTTGCGTATCGGTACCCAATGGAACCGCGGCTATAGCGTGAGCGCGAAACGGCGCAAAAGGCCCAAGGAGGGCGCGTGGGAAGCGAACACCCGGTCGACGGAATGACGCGTCGGCAATTCTTGGCGAAAGCGGCCGCCGCTTCCACCGCCGGCGCGTTCCTGGATTTGGCCGGACCCATTATCGAAAAGGCCTATGGCGCCGGCCCCTGCAGCGGCCATTTGAACGACATCGAACACATTGTGTTGTTGATGCAGGAAAACCGGTCTTTCGACCACTATTTCGGGACATTGTCCGGGACCCGCGGTTTCCAGGACCCGAACGCGCTGCCCGGTGTCTTCGCGCAGAAAGGGTGGAATCCGGCAACGCAGGCCAACGACGCCGCCGGAACCACGTTGCCGTTTCGCTTCGACACGACACGCGGCCCGCTGGTGGCCGGCGAATGCGTCAACGACCCGGACCACAGCTGGACCGGCATGCATCAGGCTTGGAACAACGGCGCCAACGACGGCTGGTTGCCGGCTCAAGCGGCGCACAGCCCGCTACAGGGCAACACACCGGTCACGATGGGCTACTACACGCGTGCCGACATTCCCATTCACCACCTGCTGGCCGACACCTTCACGATCTGCGATGGGTACCACAGTTCACTGCTCGGTGGCACGACGCCCAACAGGCTCTACTGGATGAGCGCCTGGATCGACCCAGACGGCACCCACGGCGGCCCGGTCCTGGTAGAGCCGTCCATTCAGCCGCTGCAGCACTACAGCTGGGCCACCATGCCGGACCAGCTCGAGGCTGCGGCCATCAGCTGGAAGATCTACCAGAACAAGCTGCTGGGGCCGCTGAACAATACCGTCGTCGGCTACAACGGGTTGATCAACGACTTCAAGCAGGCGGCAAACCCGCGTTCAAATCTGGCGCGGTTCGGGATCGCCCCAAGCTACCCCTTCGACTTTGCCTCCGACGTCAGGAACAACCGGCTGCCCCAGGTCTCGTGGCTGCTGCCCGGATTCCTGCTCTCGGAGCATCCGGCCTTCCCGGTCTCGATCGGCGCGGTGGGCATCGTCGACGCGATACGCATCCTGCTGTCCAATCCGGCGGTGTGGGAGAAGACGGCACTGATCGTCAACTACGACGAGAACGGCGGATTCTTCGACCACGTCGTTCCGCCCACGGCACCGCCGAATACGCCCGGCGAGTACGTCACCGTCGCGGACATCAACGCCGTGGAGGGGTCCGGTGGCATCCGCGGCCCGATAGGCCTGGGGTTCCGGGTGCCGTGTTTTGTCGTCTCCCCGTACAGTCGCGGGCCACTGATGGTCCACGACACCTTCGACCACACCTCGACGCTGAAGTTGATCAGCAAACGCTTCAACGTTCCGGTGCCCAACCTCAGTGCGTGGCGCAACAGCGTCGTCGGCGACATGACGTCGACTTTCAATTTCGCCGTCCCGCCGAACCCGTCGAAACCGCACCTGGACCACCCGCGCTTGGCGGCGCTGCCGAAACTGCCGCAGTGCGTCCCGAACGCCGTACTGGGAACCACCACCAAAACGTCAATTCCCTACCGGGTGCCATTTCCGCAGTCCATGCCGACCCAGGAAACGCAACCGACGCGTGGAATTCCCAGCGGCCTCTGCTGACCGGCGGCCGGTATCCGCGCGTGGGCGGCGGAAGCCGCTGCCGGTCAACCCCTTTCGGGCCTCCTGGGAGCGGGGCAGGGGTAGGCTCGCCGCGTTGGGCTCAGGCAGATGCGAACCGGTTGACGGGCGCAACCTGAGGCAATCGCCTCAAAAGACGGTGATCCCGGAAGGGAAATTCGCAAAATAGGCGACTTTGAGCCGTCGTTTGACTTAGGATTCAGAGGCTCGGTGGTGTGGTACTCGCCATTGAGTGATGATGTATTGAGATCGGCCCTGAAAGGAGACAACGTGCTATTGCCTCTTGGTCCGCCCTTACCGCCCGACTCAGTCGCGGCGAAGCGGGGTGAGTCGGGCATGCTTGGCGGGTTGTCTGTTCCGCTCAGCTGGGGTACGGCCGTCCCACCGGACGAGTACGACCACTGGGCAAAGGACTCCGAATCAGGAGCCGAGGAAGTCGTCGCCGTGCCGGGTGCGTTAGACCCGGAGCCAGTCGAAACGGTTGCCACAGGCACGGATGAGTGGGGCGAATGGGCGGAATGGAGTGAGTGGGAGGCCGAGAACGCCGAACCTCAGTTCCAGATGCCCCGTCCCAGTAGCGTGGTTCCACATTCTCCGGCGGCCGGTTGATCAAGAGAGGGGGACGACTGTCGTTGCTAACGGGTGATCGTCGGTTCGGTAATCCCTCCAACCGGCAGTCACAACAGTCAAACTGCCTGAACAACACAGGCAACTAGGTCGAAACAAGGAGACAGCCAAAATGGCAACACGTTTTATGACAGACCCGCACGCAATGCGGGACATGGCGGGCCGCTTCGAAGTGCACGCCCAGACAGTTGAGGATGAGGCTCGTCGCATGTGGGCGTCCTCGCAGAACATCGCCGGTGCCGGCTGGAGCGGTATGGCCCAGGCGACCTCGCTGGACACGATGAGCCAGATGAACCAGGCGTTCCGCAACATTGTGAACATGTTGCATGGGGTTCGTGACGGACTGATCCGTGACGCGAACAACTACGAGCAGCAAGAGCAGGCCTCGCAGCAGATCCTGTCCAGCTAACTCGTCTGCGGCGAAAGCCGCTGCATCCCATAAACATTCACAAACAAGGAGCACAGGTTCAATGACCATTAATTACCAGTTCGGTGACGTCGACGCGCACGGCGCGCTCATCCGCGCCCAGGCCGCCAACTTGGAGGCCGAGCACCAGGCCATCGTTCGCGATGTGCTGGCTGCCGGTGACTTCTGGGGCGGCGCCGGTTCGGTGGCTTGCCAGGAGTTCATCGCCCAGTTGGGCCGCAACTTCCAGGTGATCTACGAGCAGGCCAACCAGCACGGCCAGAAGGTTCAGAGCGCCGGCAACAACATGGCGCAGACGGACAGCGCCGTCGGGTCCAGCTGGGCCTGATAAGACGGATCGCGGCAGCGCACCGCTCGGCTAGCGGTGGTGCGCAAGTCCGCACCGATTGACTGCGCACGTCCTGCGCGTGGGAGTTCACGCTCCCGTGCGCAGGCGTGCGCAGTCCCATTTCTGGGCTGAATCTCTGGCATGAGGTTCTGGCACAAAGTTGGCAGAAATTGGGTCGGCCGCGCCTAGAAGCGGCCGCCGCCCCCCATCCATCCGCCACCGGAGGAGCCTCCGGAGGAACCGGACCCGCCGAACGAGGTCGGGCTCCAGCCGCCGAAGCCGCCTCGCATCCCTCCGCTCAGCAGGTCACCGATGATGATCCCGCCCAGGATCGCCCCCACGTTGCTGTCGGTGCGGCTGGTGTAGGCCCGCTGCGCCGACTCCACGTCGGCGTTGGCCAGGGACTGCGCCTGCGCGGCAAGCGTCGAGGCCCCGTTCGCATAGGCGATCGCCTCGGTCAGGTTCGTCGTCTTTTTCGCGTGCGCCGCCTCGAGTTGGCGCCTGGCCTCAGCGAGCCGAGTCCGGGCCTCCGGCCCGATGGTGCCGCGTCGGGTGTCGATGTACTCCGACACCGCGCGCACCCGCGACTCGGCGGTGAACAGCGCCTGCTCGAAGGACCGGTTGAGCCGTTCGGCATTGGCGCGCTCCTGTGCGAGCGTGGCCAGCAACCGGTCAAGTTCCGCGTCGGCCCTGGTCAACTCTGCGTAGCAGCCCAGCGGGTCGGCGATGCCGCCCACTCCGCCGGCGCCGCTCACACTGTCCAGCGCCCGAGCGGCCGCATCCCGCGCGGCGATCAACTCGCCGGTGTGCAGGGACTTGCGGCCCGGTGCCTGTTGCAGTTGGTCGTTCGCGCGCTTGATGGCCGCCTGGGCGTCGGCGATGAGCGACGGCAAGTTATCCACGGCATGCCGGATGTCGTCGGCCGCGCTGTCCACCGCGTCCAGCAGCGAACGCGCCTGACCCAGCGCGGATTCGGCGGCACGGACTGCATCCACCAACCGGCTTTGTTGTCCGCTCACCGCCTGGCCGGCAAGCTCGCGGGCGGTGCTGACATTGCGGTCGGCGAACTCCAGCCGCTCCTTTGCGGTGGCGACGTTGCTCGAGACGGAGGCCAGCGCCGTGGTGCCGAACTCGTCGTGCAACCCGACCAGATGCCGCTCGGCGGGCTCTATTCGCGTGGTGAGTTCAACGTACTGCTGGGTGAGCGCATCAAGCCGGGACGGCGCGTTGATCACCAGATCCCGCAGCCGCTCAAATGCCTCGGTCTGCGACTCCAATTCGCGGTCGGCGTTGGCCGCCGAAACGATGACCCGGGTGAGCAGCTCGCGGCGCTGCGCCGGCGTCTCGGGGTAGGAGTCGTCGAGTTGATGACGGATGTTGAAGGCTTGCGACAGAGCGGCTTTGGCGTTGTTCAACGCATCGGTGAAGGGTTTGGTCCGTTCTTCGCCGAACTCCTCTACCGCCAGCGCCAGCTCGTTGGAGCTGGTCCGAACCGCATTGTCGACCTCCACCACCTTCGTTCGGGACAGGTCGTCGAGGATGTCCAGCGGCACCGCGGCCAGCGCCCGCGCGTCGGTGGGGTCGATTTGCCGGGCGGCAGCCACCGCCCCGGCGCGCCGCCGCCGGGCGCGGCGACGCATCACCACGAGCGACACCACGACGGCCAGGACGATAGCTCCGAGCACACCCAGCAGCACGTACGTTCCGGCGGAACTGGGCGACGCATTCAGTCCTTCGGCGGCAGCGATGGCCGCCCCGCGCCAATCGCCGTTGCGCAGCGCCGGTTCGATCTTGTCGTGCCGCAGATCGTCTACCTGAGTCGCATTGACGTTCTGCACCCCGTTGGGGACCAGGAACGCGTAGGCGCGCCCCGATGTGGAGACCGCCAGTAGCGCGTCGTAACTGTTGAGTTCGCTGGCCTGCAACGTGCGCTGCGCCCAGTTCATCGCGCTCTGCCCGGAGAAGTTCTCGACGTAGACGACCCAGAGTCGGATGTGCCGGTCGGCGTAGAGCTTGTCGACGGCCGCGGAGACGGCGGCGCGGTCGGCGTCGGACAGCACTCTGGCGTTGTCGGTGATCTGCCCCGGCAACCGGAACGGCGGCTGTGCGCCGGCGGTCGGCGCGAGCAATAGTCCTCCGGCCAGACCTGCGAGCGTCAGGAACAAGCCGAGCAGCCGTGCGATGCGCATATCGCCAATTAAACCTTTGGCCGCCGACGCGTGGATTTATCCGGCCAGCTGGCCGGAGGTCAAGCCCCGCCGCCGCCGGCACCCAGCGTGCTCTGCATGTCCGCCTTCATTGCGACCAATTGGGCATTCCAGTAACCCCAGCTGTGTACGCCGCTGCCGTCGATGTTGAAGGTGGCGTTGTGACCGCCGGCACCGGTGTAGGCGTTTTTGAAGTCGACGTTGCTCTGCAGCACTACCTGCTCGATCACGGTGCCCGGGATGCTGCCCTGACCCAATTCCGATGGTTTGCCGTTGCCGCTGTAAATCCACAGCCGAGTGTTGTTGCCCGCCAACCGTCCGGCCTGAACCGTCGGGTCATGACGCTGCCACCCCGCCCCACCGGACGGTCCCCACATGTCTTCGGGGTTGAAGCCGCCCTCGTCGTTCATCGCCAACCTGATCAACGTCGGACCATTACCGCTCGAGGGTGTCAGATACGCCGATAGCGCGCTGGCGTACGCGAACTGACCCGGGTGATAGGCGGCCAGGATCAGCGCCGACGACCCGGACATGGACACGCCCACAACCGCGTTCCGGGTGGTCCGGACGCCCTTGCCGGCCAGGTAGGCAGGCAGTTCACTGGTCAAAAAGGTTTCCCACTTGTAGGTGGCGCCGTTGGCCGACCCGTACCAGTCGGCATAGAAGCTGGACCGTCCGCCCACCGGCATGACGACCGAGATGCCCGAACCGCGGTACTCGTCGAACGCGTTGGTCTCGATGTCCCAGCCGTTGCGGTCCTCCCGGGCCCGCAGGCCGTCCAGTAGGTACACCGCCGGCGCACCCTCCTGCTGGAACTCCACGGTGATATTGCGGCCCATCGCGGCCGAGGGGACCTGCAGGAATTCCGGCGACGCGGCACGAGCGATCGGCTCGATGCCGGCCACGCCGAGCAGACCCGGCAGTGCAGCAGCCGTGACTGTCGCGGTCGCAAGTCGACGCAACCAGCGTCTCTTGAGCACGTACACTTTTCCTCCTGAAGTTCTGAAGCTGCATCTACCGGGCACGCCATAGGTGGCCGGCGTCAGGCCAGCGGTTTGCGTACCGCCAGCTCGGGCCAACCCTGGTTCCGACCCAGAGAGCCAGCTTGTACCCAGCCACGGTCGTCTCAACCGTCGCCGGCCGGACGCGTGACGCTGGCCACCGGCGTTGCCGGACTTACTCCGAGGTCCCTGGCAGACTGTGGGTCGGTGAGCACCGATCAGCACGACCCCTATGACGACCCCTATGACGAGGTGGACCGTCAACGGCGGGTCCTCGAAGCGCCGAAGACCGCGGGTCTGCCGGGCACCGAAGGTCAGCATCGGACCGACTTCGCCCGCGACCGGGCGCGGGTGCTGCACAGCGCCGCGCTGCGGCGGCTCGCCGACAAGACCCAGGTCGTCGGCCCGCGGGAAGGCGATACCCCGCGCACCCGGTTGACGCACTCGCTGGAGGTGGCGCAGATCGGGCGGGGGATGGCCATTGGGTTGGGCTGCGACCTCGACCTCGTCGAGCTGGCCGGTCTTGCCCACGACATCGGCCACCCGCCCTACGGACACAACGGCGAGCGGGCGCTCAACGAGGTCGCCGCCGACCACGGCGGTTTCGAGGGCAATGCGCAGAACTTCCGGATCCTGACCAGCCTCGAACCAAAGGTTCTCGACGCGGACGGCCGCAGCGCCGGATTGAACCTCACGCGCGCTTCCCTGGACGCCGTCACGAAGTATCCGTGGCATCGCGGCGGCGGCCCCGACAACAGCCGGAAATTCGGTTTCTACGACGACGACCGCGCCGCCGCGGACTGGCTGCGCGCCGGCGCCCCGCCTGGCCGTCCGTGCCTGGAAGCACAGGTGATGGACTGGGCCGACGACGTCGCGTACTCGGTGCACGATGTCGAAGACGGGGTGGTCTCCGAACGCATTGACCTGCGGGTGCTCGGCGACGAGGACGAGGCGACGGCGCTGGCCAAGCTGGGGGAGAGCGAATTCCCGCGGGTTCACGCCGACGAGTTGATGGAGGCCGCGCGGCGGCTCTCCGGGCTGCCGGTGGTCGCCGCCGTCGGCAAGTACGACGCCACCCTGGCCGCGGCGGTCGCCCTGAAGCGACTCACCAGCGAGTTGGTCGGCCGCTTCGCCACGGCCGCCATCGCCACTACCCGCGCCGCTTCGGGCCTCGGACCGGTGGTGCGTTACCAGGCTGAGCTGCAGGTGCCGGATCTGGTGCGCGCGGAGGTCGCGCTGCTGAATAACTCCTGCGCTGCAGTTCATCATGTCCGACCCGCGGCACCTGGAAGCCCAGGCGCGACAGCGGGAACGGATTCACCGGGTAGCGCAATGGCTGCTGGCCGGCGCCCCCCAGACATTGGACCCCATGTTTGCCGCGGCGTTCAACAGCGCCCCGGATGACGGCGCGCGACTGCGCGTCATCGTCGACCAGATCGCCTCCTACACCGAAGGGCGGCTGGAACGAATCGATGTCTCTCAACTCGGGAACAGCGCGGGTCGCTGAACGCCTAGACTGACCCCCGTGTCGAGTCCGGCTGGTTCCAGGGATACGGGACGTTCCGGCGGCCGGTCCCGGATCTCCGACCGCGACATCGCCGCAATTCGCGAAGGGGCTCGGATCGAGGACGTCGTCGGCGACTACGTTCAGCTCAAGCGTGCGGGTGCCGACTCACTCAAGGGCTTGTGCCCCTTCCACAACGAAAAGTCACCGTCGTTCCACGTGCGGCCGAATCACGGGCACTTTCACTGCTTCGGCTGCGGTGAGGGCGGTGATGTCTATGCCTTCATTCAGAAGATCGAACATGTCAGCTTCGTGGAGGCCGTGGAGTTGCTGGCCGACCGGATCGGCCACACGATCACCTACACCGGTGCGGCCACCAGCGTGCAGCGCGACCGCGGCAGCCGCAGCAGGCTGGTCGCCGCCAACGCCGCGGCGGCGGCCTTCTACGCCGAGGCACTGCAGTCCGACGAGGCCGCACCGGCCCGCAGATACCTGACCGAGCGCAGCTTCGATGCCGAGGCCGCCCGGCACTTCGGCTGCGGATTCGCACCGTCCGGCTGGGATACGCTGACAAAGCACCTGCAGCGCAAGGGTTTCGAATTCAAAGAGCTGGAGGCCGCCGGACTGTCCCGGCAGGGTCGCCGTGGTCCGATCGACCGCTTTCACCGGCGGTTGCTCTGGCCTATCCGGACCTCGGCCGGAGAGGTGATCGGGTTCGGCGCCCGGCGATTGTTCGACGACGACCCGATGGAAGCCAAGTACGTCAATACCCCCGAGACGGTGCTCTACAAGAAGTCGTCGGTGTTGTTCGGGATCGACCTGGCCAAGCGCGACATCGCCAAGGGCCACCAAGCGGTGGTCGTCGAGGGCTACACCGACGTGATGGCCATGCATCTGGCCGGGGTGACCACGGCGGTAGCCTCCTGCGGCACCGCGTTCGGCGACGACCACCTCGCCATGCTGCGCAGGCTGATGATGGACGACAGCTTCTTCCGCGGCGAATTGATCTACGTTTTCGACGGCGACCAGGCCGGGCAGGCCGCTGCGCTCAAGGCCTTCGAGGGTGAACAGAATCTGGCGGGGCAGTCCTTCGTCGCGGTCGCGCCCGACGGCATGGACCCTTGCGACCTACGACTGAAGTCTGGCGACGGCGCCCTTCGTGACCTGGTGGCCCGCCGAACCCCATTGTTCGAGTTCGCAATTCGCGCCGCTCTCGCCGAAGTCGACCTGGACAGCGCCGAGGGCCGCGTGGCCGCCCTACGGCGCTGTGTACCGATGGTGAGCCAGATCAAGGACCCCACACTGCGCGACGAATACGCCCGGCAACTGGCCGGCTGGGTGGGTTGGGACGATGTCGCGCAGGTGGTCGACCGGGTGCGCGGCAACGCCAAGAAGCCGAAGAGCCCCGGCGGCAACGCGAAAGCGCCGCGACGTGGTGGGCAGCATGCCGCCCAAGAGCCCGCTGACACGGCGGGCGGGGTGCCGGCGGACGCACGTCCCGACCCCCGCGACCCGACGCTGTGGCCACAACGTGAGGCACTCAAATCGGCGCTGCAGTTTCCCGCCCTCGCCGGCCCCGTGTTCGACACGCTGACCGTCGAGAGCTTCACCCACCCCGGCTATGCCGCCGTGCGGGCGGCCATCGAGGCGGCCGGCGGAACCTCGATCGGCGTCAGCGGCGCGCAGTGGCTGGACCTGGTGCGCCAGCAGACCAATTCGGCGCTCACCGCCGGTTTGATCACCGAGCTGGGGGTAGAGGCGATCCGGGCCGAGGACGAGCAGGTGCCCCGCTACATCTCCGGGGTGCTGGCCCGCCTGCAGGAGGTGTGGATGGGCCGGCAGATCGCTGAAGTGAAGTCCAAGCTGCAGCGCATGTCGCCGATCGAACAAGGCGACGAGTACCACGCGTTGTTCGGCGACCTGGTGGCGATGGAGGCTTACCGGCGCAGCCTGCTGCAGCAGGCCAGTGGCGACGATCTGACCGCCTGAAGACGGTCAGCGCGCGGCGTTCACCCGCGGCTCGACCTCGGGTTCGAGGTTCATTTGCTCGACCTCGCGATCCACCACGCTGGTCTGGCTGTCGATCTCGGTCAGGGTAACGAAACCGGTATCAGGGGAGATCCGGTTCGCGATCTTGCGGCGGCCCCCCTCGATCATCGATCTGGCCACGGGACTTCCGGTAATCGCGCGATAGGTCCCGGCGATCTGCTCGTACCGGCGGCGCCCGGCCTTCGTGCCCAGCACATAACCCACGCCCAAGACGGCGACATACCCGATCAAAGCGGTCCCTCCGAGAAGAATTGCGACTGGCTCTATCCTGCCTCATTCGCGGGCGATTGGCCGCGCCAGCTCCGGCCGGGGCTGATTGGGTCCAGCCGGGCCAGTACGCTAGAGTCGTCCCGCGATCAGCACCAGCCTTCGCTGGACTGATAGTCCCCTGTAGCTCAACTGGCAGAGCATTCGGCTGTTAACCGAAGGGTTGAAGGTTCGAGTCCTTCCGGGGGAGCGTTTTCCTGGCGCGAACAGACGCGAAAGCCCCCGCACGCACGGCGTGTCGGGGGCTTTAAGTTCTGCTCACCGGGGGGCTCACAGCCACCGGTCCACCGTGCTTCGCCGCGGACGGTCGTCAGCAGTCGCCGGCGACAGCTGGTCACCCCACTCCCGTTCGGCGGCCCGATCGGCGTCGTGTGGATCGGTGCCCCTGCTGGCCAGATTGACCAGCGCACCGGCCATCGCAAAGAGGGGCACCTGCTGTCGTTCGCTGGCGGCGAGCAACTCCCGGAAAGCGGCCTGGGTGCTGCACTGGCGCCAGCCGACCAGGATGCCCACCGCCGTATCGATCAGCCGGGTGGTCGCCATGTGATCAGGATTGAAGGAGTCGTTATTGTCGTCCACCTTTGGGCCTCCTGTCTGGAATGAGCCAGCGGATGCTCTGCGCTACAACACGTTAGATACACACGACACGATACGTCGCTACGGGCGCTCCCGAATGTGTTTGGCTCAGTGCGATTTCGCCGTTATCGGCGCTGAAGCTGTTCTGTCCGTTGATGATTCGCGGCGGGGCGATGGTCAGGCGGTGGCCCGACGGAACCGCGCCACCAACGGGTACATCTGGCAGCCTAGACAGATGCCGAACGCCGCGTTGAGGAACGAGGCGAACAGGGCGAACCCGGTGGCGATCGCACCCAGCAGCGGGATCCCGGCGGCGAACCCGATCACACCCAGCGCGGCGAACACCAAGCCGACCAGCTGCGCAAATTTGAGGGGCGGCACGGGCTCGCGTTCGCGGACCGGGCTCAGCCGGGGCGCCACGAGCTTGGCGAACAACAACCCGTACGGGCTGTTGCGGGGCCCGCGCGCGGCGCTGACCGCGAAAACGACCGCCTGGACACCCAGAATCACCGCCGCGACGGGCAGGCTGAATACCGAGACCACCAGCGTCACCACCAGCACCGTGGTGGTGATCCACGCGGCGAACCGGGGTCCCCGGACGTCTACCTGACTGACATCGGACGACATCAATGTGCTCCTCTCACGGGCTTCTCAAGGGTTGCAAAGCCGTCTGCAAGTCGGCGGCCTTGGGCACGCCCGCGGTGCGGTAACGCTGCCGGCCGTCGGCGTCGAAAATGAACGTGGTGGGCAGCGACAGCACAGACAGTCGCTTGGCGGCAACCGGGTTTTCGTCTATGTCGAGTTCGACGTGGGCCACGTCGGGAAGCTCGGCGCACACCTGGTCGACGACTCGACGCACCGCGGCGCAAGGCCCACACCAGTCGGCGCTGAAGTGCACCACAGTGGGACCGGTATCGGAGAGTCCTAGGTCCGAGTTGTCCTGGTCGGCCGAAAGCGCGTCGTCTGCGCTGCGCAGCACACCCGAGCGCCGATTGATCGCTACGCCGACGACGCTGGCGATCCCCAACGCCGCGCCGATAGCACCGGCGACGATCAGCACAGAACTCACGTGCTCACCAACACTTTCCCCATCGCGGTATTCCCTAGATGGAAAAGTCCTCACCGTTCCAGACGCCGGCTTCCGGCGGGCGGATGACTCGGTCCGCGCCGGGGTGTAGGCCGTTCGGCTGGCCCGCATTTCGGCTTTCTAGCCTGGCCACCCGCGTGAGCAGCGATTTGAGGCTGACGCCGACCAGGTCCGGAAGCTTGGATTCGTCCTCGCTGCCCGGACCGGGACGGCTGACGATCTGCCCCGGTACGCCAACCACCACTGCGCTGGACGGGACCTCCTTGACGACGACGGAGTTGGCACCGATGCGGCTGTCGTCACCGATCTTGATCGCGCCGAGCACTTTTGCTCCGGCGCCGATGATCACGCGGTCACCAACCGTGGGGTGGCGCTTCCCGCGATCCCTCCCGGTGCCGCCCAAGGTCACGCCGTGAAAGATGGTGACGTCCTCACCGATCTCGGCCGTTTCCCCGATCACCACGCCGGTCGCATGGTCAATGAACAGGCCGGGCCCCAGTTGGGCACCGGGATGAATTTCCACTCCGGTCAGGATCCGGTTCAGCTCGGCCAACGTCCGCGCCAGCAGTCGTGCGCCGCGTTGCCAGAGCCAATGGTTGATCCGGTGGCCCCAGATCGCGTGCACGCCGGGGTAGGCGAAGACGACCTCGAGCACGGTCGGCTCGGCCGGGTCCCGTTCCCGGGCCGCACGTATGTCGCGTCGTATCGCCTCGAGCATGGTTAGTCGTTCAGATCGGAGAACAGGACGGTGCTCAGGTAGCGCTCGCCGGACGAGGGGAGGACCACGACGATCAGCTTTCCGGCATTCTCGGGTCGGCGCGCCACCTCAAGGGCGGCCGCGACAGCCGCGCCTGAAGAGATCCCGACCAACAGTCCTTCCTCCTTGGCCAAGCGTCTGGCCAGGGTCAGCGCGTCCTCGTTTTCGACGGTGACGACTTCATCGACCAGTCCCATGTCAAGCACCGGCGGAATGAATCCCGCGCCGATGCCCTGAATGGGGTGCGGGCCTTTCTGGCCGCCGGAAAGCACCGGGGAGGCGGCCGGCTCTACGGCGATGAACTGCACCGACGGCTTGCGCTCCTTGATGGTCTGCGCGACGCCGGTGATCGTGCCGCCGGTGCCGACTCCGGAGACGAAAATGTCGATCTTGCCGTCGGTGCCCTTCCAGACCTCCTCAGCGGTGGTGACGGCGTGTACGGCCGGGTTGGCCGGGTTCTCGAACTGCTGCGGCATGAAATAGCGTTCGTCGCTCTTGGCCAGTTCCTCGGCCTTGGCAATGGCACCCGCCATCCCTTCGGGGCCGGGTGTCAGGATCAGCTCGGCGCCGTAGGCGCGCAGCAGGATCCGCCGCTCGATGCTCATCGTCTCCGGCATGGTCAGCACCAACTTGTACCCGCGGGCAGCTGCCACCAGGGCCAATGCGATGCCAGTGTTGCCGCTGGTCGGCTCGACGATGATGGTGTCCGGCTTGATGAGGCCCGCCTTCTCGGCCGCGTCGATCATCGCCACCCCGATGCGGTCCTTCACGCTGCCGGCCGGATTAAACGATTCCAGCTTGGCGACCACGTCTGCCACCGCACCATCGGTTACCCGGCGCAGTCGGACCAGCGGCGTGTTTCCGATCAATTGTGTGATGTTCTCGGCGATGGTCATGCACACTCTCCAACGATGTCGGCGCGGGCCTGGTCGGCCTTCCAGGTGATGTCAATCTCCATTGTCACGTGCCTGGGGGTGGTTAGGGCAACCGGCGTAAGGCGCTGGGCCGGTCCGGCGAGCGCAACGCCGGTCAGCACCGGGCCGCTCACCTGCTGCACAGGGGTTGCTGTCAATGTCGCCGCGGACACATCGGATGAGCGCCGGATGTAGAAATCGGTGCCGGGACTGACAACGCCGACGAGGGTCGAGCCGTCGGCGTCGACCAGGTCCTGGCCACCGGCCACGGTCAGGGTCATCGGGACACCCACCTGGAAAGGCCCGACGAGATCCGAGTCCGCGAAGGCGGCCGTGTCAACGAGTGCCGGTCCGGCCTGGGGTAAAGCGGTATACGCGCCGGCAAGCAGATAGTTGTAGAGGTGCACGATGCGCTCGGCGTTCCGGTACTGCCTGGACCCGGTCAGCCGGAAGTCGACGTGGTCGATTATCGGGGCGACCGACGTGTCGGCCTCGTTGATCAGACGGTAGAAACGGTAGCCGCACGCACCGCGGCCGTGATTGCTGGTCGACGTGGTACTGCCGACACCAAGGGTGCGTCGGTAGCAACCTTTGCCGGCACCGGTCTTCAGCACTGAGCCGGAGATGTCGTGCCAAACGACACCGTCGATGGACTTCTGCAACCGCACGCTGGTTGCCGTCGAGGTCCACACCGAGTAACCGCCGAGTTGAGGCTGTCCCTCGAATTCGAAGGTGAGTGCCGGTCCGGGGCCCCGGTTGACGGCGATCGGCGCGTTGAGCGGTCGGGTATCCAGGGTCAGACCGTTGGTGAAGTGCCAGACCGCCGCCTGCGTCGCGGCGATTGCCTCGTGCTCGCTGATGTTCCCCGCTCCCAGGGGGTAGCCGGACCGGCGCAATTGCTGGCTCACGTCGGTGAGGGAGCGCATGGGGTAGGAATGCCGGAGAATCCAGTCCACTTCACCCTCGCAGGCACGGTCGTGCAGGTGCGGCAGAGCAGACCAGTCCTCCAGTCGATAGGGCGACGGGTGGTGGGGCGCAATGCCGGTGAAATCCAAGGAGTAGGCCTGCAGGTTGGGATTGAGCCTGATGAGGTCGGTGCGGGCGGTGGTGCCATCGGTGAACACGATCTTGTCGACGGTGTGCGAGTAGGTACCGCCGCGATAGCGCGTCATCCGGGCCAACTCGACGGCCGGCCGCACCCGGGTATGTCTACGGGTTGTCACCGTTGCCGCTGAGCGGGTGGGGATGGACAGGACTGTCATGAAAGGTTGCTCTTCCTGAGAGGGGTAACGCGCATCACGACGCCACAAACGGGCGGAGCGCAACGATTGCTGAACGGCTAGACGGCGTCAGAAATCAACAGGAACAACAACAACAACATTCCACGGCGAGACAGCGCGTAACGACGAAGCGCAGCTGTACGGCCTGTTGCATGCCACCACTATAAGCCATCAGGGTTCCGCCCTGACGTGGGACGATTGAGCCGTTCGGCTCAGCCGCGGTTTAACCCTTGGATCGTGCGAGACCGGCCGCTTACGCTCGGCGCGCGGTCGCTCAGGCGGTGGGGCATGATGGCTCTGCTCGATACCGCAAGTCTGAATCAGGTACGGGAAGGACGACGATGGCCACTTCATCTCAGGGGGCACAAACCGAGTCACAGGCTCTCGGCGACCTTGCTGCCCGTCAGCTCGCCAACGCCACAAAGACCGTTCCGCAGCTTTCGACGATCACGCCGCGTTTCCTGTTGCACCTGCTCAGCTGGGTGCCGGTGGAGGCCGGTATTTATCGCGTCAACCGAGTGGTGAACCCCGAGCAGGTGGCGATCAAGGCGGAGGCCGGTGCCAGCATCGACGAACCGCTGCCAGAGACCTATGTTGACTACGAAACCAGCCCGCGCGAGTACACGTTGCGCTCCATCTCGACGTTGCTGGATGTCCACACCAGGGTGTCCGACCTCTACTCGAGTCCGCATGACCAGATCGCCCAGCAGCTTCGGCTGACTATCGAGACCATCAAGGAGCGGCAGGACTTCGAACTGGTCAACAACCCGGAGTACGGGTTACTTGCCCAGGCCACTCCGGAGCAGACCATTCAGACACTGGCAGGTGCCCCTGCCCCCGACGATCTGGATGCCCTGATCACCAAGGTGTGGAAGACGCCCAGCTTCTTTCTGACCCACCCGCTCGGTATCGCGGCGTTCGGCCGGGAGGCCACCTACCGGGGTGTGCCGCCGCCAGTCGTGAACCTGTTCGGCGCGCAGTTCATTACCTGGCGCGGGATTCCGCTGATCCCGTCGGACAAGGTGCCGGTCGAGGACGGCAAGACCAAGTTCATCCTGGTCCGCACCGGCGAGGAGCGCCAAGGCGTCGTCGGACTGTTCCAGCCCGGCCTGGTCGGCGAGCAGGCTCCGGGGCTGTCGGTGCGGTTCACCGGTATCAACCAGTCGGCCATCGCGACCTATCTGGTCACGCTGTACACGTCGCTGGCGGTGCTCACCGACGACGCGCTCGGGGTGCTGGACGACGTCGCCGTGGACCAGTTCCATGAGTACAAGTGAGTACCGGTCGGTAGACGCCGAAAGCGACCTGCCCGTCAGTGCCGCTGAACTCGCGGCGTTAGCCAGCCAGTTGTACGCGGCCAGCATCCGCCCGGGCCCCGACAGCCCGCCGCAGGCCACTCAGTTGGCCCCCCGTGGGAACCTGCCGGACACGACGGCCGCGACGTCTGGCGGGCGGACCGCTGCTGGAACCTCCGATCCGTTCCCTAATCCCGTCCCGCTGCTCAACTACTCGGATACATACGTGCCGGCGCCGACCTCGCCGGGGCCCGAGGGCGCACCGCCCCAGACGGTGCCGGTGGCTCCGCGCGGCAACGCGCCGGACACCACCGCGGCGCCGTCGACGGGGGAGGCCGGTGCCGCTGTCGCCGATCCATTCCTGCCGCCCGGTGTCGCCGATCTAAGCGCATTCTCCGTGCCGTCCGGCATCGTGCCGACGCTGCCCGGTGTGCTGGCCGGTGCACCGCCGACCGTCCCGGTGGCCCCGCGGGGCTCGACGCCGGGCTGGCTAGCTCAGGCACCGTCGGTGGCAGACCTGGGTTGGTCCGATGCGCCCGCGGTGGAACGGCCCGGCGACGAGGCCGACTATCACTTCTTGACCAGGCGCGAACCGGTGCCCCAACTGCGCGACACCCACGAGGTGTTCGACGTGAACGCCGTGCGTGCCGACTTCCCGATACTGCGGGAAACCGTGAACGGAAAGCCGCTGATTTGGTTCGACAACGCGGCGACCACGCAGAAGCCGCAGGTGGTGATCGACCGGCTGGCATACTTCTATGCCCACGAGAACTCGAACATCCACCGGGCGGCCCACGAGCTGGCGGCGCGTGCCACGGACGCCTACGAGGAAGCCCGCGACACGGTACGGCGGTTCATCGGAGCCCCGACCGCCGAGCAGAACATCTTCGTGCGCGGTACCACCGAGGCCATCAACCTGGTCGCCTACGCCTGGGGTGGGAAGCATCTGCGGCCCGGCGATGAGATCGTCATCACCCACCTGGAGCACCACGCGAATATCGTTCCGTGGCAACTGCTTTCGCAACAGACCGGTGCGGTGCTGAAGGTCGCGCCGGTGGACGAAGCGGGCAACCTGCTGCTGTCGGAGTTCGAAGATCTGCTGGGCCCGAAGACCAAACTGGTTGCCGCAACGCATGTCTCCAACGCGCTGGGCACGGTGACGCCGGTCGAGAAGATCGTCGAGCTCGGCCATCGCTACGGGGCGCGCGTGTTGATTGACGGCGCGCAGTCGATCCCGCACCTGCCGATCGACGTCGCTGAACTCGGGGTCGACTTCTTTGTGTTCTCCGGCCACAAGATCTACGGCCCGACCGGAATTGGCGTGCTGTACGGAAGCGAGGAGGCGCTGGCCGAGACCCCGCCGTGGCAGGGTGGCGGGAACATGATCGCCGATGTCACCCTGGAACGGTCCCTGTATCAGGGGCTGCCTAACAAGTTCGAGGCCGGGACCGGCAACATCGCCGACGCCGTCGGGCTCGGCGAAGCGCTGCGCTACGTCGAGCGGGTCGGCATCGAGCGCTTGGCGGCCTACGAGCACGCGCTGCTGGAATATGCGACGCCGCGCCTGGCCGACATCCCGGGTGTCCGGCTGGTGGGTACCGCCGATGAGAAGGCCAGCGTGCTGTCATTTGTGCTGGCCGGACACGAGCCGCTCGAGGTTGGTAAGGCGTTGAACGCCGAGGGCATTGCCGTCCGCGCCGGACACCACTGTGCGCAGCCGATCCTGCGACGCTATGGTCTGGAGGCCACGGTTCGTCCCTCGTTCGCGTTCTACAACACGTTCGAGGAGATCGATATCTTTCTGCGCGCGGTGCGCCGGATCGCCGAAGGGGGCGCCACCGTAGGCTGAGCCCTTTGCCGGTTCCACGTTTGTTTTCCGGGTGATTGCAAACCTGGGAAACGGTTCAGCTTGCTCGTAAGCTCGCCACGTGCCTCTATCCACATTCCGGCGACGCCACTTGGCGCACCTGGTGGATCCCGTTAAGCCATTGCGGGACAAGGCATTACGGACCGTCACGATTTTTTTCGTGACTTCGGTGTAAACGGGGCGGGGGGGTGAGCAGGCCAATGAACACAGCAGCGATCGCAAAGCCGATGAACGCGCTGGGCGAGTTTTTCAGGCTTTGCGCCGAAACCTTCGTGGTCATGGTGCGACGGCCGTGGGCCTGGCGCGAGATCCTCGAGCAGATCTGGTTCGTCGCCCGGGTGTCGATCTTTCCGACGATCATGTTGTCGATTCCGTACACGGTGCTGATCGTTTTCGTGCTGAACATCCTGCTCGTCGAGATTGGTGCCGGCGACCTCTCCGGTGCGGGCGCGGGTCTGGCGTCGGTGACTCAGGTAGGCCCGGTCGTGACGGCCATGGTTGTCTCGGGGGCCGGTTCGACCGCAATGTGCGCCGATCTCGGCGCGCGCACCATCCGCGAGGAAATAGACGCGATGCAGGTCATCGGCGTCAACCCGATCCAAGCGCTGGTGGTTCCTCGGGTCATCGCGGCCACCTTTGTGGCGGTGCTGCTGTACTCGGTGGTGGCCGTCACTGGACTGGTCGGCAGCTACATCTTCGTGGTCTACGTCCAGCACGTGACGCCGGGCGCCTTCGTGGCAGGGATGACGCTGCTCACCGGGTTGCCGCAGGTGGTGATCTCGCTGATCAAAGCGACCTTGTTCGGCATCTCCGCCGGCCTGATCGCCTGCTACAAGGGTTTGTCGGTGGGCGGTGGGCCGGCCGGTGTCGGAAGCGCGGTGAACGAAACCGTGGTGTTCTCGTTCATGGCGTTGTTCTTCATCAACATCTTGACCACGGCGCTCGGCGTGAAGGTGACCGCCAAATGACCCCGCCGGCGACGATGCAGAGCGCAGCGATGCTGAGGAGCGGCGCAAAGTGACCGCCAGCGACGATGCAGAGCGCAGCGATGCTGAGGAGCGGCGCAAAGTGACCGCCAGCGACGATGCAGAGCGCAGCGATGCTGAGGAGCGGCGCAAATGACGGGCGGCGTTGCACAGCGCAGCGATGCTGAGGTGCGGGGCAAAATCACCGCCGGCAGCGATGCAGAGCGCAGCGATGCTGAGCAGCGGCGCAGAATCACCGGCCTCGCACAGGAACCCTCGTGGTTGGCTTCCCTCGGCCCCAGGCTGGTCGCTTACACGCGCCAGTTGGGCGAACAGACCGCGTTCTACGGGCGGTCGCTGGTCAACATCGGTGAGGCGGTGCGCCGCTACCCGGGCGAACTGCTGCGGCTGATCGCCGAGATGGGCATGGGCACCGGCGCGCTGGCCGTGATCGGCGGCACCGTCGGCATCATCGGCTTCCTGACGCTTACGACCGGCGCCCTGGTCGCGGTGCAGGGCTACGACACGCTGTCCAATATCGGTGTCGAAGCGCTGACTGGGTTTTTGTCCGCGTTCTTGAACGTGCGGATGATCGCGCCCTGCACCGCCGGCCTGGCGCTGGCCGCCACCATCGGCGCGGGTGCCACCGCGCAGCTGGGCGCGATGCGGATCAACGAAGAGATCGACGCGCTGGAAGTGATGGGGATCCGCGCCATCACCTATCTGGCCTCCACCCGGATCATTGCCGGTGTCCTGGTTGTCATTCCGCTGTATGCCGTGGCCGTGCTGGCGTCGTTCATCGCGGCCAAGTTCCTGACGATCTCCGTCTACGGACAGTCGCGCGGTGTCTACGAGCACTACTTCGCCACCTTCCTGCACCCCAACGACCTGCTGTGGTCCTTTCTGTCCGCGCTGACGATGGCCACCGGCGTGATGGTGGTGCACACCTACTACGGGTTCACCGCGTCCGGCGTCCGGCCGGGGTGGGGAGGCGGTCGGTCGCTCGGTACGGTCATCGATGATCGTCACCGCCTTTGTCTGCCTGATGATTTCGCTGTCGGTCTACGGGCAGCACGGCAACTTCAACCTGTCGGGTTAGACCGGGTAGGACGAAGTGAGCAACCACGTCGCCGATGGAGCCCTGCGGCCGAACAGGGTCCGCGTCAGCAGGATTGACCCAGTCTGGTACGCGCCCACCCTGTTTCTTGTCATTGCGGGTCTGATCGCGATGACCGCGGCATCCTTTTCGGGCAAGTTCCAAGAGAGCATTCCGCTGACCCTGGTTTCGGACCGGGCCGGACTGGTGATGGAACAGGGCGCCAAGGTCAAGCTGCGCGGGGTGCAGGTCGGCCAGGTCGGGTCGATCGGCACCGACGTGAAAGCCGCTCAGCTGCAATTGAAGATGGACCCAGGAGCTTTCAAATTCCTGCCGAGCAATGTCGAGGCCGAGATCAGGTCGACCACCGCGTTCGGGGCCAAGTACGTCGACCTGATCGTCCCCGAGCATCCCAGCCCCGTACCGCTCAAGCCCGGCGCGGTGTTGCACTCCCGCAATGTGACCGTCGAAGTCAACACTGTCTTCGAGAACCTGCAGTCGCTGGTCCAGGCCATCGACCCGGCGAAGCTCAACGCAGTGTTGTCAGCTTTCGCTCAATCGGTGCGCGGCAAGGGAGATCGGCTGGGCGAGGCCATCACCGACACCAACAACCTGCTGTTAGCCGTCAATCCCCGGCTGGGAACCATCCATAAGGACTGGAAACTGTTCGGCAAGACCGCCGCGGCTTATTCCAATGCGGCGCAGGACATTGCGTCGATCCTTGATTCGGCTGCGACCACCAGCACGACGATCAGCGAGAACCAGCGATCACTGGACGCGCTGCTGTTGTCGGCAATCGGCTTCAGCCAGACCGGGATCAACGTCATCGGCCGCAACGAATCCAACATCGTGCGGGCGATCAACGTTCTGGACCCGACGACGCGGTTGCTGGAGATGTACTCCCCGACCTACACCTGCCTGTTCCAGGGCTCGCAATGGTACGTCGAGCATGGTGGCCGACACACCATGGGCGGCAACGGTTATTCGTTCATCATGGACGCCGGCCTGCTCTTCGGCGACGACCCGTACCGGTACCCCAAACACCTGCCCAAGGTCAACGCCACCGGTGGCCCCGGCGGCAAGCCGAGCTGCGGATCGTTGCCCGATCCGAGCGCCAATTACCCGGTGCGGGCATTGGTCACCGACACCGGTTGGGGCACCGAGCCTAACGAGATTCGGACCAACCTCGCCGTCGGTAATCCGTGGTGGTCCAACTACTTCCCGACCACCAAGAACCCTCCCGAGCCGCCGCGCTACTTCTACCGTGGGGGGCAGCCGCCGCCATGAGTAAAGAAGGACGCCCGAGCCTATTCAAAATCTGGTCCCGTGTCGCGTTGTTCACGGTGGTCTGCCTGGTATTCACCTTCGCCCTAATCGCGGTGTTCGGGCAGCTGCGTTTCGACGATCGAAGCAAGTACTACGCGGAGTTCACCAACATCTCCGGGTTGAAGTCCGGCAACTTTGTCCGCATTGCCGGGGCGGAGGTCGGCAAGGTCGGAGAGATCAACCTGCGCCGCGACGGCACGGTGCGCATCGACTTTTCGATCGACAAAGGCCTGCGGCTCACCGAAGGCAGCCGGGCGGTGGTGCGTTACGAGAACCTGATCGGTGACCGCTATCTGTCCCTGGAGCAAGGCGCGGGGTCGCCCCGACGGTTGGCGCCAGGCGGGACGATTCCGCTGGGGCGCACGGCGCCGGCCCTGGATATCGACGTGTTGATCGGTGGGTTTCGGCCGTTGTTCCGGGCGCTGGACCCCGAGCAGGTGAACGCGCTGTCGGGTGAGTTGCTGCGAATTTTCCAGGGCCAGGGCGGCACGGTGTCCTCGGTGCTGGCGCAGACCGCGACGCTGACCTCGACGCTGGCCGGGCGCAGCGAGTTGATCGGCGAGCTGATCAACAACCTCAACACCGTGCTGCACACCTTCGCGACCCGCGATCACGAATTCTCCGAAGGCCTGGACAAATTGGTGGAGTTCGTCGACGGCCTCGCGCAACGAAAGAGCGACATTTCTACCGGGCTGGCCTACGTCAACGCGGCCGCCGGGTCGATCGCCGACCTGCTTGTCCAAGCGCGCCAACCGATCAAGGACGTGGTGCACGAGACCGACCGCATGTCCGCGCAGGTGCTGGCCGATCGTGACTATGTGGACAACCTGCTCAGGACCCTGCCCGACGTGTACCAGGTGTTGTCCAGGCAGGGCCTCAACGGTGACTATTTCGGCTTCTACTTCTGCGAGGTATTGCTGAAACTCAACGGCAAGGGCGGCAACCCGATCTACGTCAAGCTGGTCGGGCAACCCTCGGGGCGGTGCACGCCACAATGAGCCGTTTCGGAGGGAAACCCGGTAAAGGCCGCAGCCCAGTGATGCTGGGCGTGATGGGCACGGTGATCGTGACCTGCGTGGTGATCGTGGCCTTCCAATACAACAAATTGCCGTTCGTCAACGGCTACAACGACTATGCCGCTTACTTTTCCGAGGCCGGCGGCATCAAGCCGGGCAACCAGGTCCGGGTTTCCGGCGTGGGCGTTGGCAGGGTTTCTGACATCCGGTTGGACGGCACCAAAGTTCGGGTCGGCTTCACCGTTCGCAAGAGTGTCGAACTCGGCGATCGCACCGAGGCGGCGATCAAGACGGAAACCATCCTCGGTTCGAAAATGCTTGAGTTGACGCCACGCGGTTCGGGTCGGTTGCGGGCCGCCATCCCGCTGGAACGCACCACGTCTCCCTACGATCTGCCCGACGCGCTGGGCGACCTCACCACCCAGATCAGCGGTCTGGACACCACCCAATTGTCCTCGGCGCTAACCACTTTAGCCGACACCCTGCGGGAGACGCCCGGGAACCTCAGGCCCGCGCTGGAGGGAGTTGCCCGGTTCTCGGACACCCTCAACAACCGGGACGCGCAGTTGCGCAGCCTGTTGGCCAATGCCAACAACGTGTCCGGAGTGTTAGGGCGACGCAGCCAACAAATTGCGGGCCTGGTGTCCAATTCCAATGCCCTGCTGGCGGCGCTGCTGCAGGAACGCGCTTCGATCGACGCCCTGATGAACAACATCACCGCGGTGTCCCACCAGATTTCGGGTCTGGTCGAGGACAACCGTACCCAACTCAAGCCCGCGCTCGACAAGCTCAACGGTGTGCTCGAGGTACTGGACAACCGCAAGGAAGAGATCCAGCGGACACTGCCCAAATTCAAACGCTACGCAATGTCTTTCGGTGAAGTGTTGGGATCGGGTCCCTTCTTCAAGGCTTACGTCGCGAACCTGGTGCCCGGCCAGCTCAGTGGTCCGATCCTCGACTCGCGGATGTATGACCGTTATTTGGACCCCAACCAGCATCTGCCGTCGGAGTCGGTGGACCCGCCGACCGGCACCCCACCCGTCCCGCCCGAAAACGCGCCGGTGCCGCTGTGGTCCCAACCACCGTCACCCGGACCCGCGCCCGGGCCGCCGCCCGAGCCGGCTCCGGCCGGCGGAACGGGGGCGCCGTGAACATCAACCGCAACATCCTGCGGACAGTGACCGCGGTCAGTCTGATCGTCACGCTGCTCGGTGCTTCGTTCATCGTCGGAAAGAAGCTGTGGAAAGAGGTCGACAAGAACACCTATTCCGCGTACTTCCCGCATGCGAACGGCCTGTTCGCGGGCGACGAGGTCCGCATCCTCGGGGTCGGGGTCGGGACGATCGACAAGATCGAGCCACAACCGACCAGCACCAAGGTGACCTTCTCCGTCGACAAGCAATACCCGATTCCGGCCGACGCCCGGGCGGTGATCCTGTCGCCGTCGCTGGTGACCTCGCGCGCGATCCAACTCGTCCCTGCCTATTCCAGTGGCCCGAAATTGGCTGCCGGCGCGTCGATCCCGATCAACCGCACCGCGGTTCCGATCGAATGGGACGACTTCCGCCGGCAACTGGAGAAACTGACCGAGTCGCTGCAGCCCACCGGTCCGGCCGGGGTGAACTCCCTGGGCCAATTCGTCAACTCCACGGCGGATAACCTACGAGGTGAGGGTGACACCGCCCGGGACACCATCATCAAACTCTCCCAAGCGATCTCGGCACTCGGTGACCACGCCGACGACATCTTCAGCACGGTGCGCAACCTACAGCTGCTGGTCTCGGCGCTGTCCTCCAGCAGCGATCTGCTGGCGTCGTTCAACCAAAACCTGGCCAGCGTGACGACGGTGCTGTCCAACACGCCCAACGAGGTCGCGAATGCGGTGCAGAGCCTGGACGGGGCGCTAGACGATCTACGCGGCTTCCTCGCCGAGAACCGGGAATCCATCGGCTTGACGTTCGACCGGTTCACTTCGATCACCACCGCGCTCAACGACAGCCGCGCCGATATCAAACAGATCCTGCACGTGGTGCCGACGGTCTTCCAGAACTTTGTGAACATCTATCAGCCGGCGCAGGGCGCGATGACCGGCATCATCGCGCTCAACAACTTCGCCGACATACCCCAGTGGATCTGCAGTTCCATCGAGGCGGCTTCGCGACGCGGACTGGACCGGGTCTCGAAGCTGTGCCTGCAGTACGTCGAGCCAATCATCAAGAACCGCATCTACAACTACATACCGGCGGGCATCAACCCGTTCGTCGGGCCGCAGGCCCGCCCCGGTGAAATCACCTACAGCGAGGACCGGCTCCGGCCCGGCTACGCTCCGCCCGAGGCGCCCCCACCACCGGAGGCGCTGCCCGCCGAGCAGCAGCCGGCACCGGCGCCGACCGTCTCGGATCCGAGTTTGGGACTGCAGGGCCTTATGGTTCCGCAAGGTGCCGGATCATGAAACGCGCCATCATCGCAACGCTCAGCGTCTGCTGCATCGCCGTGCTGCCGGGATGTGACTGGCACGGCCTGAACTCGCTGACCCTGCCCGGTACCTCCGGCGGGGGACCCGGCTCGTACACGATCCAGGCGCAGCTGCCCGACGTGGTGAACATCCAGGAGAACACCCGGGTCCGGGTGGACGATGTGAACATCGGCAACGTCACCAAGATCGAGGTCCAGGATTGGCATGCGCTGGTCACCATGCGGATCAACGGTGACGTGCGCCTGCCGGCCAACGCGACCGCCAAGATCGGCCAGACCAGCCTGCTGGGCTCCATGCACATCGAGCTCGCCCCGCCTAAGAATGAGCTGCCCGTGGGCCAGCTTAAGAACGGGTCGGTCATCCCGCTGGCGCACGCGAGCATGTACCCGACCACCGAACAGACCCTGGCCTCGGTGTCGGTCCTGCTCAACGGCGGCGGTCTGGCTCAGCTGCAGGAGATCACGCAGGCGGTCGCCAAGGCTTTCGCTGGCCGCGAGAACGACATGCGCAGTCTGCTGCACCAGCTTGACGAATTCATCGCCGGCACGAACGACCAGACCGACGACATCATCGCTGCCGCAGAGAATCTGAACTCGCTGGCCGGCCAGTTCGCCGCCAAGGACCAGGTTGTCGACCGGGCGTTGCTGACCGTGCCCAAGGCGCTGGCCGTGCTGGCCAAGGAACGCACCCAGATCGCCGATGCGATCGATCAGCTCGGCAAATTCAGTGCGATCGCGGCCGATACGGTCCGCCAGAGCAAGGAATCTCTGGTCAACAACCTGCGCCAGATCGCACCGGTGCTGCGCAAGCTTGCTGACGCCGGCCCGTCACTGACCAAGGGCCTGGACGGGTTGGCCACCTATCCCTGGCCGACATCGACGGTCACCAACTGGTTCCGGGGTGACTACGCCAACCTGACGATGATCGTCGATCTGACGTTGAGCCGCATCGACACCGGGATTTTCACCGGCTCGCGTTGGGAGGGCAATCTCACCCAACTCGAACTGCAATGGGGCCGCACCATCGGCATGCAGCCCAGCCCCGCCACCGCGGGTAATCCGCTGACCTACCCCTACCACTTTGAGGGGTACTGATGCTGCGCCTGAACCGCAAGACCTGGATCCAGTTGGCGATCCTGTCGGTTGTCACCGTGGTGTCCTGTGGCGCGATGGCATTCAATTACATGCGACTCCCGGAGACCCTGTTCGGCATCGGCCAGTACAACGTCACCGTCGACCTGGCGCAGTCCGGCGGGTTGTACGAGAACTCGGTCGTCACCTATCGCGGCACCGATGTGGGCCAGGTGAAGTCGGTCAACGTCACCGCGACCGGGGTGCGGGCGGTGCTGGCCATGCGCTCCGGAGTAAAGGTACCGTCCGACGTTCAGGCATCCGTGCACAGCCGCTCGGCGATCGGTGAGCAATTCATCGAGCTGACGCCGAAAACCGATGAGGCACATGGCCGACCGCTGCGCGACGGTGACGTCATACCTGCGGGCCGGGTCGATGTGCCGGTCGACATCGGCCGGCTGCTGGACATGACAAACCGTGCGCTGCAGGCGATCCCGCGAGAGAACTTGCGCACGGTGATGGACGAGGCGAACCGGGCGGTCGGCGGGCTCGGGCCCGAACTGTCCCGGATCGTCGACGGATCGGCGGCGCTGGCCATCGCAGGGGGCCGCACCATCGACCCGCTCACCACCCTGATCGACCAGTCCCCACCGGTGCTGAATTCTCAGGTGCAGACCTCGGACGCGATTGCGACGTGGGCGCACCGAACCGCCGCCATCATGGCCCAATTCCAGGCGCAGGACGCCGCGCTGCGAGACCTGTTGACCCAGGGGAGTTCCGGGCTCGAAGAGGGCCGCGCCCTGTTCGACCGGGTCGCCCCCGCGGTGCCCACGCTGATGGCGAACCTGGTGAGCCTGGGCGACATCGCGCTCGTCTACCGCCATGACATCGAGCAGATTCTGGTGTTGCTGCCGCACGGCATCGCCGTCATGGCGGGGTCGCTGGTGCCCAACGCCAACACCAAGCAGGACTACACCGGCTTCTACCTGGATTTCAATCTCAACATGAACCTGCCGCCGCCCTGCACCACCGGCTTCCTACCGCCGACTCAGCGACGCTCACCGGCCAGCGTGGACGCACCGGACCGGCCTGCGGCCGAACTGTATTGCCGGCTGCCGCAGGACTCCGAGCTCAATGTGCGTGGTGCACGGAACATTCCGTGCGAGACCAAGCCTTGGAAGCGCGCTCCCACTGTGGAGTTGTGCGAGAGCGACGAAGAGTACGTGCCGCTCAACGAGGGCTACAACTGGAAGGGCGACCCGAACGCCACAACCACCGGCCAAGGGGTGCCGCAATATCCGCCGGGGCAGGACCCACGACTGCCACCGCCGCGCGGTACTGCGCCGCCGCCCCCGCCGGTGGCGGTGGCGACCTATGACCCGGCCACCGGTGACTACGTCGGACCCGACGGGCACCGCTACACCGAGTACGACCTGGCGCACCCGCGTGCCAAGAACTGGCAGTCACTGCTGGTGCCGACCCCGTAAGTATCGGAGGAACAACATGTCCGAAGAGCCGGAAGCCCCGGTGGATGAAGCTGTCGAGGACACCGAGGCCATCGAGGAAGCCTTGGACACCGCGGACGAAGTGCCCCGGCGACGGCTTCCTGGCGCCCGAAAGGCTTTGATAGCCGCCGGACTCGTGGTGGCGGCACTGGCCGGCCTGACCGGCTGGCTGGGATGGGGCGCTTACCAACAGCACCAGGCACAGGTCAAACGCAACTTGTTCGTGCAGGTCGCCCGTCAAGGCGCGGTGAACCTCACCACCATCGACCACACCGAGATCGAGTCCGACGTGCAGCGAATCCTCGACCTCGCCACCGGCGCATTCCGAGACGACTTCGAACGCCGGTCAAAGCCGTTCATGGAACTCGTCAAGGCCGCCCAGTCGAAATCAGAAGGGACCGTCGTGGATGCCGGACTGGAATCCGAGCACGGCAACTCGGCACAGGTGCTTGTTGCCGTGGCGGTGAAGTCGCGGACGGCGGGTGGCGAAGAGGCGCCGCGGGAGTGGCGCATGCGGATCGAGGTGACGTCGGTCGGCGACGACGCGAGGATGTCTAACGTGGTGTTCGTGCCATGACCACACTCAGCGAAATCGACGAAGACCTCGAAATCGAGGACACGGTCGAGGATTACGAAGACGGTCAAGTTGAGCCGGACCGGCCCAGGAAACAGATCAACTGGTCGCGGGTGTTCGCCGTCGGTGTGCTGCCCGCGCTGGCGTTGCTGCTGGCGCTGGCGGCGGGCTACTTCAAATGGGTAGCGGTCTCCGGAGCCGAGGCGGCGTTGGCCCGTACCGAATCGATGCGGGTCGCCAGCGAAGACGCGGTCGCGCTGTTGTCCTACAGCCCCGACTCGGCGGAGAAAGATCTTGGGGCCGCGCGTGATCGGCTGACCGGCGACTTCAAGGACTCCTACACTGAGCTGACCCGCAAAGTTGTCATCCCCGGCGCCAAGGAGAAGCGCATCTCTGCGGTCGCGAAAGTCAATGCTGCCGCGTCGGTTTCAGCGTCCGCCCGCCATGCCGTGGTCCTGCTGTTCGTCAACCAGACCGTCACGATCGGGGACGGGGGCACTCCCACCGACACCCAGCCGGTGGTGCGGGTGGTTCTGGAGAAGGTCGATAACCGATGGCTGGTTTCGCACTTCGACCCGGTGTGACGCGTCTGCTGCCAGCCGCCGTGATCCTCACGGCGGCAGCGGCATTGACCATCCCCGCCGCGCACGCCGACAATAAGCGCCTCAACGACGCCGTCATCTCCGGCGTCTACACCACCCAGCACCGGGCCGGCTGCACCAACGACGTCATCAGCAACAATGCGCTCACACTGGCCGCGCAATGGCATGCCGACGACATGCTCGGCAACCGGAACATCAACGACGACATCGGCTCTGACGGGTCGACGCCGCAGGATCGGGCGAACGCCGCCGGCTTCCGCGGCAAGGTCGCCGAGACCGTGGCGATCAACCCCGCGATCGCGATCAGCAGCGTCGAGTTGTTCAACCAGTGGTACGACAGCCCGGACTACCTTGCGATCATGCGGGACTGCGCCAATACGACGATGGGGGTGTGGTCGGTGAACAGTTTGGACCGCACCGTCGTAGTCGCCCTGTATGGGCAGCCGGCCCGTTAGTCGTACCTCGGAGCCCACATGGCCTCAAGGATTGCCCGCCTGACGTCGTCATGGGTTTTTGTCGCGACGCAGTCGGCCACCGCGGCGTGATAGACCGCCTCGGCGACGGTCGCCGAAATGTCGCGGAGGTTCTGCACATCGGGTAGTAGCGAATCACCTCGCGCTACCGGGTCCGCCTGTTGCGCAACCGCTTTCGCCGAAGCAAGCAGCATCGACTGGGTGAGCCGCCGGGCGCCGGCAACAATAATGCCCAGGCCGATCCCGGGGAACACCAGCACATTGTTGGCCTGACCGATGGTGTAGGTGGTGCCGTCGTGTTCGACGGGTACGACCGGGCTGCCCGTGGCCACCAGCGCTGCGCCGTTCGACCACTGAATCAGGTCGCTCGGTATCGCCTCCATCCGCGACGTCGGGTTGGAGAGCGGAAAGATCATCGGCCGCGCACACCGTGCCGTCATCGCCTCGACCACCTCACGGGTGAAGGCTCCCGGTACCGCCGAGCAGCCCAGCAGCACCGTTGGCGACGCAAGCTCGATGGCTTCGAGCAGTCCTACATGCTGGCCGGCGGCCACCCCGAGGCGTTCGCGGTTCTTGGCGTACGGGACCTGGAAGTCACGCAGGTCGCCCATGTCGTCGAATAACAGTCCCGGCCGGTCGATCGGCCAGATCTGGGCGGTGGCCTGCTCGACCGTGGCGCCGTCGGCGACCATCGCGTCGCGGATCTGATCCGCGACCCCCAGCCCAGCCGTGCCCGCGCCGAACACGACGATGCGCTGCTCGCGTAGGGGGACGCCGCTGGCCTTGGCTCCGCCGTAGACCGCACCCAGCACCACCGCGCCGGTACCCTGCATGTCGTCGTTGAACACCAGGTAGTCGTCGCCGTAGGTCTGCAGGATCTTGCGCGCGTTGGTCGGACCGAAGTCCTCGAAATGCAGGATCGCGTGCGGAAACAGCCGGTGTGCCGTCTCGATGTAAGCCCGGACGAAGTCGTCGTACTCCGGGCCCCGGCGCCGTGGGTGCCGGTTGCCCAGATAGAAGGGGTCCTGCAGCAGTTGTTCGTTGTCGGTGCCGACGTCCAGCGAGACCGAGATGCAGCGCCGCGGGTCGATCCCGCCACCGGCGGTATACAGCGCCAGCTTGCCGACCGTGATCTGAATGCCGCCGACACCCCAGTCGCCGATCCCCAGGATCGCTTCGGCGTCGGTGCACACGATCAGGTCGATGTCGTCTGGACCCTGCCCCAGCGTCTCGAACGCCTCGGCGATCTCGTGGGGCGCATCAATGCTCAGAAACAGCCCGCGTTGCCCGCGGTACTCGTCGGAGAACCGCTGGATGGCCTCACCGACGGTAGGCGTGTACACCACCGGCATGAGCTCCGGCAAATGTTCAGTCAGCACTTTGAAGTAGAGCAGTTCGTGGCGGTAGTGCAGCTGCTCGAGCAGCAGATTGCGGCCCAGATCGGTGGCCATGCTCTGCAGCTGATGCCACACACGGTCGGCCTGCTGCTCGAGGGTCAACACCGCGGCGGGTAGCCGGCCCGTCAGACCGAGCTGGCGCCGTTGTTCGTGGGTGAACCCCACCCCGCGATTGAGGCTGGGCGTAGACAGCGCCGCCGGAAACCGTGGCACGCAGGCATCGCTCATCGCCAACTCCGTCCGTGACCGGGGATGTCAGGTCACGGTAGCGCCCGATACCTAGGTGGTGGAGACGGAACGATCCGCTTCTTCGCAGGCGCACACCTGCGCGACGTCACGGGTTTGGCGCCGCAGCAGGGTCCCGCGCCGGAGCCTGCGGTATTGCGCCATGACCTTCTCGCGCTGATTCTGCGAAAACGCCAGGTCAAGGTTGACCGGAAAACCCGCCCAATCGACCTGGTCAGTGCCGTTCTTCGAGCGGCAGTGCAGGGGACAGGCGGTGTTGATCGCGGTTCCGTTGGAACCCTCTAAGTCCCGAGCCACGTGTACGACCCTCCCTAGAGCCCGCAAATCTCTTGGGTGAATGGTGCGACTCCAATGT
This sequence comes from Mycobacterium asiaticum DSM 44297, assembly GCF_000613245.1. GTDB lineage: Bacteria > Actinomycetota > Actinomycetes > Mycobacteriales > Mycobacteriaceae > Mycobacterium > Mycobacterium asiaticum. The sequence continues at coordinate 740,834 of NZ_HG964937.1, forward strand.
TTCAGCGACTGGTGCCTGACGTTTCCGTCAAATTACGGATTTACCCAGAAGCTATCGTTAATACACGTCGCGGTGGTACCGCTTGTCCGCGCTCAGCGACTGCACAAAGGCCCGCGCCGCGTCGGCGTCGAGTTTGCCGTGTTCGGCCGCGATATCGCAGATCGCTTGGTCGACATCTTTGGCCATCGGGTCCGCGGTGCCGCACACATACAGTTGGGCGCCGTCCTGCAACCACCGCCACAGTTCGGCCCCGCGCTTGCGCATGAGGTGCTGCACATACACCTTCTCGCGCTGGTCCCGGGAAAACGCCAGGTCCAGTTCGGTGAGCAGGCCGTCCTTGTGCATTGCTTGGATTTCGTCGCGGTAGTAGAAGTCGGTGGCGGCGTGCTGCTCGCCGAAGAACAGCCAGTTGGGGCCCGTGTGGCCGAGGGCCCGTCGTTCCTGCAGGAAGCCGCGGAACGGGGCGATGCCGGTGCCCGGACCGACCATGATCATAGGCGTCCGTGGATCGGTGGGTGGCCGGAAGTTCTTCGAAGTCCTTACATAGACTGCGATTTGATCGCTGGGGGAGCGGTCCGCGAGGTAGGTCGAGCACACCCCGCGGCGGGCCACGCCTCGGAAGTTGTAGCGCACCGGAGAGACGGTCAGGTGGATCTCGCCCGGGTGCTCCTTGGGGCTGGACGAGATCGAGTAGAGCCGCGGCTGCAGCGGCTTGAGTACGGTGAGCCACTCGTCTACCGTCGCCGACACCGGCGCCTGCACGAGCAGATCGACCGATTGCCGACCCCATGCCCAATCCGCAAGCCTCGCTTTGTTTTCCGGCCGCATCAATTCGGCGAGTTTTCCGGCCGCGTCAGCGTCAACGGTGCGTTCGCGGACGAACCGCAGTAGGTCAGGGGACAGGTGGGCGATCTCGAAACGGTCAGTCAGCGCTGCGCGCAACGACATTGAGCCGTGGTCGGCGATCTCCACTTCCGTGTGGCCGTCCAGGCCGGTGACGGCCAACCATTCCTCGACGAACTCCTCGTTGTTGTGCGGCCACACCCCGAGCGCGTCGCCGGCCTGGTAGCTGACCGTATCCGCGGGGACGTCGAACACCAGCTGCCGGACGTCTTTCGCGGAGCGCGGCCGACTGAGCGTGGTGTTGCGGATGACATCGGTGACCAGGGGACGTTTCTTGGAATACTTCTTCGGCGCACAGACCGGCTGGGGGAGTTTGGAAGTTTGCTGGGTCAGGACTCGCAGCACGTTGTCCAGCCACCGGCCGGCGGGCTCGTCGTAATCAGGTTCACAGTCGACACGGTCGGTGATGCGGGTCGCACCAAGCTCCCGTAGCCGGGCATCGAGCTTGCGTCCGTGCCCGCAGAAATCGTTGTAATTAGAGTCGCCCAGTGCGAGGACCGTGTAGCGGGTGTCGGGCAATTTCGGTGCGTCGGGGGCGGTGAGCGCCCGCCAGAGGGCGGCGCCGTTGTCCGGCGGGTCGCCGTCGCCGGTGGTGCTGGTGATCAGCAGCAAGTCTCGGGTCTCGTCGAGCGCGGTGACCGGGAAATCGTCCATGCCGTGCAGCGCGACGGTCAGGCCGGCTTCGCCGAGGCGTGCGGCGATGTCGGCCGCGAGCTCCTCGGCGTTACCGGTCTGGGAGGCCCACAGCACCACGATCGATGGTTTTTCCGGCGCGTCCTCGGTGGGAGCCGGCGTCCGGGACAGCATTCCCGCCAGCACGCCGTCCAGCCACAGCCGGGTGCGGGTGTCGAACGGAGCGTTGAGCGGCACGGTGGGCTGGCCGGTCATCGGCCGTCCGGCCTCGAAGCGCAGGCCGGCCAGCAGCCCGGCCAGATAGGCGCGGCCGTCGGCGTCGATTTCGGGGATCGGTTCGGCGGCGACGCCGAGGAACTCGGCGATGGCGTCGATCTGGGCCAGGCTGACCTCGGGTGCCTGGTGAATCGTGTCACTCGGTGTGGTTCGTTCGGTGGTAGCGACCTTGGTGAGGGTGACCGCGCAGGCCTTGTATTCGGGTTGACGGGATATCGGGTCGACGGCGTCGCTGGTGACGGCGTTGATTGAGAGGTATTCACCGAACACGTCATTCCAGTGGAACGGGGCGAAGCAGTCGCCGGGCCGTACCCGATCGGTGACCACAGCGGGCAGCACGGCGCGCCCGCGCCGTGAGGCGATCTCCACCCGGTCGCCCTCGCGGACCTGCAGGCGGGCCGCGTCTTCGGGGTGAATCTCGACGAACGGTCCGGGGTTGAGCTTATTGAGTTTGGCGATCTTGCCGGTTTTGGTCATCGTGTGCCATTGGTGTGGCAGCCGGCCGGTGTTGAGCAGGAACGGATAATCGGTGTCCGGCATTTCTTCTGGCAGCAGGTGCGGCCGCGCGTAGAAGACAGCACGACCGTCCGGCGTCGGGAAGGCAAGCCGCGGGATCTGACCGTCGTCGCGAACGACTCGGCCGTCGTTGAGGTAGCGGATCGGGTTGCGGTCGGAAGCCCCGGGCGGGCACGGCCATTGCACCGGTGTTTGACGGAGTCGCTCGTAGCTGATGCCGCGGAGGTCGTAGCCGGTCTTGGGGTTCCAGAACCGCTTGATCTCTTCGAACACCTCTTCGGCGGAGGTGTAGCTGAACGCGTCCGAATAGCCCATGGCGCAAGCCATCCGGGCGATGATCTGCCAGTCCGGTAAGGCTTGGCCGGGGGCTGCGACCGCCGACTGCGAAAGGGTTAGGTTGCGTTCCGAGTTGACCATCACGCCGTCGGATTCCGTCCACAGCGTGGCGGGCAGCAAGACGTCGGCGTACTCGTTGGTCTCGGTCTCCAGGTAGGCGTCCTGGGTGATCACCAGCTCGGCCTTTTCCAGCCCGGCCAGCACCGTCCTGCGATTGGCAACGGTGGCAACGGGATTGGTGCAGATGATCCAGCAGGCCTTGATTTCGCCGTCGGCCATGCGGGAGAACATATCGATCACGCCGTCACTGACGTCGGTGCGCAACGAGCCGCGCGGGATGCCCCACTGGTCCTCGACGAACTCGCGGTCTTCGGAGCTGGTGACGGTGCGCTGACCCGGTAAACCCGGTCCCATGTAACCCATTTCGCGGCCGCCCATGGCGTTGGGCTGCCCGGTCAGGGAGAAGGGACCGCTGCCCGGTTTGCAGATGGCGCCGGTGGCGAGGTGGAGATTGCAGATCGCGTTGGTGTTCCAGGTGCCGTGCGTGCTCTGGTTGAGGCCCATCGTCCAGGCGGTGATCCAGTTTTCGGCGGTGCCGATCCAGCGGGCCGCGGTGCGGATGTCTTCGGCTGGGATGCCGGTGATTTCACTAACCCGTTCCGGGGTGAACTGCTCGAGGAAGCTGGGCATTTCCTCCCAGCCGGTGGTGAACTCAGCGATGAACTCGGGATCGGTGTGCCCGTTTTTGACGATCAGGTGCAGTAATCCGTTGAGCAGCGCCAGATCCGTGCCCGGGGCGATCTGCATGAACAGGTCGGCTTTGGCGGCGGTGGCGGTGCGGCGCGGGTCGACGACGATCAGCTTGGCGCCCGCCTTGACCCGTTCCATCATGCGCAGGAACAGGATTGGGTGGCAGTCGGCCATGTTGGCGCCTATGACGAAGAAGACGTCGGCTTGTTCGAAGTCCTGGTAGGAGCCGGGAGGTCCGTCAGCGCCCAGGGAGAGCTTGTATCCAGAGCTGGCGCCGGCCATGCACAGTCGCGAGTTGGATTCGATCTGGTTGGTACCGAGGAAGCCCTTGGTCAGCTTGTTGGCGAGATACTGGGCTTCCAGGGACATCTGTCCGGAGACGTAGACCGCGACCGCGTCCGGGCCGTGTTCGTCGATGATGGTGCGCAACCGATTGCCGGAGTTGGTGATCGCGGTGTCGACGTCGACGGGTTCGAAGGGCTGGCCGCGCTCGTTCCTGAAATACGCCGTAGCGGCGCGGCCCGCCGCGTTTAGAAAGTCAGCCGTGGTAGCACCTTTGGTGCACAAGCGGCCGAAGTTGGCCGGATGGTCGCTCTGCCCAATCGATTTCGTGATGTGACGACGACCGCTTTCGGGATCTGTTGTGATCTGCAACACCATCCCGCAGCCGACACCGCAGTAGGCACACACGGTGCGCACGGCGTCCCTGTCGGACTGCATGGTTGTTGACGTCCTTTCCGAATGGCGCGCGGGGGTATGCGCAAAATCCTGCGGCAACGATGTTTCGGCACGGCACGTTCCAGGTTTCCGCGGTTTTACAGAGTTCTCGCAGTGGTTTGGTAGGGAGTGTGCGTCCTGGGAAAAGCGCTGGAAACCGGTGCGTGCATCCCGGTCGTCGTCGACCGGCGATCTGCGGCCAGGCTACCCACGGCCGGAGGCTTCTTAAGCCGTATACCTGCGGTTTTAATCAGATCGGGGGGACATTCACAGTCTTTGTCAAGGCGCGTTCAGGGTTGGAGTGTTCGGAAAGTGTTGCGCACGAGGGAGTTTGTGGGGGTTTGTGTTCGGCGTCACATTGGTCACACCAGTCACTGCCAGGGAGCACCACTCTTTGTGCCCGGCTTGTAGCGACATTGTCGCTGGGGGCAGCGGGGGGCATCGCGTGAGCGAGGGCTGGGTCACCGGGCAGTGCATGGCCGCCGGGCAGTGCTTGGCCGCCGGGCAGTGCTTGGCCGCCGGGCAGTGCTTGGCCGCCGGGCAGTGCTTGGCCGGCGGGCAGTGCTTGGCCGCCGGGCAGTGCTTGGCCGCGTCGAGGTGGGCTCGAGCCGGTTGCCCCGCCCCCACGGTGCCCGCGCCCCGGCCGTCGCGAGCTGCCTACCCCGTCCGCCACTCCGACAATGTCGCTACAAGCCGGGCACAGATCACAGTGCTTTTGGAACCGGCGTCGTTTTCGGAACCGGCCTCGTTTTCGGAACCGGCCTCGCCCGCACTCGCCACCGCCGCCGCCCCGCGCCGACAATGTCGCTGCAAGCCGGGCACAGATCACAGTGCTCCCGGGACCACCTCCCCCGCCGACACGCGCCGACGCCCCCGCCCGCACGAACCAACGCCGCACCAGCACCGACAATGTCGCTACAAGCCGGGCAACGCCTGCATTGCTCCCGGAAGCGCCCGTCCCGGTCGGACCGGAGGCCGCTAGGCTACCCACTCGTGCGTTGCCGGCAAATCCTGATCGCGGCATTGATAGCCATCGCGGTCGCGGGCTGCGGTGACAAACCGTCCAAGCCGCCGGCCGCCAAACCGGAAACCTGCAAACCGTCCGACAGCCCCACCCCCGAGACGGTCCGTCAGGCAATAGCCAAGGTGCCCATCGAGGTGCCGGGCTCGACCTGGGTGGAGATCGGCCGCGGCCGCAGCCGCAAATGCCGATTGAACTGGGTGCAGATCATCCCCACCATCGCCTCGGAGTCGACACCGCAGCAGCTGCTGTTCTTCGACCGCAACGCCCCGCTGGGCTCACCAACCCCCAACCCGAAGCCCTATATCACCGTGCTGCCGCCCGGTAACGACGACACAGTGACCGTGCAGTACCAGTGGCGGTCTGGCAACGACGAGGAATGCTGTCCGAGCCAACGGGCAACCGTGAAATTCCAGATCGGACCCGACGGCAAGCTCAAAGCGCTAGGCCCGATCCCGCACCAGTCTTAGTCGGCCAGATTCTCCGGGTGCAGCATCTCGGCGTAGCGCAGCGGCTCCGGTATACCGAACCCGTCAACCAGTGTCCGGGCATGCGGCCGCAGCACGCGGCATCGATCGTTGATGCCCCGAGTCACGGCCTTGGCCCGCTCGGTCGACAGGTACCGGTGCTCGATGAACCACGCCTTGTCCTCTTCGATCACCGACAGCGCGTAGAGGTCGCAGATCACATCCAGCAACTCCCGCGCCTCCGGATCGGGACACGCATCGATCCCGGCGACGAACGCTTCCAGCACAATCCGGTCGATGTGTGCCTGCGCCGCATGCAGCACATGATCCTGCACGGCGTTGAAGGCGTCGAACGCTGACATCTCCTTGGACTTGCCCTGCAGCCGGCGCGCGACCGATGACAGCAGATAGTCTTCCCGGTCCTCGAACATTGAGACCTGCGTGCCGCGGTTGAACAGGCTGCCTTCCTCTTCGCTATCCTGCCGTGCGTCGATGATCCGCTGCATGATCGCTTCGGCCGCAGTCCGTTTCATCACCCGGTCACCAACTGTGTTGGCGGCGAACCGGACCCATTCCACTGGGCTCATACTCTTGATGTCGTCGGCGTAGGCGGTGAGCAGTTCCTTCGCCACCAACTGCGTCAGCACATGGTTGTCACCCTCGAATGTGGTGAACACGTCGGTGTCTGCGCGCAACGCGATAAGCCGGTTCTCGGCCATGTAGCCCGCACCACCACAGGCCTCCCGGGCCTCCTGAATGGCCCGCGACGCATGCCAGGTGTTGGCCGCCTTCAGCCCGGCGGCCCGGGCCTCGAGCTCCCGCTGTTCTTCGGCGTCCACGACATCGGACGTCTGCAGGTCGTGGGTCTTGGACACCAGTTCGTTCTGCGCGAACTGCAACGCATAGGACTTCGCAATCAGCGGGAACAGCCGCCGCTGGTGCACCAGGTAATCCATAATCAGCACTTCGCGGTCATCATCGTCCGGCGCACTGAACTGCCTGCGCTGCAACGCATAACGCGTCGCAATGTCCAATGCGACGCGAGCCGCCGCACCCGCGCTGCCGCCGACGGTGACGCGGCCCCGGATCAGCGTGCCGATCATGGTGAAGAAACGCCGGTTCGGGTTGTCGATCGGCGAGGTGTAGGTGCCGTCGGGTGCGACGTCGCCGTACTTGTTCAGCAGGTTGACCCGCGGTACCCGGACATGGTCAAACATGATGCGCCCGTTGTCGACTCCGGGCAGGCCGCCCTTGTACTGGCAGTCCGACGTAGTCACACCGGGCAGGTCGTTGCCGTCCTCGTCGCGGATCGGCACCAGCAAGCAGTGCACCCCGTGGTTAACCGGCTTACCGTCTTCGTGGGTGATCAATTGAGCGAAAACCGCTGCCATCCGCGCGGTTTCGGCGGCACCGCCGATGTAATCCTTCCGCGCAGTTGGCGTCTCGGAGTGGATGACGAACTCTTCGGTCTCCGGGTCGTAGGTCGCCGTCGTCTCCAACGACTGAACGTCACTACCGTGGCCGGTCTCGGTCATCGCGAAGCAACCAAGCAGGTCCAGCGTGATGATGTCCTTGATGTAGTCGCCGTGGCGTTCCGTGCCTAGGTTTTCCACCGCGCCGCCGAACAGGCCCCACTGGACCCCGGCCTTCACCATCAACGACAGGTCCGACATGGCCAGCATCTCGATCATCGTGATCGCCGCGCCGACGTCGCCGGTCCCGCCGTGCTCCTTGCGGAACCCTTCGTCGGAGATCCCCGCGTTCGCCATGAGCTGCATCTGCTCGGCCACCTTGGCGCGAGCAATGACGGTGTTGGGGGTGTGGTGCGGGCGGAATGCCTCTTTGGAGAGTTGCACCCGCGTCTGGTTCTTCACATCTCGCCAACGCCCGTCGAGCGCGTCGCGCAAATGATCGGCAGTGGTCTTCTCGTTCGGGGCCATGTCACGACGTTAACCCGTCACCCGCCCTGCCGAAACAAGTCACACTTCAAGACGTTGCGGTGTCATGTAATCGTTAGGTCAGCACGCAGACGGAGAGAATTAAGATGCCGCACTATTTGGCAGCGCTGATGGCGATCCTCTTGATGGGAACCGTGCTCACCAGGGTCCTGCTGCTCAAAAGATCGGGCACGAAGGCGATGCACTTCGGCAAGCTCGACAAGACCGACTTTGTGATCCCTCCGGTCGCGTCGGTGTACTTCTACACCATCTTCGCCGTCGCATTCGGCTGGCCGCTGATCAGCACACAGCGCTTCTTCCGCAACACCGTGATCGCGTGGATCGGCGTGGCCTGCTGCGCAGTCGCCGTTGTGATTCTGGTGCTGAGCCTGGTGTCGTTCGGCAGAAGCTTTCGGGTCGGCATCGACGTCGACAAGCCGGGCGGCTTGGTGACGACGGGCATCTTCGCGGTCAGCCGTAACCCGATTTATGTCGGCTTCCTGCTGTTTTTGACCGGCCAGCTGCTGGTGTTTCCCAATTGGGTTCCGCTGATATACCTGCTGGCCGGGTCCTGGCTCATCCATCGGCAAGTGCTTCGCGAAGAAGACTTCATGCGCGAGCACTACGGACAGGAATACGCCGAGTACTGCCGTCGCGTCCGGCGCTACCTGTGAGAGACAGGCCGTAGCCGGTACCGGAGGAACCCGGCCCACAGCGCCCCGAGGGCCAGCAGCATCAGCATGTCGAACACCCACCACCCCGAGTAGTGGGTCCATACCAGATTGTCTGGGGCCAGCTTGTCGACCCGGCGCAGGTTCACTGTGGCGGCGGCCGCTGCAAAACCCCACTGCGCCGGCACGAACCACGAGATCTGGTCATAGCCCCACGTGCCAACTAGAGACACCAGCCCACCGGCAAACAGCAACGATGCCAGCACCGCCGGAATCGCCAACGGCAGCGTTTCCCGTTTCGACTTGCCCAGCGAGGACAGCCCCAGCCCCACGATCGCCGAGACGATAGCCGTCGCCGCCACACTCACATACAGCTCCACATTCGCATTGCCCAACAACACCGCCCCGTGCCGCGGCCCACCCTTGCTGTTGACCACGATGGTGGTCAGGATCGCGGCCTGCACGGCAGCGATGAGGCTGAAGACGACCAACTTGGCCAGCAGATAGGCCGACGCCGAGAGTCCGATCGCTTGCTCGCGGCGGAAGATCCGACGTTCGCCCACGAGATCGCCGATGGTGGCCACGGTGCCCATCAACACAGTGGCGAAGTTGAGCGCGGCCAGGATCTCGAGCGCCTCGTGCGTGTTAGTCGACCCGGGGCCGGCCCGGTTCAGACCCGCGCTGCCCGGGATAAGCAGCGTCAAGGCGCCCAATGCGAACGGCAACAGCACAAGCAGCAGCACAAAGAAAGGTCGGGTCAGCAACAAAAAGACTTGGCGACCGGCCAGCAATCGGAACTGTCGTCCGAAACCGGGGACGGGCGGGAGCCGCTCGGGCCGGGTCACCGACGGCGGGGTCGGGGACACCGACGCCTGTTGCCGCATCCGGAATGCATTGTGGGCGCCGAACGGGTCGGCGCTGATGCGCCCGAAGATCTCGTACCAATCCGCGGTGCCCAGCGCCGACTCAATGTGCGATGGCGGACCAGCGAAAGCCAGCTGGCCGGCTGGTGTCAGCAGCAGCACCTGGTCGCTGAGGTTGACGTGCACCAGCGACGCACTGGCCACCACGACCACGCAGCCGAGGTCGGCCTGCCGGCGCAGTAGTCCTAAAACGTGGCTTTGTTGCTGCGGATCGAGTCCGGCGCCGGGCTCATCGACCACAAGCAGCGACGGGCGGGTAAGCAGTTCCACCGCCATGGATGCACACCGGCGCAGCTCGGGCGGCAGTTTGGCGATCCGGGTGTCGCGGTGCGGGGTCAGCTCGAGCTCGTCGAGAACCTGGAGGATGACCCGGTCACGGTTCTCCGGCGACGTGTTCGACGGCAGCCGCAGCTCGGCGGCGTACTCCAGGGCCCGCTGCACGGTGAAGCTGGGATGCACCCGGTTGTCACGTGGCACCACACCGATGCGGGACCGCATCGTCTCCGGCTCGTCGTGCACGTCGTGGCCGTCCACGGTGAGGATCCCGGAACTGAGCGGTCGTGTGCCGGAGAGCAGCCCGGTCAAGGCGAAATTGCGCGCCGCCGACGGCCCGACCACTGCGATCAAGGACCCGGGGCGGGTGGTGAACGAGATATTGGACAGCACCTCGCGGCCGTTGACGACCAGTCCGAGGTCATAGGCGGCCACCCCGATCGTGCGGCGCCCGGCTGCAACGGCAGCCGACCGGTTTGCGGCGGCACGTCGTCGGCGCCGGTATCGGCGCGCGCGGGCAACAGCTTGCGGGTGGCCTCGGTCATCCGTTCGACGAGTCCGCGGGCCTTGGGTTGCCCCTCGTCGGGGGCGAGCACGGCCCGGAACGGGTTGGTGGGGCGTTCGAGCGGGGAGCGTTCGACCGGTCCTGTCGGGATGCGGGTGGTTCCCGGCTCGGCCGGTTCGGGCACCGGCTCCGGGGCCGGCTCTGAGGCGGGCTCGGGCGACGGCTCGGCAACCGGCTCGACAACCGGTTCGGCGACCGGCTCGGCGACCTGCTCGGGAGTGACGGCCGTGAGCCGGCGGGTCTCCGGCTCCATCGCGATGCGCCCGGTGGGCGGCTCCTCCGGCACAGGCGCCGGCGGAGGCACAGGCGCCGGCGGAGGCACGGGCGCCGGCGGAGGCACAGGCGCAGGCGAGGGCGCTGGCGCCGGGACCTTGACGCCCAACGGATCGGTGTTCGGCGGCGGCGCGTCGGAAGGGGCGGCGACCTGGAACATCAGCCGCGGACCCCGCTCCGGATCGCCGATCGCGACCATTTGACCGTCGCGGATGTCGGCCGTCGACATTCGGATGCCGTCCAGAAACAGCCCCCGGTGGCTCTGATCCACCGCCAGCCAGTGCGTACCAGCAAAGCGCAACACCAGGACCGGGTGCGGTGCCGCGTCCGGGCCGATGGGCCCCTCGGGCTCCAGCGAGATGTCGTAGTGATCGCCGATGCCCACCGTCACATCACGGCCCGGCACGAAGTCGTATCGTGTCGATCCGACCCACACGGTCAACGGGGAGACGTCAGGTATGGCCGTCACCTTTCTCGACGGAAATTGCAGACGGATATTGACATCAGTGTCTACCCGTTGCGGCGGTTCAGCCACCAACCGTCAGAGGGTATGGCGACCCGGGGCATTCGCCGCATTCTCCAGCAGGCGCCGCAACACCTCGACCGCCTCGGTGAGGACCTGACGGTCAGCGGCGTCCAACCGGGCCAGTTGCGGCTCGATCGCGGCCGCACGGTCCCTGCGCACCGCATTGAGCGTACGCAGCCCCTCCGGAGTGATCCGGATACGCACCGCACGCGCGTCGCCTGGGTCGGCGGTCCGCGACACCAATCCGGCGTCCTCTAGCCGGCGCACCTGGGTCGTCATCGTCGGTTGGGAACAGTGGTCGACGGTGGCCAGATCGCCGATGCGCGCTTCGCCCTGCGCCTCGATCGTCGCCAACAGCCGCGCCTGCGCCGCCGGCAGGGGCATCTGGATTCGCTGGGTGGCCAACCGATTAAGCCGTGCGACCACGGCAAGCAGATCCGCTCCCAGGCCGTGGGCAACCTCGGTGTCATTTGCTGCTGCGGTCGAACTCATGCGCCCATCGTTGCATAGCTTTGCTATGCGGAACCACTCTTGGGAGGCCTTCGCACGAAACGCGCGCGGCGCAGCCTGCGACAAACAGACCTGGCAGAATCAGTCGAGTGAGCGAGATCGGGCCACCCCCGTCGCCCGCTCGGGGTGGACCGCTGCAACCGAGTGAACTGGCGCAAGCATCGGTGATGGCCGCGCTGTGCGCGGTGACCGCCATCATCTCGGTCGTCGTCCCGTTTGCCGCCGGAATCGCCCTGCTGGGTACCGTGCCCGCCGGACTGCTGGCCTACCGGCACCGCCTGCGGGTGCTGATGACCGCGACGATCGCCGCCGGCCTCATCGCGTTCCTGATCGCCGGTGGCGGCGGGTTCATGGGGGTGTTCCAGAGCGCCTACATCGGCGGCCTCACCGGATTCATCAAGCGCAAGGGCCGCGGCACGCCCACGGTGGTAGTCACTTCCTTCGTCGCGGGAGTGGTGTTCGGCGCCGGCAACGTCGCGATGCTGATGGTGCTCACCCGGTTGCGGCACCTGATGCGCGACGCCATCACCGCCAATGTCGACGGGCTCGCCTCCTTCTTCGGTCGTGTTCATCTCGAAGCGGTCGGCGCCTGGCTGAAGGTGGGTTACGCCTTCTCACTGCGCTACTGGCAGGTGATGCTGCTGGGCCTGGTCACCATCGGGGTGATGGTGATGTCGCTGGTCGGCTGGTGGGCGTTGTCGCGATTGCTGGAACGCATGCGCGGCATCCCGGACGTGCACAAGCTGGACGCGCCCGCCGGCGATCTCGAAAACGCCGACGTGGGGCCGGTTCCGGTGCGGCTGGACAACGTGCGGTTCCGCTATCCCGGCGCCGACCAGGACGCGCTGCGCGAAATCAGCATGGAGATCGGCGTCGGGGAGCACGTAGCGATCACTGGCGCCAACGGTTCCGGCAAAACCACTCTGATGCTGATCCTGGCAGGTCGCGAACCCACCTCGGGCACCGTCGAGCGTCCGGGCGCGGTGGGACTCGGCAAACTCGGCGGCACCGCGGTCGTGCTGCAACACCCGGAGAGTCAGGTGCTGGGCACCCGGGTCGCCGACGACGTGGTCTGGGGTCTACCGCCGGGCACCAAGACCGACGTCGCCAAGCTGCTGCGCGAGGTCGGCCTGGAAGACCTCGCCGAACGCGAGACCGGCAGCCTGTCCGGCGGTGAACTGCAGCGCCTCGCGCTGGCGGCGGCGCTGGCCCGCGAGCCCGCAATGCTGATCGCCGACGAGGTCACCACCATGGTGGACCAGCAGGGCCGGGATGCATTGCTGGGCGTGCTGTCCGGCCTGACCAAACGGCACCGCACCGCGCTGGTGCACATCACGCACTACAACAACGAAGCCGAGTCCGCCGACCGCACAATCAAACTCAGTGACTCCCCGGACAACACCGGCATGACCCAGGCCGCGGACACACCGCCACCCGTAGCAGGAGTGGGCGACACCAACCATGCACCGACCCTCGAACTGATCAACGTCGGCCATGAATACGGAATCGGCACCCCGTGGGCCAAGACCGCGCTGCACGACATCAACTTCGTTGTCGAGCAGGGCGACGGTGTGCTGATCCACGGGGGCAACGGTTCCGGCAAGTCGACGCTGGGCTGGATCATGGCGGGGCTGACCACGCCGACCAGTGGGGAGTGCCTGCTGGACGGCCGTCCCACCCACGAACAGGTCGGTGCCGTGGCGTTGTCCTTCCAGGCGGCCCGGCTGCAGCTGATGCGCAGCCGCGTCGACCTGGAAGTCGCCTCCGCGGCGGGTTTTTCGCACAAGGACACCGCCCGGGTGGCCGCCGCGCTCGGCGTTGTGGGGCTCGACCCCGCCCTGGCCAGCCGCAGCATCGACAAGCTCAGCGGGGGCCAGATGCGGCGTGTGGTGCTCGCCGGACTGCTGGCCTGCGAGCCGAAGGCGCTGATCCTCGACGAACCGCTGGCCGGTCTGGACACCGACAGCCAGCGCGGGCTGCTGCGCCTGCTCGAGGACCTGCGCCGCGACAGCGGTCTGACGGTGGTCGTCATCGCGCACGACTACCTGGGGATGGAAACGCTGTGCCCGCGCATCCTCCATCTGAATAACGGAACGCTGGAATCGGCTTCGGCGTCGACCTCCGCCGGAGGTGTGGCGTGACAACGACTTCGGCGCCGACAAAGCGGGAGAACCGCAAGCACGGCCGGCCCGTCGTGCTGCTGGTCCCGATCCCCGGCGGCTCGCCGATTCATGACTTGTGGGCCGGCACCAAACTTTTGGTGGTGTTCGGCATCTCCGTGCTGCTGGCGTTCTACCCCGGCTGGGTGACGATCGGGTTCATGGCGGCCCTGGTGCTGGCGGCGATCCGGATCGCGCACATTCCGCGCGGTGCCCTGCCGTCGATACCGCGCTGGCTGTGGATTGTGTTGGCGATCGGCGGTTTTACCGCGGCCCTGGCCGGCGGACGTCCCGAGATCGTCATCGGCAGCGTCGAGCTGGGTCTTGGCGGGTTCTTGAATTTCCTGCGGATCACCGCGCTGACGCTGGTGTTGCTGGCGCTGGGTGGTCTGGTGTCCTACACCACCAATGTCGCCGAAATCGGGCCCGCGGTCGCGGCTTTGGGTCGCCCGCTGCGATTGTTCCGACTGCCTGTCGACGAGTGGGCGGTCGCGCTGGCCTTGGCGTTGCGCGCCTTTCCGATGCTGATCGACGAGTTTCAAGTGCTCTATGCCGCACGACGATTACGGCCCAAGCCGACGCCTCGTAGCCGCAAGGAAAAACGGCAGCAGCGCCGGCTGGAGATCATCGATCTGCTGGCCGCCACCATCACGGTGACGCTGCGGCGCGCCGACGAGATGGGCGATGCAATCACCGCCCGCGGCGGCACCGGTCAGCTCTCAGCTAACCCCCGCCGGCCCAGGCTCGGCGACTGGGTGACGCTGGCGATCACGTTGGTGGCCAGCGGCGCTGGCATAGCAATCCAGACCATCATCTCGGCCCGCTGAACCTCACGGCCGCATCCGGTCGATCAGATTCGACAGCACCACAATGCTTTCGCTGCGTTCGATGTCGGCGCTGGACCTGATGCGCTCCAGCGCACGCTCCAGGTGGCCCATGTCGCGCGCGAGCACGTGCAGGATCGCGTCCGAGGTTCCGGTCACGGTCGCCGCGCTGACGACCTCGGGAATGTTCACCCATGCATCCCGCAACTTCTCCGGCGCGATGGTGCCGTGGCAGAACACCTGCACGTAGGCCTCGGTGTTCCACCCCAGCGCGTTGCGGTCGACGACGGTTGTGAAGCCCTTGATGACGCCGCTGTCCAGCATCCGGTCGACGCGGCGCTTCACAGCAGGCGCAGAGAGATTCACCTTCGCGCCGATCTCGGCAAACGTCGCCCTGGCATGCTCTGCCATCTCGAGCAGGATGCGTTCGTCGGTCTCGTCCAAGCGGTCCATCTCGGCACTCTCAGTTCCTCGCGCAATAAATCCCCGTTGTTTCGGATCTAGCACAATATATTAATGCTAAATGCGCAATGAAGATCGTTTGATTGTGCGCAGAGCCGCAAATATCGTTGATTTCATGACCGACTATTTCGTGGGTGCTTCGGCCTGGCGGCACGCCGAAGTGCCCAGTCGCGCGGCAACGATGCGGCACTACGCGATGACGCCGCCATCATTCTTCGCCGTCGAATACGCGATCAACCCCTGGATGGACACCGGCGCACCGGTCGACGTGGAGCGGGCGCTGGCGCAATGGGAGTGCTTGCGCGAGACCTACATTCGGCTGGGACACCGGGTGGATGTGGTGCAGCCCGTGCCCGGATTGCCGGACATGGTTTACGCCGCCAATGGCGGGTTCGTCTGCGGCGACGTCGCGGTGCTGGCCCGGTTCCGGTTCGCGCAACGGGCCGACGAGTCCAAGGTCTATGCAAAGTGGATGTCGTCGCTCGGTTACCGCCCGGTGTCCACCCGATACGTCAACGAGGGACAAGGCGACCTGTTGCAAATCGGCGACATGGTGTTGGCCGGTTACGGATTTCGTACCGACCTGCGCGCCCATAGTGAGATCGCGGCCGCGGTGCGGATGCCGGTGATCTCGCTGGAACTGGTCGACCCGCGCTTCTATCACCTGGACACCGCACTGGCCGTGCTCGACGAACACACGATCGCCTATTACCCACCGGCGTTCAGCGCGGCAGCGCAAACCCAGTTGCGAACGCTCTACCCAGACGCCATCCTGGTCGGCACCGCAGACGCCTACGCGTTCGGGTTGAATGCTGTCTCCGACGGCCGCCACGTCGTGCTGCCCGCCGGCGCAACAGGTTTCGCGGCCCAGCTACGATACGCCGGGTTCGAGCCGATCGGGGTTGACCTGTCCGAATTGCTCAAGGGTGGCGGTTCGGTGAAGTGCTGCACGCTAGAGGTGCACCCATGACCATTCTCGCCGACCATACCGATCCCGCGATCGCGCTGATGGAAAGCCATGCTGCGCACAACTATTCACCCCTGCCTGTGGTCGCCGCCAGCGCCGAGGGCGCGTGGATCACTGACGTCGACGGCCGCCGCTACCTGGACTGCTTGGCCGCCTATTCGGCGGTCAACTTCGGACATCGCCACCCCGAGATCATCGCGACCGCCCACGCCCAACTGGACACGGTCACCTTGGTGAGCCGCG
This sequence comes from Mycobacterium asiaticum DSM 44297, assembly GCF_000613245.1. Classification (GTDB taxonomy): domain Bacteria; phylum Actinomycetota; class Actinomycetes; order Mycobacteriales; family Mycobacteriaceae; genus Mycobacterium; species Mycobacterium asiaticum. The sequence goes on from NZ_HG964937.1 coordinate 756,786, forward strand.
CGTTCCATTCCGATCGCCTTGGACCGTTCTGCGCCGCGCTGGCCGACCTCTGCGGCAAAGACATGGTGCTGCCGATGAACTCGGGAGCCGAGGCGGTGGAGAGTGGTCTGAAAGTCGCGCGCAAGTGGGGATCCGACGTCAAGGGCGTTCCCGACGGCCGGGCCAATATCATCGTGGCGGACAACAACTTCCACGGTCGCACCATCAGCATCGTCAGCTTCTCATCCGACCCGGTGGCCCGCGCCGGCTTCGGCCCGTTCACCCCGGGCTTCCGTTCGGTGCCGTTCGGCGACACCGCCGCAATCGCACAGGCCATCGATGGCGACACCGTCGCCGTACTGCTGGAACCCATCCAGGGCGAGGCGGGCATCATCGTGCCGCCGGACGATTACCTGCCCGCGGTGCGGGCATTATGCACCGAACGCAACGTCCTGATGATCGCCGACGAGATCCAGTCCGGACTGGCCCGCACCGGCTACACGTTTGCCTGCGACCACTGGGGCGTGGTGCCGGACGTGTACCTGCTCGGCAAGGCGCTCGGCGGTGGTGTGGTTCCGCTGTCCGCGGTGGTCGCCGACCGCGCCGTCCTGGGCGTGCTACACCCTGGCGAACACGGCTCGACGTTCGGCGGCAACCCATTGGCCGCCGCGATCGGCTCCACGGTGGTGGGACTGCTGGCCCGAAACGAATTCCAGGTACGGTCTGCGAACCTCGGTGGGTATCTGCACGAGAGGCTGCGGGCGCTGATCGGGTGCGGCGTCGTCGCGGTGCGGGGGCTGGGTCTGTGGGCCGGGGTCGACATCGACCCCGCGGTGGCGACGGGTAAGCATGTCAGTCTGCGTCTGGCCGAGCGCGGGGTTCTGGTGAAGGACACCCAGGACTGGACGCTCAGGTTTGCCCCGCCGTTGGTGATCACGACCGACGAGATCGACTACCTCGTGAATCAGTTCGCCGAAGTGCTGCGGGAGGCACATACTTAGCTGACCCACCGACGGGAGGCGCAGTTGCCGGCGACATCGATCAGCCTCAAAGAGCAGATGCTGCGTCGCCGCCCGGTCGGCGACCCGGGCAGCGACTCCGGACTCAAGCGCAGCTTCGGCACCTTCCAACTGACGATGTTCGGCGTCGGATCCACGATCGGCACCGGCATCTTCTTCGTGCTGTCCGAAGCGGTGCCCCAGGCGGGTCCCGGGGTGATCGCCTCGTTCATCATCGCCGGCATCGCCGCCGGGCTGGCGGCTTTGTGCTACGCCGAATTAGCCTCGGCGGTGCCGGTTTCCGGCTCGTCCTACTCCTACGCCTACACCACGCTCGGCGAGGCGGTCGCGATCATCGTGGCGGCCTGCCTGCTGCTGGAATACGGGGTGGCCACCGCCGCGGTAGCCGTCGGCTGGAGCGGCTATGTAAACAAATTGCTGCACAACCTGTTCGGGTTCGAACTGCCGCGCGCCCTGTCGGCGGCGCCCTGGGACAAGGTGCCCGGTGGGTGGGTGAACCTCCCGGCGGTGATCCTGATCGTGCTGTGCGCGCTGCTGCTGATCCGCGGGGCCAGCGAGTCGGCCAAGGTCAACACGATCATGGTGCTGATCAAGCTCGGCGTGCTCGGGATGTTCGTCGTCATCGCGTTCACCGCGTACGACGCAAACCATCTCAGGGACTTCGCCCCGATGGGCGTGGCCGGCATCGGATCAGCGGCCGGCACGATCTTCTTCTCCTACATCGGCTTGGACGCGGTCTCCACCGCGGGTGACGAGGTGAAGAATCCGCAGACGACCATGCCGCGCGCGCTGGTGTCCGCGCTGTTGATCGTCACCACCGTCTACGTGCTCGTCGCTTTGGCCGCGCTGGGCACCCAGCCTTGGCAGAACTTCAAGACGCAGGAAAACGCCGGTCTGGCCACCATTTTGGACAACGTCACGCGCAGCAGGTGGGCCAGCACCATCCTCGCGGCGGGCGCGGTGATCTCAATCTTCACCGTCACGCTGGTGACGCTATACGGGATGACGCGCATCCTGTTCGCGATGGGCCGTGACGGTTTGCTGCCCGCGCGGTTCGCCGCGGTGAATCCGCGCACCATGACGCCGGTGAACAACACCGTCATCGTGGCGATCGTCGCGTCCCTGCTCGCCGCGCTGGTGCCGCTGGCCAGCCTGGCCGACATGGTGTCCATCGGGACGCTGACGGCGTTCATCGTGGTGTCGGTGGGCGTGATCATCCTGCGGGTGCGCGAACCGGACCTGGATCGCGCCTTCCGGGTGCCGGGTTACCCTGTGACGCCGGTGCTTTCGGTGCTGGCGTGCGGGTACATCCTGCTCAGTCTGCACTGGTATACCTGGCTGGCGTTCAGCGGTTGGATCGTGGTGGCGCTCGCGTATTACCTGTGGTGGGGCCGCCACCACAGCGTGCTCAATAAGGACCGGCAATGACCGTCGTGGTCGGGTACCGGGCGAGCAGGGTGGGCCTCTCAGGGCTGTATCTGGCGATCGGGGCCGCACGGACGCTGCAGACATCGGTGACGGTCGCGACCGTCGTGCCCGAGCCATGGCCGACACCGTCGTTCGCGCGCGTCGACGCCGAGTACGAGCACTGGGCACAGAACCTGGCCGAGGAGTCCGCGCGGGAGGCGCAGCGCTACCTGTTCCCGCTGGCCGAAGGCATAGAAGTCCACTTCACCCACCGGGCCCACCGCTCGGTGGCGACGGGACTGGTCGAGATCGTCGACGAGGTGAACGGCAGGATCCTCGTGCTCGGATCTTTGCCGAGCACCGGGCTGGCACAGATCGCGGTCGGCTCCACGGCCGACTGGCTGCTGCACGCCTCGCGGGTACCGATCGCGATCAGTTCCCCCGGATTTCATGTGCACAGCGGCGGGTTCCGTCGGCTCAGCTGTGGTTATTCCACGAGCGAGGAGTCGCTGGCGTTGGTGCGCCGGTGCGCCAACGCCGCCGAGCGGTATCAGGTGCCGCTGCGGGTGATCACCTTTGCGGTGCGCGGCCGGACCATGTACCCGCCGGAGGTGGGACTGGACGCCGAGGACAGCATCCTCAACGCCTGGGCGGCACAGGCGATGGAAAGCCTGCAGGCCCTCAAGGACGAGGGCGTTGTGGGGCCAGACGTCGTGGTGGAAGTCGTCACCGGCCACAGCTGGATGGAAGCGTTGAGCAAGCCGGAGTGGATCAACGGCGAGATTCTGGCGGTGGGCACGTCGCCGCGCGGCGACGTGCGGCGGGTTTTCCTCGGGACGCGCAGCGCCAAGATCATTCGGCACAGCCCGGTGCCGGTGCTGGTGGTGCCCGGCTAACTTGCTGTCTCGCCATCGAGCGTCACGCCAGCGTCTTCTCGCCGAGCGTCACGCCAGCGTGGCGGTGAGCATCGAGCGTCACGCCAGCGTGACCGTCAACGGCGCGCGGCGGCGTTGGCCGCCTCCTGCGCACGCTGCAAAGTCGTCCCGATATCGCCGCGCCCCAAAAACATCTCGTCGAAATACGGTTGCAGCGCCTCGTTTCCGGCCGCGTACCCGGCTCCGCCCGGTGCCGGGATGCGTGGACCGTCCAGGACGGCGAAGAACGGCGTGACGTCGACGCCGCGGGCCTTCCAGTAGGCGAAGTAGCCGGGCTGGGCCGACAACACCGCCGGAATGGCGGCACCCTCGCGGCCGAGATACGCGTTGCCCTTGCTGCTGCCCATCCACTGCAGCACCTGCCGCACCGCCTCGGGATGCCGGGTCGCCGAATTGCCAGCGGCGGCAATGCCATTGGTGACACTGACCCGACCCCGGGGTCCGTACGGAAGCATGGCCACCCCCCAGCGGAAAGTAGCGTCGCGGGCGATCGGAGCCAAACTGTAGGTGCCGGACTGGAACAGCGCCATCTTGCCGGCCAGGAACTGGTTGCGGGAGAAGTCGCCGTTGTCATTGGTGTCAGACGCCGGTGGCGAGGTGTGGTCGGTGTTGATTAGGCCGACGAGGTAGCGGAAGGCCGCCGCCGCTTCGGGGTTGTCGAACGCGAACTGGTTGCCGCGCTGGAAGATTCCACCAGCCGAGCCGATGTAATTGAGGTAGATGGCCTGCGGGTCGTTGGCCGCGTTGTAGCCGTACTGGCGCACGCGCAGGAATTCGAAGTCGGGGGAGTCCGCGCGATGCCCGTCGAGATCGACGGTGAACTTCTTCAGCAGGGGCCGCAGCGTGTCGTCGCTGCCGGGGCTCCACTGGATGCTGTCCAGCACCGCGGGGTCGACGCCGGCGGCCGCGAGCAGGTCGGCGTTGTAGAACACGGCGATCCCGGCGTCGGTCAACTGGGGCACCCCCCACAGGGTGCCGTTGTGCGTGAATTGGTCGACGACGGCCGGTTCCCAATCCTTATCCACCTGATCGATTTTCATCAGCCGGCCGCTGTCGGCGTAGGCATCCAGGTAGGCGTTAGACAGCCAGAAGATGTCGTCGGCGCTGCCGCCGGCGACGTCGGTGCGCAGGGTGTCGAAGTAGTTGGAGAAGGCGACCATGTTGGTGCGCACCTCGATGTCGGGGTGTTGTCGGGAGAACTCCTGAAAGGAATCCCGATACGCCAGCGCGATCGGCTCGGCCCACAGTCGCACCGTCACCACGATCTTGCCGTCGTCGTCTGACCGGCCCAACAGCACGGCAAAAACGAACAGCAAAGCTGAGACCGAAACCAGCGCCAACGCCGAAAGCGTCGAAAAGCGGGGCCGTCTCACTTGAGCCCCGACACCAGAATCGACGAGACGATGTGCCGCTGGAACGCCACGAACAACACGATCAGCGGCACGATTGCGACCGTCGTCGCTGCCATCACCAGCGTCCACTGCGAGTTGTACCGCGACTGCAGGTCCGCGGTGGCCACCGTCAGCACCCGCCACTTGCGGCCGCTGGTGATCACCAGTGGCCACATGAAGTTGTTCCACTGCGAGACCACGGTAATCATCGTCAGCGCGGCCAGCACCGGCTTGCTCGACGGCAGGATCACGTGCACCAGCACGTCCAGCGTGTTGGCGCCGTCCAGGTTGGCGGCGTTGATCAGGTCGTCGGGGATCAGGCGAAAGTGCTCGCGCAGCAGGAAGATCGCGTACGGCGAGCCGAACATGAAGGGAATCACCAACGCCCAGAACGTGTTCCGTAGCCCCATCTGGGCCATCATCAGGTACAGCGGCACCACCGTCACCGTGCCGGGCACCATCAGCGTCGCGACGTACACCCAGAACAGCGCCTCGCGACCCGGAAAGTGCAGCCGGGCAAAGGCGTAGCCGGCCAGGATGGAAAAGGTCAACTGGCCCAGCAGGATCACCGCCGTCATCAGCGCGGTCACCGCCGCGGCCCGGCCGAAACCGGTGCCGGCCAGATCGGCATAGTTGGCCAGCGTGGGCGGGCGCGGCAGTTGCAGCGGCGAACCGGTGGCGAACTGGTGCGCGGAGGTGAACGAGGTCAGCAGGCCAAGTGCGAACGGTGCCAGGGTGATCAGCGCCCCCACCACCAGGCCCACGTAGATCAGCGCGTTACGTGAGGTCATAGGTGATCCGTTTACGGAAGTACAGGTGCTGCACGAACGTCACGCCGACCAGGATGACGAACAGGATCACCGCCATCACCGAGGCTCGCCCGATGGCCGCCGCGCCGAATGCTTCCGCGTAGATCTGATGAGCCACCAGATCGGTGCTGCCCTCCGGGCCGCCGCCGGTCAGCGCGTAAACCGTGTCGAAAACCTGTGCGGCGCTGACCACTCCGGTGACCAGCACGAAAAACATGGTCGGGCGCAGCATCGGCAGCGTGATGCGCCAGAACCGCTGCCAGGCGGTGGCACCGTCGGTGCGTGCCGCGTGGTGGATGTCCTCGGGGATGGCGAGCAGCCCGGCGAGGAAAGACAGCGACACGTAGCCCACGTTGGTCCACACCACCACGGCCGATACCATCGGCAGCGCCAGGTCGGGATTGGTCAGCCATTCGATACGCCGACCCAGCAGGGTGCTGACCGCGCCGTCCGTCGGCGCCAGGATCCAGCGCCACATTACCGCGATCGCCAGCGGGGCACAGATCCACGGCAGCACGTACAGCGTCCGGAATAGTCCGGTGCCCGGCAGCTTGGGCGCCAGCATCATCGCGGCCAGCAGCCCCAGCACCGTCTGGGCGGGCACCACGATCGCCACGAAGATCGCGGTGACCACCAGCGAGTCGCCGAAGTCGCCGTCGCGCAGTACCGAGCGCCAGTTCGCGAAGCCGACGTAATGCAGCGGACCCAGCAGGTCCCACCGGTACAGACTCAGCCAGACCACCACCAGGATCGGCAGCAGCAGGAAGGCGACCACACCGAACAAACTGGGCGCCAGCAAGCCGTACGCCAACGCCGTAGAACGGCGAGGCGTGGTGGACATGAAAGTATTAAAGCCGGTCGTTACGGTGGACCCGTGACATCGAACCGGGGGATCGATTCCGACTTCCTGGACCTGCCGCGCCGCGAGCTGGCCGACGCCGCGCTCTCGGCGGCCAGAGCGGCCGGGGCCAGCTACGCCGACCTGCGGATTCACCGCATCAGCACCGAGATCATCCAGCTGCGTGACGGCGAGCTGGAGACTGCCGTCGTCAGCCGCGAGGTCGGGCTGGCGGTGCGGGTGATCGTGGCGGGAACGTGGGGGTTCGCCTCGCACGCCGAGTTGGCTCCCGACGTGGCGGCCCGCACCGCGCGGCACGCGGCCCAGGTGGCTACCGTGCTGGCCGCGCTGAACACCGAGCACATCCGGTTGGCGGCCGAGCCGGTCTACGCCGACGCCACCTGGGTGTCGGACTACGAGATCGACCCCTTCACCGTGTCGGCGTCGGAGAAGATCGGGGTGCTCGAGGACTACTCGCGGCGGCTGCTGGACGCCGAGGGGGTTGACCACGTGGCGGCCGGGTTGACCGCGGTCAAGGAGCAGACCTTCTACGCCGACACCTTCGGCTCTTCGATCACCCAGCAGCGGGTGCGCTTGCAGCCCTCGCTGGAGGCGGTGAGCATCGACGCGAAGGCCGGCGGGTTTGACTCGATGCGCACGCTGGCCCCGCCGACCGCGCGCGGCTGGGAAGCGGTGGCCGGTGACTCGGTGTGGGACTGGACGTCCGAGCTCGCCGAAATCCCGGACTTGCTGTACGAGAAGATGCGGGCGCCCAGCGTGATGCCCGGACCGACGGACTTGGTGATCGACCCGTCCAACCTCTGGCTTACCATCCACGAATCCATCGGCCACGCAACCGAATACGACCGGGCCATTGGTTACGAGGCCGCCTACGCCGGGACGTCGTTCGCCACCCCGGACAAACTGGGGACGATGCAGTACGGGTCGCCCGTGATGAACGTGACCGCCGACCGAACCGTGCAATACGGGCTGGCCACCATCGGCTACGACGACGAAGGCGTCGCCGCGCAGAGCTGGGACCTGGTGCGCGACGGGGTGTTCGTCGGCTACCAACTCGACAGGGTGTTCGCCCCGCGGCTGGGTCAGGAACGCTCCAACGGATGCTCCTACGCAGACTCGGCCCACCACGTGCCGATCCAGCGGATGGCCAACGTGTCGCTGCAACCCGGGCCTCAAGATCTGTCCACCGCCGATCTCATCTCGCGGATCGACGACGGCATCTACATAGTCGGCGACAAATCCTGGTCAATCGACATGCAGCGGTACAACTTTCAGTTCACCGGGCAGCGGTTCTACCGCATCCGTGACGGCGCCCTGTACGGCCAGTTGCGCGATGTGGCCTACCAGGCGACCACCACCGACTTCTGGAATTCCATGGAAGCGGTTGGCGGACAATCGACCTGGCGACTCGGCGGTGCGCTGAACTGCGGCAAGGCGCAACCCGGCCAGGTGGCCGCGGTCAGCCACGGCTGCCCGTCGGCGTTGTTCCGCGGCGTCAACATACTCAACACCCGCACCGAGGGCGGCCGATGATCACCCCGCAGCACGTCGTCGAGATCGTCCTGGCCGAGGCCGCCAAGGCCGGGCGCGCCGACGAGACCATGGTGCTGGTCACCGACAAGGTCGAGGCCACCCTGCGCTGGGCCAACAACACGATGACCACCAACGGGGTCGCGGTCAGCCGCAGCGTCACCGTCATTTCCATTGTGCGCCAAGGCGACAGTGCATACGTCGGGTCCGTCGTCTCCGGTGACGCCGACCCGTCGGCGCTGCCGGGATTGGTGATCTCGTCCCAGGACGCGGCCCGTTCGGCGCCGGAGGCCGGAGACGCGGCGCCGCTGCTCACCGATGTGGGGGAGCCCGCCGACTGGGACGCGCCGGTGCCGGGTACCGGGGTCGCGGCATTCAGCGGGATCTCCGCGCCGTTGAGCAAGGCGTTCCGGTCCACGGACCGGCTGTTCGGCTATGCGCACCACAGTCTTTCGACGACGTTGCTGGCGTCCTCGACCGGCCTGCGCCGGCGTTACACGCAGCCCACCGGCGCGATCGAGCTCAATGCGAAGCGGGGGGATGCGTCCGCATGGGCCGGTACCGGAACGTCGAATTTCGTTGATGTGCCGATAGATTCACTGCTCGCCGACCTGGAAACCAGGCTGGCCTGGGCGTCGCGGTCGGTGGAACTGCCAGCGGGGCGCTACGAAACCATCATGCCGCCATCGACGGTGGCCGACATGATGATCTACCTCAACTGGAAGATGTCCGGGCGCGGTGCCCAGGAGGGACGGACGGCGCTGTCGGCGCCGGGCGGCGGGACGCGGGTGGGGGAGCGGCTGACTTCGCTGCCGTTGACGTTGTTCTCCGATCCGATGGCGCCCGGACTGGCGTGCACGCCGTTTGTGGCGGTGAGCAATTCGTCGGAGACGGCATCGGTGTTCGACAACGGCATGGAGATCGGCCAGGTGGAGTGGATCCGCGAGGGCGTAATCAATGCCCTGGCGTATCCGCGGGCAACGGCCGCCCGGTTCGGTGCGCCGGTGGCCGTGGGTGCGGACAACCTGGTGATGACCGGCGGATCGGCGGACCTGGCCGACATGATCGCCTCCACCGAGCACGGGTTGCTGCTGACGACGCTGTGGTACATCCGCGAGGTCGACCCGACAACCTTGCTGCTCACCGGCCTGACCCGCGACGGGGTGTACCTGGTCGAGGACGGCGAGGTGACCGGGGCGGTGAACAACTTCCGGTTCAACGAGAGCCCGCTGGACCTGCTGCGGCGCGCGACCGAGGCCGGCGTCAGCGAAAAGACGCTGCCCCGGGAATGGGGCGACTGGGCCACCCGGGCGGCAATGCCGTCGCTGCGTATACCGGACTTTCACATGTCCTCGGTTAGTCAGGCTCAATAGGTTTACCGTGTAGTGCGTGAGAGCACTGGAACCTGACCAACTGGCGCGATTGGTCGCCCTGTCCTGCGGTAATGCGTCGCTGGCGGGCATGGTGCGCCAGGTGTGCGCTTCGGTGCTGGGGTTGCCGGCGCTGCCCTTCGGCGATGCCGAGGCTCCGTCGGAAGCCGAGGCGGTGGTGGCCGCGTTCGCCGAGCAGTTCAGCGTCGACGTCTCGATGATCACCGTCGAGCAGCGGTCACAGTTGCTGAAGGTGTTGGGCGACAGCGCCTTTCGGGCGGTCATATCGATTTTTATCGCCGACTTCGTGCCGCGGGTCCGCGCCGGGCTAGAAGCTCTGGATGTCGGTGCGCAATATTTGCGGTGGGTGGGCAAGCCGCTGGTGTGGGACCACGACAGCGAGCCGTCGCAGGTGTTGCTGAACGAGTTCGCACCCGCGGTGGCCCGGATGCGCGCGTTGGACCCGATCACCTCGGAGCTGGTGCGGCTAAAGGTGGCCAACGCACATAACTGCCGGCTCTGCAAATCACTGCGGGAGGGCCACGCGCTGGACGCCGGCGGCACAGAGTCGCTGTACGACGAGATCGCCCGGTTCGAGACGTCACGGGTGCTCGACGACCGCGCAAAGGCAGCGCTGCGGTATGTAGATGGGTTAATTTGGACGCCTGCGCACCTCGCCGTCGACGATGCCGCCGAGGTGCGCTCCCGGTTCAGCGAAGCCGAGGCCGTGGAGTTGACCTTCGACGTGATGCGGAATTCCAGCAACAAGATCGCCGTGGCCCTGGGCGCGGACGCGGCGCGGGTGGAGTCCGGAACCGAGCGGTATCTGATCGATGTCGACGGTCAGACGGTTTTCAGCTGACGGCCGCAGGGCTGTCCTGCTGATCCTGGTGTTTGTCCTGGTCAGCTGTTCGGGGGGCGTTCCGAAGACCGCCGCGCCGTCGGTTACCCGCCGCACCGATCCCACCTCTTATCTGCCGCCGATCTATCCCGGGACGACGGTGCCGCCGCTGCCGCCGTCGTCGACCACTCCGGTGGCCGGGGCCCCTGCGACTTTTCCAGGCGATGGCGTCTTCAAGGTCGGCAGCGACATCGCTCCCGGCACCTACCGGTCGGAAGGCGCGCACGACTGTTACTGGGAACGGCTGCGCGGGATGTCCGGGACGCTGGCCGACACCATCGCCAACGGGGCCGGCAACTGGCCGCAGCTGGTGCAGATCATGCCGACGGACACGGCGTTCAAGACCCAGCACTGCCCGACCTGGGTGCCCGCGGCGGACGCGCCCCCAACGACGACCACCTCCACGAAGGCCGTGACGCTGCCCCCGGGTGCCATGGTCTGCCCCGCGACCGCCGCGCCGGCGGGCGGGTTGACGTCATCAGCAGTCGGGTCGACCGATACCACCTGCCAGTTCGCCGAAGCGGTGCGGCTGGCGTATGCGGCGGCCGGCCCAGTCACGCCGGGGACGCGCCAGATCGATGCCATGAGCCCGGTGACGCGGCGCCACTACTCGATGAGCTGTTCGGGGGATAGCGGATTGGTGGTGTGCAGCGGTGGGGACTCCGCGGTGGTGTACCTGTACTGATGTTGTCGCGCAGGACATTCCAAGGGAGAGCCGATAAGTGATCGGGGAGATCTTGGAGACCGGCACCGCTACTGCCTGAATTGCCGCGTCGACGCGGAGTATCAAATCATTGACATGACAGGCAACGGCGACCGGATGGACCGCCAGTGGCTGTGTCCGGGCAACCACCGCAACACCGATGTGCAGGACGAATATAAGCAGTACACGTGGGAGGCCCGGCGCGACGAGGATTAGCGGGACCGGTGGCGGGTACCGTCCAGCTGTGTCCTTTCGGCGGGAGAGTCCTCTTCGTGGGCGGCGGCTGCGGCTGCACGAAGCCCTGGGTGAGCGAATAGCTATGAGCAAGTTCGGCTACCAGATGGCGATTCATGTGGCGCCGCACATTGACCGGCGGCTGATCCCATGGACGGGTGGCCGGCTGGGCACAATGGGCTTCGGCAAAGTCGGGCTCGTCACCTCCGTTGGCGCCAAGTCGGGGGAGGAGCGCACGCATCCGTTGACGCTCATCCCGGACTCGGACGGGTTGCTGGCGATCGGGTCCAACTACGGACGTGCAAAGCATCCGGCCTGGAGCGCCAACCTGAAGGCGAATCCGGAATGCACGATCGAGTTCAACGGACCGCCGCGCCGGTATCGGGCCGAACTGCTGGCTGGGGCGGAACGCGAGGCGGCGTGGGCCAGGGCCGTGGACTTCTACGCCGGTTACGAGGCTTATCGGGAGCGTGCCGCGCCGCGCGAGATCAGGGTGTTCCGGCTGCGGCCGACCGAGAACTGAGGACAAAGCTCGCACCTCCACTCGGGTTGCCGCTTGTTCCGCTCAGGGCGGTGCGATCTTCTGGGCAACGAGCGATGAGTCAGATACGCTTGGCTACCTCGCGAGGGAGCAAACATCGTGTCTTTCCAGCAGCATCCCGCCGGCGATCCCGGCGCACCATCCGTCCCGGGTAACCCGCCGGGATATCCAACGCCAGGAGGGCCCACCCCACCGGGCGGCCCGCCGGGTCAGGGCTGGGGGCAACCGGCGGGGCCACCGCCGCCAGGATTCTCGCCGCCGCGGGATGCGACAGAGCGACGACCTCGAAAGCTCTGGTACGCAATCGGCGGGGTCCTCGTCGCGCTCGGCGTGCTCGGCGGCGGCATCGGTGCCGCCACCATGTTGGCTGGCGAGGTTAGCGACCTCACTGCCGGCGCACCCACCGCGGACCACACATTCGGTAACAAAGGCACCACCACGGTGCACATCGACGCCGGCGAGTCGAAGACGATCTACGTCACCCAGCGCACGCCGCGCAGAAACCTGACCTGCACCGCACGGGGTACCGAGGGGCAACGCAAACCAACGCTGACCGAGTATCGGAGCGATGTCACCGTCAACCAGTGGCGAGCGCTGTTCACACTGACCGTCCAGGACGCAGGTGAGTACTCGATCAGCTGCTCCGGCCCGTCCGATGCCAGCTACGGCGTCGGCGAGCACGTCACCGGTAGCCAAGTCGCGCACTCAGTTGTGGGTGTGTTCGTGGTCGGCGGAATCGGCGCCGTATTCGTGATCGCCGGACTTATCGTGTTGGCCGTAACAGGCATTCGCCGGAGTCGCAGCGCCCGGCAACCGACCCTTCCCGCGCAGCCGCAGCAGTGGCCCGGGCGGCAATGATTCCTAGTCGACGCCCACGCTAGTGTCTACTGCGACGCGCACTGGTCGTGCGCGGCGCGCCTGGGGCGGTAGCTCAGTTGGTTAGAGCCGCGGACTCATAATCCGTTGGTCGCGGGTTCGAGCCCCGCCCGCCCCACTATTGCGTCCTGAACTGGTCTTTAGACCGATCCTGCTTCGGCTGATCCTTGACAGTTACTTCGGTTGATCCTTGACACTGTGGTGGCGGACCGGTCGGCGGACCCGTGAAAACGGCCGGTCGGCTAACCCCAGCTAGCTTTCGCTGGTTGCCCGCGAGCGGGCTCACGACTCGCAAGCCACTCGTTGCGGGCTCTAGCGACCCGCCCCACCAACTTCTTGTGCATTCCGGGGCACCTCTGAAGTAGTCGCGGCAAGGCGAACGTCCGCGCGCTCACCGCATGACGCGCTCTACACTCGAACAAGTGGGGGACAGCAGTGCCGAAATCAGCCGCAGGACGTTCGTCGGCGCGTCTTTGGCCGTGGGAGGCGCCGTCGCGGCCGGCCCCGGTGTCGAAGACCGCGCGTACCTCGAGACCCAAACCGCAATGGTGGCACGGGTTCACCTCAACGGCGAGCTTCGCGAGATCGCCGTGGACAACCGCACTTCGCTTCTTGACATGTTGCGGGAGCGGGCAGGACTGACCGGGACCAAGAAGGGGTGCGATCAAGGCGCGTGCGGCGCCTGCACGGTCCTGGTCGACGGTCGCAGGATCAATTCCTGCCTGACGCTCGCGGTCATGCACGACGGGGCGCAAATCACCACCATCGAAGGCCTGGCTGGCGCCACCGACTTGCATCCGCTGCAGGAAGCTTTCATTAGCGAAGACGCGCTGCAATGCGGCTATTGCACGCCCGGCCAGATCATGTCGGCCGTGGGTTGCATTGCCGAAGGGCATACCGGCTCGCCCGCCGAGATACGAGAATGGATGAGCGGCAACATTTGTCGTTGTGGCGCCTACACCAACATCGTCAACGCCGTTGCTGCAGCGGCCCGGAACCCATAGCCCGTGGATCCGTTTCGCTATACCAAGGCCAGCGACGAGCAGTCGGCATTGCGGGCCGGCGCGGCCGGTGCCCGCTATATCGCCGGAGGCACCACACTTGTCGACCTGATGCGCGAAGCCGTGGAACGGCCCCATGCGCTGGTCGACATCAACGCTTTGCCCTACACCGAGATTCACGTTCGACCCGAAATGATTCGGATCGGGTCGCTGGTACGGATGTCCGATCTTGCCGCCCACCCGGAGATACGTCAGCGTGTTCCGGTGATATCACAAGCGCTGGAACTCAGCGCGTCGGCACAGCTGCGAAACATGGCCAGCATCGGCGGAAATCTGTTGCAGCGCACCAGATGCCTGTACTTTCGGGACGTTTCGGCACCCTGCAACAGGCGCACTCCTGGCGCCGGCTGCGCGGCAATCGACGGACGCAACCGCACGCATGCGATTCTGGGCGCCAGCAGCTCCTGCATCGCCACCCACCCGTCGGACCTTGCGGTGGCCCTACTTGCCCTTGACGCCGTTGTGCTGACCCGCGACACCGCAGGCGAACGGCGCATCGCGCTGGCCGACTTGTACGCCAAGCCCGCAGATGCGCCTCAGCGTGAAACCACCCTGCGGCCCGGCGAGCTGGTAGTCGCGGTCGAGGTGCCGCTCGGACCGGAGGTCCGCCGCTGCGGATATCTGAAGGTGCGCGACCGCCAATCCTTCGAGTTCGCGCTGACCTCGGCTGCAGTCGCGTTGGACATCGGTCCGGTCGCCATCCGCAGCGCGCGGGTCGCGGCCGGAGGCGTCGGCACCGTGCCATGGCGGCTGCCCGCGGTGGAGGCAGCGCTGCGCGGGCAACGTCCAGACGCGGCCACCTTCCGCAAGGCGGCCGAACTCGCCGCTGACGGTGCACACCCGTTGCGAGAGAACGGGTTCAAGGTTGAGCTGCTCAAGCGCACGGTCGAACGCCAACTGACGCGGGTAGCGGCGCTGCCATGAACTATCCGCTGCCACGCGCGTTGCCAGTCACCGGCCAGCCCGTCAGTCGCGTGGACGGTGAGCTCAAGGTGACCGGAAAGGCGACCTACGCGGCCGACCATCAGGTGCCCGGGTTGGTTTACGCCGCGATAGTGTGCAGCACGGCCGCCGGCGGTGTGGCCGTCAGGGTGCACGGCGCCGACGCGCGCCGGGCACCGGATGTGCTGGCGGTACTCACGGATTTCAGCGGGATCAAACTGCCGTTCGATCCAACACGGTCGGCGTTCTTCGGTCAGCCGGTCGCTGTCGTCGTATGCAGTACTCTCGAAGCGGCAGCGCACGCGGCGTCGTCGGTGAGGATCCAGTACTCGACAGCGTCGTCTGTGACAAGTATCGATGCGGTACAAGCTGTTCCGCAGCCCGGGCGCAACAACCACGACTATGCCCGTGGCGACGCCGACGCGGCTCTGCACCGCGCCGCGGTGGTTACCGACCTCGAATACAGCATCGCCCGCAACAACCACAACCCGATGGAACTACCGTCCACCATCGCCCGCTGGGACGGTGACCAGCTGACGGTGTGGGACAAGGTGCAAAGCATCAGCTCGGCGCGCCAGGCCTACGCCACCGCGCTGGGTATTCCGCCCGACCACGTGCGGGTGATCTCTCCGTTCGTCGGCGGTGCGTTCGGCAGCGCCGGACAGACCTGGCCGCACCAACTGTTGGCCGCCTACGCCGCGCGCAAGATCGGCCATCCGATCAAGCTCGTCATCACCCGCAAGCAGATGTACAGCGGCATCGGCTACCGGCCCACCAGTCGGCAGCGGTTCGCCATCGGTGCCGACCATTCCGGCACCCTGACGGCGATGGTGCACGAAGCGCGCACGGAGACAGCAAAATACGGCAGTTACGAAGACGGCTTGGTTGGCAATCCGAGGTTCCTCTACCGCGTCCCTGATCTGCGCTCGACGTATCGGTTGGTGCCACTGGATGTCAATCTGCCCACGTACATGAGGGGTCCGGGCGCGGTGAGCGGTACGTTTGCGCTGGAGTGCGCGATGGACGATCTCGCGCACCGGCTGCAGATCGACCCTATCGAGTTGCGGTTACGCAATGAGCCTGAAACTGATCAGATGAACGGAAAACCGTTCTCCACGCGCCGGCTCACCGACTGTCTGCACCAGGGCGCGACCAGCTTCGGGTGGTCGCGGCGCAATGCCACACCCGGGGCAATCAGGGACGGCGATCAGCTTATCGGTATCGGTATGGCCGCGGCCGCCTATCACACGCAGCGCTCTCAATGCGCCGCCAAGGCAACGGTTCTGGCTGACGGCACGGCCGAGATCCTCAGTGGCACCAGCGACATGGGTCCCGGTACTTACACTTCGATGACGCAGGTGGCGGCAGAGGCCTTGGGCTTGCAGCTGAACCGAGTACGGTTCCGTCTCGGGGACAGCACGTTGCCGCCCGCGCCGTCGCACTCCGGTTCGCGTACCATGGCCAGCGTCGGATCGGCGGTATTCGTTGCGGCGAACATGTTGCGGGACAAGTTTATCCGTATTGCGATAACTGATCCGGGCTCGCCCCTGCACGGGCTGAACCCACATGATGTTGCCGTCAGCGACGGGCGCATGTCGGCGACCGACGCAGCTCAGCGGGGCGAGACATACCAGGAACTGCTGAGGCGACGCCGCTGGGGGGCGCTGGACTCTGAAGAGACCTGGACACCCGACGATGCCGATAAGCGTTACTCGATGTACGCCTATGGGGCGGTGTTTGCCGAAGTCGCGGTCGACCCGTTGCTGCCCACCGTCAGGATCAGACGGATTCACGCCTGCTATGACGCTGGCCGGGTGATCAACCCCAAACTGGCCCACAGCCAAGCAATCGGAGGCATGGTCGGCGGAATCGGGATGGCGTTGCTCGAGGCAACGCTGCTCGATCATCGTGATGGCCGCATTGTCAACGCGAACATGGCCGATTATCTGGTGCCGGTCAACGCCGATGTCCCGGCGCTGAATGCGGACTTCCTGGCCGCTGAGGATCCTATTGCCGACCCAATCGGGGTAAAGGGGCTTGGGGAGTTGGTGATTGTCGGGGTGCCGGCCGCGATCGCCAACGCGGTGTTCAACGCTACGGGTAAGCGCGTCACCGACCTGCCCATCACGGTCGAGGAGCTGCTGTGACCGCTGTTCCCGAGACTGCAGAAGTCGGCGCGTCGTAACCCCAATCACGTTGCAGCAGAAAATGATACGCGAGGCGCTACGGAGCCGCCCCTGGAATGCGGTCTGCACGGCCCGCCAATCCGTGGGATCGCACTAGCCGACCTTCAGCAATTGGGCAACCCGCGCTCGCGCGGTTCGACCTCAAACGCCTGGTCAACCGCAAGCGGAACCTCCGGATAAGCCGGGGGTTTGTGGCCGTCAGCTCACTCGTCGACGGCATCCTGGTCTACGGTGCGCTTCGCGCGCACAGCCGGCCGCGTCGACCTCCGACGTGGAAGGCGGTCGATGATCCCGCTCAGCGAGTTGACCATCCTGTTGAGGGTATCGACGGCAGACTCGAGGGTGTCGGCGGTGGGCGTCAACCTCTCCACGGCGGGCTGGAGCCGACTCAAGATTTCAGCGGCTTCGGTGAATTGTTCAAGCGGTCCATTCTTCGCCAGCAGTTTGTCGATGATGCCGTCCTCAACAAATATCCGTTCGATGATGCCGTCCTCGGCGAACATCCGCTCCAACGGCCCGTCCTCCGCGAGCAGTCGGTCCACGAGCCCACCAGGCGCCAGGATCCGCTCGAGCGAGGAGCTACTTCCAGCGGTTACCCGATCGAGCAACCCGCCGGGCGCATCCAACATATCGACCACCCCACCCGGACGCATCAGCTTGTCTGCCGGCCCGCCGCGGACCAGAGCGCGGCCCAACGCCCTGTCGTTTTCGGTTAATTCGGCAACCCGGTTCGCGCCGACGATCGCGCCGCGCAACGGAAATAGATCGGTAAGTGGGTCCACCGTCTTCGGGGCGTCCTCGCCCAACGATTGCTTCACCGCCCCGAGCGCCATGGCCGCCGCGGCGAGCCCGGCGTCCGCCACCTTGACGCCGGCCCGGACAGGGGCTTTTGCTACGCCGACAATCAGCTCGGTGATGTTCACGCGGCAAGTGTATGGCTCAGTGCCGCTTCCGTACCGGCGAATTCATTCCGCGCCCAGTCAGATTTCAGTCCACATAGCGGACGACGTCCCATTTCACACGGTCGTGGGCACCAGGGCGCTAATGTCCTCGCCTTGAAGGAGTTTGATCGTCAGATTCAGATCGAAATAGTCGGTCCAGCGAGTGATCCTTCCGTCGTCGTCGACGACGAAGGTACCCATCACGGGGATGGCCGGCTTGCCTCCGTCCGGAGTCTGGATGTAGTCAAGCCGTTCGGTGAGCACCACGGAACCGTCGCTGGCGAGATTGACGATCTCGAAGGCGTAGGCATCCGGGAACATCGAGAACTGGGCGGCCAAGTTCTCCACGATGGCGTCCGGTCCGGTGAAGGCCGGCATACCCACATTCTGATAGACAGCCCCCTCGGCGAGGAGCGGACGCAACGCTTCGGCGTCTCGCTGCTCCATCAAGGCGCAGAACTTGCGGACTACATCGGCTGGCGAAGACATGAGTGAATCCCTTCACGGCGTAGAGATGACCCCAGCTGAGCATCACCTACAAGCTGTATGTGAAGTCGAGCCTAGGTGACCTACAGGATGTATGCAATAGGCTGTAGCGGTGCCGAACGCCGAGGAGGAGCTGGACACCAAGGCGCGGCGTGCCCAGCAAGCGGTGGCAACGCGTACCGCGTTGGTGTCCGCCGCCAGGCGTCTCTTCGTAGAGAAGGGCTATCACCGGACGGGCACCGAGGAAGTCGTCGCTGAGGCGCGAGTCGGCACACGCGGTGCGCTGTACCACCACTTCGCTGACAAGCAAGCGTTGTTCGAAGCCGTCTTCATCGCCGTGGAAGAAGACCTCGTCATGGCAGCTGCGCAGAGCCTCGCCGATCCTGCCGATGGCGCCCTAAATCAATTGCACCTGGGCTTGATTGGCTTTCTCGACGCTTCACTCGCCCCACACGTTCAACAGATTCTTCTGATCGACGGGCCAGCCGTGTTGGGCTGGTCGAGGTGGCGTGAACTGGAGAGCGTCTACGGACTCGGGGCCATTCGCACGATGCTGGAGCGTGCAATCGAAGAGGGCGATATCGCGCCGGGCCGGCCCGTGGATGTGTTGGCGCACATCCTGCTGGCAGCTGCCAATGAGACCGCACTGTTCATTGCGAATGCACCAGATCAGCAAGCGGCGCGGGATGCCGGAGTACAGGCGTTGGACGTCCTGCTGGATGGGCTGCGAGCGAAGTAGCCTGGCCGACGCCAGTGAAACACTGCACGCCGCAACAGCTCTCATCGAACGCGTCGACCCGAATGGGTGCGTTTGTCAGTGAAGCGCCGGATGATTCGCAGTTGTCGTCCGGCGCGTCCGCGGTCCATAGATGACAACGGCGGCAGCGGAAATCAGCACAGCCGTACCCAGCATCAGTAGCGACGAATGCATCGCGAGCATGAAGGCGTCTTTCGCGTGCCTGGACAAATCACGTCCTTGCGGTCCCATGCGGTCGGCGATCGTCAGCGCTTGAGCCAGGGAACCGAGAGCCGGGTTTCTGATCGTCGGCGGCAATGCCGCGATGGAGGAGACGAGTGCGTGGTTGTATCCGGCAGCGAGGATGGAACCGGCGAGAGCGATGCCCAGGGCGCCGCCCACCTCCCTCGTCGTGTCGTTGATTGCCGACGCTACGCCTTGCTTACTTAGGGGGACTGCCCCCGTGATCGCGGTGGTTGACGGCGCATTGCAAATGCCCAACAAGGTTGTCATGCCGATGGACCCGGTCAGCATGTCGGGTCTTCTGAATACACGGATGTCAAGCAATGGATGCTTGCGGCCAAGCTCCACAAAACCGAAAATGACGGTGAGCAAAATGCCGCCGGCGAGGCAGCCATACACAGTGGGATTGCTCCATCCGTGAAGCGGAGCCTCTTGCGAAGGGTGCGTTTAATCAATTGCGGCAGGGGCTGATTGGATTCCTCGATGCGTCACTGACGCCCGAAGTCCAACGGATTCTTCTAATCGACGGACCCGCCGTCTTGGGCTGGTCGAGATGGCGCGAGTTGGAAAGCCGCTACGGATTGGGAGGTATTCAAGCCAATGCTCTGAGGAGGGCGACCTGGCGGCGGGCCAGCCGGTTGCTGCTTGCGCATGTGCTTCTCGCCGCCGCGGAGGAAGCAGCGATGTTCATTGCGAACGCACCCGATCAGCAGGCTGCGCGAAACGAAAGTGTTCGCGCGCTCAGCGCATTACTGGACGGACTTCGGTCGCGCTAGCACCCGACATGATCCCGCGCGGGCGAGAGATGCTAAACGCGAGGACGGCCGAGGCGTCTGGGAGTCATCACTGAGTATCGGCAGTTTCGGTCAATACCAATGCTGCTTCGTTGTAGGGGAACACGCGGTAGAACAGCCGGGGCGCCGGCCTGACGAGCGGTGCGGCCTCGGCCTTTTCAACGATCTGAGGGTTGACCAGAGGGATAGCCTTGCCCCGCTTGTGCAGTACTGTCGGCCCGCCGGCCAACACGTTCTTCAGCCAGTCCGATCCGAGTCCGTACCCGATCAGGATGACAAACCCGCGCTGGGTCCTGAAAACCAAGAGCGGTGTTCGGTATCGCTTGCCGGACTTACGGCCGGTGTGCTCCAGGGTCCCCAGACAGGGAAGCCACGGTGTCAGTGAGCGAGCCACCGGATTGGTGGCACGGCGATGAAACTTCGCAACGGCGCGAGGCACTCGCATGAATGTCCTTTCCTCGAATCGTTTCTATCGCCCTTGGCAATTCAATTACGCCCCTGAGTCAGAGCGTGCACCGACCCTCCGGTGGATTCACGTTTGAGGTCGATCCCACGCCGGCTCACCCAATTTGGCGCGTATCGCCCCCCACGGATCGGCATACTGACCCGGTGCGTTGCGATACGGCGAGTGGCGCGCCATGAACAGTCGCACGATCGGGGCGATCAGTCGGCCTGGAAAGTGCAGCAACCGGTATTTCTCCGCCAACTCGGCCTTCAGACCGGGCCACGAATGATTCTGAAACTGCAACGCCTCCTGAGCGCGGGTGGTGTCCATCCAGTCAGTGACGAACCAGTCATCGTCGCTGTTCGGATCACCGGGCCGGCCCTGAGGGATCGCGCCCGGTATGCCCAGAGCCGCCACCAGGCCCGAGGTGACTTCGGCATAGGTCAGTCGGTGAGAATCGTCACCGCCGATCAACAAGATCTCGCGAGCGACGTCGGCGGTGGTTGCCGCAGCGAAAGCCCATGCAACGTCGCGAACGTCGACGGTCTGAACCCGACCGTCGCTGGGCAGCGCTGCTTGAAAGTACATCGCGTCAGTGGTGACCGGCAATGCCCCCATGTCCGGGCTGAGCACTGCTCCCAGTCGCAGGACCACCCATTCCAGCGTTGATCCCCGCACAATCTCTTCGGCCTCGGACTTTTGGCCGCTGTAGACGTCGTAGGGCCGCATCGGTTGGTCCGCCCTCAGCGGAGGCGTTGTGCGGTGCGGGTTCCGGGGACCCATTACCGTGATGCTCGAGGCATGGACGAATCGCGGTTGCTTTGGCAACGCCTCGACGAGGCGGACCAGATTTTCAGTGGCGTCCACGTTCACCCGTCGCGCGACCTTCGGTATCGGGTAGATCGCGGGTGCGATCACCGCTGCGAGGTGGATGATCGCGTCTGGGGCGACCTCGGAGAGGAGACGCTGCACTTGCGCGGAATCGGTGAGGTCGGCTGGCCGGAATTCGACACCTGTCGGCAGTTTCGCAGCGGCCTTCCGGTTGGCTTTCGTGTCGAGATCTGTGGCCACCACGCGTTGACCGATTTCGACTAATCTCCGTACGGTTTCTGAGCCCACCAGCCCCAACCCGCCCGTGACCAGAACAGTTTTCGACATGGGTCTCTCGATTCAGCCGACAGGGGTGAAGGTCACGTGCAGTTCGCGGAGGCCACGCAGGATAAAGGTCGGCTCAAACTCGTAGTGGCGCTCGCCCGCTGGGCCGTGATGCGCCTCCGAAAGTCCGATATCCGCCATACGGTCGAGGATTCGGTTTATCGAGATCCGGCCTTCCGCTCTCGCCAACGGAGCGCCGGGGCAAGAGTGAACACCGCGAATGAAGGCAATCTGTTCGCGAACATTCGATCGATTGACATCGAATGTGTTGGGAGCGTCGAACTTTCGTTCATCACGGTTGCATGCTCCCGGCAGCAGCATGACCGTCGTCCCCGCCGGCACTTCCACTCCGCCGACCGTGGTCGTCTTGCGGGCCATTCTGAAGTGAGCCTTGACAGGGCTTTCCATGCGTAACGTTTCCTCGAGAAAAGCCGGAATCTTCGCCCGGTCCTCGCGAAGGGACAGCTGGAGCTTTGGGTTCTCGCCGAGGACACGTACTGCTGCGCTGACGAGCTTGGTAGTCGTCTCCGTTCCCGCGGCGAAGAGGAACGTCGATAAGTTCATCACGTCCTCGATCTCGGGCGTCGACTCGTCTTCGTACTTCGCCTGGGCCAACTCGGTCAGCACATCACCACGCGGCGAGCGCCTGCGGTCCTCGATGTAGGCGTAGAACTTCTCGTTGAGCCATTGCAGGGGATTGTGCGCTGTTGTTCCCTCCCCGAGCTCGCCCGCGACTTGAGTACCGAATTGCGCTTTGAACTCCTCGTGATCTTCTTGAGGGACCCCCAAGAGATCAGCGATGACAAGCAGGGAGAAGGGCTTTGCGTAATCCGCGAGGAACTCGCAACTCCCTCGTTCGATGAATGTGTCCAGTTGCTCATCCGCTAGCCGCCACATGAACTCCTCGTTCTCTTTGAGGCGCTTAGGGGTGATTAACCTGTTCATCAGGCTTCTGGTCCGAGTGTGCAGCGGCGGATCTTGATTTGAGATGTGCTCGGCCATCGGGGCGATGTGGCGATACTCCTCGATCAAGTCGGAGACATCGTCGGCTCCGTCGGGACCAAAAGGAAATCCAGAAAACGGGCCCGCGAGCGAGTTGCACGACGAGAAGGCCGGGTCTTTGTAAACGGCGAGAGCTTCCTCGTAACCCGTGACGGCCATGACATTGAACGCAGTTGCCTGCGACACCGGACATTGGGACCGTAGGAAGTCGAAGTACCGGTACGGGTCCGACACCAGATCTTCATCGGTGAAAAAGTCGACTGTGTCAAAGTCGGTCATGCGCTTCTTCCTTTCATTGATGATCAGCCGCGATCAGCACGGAGGGAGCGACGTCGTCCGCACCGGCACAGAGCAACGGACTTCTCAGGCCGGGTCGAACAACACCGGCAGCGACGTCGGTGAACGGAAGACCATGCCGCGAATGTGCGGGTCGTCACCGTCAGGGTCGAGGCGGAGGTTGGGTAGCCGATCCAACAACAGGTTGATGGCGGTGCGCATCTCGAGTCGGGCCAAGTGCATCCCGAGGCAGACATGGACTCCGTAGCCCCAGCTGATGGGTACCTTCGCCTGTCTGAAGATATCGAAGTGATCAGGTTGGGTGTACCTATCTTCTTGGCGGTTCGCTGCGCCGAGCATGGGCATCACCGATGATCCTTGCGGGATGGGCACTCCGGCCAGTTCCGTGTCACGAGTGGCGACGCGAGTGATGTTGAGCAGAGGCGCATCCCATCGAACACCTTCTTCGATCGCTTGCGGTATCAGAGTTCGGTCGGCGCGGATGGCATCAAGCTGGTCGGGGTGGGTGAGTAGCGCAAAGAGCAAGCTGCCCAGGGAACGGTACGTAGTTTCCACGCCAGCCGGAAGCAATAGCCGGATGAAGGAGTAAATGTCTTCGTCAGCAAGCTTTTCGCCGTCGATTTCGGCGGCTGCGAGGCTACTGATCAGATCCTCGCGAGGCTCCGCCCGCCGAGCCTCCAGAATGGGAGTGAAGTACTCGACGAGGGCCTTTGACGCCGCCAATCCTCGTTCGGGATTGATGGTGTAACTCAACATCGAAACCGACCAGCGCTGGAACTGCGGGAAGTCCTCCTCCGGGAGGCCGAGGAGTGCGGCAATGATGCGGCTCGGGTACGGGAACGTGAACGTTTTCACCAGGTTGGTGGAGCCGTAGGGGGCAAACTCGTCGATCAGTTCGTTGCCGATGCGACCGACGATCTCGTCTTCCCAACGCGCCAAAGCCTTTTGGGTGAACGCCTTGGTCACCAGCGAACGCAGCCGGCCGTGGACGGGCTCATCCATGCCCAGCATCACCCCGTGGCCCAGAACGTCCCCGAATATCTGAATCACGGCGTTCGAGGAGAAAGTCTCGTGATCACGCAGCATCGCCTGAATGTCTTCGTGACGGTAGACGATGAAGACCGGCTTGCCCTGCTCACCGGGCATCGTCGACATATCGATTCGTTGGATCGGAGTGTCGCGACGCTGTTTTGCCAATTCCGGGTAGGGGTCGCGGACATCGCCCGATACGACGTCGTCGAAGGCCGCGAAGTCTTCGAGTTCGTCGAATAGCTCTGACATCATGCTCCTATCAATTCGCGGGGTAAGCCACGGATTTGATCTCTGTGTATTGGCGAAAGCCCGCCAGTCCGTTCTGGCGTCCGACACCGCTGTGCTTGTAGCCCCCGAAGGGCATATCCGCGCCGTACCCCGCGGTGCCGTTGAGCCCGATGAACCCGGCACGCAATCGCCGCGCTACCGCCAATGCCCGCTCCGTCGATCCCGACATCACCATGCCGGCCAGACCGTAAGCACTGTCGTTCGCGATACGGACCGCGTCGTCTTCGTCGTCGTAGGGGATCGCGGCCAGCACCGGTCCGAAGATCTCTTCCTGGGCAATGGTCATGGCGTTGTCGACATCGGTGAACAGGGTGGGGCTGACCCAGAACCCTTTGTCGAATGCTTTCGGCGGTTCGGTGCTGCCGACGAGCATGGTCGCGCCCTCGTCGACACCCTTGCCGATGTAACCCAGGATGCGCTGTTGTTGTTTAGCTGAAATGACCGGCCCGCAAATGGTGCCCGGGTCCTGGGGATCGCCAGCGTGGATGTTCTCGTAGATCCCCTGCAGAATCGCTACACCTTCGGCGTAACGACTGCGCGGCAACAAGATTCGTGTCGGCGCCGCACACGCCTGGCCGGCATGCATTAATGGGCCGATGCCGATCAAGCAGGCAGTAGCGAAGTCGGCATCATCGAGCACGATGGTCGCCGACTTCCCCCCGAGTTCAAGGAACAATCGCTTCATCGTGGCCGCACCCTTTTCCATGATGCGTTGACCCACTGCCGTGGATCCGGTGAATGAGATCATGTCGACCTTCGGCGAGAGGGTCAGCTCCTCACCGACGAGATGATCCGAAGCTGTCACCACGTTGACGACTCCGGCTGGTATGTCGGTCTTTTCGGCGATCAATCGTCCCAACCGGGTGGCGTTGAACGGGGTATCGGGGGCGGGTTTGAGCACCACGGTGTTGCCGGTGGCGAGCGCCTGCCCGAGCTTGTTGATCGTCACCTCGAACGGAAAGTTCCACGGGACGATCGCGCCGACCACACCCACGGGCTCGTGCCACACTCGGCGGGCGGAGTTCACACCGGTCAACGACACCACCGCGTCGCCAAGATCGATTTCCCAGTCGAAGGCATCAATTAACCGGGCCGGGAACTTCAACCCGTCCTCCAGGGGCGCGTCCAGCTGCGGACCATGCGTCACCGATCTCGGCGCGCCGACTTCGAGGATGAGTTCTTCGCGCAGTTCTTCCAACTCGCTGTGAATGGCGTCGTGCAGTTGCAGAAGGCAGCGCTTCCGCAGCGCCCGATTGGTCGACCAGTCGGTCTCGTCGAACGATCGCCGCGCCGCATCGATCGCACGATTCATATCGGCTTTGGACGCATCCGCAACCTCACCGAGCACGTCCTCATTGGCGGGATTGATGTTGGCGAACGTGCCTGACTCACCGTCGACGAGCTCGCCATCGATCATCATCCTCGACTCGAACGTGACCGTCGTTGCCTCAGTCATCGCTTCCACCTTCCTTTCGTACAGACTGTTTCCGCGAAAATCGCATCGCTAGCGACGCCGACTGAGTAAGGATCCGCTGCGGGAGCACTTTGGCGGCAGCGACCATCACGCGCTGCGTAGTTGTCAGCGGATATGCTCCGTCGCGCATGGAGCCGAAGCGAGGAATTCCGAGGACAATCCGCGACATGTGGTGCATTCCGGAAGCAGGGAGCAGCCTGTTGAAGGTCAGCAACATCAACGCGTCGGGGCCGACGCCATGACGGCGGAAGGCGCCGTGGTCGGCCAGTGCCTTCACCAATCCATCGGTGAAATGCTCGGGGGAGCGAGCGAACTTGATCGCGTACCGGCCGCGCCTGTTCATCGTCTGATGGTGACGCGCGTAAGGACCGGTGAAGTCACGATCGTCGGTGGTGCCTGCGTCCGTGATGATTTCAGTGTCATAGGTACCGGTGACCAGAACCGTCACACCGATCCCGAAGGGCGCTACCTCGAATGCGAGCGATTCACCCCACCGTTCCATCGCTCCCTTACTGGCCGAGTACGGTCCCGTGGCTGGCTGGCCGCGCACGCCCGCCGCACTGCTGACAAGCACGACGCGGCCCCGCCCCGCCGTCCGCATCGACGGCAGTAGCGCCTTGGTCAGAGCAACAGGTGCGATTACATGGGTGGTGAACATCTTCTGCCACAACGCTGTGTCAGTTTCTTCGACCATGCCGGCTGCCGATATTCCGGCGTTGTGCACGATCGCGTCCGGTGCGCCAATACGTTCTTCGATCACCTTGGCAGCCGCTGAAATTGACGCCGCATCCATCAAATCGAGTTGGACACCGAGGAGCCGATCGTCGTCTTCGGCCGCGCCCGTCGCTTCCCGCAACTGCGCCATCCCCCGCTCGGGCGTCCGCATTGCGGCGACCACCTGCCATCCCTCGCGGTAGAGGCGTACTGCCGAGGCGAAGCCGAGCCCGCGCGAGGCACCCGTGATAACGACGCTACGACGATCAACCACTGGAGCCCTGCGTCGCGCACCGATTGCTCTTGGAGCCCAACTGCACGTCAGGGCGACCATCGGGCAGGGCGTACTGCCAGGTGGACCACTTACCCACCGAGTAGGGCCCTTTGGCTCCGTTCTCCTCGTAATAACCTTGCGGGTCAAAGACCTTGGCTTCCGGATATGGCCATGGACACGCAACCGACGTCGCGGCACCGCTGGCCTTGATTGCCCAGAACCAAGCACCGTAGGCGAAGTACGAGATGTTGATGATCACAAACATCACCAAGAAGGTGCCCAGCACGGGCCTCGTCGGGAACAGCTTGGCCTTCGCAGCCAGCTTCTCTGCCACCGACTTTCCCGTGTCATCGCGGTAGACCAGTATCGCCGCCGGGATCATCACGAAGGTCACACTGAACGACTCCCATATCAGTGGGAACTGCAACGTTGTTCCGGTAAAGATCGACCCGAACGGGATAACTTGCGAATAGATGTAGAGACCGGTCGCGATGGAACCGACTTCCAGGATTGCGTCGAATACGAATCCGATGACGAGTACTAAACCGCCCAAGCTGACTAGCGGGTGCCGGCTGACGAAAGCATCGGGACTGCGCTTGGCCTGCAACTTGCGCAGCACCCACACCGCCACGAAGTAAGGACCGAAATAGAATGTCACGTAACCGAATACAATGAATGGTTCCACCGTCGGTGACATCATGATCAGAATCCAGGACTCCGGCCAGTGTAGGAGGTCCGGGTTGTACACGGCGTAGGGCGCCCAGTTCATGATGGGGTCCTGCCACACAATCAATGTGGTGACCAAGAACATCAGCATCACTGGGCTGCCGGGGTTTCGACGCCACCCGATGATGAAGACGACTACCAGGACCGTGAGCATCAGCACGACACCGACTTCGATGGCATCCATCCAGCCGGTGAATCCGAAGAGGTACTTGACGGGTCGCGGCCTCCCGACGGTGTTCGGGTTGGCCACTCGCGGATCGAGTTCCGTGCGGGAAACCGCAATGAACAACCCGACGAACGCGAGCAGGCCGATACCGGCCAGCCATGCACCTAGGTTGCCACTGCGTGACCGCCCCGCAGGGGACTGCTCCTCGGCGCTAACTAGGCGCGACGTGGCTTCTTCGGTACTCATGGGATTACTCCTGACCAAATCGGTCGACAAGATGCGAGTTGACGCCGTCGGCGTCCAATGTGCGGGCGACGAGGTAGCCTGCGCCCATCCAGGCCCGCCTGGTCCATTTGCCGAATGAGACCCGCGTACCGGGCGCACCCGAGGCCGCAGGCATCATCTTCACTCGTTCGAGCGCCTCTTTGACTCCACGCGGACTCAGCGGATGGGCATCGGCGAACGCGCGCACGAGGGTTGAGGCGACGTCGTGGTTGACCACGGAAACGCAATATTCGGGACGGTTGCCATGCTTTGCCTCGTAGCGGTCGAGGAACTCCTGCCCAAGTTGGTTGGCTTCGTCATATTGATCGACGCCGACCCAGCCCATGAACGCCTGCCACATCACCGGATTGATCCAAGCGTTCTGCCAGGCGGTGGTCGAGAAGCGCGGCGGATCCCAGTCAACAGCTTCCAGCGCCGGATTGATGAAAACGATGCCGAAGCCAAAACCGAAGTGGACGATCGCCTCGGCCCGCGCCTCATAAAGGGAACCGACCGCGGCATGAATGTCTTGCGCTGTCTGCGCAATCGGTGCCTCAGCAACAATCCGCAGACCTTTGCGCACGCATGCGCGCCGGAAATTGCCCAGATACGTCTCGCCGATCAGGTTCTGCTCGACCAAGACACCGACTGAGGTTAACCCTCTCTTGGCGATGAGGTCAGCAAGGAAGATGGGCTCATCGGTCATCGAGCCTTGAGGGAATGAAAAAGTCCACTCACCAAGCCAGTCGTCAGTCCCGGTGACGCTGATCGCCGGCACCTTGAAACGCTCCTCGATCGCCTCACGCATCGGCACTACGTTGTCAGTAATGTTGGGGCCGAACACAACTAGGCAACCCTCATCGACGAGTTCGGCGTAGGCATCGATCACTGCTTTGACTGTCCCTTTGGGTAGGCCCTCGACCTCCTTATAGATCACCTCTACGGGCCGATCCAGCAGCCCTTTCTCAAGGGCGTCTTCGAACACGAGGTCTAAGGACTGGACAAACGAATCCAGCAACTCCTTTGGAAAATCCGCAGCAAGCGTGAAGTCCATCAGATATCCGACTTTGATCGGATGCGCTCTGCTCTCGTAGGACACGTCACCTCCACCGGTTCCGTCGCAGATGCAGACGAGAATAGTATTCTCTTCTGACGAAAGTCAACGTTGTCGGTTATTGACAACCTTGATGTGACTGGAGCAGGATTCAGGCTTAACCCTCTCGTCAAGGGAGGTGTGCATCACAAGACGCCGCATGCCGTCTCACGAAAAGCGGATCTGCGGGACTGGCTCCGCCGCAGCGGTTTTGGTTCCGCGGCGGGGCGGGCCGCGATGAACTGGGAGATTTATCGAGTGCGACTTGACTCGCGGCGGGCAAAGACCTACTGTGCTGGCTACGCCGGCTTGGCCTATGCGAGGGAATATCGAGGGCCGGCGCGAATGCGCGTGGACGGCACTGCCGGTGTGGTGCAGTTGCGGTGTCGACGGGCCTCTCCGGGGATACGTCCGTCCGGGTTGCCCAGTGGCGTCGAACGAGGTCGGCGGCCCTCTGCGGGGCGGGAGGGACTGGTCATGGGGCAAAAGTCACCCGGGGAGCATGCGCGCAACCTCGATCTTCGTCACGAGGACTTCAACGACCCGGCGCTTCTGTATGAGGTCTACGAGGTGATGCGCGAGCGAGCGCCGTTTACTCATCAGGACTCTCCGTTCGTGGGCCCGACGCCGGGAGGTGCGTGGGTCGCCACCCGCTACAACGATTGTTACGAGATCGCACGGAATTGGCAGAGTTTCTCCAGCAAACCATTGACGATGGATGGCTCGTTAATGTGGTTCGGCGACATCGTGATCACTATCGATCCGCCACGCCAGCAGCAGCTGCGGAAGTTCTTGAATCCGTACTTTTCACCGGGCCGGATGAAGCAGTTGGAGCCTCAGGTGCGTGCGGTCACCGATGGGTTGATCGACGAGTTCGTCGAGGAGGGTCGTGGCGACCTCGCCAACGTCGCGTGGCAGCAACCCGGGATCGTGTTTTTTCGATATCTGCTCGGCATGCCGGTGGAGGACGTGTCGATTTATATCGAGACGACTGACATCGCGGTCAATGGTGAGACCGAAGACATCCGCAACGCGTCGATGACCAATCTGTATCTGCGGGTGCGCGAAGAGATCGACAAACGTCGCGACGAACCACCGCGGGACGACCTGATCGATGTGTTGCTCTCCGTCGAGATCGACGGGGAGAAACTCAGGTTCGACGACGTCGTCGCCAATGTCATGCTCTTGGTACAAGCGGGACTGGAAACAACGTCCAGCGCAATGTCATTCGCCTTTCACTACCTCGGCACTAAGGCAACCGACCGCGATCGGCTGGTTAGCGACCCCGATTTGATCCCCACCGCAATCGAAGAGTTCATCCGTTACGCCGGTTCGATCCACGGACTGAATCGCTCCGTCACAGAGGAGGTCGAACTCAGCGGCCATCAGTTCTGTCCTGGGCAGACCGTCGTGGTGAACTATGCCGCCGCCAACCGCGACCCGCGCGAGTTCGACCAACCAAACAACTGCATCCTGGACCGGCAAGCGAACCGCCACCTCGGGTTCGGCGCCGGCGTACATCGCTGCCTGGGCTCGAATCTGGCGCGGCTCGAATTTCGGGTCGGCATCGAACAGGTTCTCAAGCGCCTCCCTGATTACACCATCGCACCCGAACTACCAGTCGACTTTCACGGCAACTCGGTCACACGCGGCTACCGCGCCCTGCCCGTCGTATTCACTCCGAGAAAAAGATGACCCGGGAAACGGCGCATTGCGTCATCACGTGCCGCGGCATTGGAACATGAGAGAAGGTCGAGCATGTTGGCTTGGATCTGGGAGATCGCGCGATACGTTTTCGCCTGGGGCGGAGTCGTTTTGGTTATTTGGTTCTGGTATTGGATCTTCGCCAACATTGGCACCTTTTGACCAACCGCCGCACAGAGATTCGGAGCCGGCGCTCGTGTCGGAGATCTCGCGCGGGATACATGAGACCGCTGGCGCCGGTCTGAGCATATCGAACACAACCGGCATCCCCCGAAGGAGGATTTCATGGTCGACCGGCAGGAACGACAGCGGAAGAAGGCGTTGATCATTTTCCAGCTGGTGATTTACGGCTACCTGGCGTTGATGTTCGGCATCCAGCTCTACATGTCCTTCGCGCGGGGGTGGTGGGACCTGTGAATCTGCCTCTCATCGAACGTCTTTCACGGTCGAAATCATCGGCGGTGAGCGGATTAGACCCAGCCAGCTCACGCAGCCTTGATGAACACGACGAGGAGTCGCGGGTCGCGCAGCGCCGTGCCGATAAATGGATGATCATCGGTGCCGGGCTCATGGGCTGTTGGGCACCCGGCATCTTCGGCTTTCCGATCTTCATGCGGGGCATCTATTTACAGCGCCAGGCCGCCCGCGCGGGACTGTCCATGCGCCCCATGATCGTGACTCTGATCGGCTACCTGGTGATGATCGACGGGATGCTCAACACCCTCGGCTGGGGCTTGGACTGGATTGCCAATCACACGCTCATCAACCGCGTGCTCACCGCCGGCTGGGGTTATCTATTTGACGGCGGCTACTTCTGGCACTACAACGAGCTGTGGCTCGGCGGCGCCGGCGGACCGGGCGAGAAGTCGTTTGTGTTCGGCTTCATCTTGACCGTGTTCGCTATGCGCGTGTCGGCCGCGATCGGCTTCTTGCAAATGAAGCGGTGGGGCCATCAGTGGATGATCATCACCTGCTGGATGGGCGTCGTGATCTGGGTGACCTACGTATTCAACATGACGTTGTACGCCGACGTTCGATACGCAGGAACCATCTTCCCAGTGGTGGGCTGGTGGGCTTTCGACATCTTCTACATCACCCCGTTCCTGGCTATTCCTTACTTGCACACCGTCAATCGCGAAATCTTCTCCGACTAAGAGGGCCTCGAGGAGCATGAAATGACCACTCCAGCGTCTACCGAGACGAAGGACCCCGCTGACGACCTGCCTCCCGGCACGACGCCGTACTACGCGCGGATGCACAAATGGATCAAACGTGCCGTTCTCGTGTGCCTGATCGCCCTCGTCATCGAAGGCGCCTTCACGCTTCCGTTCATGGCGGTTTACTACGGCTACCCGACTTTGAGCCTCACCGAGATCTGCAGCGAGCTCCTCAAGGTCCGGTATTCCGACGACACCCTGGAGTGCAAAGTCCCCTACCCGATGTTCGACGCGCCTGAGGGCGCTGCGCCCAAGCAGACCGCGCAAGATGTCTGGGGCATACAGCCGGTGCCGAAGTACAAACGTATCGGTTTCCGTGAACTGGTTCGGATCCACCAAGAGCGGGAGGCGCGCAAAGGGGCCCATGTACACGGCGCTTCTGCGCCGTGATGTTCCGCGTCGTTGGAGAGTTCGACTGCTGGCAGCTGAGAGGTTGAGCAGCTGTCTTGTCAGGCTCTGAATGTCACTCGCCAGAAGGGGATTCGGCCGTCGCTGGTAAAGCATCACGTGGCCGGCGCGACGTGCTTTCTCCCGATCATGCTGGACTGATGTTGGACAGCCAGGACCGAATCGGCCCCAAAACACCGACGCACCATCGGAAAGGAAACCTGTGACCGCATTGGGTGTAGGACGGGCTGCCGGTAAACGGGTATTGGTCACCGGAGCCGCCAGGGGACTGGGGCGCAGCCACGCGCTGCGGCTCGCCGAGGAAGGAGCCGACCTCATCCTCGTCGATATTTGCCGGTCGTTGACAGATCTGGATTATGAGTTGGCCACAGAGGATGATCTTGCGGACACAGTATCTTTGGTGGCCGAGCACGGCCGCCGCTGCGTCAGCCGGATAGTCGACGTCCGCGAAGAGACCGCGCTGCGGGAGGCCGTCGATGACGGTGTCGATCAGCTCGGCGGTCTCGACGGTGCGGTGGCCAACGCCGGTGTTCTCACCATCGCCTCGTGGGACAAGACGACTGCACAGCAGTGGCGCACGGTGGTCGATGTGAACCTGATCGGCACGTGGAACACGTGCGCTGCGGCGATCCCGCACCTGCTCGCGCAGGGCGGCGGCAGTCTGGTCAACATCAGCTCGGCCGGCGCGCTCAAGGGATATCCGCTGCAGCTGCCCTACACGGCCGCCAAACAAGGAGTTGTCGGTCTTACCCAGGCGCTGGCCAATGAGCTTGCCGCGCAGAATATTAGGGTCAACTCGGTCCATCCCACCGGGGTCCCGACGGGTATGATCCCGACAGCGTTGGGTGATCTGCTCGCCGGGGAACGCGCAGACCTGATCCCGACCTTCGTCAACGCCATGCCGACACCGTGCATCGATACCGTCGACGTCAGCAATGCGGTACTTTTCCTGATTTCCGATGAGTCACGTTTCGTCACCGGCCTACAGTTCAAGGTCGATGCGGGGGTCACGATCAAATGAGTAAGCAGACTTGGTTGGCGCTACGGCCTGGAAGCTGAGAGAAACAAATCCCCCAGTGCAATCGATCGCTAGGGCGCGTCCCACGACCACTTCTCGAACGTCATCAGAGACGTGTGAGTTCACATTTTTGTTGTAATAGTGATCCCTGAGAGATCACCAGCTTCGCGCCAATCATGCAGCAACTGTTCGAATGCGTAGTACCCGAGGCCGTACAGCTCGCCGGTATAGGAGCGTGGTCGTAGTTGGCCGGTCCTGTCGGCGACCTCTTGACCGTCGTTGTTGAAATAGCCAGGTGTGCATTCGCGGATGAAGTCGGTGGTGTCGACAGCGACACTACGGACATGATCAACGTACGCATGCTGGGCTTCCGATGTGGGCTCAACCGTCGCGGCATCGCGCTTGCTTGCCTGTTCGATGATCCACGCGATGTGCCGAGCTTGGTTGTTGAACGTCTCGGTTGTCGATGCGTTGAATCCGCCTTGAAAAAAGCCCATGTAGAACGAGTTCGGGAATCCGTGCGTCATCATGCCGTGCAGCGTACGAAATTCCTGTGCCCAGTTGTCGTAGAGCGATCGGCCGCCGCGCCCGGTGATCTTGTCGATACCCCACCTACGTTGAAGGTCGCTCGTCACCTCGAAGCCGCTGGCGAAAATAAGGCAGTCGATCTCGTACTCGGCGCCTTCAAAGATGAAGCCACGTTTGGTGATGCGTTCCACACCCTGTGTCGGGGACACGTCGAAGAGGGTGACGTTGGGCCGGTTGAACGTCGGGTAGTACACGTCGCTCGAGGCCGGCCGCTTGCACATGTGGCGGTACCACGGCTTCAGGATCGCCGCTGTCTTGGGATCGTTCACCGACGCGTCAACCCGGGCTCGCAGCCGCTCCATCACGCGGTAATCCATGACCTCCCGGACCGCGAGGAACTCCTCGGGCGTCTGCGGCCATCCGGTCTGCACGAACTGCGCAGAGAGGTTGCGGTTGATCTCGGTCCAGATGTCACAGATCCGGTCCGGCTCGCCGGGCAAGAGTCCGTCGATGGCGGCACGGTGGAAGTTCATCTGACGTTCCCGCTGCCAGCCGGGCTTTAAGCCGGCTATCCAGTCCGGATCGGTCGGGGCATTGTGACGCTCGTCGACCGTCGACGCGGTGCGCTGCAGGACGAACAGCTGTTGTGCGTACTTGCCGAGGAACGGGATCGCCTGGATCGCCGACGCGCCGGTACCGACGATCGCGACCCGCTTGTCGGCCAGCCTGTCGAGCACCGGCTCTTCCTGACTGCCGCCGGTGTAGCCGTAATCCCAACGGGCGGTGTGGAACATCGCGCCCGCGAACTCTTCGAGTCCGGGTACCCTCGGCACCTTCGGGGTGTTGATCGGCCCCATGGCCAGGATGATGAACCGGGCGCGAAGGTCGTCACCTCGATCTGTTCCGATGCGCCAGCGGCCGATGGACTCGTCCCAACTCAACGCGTTGACGCAGGTGTGGAACAACGCGCCCCGGTAGAGGTTGAAGCGTTTGGCGACGCTCTGGCAGTAATTGCGGATCTCGATGCCGTCGGCGAATTTCTTCGACGGAACGAAATCCATCTCTTCCAGTAACGGCAGATAACAGTAGGAGTCGTTGTCGCAGGAAAGACCGGGATATCGGTTCCAATACCAGACGCCGCCGAAATCACCGGCCTGCTCGATGATTCGGCAGTCTTCGATGCCTGCCTTGCGAAGGTGGTAGCCAGCCAGGACCCCGGCCCACCCACCGCCGAGAATCGCCACGTCCATCTCGTCGTGCAGGGCTGGGCGCGAGGCCCGCGGCATATGGGGATCGCTGTAATCGAGGGCGGCGCTGCTCTCCGATGCGGCGGCGTATTGTGCCTGCCCTTCGGGCCGGAGCCGTCGGTCGCGCTCCCAGCGGTAACGCTGTCGGAGGGTGGGAATGTCCACATCTTCGGGATCGGGGAGGTTTGTCGGTTCACACGTCATGGGCGTGGCTCCCCTCTGCCGGTCCCGCGGTGAATGTCAGGGGAAGGCTCTCCATCGCCAGCAGCGCTGCGTTGGGGAGATATCTGATGTCCTCGACCGGCACCGCCAGATGCAGGTCGGGAAGCCTCAGCGCGACCTGGCGCGCCGCGACCAGCAATTGCATGCGCGCCAGGGCGAATTCCCAGGCACAAGTGGGTGCCGGCCCCGAAGGTCATGCTCTTTCTGAGATTGATGCGGCTGAGGTCGAACTGCCGCGGGCATTGGAAGACGGAATCGTCGTCGTTGGCCGAAGCGAACAAGATCAGCAGATGTGCACCTTCGGGAAGCTCGACACCACCAAGGTTCACGGGCGCGGTGGTAACCCGCGACAGTGCACGAACCGGAGGTTCGAGCCGCAGCAGTTCCTCGATCAGTTTGCTCATCTGCGCGTCGTCGCGGCCGGCCGCGTAGAAGTGCTCGCTGATCTCCGGGTTAGTCGCGACCTGGAAGAGGATGTTGGTAAAAGCTGTCGACATCGAATCGTGGGTGTTGATCAGCAATGCGCGCGCAGTGGCGACCAGCTCGTCGAAACTCAGCGGTTCCTCATCCGAAGCGGGCGCTGTGATGATGTCGGAGAGCATGTCGTCTTCCGGTTCCTCTACGCGTCGGCGAACCAGATCGATGAGATAGCGCTGCATCTGAGCGAGTTCGCGCGCAGCGGCCAGCATGTCTTCGCGAGTGTTCTGCAGACTGAACTGGGATAGGTAGGCACTGCCCCAACGCTTGATGGTGGCCTGGTCCAGGCCTTCGACATGCAGTTGCTGCTGGCTGAACGCGATCGCCATCGGCAGCGCGAGATCGTGCAACCCGTCGACGCGTCCACGGTCGACGAAACCGTCGATAAGGCCGTTGACGAGATCCTCGAATTGCGGCTGAAGGGAATTCATTCGCTTCCTGCTGAACGCCTGGGACAACAGCCGGCGCACCCGGGTGTGCTTGGGCGGATCGATGTTGGCGACGTCGGGGAAGAAGCCGCCGCCCTCGCGCTCCAGCACTTCTTTGATCGCGTCGAGGTGGCCGCTCGCCATTTGC
Source organism: Mycobacterium asiaticum DSM 44297 (assembly GCF_000613245.1). Taxonomy (GTDB): domain Bacteria; phylum Actinomycetota; class Actinomycetes; order Mycobacteriales; family Mycobacteriaceae; genus Mycobacterium; species Mycobacterium asiaticum. Next base: position 793,056 of record NZ_HG964937.1, read on the forward strand.
TTGTAGTAGCCGAGCTCCTGGGAGAACACCACAGGGTCACGAAGCACCGTCATCAAGTCTTCGTGACGTGACACCAAATACATGCCCAGGTCCTTCTCGAAGTGAACCGGGTCGCAGTTACGTAGCGCGCGATAGTAGTCGAACGGCTTCTCCTGGACGGCTGGGTCGATGAAGCACACCTTCTCCAAGAGATCTGAATATCCGCCGTTGGCAGGGCAGTTCGTCGCGCCATTGGAATGTTCAGTCGTCACGGGTGTGCCTACTTTCGATCACGTGTTGGCAGTCAAGCTCAGCGACAACGCGAGCCGTCTGGTTCTGACCGTCCCAGGTGTGCGGCCCGATTCCGCGTTGTCGAAGATCGGCCTTGATCACGCGCAACGTTGCTTGGGTCTTCGGCAGTTCGTCGATGAACTCGATGTACCGGGGCACCATGAAACGGGTCATCCGGCTCGCAAGGTCCGCTGCCAACTCGGGCGCGGTGATCGACGAACCCGCACGGCGCACCGCGAACACAAGAACCTCGTCTTCCACCGAATCCGCCGGAACCGCGACCGCGGCACACTCGACAATCTCCGGATTCTGCAGCACGTCAGCTTCGACTTCGAACGACGAGATATTCTCTCCCCGTCGCCGGATCACGTCTTTGAGCCGGTCGACGAATGTGTACTCGCCGTCGGCGTTACGGATGAGCGCGTCCCCGGTGTGAAACCAGCCGTTGCGCCACGCTGAGGCGGTTGCGCTGTCGTTGTTCAGATATCCGGCGTTCATCACCCACGGCTCTCGCGCCCTGATCGCGCATTCCCCGGGGGTGCCGTCCGGAACTTCGTAATCGTTGGTGTCCACCAGCCGGACCTCGAAACCCGGATAACCCCGCCGGAGCCGGCCCACGGTGTGCTCGCTGGCGGGGTTCCACCCCGACCGGATCGCCACGCCGCCCTCGGTGCTGTTGTACACGGTGCAGATGCGTACACCGAATCTCTCGCTGAACTGACGATAACTGTTGCCCAGCGGAGCCATGAACAGGTTGGTCAACGTGGTGGGGCCGTCCGGACTGTTGGGATCGCGCAGCAGCACGTCCGCCATCGATCCGACCAACATGCCTGTGGTGACACCGAACTCACGTATGTCGCTCCAGAAAGCGCTGAGCGCGAATCGTGGTCGCATGATGACCTGGCCACCGACCATCGCAGCGTTGAAAGGGATGGATTTGGAGCCGAAATGGGCGTGCGACGTCGTGCAGTAGAAGACATCGTCCGACGTGAGGTCTTCGAGCGGGAAGGTTCCAGAATTGATCGAGTGGAGTTGCCCCCAGGGCAGACGCACGGCCTTGGAGGGCCCGGTGGTCCCCGATGTGTAGGTGACACAGGCAATGTCGTGGGACTGCGGCTCGGTCATCGCGCCCTTCGCCTCGGTGAGGTCTGCGTCGATGTCGGCCGGCCGAGTCGGGGCAGGAAGCGAGGTCGCCGGGATCGATAGCTCGTCATGGTCGCCGATGACCAGAACCCTTGTGACGGTGTGAAGTTCAGCAGCGACAGCCTCTACTACGCAGAGGTGCCGTGCGGCGACGACGAGCAGGGCTGGCGCGCAGTTGTTGATCGCGTAGGCGAGCATACGGCCACGGAATTCCGGGTTGGTGGCCGCGTCGATCGCGCCGATACTCGCAAGCCCCAGCCACACGGCCACCGAGTCCAGGCCGGCGTCGAGCACGGTGACCACGACATCCCCGCGGCCGACGCCCAGTGCGAGGAAGCGTGCCGACCATAGCGTCATCGACTCCCGTAGTTCGGCCCACGTTGCCGCGTCGCCGTCGACGGTCCGGACGAAGTGCCGACGCGGATCCGTGGCGGCCATCCGATTGACGATGGCCGGCAACGTTTCCCGGGTCGGCAAGGTCACGCGTACTTCCAGAACGCGCGCATCATCGAGATCTTGCCGACGTCGTTGAAGGTGAAGTGGTCGATCAGTGGACCGACGTGCTGCAAGGCGCCGTTGCGGGTGACGACACCCTGCAGGATGGCAATCGCCTCGTTGCCACAGATGACGATGTCGCGCTCGAGCCACAATTTCATCGGCGACAGATCAGACACCATGTCCCAGAATGTGGTTCGCAGGCTTTCGAGCCCGGTGTAGGTGTCGACCCCGACCGGGTCTTCCAGAACGGTGTCATCGGCCCACAACGCCAGCCAGCCCTCTTTGTCGTGATTGCTCAACGTTTCACAGTGATTGTTGATCGCTGCGACGATCGCGTCAGCGTCGGGCATTGGTCACCTCTCTCGACATTGATTCGGTGCGCAGAACATGATCGGGCATTGCCAGGTCAGACTTTGCTCACCTCGTCGTCCCAACCCGAGTCACGCGCCCGCACCGCAGCTTTGACGCCCTTCTCGTGGATGAGACGGAGGTGGTGCTCCTTGGCGACGGCTGCCTGCGCGTCGGGCACGTAGGGGTCTCGGCCCACATCGACCATCGCCGACAGCCCGGCCGCCTCGTAAAGCCGGTGTGTACCGCGCTTGTTGGCGACCAGGTCGCCGGTCTCCATTCGCGCGATCTGCTCGGCGAAGCACATCGCGACGGCTTCTTCTTCACCCAGCGGGACGACGCGGTTCACGTAGAACAGGTCGCGCGCGGTTTGCGCGTCCAGCCATCCCCCTGTCATCCACAACTGCTTCATCACTCGGATGGGGAAGTGGAACGGCATCAGTGCGTAGGGTCCGTAGGGAGCACCGACCCCCACCCGAGACTCTTCCCAGCTGAAACGGGTGTTCTCGGCTGCGATGACCACGTCGGCGGCGAGAAGGAATGTGTTCGCGTGGGGTCCGACGAAGCCCTTGGCCGCAACGACGAGACCTTTGGTGAATCGCCACGGAGGCAACAGGTCTCCGGTGTGGACCCAGTACTTGTCCTCTATTGTCGCGGGTTCCTGTCCGCCGACGGTCTCGCTGGCTACTTGCTGGATGTCGTGTCCGGACGAGAAGTTGGGCCCCGCCGCGCAGAGCAGCACGCATTTGACGCTGTCGATGCGGTTGCAGTCCGCGAGGACGGAATAGAATTCCTTCTCCATGCCGCTGTTGATTGCATTCATTTTCGCCGGCCGGTTCAGGCGGACCGTGACGATACCACCGAGCCGACGCACCACCAGGTAGTCCATTGCTGGCCAATCAGTCTCAGCCACAGCGCTTCTCCTGTCCTACGACGTGATCAGCCACGGGGAAGACCGAGGACGTGTTGAGCGATGATGTTGCGCTGGATCTCCGACGTTCCGCCCGCGATGGTGGCCGCCACGCCCCGGGTGTAGCGCTCGAAGCTGCTGGCGAAATATTCGTCGTTGTTCATGTGCTGATAGCGACCGGTGACGGGATGGAGCAAACCGTCGATTCCGGACATCGACAGCACGACATCAGCGGCGCGACATTCGGCTTCTGACCCCAGGAGTTTGAGTAACGAGATCGACGAGGTGTCGGCTTCACCGCGCGCGGCCCGGCCCAGCGCGGCTGAACCCAACGCGCGTAGGGCGTGGTAGTCGATGATCATCGACGCGTACTGGTCTTGCCCGACCGGCGACCGTGGTCGGCAGTCGGCGATCAGGTTGTCGAGCCGGTCGGCGAACAGGAGCCACATCATCGTCCGCTCTTGGCCAAGTGAACCGTTGGCTACTCGCCAACCCTGATTCAGCTCGCCAACCAGGTTCGCTGCAGGGACGCGGACGTCGGTGAAGAACACTTCGTTGAAATCGAGATTGTCCGCGCTGGCGATATCGCCGAAGGGTCGGCAGACCAGGCCTTTACTGTCCGTCGGGATCAGCAACGCTGAAATGCCCTTGTGTTTGGGCGCATCGGGATCGGTGCGCACGAATGCGAGCAGAAAGTCGGCGTCGTGGGCTCCCGATGTCCACACCTTCTGGCCGGTGACGATGAAATCGTCGCCGTCGCGGACTGCGCGTGTCCGCAGTGAGGCGAGGTCCGAACCGGCATTGGGCTCGCTCATGCCCAGCGAGGCTGTCTTCTCACCGCGTAACACGGGTACGGCCCACTGTTGCTTCTGTTCGGAGGTGCCGAACGATATCAACGACGTCGCAACGATGTTGACGCCCTGCGGATTGAAGCTGTGGAAGATCCTGCGGCGACACAGTTCGTCGAGATGGACGAACTGCTGGAGTACCGTGGCATTGCGCCCCCCGAACTCCGGCGGCTGGGCGGGCAGCAGCCACCCTTGGTCGAACAGCAGGCGCTGCCAGTCCCTGGCCCACTGCGGCATGTGCGACACCGAACGCGGTCGCTCCCGGGTGAGGGCCTCCGATGGCGTGTGTTCGTCGAGGAACGCCGCGAACTCGGCCCGGAAGGCTTCGACGTCGTCGTCAAAAGTCAGCTGCACCATACTCCTTCGCGATGAATGCGCGGTGCTCCTCAGCGCTGCCGAGCAAAACTTCGCCTGCCCGGGCACGCTTGACGGCGAACTGCAGATCGTTCTCCCAGGTCAGTCCCATCGCACCGAAGCACTGCATCCCGCTGCGGACGACCTGCGACTGTGCCTCGCCTGCAGCGGCTTTCGCCATTCGGGTCAGGAGGCGACGGCGCGGATCGTCGGCGGCGATGGTGAGCGCTGCGAAGTAAGCCAGCGCACGGGCGCGCTCGATCGCCACGTACATGTCGACGGCCTTGTGCTGGAGCGCCTGGAATGACCCGATCACGACCCCGAACTGCCGACGCTGCTTGAGGTGATCCAAGGTCAGATCGAGAATGCGTCGACACGCACCGACAATCGTGATCGCGACGCCAGTGAGCGCGATCTGAAACGCCCGTTCGCCGTCGGTACGGACACGGTCCTGCTCGTCGACCGGGACGGAATCGAACCATAGGTCGGCGACATGGAGGACGGGGTCGAATGTCTTGACTCGGCGGGTGAGCACCGCGTTTCGGTCGACGATGAACACCCCCGATGCGGTGGTGACTGCGAGGCGATCTGCGCGATCACCGTCGAGGATGAATCGGGCCACACCGTCAAGGACCCAGCCGTCGCGTTGACTGCGGGTGGTGACCCCTTTCCAAACCGCGGTGCCGGCCTGGGAAGGGTCGTAGTGGTCCCCGGCCAAGGGCGCGAACTGGGTGAGCGAAGCAAGAAACGGTGTCGGATCCGACGCGCGTCCCAGCTCCTCGAGGACCAGGATGAGTTCGATCATGTTGTCTGCATCGGCCAGTTCCGTCCACCCCTGATTGCGGTACCACTGCCACAGGTCGTCGGGGGTCGAACGTCCTTCGGCGACCTGGCGGACCAAGGAGGGCGGGCACTGCTTGTCCACCGCTTCCCGGACCGTGTCACGCCAAAAGCGCTGGTCGTCATCGAGCTCAAGAAGCACGCTCGCTCCGTCTCAGTTGATGGTCTGCTGCGAGAATAATGTTCTCCGGAAGTGAAAGTCAACGTAGGCAAGTGTTGACAATCGCCGTGAGCGGATAGCAGCATTCAGCGTTAGCGGACTTCGTCCTGGGTGTATTCGGCTGGGAGATATCGCCTGGCAGGTGGGTTCTGAGCAGTTGCGCGAGGACGTCGTGCGAGCACGAAGTGCACGACCGGGCGACCCGCCGGTCATCGAGGCCACCGCTACCGAGCAGGAGAGGCATTATGGCAAGGCAGCCGAGTTCGGCAGCGGACGAACAGTCGCGTGTCGAGATGGATGTGTCCGACGTCGACCATCGGGTCGGAAAGCCCATCGGTGGCGGACAGTTGTGGGATCCGTGCAGCTCGTCAGACATTCGTCGCTGGGTCATGGCGATGGACTATCCGAACCCGTTGCATTGGGATGAGCGATTCGCTCGCGATTCGGCCTTCGGCGGCCTCATCGCTCCGCAGTCCATTGCGGTCGCACTCGATTACGGGCACGGTGCGGCACCTGCCTGTGTCGGTCATATCCCGAAGAGTCACTTGATCTTCGGTGGCGAGGAGTGGTGGTTCTACGGCTGTCCCGTGCGCCCAGGGGACCAGCTTTTTCAGCAGCGTCGTTTCCACGACTACAAAGTGGTCGAGACGAAATTCGCTGGACCGACGATGTTTTCGAGAGGCGACACCGTCCACAAGAACCAGCACGGGGTGTTGGTGGCCCGCGAACGTTCCACTGCTATTCGCTACCTCTACGAAGAGGCGACCAAGCGCGGGATGTTCGAAAGCCAACTCGGCGAGATCAAGCGCTGGACGCAGTTGGAACTCGAGGAGGTCGACCGGATCCGCCGGGACTGGCTGGAATCCAATCGGTCCGGCATTTCACCACATTTTGACGAGGTCAAGGTGGGGGATACGTTGCCGCGGCGGATCATCGGGCCCCACAGCATCGCCACTTTCACCACCGAGTATCGCGCGTTCGTCTTCAACACCTGGGGCTCGTTCTACTGGGTCGCGCCAGAAGGTGTCGACGACCCGTGGGTGTATCAAGATCCCGGTTTCGGGAAAGACTTCGCGTTCGACGAGGAAGACGCGTTAATCGATCCGCGCAAGCGTGACGGCCTTTACCTCGGACCGTCACGAGGGCACATCGACGCTGATCGCGCTAGCGAAGTGGGTATGGCCCGCGCGTACGGGTACGGCGCGACGATGGGCGCGTGGTGCACCGACTATCTCGCCTACTGGGCAGGCCACAACGGAATGGTGCGGCACAGCAAAGCCGACTTCCGCGGCCCCGCATTCGAAGGCGACGTGACCTACTTCGAGGGCGAGGTCATCGACAAGCAGTCAGAGTCGGCGTGGGGTATGCCGCTGGTCCAGGTGAGGGTGCACCTGAAGAACCAGAACGGTGAAGAGCTCGTGAAGTGCACGGCCGAGATCGAATTGCCGTTCTGAGCAACCCAGGCCCCTGATGACGACCAACATTGCACCAGCTCCGTCGATCTCGGCAGGCCCGCCGCTGAGCGAGGAGCCCGGACTCGGCGCACTCACACTGCCCGGTTTCCTGCGCGACGTCACATCGATGTACGGCGAGCGTGAAGCTCTGGTGTTCCACTCGGCGGAGGGGGAAACCCGTTGGACGTACGACGAACTGTGGGAGCAAGCCATGCAGGTGGCGGCCGCCCTGCGAGCGAGTGGCGTCGGGAAAGACGCCCGGGTGGGCCTGCTGATGACCAACCGTCCCGAGTGGGTGGCTGCGTTCTTCGGCATCTCGATGGCCGGCGGTGTTGCTGTGGCTTTGAGCACCTTTTCCACAGCGGACGAGCTCGAGTATCTGCTCACTGCATCCAATGTTGCGCTGTTGCTCTTCGAACGTCAGGTGCTGAAGACCGACTTCCTCGCGGTGCTGGCCGACCTCCTGCCCGAGCTGGCTGAAAATTACTCTGCGCCGCTGCAATCGGAGAAATTCCCGTTCCTGCGGGATCTCGTGCTGGTCGGTCAGCCGGGTCCCGGTGCCGACGACTGGGCCACGTTCTTGGCTCGGGGCGCCGGGCAACCGCGCGAACTGGTCATGGCGACGGCTACGTCGGCGAAGCCGAGTGACGCAGGCGCCCTCTTCTTTTCGTCGGGTTCGACGAGTAAGCCCAAGGGCATCCTCAACGCGCATCGCGGCATGACCATCCAGATGTGGCGTTTCCGGCGGGTATGCGGCTTCGAACCGGGAGACAACATTCGCTGCTGGTCGGCCAACGGTTATTTCTGGTCGGGAAATTTCGTCATGTCGCTGGGCGCGACGCTCGCTGCCGGCGGATGCTTGGTGCTGCAGTCCACGTTCGTTGCCACCGAAGCGCTTGAGTTGATGGCATCCGAGCAGGTGAATTACCCGTTCGCATGGCCGCACCAGTGGGCCCAGATCGAGGCTGCCCCCAATTGGTCCTGTGTCGATCTCAGCAGCATGAAATTCGCAGACGTCAAGACGCCGATCGCACGTCACCCAACGGTCTCCCACGAATGGCATCTGCCCGACCATGCCTACGGCAATACTGAAACATTCACGATTTCAACCATTTTCGACCTCAACACACCACCTGAGCAACACGCCAATAGTTGGGGCGTTGCGCTACCAGGCGTGACGTTGAAGATCGTCGACCCCCTGACCGGCGACGTTGTGCCGCGAGGTACGAGCGGTGAGATCTGTGTGAAGGGGCCCACCCTCATGCTTGGCTATATCGGCACGCCGCTTGATGAGACGCTCGACGCCGAAGGTTTCTTTCATACCGGCGACGGAGGCTACCTCGATGAGGTGGGGCGGTTGTTCTGGACGGGCCGGCTTACCGAGATCATCAAGACGGGCGGTGCGAACGTCTCGCCGCTGGAAGTCGACGAGATCTTGGCCCGGTATCCCACCGTCAAGGTGGCCAGAACCGTTGGTGTCCCACACGAGACGCTCGGGGAGGTCGTCGTTGCTTGCGTTGTCGCACAAGACCACTCGAGTATGGAGGCCGAGAAGATCCGAACGTTTCTTCGGGAGCGCCTCGCGAGTTACAAGGTGCCACGTCACGTGCTGTTCTTCGATGATGACGACATTTCGCTGACCGGCAGTGACAAAGTCAGAGTCGGCGAGTTACGTGAATTAGCAGCCGCGCGTCTGCGGTCGCAACAGCGATCAGCCCCTGTCGGAGGTTGACACCACCCCGACGCCCGACGCCACAAGACGGCGGGCCGCTACCCGTCGCCTGACGTCGCTGTCGTCCCGGCAACCGCTTTCTTGCACCAGGACCAGACGACATCCTCCGTCAACTCGGTCTCCTCGATACCGCCGTGCAGCGCGTTGTACTGTCCTAGAGATGTCATCGTCGAGCCCAGCAGAGACGTCAACTGCTTCACCGTGAGGTCTTGTCGAATCAGGTCTGCCTGTGAACATGCGGTCAGGATCTGGGTCAGCAACTGACGGTGTGGCTCCCACACTTTGGCAAACGCTTCCGGGTTATCCAGCTCCAGGCTCAGGTTGTAAATAAGCACGAGACGGGCGCCTACCTCCTGCGACGCACCGGGTCTCGAGAGGACGGCCCGGCACCACGCCTCCAATTGCGCCATGGGGCCATCGGCAGCCTGCACCTGAGCACGTACGGCCTCGGTGTACTGCGCGGTTACGTCTTCGTACAAAGCCAGCAGAAGTTCGTCCTTGCCGGCGAAGTGTTGATAGAAGGTTCGGACACTGAGATTCGCTCGATCGGCGAGAGCCTGCAACGTGAAGTTCGCCTGGCCCGATTCCTGGACCAATTCCAAGGCGGTCGCCATGAATTGCGTACTGCGTGCCACCGCCAAAGCGCGAGCTTCCCCGAGGCGACGCTCGATCGCTCGCTCCTGCCAGCTCTTTGTGCTGTCTGTGGCCGCAGCGGTCTCAGCGAGGGGTTCACCTGAAGTCACAGTTGCCCGCCTATCCAGAAAAACGCCATAAGACCACCATATTGCCCCTACTTCGCGGACCGAGGTAACAGTGCGCGTCAGCAGGCCTCGGCGGACGGCTGAGCCACTTTGGCGAGAATCGTACTCTCGATATCGGGAAATATGCACTACCCATTTCTGGTATTGTCATATGACAGTAAGTAGACATCGTCATTGCCGAGCGGCCGTGCGCGCGCTGGCGACCGTCTCGGCGTGCGGGTGGCGCTCGGCGCGCTGATCGCATCGACAACTGCGCTGAAGACGATGGCAATCAACCGAGGAGACATAGCGTTCTATGGGACCCAACACCACCTTTCGGGCGCTCGTTGCACGGCAGCACGAAGACCGCATCGACGCGGCGGTCGAAACACTAGACTTGTCTCAGCTGCCGCCGGGCGAAGTTCTCGTGAAAGTGCATTATTCAAGCGCCAATTTCAAGGACGCTTTGGCGTTAAGCCCGAAAGGTGGGGTGGTACGCAGCTATCCAATCGCGCCCGGCATTGATCTCACCGGTGAGGTGGTGGAATCGGATTCCGATGACTTCTCCGTGGGGGAGCTGGTGTTGGCGCACGGTTATGAGATCGGCACTGGTAGGCATGGGGGTTACGCTGAATATGCGCGGATCCCCGCAGAATGGGTGGTCAAACTCGGATCACTTAGTCCATTTGAGGGAGCCGCCATTGGAACCGCCGGCTTCACCGCCGCCATGAGCGTGGTTGCCTTGCAGCGGCACGGGGTTATGCCCGGTGACGGGCCTGTAGTGGTAACGGGCGCGAGCGGCGGCGTCGGATCCGTCAGCATCGACCTACTGAGCGCGGCGGGCTACCACGTCGTGGCGTCGACCGGTAAGCCCGGTCTCGCCGATCGACTCAAAGCGCTGGGTGCAGCCGAGGTCATCGGACGGCTGCCTCAAGATCCCGATGCCAAGCCGCGGCCGCTGGGCAAGACGCGCTGGGCCGGGGCCGTCGATTGCGTCGGAGGCGCGACGCTCGCCGATGTCCTCAGCACCGTGCAATACGGTGGCGCGGTCGCGGCCAGTGGATTGACTGGCGGCGCCGGACTCCATACGACGGTTATGCCGTTCATCCTGCGCGGTGTGGCTTTGCTTGGCATCGACTCCGTGCAATTGCCCATCGGTCCGCGCCGCAAACTATGGAATGAGCTCGGCGGGACTGGCAAGCCACGGCATCTCTCGGACGTTGTTCATGAAATACCCGTTAAGGAGGTGAAGGAGGTACTCGACCAGGTGCGCGTCGGAGGTTTCTCCGGCCGCGCGGTGGTACAGGTCGCTGGTGGCTTCTAAGCGTGGGTCCGCGGTGTCGGCACCCCCAACGTTTGCACGGCAGACATTGTCTCGCGCAACATGATTCAGTGTCTTCCAAACGAAGCGCCCATTGCAGCCCAGCGCACACGTTCGGCGTTGTTTAACTGCGCGGCCTAGCAACTGGAACGGCTCCTCGTTCCACGCGACTCAGTGTTCATGGATTATTACCCCTCGAATATTGCGGCCAGCGAGCATGTCCTCGTAGGCCTCATTGATGTCGCTGAGCTTGTACTCGGTGGTGACGGCTTCGTCGAGCAACAGCTTGCCGCTTCGATAGAGGCTGATCAGTCGTGGGATGTCTGCTCGCGGGTTGGCTTCGCCGTACAAGCTGCCCAAGAGGCGTTTCTGGAACAGGGTGAACAACGTCAGCGGTAGCGTCGGCGTCACGTCGGACATCGATGCCAGGGCGGTCACCACAACGGCACCGCCCTTGCGTACGGCATTGAGGGCGTCGTTGATCATCGCGCCTTCGAGCTTGCCGGGGGTGAGGATGGCCGAGTCGGCCATGACTCCGCGCGAAATCTCGGCGACGAGCTGGGTCGCTTCCTCCAGCGAGGTGGAAAAGTGCGTGGCGCCGAACTCAAAGGCTTTGTCGCGCTTGCTCGGTTCGATATCCACCACGACGATTTGCTCCGCTCCTGCCAGCCGCGCGCCCTGAATGGCACCACTGCCGATGCCTCCGCAGCCAACCACCACGACGACGTCGCCCGGACTGACGTTTGCAGTATTGACGGCCGAACCCCAGCCGGTGGTGACACCGCAGCCGAGAAGGCACGCGCGCGACAGCGGTACATCGTTGTCAATCTTGACCACTGATGTCTCCGACAACACGCCCCATTGAGCAAAACTGCCGACACCGGAAAGGGCGCCGATGCCCCGTCCTCTGGCTCGGCGCCGGAAGGTGCCGTCGGCCTGGACCCCCGCCAGGATGATCGCCCCGTAATCACAGAGGTTTTGGCGGCCCGTGGCGCACCAGCGGCAGCGGCCGCACGCCGGCAGGAACGACGTGACCACGTGGTCTCCCACCGCTATATCGCGGACTCCCGGACCAACCTCCTGAACGACGCCCGCCCCTTCGTGCCCACCTATCAAGGGAAAACTCACCCCGAACATGTCGCCGGTGCGGATGTGGTGGTCGGAGTGGCATAGGCCGGTGGCTTCGAACTCGACGAGTAGCTCGCCTTCCTGTGGCGGATCGAGTTCGATCTCTTCCACCGACCACCTCTCGTTCAGCCCCCACAGAACTGCTCCCTTGGTCTTCATGGCGACTCCTCGAGGATATGTATGGCACGCTCCGGGCAGTTCGCGATTGCGTTGTGCGCCCGGTCTTCCCACCCGGACGGGATATCTTCCATGGTCACGAAGGCGGTCCCTTCGTCGTCGATGTCGAACAATTCGGGATGCGCCGCGTAACAACGGCTGTGGCCTTGGCACGTTTCCCTGTCAACATGAAGTTTCACGTTGTCTAATCCAATCCGCCTGGGCTGGTCCCGATAACTCCTTTTTCTGTGAGCGCTGCAATCGATGCGGCGTCGAGGCCCAGTAGGTCGCCGAGGATGCTCGCGTTGTGCTGCCCTAAAGTCGGCGCTGCCGACCGATACCACGTCTCAACGCTGCGGTACCTGAAGGGAATCGCCGGCACATGATGTGTTCCCACGACGGGATGGTCGAGGCTTTCGAAGAAGCCCCGTGCTGCCAGCTGAGGGTGCATCGAACCGACCCTGGCGTCGGCCAAATCCGCAGCCGGAACACCATGTTCGACGAGCAACTGTGCGGCGGCCGCGGAATCGTATTGGGCAGCCCATTGCTCGAGGTGCTTATCGATCACGTCATGTGCCCGCACGCGCCCGTCACGAGTGTCCAACGCGGGATCGTTCGCCCAATCCGGTTCGCGCAGAGCCGACTTGAGTAGGCGCCACTGCTCGTCCGTGGCGACCGAGATCGCCAGCCATCGTTCGGTTCCCGCGCATGGATAGAGCCCTTGTGGGGCGGCGTCGCGGCTGCGGTTTCCCAATCGCGATATCAAATTCCCGTAGGCGGTGAATTCGACAACCTGTTCGGCGGCGGCGTTGAGCGCGGACTCAACCATTGATACTTCGATGAGCGACCCTTGGCCGGTTTCGTCGCGTCGCCGGAGTCCTGCCAGCATGGCGAATGCGGAGTGCATTCCTGCCAGTGGGTCACACGGGCCTCTGGGGATTCGCGGCTGGTCGTACTCGTGACCGGTCACCCAAGCCATTCCGGTCATCTGCTCCATCGTTTGGGCGAAACCCACGTTGTTGCGCCACGGTCCGTCGAGACCGAAGGCAGGCATGCGGACCATCACGATACGGGGGTTGTGCTCACTGACGGCCTCCCACGTGATGGCGAAGTTGTCGAAGACGCGGGGTGAGAAGTTCTCGACCAGGATGTCTGAGCACTTGACAAGGCCGAAAAGCAGCCCCCGCCCTTCCGGCGAAGACAGGTCGAGGGTCAGCCCTCGCTTGTTGGCGTTGGTCGCCAAGTACATCCCCGACCGCTCCCACCACTGAGGTTGGGCGGCGAACGCCGCGGCCGCCATCCGTGCGCCGTCCGGGTGGTCCGTCGACTCCAGGTGAATGACCTCAGCGCCGAGCGCGGCGAGAATGTGGGTGGAGGAGGGACCCGCCCACCATGCTGTCGCGTCGATAATTCGTATGCCCTCCAGAGGAAGCCCAGGTGCACGGTCGCTCGCGGTCGTAATCCTGTTGTGGGCGGGTACTTTTGCCATTTCGCCGAGCGGGGGAGCACCGGCGGTGGGGGCCGGTCGTCGGCCATTGATCCGGTAGGGCGCCAACGGGTGGGTAAAGCTGCCGTCGGCATACGTGCCCCACACGCCGCGCGCCGCGAATTGCGGGTGGCCCAACACGGTCTGGCCATTGTTGACGGGTGAGACGGGGATCCGCAGATCGGAGGCCAACGCGACGATCTCGTCTGTGGGACGTTGCGTCGTCCATTGCCGCACAATCCGATTCCACTCGTCCCGCCGTTCCCACCGCGTCGTGGCGAGGGCCCACGCCGGGTCATCGTCGAGCAGGTCCAGTCGGCCGATCATTGCCAGGAACGACTCGAATTGTTGGCGGGTATTGGTATTGAAGCCCACCCATCCGTCCGCCGTTGGTTCGATGGAAGGGATTTCAACCTGTCGCCCCGGCACGGTCAAAGGCGGACGACCGGCCAACTCGTGGTAAATGTCAGCGAATCCGCTGGCGCTGAGGTGACACGTCTCCAGCAATGAGCAGTCCACGATTTCGCCTGCGCCGCCGAGTTGAACTCGCCGCAATGCGCCCAGCGCCGCGACGGCGGCATAGCTGGCCAGCACCCATTCGAAGACTCGGCCACCGGCTTGAATCGGCGGTTGGTCCGGACGACCCCGCAACGCCAGGGTTCCGCTCTCGGCCTGGATCGTGAACTCCGTCGAGGGTCGGTCCCGGTACGGTCCGGTCAACCCGTAAGGAGAGAGCGCCACGATCACCAGGTGTGGCGCTCGCCGTAGGAGGGCCTCGCGGTCGAGTGCTCCGGGGCCCAGAGAATCGACGAACACATCGGCGGAAACGATCAGAGGCTCCAGGTCGGTTAACGAAGTGCCAACGACCGAACGCTTGCCGGCGTTCAAGAATTTGAACAGCGCGCCGGCGTCGTGTCGGTCACCAAAAGTTCTGCCGCGGAAAGGATCTCCGTCCGGATTCTCAATTTTGATGACATCCGCTCCGAGGTCGGCGAACAACTTGGTGCAGTACGGACCCGAAATTTCCGTCGCCCACTCAACGACACGAACCCCACGCAGAGCGATCATCGTGCGGCTTTCCGTGTCAATGTCTGCTGAAGTGAGTTACCCGCCCCGATGAGTGCACACATGCCACTTCCTGTCCTCACGCTCGTGCCGATCGAGCAGGGTGTTCTGCATCCGCGCAATGGCGGCTTGCTTGGCAACGACGCTAGCGACGGGAAAGCTGAGGCGTCAAGTGCGACTCGATAAGCCCGGCTGGGTTGAGTCGTTGGGGCTTTCAGTCGGCCGCACGCACTTGGGGGGACCGTTGGACCCGCCCGCTGCGTTTGGCGGGTGGCTTCGCAGTCGACGTGGTTACCCCTTTGGCGAGGATTTGCGAACCCAGTTCGATTTGCGCGCGGATATCTGATTCGCCGGTACCAAACCAGCGTGGTCCGAGACTCGTTGTGAAGATGATGAAATTGGCCAGCAGCTCGGCGAACAGGTCGGCGTCGACGTCGGCCCTGATTTGCCCCGCGGCTTGGTAGTGGCGAACACCTTCGGCAATAACGGCCGTACGGCGTGCGTGATTGGGTTGCAGCACGCGCAGCGAGAAGTCCGGATCTGATAGCGCCCGACCCGAAATGTCCCAGCCGGGAACACCGGTGTCCCGGTCATCGATCCTGAGTCTCGCAAAGAAAAGCTGCTCGATATAGTCCTCGAAGCGCGCAGGCAGGGCCGCCACAACCTGCTCCTCGGCCTCGCTGACGAGGTCCGCAATCTGTCGGGAAACAACCTGCTCGAAAATGCCTTGCTTGTCCCCGAAGTAGTGGAACAGCATTGCCTCCGAGCAGTCGGCGCGACGGGCGATCTCCTTTGTCGCCGCGGCCGCGTATCCCGCTTCGGCAAAGACCTCAGCAGCCGCTTCAAGGAGGGCTCGCTGTTTGCCGTCCTTGTCGCGAACTCGTCGCCGCGCGCTTGCAGTCATCACACACACTTTAGCGAGCAGCCGTGGGCGGAGGGGAAGCCTGCATGTGTGCCGCGCGTTCGCGCGCACTGCGCGGGCCCGTTGATCTCAAGTGCTTTCCGGTAGTTATCGAGTGTGACTTGACTCCTCGCAGTCGACGATTTACTGTGCTGCCAAAGCAAATTTCGGCGTGTGCGAGAAATCCGAGGGCCGGCGCAATGCAGCGTGCCTGGAATGTGGCGGTCCCTCGGTGCTGGCTGTCGAGCCAGGCTGACCGCTGGCGGTGTATCGAGGTCGGCGGGGGCGGAAAGGACTACCCATGGTGAGCAAATCACCGGAGGAGCACGCGCGGAACTTCGATCTTCGTCACGAAGACTTCGACGACCAAGAATTCCTCTACGAGGTCTACGCGGTGATGCGCGAGAACGGACCGTTCAGTCACCAGGATGTCCCTTTCCTGGGACAGACTCCGGGGGGCGCGTGGGTCGCCACCCGCTACGACGACTGCTACGAGATCTTGCGCGATTGGCGCAGCTTCTCCAGCAAGCCAGTCGGGGGCAACCCGACGTCGTTTGGCGACATCGTGATCAACTTGGATCCACCACGACAGCAGCAGCTTCGCAAAGTTCTCAACCCATATTTTTCCCCGGGCCGGATGAAGGACCTGGAGCCCCAGGTGCGCGCGATCACCGATGGGTTGATCGACAACTTCATCGAATCGGGCCGTGGCGACCTCGCCCACGTCGCATGGCAGCAACCCGGGATAGTGTTCTTCCGGCATTTGCTAGGCATGCCCGTTGAGGACGTGCCGCTCTACATCGAGGCGGCTGACCTCGGAATCAATGGTGAGAGCGAAGAGGTCCGAATCGGTGCGATGACGAATCTCTACCATCGCGTGCGCGACGAGATGGACAAACGTCGTAGTGAACCGCCCCGTGACGACCTGATCGATGTTTTGCTCGCCGCCGAGATCGACGGCGAGAAGTTGAGCTTCGACGACGCTGTCGCGAATGCGCTTCTGCTGGTGCAAGCGGGGCTTGAAACAACTTCTAGTGCAATGTCGTTCGCCTTTTTCTATCTGGGCACCCATGCTTCGGAGCGCGACCGACTCGTACGCGAAGCCGAGTTGATGCCTACAGCGATAGAAGAATTCATCCGGTTCGCAGGTTCGGTCCACGGACTGCATCGCTCAGTCGCGGAAGAGGTTGAACTAAGCGGCCAGAAGTTCTGCCCCGGGGAGACGGTCGTCGTGAACTATGCGGCCGCCAACCGCGACGCCCGCGAGTTCGACGAGCCGGACAAGTGCATTCTCGATCGACAGACAAATCGCCACCTCGGGTTCGGAGCCGGCGTCCATCGCTGTCTGGGGTCCAATCTCGCCCGACTCGAGTTTCGGGTGGGCGTCGAACAGACCCTGCGTCGCATACCCGACTACTCCATCCCCCCAGGGGCAAAGGTTGATTTCCACGGGAATTCGGTCACTCGGGGCTACCGCGCTCTGCCTGTCGTCTTCACGCCGGGCGCCCGCATCGGCCGGTGAGAGGCGGCAGGCGACCGCCGAATCGTTTTCGCAGCCAACGTAATAGCGAAATCAGGGAGGAACCCGTGGACAAACAAGATCTTCAATGGATGATCTCCGTCGATGACCATATCATCGAGCCCCCGAACCTGTGGGTCGACCGCGCGTCGGCTGCCGACCGCGATCGAGTGCCGCGCGTGGAGCGCATCGACGGCATCGATACGTGGATATACGACCAAGCGCGCGCGTCGGTTTTGGGCATCTTGGTCGCGGCTCACCAGAGGCCGGCCGAGTACTCCCCGTTGCCAGTGAATTACGACGAGATGCCCCGTGCCTACTTCGACCCGGTTGCCCGCATCCCTGACATGAACGAGGATCACGTGATTGCGGGGCTGAACTTTCCGTTCTTCCCAAGGTTCTGTGGTCAGATGTTCGCCCACCTCGGTGACCGCGACCTAGGTCTCAAATGCGTGCGTGCGTACAACGACTTCGTCATCGACGAGTGGTGCGCGGCGGCGCCCGGTCGCTATATCCCCATGATCATCATTCCGTTGTGGGATACCCGTTTGGCCGTCGAGGAGACGCTACGGTGCGCCGGCAAGGGCGCCAAAGCTATTGCCTTCTCGGAAAACCTGCACCCGCTGGGATTTCCGTCCATCCACTCGGGGGCATGGGACGACTTCTTCGCGGCGGTGAACGAGACGAAGATGCCGCTGTGCACACACATCGGCTCGTCGTCGGTTAGCCCCACTACGTCGCCTGACGCACCTTTTGGGGTTCAGGCGGTCAACATCAACCTCAATCTCGCGAACTCGACCACGGATTGGTTGTTCTCGGGCAAGCTGCAGAAGTATCCCGACCTGAAGATCGTGCTGGCCGAGGGCGGTATCGGCTGGATCCCCTACCTCATCGAGCGTGCCGAGCATGTCGCCACCGACTACCAGTATCTGCGCGCCAACAACTGGGCGGTGGATCCGGCCACGATGCGCTTGACCCCGGTGCCCACCGACCCCGAGGTTTTTCCGGAGTCACCGCGCCAGCTCTTCCGCGACCACATGTACGGCTGCTTCATTGAGGATGACTTCGGGGCAGCTAACCTCGACGCCATCGGTGTCGACAATGTGATGATTGAAACGGATTATCCGCACACTGACAGCCTCTGGCCCAACTCCCTTCTGGCCGCTCACAAGGCGCTCGACGGCCGGTCCGACCTCGACAAGTACAAGGTGCTGCAGGGTAATGCTCGCCGGGTGTTCGACTTTGAGCCCGCCCCATATCCGACGCTGAAGTAGCCAACGGCTCGTTTGATGCGGGAGTACCAGAGCTTCATCGACGGTAAGTGGTTGAGCGACAACGCCCTCGGCCTCATCGATGTTATCGATCCGTCCAATGAAGAGGTGATCGGCCGAGTCGTCGACGGTGGACCAAAGCAGGCGGCGATGGCGATCGAGGCTGCCCGGCGAGCATTCGACGAAGGTCCGTGGCCGTGGATGCCCGTGCGGGAGCGGGGGAAGATCATCAAGCGGTTCGCTGAGATTCTCGATGACCGCAAAGCGGAGCTAAGGCAGCTAGTCGTCGCCGAGATCGGTTCGACCGGCTTCATCACGGACCTGATTCAGGTTGGCGGTGCCATCGAGGCCGCCCACTACTACGGCGAGTTCGTCGAACACGATGTGGCGTGGGTGGAGACACCGGGCGGACCTATAGTTACGCCGACCGGCCTGGGCGGCGTGACGGTGGTTCGTGAACCGGTCGGGGTGGTCGGCGTCATCACACCGTTCAACTTTCCCTTCTCCATCAACATTCAGAAGTGCTTGGCTGCCTTGGCCGTCGGCTGCACTGTGGTGCTCAAGCCTCACCCGTGGACTCCGATGAACGCCCTGGAGTTGGCCAAGGTCAGTGAGGAAGCCGGCCTTCCGCCCGGTGTGTTCAATGTGGTTGTCGGCGGTGCGGAAGTGGGAGAGGAGCTGTGTACCCACAAAGGCGTTGACATGATTGGGTTCACCGGTTCGACGGCGACCGGGCGGCGGATTCGTGAACTATCGGCGGCAACGATGAAACGCGCACAGCTGGAACTAGGCGGCAAGAGCGCGCACATCGTCCTCGACGATCTCACCGAAAGTGACGTCGCGGGAATAGGATTCGGGCAGGTGCTGATGCATGCAGGACAGGCATGTACCGTCACGTCGCGACTTCTGTTGCCCGAGCATCTGCTCGACGCCTATGTCGAGGGCCTCAAAGCCATGGCTCCGATGATCACGGTCGGGGACCCGCGTGATCCCACGACTGTTGTTGGTCCGTTGATCAGGGATCAGCAGCGTCGGCGAGTTGAATCCTTCGTAGCGGCGGGCCTGCAGGACGGCGCGCGGCTGGTGGTCGGTGGCAAACGTCCCGAACATCTCGAACGTGGCTTCTACTACGAGCCAACGGCATTTGTCGACTGTCGCAGCGACATGTCCTTATGTCAGGAGGAGGTGTTCGGGCCTGTGCTGGCGGTGATGACCTATCGCTCCGAAGACGAAGCCATCCGCATCGCGAACGACTCCATCTACGGTTTGGCGGGTCTGGTAATGACTCGCAACGCCGCGAAGGGATTCAACGTCGCGAGGCAGGTCAGAACCGGCACCATCATGGTGCAGACTGTCGCACCCGGTATCGATCTAGGAGCCAATCCGGGCGGAGGGCAGGGTCCGGGCTGGTCTCTACCGGCCCGCGGCATGTTCAACGGCGGCGGGCCGTTCGGCGGCTTCAAGCAAAGCGGTCTCGGCCGAGAGCAGGGTCGCTGGGGCTTCGAGGAATACACCGAGCTGAAGTCGATCACCATGCTGTAGTCGCACCGCACTCTGAAAGGTCGCGTGTTGGAATTTCTCAAAGACGTCCGGGTTCTTGAAGTGTCACTTTTCTCCGCGGATGCACTGGGCGGGCACCTGGCTGATCTCGGTGCAGAGGTAATCAAGGTGGAGCCGCCTGGCGGCGGCGGCTTCCGCGGTGCGGCGGTTTCCGGCGGGGAACTGCAGGACTCGCACTGGAATCGCGGCAAAAAGAGTGTGGCGATCAACCTGAAAACGCCTGAGGGTCAAGAGGTGTTTCGCCGCCTGGCCGCGACATCTGCGGTGGTAATCGATGGCCTACGCTATGGAACCGCGCACCGGCTCGGCTTCAGCTACGACGAGATCGTCGCAGTCAACCCGGCAGTTGTGTACTGCGTGCTCAACGGCATGGGCAGCTATGGGCCCTACACCCGATTAGCCACGCACGGGTTGTCCTTCGACTGTTTCGCCGGCTTGAGCCCGCCGATCATCGATGCGGATGGAACGCCACGCCTTTCGGGGGCGGCGACAGGGACGACAGGTGTTCTGGCGGGGCCGCTGTACGCAGCGATGGGCGTACTCGCCGCGCTGCACGCTGCCGGGCGCGACCGCAAGCCGCAGTACGTCGAAGTAGCGCAGGTCGATGCTGCGATCAATTGGAACTTTCAACAGCTCGCAGCGCTGGCGAACGGTCGACCCACCTACGGCGAAGGAATCCGCGCTTCGCTTCGTTACCAGTACTACGAAACGAACGACGGCAACTACGTCGTGTTCAACGCCTTGGAGGACAAGTTCTGGCTGAGATTCTGCGAGTCACTGGAGAGGATGGATCTTTATGAACCGGGGCGCCGGAAGCCGGGGGAGGATGTTGAGGCAGAGGCTCTGCTGCGCAACGAGTTGACGGCGATCTTCAAGTCCCGCACTCGCAGGGAGTGGACCGAGTTCTTTATCGCCACCGATATCGCGGGTGCGCCAGCGTTTTTGGGCGCCGATCTATTCGACGACGACCATACGAAGGCACGCCGACTTGTCTATGAGCAAGCACACCCTGACGGGACCTCGAAGAGAATGGTGGGCACGTGCATCAAGACCAAACCCGACGACGGATTCGCACCGCCGGGAGCGCCGCACGTCGGGCAACATACGGAAGAAGTGCTCACCCGCTTGGCGGGCTACGACGCGGCCGGAATTGAGCGGCTACGTTCTGCGGGCACGATCTGAATATTTTCGTGCTCATCCGATGTTCAAGGACTGCAACGGTTCGCCTATCAGCGACTTCTTTCTAGCTCACGGCCGCGTGCTTCGGCTGCCCCCGACGGCCGAGGGCCATTGGTAGCCGTACTGATGCCGTACCGCAAGGGCACCGGTGACGGCCAGACGCGTTGGAACACAAGGTATTTGCCGTCTAGCCGGCAGTGTTTTCGCCTCAGCCGACGACAGCCGGCATGCTGTCCCAACCGCGCACGGTGGAGGTGCGTGAGCGCCGCGCCTCGACCATGTCCACGTCCCATTCCGGCCACCGCTTCAGCACCTCTTCGAGCGCAACGCGGCCTTCCAAGCGGGCCAAGGGAGAACCGACACAAAAGTGCGCTCCGCGGCCAAACGTCAGGTGGCCGCCTGGTTTTCGGTGGATGTCGAACCTGTCCGGGTCGTCGAAGTGGCGTTCGTCGCGGTTGGCTGACGCCAGCATGACCAGCAGGGCGCTGCCCGCCGGTACAACTTGCCCTTGAAACGTGACGTCGTCGCGGGCGACGTAGCGTGCCACGTGCGGGCCGGGCGGCTCAAAGCGAAGCAGCTCTTCGATGGCCGTCGGAATCAGCCGGTGGTCCTGGGCCAGTTCTTTGCGCTGGTCGGGGTGTTCGGCCAGGACTTTGCCCATCCAGCCGAACATTCGCCCTGTTGTCTCGACGCCAGCCCCTGCGACGACCGCCAGGAATACGGTGAGCTCCTGTTTGGTCAGCTTGCGGGTAATGCCGTTTTCGTCCTCGAACTCGACGTTCAGCAGCTCGGTGATCAGATCATCCGAAGGATTTTTCTCCCGCCACTCCACGTATTCGCCGAACATTTCACCGGTGAAGTATCGGTCCTTCTTGATCGCCATTGGTTGTCCCGCTTCGTTACGCAGCACTTGGTTGGCGTGCGCCCGCACGGCCGGCTGTTCGGCGTCGGGAATGCCGGCGAGCATTCCGATCGTGCGCATGGGCAGTTCGGCTCCCAAGTCGTTGACGAAGTCAAAGCGTTCGCTACCGATGAGCGGATCGAGACAGGCAACACAAAAGTCGCGAATTTTATCCTCGATGGCTCGCATCTTCTTCGGGGTGAACGCCTTGGACACGATCGCACGATGAATCGTGTGCAATGGCGGATCCTCGTTGATGAATATGCCCGGCGGCATCACCGGATCTGTCATGACGACTTCAAGGATGTCGCCTTTCGCCGAACTGAGCCGCGCCGTGTCTCTCAGCGCGGCATCGACATCCGCGTAACGGCTTATCCCCCAGAAGTTGTGCCGATCGTTGTAGTACACCGGGCGCTCGTCTCGCAGGCGCCGATAAGTCGGGTAGGGATCCAAGTCGATGTCAAAGTCCCACGGGTCGTAGTACAGATCACTCAACATCGGCTCCTCGCCCGCAGTTCATATTCGCACTCCTGCTGTACAACCGTACAGCCCGCCAATTTATCGAGCAACCGTGCACAAGCAAGTTGCCTGCCGCTGTACGATCGTACAACCGGGCCAGGCCCGTTCAATCCAGGCGCATTGAGGGAGTGCAATGAACAGTCGGTTTTCACTCGAGGGCCGCGTCGCAGTCATCACCGGAGGTGGCACCGGCATCGGGCGGGGGGCTGCGCTGGTCCTGGCCGAGCACGGCGCCAATGTGGTGCTAGCCGGGCGCCGCCCGGACCCCCTGGAATCGACGGCCAAAGAGGTGCTGGCGCTGGGGCGCCATGCGCTGCCGGTTTCTACCGACGTCACCACCGCTCAAGCGTGTCGCGGACTGGTCGACAAGGCCATCGATGAGTTCGGCCGACTCGACGTCTTGGTCAACTGCGCGGGCGGGGCCGAAACGAAGTCGATCATGAGGTGGCCGGATGATGACTTCGAAAACGTGCTGGCGCTGAACTTCAAGGCCGTATGGCACTTGTCGAAAGCGGCGGCCAAACCGATGATGGCGCAGGGGAAAGGCGCGATCGTCAATATCTCGTCGGGCGCAAGCTTGCTGGCCATGCCGCAGGCGGCCCCCTATGGTGCGGCCAAGGCGGCGGTCAACAATCTGACCGGGTCCATGGCGGCAGCGTGGGCCAAGAAAGGCATCCGGGTCAATGCAATCGCAGTCGGCGCCGTTCGCGCAGCCACTTTGACCGACGATGCCGCGCGATATGGGCTGGATCCGGAGGCAATTGCGTTGACCAACGGTCTCGGCCGTCTCGGTGAACCGGACGAGATCGGCTACGGCGTCTTGTTCTTCGCCTCGGACGCATCCAGCTTTTGCTCTGGCCAGACGCTGTACATGCATGGGGCGCCGGGCCCGGCGGGCGTATGAGCGAGGCGAGCTTCTTGTGCCGCCAGTGAGGGCGCTATACAGTCGTATAGCGCATGGGCGCGGCATCTGCGACGAGGAGTGATGTGAGTGAGCCGAACGGCCTTGGTAACCGGTGCGGCATCTGGCCTCGGCAAGGCGATTTCCCTGAAACTCGCCGCCGACGGCCATCGGATCGCCGTTGTGGACCTAAACCTCGAGCGGGCCGAGAAGGTCGCCGCCGAGATCCACGCGGCAGGCGCGCAGGCGATCGCCATCGGTGCCGATGTGTCCGACGAAGCAGCGGTGATATCCGCTTTCAGCAATGCCCGTGACGCTCTTGGGCCTGTCGAAATACTCGTGACTAGCGCTGCGATCGCCGGTTTCACGCGGTTCGACCAGATCAGCCTCGACGAGTGGAATCGCTATCTGGCCGTCAACCTCACCGGCACCTTCCTGTGCGCTCGCGCGGCGCTTTCGGACATGGTGGCGGGCAATTGGGGCCGCATCGTCACGATCTCGTCCGCCGCAGGCCAACAGGGCGCCCCGAGGCAGGGCCACTATTCGGCCACCAAGGGCGGCGTCATCGCCATGACGAAGACAATCGCACTGGACTACGCCCGCAAGGGCATCACCGCGAATACCGTGCCGCCGTATGTCATTGACTCGCCGATGCTTCGGCAGCAGCAGGACGAGGGCAAGCTTCCCGGCACGGAGGTGTTGATCCAAGCGATCCCGGCGGGGCGCCTCGGCGTTGCCGGCGAGGTCGCCGAGGTGTGTTCTTTCCTGTGCACGGAGGGCGCGGGTTATGTCAACGGACAGGTCATAGGTGTCAATGGGGGAGCAGTTGTTTGACGACACCAAACGAAAAATTCTGCACAACAACGTATTTCGGAGGCGCAATGCGGATCAGGGTTGACCCGACGCGATGTCAGGGCGACACCTTGTGCGCCATGATCGCTTCCGAATCGCGCCGCACAGGACGGGCGACCGGAGCTATGACGTGAGTGCCCCGTCGAGCAAGCCCGTCGATCGGTTCGAGGCTCCCCAGTACCCGTTCGATCGCCATTCCGGCGACTATCGTGATCGATTCCTGGAAATCACCCATGACATGCACAGGCGGTGTCCGATTGCCTGGACCGACACCTACGACGGGCACTGGGTCGCCGCCGGTGGTCGCGAAGTTTTCGAACTCGCGCGGTGCCCGCACCTCTCCAACGATCACGACGTTCACCATCAACGCCGAGGCTACAAAGGCATCTCCATACCGTTGACGGTCGAATCGGAGAACTTCCGCGGCGGCATGCTCGAGATGGACGACCCAGAGCACCGGTACTACCGAACGGTGCTCAATCCGTATCTGTCGCCGGCGGCAGTCAAGCGGTGGGAACCCTTCGTCGACCAGATCACGCGTGCCTGTATCGATGACCGTATCGAGACAGGGCGCATTGACTTCGTTGACGACCTGGCCAACGTGGTACCGGCTGTGCTCACACTGGCGATGCTCGGGATCCCCCTGGAGAAGTGGACGGTCTACAACGAGCCGGCACATGCATTGGTCTATACGCAACCCGACTCGCCCGAGGCCGCACGGACGCGCGAGCTGTATCTGGCGATGGGAGTCGACCTTTATGCCAATCTCGTCGAGATCCGCGAACACCCCCGCCCCGGCATCATCGACGCCCTAGCCAAGCTTCGCATCGACGGCGAGCCGCCCCCCGATATCGAGCTGATCGGCATGCTTAACCTGCTGATCGGTGGCGGCTTCGACACCACCACTGCATTGTCCGCGCACGCACTGGAGTGGTTGTCGCAGCACCCCGAGGAGCGCACGCGTCTCAGCCGAGACCGCGACAGCCTGCTAAACCCCGCCACCGAGGAGTTCCTGCGCTACTTCACCCCGGCGCCCGGCGACGCGCGCACCATCGCCGAAAACATGGAAATGTTCGGCGTCAGACTGCAAGAGGGCGAGCGACTGTGGCTGTCCTGGGCGATGGCCAACCGCGACCCGGCGCTGTTCAGCGATCCCGACAGCGTCGTCCTCGACCGAAAGGGCAACCGCCACTTCAGCTTCGGACTTGGTGTGCACCGGTGTATCGGCTCCAATGTGGCCCGCACCGTGTTCAAGTCCATGCTCACCGCGGTGCTCGACCGGATGCCGGACTATCGGTGCGTGGCGGAGGGGACCGTGCACTACGACAGCATCGGCGTGATTCAAGGCATGCGTCACTTACCCGCTTCGTTCACTCCCGGCCGCAGATCGGGACCGGGTGTGGCGGAGACGGTGCAGCGACTGCAAAAGGTCTGTACCGAACAAGGTTTGGCGCGTCCCATCACCGAATACAAGGAGACGGCCAAAATATGGCCGTGAGGAGCACATCCATGCCCGACGACAAGCCCGTTGCCCTGGTAACGGGAGCCAGCCGCGGCGCGGGGGCTGGTATCGCCCGCGCGCTTGGCAGCCACGGCTGTACGGTCTATGTCACCGGCCGCACCCGGGGCGACGCCGCACCGCCGTCCAAGGGCAGCATCGACGAGACAGCCGCCCAGGTGACCGCCGCGGGCGGCCAGGGCATCGCGGTGGGCGTGGACCATGGGGACGACGACCAGGTCAAGGCGTTGTTCGACCGGATCCGCGAGGAGGCGGGCCAGCTCGACATACTGGTCAACAATGCCGCCATCATCCGTGACGAGATGATGGGGCGTACCAAGTTCTGGGAGGAACCCCTCAGCGTCCTGGACACACTCAACGTGGGGCTGCGCAGCAGCTACGTCGCCACAGTCCATGCTGCGCCGTTGATGCTTCCGCAGCGCAAGGGGTTGGTCGCGTTCTCGTCATCCTCAGGGGCGGTGCACTACGCGTTTGGTCCCGCCTACGGCGTCCCGAAGGCCGGCACCGACAAGATGGCCGCCGACATGGCGTTTGACTTGCGTGAGTATGGGATCGCGGCCGTGTCGATCTGGATGGGATCGCTACTCACCGACAGGGTACGAAAGATCATTGCGAGCAACCCGGAAAAGTTCGGTCACATAATCGAATCCGCCGAGACACCCGAACTGACGGGACACGTCATTTGGGCCCTCTACAACGACCCGGACTTGATGACGGTCAGCGGACAGACGCTGATCGGTGCGGAACTGGCGGTCAGGTACGGCATCACCGACGACGGAGGACGTCAACCGCCGTCCTACCGGAACCTGTTCGATGTCCATCCGCACCGGCAGTGCGCACACGTCATGCGTTGATGGCAGACGACGAGCGCGCGTCTGCCCAACCTGCAACCCTATGCAATCGTATAGCTGACGGACGTATAGCAAGTTGTTTTCCGCCGAGCCGAGACGAGGGCGCAATTCGCTAGCGCCCATGCGGAACTCATGTTTGTTTCGGCGATGTCCCTGGAGGCGCAGGAGTCGACGGGGTGCAGGTCATGAACGCGTTGCTGCCCGAGAGCTACGAAGAATTCTTCGAGCATGTGGTCCCGGTACTTCAGGACAAGGGCCTTATGCAGAAGGAGTACCGTTTGGGAACCTTGCGCGAGAAGCTGTTTGACGCGCCTACCGCAGACATCAGTCAGCGGCATCCCGCCTACGGCTACCGTGGGATGTCCTGCGGCGCGTGACACGCCCCAGTCCTAGGTCTTAGCTGCACCGCGCCGGCGCGAGGTCGGTTTCCGCTTGCGGCGGTTGGCGGGTGGTTCCACGGCATCAATGTAACGCGTGAACGCTTTGGTGACCTCGTCGTGCGCTGACTTCACGCCGATGCCCTTTTCGAGGTTGAGGAACTTCGGCAGCCCCGACATAAGGAGCTGCAGCGCTGGAAGTGACAGGTCACCGATTGGTCGAGCGTTCTTGCCGAACTTGGCAACAAGCGCATCCAATTGCATCTTGCGCACGCTCTCCGTCACCGCGGCGATCTCGGTGCGAATGGACTTGCGGTGGTTTCCCAGGGCCATGAACTCGGTCATCAATGCTCCCGTCGCCTCTTCCCAGGAGTACTCCCATACCGCACGCAGGGGCTCATCGGCGCGGCGTTCCAGTGCCTCGGTGAGATAGCTCAAGTTGCGCTCGGAGTAGCGCCTAATGGCAGCAACGAAAATGTCGTCGAGATTGGGAAAGTAGTACTGAACCAGGCTCGGAGTGACACCCGCCTTCGTTGCGAGCGCTCGGTAGGTGACGCTGGGATAGCCCTCGTCGAGCATCATTTTTTCGACGCAGTCGAGAAGGGCGTCCCGCGTCTTGGACGTTTCGGCGCCTACACGCCGCGAGGATGTCGCCATGGCCTTCCGATCTGTCGATTACTCGTATTGTCCACCCGACTCCTGCTGTACACTCGTATAGTGCCACCAGCATCGATCTAGTCGACGTTGACCGACGCGTTAGGCGGGACCACATGACCATGTATGTCCAGCAAGACACTCTTAAGCAGGACGTGCGCTACCTGATGGATCGCACAGAGATCCTCGACTGTATCTCCCGCCATGCCCGTGGCTGCGACCGTCACGACGTCGACCTCATCACGTCGGCATACCATAGGGACGGCGTCGACGAGCACGGCCACGCCGTCAATGCGGGTCCTGATTACGGCGAATGGGCGAACCGCGCGCATGCGGAGACCTCTCGCGTGCACACGCACAACATCACCACCCACACCTGCGAGATCGACGGAGACACTGCACATGCCGAGAGCTATGTCATTGTCGTACTGATAGGACCCGACGGAAAGAGCGCGCAATTCATCACCGGCCGCTACGTCGACCGCTTGGAGCGACGAGATGGCATGTGGCGCATCATGGTTCGGCGATCAACGGTGGAGGGCATGTTTTTGGCCGACGCTCGAGTGCTCCAGTCCTCATTCTTTACGGAGAAGGGTTACCAGGTCGGCACCCGGGACCGCAGCGATCTGTCCTACCAACGTCCCCTGACCATCGATCACCCGGCGCCAGCGCGGTGGTAGGCGCCGATCGCTGGACCACTTGACAATTCGGATCGGTTATTGGTGCTCCTGCGGACTTCATGGCACACCCGTGGTCCCATCACTTGGCAAGCGACAATATGCCGCTTGTATTCTGAGTCGCGGGCAAGTGACGAGCTTTCGAGGGGGCGTCCATGTATCTGCCGACTGTTCGTTCGGCCACTACAGCGTGGCTCGCAGGAACCGCAGTGGCGCTGGTGGTGCAGGGAGCGTTTCCGGAAAAATTCGCCGCGACTACAGCGTGGGGCAGCAACCCCGGGTGGCAGCGCGAGATCGCAATCTGGAACCTGGGTACTTTGGTCGCGGGGACGGCTATCGTCGCAGGCTTTGGCGACCCCGTGCGCGCGCAACTACGTGGCCTGGCCGTCCTCTCCGCGCTGTTCGGGACCAACCACGCTATCGCCGCAGCGCGGTCGGGCAAGCCTGGCAACATCGCGTGGGCGGTAATCAACGGCTGCGGCGTAGTATCCGCGCTCTCCGCCCTGTTAGGGCGAACGCCCGAACCAACGGCCTCATCACGGATCCTGCGTAATACGTAGGTTGGCCATCAACCGACTCCGAACAGCCTTACTTCTGCACGTATTTTGTGCTGCCCGGACCTCTCACCGCCGCCCGACGGCTGCACACCATCGGTGACGCGGGCTACCGATGCACAAACCGATGTCACGCAGATGGTATCGGCTGAAATCGGCTAACTGGATCTACATAATGCCGTATAGTTCATCGAATACCATTTTCGGTTGACGCGAAAAGAGACTGTCGATGACGTCGGATCATACGCATACCACGGGATACGACTGGGATCAGATAGTGAAAATGCCCGTCGCGAGCCAAGAATGGCACACGGGACGGCAGGTTCTTAACTTCTATCCGATGGATAAAGATTATCGGGATTCGCCGGCAGCCCGGGCGTTCGTGACAACTTACTTCAAGAATGCAGAGGCTCTGAACACAGATGCGGCACTGCTCAAATTCGGGTCCGATCACGTCACGCTGCGCGGGGCTTTCCTGGAGATGGGTGTGTGTACGGGAAAGACCATCAACTTCATTGCCGCACTGAACCCGGAGCAGCGCATCTGGGGATTTGATTCGTTCCAGGGGCTTCCGGATGACTGGACGCGCACGGACCTCACCTTTCCCCGCGGATCTTTTCAGGTGATTGCCGAGGGATGGATGCCACCCGTTCTTCACAACGTCTCTCTGGTAAAGGGCATGTTTAGTGACACGCTTGC
The DNA here is from genome assembly GCF_000613245.1 of Mycobacterium asiaticum DSM 44297. Taxonomy (GTDB): domain Bacteria; phylum Actinomycetota; class Actinomycetes; order Mycobacteriales; family Mycobacteriaceae; genus Mycobacterium; species Mycobacterium asiaticum. The sequence goes on from NZ_HG964937.1 coordinate 822,443, forward strand.
GCGTTTCAAAGAAGAGGTTCTGAAGTCTGACCCCATCGCTTTCCTGCACGTCGATTGTGACATATATTCTTCGACGAAAGAAGTTTTCGACCACCTCGCTGAAAATATTGTGTCGGGTACCGTGATCGTGTTCGATGAGTTTTATAATTACCCGGAAGCCGAAATGCATGAATTTAAGGCATTCCAGGAGTTCCTGGACGCGACCGGAAAGCGGGCCGTTTATCTCGCATATAATCAGTATTTTGAACAAGCGGTCGCCCGGATAGCCTGACATCAACTGCCTGTCGGTGCCCGAACACCCCTATCCACGGGCACGAGAGTCGATGGGCCCTCGAATGTTGGGCTCGGTAGCGGCCCGGTGCTGGGATGCTTCTGGGCATGAGCGTGAACGACCGATCGGCGGTGTCGCGCCAGTTCATGGCATCGTCCCCGCCCATCTCTTCCAGAATGAACGCATTTGCAACCGGAAAAAGGAAGGGAGTCTTCTACGTCGCCTACACCGTGGTGGCTGCGGCCGTCTTCGCCTTGACCATGGTGAAGTCGTTGAGTCCATGGATGCGGTGGGGCTTGGGTGTGGTGATCGCCGTAGTCGTATTGGGTCCCCTGATTTGGTTGTTCTACTTGTGGTGGCGCTCGCGCCGAAAGATTCTCCTAGAAGTCACAAGCGATGCCCTGACCGTCAATCAGGGTGTCTTTTCATTCGTTGACGCAAAGCTCGGCTCCTGGACGACGATGGGCGTAGCGCTGCACCTTGGCTCTGGTTCCCACCGCTTTGTTCTCGGCGGACGAGACCGTCGGATCGCGCCCTCGACACGGCTCGACGCCCCGCCCGTTTCGGCCGTCGACGCGTGGTTGTGGTCCTCAGAGTTCGATGAGCTTCTCGCCCTGGGCGGCGGTCTCAGTGGAGGGGATGTACGTGGGCCTGCCCTGGCGGAACCGAATCGCTGCTTGCTGTTTCCCAACCCTTATCTGGCCGAGCAGCTGGGGTCGTTTGCATTTCGAAAGCACCTACGGCTTCAGGAATCACTTTCGCGGCCGAGCCTGATCTTTGACATGGATGACGATGCGATTCGCGTGATCGAGCCGCGCAGCGATGCGCTCACTGTCTCGGCGCCGCGTACACAGGCGACCGCAACACCGGCAGTCTTTCAGGCCGACAGTGTCACGAGCGGCGACGGGAGCACCTATAACTACCCCGCGATCACCGGCCTCGTCGTATCCGTTCCGGGTGTGCAGCCAGTGCCGATCGGTTGCCTCGACCTGGTGGGGTCGCGATTCAGATTCGCGTGGCGAGGAAATGTGCCCACGCGGAATGAACGCACTTCCCATGTGGTCTCCGGCGGTGACTTGCTAGCGCTCGCCGAGAAATTCGGGTTGACCGCGCAATTGGAAGACAAGGCTATGGACAAATCGTAGGTGTGCTGTCGGCGCACCGCGAACGCCTAGCACGTCCGAAAACGTTGTCGCGCAGCCGGACTGAGCAACGACGGCGAATCAGTTGTCGGGTGTGCGTGAGTTCGCTTGGTCGAATCGCTGCCGCTGTCGAATGCCATATGCTGCCGCCTTCACGGCGTCGTCATCCTCCATCCCCGATCCCAGGGCACCGCCCAACGTGGCGACCGCCGCCACCAGCCAGGACATGAAGAACAAGGTTGGGAAGTTGACAGGATGGCCGATGTTTTTAGCGACCAATTGCGGCGGAAGCGTCCACCAGGCTGTCACCAGCAACAGGAGAAACAACGCAGCGTGGAAAATCACGACACCGATTAGCAGAGTGACGACAGTAGAAGCGTTGTACAACACCGCGCGTTCACGTTCGTCGGCTGAGTGCGGGCGTTCCCATAACTTGTGTTCGATGATCAACCAGGCGATCAGCGCTGCACTCGCCAGGATCGTTGCCGTGCTCAATCGCCAGCGGCCCATTGTGTCGGATAGCTGCCACATCGTCGGATACGCAAGGCTTACTGCGCCCGTGGCGAATGCCGCCATCATGACCTTGGACATGCCGGTGACTAGTCGCCATGGGCGATTCGCGTAAACCATCCCGGACAGCAGCCGCAGACGTGACAGAACTCCCGGCGCGACGTAGCGGACAACGTCGTGGTCCTGCGTCCGCGTCAGCCGCTTTACTGACGGATTGCCATCGCCCGATTGGCCCGTCACCTCGGCCACGACGGTCTGCGCTAGGTTCCCGACCCGGCGATCGATGAACACGCCACCGACGCAGGGAATGGAAATTACTCCGAGTCGGCCAAACACGCTGATGTCGGCCATCACCGGGGCCGTCCCCTTACGTCGGGGCAGGTCCGTCAGGTAGATGACAATGTCTTCTGGTTCGCCACCCGGGTCGATGGTGCCCACCACGTCCGAGACTTCGGTATGTTCGTCGATCGGGTAGGCGTGACGACGCACATTCACGTCGAATTTGTCTCCTGCCGCAGCCTGGTCCGTGAGCGCGGTCCCCAGCGAACCAGACAGACGTTCGGCGATCGCCGTGGGCGCTCCGGGGTCGGCGATTAGCAAGATTGATGTCGGTTCGCCTGGCATCATCCTCGCCTACCCGAGCTCCAGGCGGCCAAACGTCACCTAATGCCGGTTCGGCTTGCTTCCGCGCTACTGGATCCGAAATGTGTGCACGCGTCGCTTGTGGGTACGCGTGAACTGATCGATCAACCATCCGGCTCGCTATTGGGCCACGAGCGAAGCGAGCAACTCATGCCCAACGTGCGACGCCTTTCAGGACGAAAAATCGCAGCTTTGGCGGCCGATGGCTTCGAGAAGGTCGAGTTGGTGATACCAATGCGCGCGTTGCAACTTGGCGGCGCGAAGGTCGATGTCATTTCCCTGCGTCACGGACGGATACGGGGAGTGAACCTGCACATGCCGGCCACGCGGGTCGGTGTGGACAAGGTCGTAACTGACGCCGACCCTGGCGCTTACGACGGACTGCTGCTTCCCGGCGGTTTCATCAACCCCGACCTACTGCGGCAGTCGGTGGCGGCCCGGGAGTTTGTCCGCGCGTTCGACCGCGCTGGCAAGCCGATCGCCACGTTGTGTCACGGGCCGTGGGTACTTGCCTCGGCAGGCTTGCTCGATGGGCGGACCCTTACTTCATGGCCAGGGATTCGTGACGACCTGGTGAACGCCGGTGCCACCTGGCTTGACCGCGAGATCGTGCGTGACCGCAACCTCGTCACGAGTCGGGGACCCCAAGACATGAGGGCGTTCTTGCCTGCGACCCTGGACATCTTTGCCGAGTCGGCGGATCAATCGCAGACGGTCGCGAACCATAACGGCTCGGATCCGCAGCTCGACAAGCCGCTCGGCTGGGCAGTGTCGGCCTTGCGCTGGTCACCGAAGCCTTCGGCGGCCGCGCTGATGAGCGCCGCCGCGGCGGCGCTGGCGTCGCCCGTCCGGAGACGGGTCTCCATCAAGAACTAGCTAAGCAACCTATGCTTGCGTGGCCGAGGGGGTATTCGTCTCAACACGATGACAGGGATGTCTGACCGAAGCACGGACGAAATCGACTCGTGTGTGCGTGTTTTCGGGACGCGGGTCCACAATCTACGGGGTGTCGACGTCGTAGCGCCACGCGATGCGCTGGTCGCGTTCACCGGGATCTCCGGGTCCGGCAAATCGTCTTTGGCCTTCGGAACCATTTATGCCGAGGCCCAGCGCCGCTACTTCGAATCGGTTGCGCCGTACGCTCGTCGGCTGCTATTGCCAGCCGGTGCGCCCAAGGTCGATGACATCACCGGGCTACCGCCCGCGGTCGCCTTGCAGCAGCGCCGGGGTTCGGCGACGTCGCGGTCGACGGTCGGCACCGTCACCACCCTGTCGAACCTGTTGAGGATGCTTTTCTCCCGCGCCGGCACCTATCCGCCCGGCGCCACGGAACGACTGGATTCCGACGCCTTCTCCCCGAACACGGCGGTCGGTGCGTGCCCAGAGTGTCACGGTCTTGGGCGGATTCACCGGGTGACCGAAGAGACACTTGTGCCGGACCCGTCGCTGACTATCCGCGAAGGTGCCGTCGCAGCGTGGCCGGGGGCCTGGCAGGGGCAGAACCTGCGCGACATCCTGATCACGCTCGGGTATGACATCGACAAGCCATGGCGGAAACTCCCCAAGCGGCAACGCAACTGGATCTTGTTCACCGATGAGCAGCCGACTGTAGAAATCGATCCGAGCCAACACCCGGTGCAGGCGGATTATTACTACAACGGCACGTTCTCCAGCGCCGAGCGTCATGTGCGTCACACGTTGGCCAACTCACACAGCGCCATGATGCGTCGCCGCGTCCTGCAATTCGTCGACAGCGCCGACTGCCCGCTGTGTGAGGGCTCCGGGCTGCGGCCGGAGGCGCTGAAGGTGACTTTCGCCGGGCGCACCATCGCCGAGTACGCGGCGATGCCGTTGGCTGACCTCGCTGACATGTTGCGCCCGACTGCTTCCCGGACCGATGCCGCGCCAGCTTACGAGTCGACGGAATCCGGTGAGCTGACGGAAGTTGCCACCATGATCGCCGCCGACCTCGTCGCCCGCCTGCAGGTACTCATCGATCTCGGCCTCGGCTACCTCACGCTCAGTCGCCGCACCCCGACGGTGTCGCCGGGAGAATTGCAGCGGCTGCGGCTGGCCACGCAACTTCGGGCCGGCTTGTTCGGCGTGCTTTACGTGCTTGACGAGCCGTCGGCGGGATTGCACCCCGCAGACGCCGAACCGCTACTCGACGTGCTGGATCGCCTACGGCGGGCGGGCAATTCGATATTCGTGGTCGAGCACGACATGGACGTGGTGCGTCGGGCGGACTGGATCGTCGATGTTGGACCCGGGGCCGGCGAGCTTGGCGGGGACGTCCTCTACAGCGGGCCGGTGTCGGGTCTCGCCGACATCGAGGGGTCGATCACCCGCCGTTACCTGTTTGATCGAGCCGAGCCGCCTTCGCGTCAGCCCCGCCAGCCGACGGGGCGACTTCGGTTACGCGGCATCAACTTTCACAACCTGCACCAGCTCGACGTGGAACTGCCATTAGGTGTGTACACGGCGGTCACCGGAGTGTCGGGTTCGGGCAAGTCGACATTGGTGGTCAAGGTCCTCGGCGATGTCGTGCACAACCATCTCGGCACCGGACGCGCAGCCGAGCCGGCCGAATCCGACGACGACGAAACCGGCGCCGGGATCGTCGACCTGGATCACGACGCCAGCATCGGTGTGGTGGCCGAGGGGTCGAAGAGATCAATCGGCTGGTGTCGGTGGATCAGCGCCCGATCGGACGCACGCCGCGCTCGACGCTGGCGACCTACACCGGCCTGTTCGACGCCGTGCGCCGCGAATTCGCCGCAACCCCCAAGGCGCGTCGTCGCGGTTGGACCGCGGGCAGGTTTTCCTTCAACGTCGCCGACGGTCGCTGCCCCACCTGCCAGGGGGAGGGGTTCGTGTCGGTCGAATTGTTGTTCCTGCCAGGCACATACGCCACCTGCCCCGCCTGTCGCGGTGCGCGCTACTCTGACGAGACGCTCGAGGTTCGGTATCGGGACAAAACGATCGCCGCTGTGCTCGCGATGACGGTCGATGAGGCCTCTGAATTTCTTGGCGACATCGCCGGGGCCGCGCGGAGTCTGACCACGCTGCAGGAGGTGGGACTGGGCTATCTCCGTCTCGGGCAGCCCGCGACCGAGCTGTCCGGCGGCGAGGCGCAACGGATCAAACTCGCCTCCGAGCTGCAGCGACCCCGTCGGGGGCACACCCTCTACGTCCTTGACGAGCCGACTACCGGGCTGCATCCCGCCGATGTGGATCTGCTCGACGGGCAATTGCACCGCCTAGTCGACGCGGGCAACACCGTTGTCGTGGCCGAACACGACATGCGCATGGTTGCGGGTGCCGACTGGGTGATCGACCTGGGACCGGGCGCCGGCAGCGACGGCGGTCAGGTTGTTGCGGCGGGCCCGCCGAAAACAGTGGCGCGTGCGAAATCCAGCCGGACGGCGCCCTATCTCGCGAAGCGATTGGCGTCGGCTCGGACGTGATAGAGGCGACCGGTAACTATCCCCGGCGCCGAGGCCGCCGGCGCGAGCCAGTTCGGAGATAGACCCAGAGGACGAGCACCCCTGCCAATACGATGCCCGCCAGGTTGACTCCGAGTTGGGTCGCAGACTGCTCCGCGATCTGCCAATCGCCCACGGTCGCGGCGACCACCGCGAACCCCGCGGCGGGGACCGTGGTCACCGAGATGAAAACGCCGACCAGCGCAGAAGACTTCGCCGAAACCAGCGACAGCATGCCAGCCGCGCCTGCCAGCAGGGCGACCACGAATGACAGCGGCCCGACCTGGAAGATGAAGTCAACTTGATGGAGCTGCCGGATGGTGTTCAGCCTGATCCAACCAACAGCTTCACCGCCCAGCACGGTGATCGCGGTGACGCACATAGCCAAGGGAAAACCGACCACCAGCGCCAGCGCCGCGCGCCGCGCAAGGTAGCCGCGCCGTCGCACGATCGCTACCGCGAGCGCGGCAAGTGGACCGAACTCCGGGCCCACCACCATTGCGCCAACAACTGTGACGGGCGAATCGGTGACGACCCCGACCGCCGCGATGAGACAAGCCAGGGACAGAAACGATAGGTAGGTGGCGTTCAGCGCCGACTCTTCGCGGGTTCTTTCGGCCAACTCGTCCCAGATGACCGCGTCGGCGGGGTCGCCCTCGGCTTCCTTCTCAGCGCGATATGCCGCGGTCGACACCACCGTGTCGACGACATCGAGCGTGATCGCTCCCTGCCGTTTCAGCCCAAGCGCCTTCAGTTCGTCGATGACGTCGTTGGCGCTTTCGCGCGCGACGTCAGCCGTGATCTCGTCACCCCGCGGATCGAGGGCGGCTTCGCGGTGGACGACGATATGGGTCACCCCCACCTCGCGGCGAAGGACTTCGAGCACCGAGTCGGTCGACTCAGTTGGAGCGATCACCCGCAGATGGAGCATTCACGGCACCTTAGCGGCTTCGACGGTTTATGTTCCGCGGTCGCTGCACGCTAGTGTCGTGACGGCGGGGGGCTGCCGCGTTTGCTAGGGAGGGATTCACTTATGCGCATGTTCAGTGTTGCCGTTGTCGTCGCGGCCATCTTCGGTTCGTCTGTCGTGCCGGTGGCGGTGGCGGCGCCGAAGGATTACTGCGCCGACCTCAAGGGCAGCAGCACCGGCGGCACATGCGAGATCCAGCTCTCCGACCCTGCCTACAGCGTGGACATCAGCATCCCGCTGGATTACCCCAACCAACAGCCGATCGCCGACTTCATCTCCCAAACGCGCGACTCGTTCGTCAACGCGGCCAAGTCGGGCGCGTCCCACTCTGAGTTGAAGATCAAGCCGACGGAGTACAACTCGGCAATCCCACCGCGTGGCACGCAAACGGTGGTATTCAAGGTGAACCGGAACGTCGGTGGCGCGCAGCCGCAGACGACGTTCAAGGCGTTCAACTGGGACCAGACCTATCGCAAGGAAATCCTCTACACGGCCAAATCTGACGACAAACAAAACACGCCGCTCTGGCGGGTCGACGATCCGCTGAAGGTCGTCGCGCCGATCGTCCAAGCCGAACTGTCAAAGCAGCAGGCCCCGCCGCCAGCGGCCGGGCCATCCACGCCGCCCGCGCAACCGGGACAACCGGCCACAACTACGCCGCCACCGGCGGTGCCGATCTCGGCAACCGCGCTGTATGACCCCGCCAACTACCAGAATTTCGCGGTCGTCAACGATGGGGTGATCTTCTTCTTCGACCAGGGCGCGCTGCTGCCGGACGCGGTCCAGGTGCTGGTGCCGCGGTCGGCGATCGACCCGATGCTTGCTTGAGGTCTTACACCTGGCCGACTTCGTCAAGACGCGCTGCGTTCGCCATGGCTTTCGACAGGTAACCGGCCCGCATCAGGCGCCCGGACCCGTCTCGTGGGTCGCTGCGTGGCTGGGCGGACACCACTGCCTCGATCATTCGAACCACACCGAATTGCGCGTTTTGCTACGTTGCCTTGTCGGGCACGGTCGACGGTGCGGTGAACGGGACCTCCACGCCACGCTGGAACGACAGGGCCGCGCCTTGGAGCAGCAACGTAATCGCGAGCAGGCCTACCCACACCCAGGCTTCGGTCGGCGAGATGTGCACGGCCGGATTGGCATATCCGAGCAGTGCGACCGAACGCATGGTCACGGCGATAGCGAGCGCGATCGTCGTGTACGGGACCGATGACTGGAAGTGTTGGGCCAGGCTGCTCACGGGGGCGTCCGAACGCCGCCGTTTGATCCCGATCACCCACATGACGGCACTAATGCCGATTAGTGCCACCGGTATCAGGGTCGAGAGGTGATTGGCCTGGTCCCAGAGGGGTTGCAGGGGCTGCCGTGTTTCTGGATTGCCTAGTGCCAGTGCGAGATGCGTGAGTGTCTGTGCGACGAACGCCACCGCCAGCGCTGGAGCGATGACGGCGAGGATGAAGACACAGTGTCTGACGAGGAGGGCCGACGTACCCGAGAAGAACTGCACGATGGCGTACAGCAAGGTGTAGAGGGAGGCTGCCAGCGATACCGCCGCCAGCACCGCCGCGGAGCCGGCTCGGCCTTCGGTGAGGGCACATCCGCTCTCGCCGGCGAGGAGGCTGTAGCGCAGGGTAGTCAGAACCAGCCCCAGGAACGCGCACACCAGCGCGATCCCAATCTGGGTTTCGTGCGCGGACTCGCGCGGGTCGAGCACACGACCATCGCCACGACGGCGATAGGCACGGTCCAGCACGAGGTTGATGACGACGAAAGCGAAGCCCGCCAGGATGCCGGCGAATTGGGCGTAGCTTCTGGCCACGATAGAAGGATCGAAGCCAGACCAAAGGACGCAGGGTTCAGCAAGTAGTCCTATCGTCATTGCCGCATATTAATGACGCTCCTGGCATTCAAGTGCGCTGTGACGCTGCGTGTCCGAAGTCGACTTCGGTGCGTTTCGCGCACTGGCGTCCTGCGCCGCCTCGCGAACCCGTTCGACGGGCGCCATCGGCTCAATCTTTGTGCTATAGCAAATTCCTAGGCCATCACGAAGTCATAGGGAAGGATGCCGACATGACCGTTTCACGACGCATCGTCGCAGCCGCCGTAGTCGTGGTGTGGCTGGCTATTGGTTCGGCTGGTACCGCGGGCGCTGCCCCCGCTCTGACTGGCCACTACGTCGCGACCGTCACCTCAGCTTCGGGTGAGACGACCGATAGTGACTGGTACTTCACTCCCTGCGGTGACGGCTGCGCTTCGGTGGCAAACACCCCAGGTGGCCCGGCGTTCGCCAATGCGCGGATGTTCAACGGCCAATGGACGATGGTTTGGCACTCCGACGCATTTTGTCCCGGCGGCTCACGGGTTCCGGGGGTGTACGTCAGCTACGCCAGTTGGGATCCAGAAACCCTTGAGGGAAAGGATGATTCGGGCATAGATACACCAATATGTGGGTCCGGAGGTAGGCCGCCGCGCGTGACCCAGCATCTGCAACTCACGCAAGTCGGATAGCCGTTCGCATATCTTGCAGGCCGGACCCTAGCCCAAGTCGTCCGAATGTTGCCCGCGGCAGAAGGTCAACGGCATGATGAGCCGAACGCCGGATTCGAGGAGCCGAGGCAGCATGCGGAAGGTCGCCGTCAAGATCTTCGTCGTGCTCGCGCTGACCTCGCTCTCATTGTGTTCTGCAGCGCATTCGCCGGTAGCTACTCATGCCCGCCTCGCTTCGCCGGAGCGCGTTGAATTAGCGAACGATTGGACGCTGTCTCCAGCCGATACGATCGCCGCCGACGGCGACGCCCTGTCGCTGTCGGACTACGACGCCGCTGCGTGGTACCACGTCCGCCGCATGCCGGCCACCGTCTTGGAGATCCTGCGTGAAAACGGTGTCTACCGGGACTTGTATGTCGGCAAGAATCTTCGCGACCACGTGCCGCAGGACCTCTATCAACACGACTGGTGGTACCGCACCCAGTTCACCGCCCCGGACGGTCGACGAACGTACTTGCTCGGATTCCCGGGTATCAACTACCGCGCCGACATCTGGCTGAACGGACGCCTGGTTGCCGACCACGACCAAGTCGCGGGCATGTACGCCGACCACCAGTTCGACGTAACACCGCTGATTCGGCCCGGGCAGCCAAACGTGCTGGCGGTCAAGGTTATCCCGGAGCGCGCGCTGCAGGACGTGGACGGTGTGGAGTTGGCTGACAGCTGGAACGACTGGATCAACTGGGATTACCTAGGTTTTCCGCCGCTCAATGGCGATCCGGACCGGCGCGGAACGTCTTTCGTTCCCGACCGCAATGCCGGCATCTGGAAGCCGGTGTACCTGACGGCGCTCGGAACGGTGGGAATCGGTGCGGTGACTGTCAATTCGGAGCTTCCGCTGCCGCGCACCGACAGCGCTCGGCTGACGATCCACGCGGACGTGCACAATTATTCCGCACAACGCACCCGTGGCGTGCTCCGCGCCACCATCACCCGTCCGGACAAGACCACCGTTCACCTTGAGCAGGCGGTCGTCCTTGCGCCCGGTGATGACCAGCAAGTGACGTTTACCCCAGAGCAGTTCTCGCAATTGAACTTCGATCATCCGGACTTGTGGTGGCCCTACACGATGGGCCGGCCGGATCTGCACAACCTTAAGCTGGATTACCGGGTCGACAATCAACTCAGCGACACCAAGGAACTGCGCTTCGGCATCCGGACCGTCACCCAGTATCGCGACGCGGGGTTCTCCGGCGATGGTGGAGACTTCTACCTGGAGGTCAATGGCAAGAAGTTTCCGGTTCGTGGCGCCGCGTACACGCCCGATCTGCTTTTCAAGTACGATCCTGATCGCGAAACCGCAATCCTGCACTATGCCAAGGATTTAGGTCTCAACATGGTGCGGCTCGAGGGCAAGCTCGCCAGCGAACACCTCATCGAGGAGGCCGACGAGCTGGGGATTCCGCTGATGGCCGGTTGGATGTGCTGCAACCAGTGGGAGAAGTGGGAGCAGTGGGACGCCGAAGACGAGCGGGTGGCGATGGAAAGTCTGCGCTCGCAGATTCGGGTGCTTCGAAGCCACCCGTCGGCGTTCATCTGGGCCAACGGCAGTGACGGCTTGCCGCCACCAAACATCCGCGCCCGCTACCGGTCTATCCTGGACGAGTTGTATTGGCAGAACGCCATTGTCGATACCGCGTCGCCGCAGGCGAAGGATGCCGACGGCGTGGCGCAGTGGGACGGCATCGACATGACCGGACCGTATACGTGGCGCCCGCCCACCTACTGGTTCAGCGGCCGCTACGGAGCCACTTGGGGGGCATCGGCCGAACAGGGCAGTAATGAACAGATCCCCCCGTTCGCCAGCCTGCGAAAATTCATCCCGCCCGACGAGTTGTGGCCGATCAACGACACCTGGTCCTTCCACGCGGGCGCGCAGTACAAGAACGCGGCCTTGCTGAGTGCAAAGCGTTCCATCGGGATGCGTTATGGGGTTTCCGAGAGCGCCGAAATGTTCGCTGCCAAAGCACAATTGGCTCAGTACGAGTCGGCTCGGGCTCAGTTCGAATCCTTCGCCGCCGGGGGCTGGGACGCCCACAAGATGACGATCTACTGGATGCTGAACAGTCACTGGCCATCGTTTTTCGGGCAGCTGTTCGACTACTACCTGCGTCCCGGCGGCGCCTATTTCGGGGCCAAGAAGGGGCTGCGGCCGCTTTCTGTCGTGTTCGATTCGTACGCCGGTGGTATCGGCAACTCGGCACGGGTAACCGTGGTCAATCAATCGCCGTCGACTGAACACGATCTTCGTGTCCGGGTCCGTGTCTACGACCTGCAGGGAACTCTGCAGGCAGAGGGAACGTCCGAGGGCATCAGCGTCGCCGGTGGCGGCGCGATCGAGGCGATGACGCTGCCGAGCGGTCTCGCGAAGTCACCCGTCTTCTTCGTTCGTTGTGAGCTGACTCGCCCGTCCGGCGAAGTCGTTGCGGAGAACGTGTATTGGCAGTCTCAACAGCCCGATGATGTGGGGGATCCGGACAACGATCGGGCGTTCGACTCGATGCAGGCGAGTTGGGCGGACATGACCGCGCTGAACTACATGCCGCGCGTGCCGTTGGACATCAGTGCGCAGCATCAGTCGACCCCTGGGGGAGTGGTGATCCGGCTGCACAACCCCACGTCGAACGTCGCGTTCTTCGAACGCGCCGAGATCATGTCCACGCGCGACGGCGACGAGGTCCTTCCGGTTGAGTACGACGACAACTATGTGACCGTGTTTCCGGGCGAGACCGTGGAGATCCGGGGGAGCGTTCCGGATTCGTTGGCGAACTGGGTGCGGGTGACGGGGTACAACTCGTCTCCGGTCACGGTGGCCGTTTCTTAGTTTCCCGGCTTATGGTGTCGCATCGGTAGCCTGTAGGTGATGCCTGCAGCTTTTGACCTGCGCCAACTCGATGTGCCTGTCGTTCAGGCCGGTATGGGTACGGTTGCGGGCTTCGAACTCGCGGCCGCCGTGTCAGAGGCAGGTGGTCTGGGAACGATCGCCGGGGCGCGTGCCGAGATTGGCGCAGAGGTGGCGGCCGCACGCAGCCTTACCGGACGACCGATCGCGGTGAACCTGTTGCTGCCCTTCATGCGTCGCGGTGATGTGGAGGCGGCCGCTGCCGCCGATGTGATCGTGACCTTCTGGGGCGTTCCTCGCCGGCTCGCCGCGACCACCTGGATCCACCAGTGCGGCTCCGTCGACGAGGCGAAAGCCGCAGAGGCCGCGGGCGCCGACGGTGTGATTGCGCAGGGGGTGGAGGCCGGCGGGCACGTCCGCGGGACGACTCCGGCGCTGGAGTTGCTCGACCGGGTGCGCAGGGCGGTGAACATTCCGGTGTTGGTCGCGGGCGGGATCGTCGACGCTCGAGGCGTGCGGGAGGCGCTGGAGGCCGGGGCGGCCGCCGCCGTCGTTGGAACTCGCTTCCTGCTCAGCGAGGAGTGCCGCGCGCACCCTGAGTACAAGCAGCGCTGCCTTGAGGCCAGTGAAACGGTGCTGACCGAACTGTTCGGGCTGGGCTGGCCCGATGCGCCGCACCGGGTGATTCCGAACGCTGCCACTCGACGATGGTTGGGTAGCGATGTGCGGGGCCCGGGCTGGATTCGCGTGGCTAACCGGATGTTGTCTCACCTGGCCAACGCGATGCCGGATGCGGCCCAAAACCGTGCTGTCCGAGCGCAATTGCCTTCGTGGTTGCCGTATGCGATCGCCCAACCGCCCGGAGTCGACGGGCCTGCGGAGTTGGTGGATGCGCGTCCGCTTTATGCGGGTGCGAACGTTGGGCGGATTAGCGATGTTCGTCCGGCTGGTGAGCTGGTCGGGTTGCTGATGCCGTAGCGCAGTCTCATCGAGCGCTAAGTCGAGGCAAACACCCAAGCTGGCAGCTACCACTTACACCGGCTCGTCATAGTCAATCCCACTAGCAAGATCCTCACACTGCACCACCTCCACATCCCTCCGCCCCCGTAGAAACGGACCCGCCCCCCGATCCCCGGACACGCAAGAGATCACCTCGTCGAAGTATCGCCGCGCGATAACCACCGGATGCCCCGGCCGATCCCCGTAGTACGCCTGCGCCAACCCACTCCGAGACCCCAACGCCCGCTGCACAACCCGCGCCACCACCGCCGCACCAACATCCGGTGTATCGACCACATGCAGCACCGCATACTCAGCGCCCACCGTCGAAGCCTCCGTCAACCCGGCCCGCACGGACGCGCTCAACCCGATCTGCCAGTCGGACGCAGTAACCGCAATGACGCCGTCCGGCAACGGAACCTGCGCAGCCCCCAGCACGACAAGAACAACGTCACACCCCCCGCCACGCAACGCCGCCACTGCCGAAGCAAGCCATCCATCGACAAGCACTTTCGGCTTGCCGTATCGCCGACCCGCGCCGGCGGCCAGCAGTACACCAGCAACAACGCCCAACTAACGACCACCCAGCGGCGCGGCGACAGCAGGACCAGGAGCTACCGGAACCGGCCCAATCAGCTTTGGCGCCAGCGTATTCGCATTTTCGCCCGCCCGCGCCAGCGAATACTTACGCACCTCTGCACCCCCCGGACCGGCCGCGCTCACCAACAAATCCGCACCGGTGACGGTGCTTGTCGTGGCCACCGTCACCGTCGTAGCGCCAAGAAAAGGCTCGAACGACGCGGTCTGCCGGAACATCACATGCCCGGAATGCGCGTCGGGGCTGTGCGTGTACATCGCCGGCGCACCGTCCAGCCGCGAACCCGATGACCACACCCGCACCGTGCCGCGGTCGGCGAGCTGGCCGGTAATAATGCTCTGCGCGCCACCTTCTTCGCCTGCGACCCACCCGGTGGCCAGTGAGATGCCGCCGGTATAGCCCTCGTCGAAAGCGGAGAACGAAGTCACCAATGCGGGAGCGCCGGGCCCACCAGACGAACCGCCGGAACGCGCAGTGGGCGTAAACAGGTCGTACCGAAACACCTTTACCAGCGCTGGACCTCCCGGGCCAGGCGCGGTGATGATGTTCTGCCGCCCTTGCTCATAGCTGACCAGTCCGGTGGCCACCGTGACACCGGCCTGCGATCCGGGGTAGGGCTTGAAGCTGGCGAACACCTCGGGCGCCTTGCCCACAGCCGGCAGCTTCGAGGAGAACACCTTCACCTCCGACTCCACACCCGGACCGGTTCCGACAATGATGTTGTCCGCCATCGGGTTTGCGTCGATATTGGCGGCCGCTACATTCACGCCGCCCTTGAAACCGGCGTCGAACGGCGCGAACCGGGCCAACTCCGTCTTGAACGCATCAGCACCGCTGTACACCACCACCTCCGGCGGCACTCCGGAACCGGTGCCGACGACGAGGTCGAGGATCGTGTCGCCGTTGACGTCGGCCATCGCCACCGACGGCGCCCCTTCGAAGGATGGAAACGGCGTAACAGTCGTAATTACCTTGTCCCCGTTGCCATCGAGCACCTGGACGCTCGCCGTCGAACCAGGCCGACCCGGAACCGCCACCGCATACGTCGACACCTGCGGGATCACGTTCACAGTCGCCATCAGCCCGTTGTCCTCGTGGTTGAGGCGATGGCAGTGGATGACGTAGGTGCCGCCGAACTCCTCGAACTCGGTGCGGAACGTCAGGGAAGACGGTGAGGTGGCGTAGTCGTTCGCGTCGACGATCGGCGGCGGCACATTGGCGGTGTCCACACTGAACATCTGCACGCCGGTGGTCGTATTGGCCGTCGGATTCACCACCTGCATCACCTGATAGTCGTTGACGTGGATGTGCATCGGGTGACCGTCGTTGTTGTAGTTGACGATTCGCCACTCTTCCATCGTGTTCAGCCGGGGTTGTATTAACGGAATGTTGGGGAAGATGTTGCCGTCGAACTGGTAGGTGAACGCCTTCGCATCGCTCTTGCTCGCATAGTTATTGCCGAACCCACCCGAGATCGTCAGCTCGCGGGTGTAGTCGGGCGTGCGTACCGAGTCGTCCCGGAACGAGGTGGGCGAGTTCAGTTCCATCCCGGGCTCGAACACGGTGGTCCGCCCCTCGCCGCTATCGGCCGTGGCACGCAGCAGCGTCTGAGTGGGATAGGCGAAGAAGCCGTCGGCGTAGCTGACGAATCTCGGGTCGACGTTGAGTTCGCCCAGCACAGCCGGTGGGATCTTGGCGCCGTTATTGGTATACAGCACAGCCTGACTCGTTCTAGGTTTCCCGCCCTGCATCGGCGGCATCTCGAGAACTAGATCTCCGGATTTAGGCATGGTCACCGCGATCGCGAAGCGCGACGCCGGCGGAATGAACAACAGCGAACCGTCACCATCAACGGGCCGCTGCACGGCGGGACACGGATTGCCGTCCTGGCCCACGATGGCGAACTTGGGATGGCTGCCGGTGGCGGTCTCAGTCAATTGCAATGACATGTAGGCGATGTCGCTGATATTGGCCAACACCCAGATTTCCGTCTGGCCGGGGTTGATCTTCAACCGCGGCTGAAACTGCCCGTTGACGGTGAACTGCACATCGCGCTGATTGTCGGGTAACGCAGGGTCAGCGGGGACGTTGACCGTCCGGCTGCTAAAGCTCTGCAGGTTCGTCGGAATGAACTGGTTTGCGCCGCGCTTGTTGTCGACCGACAGCGGCCCTTCGTGCCAGCCGCTGATGTACTGGGCGCCTTTCGAGGTCTGTGCGAAGTTCACCGGCGCAAGGCTGCTCGGGTAGGTTCCGTCAGCCAGTTGGTTGCCCTCCGGCGGTTTCAGGGTGTTGACCCACTGTTCCCAGTACGGGTTGTTCAGCTGGTGCCCACCGTTCTTCCGGTCGAAGACGAAGTTGTACTGCAACGCCATGTCCCGAATAGGGATGTTGTTCTTCGTCACCAGGGGCAGGGCACCGTCGGGGCGCCCGATCTCCAGCAGGCCGGCGAGACCGAGATAGGTGTGCAGCGCGGTCAACATGTGCCGGTGGCTGTGATACCAATACAGCCCCTGCGGCATGTCCTTCGGCAACGGGTAGTCATAGGTGTTGCCCATGCCGGCCGGGATGTTTAGCAGCACGTTGTCGGCGTTGCCGGACGGGCTGACATGCAACCCGTGGGTGTGCAGATTCAGCGGTGATGACGTCAGCGCGGGAGGAAACAGCGGAACCTGCTCGTTGACCGGCACATAGGACGGATCGTTGAAGTCGGCGATCGTCAACCCTTGTAAATCGTTGTCGTAGTGCACGATCAACCGCTCGCCGGGGTTGACTCGCAGCGTCGGAGCCGGATAGACGTTGTCGCCCTTGGTCGAGCCGTCCGAACTCGTTCCCTTCAGCAGCTCGTAGCCGTATACGAGAAAGTTCGTCACCGGCTCCTTCACGGTGTCAAGGTTGACGGTGCCTTGGTGCGCGGACAGCCGCACCTCAAGAACACCGTCCTTGCTCGACAACCGCACCGGCTCCTTGAAGTCGGCCGGATGGCCGTCGCGCCCGGCGTTGACGCCGACCTCAGGTTGTGCGTTGTGCCGTGAGGAACAGGACAGCGTCATTGTCACCAACGACACCACAAGTGCCAGCGCGACAGCCGTTTTGCCCGGTCGGATCACGACGCACCCCAATTCGCAGCTGGGTGAAGTTTGCCGATGGGAGACTACGCCGCCCGCCGCGCAAATGGGTCAGATCGCGGTTTCCTGCGCGGATGACTGCAACGCGCTGAAGATCCGGTCGGGCGTCAGCGGCAATTCGCGGTATCGGACGCCGGTGGCGTCGTGAACAGCGTTGGCCATCGCCGGCGCCACCGGATTGATGCAGCATTCGGCGATCCCTTTGGAGCCGGCCGGACCCGCCGAGTCGGTCGAGTCGACCAGGATCACCTCCGTTCGTGGGGCGTCGGCGTAGGTGGGGATGCGGTAGTTGCGCAGATTCGGATTGGTCATGACGCCGTTCTCGTCGACGCGATGATGCTCGGTCAGCACGAACCCGAGCCCCTGCGTCACGCCGCCTTCGATCTGGCCGCGAACCTGCGCGGGATTGATCACCACGCCCGCGTCGGTGGCCTGCACGCTGTAGAGAATGCGGATCTCTCCGGTGATCCGTTGCACCGCAACTCGAAAGCCGTGCGCGTTGTAGGTGAGGCTGCGCGGCGAACCGTACGCCTTGCGCGATTCGGTCAGCCGGATGCCGCGGTCACCGGCGGCCGCCGCCAGTTCGGTCAAAAGGACACGAGCGTCGCCGCAGCGCACCGCGTCGTCGTCCATGACGCACGACGCCAGATCGATACCGGTGTGCGCGGCGGCGAAGCGCAGGATCCGGTTGCGCAGCGCGGCCGCCGTGTACTGGACGGCGTTGCCGGCGACGAACAGTCCGGCGCTGGCGAAGGCCCCGGTGTCGAATCCGGTGCGGTCGGTGTCGGACTGCACCAGCCGGATGCGGCTCACAGTAGCGCCCAGCTCGGCCGCCGCGATCTGGACATGCGCGGTCGATGTTCCTTCGCCGAACTCCACAGTGCCGATGGCGATCTCGTAGATTCCGTCGCCGCCGAGGGTGGCCGTCCCGACGGAGATGTGTTCGGTCGGCGGTGCGGTCTCGTGCATCGAAATGGCGGTGCCGGTCCCGATCTGCCAATCTTCGCCGAGAGCGTGGCCGTTGGGCTGGACGCTCAGCGCGGCCTCGACCCGGTCGATGCACTGCACCAGCCCGTCCTCGGTGAACGCGACATCGTCCGCTTCGTCGTGGATCGACAGCAGCGGATCACCCGGCCGGATGATGTTGCGGCGGCGCAACTCCAGCGGGTCCATACCGAGGGCCACGGCCAGCTCGTGCATTGCCGACTCCATCGCGAACGCCGGCTGCGTCATCCCGTAACCCCGCAGCGCCCCACTGGGGACGGTGTTGGTGTACACCGAATACGCGTCGAATTTCTTGTTGGGACAGCGGTATATCGCGACCGCGGCGCCGCCCGCGAACAGTGTCTCGCCGCCGTGGTTGCCGTAGGCGCCGGTATTTGAGATGTTGCGGAACTGGATGGCGGTGAGCGTCCCGTCGTGGCGGGCACCCAGTTTGACGGTGATCTTCATCGGGTGCCGCGGGGAGGCGGTGGTGAATTCCTCTTCGCGGGTGTATTCCCACGAGACCGGTCGGCCGGTGTCCAGCGCGGCCAGCGCTACCAGGTCCTCGCTGATTACCTCCTGCTTGCCACCGAACCCGCCGCCGACGCGCTTGCAGAACACCCGCAGCTGGTCGGGCCGCAGGTGGAAGAGGTGGGCCAGTTTTCCCTTGGCGATCGACGGCGATTGCGAGCTGGTGCGCACGTGCAGCCGACCGTCTTCCATCCACGCGATCGACCCGTGTGTTTCCAGGTGCGCATGCTGCACCCGCGGCGAGAAGTACGTGCCTTCGTGGATGACATCGGCCTCGGCGAATCCCGCTGCAACATTGCCGATTTCGCCGTGCAGCTCCAACAGGATATTGCGCTCGGGGTCTTGGACGAACGGGTCGTCGAAGCCGTGCAGCTGCGGCGCACCGGCCTCCATCGCCGCTTCGGGATCGAACACCGCGGGCAGCACCTCGTAGTCGACGACGACCTTGCGGCACCCCTCCTCGGCGGCGCCGATCGTGTCGGCGAGCACCGCGACCACTCGTTGGCCGACGAAGCGCACCACGTTGTCCAGGATGTAGGTGTCGTCGGGGTCGACGAGGTGATCCGTGTGGATCGCGGTGGTGAACCGCTTGCGCGGCACGTCTTCCCACGTGTAGACGCGATGAACCCCGGGCACGGCCAGCGCCGCGGACTTGTCGATCGACACGATACGGGCGTGGGCGTGCGGTGAATGCAGCACTTTCAGATGAAGCATGCCCGGTAGCTCGGTGTCCATCGTGTATTCGGCGCGCCCAGTGACGACTTCGGTCCCGGCGGGTGCGCCGACGCTCGCACCGATCGCCTGACCGGGCGCATCCTTCTCGATCGCAGTGAGGCCGTTGATGGCATCCTCGATCGCGCGGTAGCCGGTGCAGCGGCACAGATTGCCTTTCAGTGCGCGCGGAAGATCGGCCCGTTGTTCGTCGGTCAGGGCGCATGCCGTCATGATCATGCCGGGAGTGCAGAATCCGCACTGGAATCCGGGGGAGTCGCGGAACTGCCGCTGCATCGGGTGCATGTCCTCGGGTGAGCCGAGGCCCTCGATCGTCGTCACCTCCCGCCCGTCGGCGCGGAATGCCGGCGTGATGCAGCTGTGCACGGGCTGCCCGTCGAGCCAGACCGTGCACGCGCCGCAATCGCCCGCGTCGCAACCCTTTTTGACGCCATAGCAGCCCAACTGACGCAGAAACGTCCGCAGGCACTGACCCGGCCGCGGTTCCTGCGCGAACGACTCGCCGTTGACCGTGTAGCTCATCGCAGGCCGCCGAGTTCGATCCGGATCTCTTCGGCGTAGTGCTTGGCCAGGTGCCGCCGGTGATCGGGTGTGCCATTGGCGTCGGCGAACCAGATCTCGCTCGGTAGCGCGGCAATGCTCTCTTGCACCGTGTCGGCGCCGGGCGGCATGCCGAACCGCAGCACCACCGGGCGCGTGGTTGCGGCGGTAATGGTCAGTGCCAGATCGGCACCCGTTGTCGTGCCGACCATGAAGATGGTGGAGCGCCCGAGCTTGGTCAGCGTGAAGCGCCGGTGGGTGTAGCGGCGGTGCAAGGCATCGGCAGGAATGTGGATGCTGCGCAGGATTTCCCCGGGGGCCAGCACGCTCTGGTGGTTGCCGACAACGAAATCCTCAGCGGCAATGGTGCGTTCGGTTCCGTCGGCGGCCCACAGCCGATAGGTTGCGTCGAGCGCCACCGTCAGGGTGATCATCGGTCCGGCGGGCAGCGCCATGCAGATGTTGCCGCCCACCGTCGCGGCGTTCCACACCTTGAACGACGCCAGGAACGCCTCGCAGCTGGTACGCAGGACTGGCCCGGCCTGCCAGTCCGGTGGCGGTACGAACTCGTGCAGTTCCCTGACGGTGCAGGTGGCGCCGATCTCAAGACCGTTGGCGTCGGTCACCAGGCTGGGCCAGCCGAGTCCGGTCAGGTCAACCAACCGCAGGACGGACGGTTGCGGCTCAGAGAACAGCCACGTCCCCCCGGCTAGCCACGCGTCACCGGCGCGCCAGGTCGCGCCCGGCCGATCGGGAGGGCGGCGGACGACGTCGATCACCGAGTTGAGATCCGTGTGATCCTCCCAGGACTAGCGGCCAGAGCTGACCAACTCTAGATTGTCCCGGGCGGCAGTTGGGTCACTTTTGCCGGCTTGGACGGCTACTCGTCGTCCTTCGCCAGCCGCGGAATCAATCCACCCGCCAACACATCCTTGACCTGTCGCGGCGAAAGCCGATGCCGCACAGTAAAAGACGAGTCCTTGGTGACGTTCTCGACCTGCAGCGTGTCCGAATCTGCCAGGCCGTCCAGGTTCTGGATGCGGAGCTTGTCGTCCTGATCGACCGAGTCGTAGTCATCGGGGTCCTCGAACTCGACCGCCAAGATCCCGTAGTTGGCCAAGTTTTGCCAGTGGATCCGTGCGAACGACTTGGCGATGACAACGCGCAGCCCGAGGTAGCGCGGCGCGATCGCGGCGTGCTCGCGTGAGGAGCCCTGGCCGTAGTTCTCGCCGGCCACGATGATGTGCCCGCTCTCCTCGGCCTCCTGCGCCCGCTCGGGATAGGAGTCGTCGACCCGGGTGAAGCTGAACATCGCCAGCTTCGGGATGTTGGACCGGAACGGCAGCGCGTTCACGCCGGCGGGCGAGATCTCGTCGGTGGAGATGTTGTCGCCGACCTTGAGCAGCACCGGCGCCTCCAACTCCTCGGGCAGCGGCGACAATTCCGGCAGGCTGGAGATGTTGGGGCCCTTCACCGGCTCCACCTGCTGCGCTTCCTCGGGGTCCAGCGGTGGCACCAGCATCGCGGTGTTGACCGAATTGCACTCGGGCAGGTCAAGTTTCGGGTACTCCATGCCGACCTCGCGGGCCCAGTCCCGCGGATCGGTGATCACGCCGGTCAGCGCCGACGCCGCGGCGGTCTCCGGCGAACACAACCACACGGAATCTTCCTTGGTGCCGGATCGGCCCGGGAAGTTACGCGGCATGGTGCGCAGGGAGTTGCGTCCCACCGCCGGGGCTTGACCCATGCCGATGCAGCCCATGCAGCCGGCCTGGTGGATGCGCGCACCGCCCATCACCAAATCCAGCGTCGCACCCATCTTCGTCAAGTCGGCCAGGATCTCGCGAGATGTCGGGTTGATGTCGAAGCTGACCTGCGGCGCGGTCTGCCGGTTGGCCACCATCGCCGCCGCGATCGCGAAGTCGCGCAGCCCGGGATTGGCGCTGGACCCGATCACCGCTTGCGCGATCTCTTCACCGGCCACTTCCCGCACCGGCACCACGTTGCCCGGCGAGGACGGCTTGGCGATCAGCGGCTCGATCTCCGACAGGTCGATCGTGTCCTCGACGTCGTACTCGCACCCCTCGTCAGCCAGCAGCTCGACCCAGTCGTCCTCACGTCCTTCGGCGCGCAGAAACTCGCGCACCGCGTCGTCGCTGGGGAACACCGTCGTGGTGGCGCCGAGTTCGGCGCCCATATTCGCGATCACGTGCCGGTCCATCGCCGTCAGATTCGCCAGACCGGGACCGTAGTACTCGATGATCCGGTTCACTCCACCTTTGACATCGTGGCGGCGCAGCATTTCCAGGATCACGTCTTTGGCGGAGCACCACTCCGGCAATTCGCCTTCCAGGCGGACGCCCCAGACTTCCGGCATCCGGATGTGCAGCGGACGCCCGGTGATCGCCAGCGCCACCTCGAGCCCACCCACCCCGATCGCCAGCATGCCCAGCGAACCGGCGGCCGGCGTGTGCGAATCGGATCCCACCATGGTCTTGCCGGGTACACCGAACCGCTGCATGTGCGTCGGGTGCGAGACGCCGTTGCCCGGCTTGGAGAACCAGAGGCCGAAGCGTTGCGCCGCGGTGCGCAGGTATTCGTGATCCTCGGCGTTCTTCTCGTCGCCCTGCAGCAGGTTGTGGTCGACGTACTGCACGCTCACGTCGGTTTTCGCCTGGTCGAGGCCGAGCGCTTCGAGTTCCTGCATCACCAGCGTGCCGGTCGCGTCCTGGGTCAGCGTCTGGTCGATATGGATCGCGATCTCTTCCCCGGGTTTCATCTCGCCGGATTCCAGGTGGGAATCGATCAGCTTGTACGTGAGGTTCATGGACATCCCTGGCTCCCTCCTGACCGCGACGGGTACGACACCGTGCGCTGGAGGGGGGATACCCCATCAACTCAAGTCGTAATGCCGCCTAACGCGGCAAGACCTCCTCGATCGCGCTGATCACCTCCGGAGCGTCCGGCTCGGTCCTCGGCCGGAACCGCTTGACCACCTCCCCGTCGGGCGCGACCAGAAACTTACTCGAGTCACTTCGTATAACTTACGTATAA
>NZ_HG964937.1:845713-890008 GCF_000613245.1 Mycobacterium asiaticum DSM 44297
TCGAATGTTCCACTTGAATGTCCCCGGCTGTTTACCGTCGGCGTCGGTCGCCTTGGTGAGCTCGGCGTAGAGCGGGTGGCGGTCGTCGCCGTTGACGTCGGTCTTCGCCAGCAGGGGGAAGGTCACTCCGTAGGTCGTCGAGCAGAACGTCTGGATCTCTTCGGCGGTGCCTGGCTCCTGGCCCATGAATTGATTGCACGGGACGCCCACGACCGTCAGGCCGCGGTCGCCATACTCCTTGGCGAGCTTCTCCAATCCGGCGTACTGCGGGGTGAGTCCGCACTTGGAGGCGACGTTCACGACAAGCGTTGCGCCGCTGGATAGTTCGGCCAGCGTGGCCGGCTTGCCGTCGAGCGTGGTCAGGGGGATGTCTTTGATGGTCACGCCGGTGACGCTAACACTGCTCGGGTCCGCTACGCGGCCGGGCGTCGCGGTAAATTGCCCTATGCGGATTGTTCGCTTGTTCGGTGTGCTTTTAACGACCCTGACGACGCTGGCGACGGCATTGCTGCTGGCTATCCCGGTCGACGCGCAGCCGCCCGGCAAGCTCGCCGACCACATCACCGACAACAATCACGTGCTGACCGATTCCGGCCGGGCGGCGGTCAGCTCGGCGATCGACCGGCTCTACCGCGACCGGCACATTCAACTGTGGGTGGCCTACGTCGATAACTTCTCCCGGTTCAAACCGGAGAACTGGGCCGACCGCACCCGCAGCGCGAGCGGCATGGGTGACCACGACGCGCTGCTCGCCGTGGCCACCAACAGCAAGGCGTACACGTTCACCCTGCCGAAGGGCCTCAGCGCAGACGAGGTGAACAGCCTGCAGCGCAACCAGATTGAGCCCGCGGTGAACGCCAAAGACTGGACCGCAGCCGCGGTCGCCACCGCTGACGCGTTGAACACGTCAGCGAGCGCGCCATCGCGGAGCTGGCTGCCTGTTCTGATCGCAGTGGTCGCCGCCGTGCTGCTATTGGTCCTGATCCTCCTGCTGGTGCGAGCGCGCCGCCGCCGCCGGACGCCGGGCCGCGGTCCCGGCGACGCACACATCGAAGGTGCCGATCTTCCGCTCGACCAGGCGTTGGCCAGGGCGGATGCCCGACTCCACCAGATTTCCGACTACATCACCAGGCATCGCAAAAGTATCGGCGCCGAGGCTCAGAAGCAGTTCGACGAGGCGAAACGGCAGCTAGGGGCGGCGCACGACAAGCAAGGGGCCAACCCAGCCGACGCGATCGCTCATGCCAATGCGGCGTCGACGCTGGCCGCGAAGGCGCAGACGCTGGCGAACGCGGACGTGCTCAAGGCCCACCGCGGCAAGTAGCTGCCGTCAGTTGTATTTTGTGCTCCCCGCGATCGGATGCGTGGTGCTGATCAACTTGGCGATGCAATGGTCCCGGTCGAATCCCTTGCTCTTGCACCAGTTCAAAGCGCCTTGGGGATCGAGGAATGTGGTGCCGGCAATGGTCACCCAATAGTCCGGCTCGGAGAATGTCGACCAGTCGCCCGACCACAACAGCTTCGCGTTGTACAGCTGGCGCAGCCGCAGGTGCTCCTGCAGCGCCATCGCGTTGTCCCACCGGACGCCGCCTTCGATGGTGCCAGGGCGCTTGGAACTAAGTTGGGGAACCCAGCGGCCGACGGCCTGCGTCGCAACTACAGAGCGATCGTTGTTCACGTACTGCCGCAATTGCTGTTCGGCATCAGGCGCCGCCGCTGACGTGGTCGGTGGCACAGCCACCGTACGGGTGGTCGAGGGCGTCGTCGTTTGGTAGGTCGGCTCGGCGGCGGTCTCGTGCGTGGTCTGGTAGGTCGGGGGTCCGGGGGTGGGGTAGGCGACCGTCGTAGGAGACGGGTCGTTATCGGGCTTCTGGTTCGCCACGAATGCCACCACGAGAACGATGACGACGACCACGAGCGCCGCCGCGACTGCGATTAGCGTCGGCACCAGGTACTTGCGCGAGTCGTCATCGTGGTGCGGCGGAGCCGTTGGCGGGCTAGGGAAGTGGTAGTGCTGATGCCCGTCCGGGGGCGGATTGTGCGGCGCAAAAATCGTATCCGCGCTCGCCGCTGCCGATTGGCCCGCGGACAACGCTCGCTTGGCGGCCCGCGCCAGCGCGCCTGCGCTGCCATAGCGGTCGTCAGGATCCTTGGCCATACCCCGGGCGATCACCTCGTCGAGCGCAGCGGGTAGGCCCGGTCGCACTGCGCTCGGCCGTGGCGGCAGCGACGACAGGTGTCCGGCAATGACCTGTTGGTGGCCACCGGCGAACGGCTGATGACCGGTCAGTGCTTCGTAGAGCACGCACGCCAGCGCGTAGACATCGACCGCCGCGGTGGCAGGCTGATTGCTGTTCAGGCGTTCGGGTGCCATGTACGCGAAGCTGCCGACCTGGTAGCCCGTCATCGTCAGGTGCGTTTCGCCCCGCGCCTCGGCGATGCCGAAGTCGACCAGGTAGGCGAAATCGTCGGGCGTGACGATGATGTTCTGCGGTTTGACGTCGCGGTGGATCAACCCGTTGGCGTGCGCAGCGTCGAGTGCGGCGGCGACCTGGCGGATGATATCGATCGCCCGTTCGGGTGTGAGCGGCTGCCGTTCCAGAATCTCGTGCAGCGTCTGACCGTTGACCAGTCGCATGTCGATGTACAGCGTGTGGTCGATCTCGCCCCAGTCGTGGATCGGAATGACATGTGGCTCTTGCAGAATGGCCGCCGCGTGCGACTCGCGCAGGAAGCGCTCACGGAACGTGTCGTCATCCGCGAACTGCTCGGTGAGCACCTTCAGCGCCACGGCTCTGCGCTTGTCGGTGTCGAACGCCTCGTACACCTCGCCCATGCCACCCCTGCCGAGCAGCCGGCTCACCTCATATTTGCCGAACGTTCCGCCGACGAGCGATTTCATGCCATTTCCTCCTGTCGGTCAGTATGAGCCGGGGGTATGACACGCTGCAGGCGTTTGCCGAGGCGATTTGGTCACGGGGCGAAGACGAACCGTTGCGGCCCTGAGCCTTTCGTGACGGAAGTGACTGACGTGGGTCATGTGGCAGCAGGGACAATTACGGCTCGCGCGCCCCACTGATTCCGTGCCGCTTCCGCGCACCGCGCGGCACAGTCAAGTTAGCGAATGGCAACGGCACGTCGGGGTCGCAGAGGGCCGCACGCGCCGACGCGGACACCCCGCTCGCAAACGTGTCGAGCATTGCGCGTTCGGCGGCGTCGACCGATGCGCACCGCGCGTAGTGCACCCACAGCTGGTCTAGGTTGGCCAGGGTCTTCAGCGGCCAACCGCCGGCATGAGGTTTGCGGGCGCCGAGCGGCGTCTTGTAGTACTGCCGCACCCGCTTGGCAACTGATGTCCCCGCCAGCCCGATGTACAGAACCGTCTCGTCGGCCAGCCACATCGAAGCAAGGCGGTCGGCGAGCGTGACAGTATCGGGGCGCCGGCCGTCCAGCAGGAGCTCGGGGCGGACGTCGAGCAACTGCTGCACAGCGGCGGCTGAAACCGGGCAAACCGGCTGTGTAACAATCTCATTCGGCGCTTCGGCGAGCGCGACAAGGTATACGCCTGGTCCATCGAGCTGCACCCGTTGGTGCCATCGAGCCGCTCCGGCCCAGCTGAGTTGGACAGCCCGCAAAAGACTTTCGACGGTTGACGGCATGCCTATGGGCCAGCCGCCTGGCGTCGATTCACGGCACCAACGATACCGTCACGGTTGATAGAAGCGAGCGCACTCCGGTGTCCACAGAACGCCGCTTTCTCGTTGCGCCTTGCAGTACGCGATCATGTCCTCGACGGCGCCGGGTTCATCTTCTCCGCAAGTGTGATTCAGCAAGCATGGGTCTTCTGGTGTAGCAGTAACCGAAGCAGGCTGGTTGGTAAAGGTATCGGCCGCACCGGCACCGATGCTGACCGCCAAGCCAGCGGACACAGCGAGCACCCAGATTAACCGCGTTGAACGGCGTGCGATGCCAGTCCGGGATGCCGTACATGCCGACAATTGTTTGATCATCTACCACTCCTTTCATAGC
This sequence comes from Mycobacterium asiaticum DSM 44297, assembly GCF_000613245.1. Classification (GTDB taxonomy): domain Bacteria; phylum Actinomycetota; class Actinomycetes; order Mycobacteriales; family Mycobacteriaceae; genus Mycobacterium; species Mycobacterium asiaticum. Next base: position 849,743 of record NZ_HG964937.1, read on the forward strand.
TGGCGGCTCATTATGGCAAGTAATCCGGGTTGTCGCCTGTTGAGAGATACCGGCGGTCGCGCGTTGGCAGCCAGCCAACTGGTCAGTATGCCGAAAATTCGTGAATTACCTTGCAGCACAAACCTACTCAAAGCGTAATCGACTCGACGCCGGTCCGGTTGCGGGATCGACGATCCCGGGGGCGGTCAGCTTGCCGAGTGTCAACTGTGGTGCCGACGCGGGCAGTTGCCGGTGTGTACGGTTAGCTGCGTCAGCCCGCGACTGCGGCCGCGCTTTCCGGGCTCGACGCCAAATCGGCGGGTGGGTCTTCGACGCGGTGCCTACCGTAGACGAACTCGAATATCGGCGTAGCCATCAACGTCGTCACGATGGCTACCAACACCAGGATGGTGAAAAGCGTCGGGGTGATGATGCCCGCTTGCAACCCGATGTTGAGGAGGATGAGTTCGATCAGTCCGCGCGCGTTCATCAGCGACCCGAGAGCGACCGATTCGCGGAACGGAACCTTCTTCAGGCGCGCCGCCAGCGTGCAGGCGACGCCCTTGCCGGCGATCGAGACAACGAGTATTCCCGCGGTCACCGCCCACAATGTCGGACTGTTCAGCAAGCCGATCTGGGTGTTCAACCCCGAGTAGACGAAGAACAACGGCAACAGAAAAGTCGTGACGAGGGGCTCCAATTTGGCGGTGAGCTGTTCGGCGAAAAAGCCCGACGGCATCGCGACGCCGAGGATGAACGAGCCGAAGATCGCATAGATGCCGATGGTGTCCGTGAACCACGCGCAGGTCATGAGCAGAATGAGCACGGTGCTGAGCACCGCCGGGGTGATCGCGTTGCGTCGTTCGGAAATCGTGCCTAGGACATTTAACGGCTTTCGCCCGAGCGTCAACAGCAGGACGCTGTATACAAGCCCACCCACAATCGCGGTGGCGGCCAGGGCGGGATTACCCCGGTGGATTGCCAGCACTATCGCCAGGATGCACCAGGACAGCGCATCGTCAGCCGCACCGCACGCCAACGCGAGCGTGCCCAACGGTGTTCCGGATAGCCGTTGTTCGAAAATGATCCGGGCCAGCATCGGAAACGCGGTGGTCGCGATCGATGCCCCGAGGAACATCATTGCCATGACGAGTGTGACGCTCTTGTCGAAATAGGTGCCGGCCGACAATAGCGGCACAGCCAACAGCGCCCCTAGCGCAAGCGGCGTGACAATGCCGGCAGTCGAGACGGCGACGGCCGTACCCGCGCGATGCTTGATCAGGTTGACATCGAAGTTCAGCCCGATGAGGAACATGTAGAGCACCAGGCCGATCTGCGCGGCGGTGTACAAGACGGTGTTCGCCTGTCCCGGCGGAAACAACTGGTGCTGGATGTCTGGCGCGAAGCGGCCCAGCAGCGAGGGGCCCAACAGCACGCCGGCAATCATCTCGCCGACAACCTGCGGTTGTCCGACACGCTTGGCCAGAAACCCGACCAGGCGGCACGCCCCGAGGATCACAGCCAGCTCGAGGAAGAAATGAACAGCGGTTGCTGCGGGCATGCTGCGGTCCTCAGGTTCGATGTTCGGCTAAAGGGGGGTATCACCGGCTTCTCGGACGTCCTTGCCACCGGTCTTGGTCCTAGCCTCGCCGCTTGCTGGAGATCATTTCGTGTAATCTACTTAAATATTAAGTAACTGTGCTAATCCAGAGCGCGAGGGGGATCTGTGGACGTAAGAGCGCAGCTCTCGGCGCTGAGCCTGGAAGCCAGGCAGACGCTTGCTCAACGGATAAAAGCGCAGTTGGCGGAGTCTGACGGTGCCGAGCACGACGTCGCCATCGTCGGTGGTGGCGTGGCTGCGTTGACCCTGGCTTTGGAGATCTCGTCGGCGCGACCGCAAACTCGACTGCTCATCGTCGAGCCCAACCCGCGTCCGGTACCGGAGATCACGCACACCGTTGGGGAGTCGACAGTCGAGATTTCCGCGCACTACCTGCGCGATCGGCTGGGACTGAAAGACCATCTGCACAACGCGCAGCTTCGCAAGATGGGGCTACGGATGTTTTTCTCCCACGAAGGGAACACCGATATCGCCCAGCGCTTGGAGCTCGGCAGCTCCACCTTCACAAAACAGGTGACCTATCAGATCGACCGCGGCAGATTAGAGAACGAACTCAATGAGCGTTGCCTCGCCGCCGGCGTCACAATCGTCTCCGGACGGGTGCGATCAGTCGACTTCGGCCAGGGAACCCGTCCCCACACCATTACCCTGCAAAGCGGCGACGCCACCACCCACACCACCGCCCGTTGGGTGGTTGACGCATCGGGGCGAAACCGTGCTCTGCCGCGCCAGCTGGAGCTCAAGCGCTCCAACGACCACAACTGCAATGCCGTCTGGTTTCGAGTCGCGACGGATATCGACGTCGGGCAGTGGAGCGATGACCCGGCCTGGGAAGCGCGCCTGGCCGAGGGCGACCGGTCGCTGTCCACCAATCACTTGATGGGCCAAGGATATTGGGTTTGGCTTATCCGCCTGGCCTCCGGCGCCACAAGCGTAGGTATCGTCGCCGACCCCGCGTTCCATGCCTTCGAGGACTTCAACACTTTGGCCAGGGCCAAATCATGGCTGTGGGAGCATGAACCGCAATGCGCCACGGTGGTGGCCGAGCATGACCACCTGATCAAAGACTTCCGGGTGATGAAGAATTACAGCCACGGCGTCGCGAAGGTGTATGACGGTCGTGAGCGGTGGTGTGTCACGGGTGACGCAGCGGTCTTTCTGGACCCGTTGTACTCGTCCGGTCTGGATCTGATCGCGATCGGCAACGGCCTCATCACCGACATGATCAGCCGCGAACTCGACGGCGAAGACGTGGCCGCGCGATCAGGGATAAGCGACTCGCTGTTTCGTTCGCTCACCGATATGTGGCTCGCCGTGTACTGCCACCAGTACGTCTTGATGGGCTCGCCGGCGGTGATGTCTGCGAAGGTCATCTGGGACATCGCCTTCTACTGGGGATTTCTGGGGTTGCTGTACAGCAACGGCCGGTTCGTCAGTGTCGCCGACGATCCTGGCGTGGTGCCGCACCTGGAGGGACTCATCGCACTGAGTAACCGGATGCAGAAGTTCTTCCGCGAGTGGGCAGCGGTCGAGAGTTCCCGCCCCTCAGCAGGTTTCGTCGACCTGTACTCACCGCTGAACTTCATGGTGCAGTTGCACGCCGTGATGATCGGTACGGCTTCCGACTTCACCGCCCAGTTCCATGCCAACGCCCGACTGCTGCGACAGATCGCGGGACAGTTGGCCGAGACCGTGATCGCCGAGAAACGGAACAGGTTCTCCGACGACGATGTCATGCGCCAGGTGCAGGCCTGGCAACGTGATTCGTTCTTGCAAGAACTCCGATCCATCTACCGCCGGGAACAGACCACCAACCCGATCAGCCACCACTGGATCGTCGACAGCACCGCTCCTGCACTCAGTTGAGACACCAGGATTCACGCGACATGGCGCCGGGGAACGCAACAGCTTGTTGAGAAAGGGATGAGCATGCAGGCCGAGCAGGACGCTCGAAAACCTCTGGCCATCGTCGGGATCGGCTGCCGCTTCCCGGGCAGCGCCAACTCCCCAGCACAATACTGGAGTCTGCTGCGCGACGCCACCGACGCCACCGGCGAAGTTCCCGAAACGCGTTGGAACACAGCCAGATATTACGACCCGAATCCCGCGAAAGCCGGGAAGATGGTCACTCGACGGGGTGGATTCCTCGACGAGATCGACAAGTTTGACCCGCAGTTCTTCGGTATCTCACCGCGCGAGGCAAACCTACTGGACCCGCAACAGCGGTTGATGCTGATGACCACCTGGGAGGCGCTCGAAGACGGCGGCATCCCGGCGGAAGCGCTGGCCGGCACCGATGTCGGCGTCTTCATCGGTGGCTTCACGCTGGACTACCAACTTCTGCAGAACCGGGGCCGCTCCAGTCGTTACCGATTCAAGACCCATTCCGCCACCGGAATGATGATGACGATGCTGGCCAACCGGATCTCCTACACGTTCGACTTCCGCGGACCCAGCATGACCATCGACACCGCGTGCTCGAGCTCGCTCGTCGCGGTACACCTTGCGGCACTCAGCATTTGGAACGGCGAATGCGACCTCGCGCTCGCCGGCGGCGTCAACATCATGATCGGACCCAACACCGCAATCGCGGAATCCAAGAGCGGATTCCTCAGCCCCGACGGGCGCTGCAAGGCCTTTGACGCATCCGCCGACGGGTATGCACGCGGAGAAGGCGGCGCGGTTGTCGTGATCAAGTCTCTCGAGCGTGCACTCCAGGACGGCGACGAGATCTACGCGCAGATCCTCGGCAGCGCGGTATCCCAGGACGGTCACACCGACGGCATCACCGTGCCCAGCGAACAGGCTCAACAAGCAGCGATCAATACCGCCCTGCGCCGAGCCGGCGTCCACCCCAACGAAATCCGGTACGTCGAGGCGCACGGCACCGGAACCCCGGTAGGCGACCCCGTCGAATTGCGGGCTCTCGCGAATGCGCTCGCCACAGACCGGCCGGCGGCGCAACCACTGCTGATCGGATCGGTCAAGACCAACATCGGCCACCTGGAGGCCGGCGCTGGCGTCGCCGGATTGATCAAGACGGCGTTGGTGCTGCGGCACGGCTACATTCCGGCGAACCTGCATCTGAGGCAGCCGGGTAGCGGAATCACGTTGTCGGACATGAACATCGACATCCCGCGGGAGGGTCGCGCGTTTCCCGACTGCCCGCGACGCATCGCAGGGGTCAACTCGTTCGGCTTCGGCGGCACCAATGCTCACGTAGTGCTGGCCGAACCACCCGCCAAGGCAACCGAAACCGCTCCGAACGACCCGCCGCTGGCGATCCTGCCGATCTCGGCCCGCACCGAGGAGGCGCTTGCCGCGACGGCGCACAACCTGGCTCAGTATGTGGACACGCACCCGGACCTCACGTTGTCCGATCTGGGCTACACGCTCGGCCAGCGTCGCTCCCACCTGAACTATCGCCGCACCGTGGTGGTGCGCACCATCACCGACGCTCGCGACCAACTTCAGGCTCTCGCCGACGGTGGCCAGATATCAACGGGACGCAGCTACCCGACCGCGCCGAAGCTGGCGTTCGTCTGCACTGGCATGGGCCCGCAGTGGTGGAAGATGTGCCGGGGCCTGCTCGACGTGTTTCCGGTCTTCACCGAGAGCATCCGACGAACCGACCGTGCGTTCTTCCGCTATGCGGGCTGGTCGTTGCTCGAGGAACTGCGGGCCGACGCGACTTACTCCCGCATGGCGGAAACCGAGGTAGCGCAACCCGCTAACTTCGCGATTCAGATCGCGCTCGCCGCGCAACTCGAGCACTTCGGCATTCGGCCGGACGCGGTGATCGGCCACAGTGCCGGCGAAGTGGCGGCTCATCACCTCGCCGGGCTGCTGACCTTCGAACAAGCCATCGGAGTCATCTATCACCGAAGTCGGCTGCAACAGCGCACCACCGGTCTGGGCCGCATGCTCGCCGTCGGCCTCGGCGCCGATTCGCTACTGGAAGCTCTTGACGACAAGGCGCGTCATGAAATTGGTCGGCGGGTGTCCATCGCGGCGATCAACAGCCCGTCGGCGGTGACCATCGCCGGAGACAGCGACGTTCTCGACGACATCGCCGCGCAGCTGCATGATGCCGAGGTCTTCAACCGGTTCCTCGCCGTAGAGGTCCCGTACCACACCCACTACATGGACCTGGTTAGAGACGACCTCAGTAGCGCTCTCGACGGGTTGTCATCCAATCCCGCCAGCATTCCGCTGTATTCAACGGTCACCGGTGAACGGCTGGACGGATACGCTGCGGGCGCCGCCTACTGGTGGCAGAACATCCGCGCCACAGTCCTCTTCGAATCCGCCATCCGCCGGATGCTCGATGACGGATATACGCACTTCGTCGAGCTCGGTCCGCATCCGGTGCTGGCGCCGGCGATTATCGAGACCGCGGCGACGCAGGCATCCGACCAGAAGCCGGACGTCGTCATCCTCGCCGCGCAACGCCGCGATGACGACGACGACCGCGCTCTCACCAATTGTCTTGGTGCACTGCAGTGTCACGGGCACGACATCGCATGGGAGGCGCTGTACCCACGAGCGGGCGCGCGACTGGTGAAGCTGCCGCTTTATCCATGGCAAGCTAAACGCTATTGGTATGAGACCCAGGAGGCGGCCGAAGAACTGCATTACCGGCCGGTGCATCCGCTGCTGGGGCAAGCGGTCGGTGGCGTGCATCCAACCTGGGAAATCGAGCTGAGCACGACCATCCTGCCGTTCCTCGCCGATCACCAGGTGCAGGGCAGCACGGTGGTTCCAGGGGCGGTGTACATCGAGATGGCCTTGGCCGCTGCCAAGGAAGCGTACGGATCGACAGACCACGGTGTGCGGAACCTGGCGCTCAAGCGGGCCGTGGTGCTCGGCGAAGCGTGTGATCCCGTCCTTCGCACCACGCTAGACGAAGAGACGGGGGCGCTGGAGTTCGCCGCATGCACGGCAACCGCCGACGGAAACCTGAAGTGGGCGATCACCGCGACCGCCGAACTGACCACGCTGCCCCCGTCGCCCGGCCGTCGCGACAACCAGCACGACGCGGAGCCCACCACCACACTCAGCGGCGACGACTTCTACGAGCGCACCCAAACCATCGGCTTCTCCTACGGTGACGCATTCCAGACCGTTCGGAAGCTCACCTCCGGGGATCGCTGGGCGGCGGCGCAGATCGCCATTCCGACCCCGATCGCCGACGAACTTCACTGGTACCGATTCCACCCCGCCCTCGTCGACGGTGCTTTCCAAACATTGTTCGGCGCCAATCTGGAGGGACAGGGCACTGACGAAAGCCCTTACCTGCCCACCCGAATCCGCCATAGCGCCATCTACCTTCCGCCGCAGGACAATATGACCGCTCACGTCCGGGTCGTGTCGGCCGGCAAAGAAGAGATCACCAGCGACATCACCATCACCGACGACCTCGGCGAACCGCTCGCCGTCTTCAACGGCTTCACGGTGCAATCCCTCAACGCCTCGTCCCGCATGTCGCCCGAACGCATCGACAAGGGGCTTTACCAGATTCAGTGGGTCGCCGACCAGGAGGTGCAGCACGAACAGCCGGAGGCCCCGGTGATGACGCGTCATTCGTCGTGGCTTGTCTTCGCCGACACCCCGGGTGCCGGAACGGCGGTCGTCGAACAGCTGCGCAGTCGCGGCCAGCGTGCCCACGCGGTGCTGCGCAAACCGGTCAGTGAAATGACCAGCGTCGACGGTGGGTACGCGGTGGACCCCCGGTGTCCCGAGCAGTTGGCTACGTTGCTGACCGCACACCTGGCCGCCGAAGGCGACCTCACTGGCATCGTCAATTGTTGGCCGCTCGACATTGCCGCCGAAAACGACTGGCAGCCGGGCGTATTCGGCATTCTCCATCTCGTCAAAGCCCTCGCGGCCCAGGACAGCGTGCGGCCGCGCCTCTACTTTGTCACCGCCAACGCCCAACCGGCGCCAGGAACCCACAAGCTGGCCGTCGAACAGGCCACCATCTGGGGGTTGGGCCGGGTCATCGGTCACCAGGAGCTCGTCGGGCAATGGGGTGGCCTCATCGACATCGACGATGCGGCGGACCAGGTCAATATCGCGGCGCGAATCTGCGACCATATCCTTGCCGGTGGGTCCGAGGATCAAATCGCCATCCGCGGTGACACCACCTACGTGCCGCGTCTCCGCTTGTGCAGCAACCTGACCCGTCCTTTTCCCACCAAACTCACCGCCGACGCCACCTACGTCGTTACCGGCGGATCCGGTGCGCTCGGGCGGGTGGTGGCCACCTACCTCGCCGAACGAGGCGCGCGCCACATCACGCTGCTCAGCCGCACCGAGATGCCCCCTCGGAGCGAATGGTCGAAACTCGACGAGGCCAACCCGCACCGTGCGGCCGTCGACACTATCCGTGACATCGAACGCCTGGGTGCCCAGGTGACGACGGCCAGCGTCGACATCACCGACATCGACCAGGTCCGGTCGTGGCAGGCCAGGCACACCCTCAACGGAGGACGACCGATCCGCGGCATCATCCACGCCGCCGGTTCCGTTGCAGACCAGCTGCTCGTCAATATGACCGAGGTCGATTTCGCCAAGGTGATGTCGCCTAAGGTCACCGGCACTCGTGTGCTACACAAGGCATTTGACGGTCAGCAGCTGGAATTCTTCGTGATGTTTGGATCCGCGGGATCCGTCATCGCCTCACCGGGCCAAGGCAACTACGCCGCGGCGAACGCATTCCTCGACGCCTTCGCGCACTACCGGCAGGCACGCGGGCTGCCCGCGCTCACCATCGGATGGGGTCCGTGGTCGGTGGGAATGGTGGAGGAACTCAAGCTGGAAAAGATTTACGCGCAGCGGGGCATCGAGCTCATCACGCCCGGAGCGGGTGCCCGTATCCTCGATCGGCTCATCAACCAGAAGACCGCCAATGTTGTTGCCATAACCGCCGACTGGGCGCGCGCACGCAGTGCAGGCCTCAGCGGTCAGCTACCCCGGATGTTCGCCGAGCTGGGATCGGGTGACAGTTCATCCGATGAAGAGGATTCGGGGTCGTCGATAGTCAACCTGCTCGCGGGCGTTCCGGAAGCCGACCGGTTGGCGGTGGTCGCGGGTCGGGTGGGGGAAATCGTCTCGGCCGTCTTCGATCTCGCCGTCGGCGACATCGGGTTCGACGACATCCTCAACGATGTCGGGTTGGACTCTATGATGGCCATGGATTTCCGGGTTCGGGTCTCTTCGATGTTCGCGATCGATCTGCCGGTGCTAGAAATACTGCGTGGTGTCAGCGTGAATTCGCTGGCCGTGCGGATACTCGGCGAGCTTCAACTGCCGGGTGCCGATGCCGCCGAAGCCACCGAGATCACCCCGCCGGCAAGCGAACCGGTCGCCGCCGACGACGTCGACCGGCTTATCGAACAGTTATCCGAAGCCGACCTGCGGCAATTGCTCGCCGAACTGGACAGCCAACCGGGTCCGGAGGCAGGGGAGCAGTCGTGGCAGTGAGCACCGCCGAATCAGCGGTGCACGTGCGTGCCTTATCCAAGGCGTACGGCCGTTTGCAAGCGGTGCAGCAGCTGGATCTCGACGTCGGGTACGGCGAAATCTTCGCGATCCTTGGACCGAACGGCGCCGGCAAGTCCACCACGATAGAAATTCTGGAAGGCCACCGCACACGCGACTCCGGCCAGGTTCGAGTGCTGGGGGAGGACCCCGGGACCGCTGGTAGGGCGTGGCGCGCCAAGATCGGCATAGTGCTTCAGGAAGCCAGCGACGCCGGGATGCTCACGGTGTCGGAAACCGCGCGAATGTTCGCGAAATGCTATGGGAGAGCCCGCGGTTGCGATGAGGTGCTCGACATCGTCGGGCTGGGCTCGTCCGCCGCGTCGAAAGTTCGCACGTTGTCTGGTGGACAGCGCCGCCGGCTCGACGTTGCGCTCGGCATCATCGGCATGCCCGAGGTGCTCTTCCTCGACGAACCGACCACCGGGTTCGATCCTGAAGCGCGACGCCAATTCTGGGATCTCATCCGGCTTTTGGCGAAAGACGGCACCACCATCCTGCTGACGACCCACTACTTGGAGGAGGCCGCGACGCTCGCCGACCGGGTAGCGGTGATCGCCGGCGGCCGGGTGGTGGCGGTCGATTCGCCGGCGAAGTTGACCAGCTATGTGAATTCGGCCGCGACGGTCCGGTGGCTGGAAGGGGACCAGGTGCGGATGGAGCACACGCATTACCCGACCGAGTTCATCAGGCGGCGGTCCCAGGATGGCACGGAGCTACGCCAGCTTACTGTCTCTCGGCCCACGCTCGAGGACGCCTATCTGCAGCTGATCGGCGATGCCTGATGGCGACTGACTACGCGAGCAGCGCCCCACCGAAGCGACACCGCGCCACAGCGTCGGGGTCCGAGCTGCCCACTGCGCTGCGGATCGGTTTGTCCCGGGTGGTCCCGGAGCTGAAGATGTTTTACCGCCGACCGGAACAGCTGGCGTTGACCTTCTCGATGCCGGCGGTGATCTGCATTCTGCTTGGCTCGATCTTCTCCTCGAAACTGCCCAATAGCGACACCAGCACCGGAGCCGTGATCGCGGCGAGCATGCTCGCCTACGGGATTCTCTCCACGTCGTTCATCAATCTCGGCATCAGCATCGCAGCCGACCGCGACACCGGCGCCTTGCGACGTCTTCGGGGGACCCCTACGACGGCAACGTCGTATTTCGTCGGGAAGATCCTGTTGGTTGCCATCGTCAGCCTCGCCGAGGCCGTTGTGCTGCTGGCCGTCGGAGTGCTCATTTTCAAGCTTCGGTTGCCGACAACCGTGTTCGGCTGGTTCACGCTGACCTGGGTGTTCATCCTGGGCATCGTCAGCTGCTCACTGCTGGGCATATTCATCAGCAACCTCGCGAGCAACGCAGTGTCGGCGGCGGTGCTGACCAATGGTCCAGCGGTGGGTCTGCAATTCGTATCGGGTACCTACGTCCCGCTGATGGCGTTGCCCACTTGGATGCTGACCATCGGTTCCATCTTCCCGGTGAAGTGGATGGCGCAGGGTTTTCGCTCGGTGCTGTTGCCGGCCGACATGGTCCTCATCGAACCGGCGGGCAGCTGGGAACGCTGGCAAATATTCTTTGTGCTGACCGCATGGAGCGTGGGCGGATTACTCGCCTGCCTCGCGGTCTTTCGCTGGTCCGACAAGAGATGAGAAGTGACTCCGTCCACCTAGTCGACTTCGCCAGGGGCCACGGGTGCATTGATGCTGGTGTTGTATTGCGGGCAGTACGCCAACGTCGCAGCGTTGACGACATTCAGCGCGGTGCGTTCGTCCTCAATGCTTGACCCGCTGGCCAACCCCAGCGCCGCTACGCCGTTCCCGGCAAGTACCAAACCGGCCGCCTGCAGGTCGGTTTGGCCTTGCGATCTGGCGGCGCACACCTGCTCCGCCAGCGGAATGACCTCCCGCGCGGCAGCCTCCGACGTGGGCGGCGTGAATACCCGCGTCATGTAATCGACGAAGAACGTTTCGCCGCTGCCCGGCCCCGGTTCCGCGTGAGCGGCGGGCGAGACCGCGATTGCCAGCGTCACGATTGCCGGCGTGACCCGAATTGCGAAGCCCGACACGTGTCCTCCCGCTGTCTGGTTGGTCAGCGGAGCTTACCGGTGAATCCCACCGCAACGGGGTCGACGCGCGAAAATTGTTTGCTGAGCTGCGGTCGGTGAGAATCGTCGGGGACGAGCGTAGGAGGATTGATGCCGCTGTCGGGTGCGCACGCAACACGCACTACCCGCGGGCTCGCCGCATTCCTCGCCTACCTCCTCGGTGCCGTCCTGCTCACCGTCCGCGCCTGGCGCGACCCGGCCCACGGCTGGGCGGGCAACTGTTGCGACCAGCAGCAGACGATCTGGTACCTCGGCTGGACACCGCACGCGCTGGCCAGCGGTCTGGACCCGTTCTTCACCACCCAGATCGGCGCGCCTACCGGCGTGAACCTGATGTGGAACACGCCGATGACGCTGCTGGGGCTGCTTGGTTGGCTGCCCGCCAAGATCGGCGGCCCGATTCTCGGATTCAACGTCCTCATGGTCCTGGGCATCGCGCTGAGCGGATTCACCGCCTGGCTCGCGATCCGCCGCTACACCGGCGACGGTGCCGGCGCGATGGTCGGTGGTGCGGTTTACGCCTTCTCTCCGTACATCGCCTCGCACGCGGCCCTGCACCTCAACCTCGCGACGGCCTGGGTGCCCCCGCTGTTCCTGTTGGCCCTCGACGACCTCCTGAACACCAGGCGAAGGCCGCCCTGGCAGTCGGGAGTTGCGCTCGGAATCCTCAGCGCCGCACAGCTTTACATCACCGAGGAAATGCTTGCCGCGAGCGTCGTGGCCGCCGGGGTACTCGTCGGCGTGATGGCACTGGTACACCGGGACGGCCGAACGCGGCAAGCGGCCCCCGGGCTCGCGGCCGCACTCGGCGTCGCCACTTTGACCTTCCTGACCTTGACGGCCTACCCGCTGGCCGTCCAGTTCTTCGGTCCGCAGCGGATCAACGACCAAGTGCAGGACCCAAAGCTCTTCTCGACCGATCTGCTGAACCTGGTTCTCCCGACGCCCTACCAACTCATCGCTCCGGATGCTGCCACCCACGTGTCCGCAAAGTTCAGCGGCCTCTATCACGAGGCGACCGGCTACCTGGGCGTGCCGCTCATCGTGCTGATTGTCGTGGCCGCAATCCGTCAATGGGGCGACCGAAGAGTCCGCATCGCGACCATCACCGGCGCACTCATCCTCTCCTCTCGCTCGGGCCAGAACTCCACGTCGGCAACAACGCGTTGCACATCCCGCTGCCGTGGCTGATCTTCTCGAAGCTGCCACTGCTCAAACATCTTCTACCGGGCCGCTTTACGTTGTTCGTCTGGCTCGCGGTCGCCGTGGTGATCGCAATCACCGTCCAGCGGGCCATCAGCCTGACCCCGCGCAAACGGGCGCAGTGGCTGCTCGCGACCGCGGTGGCGCTCATGCTGGTCCTGCCTGCCCCGCTCGAACACCACAGGTCCTACACACCGCTGTTCTTCCGCACCTGGGCAAGCCACGGCATCAGGCCCGACGAAACCGTCCTCGTCGCGCCGTACTTCCTCGACGCCGGCGGCCAAGCCGCGCCAATGCTGTGGGCGGCCGACGCCGACTACGGGCTGCGGATGCCCGAGGCCTACGCCTACATGCCTCAACCGGGTGGCCGCACCCGCACCGGACCGCCGCCGACGCGACTGGCCCAGATCATGCTGATGATCCAGGACGACAAGATCCCGGTTTTGGCGCGAGGCGAGGTGCGCGCCCAGGTCGCCGCCGACCTCCGCAACGCCGATGTGCGGCACGTGATCGTCGGGCCGATGCAGGAATGGCCGGCCATGTTCGCGTTCTTCACCGACCTGTTCGGCCGCGACGCGCAGCGCGTCGACGAAATCGGGATCTGGCGTGACGTCAACGTCTGGGGCGTCGTCGCGGCACCCGACGAGCCTCGATAACGGCGCTGATCGGCAACGCCCCGCTAACGCTCAGCGGAATTCTTGCCACCGACCTCGATCGGACACCTAAGATTCAGCAGGTGTTCATCGGCGAAACGCAGCGGGTGCAGTGGCAGACCCGACTGGCCCGTACCTGGCCGGTGCTTGCCATCGCCGCGATCGCGCTGCTGCTGATCGTGCTGCAGATCACGGCGACCCGCTCAGGATTCCAAGGCCCGCTGCACAGCTTGCTCAGTGACTATGTCGCCACTCCCAAATCGGCCACGGTGCCTTGGGTGGGCCTGGGCATGGCCATGGTCGGGCTGGCCAACCGGAGCCGGGTGATCGCGCTGTCGGTGGCCGCGGGCCTCGACGTGCTGTTCACTGCCGAGCGGCTGCTGCGCGGCGGCACCTTCACCGTCGGCAACGGGCCGGTGATCGTGCTCACCGCCTTGGCGCTGGCCGTCGGCTGGCGCCGTCTGGTGAAGGGTGAAAACATCGTCGCCGCCCGGGGCATTGCCTTCGGCGTGCTGCTGGTGATCGCGACCAAGGTCGGCGACGCCTGGCTGAAGATCACCGCGCTCTACCGGCCGAGGGTGCTGGACGTGTACGCGCTACTGGCCGATCACGCGCTGGCCCAACCGTCCTGGCTGATGGGCCGGCTGGTCCATGCCACCGGCCCTGTCTTCAGCGGTGTGCTGCACTGGGTCTACATCGAGTTGCCGGTGGCGGGCTTGGTGGTCGCCGTCTACCAGCTGCGCAACGTCCGTACCGCTGGCTGGCCGCGGCATTTCCTGGTGCCGACCTTCCTGGTGCTCGGCCTGATCGGGCCGGTCATCTACATCCTGTTCCCGCTGGTCGGACCCGACTTCGCGTTCGGCAGCGGTGGCAAGGGATTCCAGGTCGGTGACTTCTGGCCGCACGCCCTGCCGCCGATCGACTGGTCACCGCGCGCGGTCGCCTTCGACGACTTCACCCCACGCAACTGCATGCCGTCGATGCACACGGCCTGGGCGTTGGCGGTGTTTCTGCACTCCCGCGGTGGACCGCGCTGGCTGCGCGCCGGCGGCACGTTCTGGCTGCTGTGCACCATCACCGCGACGCTGGGCTTCGGTTACCACTACGGCGTCGACCTGATGGCCGGCGCGGTCCTGTGTCTGACCGTCGAGTCGGCGTTGCGCGAACTGCAGCCGGGCCGGGTGTGGTCGCGGCTGGGGATGGTGGCCTTTGGATCGTCGTTCCTGGTGGTCCTGCTGCTGTGCTGCCGCTACCTGGCCGAGGTCATGGCCCGCCATCCGCTGCTGTTCGGTCCGCTGATGATCGGCACCATGGCGGTGTTTTGCAGCGCCTTCTACGCCACCTTCATGGCACGGGCCACCAAGCCGGCGAGTACCGCGCGCTCCGTCGGGAGCAGCCTCGCCGCGGCCATCATGACGGGGGAGCACGCCGCCCAACCCGAGCACGGCACGAGTCGGGCCTGACGGCTACGACCTGGAGTTCAGTAGCTCGTCGATCTTCTTCAGCCGTTTGGTGACCAATCCCGCGATGTCGACGGACCGGTCCGGGGAGCAGGTGACGATCTCCGACACCACATTGGCCTTGGCGATCACCGCGAACTCGCACACCCACTTCTGCCCGACCAGGTTCGTCGACCACTGCGCCACCTCGGGTGGCGCGTCCGCCAACGGCGTCGGATGCACGGTGTTCCGGCGGCCGTCGTCACCCCAAGCGGTCACCGGGCGCTGGCAGTTGGTGACCGTCTTGCGCACCGAATCGAGAAAATCTGCGGCATTGAAGTCGCTCGGGTAGGTGGCCGACACCTCCAACAGCTGATGCTGGTCCACCTGGTGGTCCTGCTGCGTGCGCGCCTCGCGGCCGGTGTAAGTGGTCGGGAACAACGGGTAACGGCCGAACGCGACGGCACCGTGACACTCGTCCGGATCGGCGCCGATGAACAGCGCGGACTGCATGTCGGTTTCGGTTAACGGGCTCTTGGCCACCACCGCGAACGATCCGGACGCCGTCAGCAGGTCCTCAAGCTGTGACGGGAAGATCGGGCCGGTGGCCATCGCGCCCTTCGGGGCGGCCTTGGGGGAGCCGTCGACCACGCTGTCGCAGGCCGAGAGCGCCAGGCAGCACCCGAGCGCTGTCAAGCCAATCCGCAAAGAAAGGCTGGCGGGCACGATCACAAGCTCCAGCATTCATCAAGAGCCCCGATAATCGCGCGACAACTCCGCGAATTTCATACCTTGACAGTGTAATCGTTACAGTGTCATCGTTAGGCATGGGCGAGCGGGCGTCGTGGACGCTGGACGAGTTGGTGAGCCGGGTTGCCGCCGCGCTGGCCACCGCCGCCTACCCGGGATCGCCCAACGGCCGGGTCCGCGAGGTGCCGGATCGCCGCGCTGTGCGGTGGTACACCACCACCGGACTCGTCGACCGCCCGACGATGCAAGGCCGCACCGCGATGTACGGCGTCAAGCAGCTGCTACAGGTCGTGGCGGTGAAAAAGCTGCAGGCGCAAGGTCTTCCGCTCGCACAGATCCAAGCCGAACTGGCCGGTGCGACCGAGAAGACGCTGCACCGCATCGCCGACATCCCCGACGAACTCCTCACCGCCGAAGCCGGCCGGTCGGCCACACCGGAGCCCGCCCAGCGCCGCGCCCGGTTCTGGGCGGACCCGGTGCCCGAACCGACCGCCAACGGCTTGAGCACCGCGTTGTCTGCCGTCGGCCTGCCCGGTGGGGTGCTGCTGCTGTTGCCGGCCCAACCCGCCGACGACGACATCCAGGCAATTCGTGCGGCCGCCGGGCCGCTGCTGGAACTGCTGGCCGACCGCGGCCTGCTGCCCATCGATGAACGGAGTTCGTCATGACCGTCCGCATCACGTGGCCGACCGACGCAGCGAGCGCAACCGACGGCCACCTCGGCGCCCTGCGAACCGAGCGGGGCAACCTGCCGCTGGACCGGATCGACATTCGCGTCGACGTCACCGGCCTCACCGCCCAGGTCGAGCTGACGCAGGACTTCGTCAACACTTTCGACGTACCGCTGGAGGCCAGCTACGTGTTCCCGCTGCCGGATCAATCGGCCGTCACCGACCTGCGACTGACCCTCGACGGCCGCATCGTCCCCGCCGGGCTGAAAGAACGTGAGGAAGCCCGGCGCGGTTACGACACGTCCGTCACCGCCGGACGGCGCGCATCCATCACCGAGGAGGAACGCCCCGACGTCTTCACCATCCGCGTCGGCAACATCAAGCCCGGTGAACGGGTGAGCGCCGCAATCACGTTGGCTATCCCGCTGTCTTGCGAGGACGGCGAGGCGACGTTCCGGTTCCCGCTTGTGGTTGCGCCGCGCTACATCCCGGGCGAACCGCTCGCCGATGCCGCGGTCGGCGACGGCCACGCCGCTGACACCGATGCCGTTCCCGACGCGTCCCGGATCACCCCGCCCGTGCTGCTGCCGGGCTTTCCCCGCCGCATTCCGCTGAGCATCGACATCGGCATCGACTCCGCGGAGCTTTCCGACGTGACCTCGAACCTGCCGACGGAAACCACGGACGACGGCCGCCTCAAGGTGCTGACCGGCGCGCGCGCCGACCGGGACCTGGTGCTCCGAATGCCCTATGCCGCAAAGGATTCCCTGCTGCTGGTGCCTGACGCCGCCGGTGACGAAGGAACCTACCTGCTGACCGTGCAGCCCCCGGTGTCGAATCCGACTGCGCTCCCACGCAACCTGGTGCTGTTGCTGGACTGCTCCGACAGCATGAGCGGCTGGAAGATGGCGGCCGCCCGCCGCGCCGCAGCCCGCATCGTCGACTCGCTCACCGCCGCCGACCGGTTCACCGTGCTGACCTTCGCCGATCGGATCGATCGGCCCGCCGGTCTGCCTGACGGTCTGGTTGCGGCCAACGATCGCAACCGCTTTCGTGCCGTCGAGCACTTGACCCGCGTCGAGGCGGAGGGCGACACCGGCCTTTTCGCGCCGCTGCAGGAGGCGCTGACCCTGCTGCGCGACGCCAAGGACGCCACCGTGGTCCTAATCTCCGACGGGCAGGTCGGCAACGAGGACCAGATCCTGCGCGGGCTGACCGCCGACCTGCAGCGGGTACGCCTGCATGCAGTCGGCATCGACCAAGCCGCCAACGCCGGATTCCTGCGGCGGCTGGCCACTGTCGGCGGCGGCCACTGCGATTTGGTCGAGAGCGAGGATCGGCTCGACGAGGCCCTGCAGGCCATGCAACGCCGCATCGACGCGCCGCTGGTGCGAGCGCTGTCGTTGCACAGCGACGGTCTGTCGCTCCTCGACGACACCGCGAGCCCGGCGCGGCTGCCCGACCTGCTACCTGGAGTGCCGCTCGTGGTTGCGGGGCGCTACCGCGGCAGCGCTGACGGGTCGCTGACGGTGCGGGGCGTCGACCGAGACGGCGCGGACTGGTCCGTAATGGTTGTGGGACAACGTGCTTCAGTGCCGACGATCAGGGCTCTGTGGGCCCGTGCGCACCTGCGCGACCTCGAGGACCGGCATGCCTCTTCGCAGGACCGGGCCGCACGGATCGTCGAGACGTCACTGCGGTTCGGAGTGTTGAGCCGCTTCACGGCATACGTCGCCGCCGACGACCGGATCGTCGCCACGGGCGAGTTACAACACCGCGTCATGCAGCCGGTCGAGATACCCGCCGGCTGGACGCTCGATGCCAAGAACATCGGCGCCAAATATCCCGAGCCGAAACCGCCGCGAACCGTCAAACTGCGCAACGTGATTGCGGTCGTGGTAGCCGGAGCCGTGCTGCTGGGCGGGGGCGGTATCTGGTCGCTGAGCCGCGACGGTTCATCACCAGCGACGCGTGACGGCGTGGCCGCGGGCAAGCTGACCGAGTCCCCCAACCAATACCGGCCCGAGCCCAGCAGCGGACTTCCGGCGACCCTGGGCGGCGGAATAGCCGACAACACCACGGTCGCGCCGGCGCCGCTGGCACCGCCCACGGACACCACGATGAAACGCGACATCGTGACCAACGGGTCGCTGCAACTTGTCGTCGCCGAGCCCGGCCCGGTCGCCGACCGGCTCATCACCGCGGTCACAGACGCCGGCGGGCGGGTCGACTCGCGAACCGAACGGTCCGGGTCGTCGTCGCCGGTGGTGAGTCTGATGCTGCGGATACCGGCCGACAAGCTGGACGCGGTCCTGGCCGACGCGAAGAAGCTAGGCAGCGTGCAATCGATGTCGATCAACCACACTGACGTCACCACCCAGCGCGTCGACCTCGACGCCCGCATCGACGCACTGCAGACATCGGTCAAGCGACTGCTGGAACTGATGAGCAAGGCCGGCAACGTCGCCGACCTGCTGTCCGCGGAATCGCAGCTGACCCAGCGGCAGGCCGAACTCGATTCGCTCAAGGCGCAGCGCTTCACGCTGGGTGACGAAATCTCCTACGCGACAATAACTGTCAACATCTCCACCGAGTCGAAAGAGACGCCGCAAGGCTTCTCCGGGGCGCTGGAACGCGGGTGGCATTCGCTGCTCGGTGCCGCACACGCTGGCCTGCTGTTGATCGGTTTCCTGTTGCCATGGCTGGTCCTGCTGTCGGTGCCGGTGTTCGTGCTCGTGCTGTGGCTGCGGCGCAAAGCAGCGAAGGGAGCTGCAAAGGCGAAGGCCTGAACGCCTGTTTCAATTGTTTCAATTGGCCGGCCGCGGGATAGAATGGTGTCATGTCTCCCGTCAATGCACTCGTCACCCAGGTCGAGGAACGCGTGCGCCGTGACCCGGATTTCGCGCGGCTCCTCGACGCGCTTGTTGACGTGCCGACCGTCCCGCTCGAGCAACTGGAGCGCGTCGCCGCGCGCAAGCTGAACAACGAGCGACGGGCCGGGATGATGGGCGACTTCCGGACCGGAGCCATCCCTACCCGGGAGGTCCAGTCGCGGCTGGGTTACGAGACGCCCCAGGCGGTTCACGAATTGCGCCGCCGCGGCAAGGTGCTCGGCGTCACCGTCGGCAACAACACCTGGTTCCCGGCCTGGCAGTTCCAGGACGGACGGCTGCGGTCCGACCTCCCGGAGATCCTCAAGTCGTTGGCGCGCTTCACCTCCGACCCGGTCGCGGCCGATCGGATCATGCGCATCAAGCGCGAGGAGCTGGGCGGCGTGTCGATCTCGGAAGGGTTGCGCCGGAAGAAGACCGCGGACACCGCCTGGCAATTGCTCGCCGCCGTCGGTGCCTAGCCTCGCCGCGGGATACCGGACCCCGCTGCCGGACAGACGTCCGACCGGCCTGGCCAGCCGCACCGTGCCGGTCGGCACCGAATTGTGGCGCGTCGAAGCCGCCGCGCCCGCCGACTGGACGTGGACCGGGTTTCCGCAGCCGCGATTCCGGTTCGATCCGGAGTCGGGTGCATTCCGCACCCGCTACGCGGCGACCGCGTCCGAGGGCGCGTTCCGCGAGCGCTATCGCGACACCGGCCGGGTCATTCCCGCCGACCACGCGTCCCAATACCTGATCCGGTTGGTGGCGATCCGGCCACTCCGGATCTTCGACCTACGGACGCAACGCAACCTCGACGCGCTCGACGTCGACGATCAGATCAGCACCGGCCAGCGCAACCGGGTCTGGCGCACCTGTCACCGGCTGGCGGATGCCGCCCGCCGCTGGTGGCCCGAGCTCGACGCGATCGTGTACCGGTCGCGCACCACTCCCGAAACCTCAGTCAACTATGCGTTCTTCGCCCGCGAGGCGTTCACCGCGGAATCGTGGTTGCTTGCGGATCGGACCGATATTCTTGTCGACTTGGTGCTTCGGCATGACTTCACCGTCAACTGGGAGATCTAAGGGACATGTCCGCAACGCCGACGCGCTCAGCGGCGCATCCGGCGTTGCGCGCCCTGGCCCGAGCGTGGGCCCCACGTCCCACTGCCGCTAGACGCGCCGCCAAGGACTTCCAGCGGCCGCTGCCGCTCGCCGTGGCCGCCGAGGTCCGCTGGGCATTCCACCCGCCGCGGACCTGGCTGTCAGGTGTACTGGCCAACCTCGTGCTGGCGGCCGCCTGGCTGCTGGTGCAGCCGTTGGCTTCTCGGGCCGAACATCCCACCCCGCACTTCCACCACAATCAGCTCGACTGGGTGATCCTGGTCAGCACCTACTTCTCCTCGTTCATCCTTGCCGACGTCACCACCACCAATCTGCTTGGCGGTGACCACTATCGAGTCGGGCAGGGTCTGGCCGACGGAGTACCGATCTGGCGGGTCCTGATCATCAAGAACCTGGCGTTGATCGTGATCGTCGGCCTGCCGACGCTGGCGGTGGCGGCGGCGCTAACGGTGTCCAAGGAAGGGGTGCCGCAGCTGGCCATGACGATCCCCAACGTCGCGGTGCCCATCGTGTCCTGGCTCGGCGTTGGCAACGTCCTCTCGGTGCTGCACCCGGTGCCGGCCGAACCCCTGATCCGCCGCTGGCGCCAGCGACACAACGTGCGCCGCACCGCGAGCTGGCTCGCGGCCGTTGCGGTGCCGTATGCGGTGTACTACGTGGCCGACCCGATGGGCAGCTTGGAGCACAAGGTGTTTTGGACGCAGATTCCCGCCGCGATCGGCCCGGTTTTCGGCCGCGACACCAAGAGCTTCGTGCATCTCGGCTTGGCCTTGGCGGTATGGGTCGTGGGAACGGCCTTCGCGGTGCTGTGGGTGCGCAAGCGTGGGCTGCAGTTCGGCTGAGGTGAAAGGCGTGGAATCTGCCCCAGGCCAGCCCGGCAAAGCGCACAATCGACCTGATCAACAGATGACAGCAGGAGGTTGGGCAATGAGCCGCTTTCTTCGGCGTTGCGCGATCGGCGCGTTCGTTCTGGCATCGACGGTTTTGACGTCGGTGGCCACGCCGGCCGTCAGCCGCGCTGACGACTGCGCGCCCGGCTGGGCGTGGAGCGTCGAGTTGAACCAGTGCGTCTTCGTGCTCCCCGCGGCCAACGGGCCCGGCGGCCCTGGGGGACCGGGCGGGCCCGGCGGACCCGGAGGACCGGGCGGTCCGGGTGGACCCGGCGGTCCAGGTGGCCCGGGCGGTCCTGGCCGGCACTGATATCCGGCCGGTGTGAGTCGGTTCACACCGCCCCGGTTCTTAACCTAGCTAAGGTTAAACTGGCTAAGTATCCTCTGGCTCGATATTGGGAGAACAGCCGTGCCACGCACCGACAACGACACTTGGGATCTGGCGACCAGCGTTGGCGCCACCGCGACCATGGTGGCCGCCGCCCGCGCCATCGCGACCAACGCCGACACCCCAATGATCACCGATCAGTTCGCCGAACCGCTGGTCCGGGCCGTCGGCGTGGATTTCTTCACCCGCTGGGTCACCGGCGACCTGGCGGCGGCCGACGTCGACGATGAAGAGTCGACCTGGAAGCTCGAGCACATGCCCGCCGCGATGGCCGCGCGCACCCGCTTCTTCGACTCGTTCTTCCAGGACGCGACCCAGGCGGGCATCCGCCAGGCCGTCATCCTGGCGTCCGGACTGGACGCCCGCGCCTACCGGCTGACGTGGCCCACGGGCACCACCGTGTTTGAGATCGACCAGCCGGAGGTCATTGCGTTCAAGACCACGACGCTGGGCAACCTCGGTGCCGAGCCGACGGCCGAGCTGCGCACGGTCGCCATCGACTTGCGCCAGGACTGGCCCGCGGCGCTCGTCGACGCGGGTCTGGACACCAGCAAGCCGACCGCCTGGATCGCCGAGGGTCTGCTCGGGTATCTCCCGCCCGAGGCCCAGGATCGGCTGATGGACAACATCACCGCACTCAGCGCCGACGGCAGTCGGCTCGCGGTCGAAGCCATCCCGAATCGGCCGGAGCGGGACACCGAGCAGGCGCGCGAGATGATGCGCCGCGCCACCGCGAAGTGGCGCGAGCACGGGTTCGAGCTGGACTGGGAGAGCCTCGGTTTCGAGGGTGAGCGTAAGGACGTCGCCGAGTATCTGCAGCAGCTCGGCTGGCAGACCAGCGGAGTGCAGATGGGCCAGTTGCTCGACGAGCACGGCCTGGAACCCGTTCCGCAGTCCCATGACTCGGTGACGATGGCCGACACCATCTACTACACCTCGGTCCTGACCAAGTGAGCGCTCCGCGCCGCGTGCTGAACGGCGCGGTCACCTCGATGTGGAGCGTGCTGTCGCCGGCTTACGACCTGCCGTTCCTGCAGCAGTGGGTCTACCGGCCGCCGCACGACGAGGTGATCGCCCAGCTTCGTGCGCACGGT
Source organism: Mycobacterium asiaticum DSM 44297 (assembly GCF_000613245.1). Lineage (GTDB taxonomy): Bacteria > Actinomycetota > Actinomycetes > Mycobacteriales > Mycobacteriaceae > Mycobacterium > Mycobacterium asiaticum. The sequence continues at coordinate 872,065 of NZ_HG964937.1, forward strand.
TCCCGCAAGATCGCCGACATCGCCTGCGGCACGGGCGTGCTCAGCACTCGGATCGAACGGGAATTGCAGCCCGACGAGATCTATGGCGTCGACATGTCCGACGGCATGCTTGGTCAGGCCCGCGCCAAGTCGGACACGGTGCGGTGGCGGCGCGGTCCGGCCGAGCAGCTGCCGTTCGCCGACGGGGAACTCGACGCGGTGGTAACGACCTCGGCGTTTCACTTCTTCGACCAGCCGGCAGCGTTGCGCGAGTTCCATCGCGTGCTCGCCTCCGGTGGTCTGGTCGCCGTCGCGACCCTGAGCGCCCGGCAACGGTTCCAGGTACCGAGTAGGTGGAAACCGCAGCACAACCCGTCCCCGACGGAGATGCGAGCGCTGTTCGAAGACGCCGGGTTCACCGTCAGTGACCAGCACCGCATCCCGCGGCCGGTGTGGACGCAGCTCATCTCCGACCTGTTGACGGTGGGCACGAAGGGCTAGCGGTCCGCTCGCCCCTGCGCGACAACGGGTCTCGGCCCGGTCCCGGGGAGATTATGTCGCGGAAAACCGGGCAAAAGACCAGGTGACTGCTTCCACCTCGACCGCGCGGGTGGGGGACCGGTCACATCAGGTGTATCGGCGCCAGCATTCGGGTAGCCCAGAATCCGTGAGTGGTTCCACGTCAAGCGATCCGGTCGGCATTGGTGATGCCGACGAGTTCGGCGACTCCCATACGGGGACGGCCGACGCGCACACCGTGGCCATGATTCGCCGCAAGTTCGGTCACTGGCTGGATCAGCATCTGGAACTCGACGAGGAACGCGCCGCCGACATCGTTCTCGCTACCGACGAGGCAATGTCCAATTGTGCCGACCACGCCTACCGAATTCTTGACCAGGTCGGCGACCTGACATTGAAGATTGCGTACTACCCCGCCACCACGGAGCTAAGGGTCTGCATCGTCGACCATGGGCATTGGGTTGAGCCCGACACCTCGCCGTCGAATGCCCGGGGCCGGGGCATCATGCTGATGCGCACCCTTGCCGATGACTGCACCATCGACGGCGGAGAGGGGGGCACCACCGTGTGCCTCCGGTTTTTCGGTTGCCCGCCGAACAACTTCGTCTTCAGCCAGGCAAGTTGATCGCCGCGAAGTCGGGCGTTTCAGGCCCAACGAATTCGGCTAAACCTCGGCAGGTTCATAAGTGAGCCTTCAGAGGGTCGATTTCCCCCGAGAGGTCGAGGAGCGCAGCATGAGCCGTGCCGTCACCGAAGTCTTCGCTACACCTCTGCGATTGAGCCCGCGCCTCGTCTCCGAACTCGGTGCCCAGAGCAGCACCATGCGCGCCACCGTGCAGGGCTTCGATTCAGCGGTGATCGTTTATGTCGGTGGCGATATCGACGGGTGCAACGACGGGAATTGGCGGCTACTGCTGGCGGAGGCGTCGGCTTTCGTCACCGCACCTCAGCTTTTCATCGTGGATGTCAACAGCGTGGAATTCATGTCCTGCTCGGCGTACGAGGCGCTGGCCGAGGAGGCCCACCGGTGCCGGGAGCGCGGCATCGACCTGTGCCTGGTCAGCATCGACCCGGCGGTCAGTCGCATCGTTAGGGCGTGCGGTCTCGACGACATCCTGCCGGTGCACACCAGCGCGCCGCAAAGCCTGCAGCTCGTCGAGCCGGCGCACGCCTGCTGATCCGGTGCCTATGGGCGCTGCAGGGTGACGATGGTGATGTCGTCCTCGGTGTCGTTGGCGGCCATGGCCGTCCAGATCCAGGTAGCCGTCGCATTCCCCGTCCGGCTCAGCGTCTGAGCCAACCGATCCAGTCCGTCGTCGATCGACTCACCGCGCCGTTCCACCAGGCCATCGGAGTACAGGACCAGACCCTGTCCGGGCTCTACGGTGAACGCGCTGGCCGAGTAGGTAACGCCTCGTACACCGATCGGCGGGGAGAGCTGGATCGGTGCCGGAACCGAGCCGCCGCCCGAATACGTCAGGTAGGGGATCAGGTGGCCGGCACACGCGGCCTCGACCTCTCCCGAATCCAAATCGACTCGTGCGGCGATGACGGTGGCGAATGCGCCGGGCATCAGGTGCAGGCAAAAGTCGTTGAGTTGATGCAACGCCTCGGCCGGTGCGGCGCCGGCGAACAGCTGCGAGCGCAGCGCGTTGCGCAGCTGCGCCATGGTGCCGGCCGCGGTGACGCCGTGCCCGGCGATGTCCCCGATCAGCACGATCAGCCGGCCGTCGCGCAACTCGAACGCGTCGTACCAGTCACCGCCGACGTTGTCGCCGGCCGCGGGCTCGTAGTGCGCGGACAGGTGCCAGCTGTCGAGCGTCGGGATCGACTCGGGCAGCAGACTGCGCTGCAGCGTCTCGGCCACGCGCAGCGCGCCGCGGGTCCGTCGGTACAGCGACTCCACCAGGTAGCGGCGCAACGCCTCGGCTGACTCGCGCTCGGTGAGAGTCCACGGTTCGCTGCGCTGGTGGACGACCTCGCGCCAGCGGTCGAACGACTTGCGTGGGCTGAGCCGTATTCCGGAACCCTCGTTGGTCGCGATCGCCTTGTTGTGTGGGTCGCCGCCCCAGTCGACCGAGCGCAGCACCTCGCGGCGGAACCAGATCGCGGACTGTCCGTCCGGCAGGTTGAGCGCCAGTGCGCCCGCGGCCAGCTGTGAATCAAGGGCAAGTTCGGGCAGCTCGTCGGCGAGGCACTCGCTGCTCGCGATCTCGTCGCCCGCACCTCGTGCCCACGCGGCGACCGCGGACACGACGTCTGGCGCCGGCACCGACCCGTGAGTCCGGCGGTCGCCTTGAATGTCGACGACGACGCCGTCGGCGGGCACCAGGTCGAGGAGGTCCGGGGCGCCGAGCAGCGTCGCGGCCAGTGGCTGGCTGTCGTCCGCCGCGGCGGCGGTGAGCTTGGCCAGCAGGGCCTGAGCCGCCAGTCGCTTCTGCAGCAGGTCACCCTCGAACCGGTCGACGAGGCGCAACGACAGGGTCGACCCGAGGAACTCGGCCGCGGCGCGGGTACCGAACGGCGGGAGGTGTGGGCCGGCGTAGTGGTGGCAGGCGATGAGTCCCCACAACCGGCCGTGTCGCAGCAACGAGATGGACATCGACGCGTGCACGCCCATGTTCTGCAGGTACTCGATGTGGATGGGCGAGACACTGCGCAGGGTGGCAAAGGTGAGGTCCAGTGGCGTGCCGTTCGAGGGGTCGATGGTCGGCACGATCGGCACGGGCGTGTAGTCGACGTCCGAGATCAGCCGTATCCAGTTCTTCTCGTACAGCGCGCGGGCCTGGGCCGGAATGTCGCTGGCTGGATAGTGCAAGCCAAGGAACGAGTTGAGGTCGTCGCGCTTGGCCTCGGCGACGACCTCACCGTTGTAGTGCGCGTCGTACCGGTACACCATGACCCGGTCGAAGCCGGTGAGTTCGCGTACTGCGCGCGCGGCCATCTCGTAAAGCTCCACGAGCGTGGCAGCCTGGTTCAGGTCCTCCACCGAACTGCGGACGGCCTGATAGGTATTCGGGAAGGAAAAAGGACGTTCGCCGTAGGCGATCTCGATCTCGACCAGCAGGATTCCGCCGGGGTCACGATGCAGGATGATGTCGAACGCCTTGGCCTCGCCGCCCACGTCGATCGCGCACTCGACCGGATTGCGCTGGGCGAGGTTGCCGAACGCCGAGGCCGTCTGTTCCACCCGGGCGGCCTGTTTGGCACCGAGCAGACACGACAGGTGCCGCCCCAGGACGGAATCCATGGGACGACCCAGTAGCTGCTCGACGTTGGCGCTCACCTGTTGCACCTCGAAGCCGGGTTCGCGTACCACCGCGAGCACGCCCCGCGGCTGGATGCTGCCGGGGATGTGGATCGGCTCGCGGGCGCAATTGTCCAATCCGATGGGTGTACCGACCGGAACCAGGTCTGGGACAGGCTGACATTCCGAGGGCGGGGTCGCGATCCGACTCACACGCACTGCACCAACATATTTCCGACCCCTTGCGGGCCTTACGATTGCCGGCGGAGGCTGGTCCGAAAGCATGTCCGGTTCCGGAACGGCTCTGCGCCATGTCGACTAAAGGCTGCAGTTTCAACCCGATAGACAATCTACGCATATTCGTGCCGCACTGCACGATCCGCGCCGCGTAATCGCGCTATTCATTGCTAGCGAAAATGTTTTCCGCCATCATCCGCCGGCACCACTGTCGATAGCGTGCCGCGGTCCAGCCATCGCGGGTCAGCCGCAGGTAGGTGTCGACGCTGCAGATCACCGCGGTGGTCTCGACGAGTTCGTCGAAGGGCAAGTCTGTCCGCAGCCAGCCACGCCCGAGCGCGACATCGAGAATTCGTCGAATCTGCTGGTTGATGCTGGCATTCAAATCGTTCAGGAATCGATCCACCTCGGGATCATGGCTGGCAGCGCCGATCAATGCCGGGGCGATCCGCGCCGTCCCGAGGTGGACCTTCGTCAACGCGTCGATCAGGTAACCGAGAGCCTCGTCGCTGGTCTTGCTGGCGCTAAAGAGGCGCCCCACTTCGAGGTTGCGAATGTCCTCTTCGCCCGCGATGCCGAATGCTGCGTATTCCACGGCCGCGGTCAACAGCGCACCCTTGGGGCCGTGGCCCTGGACGGTTTCCGGCGAGACGCCGGCGGCCTCGGCGATCTTGGCGAGCGTGGTTCGGGCGTAGCCCTGTTCGGCGAACAATTCGGCCGCCGCGGCGAGGATGCGTTGCCGGGTCTGCTGCGCCTGTTGCTGGCGGAGCTCCGATCGATATGCGCGGGCCGGCCGCGCTGACGTTTTCGACATTGACTCCTGTGGCACAGTAATGAATACTACCATCAGGTAGTGAAGCATGACGCCAGGGGGCGAACATGGCATCGATAATCATCGGCAGCTTTCCCGCCCACGGCCATGTCTCACCGATGCTGGAGATTGCCCGGAAGTTCGTCGAACGCGGTGATTCCGTGCGGTTCATCACCGGTGCCCGCTTCGGCGATCGGGTGCGTGCGGTTGGCGCCGTGCACATTCCGCTGCCGCCCGACGCCGACCTTGACGAAAGCTTCCTGAAGCAATTTCCTGAGCGCGCAAAGCTCAAGGGCCTCAAGGCCGCCGCATTCGACATCGAACACGTCTTCGTTCGACCGACGGTCTCGCAGTACCACACCATCAAGGCGGCGCACTTCGCTGCGCCCGCGGACTGCGTGCTGCTGGAACCGGCCACCATGGGCGGCGCACTGCTACTCGGCCACCGGTGCCCGGCCCGCCCTCCCGTTGTCGTGTGCGGTGTCGTACCGCTGCCGATCGCTAGTGCGGACACGGCACCGTATGGCATGGGATTTCCGCCCGCCCGCTGGGCCAACCGGCAACGCAACGCGGCGCTGGCGGTGGTCGGCAAGCGAATGTTGGCTCAGCCCAACAGGACTGCCGATGAGCTGTATCACCAGGTGCACGATTGTCGGCTGCCCTATTCGCTGATCGACTGGTGCGGCTATGCCGACGCGATCGTCCAGTTCACCGTTCCCTCGTTCGAATACCCGCGTTCGGATGCGCCCTCGACGCTGCGCTTCGCGGGACCGATCGGCGCGGCCGGGTCGCAGGCCCCGCTGCCGGACTGGTGGTCCGACCTGGACGGCTCCCGCCCGGTCGTACACGTCACCCAGGGCACCGTCGCCAACCTCGATTACCGCCAGGCCATTGCGCCGACCCTGACGGCCCTGGCCGACGAGGACGTGCTGGTGGTAGTCAGCACCGGTGGGCGCCCGTTGGACACACTGCCGCCCTTACCCGAAAACGCCCGTGCCGCAATGTTTCTCCCCTACGACGAGCTATTGCCGCGCACGGATGTCTACGTGACCAACGGCGGTTACGGGGGAGTGCAGTACGCCTTGCGGTACGGCGTGCCGATCGTGGCGACCGGTGGCAAAGAGGACAAGCCCGAGGTCGGCGCGCGGGTGGCGTGGTCGGGTGTCGGGCGTCGGCTGCGCACCGAACGGCCGTCGCCGAGGGCGTTGCGCCGCGACATTCTCGCCGTGCTCAATGAGCCGCGCTACCGGGAAAGAAGCCGTCACATCGCGGCCGAGATGGCTGCGGCACCTGGATTCGCCTGCCTGGCGAATGTCGTCGACGACCTGATGCGCGCACCCTCACCGCGGTGACCCCCGGCTCACCAACAATTCCCAGCTGACTAAATTCAGGTCGGGTAGTTGGCTTAAGAGCTAGGAAGGAACCTCATGAACGCGCAGGTCGAGCAGCTGGAATTCCAGGCAGAGGCCCGGCAACTGCTGGATTTGATGGTCCATTCGGTCTACTCCAACAAGGACTCGTTCCTGCGGGAGCTGATCTCGAACGCGTCCGACGCGCTGGACAAAGTACGGCTGGAGGCGTTGCGCAACAAAGACCTCGACGTCGACACCTCCGATCTGCACATCGAGCTCGACGTCGACAAGCAGGCGCGCACGCTGACCGTTCGCGACAACGGCATCGGCATGACCCGGGCCGAGGTGGTGGACTTGATCGGCACGCTGGCCAAGTCAGGCACCGCCGAACTACGCCAACAGCTCCGGGAAGCCAAGAGCGCCCAGAACGAACAAGCGTCCGAGGAACTGATCGGGCAGTTCGGCATCGGCTTCTATTCCTCGTTCATGGTGGCCGACAAGGTCGAATTGGTCACCCGCAAGGCCGGCGAGAGCGAGGCCACCCGATGGGAGTCCAGCGGTGAGGGCACCTACACCATCGAGACCGTCGAGGACGCCCCGCAGGGCACGTCGGTCACGCTGCACCTCAAGCCCGAGGACGCCGAGGACGAGCTGCACGACTACACCTCGGAGTGGAAGCTCAAGAGCCTGGTCAAGCAGTACTCGGACTTCATCGCCTGGCCGATCCGCATGGAGGTCGAACGCCGGACGCCTTCGGAAGAAGAGGGCGGCGAGGAGACCGTAACCATCGAGACCGAGACCCTCAATTCGATGAAAGCCCTGTGGGCCCGGCCCAAGGAGGAGGTGTCGGAGGAGGAGTACAAGGAGTTCTACAAGCACGTCGCGCACGCCTGGGACGACCCGCTCGAGGTCATCGCGATGAAGGCCGAAGGCACCTTCGAGTACCAGGCGCTGCTGTTCATCCCTTCCCAGGCCCCCTTCGACCTGTTCAACCAGGACGCCAAGATTGGGGTCCAGCTCTACGTCAAGCGCGTGTTCATCATGGGCGACTGCGAAGACCTGATGCCCGTGTACCTGCGGTTCGTCAAGGGGGTCGTTGACGCACAAGACCTGTCGCTCAACGTTTCTCGCGAGATCCTGCAGAAGGACCGGCAGATCAACGCGATCCGCCGCCGGTTGACCAAGAAGGTGCTGTCCACGATCAAGGACATCCAGACACAGCGGCCCGACGACTACCGCACCTTCTGGACCCAGTTCGGCAAGGTGCTCAAGGAAGGCCTGCTGTCCGACTTCGACAACCAGGAGACGCTGCTGGCCGTTTCGTCGTTCGCTTCCACGCACAGCGACGAGGAACCCACCACGCTGGCCGAGTACGTCGAGCGGATGAAGGACGGCCAGACGCAGATCTTCTACGCCACCGGAGAATCGCGCCAGCAGCTGCTGAAGTCGCCGCACCTGGAGGCGTTCAAGGCCAAGGGTTACGAGGTGCTGCTGCTCACCGACCCGGTGGACGAGATCTGGGTGGGCGTGGTCAACGAATTCGACGGCAAGCCGTTGCAGTCGGTGGCCAAGGGCGAGGTGGACCTGGATTCCGACGAAGAGTCGTCGGCGGCCGAGCGGGAGGAGCAGGCGAAGGAATTCGCCGACCTGCTGAGCTGGCTCAAGGAAACCCTGAGCGAACACGTCAAGGAAGTGCGGCTCTCTACCCGCCTGACCGACTCACCGGCCTGCCTGATCACCGACGCGTTCGGGATCACCCCCGCGCTCGCGCGGCTCTACCAGGCATCGGGACAAGATGTGCCGGTGGGCAAACGGACCCTGGAACTGAACCCGAACCATCCGCTGGTGACCGGGCTGCGCCAGGCGCACGCGGATCGTCCGGACGATGCAACCGTCGCCGAAACGGCCGAACTGCTCTACGGCACGGCGCTGCTCGCCGAGGGTGGGGCGTTGGAGGATCCGGCCCGATTTGCTGAGCTGCTGGCCGACCGCCTGGCCCGCACGCTGTAAAAAACCAGGTTGGCCGGTTGAATATTGTCCGAAGTGGTTACATGCATCACATGACTGTGTTTCGGGCCATCGATCCGCATGGTCATGTGGTGGCGACCAGGGACTTCGACGACGCGGAGTCCGCGCACCGGTGGTTCGCTGAGGCGATCGTCGGCCGCTACCAGCATGGCTGGCGGATGGAGGTTGACGACGACGGTCAGTGGGCCGGCTTCGATGACACCGGCGGCTTCACGGCCCCGTTGAGTCGGCGCCGGGTCGCCCACTGACTAGCGTCCCAGCTTCTCCTTGACCAGGTCGGTGATGAACCGGCCGGTCGATACCGGCTTGAATGCGCGTGCCGCGGCGGTGAGCGCGTCGCGCGACTCGGTGCTCAGCTCGATGTCGGCGGCGGCCACATTGAACTCCAGCTGCTCGACGCTGGAGGCGCCCGGAATGGCGACCACACCCGGCAGGCTGATCAGCCAGGCCAGCGCGACCTGCGCCGGTTTGGCATCGACTTCGGCCGCCACATCACGCAGCGTCTGCAGCAGCGGCTCGATGCGCCGCAGGTTCTCGGTGCCGAACAGCGGATTGGCCGCGCGGACCCCGCCGGGACGGTTGTCGACACCGTACTTACCGCCGAGCAGTCCCTGCGCGAGCGGGCTGTAGGCGATGATGATCCGGTTCTCGCGCTGCGCCCAAGGCACCATGTGTTCGAGCACCCGCGGTTGAGCCAGCGAAAACTGCACCTGATTGCTGATCACTGGGCGCCCCAGCGCGTCGTCGGCCTGCTGCCACCGCGACAGCGAGTAGTTGGAAACGCCGGCTGCGCCGATCTTGCCCTCGTCGAGCAGGTCGCGCATGCCGGGCATGATCACCGAGTCGGGAACCAGCGGATTGGACTGATGGATCTGATACAGCGGGATCCGGTCCAGTTGCAGCCGGCGGGCGCTAGCCCGCGCGCGCTGCTTGATCACCGCGGGGAAGGGGGCGACCGGAAAGATCTTGCTGGCCACCGCCACCTCGGCGCGCTCGTCACCGAGCGCTTCGCCGAGGATCCGCTCACTCTTGCCCAGGCCGTACACCTCGGCGGTGTCGAACAGAGTGACTCCCAGCGCTCGCGAGCGCTGCACGATGTCCCGGGCCGCACCCGAGGCGTAGCTGTCCCCGTAGCCCCATTCCCGTGAGCCGAACTGCCACGTCCCTAGTCCGATGCGACTGACCTGTCCGACGCCCTCGACGTCAACGTATTTCATGAATCCCACCGTACCGACCGCCGATGACCTTGACATGCCCAGGCGAGCGTGCGATGACTGTCGGTGGATCGCCCTGGCAGGGAGGAAGCACTCGATGAGCCGAATGTTTGGCAGCATCAACCAGATTGGCTATGTGGTGCGCGACATCGACGCCGCCATGGATCGGTGGGTGCGCCACGGCGTCGGACCGTGGTTCTACATCGGGGATATCATCGTCGACTACTTCCGCTACCGGGGCATCGACTCGAATTTGAAAATGAGCGTCGCACTAGCTAATTCGGGTGATTTGCAGCTCGAACTGATCCAGCAGCGCAACGAGGCACCGTCGATGTACAAAGACTTTCTCGACTCCGGGCGGGACGGGGCCCAACACATCGCCTACTGGAGCAACGATTATCAGGGACTGTATGACCGTGCGATAGCGGCCGGATACACCGTCGCCCAGGAGGGCTGCATCGGCGGTGAGCGCGGTCGGTTCGCATATCTCGACACCGAATTCGAGCAGGGCACCGTCATCGAGATTAGCGACATCAGTGGCCCCAAGGGGCAACTGTTCGGCTACATTCGCGAGGTGGCCAGGAACTGGGATGGCACCGAACCCGTCCGGGTGCTCGGATGAACAGCGAAGAGGCGACCAGATGAAAGTCCACCACCTCAACTGCGGCAGCATGAATGTGCCCGGCGTCCCATTGGTGTGTTACGTGCTGCTCGTCGAGACCGACCACGGACTGGTGTTGGTAGACACCGGATTTGGACTACGCGACTGTGCGGACCCGGCGCGCGTCGGTCCGTTCCGGCACGTCATGCGTCCGGCGTTCGATCCGGCCGAAACTGCGGCGCACCAGATAGAGGCACTGGGCTTCCGGCGCACCGATGTGCGCCACATCGTGGTGACGCACTTTGATTTCGACCACATCGGTGGAATCAGCGATTTCCCGGACGCTTTCGTCCATGTGACTGCGGCGGAGGCACGGGGCGCCGTGCACGCTCCGTCGGTGCGGGAGCGGGTGCGGTATCGCGGTGTGCAGTGGGCTCATCAGCCAAAGCTGGTCGAGCACAGTCCCGACGGTGAAGCGTGGCGGGGCTTCCCGGCGGCAAAGCCGCTGGCCGAGGTTGGTGATGGTGTGATCCTGGTGCCGATGGCTGGACATACGCGCGGCCACGCCGCGGTCGCTGTCGATGCCGGCAGCCATTGGATCCTGCATTGCGGGGATGCGTTCTACCACCACGGCAGCCTGGAGCGGTCGAAGGTGCCGTTCCTGCTGCGGCTGCAAGAGGAGATGTTCTCGTTCAACCGCAGGCAGCTGCACGACAACCAGTCGCGGCTTGCCGAACTCTACGAACGGCGGGATCCGGACCTAATTATCGTGTGCGCTCACGATCCGAGCCTGCTGGACCGGGCCCGCCGAAGGGCCTGAATCAGCTGGTCGGTGGCGGCACGGGTTCGTCGGAATGCGTGTCGTGCCAGCGCAGTTCCGCGGCGCGAACCTGGCGGTGGGCACGCCTTAACCACGCCAGTCCGGCGCCGCCAATCACGAGCCCGACCAGGGCGCAGACCGTTCCGGCCGCGAAGCTGCCGTTGGCCAACGCGGCCAAGCCGATGATCAGGGCGGCTACCCCGAGCGCAACGCCGACGATGCCAGGGGCGTTGGTCCCGTTCTTCATCGTCTCGCCGGCGTGCTGCCGGGTGGTTCGATGGTGGTCGATCGGGTCGGTCTCTGGATTCGTCACATTTACTCCTTGCCGTGAGCCCATTTACCCGCCAGCACCGGGGCTAAACGGTGACGACGGACACGGGCACGGGTGGCGCTTGGCGTTGCGAGGCCGCGCGGCGAAGTCGGTCGAAGCGGTCGCGCCGACTCGGGCGCACGCCGGCGCGGAGCGCCAGCTGGCCCGACCTGGCCGCCGGCCCGGTCGGGCCAAGGCAACGCCATGCTGCTAAACCGGTAACCCCGTTCTCATAGGCTTCCGGGCATATGTCATAGTCGGCTACGGAGGTCGATATGGCGAGAACTGTGGTGATCGGAGCCTCGAGCGGTTTGGGGCGCTGTATTGGTGTCGGCTTAGCGCAACGCGGCGATCAGGTCGCGCTGCTCGCCCGGCGGCGGGAACGCATCGAGTCCGCCGCCCAGCAGGCTGGATCGGCGGCCACCGCCATCGAGTGCGACGTGACGGATGAGGCATCCGCACAATCTGGAATCAGCGCCGCGGCGGAGGCATTGGGCGGCATCGACAACCTCGTCTACGCTCCGGCCATCAGTCCGCTGGTGCGGCTGGTCGACACCGACGCGCAGACCTGGCGGCGGGTGTTCGATACCAACGTGATCGGTGCGTCGCTGGCGACGGCGGCCGCCGTGCCGCACTTGTCCGCGGAAGGCGGGAAGGTGGTGTACCTATCCTCGGATGCCGGCACGTTCGGTCCGCCGTGGCCGGGGCTGGGCGCCTACGGCGTCAGCAAGGCGGCGCTCGAGCGCCTCGTCGAGGCGTGGCGCGCCGAACACCCGGAAATTGGCTTCACCAACCTCATCGTCGGCGAGTGTGCTGGTGGTGAGGGCGAGGCCCAGACGGGGATGAACGCCGGGTGGGATCGCGAACTCGCAATGCAGGCCTATCCGCTGTGGGTGTCGCGGGGTTGCATGCCGGGTCAGCTGATGCCGGTCGAGGATCTCGTCGAGGTCGTGCATACGATTCTGCGCACCAACGCCTCGACGTCCATGCCGGTGGTGGTCGCACGGGGTGCACCGGCGGCCGCCGGGGCGGTCCTGGGGAACGGCCAGCGGCCCTAACTGCCGGGTGCGGCCACCAAGCACCGGCCGCCGGGGGTGTCGAAAAAGACGTCGGCGACCGCAGATTGCGGGATGGCCGGGAACTCGAAGCGGTGCACCTGTTGGCCGGCCTCGATGGCGCTCTCCAGCGTTTCGGTGCTGCCGTCCTTCTTGATCACCACTGCAGTGACCTGCTCGGGGGTCGAAATATGCTGCGGCTCATGGAAATACCACACTTCGATGCCGGCACCGGATGAGGTTGGCTGCCAGCCATCGGAGGAGAAGCAGGCCGGCGCGGCGGTCGCGGGCTGCCATCCGGCGGTCGCGAAGCAGCCCGCGGCGAGGACGAGCGCAAACATCTTCGACATAGGTGTCCCTTCCCGGTTCCCGGCCTAGCTGCGCGGATGAATGAAAATACCCTCAGCCGACACCATTACGCCCGCGGGGCCGCTGATCTGTCCCGCCGCGAACGTCTTGACGCCCTCGATCCTGTCGACCCACGCATCCGCGCGTAGTGGCTGCCGCAACGGTGTGGGTTTGTGGTAGCGCAGGGTCAAGGTGCCGGTGTAGGCGGGCTTACCCGGCCGGTGCGCCGTGGCGCCCAGCACGTGGTCGAGGATCAACGCCGACACGCCCCCGTGCACGTGCCCGACGGGCCCTTCGAACGCGGCGCCGAGATTGAACTCGGTCCACACCGATCCGTCGTCCTCGTGGTGAACCACCAGCGGCGGCGCCGACGGATTGCGAACGCCGATAACGACATTGCCGGATGCGATACCCTGGCCGTCGTCGACGTCCCGCTGGCCGAACGTGCCCGGCATGAGCTCGGCGCTGAGTTGCGCGGTGACGCTGTCGATTCTGGCGGTCGCGTCGGCGATGACGTCGTGGTCGACCTCGGTGCGGATCGTCGCGTCGATCAGGCGGCGCACCGACGCCGCCAACGTCTCGTATACCGGCAACGAATCAGTCATCGACGCAAACGAATCCACCATGCCCGTCACCATAGAGCAGCCGTAATTGTCCCGGTCAGCGGTCCGTGCCCGAGCGATTTGGCGATGTGAGTTGTTAACCTGGCGACGTGAGTGAACCCAGCGGACCCTCCGACAAGGTGAAGTCGGCGCTGGCCGCCACCAGCTGGGCGCTGCTGGGCATGATGTCCTACGAGGAAGAGATCTCGGGCTACGACCTCAAGAAGTGGATCGATTGGAGCGTCGACCTCTACTACTGGAGCCCGTCCTACAGCCAGATCTACACCGAGCTGAAGAAGCTGGAGAGCCTCGGGTTGGTGACATCGCGCGTCGAACGCGATGAGGGCACCCGCAGCCGGCGGCTCTACAAGATCACCCCGGAGGGCATGGCCGCCATCACCGACTGGACCAACAATGCGCCGCTGGACCCGCCGGTGCTCAAACACAGCATGCTGCTTCGAGTTACGTTCGGTCACCTGAGCAACCCGACCCGGCTCAAGGAGCTGCTGGCCGAGCACGTGGCTTACGCCGAAGCCCGGTACCGCAAGGCCGTCGAGGACGCCGAGGGAGCCGAGGTCCAGCCCGCGTGGGCGTATTCGGTGATGGCCCTGCGCTGGGCGGCCAAGTACTACGCGGCCGAGCGGGAATTCGCGCTGGAGTTGATGAAGGACATTGACGAGGCCGGCGCGATCATCGAGAACGCCGCGAAGGGCGGCTTCGGCAAACCGCGGCCCACTCCGGGCTATTGGCGCGAAGTCGAGAAGCAGGTGCAGGCCAAGCGCGCCGCGGACTAATTCGCAGCGTCTCGGGCGGCATCGTGCGCCGCGTCCCGGGCCGCGATGTAGCCGTACACCAGGCCCTGCGCGATCGTCGCGCCCGCGCCCGGATAGGAAGTTCCGAACGCATTGGCGGCCGTGTTGCCAATGGCATACAGACCGGCGATCGCGCTGCCGTCCTCACGCAGTACCCGCGCGCGCTCGTCGGCCTTGAGCCCACCGCAGGTGCCGAGATCGCTTAACACCATCTTCACCGCGTAGAACGGGCCGTTGATCAGCGGACGCAGGTTGGGGTTGGGTTTGATGGTCGGGTCGCCGTAGTAACGGTCGTAGGCGCTTTCGCCACGTCCGAACTCGGGATCCCTACCCACAGCAGCGTTTTCGTTGAAGCTGCGCATGGTTTTGGCGAATTCCGTTGTTGGAACGCCTATCTGTGCCGCCAGGTCGGCCAGCGTCTCGGCACGCGCGGCGATCCCCGCGTCGAACCACGCTTGGGGCACCTTCATCCGCGGAAAGAGTTCGGCGCCAAAGACATAACTGTTCCGGTATTGCCGGTCGAAGACGATCCACATCGTCTCAACGGGACTGCCGGACCGCTCCAGTTCGAGCAGCCGTTGGCCGAACGACATGTAGTCCGACGCCTCGTTGGTGAATCGGCGCCCGTGCTGGTTCACGATCACACATCCCGGTAGCGACCGTTCGGCCAGCATCACCGTGGGCGCCTTGCCGGGCAGCGGCGCGATCGCGGGGAACCACCACGCCTGATCCATCAGGTCAATGCCGGCACTGAATTCCTGGGCCACGCGGATTCCATCGCCGGTATTGGTGTCGGCGCCAAGGCTTTGGTGGGCGCCGAGTGACTCCGATTGGAACTTCCAGCGCATGTCCATGCTGTGGTCGAATCCGCCGGTGGCCAGCACCACGCCGCGTCGGGCGGTGACGATCACCTCCCGGCCGCCATGGTTGAGCGCCGCGCCGGTCACCCGGGCACCGTCACCGAGCAGGCGGGAAAGCGTGGTGTCGGTCCACACCGGGATACCGGCGTTGATCACCCCGGCGAACATGCCGGCCGCCAGGCCCTGACCGCCCGCGGCATAGCGCCGGCCGATCAACAGCCCGCCCACGCCCTGGGCGATGCGCTTGCCGAATGTCGGTATGCCCTTTCGCGGCACGCGCGCAACCAAATTCATCCACCGGTAGTCGGCGCCCGTCGTCGGGATTGCGAACCCGGCCTCCAACACACCGGGCCGCAGGCGGGTGCGGTATTGGCCCAGGATCGCGGTGTCGAACGGACGGCACTCGCAGGTGCGGCCCGCCGCGCTGCCCCCGGGTTGTTCGGGGTGGTAGTCCGAATAGTCGCGGGCCCAGAACAGCCGCAGACCGGTGGTGCGGCGCAGCATGTCGACCATCGCGGGCACGTGCTCGACAAAACCGGTGGACCGCTGCGCGGGTGCCGATCCGGCGACCACCGCCTCGAGGTAGCTGGTGGCCTTGGCGGTGGTATCGCCCGCGCCGGCTTCTTCGAGTATGGGCCCGGCCGGCAACCACAGCGCACCGCCCGAGCGGGCCGTCGACCCGCCCACGTAGGACGACTTCTCCACAATCAGCACCGAAAGTCCCAGTTCATGAGCGGTCAGCGCGGCGGCCATCCCGGTGCCGGAACCGACCACCAGCAGATCCACGGAAGTATCGGCGACGGCGAGTCCGGCCGGGATCGTCGCGCTGGGTGCAGTCACAGTGGCAACGCTAGGCCGGTTTGTCGAAGGGGCGAAAGAGGCTTCCTGATCAGTGGAACATGCGATCGCCAAGCCGGCCCGGGAAGCGTTGAATGATGGCTATGACGTCGCAGCCCGAGGCCGACGAGATTCGGCTGATCGAAGCCCAACCCGCGCCCACCCGGTTCGCCCGTGGCTGGCATTGCCTGGGTCTGGTCCGAGATTTCGGGGACGGCAAGCCGCACGCCATCAACGCGTTCGGCCAGAAGCTCGTCGTCTTCCGCAGCGGGGACGGCAGGATCAACGTGCTGGACAGCTATTGCCGGCACATGGGCGGCGACCTGTCCCAGGGCGAGGTCAAGGGCAACGAGATCGCCTGTCCGTTCCACGACTGGCGGTGGGGCGGCGACGGCCGCTGCAAGCAGGTGCCTTATGCACGACGCACCCCGCGCACGGCCCGCACGGCGACCTGGACCACGATGGAGCAGGACGGCATGTTGTTCGTCTGGAACGACCCCGAACGCAACCCGCCGTCGCCCGCCGCGACCATCCCGCGCATCGAGGGCGCCAACAGCGAGGAGTGGACCGATTGGCATTGGTACACCACTGTCGTCGGTAGCAACTGCCGCGAAATAATCGACAACGTCGTGGATATGGCGCACTTCTTCTACATCCATGGCTCGCTGCCCACCTACTTCAAAAACATCTTCGAGGGGCACGTCGCCACCCAGTACATGAACGGCGAGGGCCGGCCCGACATGGGCGGTGAGGGCTCGAAGATGCTTGGTACCACCTCGGTGGCCTCCTACTTCGGCCCCTCCTTCATGGTCGACGATCTGACCTACCACTACGAAGACGGTGACCAGCAGACGGTCCTGATCAACTGCCACTATCCGATCGATGCCAATTCGTTTGTGCTGCAATATGGGATCATCGTCAAGAAGTCCGAGACGCTGCCTGCGGAGGAGGCCATGCAGACCGCGATCAGCCTCGGCGACTACGTGAAGATGGGATTCGAGCAGGACGTTGAGATCTGGCGGCACAAGGCGCGGATTGACAACCCATTGCTGGTCGAGGAGGACGGTCCGGTGTACCAGCTGCGGCGCTGGTATCAGCAGTTCTATGTCGACGTCGCCGACGTCCAGCCAGACATGGTGGACCGCTTCGAGTTCGAGTTGGACACCACCCGGCCGTACGAGGCGTGGATGAAACAGATCGAGGCGAACATGGCCGCGAAGGCGGGTTCGGTGTCGTGACGCTCTCGGTGCGGACCGACAACCGGCTCGACGACATGCCGATGGCGCCGGTGTCGTGCCGCACGTGTGGGGCCGCGGTGCTGGTGCGCAAGAGCAGCTGGAATCAGACCAGCGTGCAATGGAATGCTTCGGCGTCCGCGCAATGCGCAGAGCGTCAGGACGCAGACCGGATCGCCGGGCACCACCGGCGGCCGTTCCTGGCCTGCTCGGCCCTGCGTGAGTCGATCGAGGCCGCCGTTGCGGCAGGGGATTTGGCGATCGTTGACGGACTCTGACGCTCCGGTTGCGGTGGTGACCGGCGCCAGTCGCGGCGCCGGCCGCGGTATTGCGTGGGCACTAGGTGCTTCCGGGTGGCGGGTGTATGCGACGGGGCGCACCATCATTGACGCCCCGCCGGGCGGCGTCGCGGTTCGGGTCGATCACAGCGACGACGGGGCCGTGGCGGGTTTGTTTGAGCGGGTGCGTGCCGAGGGCGGTCTGGATCTGTTGGTGAACAACGCCGCCGTCATCTCCGACGAACTGGTCAGCCCGAAACCGTTCTGGGAGAAGCCGCTTGAGTTGGCCGATGTGCTGGATGTGGGTTTGCGATCGTCGTATGTGGCGTCCTGGCATGCCGCGCCGCTGCTGGTGTCGCGCGGTCGGGGCCTGATCGCCTTCACCTCGTCGCCGGGATCGGTGTGCTACATGCACGGGCCGGCATACGGGGCGCAGAAGGCGGGGGTCGACAAGATGGCCACCGACATGGCGGTCGATTTCCGCGGCACCGGCGTTGCGACCGTCTCGATCTGGATGGGCATTCTGCTCACCGAACGGTTGCGTGGCGCCTTCGCCGGGAATCCGGAGGCGTTGGCGGCGACCGCCGAGCACGCCGAAACACCGGAATTCACCGGGCATCTGATTGATGCGCTGTATCGGGATCCCCAGTTGGGGGAGTTGAGCGGGCAGACGGTTATCGGCGCCGAATTGGCGGAACGTTACGGCATCACCGACGAGGGCGGCCGCCGGCCGCCCTCGCACCGGCATCTGGGCGTGCCGCGCGATCCGAGCGACGTGGTGGTCCGCTAGAGGGCGGTC
>NZ_HG964937.1:890053-891823 GCF_000613245.1 Mycobacterium asiaticum DSM 44297
CACAACCAGCACCGCTTCAGTGCGATTCTGCGTCTGCTCGCGGGGAACCCGGGCGCTACAGCTGGAACGCGCTGATCGGCGCCTCTGCGGGGTACACCGACGGCCCGCCGAGGTCGAACGCCGCGTTGAGCGCATTGATGAACGCCGCGTCATGCAGGGGCTCGCTGGGTATGTCCAGTTTGATGCCCCTGGCGCCGGCGTCGTCCACCATGATGTCGATGGCCTTCTCGATCGTCAGGTCGTCGGAGCCTTCCATGTTCTTCTTCAGTTCGTCGAAGTCGGAGAACACCTCGGCCGACCAGTGCACCAGGAACCGGAGTTCCTCGGTGTGGTGGCGAGCGATCACGTCCTCGCCGTTCTTCAACAGCCAGCGGTCGCGGTCGCCCGGGTCGCCGGTGAACACGGTGTCGAATGCCAGTCCGGCCGGAATCTGTTGCTCCAGAGGGCCATTCGCCTCGCCGCGGTGCACCATCATCTCGTTCTGCACCACCACGCCGCGGTTGTAGATCGGCGGTAGCACCCGCTTGGGGGCCTTCAGCGGACCGTCCGGCCAGTAGGTGAAACCGCTACTGCCGTCCAGCGAGAACCAGGTGATGACCTGCGCCATCTTGATCAGGTAGTCGGTGAATAACCCGGACTTGCCCATCACGCTGGTGAGCCACGTCGGAGCGTTCTCGTGCCGCACACCGCGGAAACTGGGTGAATCCAGGTGTCCCGGATCGCGATTCGCGCACGGGCCGTTGATGTTGAAAAGCATCAGTTGGGGCTTGGCATATTCGGCGTTCCAATAGCTCTTGGCAAGCTCCAAAAACGTGCGTTGTAAAAGCAGTCGTGCAGTTGCGGGTAGAGCACGGCGCCGTAATTGGCCAGATAACCCCGGAAAGTCGGCGTGAGGAACAAGTCCAGCGACGGGGTGTATCCCTCCGGGAACAACCCGCTCATCGTCGCGATCAGCTCGTCGGCCGATGCGAAGTGCTGCGAGATGATCAGCCGCCACGGCCCCTCGGTGCGCACCACATCGAGCAACCGCTCACGCTGGTCGTCGGTGTAGACGTTGTCGACCTCGCGGGGCGGTGCTGCGGGCCGCAAAACATCCGACAGCTCCATCCGCCGCTCCTGGGTGAGCATCGATCGTCTCCTTCTGCTGGTGCGATTCCCCTGTGATTCTGCGCAGCGCCGGCGCACCGCGGAGTCCGGTTGTCCGGTGACCGGGACGCTAAAAGCGAAGGGGATTGTCGAACTTTGCCCGCAGCAGCCCTCCGACCTCGGCGATGGCCACCCGGGCGCGGGCCGTCGCCTCCGATCGCATCAGGAACCCGTGGTACATCCCGGGATAGCGCGTGCATGTGGTCTGCACCCCGGTATCGCGAAGCCGCTCGGCATACCGCTCACCCCAGTCCCGGATCGGGTCGCAGCCCGCCGTCACCACAATCGTCGGCGGCAGCCCGCTCAGGTCGGTCGCGTACGCCGGAACGAGATAGGGGTCGGTACCCGTGTCGGCCAGGGAGTGCAGGTACTCGATGTCATCGCGACTGAGCATCGGCGCGTCGGCGAGCAAAGTGATCGACGGCGCACTCATGTCGCGATCCAGGCCGGGATACAGCAGGACCTGCGCGCAGATCGCCGGCCCGCCCCGGTCGCGGGCGGCCAGCGCCACCCCGGCCGCCAGCGACCCGCCCGCGCTGTCGCCCACCACAGCGAGCCGTCCGGCATCGACACCGAGTTCTTCGGCGTGCGAGGAAGCCCCAAGTCGTGGGAGGCAAGGCACAC
>NZ_HG964937.1:892121-1093750 GCF_000613245.1 Mycobacterium asiaticum DSM 44297
GCGTCCTCGAACTGCGCGGGCGGCGGCGACTCGGGCGCCAGTCGGTAGTCGACGGCGACGACCGCCGCACCAGACGCCGACGCGAGTGCCCGGGCCAGCGGTTCGAACGAATGGTTGCTGCCCATCACCAGGCCGCCGCCGTGGAAGTACACCAGCACCGGCTGGCCGAGCGCATCGGTGGGGCGGTAGATCCGGGCCGGAAGGCGTTCGGGGATAACGACATCGGTGATGTCGGCCATCTCCGGCATGTCGTCGGGCAGGGGAGCGGCCTCGATGGCCGCTCGGACCGCCGCAAGACCCCGCACCCGCATCGGCGGGATATCCCCGAACGCGGCGATACGCGCCGCGGCGTCCGGGTCGAGGTTCATTTCTGGCGTCCGGCCGGGGGGCTCTGTCTGGCAAGGACTTCCGCTCTCCGCTTCATCGCCTCGAGCACGGATTCCTGCGTTACTAGATAGAACTCGTCCGCCGCCGCCTGGTCGAACAGCGTTCTCGCGGCCGCCAACGGATCCATCGCGCCGGCCTTGATATCGAGCATGGTGGCCCGCTGCGCCTCGGCGGCTCCGGCGTCACCGCCGGCGTCGACGCCGCCGGCCGACTCGAAGATGTTGGAGACGACGGCGCCGGGCAGCACCGCCTGCACGTGGATGTGGTGGCCGTGCCCGGCGGCTTCGACTTCGAGACGCAGACACTCGGTCAGCGCGAGCACCGCATGCTTGCTCATGATGTACGGCGACTGCAGCGGGATGGCGGTCACCGCGCCCACCGACGACAGGTTCCACACCCACGCCTGCTCGTTGCTGCCCATCATCGCGGGCAAAAACGCTCGGACACCGTGGAATACGCCGCTGATGTTGACGTCTATCACGCGCTGCCAGTTAGCCAGCGGGGTGTCCCACAGGTAACCGAACTGTTCGACGCCGGCGTTGTTGACCAACAGCCGTACTGGGCCGACATCGCGGTAGGTCCGGTCGGCCAAGTCCTGGACCGCGCCGGCGTCCCGTACGTCGCAGACCACTGCGACGGCGGTGCCGAGCTCGTCGCGCAGTGCCCCGATGGCGTCAGCGTCGATGTCGGCCAGGACCACCGTCATGCCCAACCGGTGCGCGTACCGCGCCAGCCCCGCGCCGATGCCGGCGCCCGCGCCGGTGATGACGGCCACACCGCCGGAGAACGTTTCGCGCGCGTTCACGACCCCATGCTGGCATGCCGCACGGAAAGCAGCTCCGAGTTGGTGGTATCGAGGACGACGTCCATCTCGGTGAACTCCAGGCCGTGGGTCCCACCGCGTCGCACACCCACCTCCGCGACGCCGCTGGACACCGCGAACGGCACGAAGTTGGCAATCTGGTTGACGAAGAGGTAGAACCGGGCGCGGGTGACGTCCCCGTCGGAACCGATGCGGTGCACGTTGGTGGCGTGGTGACGCAGCGGGTAGGGGCTCTGTTCGCGGTGCTCGGTCAACCACTGCAGCACCTCATCGCGACCGCGCAGTTCGGGTGACATCAGCTCCTCGAAAGGGCTTGCGCCGCTGTCGCTTCTGCTCACGTACCGGATGTTGTCGGCATATCGCGCGGCGAGCTCGTCATAGTGCGCCTCGTCGTAGTGGTACCAGAAGCCGCCGATGAACTCCTGCAGTTCCGGCAGCGTGATGTCCTCGCTCATGATCGTGAGTCAACCCCGGCGCGGCACCGAACACACCCCGATCGTCCGGTGAGTGGAACACCGTCTTCACCCGGTGATCAGGTCCCACAGCCCGCCGGCACTGGCGTGCAGGGCCGCGTCAGTGACTTGCTCGTCCCAGTAGCACATCGAACCGAATTCCGAGCGCCAGGCCAGTGCGGCCCGGGTGAACTCGTGCAACCGGTGCTCGCGGGTGGTGCCGATCGCGCCGTGCACCTGGTGGGCGTTGCGCACCACCACCGAGGTGGCGTGACCCGCGCACGAACGGGCTGCGGCCACCAGGAAACTCAGGTTGAACGCCGACCATCCGCTGGACACCGCGGTGGCCAGCGCCGCCTCCGTCGCCGCTCGGGCGAGCGTGGCCTCGGACGCGATATCGGAGAGCATGTGCTGCACCGCTTGGAATTTCGAGAGCGGGCGGCCGAATTGAACTCGCGCGGTGACGTGCTCGATGCACAGCTGCACGATCCGATCCAGGGCGGCGCAAACCTGGATGGCCCGTGCCAGCGCGGCCTTCGACCGCAATTCGGTGACCAGGGCCAGTGTCACCGGCTCACCGGACAGTGCCGCCAGGTCGGCGGTCACCGCGTCGCGCGGTTCACCGATCAGGTTGGTGCCCGGGGTGACGGTCAGGTCCCCGACCGGGATGTCGGCGACGCGGTAGCCGCCTTCGGGTCGCCACACCACGACGACCCGGTCGGCGCCCACGGCCCACGGCACCCCCGCCGCCTCACCCTGCTTGTTGAGCACCGCCATCGTCCGCACCGCAGTGTCGGTGGGCAGACCGGCCGCCTCTAGCAGCCAGCAGCCCAGTAAGTCATGCTCCGCCAACGGGATTCGGACACCATTACCGGCCGCCGCGGATAGCAGCTCGGCCGCCTCGTACCAGCCGGCCCCGCTGCCGCCGTGGGCTTCAACGCCGGTCAACCGCACCAGACCGAGTTCGTCGAGCTGGCTCCACAACTCCGGGTCCAGCTGCACCGCCGCGCCGGGCGGATGCTTCTCCCGGTACTCTCCGAACACAGCGCCCATCATCTCGACGAGGGCCGGGTCGACGCTCACCGCAAGCCCAATCCGCGGGCGATCACGCCGTGCAGCACTTCGTTAGTGCCACCGCGCAGGGTGAACCCGGGCCGCTGGTCCACGGCGGCGCGAGTCAATTCTGAGAACACCGTATCGGGCGGGTCCTGCAGGTCGGCGAATTCGGCGATATCACCCTCGGTAGTGGTGCCGAGCACCTTGACCACCGCGGCGGGCAGGTCGGCCGGTTCGTGCCGCTGCAGCGCGCCGGCGACTGCGGTTGACATGTGGTGCAACCCCGCGATGCGCGCCACCAGCCGGCCCAGCTCCGCGTCGCGAGGAACGGCATTGGCCGCCATCCGATCAGCGCACGCCGCCAGCAATACAAAGGTGGACAGGAACCGTTCGGGTCCGCTGCGTTCGAAGCTCAGCTCCGACGTCACTTGTTGCCAGCCTTCACCGATCGTCCCGAACACCATGTCGTCGGGCACGAACGCGCCGTCCAGGAGCACCTCGTTGAAGTGGTGCGCACCGTTCATCGAGATGATCGGACGGATCTCTATGCCCGGGCCCCGCAGGTCGACGATGAACTGACTCAGCCCGGCGTGCCGATGCTGCGGATCCACCGGCGCCGTGCGGGCCAGCGCGATGAACGCCTCCGCGAGATGGGCTCCGGACGTCCACACCTTGGTACCCGACAATGACCAGCCGCCGTCCACCCGCTCGGCCCGGGTCCGCACGCTGGCCAGGTCGGAACCGGAGTCGGGTTCGCTCATACCGATGGCAAAGAAGCACTCGCCGCGCACAATCCGCGGCAGAAAGTGCCGCTTCTGTGCTTCGGTGCCGTACTTCAGTAGTGACGGCACTATCTGGCGGTCGGAGATCCAATGCGCGGCGACCGGCGCGCCGGCGGCCAGCAGTTCCTCGGTAACAACGAACCGCTCCTGAAATGAGCGTCCGTGTCCGCCGTACTCGACCGGCACCGTCATGCCCAGCCAGCCCCGCGCGGCGAGTGCGGCGGTGAAATCCCGATCCCACCGGGACAGCCACGCGTCGACGGTCGGCGTGAATGCGCCCGCCGCCAGCTGCTCGATGATGAACGCGCGGACCTCGCCGCGCAGCTGGCCGGTGGCCTCGTCGTCGAGCCCGGCCGGCGGCACCAACCTGGCTGGCATCAGCGCGTCCGCCACTTGGCAATGCGTTGTTCGTGCTCGGGGTCGCGGTGCGCGAGCGGCTGCATCGCGGCGGCCATGCCCAGGGTCGACTCCAGGGACCCGGTGCGCGATTCCTGCAGCAGCCGCTTGGCCATCCGCAACGCGTGCGGCGGGTTTTTGGCGATGCGTTCGGCCAGCTCGTTCGCCTTCGCCAGCAGCTCGTCGTGCGGCACGACGTTGCTGACCAGACCCCAGTCCAGCGCGGTGGCCGCATCGATGCGGTCACCGGTGAACGTCATCTCCGCGGCCCGTTGGTAGCCGATGACGCGCTGCAGGAACCAGGTGCCGCCGTCGCCGGGGATGAGGCCGAGTTGCACGAAGCTTTCCGCGAAAGATGCTCGCTCGGAAGCGATTCGGATGTCGCACATCAGCGCCAGGTCGCAGCCGGCGCCGATGGCGGCGCCGTTGACAGCGCCGATCAACGGAACTTCGAGCCGCGATAGTGCCCGCGGGATCCGCTGGATCCCGTCGACGTAGGCGCGGCGCTGGTCCAGCGCGCTCAGCGCGAAGATGCCCGCCTGGTCGGCCATCTCCTTGACGTTGCCGCCGGCCGAGAAGATCTTGCCCTCGCCGGTGAGGATGACCGCCCGCACCTCGGTATCGGCGTTGGCGCTGTCAACCGCCGCCTCGAAGTCGGAGATGACGTCCTTACCGGTGATCGCGTTTCCGACGGCCGGCAGGCTGATCGTCCAGGTGCGGATCGGTCCGTTCGTGGTGATATCCAAAGCGGTGGTCATGCTGGCAACTGTAAGGACTCGGTTTCAGTGGCCCGCCGACGCGCGGGCGAACCGCTCCCGCAGCGCCCGTTTGAGCAACTTGCCGCTGGGGTTCTTGGGCAGCGAATCGACGAGAAACACCTGCTTGGGGGTCTTGAACCCGGCCAGGTGTTCCCGGCAGTGCGAGATCAAGTTTTCCTCGGTGAGGCGGACGCCGTCGCGAGCCACCACCGCGGCCACCACGGCTTCCACCCAGACCGGGTCGGCCAGGCCGAACACCGCGACTTCCTGCACGCCGCTGTGCCGGTACAGCACCTCCTCGACTTCCCGGCTGGCGACGTTCTCGCCGCCGGTCTTGATCATGTCTTTCTTGCGGTCCACGACGTGCAGCAGGCCATGCTCGTCGTAGAAGCCGAGGTCACCGGAATGGAACCAGCCATTTCGAAACGCCTCCGCGGTCTTCTCGGCGTCGTCGAGGTACCCCAGCATCAGGTGCGGGCTACGGTGCGCGATTTCCCCGACGACGCCGGCCGTGACGGGGGCGTCGTCATCGTCGAGGATCGCGGTTTCCACGTTGAGCACCGGGCGGCCCGCGGCGCCGGCGTGGGCGTCCTGCTCGTCGGGTCGCAGCGCGGAGGCCAACGGCGCCATCTCGGTCTGACCGTAGAAGTTCCACAACCTCAAGTGCGGCAGCCGTCGACGCATCTCGCCGAGGATCTCGGTCGGCATCGCCGACGCCCCGTAATAGCCCTTGCGCAGGCTGGACAGGTCGACTTCTTCGAACAGCGGCGAGCGGAGCAGGCTGATCCAAACCGTCGGGGGCGCAAAGTAATTGGTGACCGCGTTGCGCTCGATGGTACGCAGCACGGCCTCCGGTTCGGGCCGCGGCAGGATGATGCTGGTGGCGCCGAGATAGACATCGGGGATCAGGAAGTTGTCCAGCTGGGCGCAGTGGTAGAGCGGCAACGAGTGGATTTCGATGTCGTCCTCGCTTTTGTCGCCGGCCACGATGGTGCTGATGTAGTTCCACAGCAGGCTGCGGCTGCTGTGCATGACGCCTTTGGGGCGGGACTCGGTGCCGCTGGTGTACATCAGTCGCAGCAGCTGGTCGTCGTCGACGAGCGGTTGCGGTGCCGACGTTCTGGTGGCCAACCAGTCGGTGAAGTCGTCGCTCAGCGTGAATGTCTTCGCCTGTCGCCGGCCGCCCACCCGCATCGCTTCCTGGGCCGTCGCCAGGAATTCATCCTGTACCAAGAACCCGCTGACGTCGCTGTGCCCAAGGATGAACCCGATCTCCTCAGCCGTCAGCATGAAATTCACCGGGACCAGGACCACCCCGGCACGCGCCGTGGCGAACACCAGCACCGCGTACTGCCAGCAATTGCGGGCTAGCAACGCGACGCGGTCACCGGGCGCAAAACCGTTGTCGTGCAAAGCCGCCGCCGCCCGGTCCACCAGGTGCTCGAATTCGGCGAAGGTCAGGACGGTATCGCCGTCGATGATCGCTGTCTTGTCCGGGTGCTTGCGAGCCGGGCGGCGAGGGATGTCCCCGAGCGAGTGACTGCGCGCTCGGGCGATCACGTCTTGCATACGTTCGAAGATAAGCATCATGTCCCGCTCAGAGGAAAGCGCCGTCGCCCTGATGCGCCACAGCTTCGATACTGACTCACATGGCCACGCTGGATCCCGAGGAACTGCGCGCGAACCTGCGCCAAGCGGATGCGGGTGTTCTGGTCGCCGTGTTGGCGCAGCTCACCGGTGATCCGCGGGTCGTTGACAGGTTCGGGCCCAAGATCTCCCACATCCCGGACCCCCCGAACGTGCCGGCGTCACTGATCCGGCTACTTTTGAAGCGCTGGTCGATGCGGTGATAGCGGCGCTGGACCGGCACCCGGGAGCCCACCGCGCCGATGACCCCGCGATGTTTCGCCGGTTGTTGCCGCTGGCGTTGGGGTCGCCGGTCGACGACGAGTTCGTGCCGCTGCTGCTCGAGCAGGGCGGCTTTCAGCTTTCCCAGCCGACGTTGCCCCGCACGGTGCCGATTCCCGAGACGACGACGGTGGCCATCGTGGGGGCGGGCATTGCCGGCATCACCGCCGCGCTGGCCGCCGCCGACGCTGCAGTGGCCTATGAGATCTTCGACCGCAACGACGAGGTCGGCGGCACCTGGCTGACCACAACCTACCCGGGTATCGGAGTGGATACCCCGTCGGCGTATTACTCGCTGTCGCGCGAGGTCAACCCGGAATGGACCAGCTACTACCCGCAGGGCGCCGAGTACCAGGCCTACCTGGTGAATCTGGCCGACAAGTACGGCCTGCGGGCACATACCCGGTTCGGTACCGAGGTCGAGGCGCTGTGGTGGGACGGCGACCGCGCGCAGTGGCAAATCCACGCGGTGGACCGGGACGGCAACCGGTCCGTCAGCCATGCCCGGGTGGTCGTCACCGCGGCCGGCTACCTGAACCGGCCACGGTGGCCGGAGCTGCCGGGCCGGGAAACGTTCGCGGGCATCAGCATTCACTCCGCGCACTGGGATCCGTCCCTGGATTTGGCCGGCCGCCGGGTCGCCGTAATCGGCGCCGGCTGTACCGCGGTGCAGATCGTGGACGCTTGCGTAGACGAGGTCGAACACCTGACGGTGTTTCAGCGGCAACCGCATTGGGTGGCGCCGCGCAAGCGGTTGACCGACGATGTTCCCCCGCACCGCCGTTATCTTGGCCGACACCTTCCGTATTACGCGAACTGGAATCGGCTGAAGTCGTTTTGGGGCACCGCTGACAACAACTACCCGGTCATTCTGCGGGACCCGGAGTGGGCGGAGACCCATCTGTCGATCTCGCCCGCCAACGACGTGCTGTTGCAGATGTGCCTGGAATACATCGATCGAACCTTCGGTGCAGGAACGGAATTGGCGAAGAAGGTCACGCCCGACTTCGCGCCATACGGCAAACGGATCATCCGCGATCCGGGTGGCTACTATGCGGCGCTGACGCGCGACCACGTCGATGTCGAGGCCAGTGAACCGCGTCAGGTCAATGCGAAAGGGATTGTCACGCAAGATGGTCGGCAGATCGATCTCGATGTGATCGTGTACGCCACTGGCTACCATCTGGATTTCCTGTCCACCATCGACATCCGCGGCCGCGACGGCCGTCGACTCGTCGATGAGTGGGGGGACAGCCCCGCGGCCTACCGGGGCGGCACCGTGCCTGGATTCCCCAATCTGTTCATCAACTCCGCACCCAACTACAGCCCCGGGCACGGCGCGGGCGCCAACTTCTCGATGGAAGTGATGGCGCACTACATCGTTGAGTGCCTGCAACTGATGGCGCTGCGCGGCGCGACCACCATGGAAGTGACGAGACAGGCCTATGACGAGTATGTCGCCGGCATCGACGAGGCGATGGCGGGCACGGTCGTGGTGTCACACACCGAACGCGCATACCTACTATCGGTCGGGTTCGGGCCGGGTAGTGGTGGCCACCCCTTACCGATTGGTCGACCTCTGGCACGAACACCGGGCGCCGATCGAAGAGCATTTCGAGCTGCGATGAGGCGGTTGTTATCCGGCAGAACGGCGTTGGTGACCGGCAGCAGCCGGGGGATAGGCCGGGCGATTGCGCAGCGGCTTGCCGCCGAGGGGGCGACGGTGGTGGTGACGGCGCGGTCTCTAGAGCCGTCGTTGTCCGTGCGATCCGGAATTGCCGCGACCTTGCCCGGCGCCATCGGCGAGACGGTCGCGCTGATCGAGGCAGCGGGCGGCCGGGCGATCGGGGTGGCGGCGGATCTGGAAGATGCTTCAGAGCGGGATCGATTGATCGACGAGGTGCTCGACCGCACTGGTCGAATCGACATCCTGGTCAACAACGCGGGATTCGCGGACTACTCGCTGGTGGCGGACATGTCGATGGAGACGTTCGACCGGACGGTGGAGCACTACCTGCGGGTCCCGTTCGTCCTGACTCGGGCGGCGGTGCCGGTAATGCGTGCGCAGGGCGCCGGCTGGATCGTCAACATCGGATCGGTCACCGGGGTGGCGCCGGTGCGGCCCTATCGGGATTACAACAAGACCGCCGGTGACGTCGTCTACGCGTCGTGCAAGGCCGCGCTGCACCGCTTCACGCAGGGCGTGGCCGCCGAGCTGCTCGACGCGAACATCGCGGTCAACTGCGTCGGCCCGTCGACCGCGGTCCGCACTCCCGGTGCAGCGCAACTGATTCCCGAGTCGTTCCCGACCGAGCCCGCGGAGTATCTGGCCGAGACTGTGCTGGCGATGTGTCATCGGCCGGCCGCCGAACGCACCGGCTTGGTGGCGTTCAGCCTGCACTATCCGTGGTCGCAGGGTTTGCCGGTGCACAGCCTGGACGGCCGGTCCGTGTTGCCGGCACTGGAACCGCCCACCTCGGCGAACCCGAATATCCGGGCCGCCGGGGTGTGATTTACTGCGCCCGGCCGACGTCATCGCTTATGGGATTCAGCTTGTGTCGTCGGACAGTTCGCGGATGATGCCCTCGACGGTGGCGCCCCTGCCCAGCCGTTCCTGAATGATCGTGGTGATCGACTCCGTGTCGATGCGGGTAGTCAGCTGCGGTTCACCGAGGCGCACCTCGACCCATGGACACACCTCACCGTTCTCATCCACCAACGCGTTGAACCTGCGCGTGCGTCTCTTCAGTTCGTCAAGAAACTCGGGTCGCACGCGCATGACGACCTCGTCAGGCCACCGTTCTGCTCCTTTTCCAGCCAGGTCACCAAATCGCGAATCCATTTGAAGACGGCGAGTTTTGCCGCACCTGTCTCGCCTGTGCCCATCTGCGCGGTTTCCGATGCAATATTGCTCCTGGAGAGCGGTTCCTTCGCCTTCCCTGATGGTTAGTGCACCGGCTAGCGGTCATCAATGATCGCGTTGTATCAATCCGCAGGCAGATTGTCCCAATTCGCGGTATCCGGCAGCACGCAGAAGCTGTGGCACACCCGATCGCGCACAATGACTTCCGGGCATTCGGGATCGAACCAACGATCGACCACCGCCCAGTGGATGGGATGCATCAGATATTGACCCACCAGACCGTCGACGTCGGTGAATCCCTGCTCGAACACATGGGTCCACGGGTTCCCGACCGGCTCGTCGACACGACTCAACTGCCAGGCGGTGATCGTGTTCACGTAACTGGCTATCGACCGAAGCTCGGCCTCGAAACGATCGATGATGTCGGCGGGAGTGCCGGGCGCCACCCGCAGCAACAGGGTGCGGTACACGGTGCCGCTCGTGACGTCAGTACGCACGGGGCTGCCGGAGTAATTGGCGCCGGTCATCCCGGTCACCGCGGCGTCGGCGACCGTGGCGGCGAAATCATTTTCAATTGACCGCCATTCGTCTTCGGCGGCGAAGCGCAGATGGAAGATGATGTCGCCGCCATTGCGGGAGCCGGGCATCGTCGGTTGCACAATCGAGTACGGCGAGCGAGCCGCGACGGCGCGCAGGTCACGAAGTATCCGGTCGCGTTCGGACTCGGCTACTTCGAGCAACCGGATCACGCTATACATCACAAAGATCGTCCACGTCATCGGCCGCCGCCGCGAACGAGCGCGATCGTTCCACCACCAACTCGCTGATCCGCGACCACCATTCACTCAACCCGGGATCCGGTCGCCCCTGCCACGTCATCTCCCACCACGCCTGCACGCTGGGTAGCGTCCAGGTGATCGTGATGGTGTTGACCTCGTCGTCGAACCAAATCGGCGGACTCACCAATACGTCGCGCAGTGTCATGCCGCGCTCGCGCGCACCCGGGGCGTATTCGGCCAGATAGGAGTCCACGAACCGGCGCGCGCGACCGGGTTTGGTCACCACCCGGTCAATCACGTAGACCTGCCCGTCAGACATCGGCCGACCCCAGCGTCGCACTGAGCGCCGCACCGGCCCGTCGCCGTGCGTCCTGAGCTATGTCCAGCATCGGCATGCTCATGAAGCCATGTATACCGCCGTCGAATCGAAGCAGCGTCAGCGGTACCTCGGCCGACTTCAACGCCGACGCGTAGGCCCGCGCCTCGTCGCGCAACGGGTCGTGCCCCGCGACCACCACGACCGCGGGCGGCAGATCCCGCAGATCGGCATGCAACGGCGCGGCATAGGGGTGAGCGCGATCGGCACGGGATGGAACGTACTGGTCCCAGTACCATTCCATGGCCGGCCGCGGGTTGTAGTACCCGCGGCCGAACAAGCGATAGGACTCGGTGGAGAAATCGGCCGCGATCACGGGGTAGATGAGCAGTTGCGCCGCGATCGCGGGACCACCGCGATCCCGGGCCATCAACGCCGCCACGGCAGCCAAATTCCCGCCGGCACTGTCGCCGCCGACGGCTACGCGGGCTGGATCGCCGCCGAACGCTCCGGCCGCTGCAGCCTCGGTCACCGCATAGACATCATCGGCAGCCGCGGGCCAGCGATGCTCTGGCGCCAACCGGTAATCAACCGAAACAACCACCGCGGGAACATGATTGGCCAGGCTTCGGCACAAGCCGTCGTGGCTGTCCAGATCACAGAACACGAATCCGCCCCCGTGTGCGTAGACCAACACCGGCAACCGTTCGCCCTTGGGTCGATAGATTCGCACCGGGATGTCGCCTTCGGGCCCAGCCACCACCGCGTCGCGGACCTCGCTGACGGGTTCAGGTACGACGGGCGGCACGAACCGGTCCCGGATCACGGCCCTGGCTTGCGCACCGGTCATGGTGTGCACGGGCGGGAACCCGGCGTCCAGTCCCTCGATCAGCTCGGCGATCTGTGGATCGAGGCTCACGCGTATCGCAGCAACGGCCTCGGCGATTGGAGCGTCGGCGCAACGCGGCCGTCTTCGACGTTGCGCCAGATACCCATCGCGGTCATGCGCACGGGCGCCACTAGGCGTTGGTCAAACATCATGCGGTTCATTGGACCACACACCGACACCGCTGCCACCGCCTCACCGGGGCCACCGATCGGTGCTGCGACACAACCGAATCCGAGCAGCGATTCCTCCCGGTCGAACGCAAAACCGTGGCTACGGATCTTGGCCAGTTCGGCCGTCAGTTGGGCCGCGGTGGCGATGGAGTACTTGGTCTTGCGTGTGGTGAGGTCGACCGGTTCGTGGTTGTCCTGGTAGGCCAGCATCGCCTTGCCGACCGCCGCGCAGTGCGCCGGCTGGCGCCCGCCGACCCGGGTGGGGATCGCGGCGATCATGCGGTCGCCGATCTTGTCGAGGTACAGGACGTCGGCTCCGTCCAGCACGGCGAGATGAACGACCAGCCCGGTGGCCCGGTGCAGCTCACCCAGCAGCGGTTTCGCCGCGCGCACCAGTCGGTCCTGGTGCACGGCCAGCGAACCCAGTTCGACCAGGCGCATGCCGAGTTCGTAGTCGCGCCCGCTGCGCCGCAACCACCGCAATTGCACCAGCCGCTCCAGCATCCGGTGCGCAGATGACCGGGGTAGGCCGGTGCGGCGCACGATCTGGGCCAACGTCAACCGCCCCGGACCCTCGAAGGCATCAAGCACCAACGAAATTCGGTCGATCACGGCGCTGGGCGTGGTGGGTTCGGGCGGTGCGGACACGGTCGCTGGCATAGGTCCTCCAAGAATCCCTGCCTGGCTGCAATATTCCTATTAGGAATACCACACCGAGGTGCTTGGTGTCACCGCTCTCCGCCGAGCAGACGCAGAATCGCACTGAAACGCCCGGTTCGTGCGATTCTGCGTCTGCTCGCGCGCTAGGGAAGGCGAGCGGCCGAGCGGCCGGCGCGGCGGCCATAGAAGCTGCCATCGCCCAGCGAGATACCGCTGGCGTAGCCCCACGCGGCCAAGCCGGCGGTTGATCGGCCGGCGGCGAATAGTCCCGGGATGGGTTCACCGTTGACGTGCAGCACCTCGGCGGCCAGCGAGGTGCGCAGCCCGCCCAGGGTGAAGCCACCGGTGGACTCGCGTAGGTCGACCGCCCCGACCGGGGAGCCGATCGGCCTTAGCCACTGAGATTTCTTGTGCAACAACGGGTCCTCACCGCGCGCGGCGCCTTCGTTGTAAGCGCCGACGGTCGCCTGCAGCGAGCCGGGTGCCAGGCCCATCTCCGACTCCAACTCAGCGACGGTGTCGGCGACCCAGGTGGCCGGGCGCAGCATGAACTTGGGCGACCACGACGCCATGGCCTCTTCCTGCGAATCGTTGTCGATGATCAGGTAGGCGATGTTGTCCTGGTGATAGAGGGTGAGCTGTCCGATCCGCCCCGGGTAGGTGTCTTCGGGGACGTAGCGCTGGCCGCGACTATTGACGAGAATGCCGCGCACCAACTGCTGCGGGTCGATGAAGATCGCGACCTCGGTGGCGTCCATGTGCGCCAGGTCAGCTCCCAGCGCCTGGGCCATCCGGATCGCTTGGCCGTCGTGCTGCTCGATGGAAGCCGCGGGCCGGCCGGCAATCCGGGGTGCATACTGCGCCACCATCGCATCGTTGTAGGCGAAACTACCTGTGGCCAAGACGATTCCACGGCGGGCCCGGATGTTCATCTCCCCGCCGTACCGCCGCGCCCGGATGCCCACCACCCTGCCATCGGCGGCCACGATCAACGACTGCACGCGGACGTCGTAGAGCGACTTGACGCCGGCCGCGGCGGCCGTTTCGACGAGGGGCTTCATCAGCATGTAGCCGGCGCTGGCTTCGCCCTGCTTCTTGTTCGACATCTGCGGGACGTGACCGCGCGGCGCGGGGGAGGCGATGGTGTTGAAGGGCCACGAGTTCTCCCCGCCGCTGTACATCAGGCCTTGGTCGCCCATCGGCTCCCAGCCGGGCTCGGCGAAGAACTCCGCCTTGAACGGCACGCCGCAGTCGACCAGCCAGTCGAAGTGGGCGACGCTGCCTGCGCAGTAGTCGGCGATGCGCGTCCCGTCGGCGCCGGGACCCATCGCTGCGTTGAGGAAGGCTGCCATGTTCTCCACCGAATCGGTGAATCCGCAGGCCCGTTGCAGTGCGGTGCCGCCGCCGAGATAGATGAACCCGCCCGCCATCGAGGCCGCACCGCCCCACGAGCCGGTCCGTTCCAGCACCAGCACGTCGGCGCCAGACCTCGCCGCTTCCACCGCGGCCGCCGCGCCGGCGATCCCGTAACCGGCGATGACGACGTCGGCCTCGTGCTCCCAGTTGGTGATAGAACCCGCGGGGATAGGCGTGACGTCACGGTCGATCATTGGGCTAAGGAGTCCCTTCTGTCACTCGCGTCACCCGGAGTGCCTGTTGTCGCTGCAAGGCGGGCGCATCGGCGCATCCCCGAAAATTCGTGACGCATGAGGCTGCTGTGACACCGACCCAAATTCAGGGCCGCATTGCCGCCGGCATTTCACCGACCCACTGATGGCCCCAGTAGCTGTCGGCGGTGATTTCCTCTGCCGTGTAATAGGTTTCGTCTACCCGCATCCCGTCGGTGCCGAACTCGATGTCCCAGTCGCCGGGTGTGCGGACATAGAACGACACCATCTTGTCGTTGGTGTGCCGGCCCAGGGTCGAGGACAACTGGATGCCCTCGGCGTTCACCCGGTCCAGCGCCTGCCCAACCGCATCCAGGGTGTCCACCTCCACCATGACGTGCACCAGTCCCGGGTCGCGCTGATGCATGGCCGGGCAGACCGCCAGGCTGTGATGCCGCTCGTTGATGCCCAGAAAGCGGACCCGGATCGGGCCGAACTCGGGCGGCGCCGGGACCCGGAACGCCCCCACGCGATCGGAAACCGAGCACCTCGGTGTAGAAGTCGAACAACCCGTTGGGGTCCATCGCCGGCACCACGACATGGCCCAAGCCCTGAGCGCCGGTCACGAACTTGGCACCGAACGGGGTGACCACCGGGCTGTGGTCGAGCACCGCGCCGTGGAACACCTCGAGGGTGATGCCGGCCGGGTCTTGGAAAGTGATCACCTCTTCGACGCGCCGGTCGTCGGCCTCCTGCTGGGACAGTTCTTTGACCGGCACCCCGACGTTATCCAGGCTCGCCTTGACTCGTTGCAGCGCCGCGCGGTCGCGCACCTCCCAGCCAACCGTCATCACCCGGTCGGTTTCACCCGGAACGACGATGATCCGGGCCGCACGCTCATCCATCCGCAGATACAAAGCGGAGCTGTCGGTGCCCTTGCCTTGCGCGAACCCCAACACCCCGAACGCGAAGTGCCGCCACCGTTCGATGTCATTCGTCGAAACGGTAATATAGCCAAGGCTTTTCAGATCGCTCACGCTCAAACCTCCCTAGATCAGAGCCCGCAGCGGACCCATCGGCGGTTCCACGCCGAACGAGCTCAACGCCGATGCGTGGTAGGTCGTGCCGGGCATGTGAATGGCATGCAACTGCCCGACGTGCACATCGCGCCAATACCGCTGCAACGGCTTGTCCATCCGCGACGCGTTGCCGCCCGAGCGCGCAAAGATCTCGTCGACGGCCGACACCGCCCGCCACACGGCGCGGATCTGGGTGCGTCGCCCGGCCGCGCGATCGGCGAACGACACCTCTTTGCCCGCGGCCACCATGTCGTAGATGCGGTCCGCGTTGGCCAGCAACTCCTGGCGGGCCGCGTTGATATCGGCGGCGGCCTCACCAATCGCGTACATGACGTAGGGGTCGTCCTTGATCGCGGTGCCGGTGGCCCCGACGCGCTCGCGTTGGTAGTCCAGGTGCGCGGCCAGCGCGCCCTCCGCGATGCCAATGGTCGCCGCGGAGATGCCCAGCGGGAACATCGTCGACCACGGCATCAGGTACAGCGGCTCGGTCATGCCCGCCTCGCGCTGCGCGGTGCCGTCCATCACCTTGGTCGCGTCCATGGTTCGGTAAGTGGGGACGAACGCGTCTTTGACGATGACGTCCTTGGAGCCGGTTCCGCGCAGCCCCACCACATTCCATGAGTCGTCGACGATCTCGTAGTCCTTGCGCGGCAGGATCATATGCAGCATCTGCGGCGGCATCAGTGGTACGCCCTCGGGGTTGGCGAGCATGGCGCCCAGGATGATCCAGTCGCAATGATCGGTGCCCGAGCTGAACTGCCAGCGTCCGTTGAAGATGTAGCCCCCGTCCACCGGGCGGGCCACACCTTGCGGCGCGTACGGGGACGCCATCCAGGTGTCGACGTCGTCTGCCCAGATCTCGGCGGCGACCTTGGGATCGGCGTAGGCGAGCTGGTAGGGGTGCACCCCGACCACGCCGACGATCCAGCCCGCCGCCGGGTCCAAGGCGGCGGTCGCCATGGTCGTCTCGGCGAACTCGCGCGGGTGGGCCTCGAAGCCCTGGTACTGCTTGGTTTGCAACAGCCGGATCAGGCCGGCGGCCTTCATCATCTTGACCGTGTCGTCGGTGAGCCGTCCGATGCGCTCGGCCTCGGGGGCCTGCTCACGCAGCTGGTCGGCAATTTGCACGACTCGGTCGAGTACCCGCTCGCTCATGCTGTCGTCCTTACGTGTGTGGTCGTGCTTCTGTGTTTACTCCACTCGGCGTCCCGACTCACCGCCGATCCCGGTCAGCGGACGAAACGCTGGGTTCGGCGTCCCTGAGGACCTACCGTGGGTGGTTGTGAACACTGTGGACGCACCGGACGCGATTGTGGTGGGCGCCGGGTTCGCCGGCCTGTATGCCCTGCACAAGTTGCGCGGCCAAGGGCTCTCGGTGCGCGTGATCGAGGCCGCGCCCGAAGTCGGCGGCACCTGGTACTTCAACCGGTACCCCGGCGCTCGCTGCGACGTGGAGAGCGTCGACTACTGCTATTCGTTTTCCGAGGAACTGCAGCAGGAATGGGACTGGACAGAAAAGTACGCCACCCAAGCCGAAATCCTGCGCTACCTGAACTGGGTTGCCGACAAACTTGACCTGCGCCGCGACATTTCGTTCAGCACACGAGTGGTCTCAGCGGTGTTCGACGAGGCCGCTGTGTGCTGGTCGGTCACCACCGACACCGGCCAGACACTGACGGCGCGCTTCTTGCTGATGGCGACCGGCCCGCTGTCGGATGCGATGACGCCCGACTTCACCGGCCTGGACACGTTCGAAGGCGAGATCCTGCACACCGCGCGCTGGCCCCACCACCCGGTCGATTTCACCGGCAAGCGGGTCGCCGTGATCGGCACCGGATCCTCGGGCATTCAATCGATTCCGATCATCGCGGAGCAGGCCGCGCAACTCTACGTCTTCCAGCGCACACCCAATTTCAGCGTACCGGCGGGCAATCGCAAGCTCTCGGCCAGTGAACTCGCCGAGATCAAGGCCGGTTACGCCGAACGGCGCCGACTGTCCTGGCGCAGCGCGGGCGGTTCGCCGCATATCACCGCGCCGAAGCCAACCATGGAATACAGCCCGACGGAGCGGCGCGCGGCGTTCGAAAAGCGTTGGCAACTTGGCGGAGTGCTGTACTCCAAGACGTTCCCCGACCAAATGACCGACCTGACGGCTAACGACGAGGCGCGCCTCTTCTACGAAGAGAAGATCCGTGCCGTACTGAAGGATCCGGCCCTGGCCGATTTGCTCATCCCGAACGATCATCCGATCGGCACCAAGCGAATCTGCACCGACAGCAACTATTTTCAGACCTTCAACAAGCCGAACGTGTCGCTGATCAGTGTGCGCGCCACCCCGATCGAATCGGTCGATGCCACCGGCATCAACACCACGGAGCAGCACTACGACGTCGACATGATCGTTTTCGCAACGGGTTTTGATGCGTTGACCGGCGCGCTGGGCAAGATCGACATCGTCGGCCGCGGCGGTGAGTTGTTGCGCGACAATTGGGTGCACGGGCCGCGCACCTACCTGGGCCTCGGCGTCGACGGCTTCCCCAACCTTTTCGTAATATCCGGTCCGGGAGCGCCGGCCGTCCTGGCGAACATGGTGTTACACGCTGAGGCGCACGTGAATTGGATCGCCGATGCCATTGCCTACCTCGAGGACCACGGTTATGCCGCCATGGAAGCCACTCGGGACGCCGTAGACGGCTGGGGCGTCGAATTGGCCAGGCGTGCCGATGCGTCATTGTTCATCAAGGCCAATTCCTGGTACATGGGCGCCAATGTGCCCGGCAAACCCCGCGGCTTCATGTTGTTCGTTGGCGGGTTCGCGGCGTACAACGACATTTGCACCGAAATCGCCCACGCCGGTTACAAGGGTTTCGAACTCGTCAAGAAGCCATGCTGACCGGGTTGCGCGACAAGGTCGTACTCGTCACGGGAGCGGCGCGCGGCACCGGGCGGGTGCATTGCCAGCGGTTCGTCGACGAGGGTGCCCATGTGATCGCACTCGACTTTCCTGAGGCCGCCGACGATCTCGCCTCGCTGGCAACCGAAGTCGAGAACCGCGGTCGGCGCTGCGTGACCGGCCTAGCGGACGTCGCCGACCTGCGGGCCGTTACCGCCGCCGTCGAAGCCGGGGTCGAGCGGCTAGGTCGCCTGGACGTCGTGCTGGCCAACGCCGGCATCCACACACCCGGTCGGCCCACCTGGGAGCTCGACGCGCGGGACTGGCAGCGCACGTTGGACATCAACCTCACCGGTGTATGGCACACCGTGAAGGCGGGGGTGCCGCATATCGGCGCCGACGGCGGCTCGGTCGTCATCATCAGCTCCACCAGTGGGATCCGCGGCATGGCGAACGCCGCCCACTACACCGCCAGCAAGCACGCCCTGGTGGGCCTGGCCCGCACGCTGGCCAACGAACTGGGGCCACGAGGCATCCGGGTCAACACCGTGCACCCCGGCGCCGTCGCGACGCCAATGGTGCTCAACGAGAAGACTTTCCGGCGCCTGCGGCCGGACTTGGATAACCCGACGGCCGAGGACGCGGCCGAAGTGTTGCGGGGCCGCAACCTGCTACCCGTGCCGTGGGTGGAGCCCGTCGACGTCGCCAACGCGGTGGTATTCCTGGCCTCCGACCAGGCCCGCTACATCACCGGTACAAAGCTCGTCGTGGACGCCGGCCTGACGCAGAAGACGACCTGAGGCTGACGAACGACGAGGAGATGACGATGACCGACCGCAGCAGATACGGCCCCTGGGCACTGATCGCCGGCGGCTCGGAAGGGGTGGGCGCCGAATTCGCCAAACAGCTGGCGGGCGACGGCTTCGATCTGGTGCTGATTGCCCGCAAGCCCGAACCGTTGGCGGACATCGCCGCCTGCTGCCGGGAAATCGGCGCCCAGGTGCGCACGATCGCCGTGGATCTACTTGAACCCCAAGCGGTTCAGCGGATCGTCGCCGAGACTTCCGATGTCGAGGTCGGACTGTTGATCTACAACGCCGGGGCGAACACCTGCCGCGAGTCGTTCCTGGACGCCGACCTCACCGCCATCAGTCGGGTCATCGACCTGAACGTGACCCGGATGCTGGAGCTGGTGCAACAATTCGGGCGACCGATGCGGGAGCGCCGCCGTGGCGGCATCATCCTGGTCGGGTCGATCGCCGGCACCTATGGTTCGAAGCGCCAATCGGCGTACACCGGCGTCAAGGCTTTCGGTCGGTTGTTCGCCGAGAGCCTGTGGCTGGAATTGCGCGATCACAACGTCGACGTCCTGGACCTGCTTTTAGGGGTGACCCGCACGCCGGCGATGGAGCGGGCCGGGCTGAACTTCGACGTGCCGGGTCTGTCCGTTTCCGACCCGGCCGACGTCGCCCGCGAGGGGCTGGCGAACCTGGCCAATGGCCCCGTACTGGTTGCCGGCGACAATGCCGCCGCGGTGCGGTGGGGCAGCGGACCGGACCGGGCCGCGATCGTCCTGGGCGCGCACCAGAAGGTCCAGGCGCTGATAGGGGGTAGCACATGACCGACATCGAAACCCTTGCCGCCCGGCTGCGCAGACTCGAGGACGAGCGGGACATCACCCGCTTGATCGCCTGCTACGGCCCCGCGGTGGATGCCGGCGACGCGGACACCGCCGCAGGGCTGTGGGCCGTCGACGGCAGCTATGACGTCGAGGGGTGGCGCATGCAGAGCCGCGCCGACGTGCACGCCATGGTGAGTTCGCAGCATCATCAGAACCTGGTGGCCGACGGGTGCTGTCATTTCCTGGGACCGTGCGTGGTGACCGTGGACGGTGATCGCGCGGTGGCAGTGTGCGAATCGCTGGTACTGGTCCGCGATGGTCAGGGCTACCGAGTATGGCGTTGCACCGCAAATCATTTCGTGCTCGCGCGCAGCGACGGGGGATGGCAGATCACCGCCCGCACCAGTCGCGTGCTGGACGGCAAAGCCGAGGCGCACGCGTTGTTGACCAAGGGCCTGGCCGGCGCCGTCTAGCAGCGGGACAGGAACGCCAGCACGGTGCTCTCGAACGCGTCCTTGGCCTCGATCATCGCCCAGTGCCCACAGTTGGGGAACACGTGCAGTTCGGCGTTGGGGATGGTGCGCATCGGAACGATCGCCATGTCCAGGGGGCTTACCCTGTCGTCGCGTCCCCAGGTCAACAGGGTGGGGGCGGCAACCTTGTGCATGACCGCCCACGGCATCGGCCGGTCGGAGGCATTCATCATGGCCATCATCGCCGAATAGGCGGCCTTGCCGTACATCCGGCGTGCCGCCGCCAACGTCTCCGGATCGGTCGCCAGCTGCCAGCGTTCCTCGATGAGTTCCTCGGTGACCAAGGACTGGTCGTAGACCATCGACCTAAGCCAGTCGACCAGCCGCTGCCTGGTGGGATCCTCGGTGAACTCCTGCAGAAGCCGAATGCCTTCGCTGGGACCGGGACTGAAGGTGTTGGTGCCGATTCCGCCGATTGTGACCAGGCGGCCGATGCGGTCCGGATGCCGGATGGCGAAGTTGATGCCGACGCCGCCACCCATCGAGTTGCCGACGATGTGGACCCGGTCGACGCCGAGCGCATCCAGGAACGGCGCCACCACACCCTGAGCGGTCACCATGGGATGGCCACCGAAATCGTCGGTGACGCCGAACCCAGGAAATTCCAGGATCACGCAGCGGAAGTGCTCGGCGAACGCCGGCAGAACACCCCGAAAGTTCCGCCAACCCGTCACCCCCGGACCGGATCCGTGCAGGAACAACAACGTCGGGGCTTTCGCGTCACCGGCGTCGTAGTAGCGCAATGTGCCGTTCTCGGTGCCGATCTCGCGCAGGTCTGTTTCAGCAGTGTTGGCCACGAATGTCACCCTGCCATGCCGCGGTTCCCTGGTTGCGTGTCACCCCGCGTGCCGCAGTTGGATGACGCGGTGTCCGGGCCGCGGCTCGACCCGCCGGACGGCGGTTGCGGTGAGCATCGTGCCCCAGGCGCGGGCAGCGCCGTGTCGCATGGCCGCCGGGTTCCCCGTGGTGAGGAAGACCCGCTCCGCTTGGTCGGCCGTCCGTGCCTCCGGATACCGGTAGGCGATCGCGGCCGCCAAGTGCTCGGCCGGATCGATGAGCAGTGCATTCGGCAGCGCCTCGGCGAACCACCGGCGTGCCGCGGGATAATGCGTGCAGGCCAGCACCAGGGCTTCCACCTCGCGTAGCGGTGCCACGATGTCGGCCAAGTCTGCCCGGAACCGCCTAGAGCCGGCTCGGCCGGCTTCGATGTGCGCGGACAGGGGCTGCGCGACCCGGCTCAGGACTCCCCGCCCCGGCCGGGCCAGGCCCCGCCGGTAGAGCCCGGCATCGATGGTGCGCAGCCCCCCGACCACCCCGACCAGGGTGAGATCTTCGGGTACGGAAGCCAACCCGTGGGCGATGATCCCCTCGACCGGGACCGGTGCCCCGCCCAACCGTGCGACCACGGTGCTGGCGGCGTTGCAGGCCAGCACGACCTCGGTGGCGCCGCGCTCGGCGAGGTGGGGTGATCACGGTCATCAGACGATCGGTCAGCTGGTTGGCACTCATCCGGCCGTAAGGCGTGGCTCCGGCGTCCGACCAGTACAGCACCGGCAGGCCGGGAGCCAGTTGGTCCAGCGCGTTGACCAGACCCACACCGCCGATGCCCCAGTCGACGATGCCCAGCCGGGCTTCGGTTGGCGTGGCCATCACGGGTAGGAGAGCGGGGCGGTCTGCCCCTTGGTCAGGGGTCCAGAGTCGAACGCGATCACCCGCGCTGACATGGTGGTCGTCAGCATCTCGAGGTGGGCGCCCGGGAAACGGCTGCCGAAATACCAGCGATATTCGTGCTCGGCACGGATGGGATTGTGTTGCAACATATTCCGCCAATCTGGGTGTTGGGTCAACGCGGCGAGGTCATGAGCGAATTGCGGTCGGGCGCGGCGAGTCCGCAAGTGCGCGACGGCCGATCGGGCCAGGATGGGCAGCTCGCGCAGCCGCACCGGTTGCTCGACCATGTCGACCACCCACAGCCGTCCGCCGGGCGCGAGCACTCTGCGGATCTCGGCCATCACCGGATCCCAGTCCAGGTAACGGAAGGACAGGAAGGAGATCACCACATCGATGTGGTCGTCGGGCACATCTAACGCGGGCCCATTGACCTTGCCGAATCGCAGGCGGGCGCGGTCGCGGCTGCGTTCGCGTGCCCGAGCCAGCATTCCCTCGGAGCTGTCCACGCCGACGGCGAAGTCGATGTCACCGTTCTCGTCCAATGCGCGCAGCAAAGCCCCGTTGCCGCAACCGATTTCCAGTACGCGAAGGCGTCGGCCGAGGTCGGAGTGCAGGCCGGCCAGCCGGTTGGCGACCCATTCCCATTCGGCTTCACGGACGCGGATGTCGGCGTAGGCGCGGTCGTACAGTTCGGCGACGCGATCGTAGGAGCGCTCCGGATGCGTTGCGGCGGGCAGGCTTTGCACCATGGGCTCGGCGGCGCAGCCGAGATACTTGCGCACGCTGCCCGCCCAGCCGTGCGACTTCTTGCCCGGAGCGGCGATCATATAAAGCCTCGGGCGGGCCGCCGGATGACGACCCGCCCACGCAAACCGGTCCTTGCGCGTGGACACGGTGGTGTAGTTGTGGTTGCCGAACGCGGCGACGCCGAACACGTCGGCGAAGAACGGCGCGAACCAGCGCGCCGTCCGGCAAGCGTGGAAATATGCCTGAGCGCCCGCGGCGAAGGGGATCGCCATGTCCCGCCACTCGTGCGGAGAGAACTGCTCGGGCCAGTCGGTGGAGCCGAACATCGGCCCGTACATGCCGGAGTGGCTGATCAGGTGCAGCTGGCTGATCTTTCGGCCGGTCAGCGTGAGTCGGGTGAGTTCGGCTTCGAAGTCGGCCTTGCGGTGCAGACCCGAGACGATCACTTCCGCGTCAGGATTCTCGTCGGCGAGTTCGCGGCCCATGGTGGCCGCAGCCACCGCGAATTCGGCCGAGCCGCCTCGATAGTGGGTGGTGTGCGCGACCCAGATGACGGGCTTCTGCCGGTTCCTGGGAGCGACGTCGGCGAACGGGAGGCGCGGATGGTCACCTGCTGGGATCCAGGCGCCGAAGTCGCCGACGAGTTCAAGCACCTCGGCGCGCTCCATGTCGAAGACCCGCATGCCGGCCGGCGGTGGGCTATAGAGGTGCAGGGTGAGCCCACCCGATTCGGCGGTCATGTCGTGGATGTCTTCGGGTGAAACCGGAATAGTGGTGGCTTCTCGGCGGATGGCCCGCTCGGCGACGAGCAACTGCGTTTCTTCCCAGTCGAATCGCCGCTCATGAAAGTCGCCTTCGACCGCGATTACGAAGCCCTTTGAACCGCCGTGGTCGTGTGGC
Organism: Mycobacterium asiaticum DSM 44297; assembly: GCF_000613245.1. GTDB lineage: Bacteria > Actinomycetota > Actinomycetes > Mycobacteriales > Mycobacteriaceae > Mycobacterium > Mycobacterium asiaticum. The sequence goes on from NZ_HG964937.1 coordinate 915,412, forward strand.
GCGCAGCTGCTTTCCGGACGCCAGCGCGCCAGCATGATTTCGACCTGGTCGTCGACCCGCAGGACCGACCGGGAATACGGCTCGCCGTCCTTGGGGTCTTGCGCCAAAGCCGACAGCAGCGGGCGGGCCGCCACGGCGCGTGCCAGCAATTCGGGACCAGGGGTCTCGCCCCGGACCGCGACCGCGGCCAGCGCGTCGAGTAAGGGAACCACTTCCGAGAGCCCGTCGCGCCTGGTGAGCGGCTCGACGTGTGCGATTTCGGTCATGATCGACCCCCTTTCGACGACCAAGGCTGGGGTTGCCACCGTGATGGTTCTGGTTCGTCGCTTTTGCTGTGTTGTTACCAACCCACACGCTTGTGCCGAGCCCTTGAAGGATCCTTGGAGGATTCTTGGAACGCTGGACACCGGCTAGCGTCGAGCGTGGGCCTCATGGACGCGAAGCGTGCGTTTCAGCTGCGTGAGGCCCACGCTCGGCGGGGATCATGACGCCCGCGCTGTCACTCCCCGACAGCGCGGGCGTCCAGCGGGTTGAGCCGGTTCACGATCAGCGGGTCCGCCTTTGTGAACGGAAAGTCGGGCAGGTCGTCGATGTGGGTGTCGAACGCGGCCGCGAGCACCCGGCGGGGGTAGGCGCTGACCGCGGTGCGATAGCCGACATCCCCAGGGGTGGGCTGGTCGAAGAAGATGCAGAAGTGCAGCTCAGGGGCGTCGAACACCTCGATGTGATGCGGGTAGGCGCGCGGGATGAAGTACACGTCGCCTTGCCGCAGGTACCAGCTGTCCAGGTCGCCGTTCGGGTTCATTACGGTCATGCGCGCCGCGCCACGGTTCACATAGCCCATCTCCGCAGTGATCGGGTGCCAGTGCGGCTCGCGCATGCCGTCCTCGCGGATCCGCAGGGAGTACATCGACAAGTCCTTGAGCGCCGGCCAGTACTGCACCCGCGCGGTCCGCGCGCTGCCAACGGCACTGCTGACCGGCGGCGTCATCGCCTCGACCGAGAACTTGTGCGGGTCGTCGAAGTACGCACTCGTCGGCACCGAGGGATCTCCGTCAAGGGCGGCCAGCGTCCGATCGGTGGTGCTGCGACGGATCGCCGCGAAGTCCGAGGCCGGCAGGTCATAGGTGTTGCCCAGCACGGCGTCGGTCATGGCGCCGAAGGCGGCGCCGAGGCCGAAGTCCTCCGGGCGCTCGTTGCGGAACGTGACGATGAACTCGGCGGCCTCGGTGCCAATGTTCTCGATGTGGTGCAGCGAACCCGAGTCGATATGGAACATGTCGCCCGCGTTCACCACGAACGAGGCAAAACGGCTGCCGGTGTCGAGCACCGAGACAAGCGCGCTCCCCGCGACGCAGTAGGTCAGTTCGTTGGCATTGGCGTGCCAGTGCGGTGTCCGCATGGCGCCGGGGTTGAGCAGCAGTCGCTTGATCGAGAGGCCCGTCAGAATGGGGAAGTTGTCGGCCGTCAGCCGGTGAATGGACCCGAGATCGGACTCTTCGGCGAGCGAGCTGTTCGTCAGTGATGTGACGTGTGTGCTTGTGGTGGTGAGCATTTCGGCCTCCGGAAACAGTACCCCGTATTCGTAACGCTTCTTACGATGCCGTCCCGGAAACAGCCCGTCCAACACTCATATTGAATGTGTCGATCGGCTTCGGTTATCAACCACCGCGGGCGTTACCCGCGGGGTGCGGCGCCTGCGCGCTCGAGTTCGGTTCGCGTCTGGTCGATCTGGTCGTAGGCGTAGTTGGCCATGGCGGCGGTGGTCATTTTGCCGCCAACCTGCGCACACTTTTCGTACGTTGCATCTCCCAACGCATTGCGCAAATCCTTGATCACGGTCTTGAGCTCGGGTACCGACTGTGCGGTCACTGGACTGAACGCGAATCCGGCCAGGGTGGCGGCCGGCTCGTGCCGGTCCAAGCGCTCGAAGAATGCGGCAAGCAGCGCCAGCGGTGTGCTCATCATCGCGGTGCTGCCCGCCTCGTGATGATTGCGAATGGCCAGGGTGAAGAAGTCCAGTGCGGCCAACGGATCGCCGTGGTTGGCTTCGACGCGGCACAGCACAGCGGCCAGGTGGGACACAGCACTGCGGTTCCCGCTCTCCTGGGCGAGCGACAAGCCGCGGCGCATGACCTTCATCGCCCGGGCGGGGTCGGTGTCGCGAAAAGCAAAGCCATCGGCAAGCGCCGCGAAACAGATCGCGAACGGATTTCGGGTGGCTTGAGCGGCCTCGACCAGGCCGTCGGCAAGTGCCATGGCCTCATCGCTGGGACCTTGGATCGATAACGCCAAGATGAGACATCCTCGAGTGAGGGTGAGGACGTCGCGACCGCGGGCCAATTGGGTGCGGGACAATGCGATTCCACGCTCTGGTCGTCCACTGACGGTGAAGGCGCCACTGGGCCATGCGTGCAGACCATAAGGCACTGTGCCGGCACAACTGTCGAGCATCTGCACGGCGCGTTCAGCGTACCTGAGCGCATCGGTGAATCGACCGGCCGAGTAACACATCGACGCCAGCACATGGAGAAATGTCGCCCTGGGATGGTCGGCGGCGTGGGTGGCCTCCAGCAGTTCTTCGGCCCAGGTAATCGGTTCGAAGTTGTCCACCGAATAGCCAAGAAAGGCAGCATTTTCGGCGATCGCGGCGGCATCATCGAGAACTCGGTGGTCGGCCGCCCAGCGAAAAGCGGTACGAAGATTGGCCAGCTCGGCGCAGAACCATGCGTAGGCCTGGCGTTGTTCGGGGCTGTCCCACACGGTCATGATGTGGGTGCTCCGCCGGGCGAAGTGTTGGGCGTGGGCGCCCCGAACCTCCTGTGCCACACCGCGACCCGCTAGCTGCTCCTCGGCGAACTCACGGATCGTCTCCAGCATCGAATAACGTGTCCGCCCCGCCCTTCGGTCGACGGTGACCAATGATTTGCGCACCAGCGCATCCAGCAGATCCAAGACCTCGTAATCGTCGCTGTCTGATCCGACGACCGCACATGCGCTTTGCAGGTCAAAGCCACCCGCGAAGATCGAACACCGTTCCAGCAAGAGCTGTTCCGCGGGATCGAGGTGGTCGTAGGACCACGCGACGGCGTGCCGCAGGGTCTGGTGTCGACCCAGACCGCGCCGTGAGCCGACTAATAGCCTAAAACGGTGGTTAAGGCGGTCCCGAACCTCGATCGGTGACATCGACGCCATCCGCGACGCCGCCAATTCGATCGCCAACGGTATCCCGTCCAGACGCCGGCAGATCTCGATCACCGCGGTCGCGTCGTCGGCTTCCGCGACGCTGAAATCTGCCGAAACACTCTGCGCGCGTTCGACGAACAGGCTCACGGCCGGAGAGGCGATGCCGCTGCCCACGCCCAGCGACGGCACTGACCACAATTGTTCGTCGGCGACCTCCAGCCGTTCCCGACTGGTGGCCAGGATCCGCACGCTCGTCGAGCGAGCCAGTATCTCTTCGATCAGATCGGCCGCGGCATCGCGGACATGCTCGCAGTTGTCGAACACCAGGAGCCGGATCCGACCCTCAAGGGCGTCGGCCACACTTTCGGTCACGTTCTTACCGGGCTGCTGGGTGATGCCCAGCACCGCGGCCGCCGCGTCGGGTACCGCGCCTGGGTCGGCGACCGCGGCCAGCTCGAAAAACCAGACACCGTCCGGGAATTCGTCGGATACGCGGGTAGCGACCTCACAAGCCAACCGCGTCTTGCCCACGCCGCCGACGCCGGCCAGCGTCACCAGCCGGTGCACCTTCAGCGCGGCTCGCACCTGGTCGATCTCGGACTCGCGTCCGACGAAACTGGTCAACGCCGGCCGAAGATTACCGGGGCTGCTGTCCAGCGCTCGTAACGCGGGAAACTCGGTGCGCAGGCCCGGCGCACGCACTTGGAACACCCCGACCGGCGTGGACAGGTCTCGAAGTCGCCGCGGACCCAGCTCCAGCAGGTCGACGCCGGTGACCAGCGCCGCCGTCGAATCCGTCAACAGGATCTGCCCGCCATGGCCGGCGGCCATCACCCGCGCGGCCCGATTCAGCGCCGTGCCGAAGTAGTCTGCGTCGCGCAGTTCCGCTTCCCCGGTCGCCAAGCCCATCCGTACCGGCAACTCAAGTGCCTGCTGCGCGGCGACGGCGGCGTCGACGGCGGACCGGGGAGAGGCGAACGCGGCGCACACCCCGTCACCGGTGTGTTTAAACACGCAGCCGCCGCGAGTTTCGATGGCCTGACGCAGCACCTGGTCGTGAGCGGCTAACGCGGTCCGCATGCCCAGCGCGTCCGACTCCCACCGACGCGTGGAACCTTCCACGTCGGTGAACAGGAACGTCACAATCCCCGCCGGCCAATCCCGCGGATCAGCGCTCACCCACGCAGAATGCCACAGCGAACGTCTAGGTGACAGACTTCTCCCGTGTCTGGAATCGACTTCACCTCGGTGGCACCGATCGTGCCCGTCCTAGACCTCGACGCCGCACTCGACCGCTACCGCCGGCTCGGCTTCGATGCACGCGGCTACGAAGGCCCGGAGCGCTACGGCTTTGTCGACCGCGGATCGGTGTCAATGCATCTGACCGAATGGGCCGAGCATGACCCGTTGCGCACCGCATCGAGTGTGTATCTCTACGTCAGCGACGCCGACGCCCTCTACGCGGAGTGGCAGGCGCTGGAAAACCTCGGCGGCCGCCTGCACCCACCACATGACACTCCTTACGGCCTACGGGAATTCGCTTACGTCGATCCCGACGGCACGCTGCACCGCGTCGGCTCGCGGCTCTAGCTGTTGCGGTAGATCTTGATCGCGGTGGTGATCATCGGGATCTGCAGCGGCAGCCGGGCCAACGCGATCGCCCGCATGTACCACCGCTTGCCCCACCACAGCCGAACCATGTTGAGGTTGCCCGGGTAGACGCCGATGAACAACGCGGCCGCGGCCGCCGCGGCGGGACGCCGGGTGCGTCGTGACAGCAGCAGCGTTCCGATGACGAGCTCGGCGACCCCCGAGGCATAGGTGTAAAGCCGTGCGCTAAAAGGAAGCTCGGCCGGGATGATGCCGTCGAACGGTTTAGGTGCGAGAAAGTGCAGGGTGCCCATGCCGAGCAGGCCCACCCCGACGCGCTGGGCGGTGATCTGCGTTGAGTCGCGCTGAACGAGCGGTTGGGTGGTCATGGATACCATTCTTGCCGCCGAAGCTGCGCGTTCACGACCGGGTGGCGCGACGGTTGATCTCGCGTGCCACCCAGGACGGTGCGATGTTGGCCACCGCCATCAAAGCCTTGCCCTGCCTGCCCACCGCGAAGTGCGGACCGTGCGGGAGTCGCGGCCGGCCTCGGGCGATCTTCAGGATGGATTCCGCGACGTCGTCGGCAGTCAGTGACACTCCCATGGTCCGAGTGCTTCCGGTGTCCACGCCACTGACCATGCCGGTGTCGACGAACAGCGGCCACACTGCGCAGACCCTGATATCGTCCGCGGCCCATTCCAATTCGAGTGCCTCGGTCAGCCCGCGGATCGCGAACTTGGACGCGGAGTACGCCGCCAGCTCGGCCTGTCCGTACATGGCCGATGCCGAACATACATTGATCACCTGTGCCTCGGGCGTCGATCGGAGGTATGGATAGGCCGAATGACAACCGTTGAGTGTGCCGCCCACGTTGACATCGATGATTTTCCGTTGCGCCGAGAGAGGTATCTCCGCGAAGCGCCCCGATTCGAGGATGCCGGCGTTGTTGATCAGCACGTCCAATTGGCCGCCGGTGCGCTCGGCGAGCTCGCCCAGGCGGGTGGCCCACGCGTCAGCGTCCTGCACGTCGAGGGAATCGACCACTGCCTCCGGCCGCAGCTCGGCGCGCAAAGCCTCCAGCGCCGAAGGGTCGCGGCCGTAAGCGGCGACGCGGTACCCCGCGCGGTCGAACCGAACGGCTGTCGCGCGGCCGATGCCTGCCGTGCCGCCGGTGATGGCGACGGTCTTGCTGATCATGGTTGCCTCCTCGCCATCCCTATTGCCGCGTGGCGGGCGTTCAACCTCGGGAACGGCACAACCCGGACGTAGGATCCCCGAATGGCTAACCAGCTCTCCGGCGAGCGTCGCGTCGCGGGTTGGCAGCGGGCGCTGCGCTGGGTCGCTTGGCTGGCGTTTTTGGGCATTGCGGTCAAGGACTCCGACCGACCGTCCTTCGGCGCGATGGAGTTTCTGACACTGGCGATCGCAATCGGCATCAGCGTCTGGTGCCTGGCGCGGCCGCTCGGTGGGCCGAAAGTCGAGATCGAGACCCCGGCGCAGGCGCGCGGGACCTTCGTGTCGAAGACCAGCTGGGGGTTGGTGTTGCTGGGTGCGATCCTCACGGTCGGCGGCGTGGGTGCCATCGGTGCGATCGTCTACGACCTGTCCACCGGCCGGGCCACGGTCAGGGACGTGCTGCACGACATCGCCCTCTTCGTCGAGGGCTGGCTCGCCGAGATGTTCACCAACTACGCCTATGACGCGGAGCTGGAGAAGACGCACGCCTACGCGTTGTTCGTGCTGATCGTGCCCGGCCTACTGCTGGTTGGCTTCAACCTGCTCCCGTTCCTGCGGCGCGGCAACGAGTTCCGCGTCGAACCCGACGCCTCGATCTCCGTTCGCGACAGCCGCGGCTTCTCGCCACTGGTCGAATACGAATATTGCGCTGTCACCGCCGACGGAACGACGATCCGCTTTACCCCGGCCGCACCCCACACACCGGCCATCGTCCTGCCGCAGGCGCGAGTGTTCTGCCGCGAGAACGGGGCGCGCTTGGAACCGGCCATCAGCGGCGAACTCATCGGGCAACGACTGGCGCGGCGCGGCTTCACCGTCGACTACATCGACAGCAAACGCGGTCATTTCCGCGCCCGTAGCGGCGGTCCGGGCGGGGTTTAACATGCACGGGGACGCCCACCACAGGCAGGAGATCTCATGGTCGAGATTCATATCGAGCGAACCATCGCCGCGCCCGTGGAGAAGGTATTCGACTGGCTGGCGGATCCGGCGAGCCTGGCCGCCGCCCCGCTGGTGATCAAGTCTGGCTGGGCGAAGGACTCACCGGCTCCGGGGGCGGGTGCCGTCCGAGTAGTGCTGGCTACCGGCATGTGGTTCCGCGAGGACATCACCGCCTACGACCGCCCGAACAAGTACTCCTACCTCATCGCCCGCTCGATTCCTGCCTTCAACCACGACGGCGGCACGCTGACCTTCACCCCGTCCGGGAACGGCACCCGCGTGGACTGGCTGACCAACTACACCCACCCCGGGTACGCGGGCGGGAAATTGCTGGAAAAGGTCAGCCGCCCGTTGTTGCGGTGGAACTTCGAGGCGATCCTGTCCGCCTGCGCAAAAGCCCTGGAGAGCTGAGGGTGGCGCGCGCTGCGGGGCGTACCTTCGTGGTGACCGGTGCGGCCTCGGGCATCGGCCTGGCCACCGCGCGGCGGCTGCTGGACGACGGCGGCACCGTCATCGGTGCGGACCTGACCGCGCCCCCCGACTTGGGTCCGCACTTTCATTTCGTGCCGGCCGACGTCACCGACGAGGCGTCGGTCGCGGCGGTGTTCGCGGCGGTACCCGACCGCCTGGACGGGGTCGTGCATTCCGCCGGGGTGGCCGGCGGCGGCCCGGTTCATCTGCTCCCGCAAGCCGAATGGGACCGGGTGATCGGGGTGAACCTGACCGCGACGTTCCTGGTCGCCAAGGCGGCGTTGGCCAAGATGATCGAGCAGCCGCGGGTCGACGGCGAGCGTGGCTCGATCGTCACGCTGGCCAGTGTCGAAGGGCTGGAAGGGACCGCGGGCGGCAGTTCGTACAATGCCGCTAAGGGTGGAGTTGTGTTGCTGACCAAGAACATTGCGCTCGACTACGGTCCCAGCGGCATCCGGGCCAACGCCATCTGTCCGGGGTTCATCGAAACGCCGATGCTCCAGTCCGTGTTCGAACTGCCCGGCATGGATGGCCCGTTGGACTCGATCACCACCGAGCACGCCTTGCAGCGGTTGGGCCGCCCGGAAGAGATTGGGGCCGTAGCGGCTTTTCTTGTTTCCCCGGACGCGTCGTTCGTGACGGGCCAGGCCATCGCGGTCGACGGCGGTTACACCGCCGGGCGGGACCACGGCGTGGTCAAGCTGTTCGGCCTACCCGGCTGATCAATCGCCTTTTCCGCCTTTGGGTTTCTTGCCGTGCTTGCCCGGGGGCCCGGGGGGCGGCGGCGCCGGTTCCGGCGTGCTGGCGACTGTGTTCGCGGGTGCGACGGTGGTGGTCGGTGGTGGCAAGGGGGCGGTGGTGCCGGCCGGCGACGGCGTGGGCGTCGACAACGACGGACTGATGACGATCAACAGAACCGCGAGCACGAAGGTGGCCAGCAATGCCGCCGCCCACAGCCCGCGCCGGGCGGGAGGCGCCTGCGGTGGTGGGCCGATGAAGGTGTTGCTGCCTAACGGGGGCAACGGGGCCGTCATCACCCGCGTTGCCGGCCGAATCGGCGAGGTTGCCGGGTCGGCGCTGCCGAGGGCGGCGCGCATGTCTCTGGCCTGACCGAACTTCTGGCTGGGTTGGCGGGCCATCGCCCGTTCAATCACCGCGGCGAGGTTCGGTCGAACATCCGGTCGTACAGCGGTCAGCGGTGCCGGCGACTGGCGCAGGATCGCGTGTGCCAACGAACCGAAGTCGTTCTGCGGGAACGGGCGGCGCCCGGTCAGGGCCTCGTACCCGACAACTCCCAGGGCATACAGGTCGTCGGTCGGGGTAGCCGGTTTGCCGGTCAACCGGTCCGGGCTCAAGTAGGCCATGCTGCCGACGATTTGGCCCGTCATGGTCTGCACGCCACCGCTGGTCTTGGCGATCCCGAAATCTGCCAGCTTGGCTTCGCCTGTCGCGGTGAACAGGATATTGCCGGGCTTGACGTCGCGGTGCACGATACCGGCGTCGTGTGCGACGGCAAGCGCGTCGAGAACGTCTTCGAGGACGGACTGGACGAAGGGCTGGGGTAGCGGACCCCGGGCGATGTGGTCGGCCAGCGACATCCCGGGCAGTCGCTCCATCACGATGAACGGCATCCCGTGGTGTTCTCCGACGTCGTGGACCACCACGATGTGCTGACTGCTCAGGGCGGCGGCGGCGCGTGCCTCGGTCTCGAACCGCAGCCGGCTTTCCGGCCGCGGCTCGGCGATCGGATTGAGCAGTTTGATCGCCACCCGGCGGCCTAGCTTCGAGTCCCACCCCTCGCGAACCTCGGCCATGCCCCCGCGGCCCAGCACCGGCCCCAATTCATAGCGGCCTGCGAGCAGTCCCGGCGGTGGCTCCAACACCGCCGCACCCGTGGGCTGGGGCTGGCGACTCGTGGGGCTTGCGGGCTGAGTTTCCATATGTCGTATTCAGGTCATGATGTCGTATTCAGGTCATGCGGGATCGCGCGCGATTTCTGCCCGTTTGGGTAGCCGATTGTCCGGCGGGCGAAACCTGCGGCGTACTGTTCACCTTCGATCGGCGGTAAGCGGCGATAGGAATCAGATGACGTCGGTTAAAGATGACCAGCTCGTTTCGCTGGCTCGCGGGATGCGCGAATTGGTGCGTGCCGAAGCCGCCGAATCCGAGCGGAAACGCACCATGACCGACGCGATCGTCGACGAGATGTGGGCCAGCGGGCTGATGACGGCACTGAGCCCCGACGAGGCCGGCGGCATCGAACCGTCGTTGGCCGAGATCATCGAGACGTGGATTGAAATGGCCTGGCAGGACGGCTCTTTCGGGTGGATCGGGATCGCTAACCTGCCGTCCCGGTTCGCCGCGGCCACGTACCTTCCCGACGAGGGTTTCGCCGAGGTGTTCACCGCCCACGACAACCACGTGACCATGGGCGGGCAATTCTTCCCGAATGGGCAGGGCGCCGTCATCGACGGTGGCTATCGGGTGAGCGGTTCGTGGAGTTTCGGCTCGGGCGTCGGTCATTCCCAGTACGTCGCGGCCGGCTTCTTCCCGATGGATGACGGCGAAATGCGCTGGATCAGCGACGGCATTCCGGAGATGCGGGTGGCGGTGATTCCGCGCGACGAGATCCAATTCAACGACGGCTGGCATGTGCAGGGTCTCAAGGGCACCGGTTCCTTCGATTACAGCGCCGAAAACGTGTTCGTGCCCACGGCCAGGACGTTCGGGCTGTTCGACCGTCACCCGTACCGCGGGACGTCGCCGTCCGCGCGGATGGGCCTGATGCCGGTGACCGCCGCCGGGCACGCGTCGTGGGCGCTTGGAGTGGCCAAGAGCATGCTCGACGACGTCGCCGAGCTGGCGGCGACGAAATTCCGGATGAGCGACATGGCGTCGCTGGCCAGCCGGCCCACCTTCCAGAAAGGCCTGGCGCACCATGTCGCCGCCTGGCGCGCCGCCCGGCTGCTGGTGCTCGACGCGTTCAGCACCGCGGAAACCGTGGTCGCCGCGGGGGAGGACCTGAACCCGACTCTGCGGGCTGACATGCGAGCGGCTGCCGTCTACGCCACCGATACCGCGCGCGAATGTGCCGAGTGGGCTCACCTGGTGGCAGGCACCAGCTCGATCCGGGAGGGCAGCCGGCTCGAACGCGCCTTCCGTGACCTCTACACCGGCACCCAGCACGCCTTTATCAGCGAGAAGGTCGCGATGGACTGCGCGCAGATCTGGTTGGGCATCATCGACGATCAGTTCGGACTGTGATCTGTTTGACTGTTGCCATGACTGACCATGAGCTGGCCGCGCGATTGGCCACCGAGGCGGGCCGGTTGTTGCTCGGAGTCCGGGCCGAATTCGCCGATGCCGATGCAAGCGAGCGGAAAGCCGCGGGCGACAAGCGCTCTCACGACTTCCTGATGGAAGCGCTGGGCGTCGAGCGGCCCGACGATGCGGTGCTGTCCGAGGAGGGCGCCGACGACCCGGTGCGGTTGCACTCGGAGCGGGTGTGGATCGTCGATCCGCTGGACGGCACGCGGGAGTTCTCCGAACTCGAGCGCGCCGACTGGGCGGTGCACGTGGCGCTGTGGCAAGGTGGCGAACTCGTCGCAGGCGCGGTCGCCCTGCCGGCCCAGGGAATCACGCTGGCGACCCCGACGGTCGCGCCGCCGCCGGCCACCCCGGACAAGCCGCGAATCGTGGTCTCACGTACCCGTCCACCCGCCATCGCGCTGGCCGTGCGGGACGAGCTGGGCGGGATTCTGGTCGAAATGGGTTCTGCCGGCGCCAAAGTGGCCTCGATAGTGCAGGGACGCTCCGATGTTTACGTCCACGCCGGCGGCCAGTTCGAGTGGGATTCAGCCGCACCGGTAGCCGTCGCCAGGGCCGCCGGCTTGCACACCTCCCGCATCGACGGATCCGCGTTGGCCTACAACCAGCCCGATCCCAAGCTGCCGGATCTGGTGGTGTGCCGTTCCGAATTTGCCGGCGCGGTGCTATCGGTCACCGGCCATTCCTGACCGACCGGCCCCGACCGGCCGGAGACACGGCTTTGCCCGCCTCGTGGCGAATACTGCCCGGCATGAAACAGCAATTCCAGCAAGGGATTACGTATTCCACCGGCAGTGTCGCTCGGAGGCGGGCAACAGTCCATATTCCTCGGGAAGGGCGTATTTCGCCTTACTTTGCCCCGCTGAACTTGGCAAGGATTCCGGAGGCCACGCTGCCGCCGATGATCAGCCCGATACCCAGCAGGAAGTCCACCGAGTCGGTGACCAGTCCCACCACACCGGTGACGACGATGAATGTCGGCAACCATTCGACCATCTGCAGCATTGAGGGGACCTCCGCCGCCTCACCGTTGTCCAAGTCGAACATGGCCGAGGCGTAGTCGGGGTAGAACTCGGTGAAGGCGATTGCGAAGAAGATCGCTGCCAGCTGCAGGATCCAACCCGTCCAGAAGTTGCCCGCGTCCTGCAGAACCGCATCGCCGAAGAAACCGGCCGCCGCCGCGAACGTGAAAGCACTCGCCCACACCGCCGTGATCACGTTGTTGATCCGCTTGAACAGCGGGCTGTCCCAATACTCCTGCGGCGTCGTATCCTTCGCGTACGCCATGGTGAATGGCCGGCGAATCAGCACCGTGAACCACGCGAACAAGGCGAGGGAGATGTTGGTCAACTCGCCGGCCCACACTTCCAGGATGCGCAGGACGCTGTCGGTGGCGAACAGGCCGACGATGGCCAGCGCAGCGAAGAAGACGGCGCCGAACACTTCCAGCAGGTGGATCTTGATGCCGCGCGCCAGGCCGACGAGCAAGATCAACACCGACAAGGCCAGCGCAGAGGCCACCGCGATCTCGAAGCGGCCCGGTGCCGACAGGATTGACAACAGCGCCCACGGCGCGATTCCGGAGAACGGCGACTTCAAGAATCCGTCGAGTACGTCGCCGACGCCGCGGCGTGCCTTGGGCTGCTCCAGCGACGGCTGCGTGTCGCGGGGGGTTGGCTGTGTCATAGCAGGCTCCGATTTCCTGACGTTCCAATTGTGACAGGTCGATACTGACATACGAGCAATGACATGTCAATTGTGGAGGGTTATGATGATCCGGTGAGCTTACGACATGCCGCGTTGGGGTTGTTGTCCCAAGAGCCCGGCAGCGGGTATGACCTGCTGAAACGCTTTAAAGAGTCGATGGACAACATGTGGCCGGCCACCCAGAGCCAGCTCTACGGCGAGCTCAACAAGCTCGCCGCCGGCGGGCTGATCAAGGTCTCCGACGTGGGTCCGCGCGGGCGTAAGGAGTACGAGATCACCGAGGCCGGCCGCGCCGAGTTGTATCGGTGGATGACGTCGCCGCAAGAGGATCCACCCATCCGCAACGCCGCGATCCTGCGGGTCTTCCTACTCGGTCAACTCGAGCCCGCCCAAGCGCGGGAGTATCTCCAGTCATTGTTGTCCCTGGCCGAAGAAGAACACGCCCGGTTCGCCGAGATGCTCGAGGCCTACGACTGGACGGTGGACGACGACGCGTTCTTCGCCCGAGCCGCCCTGGAACAGGGTCTGCGCTGGACCCAGCATGAAATCGAATGGGCGAAGTGGGTGCTCGACGGCTTGCGGGAGCGCAGCGCTAAACGGTCGGCTTAAACCGGCTCAGCCGGCCGGCCCGCCCGCAGCGCATCCCCAAGCGTCCAGATTGCCACGCCGAGCAACACCAGGTCTTTGAGCAGGAACTGGCCGGGAAGCGCGGTCAGGACGGGTATCCCCGCCGCATGGGTGGCAAACAGCCCGGGCGTAGTGAACAGGAAGCTCACCGTCCCCATAAACAGCACGACGGCCAGCGCGCTACCGAGCGCGGACACCCTGGACCATAACGGGAAGGTCGCGAGCAGCAGTGCCGCAACGATTTCCATCGTTCCCAAGGCTCGTGCGACGGTCGTGACGCTGAGGAAGTTGTAAATCCAGCTCATCAACGGGCTGTGTTCGATGAGCACTTTCGATTCCATCTTGACGTACTTGCCGAACCCGATCCAGGCCAGCACCACGACCAGTCCGTAGCGGGCGAGGAGCTGGCCGAGGCGAGTGAGTTTGTCTGCGATTGAAGCCACAGCAATTTATTACGTGGCAGCACGGCGGTCGGTTCGATCGCGAAGCGCTCGACCCATCCGGGCCACGGCCTCGGTCAAGATCGCCTGCGAGGTCGCAAAGTTCAGCCGGACGTGGCCCGCGCCGCCGGTCCCAAACACGTGCCCTGAGCTGAGCGCGACCCGGGCGTGATCGCGAAACCAGCGCGCGGGACCGGACAGATCGGCTACCACCTTCAGGCCGTCGGTGTGGTCATCGTCGATGCCGAGCGCGCGGCAGTCCAGCCAGGCGAGGTAAGTGCCCTGTGGTAGGAGCAGCCGCACGCCGGGAAGGTGCTCGGCAACCAGGTCGGTGAGCAGCGCGCGGTTGGTGTCCAGGCCTGCCAGCAGCGCATCGAGCCAGTCGCCTCCGGCGCTGAACGCCGCGGTGTGCGCGATGAGGCCCAAGTGGCTGGCGCCGTGGCCCACCTCTTCGGGCATCCGGCGCAGATCCGCACCCGCCTCGGGGCCGGCGATGGCCAGCGCCGCCTTGATACCCGCGAGATTCCACGCCTTGGACGCCGAAGTCAGCGCCAGCGCATTCTCGGCACCCGGGACGCTCAGATAGGGCGTGAAGCGTGCCCCCGATAACACCAGCGGAGCGTGGATCTCGTCGGAGACCACCCGGACATCGAAGCGGCGGGCCAACTCGGCGACCGCACGCAATTCGTCGGCGGTGTGTACGACGCCGGTCGGGTTGTGCGGGTTGCACAACAGGTAGGCAACGTTGCCGGTAGTGCCCGCAACCTTGCGCGATCGCGCAAACGCTTCGGCCAACACGTCGAGGTCGATACGCCCCTCGGCATTCAGCGGAGCCTCCAGCACGGTGCGGCCGTCGTGCGAAACGAACGCGTAAAACGGCGCGTACACAGGCGAATTGACAATGACCGTCGCACCACGGTCGGTGACCAGACGCAACATCTCGACGATGCCCAGCATGACGTCGGGCACCACCCGGGTGCGCCCGACAGACAACCCGTCCCACTGCCAGCGCCGGGCGGCGAATTCGCTGATCGCTTTGGCGTAGCCCTTACCGTGCGGGTAGCCGGTATCGCCGGCGGCGACCGCCCGGTGAATGGCTTCCGCCACGCTGGGGGCGAGGTTGACGTCCATCTCGGCGACCCACAAGGGCAGGACGTCGGCGGGGTGGGCACGCCACTTCATGCTGGTGCGGCGGCGCAATTGATCGAGCGTCAACTCCTCGAGCGGGTTATCGACCACTGCTCGAGACTAGAAGACGGCGCAGCTCAGGAGCTCAGGACGTGACGAAGGCGTGTTTGGGGATGGTCAGCGGCAGATCCACCGAACTAAGCAGACCGGGTTGTGCGGCAACCACATACGGGACGGCGTTGACCACGCGCATGGCGGTGGCCACCATGGCGCCCGCCCCCGAGGTCATGTCCGCGATTCCGGCTCGGGCGGGATCACGCAACGTGGCGGCCAGGCTGCAGTCGATGTCGGGGTCGCCGCTGATCAGCACGCGGTAGGAGAGGTCGCCGATTCCGGTGGGCCAGTCCGGCGCGACGTCATGCGCCAGGCGGGTGACGTGCTCGATGACGATGGCCTCCCGGCCGTCGACCACGCCGATGGCCCGCATCCGGAGCGCGCCGCAGGTACCGGCTTCGACGGTGCCCATTGCCACATCCAGTGTCCGGTTCGTCACTGCGCGATCGAACGTCTCGCGAATCTCCTGTACCTCTACCCCGAGCGCGTCGCCGATCAACCGGATCTGGCCCTGCCACTCACCGGCGATCGCGCCCGGAAAGCTGATCCATGGCTGGTAGTCCAGTGGGCGACCGAAACCCAAAGCGTCGCTCATGATGTCGGGCACGCCGTAGTCGTCGTAGAGACCGATCTCGTAGGAATGGATCCTCTCGATGGCCGAGGATTGCGTGCACAGCACCAACGGCAGATAGTCCGCGGCGAAGCCGGGCTCGATCCCCGAGGCGTACAACGACGCCTGCCCCTGCTTGGCGGCGGCGACCAACTGGTCACGCCACTCGGTGGGCGTGTAGGCGTGCGGATTCACCAGCCGGGTGGTGCTGGTGGTGACGACGTTGAGGCCGGCTTCCAGCAACTTCACGTAGTCCGGGATCGCCAGCGCGTCGCGCTCGGGGCCACTGGCGGCATAGATGACGCAGTCGGGCTTCAGTGCTATGAGAGCATCGGCATCGGTGGTGGCGGCAACCCCGATCGGATCCCCACCGGCAAGTTCGCCGGCGTCCCGGCCGTCCTTGTCCGGCGAATGCACCCATACCCCAACGAGTTCCAGGTTCGGGCGTCGTTGGATCGCGCGAATGGCTATCGACCCGATGCCTCCCGTCGCCCAAACCACTACGCGGTGACTTGCCGGGTTGGCCATCGGGGCCCCCTTGCTGCTGTGCAATACCGAATATTTGATCCGCAAGCTAACAGCCGGCGCGCTGACGGGTCAAGGGTTGCAGGGTGTCCTGTGCCGTCCTGGCCGAGTGGCTTGAACAAACGTTAGGTTGTAGCGGACGTGAGGAGACAGTTATGCGGGTGGTGGTGTGGTCGACCGGAGGGGTCGGATCGATCGCGATCGACGCGGTGCGGCGCCGGCCGGACTTGGATCTCGTTGGGGTATGGGTGCATTCGCCGTGCAAGGTGGGCCGGGACGCGGGCGAGTTGGCCGGTGGTGCACCCTTGGGGTTGGCGGCCACCGACGACGCAGACGCTCTGATTGCCTTGAAACCGGATTGCGTGGTGTATGCCGCCAGCGGCCCCGACCGCGACGGCGCCGCCGTGCCCGATTATCTGCGTTTGCTCTCAACCGGGATCAATGTCGTTTCGACGTCGTCGACGAGCCTGGTGTACCCGCCGTCTTATTTCGCCCCGGACTGGCGCGATCAACTCGAATCGGCGGCGCGGGCCGGTGCGGCATCGTTGTACGTGTCCGGCATTTTCCCGGGGTTCGCGTCCGACGAGATGGCCCTGCTGATGACCACGCAGTCGAAGAGCATCCGCACCGTCACCGTCAGCGAGGTGGCCCTCAACGATCACTATCCGGTGGCCGACGTGATGATGGACGGCATGGGTTTCGCTCGCCCGCTGGATTTCGAGCCGATGCTCAAGACGCCCGGCTTCATCAAAATGGCTTGGAAGGCATCGCTTTGCCTGATCGCCAGCGGGCTGGGCGTCACCATCGAGGAGGTGCGCGGCACGCTGGATCGTGAGTTGACCGACCGGGACATCGAAGTGGCATTCGGCACCATTCCCGCCGGCACCTGCGGGGCGGTACGAACTCGGGCGGCCGGGGTGGTCTACGGCCGCGAAGCGATTGTGGTCGAGCACGTGATCCGGATGGCGCGCGACGTCGCACCGGACTGGCCCACGTCCGACTGCGACGCGACTTACCGGGTCGACATCGAGGGTGACCCGGACATTCACTGCGTGCTGACGTTGGGCGCGGCGGAGGGGCACGGCGCCGGGCGCGCGGCGATGGCCGCCACCGCCATGCGGGTGGTGAATGCGATCCCGTATGTTGTCGAGGCGCCGGCGGGATTGCTGAGTTCGTTGGATTTGCCGACGACCTTGCCGCGCCACGCTTTTGAGTAGGGGGGGCGCGCGTGGGCCCCGCGGCTCGCGCCCTTAGGCGAGCTGGACTCGGCCGGTGATCAGGTCCATGATCGGCTTGCCCGGGGCGAAGGAACCGGTGATCGACGCCATCGCGTGGCCCTGGTCGACGTTGAGCGTGATGCCGTTCACGGACGCCGCGGCGTCACTGTTCAACATGATCATCGCCTTGCCGATGTCCTCGGGCGTCAGGGTTTCGCTGCCGGTGTCGTCACGGTAGTCCTGGGCGAAGGTCAGCCACAGGTCGGCGTTGGCGCGGGCAAGCGGCGTATCGGTCGGGCCCGGGCAGACCGCGTTGATCCGAACGCCCTTCTTCTGGAAGTGGTAACCCTGCCAGGCGACGTAGCCGTTGATCGCCTTCTTGCTGAACCCGTAGTGGATGATGCCCTGCGCCTCGCGCTCCTGGCACCAGTCGTGTGCCGCCTTGTAGTCGGGCGTGGCCAGGAAGTCCTGCACGAGTTCCAGGTCGTTCTCCCAACCCATGCCGGCCACCGACGAGATGAAGCAGATGGCCGCACCGCGCTGCAGCAGGTCCTTGGCGAACAGCCGCTCGATCAGGTGCCGGTGTCCGATGAAGTTGACCCGCATCAGCTTCGGGCCGTCCGCCACACCGGCGGCGGAGAACAGCTTGTCGACCTGTCCGTCGAGTTCGTCAACCGCTCGGTCGATCGAATCCTGATCGCTGAGGTCCAGCGAGATCACCCCGTCGACCTCGAAGTCCACCGGCGCATAGTCCATCACCGTGACGTGCGCACCGAGAGACTTCGCGAGTTGCGCCGCCGCGGCGCCCATACCGGTCGCGCCGCCGACCACCAGAACACGCTTTCCCTGGTAACCCAACAAGTCTGACGCCGTTGTCATCTCATCCCCTTTTTCCCTGGTGGTTCGTGCACCGACGTTACAGTATCCGGACCAGATGTAAGTTTCAAACCCGCGGTTGACCTCCGTCGCGGGTCCCACGTAGCGTACGTGAGACAAATATTAGGTCGGCTAGGAGTGGCCTTGTTCACGCTGCGGTTCGACATGCGGGCCCCGGTTCTCGGGGGTGACCCGGCGGAGTTGTATGCCGCAGTTCCGGAGATGTGCGCGTGGGGTGAAACCCATGGCTGCCTGGCCGCCGTGCTGTGTGAACACCATGGGTCCGACGACGGCTACCTGCCCTCACCACTGTTGCTCGCGTCGGCGATCGCGGCGCGCACCGAGCGGCTGGCGCTGACGCTCATCCTGATCTTGCCGTTCTACGACGCGGTCCGGCTGGCCGAGGACATCGCCGTGCTCGACATCGTCAGTCGTGGCCGGGCGTCCTACATCATGGCGCTGGGATATCGGCCCGAGGAATACGAAATGTTCGGGCTGGGTCTGGCTGACCGCGGGCGACTGGCGGACGAGAAGCTGGACCTGCTGCGCCGCCTGCTTGCCGGGGAGACCGTGGTGCAAGACGGGCGGCGCATCAGGGTGACGCCGCAGCCGCTCACCCAGGGCGGTCCGGGGATGATGTGGGGTGGCGGCAGCGTGGCGGCGGCCCGGCGGGCCGGCCGCTACGGACTGGGCATGCTGGCCAACGCCAACGTGCCGGGCATGCGCGAGGCGTACGAGTCGGCGTGCCGCAAACACGGCCACGAGCCGGGGCCCGCGTTCTTCCCCGACCGCAATACTCCCTCGGTCACCTTTGTCGCCGACGACGTGGAGCGGGCCTGGTCGGAGCTCGGCGAGCACTTGCTGCACGACGTGCGGACCTACGCCGCCTGGAATCCCGGTAACGAGACTTCTGCAGGCTTTTCGCACGTCTCGACGATCGACGAGCTGCGCGAAACCGGAGAGTCGCACGTGATCATCACGGTGGAGCAAGCGATTTCATGGGTTCGCGCCGGAAAAGTGTTGACCCTGTCGCCCTTATGTGGCGGCGTGCCGCCAGAAGTGGCGTGGCCTTATCTGAAGAGGGTTGGTGAGGTCGTATTGCCCGAGGCCGCACGCCCGGTAGCCGCGGAGAGTGTATGACATCTACCGAGATCTATTACGACCCGTTCGATTTCGACATCGACGATGATCCGTACCCAATCTGGAAGCGGATGCGCGATGAGACTCCGCTGTACTACAACCCCAAGTACAACTTCTACGCGCTGAGCCGGTACGAGGACGTTGCCCCAGAGCTGACCAACTGGGAGACCTACCGCTCGGGCCGGGGCACCACCATGGACATCATCATGAGCGGGGTCAAAGTGCCGCCCGGGGTGATCCTGTTCGAGGATCCGCCGCTGCATGACCTGCATCGCCGTTTGTTGTCAAGGGTTTTCACGCCCCGGCGAATGGAGGCGATCGAGCCGCTCACCCGGGATTTCTGTATTCGTGCACTCGACCCGCTGGTGGGCTCGGGGCGTTTCGACTTCATCGAGAACCTAGGTGCGATGATCCCGATGCGCACCATCGGCTATCTGCTGGGCATCCCCGAAGACAACCAGGCGAACATCCGTGATCGCGGTGGACGGGCAATCAACCTCAGGGAGGGCGCGTTCCGGGCGGTCGATGAGGATCTCTTCGAGAAGAGCTACGAGGTGTTCGCCGAATATATCGACTGGCGCATGGACCACCCGTCCGACGATCTGATGACGCAGCTGCTCAACGCAGAGGTCGAGGAGAACGGTGTCACCCGGCGGTTGGAGCGGACCGAGGTGCTGATGTACACCAGCATGATCGCCGGGGCCGGCAACGAGACGACCACCCGCCTGATCGGGTTCATCGGTCAGCTGCTCGCCGAGCACCCGGACCAACGCCGCGAGCTCGTGGCGAATCCGGCGCTGATTCCGATGGCGATCGAGGAGGTGTTGCGGTACGAGGCGCCATCGCCGGTGCAGGCCCGGTATGTGGCCCACGACGTGGAAAGCCACGGCACCGTGATTCCCGAGGGCTCGATCATGTTGCTGCTGAACGGATCCGCGAACCGCGACGAGCGCAAGTTCGTCGATGGCGAGCGGTTCGACATTCATCGGGGCGGCGGTCATCTCAGCTTCGGACATGGCCTGCACTTCTGTCTGGGTTCGGCGTTGGCCCGCATGCAGGCGCGGGTGGCGCTGGAAGAGGTGCTCAAGCGCTGGCCGGACTGGGAAGTCGACTACGCCAGCGCCAGCAAGGCGCACACGAGCAGCGTGCGGGGCTGGGCCAAGCTGCCCGTCGTGACCGGATGAGGTTTTTCCGGCCTGGCTACCCGAGCTGATCAATCAACACCGCGCCCTCGGGTCGGTTACCGAGGGTTTGCAGTTGCAGCGCAATGCTTTCGGCCTGCGCGGTGAGCCGCAGCACCTGGGCCAGTTCGCCGGGCGCATCGCACTGCAGGTAGTGGTCGGCTGTCGGCATCACCCAGTAGCGGCTTCGGCCGGGCATGTTCCGTAGATACTTCTGCCAGACGTGGTTCGCCACCCGCAGCGGTGCGACGGTGTCGTGGACGCCCCAGACCAGGCTGACGTTGACGGGAAGTTTGGCTAGTGCTTCTAGCCAACGCTTTTCGTCGGCGGCGCGCTCGTGTAGATACTGGATCGTGTCGGGCAGCACCCGCATTCCGTCGTTGTAGGTGAAACACTTGGCCAGCGCTGCGATTTCGGGATTCTCCAGGGTGCGGCGCGGCATGAACGTGGTGAACCCCAGACCGGCGGCCAGCATCTCCGGGGTGGTCTCCGCGGCCGTGGCACGACCCGTCGCACTGTCGAGCAGTGCGGTCTGGAATGCGGTGAGGTTGGACAGCGGCAGGTAGATGTTGGAGTTGGTGATGATGACATCGGTCGGCAGCGCCGACTTTTCCGCAAGCAGACCCAGCGCGATCATGCCCACGCTGCTGCCGCGATCGTGGGTGATCATGCGGAAGTCGGTCAGGTTCCACACCTCGGTGATGGCATGGACGAGCAGCCGCGCGTCGTCGTAGAGCGAATAGACGTAGGGCTGGGGCGGCTTGTCGGACACGCCATAGCCGGGGAAGTCCAGCGCGAAGATCTCGAACTCCTCGCTGAGTTCGCGGGCCAGGGGGTAATAGTCGATGCTGGAGGTCGGGAAGCCGTGCACACAGACCAGCGGGGGTGCGCCGGGTGTGCCGTAGCGCCGAAGGAAAACGGTGACCTCTTGCCTATCATTGGCATCAGTGGTGGACCGCCACTGCAATTCCGCTCCGCCGCTGTTCCATTCCACAAAAACGTCCATGGTGTCGGCCTTTCTGGGCTAGGTGAGCGGGAAGGTCACGGGAACGTCACGAGGGCCAGCAGCAGGGGCAACTGGTTTCCCTTGAGTTCAGGTGTGGCGAGTACCTCCGGGCCGAAGAATGAGCCACTCAGGTAGTTGTCGGCATTCCACACCCGTTCCGCATTGACCTGTCCTTGATAGCTGAAACCTTCCATCACGTACGGCAGGCCATCGGCTTCTAGCAGCGAAGGTCCGGTCATCAGCTGAAAGTGCAGGTGCGGGGCGTTGGAGTTGCCGGTGTTACCCAATTTGGCGATCTGCTGCCCCTTTTTTACTTTGTCGCCCGGTTTGACCAGCAGTGAGCCCTGGATGAAGTGGGCGTACATGGCGTACACACCGTCGCCAATGTCGATGATGATGTGGTTTCCGTCAACGTTTTCCACGGTCAGCTTGGCGGCCAGAGCTGGTTCGGAGGCGGGCAATATGCCCGGCACGTTGGCCTCGACGTTGTCCAGGGTGGAAACGACGGTGCTGTCAGCGACGGCGTACACCGGTGTTCCGTAGCTGACGAAGCTCTCGTTCCTGGTCCGGTCACCTTCGTAGAAGTTGCCCTGGTCGTTCATGCGCATCCAGTCGATGGCGAAGCGCTGACTGTTGTTGAGTTTCATGTTCACCGGCAGGATGGCGTCGCGGTGCGCCCAGCCCGGCTCGCAGCAGCCGTTGAAAGCGACCCAATTGTTGCCACGCAGCGGGGAAGCGATGAGCCGTGGCATCCCGGCCGAAATGTTGAACGGCGCGCCCAAGGTGTCGATGGGGCTCGGCTGGCTGGATGCGCCCGGATTCGTGACGCCCGTGCCGTGCAGTCGCAGCATCACGGCTTTGGGGAAGTCAGATAGGTTGTCCAAGCGGAAATCGATGAGCAGTGAGCGCGCTGATTGCGGCGGGATGGTCACATCCGGTGCGGGAGCGGCCGGCACCAGACGCAGCCGGTTGCAGTTGCCGTAATTGCAAGCGGGATCGACCAGCGCCGGCCCGGTAAAGGAGGCCAGCACCTTGTTGTGATCCCGGGCGTCGACGACGTCCACACCGGTCAGGGTGGCGGGCGCGGCGGTCGAGTTGGTGACCTGCACGTCGAAGGCCAGGTGGTACTTGTCGTCGGTGCCAGGGAAGGGAAAGGTCGGCCGGCTGATCGGGTTTACGGTCAGCGGGGTGAACGCGTCCGGGACCGTGATGCCGGCGAGCGGGTCCGTGGGAGGCGGGGGACTTGCGGTGCCACCGGGTTGCTTCGGCGACGATGTGCAGGCGGCGGTGGCGAGCAGTATTCCAAAGAGCGCCAGACTTTTCCGGTGAATTGCTCGGTGTCGCCGCCGCCGCTTCGCCATATACAGTGCCTCCCTTGTCAGCCCGGCTGAGCATAGTATCCCGAGTCGCTGATGGGTCACGACATGAAATCGCTACGCAAAAATAACGATAACGAATCTCCAAGCCACCACCGTGCCGCGCGAAAATCGTGCGCAGGCAAAGTACGACCGACCGCAGCCACGGAAGAAAAGCGAATTCTGACAACCATGAATGGCGATACCGGTGCGGGGATAGGGGGATCGTGCTCAAACGGTTCCGTGCTGCACTGGTCGTGGTGGCCGCTTCGTGCCTGGGGGGTGGCTTCGCCGCGGCGGACCCTGGAGGCGTCGCGAGCGTGACGGCGGCCGCATGCGAACAGCGGACCTTGGTGCTGACCGCGTTTCCCGCCGAAGCGGATGCGGTGCTGGCGCACACCATGCTCGACGCGAACCCCGTTAGCGTGTACGACAACCAGTATTATTACCGCGGTTCGATTGCCGGCAAGAAGGTGATCGTCGCGATGACCGGCATCGGGATGGTGAACGCAACACGCGTCACCGAGGCCGCGCTGGTCCGCTTCACCTGTGCGTCGTCCAACATTGCCATTGGGGGAGTGATCTTTTCGGGGGTGGCCGGCGGAGCCGGCCGTACCAGCATCGGCGATGTCGCGGTGCCCGCCCGGTGGACCGTCGACAACGGCGCGACCTTCGCGGCGGTTGATCCCGGCATGCTTGCCGCGGCGCAAACACTGGCCGTCAACCTCAGTGGCGTCAACAATCTGGGAAACCCGATGTGCCTGTGCCGTCATGTGCCGACGGTCAAGCTGATCGATCTCAAACGCCAACCGCAGTTGTTCGTTGGCGGTGACGGGTACAGTCACGATTCCAACAACGGGCAGGCTTTTCCGTGTGTGCCCAACAGCGGGGACGTGTTCGGGTGCCAACCGTGCAGCGCGCCTGGGCGGTCGCTGCTGTACACCGGCAACTTTTTTCAGGCGATCGGTCCGTGGGTGGCCAAGGGTTTGCTCAGCAACCTGAACATTCAGACGGCGGAGAACCCGGCCTTCGACGCGGTGGACCAGGAGACCGGTGCCGCTCTGGCGGTTGCGGTAGCACACGGCGTGCCGTTCCTCGGTATCCGCGGCATGTCGGACGGACCCGGAGATCCGCTGGGGCTACCGGGTTTTCCGTTTCAATTCTTCTTCTACAAGCAGATCGCCGCGGAGAACGCCGCGCGGGTGGTTGCGGCGTTTTTGGGGAACTGGGCTGGTGCCTGATTGGCCCGGGGAGAGCCTAGGGTAGTCCGGGGGAGCCTAGGGTAGCCCGGGGGAGGATATGCATCTTTGCCCGGCTTGCAGGGACAATGTCGCTGAAAGCCTTTCAGCAGCAGCAACTGTCGATAGTTTGTCGCTGAAAGCCGGGCAAAGCTCACCTGCCCAGGCGACGGCAACACATACATCGGCCGCCAGCTGGCCGGAACGCCGCGCAGACCACGGCTCACTGTGACGAATCTTGACGACGCTACGCTTCATTCCCGCGGGCTACGGGGTGTCCGGGATCCGAACTCCACTCCGACCACGACCCCGGGAACAGCGCCGCGTCGTGGCCGGCGGTGGCCAACGCGGCGATCACCACGGTGGCGGTGACGCCCGATCCGCAGTAAGCCCCGACGGGGACGGCCGGATCGATGTCGTGCTCGGACAACAGACGCGCCAGCCCCGCATCGTCCAGGAATGTCCCGTCGGAGGTCAGCAACGTCGCAAACGGCAGGTTCCTTGCGCCGGGAATGTGCCCACCGACCGGGTCGACGGTTTCGGAGTCACCGGTATAGCGCTCCGGTGCGCGCGCATCGAAGAGCGGCACATCGCCCGCGCCGGCTTGCTCGGCCGTCAAGGTTGGCCGGCTTCCGGCATACAAATCCTTCTGCGGCACAGTCACATTACCGGGCTGCGGGTCTACCGCGCCGGTCTCCGCAGCGCCACCGGAGGCTCGCCACGCGGCCCACCCGCCGTCCAGGATGCGCACGTCGGGTAGACCCGCCGCGGTCAGGACCCACCAGGCCCGCCCGGAGCCGGCCCTATTCCAGTCGTCATAGACCACTACCGGCACATCTTGGCGAACTCCCCAGCGCCGCAACGCCTCTTGCAACTTGTCCCCGGATGGAAGGGGATGGCGTCCACGCCCGGAGATGCTGTGATCGCTCAGCTCGTCCTCCAGGGACACATACACCGCCCCGGGTATGTGACCGTCCAAGTAGGCGGGGCGGCCGTCGGGAACATCGATCCGCCAGCGCACATCCAGTATCGCCACCGGTTCACCCGACTGAATGCGGTCGGCCAGTTCGGCGGGCGTGATGAGCACAGCGTCGCGAGAATTCATCGGTCCACCGTATCCGGCACGGCGTAGGCTGCTGACGGGTAGCGCGGCGAAAGGGAGCCGGGATGGGCAACACGTATCGGGTCGCGCATGTCGGCACCGGATACACCGGGTCGATCGCGCTCAGACACATCCTGCGCGCACCGCACCTGCAACTGGTCGGTCAGTTGGTGCACAGTCCCGAGAAGGTGGGGCGCGACTCCGGTGAGCTGGTGGGAGAACCGCCGGCCGGGGTGCTGGCGACCGACAGCATGGCGGATTTCCTGGCCCTGGACGCCGACTGTGTGAGCTACTTCGGCGCGGTCGCCGGCCGCGCGGGCAGCGCCGTCGTCGACGATCTGTGCGGCATGCTGGCCAGCGGCAAGAACATCATCATCCCGTCGTTTCCGCCGTTGTTCCACCCCGCATCGCTTGACGACGCCACCCGAGAGCGGCTCGACGCGGCCGGCCGTCAAGGTAACAGTTCGCTGCTGGCGACGGGGATTGCTCCCGGTTTCACCAGTGACATGCTTGCCGTGCATGCCGCCAGCATGTGCGGCCATCCCACAAGCGTTGTTGTCCACGAACGTATTCCGGTCGGGTCCTACAGTGTGCCCGGATTCTTTGCGATGCTGGGATTCGGCCGCACGCCCGAGCAGGATGCGCAGTTGTACCCACCGGGGGCGATGGTTCCGCACCTCGAGCCGCCGCTGCGGTTGCTGGCCCAGGGCCTGGGGATGGCGGTCGAGGCGATCCACGAGCACCGCGACGTGGCGGTGGCCGACCGCCATTACCGCTTCGCAGCCGGTGAGATTCCGCCGGGCACCATCGCCAGCGTGCGGATGAGCTTCGACGTGATCGTCGGAGGTCAACCGCGCATCCATTATTCGTCGATCTGGTGCATGCCCGAGGAGCCGGTGGAGGACTGGCAGCCTGCAATCCCGAGCGGCAGCCCCAGCCGTCGGTTCACCCGCATCACCGTCGAAGGGGATCCGCCTGTGCAGCTTGATTTCTCGCTCAACGGCGGCGACCTGCCCGGATCGGCGGCCACCGCGGCCCGGGTGGTCAACGCGATCCCGGCGGTGCACCGCGCGAGGCCGGGTCTGCTGAGTTCGCTCGACCTCGTCGTCGGCGCGAGCGCGGTCGGATGAGGAGAAGGCAGTGCCGATTCGCTGCCTGCTTGCTGGCGCGCTGGCCCTCAGTCTCCTGACGGCAATCCCGGCCGTGGCGTTACCCGACACGATGTGCACCCTGACGACGCCGGTGCAGGAAGTGCAGAGCCTGTCGCAATTGCCGCCGAAGCTAAGGACGCTGTTACCGCCCATCGCCGACATCGGCGCGCCGTTCAACAAGACGGATTCGGTCGACGACCCGAATCTGCCCTTCCGGCGCCTGATTCGGGCGGGCAGCCGCGGGGATGACTGGTTTCTCTGGTACGAACACGGCGGCGCGGGTTATTTCTGGCAGGCCGTAGTCGCGCAGGTGCCGGCTAACGGTCCGGCGACGGTACTGGCCGACGCCGGAACGGTTTCCGACGCGCTGTGCGCCTTCACCGACGGCGTCCTGGCCGGGCAGGTCCCGCCCTACCCGGCGGGTACCTGGGCCGCCGGCGCTCTTTGAGTCACAAGTCGGCCAGGGCCTGCAGATTATCCAGGTAGTGCTGCAACGAAGTGTGGGCCAGGGTGACGCCGACTCTGGTGGCGCCGTATTCGATCGCTTCCCCGATGAGATGACGTGC
The DNA here is from genome assembly GCF_000613245.1 of Mycobacterium asiaticum DSM 44297. Lineage (GTDB taxonomy): Bacteria > Actinomycetota > Actinomycetes > Mycobacteriales > Mycobacteriaceae > Mycobacterium > Mycobacterium asiaticum. Next base: position 942,150 of record NZ_HG964937.1, read on the forward strand.
GCGGTCGGGTTCGTCGAGCGGGTCCAAGCGGCCCGGGGCGCCCAGCACCACCTCGAAATCGGGCGGAAGTTCGAAACGTCTCAACCATTTTCGTGCCTGCTCCAACGAGACGCTGAAGGGTGTCCAGCCGTCGGCCAGTGTGACCGCTCGGCGTAGTGAGCGCAGCGTGCGGCCGCCGACCCAGATGGGAACGTGCTCCTGCACCGCACACGGGTCGACCACCATGCCGCCGAACGAGTAGTACTCGCCGCGGTAGGCCGGTTCAGGTGCCGACAGCGCGACGCGCAGCGCACGAAGGGCGTCGTCGCCTCGCGGTCCTCGGTCCTCGAACGGCGCACCGATCAGCTCGAATTCTTCCCGGAGCGACCCGACACCGACCCCCAGAATCAACCTGCCGTTGCTGACCTTGTCCAGCGTGCCGTAGCGCTTGGCGATCTCCAGCGGATGGTGATAGCCCAGCACCAAGACGTTGGTGGCCAACCGGATTCGTTGTGTCCGCGCGGCCAGATACCCGAAAGTCGCCAGGGGATCCCAATAGCGGGTTCCGCGGCGGCCCTGTTCGCCTGCGGGCAGCGCGATGTGCTCGCTGCAGGTCAGGTGGTGGTAACCGAGGCGGTCGGCGGCTTCGGCGATCTTGGCCACGTCCTCGATCGTGGCATCGATCTCCCAGTCGGCACTGACGCCGGGGAACATCGTCACCACGGGTGTCGAGATGGACAGCTTTGCCGCCGACGTGCTCATCGCGCTAGATTCTAACAGTGCTCGAATTGATTCGAACGCGGCTCGAATGACGAGCTCGGTCCGCCGGGCGTACGGCGAGCTGGACCGCGCCCAAGTGGTGTCCGCGCTGCGCGAGCTGGCGCGGCGCAACGGCGTGGCGCGGGTGACGATGCGGGAGCTGGCCGCCGAACTGGGCGCCGCGGCGCCCTCGGTGTACTACCACGTTCCCGGAAAGCGGGCGGCTCTGGATCTGCTCGCCGAATCGGTGCTGGCCGACATTCCGGTCCCGGCTGCCGGTCCCTGGGACGCCCGCCTTGCCGAACTATATTGCGCGGCACGCGAAGTCATCCTCAGTGTGCCCGGTGTGGCCGGGATTCTGCAGACCGGCGCCGGCGGAGAACGCGCCCGTCGGCTCGATCGGCTCAGCCGGGCATTGCTCGCCGAGGCAGGGCTCACCAAAACCGTTGCCGCCGCCGCTCACACGGTGCTGTACACCTACCTGCTGGGCTCGGTGAGCTTGGCGGAGGCGCGCGGTCAGCGCGATTCCAGCAGGCGGTTCCGCGCCGGCCTGGACGTGGTCATCGCCGGTATCAGGGCGTCAGAGGGGGAGTCATGACCGTTCCGAGACTGGGTTCGCTGGTGGTAAAGAACCAGGACAGCCCGGCCGATCGAGACGCCGCGGCGGTGCTGGACCCCGACACGTTCGTGATTGGTGCCCCGTTCGACGCGCTGGCCAGGCTGCGCGCAGACGCCCCAGTACACCCGGTGCAGATGTCCGAATTACCGCGGGCGTGGCTGTTGACCAAACACGCGGACGTTCGACTGGTGAGCCGCGACACGGAGACCTTCACCAGCAGCAGGGGCAACACGCTCGTCGAGGTTGAGGCCGGCCCTTCCTCGGCGATGCTGCCGGGCATCGACCCGCCGCGGCACGTCCACTACCGCAAGCTGATCAACCAGGGCTTCACCGCACGCAACGTGCTGCGCCTGGAGCCCCACATGCGGCAGGTGGCCCGCAGGATAGTCGCCGACATCAAGGACAAGGGTGAGTTCGACGCCGTGCCCGACATTTCCGCCGAGATGTCGCTGCAGGTCATCGCCGACGTACTCGGCGTTCCCGCCGAAGACCGGTTGGAGGTGTTCCGCTGGAGCAACGCGATTGGAACCCTGGGCATCGAGGATCCCGACTACGCGCCCACTCCCGAAGCGCTCGGGCAGGCGGCAGCCGAGATGTTCTCCTACTGCAACGAACTCGTTGAGCACCGACGCAAGCGCGGCCTGACCGACGACATCCTGTCCGCACTGCTGGCTGCCGAAGTCGACGGCGAAAAACTCAACCGCGACCAGCTGAACGAATTCTTCCTGCTGCTCGCGATAGCCGGCAACGAGACGACCCGAAACACACTGAGCCACGGCATCTTGGCGCTCTCGGAACACCCCGAACAACGGGCTCTGCTGTCCGCCGACCGCGACGCCGTCAAGCCGGCGGTGGAGGAATTGCTGCGCTGGGCGACTCCGGTGATGCACTTCCGGCGCACCGTCACCCGCGACGTCGAAATTCGCGGACAGCGAATACCCACCGGGGATTGGGTGCTGATGCACTACCTTTCGGCCAACCGCGACGAGGAGGTGTTCGAGAACGCCGAGGTGTTCGACGTCACCCGCACCGACGCCGGGCATGCCGCGTTCGGTGGTGGCGGCGTGCACTTCTGTCTCGGTGCCCAGCTGGCCCGGCTCGAGTTACGTGTGCTGCTAGAGGAGCTGTATCCGAACGTGCCGGAACTCACCGTCACCGGACCGCCGGACCGGCTGCGGTCGTCGTTCTTCCATGGAATCAAACGACTTCCGTGCAGCACGGGTTAGTTGTCGTCGGGGAGCCCAAACCAGCGCCGCAGCGCCCCGCGCAATTCCTGTTCCGCGGCGGGTGCAAATTCATCGGTCGCCCAGGCGACATAACCGTCGGGCCGGATCAGCATCACCGCAGCGGCGGGTTCGGCCATGCCGGCCCGCACAATCTCCACCCGATGGGACCAGCGCGCGGCCGCAACTGCGGCGTCACCCTCGCACAGGTCGAGCAACACCGGGCGCCCTTCGTGTAAGAGTTCGGCGACGCGCCGGCCACCGTCCAGCATCAGGTCAGGAACCAGCCGCCCGGCCAACGGATGGTGATCACCCACGTCGTAGCGAACGTCCGATCCCGCCAGCAGATCGGCCATGTGGCGCAACACCGTTGGCATGGCGAACAGTTCGCCCAACAGAGCACGCAGCGCGCCCACCTCCGGACCCGGCGCCATCAGCGCGGTTTGCGCCAGCGAGTGCATCATCACCCGCTGCCCAACCGGATAGCGCTCGGACTGATAGGTGTCGAGCAGCCCCGGCGGCGCCCACCCGTGAATTTCCGCCGCCAGCTTCCAGCCCAGGTTCACCGCGTCCTGCAGACCGAGATTCAGGCCGGGCCCGCCGATCGCGCTGTGCACATGGGCGGCATCGCCCAGCAGCAGGACGCGGCCGTCCCGGTAGCGCTCGGCCTGACGGGTGTTCCACCCGTTGAGCCGCCGAAGGGCATGCGGCCCATCACCTTTGGGTTCCTCGACCGGCAAATCGACACCCAGCACTCGTCGTGCGCTTTCCCGTAGTTCGGCCACCGTCATCGGGGTGTCCTCAACCGGCGGCCCCACCTCGAACGTGCCGAACAGCGGTCTACCCGGTTCGAACTCGGCGTAGATCAATCCGCCGCGATCCAGCCGGGTATGGCCGAAACCCAGCCGGCCGAAGCCGGGGATTTCCAGACCGCCGTGCCCGTCCCGCAGCCGTTCGGGGATATGCACGTGGGCGAGTCGGGCCACGGTGGGTGAGGTGCTGCCGGGGAAGTCGATGCCCATGGCCTTGCGAACGGGACTGCGCCCGCCGTCGGCGCCGACCAGGTAATCGGCGACGATTCGGTAGTCGCGCTCGGGTGAGGAGACTTCTATCGCAACGTATTCCGGTCCCGCGTGCAAGCCGGTGAGTTCATGCCCCCAGCGCAGATCGACACCCAGGTCGTGCGCCCGCTTCTCGAGTAAGCGCACCAGCCGCGGTTGAGAAATGCGCAGCGCGTACATCGGGTTGTCGGCCAGACCGAGAAAGCTCAGCGGCATCGCCGCGAACATCCAGCCGAGTGTCGGCTGCGGCGGACTCTGCTCACCACTGAAGCTGTGGTACAGCCCTCGCTGGTCCAGCATCCGAACCACCTGTCCGACAAGGCCGTTAGCTTTGGGTTCCAGGCTGGGTCCGGGCAGTAGATCGAGCACGATAGGCCGAATCCCGGTGAGCGCGAGCTCGCAGGCCAGCATGAGCCCGTTGGGTCCGGCGCCAGAGATGACGACTGGGGCGTTCCCGTCGGTCATGAGCGTCGGCCGGGCTCGGGTAGACCGGCGGCGACGGCGGCCAGTCCGTCGCGGATCAGCGTGGTGATCGCAACCGGAGGGTCGGCCGCCGCATAGGCATCGGCCGCGGCGTCGCCGACGGCACGCACGACAGCGACCACCAGCCGGGGATACATGTCGCGCCCGGGATCGGTGCCGGTGCGTTGGGCGATGGCCTCGAGCCACCCGTCGAACAGGTCCTTGGCCACCACATCACGAATTTGCGGGCTCAGCAACAACTTTCGCACCTCGGCAAGTTCCTGGCGGCTGGGCACCCAGTTCGCCTCACCGTCGAAGTCGGCGAAATCCTCTTCCAACGGCTTCAGTACGGCGATCGTGATCGCGGTCCACAACGGTTCGTCGGCGGGCCGGCGCCGCAGTTCGGCCACGCTGCGCCGCATCCGTTCGGTTTGCCGGTAGGCCAGCGCCTCGTATTTGCCGGTGAAGTAGTTGGTAAAGGTGCGCAGGGACACCCCGGCGAGGTTGGCGATGTCCTCTCGGGTGATGTTCTCCAGACCGTGGTCGAACGCCAACCGCAACGCCGCGTCACTGAGGGCGCGTCGGGTGTCGGCTTTCTTGCGTTCGCGCAGACCCGGACTGGTCACGTGAACCACCGTAGCGCGAAAGTTGCCTACTGGGCAAAATTACCCGGCAGGCAGCTATCCAGCGTCGGCCGCACCCTGCAACCGCACCTCTTCCAGATCCAAGTTCTCTTGCAACTCGCGCAGCACGATGTCGTCGATGTGGCGTTGGTCGCGCAGTTCGGTGATGGCTGCGCGTTTGCGGTCTAGGACTCGCAACCGAATCTCCCGGATCAGGTCGACCTTTTCGGTCAGATGGTTGTTCGGGGAATCGTCGGCACCGGCTTCGACCAGCATCGCGTGCTCCTCGTACTCCTTTTGCAGCCGGGCCAGGATCTTGGGCCCCGCACCGAGTTCCGCCGCGACTTCGGGCAGGGCCGCCAAGGCCGCTTCGGCACCGCGCGTGCGGGCCAGCTGTACTTCCTCGGCGCGCGCGACGTCCTCTGGCAAGCGGGCCCACCGCACGACGGCCGGCAGCGTGCTGCCCTGTACCAGGACGGTCACCAGGATTACGACCGAGACCACGAAGATGATCAGGCTGCGGTCGGGGAACGGGGCGCCGGTGTGTGTTTCCAGCGGTATGGCCAGCGCCGCCGCCAGCGACACCGCTCCACGAAAACCGGCCCAGCTGGTGACGCAGCGCTGACGGAAATCCACGTGAGTGGGCGGGTGCCGCAGACTCTTGTCGATGGCGCGACCCAGCACGGTGGTGAATTCGACCCACGCAAACCGGGTGAAGATCACCACGCCCGTGACAGCCAGGGCCAAATAGACCGCGTGCTTGATGCCGCCGTGCACGCCGATGATGCCGCGGATGTCGGCCGGGATGTTGACGCCGACGAACACCCACAGCGAGCCGTTGAGCAGAAACGTCGTGATGTCCCAGAACGCGAAGGACTGCAACCGGGACCTGGCGCGAATCACCCGTGGGCTGACATAGGTGATCACGAGCGCCGAGATAAGCACCGCCACCACACCGCTGGCGTGGAACTCCTCGGCGAGCAGGAACGCCGCGAATGGGGTCAACAGGCTCAGAGCGCCTTCCTCGAGTGGCGCGTCGATGCGCCGCCGCAACAGGGTGACCAGCCCGCCGACGATAAGCCCGGCCGCGATCCCGCCCAAGTAGGAATAGATGAACCGGCCGGTCAGGGCGAGCGGTCCGACCGCGCTGCCGCCGACGGCGACGGAGACGGTCACGCCGAACAGCACCAGCGCGGTGCCGTCGTTGATGAGGCTCTCTCCGCGCAGCACGGTCAGCGCGCGTCGCGGCAGCTTCTTGGCGAGGCCGGCGACGGCGGCGGCGTCGGTCGGGGAGAGCACGGCACCCAAGACCGCGGCCGCGTGGGACTCCATGCCCATCGCGCGCGCCGTCCACGACACCGCGACCGCAGTGGCGATCACCAGGCCGACGCTGGTCATCACGATCACCCGGATGTTGGCTTTGATCTCGCGGAAGCTGGTGTTAAGGCTCTCCCAGTACAGGATTGCGGGCAGGAACAGCAACAACACCAGTTCGCCCTGGATGTGGATGTTGCCGAAACGCGGGATCAGGCCGAGCAGCGCACCGAGGAAGATCAGCAGGACGGGGGGACCGACGCGGTACTTCTGGCCCAGGATGGTCCCCAGGACCACCGTGGTAACCAGCGCAACAATGACGATGAGCGCAAACACTTGCCCATCTTTGCCTATCGGTCAGGTGGTGTCGCTACGAGCAGTCGCAGCAGTCACCGCAGTCGCAACAGCAGCCGTCGCCTTCGCAGCAGGTGTCGCAGCAGCACTCACACTCGCAGTCGCAGCAGCAGGCGTCGGTACAGGTGTTCCAGCAGCCTTCCTTCTTCTTGGGCTGCACCTCGGGCGGAATTTCACCAGGCGCGCCAGGGAAGTTGCCGAACGCCTGGTCGCCGAAATTGATGCCGTCCTGCTGGCCGTGCGGAGTTCCGGAACCGGGGTAGTTGGCCCGTGAAGCGGAGCCGCCGAAGGTACGGGATACCGCGCGATGCAGCTCCTTGGTCAACAGCCGCCGGGGCAGCCGTCCGTCGGTGAAGTCCACGTCGTTGAGGGCCAGCTCGATACCCAGCACCGCGTCATCGCACAGCGCGCGAACCTGGGCGACGGGCGTTTCGGTGGCGGCTAACGGATTCCACTTTCCGTGCGCCAGGTCGTGGTGATAGTCCTCGACCGCGTCCAGCAGGTGGGCGACCCGCCCGAACAGCTGGCCGATCTCGGCGAGCGGCGCCGCATTGGCCGGGCGACCGGCCAGCACCGCGGTGTGGGCGAACGCCGCGGCCACCGCCGTCTCGGTCGGTTCGGTCACCTCGAGCAGCGAGCTGCCGGGCCCCGCCGTGGCTTCCAATGCGGTCTGGCGGTCCATCGCCGCGATCAGCACGCCGGCGTCGAAACCCAACGCGTAGCCGGTGTCGGTGCCTCGGCGCACCCAGCGTTCGGCGATGCGGCGGGCCGCGGGCCGTACCGCGGCCACCCCCGCCAGACCGTCTTGGTCGTCCACGTGGTCACGAACCTTGGCGGCGGCGAGTGCCAGTGACACGACGGCGGCCAGGCGGACGCATTCGCCGGTTGCCACGTCCGCGCGCTTCATGCCGCGCAGTGGGCACGGACCGGCGGTGCGGCGGGTCGGTTGGCGGTCTGATTGCGCTTCGACCAGAAGCGAGACGATCAAGCCGTCATAATTGGTCGCGATCCGGGCGGCCTGCCCGTAGTCGTCCCGCAGCGCCAGGCACAGGCCGCACAACTGAGCTCGCCAGGCCGCGGTGAGTTCGCCGCCGAGCCGATGCCGGCACGGCCGAATGATGCCAAACACGCATTGAAGCTACCGGACGGTTTGCTGCAGTGCGCCGAAATCGGACTTCGGGTGTGGCGCGGTGTGTTGGCCGGTGGTGAAAGCTGATGTGCCGATAGAGCTTTGGACGTGCGTAGCATGCTGAGCTCCGGCCCCTGGATGCGCTCGCAGAGCCGGCCGCACGCAGTCCATTTGCATTGCGCTGCCGAAGGTCTCGGCGGACGGCGGCCAGGGGGCTATGGTGCTGGGATGAAGGTCAGGTTGCTGACGTCAATGGCAGCGTTGCTGCTGCTGGCGGGGTGCACGGGCGGGAACGAGACGGCGACCAAGAGCGTCGATGTCCCGATCGACGACGTGTTGAACCAGAGCGCCATCAGCCGCGACGTCACGTTGGCGGTCGGGGAGACGCTGAAGGTCTCGTTGGGGGCCAATCACAGCACGCCGTACCGCTGGACACCCGATCCGAAGATCGCTGACACCGCCGTTCTGAAGCAGACCGGCCACGAGTACATCCACGCGGACACCGACCGGGTTGGTGCCCCAGGTACCGAGGTCTGGATGTTCAGCTCACTGCGCCCCGGCAAGACGACCATCGTCGCCAGCTACGGCAGCATCGTGGGTGACGCCGCCCCGACGTGCGTCTTCACCGCCAATGTGACGGTGCAATAGATTCCAGCGCAACAGCTTTGCGACTTAGGAGGAAGGGATGGCAGTGCCAGTCGAGACTGTGGTGGAGTTCCACTTCGATCCGATGTGCCCGTTCGCCTATCAAACCTCGGTATGGATGCGCGCGGTCCGCGAGCAGGTGGACCTCACCGTCAACTGGCGGTTCTTCAGCCTGGAAGAGGTCAACAGGGTCGAAGGTAAGAAGCATCCGTGGGAGCGCGACTGGTCCTATGGGTGGTCGTTGATGCGGATCGGCGCGCTGCTGCGCCGAACGGATATGGCGTTGCTCGACCAGTGGTATGCCGTGATCGGACGCGAACTGCACGACCGCGGGGGCAAACCGCACGATCCCGAAGTCGCCCGCCGGTTGCTCGGGGAAATCGGTGCCGCCCCGGCGACTTTTGATGCGGCACTTGACGATCCGACCACCCACGACGAGGTGCGTGCCGAGCATCAGCGGGTGGTCGACGCGGGCGGCTTCGGGGTCCCGACGCTATTCGTCAACGGGCAGTGCTTGTTCGGTCCGGTGCTGGTGAATCCCCCGACAGGCGCGGACGCGGTCAAACTGTGGCAAGTCGTGACCGGCATGGCCGAGTTTCCGCATGTATATGAACTGCAGCGGCCGAAGTCGGCGGCGGACGCCGAACTGATCGGCCGCAGCCTGCGGCCCTATCTCGACGGCCGGGACTGGGTCAGCATCAATCGCGGCGAGGTCGTCGACGTCGATCGGCTCGCCGGCCGCTAGACCATCGCGAACGGTGAGACCTTCGCCCCAATTGCCAACGCGCCGGCCAGTTCTCGGCTGGTGTCGTAGTCGAAGATGACGTGTCCGCTCAGCACGTCGATGTCTCGCTTAGCCCGCTGCAGGGGGTTGTCCAGGAAGTGTGCGCTGGCCCCGGAGGCCTCGAGCAGGTTGCCGATCACGCTGCGAGATTCCTTGACGATGTGCGCCGCGGCAAGGCGGGCGTCGGCGCGCACGGCGCGCGGCACCCGATCTCCGGCCGCGAGGATCGCCTCGATGCGCTCGATGTTGTCGTCCAGTAATCCCGGCAAGGCACCCAAGCGGACGCGTGCTTCGCCCAGGCGTGCCTGAGCTATCGGTTTGTCTTTCTGACGGCTGCCCTCGTAGGCGATGACACGCTCGCAGAGGCGTTCGGTGAACAGTTCGAGCACGCGCTCGGCCGTTCCCAATGCCGGCATGGCGGCCAGAAGCGACAGTGCGGGCACCATCGGCCAGCGGTACAGATCGGCGTCGTGCAGGTCCGCCCCCGGTGTGGTGCCGGCGTAGATGTCGGTGACTTTGACCAGCCGGTGCGCCGGCACGAACACGTCGCTCACGACGACGTCGTTGGAGCCGGTGGCGCGCATGCCGTCGGTCTGCCAGACGTCGACCACCGTGAAGTCGGTGGCGGGCAGCAGCGCGAGCGCGGGGTAGATCCCGTCGTCGGGGCCGCAGAGTGCGCCGACGACGGTCCAGTTGCCCTCCATCACGCCAGTGGCCCAGGACCAGCGCCCGGTGAGTCGGACGCCACCGTCGACGGGGGTGCCGCGCCCGGTGGGGCCAGCGGCGACGATGCCAGGAATGGCTTGCTTGCGAAGCCCTCCTCTTGGGCTTCCCGGTCGAACAGCGCCAGCATCCAGTTGTGCAGGGCGAAGAAGCCGGCGGTCCAAGCCGTCGAGGCACAGCCGTGCGCCAGACGCCGGACGGGTGCCAGGAGGGACCGAAATTCGGCCTGCCGGCCGCCGTAGCGGGCCGGCTTCAGCAGATTGAAAAGCCCGGACTCATCCAGTTCGGCCATGGTTTCGGCCGGTAGCCGCCGTAGCTCCTCGGCTCGTCGGGCGCGTTGCCGCAGCCGCTCGACGAGGGCATCGGGCACAACGGCTGTGGCTACGGTCATTTAGGCACCATACCGTTTAGTATGGTCAGGGTCGCAGCAGGAAGTCCAGGAACCTTTCGCGTTGCAGCGCTTCCTTCTTGGGTGCGGGGCCAGACAGATGCAGCAGCCCGACGCCAGCTGCAAAGGTGGCCTGAGCGCGCAACTCGGCGTCCTCGGATTCGAAACCGAAGTCCGAGAACGCTTGTCGGACTGCTTTGAGGAGCCGGCGGTCGGCCGCCCGAACGGCGGCGGCAACTGTTTCGTCGGAGCGGGCCCACTCCCGCATGGCGCGCTCCAGTGACCACTGTCGAGGCCGTACCAGCGAGGCCATCATGCGCGACAGCCGCTCCCTGGGCTCGACATCGCGCATCTGCTCGATCTCGCTGCGGTCTTCGTCCTTTAGCTGCGCCCAGGACTCGATCAGCGCACGGCGGTAGGCTGCCATGTCGGCGAAATGCCAGTAGAAGCTGCCTTTCGTCACATTGAGTCGACCGCACAACCGATCGAGCTTGAGCGCGTTGAGTCCCTCCTCGGCCACGATCGCGTAGCCGGCTTGCAGCCAATCGTTCACCGACAGGCGGCTGTTGGTCGCCATGGAGCGCAGCTTACGGGTTACATGGCTACGTAGACGGGAAACCCTGGGGTGACCATCGAGAAAGGATCATGCATGACTTCGCGGCTCCGGGTCCGGCGTCCGGGCACCCGGTTCGGTCCCTATGAACTGCGGTCGCTGATCGGCAGCGGTGGGATGGGCGAGGTGTACCGGGCCTACGACACATCCAAGGGCCGGATGGTTGCACTCAAGTTGCTGCGCGCCGACCTGGCCGCGGACCCCGGGTTTCAGGAGCGCTTTCGGCGCGAGTGTGAACTGGCCGCCCGGTTGCAGGAGCCGCATGTCATCCCGGTGCACGACTTCGGCCGGATCGACGGGGTGTTGTTCATCGACATGCGCCTGGTCGAGGGCGAAACGCTACGGGACCTGCTGCAGGCGCGCGGTGCGCTGGATCCCGCACAGACGGCGGCGATCATCGCTCAGGTCGCCTCCGCGCTGGATGCCGCGCACGCCGACGGGCTGGTGCACCGTGATGTGAAGCCGGAGAACGTGCTGCTGACAGCCGATCATTTCGCCTACCTGGCCGACTTCGGCATCGCTCGTAGCAGTGCTGATCCGCGGGTGACGGCGGGCGGTTGGCTGATGGGGTCGTGCGCCTACATGGCACCGGAGCGATTCAGCGACGGCTGGGTGGGGCCGCAGACCGACGTGTACTCGCTGACGTGCGTGCTCTACGAGTGCCTCACCGGCCAGCCGCCTTTCGAACATGCCGAAATCCAGCAGTTGATCAGCGCGCACATGCTCTCGGTGCCGCCCCGCCCCAGCATCATGCGCCGAGGGATCGATCGGGCTTTCGACGGGATCGTCGCCACCGGCCTGGCCAAGCAACCCGCGGCTCGATTCAGCTCGGCGGGGGAACTGGCGATGGCGGTGCGCGAGGCCGCAGGTTCCGGGCTGGCGCCGGCACCGGCCCCGCCCCCAGTGCCCACAGCGAGACCGGGGCCGACGCCGGGTCCGACACCGGGGCAACCGGTGCGGACCAGGCCGTTCCCGGTCAGCTACGAGAATCCGAACGACACCGGATACAGTCCATACCCGCCATCGCGGTCCCAACCCGTCCCGCGTCGCGCGCGGGATTTGGGTCGCATGCCGGTGCTGGTCGGTGGCGTCGCGGCCGCCATGTTGGTGGTGGCGGCGGTACTGGCGGTTGTATTGGCCGTTGGCAATCGGCCCACGCGCGACGTCGCGGCACCGGCACCCCAGCCGCCGACGGCGTCGCCGACCCCCGCCCTGTCACAGCCGGTCGACGGCGCCGACGGGTTGGGCTTCATCGGCCATCCGGCGCGGTGCGACGCCGGAAACCCGCCGGCCGCGGTGCTGCGAACCGCGCAGTCGCTGGCCGTGATCTGCCAGGCCGGCCCGGACAGCTTCTACTACCGCGGTGAGCGCATCCGGGACGGCGCCAACATCGAACTCGCCAACGCGGTGCGGTCGTCCGGCGGCTTCGACGTGACCAACCCCGCCAACGGTGTCCGCTACGAGGTTCGTCCGCAACGACTCACCATCCGCAGCGGCGGTCACGTCGACTCGGCCGAACCCGTGCTGCAGTACGCCGTGGCCAAGTGAGCCAATAGCGCGCGTGCTCAACCCGCGCCGAAGACCACGCCCGGGTTGAGGATGCCGACCGGGTCGAAGCTCTGCTTGATCCGGCGCATCAGCGCGACCTTGGCCGGGTCCTCGAGTTTGAGATAGTACGGCGTCTTGGCCCGGCCGAGCCCGTGTTCCCCGGAGATTGCTCCACCCAATTCCATTGCCAGGGCGAAGATCTCGGTCATCAACTGCTTGCGCTTGGCGGTATCCTTGAGCAGGATTGCCAGGTGCACGTTGCCGTCACCGGCGTGTCCGCAGCCGGCTGCCGCGCCGCCGGCCGCCGCCGCCAGATCCCGTGCGGCATTGAGGAACTTGGGCATCGCTGACCTCGGCACCACAGTGTCGATGATGTCGTCCGCACCGACCGCCTTGGCCGTCCAGAATGCCTTCTCGCGTGCCTCGACCAGCCGGCGGGCCGCACTACCTTCGAGCACATAAGCATCCGCGGCACCCAACTCGGCGAGCAGCTCACCGGTGCGCTCGACGTCTTCGTCGAGCCGGTCCGACGTCCTGCCCTCAAGGGCCACAACGAGATAGGCTGCACAACTGTCCCGGATGCGATCCGGAATGCCTAGTTCGAGGTTCTGGGTGTGCACCAGGCCGGCCATGGTCATGTTGTCGAGGTATTCGAGTATGTAGGGGGCGAGTCCGCTGGCAAGGATGGCGGGTACCGCGGTCATGACCTGGTCGAAGTCGGCGAACGGGGCAAGCACGGTGGCGCTGTGGGCCGCCCGCGGATGGAGCTTGACGATGACCTCGGTGGCCAACGCCAGGGTGCCTTCGGAGCCGATGATCAGCTGGGTCAGGTCGTAACCCGTTGACACCTTTGCGATTTTGCCACCGGTTCGGATGATCTCACCGGTCGGCAGCACCGCCTGCAGGCCAAGCACGTTGTGTCGCGCGACCCCATACTTGACCGCGCGCATGCCGCCTGCGTTTGTTCCGACGTTGCCGCCGACACTGGAGGACAGCTCGCCGGGATACACCATGTAGCGAAGTCCGAATTCGTCGGTCGCCGCGTCGAGTTCGGTCAGCGTCACTCCCGGCTGGACCACGGCGACCTGGTTGGTGGTGTCGACTTCCAGCACCGCGTTCATCCGCTCGAAGGAGATCAGCAACCCGCCGGCCTCGGGCCGCGCCGCCCCGGACAGGCCGCAGCCCGAGCCGCGCGCCGTCACCGGGATGGTGTGTTCTGCGGCGGTCTTGAGCAGTTGGGCGACTTCCTCGGCGCTGGCCGGCTTGGCCACATACGCCGGCGCCTGCGGTGGTTGTGTCAGCTCTTCGTCGTGGGAGTAATCCTCCGGGATCGAATCGCCGGTCAGCAGGTTGTTCTCGCCCACGATTTTTGCGAACCGCGCCGTCATGTCACTCATCGGCCTGCCCTTCTCGCCACTTGTGCGCGGTTCACTTTACGTTCGCACACGCCCCTACGGTGTGAAGGTGACCGGCAGCTTGCCCAGGCCGGTCATGCTCGGGTTGCCCAAGTATTGGCGAACGCCATCGAGATCTACTCGGTAGTCCGGGATCCGGTCGAGGACCGCCTTGACCATGACCTCGGACATCGTTCTGGCCAAATGCGATCCGATGCACCGATGGGGTCCGAGACCGAAGGCGAGATGGCGATTAGGCGAGCGGTCCAGGACGATCTCGTCGGGTCTGTCGAACTCGGTCTCGTCGTGGTTGGCGGCGAGCCAGCTGATGATTACGCGGTCGTTGCGCCGGAGCCGTCGGCCGGCTACCTCAACGTCGCGGGTCACCGTGCGGCTCAGTTGCTGGTTGACCGAGAAGAAGCGCAGGAACTCGTCCGTCGCGGTGCGGTAGAGCTCGGGCTGATCGATGAGTCGCCGGCGCAGGTCCGGGTGGGTGCCCAAGTGCAGCAGGGTAAGTGCGGTCTGTGACGTCGTGGTGTCGACGCCGCCGCCGATGAGATTCCACAGGATGCCGAGCAGTTGCTCGTCGGTGAGGCGGTGGCCGTCGAATTCGAACTGCAGGAGGAAACTGGTGACGTCGTCGTGCGGATCGACCCGTCGGGCAGCGGCGAACTCGAGGACGCCTTGCATCAATCCTGGGACCTCGGCGATCGCGTCGGCGTACTCCGGGCTGTCCTGGGGAACGGCCATGACGGAGTGGAAGAGGTTTGCATAGCGCTGCCAATCGTCGTAGGGCAGCCCTATCAGCTTCATGGTGAGGATGGCGGGGACCGGACTGGCGTAGTTCAGCACCAGGTCCATTCGGCCATCGGCAACATGCCGATCGAGGAATCCGTGGGCGAGTTCGTCCATGAACGGCCGCAACCGCTGGACGGCTCCGGGCGAGAAGAACGGCGCCAAACCGTGCCGCAGCGCCTGATGGTAAGGGCCGTCGACCTCGCCGATGCCCAGGGCTGGTTGCCCTGCCGGGCGGGGGACACCCATCTCACCCTGATAGTCGATGCCGTCCGGTGAGCCCGGGTCGTACTTATGCGCGAACGTCTCGCCGTCCCGGGCGACCTGGCTGACCGCCGCATAGCTGGTGAGAAACCAGAAGCCGCCGTAGTTGGTGTTCCACGCGACGGGGCAGCTGCGTCGGAGCTCGGCGCTGATCTCGAGCTCGTTGAGGTTGAAATCGTCGCTGTGGTGGTCGAAGCCGACGATGGCATCGTCCGGTATGTCCGCGTGGGTGGGGACTCGAGCCATCCAGCCGCCTTCTCTGCTTTTCGAGGCGCTACCGCTATTCGGCTATCTTTGCACTGTTAGGGGCCCGGCTGGTAGCGGAGGCTGTAATGGGAACGCAGCGATCGGTTTTCAACCATGTCGGGTTGTGCGTCAGCGACCGCGCGCGGTCACGGCGGTTTTACGAGGGGCTGCTGGGCTTCGAGTACTGGTGGGAACTCGATGCCCCCGACGACGGAACGGACCGGCTGCTTCAGTTGGACCCGCCGGTCGGGTTGCACGCCACCTACCTGGTGCGGGACGGGCTGGTGCTGGAGCTGCTCGACTACTCGGGCCGCTCGGTGCATGCCGGGCCGGCCCGGGCGATGGATCATGTCGGTCTGACCCATCTGTCCTTCTCGGTCGCCGACCTGGGCGGTGTGCTGAACCGGGTGGCGGAGTTCGGCGGCGAGGTGGTCGGCGGGACCGAGTCGGTGACGTCGGCGATGGTGCGCGATCCCGACGGGCAATTGTTGGAGCTACTGGCGGACGGGTGGCTGGCCGCGCTCCCGCCGCGTCCCTGATTTCGACGCGCGGACAAGCGCGCCTCACCGAAAAGTCTCAACTACAGCTTTACCCTTTCCCTCGTGACGGTCGGGGAGTGCTTACTTCTGCCAGGGTTCGAGGTGCTGTCGGCACTGGATTTCGACTGCGAGATTCCGTGCATCTGCCGAAAGTTCTGCGGGGAGGCAGACCATTCGGCGGACTGGTGGATAACGCTCTCGTGTGGGTGCCGATACCCGTTCTGCAACAAGGCATTACGGATATCAAGGATGCGGTTGAAGATCCGCCCGCTGACGTGCCGGTTGTGTTCGGCGGATGACATCGTGATCACCCGGGTGCGGCGGACCTAGTCCGCCGCACTTCTTCACTTTTTCCGGAGCGCCACGATCTGGTTGTTACGCCCACCGACGTAGACGGTCCCCACGTTGTCGACCGCCAAACCCCACGGGTTCTGCAGTCCGGTGAAATGCAACTCCTCCTGTGTGGAGGAGCCGGCCGGCAGTTTGAGCGTCCGGCTGTTGCCGGTGTCGGTGACGTAGACGGCACCCTGGCTGTCCAGCGTGACGCCGCCCGGCTGCTTCAGGCCGGTAAACGGCAGTGCTACTTGCTTCTTGGTGTCGGTGGGCAACATCAGCACCCGGTTGTTGCCGCCGTCGGACACATACACCGTTCCGCCGCTGTTGACCACCAGGCCGGTCGGCGCGCTCAGCCCGGTGAATGGCACCTCGGTTTGCGCATTCGACCCGGCAGCCAGTGCCACCACGCGATTGTTGGCCGTGTCGGTCACGTACACGGTGCGGCTGCCGTCCACCGACAGCCCGGTCGGATTGCCGAGGTCGTGGAATTGCAGTACTTCCTGCTTCTGCGAGCCTGAGCGCAGCACCAGCACCCGCTTGTTGCCCGCGTCGTTGACGTAGACCGTGCCGGTGTTGTCCGCGGTGACTCCGGTCGGATAGTTCAGGCCCTCGAAGGGCAAAACGACTGGCTCGTTGGCGCCCGCGAACAGCGCCAGGATCCGGTTCTTCGGGGTGTCGGCGACGTACACCGTGCCGCCGCTGTCCACCGATAGGCCCTGAGGGTCACGCAGTCCGGTGAAAGGCAGCGTCACCTGCTCGAACTCGTCGCCTTTAGGACTGGGCTGATTGACGAAAACCACGGTCACGATGGCCACCACCACGGCCAACAGCGCGGCTGTGATGGCCACGGCCTTCCGCCGCCACCAGGGTCGCGCCGGTTTCGGCGGCGTCGCGGGCGGTCGGGCGGCAGGCTCCGGCCGTGGCGGCGAGTAGACCGGTGGCACCGGGCGGGCCATGGTCGGGGTGGGGTCGAGTTGCCGCGGTGACGGTGGTGGTGGGCTCGGCGGCGGGGGTGGCTGCGGGGGCGGCGTTTGCGGGGGTGGCCGCTGGGGCAGGCCACGGCCATCGGAGCGGGTGTCGAAGTGCACGTGGTACGGATTGTTCGCCGGCTGGGTTCGGACCGGCGGCGGCACCCTGGTGGGGATGGGCATGGTCATAGCGCTCTGGGCTGCTTGGGCGAACTCCACCGCGGTGCTGTAGCGATCGTTGGGATGTTTGGCCATGCCCTTGGCGATGACGGAGTCCAAGCCCGCCGGCAACTCGGGAATCGTGCTCGACGGCCGCGGCGGGGGAGTCCGCAGGTGGCCGCCGATCTGTTGTTCCAAGGTGTTGCCGGGGAACGGTGACTGGGCGGTCAAGCACTCGTAAAGCACGCAGGCCAGCGAGTAGACATCGGAGCGGGCGTCGGCGTTGTCGCCGCTGAATCGCTCCGGCGCCATGTAATGGTAGGTGCCGATCACGTCACCGACCTTCGTTAGGGCCAAATCGCCTGCGGCGCGCGCGATTCCGAAGTCGATGAGATAGGCGAAGTCGTCGGCGTCGATCATGATGTTGGAGGGCTTCACATCCCGGTGCAGCAGCCCGTCCTTGTGCGCGGCATGCAACGCCTTGGCGGTCTGCCCGATGATGTGCACCGCGCGATCCGGTGGCAGCGGCCCGTGACTGAGCACCGTCTCCAGGTCATGGCCTTCGATCAGGCGCATGTCGACGAACAGTCGCCCATTGATCTCGCCATAGGTGTGAATGGGGATGAGGTGTGGGCTGTTCAACCGCGCGGTGGCGTGGGCTTCCCGACGGAAGCGTTGCTGGAAGACGTTGTCGTTGGAGATCTCGGTCGGCAGGATTTTGAGCGCAACAACCCGGTCGGTGTCCGTGTCATAGGCGCGCCAGACCTCGCCCATGCCGCCACGGCCCATCAACTCGATCAGCCGGTACCGCCCGAACGGCGTTCCCTCCAACAAGCCCTCCTATCTAAAGGATCAGATCCTGACGCGGCCCATGCAAGTCACACCAAATTCTTACGTTACGGGCCACCTTCCGCGCCTGATTTCTGACCGTTCATTAATGAATTTAGTCAGCGAGGTACCTTTAGCGCCATTAAATCGCCTGTTGACAGGCCGTTCCTACGTCAACCCTACTTCCGGCGAACCCGGCCGTCTCCCAATGCCACTGCGGCCCAGAGAATTCCGAAATGCGTACTGCCAAGGTCCGAGATTGGGATCGGTAGCCGGGCGGGCCCCGTGGACTGTCGACACAAGGCGGGAGCAGGTGAAGCATGAAGCCACGTACCGTAATGGCGGTCGCGGGCGCTGCGATTTTGGTGGTGGGTTGTTCGACGCACCGAGTCGTCTCGCCACCCGCGGTGACGCGGCCGGTCGAGCCAACCACCGTGGCGCAGCTGTGCGATGCCCAGAAGTGGCCGCGGCCCGTTCCTGACGTGGTCGGGCGTCTCCTCTACCAGGTCAAGGACGGTTCGCTGGGCTGCTGGGACCATATCCGGGCGGTGGCCCCGGACGGGCACGACCCGCTCAGCCAACCGACGCGGCCCAGCCACGGCCAAGAGAAGGCTTATCGCATCAGCGCTGTCTCGCCCGCCGTTGGGACTCCGGTCGACCGCCACGGCATCGTGACGGTCGAGCTGGTCGAGGCCGATGCGTCGGCGCCATCGGGACTTCGGCCGTGTGACTGGGTGACCGCGGCGGAAGCAGCCGAGTCCTGGGCGGGTCGGTCACCGCGGAACCGTTGGGCGACCAGACCGGATCGGTCGATATCGCCTGCATCTACGACAAACCCGTCGACGTGGGGGACGGCGTGGAAATCGATCTACAAGTGCCCGGGGCGTTTCCCGTCGATGCTGCGAGCCAATTTGGGCTTGCGACGTCGTCTGGCGGCACCGGCGTCGACGGGATCGGCGTTCGGGCCGCCTGCGTCTACGAATCGACGACCACCCCACCGTCGACAACGCTGGTGGTGCTGCTCAACCGTGATCGGCTGTTTCGGGTCACCCAGGGCTATGCGTCCTGCAACACGCTGAAACGCTTCGCGCAGTTGGCAATTGGGCGCATTGGCTGACCACGCCTTTACTGCGAGCGCCGATGCAGCCAGACGAAATCATCAATGCCCGCCAGTTGCAGCATTATTCGGGATCGTATCGGCCAGGCACGCAGCGGCTGTGGGCCGGAGACGATCTCCGGCTTCTCCAACGCGAGGTTGCGACCTTTCCAGGTCAAAGTCCCCGATCCGGCGACGTTGATGTTGCGGTACCAGTCGGTGCCGGGCCCATAAGTCAACGGCAGCAGGAACCCGTCTCCGTAGCCGGTCACACCCACTGACGTCTGGTAGTTGCGGCCACTGCGCCGTCCGACGTGGGTGAGCAGGCCGACGGTCGATACTCGCGTTCCGGAAAACCGGCGTGTCAGCACGTTGTAGGTCTTGAGCAACCGCCGGAAAGCCCTGTGGGAGAGCAGCGATTCCCGACGCCGCCGAAACACCCGCAGCAACACCACCATCGAAAGCGGCAGGATCGCCAGCGCCGACCCGGCGGCGGCGATGCGGCTGAACCGCTTGTCGGGCAATGGGTTTGGCCTAGCCGAGGTCGAAGGAGTCCCGCGAGACCCGGAAGTAGTGCCCGCTGGCACTGTCGGTGCACTTCATGCCGGCCTGCTCGCTGCTCGCACAGGTGATGGAGCCGGCGGAGATCGTTTGCCCGTAGGCGAGTGCCGGCTCACCTGGCAGCTGCAAAGTGTCGCCGTGGCACTCGATGGCACCGGGTTTGCCGGGGCTCAGCGTGAACCGGCTGCCCCAGGCAATGTGCTGAGCGCACTCGGGAGGCGGTGGTGGGGTGTAGGTGTATTCGCGGATGTCGCAGGCGGCGCCGTCCGCGGCGATGATGCAGAAGATGTTGCCGGACGGCGATTGGAAATACTTGGAGTCCGCATGCGCGATTGCCGGCAGCGCAATGGTTGCTGCGGCGGCGGTGGTGATCAGCGCCAGCTGCATGATTCGCATCGCTTGGTCTTAGCACGCCAAGTGGTCGGTGGCGAGCGGTAACTTCCGCGAACCGAACCGCACTGCGAAAATGAGCGGCCGATTTCGCAGTGGGGTTCGGTTCGCGGAGGAGTGAGGGGCAGTGCGGCCCGGCCGGTTGTTACCATCGCGCGGTGAGCCGATTTTCCAGGCGCGACGTGCTGAAATGCGCCGCCGCGGCACCGGTGGTGCTGGCCGGCCTGGTCTCGGGTCCGCGCGCCGGTGCCGCCAACATCGCCGGGATGAGCGTGTTTCTCGACCCGGGCCACAACGGGGTTGCGGACGCGTCGATCAACCGACAGGTCCCCAATGGACGTGGCGGCACCAAGCCGTGCAACACCTCAGGCACCGCGGCCAACGACGGTTATCCCGAGCACGCGTTCACCTGGGAAGTCACCAACATGGTCGCCGCCAACCTGAATGGGATGGGCGTCAACACCCAGCTGTCCCGGAGTGACGACAGCTCGGCCGGACCGTGCATCGACGACCGCGCCGCGCACGCCAACAACGCGCACCCCGACGCGATCGTCAGCATCCACGCCGACGGCGGGCCAGCCTCCGGGCGGGGGTTCCATGTGAACTACTCCAGCCCGCCGCTCAATGCGTCGCAGTCCGGTCCGTCCCTGCAGCTCGCCGAGGCGATGCGCAGTGCGCTCATCGCCGCCGGGTTTCAGCCGTCCAACTATGTCGGCTCCGGCGGGCTCTACGGCCGCGCCGACCTGGCCGGGCTGAACTTCGCCGAATACCCGGCGGTGCTGGTGGAGCTCGGCAATATGAAGAACGCAGAAGACGCCGCTCTCATCGAGAGCCCGGATGGTCGGGCACGCTATGCCGCCGCGGTTACGCAGGGGATCGTCAACTATCTCCAAGCCAAGCCGGGCTAGCACCCGAAAGCTGGCCGCGGTCCTGGCAACCTTCGTTCTGGCGGCCACGATCGTCACATTCAGTGCTGTCTACACCCAGCGGCAAGCACCGACACCGTCCGCGAACCCCGCGCCAGGCAGAGCTACGCCACCGGTCAACCCGACCACCGACCTGGCCGCGGACTTCACTCAGTTGGCCGCCCGTCTGAACGCCCGGATCGGGCTGGCCATCACCGCCGTCGGCTCCGGGCAGCCGGTCACCGTGTGGGGGGACTGGGAGCAGGGACCGGCCTGGTCGACGATCAAGGTGCCCCTGGTGATCGCCGCCTACCGCGCGCAACATGTGATCACTGACCAAATGAAGGCCGCCATCATTGAATCCGATAACGCGGCGGCCGAAGCTCTGTGGCGGCAGTTGGGTGAACCGGCGACCGCGGCCGAGCAGGTGCAACACGTACTGCAGCAGACCGGCGATCCCACCATGGTCGAATCCCGAAGGCTGCGACCGGAATTCACCGCTTTCGGTCAGACTCAGTGGTCACTGGCCAATCAGGTGCGATTCACTGCCAACGCGGTCTGCAACCCGGCGAACGACCCGATCTTCTCGCTGATGGGCGAAGTCGAACCGCAACAGCGCTGGGGAATCGGCAACATCGCGGGCAGCCAGTTCAAGGGCGGTTGGGGTCCCTCACGGTCCGGTAATTACCTCGTCCGCCAACTCGGCTTGCTGACCGCTCCCGGCGGCCGGGTGGCCGTCGCCGTTGCGGCCGAGCCGGTCTCGGGATCCTTTGATGACGGCAGGGCCGCCCTCGACGCGGTCGCAGAGTGGCTGAACGCTAACAGCGGCCGGCTAGCCGCCGGCGGCTGCCCGGGAAACCCTTAGACATCCTGGCGACGTGCCGCATAATCCCTAACGGGAGGAGATGACGGTGTCAGCGGACGACCAGCGTGTCGGCACGACCTTCGGCAAATACACCATCACCGGCGTCCTTGGCAAAGGCGGCATGGGCGAGGTCTACGAGGCCTACGACAACCAGATCGGCCGGACCGTCGCCCTCAAAATCATCAAGGGTCAGTACGCCAACGATCGCAAATTTCGCACCCGCTTCGAGCGGGAATCCCACGCCGCGGCGACGTTGCAGGAGCCGCACGTCATCCCAATCCACGGCTTCGGTGAAATCGACGGCTCGCTGTTCATCGACATGCGCCTGGTCCGCGGCAATGACCTGGAAGCGTTGCTGGTCAGGGCGCCACTTGAGCCCGCGCGCGCCGTCGCCATCGTCACCCAGATCGCCGCGGCGCTGGACGCCGCCCACGCGGACGGGCTGGTGCACCGGGATGTCAAGCCGCAGAACATCCTCGTCACGCCCGCCGACTTCGCCTACCTCGTCGACTTCGGGATCGCCGAGGTGGTGGGCGAGAACACCCGGCTCACCGCGGCCAACATGCGCGTCGGCTCCTGGGCGTACATGGCGCCGGAACGGTTCACCGACAGCGACATCACCCCCGCCGCCGACGTCTACTCGCTGGCCTGCGTCCTTTACGAAGCGCTGACCGGGCAGCCGCCGTTTCCGGCCCAGACCCAGGGCGGGCTGGTCGCCGCGCACCTGTCGGCACCGCCGCCACGACCGAGCCTGACCAACCGAAGGGTTCCGCCGGCGCTGGACGAGGTCATTGCCCGCGGCATGGCCAAGGAACCCGACGACCGGTACGGCAGCGCCGGAGCGTTCGGCCGGGCGGCCGAACGGGCCCTGCGAAGCGGTGCCCGCACCGTGATCGACCCGGTCGAACACGCGCCGACGCAGGGCGCCTCGTGGCCACCCCCGCAACGACCGCCCATGCCGCCACCGCAGCAACAGGTCTATCCGCAGACCTTTCCGCCCTCGGGCCCGCAACCCGTGGTGTCGGCCGAGATGGCGGCCAAGCCGCGGCGGCGTTGGCTGGGGCCCACCCTCGTCGCGGTCTGCGCGGCGGTGGTGCTCGCGGTGATCGGCGCCGTCATCGGTCTGCTACCCGACTCGGATTCGCCCCCGCCAGTCGGGCCGTCGGCAACCGTCCCGCCGACGATCCCGCCGTACTCGGGTGAGTCATCCAGTGCGCCGGAGCCCCTGCCGTCGCGGCCGGTCAACGCCACGCCGCCGCTGGTCACCGGTCCCGATCAGAGCGCCGGCCATCAGAGCTGCGATCAGGGTTTTCAACTCAGCAACGCGACCGGGTTCGGGTCGCACGGCGGGCGGGGTCCCCGCAGACGTCCTGCTACTTCGCCAACACGGTGCTGCGCACGTACTGGAACACCTACGGCAACGCCACCGAGGGGATGCGGACGGTATCGGCGCCAGGCTCTGTCGACTGTTTCACCGTGCCCGGCGCGAACTGCGATCCGAAGAACGCCGCGAATTTCTTGATGGAATGCGCCGGTGACGGCGCCAACCCGTGGATCAGGTGCGTTGGCGGCAAGGACGCAGTGGTCTACCTCTGGTAGCCGCAAAGTGTTGCAGCAGTTGAGCTATCGAAGGGTCCGCTCATTGGCGAGGGTGAACCGCTGGTCGGGCTCGCGCTCCTCGGTGGCGACGGCGCTGATGTCTCTGTCGCTGCCCTCGAGCGACATCGTAGATTCGATCGGGTGCTCAAGGCGCTGTTATTTGACGTGCAAGGAACCGCGACGGACTTTCACTCGACGGTGTGCGATGAGGCCCGGCGGATCAGCGCCGGCCGGCACCCGGGAGTCGATTGGCCCGACGTGGTTCGGCGGTGGCGAGCGGAGTACTTCACGGCGCTGAACGCGGCGCCGGCCCGCTCGGGCACTTGGGTGTCGGTGCACACGGTGTACCGTCGCGCCCTCGACGCCATTCTCGATGACGCCGGGGCCGGCGACCTCTCCGCCGCCGAGCGCGAGGAGCTCACGCTGGCGTGGCAGCGGCTGCGACCGTGGCCGGACGCCATACCGGGACTTACCCGGCTCCGCACCCGGTACACCCTGGCGACCCTGTCGAACGCCGACGTGAGCGCGGTGGTCAACATCTCCAAGCGGGCGGGTCTGCCATGGGACGCCGTCTTCGCCGCGGAGATGGCCGGTGTGTTCAAGCCCGATCCGGCCGCGTACCGGATGGCCGCCACCTACCTCGGCCTGCAGCCCGGCGAAATCATGATGGTGGCCAGTCACAAGTACGACATCCGTGCGGCCGGTCGGCTCGGTTTCCAGACGGCCTTCGTGGCCCGGCCGCTGGAATTCGGTGCCTGTGCCACCGCGGATGTGGCCTATGAAGACGAGTTCGACATCAGCGCTTGTGATTTCGTCGATCTGGCCGATCAACTCGTACGCTGACCGTGTGCAATCCAAGGAACAACTGTGGAAGCAGCGCACCGAGTGGCCGCTCGCCCTGGTCGCCGTCGCCTTCCTTGCCATGTATTCGGTGCAGATACTCGGCAGGCCGCACGGACTCGAAGCGCGTGCGCTGTGGCTGTTGTGCTGGCTGGCGTGGGGCGTCTTCGTCGTCGACTACGTAGCTCGCCTGATCCTGGCCGAGAACCGTCGAGAATGGTTCCTGCTGCACCTCTTTGACCTCATCATGGTGGCGCTGCCATTCATGCGGCCGCTGCGGATGCTGCGGCTGCTGGTCCTGCTCGGCGTGCTGCAGAAGGCCGTCGGTCGCGCCGTCCGCGGTCAGATCCTCATCTACACGATCTCCGGGGTCATCCTGTTGGTGTACGCGGGATCGCTGGCGATCCTGGACGCCGAACGCGGGCAGCCCGGTGCCACCATCGACTCCTTCGGCAAGGCACTGTGGTGGTCCATCACCACGGTGACCACTGTCGGCTACGGCAACCTGTATCCGGTGACCGTCACCGGCCGGGTGGTCGCGGCGCTGCTGATGATCGGTGGCATCAGCCTGGTGGGTGTGGTGACGGCGTCGCTGGCGTCGTGGATCGTGCAGCGGGTCTCGGACGCCGACACCGAGAATCAGGCCGCGACGGCCAAGCAAATCGAGGAGTTGCGCGCCGAGATCCGAGCGCTGGCCGATCAACTGCGGCAGCCGGAGGCCGGCCGCCGCTAGTTGCGTGAGCAGTCCCCCGCAAGCGGGAAGCACGCACCCGCACGCTCGGCGTCGGGTGCTTTCGCGTCTGCTCAAGGGGGCCTACTCCAGCGCTCCTCCGAGGGTCTCCGGCAGCACGTAGGTACACACCAAACTCACTGCCACCAACACTGCCAGCATCAGCCCGATCGACCAGCTGCCGTAGCGATCGCTGAGCGGGTCGGCGAGCAACGGCGGCAGCGCCCCGCCCACAATGCCGGCCACATTGATCGCCAGCCCGGCGCCGGTATAGCGGTGCGACGTGCTGAACAGTTCGGGCACGAAGGACGCCATCGGGGCGTAGGTGAATGCGGCGATGCTGTACGTCCCAACAATCGCGGCCGCGAACAACACCGGCCGGTCGGTGTCGATCAGCGCAATCACGACGAACGACCATGGCAGGCCGAGTGCCCATCCAGACAGGATCACCGGGCGGCGCCCGACCCGGTCACACAAGATCGCCGACAGCGGCACGACCGCCGTCCACGCCAGGCCGCCCAGCAATCCTGCGCACAGGATGACATTGCGCGACAACCCCAGATGGCTGTGTGCGTAACTGGTCAGATAGGTGCCGGCCATGAACACGAATGCGTAGAGCGCCACGAAGCTGCCCGACGCCAGCGCCACCCGCGCCGGCTGCTGGCGCAGCACCTCGGCCAGCGGCACCCGTGGACGCACCGTTTGCCTTGCGAAGACCGGTGTTTCGTCGATGACGAGACGCACGTACAACGCGATGGCGACCAATAAGCCGCTCAGCAGAAACGGCACCCGCCATCCCCAGTTGAGGAACGCCGCACTCTTTTCGCCGACGGTGGCGTTGACGATCAGAAAAGTCAGGCTGGTGAGCAAAGTGGCGATGCCAGCACCCACCGCCGTGAACATGCCGTAGCTGCCACGGCGGTGGGCCGGCGCGAATTCGGCTGCCAGCAAGGCCGACCCCGCCCACTCGCCGCCGACGGCGAACCCCTGCAACAGTCGCAGGACCAACACGATCAGCGGCGCGGCTATCCCGATCGTCGCCGCTCCGGGCGTCAGGCCCACCGCAACCGTGCACAGGCCCATGATCAGCATGGTGGCCACCAGCGTCGCCTTGCGACCGAGGCGATCACCGAAGTGTCCGAACACCGCGCCGCCGACCGGCCGGGACACGAACGCCGCGGCGAAGGTGCCCATGGCAGCGATCGTCCCCAGCGTCGGGCTGAGCTCAGGGAAGAAGACGTTGGGGAAGACCAACGCCGCGGCCGTGCCGTAGATGTAGAAGTCGTAGAACTCGACGGTGGTGCCCACCATGCAGGCGAACGCGATCCGCTTGACGCTGACTGGATTGGCCACGCGCGAGTGTAGGCACAGTTGCGGCATTCTCACCGACCCGGCCCGTGATACGTTGCCGACAATGCGACGTCGTCTCACCGATTTCCACCACGTCCTGCAGCCCGCGGTGCGCCTGCGCGAACAAGCCGAGGCACTGGGCGAATACGTCGGCGGCGGTGACACCGTTCTCGACGTCGGTTGCGGCACCGGTTATCTCTCGCATTACCTCCGGGACATGTACGGCGCGGTGCCGACCGGGATCGACGTGAAAGACCTTCGTGTCACCGAGATTTCATTCGCCGAATTCGACGGCCGCACGATTCCCTTCCCGGACGGTTCATTTGATCACGTGATCCTCAGCGAGGTGCTGCACCACAGCCATGATCCGATCGCCCTGATCGCCGATTGCCGCCGAGTCGCGCGCCGTCGCATCATCGTTTTCGAAGACATGCCCGACGGGTTGCTCGGTAAGGCCGCACTCTACGCCCACATGCAGGCCTTCGCGCTGTACCACCATTACCCGTTCCGCCCCGCCGGCCTGGAGGAGTATCGCAAGGCGTTGGTCTGGCTGGGCACCAATACCGCTTGCGTGGCCCGCGTTCCGCAGCCCCCCATTTGGACGGTCTACCCGCGCGAGCTGCTCGTCTACGAGCTTCCCGCTACGGACTGACCCTTAATCGAGCGCCGGACTCAATTCGTTCCTGCAGCAGGGAGTCTGCTCAGCGGGCCGTCCAGGCCACCGGCAAGCTCTTGATGCCGTGAATGAACTGGGACAGCAGCCGCGCCGGTTCCGCGGTTGCGGTGATGTCGGGTATTTCGCGGCGTAACTCGTCGAACACCACCCGGATCTCGCGACGCGCCAGGTTGGCCCCGAGGCAGAAATGGGCACCGCCGCCGCCGAAGCCGACGTGCGGATTGGGGTTGCGCGCGACATCGAAGGTCCAGGGGTCGGCGAATTTCGACTCGTCGCGGTTGGCCGAGCAGTACCACAGCGTAACCTTGTCGCCCTCAGCCATTTTGGTGCCGCTCAGTTCGAAATCGCGGGTGAGCGTGCGGCGCATATAGATCACCGGTGAGGCCCAGCGCACGATCTCCTCACCGGCGCTGTGCGCCAGGCCGTCGAAGTCCGCCCACCATTTCTCGCGCTGCTCGGGATAGCGCGACAACGCCAGCACGCCGTGGCTGATCGCGTTGCGGGTGGTCTCGTTGCCGGCCACCACCAACAGGATGAAGAACATTGCGATCTCCGAGGAGGACAGCCGCTCGCCGTTCACCTCGGCTTCCACCAGCGCCGTCGTCAAATCGTCGTGGTGGTTTGAGCGGCGGTCCTCGGCCAGCGCCGTGGCGTAGGCGCCGATATCCATCGACACCTTGGCGAATTCCTCGAAATCGGTGGCGAGATCGGGGTCGCCGAAGCCGAGAATCACGTTGGTCCAGTGGAATACCCGCTGATGATCCGCTTCGGGAATGCCCATCATGTCGCAGATGACTTGCAGCGGCAGCGGTCCGGCGAGTTCGCTGACCAGATCGGCGCGCCCGTCGGGATGGTTGGCAATCATCGATGTGACCAGCCGGTGTGCCCGCTCCCGCACCGACGACTCGATGCGTTCCACCACCTTTGGCGTGAACGCTCTGCTGACGATAGACCGCAGTCGCTGGTGGCGCGGATCGTCCATGACGATCATCGAGCCGAAATATTCGGCCAGTTCCGGTGTCTGGTCGCTGATCACGATGTTCGGGCTGGAGCTGAACACCTCGGGGTGGCGGCTGGCGAAGTGCACGTCATCGAGACGGGTCAGCGCCCAGTGCCCGTCGCCCGCTGTGAACCCTTCGATTTCGATCGCGGGCCAGAAGGAGATCGGTGCTTCCCGCCGCAGGGTGGCGAAGGCACCGTCCCGGTAATCATCGTCGAGGGCCCAGAAATCCAATGAGCCCAACGCAATATCGGCCAGCGGGATATCGGGCGGCGGGGTGCCGTTCACCCGGGGCGCAAGTGCCGTCGGGATCTCGGTGTGGGACTTGAGATTCATCCGGTCCTCCTATGCCCGCGGCACCCGGCTCAGTGCGAGCAAACCGCCTTACCCGGTGTCCCAGTCGAATGCGCGTCGTTCACCACGTTGCCGTCAAGAATGATCTTGCAGGCGATGGTGCCCTGTCCTTGCGCGGACAGGACGAACACCTGCCCGCCGAACGCCTGGAATTCCGTGGACCACGGCAGCGGCACATTCACCGCCCGTTGCTGACCGTTCTGGGTCTGGAACGAGATGTATTCAGCGACGCCTGGACCGCTGACCTCGTAGCGGACCTGCGGGAACTGACCGGGCAAGGGAACGGCGCTGGCCACACCGCTGGTGGCCGCAAAGGCGGTGCCGATGGCAAGCAGGATAGAAGCTGCGCGACAAGTGGTCATGTTTGTTCATGTTGTCACCACGCAGGGGCGAATACGAGACCCTTTTGACACGGAACTTAGGGTGAACGCGGGACTGGTCTGAGCTGGAGGTGCAGATGACGCAACCGGTTGTAGCCGGCGAACCCAAGACAGTGGTGGTGTGGGGCACCGGATTCGTGGGTCGAATGGTGATTCCCGAGATACTCAAACACCCGCTGTTCGAGTTGGTTGGGGTCGGAGAGCAACCCGGACAAGGTCGGCCGCGACGTCGGCGAAATCTGCGGGCTACCCGAACCGACCGGGATCACCGCCACCGACGACGTGGATGCCCTGATCGCGCTCAAGCCCGACGCACTGGTCCATTACGGGCCGACTGCGATGCACGCCAAGGACAACATCTCGTTGATCACCCGTTTCCTGCGGGCCGGGATCGATGTCTGTTCGACTGCGATGACGCCGTGGATCTGGCCGACCATGCACCTGAACCCACCGAACTGGATCGAACCCATCACGCAGGCCGCCGAACTGGGGGAGGCGTCCTGCTTCACCACCGGCATCGACCCGGGTTTTGCTAACGACCTGTTTCCGATGACGTTGATGGGCCTGTGCTCCGAAGTCCGCAAGGTGCGAGCCTCCGAATTGCTGGACTACACCAACTATGAGGGTGATTACGAGCGGGAGATGGGCATTGGGCGGGAGCCGGAGTACAGCCCGATGCTGGAAAACAGCGATGTGCTGATCTTCGCCTGGGGCGCGACGGTGCCGATGATCGCTCATGCCGCGGGCATCATGCTGGACGAGATGACCACGACGTGGGACAAGTGGGTCACCCCCACTGACCGCAAATCCGCGAAGGGCGTTATCAAGGCGGGCAACGTGGCCGCCGTCCGGTTCACCATCAATGGGCTCTATCAAGGTGAGACCCGAATCCAGCTCGAGCACGTGAACCGCATCGGGCTCGACGCCGCGCCCGACTGGCCGACCGGCAACGACAACGACGTCTACCGGGTGGATATCGAAGGGACACCGAGCATTTCGCAGGAGACGGCCTTTCGGTTCACGGACGGCTCGGGCCGGGACGCCGCCGCGGCCGGATGCCTGGCAACCGGGCTGCGGGCCCTCAACGCGGTCCCGGCGGTCAACGCTCTTTCCCCAGGTTGGGTGACAGCCCTGGACCTACCGCTCATCCCCGGCGCAGGGACCATTCGCTGACCAGCGCAAACATGGTCGGGGAGAGATCTTGATACAGCTGGCGCTCAGCTGAGTCAGAGCTACGCTATAGCTTTCACCGAAAAGCTGGATAAAACCTAGAGACATAGGGCGTTAGCCCCGGGGATTGGACCTGGATGGCAGATGGAGCTAGGCCCGCGCTGGGCCTGTCGATCGGTGCCACGAACCTGGCCGCCGTAACGGCCGACCACGCCATCACCCGTAAGCCCGTGCTGACCCTGTACCGGCAGCGGCCGCCCGAAGTCGGTATCCCCTCGGAGAACCCCCGACTCGACGAGCCGGGACTGGTCATCACCGACTTCGTGGAGCGGGTCGGCGACCACGTCGGCATTGTGGCGACCGACGGCTCCATGCACCGCAGCGAGGCGCTGGTCGCCGACGGCCTACGCGCGCTGGCGTATGCGGCGACGGGAGGACGTGCTCTGCCCGAAAGTGTCGCGGTGACCTATCCGGCGCACTGGTCGCCACTTGCGGTCGACGCGCTGGGTGGTGCGCTGAGCCGCGTGTCCGAATGGTCGCATGGCGCCAAGCCGCTGTCGCTGCTCCCAGACGCCGCCGCCGCACTCTTCGCCGTCCGCGCCAACCCGGGGATACCGGCGCGCGGCATTGTGGCCGTCTGCGACTTCGGGGGCAGCGGGACCAGCCTCACCCTGGTCGATGTCAGCGGTGAGTACCAGCCGGTCGCCCCTACCGTTCGGCACCACGACTTCTCCGGCGATCTCATCGACCAGTCGCTGCTGACCTACGTCATGTCCGAAATGCCGGGGACCGGTTCGTTCGATCCGTCCGGGACCGCGGCGATCGGCTCGCTCACCCGGTTACGCGCCGCCTGCCGCACCGCCAAGGAACGGCTCTCCTCGACCACCGTCACCACCCTGGCCGAAGAGGTCCCGGGCGTCCGCGGTGACATCCGGTTGACCCGCAACGAGCTCGAGGAAACGATCCGCCCCGCCTTGGACGGAGTCCTGCTTTCTTTGGAACAGTTGTTGCAGCGCAACGGGATTCATGGACTCGTCGCGATTGCGACGGTAGGTGGTGGCGCCAACATACCGGCGGTTACCACCTCGCTGTCCGGGCGGTTTGGGGTGCCAGTGATCACGACGCCGCGACCGCAACTCACCGCGGCAATCGGCGGTGCGTTGCGTGCCGCCCGCGGTCCAGGTGACAACAGCGCGACGACGCTCACGCCGGCCGCTGTTGCCGCGACCGCTGCGGCCGCGGCGGCTCCGGCCGCGGCCGTGGGTGCGGCGTACCCAGACTTTCCCGCCGACCCTCCGGCCCCGACGATGGAGCCAGCGCTGGCGTGGTCGGAGGCCGAGGACGAAAGCCGCGCGCTGCCGGTCGCGGCGTCCGGCGAGCACGGTGAGCACGGTGGTTCGGGCCTGACTTCGGCCCGCCCGCAGATGAAGTTCGAGCGCGAAGACCGGCCGAAAGCCGAACGCAAGTCCCCACCGATCCCTTGGTACCGCCTGCCGGCGGTGATCATCATCAGCACCGCCGTCGCCGTGCTGTTGGTCGGGACCGCGATCGCGATCGGCTTGAGCTCCGCAAACAAGCATGGGACGAACTCACCGCGAGTGAACACGGTGCCCGCTACGCCGTCCAGCGCGGCCAGCCCGCCGCCCTCGTCGCCCGCGCCGACGCCAACCGAGACCGATAGCATCAGTCCCGAACCGGCGCCATCGTCGGAGCCGCCACCGCAGCCGTCGACGCAGGAACCTCCGCCGCCGCCGCGGCGGACCACTCAGGCGCCCCCGCCGCAACAACCCACCGAGACGCAGCAAACCCAGCAGCCGTCGCCGCCGTCGCCGCCTTCGAGTCCACCACCGGTGCCATCCACGCCGCCGCCGCTACCCACGACGCCGCCGCAGTTACCGCAGCTACCGCAACTGCCGGGGCAGAACAACCCGCAGAACCCGCTACCGCAACTGCCGCAGATCCCCGGGCTCCCGCAGTTACCGGGTAACGGCCCGGCCGTTCCCGGACCGCCTTAACGGCGCTACCGCTCGGCTTTGTGCTGTTCGCGGTCTTCTTTGGTCGCCTTGATGATCTCTTGGTTGAACTCTTTGTCTTTCTCGAGATTCTCTTTGACTCGCTCTTCGGCTTCCTGATTCAGCTGCTCGATCGACTTGTCGCGGTCTCCGGCGTTTTCGTCGGCCGCTGCGGCGCGGGCGCTCTCGTTCTTGGTGCCACCCTTCTCGGTGTCCTCGCTGCCGCTTTCAGCTTTGGCAGAGGCCTTCTCGCTCGGGTCATCTTGCTGTGAATCGGCTTGCTGCGAGTCGTCTTTCGCGCTGTCAGCCTTGTCCGATTCGGAGTTCGATTGGGAGTCCGATCCGGTGCCCGAGTCGTCGTTGCCCTTTTCCTTCTTGGCTTGGGCAGCCGGAGAATCCTCGTCCTCGGCGAACTTCGGATTGCCGTCGTCGTCGAGCCAGTCGTTGACCGCGGTGCCGGCGATGGTCTTACCCGACCCGGGCATCACCAGAGTGGGACGGTCCTCGTAGGCCGTCATCATCTCTTGAGCCTTTTCTTTGTGCTCTTCGTCAGGCTCGGGCTTCTCGGTCTGGTTGGCACCGCTGGGCGTGCCCTCAGCTTTGGAGTCGTCCTTGGCTTCGGAGTCGTCCTTAGCTTCGGAGTCGTCCTTTGGTTTCGAGTCGTCCTTTGGTTTCGAGTCGTCCTTCGGCGCCTCGGCAGTGTCCACGCCGCCGCCGGCGTCCTTGGCGTCCTTGTCCGCCGAATCGTCGTGCGCGCTCATGCTGACTGGCCCCCTATGGAGTTGCTGTGCGACCGACCCGTCCAGTGGTTACCCACTGAAGCGTCGCTCCGAACCTCCGGCTATCGCGAACCGCGTTTTACCAGCACAAGCGCGGCGAGGGGAATGCGCATCGGTTCCGGCGCGTGGGCCAGCCGATCGGCCACGGCGGCCTCGAGTGCCCGCACGAAATCGCTTGCCCGCGGATCAGCGATGCCGCCGTCCAGTCCGGCCGTCAGCGTCGGGAAAAGTGCGGCACGCGCGAACGCTGCCCACTGTGCACCGAAAGCGTCCGCGTCTGAATCCGATTGGTAGCGGGCCCAGAACCTGTCGTCGGCGTTGAACATGTCGAGATGATCGATCGTCAGGCCCTCGAACCAACCACGGGGGGAGAAGGGAGCGCGAAAGTCCTTCTCGGTACGAGCGATCACGGGGATCACCATGCGCTCCACCTCCTCGCCGCCCACCAGCCCCCGATCGGCCAAATCATGCAGCGCCGTCATCAATGCCTCGTTGAGCGGCCGGTACCCGAATTCACCGTCGTCATCCAGAGCCATGGTCAACACCACCAACCGACCACCGGGACACAACTCGCGTCCCCGATAGGCCACGAAGTCGTTCCAGTCGATCGCCGACTGGTGCTCGTAGGTTTTGCGGGCCGCGACGTTCGTGCTGTAGGCCACCTGCACGTGGTCGGTGAACTGCGGAGCGTCGGCGGGAACCCGACTGAGCCATTGAATCGCCCACGAGGTCCAGCCGAGGTTGACCGCGCCGGTCGGCAGGATCTGGTCGTAGAAGGAACGGCCCACCGCGGACGTGAAAGTCGCCGGATCGTTGTTCAGGTAGCTGTCCGGGTCGTCGGATAGGGTGCGGAACAGGGCGGTGAAGTCGTTTTCCGGCACGTCTGTGTGCGTCATCAGGATCGGGTGGTCATGTCGGGTCCGGGACCGCAATACTCCGACCGCGGTGGCCATCGGCTTGAGCGAGTTGTGGCCCGTGGCAGCGCCGTAGTCGGCGACCACGATCGGTTGCGGCGGTCTGGGCAGCGGCACTTGGTGCGCGGCGTGCTCGAACAACGCTACTGCGGGCAACAGCCCGGCGGCCTGCAGGCGCGACGATTGCGTGTAGGTCCCGCTTTCCATCGGCTCCGGCCGAACCACGATGCTGGATTCGGGCAGCCGCATGCCGGGTTCAGCTCTGCGCCGGGAAACTGACACCGGTGAGCCGCTCCGAAATCTCCCAAAGCCGTTGACAGTCAGCATCGTTGGCGGCGCGCGCCGGCACTTTCGCCTCGGTGACCCCGCCACCGGCGGCCTCATAAAAGCCCTTCGGGCCGTAGTACGCTCCGCCCTCGGCCTGTGGTGTGACGGCGGCATACAACGCGGGCAGGATGCCCTCGTCGATCTCCTGCCAAAGGAAGGGGGCAAAACGCCAAGAGGCGGTGTAGAACCGCTGCATGACCGCCGGCTTCTCTCGGCCATGCGACGGGCCGCTGATCTGCAGATTGGTCTTGGTCAGGCCGGGGTGTGCCGCGTTGGAGACGATGCCCCAGCCGGCCTGGCGGCTGCGCCGGTCCAGTTCGCGGGCGAACATCAACACCGCCAGCTTCGATTGTCCGTAGGCGGACATCGACGAGTAGGACTTCTCGAACTGCAGGTCGTCGAAGTGGATGCGGCCGCGGCGGGCGGCAAGGCTGCTCAACGAGACCACCCGCGCGCTTTTCGCCGCGCGCAGCAGCGGCAGCAGATGCCCGGTCAGTGCGAAATGCCCGAGATGGTTGCTGCCGAATTGCAGTTCGAAACCGTCCGAGGTGGTGTCCCGTTCCGGCGGGGTCATCACGCCGGCGTTGTTGATCAGAATGTCAATCGGGCGACCGTCGGCGTTCAGCTGTTCACCCAGGGCCGCCACGGATGCCAGCGACGAGAGGTCCAACGGCCGGATGGTCAGCTTCGCGTCGGGCACCGAGGACCGGATCTGCTCGATGGCGGCCTCACCCTTGGCGCGATTACGAATCGCCATTACCACGTCGGCGCCGGCCGCCGAAAGTCGTTTGGCCAGCCCGAGTCCCAGGCCGCTGTTGGATCCGGTTACCACGGCCACCTTGCCGGACAGATCCGGCACCGTGGCGATCAGATTGTGGGCCATGCGTCGGCTCCTTTCCGGGTCCCTCGCACTTCGGTCGGAACCAGTGTCCTCCGTCCCACTGGTTCCCGCTCATCGCCCCACGAATATCAGCTTGCGGAGATGGACTGTCTCGGTGTTCGACACGTGACACACTGCGTGCATGAACAGCAGACGGGTCGCCAAGATGTCGCTGGCGCTGGCCATTCTGATGCTTGTGGTGGCGGTCGTCGGATTCATCGTGACCCTGGTGCTCAACGCGTTTTTCTTGGACAAATACAACGCCTACGGCGAGGTGCCCATCCCCGGATCGGGCAGCGTGCACCTGCCGGCCGGAGATGCGACCGTCAGCCTGCACACCCTGGTCATCGGTTCCGATGGCGGCCTGCCGGTGCCGCCGCTTCGCATTTCCATCACGCCGCCCGAAGGGGTGCCGCAGCCGGAATTGGTGGAAAGCATCGGCGGCACAACGACCGTCAACAATGACGCCCACGTACGGGTGTGGAACGTGCACGTGCCACAGGAGGCCGACTTCAACGTCGCCACCGACGGGCAGGTCAATGGATACATCAATCCGCGACTCGCCTTCGGCCACAAGAGTTCCCACGGTGATCTGGTCTGGGTGTTCGTGGCCCTTTTTGTGATCAGCCTCATCGATGTGTTCCTGTCGGTGGTGTGGCTGAGTCGCGCCAAGCGGGCGGCCATACCCGCGGCGGCGGCGCCCGGCACCTATGTGGTGCCGCCGCCGGTCTATCGGTCGCAGACGGCCTACGAACCGGGCGATCAGGGTGTCAGGTTGGAACGACTGAAAACCCTTGCCGCGCTGCGGGATTCCGGGGCACTGAGTGAGCAGGAGTTCGAGACGGAGAAGCGTCGCATCTTGGACGGGATGTAGCCTGTAGCGGCACCTAGTGCCCGCGGGCCACCCATTCCTCGTAGTGCACGATCTCCTCGCCGACGGTGGTGCTGTCACCGTGGCCGGTGTGCACGACGGTGTCGCCGGGCAGCTTCCCGAGGCGCTCAGAGATCGACTGCAGGATCGTCGGGAAGTCGGAGTAGGAGCGTCCGGTGGCGCCCGGTCCACCTGAGAAGAGTGTGTCGCCGCTGAACACCACCCCGAGGTCGTGCACATACCAGCAGACCGATCCCGGAGAGTGGCCGGGCGTGTGCAGCGCGCGTAATTCGGTCCCGGCGATCTTCAACGTCTCGCCGTCGCCGATCGATCGAAACTCCTTGTCCGGATGCGTCATTCGCCACAGCACCTCGTCGGCGGGATGTAGCAGCACGGGCGCGTCAAGCGTCTCACCGAGTTCGGGAGCCACCGTGACGTGGTCGTTGTGCCCGTGAGTGCACACCACCGCGACCACATGGCGGCCGGCGACGGCTTCGACGATCGGATCGGCTTCGTGGGCGGCGTCGAACACCACCACGTTGGAATTGTCACCGATCAGCCAGATGTTGTTGTCGACTTCCCAACTGCCGCCGTCGAGTTCGAAGGTGCCGTGGGTGACTACCCGGTCGATGGCGACCATTACAGCACCACCACCGAACGCAGCACCTTGCCGTCGTGCATCTTGTGGAACGCCTCCTCGATGTCGTCCAGGCCGATCCGCTCGGAGACGAACTTGTCCAGCGGCAGCCG
Source organism: Mycobacterium asiaticum DSM 44297 (assembly GCF_000613245.1). Classification (GTDB taxonomy): domain Bacteria; phylum Actinomycetota; class Actinomycetes; order Mycobacteriales; family Mycobacteriaceae; genus Mycobacterium; species Mycobacterium asiaticum. The sequence goes on from NZ_HG964937.1 coordinate 978,352, forward strand.
ACCCTGCAGGTACAGGTCGATCAGGGTGGGGAAGTCCCGCTCGGGCAGGCAGTCGCCGTACCACGACGACTTCAGCGCCCCGCCGTGCGAGAAGAAGTCGACCAGCGGCATGTCCAGCCGCATGTCGGGTGTCGGCACCCCGACCAACACCACGGTGCCTGCGAGGTCGCGGGCGTAAAACGCCTGCTTCCAGGTTTCCGGCCGGCCGACCGCGTCGATGACGACGTTCACGCCGAACCCGTCGGTCAGGTCCTGAATCGTCTCCACGAGGTCTTTTTCCGAGTGAAGCTCGGAACTATTGATGGTATGGGTGGCACCGAAATTGCGTGCCCAGTCCAGCTTGGTGTTGTCGGTGTCGACCGCGATGATCTTGCGCGCCCCCACCAGCGCGGAACCGGCGATCGCGGCGTCACCGACACCGCCGCAGCCGATCACCGCGACGGTGTCGTCGCGGGTGACGCCGCCGGTGTTGATGGCCGCTCCGATCCCGGCCATCACCCCGCAGCCGAGCAGGCCGGCCACGGCGGGATCGGCTTCAGGGTTGACCTTGGTGCACTGACCGGATGCCACCAGCGTCTTGTCGGCGAACGCCCCGATGCCCAGGGCAGGAGTGAGTTCGGTGCCATCGGTCAGCGTCATCTTCTGTTCGGCGTTGAAGGTGTCGAAGCACAGGTGCGGCCGGCCACGCTTGCACGCCCGGCACTGCCCGCAGACCGCCCGCCAGTTCAGGATCACAAAGTCGCCCGGCTCGACGTTGGTGACGCCTGGCCCGACCGCCTCAACGGTGCCCGCGGCCTCGTGGCCGAGCAGGAACGGGTAGTCGTCGTTGATGCCGCCCTCGCGGTAGGTCAGGTCGGTGTGGCAGACACCGCACGCGATGATGTCGACGACGGCCTCGCCGGGCCCGGGGTCGGGGATGACGATGTCGACCACCTCGACGGGCTGGCCTTTGGACCGTGAAATCACGCCGCGCACTGTCTGACTCATGGTTTCAACCTAGTGTTCGGGGCGGTGAGCCGCGCGGCCGGCCGGTGTAGCGTCGCTGACCATGACGACAACCGAGTCGGCTACCGAAAGTACCGAGGAATTCAGCGCCCGGATCGTGGGCGCGATCGACTGCGCCAGCCTGGTGCTGTTGTTGAGCATTGGGCATCAGACCGGTCTGTTTGACACGATGGCCGGGTTGCCGCCGTCGACCAGCGCGCAGATCGCCGAGGCCGCCGGCCTGAACGAGCGCTACGTGCGCGAGTGGCTGGGCGGCGTGACCACGGGGCACGTCGTCGACTACGACGCCGACACGGGCACTTACACCCTGCCGGCCTACCGGGCGCAGGCGATCACCCGCGCCGCGGGGCCCAACAACCTCGCGGTGGTGGCGCAGTTTCTGCCGCTGCTCGGCAACGTCGAGCAGAAGATCGTCGGCTGCTTCCGGGAGGGCGGCGGGCTGCCGTACAGCGAATACCCGCGCTTCCACCAGTTGATGGCCGAGGAGAGTGGCGCGATTTTCGACGCGTCGCTTGTCGACGTCGTGCTGCCGCTCGTCGACGGACTTCCGGAGCGGTTGCGGTCTGGCGCCGACGTCGCCGACTTCGGCTGCGGTAGCGGTCACGCCGTCAACGTGATGGCGCAGGCGTTTCCGGACAGCCGCTTCACCGGCATCGACTTCTCCGAGGAAGCCATCGCGACGGGTGGGCGGGAGGCTGTTGCACTTGGTCTGACCAACGCCATCTTCGAGCGCGCCAACCTGGCAGAGCTGGACAAGGATGGCGCGTATGACGTAATCACCGTCTTCGACGCGATTCACGATCAGGCGCAACCGGCCCGGGTGCTGGCCAACATCCACCGTGCGCTGCGCCCCGGCGGGGTGCTGTTGATGGCCGACATCAAGGCGTCGAGCCGACTCGAAGAGAACGTCGACCGGCCGATGAGCACCTATCTGTACACCACCTCGCTGATGCATTGCATGACGGTGTCGCTGGCGCTGGACGGCGCCGGACTGGGCACGGCGTGGGGCACACAGCTGGCCACCGCGATGCTGGCCGAGGCCGGGTTTGCGAACGTGCGGGTGGCCGAGATCGAGTCCGACCCGCTGAACAACTACTACATCGCCACCAAGTGATGGGTGTGCTCTCCGGACTTGGCGACTGGCCGGTACCCAACGTCGCCGCGGCCGTCGTCGGGCCGGACGGAGTGCGGGCCAGCCACGGCGACACCGGGCACCCGTTCGCGTTGGCGTCGGTCACCAAGCCGATCGTCGCCCGGGCCGCCCAAATCGCTATCGAGGAAGGCGTCGTCGACCTCGACACCGAGGCCGGGCCCGCCGGGTCCACGATCCGCCACCTGCTGGCCCACGCGTCGGGACTGGCCATGTCATCCAACGACACGCTGGCCCGGCCCGGCACCCGCCGGATGTATTCGAACTACGGCTTCACCGTGCTCGCCGAAACGATCGAGCGCGAGTCGGGAATCGAGTTCGGTCGCTATCTGGCCGAGGCGGTGTGTGAGCCGCTGGGCATGACCGATACGTCGCTCGAGGGCGGGACCGCCGCCGCCGGATTCGGGGTGACCTCGACGGTTGCTGACCTCGCTGCGTTCGCCGGGGATCTGCTGCGGCCGACGACGGTGTCGACGCAGATGCACGACAACGCGACGACCGTGCAGTTCCCCGGGCTCAACGGCGTGCTACCCGGCTACGGAGTGCAGCGGCCCAACGACTGGGGGCTGGGCTTCGAGCTGCGGGATGGGAAGTCCCCGCACTGGACCGGGGCTAGCAATTCCGCCCGGACCTACGGGCATTTCGGCCAGTCAGGCGGCTTCCTCTGGGTGGATCCGCAAGCCGATCTGGCCTTGGTGGTGCTCACCGACCGTGATTTCGGTGAGTGGGCGTTGGACCTCTGGCCTGCGGTATCGGACCGAGTCATCGGCGCGCAGTGACCGGGAAAAACACACACTAGCGCAACACCGGTATCACAAGGCACAATAGACACGCAGGACACATAAATATCAGCAAGTATCTCGCTCGTCGGGTTCACCAGGTCGTTGGGGAAGACGTCCCTCGTGGAACCGAAGGAGCAAAAGATGCGTGCGTCGAATCAGTTTGCCGACGTGACCGGCGGTGTGGTGTACGTCCACGCCTCCCCAGCGGCGGTATGCCCGCATGTCGAGTGGGCGTTGTCGTCGACCCTGCAAGCCAAGGCGAACTTGGTGTGGACCCCGCAGCCGGCCATGCCCGGGCAGTTGCGCGCGGTCACCAACTGGGTGGGTCCCGTCGGGACGGGTGCCCGGTTGGCGAACGCGTTGCGCTCATGGTCGGTCTTGCGGTTTGAAGTCACCGAGGATCCCAGCCCCGGCGTGGACGGCCAGCGGTTCAGTCACACTCCGCAGCTGGGGCTGTGGAGCGGTGCGATGAGCGCCAACGGCGACATCATGGTGGGGGAGATGCGGTTGCGCCGGCTGATGGCTCAGGGCGCCGATACCCTTGCCGCCGAATTGGATTCGGTGCTAGGCACGGCGTGGGACGAGGCGCTCGAGGTGTATCGCGACGGCGGCGACGCCGGCGAGGTGACCTGGCTGAGCCGCGGCGTCGGCTAGGTCCCGCGAGCAGACGCGAAAGCCCCCGCACGCCCGGCGTGTCGGGGGCTTTCGCGTCTCCTCGGCCTAATCGGTGAGGAACGGGTTGAGTATCGGCGGGATGATTTCGTTGCCGGTCACCCCGGTGAACCGGACAAACATCTGTGCCGGAATGTTGAGGGCTTGGTAGACGCCGGCGCCGATCCAGGAGACCGGTACCTGCAAGAATTCCGGCACTGAATGGATGATGCCGGCTATCGGCTCGTATGCCAGGTAGGGGATCGACGAGACGAGCGTGCGCGCCGTCAGGTTGATGTTGGTTGCGATGTCGGGATAGCCCTGCGCGGCGAAATCGGCGGTGACCACACTGAACAGGTTGGGGTCGGGATTCACATAAGTGCCGGCGAAGACAGGGCTGGTCAGTGGCGCGCCCTGCATATACCCCGGCTGCGGGAGGTAGAACTGATCGAGAATCGTCGGCGTCGAACTGACGATCTGCCATGAGTTATTGATGTACCCGTCGTACATATCGTTGAAGGCCTGGTCGAAGATCACGAATGAGGCTGTCTCAATGGGTGATTGGAAGCCGTGCGTGATGCCGCCCGGTTGCGGGGGTCCTAGTTCGCCATGGTCGGTGACGACCATCACGGAGAATTGCTCGCCGGGGTTTTCGAACTCCCACTGTGCCACCGCACCCAACAGGCCGCCACCGCCGACTGTGTGGTAACCGAGATTGGCATCCATGTTCCGCAGCGCGGCCGCGTACTGCGGCGAATCACCGCCGAAGGCATGCGCGTTGACGTCGGGGCCGGTGAAGTACGCGAAGATCAAATTGCTCTTGAGAGGATCGGCCAGGCCAATCGCGTCTATCGCCTTTTCAGCTACCAGATTTGACGTGAGTTCCCAGCTTGCATCGCCCGGGACCTGCGGAACGAATTCGTAGTGATCGGCCGGGTTCGAGCCGGCTGCAGCGATGTCGGTGATGACCTTCCAGTCCGCGATGACCGTCGTGTTGACGGCGTCGCCGTAGGCGTTCTCGAGGTGGTTGTAGACGGTCGGCCAGTCGTCATATGTCCAGGGGGTGAAGATGTTATTGGTCACCCCAGTCGTCTCGCCCCACACACCGGTCTGAATGGTCGTCCACGACGGGTTGGAGATGGTGGTGTGCCCGACGATCGTCGACGCGGACGTAACGCTCTGCTCCATCAGAGCGCGGAAGTGCAAGTTGGCGGGATCGGCAAGGACCCTGCTGAGATTCGTTCCGTCCGTTCCGATCAGCAGGAAGTTTGCGTCCGGGGTCGCCAAGGCCCACGCTGCGGCCTCCTGCGGGGTCGCAAACATGACCGGGAGGAAGGTGCCGGCGTCACCGGTCCCGCCCGGGCTGCCGAAGAAGGACAACGCGCGTCCGCCGATTCCACCGGCGCCCGCCGCAACGGTTCCGACGGGGTACACGTTGCCGCCGAATCCCCCGGTGCCACCGGCTCCCCCGTTACCCAGCAACCATCCACCGGTGCCGCCGGCGCCGCCCACGCCGCCGCGCAGACCGCCGGCGCCGCCCGTGCCGCCGTTGCCGATCAAACCGGCATTGCCACCGCGGCCACCTGCTTGCCCAGCGCCACCCGATCCGCCCGTGCCGCCGTTGCCCCACAGGATCCCGCCGTCCCCACCGGCCTGCCCCGTGCCGGCCACGCCGTTGGTCCCGTCACCGATCAATGGCCGCCCCAACAGGAAGTTCGTCGGCGCATTGATCACGTCGAGAACGGGCTGCAGCGGGCCGGCGCTGGCCGCCTCGGCGGCGGCATAGGCCCCGCTGGCGGCGCTCAATGCCCGCACGAATTGCTGATACGACGCCTCTACCCGCGCACTGAACGTCTGGTAGTCCAGCGCGTGGCCGGAAAACAGCGATGCGATCGCCTCTGATACTTCGTCCGCCGCGGCGGCCATCACTGTGCTGGTCGGAGCCAGCGCCGCCAGGTTTGCCCCCCCGATCGAGGAGCCGATGCCCGACGCATTTGCTGCGGCTGCCGAAATCAGATCGGGTGCGGCAATTAGTTGCAACATCGCGGGCCTCTCACCTGGAAGAGATTCTGACCATCGGAAGATGTGACCGGCTCATAATTGCACGGTTTCGCGGATTTGCAGCAAATCCTCGATGAGGTTTTGCCAATCGCATATCTTCCGCCCGCGTTTGTGAAGGAGCGGGCGGTGCGTGACTACGTAACCGGACCAGACACGGGTTTCGCCGACACCGGCATGTCGACATTGCCCTTGCAGGCGCCGCTGGCGATATCGGTGTGGAAGACACCGGTGAGAATGCCATACTGCCCCGGCGTGTAGACGGTAATCGACTTCGCCGGATCGTATTCGACGGTTCCGTCGGGCAGCAGACAGTCCCAATTCCAGGTCATCTCGCGGACCCACTGCGCACCGTTCCAGGTGAATTCGATGGTCTTGGGCATTGAATCGTTCTTGGGCGGCGGCGGGTTGGTGACGGTCGCGGTGCATACGCCCGCGGTGCAACTAGAAGTGATGGAAACACTGGTGCGATGGGCAAACTCGTTCTGCCCGGCCGCGATGCTGGTGCCGGACTTCGCATTGGCGCCGAGCACCATGACGTATTCGCCGTTCCAGGATGCGACTTCGCTTGCATGGGCGAAGGGGGTGAGGCACAGCGCGGCGGTCAGCGGCGCAGCTGCGGCGGAAATCGAGGCGGTTCGGCGCAGCCGTGACATCTTTCCTCCCCAATCAGCAGGTCTGGGAAAGAAGTCGTCATACCAAGGTGCGTTGTTACACGCCGCCGGAGACGAGCGGTCAGGTTGCGTCAGCCGTCGGCGCCGGAGACACCGGCCTTGCCGGACCAGGAGCCCGCGGCACCGCCGGCGCCCCCGCTACCGGCGAGGCCGTGGGGAGTGCCGTCGCCCCCTGCGGCGCCGTCGCCGCCGTTGCCACCATCGCCGATCAGCTGCGCGCTGCCTCCGGCGCCACCGCTTCCGCCGTCACCACCTGCCCCCTTGGTAATGCCGTCCCCGGCGAGTCCGCCGGCACCACCGGTACCGCCGCTTCCGCCGGCGCCGCCGTTGCCGTAGAACCAACCGGCGGCACCGCCGTTGCCGCCTGATCCGCCGTCGCCGCCGGTTCCAGCGACACCGATCCCACCGCTGTTATTGCCGGCTCCGCCCGCACCGGCAATGCCGCCGAACCCACCGTTGCCGGAGAACAATCCACCCCTCCCGCCGGCCCCGCCGCTGCCGCCTGGTCCGCCTCTGCCGCCATTTCCTTCGAGGAGAGGCTGTCCGCCTGCTCCGCCTGCGCCGCCTGCGCCGCCTGCGCCGCCATTGCCGGACAGCCATCCAGCGTTGCCACCGGCCCCGCCGTTGCCGCCTATGCCGCCTGGCGCACCGTCTTGCGTGGTCGCGAAGTCTCCGTCGCCCCCGTAGCCGCCGGTTCCGCCATCGCCACCCCCGCCGAACAATCCTCGGGCGTGGCCGCCGGCACCGCCGTTGCCGCCGCCGTAGACTCCCTCCGCCAGGGAGCCGAATTCGCCGCGCCCGCCGTCGCCGCCCTGGCCGCCGTTCCCCAGCAACCACCCGCCGGCGCCGCCGTCGCCGCCGTCGCCGCCGAAACGATTGGCTGTTGTGGTGCCGCCGTGGCCACCGGCACCACCGTTGCCGATCAGTCCGGCCGAGCCACCGGCACCACCCACCCCGCCGGCAAGCGAGCCTGCGTTGCTTGACCCGCCGTCACCCCCCGCGCCGCCGTCGCCGTACAGCCATCCGCCCTGACCGCCGGCTCCGCCGGTAGTGGCAATTCCCTTACCGCCGTTGCCGCCGTTGCCGCCGGTGCCGATCAGCCCGGCATTGCCACCGGCACCCCCGTGGCCAAAGATGGACAGCGGATTGTTGCTGTCTCCACCGAGGCCGCCGGCTCCGCCGTTGCCATACAGCCACCCGCCGTGACCACCGGCTCCGCCGACCCCATTCGGCCCTCCGGCCCCGCCCATGCCGCCATTGCCAATCAATCCCGCAGCACCTCCGGCGCCGCCTGCCACGCCTGCGTTGGTGCTTGCGCCGCCCGCCCCGCCGCTGCCGTACAGCAAGCCGCCGGCTCCACCAGGCTGCCCCACGCCGCCAACCGTGCCCCCGTCGGCCCCGTCGCCAATCAGCGGCCGGCCCAGCAGGGCATATGTCGGCGCGTTGACTGCGTTCAAGAAGTCCTGCTGCAAGGCCTGCAGCGAAGCGTTTGCGGTCTCAGCCGTCGCGTAGGCAGCCCCGCCGCCGGTCAATGCCTGCACGAATCGCTCGTGAAATACCGCCGCTTCGGCGCTGAGCTGTTGATAGGTCAGCCCGTGGTTGGAAAACAGCGCTGTGACTGCCGCCGAGACCTCGTCGGCGCCGGCGGCCAAAAGCCCGACGGTCGGAAACTTCGCCGCCGTGTTGGCCGCGATGAGCGCTGCGTTGACACTTTGCAGCTCCGCGGCCGCAGCTGTCATCATTTCCGGGATTGCTATCAGGCTAGGCACGCTTGGCCCTCCGTCCGGGTAATCCCCCCCGTGACTACGCGCAGATACTAACTGTCACCCAATTTGAATCTCAGTGGCTTCCCGACGAATTCTTCAAGTGCGTGAAAATACAGTGCAGTTTGCACATTAGGCGTCGCCCGGATTGTGCACTTTCAACCGCGGGGACGCAGGACGTGCAGTGCCGCCGGTACCGCCGAGATCTCGGCCGGCAGCGGACACGCGAAGTCGCCGTCGGCATAGACGTTGATCCCCGGACACTCGACATCGACTGTCTTGGCTCGCGCGGTGGTCACCTCGTCGAGTCCGATGTGGGTGCCCTTGATGGCGGTGGGAAAGAAGCGAATCAGCTTGGTCCGTGACTCGGACTTGACCATGGTCAGATCGAGCAGGCCGTCGGTCCGATCGGCGTTGGGGCAGATCAGCATTCCACCGCCGTAGCTCCGCATGTTGCCGAAGGCGGTCATGGTGAGATCGGCCTCGATCTCGTGTGTTCCGTCCAGCACCATCCGGAACGGCAACAGGCGCAGCTGCGACAGTTCGGCGAACATGGCGAGGTAGTAGCGCAGGCGTCCGTGCGGCCAGGTCATCCGGTTGGCCCGGTCGGTCACCAGCGAGTCGAATCCGGTGGCTGCGACCGTGCCGAACCACTTATCGACGCCGTTTCGGTCGCGAATGCGGCCCAGGTCAATGGTTTCCGACCATCCGTCTACCACGACATCCGCGGCGGCCTCGGGATCCTTTGTGGGAATACCAAATTCGCGGGCATGGTCGTTGCCCGTGCCCGCCGGGATGATGCCCAACGGGACATCGGTGCCGGCCAACACCTGCAACGCGTTGGAGATGACGCCGTCGCCGCCGGTGACCACGACCGCGTCGGTGCCCTTCTCGACCGCGGCGGCCAGCAGGTACCGGGCGTCGTCCGCGTCTTCACCGACGATCTCGACGACCTCGATACCCCGATGCTTGAGCCGGGCGATCGCTCGATGCGATGCGCTGACAGCGGCGCCGTGGCCCGACAGCGGATTGGTCAGCGCGGTCACCCTGGCGATCTCGCGCCGGCTCAGCCGGCCGGTAACCGAGTCTTCTGCGGTCACGGAATTAGCTTGCCGGGGTTGAGGATTCCGGCCGGGTCGAGAGTTGTCTTGACCGCGCGCAACACCTGCACGCCCAGATCACCGACCTCCTCGCGCATCCACGCGCGGTGGTCGGCGCCCACCGCATGGTGATGAGTGATGGTGCCGCCGGTGGCCATGATGGCATCGCAGGCGGCCCGTTTGGCGGCCCACCACTGCTCGAGCGGGTTGCCGCGCTGGCCGGCCACCACGGTGAAGTACAACGACGCGCCGGTGGGGTAGACGTGGGAGACGTGGCACATCACCAGTGCCGGAGTGCCGGATTCGGCCAGCGAGGACGTCAGCGCTTCGGTCACCGCGGCCTTCAGCGCGGGGATGTTGGACCAGTCGGTGGCGGTCTCCAACGTCTCGCAGAGCGCGCCGGCGGCCAGCAAGGAGTCACGCAGGTACGGTGCGCTGAACCTCCCGTGCTCCCAGGTCTTGGCCGGCTCTTCGCCCAGCGATGTGCCGCCGTGGGCCTGCAGCAGTGCGCGGGTCTCGGCGTGCCGGCTCTCGGTGTGCTCTTTACTGCCCTCGAACACCGTCAGACCCAAACACCCACCCCCGCTTTGATTTTCGCCGATCGTTTCATGGGTCGCGAGGTTGACACCGGTTTCGGCCTCGTCGGAGAGCCGGACGACGGTCGGCCCGGTGCCGGTTTGGGTGACGGCGCGCAGCGCCGCGACGCCGGTGGCGAAGTCCGGGAACGACCAGGCCTCGTAGCGGGCGGTTTCCGGCACCCGGTGTACCCGAAGTCGGACTTTGGTGATGACGCCGAGCGTGCCTTCGGAACCGATCGCCAGCTGGCGCAGGTCGGGTCCGGCGGCTGAGGCCGCCACTCTGCCCAGGTCCCATACGCCGACCGGGGTGACCAAGCGCAGACCGAGGATCATGTCGTTGAAGCGGCCGTAGCCAGCTGAATCCTGACCCGAGGACCGGGTCGCGGCGAAGCCGCCGATGGTGGCGTACTCAAAGCTCTGCGGGAAATGCCCGAGCGAGAAGCCGCGCTCGCCGAGCAGCCGTTCAGCCTCCGGGCCGGTGACGCCGCCGCCCAGTTCGGCAATGCCGGACACCTCGTCGAGGGAATGCAATTGGTTGAAACGCCGCAAATCCAGCGAGATCACGGCACCGAACTGACCGCGGGTCGGATCGAGCCCGCCGGTGACGTTGGTCCCACCGCCGAACGGGACGACGGCGATGCCGCGGTCGGAGCAGTAACCGAGGATGGCGGCGACGGCCTCGTCGTCGCCCGGTAGCAGTACCGCGTCGGGAGCATCCTGGACGCCCCGGTCCTTACGGCGCAGCAGGTCCGGAGTGGACTTGCCGCCGGCGTGCAACAAGCGGTCGCGATCCGCGGTGCGGAAGAACTCAGGGCCGACGATCTTGGCGAGCCCGTCCTGGTCTTCCTGCGACAGGGCGGTCGGGCGCAGCGTCACCTGGTCGGCTTCCAGCTCGGTTGGCGCCGAATCATCAAGTCCCACAACCTGCTTGAGCAGGGACCGGATCCCCTCGGACAGCGGCTTGGCGGCGGCGGGATCTCCCCACGCGTTCCATTTCATCGGCGGAAGGAGTTGCTCGAGGTGCGTCATGCGTTACAGTATTACACATGGTGTCAATGAGTAACGATCCTAATCTGGACACCGGGGATCGAATCCTTGCCGCGGCGGCCAGCTGTGTGGTGAATTTCGGCGCCGACCGGGTGACCCTCGCCGAGATCGCCCGTCGCGCCGGCGTGAGCCGTCCGACGGTCTACCGCCGCTGGCCGGACACGCAGTCGATCATGTCGACCTTGCTGACCAACCACATCACCGCGGTGATGCGTGAGGTGCCGTTCGACGGTGACGACCGTGAGGCGCTGGTGAACCAGATGGTCGCGGTCGCGAACCGGTTGCGCCGGGACGAACTGATCATGTCGGTGATGCACTCGGAGCTGGCCCGCGTCTACATCACCGAGCGGCTCGGCGCCAGCCAGTTGTTCCTGATCGAAGGCATGGCGGCGCGGCTGGAAGTTGCGCAGCGGTCGGGCAGTGTGCGGCCCGGCGACCCGCGTCAGCTCGCAACCATGGTGTTGCTGATCGCCCAGTCGACCATCCAATCCGCCGACATCGTCAAACCGATCCTCGACGACGAAGCGCTCGCCGCCGAACTCACCCACTCACTGAACGGATACCTGTCCTGATGGATCACCCGACCGCGTTAAACGCTGCCCGTCGTACCTCCGAACTCCAAGCCCTGGCCGACGGTGAACCCGTGGACGTCGCCGTGATCGGCGGCGGCATCACCGGCGTCGGGATCGCGTTGGACGCGGCGTCGCGCGGCCTGCGGACGGCACTGGTGGAGAAGCACGACCTGGCGTTCGGCACCAGCCGCTGGAGTTCGAAACTGGTGCACGGCGGCCTGCGCTACCTGGCCAGCGGCAACATCGGCATCGCCCGGCGCAGCGCCGTCGAGCGCGGAATACTGATGACCCGCAACGCGCCGCACCTGGTTCATGCGATGCCGCAACTGGTTCCGCTGTTGCCGTCGATGAATCATGCGAGCCGTGCGTTGGTCCGGGTCGGCTTCCTGGCCGGTGACGCGCTGCGGGTGCTGGCGGGTACCTCGTCGTCGACGCTACCCCGGTCGCGGCGCATCTCGGCAAGCCGCGTGGTCGAGATGGCGCCCACCGTGCGCCGGGAAGGCCTGGCGGGGGGACTGCTCAACTACGACGGGCAGCTGATTGACGATGCCCGGCTGGTGACGGCAGTAGCGCGCACCGCCGCCCAGCATGGCGCGCGGATACTCACCTATGTCGCGGCATCCGACGCGACCGCCACCTCGGTGCGGTTGACCGACCAGCGCAGTGGCGAGTCGTTCGATTTGTCGGCCGGTGCGGTGATCAATGCCGCGGGGGTTTGGGCGGGGGACATCGACCCAGCGCTGAAGTTACGGCCAAGCCGGGGAACGCATTTGGTGTTCAATGCCAGTGCGTTCGGCAATCCGACTGCGGCGCTGACCATTCCGATCCCGGGGGAGCTGAACAGGTTCGTGTTCGCAATGCCCGAGCAGCTGGGCCGGATCTATCTCGGACTGACCGACGAGGACGCGCCGGGCGCAATTCCCGATGTGCCGGAACCTTCTTCGGCCGAAGTTTCCTTCCTGCTGGACACCGTTAACACCGCGCTGGGCACCGAGGTCTCGGCCGCCGACGTGATCGGTTCCTACGCGGGACTGCGGCCGCTGATCGATACCGGTGCGGGCCGCACCGCCGACGTCTCCCGCGACCACGCCATCTTCGAGTCGCCGACCGGCGTTATCAGCGTCGTCGGCGGCAAACTCACCGAATACCGGTACATGGCAGAGGATGTGCTGAACCGCGCCATCAGCCTGCGACAGCTGCGCGCCGCCCCGTGCCGGACTCGCAACCTGCCACTGGTCGGCGCGCCGGCGAATCCGGGGCCAGCGGCGGGACCGGGCCGGGGGATACCCGGTTCCCTGCTGGCGCGCTACGGTGCCGAGTCAGCGACGGTGGTCGCGTCGGCTCGGTGCGAGCGACCCACCGATCCCGTCGCCGACGGTATCGACGTCACCCGGGCCGAGTTCGAGTACGCCGTGACACACGAGGGCGCGCTGGACGTGGGCGACATCCTCGATCGCCGCACCCGCATCGGGCTGGTGCCGAGGGACCGCGAGAAGGTTGTGTCGGTAGCCGAGGAGTTCCTGGCGGGAGTGCGTTAGCCCGGCCGCGGCTGGTTGGAGCCGCTGTAGTAGGGGTAACAGACGTGTCGATGAACACCTCTGGCCCTGCCCAGCCTCCCCAGCAGTGGACGCGTGACGAGATCACCGTGACGGATTCCAGCGCGATGTCTCGGGCAATCACGGGCACCGCGATCGGCAACGTCATGGAGTGGTACGACTTCGGGGTCTACGGCTACATCGCCACCACGATTGCCCAGGTCTTCTATCCCGGCAACAGCGCCAGCGCCGTCCATCTGATCGCCACCTTCGGCACGCTGGCGGCGGCGTTCGTGGTGCGTCCGGTGGGCGGCATGATCTTCGGCCCGCTCGGTGACCGCATCGGTCGTAAGCGTGTCCTGGTGATCACCATCATGATGATGACGATCGGGACGACGATGAGCGGCCTGCTGCCCGGATACAGCACGATCGGGATCTGGGCGCCGATCCTGCTTGTCGTCGCCCGGGTCTTCCAGGGCCTGTCGACCGGCGGCGAGTTCGTCGGCGCGATGACCTATTTGGTAGAGCAGGCACCGGACCGCAAGCGCGGCATGCTGGTCGGGTTTCTGCCGCTGGGCAACCTGATCGGCTTCGTGGTGGCCGGGTTCCTGGTCACCGGGCTGCAGGCGTGGCTGCCCGACGACGACTGGCTGGCCTGGGGGTGGCGGGTGCCGCTGCTGCTGGCGGCGCCGCTGGGGTTGATCGCGCTGTACATGCGGTTGCGGCTGGGCGAGTCTCCGGCCTTCGAGCAGGCCCATCAGGAGGCGGAGGCCGAGGAAAAAGGCAATCAGTTCCGGCGCACGGTGGTGGAGCAGTGGCGGCCGATGCTGATCTGCGCTGCGCTGGTGCTGACCTCCCAGGTTGCCGACTTCATGGTCACCGGCTACCTGCCCACCTACTTGAAAACCGTTGTGCACGTTGCCGAAACGCCCGCGCTGGTGATGATCGTGGCGACGCTGGCCGTGCTGATGGCGACGATCGTGTTCGTGGCGAAGCTGTCGGACCGGATCGGGGTGAAACCGATCATGCGTACTGGGTGTGGGCTGCTGATCGTGGCGTCGATCCCGGCGTTTCTGCTGATGCTGCACGGCTCGGCCTATCCGGTGATCTTCATCGGTGTGCTGCTGGTGGGGCTGATGGAGTTGTGCTTTGACAGCACGACGCCGTCGGCGCTGCCCGCGTTGTTTCCCACCAAGGTTCGCTATGGGGCGCTGGCGATTTCGTACAACCTGTCGATATCGACGGTTGGGGGTGTGACGCCACTGATCGCCCAGGCTTTGGTATCGGCCACCGGCAACGTGATGGTGCCGGCGTACATGCTGATGTTCGCTGGGGTGGTGGGTGTGGTGACGCTGTTGTTCACGCCGGAGGTAGCTGGTAAGCCGTTGCCGGGGTCTGGGCCGTCGGTCGAGACTGAGGAGGAAGCGCGGTTGTTGGTGGGCAACAGTGTTGGGTGAGCAGACGTGAAAGCCCCGGTTCGAACCCGAAACGGGGGCTTTTGCGTCTGCTCGCGCGTGGTCCTCACCCCGCTTGCGCGGCGGGCCAGAGAAGTTTGAACAACCGCTCTTCCCAACCATCCGCGACCGATCCGGTGCGGGCGCTTTCGGCGATGTAGGCGCCGACCACCGCGTCGATCAACGTCTCGGCATCGAGGTCGGCCCGCATCGAACCATCGGCTTTCCCCAGATCGATCGCGGCAGCGAGTTTCGCGCGCTGGTCGAAAAGGATCTGTCGGAACGAGGCGGCGAATTCGGGGTCGTCCTCGGTGAGCATTGCCGCCAGGCCGCCAAGTCCGATGCCGTCCTCGATCATCTCGACGGCATGTTTGACCACCCAGCGAAGCCGATCGGGTGCCCCCGTCCGGGGATCCAGCGGTTCGGGCGAGGCCACTCGTGCCAGGGCGCTGGACAGCATGTCCCGGCGATTGGGATGACGTCGGTAAATCGTTGTCTTCGCGATGCCCGAGTGCGAGGCAACCGCCTCGACCGTAACCGCGCGCGGACCGCCGGCGCGCAACAAGGCCAGCGTGGACTGTGCGATGCCGTCTTCGACAGCCTGCCGCTGCACCATCTAGCTCCACCGTTCTGGCTCGACGGGAATATTGCTGCTCCATCATGCGCTACACTGAACGTATCGATACGATACGCGTAGCGTAGCAGTATTGGTGGTCAGTGTTCAGATCGAAAAGGGTGATGTGTGTGTTGAAGCAATTTCGGACTGTGTACGTCGTTGGACTCGCTTACTTATCGCTGCTTTTGGCTTTCGCCTTCCTCGGGGGGCTCGTAGCCGCCCTCGCCGCTGAAAGCGCACTGGCCATTGCCGCCGCCGTTGGACTGATTGTTTGTCTGGTCGTAGCGGTTGCAGGGTTCCGGGCCGGCTCTCGCAGGCTCGACCAGTCACACAGCGTTGGCGACTCCGCCAACAACACCAGTATCTTCGCGACGCCGTTGCGGCGGGATGAGATCGATCAGTATCTGAAGACATACCGTCGCCAACGTGGCAGTCAGCGGCCACGCCACGGGATGGCGGTTGTCCCAGTGGGCAGCAACAGCCCTAAGGAGAAACCACGGCCGAACCATGCACCTCTGGTTGCGGCGGCCCGGCTGTCGGCTTGATCAATCCCAATTGCTTGGAGGTGAGCAGACGCTGACGCCCCCGTTTCGGGCACGAAACGGGGGCGTCAGCGTCTGCTCGCGGGAAGCGGTGACTTACAGCGGGATGTTCTTGTGGCGACCGCGGCGTGCGGGCGCCTGGGCCAGCGCTTCGGTGAGCTTGCTGCGAGTGTGCGACGGGTCGATCTTCTCGTCCACCACGCCGATGTCGATGGCGCTGTCCACCCCACCGGCGATGCGCTCGTGCTCGGCGGCCAGCTGGTCGTGCAGCGCTTCGCGCTCGTGCTCGGGCGCGGCGGCCAGCTTGCGCTTGTGCAGGATGCCCACTGCGGCCTTGGCGCCCATCACGGCAACCTCGGCGTCCGGCCAGGCGAACACCTTGGTGGCGTTCAGCGAGCGCGAGTTCATCGCAATGTAGGCCCCGCCGTAGATCTTTCGCGTCACCAGCGTGACGCGCGGAACGGTGGCCTCACCGAACGCGTGGAGCAGCTTGGCGCCACGTCGCACCACGCCGCCCCACTCCTGGTCGACGCCGGGCAGGTACCCCGGCACGTCCACGATGACCACCAGCGGAATACCGAACGCGTCGCACAGCCGCACGAAACGCGCTGCCTTCTCGGCACTTTCGGAGTTCAGGCAGCCACCCAGGCGCAGCGGGTTGTTGGCCAGCACGCCGACCGTCCGGCCCGACAAGCGGCCCAGGCCGACCACCATCGACGGCGCCCACTTGGCCTGGAACTCGTCGAACGGAGTGTCCTCGTCCAGGATTGCGGTGACGATCGGGTGCACGTCGTAGGCCCGCCGCGCCGACTCGGGCAGCAACGCCCGGATGTCGGTGTCACCGGCCTCGGCCTTACTGCGGTCGAAATGACCTTGCTGGCAGAACAATCCGACCAACCGGCGACCGCGCTCGTAGGCGTCGAGCTCGTCGTCGGCGACGATGTGGCACACGCCGGACTTCTTGTGGTGGGTCTCGGGCCCACCGAGTGAGGCCATGTCGACGTCCTCGCCGGTGACACTGCGCACCACGTCGGGACCGGTGACGAACACCCGGCTCTCGGGTGCCATCACGATGACGTCGGTCAACGCCGGCCCGTAAGCGGCTCCGCCGGCCGCGAAGCCGACCACCACCGAGATCTGCGGGATGTAGCCGGACGCACGGATCATCGCCTCGAAGACCTGCCCGACGGCGTGCAGGGCCCGCACTCCCTCGGCCAGCCGAGCACCGCCGGAGTGCCAGATGCCCACAATCGGGCTCTGCTCCTCGATCGCGGTGTCGTAGGCGTTGACGATGTGGGCGCAGCCCTCGACGCCCATGGCGCCGCCCATAACGGTGCCGTCGGTGCAGAACCCGATGGTGCGGACACCGTTGACGGTGCCCGCCGCTGCCAGCACACCAGAGCGGTCACGCTCGTGCAACAACTCGATGCTGCCGTCGTCGAAGAAGTTGCTCAGACGCAGTAGTGGATCGCGAGGGTCGAGCGACTCGCCAACCGCCTCGGGGGCCATGATTGTCATCGCGGGTCTCCTAGTTCGACAGTGATGCTCTGGTTGTATCGGGTGATCCTTGGCGTTTTCTAGTAGCGCGGCCTCTAGTAGCGCCCGAAAGCGATCGCTACGTTGTGACCGCCGAATCCGAACGAGTTGTTGATGGCGAACCGGTAATTCCCCGGCCGCGGCTTCCCGGCAACCACGTCCAGGTCGATTTCCGGGTCGAGGTTTTCCAGGTTCAGAGTCGGCGGAACGACCTGGTCCCGCAACGCCAGCACGGTCAGGATGGACTCCACTGCACCGACCGCACCCACCGAGTGGCCGAGAGCGGCTTTCGGCGCGTATACGGCCGGTTTGTGACCGCCCAGCGCGTTGTTGATCGCTCGGCCCTCGGCCACGTCGCCGACCGAGGTGCCGGTGGCGTGGGCGTTGACGTGGTCGATCTCGGCTGGGGTGATCCCGGCGAGCTGAATCGCCCGGCTCATCGCGTGCCCGGCGCGTTCGCCGTTGGGGTCCGGCGCCACCATGTGGTAGCCGTCCGAGGTGATGCTGGCGCCCATGATGCGGGCCAGGATGTTGGCCCCACGAGCCTTGGCGTGCTCCTCGGTTTCGATCACCATCAGCGCGCCCGCCTCACCGAACACGAACCCGCTGCGGTCCCTGTCGAACGGGCGGCAGGCACCCACCGGGTCGTCGTTCTTGGTGGACATCACGATGCGCATCTGGGCAAACGCCGCGATCGGCACCGCTTCGATCCTGGTCTCGACACCACCGCAGATCGCCATGTCGGCTTCCCCGAAGACGATGTTGCGCCAGGCCTGGGCAATGCCTTCCGAACCGGACGCGCACGCCGACACCGGAGTGATGACACCGGCCTTGGCGTGCCGTTCGAGCCCCACCGCCGCTGCGGCACCGTTGGGCATGTACTTCTGCACACCCAGCGGCGAGACGGCCTTCATGCCCCGAGCGCGCATGTCGTCGTAGGCGAAAACCATCTCTTCCGACGAGCCCAGCCCGGTACCGATGGAGACCATCAGCCGGTTGGGGTCGACCTCGGGTGAGCCGGCGTTCTCCCAGACACGACGACTCAGCACGGTGGACATCCGCTGCAGGTAGCCGGTGCGGCGCAGCTCGACCCGAGTCAGGTGGTGATCGAACTCCTCCAGTAGGTGTCCGCCGATTCTGACTGGCAGGTCGAACTCCTCGACGAATGGGTCGTCGAGCTTGCGGATCCCGCTTTGACCGTCGAGCAGACACTTCCATGTGTTCTCGGCGTCAGTTGCTATGGCGGTCGTCATGGCGATGCCGGTGACGACCACGTTCGGGAGCGATTTCCCGGTGACCAGCTCCGTCATTGGTGTAACAAACGTTCCTTCCGTGCCTGTCCAGCTTCGCCGACCGCATGCGGTCTGCGTTGATGCCGGACGCCCTGCTCAGTAGCGCCCGAAGGCGAGCGCCACGTTGTGACCACCGAAGCCGAACGAGTTGTTGATCGCGTAGCGGTACTCGCCGTAACGAGGCTCACCGGCGACAACATCAAGGTCGATCTCTGGATCGGGGGTCTCATAATTCAGCGTCGGTGGGATGACTCCGTCCCGAAGGGTCAGCACCGTCAGCACCGATTCCAGCGCGCCAACAGCGCCGATCGAGTGCCCAAGCGCCGACTTCGGCGCGTAAACAGCGGCGGATTCACAGCCGGCCGCTCTGATTGCGTTGGCTTCGGCAGCGTCGCCGATCGGTGTCGCGGTTCCGTGCGCGTTGACGTGGTCGATGTCGTTGGGGGACAGGCCGGCCAACTCCATCGCTCGGGTCATCGCCTTGCCGGCGCGTTCGCCGTTGGGGTCGGGAGCCACCATGTGGAAGGCATCGGACGTGATGCCGGCACCCATCAACCGGGCCAGCGGCTTGGCGCCACGGGCCTTGGCGTGCTCCTCGGTCTCGATGATCATCAGCGCCCCGGCTTCGCCGAACACGAAGCCGTCGCGGTCCTTGTCGAACGGCCGCGACGCGCGCTCTGGCTCGTCGTTTCGCGTCGACATGGCCCGCATCATCGAGAACGCCGCGATCGGCAGCGCCTCGATGGGGCCTTCGACCCCGCCGCAGACGGCGAAGTCAGCGTCCCCCATGACGATCTGGCGCCACGCGTGGCCGATGGCCTCCGAGCCCGAAGAGCAGGCCGACACCGGAGTGATAACCCCACCGCGGGCCCCGAGCTGCAGGCCGACCACGGCTGCGGCGCCGTTAGGCATGATCATCTGAACGGCGAGCGGCGACACCTTGCGGGGGCCGCCCTCGTTCATCAGGTCGTAGCTCTCCACGATCCGCTCTGCACCGCCCAGGCCGGTGCCGACCACGACGCTGAAGCGGTCGGGGTCGACCTCGGGAGCACCTGCGGTTTCCCACAACTGCCCGCTCAGCAACTTGGCCAGCCGCTGGACGTAGGACATGCGCCGCAAGTCGAGACGGCCCATGTGGTTGTCGACGGGTTCCTTGAGGTGGCCACCGATCTTGGCTGGTAGGTCCCATTTGGTGACGAACTCGTCTTCGAGGACGTGGATGCCGCTTTCTCCGGCCAGCAAGCCCTTCCACGTGCTCTCGATGTCCGGCGCGATAGAAGTCGTCGCCGCGACGGCGGTTACCACAACGTTGGGGTAACCGCCATTAGCAGTGGAAGGCTTGGTCACTTGCTCTCCGCTTCCAGCCTGGACTTGACGTTCGCGACGGCCTCGGGGTTCTCCGTCTCGAGCTTCGCGCGCAGCGCCTCGGCAGCCTCGGGGTTCTCTTCCTCGAGCTTCTGGATGTAGGCGACGACGTCACCGACGGTGCGCAGACCGGCGAGGTCCTCGTCCGGGATCTTCACGCCGTACTTGTCCTCGGTCTGAACGGCGATCTCAACCATCGACAGCGAGTCGATGTCCAGGTCGTCGACGAACGACTTCTCCGGGGTGACCTCGGAGGGCTCGATACCGGTGACCTCTTCGATGATCTCGGCGATACCGGCGATGATTTCTTCCTGACTGACGGCCACAGTTAGTTCCCTTCGTAATATGTTGTGTGTAAACCGATTTGACGTACTTAGTGGTTCTGGCGCGAAGCCGGCGGATTAAAGATTCGCCAGTTCGTCCAGATCTGCGGGTGACTTGACGGCTCGCGTCGGAACCCCCCGAAGTTCGCGTTTGGCGATGCCGGTCAGAGTGCCCGCGGGCGGGAACTCCACGATCGCCGAAACATTCTGTTCGCGCAATGTCGCGGTGCACAGGTCCCAGCGCACCGGGCGGGTCAGCTGCGACACCAGGCTTTGCATCGCCGCGGCGGCGGACGCCACTGGCTGTCCGTCGAAGTTCGACAGCAGCGTCGCGGTGGGCTCGGCCGTGCTGACCTTGGCTGCGGCGGCGGCGTAACCGTCGAGGGCAGGGGCCATGAACTCGGTGTGGAACGCTCCGGCCACGCCCAGCGCGCGGACGCGGGCCTTGGCCGGCGGGTCCTCGGCGAGCTTCTCTAACGCGGTCAGACGACCGGCGGCCACAATCTGGCCGGCGGCGTTGCGGTTGGCCGGCACCAGGTCGAGCTGCTCGAGGCGGGTCAGCACCTCGGCCTCGTCGCCACCAAGCACGGCGGACATGCCGGTGGGCTCGGCCGCGCAGGCCTTGGCCATCTCGGCGCCGCGGGTGGCGGCCAGCATGACGGCGTCATCGGCGGCCAGCACACCGGCGATCGCGTAGGCCGCGATTTCGCCGACGGAGTGGCCGGCAACGATGAGGTCCTGATCGGCCAGCAGGCCGCGCCGGGTGAGTTCCTGGTGAGCCAGCAGGGTCGCCGCAACGATCAACGGTTGAGCGATCGCCGTGTCGGTGATCTCTTCCGTCGATGCGCTGGTACCCAGCCGAGCCAGATCCAGGCCGCTGGCCTGAGACCAAGCCGCGATCTGGTCCGCCGCGCCGGGCAATTCCAGCCACGGCGCGAGCATTCCCTCGGTCTGGGAACCCTGTCCGGGAGCAAGCAACGCAATCACGTGTCTAAGAGAACACTGTGAAGCGGGGTTTGCGCGGTGTAACAGATTATGAACCTTGTCTTAGGTTTTTGTATACCTCCTACAAAATAGCTCCGTAAGCTACGTGTTTGAGATACACCCGCGATCTGTCGGCTAAATCACAGTCCGCCCTTGTTGGACGCAATACCGCCTCTGACCGGGGACGGAAGCGGAGGCACGGGAATATTAGCGCTAATGGTGTTGGCGGTCGGATAGTTCAGTTGACCGACCGTCGCGGCGACCCGAAGGACGTAGGCATCGCGTGGTTGCGTGGGATCTCGCCCGGTGAAGTCGGTGATCCGCTTGAGCCGGTAGCGCACGGTGTTTGGATGAACGAACAACTTCCTGGCACAAGCCTCAATCGCACCGCCGGAATCTAAGAAAGCGTCCAGAGTCTCGACGAGCGTCGGCCCGGCGTCGGCCAGTGGGCGCATCACGTCGGTGTGCAGCGCGACGATCGCTGAGGCATCGCCCATCAACGCGCGTTCGGGCAGCAGCTCGCGGGCCAGCACCGGCCGCGGCGCCCCGCGCCAGCCCGGCACCGCGTTCATGCCCGAAATCGCTTCGCTGGCGCTGTGATACGCCGCCGTGAGCATCGGCGCCGTCGGCCCGATCACCACCGGGTCGTCGGAGAACGCGCCGAGCAGGTCCTTCAAGAATTTGTCTGTGGGCGACAGCTGGCCCGATACGATCGCGACCAGCCAGGTGCCGTGCACGTCGGTCAGGGCTGCCCGGCCATGCCGCGCGGCGATGTCGCGGACGTCCTGACTGGCCCGCTCGCTGCCGTCGACGTTGGCCCCGGCGCGACCAGGGGCGGGCGTGCCCACCACGACCGTCGCCGGCGCGGTGGTATCCCAGTTCAGTGCAGCGGCGCGGGACAACAGCTCGGGCCCGGTGTCACCGCGCACGATCGCGTCGACGACGCTGGCCT
Organism: Mycobacterium asiaticum DSM 44297; assembly: GCF_000613245.1. Taxonomy (GTDB): domain Bacteria; phylum Actinomycetota; class Actinomycetes; order Mycobacteriales; family Mycobacteriaceae; genus Mycobacterium; species Mycobacterium asiaticum. The sequence continues at coordinate 1,000,331 of NZ_HG964937.1, forward strand.
CCATCCGGCTGTCCCAGGCGCCGCGCGCCTCGGCGGCGTCGGCGTACGCGGTTGCCGCGGTGAAGGCCAGGTCGCGGCTGTATTTGAGGATGCCGACCGTGAGCGCGGTCAATTGCTCTTCGGAGCGCGCCAGCAGCGGTACGACCTCTTCGAAGAACTCCATCGTGACCCGGACCATGTCCACGGTGTGGCGCAGGGCGATGCGTCGGGTCAGGTCCTGGGGGACCAGTTCGAAGGCCTTCGCGGTGTAGCTGACGTTGCTGTGGGGGTCCTGCATCCACTCCACGAAGTTGACCACTGCCGTCTGCACCACCAGCGCGACGCTGGCGCGCTGGGAGGCTTCCAGGTCGGCGAAGAACGGTAGCCGCTCCTGCATGGCCGAGACGGCTTCGGTGGCCAACCGGCCGGAATACTGCTTGAGCCGCCGCAGCAGCGAGTCGGGAACGCTGTCCAGCATCTCCAGCGGCGATCTGGTCGCAGACCCGAAGCGGCCGAGCTGAGCAAACTGGTTGTCGTTCACTCCTAAAAGCTACGCCTTGTTTCTGGAAGATTCCCCCAAAGAGCCGTGCGTTGAGCGCGTCGTGCGTGCGGGCGCGCCGCCCCCCCGTCGCCGAGCGTCACGCTGGGGTGACGCTCGGCGTCGAATGCCACGCTGGCGTGACGCTCGGCTAGAAGGAGCGGGGCCAAGGCGGGAGCGCGACGGCTAAGTCGCCTCGCCGGCGTCGGACTCCTGGCCAGAGGCGGCCTGGACCTCGTCGATCTTGTACTGCTGGGCGGCCTTGACGGCCGCCGACGAGTCGATCTCGCCGTCGCGGGCCAGCGCCTGTAGCACCCCGACCACCACCGACTCGGCGTCGGTGTTGAAGAAACGGCGGGCAGCGGGCCGGGTGTCGGAGAAGCCGAACCCGTCGGTTCCCAGCGTCAGGTAGGTGCCCGGCACCCAGGGCCGGATCTGCTCGGGCACCGCCCGCATCCAATCCGACACGGCGATGACCGGGCCGCGGCAGTCAGCCAGCACCTTGGTGATGTAGGCCTCGCCGGCGGGCTGGTCGGGATGGCGGAGCCGTTGCTTCTCCACCGCGACCCCGTCCCGGTTCAATTCGCCCCAGCTGGTCACCGACCACACGTCGGCCGCGACATCCCAGTCCCTGGCCAGCAGGTCGGCCGCCTTGAGCGCGTCCGGCACCGACACCCCCGAGGCCAGGATCTGGGCGGTGCTGCCCCGTTCTTCCTTAGCCGCGCGATAGCGGTAGATGCCGCGCAACAACCCCTCGGCGTCGAGGTCGTCCGGCTCGGGCGGCTGGGGATAGGGCTCGTTGTAAAGCGTGAGGTAGAAGTAGACGTTCTCCGGGTTCTCGCCGAACATCCGCTGCAGGCCGCTTTTCACGATGTAGGCGATCTCGAAGGCGAACGCCGGGTCGTAGGACACTACTGCCGGGTTGGTGGCCGCCAGCAGCAACGAGTGGCCGTCGGCGTGCTGCAGACCCTCGCCGGTCAGCGTGGTGCGCCCGGCGGTGGCGCCGAGCACGAAGCCGCGGGCCATCTGGTCGGCCGCGGCCCACAACCCGTCGCCAGTGCGCTGAAATCCGAACATCGAATAGAAGATGTAGAGCGGGATCATCGGCTCATTGTGGGTGGCATAGGAGGTGCCGGCTGCGGTGAACGAGCCCACCGACCCGGCCTCATTGATGCCCTCGTGCAGGATCTGGCCGACTTCGCTTTCCTTATAAGCGAGCATCAGCTCGGCGTCCACCGCGGTGTACAGCTGGCCGAGCCGGTTGTAGATCTTGAGCGACGGGAACCACGAGTCCATGCCGAACGTGCGGGCTTCGTCGGGGATGATCGGGACGATCCGCGGCCCGATCTCCTTGTCCCGCAACAACCCTTTGAAGGTCCGCACCAGCGCCATGGTGGTGGCGACCTCCTGCTGGCCAGAACCCTTCTTCAGCGCCTTGTAGGTTTCGGGTCCCGGCAGTTTGAGCGCCTTGCTCTTGGTCGGGCGCTCCGGCAGGAAGCCGCCCAGGGTGCGGCGCCTGTCCAGCAGGTAGCGGATCTCCGGTGCGTCGGGGCCGGGGTGGTAGTACGGCGGCAGGTAAGGGTCTTCCTCCAGCTGGGCGTCGCTGATCGGAATCCGCATGGCGTCCCGGAAATGCTTGAGGTCTTCCAACGCAAGCTTTTTCATCTGGTGGGTGGCGTTGCGGCCCTGGAAGTGCGCGCCCAGCGAGTAACCCTTGATCGTCTTGGCCAGGATCACCGTGGGCTGGCCCTGGTGGTCGACGGCGGCGCGGTAGGCCGCGTACACCTTGCGGTAGTCGTGGCCGCCGCGCTTGAGGTTCCAGATCTCGGAGTCGCTCATGTTCTCGACTAGGGCCTTCGTGCGCGGGTCGCGTCCGAAGAAGTGGTCGCGGACGTAGGCACCGTCGTTGGCCTTATAGGTCTGGTAGTCCCCGTCGGGCGTGGTGTTCATCAGGTTGACCAGTGCGCCGTCGCGGTCGGCGTGCAGCAGGGCGTCCCATTCGCGGCCCCACACCACCTTGATGACGTTCCAGCCGGCGCCGCGGAAGAACGATTCGAGCTCCTGGATGATCTTGCCGTTGCCGCGCACCGGCCCGTCGAGCCGCTGCAGGTTGCAGTTGATGACGAAGGTCAGGTTGTCCAGGCCCTCCAGCGCGCCGACGTGCGCCAAACCGCGACTTTCCGGTTCGTCCATCTCGCCGTCGCCGAGGAAGCACCACACGTGCTGCTGGGAGGTGTCCTTGATGCCTCGGTCGTGCAGGTAGTGGTTGAACCGCGCCTGGTAGATGGCGTTGAGTGGGCCCAGCCCCATCGACACCGTCGGGAACTCCCAGAAATCGGGCATCAGCCGGGGGTGCGGATAGGACGGCAGTCCGCCGGCGGCGTGGCTGTGTTCTTGGCGGAACCCGTCGAGGCGGTCGGTGCTCAGCCGTCCTTCCAGGAATGCGCGCGCATAGATGCCGGGGGAGGCGTGGCCCTGGATAAAGACCTGGTCGCCGCCGCCGGGGTGTGATTTGCCGCGGAAGAAGTGGTTAAAGCCGACCTCATAGAGCGCGGCCGAAGACGCATACGTCGAAATGTGCCCGCCGACACCCACGCCCGGACGTTGCGCGCGGTGCACCATGATGGCCGCGTTCCACCTGATCCATGCCCGATAGCGACGTTCGACGTCCTCGTCGCCGGGAAACCACGGCTCCAGCTCGGTCGGGATGGTGTTGACGTAGTCCGTCGAGGTCAGCGACGGGATGGCGACCCGCTGATCACCGGCCCGCTCTAGCATCCGCAGCATCAGATACCGTGCCCGCGCCGGCCCGGATCGCGCTAGTAGCTCGTCGAAGGACTCCAGCCACTCCGAAGTCTCCTCGGGATCGATGTCGGGCAGATACGACGCCACGCCCTCGCGGATCACCCGAACCCGGTCGGGTTCGCTTGTGCTACTTGAGGTTTTGGCCAGATCGTTTCGGGCGAACTCGGTCGTCAACTTCTGCTCCTGTAAGTGGCAGGGTAGCTACTTGATCGATCTTCCTCCTATCGTGCCGCACCGGAGTGCTCCGCGGATAGGCGACGCCTGCCGTCACCAGTCGATCAAAGTCGGTGCTAATGGGGCAGTTGGGATCGTGACCCGGTAACGTCAGATCCCGTGATTCACGTGGGGGACTTCCCCAGACGAGGCGCCCTGGCTCTCGGCTGTGTTGCGATGCTGGCGATCGGCATCGTCGGCTGTACGAAAGTCACCGAGGGAAGCGGTTCGCCCGACACCAGCCTGGCGCCGGCCTACCGATCATCGGTGTCCGCCTCGGTGTCGGCGTCCTCGGTGACCTCCAGCGTCCGCGAGTCCCAGCGCCAGGCGTCGGTGACGACGCGGGCCATGCGGACCTCATGTGATGCGCTTGCTACGACCAGCAAGGAAGCCATTGACAAGGTGAACGCCTTCGTCGCGGCGTTCAACGGCGGCAGGAACACCGGGCCCACCGAAGGCCCGGCCATCGAGGCGCTCAATGCCAGCGCGACAGCGGTGGAGAACAGCTACAGCGAGGCGTTGCCGGCCCAGATGCGCGACGCGTTCAACACCTACAACGACGCGGCTCGTCAGGTGGCCAACGCGATCGGTACCCATGCTCCGACCGGCGAGTTCAATAAGCGGGTTGATCGGCTGAACGACGCCAAGACCAAGGCGCTGAAACTGTGCATGGGTTAGCCGTATGAGTTCCGAGATGCCTGTGCGACGATAACGGTCGTCGCTTGTCGTGCGGTTGGTTTGAGGAGGTTCCACGGTGGTCGCGGCGGATCACGCTCGAAAATTGGGCATCCAACGAGACCAAGTCGTGCAGGAGTGGGGCTGGGACGAGGACACCGACGACGACATCCGCGCCGACGTCGAGGATGCGTGCGGTAGCGAGTTGCTCGATGAGGACACCGACGAAGTCGTTGACGTCGTGTTGCTGTGGTGGCGTGACGGCGATGGGGATCTGGTGGACATTCTGATGGACGCGATCAGCCCGCTGGCCGAGGACGGCGTGATCTGGGTGCTGACGCCCAAAACCGGGCGGCCCGGGCATGTGTTGCCCGCCGATATCGCCGAGGCGGCCCCCACCGCGGGCCTGATGCCGACTTCGTCGGTCAATCTGGGCAATTGGAGTGCCAGCCGCCTGGTCCAGCCGAAGTCGCGGACCGGGAAGCGCTGATGCTTGACGTCGGAGCCACCGCCCCCGACTTCACCCTGCGCGACCAGAACCAGCAACCGGTTGCGTTGAGCGACTACCGCGGGGCCAAGAACGTGCTGCTGGTGTTCTTCCCGCTCGCGTTCACCGGGATCTGCCAGGGCGAGTTGGATGCGCTGCGCGACCACCTGCCCGAGTTCGAGAACGACGACAGTGCGGCGCTGGCCATCTCGGTCGGCCCGCCGCCCACCCACAAGATCTGGGCGGTCCAGAGCGGCTTCACGTTTCCGGTGTTGTCCGATTTCTGGCCGCATGGTGCGGTGAGCCAGGCCTACGGGGTGTTCAACGACGTGGCCGGCGTGTCCAACCGGGGCACTTTCGTGGTGGACCGGTCAGGGATCATCCGGTTTGCCGAGATGAAGCAGCCCGGCGAGGCCCGCGATCAGCAGCTGTGGCGCCAGGCCTTGGCCGCGCTGCAGGGCTGAGCGTTTTGGGTCCTGGGGCTTTGGGCGTGTAGCCTGCGCCGGGGCATAAGGGCGCGTAGCTCAGTGGTAGAGCTCTGGTTTTACACACCAGCGGTCGGCGGTTCGATACCGTCCGCGCCCACCATCATTTGTGCAGATCAGCGACTTACGCGGTTCAGATTACCCCTATGCCGAAAACCCCGTTGTGCCAATAATGCGCCGCCGCGGTTCGCACATCTGGTCGATCGCTTCCCGAAGCAGCAGGCGCTACTAGTTCAAGCAGCAGCTGTCTTCAGAGTTGTCGTCAAGACTGTCGTCGGGTGGGATGCCGCCTAATTGACTGCGTCGAGTGGTCACGAAGGGTGTTGATTAGAGAGCAGGCCTATACCCAGACCGCTTCGAGGACAAGACCTCGTTCGCGCTCGAACCGCCTTTTGCGGGTTGGAAGGGCGAGCTGACGTCGACGGCTGCCTATCACCATGGTCTGATCCACCCACGATCTCGCACGAGCAGACGGGGGGTTGGGGGAGTACTAATCCGAACACGTAACCCGCACCCCGACATGGCTGTTGGCGGGTGACACGCACAGCGTCGCGAAACTGGTCGGCCTGACCGATTTTCAGCGGGCCCGGGGAGAGGCCGACGCCAAGGTGGTGGCCCGCTGGCTCGATGACGGTGTGGCGCCCAACGGGTGCACCCATACGAGCGCCTAGGCGAGGCCAGCGAGTACACCCATGTCCGGCCCGAGGGCGCGCACGCGATGCGGCGCGGTTTCAGCCGCACCGCCGGCAACGTGATGCGCAGCATCGTCGCTACTGATGGCCGGGCGCAGACCGTGCACGACTTCGCCTCAAGCACCGATGCCGAACATCTGCCCGCAAGTGTGGCCCGGCTGCTTTTCGAGCGCCGGGTACCAACAGTGCAGATGCGGCGCGCCGAGTACCGAGACTAGCGGACCCAAGACGGGCACCGCCAAGCCACGCATGAGCGGGACATTGACCAGCACCGGAGCCGCGGGCGGGAGCAGTCCAACGGCTGTGTCGACTTATAGCGCCTAGCGCCCGCCTTACGGGCCATGCGAGCGCGACCCGATCCCGATCCTTCAAAACTGTCGGCTAGCCGCGTTCATTAGTTGGTGATGCAACTGATTTGCAATACAACTGGTTTTGGAGTTAAGGTCGCGTCGTCGGGGCCTCTAGGGTCGAGGTCATGACTTCACCAGAGAGCGAGCCCAGCGGCGAGGAGGCCGATTGTGATTTGGGCTGGTCGGTTGGCATGTTGATGCGTCATTACCGGTCGCAGGTTCAGCCGTGCGTGGCCGATATACCGCGCGGGGCGCGCGGATTTCAGTTGCTGTACACCGTGATCCGCAAGAACCTGCCCAACCAGTTGCAGATGGCTGAGTACCTCGGGATCGACCGGTCGGTCATGCCCTACGTCATCGACGACTTGGTGGAAGCGGGGTTGGTAGAGCGCCAACCCGATCCAGCAGACCGTCGGGTTCGCAAAGTCGTGGCGACCCCGTTGGGGGTCGAGACGTTTGCCCGGTTGCAGCGCGAAGTCGACGCAGCCGAACTCAACGTTCTGGCAGCGCTAGAGCCCGAGGAACAGGTGCTGTTCCGTTCGTTGCTTTCACGGGTGGCTCGACAAGCCCGCGACGAGGCCAACGTCAGCGGTCGCGCGGCCTCTAGTGAAGATCTCTGACTTTTAGAGACGCCCCGGCGAAGAACTCTGTGGCTCAGAACGAGCCACAGAGGACCTGGCTGGGCAGCAATGCTGCCTGGCATTTGGTTCATCGTTGAGGAAGGTAGGAGACGAAATGTCGCGCAACACAGATGATCTCAGCAAGGAGCCGACGCCGGACCAGGCGGAGGATAACGCGTTCTTTCCCTCCCCGTATTCGCTGAGTCAGTACACCCAGCCCAAGACCGACTTCGAGGGTGTCAAGCACGAAGGCGCCTACACCGAGGGCAGGTGGAAGGTGCTCATGATCGCGACCGAGGAACGCTACGTGCTGTGTGAGAACGGCAAGATGTTCTCTACCGGCAACCATCCGGTCGAGATGCTGCTGCCGCTGCACCACCTGATGGCAGCGGGTTTCGACGTCGACGTCGCCACGATCGCAGGCTATCCCGCCAAGCTCGAGTTGTGGGCGATGCCCGGGCAAGACGAGGCCGTGCTAGCGACCTACGAAGCACTCAAGCCCAAACTCAAGCAGCCCAAGAAGCTCGCTGAAGTGGTCGCCGACGATTTGGGCGCGAACTCCGAATACCTCGCGGTCTTCATCCCCGGCGGCCACGGGGCGGTGGTCGGCTTACCCGCCGCCGAGGCGGTCGCACAAACCCTGAGTTGGGCGTTGGCCAACGACAAGTTCATCATCACCTTGTGTCACGGTCCGGCCGCGCTGCTGTCAGTCGGCCAGGGCGGAAACGAGTCGCCGTTCAAGGGATATTCGGTCTGCGTATTCCCCGACGCACTCGATGAGGGCCCGAATATCGACATCGGTTATCTCCCTGGGCATTTGCAGTGGCTGGTCGCAGATCTGCTCGACAAGCAGGGATTGACGATCCTCAATGACGACATGACCGGCAAAGTCCATCAAGACCGCAAGCTGCTTACCGGTGACAGTCCGCTAGCGTCGAACAACCTCGGGCTTCTTGCCGCGGACGCGTTGGTGGAGGCCGTTCAGTCGGCTGCCGGGGACGGTCCGAAGTCCTAACAGGGACTGCTGCAACGAGGAGCTGTCAGGCGAGGTCATTCGTCGGTCGAGGAGATCTGCGGCAGCGCGGGTGAGGCTCTTACGCCTCGCTGCCGCAGATCCACCCGCCACTGGCGTTCCCGTCGGGTAGCGGCGACGTGTCGGACTTTGTGAGATTGAGTCGCTGCGGTGCGGGTAGCTCTCCTTCGGCTAGCCCGCTGCCGAGGGTCCGGCACATCGGTGCGACTTCCGACGTGGCGAACAGCCCGTCGACCCAACGAATCGACGAGGAATCGCATCCGATCGGCATTGGATGCTTCGGAGAAAGGACAAGCGGTATGAGCACTCCCACCGGTGCTTCTCACACTCCGCACGTACTGGTCGTGGTGTCCGCGGCCGATCGGCTGCCGCTACGCGAGGGCGGTGATGACCCCACGGGCACCTATCTCGGGGAGTTGATCGAGCCCACCGACGCCATGCTCGACGCCGGCTTCCAGCTCTCCTTCGCCACACCGGGTGCGAAGGTGCCCACGATCGACGGCACATCGTGCAGCCTGATGTATTTCGGGATGTCCCGGTCCCGCCGCGATGCCGCCCTGGCCAGCTACACCCGTCTGCTCGAAGGCGGTCTCGCAACACCAGCCAAACTCGAAGACATCGCCCATGACACCGACCAGCTTTCCCGGTTCGACGCGGTGTTCGTCCCCGGAGGGCACGCCCCCCTGGTGGATTTGCTGCACCTCAACGCGTTCACCGACGACTCGCTTAACGACCACTTCGGGGCACTGCTGCAGTACTTCCACGACCAGCAACGCACCACGGCGCTGATCTGTCACGCCCCGGCCGCTCTCGCCGCCGCGCCGAACGTCGACGGCCGCTGGATCTACGAGGGATACCGGATGACGGTCTTCAAGACCATCGTGGACACAATGCTCTGCACCGTTCCGCTGGCACGTCGCTTCCACGGCCACCTCCAAGAGGACCCGACAGCGCTCCTGCGCTCTCGCGGTGCACGCGTCGAGCAGACCAGGCTGCCCATGGGCAGCCTGGTCGTCGAAGACCGCGAACTGCTCACCGGCCAAGACCCCTACTCAGCCAAAGCACTCGGCTCCGCGCTCGTCACCAAGATTCACCGTTCGTCTCCCCAGCGAAGCCCGAGCGACGATGGCCGCCTACCAACCAGCTGACTGGGCCGACCTGTACCCGACGTCGCAGGAGCCGCTACGGTTCTCACCGGGCTGCTGTTCACCGCCCTTTCCCTTGGCCCGCAACGGCTCCTGCGAACACCCGAACATCGCGGACGCGCACGCGAAGCGCTCTTCCAACTGATAGCCGTCCTCTTGGTCGGGATACTCTTCCTCATCCCGCTCAGGGCAACACCGCGTTGGGTATCGAACTGCTCGTCCTGTGCGCCGTCATGGCCACAGCATCGGCACGCTATCAACTTCCAGACCATCCGCGGGCTGCGCGCCGACCAGCGGGTGCCGTGGTCGCTGCGGGTCCTAATTCCGGACCTGGCCACGGTCGCTATCGGCGTCGCTGCCGTCAGCATCCTTCTCGGCGCCGGTGGAGCGCTGTATTGGCTCCTCGGCGCAACCTGATCTACTTGCTGTGGTCCTGCGCGAATGCATGGCAACTCATCGCGTCTGGATATTCTGCGGCAAATTGATGCGCGCCGACCACCTACCTGTTCATAAGTTCCCGATCCCTGCCAGCGCGAGCACGCCACCTCACTGCCTATCCGCTAGCCGCACGATTTCGGAAAACCCCCGTTTTGCCAAGAGTGTGCCAAGACACCCAGATACGGCCCGACACCCGTTGGGCCATCCGGACACGCAACGGCCACTGAGCTGGGTATTTCGTGGCGCTGTGGGATCGCGTGAACCCCGAAAAACAACCCTGCAGTGTTTTACACACCAGCGGTCGGCGGTTCGATACCGTCCGCGCCCACCAAAGTTATTGCATACGGTCAAGTGGTCGATACCCGATGTGAATCGGGGCGGATATCTCCTGCTATCGATGTGGTGCCGGTCGTCGCCGCATACGCGCCGATCACCACTGCGATCGACAGCACGAACGTCACGACTGCGTACGGCAACGATCCAGTTGGTGCGCCGCCGGCGGTCACCCCTTCGGTGGCCGCAATGTAGTCCGGCAGGGCAGCAGCCCAAAACGCCACGCACGCAGTCAGATAGACCACCGAGCTGACGAGTCCGAAGTAATCTCTGCGCACCGCGGCGGGCACCGACGCCGGATCGGCGGTGCGCGCACGGTATGACGCGGCGAACGCCCACAACGCCACCACGCCGCACACGGCGATCAGCAACCACGTCCCGACCAACCGTCCGGTCTCGATCGATGCGCCCGCCAGGTCGATCAACGTCGCGGGCGCCGAAAATAGGAACTGCAAGGGCCAGATGCAGACGCAGACGATGACGACGTCACGCAGCAGTTGCCACCGACCACTGCGCATCCGTGCCACCAACAGTGTCAACAGAGCCAGACCAAACGGCAGCCCGATGGAGAAGGCCTGCAGGTTCACCAGCGGGACGACTCCCAATGCGGGCTGCGACGTCGAAAGCTCCTGGTTCCACACCCACCATCGGAACTGCACGCCAACGGTGTCCACGATCTCGTAGAGGCAATGAAAGACGAACGCCACACACGCCGCGCCGATGACCGGATGGTAGCGGCGCAGAATCCCGGTGCGCTGCAACAGAACCCAGGCCAGATACGCATACGCTGGGTACATCGCCACGATGTACAGCGGTAAGCGGTCGTAGAGGAACTGCACAGAGAACTGATTGTGCACAAAGGTCAGACCCATCAGTTTCTCGAGACCGAACCACTGCGGAAAGTAGGCGATCGGCTCGATCAGCAGCAGGCTGAAAATCGAGCAGATCCATAACACAAGGTTCGAGGACTCGGTCGTGGTTCGCCGCCACCACAACGCGTGCAGCAACGATGCCAACGCGCTGGCGATGAGCAGTAATTCAATGACAGGCATGGTCCAGCTCTGCAGATCGAGCGGATTGGTGAAGGTGATGATCGGGTTGCCGTCACACCGTAATCCCCCCAGGCCGGCTGCCAGCCGCGCGAACTCCGCGGTGCAAGTGTTCATGGCATGCCTCCCATTTGCCGCTGGCAGGACCATACATAGTCGCGTTAGTGTCTTGTCAAGACGATGGTAGGGCGCACTCCGGCGACTACCCGGAAGGGATCGATTGTGACAGTCACCGATAGTCGCTTGGGGCGCGACCTGATCGACGAGACCCTGACACGGCGCGCGCTGAAGGTGGTGCTGGACAAGACCACCGACTTGGCCGAGGACGTGCTACGCGTGCCATTGAACTACTACCACGACGCCAAGCTGACCGAGATCGAGGAGTCACAAATCTTGCGCAGAACGCCGCTTGCGGTGCTGCCGAGTGCCCAGGTCCGCAACGCCAACGATTACGTCGTCCGCTCAGTGCTCGGCCAGTCGCTGTTGATCACCCGCGATAAGGACGGGACCAGCCACGTTTTCCTCAACTACTGCCGGCACCGCGGGGCCATGCCGGCCTGCGGGTCGGGCAATGCCACCCGCTTCACCTGCCCGTACCACTCGTGGACCTACAGGAACACCGGCGCACTGGTTACCGTCCCGGGCAAATCGGGATTCGCCGGGATCGAGCTCGCCGACTACGGACTCGTAGAATTGCCGAACGAGGAAAAGTATGGCTTCATCTGGACGGTGCTCACCGCCGGCGGTGTCATTGACGTGAACGCGCACCTGGGTGGAATAGCACCTCAGTTGGCACAGTTGGAGTACGACTCATTCGGTTACCACGACTTTCGCGAATTCGAATCCGAGGTGTCCTGGAAGGGAGCCTTGGAAGCCTTCGCTGAGGGCTACCATTTTCCGTTCGTGCACGGCGAGAGTCTCATCGGGATCAACGCACTACCCAACACGCACATCTACGACGAGTACGGCAAACACCACCGCATCGGATTTCCGTTCCACTGGATCACCAAGCTCGCCGAAGATCCGAGCGGCTCCTGGGACGTCCGCGACAACATGGGTCTCATTTACTGGATCTACCCCAACCTGATCCTGGCCAACAGCTCGGTCGGAGTGGAGATCATCGACATGCTGCCAGCGGGCTCACCCACCAGGTGCACGGTGCGCCACACCTGGATGGCCCGCTATCCCGCGACGAACGACGAGACACGCACCGGCTACGACGCGATCTTTGCCGCCGTCCACGCCGCCGTCCGCGACGAGGACTTCGCTATGTTGCCGCAGTGTGGGGAAGCGGTCCGCATGGCTCAGCATGACCACATGCTCATCGGCCGCAACGAAATTGCGGTTCAGCACATGATCAAGGTGATCGCCGAGGAACTCGGCGTCGCCCTTGGCTAGCCACAGACACCGACATCTCCCCACTGAGACCATACGTTTTGCTGCGATGTATGGTCGCGTGCCCGGTCGCGGCGCGGTGAACGTTCGGCCAGTGAAGTACCGCAGGAGCGACCAATGGACCGGTCCGAGAGTCCGGCGCCCCGGGCGGCATTACCGCTCGGGACGCCTGACGCGTTGACGGCTGACTGCCGGCTTGGGCGCCGCCACTTGTCAACGGCGCGGCCGCCGCTTCCTCAGCAGGCGCGTGATGACCACGCCCGCCAGAAGCCATGGCCCCCCTACGATCAGCGGATCCAACCACATGTGATGGGTGTCGACCCGTTTCCTGCGGACCCGGGACTTCATGCCGTTGTAGGTCCATTCCGCCTTGATCCCGGTTTCGGTGATCGGGTTATCCGGTCGTAACGTCGCCATCGAACGAATGTGATGCTCGGCTGCATCGACACGGTCGGCGTAAAGCAGGATGAGCCAGTGCGACGCACGGCCTTCGCTGAACTTGTAGGCGAACCGGCGCATCACGCCGGAGACACCACTCAGCGGCTGAGCAGTTCCGAAAGCCGGTGTTAGGAACCTATGCTCCACAGATCGTTCGCGGGGCCGCTTTTCGGGTTGACGCTCGGGGAAGTCCCACCAGGCACCGGTGTCAAGGAACTTCAGCTTAGGAACAGAGGGCCGATCCTCTTTATTGAGATCCACACCCCAGCCGGGAATGCGCGCTTTCAGGCTCTCCTGGTCGGGCACTATCGGATGCTCAGCCGTGTAAGCCGGCACGTGTTCGGTCGTCCTTGTCATGGGAATCCTCCTGTTGGGCTTGTCAGTTGCCGTTAACGGTGACGATTGGCTTGATGATGTCGTCGAGCTTGGAAGAGAACATGTGGTAGCCCTCGGCAATGTGCTCGAGCGGAATCCGGTGAGTGACAATCTCACTGGGCTTCAGATATCCGTTCTCGATATGGCTGAACAACCGGGGCCATTGCCGCTTCACCGGCGCTTGGTTGGTATGGATGGTCAGACCCTTGTTCATTGCGTCGCCGAACTTGACGGCACTGAACATGGGGCCGTATGCGCCTACCACCGAGACGGTGCCACCCTTGCGGACCGAGTCGATAGCCCAGTTCAGCGCGATCGGGGAGCCACCTTGCAACTTCAACTTGGCCGTGGTGACGTGCTGGAACAAGTTGCCGTCGGCTTCGGCGCCCACTGCGTCGATGGCCACATCGGCGCCAAGGAAGTCCGTAGCCTTCTTCATCTCGACGACGATGTCGCGGTATTCGCCGAAGTTGTACGTCTCGGCATTGGCGAAGTCGCGCGCTTTGGCGAGCCGATAGTCCAGATGATCGACCACGATCACTCGTCCCGCCCCCATCAACCATGACGACTTCGCCGCGAAGAGACCGACCGGTCCGGCGCCGAAGACGAGCACCGTGTCACCTTCGACGATGTCGCCGAGTTGCGCACCGAAGTAGCCCGTCGACAACGCATCGGTACACAGCAGCGCGTCTTCATCGGTCATCCAGTCGGGAATCACTGTCGGGCCCACGTCTGCGAACGGAACTCGTACGTACTCCGCTTGTCCTCCGTCGTAGCCGCCGCACGTGTGTGAGTAGCCGTAGATTCCACCGACCGCGGTGGCATTCGGATTCACGTTGTGGCAGTTCGAATACAGACCCCTGGCGCAGAAGTAGCACGAACCGCAGTAGATGTTGAACGGCACCATCACCCGGTCACCGGGCTTGATGGTCTGTACCGAGGGGCCGACCTCGTCGACCACGCCGATGAACTCGTGTCCGAACGTATGGCCGATCCGGGTGTCCGGCATCAGGCCGTGGTAAAGGTGCAGATCGGAGCCGCAGATCGCGGCCAGCTGCACTCGCACGATCGCATCATTGGGATGCTCAACCCCGGGACGGTCCTTTTCTTCGACCCGCACTTTGTACGGCCCGCGATAGGTCATTGCCTTCATACCTGCTCCTATGTTCGTGAATCTGTGGCGGCTGAGGTCGGCTACCCGTGTGGCCGTCGGCAAAACTGGGCGCAGCACTGGTGCGCCGCTCCTGTGGGCAAATGCCCTGAGTATGTATTCAAGGGGTGAATATTTGAAAAGTGTTGTTGGGCAACATAATAAAGGATATTCGGCCTAAAGCACTGTGGTTCTGGCAAATACTCGTTTGCCCGCTCTGATGCTGGGGGGATGAAAAGCCGGGATCAAATTGGTCATGCGAGTGCACTTCTTCATCGGTCCCGACTAGGCGGGCCGAATACGGGTAGCTCTGGCCTGCCACGACCAAACGCGTACCGGTGTTGCTGCTTCGGCGTCGGCGCAAGCATCCGTCTCGCGTCGACAAACCGGCGCTAGGTCGATCGAGGTCTATCGGGGAACGGAGTGAGCGGTGCAGGATCTATCCGTCCGGAGCCTCGACGTCCCGCGGTCTTCAGAACATGCCGGAATGATCGCGTGACCAGCGAGGATCAAGAGTCCGACGAGCGCGCGGGTTCTACGTCGGAGGGCCACCTCGAACTCTTCTTCGACCTGGTGTTCACGTTTGCGATGTCGCAGGTCACTCAGCTCATGCTGCATAACCTGTCTCCGAGCGGTTTCGGCCGGGCGGCGCTGGCCCTGCTCGCTGTGTGGTGGGCCTGGGTTGGCTACACGTGGCTGATCAATACCTTCGACAGCCAAGGCGTCCGGCACGAGGCGATTGTGATCGCGGCGATGGCCGCGATGCTCGTCGCCGCGGCGGCGCTACCCACTGCGTTCACGTCGGGGGCGTTGGTCTTCGCGATTGCTCTGCTGGTGGTTCGGTTGATTCACGTCGCGAAGTTTGTCGCCTACTCGTCGGACGAAGACCCCGGTATGCGGCGAAGTGTCAGACGCATAGCGCCGGCTTTTGTCGCGGCGCCCGCCTGCATCGTGGCCGCCGCATTTGTCGGCACGCCCGGCCGCGAACTGCTGTGGATAGCCGCAGCCATGATCGACTACGGGGCCCCCGCGGTCCTCGGACTCGGCGGATTTCGCGTCTCACCGTCCTACTTTGTGTCGCGTCACGGCTCGGTCATCATCATCGCACTCGGCGAAGCGATCGTGGAATTAGGTGCCGGCGCAACGGATCTCCATCGCTTCGAAGTGATCACGGCGCTGGTGCTGGGCGTCGCCATTATGGCGACGTTTTGGTGGACGTACTTCGGTCTGACGGGCGGAGCCGAGCAGCGGCTGGAACAGGCCACCGGTATGGAGCGGGCTCACCTCGCGCGCGATGCCTACAGCTACCTGCATCTTCCGCTCGTGGCCGGCATCATGCTGTTTGCCGTGGGCGCCCACGCCGCCGTGGCGCATGCCACCGCCCCGCTGCCGTTTCTGCCAGCTGTCGCACTCGCCGGGGGAATGATGTTGTTCTATCTAGGCGATGTCGCCTACCGGTGGCGCGACCATCATCAGGTCCCCATCGACCGCACGGCCACCGGACTCGCTGCAGCGGCGACCCTGCCGGTGCTACTGAATTTGCCTTCGGTGGCATCGCTCGGCTTGCTGACCGCTATCGGATGGCTCCGGCTGGCCTGGGAGCTGTGGCGACGGCCGCGCATCGGCCCCGGTATAGCAGGGCAAGCGCGCTGAGGTGGGCGCTATCGAATCGAATGAGTGCCCCATGAAGTCGGTTGAGCAGCCAGCCGATAACCGAACGAGCAAGTGGCGCAACGAGCGTCACGATATCGACAGGAGGATGATGTCAAACACACGACGCCTTTCGGGGCGAAAGATCGCGGTGCTGGCAGCCGATGGCTTCGAAAAGGTTGAATTGGTGGTCCCGCTGCGCGCGCTGCAGTTGGCCGGCGCGAAAGCCGACATAGTGTCGTTGCGCAAGGGCCGAATCCGCGGGGTGAACCTGCACATGCCCGCCAGCCGGGTGGGCGTGGACAAAGTAGTTTCCGATACGGATCCGGACGCTTACGACGGACTCTTGCTTCCGGGAGGCTTCATCAACCCGGATCTACTGCGGCAGTCGGCGGCCGCGCGGGAATTCGTTCGCGCGTTCGACCGCAGCGGGAAGCCGATCGTCACGCTTTGCCACGGTCCGTGGGTGCTGGCTTCGGCGGGTCTGCTCGCCGGGCGGACCTTGACTTCGTGGCCTGGCATCCGCGACGACTTGGTAAACGCCGGCGCCACCTGGCTTGACCGTGAAGTCGTGCGGGACCGCAATCTAGTAACAAGCCGAGGGCCTCAGGACTTGAGGGCATTCCTACCGGCCATGCTCGACATCTTCACCGAGCCGACGAGTCAACCGCGGGCGGTCTCCGACCGCGATGGGTCTGATCCGCCGCTCGACACGCCGCTCGGCTGGGCGGTGGCGGCCTTGCGCTGGTCGCCGAAGCCCTCGGCGGCGGCCTTGACCGGTGTGGCCGCTGCCGCGCTGGCGCCGCCGCTACGTGGCCGGATGTCGATCCGCAATTAGGGACGGCCTAGGACCAGCGAGCTCAGATATTCGGGCGTCGGCTGGTCAGCACAACAGCCCATGGATCTTCGAGCTACAGCGGCCCCGGCTCGATAACCGCTGTGGCTATCGCGCGGACTCCTGATAGAGGAAGCGCCATGACCGGGTGGCGGCGTGCAGATTGAACCGGGTATTGACGTCGCGCAGGTCATAACCGGTCAGTTCGCTGATGCGCGCCAGCCGGTAGCGCAATGTGCTGCGGTGGATGTGCAGCGCTTTGGCCGACTCGTCGTAGTTGCCACCGGTTTCCAGGTGTCGGCTCAGGGTGCGGACGAGCTCCGACTTCTTGGCCGAATCGTAGTTCAGCAGCACACCCAGCCATTCCCGGACGAAATCTTCGACGGTGCCGCCCGTGTGTGCCGCGTCGATGAGGCGGTAGAACCCCAATTCGTCGTAAGCCGATGCGCCCTCGGGCGCCGCCGAGTGCAGCCGCACGTTCAGCGCACGTTGAGCCTCGGCGAACGACTGAGGAAAATCCGATGGTGCTTCACACCGCGATCCAATGCCGATGGCGCAGGTAGCTGGGCCCAATAACTCGCTTAGCCTGCGGTGAAGCGCTTGTGGGTCGGGGCGGCCGGCGGTCAGCAGCACCACCAGTCGGCCGTTGCGTCCCTGCAAAATGTTCAGCCGCAGCGCTTCGGCGCAGCGTGCCGCGGCGGCCGTCACGGCGCTGAAAGCCGCCGAGCTGTGCACGACGACCACCCAGTGCGGAGCCTGAAGGTCGTGGGCCAACGCCTCGGCCCTGGCGATGGTGCCGTAGGAGCCCGTGCCGGTAAGGAGGTCATCGACGAGTTCTTGGCGAACGCCTTGCTCAAATTCGACCAGGCTTCGCTGATGGGCCAATTCGTAGCCCAACAGCGTGCATGCGAAGTGCAGGGCGAAGATGTCGTCTTCGGTTACTTGCTTGTGCGGGTCGACGATTGCCAACACGCCCAGACTTTCGCCGCGCGGCGAAAGGAGGACGGCGATGCGATCCTTCATTCGCATGGGCGCAGGACTAGCAGCCAGTACAGCGATTTGGCGTTGCCGAAGTCGCCGGTCTGGTTTCAGGTATGCCGCCGGGCGTCCGGGTCCGGACCAGCACCGGAGATTGCCGAACGGGTCCTCGAGAGCTATTGGTAGCTTGGTCAATTCGTGAAGCGCATCGGTGATCGCCTGCTCGCCGTCACCGCCTGACAGGGCTGCTTCGATGGTCTGGTGGACGTGCGATCGGCTCCGCAGCCGTTGTCGCGTGCCGAGGAGTTCGGTGGTCGCTTTTGCGAGTTCTTCGGTACACCGTTTGTTTCGGTGTTGGAGGGCAACACATCCCAGCGCAGCCCCCGTCTGATTCGCCAGCATCACCAATAGTTGAATGTGCCCGCTTGAGGGGACGTTGGCCGCACTGACGACGAGCGTGCCTTCGACGGCCCCTTGGTGCCGGAGGGGGAACGCCCATGCCCAAGCGCGCCCAGGAATCTCCACAGCGCCGTTACCACCGCAATCGGCAATCAGCTGATCGAGGTCCGCGCGCTCGTCCTGACCTCGGGGCGACCATTGCCAGGATTCGTCGATGCACCGGTACGTGGCTTCAGTCTTACAGGGCCCGAGGCGGGGCACGGTGGCGGCGGCCGCGCCGAGAACGGTTGCAACATCGCGCGACTCGAAGACGAGCTCGGACAGGGCCGCCAACTCCTCGCTCGTCGGAGTTGCGTCCGCCACCGCGGCAGTCATGGCGTTCGTTTCGCACGAACAAGTTCGATTTCCGGCATTCAAACCCCTTAACGGCCCGCGATATCGCTGGTGACGAGTCGCAACCTCAGCCGTAGGGCCTACCCGCGTCATCAACCGCTAAACGAATGACCAGCACATTGGTGGATAGGGACCGTGGTGCTGAGAGGACCGATCAAGGATGGTTTTCCACTCGTCGGCGCACGCGGCGACGGGGTGAAAATCACTCACTCACTTTCGTCCACGGCGTACAGCCATGGGTGATGAAGTGTCCGACCTGGGCCGCCGAGACGTCCGCCGTGATCGTGTGTGCCGGACCCACGCTGTCGCCGGTGATCGGTTTCCAATCGCTGGTCCAGGTGCTGAACGTGCATTCCGGCGCACCGGGATCACGGGCGTCGGTACGCGCGGTGTAGATGCCGTGCGGAAGTTGCTCGGGCACGGTGTAGGTGCCGGGCCCGTAGGTCGCGTCGGCATGAGCCGGCGGGCAGGCGATGCCGCCGGCGATCAGCAGGCAAATGGCAATCGGCGCCGGGCTATGCATCAGCTAACGATAAGTTCGCCGAACCGCTTTCGCATCAGGTCTGGTGTAGCGGCAGCGTCAGCGCGGCCGGGGCGTTGGCCGGCACTACCGGGTGCCGCGGCGCGACGTGTGGGATGCGCTGATACGGCGCGCCGACCGGCGGCCTGGTGTCGGCGTCATCTTTGTTGGGCCAGAACGACATCGCCCGCTCGGCCTGGGCGGTGATGGTCAGCGACGGGTTCACTCCGATGTTGGCCGAGATCGCCGAACCGTCGACGACGTGCAGCCCCGGGTGGCCGTACATCCGGTGATAAGCATCAATCACTCCCGTCTCGGGCGAGTCGCCGATGGTGCAGCCACCGAGGAAGTGCGCCGTCATGGGGATGTCGAAGATCTCACCGACGCTGCTGTAGGGCATGCCGCCGATGTCCTCGGCGAGCCGACGGACCGCCTCGTTGGCCTTCGGAATCCAGGTGGGGTTGGGCACGCCGTGGCCCTGCCGGGAGGACAGCTTGACGCCACCGAACCGCCTGCGCTTGGGGAACAGTGTCAGCGAGTTGTCCTCGGTCTGCATGACCAGCGCGATGACCGTCCGCTGTGACCAGCTGCGCAGGCCGGCGTACACCGAGGCGGCCTGCCCGGGGTGGCGCAGCACCTGGCCCAGCCAGCGCAGCCAGCGCGGTGCGCGACCACCGCCGTCGGTCATGACGGTGGTCAGCATCCCCATCGATTGCGCGCCTTTGCCGTAGCGGACCGGCTCGATGTGCGTCTTGTCGTCCGGGTGAATCGAGGACGTGATCGCCACGCCCTGGTGGAAGGCGGCGTCCTTGCCCTGCCGCAGCCGGACACTGGCGCCGCACAGCGCTTCGGAGTTGGTCCGGGTCAGGACCCCGAGTCGGTCAGAGATCTGGCCCAGGGTGCCGCTGGCCTTCATCCGGTGCAACAGTTGCTGGGTTCCCCAGGTGCCCGCGGAAAAGATCACCTGCTCGGCGGTGATGGTGGCGGCCGTGCGCTTGGTCCGCCACGCTCCGCTGCGCATGGTCTCGACGGCGTAGCCGCCGTCGGCGCGCGGACGCACTGCGGTGACGGTGGTCAGATCGTGCACCCGCGCGCCGGCCCGCTCGGCCAGATAGAGGTAGTTCTTCATCAGGGTGTTCTTCGCGTTGTGCCGGCAGCCGGTCATGCATTCGCCGACTTCGATGCAGCCACGCCGGCGGGGTCCGGCCCCGCCGAAGAACGGATCGTCGGTCTCCACACCGGGATTGGGCACGTTGTCCGGGCCGAAATAGACCCCGACGGGCGTCATCCCGAACGTGTCACCGACGCCGAGGTCGTCGGCGACCTTGCGCAGCGCGTGATCCGAGGCCGTCATCGTCGGGTTGCGGACCACACCCAGCATCCGTTTGGCCTGGTCGTAGTAGGGCTGCAGCTCGTCCCGCCAGTCGGTGATGTGCGCCCATTGCCTATCGCGGTAGAACGCATCGGATTTTGGCTCATAGAGGGTGTTGGCGTAGTTCAACGAACCGCCGCCCACACCGGCGCCGGCCAGCACGATCACGTCGGGCAGCACATGGATGCGCTGAATGCCGGTGCAGCCGAGCTTGGGGGCCCACAGGAAGTTGCGCAGGTCCAGGCTGTTCTTGGGAAACTGCGAGTCCTCGAAACGGCGCCCGGCTTCCACCACCCCGACGCGGTAGCCCTTCTCGGTCAGCCGCAGCGCCGACACCGATCCGCCGAAGCCGGAACCGATCACCAGGACGTCGTAGTCCAGCGTCATCTCATCCTCCTGTCGCTGCCTAAGCGAATCCCCGGGATGGTCTGTGGCAAACATTCGGTGTCGGCCGGCGGGGGAATCCGTCCCGCTCGACCGGTGCGGCAACCGCGCGTTTCTTCAGCCGTGCCGCGCGGCTTCTTGCGCCAGCTGCACCCGCGAGGTCAGGCCGAGCTTGGTGTAGATGTGCGTCAGGTGGGCCTGCACGGTCCGGGGCGAGATGAAAAGTCTGGTGGCGACATCGCGATTGGGCAGGCCCTCACTGACCAGCTTGACGACGTCGAGTTCGGCGCGCGTCAGCGAGGACCAGCCGCTGCTGGCGCGGGTGCGTTCCCCGCGCCGACGCAGCGCGTAGGCGATGGCCTCCTCGTTCGACAGCGCCGCGCCCTCCGCCCAAGCGGCATCGAAATCTGTGTCGCCCAACGCATCCCGTGCGGCGGCGACGCGGGACTTTATGCCGGGATCGAGGACCTGGTACCGCACCAGCCTCATTCGTTGGCGGGCCGCGTCAGCCGCGCCGAACAGCCGCGCGGCCAGTGTGTGGTTCTCCTCGCCGGTCGCCACCGTTGCCAGGCAGTCGAGGGCGAACGGAATGAGTAGGTCGGCCTTGAGATGCGCGGCCAAGTCGAGTGCCCGGTAGGCGTCGCGTTCGGCGGCGTCGGATTCGCCCTGCGCGATCTCTACATATGCGCGTGATATCGAGGATGCGGCCTGACTCCACCCGGTCGTCGCGGCCACCACCTCGTCGGCCCACCGGCGGGCTGCGGCGAGATCGCCGTAGGCCAACGGCGCCAACGCCGCCCAGTTGTAAATTCCGGCCATCTGCGGATCCAGCGGGGTCAACTTCCGCGCCGCCGCGAAGGCTTCGGACGCCGCGTGCCCGTCACCCATAGCCAGCTGCACCACGGCCGAAGCCGCGTAGACGACTCCGCTGTAGGTATCGAACAGGTCGGTGACCCGGGCGAGCGCGACTTTCGCTGCCGCTTCGGCGGCCTCCGTCTGCCCTTGATATGCCAGGATCAGCGCTTGCAGCGACCGGGCGTGCATTGAATACATACCATCGCGCGCCGCAGTCGCCTCGTCGTCGACCGCGCGAACCACGGGTAACGCGCCGGCGAGGTCGCCCCGCAGTACCTGAGCCCAACCCAGGACGTAGCGGGACTGCCGAGACACGAACCGCTCGCCGATGGCGTCGGCGATGCGCAGCGCTTCCTGCGCGGCCCGCTGTCCCGCAACCGGTTCGCCGAACAGCAGTGCGGCGACTGCCTCCAACGCGACTGTTTGCCCCAGCCACCAGGAGTCGCCGCACGCCCGAGCGATGTCCGCCGCTTCGGTGAAGTAGGCGACGGCCAGGTCCCTATCCCCGGCGGCGCGGCATGCACAACCGGTCAGCGCCCGCGCCACCAGGGCGGGCTCGCCGAGCTCACGCGCCGCGGCCAGGGTGCGCTCGGCATAGTCGAGATCGACGGTCAAGCCCCGGAAGGACCCCAGCACGACGTTAGTGACCATCGCTCGGATCAGGCCGGGAGACGCCTCGTCGGGGGAATCGGCGTCGGCGAGTGCGGCGTCCAGCCACTTCACACCGTCCTGCATCAACCCCCTATTCAGCCAGAGCGGCAGTAACGACGACGCGAGCGACAACGCCTGTTCCGTGTCACCGTTCTCCCGGCTCCACGCGAAAGCCGCTCGCAGATTGTCGATTTCAGCCCCGGCGACATCGATGCGTTGTTGGCGCTCCTTGGCCGATGAAGTCTCGAGCCGGCCGGCGATCGCCGTGTAGTGGTCGCGATGGCGGCAGCGCACGTCGTCGCCTTCGCGGGACTCGCCCAGTTTCTCCAATGCGTACTGGCGGACCGTCTCCAACAGCCGGTAGCGGGTGCCGTGCGGACTGTCGTCGGCGACAACGAGTGATTTGTCGACAAGCAGGGTCAGCTGATCGAGCACTTGGAAGCGCTCACCGCTGCTGACGGCTTGAGCCGCGTCGAGATCGAATCCGCCGAGAAACACCGCTAGCCGGCGGAACAAAACTCGCTCGGCTTCGCTCAGCAATTCGTGTGACCAGTCCACTGACGCGCGCAACGTCTGCTGGCGCCGCACTGCGGTCCGCGCGCCACCGGTGAGCAGCCGGAAGGTGTCGTGCAAACTGCGCAGGATCTCAGCCGGTGACAACGCGCGGATGCGCGCCGCGGCAAGTTCGATGGCCAGTGGCAGTCCGTCGAGACGGCGGCAGATGGCGATCAGCGTCTCGGCGTTGTCGTCACTGACGCGGAATTCGGGTCTGATGCGGCGCGCACGGTCGGCGAAAAGCTCGACGGCCTCGTCGGGCAGGGACAGCGACGGCACCCGCCAGCTCAGCTCACCGCCGACGCCTATCGATTCGCGGCTGGTCGTCAGCAGCGTCAACGCGGGGCATCCGGCCAACAGGCCACCGAGCAGATCCGCGCTGGCGTCGAGCAGGTGTTCACAGTTGTCCACCAGGACCAGCATCTGACGATCGCGGATGCACCGTCGCAGCATTTCAATGGTCACTTCGCCCGGTTGGTCAGGCACACCCAACGCCCGGGCGACCGTCAGCGGCACAGCGTCGGGATCGGTGATCGGCGCCAGGTCGACATACGAGATGCCGTCGGCGAACTCGGTGGCCAGCGATGCGGCAACCTGGACCGCCAGCCGTGTCTTGCCGGCTCCGCCAGCGCCGGTCAGGGTTACGAGCCGGTTCTCGGCCAGTGCGTCCCGGATGCCGCGCATCTCGGATTCACGACCGACGAAGCTGGTCAGCTGAGTCGGAAGCCGTTGCGCAGCAACGGCGTTCATGGTTCGCAAAGGCGGAAAGTCGTTGTGCAGGTCGGGATGGGAGAGTTGCACAACCCGCTCCGGGCGGGGCAGATCCCGTAGCGGATGGGTGCCTAGATCGGTCAACGTCACGTCTGCCGGAAGATGGTCGAGGACAAGGGGTTCGGTTGCGCCGGAGAGTACGGTTTGGCCGCCGTGAGCGAGATCGCGCAGGCGGGCGGTGCGGTTGATCGTCGGTCCGATGTAGTTGCCTTCGTCACGCAGATGAATGTCGCCGGTGTGCACTCCGATGCGGAGCTTGATCGGCGCCAGTGGAGCCCGCTGCAAATCCAGCGCACAGGACACCGCGTCGGCGGCGCGGGTGAACGCGATGACGAAACTGTCGCCCTCGCCCTGCTCGACCGGCCGAACCCCACGGTGGCTCGCGACCGTCGCGGCGAGCACCGCATCGAGTCGCGCGACGGCGTCCCGCATCGCCTCGGGCTGGGTCTCCCACAGCCGTGTCGACCCCTCGACGTCGGCCAGTAGCAGAGTCACGGTTCCGGTTGGTAATCCGGTCGGTAGCTCGCTCATCTCGGGGACGCTCCAGCTCGTTTCGCTCATGCTAGCCAGGATGCGGCTCGGTGTTGAGGCGTTGCATCGGCGAAAACGCCGATAGTTGCGGGCAGGTATGCGTATGTGGACTCTTGGACGTGTCTGCCCGGTGTGGCAAGGTCGTGGGCGTGGGTGACCTACCTGGTTCGCAGAGCGAGGGCACGGCGCGGCAGACTTCCGGACCGCCAGTGCGTCCTCTCGCGTCTGACCAGCAGCCGGCGACAAAGGCGGACCTGTACGCCGCGGTGGACGCGATGCGCGCCGACATGCGCGAACTGCTCGAGCAGATCAGCACGTTGATCAAGGACGCGACGCAGAAATAGGGTGGTTGTCGCGCCCGCATAAGGGAGCGGCACTATAAGCAGGTGAAGCCGTTTCGCATCGATGTGCCCGACGATGTTCTCGAGGACCTGCAATCGCGACTGGCGCGCACCCGATGGCCGGAGGCCGAGTGCGTGGACGACTGGAGCCAGGGGATTCCGCTGCGCTACACCCAGGACCTCGCCGCCTACTGGGCCAACCATTACGACTGGCGGGCGCGGGAGGCCGCGCTGAACCGATTCGACCATTTCGTCGACCAGTTCGATGGGCTGGACATCCACTTCATCCATCAGCGGTCCCCGCACGAGGACGCGTTTCCGCTGTTGATCACCCACGGCTGGCCAGGCTCGATTGTGGAGTTCCACAAGGTAATTGAGCCGCTGACCGATCCTACCGCCCATGGCGGCCGCGCCGAGGACGCCTTCCACGTCATCTGCCCGTCGCTGCCCGGCTACGGTTTCTCCGGGAAGCCAGGCCGCACCGGCTGGGGGGTAGAGAAGATCGCGCTTGTCTGGGAGGAGCTGATGCTGCGCCTGGGCTACCAGCGCTACGGCGCGCAGGGCGGCGACTGGGGCGCGGCCGTCACCACCCAGATCGGCCGTAATGGCGGCCACTGTGCGGGGATTCACCTGAACATGCCGCTGGGCATGCCCACCAAGGAGACGCTGGCCGATCCCACGCCGGAGGAGCGGGCCGCGCTGGCCGCGCTGGCGGAGCACCGCAAATCGGGCACCGGCTACTCCAAGCAGCAGTCGACGCGGCCGCAAACCGTGGGGTACGGACTGGTCGATTCGCCGGTGGGCCAGCTGGCTTGGATCGTGGAGAAGTTCTGGGCGTGGACGGACTGCGACGGGCACCCGGAGAACGTGCTGACACGAGATGAGTTGCTGGACAACGTGATGCTGTATTGGGCGACGGCCACCGCGGCGTCCTCGGCCCGCTTGTACTGGGAGAGCTTCACGGTGTGGGGCGACACCAGCCGAGTCGAATTGCCGACCGGCGTGGCCGCTTTCCCGAAGGAAGTGCTGCGCGCGCCGCGGCGGTGGTGCGAGCCGAACTTCAACATCACCCACTGGACCACGATGCCGCGCGGTGGGCACTTCGCCGCGTTCGAGCAGCCGGAGTTGTTCGTCGAGGACGTCCGGAAGTTCTTCGCGACGGTGCGCTGAGGCGTCGGCCGGGGTCACCCGGGCCGGCCGGCCCCCGTCGGGCCCCTCCGCCGAGTGTGCATCTCACGACGCGACACGCCGCGGGAGCGTCGTGGATCGCACGCTCGGCGGTATGCGGGGCGGCCCGCCGAGGTGCGCAGGGCCGGCCCTCGTCGGCCCCGCCGGGCCCCGTCGCCGAGTGTGCATCTCACGACGCGACACGCCGCGGGAGCGTCGCGGATCGCACGCTCGGCGCAATAGAGGCGGGGGTCAGCCGGGCAAGGCGAAGAACTCCAGCGCGATACCGTCGGGATCCCGGAAGCTCGGCCCCGAGCCGTAGGGCGCATCGACGATGCCGCCGTGCTCGACGCCGAGGTCCTCGAGCACGCCGACCCATGTTTCGAGTTCCCTGCGCGAGCTACAGCCGAAGCCGACATGGTCCAGACCGACGCGAAACTCGCTGAACTTCTCATCGGGCGCGGCGCGGTCGTGCTGCACGATGCCGAACAACGTGTTGCCGGCCAGCAGGAAAACCAGATGCCGGTAGCCGGCGTCGGTGTGTTCGTCGACCACCGGCTCACCGAACAGCCGCCGGTACCACGGGCCGCTGACCTCGAGGTCTCGCACCGTGACGGCGACGTGGTTGAGCGGTGGAAAGGGCATTGCCGACCTCCTTGCTAGACGACGCGCAGGCCGCGACGCGCGCGAAACCGCATGTCCCACAAGTAAATCTGATAGATGAGCAGCCACGCCCGGTGGGGTATCAGGCGGTCGGCGAGCCGCAGCGCCCAGAGCAGCCATTCGAACCGGCGCTGCTGAGAATCCGACCAGTCCAGCCGCATCATCGCGCGGAACTCCGGTGCCAGGAACCCCGTTGTGGCGAACAGGTTGAACGGTCCGGCCAGCGCCCGCAGCGGCAGCGGCAGGAACGCCATGGCGGCCACCCCGCGCAAATGCTCACGCACCGGCGGGTCGATCCGCAGGTCGTCCAGGGACCGCTTCCAGTACTCCTCGAACGCGACCCGGTCGGCCGGCCACATGCTGTCCGGCACCTGCAGAGTGGTGCCCAGTCGCCTGGCGTCCTGGTAGACCGCGTCGGCACTGGAGTCGTCGAGTGGCCCGTGCAGGAATTCGTGCTGTTCCACGAAATACCGGTAGAGGCACGCCGCCACCCACAGTTGCAACTTCGGGTTGAACGCGTTGTAGGGCACCGGGCTCGACGGCCGCGAGCGGACCTGCCGGTGTGCGGTGTCGACGGCGCTGCGCATCAGTTTGCGGTCGGCTTCGGTGCCGATCGTCGCGACGGCTAGGTACGTGCCGGTGGTGCGCGCCCGCTTGAACGGGTGCTTGTAGACATTGCCGCTGTCTACCGGGCTCTCCAGTACTCCGTAGCCGACGCCCGGCAGCGACAACTGCATGATGACGTTCGCCGCGGGCAGCAACATCGCCGCCGGGTTCAACAGGTCGGCCACCCTGGTTGCGGGTCGCTTCATTGCGAGTACCCCATGCGGTCGAGTAGATCACGAATGCGGCGGTTATGAGACGCTGCGTTGGTGCTTGCGTCGACACGGCAGAGCCGCATGGTCGGCGTGCTGGTGGGCTACCTCGCGGACCTGGCGCTGGGTGATCCCCAACGAGGTCACCCCGTCGCCGTGTTCGGTGCGGCGGCAGGGAAATTGGAGCGGGTCACCTACCGCGATGCCCGGTTCGCCGGTGCGGCGCACGTGACAATGTTGGTGGCCGGTGCCGGTCTATTGGGCGCGGCGTTGGAGCGGGGCCGAGCGCCACACCGCGCCGCGGCCGTCGCCGCCGCCACCTGGACCGCGCTGGGCGGCACTTCGTTGGCGCGCACCGGAGCCGACATGGCGGCATTGCTGGCGGCCGGGAATGTTGAGGATGCGCGGATGCTGCTCCCGTCGCTGTGCGGGCGCGACCCCGCGCTGCTGGATGCCGCCGGTCTGACGCGCGCGGCGCTGGAGTCGGTGGCGGAGAACACCTCCGACGCCCAGGTGGCGCCGCTGCTGTGGGCCGCGGCCGGCGGCGCGCCCGGGGTTCTGATGTACCGCGCCGTCAACACGTTGGATGCCATGGTCGGTCATCGATCCCCGCGTTATCGCAAGTTCGGTTGGGCGGCAGCGCGATTGGACGATGTCATGAACTACGTAGGGGCGCGGGTGACCGGCGCGCTGGTGGTGGCCTGCGCGCCGTTGATCGGCGGATCTCCGACGGGGGCGGTGCGGGCCTGGCGGCGCGACGCGGCCGGCCATCCCAGCCCCAACGCCGGAGTGGTGGAGGCGGCGTTCGCCGGGGCGCTCGGGGTGCGCCTCGGGGGGCCGACCCAGTACCACCACGAACTCGAGATCCGGCCGGTTCTGGGTGACGGCGGACCACCGGCGGTGCATGACCTTCGACGAGCGGTGCGGTTATCACGGGTGGTGCAGGCGGGTGCGGTGGCGGTGGCGCTGGCGGCCGCCGCAGTGAGCGACACCTACCGGCGGCGCCCGTAGCGATCGGCAAGCTTCTCCTCCACGGTCGTCGGCTGATCAGGCGCCGGCTTCGCCTCGTCTGGACGCGCCCCGGCCGCGGAGATCTCCTTCTCCCGACGACGGGCCCGCACCTCGGAGTAGACGAAGTACCCCAATGCGACCGGGGCCAGCACGCCGAACAGGATCCATTGAATGCCATAGGAGAGGAACGGCCCGGCATCCAGGCGTGGCACCCCGATCACGCCGAGCCCGCCGGGCTGGTCGTCGACCAATTGCAGGTACGACCCGGCCAGCGGCACCCCGGTCAGCGTCGACACCTGTTCGGTGCTGATCGAAAAGACCTGCTGGTAGCCATCTCTGGTGAACGGGTCTTTGCCCTGCACGGTCGGCTCGGAATCGCGCAGGCGCGCGGTGATCGTCACCGTGTTCTCCGGTGGCGGCGGGATCGGCGGAATGTGGGAACCCTGCTCGGGCCGGACGTACCCGCGATCCACCAGCACGGTCGGACCGCCGTCGACGGCGAACGGGGCCAGCACCTCGAACGCCTGATCGCCCTCGACCACCCGCAGTCGGGCCAGCACCCGGATGCCGGGCAAGTAATGACCCGTGGCGGTCACCTTGCGCCACTGCTGCCCCTTGGTAGGCGAATCCTGTTGGGGGATAAGGGAGTTCAACGGCACCGGGGCGGCGTTGAGAGAATCGGCGAGTTGCTGGTTCTCCCGGGAGGTCTTGGTGTTCTTGCCCAGCTGCCACGGCGCCAGGACGGTGAAACACAGGTAGGTGAACGCGATGCACACCAGGGCCAGCGCCAGCCAGCTCGGCCGCAGTAGGAACCTCAAACTGCGATTCCGCGGGGGCATCAACCCGATCCGTTCTGGGCGAGTCGCTCGTCCACCCAGGCGTGCAGGCCGGGCAGGGCGGCTTCGATGACGTCGAACACCTCTTTGAAGTCGTTCTGGTCGCCGTAGTACGGATCCTCGACGTCCAGTGCATATGCGCCCGACCGCGGGTCGAAGGACCGCAACATGCGCAGCCGGTCGTCGTCCACCCCGAGCTGGCGCAGCAACTGCGCGTGATTGCGACCCAGGGCGATCACCAGGTCCGCCGCCAAATGATCGTCCTCGACCTGAGCGGCGCGGTGGTCGGTGGGGTAGCCGTGCTCGCGCAGCACCCGCTTGGCCCGAAGGTCGGCCCCCTCGCCGACGTGCCAGTTGCCGGTTCCGGCGCTGGTCACCCGCACCACGTCACCCAGGCCGCGCTGCTGGATCTGGTGGGCGAACATCTTCTCGGCCATCGGCGAACGGCAGATGTTGCCGGTGCATACAAACGTCACGTGCAGCTTCGACTCAGACACCCAGCACCTTCCGAAGCTCCTCGATGGTCGCGACGTGCGTGACCAGGGTTGGACCGGCGGACGAGTCCGGGTCCGCGAAGTCGGTGCGCCCGTAACCCCAGCCGACCACCACGGTGTCGATGCCGTGCGCGGCCGCGCCGTGCACGTCATGGCTGCGGTCACCGACCATGAGAATGCGCTCGGGCAACGGCCTCAGCTGCTCCAGCGCGTGCGCCAACACGTCGGCCTTGGATTTACGCGAGCCGTCCGGGCTGGCGCCGGCGATCACCTCGAAATGCTGGGCCAGCCCGAAGTGCCCCAAGATGCGGTGCGCCGTGGGCTCCAGCTTTGAGGTCGCCACGGCCAGCCGGACGCCGTTGGCTTCCAGGTCGGCCAGCAGCGGTTCGATGCCGTCGAACAGGCTGTTCATCGCCCAACCCCGGCTGCCGTACTCGGCGCGGAAAGCCGCGAACGCCTCATCGGCGCGCCCGTCGAGCTCCATCGCGCGAAAGGTCTCGTCCATCGGCGGCCCGACGATCTGAGCGGCCAGATCCCCGTCCGGGATGGCCGCACCGATGTGGGTCAGCGCATGCCGAAAACTGGCCACGATGCCGACGGCCGAATCGGTGAGGGTGCCGTCGAGATCGAAAATCACCAGCTGCGGTGCCTCGTCGGTGATCGAACCTGTCACGGTCCCATTGTGGTTGATGGCGCCGCGCGGGTGCGCCGTGGTGCTCCCGATGCCTACTTCGGGTACTGGCGCACTAGTGTTTCTGAGGTGGCTGGTCTGGATCAGAGCGCGTCGGCCCGCATGTCGCGGGCCCGCTATCACGGTGATCAAGACGTGCTGCCCGGCATGCTCGACTTCGCGGTCAACGTCCGTCATGCACAGCCGCCGTCCTGGCTGATAGCGCAGCTGAGCGCACGGCTGACGGATCTGGCCCGCTACCCGGGCGACGCCGAGGTGCGCGCCGCCCAGGACGCAGCCGCCACCCGGCACGGCCGCGAGCCCGCCGAGGTCCTGCCGCTGGCAGGTGCCGCCGAAGGATTCGCGTTGCTGCCCAACTTGCGGCCCCGCCGCGCGGCGCTCATCGCGCCGTCGTTCACCGAGCCGGAGGCGGCGCTGACGGCGGCCGGAATCCCGGTCCACCACGTGGTTCTGCGGCCGCCGTTCACCCTCGATACGGCGCGGGTCCCCGAGGACGCGGACCTGGTGGTGGTGGGAAATCCGACCAACCCGACGTCGGTGCTGCACACCCGCGAGCAACTGCGGGCGCTGCGCCGGCCGGGACGGATCGTCGTCGTCGACGAGGCCTTCGCCGACGCGCTGCCCGGCGAACCGGAATCGCTTGCCGGCGAAGCCCTGCCCGACGTGCTGGTGCTGCGCAGCCTGACCAAGACGTGGGCGCTGGCGGGGCTGCGCGTGGGTTATGCGCTCGGGTCACCTGATGTGCTGGCCCGGTTGACGGCGCAGCGCGCGCATTGGCCGGTGGGGACCCTGCAGCTCACCGCGATCGCGGCCTGCTGCAGCCCGCGAGCCGTGGCCGAGGCCGCCGCCGATGCCGCGCGGTTGGCCGCCGCCCGCGCGGCCATGGTCGCCGGTTTGGCGTCGGTGGGTGTCGACGTGGTCGCCGGCCGGGCCCCGTTCGTCTTGTTCCGCAGCCCCGACGCCGAGTGGATCCGGAACCGGTTGGTTGGCAGCGGTATTGCGGTGCGGCGGTGTGACACCTTCGTCGGCTTGGACGCGACGTACCTGCGGGCGGCGGTGCGTCCGGAGTGGTCGCGACTGGTCGAATCGATCGCCGAGACGCTGGCCGGCCTGCACAGTGGGAGTCGCCGGTGAGCGTGCGGCTGGCCGACATCATCGAGGTGCTGGACGAGGCGTACCCGCCTCGGCTGGCCGAGTCCTGGGACTCGGTGGGCCTGGTGTGCGGTGACCCCGCCGACCCTGTCGATTCGGTGACCATCGCCATCGACGCGACGCCCGCGGTCGTCGACGAGGTCCCCGACGGCGGCCTGTTACTCGCTCACCATCCGCTGCTGTTGCGCGGGGTCGACACGGTCGCTGCCAGCACGCCGAAGGGTGCGCTGATCCACCGCCTGATCCGTTCCGACCGGGCGCTGTTCACCGCCCACACCAACGCCGACTCGGCCGCACCGGGGGTTTCTGACGCGCTGGCCGACGCACTCGGCCTGACGGTCGAGGGCGTGCTCGAGCCGTCGCCGCCCGTGGCCGATCTGGACAAGTGGGTCATCTACGTGCCGCAGGAGAACGCCGACGCGGTGCGCGAGGCCGTGTTCGCAGCGGGCGCCGGCCAGATCGGCGATTACTCGCACTGCAGCTGGAGCGTCACCGGCATCGGACAGTTCCTGCCGCACGACGGGGCGGCTCCGGCGATCGGCAGTGTCGGGACCGTCGAACAGGTCACCGAGGACCGGGTCGAGGTAGTCGCCCCGGCCCGCTCACGGGGTGCGGTGCTGGCGGCGATGCGCGCCGCGCACCCCTACGAGGAGCCGGCCTTCGACACCTTCACCATGGCTCCGCCGCCCGCCGACACCGGTCTGGGCCGCATCGGCACACTGGCCCGACCCGAACGGCTCGCCGACTTCGTATCCCGCGTCGGCGCCGCGTTGCCTTCCACGTCGTGGGGTGTGCGCGCCGCCGGTGATCCCGACGCGCCGGTGTCGCGGGTCGCGGTCTGCGGGGGAGCCGGAGACTCATTATTGGGTGCGGTAGCTGGGGCCGGTGTGCAGGCTTATGTCACGGCCGACCTGCGTCACCATCCGGCCGACGAGCATTGCCGGGCGTCGGAGGTGGCGCTGATCGACGTGGCGCACTGGGCAAGCGAATTCCCGTGGTGCGGGCAAGCGGCGGACGTGCTCCGCTCGGCGTTCGGGCCCGCGCTGGCGGTGCGGGTGTCTGACATCCGCACCGATCCGTGGAATCTGTGCGCCGGGAACCAGACCTGAAAGAGACCTAGGAGATCATGAAGGCCGAAGTGGCACAGCAGCGTTCGCTACTGGAACTGGCGAAACTGGACGCTGAGCTGTCCCGCCTTGCCCATCGGACCACTCATCTGCCCCAACGCGAAACCCTTGAGCGGGTGCAGGGTGAGTACAACGCCGCCAGTGACCGGCTGGGCGCCGTGCGGATCGCCGTGGAGGATCTCGACGCCCAGGTGTCCCGCTTCGAATCCGAGATCGACGCGGTGCGCAAGCGAGAGGACCGGGACCGCGCGCTGCTCAACTCGGGGGCGACCGACGCCAAGCAACTGGCGGACCTGCAGCACGAGCTGGAAACGCTGCAGCGCCGCCAGGCCAGCCTGGAAGATTCCCTGCTGGAAGTGATGGAACGGCGCGAGGAACTGCAGGCCACCGAGGCCGCGGAATCCGGGACCATCGCCGGGCTGCAGGACGAACTCGCCAGCGCGCAAAAGGCCCTCAATGAGGCGCTTGCCGAGGTCGAAGAGGCCCGGACAGAACACGCCGCCCGCCGCGAGACGGTGGCCGCAGAACTGAACCCCGATCTCAAGGCGCTGTATGAACGGCTGCGCGCGGGGGGAGGCCCGGGCGCCGGCCCGCTGCTGGGACACCGGTGCGGCGCATGCCGTATCGAGATCGGTCGCGGCGAGTTGGCCCAGATCCAGGCCGCCGCCGAAGACGAGGTGCAGCGCTGTCCGGAGTGCGGCGCAATCCTGTTGCGCGTCAAGGGCTCTGACCAATGAAAGTGGTTATCGAAGCCGACGGCGGATCGCGGGGCAACCCCGGACCCGCTGGTTACGGCGCGGTGGTGTGGACCCAGGACCGCCGAACCGTTCTGGCCGAATCCAAGCAGGCGATCGGCCGGGCCACCAACAACGTCGCCGAATATCGCGGGCTGATAGCCGGTTTGGACGATGCCCTCAACCTGGGCGCCACCGAGGTTTCGGTCCTGATGGACTCCAAGCTGGTGATCGAGCAGATGGCCGGGCGCTGGAAGGTCAAGCACCCCGACTTGGTGGAACTGCACAGCCAGGCCCAGGCGCTCGCGTCGCGATTCCGCCGGATCACCTATTCCTGGATTCCCCGCGCCCAGAACGCATACGCCGATCGACTGGCCAACGACGCGATGGACGCCGCCGAGGCCCAGGCCGATCGCCGCGTCGATAAGGTTGCCGTGCCGGTCACCGAAGCGGCCCGGGCCGCGGTGGCCGAGCGCCCGGCCGACACCACCACCACCGGCCCGGGCTGGACCGGCGCGCGCGGCACCCCGACTCGGCTGTTGCTGTTGCGGCACGGGCAGACCGAGCTGTCGGTGCAACGCCGGTACTCCGGGCGTGGCAATCCGCCGCTGAACGAGGTCGGCTGGCGCCAGGCCGGTTTGGCGGCAAGGTACCTGACACAGCGCCGGGGCATCGCCGCGGTGATTTCCTCCCCACTGCAACGGGCCTATGACACCGCGATGACGGCGGCCAGGGCGTTGGGCCTGGAGGTGACCGTCGATGAGGACCTGATCGAGACGGATTTCGGCGCGTGGGAGGGGCTGACATTCGCCGAGGCCGCCGCGCGGGACCCGGATCTGCACCGCCGGTGGCTGTACGACACGGGCACCCTGCCGCCGGGCGGGGAGAGTTTCGACGACGTGCTGCGGCGCGTGCGTCGCGGCCGGGACCGGATCATCTCCGCCCACGAGGGCAAGAACGTATTGGTGGTCTCCCACGTCACGCCGATCAAGTTGCTGCTGCGCATGGCGCTGGACGCCGGCTCGGGCATCCTGTACCGGTTGCATCTGGACCTGGCGTCGCTGAGCATCGCCGAGTTCTATCCCGACGGGGCGTCATCGGTGCGCCTGGTCAATCAGACTGGGTATCTGTGACGCCGGCCGGCAAAGACCGCACTGGCCGGTGCCGCCGCTGAGCGGGTACCGTGTTCGTCGCGGACGAGTTGGCTGGACGGCCGCGGCTCGCGCTCTAAAGGGTGCCGAGTCGAGGAAAGTCCGGACTTCACAGAGCAGGGTGATTGCTAACGGCAATCCGAGGTGACTTGCGGGAAAGTGCCACAGAAAACAGACCGCCGCCCTTGTGGCGGTAAGGGTGAAACGGTGCGGTAAGAGCGCACCAGCATCCCGGGTGACCGGGATGGCTCGGCAAACCCCACCCGAAGCAAGGCCAAGAAGGCCGCACCGAGGGTGCGGCCGCGCAGACGTTTGAGGGCTGCTCGTCCGAGTCTGCGGGTAGGCCGCTTGAGGCACCCGGCAACGGAGTGTCCAGATGGATGGTCGTCGCCGTGCCGCCGTGGATTAAAGCCGCGGCGGCGTGGAACAGAATCCGGCTTACAGGCCAACTCGTCCGCCCCTTGGGGCGTCGCTTCGTCGGGGGCGGCGCCGTTTCGTTGGCGAGCGTGAATCGTGCGACGCGACACGCCGAGTTTCCGTCGTGCATTTCACGCTCGGCGGCCCAGGGCAGGCGACGCGACAAGGCGACAAGGGGCCCCGGCAGGCTGGCGCGGCCCGGGCCCTCAGCGCCGCGCTTTGCGTACCGCCTTGTCCAGCTTGCGCAGCGCGGAATCCAGTTGTTCGCTACTGCTTTCAGCGGTCTGGCTCTCGTGCTGGTAGAGCAGGCCGTAGGTGAACGTGTCTTCGCCCGCAAGGTGGGCCGCTTGCGCCTGCGCGAGCAGGTGCTCGCGACTGACCACGCTGTCTTGGTGCTCGCCGAGGAGAACCTGAATGGCCTTGGCCTCCTGGGCGACCCGGTCGTCACCGGTCGCCGCTGCGGTGTAGCGAAGTCGCTTGGCGCGCTTGCGGATCCGATGCAGCGCCTCGTCATCGTCGGGGGCCTCGCGGGCCGCTTTCGTGGCCTTGCGTACCTTGCGGTAGGCCGCATCGATGGTCACCGGCTTGGTTTGCTGACCGAACGCGAGCACCGTTGGTTCGGTCACCAGCGATTCCAGTGCGTCGAGCAGCCGGAAGTATCGCTTGGAGCGCATGGCGATCAACGAGCGCCGCAAGCCCACCTGGTAGCGCCGTTTGGCGCCGTTGACCAGACGTTCGAACACCGGCCCGCGAACCAGCTGTGGGTCCAGCCGGCTCAGCGCACGTTCGTAACGCTCGGCCAGCACTTCGGCGTCGCGCGCGACGCCCAGCACCCCGGCGAGTTCGCGTAGCTCGTCGAGAACCCATGCGCCGTCGGCCAATCCGAACGACTCCTGCGAGTCTTTGAGCAGGCTGCGCAGTTTGCGGGTGGTGACCCGCAGCTGGTGCACGGAATCATCGGCGTCGGCACGCACCGCGCGGTCCCAGACCAACATTTCCTCGACATGCTGTGCCACCGCCCGATGGATGGGATCGGCGGGCGGGGCAGCGGCGGGTTGAGCAGTTGTCCCGAGCGCTCGGGCCAACTTCGAGCCGTGCCCGGCGGGGGCGGCGCCGGCGTCCAGTAGCCGGTTGCTGAGGCGGTTCAGCAGCTGATGGCTTGCCGCTTCGCTGATCTCACCGTCGGGTTCGCGGACCTCGAGTTCCCATTCCCGCCACTGCTGCTCGACGGGTTCCGAGTCGTCCAAGTTCTGCGCGTCCCGGGCGGACCAGGCGGTGACGTGGTCGTTGCAGAACTCCGCCAGCTCCACGTCCTCGCCGTTGTAGAGGACCTGGATTTCGCGTCGGGTGGTGATGCGCGCGACCGGCGCTACCGGTCGATCCCGCACGATCGCCAGCACTACGTCCAGCAACTCCTCCGGCACGGTGTCGGCGTCGTCGGACTCCTCTATCGGAGCGTGAATCTCGGTGCGTGAGTCGGGACCGGCCGGCAACTTCAGATGCCAGCCGGCGTCCGCACCGCCGGTGCGTCGCCGCAGCGTGATCCGGTTGCGCGCCAGATCCTGGTTCGGCGTGTCGAAGTAGACCGCGTCCAGTTCTTGAACGGGGGGCTTGTCGACCCGGGAGACTGCCGCGATGCCCTCGAACGACGGCGACACGGTCGACTCCACCACGTCGAACTTGCGCTCGACTTCAAGATGACGCGCCGTCTTGGGCCCTTTTGAGGGCGCTTTAGCAGGCATTCTGTTCTCCGTGGGGGCGGGGCAGGCTCCCATAGAGTGCCATATCAAAATTACCGACCCGGCGCGGGCGGAAAGCTAGAAACAGTGCTCCTCTGCCGGGAAAGCTCCCGTGGCCACTTCTTCTGCGTACTGTGTTGCGGCTCTACGTAATTCGCCACCCACGTCGGCGAACCTCTTGACGAAGCGGGCGGTCTTGCCGCCGCTCATCCCGGCCATGTCCTGCCAGACCAGCACCTGGCCGTCACAGTTGGGGCCGGCGCCGATGCCGACCGTCGGGATGGTCAGCTTCCCGGTGATCTGGGTGGCCAATTCGGCCGGCACCATCTCCATCACTACGGCGAACGCCCCGGCTTCGGCGACCGCGATCGCGTCGGCGATGGTCTGTTCGGCAGCATCACCGCGACCCTGCACCTTGAATCCGCCGAGGGTGTTGACGCTCTGCGGGGTGAAGCCGATGTGGGCCATCACCGGAATGCCCGCGGCGGTCAGGCACGCGATCTGCTCGGCGACCCGCTCACCGCCCTCAAGCTTGACAGCGTGCGCGCCGCCTTCCTTCATGAACCTCGTGGCGGCGGCCAATGCGACCGACGGGCCTGCCTCGTAACTGCCGAACGGCAGGTCGGCGACGACCAAAGCGTGCGGCGCGCCCCGCACCACCCCACGGACCAGCGGGATCAGCTCGTCGATCGAAATCGGCACGGTTGTGTCGTAGCCGTAGACGACGTTGGCGGCGGAGTCGCCGACTAGCAGGACGGGAATCCCCGCCTCGTCGAAGACCCTGGCGGTGGAGTAGTCGTAGGCCGTGAGCATGCCCCACCGGTGGCCTTCGGCCTTCCATTTCTGCAGGTGAGAGGTGCGGATCTTGGGGCGCGGCGGCGAAGTCGCGGCAGCGCTCGAACCATAGACGTTCTCAGACATCATTGTCCCTAAATGGTGGTCGGGTCGATCCTCGTGGCCTAGCTAGGTCCCCGGGTTCGTCTGACCCCGCCTATTCTGCCATTTCGACGGTTCCGATGCATTCATGGGTGGTCGGGACCACTTTTCGGCCTAACATCGGCGGATGCAGCGGCTCAGCGGGCTCGACGCCAGCTTCCTCTACCTGGAGACCGACTCGCAGCCGATGCACGTCTGCTCGGTCATCGAGTTGGACACCTCGACCATGCCGGGCGGTTACACCTTCGACCGGCTGCGCGAGGCGATGTCCTTGCGTATCCGGGCGTTGCCGGAGTTCCAGGAGAAACTCGCCAACAGCCCGCTCAACCTCGACCATCCGGTGTGGGTCGACGACGAGCACTTCCATATCGACCGTCATCTGCACCGCATCGCGTTGCCGGCGCCGGGCGGGCGGGCGGAGCTGTCCGAAATCTGCGGCCACATCGCGTCGCTGCCGCTGGATCGCCGGCGGCCGCTGTGGGAGATGTGGGTGATCGAAGGAGTGGCCGGCACCGATTGTCATCGGCAAGGGCGGATCGCAGTGATGACGAAGGTCCATCACGCCGGGGTCGACGGGGTCACGGGCGCCAACCTGATGTCGCAGCTGTGCTCGACCGCCGCCGACGCGCCCGCGCCGGAGCGGGTAGCGGGGGTGGGCGGTGCCAGCGGGTGGCAGATCGCCGCGGGTGGGCTGCTGCGCTTCGCCGCCCGGCCGCTACAACTGGCCAATGTGGTGCCCGACACGGTGTCCTCGGTGGTCGCAACGTTGCTGCGCGCGCGGGACGGCCTGACCATGGCGCGTCCGTTCGCCGCGCCGCGGACCGTGTTCAACGCGTCCATCAGTGGCCGGCGCACCATCGCGTATGCAGAACTGGACCTCGAAGACGTCAAGACGGTCAAGGACCATTTCGGCGTGAAGGTCAACGACGTGGTGATGGCGCTGGTGTCCGGGGTGTTGCGCCAGTACCTGGCCGACCGCAACGTGCTGCCGGAATCCTCGCTGGTGGCCTCGGTGCCGATATCGGTGCATGGCAAGTCCGATCGACCGGGCCGCAACCAGGTCTCGGCGATGTTCGCCAGCCTGGAGACTCACATCGATGACCCCGTGCAGCGGCTCAATGCCATCGCTGAGTCGAATTCTGTTGCCAAACAACATAGTTCGGCGATCGGAGCCACCCTGCTACAGGATTGGTCGCAGTTCGCCGCGCCGGCGGTTTTCGGCGCCGCGATGCGCGTCTACGCCATGACCCGGCTCACCGAGAGCCTCCCGGTGCACAATCTCGTCGTCTCCAACGTGCCGGGTCCGCAGATCCCGCTGTACCTGCTGGGCTGCGAGGTCAAGGCGATGTATCCGTTGGGGCCGATCTTTCACGGGTCGGGGCTCAACATCACCGTCATGTCGCTGAACGGCCGGCTGGACGTCGGACTGATCGCCTGCCCGGAATTGCTGCCGGACCTGTGGGATTTAGCGGACGAGTTCGGCGTCGTCATGGCGGAGTTGCTGGCCGCAACCAGGTAGGACGGGTCCCGGATATACCTTGACCAGGACCGGGGAACTTCTCTGGCACCATAGGGTGCCATGTGCCTGTCTCGCCGCGACAAGTTCGCGCGCATGCTGCTGATGTGGACCGCGCTGTCCGCTGTGGTGCTGGTCCTGGCGGGATGTGTGCACGTGGTCGCCGGGCGGGCGCACATGGCCGAGCCTCGGCTGGGCCAGCCGGTGGTGTGGACACCGTGCCGCAGCTCGAACCCTTCGGTGAAGATCCCCGGCCACGCGATGTGTGGGAAGCTGGCCGTCCCGGTCGACTACAACAACCCCGGCGGTGACGTGGCTTCGCTGGCGTTGATCCGGTTCCCGGCGAGCGGGGACAAGATCGGCTCGCTGGTGATCAACCCGGGTGGGCCCGGTGAATCCGGAATCGAGGCGGCACTGGGCATCTTCCAGACCCTGCCCAAGCGGGTGCATGAGCGCTTCGACCTGGTGGGTTTCGATCCGCGCGGGGTTTCCAGCTCGCGGCCGGCGATCTGGTGCAACTCCGATGCGGACAACGACCGGCTGCGCGCCGAACCGCAGGTCGACTACAGCCCTGCGGGCGTGGAACACATGGAGAGCGAGACCAAGCAATTCGTGCAGCGCTGCGTCGACAAGATGGGCAAGAACTTCCTGGCCAATGTGGGGACCGTCAGCGTCGCCAAGGATCTGGACGCCATCCGCAAGGCCCTCGGTGACGCGAAACTGACCTACCTCGGCTACTCGTACGGCACCCGGATCGGCTCGGCCTATGCCGAGGCTTTCCCACAGAACGTGCGCTCGATGATCCTGGACGGCGCCGTCGACCCCAACGCCGACCCGATCGAAGCGGATCTACGGCAGGCCAAGGGTTTTCAGGATGCCTTCAACGACTACGCCGCCGACTGCGCGAAGGACTCGAGCTGCCCGCTGGGCAACGATCCCACCAAAGCCGTTGAGGCCTACCACAACCTGATCGACCCGCTGGTCGACCCGGACAATCTCCAGGTGAGCAGGCCCGCGAAAACCAAAGACTCGCGCGGCCTGAGCTACAGCGACGCCATCGTCGGCACCATCATGGCGCTGTACTCGCCAAACCTGTGGCACCACTTGACCGATGGCCTCAAGGAGCTCGCCGACGAGCACCGCGGCGACACCATGCTGGCGCTGGCCGACATGTACATGCGGCGTGATTCACACGGCCACTACAACAATTCGACCGATGCTCGGGTGGCGATCAATTGTGTTGACCAGCCACCGATTACCGACCGCGCAAAGGTCGTCGACGAGGATCGCCGGTCGCGTGAACTGGCGCCGTTCATGAGTTACGGCAAGTTCACCGGCCACGCCCCGCTAGGCACCTGTGCATTCTGGCCGGTGCCGCCGA
The DNA here is from genome assembly GCF_000613245.1 of Mycobacterium asiaticum DSM 44297. Lineage (GTDB taxonomy): Bacteria > Actinomycetota > Actinomycetes > Mycobacteriales > Mycobacteriaceae > Mycobacterium > Mycobacterium asiaticum. Next base: position 1,040,596 of record NZ_HG964937.1, read on the forward strand.
CCAGCCGACCGCACACCGTCTCCGCGCCCGGTTTACCGCCGACCATCGTGGTGTCGACCACGCACGACCCGGCCACGCCGTACCAGGCGGGTGTCGACCTGGCCAACCAGCTCAAGGGGTCGTTGATCACGTTCAACGGAACCCAGCACACGGTTGTCTTCCAGGGCGACAACTGCATTGACGACTACATCACGGCATATCTGATCAACGGAGCGACGCCACCGGCCGGCGCGACCTGCTAGCGCACCGGACGCGCCCGGGCCGTACCGATAAGAGACCAAGGCGTAACCATTTCGCGTCCTGAGGCGGATTTCTAAATGAGACGATTTCGGCCATGTTGCGCCTGAGAACGGTGAGCTCGGCGCTGTTGTCGTTCGGACTCGTGGTCACCGGGCAGTCGGCGGCACTACCGCTTGCCGCCGCGACTCCCGAACCCGACAGCGGGCAGACCCAGGTCCCTTTGGCACCCGCCGCGACGCCGCAGCAGAGTTGGGGTTCCTGCGCCGATTTCGTCAGTATCGCCGACATACCCACCGCCCAGTGCACTACCGTCGCGGTGCCGGTCGACTACGACAAACCCGCTGGGGCACAAGCGAAGTTGGCGGTGATCCGAGTTCCCGCGACCGGGCAGCGGATCGGATCGCTGTTGGTCAACCCGGGCGGGCCGGGGGCGTCGGCCGTCGACATGGTAGCCGGGATGGCGCCCGATCTGCGCGGCACGGACATCAGCCGCCACTTCGACCTGGTCGGTTTCGATCCACGAGGGGTGGGTCACTCGACACCGAGCCTGCGGTGCCGCTCGGACGCCGAGTTCGACGCCTTCCGGCGCGACCCGATGGTGGACTACAGCCCGGCCGGGGTGGCCCACATCGAACAGATGTACCGCGAGTTGGCCCAGCACTGCGCCGACCGGATGGGCCAGTCGTTCCTGGCCAACATCGGCACCGCGTCGGCCGCCCGCGACATGGACATGGTCCGGCAAGTCCTTGGCGACGAGCAGATCAACTATTTGGGTTACAGCTACGGCACCGAGCTCGGCACCGCCTACATCGAGCGGTTCGCCCCGCACGTGCGGGCAATGGTGCTCGACGGCGCCATTGACCCGACGATCGGCCCAATCGACCAAACGGTCAACCAGATGGCGGGCTTCCAGACCGCTTTCAACGACTACGCCGCGGACTGCGCTCGCTCGGCGGCCTGCCCGCTGGGCACCGACCCGGCGCAGTGGATCAGCCGCTACCACGCGCTGATCGATCCGTTGGTCACCAGACCGGGCAAGACTTCCGATCCGCGTGGGTTGAGTTATGCCGACGCGACCACCGGCACCATCAACGCGCTCTACACCCCGCAGCACTGGAAGTATCTGACCAGCGGCTTGCTCGGGCTGCAGCACGGCAGCGACGCTGGCGATCTGCTGGTGCTGGCCGACGACTACAACGGCCGGGACCGGCAGGGCCATTACGACAACGGACAGGACGCGTTCAACGCGATCCGGTGCGTCGATGCACCGACGCCGACGGACGCGGCGTCCTGGGTGACCGCAGACCGCCGAATCCGCGAGGTGGCGCCGTTTGTGAGCTACGGGCAGTTCACCGGATCCGCGCCGCGCGATATCTGCGCCCTGTGGCCGGTGCCCGCGACGTCGACGCCGCACCCGGCGACACCGGCCCCGGCCGGCAAGGCCGTAGTGGTCTCGACCACCCACGACCCGGCCACCCCGTATCAGGCCGGGGTGGACCTGGCCCGGCAGCTGGGCGCCCCGCTGATCTCCTACGACGGCACCCAGCACACGGTGGTGTTCGACGGCAATCAGTGCGTGGACGGCGTGGTGACGCGTTACTTCCTGGATCTGACCCTGCCGCAGCCCAATCTGCGTTGCCAGGCCTAAACATCCGCAATGCGTCTGGCGTGGCATCCGTAACATCGATTTAACAGACCGTGCCTAGTGTGCGGGTATGGATCGGCAGAAGGAGTTCGTCCTCCGCACCCTGGAAGAGCGCGACATCCGGTTCGTGCGGCTGTGGTTTACCGACGTGCTCGGATTCCTGAAGTCGGTCGCCATCGCCCCGGCCGAACTCGAGGGAGCCTTCGAGGAGGGGATCGGGTTCGACGGATCCTCGATCGAGGGCTTTGCGCGGGTTTCGGAATCGGACACCGTCGCGCACCCCGACCCGTCGACCTTCCAGGTGCTGCCCTGGGCCGACAAGACCGGTCACCACCACTCGGCCCGCATGTTTTGTGACATCACCATGCCGGACGGCTCACCGTCGTGGGCCGACCCCCGGCACGTGCTGCGGCGTCAACTGCAGAAGGCCAACGACCTCGGCTTCTCTTGCTACGTGCATCCCGAGATCGAATTCTTCCTACTCAAGAACGGCCCCGAGGACGGGTCGGAGCCGGTGCCCATCGACAACGCCGGCTATTTCGACCAGGCGGTGCACGAGTCCGCGTCGAAGTTCCGCCGGCACGCCATCGAGGCGCTGGAGTTCATGGGCATCTCGGTGGAGTTCAGCCACCACGAGGGTGCGCCGGGCCAGCAGGAGATCGACCTGCGGTTCGCCGATGCGCTGTCAATGGCCGACAACGTGATGACCTTCCGCTATGTGATCAAGGAGGTCGCCCTGGAAGAGGGTGTGCGGGCGACCTTCATGCCCAAGCCGTTCGGTCAGCACGCGGGCTCGGCGATGCACACCCACATGAGCCTGTTCGAAGGCGATGTCAACGCCTTCCACAACGATGACGACCCGCTGAAGCTCTCCGATGTCGGCAAGTCGTTCATCGCCGGAATCCTCGAACACGCGTCGGAGATCAGCGCCGTCACCAATCAGTGGGTGAACTCCTACAAGCGCCTGGTGCACGGCGGTGAAGCGCCGACGGCGGCCTCCTGGGGGGCGGCCAACCGCTCGGCGCTGGTGCGGGTGCCGATGTATACGCCGCACAAGACCTCGTCGCGACGGGTGGAGGTGCGCAGCCCGGACTCGGCGTGCAACCCGTATCTGACCTTCGCGGTGCTGCTGGCCGCCGGACTGCGCGGCGTGGAGAAGGGGTATGTGCTGGGCCCGCAGGCCGAGGACAACGTCTGGGACCTGACGCCCGAGGAACGCCGCACCATGGGCTACCGCGAGCTGCCGTCGAGTTTCGACACCGCCCTACGGGCCATGGAGTCCTCCGAGCTGGTGGCGGAGGCGTTGGGGGAGCACGTATTTGACTTCTTCCTGCGCAACAAGCGCTCCGAGTGGGCGAACTACCGCAGCCACGTCACCCCGTTCGAGCTGAAGACCTACTTGTCGCTGTAACCCCAAGGCGTTGCGCTAACGTCGATATGTGACCAAGCCAGCGACGCAGCGACCCAAGCTGCCCAGCGTCGGCCGGCTGGGATTGATGGACGAAGGGGCGGGCGCCCGACTGACCCAGCTGGGCTGGGATAAGCACGACGACCAGGCCCATGTGGATCTGCTGTGGTCGCTGTCGCGGGCGCCGACGCAGATGCCGCGTTGCGCGCGCTGATCCGGATGTCGGAGAACCCCGACCTGGAATGGGACGAACTGAACGCGGCGCTGCTCAACGAGCGGTCGCTGCGCGGGCGGCTGTTCGCCGTGCTGGGTTCGTCGCTGGCGCTGGCGGACCACCTGATAGCCAACGCGCAGTCGTGGAAACTGCTGCGCGGCAAGGTGGAATTGCCCACCCGCGAGCAATTGCAGCGGACTTTTCTCGAGGCCGTCGAGAATCTCTCCGGAGCGCCGGGTTCGATCGTGCATCAACTGCGGGTGCTCTACCGCGACCAACTGCTGGTGTTGGCCTCGCTGGATGTGGCCCCGACGGTCGAGGATGAGCCGGTACTGCCGTTCACCAAAGTGGCGGCTCAGCTCGCCGATATCGCGGACGCCGCACTGGCCGCGGCTCTGCGGGTGGCCGAGCAGACGGTGTGCGGTGACGATCGCACACCGCCGCGGCTGGCGGTGATCGCGATGGGCAAATGCGGTGCCCGCGAATTGAATTACGTCAGCGACGTCGACGTCATCTTTGTCGCCGAGAACGCCGATGCGGTCAGCATGCGGGTGGCCGGCGAGATGATGCGGCTGGCTTCGTCGGCCTTCTTCGAGGTGGATGCCGGACTGCGCCCGGAGGGCCGCAGCGGGGAGCTGGTCCGCACGGTCGAATCGCATGTCGCCTATTACGAGCGGTGGGCCAAGACTTGGGAGTTCCAGGCGCTGTTGAAGGCCCGCGCCGCGGTCGGTGACGCCGAACTGGCCGAGCGCTACCTCGCCGCGTTGCAGCCGATGGTGTGGACGGCATGCGAGCGCGAAGACTTTGTCCCCGAGGTGCAGGCGATGCGCCGCCGCGTCGAGGAGTTGGTGCCCGCCGACATCCGCGGTCGGGAACTCAAGCTGGGCAGCGGCGGGTTGCGCGACGTCGAGTTCGCCGCCCAACTACTGCAACTGGTGCATGGCCGGGGCGACGAGTCGCTTCATGTCGCGTCGACGGTGGATGCGCTGAGGGCGTTGGGTACCGGCGGTTATATCGGCCGCGAGGACGCCGCGAACATGATCGCCTCTTATGAGTTTCTGCGGTTGCTCGAGCACCGACTGCAACTGCAGCGGCTCAAGCGCACCCACCTGCTGCCGGAGCTGGACGACGAAGAAGCCATGCGGTGGCTGGCGCGCGCGGCGCACATTCGTCCCGACGGACGCAACGACGCCGCCGGCGTGCTGCGCGAGGAGCTGAAGCACCAGAACGTGCGGGTGTCCCGGCTGCACGCGAAGTTGTTCTACCAACCGCTGCTGGAATCGGTGGGCCCGGCCGGCCTGGAACTGGTCGGTGGCCGCATGACCCCGGAGGCCGCCGAACGGCAGCTGGCCGCATTGGGTTACGAGGCGCCGCAGGCGGCGTTGAAGCACATGTCGGCGCTGGTGAATCAGAGCGGCCGACGCGGAAGGGTGCAGGCGGTGCTGCTGCCGCGGCTGTTGGACTGGCTGTCCTACGCACCGGATCCGGACGGCGGATTGCTCGCGTACCGGCGACTCAGTGAGGCCTCGGCCACGCACACCTGGTACCTGTCGACCTTGCGCGACAAACCGACGGTGGGTCGGCGGCTCATGCATGTGCTGGGCACCTCGACCTTCGTTCCGGACCTGCTGATGCGCGTACCCGAAGTGATTCAGGACTACGGCGACCGGCCGTCGGGACCGAAGCTGCTTGAGACCGAGCCGGCGGCGGTGGCCCGGGCCTTGGTCGCCTCGGCCGGCCGCTACTCCGACCCGGCGCGCGCCATTGCCGCCGCCCGCAGCGTTCGCCGCCGGGAGCTGGCCCGCATCGGCTCGGCGGATCTGCTGGGCATGCTTCAGATCACCGAGGTGTGTGCAGCGCTGACGTCGATCTGGGTGGCCGTGCTGCAGGCCGCTCTGGACGCGACGATCCGCGCGCACCTGCCGGAGGACGGCCGGGCGCCCGCAGCCATCGCGGTCATCGGCATGGGCCGGCTGGGCGGGGCCGAGCTGGGCTACGGCTCGGACGCCGACGTGATGTTCGTGTGTGAACCTGCTAGCGGGGTCGAGGACGCGCAGGCGGTCAAGTGGGCGACGACGATCGCCGAGCAGGTCCGGGCGCAATTGGGCACGCCCAGCGTGGATCCGCCGCTGGAGGTCGACGCTAACCTGCGGCCGGAGGGTCGCAACGGCGCGCTGGTCCGCACCCTGGCGTCGTATGAGGCGTACTACACGCAATGGGCGCAGCCGTGGGAGATTCAGGCGCTGCTGCGCGCGCACGCGGTCGCTGGCGACCCGGACCTCGGTCAGCGGTTCCTGCTGACCGTCGACCAGACGCGCTACCCGCCTCATGGGGTATCGGCCGAGGCGGTGCACGAGATCCGGCGGATCAAGGCCCGGGTGGAGTCGGAGCGGCTGCCCCGCGGCGCGGACCCCAATACCCACACCAAGCTGGGCCGCGGCGGATTGGCCGACATCGAATGGACCGTGCAGCTGCTGCAGCTGCGGCACGCCCACGAAATCGAGGCGCTGCACAACACCTCCACTCTGCAATCGCTGGACGTGATCGCCGAGGCCGGTCTTGTTCCGGCCGACGAGGTCGACCTGCTCAAGCAGGCCTGGCTGACCGCGACCCGCGCCCGCAACGCGTTGGTGCTGGTCCGCGGAAAACCGACCGATCAGCTGCCGGGGCCGGGTCGACAACTCAACGCAGTCGCGGTAGCCGCCGGTTGGCGCAGTGACGATGGCGGAGAGTTCCTGGACAACTATCTACGAGTGACGCGACGAGCAAAAGCGGTGGTGCGCAAGGTGTTTGGAAGTTGAGTCGGGATGCCGGCGCGCTGAGCGCCATGTTCGAGGTGCTGAGTGCGCCGGAGGCCGACCGGGTGACGGCCCTGTATGCGCCGCTGGCCGAGGCGGTTCGGGAGTTGATCGACGTGACCATCCGTACCGAGGCCGACGACGACGTCGTCGCCGAGGCGCGCGCCGCGATCAAGGCGGTCACCGAGTCGTTGCGGCACCGGACGCGGCCCGACGGGGTGAGCTACCGCGTCGGTGATCGTCCACTCCCGTTGGGCAATGCGGCGGTGGGCGTGTGCAATCCGATCGCGCCGCCGATCGTGGTGCACCATGAGGGCGGTGGGCGCTGCTGGACCGAGTTCGTGCTGGGCCTGGCCTATGAGGGCCCGCCTTCGCTGGTGCACGGCGGGGTCAGCGCTTTGATCCTGGATCACATGCTGGGTGAGGCCGCCAGCGAGGGACTGTCCAAGCCGCGATTCACCGGGACCATCACCGTGAAATATCTGCGCGGGACCCCGTTGGGCCGGCTGCGTTCCGAAGCCTGGGTCGACCGCCGGGAGGGCGTCAAGGTGTTTGCGCGCGGGTTCATCGCGGATTCGGCGGGCATCACTGTTGAGGCCGACGGTGTTTTCATCGAGCCGTCCTGGGCGCGGGACGGGCAGGACGGCCGGGACGGGCAGGACGGCCGGGACGGGCAGGACGGCCGGGACAGGCAGTGAAGTTCTACGTCAGCAGCGCGTTTCTGAAAACGCCCGATATCATCGAAATCGCCAGAGCCGCGGATGAACTCGGTTACGACGGCCTCGGAATTCCCGACCACGTCGTCAACCTGGAGACGTTGCAGACGCCGTATCCGTACACCAAAGACGGGCAACGCCGCTGGCAGCCCTTCACCGACTGGGCCGACCCGTGGGTGCTGGTGGGGGCACTGGCGCAGGTCACCACGCGGCTGAAATTCGTCACCACCGTTTACATTCCGGCGATGCGCAACCCGTACTCGGCGGCCAAAGCCATTGGCACCGCGGCACTTTTGGCCTCCGGGCGGATCGAGCTGGGCATCGGGGTGGGCTGGTGCCGCGAGGAATTCGAGTTGATGGGTGAGCGGTTCGAGGGCCGCGGCAAGCGCACCGACGAAATGATCGAGCTGATGCGGGAGTTGTGGTCGCCGGGGTGGACCGAATTCGACGGCGAGTTCTACAAGGCGCCGCGGTTGGAGATGCAGCCGACGCCGCCGTCGATCCCGGTGTACGTGGGCGGGCTCAGTGACATCGCGCTGCGCCGCGCTGCCCGCAACGACGGCTGGATCGGTGACCTGATCACCACCGACCGCGCCATCGAACGGGTGAACAAGTTGCGGGAAATGCGTGCCGCGCAAGGTCTTTCGATGGACGGATTCACGATCCTGACGCCATTGACGGACTCATTCACGGTCGCGGACTATCAGCGTGCCGAGGATGCCGGCATCACCGGGATCATCACCATGCCGTGGATGTTCTACGCCGGCCCGAATGCCACGCTCGCTGAGAAGATCGACGGCCTGCGCCGTTTTCGCGAGGACCTCGCGTTGGGTTAGCGCGGGCCTTAGCGCGTCTGCTCGCGGGCGCAGGTGCGGGGTTAGCGGCGGGCGCTCGCAATGGCGAGCCAGTCATCGGCGGCCACGGCGCTGTCGCCCCTTGGGTCGTAGCGGTCGAGCAGGCCGGTGACGGTCAGGTGCTCGCCGGGCGTGAAGCCGTGCTCGCCGAGTAGTGCGTTGAGGCCCGACTCGGTGAAGTCGCTGCGGTAGGGTTCGCCGCGCCGAGCCACCAGTCGGGTCATGCGGCGCGCGCTGCGCCATGGGGTGCTTCCGTCCACCACACCGGCGCGGATGTAGTCCACGACCAGACGGCTACCCGGCGCACAGATGTCGGCAAGATCGCTCAGCGTCGCCGCCATGGCCCCGCGGGTGAGATAGGGAGTCACGCCCAGCCAGCTGACCAGGCTCGGTTTCGCCGGGTCGAGACCGCCGTCGAGCAGGCGTTCACGCAGCGCGTCCCGCTCGAAATCGCATGGCACCCAGACTGTTTGGTTACTGGCCCTCAGCAGCCGCTCGGCGATCGGACGTTTGCGCGCCTGGGTGGCCGGCGCGTCAACCTCGAAAACGGTCACCGATGCTCCGGCCAGCCGTAGGCAGGTGGTGTCGAAGCCGGCGCCGAGCAGCACGATCTGGTCGATGCCCTCGGCCATGGCGGCACGGCAGGCGTCATCGGCGTAGCGCATCCGTAGCGCGATGTGTGCGTGCAGCCCGCCCCAGAGGTGGTCGAACACCCACAGGGCGGCATCGGCTGTTCGCGGGTGCGCCAGCATCGCCCGCAGCGCCGGGTGCTCGACGAACTTGCTCGACTGCGGGTCGTGGACCAGCCGACGGTTGGGCGGACGCAAGGTTTCTGCGGCGCGTTGGGCGGCGTTGGCCTGAGCGGTCAGGCTTGCCGTCCGGTCAAGGCGCCGGCGGGGAGCAGCTGAGATGGTCACGCAGTCGAGGCTACGAAAGCGAACGGTTCACGAGTAAGGTCCAATTCAATGGCAAATTCGTGTACCACTTCTCCCGGCGGGATCGACCTTCATCTCGACCTGCCGCCCGGCCGGGGCCGGCGGGTGGCTTTGGAAAGTGCTCTGCGACAAGCAATCCGGGAGGGCCGGCTGGCCGCGGGGGAGTCATTGCCGTCCTCTCGGTCACTGGCCACCGAATTCGGGCTGGCCCGCGGAACCGTCGTCGAGGTTTATGCGCAGCTGGCCGCCGAGGGATACCTGCGGACCCGGCCCGGCGCTGCCACCACGGTCGCCCCGGGACTGCAGCTGCCCGCACAGGTCAGTCCCGAGCGTGAGCCAAGCCGCATCGTCGCCGACTTCCGATTAGGCCGCCCGGACCTGAGCATGTTTCCTCGCGCCGAATGGCTGCGGGCGCTGCGGCGAGCGCTGCACCTCACCGCGCACGCCGAACTCGGCCCGGGCGATCCACGCGGGTCCCTTCGGTTGCGCACGGTCTTGGCGAACTACCTGGGCCGGGTACGCGGGGTGCTCACCACCCCGGAGCAGTTGGTGATCTGCGGGGGCTTCACGCAGGGATTGCGGCTGACCTGTGATGCGCTCGCCGCGCACGGGGCGCGCACGATCGCGTTGGAGGATCCCTGCCTGCCCGACCACCGGGCGGTCACCGTCGCGAGCGGGCTGGCCGTCGTACCGCTGCCGGTCGACGACAGCGGCGCGCGGCCGCAGGGGCTGACCGGTGCCGTCGCGGGTGCGGTGCTGACCCCGGCCCACCAGGCGCCCCTGGGGGCGACGCTGGATGCGTGGCGGCGCACCGAGTTCATCCGGATCGCCGCGGCAGGCGGCGGGTATCTGGTCGAGGACGACTACGACGGGGAGTTCCGCTACGACCGTCATCCCGTCGGTGCCCTGCAGGGCCTGGCGCCCGAGTGCGTCATTTATGCGGGCAGCGCCAGCAAGAGTTTGGCTCCGGGATTGCGCCTGGGCTGGTTGGCCGTACCCGCTGACCTGGTCGACGCGGTCGTCGAGGCCAAGCGTCGCGCCGATCGCGGCACCGACGTGCTGGCACAGCTGGCGTTGGCGGAATTGATCGAGTCGGGTGGGTTGGACCGGCACGTCCGCCGGATGCGCCGCCGCTACCGTGATCGCCGCGATGCGCTTGTCGAGACGCTCGACCGTTACGCACCCACGGCATCGGTGCATGGGATCGCCGCCGGGCTACACGCCGTGGTGTCGCTGCCCGACGACGCGGTGGAAACCGAGGTGGTGGCCCGGGCGCAGCAACAAGGCATCGCGCTGACCGGGCTGGGGCGGTTCTGGCACGGCGCGGGTCCGCATACCGCGGGCATTGTCGTCGGCTACGGGACACCGTTTCAGCATGAATACGCCGCCGCGCTGGAACACCTCGGCCGGTTGCTCAAGGTCGCCTTGGGCTAGGGGTCTGCTCGCGGGATTACCGGACCTGCACCGCGGTCTGCAGGGTGATTTCAGAGATGTCCGAGTGGCTTCGGCCGCCGGTGTTGCCCAGGGTGCTGATCCAGACCAGCACGAAAGTCGTTGGCGCCGAGGTATTTACCGGTATGACGTTGTGGCCGGGGTGCGTCGCGGTGGGTGGGCTGAGTTCTGCGGTGTCGCCAAGCTTGCCCGGCGTCGCGTTCGGTGCCGACCGGATCTGCAGCACACTGCCGGTGCTGCCGAGGTCGACGGTGACCGCGCTGAGCGTCGTCGGCTCGGGGAGCTGCAGCAATAGCCCGACACCGTCCTTGAACTTGGGAAACGGTTCCGGGTCGAAGTAGGTGTCGCTCGACCAGGCGGTGGCGGGGTTGCCATCGATCGCCAGGCCGGCGGTCCCAGGACTGTCCGGCGCGCCGCCGGGGGAGAACACCGCGGCTCGAAGCGGATGCACCGTCCCTGGCCCGGCCGCCACCAGCGACGGCGGCGGCTTGACAGGCGACGTCGTCTGCAGGCCGAGCTTGTCCCCGCTCATCGCGACGTCGGTATCGAAGACGCCCATAATCCGGCTGATGGTGCTCGCGAACGCAATCAGCACGACCAAAACGACCGCTGCCGCTGTCCCCAGACAGGCCTTGACCAATTGGCGGCGGGCGTGCTCGGCCCGTTCGGCCGGTCCGAAGTTTCCGAAGGTGGCGTAGTGGCCCGGCGCCGGCATCGGCATTAGTTCGCGGGTCGCGGTCGGGTCGGCTTTGGAGTCAGCACTGGCCTGGCGCAGCAGCGTTGTGATCGTCTGCGCACTGCGGATGCCTGCATCGTCTCGCACCAGGGCCGCGGCGGTGGTCGAAACCAGGAACGGGACCTGCGGATTGAACGCCGCCGGTTCCTGGACGCGGCCCTGTGCGTCGAGTTCGACGGGGCGCCAATCGTGGCGCGCGGCTTTGTCGCCGAACGGCCAGCGATTGACCAGTAGCGCATACATGACGGCGCCAATGCCGCGGAGGTCGTCGCGCGGCGTGGCATCGGGCATCGTCGCCGGGAATGCGAGCACGGCGCGCCGGTCCAGGCTGACCCGGATGCGGGCGGGGTGGTCGATCGAAAGCGTTACACCGGCTCGGTGGGCCGCATCGGCGGCTTCGGCCAGCGACAACACGGCATCCGCGACGCCGATCGGCGAGGGGCCGGTGTCGGCCACCTCCTTCAACGTGGCGCCCCGAATCCATTGCGACACAATTACTCCGCCGCAGTAGTCGCGGCCTACGTCGATCACGGTCGCGAGGTAGGGCGAGTCGACGCCTCGCAGGCTTGCGGTGCGCGCCAGGATGGCGTCGACGGTCGCCTTGGGCAACTTGTTCTCTGGGTCGACCACCGTGATCGCCAGGTGCTGGCCGGTCACCGTGTCGGCGGCCTGCCAGAATTGCAGATGCGGCGCCTCGCCGTAGAACAGCAACAGCCGAATCCGGCCGCTGGCGATCGTGGCACCGGCGACCAGCGGGTTGGCTTCGCCGCTCGGCGATCGCGGTTCGGTCCAGAGGTAGGGGATGTGTGCCGTCGCCACCTCTGGTGGGATGGGTTCGCTGGCGGTCATGGCTTCGTCTCGGCTGGGGCGAGCAGACGCAAAAGCACCCGACACGCCGCGCGTGCGGGGGCTTTTGCGTCTGCTCGCGCAAGTTAACGGCTGTCATTCAAATAGCCGGGAATGGGTGTACCCAAACCGGTGAATGTCAGCCTTGAATCGGGTTTGACCAGACACAAAAGCACCCGGCACGCCGGGCGTGCGGGTGCCTTTGCGTCTGCTCGTGACTATACGTCGTAGTACAGCGCGAACTCGTACGGGTGCGGGCGGATCTGCACCGGCAGGATCTCGTTCTCGCGCTTGTAGGCGATCCACGTCTCGATCAAGTCCGGCGTGAAAACGCCGCCCTCGGTGAGGTATTCGTGGTCGGCCTCCAAGCGGTCGATCACCGCGGACAGCTGCGTGGGAGCCTGCGGGATGTTCGCGGCCTCCTCCGGCGGCAGTTCGTAGAGGTCCTTGTCGACCGGCGCCTGCGGCTCGATCTTGTTGCGGATACCGTCCAGGCCGGCCATCAGCATCGCCGAGAACGCCAGGTACGGGTTGCCCGACGAGTCGGGGCAACGGAACTCCAGCCGCTTGGCCTTCGGGTTGCTGCCGGTGATCGGAATACGCACACACGCCGAGCGGTTGCGCTGGCTGTAGACCAGGTTGATCGGGGCCTCGTAACCCGGAACCAGCCGCTTGTAGGAGTTCACCGTCGGGTTGGTGAAGGCCAGCAGCGACGGCGCGTGGTGCAGCAGGCCGCCGATGTAGTGGCGGGCGGTGTCCGACAGGCCGGCGTAACCGGTCTCGTCGTACATCAACGGGTTGCCGTCCTTCCACAGCGACTGGTGGGTGTGCATACCCGACCCGTTGTCACCGAACAGCGGCTTGGGCATGAATGTGACGGTCTTGCCGTTGGCCCAGGCGGTGTTCTTGACGATGTACTTGTACAGCTGCATGTCGTCGGCGGCGTGCAGCAGCGTGTTGAACTTGTAGTTGATCTCGGCCTGGCCGCCGGTACCAACCTCGTGGTGGCCCTTCTCCAGGACGAAGCCGGCGTTGATCAGGTTGGTGAGCATTTTGTCGCGCAGGTCGACGTAGTGGTCGACCGGGGCCACCGGGAAGTAGCCTCCCTTGGGGCGGACCTTGTAGCCGCGGTTGGGGCTGCCGTCGAGTTCGTTGGGTGATCCGGTGTTCCACCAACCCGAGATCGCATCGACCTCGTAGAACGAGCCGTTGGTGCGCGAGTCGAACGCGACCGAGTCGAAGATGTAGAACTCGGCCTCGGCGCCGAAGTACGCGGTGTCGGCGATGCCGGTGCTGATCAAGTAGTTCTCGGCCTTGCGGGCGACGTTACGAGGGTCGCGCGAGTAGGGCTCGAGGGTGAACGGGTCGTGCACGAAGAAGTTCAGGTTCAGCGTCTTGGCCTCGCGGAACTGGTCGATCTTCGCGGTCGCGGGGTCCGGCAGCAACAGCATGTCGGACTCGTGGATCGACTGGAAACCGCGGATGGACGAGCCGTCGAAAGCCAAGCCGTCGTCGAACACACTCTCGTCGAAGAACGAGATCGGAATCGTGAAGTGCTGCATGATTCCGGGCAGGTCGCAGAAACGGACGTCGACAAACTCGACGTTTTCATCTTTGGCAAGTTTAAAGACGTCGTCGGGCGTCTTATCCGTCACAGAAGGCTCCTTTACTTGGTGATTCGCGGCCGACGCTAGGGAGCAGTTGTTGCCCGTCAGTCAACGCCGTGTTGCGCAGAGGTTACGCACCACACTCCCGCAACAAGGCTCGGCGACAGCCGCGCCCTATTGTGAACGTCATGGCCCGCAAGATCGTAACTGTTGTCCGGTCATCTTGGTACGGGTTGTCCCGCGGCCCCATCGGACAGGACTGATGGCGCAGGAATCAACTCCCGGTTACCCGGGTGAAGCGCTCGGCTTGCCGGAGTCCGGGTCGGGCTCGCTGGCGCGGATGGGACGCCGAATCGGCGCCCTGTTCATCGACTGGCTGATCGCCGCGGGCCTGGCGTTGCTGCTGCTGGCATTCGGCGCCATCCCGGACACCGTGTTGTCGACGGCGCAGCTGCTGATCTGGGTAGTGCTGGGCGCGTTGTCGGTGCGGCTGTTCGGCGTCACGGCGGGCCAACTGGCGCTGGGCCTGCAGGTGGCGGCGGTCGACGGCCGGCTGCCGATCGGCATCGGACGGGCACTCGGGCGCAACCTGTTGATCTTCTTGGTGGTGCCGCCGCTGTTCACCGACGCCGACGGGCGGGGACTGCAGGACCGGCTCACCAACACCGCGGTGCTGCGCCGCTAGAGGTTACTTGCGGCGCACGGTGCGCTGCACGCCGCGCATCTTGCCGGCGTTGGGCAGCGGCCCCTTGGGCATCATGGCCGCGCCGGCCCGCGTACCCAGGGCCGCCAACCGCGACTCGAGCGCATCCATCTGCTTGACGGTGATGTTGGCCGGCAGCCGGGTCAGGTGACGTTCCAACTTGGCCAGCGCCACCTCGCCTTCGCCGTTGCCGACGATCACGTCGTAAATGGGCACGTCGCCCACGATCCGCGCGGTGCGCTTCTTCTCCTGGGCCAGCAGCGGCTTCACCCGCCCCGCGGAGCCCTCGCCGACGAAGATGACGCCCGGCCGCCCGATCACCCGGTGCACCGCGTCGAAGTGTCCGGTCGCGGCCACCCCGGGAGTGACCCGCCATTTGCCGCGCATGTTGTCCAGCACCCACGCGGCCGCGCCGGTCTGGCCCTCGGCCTGGCGGTAGATGCTGCGCTGGGCGCGGCGGCCGAAGATGATGAACGCGACCAGCGCGCCCAGCATCAGGCCGATCGGGATCATCATGATCAGGGTCAGCCCGCCGGCCCAGACACCGAACCCCACCGCGGCGGCCACGATCAGGACGAACGCGCCGATCATGTACGGCAGCAGGCGCTTGTCCTGCTTGCGCTGCAGATTGAACGCCTGCCACAACTGGCTGCGGCGCTCCTTGGCCGCGGCCTTGCGGGCGGCCGTCGCCTCGGCCTTGGCGGCCTTGTTCTCAGCAGCAGATCGGGATTTCGCCATAGTCAAAGGATACGGACGTGCCGGTCACCCAGGTGCTGAGGTGCGCGCGGCGCGGGCCTGCTCATAGAGCCGCCCGGCCCGGTACGACGAGCGGACCAGCGGTCCGGACAGCACCCCGGCGAAGCCCAGGCCCTCGGCGTACTTCGCGAACTCGACGAATTCGTCGGGCGTGACCCAGCGTTCAACCGGGTGATGGCGTGCCGAGGGCCGCAGGTACTGGGTGATGGTGACGATGTCGCAGCCGGCGGCGTGCAGATCAGCCAGCGCGGTGCGCACCTCGTCGGGGGTTTCGCCCAGGCCGAGGATGAGGTTGCTCTTGCTGACCAGCCCGGCGGCGCGCGCGGCCGTGAGCACATCCAGGCTGCGCTGGTAGGCAAACGCCGGACGGATCCGCTTGAAGATCCGCGGCACGGTTTCGACGTTGTGCGCCAACACTTCTGGCCGAGAATCGAAGACCTCGGCGAGCCGGCCGGGGTCGCCCTGGAAGTCGGGGATCAGCAACTCGACACCGGTGGCGGGGTTGAGTTTCTTGATGGCGCGGACCGTCTCGGCGTAGAGCCAGGCGCCGCCGTCGGGCAGGTCGTCGCGGGCGACGCCGGTGACGGTGGCGTAGCGCAGGCTCATAGCCTGCACGCTTTCGGCTACCCGGCGCGGCTCGTCGCGGTCCAGTTCGGCGGGCTTGCCGGTGTCGATCTGGCAGAAGTCGCACCGACGGGTGCACTGGTCGCCGCCGATCAGGAAGGTCGCTTCGCGGTCTTCCCAGCATTCGAAGATGTTGGGGCAGCCCGCCTCTTCGCAGACGGTATGCAGCCCCTCACGACGAACCAAGCTTTTCAGTTCGGTGTATTCCGGCCCCATCCGCGCGCGGGTCTTGATCCACGGCGGTTTGCGTTCGATCGGGGTCTGCGCATTGCGTACCTCGAGGCGCAGCAGCTTGCGGCCTTCGGGTGCGACAGTCACGTCGTCGATGCTACGCGGGCGGCGTGATGTTGCCGTACCGGCAGCAGCCCGTCGAGAGCGTCGCAAACCGCGGCGGCGACCGCCGTCCGGACCTCGGCGACCGGCACCGGGCGGCGCAATTCAGCCGCCAACGACGTCACCCCGGCGTCGCTGATCCCGCACGGCACGATCGGGTCGAACGAGCCCAGGTCGCAGTCGCAGTTGAGGGCGAAGCCGTGCAGTGTCGTCGAGCGCGCCACCCGCACGCCGATCGCGGCGACCTTGCGCGCGGGCCGGCCCGGCACCCACACCCCGGAGCGTCCGTCGACTCGGCCGGCGTCGAGCCCCAGCTCGGCGCACACCCTGATCAGGGCTTCCTCGATGCGGCGCACGTAGTTGACCACGTCCAGGGGTTCGGCCAGCCCGACGATCGGATAGCCCACCAGCTGCCCCGGACCGTGCCAGGTGATCTTGCCGCCGCGGTCGGTGTCGACGACCGGGGTGCCGTCCAGCGGCCTTTCCTGCGGTTCGGTGCGGCGGCCCGCGGTGTACACGGCTGGGTGCTCGAGCAGCAGCAGCGTGTCCGGGCCGCCCGCGACGCGCGCGTCGGCCAGCTCCCGCTGCAGCTGCCAGGCTTGCCGGTACTCGATCGTTCCGAGCTGTTGAACCTCGATCGGGGCGGAGCCGGACCGGATGGAACCCGTCACCTCAGCGAGGCTACCCGCCGCGGGTCAGGGCCCTATGTACGCCGGGTAGGAAATCGGCGAAAAGGTGAGTATTTCGGAAAAAAGCGTCATGAATCGGGCCAGGGCCAGCAATTGAATGATGGGCAACAGGGGCCACAAAAAAGGCACCAAACCGAATAGCGCCGTGGCCATAACGTAGCCGGCCATTGTCTGCGCCAAGGTGTATCCGGCAACCGTGTAATAGTCGAGGACCGCGTTCGGCGACTGCAACAACGCGGCGATCAGATCCTCGGCGCTGGCATATGCCGACCCGCTCGCGGTCAGGTTCGCAACGAACTGCTGGTGAAATGCCGCAGCCTCTCGCATTACCGTCTGATATTCCTGCGCGTGCTCGGACAGATGCTGAGCGATGCTTACCGACACTTCATCCGCGGCCGCGGGGCTCAGCGCCAGGGTTGCGGGTGCAGCTAATCTGTGCGCCTCATCCAATGCGGAAACGATGTTGTCGAAATCTGCTGCGCCCGCCACCAGGCTGTCCGGTATCACGCTGACCTGTGACACTTCTGCCCCTCACTCTCACCCAATTCGAGTGTGGCACCAGACGGCACTGTGCGACTGAGTATCGGAATACTTAAATCCATGCGCCGGTGCTGGACCGATGGTGCTCCGGCCGTACCAGACCCCCACTCACTACCCCGTCGGGAAGGCGCGCCGCCCGACTGGGGCGCTAAAGCTCCCCGCTCCCTTCCCGGAGAATCGTCTGGGGGTCCTCACTTTTCAGACTCGCTTTGACGTAATCCATCTTCTCCATGATCGAACGCGCCTGGGTAAGAATCTTCGCGGCGTCGGCGCCCGGGATCACGACAGCCGTCGAACCCCTCGCGAAGATCACGTCTCCTGGGACCACCGTGACACCGCCGACCACAACGGGAACATCGGAAAGGTATGGCTGGATCTCGTTGCCCCCACCACGCACCGTCTCTCCGCGACAATAGGTAGCGAAGCCGTAGGTGTTGAGTTCGTCGTAGTCCCGCAGCATGCCGTCAGCGAGAATGCCTGCCATGCCGAGGTTTTCGACGCGGCTCAGCTTCGTCCCGCCGCCCAGCGACGTTCGCTGGTAGCCGTTGGATGCCATCACCAACACCGCACCAGCCGGCTCGTGGTTGGCGATGGCCCGGTAGATGGCCGGCCCGAGGCTGTGCTTTGCCGGGTCCATCAAATCTCGACGCACCGGTAGAAACGAGACGGTGACCGCTGGCCCGATGAGGACACGTGCGCTGTCCGGGCTGTCCAGTTCGATGAGGTGGGCGCGGTGCTGGTAGCGCAGCGCCATGGCGTCAACCACGTCAGCGACGCCGAGGCCGGCAACTGTTTCGATCAGGTCCATCGATCACCCCGGCATGTTCTGCCGCATATGGTCGATCGCAAGCTTCATCGCCGCCATCTTGACCTTGTTGCCCTGCACCATCTTTGCGTTGTGTTCCGCGATGTTGACGGTGTAGGGATTGGCGCGCAACAATTTTGCC
Organism: Mycobacterium asiaticum DSM 44297; assembly: GCF_000613245.1. Taxonomy (GTDB): domain Bacteria; phylum Actinomycetota; class Actinomycetes; order Mycobacteriales; family Mycobacteriaceae; genus Mycobacterium; species Mycobacterium asiaticum. The sequence goes on from NZ_HG964937.1 coordinate 1,058,639, forward strand.
CCGAAAAGCAGATTGGTTGCCGTCAATTCCGCATTGCGGCGCACGTAGGGCGAAAGATCGCCGCCCGCCTCGATATAACTGGCGCCGGGTCCGGCATCGCCGACCCAGTAGAGATCGGTGTTGGGCGGCACCGTGACACCAAAGTGCAGCAGGTTGGCGAAAGTATTCGCGACGCAATCATGACTGCCGTCCTCGTTGCCGGTCACCACGCAACCCGCAACCGTGCCATACAGCGGGAATTGACCGGTCCGTTCGCACATCACCGTTTTCGTGGTGCCGTCCAATCGTTCGATCACACGTTGCATCACCGACGAGCGCACTCCCATCCAGATCGGCATGGCAGGCACGATGATGTTGCAGCGCTTGATCTTCTCCAGGATCACCGGCCACTCGTCACCGTCGCCCTCATCGTTTCGAATGCCCGGTCGGACGTCGTAGTCGACCACGCGCACGATCTCTGTCTCGATATCCGGTTCGTAGGCCTTCAGCCGCTCGATTAGGAGATTGCAAAGCGCTTCGGTGTTGGAGACTTCCGGACCCTTCTTCAGGGTGCAGTTAAGGAAGAGCGCGTAGAGCGGCCCGGCCTTTTTCATATCGTAGAAGATCGATGACGTCACGCGTTTCTCCGTTGTTTTCCGTGGCGACCGGTAAGCGCCGAGAGCGAAGATACATCAGAGTCACGGGCTAAAGCGGTAAAGGCGCGGTTCTCAGTCGCCGTCGCGGCGGGCCGTGGCGTATTCGAGCGCCTCACCAATGGTGTTGTGATGGAAGCGAAAACCAGCCTTTTCCAGGGCGGTCGGAATGGCGCGCTGGCCGGTCAGCAGCCCCTCGTCGGCGAATTCGCCAAGGGCTGCGCGCACTGCGAAGCCAGGCACCGCCAACGGCGTGGGGCGGTTGACCGCGCGGCCGAAAGCGGTGGTGAACTCCGCATTGGTGACCGGGGCCGGGCCGGTCATGTTCACCGGCCCCGACAGCGCAGGGTTGGAGATCGCGAACAGCAGCGCCCGGACCTCGTCTTCCAAACTGATCCAGGACATGTACTGGCGGCCACTGCCCAGGCGGGCACCCAGGCCTACCGAGAACACCGGACGCATCATCCGCAACGCACCGCCCGCGGGCGCCAGCACCACGCCGGTGCGGGCCAGCACTACCCGGGTGCCGTCGTACTGCGCCGGCAAGGTTGCGGCTTCCCAGTCCACGCACAGCTGCGCCAGGAAACCCCTTCCGGCCGGCTCGCTTTCGTCGGCCACGCGGTCCTTGGTGTCGCCGTAGTAGCCCACCGCACTGGCGTTGATCAAGGTGCCGACGCCGGCGTCGGCGACAGCGGCGGCGAGCACCTCGGTCGGCGCGATCCGGCTGTCCCGCAGGCTCTGCTTGAACGCACCCGACCACCGGCGTTGACCGACGTTCACCCCGCACAGGTTGACCACCACGTCGACATCGGCGAGCGCGTCGGGATCGAACTCGCCGCTTTCGGGATTCCAATGCAGCTCTTCGGAATTCGCCGGGGTTCGGCGCACAATCCGCAGCACGTCGTGGTCGGCCGCGCGCAGCGCCGCGGTCAGCGCCGAGCCAATCAGGCCGGACGAACCCGCTATGGCGACAACGGCTTTGGCCACAGTTCGGAGTCCCCTTCAGCCTGCTAGAGGCCCTGCTAAAGGCCCAAGTCGGCCTCGAACGCTCCCTCTTCGAGGCGGTGCTTGATGGTGGTCAGGAACCGGCCCGCGTCCGCGCCGTCGATGAGCCGGTGGTCGTAGGTCAGCGGGAAATAGCTGATCGAGCGGACGCCGATGGACTCGTTGCCGGCATCGTCGACGATCACCCGGGGCCGCTTGACGATGGCCCCGGTGCCCAGCATGGCGGCCTGCGGGGGCACCAGGATCGGGGTGTCGAACAGGGCGCCCTGACTGCCGATGTTGGTGATCGTGAAGGTGCCACCGGAGAGCTCGTCGGGCTTGAGCTTGTTGGTCCGGGCGCGGTTGGCGATGTCGGCGATCGCCCGGGCCAGACCGGCCAGCGACAGGTCCCCGGCGTTGTGGACGACGGGGGAGAGCAGACCCTGTTCGGTGTCTACGGCGAAGCCCAGGTGCTCGGCGTCGTAGTAGGTGATCTCCTTGCTTTCCTCGTTGTAGCTGGCGTTGACGTTCGGGTGAGCCTTGAGGGCGTCGATGACCGCCCGCGCGATGAACGGCAGAAACGTCAGATTCACGCCCTCGCGCTCGGCGAAGGCCGCCTTCGCCCGTGCCCGCAGCGCCACGATCTTGGTCATGTCGATCTCGTGGGTCTGGGTGAGCTGCGCTGTCAGTTGCAGTGATTCGCGGGTCTTCTTCGCCGTGATCTGACGGATCCGGTTGGCCTTCTGGGTGGTGCCGCGCAGGTGTGCCAATGCGGACGACGGAGCCGGGGCCGACGCCTTGGCGGCCGCGGGAGCGGGGGCGGCCGGCGCCTTGGCGGGCTCCTCTTTGGGCTGTTGCTTCTTCTCCGCGGCGGCGAGCACGTCCTGCTTGCGGATGCGACCGCCCACACCGGTGCCGGTCACCTCGGCGAGGTCGATGTTGTGCTCGGAGGCCAGCTTTCGCACCAGCGGTGTCACGTAGGGCCCGCCGTCCGACTCGGACTTGGATTCCGGCTCGGGTTCCTTCTTGGATTCCGGCTCGGGTTCCTTCTTGGGCTTGGGTTCCGGCTTCGGCTCTTCCTTGGCCTCAGGTTCCGGTTCCGGTTCCGGTTCGGGTTCAGGTTCCGGTTCCGGTTCCGGTTCGGGCTTGGCCTCCGCCTTGGGTTCCGGCTTGGACTCCGCGGACCCGGCCGAGTCCGCGCTGCCGATCTTGGCCAGCTCGCCGCCCACCTGAACGACGTCGTCTTCTTCAGCGGTGATGCTGACCAGGACGCCGGCCACCGGGGACGGGATCTCGGTGTCGACCTTGTCGGTGGACACCTCCACCAACGGCTCGTCCACCTGCACGGAGTCGCCGACCTTCTTCAGCCATCGCGTCACCGTGCCCTCGGTGACCGATTCACCGAGCTCGGGCATGGTGACCGGGGTCGCGTCGCCACCACCGGACTTCTCCTGCTTGGGCTCCGGCTCGGGCTCCGGCTCGGGCTCCGGCTCCGGCTCGGGCTCCTCGCCGGCTTCCTCTTGAGCCGGCTCCTCGGCCTCGGCGGCGGGCTCCTCCTTCGACTCTGAGGAGTCGCCGCCATCACCGTCGTCCTCTCCGCCGATGATGGCGAGGTCGCCGCCAACCTCGACGGTGTCGTCCTCCTGGGCGATGATCTTGGTCAGCACACCCGCGGCCGGAGACGGGATCTCGGTGTCGACTTTGTCGGTGGAGACCTCGACAAGTGGCTCGTCGACCTCGACCGTGTCGCCTTCCTGCTTGAGCCAGCGAGTGACCGTTCCCTCGGTGACGCTCTCGCCGAGTGCCGGCATCTGGACGGAGAAGGCCATCTTTGTTGACTCCTCGAACGGTCGTCGGTCGGCGCAGGTCGACCTCTGGCTTACCACACAGTCGTGATCCGGATCCGGAACCCACGTAGATGTCAAAACTATCCTGTCACTCTGCCATCGGTCTGCTGCATTCAGCCCTTGCTACGGTGTGGCCACTGGCAGCGACAACAGGCCCAGCTGGAGGCCCAGGTAGCGGAGGTTTGATGGCGGCAACACAGCACGCACCCCAGCAGTTCGTCGACAGCGCCGACGGCCATCGGATCGCGGTGTACGAAGAGGGTAACCGTGAGGGCCCGACCGTGGTCCTGGTGCACGGCTGGCCGGACTCCCACGTGCTGTGGGACGCGGTGGTTCCGCAGCTGGCGCAACGGTTTCGGGTGCTGCGCTACGACAACCGCGGCGTGGGGTTGTCGTCCACCCCCAAGCCTGTCGCCGCCTACGCGATGGCCCGTTTCGCCGACGACTTTGCCGCCGTCATCGGCGAGTTGAGTCCGGGCCAACCGGTCCACGTGCTCGCCCACGACTGGGGCTCGGTGGGGGTCTGGGAGTACCTGAGCCGGCCCGGCGCCAGCGACCGGGTCGCGTCGTTCACCTCGGTGTCCGGCCCGGCCCACGATCAACTGGTCAACTTCATCTTCGGCGGTTTGCGCCGGCCGTGGCGGCTGCGGCACTTCACCGGAGCGCTCGACCAGGCGGTGCGGTTGAGCTACATGGCCCTGTTCTCGATCCCGGTGCTGGCGCCGCTGCTGCTGCGGCTGGCGTTCCGCAGTGCGGCCGTGCGGCGCGCGGTCGTCGACAACATTCCGGCCGACCAGATCCGCCACTCCGCCAACATCGCCAACGACGCCGCCAACTCCGTGAAGGTGTACCCGGCCAACTATTGGCGGTCCTATTCCGGCAAGTTTCGCCGCCAGGGTGTGCACGTCGTCGATGTGCCGGTGCAGCTCATCGTCAACACGCGGGACAAGTACGTGCGGACGGCCGGCTACGACGAAACGAGCCGCTGGGTGCCCCGACTGTGGCGGCGCGACATCAGGGCCGGCCACTTCTCGCCGATGTCACACCCGCAGGTGATGGCTACCGCCGTCCACGAACTGGCCGACCTGACCGAGGGCAAGCCGCCGAGCCGCGCCCTGCTGCGGGCCCAGGTGGGCCGTCCGCGCGACTACTTCGGCGACACTCTGGTCGCGGTCACCGGCGCGGGCAGCGGAATCGGGCGAGAGACCGCGTTCGCGTTCGCGCGGGAAGGCGCCGAGGTGGTGGTCAGCGACATCGATGAGGCCACCGTCAAGGAGACCGCGGCCGAGATCACCGCGCGCGGCGGCGTCGCGTATCCATATGTGCTGGATGTTTCCGACGCCGACGCGGTGGAGGCGTTCGCCGAGCGGGTCAGCGCCGAACACGGCCTCCCCGACATCGTCGTCAACAACGCCGGCATCGGTCAGGCGGGCGGCTTCCTGGACACCCCCGCCGAGCAGTTCGACCGCGTGCTCGACGTCAATCTCGGTGGCGTCGTCAACGGCTGCCGGGCATTCGGGCGCCGGCTGGTCGAGCGCGGCACCGGCGGGCACATCGTCAACGTGTCGTCGATGGCCGCCTACGCCCCGCTGCAGTCGCTCAACGCCTACTGCACGTCCAAGGCGGCGACGTTCATGTTCTCGGACTGCCTACGCGCCGAACTCGACGCGGCCGACGTCGCGCTGACCACGATCTGCCCGGGCGTCATCAACACCAACATCATCAACAACACCCGGTTCGACACCCGGGTCGACGTTGAAAAGGTCGACGACCGGCGCGGGCAATTGGGCAAGTTGTTCGCGCTGCGCCGCTACGGGCCCGACAAGGTGGCCACCGCGATCGTCTCGGCGGTCAAGAAGAACAAGCCCATCCGGCCCGTGACGTTCGAGGCCTACGCGCTCTACGGCGTCTCCCGGGTGCTGCCCCAGGCGCTGCGCAGTACCGCCCGCGCGCGGGTGATCTGACGGCCGGTCGGTCCTGCGGTTTAGACGCCCGCGGGGGCGCCTCGAGAGCGGCGCACCAGCAGCGGCCCGGCGACCGCGACCAAGCCGATCACTGTCAACGGGATCGTCCAGGCACGCCGGCTCGACAGCGACGACTCGCACGCAGCGACATAGTCGGTGTGCGGGACGATATCGTTGAGAATCGGAATGTTGGCCACGCTGCCATTGTTCGCGGCCCGGGCGCCTGCGTAATCGCTGACAATCCCGTTGCCGCAGCTAATAGTTCCGCCGTTGCTGTTCGCCACCTTCACGGGCACCAGCAGCCCGATAACGCCGGCCAGCAGAAGTACGGCGCCTACTGCAAGAATCAACCGTCGCACAGACATCATCCCGGCCTTTCAGAGGAGTGCATTCTGTCGGTTCATGGTTTAGCCGTCGGAGCACTGGGCTAAACGCGGGGCGCACTGCTGGGGCCGCGCTGTCGGGGACGTGGCACTAAATCAGCGTGGGTGGGGTACTCGGACTCTCGAAGATCTCACGCCGAAAGGATTCGCGATGACGCTGACCAAAGAACTGGCGACAGTCCGAGACGTTCAGGCGTCCCGCCAGGAGGTCTGGGACGTAATAGCCAACGGTTGGACCTACACGCAGTGGGTGGTGGGCAACAGCCGCACTCGCGCCGTGGACTCGAACTGGCCCGAGCCGGGGTCGACGATCCGGCATTCCGTGGGAGTGTGGCCCTTGGTGATCAACGACAAGACGGTCGTCGAAAGCTGCACGCCGGGAGAGGAAATCGTGTTGAACGCCCGCGTCGGGCTGATGGGCGCGGCGCGAATAACGCTGCGGCTGCACGATATTCCGCAAGGGTGTCGGATCGAGATGCACGAGGTGCCCATCAGTGGACCAGCCGGCCTCATGCCCGATCGCCTGTCGCTGCTCGCCGTCTACCCCCGCAATCGCGAGTGCCTGTGGCGCCTGGGCGCCTTGGCCGAACGCCTCAAGCCAGACGAGGTCGACTAGCGCATGGAGTCCGCCGATGCCGTCGTGATCGGAGCCGGTCACCACGGGTTGGTAGCCGCGGCGATGCTGGCCGACGCGGGCTGGGACGTGCTGGTGCTCGAGGCTCAAGCCGAGCCGGGTGGGGCGGTGCGCAGCGCCGAACTGACCCCGGGTTACATCACCGACCTGTTCAGTTCCTACTACCCGATGACGGTGGCGTCGCCGGCGATGACCGAGCTGGGCCTAGAGGAGCACGGCCTGCGCTGGTCACACGCCCCGGCAGTGGTCGGTCATCCACGGAGCGCGACCGACGACGATCCGCCCGTTCTCTACCATGACCCCGCCCAAACCGCGGCCGAATTCGGGCGGCGCGAGCCTGCCGATGCCGACAACTGGCTGCGCGTCGTGGAACTGTGGGACAAGGTCAAGTCGCCACTGCTGAACGCGATGTTGTCACCCTTCCCGCCGACGGGAGCCTTGCTACAGCTGCTGCACAAGCTCGGCACTTCGGAAGCCATCCGGCTCGCCAATCTTCTTGTGCAGCCGGCCAACTCGATGGCGCAGCGAATGTTCGATGGTGATGCACCGCGAATCATGCTGTTGGGCAACGCAATGCACGCCGATATTCCGCCGGACGCGCCGGGTAGCGGCGTCATGGGTTTCCTGATGACCATGCTCGGACAGGATGTGGGTTGGCCCGTACCGGTTGGCGGCTCGGGACAACTGACGGCGGCCCTGGTGAACCGGGCGCGCTCGGCCGGCGCCCGGATCGAGTGCAACCAGCATGTCGCCCGCGTCGAGGTACAGGGCGGTCGGGCGGTCGGGGTTACGACGGCCGCGGGACGGACGGTTCGGGCGCGGCGCGCCGTTGTTGCCGACGTGACTGCGCCGCAACTGTTTTGCCAGATGCTGCCCGCGGATACGCTGCCGGCGAGCTTGCGCGATGACCTCGAGCACTTCGAATGGGACCCCCCGGTGGTCAAGGTCAACTATGCGGTGGACCGTCGGGTGCCCTGGCGCGCGGGGAAGTTGCGCAGCGTAGGCACCGTGCATCTCGGCGCCGACGGCGACGGATTGGTGCGGTGGATGGCCGACCTGAACACGCGCGTGGTGCCCGAGCGTCCCTTCATGCTGCTGGGTCAGACCACCACCGCGGATCCGACGAGATCACCCGAAGGCACCGAAAGTGTCTGGGCTTACACGCATTTGCCCCGCGAGATAGCCGACGACGCCGCGGCGGAAAAGCTGGCGACGGCGATGGACAACGTGATCGAGGAGCACGCCCCAGGGTTCTGTGCCGGAGTGATCTATCGCGACGTGCAACGGCCCTCGGATCTGGAAGCCAGCGATGCGAACCTGCACCGCGGTGCGGTCAACGGTGGGACGTCGCAATTGCAGCAGATGCTGATCTTCCGGCCGGCGCCCGGGATGGGACGAGCCGAGACGCCGATCGAGCGGCTGTACCTGGGCAGCGCTTCGGCATCACCTGGCGGGTCGGTCAACGGCGCCTGCGGCCGCAACGCGGCGAAGGCCGCGCTGGCCGCCGACGGGGTGACCGGTTGGCCGCGGCGCAAGCTCAGCCGTGCGGTGTTTTCGCTGCTGACCAAGTGAAGTGTCGCTAGGTACCCGGCCGCTAGCCGCGCCGAGCGTCACGCTGGTGTGACACTGGGCGCCCAGCGCCACGCTGGCGTGACGCTCGGCGAGGTGAAGGGCTAGGGCTGCTCAGCCGTTGGCGACGATGTCTTCCAGCACCGCGATCATGGTGCGGGTGGGCACGCCGGTGGCGCCCTTGGGCGTCGCGCCCCACGGGCTGCCGGTGTTGTAGGCCGGTCCGGCGACGTCGATGTGCGCCCACTCGACCGAATCGGCGACGAATTCCCGCAGGAACACCCCGGCCACCAGCATGCCGGCGAAACGCTGGCCGCTGATGTTGGACAGGTCGGCCACCGTGGACTTCAGGTCGTCCTTGAGTTCGTCGGGCAACGGCATCGGCCAGCCGTTCTCGCCCACCCGCTGCGAGATTGCAGCGACGCGGTCGCGGAACTCGTCGCTGCCCATCACGCCGGGGATGCGGGCGCCCAGCGCCACCGTCTGGGCACCGGTCAGGGTGGACGTCTCGATCAGGTAGTCGGGGTTGTCCTCGCACGCCCGGACGATGGCGTCGGCGAGGATGAGCCGGCCCTCGGCGTCGGTGTTCTGCACCTCGACCGTGATTCCGCCGTACTGGGTCAACACGTCACCGGGCCGCTGCGCCGTCGATGACGGCATGTTCTCGGCCATCGGCACGGTCGCGATGACGTCGATCGGCAGCTCGAGCTCGGCGGCCAGGGCCACGGTGGCGATCACCGCGGCGGCGCCGCCCATGTCGGACGTCATGTGATGCATTCCGGCGGCCGGCTTGATCGAGATGCCGCCGGTGTCGAAGGTGACGCCCTTGCCTACCAGGGCGACTTTCTTCACCTGCTTGGCGTTTCTGGCGAGCCGGGAGCCGCGATGGATCAACCGAACCAGCCGGGGCGGCCGCGATGAGCCCTGGCCCACGCCGATCACGCCGCCGTAGCCGCCCTTCTTCAGCGCCTTATCGTCGAGCACCTCTACCTCGAGGCCCACCGATTCACCCAGTTTCCTTGCGCGCTTGGCGAATTCGTCGGGGAACAGATGGCTTGGCGGGGTGTTGACGAAGTCGCGTGCGGTGGCCACGGCGGTGGCCACGGCCGCTGCGTGCGCGGCTTGCTTCTTGGCGTCCTTTGCGGTGGAGAGCACGGTTACCTTGCGCAGTCCGGCATCTTTCGGCGCGGTCTTAGCGCTGCGGAACGCGCTGAAGCGGTAGCTGCCCAACACCAGCCCTTCCACGACCGCCTCGACGATTCCCTCGCCGGTCAACTCACCCAGTGTCGTGATCACCGCCTCGGTGCTGCCCAGCGAACGGGCCGCGACACCGGCGGCGCGACGCACCACGTCGGCCGGCCACTCGTACCGGGCCTTGCCCAGCCCGACCGTCAGCACGCTGGCCACCGGCAGCGAGGACACCACCAGCCGGTGCACCTGTTCGGCGCCGCCCTTGGCGTCCAGGGCGCGCAGGCCGGCCTCGATCTCGGCGACCGCATCGGCGGGCAGGAAGGCCTCGGCCGCGGCAACCGTGGCGGCGGACTCGTCGCTGTTTGGATCGGCGTCACCGGCCGAGACGACCGGCACCAGCAGGACCGACGCAGACACACCACGCTTGGGCAGCGCGGAAGCGACCGAGACGGCGGGGGCGTTGTAGGCACTCACGTGCAGTAACCCTAGTCGGGTCAGCCGGACGACGTTTCGTCCGCTGCGCGGGCGCGCAGTTCGAAGGCCGCGACGGGGGAGTCAAAACCCTTGAGCGTCAACGGGCCGTACGGCTCGGCCGGCCAGTCCGGCAATTGCTCGCGCAGCGCCGAATCGGCCAGGATCTGCGCCGGCCCGGCCGCCGCGACGAGCCGGGCGGCCAGGTTGACGGGGTTTCCGAAGTAGTCCCCGTTGATGGCCAGCGCGGTGCCGTGCGCGAGGCCGGCCCGCACGTGCAGGCCCTCCTGGCGGGCCCGGGGGTGCTCGACGAGATCGACCGCGGCCTGTGCGAGGCGCTCCGCGGAGGAGCTCACCCACATCACCGCGTCGCCGATGAACTTCACCACCCGCCCGCCGTTGGCGTGCACCACGTCCGACACGGTGGCGCCGAACTCGTTCAGGAGTTCCTGCAGCTCGTTGGGGGTCAGGGTCTGCGTCAATACCGTGAAGCTGGACAGGTCCGCAAAACCGATGCCGCACACCACACTTGCCGAGGTGTCCCGGATGACGCCCTCGAAGTGGGTCCGGGCGCTGGTCAGGTGGTGGCGGTGCACGATGTCGATCAGGGCGCCGATGCGCGGTACGAACTCCGCGACCGCCCGGTAGGCCTGCGCGGTGGCGAGTTCGTCGTGGGTGTAGGTCATCTGGATGTCGGGAGTGCCGGCGCGGATCATCGTCGACTCGGCCTCGGCGAGCCGGGCCATGGTGGCGCCGAGCACCCGCAACAGCCCGAAGGCGCCGTCCTCACCGACCACGCCCTTCAAGGCGACCCAGGTCTTGAGCGCGTCGACGTCGGCCTGGCTCAGCGCCGGAACCTCGGAGCCCGCGACCGTCAGGCCCAGCAGCGCCCAGGCATGGGCTATCTCGTCGGGCGAGACTCCGACCTGCTCGGCCGCCGCGGCCAGGGTGTAGATCGGCCGTCCCGACCACTGCAGGACATCGCCGGCCAAGCCGAACAGCCGGCCCCGCTGCTCGGCTTCGACCATGTCCTCGACCGTGAACCCGAGGTCGTCCAGATATTTGATGAGATCGGCCCGGCCGCGCGGATCGGCGATTCCCGCGGCCTCCAGCGCGTCGTAGTCCAGCGAGTCGGACACCTGGTCAAGTGTGCCAGCATCGCTCGATTAGGGTGGGACGCCGTGACCGCGCCTGAGCCGTTGACCGGACCATTGGAAGACCGCCACCGGGAGCTGGGTGCGAGCTTCGCCGAATTCAGCGGCTGGCTGATGCCGGTGTCCTACGCCGGCACCGTCAGCGAACACAACGCCACCCGCAACGCCGTTGGGTTGTTCGACGTCAGCCACCTGGGCAAGGCGCTGGTCCGCGGCCCCGGAGCCGCGCAGTTCGTCAATTCCGCGCTGACCAACGACCTGGGTCGGATCGGTCCGGGCAAGGCGCAATACACGTTGTGCTGCACCGAATCCGGCGGCGTCATCGACGACCTGATCGCGTACTACGTCAGCGACGACGAAATCTTCCTGGTGCCCAACGCTGCCAACACCGCCGCCGTCGTGCAGGCCCTGCAGCAAGCCGCTGAGGCCGGGTTTGGGGCCGAGCTCACCGTCACCAACCTGCATCGCGACTATGCGGTGCTGGCCGTGCAGGGACCGCGCTCGACCGACGTCCTGGCCGCACTCGGCCTGCCCACCGACATGGACTACATGGGCTACGCCGACGCCACCTATTCCGGTGTGCCGGTGCGGGTTTGCCGCACCGGGTACACAGGTGAGCACGGTTACGAGCTGTTGCCGCCGTGGGACTCCGCGGCGGTCGTGTTCGACGCGCTGGTGGCCGCAGTCGCCGACGCCGGCGGTCAGCCCGCCGGTCTGGGCGCGCGCGACACGCTGCGAACGGAAATGGGCTACCCGTTGCACGGGCACGAACTGTCCCTGGACATCTCACCGCTGCAGGCCAGGTGCGGCTGGGCGATCGGCTGGAAGAAGGATGCGTTCTTCGGGCGCGATGCGCTGCTGGCCGAGAAGGAAGCTGGCCCGCGGAGGCTGCTGCGGGGGCTGCGCATGACCGGCCGCGGAGTGCTGCGCCCGGGCCTGAGCGTGCGCGACGGTGAGCGCACCGTGGGGACCACCACGTCGGGCACGTTTTCGCCGACCCTGCAGCTCGGCATCGCGCTGGCGCTGATCGACACCGACGCCGGGATCCAGGACGGGCAGCAAATCACCGTCGATGTGCGGGGCCGCGCCGTCGAGTGCGAAGTGGTCCGCCCGCCTTTCGTCGACGTGAAGACCCGCTGATCGACGCCCGCGCAGGCAAAAACCCATTGCCCGCCGGTTATAGAATCGGCGCCATGACCAGCGGCACCCTCGAGTTCACGGTTTCGCCCGCGGCCAACCCCGCTACCGAGGCCGAGCGGGTAGCCATCCTCGCCGACCCCGGATTCGGGAAGTACCACACCGACCACATGGTGTCGATCGACTACGTCGAGGGTCGCGGCTGGCACAACGCGCGGGTCATCGGCTACGGGCCGATCGAGCTGGACCCATCGGCCATCGTGCTGCACTACGCGCAGGAGGTGTTCGAGGGACTCAAGGCCTACCGCTGGACCGACGGCTCGATCGTGTCGTTCCGCGCCGACGCCAACGCGGCCCGGTTGCGTTCGTCGGCGCGCCGGCTGGCGATCCCGGAGCTTCCCGACGAGGTGTTCATCGAATCGCTGCGCCAGTTGATCGCCGTCGACAAAGCGTGGGTGCCCAAGGCCGGCGGTGAAGAGGCGCTTTATCTGCGGCCGTTCATCATCGCCACCGAGCCGGGCCTGGGCGTGCGCCCGGCCAAGGAGTACCGCTACCTGCTTATCGGCTCGCCGGCCGGCGCGTACTTCAAGGGCGGCATCAGCCCGGTGACGGTCTGGATCTCCACCGAATACGTGCGGGCCAGCCCGGGTGGCACCGGCGCGGCCAAGTTCGGTGGCAACTACGCCGCCTCGCTACTGGCGCAGGCCGAAGCCGCCGAGAACGGCTGCGACCAGGTGGTGTGGCTCGACGGGGTGGAACGCCGCTTCGTCGAGGAGATGGGCGGGATGAACCTGTTCTTCGTGCTCGGCAGCGGCGGCTCGGCGCGCCTGGTGACACCTGAGCTGTCGGGTTCATTGTTGCCGGGCATCACCCGGGACTCGTTGCTGCAGTTGGCGATTGACGCGGGATTCAGCGTTGAGGAACGCAAGATCGACATCGAGGAGTGGGAGAAGAAGGCGGCCTCGGGGGAGATCACCGAGGTGTTCGCCTGTGGCACCGCCGCCGTGATCACCCCGGTCGCGCGCGTGAAGTACGGCCAGGACGAGTTCACCATCGCCGACGGCAAACCCGGCGAGGTGACCATGGCGCTGCGGGACACGCTGACCGGTATCCAGCGCGGCACCTTCGCCGACACCCACGGCTGGATGTCCCGGCTGGACTAGGGGTCGCGCTCACCCAGCTAACGCGACCGCGCTCACCGTTGTCGTCACTTCGATCACGGCACCCAGCACGTCACCGGTGATGCCGCCGAACCGGCGCACAGAATGCGCAACCAGCAGCACCCCACACGAAACCCCCAGCAGCACCGCGACCGGACCCTGCCACAGCCGCGGACCGGCCAGCGCCGCACCGGCCAAAAGTATCGCCAGCCAGCCCAGCGCCACCCCAACCGGCTGGGTGGCTGCCACCTGCGCACCCAACGCGCTGCCCTCGGCCGCGGGCACCGAACGCCGGCAGGCCAGCACCGCGCCGGCTCGCCCGGCAGCCACGGACACCACGATCGCCGCGCCGCCCAGCGCCGAAAATGCCAGGCCCTGCAGCACGATCACCACCACCACGGCCGCCACCCCGAACGGCCCGGCCGACCCGTCGCGCATCACCGCCAGGGCGCGCTGCGGCGGCCCATAGCAACCCAGACCGTCGGCGGTATCGGCGAGCCCGTCGATGTGCAGGCCGCGGGTGGCCAGCAGCAGCACTGCCACGGCCAACATGCCCGACAGCGGGTTCCCCGGGCCGAAAGCCAGCCCCGCGGCCCACGTCACGGCCGCGGCCAGCGCCCCTAGGGCGGCGCCGACCAACGGAAACGCGGTCATCGTGCCGCGAGCCATCGGGCCGGACCACGAACTTGGCACGGGCAGCACCGTTCCGAACGCGAAAGCCGTTGCCACCGAACGAATCACGTCGACGGCCCGGTGACTCCCGCCTCGGTGAACGTCGCCATCGAGGACAGTGCCGCCACGGCGGCGCGCAGCACCGGCAACGCCACTGCGGCGCCGGTGCCTTCGCCCAACCGCATCCGCAGCTCGAGAATCGGCTCCAACTCCAGGGCCGTCAGCGCCAGCGAATGACCGGGCTCGGTGGACCGGTGACCCGCCTGCCACCACTGCCGGGCACCCGGCGCCAGTCGCTCGGCCACCAGCGCGGCGGCCGTCACCGCCATGCCGTCCAGCAGCAGCGGGGTACGCCGAATCGCGGCCTGCGCACAGAAGCCGGCCATCGCCGCGAAATCCGCGCCGCCGCAGGTGCGCAGTAAGGCGACCGGGTTGTCCTTGATGAGGCGCGCACGGAACATTGCGTCGCGCACCGCCGCCGTCTTGCGTACCCAGGCGGCGTCGTCGATCCCGGTGCCGAAGCCGACGACGGCGACGGGCTCGGTGCCGGTCAGTGCCCCCACCAGCACCGCGGCTGGGGTGGTGTTGCCGATGCCCATGTCTCCGGCGATCAGCAGGTCAGCGCCCGCGTCTACCTCCTCGTCGGCGATCTGCTGGCCGGAGGCGATTGCGCGGGCCGTCTCGTCGTCGGTCAGGGCGTCTTCGACGGCGATGTCGCCGCTGCCGCGTCGCACCTTGTCACTGAACCGCTCCGATGGCCCCAGCAATGGCTGCTCGCAGTCCACGGCCAGGTCCACCACCCGCACCGTGGCACCGGCGATGTCGGCCAGCGCGTTGATCGCCGCACCGCCGCGCTCGATGTTGGTGACCATCTGAGCGGTCACCTCCGGCGGGTACGCCGAAACCCTGGACCGCGCGACGCCGTGGTCACCGGCGAAAACCACGATGCGGGCCCGTTCGAATTGCCTTGGCGGGCAATGACCCTGGCAGGCCGCGGCCCACACAGAGAGATCCTCCAGCCGGCCCAGCGAGCCGCGCGGTTTGGTCAGGGTGTCCTGCCGGGCGCGGGCGGCGGCTTCGGCGCCGGGGTCCGGCGGCGACACCGGCGCGAACCCGATCACGCCGGCGCCTTGATCGTCAGGGCCTGTCCGGCGACCACCAGGACCACCCGCTCGCACAGCGCGGCCATGCGCTGGTTGAGGGTGCCGAGTTCGTCGGCGAAGCGACGTCCGGAAGCCGTCGCGGGTACCACAGTCAGCCCTACCTCAGGGCTGACCAGCAAAAGTGCCGACCCGAACGCGCCGACGGCCGCCGCCAGCTCCGCGACGGGTTCGGTCGCCGAGCCGTCCTGCCAGCCACGGCGGTCCAGTGTGCGGGTGAGCCAGGTGCCGAGATCGTCGACGAGCGCCGGAACGTCGGGGGACCGGCGCAATTCGGCGGCTACATCATCGGTTTCGACCGTCGTCCAGTGACCGGGCCGGCGGCTGCGGTGCCGAGCGATCCGCTGCAGCCAATCCGGGTCGGCCTCGCCCGACGGCCCGGGGGCCAGGTAGCGGACCGGCTGATCGGATTGCAGTGCCTGTGTGATCGTGTCCTCCGCCCATCTGGACTTGCCCGACCGGATGCCGCCCAGTACCAGCGTGCGCACGTGTGTTCAGACGGCTTCCGGGCGGCGGTCAGCTGACACTGGCGCCGCGCTCGACTTGCGGCCGGGGCGCGCGCATCCGGCGCATCTGCGAGGCTCGGCCGGCCGCGTAAAGACCGAGCTTCCAATGACTTTCGGTGTTCTTCGGGAATTTCGCGTCCACCAACTTGCCGACCTTGCGGCCCAGTACGAAGCCGTCGATCGTCATCAGCACCATCAGCAAAAGCATCGCCGGAGACATGTAGAACTGCAGCTGCGGCACCGCGAACATGGCGGCCAGCAGGAACAAGGCCGACGGCATGAACAGACCCAGTACGTTGCGGCGGGCGTCGACGATATCGCGGACGTAGCGGCGGACCGGCCCTCTGTCGCGGGGCAGCAGATAGGCCTCGTCCCCGGCCATCATGCGTTCCCGGCTCTCGGTCATCCGGGCGCGGCTGGCGGTGCGTTCGGCGCGGCGCTCCTCGCGGCTAATCTTGGTGCGCATCGCCTTGCGCCGGGCGCGCGCCTCGGCGGCCGTCATCGGCGCCGGCGCTACCGGGCCCTTCCTGCCCTGGGCTTCGCTGCGCTTAGGGGTTGGCCGCCCCTTGGGGCCCGTCTTGCGCGACCCGCGTGACGCGGCGTCGGTGGCGGCGGCATCCTGTTCCACCACGACCGGTGAGTCCTGTCCCTTGGTCTCGTTCTTTCCGTCGCCCTTGTTGCGGCCCAGCAGCTTCACAGTCGCCAGGTTACTTCGCCGGCACCTAGCAATTTGAATTGCGCCAGTAACGCCTGCGGCGGCAGGCCCGTTGCACCTACTCTGGCCAGTAATGAACGGCTCGCAAGCCTCGGATGACGCTGCCGGTGGTTTCGGGCCCGGCAGGCTTCAGCTACCCGCCATGCGGGTGCTGGTTGCTCCCGACTGCTACGGCGACAGCTTGTCCGCGGTGGAGGCCGCCGCCGCTATCGCCACCGGCTGGACCCGGTCCCGGCCGGGGGATTCCTTCATCGTCGCGCCCCAGTCCGACGGCGGTCCGGGGTTCGTGGAGGTGCTTGCGAGCCGGATCGGCGGGTCGCAGGTGCGGCGCGTGTGGGGCCCGCTGGACTTCGAGGTGGACGCGCACTGGGTATTCGACGCGCGCACCGCGACCGCATACCTGGAATGCGCGCAGGCTTGCGGCCTGGCGCTGCTGGGCGGCCCGCCGACCCCCCTAGACCGCGGTAGCCGCCCACAGCAGGGGTGTCGGTCAGCTGATCGGGGCGGCGCTGCAGGCCGGCGCCGCTCGGATTGTGGTCGGGCTGGGTGGCAGTGCGTGTACCGACGGCGGTAAGGGCATGGTCGAGGAGCTCGGCGGCCTGGACACCGCCCGCAAGTGGTTGGCCGGGATTGACCTGATCGCCGCGTCGGACGTCGAATACCCGCTGCTCGGCCCATGGGGGGCGGCCCGGGTGTTCGCACCGCAGAAGGGGGCCCGACGCGGCCACCGTCGCGGATCTGGAGGCCCGCCTCGAACAGTGGGCGCTGGTGCTCGACACGGTTGCCGGACGCGACGTCAGCGCCGAGCCGGGCGCCGGGGCGGCCGGGGGATAGGGGCGGCGCTGCTGGCCCTGGGCGGCCGGTGCGAGTCGGGTGCGGCCATCTTCGCCGAGCTCACCAATTTCGCCGACGACCTCGAGGACGCCGACATGATCGTTACCGGCGAGGGTCACTTCGACGAGCAGTCCCTGCACGGCAAGGTGGTCGGTGAGATCGCGGCCGCCGCCCGCGAGTTGGGAATCCCGGTGATCGTGTTGGCCGGGCAGGTGTCGGTGGACAAAGCCACCACCCGTGTGTCGGGCATCATGTCCGCGCTGGCGATGTCCGAATACGCTGGTTCGGTGCGGTTGGCGCTGGCCGACGCGGCCAATCAGCTGATGGGATTGGCCTCCGAGACGGCGGCGCGACTCGGGAATAGCGGCCCGCCGGGGTACCGTTGACTTAGTGGGTTTTTCCCTAAGCAGGCCCCAGACTAAATGGACGAAGAGCTGGGCGGGCCCACCCGGACAATGAGGCATGTAGGAGAAGTAATGACGGTGCAGAACGAGTCGACCGCCAAGACCCACGGCGTGATCCTGACCGACGCCGCCGCCGCCAAGGCGAAGGCCCTGCTGGACCAGGAGGGGCGCGACGACCTGGCGCTGCGGATCGCGGTCCAGCCCGGCGGCTGCGCGGGGCTGCGTTACAACCTGTTTTTCGACGACCGGACGCTGGATGGCGACCTCACGGTGGAATTCGGCGGCGTCGCCCTGACGGTGGACCGGATGAGCGCACCGTACGTCGAGGGCGCATCCATCGACTTCGTCGACACCATCGAGAAGCAGGGCTTCACCATCGACAACCCCAACGCGACCGGCTCCTGCGCCTGCGGAGACTCGTTCAACTGACCCGATAGCGGTCAGTACTGGCCGGCGGTGCGCAGCACGTACGAGCACACCATGATTTGGCCGCGTTGGAAGAGCAGCTGGGCTATGCCCTGCACCTGGCTTCGCGGCGGTCCGCCCGCCGCGGGTTTGGCGTTCATGCTGAACAGCACCTGAGCCTGGTACTGCGACAAATAGACGATCTTGTCGATCGTGGTGACCTCGACCTCGGCGAACTGCTTGCGGAACGCATCGCTGCTGAGTTTGGCCAGGGCCTGGTCGGAGCGCTTGTCCTTCACCCCGTCATAGATGCCGCACAGAGTGTTGCGGACGACGGTGTCGATGTCTCGATGCGCCAGGGCGTTGAGGTAGTTCTGGATCGCCGTCTTGGCCGCGCTTTCGGAAAAGGTGCTCCCCGTGCTGGCGCCGTTGGTGCGCACGCCGTAGACGATGGCGGTTGTCAGCGCACTCACCAGCGCGATGGCCAGCAGGGTTGTGATCAGCAGCCGCTTGGTGCGCTTCTTGCGGTACGGGACCGGCCCGCCCGGGCCCGCCGGACCGCCCGGCCCAGCGGCACCGCCCGGACCGCCGGGACCGCCGGGACCGGGATAGTTGGCCGGTTCGGGCCCGCCCAGGTGGTGGGGGAAGTCGACCGTCTCGGGCTGGTTCGGGCCGGTCTGGGGGTACGGCTGCCCCTGCTGAGGTCCGTCGGCGCCGACAGCGGGGTTCGGCGGGTGCGGACCGGCCATCGTTGTTCTCCTAGGCTGGGGGATGAGCGACGAGCGGTTGCCGACCGAGCATCGGGGCCGAGGCAACCAGGTGAGTTCTCTAGGCAGGCTAGCGCAACGGCTACGAGCGGCCTGGCCGACATTCATGAGAGGCTTGACGGCCGTAGCAGACGAAGGGCGGAAATTTCGTGACGATCGCGGTGACCGGTTCTATCGCAACAGACCATTTGATGCGTTTCCCCGGCAAGTTCTCCGAGCAGCTGCTGCCGGAGCACCTGCACAAGGTGTCGTTGAGCTTTCTGGTCGACGATTTGGTGGTGCATCGAGGGGGAGTTGCCGGGAACATTGCTTACGCCATCGGTGTCCTCGGCGGCGACGCCGCCCTGGTGGCCGCGGCCGGCGACGACTTCGCTGACTACGGAGAATGGCTGCAGAAGCACGGGGTCAACACCGACAACGTGCTGATCTCCAAGACCGCCCACACGGCCCGCTTCGTGTGCACCACCGACACGGAGATGGCGCAGATCGCGTCGTTCTATCCCGGCGCCATGTCGGAGGCGCGCGACATCTCGCTGGCCGAGGTGGTCAACAACATTGGCACCCCCGAGCTGGTCATCATCGGCGCCAACGACCCGGCCGCGATGGTGGTGCACACCGAGGAGTGCCGCAAGCTCGGCCTGCCGTTCGCCGCAGATCCTTCCCAGCAGCTGGCCCGGCTGTCGGGTGAGGAGATCAAGCAGCTCATCGACGGGGCGGCCATCCTGTTCACCAACGACTACGAGTGGGATCTGTTGCTGTCCAAGACCGGCTGGTCGGAAGCGGACGTGATGAGCCAGATCGAGCTGCGGGTGACCACCCTGGGCGCCAAGGGCGTGGACATCGTCGAGCGCGACGGCACCACGGTGCACGTCGGCGTGGTGCCGGAGAACAGTCAGACCGACCCCACCGGTGTCGGCGACGCGTTCCGCGCCGGATTCCTGACCGGGCGCAGCGCCGGCCTGAGCCTGGAGCGTTCCGCGCAGCTGGGCTCGCTGGTGGCCGTGCTGGTGCTGGAGTCGACCGGCACCCAGCAGTGGGAGTGGGACAGTGCGGCCGCGAAGTCCCGGTTGGCCGGGGCCTACGGGGACGAAGCGGCCGCCGAGATCGCCGCGGTGCTCGCCTAACCCCCGCTCGGCCCTACAACTCGACCGGGTACACCGGCTCGCTGATCTGCGGCACCACGCTGTGCTCGATGAAGATCGCGTGCCAGAGCATGAATATCAACAGCGTCCAGAGCCGGCGACTGTGATCGCTCGTGCCGATCCGGTGTTCGTCGAGCATGCGACGGACCGCGGCCAGATCGACCAGGTGGCCGGCCGCCGAGGACCCGACCATCTCATAGGCCCACTCCTGCAGCTCACCGGCGCGCAGCCAATGCCGGATCGGCACCGGGAACCCGAGCTTGGGGCGGTTGAGCACGTGCGCGGGCACGATCGGCTCCAGCGCCCGCCGCAACGCGTACTTGGTGGTGGTCCGGGTGATCTTGGCTTGGTACGGCAGCCGCGATGCCACCGCGAACACCTCAGGGTCCAGGAAGGGCACCCGCAACTCCAGCGAGTTGGCCATGGTCATCTTGTCGGCCTTGACCAGAATGTCGCCGCGCAGCCAGGTGAACAGGTCGATGTGCTGCATGCGGGCCACCGGGTCCCAGCCGGCCGACTCGGCGTACACGCGCGCCGTAACGTCGGTGTGCGTCCAGTCCTCGCGGAAACCGGGCAGCACGTCGCGCAGCTGGGCGTCGGAGAAGCTGCGGGCGTTGCCGTAGTAGCGCTCCTCTAGTGTCAGCGACCCCCGGTGCAGCAGGCTCTTGCCGCGCATGCCTTCCGGCAGCGGCCTGGACACCCTGCCCATCGACCGTCGCAGCGGCCGGGGCAGGTAGTCGAAGGGCTTCAGCGACAGCGGTTCCCGGTAGATGGTGTAGCCGCCGAACAACTCGTCGGCGCCCTCACCCGACAACACGACCTTGACGTGCTTGCGGGCTTCCCGCGCCACGAAGAACAGTGGCACCAGTGCCGGGTCGGCGACCGGCTCGTCGAGATACCAGACGATCTCGGGCAACGCGGTCACGAACTCGTCGGCGCTGACCACCTTGGCGATATGGCGGGCGCCGATCGCCTCGGCCGAGGCCACCGCCACGTCCAGCTCCGAGAAGCCTTCGCGCTCGAAGCCGGTGGTGAAGGTGATCAGCTTCGGGTTGTGCCGGATGGCCAGCGCGGCGATGGCCGTGGAGTCGATGCCGCCGGACAGGAACGAGCCGACGGTGACGTCGGCGCGCATGTGCTTGGCGACCGAGTCCTCCAGCACCGCCGTGATCTCGTCGTAGCGGGCCTGCTCGGTGTCGGGGGTGATCGGCACCGCCGCGAAGCGTGGGACGAAGTAGCGGGTGACCACCGGGTCGGCCCCAGCTCGGATCCGGGCGTAGCAGCCGGATTCGAGGCGGCGCACGCCGCGGTGCAGAGTCTCGGGCTCCGGGACGTACTGCAGAACCGTGTAATGCTGCACCGCGCGCAGGTCGATCCCCGAGCCGCCCGCGTCGAATCCGATCAGATCCGCCAGGTCCAGCAGGCATTTCTTCTCGCTGGCCACCGCGGTGCCACCGGTGCCGGTCGCCATGAACAGCGGCTTGATGCCGAACGGGTCGCGGGCGCACAACAATTCGCGGGTGACGGTGTCCCACAGCGCGAACGCGAACATGCCGCGCAGCCGCTTGAGGACGTCGGCGCCCCAGTAGTGGTAGCCCGCGACGATGGCCTCCCCGTCGCCATCGGTGGCGAACGTAGCGCCGTGCCCGTTGCGCAGCTCGTCGCGCAGTTCCAGGTAGTTGTAGATCTCCCCGTTGAAGACCAGCACGTAACGGTCGGGCGCTTCCGGCGGTCCCCAGCGCAGCGGCTGGTGCGAGTGCGCGATGTCGATGATGCAGAGCCGATTGAATCCGAACACCACCGAGCCGTCGGCGTCCGGATCGGCCCAGGTGCCCGGTTCGTCGGGTCCCCGGTGGCGCATCAAATGCGACGCGCGGGCGATTGCACCGTCGGCGTGCGCGGCATGGGCCGCCGCCGCCTCGGCCCCGGCCGCGCCCTCAGGGGCGGCCGTAGCGCTCAAATAGGCCAGCAGTCCACACACGGCGCCCCAGTATGCCGCACTCGGGCGGCCCGTGCGCCTGACGCTCCCGGCGGGTCTGGTGACCAGGCAGTCGCCCGGGTGAGCGGCGTGGTCTACGCTGCGTAGTATTCGAATCCGAGTTAGATCGAGTTAGACCCGAGTTGGCCCGAGGCCAGTCGGCACAGCTTGCGGTACAGGAGGCGCCAACGTGACACCTCGCGGGCAGGATCGTTCGCAAAGCTTGTCGCAGAACAGGTCTGGGCAGCGCTCCACAGGGGTGCGGGGCCGGTCCCGTCGTCTCCGCCAGGTGGCGCTGGCAGCGACGCTGGGCGTGCTGGCGGTCACCCTCAGCGGATGCGGCTGGCAGGACGTGCTGGGCTTCGGCTGGCCGGAGGGCATCACGCCGCAGGCCCACGCCAACCGGCAACTGTGGATCGGCTCGGTGATCGCGGCCCTGGCCGTCGGCGCGATCGTGTACGGCCTGATCTTCTGGACTTCGGCGTTTCACCGGAAGAAGAAGACTGACACCGATTTCCCCCGCCAGTTCGGCTACAACATGCCGCTCGAGCTGGTGTTGACCGTCGTTCCCTTCCTGATCATCTCGGTGCTGTTCTACTTCACGGTCGTGGTGCAGGAGAAGCTGCAGCACCTGGAGAAGGATCCGGAGGTGGTGATCGACATCACCGCCTTCCAGTGGAACTGGAAGTTCGGCTACCAGCGGGTCGCGTTCAAGGACCGCACGTTCAACTTTGAGGGCGCCGACGAAGCCCGCAAGCAGGCGATGGTGTCCAAGCCGGAGGGCAAGGACGAGCACGGTGAGGAACGCGTCGGGCCGGTGCACGGCATCAACATCGAAGACCGCAGCTACCTCAACTACGACAAGGTCGAGATCCTGGGCACTCCCAACGAGATCCCGGTGCTGGTGCTGCCCAAGGGCAAGCGGATTGAATTCCAGATTGCCTCGGCCGACGTGGTGCACACCTGGTGGGTGCCGGAGTTCCTGTTCAAGCGAGACGTGCTGCCGCACCCGAAGGAAAACAACTCGATCAACGTCTTCCAGGTGTCGGAGATCACCCGCACCGGGGCGTTCGTCGGCCACTGCGCCGAGTTCTGCGGCACTTACCACTCGATGATGAACTTCGAGGTGCGGGTGGTGGAGCCCAACGACTTCGTGGCGTTCCTGCAGCAGCGGATCGCCGGCAAGACTAACGCCGAGGCGCTGCAGGCGATCAACCAGGCGCCGCTGGCGACCACCACCGAACCCTTCGACACCCGCCGCGGCGAGTTGGCCCCGAGCCCAAGAGGTTAGGACGACCCATGCATATCGAAGCCAGGCTGTTCGAGTTCATCGCCGCGTTCTTCGCCCTGTGTGCCGTGCTGTACGGCGTGTTGACGGCGCTGTTCGCCACCGGCGGCACCGAGTGGGCCGGTGAAACCGGTCTGGTTCTGACCACCGGCCTGGCGCTGATCGTCGCGACCTTCTTCCGTTTCGTCGCCCGGCGGCTCGACACCCGGCCCGAGGACTACGAAGGCGCCGAGATTAGCGATGGCGCAGGGGAATTGGGCTTCTTCAGCCCGCACAGCTGGTGGCCGATCATGGTGGCGCTGTCCGGTTCGGTGGCGGCCGTCGGGATCGCGCTGTGGCTGCCGTGGCTGATCTTCGCGGGCGTCGTGTTCATCCTCGCGTCCGCGGCCGGATTGGTTTTCGAGTACTACGTTGGGCCCGAGAAACACTGATCGAAGTTCAAAGGTCACAATCTGGGCATCAGTTGTTCGGTGGCCAGTTTGCCGAAGGGCCGCTGTCCCGGTGGGTTCGGTAGGGTTTCCGGGGCACCATGAGAATTCACCGAGTGCGCGCGCACGGATGCAGCCGCGGGTCGCCGCGCGCTGGTGAGGCAGTTGGACAGGATAGGCAGACATGAGCGGGCCGAATCCGCCGGGACGGGACCCTGACCGGCCCGACCCTGCCGATGAACCGGCCGACCTGGAACTGCTCGCCGACGGCGACGATCTCGACGACGCGGGCGACCTGGAGCCGCTGGACGATCCCGATCACGGCTCGGAGACCGACGCGTATTCGCGGGCCTATTCGGCGCCGGAGTCGGAGTTCTTCACCAGCAGCCCGTACCTGCCGGCCGACCTGGCGCTCTACGACTACGACAGCTATGACGATTTCGATCGCGATGAGGACCGTTCGCCGCGCTGGCCCTGGGTGGTCGGGGTCGCGGCGATCGTGGCCGCGATCGCGCTGGTGGTGTCGGTGTCCCTGCTGGTGACTCGCACCGGTACCAGTCAACTCGCCAACCCCGCCACGACGACGTCCTCCGCCCCTCCGGTCCAAGACCAGATCACCACCACCAAGCCGCCGCCCCCGACGTCCGAGGCGCCCCCGCCCACGTCTGAGCCACCACGCTCCTCCGAAGCCCCGTCCGAACCGCCCCCCACCGCAACGGAGACCCAGACAGTTACCGTGACGCCCCCACCTCCGCCGCCCTCACCGGCGCCGCCGCCGAACACCGCCGTGGCCCCGCCGGCGAGCAGCCCCGCCGTAGCCGCACCTCCGGCGCCCCCGCCGCCGCCCACCACGACACTGGCCGGTCCTCGGCAGGTCACCTACTCGGTGACCGGCACCAAGGCGCCGGGCGACATCATCTCGGTGACCTACGTGGACGCCTCGGGCCGTCGTCGCACCCAGCACAACGTGTACATCCCGTGGACGATGACCGTCACACCGATCTCCACGTCCGACGTGGGCTCGGTGGAGGCATCCAGCCTGTTCCGGGTCAGCAGGCTCAACTGCTCGATCATCACCAGCGACGGGACGGTGCTGTCGTCCAACAGCAACGACTCCCCGCAGACGAGCTGCTGATGGTCGGCCGGTACTCGTCCTATCGGCGCGGGCCCGATCCCGTCGTCAACCCGGACCTCATCGACCGCATCATGATCGGGGCCTGCGCCGCGATCTGGCTGATCCTGGTGGGCGTCAGTGTGGCGGCCGCCGTCACCCTGGCGGACCTGGGCCGCGGCTTCCACAAGGCGGCACAGACCCCGCACACCTCCTGGGTGCTGTATGCCGTCATCGTGGTCTCCGCCCTGATCATCGCGGGCGCCATCCCGGTCCTACTGCGGGCCCGGCGCGCGACGCAGTCCGAGCCGGTGGTGCGCTCCCGTGCGCTGCAGGGCGGCGCGGTGCGACCGCCCACGCGACCGGCCGGACGCGTGGGAGCGCGCGGAATCGCCGAGCCGGCGCGCCGGGAGCCGGTCAAGGCCTATGGGGCCTTCAACGAGTGGTCCGGTGAGGCGGTGGATCGAATCTGGTTGCGCGGCACGCTCGCCCTGACGACGGCGATCGGGGCCTCGCTGACCGCCGTCGCGGTCGGCACCTACCTGCTGGCCGCCGGGCACGAGGGCGGGGCGTGGGTCAGCTACGGCTTCGCCGGGGCCGTCGCGCTGGGCCTGCCCGCTATCGAATTCCTCTACGTCCGGCAGCTGCGCCGGGACTAGACGCGACCAGAGGCGACTAGGCAAGCCGACCCAGACGAGAAAACGGAGCGGATGGGCAGCCGGTGTGGGCCGCCCATCCGCTCCGTCGTGTCGTGCCGGTTACCGCTTGCTGGCGCCAGGGGGAGCGTCGTGCTCGCCGGTCGGCGCGCCGTGCCCGTTGGAGCCGTGGCCGTTGGAGCCCGCGATGGTCTCCTGGTGCTCCCGCAGCGCCGTGAGCGCCCGATGCTCGGCCCGGTGGCTGGCCTCCCGCAGGGCGGCGTCCTCCGAAGCGGGGTCGGCGAACATGAGGCTGCCGCTACCCGGCGTGCCGGCCGAGCCCAGCTTGTTCATCCGCTTGGGCAGCGGCGCACCCTGGTACTCCAGCGGGATCGGGTGGCCGTGGCCGTCCACCGGTCCCAGCGGCTGGTGCAGCTCGATGTAGGCGCCGTGCGGCAACCGCTTGATGATGCCGGTCTCCACGCCGTGCTCGAGCACTCCGCGGTCGCTGCGCTGCAGCCCGACCGCCCAGCGGTAGGCGATGAAGTACACCAGCGGCGGCAGCACCACCATGCCGATACGTCCGATCCACGTCGTCGCGTTCAGCGAGATGTGGAACTTCAGCGCGATGATGTCGTTCATCGCCGCCAGCGTCAGCACCATGTAGAACGCGATCGCCATCGAGCCGACCGCGGTTCGCACCGGGGCGTCCCGCGGGCGCACCAGCAGGTTGTGGTGCGCGTAGTCGCCGGTGAACCGCTTCTCCAGGAAGGGGTAGACGATCAGCAGCACGAAGACCAGGCCCATGATGAGCGCGACCCACACCGAGGCCGGGATGGTGTGGTGCCAGAAGTAGAACTCCCATGGCGGCCAGATGCGGGCCAGGCCCTCCGTCCACATCATGTAGAAGTCCGGCTGCGAACCGGCCGAAACCTGAGATGGCTTGTAGGGCCCCAGGTTCCAGATCGGGTTGATGGTGAGCAAACCGCCCATCAGGCCCAGCACGCCGACGATGGCGGCGAAGAACGCACCCGACTTGACCGCGAACACCGGCATCACTCGGACGCCGACCACGTTGTGCTCGGTGCGGCCAGGGCCGGGGAACTGGGTGTGCTTCTGGAACCACACCAGCGCCATGTGCACACCGATCAGCGCCAGGATGATGCCGGGCAGCAGCAGGATGTGCAGTGCGTAGAGCCGCGGGATCAGGATGGTGCCGGGGAAGTCGCCGCCGAACAGCGCCCAGTGCAGCCAGGTGCCGATCACCGGCATGCCCAACGTGATCGAGGACAGCGCGGCGCGCAGGCCGATGCCGGACAGCAGGTCGTCGGGCAGCGAGTAACCGAAGTAACCCTCGAACATGGCCAGGATCAGCAGCAGCGAACCAATCACCCAGTTCGCCTCACGCGGCCGCCGGAACGCGCCGGTGAAGAAGATGCGCGCCAGGTGCACCATGATCGCCGCGGCGAAAATCAAAGCGGCCCAGTGGTGGATCTGCCGGACGAACAACCCGCCCCGGACTTCGAAGGAGATGTTCAGCGCCGACTCGTAAGCCCGGGACATCTCCACGCCGCGCAGTGGTTGGTAGACACCGTTGTAGGTGACCTCAGCCATCGACGGGTCGAAGAACAGCGTCAGGTACACGCCGGTGATCAGCAACACGATGAAGCTGTACAGCGCGATCTCGCCGAGCAGGAACGACCAGTGGGTGGGGAACACCTTGTTGAGCTGGCGGCGCACCGCTGCCGAGGGGTGGTAGCGGCTGTCCATGGCCTCGCCCTGGCTGGCGAGGACGTCACCGATTTTGGGGGGTTTCAATTTAGGACTCATGTTGTCGTGCGCTCCCAGAATGCCGGTCCGACGGGCTCGATGAAGTCACCGTTGGCGACGAGATACCCCTCGGAGTCGATTGTGATCGGCAGTTGCGCCAACGCACGCGCCGCCGGACCGAAGATCGGCTTGGCGAAATGCAGGGCGTCGAACTGCGACTGGTGACACGGGCACAAAATTCGGTAGGACTGCTGCTCATACAGTGACGCCGGGCAGCCCAGGTGCGAGCAGACCTTCGTGTACGCGAAGAACTCGCCGAAGTTGAAACTTTCCTGGCCTTTGCGCTTGACGACCCGGTCGACGTCGCTGGGCTTGATTCGGATCAGCATGACGGGGTTGCGGATTCCCATCGAGATCGCCGAAAGCCGTTCGTGGGATTCGACCGTGGTGCCGTCGCCGTCGGACTCCCGCCAGGGGAACACCGTCTCCATGCCGCCGGCGTCGATGTCCTCGGGACGGATCTTGGTAAACGGCGGCCCGTCGTGGGCACCGGTGGCACGCGCCAGGTAGATCGTTTCGCCCTTGACCCGCGGGGTCCAGCCCGAGGTCCACAGCACCGCCTTCTTGCCTTCGGCAGTGTTCACGACCGGCTTCCACGGGTTCTTGATCAGACCGCCGGCGAAAGCCACCAGAGTGCCCAAACCAAAAGCGCCCAAACCGATTCCGAAGGACAGGCCGATCAGCTTGCGGCGTCCCACCGTCGAGCCCTCGTAGGCGTCGGCCAAGTTCGCCACCACCGTCTTGCGGTCGATCTCCCGCGAGGCGCCGTCGTGGCGGTCCTGGATGGTGATTTCTTCGGGGATGAAGCGCTTCTGGAATAGCACCGCGCCGATGGCGATGCACAGGATGGAGGCTCCGAACGTCAGGCCGTACAGCGGCGTTGCCAGCGAGTACCACAGGCTCCCGCTGGCCTCCTTGGCCTTGTACTCCCAGGGCCAGAACAGGAAGACCAGCAGCAGCGCGAGCCCGAACAGGCCGCCCAGCAGCAGCCACCGCGCCACCGAACGCTCGGCGCGCTTCTCTGCCTTGGTGCCCTCGACGGGCCAGCGCGATTCCCTATAGGCGATCTGGACGCCGTCGATCTTGCTGCCCAGGTCCAGCAGTTCCTGGCGGGACATTCGGGACAGCGCCGCGTCGTCCGCCTCCGTGGCACCCATGTGGGTGCTGGTGTCGGTGTCGGAGCTGCCCTGGTTGCCGGCGCCGCCCGTCAAGTCAGATCCGCCGCTCATGTCCGTGCCCCAATCCACAGTGCCAGCCCGATGGCCGCAACCATGCCGATGATCCATGCCGCCATGCCCTCGGGCGCGGGTCCGAATCCACCCAGCCCGTAACCGCCGGGTGAACGCTCCTCGGCGACCGTCCGCACGTAGGCGATGATGTCCTTCTTCGACTCGAACGACAGCTGCCGGTCGGAGAACTTCGGCATGTTCTGCGGGCCGGTCAGCATGGCAGTGAGAATCTGCTGCTCGTTGGCGGGGCCGAGGTCCGGCGCATACTTTCCGGACGACAGCGCCCCACCCTTACCGGTGAAGTTGTGGCAGGACGCGCAGTTGAGCCGGAACAGGTCGCCGCCGCGGCCCAGGTCGGTGCCCCGCAGCGAGCGGGTCGCGATGCTGCCGTCGGGCTCGCGCACCACGGTCGGGCCACCACCGTTGGCCTGCACGTAGGCGCCGATGGCGTCGATTTGCGCCTCGTCGAAGATCGGGTCCTTGCGCGGCGCCTGCGCCTCGCCGCGCATCGCCGGCATCCGGCCGGTCGAGACCTGGAAGTACACCGCCGCCTCGCCAACTCCGATCAGGCTGGGCCCGTGGTCGGGCACACCCTGCAGGTTGGCGCCGTGACAGGACACGCACGAGGTGTCGAAGAGCTGCTTGCCGTTGCGCAGCAGCGCCGAGCCGGACTCGTCGGCGACGGCTACCTGCGGGGTCGGCGTGAGCACGGCCGCCAGCCCGCCCGCGATGGTCAGGGCGATCAGCAGCAAAAGTCCGCCGGACAGCCGGCGGTGCAGGCGCCGCCGGGACCGGGCACCGCGGCCCGCGACTGATCGGGTGGACCCCATTTTCTTCAACCGAGCACTCCTTTTCATTGCTGTATTCGGAGCCGCGGGCTCATCGGATGAAATAAATCACGGTGAAGAGCGCGATCCACACGATGTCCACGAAGTGCCAGTAATACGAGACGACGATGCTGGCGGTGGCCTGTGCGGGGGTGAATTTGCTCATCGTCGTGCGGGCCAGCAGGAAGATGAATGCGATCAAACCGCCCGTGACGTGCAAGCCGTGGAAGCCGGTCGCCAGGTAGAACACGCTGCCGTAGGCGCTGCCGGGGATGGTGGTGCCGTGGGTGGCCAGATGCAAGTACTCGTAGGCCTGACCCAGGATGAAGAACAGCCCCATCAGGAACGTGATCACATACCAGCGGCGCAGCCCGAACACGTCGCCGCGTTCGGCCGCGAACACACCCATCTGGCAGGTGAACGACGAGGCGATCAACACCAGCGTCACCGGCACGGCCTGATACAGATTCAGCTCCGTCGGCGGCGGCGGCCAGTTCCCGCCGGCCTGCGATCGCGCCGTGAAATAGAACGCGAATAGGCCAGCAAAGAACATGAGTTCGCTGGAAAGCCACACTATGGTGCCAACACTGACCATGTTGGGCCGGTTCAGCGAATGCACGCGCGACGTAATCGCAGTACCCGAGGTCCCTACAGCACTCGTCACATCCGCAAGTATGACGCTTTGTAGTTGTCGAACTCTACCCGGGGCTCCAATTCGTTCGTTACGTGTCTGAGACCGGCCTGGGACACCGCTTGGGAGCCGCTGTCTCTCGTGGGACCATCGGCGGCGTGGCTGCGTCGTCTGAGGCTGTGTCCGGGTCGTCCTCCGGGTCGTCCTGGCCGCAGGTGCTCGGGCGGCTGACCGACCGGCAGCACCTGACGCGGGCTCAGGCCGCCTGGGCGATGGACCAGATCATGACCGGCGACGCGGAGCCCGCCCAGATCGCCGCGTTCGCCGTGGCGCTGAAGATGAAGGGCCCGACCTCCGAGGAAGTGAGCGCCCTGGCCGCTGTGATGCTCGACCATGCCGTCCCGGTCCACGTCGACCAGGACGCGGTGGACGTGGTGGGCACCGGCGGCGACGGGGTCAACACGGTCAACCTGTCCACCATGGCCTCGATCGTGGTTGCCGCGGCCGGGGTGCCGGTGGTCAAGCACGGCAACCGGGCGGCGTCGTCGTTGTCCGGCGGCGCCGACACCCTGGAGGCCCTCGGGGTGCGCATCGACGTGGGGCCCGACCAGGTCGCGCGCAGCGTCGCCGAGCTGGGCATCGGGTTTTGCTTCGCGCCGCAGTTCCACCCGTCGTATCGGCACGCCGCAGCGATACGGCGCCAAATCGGGGTGCCTACCGTGTTCAATCTGCTTGGGCCGCTTACCAATCCAGCCAAACCGCGGGCCGGGTTGATCGGTTGCGCGTTCGCCGAGCTCGCCGAGGTGATGGCCGGCGTGTTTGCTGCCCGTCGCTCCAGCGTGTTGGTGGTGCACGGTGACGACGGCCTGGACGAACTGACCACCACCACGACCAGCACCATCTGGCGGGTGCAGGCCGGCACCGTGGACAAGCTGAAGTTCGACCCCGCGGGCTTTGGCTTCGCGCGCGCGGAAATCGAGGAACTGCGGGGCGGCGACGCCGAGGCCAATGCCGCCGAGGTGCGGGCGGTGCTGGCCGGCGCCGACGGTCCGGTGCGCGACGCGGTGGTGCTCAACGCCGCGGGCGCGCTGGTGGCACACGCCGGGCTATCCAGCCGCGCTGAATGGCTGCCGGCGTGGGAGGACGGGCTGCGCCGGGCCGGGGACGCGATCGACAGCGGCGCGGCCGAACAGCTGCTCGCGCGTTGGGTGCGGTTCAGTCACGAAGTCTGAGGCCTGGCGACCGGCCAGCCGTGCCGAGCGTGCGGTGGCCGCCCACTGCGCCCATGCGCCCGCCGACCCCACCGGGCTGGCCCAACCCTCATCCTGGGTGTCGCCGGCTCCGGTCACCCGCACGATGCGCACCCCCGGTGCCGTGAGCCAGCGGGTGATCAGTGCGGTCTCCTCGACCATCGCCCCGCCCAGCGGAGCTGGTGCCGGCAAGATCGCCTGCGCGCCGGCCTGGATGGCCTCGATCACCGGCATCGGCGGCACCCCGCGCCGGGCGGTGCCGGCGGCCGCCAACTGCCCGTGGCGGATGACCGCCAGGTGGTAGCCGCCCTGCCCGTCGGGCGCCGCCGCGATCAGTTCGGGAAGCGCCGTCAGTGTCCGCAGGCGCTGTCCGCGCCAGAGCGCTTCGACGGCGGTGGCGACGTGGTCGCGCAGCCGCGCCGCGCCCTCGTAATGCCGGCGTTCGGCCAGCGCGGCGATCTGCTCGACGGCCGCCGTCAGCGCCGAGTTGTCCACCCCGTCGATCAACGCCAACGCCCGGCGCGTCGCCGCCGCATACTGCTCCGCCGTCGCGTCGCGGGCGCCGGGGCACGGTGAAACCTCGAGCTCCGGGCAGGTCGGACCATGTCGTGCCGACCGGCCCAGCCGCTTGGTGCAGGTGCGTATCCCGGTGAACCGGGCGAGCAATGCCGCGGTGTCGGCGGCGTCGGAACGGGACCTAAACGGGCCGATTGTCCGGTCGTGCCGCGGATTGCGGACCACCGCGAACCGCGGAAACGCCTCGTCGGTGAGCACCACCCACCACCAGCGGTGCGGGAATTTCGACCGGCGGTTGTAGGGCGGGGCGTGCCCGGCCAGCAGCCGCAGCTCGCGCACCCCGGCTTCCAGCGCGTGCGCGCATTCGACGTGATCGACCGTCTCGGCGAGCACGACCATCTCTTTCATCCGGGTGCGCGGGTCGGCGCCGTTGAAGTACTGACGCACCCGGCGCCGCAGGTCGACGGCGGTGCCGATGTAGAGCACCTCACCGGATGGGCCGCGGAACAGATAGACCCCCGGCCGGTGTGGCAGCCCCTCGGCCAGCACCCGCTTGCGGCGCTGGGCCGGAGTCACGTTGGGCAAATAGGCACGCAGGTCCGCATAGCTGTGGATGCCCTGGTTGCCGACCCGTTCGATCAGCGCGTGCAGCACCTCGACCGTGGCTCGGGCGTCGTCCAGGGCGCGGTGGGTGGGTCGGGTCGCCACGGCGAAGAGCCGCGCCAACTCGGCCAGTCGCACGCTGGGGGCTTCCTCCCGGCTCAGGATCCGCCGGGCCAATCGGACCGTGCACAACACCCTTGGCCGTGGCCAGTCGATCTGGCACCGCTCGGCGGCCGCGCGCAGAAAGCCGATGTCGAATCCGGCATTGTGCGCGACCAGCACGGCGTCGCCGGCGAATTCGAGGAACATCGGCAACACGGCGTCGATGGTTGGGGCGTCGCGGACCATCGCCGTCGTGATCCCGGTCAGCTGAACGATTTGCGGCGGGATGCTGCGCTGCGGGTCGACCAGGGTGGCGAACTCGCCCAATACGGCGCCGCCGCACACCTTGACGGCGCCGATCTCGGTGATCGCGTCCGGGGTGGCCGCCTCGGTGCCTTGGGCGCGTCCGCCGGTGGTCTCCAGGTCGACGACCACGAAGGTGGTTTCCCGTAACGACAGCTCGTCGGGCGCCTGCCATCCGGGGGATCCGGCCACGTCGGCGAAACTGAGTTGAGTCCCACCGGTCGCGCCCATGGCGGTGACGTTAAGCATTCGTACTGACAGCGGTCTGTTCCCACGCCGGGTGTGGTTGTCGGTGCCCACCGTTACCGTGCGGATGAGTACGAATCGGGAGTTGATGATTATGGGAAGGACCGACGCAATGGGGCACAGCACCGGGGCCGAAAATGCGGGCCAGGCAGCGGGGGAGCCGGTGGTGATCGACTGCGACGACTGCGCGGTGCGCGGGCCGGGATGCCGGGACTGCGTGGTCAGCGTGTTGCTCGGCGTGCCCGAAACCCTTTCGTACGACGAGCAAGTCGCGCTGGAGGCGTTGGCCGAGGTGGGAATGGCGCCGCGATTGCGATTGGTTCCGGTGCGGCGCGGCCGTGCGTCGGGCGTGGCCTAGAAGTCGTGTAGGGTCGGCGACGGCGCTGTAGACCTTTCACATAGAAATGACATAAATCTTCCCAATTTCTTAACTCCCCCCTTTGGACAAACGTCGATATCGTTTCGTAACCTGTTTGAGACCTAAACCAGCTCGACGGATTTACGTCGATGGCAGTTTAAGGAAGCAAATCTTGAGGCTCGATAGGCATTCGATCGCGCGTGTAGTCAAGCGGTCCGCCATCGGTTCGTTAGCCAGCTTCGTTGTTCTCGCGGGGGTTTCGGCCGCCACGGTGCTGGCCGATCCTGCCGAGGACGCGCTGGCCAAACTCAACGAACTGTCTCGGCAGGCCGAGCAGACCACCGAGGCCATGCACAGCGCGCAGCTGGACCTGAACGAGAAGCTGGCCGCGCAACAGGCCGCCGAGCGCAAACTCGCTGACGCCCAGGCCGCCCTGGCCACCGCCAAAGAGCGGCTCGCCACCTTCCAGACTTCGGTGAACAGGGCTGCCGCCGCCGCGTACATGGGCGGGCGCACCGACGGTCTGGACGCGATCCTGACCGCCGAGTCACCGCAGCTGCTGATCGACGGGCTCGCCGTGCAGCGCGTGATGGCGCGTCAAATGTCTTCTCAGATGGCCAGTTTCAAGGCCGCCGGCGAGGAGGCCGTCAAGGCTGAGCAGGCGTCCGCCCGGTCGGCCGCCGAGGCCAAGTCGGCCGCTGAGCAAGCCGCGGCCGTGCGCGCCAACCTGCAGCACAAGCAGAGCCAGCTGCAGGTGCAGATCGCCGTGGTCAAGTCGCAGTACATGGCGTTGACACCCGAACAGCGCACCGCCATGGCGAACCCGGGACCGGTTCCGGAGCGCATTCCGGACGGATCTCCGGGAGCGCCGGCACCCGAGGCCCTGCCGCCCGGTCCGGACGGCGCGCCGGCCCCCGGTCAGGCGCCCGCGCCCGGCGGAGTTTCGGTGCCCTTCACCGGGCCAGGTGAAGGCGCGACGGGCGACCGCGCGGTAGTCGTACAGGCCGCGCTCACCCAGATCGGCTCGCCGTATGTGTGGGGCGGTGCCGCACCCGGCGGGTTCGACTGCTCGGGTCTGGTGATGTGGGCGTTCCAGCAGGCCGGCATTTCGCTGCCGCATTCCAGCCAGGCGCTGGCGCACGGCGGCCAGCCGGTGGCCCTGTCCGACCTGCAGCCCGGTGACGTGCTGACGTTCTATTCCGACGCCTCGCACACCGGCATCTATGTAGGTGACGGCATGATGGTCCACTCCTCGACCTATGGCCAGCCCGTTCGGGTGGTCCCGATGGAGTCGTCCGGTCCGATCTACGACGCCCGCCGTTACTGACGGCCCCGGCGCGGCGCCGCCGCGCCGTCGGCTGACGCTGCTGCTGGGCTGTGTGTTCCTGATCGAGCTGGTGGCGGCGGCCGTCCTGCCGTCCCACCCCGCGCCCAGCCAGCCCGCTAATACGGCCAGCGCCGAGACGCTGATACCGGTAGGTGATCGCGCCGTCCGGCTCACCAGCATCGTTGGCTCCGAGCAGCTGTTGACGCGAGTCGCTTCCGGCATGGGCGGCGCCGTGGACGCGGTCGTGGGGTTCTGGGGCCGGGACTGGCCGCGCGAAATCTCGGTACTGGCCACCGGAACGGATGAGCAGTTCCGGGTCGCCGCCGGGGGCGGTCCCGCGGCGCAGTGGGCCGATATCGCCGCGGTGACGGTGGCCGAGCACGTCGACCCCGCCAACAGAGCGGTGACCGGCCAGCGCATAGTATTCGCGCCCGGCGCGGCCGGTATGAGTATGGGTGCGCTGCGAATAGTGTTGGCGCACGAGCTTTTTTCATTACGCGACCCGCGCGGACACCGCGCTGGATGCGCCGCGGTGGCTGACCGAGGGCGCGGCCGACTATGTGGCCCGCCCGCCCGCGCCGCTGCCCGCCGACGCGGCGTCCGCGGTGGCGTCGTTGCCGTCGGACCAGGAGCTGGACACTCCGGGGCCGTTACGCACGCGCGCCTACGACCGGGCCTGGTGGTTCACCCGCTTCGTCGCCGACAGCTACGGACCGGCC
>NZ_HG964937.1:1093795-1153305 GCF_000613245.1 Mycobacterium asiaticum DSM 44297
GGGGCCGGGTTGGACGTCGAGGGCCTGGGCATCGTGTTCCTGGAAGCGTCCGCGGCCGGGGTGCCGGTGGTGGCTGGCCGCTCGGGCGGGGCGCCGGAAGCGGTGCAGCACGACAAGACCGGCCTGGTCGTCGACGGCAACTCGGTGGACCAGATCGCCGACGCGGTCAGCGGGTTGCTGGCCGACCGGGACCGGGCGGCCGCGATGGGCGCCGCGGGCCGCGACTGGGTGCGCAAGGAATGGCGTTGGGACACTCTGGCCGCCCGGCTCGCGGATCTGCTCGGTTAAGGGTGCTCGCGGGGTCAGGGCGACCGGCGCGCATCAGTCCTTTTCGTAGATCGCCTCGATGTCGGAGGCGAACTTCTCCGCGACCACATTGCGCTTGACCTTCATCGTCGGGGTCAGCTCGCCGGTGTCCTCGGTGAAGTCGACCGGCAGAATGCGGAACTTGCGGATCGACTCGGCGTTGGACACCTGCTGGTTGGCCTTCTTGACGGCGGTGTCCACCTCGGCGACCAGGTCGGGGTCGGTGGCCAGATCACCGACCGAGGCGCCCTCAGCCTTGCTGTTGCGCTGTTTCCAGCCGTCGAACGACTCCGGGTCGATGGTGATCAACGCGCCGATGAAGGGCTTGTTGTCGCCGACCACCATCGCCTGGCTGATCAGCGGATGCGACCGCAGCTGGTCTTCGAGCACCGCCGGCGCCACGTTCTTGCCGCCCGCGGTGACGATCAGCTCCTTCTTGCGCCCGGTGATGGTCAGGAAGCCGTCCTCGTCAATCGAGCCGAGGTCGCCGGTGCGGAACCACCCGTCGGCGAACGCGTCTTCGGTGGCCTGCTCGTTGCGCCAGTAGCCGCCGAACACCACCCCGCCCCGGACCAACAGCTCTTTGTCCTCGGCGATCTTGAGGCTGTTGCCCGGCACCAGCTTGCCGACGGTCCCGATCTTGAGGCCGTTGATCTGGTTGACGGTGATGGCCGCGCTGGTCTCGGTCAGGCCGTAGCCCTCGTAGATCGTCAACCCGACACCGCGGTAGAAGTGGCCGAGCCGGGCGCCGAGCGGCGCGCCACCGGACACCGCGGCATGGCACTCGCCACCGAGGGCCGCGCGCAGCTTGTGATAGACCAGCCGGTCGAATACCGCGTGCTTGGCGCGCAGCACCAATCCCGGTTTCCCGTCGTCGTGGGCTCGGCTCCAGGCCACCGCGGTATCCGCGGCCGCCTTGAAGATCGGTCCTTTGCCGTCATTAGACGCGTTCTGCTCGGCGGTGTTGTACACCTTCTCGAATACACGCGGAACCGAGACCACCACAGTGGGTTTGAATTCCGCGAACAGCGGCAGCAGATTCTTGATGTCACTGGTGAAGCCCACGGTGACCTTGCTGGTGAACGCCGACAAGGTCAGCGCCCTGGCCAGCACATGCGCCAGCGGCAAAAAGACCAGTAGCCGCTCGCCCTCGTGCAAGAGCGTCGGTAGGCATTCCTGCACGCCCCGGATCTCGTGCAACAGGTTCGAGTGGGTCAGCTGGCACCCTTTGGGCCGGCCGGTGGTGCCCGAGGTGTAGATCAGGGTCGCCGCGTGCTCGGCGCGCAGTCCCTCCTGGCGCGCCGTGAGTTCGGCCGCGTCGACCGATGCGCCGGCTTCTGCCAACTGGTCCAACGCCTTGGGCCCCGAGCCGTTGATGTGCAGCACCCGGCGCAGGGCGGGCAGTTCGCCGGTCAACTCGGTGACCATCGCGGCATGAGCGTCGGTCTCGGCGAACGCGACCACCGCTTCTGAGTCCTGCAACACCCAGCGCACCTGCTCCGCCGACGATGTCTCGTAGATCGGCACGGTCACCGCGCCGATCGACAGAATCGCCAGGTCGAGGATCGCCCATTCGTAGCAGGTCGCCGAGAAAATCGAGACCCGATCGCCCGCCTCGACCCCCAGGCCGATCAAACCCAGGGCGGCGGACCGGATCTGCTCGGCCGCCTGTGCGCACGTCACGTCGGTCCAAGCGCCGTCGACCCGCCGCTTGTAGATCACATATTCCGGGTCGTCGCGTTCGTGCTGGTACACGACCGCCGCGACGTTGTCGTGCTCGTCGACGGTAAAGCGGGCGGGGACACTGTACTGACGCACTTGAGTTACCTCGCTTGACCTAGGGTGGCGCTTCTCGCCGGGTTTGCCCTCACCAGCCTAATCCGGTCATTCCCGCAGCATGGAGACCCCCGGTCCGGGCCTCGCCGGGATGGTTGAAAGGGCCGATATGTGAAGCTGGGGCAATGAACAGCATCCAGATCGCCGACGAAACATATATCGCTGCCGACGGCGCGTTGGTCGGGGCCGCGATCGCCGACGAGTCCAAGTGGCGCCGCTGGTGGCCCGATCTCCGGCTGACGGTGACCGAGGATCGCGCCGAAAAGGGCATCAGGTGGACGGTCGCCGGGGCCCTGACCGGCACCATGGAAATCTGGCTGGAACCGTCGATGGACGGCGTGGTGCTGCACTACTTCCTGCACGCGGAACCGACCGGAGTGTCCGGATCGGACCTGGCGAAGCTCAACCTGGCAAAGCTGACACACCGCCGACGGGTGGCGGGCAAAAAAATGGCGTTCGAGGTGAAAACGACTTTGGAAGCGGCACGTCCCGTCGGCGTTTCTCCGGTAATTTAACCGGGTCAAGATAGGCGTCAGGAGCGCTGCAAAAGAGTAGCGTTCCTGCAGGGAGACGGGGGCGCTCCCACAACTGACCGGATCCGAACCGGGAAAGGGAAGCAGCCAAGTGGCGGACAAGACGACTCAGACGATCTATATCGACGCCGATCCCGCCGAGGTGATGCGGGCGATCGCCGACATCGAGTCCTATCCGGACTGGATCAACGAGTACAAGGAAGTCGAAGTTCTCGAGGCCGACGACGAGGGCTACCCCAAAAAGGCGCGCATGTTGATGGACGCGACCATCTTCAAAGACACCCTGATCATGAATTACCAGTGGCCCGCTGACCGCAAATCGCTGAGTTGGACCCTGGAATCCAGCTCGCTGCTCAAGTCCCTGGAGGGTACGTACATCCTGGCGCCCAAGGGTTCTGGGACCGAGGTCACCTACGAGCTGGCGGTCGACCTGGCGGTTCCGATGATCGGGATGCTCAAGCGCAAGGCCGAACGGCGGCTGATCGACGGCGCATTGAAAGATCTGAAGAAACGAGTCGAGGGCTGAGTGATTCCGCGGCGCCCGCCCCGGCCCGGATCAGTCTGTTTGTAGGTAAGGGTGGGGTAGGAAAATCCACCCTGGCGTGTGCGACCGCCGTTCGCGACGCCGGCGATGGTCAGCGCGTGCTGGTGGTGTCCACCGATCAGGCCCACTCGCTGGGTGACGTGTTAGGTGTCCCGGTGCCGCCGACCGGCCGGGGCGACGCGATCCGAGTGCTTGCCGACGACGCCGAGACCGGCGGCGGCTTTCTCGACGCGCTGGCGCTGGACACCCTGGCGCTGCTCGAAGACCGGTGGCGCGACGTCGTCGACGCCCTCGACGCGCAATTTCCGGAATCCGACATCAGTCGCATTGCGCCCGAAGAACTTTCGGCGCTGCCTGGCATCCAGGAAGTGCTCGGCCTGCATGCCGTCGGCGAGCTGGCGAAGTCGGGCCGTTGGGATCGCATCGTGGTGGATTGCGCTTCGACCGCGGACGCGCTGCGCATGCTGACTTTGCCCGCCACCTTCGGGCTGTACGTCGAACGGGCCTGGCCGCGGCATCGCCGACTCAGCATCGGCAGCGACGACAGCCGCTCGGCAGCAGTGGTCGAATTGCTGGAACGGACCAGCGCCGGCGTGGAACGGTTGAGTTCGCTGCTGACCGACGGAGACCTGGTCGGCGCGCACCTGGTCCTCACACCCGAGCGGGTGGTGGCCGCCGAGGCGGCTCGCACTCTGGGGTCGCTGTCGTTGATGGGTGTTCGGGTCGAAGAACTGCTCGTCAATCAGGTGCTGGTGCGGGACGAGACCTACGAATACCGCAGTCTGCCCGACCATCCCGCGTTCTACTGGTATGCCGAACGCATCTCTGAGCAGCGCGCCGTGCTGGAAGAACTCGACGCCACGATCGGCGACGTCGCGCTGATCCTCATCGCCCACCAGGCCGGAGAACCGATCGGGACCAAGGCGCTGGCCGAGTTGCTGGACAGCGCCCGGCGCCGCCGCGGCTCCGAGCCGCCGGCCCCGGTGCGCCCCATCGTCGACCTGGAGTCCGGCTCCGGCCTCGATTCGGTGTACCGGCTGCGGTTGGCGTTGCCGCAGCTCGACCCCGCAACGCTGGCGCTGGGCCGCTCGGACGACGATCTGATAATCAGTGCGGGCGGGGTGCGCCGGCGAATTCGGTTAGCCTCGGTATTACGGCGGTGTACCGTGCTGGACGCACAGTTGCGCGGCGGGGAGCTGACCGTTCGATTTCAACCGGATCCGGAGGTATGGCCAAAGTGAGTACGGGTCATACCGATATCGGTCCGGAGTTGCGCAAATTGGCGCAGGCGATCGTGGACGGGATCGATCCCGCCGTGCGCGCCGCGGCGACCCTGGCGGCCAGCGGTGGGACCGGCAAGTGCCAGCAGGTGTGGTGCCCGGTGTGCGCGCTGGCGGCGGTGGTCAACGGTGAGCAGCACCCGTTGGTGACGGTTATCGCCAACCACAGTGTGGCGTTGTTGGAAGTCATCCAATCCATCGTCGACGACATGCACGACGCGGCCGATCCCGCACCCGAAGATGACCCTCCGGGCGGCGGTCTAGCCACCGACCCCGCCCCGCCGAGCACCAACGGCAACGGCGCTGCTAGGACCGGTTACCAGGCCATCCCGGTTACCGTGCAGGAGTAGGCGAGGGCGAGCGGCCCTAGCTCGCGAGGTGGTCCGAGCCTGCAGGGATCGGTACAGTTGGCGCAGACACCATCCGGTGCAGCCGAGAGGGAGTTATGTGGTACTACCTGTTCAAGTACGTTCTCCTCGGCCCGCTCCTGTCCTTGCTGGGTCGCCCGAAAGTCGAAGGGCTGCACCATGTTCCGAGTTCCGGCCCGGTAATTCTGGCAAGTAACCACCTGGCGGTCATGGACAGTTTCTTCCTGCCGCTGGTGGTGCGCAGGCGCATCACCTTCCTGGCCAAGAGCGAATACTTCACCGGCACCGGAGTGAAGGGTTGGTTCAACCGCTGGTTCTACACCGCGGTCGGGCAGGTGCCGATCGACCGCACCGACTCCGAAGCCGCCCAGGCCGCGCTGGAGACCGCCAAGCAAGTACTGGCCCAGGGCAAGCTGCTGGGGATGTATCCCGAGGGCACCCGTTCGCCGGACGGGCGCCTGTACAAGGGAAAGACTGGGCTGGCACGACTGGCGTTGCAGACGGGCGTTCCGGTGATCCCGGTGGCGATGATCGGCACCAACAAG
Organism: Mycobacterium asiaticum DSM 44297; assembly: GCF_000613245.1. Classification (GTDB taxonomy): domain Bacteria; phylum Actinomycetota; class Actinomycetes; order Mycobacteriales; family Mycobacteriaceae; genus Mycobacterium; species Mycobacterium asiaticum. Next base: position 1,099,208 of record NZ_HG964937.1, read on the forward strand.
GTCAACCCGCCCGGCACGTCGATGCTGCGGTTCGGCCGCGTCACCGTTCGGTTCGGCAAGCCGATGGACTTCTCCCGGTTCGACGGGCTGGCCGGCAATCACTTCATCGAGCGCGCCGTCATCGACGAGGTGATGTACGAGCTGATGGGTCTGTCCGGTCAGGAATACGTCGACATCTACGCCGCCAGCGTGAAAGACGGCAGCGCCGGGGACGGCGACGCGGACGGGTCCAAACCGGATTCCGCCACCGCCGACCGGATTCCGGAAACGCAGGCCGGTTGACCACCCAGGCCGTGAGTGGACCGCGCGGGCCTGATCAGCCCGCGGCCGCTACCGGGGTGCGTTCCCGCGCGGCCAACCGTGTCGGCGCCACCTGCGCGGTGACGGTCACACCGGCGACCACGATCACCGCCAGCGCCCACCACACATAGGACATCCCGAGCAGCTGCCGCCACCAGGCCGCCGTCGTCTCGTGGTGCTTGGGCAGCAGGTCGATGGGCGTCCACCGCATCAACGCCACGCCCAGCAGGGTGACGACGCCCATCGCGACGTTGCGGCGTCGCCAGGCCAGCACTCCGGTTACCAGCACGGCCGGCAGCATCCACACCCAGTGGTGCGACCACGACACCGGCGAAACCACCAACCCGAACAGGGCCACACAGATGACGGCCAGGGGTGCCTCGTCGGCCCGCAGCACCCGGCGCATCGCCCAGATGGTCGCGCCCAGCACCAGCAGACAGGCCAGCACCCACCAGGGGAACCTCTGCTGCTGCTCGAGCCCCAACCGGGCCAGGGCGCCCGCAATGTTCTGGTCGGTGTTCAGCGCCGCCTCGCCGATGCGGTCGGTGTGGTGCAGCGTGCGGGTCCAGTACTCCCAGGAATCACGCCAGGCCAGCGCGAAACCAACCAGCGTCGCGGCCACAAAGGTCACCATCGAGGTGATCGTGGCGCGGGTGTCGCGCCGGAGCAGGAAGTACAGCAGGAACACCGCCGGGGTGAGCTTGAGCGCGATGCCCAAGCCGAGCAGCACTCCTCGCGGCCATGGTGTGCGACGGGGGAGGCAGTCGGCGAGCACCAGCGTCATCAGCACGGCGTTGATCTGGCCGAAGGCGAAGTTCGAGCTGATCGGTTCCAGCCAGATCGACGCCGGCGCGACGATGACCACGGCCAACCACCAGCGGCGCAGCCAGGCCGGGCCGGGCAGCAGATCGGAGTCGGCCCACACATCAAGGCGGGTCAGCACGATCGCCGTCGACACCAACAGCACCGCGAGCGTCAACGCTGTGATCGCGACACTGGCGACCGGCATCCCCATCCAGGCGAACGGGCTGAACACCACCGCCGCCAACGGCGGATAGGTGAACGGCAGGTCCACGATCGGTGTGTGGAACATCACGTTGCCGCTGTACAACGGCCGCCCGTCCAGCCAGGCGCGGCCGCCCATCTGATAGACGTCGATGTCGATGCGGTACGGAATATGCCCGAAGAGCTGCCAGCACGTGTTGGCCAGCGCCAGCGCGGCCAGCAGCCAGAGCAGGCACCACAACCACACCCGCCCGGATCGACTGCCCACCACGGGCGACTGCCATCTACTCATGTCGCAGACAGCCTAATCGTTATCTTGCGTAGTCTTGCCCGCGCAGCGCGGCTTCCGGCGCGGGCGCGTCGGCGGGCGTAGTTTTTTTGTGGTGCGCCATTGGCTGGAGCATGACATCGTCGACCGCGGCAGGCTGCCGCTGCTGTGCTGCCTGATCGCCTTCATCCTGACCTTCTTCGTCACCCGGTCCTGTGTGCGGTTCATTCGCCATCGGGGCGACCGGGGCAGGCCGGCGAGGTGGTGGCAACCCCGCAACATTCACATCGGGACCGTGCACATTCACCACGTGACATTCGGCGTGCTGCTGGTGATGGTGTCCGGGTTGACCATGGTCACCTTGGCCGTGAACGGCGATGGGCCCGAGTTGACCGTCGCGGCAACCCTTTTCGGGATTGGTGCGGCCCTTGTGCTGGACGAGTACGCCCTCATTCTGCACCTGTCCGACGTTTATTGGGAGGAGGACGGCCGCAGCTCGGTGGACGCGGTGTTCGCCGCGGTGGCCGTGGCCGGCTTGTTGATGCTCGGGTTGCATCCGCTGATGTTCATCCTGCCGATCCGCCACGACGGCAACTGGGTGACGTTGCAGAGCACGCTGGCCGGCGCGCTGGTGCTGACCCTGCCGTTGGCCGTGGTGGTGCTGCTCAAGGGGAAGGTCTGGACGGGTCTGCTGGGCATGTTCATCGTGGTGCTGCTGGTGATCGGGGCGATCCGGCTATCCCGCCCGCACGCACCGTGGGCGCGCTGGCGCTACACGACCCGGCCGGCCAAGATGCGGCGGGCCTTGCAGCGTGAACGCCGATGGCGGCGCCCGGTGGTGCAGGCGAAGCTGTGGTTGCAGGGCGCAATCGCCGGAACGCCCGGGCTGCCTGACGAGCGCGCGGTCGCTGCCCAGCTGGACCTCGATGTGCATCCGGCGCCGCCGCCCGAGGGCACCGAGCCGATTCCGATTGTTGGGTGAGCAGCCGCACCCGGCCTCACTAGCTAGCCCGCATTAGGCTGCGGCGATGCGGTTTTTCTACGACACCGAGTTCATCGAGGACGGCCGCACGATCGAGCTCATCTCCATCGGCGTGGTCGCCGAGGACGGTCGCGAGTATTACGCCGTGTCCACCGAATTCGACCCCGAGCGGGCCGGGAGCTGGGTACGCGCCAACGTGTTGCCCAAGCTGCCGCCGCCGGCCTCCCAACTCTGGCGATCCCGGCGTCGCATCCGCGACGATCTGGAAGAGTTCCTGGGCGTAACGGGCGCCGAGCCCATCGAGTTGTGGGCCTGGGTCGGGGCCTATGACCACGTGGCGTTATGCCAACTGTGGGGAACCATGCCTGACCTGCCGCGCGCGATACCCCGGTTCACCAGGGAGCTGCGGCAGTTGTGGGAGGACCGGGGATCCCCGCGCCTGCCGCCCCGGTCGCGGGATGTGCACGACGCGCTCGTCGATGCGCGCGATCAGCTCAACCGCTTTCGGATCATCACCGGCCAAGACGGGTCCGCACCCCGTTCTCCCTGATCAGCCGACGATCCAGCCCGGTTACCATGGACCGATGAACTGGACCGTCGACATCCCGATCGACCAGCTGCCGCCGCTGCCGCCGTTGCCGGCTGATCTGCGCGCACGACTGGACGCCGCGCTGGCCAAGCCGGCTGTCCAGCAGCCCAGCTGGCCCGAAGACCAGGCGACGGCGATGCGCACCGTGCTGGAAAGTGTGCCGCCGGTGACCGTGCCCTCCGAGATCGTCCGGCTGCAGGAACAGCTGGCCGAGGTCGCGCGCGGCGAGGCTTTCCTGCTGCAGGGCGGCGACTGCGCCGAGACCTTCACCGACAACACCGAGCCGCACATCCGGGGCAACATCCGCACCCTGCTGCAGATGGCAGTGGTGCTCACCTATGGCGCCAGCATGCCGGTGGTGAAGGTGGCCCGCATCGCGGGCCAGTACGCCAAGCCCCGGTCGTCGGACATCGACGCGCTCGGGCTGAAGTCCTACCGCGGCGACATGATCAACGGCTTCGCCCCGGACGCGGCGGTGCGGGAACATGACCCGTCGCGACTGGTACGCGCTTACGCCAATGCCAGCGCGGCAATGAACCTGGTGCGCGCGCTCACCTCGTCGGGCTTCTCGTCGCTGCACCTGGCGCACGACTGGAACCGCGAGTTCGTCCGCACCTCGCCCGCCGGAGCCCGTTATGAGGCGCTGGCTTCCGAGATCGACCGCGCGCTGCGTTTCATGAGCGCCTGCGGGGTGGCCGACCGCAATCTGCAGACTGCCGAGATCTACGCCAGTCACGAAGCTTTGGTGCTGGACTACGAGCGGGCGATGCTCCGGTTGTCCGAGGTCGAGAACGGGGAGCCGCAGCTCTATGACCTGTCGGCGCACACCGTGTGGATCGGCGAGCGCACCCGCCAACTCGACGGCGCGCATGTTGCGTTCGCCGAGGTGATCGCCAACCCGATCGGCGTCAAGATCGGGCCGACGATGACCCCAGAACTGGCCGTGGAGTACGTCGAGCGGCTCGACCCGCACAACAAGCCGGGCCGGCTGACCCTGGTGAGCAGGCTGGGCAACAACAAGGTGCGCGACGTGCTGCCGCCGATCATCGAGAAGGTTCAGGCCGCCGGTCACCAGGTGATCTGGCAGTGCGACCCGATGCACGGCAACACCCACGAGTCCTCGACGGGTTACAAGACGCGACACTTCGACCGGATTGTCGACGAGGTGCAGGGCTTCTTCGAGGTGCACCGCGCCCTGGGCACCCACCCGGGCGGGATCCACGTCGAGATCACCGGAGAGAACGTCACGGAGTGCCTCGGCGGGGCGCAGGACATCTCCGACACGGACCTGTCCGGCCGGTACGAGACGGCCTGCGACCCGCGGCTGAACACCCAGCAGTCGCTGGAGCTGGCCTTCCTGGTCGCGGAGATGCTGCGCGACTGAAGAGTGGCGGCTGAGGGTACCTCCCGCTTGCGGGGGACTGCTCGCGCAAGCTAACGCAACAGGGTGCTCAGGTGCACGCCCACGGTCCAGCCGGCTGTTGCGACGAGTCCGGTCAGGGTCAGCACCACCGCCATCCATACCAGCACCATTCGCCGGTTGTGCTGTCGCTCCCAGACGAAATCCTCGATCGGGATGCCCGCGAACTCTCCTGATTCCCCGACGTATCCGTCTGCGGCAGAGTCGAATTCAGAGTCAGTTTCGTAGTCCGAATCGTATTCGGGCTCGGCCGGCGCCGTCTGTTGCGCCCAGTCGCCCGGTTCGCGGGTGAACTGCCGGGTCGGGCGATGGACCGGCGGCGGGCCGGGGCTCGGCGGGTCGGCCGCGCGGCTGCGCTGCAGCGCCGCGGACCGGTGCTGGGCCGAGTTGCGTGGCGCCGGAACCCGGAAGTCGGGCAGTCCCAGCTCCTCGACGATCGCCGCCACGTCGGCGGCCATCTCGATCGCGTCCGCATAGCGTTCGGCGGGATCCCGCGCGGTCGCGCAAGCCACGAAATCGTCGAATTGCGCTGGTACCCCGTCGATTACCGCGCTGGGTGGGGGCACATCGTTATCCAGCCGCTGGTAGGCGATCGACAAGGCCGAGTCACCGGTGAACGGGGTTTCGCCGGTCAGTAGCTCGTAGGTCAATATCCCCGCCGAGTACACGTCGCTGCGCGGCCCGGCGTTGCCGTCGCGAACCTGCTCGGGCGAAAGATAGGCGGCGGTGCCCAAAATGACACTGGCGGAAGTGATTCCGGCGCCGGCGACCGCCCGGACCAACCCGAAGTCGGCGATCTTGACCTCGGCGCCGTCGGAGATCAGGACGTTCTCCGGTTTGATGTCGCGGTGCACCAACCCGGCGCGATGCGCCTCCGCCAGCCCGCCCAGCACCGGCCGCAACACCGCGGCCACCGCGTGCGGCGGCATCGGACCCCGCTCCACCAGCAACTCACGCAGGGTGCCGCCCTCGACGAGCTCCATTACCAGAAACGGGTGTCTGCCGTCGTGGCCCTGGTCGTACACCGCCACCACATTCGGATTCTTCAGCCGCGCCACCGCGCGCGCCTCGAGCTGAAACCGGGTCAGGAACTGTTGGTCACCCGCATACCGGGCGTCCATCACCTTCAGGGCGACCGGGCGGTCCAGTCGGGTGTCGACCCCGCGGTAGACGGTCGAGGTGCCGCCGCTGGCGATCTTGGCCTGGACGAGATAGCGGCCGTCCAGCAGCGTGCTGGCGCGCAGGTCTCCCGTCTCAACCACGGAGGCCATCGTAGGTGTGCGCCGCAATTTCATGGGGAAACGTCGCCTAAACGCGCAGACTTGGCCGCCCGGCAAGTTCTAGACTGAACGCCGTGGGCAGCATTCCGGCCGGCGACGATGTTCTGGATCCCGACGAGCCAACCTACGACCTGACCCGGGTCGCCGAACTGCTCGGCATACCGGTGAGCAAGGTGCAGCAGCAGTTGCGCGAAGGCCACCTGGTCGCGGTACGCCGCAACGGCGGTGTGGTGGTGCCGCAGGTCTTTTTCACCAACACCGGCCAGGTCGTGAAGAGCCTGCCCGGGCTGTTGACGATCCTGCACGACGGCGGCTACCACGACACCGAGATCGTGCGCTGGCTGTTCACCCCGGATCCGTCGCTCACCGTCACCCGCGACGGCTCCCGTGACGCCCTGAGCAACGCGCGCCCGGTCGATGCCCTGCACGCCCACCAGGCTCGCGAGGTGGTGCGGCGCGCCCAGGCTATGGCGTACTAGCGGGCTGCTCCTCGGCCCGCGTCACGGGCTCGTCCTGGCGGTACAGCGAATACCACGCCAGCACGGCGAACGCGGTCGCCAATCCGACGTGCAGCCAGGAATACATCCCGTGCGACCCGTCGGGCTTGAAAATCACCATGATCCAGGTCGAGATTCCGGCGATCGCGGCCATCGCCCGGCGTGACTGCGCCAGCGGGGCGAGGACGGCCAACGGCCACGAGTAGTACCAGGGCAGCGCCGCGGGCACGAACAGCACCACGATCAGCATCACGCCGGCGATGCCGGTCAGCGCCTCCCGGTCGTCGCGGCGGAAGCGCCACCACAACACCGGCAGCGCTACCGCGATGAGCAGAATCCCGATCAGCCGGGCGATCCGCAGCACGGCGTAGAACTGGACGGCGAACAATCCACTGCCGAAGAAGTGCACCAGGTTCGCCACCGCCGTCGGCACGGTCAGCCAATTGATGATCTTGACCGAGCCCGCCAGCGCGGTCATCCAGCCCAGGCCCACACCGGCGATCAGGGACAGCACCGCGAAGCCCGCGACACAGATCGCCAGCGACGACAGCGCGGCCACCAGGAATGCCCGCACCGGATGCCAGTTGCGGTCCTCGCGCAGGTGACGCATCCACACCCAGAACATGAACGGCAACGCCAGCCCGGCGGTGGCTTTGACCGCGATGCCGACGGTGAGCAACGTGATGCCGAGGACATGGCGGCGTTGCAGGGTCAGCGCGATGCCGGCGGCCATCAGACCGACCATCAGCATCTCGTTGTGCACCCCACCCATCAGGTGGATCAGCACCAGCGGGTTGAGCACGCAGATCCACAGCGCCTTGGCGCCGTCGCTGCCAACGTGGTGCGCCAGTCGCGGAGCGGCCCAGATCAGCAGCACCAGCCCCGGCAGCATGCACAGGCGCAACAGCATGGTCCCCGCTACGACGTTGTTGCCGACCAGCATCGTCACCAGCTTGGCCACCAGGATGAACGCCGGCCCGTACGGTGCGGTGGTGATCGTCCAGATCGGGCTGACATCGTCCAGCAACGGATTCGGGTTACCGACCGGCCCCACCGCGTAGGGGTCCAGGCCGTCCCGCAGCAGCGCTCCCTGGGCGAGATAGGAATAGGTGTCGCGGCTGAACACCGGCACCGACAGCAGCAACGGCGCCAGCCAGAACGCGGTGGTGGCCCGCATGGTGAATTCGGTGGTCTGTCCCGCCAGCGCGCGCCGGCCCAGTCGCAGCCACGCAACGATCACCAGGATCACGCCGAGCCACAGCAGGATCGACGACAACACCAGGCCGTGGCCGAAGCGCAGCCAGGACATGTGGATCGACTCCAGCAGCGGGTCGTGCAGGCGGGTGCTGCCCGCACCCAGGCCGCCGGCGGTGATCAGCACCGAACCCAGGAAACCCTGCCGCGCCGGTGCCGCCTCGGGCGTGGTGATGAACGTCCGCAGCCGCGAAACGCCTTGCGTCAGAAGGGTCGTCATCGGTTCAGGCGGATCGGTCGGTGGCCAGCCGGGCCAGGCCCGACAGGCCGGTCTTGGCGGTCGCGCTGACCGGTGCGGATGCCAGCGTGGCCAGCGCCCGCTCGGTGAGTTCGGTGATCCGGTTCTCCGCCGCCGCCAGCGCACCCACTCCTTCGATCACGTCCCGCAGTTCCCGCACCTGCTCCTCGGTCAGATCGGTCCCGACCGAGGTCCGTAACAGGTTGGCGGCCAACGGATCTGACTGTTCGGCCAGCTGGATCGCCTCGGCCAGCAGCACGGTGCGCTTGCCCGACCGCAGGTCGTCACCGGACGGCTTGCCCGTGACCGCCGGGTCCCCGAACACACCCAGGACGTCGTCGCGCAGCTGGAACGCCACCCCGAGATCGGTCCCGAACTGTCCGAAGATCGACAACACGTCGGGCCGGTCGGCCGCGGCGGCGACCCCCAGCTGCAGCGGCCGCAACACCGTGTAGCAGGCGGTCTTGTAGGTGGCGACGGTCATTGCCGACGCGACCGACTCGACGGCCGAGGCAGGCACCGAGACCTCGGCCAGGATGTCCAGATACTGACCGCCGAGCACCTCGGTGCGGATGTCCGACCACACCGGCTCCACCCGCGCGCGGGCATCGGCGGACATCCGGACGCGGGCGATGATGTCGTTGGCCCAGGCGTGCGCGATGTCGCCGAGCAGGATCGCCGCCGACATGCCGAACTGGTCCGAGGCACCGCGCCAACCGCGTTCGGCGTGCAGGGCCGCGAAGTGGACATGCGCGGTCGGCCGGCCGCGACGGGTCGCCGAAGCGTCGATGACATCGTCGTGCACCAGGGCGAAAGCGTGCAGCAGTTCCAGCGCGCCGAACAGCAGCAGCGAATCGGGCTCCGGCGCCTGCGTGGCGACGGCGTCCCACCCCCAGTAGGCGAAAACCGGCCGCAGCCGCTTGCCGCCGCTGAGCACGAAATCCTCCAGCCAGGCGGTCAGCGCCTGGTATTCAGCGCCCAGATATGCCGACTCGCCGCGGCGGTCGCGCAGGTACCGTCGCAGTTGATCGGTGATGGCGCCGGCCACCTCGTCGGTCGATGCTGCCGATGCTTGCAGGCTCAGCGCGGCGCCCCTTTCTGCCTGGGCAGGTCTCTGGCCCGACAGTGTATGCCGAGCCCTGACCGGTCGCCCCTATGCTGTCGTGGTGGCTCGCGATGACGGTCGGCGGGCTCAGTCCGGGGGGATTTGCGCGGCGTGGCGCGTCAGAATGCAGGACGGCAGGGAAGAGGAACCGGTGACGCTCAACACCATCGCGCTGGAGCTGGTGCCGCCGAACGTGGCCGGGGGTTTCGAGAAGGCGTCGGACGACGCGGCCAAAGTGGTGCGGTACTCGGCGGAGTTCGGCCTGGCCGGGCGCATTCGGCACGTGATGATCCCGGGCATGATCGCCGAGGACGACGATCGCCCGATAACGATGCAGCCCAAGCTGGATGTGCTGGACTTCTGGTCGATCATCCGTCCGCAACTACCTGGGATCAACGGCCTGTGCACCCAGGTCACCGCCTTCATGGACGAGGCCGCCCTGGCCGAGCGGTTGGCCAAACTGTCCGCCGCCGGGATGGAGGGCGTGGTATTCGTCGGGGTGCCGCGCACCATGAACGACGGCGAAGGCTCCGGTGTCGCACCCACCGACGCGTTGTCCATCTACCGCGATGCGGTGGCCAACCGCGGCGTGATCCTCATCCCGACCCGGGAGGGCGAACAGGGCCGGTTCGACTTCAAGTGCAATCAGGGCGCTACCTACGGCATGACGCAGCTGCTGTACTCCGACGCCATCGTGGGCTTCCTCGCCGACTTCGCCAAAAACACGGATCACCGGCCCGAGATCCTGCTCTCGTTCGGGTTCGTCCCGAAGATGGAGGCCCGCGTCGGACTGATCAACTGGCTGATCCAGGACCCGGGCAATGCGGTGGTCGCCGAGGAACAGGAGTTCGTCAAGAAGCTGGCCGCCAGCGAGCCCCCCGAGAAGCGGCGGATGCTGGTCGACCTGTACCAGCGCGTGGTGGACGGCGTGGCCGAGCTCGGATTCCCGTTGAGCATTCATTTCGAGGCGACGTACGGCGTCTCCGCACCGGCGTTCGAGACTTTCGCCGAGATGCTCGCCTACTGGGCGCCCGACCAGCAGGCCTAGCCCGACGACTGGTCGGTTGGCGCGGTGAACCGGGGCGAACGGTCCCGGCTCGCCCAGGCCAGCATCGCCACCACGCCCGCGGCGGCGAACGACGCGATGCCCAGCCAGATGCCCGCCCCGGTGAACGACCGGGTGTTGGGATCGGTGTAGCGAGCCTGGGCGGTCATGGTGCTCACCACGCCTGGCTTCAGCTTCCACTGCACGACTTCGGGCTCGATCCGGTCCCCGTTGGTGGAGGTGACCGTGCCTGGGAACGCGATGGTCAGTTCGATCTCGGCTTCGGAGTCGGTGAGCGAGGTCAGGTCGGCGCGGCCTTCCAGGATCACCATGTTGCCGTTGCGGCGCAGTGACAGATTGACCCCTGACGCATCGGGGTTCATGTGCGCGAGCTGCGGCAGTTCGGCAAAGGTCAGATCGGAGAAGACCGCCTGCGAGCCCACATAACCGTCGCTGTCGTAATTCGACACCGCGACCTTCTGGCTGAACGGCAGGTTCGTGTCGAGCTGCGGCCCGGTGTCGCGATTGCTCTTGGGCTTTGCCGCCGCGATGATCTCACCGGACACCAGGTCGTCGGGAGAGATGGTCAGCGAGGCCCGCACCCGCAGGCAACCGCTGGCCAGCGGAACGAGCATCAACAGCATCAGGATCGCCAGGACCCGGCGGCTCCGTCGCGCGGAAACCGTCCGGGCTGATTGCGTGGGAGAGCTGGCGCGCACCAGGTCATCGTGCCAGACCCGAAGCGCGGATCGCGTGAGCCGTCCGGTCACAGCGGCAACGCGCGGCCCAGAATCGCGAAAGCCCGCGGGTCGCCGGCGAAATAGTAGCCGCGGATCACGTCGGTGAAGCCAAGCCGGCGGTACAGCCGCCACGCCCGGTTGGCTTCGCCGTTGTTCTCCGGGGTGGACAGCAGCACATTGTCTTCCCGGCGGCCGGCCAGCAGGCGCCTGGCCAGGCCCTCGCCCAGCCCACGGCCCTGCGCCCGCGGGTGGATGTGCAGCTCGGTGAGTTCGAAGTAGCTGGTCATCAACCGGTCGATCGCGTGCTGCGGGAAACCGCTGCGCTGCAGGCCCAGCACCACCTGCTGCTGCCACCACTGGCCGGGTGCGCCCGGGTAGCCGTAGGCGATGCCGACGAGCGGGGCCTTGCCCAACTCCGTGGCCGACGGCGGCTGGGCGGCATCGTCGCCCGCCACTTCGACCGCGGCAACCGCCTGCCAGCCGGGCCGGCGGGTGTGCTCGAGCCACATGCTGGCGCGCTGATTCTCCGTGCCCTTGGGATAGCGCATAGCGTCGACGTACACGCCCAGCGCTTCACCGAGCCGGCGCTGCATCTCGTTCGCCGGAAAATCGATGAGGAAGGTCGCCAATCGCGTTGTCCTCCTCGGGTAGGCAAATGGCGCCCGGTCGGGCTTGGGCAAGTTCTTAGTATCGGACCCAGTATCTGACGAAGCCGTCGCGCTGCGACGGGCGGTCGTGTCCTGGCCCGTGGCACTGCACGCCGATCCAGCCGCGATAGAATCGCCTGCGAATCAGTGGTACGGCGCAGATGGACCTCGTATCATTGGTATTAATTGCTCTACAACGGGCATCCGCGTGCTATCAGTGGCTACGGGACAGTGTTTCGGCAAGGAGGGACGAATGCCACTCTCCGATCATGAGCAGCGAATGCTCGATCAGATCGAGAGCGCTCTCTATGCCGAGGATCCGAAGTTCGCCTCGAGCGTACGTGGCGGAGGTTTCCGCGCGCCCACCGCGCGACGCCGACTGCAGGGCACCGCGTTGTTCGTCGTCGGCCTGGCGATGCTTGTCTCCGGGGTGGCCTTCAAAGCCACGATGATCGGAACCTTTCCGATCCTCAGTGTGCTCGGTTTCGTCGTGATGTTCGGCGGCGTCGTGTACGCCGTCACCGGTCGCCGGCTGTCCGGCCGCCCGGACACCGGAACCACCGCGGGCCCGTCGCGCCCGCGCCGGTCCAAGGGTTCGGGTGGAACGTTCACCAGTCGCATGGAAGACCGGTTCCGTCGGCGCTTCGACGAATAACCTTTCCGGTACCGAATAGCGGGGCAGCCCAACGGCTGCCCCGTTTTGCTTTGCGAGTCCTCCCCGTCGATTGCGCGCCGATGCCAGCGTTGCAGGCTCGGCCCGCCTGACACGCGCGCCGGGCCACGCTTAGCCAACTCGTGGCGCATTCGTAGCGCACTTGTGTCCATCGCCCCCCACCGCGCCCCACTCCGACCACAGGGCCCGAAATGTGCCTCTGAAGTGCGCTTTTGTGTGCACCCGGGGAAGCGCCGCTCCAGCCTGAATGGGTCGACCCGCGACGTGTCGTGGGGGAACGGCACTCTGAGACGCGCGGAGGGGGTAGTTATGGGGCGAAGTGGGGGACTGTGGGGTATGGTGGCCGAAGTGTTTGGGTGACAAGCAAGTCGGAGGTGCCGCAGTGTTTCTCGGCACCTACACGCCCAAGCTCGACGACAAGGGGCGGCTAACGCTGCCGGCCAAATTTCGCGACGCATTGGCAGGGGGGTTGATGGTCACCAAGAGCCAAGATCACAGCCTCGCCGTCTACCCGCGCGCGGAGTTTGAGCAGTTGGCGAGGCGAGCCAGCAAGGCGCCGCGCAGCAACCCGGAGGCGCGGGCATTTTTGCGAAACCTCGCCGCCGGCACCGACGAGCAGCACCCCGACGGGCAGGGGCGCATCACGCTGTCGGCCGACCACCGGCGCTATGCCGGCCTGTCCAAGGATTGCGTGGTCATCGGTGCGGTCGACTATCTCGAAATCTGGGATGCCCAGGCCTGGAACGACTATCAGCAACTCCATGAAGAGAACTTCTCCGCGGCCAGCGATGAAGCACTCGGCGACATCTTCTGAGGTGCATGCCTGTGCACCGTGGTCTCTGCCCGAACCGACCCTGGCGTACTTCCCCAACGCCAGGTGCGTCTCGGACAGGGGCCTCGGTGCACGGGCGAGCCGCCAGCTAGGCCGTACCGGCCGGGGAGGGGTCAGGATGCCTAACCCCGACAATCCGCGTTCCGGCGCAGGCGATTTCGGTCACGTGCCGGTGTTGGCGCAGCGATGCGTTGATTTGCTGGCGCCAGCGCTGACCCGGCACAGTCCCGATGGCGCCGGGGCGGTACTCGTCGACGCAACCCTCGGCGCCGGCGGGCACGCCGAGAGATTCCTCACCGAGTTACCCGGGCTGCAATTGATCGGACTCGACCGCGACCCGAGCGCCCTGGCCATCAGCCGAAACCGGTTGGCTCCCTTCGGTGATCGGGTCACCCTGGTGCATACCCGCTACGACGGCATCTCCACGGCGATCGCCGAATCCGGTTTTCCCACAACCGAATCAGTCGACGCCGTGCTGTTCGATCTCGGGGTGTCCTCGATGCAGCTGGACCGCGCCGAGCGGGGGTTCGCCTACGCCAAGGATGCGCCGCTGGACATGCGGATGGACCCGTCGGCACCGCTGACCGCCGCCGACATCGTCAACACCTACCCCGAGGCCGAGCTGGCCGACATCCTGCATCGATACGGCGAGGAGCGGTTCGCCCGCCGGATCGCCGCGCAGATCGTCCGCCGCCGCGCTCGCGCGCCGTTCACCTCGACCGCCGAGCTGGTGGCGCTGCTCTACGAGGCGATCCCGGCGCCGGCCCGGCGCACCGGCGGACACCCGGCCAAACGCACCTTCCAGGCGCTGCGCGTCGCGGTCAACGACGAGCTGGAGTCGTTGCGGGGCGCCGTTCCCGCCGCGCTGGACGCGCTGGCAGTGGGGGGGCGCATCGTGGTGCTGTCCTACCAGTCGCTCGAGGACCGGATCGTCAAGCGGGTGTTCGCCGACGCGACGGCCTCCCGCACCCCGCCCGGTCTGCCGGTCGAACTTCCCGGCCATGGGCCGCGATTCACCTCGTTGACGCGTGGAGCGGAGCGGGCTGACGCGGCCGAGACGGAACGCAATCCGCGCAGCGCCCCGGTGCGGCTGCGCGCGCTGCAACGAGTCGAGCGGGAAAACGGGAAGGCGAAAGCATGAGCACAAAGCGCGAGGCGACGAAGCGCCGCGAGAGCGAACGGCGCGCTCGTCGCGCCGGCGTGCGTACCGCCGCCGATCCGTCGTCTCGGCGGGGCCGCGCCCACGCCCGCAAGTCCACCGCGCCGGCACGCGAGGCCCGGGCGCCGAGGTCGGCTCCGCAGACCAGTCCGATGGCCCGGCCCGTCGACCGGCCGGCCCGGCCCAAGAACGCCAGCCAGGCCAAGGCCCGCGCCAAGGCGCGTAAAGCAAAGGCGCCCAAGGTCGTTCGCGCCAAGCTGTCCGAACGGCTGGCCATCCGGCTGGCACAGATCGACCTGCGGCCGCGCACGTTGCTGAGCCGGGTTCCGTTCGTCGTGCTGGTGATCGGGTCGCTGGGCATCGGTCTGGGCCTGACGCTGTGGCTGTCCACCGACGCCGCCGAACGTTCCTACCAGCTCAGCCACGCCCGCGAGCGCACCCGCATGCTGCAACAGCAGAAAGAGGCGCTCGAGCGCGACGTGCGCGAGGCGGAGTCCGCACCGGCGCTGGCCGAAGCGGCCCGCAAGCAGGGCATGATCCCGACCCGCGACACCGCCCACCTGGTTCAGGCGCCCGACGGCAACTGGGTGGTGGTGGGCACACCCAAGCCGGCCGACGGCGTGCCGCCGCCGCCGCTGAACACCAAGCTGCCCGATGAGGGGCCGCCCCCACCGCCCAAGCCGCCGGTGACGCCGCCGGAGGTGGCGGTCCGGGTGATGCCGGCTCCCGGTGACCCAGCACCGCCCGCCCGTACCGGCCCGCAGGTGCTGCTGCGCGGACCCGACGGATCCTCGACGCTGGGCGGTACGCAACTGCCCGCCCAGGCGCCCGGCCTGCCCGCTCAGGTGCCTGGCCTGCCCGCCCAGGCACCGGTGGTGCTGGACCCGCTGCACGGGGTTCCGGTGCAACTGCCCCCGGTCCAACTGCCCCCGGTCCCGGCCCAGGTCCCGATTCAGGCAGTACCGCCGGTAGCCGCGCCGACACCCGGATTGCCCACCGGCCCGAGCATTCCCGATGTACACGGGGTAGTCCCGCTGCCAGCCACCGGCGAACAGGTCGTCCCCGTTGCGCCGGCGGCACCCGCGGTGCCCGGGATCCCGCGATGAGCCGCGACCCCCGCCGGGCGGCTCCGGAGCGCCGCGCCCGTAAACCGCGTGCCGCCCAGGACCCCGGGCGGGCCAAGCCATCCCGTAAACCGAAGCAGGACAAATCGATTCGAGCCTCCGGCACGGCTCACTCGGCCCGGGAGCGGCGCACTCGTCAGGCGGTGGAGGTGGCGAGCCGGGGCGCGTCGTTCGTCTTCCGGCATCGGGCCGGCAACGCGGTCATCGCCGTGTTGATGGTCGTGGCCGTCAGCCAATTGTTCTACCTGCAAGTGTCCAACGCGCCGCAGCTCAACGCCCAAGCCGCGGGCCAGCTCAAGGTCACCGACGTCGAACGCGCGATCCGCGGCGCGATCGTCGACCGCCACAACGACCGGTTGGCCTTCACCATCGAAGCGCGCGCCTTGACCTTCCAGCCCAAGCGAATTCGCCAGCAGCTGGACGAGGCCAGGAAGAAGTCGCCGCACGCGCCGGACCCGCAGGAGCGCCTCAAGGACATCGCCAAGGAAGTCGCGGGCAAGCTGAACAACAAGCCGGACGCCGCGGCGCTGCTCAAGAAATTGCAGAGCAACGAGACCTTTGTCTACCTGGCCCGCAACGTCGATCCCGCCATCGCACACGCGATCTCGGCCAAGTTCCCCGAGGTCGGCTCTGAGCGTCAGGACCTGCGTCAGTACCCCGGCGGGTCGCTGGCGGCCAACATCGTCGGGGGCATCGACTGGGACGGGCACGGCCTGCTCGGCCTGGAGGACTCACTGGACGCGGTGCTGGCCGGTACCGACGGATCGGTCACTTACGACCGCGGGTCCGACGGGGTGGTCATCCCCGGCAGCTACCGCAACCGGCACAAGGCCGTGCACGGCTCCACCGTCCAGCTCACCCTCGACGACGACATCCAGTTCTACGTCCAGCAGCAGGTGCAGCAGGCCAGGAATGTCTCGGGTGCCCACACCGTGTCGGCGGTCGTGCTGGACGCCAAGACCGGTGAGGTACTGGCGATGGCCAACGACAACACCTTCGACCCGTCGCAGGACATCGGGCGCCAGGGCGACCGGCAACTGGGCAATCTGCCGGTGTCCTCCCCGTTCGAGCCGGGTTCGGTGAACAA
The DNA here is from genome assembly GCF_000613245.1 of Mycobacterium asiaticum DSM 44297. GTDB lineage: Bacteria > Actinomycetota > Actinomycetes > Mycobacteriales > Mycobacteriaceae > Mycobacterium > Mycobacterium asiaticum. The sequence continues at coordinate 1,115,453 of NZ_HG964937.1, forward strand.
GATCATCACCGCGTCGTCGGTGATCGAATACGGGCTGAGCAACCCCGACGAGGTGCTGCAGGTGCCGGGCACCATCTCGATGGGCGGCGTCACCGTGCACGACGCATGGGAACACGGCGTGATGCCCTACACCACGACCGGTGTGTTCGGTAAGTCGTCCAACGTCGGCACGCTGATGCTGGCGCAGCGGGTGGGACCCGAACGCTTCTACGACATGGTCCGCAAGTTCGGGCTCGGTCAGCGCACCGGCGTCGGCCTCCCCGGCGAGAGCGCGGGCCTGGTGCCGCCGATCGACCAGTGGTCGGGCAGCACCTTCTCCAATCTTCCTATTGGCCAAGGTGTTTCGATGACACTGCTGCAGATGGCGGGCATGTACCAGGCCATCGCCAACGACGGGGTCCGCATCCCGCCGCGGATCCTTAAGGCCACCATCGCCGCCGACGGCACGCGCACCGAGGAAGCCCGGCCCGAAGGCGTGCGGGTGGTCTCCACCCAGACCGCCCAGACGGTCCGGCAGATGCTGCGCGCGGTCGTGCAGCAGGACCCGATGGGCTACCAGCAGGGCACCGGCCCGGCCGCCGCGGTCCCCGGCTACCAGATGGCCGGCAAGACCGGCACCGCGCAGCAGATCAACCCCGGCTGCGGGTGCTACTTCGACGACGTCTACTGGATCACCTTCGCCGGCATGGCCACCGTCGACAATCCCCGCTACGTCATCGGCATCATGATGGACAATCCGCAGCGCAACGCCGACGGCACGCCGGGACACTCGGCGGCGCCGCTGTTCCACAACATCGCGGGCTGGCTGATGCAGCGCGAGAACGTGCCGCTCTCACCTGACCCGGGACCGCCGCTGACCCTGCAGGCGATGTAGCGCAGGCGCGGTCCCGCAGGCGCGGGAAAACACCGGCCCGATGGTGGCTGGGTAGGGTGTCAAAGCTGATCCAAGCCGATAATGGCGTTTCGCTCAGCGTCGGACGGGAGGTGATGACGCAGTGGCAGCCGTGCCCACGGATCTGCGTCCCAGCGCCGGCGCGGGCGTGTCGCTGGCCGCCCTGGCCGCGCAGGTCGGCGCCGTGTCCGCGCACAGCGGCACCGTCACCGATGTGCCCGTCACCGGCGTGACGTTGCGGGGCCAGGATGTGCGGCCCGGTGACCTGTTCGCCGCCCTGCCCGGGTCGGTCACCCACGGTGCCCGCCATGCCGGCGCGGCGATCGAACGCGGCGCCGTCGCGGTCTTGACCGACGCCGAGGGAGTCCTCGAGATGGGTCCGCACGCCGACACCGTGCCGGTCCTTGTGCACCCCGCACCGCGCGGCGTGCTGGGCGGTCTGGCTGCCACGGTCTACGGCCGCCCGTCCGACCGGGTCCGGGTCATCGGGATCACCGGCACCTCCGGCAAGACCACCACGACATATCTGGTCGAAGCGGGTCTGCGGGCCGCCGGCCGGGTCGCCGGGTTGGTCGGCACCATCGGCATCCGCATCGACGGCGCCGACATCCCCAGCGCGCTGACCACCCCGGAGGCCCCCGCGCTGCATGCCATGTTCGCGGCGATGGCCGAACGCGGGGTGGACACCGTGGTAATGGAGGTGTCCAGTCACGCGCTGACCCTCGGGCGGGTGGACGGCACCGAATTCTCCGTCGGCGCCTTCACCAACCTGTCGCGCGACCACCTCGATTTCCACCCGAGCATGGAGGCCTACTTCGAGGCCAAGGCGGCGCTGTTCGATCCCGCCTCCGCGTTGCGGGCGCGCACCGTCGTGGTGTGCGTCGACGACGACGCCGGGCGGGCCATGGCTGCCCGGGCCGGTGACGCGATCACCGTGAGTGTCACCGATCAGCCCGCGCACTGGCGCGCCGTCGACGTCGCACCCAGCGGTGCCGCCGGGCAGGAGTTCACCGCCATCGACCCCGCCGGTGCACACCACCGCGTGGCGATCAACCTGCCCGGGCACTACAACATTGCCAATTCGCTTGTGGCGCTGGCGATTCTGGATGCCGTCGGGGTATCCCCGGAGCAGGCGGCGCCGGGTCTGCGTCAGACCCGGGTTCCGGGGCGCCTCGAACAGGTGGACCGTGGTCAGGATTTCCTGGCCCTGGTCGACTACGCCCACAAACCGGGGGCGCTACGCGCCGTGCTGACCACCCTGGCCCGGCCGGGCCGCCGGCTGGCCGTGGTGTTCGGTGCCGGCGGCGACCGCGACCCGGGCAAACGGGCACCGATGGGCGCGGTGGCCGCCGAACTCGCCGACCTGGTCGTCGTCACCGACGACAACCCGCGCAGCGAGGATCCCGCCGCCATCCGCCGCGAGATCCTGGCCGGCGCCGCCGGTGCGCCGTCGGTGGTCGAGATCGGCGACCGCCGCGAGGCCATCCGGCACGCGGTCGCCTGGGCCGGGCCCGGCGATGTAGTGCTGATCGCCGGCAAGGGCCACGAGACCGGTCAGCGCGTCGGCGACCAGACCCGCCCGTTCGACGACCGGGTAGAGCTCGCGCAGGCGCTACAGGCCCTACAGGGCCGCCGATGATCGACCTGACCATCGCCCAGATCGCCGACATCGTCGGCGGCATCCTGTCCGACATCTCCCCGGACCTTGCCGCGGCCACCCGCGTCACCGGCACCGTCGAGTTCGACTCGCGCGCCGTTGGTCCGGGCGGGCTGTTCCTGGCGCTGCCCGGCGCCCGCGCCGATGGACATGACCACGCGGCCTCGGCGGTGGCGGCGGGTGCCGTCGCGGTGCTGGCCGCCCGCCCGGTCGGGGTGCCCGCCATCGTGGTCGCCCCGCGTGCCGCAGCCGACGACCGGGCCGGCGTGCTCGAGCACGACGCCGACGGATCGGGCGCGGCGGTGCTGGCCGCGCTGGGCAGGCTGGCCCGGGCGGTCGCCGTCGAACTGGTGGCCGGCGGCTTGACGATCATCGGGATCACCGGCTCGTCGGGCAAGACGTCGACCAAGGACCTGGTGGCCGCGGTGCTGGCCCCGCTGGGCGAGGTGGTGGCACCCCCCGGATCGTTCAACAACGAGCTGGGTCACCCCTGGACGGTGTTGCGGGCCACCCGCGACACCGACTACCTGATTCTGGAGATGTCGGCGCGGCACCCCGGCAATATCGCCGCGCTGGCCGAGATCGCACCGCCGTCCATCGGCGTAGTCCTCAACGTCGGCACCGCACACCTGGGCGAGTTCGGCTCCCGCGAAGCCATCGCTCGCACCAAATCCGAACTGCCGCAGGCTGTTCCGTCGTCCGGGGTGGTCATCCTCAACGCCGATGACCCGGCCGTGGCGGCGATGGCGCAGGTGACCGCGGCCCGGGTGGTCCGGGTCAGCCGCAGCGCCCAGGGTGACGTCTGGGCCGGGCCGGTGACGCTGGACGAGCTGGCCCGGCCGCAGTTCACCCTGCACGCCGGTGACCAGCAGGCCGACATCCGGCTCGGGGTATACGGCGACCACCAGGTCAGCAACGCAATGTGCGCCGCCGCGGTCGCGCTGGAATGCGGCGCCGGCATCGATCAGGTGGCGGACGCGCTCGCCGCGGCGGGACCGGTGTCGCGACACCGGATGCAGGTCACCACCCGCGCCGACGGGGTGACCGTGATCGACGACGCCTACAACGCCAACCCCGACTCCATGCGGGCCGGATTGCAGGCGCTGGCATGGATTGCGCGCGGCGGCTCGGACCCCGCCGCGGCGGGCCGCCGCAGCTGGGCGGTGCTGGGCGAGATGGCCGAGCTCGGGGACGACGCGATATCCGAGCACGATCGCGTCGGCCGGCTCGCGGTGCGATTAGATGTGTCTCGACTCGTTGTCGTGGGAACCGGGAGGCCGATGAGCGCCATGCACCAGGGAGCTGTGATGGAGGGCTCCTGGGGGAGTGAGGCCGTCAGCGTGCCGGACCGCGACGCCGCCTTGGCGCTGCTGCGCGCCGAGCTGCGGCCCGGGGACGTGGTGCTGGTCAAGGCGTCCAACTCCGCCGGTCTTGGGGCGCTGGCCGACGCGCTCGTCGCGGCGGGCGCCGACCAGGAGGCGGCAGGCCAGTGAGACAGATCCTGATCGCCGTCGCCATCGCGGTGACCGTGTCCATCCTGCTCACCCCGGCGCTGATCCGGCTGTTCACCAGGCAGGGCTTCGGCCACCAGATCCGTGAGGACGGCCCCCCGACCCACCACAGCAAGCGCGGCACCCCATCGATGGGCGGGGTGGCGATCCTGGCCGGCATCTGGGCGGGCTACCTGGGCGCCCACCTCGCCGGGCTGGCGTTCGACGGTGAGGGCGTCTCCGCCTCCGGGCTGCTGGTTCTGCTGTTGGCGACCGCGCTGGGCGGTGTCGGATTCATCGACGACCTGATCAAGATCCGCCGGTCGCGCAACCTGGGCCTGAACAAGACGGCCAAGACCATCGGGCAGATCAGCGCCGCCGTCCTGTTCGCGGTGCTGGTGTTGCAGTTTCCCAATAACGCCGGGCTGACCCCGGCCAGCGCGGACCTGTCCTATGTGCGCGAGATCGCCACCGTGACGTTCGCGCCGGCGGTGTTCGTCCTGTTCTGCGTCATCGTGGTCAGCGCCTGGTCGAACGCGGTGAACTTCACCGACGGGCTGGACGGACTGGCCGCGGGCTGCATGGCCATGGTCACCGGCGCCTACGTGCTGATCACCTTCTGGCAGTACCGCAACGCCTGCGTCACCGCGCCGGGCTTGGCCTGCTACAACGTGCGCGACCCGCTGGACCTGGCCCTGATCGCCGCCGCCACCGCCGGGGCCTGCATCGGCTTTCTGTGGTGGAACGCCGCGCCGGCCAAGATCTTCATGGGTGACACCGGGTCGCTGGCGCTGGGCGGCATCATCGCCGGGCTGTCGGTGACCAGCCGCACCGAGATGCTCGCCGTCGTGCTGGGTTCGCTGTTCGTTGCCGAGGTCACCTCGGTGGTGGTGCAGATCCTGGCCTTCCGTACCACCGGCCGCCGGGTATTCCGGATGGCCCCGTTCCACCACCATTTCGAGCTGGTCGGCTGGGCCGAAACCACGGTGATCATCCGGTTCTGGTTGCTCACCGCGATCACCTGCGGGCTGGGGGTCGCCCTGTTCTACGGTGAGTGGCTTTCCACGATCGGCGCCTGACGTGCTCAACCCCTTGGCGCCCGGCGCGCCGGTGCTGATCGCCGGGGCGCGGGTGACCGGCCGCGCGGTGCTGGCCGCCCTGACCCGGTTCGGTGCCGTGCCGACGCTGTGCGACGAGGATCCCGCGATGCTGGCCCCGCACGCCGACAACGGCGTGGCAACGCTGGACCCCGCGGCCGCGGCCGACCGGATCGCCGAATTCGCGCTGGTGGTGACCAGCCCCGGCTTCCAGCCGACCACGCCCGTGCTGGCCGCCGCGGCCGCGGCGGGCGTGCCCATCTGGGGCGACGTCGAGCTGGCCTGGCGACTGGACGCGGCCGGCCACTTCGGGCCGCCACGGCGCTGGCTGGTGGTCACCGGCACCAACGGCAAAACCACCACCACCTCGATGCTGCACGACATGCTGGTGGCCGGCGGATTACGCAGCCTGCTGTGCGGGAACATCGGCGACCCGGTGCTCGACGTGCTGGACCAGCCCGCCGATGTGCTGGCCGTGGAACTGTCCAGCTTTCAGTTGTTCTGGGCACCGTCGCTGCGGCCCGAGGCAGGCGTGGTGCTCAATATCGCCGAAGACCACCTGGACTGGCACCACACCATGGCCGACTACACCGCCGCCAAGGCACGGGCGCTGACCGGCCGGGTCGCCGTCGTCGGGCTGGACGACGCCCGGGCGGCCGCGCTGCGCGACACCGCTCCAGCCCCGATACGCGTCGGCTTCCGGCTCGGCGAACCGGGCGAGGGGGAGCTGGGCGTCCGCGGCGGGCAGCTCGTCGACCGGGCGTTCGCCGACCAGCTGCCGTTGCTTCCGGTTGCCTCGCTGCCCGTGCCGGGGCCGGTCGGCGTGCTCGACGCCCTGGCGGCGGCCGCGCTGGCGCGCAGCGTCGGGGTGCCCGCCGAGGCGATAGCTGAGGCGCTGGTCGCCTTTAAACTGGGCCGGCATCGTTCCGAAGTGGTGGCCGTCCTCGACGGCGTCACCTACGTCGACGATTCCAAGGCCACCAACCCGCACGCCGCCGAGGCATCCGTGCTGGCCTACCCCCGGGTCGTGTGGCTGGCCGGCGGCCTGCTCAAGGGCGCATCCGTGGACGCGGAGGTCTCCCGCGTCGCGTCGAGGCTGGTCGGAGCGGTGCTGATCGGCCGCGATCGCGCGCAGGTTGCCGAGGCGTTATCACGACACGCCCCCGATGTCCCCGTCGTACAGGTTGTTACAGGCGAGGATGTTGGGATGCATGCGACTGCTGAGGCTCTTGTTACAGATGTGACACAAGTGAATGACGGTGCTGAGACCATCGGTACTCGCGTGATGACCTCCGCGGTGGCTGCGGCCCGAGAGCTGGCCAAGCCCGGCGACACGGTGTTGCTGGCACCCGCTGGCGCGTCGTTCGACCAGTTCAGCGGATACGCCGCACGCGGCGACGCCTTCGCGGCCGCCGTACGCGCCGCGGCCCGGTAGGCGGGGTGGCTAAGGCATTCTCCCGGCTGCGTCGCCGGGACAAGGCAGACCAGGTGGGCGCGGCGCCCGAGGCCGACGCGTCGGTCGACGCGGCGCAGGCCGAAGCGGCGGCCCCCGAACCGGCCCCCGAGGAGGCACCCGAAACGGCCCCCGAGGCGCCCGCCGAGAAGGCGTCCGACAAAACACCGAAGCCCGAACGCGTCGGGCCGCGCACCCGCTTCGGCGCCTGGCTGGGCCGGCCCATGACGTCGTTCCACTTGATCATCGCCGTCGCCGCCCTGCTGACCACGCTCGGCCTGATCATGGTGCTGTCCGCCTCCGGGGTGCGCTCCTACGACGACGACGGGTCGGCGTGGGTGATCTTCGGCAAACAGGTGATGTGGACGGTCGTTGGCCTGATTGGCTGCTACGTCGCGCTGCGGATGTCGGTGCGGTTCATGCGGCGCATCGCGTTCACCAGCTTCGCGTTCACCATCGTGTTGCTGGTCCTGGTGCTCGTCCCCGGAATCGGCAAGGAAGCCAATGGCTCCCGCGGGTGGTTCGTGATCGCCGGATTCTCCATGCAGCCCTCCGAGCTGACCAAGATGGCGTTCGCGATCTGGGGCGCGCACCTACTGGCCGCCCGGCGCATGGAGCGGGCCTCGCTGCGCGAGATGCTGATCCCGCTGGTCCCCGCCGCGATCGTGGCGCTGACGTTGATCGTGCTGCAGCCCGACCTGGGCCAGACGGTCTCGCTCGGCATCATCCTGCTCGGTTTGCTGTGGTACGCCGGATTCCCGCTGAAGGTGTTCCTCGCCTCGTTGGCGCTGGTCTTCGTCGCCGGCGGAATCCTGGCCGTGTCGGCTGGATACCGGTCCGACCGGGTGCGGTCCTGGCTCAACCCCGAAGACGACCCGATGGACTCCGGCTACCAGGCCCGCCAGGCCAAGTACGCGCTGGCCCACGGCGGCATCTTCGGTGACGGGCTGGGCCAGGGCGTGGCCAAATGGAACTATCTGCCCAACGCGCACAACGACTTCATCTTCGCGATCATCGGCGAGGAGCTGGGGCTGATCGGGGCTGTGGGTCTGCTCGGCCTGTTCGGGCTGTTCGCCTATACCGGCATGCGCATCGCGCGGCGCTCGGCCGACCCGTTCCTGCGCCTGTTGACCGCGACGACCACGCTGTGGGTGCTGGGCCAGGCGTTCATCAACATCGGCTATGTGATCGGGCTGCTGCCGGTCACCGGCCTGCAGTTGCCGTTGATTTCCGCGGGCGGCACGTCCACGGCCGCAACCCTGACCCAGATCGGCATCATCGCCAGTGCCGCCCGGCACGAACCGGAGGCGGTGGCGGCGCTGCGGGCCGGGCGCGACGACAAGGTGAATCGGTTGCTGCGGTTGCCGCTGCCCGAGCCGTACTCGCCGACTCGTCTCGAGGCGTTCCGCGACCGCAAGCGCCCGCACCCCAAGCCGGCTCCGCAGCCGGCCCGCCGAGGACCCCGGGAGGCGCCACGGCGGGCGGGCGGGCGGCCGCAGCCGGCGCTGTCGCGATCGGCGGAACGGTCCAACCGTCGATCTGGGGGTACCGCTCATTTGCGGGACAGGCAAAATGGAGCGGGTCAGCAGTACGCCGGCGCGCGCCGCAGCCGGCGCGTGCGCGCATTGGAAGGTCAGCGTTACGGGTGAATGACCAGGTCAGGCAATCGGCCGGCGGGCTAGGGGCTCATCCCCTGCCCGCCGGTGGCGCGTTATCGGTGGTCCTTGCCGGCGGCGGCACCGCCGGACACGTGGAGCCCGCGATGGCCGTCGCCGACGCTCTGACCGCGCTGGATCCGCGGGTCCGGATTACCGCCCTGGGCACCGCCCGCGGGCTGGAGACGCGCCTGGTGCCCGAGCGCGGCTACCACCTCGAGCTGATCACCCCAGTGCCGTTGCCGCGCAAGCCCAGCGGCGACCTGGCCCGGCTGCCGCCGCGGGTCTGGCGCGCGGTACGGGAGACCCGTGCGGTGCTGGACAACGTGCAGGCCGACGTCGTCGTCGGGTTCGGCGGCTACGTGGCGCTGCCGGCCTACCTGGCCGCCCGCGGATTGCCCGGGGGTCGGCGCCGCCGCATCCCAGTGGTGATCCACGAAGCCAACGCGCGGGCCGGGATCGCCAACCGCGTCGGCGCGCGTACCGCCGACCGCATTCTTTCCGCGGTGCCCGATTCGGGTCTGCGGCGTGCCGAGGTGGTCGGGGTGCCGGTGCGGGCGACGATCACGGCCCTGGATCGGACCGCGTTGCGTGCCGAGGCCCGCGCTCACTTCGGCTTCGCCGACGACGCCCGGGTGTTGCTGGTGTTCGGCGGGTCGCAGGGGGCGGTGTCGCTGAACCGGGCGGTGTCGGCGGCCGCCGCCGACCTGGCCGCGGCGGGTGTGTCCGTGCTGCACGCGCACGGCCCGAAAAACACCCTCGAGTTGCGCGCCCCCGAACCCGGTGACCCGCCCTACGTCGCGGTGCCCTACCTGGACCGGATGGACCTGGCGTACTCCGCCGCCGACCTGGCCATCTGCCGGTCCGGGGCGATGACGGTGGCCGAGGTTTCAGCGGTCGGGCTGCCGGCCATCTACGTGCCGCTGCCGATCGGCAACGGTGAGCAGCGCCTCAACGCGCTGCCGGTGGTCAACGCCGGCGGCGGCATGCTGGTCGCCGACGCCGACCTGACGCCGGACCTCGTGGCGCGGGAGGTGGCTGGTCTGCTCACCGACGCGCCCCGGCTGGCGGCGATGACCGCGGCCGCGGCGCAGGTCGGACACCGCGACGCGGCCCAGCAGGTGGCTCAGGCGGCACTGGACCTGGCCCACCGGGTCCGGTCGGCCCGGGCACCCGGGGGCCGGCCGTGACCGCCGAGCAGTTGCCAGCCGAGCTGCAGCGGGTGCACATGGTCGGCATCGGCGGAGCCGGCATGTCGGGAGTCGCCCGCATCCTGCTGGACCGGGGCGGGCTGGTCTCGGGGTCGGATGCCAAGGAGTCCCGGGGTATCCACGCGCTGCGGGCGCGCGGCGCGCTGATCCGCATCGGTCATGACGCGTCGTCGCTGGATCTGCTGCCCGGCGGCGTGACCGCGGTCATCACCACCCACGCCGCGATTCCCAAGACCAACCCGGAGCTGGTCGAGGCCCGTCGTCGCGGCATCCCGGTGGTGTTGCGCCCGGCGGTGCTGGCCAAGTTGATGGCCGGACGGACCACCCTGATGGTCACCGGCACGCACGGCAAGACGACCACGACCTCGATGCTGGTTGTCGCGCTGCAGCACTGCGGGCGCGATCCGTCGTTCGCGGTCGGCGGCGAGCTGGGGGAGGCCGGCACCAACGCCCACCATGGCAGCGGCGACTACTTCGTCGCGGAGGCCGACGAGAGCGACGGCACACTGCTGGAATACACCCCGAACGTCGCCGTTGTCACCAACATCGAGTCCGACCACCTGGACTTCTACGGCAGCACCGACGCCTACGTCGGGGTGTTCGACTCGTTCGTGGAGCGGCTCGCCCCCGGGGGCGCCTTGGTGGTGTGCACCGACGACCCGGGTTCGGCGGCCCTGGCCCGGCGCACCGCCGAGCTGGGGATCCGGGTGCTGCGCTACGGGTCGGTGTCCGACGCGTCGGTGGCCGAGCCGCAGGCCGCGACCCTGGTGTCTTGGGAGCAGCGCGGCACCGAGGCGGTCGCGCACATCCAGCTTGCCGGCGAGGCGCAACAGCGGGTGATGCGGTTGTCGGTGCCCGGCCGCCACATGGCCCTAAACGCGCTGGCCGCGCTGCTGGCCGCCGTCGAAATCGGCGCGCCGGTCGACGACGTGCTGGACGGATTGGCCACCTTCGAAGGTGTGCGCCGCCGCTTCGAACTGGTCGGCACCGCGCACGGGGTGCGGGTGTTCGACGACTACGCCCACCACCCGACCGAGATCGCCGCCACCCTGGCCGCGGTGCGGGCGTTGGTCCAGCAGGGCGGCGGCGGCCGGTCCATGGTGGTGTTCCAGCCCCACTTGTATTCGCGCACAAAGGCTTTCGCTCCAGAGTTCGGTGCGGCGCTGAACGGCGCCGACGAGGTGTTCGTGCTCGACGTGTACGGCGCGCGCGAGCAACCGTTGGCCGGCATCAGCGGCGCCAGCGTCGCTGAACACGTCAGCGTGCCCGTCCACTACCTGCCGGACTTCTCAACGGTGGCGCGGCGGGTGGCCGCCGCCGCCGGTGCCGGCGATGTCGTCGTGACCATGGGCGCGGGCGACGTGACCCTGCTGGGCCCTGAGATCGTGACCGAGCTGCGGCTGCGGGCCAACCGCGGCGCGCCCGGCCGCCCGGGGGTTCTGCAGTGACCGAGCCTCCCGACGGTCAACCGACCGACCTGGTGGCGAACGGCCCGGCCGCCGAGCCGGCCGCCAAACCGGCGGGGGAGGCCGCCGAGGCGAACGCCGCCGACGAGTCGGCCACCGAACCGATCGCCACCGCGCAGACCCAGGACCAGGCCGAGCCGGAAACCGGTGAAGAACCCGCCACAGAAGAGGACTTCGAGGGTCCGCGCCGGCGTGCCCGCCGCGAGCGCGCCGAACGCCGCGCTGCTCAGGCCCGCGCCATGGCGATCGAACATGCCCGCCGCGAGGCCAAGCGCCGCGCCCGCGGCCACGTCCACACCGAGCCCAAACCCGTTGCGCGCGGGGTGGTTCGGGGGTTGAAGATGCTGCTGGCGACGATCCTGCTGCTGGTGGTCGGCGTCGGACTGGCGCTGATCCTCTACTTCACGCCGGCGATGTCGGCCCGCACCATCGTCGTCACCGGGACCGGCGTGGTGACCCGCGAGGACGTGCTGGACGCGGCGCAGGTGCGGATCGGCACGCCGCTGCTGCAGATCAACACCAACGACGTCGCCGACCGGGTGGCGGCCATCCGGCGGGTGGCCAGCGCGCGGGTGCAGCGGCAGTACCCGTCGGCGCTGCGGATCACCATCGTCGAGCGGGTCCCGGTGGTGGTGAAGGACTTTCCGGACGGCCCGCACCTGTTCGACCGCGACGGTGTCGACTTTGCGACCGATCCGCCGCCACCGGCCTTGCCCTATATCGAGGTCGAAAACCCCGGTCCCACCGATCCCGCCACCCTGGCGGCGTTGAAGGTGCTGATGGCGCTGCGGCCGGAGGTCGCGGGTCAGGTGGGCCGGATTGCGGCCCCGTCGGTGTCGTCGATCACTCTCACGCTGTCCGACGGGCGGGTGGTGATCTGGGGGACGACCGACCGGGCCGACGAGAAAGCGGAGAAGCTGGCGGCGTTGCTGACGCAGCCGGGCCGCACCTATGACGTGTCCAGCCCCGACCTGCCCACAGTTAAGTAGCGCAAGCAGACGCGAAAGCCCCATTTCGTGCCGAAATGAGGGGCTTTCGCGTCTGCTCGCGCAAGCAACGCAACGAAAAATTACGCGTGGCGCGTCGGCGCGCCTGCGCGGCTAGTGCCCGTCGTACCCATACGGTTCTGGTTACGCGGAACTACTTGACATAACTCTAACTCTATGGTTGAGGTTGAGGGTTTTGCAAGCAGACACACCGCAGCGGACTACGGAATTAAGCCCATCAGGGAGGAAGACGAATGATGACCCCCCCACATAACTATCTGGCCGTCATCAAGGTCGTGGGCATTGGTGGTGGCGGCGTCAATGCCGTCAACCGGATGATCGAGCAAGGCCTGAAGGGCGTCGAGTTCATCGCGATCAACACCGACGCGCAGGCCTTGTTGATGAGCGACGCCGACGTCAAGCTGGACGTCGGCCGCGACTCCACGCGCGGGCTGGGCGCCGGCGCCGACCCCGAGGTCGGCAAGAAGGCCGCCGAGGACGCCAAGGAGGAGATCGAGGAGCTGCTGCGCGGGGCCGACATGGTGTTCGTCACCGCGGGCGAGGGTGGCGGCACCGGCACCGGCGGCGCGCCCGTCGTCGCCAGCATCGCCCGCAAACTCGGGGCGTTGACCGTCGGCGTGGTAACCCGGCCGTTCTCCTTCGAGGGCAAGCGGCGCAGCAACCAGGCCGAGAACGGCATCGCGGCGCTGCGGGAAAGCTGCGACACCTTGATCGTCATCCCCAACGACCGGCTGCTGCAGATGGGTGACGCGGCGGTGTCGTTGATGGATGCCTTCCGCAGCGCCGACGAGGTGCTGCTCAACGGCGTTCAGGGCATCACCGACCTGATCACCACGCCGGGTCTGATCAACGTCGACTTCGCCGACGTCAAGGGGATCATGTCCGGCGCCGGCACCGCCCTGATGGGTATCGGCTCGGCGCGCGGCGAGGGCCGGTCGCTCAAGGCCGCCGAAATCGCCATCAACTCGCCGCTGCTGGAAGCCTCGATGGAAGGTGCCCAGGGCGTGCTGATGTCCATCGCCGGCGGCAGCGACCTCGGTCTGTTCGAGATCAATGAGGCGGCCTCGTTGGTGCAGGACGCCGCCCACCAGGACGCCAACATCATCTTCGGCACGGTCATCGACGACTCGCTCGGCGACGAGGTGCGTGTCACGGTGATTGCGGCGGGCTTCGACGCGGGACCGGGCCGCAAGCCGGTCACCGGCACCGAGACCGGCGGGGCGCACCGCATCGAGTCGGCCAAGGCCGGCAAGCTCACGTCCACGTTGTTCGAGCCGGTCGACGCCGTCAGCGTCCCGATTCACACAAACGGCGCGACGCTGAGCATCGGCGGTGACGACGACGATGTCGACGTGCCGCCCTTCATGCGCCGCTGAGGTCTCGTTTTGCTTGCCAGTACGCGACAAACCGAGCGCGGCTTGACGTCGATGCAACTTGGCGGGCAACGGGTTCCGGATACTGGGCACGTGAGCGTTCGTATCCGTCGGGTGACCACGACCCGGGCGGGCGGTGTGTCGAAACCGCCGTTCGACACCTTCAACCTCGGCGACCACGTCGGTGACGACCCGGAAGCCGTGCGGGCCAACCGAGCCCGGCTGATCGCGGCGACCGGCCTGCCCGCCGACCGGGTGGTGTGGATGAACCAGGTGCACGGCACGCGCATCGAGGTGGTCGACGGACCGCCGGGTGACCCCCTGCCCGACACCGACGGCGTGGTCACCGCAACGCCCCGGTTGGCCCTGGCCGTGGTGACGGCCGATTGTGTGCCGGTGCTGCTGGCCGATGCACGGGCCGGAGTGATCGGGGCAGTTCACGCCGGGCGCGTCGGAGCACAGCACGGCGTGGTGGCCCGGGCGGTCGAGGTGATGCTGGGGTTGGGTGCGCAGACCGGCGACATCTCCGCCCTGCTCGGGCCGGCGGTCAGCGGCGCCAACTACGAAGTGCCTGCGGCGATGGCCGTCGAGGTGGAGGCGGCGCTACCGGGTAGCCGCACCACCACCGCGAAGGGCACCCCCGGACTGGACTTGCGTGCCGGAATCGCCGCTCAGCTACGTGATTTGGGTGTGACATCCATCGAGGTCGACCCACGCTGCACGGTGGCCGACCCGACGCTGTTCAGCCACCGGCGCGCGGCGCCGACGGGCCGGCTGGCGTCGCTGGTGTGGATGGAATGACCGCGATGGCGGTGGAAGACTCAGCGCAAACGGAGCGCCAATCGGAATTGACGCGCGCGTTGGCGGCGGTGCGATCACGGCTGGCGCGCGCCGCCGAGTCGGCTGGCCGCAATGTTGCCGAAATAGAACTTCTGCCGATTACGAAATTCTTCCCAGCAACCGATGTTGCGATTTTGTCCCGATTGGGATGTCGGGCCGTTGGCGAATCCCGAGAACAGGAAGCCGCGGCCAAGGTGACCGAACTCACGCGCTTGTTGGCGGGGTCACAGCGCAGCGACTCGCGGGAAATGCAGTGGCACATGGTCGGCCAGATTCAGCGTAAGAAGGCCCGCGCGCTGGCCCGCTGGGCGCACACGGCGCATTCGGTCGACAGCCCCCAGCTGGTGACCGCGCTGGACCGTGCGGTCACCGGTGCGCTGGCCGAACACCGCCGCAGCAAGCCACTTCGGATCTACGTTCAAGTCAGCCTGGACGGGGACGTCTCGCGGGGTGGGGTCGACATCGCCGTACCCGGCGCAGTGGATGAAATCTGCGCGCAGGTGGACGGCGCTCAGAGCCTGGAATTGATCGGTCTGATGGGCATCCCGCCGCTGGACTGGGAGCCCGAACGGGCCTTTGACCAGCTGCAATCGGAACACAGTCGGGTTTGTCGGGAATTCCCGCAAGCCGTCGGCCTGTCCGCCGGCATGTCGAATGACTTAGAAATCGCCGTCAAACACGGTTCGACGTGTGTGCGTGTCGGTACCGCGCTATTGGGTCAACGGCGGCTACCGTCACCGTGAATAGTCACTGTAGTCACACCTTCATCACAGACAACAAATATCCCAGGCTACTAAGGGGCAACGATGAGCACACTGCACAAGGTCAAGGCCTACTTCGGGATGGCGCCGATGGAGGACTACGACGACGAGTATTACGACGACCGCACCCCGTCACGCGGATATCCGCGGCCCCGATTCGACGACGAATACGGCCGTTATGAAGGACGCGACCGCGATTACGACGACCCGCGTCGCGACCCGCGCGGTGACCTGCGACCTGAGCCCGCCGACTACCCGCCGCCCAGCAGCTACCGCGGCGGCTACGCCGACGAGCCGCGCTTCCAGCCCCGCGAGTTCGACCGTCCCGACATGGGCCGCCCGCGCCTGGGCTCGTGGTTGCGCAACTCGACCCGCGGCGCGCTGGCGATGGACCCGCGCCGGATGGCGATGATGTTCGAGGAAGGGCATCCGCTGTCGAAGATCACCACGCTGCGGCCCAAGGACTACAGCGAGGCGCGCACCATCGGCGAGCGATTCCGCGACGGCACCCCGGTGATCATGGACCTGGTGTCGATGGACAACGCCGACGCCAAGCGGCTGGTCGACTTCGCGGCCGGCCTGGCTTTCGCGCTGCGCGGCTCATTCGACAAGGTCGCGACCAAGGTGTTCCTGCTCTCGCCCGCGGACGTCGACGTGTCCCCGGAGGAGCGCCGGCGGATCGCCGAAACCGGTTTCTACGCTTACCAATAACCCCACTGTCAGCCGCTCGGCCCGGTAGCACACGTTGGCCGACCGGGCCTTGCGTTTGCCGGTCCCGCTCATCGGATGTGTGCGCCGGCGCGCGGTCGGTAGGCTGGCGGTCGCCGGCATAGTTGGCGGCGATACGCGTTTCGTCATCCTCATCGATAAGGTCGGGCTCTCGTTGGTGCTGTTCTTTCAAATCCTCGGGTTTGTGCTGTTCACCTTCTGGTTGCTGCTCATCGCCCGGGTCGTCATTGAGTGGATCCGTTCGTTCAGTCGTGACTGGCGTCCCACCGGCGTCACGGTCGTGATCCTCGAGATCATCATGTCGATCACCGATCCGCCGGTGAAGTTGCTCCGTCGGCTCATCCCACAGATCACCATCGGCGCCGTTCGACTCGACCTGTCCATCCTGGTGCTGTTGCTCGTCGCGTTCATCGGCATGCAGCTGGCGTTCAGCGCCGCCGCCTGAGTTCCGGCCGACTTTCCCGAGCCTTCCCAAGCTCTAGAAAAGAGACGGTTCGGCCACGATTCGGAGACAAGTTTGATGCGCGTGATTTTCGAATCTAAGAATCGTGATTTATTGGCTTAGAGATTGAAATTGCTCCTTATTTATTACTCCAATCGGCAACCGCCGAGTCTGGTGTGACAGGATGGGCGGCAGTTGCACGACGGCTACCGTTACGTTCTAGACTTTCCAGATCGTTCGACCGTCCAGGGACTTGAGGGGACAAAGAATGCCGCTTACACCTGCCGACGTCCACAATGTGGCGTTCAGTAAGCCGCCTATCGGCAAGCGCGGGTACAACGAAGATGAGGTCGACGCCTTCCTTGACCTGGTTGAGAACGAGCTGACCCGGCTCATCGAGGAGAACTCGGATCTGCGTCAGCGGATCGCCGAGCTGGACCAGGAGTTGGCCGCTGGCGGCGGGGGTGGCGCCGCGGCTCCGACGGTCGCTCAGCCGATCCCGTCCTACGAGCCCGAGCCAGAGCCGGTCAAGCCGGCGCCGGTTGCAGCCCCGGCCCAGCCCAGCAGCAGCAACGAGGAACAGGCGCTCAAGGCCGCGCGCGTGCTCAGCCTGGCCCAGGACACGGCGGACCGCCTGACCAGCACCGCAAAGGCCGAGTCGGACAAGATGCTCGCCGATGCCCGCGCGAACGCCGACCAGATCCTCAGCGAGGCCCGGCACACCGCCGAGACCACTGTCGCCGAGGCGCGCCAGCGTGCGGACGCCATGCTCGCCGACGCCCAGTCCCGCTCCGAGACACAGCTGCGTCAGGCGCAAGAGAAAGCCGACGCCCTGCAGGCCGACGCCGAACGCAAGCATTCCGAGATCATGGGAACCATCAACCAGCAGCGCACCGTGCTGGAAGGTCGCCTCGAACAGTTGCGGACCTTCGAGCGGGAGTACCGCACGCGGCTCAAGACCTACCTCGAATCTCAGCTGGAAGAGCTCGGCCAGCGCGGGTCGGCGGCTCCGGTGGATTCCAGCGCCGATGCCGGTGGGTTCGACCAATTCAACCGAGGAAACAACTAGCCGGGAGCCGCGTGGGCGTGCGGCGGGCCTGACCCCCCGCCGCCATCGACCGACACCGGCCGGAGGGTGACCAATGCTGATCATTGCTCTCGTACTCGCCCTCATCGGGCTCGTCGCCCTGGTATTCGCGGTCGTGACCAGCAACGAGCTGGTCGCATGGGTCTGTATCGGTGCCAGCGTGCTCGGCGTGATCCTGTTGATCGTCGACGCGGTGCGGGAACGCCAGCACCGCGACGCCGAAGGACACGACGAGGAAGACGACGAGAACGGTGACGGCGCCGGCGAGGCAACCGAGCAAGCCGAGTCTGAGGCCGTCGACTACCCCGATGAGGCCGACGGCTCCGAAACAGACTCCGAATCCGCGACAGCGCGCGACGAGGGCGCCAAGTAATCAGCCGGCCGGGGTGCCGCCGGTCGGGGCGGCCAGCAGCTCGCGCACCTCGTCATCGCTGACCTGGTGGAAATCCGCGTAGACCTGCCCGACAGCATCGAACGCGGCCGGCATGGTCGCGCACACCACGTCGTCGGCCTCCGCGGAGAGTTGCCGGCAGGCCGACAGCGGCCCGACCGGGACGGCGACGACCACCTGCCGCGGTTTGCCGGCCCGCACCGCGTGCACCGCGGCCAGCATGCTTGCCCCAGTAGCGATGCCGTCGTCGACGAGGATCACCACACGATCGGACGGGTCGGCCACCGGGCGCCCGCCCCGATACGCTTGCTCCCGTCGTTCCAGTTCCGCGGTCTCGCTGTCGATGACCGCGCGGATCTGCTGCTCGCCGATGCCCAGGCTGGACACCACGTCGTCATTCATCACCACTCGGCCGCCACTGGCCAGCGCACCCATCGCCAGCTCCGGCCAGTGCGGCACCCCGAGCTTGCGCACCAGGAACACATCGAGGTCGGCGCCCAGAGCTGCGGCCACTTCCCACGCGACGGGCACACCACCGCGAGCCAGCCCCAGCACCAGCACCCCCGGGTTGGCGCGATAGGGCGTCAGGGCGTCGGCTAGTACGCGACCTGCCTCCCGGCGATCCCGAAACCTTCGGGTGGCAGTGCGCCGCAGGAAGTGACTTGGTGGGTTCATGGTCATACTTTCGGCTGCTGGCACCACCCAGCCTACGACTGCAAGGGGGCGCTCGCGGGTACCAAAGTGGGTACCAAGATGGGCCCCATGCGGGTGTCCGAGGGGGGACTTGAACCCCCACGCCCATTAGTAGGGCACTAGCACCTCAAGCTAGCGCGTCTGCCATTCCGCCACTCGGACCAGACCAACTGAGTTGGCAGCTAAGGTTATCGGATCGAATCACACCGGCCCAATCGGCCTCGACGACACCAGCTGCAGACCAGTGGTAGTAAGGGTGACTGTGACCCGTGAGATTGGGGCGAGCGCGGCGCCCGGCGACCCGAGCGACTCGACCGATCCGCGAGACGAAGTCGCCGGGGTCGTCAGCCGGTTGATCCAATTCGACACCACCAACACCGGCGACCTCGAGACGACAAAGGGCGAAGCCGAGTGCGCCCGGTGGATCGCCGAACAGCTCGCCGAGGTCGGCTACCAGACCGAGTACGTCGAATCAGGCGCCCCGGGCCGGGGCAACGTGTTCGCCCGGCTGCCCGGCGCTGACCCCTCGCGCGGCGCCCTGCTGGTCCACGGACATCTCGACGTGGTGCCGGCCGAGCCCGCCGATTGGAGCGTGCACCCGTTCTCCGGGGCAATCGAGAACGGCTACGTCTGGGGCCGCGGCGCCGTCGACATGAAGGACATGGTCGGCATGACGCTGGTGCTGGCCCGGCACTTCAAGCGTGCCGGTATCGTCCCGCCCCGCGACCTGGTCTTCGCGTTCCTGGCAGACGAAGAACACGGCGGCACCTACGGGGCGCAATGGTTGGTCAACAACCGGCCCGACCTGTTCGAAGGCGTCACCGAGGCGATCGGTGAGGTCGGCGGATTCTCCCTGACGGTGCCGCGCCGCGACGGCGGTGAGCGCCGCCTCTATCTGGTGGAGACGGCCGAGAAGGGCATCCAGTGGATGCGGCTTACGGCCCGGGGCCGGGCGGGACACGGGTCGATGGTGCACGACAACAACGCTGTCGTTGCCCTCGCCGAAGCCGTCGCGCGCCTGGGCCGTCATCAATTTCCCTTGGTGGTAACCGACACGGTGGCCGAATTCCTGGCCGCCGTCAGCGAGGAAACCGGCCTCACATTCGACGTCACCTCGCCCGACCTGGACGGCGTGATCGAAAAACTCGGCCCGATGGCCCGGATGCTCAAGGCGGTGCTGCACGACACCGCGAACCCGACCATGCTCAAGGCTGGCTACAAGGCCAATGTGGTGCCGGCGACGGCGGAGGCGGTGATCGACTGCCGCGTGCTACCCGGGCGGCTCGCGGCGTTCGAGGCCGAGGTGGACGCGCTGCTGGGTCCCGACGTCACCCGGGAATGGATCAGGAACCTGACTCCCTACGAAACGTCATTCGACGGTGAACTGGTCGACGCGATGAACGCCGCAGTGTTGGCGGTCGACCCGGACGGCCGGACCGTGCCGTATATGCTTTCCGGCGGTACCGACGCAAAGTCGTTCATGCGCTTGGGAATTCGCTGTTTCGGCTTCAGCCCGCTGCGGCTGCCGCCGGACCTGGATTTCTCGTCGCTGTTCCATGGCGTCGATGAGCGGGTACCCATCGACGCGCTGAAGTTCGGCACCCAGGTGCTGGCGCACTTCCTCACCCACTGCTGATCACACGAGAGGACTGACTATGAGCGTGCCCAATCCCTACGACGCGCTGCCGGATCTGCCGTCGTTCACCCTGACCTCGGAGTCGATCACCGACGGACAGCCGCTGGACAACGCGCAGGTCAGCGGAATCATGGGCGCGGGCGGAGAGGACGTCAGCCCGCAACTCAGCTGGTCGGGCTTCCCGGAGGGGACCCGCAGCTTCGCGGTCACCGTCTACGACCCCGACGCCCCGACGGCATCCGGGTTCTGGCACTGGGCGGTGGCCAACCTGCCCGCCGATGTCACCGAGTTACCGGCCGGCGCCGGCGATGGCAGCGACCTACCTGGTGGCGCCCTGACGCTGGCCAACGACGCCGGACAGCGCCGCTACATCGGTGCCGCGCCGCCGCCCGGCCACGGTCCGCACCGCTACTACGTCGCCGTGCATGCGGTCGACGTCGACAAGCTGGACCTGCCGGCGGACGCCACCCCGGCCTACCTGGGCTTCAACCTGTTCCAGCACGCCATCGCCCGCGCCGTCATCCACGCGACCTACGAACAGACATAAGCGCGCGTTGCGCGCCGGTGTGCTTGTCCTGCCGGGCGGCAAGATGCGCAGCGCCGAGCCGTCGCGCTGGTGGCAACCGGCTAACCTGCGAATGGTGTTGCTAGCCAGCGCATTACGACGCCGGCTGGGTCGCGACGTCAAGGTGGTCCGGGTGCAGTACCGGTTGCGCGGTTGGAACAGCCCGCGGCAGGACCCGGTCCGGGACGCCGCCGACGCACTGCAACAAATGCGTGCCCGGTACGGTCCGAAAGACGTTGTCCTGGTGGGTCATTCGATGGGCGGGCGGGTTGCGGCGCAGCTCGCATCCGAGGGCGGCATCGCGGCAGTGGTAGCGCTGGCACCGTGGTGGTACGGCGACAAGGCCGACCTCATCCCGGTGGGTACGCGCCTGCTGGTGCTGCACGGCACCGCCGACACCCGCACCGACCCAGAGGTTTCCCGGATCCAAGCCGGGCGGGCCCGCCAGCGCGGGGTGGATGCGCAGTGGGTGGGCATCGAGGGCGTCGGCCACCACATGGTCCGGCAATGGCGCCAATGGCACCGTCGCACCGCGGATTTCGTCGCGGAAACCGTGGATCTACTCCGATGAGATGGCGCCGGCGACCGCTCGCGGCAGGTCCACCAGCAGCGCCGGAACGGCACCGCCGAGGGTCAAGCCCGGGACGGTGATCGTCAGCGGCACGTTTGCGCCGGTGGCCGGGATGGGCACTTGGAGCGTCGCTGAAATCGGTTGGGCGGACGTCAGAATCCCGGTGAACGGCACGTGCAGCACGACCGGTGCGCCGATGCCGATCGGGATTGGAGTCAGGATCGGTGGGAGGCCAGGTAACCCCACCGGGATCGTGACTGTCGCCGTCAAGGGCACCGGGATGTCCACGACCACGTTGCCGTTGAGGAAGCCGTCCAGAACGTAGGCCGGCATATCGATCAGCGCCCCGAGGGCACCCACGGCATTGCCGGCCTGCAGCGCAGACCCGAAAGCCGTCGCGCCGGTTGCCAGCCCGTCCAGCGTCGCGATCGGCCAACCGATGAGCGCCGACCCCACCGGCATCAGTGCGACGCCGGTTGCGTTGACGAAGTGCTGGCCGATCGCCCGTGGAATGGTGCCCGGCGGCAACAGGTCCACCAGGTCCTGCTGCAGCGATCCTGGCGCCGATAGCAGTGGCAGCAGGTCGCCCGCCGGGCCGTGGACGTTGACGGTGGACAGGTTGTCGATATTGACCCCGTCGAGCAACAGCCGTACCACCGACCGCGGGATGGCGTCCACCGCGCCGTGGTAGTCGCCGACGCTAACCGAATGGCCGATGCTGCCGAGGTCGTTGGCGAAGACCGGCAGCCGCTCGATAACGTGGGTGGCGAAGTTCTGCAGCGCTGGGTTGGTGATCTGGCTGCGGTAGGCCTGCTTGTCCAAGAAATCTTGCAGGGCGCCCTGGTAGTCGGCGGTGGTCACGGTCTGAAAGCCCAGCGAGGCCTGGTGGGCGAGCCCGTTCGGGAAGTCCTGGAGGACGAGCGTGACATCGGTGGCGATGATGTTGGCGTACCGCTGCTGGTTGGCGATGAATTGCGTCAGCGCCGGAAACGGCCGCTCGGCCATATCGCCGACAATCGTCGCCAGGTTCGCGTTGGTGTGTGCGAACAGCTGTTGGTAGGCATTACCGGCCGGGGGAGCCGACTGGCCGGCGGGAAGCAGCAGGCGTTGCAGGGCACCCAGCGGATCGCCGGCGGCGAACCCGGACAACACGTTGCCGAGTTGCTGGCCGGCGCCGGCGAAGATCGGCCCCAGCGGGCTACCGCTGATGACCGACGTCAGCCCGCTCTGCAGCGAGCCGAACAAGCCGCCGCCGCTGCCGCTGTTGCCGATGATGATCGGGCCCAGGCCGCCCAGGATTGGATCCAGCGGGGCGGCCGGTGCGGGGACGCCGGTCGCGCTCAGCCCGGTCACCGTCTGTTGCGCGTTGGCGACCTCGGCGGCGACGTAGGCGGCGGCGCCGCCGTCGATCAGCCGGAGAAATTCGGCGTGGAAAGCGGCCGCCCGGGTGCTGACCTCCTGGAAATCCTGACCGAACCCCCCGAACAGCTTCGCGATCGCCACCGAGACCTCATCGGCCGCGGCGGTAGCCAGAGCGGTGGTCGGTCCCGCCGCGGCCGCGGTGGCCTGGGTCAGTGTCGATCCGATGCCGGACAGGTTTCCGGCGGCGCCGCTCACCAGTTCCGGCGCAGTACGCACAAACGACATGGCAGCAAACCCCCTGCAGTTCCCCTAAGAGCTACCCAGCTCCACCCGAGAACGTGATCATCCCAGATTCGTGCCTCGCATGAGGGCCGGATGAGGACCTAACCGGGCGGACGCTCCGGACGGGCCGCTGCCGAGCCGACGGCTTCGGCCAGCGAGGTGAACCCGCCCGCGTGCAACCGCTGCGCGATGCCGTCGTGAATCTCCTTGGCCCACAATCCGCCGCCGTAGATGAAGCCGGTATAGCCCTGCAGCAGCGAGGCGCCCGCGGTGATGCGCTCCCATGCCTGATCGGGAGTCTCGATTCCGCCCACGCTGATCAGAACCAGCCGATCGCCGACCCGATGGTAGAGCCGCCGCAGCACCTCGACGGCGCGCCGCGCCACCGGAGGACCGGAGATGCCGCCGACGCCCAGCGCCGCCACCCCGGGGGTGCGCAGCCCTTCCCGCGAAATCGTCGTGTTGGTCGCCACGATGCCGGCCAGCCCCAATTCCACGGCCAGGTCCGCGATGTCGTCGATCTCGGGGTCGGCCAGGTCCGGCGCGATCTTCACCAGCACCGGGGTCGTCGCGGCCTCGGCCAATACCGCCACCAGGATGGGGCGCAGCGACTCCACCGCCTGCAGATCGCGCAGCCCGGGGGTGTTCGGCGAGCTGACGTTGACCACGAGATAGGAAGCCAGGGGCGCCAGCAGCCGGGCACTGGCCCGGTAATCCTCGACGGCGGCGTCGGCGGGAGTCTTCTTGGTCTTGCCGATGTTGATGCCGAGCGGAATGTCGGGGATGTGCTGCGCCAACCGCGCCGCGAGCGCACCGGCGCCGTGATTGTTGAACCCCATCCGGTTGAGCAGGGCCCGGTCGTCAGGCAGCCGGAACAACCGCGGCTGCGGGTTGCCCGGCTGGGCGTGCGCGGTGACGGTGCCGATCTCGGCGTGTCCGAAACCCAAAGCGCCCCAGGTGGATAGCCCGAGACCGTCCTTGTCGAACCCGGCCGCCAGGCCAAGCGGCCCGGGGAAGCGCGCCCCGAACACGGTGCTGGCCAGCACCGGGTCCGTCGGCGCCAGCCGGCGGCGCAACGCCCGGCGCACCGGCGCACCGGCGGTGGCACCGCGCAGCGTGGCGAACACCAGCGTGTGCACACGTTCGGCGGGCACCGTGAACAGCAGGCCCCGCAACAACCCGTACAGGCGATGCCCCGCTTCGGTCACCGTCACGGTTCCGGCTGGTCGGACAACCGGTTGTCGAATCGAGATTTCTTGCGACGCAACAACACTCGCCTGCTACCGTCGGTGTAAAGGCGCACCCGGGTCAACTCCCAGCCGCGATACTCGGCCTCGATGGACAACCGGGTGGACGCGCTGAGCCGGGTGACGTCCGGTGGGAGCCGCAACGGCGCCCACTCGTACTCGTCGGACATGTCCGCCTCCCAGCCCGCGGGCAGCCGACTCCACCGCGGGGCCGGCGCGGCGCTCACGGCCTGCCCGCCGCGTGCTCGATGATCTGCACCCCGGCGCCCGACCCCGACACGACGTACAAGGTGTCTGCCGACTCGTCATAGGCCAGCGAGTTGGGTTGCTGCACGGTTGGGTAACGCACCTTCTCGACGGGTATTCCGGTGCTGAGATCGTAACCAATGACGGTGTTGGATGCCGTCTGGGACACCCAGGCCAGCTCGCGCGACCCCACCAGGCCATAGGGGGCGTGGCGCACCGGGAAGGCCTGCCGCAGGATCAGCGGGTCCACCCCGTAAACCAGCAGCTGACCGCCGCGGGTGTCGGCGACCAGCACCCGGCCCTGCGGATCGGCCGCCAGCGTGGTCGCGCCCTCACCGGCGCGCAGCGCCTGCGCGGCATGCCCGTCGGCGCCGATCGCGGTCACCGACGTCTGGCCCCGGTCTAGCACGACGGTGGTGCTTCCCTGCGTCGCAAGCGCATCGACCCGGGCGAACATCTTGAGGCGGTTGGTCACCGAGCCGTCGCCGCCCAGCGTGTAGACGGCGCCATCGGCGCTGCCCAGCACCAATTTGCCGTCGGCGCCTAACGCGATCGCGGTGAAGTCGGCGCCCTGGGCGTCGGCAACGGCCGATGTGGTGGTCCGGCCGGTGTTCAGGTCCACCGTCAGGTAGGCCCCGCGTCCGGCCAGATAGACGGTGCCGCGCCCGTCGTCGGCCATGGCGTTCGCCGGTCCCGGTAGGTCGACGACCCGGGTCGGGTCTGCCTGGCCGGCCGCCCACACGGCGATGCTGGCCGGACCGGCCGGGTCGGCGCCGGGGGACAGGACCGCCAGGTGGTGCGAGCCGCCGTCGAACAGGGCGGCCAGCGGGTGCCCACCGAGTGGTCGTACCGCGCCGGCGGGATTCGCCGCGGGCGGCGAGAGCGCCGGTTGAGCGGGTTCGATGGTGCGGGGGCTGGAATCGAGCGGATTCGACGAACAGCCCGTGACCGCGGTCAGCAAAACCACTGAAACGACAATCCCCTGATGGACTGCCTTTCTAACCGCAAACAGCAACCGTCATCTCCCGACTGCAAACGACGCATAGCAAATTCTAAGGAACGTTAACGCGCCCAATTCTCCCGTCTTGGACGTGTAAACCCGTGCGGCGGAGGTATTCTCACGACATGACCGTCACCGCTGACCGGCATACCGCAGACCACGAGTTTGCTGTGGAAGACATGACTGCGGGGATCTATGCCAGTGGATACGGCCAAGTCGGAGATGGGCGGAGTTTTTCCTTTCACGTAGAGCACCGCTCGCTCGTCGTCGAAATTTACCGGCCGCGCTTGGCGGGCCCGGTTCCCCAGGCCGAAGACGTCGTCGCCCGTGCCGTCCGCGGCATCCGCGACATCGACCTCACCGATGAGCGCAGCGTAGCCGCTGCCGTGCGCGACTCCGTCGCCCACGCGGTACCCGTTGCCCGCTGACCTGTCGAATCCGCCGAGCGGCCACCCGCACCAGGTACGGTCGTCGTCGTGTCTGCGGTTGTGCCGATGTCCTGGGGCCAGGTCGTCGTTCTGTCCGTGGTCCAGGGCCTGACCGAGTTCCTGCCGGTCTCGTCGTCGGGCCACCTGGCCATCGTGTCGCGGGTCTTCTTCAGCGGTGACGCCGGCGCGTCCTTCACGGCGGTCAGCCAGCTAGGCACCGAAGCGGCGGTGCTGGTCTACTTCGCCCGCGACATCGTGCGCATCCTGCGGTCCTGGTTCAGCGGCCTGGTGGTGAAGTCGCAGCGCGACGCCGACTACCGGCTGGGCTGGTTCGTCATCATCGGGACCATCCCGATCTGTGTGCTGGGGCTGCTGTTCAAGGACGCGATCCGCTCTGGTGTCCGCAACCTGTGGGTGGTGGCGACGGCACTGGTGGTGTTCTCGGCGGTGATCGCATTGGCCGAGTACTTGGGCCGGCAGAGCCGGGACGTCGAGCAGTTGAACTGGCGCGACGCGGTCGCCGTGGGTGCGGCGCAGTGCCTGGCGCTGGTGCCGGGTGTGTCGCGCTCGGGTTCAACCATCAGCGCGGGGCTGTTCCTCGGGCTGGAACGCGAACTGGCCGCCCGCTTCGGTTTCCTGCTGGCGATACCGGCGGTGTTCGCTTCTGGTCTGTTCTCGCTGCCCGACGCCTTCCACCCGGTCACCGAGGGCATGAGCGCCACCGGCCCGCAGCTCCTGGCATCGACCGTGATCGCCTTCGTCATCGGCCTGGCCGCGGTGGCCTGGTTCCTGCGTTTCCTGGTGCGCCACAACATGTATTGGTTCGTGGGTTACCGGGTGGCCGTCGGTTGCGCGGTCCTGGTCCTGCTGGCGACCGGGACGGTGGCCGCGACATGACGGTCCTGCTGCTGCGCCACGGCCGCTCCACGTCGAACACGGCTGGGGTGCTGGCCGGCCGCTCCGAGGGCGTCGATCTCGACGACAAGGGCCGGGAGCAGGCCGCGGGGCTGATCGACCGCATTGGTGACCTGTCGATCCGGGCGGTGGTGTCCTCGCCGCTTTTGCGCTGCCGCCGTACCGTCGAACCGCTGGCCGAGGCGCTGTGCTTGACGCCGCAGATCGAGGATCGCCTCGCCGAGGTCGACTACGGCGAATGGACCGGTCGCAAGCTCAGCGAACTGGCCAACGAACCGCTGTGGCGGGTGGTGCAGGCGCACCCGAGCGCGGCGGTGTTTCCCGGCGGCGAGGGGCTAGCGCAGGTGCAGGCGCGCGCCGTCGCCGCGGTGCGCGAGCACGACCGGCGCCTGTCCGACGAGCACGGCGCGGACGTGCTGTGGGTGGCCTGCACGCACGGCGACGTGATCAAGGCGCTGATCGCCGACGCGTACGGCATGCACCTGGACAGCTTCCAGCGCGTCAACGCCGACCCGGCGTCGGTGAGTGTGATTCGTTACACCCCGCTGCGGCCATTCGTGTTGCACGTCAACCACACCGGGGCGCGGTTGTCCGCGGGGCTGCGGGCCGCGCCGCCGCCTGCCGATCCCAAGCAAGAGCCCAAGCCTGAGTCCAAGCAGGCGGATTCGCCGGACGGAGAGGTGCCCGCCGGCGACGCGGTGGTCGGCGGTTCGACCGACTGACCGCTGCCCGCGAATGTGCACTCCGGTACGGCGACACGCCGGAGTTGGCGCGCAACTGCGCACCCTCGGGCGGCATTCGGGGGAGTGCGAGTCGCACAGCGCCGGCGTCTGCACGGTATTTTGGAATTGCCATGGCCCGCGCTATCCACGTATTCCGCACACCCGACCGCTTCGTGGCCGGGACCGTCGGTCAGCCTGGAAATCGGACGTTCTACATCCAGGCGGTGCACGACTCCCGGGTGGTCTCAGTCGTTCTGGAAAAGCAGCAGGTAGCCGTGCTGGCCGAGCGGATCGGCGCGTTGCTGCTCGAGGTCAACCGCCGGTTCGGGACCCCGGTACCGCCCGAGCCCACGGAGGTCGACGACCTCAATCCGCTGATCATGCCGGTGGACGCCGAATTCCGCGTCGGCACGATGGGTTTGGGCTGGGATTCCGAGGCGCAGACCGTCGTCGTGGAGCTGCTTGCCGTCACCGACGCGGAGTTCGATGCCTCCGTCGTGCTCGACGACACCGACGAAGGGCCCGACGCAGTACGGGTGTTTCTGACCCCGGAATCGGCGCGCCAATTCGCCACCCGGTCCAACCGGGTCATCTCGGCCGGCCGGCCGCCGTGCCCGTTGTGCGACGAGCCGCTGGACCCGGAAGGCCACATTTGCGCACGCACTAACGGCTACCGGCGTGACGCGCTCTTCGGGTCTAGCGATGACGCCGAGGAATGACGAACGTGAGGTGTTGCGCGACGGCGAGCTGACGGTCCTGGGACGGATCCGCTCGGCGAGCAACGCCACCTTCCTATGCGAGGCATCGCTGGGCTCGACGAGTGTGCACTGCGTCTACAAGCCGGTCTCCGGGGAGCAGCCGTTGTGGGATTTCCCCGACGGGACGCTGGCCGGTCGGGAGCTGGGCGCCTACCTGGTGTCGACGTATCTGGGCTGGAACATCGTGCCGTACACCATCATTCGCAACGGTCCAGCCGGACCCGGAATGCTGCAGCTATGGGTGCAGCAGCCCGGCGACGCGGTCGACTCCGATCCGCGCGAAGGTCCGGACCTGGTCGACCTGTTTCCCGCCCGCAAGCCGCAGCCCGGCTACCTGCCGGTGCTGCACGCCTATGACTACGCCGGTGACGAGGTTTTGCTGATGCATGCCGACGACATCCGGTTGTGGCGGATGGCGGTGTTCGACGTGCTGGTCAACAACGCCGACCGCAAGGGCGGCCACATTCTGGTGGACCTCGACGGCAACGTCTACGGCGTCGATCACGGGGTGAGCCTGCACGTGCAGGACAAGCTGCGCACCGTGCTGTGGGGCTGGGCCGGTGATCCGATCGACCGCAAGACTTTGCAGGCAGTGGAGAGGTTGATCGACGCGTTGCGAGGTCCACTGGCCGAGGACCTCAAGGGCTGCATCACCAGCGCCGAAATCGCGGCGCTGAGCCGGCGCGCGCACGCGTTGCTGGACGATCCGGTGATGCCCAGCCCGAATCGGCACCGTCCCATCCCGTGGCCGGCGTTCTAAGTGACCCCAGCTCGTCGGCGATACTGGGTCGGTGAATCCGGCGGTGCGTGACCTGACGGACGCCGCGCTGGCCGCCGAGCTCGCAGCCGACGCGGGAGAGTTGTTGCTCGCGGTGCGCGAGGAGATCGGTTTTGACTATCCGTGGGAGCTCGGCGATGCCGGTGACCGGCGGGCGAACTCGCTGATCCTGCGCCGCTTGCGGGCCGAACGGCCGGGCGACGCGGTGCTCAGCGAGGAAGCCCACGACGACCTGGTCCGGCTGCGCTCCGACCGGGTCTGGATCGTCGACCCCCTGGACGGAACCCGGGAGTTCTCCATAGCCGGCCGCGACGACTGGGCGGTGCACATCGCGCTGTGGCAGCGGTCGGCCAACGGCAGACCGCAGATCACCGACGCCGCGGTGTCCCTGCCGGCCCGCGGCAACATCGTCTACCGCAGCGACACCGTCACCGCCGACAACGCGCGCGTCGGCGTCCCCGAAGTCATCCGGATCGCCGTCAGCGCCACCCGGCCGCCGGCGATCCTGTACCGGATGCGGCAATTCGTGGATATGGAACTGGTGCGGATCGGGTCCGCCGGGGCCAAAGCCATGGCGGTGATCGACGGCGTCGCCGACGCGTACCTGCACGCCGGCGGACAGTGGGAGTGGGACTCGGCCGCGCCGGCCGGAGTGGTGCTGGCCGCCGGCATGCACGCCTCGCGGCTGGACGGCTCGCCGCTGCTCTACAACCAGCTGGACCCCTACCTGCCCGACTTCGTGATGTGCCGGACCGACGTCGCGCCGATCCTGTTGGACGCCATCCGGCGGTCCTGGTACTGACAGCGGCAAAAGCTGATCGCCTAAAGTCGACGCATGCGGTCGTGGTCTTCTCCGCCGGTCCCGGCGTTACCCGGACGCGGCCCGCAATTGCGGCTCTACGACACCGCCGACCGGCAGGTGCGCCCGGTCGCCGCCGCCACCGCACCCGGCAGCAAGGCCACTATGTACGTCTGCGGCATCACACCCTATGACGCAACGCATCTCGGTCACGCCGCCACCTACCTCACGTTTGACCTGATTCACCGGCTGTGGCTGGACCTCGGCCATGAGGTGCACTACGTACAGAACGTCACCGACGTCGACGATCCGCTGTTCGAGCGCGCGGACCGCGACGGCGTTGACTGGCGCGATCTCGCCGACGATCAGACCGAGCTGTTCCGTCAGGACATGACCGCGCTGCGGGTGCTGCCGCCGCAGGAATACGTCGGGGCCACCGAGGCCGTCGCCGAAATGATCGAGCTGGTCGAGAAGATGGTCGCCTCCGGCGCCGCTTATGTGGTCGACCCGGAGGTCGGTGAATATCCCGACGTGTACTACCGCGCCGACGCCACCCTGCAGTTCGGCTACGAGTCCGGCTACGACCGCGACACCATGCTGCAGTTGTTCGAAGAGCGCGGCGGGGACCCACGCCGGCCCGGCAAAACCGATGAACTCGACGCGCTGCTGTGGCGGGTCAACAGGCCTGGCGAGCCGAGTTGGCCGTCCCCGTTCGGGCCCGGCCGGCCCGGCTGGCATGTCGAGTGTGCGGCGATCGCGCTCAGCCGCATCGGCACTAACCTCGACATCCAGGGCGGGGGCAGCGACCTGATCTTCCCGCACCACGAGTTCACCGCGGCGCATGCTGAGTGTGTCAGTGGCGAACGCAGATTCGCCCGCCACTACGTGCACGCCGGCATGATCGGCTGGGACGGGCACAAGATGTCCAAGAGCCGCGGCAACCTGGTGCTGGTGTCGAAACTGCGTGGCGAGGGCATCGATCCGGCGGCGGTGCGGCTGGGCCTGCTCGCCGGGCATTACCGTGCCGACCGGTTCTGGAGCCAACAGGTGCTCGACGAAGCCCAGCGGCGCCTGCAGCGTTGGCGCACCGCGACCACCCTGCCCGCCGGGCCGGACGCGGCCGATGTCATCGGCCGGGTTCGCCGCTACCTGGCCGACGATCTTGACACACCCAAAGCGATTGCCGCCCTTGACGGTTGGACCACCGACGCGATCGAGTACGGCGGCCACGACGATGCAGCGCCCCGGCTGGTCGCCACCGCTGTCGATGCGCTGCTGGGCATCGCGCTTTAGCGCGCGATGGTACGTTTCGGCCATGACGTCGGTGCAAGGCAAAGTCGTTCTGATCACGGGTGCAGGGCGAGGAATCGGTGCGGAGGTCGCGCGCCGGCTGCACAACCGCGGCGCCAAGCTGGTGCTCACCGATGTGGGTGACGGCGAGCTGAAGACGATCGCCGCCGAACTCGGCGGCGACCACCGGGTGCTGACCGCTGTGGCCGACGTCTGCGATCTGGCCGCCATGCAGGCCGCCGCCGACCTCGCCATCGAGAAGTTCGGCGGCATCGACGTCGTGGTGGCCAACGCCGGGATCGCCAGCTACGGGTCGGTGCTCAACGTCGACCCCAAGGCCTTCAAGCGTGTCCTCGAAGTGAATCTGCTCGGCGTCTTCCACACCGTGCGGGCCGCCTTGCCCTCGATCATCGAGCGCCGCGGCTACGTGCTCGTCGTCTCCTCGCTGGCGGCCTTCGCCGCGGCTCCGGGCATGGCCGCCTACGACATGACCAAGGCGGGCAACGAACATCTGGCCAACGCACTGCGGCTGGAGGTTGCTCATCTGGGCGTCAGCGTCGGCTCGGCGCACATGTCCTGGATCGACACGGCACTGGTCCGCGACACCAAGGGCGACCTGCCCGCCTTCGGCGAACTGCTTGCCAAGCTGCCCTGGCCGTTGAGCAAGACCACCTCGGTAACCAAGTGTGCGACCGCGCTGGTCAAGGGCATCGAGGGCCGCAAGTCGCAGGTGTACTGCCCGGACTGGGTGGTGCTGTTCCGCTGGCTCAAGCCGGTGCTGGCCAGCCGGATCGCCGAGCGAGTGGTCGCCAAGGCCGCAGCCGAAGCGGTGCCGAAGATGGACGCCCAGGTCGCCGAGCTCGGGCGGTACATGAGCGCCTACTCACACGGCCTCGAGAAGCCGCCGCCTTCGTGACGCTGAAGGTCGCCGTGTGCGGCGCCGGGATCGCCGGGCTAGCCGTGGCCGAACGCATGGCGGCCCTCGGGGCCCAGGTGGTGGTGCTCGAACGCGCACCGGCACCCGACCCGCGCGGCCACCTGATCGACTTCTACGGCGCCGGTTACGAAGCCGCCGAAGCGATTGGCGCCTTGCCGGCCCTCAAAGACGCGTCCTATCGGATCGACGAGGCGACTCTGGTGGACGAACAGGGTCGCCGACGCGGCGACCTACCGTACGACCAGATCGCCAAGGCCCTCGACGGCCGGATGTGCAGTCTCATGCGCCCCGACCTGGAAAAGACCTTGCGGGCCAACCTGCCCGAGGAGGTCGAGCTGCGGTTCAGCGCCACTGTGACCGGCGTCGACAGCCGTGCGGACGGGGTGACGGTGACCCTGGACGGCGGCGAGACCGTCGAAGCTGACCTGCTGGTAGGGGCCGACGGCATCCGGTCGGTCGTCCGGAAACTCGTGTTCGGAACCGAGACGGCGGATCTTCGCTACCTCGGATTCCACTGCGCCGCATTTGTGGTCGACGCTTCCGACATTGCTCGCGAATCCGAAATCGAGCAGTTCGCCGTGACCGACACCATCGATCGACACCTCGACGTGTTCTTTCTGCCGGATGGTCGGGCCGCGGTATTCGCAATGTTCGGCGTACCCGACGCCGAGCTCCCCGCGGACCCTCGTGCCGAAATCCGCGATCGGTTCGCCGACATGGGCTGGCTGGTGCCCGAAATACTGCACCGATGCCCACCGTCCGAGGACATCTACTACGAGGCGGTCGCGCAGGTCGTCATGCCTCGCTGGAGCAGCGACCGGGTGGTGCTGGTCGGAGACGCCGGCGCCGCGGTTTCGCCCTTTGCCGCTCACTCGGCTTCGCTCGCGGTGGCAGGCGCTTACGTCCTGGCCGAACAGTTCCGCACCACTTCGTCGGTCGAGCGGGCGCTGGACTTCTACGAGAAGCTGTGGCGGTGGGTGGTCGAGGAGAAACAGCAAATTAGTCGCGACATCGGGTGCTGGACGCTGCCTGGGCGGTCGCGTCCCGTCTCGTTGCGATTTACCTGGCGCCCTCTGGTCAAGCGGTTCGTCACGACAACCCTGGGCGGTGAGCCGAACACGGTGGTCGCGATGCTGCGCCGAGGCACCCCGGAAACCAGTGACTAGATCCCGAAGCCCGGGCGGCGGCGTTTGAGGTAGCGCTCGAACTCCGCGGCCAGCGCATCGCCGTCGATGTTGCCCATCGCCTCGCTGACGTCGATCGCCGCGTCACCGTGCTGCTCGAGTGACTGCACGTACTCGGCCAGCTCCTCGTCGTCGGCGGCCATCTCGGAGATCTCCCGCTCCCACGCCTCGGCCTGAGTGGGCAGCTCGCCCAGCGGCACCTCGACATCGAGCACCTCTTCGACACGGCGCAGCAACGCCACGGTCGCCTTCGGGTTGGGCGGGTGCGACACATAGTGCGGCACCGCAGCCCAGAAGGTCACCGCAGGGATCCCGGCCGCCACGCACGCGTATTGGAAGACGCCCGCGATGCCGGTCGGGCCCTCGTAGCGGGTTTCCTCGAGGCCGAACAACCGCGCCGACTCCGACGAGTAGGCCGCGCCCGACACGGGCACCGGTCGGGTATGGGGGGTATCGGCCAGCAACGCGCCCAGGATCACCACGGTGTCCACATTGAGCTTGTCGATGACGGCCAGCAGTTCGTCGCAGAACGTGCGCCAGCGCATGTTCGGCTCGACGCCGTGCATCAACACCACGTCGCGGTCGCTGTCCGGCGGCCGGCAGTGCGAGATCCGCATGGCCGGCCATTCCAGCTCGCGGGTGACGCCGTCCACTTGACGGATGACCGGGCGGTTGACCTGGTAGTCGTAGTACGCCTCGTCGTCGATCTCCACGATCGGCAGGGCGTCCCAGATGGCGGCCAGGTGGGTCACCGCGTCGCTGGCCGCGTCACCGGCGTCGTTCCAGCCTTCAAACGCAGCCACCACCACCGTGTTCTGCAGCTGGGGCCACGTGTCGTCGTTGCCTGGCCCGCCGTCCGGCAAAGTCACCCAGCCAGCCTACGGCGTGCCGGCCCGGTCCGATGCGCAGCTGGGGTCACCCGACCGGAATCCGATAACGCCTGATGCATATGCATAGGTCGACTATCCTTATTGGGTGGCCGACAGGGGGATCCAGCTGCCAGCCGCGGCCTCGGTCCCACCGCAGGCCAGGCGAAATACGCTCGGCCGCAAATTGGTTACCCTTGTTAACTACGACTTAACTGCGACATGGCCGACGAGATCCGCGAGCGGGTCGGGTCGAGCTGGGCGTCCACACGTCGGATGACGACGTAGACTTTTCTGGTCGAGAGGCGTTGCAACGGTTATCCGGCCCAGGCCGGTAGCCGCCACGCTCGGCAGAGTCAAGGACGCCTTCCGCTATGGAAGGAACGTACGTGAACGCCTCTGAGTCTTCCGACTTCGCGCCGAACATCCGCCCCGACTGCACCGACGAACTGACCGCAGCCCTGCGCGAGCGGATCGTGGTGATCGACGGCGCGATGGGCACGGCGATCCAGCGAGACCGCCCGGACGAGGCCGGTTACCGCGGCGACCGATTCACCGAGTGGCCGACCGCGCTGCAGGGCAACAACGACCTCCTCACCCTGACGCAGCCCCACATCATTGAGGGGATCCACCGGGAGTACCTCGAGGCCGGCGCCGACATCCTGGAGACCAACACGTTCAACGCGAACGCGATCTCCCTGTCCGATTACGACATGGCGGACCTGGCCTACGAGCTCAACTACGCCGGCGCCGCCCTCGCCCGCAAGGCCGCCGATGAGTTCAGCACCCCGGACAAGCCCCGCTACGTCGCCGGCGCCATCGGCCCGACGACGCGCACCGCGTCGATTTCACCGGACGTCAATGATCCCGGAGCCCGCAACGTCTCCTACGACCAACTGGTCGCGGCCTACCTCGAAGCCGCCAACGGCCTGGTCGACGGCGGTGCCGACCTGCTCATCATCGAGACGATCTTCGATTCGCTGAACGCCAAGGCGGCGGTGTTCGCCGTCGAGACGCTGTTCGAGGACCGTGGGCGCCGCTGGCCGATCATCATCTCCGGCACCATCACCGATGCGTCCGGCCGGACGTTGTCCGGTCAGGTCACCGAGGCGTTCTGGAACTCGATCAGGCACGCCAGGCCGATCGCGGTCGGCCTCAACTGCGCCTTGGGCGCGCCCGAAATGCGGCCCTACATCGCCGAGATGGCGCGGATCGCGGACACCTTCGTCTCGTGCTACCCGAACGCCGGCCTGCCCAACGCCTTCGGCGAGTACGACGAAACACCGGAGCGCCAGGCCGGCTACATCGCCGACTTCGCCGACGCCGGCCTGGTCAACCTGGTCGGCGGCTGCTGCGGAACAGCGCCGCCGCACATCGCCGAGATCGCGAAGGTCGTCGACGGCAAGGCGCCGCGCAAGGTGCCGGAGATCCCGGTGGCTACCCGGTTGTCGGGTCTGGAGCCGCTCAACATCACCGACGACTCCCTGTTCGTGAACATCGGTGAGCGCACCAACATCACCGGCTCCGCCCGGTTCCGCAACCTGATCAAGGCCGAGGACTACGACACCGCGCTGTCGGTGGCGCTGCAGCAGGTCGAGGTGGGTGCGCAGGTCATCGACATCAATATGGACGAGGGCATGATCGACGGCGTCGCCGCGATGGACCGGTTCACCAAGCTGATTGCCGCCGAGCCGGACATCAGCCGGGTTCCGGTGATGATCGACTCGTCCAAGTGGGAGGTCATCGAGGCCGGCCTGAAGAACGTGCAGGGCAAACCGATCGTCAACTCGATCTCGATGAAAGAGGGCGAGGAGAAGTTCATCCGCGAGGCGCGGCTGTGCCGCAAGTACGGGGCCGCCGTCGTCGTGATGGCCTTCGACGAACAGGGGCAAGCCGACAACCTGGAGCGCCGCAAGGAAATCTGCGGGCGCGCTTACCGGATCCTGACCGAAGAGGTCGGCTTCCCGCCCGAGGACATCATCTTCGACCCGAACTGCTTCGCGCTGGCGACCGGTATCGAGGAGCACGCGACCTACGGGATCGACTTCATCGAGGCCTGTGCGTGGATCAAGGAGAATCTCCCCGGGGTGCACATCTCCGGCGGTATCTCGAACGTGTCGTTCTCGTTCCGCGGCAACAATCCCGTCCGCGAGGCGATCCACTCGGTGTTCCTGTTCCACGCGATCAAGGCCGGCCTGGACATGGGCATCGTCAACGCCGGCGCGCTGGTGCCCTATGACTCGATCGACCCCGAGTTGCGCGACCGGATCGAGGACGTCGTCCTGAACCGTCGCGCGGATGCCGCCGAGCGACTGCTGGAGATCGCGGAACGGTTCAACAGCAAGGACCAGTCCTCAGCAGACCCGGCGGCAGCCGAGTGGCGCAGTCTGCCGGTCCGCGAGCGGATCACGCATGCGCTGGTCAAGGGCATCGATGCCCACGTCGATGCCGACACCGAAGAACTGCGGGCCGAGATCGCCGCCGCGGGCGGTCGTCCGATCGAGGTGATCGAGGGCCCGCTGATGGACGGCATGAACGTCGTCGGTGACCTCTTCGGCGCGGGCAAGATGTTCCTGCCCCAAGTCGTGAAGTCGGCCCGGGTGATGAAGAAGGCTGTCGCCTACCTGTTGCCGTTCATCGAGGCCGAGAAGGAGCAGAACGGCGCGAGCTCGTCGAAGGACACCAACGGGACGATCGTGATGGCGACCGTGAAGGGCGACGTCCACGACATCGGCAAGAACATCGTTGGCGTAGTGCTGCAGTGCAACAACTTCGAAGTGATCGACCTGGGCGTGATGGTGCCCGCCAACAAGATCCTGGACGCGGCCAAGGAGCACGACGCCGACATCATCGGACTGTCCGGTCTGATCACCCCGTCCCTGGACGAGATGGCCAACTTCGCGGTCGAGATGGAACGCGAGGGGCTGGAGATCCCGCTGCTGATCGGTGGCGCGACCACGTCACGCGCGCACACGGCGGTGAAGATTTCGCCGCGCCGGTCCGGTCCGGTGGTGTGGGTCAAGGACGCTTCGCGTTCGGTGCCGGTGGCTGCCGCGCTGCTCGACGACAAGCAGCGGCCCGCGTTGTTGGAGGCGACCGAGAAGGACTACGCCTCGTTGCGCGAACGGCATGCCCAAAAGAACGAGCGGCCGATGCTGACGCTGGAGAAGGCCCGTGCGAACCGGACCCCGATCGAGTGGGACGACTACACCCCACCGGTGCCCGCCCAGGGTCTCGGTGTGCGGGAGTTTCACGAGTACGACCTGGCCGAGTTGCGCGAGTACATCGACTGGCAGCCGTTCTTCAACGCCTGGGAGATGAAGGGCCGTTTCCCCGACATCCTCAACAACCCGGCCTCCGGTGAGGCGGCGCGCAAGCTCTACGACGACGCCCAGGAGATGCTCGACACGCTGATCAAGGAGAAGTGGCTGACCGCCAACGGGGTGATCGGCTTCTTCCCCGCGAACGCGGTCGGTGACGACATCGAGGTGTACACCGACGAGACCCGCACTGACGTGTTGACGACGTTGCACAACCTGCGTCAGCAGGGGGAGCACCGCGACGGCATCCCGAATCGGTCGCTGGGCGACTTCGTCGCCCCCCGGGAAACGGGGCACCGGGACTATGTCGGCGC
Source organism: Mycobacterium asiaticum DSM 44297 (assembly GCF_000613245.1). Classification (GTDB taxonomy): domain Bacteria; phylum Actinomycetota; class Actinomycetes; order Mycobacteriales; family Mycobacteriaceae; genus Mycobacterium; species Mycobacterium asiaticum. The sequence continues at coordinate 1,152,917 of NZ_HG964937.1, forward strand.
CTTCGCCGTCACGGCGGGCCTGGGCAGTCAGGAGAAGATCGCGGAGTTCAAGGCGGCCCTCGACGACTACAGCGCGATCCTGCTGGAGTCGGTGGCCGACCGGCTGGCTGAGGCGTTCGCCGAACGGATGCACGAACGGGTCCGCAAGGAATTCTGGGGCTACCAGCCCGAGGAGCATCTGGACAACGAGGCGCTCATCGGTGAGAAGTACGTCGGCATCCGGCCCGCGCCCGGCTACCCGGCCTGCCCGGAGCACACCGAGAAGGTGACCCTCTGGAAGCTGATGGACGTGCGGGAGCGGACCGGCATCGAACTCACCGAGTCGATGGCGATGTGGCCGGGTGCCGCCGTCAGCGGCTGGTATTTCTCGCACCCGCCAATACGCAGTA
>NZ_HG964937.1:1153385-1154156 GCF_000613245.1 Mycobacterium asiaticum DSM 44297
CAGGACCAGGTCGCCCGACTACGCCGGCCGCAAAGGGGCTGGACGCTGCAAGGAAGCCGAGCGCTGGCTTGCCCCCAAACCTCGGGTACAACCCGGAGGACTGAGGCCCGTTCCCCCGGGGCGCATAAGCAACTCGCGCGCACATCGTCCGGTTCGCCGGAACGATGTGCGCGCGAGCGTTACGGCGCCGCGAGAGGGCCGGCTAAGCCTTCCCGTTGTTTCCGTTGTTGCCGAGGAGCAGCCCGCCGGTGCCGCCCGTGCCGGCTGTACCGCCGGCCTTACCGGCGTTACCGCCGTTGCCGCCGTCACCGATCAGCACGGCGTTACCGCCATTTCCGCCTTTGCCTGCCGTGGTCGCGCCGAATCCGCCGGCACCGCCGTCGCCGCCGCTGCCGAGGGCCCCGGAATTGCCACCGGTCCCACCGGCGCCGCCGGTCCCGTTGCCGTTGGCGTTGGCGCCGGATCCACCCGCACCGCCGGCGCCGCCCGAGCCGGTGAGCAGGCCGGCGTTGCCGCCGGCACCTCCCGCGCCGCCCTGGAACGTGGTACTGCCGCCGGCGCCACCGTGGCCGCCGGTGCCCCCCGCGCCGCCGGAACCGAACAAGAGGCTGGCGCTGCCGCCGGCCCCGCCGGCCCCGCCGGTCGAGGTACCGGCGCCACCGGATCCGCCGGCCCCGCCGGCGCTGAAGGACAGTGCCCCGGCGTTGCCGCCCGCTCCGCCGGCCCCGCCGTTGTTGCCGCCCGATCCACCCGCACCGCCAGCGCCACCGG
>NZ_HG964937.1:1154394-1155131 GCF_000613245.1 Mycobacterium asiaticum DSM 44297
TCGCGCCGGGTCCGGCGCCGTGCCCGCCGGTCCCGGCAGCCCCGAATAGCGCCCCCGCGTTGCCGCCCTGCCCGCCGGCGCCACCCTTACCGCCGGTGACCAGAGCTTGGCCGCCAGAGCCTCCGGTGCCGCCGGCGCCCAGCAATAGCGCTGAGCCGCCGGCCCCGCCGGTGCCGCCGACCCCGTTGGTGCCGGTGGCGATACCGCCGGAGCCGCCGGTGCCACCGTGACCGAACAACCCGCCACCTGCCCGCCGGCCCACCGGCACCGCCGGCGCCGCCGGCGGCGGTGTTGGTCGCGCCGTGTGCGCCGTTGCCGCCGTTGCCGAACAGCCAGCCGCCGTCACCGCCGGCGGTACCGGTGCCCGGAATTCCGTTGGCGCCGTTGCCGATCAACGGCCGTCCGGTCAGTGCCTGCACCGGCTGGTTGATGATGCTGAGCAGATTCTGTTGCAGGGCGTGGATCGGGTTGGTGCTCACCGGGGCGCCGATGCCGTCCGCACCCAGTAACAGCCCGCTGATGCCGCCCAGGCCCGCCTTGCCCGCGGTCACTCCGCCGGTGCCGAGGCTGCCGCCGTTGCCGCCGTTTCCGATCAGCACACCGTTGCCGCCGGTCCCGCCGTTGCCGCCGGTGACCACCCCGGCTCCGCCGTTGCCGCCGTTGCCTCCATTGCCCAGCAGCCCGGACGTGCCCCCGGCTCCGCCGATGCCGCCGGTGATGTTGCTCGTGCCGCCGGT
>NZ_HG964937.1:1155176-1250641 GCF_000613245.1 Mycobacterium asiaticum DSM 44297
GCCGTTGCCGATCAACGGGCGCCCGGTCTGGGCCACAAACGGCGCGTTGATCACGTCCAGCAGGCTCTGCAACGGCTGCGCCGCAGCGGATTCGGCCATCGCGTACGAGGCCCCATTGCCGGTCAACGTCTGAACGAATTGCTGGTGAAACGCCGCGGCCTGCGCGCTCAGCGTCTGGTACTGCTGGCCGTGCGCCCCGAACAGTTCGGCGATGGCGATGGACACCTCATCCTGCGCGGCGGCGACCAGGCCCGTCGTGTGGGCCGCTGCGGCGGCGCCAGCCGACTCAAGCGTTGCGCCGATCCCGGCCAAATCAGTTGCCGCACTTGCCATTAACTCCGGCATCGCGATGACAAAGGACATTTCAGGGCCTCTCTATGAGTCATGGCTTTATCGCCAGACCGCCGTCGATCTGGTGAATCTTTGGAGAGTTGGGTGTTATGGCCCCGAAAGGTTGTGCACTGCCTCGGGGCCGACTGGGCCGACTAGCTGACTACGCCGGACGAATGTTCTGGTTGATGTGAAACACGTTTTGCGGGTCGTATTCCGCCTTGATCTCGCTGAGCCGGGTGTAGTTCGGGCCGTAGCTGGCGCGGACGCGGTCCTGCCCCTCGTCCATCATGAAGTTCACGTAAGCGGCGCCGGCCGAATACGGGTGGGTCGCGTTCCAGTAGTCGCCTGACCAGCTGCGCAGGGTCTCCGCGCTGGCGGGGTCGGGGTCGACCCCCGCAATGACCTGAGAAAACGTGACGTCCCGGTGTGCGAATGCGGTGTCGGTTTGACCGACGCGATGAACCGCGCCGTCGATCGGATACAGATGCATTGTGGAGTGCATGGTCGGCAGCTCTTCGCTGAATCGGGCATGGGCCGCCACGGCGCCGTCGGGGATGCTCCGGAAGAAGTCACCGCGCCAATACCATTGCAGCCCTTTGGGATACAGGGCGTCAAAGGTGGACTGCAGCGCGGGATAGGGGGCGGTGCCGATGCCGTCCCAGGCCGGCTGCATCTGGCGCACCGGCGTGAAGGCTTCCTCGGCGCGGGCGGGATCGCCCGTGTAGCACCAGACCACCGCGCACGCCTTGTGTAGGTGGAAGGCCTCGGGGAAGGGTGGCGCGGGCGGAACGGTCATGGTTGCGAAGAAGCCGTACAAGTCCTCGTCCTGCGCCGGAAGGAAATCCCGGAACCAGCCGAGGATGTCGGCGGTAGCCGAGATCGGCCATGCCGTGGGACCGCAGATCACGCTCTGCATCGGGTGCAGGCGGAAGGTGAACGAGGTGACCACACCGAAGTTGCCGCCGCCACCGCGCAACGCCCAAAACAGGTCGGGGTGCTCGGATTCGGAGGCGGTCACCTCGCGGCCATCGGCCAGCACAACCTCGGCCGCCAGGAGGTTGTCGATGGTCAGGCCGTGCTTGCGGGACAGGTACCCGTGGCCACCCCCCAGGGTGAGGCCGCCGACACCGGTGCTGGAGATGATGCCGCTCGGCGTCGCCAGGCCGTGCGCGTGGGTCGCGGCGTCCACCGCAGCCCACGTCGCACCTCCCTGGACCCGGACGGTGCGCCGGTCGGGATCCACCTCGATCCGGTTCATCGGCGCCATGTCGATGACAAGGCCGCCCTCCACTGTTCCGAATCCGGGGCCGTTGTGGCCGCCTCCGCGGACGGCGACGTCGAGGTTCGACGTCCGCGCGAATTCCAGAGCGTTCGCGACGTCGGCGGCCGATCCGCACCGTGCGATCACGGCGGGCCGCTTGTCGATCATCGCGTTGTGCAGTGCCCGGGCCTCGTCATATCCCGGGTCATCGGGCAGGATCACCTCGCCGCCCAGTTGGCCCCGCACCTCATCTATCGCCACGTTGGTCATCATGCCTTGACGCTATGGCGCGAGACAGTGGCTCGTCATGACCACAACTAGGCATTCCTCGGGCGGACCGCGGTAGTCAGATCTGACTATCGACCAGCGAGCCGGGCCGCGACTACGTTTTGGTGATGCAATGGGTGCTGCCGCCGCTTCCGGCAGAGCTGACCGCCCGGCGTGGCGGTCCGCTGGTAGGTCGCGCCGCCGAGCTCGGGGCGTTCGAGCAGGCCTGGGAACGGGTTGAGGGCGGCAAGCGGCAGGCGGTGTTCGTCGGCGGTGAGCCCGGGGCCGGAAAGACGCGCCTGGCCGCCGAGGTGGCCGGGAGGCTGGCCGACCACGGCGTCGCGGTGCTCGTCGGAAGCTCGACGGCCGACGCGGACGTCCCGTACGCGCCGTTCGCCGAGGCGCTGGATCGACTGCTGATCGCGAACCCGTCGGGTTCCCTGGCGGGAGCGCTGGCCGAGGCAGGACCACAACTACGGCGACTGACAACCGAGGTGGATCGACATCTGCCCGACGCCGGGTCCGTCGACGATGTCAACGAGCTACGGCGTGCCCTCTTCGACGCGGTGACGGGTTTTCTGCGCCGGCTGGCGGCCGATCGCCCGATCGCGTTGATCTTTGAGGACATGCACTGGGCGCAGGTGCCGACCCTGGCGATGCTCGAACACGTGCTCATCGGCTGCGTGGATGTGCGCATGCTGGTGGTGGCTACTTTCCGCACCACCGAACCTGACCGCTCCGAAGAACTTGCGACACGGATGGCCGAACTGCACCGGTTCGACGGTGTTCGCCGTCTCGATCTCGGCGGCTTGGACACCGAGGCGATCGCCGAGTTCGTCGGCCAAACCCAACAGCTGCGTCCGCCGTCGGCGCGCACGGCCGCGGTGTTGCTGCGAGACAAGACCGGCGGCAATCCGTTCTTCCTCACCGAACTGTGCAATCACCTGGAAATCCGTGGCGGGCTCGCCAAACTGAATGCGCATCAGAGCGTTCCGGCTTCGATCGGGGACGTCATTGCCCGCCGGCTCGGCGGGCTGGGGGTCAGCGTCCGCAACGTGATCGAGCAGGCGGCGGTACTGGGCGAAGCGTTTGATCTGCCGGCGGTGATCGCCACCAGCGAGACCGATTTGACGGCGACGCTGGCGGCTGTCGATGCGGCCGAAGCCGTCGGGCTGGTGCGGGCAGTTCCTGGTTCTGATGGCGAGTTCGCGTTCGTGCATGCGCTGACCCGGGAGGCCGTCCTGGAAGGCATGGCGGCGTCGCGGCAACGAATCATGCACGCCCGGGCGGCCGAAGCGCTGGAGGGGCGCGCCGATATCTCGCTGATTCCCCGGTTGGCCAACCACTACCTGCTCGCGCACGTACTGGGCTACCACGCCAAGGCGTTGCACTATTCGCGGAGAGCGGCTCAATTGGCCGAGCAGAGCCTGGCTTACGAGGACGCGGCGAAATGGTTTGAGCGCGCGGCGTCGCTTCCCGAACTGAGTCCCGAGGATCGGGCCCGACTGAATTTGGGTGCGGCAACAAACCACGTGCGCGCCGGTGATTTCGCCCGCGGCCGGGCCATCTACGAACGCACCACCGCGATGGACGATCCGCTCATTCGGCTAGAGGCGGCGATCGGCTACGAGGACGCGAGTTGGCGTCCCGGGCTGGCTGACTCGAAAGCCGCCGATCTACTGGCCTCGGCGCTGGAAGTCTGCGGCTTGGGCACCCAGGACCCGCTCTATGTGCGGGCTCTCGCGAGTTTCGGACGCGCGCTGGCGTTTGCCGGCGAAGCGGCACGTGCCCGAGAAGTTGGTAGCTGGGCCATCGATCGCGCCCGGGACGTCGGCGATCCAGCCGCAGTGCTGCACGCGTTGCACGCCAGCCTGTGGCACGGCTTGAGCCCGGAAATGTCTGACGTCCAGTTGGAGCGGACGGCCGAGGTGCTGGACGGGGTGCAATCACTTCGCGACTACGTCGCGCTCGGCTCGTCGTCGCACTTCCGCGCTTTGGTCAGCTACGTAGTCGGCAGACCCGACGACCTGGCCGCCTCGTCCGCCGAGCTGCACCGAGCGATACAAGCCTGCGGACAGCCCTTCTTTGGCTTCATCAGCGCGTGCGTCAAGCAGGCGCTGACCTATCTGCGTGGCGACTTCGCCGGTGCCGAGCGGTGGGCTGACATCGCACTGCAAACCGGGAACACGTTCGGCGCTGACGGGACGGAGGGCTCCTACGGCGTTCAGATGTTCATGATCCGCCGCGAAACGGGGGACCTGAAAAGGTTCGCCGGGTTCGTGGACGGCAGCGAGACGTTCGCCGGCCGTTGGGTGCCAGGGCTGCTGGCGCTGTACACCGAGCTGGGCTGTGAACGTGGCATGACCCGCGCGCTGAATCATCTGCTCAATCGCAACCTCGGCGACCACACCGAGCAGGCGCAGTGGCCCATGGAGCTGGTATTCATGCTGGAAGCGGCCTTGGAACTGGGCAATCGCGAAGCCGTGCACGCGCTGCGTCCGTACGTCGCCCGCTATGCCGGCAAGAATTTGGCGGCCGGACAGTTTGTCGCCTTGTTCGGCAGTGCCGACCGATATCTCGCCCGGATCGCGGCGCTGAACGGTGACGCCGACGCCGCCGAGCGTCACTTCGCTGCGGCGCTTGAGATGGATCGGCGGATGGGCGCGGCGGTACATGTCGCGGAGACTTTGGCCCGCCACGCGCTATTCGCGGCGTCCGGTGGTTGCACCGACCAGGCGCGACGCCTTGCCGAACAGGCGCGTGAGGTCGCGTCGCCGATCGGCCAATCCCGGGTGCTCGATTTGGTGGATCCGCTGCTGACATCGGTACCGCAGGGCCCTGATGGCCTCAGTGACCGGGAGATCGAAGTGCTTCGGCTACTGGCCGAGGGATTGAGCAATCGCGCGATCGGGGAGCGCCTTTTCATCAGCACCAACACCGCCGCCAACCATGTCCGCAGCATCCTGATCAAGACCGGCGCGGCAAACCGTACTCAGGCGGCGATGTACGCCACCGAGCACGAGCTGCTCGGGTGAAGTTCAGATACTGGAAAATGCGCCATCCGACATGATGCGATTGCTTACCTCGACAACGACATCGGCGGGCAGACCGGCCCGAGCGGCCGCGGTTTTGATGGCCTCCGGCGACGGCGCCTCATAAAGGCAATAGGTCTTTCGCTTGTCCGCCGAAAGGAACGAGTAGAGCCAGCGAACGCCCTCCTCGGCATTGATGCGATTGATTCCGTCGACGGCGTCGAGGGTGGGCTCCAGGACCTCCGCGTAGTTGCGCTCGATCATGAATATCGGCACGGTGAACTCCTCTTGATCGGCCGGGCGTGCGTTGAACCTACCTGGGCTGTGTCGGTCTGGACCAACATTCGCCGTTGCGAGGCGGACGCCCACGCCACCTGTCTCCGCATTGCCGCGAGCGTGCGCAGATTGCCGGCGACACGCCGCTGCGGCCGGCATTCCGCGCACCTTCGCGGGACGGCTTGAGCTAAACCAAAGTGACTTCGCTGACCGGCACGTGAAACAATCGCTGGCCGTGAAGACCTTCGAGGATCTGTTCGCCGAACTCGGCGAGCGCGCCCGCACCCGGCCGGCCGGCAGTGCGACCGTGGCCGCGCTGGACGCCGGGGTGCATACGCTCGGCAAGAAGATCCTGGAGGAGGCCGGTGAGGTGTGGCTGGCCGCCGAGCATGAGCCAGACGAGGCGCTGGCCGAGGAAATCAGCCAGCTGTTGTACTGGACGCAAGTGTTGATGATTTCCCGCGGGCTGTCCCTCGACGACGTCTACCGGAAACTGTGAACATGCTGCGAGTCGCGGTGCCCAACAAGGGGGCGCTGAGTGAGCCGGCCACCGAAATCCTTTCCGAGGCCGGCTACCGTCGACGCACCGATCCCAAAGATCTGACCGTCATCGACCCCACCAACAATGTCGAGTTCTTTTTCCTTCGTCCCAAGGACATCGCCATTTATGTGGGGTCGGGAGAACTCGACTTTGGTATCACCGGACGTGACCTGGCGCTGGATTCCGATGCGCCAGTGCGGGAACGGCTAGCCCTGGGCTTCGGGTCGTCAAGGTTTCGGTATGCTGGACCCGCCGGCCGGGATTGGACGGTCGCCGACCTGGCAGGCAAGCGGATCGCCACCGCATACCCGAACCTGGTTCGAAAAGATCTGGCCGCGAAAGGGATTGACGCGACCGTCATCAGGCTGGACGGTGCCGTAGAAATCTCCGTGCAACTCGGGGTTGCCGACGCCATCGCCGACGTGGTGGGCTCGGGTCGCACGCTGAGTCTGCACAATCTCGTCGCTTTCGGTGAGCCGCTTTGCGATTCGGAAGCGGTGTTGATCGAGCGAGTCGACCATGATGGCGAAACCGCTTCTGCCCGCGAACAATTGGTGGCCCGAGTGCAAGGCGTGGTGTTCGGCCAGCAGTATCTGATGCTCGACTATGACTGCCCGCGCTCGGCATTGGACCGCGCCACGGCGGTGACCCCGGGGTTGGAGTCCCCGACCATCGCCCCGCTTGCCGACCCGGATTGGGTTGCGGTGCGTGCGTTGGTGCCCCGCCGCGACGTCAACGGAATCATGGACGAACTCGCCGCGATCGGGGCCAAAGCGATCCTGGCTTCCGACATCAGATTCTGCCGATTCTGAACAGGTGCCAGCGCGGTTGCTGTGTTAGCGTCCGCTGGAACCCGCGACCCCCCGCGCGGTTCTCGTCATCGCCGCTGGGCCGGCGCCTGTCCCAGGAGGGATCGCTGTGACACACATTCTCGTTCTGTTGTTGGCGTTGTTGCTTGGTGTCGTCGCCGGGCTGCGGTCGTTGACGGCTCCCGCCGCGGTCGCATGGGCCGTCTTCCTCACTTGGCTCAACCTGCACGGAACGTGGGCCTCGTGGGTCGGCAATCTGGTGACCGTCATCATCCTTACCGTTCTCGCCATCGGCGAATTGATCAACGACAAACTTCCCAAGACGCCGCCGCGCACCGCGCCGCCGGTGTTTGCGGTGCGGCTGATCATGGGCGGGTTCGCCGGTGCGGTACTCGGCACCGCCTGGGGTTACAAGTGGGGCTCATTGGGTGCCGGAGTTGTCGGCGCCGTGCTGGGCACCCTCGGCGGCTTCCGAGCTCGCCGGGCGCTGGTCGCCAAGAATGGCGGCAAAGACTTGCCGATTGCGCTGCTTGAGGATTCGGTGGCGGTGCTGGGCGCCTTCGCCATCGTTGCCGCGGCGGCCGCTCTGTGACCGAAGGGTCCTCGGGGGCAAAGACCTTCGACGCGATCGTCGTCGGTGCCGGACAGGCCGGTCCGCCTTTGGCGGGCCGCCTCACCGCCGCGGGACAGCGCGTCGCCGTCATCGAACGCCAACACGTCGGCGGCACGTGCGTCAACTACGGATGCATCCCCACCAAGACGTTGGTGGCCAGCGCCCACGCCGCGCACCTGGCGCGCCGCGGTGCCGAATACGGGGTGGGGACCGGTCCGGTCAGTGTCGACATGGCTAAGGTCAAGGCCCGCAAAGACGACATCATGCTCAAGGACCGCAGCGGCGTTCAGGCCTGGCTGGACGGCATGGACAACTGCACCGTCTTTCGCGGGCACGCCCGCTTCACCGATCCGCACACCATCCGGGTCGGCGACGAGCTGCTGAGCGCCGACCGGATCTTTCTCAATGTCGGTGGCCGGGCGGTGGTGCCCGACATCCCCGGGCTCTCCGAGGTCGAGTACCTGACCAACGTGTCCGTGCTGGAGCTCGACACGGTGCCCGAGCATCTGGTCATTGTGGGCGGCAGCTACATCGCGCTCGAGTTTGCGCAGATGTACCGCCGCTTCGGCGCCCGGGTCACCGTCGTGGAACGCGGCGCGCGCCTGGCCTCCCGCGAGGACGAGGACGTTTCGACCACCATCAGGGAAATCCTGGAAGCCGAGGGCATCGACGTCATCACCGGCGCGGATGACGTTCGCGTTATCAAGCGCGACAGCGGTTTCGAGTTGACCCCCGGTGCCGGCGCGGCGCCCATAGCGGGCAGTCACCTGCTGCTGGCGGTGGGCCGCCAGCCCAACACCGACGACCTGGGCCTCGAGGCGGCCGGTGTGCAGACCGACGCCCGCGGCTACATCGTCGTCGACGATCAACTGCGCACCAACGTCGAGCACATCTGGGCCATGGGCGACTGCAACGGCAAGGGCGCCTTCACCCACACCTCCTACAACGACTTCGAAATCGTGGCGGCCAACCTGCTTGATGACGACCCTCGCCGGGTCAGTGACCGCATCACCACCTATGCGCTCTATATCGACCCGCCGCTGGGACGGGCCGGCCTGACCGTGGACCAGGTCCGCAAGTCGGGCCGCAAGGCGCTGGTCGGTAAGCGGCCGATGACCCGGGTCGGCCGGGCCGTGGAAAAGGGTGAGACGCAAGGGTTTATGAAGGTCGTGGTGGATGCCGAAACCGACGAGATCCTCGGCGCGGCGGTCTTCGGAGTGGGCGGCGACGAAGCGATCCACTGCATCCTCGACGTGATGTCGGCCAAGGCCCCGTACACCACACTGTCGCGCACGATGCATATCCACCCGACGGTCAGCGAGCTGATTCCCACTGTCCTGCAGGAGATGTCGCCGCTCGACTAGCCGTCCCGGCGCCGCACCAGCAGGGTCTGCGCCGACGTCCCGACAAAACCGGTCCGGTCGAAGATCTCACCCGTGGTGGCTCCGACGCCGTCGGGTCCGATGGAGGCGGGGGCGAGCCGTGCTGGATCTCCCGGCCCCAACTGCTGCGGGTGTGGTCCGTGGATTTCGAACGCTTGATACTCGCCCGCGCCGGGCAGGCGACGGTAGAAGCAGCCGGTCATGCCGCCGGTTCGGACGGCTGTGATTCCGCGGTGCTGGATGAGTATTCGGGCCACCCCGGATACGGTGGCGGCGTCCCGCCGAACGCCGGACACAGTGCCTGATGGGAGCACCAGTCGCACAGCCGGGACGGGTTGGGCCGGAAGTCACCGGTCTGGCCGGCGGACTGGATGGCGCGCCAGATGGCCATCAGTGTCTTCTCGAACCGCAGCAGCTCGTCGTGATCCGGCGAATAGTCCAGCAGCTGGCCGTCGGCCAGATAGATCAGCCGCAGCCGGGTCGGCAGCACGCCGCGGGACCGCAGCAGCGCCACCGCGTAAAACTTCATCTGGAACATGGCCTTGAACTCGGCAAGGGTGCGCGTCGCCGCCGGGGCTTTGCCCGTCTTGTAGTCGACCACACGTAGCTCACCGGTAGCGGCGACATCGATGCGATCGATGTAGCCACGCAGCAGCGTTCCGTCGGCCAGTTTTACCTCCACCCGCTGTTCACAGCATTGCGGGTCGAACCGGGTCGGATCCTCAAGCCGGTAGTAACCGGCCAGCAGGGCACGGGCCTCGTCTAAGAGTTGCGCCCGCTGCTCCGGGTCCAGCTCACCGGCCAGCTCGGGGTCGCGGGCGAGCACCTGGTCCCAGGCGGGGTCGATCAGCGAACGCGCGGTGTCCGGGCCGCGCTGGACGGCCGGCAACTCGTAGAGCCGCTCGAGCGCGACATGCACCACCGACCCCCGCAGCTGGGCCGGGGAGGGAGCCTCGGGCAGCCGGTCGATCGCCCGGAACCGGTACAGCAGCGGGCACTGCTTGAAATCCGCGGCGCGCGAGGGTGAGAGCGCCGGTCGGGCGCTGTACACCTGCGGCTGTGCTGCGGCCGTCATAATCGCAGCCTAGGACCGGGTACCGACAACCCCAAGCACCAGCGTCAGCGAGTCGGCTGGCACGCTGTACGCCGTGTCAGCAACGGGTCCGTTCAGTATCGGCGAGCGTGTCCAGTTGACCGACGCCAAGGGGCGGCACTACACGATCACGCTGACGCCGGGCGCCGAGTTTCACACCCACCGGGGCCGGATCGCCCACGACACGATCATCGGGCTGGAACAGGGCAGCGTCGTCAAGTCAAGCAACGGCGCCCTGTTCCTGGTGCTGCGGCCGCTACTCGTCGACTACGTGATGTCGATGCCGCGCGGGCCGCAGGTGATCTACCCCAAGGACGCCGCCCAGATCGTGCACGAAGGCGACATCTTTCCCGGCGCCCGCGTCCTGGAAGCCGGTGCCGGTTCCGGTGCCCTGACACTGTCTTTGCTGCGGGCGGTCGGTCCCGAGGGGTCGGTGGTGTCCTACGAGGCGCGGGCCGATCACGCCGAACACGCCCGGCGCAACGTGACCGCGTTCTACGGGACGGCACCGGCCAACTGGCAACTCATCGTCAGCGACCTCGCCGAGTCCGAACTGCCCGACGGCTCGTTCGACCGGGCGGTGCTGGACATGCTGGCCCCGTGGGAGGTCCTGGACGCGGTGTCGCGGCTGGTGGTCGCCGGCGGGGTGCTGGTGATCTACGTCGCGACCGTCACGCAGCTGTCGAAGGTGGTGGAGGCGGTCCGGGCCCAGCAGTGCTGGACCGAGCCGCGGTCGTGGGAGACGCTGCAGCGGGGCTGGAACGTGGTCGGGCTGGCCGTGCGGCCGCAGCATTCCATGCGGGGGCACACGGCGTTCCTGGTTGCCGCACGCCGGCTCGCGCCGGGTGCGGTTGCCCCTGCTCCGCTGGGCCGCAAACGAGAGGGGCGCGACGGCTAGTCGTCGCTTCTGTTCAGCCCGCGTCGCACCGACAACAACTCGAACTCCGGATGCGCGGCCACCAGCCGTTCGGCCGCGTCCAGCACGTCCACGGCATGCCGGCGGTCGGCCGACACCAGGGCGACCCCAATGCCTGCCCGTCGGTGCAGGTCCTGAGAGCCGGTTTCGGCGGCCGACACGCTGAACTTGCGCTGCAGTTCCGCGACGACCGGCCGGATCACCGACCGCTTCTGTTTGAGTGACCGCACGTCGCCCAGCAGAACGTCGAACTCGAGCCAGCCGATCCACATGCCCTTCAGGACCCCGGCGACGACGTCGGGGCGGGGCTGGGACCGGGGCTCGGCTCTGGGCTGGGTGGCGGCACCGGCTCAGGCGGCGGCGGTAGCGGCGGTGACGGGGCCGGCGGAGGTGGCGGGACCGGCGTGGTCGAGCTGTGCGAATTGCTCAACCCCAGCAGCATCGCCGCCGTCTTGCGCGACAACTGCCACCCCGATTGGAACGGGACAAACTCCATCGGGAACGTGAACTCGCGCCGGCCGGGGTCGGCTGTGGTGACTACCACGGTGGACGTCACGTGCGAAGGGTTCGCGCCCGACCAGGCGATGTTGTTGGCCGCGAACCCCATCGGCAGGTAGCCACCGTCGCGCGCGGCGGTGGTGAAGTTGTCCAGCGCTTCGGCGGTCTCCGGCGTTGAGCCTTCGACCAGGTTGAGTTTGTCGTTGCCCGGCACGGCGGGGTCGGCGAGGCGGAACAGCAAATCGTTGAGCGCCTCGGGAGGGGGCAGGGGAGCGCTCGGCGGGGTCACTACGCTCGACGTCGCCGCCGGCGGCGGCTCGGCGGAATCCATTCGCCGCGCCGCGTGTTGGGAACAACCAGTGAGTGCTGCCGCCACTGCGATGGCGGTGCCCAGTGTTACGCAGACGTTTCCGGACATCCAGCGGCAGGGCTCAGCGGCGAAAAAACGGGTATAGGCAGGGGAATGCAACGGAAGTCACACCCGGGTCGGCCGCACCCGTCGCTGCGGCCCCCGGAAGGCCTGTGGCTAGGGATTTCGCGGTCACAGAAGTCCTTTCGCTCGGCCCGAGTAGAAGCCGAGATTACCAGCGTGACCCAACTTGTAACTTTTCAACCGCATTTGACTACACACATCAAACGCTGCCGGCCGGTAGCGTTGAAGTATCCGCCACGCCATCCTTGGTGCGGGAAAGGAGCGCAACATGGGTGACTCAGAGCGTTCTGAAGCATTCAAAACATCACGCGATATCCCCCTGTCCAGCGAAGATGCTGCAGAACTCGAACAACTGCGGCGCGAGGCCGCGGTTCTGCGTGAGCAACTCGATAATGCGGTTGCACACCAGAACCCCACCCGCTCGGCCCGCGATGTCCATCAACTCGAAGCGCGCATCGACTCACTCGCCGCGCGCAATTCGAAATTAATGGAAACTCTTAAAGAGGCCCGCCAACAACTGTTGGCGCTACGCGAAGAAGTTGACCGACTCGGCCAGCCGCCCAGCGGCTATGGCGTTCTGCTCGGCGCGCACGACGACGAGACCGTCGACGTGTTTACGTCCGGGCGCAAGATGCGCCTCACGTGCTCGCCGAACATCGACACGTCGCTGTTGAAGAAGGGGCAGACCGTGCGCCTCAACGAGGCGCTGACGGTCGTTGAGGCCGGCACCTACGAGTCGGTCGGTGAGATCTCGACGCTGCGCGAGGTGCTGGGCGACGGTCATCGCGCTTTGGTGGTCGGCCACGCCGACGAGGAGCGCATCGTGTGGCTGGCTGAGCCGCTGGTCGCCGAGGATCTGCCCGAAGGGCACCCGGACGCGCTCAACGACGACAGCCGCCCGCGCAAGTTGCGGCCCGGCGACTCGCTGCTGGTCGACACCAAGGCCGGGTACGCCTTCGAGCGCATCCCGAAGGCAGAGGTCGAAGACCTGGTGCTGGAAGAGGTCCCAGATGTCAGCTACGAGGACATCGGTGGCCTGACCCGGCAGATCGAGCAGATCCGCGACGCTGTTGAGTTGCCGTTCCTGCACAAGGAGCTCTACCGGGAGTACGCCTTGCGTCCGCCCAAAGGGGTGCTGCTCTACGGCCCGCCCGGGTGCGGTAAGACGCTGATCGCCAAGGCAGTCGCCAACTCGCTAGCCAAGAAGATGGCCGACCTGCGCGGTGACGACGCACGCGAGGCGAAGTCGTACTTCCTCAACATCAAGGGTCCCGAGCTGCTCAACAAGTTCGTCGGCGAGACCGAGCGGCACATCCGGCTGATCTTCCAGCGCGCCCGCGAAAAGGCGTCGGAAGGCACCCCGGTGATCGTGTTCTTCGACGAAATGGACTCGATCTTCCGCACCCGTGGCACGGGCGTCTCCTCCGACGTCGAGACCACTGTGGTCCCGCAGCTGCTGTCAGAGATCGATGGTGTGGAAGGCCTCGAGAACGTCATCGTGATCGGCGCCTCCAACCGTGAGGACATGATCGACCCGGCCATCCTGCGGCCTGGGCGCCTCGACGTGAAGATCAAGATCGAGCGGCCGGATGCTGAAGCGGCGCAGGATATTTTCTCGAAGTACCTGGTCGAGACGCTCCCGGTGCACGCCGACGACCTCGCCGAGTTCGACGGCGACCGCAGCGCATGCATCAAGGCGATGATCGAGAAGGTCGTCGACCGGATGTACGCCGAAATCGACGACAACCGGTTCCTGGAGGTCACCTACGCCAACGGTGACAAGGAAGTCATGTACTTCAAGGACTTCAACTCCGGCGCGATGATCCAGAACGTGGTCGACCGGGCGAAGAAGAACGCGATCAAGTCGGTGCTGGAAACGGGCCAACCCGGTCTGCGTATCCAGCACTTGCTCGACTCGATCGTCGACGAGTTCGCCGAGAACGAGGACCTGCCCAACACCACGAATCCCGATGACTGGGCGCGGATTTCGGGCAAGAAGGGCGAGCGGATCGTGTACATCCGCACCCTGGTCACCGGCAAGTCGTCCAGTGCGTCGCGGGCCATCGACACCGAGTCGAACCTGGGGCAGTACCTGTAGGAGTGTTCGGGCGCTTGTCGGTAGCCCCGGCTAGCGTCGCGCTCATGCGGCTACGGTTTGGAACCTCGGACTACCACGCTTACGTCGACACCCGCAGTGTCCTACTGGACGAGCTGAATGAATGGTTGGCTCCTAAGGAACCTGAACGCGGTGATGTGCTCGCCAACGTCAAGTCCTTCCTGGACTGGCGTTATCGGGAGTCCATCGGGGCGCTCGATGAGTTCGCCCTCAGCGACATATCGCGGTTTCTGCTCGAGTGGTGCCCACGTCGGTTGAAGGGGCAGGCCGATGCCGCGATCAACCTGTGCTTTGCGATCGGCGTGTATTTCGATTTCATGGCTGCCACCGGACGTCTCGTCGGCGGCGCCGACCGCGCTGCCAGGCTGCGACGGCTGACCGATGACCTGGCTTTGACGGTGCTCGCCGAAGTGCGCGACCCCACCACGACGGCTGCCGAGCCATACCGGCTGCCGTTCGTTCACATTCCCCCGCCGTCGACGGACGTCACTGCCGCCGCCGAGGCGGCGCCGCTACTGGCCAAGATCGATGCTCTGCGCAACTATGTCGGTTCCGATGGCAAGTCCCTCACGGATCAGGGGCACCTTCAACTATCTGACGGTCGCGCGCTGGTAGAGCAGTTGAACACGGGCGATGTGCTCGACCTCGAATTGGGCGGTCGAACGCTACAACCCTATTCAACGGCCGGGATGCGGCGCTTGAATTTCATTGTTGACTGCGCAGTCGAGGTCGGCGCCGTGAACCTTCGCCAACACCGCATCGTTCGGGGACAGGCTTGGGACTCACTCACACCAGTCGAGCGGGTGCGGACGCTGTTCACGGCGATTCGCGAACTCAAGCCGCTGCGATCGCTCGGGGCGGACTTGGATTGGGAGAACGACGAACTGGCCGCGGTGCTCGAAGGTGGGATCGTGCATTGGCTGGTTCCGCTGCTCATGCGCGACCGCGTTGGAGTCCCGTTCGACATCCTCCGGGAGTTCGTTCAATCGGCGGCAGTCCAGGAGCTGGGTCCAGACGAGGACGGCGTGCTCGAGGACCAAACCGAGGAGGGGATATGCCTGCTCCTGGAAGTCTTGGCGGATGTCGGTGTGCTGCGGTGGACGGATCGGAGAGAAGTGCGGTCGATCCTCGGTCCTAGCTGCTGGACCGGCGGCACCCTTGCCCTGACCGCCGTCGGCCGGCATATCCTGCCGGACCATCTCGCCGGCAGTGGGTACGAGCTGCGCCGCCTGGACCGTATCAAAGAGTGGGATGCAGCCGCGCTCATCGATGTGATGGCGTTGTTGGACAACAGATTCGATGGCGAGTTGGTGGCCAACTGGCAGGCGCACCAGCCGGCCGTCGAGCGGGTGCGGATGCTTACCGAAGCCATCGTTGCGGCACCCACTGCCGCGCATCGGTTAGCCGGTCTTGCGGCGTTGGATGAGTTCGCAATCGAGGTGACCGAACCCTTCGTGCGTCAACTATTGGACACCCCGGTCTCTGGTCACGCGGCGTTGTGGTTGATTTCGCGCCAGCGCGCCGATGCGGAAACTCTCGGCAGCTTCGTCGATCAAGACATCGCGCTGCTCGTTGACGCGCTCGCGGTCAAGGTGGAGGAACCTGCGGTGCTGTGCAGCTTCTTCACCGGCCCACAACCTCTGCAGCTGATCGAGGACATGTGGCGCCATCCCGCGCCCGAGACCGCGATAGTGCTCGAGGCACTCGGGCGCCATCTGCCGGACCCCGCACTCAGGAAGGCGGCGCGAAAGGCACTCGTACGGCACCGCAGCTGGATGGCGAACCGTCGAAACTAGCTGGCCAGCGAGTAGCTGTTGGTCAAGTCGTCCTGCAGTACCTGGGCGGACTGCGTGGTGGTGTCGATCCGCAACTCTTCCTTCAGCACCCGCGCGTGATAGGACCAGCCGGCCGGTAGCTTGAGCCGATCACCGAGCTTGGGTAGGTCGCTGCGCGACAGGTCCGGGTCGACGACCTGACTCCACGTTTGCATCACCCATTGGTGGCCGTGCGGGTCCTGGAGTTCATAGATCTCCTGGCCGGCGTCGAAGACGAAGACCGTGTGCCGGCTGACGTGGTTCACGGTGTATGGGGTGGGGTTCATCGACGACAGCAGGACGGTGGCCTGCAGGATCATGTCGATGCCGCCGAAGGTCTTGATGATCTGGGGCCCCTGCTGGTTCTTTTCGATGCGGTTCATCAACCAGTAACGCGGGCCGTTGAGTAGTGCTGTGGCAGCACCGTTTTCGGTGGCGATGGCGTGCGGGTCCAGCGCCTTCCACAGCTCGTCAGGACAATCGTTGAGCGGAAAGCTGTTGTAGACGGTGGCTTGCGGACCCGCCTCCCCGGGGGTGACGAGAAGCACTTCGCCGTAACGTTTCCCGGAGAGGTCGCCCGATTGTTGGGGCGCCGTGGAGTTCGAATGAGGGGCTGACACACGGTGAACCTAATCACCCAGGTCAGCGGCGTCAACACTGGTCACCGGCGCGTTGACCACGCGATTGCGGTAACGGTTGCGGGCGGTCAGGGTGAGATGCAGATCGTCGATCAACGGGTCGACGAATCTCGAACGGTAATCGGCGTCACCGGCCGCGCGGGCGCTGATGTACATGAACGTCAACGCCCCCAGGAACAGGCAGAGGTGCACGAGGGAATCCGGCACCGGCACCGTCAGGCCCAAGACGGTCGAGTTGTTGTCGGTCGTGTGCGCCCAGTCCTTCAACAGGCCTGGGGTGAGCACGATGAGACCCAGGGCCACATAGATCCCGGCGGTGAGTGCCGCGACGACCATAATTTGGGCGAGCTGGGATGCCGCTAGCACAAAGACCACGTTGGCGCGCTCGGCCCGAGTCAGCGGGGGGCTTTCCGGAGGATCCGGCATTGCTTCAAAAGGCGTGTGGGACAACCGCTTTCTGTCGATCGGTACGGCCGCGGGGGAGCGCAGCATCGGCTTGACTCGTTCGGAGGTGGCGGAGACGACGAAGGCAGCGGCGATGCTGATCAGAAATAGGATGGCCAGTGCCAGCCGGTCCCCGCTGATCGTCGCAGCCATGATCCAGACGTTGCCGTTGAAGAACACCAACGTGGTCAGCAGCACGACAGGCAGGGCCCGAACCGCTAGGCCACCGATCGACGCGAGGTGCGAGAGCGTCATGCGAGCCGACCATCCGATCACCGAGCCGACACCGCAGCCGGTGAGGACCATCAAGACGACCGCGGTCCCGACTGCATCCGGAAGGTGCGACGGGCCGGTCTCTATCGAGATGACGATTACCACGATGGTGATCGCTGCCGTCGATGCCAGTGCACGATAGCGGCCGTTGGGAATTCGGGATACCAGCCAGCCGACCAGCGTCATGCCCACCGGAGCCACCGCGATGAGAATCAACAAGAACCATTCCCGCGGTGACGGCGAGCCCTCGATGACGACTTCCGTCTTGCCCTCGGTGACCAGCAGCACCGGGAGCGTCCAACAGTGCAACGTGGCGTAGGCGGCCAACATCGGAGCCGACCGTGACCACAGCCGCCGCCACCGTCCTCGCGTCGTCAGCACCGACGGCAGACCGCGCTGCAGGAACCAGCTTTCGGCCTCGTCGGTCGCCGACGTGCGTCCGGCCAGCGAGCGCAGAGAAGGGCTCATGCCGCGTCACACTAGCGTCGCCGGCCAGCACGTGTGGGCGTCTTGGACGGCCGCCGCGCCCGGGTTGTCACGGCCGCCCCGGGAGAGTCACGGCTCCCTCCGGGAGGGACCACAATCTCTGCCCGGCTTGTAGCGACAGTGTCGTTGGGTTGTCGTCGGAGCGTCGCTCCAAGCCGGGCAAAAATCGTGGTGCCTTCTGGACGGGACCAACGCCGGCACCCAGCGGGGTCGGCTTGATTGCCGGCGCCGCTCGGCAGGACGGGAAGGCCCGCAAGCAGCCCGCATCGTCGGCGGGCTTAGGCTCAAGGTATGCAACGGATTATCGGGACCGAGGTCGAGTACGGCATCTCGTCGCCGTCCGACCCGACCGCTAACCCGATCCTCACCTCGACACAGGCCGTTCTGGCGTACGCCGCCGCCGCCGGTATCCAACGCGCGAAGCGGACCCGCTGGGACTACGAGGTCGAGTCGCCCCTGCGGGACGCACGCGGTTTCGACCTGAGCCGCTCGGCGGGGCCGCCGCCGGTGGTCGACGCCGACGAGGTCGGTGCGGCGAACATGATCCTGACCAACGGGGCGCGGCTCTACGTCGACCACGCTCACCCGGAGTATTCGGCGCCGGAATGCACCGACCCGCTGGACGCGGTGATCTGGGACAAGGCCGGCGAACGCGTGATGGAGGCCGCCGCCCGCCACGTCGCCAGCGTGCCCGGCGCCGCGAAACTTCAGCTCTACAAGAACAACGTTGACGGCAAGGGCGCGTCGTACGGATCGCATGAGAACTACCTCATGTCGCGGCAGACGCCGTTCTCGGCCATCATCGCCGGGCTCACCCCGTTCCTGGTGTCTCGGCAGGTGGTGACGGGTTCGGGCCGGGTCGGCATCGGCGCCTCGGGGGACGAGGCCGGCTTCCAGCTGTCGCAGCGGTCGGACTACATCGAGGTCGAGGTCGGCCTGGAAACCACCCTCAAGCGCGGCATCATCAACACCCGCGACGAGCCGCACGCCGACGCGGACCGCTACCGCCGGCTGCACGTCATCATCGGTGACGCAAATCTGGCCGAAACCTCGACCTATCTGAAGCTGGGCACCACCGCGCTCGTCCTCGACCTGATCGAGGAGGGCATTGACCTCACCGACCTGGCCCTGGCCCGCCCGGTGCACGCCGTCCACGCCATCAGCCGCGACCCCTCGCTGCGGCAAACCGTGGCCCTTGCCGACGGGCGGGAACTCACCGGGCTTGCGTTGCAACGGATCTACCTCGACCGAGTGGCCAAGCTGGTGGACAGCCGCGACAAAGATCCCCGCGCCTCGCACGTGGTGGAAACCTGGGCGCACGTCCTCGACCAGCTCGAGCGCGACCCGATGGACTGTGCGGAACTGCTGGATTGGCCGGCCAAGCTGCGGCTGCTGGAAGGTTTTCGCCAGCGTGAGAATTTGAGCTGGTCGGCGCCCCGACTGCACCTCGTCGACCTGCAATATTCCGACGTGCGGCTGGATAAGGGCCTGTACAACCGCCTGGTGGCGCGCGGGTCGATGAAGCGCCTGGTTACCGAACACCAGGTGCTGGACGCGGTCGACAACCCGCCCACCGACACCCGCGCGTACTTCCGCGGTGAATGTTTGCGCCGGTTCGGCGCGGACATCGCCGCGGCCAGTTGGGACTCGGTGATTTTCGACCTGGGAGGTGACTCGCTGGTCCGGATCCCGACGCTCGAACCGCTGCGAGGCAGCAAGGCACACGTCGGCGCGCTGCTGGATTCGGTGAACAGCGCAGTCGAACTGGTGGAGCAACTCACGAGCTAGACCTGGTTAGACCGACGAAACGTCGGTGCTGACCGGTAGGGTAGAGAGAAGCCAACGGGCAGATGGACACGCAACGCGGCCTGTCGAAGGCCCGTGACGAAGCAGGAGGCGGCGATGGCGCAGGAGCAAACCAAACGTGGCGGTGGCGGCGGCGACGAGGATGACGTCACCGGCACCACGGCCGCGGGCCAGGAGCGTCGCGAAAAGCTGACCGAGGAAACAGACGATCTGCTCGACGAGATTGACGATGTCCTCGAGGAGAACGCTGAGGACTTCGTGCGCGCATACGTTCAAAAGGGCGGACAGTGACCTGGCCGTTGCCTGATCGTCTGTCCACCAACCCCGCAAGACCCGGATTCCCGGCCGTAGAACTGTCGTCGTTCGCTGACTTCTTGCGCCGGCAGGCTCCGGAACTGCTTCCCGCCAGCATCAGCGGCGCGCCCGTGTCCGACCAATTGCCGCACGGCACCACGATCGTCGCGCTGAAATACCCCGGCGGTGTGCTGATCGCCGGGG
This sequence comes from Mycobacterium asiaticum DSM 44297, assembly GCF_000613245.1. Classification (GTDB taxonomy): domain Bacteria; phylum Actinomycetota; class Actinomycetes; order Mycobacteriales; family Mycobacteriaceae; genus Mycobacterium; species Mycobacterium asiaticum. Next base: position 1,174,706 of record NZ_HG964937.1, read on the forward strand.
ACCGGCGCGCGACGCAGGGCAACATGATTGCCGGCCGCGACGTGCGCAAGGTCTACATCACCGATGACTACACCGCCACCGGCATCGCCGGTACGGCGGCCATCGCCGTCGAGTTCGCCCGGCTTTACGCCGTCGAGCTCGAGCATTACGAGAAGCTCGAAGGCGTGCCACTGACGTTCGCCGGCAAGGTCAATCGGCTCGCGATCATGGTCCGGGGAAACCTGCCCGCCGCCATGCAGGGGTTGGTGGCGCTGCCGCTGCTGGTGGGCTACGACATCGCCGCCGCCGGCCCGGAAGGCGCCGGCCGCATCGTGTCCTTCGATGCCGCCGGCGGCTGGAACATCGAGGAAGAGGGCTACCAGTCGGTGGGCTCGGGTTCGATCTTTGCCAAGTCATCGATGAAGAAGTTGTATTCACAAGTCACCGATGCCGACTCGGCGCTGCGGGTGGCCGTGGAAGCGCTCTATGACGCCGCCGACGACGACTCCGCCACGGGCGGACCGGACCTGGTCCGCGGCATCTACCCCACGGCGGTCACCATCGACGCCGACGGCGCCATCGACATCTCGGAGCGGCGCATCGCCGAACTGGCCCGCGATGTCATCCAAAGCCGTTCGCGCGCAGACACTTTCGGCCCCGACGCCGACGGCGGTGAGAAGTGAGTTTTCCGTATTTCATCTCGCCCGAGCAGGCCATGCGCGAGCGCAGCGAGCTCGCACGCAAGGGCATTGCCCGCGGTCGCAGCGTGGTGGCGTTGGCGTATGCCGGCGGCGTGCTGTTCGTCGCGGAGAACCCGTCGCGATCGCTGCAGAAGATCAGCGAGCTGTACGACCGCGTGGGTTTCGCCGCGGCCGGAAAGTTCAACGAATTCGACAACCTGCGTCGCGGCGGCATCCAGTTCGCCGACACCCGCGGCTACGCCTACGACCGTCGCGACGTCACCGGCCGCCAGCTGGCGAACGTCTATGCCCAGACGCTGGGCAGCATCTTCACCGAGCAAGCCAAACCATATGAGGTGGAGTTGTGTGTGGCCGAGGTCGCGCACTACGGCGAGGCGAAGCCGCCGGAGCTGTACCGGATCACCTACGACGGGTCGATCGCCGACGAGCCGCATTTCGTGGTGATGGGCGGAACCACCGAGCCGATCACCAACGCGCTCAAAGACTCCTATACCGAGAACGCCGAACTTCCCGACGCGCTGAAGATCGCGGTTGATGCGCTGCGCGCTAGCGCCGGCGATAGCCCCGGCAACGGCCAGTCCCCCCTCGGCGTGGCCAGCCTGGAGGTCGCGATCCTGGACGCCAACCGGCCCCGGCGCGCGTTCCGCCGGCTTAACCGCGCCGCGCTGGATTCACTGTTGGGCGAATCCGAATCACCCGAATCAGAGGGCGAGTCCGCCGAATAAGCGACCCGCGCTCACGAGGCGGTGATCGCCAGAAGGGCGACGTCGTCGTCGGGCCGCAGTTTCGGGATCAACATCGTCAGTTCTTCGACGAGACCCACCGCGCCGAGACTGGTGCGTTCGGCAACAAAGACAGCCAAATTGTCTTGGTTGAAGGGCGTCGCGGCGTGGCGGGCCTCGACGATCCCGTCGGTGTAGAACAGCAGGGTCTGCCCCGGCCGCAAATGGATGACGCAGGCGTCGAACACGGCGTTCTCGATCATGCCGACGAGCATTCCGTCGGGGGATCGCACCTCTTCGGCGCCGCCGGCAGGATCCAGCAGCAGGGCGGGTGGATGTCCTCCCGTCGCCATCGTCACCCGGCAACCCGACCCGTCCGCGGGTGGCTCCAAGGTCCCGAAAAGGACCGTGCAGAAACGTCGCGGAGCCAACTCGCGCATCAGCACCGCGTTCAGTTCTGCAAGCCCCAGGGTCGGGTCGCGGTAGTGCAGCGCGGCCGAGCGCAGGGTGTAGCGGATCAGCGACGTCGCTACCGCCGCCTCGACACCGTGACCCTCCACATCGCCGACGAAAAACGCCCACCGGTTGTCACCGAGTGGGAACACGTCATAGAAGTCTCCGCCCACCCGCCGCGGCGAAGCCGGATGGTAGTGCGCGGCCAGCGACAGCCCCTCGATGCGCGGCAACGCCGGTGGAAGCAACGTTTGCTGCAGGACCGCCGCGTAGTCCTCGGTCAGGTCTCGGTCGTACTCGGCGATGTCGCGGTCACGCAACGCGAGGTCACGGTCTAAGCGGGCGTCGTCGCGATCGCGCCGCGCTTCGTCACGAGCCCGCTGCGCAACTGCACGGTCGGCGCGGGCGTCGTCGCGTGCGTACTCGGCTGCGTCGCGTAGCCGCCGCTCCGCCCCGAGCGCGTCCAGTGAACTCAGCCGAAGCTCGAGCTGCTCCATCACTATCGCCGCGAGATCTTCGAGCACCGAAAGCTGCTCGCGGGACGCGTCGCGCGCCTCGTGGTCCATGACCGCGACCGTGCCGAGCCTATGCCCGCCGGATGTCACGATCGGCGCGCACGCGTAGAAGCGGATCCGGTGCTCGCGCGCGAACGGATTCGTCGGGAACGCGGTGAGCGCGTCCGGCACGCAGTATGCGTCACCACTGACGATCGCCGGCTCACACAAGCCGGCCTCGCGCGGGATTTGGCGAACGTCCGCAAGCCCGCGGGCCGCGACAAACCCGATGCGGTCCCGGCCGACGACCGACACCGCCGCCATGGGCGCACCGAAAAAGCTGGCGGCCAGGCCGGCGATTCTGCCGAAAACCCGATCGGGCGGCGCGTCGAGCACGCGGTAACGCTCAACCGCGTGCACGCGAGCCGTCTCGGCGGCGCTGCCCTGGAAAGTATCTTCAGAAATGGCTTGTCCATCCGCCGAATCGCCCTACCACCCAGGCCCGATGGGATCAGTGGAACTATAGCCAGAATCGTTGCATTCGAATCTTCGATCACGCCCTCACCGCCAGGTATTCGGCAACATCGGCATGGTCGGCCCACCACCGAAGGCGTCGTCAGTCAGCGTCGTCAATCCGGCAGCCTCTCCCACGGCGTGGTGGGGAACGGTCCCGGCAAGTCCCTGTTGTCCGGCACCCTGACCCGAGGCAGTCGCCGCCTCGTCGTCCGGCGGCCCGTCGAAGACTGGCTCGACGTCCACATCCATGTCCATGAACTCGTCGCCGTAGCCACGCTGCGTGGTGCGTTTGCGTTGCCGAAGCCGCGCCTGCCGACGGAGCGCGGCCGGTGACAACGCCGCAGCGGCCGCGCTGTCCGGCTCGGACGCCTTCTTCTTGGCGCTGGCGCTTGCGCTGGCAGTCATCCCCGAACCGAACCCGATTCCTGGCGGCGCGACCAGGTAGGGCGGCGTGAAGCCGGGAGCCGGCGGCGCAGGGCTCGGCGGAACGGGCCCGGCGCTCGCCGGCGCGGTCGACGGAGCCGGAGCCGGCGCCGAGCCGGCGGTGGATGCCGAGCCGATCGACGTGGGTGACGACGTCATTCCCGCGGCTGGTAAGTCCAGGGCGGCCGGGGTGGGCGTTGGCGCGGGCACTTCCGTGGGCGTGGCTACGCCCGCCAACCCGGCCAGGCCGGCAAGCCCGCCCGCCGGCACCGCCGGCACCAACATCACGCCCCCGGCCGCTGCCAGCAGCAATGGGGACTGAGTTATGGCGGTCCCGAGCTGGGCGACATGCGTGGGCCAGTCCAACAGGGAAAGGGCCAGGAAATACTGGATTGCCTGGGTGGGGTTCTGCGACATCTGCATGACGTCCCCGATCAACTCGAGGCCGCGAGCGAGGTACCACATCGGCTGGGTGGCGTCCGCGTAGCTCTCGTAGCCGAGTCCGTTGAGCGTGCCGGCGCCGGAGTCCCAGTAGATGCCGAAGACTTCCAGGAAGTCCGATATGAGGTCCGTCAAAGGGTTGGACACTAAGGGATTTCGGATCAGCCCGTTGATGCCGAACTGCTCCAAGATCGGTGCGATCGCGTTGATCATGGCCCGGCCCGGATCCAGGGATGCCGCCGAACCAGCGGATCTCACGATGGGCGGCGCCGCCGTCGAAGATGGTGTGGACGCGACCGCGGCAGTCGCAGCGGACTGGTAGGTGGCCATCGTGGTGGCGGCCTGGATCCACATCCGCACATAGTCGGCTTCGTTGAGCACGATCGGGACGGTGTTGACGCCGAAGAAGTTCGTAGCCACCAGCGCGGCGTGGGTCGCGTGGTTGGCGGCCAACTCGGCCAGGGTCGGCATCGCCGCCAGGGCGGCGGTATACGCGACGGCGGCGACCTCGTGCTGCGCGGCCGCGGCGGCACTCTTGGCACTGGCCTCAAGTAGCCACGCCACGTAGGGCGCCTGGGCCGCCGACCAGGATTCCGCGCCGGAGCCCTCCCAGCCCGCTTCTACGGCGGCGACGAGGTCGGTGATTTCCGCGGCCGCCGCGGCGTATTCGGCGCTGAGCGACTCCCACGCCGCAGCGGCCGTCAGCAGCGACTCCGGGCCTGGGCCCTGGGTCAACAGCGCAGAGTGAACCTCCGGCGGCGCGGCCATCCAGATCATCGTCAGCGGGGCCTTCCGAAGCGGGCTGGGAAACGGAAGTTTCGCATAGCCTAACTTTTAGATTCGAGGCGCCTGCAGAGTGGGTTGAGTGGGCGACGCGGGCGCGGCTGTGCGCCGCCGCGGAAAGACAACCAGTACCCTCGATTACGTGCAGCGACGAATCATGGGCATCGAGACCGAATTCGGTGTCACCTGCACCTTTCACGGGCATCGACGCCTGTCCCCAGACGAGGTAGCCCGCTACCTGTTCCGGCGGGTGGTCTCGTGGGGTCGCAGCTCGAATGTTTTCTTGCGCAACGGGGCTCGCCTCTACCTCGATGTGGGCAGCCATCCGGAGTACGCAACCGCGGAGTGCGACAGCCTGGTGCAGCTGGTAACGCACGACCGGGCCGGAGAGTGGGTGCTCGAAGACCTGCTGGTCGACGCCGAGCAGCGGCTCGCCGACGAGGGCATCGGTGGCGACATCTATCTGTTCAAGAACAACACCGACTCGGCGGGCAACTCCTACGGCTGCCACGAGAACTACCTGATCGTGCGCGCGGGCGAATTCTCCCGGATCTCCGACGTGCTGCTGCCGTTCCTGGTCACCCGCCAGCTGATCTGCGGCGCCGGTAAGGTGCTGCAGACCCCCAAGGCCGCCACCTTCTGCCTGAGCCAGCGCGCCGAGCACATCTGGGAAGGGGTGTCGTCGGCGACCACCCGGAGCCGGCCGATCATCAACACCCGCGACGAGCCGCACGCCGACGCCGAGAAGTACCGCCGGCTGCACGTCATCGTCGGCGACTCCAACATGTGCGAGACGACCACCATGCTCAAGGTGGGTACCGCGGCGCTGGTGCTGGAAATGATCGAAGCCGGCGTGGCGTTCCGGGACTTCTCGCTGGACAACCCGATCCGCGCCATCCGCGAGGTCAGCCACGACGTCACCGGCCGTCGTCCCGTCCGGCTGGCCGGCGGACGCCAGGCCAGCGCACTCGACATCCAGCGCGAGTACTACAGCCGCGCCGTCGAGCACCTGCAGACCCGAGAGCCCAACGCACAGATCGAGCAGGTCGTGGATCTGTGGGGCCGCCAGCTCGACGCCGTGGAGAGCCAAGACTTCGCCAAGGTGGACACCGAGATCGACTGGGTGATCAAGCGCAAGCTGTTCCAGCGGTACCAGGACCGCTACAACATGGAGCTGTCCGACCCGAAGATCGCCCAGCTCGACTTGGCCTACCACGACATCAAGCGCGGCCGCGGCGTGTTCGACCTGCTGCAGCGCAAGGGTCTGGCCACCCGGGTCACCACCGATGAGGAAATCGCCGACGCGGTCGAGCGGCCACCACAGACCACCCGGGCCAGGTTGCGCGGTGAGTTCATCAGCGCTGCACAGGCGGCCGGACGTGACTTCACCGTCGACTGGGTGCACCTTAAGCTCAACGACCAGGCACAGCGAACCGTCCTGTGCAAAGACCCGTTCCGGGCCGTCGACGAGCGGGTGAAACGACTGATCGCGAGTATGTAGCCGACGAATGGCCATTTCGAAAGTCGAGCGGCTGGTCAATCTGGTCATCGCACTGCTGTCGACCCGCGGCTACATCACCGCCGAGAAGATCAGGTCCAGCGTCGCGGGCTACTCCGAGAGCCCTTCGGCCGAGGCGTTCTCCCGGATGTTCGAACGCGACAAGAACGAGCTGCGCGACCTGGGCATCCCGCTGGAAGTCGGGCGGGTGTCCAACCTGGACCCGACCGAGGGCTACCGCATCAACCGGGATGCCTACGCGCTACCGGACGTCGAGTTGACGCACGAAGAAGCCGCCGCGGTGGCCGTCGCGACCCAACTTTGGCAGTCGCCCGAGTTGATCACCGCCACGCAGGGGGCGCTGCTCAAACTCCGGGCGGCCGGCGTGGACGTCGATCCCGCCGATTACGGGGCCCCGGTCGCCATCGCCTCGCCGGCGAGTCTGCCGGGCCTGCGCGGGTCTGAGGATGTCCTCGGAATCCTGTTGGAAGCCATCAACTCTCGGCGGGTCGTGCAGTTTCCGCACCGGCCCTCCCGCGCCGAGCCCTACACGACTCGCACCGTTGAACCGTGGGGTGTGGTCACCAACAAGGGCCGGTGGTATCTCGTCGGGCACGACCGCGACCGCAACGCCACCCGCACATTTCGGGTCTCGCGCATCGGTGCCGAGGTCACCCCGATCGGGGAGGCGGGGGCGGTCACCGTGCCCGAGGGCACCGACCTGTCGCAGATCGTGGCCCAGGCGGTTGCCGAGGCGCCCACCGGCGCGCAGGCCAGGGTCTGGGTGGCCGACGGCCGAGCCACGGCGTTGCGCCGCGCCGGACGGTCGGTTCAGTCCCGCCGGCTCGCCGGGCGGGAGGGCGAGGTGATCGAGCTCGACATCGCTTTCGGTGACCGGTTGGCCCGCGAAATAGCAGGCTATGGCGCGGATGCGATTGTGCTGGAGCCGGCGTCGCTGCGCGACGACGTGGTGGCGCGGTTGCGGGCTGCGGCGGGCCTAGCGGAGGAGCCGCGCAAGTGACTCCCGTGTCGACCAGGCTGGTGCGGCTGCTCAATATGGTGCCGTACCTACAAGCCAATCCCCGGATCACCCGCGCTGAAGCCGCCGCCGACCTCGGTGTCTCCGAACAGCAGCTCGAGCAGGACCTCAACCAGCTGTGGATGTGTGGCCTGCCCGGCTACGACCCCGGCGACCTCATCGACTTCGAGTTCTCCGGCGACACCGTCAAAGTGACCTTTTCGGCCGGTATCGACCGGCCGCTCAAGCTGACATCGCCCGAGGCCACTGGGTTGCTGGTGGCCCTGCGGGCGTTGGCCGACTTCCCCGGCGTGGTCGATCCGGAGGCCGCGCGCAGCGCGATCGCCAAGATCGCGGCCGCGGCCGGCGCGGCCGGGTCCGACAACGCAATGGCTGCCACCGACGAGCCCGCGCCCTTGGAAAGCCGCGCCGCGGCCACCGTGCGTGCGGCGGTGCGCGACAAGCGGGCCCTGACAATCGACTACTACGCCGCCTCCCATGACTCCCTCACCTCCCGCATCGTCGATCCGATCCGGGTGCTGCTGATCGGCGATCACAGCTACTTGGAAGCGTGGTCACGGGAGGCCGAGGGGGTGCGGTTGTTCCGCTTCGACCGCATCGTCGACGCGGCCGAGCTGGGTGAGCCCGCATTGCCGCCGGAGCCGGTCCTGCAAGCCCCTCCCGACACCTCGCTGTTCGACGGCGACCCGTCGCTGCCCTCGGCATTGCTGCGGGTGGCGCCGCCCGCGTCGTGGATGTTCGAATACTTCCCGATCAGGGAGGTCCGCGAGCTGTCCGACGGCTCATGTGAGGGAACGATGACCTACGCCTCCGAGGACTGGATGACCCGGCTGGTGCTGGGCTTCGGGGCGGCGGTGCGGGTGCTGGAGCCGCAGCCGCTGGCCCAGCGTGTCCGGGCTGCGGCCACCGCGGCCCTCGAGGCGTATGAAGCCGTCGAGCACGCTGCTGAACAGGCGTGACGCGCAGGCACCGTTCACATGTCCCGGAGGGGCCGCCGTGCTGCGGTAGCATCGGGTGAACGTCTGGAGGTAATCAAAGTGGGCAGTCTTCAACCGTGGCACTGGCTGATCCTCGCTGTTGTGGTGATCGTGTTGTTCGGTGCCAAGCGGCTCCCTGACGCGGCGCGCTCGCTGGGCAAGTCGCTGCGTATCTTCAAGTCCGAGGTCCGTGAGCTGCAAAGCGAGAACAAGTCCGAACCGTCGATCGAGACCCCGGCGACCCCTGCGGCCACCCCGACGCCGGTGCAGTCGCAGCGCGTCGAATCCACCGAGCAGGGCCACACCGAGGCGCGGCCGGCCTAGTCCGGCGTCCCTCTGACCGAATGTCGTGAAAACTCCCCGGGTTTCTGCGCGCGCTTTCGGTCCTCTCAAGCGGCTCAATCCGCGCAATCGGCGCAGCCGCGTCAACCCCGACGGGACCATGTCCCTGGTCGAGCACCTGACCGAACTGCGCGCGCGCCTGCTGATTTCGCTCGCCGCAATCGTCGTCACCACGGCGTTCGGGTTCATTTGGTACTCGCACCCGATCTTTGGGCTGGAAAGCCTCGGCGAATGGCTGCGGCAACCGTATTGCGCCCTGCCGCAGTCGGCCAGGGCGAACATCAGCGCCGACGGACAGTGCCGGCTGCTGGCCACCGCGCCCTTCGACCAGTTCATGCTGCGGCTCAAGGTCGGCATGACGGCCGGGATCGTGCTGGCCTGCCCGGTGTGGTTCTACGAGCTGTGGGCGTTCATCACCCCGGGGCTCTACAAGAAGGAGCGCCGCTTCGCGGTGGCCTTTGTGATCCCGGCGGTCATCCTGTTCGTGGCCGGCGCGGCGCTGGCGTACCTGGTGTTGTCCAAGGCGTTGAGCTTCCTGCTGACCGTCGGCAGCGACGTACAGGTCACAGCGCTGTCCGGCGACCGGTATTTCGGGTTCCTGATCAACCTGCTGGTGGTCTTCGGGGTCAGCTTCGAATTTCCGCTGCTCATCGTGATGCTCAACATCGCCGGCATCCTGACATACGAGCGGCTCAAGGCCTGGCGGCGTGGCCTGATCTTCGCGATGTTCCTGTTCGCGGCGGTGTTCACGCCCGGCTCGGACCCGTTCTCGATGACCGCGCTCGGTCTGGCGTTGACCGTGCTGCTGGAGTTCGCCATTCAGATCGCCCGGGTGCACGACAAGCGCAAGGCCAAGCGCGAAGCCGCCGCGATCCCGGACGACGAGGCATCGCCCATCGAGCCGCCCTCGCCGATACCGGCGCCGTCGGTGATCGGCGGATCCCATGACGACGTCACCTGAGCCCGTCGCGAGCGTGCACAGGTGTCCGGCGACATGCCGAGCGGCCCGGCAATCCGCGCTCGTTCGCGGCGAGAGACCGGTCAACGCGTGACTGAACTCCCCGAACTGACCCGGTTCAGCACCGAACTTGCCTTCGCCCTCGACGACTTCCAGCGACGCGGCTGCGCGGCGCTGGAACGCGGCCACGGCGTACTGGTCTGCGCCCCGACCGGTGCCGGCAAGACCGTCGTCGGGGAATTCGCGGTGCACCTGGCGCTGGCCGCCGGTGGCAAATGCTTCTACACCACGCCGCTGAAAGCGCTGAGCAACCAGAAGCACACCGACCTCGTCGCGCGCTATGGCAAGGACCGCATCGGATTGCTGACGGGTGACCTGTCGGTCAACGCCGACGCTCCGGTGGTGGTGATGACCACCGAAGTGCTGCGCAACATGCTCTACGCCAATTCGTCTGCGCTGCAAGGACTTTCCTATGTAGTCATGGATGAGGTGCACTTTCTCGCGGACCGGATGCGCGGCCCGGTGTGGGAGGAGGTGATCCTGCACCTGCCCGACGAGGTGCGCCTGGTCAGCTTGTCGGCCACCGTGAGCAACGCCGAGGAGTTCGGCGGCTGGATCCAGACCGTGCGTGGCGACACGACGGTGGTGGTCGACGAGCACCGGCCGGTGCCGCTGTGGCAGCACGTGCTGGTGGGCAAGCGGCTGTTCGATCTCTTCGACTACCGGCCCGAGGCGCCCGTCAAGGACAAACCGCACGTCAACCCGGACTTGCTGCGTCACATCGCCCATCGCCGTGAGGCCGACCGGATGTCGGACTGGCAGCCGCGACGTGGTCCGCGGGGCGGTCCGGCCCGCGGCGGTCGCCCCCGGTTCTACCGCCCGCCGTCCCGGCCCGACGTGATCGCATCGCTGGACTCGGCGGGCTTGTTGCCGGCGATCACCTTCGTGTTCTCCCGGGCCGGCTGCGACGCGGCCGTGCAGCAGTGCCTGCGCTCGCCGCTGCAGCTGACCACGCAGGAGGAGCGAGCGCGGATCGCCGAGATCATCGAACACCGCTGCGGCGACCTGGCCGACGCCGATCTGGCGGTACTGGGTTACTACGAGTGGCGCGAGGGGCTGCTACGCGGCCTGGCCGCCCACCACGCCGGGATGCTGCCGGCATTCCGGCACACCGTCGAGGAACTATTCGCCGCCGGCCTGGTCAGGGCGGTATTCGCCACCGAGACATTGGCGCTGGGCATCAACATGCCGGCCCGGACCGTCGTCTTGGAGAAGCTGGTCAAGTTCAACGGCGAGCAACATGTGCCGCTGACACCGGGGGAGTACACCCAGTTGACCGGCCGAGCCGGCCGGCGAGGCATCGACGTCGAGGGGCACGCGGTGGTGCTCTGGCACCCCGAGGTAGAGCCGTCGGAGGTGGCGGGCCTGGCCTCCACCCGCACCTTCCCGCTGCGTAGCTCATTCGCCCCGTCCTACAACATGACGATCAACCTGGTTCAGCAGATGGGACCGGAACAGGCGCACCGGCTGCTGGAGCAGTCGTTCGCCCAGTATCAAGCGGACCGGTCGGTGGTCGGGCTGGTCCGCGGCATCGAACGCGGCAAGGGCATGCTCGACGAGATCGCCGCCCAGTTGGGGGGCCACGAGGCGCCGGTGCTGGAATACGCCCGTATGCGGGCGCGGATCAGCGAATTGGAACGCTCCCAAGCCCGCGCGTCGCGGCTGCACCGGCGACAGGCCGCCAGCGACGCCCTGGCGGCGCTGCGCCGGGGCGACATCATCACCATCACCCACGGCCGGCGCGGCGGTCTGGCGGTGGTGCTGGAATCGGCCCGTGACAGCACGGACCCGCGGCCGTTGGTGCTGACCGAGCATCGGTGGGCGGGTCGGATCTCGTCGGCCGACTACACCGGCGCCACCCCGCCCGTCGGGTCGATGACCCTGCCCAAGCGCGTCGAACACCGCCAGCCGCGGGTACGTCGGGATCTGGCCTCCGCGCTGCGCTCCGCCGCCGAGGGTCTGCCGATCCCGACGGGGCGGCGGAACAAGGACGACGCGCACTACGACCCCGAGCTGGCGTCGCTGCGCGACGATCTGCGTCGTCATCCCTCCCACAACGCGCCCGGCGTGGACGATCAGGTCCGCGAGGCCGAGCGGTACCTGCGCATCGAGCGCGACAACGCGCAGCTCGAGCGCAAGGTTTCCGCGGCGACCAACTCGCTGGCCCGAACGTTCGACCGGATCCTGGGTCTGCTCATCGAACGGGAGTTCATCGAGGGCGGCTCGGATGACCCCCAGGTCACCAACGACGGCAAGCTGTTGGCCCGGATCTACAGCGAAAGCGACCTGCTGGTCGCCGAGTGCCTGCGCAGTGGCGCGTGGGCCGGGCTCAAGTCGGCCGAACTGGCGGGCGTGGTGTCATCGGTCCTGTACGAGTCGCGCGGGTCGGACGGGCCGGGCGCGCCTTTGGGTGCCGAGACACCGACACCGCGACTTCGGCAAGCGCTGATGCAGACGGCACGGCTATCCGCCGAGCTGCGCGCCGACGAGCAGACGCACCGCATCGCTCAGAGCCGGGAACCCGATGACGGCTTCGTCCCGGTGATCTACCGGTGGGCGCGCACCGGCGACCTCGCGGCGGCGTTGGCCGCGGCCGAGGCGGCCGGCAGCGGCGCACCCTTGTCAGCAGGTGATTTCGTCCGGTGGTGCCGCCAGATCCTCGACCTGCTCGACCAAGTCCGCAACGCGGCCCCGGATCCGGACGTGCGGGCAACGGCCAAGCGCGCTATCAATGACATTCGGCGCGGCGTCGTCGCAGTTGACGCCGGGTAGGCTAGGCCGGAGCTACGGTGTGATCGGCATACGACCACGGGGGCCACGGTTGGCCAGGACAAATCGGACTGAGGAGCAGTGATGAGTGGACCGCAGGGACCAGACCCGAGGTGGCAGCAGCCCAGCCCGGGTTCCTCGGACCCGACCATGGCGGGGTCGCCCTGGCAGCAACCGGGCAGCGGTCAGGACGCGACCTGGCACGCGCAGTCATATCCGGCCGCCGAGTATCCGGGCTACCAGCAGCCCGCCGAGCAGGCCTACCCGCAGCAGTATGCGCAGCCGGAATACGGTTCCGACTACGGTTCGCAGGCCACCCAATACGGTGGAACACCGCAGTACGGTCAGCCACCCCAGTACGGTCAGCCCCAATACGGCCAGCCGCCCCAGTACGGCCAGCCCCCGCAGTACGGGCAGCCGGGCCAGCCCGGGCAATACCCGCCGCCGCAGACCTACGGGCAACCGGCACAAGGCCCCAAACGCTCAAAGGCTTTCATCGGTGCGGTGGCCGGCGGGATCGCGCTGCTGTTTTTGATCGTCATTCTGGTATTGGGATTTGTGGTACCCGGGTTTTTCGTCACCACCAAGCTGGATGTCAACAAGGCCAACTCCGGTGTGCAGTCGATCCTGACCGATGAGACCAACGGCTACGGCGCCAAGAATGTCAAGGACGTCAAGTGCAACGGCGGTTCTGACCCGGTGGTGAAGAAGGGCGGCACCTTCGACTGCACTGTGAGCATCGACGGCGCGTCAAAGCGTGTGACGGTGACGTTCCAGGACGACAAAGGCACCTACGAGGTCGGTCGGCCGCAGTAGTCAGTCGGGCAGCCGGTCCAGCGCCTTTTGCAGTCGCGCGATCGAGGATCCAACCCCGTATTGCGTCGCCAAGTCCGCGGTGCGTCTCGGGTGAGCCGCGTGCAGCGGCAGCTTATCGGTGCGCGTCGACAGCGTGACCGGCGCGTCGGTGGCGACCCGTACCACGTTCTGCGCGGCCTCGATGTAGTCGGCGGACTTGCGCAGCTTGGTTCGTATTCCGTTGGCCAGCTTGGATTTCGGGTCGTTGGCCGCAGCCAAGATGTCGTCCAGCGAGCCGTGCTGAGCCAGCAGGGAGGCGGCGGTTTTCTCGCCGATGCCCGGTACGCCAGGCAGCCCGTCCGACGGGTCGCCGCGTAGCAGGGCGAGTTCGGCGTAGGCCGGGCCGGCCCGGTGCACCGGCACTCCGTACTGCTCGGCCACCTCTTTGGGGCCGTACAGGGTGGCTTTGGCCAGGCCGCGGCCCAGATAGAGGACCCGGACTTGGACGGGGTCGTCGGCAACCACCTGCAGCAGGTCGCGGTCGCCGCTGACCACCACCACTGGGTCGTCGCGTTCCTGGGCGGCCAGCGTGCCGAGGACGTCGTCGGCTTCGTAGCCGGGCGCCCCGGCGGTCGGAATCCCGAAGGCGTCGAGCAATTCCATGATCATGTCGATCTGCGGTGTCAGCTCGTCGGGCACCTCCTCCACATCGGGTTCTCCCGCCGGTTCGGGCTCAGCCACCCGGTGTGCCTTATACGACGGGATGAGGTCGACGCGGAACTGGGGCCGCCAATCCAGGTCCAGGCAGACCGCGAGTCGGCTGGGTTTCTGTTGGGTGATGACCACCGCCATCGAGTCGAGGAATCCGCGGACGGCATTGACCGGCCGGCCGTCGGGCGCCTTGATCGACGACGGCACTCCGAAGTACGAGCGGAACCACATACTGGCGCCGTCGAGCAGCAACAGGGGAGCGGGCATGCCGGTAATCCTGCCAGGGCCGCCCGGTTAGCCTGGCTGGCATGGACTCTCACCGATTCGAGGCCGCGGTCTATGCTCGTCGGCTCCGGGCCGCCGCCGCCCTGGCCGGGCAGGCCGGGCTGGCCGGCTTGGTGATCACCCCGGGCTATGACCTGCGGTATCTGCTCGGGTCCCGGGCGGAAACATTCGAGCGACTGACCGCCTTGGTGGTGCCGGCCGAGGGCGATCCGACCGTGGTGTTGCCGCGGCTGGAGCTCGCCTCACTGAAGGAGTCCGCCGCCGGGGAACTGGACCTCGCCGTCCGCGATTGGGTCGACGGCGACGACCCCTACCGATTGGTGGGTGCGGCGCTGGGCCGCGGGGCGCCCGCGGTGGCCGTGACCGACTCCATGCCGGCCCTGCACCTGCTGCCGCTGGCCGAGGTGCTGGGTGTAATGCCGGTGTTGGCCACTGACGTGCTGCGTGAACTGCGAATGGTCAAGGAAGCGGCCGAAATCGACGCCCTGTCGGCAGCGGGTGCGGCGATCGATCGGGTGCATGCCCGGGTGCCCTCGTTCTTGGTGCCGCGCCGCACGGAGGCAGAGGTTGCCGCGGACATCTCCGAAGCCATTGTCGCCGAAGGGCATTCGGGGGTGGCGTTCGTCATCGTGGGATCGGGTCCACACGGTGCGGACCCGCATCACGGCTTCTCGGACAGGAAGCTGGCAGCGGGGGACATCGTCGTCGTTGACATTGGCGGCACGTATGGGCCGGGCTACCATTCTGACTCGACCCGCACCTACAGTCTCGGCGAACCGAGTGATGAAGTGGCCGAGCAATATTCGACTTTGCAGCTGGCGCAGCGCACCGCGTTCGAGGCCGTCCGGCCCGGGGTGACGGCAGAGCAGGTCGATGCCGCAGCCCGTGATGTCCTGGCCTCGGCGGGTCTCGCCGAGTATTTCGTGCATCGCACCGGCCACGGCATTGGGTTGTGCGTGCACGAAGAGCCGTACATCGTCGCCGGCAATGGCCTGCCGCTGGCCGCGGGCATGGCGTTCTCCATCGAGCCGGGCATCTACTTCCCCGGTCGTTGGGGCGCTCGCATCGAGGACATTGTGGTGGTGACTTCGGATGGGGCCGTCTCGGTCAACAACCGTCCGCACGAGTTGATTGTGGTGGGTTAGTTCTTCGGCCGTTGGGCAGTCGGTTCGCCGGCTAGGAACCAGGCGAGGTGGTAGTTGGCGGCGTTCTTGTCGCCCGCTACCAGGGCGTCGATTGCCGCGAGCAGCTGCCAGTTGCCGACGTCGTGGGTGTTGATGTCGTTGGGGTAGTTATCCAGGACCCGGCTGCTGATATTGCCCAGATGTTGTTGCAGCAGAAGGATTTCCGAGTCCAGCACGCCTGTGCCCGCAGAGGCCGCCTTGGCCAGGGTGTGGGCCAGCCGGGGCAGGCCGTCGCGCCATTGGGTTGCCTGGCTGAGTTCCCAGCCGAGGTCGGGGATGTCCGGCGCGGAACGCGGCCGCGGCGACGTCGACGGCGGCTCGATGTCGTGCGGGAGCTGATGGATCGGGGTGTAGCTCGCGGTGACGGTGACTTCACCGAGCAAGGATTCGAGGTTGCCGCGCCGTCGTGCCGGCGGCAGCAAGGTTACCGCTGCGGGGAGTGCGATGCCTGGCGGGATCCAGCCGCCGGCCAGGTCGGTCACCAGCACCGTGGTGCCATTAGTGCGGTCGCCGGCGGCCCACGCCAGGCGTGGTTGCTGACGGGCGACCGCGTCGACCAGGTGCTGTAGCCGGGCACGCGCTGTCGCATCGGCTGACGCCGCGCCGACCGCCGCGCCGGTCGCGGTGGCAGTGACGGCTTGCGCGGCGGTGGCGTTCGGCGGCGCGGGTTGCGCTGACGTCGTGGTTTGGCGGACGACCGCCGGTTGGCTCGGACTGGCATGAGCCCCGGACGGGCTCACCGGTGCCGAACTTGGCGTCGCTGACACCGGCGGAGGGTTGGGCGTTGACGGGGGAGTGAAGGTGGTTGATACCGGAGGCCGAAGGTCGGACCCGTAGGTCGGCAGTGCGCCGGCGGCCGGGGGCGGCGCGGGCGCGATCGGTGCCGGGGCAGCCGCGGCAACAATTGCCGGTGCTTGCGGGGCCTCCGGAGCGGGCGTGTGGTGGGTTGGCGCGGGCGTGTCCGCTAGGGGCACGTGTACTGGCGCGGCAGTGGTCGCAGGCATTGCTGTTGCGGCATGCGACATTTGGGGCTCGGTCGGCGTCATTGGCATTGACGGCACGGCATGGCCTGCGGCCGAGAATGGTGCGCCGGACTCCAATCCCTTGTTGAAACTTTGGGCGAGTTCGGCGGGTGTGATTGTGGGGCTTGGGAGGGCGGGAGTGGACGGGGCGCCCGACAATCCGGGCATAGCGCCGGGGGTGGGCGGGAGCGGGGCTACCGCAGGGGAAGTGAGGCTTGGTGCCGAGATGGTGGGTGCGGCGGGTGAGTGTGGGGAAGAAGTAAGTGATATCGGAGCCGGCACATTTCCAGTCACGGGGCTAGTCATCGGCTGTGTCTTGGAATTGTTTGGCAAGCCTGCAGCGGAGGTGAACCTCGACGAACGGCCAGCTGCCGTAACAGGATGGGGAGTCGTCGCTAGATTGCAGGGCAACGGACCATCGCTCTGCATAGACGTGCCTGGAGATTGCGAGTCCAGTTGTTCGTGCGTACTGGCGTTGCTAGGAATGCCAGTTGAGCCATGCGATCCGCTCAGAAGCTCACCCACTCGAGTCTCGAGGTCCTGCTGACTGTCCCTTTGCCGGAATAGCTGGGTAGCATCGGCTCCCGCTGCCTGAGCGAAACTTCGAGCCGACACTTCAGCCCCATCAGCGTCAAGTATCCTTTGAATCGCATCAAGGATATTCGCTCCATATTTCGCCGCAACAGCATTTGCTTCCGTTCGGCACTTCTGAACGAGTTCAACGACTTGGGCGATCTTTGCGGGCCCAGGTGTTGGCGATGCTTGAATCCGATTAATTTCTCGGTTGCCTTCTTGCGCAATCTCGGTCAAAGCCTGCCGTAAGCTCTTAACGCTGTCTATTGCGGTCCCATACGCAGTTTCCTTAATGCCGTTTTTCTCTGCCGCGCCCCTAGCCTGAGTCGCCCCGCGCTGAAACGCCTCGCGAAGATCCTCCACCGTCAGTCCCCGCTGCTCGGCTAGCTCACTAGTGCGAACGCTTGCTAATTCATCCGCGAAATGATAGAAACCCGTCTTCGATGCGTGACGCCGGGTTTTTCCCTGTTCTAGTACAAGTAATTCTTGCTCCGTTGGCCAATTATCGCCGATTAGAAGAAACGACCATTCGCCAGGCGGAAAATCAGTCATTTACAGATCTTGTCGATTGTTGCTGTCGGCGCTTCGGCTGCTTGCCGCAGTTGGGCTATGTCAGTATCGGATTTATCGGCTAAGTAACTGACCGTCAATTCTTGATACAAATTCGCGAGAGCGCGTGTCGCACTTGCCAGCTCGGACGCTGTAGCTCGTTCCTGAGTAAGTGTCGTTAGCAAGTAGCGGCTGCCTACGTCGAGGGCTTGGCGCGAAGCTGTGGCGATAGCGAGGCTCACCGTCGGATCGTTGCTACTACCTCGGGCACCAGCTACGGTCAGCGCCTCTCGCACCTTCGCGTACGCAGCGCACACCTTCACCTTCGCGTCTGCAACCTGCTGGCTCGTGTACGTCGGGGCCGGCGGAGGCTCGTTCTTCGGCAGCGGTCGCAACCAGGCGCCTAAGGCGACTCCAATCGCAAGCAACGCGATCCCCAGCGATACCAGCCCCAGCCAGCGCGACGGTTGACGACGCGTAGCTGGCGGCGTAGATGGCCACGCGGGGGGTTGCGGTGGGGGCACGTTGGACACGCGTGGATCGTATCGTTCCACCACGAAAGCGCCAGTCAGTCTTTGCTACAGCCCCTCAATTGACGATTGATCAGCGGGTCACCTTCAAAAATGTCATTGCTACAGGCCCAGTCAGCGACCCGGCGAACCCTCAGCATCGGTCTTGTCGTCAGACAGCAGGATCCGCCGCGTCGCCACCGGCTTGCCATCGACATGCTTGGTCACCGCGGGCAGGGGCGGCGGCGTCGTGATCCGTCCATGCACCGGCGCGCCATTCTTGACGGTCGGTCCGACGATGCGTTTGGTGTCGGGTTTCGCATCATTGCCGGTACCGCCGCCGCCGTGCATGGCTCCGGGCGGCATCATCGGCATCGCGCCGCCCATCGCGCCGCGCGGAGCGGCCGACGGCTCGGGCGCACTCGGTGCGGGCAACGATGTCGCCTGCGACGATGCCGGCACCGTACCGGCCGACGGAGTCGGCGGCGGTCCCAGCATCGCGGTCGGGGTGGTCCCCTCAAAGCCCCCCGCGCCATCACCGCCGCCGCCGCCACCGGCGCCACCGGCGAAGCCACCGCCACCAGCACCAAGCTCATCGTCGGCTCCGAGCAGATCGGCCGGCTCGGCGGTACCGGCGCCAGCGCCCTGCTGCATCATGCCCATTCCGGCCTGCATCGCTTGCTGTCCGGCCTGGGCGAGCTGTTGGGGAATCTGACTGAACGGCTGCAGGATGCCTCCCAAGGCACCGGCAATGCCGCCCGCGATTCCAGAGGCCATCTGCGGCATCTGCTGCAGCATCTGGGACATTTGCCCCGCGCCTCCGACACCGGCCAGTTGCGCGGCGGCCTCGTCTTCGTTGGCCGGGAACTTGGCGAGCGCATCGGCGACCTTCGCGTCCCGCTCGTCATGCCCGGCCTGCGCTTCGCCGTTGTCCTCGGCGTCCCCGGCATTGGCCGCCGCGCCCAGCGCCCGGAGCAGCTGGCTGATGCTGGAATGCCCAGGCGCCAACGGGTCGGGGGTGATTACGGGCGGTGGCGGTATCCCGAGCAGCTGTGACAGCTGATCGAGGATGATGCGTAGCTCGTCGTCCCCGCTCATCGTGTCCTTCCACCCGACCCGTAACCCGCCGACGGGATTCGGTGATGCTATCGCCTATCGACGAATCGAGTTAGTCACCCGCGGCATCATCGCTTCAGCGGGTTGGGATCGTTAGTTACCGCGTTGTAGCGCAGGATCATGTCTTTGTCGGGCGCCGCGTAGCGGGCAGGGTCGTCGCCGTAGATTTCAGTCAACAATCCAACCAGTGCCCGGCTCAAGGTCGCGTCGTAGGCACCGGACTCCACCGGAATACCTCTGCCCAGCAACTCATCTGGGCTGGCGATGCGCCCGTTGATCAGATACGGCAACGGGATGCCCTCGACGCGATGTCCAGAGGCTATGACCGCGTTGAGTATTTCGCGGTCCGCTCGGCCAATCGACAAGTTGGCCAACGGATGATCGGTCGGCATCGGCGTCTCGGTCGGTGCGGGCCCTAACACCTCGGCCTCGATCGCCTGGCCGAGGATGCCGACAAGGGGCCCGGCTATGGCTCCTCCCTCCGGTATCAGCCCCGTCGCCGCCGACGTGGTTCTCACACCCAATTCGTAAGCGGTCTTGATCTGGTCGTATTCCGCGCGTTGCACGGCGTTTTCGGCTATCTGGTGGTTCTCGGCCTCGGCTTGAACCGCATTGTGTATCCCGGAGTTGACCAGTCCTCGCAGGGTCATCGCATCGTGCAAGTCGGCGTTGTATCCCGTGATGTCGGGTGCATCGCTGGTGAGCGCTTGAACGTAGCGGCCCTCGGCGACCAGCGCCTGGCGGTCAGCGAGCCCGTTGAAGTAGTCCGAGGCCATCCGGTCGGTACTGAGCACCGAGAATATGCCCTTGGCTATCGGCAAGCGGCCGCTGTCGTTGTTGTCACCGTAGGTGTCGGGGAAGTAGCCGAGATCCGGTACAGCGCCCGGTGTCCCAGTGATGTTGCCGATATACGGCGCCAGACCGCGCGCCATGGCGCGCACCAGTTCGGGATTCCGTTTGCCCACCGTCTCGTCACCGCGTAGATGCAGTAAGTCGGGTTCGTGTGAACCGATGTAGGACCCATAGGCATTCGCGGTTTCGCCGGCGATCCCGGCTTCCGGACCATGGGCGGCCGGTGCGGTCCAGTCGAAGATCGCGGCGACGGCTTTTCCGCCGTCCTCCCACCGGTGTTGAAGGACGTGTTGCAGGAACGCGTCGCGGTCGGACCCGGTAAACATGTCATGCACCACCGGATGGTCCGGTGCGACCGCGCCCAGCATGTCGCCGACCAACTGGCCGAATACCTTGTTGAACGGGTGATTAGGGAAGTCTGCCTCGGGGGGCGGATTGAAGGTGCGGTTCATCACGACCGCCGTGCGTTGGATCATCCGCCGATCCAGATCCGTGTTCGTTTGAAAAGCGGGATTGCTGCGCATGACGATGTCGGTAATGATCCTGACCGGGTCGCCGATCAGGATCGGTCCCAACACCGGATCGTTGTGGATCGTGAAGGGTTCGTCGAACGCTTTCTGCACGCTTTCGGGCAACTGCGCCGCGCCGCCCCGCATCGGGGCATCCCCCTGCCGGGCACCGGGTTTGAGCTCGGTGCGCGGAAACACGATGGCGGGGTTACTCATCAGCTGCCACGAATTGGCGATCATCTGCCGTTGGTCACCGAGTCGCCGTTCGGCTTCGGCCAGCGCAGCTATGGACATGCCGTGCTGCTGGGCCTGCAACTGACTGAGTACCGAAGCTTGGTCGGCTGTCAGCGGAGTCTTGCCGGCGAGCTGATCGGCGGTGATCGACTCCAGCACCTCATTCACTCGGGACGCCGCAGCCCGGTCGCCGGCCAGCGCCGCGTGAACGTCCTGTTCGGCTCGCTCTGGCGACTCTTCTTCGTAGCCGTCCAGGTTCTCGATCGGCGCCACATCGTATCCGTCCTGGGTCCGCATCTGCTTCGTCAGATGGTGTAGCTGTTCTGAATACAGTTCGCGGAGGTGCACAACCTGGTGCACCGCAGCCGCCGTTACTTCGACGGCCTGGTCTTGGAGATCGTCGACGCGCTGAGCGAGAACCGCCGCATACACGGGGGAAAGGGGGAGCGACACCATCTCGGACTCGAGCACCTCGCCAATCTCGTGGTCAATGGCCTCTAACCGAGGTTCCAAAACCCGGAGCACGACTCCGGCCGCCCGCTGCGCTTCGGCGAGCAGCGCCGCCACCTGCTCTAATTTGGCTGCGATGTCAGCGAGCTGCGCTGCCTGGATACCCAGTGACTGGGTGGCGCGGCGAACCTCGGCGGCATCGTTGATCGGATGGTCGCCGTGCTCGCGGTTCCAGGACGCCTCAAAGCGGCGGCGCGCTTCCTCGAAGGCGGCATCGGCCTCAGCGGTCCGTTGCCCCGCATCGTGAAACGCCTGACCCAGCGACGAGATCTGAGCCGGACAACCACGCTGGAGGCTCGCGTTGACGGCCCACGGGTCGCCGCCAGCCTCGGCGAACAGACGCCCGACGCTTATGTGCCTGAGTCGCACCGCACCGCTCGAAGCTGGCCGGCGTTGTCGTCGTCTGTGACGTGAAACGCTGTGGCGGCCTGCTGGGCGTGATCACCGATGCCATTAAGGATCTTCTTGTTAATCAACAGGTTTCGCATTTGGTGAGCGTGCGCGACCCCGACCGCCACGCGAAACGCCTCACCCGCGCCGAAGTCGCCGAACATTCGGGCAGGCAGCGGCTCCCGCGAAAGATGCTGCGCCGCTTGCTCGGTGTGCGTGCCCGCACGGCTGGCCTCGCGACCACCCGCCCGCAACAATTCGGTGTTAACAAACACTGCGGCCTCCCTTCGCTGGGAAAGCTAATCTCCGGTCGGCTCACCCGCAATTCACCCCTCGGCGAGGCCAACCCTTGCCCGCCCTGGTTCACGAAGTGATCTCAACACTCCTACAGTTCGACAACGTTTCTCGTCTCCGTCTGTTGGGCCGTGCCAGGGTAGCGCATGCCCAGCGCTCGGTGGATCAAGTGCGCCGTCGTCGTGTTTGCCTTCATGCTCGCCCTGACGTCGGGTGCGCCCGTCACCGCGGATGTCAACGAGGTGCCCACCCCGCCGTCACCTACGGCTCCATGTAATGCCATCAGCCCGTTCGCGTTTCCCTGTTCGGGCACCGGCAAGTTTGCCGACGCGGTCGCCGCGGAGTGCCGCCGTGTCGGGGTATCCGACAGTCTGTGTCTGGTGCCGTTGGCGCACAAGGTGACTCAGGCGGCAACCGCCGCCTATCTGCAGTCATGGGTACACCGCACCGCGCAGTTCCAGTACGCGCTCGGTGACGCGGTGCCCTTCAGCGAGGCTCAGTGGCTCGGTACCCACAATTCGTTCAACAGTCTGGCGAACCAATTCACCCCATCGCACGCCGACTCCAATCAGCAGCTGTCGATGCCCCAGCAGCTCGACATCGACGTGCGCAGCATCGAACTGGACCTGCACTACATCCCACAGCTGGGCCAACTCGGGCGCCCAGGCGTCACGGTGTGCCATGGACGTCCACCCGAGCAGGCCAACCTCGGTTGCACCACCGAACCCTTGTTCTCCAAAGTCCTTCCCACCATTACGGATTGGTTGAATACCCATCCCAACGAAGTCGTGCTGATCATGATCGAAGATCAGCTGAAGGATGCGACGGCGTACGCCTCGGCGTTGAACACCATGGAAACCGCTCTGCGGCGGCCAAACGGGACCAGCCTCATCTATCATCCCGCACCCGCCGATATCGGCCCCAGCGGCTGTGCGGCCTTCCCGCGCAACATATCCCGCAACGATGTCAGGGCCGCCGGCGCACAGGTGGTGCTCGTCAGTGACTGTTCGCCGGGTCTGGGGACGGCCGTTTTCAGCTGGGAGGGCGAGGAGGTGCAGAGCGGGTCGACGTTCGACTACCAGCAGTTCCCCAGGTGTGACGCCACCTATGGCCCGGCCGTCTACGCCAACAACATCGTGCGTTACTTCGAGGACTCGACCTTTATCTCGGCGTTGGTCAACCCCACCCGGCCGCCCAACAATCCGGCCGCACTGACGCCGACCAAGGTGCAAGCTATGACGTTCTGCGGCGTCAACTTGTTCGGACTCGACCAGCTGCTTCCTGAGGATGGCCGCATCCAGGGGACATTGTGGAGCTGGGCGCCGGACGAACCGCGCGCGGGCGCCGGCTCGTGCACATTGCAGGGCACCGACGGACGGTGGGTGGCGGCACCCTGCACCGACGCGCATCCCGCGGCCTGCGTCAGCGGAACGGGCACGTGGTCGGTGACGGCCGCGATCCCGTTCGCCAATGCCGCCGCGGCCTGCACCGCCATGGGCTTGACCTTCGGGCTGCCCCGGACAGGTATTCAGAATTCGCGGCTCTGGGCGGCGTCCGGCCCAGGCGGTGGCGCCTGGGTGAATTACATGATCTCGCCCTAACAGCGAGCGACTAGCCGCGATCCAACAGATCCGACGAGCCCAGTACCCGTTCTACCTGGACCTCGATCACGACCCGGCGCGGGTTTGCCCGCGGAGTGCGATAGCGCTGCGCGTACCGCAGCTCGGCATCCCGGATGGCATCGATCTCCTTGTTGACCACGGCGCGGCCCTCCAGCGACAGCCAGCGCGCGCCGTCGACCTGACTGAGCACCGCGACGCCGCCGCGCTCTGCATTGACGGCCTTCTGGGAACCGCCGGTGGTGATCACCCGGGCGATGTGGGTCCTGGGGTCGAAGGTGAAGCCCACCGCCACCACGTGCGGCGAATTGTCGGCCCGCAGCGTCGTCAACATCGCCAGATGGCGTTCGGAGAGAAACGCCAGCGCGTCGTCGGTGAGCCGCGTAGTGGTCTTGGCCATCGCCCTTCACGCTAGCGCAGGCCATAATCACAGCCGTGGATGACACGGGCAGCGGTCCGGTAGTAATTTTCGGCGGCCGCAGCGAGATCGGCATCGAGCTCGCGCGGCACCTGGCCCCCGGAGCCACGCTGCTGCTGGCGGCGCGCCGAGCGCACGAACTCGACGACCAGGTGGCCGCGGTGCGAGAGGCCGGTGCGGCAGCGGTGTACACCAAGGAGTTCGACGCCGACGACCTCGATTCCCATGCTCGTCTCGTAGAGGCGATCATCGCCGAGCACGGACCCATCGGCACCGCGGTGCTGGCCTTCGGCATCCTCGGCGACCAGGCCCGCGCCGAGACCGACGCCGCGCACGCCGTCGCCATCGTGCACACCGATTACGTCGCGCAGGTCAGCTTGCTGACGATTCTGGCGGCGGCGATGCGCACCGCCAACCGGGGATCGCTCGTCGTGTTCTCCTCGGTGGCCGGCGTGCGGGTCCGCCGGGCGAACTACGTCTACGGCTCGGCGAAGGCCGGTCTGGACGGGTTCGCCAACGGACTGGCCGACGCGCTGCACGGCACCGGGGTGCGGCTGCTGATCGCTCGCCCCGGATTCGTCATCGGGCGTATGACGGAGGGCATGAAACCGGCGCCGTTGTCCAGCACGCCTCAGCAGGTCGCCGCCGCCACGGCGAAAGCTATGGCCAAAGGCCGACGCAGCGTCTGGATCCCGTGGGCGCTGCGGCCGATGTTCTTCACTTTGAAGCTGTTACCGCAATTCGTCTGGCGCAGGATGCCGAGATGATCATCGTGGTCGGCATCGGCGCCGACGGCATGTCCGGCCTATCGGCTCAATCCCGGTCCGAACTACGCAGCGCCACACTGATA
Source organism: Mycobacterium asiaticum DSM 44297 (assembly GCF_000613245.1). Lineage (GTDB taxonomy): Bacteria > Actinomycetota > Actinomycetes > Mycobacteriales > Mycobacteriaceae > Mycobacterium > Mycobacterium asiaticum. The sequence goes on from NZ_HG964937.1 coordinate 1,199,281, forward strand.
TACGGGTCGAAACGACAACTCGACCTGCTCGACGACTCGGTGAGCGCACCGCGTCGGGAGTGGCCCTCGCCGTTGCTGCCCGCCTTGGAGAAGCTCCTGGACGACGCACCGGACGATGTCCACATCGTCGCTAGCGGAGATCCGCTGCTGCACGGCATAGGCGGCACGCTGATCCGGCTGTTCGGCGCCGCCAACGTGCGGGTCCTGCCTCATGTCTCATCGGTCACCCTGGCCTGCGCCCGGATGGGCTGGAACGTCCACGACACCGAGGTGATCAGCCTGGTCACCGCCGAGCCGCACACGGCGGCGCGGCGCGGGGGACGAGCAATTATTCTGTCCCGCAACAGAACAACACCAATGACCCTGGCCGGGCTGCTTACGCAGCACGGTCGTGGCGACTCGGAATTGACCCTGCTCGAACAACTAGGTTCGCCCGCCGAGCGCCGTCGCGACGGCACCGCGCGGGACTGGGCCGATCATGCCCCGTCGACGTCGACGATCTCAATGTGGTTGCGGTGCATTACCTGCCCGACGAACGGATGGCGCAACTTCCCGACGAGGCCTTCGTCCACGACGGCCAGATCACCAAACATGCCATCCGGGCGGTCACGATGGCAGCGTTGGCTCCGGCCCCGGGACAACGACTTTGGGATGTCGGGGCGGGTTCGGGCAGCATCTCCGTCGAATGGTGCCGCGGCGGGCCGGGCTGTACCGCCGTGGCGTTCGAACGCGACGAACGTCGCCGCACCAACATCGTCGCCAACGCGGCGGCGCACGGGGTGAACGTCGAAACGCGCGGGGCGGCACCCAGCGGCTTCGGCGGCGCCCCGGCACCGTCGGCAATCTTCATCGGCGGCGGGCTCACCCATCCCGACCTCCTGGACGCCTGCCTCAAGCACCTGCCCGTTGGCGGTCGGTTGGTCGCCAACGCGGTCACCGTGGAGTCGGAAAGTGTGCTCGCGCAGAGCCGTTCCCGCTACGGCGGTGACTTGCGCCGGTTTCAGCATTACCAGGCTGAACCGTTGGGCGGCTTCAGCGGGTGGCGACCGCAGCATCCCGTCACCCAATGGTTAGTCGTGAAGCGATGACGGTGTACTTCATCGGCGCCGGCCCCGGCGCGGCGGACCTGATCACCGTGCGCGGGCTGCGGCTGCTCGAAAGGTGCCCGGTGTGCCTGTACGCCGGCTCGATCATGCCGCAAGACCTGTTAACGCACTGCCGATCGGACGCGAGTGTCATCGACACCGGCCCGCTCACGCTGGACCAGATCATCGATGAGCTCGCCGCCGCCGACGCCGCTGGTCAGGACGTGGCGCGGCTGCACTCCGGTGACCCATCGCTGTACAGTGCCTTGGCCGAGCAGTGCCGCCGGCTCGACGCGTTGGGCATCAGCTACGAAATCGTGCCTGGTGTACCGGCTTTCGCCGCCGCCGCCGCGGTGCTCAAGCGTGAACTGACCGTGCCCGGTGTCGCCCAGACCGTGACGCTGACCCGGGTATCGACCCTGTCCACGGCGATGCCGCCCGGTGAAGACCTGCCGAGCCTCGCCGCAACCGGTGCCACCCTGGTGTTGCATCTGGCCGCCGCGCAAATCGACGCCATCGTTCCCCAGCTGCTGACCGGTGGCTACCGGCCCGAAACGCCGGTTGCCGTGGTGGCTTTCGCCAGCTGGCCGCAACAGGCCGTGTTGCGCGGCACCCTGGCCGACATCGCCGCCCAGATGCGGCAGGCCGGCATTACCAAAACCGCCGTCATCGTCGTCGGAGATGTGCTGGCCGCCGAAGGATTCACCGACAGCTATCTGTATTCGGTGGCCAGACGCCGGGACCATTGATGCGGGTGCTCCTGCTGGGCGGCACCGCCGAAGGGCGCGCTCTGGCCCAAGCCCTGCACCCGCAGGTCGATATCGTCAGTTCACTGGCCGGCCGGGTGCCCGATCCGGCGCTGCCGGTGGGCCCGGTGCGCATCGGCGGGTTCGGCGGCATCGGGGGTTTGCGCCGGTGGCTGCGTGACGAACGCATCGACGCGGTCGTCGACGCCACCCACCCGTTCGCGGCGACCATGACCGCCCACGCCGCACAGGTTTGCCGCGAACTGCACCTACCGCATCTCGTGCTCGCCCGGCCCGCGTGGGATCCGGGGGCAGCCACCGTCGTGGCCTCGGATCACTCCGCTGCCGAAGAGGTTGCGCGACAGGGCTATGCACGGGTCTTCCTGACCACCGGCCGGTCGGCGGTCGGCGCATTCGCCGACAGCGACGCGTGGTTCCTGATTCGCGCTGTCACCGCACCCGACGACGCCCGACTGCCGCGGCGCCACCGGCTGCTGCTCTCTCGGGGGCCCTATCGCTACGAGGACGAACGCCGACTGATGGCCGACCACCGCATCGATGCGCTGGTGACCAAGAACAGCGGCGGTGAGATGACCCGCGGGAAACTGGATGCGGCCGCCGCGTTGCGCATTCCCGTCGTGATGGTGGCGCGACCGCCGCTACCGGACGGGGTGCGGACTGTTGGCACCGTCGAAGAGGCCGTGCATTGGGTTAGCGACCACACATCAAATTCAAATGTAGGGAACTAGCGCGCGTACCGATCCGACTACCTGAACGGAAGCCGCTCACAGCCCGAGCGGCTCTGGGGGAGGTAGGTAATGCTGCTGGGGGCAGGTCGCCGACGATGACGGCTCCGCTATGGCTGGCCCTGCCGCCGGAGGTGCCCTCGGCGCTGTTGAGCAGCGGGCCGGGGCCGGAATCGCTGCTGGCGGCGGCGCAGGCGTGGTCGTCGCTGAGCGCCACGTACACCGAGGCGGCCGACGAACTCACCGAGCTACTCGGCGCGGTGCAAGGCGCATGGGACGGACCCACCGCCGAAGCGTATGTGACCGCGCACGCCCCCTACCTGGCGTGGCTGCTGAACACCGCCGCGAAAAGCGCCGAAGCCGCCGCCACCCACACAACCGCCGCCAGCGCCTACACCGCCGCGCTCGCCGCCATGCCCACGCTGGCCGAACTCGCCGCCAACCATGCCGTCCACGCAGCGCTGGTGGCGACCAACTTCTTCGGCATCAACACCATCCCCATCGCCCTCAACGAGGCCGATTACGTGCGCATGTGGCTGCAGGCCGCCGAGACCATGACCACTTACCAGGCCGCCGCGGAGACCGCGGTCGCCGCCGAACCAGTCACCACGCCGGCGCCGAAGATCGTCGCGCAGCACGGCGACACCGCTCAGCAGGCCGCCGCGCCTACCACCTGGCAGGACCAGCTGGCTGCCGTCATTCAGCAGTACACCTCGAAGTTCGCCTGGCCGGTCTCCAAGGACCTCAATCCCGGCGGCTGGCCCATCCCGGCGGTCCCCTTCGCCAACGGGCTCAGCGCCGCGCTCGGGCAGATTCCCGGCATCTCTCCGGTGCTGGCCACGGCGCTGGCGTGGGCCACGTTCCACACTTTGATGATCTTTTGGCCGTTCGGCCAACAGGCTGTCAGCCTGGCAGTGTCACTGGCCCCGGTATTCGTCGTCGCGTCCGGCCTGGGTGCGGTCGGAGTGGGTGGGACGATCGGCGTCGGCGCGGCCGGCATCGCCATACCGCTTTCGGTCGCCACGCCACTGGCCACCGCAGCCGCGCCGGCCGCTGGTGTCCCGGTGCCGCCGACGGCCGGTGTGGCGCCGACGAGCGTGAGCCACGCCGCACCCAGCACCGCCGCACCCAGTGCGGTGACCACCACCGGGGCGGGCCCGACCGGCGGCGGGCCGGCCGGCTTCGGTCCCACCCTCACCGACCCGACGGGGGCGACGGCCGGTGTCAGCGATTCCCTGTACGCGGTGGGTCTGTCGGAGTTGTCCGCCCGGAGTAGCGCCAGTAACCGCGCGCGTCGCCAGGCCCCCGAGCCGGCGCCCGACGACACGGTAGCCCCGGTGCCGGCGCCCGGCGCGGCGGACGACCGGGTCCGGCGCCGTCGCCACCGGGGCGCGACGCTGAAGGATCAGGGCAACCGTTATGAATACCTGGACGCCGCCGCACCCGCGGCTCCGTCGGTGGCCGGCGCCGGTCCGCTCGGATTCGCGAGCGCCGCAACCATTTCCGGCGCGGCGCCCGCAGCTGGCTTGGTCACCTTGGCTGACGACAGCACCCTGCCGATGCTGCCCAACAGCTGGGATGGCGGCGCGTGACACACTGTTGCGCGATATGCGCGCGCAGATTCCACCCCTGACCCGCCGCCAAGCACTTTTCGTGGCCGCGGGGCTCGCATTGTCCGCGTGTGCGCGCGCCCCCAAGGCCGACCAACCGGCCGCGCCGAGCGCAACCACCAAGGCGCCGCCCGACCTGTCCCACCAGTTCGACCAATTGGAGCGGCGATACGAGGGGCGACTGGGCGTCTACGTGCCCGAGCCGGTGATCGCCTACCGCGCCGATGAGCGGTTCGCCTTCTGCTCCACCTTCAAAGCGCCGCTGGCCGCGGCGGTCCTGCACCAGTACCCGCTCGATCACCTTGACAAGCTGGTCAGCTACCGCAGGTCCGACATCAACTCCGTATCGCCGGTAACCGAGCAGCACGTCGACACCGGGATGACGGTCGGGCAGTTGTGCGATGCCGCTGTCCGCTACAGCGACAGCACCGCCGCCAACCTGTTGCTCGCCGAGGTCGGCGGACCCGCGGGCTTCACCACCTACCTGCGCACCTTGGGGGACAACGTGAGTCGGCTCGACCAACCCGAGCCGCAACTCAACCGCGACGCGCCTGACGACCCGCGGGACACCACGACACCCCACGCAATCGCCCTTGTCTTTCAACAACTTCTGCTCGGTGCCGCCTTACCGGCCGACAAGCGGGCGCTGCTGGTCGACTGGATGACCCGAAACACCACCGGCGGCAAGCGAATCCGCGCGGCATTCCCGCCCGACTGGAAAGTGGCCGACAAGACCGGTTCGGGCGACTACGGCCGAACCAACGACGTCGCGGTGGTGTGGTCGCCCAGCGGAGCGCCGCACGTGATCGCCATCTACTCCGATTTCGTCGGCGGCGGCTATGACGCGCAACCCAACGAGGGGTTCGTCGCCGACGCCGCGCGGATTGTGGCGTCCGCCTTGGCGGTTTAGCCGGGGTAACGACGGGGAGTGAACACCCGGTCCCCGAAATCGGTTGACTGCCACTGAGTTTGCGAGGAGCCGATGATCAGCAGGCAGCGCATGTCGACATCGGCGGGGTTCAGCTCGGTCAGCGGCACCACCCGGACGTCCTCGTCGGGCCCGGACACGTTGCGCCCGACGACGACTGGCGTGCCGGGGTCGCGGTGTTTGAGCAACACATCGCGCATGGCGCCCACCTGCCACGTCCGGGACTTCGACGCCGGGTTGTAGATGGCGAGGACCAGATCAGCGGCGGCCGCGGCCTCGAGTCGGGCGGCGATGATCTCCCACGGCTTGAGCCGATCCGACAGCGAGATCACCGCGTAGTCATGCCCCAGCGGGGCGCCCACCCGGCTGGCAACCGCTTGCGCCGCCGTCATCGCCGGAATCACCCGAACCTGTACGCCCGGCCACTGTTTGGCTTCCTCCAGCACGGCGGTGGCCATCGCGAACACGCCCGGGTCGCCTGAGGACACCACCGCCACGGCGTGGCCCTGTTCGGCGAGCGAGCAAGCCAGTCGGGCACGGGCCGGTTCGTCGGTGTTGTCGCTGGGGTGGCGCCGCTGGCCTTCGCGTACGGGGACCCGGTCCAGGTATCCGCCGTAGCCGATCAGGTCCGTCGCGCCGGCCAGCTCGCTCCGGCTTTGCGGTGTCATCCACTCGGTGCCCCCCGGACCCAGACCCACCACGGCGACCGAGCCCGCCGCCCGGTGCCGACGCCGTCCGCCCGGCAGCATGGCCAGCGAGAAGTAGGGCACGCTGGACTCGTCGACGTCGGCGGCGGGCAGCACCCGCTGCCCCGGGGTGCTGGCCCGCTCCACGTAGAACGTGTCGTCGAGTTGACCGGCTGCCGAAAGCGCTTCGCGCACATTGTGATAGGAGCGCCCCAGCTTCAGGACCACCGCCGCGTCGGCGTCGGCCAGCCGCCGGGTCAACTCGCCCACCGGCAGGGTGCCGGGCAGCACCGACAGCACCTCGTCGCCGGCCACCAACGGGGTTGCCACGGCGGCCGAGGCGGCGCTGACCGAGGTCACGCCCGGCACGATCACGGCGTCGAACCGCTCGGTGAGCCGGGTGTGCAGATGCATGTAGGAGCTGTAGAACAGCGGGTCGCCTTCGGCGAGCAGCGCCACGTCGCGCCCGGCGGCCAGGTGCGCGGCGATCCGCTCGGTGGCTTCGACGTAGAAGTCCTCCAGCGCGCCCGCATAACCCCCAGGATGATCGGTGGTCTCGGTGGTCACCGGGTACACCAGGTGTTCCTCGATCTGCCCGGGCCGCAGGTACGGTGCGGCGATGCCGCGCGCGATGCTGCGGCCGTGACGGGCGCTGTGATAGGCCACCACGTCTGCCTCGCCGATCACCCGGGCCGCCTTGACCGTCACCAACTCCGGATCGCCGGGGCCCAGCCCGACCCCCCACAGCGTGCCCCGCGGCGTCATTCGCGCTCGGTCGCTATCGCGTTGACGGCGGCGGCGGCCATGGCGCTGCCGCCCCGGCGTCCCCGCACCACCAGGTAGGACATGCCGCGCGGGCGTTCCACCAGCTCCTGCTTGGACTGCGCCGAACCGACGAACCCGACCGGCCCGCCCAGCACCGCCGCCGGCGTGGGCGCGCCTTCGTCAATCAGCTCCAGCAGCCGGAACAGCGCGGTGGGCGCATTCCCGACGGCCACGACCGCCTCGCCCAGGCGGTCGGCCCACAACTCGACGCCGGCAGCCGACCTGGTGGTCTGGCGGGCGGCGGCCAGGTCGGGCGCGCGGGGATCGGCGACCAGCGACACCACCTCGTTGCCGGCCGGCAGTCGCGCGGTGGTGATGCCGGCGGCCACCATGGACGAATCGCACAGCACGGGTGCACCGGCGCGCAGGGCGGCGCCCGCCCGGGCCACGACGTCGTCGGTGAATGCCACGTGCTCGGCGACGTCGACCTGACCGCAGGTGTGAATCAATCGGACCACCACGCGCTCGACATCCGCGGGGAAGCGCGTCAGGTCGGCTTCGGCGCGGATCGTCGCGAACGACTGCCGGTAGATCTCCGCAGCATCGCGGATGTAGTCGAGCACCCGCCCACCTTAAGACTTGCGTACCTGATAGCCCGTCCCGGTAGCGACCAGCACTTCTCCGTGCGGCGGGCTGCCACACGCGCGTTCACAACCGACGAAGTGCCTGTGCACGGGGTAGGCCGGGTCCAGCGCGGCCGCGGCGTCGGCGCGCACGTCGGCGAGGGAGCGCGCGCAGCCGGGGCTGCCGGTGCACGCGCTCACGGTCAGCCAGGGCGAGTTCTCGTCGAACACCAGGCCCAGGGGCGCCAGCACCCGCAGCGCGACGTCGGCCACCTCCTCGGTGAGGTCACACACCAGCACCGTGCGCCACGGCGTGAACACCACGGGCGCCTCGATCGCCGCGAGGAACTCGGCGACTCGGGCCGCCAAGACGCCCAGCGGCACCGCGGCGCCCAGCGTCACCCTGCCGTTGTCCTGGGTTATCCAGCCGATCGGCGGTTTTTCGGCCGGGACGAAGGCGGTGCCGAGTTGAGCGCCGGGCAGCAGTTCGGCCGGGTTTGCCAGTTCCGTTATCCGCCAAGCTTTTCCGCGAATCTCAAGGAACCGCAGTGCGATATCGACCAGGGTCGCGGTGACGTCGCCGGGTCGAACGCCGGTATCCCGCCCGGCCAGCAGCAGCGTCGGGCCGTCCGGGGCGACGTGCACACCGGCGTCGGCGCACAGCCCGGATGCGTCACCCCGGCCGTCGTCGAGGCTGAAGAAAAACCGGCCGCCCAAGTCGGCGAGGCGGGATTCGGCGCAGATCGCCGCGTCCAGTTCAGTGATCCATGGTCGCACGTCCGCGTTGCCGCCGACCCGGCCCGACAGCGGCGACGCGACGATGTTGCGGACGCGTTCGTGGGTCGCTGACGGCAGCAACCCGGCCGCCGCGACCGCTTCGGCGACCGCGGTGACATCGGTGATAGCCCGCAACTGCACGTTGCCGCGCGCGGTCAGCTCAAGCGTCGCCGAGCCGAATTCCTGCGCCACCCCGGCAAGCGTGCCCAATTGGGCGGCGCTGATCCTGCCGCCCGGCAACCGCACCCGCACCAGGGCACCGTCCGCGGCCTGATGCACCTGCAGCGCACCCGGGCAAGCGTCGGAATCGCGGGTTCTGGACACCCATCCACGGTACGGGGTGGTGCCGGACTTGATTGGATCCCCGCGGACGGGGCACACGGGGGCATGGAGACGGTGGAGTACGCCCCAGGACGCTCGGCCGACGTCTTCGGCGGCCCCGACCAGCCCACGATCCTGCTGTGGCACGGCATGCAGACCGATGCCCGCGTCGCCGTCCGGCCACTCGCCGGACTGCTGGCCGAGCACGGCACTGCGGTAGTGGCGCCGGATTGGAACTCCCATGCCGACGACGGCGGGCGGGCGGACCTGCTGGGTTCGCTGCAGTTCGCCTGCCGGCGAGCCGAGGGTCCGATCGTGCTGGTTGGGTGGTCAATGGGGGCGGCCGCGGCGGCTGGGGTGACCCTCAACGCCGTCGACATGAAAGTGCAACTGGCGCATACGGTGTGCCTGGCGGGTGCCTTCATGGCTCCGGACCCGATCTCGGGGCGTGCACTCACCGACATGTTGCAGTCAGACCGCGTCGCGGCGCCGTTCCTGTTGCTGCACGGCCTGGCCGACGACGTCGTACCCGTAAGCGCCAGCCGGGAGTTCGCCGCGGCGCTCGAACATAACGGATGGCCGGTGCAGCTCGCCGAACTGGACGCCGACCACGGAACCATCGCCGGCGCCGAATACGACGCTGCCGCCGACCGCTACGTGCCCGGAACTGGGCCCGCGGCTCAACAGGTGGCCGCTGAGGTCGCCGCGCGGATCGCGGCAGTGATCGCTCGCTGACCGGCACCGACGCGCTGCCTCAGTGGCGCGCACAACCGAAATTAAGTACTCCACTACTTAGGCACACCGCTTCGGCCCGCCGGAGACTTCGAAGAGTCCATCGAGCGGCCAGGGGTGTGCAATGGAGCAACACGGAGATCACGCGGTAGTGCTGGGTGCCAGTATGGGCGGGCTGTTGGCGGCTCGCGTCCTGGCCGACTTCTATGACCGGGTGACGGTCGTCGAGCGTGACGTTCTGCCGGCTGAGCCCGTGAACCGCCGAGGCGTTCCGCAGGGCAGATTGATTCATGCCTGCCTTGCGCGGCTGATCGAAGTTCTCGACGATCTGTTCCCGGGGTTCAGTGACGACCTGATAGCTCGCGGCGTCAGCCGTTGGGACGACGGTGATTTCGCCAAACTCGACTGGTCGTTCGGGGGACATCGGTTGGTGCGGAAGGGACGGTCGGCGGATGCTCCGCGGATGCTGTCCCCGAGTCGACCAGTGCTGGAATGGGATGTCCGCCAACGTGTTCGGTCAATTCGCAACGTGACATTTCGGGAGGGCCATGACGTCGTGGGCCTGACCGCCACGCCGGACCGCCGCCGGATAACCGGCGTGCGGGTCGTCGACCGCGACCTCGACAGGGCTAGCACACTGACCGCGGACCTGGTCGTCGATGCCACCGGCCGCGGCTCCCGGACGCCGGTATTCCTCGAAGAACTCGGCTATGAGCGGCCGCGCGAAGACGAGGTCGTGGTGCAGTTGGCTTATGCGTGCCAGTTGCTGCGCATCCCGGCGGGGGTGATCAAGGAGCACATGATCGCGCGCTTCCCGGCGCCGGGACGGCCGAGGATGTTCGCTTTGATCGGCTATGAAGACAACACGTATATGGTCGGGGCCGGCACGATGGCGGGAGTGGCACCGCCGCGTGACCATGCCGAGATACTCAGCTACGCAGCAGAACTGGCTCCTGCGCAGGTGGCCGAGGCTATTTGCGCGGCCGAGCCCATCACTGATGTCGTCCACCATCGCGTCCCATCCAACCGCTGGCGTCGGTACGACAAGATGCGCCGGCTACCCGAGGGCCTGCTGGTCGTGGGCGACGCCGTGTGCAGCTTCAATCCCATCTACGGGCAGGGCATGACAATTGCGGCCGTCGAGGCGGCTGCGTTGCGCGACTGTCTGCGGCGCGGGGGTAGCGGCCTGACCAGGCGCTTCGCCCGGTTGGCCGCGAAGAACGTACGGATGGCCTGGCAGACCGCCGTTGCTTCAGACCTGACGTTGCCCGAAGTCCCTGGGCCACGGCCGATCTCGATGCGGATCAGCAACGCATGCCTCGAGCCGGTGATGACCGCGAGTGAGACGGACCCGGTCGTCGCGGGGCAGTTCCTGCGCGTCGTCGGAATGCTCGACTCGCCAGCACGATTGTTGCGCCCCTCCATCCTGCTTCGCGTCCTCAGAGCGCAGCACCGCCGGACGGACGGGCGTCCCGTCCACGAGGGGTCCGGCGGACACTTGGTCGCCACCGTGCGTTGAGAACCGAGAGGCAGAAGGAGAAGCCCGATGGCGATGGAGAACCTCCACGCCGTAGAGGCGGCCTACAGCGCATTCAGCGCCGGCGATCTCGAATCGGTGGCGAGCATCTTCGATAGCTCGGTGGAGTGGAATGTGTACGGCGACAGTGCGATCGGTGGATTGCACAAAGGCAGGGCTGCCGTCGCCGAACTGTTGGGGCGGGTCGCGCAAAAGCTCACCTATGTCGAGCCGAAGCGGTTCTTCACCGACGGTGACTCCGTCGTCGTGCTGGCGGAGTTGCGTTTCGAAGCAGATGTCGCCCGCCAGGCCGACGTCTACCAGTTCCAGGGCGGCAGGGTCGTCAACGTCCGGACGTTCGGCGACGCGGCGGTACTGCAACGGGTCTTCGGCGTCCGGCAGGCCGCCGTCTGCTGATCGATACTCGCAACTACCCCGCGCCGCCGAGTTCGACGTCGGCACCGCCTGAAGCGCGGTTGTCGTCACGCAGAGGAAAACCCTTACGGCGTCTGCTGATAGCGCTTTAGTGTCTGCCCAGTGAGCATTGCCACCGCGCTTGTTGCTGCCCCGAACAAGGTCGGCAGCTCCCCGGGAGCCGGCCCGGGGCGTTGGGCGCGCCGCAAATGGGACATCCTGCGCTGGGCTTCGCCGTTGCTGTTGCTGGTGCTATGGCAGCTGGGGAGTGCTATCGGAGTTATCTCGGAAGCGGTGCTGCCGGCTCCGTCGCTGATCGCCGATGCGGGTCTGGAATTGATCCGCAACGGCCAACTCTCTGACGCTTTGCAGGTGTCGGGTTTGCGGGTTATCGAGGGGTTGGCGCTGGGCGGGATCGTGGGACTGGTCCTTGGTTCCGCGGTAGGGCTGTCGCGCTGGTTCGAGGTGACGGCCGACCCGCCAATGCAGATGGTCCGGGCGCTGCCGCATCTGGGCCTGATCCCGTTGTTCATCGTGTGGTTCGGGATCGGGGAGCTGCCGAAAGTGTTGCTGGTGGCCCTGGGAGTGACTTTCCCGCTGTATCTCAACACTTTCTCAGCCATCCGCCAGGTCGATCCCAAACTGTTCGAAACCGCTCATGTGCTGGGATTTTCGTTCTGGCAGCGGTTCACTCGGATCATCGTCCCAAGTGCCGCGCCGCAGGTTTTGGTCGGCTTCCGACAGTCGCTGGCCATCGCCTGGCTGACTTTGATCGTGGCCGAACAGATCAATGCCGACAAAGGGATCGGCTTCCTGATCAACAATGCGCGCGACTTTCTGCGCATCGACATCATCATTTTCGGCCTGACCGTATATGCGTTGCTGGGCATCGCGACCGACGCGCTCGTCCGCCTCGTCGAGCGTCGCGCGCTGGGCTACCGACAATGAAAGGCAAGAGGTGACCGTCACAGCAGAACCCGCCGCCGGTCAGGATTCCCGCGTGGCGATCGCGGGAGAACTCCGTAATCTCGACAAGTGGTACGGCGAACGCCATGTGCTGGTCGATGTCTCGCTGCAGGTGCGAACCGTGGAGATCGTCGCGCTGGTGGGTCGCAGCGGCTCGGGCAAGTCGACGGTGCTGCGGGTGCTGGCCGGCTTGTCCGATGACCACCGCGGCGAGCGCATCGTGGCCGGCGCGCCGGCCCTGGCGTTCCAGGAGCCGCGCCTGTTTCCGTGGCGTGACGTGCGCACCAACGTCGGGTACGGATTGACGCGCAGCGGGTTGCCGAAAGCTCAGATCCGTGCGCGCGCCGATCGGGCGCTGGCCGACGTAGGATTGGCCGACCGTGCCGGGGCCTGGCCGCTGACATTGTCCGGAGGTCAGGCACAACGGGTTTCGCTTGCCCGCGCGTTGGTCGCCGAGCCGCAGCTGCTGTTGCTCGACGAGCCGTTCGGGGCGCTCGACGCGCTGACCCGGTTGACAATGCGCGACCTGCTGCTGGATCTGTGGCGACAGCACAGGTTTGGCGTGCTGCTGGTCACCCACGACGTCGACGAGGCGGTCGCGCTGGCCGACCGCGTGCTCGTCTGTGCGGACGGACGGATCGTGCACGAGCTGGCGATCGACGAGCCACGCCGCTCGCCCGGCACTCAAACCGAACGGTATCGTGCCGAACTGCTCGATCGGCTAGGAGTACGGCGTTGACCATGCGACGAACTCTTCTTGCGCTGCTCGCGGTTGCGGCGCTGACGCTAACCGGGTGTGTCGCACGTGCCGGCACTTCGGGCCCACAGGCGGCGCCGGCCGCCGTCCCGCTGGCCCAGCTGGCTGATCTCACCTTGCAGGTCGGCGACCAGAAGGGCGGCACCGAGGCATTGCTGCGCGCGGCCGGGCAACTCGAGGGCGCGCCGTACCGTGTCGCGTTCTCCACCTTCACTTCGGGCCCACCGCAGGTCGAGGCGGCCGCCGCAGGCAAGATCGACTTCGCGATCATGGGCAATACCCCGCCGATCTTTGGCGCTGCCAGCAACGCCAAGATCAAAGTGGTCTCCGCGTATTCCGGCGGTGGACCGGGCAATCGCATTCTTGTACATGCTGATTCACCGATAACCTCGGTTTCTGACCTGCGCGGCAAGGCCGTTGCGGTCGGCAAGGGCAGTTCCTCACACGCCAACCTGCTGGCTCAGCTCGACAGGGTCGGCCTCAAACCGTCCGACATCAAGCTGGTGTTCTTGCAGCCGGCGGACGCGTTGTCGGCCTTCAAGCAGCATCAGGCCGACGCGTGGGCGATCTGGGACCCGTTCACCGCGCAGGCCGAGCGGCAGATCCCGGTGCGCAGCATCGCCGAAGCCACCGGCGTCACCAACGGTGATTATGTGGGCGTCGCATCGGATCAGGCGCTGTCGGACCCCAAACGCAACACCGCGCTGTCAGACCTGCTGATCCGATTCGCGCGAGCCGCTCAATGGGCGAAGGGACATCCGCAAGAGTGGGCTCAGTACTACGCCACCGCAGTCGGATTGGATCCGGAGACCGCCGCAGTGGCGGCGAACCGGAGCCTGCGGTTGCCCATCGAGCTCGGTGACGATGTGATCAATTCCGAACAGCGGCTCGCCGATCTGTTCGCGGCCTCACAGCAGATCCAATTGTCGCCCAGATTCGTCAATTGGGTGGACAGGCGCTTCAACGACGCGCTGCGCCCGCACCTGATCAGTTAATAAGGAGGGGAACCATTCCGGCGAAATTCTTCTGGTTCCTCCCGACTACCGGTGACAGCCGGTCGATTGTCGGGGGATCCCACACGTCGTCGCACCACGCGATCTCGGCGGGTCATCGCAAGCCCAGCCGACGGTACCTGGCCGAAATCGCCCGTGCCGCAGACCGGCTGGGCTTCGAAGGGGTCTTGACACCGACCGGCACCTGGTGTGAGGACGCCTGGCTGACGGCAGCTGCGTTGCTGGCCGAGACCGAGCGGTTGAAATTCCTGGTGGCGTTCCGCCCCGGCTTGGTGCCGCCGACGCTCGCGGCGCAGCAGACCGCCACCCTGCAGCGGTTCTCCGAGGGCCGGGTTCTACTCAACGTCGTCAGTGGGGGAGACGACAGCGAGCAGCGCCGCTTCGGCGACTGGCTCAGCCACGACGAACGTTATGACCGGACCGGCGAATTTCTGCAGATTGTCAACTCGATCTGGCGGGAGGAATCCGTCGACTTCGACGGCAAGTACTACCGGCTTGAGGACGCCCGGGTGTCGGCGCCGCCGGATCCCTTGCCGCAAATCTACTTTGGTGGGAGTTCTCCGCCCGCATTGGACATCGCTGCTGAATTCGTCGACGTCTATCTGACCTGGGGAGAACCGCCGCAGGTGGCAGCGGACAAGATCGCCAAGGTGCGGGGGCTCGCCGAAGCCCGGGGCCGCAACGTGCGGTTCGGGATCCGGCTGCACACCATCAGCCGTGCGACGTCGGAGGCGGCCTGGGCAGTGGCCGACGAACTCGTGAGCGAACTCACCGCCGAGCAGATCGCCAGCGCCACCCAAATGCATTCGCGCTCACAGTCCGAAGGTCAGCGCCGGATGACTGCGCTTCATGGCGGACGCCTCGACCAGTTGGAGATCTACCCCAACCTTTGGGCGGGGGTGGGCCTAGTTCGTGGCGGAGCGGGCACCGCGTTGGTGGGTAGCCACGAAGAGGTCGCGAACCTGATCGTGGAGTACCACTCGCTGGGCTTCGATGAGTTCATCCTGTCCGGTTATCCGCATCTGGAAGAGGCTTACTGGTTCGCCGAAGGCGTGCTGCCGCTGTTGCGGCAGAAGGGCGTCGCGTAGAGGGTCCTGCGCTTGCATCGAGCGTGGGCCTCAGGTAGGAGATTTGCGCTCGATGCCGCCTTAAGCCCCACGTTCGACGGGCGCGCGGAGCGGCGAGCGCAGGCACCCGCTAGACCCGGCGCGGTACGGTGCCCAGCTCCCGCAACCAACCCTTGCGGGCCGCCTTGTGCCACTTGAGCGATGCGGGCACCGTGCGCCAACCGCTCCTGATGGCGCTACGCACCGCCCAATAGCGGGTCTCATCGACCCGTGTCCAGCGAATCTCGAAGCGCTCCCGCACAACTGGGGGCAGACCACCGAAGATCACCAGGCGCATCGGCGGTGCCAGCGCCGTTCGGACCGGCAATGTCGGCAGCAACGCGTCCATGAGCGGACGCAGCAGGGGATGGCCCGGATAATCCGGTGACGCGCTCATGTCCGGGATCGCCGGCCTCTTGATGAATTCGATCAAATAGTCCGACGCGGCATTGGGCTGCAGCACTTCGGTGCAGTAGCGGTCGTACTGCCGGTTGAAGTCGGCTAACGTCGGCGGTAGAACCGACTCCGAAACTCCGTACCGCCGATACCATTCGCAGCCCTCGAGATAAAGCTGTTCGCGTTCGCGATTGGTCAGCCGATGGGTGTCCCAGTGTTCGGCGAGCCGATGCACCATCACCTGAAAGGTGGCGTGCGCCCACCAGTATGTCTCGGGGTTGAGGGCATGGTAGCGCTGCCCGTCGGGCAGCTCGCCCTTGATGTCACGGTGGAAGTCGCGGACCTTTATCCCGGTGTCGTCCGCGTCGGGCCCGTCGTAGATGGCGCCGAGAATGCCGGGCAGGGAACGGAATACGCGGTCCACCGGATCGTCGAAGAAGTTCGAGTGGTCGATCAACCCCTGGCCGATCGCGGGATGCATGGTCTGCATCAAGCCCGCCGTACCGCCTTCGAAAGCGATGCGCAGGTCGCCCGCCCAGCGCCACAGCAGCGACCGTGGACCCAAGTCGATACGGGTGCTCACAGTGCCAGCTTGCCAACATCGTGGGATTGGTCGCCGAAATATCGGTTCAGCACGCGCTGCCGAGCGCGCTCGCCCCACCGCTGCACATAGGCCGTACCCCAGCGGGTTCGGGTAAGCAGTTGATAGCGAACGATATTGGCGGCCAGGACCGGCAACACCGCGACGGGAAGCGCGCGCGGCAGTTCCAAATCGCGCATGCCGTCCTTGCGCAGGAAGTAACGCAGCATGCTGAGCAGCCGGGCGCGGGCGACGGCACCACGAACGCGGGGCAGGTTCGGAAAATACAGTCCGCGCTGCGCGTCGACGATCGCATTGGCCAAGGGCGGGCCCGCGAGACTGACATCGGACTGAGTGAGCAGCAGGTGGTAATTGAGTCGGTGCTGCTGGCTTTCGGTGTCGCAAAGCCAGTCTTCATCCACCCCCATCAGCCAACCGACGTATTTCCACAGATGCATGATCGCCAGGGAATCTCGCCGGGTGACCCGCACCCCGAGCAGCCGTACGCCGAGCAGCAGCGCGCCGTTGAACAGCCCGAGCGTCGCCGCCTGATCCGACTGGTTGATCGGTAGGCCCCACTGCTCGATATCCCATCGCCCGTTGGTCTCGAACCGCTGATTCACCAGCGCGTGCATCAGGCGCACGTGCACGGTGAGCTTGAAGCCCGGCTGATCGCGGCGCATGCCGTCCGGTTCTGAGATCGCTACGGCCCAGTGCTGGGTTTCGGCCAGTCGGCGCACGGTGGTGCGACCGGTGAGCCCGCCGGTCTCCACCAGCAGGTCCGTGGGCCCGCCGAACCGGTACCCGCCGATCAGGGCCAGCTGCAGCATGACGTCGGCGGCGTTGGTGCCAAAGCGCCGGTAGGCGGCCGCTCCCCGGTTGATCAGGTCGAAGTCCACCCAGTCCGGAGTGCGCTCGACGACGGCGAAGAACTCGCGCAGCGCCGCCGGACACTCGGGCACCGCGTCGACGCCGGAGTCCAGGGCAATGTTGAACTGACCCATGGACACCTCGCCGGCCCGCATCGCCCGCACCAGCGCGGCACCCGCCTCGTCCCGTTGCATCAGGCGCTGGCCAATCCGCTCGAGGAGTTGATTGTCGGGCCGCGAGGTGCGGGTCAGGACCTGCAGCGGGCGGCCCAACCGGCGGTTGCGCGCCTGGGCACCGAGAAAGCGGCGCGGATATCGGGCATCCGCCTTGAGCGGTACGTCCAGGTCTGCCACCATGACTCCAATGCTGACACGAGCTTTTATTCACGTTCAATTCGCGTTCTGATGGCCAGGGCCAATAAAGGCGCAGCCCGTCGCACACCAAGTCAGGAGCGGTCGCGGGCGCTGGTCGAACGCATCCTGGACGCGGCTCAGGAGGTGTTGATCGGCCACGGGTACGACGGCGCATCCACCAACCGCATCGCGGCCGCGGCCGGCGTCAGCCCGGGTTCGCTTTACCAGTACTTCCCGAACAAGGAGGCCATCGTCGCCGCGGTCATCGACCGCTACAGCGACGCGCTGGCCGCCCGGGTGGCGTCCACGCTCACGCGGTCGTTGGACCGGCCCGCGCCCGAACATGTCCGCAACTCGGTGGCCGCGCTGCTCGATGCGCTCGACGTGCATCCCGAATTCCTCCGAGCCGTGATCGAACAAACCCCGCGGCTGGGCGCCGGCAGCAAACTCGCCGCCTTCGAGCAGCGGATCGGCGAGCTGACCATGGCCTATCTGGTGATGAACCGCGACCAGGTGCGTTCCGACGTCCGGTTTGATACCGCGGCGTGGATGCTGGTGCGAATGGTCGAGCACCTCGCCGTCCGCTACATCCTGGACCGACCCGACATCGACCGGGACGAATTCCTATACGAAATAACAATGTTGGCGTTGAACTATCTACGGATTCACGACGTCTGAGTGCGACGTGCATAAGCCTCACGCTTGTCCCGCTGAAGGTCGCTGGTGAATATCCGCCCAGTACCTAAAGCACGCCCGAGTGCCTCGGCTGCGGCTTGGGGCATCAGGCGCTGTGCCCACACGGTAGCGCCGAGCGAACGGGGGATCGCCACGCGCGGTTGTGGTTTGGCGATCACCTTGACCACGGCCCGGGCGACGTCACTGGGCTCGGCATTCTTGAAGCCCCTAGCGTGCCCGACGCCAGCGACCATCTCGGTGTTCGTCAGCGTCGGCATGATCACAGTGAAATCCACGCCGCTGCCGTGGTTCTCCATGCGCACCGCATCGGTGTATCCGAGCACGGCGTGCTTTGTGGCGCAATAGGTTGCGATGCCCTCGGTGGGTACCACGCTGCCCAGCGATCCGATATTGACGACGTGACCGCTGCGCCGGGGAAGCATCCGCTGTGCCGCTAGTTTTGTGCCGAGGATGACCCCGTGCACGTTGACGTCGAACAAGCGCCGGGTGATGTTGTCGTCCTCGTCGACGGCGCTGCCCACCGCGATCAACCCGGCGTTGTTGACCAGGACGTCCAGCGGGCCCAGCTCGTTCTCCACGGCGTCGAGGAATTCGCTGAACGATCCGCGGTCGGTGACGTCCAGGCGGCGGGAGACGGCCAGTCCCAGCCGCTCACCCGACTGCTTGACGGTGGCCTCATCGATATCTCCGATGGCCACTTTGGCCCCCGCGGCGTGCAGCGCGGTGGCGATCGCCAGACCGATGCCGCGGGCGCCACCGGTCACGGCCACAACTTTTCCGGCGACGGATTGAGACGTCATCGCTCCACGGTATTACTTCGTGAGTCTCCGGTCGATGGGCACCGCCACGATTGCGCTGAACCGTATGGCCCCCAGAACATTTGCGGCGGCGGCGAGGAGCGCGAGTAGAGTCAGTCCGGTGCCCGTGGCTTCGTCGAATGAACGGATGATCGCCGGGGTCGCTGCTGCCTCCGTCGCACTCGGTGTCGCCCAGTTGGCCACCATCCCGCTCGGCGGGCGGGCCGATGTCCGCACGGCCGTCGGCGCAGCGATCGTCGACCTGACACCGGGCCCGGTCAAGGAATGGGCGATTCAAACGCTCGGCCCGCTGGACAAGCCCTTCCTGGCCGTCGTCGTGCTCGTGGGGATCGCGACGATCGCGGCCATCGCTGGGACCCTCGAAACGCCGCGCCGCCCGTTCGGTAGCGCGGTGATCGCCGGGACGGGAGCCCTTGGCTGCGCTGCCGTGCTTTCGCGACCCGGCGGCACCGCCCTCGACATCCTCCCGGCCATCCTCGGCGCCGCGTGCGGCGTAGCGGTCCTGCGCGTCCTCACTCAGCGGTTCTGGCCGCACTCGGAGCGCAACACGGCCGTCAACGAGCAAGCGGACCCGGGTCGGCGCAAATTGGTCCTATACGGATTGCTCGGATTCGGCGTTGTCAGTGGGGTGGTGGGAGCATTCGCCACGCGACTGGCGCATTCGGTGGAAGCCGACCGCAAGACCTTCGCGCTGCCCACCCCGCGCCCGAAGGCACGCCCGATACCGGCCGAGGTGCAGCCGAAAGGTGTTGCGCTGCCGAGTTTCATCACCCCAAGCGCAGACTTCTACCGGATAGACACCGCGCTGAGCGTCCCCCAGCTCAGCCGCGGCGACTGGCGGCTGCGCATCCACGGCATGGTGGATCGCGAGACCACCTACGGCTTCGACGATCTGGCCCGCTTCGACCTCGTCGAAACGGTAACCACACTGACGTGCGTGTCCAATCCCGTTGGCGGAGATTTGATTTCGACCGGGATCTGGACCGGCTACCGGCTGGCTGACCTACTCGCGGCAGCCGGTGTGCACAGCGACGCCGACATGGTGCTGTCCACCTCGATTGACGGCTTCACCGCCGGCACGCCCGTGCAGGCGCTCACGGACGGCCGCGACGCGCTGGTTGCGGTCGGCCTTAACGGTCAACCGCTGCCGGTCGAGCACGGCTACCCGGCCCGCATGGTGGTGCCCGGTCTCTACGGCTACGTGTCCGCCACCAAGTGGGTCGTCGACTTGGAGCTCACCCGGTTCGACAAGGCAAAGGCATACTGGACGCGACAAGGCTGGGCGGCGCAGGCGCCTATCAAGACGCAGTCGCGCATCGACGTGCCCCGAGGCGGCCAGAAGGTGCCGGTGGGGCCGGTGGTGTTCGGCGGTGTCGCCTGGGCGCAGAATCGCGGCGTGCGGGCGGTGGAACTCCGCATCGGCGACGGCGATTGGCAACGGGCGGAACTGGGCGCGAGCTACTCCGACGAGACATGGCGACTGTGGAGCTTCCCGTGGGAAGCGAAAGACCCTGGGAAACAGCGCATCACCGTGCGAGCCATCGACAATACCGGTGCCGTTCAGACCGAACAACAGGCGAATCCCGTTCCGGACGGCGCCACCGGTTGGCACTCGGTGAACTTCACGGTCGTGCCGGCGTGAGACCTATTTCGACGACAACTTCCGCCAACTGAACACCGCGACCGCGATCCCGACGAGCGCCGTGATCGGCCCGATCACCGACCAGGTGGTGGTGTTGCTCATGGGGCTGCCGCCCAGCACCCCGAAGCCCTGCAGCGCCCAGATCACTCCGAACAAAGCGACTATCAGCCCGACCGCGAAGGTGACGACGAATCCTCTGCCCATATGCAGACCTTACGTGCCGATTCGGTGCTCCGACGCCGCTGCGGTACGAATGAGGGGTGGCCGAGCCAACGATCCTGCTGCTGTCGACGTCTGATACCGACCTGATCAGCGCCCGTTCCAGCGGCAAGAACTTCCGCTGGGCCAACCCGTCGCGGCTGTCGGAAGTCGAGCTGCCAGAGCTGCTGGCCGAGGCGTCGATCGTGGTGGTGCGCATCCTCGGCGGATACCGCGCCTGGGAGGACGGCATCGATGCGGTGCTGGCCAGCGGGTTGCCCGCGGTATTTGTCAGCGGTGAGCAGGCGGCCGATGCCGAGCTGACCGGGCTGTCGACGATCGCCGCCGGCATCGCGGTGCAGACGCACATCTATCTGGCTCACGGCGGCGTGGACAACCTGACCCAGTTGCATGCGTTCCTATCGGACACCGTGCTGATGACCGGATTCGGCTTCACCCCGCCGGTGCAGACCCCGACCTGGGGCGTCCTGGACCGGGCGGCCGGCCGGCAGACCGGGCCCACGATCGCGGTGCTCTACTACCGCGCCCAGCAGCTCGCCGGGAACACCGCGTATGTCGAAGCGTTGTGCCAGGCAATCGAAGCGGGCGGCGGACGGCCGCTGCCCGTCTACTGCGCTTCCCTGCGCACCGCCGAGCCCGAGTTATTGGAAACGCTCAATGCTGCCGACGCCATGGTGGTCACCGTGCTGGCCGCGGGTGGAGCCAAACCCGCTGCCGCGGGAGCGGGCGGCGATGACGACAGCTGGAACGTGGAACACCTTGCCGCCCTGGATATTCCGATCCTGCAGGGACTGTGCCTGACCAGCCCGCGCGAGCAGTGGCAGGGCAACGACGACGGTCTGTCCCCGCTGGACGTGGCCACCCAGGTCGCGGTGCCCGAGTTCGACGGCCGCATCATCACGGTCCCGTTCTCCTTCAAGGAGATTGACGACGACGGTCTCATCTCCTATGTCGCGGACACGGAGCGGTGCGCCCGCGTCGCGGGCCTGGCGGTCCGGCACGCGCAGTTGCGTCACATTCCTCCTGCCGACAAGCGGGTGGCCCTGGTGTTCTCTGCCTATCCGACCAAGCACGCCCGTATCGGCAACGCCGTCGGTTTGGACACCCCGGCCAGCGCGGTGGCGCTGCTGCGGGCCATGGGCGAGCGCGGCTACCAGATCGGAGATCTGCCCGGCGTCGAAGCGGGCGACGGTGACGCGCTGGTGCACGCGCTGATCGAACGCGGCGGCCAGGACCCCGACTGGCTCACCGAAGGGCAACTCGCCGGCAACCCCATTCGGGTCTCCGCGCAAGAATACCGCGACTGGTTCGCCACCCTGCCCGCCGAACTGACCGACGCGGTGGTCCAGCACTGGGGTCCGCCCCCCGGTGAGCTGTTCGTCGACCGCAGTCACGATCCGGACGGCGAAATTGTCATCGCGGCAATACAATCCGGCAACCTGGTGCTGATGGTGCAGCCGCCGCGCGGTTTCGGTGAGAACCCGGTGGCGATCTACCACGACCCCGATCTACCACCCAGCCACCATTACCTGGCCGCGTATCACTGGCTGGACGCAGGTTTTGGGTCGCATGCAATCGTGCATTTGGGCAAGCACGGCAACCTGGAATGGCTGCCAGGCAAGACGCTGGGCATGTCGGCGGCCTGCGCGTCGGACGCCGCGCTGGGCAACCTGCCGTTGATCTACCCGTTCCTGGTCAACGACCCCGGCGAGGGCACCCAGGCCAAGCGGCGAGCCCACGCCGTGCTGGTCGACCACCTCATTCCGCCGATGGCGCGCGCCGAAACCTACGGTGATATCGCACGTTTGGAGCAGCTGCTCGACGAGCACGCCAACGTCGCCGCGCTGGACCCCGGCAAGTTGCCCGCTATCCGGCAACAGATCTGGACGTTGATCCGCGCCGCCAAGATGGACCACGACCTGGGACTGACCGAGCGGCCCGAAGAGGACACCTTCGACGACATGCTGCTGCACGTCGACGGCTGGCTGTGTGAGATCAAGGACGTGCAGATCCGCGACGGCCTGCACATTCTGGGCCAAAAGCCCACGGCCGAAGTCGAACTGGACCTCGTGCTGGCCATCCTGCGGGCCCGCCAGCTGTTCGCCGGCCGGCAGGCGTTGCCCGGCTTGCGCCAGGCCCTCGGCCTGTCCGAGGACGGCACCGACGAACGCACTGCGGTGGACCACGCCGAGGCCGAGGCCCGGAAGCTGATCGCCGGCTTGCAGGAAGCCGGCTGGGATGCCGCTGCGGCTGATCGGCTCACCGACAATCCAGACGTCGCCGCGGTGCTGCGTTTCGCGGCCACCGAGGTGGTACCCCGCCTGGCCGGCACCTCCGCAGAGATCGAACAGGTGCTGCGGGCGCTGGACGGACGGTTCATCCCGGCCGGACCGTCTGGGTCGCCGCTGCGCGGCCTGGTCAACGTGCTGCCCACCGGACGCAACTTCTACTCCGTGGACCCCAAAGCCGTGCCGTCCCGACTGGCTTGGGAAGCCGGTGTGGCGCTGGCGGATTCGCTGCTGGCACGCTATCGCGATGACCACGGGCTGTGGCCTCAGTCGGTGGGCCTGTCGGTGTGGGGAACGTCGGCGATGCGGACCGCCGGCGACGACATTGCCGAAGTGCTGGCGCTGCTGGGTGTGCGGCCGGTCTGGGATGACGCGTCCCGCCGGGTCGTCGACCTGACAGCCATCCCGCTGGACGAGTTGGGCCGGCCACGCATCGACGTGACCGTGCGTATCTCGGGGTTCTTCCGCGATGCCTTCCCGCACGTGGTGACGATGCTGGACGACGCAGTGCGCCTGGTCGCCGACCTCGACGAACCGGACGAGGACAACTACGTGCGGGCGCACTCGCGGGCCGACCTGGCCCAGCACGGGGATGCAAGACGTTCCACGACAAGGATTTTCGGGTCCAAGCCGGGCACCTATGGCGCAGGCCTGCTGCAGCTGATCGACAGCCGCAACTGGCGTGACGACGCCGACCTGGCGCAGGTGTACACCGCGTGGGGCGGGTTCGCCTACGGTCGCGACCTCGACGGGCGCGAGGCGGTCGATGACATGAACCGGCAATACCGGCGCATCGCGGTGGCCGCCAAGAACACTGACACCCGTGAGCATGACATCGCCGACTCCGACGACTATTTCCAGTATCACGGCGGAATGGTCGCGACCGTGCGGGCCCTGACCGGTCAGGCGCCCGCGGCCTACATCGGCGACAACACCAGGCCCGACGCCATCCGAACCCGCACGCTGTCCGAGGAGACCACCCGGGTGTTCCGCGCCAGGGTGGTCAATCCCCGCTGGATGGCGGCCATGCGCCGGCACGGCTACAAGGGCGCTTTCGAGATGGCCGCGACGGTGGACTACCTGTTCGGCTACGACGCCACCGCAGGCGTGATGGCCGATTGGATGTATGAGCAGCTGACCGAGCGTTACGTCCTGGACCCGGAGAACCGCAAGTTCATGACCGAGTCCAACCCGTGGGCCTTGCATGGGATGGCGGAACGACTGCTGGAGGCCGCCGGTCGCGGCATGTGGGCCGAGCCGCAAGCCGACACCCTCGACGGGCTGCGCCAGGCGCTCCTGGAAACCGAAGGCGATCTGGAGGGCTGAGTCCCGCCCGGGAGCTGGGGCACGTCGCCTCGCGCAACCACGCAACCACGCAATCGTGGTGGCTCAGATGAAATCCGAGCCGCCATCCACGTTCACCGTCGCGCCGGTCACATAGCCGTTGCGCCGGGAAGCAAGGTATGCGGTGATCGAAGCGACCTCTTCCGGCAGTCCAGCCCGCCCGAGGTCGCAGGGCTGGTGAAAATGCCGGTCGATCCAGGTCATCACGTCATGCGGATCAGTGGAATCCAGTCCGTCGGCGGCCAGGATGTCCTTGAGGTTCTCGGTGAAGCTGGCTGTCACGATAGTCCCGGGGCACACGCAATTCACCAGAATGCCCTCTTCGGCAAGACTTTTCGACAGATTCTTGGTCACGCTGGCCAGGGCTGACTTGGAAGCGGTGTAGGCGACGATGCGCGGGCTTTGCCGTTGGATGGAATGCGCACCGAGCGTCACGATGCGTGCCCACTCCGCGGCACGTAGCAGTGGCAGCGCCGCCCGAATCGAGCGCACGGCCGACATAGTGCCCAAAGCGAACGCGGCATCCCACTCTGCGTCGTCCATCTGCTCGAAGTATCCGTCGGCCGGTCCGATGGTGTGGACCAGGCAATTGAGTTGCCCCCAGCGTCGCGACACCTCGGCAAAGCCCGAAGCGATTGAATCCCCCTCGGCCATATCGACTTTGATTCCGATGGCTTCCGGAGCGCCGGCCGCGGACAGCGCCGCCGCGGCGGCATCGAGCGCGTCCTGGCCGCGGGCCATGATGGCCACCTTGGCGCCCTCGGCCGCTAGTGCCTCGGCGATGGCCAGGCCCATCCCCTTGCTGCCACCCGTGACGACGGCGGTCGCACCGGCCAGACCCAGGTCCATTAAGAGCTCCTTCAACCCGAACAGATGTGGTCGATCAAGTCCGCCGCAACACCCAGTCCACCTAGACAGAACCGCAAGATGTGGGCGCGGACTTCCGGGCGATCGCAGTCACCGTTAGCCCATTGCCGGTCGATTCCGGTCCACACGACGCCATGAACGAAGCGGGCACCGATTACCGGATCGATGTCATGAAACACGCCGCTCTCGACGCCGCTCTGCAGCGCGTCGACGAGCGGCTTGAGCATCTCCAGAAAGGCCGGCTGAATCGAGCTGGGCGAGATGAAGGTCTGCGATTGGGCCTCTTGCGACAGTCGCCGTAGATCGGACCGTACGTCGGGGTCGAACGCAAGATCCAGTCGTGCGTCGATCCATGCCGCCACAGCGTTTATTTCGCTTGCGGCGGAGGCCATTCGGCGACGCAGCCGACGCGTTTCAATGCGCGCGGCTTCTAGGAATACCTCGGCTACCAGAGCGTCCTTTGACTCGAAATGCCGGTAGAACGCGCGGGTGCTCAAACCTGCTCGGTCCAAGACCGCGGCGATGCTGAGTCCGCTCACACCGTCCGCGCGCAGAACTGTCGTTGCCGCCGCCAATATTCGGCGGCGAACCGTGGGGTCCGGACCCAGCTTATCGCGCCGCCGGGTGCGCGGCGCGCTGCCTTCGTCAAGCTGTTGCGTCATAGCTGGCCAGGTAATCGGCGAACCGCTCGCGCACACCTTCAGCGGTCAAGCCATAATCGCTCAACGAATAGTCATGTGCACCACGGGCTCCCGGCCTGTGCTCATTCGCCCACCGGTCAACGGCGCGCCGACTCACGTCGCTGAACGTCAACCCAAGTGACTCGTAGCTGGCGCGCAGCGTCTCGACGGGGGCGGATTGCAGTGCGGCAAACGACACATCGGCAAATCGCTCGTCGCCAACCCGGTTGCGGAAATCCATTGCTCGCCGGACTGCTTCGACCCAACTGTCGACTTGCTCGGCGCCCAATTCGACAGCGTCGTCGCGGTCGCTGCTCCAGCTGCGCACGTAGTGAATGAGGCTGCACACCGAGGCCAGCACCTTGGCTGGATCGCGATGACTCCAAAGGAATTTGGCGTTGGGATACGCCTCGACGAGCGCGTCGAGCGCAAACATGTGCACAGGGGTCTTGAGGTGCCACAGAGTCGGTGGGCAACGCCACTGCAACAGCTTGAGGACCCGCCGGTGGTAGGTGTATGTCTCGCGCATGTCGCAGTCCATCAGCCAAGCCAGGTATCTCGGCGCACGCACGGCGCCGTCGAAGTGAAACGTCCGGAAGCTCATGCCCATCAGATCCTGGCATTCGGTGGGTGCGGTCGCCTCCGAGTTGTACAGCGCCTTCATCCTGGGGAACATGTCGTCGAGCATCTTGAGGCCCGCCTCGGCCTGCGCGATGCGCGGATCGTCGTGTTGGGTCGGGGCCTCGGGCGGTGGGGTAGGTGCTTGTGATTCCCACATTCGCAACGATCGGAACTGTGGATCGGCGGCCACCAGTTGACTCAACGCGGTGGTGCCGGTTCGGGGGAGTCCGATGACGAAAACCGGTCCCTCTACCACCTGATCGTCGATCTCGGGGTGCCGGGCGTAGGTGTCTTCGACCTTGAGTCGCTGGATCAGTGCATTGCTGATGGTGGCGTGCTGGATGACCTGGCCGATCTCGTTGAGATCCGCCTCGGTGTTCAGGGCGTCGACTATGCGCTCGAGCCCCTCCCGGTAGTAGGACGAACCGAAATCCTGTAGACCGGTTGCGGCGCAGGCACCGTCTTCCAGCTCGTCAGCACTGAACGTCATCGTCGAAACCTTTCGTGCACCGCACGCCCACGCGCGGCAAGCACTATGGCCCGTTCTTCGGCCGAAATTTGTACCGTGTCGGACGGCAACTCCGACAGCACGTTCCGCGCGGGCACCACGCGCGTCGCCGGCATCGGTGCGGTCGCGGTGCGCACGCAGCGCAGAATAATGGGTCCGTTGCTGTGCCCGGCCGTGTCGAGCCAGTTGGCCACCCCCGGGTCCTGAGAACACAGCACCACACGCACGCGCCTGTCGGCATCGACGACGGCCTGATGGGCGTTCAGGCTGGACTGGTGGCGGCCATAGTGGATGGTCTCCCACCATGGGTTGCCGATGGAAAAGCTCCAGTAAATACCTTCGGGCGGTTCAACTTCGACGATCAGCGCCTCGTCAGGCTCCAACTCCCAGCGGCCGATGACCGGCTTGTTTTCGGCGGCGGCGCCCATGTCGGTTCGGTCGATCGCCGGCAGGAACCCGTTGGTCGGTGCGGCGGCGCCGAACTGCAGAAAGAACGCGAGGTTGTCGTGGACGAAGTCACCAAGGGCGACCAGCTGCCGCGCCAACGCGTTACCGGCGTCGACGCGATCACACGTCGCTGCCGCCGGGCGACCGAGCCGTTCGATCCGCAACGACGACGGCACCTCGGTGTCCCAGTCGTAGAAGAAGTGCCGGACGGTCAGCGTGGGGTTGTCGCCGTCGATGCGCAGCCAATTGCCTGGCTGTTCATCGGCGGACAACACCACCTCAAAGTTGCCGTCAGAGTCGACCTCCAGCTCATCGACGAGCGCGTTCGCCGTCGCCCCGATCCCGTTCATCGTCTGCAGTCCGACATAGCGTGCGGTCCCGCGATTGCCGACCAACCGGTAGCGCTGCCCACCTTGTAGCACGGCGCGGGTGTAGATGCAGTCCGGGCATTCCATGCCCCAGGTGACCAGATCGTCGGTACTGGTCCGCTGCACCGACAGAACTGGATCGGGATCGAACCGCAACACCTCGTCGATGCCGGCGGTCAGCAGCACCAGCAGGTGCCGCATTCCGGCGGCAAGATCGGCGCGATTGCGGTTATAGGAGGAGGATTCCACCACCTTTGCGGCTTGCCGCAGCCGGTCTAACAGGTGTGGCCAGGCGGGGGACAAGTCCTTGTCTACGCCCATTGTCGCTGCCTCGGCGATGGCAAACGGCAACCAGGCCAACGGCTGTGCTGCGTCGCTCACCCGGTTCCCTCGATTCGCATGAGAATTAAATGAAAACGATATTTTCACTTAAGGTCGGCAAATGTCAACGATGGGACGTGCAGCACCCCGCTCGCGCAACCAAAGCGCGCTAGGTTGTCAGCGTGACACCGACCTTCGCCGACCTGGCCAAAGCGCAGTACATCCTGCTCACCACGTTCACCAAGGACGGACGGCCCAAGCCGGTCCCGATCTGGGCCGCCCTGGACAAGGAAAGCGGCGATCGGCTGCTGGTCATCACCCAGGAGAAGTCTTGGAAGGTCAAGCGGATCCGCAACACGCCGCGGGTGACGCTGGCAATCTGCGACATGCGCGGCAACCCCAAGAGCGACGCCGTCGAAGGCACCGCCGCAATCCTTGATAAGTCACAGACCGCGGCCGTCTACGACGCGATAGGCAAGCGGTACGGCATCATCGGCAAGGTGTTCAACCTGTTCAGCAAGCTGCGCGGCGGCATGGAGAACAACGTCGGACTCGAGCTGCGGGTGGCCTGAAAACGGGGCCTGGAACCTGGCCCGAGAACTCAGCGCAGGTGCTCGCCGAAAAACGCGAACACCCGCCGCCACGCGTCCTCGGTGGCGGCCTCGTCGTAGCCGAACCCGGTGATCCGCAGCACCGGCTGGCCGGGCAACTTGTTGGCGAAGCTGTGTCCCGCCTTCGGGTAGGTCTTGATATCGGTAGGGATGTTCTTGGCCGCGGTCACCCGCCGCAGCTTTTCCGGCGCGCCCACCCCCAGCGGATCGCGCTTGCCGAAGCTGGCCACGATCGGGCACGCGCCGTCCAGCGTCTCGTCCAGCCGGCGCGGCAGTGGAGTGCCGTAGAACGGTGCCGACGCGCCAAACCCCTTGGGCGACAGCACGAGTGCGAATTGGCCGCCCATGCAGAAACCGGCGATGCCGACCTGGCCCTTGCATTCGGGGAGCGCCAACAGATGCTCCCGGGCCGCCAGCACGTCATCGATGGACCGGCCCTGGCCGGCCAGCACCTCGCGGATCACCCTGGTGATGCACCGGGCCCGCCCGCCGCGCGCATACAGATTCGGGGTTATCGCCACGTAGCCCGCACCGGCGATCCGCCGGGAAACGGCCTCGTTGTCCGGGCCGTACCCGATCGCGTCGTGCACCACTACGACGCCCGGCCACGGACCTTCGCCCTGCGGAACGCTTAGTAGCGCATCGATCGGTCCGGCGGGGGTGTCGATTTCGATCGTCGTCATACCGTCATCTAACTGCAGCCGTCACGCGACCGCCCACGGAACTCTGCTTACCCGGCAGACGTTGGCGTCACATGTTAGGACGGCTGCTTCTTGTCTATGCCGTCGTCGAGCTCATGGTCACGGTCGGGCTGGCGGCGACGATCGGTGTCGGCTGGACCGTGCTGGTGCTCGTGGGCACATTCGTGCTGGGACTTGTGGTCGGTGCGCCGATGGGCGGGTTGCAGCTCAGCCGCCAGCTGATGGCGCTGCGATCGGGTGCCGAGCAGCCGCGCAGCGCGCTGGGTGACGGCGCACTGACCGCGCTGGCCACCGGGCTGGTCGTCGTACCCGGGGTTGCCTCCACCGTGCTGGGCCTCTTGCTGCTGGTGCCACCGGTGCGCGCGGCCGCACGCCCCGCGTTGACCGCCCTGGCGGTACGCGGTTTTCTGCGTCGTATCCCGCTGCCGGCCGACCTGAAGGGCCAGACCAGCGACGGCCGTGACGGCGACGGTCGTGACTACATCGACGGCGAGGTCATCGATGTGATCGACGTCGAGTCACCCGGCTTGCCCTCGGGTCCCACCCGTTAGTCGTCGTTGTCCGGTTCGGTCAGTTCCGGCGCGTTCTCCCGGGTGGCCATCCCGCCTTCGCGGCCGTGGTCCGCCGGTCCCGGTCGGCCTCCCTTGGGCTCGTCGTCAGCGGTGTTCGATTCTTTGGGCATGGCATGCTCCTGTCCAACTCCTCGCCAACAATTACCCCCGAAACCGGCATTCGAAGACTCGTGACGGACCCGCGTAGTTTGGCCCGTGTGACGCCGACTTCCACCAGGCTGCTGATCAACGGCCGGGTGCACAGCCCCAGCCACCCGGACGCCACCGCGATGGCGGTGCGGGGCGATGTCATCGCGTGGCTGGGCAGCGACGAGGTGGGCCGCGATCAGTTCCCGGACGCCGATGTGCAGGACCTCGACGGCGCATTCGTGGCACCGGGCTTCGTCGACAGCCACATCCATCTGAGCGCCACCGGCCTGGCGATCAGCGGCCTCGACCTGCGCCCCGCCGGATCGCGGCAGCACTTCCTGCGGCTGCTCACCGATTACGCGAAAGCCCACCCGGGACAGCCGATATGGGGGCACGGCTGGGACGAGTCGACGTGGCCCGACAGCACCGCCCCCAGCACCGACGACCTGGATGCGGCGTTGGGTGATCGGCCCGCCTACCTGGCCCGGGTGGACGTGCACTCCGCGGTGGCGTCGTCGGCCCTGAGCCGGCTCGTCCCCGGCCTTGCCGACGCCACCGGATTCAACCCGCAGCGACCGCTGACCGCCGACGCGCACCACCTGGCACGCAAGACCGCCCGAGAACTGCTCACCAACGCCCAACTCGCCGACGCCCGCGCCGCGGCGCTGCAGGCGCTGGCTGCGGCGGGCGTCGTCGCGGTGCACGAATGCGCCGGCCCGCAGATCGGGGGCCTGGACGACTGGCTGCAGATAAACGCACTCCCAAACGGCGTCGAAGTGATCGGGTACTGGGGTGAAGCGGTCGCCACGGCGGCGCAGGCGCGCGCGCTGATCGCCGAGACCGGCGCGCGCGGCCTGGCGGGCGACCTGTTCGTCGACGGGGCGCTGGGATCGCGCACCGCCTGGCTGCACGAACCGTACGCCGACGCACCGGGGTGCACCGGCACCCGCCATATCGATCCCGACACCATCGAAACCCACCTACGGGTGTGTACCCAGGCTGAGGTGACGGCCGGCTTTCATGTGATTGGGGACGCGGCGGTGTCGGCGGTCGTCGACGCTCTCGAACGGGTCGTCGCCGACCATGGCGTGGCCGCCGTCGCCCGTTGCGGGCATCGCCTTGAGCATCTCGAGATGGTCAGCGCCGAACAGGCGGCGAAGTTGGGGTCGTGGGGCGTCATCGCAAGCGTTCAGCCGAATTTCGACGCGTTGTGGGGTGGCGACGACGGCATGTATGCGCAGCGGCTCGGTCCCGATCGAGGTTGCCGGCTCAACCCGCTCGCACTGTTAGCATCCCAAGGCGTGCCCCTCGCCTTCGGTTCCGACGCGCCTGTGACCGGCTTCGAGCCGTGGGGGAGCGTCCGCGCTGCGGTCCGGCACCGCACGCCGGGCAGCGCGGTGTCCGCCCGGGCGGCATTTGCCGCGGCCACCCGGGGCGGCTGGCGAGCCAGCGGGGTCCGCGACGGCGTCACCGGCACCCTGGTCCCCGGCGCGCCAGCCTCGTATGCCGTGTGGGATGCCGGCGTGTTGGACGTCAGCGCACCCCGCGACGACGTGCAACGCTGGTCGACCGACCCCCGATCCAGGGTGCCCGCCTTGCCACGGCTGGACGCGGACGCCTTGCCGCGATGCCGCCAGACCGTGCATCGGGGTGCGGTCATCTATGGCTAGCGGACGGCACAGCCGGGGACCGCGACGGGTAGCGCGGGACGAAGCCGACCGGCCGGAACTTCCCGATCCCGAACCGACCCCCCAGCAACCTTTGGACGATTTGCCGGCCAAGGCGCTCGAGGATTTGCCGCTGGCAGCACCCGAGGATCCGCCGGCCAGGCCGGGCCTGGGCCGCAGAGCGCTGGAGCGGATACCCGACATGTTCGTTGCGCTGCGCCCGCGGCTGGCCCGATTGGCGGTCGCCCTGGTCGCCGGCTGGCTGATGTACGCCAGCTTCCCCTCGCTGAATTGGTGGTGGGCCGCCGTCGTGGCGATCGCATTGCTGACCTGGGTCCTGGTGCATCCCGCTACTACGCCGGCGGGCGGGCTGGGCTACGGATTCCTGTTCGGCTTGGCGTTCTATGTGCCGCTGCTGCCGTGGATCAGCACGCTGGTGGGCACGATGCCCTGGTTGGTGCTGGCGACCGCTTGTGCCTGCTTTCCGGCTCTCTTCGGTTTGCTTGCGGTCGTCGTCCGTCGGCTGCCGGGCTGGCCGGTTTGGTTCGCGGTGCTCTGGGGCGCTCAGGAATGGCTGAAATCGATCTTCCCGTTTGGCGGATTCCCCTGGGGGTCGGTGGCCTTCGGGCAGGCACAAGGCCCCTTGCTGCCGCTGGTTCAGCTCGGCGGAGTGGCGCTGCTGTCCACCTCGGTGGTGCTGGTCGGGACCAGCATGACGGCGATTGCGCTGGAAATCGGAGCCTGGCTACGTGCCGGGGGCGCCAGCCGCGCCAAAGCCGACGCAGCCGACAAAGCCGGCAAAGCCGACAAAGCCGACACAGCCGACAAAGCCGGCATAGAGGACAAAGCCGGCACAACGAAGCCGCCGGCGGTCATGCTGCCGGGCCTGAGCATTTGCCTGGTGTTGCTGGCCGCGATCATGGTCTGGCCGCAGGTGCGCCACGCCGGGGTGGGCGCCGGCGGCGAGCCGAGCATCACCGTTGCCGTCGTACAGGGCAACGTGCCTCGTCTCGGCCTGGATTTCAACGCTCAGCGCCGCGCTGTGCTCGACAACCACGTCAACCAGACGCTGCGGCTGGCCGAGGACGTGCAGGCCGGGGTCGCCCCGCAGCCGCGGTTCGTGATCTGGCCGGAGGACTCCTCCGACATCGATCCGTTCACCAACATCGACGCCGGCCAGCAGATCTCCAAGGCGGCCGGGGCGATCGGAGCGCCGATCCTGATCGGCACGGTGCTCGACGTGCCCGGGCGCATGAAAGAAACGCCTGAATACACCAACACGATGATCGTCTGGAATCCCGGCAAGGGACCGGAGGGCCGCCACGACAAGGCGATCGTGCAACCGTTCGGTGAGTATCTGCCGATGCCCTGGCTGTTCCGGCATCTGTCCGGTTACGCCGATCGCGCCGGACACTTCGTGCCCGTCCCCGGGGACGGGGTGGTGCCCATCGCCGGGGTGCCGCTGGGCGTGGCGACCTGCTGGGAGGTGGTCTTCGACCGCGCGCCGCGCAAGTCCGTCCTCAACGGCGCCCAGCTGCTGGCCGTGCCGAGCAACAACGCCACCTTCACCAGGACGATGAGCGAGCAGCAGTTGGCGTTCGCGAAGGTGCGGGCCGTCGAGCACGACCGTTACGTCCTGGTGGCCGGCACCACCGGAATCAGTGCCGTCATCGCACCGGACGGCGGCGAACTGAAGCGCACGGAGTTTTTCGTGCCCGACTATCTGGACACTCAGGTGCGCCTGAAGACCCGGCTGACGCCGGCCACACGCTGGGCTCCGATCGTGCAGTGGGTGCTGGTGGGGACGGCTGGGGCACTGATTCTGGCGGCGATACGGCACAATGGTTGGTTCCCGGCGAGGTTCCCGCGTCCGATGCGCCGGCGGTCCCGGCCCAACGATGGGGACTCCGATCCGCCGTCAGCGAGCCAGGTGACCACCGCCAACGACGCCCCGCCCGACGAAGGCGAGGGAACTCGAACCGGGCGAGATGAAGGAGCTACATGACCACCGGTCACAGCGCGCCCGACCTGTCGGGCGCCGGTCCCAGCCAGCGCGTCCTGGTGATCATCCCCACCTACAACGAGCTGGAGAACCTGCCGCTGATTCACGAGCGCGTCAGGCAGGCCTGCCCCGACGTGCATGTCCTGGTCGTCGATGACAGCAGCCCAGATGGCACCGGCAAGCTCGCCGACGAGTTGGCGGCCGCCGACCCGGGCTGCACGCACGTGTTGCACCGGACCGTCAAGAACGGCCTGGGCGCGGCGTACCTGGAAGGTTTCGCCTGGGGCCTGAGCCGCGACTACGCGGTCCTGGTCGAGATGGACGCCGACGGCAGCCACGCGCCCGAGCAGTTGTACCGCCTGTTGGAGGCCGTCGACGCCGGCGCCGACCTGGCGATCGGTTCGCGCTACGTGCATGGCGGCGCGGTCCGGAACTGGCCGTGGCGGCGCTGGGCGCTGTCCTGGACGGCCAACACGTATTCACGCCTGGCGCTGGGCATCGGCGTCCACGACATCACGGCCGGCTACCGCGCCTATCGACGCGAAGTCCTGGAAGCCATCGACCTGGACACCGTCGACTCCAAGGGCTACTGCTTCCAGATCGAGATGACGTGGCGCAGCGTCAACGCCAATTTCGCCGTTGTCGAGGTTCCGATCACCTTCACCGAGCGCGAGATCGGAGTCTCAAAAATGAGCGGATCCAACATTCGCGAGGCGCTGGTCAAGGTCGCCCAGTGGGGCTGGAA
This sequence comes from Mycobacterium asiaticum DSM 44297, assembly GCF_000613245.1. Classification (GTDB taxonomy): domain Bacteria; phylum Actinomycetota; class Actinomycetes; order Mycobacteriales; family Mycobacteriaceae; genus Mycobacterium; species Mycobacterium asiaticum. The sequence continues at coordinate 1,233,517 of NZ_HG964937.1, forward strand.
GGGCAGGGTCGAGCGCCGACGCAACCGGTCCCGGTCAAGCGGCGCCCGCACCTGATTCGAGAGTTACCCGCGGCGGCGCGACCGGATCAGGTCGAGGCGCTCCTTGAGCAATTCCTCGAGCTCCTCGACCGAGCGGCGCTCCAGCAGCATGTCCCAGTGGGTACGCGGCGGCTTGACCTTCTTCGGCTCGGGCAGGTCGCCCTCGATCAGGGTGCCCTCCATGCCATTGCGGCACAGCCAGGTGCCGGGGATCTCGGCGTCGTCGGCGAACGGAACTTCGAACTCCTCGCCGTTCTCGGTGCGATAGCGGGCGATCTGCCGCGGGGCGAGGTCGTGATTGCGGTCGGTCTCATAGCTCACGGCTCCGAGGCGACTGCCTCGTAGGACACGATCAGCCATTGGTGCTGCTCCTTTGGGTGCGGTGAGCGCGTGGTGCTCCCGTAGTGTGATTCTCCCTAAGCAAACGATAAGACCGTTTGCCCGAGTTCCCGTTCTCCATGATTCCTGCGCATGAACGACGCGATCATCGGCGATCATCAATGATACCGGGATCGCGGCCGGGTTCGGACTAAAGTCTGCAGGCGTGAGTCGTCGGGTTCGGCCCCAGCCGTGTCGCTGGTGTGGACGGGATGTCGCCGACGTGGGGATGGGCCGTCGTCGCCAGTACTGCCGGCAGTCCTGCCGGCAGCGGGCGTACGAGCAGCGGGCCATGATCACCCGCGGCGAAGTCGCGGCCCTGCCCGCCGATGCTGTGGTGTTGACCGCCGACGAGGCGGCCGACCTGTCGGACCGGGTTTACCAGGTCAGATGCGCGGCGGAGGACGTCGCCACCGCGCTCGACGAAGGTGCCGGCGCCGCCGAGTTGCGGGAACTCTGCGACGAATTGCTCCGCGCCGCCCGAGCCGCCGACGGCTGGCGGCGCGTGGGCGTCTGAGCGCGCATAAGCGAACTCTTCGAACGCTGAAACGACAAGTAAAGGTACAGTCGCGCCATGAACGGCGGCCCGGGTGTACAAGGGAGTACAGAGGGGACGCAGTGCATCGCGCATCCATCGGGTGGATGGCCGCGGCGCACGGGTGCCCAGCCGTTCCGTGTGTAGCCGGGAGTATCGGACGTTTTGAAATCCAGCCAGAGTTGGCGATACTCACCAGCGAGATTCTTGGGTCGGAACGCCGCACGAAGCCGGTCGAGGAAGCAGCGACATCGCTTCGTGCAGCAACTTCCATGACTCGGCGAGAGCCGTATCCGGCGGGTCAGAGACGACCAAAAAAAGCGAGGGGTTAGTAATGGCTGATCAACTCCAGCATGCAACCGAAGCGTTGCGAAAAGCGCTGGTCCAGGTTGAGCGCCTGAAGCGCACCAACCGCGCGCTGCTGGAGCGGTCGAGCGAGCCGATCGCCATCGTCGGGATGTCCTGCCGCTTCCCCGGTGGAGTGGACTCCCCGGACGGCCTGTGGCAAATGGTCGCCGACGGCCGCGACGTGATCGCTGAATTCCCCACCGACCGCGGCTGGGATGTCGGCAGCCTCTTCGACCCCGACCCCGACTCCCCGCACAAGACCTACGCCAACACCGGGGGGTTTGTCGACGGCGTCGCCGACTTCGACCCCGCGTTCTTCGGCATCGCGCCCAGCGAGGCGCTGGCGATGGATCCCCAGCACCGGATGTTGTTGGAGCTGTCCTGGGAGGCACTGGAGCGGGCTGGAATTGACCCCGGCGGATTGCGGGGCAGCGCCACCGGTGTGTTTGCTGGAATCATCGCCCAGGGCTACGGAATGTTCGCCGAGGAGATCGAGGGCTACCGTCTGACCGGCATGACCTCCAGCGTCGCGTCCGGCCGGGTGTCCTATGTGCTGGGCCTGGAAGGCCCGGCGGTGTCGGTGGACACCGCATGCTCGTCCTCGCTGGTCGCGCTGCACATGGCAGTCCAGTCGCTACGCACCGGTGAGTGCGACCTGGCCCTGGCCGGCGGCGCGACCGTCAACGCCACCCCGACGGTCTTTGTCGAGTTCAGCCGGCACCGCGGCCTGGCGCCCGACGGGCGCTGCAAGGCTTACGCCGGGGCGGCCGACGGGGTCGGCTGGTCCGAGGGCGGGGCAATGCTGGTGGTGGAACGCCTCTCCGACGCCCGCCGGCTCGGGCACCCGGTGCTTGCGGTGGTGCGCGGTTCGGCGGTGAACCAGGACGGCGCCTCCAACGGATTGACGGCGCCCAACGGTCCTTCCCAGCAGCGGGTGGTGCGGGCGGCGCTGGCCAACGCCGGTTTGACCGCGGCCGACGTGGATGTGGTCGAAGGCCACGGCACCGGAACAACTTTGGGCGATCCGATCGAGGCCCAGGCGCTGCTGGCCACCTACGGCCAGGACCGCAACCAGCCGCTGTGGCTGGGGTCGATCAAATCGAACATGGGTCACACGCAGGCCGCCGCCGGGGTGGCCGGGGTGATCAAGATGGTGCAGGCGATGCGCCACGAGCTGCTGCCCGCCACGCTGCACGTGGATGTGCCTTCGCCGCATGTGGATTGGTCGGCCGGGTCGGTGGAGTTGCTGGCGCAGGCGCGCCCCTGGACCACCGAGTCGGGCCGCAGTCGCCGTGCGGCGGTCTCGTCTTTCGGGATCAGCGGCACCAACGCGCACGTGATCATCGAGTCGGTGCCGGCCGACGAACCGGTGCAGTCTCGGCCGGCGCCGGCGGTGGTGCCGTGGGTGATTTCGGCGAAGTCCGCCTCGGCGTTGGCGGGGCAGGCCGCACGGTTGGTCAAGCACCTGCGTGCCCGGCCCGAATTGGATATGGCCGATGTCGCCTGGACATTGGCTGGCCGCACCACCTTCGAACACCGGGCCGTGGTGGTCGGCGCGGATCGCGAGCGGCTGCTGACCGGGCTTGACGAGCTGGCCGCGGGGGAGCTGAGTGAACTCAGTGAACTGGTACGCGGAACGGCACGGCCGGCCGGCAAAACCGTGTTCGTCTTCCCCGGGCAGGGCTCGCAGTGGATCGGCATGGGTGTCGAATTACTGGACACCGCAACGGTTTTCGCAGAACAGATCGAGGCGTGTGCGGAAGCGTTCGCCGAATTCGTCGACTGGTCGCTGATCGAGGTGTTGCGTGGCGCGCCGGGTGCGCCCGGGCTCGATCGCGTCGACGTCGTGCAGCCAGTGCTGTTCGCGGTGATGGTGTCACTGGCCGAACTGTGGAAGTCGGTCGGAGTGCGCCCCGACGCCGTCATCGGTCATTCGCAGGGCGAGATCGCCGCCGCCTACGTCGCCGGTGCGTTGTCCCTGCGCGACGCCGCCAAGGTGGTGACCCTGCGCAGCAAGTTGCTGACCGGGCTGGCCGGGCCGGGCGGCATGGTTTCCATCGCCTGCGGTGTGGATCGGGCCCGGGAGTTGTTGGCGCCGTTCGGGAACCGCATCGACATCGCCGCGGTGAACGGCCGCTCGGCGGTCGTGGTGTCCGGCGAAGGTGCGGCGCTGGACGAGCTGATCCGGGTCTGCACCGAACAGGAACTCCGCGTCCGTCGGATCGACGTGGACTACGCCTCGCACTCGGCCGAGGTCGAGGCGATTCGTGCCGACCTCGAGCAGGCACTGGCCGGCATCGAGCCCGCCTCGACGCGCACCGCCTTCTTCTCCACCGTGACCGGAAAGCGTTTGGACACAGCCGGTTTAGATGCCGAGTATTGGTACCGCAACATCCGCCAGCCCGTGCAACTCGACCAGGCCGTCCGCAGCGCCTGCGAGCAGGGCTACCGCGTCTTCGTCGAATCCAGTCCGCACCCGGCGCTGATCGCGGGCATCGAGGACACCGTCACCGATTGCCTCGGCGGCGACGCCGAGCCTGTCGTGATCCCCACCCTGGGCCGCGAGGACGGTGGTCTGCGGCGGTTCCTGTCGTCGGCCGCCGCGGCTTTCGTGGCCGGCGTGACGGTGGATTGGCACGTTCCGGTGGCTGGTGGCCGCCTGGTCGACCTACCTACCTACGCCTTCGACAAGCGCCGGTTCTGGCTTTCGGGCGAGGGCGCGGGGGCCGACGCCTCAGGTCTGGGGTTGGCGGCCAGCGAGCACGCGTTGCTGCGCGCGGTCGTGGAGTTGCCCGCCTCCGGCGGGGTGGTGCTGACGGGCCGGCTGTCGGCCAGTGCGCAGGGGTGGCTGGCCGATCACGCGGTTTCGGGAATGGTTGTCTTCCCGGGGACGGGCTTCGTGGAGTTGGCGATCCGCGCCGGTGACGAGGTCGGCTGCACGGTGGTCGACGAGCTGACTCTTCGGTCGCCGTTGATGCTTCCCGCGTCGGGATCGGTTGCGGTGCAAGTGGTCGTGGGCTCCCCCGTCTCGGAAGCCGTGCAAGAGAGCGACCAGCGCAGCGTGTCGATTTACTCACACGCCGACGTCGACGGTGCTTCGGCGTGGGTGTTGCACGCCGAGGGGACGCTGAGTTCCGGGACGGCCGAACCGGCGGCCGATCTGTCGGTGTGGCCTCCGGCGGGCGCCGTCGCCGTCGACCTGACGGGCGGCTACGAGCGGCTGGCCGAGCACGGCTACGGATACGGCCCTGCCTTCCGCGGGCTGACCGCATTGTGGTCACGCGGCGAGGAGTTGTTCGCCGAGGTGCGGTTGCCGGAATCGGCTGGCGGCACCGGCGGATTCGGGATGCACCCCGCCCTGCTGGACGCCGCCCTGCATGCGGCGGTGTTGGCCAACCCTGAGGCGGAGCTGGCGTTACCGTTCTCCTGGCAGGGTGTGTCGCTGCACGCCGCGGGCGCGTCGACGGTGCGGGCGCGGATCGCGCCGGCCGGGAATGCGGCGGTCTCCGTTGAGCTGGCCGACGGTCTGGGCTTGCCGGTTCTTTCGGTCGCCGCCATGGTGGCCCGGCCGGTGACCGAGCAGCGGTTGCGGGCCGCGATTTCCGGGGCCGGTCCCGACCGGCTGTTCGAACTGGTGTGGTCGCCGGCCACATCCACGAGCGGGCAGCCGACGCCCCATGAGATTTTCACTTCCGTTGCCACCGAAGATGATCCGGTTACCGCGACCTACGAACGCGCGCACCGGGCGCTGGCCGCGGTGCAATCGTGGCTGGCCGACCAGGATTCGGGGCAGGGTGTGCTGGTGGCTCGCCACCCGCGGCGCCATGGCGCTGCCCGGCGAGGACGTCACCGATCTGGCGGGAGCGGCCGTCTGGGGTCTGCTGCGCTCGGCGCAGACCGAGCACCCGGGCCGATTGGTTCTGGTCGATTCCGATGCGCCCATTGATGATTCGGCGGCTGCGACGGCGCTGGCGGTCGGCGAGCCGCAGGTGTTGTTGCGGGGCGGCCAAGCCTATACGCCGCGGGTGCGGGCCAGCCGCGCCGTCGATGGCATCCTGGAACCGCCGGGCGACGGGCCGTGGCGGTTGGGCCTGAGCAGCGCCGGCACCTTTGAAAACCTGCGCCTGGAGCCGGTTCCCGGCGGCGAGGCGCCGTTGCAAACCCGGCCACGTCCGGGGTCGCGCTGCGCGCCATCGCGGCCAACTTCCGCGACATCATGATCACGCTGGGCATGTTCACCCACGAAAGCCCTGCTTGGCGGCGAGGGCGCCGGCGTGGTCGTCGAGATCGGACCCGGCGTAACCGAATTCGCCGTCGGCGACTCGGTATATGGATTCTTCCCCGACACCAGCGGCACCCTGGTGCCCGGCGACATCCGGCTGCTGTTGCCGATGCCCTCGGACTGGACCTACGCCGAAGCCGCCGCCATTTCCGCGGTGTTCACCACGGCATGGTTTGCGTTCATCGACCTTGCCGCCGCCAAGCCGGGACAGCGGGTGCTGATCCACGCAGCCGCGGGCGGCGTCGGCATGGCAGCGACCCAGCTGGCCCGCCACCTCGGTCTGGAGGTGTTCGGCACCGCCAGTAAGGGCAAGTGGGACACGTTGCGGGCCATGGGCTTCGACGACGACCACATCGCCGACTCGCGCAGCCTGGAATTCGAGGACAAGTTCCGCACCGTCACCAACGGCGCGGGTATGGATATCGTGCTGGACTCGCTGGCCGGCGAATTCGTCGATGCCTCCCTACGGCTGGTCGCCCCCGGCGGGGTGTTCCTGGAGATGGGCAAGACCGATATCCGCGATCCCGGGGCGATCGCCCAGGAGTACCCCGGAGTGCGCTACCGCGCCTTCGACCTTTTCGAGCCCGGCCGTCCTCGCATGCACCAGTACATGCTTGATCTCGCCGAGCTTTTCGACGCCGGTGTGCTGCGGCCATTGCCGGTGACCACCTTCGACATTCGGCGGGCACCGGCCGCGCTGCGGTACCTGAGCCAGGCGCGCCACATCGGCAAGGTCGTCATGATGCTGCCGGACGCCTGGGCGCACGGCACCGTCCTGATCACCGGTGGCACCGGGATGGCCGGTTCGGCGTTGGCGCGACATGTGGTGGCGCAGCACGGAGTGCGCCATCTGCTGTTGCTCAGCCGCCGGGGCCCGGACGCTCCTGGCGCCGCGGAGTTGACCGCGGAATTGGAGGCCGCCGGAGCGCAGGTGCAGATCGTCGCGTGCGACGCCTCGGACCGGCCGGCGCTGGCGAAGGTCATCGCCGACATTCCGCTGCAGCGGCCGCTGTCGGCGGTCATCCACGCGGCCGGGGTGCTTGACGACGCGGTTGTGACGTCACTGACACCGGAGCGGATCGACGCGGTGCTGCGGGCCAAGGTGGACGCGGCCTGGAACCTGCATGAGCTGACCAGAGACCTGAATGTGTCTGCCTTCGTGATGTTTTCGTCGATGGCCGGGCTGGTGGGCTCGTCCGGACAGGGCAACTATTCGGCGGCCAACTGCTTCCTCGACGCGCTGGCCGCGCACCGGCGCGCGCAGCGCCTGCCGGCGATGTCGCTCGGCTGGGGGTTGTGGGATCAGGCCAGCGCGATGACCGGCGGCCTGGACGCCGCCGACCTGGCCCGGCTGGGTCGCGAGGGTGTGCTGGCGTTGTCGTCGCAGGAAGCGCTGGAACTGTTCGATACCGCACTGATCGTCGACGAGCCGTTTTTGGCCCCCGCCCGGATCGACCTGGCCGCGCTGCGGGCGCACGCGGTGGCGGTGCCGCCGATGTTCCGTGATCTGGTCACCGGCCCCGGCCGCCGCCAGGTCGACGAATCGCTTGCCGCGGCGAAGTCGAAAACGGCACTCGCGCACCGGCTGCAGGGACTGACCGAAGCCGAACAGCATGCCGTCCTGCTGGACCTGGTGCGATCGCACATCGCCACCGTGCTGGGTAACATCGCGCCGGAAGCCATCGACCCCGACAAGGCATTCCAGGACTTGGGCTTCGACTCCCTGACCGCCGTCGAGATGCGCAACCGCCTGAAAACGGCCACCGGGCTGTCGCTTTCGCCGACCCTCATCTTCGACTACCCGACGCCCAACGGTCTGGCCTGCTATATCCGCACCGAGCTCGCCGGCATGCCGCAGGAGATCAAGCACGCACCCGCGGTCCGCACCACCGGTGACGACGCGATCGCCATCGTGGGTATGTCGTGCCGCTACCCCGGTGGGGTGACCTCACCGGAAGACTTGTGGGACATGGTGTTCCAGGGCCGCGACGTGCTGTCGGAATTTCCGACCGATCGCGGCTGGGACCTGGCCGGCCTGTACAACGCCGACCCGGACGTGCCGGGCACCTGCTACACCCGTACCGGTGGCTTCGTGGACGGTGTGGCCGACTTCGACCCGGCTTTCTTCGGGATCGCGCCGAGCGAGGCGCTGGCCATGGACCCGCAGCAGCGCATGTACCTCGAATTGTCCTGGGAGGCGCTGGAACGCGCCGGGATCGACCCGGGCGCGCTGCGCGGCAGCGCCACCGGCGTATTTGCCGGTGTGTACACCCAGGGCTACGGCATCGGGGCCGCGCAGCCGGCGGAGGGTTTCCGGTTGACCGGGCAGTCCTCGAGCGTGGCCTCCGGCCGGGTGGCGTACGTGCTGGGGCTGGAGGGACCGGCGGTGTCGGTGGATACCGCGTGCTCGTCGTCGCTGGTGGCGTTGCACATGGCGGTGCAGTCGCTGCGGTCGGGGGAGTGCGATCTGGCGCTGGCCGGCGGTGTCACCGTCAACGCCACACCGGACATCTTCGTCGAGTTCAGCCGCATGCGTGGCTTGTCACCCGACGGGCGGTGCAAGGCGTTCGCCGGGGCGGCCGACGGCACCGGGTTTGCCGAGGGCGGCGGAATGCTGGTGGTGGAACGACTTTCCGACGCGCAGCGACTGGGGCATCCGGTGCTGGCGTTGGTGCGGGGTTCGGCGATCAACCAGGACGGCGCGTCCAACGGGCTGACCGCACCGAACGGGCCCTCGCAGCAGCGGGTGGTTCGAGCGGCGCTGGCCAACGCCGGCTTGGGCCCGGCCGATGTCGATGTCGTCGAAGGGCACGGCACCGGAACAACTTTGGGCGACCCCATCGAGGCGCAGGCGCTGCTGGCCACCTACGGCCGTGGGCGGACCGAGCCGCTGTGGCTCGGCTCGATCAAGTCCAACATGGGTCACACCCAGGCCGCGGCCGGTGTAGCCGGGGTGATCAAGATGGTCCAGGCGATGCGCCACGAGGTGCTCCCGGCCACCTTGCACGTTGACGCACCGAGCCCGCACGTGGATTGGTCCATCGGGGCGGTGTCGCTGCTGACCGAATCCCGGCCGTGGCTCGCGCAAGCCGGTCCCCGTCGTGCCGGGGTGTCCTCTTTCGGGATCAGTGGTACCAACGCGCACGTGATCATCGAGTCGGTTCCGGCAACCCCGGCAATCGAGCCGGCCGAACCCGAGCCGGCGGTGCTGCCCTGGGTGGTCTCGGCCAAGACACCCTCGGCGCTGCAGGCCCAGGCGGCGCGGTTGTCCGAATACCTTGGCGGCCGCGTCGAATTGGGGCTCGCCGACATCGGCTGGACGCTGGCCGGCCGGTCCTCCTTCGAGCATCGGGCCGTTATCGTGGGGTCCGACCGGGAGCAATTGCTGGCCGGATTGGACGAGCTGACCGCCAGCGAAGTCGGCGAAGTCATTCGTGGCGTGGCGCAGCCCGGGGGCAAGACGGTCTTCGTCTTTCCCGGGCAGGGCTCCCAATTGCTGGGCATGGGCAAGGAATTGCACGCCCGGTATCCGGTCTTCGCCGAGGCGTTCGACGCCGTCGTCGCGGAACTGGACCGCCACCTGCTGCGCCCGCTGCGCGAGGTGATTTGGGGCAGCGGCGAAAACCTGTTGAATACCACGGAATTCGCTCAGCCCGCGCTGTTCGCCGTCGAGGTCGCGCTGTTCCGGCTGCTCGAGTCCTGGGACGTGCGGCCCGACTTCCTGATGGGGCACTCGGTCGGCGAGCTGTCCGCGGCGCATGTCGCCGGGGTGCTGTCGCTGCAGAACGCCGCTGTTCTAGTCGCCGCCCGCGGCCGCTTCATGCAGCGACTGGATGCCGGCGGCGCGATGGTCGCGGTGCAGGCGACTGAGGAAGAGGTCCGCCCGCTGCTGGGACCCGAGGTCAGCATCGCCGCTGTCAACGGTCCATCGTCCGTGGTGCTTTCGGGAGACGAGGAGTCGGTGCGCTCGGTGGCCGACGGCCTGCGCGCGCAGGGCCGCCGCATCCACCAACTGGCCGTGTCACACGCCTTCCACTCGCCGCTGATGGACCCAATGGTCGACGAGTTCGGTGCGGTCGCGGCGGGGCTGCCGGTCGGGCAGCCCACCATCCCGGTGATCTCGAACCTGACCGGGCAACTGGCCGGCGCCGACTTCGGCTCGGCGGAATACTGGAAACGCCATGTGCGGGAACCGGTCCGGTTCGCCGACAGCATTCGGTTCGCGCAGGCAGCCGGCGCGATCCGATTCGTCGAGGTCGGCCCAAGCGGCGGCCTGACCGCCTCCATTGACGAGTCGCTGCCCGACGTCGCAGTCACCACGGTCTGCGCGCTGCGCAAAGACCGCCCGGAGCCCACCACCTTGATCACGGCGCTGGCCCAGGCCTTCGTGACGGGTGCGCAGGTGAACTGGCGGTCGGTGCTGGCGCCGGCGAACTTCGTCGAGCTCCCGACGTATGCCTTTGAACGACGGAGATTCTGGCTGTCCAGCGACGGCGGTGCCGTCGACGCCGAAGGACTCGGTCAGGCCGCCGGAGAGCACCCATTGCTGGGCGCCGTCGTGGACCTGCCCTCCTCCGGCGGTGTGGTGCTGACCGGCCGGTTGTCCGCCGCTCGGCATGCCTGGTTGAAGGACCACGCCGTGGGCGGAGTGGTGATCTTCCCGGGCGCCGGCTTCGTCGAGTTGGCCATCCGGGCCGGCGACGAGGTCGGCTGCGCGGTGGTCGACGAGTTGACACTGGCGGCGCCGCTGGTTCTGCCCGAATCGGGTTCGGTGGCCGTGCAGGTTGTGGTGGACGCCGCCGACGAATCCGGGTCCCGCGCGGTCTCGGTGTACTCGCGGGCCGACTCCGGCCGCAACTGGCTGTTGCACGCCGAGGGTTCGGTGAGTTCGGCGGCTGCGCAGCCCGGTACGGATCTGTCCGGCTGGCCACCGGCGGGCGCACAACCGGTCGACGTGTCCGGAATCTACGAACGGTTGGCGGAGCGCGGGTATGGCTACGGCCCGGCGTTCCAGGGCCTGACCGCGATGTGGCGCCGCGGCGACGACCTGTTCGCCGAGGTCGCCCTGCCGGCCGTGCCGGGATTGTCGCCCACGGGCTTCGGCGTGCACCCGGCGGTGCTGGATGCCGCGCTGCACGCCATCATCGCCGGCCAAGAAGCCGGCCAAGAAGCCGGCCCAGCAGCCGACCCAGATAAAGCCGGCGGTGTGCTGGTTCCCTTTGCCTGGCAAGGTGTTTCGCTGCATGCAGCGGGTGCTTCGGCGGTGCGGGCCCGGATCACCCGCACCGGCCCGTCGTCGGTATCGGTGGAACTGACCGACGCGCTCGGGTTGCCGGTGTTGTCCGTGGCGTCGATGGTGGCCCGCCCGGTCTCCGAGCAGCAGCTCAAGGCAGCGCTGTCGGGTTCGGCCGGTGACCGGCTGTTCGACGTGGTCTGGTCGCCGGCGCCGGCCGCGTCGGCTGGCGGCACACCACCGCATCAGCTCTACGAGTCCGAACCGTTTGCCGAGGACACTCTGGCCGGCGTGCACGCCGCCACCCACCGGGCGTTGCAGATCGTTCAATCCTGGCTGAGCGAGCACGATTCGGGCGTGCTGCTGGTCGCCACGCGCGGCGCGATGGCGGGTCCGGGTGAGAGTGTCACCGACCTGGCCGGCGCGGCGGTGTGGGGTTTGGTGCGTTCGGCACAGACGGAACATCCCGGCCGGATCGTGCTGGTGGACACTGACGTGTCGATCGGCGACGACGAGGCCGCGGCGGTGCTGGCGGTGGGCGAGCCGCAGGTGTTGTTGCGCCACGGTGTGACGCACATTGCCCGGGTCCACGGCAGCCGCGCGGTGCGCGGCCTGCTGGTGCCGCCTGGCGACGGTCCGTGGCGACTGGGCATGAGCACCGCGGGCACGTTCGAGAACCTGCGCATGGAGCCGATTCCCGGCGCGGCCGATGAGTTGGCGCCACGCAACGTGCGCGTCGCGACCAGCGCCATGGCCGCCAACTTCCGCGACGTCATGATCGCACTGGGGCTCTACCCCGACGAGGACGCCGCCATGGGTGTCGAGGCCGCCGGAACGGTCCTCGAAACGGGTCCCGCGGCAAGCTGTTTCGCGGTGGGTGACCGGGTCACCGGGTTGTTCCCGGAAGGCACCGGCGCCGTCGCCGTCACCGACGAGCGGCTGCTGATCAGGATCCCGTCGGACTGGTCAGACGTCGAGGCGGCCACCGCCCCGGTCGTTTTCGCGACGGCCTACTACGCGCTGACGGCCCTGGCTGACATCCAGCCCGGCCAGCGGCTACTGGTGCACGCGGCCACCGGCGGCGTGGGCATGGCCGCGGTGCAGCTGGCCCGGCACCTGGGCGCGGAGGTGTTCGCCACCGCCAGCAAGGGCAAGTGGGACACCCTGCGCCGCCTCGGCTTCGACGACGACCACATCGCCGACTCGCGCAGCGTGGAGTTCGAGGACAAGTTCCGCACGGCCACCGGCGGCCGGGGCGTGGACGTGGTGCTGGACTCGCTGGCCGGCGAATTCGTCGACGCCTCACTGCGATTGGTCGCGCCCGGCGGGGTGTTCCTGGAGATGGGCAAGACCGACATCCGCGACCCGGAAAAGGTGGCGCAACAACACGCCGGGGTGCTCTACCGCGCCTTCGACCTGTTCGAAGCCGGACCCGACCACATCCAGCGGATGCTCGCCGAACTGACCGCACTGTTCGAGGCCGGGGTGCTGCGGCCGCTGCCGGCCACGACGTTCGACGTGCGACGCGCGGCGGCGGCACTGCGCTACCTCAGCCAGGCCCGCCACGTCGGCAAGGTCGTCATGACGGTGCCGCCCGCGCTGAGCGCCGGGCCCGCCGGTGACGGACGCAGCGGTTTGGGCGGCGGCACCGTCCTGATCACCGGCGGTACCGGCATGGCGGGTTCAGCTTTGGCTCGGCACGTGGTCACCCGGCACCGAGCGCCGAACGTGGTACTGGTGAGCCGACGCGGCCCGGATGCGCCGGGCGCGACGGAGCTGACCGCTGAGTTGACCGGCGCCGGCGCACAGGTACAGGTGGTGGCCTGTGACGCCGCGGATCGCGAGGCAATGGCGAAGGTGATCGCCGGCATCCCCGAACGGTATCCGCTGACTGCCGTGATCCACGCGGCCGGCACCCTGGACGATGCCGTGGTCACGTCGTTGACGCCGGAACGGGTCGATGCGGCGTTGCGGGCCAAGGCCGATGCCGCGTGGAATCTGCACGAGCTCACCCGCGAGCTGAATCTGCATGCGTTCGTGCTGTTTTCGTCGATTGCCGGGTTGGCGGGCGCCTCGGGCCAGGCCAACTATGCGGCGGGCAATTCGTTCCTGGACGCGCTGGCGGTGTACCGGCAGGCGCAGGGTCTGCCGGCCATCTCGCTGGGCTGGGGACTCTGGGATCAGGCCAGCAACATGACCGAAGGGCTGGCGGCGGCGGATCTGGCCCGGTTCGCCCGCGACGGGATCGTGGCGATGTCCTCGGAGGAGGCGCTGGAGCTGCTCGACACCGCGCTGATCGTCGATGAGCCGTTCCTGCTGCCCGCGCACATCGACCTCGTCGCACTGCGGGCGAAGTTCGACGCCGGCACCCTGCCGCCGATGTTCGTCGACCTGATCAACGCACCGGCGCGGCGTCAGGTAGACGATTCGCTGGCCGCGGCCAAATCGAAGTCTGCGCTGCTGCAACGCCTTGACGGTCTGCCCGAGGACGAGCAGCAGGCGATCCTGCTGGATCTCGTCCGCTCCCACATCGCCACGGTGCTGGGCAACACCACGCCCGAAGCGATCGATCCCGATCGGGCATTCCAGGAGTTGGGCTTCGACTCGCTGACCGCCGTCGAGATGCGCAACCGGCTCAAGGCCGCGACCGGGCTGGCGCTGTCGCCGACGCTGATTTTCGACTACCCCAACTCGGCGGCGCTGGCCGGCTACTTCCACCAGGAGCTCGTCGGCGCCGAGCGCCCGGTTGCGCAACCGGCGGCACCCGGCGAAGAGGAACTGCGGCGCGTCGTCGCGTCCATTCCGGTCAAGCGGCTGCGGCAGGCCGGCGTGCTGGACGTGCTGCTGGCGTTGGCCAACGAAAAGGACGGCGAACTTAACGGTGCCCATGGCGCGTCGCAGTCCGAACCCGACGCCAAAGACATCGCGGACATGGACCTCGACGACCTGGTCAACGCGGCGTTCCTGAACGACGATGAGTGAGTGCGTGCGGTGAGTAACCAGTGAGGGTCGCGGTCACCGGAGCCGGCGGCGTGCTCGGCCGCGGCCTGGTCGCCCGACTGCTCAGCCAGGGACACGAAGTCACCGGCCTCGGCCGTCACCGGCCCGAAAGTTGGCCCAGCACAGCTGAATTCGTTATCGGCGACATCCGCGATGGCGCCGCGGTCCGTCGCGCCGTCGCCGGGACGGACGTGGTGGCGCATTGCGCGTGGGCGCGCCGTGATCACGGCCAGGCCAACCTAACCGGGGCCGCCAACCTGCTGGCCGCGGCCGCGGAGTCGGGCAACCCCCGCATCGTGTTCGCGTCGTCGGCGCACGTATACGGCGCAGGAGCAAAGCCCGCGAGCGAGCAGGACCCGGTGCGCCCGGCGACGCCCGAGGGGCGGCTGCGGGCGCGGGTCGAGGAGACGCTGGCGCAGTCCGGCCTGCAGTGGGTGGCGATCCGCTTTCCCCTGGTGGTGGGACGCGGCGTCGACAACGAGCTGCGCCGGCTGCTGGCCCGGCCGCTGCTCCGCGCGAGCTCAGCCGACCGCAGCGTGCAGGTGATCCACACCGACGACGCGCTGCGGCTGTTCACCACCGCCCTCGTCCAACCTGACATCAGCAGCGGCGCAATAAATATTGCCGCTGACGGAACACCGACCCTGCGGCAGCTCGCGGCGGCGCTGGGCCGCCCGCTGCTTCCCGGGCTCGCCCGGCTGGGACGCTCGGCTTTGCCGGATGTCGCTCTAATGGACACCACCAGGCTGCACGACGAGTGGGGCTTCACGCCCGCGTGGACGGCCGAGGAATGCCTGGAAGATTTCGCGCTCGCAGTGCGCGGCCGGGTCTCGCTAGGCAAGCGGGTGCTGTCGTTGCCCTGGCGGCTGGCGCCCATCCAGGACCTACCCGCCGTGGACACCCCCGCCGACGACGGGGTGGTACCAAGACTGGCCGGGCCGCAGGGCGTCAACGGCGAATTCGACACTCCGATCGACCCCCGGTTCCCCACCTTCCTGGCTACCAACCTCTCCGAGGCGCTGCCCGGCCCATTCTCGCCGGCGTCGGCGTCGGTCACCGTGCGCGGCCTGCGCGCCGGCGGCGTAGGCATCGCCGAACGGCTGCGTCCTGGCGGGATCGTGCAGAAAGAGATCGCGATGCGCACCGTCGCGGTCTTCGCGCACCGGCTCTACGGGGCGATCACGTCGGCGCATTTCATGGCCGAGACGGTGCCGTTCGCCAAGCCTTCGACCATCGTCAGCAACAGCGGGTTCTTTGGGCCCAGCATGGCTTCGCTGCCGATCTTTGGTGCCGAACGCCCGCCCTCGCAAACCAATCCGGTCCGCAGGCAACTACGCAACATCCGCAATATCGGCGTGTTCGGGGTCAACCTGGTCGGCCTGAGTGCCGGCTCGCCGCTGGACACCGATGACTACCTGAGCGACATCGACCGGCTGGAGCAACTGGTCGGCAGCGACGTCAGCGGACTCGACGATCGCCGGCTGCGCAGCCTGATCCTGTTGGCCCGCGATCACGTCGTGCACGGCTGGCTGCTGGCCTCCGGGTCGTTCATGCTCTGCGCCGCGTTCAACGTGCTGCTGCGCGGGCTGTGCGGGCGCGACACCGCGCCGGCGGCCGGACCCCAACTGGTCAGCGCGCGCTCGGTGGAAGCGGTGCAGCGGCTGGTGGTCGCCGCGCGGCGCGATCCCACGGTGATCCGGGTGCTGGCCGAACCCGGGGAGCGGCTGGGCAAGCTGGCGGTGGAGGCGCCCGAGTTCCACGCCGAGGTGTTTGCCGAGCTGGACCTGATGGGGCACCGCGGTCCGGCGGAGGTCGAGATGCTGTCGACCAGCTACGCCGACGACCCTGAACTGCTGGTCCGCATGGTCACCAAGGCGCTGAGCGCACCGCCCGCGCCGCAGCCCCGACACGCACGGATTCCTTTGCACGCCAGGCCCGTTGCGCTGCTGGCGGCCCGGCAGCTGAGGGACCGGGAAGTCCGGCGGGACCGGATGGTGCGGGCCATCTGGGTGCTGCGAGGACTGCTGCGCGAATATGGCCGCCGGCTGGCCGAATCCGGCGCCTTCCAATCCGCCGACGACGTCTTCTACCTGTTGGTCGACGAACTGGATGCGTTGCCGCCCAACGTCGCCGAGCTGGTGGCGCGGCGCCGCGCCGAGCAGCGCCGGTTGGTCGGCGTCGTTCCGCCCACTGTGTTCAGCGGGTCCTGGGAGCCCACCGTGGTGGCGCCGCCGGCGCTGGCCGGCGGCGACACTCTGCGCGGTGTCGGTGTCTGCGGCGGCAAGGTGCGCGGCCGGGTGCGGATCGTGCGACCGGAGACCATCGACGATCTGCAGCCCGGCGAGATCCTGGTCGCCGAGGTGACCGACGTCGGCTACACCGCCGCGTTCTGCTATGCCGCCGCGGTGGTCACCGAACTCGGCGGGCCCATGTCGCATGCGGCGGTGGTGGCCCGCGAATTCGGATTTCCTTGTGTGGTCGACGTCCAGGGCGCTACCCGGTCGCTGCCGCCGGGCGCCCTGATCGAGGTGGACGGCAGCACCGGCGAGATCCACGTGCTCGACCCCGCCAAATCCCCGATCTAGGCAACGACTAGAGCTAATCTGTCCTGCACATCCGGCAAGCCGGGAGGTTCGCGATGTCGTTCGTGGCTGTGACGCCCGAGTCGATGGCAGCTGCCGCAGCAGATTTGGCGACCATCGGTTCGGCGCTCAACGCGGCCAACGCAATTGCCGCGGCTCCCACCACCGAACTGCTCGCCGCCGGCGCCGACGAAGTGTCCGCCGCCGTCGCGGCGCTGTTCGGCCGGCACGGTCAGTTCTATCAAGCACTCGGCGCCCAAGCGGAAGCCTTGCACGCCCAGTTCGTGCGCGCTCTCATCGCGAGTGCGGCGGCATACGCCGGTGCGGAGGTCGCCAGTGCGGCGGCCCTGCCAGGGCCGATCAACGACCTGCTCAACCTGATCAACCTGCCGACCCAGCTGTTGCTGGGACGTCCGCTGATCGGCAACGGTGCCGACGGCGCGGCGGGCACCGGTGCCGACGGTGGGGCCGGCGGTCTGCTGTTCGGCAACGGCGGGGCGGGCGGGTCTGGCGGCGGCGGGCATCCCGCAGGCGGAAGAGGCGGTGCCGCAGGGCTTTTCGGCAACGGCGGGGCCGGTGGCGCCGGAGCTGCCGGTGCGGTCGGCGGCACCGGTGGAAACGGCGGCTGGCTGTTCGGCAACGGCGGGGCCGGGGGAGCGGGCGGTGACGCCGCCGCCGGCATCGGAGGCCTGGGCGGCGCCGGCGGGCAGGCGATCCTGTTTGGGCGC
>NZ_HG964937.1:1250729-1300007 GCF_000613245.1 Mycobacterium asiaticum DSM 44297
CGGCGGGGACGGCGGCGCTGGTGGGATCGGCGGGGCGGGCGCAACTGTCGGCAGCGGCGGGACCGGCGGCACCGGCGGTGCGGGCGGGTTGCTGTTCGGCAGCAACGGATCCACCGGCTGAGCGCAGTCCGTCAGAGGGGCCAGCTGTTCGGCTCTGTGGCGTATCGGATTTCCGGTGACGGCGGCAACCGACGCCGCTCGCCGGTGGCGATCGCGTCGATGACCAGCGCGACGTAGCGTCGCCAGCCGTCGCTGCCGGTGTCCATCGTCGACAACACGCTGTAGAGCATCGCGATGAGGCGGGGTAGGTCGTCGGCGACGAGGTCTTCGCGTATCCGGCCGTCCCGCTGGCCGCGCTGGACCAGCTCGTCCAGCGCCTCGTTGAGGGCGTCCGAGACATCGGGCGTCAACGATCCGGCCCGGTGCGCGGCGGCCAGTAAGTGGTGTTCCCGCGCGCCGAGCGCTATCGCCGCCTGTACCAGATCGGTGAGGCCCTGCAGCGGGTCCCGCGCGCGACGGGCGGCTGCGATTGCGGGAGTGAGGTGTTCGGCGATGCTGTGGTCGAGTGCGGCGCGGACCAGCTCGCCCTTGGCGGGGAAGCGGCGATACAAGGTCCGTTCTCCAACCCCGGCCCGACGGGCAACCGCCTCGACGGGGGCGTCCGGGCCGGTCTCGGCGTAGACCTCGCGGGCCGCGCGCAGGATCCGCTCCACGTTGCGCGCCGCATCCGCCCGCAACCGGTGTCGCTCTTCCACCGCGGTCACCGTCACAGCCTAAACGACAGTTGACTGCCAGTATGTCCGGTCCTAGGCTCACATAACTGGCAGCCATCTGACACTTGATGGGAATCACCGGTCATGTCAATCACTTCCGATGTTCGCTCCGAGGCCGACCTCCCGGTCATTCCCGTCCCGCGCGCCGCCCAGTGTCCGCTGGCACCGCCGGCCGAGTTCGTCAGCTGGCGCGACGAACCCGGGTTGCGGAAGGCGATGTATCACGGCCAACCGGCGTGGGTGGTGAGCCGATACCGGGACATCCGGGCGGCGCTGGTCGACCCGCGATTGTCCGCCGACACCATCCCCGATTTCATGAAACCGCAAAACACCGAGAACACCCCGGTGATGTTCGCCCGGGTGGACGATCCCGAGCATCATCGGTTGCGCCGCATGCTGACCGGCAACTTCACCTTCCGCCGCACCGAAGCGATGCGGCCGCAGATTCAGGATCTCGTTGACCACTATCTGACTCAGATGGTCAGCAAGGGGCCACCGGCCGATCTGGTCCGGGAATTCGGCTTGCCGGTGCCCTCGCTGGTGATCGCCCTGCTGCTCGGCGTACCGCCGGAAGACCTCGAGCTGTTCCAGCACCACACCACTGTGGGCCTGGACACCCGAACCAGCGACGAGGAGAAGGCGCAGGCCTTCGGCGCGATGTACGCCTACATTGAGGAGTTGGTGGACCGCAAGCAACACGAACCCGGGGACGATCTGATCAGCCACCTGGTCGTCGATCACGTGGCGACCGGCGAGGTCAACCGCGAGACGGTGGCCATGACCAGTGTGATCATGATGCAGGCCGGCCACGAAACCACCGCCAACATGATCTCGCTGGGAACCGTTGCGCTGCTTGACCATCCGGAGGTATTCCGGCGCCTCGCCCGGACCGACGACCGGACCGTGGTTGCCAATATCGTCGAGGAGCTGATGCGCTACCTGTCTATCGTGCACAGCCAGGTGGATCGGGTGGCCACCGAGGACTTCACGCTGGGCGGCCAACTGATCCGCGCCGGGGACGCGGTCGTGATGAACCTGCCTGCCGGTAACTGGGACACCCAATTCGTCGATCGCCCAGAGGAATTGGATGCCGACCGCAATCCGCGCGGCCACCTGGGTTTCGGCTACGGCGTGCACCAGTGCATCGGTGCCAACCTGGCCCGGGTCGAGATGCAGGTGGCGTTCGCGACGCTGGCCCGCCGCCTGCCCGGGCTGAAGTTGGCGGTGGCCCCGGACCAATTGCAATTCAAGGAATCCGACATTTACGGCATGAAAGAGCTACCGGTCAGCTGGTGAGTGAAGGCATGCGCTTCGACGATCAAGTCGCCGTCATCACCGGTGCCGGCGGCGGTCTCGGCGAACAGTACGCCTTGCTGCTTGCCGCGCGCGGCGCACGCGTGGTCGTCAACGACATCGGCGGATCGGTGACCGGTAAGGGCAACTGCCCCGCCCCCGCGCATGACGTCGCGGCCGCAATCAACCGGCAGGGCGGCCGGGCCGTCGCCGACACCCACAGTGTCACCAGTCCCGAAGGGGGACAGGCGATCGTCGACACCGCCCTGGACACCTGGGGCCGGGTGGACATCCTGATCAACAACGCCGGAATCGTCGGCGACGCGCCGTTCGAGGACATGACGCCGGCCCGCGTGCAACCGTTGGTGGACGTGCACCTCAACGGCGCATTCAACGTGACCAGGCCGGCCTGGAAGGCGATGCGGCGGCAACGCTACGGCCGGGTGCTCAACACCTGCTCGGCCGCCGGGCTGCTGGGCGCGGAGAATATGAGCAATTACGGGGCGGCCAAGACGGGTTTGGTCGGCTTCACCCGGGTGCTCGCCGCCGAAGGCGCCCGCGACGGTATCAAAGTCAATGCCATTGCGCCGATCGCGTTGACCCGGATGTTGACGCACTCCATCGACGGTGCCGACGCACAGGACGACCCGGCCGCGCAGGCCGTCATGGACAACCTTGTCGGACAGTATCTTCGGAGACTGGACCCAGGCCTGGTCGCTCCCGTGGCGGCGTACCTGACGCACCGGGATTGCCGGGTGTCCGGCGAGATCTACACCGTCGGCGCGGGGCACGTCGCGCGCTTCTTCATCGGCCGGACCAGAGGCGTCTACCGGCCCGCGCTGTCGGTCGAGGACGTGCGGGACCAGCTCGACGAGATCCGCGACGAAACCGGCTACACCGTGCCGAGTGGTCCCGCCGACGAGATGAGTGAACTGTTCGCCGTCATCATGAGCAATTGAACGCGATGCCGACGCCGTCCGGCGGTGGCACCGACCGCAGACACCCGTACGGTTGCACGCCGGCGGCGCCGAACCGGGCCGCGGACTGCCGCGCGTAGTTCACGCAGAACACCCCGGCCTGATCCGCCCGGCAGCGGTAATCGTTGAAGGACAACGAGTCACCGTTGGTCAGCTCGGTCCCGGTGCCGGCCAAAAACGGTCCCGGATCCGCCCGAGCCGCCCCGACCCAGAGGTTGGTGCCGTCGAAATCCACCCATCCCGGCTTCCACTCGCCGTACGCCGTTTCCGGCCGGGGTGGCGGGCTGGCCAGCTCCACCAGGCAGGACAGCCCGCCGGGCGTGTGCGCGGTGTCCGTCGTGCAGCGGGTCTTGTTGCCGGGAGCGCTGAACGCGGTGTCGGCGCCCAGCCGGTAGCGGCCCGGATCGGCGGGATGGCCAGCTTCGATCCAGGCGATGACGGCGGCGATGGGTGACCCGGCGCCCGGCGCCGCACCGGCCGGTGGTGGCGTTCCGGTGGCCGCGGCTGCAGTGGTGGTGTGCGGCGTGGTCTGCGTCGGCGCTGGGCCGCCGTCGACAGTGTGTGAGCAGGCGGCGACCAGCACCGAGACGGCGACCAGCGCGGCAATCCGCATCACGACAGGTTAACCGCCCGACAACGGAATTGGGCGCTGCGCACGGCGAGCCGGCAACGCGTCCGCTAACGTCAATTTATGCACGAGCGCATCGTCCGCGCCCGAACCACCGCCGGAACCGTCGAAGGATTCACCCGCGACGGCGTGAATCGCTGGCGCTCCATCCCCTACGCCAGGCCGCCGGTCGGGCCGCTGCGCTACCGCGCGCCCGAGCCCGCCCGCCCCTGGTCCGGCGTGCGGCACTGCCACGGATTCGGCAACTGTGCGCCCCAGCAGCGCCGCTACACCCTGCTCGGCCTGTCCGGTCTGGGCGGCCGATACCAGCCGATGAGCGAGGACTGCCTGACCCTCAACGTGGTCGCGCCCGAGGGTGGGGCCGCCGAACCGCTGCCGGTGATGGTGTTCGTCCACGGCGGCGGCTACATCCTGGGCAGCTCCGCCACGCCGATCTACGACGGCGCCGCCCTGGCCCGGCGCGGCTGCGTGTACGTGTCGGTCAACTACCGGTTGGGCGCGCTCGGGTGCCTGGACCTGTCGTCCCTGTCGACCGCGGACATCACCATCGACAGCAACCTCTACCTGCGCGATCTGGTGCTGGCGCTGCGCTGGGTGCGGGACAACATCGCCCATTTCGGCGGAGACCCCGACAACGTCACCATCTTCGGCGAGAGCGCCGGCGCCCACATCACCGCCACCTTGCTCGCCGTGCCCGCAGCGGCGGGGCTGTTCCACCGGGCGATCTCGGAGAGCCCGGCGGCCGGAATGACCCGTTCGCAGGACGTGGCCGCTGAGTTCGCGACGCGCTTCGCCCACCTGCTCGGCGCGCGCACGCAGGACGCCGCCAGCACCGTCATGCGGGTGTCGGCGGCCCAGCTGGTGGACACCCAGCACCGGCTGATCGAACAAGGCATGGAACAACGGCTGGGCGCCTTCCCGATCGGGCCGGTCTTCGGCGACGACGTTGTCCCGGTCGACCCGGTGGAGGCGATGCGCACCGGCCAGGCCCACCGGGTGCCCCTGATCGTTGGAACCAACGCCGAAGAGGGCCGGTTGTTCACCCGTTTCCTGGGCATGTTGCCGACCAATAAGGCGATGGTGGAAGAGCTGCTGGGCGAGCTGGAACCGGAAGTCCGCGAACGCATCACCGCCGCGTACCCGAAGTACCCGCACCCCTCGGCGTGCATCCAGCTGGGCGGCGACTTCGCGTTCAGCTCCGCGGCCTGGCAGATCGCTGAGGCGCACGGCGTTCACGCCCCCACCTACGTCTACCGCTACGACTTCGCCCCGCGGACGCTGCGGTGGTCGGGTTTCGGCGCCACGCACGCCACGGAACTGTTCGCGGTGTTCGACATCTACCGCACCCGCTTTGGGACGCTGCTGACCGCGGGAGCCGATCGGCGCGCGGCGCTGCGGGTCAGCAACCAGGTGCAACGGCGCTGGCGAGCTTTCAGCCGACACGGCGTACCCGGTGACGACTGGCCGGTGTACACCCACTCCGACCGCGCTGTGCTGGTGATTGACCGCAAGACCCGCGTCGAGTACGACCCGCACCGGCACCGCCGGTTGGCCTGGGATGGTTTCTCCCTCGCACGCTGACCTGGCACGCTGGGTCTCATGGCCCCGCAGACCGGTGAAGACACCGACCACGCGATCGAACGCCCCAGCGACCTCACTCCGGACTGGCTGACCGCCACCGTGCGCGCCGGGACCATCGCCGACTTCACCGCCGAGCGCATCGGCACCGGTCAGATGAGCGAGTGCTACCGCATCGGGCTCAGCTACACCGATAGTGATGCCGGCGGGCCTGCGTCCGTGGTGTTGAAGGTCGCCGCGACCGACCCGGTGAGCCGCCAGACGGGGCTGGCGCTGGGCCTCTACGAGCGCGAAGTCCGCTTCTACCACGACATCGCGCCGCGCCTGGGCGGGGCGATCGCACCGTGCTACCACGCCGCGATCGACATCGCCACCGGCGTGTTCGACCTGCTGCTCGCCGACGCCGGCCAAGCCGTCGTCGGAGACGAAATCAGCGGCGCCACAACCGAACAGGCCTACCTCGCGGTGACCGAGCTGGGACGGCTGCACGGCCCGCTACTGGGCGACGCCGCGCTGGCCGACGCGCCCTGGCTGAATCGGGAATCGCCGCTGAGTCAGGCGATGATCACGCCGTTGTACGCGGGATTCGTCGAGCGTTATGGCGACCAGATCACCCCCGAGCACCGCGAAGTGTGCGAGCGTCTGGTCAGCGCCTTCGACGGCTACGTTGCCGAGCAGGCCGCCCATGAGGGCATCCGAGGCTTGGTGCACGGCGACTTCCGGTTGGACAACCTGCTTTTCGGCACGGCCGAGGACAGCCGGACACTCACGGTGGTCGACTGGCAGACCGTCTCCTGGGGTCCGGCACTCACCGACCTGGCGTACTTCCTGGGGTGTGCGTTGCCGGTTCAGGACCGTCGCGAACACTATGACGCGCTGCTGGAGGCCTACCATCAGGCACTCGGGCCGGACGCACCGCTGAGTCTCGCCCAGGTTCGCGACGGCGTGCGCCGGCAGGGCTTCTTCGGTGTGACGATGGCGATCGTCTCGTCGATGCTCGTCGAACGCACCGAACGCGGTGACCGATTGTTCATGACGATGCTGCAGCGGCACTGCGAACACGTGCTCGACACCGACGGCCTGGCGCTGCTGCCCGCCGCCGCGGCGCCCGAACCACTGCGGCCGGCACCCGAGGACGAACTGTCCCACCCTGCCACCGACGAACCGCTGTGGAGCGAGAGCTGGTATGCCGATTTCGCCGACGCCGCAGAGGGTTTGGCCGGTTGGTTCCGGCTCGGCCTGATCCCCAACCAGCAGACGGCCTGGATCCACGCGCTGCTGTGCGGACCCGAGCTGCCGACCATCGCGGTCGACTACCAGGTGCCGTTGCCCGACGACCCATGGCAAGTGAAGTCGGACGGCATCGAACTCGAGCACTCCGCCGGCGATGCGCTAGGCAGTTACCGCCTCGAACTACGCGGGCTGGGCCAGTCCTATGCGGATCCCTCGGCACTGTTGCGCGGGGAACCGGGGGAGCCGGTCGAGATCGCGATGAACCTGTTGTGGACCACCGACGGCAGCCCGTATCAGTACCGGTTGACCACCCGTTACGAGATCCCGTGCACCGTTTCTGGCACCGTGACCGTCAAACATGCCCGCTATCAAATCAACTCGGTTCCCGGGCAGCGCGATCACTCCTGGGGCGTGCGCGACTGGTGGAGCATGGACTGGATGTGGAGCGCGGTGCATCTCGACGACGGCACCCACCTGCACGGCGTACGGATACAGATCCCGAACACGCCGGCGATCAGCGTGGGCTATGCGCAGGACACCGACGGGACCGTCACTGAACTGAGCCAGGTAGAAGTGCGGGAAGCGTTCGAGCCCAACGGGTTACCGGAAAGCCAGACGCTGGAGCTGCGGCCGGCGGGCATCACCGCGCAGGTTGACATCCACGCGCATGCGCCGGTGCTGCTGACCGCCGTCGACGGCCGGGAAAGCCAATTCCCCCGAGCCTGGGTCACCGTCACCACCGCCGACGGCCGCACTGGCGCGGGTTGGATGGAATGGAACCGCAGCCAGCTCGGACAGCCGCAGTGAGCCCGGCCAGGCCGCCCGTCGTCGTGATGGGCGTTTCTGGCTCAGGCAAATCCACCGTCGGTGCGGCCCTGGCGCGCCGGTTGGGAGTCCCGTTCGAAGACGCCGACCGGCTGCACCCCCAGGCCAATGTCGACAAGATGGCCGCCGGCGAAGCGCTCACCGACGCCGACCGCCACCCCTGGCTGGACCGGGTCGGCGTTTGGCTGTCCAATCACCGCGACGGCGGAGTGATGTGCTGCTCGGCGCTCAAACGCACCTACCGGGACCAGCTGCGCGCCCACTGTGACGGCATCCGGTTTCTGCATCTGCACGGCACACCCGAACTCATCGAAAGCAGGATGGCCGGCAGAACCGGTCACTTCATGCCGGCCTCGCTGCTGCGGTCGCAGTTCGACACGCTGGAACCGCTCGGCCCCGACGAACGAGGCGTGGTGGTCGATTCCGACCAGGGCCGCGACGTCGCGGCCGTCATCGACTTCTTCCTGGCTAACGACCCCACCGCTTGCGACGGCTCTTCAGGTCGCCGAGCTGGTCGTCGAGGCGATCGCGGGCGGTGAAGGCGAGTTCACTGCCCCGGGCGGCCGCCCGGTCGGCGAGTTCGCTGCTGCGGGCCGCGGCCAGATCGGCGAGCTCGCTGCTGCGCGCCGCCGCGCGATCGGCCAATTCGCTGCCCCGGTACCGCGCGGCCTCGGCCAGCTCGAGGCTGCGGGCCTGGGCGGTGTCGGCCAACTTCTTGCTGCGCTTGCGCGCGGCCTTGGCGTAGGGGGCGCCCCGCTCGGCGGCGGTGCTGGCCAGTTCCTCACCGCGCTTGCGGGCCTTCTTGGCGTACGGCGCACTCTTCTCAGCCGCCGTGCTCGCGAGTTCGCGGCCGCGCTCGAGGGCCGCCTCGGCGTAGGGCGCGCTCTTCTCGGCGGCCGTGCTGGCGAGCTCGCGGCCGCGCTCGAGGGCCGCCTCGGCGTACGGTGCGCTCTTCTCGGCGGCCGTGTTGGCGAGTTCCCGGCTGCGCTCGGCGCCGGCCTGCAGGCCGTGCACGATCTTTTCGCCCAGTTCGGAATCCAGCAGGGTGTCACTGGAACCCGGCAGCGCGCCGGACACGCGCTCGGAGAGCCGCTCGGCCGCGCGCCTGCCACGCCACCCCAGCGACGGCTTGCCCGCCGTGTCGGCGGCCGCGATGATCAACCCGCCCAGCAGGCTCACGTCGGCCAGGAACGCGCGCCGCTTCTCGGCCTTGCGCTCCGGGTCGGTTTCGCTCCAAAACATGTGTGCGCCAAGGTTGCCCGGGATCACCGTCAGCGCCAGCGCGGCCGAGGCCACCCGGGGCAGGCGGCCGGCGGCCAGCAGCACCCCGCCGCCGATCTGGACGGCCGCGTTGATCTGAGCGAAGGTCTCGGCGTCCGCGGGAATGCTGCCACTCACCGATTCCGGCAGCGCCTGCAGGCCGCTCACCGTGGGCTGCGCGGCCTGAGCTGCGGGTTTCGGGTTCAGCAGCGCGTCCACTCCCTGGCCGATGAACACTGCGGACAACATGGGTCGGGCGATTCTGCGGATCAACATGGGCGCTGTGTTCCCCGGCCGGCGGGGGCACAAACCCGGTATCCGCGGGTTCGGTCCCCACGGCGATAGGGTGTACGACGTGCGGGCGTTGATCATCGTCGACGTGCAGACAGATTTCTGTGAAGGCGGTGCGCTGCCGGTCACGGGCGGGCGCGCCGTGGCCCGCTCGATCAACGACTACCTGGCCGGACGGCCCGGCTACCAGCACATCGTGGCCACCAAGGACTTCCACATCGATCCCGGCGACCATTTCTCCGACGACCCGGACTACCGCGCCTCGTGGCCGCCGCACTGCCGGGCGGGCAGTCGCGGCGCCGAGTTCGACCGAGATCTCGATACCGCACCCATCGAGGCGGTCTTTCGGAAGGGCGCCTACAGCGCGGGCTACAACGGTTTCGAGGGCGTCGACGACGACGGGACCCCGCTACTGGATTGGCTACGCCACCGCGGCGTCGGGGAGGTGGACGTCGTCGGCATCGCTACCGACCACTGCGTGCGGCAGACCGCGCGGGCCGCGGCCCGCAACGGCCTGGCCACCAGGGTCCTGCTGGACCTCACCGCGGGTGTGTCACCGGACTCGACGGCCCAGGCACTCACGGACATGCAAGCCGCCCACATCGCACTGATCGGAAGTAGCTCATGACGACATCGAATCGGGACGCCCTGCTGGCCGCGGTGGAGCGCTCACCGCAAGCGGTTTCCGCACACGACCGCACCGCATGGGTGGCGGTCTTCACCGACGACGCGCGGGTCGAGGATCCGGTCGGGTCCAGCCCGCACGTCGGACACGACGAGATCTACCGCTTCTACGACACTTTCATCGGTCCGCGCGACATCAAGTTCCATCGCGACCTGGACATCGTGCGCGGGCCCGCCGTGCTGCGCGACCTGCTGTTGGAGGTGGGCATGGCTGGTGGTGTAACCATGCACATACCGGCGTTCCTGCGCTACGACCTGCGCGACGTCGAAGGGGAATGGAAGGTCGCCCACCTGCGGGCCTACTGGGAGTTGCCGGCGATGATGCTGCAATTCCTCAGGACCGGCCCGCGTGCGCTGTCGCCCGGTCTCGGCCTGGCCCGGGGACTGCTCGGCAACCAGGGGCCACGCGGCACCATGGGGTTCATGACCGGCTTCCGCCGGGCCGGCACCCGCCACAAGAAGCTGGTCGCGGATTTCCTGGCGTCGGTCGCCCGGGGTGACAAGCCGGCTGCGGTGGCCGCCTTGTCCTCAACCTGCCCAATAACTTTGGGCGACGACGATCCGCTGGACCTGGCCGAACTCGGCGAACGATTGCGCTCGGTGAGCACCGGCAAGGTGATCGGCGCGGGTTCCAACGTCGTGGTGGGGGTCACCTCCGACCAGGGCCGCGGCATCCTGTTCGCGGATGTGACCCGCCGCGGCGACCAGATCAACGAAATCCGTTACTTCCCAGCCTGATCCGGCCATCAGCCGCCCACCCGGTAATGCCACACCGTGAGCACCAGGGACGCGATCGACAAAGCCAGATACCCGCCCGGGAAGGCGATGTTGTCGAACACCCGCGCCCGCACGTGCACCGCGACAGCGCCGACGAAGTACAACACCAGCCCTGCGGCGGCCGCGATCCCTATCCCATGCAGCCCGAGCAGTCCGACGACCAAGCCGCCGGCCCCGGCGAATTTCAGCGTGGCAAGCGTCGGCAACCACGACCGCGGCACTCCCACGCGGGCCGAATTGGCCAGGACGAACTGGGCGGGCACCAGGTCGGGCAGGGCAACTCCGGCGGTGAGGGCGGCGGTGGTCGATACGACCACCAGATAGGCAATGTTCATCGACGGGGTCATAATGCTGTTCTCTCCTTCTTGCTCGGGCGATCGAGTGGCTCACCTTCACTGACGATCGCTGTGCCGGAAAGGTGACCTCGTGGACCGAACGGACCTCGCGCAACGCTTCGACGCCGACCGTCGCCACCTCAAGGCGGTGGCCTTCCACCTGCTTGGCTCCGCGCCCGACGCCGAGGACGCGGTCCAGTCCGCGTGGCTGAAGGCCAGCCGCGCGGATGCCGCCGGTCAACCCATCGAGAACCTGACCGGGTGGTTCACCACCATCACCGCGCGGGAGGCACTCGATGAGTTGCGGGCGCGCAAGCGACGGCCCGAACGACCGCTGACCGACGCCGATGCGGACCGCTTCGCCGCGCCGGCCGCCGACGACGACGCCCTGCTCGCCGATTCGGTGAGCAGGGCGCTGCTGGTGGTTTCGGAGCGGCTCTCACCGGCGCAACGGGTGGCCTTCGTGTTGCACGACGTGTTCGCGGTCCCGTTCGAGACGATCGCCGAGCTGCTGGACCGATCACCGGCTGCGGCGAAGAAACTGGCCAGCCGCGCACGCGAGCGGGTGCGTCCGGCCGCCGCTGCACGCACCGGGCGGACCGCCGAGCACGTCAAGCTTGTCGAGGCGTTCCTGGCGGCCTCACGGGGCGGCGATATCGACACCCTGCTGCGGCTGCTGGCGCCCGACGCGGTGCGCAGAGTGGACCGCGCCCTGGTGACCGACGCCGTGCCTACCGAGGTGCGCGGCGCGCGGCAGATCGCCGAAGAGACCCGGTCTTTCGCGCGACGCGCGGCGGCCGGTGCCGTCGTGCTGATCGACGGAGCACCCGGCGTCGCGATCACAGTCGCCGGCCGGCTGAAGATCCTGTTGCGTATTGATTTCGGCTCGGACGACCTGATCCACATGATCGACATCACCGCGGACCCCGACCGGCTCCGCAGCGTGAGTCTCACGCTGCCGCATTAGCAATACAGCAAGACCACAGCCGCATGCAGTAGTAAGGACATGACACAGTCGGCCTCACAACCGGTGCCCAGGAGCGGAAGTCCATGTTCGATAACCCAATCGGACGTCGCCGCTTGCTGCGGGGCGCGGGCGCTGTGGCCGCGGCTGCGCTGACTCCTTGGGCGACGGGATGCGCCGCGGACGACGACGCGTTGACGTTCTCCTTCGCGGCGAACCCGGACGAGATCCGGCCCCGCATGCGGGTGGTCAACGAGTTCGCCCGCCGGCACCCCGACATCAAGGTGCGGGCGCTGCTGTCCGGACCCGGCGTGATGCAGCAGTTGTCGACGTTCTGCGCGGGCGGCAAATGCCCCGATGTCCTGATGACCTGGGAGCTGACCTACGCCGAACTGGCCGCCCGCGGAGTGTTGTTGGATCTCGGCACCCTGCTGGCGCGTGATCGGGAGTTCGCCGCGCAACTCAACGCGGACAGTATCGACACGCTGTATCGGACGTTCAGCTTCGACGGCGGCCAGTACGCCCTGCCCGAGCAGTGGTCGGGGAACTATCTCTACTACAACAAGGCCCTGTTCGCCGACGCGGGCTTGCCGCCACCGCCGTCCACCTGGCAGCGCAGCTGGAGCTTCGCTCAATTCCTCGACGCGGCAAGGGCTCTCACCAGAAGGGACGCCTCGGGACGGGTCGCGCAATGGGGTTTCGTCAACGCCTGGGTCTCGTACTATGCGGCCGGACTGTTCGCCATGAACAACGGGGTGCGCTGGGCGACGCCGCGGACCAATCCCACCCGGCTGAGCTTCGGTGACGACGCGTTCATCGAGGCGGTGCAGTTCTACGCCGACCTGATCAACAAGCACAAGGTGTCGCCGAGCACCTCCGACCAACAGTCCATGTCGAACGCGGACCTGTTCGCGGTCGGTAAGGCGGGGATGGCGCTGGGTGGGCACTGGCGCTACCAGACCTTCGACCGGGCCGATGGACTGGATTTCGATGTGGCGCCACTGCCGTTGGGGCCGCGCGGACGGGTGGCCTGCTCCAACATCGGCGTCACCGGTCTGGCCATCGCCTCCTCCAGCCGGCACCGCGAACAGGCATGGGAATTTGTGAAATTCGCGACTGGACCCGTCGGGCAGGCCGTCATCGCCGAGTCGAGGCTGTTCGTCCCGGTGCTGCGCTCGGCGCTGCGCTCCGACGGATTCGCCCGCGCCCACACCAGGATCGGCAACCTGGCCGTACTCACCGATGGGCCGCTGGTTTCCGAAGGCATGCCGATCACCCCGGCGTGGGAGAAGGTGCTCGCCCTGATGGACCGTAACTTCGGTCCGGTGCTGCGGGGCGCGCGGCCGGCGACCACGCTGACCGGCTTGTCGCGAGCTGTCGAGGAGGTGCTGCGGAACCCATGACGGCACTGGACGCGTCCCGCCCGGCGGCCGGACGAACCCACCCCTCGCGTCGGCGAGCCTGGGCCGGGCGGATATTCGTCGCACCGAACCTGGCCGCGGTCATGGTGTTCATGCTCTTTCCGCTGGGCTTCTCGCTCTACATGAGCCTGCAGCGGTGGGACGTGTTCACGCCGCCGAAGTTCGTGGGCGGAGCCAACTTCGGCCGATTGCTCACTTCGGACCCGCTGTTTCTGATCGCGATGCGCAACACCGTTGTCTACACGGTGGGCACCGTGCTGCCGACCGTGCTCATCAGTTTGGTGGTTGCCGGCATGCTGAACCGAAAGATGCGCGGCATCAGCATCTTTCGCACCATAGTCTTCCTTCCGCTGGCCATCTCGTCGGTGGTGATGGCGGTGGTCTGGCAGTTCGTGTTGAACACCGACAACGGGTTGCTCAACATCATGCTCGGTTGGTTCGGGATCGGTCCGATACCGTGGCTGGTCGAACCCCGCTGGGCGATGTTCTCGCTGTGCATGGTCAGCGTCTGGCGCAGCGTCCCATTCGCGACGGTGGTGCTGCTGGCGGCGATGCAGGGAGTGCCCGAGACGGTCTACGAGGCGGCCAGAATCGATGGCGCGGGGGAGATCCGGCAGTTCGTGTCGATCACGGTGCCACTGATCCGCGGCGCACTGTCGTTCGTGGTGGTCATCTCGATCATTCACGCGTTCCAGTCCTTCGACCTGGTCTACGTGCTCAGCGGCTCGAACGGCGGGCCGGAAACCGCCACCTACGTCCTGGGCATCATGCTGTTCCAGCACGCATTCAACTTCCTGGAGTTCGGTTACGCCTCCGCGCTGGCCTGGGTGATGTTCGCCATCCTGCTGGTGTTGACGGTGCTGCAGCTGCGGATCACCCGGCGGCGCTCCTGGGAGGCTTCCCGTGGGCTCGGCTGATCCCGCCATGCGGCGCAACATCGTTCGGGCCGCCGCGCTCTACGCCGGACTGCTTGTCATCGCCTGGTGCGCGCTGTTTCCCATTTTGTGGGCGCTGTCCGGGTCGCTGAAGAAGGAAGGCGAGATCAGCGAGCCGAAATTGCTGCCGTCCAGTCCGCAATGGTCGAACTACGCCGCCGTATTCGACCTGATGCCGTTCTGGCGGATGTTCTTCAACACCGTGCTGTACGCCGGATGCGTCACGGCCGGCCAGGTCTTCTTCTGCTCGCTGGCCGGATACGCGTTCGCGCGGTTGGACTTTCGCGGCCGCGACACGCTGTTCCTGTTATATCTGGGCACGTTGATGGTGCCGCTGACGGTGACGGTAATCCCGCAGTTCATCCTGATGCGCACCGTGGGTTGGGTGGACACGCCGTGGGCGATGATCGTTCCGGGTCTGTTCGGCAGCGCGTTCGGCACCTACCTGATGCGGCAGTTCTTTGCCACGTTGCCCGCCGACCTCGAGGAGGCCGCGATCCTGGACGGTTGCTCACCCTGGCAGATCTACTGGCGCATCCTGCTGCCGCACGCGCGACCGGCGGTGCTGGTGCTGGCGGTGCTGACCTGGGTCAACGTGTGGAACGATTTCCTGTGGCCGCTGTTGATGATTCAGCGCAACAGCCTGGCCACCCTGACGCTGGGGCTGGTCCGGCTGCGCGGGGAGTACGTGGCCCGCTGGCCGGTGCTGATGGCGGCGTCCATGCTGATCCTGCTGCCGCTGGTGTTGATCTATGCGGTGGCTCAGCGCTCGTTTGTTCGCGGTATCGTCGTGACGGGGCTTGGCGGCTAGCGGTATGGCTTCAGTGACTTTCGAAGGGGCGACCCGGCGCTATCCCGGCACCGACCGGCCCGCGCTGGACGGCCTCGACCTGGACGTCGGCGACGGCGAGTTCGTGGTGTTGGTCGGGCCGTCCGGGTGCGGCAAGACGACATCGCTGCGGATGGTGGCCGGCCTGGAGACCCTGGATTCCGGCGCAATCCGCATCGGCGAACGCGACGTCACCAACGCCGAGCCCAAGCACCGCGACGTCGCGATGGTGTTCCAGAACTACGCCCTCTACCCACACATGACAGTGGCCCAGAACATGGGATTCGCACTGCAGGTGGCGAAGATGCCCAAATCTGAGATCCGCCAACGGGTGCTGGCTGCCGCGCAGATGCTGGATCTGGAGCGGCACTTGAACCGCAAGCCGAAGGACCTGTCCGGCGGGCAACGACAACGGGTGGCCATGGGCCGCGCGATCGTCCGGCGCCCGCAGGTGTTCCTGATGGACGAGCCGCTGTCAAATCTGGATGCCAAGTTGCGCGTGCAGACGCGCAACCAGATCGCCGCGCTGCAACGCCAACTCGGCACCACCACGGTGTATGTCACGCACGACCAAGTCGAGGCGATGACCATGGGTGACCGGGTCGCCGTCCTGTGCGACGGCGTGCTGCAACAGTGCGCGACGCCGCGAGAGTTGTACCGCAACCCGGGCAACGTGTTCGTCGCGGGCTTCATCGGATCACCGGCGATGAACCTTTTCACCGTGCCAATCGCCGAGTCGAGGGTGTCCCTCGGCGATTGGGTGATCCAGCTACCACGCGAGATCGCCGACAGCGCCGCCGAGATCGTCGTCGGGGTCCGGCCCGAGCACTTTGAGGTGGGCAGCGTCGGCGTCGAGATGGAGGTCGACGTCGTCGAGGAACTCGGGGCCGACGCATACCTCTACGGCCGCATCACCGGGTCGGACACCCTGATCAGCAAGCCGGTCATCGCGCGCACCGACGGCCACGATCCGCCCGGCAAGGGCAGCCGGGTGCGGCTGCATCCCCAGCCGGGGCGGCTGCACTTCTTCGGCGTGGACGGGCTCCGTAAAGGGCTCCGTAAAGGGTGAGTAAAGCCTGAGCCTGCCTGCGAGAGTGAACTTTACGACGCTGCCGCGGCGTGTCCCGTCGTGAAATGCACACTCGGCGAGAACGATTGCCGGGTGATTGATCGCTATGGAACCGACGTGCTGGCCGGGGGAGGGCGACGCAAACCCCGCTCGGTCGAGCACCCCGTCGAGATCGGCATGGTCGTCGAGGACGCGCAGACCGGATATGTGGGGGCCGTCGTGCGCGTCGAATACGGGCGCGTCGACCTCGAAGACCGGCACGGCAAAACCCGCGGTTTCCCGCTGGGTCCGGGATACCTCCTGGACGGCGAGCCCGTCATCCTCACCCCACCGAGCCGCAAGGCCTCCGCTGCGGCCGCCCGGACCGCGTCCGGCTCGGTGGCGGTGCCCGGTGCGCGGGCCAGAGTCGCCCGCGCCAGCCGCATCTACGTCGAGGGGCGCCACGACGCCGAACTCATCGCGCAGGTATGGGGTGAAGACCTGAAGCTCGAAGGGGTCGTGGTCGAGTACCTCGGCGGCGTCGACGACCTGGTCGGCATCGTCGAGAAATTCCGGCCCGGCCCGGGGTGCCGGCTGGGCGTGCTGGTCGACCACCTGGTTGCCGGGTCCAAGGAATCGCGGATCGCCGATGCGGTGCGACGGGGACCCGGCGGCGCTGACACGCTGATCGTCGGTCACCCGTACGTGGACATCTGGCAGGCCGTCAAACCGCAGCGGCTCGGCCTGCGGGCCTGGCCGCGGGTGCCGCGACACATCGAGTGGAAACACGGGGTGTGCCAGGCGCTGGGCTGGCCGCACGCCGACCAGGCCGACATCGCCCGCGCATGGCAGCGGATCAGGTCCGCGGTCCGCGACTGGAACGATGTGGAACCGGCGCTGATCGGACGGGTCGAAGAGCTGATCGACTTTGTGACGGCGCCCCCCGGATAGCTGTGGCGTACGTCACCGTCACGTTCGCGGCCGCGTCGGTCACCAACTCCTCAGAACACCCATTCGCCTGGAAAATTGGAGGAAGTCCATGACCGACGCGCTCGTCATCGATGCTGAGGGTCTCGACCGCCTGTCGTGTAACGCCAAGGCCGACCCGACCACCGGCAAGAAGACGCTGAAGGCCAAGACGGTCAGTGAGTCCGGGTTCCGCAACATGACTTACGTGCGCGACCTGGCGCCCATGCTGGTCGGCGAGCCGCCTGCGCTGCTGGGCGACGACTCCGCCCCCAACCCCTCCGAGACCTGCCTGGCGGCGCTTGGATCGTGCATCTCGGTCGGTCTGCTGGCCAACGCCACGCACCGGGGCGTGCGGCTGACCAAGATCGAGGTCGAGATGGAGGGTGACATCGACATCTCCGCGGTGTGGGGTGTCGGCGACACTCCCGACGACAAGGTGCTGGGCTTCACCGACATCCGCTGCAAGGTGACCTTGGCCGGTGACGCCGACGACGCGACCCTGCAGGAGATTCACGACAACGCGATCGCGTGGTCGCCCGTGGTGAATACATTCAGGCGGCCCGTAACGGTCGACTCAGCACTCACCATCGGCTAGGGATAGCACGGTGACCCCAACCACGACGATCGACGCCGCGGTGAGCCTCGTCGATTCGGATTTGCTGGCCGACATCCGCGCGCACGCCGGTGCGCTGGACCGCGGCGAGAACACCACCCGACGCAGCTTTGCCAACCTGGGCGAGGCCGGTCTGCTCGGCCTGGGAGCGCCCGCCAACCGCGACGGCGGGCTCCCAGCGATGGCCGAGGTGATCCGGTTGATCTCCGGGGATTGCATGAGCACTGGGTTCTCGATATGGGCCAACCGGATGACGATCGAGTATCTGCTGACCGCGGCGACCGAATTCAGCTTGGCCGCCGCCCAGCCGCTGCTAGCCGGCACGTCGTTGGGCGTTACCGGGATGGCGGCGGCCTTCAAGGAGCTGGCCGGTTGCGGCGAACTGGAACTCGCCGCCACCCGGGTGGACGGCGGCTACCAGGTCAGCGGGCCGATCCGGTGGGCCAGCAACCTGCACCACGACTCGTTGCTGGTCACCGCGGCACGCACCGACGACGGGCAGCAGGTCATCCTCGCGCTGCCGCTGGGCACTCCCGGGGTCAAGGTCGGTGACCACTTCAAGCTGCTCGCCATGGACAGCACCGCGTCGTCGTTCCTGAACCTGCAGGACGCGTTCGTCCCCGACGAGCAAGTGCTGACCACGGAATTCGAGCAGTTCCTCGGCGCGGTCCGGCCCACCTTCCTGGTGCTGCAGTCGGCGATGTGCGTCGGCCTGGCTCAAACCGCGGTGCAGCACGCCAGAAGCGGGCTAACGGGTGTGAACGCGGTATTCGCCGATGAGCTCGAGGCGGTGGCCCGTCGGCTGGCGGCGGTGGAAACCACGCTGGCCAGCGCCGCCCGCTCGGTCGGGGGACAACGACCGCCCGGCAAGAAGGACCTGCTGTCCCTG
Organism: Mycobacterium asiaticum DSM 44297; assembly: GCF_000613245.1. Classification (GTDB taxonomy): domain Bacteria; phylum Actinomycetota; class Actinomycetes; order Mycobacteriales; family Mycobacteriaceae; genus Mycobacterium; species Mycobacterium asiaticum. The sequence goes on from NZ_HG964937.1 coordinate 1,269,052, forward strand.
CGCCTCGGCGCGGCCGAAATCGCCGGCGCCAGCGCGGATCTCGAGATTCGCACCGCCGGCGGGAAGGGCTACGCGAGCAAAACTCCAGCCAGCCGGCGCTACCGCGAGGCCGCGTTCATCCCGGTGCAGTCGCCGTCGGAAGCCCAATTGCGTTGGGAACTGGGGCGGGCGTCGCAAGAGTGACTCCGGCGGTGGCGCCGCTCGAGGGCTTGGAACCCGAGCATTCGGTCGGTGGAATTCCGCTGGCCAGCCTGGTGCGCGACTTCCACCTGCCGATGGTCAAGTTCGCCCGCACCATCGTGAGCTCCCCGACGGTGGCGGAGGAGGCCGTACAGGAGGCGTGGCTGCAGGTCCTCAAGTCCGCCGAGACGTTCGAGGGACGCTCCTCGGTGGCCACCTGGCTGTTTGGGATCGTCAAGCACACCGCGTCCCGGCACCGGCGACGCGAGGTGCGGATCCGCCGCCACGAGGTGCTGGCCACCGAGGATGTCGACCCGCTGGCCGGGCGGATGCATCCGCCCGGCCATCCCGACGCCGGTCACTGGAGCGTGCCACCGTCTCGCCGCTTCCTACCCGAAGACCAAACCGTGGCAAGGGAATTGGTGGAATACGTGCGCGCTGCGGTGGAGAAGCTGCCGGTGCGCCAGCGTCAGTTGATCATCCTGCGGGATCTGGTCGGGACGTCGTCTGAAGAGGCCGCCGAGATCCTGGAATTGTCCGCCGATGCGCAGCGGGCACTGCTGTATCGCGCGCGCGGAAACCTTCGAAACGAACTGGAAAGGCGGTATCGACAGTGACCGTCTCCGACAACACCGTTCCGGCGATCGACTGCGTCGAGTTCGTCCAACTGGTCGACGATCTGGTCCAGTCCGACCCGCAACAGTGGGGTGCGATCGTCGACAAGCACCTCGCAGACTGCCCGCCGTGCCTGGTTTACCTGCAGCAGATGCTGGACCTGAAAGTCCTGCTCAATTACATCGGCGACCGGGACAGGTTGACCGGCGCCACCGTCGCGGGCGTCCTGGAGACACTGCAGGGCCTGCAGACGGGTGGTGGCGCCTAGTTCCGGCGGCAGCGCCTGAATTCTGGTGGCCGGATTTCCGGGCTTGGGCCACTTTCCCTGCGGTACAACGACATTGTCGCTACAAGTCGGGCAAAACGCCACATGCCCCGCCCGGAGATTAGGGTCCAACGGCCCTGACCCCAGAACATCCGGGTCTCGTAGGATCGCTGCATGTCAGGTGAAGCGACGAAGTACGGGGTCCTGGTCGGCGTCGACGGGTCCGCGGAATCGGCGAGGGCGGTCGCGTGGGCGGCCCGGGAAGCCGCCCTACGCCACGTGCCGCTGAACCTTCTGCACGCGGTCACCCCGGTGGTGGTCGGCTGGCCGGTGGGCAGGCTCTACGAGGAGATGCCCGACTGGCAGAAAGACAACGCGGAGCGGGTCATCGCCCAGGCCCGCGAGGCAGCGGCCACCGCGCTGGGAGGTTCCGACACGACGCCGGTGCATGACGAGACCGTCTACGCCAACGCGGTGTCTATCCTGATCGAGGCGTCGGCAGAGGCCCAGATGGTCGTCGTGGGCAGCCAGGGGCTGGGTGCGCTGGGGCGGATGTTGCTGGGCTCGGTGAGCTCGTCACTGGCTCAGCACGCGAATTGTCCGGTGGCAGTGATCCATTCGGCTGACGGTGCCGAGCCCGATCCCGCCGCTCCCGTCCTGGTGGGTATCGACGGATCACCGCTGTCGGAAGCCGCCACCGCGTTCGCCTTCGACGAGGCCTCCCGCCGGGGCGTCGATTTGGTCGCTCTGCACGCCTGGAGCGATGTCGGGGTGTTCCCGGTGCTCGGCATGGATTGGCATGACCGTGAAAGCGAAGGCCAGGAAGTGCTCGCCGAGCGCCTGGCGGGCTGGCAGGAGCGCTACCCGGACGTCCATGTGCAGCGCTCGCTGGTCTGCGATACGCCGGCAAAGTGGCTGCTGGACGCCGCCGAACGGGCCCAGCTGGTGGTCGTGGGCAGCCGTGGCCGCGGAGGATTCGACGCCATGCTGCTGGGATCGGTCAGTTCCGTTGTGGTGCACTCGGCGAAGATTCCGGTGGTCGTGGTCCGCTCCTGAAGAACAGACCTCCGTCGAAAAAGGCCTTTGGTCCTTTCCGGTAAGGGCTTTCGACCGGCGCGATCGGTGCCCCGCATCTCCGATCATGAGACTCATGACCTATGTGATCGGCAAGGAATGCGTTGACGTAGTAGAGAAATCCTGCATGCAGGAGTGCCCGGTGGACTGCATCTACGAGGGCGCCCGCAGCATGTACATCAACCCCGACGAGTGCGTCGACTGCGGTGCCTGCAAACTTGCGTGCCGGGTCGAGGCCATCTACTGGGAAGGCGACCTGCCCGAGCAAGAACTCGTGCACCTCGCCGACAATGCCGCCTTCTTCGAGCAGGTACTGCCCGGCCGGGACGCACCGCTGGGGACACCCGGCGGTGCCTCCATCGTCGGCCGAATCGGCGTCGACACCTCCATGGTCGCCGCGATGCCGGCCAACCAAAGCTCTAAACACCGCCCCGAAAACGGCTAGGAGGAACGCGAAATGAGTGCCACCGCATCAGTAAACGCGAAAAGTCTCGGTGTTCTCGTCGGGGTTGACGGCTCTCCCGCATCCAACGCCGCCGTGGTGTGGGCGACGCGGTCCGCCGAGCTGCGGAACCTCCCGCTGACCCTGGTCCACGTGGTGAACACCGATGTGGCGACCTGGCCGCCGATGCCGTACCCCGACACCTGGGCCCTGTGGCAGGAAGATCAGGGCCGCAAGGTCCTCACCGAGTCGGTCAAAATCGCCCGGGAGGCGGCCCTGAGCGACCGGAGACTCACCATCCACAGCGAACTGGTCTATGCCACTCCGGTATCCACCATCGTCGAAATGTCAAAGGAAGCACAGCTTTTGGTAGTGGGGTCGTCCGGGCGCGGCGCCGTGGCGCGGCTGTTGCTCGGATCGGTCAGCTCCAGCGTGGTCCGGCACGCCGGTTGCCCCGTCGCGGTAATCCACGACGAGGACCCGCTGATGCCGGAGCCACTGCGGGCGCCGGTGCTGCTGGGCATCGATGGTTCGCCGGCTTCGGAGTTGGCGACAGCGGTCGCCTTCGACGAGGCCTCGCGTCGCGGGGTCGAGCTGATCGCGCTGCACGCTTGGAGCGACCTCGAGCTGGTCGAACTTCCCGGCCTGAACTGGGACAACGTGAAGACCGAAGCCGAAATGAGTCTGGCCGAGCGGCTGGCGGGCTGGCAGGAACGCTATCCCGACGTCACGGTGCGACGCGTCGTGGTCTGCGATCGGCCCGCGCGCCAGCTGGTGGCGCGTTCGGAGTCGGCTCAGTTGGTCGTCGTCGGCAGCCACGGGCGTGGGGCACTCTCCAGCGTGCTGCTGGGTTCAGTGAGCAACGCGGTCGTGCATTCGGCCCGCATGCCGGTGATCGTCGCGCGGGCGTCCCAAGATTGAAAACCGCCGTCCTGGGAAACCTGGGTGGTATGGCTGAGTACAGAGTTATCGACCCCAAAGGCAATGTGGTCGCCACCAAGGAAATCGAAAGCGCCGACGATGCCCATGCGTGGTTTGTCGACTCTGCCGCCGACAACGCCGAGTTGGGTTGGCGGATGGAGGTCAATCACGACGGCGAATGGTCGTTCTTCGACAACAGCGAGGGCACGTCGAGCTAGCGGTCGCCGTTCACGCGGCGGCCGTCCCTGCCGCCGACTCGGCCGACTCTGCCGACTCGGCTGTGCGCGGTCAACAGCACTTGGTCGAATTCGGACTGAGTCGTGATTGCGCCACGCACCCCGCGGAAGTCCTCGACGATCTGCTCGGCCAGTGGACGCAGCTTGACGTTGGCTTCCTGGGACAGCCATTTCAGCACGTTGAACGCGGCATCGGCGTCGATCCCGTAGACCAGCATCAGCATGCCCTTGGCTTGCTCGATGCCTGCACGGTTCGCAGCGATTTCTGCGAGCTTCTCGGTGACCTGTTCCTGATGCACCTGTTCGGAAATCGGTGATACGTCGACGTAAAAGCCTTGCGTGCCGATCACGGCACCGCGATCGTCGCAGAGCCGGTCACCGACGACCACGACGTGGTGCACCTTGCCTTTGGTGTCGATGATGCGATGACGGGTGCTGAAGGCCTTATGAGTGTGCAAGATCTCGTCGATGGTGGCCGCAACCTGGCCCCGGTCGTCGGGATGCTTGTGGGAGAGCACCAATTCGGTTGTGGGGGTGACGCTCCCGGGTTTGTACCCGTGCATGCGTTGCACTTGCTCAGACCATTCCCACCGCTGGTCGGCGAAGTGGAATCGAAACCAGCCCACACCTTGCGGGGCACCGCCGGCCAAAGCCTGTTCGACGGCGGCGGACTGGCCGTCAAGATCCCAGGCCATCGCCTACCTCCTGGAGAGAACCTCCGTCAAATGAGCGTGAAATGAGAGTTCAGCGGCCGCAAGCCGCCGCGGCCGCTGCCTCTCGAGTCGCTGATCAGGCGTTTATCACCTCCCGTCGGGCCTCGTTCTCGTTGATCGCTTTGTGGGTGGAGCCGTTGGTGCCGCTTCGTTCGACGGTGATCTTGCGCGGCTTGGCCTTCTCGGCCACCGGGATGTGCAAGCTCAGCACGCCTTCCCGGTAGGAGGCCTCGATTCGTTCGGTGTCGAGGTTCTCTCCGAGCACCAGCTGGCGGCTGAAGACACCGCGGGGCCGCTCGTTGGCCAGCATCTCGCGGTTGGGGTCGACCGAGGGGCGCTCGGCGCGCACGGTCACCACATTGCGCTCGATGTCGAGGTCCAGCGAGTCGGCGTCGATGCCGGGCAGATCGAACTCGACCACGAACTTCTCACCTTCGCGCCACGCGTCCATTGGCATGACTGCCGGTCGGGCGGCGGTTCCCAGTACTTGCTCGGCGAAACGGTCCAGGTTACGGAACGGGTCGGTACGCATCAGCATGGCCGTCACCTCTTCCTCCAATGTGCTGTCGTTGGTGGAAACTGAATCTGTGTCTTACGACATAGATTTCTTATAGCACTATCGACAGAACATCGCAAGGTGTGATAAACAGGTTTTCTGTAACACCAAGAGGGGGCGTGGCATTGACCGATCGTCTTGACAACTCCGGCGCTCCGCCGTCGGATCACGGCGTCTACGGGATCTCGGTAGCGGCCGAGCTGTCCGGTGTCGCCGTGCAGACGCTCCGTCTCTACGAACGGCATGGATTGCTGTCGCCGGCGCGCAGCGACGGTGGCACTCGGCGTTACAGCGCCAATGACCTGGCCCGGTTACAGCGGATCAGCGCCCTGGTCGAGGAAGGCGTGAATCTGGCCGGGATCGCGCGCATCCTCAGCCTCGAAGACCACAACGCCGAATTGTCCGCTGCCAACAGCAATCTGCGATCCACCAACCGGAGCCTGCGCGACGCCGCAAAGAACGGGAACAACGGCTGAAGCACGGTCAGGCCACCACGCGGAACTGGTGCGCGGTGGGGTCGGCGGGGTCCGGCAGGTTCATGCCCGCGTCCACGCCGGACCGCAGATAGTCGATCACCGCGTCGTTGAGGCGTTCGCCGGGGACGACGGCCGGGATGCCCGGCGGATACGGGGTGATCTGCTCGGCGGCGATGCGTCCGGCCGCCTTGTCCGCCGGAACCATCTCCGTCGGCCCGAAGAACGCATCTCGGGGCAGCGCAACGCTTTCCAGCTGCAGCTCCGCCGGTGACGGCAGGCGTATCTGCGGCGGCCGGTCGAAATCTTCGGCGGCCTTGCGCCACATCGTCATTGCGCTCACCAACCGGTCGGCCGTCTGCTTGTTGTCGGCGAAGGACATGGTGGCCAGGATCCGCCGGTGATCGCTCATGCCGAGGTCGAGTTGGCAGTGCTCCCGCAGCCAGTCCGCCGCCTGATAGCCCGATGTTCCGGTGGCGGAGAGGTCCATCAACACCTGGGTCGTGTCCAGGTCGCAGGACGCTTCCTCGCCCAGCAGTTCGTCTTCGAGGACCCGCAGGTCGGGAATCTCCGTGAGTCGCTCCCGAAGATACGTCGCGAGATCGAGTTCGGCGGTGAGTAGTTCGTGCCCATGCTCGACCATCTGCCGTCGCCAGCCATCGAGTGCGGCGTAGACCATCACGTTCGGACTCGTCGTCATCAGCAGGTCCGCGCACGCCGAGAGCCGGTCCGGATCCACCAGATCGCCCTGCAGATGGAACACCGACCCCTGCTCGAATCCGGCACCCATCTTGTGCACGCTCACCACGCAGACGTCCGCCCCGGCGTTCATCGCCCAGGTCGGTAGGTCCTCGTGAAACGGCAGGTGCGCGCCCCAAGCCTCGTCGACGATCAACGGCTTGTTGCGCTTGTGGCAGATGTCGGCGATCGCCCCGATGTCCGCGCAGGTGCCGTAAGGGCTGGGACTGACGATGAGGGCGCCGGCGGCGTCCGGGTGATGCTGCCACGCTTTTTCGACCTGCTCGGGGGAGGGCGGATGGGAGAAGTGCCGCTCCACATCCCATTGCGGTGTGATCCACCGGGGCTGCACCCCGGAAAAGATCAGCCCGGCGACTATCGACTTGTGACTGTCGCGAGTGACGAGCAGCCCGCCGGGGTTGCCGCCGGCCACCGCCAGCATCGCCGCCTTGACCGACAGCGAACTGCCGCAGGTGGAGAAGAACGCGGCGTCGGCACCGACGGCATCGGCCATCAAGTCCTCGGCGCGGGACAGGAACTTGCCCCGGGACATGCGGTCATCCAGGCCATTGCTGGCTAGCACGTCGTTGCGGAACGGTTCTGAGCCCAGCACGGCCAGGACCCGCGGGTCGGCACCGGCGCCCTGCCGGTGACCCGGAGGTGTGAAGCCGTACCGGTCGCTGTGGTGGTAGTCCTGCAATGCGTTCAGTAGCGGCGCCTGCGACTGGTCCATGACAAGGGGCTACCCCGTTTACGAAGCCATAAGCCGGGTATGAACCCGCTATGGTCGATCAGCCCGACGTTCCGCTGCGCGCGATCGCCCTGGTCTGCAGCCTCAAAGGCGGCTCCGCGGAGTCCAGCAGCGCCCTGATGGCCCAACATGTAGCCGCTGAACTGGCCAAACACGGCGTCGAGTGTGAGCACATCCGGTGCGTGGACTATGACATCAAACCCGGCGTCGAGGACGACATGGGCTCCGGCGACCAATGGCCGATCATCCGGCGCAAGGTGCTCGATGCCGACATCCTGCTGATCAGCACGCCGATATGGCTGGGGCACCCGTCCAGCGTCACCCAGCGCGTCCTGGAGCGCTTGGATGCCGAACTGTCCAACACCGACGACGACGGCATTCCGGTAATGGTCGGCAAGGTCGGGATCGTGAGCGTGGTGGGCAACGAGGACGGCGCTCACAAGGTGGTGGCCGACGTATTCCAAGGGCTCAACGACATCGGCTTCAGCATCCCGGCGCAGGGCTGTACGTACTGGAACGGGGAGGCCATGCAATCCACCAACTACGACGATCTGGACGAGGTGCCCGAACAGATCGCCGCTACGACGGCGACCGCGGCTCGCAATGCCGCCCACCTGGCCAGGACACTCAAGACGCTCAACTACCCGCCGTACGAGTCGTGATCATGAGTGAGCTAGCAGAGGTGAGGGACGACGTGGCCGATCGGGCGCAGCAGGAAGCCGACGAGTATCGCGGCGAGAATGGCCGGCCATTGGCCGGATACGTTGTGGTGCTCGGTGTTTACTCGCTGTTGGTGGTGGTGACGACCGTGCTCGCGGCGGTGACCGGCCGCAGGTTGCCGAATCGTTGGAATCTGCAAGACCTCGTGATGCTGACACTGGGCACGCACAAACTCTCCCGGACCTTGAGCAAGGATTCGGTGACCAGCCCGCTGCGCGCACCGTTCACCAGGTACAAAGGCACCGGCGGGCCGGCTGAGGTGCAGGAAGAACCCCGACAGGACAGCGCAATTCGGCACAGCCTGGGTGAGTTGTTGACCTGTCCGTTCTGCCTGGATGTGTGGGTGGCGACCGGATTTGTGATCGGGCTGGTCTTCGCGCCCAGGTTCACTCGCCTGGTCGCGGGCACCTTCACCGTGCTCACCGGTGCCGACTTCCTGCAGCTCGCCTATGCCATGGCGCAGCAAGCGTCCGAACATTGAGGTGGTGGTGTCATGCCGAAGACGACGAAGAGCGGTGCGGCGAAGAAAGACGAATTGCCCAGCACGCTAAAGAAATCCAGCGCCAAGGCACAGCGCACCTTCGCCAAGGCGCATGACGCGGCCGCCGAGCAGTACGGCAGCGAAGAGCGGGCACACCGGGTTGCCTACGCCGCCGTCAAACACAGCTTTGAGAAGGTCGGCGACCACTGGGAAGCCAAGGAAGAGAAGGGCCCCTCGGACAAGCGGGCCGAGGGCGGTGGCCTGAACAACCCGGTGCCATCCGAGGAGGGCGTCAACGCAAACGCCAGCAAGAAGCATCTACTGGAGGTCGCCCGGCGGCTGGACGTGCGCGGCCGCTCCACGATGACGAAGTCCGAACTCGTCGAAGCGATAAAGAAGCAAAATCGCCGTGCCCAAAGGCGTTGAGAAGAAAGACGTTCCGGGAGCACAGCGCTACCTGCCAGAGGACCGCGGGCTAAGCTCGCTGGAGCACGCGGCCGGCGCGTGCCAGGGTTGCACCCTGTATCAGGATGCCACCCAAACCGTGTTCGGCCACGGCAAGGCCGAGGCGCCGGTAATGCTGGTGGGCGAGCAGCCCGGCGACCGTGAAGACCAAGAGGGTCAGCCGTTCGTCGGCCCGGCCGGCCGGCTTCTGGTGCGCGCATTGGCGGACGCCGATCTGGACCCAGCGCTGACGTATCAGACCAACGCCGTCAAGCACTTCAAGTTCAAAAGGCAGGGCAAGCGGCGCATTCACCAGAAGCCGGGCCGTATCGAAGTCGTCGCCTGCCAGCCCTGGCTGATCGCCGAAATACAGGCGCTGCGGCCGCAAGTCATCGTGTGTCTCGGTGCGACGGCTGCACAATCGCTGTTGGGCAGCACGTTTCGTGTCACCGCGCACCGGGGTGAGCGGCTACGGCTACCGGCCGCGCTGGACCTCGAGGTTGAGCCGGAGCCCTTGGTCATGGCGACGGTACATCCCTCGTCACTGCTGCGGGATCAAAGTGACCGCCGGCAGGAGAACTACGAAGCGTTCGTCGCAGATCTGCGCAACGCGGCCGGCGCGCTGCCGGCCATGTTTCGGTCCTGACCACATGGGTAGTCAAAACTGATGAGCCTGCACAGCCATGAAGTCACCCGGGCGGTGCCTGACCAGACCGCTCAGCCCTCTGACACCCACGATCACGGTCGCGGCCGCAGAGCGGTCGTGAACTGGGTTTTGGCGCTGCTGACGATTCCCGCGGCAGTGATCATCGCGATTTTCGCCGTCGGCGCGGCCATGAGCTTCGCTGCGTGCAGTGGTGCGCAGTGCCCCGAACTGGGCCCGAGCGGCTTGGTGTATGGCGTGCTGTTGTATGGCGCCCCGGTGATCGCCGGTTTGACCATCATCGCGTCTTTCTTCACCGCGTTCCGCCGCCGCGGATTCATCGTCCCGCTGATCGGTCTGGCATTGCTGCTGGCCGACTTCGCCGCCGTCGCTATCCTCTTCTGATCCGTTGGCCGGCAACAACATCGATGCCGCGGTGCTCTTCGACATCGACGGCACCCTGGTCGACTCGAATTATTTGCACATCGACGCCTGGCAGCACGCGTTCGCCGAGGTAGGCATCGAAGTCGAGGCGTGGCGCATCCATCGATCGATCGGGATGGACGGGTCCACCTTGGTGAAAGCGTTGTCCGACGACGCTCCCGAGGACCAGCAGAAGCGCCTCAAAGACCTGCATTCTCAGTACTACAAGGAGACGGCCAACCTGTTGCAGCCGCTTCCGGGTGCGCGGGAGCTGCTACAGCGCGTCGCCGAACTCGGGCTCAAAGTCGTCTTCGCCACGTCGGCACCCGAGGACGAGCTGAAATTGTTGCGCGAGACGCTCGACAGCGACGATCTGGTCGCCGCTATTACGTCCGCGGACGACGTGGACACCGCGAAGCCGAAGCCGGACATCATCCAGGTCGCACTGGACCGCGCCGAGGTTTCCGCCGAGCGCGCGGTCTTTTTGGGCGATGCCATCTGGGACGCCGAGGCATGCGTCCGAGCGGAGTTACCGTGCATCGGAGTGCTCAGTGGCGGCGTATCACGGGACGAACTCGGAAATGCCGGGGCGATCGAGGTTTTCGAGAACGCCCGCGACTTGCTGCAGCACCTGGACGATTCGGCGATCGGTCGGCTGGTCCGCGATTCGGGTCGATGACAGTGGCTCGATGACAGTGGTTTGACAAGACACGAAACACGACAAGAAAGTGGCCCAGTCCGTTACGGACTGGGCCACTTTCTTTGAAAGCTACTGAAAGCTACTGGTTGGCCTTCTGGCGCTCCTCGGCGGCTTCGGCGCCACCGCGAGCCGACTCGGCTTCCGCTTCCTTCTTGGCGGCGTCGCGCTGCGCGTCGGCCTTGTCCTGCTGGGCCTGGCCCTCGCGCTTGACGTCATCGCGGCCCGTCACGGCGCCGATAACTTCCTTAGCCTTGCCCTTAACGCCCTCGACGACGCCCTCGACGCCTTCCTGGGGTCCACTCTTGTCGGCCATGAATTCCTCCTGCGTGCGTAATCACCTACATGGCGACCGTGCGCTTTCCGTCCGCGCTCAGCCAACAGGGTTTGTACGTTCCGTACGTCTTCCCCGCGACAACAGGGTTTCCGAAGCGCCTGACGCTCAAACCTGTGGGTTGGGTCACTGGCGTCGGCTGGTACCCCGATGGGGCAGGAACTCCTGGGCTTTGATCTTCACGCCTTCTTTGAGGATGCCGAGCGCATTCTCGTCGCCCCGCACGACGGCGCTTGCGGCGCTCTTCATCTGCTCGAAGGTCGCGTGCGGCGGCACCGGCGGCACATTCGGGTCGCAGTACACGTCGAGCACCGTTGGACGATCCGCGTGCAGCGCACGCTCCCACGCCGGTGCGATCAGGTCGGGATCACGCAGCGTGGCGTGGCCCAGCCCCAGGCTGGCGGCGAAGGCGGCATAGTCGACCTCCGGAAGAGTCTGGGAGGCAGCGAATTTCGGTGCGCCACCCATGGCGCGCATCTCCCAGGTCACTTGGTTCAGATCGTTGTTGTGCAGGACGGCGACAACCAGACGCGGGTCGGTCCACTGCTTCCAGTAATGCGCAATGGTGATCAGCTCGGCCAGCCCGTTCATCTGCATTGCCCCGTCACCGGCGAAGGCAATCGCCGGGCGGTCCGGGTGGGCGAACTTCGCGCCGATGGCGTACGGAACCGCGGGACCCATCGTGGCGAGCGTCCCGGACAGTGACCCACGCATGTTGCCGCGGAATTTCAGTTGTCGCGCATACCAATTCGCGGCGGAGCCGGAATCCGCCGTGACGATCGCGTCGTCGGGCAGCTGAGGCGACAGGTCGGCGAACAACCGCATCGGGTTGATCGGGTCGGCGGAGACGTCGGCCTCCATCGCCATTGTCTCCCACCAGCGGGTCACGTTGCGCTCGATGGTCTCTCGCCACGACCGGTCGGATTTGCGTTGCAGCAGCGGCAGAAGCGCGCGGGCGGTCGCGGCGGCGTCGCCGACCAGGTTCACCTCGTTCGGGTAACGCATCCCGATCAGCGTGGGGTCGATGTCGATCTGCACGCCGCGCGCACCGCCGTACGGCGGCAGGAACTGCGAGTACGGAAAACTCGATCCGATCGTCAGCAGCGTGTCGCAGTCACGCATCATCTCGTAGCTGGGACGCGTTCCAAGCAGCCCGATCGAGCCTGTCACCCAGAGCAATTCGTCGGAGAGGACATCCTTGCCGAGTAGCGCCTTGGCGACCCCGGCGCCCAGCACGTCGGCGAGCTCGCTGACCTCGGCGACGGCGCCGCGTGCCCCGCATCCGATCAGCATCGCGACGCGCTCGCCCGCATTGAGCACGTCGGCGGCCTGCTGCAGTCCCGCACGAGAGGGTTCGACCACGGGCTGCTCGAAGCCCAGGCTGGACGGCACCATCTTGAATTTGTGCGCCGGCGCCTGGTATTCGAGCTCTTGCACGTCTGCGGGGATGATCACCGCAGTCGGCGCCCGCCTGGTCAACGCGGTGCGGATGGCGCGATCGAGCACGTTGGGCAGTTGCTCGGGCACGGTGACCATCTGGACGTAGTCGCTGGCCACGTCCTTGTACAAGCTCATCAAGTCGACCTCCTGCTGATAGGAGCCGCCCATCGCGGTGCGTTCGGTCTGGCCGACGATCGCCACCACCGGCACCCGGTCCAGCTTGGCGTCATAGAGCCCGTTGAGCAGGTGGATCGCGCCGGGGCCGGAGGTGGCCGCGCAGACACCCAGCTCACCGCTGAACTTGGCGTAGCCGACCGCTTCAAAGGCGGCCATCTCCTCGTGCCGCGCCTGGATGAACGTGGGCTCGTTTCCTGCGCGTCCCCACGCCGCGAGCAGGCCGTTTATCCCATCGCCCGGGTACGCGAAGACCCTGGCCACCCCCCAATCGCGCAGTCGTTGCAGCAGAAAATCACCGACAGTCGTCGTCATAGCCACCCTCCGGGTTTCGCTTATCGGTCGCGGTTACCCCCCTTGGCGGTGTTTGATCATCCGAGTAGCGGGAATTCCGCTAGTCGCGATGTGTTCGGGAACTCATTGCGCGAGGAGTGGAAATGCTGCTTGTTGACGCCGTCGGAAAAGTGCTGAGCTTTCTGCGCGCCGGGTATCCCAAGGGTGTGCCCACTACCGACACTTTTCCGGTGCTAGCAGTGTTGCCCCGGCACCTTGCCGAGCCCCTCGCCCAGCACCTTCCCCAAGCGGAAATCGGTGGGAAAACCAGCGGCTGAGCGCACTGACGTCACGCGCGGCGCGCAGCACCGTCCGGTCTGGACGTACCAGCGCAGCCTGAGCCCGTCCACGACGTAGCCATTCATCCAGTTCGTCGTCCGGCCGCGTCCGGACGACTGTCACAGCGTAGGTTCGCAGTAACTCTTGCTGGTCGGCGGCCAGCGAAACCCTGGTGATCAGCGCGAAACCGCCGCCGGCGACATCGTCAAAGCGTCGATCCCCGGCCACGATCGGATTTGGGCACATAGCCCCGCATAGTGGCCCTCCCCGCAGTGACTTGTGCACCAGTGCCGAGCGGCGCAGGGCCGGTGTCGTCGAGTCGACGACCTTCTCGCGTAGCCCGGGGATGAACCGGAGCCGTGGCAGCATGATCCGGCGGGCCCGGTCCCCGATCCTGCCGCCGCCGGTCATCGACCACCCGATCACCAGGGCCAGCCTGATCAGCGCGCGGGCGTGACACTTTCGTTCCCGCTCGTAGCTGTCCAGGGCGTCGGCGGAGAGCGTCCCGCGCCGCACGGCGGCGATCTTCCAGGCCAGGTTCATCGCGTCCCGAACCCCAGCTCCCATGCCTTGCCCGATGAACGGGGGAGTCAGATGCGCCGCGTCACCGAGCAGAAAGATGTTGCCGCGCCGCCATCGGTCGGCGATCTGCGCGCGGAAGGTGTATTCGGCGACCCGCAGCAACCTCAACTCGCTGTCCGGCACGTCGGCGGTCCAGGGTGCGATCAATGGGCGCAGCGTGGCCACCGTGTCGAAGTCGCGGGCGGTCTCGCCATCGAGCAACCGGAACTCCCAGCGGTAGCGGCACCGCCCGATGCGCATGTAGGTACCGGCGCGGACGCGGTCGCAGACCTGGTAGACCCCGTCCCACTGGCCCAGATCGGCGTCGGTCGCCACATCCACCACCAGCCAGCGCTGTTCGAACCTCAGATCCCGCATGCTGGAACCGATTTGGGCGCGCACCACACTGTTGGCACCGTCGCAGCCCAGCACGTACTCGGCATCGATACGGTGAACGCTGCCGTCGGTCCGGTCGGTGAACGTAACCTGCGCCCGGTCGCCCCCGGCACGGACCGCGGTGACGTCGCAGTTGCCGCGCAGTTCCACGCCGGGATAGCGCCGCAGGTTCTGCCGCAGCAGGCACTCCAGCTCCGGCTGGTCGAACATGTTGGCCTGCGGGTAGCCATGGTCACTGCGCGCGGTGTCGCGGTGAAACTGGGCCAGCACGTTGAAGTGTCGGTCCAACAGCCGCAAGCCCAGTGTGGGCCGCGATATCGCCGCGAATTCCTCGGCGATGCCGAGCCGGGCGAGGATGCGGTAGATCTCGTCGTCCAGATGGACCGCCCGCGGCTGCGGGTAGACGCCGGGCCAGCGTTCGAGGATCAGGGACTCAACACCATACTGCGCCAACAGTGTTGCCGCCACGATGCCGGTTGGCCCGGCGCCGACGATGACCACGGGAACTTGTTGGGTCACGGGTATCGCACCGGGGTGCGCTGGGTTCCAAGGTCAATCGCGCCGTCGTCGGTGGCCACCGAGGCCTCGACGACATCGCCATTCTGCAGGTACTTCCGGTTCCCGGCCTGCCGCTTGAAGAACGCCTTCCATTTGACGGCCGGCGGCAACAGATTGGCGATCATCTCCACCGGCTTGGGCGGTGCGCTCAGCGCGGTGCCCACCGGTGTACCGGTCAGGACCAGATCGCCCGGGGCGAGCTCCTGGAACTGGCTGAGCGATTGCAGCGCCTGCAACGGGCGGTACAGCATGTCGCCCTCGACGAGGGCATTCTGCCGTTCGGTTCCGTTGACGCGCAGGCGCAGTCGCAGATCACCGAAGCGCCTGAGCTCCGCCGCGTCCAGCAGCACCAGCTTCGGCCCGACGGGGGTGAACGTGGGGTAGGACTTGGCTTCGTAGAACTGGGTCTGGGGCAACTGGATATCTCGGGCCGACACGTCATTGGTGACGACCAGCCCGGCGACGAATTCGGCGAGGTTCGCGTCGGTGATGTTGGCGCCCACTGGGATTGGACGGCCGATCACCAGTCCGATCTCCACCTCGTAGTCGAGCAACTGGACGTGCGCCGGCTTGACGATGTCGGCGAACGGGCCGCTGATCGATGCGGACGCCTTGCGGAAGAACGTCAACGGAATCGAGGACGGGTCCATCCCGGCGTCCCGGACGTGTGACTCGAAGTTGGTCATCTGGGCGACCACCCGACACGGCCGGGTCACCGGCGAGATGAGGTCCAGGCTCTCGAGGGCTACCGTGTCGGTGCCGGCCAGTGCGGCTTCGATCGCGGCGCGATCGGCCAGCAGTTGCGCGGTGGTGGCCGCCTCGGTGGCGATCCTGGCCGCGCCGGTAGGGGTCTCGACCCACCAGGCATCGGTGGTGTGCAGCACGGAGATGGTCATGCGGTGGTCACCTTCAGTAGGCCGACAAGCCGGTTGAAATCGAATTCGTTGCTACGGCGCAGCGCGCCGATCATCGTAAGTGCTTCATGGCGCGCCGATTTCGCATCGGTGCCGAGGAAGTCTCTGGTCACCGGCGGCCCCCACTGCGCCAGTCCCGATGCGGTCAGCGGCGCCCAGCCCGGCTCCAGGGTGTTGTCGAACATGTCGCCGTCGGTGAAATGCTCCACCAGGAAGCCGTCCGGATCGCGCCAGTAATCGAAGATCTGACTGCCCTGGATGTGCCGGCCGATGCCCCAGGACCTGAAATAGCCGCGCTCCTTGAGGTATTCGCCGCCCGCGGCTAGCGCATCGAGGTCGCTGACCTGGTAGGCCGAGTGCAGGTAGCGGTTGGCCGGGCCCAACGCCAGCGCCAAGGTGTGGTGATCGGCCGGTGTCGAGCCGCGGTCACAACGGATGAAACTCATGGTCGGCCCGCGTTCGCGCTGCCCCGGGAAGAACTGGAAGTCGCTGACGATCATGCCCAGGTTGTCCAGGTACCAGTTCAGGGTCTGCAGATATCTGGTCGACTGCAGTACCAGGTGGCCGAGCCGCTGCACCCGGGCGGGTACCCGCGGTGGCCGCTGGGTTGCATTGGTACGCAGTAACTTTGAGCCGAAGTTGAGGGTGTGCGGCTGCTGGGCCGGCAACGCCGGCAGCTCGTGCAATCCGGCGACCACCCGGACCGGGGTTCCGCTGGGATCGGTCAGGTCGACCGCGATCCCGCCGATCGCTTCCGGCAGCGGACGCGCGGTGGACCCGGACCGCTCGGCCAGTCGCAGCACGTCGACCTCGTCGCTGGCGCGGAACGCCACGGCGGCGAAGCGCGATCGCGGTCCGCGCCGCACCATGACGCACGGGGCTCCGGCGTCGATGCCGCGCAGTGCGAGTCGGTTGGGGTCGCGGTGGGCCGTCTGGAAACCGAAGGCCCGCGCGAATGCTTCGCACCGCGTCACATCCGGCTTCTCGAACTCCAGCCAGGCGATGTCGGCGACTTTGATCACCGGGTTTCGGGAGCGGCCGGTGTGTTCACCGGGGCGGGCTCCCTGCTCGCAGTGCAAGTTGCGGTGGGCGTCCGCTTGGGTGCCGATCACGTGCATCACTTCTCTCGATAGGAACTGACGAAATCGTCACATATGCTGAAGGTGCTCGTCAATAGGTTCTGACGATTTCCTCAAAAGTGAGGCATACTGCTGTGGTGACAATGTCGAGTGACAGCACCAGTCGGTTGGAACGCCGCAAACAGCGCACCAGGTCGGCATTGGTGAAAGCCGCGCAGCGGTTGATCGCCGAGGGCAAGGTGAACGTGCCCGTTCTGGAGATCACCCAGGCCGCCGATGTGGGGATGGGGTCGTTCTACAACCATTTCGACAGCAAGGAGCAGCTGTTCGAGGCGGCGGTCGCCGACGTGCTGGACGCGCACGGGGCGCTGTTGGACCGGCTGACCGTGGCTATCGAGGATCCGGCCGAAACGTTCGCCACCAGTTTCCGGCTGACCGGCCGCATGTTCCGGCAACGGCCGCAGGAGAGCGAGATCTTGCTGGCCAACGGGCTGTCACTGTTGTCTTCGGACCGCGGCCTGGCCCCCCGCGCGTTGCGAGATATCAAGGCCGGCATGGCTTCTGGCCGATTCACCATCGACGACCCGGAGCTCGCGCTGGCCATCGCCGGCGGCGCCCTGCTGGGTCTTGGTGCTCTACTGCGCAACGACCCGGAGCGCGATGGCGCCAAGGCCGCGGACACCGCCACCGAGAGCGTGCTGCGGCTGTTCGGGCTCACCGCCGAGGAGGCGCACGCCGTTTGCCGGCGGCCGCTGCCCGACTTCGCAGCGGGCTGACCGTTTGAGATGATCTGCGCATGCCCACGATCACCACCAGTGACGGCGTCGAGATCTTCTTCAAGGACTGGGGTTCGGGCCCACCGATCGTCTTCAGTCACGGCTGGCCGCTGTCCTCCGACGACTGGGACGCTCAGCTGTTGTTCTTCCTGCGCCACGGTTACCGGGTGGTTGCCCATGATCGGCGCGGGCACGGGCGCTCGTCCCAGGTCGGAGACGGCCACGACATGGACCACTACGCCGACGACCTCGCTGCGGTGGTGCGGCACCTGGATCTGCACGACGCGGTGCACATCGGCCACTCGACCGGCGGTGGGGAAGTGGTGCGTTACCTTGCCCGCCACGGTGAAACCCGCGCGCTCAAAGCGGTTCTGATCAGTGCGGTTCCGCCGCTGATGGTCAGGACCGAAGCAAACCCGCTCGGTTTGCCCAAGGACGTTTTCGACGACCTGCAGGCACAGTTGGCAGCCAACCGATCCGAGTTCTACCGGGCCCTGCCGTCCGGCCCGTTCTACGGGTTCAACCGCCCCGGCGTCGAAGCGTCCGAGGCCAGTATCGCCAACTGGTGGCGCCAGGGGATGGCCGGCGGTGCCAAGGCGCATTACGACGGCATCGTCGCGTTCTCGCAGACGGATTTCACCGAGGATCTCACGAACATCACGCTGCCGGTCCTGGTGATGCACAGCGAGGACGACCAGATCGTGCCGTACCAGGCCGCCGGCCCGCGGTCCGCCGAGCTGCTGCGCAACGGAATCCTGAAGACTTACAGAGACTTCCCGCACGGGATGATCACCACGCACGCCGAGACGATCAACGCTGACGTGCTCGAGTTCCTGCGGACCTAGCGCGCTCGTCGCGGGGCTGCACCGCAACCAGAACCGTGCCCAGACCGGGCGTCGTATCCGCATCTGTCACCAGCCCGACGTTGCCCAGCGTGGACAATGGGCTGATGGACCGGGCTCAGCTGGGGAACCTGCACGTCGGACGGATCGGATTGGGCGCCATGGGCATGTCGGCGGCCTACGCCGGTGCCGGCAGCGACGACGCCGAATCGATCCGGGCCGTGCACCGCGCGATCGATCTGGGCATCACACTCATCGACACCGCCGAGGTCTACGGCCCGTACCGCAACGAGGAGCTGCTGGCGCGTGCCCTGCGCGGCAAACGGGATCAAGTGGTCCTGGCCACCAAGTTCGGCATGATCTCGCACACCGGCCGAAGCGGCCTGGATAGCAGCCCGGACAACATCCGCATCGCCGTCGACGGCTCCCTGCAACGGCTGCAGACCGACCACATCGACCTCTACTATCAGCATCGACTCGACCGCAGCACACCGATCGAAGACACCGTCGGGGCGCTGGCGGAGCTGGTCGCCGCCGGCAAGGTTCGACACATCGGGCTGTCCGAGGTGGGCGTGCAGACCATCCGCCGCGCTCACGCCGTGCACCCAATCACCGCCGTCCAGTCCGAATACTCCCTGTGGACACGCGATCCCGAAGCGGCGGTGCTGCCGCTGTTGCGTGAGCTCGGCATCGGATTCGTCGCCTACTCACCGCTCGGACGCGGATTCCTCACCGGCGCAATACGTTCCACCGACGCCATTCCCGAGACCGACTTCCGCAAGACCAACCCGCGGTTCACCGACGAGAACTTCCAGCACAACCTGCGCAGCGTCGATCAGTTGACGGAGATCAGCACTGACGTCGGCGCCACCCCGGCGCAAGTCGCCCTGGCCTGGCTGCTCGCCAAGGGGCCCGACGTCGTTCCGATCCCGGGCACCAAGCGGGTCGCGCGCGTCGAGGAGAACGCCGGCGCCGACGCCGTCAAACTGTCCGCCGAACAGATCTCCCGGCTGGACGACCTGCTGCCCGCGGTCGGGGACCACCACAGTGCGGCGCAGCTGCAGTGGATCGACCGGGACTAGATGCTGCGGACCAGCGCCGCCGCGCGGACGTCGTCGCCGACCGTGAAATGCATCAGCACCGAATCACCGCGGTTCGCCGACCGGATGGTCAACGGTTCGCCGTACTTGATCGGGCTGCGGTATTCGAGCACGGCGCGGTAGGGCTTGTTTTCCAAGTCGGGCACCTGGCCCAGTATCTCGTGCACACCGTGCCAGTAGATCGTGTTGTTGACGTGCTCGAAAAGGTCGATGTCGGTGCGGCGCAACGGAAACGGCGTGGTCACCGGGTCGTCGAGCGGCTCGGTGACCTGGGGCCGCCACTTGAGCCGGTGATTGTCGGTGGTGCTGCCGAATCGTTCGATGCAATAGTCGGTAAGCCGCGAAGGCGTCAACGTGTCCTTGTTCATGCAGATCCAGAAGCCTTCGGTCTCGATGCGCCCGCCTTCGGAACCTTTCAGCTGCACGCGCATGTTGCACCACCTGCTGGACAGGCCCGCACACCAACGACGGAAGGTGATGTCGCTGGGAATCTCGATCGGCTCGATGACGTCGATCACCGTACGGAGAACGATCCAGTGCGGATGGACTTCGGCCAGGTCCGCATCGGCCAGATGCTCGGCCCCGACCTCCTGGATGTAGCGGGCCACTCCGTCCAGGCGCAGCCGGCGGTGTTCGTCGATGTCGGAAGTGGCCAGCCGCCAACCGGTTTGATAGACGTACCCCTCGTCGGGTACCGGGACGAGCGGCGCTGCCAGATCGGGATTGATGGACACAGCGCTCCTAGCGTGAGACCGCGGCGGCGTCGCTGAGTAGCTGCTCGAGCTGCTCGCTGGCCGTGTCGAGCTTCTTCTGGAACATCGACACCACCCGGTCGCGCACACGCGGCTTGTGCGACAGCGGCGGAAGCAACTCGGCGAGCAGGTTCAGCCGCGCGGAGCCCAGCCAATCGGTCAAGTCAGGATCGTCGAGCCAGCGCTGAAAGTTCCGGAGGTCGGAGTGGGTCAGCCGCAGCCAGTCCACGTCGCGGTCCGGATGTGGAATCGGTTTGCAGAGTTCGTTTTTGGTCTCATCGGAGTCGTAGGCGAATTCGACGTGGGCGATGAACGCGGCGCTGAACACCTGCTGGCAGCCCCGCACCGCCTGCAGGGTCATCCGGTCGCCGTCGAACACCGGTGTCGCCGAACACTGCGGCGCCCCATCCGCCGTGCAGTCTATGTACAGCGCCGACGGCGAAGAGGTGACGGAGCCCTCGTCCAGCACGATGGCGGTGGGTTCGATGCGCTGCACGTGACCCATTCGGATGACGTCCTTGATGCGGCGCAGCTGGTCGAATTCCGGCTGCGACACGGTCGCACACCGGTACATCAGCGGCCGCACCGCGGGGTCGAGGCGCAGCAGCGTGCCGGCCGCTTCGAGCCGGCCGAACAGATCCTCGATCGAGGTGGCGGCCTCGATCGCCTCGAGTTGGGCGCCGTAGTTGTCCCGGAACTGCTTGATGAACGACGGCCCCGGTTGCAGGGTGGCCCGGTCCATCAGCCAGGAATCGCGGGGCTTGATCCAGGTCAGCCGGTCGGGGTCGACGCCGTGCCGCAGCAACCACAGGCAGACGTCCATGCCCGTTTTGCCGGCGCCGACAATCACGTACCGTTGGCGTGCGCCGAACTTCGGCAGCTCGTTCGGGGGAACGCAGTCGATCCCGGGGGCGACGTCATACGGGGCGGGCCGCATGGACGGCACGACGGCGCGCAGGTAGGTGGCATCGACGATGCGATGCTTGACGTCGACGGCGTATTCGGCGCCCGCCAGGGTCCGGAACCGACCGTCGCCGAGGTAGTCGCTCATCGGGAAGTATTCGACGCGCCCGGTGGGCAGGAACTGCTGCTGCATGACGGCGTCGAAGTAGGCGCAGATCTCGCCTACGGGGGCAAGCTCATTCAGTCCCTGATTCCAGCCGACGATATCAATTGTGTTGTTGCCCAGCGGCCTTGAGTTGACGCCGTAGTAGGCAGACGGCTGGTGTAGCCGCACGAACGGGTACGCGGTGGTCCAGTGCCCGCCCGGTTGGTGGGCGCGGTCGACGATGACGACACGTGCCTCGGATTCGGTGATGACGGTGTCGGCGAACGCCATTCCCATCGCGCCCGCGCCGATCACGAGGTAATCGGTGTCCAACTTCTGGACACTGCCTGTCATTGGGTGCACTCCCTCATGGGCGCCACCATAGACGGCTTTACTTCGCGAGCCGTGCCTGACTGCGATTTCGG
The DNA here is from genome assembly GCF_000613245.1 of Mycobacterium asiaticum DSM 44297. GTDB lineage: Bacteria > Actinomycetota > Actinomycetes > Mycobacteriales > Mycobacteriaceae > Mycobacterium > Mycobacterium asiaticum. Next base: position 1,290,435 of record NZ_HG964937.1, read on the forward strand.
GTCCAGGATTTCGCTGTGTGGTTCGGTTGGCGGCATTCGGGCGGGTCCCACCGGGTAAGTTTGCCCAGCATGGGAGCCGATCTCACCGTCGCGATCGCCGATGGTGTCGCGGTGCTGACCCTCAACCGGCCGCAGCGGCGCAACGCCTACACCGCGCAGATGGGCGAGCTGCTCAACCGGGCCTATCGGCGGTGCGACGAGGACGACGCGGTACGGGCGATCGTCCTGACCGGCGCGGGCGACGCGTTCTGCGCCGGCGCGGACTTCGCCACCGGAACCAATCCCTTCGACGTGCCATCCGGCGACGCCGCCTTCACCGCCTCGCCGACCGATCCCGCCGCGTTCGAACTGCGCACCCCGGTAATCGCGGCGGTCAACGGGCATGCCATCGGGATCGGGCTGACCATCGCGCTGCAAGCCGATATCCGTATCATGGCCCTCGATGCGAAATATGCTGTGGCGCAGGTTCGCCGGGGTGTCATCCCGGACTGCATGTCGCACTGGACGCTGCCGCATTTGGTGGGCGGGGCAGTGGCGGCCGATCTCCTGCTGACTGGCCGCACCTTCGACGGCGCGGAGGCCGCTGCGCTGGGCATCGCCTCGCGCTCGGTGCCGGCGGCTCAGGTGCTGGGTGACGCCATGGCGGTGGCCCGCGACATCGCCGTCAACGTCGCACCCATGTCGGCCGCGCTGAGCAAGCGTCTGCTGTGGGACACGATGATCAACGGCTACACGGCCCGGCAGGTCGCCGAGCTGGAGACGCGGCTACATCACCGGGTAATGGGCAGTCCGGACGCCCGGGAAGGCGTTGAGGCGTTCCTGCAACGCCGGCGGCCGCGCTGGACCGGGTCGGTGGCGGGGGAGTAGCAGCGATGGCCAGTTGGCGAAGCCGGGCGATGCCCGCGGTCCTGCGGCTGATGGGCCGGGGCCGCGCGTACGCGAGCGCCGAGACGGCGCGCGCCCACATCGAACAACGGGCCCTGCACCCGCAACTGTTCGCTCCGCCGCCGCGGCTGCGCCCGGAGGTGAAGATCGCGCTGGAACGGCGAAACGATTGGCCGATCTATACGGTGCGGCCGCGCAAGCATGAGCCCGAACGGGCGATCCTCTACCTGCATGGTGGCGCCTGGGTGAACGAAATCACGCCGCAGCATTGGCAATTGGTGGCGCGGATGGCGGTCGGGGCCCGGGCCGAAGTGGTCGTCCCGATCTACCCGCTGGTGCCGTCGGCCACCGCGGCCGATGTACTGCCCACGATCGTCGAGCTGGCGCTGGAGAATCCCCGGGGCGCTCTGGTCGGGGATTCGGCGGGCGGGCAGATCGCGCTGTCGACGGCGCTGTTGCTGCGCGACGAGCACAATGTGATCGTCCCGAGGACCGTGCTGATATCGCCCGTGGTGGACCTCTCGCTGGACAACCCAGCAATCGCCGCCGTCTCCAACGACCCCTGGTTGGGGAGGGACGCGCTGCGGGTGTTCGCCGACGGGTGGCGCGGCCAGTGGCCCGTCGACGACCCGCGGGTCAGCCCGCTGGCGGGCGACCTGACTGGGCTGGGCCCGCTGACGATCTTCACGGGCACCCGCGACATCCTCAATCCCGATGCCCGGCTGCTGGCTGAAAAGGCCGCTGCCGCAGGCGTGGACCTCGATTTCCATGAGCAGCCGGAGTTGTTGCACGTGTACCCGCTGATGCCGATCCCGGAAGGCCGGGCCGCGCGTGCCGTCATCGTGGAGAGCCTGACCCGAACATGACGGACGACGACTACTTCGACCTGGGTTCCTACCACCGGCCGGTACGGACCCCCTACCCCCAAGCGCAGGTGTGGTTCGACCGGGGACTGGTCTGGGCGTACGCGTTCAACCATGAAGAGGCTGTTGCCTGTTTCGAGCGGGCACTGGACCTTGATCCCGATCTGGCCATCGCGCGCTGGGGTATCGCCTATGCGGTCGGGCCCAACTACAACAAGGCGTGGGAGGCGTTCGACCCGGTCGACCGGAAGACATCCCTGGCCCGCGCGCGTGCCGAGCTGACGCGGGCCGGGCAGGGCCGGGTCAGCGAGGTAGAACACGGTCTGATCAGCGCGCTGTGGGCGCGATTCCGCACCGCCGATCCGGAGAACCCTGACGCGCTGGCCGCCGGTGCGGTCGCCTACGCCGACGTGATGACGGTGCTGGCGACGGCCTTTCCGAACGACATCGACGTGCAGGCCCTGTCCGCGGACGCGCTGGTCAATGTGACGGCGTGGGCGCTGTGGGACACGGCCACCGGAGAGCCGGCGCCGGGCTCGCGGGTGCTGGACGCCAAGCGACTGCTGGAAAAGGCCTTGGCGCGGCCGGCGGGACGCACCCATCCCGGGATCCTGCACCTTTATCTGCACACCATGGAAATGTCCCCGACGCCGGAGGAGGCGCTGCCGGCGGCGGACCTGTTACGCGGCCTGGTGCCCGATGCCGGTCACCTGCAACACATGCCGAGCCATATCGACGTGCTGTGCGGTGACTACCGTAGCTCGGTGGTGGCCAATCAAGTTGCGGTGCAGGCGGATCGGCGGTTCGTCGCGGAGCGGGGACCGTTCAACTTCTATTCGCTCTACCGTGCACACGATCTGCACTTCATCGTGTATTCAGCGATGCTGCAAGGACAGTCGGGAGTTGCTTTGCAGGCCGCCGACGAACTCGCCGGGCAGCTGACACCCGAGTTGTTGTCCATCGAATCGCCGCCGATGGCCGACTGGCTGGAAGCGTTCGTGCCGCTACGCACCCACGTGCTGGTGCGGTTCGGCCGCTGGGACGAGTTGATCACGCAGCGCCTGCCCGACGACGAAGGGCTGTACTGCACCAGCGCCGCAACGATGCATTACGCACGCGGGGTGGCGTTGGCCGCGACCGGCCAGCTGGTGCGGGCGCGTGCCGAACGCGCCGCGTTCCACGCGGCCTACGACCGCATACCGGAATCCCGCTACCTGTTCAACAACACCGCCCGCGACATCCTGGCGGTGGGGGCCGCAATGCTGGACGGCGAAATCGCTTATCGCGAACAGCGTTTCGGCGAGGCATTCGATCATCTGCGCCGTGCCGTTCAGCTCGACGACGCGTTGCCCTATGACGAGCCGTGGGGGTGGATGCAGCCGACGCGGCACGCGTACGGGGCGCTGCTCCTTGAGCAGGGGCACGTCGAGGAAGCCGCGGCGGTGTATGCCGCCGACCTTGGCCTGGACCCCACCCTGGCCCGCTGTTGTCAGCACCCGGGCAATGTGTGGAGCTTGCACGGCTACCACGAGTGTCTGCAGCGCCTCGGCCGCAGCGCCGAAGCCGCGATCGTCGGGCAACAGCTCACGCTCGCCGCGGCGCGTGCCGATGTGCCAGTACGTGCGTCCTGCGCGTGCCGGCTCAACGTCGCTGAGTGCTGTGCCGAATGAGGCCGCAGGACTAGAGTTTCTCGGCATGTCAGAGGACCACGCGCGCAACTTCGTTTCCCTCCCGGATGGGGCTCAACTGCCCCGGTCCGCAGCGGGCGGGCATCTGCTGGTCACCGGGGTCGACGCCGCGGGGCGGTCCTGCGTGGCTGAGGAGGGTGCGGTCACCTTGAACGGTTTTCCCGGCTACGAGGGCATCCTGTTCTCAGTGCTGTATGACACGCCGTCGCCGGGGATTTCGGCCGGCGGCCGCGCCGCCGACACCCTGGACCTGGGTGTGCCGCCGGGTGCGGTCAACTGGAAGATGATCGATTACGGTCCGGGAGTGGAGTTTTCGATGCACCACACCGATACCGTTGATTTCGATCTGGTGCTGGCCGGCTCGGTGGAGCTGATATTGGACGACGGCGCGCACCCGTTGGCAGCCGGCGACACCGCGGTGGTCACCGGGGTGGATCACGCCTGGCGGACCGGCCCGGCGGGTTGCCGGCTTAGCGTCGTCTCCGTCGGCGTCGCACACAGCGCGACCGCGACATAGCCGGAACTCAGCGCCGGTGTCTGGGATAACGGATCGACAGGTTCGCCGTCGATCAGCAGATTCCGGTTGACGCCGAAGGACTGTGGTGCGGAGTTGCCCTGCGGGTCGAATACTCTTGACCCCCAGCCGTGGTCCAGCACCACCAGCCCGCGCCGGGGCCGGTCGCTCAGCGACGCGCGCACCTCGACCGCGCCGACGGGGGAGGACACCCGCACCAGATCGCCGTCCCTGATCCCGAGAACGGCCGCGTCGGCGGGGTGGATGAGTACCGTGCTGCCTTTGCCGCCAGGGTGTAGCCCGGGCAGGTCGTTGAGGAATGAGTTCATCGAATGGCGGTGGCGGCGGTTGCCGATCTGGAACGGATAGGCCTCCGGCGCCTGTGGGGGTGGTTCCGTCAATAGTTCCCGGGCACGTGCCACCAGTTCGGCGGGGGCGATGTGCACGCGTTTGTCGTCGGTGCGCAGCGCTTTGACGAAGTGTCCGTACTCTCGAGGGCCGAGCACCATGCCGTGCGGATTAGCCAGCAGGTCGCGCCATTTCAGCTTGCGGCCGTTCACCTTTCGGGACATGGCGACAATCAGGCGGTCGATCCAGTGCGGCGAGAACTCCAGCGCGGGCCGGCCCGTCATCCCGGCCAGGCGCCGACTACCCTTCACCAACGCGTTGACACCTTTGACGCCGAACAGCGGGACGTTCATTGCCAGCGCTAGGTCGACGAACACGCGCCATTCTTCGCGTGCGTCCGGCGGCGGCTCGATCGCGCGCACGCCGTACTGCACGTAGGGCTCGTCGTGCAAGTTGCTGGTCAGAGCCAGCAGGTCGTCGCGCTCCAGCCAATGCACCGCCGGCAGCAACCAGTGTGCGTGTCGGTGACTTTCGCGCTGGACGAAGTCGATGGCCACCAGCAGATCCAGTTCCGCCAGGGCCCGATCCAGGGCGGCGCCGTTCGGGCCGGAGACCACCGGGTTGCCGCAATTGATGACTAAGGCGCGGATCTGTCCCGGGCCCGGCGTGGTGATCTCGGCGGGCAATTCGCTCAGCGCGTGCGCCCCGGCCACCATCGGTCGGCCCGCCAGCCGGCTGCGGTGGTCAGCGGGCTTGGCGGCCGCGGCCAGTTTCAGCGCGTCGATGTAGCCGGGTTCGAAGCGTCGGCCGCCGGGGCGGTCCATGCGTCCGGTGATCACATTGAGCACGTGCCCGAGCCATTCGCCTACGGTGCCGGACACATGCAGCGAAACGCCGGTGCGGGTGACCGCCATCGCCGCCTTGGCGGTCGCGAAATCCCTTGCAGTGGCTTCGATCTGCCCGAGCGGGATGTCGCAGCGGCGGGCCAGGTCGTCGAGATCGGCCTCGGCCACCAGTGCCCGAAGAGCCGGCATCCCTGAGGTCAGTTGTGCGCAATCGGCGGGATGCTCGAGGTGCTCGTCGAGGATGACCTTGACCATGGCCAGGAGCAGCGCCCAGTCCTGGCCGGGACGCACCGCGAGGTGGATGTCGGCCTTGTCGGCGGACTCGGTGCGCAGCGGGTCGACGACGACGATGGTGGCGCCTTGGCGCTGTCTCGCCAGTGCCCGCTTCCAGCCGCCGGGTGCGCTTTCCACCCAATTCCAGGCGCTTACCGCGGGATTGGTGCCGACCAGCAGGAAGTAGTCACAGTTGTCGATGTCGGAGACGGGCACCATGATGGCCGACCCGTACATCGCTTCGGCCACCACGTGCAGCGCATTCTGGTCGACGGAGCCCACCGCGTAGCGGTTTTGGGTGCCTACGGCGTCGAGCCAGCCGTTCATGAAGATCAGGTTCGACGCGCTGTAACCCGCCGGGTTGCCGTAATAGGCGCCGATGGCGTCCGGGCCGTCGGCGTCGATGAGTGCCGTCGTCCGGGTGGCGATGTCGGAGATCGCCTCCTCCCAGGACGCCGGCACGTACCGATCCCCGACCCGCCGCAGGGGAGTGCGGATGCGGCGGGGATGCTCGACGAGTTGGGCGGCGTTGCGGCCCTTGGCGCAGAAATCGTGCCAGCTGTGCGGGTTCTGCTTGTCCGCCGAGATCTTGCGAACCCGGTTGTCCTCGACATGGACCTCGATGCCGCACGAGGCCAGGCAATAGCGGCAGAAGGTGAAGACCGTGCGGGGGTCCACCTGTTCAGCCATCGTCCCAGCGTGACACTTGCGTCCATTTTTGTATAGGTCGGCTGAGGATCGCGGCAGCTCAGCGGCGTAGAGTCCGACAGATGAGTGAGTTGCGTGATATCCGGGAGCTGGCCGGGGACACCGAGGCGTATCGGGATGAGTTGTACCGTCGCTGGACCGGTCTGCTCAGTTACCGTTACATCGGCCGCAAGCACTCGTCCATGGATCTCGGTGAAGTGGACAACACCGTCACCATCCGCCGCGACATGCGCACCGACGTTGGCGGCATAATGGTTGCGCCGCTGGCTATTTCGTCACCGGAAGGCTGCCAGACCGACATGGTCGCGGTGCCGAATCCGGTGATCGCCTCGGTGCAGATCATCGACCCGGGGTACGACGTCAGCAGGGTGGAGATCGTCGACTCGGGCATCATGCATCAGGGCCGCACCATGGGCTACGGGCGTTGCAAGATCGTGGATGCGGACAACCCGGACCGGGTGATCGCGTTCAACGAGGGTCAGGGTGCGATCATCGGCATCCCGCCCGAGGGGCTGGATCGGATGGATGTGTCCGGGACCGAGCTGGTGATCGAGGATTCACCCGACCTGCCGCCGCTCTGGGCGGCCTTCGGTGCCGCCAAGCGAGCCGATGGGCACTGGGTGCTGCCCGCGCTCAGCGCCGAATTCGCTTCGCCCGATGCGGCATTGCACATCGGCCCGCAACATGTGGTCCTGGAGACCGCTGCGACCGACCTTGCCGCCGAGGCCGCGGGAACACGGCGGGTGCAAGTGATGAGTTGGCATGTGATGTTCATGTCGCGCGGCAAGGTGGGCCCGTTCCGCGCCGAGGGCACCGCGCACGTCGGCGGGTCCGGACGGGTCGGCGTGCGGATGCTCCTGCGCGACGAGGGGAATGCCGACAAGCCGATCACCTCGGCGGCCGCCGTGTTCGACGTGGTGGCCTGAGGCGTCGGGTCGCCGGCAACCAGCTAATTGGCTGTCGGTGGTTTGGGTTCGTAGGGGTCGTACCACCACCAGTCGGCGCGTTCGCCGAGGGGGCCGGGGCAGGGTGGGACGTCCGGTGGGGGTTGGGTGGGTGGGCGTGCCAGTGATGCCGAGGTCAGGGGTTGGCCGTCGCTGTCGGTGACGAGGAGTTGGTCGGCGGGTCCGGTGATGGTGATCAGGCCGCGGTGGTGGGCGCGGTGGTGATAGGGGCAGACCAGGATCAGGTTGTGTAGTTCGGTGGGGCCGCCGTGTTCCCAGTGTTGGAGGTGGTGGGCGTGCAGGCCGCGGGTGGCCCCGCAGCCGGGCACCGCACACGTGGGGTGGCGGTGCTCGAGGGCGCGGCGCAGGCGGCGGTTGATCTCGCGGGTGGTGCGCCCGGAGCCGATCGGGACACCGTCGCGTTCGAACCACACCTCGTAGGTGGCATCACAGCTGAGGTACTGGCGTTCGGCCTCGGTCAGCACCGGACCCAGATGCAGCGCGGCGGCGGGCTTGTCCACATCGAGGTGGACCACGACGGTGGTGTGTTGGCCGTGCGGGCGGCGGGCCACATCGGCGTCCCAGCCGGCCTCGATCAGCGCCAGGAATGCTTCCCCGCTACCGGGCAACGGCGCCCGCGCCTCGTCGTCACCCGCGGTGTTGCCGTCGGGGTGGTCGCGTTTCCATTGGGCGATCAGCCCGTCGCGGTGCGAGGCCAGGGCGGCGTCGAACGTCGCCGCGTCATGGTGGTCGAGTTTGATCCGGTAGCAGCTGCCCGCCTCATCGGAGGTCTTGGTGATGATCGGGCGCTCGGGGGGTTCGGGGCCGGGTTTGGGGGTGGGTCGGGGTTCGAGGTTGACCGCGGTGCGCAACTGGTTGACCGTGGCGACTGCGGCTAGTTGCGCGTAATGGGCATCCGAACCTTCACCGGCGCGGGCGGCGATCACTCCGACCTGATCCAGCGATAGCCGGCCCTCCCGCAGCCCCGCCACGCACTGCGGGAACTCCTCGAGCCGGCGCGCGATCGCCGCGACCGTTTTCGCGTTCGACGACGACAGGGCCATCTTCCAGCCCATCACCATCTCCAACGACCGCGCCCCGGTCATGCCCCACAACTCGTCACGCTCAAGCTCGGCGGCGATCTCCACCAGCCGCCCATCAATGGCATTACGCTGCCCGGCCAACTCCGCCAACTCCTCGAACAACACCTCCAACCGATCCATAGGCCGCACCCCCAGCGGCGCCGACGCGATCGAAGACATAACCCCATCCTGACAGGAGGGTCTGACATGTTTGGTCGTGAAAACCTCAGCAGCGGCTGGCTTCCCGGATTCCTTCCAGTTCTGTTCGCTGCGCGGGCTCCGGGACCTGCGGCTCTCCGCGAGCTGCGTGGACCAATCGGGGCGTAACCCACAGCGAGACAACATCTTCGGTCCAGGGGTGAGGTCCCATCGCAACTGCCTATTGCCAAGCAGTAACCAAGATCGACAGTTCTGCAAATTGACTGACGTACGGGCAGGGTCCGCTTAGCATCACTGGATCATTTTTGTCTCAACGGCGCCTCGGCGTCGCTCTGTGAGAGGTGCGGATGTGTCGTTTGTAATCGTTGACCCCGAGTGGGTGACCGCCGCGGCAACAGATCTGGCCGCGGTCGGATCGAGCATCAATGCGGCGGGCGCGGCTGCGGCCGGCCCGACGACGGGGCTGCTTGCCGCGGGCGCTGACGAGGTGTCGGCGGCGGTCGCGAAGTTGTTCGGCGCGTATGGGCAGGGCTATCAGGAGCTCACCGCCCAGGCGGCGGCATTTCACGATCGGTTCGTGCAGGCGTTGACAGCCGGCTCAAATGCCTATGCAAGCGGTGAAGCCACCAACGCTCTTACCATGCAGCTCGACGCGCTCAACGCGTCCTTTGTGTCGGCGACCGGGCGCCCGTTGTTCGGTGACGGCGCCAACGCAACCACGCCGGGCGGCAACGGCGGTGCCGGCGGATGGCTGTTCGGAAACGGCGGGGCCGGCGCGGCCGGCAACCCGGGCCAGGCCGGTGGTAGGGGCGGGGACGCGTTCCTGTTCGGCAGTGGAGGCACCGGCGGCGCGGGCGGTGGCCAAAATATTGGTTCCGGTGGTGCCGGTGGCGCCGGTGGGGCCGGTGGCTGGATCCTCGGCAACGGTGGCGCCGGCGGAGCCGGCGGCCATGGCACCAGCTTTGACAGCATCGGCGGTGGAAACGGCGGCGCCGGTGGCAGCGCCGGACTTATCGGCAACGGCGGCAACGGCGGCGGCGCCGGCGGCGGTTTCGCTCTGACGGGCATTGGTGGAGGAGCCGGGGGCAATGGCGGAAACGGCGGGTTGATCGCCGGCAATGGCGGTGCCGGTGGCGGTGGCGGTGGCGGTGCCGGCAGCGGCGCCGCCTCCAATGGTGGTGGTGGTGGCGGCGGTGGCGCGGGCCACCCGGGCAACGACGGCATCGGCGGCGTTGGAGGTGACGGCGGCAACGGTGGCGGCGTG
>NZ_HG964937.1:1300479-1315878 GCF_000613245.1 Mycobacterium asiaticum DSM 44297
CAACGGTGGCGGCGTGGGCGGCGGTGCGAAGGGCGGCGCCGGCGGCAACGGTGGCGGCGTCGGCGGAGCGAGCGAAGGCGCCGGGGGAGCCCCCGGCGGGGGCCCGGCCAGCGCCGGCGGTCAGGGCGGCGCTAATAACGGCCAGCTCGGTGGCGTCGGCGGCACCGGCGGTACCGCTGGATACATTGCCCCGAACCTAAACCCCGACGCGGGTGCCGGTGGTGCCGGCGGCACGGGCGGCACCGGCGGGTTCTTCTTCGGCACCGGTGGCCAGGGCGGCGGCGGTGGTGGTGGCGGTGGCAGCATGCTGCAAGACGGCGGCGGTGGTGGCGCCGGCGGCGCCCAAACCGGCGATTGGTGGCTGGCGCCGCGCTTCCGGCTGTTCTAACAAGACCGGATGCGCCCGCCCTCCTAACCGGCCGTCGACACCAGGTCGCCGCCCTTGGCCGCATGCTCGTTCGGCGTAGGCCACGGCGATGGCACCGGCCGCTGCCGCACCCGTTGCGGCCACCAGAACCACTTGCCCAGCAGCGCGGCGATCGATGGCGTCATCAACGACCGGACGATCAGGGTGTCGAACAACAGGCCCAGCCCGATCGTGGTGCCGACCTGGCCGATCACCGTCAGCTCACTGACCGCCATCGTCATCATTGTGAACGCGAACACCAGCCCGGCCGAGGTCACCACCGAACCGGTGCCACCCATCGCCCGGATGATGCCGGTGTTCAAGCCGGCATGGATCTCCTCCTTGAACCGGGACACCAGCAGCAGGTTGTAGTCGGCACCCACGGCCAGCAGGATGATCACCGACATGGCCAGCACCATCCAGTGCAGCTCGATCCCGATCAAGTGCTGCCAGATCAACACCGAAAGACCGAAAGACGCACCAAGAGAGAGCAATACGGTGCCCACGATCACGGCTGATGCCACCACACTGCGAGTGATGATCAGCATGATGATGAAAATCAGGCACATCGAGGCGATTCCGGCAATCAACAGGTCGTAGTTGCTACCTTCCTGCATGTCCTTGAAGGTGGCCGCAGTCCCGCCGAGAAGAATCTTCGATCCCTCCATCGGGGTGCCCTTGAGGGCCTCGTAGGCGGCCTTCTTGATCGCATCGATGTGCGAAATGCCTTCTGGCGACATCGGATCACCGTCATGGCTGATGATGAAGCGCACGGCGTGGCCATCCGGAGAGATGAAGTTCTTCATGCCCTTTTTGAATTCGGGGTTGTCGAACGTCTCCGGAGGCAGGTAGAACGAGTCGTCGTTCTTGGACGCGTCGAAGGCTCTGCCCATCGCGGCGGAGTCGCGTTGTGCCCGCTGTTGCTGTTCCAGCAGACCCTTCTGGGTCGAATACATGGTCAGCATCATGGTTTTCATGTTCTTCATGTTTTGGATCATCTCGGGCATCAGCGCCACCATCTTCGGCATGAGCGTGTCCAGATGATCCATCACCGGCAGCAGGCTCTGGATGTCGTCGGTCATGGTGTCGATGCCATCCAGGGCGTCAAACACCGACCGCAACGAGAAGCACACCGGAATGTCGTAGCAGTGCTTCTCCCAGTAGAAGTACGAGCGGATCGGCCGGAAGAAGTCCTCGAAATCGGCCATGTGATCCCGTAATTCGGCGACGTCGATCGTCATCGAGTGCATCTTGCCGACCATCACGTGCATGTCGTTGGCCATCTGCGTCGTGATGCTTTGCATCTGCTCCATGCTGTTGATGGTCGTCTGCATTTCGTCGGACTGCTTGAGCATGTCGGCGATCTGGTCTTCTTGGTACTTCTGCGTCATCTGCTGGCTGACGCCCTGCATGCTGATCTGAAAGGGGATCGACGTGTGCTCGATCGGCGTGCCCTCGGGTCGAGTGATGGCCTGCACGCGGCTGATGCCGGGGACCCGGAAGATCGCCTTCGCAATCTTGTCGATGACCAGGAAGTCCGCGGAATTGCGCAAATCGTGGTCGCTTTCGAGCATCAGCAGCTCGGGATTCATCCGAGCCTTGGAGAAGTGCCGATCGGCGGCCGCGTAACCCGCGTTCGCCGGCAGATCGGCGGGCAGGTAGTTGCGGTCGTTGTAGTTCGTCCGGTAGCCGGGCAGGGTGAGCAAACCGACGAGCGCAATCCCGATCGTCAGGACCAGCACGGGGCCAGGCCACCGAACGACGAGAGCCCCGACCTTGCGCCAGCCGCGGATTCGCTGCGCGCGCTTGGGTTCGAGAGTTTGGCGGAAGCGTGACGCCACCGAGATGACCGCTGGCCCAAGCGTCAACGCTGCCAGCACCACTACCACCATGCCGATCGCCAGCGGGATGCCCAGCGTCTGGAAATACGGCAGGTTGGTGAAGTGCAGGCAGAACGTCGCCCCGGCGATGGTCAGACCCGAACCGAGCACGACATGTGCCGTTCCGCCAAACATCGTGTAGTAGGCGTCTTCTCGAGACTCGCCGACCGCCCGGGCTTCCTGATATCGGCCGATCAGGAAGATCGCATAGTCGGTAGCGGCAGCGATCGCCAACGTCACCAACAGATTGCAGGCGAAGGTGGAGAGCCCAATGATGTTGTGGTAGCCCAGGAATGCGACCGCACCACGGGCGGCGGCCAACTCGAACACCACCATCGCCAGCGTCAGCAATACCGTAACGATCGACCGGTAGACCATCAGCAGCATCGCAATGATCACTAGGAACGTGACGGCCGTAATCACCTGCAAGCTGCGGTCTCCCGCGAGATGCTGGTCGGCTTCCAGCGCCGAGGGGCCGGTGACGAAGGCCTTGACCCCATTGGGCGGGCGAACGCTGTTCACGATGGCCTGGACGGCCTCGACCGAGTCGTTGGCCTTCGTCTCGCCCATGTTGCCGACCAGGTAGACCTGGACGTAGGCGGCTTTGCCGTCATTGCTCTGGGCGCCGGCTCCGGTGAGCGGATCGCTCCAGAAGTCTTGGACATGCTCGACGTGCTCGCGGTCGGCCTCGAGCTTTCTGACGATCTGGTCGTAGTAGGCATGCGCTTCGGCGCCGAGTGCGTTCTGGCCCTCCAGCACGATCATCACCGAGCTGTTGGACTTGTACTCCTTGAACACCTCGCCAACGCGCTTGGTCGCAATCACCGATTGCGCGTCGTCCGGGCTCATCGACACCGAGCGCATCTTCCCGACCTCGTCGAGCTGGGGGACGACGACGTTCAGCAGCGCGATCAACGCGATCCAGCCGAGGATGATCAGCACGGCGAACTTGCGGATGAAGTGCGGGATCCTCTCGCGAGCCGCGTGCTTGGCGACGGGGATGGAATCGGTTGGCGCGTCGTGGGTAGCGGTGCTCATGCGGATTTCACCAAGCAGGAGGTCAGGGCGTGCACGCCGGTGGCTGTTTGCTCGTCTTTGACTTCGTCGTCGACGGTGATGCGGCAACCGAGGTAGTCGCCGTCACTCTGCGCCGAGATATTCGGGAAGACCGAGGGTGCCGTGGTGCTCAGCACCAACGTCCAGGGCAACGGGGCGTTGTCCAACCGCTGCGGCGAGGCGCTGAGGTCGAGGTAGTTGACATTGGCCTGACCGGCCGAGCCGAAGATCTCGTACTTGACGACCTTCGGCTTGAACGGTTTCGAGTCGTCCACCTTTGAGCTGGTCAGAGTGTCCTCCTGGTCAAGGGCGTAGAACGACTTGACGCGGGCCACGGCGAACCCGCCGATGACCACGACGGCCACGATCAACAGCGGCAACCAGGCGTTACGCACGATTCTCGTCATGAGCTACCCGGTCCTTTCCTGGCGTGGCTGTGCTGTCGAGTCACATTGCGTGACAACGTTTTCGAAGCGGTGATGCGTGGAAGTGCAGCGCGAAACGGCCCGATGCGCTACGCCGGATTGCTTCGGAGTACCGAGGCAGGGTCGAGTACCGCGGCCGGACCATGGATACATGATCTGCATATTTTGCAGACTATGCAAGTTTGTGTGTCGCTGGTCACGCTCTCACTTGCTGAAGATGCTGTTGACCAGCGCGGCGGCGCGCTCGACGTAGGGCATCGGCGTGTCTTCGGCGTCCTGCGCACCGCTGCTGGACCAGCGTTCTATACCCGAACGCACGGCCGTTAACGCCAACGCGGCGATTAAGGCGGGAATCTCATCGTCGGAGTTCATGCCCTGGCGTTTCGCCACGATATCGGCCAGGTGCGTCTGGAAGCGTTCCAGGTCTGCCAGGAACGCCGCCAACACCGCCGGGGTCGTTTTCGCCAGGTCCAGCATGCACACCGCCTGTTCGCGTTCGGGTGGCATGTCACGCAGATGGTGTGCGGCCAGGGTGATCAATTCGGCCAGCACCACCGAGTAGGGCGCCGGTCCGGCGGCGACGAATTCGGCGGCCAGCTCGGGCGGCAGGTCGGATGGGCCGTAGGCGATCGCGGCTTCCTTATTCGGGAAGTAGTTGAAGAATGTGCGGGTCGAAATGCCAGCTTGGACGCAGATCTCCTCGACGGTCACCTTGTCCCAGCCCCGCGCTTGGGCCAGGCGCACGGCGGCGCCCCGGATATCCGCGCTGGTCTGGCGGCGGCGACGCTCGCGGAGACCTAACTGAGTCGACATAACATTCAATATTTGCACGAGATGCACACTTTGCACGCCTCCAGTTCTCAGGATCACTCCAGTGGGGTTTGCCGCGAGGATGCCGACGGCGATACTCGACGGGGGACATTCCTTGACGAAGGGGAGATGAAAGTGCCTCGAATCGCGCGGTCGGCGGCGTTTGCTGAGATCCCGACGCAGGACCTGGGCCAAGGGGATCGGATCAACCTCGGCGTGGCCGGAATCATGAGTCGCCTGCCGGGCGTCGCCGAAGCGCTCGGCAACCTGACAGCCGCGCTGCGCGGCAACGGCACTTTGCCGCCGCGGCTGCTGGAGCTGGTGCGGTTGCGCATCGCCTTCTTCAACCAGTGCCGCAGCTGTATTGCGGTGCGGTACGAGAGCGCCATCGCCGACGGGTTGGACGAGGCGGCGGTCTGCTCGCTGGAGCGTCCCGCCGAAGCGGAGAACCTCTCGGCCGCCGAGCGGTCGGCGCTGCGGTTCGCGGAGCTGTTCGCCACCGACCACCTCGCCATCAACGACGCCGTCTACGACGAGCTGCGCGAGCACTTCACCGAGGACCAGCTGGTGGAACTCGGCTTGTACTGCGCGATCGCGCTCGGCATCGGGCGGTTGTCGGCGACCTGGGATGTGTCCGACGACCTACCGGAGGCTTCGAATTCCGATGGTGCTGTCGCGCCGTGGAATTCGGCATCGGTGGTGGCATCGGGCTGAGCGGGTCAGCGTTTGCCCCAGTCCCACGGCGGCGTGGTCAGCAGGCCCTGACCGGTGATGCGCGTTTCGCCGAAGTCCTTGTACAGCTCGATCTCCACCGTGCCTTCAGCGCCGGTGTTGAGGGCTTCGCGCAGCGCGGCCGAATGGGTGACGACCACCACTTGGGTGTGGTCGGCCGCGATGCGGATCAGCGACGCCAGCGGGCCGACCAGGCTGGGGTGTAGCGAGGTTTCCGGCTCGTTGAGCACCATCAGCGACGGCCGCTGCGGGCTGAGTAGCGCGGCGGCCCACAGCAGGAATCGCAATGTGCCATCGGACAATTCGGCCGCACTGAGCGGCCGAAGCATGCCGCGCTGCTGCAGCTGCAGATCGAACAGGCCGTTGCTGACGTCGACCGCGATGGTGGCGCCGTCGAAGGCGTCGGCGACGATGCGGCTCAGGTCGTCGAAGCCCGCTTCGATGATCGTTTGGATTGCCGCGGCGAGGTCGCTGCCGTCGTCCGAGAGCACCGGGGTGCGGGTGCCGACCTGCGGCTGGCGGGCTGGCGCGGCGGCGTCGACGCGGAAACCGTCGTAGAAGCGCCAGCCGCGCAGCCGCTCGCGTACAGCCGCGAGCTCCGGAAGTGCTTGCGGGTGAGCGTATTCGGCGAGCACACTGCGATACGGGGGTAGGTTGCGACAGAGTTCGTCGAAACCCGAGTCCGCGCTGACTTCGGCGAATTCACGGGTGCGGCACACCATGGTGGTGGCGCGTCGCAGCACCGGGCCGGCGAACAGGACCTCGCGTTTGATTTCCGGGTCCCGAGCGAATGCTGAGTTGTAGCCGGCCATCTGCGGTATGCCGAGATCGACCAGATAGCCGAAATCATCTGCGGCGAAACCAAGTTCGAGCGAGATGGGCCGAGTGCGCGCGGTACCCTGGGCCTTGCCTTGCCGACGGGCGCCGCCGAGCTGCTCCGGACCGGCCCACAGCACCGATTCCAGCCCGCCCTCGCGAGCCAGCGAGCCGATGACCTCGCCGCGGCCGCAGTCGGCGAGCAGGCGCAGCGCCCGGTACACCGAGGACTTGCCGGTGCCGTTGGCGCCGGTGACGACTGAGAGCGCGCCCAGGGGCAGGATGAGTTCGCGCAGTGAGCGATAACCGCGCACCGCGACGGTCTGCAGCATCCGTTTCTCCTATGTCAAGCCGCCGCGGTTTGGCCTTGTACGTCGCTGTTGGTATGCCCATTGGATCATGAGCGCGGCGGTCCGCCGAAACGGCTTGGCCCGGTTTGCGTTAGAGACTCGCGAAGTCGCCGACGGCAGTCATCTTGTTCCCGTCCCAGGCTGTGGCGAAGCCGCCGGCGGTGAATCCGCAGTTCAGGATGATGGCTCGGTGTGCGGGACTTGTCATCCACGAGTCGAGGGCTGCGTTGGGAGTCGCAGCCGATCCGGTGCCCCAATAGACAATTTCGCCCGTTCGGCTGGCCCTGGTGTAGCCCGCTTCGGCAATGCGCGCCTGCGGTAGCGAGCCATCCGAGCCGAGGTGGCCGTTCACAGCGTTGTGCAACATGTCGTTGGCGTGCCGCTGTGCCGCTGCGGTCAGACGCGGGTCATCGGCGAGCGCTCCACATCCCGGGCGCAGTCCGTTGACGCCGTTGTACAGCGAATCGTCTGCGCGCGCGGTGAAGCCGGCAAGCGGACCGAGAGTCATTGTGAAAACAGCACTCAACGAGATGGCGGCAATATTGAATTTCATCGTCATGTTGCCTCGGGCCGTATTCGCTTTGCTGCAGGTAAATGCTATCCAGGTTCGGGTTCAAGAGTCGAGAGGCCAATTGCTTGGCGCTGCCGAACCCGCATGTAGCGTTGCCCGTTGGCGGTGCCACTAAACCCGGCGCCGATTCGGTCGGCTTTCAAAGTCGTTCCAGCGACGGCTCGTCCGTGGAGGGCCTCAACATTCCCTCGCATTCCGCCCGGGCACGTCACTGGGTCAGGACGCAGGTGTTTGTCATCGTGGTAGCGGGCGCGAAGGGTATGCGAGTCAGAGGTCACTAAGGCATGCTCACCTTCAGGCATCGCATCGACCGGTGACTTCTGACTTGACAGCGAGGCCGCCTCTTCGCGTCGGGCGCTGCCAGGTAGCAAAGCCTCTGTCCGACAACACAATCGCCGTTACGTCCCCGGATGGTCGAAGACCGTCGTCCCGCCCGGAGTCGTGTAGTCAAGGTAGATCGGTTGCTGCGAGAAGGGCAAGTATCCGGTGTTCATCAGACCAGAAGAGATGACCGTTGGCTGATAGTTGGCAGTGTTGAAGGAGTACAGCAGGTGATCTTTGGTCGGGCTGTCGTAGACGAAGATCTGGGTGTTAGGTGGCAAACTCCCCGCCCCACCAATCACCGAGGAGGGCATGGTCCCAAAAACACCCCCGGAGTCGATAATCGATGGAACCGGGACGACTGACGTGCTGGTGCTACCAACCTGCACGTAGAGGGTGGATATTGGCGCACCGGGAATGTTGATGTTGCTTGCGGGTGGCAAAGTGCTTGGCCCGAATTGCAACTGCTGCTGTGGCATGTTGACCAGCACGCCCTGGTTGAGATTGCCCGGCAGCGCCGCGTTCGGAATGCTCGGACCCGGGCCCACCGCGTTCGGGCCGACCCCCAGCACACCGTCCACGCCGGCCGTCGCGAAGTAAGCGTCGAACGGCGTGGTGAACGGGTTCTTTAGGAACTCGGTGAAGTACGCATTGATCGCGAAAGGCGACGTCGGCAGCGAGAACAGCACCACATTGACGCCGGTCGGTGAGGTGACGAGGCCGTTACCGAAGTCCACCGTGGCCGGGAAGGTGGCGTAGAGATAGGTCAACCCACCGCTGTAGCCGCTGATGTTCAATCCGGTGGGCAGGCCCATCCTCAGCAGCCCCAGCGGCCCACCGACGTCTTGCATCTGGACGACCAGGCCCCTTGACCCGGTATCCACCAGAATGGGCCCGGTCTGATGGCCATTAAGGCCGAGGGTCACGGTCGGCTCGGTGACCGCAACGGTCGGCATCGGCACGGTCTTTCCGTCCCAACCCGCACCGCTGAACCCGGGGTTGCCCCACAACAAGCCCGGAGCGCCTCCGGGGCCGCCAAGGCCCCGAGTGGGTCCGATCGGACCGCCGCCAGTCCCACCTGGACCGCCATTGCCGATCAAACCGGCTGCACCGCCAGCCCCACCTGCTGCCCCCGTGGCGGATGGGGAGTAACCAGCGCCACCGTTGCCCCACAGGATTCCGCCAGCTCCACCGTTCGGGTTCGCGGCGGTACCAGGCGCGCCGTCACCGATCAACGGCCGCCCCAGCAGGAACTGCGTGGGCGCGTTGATCACTCCGAGAACTGGGTCCAGCACAGATGCGGCTGCCGCCTCGGCGGACGCATACGAGCCGGAGGCCCCGTTCAGGGCCGTCACAAACTGCTGGTGGAACGCGCTGACCTGAGCGTTCACCAACTGGAATTCGTCGCCGAACTCCCCGAACAGGGTCGCTATCGCGGTCGAGACCTCGTCGGCCGCGGCCGCCGCCAGCCCAGTGGTCGGAGCCGCCGCCGCTACGCTCGCGCTGTTGAGTGCCGAACCGATGCCCTGCAAATCCGCTGTTGCCGCACTCAGCCAGTCGGGCGCCACGGCTAGAAACGACACGTCGGCCCCCCTATAACGTCGAACAGCGCTCGGTGCTGTAAAGCCTATCCAGTTCCCGCCCCGCGATCTCGGCTTTCGGCCACACCGATTGTTACCGCTCGGTGACGCCGGTAGCCAGGCGGGTCGCCGTTACAGGGCCGCCAGGATTGCGTCCACCCGGTCGCGCGCGTCGCCGAACAGCATCGCGGTGTTCTCGCGGAAGAACAGCGGGTTCTGCACACCGGCATACCCGGAGGCCATGGACCGTTTGAACACGATCACGTTGTCGGCCTCCCAGACCGTGAGTACGGGCATTCCCGCAATGGGGCTGCTGGGGTCTTCGGCTGCGGCGGGGTTGACGGTGTCGTTGGCCCCGATGACCAGGACCACCGAGGTGTCGCCGAAGTCGTCGTTGATCTCGTCCATTTCCAGCACGATGTCGTAGGGCACCTTCGCCTCAGCCAGCAGCACGTTCATGTGACCCGGCAGGCGACCCGCGACCGGGTGAATGCCGAACCGGACGTTCACGCCGCGGGCGCGCAGCCGGCGGGTCAGTTCGGCGACGCCGTTCTGGGCCTGGGCGACGGCCATCCCGTAGCCCGGGGTGATGATGACCGTGTCGGCCGAGCCGAGCAACTCGGCGACGTTTTCAGCGGTGATCTCGCGGTGCTCGCCGTAATCCTTGTCGCTGGCCGGCCCCGCCTCGATGCCGAAGCCGCCGGCGATCACCGAGATGAAGGACCGGTTCATCGCCTTGCACATGATGTAGGACAGGTAGGCACCGGACGAGCCGACCAGCGCGCCGGTGATGATCAGCAGGTCGTTGCTGAGCAGGAAGCCGGAGGCGGCCGCGGCCCAGCCGGAGTAGCTGTTCAGCATCGACACCACGACGGGCATGTCGCCACCGCCGATCGAGGCCACCAGGTGCCAGCCGAGCAGCAGCGCCAGCACGGTCACCGCGGCGAGCAGCCAGATCGTCGGGTCGATCACGAACCACACCGTCAGCGCGGCGAATACCACCAGCGCGCCGACGTTCAAGAAGTTCTTGCCCGGCAGCATCATCGGTGCGGACTTGATCCGCGCCGAGAGCTTGAGGTTGGCCACGATCGAGCCGGTGAACGTCACCGCACCGATGAACACGCCGACCACGACCTCGGCCGAGTGGATGCCGGCCAGGCCTTCCGCGCGCAGGGCGATGGCGTCGGCGCCGTGCGGATGGCCCTCGATGTGCAGGTAGCCGTTCCACCCAACGAGCACCGCAGCCAGACCGACGAACGAGTGCAGCAGGGCGATCAGCTCGGGCATGCCGGTCATCTCGACCACCCGGGCCCGCCACAGGCCGATCGTGGCACCGACCAGCATGGCTCCCACCAGCAGCGCCACGCCCAGCGGCTTGATGCTGTGATCCAGCGCCAGCGCGATGGTCGCGACCAGAGCCACGGCCATCCCGACGGTGCCGAAAGTGTTCCCGGCCCGGGACGTCTCGTGCCGGGACAGCCCGGCCAGCGCCAGGATGAACAGCAGGGCAGCGACGACGTACGCCGCGGTGGCGGTGGTTTCTACCGTGAACAAAGGAAATCCTCCGGTTGGGCGCGCAGCTCAGCTGCGCGAGAACATGGCCAGCATTCGCCGCGTCACCGCGAAGCCGCCGAAGATGTTGATGCTGGCCAGCAGGATCGCCACCGCCGATACCACCGTGATCGCCAGGTCGTCTTTGCCGATTTGCAGCAGGGCGCCCAGCACGATGATTCCCGAGATCGCGTTCGTCACCGACATCAGCGGTGTGTGCAGCGCGTGGTGCACGTGCCCGATGACGTAATAGCCGATCACAATTGCCAGCGCGAACACCGTCAGGTGCACCTGCAGCGCCGCAGGCGAGAGCGCGATCAGGGCGAACAGCACTGCGGCGGCTGTGAAGGCGGTGCCCAGGCGGCGGCCGGTGGACATCGGCTTCTTGGCCTGGGATTGCTTGGCCGGCGCGGCGGGCGTCGCGGTGGCCGGCGCCGCGGAGACCTGCACCGGCGGTGGCGGCCAGGTCTTCTCGCCGTTGCGGACCACCGTCATCGAGCGCTGCACGACGTCGTCGAAGTCCAGCACGAGCTGACCGTCCTTCTCCGGGGTCATCAGCTTGAGGAGATTGACCAGGTTGGTCCCGTAGAGCTGCGAGGACTGCGCGGGCAGCCGGCCGGCCAGGTCCGTGTAGCCGATGATGGTCACGTCGTTGTCGGTGACGATCTTCTGATCCTTGACGGTGCCCTCGACGTTGCCGCCGTTGGCCGCGGCCATGTCGACGATCACGCTGCCCGGCTTCATCGAGGCGACCATGTCCGCGGTGATGATTCGCGGTGCCGGCTTACCGGGAATCAGCGCCGTGGTGATGATGATGTCGACGTCCTTGCACTGCTCCTCGTAGAGCCGTGCCTCGCGGGCCTTGTAGTCGTCGCTCATCTCCTTGGCGTAGCCGGTGGCAGATACCTCGGCTTCCTCGGATTCAATCGAAAGGTATTCGCCGCCAAGGGATTTGACCTGATCGGCGACCTCCGGCCGGGGGTCGGTGGCGCGCACTATGGCACCGAGGCTGCCCGCGGACCCGATCGCGGACAGTCCGGCGACGCCCGCTCCGACGACGAGCACCTTGGCGGGCGGTACCTTGCCGGCGGCGGTCACTTGGCCGGTGAAGAACCAGCCGAACGCGTGGGCTGCCTCCACGACCGCGCGGTAGCCGGCGATGTTGGCCATCGACGACAGGACGTCGAGCGACTGTGCCCGCGAGATGCGCGGCACCGCATCCATGGCCAGGACGGTGATCGGGCGGCCCGCCAGCTTCTCTACTAGCTCCGGTTGCAGCGCGGGGGAGATCAAGCTGACCAGCGTGGCGCCCTCGCGCAGTGCGCTGATCTCGTCGTCATTTGGCTGGTTGACCTTTAAGACGACGTCGGCACCCCACGCCTGTTCGAACGAGCCGATCTCGGCGCCGGCTGCGACGTAGGCGTCGTCGGGAAAGCTCGCCGCGGCACCGGCCTGGGATTCGACAACCACCGCGTAGCCGAGCTTGATGAGCTGTCCCACGGTCTGCGGCGTGGCGGCGACACGCGTCTCACCTGGGAGGGACTCGCGGGGTATTCCGATGATCACTTGCTTCGGTCCGTTCGGTGGGTTGAGCTTTCAAATCGCCGCAAAGCCTACGGCAGGCGGCCATGCCCCCAAAAACAGCGCCACTGGCCCGTTAACCTCGGGAGGCCGGACGCCGACGGGGGGAGGGGATTTGTCCGCGATACCTGTGATCGCGCTCACCGGCCACCTCGGCGCGGGCAAGACCACCCTGCTCAACCACCTGCTGCGCACCCCCGACACCCGCATCGGCGTCGTCGTTAACGACTTCGGCGAACTCAATATCGACGCCGGTCTGGTGGCCGGCCAGATCGACGAGCCCGCGTCGATCGCCGGCGGATGCATCTGCTGTCTGCCCGATGACGGCGGCCTCGAGGACGCGCTGGTCAAACTCGCCGACCCGGCGCGGCGCCTGGACGCGATCATCGTCGAAGCCAGCGGCCTGGCCGACCCGGTGGCGATCGCACGGATCATCGGCTTCAGCAGGATCGCCCGGGTGCGGCCCGGCGGGCTCGTCGACGTCATCGACGCGGCGAACCACTTCGAGACCGTCGACCGCACCGAGTTGCCGCCCGCGCGGTACGGCGCGGCATCGTTGATCGTGGTCAACAAGCTGGACCAGGTTTCGCCGGATCAGCGCGCGGTTGTGCTGCAGCGCATCAAAGACCGTGTGTCGCAACGCAATCCACAGGTGCACGTGGTGGGTACCACGGGTGGAAGGATCGACCCGGCGCTGCTCTTCGACTCCTCGGACACTGTGGTGCAGTTCGGACAGCTGTCGTTCCGCGAGCTGCTGCTGGACTCTGATCACGCGCACGCCCACGATCACGTCGCAGCGGACGCCGTGACCGTCACCAGCAGTGGTTGCGTCGACGTGGATGCACTGATCGATCTGCTCGAACGGCCGCCGTCCGGGGTGTTCCGGCTCAAAGGCGTTGTCGCGGTGCGGCAACGGACGCGGGTGCGGAACTACGTCGTGAACGTGGTGGGCAGTGCGGTCCATATCGCTAAGGCGCCCGCATCGGCGGTGCCGAATTGTCTGGTCGGCATCGGGATGGAGTTGGACACGGAGTCCGTGCGCGCGGCGCTCAGTGCGGCACTTGGGCCGGGTGCTGGTTCAACGGAAGCCGGGCAGCGGCGGCTGCAGCGGCATTTGCGGCTCAGGTTTTAGTCGGGGATCAGCGGCCCAATGCTGCCTTCTCAACACCGAAGTTGCTCGCCGCTGACCACCTCGCGTAGAGGACAGAGGCAACCATGCGATTTACCACGCTGACCGGAGCGTACTCCTATTTGCGCTAGTTATACTGCTCGTTGGCACCCGGGCGCCACCGCATAAGTAGTCGCTTTCTGCAGATGACCTGGAGTGGGAATTGACCGACGAGATTTATCCCGCCTTGTCGCAGCTGGCGCGCAGCTTACATAGTCAGCAGGACAGCGATTTCGACTCTGATCAATTGCTCCGTGAAGTTACCGAAATCGCCACGCAGATCCTGCCCGGGGTGGCTCACGCCGGCGTTGCACTAGTGGTCAATCGCCGCCGCCGGACACTCGAGTCGGTGGCGGCCACTGGACCCGTCCCGAGAAAACTCGATGCGTTGCAGGACGAGCATCAGGAAGGGCCGTGCCTGGAATCGCTCTGGAACCAATACACCGTCCGCGTCGACGATTACGAAAAAGAAACGCGCTGGCCCAAATTCGTCGCGGACTTGGTCGAACAGACACCCGTGCGCTCGAGTTTGTCAATTCAGCTATATACCAACGAGAATGAGCTCGGGACCGTCAACCTGTACTCCGAAGAGGCCGGTGCCTTCACGCCGGAAGTCGAGGAACTGGCCCTGGCGCTAGCCGCGCAAGCGGCGGTCGGACTCGCGGGCGCCCGCAGCAATGACGAACTTCGAAGCGCCCTGGCATCGCGCGACATCATCGGCCAAGCCAAAGGCATCATTATGGAAAGCCAGCAGGTCAGTTCGAGCGAGGCTTTCACGTTGCTCACGAAGCTCTCGCAGGAAACGAACACACCCGTGTACGAGGTCGCCCGCAGACTCGTATTCAAAGACCGGTCGCAGACTTAGTAGCAGTCGTCGGGCAAGATACCCGGCGATGTCTTCCTCGCTCGGCGACGTGCTCGTCACCATGGAACTAGAACGGGTCGACCCGTGGGTTTTCGTTGGACAACAACTGCCCGCGCCGGCCAATCACATTCTGGGCGGGCACATTTCGGCCCAGGCGCTGTTGGCGGCCAGCTACACCGCGCCGGGCCGTGCCCCGCACAGTGTGCACACCTACTTCCTGCGGCCTGGGGATTCCCGCCGGCCGGTCGACTTCGAGGTGGTCGACCTGCAGGAGGGTCGCAGGTTCTCCGCGCGCCGGGTCACCGCCCGGCAAGAGGGCAAGATCCTGATGGAGGCGATGTCGTCGTTCAAGGTCGCCGACCCGGGGTTCGCGCAGGTGGTCTATCAGCCGCCGATGCCCGCGGCGCCGCCACCGGAGTCGTTGCCGTGGGTGGCGCCGCACCTAGCCGAGTCGGACGAGCGCACCCAGGGCCGGTGGGCGAGCCTGCGTTGGTTCGAACGTCGCCTCGTCGACGCCGCCGAAGCGCCACCCGCTCGATCGGCGATGTGGTGGCGACCCGACGGTGAGGTCCCTAACGACCCGGTGCTGACCGCGAGCCTGGTGGCCTACCTATCCGCAGTGACGTTGACCGAGCCGGCGTTCGCGGCCCGCGGCGGCGTCGGGGATTCGTCGCAGCGTGACCATTCGGTGTGGTTCCACGCCCCGGCGGTGTTGTCGGATTGGCTTCTGCTGGAACGGTCTTCACCGAGCAGCGCGGATTCGCTTGCGCTGGCCAGTGGGACCATGTTCAACCGCAACGGCGAATTGGTATGCACGGTGCGGCAGGAGATGTACTTCCCGCCGCACCGTGGCTAACCAATTAGCGCTTGATATGCAGCGGGCCGATGCCGATCAGGTTGTCACCGGCTAGGCCGATGCCCAGGTTGTGGTTGCCGATATTGAAGAAGCCCTGGTTGAAGTTGCCCTGGTTGCCGATGCCGAGTGCAGATAGGAAGGACAACGGCAGGCCGGAGTTGTAGGTGCCGGTGTTGCCGATGCCGATGTTCATGAACCCGTTGTTGGCGATGCCAACATTTCGACTGCCGGCGTTGAACGCCCCCACGAGGTCGGTGCCGTTGTTGGCGATGCCGAATCCACCGAAGGTGGTGATGGGGTCGGTGGGGGTGAAGAACGGGCTGGTGTTGTTGATGCCGAAGTTCAGGGTGCCGGTGTTGAAGAACCCGATGTTGCCTTCTCCGACGTTGCCGTAACCGAAGCTCGGTAGCGGGGCGGCCGCGGCGGGCAGC
>NZ_HG964937.1:1316150-1339878 GCF_000613245.1 Mycobacterium asiaticum DSM 44297
CGAAGGTGGTGATGGGGTCGGTGGGAGTGAAGAACGGGCTGGTGTTGTTGATGCCGAAGTTCAGCGTGCCGGTATTGAAGAACCCGATGTTGCCTTCCCCGACATTGCCGTAACCAAAGCTGGGCAACGCGGCTGCGGCCGGCGAAATCAGTTGCGCCACGGCCGCCGCCGCGCCGCCGTGATAGCCCAGCATCGCCGCCACGTCCGCCGCCCACATCTCCTCGTAGATGCCTTCAATCGCGGCGATCGCCGGCGCGTTCTGCCCGAAGAGATTCGACAGCACCAACGACACCAGGTTCGAGCGATTGGCCGAGATGAGCGCCGGGTGAACCGTGGCTGCCAGCGCCGCTTCGAATGCACCCGCGACGGCCTGTGCCTGTGACGAGGTTCCCGCCGCCTGGGCGGCCGCCGTCGCCAAGTAATTGGCGTACGGCGCTGCTGCTGCCGCCATGGCCTGGGCCGCCGGACCCTGCCATGCCTGGGCGGTCAGCTCCGAGGTCAATGCCGAGAACGACTCCGCCGCGGAATCCAATTCCGAGGCCAACGACTGCCACGCCGCAGCAGCTTCCAGCATTGGACCCGAACCCGCGCCGGAGAACATCAAAGCCGAGGTAATCTCTGGCGGCAGCATCAGGAAGCTCATTGTCGGGTCACCCTTTCCGTGTCGCGTCGCTCCGGCTGCATCTTTGCCGCATGCACAGAGCCATCCGATACGCGCCGATATTGCCATGCGATAGCGAATTGAGTGTGTGAATACATTAGATTCGTGGCCGTAGCGGAATTGTCCAGTGAGTTAATTTCGGTCCGCATGCCTGATGAACAGCAGATTTGTTGCAGTGCCAGCCTTCCTGTGAATTTCTCTCAGGTTCCGCCGGTGAGCTTCGGCCGACATTTGACTACAAACTCTTGCCGGGATTGCCTTCTCAGCGCGATCTAAGCCACAGCATATTACGCTGAGAATTTCTCAGAATTGGGCATTTTCGCGGCAGTTGAAGTTTGCCAATATCTCTCAGCCGGCCTATGAGGCACCGTCGAGCGTAAATCCCGCGACGCTTCGTCGGCGTGTCCCGTCGTGCGATGCACACTCGGCCGGGGCGTCGAGTCGAGCCGGCCTAGGCCTCGAGGTGAGTGGGCGCTAGTTGAATGTCGGCGGTCCCTCGTGCGGTCGCTGAATCTCCGCAAAGGTCGGAGCGTGGGCGAGCGTCACGAGCGCGTCGAACAGATCGTCGGCCTCGCGGCCGGTGGGAATCCCGGTCAGCACGGGGCCGAAAAAACAGGCGTCGTCAATGCAGAGGATCGGGCACCCGCCGGGACCACCGAGGGCGTCTTGGCTTTCCTGATGTGCGAGGGCAAGCGCGTCGTCACGCTCGTCATCGAACATTGCCTCAGCGAGGGTGCTGTCGACTCCGCATTCGGCCAGAATCTCGCCGACTAGCTGTGGTGTCATGTCGTCGCCTGCCTCGTGAAGATGCCGGCCGAGCGCGGTATACACCGGTTCGGTCAACTTGGGGCCGCTGACTTCGACGGCGGCCAGCACGACGCGCCCGAGTTGATGCGACATCTCAAGGTGCTTGCGCTGTTTCTCCGACTCGTCAGACTGGCCTTCGTTGAGTAACGCCAGACTCATCAGGTGCCAGTTGATGTCGAGGTCGCGGTGGCCGGACTGGTCGAGCAGCCAGCGGGAGGCCGCCCATGCGAAGGGGCACACCGGATCGAAATAGAAGTCGATCCGTGTCATCGCGCGCCACCGGATTGTGCGCCGCGTTGCAGGTGCAGGCGGGATAGGTCTTTCCTCATTTGCAGCGGGGTACCCGGCAACAGTTCGGGTAATCCCTATACCGCGATCGGGAATCAGCGGGGGCGGGATGCATGTCGCAATAACCCTGCGCTGCAATAAGATTCGTCACAGTGACGAATTCAAGTGGGCCGGGGGTGTGGGGCTCAGGAATAGTGGGGATTCGACCGGACGATCGCGTAGTGGGCGGCCACGAGGGGTAGCGCGGATTGGTCGGATGACTCGGGCGTCAGGGGCTTTGTCTTGAGGTGGTCAGTGGGCGATCGGCCTTTGATAGGTTGCGTGCGTGTCGGAGAACGCGATCGTCATCGGATCGATCGCGCTCGCCGTCCTGATGGTTTTGTCGATCGCGTGGTTCGTGCGGAGGGCCTTTGTACGGCACGATCCGAACCGGGCTGCGGCAAGTGTGACGGTGGTGCCAAATGCGGCCTTTGAGCTCCAACTACCGGGCGGTCCTGGCGAGCTATATTTCCGTTTCGACATCACCGGCGACACCGACGGCTATTACGATCTGCTGGTCTCGGGCGAGGTTGTCGACGAGCTTGGAGGTACCCGCACGTTCGCCGTGAGGACAAGCCCCCACAGCAAGCTCGAGGGTGCCGCCAGCGCCCGCCACGCCATTACCACCTACGCATTGACGACCTTTAAGGGCTCCATTCCACTTGCCACGGTCCGCCCCGGCGATCGCACCGCGCGGGGCGTGGTTACCGAGCATCCCACTGGGTTGTTGCGTAATGGCTGGGTCTACATTCCGCGCAGTAAGTAGATCGATCAGCCGCCAGCGGGGCGGCGGCAGAGCACGTCCGCGCTGTCAGCGTGAGTCTCTAGTGGTGCTCTGATGAAAGGGTTTACGCCGACGTCGCGATTTCCCGTGTTGCTCGCTCGAGTTTTCTGAGCAGACGCTTCTGAGTCATGGGTAAGGTGCGAGCATAGACCGGTTCGATCATCGCGAGTCTGCCGGAGAAGCTCAATGCCAGCGTCCAACGCAGCTTGCAGCGCCCAGACGACAGGGGCGTGACGTCGTAGATCTCGGTTAAGCCGCTCAACCAGCCGATGCTCACCGCAGCGACACTGAAAGCTATGCGGCGGTTGGGTTCCCAAGCCCAAAACACTTCGTCGATCCGGTGACCGCCCAACATCTCCACGGCGCGGGTCGTCCCGCTCACGAACGGCTTCGAGCTCGTCCAAGTGGTCTCGCGCATACCGGGCACCCATTTTGGCCACCACGCCTCGTCCTCGAATGCGGCGAACAGCTGCTCTGCGCTCACCGCCATCTCTCGTTCCGCGATGCCGACAGCCCTGGCGGTCGCGGGGAGGTTCTCATCAACGACCAGCTCGTGCATTGCACCTCCTGCGGCTAGGCCGATTCAATCTAACACCGCCGACGGAAAAGAGCTGCGACAGAACATAACCGGGAACGGCCCATCCGCGAATCGTCACTGTGACGTATTGGCGACGAGGACGGCGGGAGGGAGTTGGCGCCGGTCTCCGCGCAGTGGCCGCCGGCTGCGGACCGGTGCGCAATGTATGGCCGGGTAGAACCTGACGCGGCCCGAGTAGGAAGGCGGCCCGAGCCCCGGGCGATATGCACTATTGGGCAACCTTGGATTCCGGGCCGGGTCGGACAACGGCCGGGCAATAGATCCTCGTTCGTGGCGAACCGGCAGCTCATCCAATTACCGATAAGCGACATTATGTCAAGTTGAATACGCCGTACTCCTCCGAATCCCGGGGCGCCCGCTGGGTGGCCAAGTACGACGGCAGCCTGTACGGAATCAAGCGTCCTGGAGCTGTGCCAGACGCCGTTCGCGGGCGATGAGAAAGAGTGGAACGGCCACGCTGATATCAACGACGAACCCCAGCGCGACGTACACCCACAGGTACTTGACGTCGATCCGGCGTGCCTCGACAACCATGAAGACAAGCGCTGCGACCGAGACCAGTGTCAGGTCGATGGTCATGGAGCTGACGGCGTGATTGGCGAAACAGCTCGCGAGGAAGTCGAGCGTGTCTCCGCCGGCCGAGAAGTACGCGATGTTGTGCGCCCAGGTGGCGATGAGCGCCACCAGCGCGATCACCCCGTAAAGGATGCAGAGGTTTCTTCGGGCAGCGGTCATACCCGTGAGTATTTGTCCACCAGAGCAATTGTCAATACTTGTGGATTCGGATGGTCAGGCGACCTCTGCTTCGGTAAGTCCGAGAGGTTCGGTAAGCGTGATGTCGATGCGGCGTTCGAGCAGTTTGCCTTGGTTCGTCGGCTTGAGTATGCGCAAGAATACGGTGGAATCGGAGGTGGCGGGTTGCCGGGAAACCGCGATGCCGGCGCCCGGTCCCCCAAATGTTTTCGCCCGGTCGCCCAAGCCTCTATCGTGCGCCAGCACCTCAGTGCCGACGTCGGCATCCCAACTAGCCCGTACCGCTGTTAACCCATCGTGAAGATCGCGCCCGCGGAGAGCCCAATTAGCGCCATGAGAGATACCAAGATCATCGTGGTGGCCGCGCGTACGATCTCTTCTTCGGTGAGCCGCCAACGCGGTTTCTGTTCGACGAGTGCGGTGTCGTCTCGACAGCCAAGTGCGTTGATGCTTGCAACCGCCGCGATGAAATCGTCATGGTTGTAGGCCGCGCACTTGTCGACTTGGTCGTGCGCGTCGATTGCGGTGCTCATGTCACAGCCCCCCAAGGCTTGCGGACGCCGATAGGCGTTACGCGGATCGAACGCTTAGGCATTTCGTATCTCCAACGATAGGAGCGCGAAATCGCGATTGCGGCAACGATCCCTAACGGTCACAGCACAAGTGGGCGGCTTCTGGCGCTGCGGTCGTCATGCGCCACCGCTAAATGCCAGCCTGGGCGTAGATGTTTTTGTGGATCGTCTCGCAGATGTCCTCGAGGGGAAGGTCGTTCGCGTCATCCCCAAAGGGGCTTTCGATCTCTACGCCTATTTCCTCGATGCCAAAGAATGTGTAAGCGATGATGAGGACATCGACAATGGTTGTCCAGCCGAAGGTCTCGACCATGGCGAACGGGAGGGTGAAGCAATAGAGAACCAGCGCGCGGCGCAGGTGAACGGCGTAGGCGAACGGCATCGGAGTCTTGTGAATTCGTTCGCAGCTGCCGAGGTAGTCGACTAGGAGCTGAATGTTCTCGTCCATCGACGTGAGCATGATGTCAGAGATCAGGCCGCGCTCACGCGCCTCCCCGAGGCAAGCGGACATCTTGCCGGCCACAGCGAGAGCGGGATGCTGGGCGTCGCTCACTTCCTTCGTCTCGGCGGGCGGAAGTTCGGTGATATGTGGCCAGGGTCCTTTGATTCCGCGCAGGACGTGCATGGTCGCCCAGGGAAAAGCGGCTGTCCAGCGGGTGAGTCGGGCGACCAGCGCCGGATCCCCCTTTATGTAGACGCTGGCGCTCCGGACGAGGTTCCGTGTTTCATTCACGATCCCTCCCCAGAGTTTGCGTCCCTCCCAGAAACGCTCATAGCTGGAGCTGGTGCGGAAGACCAGCAGGAGACCGAGGGCAAGGCCCATCAGTGTGTGCAGCTGGATCGGCATGCCGACTGGAGCGACGTAGTTGTGAAAGGCGACAACCGCCGCCGACCATGCGACGCATAGGGAGACTCGACCGATGATCTCCCGGACGAGCGAGCCCCGGATATCGAAAAAGTGGTCAAGCCATTTGTGCGAATCGTATTGGATCATAGTCAATTTCGCGTAGTTGGGATGGACGGCTCAGCTGCCGCACCGCCGCCGGATCGTCTCAGATTTCGATGCCTGGCGCAACACCTCTGGTTTCCATTACCGATATCCAATGGTGTCGTGCCATGACGGGCTATCGCGCGAGGCCGAGGAATGCCATCATCGCTCGCTCGACCCCGACGACTTGCTCCGCTGTTAGCCGGCCGAGTCGGGACTGGACGTTCGACCTCTTGACGGTTGTGAGCTCGTCGATCATCAGGTCCCTGTCGTGATCAAGTCCGGATCACCGGCCGGCTCCGCCGGTTATGCGGATCCGCATCAACGGCGCATCCAGCAGCGTGCTGGACATGGAGCAACCGTTACCGAACTCGTGGCATCGGCCGCCGCCAAAGCCCCCGACGGCCCGCAAATCCCCCAAGGCCCGCACGCAGGCGTTGTAGCATCCAGGCACCGTTCGTGCGGTCGGAGGGAGGTTTGGTGGGGGCGGAGTCGGCGGGCGAGGCCTTCGGGCGCTACCGGCTACTCGAGACGCTCCGTTGGGGCGGGACAGGCACGGTCTATCGGGCCTACGACACGACGATGAGTCGCGAAGTTGCCGTTCGGTTGCTCCCGTCGGCGTCGACGGACGAGCCGGGGCGGCATGAGCGACTCCGCGATCGGCTCGCCATTGCGGCGAGGCTGAGCTGTCCGCACATCATGCCCATCTACGAGATCGGCACCATCGACGGACGGCTCTACTTGTCGATGCCCATGTTCGACGGGACTGATCTTCACAGCTTGGTCTGTCGCGACGGTCCGCTGAATCCACGGTCCGCTGTTCGCGTAATCGAGCAGGTTGCCGTGGCCCTGGAAGCGATCCACAACGAAGGGCTGGTTCACGGTGATGTGAAGCCGTCGAACCTGTTCGTGGCCTGGGGCGAATTCGTGTACCTGCTCGATTTTGCGGTGGCGCCCGAGCGCTACGGTCCCGGTCCCGTCGAACCCAGCACCGACATCTATTCCCTGGCCTGTGTGCTGTACGAGTGCCTGACCGGAGAGCAGGTCGTTGAAGGCGAGCAAGCGCCCAAGCCCACCGACATCAACCCCGCAATCCCGGCTGGATTTGACGAAGTGATGGCGCGTGGCATGGCCAAGCGGCACGAAGACCGCTATCAAACCGCCCGCGAGTTGGCTGTCGCGGCACGAGATGCCCTCGCCTCCCCCGTCGCTGCAGCAGCGAAGCCTGCGAGTGAAGTCGAGTTCGGCCGCTATCGGCTGTTCGAACTGCTCGGTCAGGGAAGCATGGGCTCGGTTTATCGGGCCCATGACACCGCCCTGGACCGCGACGTGGCCGTCAAAGTGCTGCGGCCGGAAATGGCTACCGAGCCGGGCTTTGACGAGCGGTTCCGTCGTGAAGCCTATG
The DNA here is from genome assembly GCF_000613245.1 of Mycobacterium asiaticum DSM 44297. GTDB lineage: Bacteria > Actinomycetota > Actinomycetes > Mycobacteriales > Mycobacteriaceae > Mycobacterium > Mycobacterium asiaticum. The sequence continues at coordinate 1,323,046 of NZ_HG964937.1, forward strand.
CGGCCGGCCGATTGGCCAACCCGAACATCATCCCCATTTACGACGCCGGGGAGATAGATGGGCGTCTGTATCTGGTGATGCCGATCATCAACGGTGTCGACCTGCACACCGTGCTGCGCCGCGACGGGCCAATGAGTCCGCCCAAGGCAGTGCGGGTAATCGAACAGGCCGCTGCGGCGCTGGACGCAGCCCACAAGTCGGGGCTGGTGCATCGCGATGTGAAGCCGTCGAACCTCCTGATGGTCGCCGATGAATTCGTGTACTTGATCGACTTCGGACTGGTGCAAGAGGCGGTCGGAACTCGCTTGACCCGCACGAATATCAATCCAGGGACTCCGGCGTATATGGCTCCGGAGCGCTTCAAGCTCGAAACCATCGCCGATGCTCGGGGTGACGTGTACTCATTGGCTTGTGTGCTCTACGAGTGCCTGACTGGGCAGCCACCCTTTTCCGGCGGCGGTGTGGAGGGATTGGCCGCCGCTCATCTGTTCAGCGAGCCGCCCAAACCCCGCAGCATCAACCCCGCAATACCGGTCGGTTTTGACGAGGTCATCGCGCGCGGGATGGCCAAGGAACTCGATGACCGATACCAAACCGCGAGTGAATTGGCTGCGGCTGCAACGCAGGCACTCGCCTCCGGCTCCGTCGATGTCCTCACGGAACCGTCCGCCGCACCGCCGGCCACCGACTCGACAGACGCGGCGCCGACGTCGCGCAATCGTCGGCGCGCCTTGGCCATCGCCGCCACCGTGATCGTCACTGCCGCCGTCGCCGCCTTCTTGGGGCTCGCCAACCAAACCCATTCGAAGGCGCCGGGTCAGACCCCGTTGCCGTTCACCGGTCTCGCCGGACCTGCGGGCATTACGGTCGACGCGAAGGGCGACGTGTACGTCGTCGACAGCGGCAACAATCGGGTGCTGAAGTTGTCCGCGGGCTCGACGAGTCAGACTGTGGTCCCGTTGGCCGGCCTGGATCATCCCGACGACATATCGGTCGACAATGCGGGCGACGTGGTAGTCACCGAACCGGGGCGGCACCGGGTGCTGGAGCTGACGGCAGGGTCGACGGCCCCGGTCGTGCTGCCGTTCACCGACCTCGGGGAGCCCACGGGTGTGGCGCTCAGTTCGCACGACCCTCGCCCGGACCAAGCCGTCGTCGTCACCGACGCCACACACAACCGGGTGCTGGCGCTGCGGATGCATTCGGCCGAGCAGACTGAGCTGCCGTTCACCGGATTGGACGGTCCCTCAGCCGTGACTGTCGGGCTCGACCATGCCGTCTACGTCATCGATCGGGAGAACGAGCGGGTGCTGAAGCTGCCCCGGACGGCGATCGTCGATACCGTCCTGCCCTACGTGATTGGTCGTCCGGACTGGGTGGCGGTCGACACCGACAGCAACGTGTACGTGTCCGACAGCCACGGGAATCGGGTTCTCAAGCTGGTCAGGGAATCGAGCACGGCGATCACGTTGCCGTTCAACGGCCTTAGCAATCCACAAGGCGTCGCGGTCGACGCAGCCGGCAACGTCTATGTCGTGGACGCCGGCAATAACCGGGTGCTGAAGCTCCCCCCGAACTGACAGTGCAGGAAGGCGCCGACGTTTTCGCGGCGCTGTCGCGCTTGCTGACTCATCGGGGCTGACGATCATATTCATCTGGTTCTGTCCCTTGTTCCGGTCTAGATGCCAGAGGATTCTCTACTGCATGAGCGGGCGCAGACCTGCTTCTGGCGCATGGAGATATCTCGAGGAGCGAGCGCATGACATCCCTCACGCTTCCCAGCGACGAGACAGCGGATTTCACCGAGGGTGACGTCTACTTCATCGGGAACGCAACAACGCTAATCCGTTACGGTGGATTGACGATTCTCACCGATCCGGCTTTTCTACATAAGGGCGAGCATGTTCACCTCGGCCACGGCATTTGGGCACGGCGCGAAGTGGAGCCGGCCTGCCAGATCAGCGACCTCCCGCCGATCGACCTGATCGTCTTATCGCACTATCACGGTGACCATTTCGATGACGTGGCGGCGCGCGAGCTCGATAAGGCATTGCCGATCGTCTCGACGGCCGACGCGGTGGACAAGTTGAGAGCTCTCGGGTTCCAGCGCGGTCTCCCCCTCGACACTTGGGAATCCGTCGAGGTACGTAAAGGCGAAGCGACACTGAAGATTACGGCCATGCCGGCCAAGCACGCGACGGAGGAGGCTGTCGAGGAATTGCTCATGCCCGTCAACGGCCACCTGCTCGATTTCGGCCGCGATGGTGAGCTGCGGTACCGGCTGTACATCACCGGGGACACCATGCTCGTCGACAACCTGAAAGAAATCCCCCAGCGATACCCGGATATCGACCTGGGCCTCATTCACACGGGCGGCACAACATTCCTCGTGACTGTCGTAACGATGACGGGCGAGCAGGCGGTACGTGCGGTCGAAATCACCAAGCCCCGCACCGCGATTCCGATCCATTACAACGACTTCTCGGTGTTCCTCTCCGGCCTTGACGACTTCCAGAAGGCAGCTGAGGCATCACGCACCGCAACCGAATTCGTGTATCTGGCGCACGGAGAAAGCTATACATTCACGCCGTGTGAATGAGGCACCCGGTTACCGTCAGCGTCGGTGCCGTAAGTGACCGGGCAGGGTTACCCAGCCCGCGGGAACATCGGCCGTGAGTGCCAGGTGCACGAAACGGCCCACCGCGGCGTTGGCGGCTCGACTGGGATTCCACTGCAACGTATATGGCACAACTTGGGCCGGTCGCACCGGTCGAGTGGGGGTCCTCAGTCCGGTCGCAGCCATCGACGCGGTGGTCAGGATCCAATCGACCTCGTTCTGCTCCGCCCAGCGGCGGGCGAACAAATCGGTATCGGCCAGCTCGACCATCGCCGGTGCGACTCCCGCCGCTTGGAGCGCCTGCAGGTGTGCCCTGGACCAAGCCGGGAAGAGCGCCGCGCTGTGGAGGCCGAACGTCTCCCCGGCCAGATCGCTCAATGCGACCGAATCCCGTTCGGTAAGAGGGTGATCGGGCCGCAGCGCCACCTGCAACGGCTCGCCGCAGAACACTTCACCGACTACCCCCGGTGGTTCCGCGAACGCGCCACAGGTGATCGCGACGTCGACGGTGCCGTCGGTCAGGGCCCGGTCCAAGTCCGGCAACCACAACCGTCGAGCGACGAGGTCGACGTCCGGGGCCGCGTTGCGCAGAGCCGTGGCAAGGTGGGGCGCCAGTGCCGGTGCAACCGGCGGCGTGATGCCCAGGCGAACCGTGCCGGCCTGGCCTGCCGCCAGCCTGTGTACGGCGGCGCAAGCCGATCCCACCTCGTCGAGAATGACTTTCGCGCGACCCAGCAGTTCACTTCCGGCGCTGGTCAGGGCCACTCGACGGGTGGTGCGGGTCATCAGCTTCGTGCCCATCTCGCGCTCCAAGCGCCGGATCAGGTCACTGACGGTCGGCTGCCCCATGTGCAGCTTTCCGGCCGCGCGCCCGAAATGCAGCTCGGTCGCGACTGCCACGAAGGCTTCCAGTTGGCGCAGCTCCACGCCTGCTCACCGTCCTCGACTGGTCAATCTATCTATCGATAGGTAGATATACCCAATGTAGGAGTTCAGGCTAGGGTTGTCAAAAGCTATCTACCGATAGGGAGGGTGATGAGCGACACTGCCGAGCGGCTGATGGATCTGGCCGAGGGGCACATCAGCGACGCCGGATACAACAGCTACAGCTTCCGCGATCTGGCCTCCGAAGCCGGCATCAAAAGCTCCAGTGTCCACCACCACTTCCCTACCAAGGCGGCGTTGACCGTTGCGGTGATGCACCGGTACACAGACAAGGTTCTTGCGGCGGTGGCGGATGCGACGGCCGGCGGCGTTGATGTGGTCTCGGCTTACTTGGCGGTGTTCCGAGATGTGCTGCAGACGACCGGACGCATGTGCATGGGCGGGGCGCTGGGCGCCGAAACGGTAGGCCTGCCGGCAGAGGTTGCCCAGGCCGCCCGTGACTTTTTCACCCGCGTGACGGGCGACCTCGCGGAACGGCTCGGCGGGCCCGATCCGCGCGCACGCGCCGTGCAGATCTTTGCCACCTTGGAAGGCGCGATGATACTGGCTCGCGCACTAGGTGACACCGATGTGTTCGACCAGGCGACCGCTGCCCTGACCTGACACCGAAGGGCATGCCTGCCGGAGTCGTGATGTGCGGGCCAACGGCATTGATGCCCGCCAACGATCACTGCGATTCGGCATTGCTCCTTTTTCCGCGGAGGCGCTGCGGCGCAATCTTTAGGCGTACCCACGCCTATCGATGAAGGAAAGCATGACCGAGTTCAGCACGCGTTATCACACGGTTTCCATCGACGGCCTCGACGTCTTCTACCGCGAGGCCGGTGACCGGACCAATCCGACATTGCTTCTCTTGCACGGTTTTCCATCCAGCTCACATATGTTTCGCAATTTGATCGACTCTCTGGCCGACTCCTACCATCTGGTGGCGCCCGACCACGTCGGCTTTGGACGCTCTTCGATGCCCTCGGTCGACCAGTTCACCTATAGCTTCGACCGGCTCACCGAAATCACCGAGAAGCTCATCACACACCTAGGTCTGGAACGCTTCGCCATTTACATCCACGACTACGGCGCGCCCATCGGATTGCGCATCGCCAGCGCACAACCTGACCGGATCACCGCGATCATCACCCAGAGTGGAAACGCGTATATGGAAGGATTCACACCTTTCTGGGACAGGCTGTTCGCACACGCGAAAGACCGTGCGGCAAATGAAGACTCGGTACGCGAATACTTCACGCTGGCGACGACGCACTGGCAGTACACCCACGGCGTTCCGGCGGACCGGCTTGACCGCATCGCCCCGGAGACCTGGCTCTTGGATCAGGCCGGCCTGGATCGCAAGGGCAATGACGCCATTCAACTGCAGCTGTTCTGGGACTACCAGTTCAACCTCGACGGCTACCCCAAGTTCCAGGAGTATTTCCGTACCCACCAGCCTCCGTTGCTTGTTACCTGGGGCAAGAACGACGAGATTTTCGGTGCCCCCGGCGCGGAAGCGTTTCGTCGCGACCTGCCCGACGGGGAGTTTCACCTGCTCGACGCGGGACATTTCGCGCTGGAGACACACGGCGATGAGATCAGCGGTTACATCCGCGAATTTCTCAGCCGGCTCTGACGAGCTCTGGGCTTTCGCGGTGGGCGGCGCCGGCCGCTCACCGCGAGAAAGGAGATGCCGCCATGGATTACGGGGCCTTGCCCCCGGAAGTCAACTCCGCGCGTATCTATGCCGGTCCAGGCGCGGCACCGATGCTGGCCGCCGCGACAGCCTGGGACAGGCTTGCCGGTCAACTCGACTCAGCTGCAACCGATTACGCGGCCGCGGCAACGCAACTCAGTGCGGAGCAATGGCTGGGCCCGGCCGCGGAGTCGATGGCCGCCGCGGTGCTGACCCAAGTCGCATGGCTCATCCACACAGCGGGCCTAGCCGAGCAGACCGCGAGTCAGGCGAAGGCGGCGGCGGCGGCCTTCGGCGCGGCCTTCGCAACGACCGTGCCGCCACCGATCATTGCGGCCAACCGCTATCTGCGGGCGTCGCTGGTCGCGACCAACACGTTCGGTCAGAACACTCCTGCGATTGCGACCACTGAGGCCGAATACGCCGAGATGTGGGCCCAGGACGCCGGCGCGATGTACGAATATGCCGCGGCTTCGGCGCGAGCGGCGACGTTGACGCCGTTCAGCCCGCCGGCGGCGGCCATGGCCGATCTGCCGCAGCCGGCGGCGCTGCCCGCCCTCCTACAAAGTCTCGGGCTCACGCCGCCGCTGAACCTGTTGTCACCGGCCAACACGGTCATGGGGACGACGAGCCTGGCCAATGCTTATGCCGCGTCGGAATCGGCATCGCAGGCCAGGACCGAGATCATGAACGTGGGATACGAAATCTCGGCAACCGAAGACCAGATTCTCGCGCGCCTCGACCAGTTGGGTGCGCCGCGCTTGACCGCCGCCCCGACGGGTTCGGTGCAAGCCCGGGTGTCAGCCGGAATGGCCGCGGCGCGAACGGTCGGCGGCTTGTCGGTCCCCCCGGGTTGGGCGGCCGCTCCGGCGCTGCGGTCCAGCGTAAGTCCGTTGCCGCACGCGAGCTTGCGCGGTGACACGTTCGCGTTGGGGCGAGACGGTTTCCTGGGCCCACTGGCTTCGATCGGTGCGGCAACAGTCGGGTGCCGGGTCGGCACCGCGGGGTCACCCCCGAAGCCGGACACACTGATGAGGCCGGCAGCGACCGGGCCGGTCGCCACCTTGGCGGCCGACCTCTACGAGTTGGCACGGTTACGCGACTGCGGAATCTTGACCGACGAGGAATTCAGTCGGCACAAGGGCCGGCTACTTGCGCAATAGCGTCTGAGTGCAAGCGAAACGCCCGTTGGCGGGGAGGTATTCATGAGCAAGCACTACCCAAGCATCGCTTTCACCGACGCGGTCCGCACCGTCCAACGCGACCATGGCAGCGAAGCTTTCTATGACCGCAAACGCGTCGCCGGCAAGGCCGCGCCCGGCCGCGACCCACTCACCGTCATCGAGCAGGACTACCTAGCCCAGCGTGACAGCTTCTACCTGGCAAGCGTCAGCGAGTCGGGCTGGCCTTACGTCCAATTCCGCGGCGGCCCAACCGGATTCCTCCGTGTACTGGACGAACACACCATCGGGTGGGCTGACTTTCGGGGCAATCTGCAGTACATCACCACCGGCAACCTGGCCGGTCAAGATCGCGTCGCGATCATCACCGTCGACTACGTGCACCGACGGCGCCTCAAGATCTTTGGTCGTGCCCGGGTCGTCACCACTCAGGAAGATCGTGAACTGGTGGCGTCCTTGACCGTGCCCGATTACGACGCCGCCGTCGAGCGCGCCGTCGTTGTCGACGTCGAGGCATTCGACTGGAACTGCCCGCAGCACATCACGCCGAGGTACACCGCTCCCGAGCTTCAACAAGTGCTGGCGCCGCTGCGGAACGAGCTCGCGTCGCTGCAGGCGGAGAATGTCCGACTGCGAAATGAGATTCGGTCGTCTGAGTGACCGGCACGTCTTCGGTCGCCCAGTGGCAAACCAGTGACTTTCCAGGGAGGATCTCAGCATGGCGAAACTGGTGTCGGTGAACGTCGGTAAGCCGAAAAGTGTTTCTTGGCAGGGTCGTACCGTCTACACGGGAGTCTGGAAGAGCCCCGTTGCGGGACCGCGGATGGTTCGCCGGCTCAACATCGACGGCGACGGCCAAGGTGACTTGGACGGTCACGGTGGGGAAATCCGGGCGGTGCTCGTGTACCAGGTCGCCTCCTATGACCACTGGGCGGCCGAGCTCGGCCGGGACGACCTGACACCGGGCGCGTTCGGGGAGAACCTGACCGTCGACGGGCTACCGGACGACGAAGTTTGCATCGGGGATCGCTACCGGATCGGTCAGGTGGTCCTCGAAGTCACCCAACCTCGGGTTACTTGTTACCGGGTGGGGATCCGGCTCGGCGAGCCACGCATGCCGGCGCTGCTGGTGTCGCACCGACGGCCGGGCTTTTACTGCCGCGTGCTGACCGAAGGCGAAGTCGAGGCTGGACAGGCCATCGAGAAGATCGCCGCCGGCCCCGAAGGCCTGACCGTCGCCGAGATCGACGCTCTCCTGTATCTGCCGGGCCATCCTCGCGAGATTTTGAAACAGGCACTGCGTATTCCCGCGCTGAGTCCCGGTTGGAAGTGGTCGCTGCAGCAGCTGCTCGATCAGGACGCTGCCGACGCAACAGCGGCGGGTAACAGCGGGTTGACCGGCAGCAACGTGCCACCGCCGGCGTGGCCGGGCTTTCGGCCACTGCGCGTGACCGACACTCATGACGAAAGCTCAAGCGTGCGTTCGGTTTGGCTGGGCGAGCCCGACGGCGCGCCGCTGCCGGACTGGCTGCCCGGCCAGTCGATCACGTTGCGCATTCCCGCCCAACCCGGCGGCGAGCCGCTCATCCGCAATTACTCGCTGTCGAACGGGCTCGGCACCGGCAAGTACCGGATCAGCGTCAAGCGGGAGCTGCGCGGTACCGTCAGTGCCTACATTCACGACCACGTCCGCCCCGGTGACGTCATCGACGTCGCGGCGCCGCGGGGCACCTTCGTCCTGGACGGGGGTCAGGGCCCACTCATCCTGCTGTCCGCGGGAGTCGGTGTGACGCCGGTGATTTCGATGCTGTATGCATTGGCGATGACCGCGTCGAAACGGTCCGTCTGGTGGGTGCACGTCGCGCGTAACGGCGCGGAACATGCGCTTGCAGCGGAAGCGCGGGAGTTGCTGGACGCTCTGCCCAACGGGCGATCACACATTTCTTATAGCGCGCCGGCGACCACCGACCGCGTGGGTGTCGATTACGACGACGCGGGCCGGCTCACCGCAGACCAGCTCGCCGGCCTGGCCCTGCCGGTCAACGCGGAGGCGTTCCTATGCGGGCCGGATTCGTTCATGGACGAGATGGGTGAGGCGCTCGTGGCACGCGGTCTCGACCCCGCCAATGTTCATCGGGAGAAATTCGGCGCCCGTTCCGCCCTCACACCAGGTATCACCCCCACCGATGTCAAACCTCCGCATCAACCGGAGGGCCCGGCGGGACCAGGCCCGGACATCCAATTCGCTCGCAGTGCAATTTCCGCGAAGTGGGCTCCCAGCTACGCAAGCCTGCTCGACTTCGCCGAAGCATGCGACGTGCCGACCCGGTGGTCATGCCGTACCGGTGTATGCCACAACTGCGAAACGGCGCTGCTCTCCGGGGAAGTGCGGTACAGCGTCGAACCCCTCCAACGCCCGGCCTCGGGCAACGTCCTCTTGTGCGTTTCCTCTCCGTCTGAGGACGTCGTTCTCGACCTCTGAGGAAGCCTTAACGCGATCGCTGCCAACGGTATTTGCCACCGAGAGCGATCACAGTGATCTGATATTGCCGCTTTTTGGGGGCGGCGTTGTAAGCCAAGCTCGAACCCGAGTCAACACGAAACATGCTTTGCCGCAAAGAATCGAGCACACATGACATACCTGACCAACGCTGACGACCTGGATCGCTTCGTCTACTCTCAGACTCCGGGTTACGTCGAGCGTGAGGTGCGGCAAGTCTTCCACAACGCGGTGCCCCTCAAAACCGTGGTCACCTACTGTTATGACCCCCGCGCGGCCGACATTCCGTTCCAACTCGCGAAGTTTCTGGCCGACGAGGTGTATCCGGGCGAGGTGGTGCATGACCGCGAGGGCAGAAAAGTCGGTTCTACATCGACAATCTTTCCCGTGGTGGTGGCCGGTGGCCGCGCGGTCGACGCCCTGCGATCCATCACCATCGCGCATCATCTATTCGGCCTGGAGAGGGTCGTTGTAGTACACCACACAAACTGCGGCACAAGCAGTTTCACCGGTCAGGGCCTCCTCGATGCGTACCAGCTGGAGCAGGGCATCGACATCGGTGGTGCCTACGACTTTCCAAGCATCGCCATCGATCACCTGACTTCTACGCTGCGCCATGATGTTCAGCTCGTTCGCGACTCGCCGGCGGTTCCGTCGTCGGTGGAGGTGATCGGCCACGTGTACGACATCGACGCCGATGCATTCGTCGGCGATGTCAGCGTCACGCCTCGATAACTCGGGGAAGCTTCCTAGTCATCCAGCGGCTGGCCCAGGTGATAGCCCATGCGCAACTCGTAGTCCCCGGGCCGATTGCGCCCGGCGGCCAGGGCCGCTTCCCGCCGGCGTTTGGATCCTGGCCAGTCGAACGAGTCGAGGTAGATCTGCAGCGAGGACACCATATCCTCCGGCGAGGGCAAGGTGTGGCGGTTGATCTGCTCCTTGACCACCGCGATACAAGCCTTGTCGTAGGAGGCGATCCGGCGAGCCAGCTTGTCTACCAACGCATCTAGATCCTGATCGGCAACCGCACGATTGACCCACCCGTAACGTTCGGCAAGCTCAGCCGGGTAGTCGTCGCTGGACAGCACAACCTCCAGGGCCCGAGCACGACCAAGCAGTAGCGGAAGGTGTTCCAGGCCGCCCCCGCCGGGCAGGTTTCCGCTGGCGGTTTCCGGCTGGCCGAAGAGCGCCCCTTCGCTGGCGAACCGCATGTCCATCGCCAGGGCCAGTTCGCTACCGATCCCCCGCACCCGGCCGCGAATCTTGGCGATTGATACCACCGGCAACCGGGAGAGGCGGATGCTGGTGTCGACCGTGAGCGGGTACCCCGTGGGCCCTAACCCTTTCGGCGTTTCGGCGACCCTGGACGTGTCGTAATGATTCAGAAAGTAGTCCGGGTTGGCCGACTCGAACACCACCACGCGTAATTCAGGCGCCGCCGTCATCTGGTCGATCAGTTCGGGCAATTCGAGAAGTATCTCCGGGGTCACCATGTTTATCGGTGGGCTGTCGAAGGTGACCCGCCACAGCGACTCGTCGTCGACGTGAACGGAAAAATGCGTCCACTGCTGCACTTTCACGCCCCATCCTCGTACCGGAAACTCAACGACGGCTAGCGCAAGTAAACCAAGGCATTGTTGCCGCCCTGGCAGATCGAACCGGCAGCGGTACACGTCATCGAATAGGTCTGACCGGTGACCGGGCTCTTCACGTCGAACGGCTGTGAGCCGTTTCCGTAAGCGTGGTACGCCTCGGCGGTGCTGAGGGCGAATTGGCACGACGTTTCCGAGTTGCCTGCGTAGACCGACGCCCCGCGACTCGACTTGCCGCAGTAGGTGTCGGCCTGGGCTGACGGAGTGGCAGTCAGGGTGCTTACCGTGGCGACTGCCAATGACACAGCCGATACACCGAGGATTTGCTTGATCATCGGACGAACCTCTCGCTCGGGATGTAACCAGCTGACCTGATGCGACTCCGAAAGCGCAAGACTTCTGGGCATCGGCTGAGCCGGAAAAAGGCGACACCGTCAGAGGTATGCCGCAAACTTGAGTAATGGACCCATCCCCCGTGCCCGCTGAATCGCGCCGCCCCTTGAAAGGCCTGTCAGACATCCGCGCGTTCTTTCACACCAACAAGGTGCCGCTGTACTTCATCTCGCCGACCCCCTTCAACCTATTGGGTGTTGACCGCTGGATCCGAAACTTCTTCTACCTCACCTACTTTGACTCCTTCGAGGGCACACATTCGCGGGTCTTCGTGCCCCGGCGACGCGACCGTCGTGATTTCGACTCCATGGACGAGGTGTGCAGCCATCTGCTGTCCGATCCCGAGACGCTGGAGTTCATCGCGGGTCGCGGCCCCGGCGGCAAGTGCTGCTTTGTGATGCTGAACGCGGAAATCCAGGCACTTGCGCGGCAGGCCGGTCTCGAGGTCATGCACCCGCCGTTAGAGCTGCGCGAGCGGCTGGGCTCCAAGATTGTCATGACGCGCCTAGCGAACGAGGCGGGTATACCGAGCGTCCCGCATGCGATCGGGCGGGCCGGCTCCTACGACGAACTGCTGGCGCTGGCGCAAACCGCGGGCCTGGGTGACGACCTGGTCATCTCCGTCGCGTATGGCAACGCCGGTAGCGGCACGTTCTTTGTGCACGGTCAGCGCGACTGGGACGAGCACGCCGCCGACCTGACCTGCCAGCAAGAAGTCAAAGTCATGAAGCGCATCCGCAATGTGGAGGTGTGCCTGGAAGGTGCGGTGACCCGCCACGGCACCGTGATCGGCCCGGCGATGACGAGTCTCGTCGGCTACTCCGAGCTCACCCCGCACCGGGGCAGCTGGTGCGGCAACGACATCTGGCGTGAGGTGCTGCCGCCGGCGCAGACCCGCATTGCGCGAGAAATGGTGGGAAAGCTTGGCGACGTCATGCGCCGCGAGGGTTACCGCGGCTACTTCGAGGTCGACCTGCTGCATGACCTCGACTCCGATGAGCTGTACCTGGGCGAGGTCAATCCGCGATTGAGTGGCGCCAGCCCGATGACGAACCTGACCACCGAGGCCTACGCCGACATGCCGCTGTTCCTGTTTCACCTGCTCGAATACATGGACGTGGAATACGAACTCGACATCGACGAGATCAACGCCCGTTGGGAGCGGGGTTATGGCGAGGACGAGGTGTGGGGCCAGGTGATCATCACCGAGACATCGCCGGATCTCGAGATCTTCACCGCGACACCGCGCACCGGTGTGTGGCGCATCGACGACGAAGGACGCGTTTCGTTTGCGCGCTCCGCCAACGACTGGGCCACGCTGCTCGACGGGTCCGAGGCGTTCTACATGCGCGTCGCGGCACCTGGCGATTTGCGTTCGGAGGGCGCGCAACTGGGTGTGCTCGTCACCCGGTCACACCTGCAGACCGACGATTACCGGCTCACCGAACGCTGCCAACGCTGGGTCAAAGGCATGAAGTCGAAATTCGTATCGACGCCCTTGGTGCCGGCGGCGCCGATCGTCTCCCGCCTCGTCGCACGAGCGTGAGCGTTCCGGCTGGCATCTCGCTGCAGAACTGGCTGTCATTTCCCTACGCGCAGTGGTCATTTCAGCATGTCGAAGACATGGTGCCTACCGAGTTGATCTCCCGTGGGTCGGGGCCGGTCGCGCCGCTGGCCAGCGCGCAGACTGCAGTGGCCGATATTCCGGTGACCACCAAGCGGGGGGTGGCCACCACCGTCGGCACCGTGATGGCCACCACCGCCACCGATGGCTGGGCCGTCGCCTGGCGCGGTTCGCTGCTGGCCGAGCAATACTGCGGAAGCCTGACACGCCACACCCGACACCTGCTGTTCTCGGTGAGCAAATCGCTGGTGGCCGTCGTCGTCGGTGCGCTGCATGGGTCTGGCGCCATCGAACTTGACGCGCCGGTGACCGCATTCGTCCCCGCCCTGGAACACTGCGGCTACGCCGGTGCGACGGTGCGCCAACTGCTGGACATGCGGTCGGGGATCGCGTTTTCGGAGAACTACAAAGACCCGTCGGCAGAGGTCCATCTCCTCGATCAGGCGATGGGGTGGGCGCCCAAGAGTAGTACCGACGCACCCGCCACCCTGAAAGACTTCTTGCTGACCCTGCAGCGTAAGGCGCCGCACGGCGGCCCATTTGAATATCGCTCGTGTGAAACCGACGTGCTCGGCTGGATCTGCGAAGTCGTCGGCGCCCAGCGGATGCCCGCGCTGATGTCGGAACTGTTGTGGAGCCACATCGGCGCAGAGGCCGACGCCAGCATTGGTGTCGACAGCGACGGCACCGGCCTGTTCGACGGCGGCATCAACGCCTGCCTCACCGACATGATCCGGTTCGGGTCGCTGTTCCTGCGCGACGGCGTCTCGTTGACCGGTCGGCAAGTGGTGCCGGCGGCGTGGATCGCCGACACCCTCGACGGTGGACCCGACTCGCGCGCAGCGTTCGCCGCCGGCCCCGACGACAACGAAATGCCTGGCGGGATGTACCGCAACCAGGTGTGGTTCCCCTACGAAGGCAGCAACGTGCTGCTGTGCCTGGGCATGCGCGGCCAGATGATCTATGTCAACCGAGCCGCGGAGGTAGTCGCCGCCAAACTGTCCACCGAGTCCGAGTCACACGAGCCGCACACGGTCGATGCGCTACGGGCTTTCGACGCGGTCGCTCACGAACTGACGCGCACGACTTGATGCAGCGTCGCCGATGCGCGGATGCGCCATTGGCGCGACTCTTGCGGTCGCGTCGACGGCTCGGAATGACAGATCAGGCGGCGCCGAACACCACCGCAACATTGTGGCCACCCATGCCGAACGACTCCGTCACGGCATAGCGAAAATCGCCGCGGCGGGGCTCCCCGGCAACGACATCGAGATCGATCTCGGGGTCCAGCTCAGTGAGGTTCAACGTGGGCGGGATGATTCCGTCCCGCAGCGCCTGTACGGTCAGCACCGCCTCGACCGCCCCCGCGGCGCCCAGCGAGTGACCGAGCGCCGCCTTGGGTGCATAGACCGCGGGCGAGTGGGCTCCGAGCGCCCGCCGGATGGCCCGGGCCTCGGCTAGGTCGCCGGACTTTGTGCCGGTCGCGTGGGCGTTGACGTGGTCGATGTCGGTCGGTTGCAACCCCGCCAGTTCGACGGCGCGGGCAATCGCGTCGCCGGCGCGCTGGCCGCTCGGGTCCGGCTCCACGACGTCGTATCCGTCCGACGTCGAGGCCGCGCCCATCAACCGGGCGAGGATCGGCGCGCCGCGGGCCTTGGCGTGCTCCTCGCTCTCGACCAGCAGCAGCGCGCCGCCCTCCCCGAAGACCATGCCGTCGCGGTGCGCGTCGAACGGCCGGCACGCGCCGGGCGGATCGTCATTGTTGGTCGACAACATGCCCAGCTGCCAGAACGTGGCGGTCGGCACCGCTTCGATGACGGTCTCCACCCCGCCGCAGATCGCGACGTCCGCCTCGCCGAGGACAATCTGGCGCCAGGCTTGCGCGATTGCCGTCGCTCCCGAAGCGTCGGCCACCACCGGCGAGATGACTCCCGCCTTGGCCTGGCGGTCGAGCCCGACCGCGGCGGCCGGCGCGTTGGGCATGTATTTCTGCACCGACAACGGCGTGACCGCGCGCATGCCCTTGACCTTCCACACCTCATACCACGGCGGAATGTCTTCGGTGCTGCCCAGCGCCAGACCTATCGAGACCATGAGCCGGTTGGTGTCGACGTCGGGTGTACCGGCCTGCTCCCACAGTCGCCGGCCCAGCACCGTCGCCATCTTCTGCATGAACGCGAACCGACGCGACTCGACACGGTTGAGTTGCTCGTCGAAATTTTCGCGCAACGGACCGCCGATACGCACTGGCGAATCGAACTCGGTGACAAACGGCTTGTCGAGCTCGCGAATTCCGCTATGCCCCTGCAGCAATTGCCGCCAGGTCTCCTCGGCGTCAGTTGCCAGCGCGGTGGTGGATGTCACCGCGGTGACGACGACCCCGCCAAGCCCTTCGCCGGTTCTCAACCCTGCCATGACGGTCGCTCCCCTTCCGTCCCTACCAGCATCCCTGGGTTCCGACGCTACCGTGCGGCACACTTTCTCCAGCACGCACCAACGAATGGAGCCGCTTTTGCCAACCGTGCCAGAGCCTTTCGTCGTCCACGAGTCCGGTGCGTTACTGCACGGAACCAAGGCCGATCTCGCGGTCGGTGACCGGCTGGTGCCCGGGTACCGCTCGAACTACGGCGGCGGACGCACGGCCAATCACGTGTACGTGACGGCCACCCTGGATGCCGCGGTGTGGGGTGCCGAGTTGGCCGTTGGCGACGGCCGCTGCCGCGTATACATCGTGGAACCCGAAGGTCCGCTGGAGGACGACCCGAACGTCACCGACAAGAAGTTCCCGGGCAACCCGACCCGCTCCTACCGCACCCGGCAGCCGGTGAGGATCGTCGGCGAGCTCACCGACTGGGTGGGGCACTCACCCGAGCAGCTGCAAGCCATGCGCGACGGCCTGGCTGATCTCGAGCGCCGGGGACTCGCCGTCATCTACGACTGATTCCGTCCTTACCGCGCTGAGGCGGGCAAAGATTGTGGTGTCCTGAGTCGCGGGCGGCGCCGGCGACCGGCGGCAGCTGCTTGCAATGCATGGCTGTAGCGTGGCGGCCGTGAAGCCCTCCCGGATGCATTCCCTCGCCGCGCTCACGGCCTGCGTAGCGGTCACCGTCCTGGCGCCCGCCGGTGTGGCAAACGCGGCCGCCACCTGCCCGACCGCTGCCCCGCAGAGCGGCGCCGCCCCCGATTGGACATTGAACGGGGCCACCGGCAGCGTCGCCGTCACCGGTTCCACCGATGCCGCGGCGCCGCGCGTTGCCGTGACGCCGCCCTTCAGCGTGACCCAGACGCAGGTGCAGACGCTGCACGCCGGGGACGGGCCGCTGGTCCCGGCCACGGCCCGGGTGACGGTCTGCTACATGGGCGTCAACGGTCGCGACGGTTCGGTGTTCGACAACAGCTACGAACGCGGCGCCCCGGTCGCCTTCCCGCTCACCAACGTCATCACCGGCTTCCAGAAGGCCATCGCGGGGCAGAAGGTCGGTTCGACGGTCGCCGTCGCCATGACCCCCGCGGATGGTTACCCCGACGGTCAGCCCAGCGCCGGGATCAAGCCCGGCGACTCGCTGGTCTTCGCGATCAAGATCCTCAGCGCCTAGAACCGCTAACCCGCCGAGCGGCCCTTGGGCCGCGCAAGAAAGTCTGCCCATGAGACGACGTCGGGATGCTTCTTGAGCAGCGCCCGGCGTGCGCGCTCGGTCAAGCCGCCCCAGATGCCGTACTCGATGTTGTTGTCCAGCGCTTCGGCGGCACACTGCTGCATCACCGGGCAGTGTCGGCAGACCGAGACGGCTTTGCGCTGCTCGGCGCCGCTCACGAACAGCTGATCCGGGTCCTGGCTGCGACAGAGTGCGTTCATGACCCACTCGCGGTCCCCTCGCTCACTTGAGCGTGTCGTGGTTTGTGCTGTCGCAAGCGCTGCAACCGGCCGCATTCCTGACACCGAACCCATCCCTTCCGTCTGATCGCTAGATACATAAATGTATCAGATACGACATCGATGCCGGTTGTGGGATCCGTCACGCACCGGCGAAGGTCACTCTTTGGTAACTACGCGCCGTCAGCCGAGACCGTTCAACCCGGGCGACCCGAAAATGGCGCCGCCGGCCCCGCCAGTGCCGGGGTCAGCCGGCGATTGGGTACTGCCGCCATTCCCGCCGGCGCCGAACAGCACGGCATCCCCGCCATTGCCGCCGGCGCCGAAGGCGGTGGTCGACAGTTCGGATGCGCCGCCAAGACCGCCCGCGCCGCCGTTGCCGATGAGGCCGGCCTTGCCGCCGATGCCGCCGTTGCCGCCATGATC
>NZ_HG964937.1:1339923-1398361 GCF_000613245.1 Mycobacterium asiaticum DSM 44297
GTCGCTCCGAGCCCGGCACCGCCAGCGCCGCCGGCGCCGCCGCTACCGAACAACCCACCCGCACCCCCGCTACCCCCCGTCCCGCCGGCGGTGAAGCTTCCGTAGCCGCCGTTGCCGCCGGCTCCGCCGCTGGCAAACGCTCCGCCGATTCCACCCTGGCCACCGGTGCCGCCGTTGATGCTGCCGAATCCGCCGGTGCCGCCGGTGCCGCCCACGGCGAACAGACCACCGGCACCGCCGGTGCCGCCGACTCCGCCGGTCGTGCCGCTTTGGCCGCCGGTTCCCCCGGCTCCGCCTGCGCCGCCGAACAGGCCGCCGGCGCCGCCGTTGCCCCCTGCCGAACCGGCGGTTCCGCCGGTGCCGCCGGCTCCGCCCACACCGCCGAAGAGTCCGCCGGCTCCCCCGTTTCCCCCGGCCTGCGCGCCGCCGCCGGACCCGCCCGCTCCGCCGTTGCCGAACAGCCATCCGGCGTCGCCGCCGTTTGCCCCGGTGCCCGGTGCGCCGTTGACGCCGTTGCCAACTAGTGGGCGTCCCGTCAGCAGCAGGCTGGGGGCCGTTGACGACGTCGAGGAATTGCTGCTCGAGGGCTTGCAGCGGGTTGGCGCCGGCGGCTTCGGCCCCGGCGTACTGGGCGGCGCCGCCGCTGAGCAGCCCCACGAATTCCTGGTGGAAGGATTCCAATTGGGCACTGAGCGCTTGGTAGGCCTGCCCGTGCGCACCAAACAGACCGGCTATGCCCTCCGAAACCTCGTCGGCCGCGGCCGCCAGCACGTTCGACGTCGGTCCGAAGGCGGCCGCATTGGCCGCCCTGATCGTCGAGCCGAGGCCCGCGAGATCTGACGCCGCCGCGGTGACGTACTCCGGCGCAGCAATCACAAACGACATGACGACCCCCAGTTAGTCGGGCTTTGACGGGGTCAGTGTGCGCCGGTTGTACCGCCCGATTGATCGGGAGAATTCCCTATGTTTGCGGCAGCCGCGTCCGCAGCTGGGCGGCGGCTTGGGTGCGGTTGTCCACGCCGAGCTTGGCCAGGATCGCCGCGACGTGGTGTCCGGCGGTCTTCGGGCTGATACTCAGTTTCGCCGCGATCTCGGCGTCGCTGTCACCGGCCGCCAGCAACGCCAGCACCTCACGTTCGCGGCGCGTCAAACCGTGGGGATCGGAGAGGGTGTCGGCGCGTCGACCGCGCCGAGTGGGGCCGCGCAATTCCGCCAACCGCTGCTGGGCCCGCCGGGCCGCCGCCCGCGCACCGAGGTGCCGAAACGTGGCCAGCGCCGACTCGACCGCGGCGACATCCCCGCCGAGCTCCGCGATCGCGGCATCGTAGGAGCAGCCGCGGTCTCGCCATGCCCGAGCGGCGGCGTGCCAATCACCGCTGACCTCCAGCTGAAACGGCGTCGTCGGCTCGTCGTGCCCGACGGGCACCGCCGCGGCGCCCGGCAGCTTCGCCCACCGCCGCAGTTGCCAGATCAGCCACGGATTGCGATCGTCACCCATCTTGACCAACGCGTTGCGCGCGACGGTGCGGGCGGTGTCGTCATCGCCGGCCAGCCAGGCGACTTCGGCCCGGGCGGCCCAGACTGGGAAAAACCGCTGCTGGTCGAGCTCCGAACTTGCTTCGATGTCGTCGAGCAGGGAGTCGACCGGCTGGTCGCCACAGCGGGCGTTGATCAGCGCCAGGACAATCCGAGGTGCGAGCAGGTTCACCAGCGTTAGCCCGGGGCGGCTGAGCAGGTCCTCCGCGCGGGCTTTGACGCGAGCCCATTGCCCCCGGTGCAGCCCGACCAGGGCGTCCGCGCCGCCGGCGATGCCCTCGAACAAGTAGATGCCGTGGTCACGGCAGTATGCGACGGTCTCGGCGGTGAAGCGGTCGGCTCGATCGGGGTTGTAGTTCATCGCCGCGATGTAGCCGGTGACCGCCCCGAGAAAGGCGGCCGTCTCGCCGCGGGTGTCCTTGGCCATTGCATCCAGCCAGACCGTTTCCAGCTCTTCCCAGCCCGTGTCGGTGCGCACCACCTCGGTCAGCGCCATATACCCACGCGCGCGCAGCACCACCGCGTCGTCGCCGAGCTGGTTGCCGACGGCGATCGCCCGCCTGGCGTACCCGGCGCACGCCGGGTCGAAGTTCCACAGACCCTGCTCGGCCATGTTCACCAGTGACCAGGCCAGCTCGGGGCACGCATCGCCACCTTCCAGCAGTCGCAGCGAAGCCCTCCCGGCAGAATCGGATTCGCGGACGCGGCCCAAGCCCCACAACCCGTGGGAGAGCCAGCGCAGGTCGTCACCTTCACGCAGCGAATCGCCGAGCTCACCACGCAGCTGGATCGCGGCGCGCCACGATGTCACCGCATCCTCACCGCGCCCGGACAGATAACAGGCCTCCGCGTGCTGCTCGAGCCAGCCCGCCCGCTGCCCAGGGGCAACGGTGTCGGCATGCCGCAGTGCCAGCGCGTACAGATCCGCGGCCTGCTGATGGGCTCCCAAGTCCGCGGCGCGTTCCGCTCCGGCCACTCCGTACCGGATCACGGCGCTCGCATCACCCACCTGGGCGGCGTGAAAGGTCAACGCCGCCAACGTGTTCGGGTCGATCGGTGGTTGCGCCAGGGCATTCAGCGCGCGGGCGTGCAGAGTCCTGCGCTGATGGTCGGGGATCTGGTCCAGGGTTGCGCGCCGGGCGAGTTCGTGGCGAAACCCGATCGCTTCCCACTGGCTGAGCAGCACTCCGGCGTCCAGGCATTCGGCCAGGCCGGTGCCGGCGGCCGGGCAGACTTCGTCCAGCAGGCCGGGGTGTACGCGCGGGCCGCAGACCGCCACCGCGTACACGGTGTCGCGGGCGTTCGGCGATAGCCGACCCAACCTACCCCAGACCGCCTCGGTGATGTTGCGCGGCAACGCATTCTGGTACAAAGCCTGCGGTCCGGCCGCGAGCACTTCGGTGGCATAGAACGGATTGCCGCCGGTGAGTTGGTGCAGTTGATCCGCGTTGACGCCGCTGCCGGCGGCCAGTATCGCGACCGCTTCCCGGCTCAGCGGCTTCAGGCCGATACGGCTGATTGCGGCGCAGGTCGCTATGTCGCCCAGGGCAATTGACAGCGGGTGCTGCCGGTCAAGCTGATCATCGCGATACGACAGGACCAGCAGCAGCGGCAACGAATCGATGCGGCGGGCAAGAAAACGCACCAGGTCGAGCGTGGCGCCGTCGGCCCAGTGGCAGTCCTCGATCACCCAGACCCAGTGGTGTCCGTCCCGCAAGACCGTCAGCAGTCGCCGGTACAGCGCCGCGGTGTCACTGGATTCGATCGCCGCGTCCAGCGCCCGGGCGGCTCGGGGACCGATTCCCGTCAGTGCGTCCAGCAGCGGGCCCAACGGCCGCGGGGCGGCCAGCGGGTCACACCACCCCCGCAGCACGGTCAGGTCGGCATCCAGACCGGCAGTGAAACGGGTGATCACCGCGGTCTTGCCGACCCCGGCCTCGCCGCGCACCAGCACCAAGCGGCCCGCTCCCCGTCGCGTCGCGCGCGTCAGTGCCCTGAGCTGGCTCAGCACCGCGTCCCGCTCCAGCAGACGCTCCATGGGCGCACCTTACGGACCGCGAGGCCGGGCCGCGGCCGCTAATCGATGTGCAGAATCTGTGAGTTCGGTGCCGGAATGCTGTGTCGCTATTGGAGGACGAAATCCGTGACGACAGCGGCCATGTCGTCGATGGCGTTACGGGCGATGACCTCGAAACCGTGGGTGCTCAGTGTCGGTAGGCACAGCAGGCCCGCGCGCGGGGTGAGGCCGGCGCTCTTGGCGTGCGAAGCGTCGGATTCGAACGCCCCCAGCACCGCCGCCTGTGGCGCGAGCCCGCGGTCTCCGGCAATCTTCATCAGGCGGTCGGCGACGCCCTTGTCGTAGACACATTGCGCGTCGCTGTAGCCGATGATCGGGCCGCCGGCGACACTGGTGGCGTATTCCTGCTCCGTCGGACCGACCTCCAGAGCAAGCGTCAGGCTGCCCGGCAGTGTGGCGCTGGCGTAGGAACCGCCGATGCCGCCCACTTCCTCGTTCGTGGTGAAGACGAGAAACAGATCCTCGTTGGGTCGCTGGCCGCCCTCGTGCAGCAGTCGCGCCACCTTGAGCAGTGCGGCCACCGCGGCGCGGTCGTCGAGGAAGTAGGAGCCGATGTAGTCGCCGATGTCGACCAGCGTGCGCTTGCTGCGATGGACGCAGACCCGGGTACCGGGATGGATGCCCGCGGCGGCCAGTTCGTCCGTGGTCCGGCCGGTGAATACGTACACGTGCTCCCAGTCCAGCGCCCGGTCACCCTGATCGGGTTTGGTCTCCCAGATCCGCTTGCTCTCTTTGGTGGTGTGCTCCGAGCCGAGGGTGAGCACCGCTGTGAGGGCGTCGTGGTCGCCGAGCACAGCGACGGGGCCCAGCCCGAAGTTGCCGGGATACATCACGCCCAGCTGGGTCAGGTGCAGCGTGCCGTCGGATTCGACCCGCTTGACCAGCATGGACAACTCGTCCAGGTGCGCCATGACTCGCGTTCCCGTGCCCGGTCCGCCAGCCGGATTCCACCTATGCCGGGCCTCACCGCTCTCGCCGGCGTCTTTGCTCCGGATGTAGCCGATCAGGTTCCCAGCGTCGTCCGTCCACATGTCGTCGACGAACGGACGCAGCTCACGGGCACAGACCGCACGCACCTCGTCTTCCTGGCCGCAGGGACCATAGGTCCACAGCAACTCCTGCAGCAGGGCGTCGGTCGAGTCCGGTGTCATTGCTCCCTTTCCGCGACCGAGCCGCTCAGAATGCGTAGCGCACCCGGCAGGTCGGCAGCTTGACCGCAAGCAGATCGGTGAGCTCCTGTACCCACCGGCCCTTCCAGGGGCTCTTGTACCGCACGTTCCACTGACCACTCTCGCTGCGCTTGAGCTGTTGCAGGTCGGGACGCCACAGCAATTCTTCCGCCTTGGGATGCCAACCCAGGTTGACCTCGTGCAAACCCTCGTTGTGGGTGAGGAAGATGATCTCGGCGGCCAGCTGCCGCTTGGTGCGCTCGTTGGTGCCGTCGGCGACCTGCTCGAGCAGCTTGGCCCAGTCGTTTTGCCAGCCCTCGTAGACGATGACCGGGCTGAAGTTCAGGTGCACCTCGAAGCCCGCCTCGACGAAGTCGTCCAACGCGGCGATGCGGTCGGCCGCCTTCGACGTGCGGATATCGACCAGGCGGGAGGTCTCCTGGGGCATCAGGCTGAATCGCACCCGAGTGCCGCCGCGGGGGTCGTAGCCGAGCAGGTCCCGGTTGACGAATTTGGTCGCGAAGCTGGCTTTGGCGTTGGGAATTCTCGCGAAGAGGTCGACGAGATCGCGGACATTGTCCGACACCATCGCGTCCACCGAACAGTCGCTGTTCTCACCGATGTCGTACACCCAGTCGACCGGGTCGCACTGGTTGGGCCCCGGCTTCACACCCTGGCGGGCGGCGTGCCGCTCGAGGTACCCGGCGATCTTGTCGATGTTGGCGAACACCGTGATGGGGTTGGCGTATCCCTTGCGGCGCGGGACGTAGCAATACGAGCAGGCCATCGCGCAGCCGTTGGCCGTCGACGGCGCGATCCAGTCGCTCGATCGCTCGTTGCGGCGGGCCGACAGACTCTTCTTCTCCCCCAGGACCAGCGTCTCCCGCTTGATGCGCACCCAGTCCCCGACGTTGCCCTCGTTGCCGTACAGGCCGGGTATCGCCTGATGTGAAGCGACCTCGATGCGCTCGGCGTCCGAGAATCGGTCGAGAACCGCGCGCCCCCGGTCGAAACGCTGAATACCAGGTTCGTGGTAGATGCGTTTGATGTCGAGCAGGCGATCGGCCAGCTCAACCGGCCGCAGGCCGCGAATTTCGTGCTCTGGAAGCGTCGCAGTCATCGCCCCGTCCAACGGACGCGCGTCCGGCGGGGTTCCCGCCGCGGGCCGATGGTCGCGCGCCGATCGGCTACCTTCGAGAGCATGTCTGAAGTCTCCGGAACCGATCGTATCGATGACGTCTCTCCTGGCGATGTCATCGCGCTGGACCGCGGCAAGGGCGAAGGGTCCTACAAGGTGGTATTCAAGGACACCGCCAACGGCGGGTTCGTCGTCACGCTCGAGGGCGACGAGGGCGAGACCTTCCAGATCGAACTGGCGGCGGGCACCACGGTGAAACGGTCGTTGGCGTCGAAGTGGGAATCCGCGCAAAGCCCGACAGCGAACAGCCGGCGCCACTGAACCGTCCTGGGCGGGCGCCGCAAAATCAGTTCGAGGAAAATGCCGGAATTCGCGTTAGGCTCTGCGACGTCAGGGTCACATCGCGGATCGGGAGCCCACCATGAAACACGACGACGAGGACTTTGATCGACAGAAGGCCCGCCAAGACGCCCAACGGCTGCGCGGGTTCACCGCCTTCGAGAAGTTTTCGGACAGCGACCTCGAGCGCCTCGTGCGCGCCGCCCATCACAGTTCGCAGTCGGTGCCCTGGCCGTTGATTCGGGAGCAGACCCCCTCGGACGCCTGCTACATCCTGCTCAGCGGGGCAGGCCGGGGTGTACATCGGCGACGACCGTGTTGCCGTGGTCGGGCCGGGCGAGGTGATCGGCGAATCCGCGCTGCGGCGAGGGAAACTGCGTTCCGCGACCGTGACGACCATCGGGCCGGCCGAGATGTTGCGAATCGAGCGCGACGACCTGGCCCGGCTGCTGGACGAGATACCCGCGTTGCGCGAGACCATGGAAGCTACCGCGGCCCGCCACGTGTCGGAAGCCCCGCCGCCGAAGCCCAAGGCGACCCGTTCCCGGGTGAATGCGTCCATCCCGACCGAGATCGTCGAGCAGTTCGAGCGAGCCGCCGACGACGCCGGCATCGATGCGGCGACGGCGCTCGAGGAGGCGCTGGCCGGGTGGATTGAGCAGCACAGCACCGCGCAGTCCGCGCGCTGAATACCGCTAGGAGTCCCGCTCGGCGATGAGATCGGCGAGCGCCAGGATGCGCTGCGCTTCGCGCACGTGCAGGTTTTCGACCATGCGTCCGTCGATCGTGATCACGCTGTTGCCGAGCGCACGGGCTTCGTCGTAGGCCGACACCACCTTGCGGGCGTGCGCTACCTCCTCCTGCGACGGCCCGAACACGTCGTTGGCCGGGCCGATCTGGGACGGATGGATGAGGGTCTTGCCGTCGAAACCCATCTCGCGGCCCTGACGGGCTTCGGCCCGGAAACCCGCCTCGTCGGCGATGTCGTTGTAGACGCCGTCCAGGATGACCTTCCCGGCCGCTCGCGCTCCCAGGACCGCCAGGGCCAGGGCGGGCACGACGGGTGCGCGGCCGGGCAGGTGGATCGCGTGCAGTTCGTTGACCAGGTCATTGGTACCGATCACCAGTACCGCCAATCGCTCGCTGGCCGACACGATCTCCTCCACCCGCAGGAAGGCGCGGGGTGTCTCGATCATCGCCCACAGCTGCATAGTGTCCGGCGCGCCGAGCCGGTCGAGCGCGCCGGTCAGTGCCGTGACCTGTTCGCCGGTCTCGACCTTCGGCACCAGCACTCCGTGGGCGCCCGAGTCGGACGCGGCGACGAGATCATCGTCGTGCCACTCGGTCCCCAGCCCGTTGATGCGTACTACGACCTCCCTGGGCCCGTAGCTTCCCGATGAAACGGCGTCGCGCACCTGAGCGCGCGACTCCGCTTTCGCGTCCGGGCCCACGGCGTCTTCGAGGTCGAAGATCAACACGTCCGCCGGCAGCGTCTTGGCCTTCTCGAGGGCGCGGGGCTTGTTGCCCGGCAAATAGAGCGCGGATCGGCGGGGACGCACTGTCGGTGCCATGCGGTTGATCACTTCCTGTCCGGTTGCCTATCGGGTAGCGAATGTCTCGTTCTTGGGCGCGACTCGCGGGTGTTGGGTTACCCCCGGAAGTGGGCACCCCAGCTCTATGAGCAATGTTCCGACAATCACTCTCAACGACGGAAACGCGATCCCGCAGCTGGGCTTCGGTGTTTTCCAGATTGAACCCGATCAGACCGCCGCGGCGGTGCGCGCCGCGCTCGAGGTGGGTTATCGCCACATCGACACCGCGCAAATGTATGGCAACGAAAAAGAGGTGGGGCAAGGCATCCGGGATGCCGGCGTCGACCGCGGCGACGTCTACATCACCAGCAAACTCAACAACGGCTTCCACCGGCCCGACGACGCGCGCCGGGCGTTCGACGAGACCCTGTCCAAGCTAGGTTCGGACTACGTCGACCTCTTCCTGATCCACTGGCCACTCCCGACGCTGTACGACGGGGATTTTGTCTCGACGTGGAAAACGCTCGAAGAATTCGCCCGCGACGGACGCGCCCGCAGCATCGGCGTCTCCAACTTCCAACCCGACCATCTCGACCGGCTCGCCGAAGGCTCGCAGACCGTCCCGGCGGTGAACCAGATCGAGGTCCACCCCTACCTCACCAACGAGCGGGTCAGGACCTACAACAGGGAACACGGGATCGCGACCGAGGCGTGGTCACCCATAGCTCAGGGGAAAGTGCTGGACGATGAGGTCATCAGCCGGATCGCGGGAAAGCTGGGCAAGACTCCGGCGCAGGTGGTGCTCCGCTGGCACATTCAGCGCGGCGACATCATCTTCCCGAAATCGGTGTCACCCGAGCGGGTGAAGTCCAACTTCGAGATCTTCGACTTCGAGCTGGCCGACGACGACGTGGCTTCCATCACCGGACTGGATCGGGGCGAGAACGGCCGCACCGGCGCCCACCCCGACACCTTCGACTACATCCCGGACTGACTCCGGGATCAGTGGTGCGGGCCCTCCGACGGTGGCCACGGGGCGCCGGGTGACGCGTCGCCGGGTTCGGCATGATCGCCGCGGGCCAGCGGCACCCACTGTTCGGTCGGGGCGGGCTGCTTGGACGACGGGAAGTCGCGCAGCTTGCCCGAGGGCTTGGCGTCCCATTTGGCAAACGTCAGCGGCGTCTGCAGCCAGCAGTGCAGCAGGTTGTACGTCGCCTCCAGCGAACTCATGTGGGTTCGCTCCCAACCGTGGCTACCGTCCAGGCCGAAGCCGACCAGTGCGGCCCGGGTGCCCGCACCGGCCTCGATGGCCGCCGCGGCGTCGGAACGGTAGTAGCGGAACACATCGCGCGCGTACGGAATCCCGTGCTCCTCGGCGAGGCGGCATAGCTTCCTGGTGAGGTGGTAGTCGAAAGGGCCGTGCAGGTCGGCCATCGGAATCGTGACGCCATCCTCGAGGGAGTGCTGGCCGGGCGCACACACGGCGTTGTCCACCGAAATCAGCTCGGCGACCCCGGCGGGGAGGCCGTCACTGGCGCCGTGGCCGACCTCTTCGGTGATGGTCACCATGATCGTGGTGCGGTGCGGCAGCACCACCTTGTTCTCGGAGAAGTTCTTGGCCAGGGTCAGCGCGACCGCCACGCCCGCCTTGCCATCGAGATGACGGGACACGATGAAGCCGTCGGCGGCGAGTTCAGGGCTGGCGATCAGTGCAACAAAATCGCCCACGTGCAGGCCCAGCCGGACCAGATCCTCCCGCGACGACACCTTGCGGTCGACGCGGACCTCGACGTGTTCCCAATCGGTGGGCTGCGTGTCGATCTCGTCGCCGAAGGCGTGCCCGCTGGCCTTGAGCGGCATCACGGTGCCGGTGATGAACTCGTCGGGATCGTCGATGAAGATCCGGACTCGGGCGCCTGCGGCAAACCGCGCGGAGAATGTGCCCACCGGGACGAGTTCGAGGCGGCCGTTGTCCTTCAGCCGGCGCACCATGCAACCGATCGTGTCGGCGTGGACGACCAGTGCCCGGTCGGTGGTCTTTGACTCCCCCGCGAGTTCGGCGGTCAAGGCTCCGCGGCGGGTCAGCGAGAACGGCACGCCGAAGTCGTCGAACGTGTCGCCGATCAGCTGCATCACCGCGTCGGTACGCCCGGAAGGACTGGGCGTCTGCAGCAGCGCGAGCAGCGTGTCGATCATCCACGCGCGATCGGCCTCGGCCATGGCCGCGGTTTCAGGCACCGTGCCTCCTTTTCTTCCGGGAACGGTGTTCAACCTATCGGGTTATCGGCTCCGATCTTCCGGGTGGCCGCCGGGGCCGGCTGTGCGGCTCACCCCTTGCGTTCGCGCCATTCCCGCTCGAACGGCAACCGCCACGCGTTAGGGGCGATCAGTTGGTGGATGGCGTTCGGGCCCCAGGTTCCCGCCTGGTACAGCTTGACCGGCGGCGGGTCGTTGAGTAGCTGTTCGGATCGCTCCCACAGCGATTCGATGCCTTCAGCGGTGTTGAACAGTGTGTGATCACCGCGCATCGCGTCCAGGATCAGCCGTTCGTACGCCTCGAGCACGTCTTCCGCCGAGTCGGTCTCCTGCGTCGAGAACTGCATGGACAGCTTGTCCAGCTTCATACCGGGGCCGGGCCGCTTGCCGTAGAAGGACAGCGACACCTTCGAATTGTCGGCCAGATCAAACGTCAAGTGATCCGGACCTTGGGTGCCCACCCCCGAACCGGGCGGGAACATCGTTCGCGGCGCCTCTTTGAAGGCGATCGAAATGATGCGGATGCCCTCGGCCATCTTTTTGCCGGTCCGTAGGTAGATCGGTACCCCGGCCCAGCGCCAGTTGTCGATCCCGACCTTCAGCGCGATGAAGGTCTCGGTGTCGGAGTCCTTCGCCACGCCCTTCTCCTGGCGGTAACCGGCGTATTGGCCGCGCACCACGTGCGACGTCTCCACCGGCAGCATGGACCGGAAGACCTTGTTCTTCTCCTCGCTGATGGCGCGCGGCTCGAGCGCCGTCGGTGGTTCCATCACCACGAACGCCATCACCTGGAACAGGTGCGTCACGACCATGTCTTTATAGGCGCCGGTCTCCTCGTAGAAGTTCGCGCGCTCGTCGAGCCCGAGAGCCTCGGGAATGTCAATCTGGATGTGGTCGATGAAGTTGCGGTTCCAGATCGGCTCGAAGAGCCCATTGGCAAAACGGAACGCCAGAATGTTTTGCGCCGCTTCCTTTCCAAGGAAATGGTCGATGCGGAAAATCTGGGCTTCGTCGAAGGTTTCGTGCAGAAAGTCGTTGAGGGAGACCGCGCTCTCCAGATCCGTGCCGAACGGTTTCTCCATCACCACCCGGGACCGGTCGACGAGGTCGGCGTCGCGCAGCATGGTGATGACGGCGCGCGCCGCCTTGGGTGGGACGGACAGATAATGCAGTCGCCGCACATTCGTACCCAAATTCTCCTCGGCCCGACCGACCGCTGCGGCCAGGGCTTCGGGGCCGGCCCCCTGCGGGACGTAGGTGATTATCTTGGCGAAGTTGGCCCACTGTTCGTCGGTCAGCTTGTGCGTGCCGAACGAGTCAATCGCCTTCTTTGCCAGCTCCCGGAATTCGTCGTCGCTGAGGTCTTCGAGCGACGTCGCGACGATCTCGATGTTCGGTGCCAGCTCGGACTGGTCCAGGTAGGCCAGACCGGGCAGCAGCTTGCGTTTGGCGAGATCTCCGGTTGCGCCGAACAGCACGATGACGTGCGGGTCGAGCGGCTCGGCGTCGTGGCGCTGCGGGCGATGGTCGGGAGCGGGATAGGCGATCGTCTGCGGTTTTTTGGAGGGCACCCTGGCGATACTTCCATCGGCCCGCCTCGTGTGCATCAGAGTTGCCCGTATCGCATCGGTGTGAACGCCCCAGTTGGCGGGAACGGACGGGTATGGCCCCCAGCGGAACTGACGACGCCGGCACCGAGGCCCGCACCGAGAACAAGGAGCGGGCGCCCGATCCCGACGACCCGAGCAAGCCGGCATCTCCGCACGACCTGACCAGGGCATCCTGGCGTTTCGTGCTGCGCAAGACGGCACGAGAGTTCGTCACCGACCAGTGCACCGATCTGGCCGCGGCGTTGACGTACTACGCGGTGTTGTCGGTGTTTCCGGCGCTGCTGGTGATGGTGTCGCTGCTGGGCGTCTTCGGCGAGGGACGGCGCACCACCGACGCGTTGCTCAACGCGGCCGGCGACCTGGTGCCGGCCTCAGCGGTCGACCTGCTGCGTCAGCCGATCGAGCAGGTGGTCGAGAACCAGTCGGCGGGGTTTGCGCTCGTCTTCAGCATCCTCGCCGCGCTGTGGTCGGCCTCCGGTTATGTCGGCGCATTCGGGCGGGCGATGAACCGGATTTACGAGGTCGCCGAAGGGCGACCGATTTGGAAGCTGCGCCCGCTGCAGTTGGCGCTCACCCTGGCCGGCCTGGTGCTGGTGGCCGCGGTGGCGCTGATGCTGGTGGTCAGCGGGCCGGTCACCGACGCGGTCGGCGCGGCGATCGGACTGGGCGAGGCCGCACAGACGCTGTGGACCATCGCCAAGTGGCCGGCCATTCTGGTGTTCGTCTCGTTGGCGGTAGCGATCCTCTACTACATCACGCCCAATGTGCAGCAGCCGAAGTTCCGCTGGCTGAGCATCGGTGCGGCCATTGCGATTCTGCTGTGGGCGCTCGCATCGTTCGGATTCGGTTTCTACGTCAGCAATTTCAGCAGTTACAACAAGACCTACGGCGCGGTCGGCGGCGTCATCGTGTTCCTGCTATGGCTCTATCTGACCAATCTCGCCTTGTTGTTCGGCGCCGAACTTGACGCCGAACTGGAACGGGGCCGGCAATTACAGGCCGGGATCGCGGCCGAACGTGAACTTCAATTGCCGCCCAAGGACACTCGCGCCGCCGAGAAGAACGAGGCGACCGAGGAGAAGGACATCAAGCGCGGTCGGTGGCTGCGCCGGACGGGCGGCCGGCGAGACTAGGACCTACCCCACGCAGGCTTTGGATTAGCCTGGGCAGTATGTGGATTCGGCTGCGCTGACCATCGAGGTGACGTCGGCGAAAGTGATGCCTTTGCCGCCCAACGTGGTGTGAATGTCCTGGGCGATCTGATCGGGTGTCTTTCCGGCCGTGCGGTCGGCGCAGATCTGGTGCCCCATCGACACGATGTCGGAGTCATCGCCTGCAGGCCAACTGAAGCCAAGCGAATGCATCTTGGAAAGGAATGAATCGTCGGTGCTGTCGGCGAGTGCGATTCCGGTGCCCGTCGCCAAGGCAGCGCCGACCATTACGGGGACAGCCACTTTCGTCATCCAGCGGTGTGAAGACATCTGGAGTCCTCCTCCATGTCGGCGTACGTGCCGCTATTGACACCATGTCAGTACAGTACGGAGGGCTGCATTACGCAACACGAAGAGCACATCAAGTTCAAATCATGTTCAAGAGCGGTCGCGTGCGGCCTCGATCGCCCGGTAGATGCGCTGCTCGCTGACTGGGCGTGGGGTGCCGAGTTGTTGGGCCCACAGGCTCACCCGTAGTTCCTCGATCTGACGGCCGATGTCACGCACGTCGGCGGCCGCGGCCGCGGCCCGAGCCGACGGCAGGGTGTGCACGAGGTCGTCATACGCCCGTTGCAAGGCGTGCACTCGTTGCATCCGTTCCCGGTCGGCCGCGGCGGCATGGGGCAGCCGCTCGAGGCGCCGGTGGATTGCGGTCAGGTAGCGGGTGAGATCGTCGAGGTGTCCGCGCCCGGTGCCGGTGACGAACCCCGGCGGCAACAACCCGTCGAGCTGGGCCCGGATATCGGCGATCGCTTCCGCCTGTGCCGGCGCGGGCTGGGCGGGCAGCAGTAGCTCTACCTCCCGCGTGACGGCCAGCACCCGTTCGGTGCGGCCCACCAGGTCCATCGTCATGGACGCCAGGGCCTGCCCAACGTGATCGCGCAACGCCGCGAACTCCGCGGCCGTCCACACCGGTTTGGACACCAGCGCGTCGATGGCGGCGTCGGCGCAGTCGTTCAGCAACGCGGCCAGGGATCCGTCCGGATTGCTGCCCAGCGTCAGACGGGTACGCGGATCAAGTTGCCGCTCAACGCTTTTGACGGGCGAAGGCACGCTCAACCGCAACAGCCGCCGCAAGCCCGGTCCCATCGCACTCTGCTGCTCGGCCGGGGTCGCAAACACCCGCAGATCGACGGCGCTCCCGTTGTCCACAAAGGCCGGGTAGCCACGCACCGCACGCCCGTCGACCGCGCGCTCGACGACTTGCGGCAGCTCCGTGAGCTCCTCCGGCCAGGTGCGTAATTCGGTCCGTTCCAGCTCAGCTGCGACGGTGCGGGCGACGGCCTGCCGGGCGGGGGCGGCGAGCCGTTCCTGCAGCGCTTGGAGGTCCTTGCCGCGAGCCACCTCGGTGCCGTCGGCGGACTCCACGGCAAACGTCACGCGCAGATGTGCGGGCAGCTTGTCGAGGTCGAAGGCATCGATGGGCACCACAACGCCGGTGCCACGGCGCAATTCGCGCTGCAGCGCCTCCAGCAGCGGCTCCTTGCCCGGGTCGATCCGGGCCAGCACGGCGCGGGCGGTGTCGGGCGCCGGAACGAAGTTGCGCCGCAGATCTTTTGGCAGCGAGCGGATGAGTGCGGTAACCAGTTCCTCCCTTAGCGCCGGTACCTGCCAGGCGAATTCGTCACCGCCGAGGCGGGCCAGCACGTCGATTGGGACGTGCACCGTGACGCCGTCGTCGGCGGCGCCGGGGTCGAACCGGTACGTCAACGGCAATGCGGCGTCGCTCGTGCGCCAGGCATCCGGGCGGTCGCTATCAGCGTGATCCTCGGTGCGCAGCAAGTCGTCGCGGGTGAACGTCAGCAGATCTGGGGTCTGGTGCCGCTGCTTCTTCCACCAGCCGTCGAAGTGCCGGGCGGAGACAACCTCGGCCGGGATGCGAGCGTCGTACCACGCGAAGATCTCGTCGTCGCCGACGAGCAGGTCGCGCCGGCGCGCCCGCTCCTCCAGCTCCTCGAGCTCGGCGCGCAGCCGCGCGTTGTCGCCGAAGAAATGGTGCCGGGTGTGCCAATCGCCCTCCACCAGCGCATGCCGGATGAACAACTCCCGGGCGACCGCCGGTTCCACCCGCGCGTACCCCACGCGGCGGCGCGCCACCAGCGGCAGGCCATACAGCGAGACACGTTCGAAGGCCATCACTTCCCCACGCCTGGCGTCCCAGTGCGGCTCGCTGTACGCGCGCTGCACCAGGTCACCAGCGACCCGCTCGACGATCTCGGGCTGGATGCGGGCCGCGATCCGGCCGTAGAGGCGGCTGGTCTCGACCAGGTCAGCGACGACCACCCACCGCGGCGGTCGCTTGGACAGCACCGAACCCGGCGCGAGCACGAACCGCGCATTGCGCACACCCAGATATTCACGCCCGTCCTCGCGGCGCATCCCCACATGGGACAGCAACCCCGCGAGCAGCGCCGCGTGAATCTGCGCGGGTTCGGCCGGCTCGTCGGACTCGACGATGCCCAGGTCCCGGCAGATGCTGCGCAGCTGCCCGGCCAAATCCTGCCATTCGCGGATGCGCAGGTAGTGCAGGAAATCGGTGCGGCACATCCGTCGAAAAGCGTTACCGGACAGTTCCTTCCGCTGCTCGCGCAAGTAGCGCCACAGGTTGAGGTAGGCGATGAAGTCGGAGTGTTCGTCGGCGAACCGGGCGTGCTTCTGGCGGGCGGCGTCTTCGCGGTCGGCCGGGCGCTCCCGCGGGTCGGGAATAGTCAACGCCGCTGCCAGCACCAGCATTTCGCGCACGCAGCCCTCGGTCTGCGCCTGCAGGATCATGCGGCCCAGCCGTGGGTCGAGGGGCAGCCGGGCCAGCCGCCGGCCGAGATCGGTTATCGCGCCGGACTGGTCGAACGCGCCGAGCTCCTGCAGCAGTTGAACACCGTCGCGCACGCTGCGCCGGTCCGGTGGGTCGAGGAACGGGAAGTTCTCGATGTCACCGAGCTGCAGCGCAGCCATCTGCAGGAGGACTGCTGCCAAATTCGTCCGCAGTATCTCCGGCTCGGTGTAGTGCGGTCGGGCGGTGAAGTCTTCCTCGGAATACAGCCGGATACAGACACCGGGCGCCACCCGCCCGCAGCGACCGGCCCGCTGCGCCGCCGATGCCTGGGAGATCGGCTCGATCGGCAGCCGTTGCACTTTGAGTCTCCGGCTGTAGCGCGAGATGCGAGCATTGCCCGGGTCCACCACGTAGCGGATTCCGGGAACCGTCAGCGATGTCTCGGCCACGTTGGTGGCCAGCACGACGCGTCGCCCGGTATGGGGAGCAAATACCTTTTGCTGCTCGGCGGTCGGCAGCCGGGCGTAGAGCGGCAGCACCTCGGTTGGCATCGGCCCGCGCTGCACGCCGGCCAAAGCCTCTGCGGTGTCACGGATTTCACGTTCACCGGACAAGAACACCAGGACGTCGCCCGGCGGTTCGGAGCGCAGTTCCTCAATGGCGTCGACAATCGCCTCGACCTCGTCGCGAGTTTCGGTGCGGACGATCTCCCGGTCGGGGTCGTCGGGATCGTCGTCCGGGTCCGGCGCAACGGGCACTTCCAACGGCCGGTAGCGGATCTGCACCGGATAGGTCCGGCCGGACACTTCCACGATCGGCGCCCCGCCGAAGTGCGCCGCGAATCGTTGCGGCTCGATGGTCGCCGACGTGACGATCACCTTGAGGTCCGGGCGGCGCGGCAACAACTCGCGCAGGTAGCCGAGCAGAAAGTCGATGTTGAGGCTGCGCTCGTGCGCTTCGTCGAGGATCAGGGTGTCGTAACGTAGCAGCCGCCGGTCGCGCTGGATCTCGGCGAGCAAGATGCCATCGGTCATCAGCTTGATCAGGGTCCGGTCGCTCACTTGGTCGGTGAATCGGACCGTGTAGCCGACCACATCACCCAGCGGTGTGCGCAGTTCGTCGGCGATGCGCTGTGCGACCGTGCGCGCCGCCAGCCGCCGCGGCTGGGTGTGCCCGATAGTGCCGCGCACTCCCCGGCCGACGTCGAGGCAGATCTTGGGGAGCTGAGTCGTCTTGCCCGAGCCGGTTTCGCCCGCGACGACGACCACTTGGTTCTGCCGTATCGCCGCAGCAATCTCCTGGCGCCGCTCGCTGACCGGCAGGTCGGGGTAGGCGATGGTCGGGACGGCGGCTCGACGATTGGCGACCAGCGTCTGCGCGGCGGCGATCTGGTCGGCGAGCTGTTGCAACTTCGCCGGGTTCTGACCGCGCAGGTTCTGCAGGCGTCGGCGCAGCCGAGTGGCGTCGCGGACGGTCACGTCGCCGAGGCGGCTGCGCAACTCCGCCAGCGTCAGTTCGGCCACTCGGGCCAGGATAGGCGGCGAAACGAACGCCCGCGCCCGGCCCGCTACGTTGGTGGCATGGCACCGAAATTCGCGACCGCCGAGGCGGTGAGCCGATCCGAGTTGCTGGATTTCATCCGGCCGCGGCACCGCATGCTGCTCACCACTTTTCGCGCCGACGGGTCACCGCAGAGCTCGCCGGTGACCGGCGGCGTCGACGCGCACGGCAGGCTGGTGATCGCTAGCTACCCGCAGCGTGCCAAGAGCGTGAACATTCGCCGCACACCGCAGGCCAGCGTCGTCGTGCTGTCCGACGATTTCAACGGTCCGTACGTGCAGGTCGACGGTGCGGCTGAGGTGATCGACGTGCCCGAGGCGATCGAGCCACTGGTCGACTATTACCGCGTTATCGCCGGGGAGCACCCGGACTGGCAGGACTATCGGCGCGCGATGGCGGATCAGGGCAAGTGCCTGATCCGGGTGACACCGCGCCGCTGGGGTCCCGTGGCGACGGGCGGATTTCCGCCGCCGGCAAGCTGAGTCGTTATCCGGCCGGCGGGATCAGCGGGGGTCGGCAGGTGTTGGTGGCGGGATCCCACCAGAAGCCGTTGTCGCATGCGAGCGGCTGTGGTCCCACCCCGAGCGGCCGACACACATTGGCGGTGGGATCCCACCATTCGCCGGCCGCGCAGTTGAGCGGCTGCGGTCCCACCCCCAGGGGCCGGCACACCTTTCCGGTCGGATCCCACCATTCGCCGTCGGCGCAGTCGGCGTGACTCACCCCCGGCGACACGGCGGTGATGACCGCCATCGGCGCCAAGACCATGGCCGCGACGGCCATCAGACGGCATACGACTGACCACATGGCACACCTCGTTTCGCGCAACAGTTCGTGCAACCTACGGCGCTAGCACACTGCTATATCTTGCCCTTACGGCGCAGATCCCAAACTCAGCAACCGCAGGAACCCGACCGGCTCGGCAAATCCCTTCAGCGCGACCGTTTCCCGCCGCGCCGGCACACCGGCCAGCAGCCGTTGCACCGCCGGATCGGCGGCCACGGCCTCGGACAGCACGATGTCCTCGCCCTCGCTCTGGCCCTGCAACCGCGCGGCCATGTTCACCGTCGAGCCGAAGTAGTCCAGGCGGTCGTTCAGCGTGACAACCACGCTCGGTCCCGCGTGCACACCCACCTTCAGCACCAGATCCTCGCCGCCATGCGCCGACGACGCGATCCGGTCCTGCATGGCCAGCGCCGCGCGCACCGCTTGCGCGGGATCGTTGAACGACGCCATCACCGCGTCCCCGATCGTCTTGACCACCGCGCCGTCGTGTTCGCGCACGATCATTGCCAGCAGGGTGAAGTGCTCGCGCACCAGGTTGTAGGCGGCGGCATCACCGACCCGTTCGTACAGCGCCGTCGAGCCGCGCAGGTCGGTGAACAACAGCGTCACCTGGCTGACGCCGGCGTCGTCGCCCGGCCGCAGCGTCGCCTCGGCGAACATGTCGCGAAAAGCCTGCAGCGAGATCACTTCCGGGGCCCCCAGGGTGTCCCGCGTCCAGGTGCGGTCCTCCACCACCGCGGCCAGCTCGAAGCCGGCGTCGTTGACGAAGGTCACCGTTCCCGGCTCGCCGGTGACGGGCAGCAGCCCCACCCCCGACTCGGTGATGCACAAGCCCGGGAAAGATCCCGACACGTAGTCGACGTCGACGACGTCACCGGGATGCAGGGTCCGAAGGCGGTACGAACCGGGCGGCAGGTCGACGGCCACGGTGCGCTGCTCCCCCGGGCTGAGCAACACCTGAATCGCCACATGCGGCGTGGCCAACGGGCCGGACAGGCAGAAGTTCCCCACGGGCAGTGGCCGCACCGTCGGAGCCGGAGTGAACGTCAGCTCGACGTTGCGCTCGAAGTCGCGTTCGTAGTCGATGTTGCACGACGAACAGTGCGCGCCCCGGGGCAGGTCGGCGAGCGTGGTGACGCTGGCCTGGGCGCCACGGCAATTGGGGCACAGCACATCCCATTTCATGTTGAGCAGACCGGCCTTGACGCCGGAGAAACAGGCTTCGGCCGCGGCGCGCGGTGGCACGCCGAAATCCCTGGCCAGGCTCTTGGGCCGAAGCCGGGCCAGATCGGCGGCCATGCCGCGCAAGACGAGGTCGGCGAGCCGGCCGCCGAGTCCGTTTCCGTACGGGTTGCGGTCGATTTCGCGCGTCATCGCGGTGGCCCGCTCGCGCGCGCCGAACGGCAGTTTGGGCTCCGGGACGACGAACGGGGTGAGGCGTTCGCCGGCGTGCTCGCCGCGAGCGAAGGCAATCGCTTCCAGAACGCGCTTGGCCACGTTCTCCCCCGCCTGGGTCGCCAGGCGCGCACCGAACATCCGGCCCGTCAGGCTCAGCGGTTCCCATTCGAGTGCGTAGCTGACCCGGGAGCCGCCCTGGCCGTCGGGTTCGAGATCAAACACCGGGCCGAAGCGGCGGAAGGGGCCCTTGCTGAACACTCGCGACTGGCTGAAATGCCGTCCGGAGATCCATTCGTAGGGTTTTTCCTCCCACTCCAGTGCAAAGCCGGCGGCCTTGCCTCGGCCGGTCCGCAGCACCGTGCCGTTGGGTTGCGGCGTCTCCTCGAGGGTGTACGGCGGCAGACCGAGCGCTTCGTTGAGCCGGTTGGTGTCGGCCAGCAACGGCCAGAGTTTCTCGGGCGGAAGATCGAATGTCCAGGTCCAGGTGCGGCGCATCGCTTGCGACTGTAGCGCCCGGCGGATGGGTAGGGACATGGTAGAACTGCAACAGATACATTTTAGTATATAATACTTGACTGTATACAATACATAGATGTAGCTTATGCAGTGGGCCGTGGCCCGCGTCGATTCACCCACCCAGGCAAGAGACCTCGATGACACTGCACAGCACGCCTACGACCGAATGGTTTTCCGTGGTAGACAGCAGCTTGGCCCCGCAAATCCGCGAGTTGATCCGCCAGGGAGCCTGGATCGCTCTTAACCCCAGCCCGGAATGGCTCGCCGAACTCGACCGGGCCACGGTCGCCGCAAACCCCGCTCTCGCCGGTGATCCCACCCTGGCGGCAGTGGTGAGCTCGTCCAACAGGGCAACCCTGGTGCACTTCGCCACCAGTCATCTGCGTGACCCGGGCGCCCCCGTCACCGCGTATTTGGGCCCCGAACCGCTGCGCATGGCTCGGGTCCTGGTGCGGCGTGGCCTCGGCGCGTCCGTGCACGACGTCTTCCGCATCGGCCAGAACGTCGCCCTGCAACGGTGGATGGACATCGTCTTCGACCTCACCTCGACACCGCACGAGTTGCACGAGTTGCTCAATTTGGTTGCCAAGTCGGCCAGTGATTTCGTGGATGCCACCCTGGCCGGCATCACCAGGCAGATGAAGTTGGAGCACACCGAGCTGGCCCAGGGGGCGCTCATAGAACGCCGCAAGATCGTGGAGTTCATCCTTGCCCGCGAGTCGGTCAACCACAAGCGCGCCGAGGCCCGGCTCGGCTATACCCTCTCCGGATCGCATACGGCAGCGGTGATCTGGTGCGACGAATCGGACGACGAGTATCGCATGCTGGATCGAACAGCCGCCGCGGTGTGCCACGCTGTTGGATGTCCGCAACCGCTCACCATATTGGCCGCCGAGGCGACCAGGTGGGTGTGGTTCAAGGACGTCACTGACATCGACAGCGATCAGGTTCGCCGAGTGCTCGACGAAACGCCCAAGCTACGCATCGCAATTGGAACCAGCGCCCGGGGTGTGGAAGGTTTTCGGCGCAGCCATCAACAGGCCCTCGCCGCACAGCACATGATGGTCCGGCTGCGTTCACGACAACAGGTCGCGTTCTTCGACGACGTGCAAATGGTTGCGCTGCTTACGCAAAAGCCGGACTACTCAGACGATTTCGTCACCAACACCCTGGGCGCTTTTGCCTCGGCGGGTTCGGTGCTGCGGGACACCCTGCTGACCTATATCAACGAGCAGTGCAATGCTGCCCGGGCCGCGCAACAGCTTTACATTCACCGCAACACGTTGCTGAGCCGCCTCGATACGGCGCAACGGCTACTGCCTCGGCCGCTGGACCGCACTACCGTTCGGGTGGCCGTCGCGCTGGAAGCGCTGAAATGGTCTGGTAGTCAAGAACAAGACCTCAGCAACGACAACATGTCCTGAGGTGGCCGTCTTCCCCGCTTCAGTTGGTGACATCGGCGTATGCCAGGATTCTCGGCATGACTGCGCGCAGCTTGGCACGTTTTGGTGGAGTTCTGGTCGTGATGACGTGGGCGCTGCTGAGCGTGCCCATCGCGGGCCCGACCGCCTCGGCTGACCCCTGCTCCGACGTGTCCATCGTGTTCGCGCGCGGCACCCATCAGGACCCCGGGTTGGGCAACGTCGGACAGGCGTTCGTCGACGACCTCACTTCGCAGGTCGCCGGCCGTTCCGTCGAGGTCTACGCGGTGAACTACCCCGCCAACGACGACTACCGGCACAGTGCACCGAGTGGCGCCGACGACGCTAGCGCTCACATTCAAGGCACCGTGGCCAGCTGCCCCAACACCAAGATCGTGCTGGGTGGGTACTCCCAGGGCGCGACCGTGATCAACCTGGCCACCACCCAGATGCCGGCCCCGGTCGCCAACCACGTCGCCGCCGTCGCCTACTTCGGCGAACCGTCCAGCGGATTCTCCAGCGCGCTGTGGGGCGGACCGCTTCCGGCCATCAGCCCGCTCTACAGCGGCAAGCTGATCAGCCAATGCGCCCCGGATGACCCGATCTGCACCGGCGGCGGCAACATCATGGCGCACGTCGTCTACATCGAGAACGGCATGACGAACCAGGCTGCCACGTTCGCGGCCAACAGGCTCAAGTAGCGTTTCTACGCTCGCGCCGTCCACCGCAGGGGTTCAGTGGGCGAGCAAGCGTCGTTTCTGCTCGGTGAACTCGTCCTGGGTCAGGATGCCCGCGTCGCGCAGCGACGCCAGCTCGCGAAGTTCGGCGGCGATGCTGGTGATCGGCCCACCCGCCGGGACTGGCGATGCGGCCGCGGCGTCCTCGGTTGCCTCGGGCGGTTGCGCGTCGGTCTTGGTCACCGCGACTCGCTCCCGGGTGCGCGCGCTAGCGCCCCCGCCGCCGACGGTGCCCGCCATCGCGCGGCCGGCCATGCCCGCGAGTGCCATCTGACTGAACAGGGTTCCCGCCCCGCTGGCGGAGGTCTCCGCGGCGGCGGCAGCGGTGGTGGCGGTATTGGTCATAGGCAGCGCCAAGGCGGCCAGCCGGGTAGCCGGAGCCGCGGTGGTCCACCCGGGTGGCACCGACAACGCGCCGATCGTCCGGGCCTCACCGAGGCCGGCCGAGGCCGTCGACCCCACATTGGTGATAACCGGGAACGGTTTCGGCGGCACCGCCGCTGTGCCGGGCCAGCTCTCGACCCCCGCCCAGCCGCTGACGATGTCGTCTGTGTGCAGGCCGACGAAGTACCCGTTGATGTCATAGGGCAGCGCCGCACCGGCCAGCACCGCGTCGGTGGACAACCCGGCCGTGCCGATACCGGGGTCCAGGAACAGGCCACTGAGGTCGCCCAAAATGTCCAGGACCTGTATCGGGTCCACCGCGTCAGCGGCAGCCGCCGGCGCGGCGAGGCTGCTCAGCGAGTTCGGCACCGCCGAGAACGCCTGAGCGGCATTGGCGACGCTGCTCTGCGCGTTGCCCGCGGCGGTGCCGGCGGCCTGACTGACCGCCGTGGACTGGGTGGCCGAACCCGCTGGGTCGGTGGTGGCGGCCGGCTCGGTGAAAGGCGAGAGCGTGGTGGCTTTGGCTGAGGCGCCGGCATAGCCCTGCATGGCGGCGGTGTCCTGGGCCCACATGTCCGCGTACTGGGTTTCGGTCAGCGCTATCAACGGGGTGTTCTGTCCGAAGAAGTTGGTGGCGACCAGCGTCATCAGCAGCAGCCGGTTGGCCGCGACCACCGGGGGCGGCACCGTTTCGGCGAACGCCGTTTCGTAGGCGACGGCCGCGGCGGTGGCTTGAGCGGCCGTCTCCTCGGCCTGTAGGGCGGTGCCCTGCAGCCATGTCACGTAGGGAGCGGCGGCGGCGACCATCGCGGCCGACGACGGACCGGTCCACGGCCCGGCGGTCAGGGTTGAGATCACCGACTGATATGCGCTGGCTGCCGAATACAGCTCGGTTGCCACTTCATCCCAGGCCGCGGCGGCGGCCAGCAGGGACCCCGAGCCGGGTCCGGTGTAGATCCGGGTCGAATTGATCTCCGGTGGCAACAATGCAAAGTCCATCGCACCCTCTCCGATCGGTCTGGGCGGCTGCGAGCCTGCCTGCACGCGGACTCGGTGCGCCGCCCAACTGCCGGCGCGAGTGCTAGGCCCGAACTACCTGCTAAACGCTTGTTGTTCCCACAGCCGTCACTAATAAATCACACATTCTTCTTTGCGGCCCGCGTTCCCTGGGCCACGGGGCCGGTAGCTAATCCGTGGCAGCTAGAGCTCGAACTCCAGGTGATGACGAATTTCCTCGGCGGCAGCCTCGAGATTGCGGTTCACCAGCCCCCGGCCGAT
The DNA here is from genome assembly GCF_000613245.1 of Mycobacterium asiaticum DSM 44297. Classification (GTDB taxonomy): domain Bacteria; phylum Actinomycetota; class Actinomycetes; order Mycobacteriales; family Mycobacteriaceae; genus Mycobacterium; species Mycobacterium asiaticum. The sequence goes on from NZ_HG964937.1 coordinate 1,363,645, forward strand.
CCATTCGCTGAGCCGGGCCAGGCCCAGGCCCTTCGTGGAGAACGTCAGGCTCAGTGTAAGCCGGCTGCCGTCGCCCTCGGGCTCTACCAGCGCCATGAACGAGTGCCGGGTGCCCTGCACCGACCGCCATTTGAGCAGGCTGCCCCGGGGTGGGGCAATCAGCACCCGGCCACCGAGCTGGATCGTGCCCCCGTCGAGGTAGACGTCCCAAAGTTCGCCGTCGGCGCGGGATTTCACGAACCGGCACCGGCTGAATGTGGATACCTGCGGGATCAGCCGGTGCGGGTCGGTGACGAAGCTGCTGCTCTCTTCCAGAGGGCAGCGGACATGGCGGCTAACCGTGACGGTCTGGGTCATCTCACCGGACCAGCGGAACGATCGTCTTGCTGGCCAGTTTCGAAAGTCCCACCTGCATGACGCTGGTGACGTAGTCGTAGGCGTGACCCCAGTCGGGGTCGTCGCCGTATCGCTCGCGCAGGTCCACCGGTTCGAGCACCTGCATGCGGATCTTGGCCGGCAGCGGGAAGTGCGGCAGCGGCAGCGGCGACAGGCCCCACGGGATGCTCAACGTCATCGGCAGGCTCTTGACCCGGGCCAGTTTGTCCAGCCGCAGCAGCTGAGCGGTGCGACGACCGTCGTTGAGCACGATCAACGTGTCGTGGCCGCCGGTGGCCACCACCGGGACGATTTTCACGTTGCACTTGTGAGCCAACCGCAGGAAACCTTTGCGGCCGGAGAAGATGATTTTGTTGCGGTCGCGCCAGGGTCGCAGCGCCTCGACGTCGCCGCCGGGATAAACCAGCGCCGAGCCGCCGCTGTTGAAGACGCGCTCAGCGAACGAGTTGGCGGCCGGAACCACACCGAGCTTGCGGGTCAATCCCCCGATCCCCGGCGCGGCGGTGATCGTGTCGTGGGCGAGGGCGTAAAGCGGGCGGCCCTCAACCGTGAAATAGGTGTTGTAAGCGAGCAGGAAGATGAACGTGTCCGGGGTCGCGCCGCCACCGCTGTGGTTTCCGACGAACAGCACCGGCTCGTCGGGAACGTTCTCGAAGCCGTGCACCTCCGCGCGGAACCACACCGTGGCCGCCAGCCACAGCGGGGGCAGGACGGAGCGGATGAACTCGGGATCGCGGTGGCGAAGTTCCTGCGGAAGGCGTTGCCGGGTCACTCGATTGACACTATCCCGCGCGGCGAATTTTTAATCACGATCGTTGTCGGTGGCCGCACCGGGGTCCCTGGACGCAGCGGCTATTGTTGCGACGGTGCCGTTCGGGGGTTGGGTTTGCGTCGATTAGCTGATCGAACTATCATCTGGACACATGTCCAGTTTGCTGTCGCGGTCTACGCGGGCCCGTTGACCGCAATGCACCCGGCGCGTTTTCGCGGTGGCTCGCTGGCAGCGAAGGGTTGAGTATGCGAATTGCTCTGCTGTCCTACCGGAGTAAGGACCACTGCGGCGGACAGGGTGTGTACGTGCGGCATCTCAGCCGCGGCCTATTGGATCTCGGTCACGAGGTGGAGGTGTTCTCCGGGCAGCCGTATCCCGAGCTGCTGGATCCGCGGGTGCGCTTGACCAAGGTCCCCAGCCTGGATCTGTACCGCGAGCCGGACCCGTTCCGGGTGCCCCGCCCCAGCGAGATCCGTGATTCGATCGACCTGCTGGAACTCGCGACAATGTGGACCGCGGGATTCCCCGAACCGCGCACGTTCACGCTGCGAGTAGCGCGCCTACTGGCCGAGCGGGTAGGCGAGTTTGATGTCGTGCACGACAACCAGAGTCTTGGCACCGGGCTGCTGACGCTCGCCGAGACGGGGATGCCGGTGGTCGCCACCGTGCACCACCCCATCACCCGTGACCGGCTGCTCGATCTGGCCGCCGCGCGCTGGTGGCGAAAGCCGTTGGTGCACCGCTGGTATGGGTTCTCCAATATGCAAAAGCAGGTCGCCCGCCAGATCCCGGACCTGCTGACGGTCTCGTCGTCGTCGGCCGCCGACATCGTCACTGATTTCGGCGTCTCCGCCGAGCAACTGCACGTGGTGCCCCTGGGGGTGAACACCGAACTCTTCAAACCGGGATCGACTGCGCGGCAACCGGGCCGGGTTATGGCGATTGCCAGCGCCGACACCCCACTGAAGGGCGTCAGCACTTTGTTGCACGCCGTCGCGAAGTTGCGGACCAGCCGGGACCTCGAGTTGCGTCTGGTCGCCAAAGTGGAGACCAACGGCCCCACGCACAAGCTGATCGCCGAACTGGGAATCTCCGACATCGTCCACATCGCCAGCGGGCTGCCCGACGCCGAGCTGGCCGCCCTGTTCGCCTCGGCCGAGGTCGCGTGCATTCCATCGCTCTACGAAGGGTTTTCGCTGCCCGCTGTGGAAGCCATGGCGAGCGGAACCCCGATCGTTGCCAGCCGGGTCGGTGCGCTGCCCGAAGTCCTCGGCACCGACGGTGCGTGCGCGGAACTCGTGGCGCCCGCTGACGTCGACGCCCTGACCCAGGCTCTCGGCAACCTGCTTGATTCGCCGGAGCGGCGCCGGAGCCTCGGCGCTGCCGGGCGGGCGCGCGCGGTCAATGTATTCAGCTGGGAAGCCGTGGCCGCGCAGACGGTGCGCGTCTACGAGCGGGCGATTGCGCGCCGCGCCGCCGTCGAGGGCGAAGCGCGATGCTGACAGTTGACTTCGACCGGCTCGGCATCGGCCCGGGCGTCACGGTGATCGACGTGGGCTGCGGCGCCGGCCGACACGCCTTCGAGGCTTACCGGCGGGGTGCCGACGTGGTCGCGTTCGACCAGGATGCCGCCGAGCTTCGTTCGGTGGACACCCTGCTGCGGGCCATGGCCGAGACGGGCGAGGCGCCGGCGACGGCATCTGCGAAGGTGGTGCGCGGTGACGCGCTCAACCTGCCCTACAGCGACGGCACCTTCGACTGCGTCATCGCCTCGGAGATCCTCGAGCATGTCCCACAGGACGACGCCGCGATCGCCGAATTGATCCGGGTGCTCAAACCCGGTGGGACACTTGCGGTCAGCGTACCGCGCTGGTTGCCCGAGCGGGTCTGCTGGCTGCTGTCCGAGGAGTATCACAGCAATGAGGGTGGACACGTCCGGATCTACCGGGCCTCCGATCTGCGCGACAAGATTGCCGGCCGCGGCATGGAATTGACCCATACCCATCACGCCCACGCACTGCACTCACCCTTCTGGTGGCTCAAATGCGCGGTGGGTCCGTCGAACAACGACCACCCCGCGGTCACCGCTTATCACAAGCTGCTGGTCTGGGACCTGATGCAACGGCCCAAGATCACCCACCTCGCCGAGACGGTGCTCAATCCGCTGGTGGGCAAGAGCGTGGCGATGTATTTCACCAAACCGCTGACGGCGAAAGCCGCAGCACCCCAGGGGTACTCAGTTGCGTCGGGATAACGTGCCGGCCGTTGCGGGAGTCCTGAGCCCCGAGCAGTGCCGACAGACCGCGCTGTCGATCGCCGCTGCGCAGGAGCCGTCGGGCGCCATTCCCTGGTTCACCGGCGGGCACACCGATCCGTGGGATCACGTCGAGAACGCGATGGCGCTCACTGCGGCCGGCCTGCTTGAGCCGGCGCGGGCCGCTTACGACTGGTGTCGCCGCACGCAACGGCCCGACGGATCCTGGCCGATACAGCTGCGTGCGGGCGTGATCGAAGATGCCAATAGCGACAGCAACTTCTGCGCATACATCGCCGCGGGCGTTTGGCACCATGTGCTTGTCACCGGTGACGAGAGCTTCGCGCAGACCATGTGGCCGGTCGTGCAGCGGGCGATCGACTTCGTCATCGACCTGCAGACCGGATACGGCGAAATCAGTTGGGCCCGAAGCGAAGCCGGGCCGTTGCCGGAGGCGTTGCTGACCGGGTGCGCCAGCATATTCCACAGTATTCGGTGTGCGCTGGCGCTGGCCGCCCTGATCGGGGAGCCGCAACCGGAATGGGAACTGGCGTTGGGCCGGCTGGGCCACGCGATCGTCGCGCACCCCGAGGCGTTCACCGAGAAGGACCGTTACTCGATGGACTGGTACTACCCGATCCTCGGTAGTGCCCTGCGGGGTCCGGCGGCCGAAGCCCGAATCTCCCAGCGCTGGAACGACTTCGTGGTCGGCGGGCTCGGTATTCGCTGCGTGCTCGACCGGCCGTGGGTGACCGGTGCGGAGACATGCGAATTGGTGATGGCCCTCGATGCCATCGGTCACCGGTCAGCCGCACACCAGCAGTTCGGCGCGATGCAACACCTCCGCGAAAACGACGGATCCTACTGGACTGGGCTGGTATTCGCCGACGGCAAGCGGTGGCCCGAGGAGCGCACCACCTGGACCGGCGCGGCTGTGATCCTGGCGGCCGACGCGCTGTCCGACACCACACCCGGCAGCGGCATCTTCCGCGGCGACGGCCTGCCGATGGGGCTGCAGACCGACTTCGACTGTGAGTGCGTGTCTACCGGGCCTGGTCGCTGAGGACCTCGACCGGCTCCCCCGCCAGGCCGTCCACCCGCTGCAGCACCCGCAGCGATCCCGTCGCATCGACCTCGCGGAACTGGCCTGAATTCATTGCGCGGCAATAGATTTGGTATGGTGCCCGACCACCGTCCGCGGGATCGGGAAACACGTCGTGGATGACCAATCCCCCACCGGCATCAACCCACTTGGCCCAGCCCTCGAAGTCGCGGGCGGCGGCCGCCTCGGTGTGACCGCCGTCGATGAACAGAAACTGCAATGGGGACCGCCACCCTCGAGCCACGACCGGTGACTTGCCGACGACAGCGACGACGTGGTCGTCGAGGGCAGCGGCGTCCAGCGCCCGGCGGAAGGTCGGCAAGGTGTCGAACAATCCGGTGACCTCGTCCACCAGCGACGCGTCGTGGTATTCCCAGCCTGCCTGATGCTCCTCGGAGCCATGGTGATGGTCGATCGTGTAGAGCACACTGGCGGTTTCCTGCGCCGCCGCGCCCAGCAACAGTGTCGACTTGCCGCAATACGTGCCGATTTCGACGCCGATCCCGCCGCTCAGGAAGCGCCGTGCCGCCTCATACAGTGCCCGGCCCTCGTCGCTGGGCATAAAGCCCCGAACTTGCTCGGCCAGCCCGAACAAGCGCTCGGTCGAAGTGGTGTGGTTATCACCCATCAGCCGAACCTATCGGGCGCCTACCCAGCACCGACAGCGTGGTCACAGTCCTTGCTGGCGCTTCGCGCCAACGACGCTCGCTGGACAGCCGTCCGGCGCAGGCCTCAGCCGTGCGGCGCCTCGGAAATCTTGCTGTCCGGCTTCCCGACGGTCTGGCAGTAGGCCTGCACAGACGCCCGGGTCGCGGTGATCTCCAGCGAGCTCGGTTCAGCACCGCTCTTGTCCTTGAGCATCTTGCTGACTTCTTCGCTCTGCTTCTTCTCGTCTTGGGTGGTGTAGTCCTTGCACTTGGTGTCGCCACCGGTATTGATGACTTCTGAGGCCGAACACCCACTGAACATCAGCGCGGCGATGGCAACCATGGCAGGTGCAAGGCGCTTCATCTTTACCCTTCCTCAAGTCGGAGTCTCAGCTGTCTATTATCCGCGGCGTAGTCTCCCCAAACGCCTCACTTCTGCAGCGTGAACTGGTTGACGTCGATGTAGCCGGCGCGGAAGGCCTCCGCGCAGCCGGTCAGGTACCTGCGATAGCGGTCGTAGACCTCTTGCCCCTGGAGCGCCAGGGCGTCGTCCCGGCGGGCTTCCAGCGCCTGTGCCCAGATGTCGAGGGTCCTTGCGTAATGCTGCTGCAGCGATTGGCGGCGCGTCAGCCGGAAACCCGCCTTTGCAGAGCCGTCCGCCACCATGTCCACCGACGGCAGGCGTCCGCCGGGAAAGATTTCGGTGCTGATGAACTTCACGAAGCGGATGTGCTCCATGGAGATGGGTAGGCCGCTTGCCAGCAACTCCGCCATGGTCAAACCAGTGATGGTGTGCAGCAGCATTACCCCGTCATTCGGCAGCAGCCTCGCGGCCCGCCCGAAAAAGTCGTCGTAGCGGTCGTGACCGAAGTGCTCGAACGCACCGATGGACACGATGCGGTCCACCGGCTCGGCGAATTCCTCCCAGCCCTTCAACAGCACCCGCCGGCTGCGCTGGGTGTCCAGTTGGTCGAACGTCGCCTGCACGTGGGTCGCCTGATTCTTGGACAGGGTGAGACCCACGACGTTCACGTCGTATTTTTCGATCGCCCGGCGCATGGTCGCGCCCCAACCGCAGCCGATGTCCAGCAGTGTCATGCCCGGTTGCAGCCCAAGCTTGCCCAGTGACAGGTCGATCTTGGCGAGCTGGGCCTCCTCGAGCGACATGTTGTCGCGCTCGAAGTAGGCGCAGCTGTACGTCTGGGTGGGGTCGAGGAACAGCCGGAAGAAGTCGTCCGACAGGTCGTAGTGTGCCTGCACATCGGCGAAATGCGGCGTCAGTCGCTCAGACATGTGGATGTGCCTTCCTGGCCCGAAGCTGCGTAATCAACCCGCGCGCCCGACGCCGGCCCGCAGCAGAATTCCCGCCGCAACCCACGTCAAACGCCGAGCGATGAGGTAGCGATGAGTTTCGGGGCGGCCGCCGGTCATACCTCTAGAACGGACGGATCAACAGCGAAGGGGAATGCCATGCCGAACGCCCTGCCGCCGGTAGCGGACCTGCAGACCTGGCGCGCCGAACTGGACGAGCTGCGCAAACGCGAGAAGGCCGCCACCCGTGAGCTCGACGCGATCGCCGCCCAGCGGCGCCGGCTGCCGATGGTCGAGTTGCCCGACTACACGCTCATCGGTGCCGACGGGCCGATCCGGCTGGCCGATGTCTTCGCCGGTCGCGCGCAGCTGATCGTCTACCACCACATGTGGACCCCGGGTGCCGAGTGGCAGTGTGGCGGCTGCACCGGGTTCACCTCGCAGTTCACCCGGCTCGAATTCCTGGACAACTACGACGCCCGCTTCGTCATCGTCACCAACGGCGCGATCGACGAGGCGCTGGCCTACAAGCGCAAGGTGGGCAACGCGATGGAGTGGTACTCCGCTGCCGACAGCACCTTCGGCGCCGACATGGACGCGCCGCCCGGGGGCGGGTTCGCGGTCAACGTGTTCCTGCGCGACGGGGACACCGTCTACCGCACCTGGCACACCGCCGGCCGCGGCACCGAGCAGCTCAGCCACTCCTTCGCGCTGATCGACATCCTGCCCTGGGGTCGGCAGGAGGAATGGCTCGATTCACCGCCGGGCTGGCCGTCGCGGCCCACCTACTCCGGTTGGCTCGATTCGCCCGACATCGCTCGCGCCTACGGACCCGGCTCCTCAACCGTCGAGCGTGGGGCTTAGGGCGGCGCTCAGCCGACATTTCGTTCGTAAGGCCCACGTTCGGCGCCCGCAAAGTCTTGACCGACTCCAGATAAGGGCGAAATATAGGGGTTTGTGTCCTCAGCCCAGGATTACGCCGAGCAGTTGCGGATGGCGGATTTGCGGGTGACGCGCCCTCGGGTCGCAGTGATGGAAGCAGTGCGCGCCCATCCGCACGCCGACACCGACACGATCTTCTCGGCGGTGCGGCAAGGACTTCCCGACGTGTCGCGCCAAGCCGTGTATGACGTCCTGAACGTGCTGACGGCGGTGGGACTGGTTCGGCGAATTCAGCCGTCCGGCTTGGTCGCTCGGTACGAGTCGCGCGTCGGCGACAACCATCACCACGTGGTTTGCCGGGCGTGCGGGGTGATCGCCGACGTCGATTGCGCGGTCGGCGAGGCACCATGTCTGACGCCGTCGGACGAAAGCAATGTCTTGGATGGTTTCGTTCTCGACGAGGCCGAAGTCATCTATTGGGGCCTGTGCCCCGACTGTTCTGATTCCTGATCAGCCCGATTCACTAACACCCGGAAGGAATGCAGTGTCATCCGATACATCCGATAGCCGCCCACCCCACCCCGACCACTCGGCCAGCACCAGCGAGAGCGAAAACCCGGGGATCCCGTCGCCCAAGCCGGCGTCGGACACGCCGCGCACCATTCAGGACTGGTGGCCCAACCAGGTCGATGTGTCGAAGCTGCACCCGCACTCGCCGCAGGGCAACCCGCTCGGCGATGACTTCGACTACGCCGCGGAGTTCGCCAAGCTCGACCCCGAGGCGCTCAAGGCGGACCTGGTGACGTTGATGACCACCTCGCAAGACTGGTGGCCGGCCGACTATGGCCACTATGGCGGTCTGTTCATCAGAATGAGCTGGCACGCGGCCGGCACCTATCGCATATACGACGGACGCGGGGGCGGCGGCCAGGGCCTGCAGCGGTTCGCGCCGCTGAACAGCTGGCCGGACAATGCCAGCCTGGATAAGGCGCGCCGGCTGCTGTGGCCGATCAAGAAGAAGTACGGGAACAAGATCTCTTGGGCGGACTTGTTGGTCTTCGCCGGCAATGTGGCCCTGGAGTCGATGGGCTTCAAGACATTCGGGTTCGCCTTCGGCCGGCCCGATGTCTGGGAGCCGGAAGACATCCTCTTCGGAGAAGAGGACGAATGGCTGGGCACCGACAAGCGCTACTCGGGCAAGCGCGAGCTGGCGCAACCGTACGGTGCCACCACGATGGGCCTCATCTATGTCAATCCCGAAGGCCCGGAAGGTAAACCGGATCCAGTCGCCGCCGCGCACGACATCCGCGAGACGTTCGGCCGGATGGCCATGAACGACGAGGAGACCGCCGCCTTGATCGTCGGCGGTCACAGTTTCGGCAAGACGCACGGCGCCGGCGATGCCGAACTGGTGGGACCCGAACCCGAGGCCGCCCCGATCGAGCAGCAGGGCTTGGGCTGGAAGAGCGCTTACGGCAGCGGGGTGGGCAAGGACGCCATCACCAGCGGGCTAGAGGTGGTGTGGACGCCGACGCCGACCAAGTGGGACAACAGCTTCCTCGAGACGCTGTACGGCTACGAGTGGGAGTTGACCAAGAGTCCCGCCGGGGCATGGCAGTTCACCGCGAAGGACGGCGCCGGCGCTGGGACCATTCCCGACCCGTTCGGCGGCCCTGGGCGCAACCCGACGATGCTCGTCACCGACATTTCTATGCGTGAAGACCCGATCTACCGGGAGATCACCAGCCGGTGGTTGAAGAATCCCGATGAGCTGTCCGAGGCCTTCGCCAAGGCGTGGTACAAGCTGTTGCACCGCGACATGGGACCGATCTCGCGCTACCTCGGTCCGTGGATTCCCGAACCGCAGCTGTGGCAGGACCCGGTACCGGCCGTGGACCACGAACTGGTCGACGAGCAAGACGTCGCGGCGCTGAAGGCGAAGGTGCTCGAGTCCGGTCTCTCGGTGCCTCAGCTGGTCAAGACGGCATGGGCGTCGGCGGCCAGCTACCGCAACACCGACAAGCGCGGTGGCGCCAACGGCGCACGCATCCGCTTGGAGCCGCAACGCAATTGGGAGGTCAACGAGCCGTCCGAGCTGGACAAGGTGCTGCCCGTCCTGGAGCGGATCCAGCAGGACTTCAACTCGTCGGCATCCGGCGGTAAGAAGATCTCGCTGGCCGACGTCATCGTGCTGGCCGGGTCCGCGGCGGTCGAGAAGGCCGCCAAGGATGCCGGCTACGAGATCTCGGTGCACTTCGCTCCTGGCCGCACCGACGCCACCCAGGAAAGCACCGACGTGGAGTCGTTCGCGGTGCTCGAGCCGCAGGCGGACGGGTTCCGTAGCTACGTGCGGCCCGGCGAGAAGGCCCCGCTCGAGCAACTGCTGCTGGAGCGGGCGTACTTCCTGGGTGTGACGGCACCGGAGCTGACGGTGTTGATCGGCGGTCTGCGGGTGCTGGGCGCCAACCACGGCGGCTCCAAGCACGGCGTGTTCACCGACCGGCCGGGCGCGCTGACCACTGACTTCTTCGTCAACTTGCTCGACATGGGCACGGAATGGAAGGCGTCGGAGACAGCGGAGAACGTCTACGAGGGCGTGGATCGGTCAACGGGTGCGCCCAAGTGGACCGCGACAGCGAATGACCTGGTGTTCGGCTCGAACTCGGTGCTGCGCGGACTGGTCGAGGTGTACGCGCAGGACGACAACCACGGCAAGTTCGTCGAGGACTTCGTGGCGGCCTGGGTCAAGGTGATGAACAACGACCGGTTCGACCTGAGATAAGGCACTGAGGTAAGGCGACACCCCGCGGGCCATGCGCTCGCGGGGTGTTCCTTATCTCCCCGAATCTCCCCGAAATCTCCCCGAATCTCCCCGAATCTCCCCGAATTTCCCGAAACTTCCCCGAACGTCCCGAATTCCCCGGGAGTGGGTTCAGCGGTTGAGGTCCCACTGCCCGAAGTCGGCGGCCAGGACGTCGTCGACATCGACGTGTATCCCGCCCAGCACGGGGCCGTCAAGCACGCCCTGATACAACACCGCGGCGGGCTCGCGCTGGCCGTTCGACCATGCCCTGGTCTGCCATGCCCAGCGATGACCCGGGGTGGTGGAGTTGCCAACCACGCCGTCCCCAATCGCCCAACCGCATACCGCGGCACTCCCGTAGATGCCGGTGCGACCCACCCCCAAGACCGAGTTGATGCCGCGGAACCATTGCACCGCAATGTCATTCCAGGTGTTGCGGTCGATGTTGTCGTCGACGCTGAAAAAGATCGGCGCCGACGGCGTGCCGCCCGCGGCGTTGTGCAAGTTCAGCGCGGTTTTCGCGTCCGCCACGCCGCCGTCGTAGCCGCGGGTGTAATCCGACGGGTCTGGCCAGCCCGGTTTGCCGTACTGGAAGTTGCTGACGATTTGCAGGCCGGCTGCCCGAAGCGAGTCGGCGTACTGGCGGGTGATGGGTTTCGCCTCGAAATTGGAGCCGGGCCGCGGCTCGGACACGTAGTTCACCACCCCGTCGTAGCCGGCGGCCTTGATCTCCTCCGGGGCGATCCTGCGCTCGGCGAAGTCGATGAGACGGGTCGCCGCCGCCGAGGCCGGCGGTGGATTCAGCGCCGCGGCCAGCGGCGCGGCACCGAGCAATGCCGGGGCCAGTGCGTAGCGGAAAACGTCGCGTCGGGAAACAGAGCCGGGGGCGCGCTTGGGTGCCGAGTCGTGCATCGCGCGATGGTAACGCGTCACCCCCGCCGCAACCGAGCCCTGGCCTCCGCTGCCGCTTCGGCGGCAGCCTCGCTGGCGTCCTGCGCGGCCCGGTAGCGGTCCTCGGCCGCGCTCAACTCGCGCTCGGCCGTCCGCAAACTCTTCAGCGCGTCGTCACGGCGCTGCTCGGCAGCCTCGACCGCGGCCCGCCGTTCGGACAGCACCCGGTCGGCCTTGGCTTCGGCGCCCTCGGCGGCGGCCACCGCAGCGGTCAGTTTCTCCCGTTGCCGGCGGGCTGCCTCGGCATCTTTGTCGCGTTGAGGTGCCCCAGCCGCTTTCGGTTTAGGTTTCGGCGGTGCCGGCGGCCGATCATTGCGGGCCGGCTTGGAAACGGCCGTCACGTCGCCGAAATCACCGAATCCGGACCACTGTTCGGCCTTGGTGAGCCGGCCCAGCCGCGCCGCGACGTCCGGGTCGGCAATTGCGGCTTGCAGTGTGCCGGCCACGTCGTCACGGACCGCCGCCGAGGGGTTCCTCAGCTCGGCAGCGTCGAAGGCGGCCCTGGTGAGTTCGTTGATCAGGGCGTGTTGTCGGGCCGACAGGTCCCGGATCTGCACGCCGTCCATCGCGGCATGCGCCGCCCGCAGGCTGTCGCCGAGCTCAGCCAGGCGCGACTTGGCCTCCCGCTGCCCTATCACCAGCCGGTTGACCACCCACGCCGCCGTGGTGGGACGGCGGGCGGCCGAGATCTCTTTGGCCGCTGCCGCGTCCCCGCGACCCTTGGCCGTTTTCGCCAACTTCGTGCGCTCGGCGGTGAACTCGTTGGGTGGCGCCCAGTACAGGGTGTCGAGCTCGTCGTCGGCCATACCGCCATGATGTCCCCCGGCCGGGTGAGTAACGCAACTGTTTCGAAGCGGAAGTCAAGGGCTACCTAACGCGGTGATGAAAACCAATCCAGTCCATGGCCGGCGCCGCCAGCTGCTGCTGTGCCTGCTCGTCGTGCTCGGCGTGGTCGGCGTAATCGGCGCTGTCCAGCTGGTGTCGCACTGGCGGTGCCCGGACGGCCGCTGCTCGGGCGCTTTGACGATCGCAACGGGGCCTGCCCGCGTCGTCGTGACCCCAGGCGCCGACGCGCATGACGTTCAGCCCGTCACCCAGGTCGAGGTGAAGGCCGAGACGGGAAGCCTCACCGAGGTTCGCATGGTCAACGACGCGGGCAAACCGGTCGACGGCGTGATGACCCCGGACAACACCGTCTGGAAACCCGTCACCGCACTGGGCTACGCGAAGACCTACACACTGACCATCACCAGCCGCGGACCGAATGGTGAACAGAACACCCAGGTTTCGTCGTTCTCGACGGTGCGGCCGTCGAACCAGACCAAGGTCGCGTTCACCACGACGTCGGAGGCGGCCCTGCGCGAGGGCGGCACCTATGGTGTCGGAACGGTCATCGTCGCGCATTTCGATGAGCCCATCGCCGACCGCGCCGCGGCCGAACGGCGGTTGACGGTGACCACCAACCCCCCGGTGCAGGGCTCCTGGTTCTGGGTCGACGACCAACATGCCCATTGGCGGCCGGAACGGTACTACGCGCCCGGCACCACCGTCACGGCCGAGGCCAAGATCTACGGAATCCCGGTGGGCGACGGCCTGTTCGGCCAGGAGGACAGCCGGGTGTCCTTCCGGATCGGCGACGCGCACGTCTCCATCGCCGACGACGCCACCAAGCTGATCAGTGTCTTCGACAACGGAAAACTGGTTCGCACCATGCCGACGTCCATGGGTATGGGCGGGACCGAGACGGTCGGCGGCCGGACCCTGTCCTTCTGGACCCCGCCGGGCGTCTACACCGTGCTGGACAAGGCGAACCCGGTGGTGATGGACTCATCGACCTTCGGGCTGCCCAAGAACTCCCGGCTCGGGTATCGCGAAACCATCAATTACGCCACCCGGATCAGCATCGACGGCATCTATCTGCACCAGCTCGACTCGACCGTGTGGGCGCAGGGCCATACCGACACCTCGCACGGTTGCCTGAACCTCAACGGCGAGAACGCCAAATGGTTCTACGACTTCTCGGTGCCCGGCGACGTTGTCGAGGTCCGCAACAGCGGTGGCCCCCCGCTGAAGACCGAGCAGAACGGCGACTGGACTTTGAGCTGGGAGCAGTGGCGTAAGGGCAGCGCGCTGCAGGCGCAATAGCGCGCGGTTGAAATCGCCGAGAAGTCAAGTCTGTGCAGGTCGCCGGCGGTTGGCCGGGATGCGCTCGGATGACGGCCGCCGCGGGGGGTATGTCCGGTCGTATGGAAGTCGACGTCATCGAAACCTCGAGTCTGGGCGATCGAAGCTACGTGGTGGCCAGCGACGTCGCGGTGGTGGTGATCGACCCCCAGCGTGACATCGACCGGATCACCCGGCTGCTCGGCGACCGTGCTGAGCGCATCACTCACGTGCTCGAGACACACCTGCACAACGACTATGTGACGGGTGGGCTGGAGCTCTCCCGAGCGACCGGCGCCGAGTATGTGGTGCCCGCGGGCGACGAACAGCTCGGCTACCCGGCCCGCCGGGTGGGTGACGGCGACGTCATCGAGGCCGGTGATTTCAGCCTGCGGGTGGTTCACACGCCCGGCCACACCCGAGAGCACGTGAGCTATGTTCTCACCGCGGCCTCGGGTGAGACGGTGGGTGTATTCACCGGCGGCTCAATGCTTTTCGATACCACGGGGCGCACCGATTTGCTCGGCGCCGAGCACGCCCACGAACTCACCGTCGACCAGTACCGGTCGGTGCGCCGGCTGGCTTCCGAGCTTCCCGCCGACGCCGCGGTTTACCCCACCCACGGCTTCGGCAGTTTCTGCTCGGCCGATACCGCGGGCCGCGACTCGTCGACCGTCGGCGAGCAACGCCGGACCAACCCGGCGCTGACCAAGGATGAAGAAACCTTCGTCGAGGAATTGCTCGCCGGGCTGTCGGACTATCCCGCCTACTACGAACACATGGGGGTCATCAACCGCAACGGGCCCGAGGCGGTCGACCTGTCGGAGCCCGCGCCGGTCGATCCCGCCGAATTGCGCCGGCGCATCGAGACCGGTGAATGGGTGGTCGATTTGCGCTCCCGGACCGCTTTCGCCGCGGGCCACCTCGGCGGTTCCTACGGGTTCGAGCTCTCGGATTCGTTCATCACCTATCTGGGTTGGCTGTACGCGTGGGGCGAGCCATTGACCCTGATCGGGGACGACGCCGACCAGATTGCCACGGCGCGAAGGGAACTGGTGCGAATCGGGGTTGACGATGTGCGCGGCGCTGCAACCGGAGACATCCAGCAGCTGGCCGACGGATCGGAATTGCGTGCCTATCGGGTGGCCGACTTCGGTGCGCTGGTCACCGAGATCCGTCGCGACGACGTCGCCGTGCTGGATGTCCGCCGGGAGGACGAATTCGGGGACGGTCACGTCCGCAAGGCGATCAACATCCCGGTGCACGAATTGACGCGGCGCCTCGATGAACTTCCCGACGCGGAGATCTGGGTGCACTGTGCGAGCGGATACCGGGCCTCGGTGGCGGCCTCGATCCTGGACAAGTACGGCCGTACCGCCGTTCTGGTCGACGACAAGTTCGGCGCCGCAGAGGAACTCGGGTTGACCGAGGCCGGCCGGAAGTCCGCCGGCTAGGCCACCGACGTCCCGCCGCCGAGTTTGGCCACGACGGTGTCGGCGTCGGCATCCGCGCCCCGGTTGTAGGGCAGCTTGGACAGGGCGCTGGCCATTGCGCACGTGTCGGTGACGGCCGCGAACGTCAATCCGCCGCCGATAGCGGCCGCAAGCCACTTCAGCTTCGGCAGCGCGACGCTGCCCAGTACCGACGACAGCACGATGGAGCCGGCGACCAGTCGCACCTGCCGCTCGAGTTCCCAACGTTGCCTGCCCCGGTCGACCGCCCGACCCTCCTCCTGCCACCCCGTTATCCCGTTTTCCAGGACACGGCCGGACGGCACACCGGCGCCGCGCAGTAACTCGCCGGCTTTCGCCGCGCGCTGACCCGACTTGCAGACCAGCACCACTTCCTCTTGTTTGAGCTGCTCGGCGATTTCGGATCGACGCGCCCGCAGCACGTCGAGGGGCACGTTGTGGGACCCGGCGATATGCGCCGTCTCGTACTCGGCGGGCGTTCGCACGTCCAGTACCCGTGGCGGGCTGGACGAGTCGAGCAGCTTGTCGAGTTCCGCCGGGCTGATCGTGGCCCCAGCCGGTGTGTTCATGTCGTTCTCCCTCGAAAACTCGGTCGCCGGTGCGCGCCGCACATCCGGTGAACTGTCCTGATTCGCATACCCGGCCGGGCGTTCCTGGGTATCGGTTCAAATCGCTGCGACTTTTAACCCGTACCCAGCGATCCTGCGCCGGTGAAACTTTGTTGTTAAGCCGCGTTATGGCCGCGCGGGAGTCGCTAACATCTTGCTGTGCTTCTTCTCGGTGCCCGGAAAATGCTCGTTCGCGGTTTCGCCGCCGCTGTGCCGGCGGCCGCGCTGTTACTCGCCTGCGTGGTCTTGCCTCCTGGCACGCCCGGTGCCCCGGCAACGGCGTCGGCTGCTTGTCCCGATGTCGAGGTCGTGTTTGCTCGTGGCCGTTTCGAGTCTGCCGGTCCGGGCACGCTCGGCAACGCCTTCATCAGCTCGCTGCGTTCCAAGATCGGCGGGCGCAGCATGGGCACCTACGCCGTGAAGTACCCCGCCGACACCGAAGTAGATATCGGCGCCAACGACATGAGCCGCCACGTCCAATACATGGCGAACAGCTGCCCGAACACTCGTCTGGTGCTGGGTGGCTACTCACTCGGTGCGGCGGTGACCGACGTGGTGTTGGCGGTGCCCATGTCCGCCTTCGGATTCGACAGCCCGCTGCCGGAGGGCACCGATCAACACATCGCAGCGGTTGCTCTGTTCGGCAACGGATTCCAGTGGGTGGGGCCGATCACCAATTTCAGTCCTGTCTACAACGATCGCACCATCGAGCTCTGTCACGGCGCCGACCCGGTGTGCAACCCAGCCGACCCGAACACCTGGAAAGAGAACTGGCCGCAGCACCTGGCGAGCGCATATGTCGACGCCGGGATGGCCAACCAGGCCGCCGACTTTGTCGCCGGCAAGCTGTAACTACCTGATCCTGGAAAGCAGCGCGGTCCAGCCGATCGCTGGCAGCGCGCCGCGCACCATCATCATGCGGTGAATGCGACGGGCCATCACCAGCCCGGCCAGCTGCACCACAAGGCGGCCGACGGCTATTCGGCTCGTTCGTTGCTTCCAGGTCATTGGTCTGCCGGCGGTGCGACGGCCCCACTGGTAACCGATGCACAAAGCCATCCCCAGCGCGCAGCCAACGATCAGCACCGTCATGAGTTCAGCGTCCCCGCCCGGCGTCGCAACCGGGTCACATGCCAGCCACGCCTCGGCCACCGTGGGCCCCCCGACTGCCGGAAATAAAATCATCGTGAAGAATACGGTGTCACGGATGGAATTCCGGGAACGCCCAGCGGGTAATTAAGTTCACGCTGCGCCGAACTGTTGCAGTGGAATTTCATATGGTCAGCGTGTGGATTTATCTTCATCGATTCACTTCGCTGTGCTATGGGGCGGCCGCGGCGGCATTTTGGTGAGTTCGCCGGTGCCGCCTATCACCGGTTTCCGGTGACCGATTTTCGCCGTGCGCGCAAAACGCGGCGCCGATCCCGGCACCGAGGCGACCCAGGCGGCCCCATCGGTGGGGGTCAGGCGTCACCCCCTGCCGCGCGAAATAGCCGCCGCTGCAACGGGTTTAGATGCCAGCCCTGGTCTGGATGCGGGTCCGGGGTGCCTCGGAAGATCGACAGGCCCGCACTCGACACGCGGGTCGGAGCGTCCAGCTCGGAGCCGCAGATTATCCGCCGAAGAACTGCGGGGAGGCTGCGCGATTTCTATGAAGTAGGTGTGACTAAAAATCAACATGAATGTTGAGGAAACATCAAGATCAGGGTCCATTCCGGAGAATCGAGTGCGTTGAACCGGCGGACGCTCTGTCAATACCGTCCTTAGACAACGGCAGCACATAGACGTGTATTGAGCCGAGCGACCGTCCCCACAGCCCCGATGGAGGAACTTTATGTCTTTCGTCCGCACTTATCCAGAGCACCTGGCCGCGGCCGCCAGCAACCTGCGGTCCTTGGGCGCCGCCTTGAACGTGGGTAACGCGGCAGCCGCCGGGCCCACGACGGGCGTCGTTCCCGCCGCTGCCGACGAGGTGTCGATTCTGACGGCCGTACAGTTCGCCACCCACGCCGCGCGGTTCCAAGAACTGCACGCGCGTGCGGCCCAGATCCAGGCGGCTCTCACGGCCACGCTGGCGACCAGCGCGGGTTCGTATGCGGAGACCGAAGCCGCCAACGCCGCTGCTGCTCACTGAGCGCACAAACACCGGACTTAGGGGATAAATAGCGATGGTTGATTACGGCTTGCTGCCGCCCGAGATCAACTCCGGGCGGATCTACGCCGGTCCGGGGGCAGGTTCGCTGCTCGCGGCCGCTACCGCCTGGAGTGGGCTGGCGGCTGATCTGCAAGCCGCGGCGGCCGGGCATCGATCGGTGATCACCGCGTTGACCAGTGGACCGTGGCTCGGGCCGGCGGCGGGGAAATTGCTGGCGAGCGTGAGCCCCTTCATCACCTGGCTGGAGACCAGCGCCGAGCAGGCCGGTGAGGCGGCAAGCCAGGCGAGCGCGGCCGTGGCCGCCTATGAGGCGGCCTTTGCGGCAAGCGTGCCGCCGCCCCTGATCGCGGCCAACCGTGCCCAGTTGCAGGAGTTGATCACCACTAATCTGCTGGGCCAGAACAGTGCGGCGATCGCGCAGCTCGAGGCGCAGTACGCCGAATTCTGGGCTCAGGACTCGGGGGCGATGTACACCTACGCCGGCCGGTCGGCGTCGGCCGCCCAGTTGTCCGAGCTGCCCGCCCCGGCCGAAGTCGCCGACCCGATGGGCGTCGCCGACCAGGCCATCGCGGTCTTCAAGGCTCAGGTCAACAGCGTCTACACCAACGTCAACAACGTGACGTCGCAAATCACGCCACGGGTCGGCGACGTGCTGAAGACGCTGTCTGCGCCGATCAACGGCGCGGCCATCGACCAGTTCCTGGCTGCCAACACTCCCTTGGATGACATCGTCTCGCTGTACAGCAAGTACCTGTCCCCGTACGTGAACTCGCTGGCGGCGATGATCCAGTCGACGCAGTCGTTCGGTCAGGTCAGCAACGGTCTCACCGCCATGGCCAACTTCGCGAAGCCTGCAGCCGCGGCGGCGGGTAAGGCGGCCGAGGGTGCGGCGTCGGCCGCCGGCGCCGCCGCTCAGGCCGCCGGTTCGGCGGCGGCCGGGGTGGCGTCCAAGGTCGGCGCCGTGGCCGCGGGTCTGGGTAAGGCAACTCCTATCGGGGGCCTGTCGGTGCCGGCGAACTGGGTTCCGTGGCAGGCCACCACCAACCCCGGCCTCGTCTCGGCGATCTCGACCGGCGCGGAAGGCAACAGCTTCCCGATGGCCCCGCCGTTCGGCCAGTTCGTCAACGGTGGTTACGGCCGCAACCAACCGACCTATGGCTTCAAGCCTTCGGTCATGGCGAAGCCGCCGGCCGCCGGCTAACGGCCGGCTCTGGGGGACAAAAAGCTAATGGTTGACTACGGCTTGTTGCCGCCTGAGATCAATTCCGGGCGCATGTACGCCGGTCCCGGGTCGGGTCCGTTGCTAGCTGCCGCGGCGGCCTGGAGTGCACTCGCGACCGACCTGCAGTCCGCCGCGGCGGGCCACCGGTCGGTGATCACCGAACTGACCAGCGGCCCCTGGCTGGGGCCGTCGTCGGCGTCGCTGCTTGCGGCGGTGACGCCGTTCATCACCTGGCTCGACGACAGCGCGCTCGAGGCCGAGCAGACGGCAAGCCAGGCGTTCGCCGCCGCGGCCGCCTACGAGGCGGCGTTTGCGGCAACGATCCCGCCGCCGGTGATCGAGGCCAACCGCGCGCTGCTGGCGGTGTTGGTCGCGACCAACTTCCTCGGGCAGAACACCCCGGCGATCGCGGCCACCGAAGCCCTCTACGCCGAATTCTGGGCGCAGGACGCCACGGCCATGTACACCTACGCGGGCAACTCCGCGGCCGCGGCCGAACTGGTGGAATTGCCCGAGCCAACGGACGTCGCAGATCCCTACGCGTTGATCGACCAGGCGATCGCCGTGTTGAAGTCGCAATACAACAACGGCATCAGCAACATCATGAATATCGCCGGTCAGGTAAACCCGCGGGTGGCGGACGTCCTACAAACACTCTCCTCGCCGATCAATGGCCCGGCGATCGACCAGTGGCTGATGGCCAACACGCCGCTGGACGACATAGTGCCGCTGTACAGCAAATACCTCTCGCCGTATGTGTCGGCGATCACGGCGGTGTTCCAGTCCGGGCAGGCCTTCGGCCAGGCCAGCAGCGGCTCGATCGCTATGACAACGTTCATGAACAACGCGCTCAAGGCGGCCGAAGGTGCGGCGCAGGGCGCGGCCCAAGCCGCGGGAACTGCGGCGGGCACCCTCGGCACCAAGATCGGCAGCGTCACCGCGGGACTCGGCAGGGCGGTACCGCTCAGCGGATTGTCAGTGCCCGCGAGCTGGACCAGCTCGGTGAACGCGGCAACCGGTACCGGGGCGACGGCGATCAGCAACGGCACCGCCATCCCCGCCGCGGCGGAAGGAGCCGTCGTCGGCAATACCCCCGTGGCCCCGCCGTTCGGGCAGTTCATCAACGCCGGCAACGGACGCAAGACCCCGGCATATGGACACCGGCTGACCTTTATGACACGGCCGCCGGCGGCCGGCTGACGGCAAGCGGTGCGGATCAGCGAATTTTCAACGCGTCTGGTGTGACTGCTATGGTCGCTTGCTAATGCCCGAAATGGATCGACGCCGCATGCTCAAACTGGCGGGCCTGATGACAGGTGCCGCCGCCCTGGCCCCCGCACCAAAGGCGTCCGCGGCGCCCAGCGGCGCATCGGGACCATACATCTTCCACGACGAGTTCGACGGGCCGGCCGGCTCTGCGCCCGATCCCGCCAAGTGGACGGTGTCCAAGGCCCGCGAAACGATCAAGGACCCCACCTACTGGGAGCTGCCCGAGCACGTCGGCCAGTACCGCGACGACCGGCAGAACGTGTTTGTGGACGGAAACTCCAATCTCGTCATCCGCGCGGCGAAAGACGGCAACACCTACTACGGCGGCAAGATTTTCAGCTCGTGGGAAGGCGACATCGGCCACACCTGGGAAGCCCGCATCAAATTGGACTGCCTGACAGCCGGCTGCTGGCCCGCGTGGTGGTTGTCCAGTGACGCGCAAGGTGAAATCGACATCCTCGAGTGGTACGGCAACGGCAAGTGGCCCGCCGCGACGACCGTGCACGCCAAAGCCAACGGCTCCGAATGGAAAACCCACAACCTCGCCCTCGACAGTGCCTGGCACACGTGGCGAGTCCAGTGGGACGACGCCGGCATGCGGTTCTGGCAGGACTACACCGACGGGGCCGCGCCGTACTTCACCGTCCCGGCGAATTCGCTGGCGGACTGGCCGTTCAACAACCCCGGCTACCGGCTCTTCCCGATTCTGAATCTCGCTGTGGCGGGTTCGGGCGGCGGTGATCCCGGACCGGGCACCTACCCCGCGCAGATGCTCGTCGACTATGTCCGCGTCTGGTAACTAGCCCTCCGGACGCCTTGGTCACCGAACCCGTCGACGTCACTCCTCCGGCTTCTGCCGCCACTCGTTGATTCTGCGGCCCAGCGAATCCGCCGCGGTGGTGGCCGCGCGCCCGACGCCGTCGACCAGGCCGCCCAGGCCGTCGCGAATCCCCTTGATCAGCGGGTCGTCGGATTGGTCGAAGCCGTCCTTGTAGTGACGAGCCGCCTCGCCCAGGTCGTCGGCGAATGATGCCTTGTCGTCATCGGCGCGACGCGGGTAGTCGCCGGACAGCACTTTGGCGTACCCGCCGGTGTCTACCCACTGGGTCAGGGCGGCAGCGCGCAGGACCGAGAAGGGGTGGGTCTGCAGTTCCAGGTTTAGCAGTTTGAGCACGCCGTCGCGCATGTCGCCGGACCGTTCGTACTCCCGGGCCTGGGCCAGGAAGGCCTGCGAGTCCAGTTTGTCCAGCCGGTTGCCGCCGGCAAGTTTCATCTCCACCCGGACCGCGGTGTCCAAGTCCTGGCTGCACAGCAGCCCGGCGCGGTCCCCGGATAACTCCGACTTCCGTTGCCATTCCAGCAGGGCCGCGACGATCGCCCGCAGCGCCCAGCCTCCGACCGGCATGAATCCGAACGACCGCGCCAGCCGCATCAAATGCATCATCATGGTGCGGTAGACGGCGTGCCCGGACAGCGCATGCCCGAGTTCATGGCCAACCACGAACCGCAACTCGTCGTGTGTCATCAGGTCGTACAGCCCGGACGTGAGCACGATGAACGGCTGGTCTATCCCGATGGTGTATGCGTTGGCCTCCGGGGACTGGATGACGAAAAGCTCCGGCTTCTCCGGTGCGTCCAGCACGTCGGCGCACTCCTGCAGCAGCGTGTCCACGTCTGCGAACTGGCGCGGGCCCACCCGCGCGGCGCTGGCCAGGTAAAGCAGCCGGTGTTGGCGTTCCCGCAGCATCCCCGACAGCAGCTTCAGGATCTGGTCGAATCCCTTGAGCCGGCGTAGCGCGGACAGCGCGGTCCGGTCTGCGGGGTGCTCCCATGCCCGGGAACTGATGTCGGGAAAAACCGCGCGCGTCGTGGCTGGCGGGTTGGACATGGCCGCTCCCCTCATTGGTCGCTCTCAGGATAAGGGGGTAGCCAGCCGCAAAAATGCAGCAAATACCGAGGACAGTCGTGCGTCGGGCAATCGGTTAACCGCCGGTGGTTAAACCGGCTACCGTGCGAAAACGCTAGGCGGGTGCGTCGCCGGCCGAGTACAGGCCGAAGGCACGGTCCCGGGTGTGCAGGGTGCCACCGGCCGCGGCGGCGCGTTGCCTACCGATATGCGCGGGGTGCCGGCGCATCGCTTCCTGAAGTTGGCGTTCGCGGCGCTGAGCTGCGGCCCAGCGAGGATGGGACTGCAGATAAATTACCTTCGCCTCAGAAGAATTCGCCACGATTGTCAACTCCTCTCCGATTTACCACCGAAAGCCACAACCTGTGGTTCTTAAGCTCTGTTCGCCAGGATGCCCAGCAAAGCTGAGACCTAACCGTGTCCCAAGATGAGAATTTGCCGTGAATTCGTTATCGCACGACGATCGGGGTCCGATATGCGGACGGGTCTAGGGAGTCAGCAGGGCGACCGCGCTCCAAGGCCTGCGGGGGCCGGGATGGCGCGGATCCGGCTGGGGAAGCAGTGCCGCTGCGCGCATCGGCACTGGTAGACGACCGAACCGGCGCGCCGCGCCCAGCAGCGATTCGGCTTCGACGACGTGCCACCCAAGGCCTTCGAAATAGGCCAACCCGTTGTCGGGGGCGAACCGGAATGGCGCATTCTGCAGCAGCCCGGCCATCTTCTTGTTCATCATTCTTTTCAGGCCCGGGCCGGCGAAATCGAGCATCCACCACCCCACCTCCGGTCGTTTGATGGCCGCCGAAAGCGCGGCCACGTCCGGTTCCTCCAGATACATCAACAGCCCCTCGGTCAGCACCAGCGCCCGGGTGGCCCCCGCGAGCGCTTCTTGCAGGAACGCATCGCGGGCGTCCGCATCGGCCAGGTCGACGGCGGCGCGGGTTAGCCGGCACCGCGGCGTCTCGTCGGCGAGCAACTGCGTCTTTTCGGCCAGCAACGGCGGCAGATCGGCTTCTACCCACGGGAATTCGGCCGGCAGGGGCAATCGGTAGGGGCGGGTGTCCAGGCCGGCGGCCAGGTTCAGCACCCGGTCGCAGCCGTCGCCGATCGCACGAAGAATCGCGTCGTCGATGATCTTGGTGCGTGCGACCAGCCACCAGCCGTCCCGTGTTGACCGCGGAACGTGGGCGACGATGGCCCGGCCCTGTGGGCCCGCTAGCCGTTCGGCGAGCGGATCCTCGAACAACGCATCCGGCCGAGCCGACTCGGTGGCCCGGTGCAAAGCGGTCCAACGGGCGGTATCGGAAACGTGGGTGATGACGTGGTCACTGCCTGGCATACGTTGGGTTATAGCAGCCGGCGGTGACAACGAGCCCCGATCGTTCGCGGGCGCAGTTTCCCAAGTTGTGAGTCCGGTACGGTTCGCTCATGGCCGACCGAAACCGTCGTTTCCTGCTCCGCGAACGTCCCACCGGGCGCATCGGGCCCAATACTTTCGAACTCGACGAGCAGCCGATAACCGATATCGGCGACGGCGAGGCACTGGTCCGCGTCGACTGGATCTCGCTCGACCCGACCAATCGGGCTTGGATCAACGACATTCCTTCGTATCTGCCGCCGGTGGGCATCGGCGAGGTGATGCGCGGTGGCGGGATCGGCGAGGTCATCGCGTCCAAGAACCCGAACCTTCCGGTGGGCCAGGTCGTGCAGGGCCTGCTTGGCTGGCAGGAGTACATGGTCGCCTCGGCGTCGACAATGGTGATGCCGGTCGAAGTCGCCGAGGGCGTGTCGCCGAGTGCCTACATGGGTGCGCTTGGGATGACGGGGTTGACCGCGTGGATCGGTATCCGCGACATCGGCAAGCCCAAACCCGGTGAGACGGTGGTGGTCTCGGCCGCCGCTGGCGCGGTGGGTTCGGTGGCCGGACAGCTCGCCAAGGCCGACGGTGCGCGCGTCGTCGGGATCGCCGGCGGCCCCGAGAAGTGTGCGCTGCTGACCGAACAACTCGGCTTCGACGCGGCCGTCGACCACAAGGCTGCGGACTGGGCTGCACAGTTGGCGGCGGCGACCCCGGACGGCATCGACGTCGACTTCGAGAACGTCGGCGGTGACATCATGGATGCGATCTTCGCCCGGTTGAACATCAATGCGCGAGTTGCGCTGTGCGGCTTGATCTCTGGCTACAACGACGCGGAGCCGCCGCCGGGGCCGCGGGCCTTCGGCAACCTGCTCGTCCAGCGTGCGACGCTGCAGGGTTTCATCGTGCTGGACCACCTCGGCCGCACACAGGAAGCGGTTAGCGAGATCGCCGCTCTGATCTCCGCGGGCAAGCTGACACCGCTGGAAACGGTGGTCGAAGGTTTCGAGCAGCTGCCAACCGCGATCAACATGCTGTTCGACGGCAAGAACGTCGGCAAACTGATGGTCAAGATCAACGGTTAGCGGCCGGCTCAGCCAGATACGCGTCGAGAAAATTTCGCAGGGCCGGTTCCAACTCGGAAACGCTTGAGCCGTGCAGCTTGGCGAGCAGGATAAGCCCCTGGTAGTGCGCGAACAGGGCGTGGGCCAGCCGGTCCGGGTCGACGTCTGCGCGCAGCATCCCCGCCGCCGCGGCGTCACGGCAGATCGCGGCGAGCCGGCCCTGCAGGTCCGCCAGTCGGTCGGCGAGGTGGCTGCGGACAGCTTCGTCGGTGGTGGACAGTTCGGCGGCGAGGTTGCCGAACGGGCAGCCCACGAATCGTCCGAACTGGGCGTGTAGGGCTGCCTGAATCCCGCCGATCGCGGATGGGATCGAGGACAGGGTTTCGGCCGGCGTATCCCCCGGCTGACCGGCCAGCCGGGCCGCGAACAGCTGCAGATGCAGATCGATGACGGCTTTCGCCAGGTCGGCTTTCGATGGGAAGTAGTGGTAGAAGCTGCCTTTCCGAACATCGGCGGCCGCGCAGAGTTCTTCCACCCCGACGGCGTGGTAGCTGCGTTCGAGGAACAGGCGGGCAGCGTTCGACACGATGCGATCGCGGGCGTCCGAAGTGCGTGGCACGCGCGCATGGTATCGAATAGTTGACTGGTCAGTCAAAAGTCGGATACTTTGGCGCGGGCCACCACGTCGAAGGAGATCGCCCGCTATGAGTTCCCCCGCCCCCGAGGTGTTCCGCACTCCCGATGCGCGATTCGAAAACCTCCCCGGATACGACTTCACGCCGCACTATCTCGAGGTCGACGGCCTGCGAATGCACTACCTGGACGAAGGCCCAAGGGATGGCTCACCGGTCGTGTGTTTCCATGGCGAGCCGTCCTGGGCCTACCTCTACCGGAAGATGTTGCCGCCCTTGGTCGCCGCCGGGCGCCGGGTCATAGTCCCCGACTACGCGGGTTTTGGACGGTCCGACAAACCCACCGACCGGCGGTGGTACAGCTTCGACCGGCACAGCGAGTTCGTCGCCAAGGTGCTCGGTGCTCTCGAGCTGAAGAATGCCACCGTCGTCGTCCAGGACTGGGGTGGTCCGATCGGGCTGCGCTGGGCGGTCGAGCACGAGCCTCACGTCGGCGCCTTGATGGTGATGAACACGGGCCTGTTCACCGGTCGGGTGTCCAAGGGTTTCATGGCCTGGCGCAACTTCGCGGAGAAGAACCCGGACCTGCCGGTGGGTTTTGTCATTCAGAGCGCGACCACCACCGAGCTGCCCGACGAGATCGTCGCCGCCTATGACGCGCCGTTCCCCATCCCGGAATCGAAGGCCGGCGCCGCCCAGTTCCCGTTGCTGGTCCCGATCGCCGAGGACGCACCCGGCGCCGCCCGGATGCTCGAGATCACCGATCAGCTCTCGCGCTGGAATAAGCCTGCACTGATTGCCTTTTCGGACAGCGACCCGGTATTCCCCTACCCGAAGTCTGGCGAGCTGTTCTGCGAGCTGATCCCGACCGCGGGCCAGCAGGTGCGGATCGAGGGTGCGGCGCACTTCCTGCAAGAGGACCGGGGCGAACAACTCGCCGCCGAGCTACTCGCCCGGCTCGCCTAGCGGGCCAGAATTTCCTGCGGTCGTCGCGCCGCTACGGTGATCTTTATGCCCTCGGCCAGCCGCCCGCCCACGGATCAGGTGAAGCGGCGCCCGAAGGACCGCAAGGCCCAGATTGCGCGGGCCGCGGCCGATGCGTTCAGCGAGCTCGGCTACCACGCGGTCAGCATGGAAAACATCGCGGCGCGCGTTGGGATCTCGGCGGCGGCGCTGTACCGGCACTCCCAAGGCAAGTACGAACTGTTTCGGGATGCCGTGCTGGCGCTCGGACAAAATCTGGTGGACGCCACGGCATTCGTCGACGGGTTGCCCGCCGACGCGGACCCTGAACAGACACTGCGGGCACTGATCCGCGCCCTGATCGACATCACGATCGTCAACCGCACTGCCGGCGGCTTGTACCGCTGGGAAGGCCGCTATCTCCACGGCGATGACCAGCAAGCGCTGGGAGACCAGATCAAAGTGGTCAACCGGCGCCTGCAGCGGCCGCTGATGGCGATTCGGCCGGAGCTGACCTCACGCCAGCGCTGGACACTGTCGGCGGCGACGCTGAGCGTGATCGGCAGCATCACCGATCATCGCTCTCGCCTTGCCACCGGCGAGATTCGCGCCACATTGACCGACATCACCACCGCTCTGCTGTTCGCCGAGCTCCCTACCGCACCCGTCGGCGAAGTCAAACCGCAACGGGCACAGTCGATGACGAAATCCGCGGGGAGTTACGAACTACTGCTGCACGAGTCGATGCGGCTGTTTCACGAGCGCGGCTACCGCGAGACCAGCATGGAGGACATTGCTACCGCCGTCGGCATTCCGGTGGCCGGCATCTATCAGTACTTCCCGGGCAAGGCGGACATCCTGGGTGTCGCCTACCGCCGGGCAGCGGATCAGCAGTCCGGTGACCTCTCCACCGTGCTGGCCCTCAACAGCGATCCCGAGGCGGCGTTGACGGGGCTCATCGACGCCTACGTCGCGCGGTCGCTGACCAACCCCGAACTTGCTCATGTGTATTTCACCGAGCGGCACAATCTTCCGGAAGCCGACGCCGTGATGCTGTACAACATCCAGCGCTCCACCGTTGAATCCTGGGCCCGGCTCGCCGTGGCCGCCCGGCCGGAGCTAACCATGGGCCGGGCCCGGTACGCCGTGCACGCGGCCTTCGCCCTCGCCGTGGATATCGGCCGGTTATCCGGCCCGGCCGCGGACCAGAGTGCGTATGCCGTGCTGCGACGGCTGATGGAGATCACCCTGCTGGGCAGGGCCATGACTGGCGAGCAGGCGTAAAAGCCCGCGACACGGCGAGCGTGTGCGGGGTTTTAGGTCTGCTCGCGCCCACCGGGCTACAGATCCGCCAACACCAGGACCTTCGACGAATCCCGCGGGTCGACGCGGACGGGCACTTCGGCGCCCGCCGAGATGTGCGGCGCCGTAGACAGTTCGAGTGCGATGCGTCGCGTGGCCCGGTATTCGTCTCGGTCGGGCAGCCGCACATCCAGCACCAGCTCGTGCCAATGGCCCAGTGCGGTGGTTGCCACGTTCGGCCGGATCGCGGCGATGGTGGCGACGCCCTCGATGCCGTCCCGCATCAGACGCTCCCGGTCGCCGTTCAGGGCGTGCAGTTCTGCCAGTGATTCCAGCGCCGCCCGCTGATCGGCCCGGGTGACTCGCCGGCCCGCGCTGGCCTTCCTTGCCCTTTCGAACCAGCCCACGGGCTCAGAGTAGCGTTGGCGCATGTTTCGCATGACCGTGCAAGACGTGTTCGTCATCCGCGGCCGCGGTGCGGTAGCCACCGGCCGAGTGGAATACGGAGAACTGCGCGTCGGTGATCAGGTGCGCATCAACGACGGGCCGACGGTGCGGGTCGACGCCATCGAGCAATTCCGGAAGAAGGTGGACACCGCGACCACCGGCGACAACATCGGGATCCTGTTGTCGAAACTTAAGAAGGACGACCTGGCCGCCGGGGACATCATCACCTCGACGGGTGGTGCCTTCCTGGCCTAGTCGGGAGAAAAGGCTTGCTGGGCAAGGTTCGGCAAAGCGGTTGAATTGCCCGCCGCGACCTCTATTGTCGTCCCATGTTGACCGGCGGCGTCTCCCACCTGCGCAGGGCGCTGTCCAACCGCCAGATACAGCTGATCGCGATCGGCGGTGCGATCGGCACCGGCTTGTTCATGGGGTCGGGACGCACGATCACCCAGGCGGGCCCTGCGGTCGTCGTGGTCTACGCCGTGATCGGATTCTTTGTGTTCTTCGTGCTGCGCGCGATGGGCGAACTGCTGCTGTCCAACCTCAACTACAAGTCCTTCGTCGACTTCGCCGCCGACCTGCTGGGGCCGGCCGCGGGATTCTTCGTCGGGTGGTCCTACTGGTTTGCCTGGGTGGTCACCGGCATCGGTGAAATCGTTGCGATCGTGGGCTATTCGCGGTTTTGGTGGCCCGACCTTGCGTTGTGGCTGCCGGCGTTGGCCACCGTCTCGCTGGTGGTGCTCATCAACCTGTTCAGCGTCCGCCACTTCGGGGAGATCGAGTTCTGGTTCGCCTTGATCAAGATCATCGCAATCCTCGGACTGATCGTGGTCGGAGTGGTCCTGGTGACCACCGGGTTCGTCTCCCCCACTGGGGACCTCGCCACAATCGGAAACCTCTGGACAGACGGCGGATTCTTCGCAACCGGAGTCATGGGACTGGTCGGCGGCTTCCAGATCGCGTTCTTCGCCTTCGTCGGCGTGGAACTCGTCGGCACCGCCGCGGCCGAAACAGCGAATCCCCGACGTACTCTTCCCCGCGCGATCAACGCCGTTCCGATGCGCATCGCAATTTTCTATATCGGTGCCCTGCTGGCGATTCTGGCGGTGGTGCCGTGGCGGAAGGTCGCCAGTGGTGAGTCGCCGTTCGTGACCATGTTCGCCCTGGCCGGCCTCGGCGCCGCGGCGTCGATCGTGAACTTCGTCGTGATCACATCGGCGGCTTCCTCGGCCAATTCCGGCGTATTCTCCACTGGGCGAATGCTTTTCGGCCTTGCTGACGAAGGTAGCGCGCCGTCGTTGTTCAGCCGGCTCAATCGCGGCGGGGTGCCGGCATCCGCAGTACTGTTGACCGCCCCGCTGTTGCTGGTCTCGATCCCGCTGCTCTACCTCGGCGGCTCGGTGATGGATGTCTTCACCGTGGTTACCACCGTCGCCTCGCTGCTGTTCATGTTCATTTGGACGATGATCGTGATCAGTTACCTGGTCTATCGCCGGCGGTATGCCGCGCGGCACACCGAATCGATCTACAAGATGCCTGGGGGTGTCGCGATGTGCTGGGCAATCCTGGCGTTCTTCGCATTTGTGATCTGGACACTGTCCACCCAGCCGGATACGGCCGTCGGGATGATGTGGTTCCCGGCGTGGTTTGTGCTCCTGGTTGCGGGTTGGTTGATCGTTCGGCGCAGACCCGGCCGCGCCGAGCGGTACCGGATGTTCCAGGACGAGATGAGCCGCCCGCCTCAACATTGATAAGGCACCAAGGATTGGGATCGGTAGCCGTGCGGCGGATGTGTAGTTGGCGCAACGACGACGCCAACGAGGCGGCGCCCCACGAGAGGAAGACACTCCCATGAACATCGTCCCCGCCGGCATCGAAGCGCAAATCAACCGTGTCGACCGGCAGCGCAGCCTGTGGATCGGCATCAGCCTGGCCGTGCTGGCCGGTCTGTCCTTCTTCCGGCTGCTCTGGATGCTCTACATCGCCATGACGTTCGGCTGGTTCGCCGGGTCGGTGGCCTTCAGCCTGGTGTTCACCGCCGTCGTCGGCATCGCCGCGGCCATCGGCGCGACCGGATTCCTGACTCGCTACTACAAGGGCGCCGAGTCGGACCGCCTTTGACCGGTAGCCGAAATGGTTCCGGACCCTGGGGTCCGGAACCATTTCCCGTTTGAAGGCCGGTGTCAGCGGTTGGCGATCCGGCTCAGCGTGCTGTCGAACAATGCGTCGAAGGGTTGTTCATGACCGGTGCTGGCCGCGCCGGTCAGGATCAATCCCGAGGCGCGCGCATAGGAGTAGTAGTCGGTACGTGTCTCGTCGGACGGGTCGGTGCCGATCGTGGTGGTGACCGAATAGCGGAACCGTTGCGGCCCACCGCCGGAGCGCGTGTCCTCGAGGATACGAACGGTGTAGCTGCCCGCGGCGGCACTGCTGAACTGCAGGCAACGCGACACCTGATGAGTGAATGCGTCGAACCCCGCCGGATCGAACTCCCGGCCGATCATCAGTCGAATGTCCCTGCGGGCGGCAACTTCCGGCGGATCGGCGCGATCATGTCCAAAGACCTCGGCCGCATCGAAGGCGCCGGTGGACGCCACGCCCAGCACCGAGAAGCACTCCACCGGGTTGATGCCCAGGCCCTCGTCGTCGACGTGATACCTGAAGTAACCGAACGTATCCGAGAGTTGCTTGATTTCGCTGACCGTCCATGCGGCCGGGAAATCGTTCTCCTTGGGCAGCAGGTCGGCCAGCTGCTTATCGCTGAGTGCGGCGAGGTCCGGGGCCAGCGCGCCCTGACTCGAATTATCCTGATGGCGTTCGGATTTGAGCACGGCCGGGACCGAAATCAGCACTGCCGCCGCCGCGACGACGCACAGCGCACCCGTGACCAGCCAGGGAGTCCGCGAATTCACAACGCACGCAACCTTTGCAGCGTGCGTGCCGCGATCTGCTTGGCGCGGCCGAGTTCGTCGCCTTCCAGATAGATCGTGCACTCCAGCAGCACGCCACGCACGGCGTAGTACTCGACGTGGTAAGTCGAAGCCGGGTCACGCCCGGCGATCGGTTTGAACGTGCGAGTCACCGCGACCGCTGCGTCGGCGCCCTCGGTCGAACGCGCCTCGACCGACGTGCTCACCTCTCGCCGGTTCTTGACCTCACCGTCCAGGAAGTGATTTGTGACCTGGTATGAGCCGCATCGGTCCAGCCAGGTCGAGTACTGGGCGATCTGCCCCGGACCGTCGTCGACGACCCAGATCGCGAAGCGGGCGTTGGGGCCGTGCTCATGCGACTCCCCGGTAGCTGCGGCATCGGCCGGCGGAGCGTCCTGGACGAACAACTGGGCGTACCGGTCCACGTGTACAAACGCGGCCAACGCGGAACCGGCATGGTCAAGAACGGCGGGGATGTCCCTGCAGCTGTCCGGGGCATACAGCGCGGCAACCGGACCCTGGCTTGGCGGACCCGACGCTTTGGAGACGGTCTTGGATACGGGTGCCGCCGCGGGGCGCTCCAACCGTCCGGTCAACGAATAACCCCAATCCTGCGGGAAATCGGTGCTCACCGGCAGCGCGGTCGCCAGCGCCCAGTTGGTGCGCGTGGCCAGACTGCCGGTGGTCGAGCGCGGCGCGGTCACCAACACGCCGGCCGCACACATACCGAGGACGACAAGAGCGGCACCGCCCACCAGACGCGGCCAGAGTGCGCGGCGCGCCGCGGCGGCAGTGGGGGCGGCGGCTGCCATCCGCTCTCCTCCCCGCGGGCCGGCCAGCGCGGCACCGCATCGCCACCGGGGTTTGCCGGGCGTAACACTATCGCGGCACGGCCGCAGAAAAGCCGATCGACACAGCGGTTAGGCTCGCCAAGTGCCGATGATCGATCTGACGTACGTGCGCGGATCGATACGTGATGACGCGCTACGGACGCTGGCCGACGAACTGGTCACGGCGCTGCTGCGCGCCGAGCGCGCGCCGGACACCCCGTTCCTGCGGGACAACACCGTGGTCTATCTGCACCCGACCGACCCCGATGCGCAGTTGGTCGGGGGGCGGCACCCCGGCGAACCCCGGTTCCGGGTGGATGTGACGGCGTTCGACGCGGCATTGTCGACGGAGGGTAAGGAGCAGCTGGCCGCCGATGTGCATGCGGCGGTCTGCGCGGCGGCGGACATCGACCCGGTGGGTCCGCGCGCATACCACGTGTGGACATTGATCCAAGAGGTGCCGGAAGGCAATTGGGCGGGCGCCGGCAGAGTCGTATACCGCCGCCACGTGCAGGATCTGACGGACGAATCTTGAAGGGGGTACCAGGTTGTCGGTGCAGGATCGGGTGGCGGTGGTCACCGGTGGCGCGTCGGGAATCGGCGAGGCCATCTGTCATGAGCTCGGCCGCCGCGGTCACCGAGTCGCGGTGCTCGATATCGACGGCGGCGCCGCCGGGCGGGTCGCCGCAGAGCTGGGTGAAAACGGTGTCACCGCAACGGGTATCGAGGTCGACGTGCGGGACCGCCCGGGCGTCGAGGCCGCGTTCGGCGCGGTACGCGCCGAGCTGGGTCCGGTTGCCGTCCTGGTGACCAGTGCGGGCAAGGCGGCGTTTGCGCCCTTCGCCGACATCACCGTCGAGTCGTGGGCCGAAATCATCGACATCAACCTGACGGGGACCTTCCATTGCTGTCAGGTCGCGCTGCCGGACATGGTCGCCGCGGGGTGGGGCAGGATCGTGATGGTCTCCTCGTCGAGTGCCCAGCGGGGCTCGCCCAACATGGCCCACTACGCGGCCGCCAAGGGTGCGGTCATCACCCTGACGAAATCGCTCGCCAGCGAGTATGCGCCGCACGGGATCACGGTCAACAACGTCCCACCGTCCAGTATCGACACGCCGATGTCGCGGCAGTGGCAGGCCGAAGGCAGACTCGGCGCGCCCGATCAATTGGCGAAGCGAATTCCGGTGGGCCGCATGGGCTCCGCCGATGACATCGCGGCTGCGGTCGGCTTCTTGTGCTCGCCAGAGGCGAGTTTCATCACCGGCCAGGTACTCGGGGTCAATGGCGGCGCGGTGATGTGATGCCAACCCGATGCGCGCCCTAGTGGCGTAGCGTCCCCGTCATGGCCGATGAGATCAGATATGTCGACGCCAACGGGCTGCGGTTCGCCTATCTCGAGGAGGGCGCCGGGCCGCTGGTGCTGATGCTGCATGGGTTCCCCGACACCGCGCATTCGTGGGATCACCTGCGACCGCGGATCGCCGCGAAGGGGTACCGAGCGGTCAGTCCTTTCATGCGTGGATACCATCCGAGTGCGATTCCGGACCGCGACCCCGACCAGGAGACGCTCGCCCGCGACCCGTTGGCGTTGATCGATGCGCTCGGCGCCACGGAAGCCATTGTCATTGGACATGACTGGGGAGCCTCGGCCGCCTACGGCGCGGCGGGTTTACAGCCCGAGCGGGTACGGAAGCTGTTCGTGATCGGCATCCCCCACCCCGCCGCGCTCAAGCCGACGCTGAAAAAGATCTGGGGCGTCCGTCATTTCGCCGCCTACAAGCTGCCCGGTGCGCCAAAGCGATTTGCCCGCAACGATTTCGCCGCATTGCCACAGATCTACCGCCGATGGTCGCCTACCTGGACGCCCGAGCCCAGCGAGTTCGACGCCGTGCGCGCCAGCTTCGCCGACCCGGCCAGTCTGAACGCGGCCTTCGGGTATTACCGCAAACTGTCCCCGGTGCCGTCCGCGTCGCTGAAGGCGCGCATCGCGGTGCCCACGGTGGTTTTCGCCGGTCTCGATGACCCGATCGCCGAGCCCGCCGACTATCGGTTCGCCGCGCGGGTATTCGACGGCGAGTACACCGTCGAAGAGGTACCGGGGGGCACTTCATGCACCGGGAGCACCCCGAAGTGTTCGCCGAACGGCTGCTGAACTATCTGTGAGCTACGCGCTCACCAGGTCCGGGTGATATTTCGCGGCCATCCGCCGCAACCCGTCCTGCCAGTCCACCGTGCTGCCGCCACCGATGAGTTCGTGCAGCCGGGTGACGTCTACGGGATTGCCGCGCAACGCCTGGGCGCTTTCACTGAACACCGGCTCGCGGCCGATCAGCGCGCCGAGATAGCCACACCACTCCTGGATGCTGACGATCTGGTCGCCGGCCCAGTTCACCGTTGTCGCCGGAACCGACGCGGCCGCAAGCAGTCTCGGGATGGTGGCGATGATGTCGTCCTGGTGGATGGGGTTGTAGCGGGCCGGTCCGCCGGGGGGCACCGGAATCGGGATGCCGCCGAGCATCATCTCCATGTGGTAGAACGGCCAGCCGCCGTTGTCCCCGTAGGGCACGTTCAATCGGGCGATAATGGTTGGCAATCCCAGTACGCGCGCCGTCGAGCGGGCCACCGCCTCGCCGGCGATCTTGGAGATCGAGTAGGTGGGAAACAGCGGTTTGTGGTTGTCCCCGAGCGCGGCGCTTTCGGCACGCAGCGCGTCATCGGGCGGGTCGTAGACCGCCGCCGACGAGCAGTGCAGGAAAGCCTTCGCGTCCCGGCAGTGCGCCATCAGCAACCCGACCGATTCGGCGTTGGCGGCCAGATCCTTGTCCCACTTCCCGCTTTTCGCCACAGCCAGATTGAGCACGTAGTCGAAGTCGGCGGGCAGACCGGTGAAATCGCCGGCGGCCAGGTTGACCGCCGCGCAGCGCACCCCGGACTGCTCAAGGGTGCTGCGGGCCGCGGTGTCGGTGAACCGGGCGATACCCCACACTTCGTTGTCGGCAGCCAGGGCCAGGGCAACCGGGGTGGCGACCTGGCCGGTCACGCCCGTGATCAGGATCTTGGAGTCGCGCATGCGCTGATCGTAGGCGGCGACCGCATGCTGCCACCGGGTGGTCAGCCGTCGATACCGTCGGCTCCCCGAATCCCGTTGAATCCTGCCCCGCTGGCGCCGTTTTGGCCCGGGTTGCCGATGTGGGACCCGGCAGGGCCAGCGCCGAGACCGGCCTGTGCGCCGGACCCGCGGGTGCCTTGTGGACCGCCGTCGCCGCCCGTCCCGCCGGCTAC
>NZ_HG964937.1:1398406-1447193 GCF_000613245.1 Mycobacterium asiaticum DSM 44297
CCACGTGCGACGCTGGCAACCCGCCGCCGCCGTCTCCGCGCGGGCCACCGACGACGTTGCCCGTCACGCCCGCGACATCGGTATCGGCGCTGCCGCCGTCGCCACCCATACCGCCGTTGACCCCGGCCGTTCCGGGCTGGCCGTTGACGCCGTTCCCGCCCGTGAGTACTCCGTTGACCACGGTGTTGCTCGGCCCGTCCCCTCCGTCCAGGAGCGGGTTTGTAGAGGTGGTCGGGTTGGTGCCGTTGGCCCCGGTCCAACCGGCGCCCCCGCGTCCGCCATTGCCTCCGGTGCCTAACAGGCCGGCGTCTCCGCCCCCGCCGCCACGACCTCCGACCAGACTGAGCGCTGTGGCGGCTCCGCCGTCGCCGCCGTTACCGCCGCTTCCGTACAGCCACCCGCCACTGCCCCCAGCACCTCCGGCCGCCCCGGCACCTCCCGCGCCGCCTTGGCCGCCAGAGCCGATCAGGCCTGCCGCCCCGCCATTGCCACCGGCTTTCCCGGCGGTTCCGCTCCCCCCGGCGCCGCCGTCGCCCCACAAAATCCCGCCGGCACCGCCGTTCTGGCCGCTCCCTGCGGCCGCGTCTGCGCCATTGCCGATCAGCGGTCGGCCGAACTGCGCGTAGAAGGGTGCATTCACTGCGTCGAGCACTTGTTGCCCGGCGGTGGCCGCCTGGAGTTGCAGCTGCGCGAGATTGGTCGTTTCGGCACTGGCGTAATTGATGGCGGCTGTGTGCAAAGCCTGCGCAAACCGCTCTTGAATTGCGGACAATTCTGCCGCCAGACCCTGGTAGGCGACGCCGTGCCCGGAGAACAGCGCTGCGACCGCCGCCGACACCTCGTCGGCTCCCGCCGCCAGCACCGATGTAATTTGGGGACCGGCCGCAAGATTGGCTGATCTGAGCACCGAATTAATTCCAGTTACGTCGGCGGCTGTCGCCGTGAGCGTTTCGGGCATCACTGCTACAAACATTGCTGTCCTCGCTGTCGTGACAATGAAAGAGACGACTCTGTGTGCTCGTGGAGGCTATCGTTATTTCGCTCGTCGGATGACCTGTTCAAGAATTTCTACGGACCATTTCCTTTCGAACGCGACAGGCTATCCGGGTAGATCTTGGTTGAGTTTTGCGCATTCTGCTCATCGCCGCGTGATATTGTCCCCGCATGCCCGGTCGCATCGACTTGCGGCTCGCCAGCCGGGTGCTGTTATTGCAACTGGTGCTGGTCACGCTGACCCTGATCGTCGCGTTTGTGCTGTTCGCCGAGTTCAATCGGCACCGGCTGGACCTGCAATACGGTGTGCACGCCAAGGACATCGCCCGCGTCGTGGCTTCCTCCCCGACGGTGCTGAACAACATCGCCCGGTATGACGACACCGCGATCACGCCCGATCCCGCCTCGGTGGCCGAACTCGCCACCGGCCCGCTGCAGACCGTCGCCTCCCGCGTCGAGCAACGCACCCATGTCTTGTTCGTAGTCATCACCAACACCCAAGGGGTACGGCTGGCCCATCCGCACCGCGACGAACTGGGCCGCAAGGTCAGCACCGATCCCGCGCAAGTGCTCGCCGGGCACGAGGAAGTGCGCCATGAATCAGGCACCCTGGGTCGATCAATCGTCGCGAAAGTGCCTGTGCTGGAACCTGGTACGAATCGGGTGCTGGGCATGGTCAGTGTCGGGATTTCCACCAAGGAGTTCGACGAACAGTTCTCCAAGAACCTGCGGGTGCTGGCGCCGCTGGGCGGCGCGGCCCTGCTGATCGGTGTGGTGGGCTCGGTCGCGCTGGCACGGCGGTGGCGCGGGATGACCCTCGGGCTGCGGCCGGCCGAGATGGCCGAACTGGTTCGCACCCAGGCGGCGGTGCTGCACGGGATCGGCGAGGGTGTGCTGGCCGCCGACGAGACCGGCAGCATCACCTTCGTCAACGACGAGGCGTGCCGGCTGCTCGAGATCGGTACCCGGCTGGGCGGCCGGATCGACGAGATCGGTTTGACGCCCAGAGTTCTCGATGTGTTCCACGCCGCAGACGCGGCGCCCACGCTGGCCACCGTGGGCCACCGGATCGTGGTGGTCTCGGCGCGCAAGGTGCAGCGCGAAGGGCGCGAGCTGGGCACCGTGCTGGTGGTACGCGATCGCACCGATGTCGAGTCGCTGACCCGGCAACTGGACGCGGTACAAGTGATGAGCACCGCCTTGCGCGCCCAGCGCCACGAGTTCGCCAACAGGTTGCACCTGCTCAATGGTCTGTTGCACACCGGCCACCTCGAGGAGGGCCTGGATTATTTGGAGGAATTGCTCGGTTCCGGTCCCCTCGGTGTGACCGTGCCTGGACTCGACGCCATCCGTGACACCCACCTGCAGGCCTTCCTCGCGGCGAAGGCCGCCGCCGCCCGCGAGGCGGGCGTGACCCTGAAGATCGGCGACAACACCTGGGTGTCGGGTCGGCTCGAACTTGCAGTGGACGTGACCACGGTGGTTGGCAACTTGATCGACAACGCGATCGATGCGGCCCGGACCAGCGCCAACAGCACCAAGGTGGTGGAAGTAGAGCTGCTGCAGCAGGATTCGACCCTGCACGTCACCGTTGCCGATAGCGGTGACGGGGTGGCGACTGACTTCGTGGACCTGCTGTTCACCGAGGGCACCTCCACCAAGCCGGACTCCGGGATCCCGGGCGGCCGCGGCATCGGGCTGGCGTTGTCCCGCCAGATCAGCCGTGCCCTCGGCGGCGAACTCTGGTTGTCGAGTCCGGGCGACCCGGCTGCCCCGCGGGGGCTGACCGGTGCGGAGTTCATCGCCCGACTTCCGGGTGTGATGGCGGAGGAGGAGCAATGGGCAGCACAGACCTGACGGTGCTGGTGGTCGACGACGATTTCCGGGTCGCCAACATGCACGCGGGAATCGTCGAAGCCATGCCGGGTTTCACGGTGGTCGCCACCGCGAACACGCTCGCGTCGGCGCGGCATGCCGCGCCGGTAGACCTGGCGTTGGTCGACGTCTACCTGCCCGACGGCTCCGGTGTTGACTTCGTCCGTGAACTGCGCGGCGACAGCATGGTGCTCACCGCGGCCACCGAGGCCGAGACAATTCGCGCCGCGCTGGCGGCCGGGGCGCTCAGCTATCTGGTGAAGCCGTTCGCAACGACCGAGCTGGCCGCCCGGCTAGCGGGCTACGCGCGCTACCGCAAGATCCTGTCCAGCCCCAACCTCAGCGCCGCCGACGTGGACTCCGCGCTGGATGCACTACGCCCCAAAGTGCTTCCGCCGCAATCCTCTACCCCCGTGGCGTCGCCCACCAAAAAGCTCGTCTTGCAGGCATTGCAAGCTTCGCCGGCACCGATGTCGGCGGCGGAGGTCGCCGGCGCGATTGGCATCTCCAGGGCGACCGCACAGCGCTACCTGGCCGCGCTGGCGGCCACCGGCGAACTCACGGTGGGGTTGCGGTACGGGACGACGGGACGGCCCGAACAGGAATTCGCCGCGACGCCCAAGCCGGCCGCGCGGCCTACGCGCTGACCCGCGGACCCGCGGCTCGCCGCGTTATGCCGCCGACCACCGAGCCGACATCGGCAGAGCGCTGAACACCACCGCGCGGGCTGCCGATTCGTCGACGTCCGTGTAGGTCTGCGCGATCTCGATGAATGCCGTACCCGCCCGCATCAGCTCCTGCTGCGCCGCCGCGTGCAGTTGCAGCAGCGAGGCCGCTTCGTTCTGGAAGGCGGCCGAAGCCAGCGCTGACATCTCATCGGCCCCGGCCGGCGGCAGGCCGGTCACGGACAGCGACGCGCGGTCACCGGCTTCGAGGGCGTCGCCGCCGAGTTGCACTACCTGCGCGCCGAGGTCGGCAACGACGGGGTGAAAAGTCATGGGTTCCATGTGGATACTCCCTTGTTCGCGTGATGCGTTGAAACCCAACGTATGGCGCTGTTTGGGACCCGTCGCGCTTCTAGGCGATAGTCGGAGTAAGCGACGATTTCGTGGTTTTGCGCATTGTGCTCAGGCGCGGGAAAAGGTGCATCCGGCACGCGCAGCAGACCTTAGAATTGATGTGTTGTCCAGCACCGGTCGGAACGGAGGTTCCGGCGGTAAGCGCGGTCACAAACACAGGAGCAACACGCAGATGGCAATGGACTCCATGTCCCACAACCCGGCGGCGGGCGACATCGGCTCGCAACTGGTCGACATCGGTAGCCAGGGCGTCAGCGCCGGTTCGACGGCGGCGATGTCGGTGCTGAGCGGGCTCATCCCGGCGGGTGGCGAGGAGGTGTCCGCCCAGGCGGTGCTGGCGTTCGCGCAAGAAGCCGCGACCATGCTGGCGTCGAACACGGCCGCCCAAGAGGAATTGATGCGCACCGGGAGTGCGCTGACGGACATCGCCCGGATGTACGGCGAATCCGACGACAACGCCGCCGGCGCCCTGCTGTTCAGCGCCAACCCGATGTCCAGGCTCGGCTCGGCGGCGGCGACGAGCGGCGGCGCCGGACTGGGTTCGGCCGCGCTGCAGAGCGAACTCGCCGCGGCGGCAAGCAATCCTCTGGTCGCTGGAGCGGCCGAAGCATCGACATCTTCGGCCACCTCCGCCGCCGCGAATGCCGGGTCGTCCGCGATGAGCGGCGCGGCCCCGCTGGGCAGCGGGATGGGAGCCGGTACGTCGGCCGGCGGTGCCGCAAAACCGAGTCTGGCGTCGGCTACGGCGCCCGACGAGTCGGACGACAATCAGCGCCAGGACCGCCAGGATCGCGAGGACCTCCCGGACCGCCAATTCCTCGAGCGTCTGCTCTGATCGACCCTCGGGTGTCCGCCCCGGATCGCTCCCCATACGGGCGCGGTCTCCTACGCTAACGCTGACACTCGATCGACAAGGAGCGGTTCTGTGACCGATGAGCCCGACATGGCCTCCATCCTGCGGCAAATGAAAGTCCCCGAACGGATGACCGGCAGCAAGGCGTTGCGTGACTTCCTGCAGATCTATGTCGACGACCAGGAAGCGATCGAGAACAACCCTGAACGACTCAAGCAGCTCAATGGGTTGCTCATCCTGTCGCAGCTCGAGGTCATCAACGCGCTCGGGGTGCTGGAGGAGGCCGCCGTGCAGCGGCACGCGCAGCGGTCCCGCAGGCGCCGGTGGTTCTGAACTGCTCGTGCGCTGGATCGTCGACGGCATGAACGTGATCGGCAGTCGCCCGGATGGCTGGTGGAAGGACCGCCGGCGGGCGATGGCGACGCTGGTGGAACGTCTGGACGCGTGGGCGTCCGCCGCTTCCGGCAGCGACGCGGAGCGGGTCACGGTGGTGTTCGAGCGACCGCTCGCGACTCCCCTTACCTCATCGGTGATCCAGGTGGCGTATGCGCCGCGGGCGGCCGCCAACTCGGCCGATGACGAGATCGTCCGGATGGTGCGGGCCGACCCTGCGCCGGGCGAAATCCGGGTGGTGACCTCGGATCGGGCATTGACCGAACGGGTCCGCAGCCTTGGTGCCGCCGTGCATCGTGCCGAAGGGTTTCGCGACCTCGTCGATCCGCGCCACCCCGAATCCGCAGGCCACCATGACGACTGAGGAGACCCGCGCCTCCGGGACCAACCGGCTCTGCGCGCTGGCGCGGGTCGATATTCCGATCATCCAGGCGCCGATGACCTATATCGCGGGCGCCCAACTCGCGGCGGCGGTATCCAACGCGGGCGGGTTGGGCATCATCGAAACCACCTCGGAGCAGGGCCGTGCCGATGTGCAACGGGTGCACGAGCTCACCGACCGACCGGTCGGGGCGAACATCGCGCTGCTGTTCAACCGCGATCCAGCCGTGGTGGACCTGTTGGTAGCCAACGACATTCGCTTTGTCACCACGTCGGCCGGCGACCCGAGACTGTTCACCGTGCGCCTGCACGACGCGGGCATCACCGTATTCCACGTGGTGGGCACCCTGGCCGCCGCCAAAAAGGCGGTCGACGCCGGTGTGGACGGTCTGGTGGTCGAAGGGGTCGAGGGAGGCGGGTTCAAGAACCGGTTCGGGGCCTCGACCATGGTGCTGCTGCCGCTGGTGGCGGCCCACGTCGACGTGCCGATTGTGGCCGCGGGCGGTATCTGCGACGCCCGGTCCATGGCTGCGGCGTTCGTGCTCGGTGCCGACGGTGTCCAGATGGGTACCCGCCTACTCGCGTCGGCGGAGTCCCCGGTGCACGGCAACCTCAAGCAGGCGGTAGTGCGGGCGGACGAGACCTCCACCGTGCTGCTGCCACTGGACGGCAGGCGGATGATGCGGGTCATCCGCACACCGGCCGCCGAAAAGCTGGACGCCTCAG
The DNA here is from genome assembly GCF_000613245.1 of Mycobacterium asiaticum DSM 44297. GTDB lineage: Bacteria > Actinomycetota > Actinomycetes > Mycobacteriales > Mycobacteriaceae > Mycobacterium > Mycobacterium asiaticum. The sequence goes on from NZ_HG964937.1 coordinate 1,404,707, forward strand.
CCTCATTCGAAGAGGGCGGCGCCGCGCTGCAGCGGGTGCAGCGGCTGTACTTCGACGGTGACATGGACGCCAGCGTCGCCAACACCGGTCAGGTGGCCGGCCGCATCGAGGACCTGCCACCGGCCGCCCACATCATCGCAAGCATGTGGGCCGGCTGCCGGCAGGTCCTGGCGGCCACCGCCGAGCGGTTGGCCGGCGACGACGGCTAAGCCCCGCGTCACTGCGGGGGCATCGCTGGTGGCGGATACCCGCCCCGCAAGATCCACGGGAACCAGCTAATCGCGTACTCGACCTCGTCCGTGGCGTCGTAGTCCGGGCTGGGGTCGAGCGGAACGTTCTCCGGCAGGGCCACCACGGCGGGCGGCTTCGTCGTGTTCGGCGGTGCCGGGGCGGCGCCGTCCGGCTGTCCGTAGACGGCCACCACCACCGTGCGATCCGGGCTGTTCTCCGACCACACCCCGATTTGGCTGTTGGCGCAGTTCGACATGATCGCGAAATACCCGGGCTGGTAATACCACTGGTTGAGGATTTCGACGCCGCTGATGGCCATGGCCGGATTGATCGCTTCTGTCTCGGCCACCCTGCCGCGGAAACCGGCGGCGACCGCCCGGTCTTGCGGCATGGATCCGTCCGAGCCATTGTCGCCGTCGAGGTCGCGGTGCCTCAGCAGGTCGACGGCGTGCCATTGGGCCGCCAGTTGCAGCGGCGGGCTGATCCTGACGTCGTTGGTGCAGCCGGCCTGGTGCTGCACCGTGTAGATGTTGGCCACGACGCTGTCGTTGAGCCGTTTGTTGTCGGCGTGCGCCGCACCGGGGTCCATCGCGGCGCCCATGGCCAGCAGGGTGGGCAGGACAAGCAACAAGCGTCGCATGGTGTCTCCCTTACCGGGCCGCTGCTGACTTGCGCAGCTGCCAGATCAATGCCGGACAAAGTTCGTTGACCGCCTGGCTGAGTAGATACGAAGCCTGATACTCATCCGCGGTCGCGAAGTCGGATTCGATGTCGCTCAGGATTGGTGCGTACCCGCGGCCCTGAGCAACCTTGTCGCACAGGGCATGTCCGTAACTCAACGCGACGTCGGCGGTGGCGAAGTCGTACCCGGGCCGCATGGTCACGTTGACCAGATAAGCAACCGTGTCGGCGTGCGCGCCGGGTGCCGTTGCGCCGGTCAGAAGTGCGCCGGCCAAAATCGCAGCACTGATTTCTCCGGTTCGGTGGCGTAAGCGCGGCATCGGATACTCAGATCGGGTCGAATCGTGAGATCAGCCAGCGCCCGTTGATCCGGTCCAAGGTGACTCGCACGTTGGATGCGGTGCTCGTCGGAGCGTCCTGACCGACCACGATGGTCTGGTTCACGAACAACAGCACAACGGCGTGACTGGCGGAAGCCGATACCGCGCCCGCTGCCGGTACGGTGGCCACCGCTGAGATCTGCTTTTGTTGTGCGCCCGGGATCACGACGTCTTGGGTCAGCTGGGTGTAGGCGTTGAGGAAATTGCCGGTCAACCGGCTCCGTGCCGCCTCGAGATCCCGTTGGACGGTGTCCGGCCGGTACGACAGCAGTGCGATGGTCGCCTGGGTGGCGGCCTGCACCGACTCGACGCGGGCAACGGCGGCGTCGCGCTCGGAACCGTCCCGCCACTTCAGCGCCGCCGCGGCGCCTGTCAGCGTCATGGCCAGGGCTGGCAGCAGCGCGTAGCCTATGACCTTGGCCCAGCGAATGTTGATCTTTGCCAATGCTTTTGGTGTGCGGACAATCATGCCACGAACCCGACGTTGGCGACCTTGACCCCAGCTCCGGTCCGTTGGACCGTGATCCGCATTCGCCACACTCGCGGAACCGGTTCGGCCGCACCGGCATTGGAGGTTTGCACGGACACGACGACGAGCGCTCGGGCGGTATCCGAGGTTTGTGATTCCAGCGCCGCCTCCGTGATGGTGCCGACTGTGCTGGCCTTGGCTTCCTGCAGGACTTCGATGAACGGCTGTGACCGCTTGGCGAAGTCGTTGTGGAATTCCCCGGTCGCGCTGTCCAGTATCCGGTGCACGTCGGCGTCGGCGTGTCGCCAGTCGATGGTCGTCAGATTAAGCGCGGCCTGCCGTGCAACCTGGAGGAACTGATTGCGCTGAGACTGTTCCTGCTGCTCATTGTGGACGCGAAAGCCGAACCAGCACAACAGTGTCGCCAAGGCGGTCGCGGCGGCCAGCCCGAACGCAATGGCCCGACGGGGTGATTTGGACATAGGTCCTCCCTCAGCTGCCCGGCGGCAGCAGCATCGTCTGCCACGTCTTGTCTTTCGGCGCGGTCTGCGCCAGGTCGGATTGGGTGTAGCGCCGCCCGTCGGGTCCGATATAGGTGCCGGTGGCCGGGTCGTACTCCGCTGCCGCGATGGGCGGTGCGGGCGGCAACTGGGGGACGTCTTGTCCGGACAGGGTGGCGTTCGGGTCACCCTTCCAGTTGAAGCCGTCGTTGAGCGGCACATACGGTTCGTTGCTCTCGCACAGTTTCACGGTCGGCGCGCGTTTGCCCGGCACCGTTTCGCAGGGGAGGTTCCGGGCGCCGCGCACGTTGAGCGGCGAGTCCTGCGGCACCCGGCAATACAGGTCGCCGGCGGGGCGCGCCGGGTAGTCCTCGAAGGAGGGAACGCGTTGTTGTTGCGCCGGAAGGAATCCCGTGGTGCACGGCGGCGGCAGATTGAGGTTGAGATTGAAACTCAGGTACTGGCCCCGGTATGCCTGCTTGGTGTTCAAGTTGGCCAAGATGCCGGCCTGCTCGGCGCTGATCGCCATCGGGAACACCACCAACAGTTGCTCGACGTCGTTGTGGTAGGTCAACGCGACCTGTCCGACGCTGACCAGGTTGGCCAGCAGGATGGGCAGGGTGGGTTGCAGGCGTTCGGTCAGCTCACGCACTTCCCCTAAAGCCGGCCCGCCCCGATCGATGATGGCCGCCACGGCCGGGTCGTGCGTCTGCAGTTCGGTGGTGACCGTGGCCAAATGTGCCGCCCACGAGGCGATCTCGTCGGAGCTGCGGGCCTGGGAATCGAGCACCGGCGGTGCACGGTCGATCAGCGTCACCAGCGGGTCGAGATTCTGGCGCGCATCGATCGCCAGTTTCGACGACCCGAGCACCAGCCGGGACAGCTCCGGTCCGAGCCCGCCCACCGCGGTGTAGGACTCGTCGACGACGGTCTTCAGGTTCTCGCGCGGGATCGCCGCCAGAGCCGTGTTCGCCCCGCTGAGTAGGGCGTTGATGTCGGGCGGCACCGAGGTGTCGGCCAGCGTGATCACGTCACCGTCGCGCAGGGGCCGTGATGTGGCGTTGCGAGGCAACAGGTCTACATAGGATTCGCCGATCGCGGTATGACTGTGGACCTCGGCCCGCAGGTCGGACGGGATGTCGATACCCGACTTGAGGGACAGCACCGCGACGACTCCGGTGCGGGTGCCGGCGCCGGCGGCGATGTCGGCCAGCCGCACCGACTCCACCCGGCCCACCTCGAAGCCGCGGTAGGTGACGTTTCCGGTGCTGTACAGGCCGCCGGCTTCGGGTAGCTGCACCGTCACCGTGTAGCGCCCGACTCCGAACAGCATCGCCGGCAGCTTGACGAAGTGCAGGAACGTCACCGCCAGCACACCCACCGCGATCACGGTGAACACGGTCAGCTGAATGAAGATCCGGCGCGGGAGATGCAGCATCTACGGCCCCTGATCCCAGTGGTACGGAGTGGTCAGCGGGTTCCCGGGGGTACCGCGGTATCCGGCGGTGCACGGGCTGGGGAACTGGCCGATGGTGCGCCCCCACTGCAGTTCGAGCTGAGTCAGGTGACACTCCCACCGGGTTCCGGTGAACAGCCCCTGGTCGATTCGGCTGAGCGTGAGGTCGACGATGGCGGTGAGGTTGGCGTAGTCGCCGCGCTGGAAATTTTCGAATGTCTCATTGGGGAAGGGGAAGGTGCCCAGTAGCGACAGCGAGCGGGTGAGGCTGGGCCCGGCGTTGGCCAGCGACTCGAGCACCGGCCCGATCTCGGAGAGCTCGTTGACGAGGTTCGCTTTGGTCCTGGTGACGGAGTCGACCGTCAGCGCGGCGAATTTGCTGAGTTTGTCGGCGGCTTCGACCAGCTTGTCCCGCTCTCCGTCAAGCACCGTGAGCGCGTCGGGGATGGTTGCCAGCGCCCGGTCCAGCACGGGTTGCTGGGTGGCGAACCTGCCGACCAGGCGATTGAGGCTGTCGTTGGCCGCGATGATGTCACCGGACTGGTTGTTGAGGGAGGCGGCGAATCTGTCCAGCTCGCCGATCAAACCCCGCAGATCGTGCTCGCGGCCGCGGAACGCGGTGCTCAGTGCCTCGGTGATGTCCTGCAACTGGCCCAACCCGCCGCCGTTGAGCACCAGCGACAGCGCCGCCAGCGTCTGTTCGGTGCTCGGGTAGGCACCCGCGCGCGCCAGCGTTATCACCGAACCGTCGCGCAGCCTGCCTTGGGCCGCTTCACCTTTCGGCCTGGCCAGCTCGATGTGATACGAGCCGAGCAGGCTGGTGGTGCCGATCTTGGCGGTAGCGTTGGCCGGCAAATTCACGTCGCCGTTGAGCCGCATCGTCACAAGGGCGTGCCAGCCCTGCCGCTCGATCTTCGTCACATGACCGACCGTCACGTCGGCGACCCGGACCCGCGAGTTGGCCTGAATGTTGTTGACGTCCGGCAGTTGCACCTGGATCACGAAGGATCCCGGACCGTTGCCCTCGGTGCCGGGCAGCGGCAGCGAGTTCAGCCCCCGCCAGCCGCAACCGGATGCCGCCGACACGATTATCACGAGGCACACCAGCCGGCGGCACACGCTCATGAGCCTGCTCCCGGGGGGATCATCAGGCCGGGCAAGCCGGCCGCGGGGTCCGCCGGTGTGGTCGTGGCCGGCGGAACGAAGTCCGGCCGTAGCCAGTTTTCGCTGTAGGTGACTTCGTTGGGCCGGGCCTGTGCCCCGACGAAGAGGTTCTCCCCGATCGGTGGGAAGTTGTACTGGCGGTTTTTCACGATGGGCGCCATGTACTGCACGCACAGCTTCGCCGCTTCCTCTCCGCCCAGCCGCGAGGCGGCTTGAATCGCACCGCACAGGAAGGCGATTGGGTTGGCCATGTTGGTACCGGCCAGCGCTCCGGTCAGCGAGCCGTTGGCTGGTTCGAAGATGTTGTTGAAGTTCTGCAGCACCGTCGGGCTGATGTGCAGGGTCTGCTTGAGGTCATCGAGGCTGGACACCAGCACCCTGGTGATGGACGTGAGTTTGTCCGACGCCGTGCCGATCGCTTCGCGGTTGTCCGCCGTGAAGCTCCGCACGTCGTCGACCACTGCGTTGAGGTCCTCGGCCGCCTGCGCAACCTTGGTGGGATCGTCGGCCAGCACCGAAGAGACCGCGGCCAGGTTGTGGTTGAGCTGTTCGAGCAGATCAGCGCTGTCGTGCAGCGCGCTCACCAGGGTCGACAGATTCTTCACGGTGGCGAAGATGTCGTTGCTGTGGTCGGCGAGCGCCGAAACCGCCTGGGAGAGCTTGACGATCGTGTCGCGGATGGTGGTGCCCTGGCCGCGCAGGTTGTCCGCGGCAGTGTTGATCAGGGCACCCAGTGTGCTGACGCCGCCCGGTTGGGTGGGTTTGAGCAGTTCGGTGAGTCGCTGCAGTTGGGTGCGCAGGTCGTCCCACTCCACCGGAACCACGGTGCGTTCCTGCGGAATCACCGCCCCGTCGGCCAGGGCGGGCCCACCGGAATACGGCGGAGTCAACTGGATGGCGCGGCCGGTGACGAGTTGCGGCGACAAGATCGCCGCGTTGGTGTTGGCCGGAACCTTGTGCTTGCGGTCGAACCAGAACGTGATCTTGGACCGCAGCGGCTGCGGTTCGATCTTGGTAATCTTGCCGACCGGCACACCCCGGATGCGGACATCGTCACCGGCGAAGACCCCGTTGCTGTTCTCGAAGTAGGCGATCACGACGGTCCGCGCGGTCTCGTCGGCGCTCCGCATCGCAACTATCACCCCGGTCATCAGCACCAGGGTCAGGACCGTCGCGAGCAGGGACCGGCGCCGCCTGAGTTGCCTTGTCATGGTTGCCCTCCCGGCGGCAGCGGACCCGGTGGCCCGGGTGGTGGGCCACCAGGTGGCGGGGCCGGTGGCTCCGGCCGGTATGGGTAGCGGGGATCGCCGGGTTTTCCGGTGATGGCATCCGGCAGGTTCAGCCGCGGCTCACCGCCCTGGCCGGTGCGCGGATACGGGATCGGCAGCGCCGGCGTGCCGGGCTGCCCGGTCGGCGGGTCGGTCAGCTGCGAGGGCAGCAGGGTGGCCGGGTCCAGCCCGAGGTCGGAGAACGCGGCACTGATGAACGGCTGCACGAACTGGCCGGGTAGCAGATTCACCACATACGCCTTGAAAAATGGCCCGGACGAGAGTGATTCGCCGAGCGACATGACATAGGAGTTGAGCAGCGGGATGGCCTGCTTGATGCGTTCCTTGCGCTCGTCCACGATCGACAGGACCCCGTTGAGCTTGTCCAGCGCCGGCCGCAGTTGCTGCCGGTTTTCTCCGATGAAGCCCTGCAGTTGTCGCGACACTGCCGAGATATTTCCCCAAATTTGTTCCAGGGCCGCACTTTGCGTCCGTAGTTGAGCCAGCAGCGATGTCGTGTCACGTACCAGACCGACGATCTGGTCGCTGCGTTTGGCGAGCACGCCGGTCGCCTTGGCGGCGTTGTCCAGCAGCCTTCGCAGCTGGGCATCCCGTTCATCCAGTGTCTGCGCGAGCCGGGCGACGCCCTTCATCGCGTCGCGGAAGTCGGCCGGTGTGTCGGCGAAGGTACGCGCCAAGGTGTCCAGCGATTCCGACAGCTGGTTGGTGTTCAGTCCGCTGATCGTGGTGGCCAAATCGCCCAGCACGTCGGGCAACTGGTAGGGCGACATGGTGCGCTCGAGCGGGATGGGTCCTTCCAGCCGGCCATCGCCGCGCGGAGTGATGTCCAAAAACTTGCTGCCCAACAGCCCTTTGGTCTTGATCGCCGCCTCGGTGCGGCTGCCCAGCCTAATGTTGTTGTCCACCTTGAACGTGACCAGTACGCCCGGTCCGTCGAGTTCGATGCTGGCCACCTTCCCGACCGGATAACCGGAGACCTCGACAGTGTTGTCGGTGCGCAAACCACCCGCGTCGACGAAATAGGCGGCAACAGTTCGGCCCTGATCGAGGAAGGGCAGGTGCTGGTATTGCAGGGCGGCCGCGACCGCGCCGGCAACAAGCACAATGCCCACAGTGCCGATGACCAGCCGGTTGCGCTCGGCGAAGGATTTCATTTCGGCGCGCACCGCCCGGTGGCCTGCCCGGCCACCTTGACGTAAACCGGCTGACCGCCCTTGCCGTTGACCTTCAGCACGACATCGCACAGGTAGAAGGCGAAAAAATCGCCGTACATGCCCTGGCGCACCAGCGCTTGGTATTTGTCGGGCAGCGTGTTGAGCAGGTTGTCCAGGTAGTCGTGGTCGGCGAGCGCGATGCTCGCGACCCGATCCGTCTCGCGTACGACCTTTGACATCGGCGCGCGGGCCTGAGCCAGCAGGTCCGCGATCGAACCCGAGGCGGCATTGGTGTAGGCCACCGCATTGGACAGATCGGCCTTGCGTTCGGCCAGCCCGTGCACCAACTGCGCCAGCGAGGCCACCGCCTGATCCAGCCGATCACTCTGGCCGCCAAGCGAACCCAGCACCACGTTGAGATTGTCGATCACCTGCCCGATCAACTGATCGCGGTCCGCCAGGGTGTTGGTCAGGGCCGCGGCTTGCTCCAGGAACGAGGTGATGGTGGGCCCCTGGCCTTGAAAGGCTTGCAGCAGTTGTTCGCTGAGCGCGTTGACCTGGTCTGGATTCAATGCGCGAAACAGCGGCTTGAAGCCGCCGATCAGCGCGTCCAGATCCAGCGCCGGTTTGGTGCGGGCCAACGGGATTGTCTGTCCGGGGCGCAGCACCGCGAGCCCACCCGCTCCTTCCTCCAAGGCCAGATAGCGGTCGCCGAACAGGTTGTCGTACCGGATCACGCCCAGGGTGCCCTCGGTCAGGACGACCGAGTCCTCGGCGGTGAACTCGACCCGCACCGTCGCGTCCGGGTTGACCGAGATCTTGCCGACCTTCCCGACTTCGACGCCGGCGATGCGTACCAGCTTGCCCTCCCTGAGATTCGACACATTGGTGAACTCGGCGTAATAGGTTTTGCCGTCACCGAATCGCACCTCGCCGAAGACGGCGACGAGCAGGAACGCGGTCAGCACGCAGACCGTCAGGAATGCCGCGAGGCGCACGACGACGCCGCGGAGGTTCTCCCTCATGGGTGCTCACCCGCCTGACCGCCGGGTTCACCAGGCGGGATTGCGGGCGGGATTCCGGGCCATAACGGCACTCCTCCCGGCCCGTACAGCGCCGCCCCGTACGGTGGCCCACCCGAATTCGGGCCGGGCGCCGGGCCGGGCAGGCACTGGCGGATGGACGGCGGCTGGGGCACCGCGCGCGTGACCGGGAAGTAGTCCGCCCAGCAGGGATGCCCGAGACCAGGGTTGGGCCGGATGTCGAGTCCCGTTCCCCAGCCGGTGTCGGTAATCAGTTGGCGCACTGGGAAGTTCTTGCTGGCGTCCGGCAGTGAACCGCAGCCGGGCTGTCCGCCGGGACCGCCCTTGGCCGCGACGCGCGGCAGGTTGTCCGGGGTGACGTAGGGGTCGTTGCCGAGTAGCAGCGCCACATCGAGTTGCAGCGTCCGGCCGTCGGCACCGCCCCACGCGGAGTATCCGCCGTTGTCGAGGTACCACTTGGTGCCCTGCAGGAAGCAGGTGTACTCGGGGCTGTACTTGGACAGCAGGCTCGTGGTCGGCTCGAGGACGTTGACGGAAGCCACCAGATTGTCTCTGCTGTAACCGAGCAGGGCCGTACCGCTGTCTGACAGTCCGATCACATTGAGCAGCAGCGCGTCCAACTGTTTCGAGTGATCCGTGATAGTGACGCTGGTAGTGCTGGCGGCGTTGAGGATCGTGACGATGTCGTCAGCGGCGGCGTCGTAAGTGTCGGCGAAATTCCGGACCGACCACCAGTTCCGGCCGATGGTCTCGCGACGCGCATTCAGTGCCTGCAACACCTCGTTGAGGCTGGTGGTGGCTTGGCCGATCCGCTCCCCCTGGCCGCGAACGGCATCGGCCACCGCGGTCAGTACCGCGTTCAGCTTGAGCGGGTCGATCATGTTCAGCAGGTCGACGACGTTCTCGAAGACCGTGTTGATCTCCGTGCTGACATTCCGTGAATGCACCACCGAGCCGCTGGATAACCTGGCGGCGCTTGGGTTTTCCGGTATCACCAGGTCCACGAACTTGGCGCCGAAAGCGGTCGTCGCGCTGATCTGGGCCTCGACATTGGCTGGGATGAACCGGGTTTGGTCCGGATCGATCTCCAGCGACAGGCTGGTGCCCTTGTTGCCTTGGCCGATCCGGCTGACCCGGCCGACCTGTACACCGCGCAGCATCACCTTGGCGCCGGTGTCCATGACCAGGCCGGAACGGTCGGCAACCAGCGTCACCGGCACGAAGGAGCGCAGGGAGCCGGTGAAGGACACCGCCGTCACCAGCACGACCACCCCGATCACCGCGAGCAGGATCAGCGTCCACCACGCGTCTGAGACCCGATGTCCCCCCGGCCCGCGACCCATGTCACTAGCTCGCCAGGTGGAAGTTCGGGGACTGGCCGTAGATTGCGAGCGTCATGATGACGATGGCGATCGAGGCAACGACCATCGAGGCGCGCACCGCGCGACCTACCGCTTCGCCGACGCCGGCCGGCCCGCCGTGCGCGGTGTACCCGTAGTAGGTGCACACCAGCATGATCATCAGCGCCACGACAACGACTTCCAGTGATGACCACAGCACGTCGGACGGCCGAAGGAAGGTGTTGAAGTAGTGGTCGTACACCCCGGACCCCTGCCCGTAGACGGCCGTGGTGCCCAGCCGGGCGGCCAGATAGGCGGTCATGAGACCCACGCAGAACAGCGGAACGGCCACTACCACCCCGGCCAGCACCCGGGTGCTGGCAAGGTAACTGACGCTGCGGATCCCGATCACCTCGAGCGCGTCGACCTCTTCGTTGATGCGCATGGCTCCAAGTTGCGCGGTGGCCCCGGCGCCGACCGTGGCCGCCAGCGCGACCATCACAGTGCCGGGCTGGATTTCCCGGGTATTGAAGAACGCTGACGCAAACCCGGTCAGCGCCTCCACACCGACCGACGCGAATTGGTTGTAGCCCTGCACGGCCACGATGGCGCCGGTGGTCATGGCCAGGAAGCCCACGATGACCACCGTTCCCCCGATCACCGCCAGCACCCCGGTGCCCAAACCCATCTGCGCGATCACCCGTAGCAACTCGCCGCGGTAGTTCCTCACGGCATCGGGAATTCCGGTCAGCGTGCTGACATAGAACCGCGTCTGTGATCCCATGCGATTCCACTCGCCGGCAAGGGTTTTGGTCACAGTCATGGCTTCACCTCAGGACACCATGAACGGCATGCCGACGGCGGTGACGATGATGTTGATGACGAACAGGACGATGAAGGCGAACACCACGGTTTCGTTGACCGCTCTGCCGACCCCGGCGGGCCCACCGCCGACTGACATGCCTTTGTAGCAGGCGATCAGCCCGGCCATCAGCCCGAACAGCGTGGCTTTGATCATCGAGATGAAGACGTCGATCGTGTGGGTGAGCGTGGTCAGGCCCGTTACCCAGGCACCGGCCGAGACGTGCATGAGGAACACCGAACAGAAGAATGCGCCGATCAGACCGGTCGCGGTGACCACCGAACTCAATGCCAGCGAGACGGTCGTCGCCGCGAGCACCCGGGGCACGGCCAGCGCTTGAATCGGGTTGATACCCATCACCCTCAACGCGTCGAGTTCTTCGCGGATGGTGCGGGCACCGAGGTCGGCGCACATCGCGGTGGACCCCGCACCGGCCACCACCAACACGGTGACGATCGGCGCGCTCTGGTCGACGGTGAAGATCGCGCAGCCGGTGCCGGAGAAGTCGGCGGCACCGATGTCGGTTAGCAGCACATTGAACAGGAACCCGGAGATCACCGCCCATGGGATCGTCATCAGGATGCCCGGCAGGGTGGAAACCCGCGCCACGAACCAGCATTGGAACAGGTATTCGCGCCACGCGAAGGGCCGACGGAACATGCACACGAACGTGTCCAGCGTCATTGCGAAGAAATCGCCCATCGCGCCTAGTGGCTTGATGGCTGCGACGGGTGCCTTGCCGACCGCGATCACCATCTCTCTGCGCACCGCCGGCGAATCCTCACGCTGGCCCCCCGGACAGGTCGAAGTGGACGAGTGACACCCGCGAGGTTACGCGGCGCGACGCACTCATGTCCATAGCCGATACGCAATTGTCCGGGCATCTGGAACGTAAACAGCGATGCAAACGGCCGTATGAACCGTATGATGTATTTTGGCAGTACACGCTGGGCATCATTCCGGTACCAGCCGGACGGGCACAGCTTGACCGCCGTCCGCACCCAAGACGGCGGTGACTCTCATCGGGTGAACGCATCCACTGCGAGGGCCGAATTCGCAAAATCGCGGAAGTGCAACCATCGGCCGTCGCGCAGCGTGATGATGTGTGCGAACTCCGATTCCCATTCGAATCCGGTACCGATGCGGCGAAACCGTTGACGGCCCCAGGTGGCCAGGTCGTCACCCTGCGCGATGAACTTCCACGGTGCCATCTCAAGGATCTCGACCGCCCGCCCTACCCGGGCCAGGAAAGTCATCGCGTCGTCGATGCCCCGGTAATCGCCGGCGTACGGGATCTTGTCGGTTCCGTAGTAGGTGATGCGCACCTCGGGATCGAGGTGCGCGAGCACGGTGTGCAGGTCACCGGCCGGTACCGCAGCGTAGATTGCTTCGGTGGCTCGGATGTTGCGCGATTCGCTCATGAAAGGTGCAGGGGCAGGCGGACATACGCGTGGGTCAACAGGCTGGCGGTCTGTTTGGTCCCGGGGTCGTCGGTCAGGTTGATCGTCGGATAGCGGTCGAGCACGGCATTGAGTACCGCAATCACCTCGAGGCGAGCGAGCGAGGCGCCGAGGCAGAAGTGCAAGCCGTGACCCATCGAGAGTTGTTGGCGGATGTTGGGCCGGTCGATGTCGAGTCGCCCGGGTTCGGGGAATACCGCCGGGTCACGGTTGGCGGACCCGAAGAACAGCGCCACCCACTCTCCCTTGCGGATCAGCTTGCCGTCGATCTCGACGTCTCGGGTTGCGACGCGGAACAGGCGTTGCGGTGGTCCGTCGAGCCGAAGTGTCTCCTCGACAAAGATGTTCAGCAGTGTTCGGTCGGCCCGAATACGCGCTTGCACCTTCGGTTCTCGGGCCAGCGCATGGAGCAGGTTGCCGATCAGAAAGGTGGTGGTCTCGCTGCCGGCTACCACCAGCGTGACGCAGAAGCGGACTATTTCCTCAGGCGTGAGCCGATGCCCGTCCACCTCGGCGCGCAGCAGCGCCGAGATCAGATCCTCGGCATCGTCGGTTTCTCCGTTGTCGTCACCGGGTTGCCGTCCGGCCAGTCTGGCCGTGTGTTCAGCCAAGCGAGTGGCGAACGTGCCCACCATCTCCTCGTTGCTGGCGATGCGCTCGGCCGGGGTCAACGACGACGAGAGCATGAATGCGTTGGCCCAGCGCCGGAATCGGACGTGGTCGCCATCGGGCAAGCCCAGCAGCCGAACCATTGCCCGAGTGGGGACTTCGGCGGCGAAGTCCATGATCTCCACGTCGCCGTCGCCGAGGTCATCGAGCAGCTGCGGGATCAGCTCGTTGAGCCAGCCCGCGAGTCGCTTGACGCGGCGTGGCGAGAAGGCCTGGCTGACCAGTTTGCGCTCCACCTCGTGTTTGGGTGGATCGGTGTTGACCAGCATCAGGCTTGGAGCCGACGAAGCCTCCTGCAGGGGATCGCGCGACGAGAAGGTGGTGCTGTCGCGCGCGGCTTCGAAGACCTGGTCATACCGGAAGAGCGCCCACGCGGTGACCGGCTCGTCGGCCCCCGGAATGGTGCCGGGCGGCCAATCCCGGTATCCCGCAACGGGTGAGCTGCTGCGCAGTTCGTCGTAGAGCGGATATGGGTTGGCGATGCCCTGCGCAGTGGGCAGCAATTCGATGGCCGAGACGGTCGTTGATGACATGTCAATCAGCCTGTGCCAGCGCCGGCGGCAAATCGATCCCCCGTTGGAGGGGACTCCTACCCCCGTAGGAGGGGAATTCAGAATTTCGGTCGCGCCGCTGCTCCGGCCAGAGGACAGTGAGCGGGGTGACCGTTGTCAGCCAGACACCCGAGCCCAGCACATCGCGCACGCTCGCCGATGGCCCTCACCCGGGTTGGGCTTCTCGTCCTGCCAGGGAAAGCGACGCCGCGCGTCGCTACCGGGAAACGTTTCACGATGTCGACCCCACCGACGATGCGACGGCGGTGGTCGCTGAGGCCATAGACGCCAAGGCGGCCATCGTGCACAACGCGCTGGAGTCGCTCGGGGATGCGCACGCGCTCGATGCGCTGGAATCGGTGCTGGAGCTGTCCGCGCTCGAGCGCGAGTTGATCGAGGACGGCGCCAAGCGGCGCACCTTCGCGCTGTTGCAGGTGCAGGAGGCGTTGAGCAAGCTGCGCGTCGTCGACGACGTCGCAACGATCGTCGACCGGGCTCCGCGCGAACTGGTGGAGTCATGCGGATTCGATCGCGCCGTGCTGTTCCGGGTCCACGAGGGCCGAATGGTAATGGAGTCAGCGTATTTCGGCGACGACAGCGACGGGGCGGAGAAGATGGTCGCCTTCGCGCAGTCGGTCGCACCGTTGCTGGATCACATGCTGATCGAAACACAGATGATCCGCCGGCACGCGCCCGCGATCGTTCGCGATGCCCGCAATGACCCGCGGGTCAACCGGCCGATCGTCGACTTCTCGCTGACGCACTCCTACGTAGCGGCGCCGGTGATGCCGACGGGCAAAGTGATTGGGTTCCTGCATGCCGACCGGCTTTATTCGGGACGCATCGTCGACGAGATCGACCGCGACACGGTCTGGGCCTTCGCCGAAGGCTTCGGATACGCCTACGAGCGCACCGTTCTGCTGGAGCGGATGCGCCGTCAGCACACCGAGGTGCTGCGCGCATTGGCGTCCGCAGACGAGGCGGCCCGCGCCCTGCAGGACGCCGATCTGGACCTGCGCAAGATCGAACCGGTCGAACGCAGTCCCGCCGCCCGGTCCCTGGCCGAGGTCCAGACGCGGGTGATGACCGTGCTGACCCGGCGCGAGGTCGAAGTCTTGCGGCTGATGGCGGCCGGGCGTACCAACCAACAGATCGCCGACGAGCTGGTGATCTCGGCGGGCACGGTGAAGTCCCATGTGAAGCGGGTGCTGCGGAAGCTGAACGCGACCAATCGCGCCGAAGCCGCGTCGGCTTATGTGCGGCTTGCCAGCGTGCCGGACATCAACTGAGAATCGCTAAGTCCATGACGAATACTTTCTTAACAACGAAAACCGCACCTGAACCGGCATGTAATGGTGTATTCGCCCGATATCATGTAATTTGTTGATCCGGTATATCACCAGGAGCCGCCCAGTGTCTGACACCAAGGAAGCCAGTGCGAAAGTCGTCCGCGATTTCCTGGGGTCCTGGGAGGGGCGCAGCCTGGACACCATCTGCGGCGCCTTCGCCGACGACGCCGTCTACCACAATGTGCCGGTTCGGCCGATCGAGGGCATCACCGACATCCGCGCAGTATTCCAGGGATTCCTGGATGCCTTCGCGTACGCCAAACTCGACATCGTCAAACTGGCGGCCGAGCCCGGACTGGTCCTGGCTGAACGGGTCGATTACTTCACGATGCACGACGGCCGGAAGGTCGTGCTGCCGGTGACCGGCGTGTTCGAGGTCGAGAACGGCAAGATCACCCGCTTCAGTGACTACTTTGACCTAGCGGACTTCGAGCAGCAGAGCGGACTGAAACTGTAGTTCAGGTTTCACGGAGGGGGTGTACGTCGATGGATTCCGCCGTTGCGCCCGTGCGGCGCCGGCCGAAGGACCGCAAGCAGCAGATCCTCGATCAAGCCGTCGGGCTGTTCATCGACCGCGGCTTTCACTCGGTCAAGCTGGAGGACATCGCCGAGGCGGCCGGCGTCACCGCCCGCGCGCTGTATCGGCATTACGACAACAAACAGGCGTTGCTCGCCGAGGCGATCCGTACCGGCCAGGACCAGTACCAGAGTGCGCGTCGCCTCACCGAGGGCGCGGCCGGGCCGACGCCTCGCCCGCTGAGCGTCGATCTGCCCGATCTGATCGCTGCGGCCGTCGCATCCCGATCGCTGACCGTCCTATGGCAACGCGAGGCCCGCTATCTCAACGACGGGGACCGCAGCGAGGTTCGGCGCCGCATCAACGCGATCGTCGCCGGCATGCGGGAAAGCGTTGTGCTGCAAGTACCGGGGCTCAATCCACCACACGCGGAACTGCGCGCCTGGGCGGTGTCCAGCACGCTGACCAGCTTGGGTAGGCATAACCTGACCCTGCCCGCCGCAGAACTCAACGAGCGCCTCTATGACGCGTGTATGGCGGCGGCCCGCACACGTCCCGTCGCCGAGCTCGAGCCGATCGAGGACGCCCGCGCCGGCGATACCGATGCACTGTTCTCCCGCTCCGAAACGCTGCTGGCCACCGGTGCCCAACTGTTCCGGGCGCGGGGGTATCCGGCCGTCAGCACCAGCGAAATCGCCAAGGGCGCGGGGATTGCCGGTCCGGGCCTGTACCGCTCGTTCTCATCGAAGCAGGCTATTTTGGACGCGCTCGTCCGCCGTCTCGACGAGTGGCGCAGCCTGGAAACGATCCGGGCGCTGCGTGCGAAATCCGACCCGCCACAACGGCTGCGGGACCTGGTCCGCGGTCACGTGCAAGTCAGCCTGGACTCGCCGGACCTGGTGGCGGTGTGCGTCACCGAGTTGTCGCATGCTTCCACCGAAGTGCGGGACAGCTACCTGCGCAACCAGGCTGACCGCGAGGGGATTTGGATAGACCTCATCGCCGGGTTGGTCCCGCAGACCGCTGCGGCAGAGGCGAGGCTGCTGGTCGCCGCGGCGATCAGCTTTATCGAAGACGCCGCCCGGACTTGGCATCTCACCCGCTATGTCGGGGTCGCGGACGAGATCACGGCCATCGCGTTGTCCATTCTCACCAGCCGGGCCTGAGTCGGCGCGGTCACCAGAGCGCGGCGACGGTGCCGCCGTCGGCAATCTGCGTGGTCCCGGTGATCATGGCGGCATCGTCGGACAGCAGGAACGCCACGATGCCGGCCATCTCGTCGGGCGTGGCCATTCGCCCCTGGAGGCGGTCAATCATGTTGCGCGCGCCCCCTTCTCCGAGGGTTTGGTCGAACATCGTCATTGCGGTCTGCTGCATTGGCGTGTCGACGAAAGCCGGCAGCAACGCGTTGGCGCGGATGTTGACGGCACGCAGTTCGGCCGCGGCAACTCGGGTCAGTTGGCTGATGCCGGCTTTGGACATGCCGTATGCACCGGTCCCGGCCACCCCGATATGACCGGCCAGCGACGACAGGTTGACGATCGCTCCCCCGCCCCGCTCGATCATGCTCGGGGTCGCGTGTTTGGTGCACAGCCAGGCACCCCGCAGGTTCACCCCGATCACCCGGTCGAAGTCCTCGACGGCGGTGTCGATGAGCGAAGCCATATGCACCACACCGGCATTGGCCACGAGTTTGTCCACCCCGCCGAACGCGTCGACGCAGGCTGCCACCATGGCGATGACCTCGTGCTCGACGCTCACGTCGGCCCGGTGACCCAGCGCGCCGGAACCGACCTTCGTGGCGGCGGTGTCGGCTGCGGCGGCGTCGACGTCCGCACACAGCACCCGACAGCCCTCGGTCGCGAGCCGTTGCGCCACGGCCAGGCCGATACCGGCGCCGGCTCCGGTGACGATAGCGGCCTTCCCGGCCAGGTCTGGGTGCCCCACCACTCAGCCCGCGACCGCGAGAGTCTGCGTACCGATGCCCTGCTCGCGAATCGCCCCGAACATCACGAGACCGAATCCTGGTGTTTCGTCGGACAATTCGAGCGCGAATACCCCAAGGTCGCGCAGGATCCAGGTTACGGTGCCCGAGATGTTCCCGTGGGGGCTGGCATCTGGAGGTGCGAACAGACCGCATGCCCGCGGTGGGCCGGACGGACGCAGATACAGCACGACCCCGCCGGCCTGTCCCGACATTCTGGCCAGGGCACGGTCGAGTTCATCACCACACCGACAAGCGTTGGAGCCGAACACATCTCCGGTCAGGCACTCGACGTGAACGTGCAACGGCAGCGGGATCCCCGCGCCGGCGGTTCCCACGATCAATGCCAGATGTTCGCCGCCATCGTGCACATCCCGGTATCCGATCGCCCGGCAGTTGCCGGCCCGGGTGGGCAGGACCGTCTCCGTCAGCCGAACCACCTGCGGCTCGGTTCGGCGTCGGTACTCCACCAACTCGGCGATGGACACCACGGCCAATCCGTGCGCGACCGCGAATTCCACCGCCTCGTGGCCACCTGCCAGCAGCGCGGGATCGCGGCGCGAGACGATCTCACTGAAGCCGGCGCAGCGTCCCCGTCCGGCAAGGAATGCCAGATCGGTTGCCGCCTCCGCGGGCCGGCGTCGGCTCAGCACGCCGTCGGCCTCGACCCGGACCGGGACCACGTGACCGGGCCGCTGCAGATCCGAGGCGACCGTGGCGGATGATGCGAGCGCGGCGATGGTCCGCGCCCGATCCGCCGCCGAGATACCGGTGCCGGTGCCGAAAGCGTCCACCGACACGCAATGACTGACGACGTCTTCGGCCGTGTGTGATATCGGCGGCAGGTTCAGGCGCGCGCATTCCTTGCCCGGCAAAGCGACTCGGACATAGCCCGACGTATGGCGGATGGCGAAGTGCAGCAGCGAGGGGGTCGCGGCGTCGGCGGCGAACACCAGTTGGCCGTCGTCGTCGGCGCCGTCGCTGAGGACGACGGGCCGACCGGCGGCCATCGCGGTGATGGCGCGCCGTACCCGCACATCGGTCGTCTTCATACGCCGTCCTGTACTGCCAGCCGGCGAAACCGGCTGCGGTGGAAAACCAGCGGCGGTACGCGCGGATCGGCGGCCAACGAGCGCACCTCGAGGACCGTCGCTTCGTCCAATCGGTCGATGATCGTCATCGAAGTCCGTCAAGGAATTCCAGCAGTAGCCGGTTGGTCTCCTCGGGCGCCTCTTGCTGAATCCAGTGGCCGACCCCGGCGATCATATGCGTGCCGCGGTAGTCCGACATCACCTCGTCGGCCCGCTCGACAGCCTCGGCGCCCCAGGTGGTGCCGACGTCGTATTCACCGCCGATGAAAAGGGCAGGCGGGGTGAGCGGCTTACCTTCCTGGTCTGCCAGGTCATGCCAATCATTGTCGATGTTGTGATAGAAGCTCAGCGGGCCGCCGAAACCGGACCGCTCGAATTCGCCTGCGTAGAAATCGACGTCGACATCGGTGAACCACGAGGGCATCGTCTCCGGGTAGAGGAACGCATCCTTGAGCTTTGCTCCCTGTGCCATGCACAGCGGGCCTGCCCGGATCACGTCGATCGGGTCCATCGACGCCAAATCGACCCCGGCGTCGACTGCGGCCTTAGTGGCCGCGATCATTCCCTCGCCCGACACCGTATAGGTAAGGCCCAGCAGCCACGAGCGGACGTCCTCTTCGATCTCGGCGATGACACCGTCCTGGGCCGCGAAGTAGTCCTGGTACCAGATCCGGCCCTCTCCGGCGAGTTCCAGGTGGTAGTCGTTGGGGCGGTGCTCGCCGAATGGGCTGCCCGGCAACCCGATCACGCCGCGGCCAGCGAACGGCACGCTGATGCCGACCACACCCGCGCACCGATCCGGGTGCAGCCACGCGAAGGTCCAGGCGACCGGTGCGCCCCAGTCATGACCCACCACGAATGCTTTGTCCTCGCCGTAGGCGTCGAGGACACCAACGATGTCGTCGACCAGATACTTGATGCGGTAGGCCGAATTCAAGAAGTACTTCGAGGAGCGGCCGTAGCCGCGCTGGTCGATGGCCACCACGTGGTAACCGGCATCGGCGAGGGCGGGTATCTGGTGACGCCAGGAGTACCACGACTCCGGAAAGCCGTGGATCAGCACCACCAGCGGACCGGATCCCTGCTCCACGGCGTGGATCCGGGTGCCTCGATGGTTCAGGGTTCGATGAACCTGCGCCATGGTCGCCTCCGTCATGGTCTGCTGGCGCCGACCAGCTGGTCGACGGGTTCGGCGGGTACGGGCCGATTTTGGTAATTTCGTGCGATCAGCGTCTTCTCGCCGGACAGCCGGGTGCGGGCCCACTTGCCGAGCGCTCGTCCCGCAATCCCGGGTTTCATCAGCGCCAGGGGAGGTTTGACGAGGTGGACCACGGCCAGGAACTCCCGGTACGCGTCGAGGTCGTCGTGCACCAGCTCCAGCAAGCGATCCATGTACCAGGTCAGGACGCCGAAGTAGAACGGACGCTTTTTCTCCACGTCCTTCATCCAGTTGAACCGCAGGTTCTGTTCGCGGATCACGAACCAGGCGGTGTCGGCCATCTTGGCGATCGAGCGGTAGTAGCGGCGTGGCAGGTCCCGGTGCCCCGGACCGTATTTGGCCAGTAGTACCTGCATCGCGCGAACCTCTTTGAGCGCCAGGCTCATTCCCAGACCGGATACCGGGTCGGCGCTGGTGTAGGCGTCTCCGACCGCCACCAGTGCGCGCGGTAGGTTCCGCTTCTTCTCGTAGTGCAGGCGCAGCATGTTCGGATAGCGGAAGTTGTAGATCGGCGAGGCCGGTTCCAGCCCGTCGATGTTCTCACCCACGATCGGCGACGGCATCCGATCGGCGAACTCGCGGAACTCCTTCGCCGTTCGCGGCGGGGAGTAGCAGTTGTAGGCCACCAGCGACGTGGACAGCAGCGTGCGGGAACTATCGGTGTAATACTGCGCCGCGTAGGTGTCTTCGAAGGGGCGGTAGGCGTAGCAGATCACCATCACCTTGTCCTGCCACTGCCGCTCGGGCGGAACACGGTGCTGCATGGTCGAATAGAAGCAGTTGATGATGTCCTGTTCTACCTCCGGCGCGCCGATTCCCAGGCGGTCCAAGAACTCCGGCACCCGGGTGTTCTTGCCCGACGCGTCGACCACGAATTCGGCGGGAATAACCTGGGCGCCTTCTCCCACTGCGACGCCGATGATGCTGTGGTTCGCGCGGTCGAGTACCAGGTCGGTCACCTCGGCCTCGTAGCGGAAGTCGATCCGGGGCTCGTTGTCGAGCCGCCGCCGCACACACCATTCGAGTAGCGGCCTTCCGGCGCAGACGATCTCGATGTCACTGGTGCCCGGTTTTTTCCACGACCCGCCCAGCCTGATTCGGTACTGCGCGGCCATGTCGACCTTGAACGCGCCCTCGCGGACCATGTCGTCGACGATGCCGGGGAAGAAACGGTCCAACTCGATCTGCCCGGCGGTCAGCAGGTGATGCAGATGCCAGCCCTGAGCAGCACCGGGCCGGCCTTCGCGGCGCCGATGTGCGTCGTCTTGTTCCAGCACGATGACGCGCTCGAATGTCTCGCTGCACACCTTCGCCGCCGCGATGCCGGCGATGCTGCCGCCAATGATCACGGCCGTGCCACGACCGCGCCGCCTGATGTCATCGACGTCTAGCCCCGCCTGGTCGAGGCGGACCGCGGTGCGGCTCTTGGCCGCGCCGCTGGGCACGAACTTCTCGTAGTACAACCCGACGCGGTGGAACCCGTTGTCGCCCAGCCAGCTTCGGGTGGCCTCGACCATCGGCGCAGGGCCGCACAGGTAGACGTCCGCGTCGCCGCCGGCCAGCATCCGCTCATCCAGCAGGTCGGTGACCAGTCCGGTGCGCCCATCCCACTCGTCGCTGGACTCCACCACGGTGACGCGCACGTCCACAGCGGCGACGCGACGCTGTAGCTCCCGGAGTTCGTCGAGCTTGCACAGATCGGCGGCGTCGGTCACTCCATAGAGCAGGTATACCGGCTGACTGGTGTGCGCATCCAGGCTCTGTGCCATCGCCAGTATCGCCGAGAGACCGGTGCCGCCCGCGATCAGGATCACCGGCCGTACCACGGGCCGCAGGTAGAAGCTGCCCTTGCTGCACCGCAAGGGAATTCGGTCGCCGGGCTTGGCACGGTCGCGCAAATAGTTCGACATGACTCCGTCGGGGAGCAACCGGATGATGAACTCCAGTTCCCCGCCGCCGTCGGCCGGGTGGGCGTAAGAGTAGTTGCGCCAGATGTCGGTGCCGGGCACCTGCAGCTGGGCGAACTGGCCGGCCTTGTAGTGCAGGGCTTTGCCCCAGCCCGAGATGTCGACGCGCAGCAGCGCGGTGCTGGGTGATATCAGTTCCACTCCGGTAACCAGTGCGTCGCCGGTGACCAATAGCGCGGCGTTGTCGTCGGCCGGATACTGCAACTCGATACGGCAGTCCGAGGTGGCGTACGTCTGACAGGTCAGGATCTTTCGGGCGGCACGCTCGACATCGGAGAGGCCTTCGGTGCGTCCCATCTCGTACGTGCCGGCCGTACACGAGGCGACACAGGTACCACAAATTCCGCTCTGGCATTCGTTGACGATCGCGACGCCGTGCTCCTCTGCGGCATCGAGCATCGTCTGGTCTGGACGGACCGGCATGATTTTGTGCGTCCCGTCCGAATAACCGACGTTGACCTGACGAACCGGCATGACTGACACCGCTAGACGACCAACGCGACTGGCTTGCGGGCTATGCGGGCGTTGAGTCTGGGCATGACCTCCTCGGCCAGCAGTCGCAACGATTCTTTCCAGGGCCCGGGGTCCTCCCGGTAGTCGAACCCGAGCACCAGCAAATGGCCGAATCCGCCGACTTGATCGTAGGTGGCCTCCAGCTTGTCGACCACCGTCTCGACCGAACCGACCACAAAGGTGTTCTCGGCGAGGTATTCCGCGGTCACATCGTCGTCGGCGACCGACGGATGGTGCTTGTAGAACTTGGTCATGCCGAACATGCGGAAGGTCGGCAAGGTGTACTCGCGCATGGCGCGACCCATCGCGCCGTCGACGGCGTAACGGAAGGCTTCCTCGTCGGTCTCGGCCACCAGCACCTCGCGCACCAGCCGCCAGTCGCGGCGGTCCGGCGTGCGGCCACTGCGCTCGGCACCTTCGAGCACCGCATCCCAGTGCGTGGCAACGTATTCGGTGTTGAGGTCGAGGCTCATCGGGAGATAACCGCGTTCGCCGGCCAACTTGAGTGTCTCAGAGCCCGCGCTGAAGCCGGTGACGCCGATGGGCGGATGCGGATTCTGGAACGGTTTGATGTGGCGCCGCATCAGTCCCTCGAACATCGGCGCGATCCCGTTGGCGTTCCAGTACTTTCCGCGATGTTCCCATGGCGCGTCCTCGGTCCAGATGCGCAGCATGATCTCCAGCGCTTCGCGGGTCATCTCGCGGTGTTCACCGTTCTTGCCGTCCACGTCATACAGCGCCCAGTCACCGGGAATGCCGCTGGCGCCTACGCCCAGCATGAAGCGGCCCTGGGCCAGGTGGTCGAAATACGCGACGCGGTGCGCCAATTCGACCGGGTGATGGTAGGGCAACAGGTGTGCACCCGGTGCAAGCTTGATGTTCTTGGTTCGCAGCAGCGCCTGTGCCAGCAGCAGATCCGGCGCACAGATCGGTTCCCACGGCACGGTGAAGTGTTCGCCGACCCAAGCCTCCACATAGCCGAGCTGGTCGGCCAGCTCGATGATGTCGAGATCCCACTGGGTCGCGTCGTACAGGGTGCGCTCCGGTGGATGGGCCGGCATCAGGAAGATTCCGATCTCCATCGTTAACCCTTCGTCGTCGGGTGCCAGGTCGGCCGTTCTGTAGGTCTATCACAGTACTAGCAAGATACTTCGTTGTACACAAGAGCCTGATTGCTTGGTAATTCCTTCGGATCTAAGCGCTAGTAGCGCGTACTGGCTATGGACATAATGTAGAACGCGCGCGTAATCTCGCACGGGTCACGCGTTCGCCGTGTGCATTGAGCAGCGAGGAGCCGTTATGAGCGTTACCGGGGTGAGTTCGATCGATCACCGGCCCAACGGGGACCGGCCCGGAACCGACTTCAAGTTCCTTCGCTACGAGACGATCGATGACGGCCGGATCGCGGCGATCACGCTGGACCGGCCGAAGCAGCGCAACGCGCAAACCCGCGGACTGCTGGTGGAACTCGGTGCTGCGTTCGACCTCGCCGAAGCGGACGACGCCGTCCGCGTGGTGATCCTGCGCGGTGCGGGACCGGCGTTCTCGGCCGGACACGACCTGGGCTCGGCTGACGACGTTCGCGAGCGCACACCCGGGCCGGACCAGCACCCCACCTACCAATGCAACGGCGGCAGCTTCGGCGGGGTGGAATCACGCAACCGCCAGGAGTGGCACTACTACTTCGAGAACACCAAGCGGTGGCGCAACCTGCGCAAGATTACGATTGCCCAGGTCCATGGGACGGTGCTGTCGGCGGGCCTGATGCTGGCGTGGTGCTGCGACCTGATCGTGGCCGGCCAGGACACCGTGTTCGCTGACGTCGTCGGTACCCGGCTGGGCATGTGCGGCGTGGAGTACTTCGGCCATCCGTGGGAGTTCGGGCCGCGCAAGGCGAAGGAACTTCTGCTCACCGGCGACTCGATCGGCGCAGATGAGGCCCACCGTCTTGGGATGGTCAGCAAGGTGTTTCCGGATGACGAATTAGCGGAGCGCACAATCGTATTCGCCCGCCGAGTCGCGAAGGTGCCGACGCTGGCGGCGCTGCTCATCAAGGAGTCGGTCAATCAAAGCGTCGACGCAATGGGTTTCACTACAGCCCTGGATGGGTGTTTCAAGATCCACCAGCTCAACCACGCCCACTGGGCCGAGGTGACTGGCGGGCAACTGTCCTACGGAACCGTCGAGTACGGCCTGGACGACTGGCGGGGCGCTCCGGAAATCCTTCCGGCCGACAAGCAGCGGCCCTGAATCAGGACACGCAACGTGGACGTCACGTATCCGCCTGAGGTCACGGCATTTCGCCGCCGCATCCGGGAGTTCCTGGCCGAGCAGTTGCCGGCCGACTGGGCAGGCCTCGGTGCCCTTGCACCCGAAGACCGCGAGAAATTCGCCAGCCGGTGGCGGCGGTCGCTGGCCGCGGCCGGACTGGTGGCGGTGTCGTGGCCCAAAGAGTACGGCGGCGGCGGTTTGTCGCCCCTCGAGCAGGTGGTGCTCGCCGAGGAGTTCAGCCGGGCGGGTGCCCCGGAGCGCGCCGAGAATGACCTGCTCGGCATCGATCTGCTCGGCAACACCCTGATTGCCGTCGGGTCCGAGGAGCAGAAGGCGCACTTTCTGCCGCGCATCCTGTCCGGCGAGGACCGCTGGTGCCAGGGCTTCTCCGAACCCGACGCCGGTTCAGATCTCGCGGCCGTGCGCACCCGTGCGGCGCTCGACGGCGACGAATGGGTGATCAACGGCCAGAAGATATGGACTTCGGCCGGTAGCACAGCGAATTGGATCTTCCTGTTGGCGCGCACCGAGTTCAGCGCGCCCAAGCACAAGGGGTTGTCGTTGCTGCTGGTGCCGATCGGACAGCCGGGAATCCTCGTCCGGCCGATCGTCAACGCCGCCGGCCATTCGTCCTTCAGTGAGGTGTTCTGCACCGATGCCCGCACGGCGTCGGCCAATGTGCTGGGTGGCGTCGGCAACGGATGGGCCACCGCAATGACGCTGCTGGGGTTCGAACGCGGCTCAGCGGTGACGACGGTCGCGCTCGAGTTCGCCCGCGACCTGCAGCGGTTGTGCGACCTCGCGCGCGAACGAGGCCTGAACACCGATCCGCGCGTCCGAGATGGGCTGGCGTGGTGCTTCTCCCGTGTGCAGATCATGCGTTACCGCGGCTACCGCGGCCTGACCTCGGCGCTGCACGGCGAACTGCCCGGTGCCGACGCCGCGATCAGCAAAGTCATCTGGAGCGAATACTTCCGCAGTTACACCGATCTAGCGGCAGAGATCCTCGGGCTCGACGTACTGAGCCCGGACGGGCCGGGTAACGGCGGAGCCCGGGTGGTGCCCGAAGCCGGCACGCCGAACTCCCCCGCATGCTGGATGGAGGAGTTGCTGTACTCCCGCGCCGCGACGATTTATGCCGGCAGTTCGCAGATCCAGCGCAACGTCATCGGCGAGAAGCTCCTCGGATTGCCGCGCTGACATGGACTTTCGATACAGCACCGAGCAGGACGACTTCCGCGCGGCGCTGCGCGGTTTCCTGCAGCGCTCAACCCCTGAGGAAACCCCGGAGGAATACGACGCCGCACTGTGGCAGCGCCTGTGCGGCGATCTCGAACTGCCCGGCCTACACATCCCGGCCGAGTACGGCGGCGCCGGAGCCACCCTCGTCGACACCGCGATCGCCTGCACCGAGCTCGGCCGAGCACTCGCGCCAGTTCCGTTCGCGGCCAACGCCTTTGCGGTCGAAGCAATTCTGCGCCTCGGCGATGAGGAACAACGCAAGGAACTGCTCACCAAGTTGCTGTCGGGTGCGCAGATCGGGGCGTTCGCCGCCTGTGGCCCCGGTGCGGCGAGTGGCGCGACCGTGGTAGCCGAGGAACGGGACGGGCGCACCCTGCTCACCGGCAACTGCACACCGGTGCTGCACGGTCACGTCGCCGACCTGTTTGTGGTGCCGGCCATCGCATCCCGCGGTGAGATCACGGCCTGCGTGGTACGGGCCGGCGCGCCCGGCCTCACCGTTGAGCGGCTGCCGTCGTTCGATATCACCCGGCCGGTCGCGCGGTTGCGGTTGAGTCAGGTGCCCGCAGAGGCGCTGCGGGCGAGCCGGCCCGGCGAGCTCCTGCCTGTCGTGGACCTCGCCCGGGTGCTGCTCGCGGCCGAGATGCTCGGTGGCGCCGAAGCCTGCCTCGAGCTGGCTGTCGAGTATGCGCGCCAGCGCACCCAATTCGGACGGCCGATCGGCTCGTTCCAAGCGGTCAAGCACATGTGCGCGGAGATGCTGATCGAGATCGACGCCACCCGTGCGGCCGTGATGTTCGCGGCCATGAGCGCCACCAGCGGCGAGGAGCTGGCGATAGCGGCGCCACTGGCGAAGGCGCAGGCCGCCGACACGTTTGTGCAGTGCGCCGAGTCTGCGATACAGATTCATGGCGGCATCGCGTTCACCTGGGAGCACCCCCTGCACCGGTACTTTCGCCGGGCCAAGAGCACCGAAGCGCTGTTCGGCAGCAGTGCGCAGCACCGGGCGCTGCTCGCCGACCGCGCGGGATTGTGACGCCGCGCCATGGACTCGTGATGGACTCCTACGAGAAGGGACCGGTCAGCCCAGCGCTGCTGGACGAGACCATCGGCGCAAACTTCGAGCGCACGGCACGGACCCATCCGGGCGTCGAGGCGCTGGTCGACGTCGCCGCCGGACGCCGCTGGACCTACCACGGTCTGAACGCCGAGATCGATTGCCTGGCAAAGGCGTTGATTGCCAGCGGCATCGAGCCTGGGGAACGCGTCGGTATCTGGTCCCCCAACTGCGCGGAATGGACCATCCTGCAGTACGGGGCGGCCAAGGTCGGCGCCGTTCTGGTGGCGATCAACCCGGCATACCGCAGCCACGAACTGTGCCACGTCTTGCGCCACGCCGGGGTGCGACTGCTCATATCCGCCACCGCATTCAAGACTTCCGACTATCGCAGCATGCTTGGCGAAGTCCGCCCGCTGGCGGCGGAGTTGGGTGAAGTCATATTTCTCGGCACCGAAGACTGGCAGCTGTTATTGCAACGTGCCGACCGGGTGCCCGAGCACCGGCTGCGAAGCAGGCTGGCTGGCCTGCGCCCGTCGGATCCGGTTAACATTCAATACACCTCGGGCACAACAGGTTCGCCAAAGGGGGTCACGCTCTCACACCGCAACATCCTGAACAACGGCTATTTCGTCACCGAACTGCTGGGCCTGCGAGCCGGGGACCGGCTGTGCATTCCGGTGCCGTTCTACCACTGCTTCGGGATGGTGATGGGCAACCTGGGCTGTACCAGTCATGGCGCCACGATGGTGATCCCGGCCGCGGGCTTCGACCCGGCCGCGACGTTGCGGGCAATCGAACGGGAACGTTGCACCGCGATCTATGGCGTTCCGACGATGTTCATCGCGCTGCTCGAGCACCCCGACCTCGCCGACCGCGACGTATCGTCGCTGCGCACCGGAATCATGGCCGGCGCGTCGTGCCCGGTGGAGATCATGAAGCGATGCATCGCTGAACTGCACATGCCCGAGGTGTCGATCGCCTACGGGATGACCGAAACCTCCCCGGTTTCCTGTCAGACCCTGAGCACCGACGATCTGGCCAGGCGCACCGCGACGGTCGGACGCGCCCACCCGCACGTCGAGATCAAGGTGGTCGATGCCGACACCGGCGAGGTGGTGCGACGAGGGCAAGCCGGCGAGTTGTGTACCCGCGGCTACTCCGTCATGACCGGGTACTGGCGCGACGACGAGCGGACGCGCCAGGTCATCGACGGAGAGGGTTGGCTGCACACGGGTGACCTGGCGGTCATGGGAGAAGACGGCTACTGCGCGGTGGTCGGACGCACCAAGGACATGATCATCCGCGGCGGGGAGAATGTCTCACCCCGCGAGATCGAGGAATTCCTGCACACCCATCCCGACATCGCCGACGCTGCGGTGGTGGGAGTGCCCGACGCCAGGTACGGCGAGGAGATCTGCGCGTGGATCAGGATGCGCCCCGGCCGTGCGGCGCTGGACCAGGACGTGGTCGCCGCCTTCTGCGCGGAGCGGTTGGCGCACTACAAAGTCCCGCGTTACGTCCATGTGGTCGACGGCTTTCCGATGACCGCGACGGGCAAAGTCCGCAAAGTTGACATACGATCGCAGGCCGCGGAACGGATCAGCCGTTGTCAACGGTCTTGACATGAATCATGTTCGGACCCAACGTGTTTCGGGTCTTGACCGGGTATATAAGAAGTTCCGAGCAATTTCGAAACGGCTATTCCCGCCGAGTGGCCGCGACGCTAGCATTTCGCTTCAACCGACCCGAGGAGCCGAGATGACCGACAAACAGAGAACGCTGGCGGTCCGGGTGGCCTTGGGCGTGGTGATGACGGTCGTCGGCGCGTTCATGCTCGCCGGCTGCCCGGTCACGGCCCAGCCGCCGCTCGAACTCCGTGCGGCGGTCTGCGCCGCCCCACCGGGTTAGGACTTGAGAGCGCCGAGCGCCGCGTCGTAATCGGGCTCCTGCGCGATCTCGGGCACCAGCTCGGTGTGCACGACGTTGCCGTCGGGCCCGATCACCACGACCGCCCGGGCCAACAGGCCCGCCATCGGGCCGTCGGCGATGGTGACGCCGTAGTCCTCACCGAAGCTGTCCCGGAACGCCGATGCGACGTTGACGTTCTCGATGCCCTCTGCGCCGCAGAATCGCTTCTGCGCGAACGGCAGATCCTTGGAGACACACACCACCGCCGCGCCGGTTCCGGCGACCCGCTCGTTGAAGGTCCGCACGCTGGTCGCGCACACCGGGGTGTCCACCGACGGAAAGATGTTCAGCAGCACAGCTTTCCCGTCGAACTGGTCGTTACTGACCGGGCCCAGATCGGCGCCGGTCAGCGTGAAGGCAGGGGCCGGAGACCCCACGGCGGGAAGCTCGCCGACGGTGTTGATCGCATTTCCGCGCAAGGTTATCTGTGCCATGCGCACAGTCTGCCAAGAAGCCCAGCGCGGTTCTTGCCCGGGTCCGATGTCCTAATTCGTGGGGTGCAGGGCGTAGACGCCACGATGATGCTGGCTGAAACTATCTGCATGGCTCGCAAGGTGGTCATCGCCGGCTTCCCCGGTGTGCAGGCGCTCGATGTGGTGGGACCGTACGAGGTCTTCACCGGCGCTGCGCTGTTGACCGAGGGAGGCTACGAGGTGATCGTGGGCTCCCCCGGCGGACAACCCGTCAGCACTCCCACCGGCCTCAGCTTTCACGCGGCGCCGCTCCCCGATCCTCGAGAACCGGTCGATACCGTGGTGCTGCCCGGCGGCGCCGGGATCGATGCGACGCGCACCGACCGGGAGTTCATCGACTGGGTCAAGGCCGTGTCCCGATCGGCGCGCCGCATTGTCACCGTGTGCACGGGCGCGTTCCTGGCCGCCGAGGCGGGACTGCTCGACGGCCAGCGCGTCACCACCCATTGGGCCTTCGCCGACCGGTTGGCCGAAGAGTTCCCGTCCATCGATGTCGACCCCGATCCGATCTTCCTCCGCAGTGGCGAACGGATCTGGACCGCAGCTGGTGTCACCTCGGGTATCGACCTCGCCCTGTCACTCGTCGAGGACGACCACGGCACCGAAGTTGCGCAGACCGTGGCCCGTTGGCTGGTGCTCTACCTGCGCCGCCCCGGCGGACAGACGCAGTTCGCCGCGCCGGTGTGGATGCCCAGGGCCAAGCGGCCGTCCATCCGTGATGTCCAGGAGGCCATCGAGTCCGAACCCGGTGGAATGCACAGTGTGGACGAACTGGCCCGGCGGGCCGCGATGAGTCCACGCCATTTCACCCGGGTGTTCACCGAAGAGGTCGGTGAGGCGCCGGGCCAGTACGTCGAACGTATCCGCACCGAAGCCGCGCGCCGGCAACTGGAAGAGACCGACGACACCGTGGTGGCGATCGCCTCGCGCTGCGGTTTCGGTACCGCGGAAACGATGCGCCGCAACTTCATTCGCCGGATCGGCGTTCCGCCCGATCAGTACCGCAAGGCTTTCGCCTAGTAACTACCAGTGAGGAGCACACCGATGACTCAGATCGCCTTCGTGGCCTACCCGGGGTTCACCGCCCTGGACATGATCGGCCCCTACGAGGTGTTGCGCCAATTGCCGGACACCGACGTGCGGTTCGTCTGGCACGAACCCGGCCCGATCACCGCCGACTCCGGGGTGCTGGTGCTCGGCGCGACCCACTCCCTGGCCGAAACGCCTTCGCCCGACGTGGTTCTGGTGCCGGGTGGCCCGTCGACTCCGGTGCACGCCCGCGACGAGAAACTGCTCGATTGGCTGCGTCAGGTCCATCAGACCGGGGCGTGGACCACCTCGGTGTGTTCGGGATCGGTGATCCTGGCTGCGGCCGGGTTGCTGCAAGACAAGCGGGCTACCTCGCACTGGGTCGCGCTGCCGGTGCTCAAGACGTTCGGCGTCATCCCGGTGGATGATGAGCGAATTGTGCACGAGGGCAAGGTCATCACCAGTGCCGGGGTTTCGGCGGGCATCGACCTCGGGCTATGGCTCGCGGGACAGATCGGCGGCCCAAGCCGCGCCAAAGCGATCCAGCTGGCCATCGAATACGACCCGCAGCCACCGTTCGACTCCGGCCACAAGTCCAAGGCATCGGTGAGCACCAAGGCCGCCGCCACCGCGTTGCTGTCCAAGGACAGCCTGAAGCCGGCCAACCTCAAGGCCGCCACGCTGCTGGCCTGGGACCAGGCCATTTCGGCGGTTCGGTCCCGCCGGCGTAAGCGGCAGCCGGTGGGTACTGGGGTTTAAGCCTTCGGCGCGGGGATCGCATCGGTGGCAAGCTTGCCGCCCGCGCGCATCCATTCCGCGACCACCCGCGGCGCATCGCGATTCGGGTTGTAGATGTCCTCTTCACTGGAAAACAATCCGTCGCCTGCGTAGACGAGCCGGGTCCAGTTCGGGAACCAGAAAGGCTCGCCGTTCGGATCGGTCGGATGGTCGAGAAGGTTCTTGATCATGATGACGACGGCATCGTTGTCCTCGTCATAGGCGATCCACTCCGACGGAAACCGCATGTGCGGAAACGGCGCCATGACGTCGACGATCCACTCGCGCACCGCCTCACGGCCGTGGAAGACCCCGTAGTGGTGTTCGGTGTAGACGACGTCTTCGGTGAAAAGGTCCGCGAAGGGGCGCCAGTCCCCGGACGCTGAACACCCCGCGGCGACTTCGGTGTAGTGGTTGACGGCTTCTTCGATCTCTATTTTGGCGAACTTGCCCATACCGGACACACTAGAGCGTATGAGCGTCTTGGACCTGTTCGACCTGCGCGGCAAGAAGGCCCTGGTGACGGGTGCGTCCAGCGGTATCGGCAAGAAGGTGGCTCTGGCTTACGTCCAGGCCGGTGCCGAAGTCGCAATTGCAGCAAGGCATTTGGACGCCCTGGAGGAGTTGGCCGACGAGATCGCGGCGGCCGGCGGGCGGGCGGTGCCCATCGCCTGTGATGTCACCCGAGAAGATCAGGTGAGCGCCATGATCGATGCGGTCACCGCCGAGCTGGGTGGCATTGACATTGCCGTGTGCAATGCCGGCATCGTGTCGGTGACGCCGATGCTGGACATGTCGCTCGAGGAGTTCGAGCGGATCCAGAGCACGAATGTGACCGGTGTCTTCCTGACCGCACAGGCCGCGGCCCGGGCGATGGTGCGCCAGGGACGGGGCGGGTCGATCATCACCACCGCCTCGATGTCGGGCCACATCATCAACATTCCGCAGCAGGTGGGCCACTACTGCACCTCCAAGGCGGCGGTCATTCACCTGACCAAGGCGATGGCGGTGGAGTTCGCCCAGTACGACATCCGGGTCAACGCCGTCAGTCCCGGCTACATCATGACCGAACTCGTCGAACCGCTGGCGGAGTACCACCGGCAGTGGGAGCCGAAGATCCCGATGGGACGGATCGGCCGGCCCGAGGAACTCACCGGCCTCTACCTCTACCTGGCCAGCGCGGCTTCGAGCTACATGACCGGCTCCGACGTGGTGATCGACGGTGGCTACACCTGCCCCTGAGTTCGCCGAGTTCCCCTGCGCCGTCTGCGGCGAGCGGGCCGGCAGCGTCCGGTTCGTCACCCCCGCAGACGCGGTGGCCGACGACACCCGCCCGGCGCTGCAGGCGCTGGTCGAACTCGACGTGCTGGAACGGCCCGGGCGCCAAGCTGCGCTATTGGTGGACACGTTCTTCGGCGCCACCACGCACCCCGTCTCCAGCGAGAGCGTGGAATGGATGGGGTACGCGATCGCGGACGCCGACGCCGCCGCCCTCTACCGAATGGGCTACGCCTACGCGCCCTTCCACTGTCCCGACTGCCCGGCGTGCTATTGCGGGGAGCACTGGGATTGGCGGGAGTTCGACGACGACCCGTTCAGCGGCATCGAAGGCAACTGCCCCCGTGGGCATTTCCGCGTGCTGTCCTACTGAACCAGGCAGGGCCGGCCGAAAAGCGTTCGTACGCCGGCGGAATACACTGCCCGCAGTCGATCACCGCACGGCGTGACACCCGCCGCGGCGATGAGTTCGCAGTCCAGTTCCACCACCTTGGCCGCGCGCAGCGGCCAGGCGTCGTGTTCGTTGGGGACCCACCACGTGCGGCCTGCCTTGCGGGTGTGGGCACCCCAGCGGGCGGTGAGCCACACCTCCAGCGGCGTCGGCTCGATCACCTCACCGACGTCGACAGTCACCAGGTTGCGCAGGCCGCGTCGCGGCCAGCGTCGCACGCTGCGGTAGGTGATTCGGTTGCCCGAGCGGGTCATTCGCATCTTCGCCCAGGTGTACGGGATGCCCAAACCGATCCGGGTGACGGGCACGACGGCCAGTCGGGCGGTCTCCAGCGACCGGAACAGCACCCCGTGCCGGCCGGCGTCGTCGATCGAATAAAGCCGGATATTCGTCTCGAGGAACCGGCCGAGGTACGGAACCGGTACCCCCGTGCCGAGTTTCGTGCCGGTCATGGCGAATGGGACCAACCCGACATAGGTGGTGCCGTCGGCGAAGACGTCGGGACGCGTCCCGGGCGGGTAGAGATGCGTCACGCTCTCGGGGGTGACCGGCCAGTGCACGAAGGTCAGATCGGACCAACGCTGGTCGGAGGTGACCGGGCGGGACAGGGGCGGCGGGATGACCGGGTATCCCGCCAGTTCGGGAGCCCGGCCGGGTTCCGCAGCGGCCGGGATGTCGTTCATCAGAGGCTGCCGTCGAGGTAGGCGGACCGGCAGGCGACGCGCGCCAGTTTGCCGCTGGTGGTGCGTGGGATCGCGCCCGCGGGCAAAAAGCGCACGTCGGCGACGGACAACCCGTGCCGTGCCTGCACGGCGGCCCGGATCGCCTCGACAGCGGGTTGCGGGTCGGCGCGGCTGGTGCCCGTCGCGCGCTCGGCGATGATCACCAGGCCGTGACCGTCAGCCTCCGGCACGGCGAACGCCGTCACGTAACCCTTCCGCACCATCGGCGAGGCCGCCGCGACGGTGGCCTCGATGTCCTGCGGATAGTGATTCTGCCCGTCGATTGTCACCAGATCGGCGATGCGGCCGACTACATAGATCTCCCCATCGAGATACACCGCCAAATCGCCTGTGCGCAGCCAGTTCCCATCGATCTGGGCGCCGCCGGCATGGCTGCGGTTCGGCAGCACCGGGCCTAGCTTGGCGCCAAAGGTCGCGCGGGTCTGTTCGGGCCGGCCCCAGTACCCGCGCCCGACGTTGTCGCCCTGCAGCCATGGTTCGCCAACCCGGCCGTCCGGCAACTCGGCACCGGTGTCGGGATCGACGATCACCGCCCACAGGCTTCGTGCCGGCTGACCGCACGAGACGTGGACCATGGCCTTGGGATCGTCCGCGGCGACCCGGACTGCCTCGCCCGCTCCGAGCCGCTCCCGGTCCAGATACACCACGGACGTCTGGGCGTCGTGGTCGATCGTGGCGATCATCAGGGTCGCCTCGGCGATGCCGTAGGAGGGTTTGAACGCCGTGCGCGGTAAGCCGAAGGGCGCGAACGCATTGTTGAACGCGTCGACCGCGTCGATGCTGACCGGCTCCGAACCGATGATCAGTACGACATTGCTCAGATCGATGTCGTCGCCGTCGGCGGGGCGTCCCCGCTGCGCCGCCCACTCGTAGGCGAAGTTCGGCGCCGCGGTCACCACCTGGCCGGTGCGCGATCCGTCTGAGAGCGCCTGGATCCAGCGCTGCGGCCTTCGCACAAACGCGGTAGGCGACATGAGCGTGGTATGTCCGCCGTAGACCGTGGGAAAGCCGATCATCGATAGGCCCATGTCGTGGTAGAGCGGTAACCAGCTGACGCCGTGCGTGTTTCGGTTCAGCAGGTCGATCGACAGGATCATCTGGGCCAGGTTGGTGGCGACCGCTCGATGGGTGATCTCGACGCCGATCGGCGGGCGGGTCGCTCCCGAGGTGTACTGCAGATATGACACGGCGTCCATATCTAGATGGACGGGGACGAACGACTCCTGCGCCGAGTCGGGTATCTCGTCGATGACGAGCACCTCCGGCTTGGGCAGCTCGACAAGCGTGGCCAGGAAGTCTTCGATACCGGGCCGGGCCGCGGCGGTGGTCAGCACGACAGACGGCCGCGAATCCCGCAGCGCCGTTTGCAGCCGTTCGGCATGGCCGGGGAGTTCGGGGGCGAACAGCGGCACCGCCACGGATCCGGCTTTGATCGCGGCGTAGTAACCGGCCACCCAGTCGATACTCTGCGGCGCCAGGATGGCCACCCGGTCACCGGGACCGGCCAGCTGCTGGATCCGGGCGCTGATGGCGCGTAGCCGGACCCCGAACCGGTCCCAGGTCACTTCGAGGGCGCGTCCCTCCCCCGAGCCGGTGTAGTCGAGGAAGCGATACGCGATCTCCTCGCCGACGTACTTGATGTTGCGATCGATCAACGAGATCAGCGTCGTTTCCGGTGGCAACGCGATGTTGCCGTCGGCGTCCAGACAGTCCTCGATCTGCAGCAGGCCTTCGCGCACTGCCTGCCCGGACCGGGCGCCGCCATTCATGACCGCAGTCTATAAACCCGGTCGCGGCTCGCCGGGTACGCGCTGGTGTGGTTCTGGTTACCTGGCGCTGCCTCGGCGAAGGTGCGCGCAATGCCAGCCGCGCGGGCGTGTCGCCGTCCAGCTGCGCACGCTCGCGCAGCTGCCGGGGCGCCTTACTCCCCCGCGGCCGGCTCCTGCTCGTCCGGATCGTAGAACGGCGCACCGAAGTGTGGTACCTCCAGCGGCCCGTCAATGCGTGCCGAGTTGACGGAGTTGGTCAGCAGCGGGGCCAGACCGGCGAATGACCCGACGTCGAACAGCAGCAGTGTCAACAGCCGGTTGTGCACATACCCGAACGAGCTGCCAGATTCCGGATCGGCCCAACCGACGGTGCCACCGAGGCCGATGTGGCCGTAGCCCTCTAAAAAGCCTGGCAACGGCGATGATTGGTAACCCTGGTGGTAGGTGAACGGCAGGCCGAGATTCAGATCCGGCCACAGCTCGGCTTTGCCCTTCATACTGGCCACCGCTTCCGACGACAGCAGCCTCGTGTCGTCGATCACCCCGTCGTTGGCCAGCACCGCGTACGTCTTGGCCAGCGCACGCGCGGTCACCACGCCGTTGACCGCCGGCAGCTCACCGTCGAGGAACGGCATGTCATCCTGCAGCATCCCCATGATTCCCGGGAAATAGATGGATCCGAGCAGCCCGGAGAACGACAGGCCCGCCACCTTCGGCGCGATGAAGTCCAACAGCGGGGTTGGGATCTTCGCCTGAGGCAACAGCGTCTGCGCGGCCTTGGTGGGTGAATCGGCCGGCGGGCGCCCCAGGTGCAGACCGTCGGTGTTCAGCGGGCGCGCGAGTTCCTCACGGAACAGTTCTCGCATCCCTTTGCCCGTCACCGCGCGGGCCAGACCGGACAGCAACCAGCCGTAGGTGATTGCGTGGTAGGCCATCTTGCCGTGCGCGTGGTCCACCGGGGCTGCGGCCAGGCGTTCCTCCATGCGGAGGTGGTCCATGATGGTGTCTTTGTCGACACCCTTGAGGTGAGACAGTCCCGCGCGATGCCGCAACACGTCGCTCACGGTGATCTCGTCCTTGCCGTTGGCGCCGAACTCGGGCCAGTACGTGGCGACCGGCTCGTCGTAGGCAAGCAGACCGCGATCGACGAGCAGATGAATGATGGTGGCCGCCAAGCCTTTTGTTGCGGAAAACACCATGGCACCGGTGTCGGCGGTCCAGGGCACGTCGCCCTTGCGGTCGGAGTACCCCGTCCATACATCGACGACTTGTCGGCCGTCGATGAAGACCGACAGCGCTCCCCCGCCGAACATGCGGCCGGGGTACAGCCCGGCGAATGCGCGGATCACATTCAAGAAGCGTGAGTCGCAGGCTCCCTGCACTCCGGAAGGAAGCCCATTGTCGGTGGTGAGAACGGACGGTTGCGCCATACCGTGAATGATTACAGCTCCCCCGGCGGCGCGGGCATAGGAATGCGCTATTTGTTTGCCGGCGTCGCCTACATCCAGATGTGGCCCAGCGCGTCGGCCAGCGCATCGGGGTCCTGGTTGTCGACGTTGCAACTGATCGCGACCGCGGTGCGTCGGTCGCTGCTGATGCGGAACGCACTGACGAACCCCGCCCATCCGCCGTCGTGGTCGAGCATGCCGTTGGCGAGCGAGAAGATGCCGGCGCCATAGCGGTCGCCGCCACCGGGTTCGGTTTGCACCGCTCCCGCCAGCTGCGCATCCAGGAGCTGGGGTCCACCCACCTTGCCGGTGCGGTAATTGTCAGCCCAGCGCACCAATTCTGAAGGGCTGGTCTGAATGCCGCCGTCGCCGACCTGCTCCCACTTCGCGTCGGCCACCCGGCCGTCACCGGTGTAGGACAGCGCCTTGTTCGGGATGCTTGCGACGGGGTCCATCACCATGGTTAGGCCCAGCGGCTCGAAGACCTGGCTGCGCAGGTAGTCGGGCAGCGATTGCCCAGACACCCGGTGCACGATCTCACCGAGCAGCAAATAGTTCGAGTTGGAGTACTGGTAGCGGGCGCCGGGCTTGAACACCAATTCCGGCGCGCCGACCAAGGCCTGTAACGCCTGGGCTTGCGTGGTGCGGTCGGCATAGCTGAAGCCTTGTTCCTGCAGCAGTCCGATGTAGTCGGGAATCCCGCTGGTGTGGTGCATCATCTGCGCGAGCGTGACGCCGGCTGCCCACGGGGGCATCTCTGGCATGTATTGGGCCAGTGAGTCGTTGAGGATGAGCTTGCCGGTATCGGCCAGTAACAGGATCGCTGTCGCGGTGAACTGCTTGGACACCGAGGCGATGTCGAAGACGGTGTCCGCGGTGATCGCGGCGCCGATCGCCAGGTTTGCCAATCCGGCCACGCCGGTCCAGGCGACCTTGCCCTCGACGCCGATGGCCGCCGAGCAGCCCGGCCCGTCGGCCTTGACCGCGGAGTCCAGCACGTTCTGACTGCCGCTCGCCTTCGCCGTCGACGTTGTCGCGCTGGTGGCCGGTGCGGAGCTGTGCGCGCCGTGCGGGTCGGTGCACGCCGCCAACAGGAGCGCGGCAGCCAGCGCAGATATTGTGCGGGCGCCCGCTGACGGTGAATTCAATTGTCTGCTCGAACCTGTCCTTCTGCTGGCCGGTCA
The DNA here is from genome assembly GCF_000613245.1 of Mycobacterium asiaticum DSM 44297. Lineage (GTDB taxonomy): Bacteria > Actinomycetota > Actinomycetes > Mycobacteriales > Mycobacteriaceae > Mycobacterium > Mycobacterium asiaticum. The sequence goes on from NZ_HG964937.1 coordinate 1,442,289, forward strand.
TGACGGTGCGAGAAAGACTACGCGGTGCCGGGCGGCGTGCGGTGGTGCGCCACACCGCGTCTGCTCGCGCAACGACCGGGGCACGGTAGGGTACGCGGCAATAACTGGGGCAGTCGTCACTTGGGAGTAGCCATGTCGGGTCGGAAATTCTCGTTCGGAGTCAACAAGACCACCAGCGCGCCTCCCGCGACGGTGTTCCGCCTGGTTACCGACGGGGGAAACTGGTCGGCCTGGGCCAAGCCGATCGTCGTCTCGTCCAGCTGGACGCGCCAAGGTGACCCGGCGCCGGGTGGCGTCGGGGCAATTCGCAAGCTGGGGATGTGGCCGGTGTTCGTACAGGAGGAAACCATCGAGTACGAGCAGGACCGCCGGCACGTGTACAAGCTCGTCGGCCCGCGCACACCCGTCAACGACTACATCGCCGAAGTGGTGCTGACGCCGACGCCGTCGGGCGGTACCGAGATCAGCTGGAGCGGGTCCTTCGTGGAGAAGGCCCGCGGCACGGGCCCGGCGGCGCGTGCCGCGATGGGCGGGGCGGTCAAATTCTTCGCCGGCAAGCTGGTGCAGGCGGCCGAACGCGAAGCGGGCACCGCCCGGTAACGACTACGGGTCGTTGGCCTGCTGCTCGACCTGCTGGCCCTGTTGCTCGGCCTGCTGTGCCTGTTGCTCAGCCATTTCGTTCTGCTCTTCGGCCTGTTGCTGCGCCTGCTCCATCTGCTGCTGAGCTTGCAACTGCTGCTGCAGAGTTTGGTCGTCGTCGTCTGCCAGGTGAACCGAGGCGGGACCCAGGGCTTGCGGGACAACGTCGTGACCGAGAACGAGTAACGCCATGGCGGCGACGGCGAAACCCATTCGGGCGAATCGGGATTGCGGGGTGGCGGTAGTGGTCATCCTTCAGGTTTGCGCCCAGCCGCTAGCCGCCCGCTGAGCACAAGTTAGCGGTCAGCTGTGAATGCCTATTTCGATTCGACCTCGTGCTGATACTTCTTGGTCATGTGCTCGATGGCCTGCAACTGGGTAGCGGCCAGGTCCTCACGCATGTGGCCGGCGCGCGCGGCCGCATCGAGAGTCGGTTGCGCCTGACCCTGGAAATGCGGAATGACTTCGGCGGCGAACAATTCGGCGGACCGCTTGGTAGCCGCGGGATTGGCCCACTCGTGGCCCATCTGCAGCATGCACCCGAAACCGCCGGATTGGTCCCACAACCGCTGCACCTGTTCGCGGGCGCGTTCGGGCGTGCCGATCACGCCCGCACCGTTCTCGTTGATGATGTCGATCATCTCGTCGACCTGATCGCCCGGCATTGTCATCTGCGGGAAGGCGGCGACCTTCTGGAAGTAGCGGAACCACGATTCGATGCCGAATTTCACGTCGGCACGGGCCTGCTCGTCCGTCTCGGCGATATGCATCGGCCCGACCAGGCTCCAGTTGCTGCGGTCGACCTGGGTGCCGAAGGCCGCCGCGCGCTCCTCGACGATGCCCCAGTGGTAGGCGAGCGCGTCGAAGCCCTCGACCACCAGGGTCGCTCCGATGGACAGCAACCCGATGCCGTGCTTGCCGGCCAGCCGAGCGCCCGTCGGCGAGGCGACCGCGGCGACCGACAGCGGAATGCCACCGTCGGAATAGGGGGCGAGTTGCAGCTTGGCGTCGAACAACTGGTGGGTGGCGGTCTTCGCCGACACGGTCTCGCCGGCCAGCAGCCGGACGACGATGTCGAGGTTGGTTTCAAGAAGCTCGCGGGTGTCCGTAGGAGTCAGCCCGATCATCGCTGAGTCGGTGGGCAGGGAACCGGGTCCCACCCCGCCGATGATGCGACCGTGGGTGAGGTGGTCCAAGAGCATCAACCGGTCCGCGACCCACAGCGGGTTGTGGTAGGACAGCGAAATCACTCCGGTACCGAATCGAATTCGCTTCGCGCGCTGCGCGGCGGCGGCAATGAAGACCTCGGGCGAGCTGATGATTTCGCTGCCGGCGGAGTGGTGCTCGCCGATCCAAGCCTCGTCGAAGCCGAGGGCATCGAGATGCTCGACGAACTCCAGATCGCGCTGGAGTGCGAGCGTGGGATTGGTGCCGGCCCGGTGAAACGGGGCGATGAAATATCCGAACCTGAGCTTCGCCATGTCGGGCTCCCTTGCGATCGGTGCTGACCGAACACTAACCCCACGGAAAAGCAGACAAGGACCGGGTCAGCCCCGGTCCTTGTCCGATGTCAGTAATGTCTGCCGATCACGGGATGCTGCCGCAGATGTTGCCGACGCAGCCGCTGCCACCACCCGGGCCCCCGCCGCCGCCGCCGACGCCGGGAATGGTGCCACCTCCGCCGCCCGGTCCGCCACCGCCGGTGGGTCCGCCGGGCACGCCGCCACCGCCACCGCCGGGACCACCGCCACCAGTGGGTCCGCCGGGCACGCCGCCGCCTCCGCCGCCGGGTCCACCGCCGCCGGTGGGTCCGGCCGGTGCTCCGCCCGGTTGGGTTTCCGAGGGCACTGCGCCGCTGGGCAGCGTCGTGGACACCGATGTGGGCGTTGTCGATGAAGGGGTGGTGCTACTGCTGGGCGACTTATCGCCGCCGCCACCGCAGGCGACCGTGAGGCAAAGCATCGCGCCACCACCCAAAACCGCGAAAGCGGTCCTAGCTTCAGTTCTCATCTCACCAATCTCCACTCTCGTCACCAAGATGCGTCTCAACGATGCGGGGTCGCATACCCCCATCTCTGGGCGTGGAAACTCGAGTGGTTGTGCGTGCCTGAGCGTCGGATTGCATTAGGGATTTCCCAGCCGGTTCCGGTCTCCCGGTGCGCTTCTGGCGAATGACGGCTTCGTCTCGCGGCCACATCGGGTAGCGAACGCGAACACAATGCTCGTTTGGCATCGCACCTGACGCGTGGGAGGTAGGCTCCGACGGGGGCGTCGGGATCCTTTTGCTGAAAATGCCGTCATTTTCCATAAATTGTCGTCAATACTTTTATTGAATTTGCGGCGACCAGCCTTATATTCACCTGCGGTGAAATGGTCTCGTCGAGATCATCACCCTGCCTGTAGTCCTCTCACGCGCACGCCAAAACATCTGTGCGGAAACGGAGTTGGTCTTGGCACTCCTCTGAGTCTTGACAGCGAGCATGGAATCCATGCCCGAGGTGTGCGCTGTAAAGTAAATGTGCAGAGCTTGTGTGCTGAATAACGTTAAGATAACGGTTAGATATTTGTCGTATAACAACGGCTTATCGATGCATAGCTGTCGCGTAGCTTCTTCGGCGTAGCTTTCGTCGCTACCAAAGCACCCTGGCAGGCGACCCCGGTTCGGGGCCGAGTGCGTCGCCCGCCAGATGGCAATCACCCGTGCCCCCAGAGAGGTCGACACATGAGCTTTTTCGTGCTGCCCCCAGAGATCAACTCAGCCCTGATCAATGCCGGCGCCGGTTCCGAACCGATTCTGGCCGCGGCCGCGGCATGGAAATCCTTGGCCGAGGAATTGTCTTCTGCGGCCGATTCTTTCGGCTCGGTGACAGCCGGATTGATCAACGGAGCGTGGCAGGGTGCTGCTGCAGCAGCGATGACGACGGCCGCCGCGCCCTACGCCGGCTGGCTCAGCGCGGCCGCGGCCCAGGCCGGGCAGTCGGCGGTGCAGGCCAGTGCCCTGGCGTCCGAATTCGACGCCGTTCGGCTCGCCATGGTGCCCAACGCCCTGGTGGCGGCCAACCGCAACGAGTTCGTGTCCCTGGTGCTTTCGAACATCTTCGGCCAGAACGCCCCGGCCATCGCCACAGCGGAGGCGCTGTACGAAGAGATGTGGGCCGCCGACGTCGCCGCCATGTCTGCCTATCATGCCGGGGCGGCGGCGATTGCATCCGCACTGGCGCCCTTCGCCCAACCGCTTCAAGCCCTTGCCGGCGGGCTCGCCGGCGGTCTTCCCGCCGCCGAAGCGACGTCGGTGATCACGCCGGACCGCGCCTTCGTTATCAATCTGGGGATCGGCAATGTCGGTGGCGGCAACACCGGCTTTGGCAACCTCGGCGACCTGAACATCGGGTTGGGCAACTCAGGTAGCTCTAATCTCGGTGCGGCAAACCTGGGCTCGAGCAACTTCGGCTTGGGCAACTTGGGTAGCAACAACTTCGGCTTCGGGAACATCGGTATCGGCAACTTCGGATTCGGAAATTCCGGATCCGGCAACATCGGCATCGGTCTGACCGGCAACGGCCAGATCGGCATCGGCGGATTGAACTCGGGCACCGGCAATTTCGGGTTGTTCAACTCCGGCAACGGCAACATCGGCTTCTTCAACTCAGGCAGCGGCAACTTCGGGATCGGCAACTCCGGCAACTTCAACACCGGCTTGTGGAGTTCAGGTTCGGGCAACACCGGCTTCCTCAACGTGGGGTCCTTCAACACCGGCTTGTTCAATGTCGGCGACGCCAATACCGGCAACTTCAACGTCGGCAACTTCAACATGGGTGACTTCAATCCCGGCTGGTCGAACACCGGTAGTTTCAACGGCGGCAACGCCAACACCGGCTTCCTGAACTTCGGCAATGTCAACACCGGGATCCTGAACTTCGGCGATATGAACAACGGCCTGTTCAATACCGGCCAGGCCAGCAACGGCGTCTTCTACCGGGGCGTGAACCAGGGCAGTGTGCACTTCCTGATCACGACGCCCGACATCACGCTTCCGCCGCTGGAGATCCCCGGCATCGCGATTCCCGCGTTCGACTTGCCGGCCTTGAGCATCCCCAGAATCGACGTGCCGCCGATCTCGATCCCGGCCGGGACGTTGCTGGGCGCGTCCTTCCTGCCGACTTTGAGCATTCCGGCGATTGACATCCCGTCGGTCAGCATCCCGGCGGGGACAGCGCTGGGCGCGTTCAATTTCCCGAGGCTCAGCATCCCAGGGATTGATATCCC
>NZ_HG964937.1:1448621-1452155 GCF_000613245.1 Mycobacterium asiaticum DSM 44297
GTACGGCGTTGGGGTCGATGGATTTGCCGACGTTGAGTATCCCGGGCATTAGTGTTCCGTCGTTTAGTATTCCGGCGGGTACGGCATTGGGGTCGATGAATTTGCCCACAATCAGCATTCCCTCGATAACCGTCCCGTCGATATCACTACCCGCCGGCACCACCATCGGCGGCTTCAACCTACCCGCCCTCTCCACCCCATCGATCCACGTCGACAGCATTTCGACCGCGTCGTTCGTCATACCTGCCATCGGCTGGTCGCAGCCGATCAGCACGCCTCAAATCCTCATAAATGGCTTCGGGGTGCCGTTCGATCTCACGTACCGGACAAATGTGCTGACTTTGCAGGCGCCGTTGGATATCGTCCCGGCCAATATCGCCGGCGTGTTCGGCATCGGTTCGTTCTACTTACCGAACATGACCGTCATGCCGTATACGTTGAACGCGCCCATCACGGTCAGCGGATTCAGTCTGCCCGAATTCACCATTCCGGGCATAAGCGTCAATCCGATCAGCGTCAGCGGTTTCACCCTTCCCGCCATTACGACACCACAGTTCACGACTCCGCAGCTGAATATCGGTCGAATCGGGTTGGGGCCCTTCAGCCTTCCGGACATCACGACGCCGGCGTTTACGACGCCGCCGTTGGAGATTGGGCGTATTGGGTTGGGTGGGTTCGAGTTGCCTGACATTGTGACGCCGGCGTTTACGACGCCGCCGTTGGAGATTGGGCGTATTGGGTTGGGTGGGTTCGAGTTGCCCGACATTGTGACGCCGGCGTTTACGACGCCGCCGTTGGAGATTGGGCGTATTGGGTTGGGTGGGTTCGAGTTGCCCGACATTGTGACGCCGGCGTTTACGACGCCGCCGTTGGAGATCGGCCGGATCGGTCTTGGTGGGTTCACGCTGCCGGACATCGTGACGCAGGCGTTCCGGACCCAGCCGTTCACCATCGACCCGATCGGCCTGGGCCCGTCCAGTCTGCCGGACATCACGACACCGGCGTTCCGGACCCAGCCGTTCACCATCGACCCGATCGGGCTGAGCGCATTTACATTGCCCGGCATCACCACAGCGGCGTTCACCACTCCGCCGCTGAGCATTCCCCCGTTCGGGCTCGCGGCCTTCAATACTCCCCCGCTCGTAATCCCCAGCATCCACATGCCAAGCACCACCATTGCCGGATTCTCCATACCGCCGGCGCCTGGCTACCTCAACTCGACGGTCGCGCCATCGTCCGGCTTCTTCAACTCGGGCGCCGGAGGCAATTCCGGGTTCGCCAACAACGGGGCCGGCCTGTCGGGTTGGTTCAATTCCAACGGGTCCGGCCTGCTCGGTGGATCTGGCTACCAGAACTTTGGTGGCCTGGTCTCCGGCTTCAACAACTTCGGCAGCGGTGTGTCGGGGTTCGCCAACACCGGTGTCCTGGATCTGGCGCTCCGAAGCGTCGTCTCCGGCCTTGGAAACATCGGCAACAACCTGTCCGGCCTGTTCTTCAAGGGCACCACGTAACGACAGCTGAACTAGTACGCAATTCGCGCCTGCCACCCACGGCGGGCGCGAATTGCATTGTGCCGCAGCTACGGCAAGGTGAGGCCGCGACACCAACCCGAGGCAGCACCGCTGAATTCCGGCACCGGCACCGTCGCCGGTGAGCCTGCTTCATGCGCGGCGCCGAAAATTACTACCTATCCGGGTTACGCAATCGTGAATCCGAAATCGTCAATTTGGTTTGCATGTGAGCGCCATATGTAAAGGAAAAATTGACGTTCGAAGATCACCGCAGCGGAGACGGTGCTCCATAAAACCCGAGGTAGCCGCGGTGCGCGGACCCGTGATCGGTCCGACTGAGCTTGACATTTCCGACGGAACTATTGCTCCAATGTTGTTTTGTAAAGCAACTAGTCAGCGCGACGGTACAAATATCACGATCAAATAACGGTTACATCACGGTTCAATAAAGCAAGCTATTTCGAGTTAATGACACTTGTACCTTTCCCGCTACAACATCGAGCTTGACGACAACCGCGTGTGCCGGGGGGCGTGCGGGTTGCCGGGAGCTGTCATCGGTGTGACGCGACACAGGAGAGGTTCGGACGATGAATTTTTCGGTGCTACCCCCGGAGATCAACTCGGCGCTGATATCCGCCGGTGCAGGCTCGGAGCCGATGTTGGCGGCCGCGGCGGCTTGGGAAGAGTTGGCGGACGAGCTGGCCTCAGCCGCATCGTCTTTCGAGGCCGTGACTTCTGGTTTGGTCAACGGAGCATGGCATGGGCCAGCCGCGGCGGCGATGGCTGAGGCGGCCGTCCCGTATGCCGGGTGGCTGAGCGCGGCGGCGGCGCAGGCGGCACGGGCGGCGGTACATGCCAGCACGTTGGTAGCCGAATTCGAGGCCGTTCGTTTGGCAATGGTGCCCACTGCGTTGGTGGAGGCGAACCGTAGCTCGTTGGTTTCCCTGGTCCTGTCGAACATCTTTGGACAGAATGCGCCCGCCATTGCCACCGTCGAATCTCTCTACGAGGAGATGTGGGCGCTGGATGTATCGGCCATGTCGGCCTACCACGCCGGAGCCTCCGCCGTGGCGTCGGCGCTGGCGCCGTTCGCCCAGCCGTTGCGGAGTCTGGCCGGCGCTATTGCGGGTGCGCCCGGGGCGGCGGCGACGCCCTCCCTCACGGCGGACAGGGTCCCCAACATCAGCTTGGGACTGGCCAATATCGGCGGCGGGAACTTCGGCAACGGCAACTTCGGCTTCAGCAACATCGGCGGCGGCAACCTAGGAAACTCAAACTTCGGTTGGGCCAACTCCGGGGCGGCCAACCTCGGATTCGCCAACCTAGGTACCGGGAACTTCGGTCTGGGGAACCTGGGCGCCAACAATTTCGGGTTCGGAAACGCCGGCATCGGCAACATCGGGTTCGGTAACAGCGGTAACGGCAACATCGGCATCGGCCTGATCGGTGACGGGCAGATCGGCATCGGCGGGCTGAACTCCGGCACTGGGAACATCGGGCTGTTCAACTCGGGCAACGGAAACATCGGATTCTTCAACTCGGGCAACGGCAACTTCGGCATCGGCAACTCGGGCAGTTTCAACAGCGGGTTGTGGAGTTCTGGATCGGGCAACACCGGCTTTTTCAACACCGGATCGTTCAACACCGGGGCCCTGAACGTCGGGGATGCCAACACCGGAACGCTCAACGTTGGCAGCTTCAACATGGGCAACTTCAACCCGGGCGCGTCGAATACCGGGTCTTTCAACACCGGGTCGGCGAATACCGGCTTCCTCAACGCTGGGAATACCAACACAGGTTTCCTGAACTTCGGCGACATGAACAACGGCGTTTTCAACACGGGCCAGGCGAACACCGGCGTGTTCTATCGCGGTGTGGGCCAGGGCAGTTACAACGTCGTCATGGCAACCCCGGATTTGATGTTGCCGCCGCTCGAGATCCCGGGCATCGACGTTCCGGCGTTCAACCTGCCGGCGCTGAGCATCCCACCGATCACCATCCCCCCGATATCGATTCCGGCGGG
>NZ_HG964937.1:1453047-1476833 GCF_000613245.1 Mycobacterium asiaticum DSM 44297
GGGTTCACGGTGGATCCGATTGGGTTGGGCAACTTGGTATTGCCGGAGATCACCACCGCTCCGGTGTCTATTCCGGGGTTCACGGTCGGCCCCATCGGTGCGGGCGCATTCACCCTGCCCGACATCACCACGGTGCCGTTCACCACGCCCGCGCTACAGATCCCGCCCTTCGGGCTGGCGGCGTTCACCACACCGCCGATCACCATCCCGAGCATCCACCTGCCCGCCACCACACTCGGCTCGTTCGCTGTACCGCCGGCCCCGGGCTTCCTCAACTCGAGCAGTGGAGGGTCATCGGGCTTCTTCAACTCCGGGCTCGGCGGCAATTCTGGGCTCTTCAACAACGGCTCCGGGCTGGCCGGCTTCTTCAACTCCAATGGCCCCGGCCTACCGGGTGGGTCAGGCTTCCAGAACTACGGCGGGTTCGTCTCGGGGTTCAACAACCTGGGCAGTGGCATATCGGGCTTCGCCAACACTGGCGCGCTGGATCTCGCCCTGCACAGCTTCGTCTCGGGTATGGCCAACATCGGCAACAACATCTCCGGCCTGTTCTTCACCGGCACTGTGTAACGTCAACGGCATCAACGCAATTCGCGCCTGCTGCGGCAGGCGCGAATTGCGTTGTGAGGCCTTGTATGAGGCTCAGTCCGTCTTGAGGACCAGCTTCTTGAGCGCTTCGCGGTCCGGCTTCAGCAGTTCCTCGATGCGCGGCTTGTTCACCTCGGCCACGATGATCTCACCGACTTCCTGATACACCTCACTGAAAATGCCGTGCGACTTCATCTTCTCGGTCTGATACTGGTTGTCCTCGGTCGGTGTCACGTAGTAGACCGCGTCGGCCTTGAACCGATGCACCAGCCAGAGGTGGATCAACGTCATCAACCGCTTCTGGCGCAGCTTCTCGGCGAACGTGTTCTGGTCGCGCACCTGCAGGATGCTGCGGCCGTACCGGTCCTTGATCGGATCGACGACGACATTGGCCAACTGGTCCCCAGCGTCCGAGCCCTCGCCGTAGATTCCGAGTTCCAAGACGTCGGAGCCGGCGCGCCGCGGCCGCAGCGTGACCCGCAGCTTCTCGCCGAGCTGATAGTGCTCGCTCCACAGCGCCAGCCACTCCTCGAGCAGCTTCTTGGGCACCTCGGTCTGCACCAGGTGCTGATGCTGCGTGGAGCCCTTGCCCATCGACTTGGTGGTTGCGGTGCGTCCCGACGAGGCGGCCAGCGCCGCATCGCTGCGCGGACCGCCGACCAGGGTCTGCGGCGTCCGGTACGGCGACTCGACCAGCCGCATCTTGCGCTGCAAGCGCGCCAGTGCCAGCATGCCGTCCTGCTTGAGGTTGGTGGCGAACTCCTCGGCCGCCACGCCGTCGATCTGATGCCCGCCGTAGGTGATGAAGTTGAAGACGAAGCCCATCTTGCCCAGCTCGGCGGGGAACTGCTTCATCTCCTCGTCGGTCATGCCGGTGGTGTCCCAGTTGAACGATGGCGAGAGGTTGTAGGCGAGCATCTGGTTGGGGTACACCGCATGGATCGCGTCGGCGAACTGCCGTGCGTCGGCGAGGTCCGCGGTCTTGGTCTCCATCCACAGGATGTCGGCAAACGGCGCGGCTGCAAGGGATTTGGCGATCGCGTACGGGATGCCGCCGCGGATCTGGTAGTAGCCCTCGGGGGTCTTCGCCAGTTCGCAGTCCCACGCCGCGTCGGCGCGCAGTTCCCTGGCCTTGGCGCGCGCGGCATAGAGCGACGCGGTTGCCGCGAAGGTCCGCCACTCCTCGGAGCTGATGCCGGCATCCTCGCCTTCGCTCTCGCTGAATTCGAGCTTCTCCGCCACGGCTTCGCCGTAGGTCATCACTCCGGCGTCGTCCTCCCAGGCGGCGACGAACCGAGACTCGACCTCGTCGTAGACGTCGTCGATCGACTTCTCGCTGTCCTCCCGCCAGGTGTTGACGGCCTCAGAGATCAGGTTCATGATGCCCTGGCGGTCCAGCCACGCGTCGGCGGCCGCATACTCGGCGTCACCGAGCGCGTACAGCAAGTGACCGTTGATCTCTTCGGCGCCAAGGTCAAAGAAGCGGCGCATCATCGCCAGGAAACACGCTTTGTAGGACGGGATATCGAGGTTGGTCGCGCCGAGCAGGAAGGGCTGGTCGCGCTCGTCGCCTCGGCTGTCGAGCAGGTTGGCGGCCTCCGCGTCGGTCCGGGCCACGATGATGCCGGGCACCCGCATGATGTCGAGCTGGAAACGCGCGGCGTTGAGCCGCTTGATTTGTTCGTCGGACGGCACCAGCACCTTGCCGCCCTGGTGACCGCACTTCTTCGTGCCCGGGCGCTGGTCCTCGATGTGGTAGCCAGGTACGCCGACCTCGACGAAGCGCCGAATCAGGTTGCGCACGTGCGGATCTCCGCCGTGGCCGGTGTCGGCGTCGGCGATGATGAACGGCCGGTAGTCATACAGCGTGGCCGACGCCCGCTGCCGGTCGCTCATGTTCAGGCGCTGATATTCCTGATTGCGGTCAGCCGTGAGCAGCGCGCGCACCAGAACGGCGGCGTCGTCGGGCACCTGGCTCAACGGGTAACTGGCCAGGTCGGGCCCCGGATCCTCGGTGGTGGAACCCTTGGCCGAGGTGGCCCAGCCGCCCAGATAGATCCCCTCGATGCCCATGCGCTTCATGCTCACCGCCTGCCCCGGGGAGTACGGGCCGAAGGTGGTGATGCTCTCCTTGGCGGCAAACAACTCACGAAGGCGCTTGTAGAACGCCGTCGCCGCCTCGCGCGCCACCGTGTAATCGGTGGGGATGGTGCCGCGCTGCTCAACGACTTGGCGAGCCGAATAAAGGCGCGTGATCTCGGAGAACCGCTCGCTCTCGAAGTACCGCTGCGTGGCCGCCAGATCTTGCTCGAATGGTGATTGGACCGCGTTGTCCGTTTCAGCGATGGCCATGGCCTCCGACTCCTCCTCAACCCCGATTCCCCTGACGGAACCGAGTGTATGCCTCGTCAGAGTGAGCTAGATCACCGGTCGAGGACAGATGAATCCAAAATGGCCACTGGACCGGTTCAGCACCCGGCGCAAGGCGCGGCCCTGCGGAAACCCCGCCAAACCAACGGGTCGGGCCTGGTGGAGCCGCCGATCGGCCCGCCCGCGCTGTTGAAGTTCCGGCGGAAGCCGACGTGGGTCAGGACCTTGCTGCTCAGCGTGACTGACCCGGCTGCGCCGGTAGCGGCGTGCAGCGCAGCGGCGCGTTAGTCGTTGGTGAAAAGCCAAGCGGCGCAACAATTGATCAGATTGAGGAAAACACTGGGCTGACGGCCGACCGGCTGGCACAGTAAGGTTTCTCGCGGGTGTGGCTGAGTGGCTAGGCAGCGGCCTGCAAAGCCGTACACACGGGTTCGAATCCCGTCACTCGCTCTCTGGGCCCAGCGTCTCCTGACCCTCCGACGCCCTAGTCACTGACCAGACACAGCCTGAACCAGAGCCGACTCAGAATCGGCCGAAAGCATCCAGCCGCCTTGGTTCACGAACGTCAGATTCTTGGTCACCGGCGCCGGCAGCTTGGGACCGGACAAGGCCACGTCGGCGCTGGCCCTGTTGGGACCGGCCGGCTGGATGTTGGACACCGCGAACGACAGCGGAAGTTCGCCGTTGCGGTAGGCCTTCCTCAGTTCGTGGTCCACGACATGCCCCTCACCCGAACCGATACCGCCTTCCACCAGCCCCTCCTTGGTCTTGTACGACACGCCCGGATCAGCGAGGTTGGTGAGCAGGCCGGTCAACTGATCGGCGGTCGGCAGCGGCTGCACCGGTGCCGGCGGCGCCGGGTCCTGGGGCAGCGGCGCGCCGATGGCGGCCAGGCGAACGTCGGGGGCAAGGTCTGCGGCGCCGGACGAAACCCCCACGGCCGCAACGCCCATGCATGCCAGTGCTGCCACGCCGACGGCGAAGACTCTCACGGTTGTCACTGCTCCCCCTATGTTGTATGTCGGCTCAAACTAAGCCGTATTCGATGCGATTGGCCTGTGTGAGGGCTGGGAAGCCGCTGCCGGTTCCCCGAGTGCGTCGATAACCAGCCGGTACGGCTACGGGTTCGACGGCCTCCAGGTCAGTGGTCGCCGCCGCGCTGCGCGGCGTAGGCAATCAACCAACGGCGTTGCCGCCGAACGAATTCAGCGTCGACCACGCTCCCGTGCCCGGGGACGTACACGGCGTCGGGCCCGCCGATCTGCAGCAGCCGCTCCAGGGTGGCAGGCCAGGCGGCGACGTCGGAGTCGGCGTCGATCGCCGGCTCGGAGGACTCCTCGACGAGGTCGCCGGTGAACACGACGGTCCGGCCGTCCGAACGGACTGCGGGAACGACCACGACCAGGTCCGAACGGGTGTGGCCGGCGCCCAGGTGGGAGACGTGGACGGTGCGGTCGCCGAGGTCGATCAGCGCGTCGTGCACTTGATGTTGTGGCTGGCGCAGGCCCGCGATGGCGCGCTCCACCCGGCCCGCGTCCGCGCCGTGATGCACAGCGTCGTCGCGTAGCTGCGCGGTGGCGGATGTGAGAACTCGAGCCACCGCCGGCGCACAGTACAGCTCTGCGTCCGCGAATGCCGATGAACCCAGGACGTGGTCAAAGTGCTTGTGCGTCAACACCACATGGGTCACCGGGCAGCCCGCGATCACACCGACGTCCGACGCCACGGAGCCGGCCTCTTGGAGCGTGGTGCCGGTATCGATGAGCAGCGTCCCGTCGCGTCCGCACACCAGACCGATCGTCACGTCACAAAACGGGAGTCGGCAGCGATGCACACCCGGGGCCAGTCGCTCCCACTGCTGCTGCACTAGTGCCCCGGGCCAAGCACCGTGGGACCGTACCAATGGCAGGCAAACAGGGCCAACTCGACGTCGACCCGATCGTCGATCGGTCGACCGCGGCGAACGACCGCGCGCTCGAGACGGCTCTTCAGTGCGTTGAAGGTCAAGTTCAGCTGTTGCGCGGCGATTTCGTGGGCGGCGCCGTTGTGCAGGTATATCCGCAGCGTCTCGCGCAGTACGGCATCGTCGCCGGTGTTGGATGCCAACGGGCCCAGCACGTCGGATACCCACTCGCGGACTTCATCGACTGTGGTGCCCAGCAAACCTGCGGCCGTCATAGCGGCATCGGTTGCCGCGGCGACGACCCGCTGCCGAGCCGGCGGTCTCTCCGTCCGGGCCAGTACCGCCGCCCTGACCCGCTGGGCCTGACGGTGGGAGCGGCGAAACCCACCGACGCCCGATCCCACCGCGCCGATCGCCATGCAGAGTGATTCCGTCCGCGCGAGCACGTATTGACGGACCTTCGTCGTGATATCGCCCGGTGCGGCGTGAAATGGCAACCAGATCCAGGCGCTGGTTTGGTCGGCGGCGGCGAGCAGCGGGCTGGCGGAGGTGTCGACCGAATCGGCCAGGCCGCGGATGAATCCCTGAATACGCGTGAGCTCGTCGTCGGTGCACTCGTGGCCGGGCAGCCAGACGACGAGGCCAAGGTGCTGCCAGTGCAGGGGATACCGGAGCGCGGCGGAGGCGGCCTCGACGTCGACGGGCGTGTTGTCGCTGAGCACCTCCTGCACCCGCATGGCGCGGATGCTGTTCTGGTTCTCCAGCCAGTGGCCGCGTTCGTCCTCGTACTGCGCGGCCATTTGCTGCGACACCCGATCGACATACTCGAGCACCACCGCGGTGATCCCTTCGATCACCGCCACCCGGGTGTTCGCCTCGATCGCCAGCTGTCTTAGTTCGGAAAACACCAGCTCGGTCAGGTGGCGTTGTCCCAGCCGATAGGCACGTACCAGTGTGGTCAGTGGCAGATCATGCTGAGCCACCAGCCTGGCGTATTCCAGGGCGGGTTCCGGCACGCCGATCCGGTCGATCTCGGTGCCATGCAGCAAGACGTCGAAGACCGTCAGCAGATTCGTCCGGACGCTCGCGGCCAGCATGTTCGCCATCAGCGCGTCTGAGCTCAGTTCAGGAATTTGGTCTTCGAGTCCCGTCTGGATCATCGTGCTGATCTCGTCGATCCGCTGTTCCAGCCGCGTGGCGATGGTGACGACATGGCCGCGCACCACCTCGTCGGCGGCTCGGTGCTGCTCGGTCACGCCTAGACGGTAAATCGCGGTCCCGGGCGCCCGGCAGCCGCCTTGACATGTCGGGTTTTTCCGACATATATTGCGCCGTGCCTTCCCCCGATCGCCTGTGCGATCGCCTCTTCGTTGCGCTGGCCAACCCGGTGCGACGTCGGCTCCTTGAGATCCTTACGCGACAGCCCCTGTCCGCCGGAGAACTCAGCGACCGGTTCGATCTCAGCCGCCCGGCCGTCGCCGAGCACCTCAAGGTGCTGCGCGAAGCGGGTCTGGTCGCCGACGAACCTCGGGGTCGCCGGCGCATCTACCGGCTGACCGCGGAACCCCTGACAGCACTGGGTGATTGGCTGCACCCATTCGAAAAGATCTGCCGCAACCAGGAGGGAACACAATGCGAGCGGTCGTGATCACCAAACACGGCGACCCGTCGGTCCTCAAGGTCCAGGAGCGGCCGGATCCCCCGCCGCCGGGACCGGGTCAAATGCGAATCGATGTGCGGGCGGCCGGGGTGAACTTCGCCGACCACCTGGCCCGCGTCGGGCTCTATCCCGACGCGCCGAAGCTACCGGCGGTCGTCGGCTACGAAGTCGCCGGAACGGTCGCGGCGGTCGGCGACGGCGTCGACCCGGGCCGCGTCGGGGAACGGGTGCTGGCCGGGACACGGTTCGGTGGCTACGCCGAGATCGTCAACGTCGCCGCGGCGGACGCGGTGGCACTTCCCGATTCGACGAGCTTCGAACAGGGCGCGGCGGTGCCGGTCAACTACGCGACCGCGTGGGCCGGGTTGCACGGGTACGGGTCGCTGCGTGCCGGCGAGCGGGTGCTGATTCACGCCGCGGCCGGCGGAGTGGGCATCGCGGCGATCCAGTTCGCCAAGGCCGCCGGCGCCGAGATTCACGGCACCGCATCGCCGGGCAAGCATGCCAAGCTCACCGAGCTGGGCGTCCACCGTGCGATCGACTACCGCCGCGACGGTTGGTGGAAGGGTCTGGAACCCTACGATCTCGTCCTGGACGCGCTGGGCGGCACGTCGTTACGGCGGTCCTACTCCCTGCTGCGACCGGGGGGTCGCCTGGTCGGTTATGGGATCTCGAATATGCAGGAGGGTGAGAAGCGATCGCTGCGCCGGGTGGCGCCGCATGCGCTGGCCATGCTGCGCGGTTTCAACCTGCTCGATCAGCTCTCCGAATCCAAGATCGTGATCGGGCTCAACATGCTGAAGCTGTGGGACGATCGCGGCACGCTGGAGCCTTGGATCACCCCGCTGAGCCAGGCGCTGCACGACGGTACCGCGTCGCCGATCGTGCACGCGGCCGTGCCGTTCGCCGAAGCGCCCGAAGCACACCGGATACTCGCGGCCCGCGAGAATATCGGCAAGGTCGTGCTGGTGCCCTGACCGCTTTCTTCAACGGCCTCAAAACGGTTTCGATGGGAGCAACTGCGGCTACCTACCGGGCATGGCTGTCACCGAGTCCAGAGAGGTCGTCATCGAGGCGACGCCCGACGAGATCATGGACGTGTTGTTCGACCTCGAATCGCTCCCCGAGTGGTCACCGGCCCATCGCAAGGTGGAGGTCCTCGAGCGCGACGAGCAGGGGCACCCCAGCAAGTCGCGGCAGGTCGTGAAGGTGGTCGGGGTCAGCGACGAGCAGGTGCTGGACTATTCCGTGCACGACGACGGTGTGAGTTGGACGCTGGTGAGCTCCAGCTCGCAACGCGCTCAGCGCGCCCGCTACACCCTGACCCCGGACGGCGATTCGACCCGGGTCAACTTCGAGCTGACCGTCGACCTCAACGTGCCGGTCCCGGGCTTCCTGGTCAAGAAGGGCGCCAAAGGATTGATGGAAACCGCCACGGACGGCTTGCGCAAACGGGTGCTGAAGACCAAGGGCGCCTGAGAACGCTTCGCTAGGAAGCGTCGTCGAGTGCTTGATAGCCGGCGTTGTACCCGGGAGTGAAGGTGATGCCCGGCCCGCCATGGCACCCCGCACCACCGAGGTAGAGACCTTCGACTGGGATGGGGAGATCGAGGAACCCCTTCGGGCCGGGGCGGTTGGGTCCCATCAGGTCCGGGTGCAGCAGGCCGTGGCAGAAGTCACCGTCGGGCGCGGCGAACATGGTCTGCATGTGGTATGGCGCGAAGGTGATATATCGCCGCACGATGTCCTTGAAGTTCGGTGCGAACCTGGTGATCTTGTCGATAACCTGTTGTGCCATCTCGTTTTTGAGGTGGCCATGCTGCTTGCGGTCGGCCTCGACCGGGAATGCGTAGGCGTAGGCGCTGGCGGCGTGCTTGCCGGGCGGCGCCAGAGCCGGGTCGTGTACCGACGGGATCTGTAAACCCATCGAGGGGTTGTCGGGCACGATGCCCCGCCGGCAGTTCTCCCACTGACGTTGCTGCTCCTCGGGTGAGCCGAAAATGCCCACCGACATCTGCATGCCGGGCTCGTTCAACACCTCGTAGGGCGGCGCGAATTCGGGCAACCCGTCCAGGGCGAAGTGCATCTGCACGAACGACGCACGATGGTCACGACCGGAAAGGCGCGTAATGAGTTCGGCGGGAAGGTGTTCGGGTGAAACCAGCGTGCCGAGCGTGAGCTCGGGCGCCAGGTTGGACACCACAATCGGCGCGCCGATCGTCGAGCCGTCGCGTAGCCTAACGCCCGCCACCGCGTCGCGGTCGACCAGGATCTCCTCGACCCGGGACCGGAAGCGGATTTCACCGCCGTGGGAGACGAACAACTCGCGCAGATGTTCGGTCAGGGCACCGATGCCCCCCTTGAGTTTGGTCATCATGGCCGTGCCGCTGTCCGGTACGGCCAGCGCGAAGGCCAGGCAGGTGGCGCTACCAGGTGTATAGGGCCCGCGGTAGGTGGAGTTGACCGCCAGGAACGCCAGCATCCCGCGCATCACCGCGTGCTTGTCCTTGTCGGGCAGGTAACGGTCGATCACATCCATCGCCGATCCGAACAGCATCTCGTGAATGGCGTGGCGCTCGGCGTCGTTGGCCGCGCAAGCGTACATCTCGTCCAGGGTCTTCGGCGGAGTGCGAACATCGAAGCGGCCCAGTGCTTTTGCCGGACCCTGGCTCCAGGCGATCAGTTCGGACATCCCGGTAACGGCCTCGAACCCATGTTTATCCCCCAGGTGCGTCATCAATTGCATCGGGTCCCGGTAGAAGATCATCGCCTCTTCGCCGTTTTCGCCGATGTTGGTCGACATCACCTCCGGTTCCACCGTTGGCAGGGTGTCCAGGCCGAGGTCCTTGGTGATCTGGCTTGCGGTTGGAAACTGCACGGACCCGGCGATCTCGTAGCGAAAGCCGTCGATCAGTTCGACGGTCGCCGCCATGCCTCCGGCGTAGGTATTGGCCTCCAGGCACAACGTGCGCAGGCCCGCTCGTTGCAGGATCACTGCCGCGGCCAATCCGTTGTGGCCGGCACCCACCACGATCGCGTCGTAGTACTCGTCACGCGTCATCCGACGAGAATATGTCAGTACTGACATAATCGGAAGATGTCAGTACTGACTTATTTCCGATGGCTGGGATACCATCGGCTTGCTATGACTGCATTGGTTCCCGGGACGAACCGGCACACGCTCCGCCGTGCATCGACACACGAGGCGCTGCGCCAGGCCGCCCTGAACTGCTTCGCGCGCAACGGTTTTGCGAATGTCACGGTAACGGAGCTGGCCCGCGAGGCCGGCGTCACCGAGCGGACGTTCTTCCGGCACTTCCCCACCAAGGAAGCCGTGCTCTTTGAGGACTATGAGACGCACCTGGAGTGGTTGGCGCAGGCGCTTGCCCAGCGGCCCGCCTCCGAGCCCCTGTTCGACGCGGTCCTGGCTAGTGTGGCGGCGTTCCCGCACGATCTCGAGGTTGTCCGCCAGGCGGCGACGGCCCGCGCGGAACTGATCAGCGCCGACCGGATTGCGGGTCACCTGCGGGTGGTGCAGGCGTCTTTTGCCGCCACGCTGACCGACTTCATCAGACAGCGCTACCCGGAGGTGGCGAACATCGCCCTGGTCGCCGAAGTCGCAGGTGCGGCGTTAGCGGCGGCTTTAGTTGTGGCGGTGGAGAACTGGGGGCGTCAGGGTTGTGTCGAGGATCTTGGCGAGCTGGTGGCGGCCAGCCTGGAGCTGGTTCGAAGCGGGTTCGCAGCGCTGGTGTGAGGCGGTCAGCCGCGTTCGGCGACGGCCGCCTCCACGAAGCGCCGCAGGTTCGCACTGCGATGCCGGGGCAGAAAGACCAGGGCGACCGGACTCGGAGGCGCTCCGCGCAGCGGGATGAACCGCACCCCAGGATGGATGTTGCGCCGGACGGCGACGTCAGGAATCACACCCAGGCCGCGATCGGCGGCGACCGATTCGATCCACTCGTCGAAATTCAGTGTCTCGACCATTTTTTCAGGCCCTTCGCCCGCCGGCCAGGACCACGGGCCGGTAGTGCCACTGGTGGTGTTGACGACGAGCGGGTACCGCGGGATCTCACGCCACTCCAGCTCCGATCGCTCCGCCAGCCGACTGCGCACCGAACACACCGCGACGCGTGACTCGTCGAACAGATGGACCACGCGTACGGCGGTCGAATCGACCTGCCCCCGCACCACGGCCACGTCGACCTTGCCCTGTTCGACCGCTGTCAGCGCATCGTCGGTGCGCACCAAGGTCACCGTGGTTCCGGTGGTCCGCTCGAAACTGGCCACGGTTCGCTGTGCCCAGGGATCGGGTAACAGCCAACTGAACCCCAGCCGGATGGTCGCCTGTCGCCGCAACGCGCCGAATCCCCGCTCCAGTTCGGACAGGACCCGCTCGACGTACTCCAGAAACGTCCGTCCGGCTCGAGTCGTCTCCACCCGCCGCGAGGTGCGGTCAAGCAGCGTGACGCCGAGCGCGTCTTCCAGTTGGGCAATGGTGCGACTCAGCGCCGGCTGAGTGATGTTGAGTTCGTCCGCGGCCCGGGTGAACGACTTAAGCCGCGCCACGGCCTCGAACACCCGCAGGTGACGCAACTCGACGCGCCCGCTCTGCCCAACGCTCATGCCTGGCAAGCATAGATGCGCCACAGCAGGCATTTCACTACCGGTATTGCGCACCTCGGTCTCGGTGTTGCCTCAGACATCGAGAAACTTCAGACATCGAGAAAGAGGAAGGAAAAAGCAATGCCACTGCTGTACATCGACATTGTCCAGGGGCGGACGCCCGTGGAGGTTCGGGTGTTGTTGGACGCCATCCACGAAGCGGTGGTCGAGGCGTTCGGAGTGCCACAGCGCGATCGCTATCAGGTGGTGCGCAGCCATCCCGCCCACGAGATCGTCGCGCAGGACACCGGTCTGGGCATTGATCGCACCGACGCCTTGGTCATACTGCACGTGGTGAGTCGACGCCGGCCGCGCGAGCTCAAGCAGAAGTTCTATGAGCGGGTGGCGGCCAAACTCGCCGAACGATGCGGGCAGGACCCGGCGGACCTGATCGTGTCGATCACCGAAAACGACGACGAGGACTGGTCTTTCGGACACGGTCGGGCGCAGTTTCTCACCGGCGAACTGCAGGCGGCGAAGGAGTACTCATCATGACGCTGAACACCCGGCTGACCGCCCTGCTCGGCATCGAGCACCCTGTCCTGCTCGCACCGATGGCTATGGTGTCGGGTGGCCGGCTTGCCGCGGCGGTGACCGCCGCGGGCGGCCTAGGCATCGTCGGCGCCGGCTACGGCGATCCGAACTGGTTGCGGGTGGAGATCCAAAACAGCGAAAATGCGCGGGTCGGCTACGGATTCATTACCTGGGCGTTGGCTCGTCAACCCGAACTGCTGGATGCCGTCCTCGCGCAGCAACCGGCCACGGTGATGCTGTCGTTCGGTGATCTCGCGCCGTTCACCGCACGCATTCACGCTGCCGGGGTACCGGTGACGGCGCAGGTGCAGAACCTCGCCCAGGCGCGCAGCGCCCTGGCAGCCGGTGCCGACATAGTCGTGGCCCAGGGTGGCGAGGCGGGCGGACACGGGATGAGCGCCCGTTCGACCTTCACCCTCGTTCCCGAGGTGGTCGACCTGGTCGCCGAACGCTCACCCGACACGCTGGTGCTGGCCGCCGGGGGTATCGCCGATGGCCGGGGCCTGGCGGCGGCGCTGGCTCTGGGCGCCGACGGGGTGCTGGTCGGCAGCAGGTTCTGGGCGTCTCCGGAGGCACTGGTCTCGCCGCGGGCACAACAGCGGGCCTTGCAGGCCGGCGGTGACGACACGGTCCGCACCCGCGCCTTTGACCTTGTGCGACAACGGGAATGGCCGGCGGAATACGATCTGCGGCTGGTGAACAACGCGCTGATCCGCCGGTGGCACGGCAACGAGGCCGAACTGCAGAGTCGACTGCCCGAGGTGGTGACCGCGTATCAACAAGGTGTCGCCGCCGAGGATTTCGACGTCGACACCGTGCTGGTCGGCGAGGCCGTCGGGCTGATCCGTGACATCCGTCCGGCCGCCGACATCGTGGCCGACATGGTTGCTGACGCCACGCGAATCCTCAACCGCGGCAACGAAAGTTAGGACACGCCCGCGATCAGCTCGGCGAGCTGACTGCGATTGACCTTGCCCGTGGCGTTGTAGGGGATGGCATCGACGATGGCCAGCTTCTCGGGCAGCTTGAAATAGGCGATCCGGGTCCGGCAGTGCGATCGCAACTCCTCCAGCGTGACCGCGGTCCTGGCCACGACCGCGGCGCCCACGCGCTGCCCCAATTCCTGATCGGCGATGCCCGCTACGGCGACGTCGCTGACCGCCGGGTGGGACCGCAGCGCCTCCTCCACTTCGATCGGCCCGAACTTCTCACCGCCGCGGTTGATGGTGTCGCGCAGTCGGCCGGTCGGGAAGATGTATCCGTCCGCGTCCCGGCGCCCCAGGTCGCCGGTGCGCAGCCATCCCGGCACGGTGTTGACCGGGGAATTGACCCACAACTCCCCCACCGCACCGTCTGCGACGTCGACGCCGGTGTCGGGATCGACCACGCGCACCTCGACGCCGGGCAGTGGCCGGCCCACCGATCCTGCCCGGGCCGGATCATGATGATCCTCGGGCAGCAGGTTGGCATACGTCCCGAGGGTCTCGGTTTGGCCGAAGACGTTGGTGAAGGCGACATTTGGCAGGGCGGCTACGGCACTGCGCATCAACGTGGTGGGCGCGGCCGCCGCCCCGTAGGTGATGGCGGCCAGTGATGACAGGTCGGTGGTGGCGAAGTCCGGATGCTCCAGGATCCGGTGCAGCATCGTCGGCACCAGGAACATCCCGGTCACCTGATACTCGGAGACCAGGCGCAGCCACTCCCCGGCGTCAAAGCGTCTCTGCACCACCAGGGTGTTGCCTGAGTACAGGCTGGCGAGCAGCCCTAGCGAGCCGCCGACATGGAAATAGGGGACGCACATCATCACCGCGACCGGCGGCGTATCCACCTCGAAGGGACGCGATGTGCGTTGCAGCCGCGCCTCGAGTTGCCGGCTGCCGATCGCCACGGTCTTGGGCAGCCCGGTGGTGCCGCTGGTGAACAGGATCATCGCCGCCGATTCGGCCGCGTCGGTGACCGGTCCGGGCGCCGTCGCTTCGCGGTGCTCGAGGAGGTCGGCGTCCGTCAGCACCGTCGGCACCCCGGCTTGCGCGAGCCGGTCGGCATGGGCGGCCCCAGCCACCGCAACGTCCGAACACCCGGCGTTTTTCATCAACGCCCGCAGCTCGCCCGGTGTCAGCGCGGGGTTCATCAGCGCCGCCGCGGCGCCGAGGCGCGCTGCCGCAAGCAGTGTCGCGATCGACAGCACACCGGCGGTGTCGACAACCGCGACCCGGTCGCCCGTCCCAATGCCCCGGTCGGCCAGCCCGGCCGCGCAGCGCCGGACCGCGGCGCCGAGTTCGCCATAGCCGACCGCACGGTCGTCGATGACGAGCGCGACGCGCTCCGGGTCCTGCGCCGCCGCGGTGTCGATGATGGTCCCGATGTTCATCCGTGCCTCAGTAGAGCGGGGACCACGTCGAGGTGCGCAGCAATCGGCTGGTCCACTGATCGCGCAAGTCCAGGGCGTCATGCAGCCAGGTACCCGGCACCCGGTACTCCGCCGGGATATGCGTGCGCAGCAGGTCGAGCAGCGCCTCGGGGCGGCTGATGCGCTGCATCAGGATCACCTCGCGGCGCAGATGACTGCCCAGCGCCGGCTGGAAGGACGCGTGCATCTTCAGCATGGACGAGGGTCGTTCGAGGGAGCGCGCATACACCTCGCCGCAGCGCACGATGTACTCCTCGAATTTGTCCTCGTACGGCCACATGGTGTCCTCCATGTAGAGGCTCATGTCGTGCTCGCGGCCGTCGGCGGGCACCTCGTCGAACGACACTTCCAGCATCGGGGACCACGGCAGCGGCACCAGCAGCTTCGCATCCACCTCGTGGCGCAGTTCGTCGGTGTGGTGCATCCAGTCCCGCAGATCACCGCGCTGGACCCGGTGGGTCAGCCGCTCCCAGGCCGCGCCGTCGCGGACCGCGGTCACGGTGATGACGGTGTAGGCGGGGCCGCTGCCGTGCGCCTGGTTGGTGTACCAGAGCAGGCGGGCCTCGTCGCCGGCGGCGAGCATGGGCATCCAACCGTCGCGGAATGCGGCCTCAAAATCGTCCTCAGCGCGGCCGCGCACCGTGTGTACTTCGTGCATGAACAGCAACGCCCAGACCTTCTCCCTGCGGCGCTGCTTTATGAACGCCTGCTTGCCCGTTTTCTGCCAGCACGGTAAACCGGCACGGTTCATCCTGTCCATGCGCGTCAACGCCTGCGTCAATATTTGAGCTTTACCGATCGCGGGAGATCGGTGATTCTGAGCGGACGGCGAAAGGGCATGGAATGGACATCGCTTCAGTCGACGAATTGCTGACCACCACCCGGGCGGTGCGCAAACGCCTCGACCTGACCCGGCCGGTCAGTCGGGAGGTCATCCTCGAGTGCATCCGCCTGGCCATGCAAGCACCCACTGCCAGCAACGCCCAGGATTGGCGCTGGGTGGTGGTCACCGATCCGGGCAAGCGCGCAGCGATCGCCGACATCTACCGCAGCGTCGGCGCCGAATACCTCGCACAGGCCGCCGCCACCGCGACCGATCCCCAGACCCAGCGCGTCTATCGCAGCGCGCACGCCCTGACCGACACCCTGGCGCAGGTGCCCGTGCACGTCATCCCGTGTCTGTCGCAACCCATCGACGACAGCAACCGGCTGGTCGCCGCCTCGGCGTGGGCGTCGATCATCCCGGCCGGCTGGAGCTTCCTGCTGGCCCTGCGGTCCAGGGGTTTGGGCTCGGTGTGGACGACGATGCATCTGGCCAAGGAGCGCGAGGTCGCCGACGTGTTGGGGATTCCGCCCACGGTCACTCAGGCCGCCCTGTTCCCGGTGGCCTACACCATCGGGACCGACTTCCGGCCCGCGGCGCGGCCGCCCGCCGAGACCATCACGTTCTGGGACGGATGGGGTGACTGATGCAGTCCTATACCGTGCGATTCCACGTCGACGCGCCGCCGGAGAAGGTGTGGCGGGTGCTGCACCCGCCGGTGCCGCCGGACGCGCCGCGACCCCGGCTGCTGAAGTGGCCGACCGGCAGCATGGAAATCCTGAACGAGGGTGACGAAGCGGGCGAAGGACTGGTCCGCACCTGTGTTTTTCCAGTACCGAGGTACCTGCTGTCCGGCGGTAGGGGCCGATCCTGGGAGACCGTCACCGAGGCGGAGAAGAACAAGTTGTCCCGTTATGTGGCGGTCGGCAAACCACTGTGGTCGCGAGCCGAGGGCTACCACCGACTCGACCGCCAGCCCGACGGCACCACAATCCTGACGTTCCACGAGACCTACCACGCCTACAACCCCGTGCTGCGCGTGCTGCTGGAGCGCTCGGTACACGCGAAGATTTCCCGCGACAACCTGGCAACCTACGAGCATGCGTTGAGCTACGCGGGCAAGGTTCGCCGGCTGGACTGACACATCGCCGCGCGTGGCGGTACCCTGGTTAGTTATGCGCTCTAAGGAATCAGCTCGCACGGCGTGGCGGGTCGGTGCCGCGGCACTGATCGTCGCCGGCTGGGCCGCATCCGTGGGCGTCGCAGCGGCCGATCCTGACCCGACGCCGGCTCCGGCTCCGTCCGGGTCACCGGCCCCGGCTCCCGCGGCGGCACCCAAAACGACCATCGACCACGACGGCATCTACAACGTCGGAACGGACATCGCGCCGGGCACCTACAGCTCCGCGGGGCCGGTCGGCAACGGCACCTGCTACTGGAAGCGGACGGGCAACCCCGACGGCGCGTTGATCGACAATGCGATGACGAAGAAACCGCAGGTGGTGCAGATCGAACCCACCGACAAGACTTTCAAGACCAGCGGCTGCCAGCCGTGGCAACCCTCGGCGGACGCGCCTCCGCCCGCCGCTCCGGGACCGGTCGCGGGGGCTCAGCTGCAAACCAGCCTCGGTATTCTCAACGGCCTGCTCGGTCCCAACGGCCAGCACGTCCCTTAGCGCATCGTGTCGAAGCGTCGGCCACCGATTGTCGTCGTCGGCGCCGGCGTCAGCGGTCTGACCTCGGCCCTGTGCCTGGCCGAGGCGGGCTGGCCGGTGCGGGTCTGGACCGCCGCGCCGCCCCGTCAGTCGACGTCGGCCGTCGCCGGTGCGGTCTGGGGGCCGCGGCCCATCGAACCCGTCGCCCAGACGCTCGCGTGGACCGCACAGTCGCTGCTCGAGTTCCGCCGGCTGGCCGCCGATCCGGCCACCGGTGTGCGCATGGCGCCCGGGTTGTCGGTCGGTGATCTACCCGCGGGAGATGCGATGCCGCCGGGCGTCGAGCTGATCCCGGACCTGCGGGTGGCGGAGGCCGGCGAGATCCCCGCCGGGTTCCACACCGGTTTTCACGCCACGATGCCGTTGATCGACATGCCCCGATATCTCGACTATCTCTCCGGACGGCTGGCCGCTGCCGGGGTGGACATCGAGGTGCATCCGATCACGTCGCTGGGCGAGGCCGCGGCCGCCGCGCCGGTCGTGGTCAACTGCACCGGGCTGGGGGCGCGGGAACTCGCCGGCGACGACTCGGTGCGGCCGCTGTTCGGTCAGCACGTTGTGCTCGCCAACCCTGGCCTGACGCAGCTGTTCATGCAGATCACCGAAGAGGATCACTGGACCTGTTTCTTCCCCCACCCGCAGCGGCTGGTCTGCGGCGGCATCAGCATCCCCGACCGGTGGGACACCCGACCGGACCCGGCGGTGTCTGAGCGGATCCTGGCGGATTGCCGCAGCGTCGAACCGCGGCTGGCCGAGGCCGCCGTGCTGGAGACGATCACCGGGTTGCGGCCCGCCCGCCCGTCGGTGCGGGTTGACGGCGAGACCGTTCGGGGTGTCCGGTACATCCACAACTACGGGCACGGCGGTGACGGGGTGACGTTGTCGTGGGGCTGTGCGCGCGAAGTGGCGCGCTTGGTCGGCGAGGAGGGCTGAGGCGGTTCAGGCCGGCGGGGCCAACGCGTTCTCGACGTTGGAGTACATCGGCAGCAACCGGCGCAAGCCGCACGCGGCGATCGTGCGGGCCACGATCGGCTGGTTGCTGACCAGCCGTAGATTCACCCCGCGGCGACGGCACCGGACCGACTCCTGAGCCAGCACCGCGTAGGCGCAGGACCCTAAGAAATCCAGCTCGCGGATGTCGATGACGAACGGGCCGGGCGCGATGGCGATGGCAGAGCTCCTGCTCACCAACCGCTGCCACACGACCTCGTTGCTGGCATCGATATCGCCGCCGACATGGATGACGACGGCCGATCCGGTGCACTCGGTGACCGCGCGCAGGCCACTGTTCGGATCAGCAAGTTGCGAACTTAGCCGCGTGCTCCCGGGACCGGGCTTCGATCCGATCGCGACAGTGTTCATATTCCGCGTTATCCCGTCGTCGTGGGGGTTATCTTCGTCGTACCGAGAGACAGCGTAGGTGTTTGCCGGTTGTCAGAGGCGGTCTTCGAAAGCACGGACTTAATTAGCATATGTGTAATTGGGCCTGACAACATAGGGAGTCAGGGCGAAATTTCGCAGTTACTTAGCTGAGAAATCAATGCCGGCGCCCGGCTCGGCGACTGGCCAGCGACAGGACCCAACTGACGATCGACAACAGGATGGCCGCCCAGACCGCGGTCCACCAGAAGTGATCGATTTGCAGTCCCCAATGAGTGGTGTGCTCGGTAATGCGGGCCGTGATCCAAAGCATCAGCGCGTTGACGACGATATGGAACAGGCCGAGGGTCAGGATGTACATCGGAATCGACAAGATCTGTACCACCGGTTTGACGATCGCGTTCACGAATCCGAACAGGACCGCGACGACAAAGATGATCCCGATCCGCTCAAGTGCATTCTCCCCGCCGATGAAACGCAATCCCGGCACGAAAAGAGTGACCACCCATAACGCAAAACCGGTGAAGGCAGCGCGTACCAGAAAAGGCACCATGCGCCGATCCTGCCACTGAGCGGTCAGTTCAGCTGGTAGAAGCGCTGTGCGTTCAGCCCGCCGATCTTTTCGCGGGATTGTTCGCTGATGTCCGATCGGAGGCGCAGGTGCTTGGTGCTCTCCGGCCATTCCCCGTCCCAATGCGGGTAGTCGCTGGCGAACATGATGAAGTCGTCGCCCAGGACGTCGATCACGCCAGGCAGGATCGGCTCTTCGGGTTCACACGTCACCCAGATATTGCCCTCCCGCAGGTACTCGTGCGGGTCGCGTCGCCAGCCGCGCTCGATCCAGTCGCCGCGCTTCTCGTAGTGCTCGTGTAGGCGGTCGATGAAGAACGGCACCCACCCGGCGCCGGCTTCCAAGAAGGCGACCCGTAACCCGGGATGGCGTTCGAAGACACCGCCCGACACCAGCGCGGTCATCGCAGTCATCTGGTCGAACGGGAAGCTGACGCAGTGCACCTGGATGTAGTTGGTGAACCGGTCGACGCCGATCTTGGGCAGGTGCACGCCCGGCGCGCCGTGGATGCCCAGCGGCATCCCGAGTTCTACGGCGGCGGCGTAGAACGGGTCGAGGTCGGGATGGTCGAGGTTGCGGGTCTTGAGCGCGGGCGGCACCAGGGTTGCGACCAGGCCCAGGTCCTTGGCCTCGGCCATGACGTCGACGGCGACCTGGCCGTGCTCGATCGGAGTCACGCCCACCCCCCGTAGCCGGCCGTTGGTCGGTGCACAAAAGTCGGCGATCCATTGGTTGTAGAGCCGCGCGAATCCGGCGGCGAACGCCGGGTTTTCCAGACTCGGCGCGCACAGGCCGAGACTGGGATAGAGCACCATAGTGTCCAGTTGATCGCGGTCGGCGTCACCCAGCATGCCTTCGGGGGTCGCGCAGTTGAGGCCGGTCGCCTTGGTGATGCCGTGCTCGATGGGGCAGCCGGCGCCGGGACCCTCGTCCTCGGGGTAGCGACGCCCCTCGATCACCAAGCGGGGGCGCGCGCCGCCGCTGAGCGCGACATGCTCGGGCCACCGCTTGAGCATCTCCATCGCCAGGGTGGGGTTCTCGGCGACATGCCCGTCGGCGTCGATGATGCGCATGTCCGAAACATACTCGCGCGGCGCCGAAATTTGCGCCGCCCGAGCGTCACGCTCGCGGTAATGCGGCGGGTACGCCACGATGCTCAGGTGAGTAGACAGCGCCTGACCAGCGACCAGCGCAATTCGTTCGTCGCGGCATTCCTGGGCTGGACGATGGACGCGTTCGATTACTTCATCGTCGTGCTGGTCTACGCCGACATTGCCGAGACGTTCCACCGCACCCGAACCGAGGTCGCGTTCGTCACGACGGCCACCCTCGCGATGCGCCCGGTGGGGGCGTTGCTGTTCGGGTTGTGGGCCGACCGCGTCGGCCGCCGGCTGCCGCTGATGGTCGACGTGGCCTTCTACTCGATCGTCGGATTCCTCTGCGCGTTCGCGCCGAACTTCACTGTGCTGGTGATACTTCGGCTGCTCTACGGCATCGGCATGGGCGGCGAGTGGGGGCTGGGCGCGGCGCTGGCCATGGAGAAGGTTCCCGCCGAGCGCCGCGGATTCTTTTCGGGCCTGCTTCAGGAGGGCTACTCGTTCGGTTACCTGTTGGCCACGGTGGCGTCGCTGGTGGTCATGAACGGCCTGGGGCTGTCATGGCGGTGGTTGTTCGCGCTGAGCATCATCCCCGCTTTCATCAGCCTGATCATCCGATACCGGGTCGAGGAATCCGAAGTCTGGGAGGCCGCCCAAGACCGGATGCGGCTCACCAAGACCCGGGTTCGCGACGTGCTCCGCGAGGCGAAGGTGATCCGGCGGTTCTTCTACCTGGTACTGCTGATGACCGCATTCAACTGGATGAGCCATGGTACGCAGGACGTCTACCCCACCTTCCTCAAGGCGACCACCGACCAGGGGGCAGGCCTGTCGAGCGCCACCGCCCGCTGGATTGTGGTGGCTTACAACGTCGGTGCGATCATCGGCGGGTTGGTCTTCGGCACCTTGTCGCAGCGGTTCGGCCGCCGCTACACCATCGTGTTCTGCGCGGTGCTGGGGCTGCCGATCGTGCCGCTGTTCGCCTATTCGCGCACGGCCGCGATGCTGTGCCTGGGGTCGTTCCTGATGCAGGTCTGCGTGCAGGGTGCATGGGGCGTGATCCCGGCGCATCTCACCGAGATGTCACCGGACGCAATCCGCGGCTTGTACCCCGGGGTTACCTATCAGCTCGGCAATTTGTTGGCGGCGTTCAACCTGCCCATTCAAGAGCACCTGGCCGAGACACACGGCTACCCGTTTGCGCTGGCGGCGACCATCGTGCCGGTGCTGGTCATGGTCGCGGTGTTGACGCTGATCGGTAAGGACGCCACCGGGATTCGGTTTGGGACCGCCGAGACGGCGTTCCTGCCGGACGACGCGCGTTAGCCTGCCCTCGCCGAGCGTTTTCGCGCCCTGTTTTTCTCGCCGAGCGTCACGCCAGCGTGGCGTTGGGCGCCGAGCGTCACGCCAGCGTGACGAGAGAAAAAGCGACGAACGGCGACGAGCTAGCCGTTGAGCAGCCGCAGCAGCAGGTGCATTGCCACCGTCGTGGAACGTTCCCGCACGTCGGACCGATTGCCGGGCAGTCGCAGGGTCCGGGTGACGGATCGGCCATCACCCAGCGCCACGGTGAAACAGACTGTGCCGACCGGTTTTTCCTCGGTTCCCCCGCCGGGACCGGCGATGCCGGTGATCGCGATTGCGGTATCGGCGTCGAAGCGTTGCAGGGCACCGGCCGCCATCGCCTGGGCGACCGGCTCGGACACCGCGCCGTGCTGCTCGATCAGGCCGGCGGCGACACCGAGCAGTTGCACCTTCGCCTCGTTCGAGTAGGACACCACACCGCCGGCCACATAATCCGACGAGCCCGGCCGTTCGGTCAGCCGCGCCGCCAGTAGTCCCGCGGTGCAGGATTCCGCGGTTGCGATCCGGCGGCCGGCCAGCAACCCGGCCACCAGATCGTCGACCTGCGAACCGTCTTCGGAGAACACCTTG
Source organism: Mycobacterium asiaticum DSM 44297 (assembly GCF_000613245.1). Lineage (GTDB taxonomy): Bacteria > Actinomycetota > Actinomycetes > Mycobacteriales > Mycobacteriaceae > Mycobacterium > Mycobacterium asiaticum. Next base: position 1,474,696 of record NZ_HG964937.1, read on the forward strand.
TCGCCGTGCCGGTCGCGCAGCAGCTGGGTCAGCTGTGCGTACGCGTCGGCCGCATCGGGCTCGTAGCGGGTCACGATCTCCAGCTCGCCGCGCCGCAGACAGGTGGTGATCTCCAGAGCCCCGAATCCGTCAATGGCGGTCTCGGCTTCGCGCAGTGTCTCGGCCAGGCCCGACTCGGGCAGCCCGAACATGCGCACCATCTCCTGCCGGTACACCGTCCGGCCGGCGATCGCCTCCTGTACCCCGGGTGTCTCAATCGCCTTGTGCCACATGGGCTGCAGCTCGCGGGGCGGGCCGGGGAGCACCAGCACCGCCGGCTTGCCGGGCACTACCACGCCCGGCGCGGTGCCAACCGGGTCGAGGATCTGCGAGCCGACCGGAATCATCGCCTGCTTGCGGTTGGCCGTGCGCACCGACTCGAAGTTGCCGGGTTCCAGCAGGGCGGCGAAGGCCGGGTTGCGCGCCATCAAGGACTTGAGGATCTCCGCGATCCGGTTCTCCAGCTCGTCGTCCAAGACCAGTTCGCGGCCGCAGAACCGGGCCACCACTTCGACGGTCATGTCATCGGCGGTCGGGCCCAGGCCACCGCTGGTGACGATCAGGTCGACGCCCTGGTCGGCCATGAAGCGCAGCTGTGCCTCGATGTCGGCGGGGCGGTCACCGCAGATGGTGATGTGCGCCAGTTCGACGCCCAACTCGAGGAGCCGATCGGCGATCCAGGGGCCGTTGCGGTCCTGGACGCGGCCGGTGAGAACTTCGGTGCCGGTGACGACGATGCCTGCGCGTGCACTCACCGTCATGAGATTACGCAGACCAGCGGTGGGGGTTAGCCTGAGCCCGTGGTGCAGGCCCCGCGTACCCGGTACGCCAGGTGCGGCGATGTCGACATTGCCTATCAGGTACTCGGTGACGGTCCGACTGACCTGCTGTTGCTGCCGGGACCATTCGTGCCGATCGACTCGGTGGACGACGAGCCAGGGCTGTACCGCTTTCACCGGCGACTCGCATCGTTCGCCCGAGTGATCAGATTCGACCTGCGCGGGGTCGGCCTCTCCTCGCGGACCCCGGCGGCCGACCTGCTGGGCCCGACCTTCTGGGCCGAGGACGCGATCGCGGTGCTGGATGCGGTCGGATCCGAGCACGCGACGGTACTTGCGCCCAATTTCCATGCGATGACCGGCCTGGTGCTGGCGGCCGATCACCCGGAACGGGTGAGCAACCTGGCGGTGATCAACGGCACAGCGCGTCCGCTGCGGGCACCCGACTACCCCGTCGGCGCCGAACCGCGCCGGCTCGACCCCTACCTCACGGTCGCACTCGAACACGACGCGGTGGAACAGGGTTTCGACGTGCTGCGCATAGTCGCGCCGTCGGTGGCCGACGACGATCGGTTCCGTTCGTGGTGGGATCTGGCCGGTAACCGGGCCGGCCCGCCCAGCATGGCGCGGGCCGTGGCGCTTGCCTTGGCGCAGGCCGATGTGCGGGAAGCGTTGCCCCGCATCAAGGTGCCGACTCTAATCCTGCACCGGACTGGGGCGATCTTCATTCCGGTTGGGCAAGGTCGCTATCTCGCCGAGCACATCGCGGGATCACGGTTGATCGAGTTCCCGGGTGCAGACGTCCTGTACTGGGTCGGCGACGCCGGATCCATGCTCGACGAGATCGAAGAGTTCGTCACGGGCGTGCGCGGCGGGGCAGCCGCCGAACGTGTGCTCACCACCATCATGTTCACCGACATCGTCGGCTCGACGCGGCGCGCTGCCGAACTCGGCGACAACCGCTGGCGGCACCTGCTCGACAACCACGATTACATCGTGCGTCACGAGATCCAGCGGTTCGGCGGTGACGAGGTGAACACCGCCGGTGACGGTTTCGTCGCGACGTTCACCAGCCCGAGCGCGGCGATCGCCTGCGCCGACGCCGTCGTGGCCGCGGTGGCCGTGCTGGACCTCGAGGTACGGGCGGGTATCCACGCGGGCGAAGTGGAAGTGCGGGGCACCACCAAGATTGACGTCGCCGGCATGGCCGTGCACATCGCCGCCCGGGTCGCGGCGCTCGCGGATGGCAGCGAGGTGCTGGTGTCGTCCACCCTGCGCGACATAGTCACCGGCTCCCGGCACGTATTCGTCGACCGCGGC
>NZ_HG964937.1:1477972-1524354 GCF_000613245.1 Mycobacterium asiaticum DSM 44297
TCTCCTCGTCAGCCGCAAAGTGTTCGGCCTCACGCTACGCGTAGCGAGACACTGTCTTCATGAATGTCCCCATGATCGAGCTAGCGGTTTTGCAGGCCGACGTCACCAAACTCGAGGTCGACGCGATCGCCAACGCGGCCAACACTCAGCTCCGCCACGGAGGCGGCGTGGCGGCCGCGATCTCGCGCGCCGGCGGTCCGAGCGTGCAGCGCGAGTCGCATGAGAAGGCGCCGATCGGGTTGGGCGACGCGGTCGAGACGACCGCGGGCGCCATGCCGGCCCGCTATGTGATTCACGCCGCGACGATGGAGCTGGGCGGCCCGACATCCGCCGAGATCATCACGCGCGCAACAACTTCAACGTTGCGAAAGGCGGAAGAGCTAGGCTGCCGGTCGCTGGCTCTGGTGGCATTCGGCACCGGCGTCGGCGGCTTTCCGCTGGCGGACGCGGCGCGGCTCATGGTCGACGCCGTCCGGCGGCATCGGCCGGATTCGCTGCAACGCGTCGTCTTCGCCGTCCACGGCGACGAAGCCGAGCGCGCGTTCACCGCCGCGGTGCAGACTTAGTCGGCCGACAGATAGCGCTCGACGGATGCCACCTTCTGCGTCATCGCGTCGGTGACCCCGGTCCGCCAGTCCACCTTGATCACCGTGCTGACCCGGGGGGCGCGCGCGGCCACCGCCGCGACCGCCCGCTGCACGACGGCCATCACCTCTTCCAGCTGTCCCCTTCGATGACGGTGAACATCGAATCGGTTTTGTTGGGCAACCCCGAATCGCGCACCACCCGAACCGCTTCGGCGACCATCTCGCCGACGCCCTCCCCCACGCCCAGTGGGGTCACCGAAAATGCGACCAGTACCGACACCCGTCTACTGTCGCATGGCAGCATCGAGAGCCATGCGGCTTCTGGTGCAGCGGGTCTCGTCGGCGTCGGTCTCGGTCGCCGGTGAAGTGGTCGGCGCCATCCACCCGACCGGTCAGGGCCTGCTGGCATTCGTCGGCGTGACGCACAGCGACGAACCGGACCACGCCCGTCGGCTGGCCGAAAAGCTCTGGAAGCTAAGGATTCTCGACGACGAAAAGTCTGCCTCCGACGTCGGGGCGCCGATTCTGGTGGTCAGCCAGTTCACCCTGTACGCCGACACGGCCAAGGGCCGGCGGCCCTCGTGGAACGCCGCGGCACCGGCAGCGGTCGCCGAGCCCCTGGTGGCCGCCCTCGCCGACGCGCTGCGCCAGCTCGGAGCGCAGGTCGAAACGGGGCTCTTCGGCGCGCACATGCAGGTCGAGCTGGTCAATGACGGCCCAGTAACGGTCCTATTGGAGCTCTGACGGGTACTTTCAGCACTATGACGGAATACGGTTCCCTTCGCTCCGACGACGACCAGTGGGACATCGTCAGCGGCGTTGGATACACCGCACTCATCGTGGCCGCCTGGCGTGCGCTACACGCCGTCGGCGAGCAACCGTTGGTGCGCGACGACTACGCGAAGCTGTTCATCGAGGCGTCGGCGGACCCGTACCTCAACGGTCTGCTGGCCGACCCGGGGACCTCGGAACACGAGAGCGCCTTTCCGCGGCTCTACGGCGTGCAAACGCGGTTCTTCGACGAGTTCTTCACCACCGCGTGCGGGGCCGGCATCCGGCAGGCGGTGATTGTCGCGGCCGGGCTGGACTCCCGGGCATACCGGCTCGACTGGCCAACCGGGACAACGGTTTTCGAGATCGATCTGCCCAAGGTGCTGGAATTCAAGTCCCAGGTGCTCGGTGAGCACGGTGCGCGGCCAAAAGCAGAGCGCCGGGAGGCGGCAGCCGACCTGCGCACCGACTGGCCCGCGGCGTTGGTGGCGGCCGGTTTCGACCCGAACAGCCCGAGCGCGTGGTCGTTGGAGGGTCTGCTGCCCTACCTGACCAGCAAAGCTCACCAGGCGCTGTTCGCCGGCATCGGCGAGTTGAGCGCACCGGGCAGCCGGCTTGCCATCGGCGCCCTGGGCTCCCGCCTCGACCACGATCAGCTGGCGCAGCTGGAGGAATCGCACCCTGGTGTCAACGTGGCCGGCGATATCGACTTCTCATCATTGACCTATGAAAACCCGACCGACCCCACCGACTGGCTGGTCACGGACAAATGGGCGATCGAGTCGGTCCGCAACACGCTCGACCTGCAGGCAGGCTACGGGCTGACGCCACCCGAGGTGGACATCAAAATCGACAGCTTCATGCACTCGCAGTATATCATCGCGACGCGCTGATGTGGCGACGGTAGTACCGGCGGCCGTGTAGCCGCTGGTAGTGCCACACCGCGGCGGGCAGCGCACCGCGTCGATGCAGCCAGAAGCCGGCGGGCACCTCGGCCCGCGGAGTGCGCCGCCCGACCTCGACCTCGGCGACGACGATGCCCTCGCCGTCGCCTCCGTCGCGGCAGGCCAGCACGGTGCCGTCAGCCGCGACGATCAGCGTGCCGCCTTCGAAGCGGCCCGCATAACTCATTGGCAGCCAAGGCATCCGGCACTGTAACGAGCCCGCGTGCGCAGCGTGCAGGACCGGCGCCCCGATGTAGCCGGCGAACGAGGCGGCGGCCTTGTGCGCGGTCGCCGCGTTGCGCGCCTCCAAGCGGCGAAAGCCACCTTGCGGCCACCAGTCCGGAATCGACCACCACCCGGACCCGGTCATCGCCAAGTCCACGCGGCCACGCAGCCGGCGGGCGGTCTGGCTGCGCATCAGCTCCCAGCACACCGCCGCGCCCACCGCGATTGCACCCGTCTGGATCACCCCGTCGTCATGACCGCCGATGTAGAAGGCGTTCTCCCACATCGTCGGCAGGTCCTTGTCGTGGCGGCCGGCCAGCCCCTCCGGCGTAACGAGCAGATACGCGTTGCGGACGTCTCCGTCGGTATCCCGGATCAGCAACGAGCCGCCGATCATCACGCCGTGGCGCCGCGCGAGCCCGAGCAGCAGTTCGGCGGCCTTCCCGTCGGCCGGCTGGGCGGCGTCGGCGAGTTCCGGCCAGAAACCGATTCCGGTGGTGAAGAACTCCGGCAACGCGATCGTTTCCGCGCCCGCCGCAACCGCCTCCCCTACGAGACGCTCAACGGTGGCCAGGTTCGCGTCGACATCGGCCGGCACCGCCTCAAGCTGTATTGCTGCGCAGCGCATGGGGCCATGCTGCCACAGCCGATCGCTACGGCGTGAGCAGGATTTTCACGTCGTCGCCGGAGCGGGCCGCGGCGGTCGCATAGGCCTTGGCCGCGTCGTCGAGCGGCAGCGTAGTGGTGAAGATGCCGTCGACGTCCAATCGTCCCGACTGCAGCAGCGGTATCAATTCCGGCCAGGTGCGCTGCACGGGTGCCGTGGTCATGCGCAGCGTGATGCTGCGGATCAGGGTCATCAGGGCGGGAAACGGGAACGGTTGCAGATCGTGCACGCCGACGACGGATACGGTGCCACCGGGACGCACCGCCGAGAGCGCGTCGGTCATCGAGGCGTCGGTGCCGACGGCGTCGATCACCGCGTCCGCACCCCGGCCGCCGGTTGCGGCCAGCACCGCCTCGGTGGCGGGCGAGTCAACGGGCGTCCCACCCCAGTCAGCCGCGCGCCGCAACCGCCCCTCGACGCGATCCACGGCGAAAACCGTTGCGGCGCCTTGCAGGAACGCGCTACGCAGCACGCACAGTCCCACCGCCCCCAGGCCGATCACCGCGACCGTGCCGCCGTACGGGATATCGGCGCGCTGGGCCGCCGCCCAGCCGGTGGCCAGGTTGTCGGTGAGCAGCAGCGCCTGCTCGGTGCTGATGCCCTCCGGAATCCTGCGCACCTGGAAGTCGGCGGCGTGCACCGCGAGCAGGTCGGTCTGGGCGCCGGGCAGCACCCCGCCACCGAAAATGGACAAGCCGGAATGGCACATCACCGGGTCGTTGGTGGCACACCCGGGACACGCGCCGCAGCCGGCCACCGACGACACCAGCACCTCGTCGCCGACCTTGACGGTGCGCACCTCGGGCCCGGCCTCGACCACGGTTCCGATCGCCTCATGACCCAGCGCCACCGGCTCGGCCATCGGGTAGTCACCCTCGTAGAAGTGCAGATCGGATCCGCAGATGCCGGCGGCGCGGACCGAGACGATCACACCGTCCGGACCGGTCAGGCCGGGATCGGGACGCTTGTCCACCCGGATGCTGCTGGGTCCGTCCACGACAACTGTCCGCATATTGGTCACTTCTCCTGTCGCGCAATAAAATCGGACCAGTCCGGCGTACGCACCGCGGCCCAGTACTCGTTGAGGCGCCATGGGCTGACGGTGTGGATCTCGCCGTCGGCGTTCTTGAAATAGGAGTGCTTGACCGCGGGATGCGACCAGACCATCTTCTTGATCTCAGCCTGCGTGCGCCGGTGCCATGCGGTGGTGGCCTCCGGGGTGGGCTCCAGCTCAGCGATCCGCTCCTCGGCCATCCGCTGCAGGCACAGGTTGACGTAACGCATCTGCAGTTCGGATTGGAAGATCAGGCTGCCGCCATGGGCCAGGTGCGTGCCCGGCCCGTAGATGATGAACAGGTTGGGAAACCCCGGAACGGTAATGCCCAGATGGGCGTGCGGTCGGCTGCCCCACACCTCGTGCAGATCAATTCCGTTGCGGCCGAGGATTTTCAACGGCCACAACACGTCGGTGTGGCGAAAACCGGTGGCGTAGACAATCACGTCGGCCTCGTGTTGCACGCCGTCCTCGGTGACGATGCCACGCGGTGTGATGCACCGGATCGGAGTGCGATCCAGTTCGACGTTGTCGCGTTGCAGTGTCTGCAGCCAGCTTCCGTTGTCCTGCAGCGTGCGTTTGCCGGTGGCCGGATAGTCGGGCATGACCTTGTTCAGCAACCCGTCGTCCGCGCCGACCTGGCTGGTGATCCAGTGGCTGAACATCATCCGGGCGGCAGCGTTGATGTCGCTGACCGCATAGTCCTGGTCGGCGTAGTCGGGATCGCTTCGAGCGGCGTCGAGTCCCTTGTCGGCGCCCGGCCACAACAACAGGAATCGGTACCACCGCCCGTAGAACGGCAGATGCCGCATCGCCCAGCGCACGCCGTCGCCGACCTCGTCGTGATACATCGGGTTCGGGAACATCCACTGCGCGGTGCGCTGGAACACCGTCAGGTGCTCGACGTCCGCGGCGATCGCGGGTGCGATCTGAAACCCGCTGGCACCGGCGCCGACCAGCGCGACCCGCTTGCCGGCCAGGTCGACGGAGTGGTCCCACGCAGCGGAGTGGAACGACGGCCCTTCGAAGGTGTCGGCGCCGTCGAAGTCGGGCAGATACGGCCGGTTCAGTTGGCCGACCGCGGTGATGACCGCCGTGGCCCGCACCGTGCTGGTGTGACCATCGGGTCCGCGCAGTGCGACCGCCCAGTAGCCCTCCTGCCATTGCGCCGAGAGGACCTCGGTGTTCCACCGGACGTGCTCGGTCAGCTCATGGTTGGCCAGCACCGCGGCGAAGTACCGCTGTAGCTCGGGTTGTTCGGCGAAGAAGTGCGTCCAGTCATTGTTCGGTTCGAAGCTGTAGCAGTAGAAGTGGTTCGCGACATCCACGCGGGCGCCGGGATACCTGTTCTCCCACCAGGTTCCGCCGGGTCCCGCATTCTTCTCGACGATGGTGAACGGGATGTTGGCTTGCTTGAGACGCAGACCGGCCAGGATGCCGGATTCACCGCAACCGATGACGAGGACGGAGAGGTCCCTCGTGCTCTCGGGCGGCAGCGCCACCGGGCGCCGCGGGTCGACACCCTCGAGGTCCATCTCCTCCAGCGCCAGCGGCAGGTAGTCGTCGGGCACGCGCTCGCAGGCCGTCCAATCCAGCATCTCCCTGATCAGCTCGGCGCTCAGCGGTGCCGGCTCGGGGCACCCGCGGTCGCGGTAGTCGGTGAGCACGGTGAGCGCTTCGGCGCGGGCCCGGGCCTTGTCCTCCTCGGACATGAACCCCTGCACCTCGTTCAGGAACACACCCATCTGCTTGTAGTCGCGGATGAACCGCGGGTCACCGGTGATGTGCACCAACGACAGCAGCAACGTCGGGATGCTGACCTCCTCCAGCGCGGCGGCGATCTCCGATGTCGGTGTGGTGAAGGGTTGCCCGGCGTACCGGCTGCGCATCAAGTGCAGTCCTTTCAGGTAGCGGCAATTACGCTACGGCAAGTTTCGTAATTGGCAGCCTTACGCTACCCGCCGTGTCGCACCCCGATCAAGACCGCGCGGCCCCTCGGCGTAAGTTCCGGTCCATGGGTCTGTTCGGCCAGAAGGCAACCGGCCCGCGCAGCGGCGCGGCCGGCCCGGCGACACAAACGCCGCGCGAATCCCCGCAGCGGCGTGCGATCCGGGCTTTCGAACGCGGCGAGGAGTTCTTCGAAATCCAGCTGCCGCAGGGCGCGGACGTCGGGGCAACGCTCGGTCTCATCGAGCAGGCCGGATGGCGCCTCGAGCACGCCGACTGGGTCGCCACCGGCGAGGTGGTGGGCATCTATCTGTTCCGGCGCGACGAGACCCGGGAGGACCGGGTGACGGCGCCGGAACCGGCCGAGCAGACCGCCGCGGAACCGGACCCCGCCGACGTGCCTGCCGATGTGTCCGACGAGACTCCCGCCGAGGTGCCCGTCGAGAAGAAGACCAAGGTCCGATGCCGCGCCTGCCAGCATGTGCACAGTGTGCCGGTGGACCAGACGTCGTTCGTGTGTCCCAACTGCAATGCGAGATTGAAGCGAAAGAAGACGTGAAGAAGGCATGAGCGGGGGCCGGTCCCAGCTCGTGAGCATTGATAGAACCTGTTCTAAAAGCCGCGGTCCCGCCGGGGTGGCGAACTTGAGTGACAGCGCAGACCTGAGGAGTGCGGCCATGGCACCGCTACTAGCGGCCTGCGGCGGTTTCCTGTTGGCCGTGCTGTGGATGGACCTGATTTTCGACGTCCAGGTGTTCCGGTCCGGGCCGGCCGGCGACGAACTGCCCGAACCCGTACTGGCGTCCATCGCGGCCTACTATCACCGGGCCACCACCACCTCGCGCCCGATGAGCCGGCTCATTGCGCTGGTCATGGTGATTCTCCTGAGCGCGTTGGCGTTTCATGCGCTGCGCGGTGGCGAGTCAGGCTGGCTGCTGCTGGTCTCGGCCGTGCTGGCCGGCCTGCCGGTGGCGCTGGCCGCGACCCACACCGTCCCGAGCGCGGTCCGGCTCGGCAAGCGGGTGGACACTCCCGTCGGCCAGACTCGCCTGGCTCGCGCCGTCTGCCGCGACCACCTGATCTGCTTCGGGTGTTTGCTTGTGTTTACGGTGCTGTGGTCCGTGCATGGCCTGCTTCCGGACGGCCTCTCTGAGGGCCATTAGTCGCGACACATCCGACCTCACTGGCAACGCGGTCGCCGTCCGTACTAAACTAGAACACGTTTCAATTCGGCGAGCGCCCGAGGAGCTGGCATGCACACCGCCCTATGCGACGAACTCGGTATCGAGTTTCCAATCTTTGCTTTCACCCACTGCCGCGATGTCGTCGTGGCCGTCAGTAAGGCCGGCGGCTTCGGCGTGCTGGGTGCCGTGGGCTTCACCCCCGAGCAGCTCGAGATCGAGCTGAAGTGGATCGACGAGAACATCGGTGACCACCCCTATGGCGTGGACATCGTCATCCCGAACAAGTACGAGGGGATGGATTCGCACCTGTCCGCCGAGGAACTGGCCGATACCCTGCGCAAGATGGTGCCGCAGGAACACCTGGACTTCGGCAAGAAGATCCTGGCTGACCACGGGGTACCGGTCGAGGACAGCGACGGCGACACCTTGCAGTTGCTCGGCTGGACCGAAGCTACGGCCACCCCGCAGGTCGAGGTGGCGCTGAAGCACCCGAAGGTCAAGATGATCGCGAATGCGCTCGGCACTCCGCCCGCGGACATGATCAAGCACATCCACGATGCCGGTCTCAAGGTCGCGGCACTGTGCGGGTCGCCGTCACAGGCGCGCAAGCACGCCGATGCCGGCGTCGACATCATCATCGCCCAGGGCGGCGAGGCCGGCGGACACTGCGGCGAGGTGGGTTCGATCGTGCTATGGCCGCAGGTTGTCAAGGAGGTCGCCCCGCTACCGGTGCTCGGCGCCGGCGGCATCGGCAGCGGCCAGCAGATCGCCGCGGCACTGGCGCTCGGCTGTCAGGGCGCGTGGACCGGTTCGCAGTGGCTGATGGTCGAGGAATCCTCGAACACCCCGGTTCAGCAGGCCGCCTACATCAAGGCCGGCAGCCGAGACACCGTCCGCAGCCGCTCGTTCACCGGCAAGCCGGCCCGGATGCTGCGCAACGACTGGACCGAAGCCTGGGAGCAGCCGGACAATCCCAAGCCGCTCGGCATGCCGTTGCAGTACATGGTGTCCGGCATGGCGGTGCGCGCCACCAACAGGTATCCCAACGAGTCCGTCGACGTGGCGTTCAACCCGGTCGGGCAGGTGGTCGGTCAATTCCAGAAGGTGGAGAAGACCTCGACCGTGATCGAACGCTGGGTCCAGGAGTACCTGGAGGCGACCAACAGGCTCGACGAGCTCAACGAGGCCGCCGCGGTCTGACGATCAGTCGAGATCGTCGTCTTTGCCGGTGAAGACTTCCTTGACCCGGTCCACCGCGTGGGTACCGATGTCGATGGAATTCGCAACGATGCCGCTGGCGCCGCCGGCGATGTCACCACGGATGATGTCGCTGGCGTGCTCGACGATGTCGGAGGCCTTCTCCACGGCATTGGTCGCGATGTCGCGAACGGCGTCCACGGCATCTTTGGGATCGAAGCCCACGGGTATCTCCTATTCGTTGACGGACGGTTGTAATGACTCTAGACCGGGTCGGTCGTCGTCAGTAGTCGACCAGGGTGCGCCAGTACTCTTCGGAAATTTCTTTGCCGGACAACAGGACTCGCGCTAGCCCCACGGCCATGGCGATTCCCAGCAGGCCGAGCCAGAGGCCGGCAAGCCCGATCAGCCACCACAGCGCGGTGGTGACCGCCGGCCAGGGCGAGAGCACGGCCAGCGCCGGCGCGAAGAAGAAGCCGGCGCCGATGTACCACGCCGAGCCGGCCCGATCGGACGCAAGGACGAATCGAAGCCAGCGCGGAACCGGGTAATCGGTCACGGCTCGGGTGGGAAGAACCCTGCTCCAGTGAACCAACCTTCCTGCCACCCTTGCGCTCCCAGGCACAGCATCGGCAGCCCAGCCGGCGACTGCGCTGCGACTCTCGGGCCGGGGCACGGCGCGCCGATCTGCTGCACGCCACGCAACGGGTAGGAGATCACCCAGTACCCGGTCTCGGCGGGCGGGAACTGGTTCGGCGGCGGGAAGTGGCAAGCCTCGGCCTGGCCGCTGGGGCCGCGCCCGAAGATGAAGCGCTCGTAGTTGTCGCATGGGGCGCCCAGCGAGGCGTCATAGTTCATCCCGGGCACATCGCCTTCCCAGCGGCCGTTGTCGGCACTCGCCACGGGCGCCAGAACTACCACCGTGCCCGCGATCGCAGCGGTGGTGAGCAATTCGCGAATCATGTGGTACTCCTTCGTGGCACCGACGACGGTTGATGAGAAGCATAACGATTGCTGCAGGCGTCACAAGGGCAGATCGGCGGACCCGGATCGGTTCCCGTCCCCGTGAGCGTGGAACGTGTTCTAGTTGACCGTCGGCCTCTTTTCACTCAGAGCTTCCCAACCGTGCTGTAGCAATGGATTATTGGCACGGGACAACAACTAGACCACGGTGTACGAGGAGTGGGCCTTGTCAACGATGCCAGCCGAACCGCAAGCCAAGCCGAACCTGCCGCCGGGGTTCGATTTCACCGATCCGGACGTGCATGCCGAGCGGTTGCCCGTTGAAGAGCTGGCCGAACTGCGCCGTACAGCGCCGATCTGGTGGAACGAGCAACCGGTCGGGGTCGGCGGGTTCGACGACGGCGGCTTCTGGGTGGTGACCAAACACAAGGACGTCAAGGAGATCTCCCGGCGCAGCGATGTCTTCTCCAGTCTGGCCAAGACGGCTTTGCCACGGTACAAGGACGGCACCGTCGGCGAGCAGATCGAGCGCGGCAAATTCGTCCTGCTGAACCAGGACGCCCCGCACCACACCCGGCTGCGCAAGATCATCTCCCGGGGTTTCACTCCCCGCGCCGTCGAGCGGTTGCGCGACGACCTCAATGAGCGCGCGAAGCGGATAGTCGCAAACGCGGCCGCGCAGGGCTCCGGCGACTTCGTCGAGCAGGTTTCCTGCGAGCTGCCGTTGCAGGCGATCGCCGGGCTGCTGGGTGTGCCGCAAGAGGACCGGATGAAGTTGTTCCACTGGTCGAATCAGATGGTCGGCGACCAGGACCCCGAGTTCGCTTCCAACGACGCCATCGCGGCCTCGGTCGAATTGATCATGTACGCCATGCAGATGGCGGCCGACCGGGCACAGAACCCGGGTGAGGACATCGTCACCAAGCTGATCGAAGCCGACGTCGACGGTCATAAGCTGTCCGACGACGAGTTCGGGTTCTTCGTGATCCTGCTGGCGGTCGCCGGCAACGAGACGACCCGCAACTCGATCACCCAGGGCATGATGGCCTTCACCGATTTCCCCGACCAGTGGGAGTTGTACAAGCGGGAGCGGCCGGTCACCACCGCCGACGAGATCGTCCGGTGGGCCACCCCCGTCACCTCGTTCCAGCGCACCGCGCTGGAGGATTACGAGCTGTCCGGCGTGCAGATCAAGAAGGGCCAGCGAGTGGTAATGGTCTATCGCTCAGCCAATTTCGATGAGGACGTGTTCGACGACCCGTTCACCTTCAACATCAAGCGCGACCCCAATCCACACGTCGGATTTGGCGGGACCGGCGCGCACTACTGTATCGGTGCCAACCTGGCCCGGATGACCATCGACCTGATGTTCAACGCGATCGCCGACGCGATGCCCGATCTGGAGTCGGTGGGCAAGCCCGAGCGGCTGCGGTCCGGTTGGCTCAACGGCATCAAGCACTGGCAGGTCGATTACCACACCAACGGTACTGCTCAGGGCGATAAATGCCCTGTGTCTCACTGACGCTCACAATTCAAAAGGAAACACATGGCTACCCATAAGGCTGTGCAGGTGGCGTCGGTGGGCGCACCCTTGGAACTAACCGAAGTCGAAACCCTGACACCAGGTCCGGGCGAGGTACGCATCAAGGTCACCGCGTGCGGCATATGCGGCACCGACGCGCACTTCGTCAACGGCGGTTTCCCGGGCATGACCTGGCCGCTGACTCCTGGGCACGAAATCGCCGGAACCATAGCCGAACTCGGCGACAACGTCGAAGAGTTCTCCGTTGGAGACCGCGTTGCCGTCGGATGGTTCGGGGGCAACTGTAACCACTGCGACCCGTGCCGCAAGGGCATTTTCATCCACTGTGCCAACGGCAAGGTGCCGAGTTGGCAGTATCCGGGCGGGTATGCGGAGTCGGTCACGGTGCCCGCCACGGCGCTGGCCCGAATCCCCGCGGGGCTCTCCGACGCGGAAGCCGCCCCGATGGGATGTGCCGGTGTCACCACGTACAACGCGTTGCGCCACACCAAGGCACTGCCGGGTGACCGGGTTGCGATCCTTGGTGTCGGTGGTCTGGGACACCTTGGGGTGCAATGGGCCCGCGCAATGGGTTTCGAGACAATCGCGATCGCGCGCGGCACCGGCAAGGCCGAGGATGCCAAGAAATTGGGCGCTCATCATTACATCGACTCCACAAGTGTTGATGTCTCCGAAGCGCTACGTACCCTGGGCGGTGCGACCGTCGTGCTTGCCACGGCTGGGAACTCAAAGGCCATGGCCGACACCGTGGGTGGGTTGCTCCCCCAGGGTGAATTGGTCACCATCGGGGTCACGCCGGAGCCGCTGCCGATCAGTCCGGTGCAGCTGATCACTCCCGGGCTGAGCGTGATCGGCCATCCCTCGGGGACCGCCAAAGACGTCGAAGAGACAATGCATTTCGCGCTGCTGTCGGGTGTGCGGGCATGGATCGAGGAATTGCCCCTGGAGCGGGCCGCCGAAGGCTATGCCGCGTTGGAGCAGGGGCGCGCCCATTACCGCACCGTTCTGACGGTGTGACCAAGTCGTGGACCCTGGGCGTCGACGACGGTGAATTGAGCGTCCGCACCGGGGTGGCCGGTCCCGCCGCGCGAATGGGCCATCGGCTCACCCTGGCCATGACGCGATGGCAAGCGACCGTCGAATGGGATGCTGAACAACCCGATTCGGCGGAGCTGGTCGTCGAGGTGGATTCGCTGCAGGTGTTGCGCGGCGACGGTGGCGTCAAGGGCCTGTCCGGCCCGGAGCAGGCGCTGGCACGGTCGAACGCACTGAAGTCACTGTCCGCCAACCGATTTCCTGAGATTCGCTTCATTGCCGACGGCATTGAGAAGACCGCGGACGGATACCGACTGGACGGCACGCTTGAGATCAGAAACAAGACCCGCGCCCACGTCGTCGACCTACGCGTCGACGAGGAGGGCGACACTTGGCTGCTGGCAACCGAATCGACGGTTCGACAGACCGACTACGGCGTCAAACCCTACTCGATGCTGCTTGGGTCGCTACAGGTCGCCGACGAGGTGACCGTGGCCTTTTCGGCCAGGCGGAGCAAGAACACCTGACGGTTACTCGGGCGGGCGCCCCGGCTCGGCGTAACTGCCGGGAATGTGCTCGAGCACTCTGCTCAAGCGCAGCGGACCGTCGCCGGCCGCCGGCTCGGGCACCGCGCCGCCGGGCTGCCCGACGGCCCCGGATTCATCGACCTGTTCACCGGCGGTCAGCCGGACGGGTTCCTGTTGCGGCGGTACCGGGGCCGGCGCTGCCGGAACCGCGGCCGGCGGAACCGGTCGCGGCGCCTCCGCCTCGGCGACCGGCGGCGTCGACTTGTGCACGACGGGGTGGGAAGGGTGCGAATCCTTGCCCGGGGCCAGTTGCATGCCTACCGCCAGCGATACCGACGCCACGAAGGTCACCGCCGCCGCCGCCAGCGTCGTCGCCGCTCCGGCGTACTGGCGGGACCGCGTGGGTGCGGCCGCGACCGGCGCAACGTGATCGGCGATCAGTTCGGCATCGGTGAACTCGGTGCGGCTGGCCGCCGCCAGCGCCGCTCCGCGCGCCACGGTCACCTGCGCCATCGTCTGGGCGAACACCGGAACGGGCAGGACCTTTTCCAGTTGCCAAGAGAAGTCATTGACATCTGCTTCGGAGCCGACCACGACCACCCCGCCCGGTCGCCAGGAGCTGCGGTCGAACATCCCGGTGAGCCAGGAGGTCAGCCCGTCGTACCCGCCGCGAACGTGCTTGACCGCCGTCTGCGTCTCGCCGTCGTGGGTATCGACCATGACCACCGTCGCCCATTCGCGCTCGAGGATGCACACCGCTGTCTGCTGATAGCCGATCACCGGTGCGACGGCCTCTGCGAGCGTCTCGACCGCGTCGAGCAGACGTACGGGTACTACATTGTCGAAGCCGGCGTCGGTCAGCGCCTCTAGCAGCAGTGCGGCCTGGGCGGACGCCTCGTCGCTCCACGTCACGCCGACCACACGCAGCCGGCGGTCCCCGGCGAGCGCCACATCCCGCGCCCGCAGCACTTCGGCTGCCACCTGCTCGGCGGTGTGGACGGCACGCACACCCTGTCCGACGTGACGGCCGCCCTCGACGTTGTCCTGCAGCTGCAACTCGTGGTGGTCGAGGATCGCGCCCTCGGCACTGTGTCCCTCAGCGAGGATCCACCCGACGGCGGTCGGTGTCACCGACAGCCCAAGTACCGTATCCAAATCCCGCACCTCAATCGTCTCCCAAGCCCGCGCACTCTCAGCGATGCCGGTCGCACCAAGGGGCAGGTACGGGACGCGTGAGTGCCGAAACGGCTCGGGGATAGCGTGTCGTAAGTCGGCTTGCTTCGAGCGAGCCTACGCGGTCGCCGGACGTTCGGCTGCGCCGGTCTGGAAACCGCCAGGTGACTCTCAAGTAACCGCGATGTGGCCAAAGATAAATCTGACGCGGGCGGAAATTTCGGGCTGCGTTGCTCGCCGAGCCTACGGCCACCGGAGTACCCCGGTCGAATTGGTTAGCGAAACTGAATGGGTTTTTGCTCCCAGCACTGACTCCGCCTCATTCCAACTGCATAACGCGTGGATAACGCCGCGGCGTGTGTCGCGTTTGTGCGTGTCAGGCCCGGGCTATAACGGATGCGGTCAACCGGCCGGGACGCAGTAACGCAGTTGCTGGCCCCGCGAAGTTAACCGATATCGAACTGAAATGTGTTTGCGCCCGAATCGACATTTGGCCTATTCACACGGTAAGTTCTGGCCGGAGCAAGAGACATAAGGAAAAAGGGGCACAGGTTATGACAGTGGTGAGCGGGAAGATACGGGCCTGGGGTCGCCGACTCCTGGTCGGTGCAGCTGCGGCTGCGGCCCTGCCAGGTCTGATCGGACTCGCCGGGGGCGCGCCGACTGCGGGAGCATTCTCCCGGCCGGGTCTGCCAGTCGAGTACCTGCAGGTGCCGTCCGCGGCGATGGGGCGCAGCATCAAGGTGCAGTTCCAGAGCGGTGGCGACAACTCTCCTGCGGTGTACCTGCTCGACGGCCTGCGTGCTCAGGACGACTACAACGGCTGGGACATCAACACTCCGGCTTTCGAGTGGTACTACCAGTCCGGCCTGTCGGTCGTGATGCCGGTGGGCGGTCAGTCCAGCTTCTACAGCGACTGGTACAACCCCGCCTGTGGTAAGGCCGGTTGCTCCACTTACAAGTGGGAGACCTTCCTGACCAGCGAGCTGCCCTCCTACCTGCAGGCCAACAAGAGCGTCAAGCCGACCGGCAGCGCGGCCGTGGGCATCTCGATGGCCGGTTCGTCGGCGATGATCCTGGCCGCATACCACCCCGCCCAGTTCATCTACGCCGGTTCGCTGTCGGCGCTGCTGGACCCCTCCCAGGGCATGGGCCCGTCGCTGATCGGCCTGGCCATGGGTGACGCGGGTGGCTACAAGGCCTCCGACATGTGGGGCCCGTCGAGCGACCCGGCTTGGCAGCGCAACGACCCGACGCAGCAGATCCCGACGCTGGTCGCCAACAACACCCGCCTGTGGGTCTACTGCGGTAACGGCAAGCCGACCGAACTCGGCGGGGCCAACATGCCGGCCGAGTTCCTGGAGAACTTCGTCCGCAGCAGCAACATCAAGTTCCAGGACGCCTACAACGCGGCCGGTGGCCACAACGCGGTGTTCAACTTCCAGAACGACGGCACGCACAGCTGGGAGTACTGGGGCGCACAGCTGGTCGCCATGAAGGGTGACCTGCAGGGCGCACTGGGCGCTCGCTGAGGCCGGCCCGCACCAGCACCACTACTACTGCGCTTGACGGCAACCGACCGTCAAGCGCAGTAGTGCTTTCGCGGAGCCTCACCGCGCCGAGTCGACCTGACTAGTGACATCGACCCACCCCGCCACGTCGTTGCGATGGTCGGCCATGTTCCGGCACTCGCCGTAGAGGCGCAGTACGCCCAGACTCGGATTGTCATCGTGCCGGTACAGAACCGCCGTGACACCGTCTTTGGACATGGTGGAGCCGTACGCATGGCCGCCCGGCGCTAATCCCTCGATCCAGCCGTCGAAACGCAGAGCTGTGGCGACCGTCTGGAAGTAGGTGTCGGCGCGCTGCTCGGCGGGCAGCGCGAAGGTCAGATGAATCGCCCCTTGATAAGGCGGCTCCTGGTGGCCCCCGCAGGACATCAACAGGTAGCCGGCCGTGGTGGGGCGCAGGCCCGCGGCATCGACGGCCCGTCTGGCATAACCGACCGCCTGGGCCCGACTCTGCTCGTCCGAGACGGCGTCGGCGCGCAAGAGGGTATCGTCCGGCGTGTCATGGAGCCGATCCACCGATACGAAAACACCACCTGCGACCAGGGCTATCGCCAGGGCGGCAGCCAACAATGCCCGGGCCGCGTTCGAACGCAGCCAGTCCGGGTCGCGCGGAGCGTAACGGCGGATGGCCCTGTCCTCCATTGACATTGACTTTCATGCACGCTGTACGTAACTTACGTACTGAGAGTTTGTAAGTTACTTTCGAAGGATAGTCGCGATGCCGCAGGCCACACTCACACAAGCAACCATCGCCTACCGAGTGGTGGGCCCGGAGAAATCGCCACATCCACCGGTGCTGTTCGTGCACGGCATTCTGGCCGACGAACGACTCTGGGACCGCGTCGCGGACGGCCTGGCCGGGCTGGGCTACCGGTGTTTCCTGCCGACGTGGCCGCTGGGGGCACACACGATTGCGGCCAATGATGGAGCAGACCTCTCCCCCCGCGGGATCGCCGCAATGATCAACGAATTTGCGGTGTCCCTCGACCTTTCCGAGGTGACGCTGGTAGGTAATGACACGGGCGGGGCCTTGTGCCAGTTCGTCATCGACGAATATCCCGACCGGATCGGCCGACTGGTACTTACCAACTGCGACGCCTTCGACAAGTTTCCGCCATTCCCGTTCAATGTCGTTTTTGCGGTCCTGCGCGGACCGAAATCCATCAAGACGCTGTTCGCCACGATGAGTTGGTCCAAGCTGCGCCACTCTCCGCTCGGGTTCGGCCTGTTGCTCAGCAATCCCGATGCCGAATTGACCAAATCGTGGCTTGCGCCCGCTCGCGACGACCCGCGCATCGCGGGCAACCTCGCCGAGTTGCTGCGCCACGTCGCGGCCACGGATCTAGTCGACGTATCCACCCGGTTCTCGCGCTTCACCAAGCCCGTCACGCTGGTATGGGGCCTGCGTGACCGGTGCTTCAAGCCGGCGCTGGGCCGGCAAATGGCCACCCTTTTCGTCAATTCGACGATGATCGAGGTGCCTGGGGCGAGAACCTTCGTGTCGCTCGATAATCCGGCTGCCGTGATCAACGCAATCGCGACGGTCCCCGCACACAGTGGTTAAGGCCTGCTTCGTTGCTGGGCTGATCACCGCGCTGCTCCTCGCGCCGCCGGCGCGAGCCGACAACTCGCTGACCGTTCTGATCGACGCCGCCGCCGAGCGACTGCAGATTGCCGAGCCGGTAGCGGCCCACAAGTGGAATACGCACACCGCCATCGAGGATCCGGCCCGCGTCGAGCAGGAACTCGCCACACTGCGAGCCGAAGCCGAAGCGCATCAAATCGATCCGAACTACCCCGACTACCCCGACTACATAGTCACAATCTTCGGCGACCAGGTCCGTGCCACCGAAGCCATCGAGTACAGCAAATTCGCGCAGTGGAAACTCGACGGCGCCGCCGCACCCCCGCCATCGCAGGACCTTTCGGCGTCGCGGGCGCAGATCGACGCCCTCAACACTAAGATTTTGTCTCAGATATCGCTTAATTGGGGTTTGCTGCGCTCCCCGTCCTGCGAGCGTGGTGTGGACGAGGCTCGAGCCGAGGTCATCCGTGCCCGCAGGTTCGACGACCTCTATCAACGCGCGCTCGACACGGCCACCCGGTCCTACTGTCTGCCTCAATCGGCCGGTTGAAAAGCCCCGCTGAGCAGGGTTTGCGCCAATCTCAAAGTGATAGATAACCGGTCTCATAATTTCTTCTAGTCGGTAACGCTTTGACTACAGCCGGCGAAATGCCGGTCATGACACACATCACAAAGCCCCTCATCAAGTCGGTCATGACCGCCGGTTTCGTGGCGGTGGGTATGTCATTTTCCACCGGCGTCGCCGAAGCGGACTCCATGAATTGGGAAGCCGTTGCGCAGTGCGAGTCTGGCGGCAACTGGGCCGCAAACACCGGCAACGGCGCCTACGGCGGGCTGCAGTTCAAGCAGGCTACGTGGGAGGAATACGGCGGCGTCGGAAGCCCGGCAAAGGCCTCTAAGCAGCAACAAATCGCGGTGGCCAACCGTGTCCTGGCCGGCCAGGGACCCGGCGCCTGGCCGAAGTGCTCCAAGGTGGGCGGCATGGCGCCCGGCACTGCGCAGGTGCCGCACCCCGGTCAGCAACTGCAGCAGACCCTCACCCAGATCATCGGGATCTTCATGCCCAAACAGTAAATATCGGCAGCCGGGGTGGTTTCGTTACAGCAGGCGTGTTTGGATTCTCCTATGGAGGGTTCAGCGACTGTTCATATGGCGGCACCGGCGGAGAAAATCTGGGAATTGATCGCCGATATTCGAAATACTGGCCGCTTCTCGCCGGAGACATTTGAGGCCGAGTGGCTGAACGGCGCGACCGGGCCGGAGTTGGGCGCCCGCTTCCGTGGGCACGTCCGGCGCAACGAGATCGGCCCGGTGTACTGGACCACCTGCGAGGTGACGGCGTGCGAGCCAGGCCGTGAGTTCGGGTTTGCTGTGCTGCTCGGCGACCGGGTGGTGAACAACTGGCACTACCGGTTGACGCCGGCGGGACCGGATGGGCAGTCCACCGACGTGACCGAGTCCTTTCGGCTCGCTCCCTCCCCGTTGAATAACGTCTATCTGGTGTTCGGCGGGTTCCTGCGGAGGCGGCGCAACATCAGAGACATGACCAAGACACTGAATCGCATCAAAGACGTGGTCGAAGCGGGTTGAGGGGCGGCTGAAAACAGATCGATGAAGACCATATTCATCACCGGCGCCGGAAGCGGTATGGGCCGCGAGGGCGTGAAGCTGTTCCACAGCAATGGCTGGCGAGTCGGTGCCGTGGACCGCAACGACGACGGACTGGCCGCGCTGTGCGTGGAATTGGGGGCGGGACTGTGGACCCGGGTCGTCGACGTGACGGACAAGGCGGCCCTTGATGCGGCGCTGGCGGACTTCTGCGCCGGCAACGCCGGCGGCGGCCTGGACATGATGTGGAACAACGCCGGCATCGGTGAGGGGGGCTGGTTCGAGGACGTGCCCTACGAGGCAGCCATGCGGGTAATCGACGTCAACTTCAAAGCGGTCGTGGCCGGCGCCTACGGTTCGCTGCCCTACCTCAAGAAGTCACCGGGCAGCCTGATGTTCTCCACGTCGTCGTCGTCGGGCACCTACGGGATGCCCCGCATCGCCATCTATTCGGCGACCAAGCACGCGGTCAAAGGGCTGACCGAGGCGTTGAGCGTGGAGTGGGAGCGGCACGGTGTGCGGGTCGCCGACGTGCTGCCCGGTCTGATCGACACCGCCATCCTTACCTCCACGCCGCAACATTCGACAGAGGGCTCAGCGGATGCGCCGGCCACGATGTCCCCCGAGGAGTTGCGGGCGGCGGCGCCCAAGCGCGGCATGTTCCGCCTGATGCCGGCTTCCAGCGTGGCCGAGGTGGCGTGGCGCGCCTACCATCATCCGACCCGGCTGCACTGGTATGTCCCCGGCAGCATCCGCTGGATCGACCGCTTCAAAGGGGTCAGTCCTGAGTTAGTTCGTAGAAGCATCATCAAGGCATTGCCCAGGATGAACCCGAAACAGCCATAATGTTTTCCTGCAGACCGCAGCGGGGCCGAGAGGGAGGTGGCTGGTGCAAAACCGGTTGGTCGCAGTGACAGCAATCGCGGTGGCCGTCGCCGGCGCCGTCTCGGGATGCGGCGGCACCCAGACCGTGCCGCGCCATGCCGCAAAGGTGACCATCGACGGGAACGCGCTCACCACCCGCCCGCCGTCGTGCAGCCAAATCGAGTCGTACCGCACCATCGACATCCGTGACCGGGACGGCCAGGTGCAGGCGGTGGTGCTGATGAGCGGAGACCGCGTGCTGCCGCAGTTCGTCAAGATCCGCAACATCGGCGGATTCACCGGCAGCTATTACGAGGGCGGGGTCGGGGACGCCCGCGTCGACTTGTCCAAGAACGCCTACACCATTACCGGCAGCGCGCAGGGCATCGCCAGCAACAACCCCAACAAGGTCGTGACGACAGACTTCAAGATCAGCGCCGAGTGCTGACGGTGAAGGAAAGACTGCACTGGTTCGCAATGCACGGGGTGATCCGCGGGATCGCCACGGTCGGGATCCGGCGGGGTGACCTGCAGGCCCGATTGATCGCCGACTCGACACTGGGTGACAATCCGGTGCCGTTCTACGACGAGGTCCAGCGGCACGGTCCGCTGGTGCGCAACCGGGCGAACTACATGGCCGTCGACCATCGCCTGGCGCATGATCTGTTGCGCTCGGACGACTTTCATGTCATCGCGTTCGGCGACAATCTGCCGGCGCCGCTGCGCTGGCTCGAGCGGCGTACCCGCGACGATCGCCTCCATCCGATGCGGCCACCGTCCTTGCTGGCGGTCGAGCCGCCCGATCACACCCGCTACCGTAAGACGGTTTCGGCGGTCTTCACCTCGCGGGCGGTCAGCGCGTTGCGCGACCGGGTCGAGCAGACGGCTGTCGGGCTGCTCGACCAACTCACCGAGCGGCCCGGCGCCGTCGACATCGTCGGGCGGTACTGCTCGCAACTGCCGATCACCGTCATCAGCGAGATCCTCGGCGTACCGGAATACGACCGGCGCCGCGTGCTGGAATTCGGGGAGCTGGCCGCCCCCAGTCTGGATGTCGGACTGCCCTGGCAGCAGTACCAGCGGGTGCAGCGCGGCGTGGCGGGATTCAACACCTGGCTCGTCGAGCATCTGGGACAGTTGCGGCGGGCCCCTGGCGACGACCTGATGAGCCAGCTGATCCAGACGGCCGAGGGTGGCGACGCTGAGGGCTACCTCGACGAAACCGAACTGCAGGCGGTCGCCGGTCTGGTGTTGGTCGCCGGCTTCGAGACCACAGTCAACTTGCTGGGCAACGGAATCCGGCTGTTGCTGGACCATCCCGAACAGCTCGAGACACTACGGGCCCGGCCGGAATTGTGGCCCAACGCGGTCGAGGAGATTCTGCGGTTCGACTCGCCGGTCCAGCTCACCGCCCGAGTGGCCGGCAACGACGTCGAGGTGGCCGGGGTACCCATCAAGCGGGGCGAGGTGGTGGTGGTCTATCTGGCCGCCGCCAACCGCGACCCTGCGGTGTTCGATGACCCACACCGCTTCGACATCGAACGCCCCAATGCCGGAAAGCATTTGTCGTTCTCGACCGGCCGGCACTTCTGCCTGGGCGCCGCGCTCGCCCGCGCCGAGGGCGAGGTCGGACTGCGCACGTTCTTCGACCGCTTCCCGGACGCCCGGGCCGAGGGCGGCGGGACCCGACGAACCACCCGGGTGCTGCGCGGGTGGTCGACGCTGCCGGTGACGCTGGGGCCGGCCCGGGCTGGTGCCGCCTCGATGGCCGACGTCAAACCTCTATCCGTGAACCCATGATCACGGTGCTCTCGGATGGCAGCCCGAAGTATTCGGCAGCGTCGGCTGTGGCGTAGGACGTCGCGATGAACAGGCGTTTGCGCCAGGCCGCCATGGTTGGTGCCGACCCCCTGACCAGCTCGAGTTTGGACAGGAAGTACGAGGCGTCGTCGAGGTCGATCCGGCCCTCCGTTTCGCTCGGCTCTAGCAGGCTCAACGCCTCGCGAACTTTCGGGGTTTCCATATACCCGAATTGCGCTGTCACATGGATGATTCCGTCTTTGGCGTAGCCGAGCGCGTCGACCTCGTTCCGTTCGGATTCGGGCACCCGCGGCACCGGCAGGGTGACGATCGCCAGAACCACCACGTGTTCGTGGAGCACGTGGTTGTGCTCCACGTTGGCCCGTAACGCCAGCGGCGCGGAATGCTTCCCGCGGTTGAGGAATATCGCGGTGCCCGCGACCCTAGTGACCGGGTGCTCGTGGGCGGCCAGGCTGTCCACGAATTCACGCAGCGGTCCTTCGGCTTCTTCCCTTGTACGCGTCACGATTTCGCGACCTCGCTGCCAGGTGGTCATCACGGTGTAGGCCACCAGCGCGATCAGCAGCGGGAGCCACGCCCCATGAACCAGCTTGGTCAGGTTGGCCGCCAGAAACATCAGGTCGACCGTCAGCAGGGCGCCGCCACCGACGACGATCAGCCACAGCGGGGTCTTCCATCTGGTGTGCGCGATATAGAGAAACAGCGTCGTGGTGATGGTGATGGTGCCGGTGACCGCCATGCCGAAGGCGAAGGCCAGCGCGGCCGAGCTACGGAAGGCGAACACGAGGGTCAGCACGGAAACCAACAACAGTCCGTTGATCCATGGGACGTAGATCTGCCCTATCGTCGACTCCGAGGTGTGCGCGATCCGCAACCGGGGCAAATAGCCGAGCTGCGCGGCCTGCGACGCTACGGAGAATGCCCCGGTGATGACGGCTTGCGACGCGATCACGGTGGCGGCGGTGGCCAGCAGGACCATGGGCAGCCGGGCCCAGTCGGGGATCAGCAGGAAGAAGGGCGCACTCGCGGTCTTGGGATCGCCAAGCACCAACGCTCCCTGCCCAAGGTAGCTCAGGGTGCACCCAGGCAGCACCAGCAGCAGCCAGCCCGAGGTGATCGCGCGCCGGCCGAAGTGACCCATGTCGGCATAGAGCGCCTCCGCGCCCGTCACCGCCAGCACAATCGCGGCGAGTGAGAAGAAGGCGAAGTGGAAATGCCCGACCATGAACTTGATCGCATAAACCGGTGACAACGCCTTGAGGATTTCCGGGTGGTCGGCAATCCCGAGTGCCCCGCACGCGCCGATCGCGGTGAACCAGGCGATCATCACCGGTCCGAAGAACCGGCCGACAGCGCTGGTGCCGTGGCGCTGCACCGAGAACAGCGCAATGATGATCACCGCCGTGATCGGCACGACCCACGAATCGAATTGTGGCTGTATGACTTTGACGCCTTCAACGGCCGAGAGCACGGATATCGCCGGGGTGATCATGCTGTCGCCGAAGAACAGGGCGGCACCGAAGATGCCCAGTAGGCTCAGCGCGGCGACCGTGCGCCGCTCAACGCCGCGGCCCAACATCGTGATCAGCGCCATGATGCCGCCCTCGCCGTGGTTGTCGGCGCGTAGCACCAGGGTGACGTAGGTGAAGGTCACGATGATCATCACCGACCAGAAGATCAGCGACACCACGCCGTACACATTGTCCGTGCTGATCGGCACGGGATGTGGGTCGTCGGGGTTGAAGACCGTCTGAATCGTGTAGATCGGGCTCGTGCCGATGTCGCCGAAGACCACGCCGAGCGCGCCAACCACAGCGCCAATCGTCGCGGTCGTTGTGGAATTTGCTCGCACGGCAGGATCCTATGCGTAATCAGCTCACATAACCGCCTAACAAGTCCAGGATCCATTGCCGGGTGTCGGCGGACGCCGCGCGGGCCGGGGTCGTTGAAGGGAGCATGATCGCCGTCCTTTTCTAAAATCAGCTCGTGAACCGGCAACGATCGAACGGCCCTCGCCGTGCTGCCGCCCGTGACGCGCTACCCGCCGCAGCGAGTATGCCCGGTTGACACCCGCGCGAGCGCAGGGTTAATTGACGGGCATGACAGAGGTTTCAACGTCCGCACCGGCAGACGTGGTCGTCGGCTTGTGGCAGGCACTTTCGCGGCGGGACTGGGATGCGGTCAAGTCATTCCTGTCGGATGACTGTCTCTACGTCGACATGCCGGTCCCGGCACTGGCCGCGCGCGGTCCGGATGACATCGTGACCCGGCTGAAGCTCGGGCTCGAGCCGCTGGCCGCGTACGAGAACCACGACGGTGTCCTGGTGTCGAACGACTCCGACGTCATCTACGAGCATTCGGAGACCTGGACGTTCCAGACCGGAGAAAAGGGCGTCCTACGGTTCGTCACTGTGCACAAAGTTGTGGACGGCAAAATCACTGTGTGGAAAGACTATTGGGACTTCAATAGTTTGGTCGCGTTCGCGCCGCCCAACCACTTCGAGAACCTCGCCGGCGGGGATACCTCCTGGATCTTCGACGCGAGCGCCCTGGTCTAGCGACGCGCCGACGAGGCAGTCTGATCTGCATGGGCAAACTCATCTATGCCTTCAACGTGTCGGTGGACGGCTACATCGCCGACGCACAAGGCAGCATCGAGTGGAGCGAACCCAGCGAAGAACTGCACCGGTACTGGAACGAGTTCGAGCGCGAGACCGCCCTGTCGTTCTACGGCCGGCGGCTGTACGAACTGATGTCCGCGTACTGGCCTACCGCCGACCAGGCCCCGGACGCCACCCCGACGATCGTTGATTTCGCCCGCATCTGGCGCGGCATGCCCAAGGTGGTGTTCTCGCGCACTTTGGAGTCCGTCGAGTGGAACTCCCGCTTGGAACGCGGCGACCCGGTCGAGGTGGTGACGAGGCTGAAAGCCGAAACCGACGGGACGCTGGAGGTGGCCGGCGCGACTCTGGCCGCACCGATCGTGCGGGCCGGATTGGTGGACGAATACCGGATCGTCCTCGTGCCCGCCGCCGTGGGCGGCGGCACCCCGTTCTTCCCGCCCCTGCCGTCGTGGATCTCACTGCGGCTGTTGGAGAATCGCACCTTCCCGGGTGGCACTGTCCTGCTGCGCTACGAGGTGAAACACTAGGACTCGGCGAGCGCCTTCAGGCGTTTGAGCGTCTCGGAAAGCGTGCGCCCGACCTGGCGCACCGCGATGCGATCCGCGAGGTAGCCGAGTATTCCGCCCGGTGCCTGATAGGACAGCCGGAACGTCACCTTGGTCTCGCCGTCACCGCCGTCCCGCAGCCGGATCCGGCCCCGCAACGTGATTCCGGTGATACCGACGAACGCCAGGTCGCGGTTGTCGTCGAACTCCACGACTTCGATCAGCCCGCCGACCGGTACCGAGCCGATCTTCCAGTGCACGATGTAGCGGGCGCCGACGCCAGACGGCTGGTCGTTGGCCGTCTCCCAGCGCTCCAGGTTGCTCATGAAGGACGGGTAGGTGTCCGGGTCGCTGACGATCTTCCAGACCGCATCGCGGTCGGCCTTGACCACACACCGGCGTTCGACGCGCATCAGCCCAGCACCGGGAATCGACGTTGTGCGGCCAGCCGATCGACGCCGCCCTGCAGACTTTCCATCACCTTGTCGTGTACCGCCTGGTCATCGCCGTCGACCTCGATCGGCTCCTGCACCTCGATCACGATCTTGGTCGGCAGCGGTATGTGACCGGCCAGGTCACTGATGTTCAGGCCCCAGGGCAGCGCCAGAGATATCGGAATGCTCTTGAGCCGCAACAATTTATCCGCCATCAGAAGTTTGGCCAGCCACTGCCCGCGGTTGAGGAATAAGGCACTTTCCTGGCCGCCCACACTGGCCACCGGAACGATCGGCACGCCGGCCTCCCGGGCCAATCGCACATAACCCATCCGGCCGCCGAAGTCGACCTTGTGCCGTTCCCACGACGGCCGGAATACCTCGTAGTCCCCACCGGGATAGACCAGCAGAGCGGCGCCGGATTCCAGCGCCAGGCGGGCGTTTTCGTGATTCGCGGCGACGGTGCCGAACTTGCGCAGCCAGCCCAGCGGCGGCGCGGAGACGACGAGGTTGTGGGCAAGCTGGTAGAAGGGCCGCTCCACGCCGAAGTAGGAACAGAACGCGAGGGTGAAGACGAAGGTGTCGGGTGGGACGTTACCGCCGCTGTGATTGCCGACCAGCAGCACCGGACCCTCGGGCGGAATACGGTCCAACCCGCGTACGTCAGCCCGGAAGTAGAGGGAGGCGAGCAGCCACGTGCCGGGTAACTGATCGCGGATGTAGTCGGGGTCGCGCTGGTCGAGGTCGGCCTTGGGAACCCGGGACGTGACCTGCTTACGGGCCCACTCCGTGGCTTCGCCGAGAACGCCCATGTCGGAGATCCTGTCCTAGCGTGAGCCGACGTCCAGCTGGTAGACGCGGGCGGAGTTGTCGTGTGCAATGAAATCGACTACCCGAATTGCGTCGCTTTCACACCAGTCCCCGTTGTCGACGAAGCCCTGCAGGACGCGGTGAATGGCGCTGCGCCACAAGACGGCGCCGAGGTAGTGCAGTTCGGCGGGGCCAAAACCGTCCGACGAATAAAGGATCTTGCGGAACGGCGCGAGTTCGAGCAGCCTGGCCACGAATGCCGGCGCCCGGGCCCCGAGAAAGTTCACCGTCAGGCCGCCGTCGAGGTAGACGTGGTTGAACGCCTGGGCCAGGTAGCCGGCTTCGCGCTCGTAGGGATAGCAGTGCAGCAAAACGATCGGGGTGTCCCCGGACTGACGCAGAAAGTCAAGCAGCAGAAGCGGATTGGTCTTGTGCAGGTCGCAATCGCGATCGCCCAGGCCGACATGGAATTGCAGCGGCTTGCCCAGCCGCAGTCCCTGGTGCAGGCCGAAGCGCAGCAACACCCGATCGGTGCAGCGGCGGCCACCCGCGTCGCGCCAGCGCTCGGCCGCCCGTTCGACTTCCGCCGGTGACGGCTCGCTCAGATCGCCCTCGAACCCGCCACGGTAGGCCAGGATCGATTTGGTGCCCACGGCCGCGGCGCCGCGCCGGTGCAGGATCTCTGCAAACGCGCCGGCGTAGTCGCCGGGAGCCTGCACGGCTTCCTCAGCGACCTGCTCGAGGCGGACGATTTCCGCCGCGTGAGCACCGCTCAGCTCGGTGACCTGCGCGACGCCGCCGATGTCGTCGCCGAGACCGGTATCCACCAGCCAGGTGCTGACCCCGGCGGCCGGCAGGAACAAACGGGCCAGGTCGGGCTCGCTCAACTGGCAGCGGCGGGCCCAATATGCCTGCGCATCAACGTGTCTGGGGAGGCCCAGCAGCGGTGCGCAGTGGTTGCGCAGCGCGAAACCGAGTTGGCTGTCGAAACCCGAGTCGAACTCGGCGAGGGGCTGCGTATTGGCTTCGTTGAGAGCATTCTCGAAGCGGCGGCGGTCCCCCGCCGTCAACCAGCAGCCGTGCATGTGCTGATCGATCAGCACAACCTGCTGGACGTGCTGGGCCAGCCGCGAATCCGGCAGTGGCGCGGTCATAAGCTCCAGGCCATCCGAAACCGGTCGGCCAGCGCGTCGGAATCCAGCCCGCCGTAGCGGTCGTGCTCCATCAAACGCACCGCGACCACCATGTCGACTACCGCGTCGCTCAGAATCGACCGCATCAGAGCCGACTCGTCAAGCGCGGCAATCACTTCCGTTTGGACATCGGGTAGCAGGGAGATGCCTGCGGCGGCCCGCTCCGCCGCCGAGAGCAGGGCGGGATCTTTCGTCGTCTGCGACGGTAACGTCGCTTCGTTCCTGATGCCCTCGAGTGCGAGCCCGAGAATGGCCGCAGTTGCGTAGTAAGGGTTGGCCGACGGGTCGACGATCTTGACCTCGACATTGCCGCCGTGCGGATTCGCCGGGCCAGCCTCGATGAATCGCAGCGCCGCCTCACGGTTCTCGATGCCCCAGCAGGCATACGCCCCGGCCCAGTTCCCGGGCCGCATCCGCAACCCGGACATGATGGAACCGCACAGCATCCCCTGCGCGCCGGCCAGGCCGTGCAGCACCCCCGCGACCGCGGCCTCGCCCGACCCGGTCATGCCGCCCGGGCCGGTGCCGCCGGAGAACAGCGGCCGTTCTTGCCTGCGCAGCGAGAAATGCTGGTGGGCACCAGATCCGGCGCTGCCAGTGAACGGCGCCGGTGACAGGCTGACCCGCAAACCGTATCGGCGGGCGGCGCGGGCGACGATGATTCGCATCAGGACCAGATGGTCGGCTGCGGCCACCGGTGAGCGCGGGGCCAGCGAGATCTCGAACTGGTTCGCCCCGTATTCGGGATGGAACTGCTCCATCGCGACGCCCGCCGACGTCGCCGCGACGGTCACATCGCGGACGAAGGCCTCGTGCTCGAGAACACCGGCAAGACCGTACTGGGCCCACGATGTGGAGGGCAGCCGGTCGCCGTGTGCATCGACGAGAACGAATTCGAGCTCGTGGCCGACGGCCGCATCGATGCCGGCTTCGGCCAGCGCGTTCTCGACTCGCCTGAGTGTGCCTCGCGCACACAGCGCAACGGGAGAACCGTCCTGTTCAAAGAATTCCGCGGGCGCCCAGGCCAGGCCGCTGCCGAGGACGCGGAGGGCGGTCAGGTCGATGCGCAGGCGCTGATCCCCGACCACGCCGACCTTGTCGGTGAACGCGATGCCGGTCTGGTCGATCGCGAACGCGTGCCACGACGGACTGGCGCCGAGCCCAGGATCGGCGAAGGCATTGATCCGGCGGACCGGCACTGTCTTGGCGTGGGTCAAACCCGCGGGGTTCACGACGGTGCCGATGACGGTGTCGACGCCCTGGGCCTCGAGCCAGCCGATCGCGCCCGCCGGCGTAGGCGGGCGCGTCGTCGTCAGGCCCGGCTGGGCAGGGTCAGCTTGCACGCCTGGCCGATGTCGAGGGTCCGCAGCACGCGGCCCATGCCCACCCACAGCGCACACGAGATGGCCAGGTCGGCCAGCAACTCCTCGGTGAAGTGTTCCGCGGCCCGCGCCCAGAAGTCTTCGTCGTCCCGCAGGACGGTGTGTTCGGTGGAGAACCGGTGCGCGAATTCGGCTGCCAACCGCTCCTGTTCGCTGTATCCCGGCCAGGTGCGCCATTCGGTGGCGTGCTCGTAGAGCTCCTCGTCGACTCCGGCCGCAGGCCCGTCGGCGTCGCGAGTATTGGCGCAGACGATGCACTCGTTGTTGTTGGCGATCACGGCACGCGCAATCTCGCGAGTGCGCAGTGGCAGCCGGTTGCTGGTGTACACGGCGCGGCTGAAATTGGCCATTGCGCCGCCGAGTTCAGGGGACTTGAGGACCCAGCCAGCAACGTCGTCATCTGCGAAAGTTCCGATTCGGCTCATGGCGAGATGGTACGCCCGCGGCCTGGGCATTCGGTATCGGTGGCACCTCAAACTTGCCGCAAATGAAAATCATGTTCAATATATAGAAAGCTCAAATATTTCGATCGGGATGGGGTGTGGCCGTGCAATCGTCCGGGGCTCAGGGCTGGCTCGCCGGCGCGAATCCGGTGTGGATGGCGTCGCCACCGGAGGTGCACTCGATGCTGCTCAGCAGCGGCCCTGGCCCGGGGGCCATGTTGGCGGCCGCGGCGGCGTGGGCATCTTTGAGCACCGACTACGAATCGGCGGCGGACGACCTGCTGGCGGTGCTGGCCGCGGTGCAGGGCGGGGCATGGCAAGGCACCAGCGCCGAATCGTATGCGGCCGCCCACCTTCCGTACCTGGCATGGCTGAAGGAGGCAAGTGCCACGAGCTCGGAAACCGCCGCCCGAGCCGAGGTGGTCGCCGGTGCCTATGCGGCGGCGCTGGCGGCGATGCCGACCCTGGCCGAGCTGGCCGCCAACCACGCCACCCACGCTGCGCTGTTGGCCACGAACTTCTTTGGCATCAACACTATTCCGATTGCGGTCAACGAAGCCGACTACACCCGAATGTGGGTCCAGGCGGCCACCACGATGAGCGGTTACCAGGCCGCTTCGGATGCGGCGCTGACAGCCGCGCCCCAATTGCCCCCGCCGCCCCGCATCCTGCAGCAAATCGACCAGTCCTTGCAGAACCTGGTGCAGGCCTACCAGAATCTCATCGGCAATCCGCAGCTGAATCCGTTCGACCAGTTCGAGAACCTGATCAACAACCCGCAACTCGACGCGTTTCTCGAGCAGTTCGGTATCGGCAACGACACCGTCGCGCACGATCCGCTGGTCGACAATGCGCTCGACAACTTCGTCGCCAATATCCTGCGGAACTTTGGCTACAACTGGAACCCGTTGGAGGGCACCCTCAACGGGCTGGACTACGACGACTACACCGACCCGACTGTTGCGGCGTTCTGGGTGGCCCGGACGTTGGAGCTGAGCGAGGATTTCCAGCAATTCTTCGTCTACCTGCAAACGAACCCGGTGCTAGCCGTCCAGTACCTGGTCAGCCTGGAATTGTTCGACTGGCCCACCCATCTGGCCGAGGTCTTCACTTTGACCAGTCAGCCGGCCGCGCTGGCGGCCGCGCTGCCCGTCGCGGCCGCCCCGCTCGCGTCGGCCAGTGGCCTGGCCGGATTGGCGGGGTTGGCCGCTCTGCCACCACCGATCGTGGCACCGCCGGCATTGGCGCCCCTGGCAGCGCCGGCCCTGTTACCCGCGGCAAGCCTGGCGCCGGTTACCGCGCCGGCCGCGGCGCCCGCAGTGTCGGGTGCGCCCACCCCCAATCCCCCGGCGGGCCCGCCGCCTTCCTCGGCTCCGCCGGCACCGGGTGCTACTGGTGGGACGGGTTTCGCGCCCCCGTATGCCGCGGCCCCGCCGAGCAGCGGCTTCGGTTCCGGGATGGGCGCCAAAGCCAGTGCCGGTGCCAAAAGGCAGGCTGCGCAACCCGATAGCGCTGCGGCGGCCGCTGCGGCGGTCGCACGAGAAGCGGCACGCGCGCGGCGCCGCCGGCACGCACGGGCCCGCGATCGCGGGGACGAATTCATGGACATGAATGTCGACGTCGACCCCGACTGGGGTTCGCAATCCTCCGCACGCGGTGCCGGCCGGTTGGGACTCGCCGGCACTCTGGCCAATGACAAGGCTAGGGACCCAACCGGATTGGCTACCCTAGCCGTCGACGACTACGGCGGCGGCCCGAAACTCCCTATGCTGCCCGGCAGTTGGATAACCGACCAGGACGGCGAACAAGACGAGGTCACCCCGCCGCAATAGCCTTCGGCGGCGAGTCTTCGAACCAGTCCCGCTGCGCGATGATGCGATACGCGATGCGCCCGAGCGCGGCCTCGACGTCGCGACGATCCGGACGCCCCGCAAAACCGGGCGACCGGGACAGCTTGTCGATGACCCAGTTCAGCAACAGCGAATACACATAGTCGACCTGCTCCCGGCCCGCCGGCGTGAGCGACAACCGGTCCCCGTCGCGCACGACGTAGCCGCCCGCGGCGAGCCGGTTGAACGTGGGTTCCAGGACTTCGAACGGAATTTGCAGGTTGTCGCCGATGTCGGTGAGGCGCGCGGTGCCGAAGAACTGGGCGTAACGGTTCACCCGCAGCACTGCCCACAGTCCGGCGACGTCGAGCCGGCAATCCGGGCGAAGGGCGATACTGCGCAGTCGCACTCCCGGTTCGCCCCGCAGCATGCGCGCAATCGCATTCTCCAGCAATCGCTCCGGTGTCTCTGAGCTCGGCATGCCGAACCCGTCACCGAGATCGACGGCGCTGTTGTGGATGTCGCGCAGCGGAACCTCGCGCAGGAACAACGCCAACACGAATCCCACCGCGGCGACCGGCGCGGCCCACAGGAAAACCTGCGACAGTGATTCGGCATAAGCCCGCACGATCGGTTCGGCGACGGCGGGCGGTTGCCGGTGCAACGCGCCGGGAGAGCTCACGGCGTCGCGGGGGGCGCCGGTGGCCGCCAGCGCCACGGCCAGTCTGGAATTGAGGAAGTTGGCGAACAGCGAGCCGAAGATGGCGGCGCCGAACGAGCTACCGATGGTGCGAAAAAAGCTGACGCCCGATGTCGCGACACCGAGATCGGTGAAGTTCGAGGTGTTCTGCACGATCAGCACCAGCACCTGCATGGACAGGCCGATGCCGGCACCGAGGATGAACAGGTAGACCGACTGCACCAGCGCGGGCGTCGACCCGTCCATGCCCGACATCAACAAGAAGGCCAGCGTCATCAGCGCCGTGCCGACCACCGGAAAGACCTTGTATCGACCTGTCCGGCCCACCAAGCTGCCACTGCCGGTGGAGGTGATCAGCATGCCGGCGACCATCGGCAGCGTGCGCAGACCCGATGTGGTCGCCGATACCCCATCGACGTACTGCATGAAGGTCGGCAGGAAGGTCATTGCACCCAGCATCGCGAAACCGACCACGAACGAGAGCACGCAGCACACCGTGAAGACCGGGCTGCCGAACAACCGGATCGGCAGAATGGGCTGCGGTACACGGGTTTCCACCCACACGAACACCCCAAGTGCCGCGGCGGCACTCACGAACAAGCCGATGATGGTGGCCGATCCCCACGGGTAGAGGGTGCCACCCCAACTGGTGGCCAGCGTCAAACCGGCCGCGCCCAGCCCGATGAACAGGATGCCGGCGTAGTCCACCCGAGGCTTGGTGTTGGCCGTCAGCGCCGGAATCGCCGCGGCGGCGACCAGGATGACCACCACCGAGACCGGCAGGTTGATCCAGAACGCCCACCGCCAGGTGAGGTAGTCAGTGAAATAGCCGCCGAGCAGCGGGCCCACGACGGTGGTGACTCCGAATACCGCACCTAACATGCCCTGGTAGCGGCCTCGGTCCCGCAGCGGGACCACCTCGCCGATCAGCGCGCTGGCCGTGACGGTGATCGCTCCGCCGCCGATCCCCTGCAGGGCCCGGGCGGCCACCAGCATGGTCATCGACTGCGCCAGCCCGCAGAACACGGAGCCCACGACGAAGAACAGCACGGCGACCTGGAACACCCGCTTGCGGCCGAACAGGTCACCGAATTTGCCGGCGAGCGCAGTGGCGATCGTCGAGGCCAGCAGGTAGCTGGTGACCACCCACGACTGGCGCCCGGCGTCACCGAGATCGGCGACGATCGTCGGCAATGCCGTTGCCACGATCGTCTGGTCCAGCGCCGCGAGCAGCATCCCGAGCACGATTGCCAGGAAGATGAAGTTGCGCCGCTGCGGGGTGATCAGCTTGCTACCTGAGGCTGGGTCCTCCGTTGGCTCGGCCGGGACGGTCGGCTGCACCTTGGATGTAGTCACTGCCACCTTTCAAGATCGGGCCCATGAGAATGCCCCTGATCCGGGCCGCCCAATCAGGTAGGTGTGTGACCAAGCGTGGTCAGCTCGGCGGTCGAGAGACACACTGGGCGGAGTACAGCTCCTCGCCCAGCTTGTCCATCAGCTCCAGCTGTGTCTCCAGGTAGTCGATGTGGCTTTCCTCATCCGCCACAATCCCTTCCAGCAGCGTGGCGCTGGTGCTGTCCTGTTTCTCGCGGCACATGATGATGCCGGGCTTGAGCCGGTCCAGCACCTCGTACTCGATCGCCAGGTCCGCCTCGAACTGCTCGCGCAGTGTCTGGCCGATGCGCAATGAGAAAATGCGCTGATAGTTCGGCAGGCCATCCAACAGCAGGATGCGGTCGGTGATGGCCTCGGCGTGCCGCATCTCGTCGAACGATTCCGCGCGGGTGTGGCCGGCAAGCTCGGTGAAGCCCCAGTTCTCTTGCATCTTGGAATGCAGAAAATACTGGTTGATGGCCGTGAGCTCGCTGGTCAGCTGCTCATTGAGCAGGCGCAATACATCTGGATCACCTTGCATGATCACTCCTAGGGAAGGCTGTCATGACGTACCGCCGGCTGCTGGGCTGGAGCGAGCCGTGCGGGGTGGAGCAATCTAAATGTAATGCCTTGCGTGGTGGTCGGCGCAGGGTTAATTGCGCCGTCGGCGCGTCCGATCGCCGCAAGAACCGGCAGCGTGTTTGTTAGTTAGGTTAGACTCTACTAACCCACTTAGGTTAGACTCCACTAATATGCGGCCAGTACGCGGAGTCCTCGGTGACCACTCGGTGGGTGTTTGCTGATGTACGTCTGCCTGTGCGTCGGAGTCACCAATCAGACTGTCTGCGACGTTGTGGCGCGCGGTGCGTCGTCCTCCAAAGAGATTGCTGCGGCGTGCGGGGCAGGGGCTGACTGCGGTCGTTGCCGCCGGACCCTGCGGGCAATCCTGGCGGCATCCCGCGTGGAGCAGGTCGAACTGAGCCCCTCTGCTTGACACCGCTTAACGCGGGCGGTTGCTGAAATCCGCCAGTGCGGCGGCGTTGGCGACGCCCCCCATCAACTCCGCGAAGTGGGCGTTTTCGCGCGCCGTCGCCGCGGCTATTTCCGGCCGAAGCGGTTCAAGCATGGTGTGCTTGACCGCCATCAGGCTCGCGATCGGTCGGCCGGCGAGGGTTTCGGCATGCCGCCGGGCTTCGGGCAGCAGTTCGTCGGGTTCGCAGACCCGCCAGACCAGACCCATTCGGAGCGCTTCGGTGGCGTCGACCCATTCCGATGACAGCAACAGCCAGGCGGCGTTCTGCCGCCCCATCAGACGCGGCAGTAGGTAGGACGACGCCGCCTCGGGCGCCACGCCCAAACTGGTGAACGGGCATTTCAACCGCGCGGTCGAGGACATGAAGGCCAGGTCGGCGTAGCCAAGGATGGTGGTGCCGATGCCAAGGCCGACACCGTTTACGGCACAGATCAGCGGTTTGGGGAACGCGGTCAGCGCCTCGATCAGCCCGCGGAAGCCGTACTTGCCTTCTTGAAAATCGGGGTCGGTGATGCGCGCCTGCATCTCGGCCAGATCGGTACCGGCGCTAAAGCCGCGCCCGGCGCCGGTCAGCAGGACGACGGCAACCCCCGGATCCTCGGCGGCGTCCAGTAAGGCTTGGGCGGTGGCGTCGTAGAGGGCTTCGTTGAAGGCGTTGAGCGCTTCGGGCCGGTTCAGCGTCAGCGTGCGGACCCGGTTGTCGTCGTCGATCAGCAGCGTCACCGCTGGATCCTATCTGTTGCTGTAGACGCGGGTCGGCTCGATCAGCACCACCGCGCGCCGCTCCTGCGCCATCACCCGGTCGTACTCGTCCCAGTCGTCGTGGGAGCCGCCCGCTGCGGTGAATACATCGCGCAGCAACTGTCGCAATTGATCCGGCCCGCTCAACCAGGGTTGCTGGTCGTCGGGCCCGGCCAGCTCCGCGCGACCCTCGACGGTGGCCCACCGCCAGCCGTTGCGGAAGGTGACGGCCAGCTGGGGTCGCGCTCGCAGGTTGGCCAGCTTGACCTTGCCGTAGGTAGTGAAGCCCAGGACCGGCACTCCCCCGGCCGGGTGCGGCAGCAGGCCCACATTGACCAGCGAAGCCTGCACGGTGCCGTCGGCGCGGACGGTCGAGACGACCGCCAATCCGCTTTCCGACGATGCCAGTGCCACCGCGTCGACGAGTGTTGTCATGGCGTTCCTCAGTTCGAGAAGGGCGTCTTGATGACGTACCGGCTGGTGGGCACGGTGTCGATGTTCTCGTTCGCGCCGAAGGCGGACGTACTGGCAACCATCCGGCCTACCCGGTGCTGCAAGTCGGCGTCGTCGGCGGCTCCGAAGAACGCTTTCAGATCGGACACCGCTTCGATGGGGAACAACTCTTCGACGATGGCGGCGATTCCCGGGGCGTCCGGAGTGAGCGCTCGCACCACCCAGTTCTGGGTGTAGCCGAAGGTGGACTGAGTTTCGATGGCCACCGGGGTGTGGTCGAGTTGCCACCGGTTCAGCCAGGTCGCCTGGTCCAGCTCCGCGGGCCGGCGCAGCAGCGCAATGTTGGCCAAACCCGTTGTGCGCAAACCCGGTTCGGCGACTGGTGCGGCCAGCGGAACCGATTCGGTGACCAGGTAGGCGGCCAGCTGCTCGCACTCGGCGGCGAGCAGATCAAGCGCCGCCGCAACTTGGTGGCCATAGCATTGCTGGGTCCACAGGCTCACCACTGCGACCACCGGCGGGTCCAGTGTCGTGAGCGTCATCAGCGACTCGCGCACGGCGTCGTCGCGGACGTTGACCGACAACCCCGGGACGCCCAGCTGCAGTAGTTGCGCGGCGACCGGGCCGCGTTGGCGGGTGCACCAGTCCTCGTCGGCTGCGGCGCGCCGGAGCACGGCGATGACCTTCTCCATGGGCGGAACCTTACGTCCGTCCGGTCGCGAGGCGTACCGGCAGTTCCTCGGTGACCAGTTCTCCGATGACCCGGGCAAGGCGCCGATAGGCCTCGTCGCGCCCGCTGGAGGTGCGAAAGACCAGCCCGATCCGCCGCCCGGGTCGCGGCGCGCCGAAGTGGGCAAGCCCGACACCGCCGCGCGCCGTCTCCACCGCCACCGCACTCTCGGGAATCAGCGTCACGCCGAGCCCGCCCGCCACACACTGCACCGCGGTGGTCAGGGAGGCTGCGCGGGTGTCGGCGAGTTCGGCCTGCACGCCCGCGTTCTGGCAGACATCGAGAGCCTGATCGCGCAGGCAGTGGCCTTCGTCGAGGAGCAGCAACGGCAACTCCGCCAGGGCCGCCGCGGGTACCCGCGGCTTGCCCGTCAACGCGTGCCCGGGCGGCAGGGCCAGCACGAAATCCTCCGCGTAGATGGGAATCTCGCTTACTCCGGTGGTATCGGCGGGCAAGGCGATCAGGGCGGCGTCCAGCGCGCCCTCGCGCAGAACCTGCAGCAGCCGATCGGTCTGGTCCTCGACGACCCGCACCGCCAGATCGGGTAGCCGGCGGCTCAGCCCCGCCAGGACGGTCGGCAGCACATACGGCGCGACCGTCGGGATCAGTCCCAGCCGGATGCTGCCCTGCAGCGGATCGGACACGCGAGCCGCCGCGTTGGTGAACGTGTCCGCGGCCTCGATCGTCGCTCGTGCCATCGGCAGCAGCCGCACTCCTTCAGCGGTCACTCGGACCTGGCGGGTGGACCGCTCGACCAGACGGGCGCCCAACCCGGCCTCCAGGCCGGCCAGGGCCTGCGACAGGGTCGATTGACTTACCCCGAGAGTTGTTGCCGCACTTCCGAAATGCCGCTTCTCTGCCACCGCGACGAACGCCCGCAAGCCGGCCAGGGTGGGCTGAAAACTCTTATCGGTCATACCTAATAATACAGTGCTATATATCACCTTTACTTCACACCGGTACCGCGGCAATATGGTGACATACCCGTCAAATTTGAATCAGTACAGAAAAAGGAGTGCCATGTCTCTGCTGACCATTGGCGACCAGTTTCCCGCATACCGGCTGACCGCGCTGATCGGCGGCGACCTGTCCAAGGTCGATGCCCAGCAGCCCGGTGATTACTTCACCACCATCTCCAGCGACGACCACCCCGGCAAGTGGCGCGTGATCTTCTTCTGGCCCAAGGACTTCACCTTCGTATGCCCCACCGAGATCGCGGCATTCGGCAAGCTCAACGACGAGTTCGAGGACCGGGACGCCCAGGTCCTCGGCGCTTCGATCGACAGCGAGTTCGTCCACTTCCAGTGGCGCGCCCAGCACGAGGATCTCAAGAAGCTGCCGTTCCCGATGCTGTCCGACATCAAGCGCGAGCTCGCCCAGGCAACCGGCGTGCTCAACGCCGACGGTGTGGCCGACCGGGTGACGTTCATCGTCGACCCCAACAACGAGATCCAGTTCGTCTCGGCGACCGCCGGTTCGGTTGGGCGTAACGTCGATGAGGTGCTGAGGGTGCTGGACGCCCTGCAATCCGACGAGCTATGTGCCTGCAACTGGCGCAAGGGCGACCCGACCATCGACGCCGGCGAGCTGCTCAAGGCTTCGGCATAGCGGGTACAGGGCGGGACAGGAGGAAACAATGAGTATCGAGAATCTCAAGGACGCGCTGCCTGAGTACGCAAAGGATCTCAAGCTCAACCTGGGCTCGATTTCCCGCACCACCGTGCTGAACGAGGAGCAGCTGTGGGGCACCCTGCTGGCCAGCGCCGCGGCGACCCGAAACGCCCGGGTGCTCAGCGAAATCGGCGCCGAGGCGGCCGACAACCTGTCGGCCGAGGCCTACAACGCGGCGCTGGGTGCCGCGTCGATCATGGGGATGAACAATGTGTTCTACCGTGGCCGTGGCTTCCTGGAGGGTAAGTACGACGACCTGCGTCCCGGCCTGCGGATGAACATCATCGGCAATCCCGGTGTGGACAAGGCCAATTTCGAGCTGTGGAGCTTCGCGGTCTCGTCGATCAACGGATGCTCGCACTGCATGGTGGCGCACGAGCACACGCTGCGCGAGTCGGGCGTCGAGCGCGAGGCCGTGTTCGAGGCGTTGAAGGTCGCAGCGATCGTTTCCGGTGTGGCGCAAGCGATCAGCACCGCCGATACATTGGCGGCGGTAGGCTGATCGGCGCGTCATGACCGGACCCGCCTGGGTGCAACACACGATCTGGTGGCAGGTCTATCCCCTAGGCTTCGTCGGAGCGTTCCCCGCTGAACGTCCGCCGGGCCCGGGGGAACACCGCCTGCGCCGACTCGTCGAGTGGTTCGACCACGCGATCGCACTGGGCGCATCCGGGGTCGCGCTGGGACCGATCTTCGCTTCCCGTACCCACGGATACGACACCACGGACCACTACCTGATCGATCCCCGGTTAGGTGACGACGACGACTTCGACTATCTGGTGGCCGAGGCGCACCGCCGAGGCCTGCGTATTCTGCTCGACGGCGTGTTCAACCATGTGGGCGCGGATTTTGCGCGCCACCGTGACCCCGCATCGGCGGACTGGTTCAGCGGCAGCAATTTCGAAGGTCACGACGAGCTGATCGGCCTCAACCACGACAATCCCGAGGTCGCCGATTATGTCGTCGACGTCATGTCGCACTGGCTGGAGCGTGGTGCCGACGGCTGGCGCCTCGATGCGGCCTATGTTGTGCCGCACCAGTTCTGGGTCGAGGTGCTACCCCGCGTGCGCGATCGCCATCCCGACGTCTGGTTCGTCGGAGAACTCATTCACGGCGACTACGCGGCGCAGGTCCGGGCGGCCCGGTTCGATTCGGCCACCCAATACGAACTGTGGAAGGCGATCTGGAGCAGCCTCAACGACGGGAACTTCTTCGAGCTGGACTGGGCATTGCAGCGGCACAACGCATTTCTCGACGAATTCGCACCGCTGACATTCATTGGCAATCACGACGTCACCCGGATCGCCAGCCGGCTCGACCGCGCCGATCACCAGGCGCACGCGCTGGTGCTGTTGCTGACGGTGGGCGGCGTCCCCAGCGTGTATGCCGGCGACGAATTCGGCTGGCGCGGAGTGAAGGAAGAACGCTTCGGCGGCGATGACGCGGTCCGCCCGGAATTCGCTACTCCCCCAGTGCAACTCGACGTGTCAGGCCAGCGCGTGTGGGCGCTGCACCAGTTCCTGGTCGGCTTGCGGCGACGGCACCCGTGGTTGCACGCGGCGACGACCCGGCCCCTGCTGTTGGAGAACAAGCACTACGTCTACCGGGCGCAGCGCGGCGATGACGCGCTGCTGGTCGCCCTCAACATTGACGATGAACCGCTGCGGCTGTCGTTGCCGGAGCTGGGCACGCCGCGGGCACAAGTGCTGGCCGGTTCGGCGGCGCCACCGGAAGAGGTCGTCGACCACGTGACCCTCGAGCCGCACGGCTGGCGGATTCTGCGTCCTAACTGAGTCGCGCCACGGTGCGCGGGTCCTCTTCGCCGCCGTAGTACTTGTCCAGCAGCGCGACGAAATCCTGGTTGTCATCGGTGGCCCGGGCGAACAACGTCACCGAAGACCGCAGTTTCAGGTCGTCCGGTGAGCCGAAGATCTGCCCGGCCGAGCGCCCCGGAATGTCGTTGACCAGCCGCACACACTCCCGCAGCCGCGGCCCCAGCAGGTCGTGCTCCAGGTAGGCGCGGGCCTCCTCGAGGGAGGAGATGCCGTAATGGTCTGCCGTTGGGCTGCTGCCCAGTCCGCGCAGCTGCGGGAAGACGAACCACATCCAGTGGCTCCGCTTCCGGCCGGCCCGCAACTCCTGCACGACGTCGTCGTAGACGCGGTTTTGCGCCTCGACGAAGCGCTGCAGATCGAACGAATCGCGGGCCATACCTCCAGACTCGCACACTGGTTAGATGAACTGATGGCGGTCAAGCGGCAGATCCCGAGAATCCGCGACCTGGCGCCGCTGATGCAGTTCAAAAGGCCGCAGTTCAACCGCGTCCACCGGCGGTTGGACGCGGCGCTCACCATCGAAGATTTGCGCCGGATCGCCAAGCGCCGGACGCCCAAGGCCGCCTTCGACTACACCGACGGTGCCGCCGAGGACGAGCTGTCCATCCGACGGGCCCGACAAGCGTTCCGGGACATCGAATTTCACCCGACGATCCTGCGTGATGTCACCAACGTGACCGCCGGATGGAATGTCCTCGGTCAACCCGTGGTGTTGCCGTTCGCCATCGCGCCCACCGGATTCACCCGCTTGATGCACACCGAGGGTGAGGTCGCCGGTGCGCGGGCTGCGGCCGCGGCGGGCATCCCCTTCTCGCTGTCCACCCTGGGCACCAGCTCCATCGAAGACATCGCCACCGCAGTGCCGCAGGGGCGCAAATGGTTTCAGCTGTATATGTGGAAGGACCGCGAACGGTCCATGGCCCTGGTACGGCGGGCCGCCGATGCGGGTTTCGACACCATGCTGGTCACCGTCGACGTCCCCGTGGCCGGTGCGCGGCTGCGTGATGTCCGCAACGGAATGTCGATCCCGCCGGCGTTGACGCTGCGGACCGTGCTGGACGCGGTTCCGCACCCGCACTGGTGGTTTGACCTGTTGACCACCGAACCCTTGTCCTTTGCGTCGCTGGATCGCTGGTCGGGCACTGTCGGGGAATACCTGAATTCCATGTTCGACCCCAGCGTCACGTTCGACGATCTGGCCTGGATCAAATCGCACTGGCCCGGCAAGCTCGTGGTCAAAGGGATTCAGACGCTCGACGACGCCCGGGCGGTCGTCGACCGCGGCGTCGACGGCATCGTGTTGTCCAATCACGGTGGCCGTCAACTGGATCGCGCCCCGGTGCCGTTCCACCTGCTGCCGTCGGTGGCCCGCGAACTGGGCAACGACACCGAGATCCTGCTGGACACCGGCATTATGTCGGGCGCCGATATCGTCGCGGCGATCGCGCTGGGCGCCAGGTGCACGTTGGTGGGACGGGCTTATCTCTACGGCCTGATGGCCGGTGGCGAGGCGGGCGTCCGGCGAGCGATCGACATCCTGGAAAGCGGCGTGCTGCGGACCATGGCTCTACTGGGTGTTACCTGCCTCGAAGAGCTCTCCCCCAAACATGTGACCCAGCTCCGGCGGCTGGTGCCGGTGCCACCGGCGTAACGCCAGCGTGACGCTCGGCGCCCAACGTTGGGCTGGCGTGACGCTCGTAGCGAAACAGTCCAGGGAACAAACCGCCCGCCGCCAGGGTTGAGCCAGTCAGACTTAACTTTTGGAGGATCTGATGGCTGAAGCCAAATCACTGCCGGTCCTGTTCGCTACCGACACGATCGTGTTGCCCGGGATGGTGGTGCCGATTGCGCTCGACGACGCCGCCCGCGCGGCGGTCGACGCCGCCCAGGCCAGCGACTCACGCGAGTTGCTGGTCGCGCCCCGGTTGGAGGACCGCTACCCGACCCACGGTGTGGTGGCCAAGATTCTGCAGGTCGGCAGGATCGCCGGCGGGGGTACCGCCGCCGTCGTGCGGGGTGAACGGCGTGCACACATCGGCGCGGGTGCCAGCGGACCGGGTGCGGCGTTGTGGGTCGAGGTGACCGAGGTCCCCGACGCCGAGACGACGGACGAGATCAAGGCGCTGGCCGCCGAATACAAGAAGCTGCTGCTGGCGGTGCTGCAACGCCGGGATGCCTGGCAGATCATCGACTACGTCAACAGCCTCACCGACCCGTCGGCGCTGGCGGACACCTCGGGCTACGCGTCTTACCTGTCCGACGTGCAGAAGCGCGAGATGCTCGAGACCATCGACGTCGGCCGTCGGCTGCGCCTGCTGATCGACTGGACCAGTGAACACCTGGCCGAGGTCGAGGTGAACGACAAGATCGCCGAAGACGTCCGCGAGGGCATGGAGAAGACGCAGAAGGAATTCCTGCTGCGCCAGCAACTGGCCGCCATCCGCAAGGAATTGGGCGAGGGCGAGCCCGAGGGTTCCGAAGATTATCGGGCGCGGGTCGAAGCCGCCAATCTGCCCGAGAAGGTGCGCGAGGCGGCGCTGCGCGAGGTCGGCAAGCTGGAACGGGCCAGCGACCAGAGCCCGGAAAGCGGCTGGATCCGCACCTGGCTGGACACTGTGCTGGACCTGCCGTGGAATGTGCGGACCGAGGACTCGACCGACCTGGTGGCGGCTCGGGCCATCCTGGACGCCGACCACCACGGGCTGGATGACGTCAAGGACCGCATCGTGGAATACCTCGCGGTGCGCACCCGG
The DNA here is from genome assembly GCF_000613245.1 of Mycobacterium asiaticum DSM 44297. GTDB lineage: Bacteria > Actinomycetota > Actinomycetes > Mycobacteriales > Mycobacteriaceae > Mycobacterium > Mycobacterium asiaticum. Next base: position 1,519,789 of record NZ_HG964937.1, read on the forward strand.
CGTGCTCAGCGTGGCATGCAGGTGGTCGGCGGCCGGGGTTCCGGTGCGGTGATGGTGCTGGCCGGTCCCCCCGGGGTCGGCAAGACCTCGCTGGGCGAGAGCGTGGCCCGGGCGCTGGGCCGCAAGTTCGTGCGGGTCGCCCTGGGCGGCGTGCGCGACGAGGCCGAGATCCGCGGACACCGGCGTACCTACGTCGGCGCGTTGCCGGGCCGAATCGTGCGGGCCATCGGCGAGGCCGAGTCGATGAATCCCGTTGTACTGCTGGACGAAATCGACAAGGTGGGCTCCGACTACCGCGGCGACCCAAGCGCGGCGCTGCTGGAGGTGCTGGACCCGGCGCAGAACCACACCTTCCGCGACCACTACCTGGACCTGGACCTGGACCTGTCCGACGTGGTATTCCTGGCCACCGCCAACGTGATTGAGAACATCCCATCGGCGCTGCTGGACCGGATGGAGCTGGTGCAGATCGACGGCTACACCGAGGACGACAAGGTCGCGATCGCGCGCGATTACCTGCTGCCCCGGCAGCAGGAACGGGCGGCACTGACCGAGGACGAGGTCACGGTCACCGACGCCGCGCTGCGCAAGATCGCCGCCGACTACACCCGCGAACCGGGCGTCCGGCAGTTTGAGCGGCTGCTGGCCAAGGCCCTGCGCAAGGTGACCACCAAGCTCGCCGAGAACAGTCAGCCGGTCACCGTCGACGAGCCCGACTTGGTGAGTTACCTTGGCCGGCCGCGGTTTACGCCTGAGTCCGCCGAACGCACCGCGGTGCCCGGTGTGGCCACCGGCCTGGCTGTCACGGGCCTGGGCGGCGACGTCCTCTACATCGAAGCGGGCTCTACCGAAGGTGAGCCCGGCTTGCAGCTGACCGGACAACTGGGTGAGGTGATGAAGGAGTCGGCACAGATCGCGCTGTCCTATGTGCGTTCGCACGCAGCCGAACTCGGCGTCGACCCGGTCAAGCTGGACCGGCGCATCCACGTGCACGTGCCGGCCGGTGCGGTGCCCAAAGACGGCCCGTCGGCCGGCGTGACGATGGTGACCGCATTGGTCTCGATGGCTACCGGACGCCAGGTGCGCTCGGATGTCGGCATGACCGGTGAGGTCACGCTGAACGGCCGGGTGCTGCCGATCGGCGGCGTCAAGCAGAAGCTGCTTGCCGCCCAACGGGCAGGGCTGTCAACGGTTTTCATCCCGGCGCGCAACGAGCCCGACCTGGACGACGTGCCGGCCGAAGTGCTCGAGACGCTGACCGTCAAACCGATGACCGACGTGGCCGAGATCGTCGCGCAGGCACTGGAATCCGCCGAGACGGTGACGGCGGCCGCGTAGCGGCGCTAGGGTGCACGGATGGCTGTGTTGTTGCGCAGATTGCTCGGAATCGGCAAGCTGCCCGCCGACGTGCGGGCAGCAGTCGAAACCGAGAGCATCCTGCACCTCGCGGAGTTCGTTCCGGTCACCTTCCGGTTTGCCGGGAAGGTGCCGGGCAAGGCCTCGATGGGCAATGTCCGCAGTTATGTAGGTGCCCTGGTGATCACGCCGCAGCGGGTCGTGGGCACCCTGTCGACGGTGCCCAGGGTCGCCGGACGCGCCATTGACCTGCGCTGGGATGCGGCCGACGACGGACCGGTGCGCGGCGAGTTCTCCGCCCACGGTCTGCTGCTCGAAGTCGACATCGGCCAGGTCGACCCCGCCTTCTCGGGCGGGCTGTCACTGAACTACAAGACCACGCTGCCCGAACCGGTGCTGACCACCCTGCCGCGGCGTTCGGTCGCGTTTTCGGTGCCGCCGGAATGGGTGTTGCGTGCTGTCGGCGTCCCCGCCGCACGGCCCGCTTAGCGTCGTGGCATACGACGCCGACCTCGCCGAGCGGGTTCGCGAGTTGCTTGGGCCGAAGTTCGACGAGAAGCGGATGTTCGGTGGCTTGGCCTTCCTGATCGGCGGGCACATGGCCGTCGCGGTCAGCGGTCAGGGCGGCCTGCTGGTCCGGGTCCGGAAAGAGGACACCGAGAAGTTCCTCGGCCGCGCGCACGTCAGCCCGATGATCATGGCCGGCCGGGAAATCCGTGGCTGGCTGCGGGTAGCCCCGGACGGCGTGAAAACCAAACGCCAGCTGCAAAATTGGGTCGAGCGTGGCGTCGACTACGCCGGCAGCCTGCCGCACAAGTAGCGGGGGTTTGTGCGGCGGGGTTGCGGGTACGCCGCGCGTATGGATACGTCCAAGCAACGGGCGCGGCGGCTGCTGGAAGCCGCCGGCACCACCTATGCGGCCGAGGCCGGGATCCAGATCAAAGACAAACCCATGCCGCTGTTTCAGTTACTCGTGCTGTGCATGCTGGCCAGCAAACCCATCGACGCCGCCATCGCCATGAGTGCTGCACGGGAGCTGTTCAAGGCGGGCCTGCGGACACCGAAAGCGGTGTTGGGGGCCAACCGGCAGACCATGATCGCGGCGTTCGGCCGAGCGCATTATGTTCGCTATGACGAAAGCTCGGCCACCAGGCTCACCGACATTGCCACCAAGGTGCGCGATGAGTTCGGCGGCGACCTGCGCGAGATCGCCCGCCGCAGTGACCAGGACCCGGCGAAGGCGACGCGAATCCTGAAGCAATTCAAGGGCATCGGCGACACCGGTGCCGACATCTTTCTGCGTGAGGTGCAGGACGTGTGGACGTGGGCGCGGCCCCATTTCGACGAGCGGGCCACCGCGGCTGCCAAGGCGCTGCACCTGCCCACCGATCCAGACGAGCTCGTCGCGTTGGCGCCGCGCACCAGTGCCCGGTTGGCGGCGGCCCTGGTGCGGGCGTCGCTTGACGACGATCTGCGCCGGCGACTAGCCGGCTGATCCACCGATGACCGTGCGAATCGGCACTTCAGGATGGTCGTATGACCACTGGGCCGACGTGCTGTACCGGCCGGGACTGCCCGCCGCGCAGCGCTTGGCACGCTACGTCGAGGTATTCGACACGGTCGAACTCAATGCGAGTTTCTACCGGTGGCCCAAGGATTCGACGTTCGCCGGATGGCGTGACCGGCTGCCGGATGGCTTCACCATGTCGGTGAAAGCGCATCGCGGGCTCACCCACTACCGTCGGCTGAGCTCGCCGGAACCATGGATCGAACGGTTCGAACGCTGCTGGCAGGCGCTCGGCGATCGCCGCGGCGTGCTGCTGGTGCAACTGCATCCAGAGCAGCAGCGCGACGATGCTCGGCTCGATGCCTTCTTGGGCATGATGCCCGCGCATATTCGGATCGCCGTGGAGTTGCGCCACCCGTCCTGGAACGCCCCGGATGTCTATGCGCTGCTGGAAAAACACCGTGCCGCCTATGTCGTGATGAGCGGCGCGAATTTGGCGTGTGTACCGCGCGCCACGACCGATCTGGTTTATGTGCGGATGCACGGGCCGGAGCCGGCCAGCATGTACACCGGTTCCTACACCGCCGCCGACCTGCGCTGGTGGGCCGACCGGATCGCGGACTGGGAGAACGAGAGTCGCGATGTGTGGGTCTACTTCAACAACGATCTCGGCGGTCACGCGGTCCGCAACGCGTTGTCGCTGCGGGAACTCCTGGGATAGCGCTTGGGCTACTCCCCCGGCTTCCATGTGTGGTCGATGATGTCTGGTGGGTGCCGACCCTGCAGCCGCTCCCGCTCGGCGCGGCGGCGTTTGATGCGTAGCCGGGCGTCGACAGGCATGGTGACGAGCTCGTCACAGACCAGGTAGTACACGTCGTCAACACTGTCGATCACATCCGCCGCCACTCGCCGAGAGCCCAACTCGCGCAGCGTCATCCGCAGCTCGTGGGTGAAGCGGATGGTCGTGTCGTGGGCCAATTCCCGGGAGTTGCGCGCACTTCCGGCCAGCCGGTGCGACAACGAACCCGGCCCGGGCGGCACCGCCGTCGGGCCCTGGGCGTTCTCGGCGGCCAGCGTCAGCAGCAACGCCGGGTCGTCGGCGAAGACCGGGCTGGCCAGCTCGGCCTCGCCGGGGCCGCGGTGCCCGAGCTGGGCAACGGCCGCATCAAGGGCGGCGGCAGCGGCCGGAGACAGGGCGCGAATGCTGCCGACGTTGCCCTCGCTTGCCAGCGCGCGCAACGTCGAGTCGGAGCGCAGCATGCCGGTCAGCGCTTCGGTCTGGGTGGCGATGCGGTCGCTTTCCATGATCACCCCGACGCCGGACACACTGGCCCCGGCACTGGTGTGTTTCAGCGTCGCGGCGGTGACGCCGCTGTCGATCACCCACAACGCGGTGAGGATCCAGCCCTGGTGGATGCGGTCCCGAAGCAATCGCAACCGAACTTCCAGGGCGGCATCGGGCAGCGCGGCGAGGGCGCCGGCGTCCAGGTGCTCGGCGGTGGCGGCCTCGACGTAGGCCTGGGTGTCGGTCCTGAGGTGCCGTAACAGGGCCAGCGAGCGCGCGGTCACCACCACCTTGGCCACCGAACCCAGCTGGCCACCGGGTGGTCGCCACAGCGGCAGCAATTCGTCCACCGGCGGTTCGGTGCCCAGTTCCCGCTCGGCGACGGCATGCTTGTCCCAGCCGGGAAGCTGAGCGGCAG
>NZ_HG964937.1:1525803-1550477 GCF_000613245.1 Mycobacterium asiaticum DSM 44297
AAGCTGAGCGGCAGCGACGATGTTCGCCGACACCCCGACGTAGGGCCGGTGCCCGAACACCGCGATCGCGCTGCTGGCCCACTCCTCGGCGATCACATCGCCGAGCGCGAGCACCCGGCTCATGGCCTGCCCCGCCGCGCGCAGCCCGCTCATCTGCACGTCGAGCGTGATGGGCGTGAGCGGCCCCGGCAGTGAGTCGGCCAGCCCGGTGGCGCTGAACACTGGGAAACGCGGATCGATCCGGTCGTCGAACTCCCCGTCGAGACCCCCGGCCGAACCGAGCCGGGGCAACGTCTCAAACGGCAGCGGCAGCTGACCCGACCCGACGACCGCGCCGGCGGGTCCCAGTTTGCGCCCGACGAGTCCCCGGCCGGTGTCCACCACCGCGTCCAGCGCCTGCCAGCCGTAGTTGAAATTCCAATCTTCCTGCGCCACAGCGATATCGAGCTCCGGGACCAGCTGGTCCCAGCCCCGGACGCCATGCAGCCGTAGCCGCGGATCGACGCTACGCAGCACCCGCCAGGCGGTGATGACGTTGGTGGTGTCCGGTGTGGCCAGGTCCACCGCGCCGGTGCGGTCGGTGCCGACCGCCTGCACCAGGAAACGAACCAGGTCGTCGGAGTGCAGCACCCGGATCGGTTGCGCAGAGATCTTGGTGCGCATCAGGGTCGCCACCGTGCGGCACGTCATCCAGTCGAGTTGGCGGCCGAGCAGCGGAGCGATCCGGATGACGAGACTGGGCGCCCACCCGGTGGTCACCAGCATCTCCGCCGGACGGTACAGGTCCGCCCGGCCCGCGGCCTGCGACACGAACAGCAGCCGGGATCCGGCGCGGGCGGCGGCGTGGGCCACGTGCGCGACACCCGTGACACCCGCCCCGCCCGGGGCGGTGGTGTCGACCGGAGCGAGATGGATCACGACGTCGGCGTCGGCGGCCAAGTCCACCAGCACCGGGTCGCGTAGGGATGCGCAGACGAGGTCCACATTGGGATCCAGGCACTCGTGCGGGTGGGAGGCGATGCCGCTGACGGTGTGCCCGGCGGCGATGAGCTGGCGCGCGAGCAACCGCCCGACCGTGCTAGTGGCGTCGGTAAGCAGCACGTGCACCGGGCTTCACCTCCCTCACTGACAATAGGCAAGCAGCGCTGACTTGCGCATTTTTGAGTCTTTACCGTGACCCGGTTACTGCAACGTTGCGGTGCCGTCTCCGGCAACAGCAACCTTTGCGCCGGCGAAGTCCTCGTCCAGGGTCGCTGCCGCCGCGCCGCGGTCGTTGATCACCGCCAGCGCGCGTGCATCGTCGGGGGTGCGGACGGCTAGGAATGCCTTTTCGGGCTGCCCGTCGCGGTCGAACGGCGTCGTCCAGGCTTCTACTGTGCCGACGCCTTCCCACTCGACGACCTCGGTCGTGGTCGGTTCCCGGTCCACCGCCTGCTGTACGTCCTCCCAGCGGAACCCCGACGGCGGCGGCTCGGTGCCGTACACACCGAAGCTGTGCTTGGTCAGATAACCACCGTTCGCGGTGATCAGGCCCCGGCGGCCCGGGTTTGCCACCAGCAGTTCGGCCATGGTGGCGATGGAGTGGGTGACGTAGTTGCTCCACGGGCCGCCGGCGAAGGTGAGCCCGCCGGTGACCGTCAGGGGGCGCGCCGGGTCGTCGACGGGCAGGCCCAGCTCGTTCGCGGCTACCTGGACAGCGGACGGAAAACACGAGTACAGGTCGACGTAGTCGACGTCGTCGATGCCTAGACCGGCCAGTTCCAGCGCCCGCGCCCCGCCGATCCGGATCGCCGGGGAGCGGTGCAACTCCCCCCGCTCGGCGATGGCCGAGGTGTCGTGGGCGTCTGCACCGGCTTGCGGGTACACCCAGCGTTCGGACGGCACGCCAAGGCGCTGGGCCTGTTCCACCGAGGTCAGCACGAGCGCCGCGCCCTGGTCGACCATGTTGTTGGAGTTCATCAGCTTGGTATAGGGCCAACTGATCATCCGGTTCTGTGGGCTGGGCTCCCGGATTTCCTCCGCGCTCACCGGGCGGCGGATCCATGCGTTGGGGTTGTCGACTGCCACGGCGCTGAACCGTGCCCACAGCTCGCTGACGCGTCTGCTGTGCTCCTCGATGGACTCGCCGTTGGCGATCCGCAGCGCCTGCTCGAAGATCGGATACACGAAGGACGGCCGGTCCAGCCGGATGCGGATCTCGGCTTCACCGGCCATCGGCACGTCGTCGCCGGCGACCTCGGGCATGGGCACCGAGTTGTCCTGCTCGGTCCACACCAGCCGGGCGCCGCGCTTCTTCAGTTCGTTGCGGGTGCGCCAGGTTTCGGCGGCTGAGATCAGCACCACGCCCGCGCGACCCTGCTGGATGTCGAGGCATGCCCGGTTGACCAGTGCTTGCGGTGTGTTGCCACCCACGCTGCTGTATCCGGCGGTGAACGAGCCGATCCCGAGGCGTTCGCCGAGCAGCAGGCCGGGGTTGCGGTAGTGGGCCGAGAGCATGTGCACCACGCGGATGGAGTCGACGGCTTCGAGCACGCGGGCGTCGGCAGCCTGCCGTGCGGCCGTCACCATCAGGTCGAGTGGCTCGATGGAGGGCCGGTCAGGGTTTATTTCTCCGCGGTGGTTGACCTGGCCATAGCCGATCAGCACCGGCGTCTTGGGATCGACGGGCATGCCTGAAACCTATCGCGAGCGCGTCAGGCGGGTCCGGTGCGGTAGATCGACTTGAGCGTCCGGTAAGCCTCTAGGCCCTCGGGCCCTAACTCCCGGCCTAGGCCACTGGCCTTGACACCACCGAACGGCGCGCGCACATCGAGCGCGTAGTCGTTGACCCCGATGGTGCCGGTATGCACAGCGCGCGCGACGGTGGTGGCCCGATCGACGTCGGCCGACCAGACCGTGCCGGCCAAGCCGAATTCGGTGTCATTGGCCAGCGCGATCGCCTCCTCGTCGGTGTCGTAACCGCTGACGGTCAACACCGGACCGAAGATCTCCTCCCGGGCCAGTCGATCGGAGTTCTCGACGTCGGCGAACACCGTCGGCGTCACGAACCAGCCCCGCGGCTGGTCCTTGGGCACCGATCCGCCGGCCACCAGCCTGGCACCGCTGTCCTTGCCGACGGCGATGTAGTCCAGCACCCGGTCGCGCTGCCGCGAGCTCACCAGCGGGCCGATCTCGGTTGCCGGGTCCAGCGGGTCACCCACCGCTAGGCCGTCGGCCAGCGCCGCGACCGCGTCGACGATCTCGTCGTAGCGCGACCTGGGCGCCAGGATGCGTGAGCTGAGGTGGCAGGTCTGACCGTTGTTGACGAACGACGCGTTGCGTAGTCCGCGGATGGTCGCGTCCAGGTCGGCGTCGTCGAGGATGATCGCCGCCGACTTGCCGCCGAGCTCGAGCGTCACCGGGCGCATCAGGCGTCCGCAGATTTCGGCGACCAACCGCCCGGTGGCGGTCGAGCCGGTGAAGGCGACCTTGTCCACCCCGGGATGGGCCACGAGGCAGGCACCGACCGACGGCCCGCCCGACACCACGTTCAGCACCCCGGCCGGCAGCCCGGCGTCGACGGCAGCTTCGGCGAAAGCCAATGCGTCCAAAGCCGTTTCGGGCGAAGCTTTGAGCACGACGGTGCACCCGGCCGCAAGCGCGGGTGCGACCTTCATCGCGGCCAGCGCCTGCGGGTAGTTCCACGGGATGATCGCGGCGACCACGCCGACGGCCTCGCGGCGCACGATCGTGTGCCCGGTGACGCTGGGCCGGATCTCCTCTACCGGGGTTTCGGTGACCAGTTGGGCGTAGTAACGCAGCAGCAACGGCGGGAAGGCCCCGTTGGCGCCGCGCGAGAGGGTGATCGGCATGCCGTTTTCCCGACTGACCAGCTCGCTGGTGGGCTTGGCGCGCGCCTTGAGCGCATCGGCCATCGCGATCAGGATCCCGGCGCGGTGGTCCGGTGAGCTGGCGCGCCAATCGGGCAATGCCCGGCGGGCGGCCGCGACCGCTGCGTCGAGGTCGGATTCGGAGACGACGGCGCCGTCGCCGAGGTGTTCACCGGTGGCCGCCTCCACCACCGGTTCGGCGTGGTCGGCGGTGCGGAAATGGCCGTCGACGAAGAACAGTGCGGACATGTTGGCCCTTCTCAATCCGGTGCGAACAGCACTTTGTCGCCGATCAGTCGCTCGATCTCCTCGGGGGTCATGCCGAGCAGCTGGGCGCAGACCTCGCGCGTGTCCTGGCCCGGCTGCGGCGCCGGGCGTTGCGGTGCCTGCGGGATGTGCCGGAACGGCGCCGGTCCGGTTTCGGCGGGCAGCGGGCGGGCGATCAGCGGGTGCGTCATGTCGTGGAATAGACCGCGGTGGATCAGCTGCGGGTCTTCCAAGATGTCCGGCGGCCGGTGCATCGGTCCGGCCGCGATGCCGCGCTGCTGCAGAGTCTCGGCCACTTCCAGTGGCGTGCGGGTGCTAGTCCACTTGCGCAACGCGGCCCCCAACTCGTCGGGCGGTAGCCCGGGCTGTCCCAAAATTTCTGCAAGGCAACGGAATTCGCCATCCGAGGTGATCGAGACGACGCACCATTCGTCGTCACCCGCGCACGGGTAGACGGCGTGGACGCTGGTGTCGCTACGGACGTCGGCGATGCCCGCGGCCAGCAGACTCTCGGTGACGAACAGCGTGTCTAGTTGGTTGACGACCACTTCGGCCTGCGAGATGTGTACGTGCGCGCCTTGCTGGTGCCGGTCGCGGCGGATCAGCGCCGCCAGCGCCAGGATTGCGGCGATGCGTCCGACCACGTGGTCGGGGAAGATCGTGGTCGCGTCGTAGAAAGGATGTCGGCCGCCCTCGGCGGGTGCCTCGTCGGACGTCCACACCCGGGTGACGCCGGTGGTTGCGCGTACCAGGGGTCCGTAGCCGAGTCGTCTGCTCCAGGGTCCCCGGTTTCCGAACGCGCTGCTGCCGGCCAGCACGATCCGTGGATTGAGCGCGCGCAGCGCGTCGTAGTTGAACCCTAGTGAGGTGAGGGTGCCGGGCTTGAAATTGGCAAACACCGCGTCCGCTTCGGCGACGAGACGGCCGAAGATCTTTTTGCCCGCCTCGTTGCGCAGGTCGACGCCCAGGGCCCGGTGATTGCGGTGGGTCCAGGCGAAGGATTCGCTCATCGGGTCTCCGACCCGGGCCTGCCGCAGCCCGTCGGGATATTCCGCGCTCTCGATCTTGATCACGTCGGCACCCAGATCGCCGAACAGCCGGCTGAGCTCGCCGCCGGCGACGATGATGCCGAGATCCAGAATTCGCAACCCGGCCAGGGGATACTCGCCCGTGGTCCCGGTCGCCGAGGACACCGGGGCGGGGTCGGCGACCCAGCCTGGATCGTCGTGCCCGACGGTTGGCGCCGGCATTCGAAAGCCCGCCCGCTCCCCGTCAACGACGAAATAGCCGGTGGGAACCTGCGCGCGCACGCCGGGTACCAACTCGGCGTCGGTGATCGCCCCGACGGCCTGGAAGTGCTCGGAGGCAAGAATGCGAGACGGCGTGAGGACCGCGGCAATCGGCACACCATGTTCCTGGCCGGCGGCCACCAGCTCCTTCATGGTCTTTCCGGCGAACAGCGCCGCCACCAGCGCGCTGATCTGTGGCCACGCCGCGAACCGCGCACCGATCACGTCATACTTCGGATCCTGGAAGTCGTCCGGCTCCCCCAGCCAGCGACGCAGCCCGCGCCACTGGCGCGGTGCCATCACGCACAGCCGGACGTAACCGTCCCGGCACGGATAAATCGGGTACGCGTCCTGGTTCCTGGGGCGGCCCCGCCAGCGGGAACTACTGCGAATACCAGCCGCGACCTGTCCGTGTGCCCCGAAGGCCGGATCCAGTGACATCACCACCGCATCGAGACGGGAGAAGTCAATGTAATCGCCTGTACCACAACGGATTTTGTTGTAGTAGGCGGCCAGTGCCGCCCAGGCTGCCTGCGCGGCGGCGGTCGCCGAGGCGATTCCTTCGGGCGGTAACACCGGGGTCCCCACGGTGGGTCCAGACCGGGCCAGCGACCCGCCCATGGCATACAACACCGCGTCGGTGGCGCGCCACGACGACCGCGGCCCCGTCGCACCGAAGTCGCTGATCGACAGCACCACGAGGTGCGGGTAGCGGTCGGCGAGGTCGGCGGCCGAGGCGCCGTAGTTCGCCGCGCGCCCCGTATCGACCAGGATGTCGGCAGTGGCGGCGAGATCCAGCAGGCGCCGGCGGTCGCCGTCAGCGCCGGGATCGAGCACCGTGCTTCGCTTGTTGGCGTTGTGCACGGCAAACGGGATACTCGCGCCTGCGACGGTGGGCAGCGACCGGCGCCCCGGACTGCCCCCGGGCGGTTCCACTTTCAGCACGTCCGCGCCAAGGTCGGCGAGCAATCGGGTGACCGTGTCGGCCTTTCCGTCGGACAAGTCCACGACGCGCACCGCAGCAAGCAAGCCCTCGGGCATGAGCACACCGTACTCGGCGCTCTCGCGCTACCGACGGTGCGGCCATTTACGTTGCCAAAGTGGTTGTTTGCCAAGCGATTACGCGGTGGCGCGGGCACCTAGTACCCTGCTAACCGGGGCGATCCGAAAAGGAGACAGAAGTGGCAGACACGGCATCGGTCGCAGCCAGAGTCGGTGGAAAAGTCGTAGTGATCACCGGCGGCGCACGGGGCATCGGGTTGGCCACCGCGACCGCGCTGCACAAGCTCGGCGCCAAGGTCGCCATCGGCGACATCGACGAGACGACGGTCAAGGAGTCCGGGGCGGACCTCGGGCTCGAGGTGTACGGCAGGCTCGACGTCACCGATCCCACCTCGTTCTCCGATTTTCTCGATCAGGTGGAACGCCAGCTCGGACCGATCGACGTCTTGGTGAACAACGCGGGCATCATGCCGGTCGGCCGCATCGTCGACGAACCCGACGCCGTCACCCGGCGCATCCTGGACATCAACGTTTACGGCGTCATCCTCGGCAGCAAGCTGGCGGCCCAGCGGATGGTTCCGCGTGGGCAGGGCCACGTCATCAACATCGCCTCGCTGGCCGGTGAGATGCACATCGTCGGGCTGGCCACCTACTGCGCCAGCAAGCACGCGGTGCTGGCGTTCACCGATTCCGCCCGGCTCGAGTACCGGGCGGCCGGGGTGAAGTTCTCCTCGGTCCTGCCGACGTTCGTCAACACCGAGCTGGTCGCGGGAACCTCGGGCATGAAGGGCTTCCGCAACGCCGAACCCGATGAGATCGCCGACGCGGTCGCGGCCCTGATAGCGCAACCCAAGCCGCGCATGCGGATCACCAAAGTCGCGGGGGCAATGGTGGTTTCGCAGAAATTCTGGCCGCGCCGGGTCGCCGAGGCGCTGAACCGGATGATCGGTGGCGACCACGTCTTCACCGACGACATCGACGTCGAGAAGCGTCGCGCCTACGAAGCGCGCGCCCGCGGTGAAGAATGAGGGCGGAACAATCGGGTAGATGAGCCTGATGAGCCGACAGACTGCGCCCGCGATCCTTTCCGACGACGAACTGGCCCTCATCGACGCCTATTGGCGCGCCGCCAACTACCTGTCGGTCGGCCAGATCTACCTGCTGGACAACCCCCTGTTAGCGCAGCCGCTGGAACCCGAGCACGTCAAACCCCGACTGCTCGGGCACTGGGGCACCACCCCGGGCCTGAATCTGATCTACGCGCACCTCAACCGGATCATCTGCAATCGCGACGCCAACGTCATCTACATCACCGGGCCCGGCCACGGGGGTCCCGGGCTGGTGGCCAACGCCTACCTGGAGGGCACCTACAGCGAGGTCTACACCGGCATCGAAGAAGACGCCGAGGGACTGCGCAAGCTGTTCCGGCAATTCTCCTTCCCGGGTGGCATTCCCAGCCACGTGGCGGCCCAGACTCCGGGGTCGATCCACGAGGGCGGCGAACTCGGGTATGCGCTGGTGCACGCGTTCGGTGCCGCCTTCGACAATCCCGATCTGGTGGTCGCCTGTGTGATCGGCGACGGCGAAGCGGAGACGGGACCCCTGGCGGCCAGCTGGCATTCGAACAAGTTCCTTAACCCCGCCGTGGACGGCGCGGTGTTGCCGATCCTGCATCTCAACGGCTACAAGATCGCCAATCCGACCGTGCTGGCGCGTATCCCGCACGACGAGCTCGAGGCGCTGATGCGGGGTTATGGCTACCGCCCGATCACGGTCGAGGGCGACGACCCGGCCGACGTCCATCAGCAGCTGGCCGCGGCGCTGGATGATGCGTTCGACGACATAGCGGCCATTTGGCGCGCCGCCCGCGACGGCGGTGAGACGGAACGGCCGGTGTGGCCGATGATCATTCTTCGCACGCCGAAGGGCTGGACCGGCCCCAGGGAGGTGGACGGCAAGCGGGTGGAAGGCACTTGGCGCTCCCACCAAGTCCCGCTGTCGGGAACGCACGACAACCCCGAGCATCGTGCCCAGCTCGAGCAGTGGCTGCGCAGCTACCGCCCCGATGAACTGTTCGACGACAACGGCGTTTTGCGGCCGGAGCTCAAAGGCGCCGCGCCCACCGGCGATCGCCGGATGAGCGCCAATCCGCACGCCAACGGTGGGCTGCTACTGCACGACCTCGACCTGCCCGATTTCCGTGAATACGCGGTGGAGGTCACGGACCCCGGGACGAAGATGCATGAGGCCACCCGCATCCTCGGCGCCTTCCTGCGCGACGTGATCAAGCGAAATGCCGACCGGTTCCGGCTGATGGGGCCGGACGAAACGGCCTCCAACCGCTTGGACGCGGTGTTCGAGTCGACCGGCAAGGTGTGGCTCTCGGCTACCGGGCCCGACGACGACCATCTCGAGCCCGACGGCCGGGTGATGGAGGTGCTGTCTGAGCATCTGTGCCAGGGCTGGCTGGAGGGGTATTTGTTGACCGGCCGGCACGGCTTGTTCAACTGCTACGAGGCGTTCGTGCACATCGTCGACTCCATGCTCAACCAGCACGCGAAGTGGCTGTCGACCACCCTGGAGCTGCCGTGGCGGCGGCCGATCGCGTCGTTGAACTACCTGCTGAGCTCGCATGTCTGGCGTCAAGACCACAACGGCGCGTCGCACCAAGACCCGGGCTTCATCGATCTGGTCGCCAACAAGCGCGCCGAGCTGACCCGCGTCTACCTGCCCCCGGACGGCAACACGCTGCTGTCGGTGGCCGATCACTGCCTGCGCAGCCGCAACTACATCAACGTGATCGTCGCCGGTAAGCAGCCGGCGCTGGCCTACCTCGACATGGACGACGCGATTGCCCACTGCACCCGGGGTCTGGGCATCTGGGAGTGGGCCAGCACGGCCAGCAGTGATCCCGACGTGGTCCTGGCCTGCGCCGGGGACATCCCGACGCAGGAGACGCTGGCGGCAGCGGCGATCCTGCGGCGCGAACTACCCGATCTGGCCGTGCGAGTGGTCAACGTGGTGGACCTGATGCGGCTGCAGCCGGATTCCGAGCATCCGCACGGATTGCCCGACCGGGAGTACGACGCGCTGTTCACCCAGGACAAGCCGGTCATTTTCGCCTACCACGGATATCCGTGGCTGATCCACCGGCTGACCTACCGCCGCGCGGGCCACAACCAGCTGCATGTGCGCGGCTTCAAGGAGCGTGGCACTACCACGACGCCGTTCGACATGGTGATGCTCAACGAGCTGGATCGTTTTCACCTGGTCATGGATGTGATTGACCGGGTTGAAGGGCTGGGTAGCCGCACCGCGGTATTGCGTCAGCGGATGGTCGACGCCCGCATTGCCGCCCGCCGCTACACACGGGAGTACGGCGAGGACGATCCCGAGATCTCCGGTTGGACCTGGGATGGGGAGAGCGAGTAGCGCTTCACGCCCACGGTGTGGGTCACTGGAACGCCGGTGAACAGCGTAAACGCCTCCCGATACGCCTCCCAGAGAACTAGAATTCCGCAATGTTCTCGGAGACGCGCTATGCGATGAACGGGGACTTGAGCGTCGCTTACAGAGCGTCGCCCGAAGGTGAACGCGACATCGTGTTCGTCCCGAATTGGTTCACCTGCTGCGAACTGCTGCCAGAGCTTCCGTCGGTTCGAGGTTGGGTTGAGGCGATGACGTCGCTCGGTCGGCTCATCTTCCTCGATCAGCCCGGAAGCGGCGCATCAGATCCTGTCGAGCCAGGCGCGCTGCCGACCCTGGAGCAATGGGCCGACAGCATCACTGCGGTGCTCGACGATCTCGAAGTCCGCGAAGCAGTACTTCTGACCGGACCCGGTGCCCTAGCCCCGGGCGCGCTGTTCGCTGCTACACATCCGGCTCGCACCACCGCGCTCGTAGTGCTGGAGGGCTACGCCAATCCGATTGCCGAACGCACCGATGGCATTGACCCCGAGGAAATCGTCGCTGCCCTGGCAGCCATCTGGGGAACGGGTGAATACTGGCGCTCGATCAATCCCGATATGCCGTGGAACGAAGAGATCGGCGCCGCGATTGCACGACATGACCGGCTTGCCGCGAGTCCACGAACCTACGCTCTCCTGATACCTCTGTTGACCGAAGTAGACGTGCGGGCGGTGCTGCCGACGATTCGGGTGCCAACCCTCGTGCTCCAGCACGGCGACGACGAGATGGTCCCGCCCGCGTGGGGCAAATACGTCGCGGATCACATACCCGACGCGAAATACGTCGAACTGCCAGGGCGCAACCTGTACCACTTCGTGGAGCCGTGGCGCGACTCGTTCCAGGAGGTCGCCAAGTTCCTCACCGGCCACCGAGCCGAAGTTGCCGATGATCGGGTTCTGGCCACGGTGTTGTTCACCGACATCGTGGATTCGACGCGCCGGGCTGCCGAGATGGGCGACCGGGATTGGCGTGCGCTGCTGGATGCGCACGATGCGGTGGTGCGGTCGCAGTTGTCTCGTTTTCGGGGTCGTGAGGTGAACACCACCGGTGATGGTTTTGTGGCGATGTTCGATGGGCCGCAGCGGGCGATCCGTTGTGCGATGGCGATTCGGGATGCGGTGCGGGCCTTGGGTATTGAGGTGCGGGCAGGGTTGCATACCGGTGAGTGTGAGGTCCGCGGCGACGACATCGGCGGGATCGCGGTGCATATCGGGGCGCGGGTGAGCGCATTGGCCGGGCCCAACGAGGTGCTGGTGTCGAGCACGCTGCGCGATCTGGTGATCGGGTCCGGGCTGGAGTTCGAGGACCGCGGCGCGCACCGACTCAAGGGCGTGCCGGGTGAATGGCGGCTATCAGCCGTCTAGAACGGTGGTGGGTCGTCGTCGGTGGGTGGGGGCTGGGCGGGGTGGTCACCGGTTTGGGGTTTGGGGTTGAGGCGGGCGTTGCGGTTGTGGCGGCGTTCGGTGGCCACCCGGTGGGCGCGGTGTTGGGCGCGGGTGCGGCGGCGCCGGGGCATCATGGCGGTGCGCTCAGCGCAGTAATGCTGGGGCAACTCGGGTTGGTGGGTGGGCATGCCGCCCACGGGTCGGCACAGGCTGGGGAACAGCAGGGCGCTGCCGGGGACGGTGGCATGGGTGTCTCCGGTGGGAGAGGTCAGGATCAGGTTGCCGTTGGGGAGTAGGCGTGTGGTCCAGCCCCAGAAGGTTTTGATCAGGTGATGGCGCCGGCAGAAGCAATTCAGGTTACCGGCGTGGGTGGGCCCGCCCTGGGCGTAGGGGATGGTGTGGTCGATATCGCAGTGGGTGGCGGCCACGTCGCAGCCGGGCCAGCGGCAGGTCATGTCGCGGGCGCGTACGAAATCGGCCAGGGCGGTGGAGGGCCGGTAGTGCGGTTCGGGTGGGGCATCGCCGGGGTGGATGAGCGGTACGAGTGTGGCGGTCAGGGCCAGCTCGGCGAGCAGTTCGGCGGTGATGAGGCCCTCGGCGCTGATCTGGCTGGCTGGGGTGGTGGTGTTGCCGGTGAGGGTGGCTTGTTCGGCGATGACGTGGATGGTGACCGGGGAGGCGGGTTTGCGTTGAGCGGCGGTGCAGTCGGTGCGCCCGCAGCGGCAGCCCAGTCGGGTGGCGTCGGCGGCCATCGCGCCCAGGGCATCGGCGCGGCGTTGGTCGCGGGTGCGGGGGTCGTGCGGGCAGACGGTGGCGGCCAGGGCGGACAGTTTGGCGTCCAGCGCGCGGGCGTCCGGGCTGGCCAGGCTGCCGTGGATTTCGGAGGTGCCTTCACAGTCCTCGCCGATGTATACCTCGCGGTCTTTCTGGTTTTTCTTGCGGCGGCGTACCGCATCGAGATCGGCCTGGGCCACGATGGTGTCGACTTTTTTGGCCAGCCGGGCGGCGGTCAGCGACGGCCAGCGGGTCACGCTGGCCGCGATGCGGGTATCGACGTAGGCCAGCGCCGTCGGGTCGGTGATCAGGTCGGTGCGCCAGACAATGGTGGCGAACGCCGAGAAATCGATATCGCCGGCGATAAAAACCTCAGCGACCTGCGGCAGACGCTCGCGCATCGCGCGCGCGTAGCGCACTTTGGCCAACCCCAGCCCGTGGCTGATCTTCAGCCCCGCGGCGACCTCGGCTGCGACCGCCTCCATGGTGTCCATCGCCCAATCCTCGGTTTCGGCGCTGCGCGACAGCCGGTAGCCGAACAACTGCCCGACCGCGACGAACTCCAGTGCGGCGGCCTGGTTCTGCACCCGGGCGGCCGCCTGGATGCGCGCGACCCACCCCGCAGACTCCGCCGTCTTGGCCGTCAACCCCTCCCGATGGTCGATCACCTCGTCCATATACCGGTTAAAGCGCGCCAGCTGCTCCTCGGCCGACACCTCGGTTCGCGACTCGAACATACGTGCGATCATACGCCGAGCCAGTGACATACCGACTCGCTCGCTACGCTGTCCGAGTGGCGAAAGTGTTGTCGGTCAACGTAGCTGGGGGCCGTCCCAACCCCGATCCGCGCGCCATGAAGAAGGTGACCGGCATCGACAAGGTCGCCGCCACCGGACCGGTCCTCGTCCGGGCGCCCGGCCCCAAGCGCGGCGGGCTGGGCAGCGGACTCGTCGGCGACACGATCGGCAACAGCAAGTACCACGGCGGTGATGATCAGGCCGTCTACGTCTACGCCCGCGAAGACCTCGACGAGTGGGAGGGGAAGCTCGATCGCACCCTCAGTCACGGGATGTTCGGTGAGAACCTGACCACTTCGGGCATCGACGTCACCGGGGCCAGAATCGGTGAGCGCTGGCGCATCGGCACTGACGGGTTGCTGCTGGAGGTCTCCGCGCCCAGAACGCCGTGCCGCACTTTCTCGGCGTTCCTCGACCTGAGCCACTGGATGAAAACCTTCACTCAGGCCGGTAAGCCGGGTGCCTACCTCCGAGTGCTCGAACCGGGAACCGTCCAGGCCGGTGACGACATCACCATTGTCGACCGGCCCGACCACGACGTGACGATCGGCATGGTCTTTCGCGCCAAGATGTCAGAACCCGAATTGCTCCCCCGTCTGTTGGCCGCCGATGCCCTCTCCGACGAATACAAGAGCTACGTCCGCCGCCGGCTTGCGGTGCGAGAAAGCTAGGGAGCGCCCGCCGCGACGCCGGTAGACTCGCCCCAATGCGTCACCAAATCCTGGAACCGGCCTGTGCTGCGCCGGCGCAACCGGACAGGTTTCGCATCCACGTCGACATCGTGGTGGTCGTCGCTGTCCTGGTGCTGACCAACCTGGTCGCGCACTTCACGACAGCTTGGGCGGGCATCGCGACCGTCCCGGCGGCCGCCGTCGGGCTGGTGCTGCTACTGCGCTGGCGCGGATTGGATTGGGCTGAACTCGGTCTGGGCCGCGAACACTGGAGATCCGGCATGGGCTACGCGCTGGCCGCCGTGACGCTGGTGGTGTCGGTGATCGCGGTCGGGGTGCTGCTGCCGATCACCCGGCCGATGTTCCTGAACAACCACTACGCGACGATCTCTGGCGCCGTGGTCGCCTCGATGGTCGTCATCCCGCTGCAGACGGTCATTCCGGAGGAACTTGTCTTCCGCGGCGTGCTGCACGGCACGTTGCACCGGGCCTGGGGGTTTCGCGGCGTCGCGCTGGCCGGATCGCTGCTTTTCGGGTTGTGGCACATCGCCACGTCGTTGGGCCTGACCAGCAACAACGTTGGCTTCACCCGGCTGTTCGGCGGCGGTGTCTTCGGGATGGTGGCCGGTGTGACGCTCGCGGTCCTGGCCACCGGCGCGGCCGGGTTCGTGTTCAGCTGGCTGCGCAGGCGCAGCGGCAGTTTGATCGCGCCGATCGCGCTGCACTGGTCGTTGAACGGCGTGGGTGCCGTGGCTGCGGCGCTGGTCTGGCACCTGTCAAGCTGACCTACACGAGAAGTACCGCGGCTCCGGCTATCCGGCCCGAACTGAGATCGGTCAGCGCGCAATCGGCTTGTCCCAGCGGGTATTCCGGCGTGGTGACGTCGATGTGATGCTGAGCGGTGAAGTCGAGGAAGCCCCGTGCATCGGCTCGTGTGTTCGACGTGACGGACCGAATTTGGCGCTCCTGGAACAGATGCCGTTGATAGTTGAGCGACGGGATGTCGCTCAGATGGATTCCGGCCACCGCGAGCGTGCCACCCCGGTCGAGTGCCTCGAGCGCGGGCAGCACCAAGTCGCCCACCGGCGCGAACAGGATCGCTGCGTCCAGCGGAACCGGCGGTGGGTCGGCGGCGTCCTGTGCCGACGCGGCGCCCAGCGCCAGAGCGAGTTCGCGCGCCGCGGCCCCGCGGGTCATGACGTGTACCTCGGCGCCCTGCGCCAATGCGACCTGGGCGGTGATGTGCGCACTGCCCCCGAATCCGTAGAGCCCCAGTCGGCCTCCCGGCGGCACCTCGGCGCGCAACAGAGAGCGGTAGCCGATGATCCCGGCACACAGCAGCGGCGCCAGCTCGCTGTCGCTGTACCCGTCCGGTAGGTGATGGGCGAATGCGGCCGGGACCGTGGCGAACTCGGCATACCCGCCGTCGGCGTCCCAACCCGTGTAACGGGACTGCGGACACAGGTTCTCGTCGCCCCGGCGGCAGTATTTGCACGTCCCACAGGTGTGTCGCAGCCAGGCGATGCCCACCCGGTCGCCCACCTTGAACGCGTCGCCGGCGGCTGAGCCGACCTCGACCACCTCCCCCACCACCTCGTGGCCGGGAGTCACCCGGTCGCGGTGCACGGGCAGGTCCCCCTCGGTGACGTGCAGGTCGGTGCGGCACACCCCGCACGCCAGCACGGCGACCAAGAGCTCGGTCGGCGCCGGTCGCGGGACCGCGGTGCTGACACGTTCGAGCGGCTGGGTCCGCATCGGCCCGGGTGCACGCACCTGCCATGCGGTCATCGTTGAGGCGATGGGCGACGCCATTACCCCATCTTGCCGCTGCGGCGAAGCGCTAGGTGCGCCGCACCAGGCCGACGAGCCACAGCAGGATTACCGAGCCCAGGATCGCGGTGAAGAAGGTGAACCACCAGCCGCCCGACGCGGTGTCGAAGGCGAAACTGAGCAAGAAGCCACCAATCAACGCACCGATCACACCGATAACGATGTTCATCAGGATGCCCGAGCCGGCGCCCTTGACGATCTTGCCGGCGATCCAGCCCGCCAGCGCGCCGATGATGATGTAGCCGATCCAGCCCACGCTGGTCAGGGTCGACGAGCGAGCAAGAAACTCGGTAGCCGCAACAATGTCCATCAGGGTCTCCTATCGCCACCCCAGCTCCGTTGCTGGGTTGTGACTTCGGTATACGCCTTCTGGATAACGATTCAAGCGTCGGTTTGCGGCGCCTGGGAGAGGTCAGGCCGGCTGGCTCCGCTGCTCGGTCACCGCCGGTGCCCCGCCGGCCGGTGCCTGGGTGGCGGGTGCCGGCACTTGAGCCGGCGCGGGCGCCTGAGCCGGTGCGGGCGCCTGAGCCGGTGCCGGTGCACCCGCGTCGGGCGCGGGCGCAACCGGGGCGGGTGCCGGTGCGCCGGGAACCGCCCCGGGAACCCCTTCCGCCGGCGGGGTGGCGGCCGGGGCGGCTGGTGCGTTCCAAGGCCGAATCGACTCGGCCAGCGCCTTGGCCGCGTTCTTGTCCACCGGATTGTTCGACGTGCCCAGCCACACCACGAACCAGCGCTGCGGTGGTCCACCGGTGGGTCCGGCCGGGTTCCCGACCACGCCTGTCCAGATCTGGCCGACCGGCTTGGTGGCGTCACTGAACTTCACTTCGTAGTACGACGCGCTGCCCGACTCGCCGTTGGCATTGAGCGGCACGGTCTCCTGGTTGACCCGGGTGCCGGGGTACGGCATGAAGAACTCCCCCATGTCCGAGCCGAGCCGGACGGCGGCCTTGGGATTGGTGGCCTCGGCGCTGGCGTAGAGCTTTTGGTCCAGCCGGCCCAGCACGATGCGGGTGTCGTTGGCGACCGGTTGGGGCTGCCCGGGCATCGGCGCCTCACCGGCGGCCTTGCTCAGCAGCGCCGAACCGTAATCCAGGTGCGAGGCGTCGGATTCCACCCAGCCGGGGGGAAGGATGAAGCTGAACCCGCCGACGGCATTGGTGATTCGCCCGGCGTTCGGGTCCGGCGGCGGTGGCGCGTTCGGATCCAGTGGTGGCGGCACCGCATTGGGGTCACCGGGTTGCGCGTTCGGGGTCGGGCTGGCCCCTGGCGGCGGGGTTGCGGGCGTGCTTGGGGTCGCTCCAGGTGCAGGTGTCGGTGACGCGGCAGGCGACGACGGCGGCGCGACCGTCGGTGACGGCGGAGGCACTGGCTCCGGGTCGGCGCTCGAGGTAGCCGGCAAGGCGATGGTGACGACGCTGGCACTGGTCGCGGCCGCAACGGCCAGCGATGCCAGTAATCCTTTGCGGCGTGACGGGTTCGGGTCCACCTGATGCATGGGCACGAACCTACCGTGTTGCCGCTGCGAAGCAAGGAAAGACTAGCTGGTGTCTCCCCAGTTCGTGGACCGGCGAAAGGCCGGATGCAGAGCTACCTCGGTGGCTTTGACACTGAACCACACCCGGGTCCCGACCGTGAGCTGCAATTCCGCCGCGGCGTCCACCGTGATGCTGGCCGCCAGCCCCGGTCCCCGTCGGACTGGTCCGCCGCGCGCACCAGGACCGCGGGTCCGCGGGTATCCAACTCGGCGACGGTCACTTCGACGGTGTTGCGCGGGCTGCCATGGGGCGGCGTGTCGTAGACGGCGACGCTTGCCGGCGTGAACACCGCAACCGCGGCGTCGCCGTCGCCAAGCTCCGCCGAGTCCGCGATGCCGTGCCACTTCTGACCGGAATCGGTGTACAGAGCGCCGTCGCCGCCGATCGATCCACTGACCAGGTTCACTCCCGCGATCCGGGCGCCGAAACGGCTTCGCGGTGCACTCAGCACGGCGGCCGCCTTCCCAATTTCCGCGATCTTCCCGGACTCGAGCACCAGCACCCGATCGGCCAGGGTGAGCACGTCCAGTAGATCGTGGGTGACCAGGATGACCGCGCAGCCGCTGCCGGCGACCACGCCGCGCAGCAGTGCGCGGATCGACGCGGCCGCCGCGACGTCGAGCCCGCTGAGTGGCTCGTCGAGCAGCAGAATTTCCGGTTCCGCGGCCAGCGCCCGCGCAATCGCGACGCGCTGGGCCTGACCGCCCGACAGTTGCCGCGGCTTGCGGTCCGCGAGTTGTACTGCGTCCACCTCACGCAGCCAGCGCAGCGCCGACGCCCGATGGGAACGCAGCCCGCTGCGCCGGCTGTTCGGCCCGAAAGCAGCTCCGAAAGAGACATTTCCAAGAACGGTCAGATGCGGAAACAGCAACGGGTCCTGCAGGAGCAGACCGACCCGACGGCGGTGGGTGGGGACCTCCACCCGAGCCGCGGTGTCGGTCAACACCAGCTCGCCCCGCCGCACCCAACCCGCATCGGGCCGGAGCAGGCCGGCGATCACGTGCAATGCGGTCGACTTGCCGGCGCCATTGGGTCCGAGCATCGCAATCACCTCACCTGGAGCCACCGTGAACTCCAGGTCCAGATTCCGGTCGGTGACCACCGCGCGCAGTTGCAGCTCGCTCATCGTCGGTTACCGCGCGTCGGGTCCGGTCAGGCGCCGTGAGCCGAGCCCCAGCACCACCAGCGCCGCCACGGCCACCAGCAGAAGTGACAGTGCCACAGCGGCATTGGGGTCATCGACGCGCTGCAGGTAGATCTCCAGCGGCAGCGTGCGGGTCACGCCCTGCAGCGAACCGGCAAACGTCAAAGTGGCGCCGAACTCGCCCAGCGCCCGCGCGAACGCCAACACCGCGCCGGACACCAGGCCAGGTACCAGCAGCGGCAGCGTGACCCGCCACCACACCGTGGTCGGCCGTGCTCCCAGCGTCGCCGCCACCACCTCGTAGTCGCCACCGGCGCTGCGCGCGGCGCCCTCCAGCGAAATAACCAGAAAGGGCAGCGAGACAAAGGTCTGCGCCATCACGACGGCGGTCGTGCTGAAGGCCATGCTGACGCCGGCGGTCTCCAGAAACCGCCCGACCAAACCCAACCGGCCGAAGGCGTAGAGCAGGGCGATGCCGCCGACGACCGGAGGCAGCACGAGCGGCAACAGGATCAAAGGGCGTAGCAGACGCACCACTCGCAGTTGGCTGCGAGCCAGCACCAACGCCATGGGCACGCCCAGCACCACACACACGGCTGTGCTCGCCGCGGCTGTCTTCAGGCTCAGCAACAGCGCCGTCGCCGAGGATTCGCTGCTGATCAACGACCAGAAGTGCGGCCAGTCGACCTTGGCGGCCGTCGCCACCAGCGGCAGCCCGATGAACACCGTCCCGATGGCGGCTGGGACGTACACCCAGCGCGGCAGGTTGGTGAGCGAGGACACTGGCGTTGTCAGGGGCGGGCGAAGCCGGCCTGGTCCAGGAGCTGCCGTCCCGTCTCGCCCGTAACCGTGGACACGAACTTGCGGGCCAGGGCCGACTGCGGCGCTTTTTTCAGTACCGCGATCGGATAAGTATTCACCGCGATCGCGGCTTCGGGAAACTTGACGGTGGCGACCTTGGCTCCGGCGTTCGCGGCATCGGTCACGTAGACGAGCGCGGCGTCGGCCTGTCCGGTGGTCACTTTGTTGAGCGCGTCGGTGACGCTGGGTTCCTCACTGACCGGATGCAGTTGCGTGCCTGTCGACTCTTCGATGCGCCGGGTCGCCGATCCGCACGGCACCGGTTGCTGGCAGATGACCACACTCAATCCCGATCGGGCCAGGTCGGCGAAGGATTGGAGGTGCTTGGGATTTCCCGGCGCGGTCACGATGGCCAGCGTGTTACTGGCGAACGTCGTCGGGCCGTCCGCCAGCAGGCCGGCCGCGGCGACCCTGTCCATCTGCGCGGTGTCGGCCGATGCGAACACGTCAGCGGTGGCACCCTGGGTCAACTGCGTCGCCAACTCCGAGGAACCGGCGAAATTGAATTGGATGCCTGTCCCGGGGTTGTCGGCCCTGAATCGGTCCCCTAACTGGGTGAACACCTGCTTCAGTGACGCGGCGGCGAACACCACGACCGAATTTTGCTGCGCGGTGGAGTTGCACGAAGTCAAGCCCGCGACCAGCAGTATCGCGACCCAACCGATCCGACGCATTCGACAAACCTAACCCTGAAGCCACCGCAGCCGAATAGTTACGGAATTCGTCCGCGCGTCGATGCGGTGGCGGTTTCGCCGAATAGCTACTGTCCAGTAACATGGGCGGAGTTCGATGCCATCGCACGAGGAGGTCATGGCAGTGGAGGTTGTGGTTACCGGCGGAGATACCGATCTGGGGCGCACGGTAGCCGAGCGTTTCCGCGACGACGGCCACAAGGTCACCCTGGTGGGCTCGCGCGGCAGCGACCTCGAGGTCGTCGCCAAAGAACTCGATGTTGACGCGATCGTCTGCGACGCCACCGATCCGGGCAGCCTTGAGGAAGCGCGGAGCCTGTTCCCGCACCACCTCGACACCATCGTCCACATCCCGGCACCGACCTGGGACGCCGGCGACCCGCGCACCTACTCCTTGTCCGACACCGCCACCGCATGGCGCCGGGCACTGGACGCGACGCTCCTCTCGGCGGTGCTGACGGTTCAGTGCGTCGGCGATCACCTGCGCTCCGGCGGCAACATCATCAGCGTGCTGGCCGAGAACCCGGCGACCGGAAGTGTCGACGCCTCGATCAAAGCCGCACTTTCCAGTTGGGTCAGCGGGCAGGCGGAGATCTACGGCACTAGGGGCATCACCGTCAACGCGGTGGCGTGCGGTCGCAGCGTCCAGCCCGGCTATGAGGGCCTGTCGCGCACACCGGCGCCGGTCGCAGACGAGATTGCGCGGTTGGCGCTGTTCCTCACCACCCCGGCCGCCCGCCACATCACCGGCCAGACGCTGCACGTCAGCCACGGGGCGCTCGCCCAGTTCGCCTGATCCGCTTCGGTAGCCGGGAGCTACGGTAGACACCGTGGCGATTAGGCTCGGTTTTCAGATCCCTAACTTCTCTTACGGGACAGGTGTGGAGAACTTGTTCTCCACCGTCATCGATCAGGCGCGCGAAGCCGAATCAGCGGGCTACGACTCGCTTTTCGTGATGGACCACTTCTACCAACTGCCGATGCTGGGCACACCGGACCAGCCGATGCTGGAGGCGTACACCGCCCTGGGCGCGTTGGCCACCGCCACCGAACGCCTGCAGCTGGGCACCCTGGTGACCGGCAACACCTACCGCAACCCCACCTTGTTGGCCAAGGTCATCACCACGCTGGACGTGGTCAGTGCCGGCCGGGCAATCCTGGGCATCGGGGCAGGTTGGTACGAACTGGAACACCGCCAGCTCGGGTTCGAGTTCGGCACCTTCAGCGACAGATTCAATCGTCTCGACGAAGCGCTGCAGATCATCGACCCGATGATCAAAGGCCAGCGGCCCACCTTCTCCGGTGAGTGGTACACCACCGAGTCCGCGATGGCCGAACCGCGGTTCCGCGACCGGATTCCGATCCTGATCGGCGGCGGGGGCGAGAAGAAGACGTTCGCGCTGGCCGCCCGCTACGCCGACCACCTCAATATCGTCGCTGGTTTCGACGAACTTCCCCGCAAGGTGGATGCGATCAAGGCGCGCTGCGCGGAAGCCGGTCGGGACCCTTCGACTCTGGAAACGAGTCTGATGTTGACCGTCGTGTTTGACGAGAGCGCTGACCCCGACCAGCTTCCGGCCAGCATGACCGGGCGCATGGCCATCGGCGGTCCGGCGCAGATCGCCGAGCAGGTGCAGGCCAAGGTCATCGACGCGGGAGTGCAGGGAGCAATCGTCAACATCCCGACCAGCCACATCCCCGGCGTTATCAGCAAGGTCGCCGACGCGTTGGGCCCGGTTTTCGGTCTGTAGCCGCGAGCGTCCACTTTCGCACTTCGCTCGGTGTGGCTCATTACACAGGCTCGTGGCTGGGTTTGTGCCGCTAGGTTGACTAACCTTAATAGGGGTAATAGCTAACGTCAGTCGCCCGTCGAGGAGCCCCCGGTCAGGAGCAGCGGAACATGAGTCCCCAACAGGAACCCACAGGTGAACCGCGTCAACGCCACCGGGTCGTCATCATCGGATCGGGGTTCGGCGGACTCAACGCGGCAAAGAAGCTGAAGCGCGCCGACGTCGACATCAAGTTGATCGCACGCACGACTCATCACCTCTTCCAGCCTTTGCTGTACCAGGTGGCCACCGGCATCATCTCCGAGGGTGAGATCGCTCCCCCGACCCGCGTGGTGCTGCGCAAGCAGCGCAACGTTCAGGTGCTGCTGGGCAATGTCACGCACATCGACCTCGCCCGCAAGGTCGTCGTATCGGAGTTGCTCGGCCACACCTACGAGACGCCCTACGACAGCCTGATCATCGCCGCCGGCGCCGGACAGTCCTATTTCGGCAACGACCACTTCGCCGAATTCGCGCCGGGCATGAAGTCCATCGACGACGCGCTGGAATTACGCGGTCGCATCCTGAGCGCGTTCGAGCAGGCCGAACGGTCCAGCGACCCAGAGCGCCGGGCAAAACTGCTCACCTTCACCGTCGTCGGCGCCGGCCCCACCGGTGTCGAAATGGCCGGGCAGATCGCGGAACTCGCCGAATACACCCTCAAGGGCGCCTTCCGGCACATCGATTCGACCCGGGCGCGGGTCATCCTGCTCGACGCAGCACCCGCGGTACTTCCTCCTTTCGGCGAAAAGCTCGGCGATCGGGCGAGGGCACGGTTGGAGAAGCTGGGCGTCGAGATCCAACTGGGTGCCATGGTCACCGACGTGGACCGCAATGGCATCACCGTCAAGGACGCCGACGGCACCGAGCGGCGCATCGAGTCGGCCTGCAAGGTTTGGTCTGCCGGCGTGCAGGCCAGCCGGCTGGGCCGCGACCTCGCCGAGCAGTCCGAGGTCGAACTCGACCGCGCGGGCCGGGTCAAGGTGCTGCCAGACCTGTCGATCCCGGGACACCCCAACGTCTTCGTGATCGGTGACATGGCCGCCGTCGAGGGTGTGCCCGGCGTGGCGCAGGGCGCCATCCAGGGCGCGAAATACGTTGCCAACAACATCAAGTCGGAACTCGCCGGCGCGGACCCGGCCGAGCGGGAGCCGTTCCAATACTTCGACAAGGGCTCGATGGCCACGGTCTCGCGGTTCTCCGCGGTGGCCAAGATCGGTCCCCTGGAGTTCAGCGGCTTTATCGCCTGGTTGATCTGGCTGGTGTTGCACCTGGTGTACCTGATCGGCTTCAAGACCAAGATCACCACGCTGCTGTCGTGGACGGTGACCTTCTTGAGCACGCGGCGCGGTCAGCTGACCATCACCGATCAGCAAGCGTTCGCGCGAACGCGGCTTGAGCAGCTGGCGGAACTGGCCGCCGAGGCGCAAGGCGCCGAAGCCATCGCGCGAAGAGCCAGTTAGGCGCTTGAAGGTGCTAAGACTCGAGGTTCTGTAGCCGCACCTGACCACGGGCCACGATGCGGTCGTCGTCGTCCGTAATGGTCACCAGCCACAGCTGCTGACGGCGACCGCGGTGCACGGGTTCGGCCTTGCCATACACGGTGCCGGACTTGATGGCGCGCAAGAAGTCGGTGTTGTTGTTGACGCCGACCACGTTTCCGCCACCGCCATTGGCGTTCAGCCAGGTGTATGCGGCCACGCTCGCCATGCTTTCAATCATCGAGCAGTAAACCCCGCCGTGTACCAGACCCATCGGCTGCAGCAGCTTGGGCTTCACCTCCAGCTGTGCGCGGGCGCCGTCCGGAGTGAGTTCGGTGAACTGCAGACCGAGCTCGCTGTCGAACGCGGCAACGAAATCCGAGTCTGGGGCTGATGACACGTCCTTGTGTCTACACCATGGGTTATGCGGTCCGGAAAAACGGGCGAGCCCCGTGCGCGTGGCACGGGGCTCGCCGATCGAGTAGGCCGGGGGTCACTGCAGCCCTCAGGACTCTCCGCGGCCCTTTCTTTCGCTCGACCGTCATCAGCATAGGCAAGGCTGCCCTAATTTCGCAAGCATTGATTGCGTAGTGTTGTGGTGTGCGGGAACCAACACGGCGCTAGATACGACACTCGGTAGTAATCGGAGTAAGCTGTCATCAACGCTCAGGAGATGAACTATGGCCAAGCTGACGCGGCTGGGGGATCTGGAACGCGCCGTGATGGATCACCTTTGGTCCATGCCCGAACCCCAGACTGTTCGCCAGGTCCACGAAGCCTTGTCGGCACGACGCGATCTCGCCTACACCACCGTCATGACCGTGCTGCAGCGGCTAGCCAAGAAAAATCTGGTCTCCCAGCTCCGGGACGACCGCGCCCACCGCTACGCGCCGGTGCATGGCCGCGATGAACTGGTAGCAGGGCTGATGGTGGACGCGCTGGCCCAGGCGGAGGACTCCGGCAGCAGGCAGGCCGCGCTGGTGCACTTCGTGGAGCGAGTCGGTGCGGATGAGGCCGCCGCGCTGCGCCGCGCACTCACCGAACTCGAAGCAAATCACCGCAATTCGGCATCTGCTGGACCTCCGGCCGACGACTAAGGGAGAATCACAGCGTGTCTGCGCTGGCCTTCACCGTACTTGCGGTGCTGCTGGCTGGCCCGACACCGGCGTTGTTGGCCCGCGCCTCCTGGCCGCAGCGCGCTCCACGCGCGGCGATGGTGCTCTGGCAGGCCATCGCCCTGGCCGCCGTGCTGTCCACGTTCAGCGCCGGCATAGCGATTGCCAGCCGGCTGCTGATGCCCGGCCCGGACGGGCGACCGACGGCAGGAATCCTGGACGCCGAAGGTCGCCTCGGCTGGCCGCTGTGGTCGGCCTACATCGCCGTCTTCGCCCTCACCTTGATGGTCGGTGCGCGGCTGGCGGTCGCCGCGGCGCGGGTGGCTATCGCCACCCGGCGGCGCCGGGCGCGCCACCGCATGGTCGTCGACTTGGTCGGAGTCGATCACGATGCCGCCTTGGGCCAGCCGTGTTCGGTACCCCGTGACCTGCGCATCCTGCACGTGGAGCAACCCCTCGCCTACTGCCTGCCCGGCGTGCGCAGTCGCGTCGTGGTCAGCGAAGGGACGCTGAACACGCTCGGCGACAACGAAGTAGCAGCGATCCTGTCCCACGAGCGGGCTCATCTGCGGGCCCGGCACGACCTCGTCCTGGAGGCGTTCACTGCCCTCTACGCCGCGTTCCCCCGGCTGGTACGCAGCGCCAACGCGCTGGGCGCCGTGCAG
>NZ_HG964937.1:1550522-1735313 GCF_000613245.1 Mycobacterium asiaticum DSM 44297
CGAAGTTATTACGGGCGCTGGTCGCGTGTGCCGCCGGCCGCGCGCCGTCGGGTGCCCTGGCCGCTGGCGGCGCCAGCACCGTGCTGCGGGTACGACGGCTCAACGGCAGCGGCAACAGCCCGCTGCTGTCCGCGGTGGTCTACCTGGCCGCGGCGGCGGTGTTGGTGGTGCCGACCATCGCGCTGGCCGTACCGTGGCTGACGGAGTTGCACCGGTTGGTCTCCGCCTGACGCCAAGCCAAACCCTTTGGACCGCCAGAAGTCCGTTGTGCCACAGTGTGTCCATCCAACGAAGGCCCGATCGAAAGGCAACAGATGAGTTCGTCGGATTCGAAGACTGCGACAGCCCAGATCGGCGTCACCGGCCTGGCCGTCATGGCTCTAACCTGGCCCGGAACTTCGCCCGGCACGGCTACACCGTGGCGCTGCACAACCGGTCGGTGGCCAAGACCGATGCGCTGCTGAAAGAGCACGGCTCCGAGGGCAACTTCGTGCGCAGTGAAACGATCCCCGAATTCCTTGCCGCTCTGGAAAAACCGCGTCGGGTGATCATCATGGTCAAAGCCGGCGACCCCACCGACGCCGTGATCAACGAGCTCGCCGACGCCATGGAAGAAGGCGACATCATCATCGACGGCGGCAACGCCCTCTATACCGACACCATCCGGCGGGAGAAGGCGATCCGCGAGCGCGGGCTGCACTTCGTCGGCGCCGGGATCTCCGGCGGTGAGGAAGGCGCGCTGAACGGTCCGTCGATCATGCCCGGCGGGCCCGCCGAGTCCTATACCTCCCTCGGGCCGCTGCTCGAGGAGATCTCCGCGCACGTCGACGGGGTGCCGTGCTGCACCCACATCGGGCCCGACGGTGCCGGACACTTCGTGAAGATGGTGCACAACGGCATCGAATACTCCGACATGCAGCTCATCGGCGAGGCGTACCAACTGCTGCGCGACGGACTCGGCAAGACGGCCGGAGAGATTGCCGACGTCTTCGACGAGTGGAACAAGGGCGACCTGGACAGCTTCCTGGTCGAGATCACCGCCCAGGTGCTGCGGCAGAACGATGCAAAGACCGGCAAGCCGCTGGTCGACGTCATCCTGGACGAGGCCGAGCAGAAGGGCACCGGCCGCTGGACGGTGAAGTCGGCGCTGGATCTCGGCGTGCCGGTGACCGGGATCGCGGAGGCGGTGTTCGCCCGCGCGCTGTCGGGCTCGGTGGCTCAGCGCAAGGCCACCACCGGACTCGCCTCGGGCGACCTGGGCACCAAGCCGGACAACGCGGGACAGTTCATCGAGGACGTCCGCCAGGCCCTTTACGCGTCCAAGATCATCGCCTACGCGCAGGGCTTCAACCAGATCCAGGCCGGCAGCGCCGAATACGACTGGGGCATCACCCCCGGCGATTTGGCCACCATTTGGCGCGGGGGTTGCATCATCCGGGCCAAGTTCCTCAACCGGATCAAAGAGGCCTACGACGATGACCCGGACCTGGCGACGCTGATCGTGGCGCCTTATTTCCGCAGCGCGATCGAGGCCGCGATCGACGGCTGGCGCCGGGTGGTGGTGACCGCCACGCAGTTGGGTATCCCCATTCCGGGGTTCTCGTCGGCGCTGTCCTACTACGACGCGCTGCGCACCGAGCGCCTGCCGGCCGCCCTGACCCAAGGCCTGCGGGACTTCTTCGGCGCGCACACCTACGGGCGTACCGACGAGGACCCGAGCAAGAAGTTCCACACCCTGTGGAGCGGAGACCGGAGCGAAGTACCTGCTTAGCGAGTTGCACTAGATGAAATTTCTGGACGGGCACCGCCCAGGGTTCGACCTGACCTACAACGACGTGTTCATCGTGCCGAACCGGTCCGACGTCGCGTCTCGGTTCGACGTGGACCTGTCCACCGTCGACGGTTCGGGGACCACCATCCCGGTGGTGGTCGCCAACATGACCGCGGTGGCCGGTCGCCGGATGGCCGAGACGGTGGCGCGTCGCGGCGGTGTGGTGATACTGCCGCAGGACCTGCCCATCCCGGCGGTGCAAGAAACGGTCGAGTTCGTCAAGAGCCGCGACCTGGTGCTGGACACCCCCGTGACGCTGGCGCCCGATGACTCGGTGTCGGACGCGACGGCGCTGATCCACAAGCGGGCGCACGGCGTCGCGGTGGTGGTCTTCGAGGGGCGCCCGATCGGCCTGGTGCGCGAGTCGGCCTGCGTGGGGGTGGACCGCTTCACCCGGGTCCGTGACATTGCCGCCACCGACTTCGTCACCGCCCCGGTCGGCACCGAACCACGCAAGATCTTCGACCTGCTCGAACACGCCCCGATCGACGTCGCGGTGGTGACCGGTGCGGATGGGTCGCTGGCCGGAGTGCTCACGCGCACCGGAGCCCTGCGCGCCGGCCTGTACAGCCCCGCCGTCGACACCAAGGGCCGCTTGCGGATTGGCGCGGCCGTGGGCATCAACGGCGACGTCGGCTCACGCGCCCAGGCACTCGCCGAATTGGGTGTGGACGTGCTGGTGATCGACACCGCGCACGGCCACCAGCTCAAGACCATCGAAGCAATCCAGACTGTCGCATCCCTTGGCCTCGGTGTGCCGCTGGTGGCCGGGAATGTGGTCTCGGCGGCGGGTACACGCGATTTGCTGGAAGCCGGGGCGAACGTCGTCAAGGTGGGCGTGGGCCCCGGAGCCATGTGCACCACCCGGATGATGACCGGCGTCGGCCGGCCGCAGTTCTCCGCTGTGCTCGAATGTGCTTCCGCGGCAAGGGAACTGGGCGGCCACGTGTGGGCGGACGGCGGGATCCGGCATCCGCGCGATGTGGCGTTGGCGCTGACGGCCGGCGCATCCAACGTGATGATCGGCTCCTGGTTCGCCGGCACCTATGAATCCCCCGGCGACCTGATGCGGGACCGAGAGGACCGGCCGTACAAAGAGAGCTACGGCATGGCCTCCAAGCGCGCGGTGGTCGCGCGCAGCGGCGCGGACAGCCCGTTCGACCGGGCCCGTAAGGCGTTGTTCGAGGAAGGGATCTCGACATCGCGGATGGGGCTGGACCCCGACCGCGGCGGTGTCGAGGACCTGATCGACCACATCACCGCGGGCGTGCGCAGCACCTGCACCTATGTGGGTGCGGCGAACCTGGAAGAGCTGCACGAACAGGCGATCGTCGGCGTGCAGTCGACGGCGGGCTTCGCCGAAGGGCACCCGCTGCCCACCGGCTGGTGAAAGGCTCATGAATCACTCCGGCACCGTGTTCAGCGTGCTGGCCATCCTGGCCTTGATCTTCGGCACCGCGGTGTTTGTCGCGGCGGAGTTCTCCCTCACGGCATTGGACCGCAGCACCGTGGAGGCCAACGCGCGCAGCGGCGCGAGCCGCGACGGGTTCATCCTGCGGGCCCACCGCCGGTTGTCATTTCAATTGTCGGGCGCGCAGCTGGGGATCTCCATCACCACGTTGGCCACCGGCTATCTGATCGATCCGCTGGTGGCCAACCTGCCGCACGGCTGGCTGGACCGCATTGGCACGCCCGACCGGCTGGCCGACGCGATCACCGGTTTCGCCGCGCTGGCGGTCGTGACATCGGTGTCCATGGTGTTCGGCGAACTGGTGCCCAAGTACCTCGCCGTGGCCCGGCCGCTGCGGACCGCCCGCGCAGTCGTACTGCCCCAGTGGTTCTTCTCCGTGCTGTTCACTCCTGCTATCCGGATGACGAACGGCGCCGCGAACTGGATCGTGCGCCGGCTCGGCATCGAGCCCGCCGAGGAGTTGCGGTCCGCGCGCACCCCGCAGGAACTTGTGTCGCTGGTACGCCGCTCGGCGCGCCGCGGCGCGCTGGACGACGTCACCGCGTCGCTGATGCACCGCTCGCTGCAATTCGGCTCACTGACCGCCGAGGAGTTGATGACGCCCCGCTCGAAGATCGTTGCCCTGCAGACCGACGACACGATCAGCGACCTTATTGCCACCGTCGCCGCGACCGGGTTCTCCCGCTTCCCCGTGGTGCGCGGCGACCTCGACGAGACGGTCGGGATCGTGCACGTCAAGCAGGTTTACGCGGTGCCCCGGGCCGACCGCGCAAAGACTCTGCTGACGACGATCGCCAAGCCGATCGCGGTGGTGCCGTCGACGCTGGACGGCGATGCCGTGATGGCGCAGATCCGGGCGAACTCGCTGCAAACCGCGATGGTGGTCGACGAGTATGGCGGCACCGCCGGCATGGTGACTGTCGAGGACCTGATCGAGGAGATCGTCGGCGACGTCCGCGACGAGCACGACGACGCGACACCGGACGTGGTGGCGTCCGAGAACGGTTGGCGGGTGTCGGGCCTACTGCGCATTGACGAGGTGGCGACCGCGATCGGCTACCGGGCCCCGGAAGGGCCGTACGAGACCATCGGCGGCTTGGTGTTGCGCGAGCTAGGACACATTCCGGAGCCCGGGGAGACGGTGGACCTGCCCGCGTTGGACCGCGATGGGCTCCCCGACGAGGCGACGCGGTGGCGGGCCAAGGTGGTCCAGCTGGACGGCCGCCGGCTCGACCTGCTCGAGCTGTCCGAGTGGGCTACTCCCGTCGAAAACTCGGACAGCGCTGCCGACGGGGCCGAGCGATGAACCCGGTGGTGGCGATCCTGCTGGCGGTCCTGCTGATCGCCCTGAACGCGTTCTTCGTCGGGGCGGAGTTCGCCATGATCTCAGCGCGGCGGGACCGGCTGGAGGCGCTGGCCGAACAGGGCCGGACGAGAGCGGTGACGGTCATCCGGGCCGGTGAACAGCTGCCCGCGATGCTGGCCGGTGCCCAACTGGGTGTCACCGTCGCCTCCCTGCTGCTCGGCCGCATCGCCGAGCCTGCCGTCGCCGGTCTGCTGCAGTCGTTGCTGGGGCTTACCGGCATGCATCCCGCGCTGCTGCACACGCTGGCGTTCGCGATCGCGCTGGCCGTGGTGGTGATCCTGCACGTGCTGCTGGGCGAGATGGTGCCGAAGAACATCGCACTGGCCGGCCCGGAGCGCACCGCGATGCTGTTGGTCCCGGCGTATCTGCCCTACGTGCAGGCAGCGCGGCCCATCATTGCCTTCTACAACAGGTGCGCCAACGGGGTCCTGCGGGCTGTGGGCGTCGAACCCAAGGACGAGCTTGACATCACGGTGTCCACCGCCGAGCTGTCGGAGATGATCGCCCAATCCTCTTCGGAAGGTTTGCTCGACAACGAGGAGCAGATCCGCCTGACTCGCGCGCTGCGCGTCCGCACCCGGGTGGTCGGTGATGTCGCGGTACCGCTGGCCCGGGTGCACGCCGTTTCCGTCGCAGCTCCCGGCTCCGGGCCCACCATCGGGGCCGTGGAAGAAGCTTTGGCCCAGACCGGTTATTCGCGCTTCCCGGTGGTGGGCCGCGATGGCAGCTTCCTGGGTTACCTGCACATCAAGGACGTGCTGGCGCTGGGCGACGACCCGGAAACGGTGATCGACCTGTCCCTGGTGCGTGCGTTGCCGCGAGTGCCCCAGTCGCTCGGATTACCCGACGCCCTGTCCCGGATGCGACGCAGCAACAGCCACCTGGCGTTGGTGACCGCCGACAATGGCACCGTTCAGGGCGAGATCGTTGCTGTGGTGGCGCTGGAGGATCTGGTGGAGGACCTTGTCGGCAGTATGCGCGACGATGGTGCCGGCGATTGACCGTATGATCTGAGCGGCCGCGGGTATCAGTGAAGCTGATGCAGGGAACGAAATTTCTCGTGCCCGCGTTGCCAAAAAGCGATTTCAAGGACGCCCGTCGCGTTGCTGCGGGCGAGCCTGTCAGCGTGCCGTGACCTGGCATTGCGTGCCGGTCGGGCTACGCTCGTCAGGCTGTTGCTCGGTAGGGTGATGGTAGCTAGTCGGGCCTGGTCCCGGGCTGGTTGAGGGGCCGGAAAGGCCGTTACGGAGGAGAATAATGACTGATCGGGTAACCCAAGGCAATCTGCGCGTCGCCCAGGTGCTTTACGACTTCGTGAACAACGAGGCGCTGCCCGGCACCGGTATCGACCCGGACAGCTTCTGGGCCGGCGTCGACAAGGTGGTCACCGACCTCACCCCGCGTAACCAGGAGCTGCTGGCCAAGCGCGACGAGCTGCAGGCCCAGATCGACAAGTGGCACCGGCACCGGGTGCTGGAGCCGCTGGACCCGGACGCCTACCGCCAGTTCCTCACCGACATCGGCTACCTGCTGCCCGAGCCGGACGACTTCACCATCACCACCTCAGGCGTCGACGACGAGATCACCAGCACCGCCGGCCCGCAGCTGGTGGTGCCCGTCCTCAACGCCCGGTTCGCGCTGAACGCGTCCAACGCGCGGTGGGGCTCGCTGTACGACGCCCTGTACGGCACCGACGTCATCCCCGAAGACGGCGGCGCCGAGAAGGGCGACAGCTACAACAAGGTGCGTGGTGACAAGGTCATCGCCTACGCCCGTGAGTTCCTGGACGGGGCGGTCCCGCTGGCGTCGGGATCCTGGGCGGATGTGACCGGCCTCAGCATCGAGGACGGGCAGCTGCAAATCGCCCTCGATGGCGACGCCACTACCCTGGCCAGCCCGGAAAAGTTCGTCGGGTACCGCGGCGAGCTGGGCTCCCCCGACTGGTCGGTGCTGCTGCTCAACCACGGCCTGCACATTGAGATCCTGATCGACCCCGACTCACCGATCGGCAAGACCGACGCCGCCGGCATCAAGGACGTGGTGCTCGAGTCGGCGGTCACCACGATCATGGACTTCGAGGACTCGGTCACCGCGGTCGACGCCGACGACAAGGTGCTCGGCTACCGCAACTGGCTGGGCCTGAACAAGGGCGACCTGGCCGAGGAGGTCGCCAAGGGCGGCAAGACCTTCACTCGCCGTCTCAACGAGGATCGCACCTACACCACGCCCGACGGCGGCGAGCTGACGCTGCCCGGGCGCAGCCTGCTGTTCGTTCGCAACGTGGGCCACCTGATGACCAACGACGCCATCGTGAGAACCGAGGCCAACGGCGAAGAAGCAGAGGTGCCGGAGGGCATTCAGGACGCGTTGTTCACCGGCCTGGCCGCGATTCACGGGCTCAAGGCCGGCGATCAGAATGGCCCGCTGCTCAACAGCCGCACCGGCTCGGTGTACATCGTCAAGCCCAAGATGCACGGGCCCGAAGAGGTGGCGTTCACCTGCGAGCTGTTCAGCCGCGTCGAGGACGTGCTGGGACTGCCGCAGGCCACGTTGAAGGTCGGCATCATGGACGAGGAGCGCCGCACCACGGTCAACCTGAAGGCGTGCATCAAGGCGGCCGCCGACCGGGTGGTGTTCATCAATACCGGGTTCCTCGACCGCACCGGCGACGAGATCCACACCTCGATGGAAGCGGGCCCGATGATCCGCAAGGGTGCCATGAAGAGCACCACGTGGATCAAGGCCTACGAGGACGCCAACGTCGACACCGGACTGGCCGCCGGCTTCAAGGGCAAGGCCCAGATCGGCAAGGGCATGTGGGCCATGACCGAGCTGATGGCCGACATGGTTGAGCAGAAGATCGGCCAGCCCAAGGCCGGCGCCACCACCGCGTGGGTGCCGTCCCCGACGGCGGCGACCCTGCACGCCATGCACTACCACCAGGTGGACGTCGGCGCCGTGCAGGAAGAGTTGCAAGGCAAGAAGCGCACCACTATTGACGAGCTGCTGACGATCCCGCTGGCCAAGGAACTGGCCTGGGCCCCCGAGGAGGTTCGCGAGGAGGTTGACAACAACTGCCAATCCATCCTCGGTTACGTGGTGCGCTGGGTCGAACAGGGCGTCGGCTGCTCGAAGGTGCCCGACATCCACAACACCGCGCTGATGGAGGACCGCGCCACCCTGCGCATCTCCAGCCAGTTGTTGGCCAACTGGCTGCGGCACGGGGTGATCACCCGCGAGGATGTCCGGGCCAGCCTGGAGCGGATGGCCCCGCTGGTGGACAAGCAGAACGAAGGTGACCGCGCCTACCGGCCGATGGCGCCCAACTTCGACGACAGCATCGCCTTCCTGGCCGCCCAAGACCTGATCCTGGAAGGCGGACAGCAGCCTAACGGGTACACCGAACCGATCCTGCACCGCCGCCGACGGGAATTTAAGGCACGCGCGAGTGGGTAGGCACAGCAAGCCCGACCCGGAAGAATCGGTCCCCGATTTCGAACCGGAACCGGTCGCTGATCCTTCCAATGAGTTCGAGGACGCGGATTACCCGGAGGACTTCGGGCTCCGGGAGCCGGCCGAAGGGCGCTTCGATGTCCCCGATAGCGGGTCCGCAGGTCCGGAGGAACCCGACGGCCCCGCTGCCCGCGATGACGACTACCCCGACGACGAGTACCCAGACTTCGGGCAGCGGCCGTCGGAATTCGAGCCGCCCGCCGTGGAGTCGGCCGCAACTCCCCCGCCTCCGCCATTTCGCGGTGGGCACCGGGGGCTCGGCGAGCGGCTGGGCGGGCACCGCAGCGCCGGTGGCCGCCGTGGCGTCAGCATCGGCGTGATCGTTGCGCTGGTCGCCGTCGTCGTAGTAGTGGCGGGCGTTATCGTTTGGCGCTTCTTCGGCGACGCGCTGTCCCACCGCTCGCACACGGCCGCCGCCCGTTGCGTGGGCGGCAAGGACTCGGTCGCGGTGCTCGCCGACCCGACGATCGCCGACCAGGTCAAGCAGTTCGCCGACAGCTACAACGCGTCGGCCGGCCCGATCGGTGACCGCTGCGTCGAGGTCACGGTCAAGCCGGCCAATTCCGACGCCGTCATTGGTGGTTTCATCGGAAAGTGGCCGGCCGAGCTGGGCAACCAGCCAGGGTTGTGGATCCCGGGCAGCTCGATCTCGGCTGCCAGGCTGTCCAGCGCGACGGGCCAGAAGACGATCAGCGACAGCCGTTCGCTCGTGACGTCGCCGGTTGTGCTCGCGATCCGGCCGGAGTTCGAGCAGGTGCTCTCGAAGCAGAACTGGGCGGCGCTGCCGGGGCTGCAGTCGAATCCGAACTCGATGGCCGGGCTGAACGCCCCCGCGTGGGGTTCCCTGCGGCTAACCGTGCCACAGACCGGCAACGGCGACGCCTCCTTTCTGGCCGGCGAGGCGATCGCTTCCGCGTCGGCACCCGGCGGCTCTCCCCCGACCGCGGGCATCGGCGCCGTGCGCACCCTGGTGAGCGGGCAGCCCAAGCTTTCCGACGACTCGCTGACCGAGGCGATGAACGCGCTGCTCAAACCGGGAGACCCGGCAGCCGCGCCGGTGCACGCGGTGGTCACCACCGAACAGCAGTTGTTCCAGCGCGGCCAGTCGACCTCCGACGCCAAGGGCAAACTGGTCTCCTGGCTTCCGCCCGGGCCTGCCGCGGTGGCCGATTACCCGACCGTGCTGCTCAGCGGTTCCTGGTTGTCGCGGGAACAGACAACGGCCGCCAGCGCCTTCTCCCGGTACATGCACAAGCCGGAGCAACTCGAGCGGCTGGCCAAGGCGGGGTTCCGGGCCGAGGGAGTCAAGCCGCCAAGCAGCCCAGTCACCAGCTTCCCAGCTCTACCCGCCACCTTGTCGGTCGGCGACGAGGCCACCCGGGTGACCCTGGCCGACACCCTGGCGGCGCCGTCGACCGGCTTGGCCGCAACCGTCATGCTTGACCAGTCGCTGCCCAACGACGACGGCGGCAAGACGCGGCTCGCCAACGTCATTGCGGCGCTTAATGGCCGGATCAAGGCATTGCCGCCCAGCGCCGCCGTCGGGCTATGGACATTCGACGGCCACGAGGGCCGGGCGGAAGTGCCGATCGGACCGCTTGCCGACCAAGTCAACGGCCAGCCGCGCTCGGCGGCGTTGCAGGCCGCGCTGGACAAGCAGTATTCGTCCGGCGGCGGGGCGGTGTCGTTCACCACGCTGCGGATGATCTACCAGGAAATGCTGGCCAATTACCGTGCCGGCCAGAACAATTCGATCCTGGTCATCACCGCCGGGCCACACACCGACCAGACGCTGGACGGTCCGGGACTGCAGGAGTTCATCAAGAGCGCGGCCGACCCGGCCAAGCCGATCGCGGTCAACGTCATCGACTTCGGCGGCGATCCGGATCGGGCGACCTGGGAGGCCGTCGCCCGGCTCAGCGGCGGCAGCTACCAGAATCTGCCCACGTCGGCGACTCCTGACCTCACCACCGCGGTGAACACCTTTCTGAGCTAGGCGATGAGCCCGCGATTCACGCCCGACCCGCAGCTCTATCCATTCGAGTCGCGGTGGTTCGACAGCTCGCGGGGCCGGGTGCACTACATCGACGAGGGCGAGGGCCCGCCGATCCTGTTCTGCCATGGCAATCCGACGTGGAGCTTTTTGTACCGCGACATCGTCGTGGCGCTGCGGCACCGCTTCCGCTGCATCGCCGTGGACTACTTGGGCTTCGGCCTCTCGGAGCGGCCGGCGGGCTTCGGGTACACCGTCGCCGAACATGCCGCGGTAGTAGGCGAATTCGTCGACCACCTTGGTCTGGACGGCTAC
Source organism: Mycobacterium asiaticum DSM 44297 (assembly GCF_000613245.1). Taxonomy (GTDB): domain Bacteria; phylum Actinomycetota; class Actinomycetes; order Mycobacteriales; family Mycobacteriaceae; genus Mycobacterium; species Mycobacterium asiaticum. The sequence goes on from NZ_HG964937.1 coordinate 1,561,012, forward strand.
GTGACCATGGGCCAGGACTGGGGTGGCCCGATCGGCCTGGCGGTCGCGGTCGAGCGGGCCGACCGGGTCCGCGGCGTCGTCCTGGGCAATACCTGGTTCTGGCCCACCGAGGAATTGAGCACCAGACTGTTCAGCAAGGTGATGTCCAGCCGACTCATGCAGTGGGCGATCCTGCAACGAAACTTTTTCGTGGAGAGGCTCATTCCGGCCGGCACCGAGATCCTGCCGAAGGAAGCGGTGCTGGACCATTACCGCCGGGTGCAGCCCGACGCCGCGGCCCGGGTGGGAGTGGCGGTGCTGCCCAAGGAGCTGCTGGCGGCGCGTCCGCTCCTGGACCGGTTGGCCCGGGAGGTGCCCGCGCTGCTCGGCGGCAAGCCCGCGTTGGCGGTGTGGGGCATGCGGGACGTGGCGTTCCGGCCCGGACCGGCGATCCCCCGGCTGCGCGCGACATTTCGCGATCTGGTGGTGGTTGAACTGCCCACCGCCAAGCACTTCATTCAGGAGGACGCGCCGCAGCGCATCGCCCAGGCCATCATCGACCGCTTCGGCTGAGGGCCGTTATGCGAACGCCTCGACCGGCGGGCACGAGCAGACCAGATTGCGGTCGCCGTAGGCGCCGTCGATGCGCCGCACCGGCGGCCATACCTTGGGACGAAACACCTTCCCCAGCGGGTAGGCGGCCTCCTCGCGGGTGTAAGGGTGATCCCACTCCGACGTCAGCAGGCACTCGGCGGTGTGCGGTGCGCCGCGCAGCGGGTTGTCGTCCACCGGCCACTGTCCGGACCCGACGCGGTCGATTTCGGCGCGGATCCCGATCATGGCCTCGCAGAACGCGTCCACCTCCGCCAGGCTCTCGCTTTCGGTCGGCTCCACCATCAGCGTGCCAGCCACCGGGAAGCTCATCGTCGGAGCGTGAAAGCCGTAGTCTGCCAAGCGCTTCGCCACATCGTCGACGGTGACACCGGTGGCCTTGGTGATGCCGCGCAGATCCAGGATGCATTCGTGGGCGACCATGCCGTTCTCGCCGGTGTAGAGCACCGGGAAGTACTCGTCGAGTCGACGGGCGATGTAGTTGGCCGACGCGATCGCGGTCAGCGACGCCGCCCGTAGGCCGTCACCGCCCATCATCCGGATGTAGGCCCAGCTGATCGGCAGGATCGAGGCGGACCCGTAGGGCGCCGCCGAAACCGGATGCCCGCCGGGAAGCTCCGGCGCGTACGGGTGGCCCGGCAGGAACTGGGCCAGGTGCGCGCGCACCGCCACCGGCCCGACACCCGGACCGCCGCCGCCGTGCGGGATGCAGAACGTCTTGTGCAGGTTCAGGTGGCTGACGTCGCCGCCGAACTTGCCCGGGCGGGCCAAACCGACCAGCGCGTTGAGGTTGGCGCCGTCGACGTAGACCTGACCGCCGGCGTCATGCACGGCGGCGCAGATCTCAGCGATGTCGTGCTCGTAGACGCCGTGGGTGGACGGGTAGGTGATCATGAGCGTGGAGAGCCGGTCGGCGTGCTCGCTGACCTTTGCGCGCAGATCGGTCAGGTCGACGTCGCCGTTTTCCAGGCAGCCCACCACGACCACCCGCATCCCGGCCAGCGCGGCCGACGCCGCGTTGGTGCCGTGTGCGCTGGACGGGATCAGGCAGATGTCGCGATGCGGCTCACCACGGCTGGCGTGGTAGCCGTGGATGGCCAGCAGGCCGGCGTATTCGCCCTGCGAACCGGCGTTTGGCTGCAACGAAACCGCGTCGTAGCCGGTGATCGCGACCAGCCAGTTTTCCAGGTCGCTGATCAGCCGTCTTAGGCCCGGGGTGTCCGAGGCCGGCGCGAACGGGTGCTGACGCCCGAACTCCGGCCAGGTGATCGACTCCATCTCGGCGGCGGCGTTGAGCTTCATCGTGCACGAGCCCAGCGGGATCATGCTGCGGTCGAGCGCGATGTCCTTGTCTGCCAATGTCCGCAGGTAGCGCATCATCGACGTCTCGGTGCGGTACTGGTTGAACGCCGGGTGGGTGAGGAATTCCGATGTGCGCGTTGCGATGTCAGTGCTGGCCGGCGCGGCGGCGACACCGAAGGCTCCCAGCACCGTCGCCACGTGCGCGTCGGTGGTCGCCTCGTCGCAGGAAACAGACACGTGGTCGGCGTCGACGCGCCACAGGTTCACCCCGCCGGCCTTCGCCGCGGCGACCACCTCGTCGGCACGGCCGGGGACCCGGGCCAGCACCGTGTCGAAGTACCGGTCGTGCACCAGCGCCTCGCCCAGGGCGCCGGCGATGGCGTCGGCGTGGGCATGGATGCGTCGCGCGATGCCGGCCAACCCCTCGGCGCCGTGGTAGCTGGCATACATGGCGGCCATCACCGCCAGCAACACCTGCGCCGTGCAGATGTTGCTGGTGGCCTTGTCGCGGCGGATGTGCTGTTCGCGCGTCTGCAGCGCCAACCGGTAGGCGGGGGTGCCGTCACTGTCGACCGACACTCCCACGAGCCGGCCGGGCAGTTGCCGGGCGTGCTTGGCGTGCACCGCCAGGTATCCGGCGTGCGGTCCGCCGAATCCCATCGGGACGCCGAACCGCTGGGTGGTGCCGAACGCGACATCCGCGCCGATCTCCCCCGGCGGTGTGATCAGGGTCAGCGCCAGCAGGTCCGCACCGACGGCCACCAATGCGCCGCGGTCGTGAGCCTGTTGCACCAGCGCCGTCCAGTCGGTGATCCGGCCGCTGGCTCCCGGCAGCTGGGCGATGACCCCGAAGAAATCTCCGTCGGGCAGCCCGTTGCGCAGATCTGCGGTGACGATCTCGATGCCCAGCGGCCGCGCCCGGGTCGCCAGGATCGCGGCGGTCTGGCCGAACACGTCGACGTCGACCGCCAACCGGTTGGCGGGCCCGCGGTACGCGCGGTGCATCAGGGTCATGGCCTCGTGGGCGGCGGTGCCCTCGTCGAGCATTGACGCATTGGCGATCTCCAGGCCGGTCAGGTCGATGACCATCGTCTGGAAATTGAGCAGCGCTTCGAGCCGGCCCTGGCTGATCTCGGGCTGGTACGGGGTGTAGGCGGTGTACCAGGCCGGGTTCTCCATGATGTTGCGCAGCAGCACCGGCGGGGTGAGCGTGTCGTAGTAGCCCTGCCCGATCATCGAGACGGCGACGGTGTTGCTGTCGGCCAGGGCGCGCAACTCGGCCAGGGCCTCGGCCTCGGTCGCGGCCGGCGGCAGGGCATCCAGCCCCGGCGCCGCGCCGGCGGTCAACTTGTCCAGGATCCCGGTCGGGACGGCCTTGGCGGCGAGGTCGTCCAGCGAGTCGACCCCGATGACGGCGAGCATGGTCGCGATGGCCTGACTGTCCGGCCCGATGTGGCGGTCGGCGAACGCGGGCTGAGTGGTCACGGTGAAACTCCTGACGGGGCAGAGGACGAGCGGATCAGCGGCCCTCCCCCTCTGTCCTCACCTGCGTGTCAGGCGCCTGAGAGATTCGGCGCGCCGAGGCGCCTTTCCCCATCGGCGGGCGACGACCGCATCGGTCGTCACCACTTTCCAGAGGCATCGTTGTCCGGCGCGGTCCGGGTGCCTGAGAGGTTGATGGAGAGGTATTGCTCCTTCGGCGTCTGTAGCTGGCAGCTACAGAACTCTCCCGCGCGAGTGCGATGCGGGATCCAGTTTACTCCGGGACCGGGTCAGCCGATCTTGCGGTCGCGGTGCTTACGGCGCGAGGCCAGCTCGTCTTCGGGAGCCGCGATCGACTCGCCGCCGTCGGCGCGCTCGCCCGGGAAGTCGGCGATCACGCCGGTCAGCTCCCGCATGGCCCCGGACACCGCGATGCCGAACACCCCCTGGCCGCCCTGCAGCAGGTCGACGACCTCTTCGGCGGAGGTGCATTCGTACACGCTGGTGCCGTCGGAGAACAGCGTGATGTTGGCCAGGTCCTGCACGCCGCGCTGGCGGAGATGGTCGACCGCGACCCGGATGTTGTGCAGCGAGATTCCGGTGTCGAGCAGCCGTTTGACGATCTTGAGAACCAGGATGTCTTTGAACGAGTACAGCCGCTGGCTGCCGGAGCCGGCCGCGCTGCGAATGGAGGGCACCACCAGCGAGGTACGGGCCCAGTAGTCGAGCTGCCGGTAGGTGATGCCGGCGATCTGGCAGGCGCTTGGTCCGCGGTAACCCACCAATTCGTCGGGCACCGAGTCGTCGGGGAACAGGCCGGGCTGTACGGGCTCGCTGACCGCCGCTGGGCTCTGACCGCCGGTGGCGGACGCGTGTTCGGCAAGATCAAGCTGTTCTTGGCGTGGCTGCTCGCTCACGGTGCTTCCTCTCGCCGATAGCGCATTGTCGGTAGCTGCGGCATTTGGCTGCCCCCGACAGCCACGTTAGCTCAGGCCCGAGTGCTTGAGAGCATACGCTGTTCGGTGGCTGTCGTGCTCTGGGTCGATCATCAACCAGTCATCAAAGTATGGCCGCCTTCGCGATCAGTCGGTGATATCCGCCAGGCGTGTCGACAATCCGTTGTGTGATATGAGACGCATCTGTTACCTGGAGCGGGTACATGCCCTCCCCTGCGTTCGCGGGGCCTAGGTCGCCTTGAAGTCGTCAGGTGAGACGCTGTCGAGGAACTCCTTGAACTTCTCCACCTCGTCCTCACGCACGGCGCTGCTGGCCTCCTCGTCGCCCTCGTCGGGGATCAGCAGGCCGGCCTGGGCCAGCACCGCCTCCTCGACGTAGATGGGCACGCCCACCCGCAGCGCGATCGCCACCGAGTCCGACGGCCGGGCCGACACCTTGATGTCGCGATCGAAGATCAGATCCGCGTAGAACGTGCCTTCCTGCAGGTCGACGATGCGCACCTCTTTGAGTGAATGGCCAAGCGCGGCAATCAGATCCCGGATCAGGTCATGGGTCAACGGCCGCGGCGGCTCGACGCCTTGCTGCTCGAGCGCGATCGCGGCGGCCTCCGACTGCCCGATCCAGATCGGCAGGTAGCGGTCACCGTTGGCCTCGCGCAGCAGCAGCACCGGCTGGTTCTGCGGCTGCTCTACGCGAATGCCGACAACACGAACTTCACCCATCTGTGTCTGCCCTCCGCATGTGCCGCTTGGACTCACTTCGCCGAACACCAGCTTCGAACGAAGTCTAGTCCTCAGCGGTGCAGAACGTCGCGAACGGCGGACTTGATCAGCGAGGTGTGCAAAGTAATTGCCAGTGCCGCGACCTCCCGGGCCAAGTCGTCAGCTCGATCGCGCGCACCGGCCTTATCCGCCTTGACCAGCGGGCCGGCGATCTGGGCGATCAGGTCCGACTGGCGATCGGCCGCAGAACGAAATGCGCGCAGATGCCGCGGCTCGACGCCGTAATCGGCCAGCGCCCGCGCACATTGGAGGATTACCACTGCGTGTTCGTCGAAGAAACCACCCGGCCCGGTGGTGATCACGCCCGCCTTCACGAGCGCGGTCAGTAACGCGTCATCCACCCCCGAACGGTTCAGCAGGTCTTCGCGGCTGAGCCGGACCTGGGTGGGTGCCACGGCGCCCGGGTCGGCGGCGGCCCCGGAGCCAGTGGCGGCTTCCGAGCCGTCCACCGACACCAATCGCGGTACGCCGTAAGGCGATCCGATGGCCGGCAGCTCGCCGTCGGGATGGGCGTCCAGCTGTGCCCGGATCACCTTCAGCGGCAGATAATGATCGCGCTGAGCGGTCAGAATGAAACGCAGCCGCGCACAGTCGTACGCGGTGAACCTCCGATAGCCCGACGCCGCACGTTGCGGCGTGACCAGCCCCTCCGCCTCCAGGAAGCGGATCTTGGAGATGGTGACGTCGGGAAAGTCCGGTCGCAGCAGGTCCAGTACCGCCCCGATCGACATCCCCGCCAGGCCGGGACTATCGGGTGCGGTCACTGGCCCCCGGATCCCCCGTCGTCATCGCCCTTGGGCCCCGTCAGGAAGACCAGGCGGAACTTGCCGATCTGGACCTCGTCACCATTGGCCAGCACCGCCGAGTCCACCGGCTCGCGGTTGACGTACGTTCCGTTCAGGCTGCCGACGTCGACAACGTTGAACTCGCCGCTTTCCAAACGGAATTCGGCGTGCCGGCGGCTCACCGTGACGTCGTCGAGGAAGATGTCACTGTCGGGGTGCCGACCGGCCGACGTGATGGCCTGGTCCAGCAGGAAGCGAGAACCGGCATTGGGCCCGCGTTTGACGACCAGCAAAGCCGAGCCGGCCGGAAGGCCTTCCACCCCGGATACCGAGCTCTCGGGACCCGCTTGAGCGGGCGCGTCCAGTTCGTTGAGGAAGTCGGCGCGGAAGACGGAGGTCGTCTCCACGGTGACTTCGTTCTGGTCGTCGTCCTTGTCCGTCACCCGTGCTCCTCACTGGCCGCTGTGGCGTTGTCTGACCGGGCCGGTCGGCCGGCTTTCTCCTCGGATTTATCGTCTGTACTGCCGTTACTGCTGTCTAACGCATCAAGTATTTGATATCTCGACCGTACCGCGTTCCGGTCCGGTATATGCCGACCACTGCCAGGATCGTAAGCCCCACACCCCGGCTTCTTCTAGATCCCCCATGCTGCGGTGCGTTCTGTTCCGAAACGCTTTCGGGACCTTAGCAATCGTCATTCGGTCAATGTGCCGCGGTAGGCCTCGGCGTCGAGAAGCCCGGCGATCGCCGAGTCCAGTGCGCTGACCTCGGAACCGTCGACCTGGATTTCCAGCAGCCAGCCGGCGCCGTAGGGATCGGAGTTCAGCAACTGGGGACTGCCGTCTAGATCGCCGTTGACCGCAGACACTTTGCCCGATACCGGGGCGTACAGATCCGACACCGATTTCGTCGACTCCACCTCGCCGAAAGACTCGCCGGCCGAGAGCTCGGTGCCCACGTCGGGCAGTTGCACGAAGACGACGTCACCGAGGGCCGACTGCGCGAAATCGGTGATTCCGACCCGCACGGTGTCATCTGCGCTGCGGCGAACCCACTCGTGTTCGGCGGTGTAGTGCAGATCGGACGGGATATCGCTCACGGTGATCCTGTTCTGGTCGGTTTCGCTGGCGGTTCACTTGCCGGGCTGAGCGTATTGGTGTGGTTTTGGTTGTCGCAAGGTGGTCACCTCGACCCGGTCGGCCTGCTGCACTGACATCCGTCCCCCGACCCGTTTGACGCTGTCGTCCGCTCCGCCCGGAATGTTCATGGCCGCCGCGAGGGTGGGCGGATCCCCAATGGCCAGAATCGAATACGGCGGCGAGAACCCCTTGGTGTCGATGGTCAGCGAACCTGCCGAACCGGTGACCCAGGTGTCCACCCCGACCCGCACCGACTGGTGTGCGTCATTGATCTGGATGGCCTCGGCACCGGCCGCGCGCAGTTCGTTGATCACGTCGAGCATCACCTCCGCCGAGATTCCCGGGCCTGGGTCGTCGATCTTCACCGTGACGCCTGGGCCGCTAGCTCCGACCGCGCCGACCAGGATGGACAGCGCCGCCAGCCTGGCCTGGGCGTTCTCGATGGCGACCTGGTCGGTATTGCCCGAGGCCTGCAACGTATTGAGGGTGTTCTGCAGGTCGGCCACCTCGGTGCTGAGCGTCGCCTCTCGTTGCCGCAACGAGTCCAACAGCACCAGCAGGTCGGCCGGGCGCGCGGTTTCCAGGGAGTCGCCGGAATCGTTCTGGCGGACCTGGGTGACGATCGCGACCCCCAGCACCAGGCACAGCAGCGCGGCCAGGGTCCCGAACGCCAACCGGGACCGGCCGCGTCCGGCCCCTGCCTCGGTTTCGGGCCGCGAGCGGTCTGGTGGCAGTTCGTGCCGGCCGTGCCGGGCGGGGTTCGGTGGTTCCTGGCTCATGGGTCACGCTCCGAACAGCCGGCGCCGCAGCGCGGCCGCGTTGCCGAAGATTCGGATTCCCAGCACGACGATGATCGCGGTGGACAACTGGGTGCCGACCCCTAATTGGTCGCCGACGTAGACGATCAGCGCGGCCACCAGGACGTTGAACACGAACGAGACCACAAAGACCTTGGGGTCGAAGATGCGCTCCAGGTAGGCCCGCAAACCGCCGAACACCGCGTCGAGCGCCGCGACTACCGCGATCGGCAGATACGGCTGGATCACCTCCGGGACGCTGGGGTGAAAAATCAATCCCAGCACGATGCCGATGGCAAGCGCCGCGATTCCAATCATGTCACTTGGGCCCAATCTCGTTGGCGAACTTGACCTCCCGGCTCGATCCAGCGGGCAGCGCCAGCTTTTCGCCGACGTTGACGCTGACGCCGACGCTGTAGGAGACCTCCAGCAGTCGCAGCCGCCGCAACCCGGGACTCCGCTCGAAGCTATCCCGCATCGTCTGCGCGGGACCAATCGCGAGGATGACGTACGGGCTCGTGGTGGGGTTGTTGTCGACCAGGATGGCGCCGCCGGCCTGGCGGATGGTGACGTTGGGGCCGATGCGGGCGCCGTCGACCGAAATCGCTTCCGCGCCACTGGCCCAGAGGGAATTGACGACAAGTTGCAGGTCGCGGTCCAGGATGATCTGCCGACTGCCGTTCACCCGCTGTTTGGACGCGTCCGAGAGATTCGGGCTGGCACCCGGGTCGGTCACCGTGACCGTCAGACCCGGGCCCGTCACCGCGGTGCTGGCCGCCGCCAGGCTGAGCGCATCGAGTCGGCTCAGCAGACGTTGCCCCTCCGCATCGTCGGCCAGCGCGACGCGCTGCACTTCGTCGACCCTGGCCGCCAGCGCGCTGCGCTGCTTGGCCAGCCGACCGGCCGCGGACTGCGTCGAGCGGACATTGGTCGCCAGGACCTGCTGTGCGGTCCGCACCCCGGGCGCCACCGAGCGGGCCTGCGCGACGGCGGCGGCGAACACGGTGGCGACCAGGGCCGCCGCCAACGCCTGCCACATCCACCCGAAGGCGCGGGTACGGGCGGTTTCGGGTTCCGCGCGGCGCTCTCGTTGGGCGGCTGCCGCCGCGTAGCCGGGGTCGAGATGTTCGGACAGCAGGGCGCGCAGCAGCGACGGCACTGGAATGTGTTGCGGCCGAGGGGCATCTGCGCGGTAGCCGGCGTTGGGGTCGTACCCGCCGAGCAGGTGGTCCCGGTCAGCCATGATCGCCCGCCTTCGGGGCCGACGACTGTCTGTTGAGCTTGGGCAGTTGGCGCATCACCAGGACCATCTGCACCAGGTAGAGCACGAAGGCCCACAGATACATGTACAGGCCCCAGCCTAGAAATGCCCATCCGCAGGCGCCGACCACGCGGCTCCACAACGCGTCCCAGCGGCCGAGCAGCACCAGCGGGAATCCGGACATCAGCGCGAAGGTTGCCGCCTTGCCGACGTAGGACACCGGCAGCGCCGAGAGGCCGCGGCTCCACAACAACGGCAGCGTCCCGGCCAGGATTGCGTCGCGGGCCAGCAGCGTCAGCACGAACCACCAGGGGGCGATCCCACTGATCGCGAACACGATCGGCACGGTGACCATGTAGAGCCGATCGACTGCCGGGTCGAGCAGCATGCCCAGGCGCGACGACTGGTCGAGCAGCCGGGCGATCTTCCCGTCGGCCCAGTCCGAGACACCGCTGAACATCAGGATTGCGACGGCCCAGCCGTAGGCGTGGGTGCCCAGCATCAGGTAGACGAAGACCGGGATGAGTGCCAGGCGGATGACACTCAGCACGTTGGGCACCGTCAGCACCCGATTCTGGGCGAGCACTGGCTCCATGAGCCGTGACCTTAGCCCGGTGACGATGCGGTCCGCACGGCGGACCGAGGAGGAGCCGGGCGATTGAGGTGGCGCCCGGTGACGATGCGGTCCGCACGGCGGACCGAGGAGGAGCCGGGCGATTGAGGTGGCGCCCGGTGACGATGCGGTCCGCACGGCGGACCGATGCGTCAGCGGAAGACGCCGGGCAGGCTCAGCGTGGACAGCGTGTCGTCGGACAACGGGTTGTCGTTGACCATGTAGGTCCACGTCGACGTCGGGCGCGCCAGCTTGGACAGGTCCGGCCCCGGCTCGTCCTCGAGGATGTTGGCCGTTTCAAAGGTCTGCTGGGCAGCCTCGATCGCGTCGGCGGCCAGTGATGCGAACGCGTCCACTGCCATCCGGTGGAATTCGTCCAGCGGGTTCTGCCGGCCCAGCGCACGCAAGTGGATGCTCTCGCGGATGTCGGCCAGGTAGGCCAGGTGGTCGGCCCAGCCGCGGTCCAGGTGGTACAGCATGATCAGCCGGCAGATCTTCTCCAGCCGCTCCTCGCTGACGTCCTCGGCCAACTCCTTGTACCGCTTCGGCGCCAAATCCTCGAGCTCCTCGCGGGCGGTCGGGGTGCGCAGCAACGTGTTTCGCCGTTCCACGATGATGGCGCGTTGCTGGGCGATCAGTTGGTTGTAGCGCCAGGTGTTGGCGTGCACATCCAGCAACCGACCCTCGGCGACCCGCTGCGCATGGTCGAGCAGGCCACTGGCCTTGGGACTCAGGATGCGGCCGTCCTCGTCGGTCTCGGTGGGCAGCTTGTTGCTGTCCAGGTTGGCCGCCACCACCTCGTCCTCCCAACTCGAGAAGAACACCGAGGACCCCGGGTCCCCCTGACGTCCCGCCCGGCCGCGCAGCTGATTGTCCAGCCGCTCGGTGTTGTGCCGGCCGGTGCCGACCACGTGCAGTCCGCCCAGTTCGGCGACCCGGTCGTGGTCGGACTCGTCGGAACCGCCGAGCCGGATGTCGGTGCCGCGCCCGGCCATCTGCGTCGACACCGTGACCGAGCCGTAGGTGCCGGCTTCGGCGATCACCTGCGCCTCTTCGGCGTCATTCTTTGCGTTCAGCAGTACGGCCGGGACGTTGCGCCGCACCAGGCGCTCGTGGAGGTCCTCGGATTCCGCGACATCGCGGGTACCGACGAGCACCGGCTGCCCCGTCTCGTGCACCTGGGCGATGTGGTCGACGATCGCGTCGTTCTTGGCGGCCGCGGTGATGTAGACCCGGTCGGGCTCGTCTTCCCGGATGTTGGGGGTGTTCGGCGGGATCGGCGACACCCCCAGCTTGTAGAACTGGCGCAGCTGTTCGCCCGCGGCCAGCGCCGTGCCGGTCATGCCGCACACCGTGGAGTAGCGGTTGATCAGCGCCTGCACCGTAATGGTGTCGAGCACTTCACCGGTCTCGGTGGTCTCGATGCCCTCCTTGGCTTCCACGGCCGCCTGCAAACCGTCCGGCCAGCGTTGCAGTTGCGCGATGCGCCCGCGTGAGGAGTTGATCAGGTGCACCGCGTCGTCCCGCACGATGTAGTGCACGTCGCGCTGCAGCAGCACGTGCGCGTGCAAAGCGACGTTGACCTCGGTCAGCGTGGTGCCGACGTGCTCTTCGGAGTAGAGGTCGATGCCGCCGAGCGCCTTCTCGACCTTGCGCGCCCCCGCCTCGGTCAGGTGGACATTGCGGCTGTCGGCGTCGGTGTCGTAATCCTTCTCAGCGGCCAGGTTGCCGACCAGCTTGATGATCTCCAGCCGAGGCGTCTCCCGGTGTGTGGTGCCCGCCAACACCAGCGGCACCAGCGCCTCGTCAACCAGCACCGAGTCGGCTTCGTCGATGAGTGCGACGTCGGGGTTGGGTGAGACCAGGTCGTCGACGTCGGTGACCAGCTGGTCGCGTAGCACGTCGAAGCCGATCTCGTTGACCGACGCGTAGGTGACGTCGCAGTCGTAAGCCGCTTTGCGGTCCGCTTTGGTCGATTCGGCGGTGATCCAGCCGACCGTCAACCCCATTGCTTCGAGCAGCGGCCCCATCCATTCCGCGTCGCGGCGGGCCAGGTAGTCGTTGATCGTCACCACATGCACGTGCCGTCCGGCCAGCGCGTAGCCGGCGGCGGCAATCGCGCCGGCCAGCGTCTTGCCCTCGCCGGTGGCCATCTCGATCACGTCGCCGGCCAGCATGCGCAACGCGCCCAGCAACTGCACGTCGAACGGGCGCAGCCCGGTCGCCCGCTCGGCGGCCTCCCGCGCAATCGCCAAAAACTGCGGAATATCGGCGGAGTCCGCCAGGTCGTCCAGGTTGAGCAGCCCGGATGCCTTACGCAGCTTCTCGTCGCTGAGGTCGGCGGCTTCCTTCTCGTACTCTTCGGCCGCGGTCACATCGGCCATCGAGCGGCTGCGGTTCTTTTCGGTGGTGGCCCCGAGCAGCCGCCAGAATCGGCTGCTCAGCCGGCCGGGCTGAGAGCGGGTGGTCTTTGGCACAGCCCCACGGTACGCGAACACAACACCGGGGCGAGCGTGCGTGTCGTGCCACCGACACGCCGCCACAGCTGGCATTTCACGCGCGCTCGCGAGCGGAAAGGGAGCCGTCAGGCCAAGTTCGATCGACGCGGGTAGGCCACGCTCGGATCGGTCAGGACGTTCACGACGGCCGGCAGACCGCTGGCGAAGGCGCGTTCCAGGGCCGGGCGCAGCTCGACCGGCGCCGAAACCAGTTCACCGTGCCCACCGAGGGCACGCACCACCTCGTCGTAGCGGGTGCCGGGGCGCAGTTCGGCTACCACCGAATAGCCGTACAACGCCTCCATGGGGTGCTTTTCCAGGCCCCAGATTCCGTTGTTGCCCACCACCGACACGACCGGCACGTTGTGGCGCACCAGGGTGTCCCACTCCATCCCGCTGAACCCGAAGGCACCGTCGCCCTGCAGCAGCACCACCTGTCGGTCGGGCCGCGCCAGCTTGGCCGCCAGGGCGTAACCGGGCCCCGAACCCAGGCAGCCGAACGGCCCACTGTCCAGCCAGCAGCCCGGCTGATAGCTGTCGATGACCCGGCCGGCGTAGGAACCGAAGTCTCCGGCGTCGATGACGACGATCGCGTCCCGGTCCAGCAGTGGGGCCAGCTCGGCGTAGACGCGCATCGGATGCAGCGGGATCCGGTCCTCGGCGAGCTCGGCCTTCTCCTGATCGCGGGCGCTGTCTTCGACCGCGCGCAGCTCGTCGATCCAGTCCTGATGGTCGGCCGCGCGCGAACCGGCGAGCGCGGAGAGCGTCGCGGACAGGTCGCCGTAGAGCTCGGCGGAGACTGGGCGCGGATGGTTGCGTTCGGGCCGCGCCCGATCAGCCACGACGAGCTGTGTCTGCGCACCGAACACCCCACCGAAGCCGAGACGGAAATCCATGGGCACGCCGACGATCAGCGCGACGTCGGCGCCGCCCAGCGCCTTTGAACGCGCCCGGGAGAACGCCAGCGGGTGGTCGGCGGGCACCGCGCCACGAGCCATCCCGTTCATCAGCACGGGTATCCGTAGCTGTTCGGCAAGCCGCAGCAGCGCGGTCTCCCCCCGCCCCCACCACACGTTGGTGCCGGCCATGATCACCGGCCGCTGCGCCTTGGCCAGCAGGTCGGCCACCCGATCCAGCGCGTCGGCATCCGCGGCGGGCGCGGCGGGCCGGGTGGCCAGCGCGCCGGGTCGGCCGTCGTCGTCGGACACCGAAAAAACGTGATCCATTGGAAAGTCGACGAACCCGACTCCCGACGGCGCGCCGACCGCCGCCTGCAGTGCCTGGTCGACGAGCCGGCCCGCGTCCTCGGCGGACTGGGCGGTGGCGGCGAAACGCGTAAGCGGCGCCACGAACGGCACGTGGTCGATCTCCTGGAGCGAGCCCATCCCCCAGCGCGCGGCCGGGGCCCGGCCACCGAGCACCACCAACGGCGACTGGTTCTGCTGGGCGGCGGCCATCGCGCTCATCCCGTTGGTGACGCCTGGGCCCGCGGTGAGTGCGGCCACGCCCGGCACCCTGGTGACCTTCGACCATCCTTCCGCGGCGAAGGCTGCGGTCTGCTCGTGGCGGGTGTCGATCAGCCGGACATCTTCGTCGCGGCAGCCGTCGTAGATCGAAAACAAGTGGCCACCCGACAGCGTGAATACGGTGTCGATACCGCTGGCCTTGAGGCGGCGGGCTACGAGCCTGCCCGCGTGCACGGTCTGGGTGGGGGCTGCTTCGGTGCTCATAGGGGCAGCCTATCCACCCGGTTCAGGTACCTTCGCCGAAGTATTTCGTTGCGCAGCAGCCGCACGCCTGTGAGGAGACGACGACCTTGGGCCCCAAGCCGTTCACGCCGAAAATTGATTGGTCGCAAGCTCTTCCGGATTCGGTGCGCTGGCTCGCCATAGCGTGGGTGGTCAGCGCCATTTGTCTGTTGCTTGCGCTGGTCTTAATGAGGTTTTTCACCCCATGGGGCCGCCAGTTCTGGCGGATAACCCGCGGGTACTTCGTCGGACGCAATAGCGTCCGAGTGTGGCTGATGCTGGGCGTGCTGCTGCTCTCCGTACTGATGTCCGTGCGCTTGGATGTGTTGTTCAGCTTCTTCAGCAACGACATGTACACCTCCGTGCAGACAGCCGTGGAGGGCATGGCCGAGCACGACGCCGTCATCAAACAATCTGGGGTGCACGGGTTTTACGTTTCGATGGGAATTTTCAGCGTGTTAGCGCTGGTTTTCATCGCTCGCTATCTCGTTGATATCTACCTGCTGCAGCGGTTCGTGATTTCGTGGCGCATGTGGCTGACCCGCCACCTCACCGATGACTGGCTGGATGGCCGGGCTTACTACCGAGACCTGTTCATCGACCATACGATCGACAACCCCGACCAGCGGATTCAGCAGGACATCGACATCTTCACCGCTGCCAATACCGAGGGCACCCCTAACACGCCCGCCAATGGGACCACACAGACGTTGTTGTTCGGGGCTGTCAACGCGGTCGCGTCGGTGATCTCGTTCGCCGCGATCCTGTGGAACCTGTCCGGACCGCTGGACGTGTTTGGTTATGTTTTGCCACGCGCAATGTTTTGGACCGTGCTGGTTTTCGTGCTGATCGCCTCAGTGGTCGCTTTCCGATTGGGCCGTCCATTGATCTGGCTCAGCTTCAACAACGAGAAACTCAACGCCGCCTTCCGTTACGCATTGGTGCGACTGCGCGATGCCGCGGAGGCAGTGGGGTTCTATCGCGGTGAGCGCGCCGAACGGACACAACTATGGCGGCGCTTCACTCCCATCATCGACAACTACCGCACGTTCGTTCGTCGTTCCATAATCTTCAACGGCTGGAACTGGTCGATGTCTCAGGTAATCGTCCCGTTGCCGTGGTTGATCCAGGCCCCACGATTGTTTGTCGGCCAAATCAAGTTCGGTGACGTGACCCAGACCGCCGCCGCATTCGGCCGCATTTCAGACTCGCTGTCGTTCTTCCGCAATCAATATGACGCCTTCGCATATCTGCGGGCCGCGATCATCCGCTTGCACGGCCTGGTCGATGCCAACGATCGCGGACGTGCGCTGCCGGCGGTGCTGACCACACCCAGCCAGGACGGATCGGTCGAGATAGAAAACGTCGAGGTGCGCAAGCCGGACGGCGATCGGTTGATCGATCCGCTCGACGTTCGGCTCGAAGCCGGCCACTCGCTGGTCATCACGGGACAATCAGGTGCGGGTAAAACCACCTTGTTGCGCAGCCTGGCCGAACTGTGGCCCTACGCCTCAGGAACCCTTCGTCGGCCGGGTGGCGAGAACGAGACGCTGTTCCTGTCGCAGTTGCCCTACGTCCCGCTGGGGACGCTGCGCGCAGTGGTGTGTTACCCGAACTCGTCGGACGGGGTCACCGATGCCGAGTTGCACGAAGTGATGACGAAGGTGGCGCTCGCGCCGCACATTGCGCATTTAGATGAAGAGCAGGACTGGGCCAAGGTGCTGTCGCCGGGCGAACAACAGCGCGTGGCCTTCGCACGCATACTGCTGACCAAACCGAAGGCGGTATTCCTGGACGAGTCCACCTCGGCCTTGGACCCAGGCCTGGAATATGCCCTCTATCAGCTGGTGCGCAACGAACTTCCGGATTGCGTCGTGGTCAGCGTCAGTCACCGGCCCACGGTTGAACAGCATCACGACCGCCAGCTCGAATTGCTCGGCGGGGGCCGATGGCGGTTGGGTCCGGTGCAGCAGGAACCGGCAACCGTTTAGTGCACAACCCGATCCGGACCCAGCGCGTAAGGACCAGCCATATGGGGCGGAGGGCTCGCTGAACCGTTGCAGCCGGCGCGCACAGCTAAGCTGCCCTTGGCCCGGCGACTGGAGGTCTGCGGTGTGCGTATTGGTTCGTGCGGTGGCAGTGCTACTTGCCACTGCCTTGGTGCTCGTGGGCTGTGGCAGCTCGGCCGAACACCGCTCCAAACCCAAGTTTGGCGCTTGGGGTGTCGACTTAACCGAGATGGACACGTCGGTCCGGCCCGGTAACGACTTCTTCGTGTACGCGGTCGGCACGTGGGTGAAGAACGCGAAGATCCCGGCCGACAAAGTGTGCGCTGGCGTCAATCTCGACATTCAGAACCAGCTCAACGCGGACCTGAAGGCGATCGTCGAGAGTGCCGCCGCCAAACACGCGCCCGAGGGCGACATCTCACAGCAAATCGGCGACCTGTTCGCGTCCTACATGGACGAGGCGCTGCTGAACAGGAAAGGCGTCGAGCCCGTGCGGCCGCTGCTGGCGTCGATCGACGCTGCCAATGACAGGGCGGCCCTCAATGGGGTCCTGGTGTCGTTCAACGGCAGGACTCGGGTGAGCGACCCCTTCCCCGTTTCGGTGGGGATGGACCCGAACAACCCGACGCGTTACTTGCCTATCATCTGGCAGGGCGGCCTCTCACTCGGTGAGCGCGACTACTACCTGGAAACCGATCCCGAATCGGTTGAGCTGCGCACCAAATTCGTCGCGCATGCCGCTCGGTTGCTCGGTCTCGGCGGTTTCGCCGATTCGCAGCAGCAGGCCGAACGATTGCTGGCCCTGGAAACCAAGCTGGCAGAGGTGCAGGTGCCGCGGGAGGACGAGCGCGACGTCGTCAAGACGAACAACATCATGCCGCGAGCTGCAGTCGAGCAGCTCGGGCAGGGCGCACCGTTGCATGAAATATTCGACGAGCTGAAGTTGCCGGCGCAGACCGACTTCCAGGTCGGCATGCCCAACGTATTGAGCCGCACCGCAGCGCTTTTCGCCAACGAGCCGCTGGACTCGTGGAAGTCGTATATGCGTTACCAGGTCCTCTCCGCCTACGGCGGCGATCTTTCGACGCCATTCGCCGATGAGCTGTTCGACTTCTACGGCCGAACGCTGGGCGGCGCCAAGGAGCGCGCGCCGCGGGTGGAGCGCGGGGTCTCTCGGGTGAGTAAGGGACTCGGCGACCCGGTCGGACAGTTATATGTCGACGCCCACTTCAGTCAGCAGACCCGAGACAAGGCGCGGGCGCTGGTCGAGAATCTCCGCTCCGCTTACAGCAAGCGCATCGACGCGGCCAGCTGGATGGCGCCGGAGACGAAGAGAGAAGCTCAGGCCAAGCTCGCCGCGCTAGTGGCCAAGATCGGTTACCCCGACCGATGGAAGTCGTATGCGACGGTCAAGATCGCGGCGGCCGAACTGGTCGCCAACGGCGACGCCCTGGCGATGTGGTCGTGGAACGACGACCGCAGCAAGCTGGGCAAGCCCATCGACCGCGGCGAATGGAGCATGACGCCGCAGACCAACAACGCCTATTACTCTCCTCGACTCAACGACATCGTGTTTCCCGCGGCGATCCTTCAGCCGCCGAACTTCGATCCAGCAGCCGATGCCGCGGCGAACTACGGCGCGATCGGGGCCACCATCGGTCACGAGATGAGCCACGCGTTCGACGACCAGGGCCGCAAGAGCGACGGCACTGGGTTGCAACGCGATTGGTGGACACCGGCCGACGCCGACCGTTACACACGTGAGGCGGACAAGCTTGTCGCCCAGTTCAACGGATACGAGCCGTTACCGGGCAATCGCATCAATGGAGCGGTGACACTCGGCGAGAACATTGCCGATCTCGCGGGCCTGCGCATCGCTTATGACGCCTACAAGCTTTCCCTCGGTGGGAAAGAGGCGCCTGTCATCGACGGCCTCAGCGGAGATCAGCGGTTCTTCCTCGCCTTCGCGGCGAGCTGGAAGGAGATCTGCCGGCCCGAAACCGAACGCAACCAACTGCTGACGGACGTTCACAGCCCGGCAAAGTTCCGGGTGAACGGGATCGTCCGCAACATGGACGAGTGGTACACCGCGTTCAATGTGCAGCCCGGCGACTCGCTGTTCCTCAAACCCGAGGACCGCGTCCGCGTCTGGTGAGGACAGCTGATTTTCCGCGCCTACCCGCCCGCGGCCGCAGCCGCGTGCGTTCCGGCGCTGTGCTTGATTTTCCGCGCCTACCCGCCAGCGGCTGCGGCCGCGTGCGTTCCGGCGCGGCGCCCGAAGAACGAACCTTCGCCCAGCTGCGTCCCGCTGGCGTACCCCTTGCCGTCCTGGGCGATGTTGGACGCACAGGCCCCAGCGGCGTACAGGCCTGGGACCACCGAACCGTCCTCGCGCAGCACTTCGCCGTCCACTGACACCGCCAAGCCGCCGATGGTGAATCCCGAGTACATGGCCCGGCCCAGTGACAGATCGAATACCGCCCAAGGTCCATTGTCTTGCGGGGCAACGTATTCCGGCTGCTTGTGGAAGTCCGGGTCCTCGCCCTTGGCGGCATACTCGTTGTAGCGGTCAAGCGTGGCGGCGACGTTGCCTGCCGGAATGCCCAGCGCGGTTTCCAGTTCAGCGATGGTCTCGTACCCGTCGAGGAATTTGATCAGCGGCATCTCGGGCATCTGCATGTGCGCTTCGTCGACGATCAGATAGGCCGTCTGCTCCGGCTGTTCCAGCACGAAAGCCGAGGTACGGGAATGATAGGAGTCTTCGGCGACGAACCGCTTGCCGTCCTTGTTGACGATCACCCCGGTCAACAGAATCTCCGGCGGATATGCGGCCGCGGTGATGAACAATTCGTCCATGTTCTTGGTGGCCCCACCGGCCGAGACGCCCATCCGGATGCCCAGCCCGTCGTCGTTCGGATTGCCAAGAATGTAGGGCGCCACCAGGCCGTGGTGTTTGGTGCGCCGCGGCTGTCCCAACGCGGGCGTGTGCTCGGACACCATGTCCGGGTTCATCGCGAACCCGCCCGCGGCTATGATCACGGCTTTGGCCTTGATCGCACCGGTTTCGCCGAAGTGCTTCCAGGCGACGCCGACCACGGCGCCATCCGCCACGATCAGGTTGGTCGCCCCGGTTTCGTAGCGAATTTCGACACCGAGCTCGGCGGCGCGCTTCACCAACAGGTCGACCACCATTGCGGCACCGCCCAATTCGCCGGGCACCGGCACAGAGTGACCGCGCGGCGCGGGCACCGCCTGCTCACAGTAGGGCCACACCTTCTCGTTGCCCGTGTAGCTGAGGCCCTCGGTGCCCGGCGGGACCACCACTTTGCCGGGGTAGAAGCTGCGCTCGAACTGAAAGCCAAGAGCCTCAAGCCAATTGAAATGCTCGACGCTGCCGTCGCAGTACGCGCGGATCTTGTCGAGTTCGGGTTCGCGGGACACCGCGACCAGGTACTTGAACATCTCGTCGGGCGAATCGGGATGACCGGTTGCCTCCTGCACCGCCGTCCCACCGCCCAGATAAAAGTGGCCCCCCGCCATCGAGGTGGTGCCGCCGGCCGCGGCGGCACGTTCGGCCACCAAAACTCGGGCGCCGCCCGCCGCTGCCGAAACTGCCGCGCAGCCCCCGGCGATCCCGAAACCGAGCACCAGCACGTCGACTTCATCCGACCAGGACTGCACCGTGTCGGCCTGGACTGTTGCTGGGATGTCGGTGCTCACCGCTGCTCCTGTTTGATGTAGTCGTAAAACGCTCTGATCTCGGGTGACAGATAGGCGATCTCCAGAAACGGCACTCCTGACTGCGGCGCCGCGACGTAGGCAAATCGCAGTCCGCCGGGCATGGTGCCTTCCTGCACCACATTCGCACCGTGGCCGGCGGCGTCGGCAATCGCGGCGTCGAACCGCTCCGGGCTTTCGGCCTCCAGGCAGATGTGGTGCAAACCTGGGCCGTGGTCGCGGAGAAAGTCACTATAGATATTCTCCCCGCGCACCGGCGCTAGCAGCTCCAGTTGCGTGTCGCCGAGATAGCTCAACGAGACGCCCGCAACGAAGTCCGCGGGCCGGCCGCGATAGGTGCAGCTGTCGGGCGCGAAGTGCACCTCCGGCATCCGTATCCACTTGCGGACGCCTAAAAGCCCGGTGAGAGCGGTTTCGGTGGCGTCGAGGTCCGTTGTCACCCACGCGATCTGGATGGGTGACTGAACTAGCAGGTTCATCGCCTCGCAGGATATCCCAGCGCGACGGCGGGCAGAAAGGCCCGCGCATTAATTTGCCGTGATGGCCGCAGTCCGGGTCTTGCCGCGCGGATGAACACGTTCTAATTCGACCCAAGCATGCCGATCAGCAACCGCACCTGGGTATCGAAGACGCTGCGCGGGTCGGTCAGTGTGTCCGCGCCATACTGCCCGAACACCTCGAGGCTGATCGCGCCCAGCACGCCCGCCCATAGGAGGAAACATTTAGCCATCACCCGGTCGTCGCCGGGGAAACCGAAATCGTGCCGGATCCGCTCGAAATCCGACGCCATCGGTTGGGGCGCTGCGTCACTGGTCAGCATGATCTCGCCGGTGGTGATCCCCGCCGCCAGGGCATCGAACAAATCCGCGACCACGCGGGTGCCGACGCCGACGGTGCGCTCCGCGGGAGCGTGGTACCCGGGCACCGGGCTGCCGTAGAGCAGCGCCCACCCAGCCGGGTGTGCCACCGCCCACTCCCGCACCGCGTGGGTAATGGTCAGCACGTCTTCACTCCAGGAATCCGTGTCGGCATCGTCGCGGGCGCGCTTCACCGCGTCGGCCAGGTCGGAATAGGCGTCGACGAGCAGCAGTGTCAACAACTCGTCGCGACTGGCCACGTATCGGTAGACGGCCGAGGAGACCATGCCCAGGTCCCGAGCTATCGCGCGCAGCGACAGGCCGGCCGCGCCGTGATCCACGAGGTGGCGACGGCCTAGTTCAACGATCTTCGCCTCGATTTGCTCCCGTGATTCCTGACGTTTGCCCACACGACGGAGTCTTGCAGTTCAGAGATCACCGCTCTTGCTTTTAGGTCACGGTTGTGACACGGTATTGCCAAGCGAGAGCGGTGCTCTCTGGATATCCTCCGGGAGGCGTAATGAACACGCACTATCAGGAACCGAATCGGGCCATGCGCGCTGCCAATACGGTCGTTCGCTGGCTGGCCGAATCCGGTATCAGCATCGCCGGCACCAGCGCGTTGCGGGTCCGCGGACGCACCAGTGGGAAACAACGCAGCGTGGTGATCAACCTGCTGACCGTGGACGGCGTGGACTACGTCGTCTCACCGCGCGGCAACACCCAGTGGGTGCGCAACGTTCGCGCGGCGGGCGTCGTCGACACCGGCCCGCGCTGGCGATCACGACGCGCCACCATCCATGAGGTCGGCGACGATGCCAAGCCCGAAATCCTGCGGCGTTACTTGGCGCGGTGGTACTGGCAGGTCAAGGGGTTCGTCGGGGGACTGACACCGGAGTCCGGGGACGACGAACTGCGCGCCGCGTCCGATCGGATACCCGTGTTCGCACTGGGCGCGGCCTAGCTGGGGTTCACTCCCCCGTCCTCGCGCATCTGCTGCGAGGTGGCCTGCCAGGAGACCGCGGCGGGCAGCGTTCCCCAGACACTGTTGAAGATGCCGACGAGTTGACCGCTCGACGGCGAGAAGACCGGTCCGCCGGAGTCGCCCTGTGACGTCTGGACACCGTTGGTCATGGTGAACCAGCCGTTGTTGACGCTCTCGATCGTGCCGCAGGTCTCGCCCGTGGTGATGCCGAAGTGGCACACCGGCTGGCCGGCCGTGGGCGCACCGCCGCCGGCGCGCAGCGCACGTCCGCCCGGCAGGATGTCGCTCGCGGCGACGCCTTCGGCCAGGGCGATCGCCTCATAGTCGGCGATTACCTGGTCGGTCGCCACGGTCGAGCCGGTGGGGGTGTTGTCCCGGAAGGTGGTCATGCGCCCGATGACGTTGTTGTCCTTGTCGTAGACCAGCCCGCTACCGCGGCAGTGCCCGGCGGTCACCGCGACGCGCGACCGCGGGTCGACGAAGCCCAGCGTGCAGACGTGGTTGTCCTGGTGGATCTCCATCCCGGGGTAGACGGCGATTGGGTCGGCGTGACCGGTCGCAGGCGTCAGGCCCCACGCCGACGCCGCGAGAAGTGCAGGTGCAATGAAAGTGCGCAGTGCCAGGCGGCTCACGATGGCTCCCGTCGGTTACGGCGTTATCACTTCGACATTAGAGCTTTCGCCGCCAGCTGCCGAAGCGTTACCGAGACGTGACCAGCGGGGTGGTGCCGTCGACCTGCTCTGACGTGCGCGGCGTCCAGCCCGGCGGGCCGAAAACGTAGCCGAGCCGGTCTCGGAACCGACGCGCGGAGCGCCAATCCCGGGCGATGGCCAGGTACTCGTGGGTCTGCAGTTTCCAGATGTTGAACGTGTCGACCTGCTTGGTCAACCCGTAGTGCGGCCTAAACAGTTCCTTCTGGAAGCTGCCGAACATCCGGTCCCAGATGATGAAGATGCCGCCGTAATTCTTGTCCAGGTACAGCTGGTCCATGCCGTGGTGGACGCGGTGATGCGACGGGGTGTTGAAGATGAACTCGAACCACCGTGGCAGCTTGTCGATGCGCTCGGTGTGAACCCAGAATTGGTAGATCAGATTCAGCGACCAGCTGAAGAACACCAGCCATGGCGGAAGTCCCAACAGCGGCAACGGGATCCACATCAGGATCTCTCCGCTGTTGTTCCACTTCTGGCGCAACGCGGTGGCGAAGTTGAAGTACTGGCTTGAGTGATGAGCCTGGTGGGTAGCCCAGATGAGCCGGATACGGTGGGCGACGCGGTGGTAGGTGTAGTAGAGCAGGTCTACACCGAGGATCGCGATGACCCAGGTGTACCACTTGGTCGCAGGGAGGTGCCACGGAGCCAGGTAGGCATAGATTGCGGCATACCCGAACAACGCAAGGGCCTTCCAAGCGGCCGTGGTGGCGATCGAGACCAGACCCATCGAAATGCTCGCCATGGAATCGCGGGTGAGGTACGCACCCGATGACGGCCTGGGCGTGGGCGAATCGTCGGTCGCCGCGGCGGCATCGAACTTCTCCAGCTTGCGGGCCGCCGCCCACTCCAGGGTCAACAGGAAGAGGAAGAAGGGGATGGCAAACAACACCGGATCCCGCATCTCGGCCGGCAGCGCCGAGAAGAAGCCTGTCACACCGCTCACAGCACACAGCCTAACCTGGTGAGACCGATGAAACGCCCGGTGCACCGGCCCCACGTGACGCAGCGGTTACTGCGTGCCTCCGGTGTCCGCAATCGGCTGTTCCCACCCGCGAAGCTGGCGAGTTGGGAGGCCAATCCCCGCCCGCCGTATTGCGGGCGCCCGTCCAAGCATTTGCTGAAGAAGATCGATGTCGCCCGGGACGACGTCAACGGCCGGCCGGTCTATCAGGTCACCCCCGCCACGTGCCGCCCAGCGAGCTGTCCGGCCATCTGATCTATCTGCACGGTGGTGCGTACGTGCTGGATCTGCTGCCACATTTTCACTGGCCGGCCATCGCGAAGCTGGCGAACCTGCTTCGGCGCACCATTACGGTGCCGATCTACCCGATCGCCCCCGAGCACACCTACCGCGAGGTGTTCCCCTTCTTGCTTCAGCTCTACCGGCGAATCCTGGCTGAGCGCGACCCCAATTCCCTTGCCTTCATGGGCGATTCGGCGGGCGGCGGAATGGCCTTCGCGCTGTGCCATGCGGTGCGCGACGCCGGCTTGCCGCAACCGACGGACGCGGTGCTGCTCTCCCCGTGGATGCACCTCGGGTTACCGGATCCCGAAGTGCTGGCGGTCGCCAAGAAAGACCCGTTCCTCAACCTCGACGATCTGCGCGCCGCCGGTCTGCGCTACGCCGGTGGTGATCCGCTCGACACTCCCCTGCTGAGCCCGAGCGTGGGCCCGCTGGACGGGTTGCCGCGGTTGACGGTGTTCACCGGCACCCACGACGTGCTCAACCCCGACGCCGCGCCTTCTACAAGCGTGCGACGGCCGAAGGCATCGAGATCGGGTGGTACGAGCTCGAAGGCGGCATGCACACCTGGATGTTGCTGCCCGGCCATAAGGCCAAGGTGACGCTGGAGCAGATCCGCCAGGTGCTGTCCGGGTGAAGCGTGTGGTGGTGATCGGCTCGGGGTTCGCTGGGTTGTGGGCTGCCCTGGGTGCCGCCCGCCGGGCCGACGAGCTGGCCGTGTCGGCGCAGGTCGAGATCACGGTGCTGAGCCAGAAGCCGTTCCACGACATCCGGGTCCGCAACTACGAGACCGATCTGAGCGATTGCCGGATCCCGCTCGCCGACGTGCTTGATCCCGTCGGTGTCCGGCATGTCACCGCCGACGTGGTGGGTATCGATGTCGAGGCCCGCCGCCTCACCACGTCGACCGGGCTGACTTTTGGGTACGACCGGCTGGTGCTGGCGTCCGGCAGCAGCGTGTGCAAACCGGACCTGCCGGGGCTGCTCGACTTCGCTTTCGACGTCGACACCTACGACGGCGCACTGCGGTTGCAGCACCATTTGCGCCGGCTGGCCGAGGGGCCACCGAGCCGCGCGGCGGCCACCGTGGTCGTGGTTGGGGCGGGGCTCACCGGAATCGAGGCCGCCACCGAGCTGCCGGCCCGGCTGCGCGAACTCGGCCTCACGCCCCGAGTGGTGCTCGTCGACCGCAACCGCCTGGTCGGCTCGGACATGGGCTCCTCGGCGCGCCCGGTGATCGAAAAGGCGCTCGCGCACAACGGCATTGAAGTCAGAACCGGGGTCAGCGTGACGGCGGTGAGCCACGAATGGGTGTCGCTGTCATCGGGTGAGCAGCTCGAGGCCGCGACGGTGCTGTGGTGTGCCGGCATGCGAGCCAGCGTGCTGACCGAGCAACTGCCGGTGGCTCGCGACCGGTGCGGCCGGGTCGCGGTCGACGACTACCTGCGGGTGATCGGAGTGCCGTCGGTGTTCGCCGCCGGCGATGTGGCCGCGGCGCGCATGGACGACGAGCACGTGTCGGTCATGTCGTGCCAGCATGGGCGACCGATGGGCCGGTACGCGGGTTACAACGTGATCAGCGAGTTGTTCTCCGAGCCGCTGCTGGCACTTCGAATCCCTTGGTATGTAACGGTTCTCGATCTCGGCCCGGCGGACGCGGTATACACCGAGGGGTGGGATCGGGTGGTGGTGGCCCAGGGCGCCCAAGCCAAGGCGACCAAGGAGACGATCAACACCCGGCGGATATATCCCCCGTTGTCGGGCAGTCGCGACGACCTGCTGGCCGCGGCCGCGCCGGAGTTGCAGGCGCGACCCTAGTCGGCCGGAGCGGCGGGCAGGATCGGACTGCTCGGCTCGCCGGCATACCAGTGCACCGCGTAAATGCCTGGTTGCAGCGACAATTCGGCCACCAGGCGTTCCAGCCGAGCCGGCGAATGCCCGTCGATCAGCACGTGGGCGGTGAGCGCGACGTTGTCCTCGGTGTGCCCGGTGTGAATGCCGCGCAGGATGATGTCGTTGCTGCGGGTGTGTTGCACGATTTGGGCGCGCGCGTACTTGGCGGACTTGGGCCGACAGATCACTTGCACCTGGTAGGGCTCAAGACTCTCGTCCTCGTCGGCGGAATTGTCGTGGTCGATGAACCTTC
Source organism: Mycobacterium asiaticum DSM 44297 (assembly GCF_000613245.1). GTDB lineage: Bacteria > Actinomycetota > Actinomycetes > Mycobacteriales > Mycobacteriaceae > Mycobacterium > Mycobacterium asiaticum. The sequence continues at coordinate 1,586,658 of NZ_HG964937.1, forward strand.
CCAGCGGGCGGCCCAGCAGATGGATGGCGACGACGGTTGCGGTGCCGATGAGCGCGAACACCAGGTGCCCGGACGCGGCCAGCACGCCGACCGCGGCGGAGCACCAAAGTGTGGCGGCGGTGTTGAGGCCGCGGACGTTGAAGCCTTCGCGCAGGATCACCCCGCCGCCGAGGAACCCAATCCCCGAGACGACATAGGAGGCGACCCGAGTGGGGCTGCTGTCTTCGGTGGCAGCGGCATACAGAACGAACAGGGTGGCACCCGTGGCCACCAGTGCGTTGGTGCGCAGGCCGGCCATCCGGGCCCGCCATTGTCGCTCGATCCCGATCAGCGCGCCACAACCTACGCCCACGCCCAACCGGAGCGCGAAATCGGCGACGGTCAGTGACTGCACCGGGCTACCCCTCTTCTCGACGGAAACGGCTACGGCAGCCAATCAGATCCGGGTGAACACCAGGTGGAGCCCAGGAGAACCTGGGATTCCGCTAGAAGTATCCGCCCTCCGGCTGTCCGAGGTGCTCGGGGCAGTAAGTGTTCGACGCGATGGCGGTGAACAGGGCGGCTCCGTCCAGCGTCAGCGCGGGATTCTGGTTCTTCACATCCGTCAGCACCTGCAGACCGGTCTCACCGTTGCGCATCAATCCGCACACCGCCTGCGCGGAGGCGATGGCTTGTGCCGGATTGGGAACCGTGATCCCGGCATTGGCCAGGGCAGCAAGAAACGCCGCGTCGTCCCCGGTGGGGTCGCCGTGCGCGGGGGCCGCGAAACCGACCATCGCGGCGATGGCAAGCAATGCCGGCCGCAGTCTCATTTCCCGCCTAGTTGCGCGTCGGGCAGGGTCACCTTGTGCTTGTCCTTGTTCGATACATGCACCGCGTGGATGCCCGGTTCCTTGGACAACTTGTCGAGCAGGGCGTCCAGGCCTTCTTTGTCCACGTTCCAGTGCTTGACCGAGTCGGGTTCCTTTTGCAGCTTCGCAATGACGCTGTCCAGCTTGACCGGCTCGACGGGTCCTTTTCCGCCGTTGGCGCGGGCGCGGGCGCCACTGCCGCTGAGCACCTGGGGGCCGACGGCGCCCAGCGCGCCGCCCGTCGCGGCGCCCAACGCCATTTCGTTGACCAAATTGCTCGGGATGGCCGCCGAAGGGGCGGCGGACAGACTGGTGGCCGGTAGCGCGGTGGAGGCCATCCGGATCGCGGGTGTCGCCGAGGCCCAACTGGGCGGCACCGACAGCTTGCCCACCACGTTGGCTTCGCCGACGCTTGCCGATGTCGCGGATCCCGCGCTGGTCAAACCGGCAGACGGCGCCATTCCCAGCCCCGCTCCCAAGGCTGATTTCGGGATGTCCTCGAGTGGGGGCTTCCAGAACAGCTTGAATTCGGTCATGGCGAGGTTCGGGATGCTCATGGTGTCGTTCGCGACGGTGCTGAACCGGCCGATGTCGGCGAAGATCCCGAACGTGTTCTCCCACGTCGCGGCGGCCACAGGGGTCCCGGTCAGGGCGTTCAAGAGCTGGCCCATGGCCTGCATGTAGGCGGTGCCGCCGCTGCCGAGCGCCTCGAAGACCTGCAGGACGATGTCGAACGGGAAGATCGGCGCCGCGGTCGGCGCGGCCGTTGCAGCGGCGGTGCCGGCTGCCAAGGCGCTGGCCTGCCCCACCGCTGCTTGCTGGCCGGCGAGCCCGGCCGGGTTCGTGATCTGCGGTGGTTCGGTGTACGGAGTCAGTCTGGCGGCGGCCGCCGACGCGCTCGTGTAAGTGAACATGGCCGACGTGTCCTGGGCCCACATCTCCGCATACTGGGCCTCGAGGGCGGCGATCGCGGCGGTGTTCTGCCCGAAAATGTTGGTGGCCACCAGCAAGGCCAGCTGGCTGCGGTTGATCGCGATTTCCGCCGGCGGCACCACGGCGGCGAAAACCGCCTCGTAAGCGCTCACCGCCGCCTTCGCCTGGTCTGCAGCTGCCTTGGCCTGCGCCGCGGTCGCGGCCATCCAGGACACGTACGGAGCGGCGGCGGCCGCCATCGCCGCTGCTGACGGGCCGGTCCACGATTCGTTGGCCAATCCATCGACGACCAGGCCGTAGGAAGCCGCGGTCGACTGCAGCTCGGCGGCGAGCGCATCCCAGGCCGTGGCTGCTGCGATCATCGGCGCCGCGCCCGGTCCGGTGTAGATCTGCCAGGAGATGATCTCCGGCGGTCGTACCGCGAAACTCATCGGCCGCGCCTTCCCTGTGCTGACGTCATCGGTCAGTCCGCCGGTATCACGATGATGGTCGCCGTGGTGGCGACTTCGTCAGCGGAGGCGCCGCCACCGGTGCCGGCCGTCCCGCTGCTGGTGGTGCGGATGCTGGCGCCGGCCAGCGCGCGTCCGGCCAGGCTCGCCATGGCCATCTCGCCGAACAGGCCGCCCTCGGCGGCGGCCGGAACCGCCGGGACAGCGCCCGCGCTCACGCCGGGCAGCATCGACGCCATCGTCCTCATCACCGGAGCGGCGGTCACCCAGCCCTGTGGCACCGACAGCGACCCGACCAGGGTGGAATGTCCCATCGATCCGGCAACGCCGCTGCTCGGCGCCACGGCTCCGACATACCCACCCCGCAGCGGCGCCAGGCCGGCCGCCGGCTTCCCGCCGGTGCTCAGTAGTGAGGCCACCCCCGGCCCGTTCTGTGAAAGGCCAAGGATCTGCAGGGCGAACAGCCACCAGCCGCCGAACAGCACGAACCCGACGATGGGACTGTAGGCGCCGGTGATGGCAGCGAAGAAGGGACGAATCCCGATGGCGTACGGCGCGATGGCCTCGATCACCGAGCCCACCGGCGTGGACGCGGCCGGTGCGGCGGCCGCGGCCGGACCGACCGTCTGCAGCGCGTTCGGAATCGCGGTCATCAGCTGGGACAGGCCCGACTGCATTTCGGCGGCGCCGACGGCCTCGCTGACTGCCGCGGTTTGTCTGGCCACACCCGACGGGTCGGTGGTCTCCGGCGGTTCGGTGAACGGCGTCAGTTCGGTGGCCGCCGCCGAGGAGGCGGCGTAGCCGTACATTGCCGCGGCGTCCTGGGCCCACATCTCGGCGTACTCCGCCTCGGTGGCGGCGATGGCGGGGGTGTTCTGGCCGAAGATGTTGGTCGCGATCAGGGCCAGTAGCAGGGCCCGGTTGGCCGCCACGGCGGGTGGCGGCACGGTGGCTGCGAACGCCGTCTCATAAGCCGCCGCAGCCGCTTTGGCCTGCATAGCCGCCTGTTCGGCCTGCGTCGCGGTGTTGGTCAGCCAGGCGACATAAGGCGTCGCGGCGGTGGCCATTGCCATTGCGGCCGGCCCGTGCCACGACCCGACGGTCAAGCCCTGCACCGTCGAGCCGTAGGACGCCGCGCTGGAATGCAGTTCCGCCGCCAGGGCGTCCCACGCCGCCGCGGCGGCGAGCATGGGTCCGGAGCCAGCCCCCATATACATGCGTCCAGAGTTGATCTCTGGAGGTAACGCCCCGAAGTCCATCTACTCCCCTCCGGTCCCCTTGTGGCCGCCATCGTAATCACGGGTTGACAGTTCCGTCCGCATTGCTGACGGAGCTCATATGAAACTCACCAGGTATCCCAATGGCGCTCCGCAAAATTCGCCATGCGGAACCGCGGAGCGCCGACCGATATCCTCTGATCAGGACTTCTGCCGGTATTGGATGAAACGTCGGCCTTTACCAGGACAATTTTGCCGATTTATCAATCGGATGGACGGCCGCTTAGCCAAGCAAAAGTTGATCACGAGAAAAGTGCAAATTGACTCAATTACGGTTTGAGCCAGGCAATGCGAAAGCGGTCCTCACAGCAAAGTGTGAGGACCGCTTTACCGCACGGTCACAAAACGGTCGGGCGCACCGGGCCGGACCGTTAATTGACGCCTGCCGGCGTCAGCTTTTGGAGAGGTGTTGTGGGCAGTAGTATTTCGCCGCTATCACGGCGAACTGCGCTGCGGCGTCCATATTGAACGCCGGGTTGTGTGTTTTGACGTCGTTGATCAGTTCCAGGCCGGACTCGCCGTTGCTCAAGCACGTGCACACCGCGTGGGCCGAGCCGATGGCCGCCGCTGGGTTGCTGTAGCCGATGTCGGCGCCATGCAGGGCCGCGAGGAACCCTGGGTCGTCACCGCCCGGGCCATCGTCGGGGTCGGCGTATGCCGGCGCGGCGAGACCGATCACGGCGGCGGCGCCGATCAGCACAAGTAGCAGTCTCATGACACTCCTCTCATGTTCTACTGCAACGTATTTCAGGCACTAGCCCAACTGCGCGTCCGGTGGCACGACTCTCGCCTTCTCGGGCTTCGCCAGGTGTACCGCATGGATACCGGGTTTCTTCGCAAGCTGTTCGAGCAGGCTGTCCAGACCCTCTTGGTCGACCGTGTGGTGCTGAACGCTTTCCGGTTTCTCAGAGATCTGCGCGACCAGTCGCTTGAGCTTCTCGGGCGACTTGAGGTCTTTGAGGTCCTTGACCGGAGTGAGGCGGCCCCGCACGCCGGTGCCGGCCAAGGCGCCGGGTGCCCCTGCGCCCAAGGCACTTCCGGCCATGCCAGCTAGCGACATCGAGCTCAGTAGGCTGCCCGCGCCGAGTTCGGCCGCCGGCACCGCTTCCGGTCCGGCTGCCGACAAAGCCGCCGCCACAGTCTGGATGGCCGGAGTGTTGGCGGTCCAACTCGGGGGAACGGTAAGCGATCCCACCAACATGCCCCGGCCGAAGTTGGCCGACGTGCCCGCCGTCCCGGCCCCGGTCAACCAGCCACGGCCCCAGTTCGGGGCCAGCAACCCACCGCCCAGTGCATCTTTGGGGAGCTCGCCGAGTATCGAACCCGGTTTGACGCCGAACTTGAGGACCTGCGATACCGGGAAGTTGATCAGCAGCCCGATGTCGTTGAACTGGGTGGTGAAGCCAAGCGGCACTTTGACAGCCGAATAGAGCGCGGTGAAGGTCGACGCCCCGGCCGGTCCGAACAAGCCGTTCAGCATTCCGTTGATGGTGGCGGTGTAGTCGGTGCTCAAGTTGGCCAGCACCTGCAACATCTCCGACACCGGATTTCCCGCTGCCAGGATGGATTGGACGGCATTGCCGGCCGCGGTGGCACCGGATTGGCTGGCCGCCAGCGCCTGGTTGGCCAGTCCCCCGCTGTTGACGATCTGCGGCGGCTCGGTGAACGGTGTCACTTGGCTTGCGGCCGCAGCCGAACCCGCATAGCTGTCCATTGCCAGCGCATCCTGTGCCCACATCTCGCTGTACTGGGCTTCGGTGGCCGCGATTGCGGCGGTGTTCTGACCGAACAGATTGGTTGCCACCAGCGAGGCCAGCTGGGTGCGGTTGGCGGCGATTTCGACGGGCGGCACGTGCGAAGCGAAGGCGGTCTCGTACGCCGCCGCGGCCGCGTTGGCCTGCGTTGCGGCCTGGGCGGCCTGGGCGGCCGTGGCGCTCATCCACGTTACGTACGGTGCCGCGGCCGCAGCCATGGCTACCGAGGACGGACCCACCCACGGCCCACTGGTGAGGCCCGCGATCACGGACTCGTATGAGGCCGCCGTGGACTGCAACTCGGTCGCCAACCCGTCCCAGGCCGCAGCGGCATCGAGCAATGGGCCCGCTCCCGGGCCGGTGTACATCCGGCCCGAGTTGACCTCCGGCGGAAACGCTGCGTAAAACACCTTTATTTACCCCCTGACCGGAGCGTTCGTCGAATGACTCTGTGCGACGGACTGTTCCGTCTATTCATGACCGTCACTCCTCCTCGAGTGCGGGAAGCACGAAGATCATGGCCGCCGCGGGATCGGCCTCAGCGACGACACCGCCAAGTGAACTCGCGACAGCGCCGCTGCTGCCGCCGGAAGTGGCTACGGTCGCACCCAGGGCCCGTCCGGCCAGGCTGGACAGGGCCATCTGGCCGAACACACCGGTCTCGCCCAGTGACGCGGTCGGAGCCGCTGCCGCCGCCAGATTGGCGGACAGGGTTTGGGCGACCGTCCGGATAGCGGGGGCGGCGGTGGTCCAACCTTGCGGCACGGACAGACCCCCGACCAGGGCGGCCCGGCCCATGGCACCGGAGGCTGCGCCGCCGACCGAAGTCGCGCTGCTCAGGTGCGGGGCGAGCGATTGCGCGATCGGCGCCAGCGTCCCGGAGATGGGTGCTGCCGGAGTCAAAAAGGCCTGCAAGCCTTGTCCGTTTTGGCCGTAGGCGTATACCTGGCCGAACGACAGGAACGGGCCGCCCGGGATGGAGGTGAAGCCCTGCAACGAGTAGGGCCCGGTAAGGACGCTGAATATCGAGTTGAAGTTCGTCAGGTCGGTCATCAATCCCGGCGGCAACGTCGCCGAAGCGATCTGCGGGAGCGCGAGTCCAGGCAGGAACGACGTCGACCCGGTGGTCGGTGACGCTGCAATCGTCGACGCGAGTCCTTGCAGCGCAGTCGGCAGCGAGCTGATCAGTTGACCCAACTGTGTGGTGACATCCCCACCGGTGGCGGCACCGGTGGCCTGTGACACTGCGGCCGCCTGCGCGGCCGTGCCGGCGTCATTAGTAGTCTGGGGTGGTTCGGTGAACGGCGTCAATTGCGTTGCCGTTGCCGATGATCCGGCGTAGGCATACATCGCGGCCGCATCCTGGGCCCACATCTCCGCATACAGCGCCTCGGTCGCCGCGATCGCCGGCGTGTTCTGGCCAAGGAAATTCGTGGCGATCAGGGCCAGCAGCTGCGCCCGGTTCGCCGCGATCACGGGAGGGGGAACCGTTGCGGCAAAGGCGGTTTCGTAGGCCGCCGCGGCGATCTTGGCTTGCGCGGCCGTCTGGTCGGCGCGAGTGGCGGTGGCCGAGATCCACGACACGAACGGCGCGACCGCAGCCGACATCGCAATCGCCGTGGGACCGTGCCACGACCCGGACGTCAGCCCCTCTAAAGTAGAGGCGTAAGCCGCTGCCGTGGAGTGCATTTCGGCGGCCAGCGCGTCCCATGCCACTGCGGCTGTCAACATCGGGCCGGCGCCTGGGCCGGTGTACATACGACCCGAGTTGATCTCAGGCGGTAGCGCCCCGTAGTCCATGCGTGTTTACCCCTTGTTCCGTCCGGCCTCAGACGGCAGCGCTGCCCCTGTGGTGAAGTTGCCCCCCACGGATCCGATGATTTCCGTGTATTTGTTCACACTTTCCATCGGCCCTATTTTCATTGCGTTTCTGCCGTGTAATCGCGAAGTGAACAAGAACTCTCACTTTCTCCCTAGAGCGCGTGATATCCCGCGCTAATAGATGACAATTGTGGCAAAGTGGCAGGTCAAACCGCTGAACAACAAACCTGCCTGGTTTGCGATAATTTGTTGACCGCTAATTCGAGGCGCGCAAAATTAACGCCATAATTAGACGAATGTGAAACTCGCTGGAACTAAGCGTGAATGCTGCCGATTAAGGCAGTGTCGGGGTCTCAGCGAGACCGCGGAAGGTGCCAATGTGCCGAATCACTATAGATATGCGAACCCCCATCCCTCCTCGCTCGTGCCTAAGCAGTCAGGAGACATGCTGTCGCCTGTTGCCCGGACACCGCCGATGCCACCACGCTCGCACGGAGTGTCACGACGAGTTCTCCTACCGGTGGTTAACAAACATATGCAAAAGGTTAAGGAACGGTATGCCAGAAGCGCTGTAACCAGCCTGCCTCATTGCTGGATGTTCGCTGAGAACCGTATTTCCGCAGGTCAGCTGCCTACCCTGCAGCCGGGGGCCGGGTAACGAAGGTGGGCTTGAACCCGTACTGCGGGACCGCGCGGCCGAATGGCTGGCTCGCGGCGGTGCCCAATGGGACGCCGGGCACGCCGGCCGGTCCTGCCGGTGGCGGCGCCACCATCGGCGTACCGCCCAGTGCGGAATGCAGCGGGCCGTTGAGCGGGGCGGACGCCGTCCAGGACGGCGGCACCGACAGTTTGCCGACAATGCCGGCATTGCCGGTGCCGGCGAAGACAAGGCCGCGCAATCCGCCGCCCGCGGCGTCGATCTGGCCAACGGCGGCCATGGCGCCGGGGGCGGCGACACTCTGTGCAGCGCCGGCCGCATCGGAGGTCGCTGACGTTCCCAACAGGCTAGACAGGGTGCCCACGGTGGCGCCCGGCGTGAATGCTCCGGTAGAAGTGATCGTGTTCCAGATGTTTGCGTTCGGTCCCCAGGTGTTGAGAAATCCCTCCAGCCCGCCTGGCCCGGGGCTGTTCGTGCCCGCCAGTGTCTGCAGTGCGCCCGGTACTGCCGAGATCAGTTGAGACAGCGTGCTCTGCTGGCCGGCCGCCGAGGCGCCGGCCTGGTTCACCGCCGCAGCCTGCGCTGCCGGCCCGGTCGGGCTGGTCGTCTGCGTCGGCTCGACGAAGGGGCTCAACTCCGTAGCTACGGCCGACGAGGCGGCATAGCCGTACATGGCGGCGGCGTCCTGTGCCCACATTTCGGCATATTGGGCCTCCGTCGCCGCGATCGCCGGGGTGTTCTGGCCCAAGATGTTCGTGGCGACCAACGCCGCGAGCTGGGCGCGATTTGCCGCGATCAGCGGCGGCGGCACGGTTGCGGCGAATGCTGCTTCATACGCGGCCGCGGCGGCCTCGGCTTGCGCTGCCGTCAGTTCAGTCGCGGTGGCCGTCGCGCTCATCCATGCGACGTAGGGAGCGGCCGCCGCGGCCATCGCCGTGGATGCCGGGCCGAACCATTCTTCGCCCGTCAGCGCCGACAGCACGGCCCCATAGGACAGCGCCGAAGCCTGTAGTTCCGTGGCGAGCCCCTTCCAGGCCGAAGCCGCGGCCAGCATCGGCCCCGAACCCGGTCCGGCGTACATGCGCGCGGAGTTGATTTCCGGCGGCAAGGCTGCAAAGTCCAGCACAGCGGTCATCGGTGGCCTCCCCCACTAATGCCACAATCCGATTTTGGGCAGCCGGTATCGCAAATTCACGCGACGAATTCGCGCACAGCAATTACGCGCGTCTGCGACAGAATTGAAAGCAGACGGCGATTAACGCCAGAGCCGATTCAGCTTGCGAATACAGCGCCCGGGTCGGATCGAAACGAAATGGTCGTCGATCTCGGATAGGAACTATCGCCGGGACTCACTCCGCTCTCACCTCCTTCGGGCCAGGGCACACGGGGATGCCATGCGCACGCCACATAGAGATGAGGCAACAGCGGCAAACCCGCTGCGCCAGCACCTCTCTCGACAGAGCTTTGGCACCACACGGCGTATCCGGCGGGTACCGGAAGCCACTTGGGCTCAACCCTTAAGCCGGGAAGAGCTGTCCTGACCCTGGGCGTCTTTCGACGTTCGAGGTCAGTGGCCTGTGTCCGTGCAGACGCCTCACCTAGCGAGGTGCATGCAAAGGCCATGGTGGCACTGAAGTCGGTAAGAGTCAACTCGGCACACTTACAAAAGCCGACTCGGACCCAAAACAATCACGAAACTTTATTTCGCGGGGCACGCACGAATTTATCGGCACAATTATCCGGCCGCGACCGGACGGGGCATGATGGTCAGCTTGAAGCCGTAGCGCGGACCGTTGCCCCAACTCCGCGCGTACGCGTTGGCGGCCGGCACGCCGGGCAGCCCCGGCGTGCCCGCCGCCGCCGGCGCCGCGCCGGTAGGTGCTGAAATCCCGGCGGGCACCGCGATGCCGCCGCGGCCGGGCACCTCGACGGCCGTCGTCCACGTCGGCGGCACCGACAACCGCCCGACCAAGGCTGCCTGGTTGGTGGCGGCACTCACTCCCCCGGCACCGGATTGCGCGCCGGTCAGTCCGGCGCTGACGGACGCGGCATCGGAGGCGGCGGGCGCGGCGGCCCCGGATCCGCCATCGGCCACCGCCTCGACGTCGGCTATCGAGTCGGTGATGGCGGGACTGATCACCGCGGGCGACACGTACTGGGCTGACACGAACCCGTTCAGCAGATCGGAGTTCAGGAATATCCCGTAGGGGTTGCCGTCGTTGCCGTCCAGGAAGTTCAGAATGTCGGCGAGTAGCCCCGTCTGCGGTAGGGAGTCGAAGGGCGATGCCTCCGCCGGCGAGGCGAGTTGTTGCAAGCTGGCCGGCACCGCGGACATCAGTTGCGGTAGTTCGCTCTGGGTGAGTCCGGACCCGGTGGCGTGAGCCACTGCAGCGGCTTGCCCGGCGGGTCCGGAAGGGTCGGTGACCAGTTCGGGTTCGGTGAAGGGCGTCAACGTTGCGGCATCGGCGGCGCTGACGGCATAGGCGTACATGGCGGTCGCATCCTGCGCCCACATCTCTGCGTATTCGGCTTCGGTCGCCGCGATGGCAGGGGTGTTGATACCCAGGAAATTGGTGGCGATCAGTGCCAGCAACCGGGCCCGGTTGGCGGCCACCACCGGTGGGGGCACCGTCATAGCGAACGCGGCCTCGAAGGCCGCCGCCGCAGCCGCGGCCTGACCGGCGGTCTGCTCGGCCTGCGAGCTGGTGACGCTGAGCCACATCACGTACGGCGCGGCCGCCGCGGCCATTGCCGCCGACGCCGGACCCAGCCACCCGTCACCGATCAGGGTCGCTATCACCGACTCGTAAGCCGTTGCGGTCAAACGCATTTCCGCGGCGACGGCGTCCCACGCCGTCATCGCGGCGAGCATCGGCGCTGCGCCGGGACCGGTGTACATGCGCAGCGAGTTGACTTCAGGCGGGAGTGCTCCGTAATCCAATACCAGCACCTCCTTAACCGACGGCGGTTCTCCCTCCTGTCAGCCGGCGGCCGGTGGGCGCCCCATGATTGTCGGACGGAAGCCGTAGCGCGGCGGATTGCCGAAGCTGTGGCCGTACATGCCCGGAGCGGGCATGCCGGGGAAACCGGGCACGCCGGAGGCGGCTGCCGGGGCGACGGCGGTGCTGGTCCACCCACCACCGGCGGTGGCTGCGCCGGCATGGTTGACCACCGAGGTGGCCGCGGTCCAGGTCTGCGGCACCGACAACCGACCGACCACCGCCGACTGGTTGACGCCGGCGGTCACGCCGCCGCCGCCCGTGGTGAAGGACGCCTCGGCCACATCCATCAACGGTGGAATGTTGGTGGGACTGGCCGGTGACGCGCCTGGTATCCAGGATGGGTTGCCTGAGCCGGAGCCCATCGGTGGCACCCCGGCTCCTTCCTCTGCGCCCAGGGCCACTGCGTTGATATCGGCCAGGCCGGCGAAGACCGCGGGGGCAACGATGGCCGGGCTGATATACCCGGCCGACACAAAACCGTTGACCAAGCTGGAATTCAGGAAGATCCCGTACGGATTACCGTCGTTGCCGTCCAGGAAATTCAAGATGTTGGCAAGCAGATCGGCTCCCGGGAAGGCTTCGGCCGTCGCCGCGGGTGCGGAAAGCCCCTGCAGGGTAGCCGGGACCGACGACATGAGCTGCGGAAGCTGCGACTGGGCCACGGTGCCCGTGGCGCTGCCGACCGCCTGGGTGACCGCCCCCGCCTGAGCCGCCTGCCCGGCCGGGTCGGTGACCTGCGCCGGCTGGGTGAATGGTGTCAGCGTCGAGGCCGCCGCCGAGCTGGTGGCGTAGCCGTACATCGCCGCCGCGTCCTGAGCCCACATCTCGCCGTAGGCGGCCTCGTTCGCCGCGATCGCGGGTGTGTTCTGGCCGAGCAGGTTGGTTGCGACGAGCATCTGCAACTGCGCGCGGTTGGCGGCGACGGCCGCGGGGGGCACCGTCATGGCGTACGCGGCCTCATAGGCCCCCGCCGCTGCCGCCGCCTGGCTGGCGGCCTCCTCGGCCTTCACCCCGGTGAGGCTCAGCCAGGTCAGATACGGGGTGATCGCGGACAGCATCGACTCCGATGCCGGACCCAGCCAGCCGTCACCGGTCAGCACGGAGATCACCGTGTCATACCCGGCGGCCGTTGCATGGAGTTCGGCGGCCAGCCGGTCCCAGGCGGCAACCGCGGCCAGCAAGGGCGCCGAACCGGGCCCGGTGTACATGCGCAACGAGTTGACTTCAGGTGGTAGCGCGCCGAAATCCACGGCAATCACCTCCCGTCCACGGCGTCGGGGTGCGAGGTGAATAGTGTTCTGACGCATGGATATTGAGCGAAAGGCATCGGACTCTCCTAAGGGATGGTCCGACCCAGCTACGGGCCTTGGCCGCTGTGGTGGTGTCGGGGTGCTTCCGAAAGCGTGGGTGCCGCGCGTCGGATAGGTGCGCCAGCCGATTCCGACGACGGGAAAGCGCCGTGACCGGATCGGGAAGGAATGGTCATCGAATTCGTACAGTCGCTGTTGATCGGCTCAGTGGGGCCCACCTCCCGTCACCGTCGGGGCACACGGGAGCGCCACCGTGATCGCACTTGTGCTCGTCCTGGTCCGAGTTGCACACAGCGTATCGGGCCAAAGCAGTAGCGGGGGGTTGTTAGGCAGATCAGATAAGCGTGCCGCGCGGGCGTTTTGCCGGGCGCCTGACGCCGTTATTTGGTCTTCTTCTCCGCGACCGCGGCGCTGAGGCCTTCGGCGAGATCTTCGCGGGTCAGCTCACGGAATCGGCGCATCTGCGCTTCGCTGAATTCCATGGAATCGCTGTTGAGCACCGCGTCGAGGTCTTCGTCGTCGAGCCGGAAGCTGCGGTGGTCACGCGCCTTCTCCACCACGTTCCGGACGAAGCCGGCATTGCCCAGCATGTCGATCCCGCGGATCAAATCGCCGTCCTCGGAGTAAGTCTCGTCGGAGTAGAACTTGGTGTACGACGGCAACAGGATGGCGGCCTCGTGCTCGGTGATGACGTCCTCGTTCTCCCGGCCCATCAGGATGGTCAACGCGACGAGTTCTTCCGGTGTGTAACTGAAGAATTCGATGACGGTCGAAAACCGCCGCCGCAGGCCCTGGTTCACCTCGAGCATCTTTTCCATCGCCTTGGCGTACCCGGCGCCGAACACCACGAGTTCGTCGCGATGGTTCTCCATGTAGAGCAGCAGCGTGTTGATGATGGCGTTACCGTACGGGTCACCCTGCGAGTAACCCTTCTCGTGCAGCGTGTGCATCTCGTCGAAGAACACCGCACCGCCGAGCGCTCCTTCGAGCATCTCTTCGCAGTTCTTCTCCGCGTCGGCCATGTAGCGGCCCAGCAGCTTGGTACGACTGGTCTCCACCACCAGCGGCTTGCGCAGCACCGTCAGCCCGCACAGCTGCTTGGTGAAAGCCCTTGCCACCGAGGTCTTTCCGGTTCCCGGTGGGCCCAGTAGCAGGGTGTGCCGCGACGTCACCGGAACCGGCAGCCCCATCTTGGCGCGCGCGAGGTTCACCTTCGTCGTCGACTTGATGAGCTTGATTTCCTTCTTGGCCTGCTCCATGCCGAGCATCGCGTTGAGCTCGGCGTCGCCCTCGGCCAGGTACTTCGCGGCCTCTTCGGCGTGCCGGGCGGCCTCGGCCTGCGCCCGCGTGGGTGCACTGTCCGGATCCCATGGATCCGTGCGCGCCTCAATGGTTTCCGGGTCGGTGAGCACCAACCGGAAATTGGGGTTGTCCAGCGCTTCGCGGGCAGGGGTGAACTTCGCGTCGCGGGAATACACCCGACGCAGCAGTTCGACGGCTTCCTCCTCACGGCCCACGTGGCGCAGGCACATGCCCTGGGTGTACAGGGCGATGTTCGCCGCGCCGGGCACGCGGTCGCCTTCGATGGCTTCCTGCCCCCGTCGGAATGCCTCCTCGAACACCCCGAGGGAGGCCAGCGCCGTAGTGGCCATCGCGGCTCCCGCCGCCTTCAGTTCCGGATGACGCCACGGAGTGGCTTCGGGGAACTGGGCCAGCACATCCGGCCACCGCTTGGTGCGGAAGTAGAGCACCCCTCGCACGTAGCTCACGAGTTCCGAATCGAACGGGTGCCGTGGTTCGGTCGCGTCGAGCAGGTCCGCGGCCTCTTTGTACCGCTTGTTCTCGGCAAGCACCGCCGCGTAAGCACAGGCCAGCGAGTCCACACTGGTCACCGCCAGCCGCAGGAACAGCCCGTCGGAAACCTCCGGCCGGAACTGCAAATCCGTCACGCCGAGGCGACGGGTCTCCCATCCGAACGTCCGTACCGCCGCCCACGCGCCCGCGAGCACCTCGAGGCTCTGGTCACCGGCGAGTATCCGCGCCAGCCAGGCGTCGCACATCCCGGGATCCAGCGTGGTGGCAGTCGTGAACATCTGCGCCGCAACCTGCGGATTGTGGCTGGGCTGCAGGCCGTTGACGGAAATTCCGGATGCCAGCAGGCCGGCCACCATGGCGTTTCTGGCATCTTCGGCGGTCGACTGCGTGCGCGTCATTGCGTTGCTGAGCTGATGGCGTGCTCCGGCTCAGGACCCACTGGTAATTCCAGCTCGTCGTGGTCTCGTAAGTCGCGGCCCGGCACGACTAGGGGCGAACGGGTGGAGGGGGCCGGCAGACTGGCCCGCACCGCGGCCAGCTGGCGTCCGGTGAGCCGGTTGAGGCCCGTGGAAAGTTGCCTGGGCAGCCTGGATTCGCTGTGGTAGCGCACCCACGCCGACAGCCGCGGCCGTCCGTCGTGCGTCGCCAGGCGCAAGGTGAGCACGGTCGCGCCCACTTCGGGGGCGTCCGACAGCCACACGTCGGCCAGTGTCGCCGAGTCGATGTCCGTCGGCGTCACCCAGAAGCTTGTGACGAATCCGTTGAAGTGCTTGAGGTGTCGCCACCCCGGCCGGCTCCAGGTCGGTTCCAGGTCGGCAAGCACCGCGCTGTCCACCTCGGCGAGCTCATCGGCGGTCAACGGACGGGCGGCACAGCTCTGCCCGTCGAGATCCTGGACCAACCGCTCGGTGGCCGCCACTATCGTCGAGGCCAGCGAATCGCGGCACACCACGGCCTCCACGTTGCGCAGCGGATTCATCCGCAACACCAGCCAGGTCCGCCTGCGGTTGCCGCCGGGTTGATCCCCGACCATCCCCCACTCTTCGGGCCCCCACTCCTCCAGCGAGGCCGACGCCTTCGCGGCGGCCGCGCCGCCGCGCACCTGCACCGAAACGATGTCGATGGCGTCGAGGTGAATGTCGAACTGCCGCAGCCCATCTGCGACCGCCGCTACCGGCAGTATCGGGACCGACCCGGTGCGATGCCGGTGCCGGCCGGACGGGTCGGCATCGCCGCCGCCCACCTCGACAACCGTCACGAGCTGACCGAGGTACTCCCGGACCCCGACCGTGTCGCGCCCGAACCGTCGCTTGTAGTCGACGGCCGGCGTGCATCCGGCACCCAGGGCGGTACCCGGGTCGGCGGACCAATCCCACAGCCAGTTGGCGACGCCGCTGGTGACCGTGATCCCGTGATAGGTGACCAGCGACAGTAGCGTCACCAGGACGGCGATACCGACGCCGATCCACCATGCAATCCGGTTCTCGCCCTGCCACGAGTCGGGAGCGTGGCTGGCGAGCACCAAGATCAGCACGTCAGCCAGGAATACCGCGGTCAGACGTGGCCATGACAACGCCAACCCTAACTTCCGCTGTGCCTTCATTGCTGTTTCCGCGATCGTCGCATCAAAGTCGCTGTACCGAACACTGCTCCGCCTATCAATAGTGCCGCAGTCAGGCCCCCGGTGGCCACCCACACCGGCGTCATATTGCGCGGTGCGGGCGCCTTCGGCAGCGACAGCGGCGCCGAAAGTTGCTTGGGTGCTTCGGGCGGTCCCTTCGGGACATCCCAGGTCAGTGCGGCTACGGGGTCAACCACACCGTATCCGACCTGATTGTCCACCCCCCGCGCGGGCGCCCTGGCGGTGTGGATCAGGCGTTGCATGACCTGGTAAGCCGACAAGTCCGGGAACTTCGCACGCACCAGCGCGGCCACACCCGAAACGATCGCCGTGGCGAAGCTGGTCCCGGCCGGCACCAGCAACGTGTTGTCCGGGCCGTCGATCGCGTTGATCAGGCCGTCGTCGCGGGGCGAAAGTCCCATGACGTCGGTTCCCGGTGCCGACAGCGACACCCAGGGCCCGGCGATGCTCATCTGCGACAGCGGTTGACCGTTGGTGTCGACCGCGCCGACGGTCAGCACGTAGTCACTGAACCACGACGGCGTCACGACGGTGGTGACGGAATTCCACACCCGCGGGTCATTGGGCGACAACGGGTCGAAGATCGGATTTTGCTTGCAGTCCTTCTTGCTGTTGTCACCGGCCGCGGCCACGATCAACGCGTTCTTGTCGACCGCGGCGTAGTGCACCGCGGCACCCAGGGCGCGCTGGTCGATGATGTTGCGAGCACTCATGCAGGTCACGTCGGAGATGTTGATGATCGACGCGCCCATGTTGGCAGCATGCACGATCGCGCGCGCCATGGTCTGCACATTGTCGATCTTGGCGGCCGTCTGCGGATCTTCGTCGCCGGTGTAGGCGTCCTTGAGACCGAAGGCCTGGCTCGACTGGCGGATCGAGATCAGCTCGACATCGGGGGCCACCCCACTGAAGGCATCGGGTGCCGGTCCGGGCGGGGCAGGCAGTGCCGGCGCCGCCGTGGGACTGGGTGGCGGCGCGGGCGACGATGTCGACGGCGCTGACGACGAGGTCGAGGGCGCTGACGATGAAGGCGCAGTTGACGGCGTCGGCGAGGTTGACGGCGTTGGTGCCAGCGGGCGCGGGTGGTCGACGGGTTGCACCCGGGCGCCGCCCGAGTAACCCGGAATCGTCACTGTGCCGCCGCCTCGATTGCCGGACGGAGCCTGACCCGGACCTGGTGCCGGTCCGGGTCCGGCACCCTCGCTCGGGGGCGGGGGCGCCGGGATCACCGTGATCGTTGGGCCGGGCACCGGTGACAACGTCACGGTCTGCGGTGGCGGCGGCTTCTCGGTTGTCGGCACGGTGACCGGCCGGCGCGGCGACGCCGGCGGCGGCGCGGCCCCCGCTGGCGGGCGCGGCGCCGATCATCGAGGCGACCAGGGTGCCGTGCGCGTCGCAGTCCGACAGCCCGTCACCGCCGGCCATCACGTAGTCGCCGCCGGGGATCAGCCGCGGCAGCCGCGGGTGTGGCGTCACGCCGGTGTCGATGACCGCGACCTTGATACCTTCGCCCCGGCCGAACTGCCACGCCTCGTTGAGGTTGAGCATCTCCATGTACTTCGGCGGAATCTTGAAGTCCGTGCCCGGCATGACCCCTACTTCGGTGCAGTAGGAGTTCTGCTTGGTCGGCGCGATTGGGCCCGGGGGGCTGTCGGGCGGCAACGCCCCCGGGTCGATCGCCGGCGGCGTGATCGCGTGCGCCGGCGGCATGCCGGCCAGTGCACCAACTGTCAGCAGCATCGCGGCGACGGTCGCGCTGGTCGCGCGACCCCGCCACGATCGGCTGCTAACGGTATCGAATGGCTGCATAGACGTTCATCAACCACAATGCCAGCGGGAAGATCGGGATCAAGCAGATGTACTCGAGCCACTCTACGAACTTCCGGAACAGCGGGCTGTAGATCGTGTTCGGCACCACCGCTGCGGCCGTCATCCCCGCCGCGGGAAGCAGCACCAGAATCGCGGCCGAAACCGACACCGCCAGCGGCGAGGCCAGCACGAACGCGTACCGCACCAGCACCGCGGCGATGATGATCACGCCGGTGGCGGCCAGCGTGATGGCCTGCCAGCGGTCTACGTACGAGCGACCGCGCAGCAACAGGAAGCCGGCGGTGAAGCTTGCCAGGATCAGCGGCAGCCAACGCTCGCTGGCGTGCGGGTTGCACAGCGCGCTCAGGCAGATGACCACCAGCACGCCGAGGCCCACCAGCAGACCGCTCAAGAAGGAACGGGCACGCTCGGCCTGCAGCAGCACGTCGCGGACCGAAGCAGGTCCTTCCAGGGTCGGCGGACCGCCCTCCGAGCGCACCACGGTGGTCGGCAGGTCGGGCCGGGCCTCGAAGACCCATCGGCTGGTGGCCGATGGGAACACCGGTAGCCGGATCCCGGCCAGGCGGCGGGACAGGGCCGGCGCGGCGTGGTAGAGGATGACACTGGTCAGCAGCAGGCAGGCCAGCATGGTCACCGCGCTGGTGCCCGCGACCATGCGGGCCACGCTGGCGATCGTCGCCAGTGCGGTGATGGTGACGACCGCGGTGTAGATCGCCAGTCGGCGACCGGTGAACTTCAACGCCAGCGTCGCAGCGACCGCGCTGACTCCGAAGCCCAGCACCGCGTTCGGGGACCCGACCGGGCCGGGTGGTGCCGCGGCGGCCGCCACGGTGAGCGGCACCAGCCCGCTCATCAGCAGGATGTCGGCCACACGGCGGTCGGCGTCCGTCTTGGCGCGCATCAGCAGCAGCATGCTGACCGCCAGCACCAGCACGGCGATGATCGAGGTGAAGATCGTGGTCAACCACGAGTTGTGGTGCCAGCGCCACCAGCCGAGCACACCGGAGGCCAGCACCACGCCGGTGGCCACCATCGCGGCACCCACCTGGACGGCGACGACGGGGTCGATCGCGGCGAAACGCTTGCTCAGGTTGGCCGAGACCGCCGTCGAGATGTGCTCGATGACCTGCGAGCGGTGTTCGCCGTCCGGAATGAACCGGATCCACAGGCGGTCACCGTCGTAGACGTCCTGCTCGGTCAGCGATTGCGTGGCGCGCAGCGGCGAGCCGTCTACCAGGCACAGCGCCCAGCGGCCCCGGCCGGTCGCTTCCAGCGGAGTCTCGCCGAGCTCCCGAAGCCGGCTGTTGACCACCTTGAGCAGCGGATCGGTCATCACCGAGACTGGGGCGTTGGCGTCCAGCAATACGCCGATCTGAACACCTTCGCCGGCCATGATGCCGATGACGACGGCCCTGGGCGACGAAACGCCCTCAACGTCAGTCTGTGGCGCATCAGCTACTGCGGTCATCGTCCTGCACCCCCTGCCTTTGCAATCGTGCTAATGAGTGTCGGTAACGCGGGCGGCTGCATCGGTGTATTCACCGAGGCGCCGTAACCCTTTTGGAGTTGCGGCTGGACTGACTCCGATTTCATTTGCCTCGCCTCGCGGTCAATAGTTGTGGTTGACGTGTGGTTTTTCAGTTTTGGCAGCTTGCTCCACAGCAGTATGCCGTGTTGGCATCCAGCTCGCATTTTATGTTCAAAAATGTTGTCGCACTGCGCGTCTCGTAACAGCGCTGTTAAACCCTGCTATGCGTTTTCCACTCGCCATACGGCAAAGTGTCCAAAACTGTCTTTACACCCACTTGCACGAGTTGCGGAGTGGCCGGGCAGATAGCCAGCCACGCTTCGCCGGAGCCGGCCGTGCGGGCCTGCTGGTAGAGCGCGATGCGCCCGCCGGACCCGTCCTTGAGGGACAGGACCGAGGCGCTGGGACCCTTCGCGTCGTCCCGGTACTGCCGGGCGTACACCGCAACCTCGGCCGCGGGGTCGGACAGGGCCTGACCGAGCGCGGCCACCGTGGAGGCACTGATGCCCATGCGCCGCAGATCGCCACCGGAGAAGACGTTGAAGCCCGATTCCTGCCACGACTTGGTGGCCTCGAGCATCTCCTCGAGCGGGACGTTGACGGCGTTGATCGCCGCCGGATCCGCGTGGTGAATGGACTCGAGGCCGTCCATCACCAGGGCGGCGATGGAGGCGCTGTCCGAGACGGTGACGTCGTCCACCGTGATGTCGTTGCCTACCCGGACCGCGGAAACCCAGTGCTGGCCACGCCGGGCCAGGACCACGCGGAACTCGTTGTCGGGGATGTCCCGGGAACCGGGAACCTGGTTCTCCTCCTCGACCACGCCGTAGAGCAGTTTGCCGCGGGACAGCAGTGCGACGACTTCGAGATCAGGCGCGGCGAGCACTTTCATCCTGGCCGCCACATGCTCGTTGACCTGGTCGCCGACCACGATGCCCTGCTCGCGCATCACCGCCATACCGGGGTGCTCGTTGAGCCAGTCGTTGTTGTCGGTGGAAACATACGGCCGGCACCGAAGTTCGGGTGCGACGTGCCGAATGTCCAGCAATGCCTGAAGCATCCAGAAACCGTCTACGTTGACGGTGATGTCGGTGCGGGTGCTCTGTTGATCCATCCCTACCCTCTGTGGTCCTCAGTCATGCGATATCCAATTGACTGCAAGGCACAGCAGCACACCGTCTTGCTTTGGTGTGCTGCCGCGCCCGCAGTTTCAGTTGTTAGGCCCAGCTGGAGCCGACGGCGCTGTCCGTCTGCGCCATGTTGCTGCCGGCGCTCTGAACCTTCTGGCCGTGCTGGTTGGCCTGCTCGTAGATCACCTGGAAGTTGCGGCCCAACTGGGCGATGAACTCCTGGCAAGCCACCGAACCGGCGCCGCCCCAGAAGTCACCGGCAGCCAGCACATCGCGAACGATGGCCTGGTGCTCGGCCTCCAAGTTGGCGGCCTGGGCGCGGATGAGCGCACCGTGCGCGTCAACATCCCCGAACTGGTAATTGATGGTCATTGAAGTTTTCTCCTAACGTGAAAAAGCGTACGCAGCGAGTAGCTGGATGGCTAGCTGGACAGGATTTGCTGGGAGGCCTGCTCTTGCTGCTCGTAGTTGTTCGCGTCGCGGATCAGTCCGTCACGCACGCCGTGCAGCATGTTCACAATGTTGCGGAAGGCCTGGTTCATCTGGCTCATGGTGTCCAGCGAGGTGGCCTGGGCCATACCGCTCCAGCCCGCACCGGCGATGTTCTGCGAGGACGCCCACATCCGGCGAGCTTCGTCCTCGACGGTCTGAGCGTGGGTCTCGAAGCGGCCCGCCATGTCCCGCATAGCGTGCGGGTCGGTCATAAAACGCGTAGTCACGTGATAACTCCTTCTTCTGCTACTTGATGCCTTGATGTCTTGAAAGACGCGATGGCCGATCGGCTGCAAGGTGCAACTACCGACCGGAGAAAATCGGACTGTCCTCCTTTTCCGTCAGCCGGTGGCCACCGGGCTTCGTAGCGGTCGGAAGGTTGTCGATCCCAGACTCCGTTGTCTGAGTGACGGCGAATGCAGGTGAACCGAAGCAACGGGCCCCGACCAGGCCGGAAACTTCGGACTCACCGCCAGGTGGGAGGGCGCCAAGAACTTCACTTCTGTGGCTGTCCATCCCAAGTCTGTGCGATCTCGAACTGTCGGCGCTCGTCAGCCGGCCGCGGCCGCGTTGGCGGCTTCGGTCGCCGCGTACGAACCCGAACTGGTGGTCAAGGTGTTCACGAACATCTCGTGGATCGCGGCGGCCTGCGCACTGACGGCCTGGTACATCTGCGCGTGCGCGGCGAACTGAGCAGCGGTCAGGGCCGACACCTCGTCAGCCGCGGCCGGGACCACACCGGTGGTCGGCGCCGCAGCGGCGGCGTTCTGTGCACTCATCGTGGTGCCGATGCCCTGCAGGTTGCCGGCCGCAGCGGCCAGCGCCTCGGGCTGTGTGGTGACGAATGACATGCTATTTCCTCCCTTAATCACCCCAACGTCCAGTCTCTGCCACAGAGAGTAGATGACTGTGTGGTGCACGGTCGCGTTCGATGCCGCCAGTTCGCAATTGTTCACTCGGCGGCAATACGAATTCACCTGCTGTAACGACACATTAACAGCGTCTGACCTGCTCCGTAGGCTCCTGACAGAGACTTCACAGGACCGGCGCGGCCACGCTCCGGTGACGAGCCGTCCAAAGCCCACTGACCTGCGCGTATGTCCGCCGGCAGGCGACGGCGCGGAAAAAATCTGCCGTGCAACAACACCGCGGCGCGTCCCGAGGGTCATCGGTGCCCGCGCACTATATATATGTGCCCGACGTGCACGGCGGTCATCCGGCGAACGGCGGTCGCGCCATCACGGTGGGCCGGAAGCCGTATTTTTGACCCGCACCGGCCGCGCTGGCGCCCGCGCCCGCCCCGGCCAGCGGCAAGCCGCCCATCAGGTTCCCGGCCGCCGATTCCGGGACTGCGCTGATCGTGCTGACCGGCAAGGGCGCCGCGTGGCTGACCGGCGGCGCCAGTGAGGCGATCGTGGCCGGCACGGACAGCTTCCCGACGGCGGCCGCCTGGCCCATGCCGGCGCCGATGCCCCCGCTCCCGAGCAGGCCGCCCAAACCACCCAGCCCGTGGGCGGCGCCGCCCGCGGCGGCCGACGCTGCCGCGGGTGCCAGCCCCTTGCTGAGCGATAGCAGCGTGTTGGCCATACCGGTGGAGAAATAAGGCAGTCCCTCGATGTTGTACGCCGGGCCGGCGAAGTTCCGGAATACACCCACGAACCACGAGGGGTTGATGGCGTTGCTCCCACCGAGGCCCGAGGCGAGCGAACCGGCGATCGAATTGGCCGGGAAGGTCATGAAATTCGCCGAGGTCGACGACAACGTCGGCAGCCCCAGCAGGTTGAACCACTGGGCGAACATCGGGTCGGTTGCCGGGTTAGCCAGCGCCGTCAGCGCGGTGTTGATCTGATTGACGAGGTTGTTCAGGGCGTCGGTGGCTGATTCGGCTGGCGCCGCGGCGGCCTGGGCTACCGCGACGGATTGCGCCGCCGATGCGGCCGGGTTCGCCACCTGCGGCGGCTGCGCGAACGGCGTCACCTTGGCGGCGGTGGCCGATGAGCTCGCGTACTGATACATCGTCGCGGCGTTCTGCGCCCACATCTCGGCGTACTGCGCCTCCAGCGTCGCGATCACGTTGTTGTTCTGGCCGAGCACATTGGTGGCGAGCGCTTGGGAAAGCAGGGCCCGGTTCTCAGCGATCAGGGCCGGCGGCACTGTCGAGGCGAAGGCCGTCTCGTATGCCCCCGCCGCCGCGCTGGCCTTGCTGGCGGCCTCCTGTGCCTGCGCGGCCGTTTGATTCATCCAGGCCACATACGGCGTTGCTGCTTGGGCCATCGATGCCGACGCCGGCCCCAGCCACTCCTCGCCGGTCAGCGAGGTGATGACGGCGTCGTAGGCCGTCGCGGTCGACGACAGCTCCGCGGCCAGGCCATTCCATGCGGACGCGGCGGCCATCATCGGTCCCGAACCCGGCCCGGTGTACATCATCGCGGAGGTGAACTCAGGCGGTAACGACCCAAAATCCATGTCAGCGCCCTTAACGGCTCGCGGCCGCGTTGGCGGCCTCGGTGGCTGCATACGACCCCGCGCTGGTGCTCAGGGTGTTGACGAACAGCTCGTGGATGGCCGCCGCCTGTGCGCTGACCGCCTGGTAGAGCTGGGCGTGCGCGGCGAACTGCGCCGCGGTGAGCGCCGACACCTCGTCAGCGGCGGCCGGCACCACGCCCGTCGTCGGGGCAGCCGATGCCGCGTTCTGGGCATCCAGAGCCGTGCCGATCCCTTGCAGGCTGGCGGCTGCCGCTGTCAGGGCTTCCGGCTGTGTGGTCACGTACGACATGTGTTTCTCCTCGGTTCGGTTGACGGTTGGGTTCGGTCGCCGGCTACCCGGCGGATGGTGAGCGGGTCAGCACGTTGTATTTGAAGCCGTACTTGGCGGTGTAGGTGCTGCCGCGGCGGCCGGAGCCGGTCGGCATGCCCTGGATCAAACTTGACGTCCCGGCATGCGGGGCGGCGTTGGCGCCGTCGAAGCTCGCGGGTGCGCCGGGGAGCGGGGTGACGTTCGAAACTGTGTTCGCGGCCCACGTCGGCGGCACCGACAACTTCCCGACCAGGCCTGCCTGACCCCAACCCGCGACGGGAGTCCCCCAGGCGCCGATCGCGCCGGGAGGTGGCAGGGCCCCGCCCAGCGCCGGGCTGGGAGCGGGCGCGCCGGGCACCAAGCCGGCTCCCCACGCGGTCGTGAAATTCATTGTGCCGATCGGGAAGTAGGGCCAGTTGGTGGTCGAGTTCGCGAGCCCTTGGTTACCGACGGCAAGCGTCCCGCCGCCGAGCAGGGAGGAGATCAGCCCACCGTTGCCGACCAGCCAGGACGGCCAGCCCGTTATCTGCCCCGTCGAATCGACGGTGAATCCCCAATAGGTCAGGAATCCGTCAATGGCCGACGTCAGCGACGGGGCCGGGACCGACGTCGCGGCCGCGGCGTTGCCCGCCGGGATGGCAGCGGCCCGCTCGACCGCCGCCGCCTGTTCCTGAACTCCGTTCGGGTCGGCAGTTTTCGGCGGTTCGGTGAACGGGTTCAATACCGAGGCGGTCGCCGAGGAGGCGGCGTAGCCGTACATCGCGACGGCGTCCTGCGCCCACATCTCGGCGTACTCGGCTTCGGTGGCCGCTATCGCCGGCGTGTTCTGACCGAAGAAGTTCGTTGCCACCAGCACCGCCAGCAATGCCCGGTTTGCCGCTATTACCGCGGGCGGCACCGTCATCGCGAACGCGGTCTCGTATGCCGCCGCTGCCGCCCTCGCCTGCATCCCGGCCTGCTCAGCCTGGTCGGCGGTGGCGCCCAGCCAAGCCACGTAAGGTGCCGCCGCGGCCATCATCGCCGCCGAGGCTGGCCCCACCCAGGGTGAGCTGGTGAGTTCGGTGACCACGGCGCCGTACCCGGCGGCCGCTGTGCCCAATTCTGCGGCCAGCCCATCCCAGCCTGCCGCGGCGGCCAGCATCGGCCCGGATCCCGGGCCGGCGTACATCCGGCCCGAATTGATTTCGGGCGGCAACGCCCCGAAGTCCAACACCACCCCTCCTCAGCCGGCCGCGTTCGCACTCTGGCTCGCGGGCCGGACGCCATCGGCATCGGTCGAACGGCGAATCGGGCTCACCGGAACCGCGACGTTCCGGGTGCCTCTCCCCCAGTGGAATTCGCTAAAGCCCGTGTGAAAAGTCGAGAACGATAGCATTGTCAGCGGTTTGCTGGCCTGTTATCGACCTGTTGCATATGAAATACATTAGATTGCGGACTGCTAACCCGATGGCCACGACGCCAACAATTCACTCCCTGCACACCGATGTTCAGCTTTCGTTAAACCAGCGGTTGTGCTTATGCCGTGCACGCTGCGGAAACAGGTCAATTTGCAGTCCAACACAGCCACGCGGCCAGCAGTAGGCGACCATATGTTTTTTCTATGAACGTGCGGTTGAGAGACCTGTTTCTATGAAGGCTCATAGCAACAGCTTCAAGCTGCGGTGCCTCTAGCGGGATCCGAGCAGCTGGCAACGCCAAAAAGCTACTGCCGCCGCGCGTGAAGTCCGCGCGGCGGCAGTAGCTGTGTGTAGTCCGGTGCTACCGGCGCACCTCGGTGGCGGCAACCTGGACAAACACGCCGGTGTCCTCCGCCATCAGCAGGCCTCGACCACGCGGCAGCGGACCGCCCTTCATCTTGCCGCGGATGAAACCCTCGTCCGGGTCGGCATCCATCACCAGCAACGGCGCGTTGGCCTGGTGCAGGGCCCGCAGCATCGGGTCGCTGCCCGCCGAGGACCAGCCACCGAAGGTACGGGTCACGATCACGTGCAACCCGACGTCGGCGGCCCGGTTCACGAACGGGACGGCCTTGTGCAACGGCGAATCGAAGCCCGGCGGCAGCTGCTGAATGTCGTCCACGATCAAGAAGATCTCGGGCCCACTCCACCAGGACCGCGACAGCAGCTCTTCGGCGGACAAGCCGGGTGGCGGCTCACGGCCGGCCAGCGCCGCCGAAAGCTCGCCCATCATCGCCACCACGCCGTCGAGGTTGTAGGCGAACCTTTCGACATAGTCGGATCCGAGCGTGGTCAGCAGCTGACGGCGCGGGTCGATCAGCCACACCTGAGCGGACTTCTTGCCGGCCGGTGGCGGCGGAGCGCTGGTGGCGCCCGGCGCATACAACCGCCCGATCTCGGACATGATGGTCGCCAGCGTCGTGGTGCGCCCGCACTCGCGACGGCCCGTCACCATCAGGTGTGCGTTCTCGGCGAAGTTGAGATACACCGGCTGCAAGTCCAATTCCGATATGGCCCAAGCAATTCCGCCCGCACCGACACCCTGACGGGTGTCCCGCGCCGCCAGCTCGCGCACCTGCTCCACGCCGAACTTCGCCGGCAGCCGTCGCACCGGCGGAGCCGCTGCGGTGGTGAGCCGGCTGACCGCCGCGATGACGCTGTCGCTCTCGAACACGTTGTTGGGCGTGCTGCTCAGCGCCGGCCGGGCCACCAAGGTGTGCAGGCCGGCCTGCGGGTCGCTGTCCAGTCGGACATAGTTCACGGCCACCATGCCGCGGCCCGGCTTGACCGGGACGTCCTTGGCGAACCGGGAACGCACCAGCTTGGCGTCCTCCACCGCGGCCAGCCGCAGCTCGACGCGGGAGCCGAAACCGCTACGCACGGGCGGCCGCAGCTCCGATTCCCGGTCGGCGGTGACGATCACGTGCACGCCGAACGAAGGACCCTGGTTGATGATCAGGTTGACCTGGTCGATCAACACCTCGTTTTCCTCGGCCAGCGCCCGGTAGTTGTCGATGACGAGGTAGACGTCGCCGAATCCGTCGTTGGGAACAGGTCCGGCTTCGTCGCCGAACTTGCGGCGGCGGAACATCTCCATTGACGCGATGCCGTACTCGAGGAAGCTGCGCTTGCGCTCTCGCACCAGCGCGAGCAGTTCGGCGACCGTCCGCCGCACCCCGTACGGGTCGGTAGGGCCGGCCACCTCGCCCACGTGCGGCAGCCGGGCGATCGTGGTCAACGCCGTGCTGCTGTACGCCAGGCAGTAGAACTGCACCTGCTCGGGAGTGTGGGTCAGGGCGGCCGAGCAGATCAGTGTCTGCAACGCCGTCGTCTTGCCCGAACCACCGGCGCCCAGGATCAGCACGTTGGAGCCGGGGCCCGAGGTGTCGACGGTCCACGGCGGCTGGTCGTGCTTGAACGGCCGGTCGATGATGCCGATCGGGAACACCAGGTTGCGGGCCGAGCCGTAGTCCTTGTGCCAGGGGTGGCCGAGGAAACGGTTGACCAGCTCGTCGATGGCGACCGGTTCGGTCAGCGGGGGCTGCCACAACCGGTACGGCTCGAAGTTGATCCTGCGCAGCTGGTCGATGATCACGGTGCCGACCTTGGGCGTCCGGATCGCTTCCTCTTCCTCGTCCTCTTCGGTCGCCGCGCCGTTGACTTCGCCGTTGGTGTAGCTGGGCACCGGCGGCGGTTCCACGCTGGGCCCGCCGACGCTCACCTCGAGTGGGGTGAACGAGTTGGTGAACAACTGGGGGCGCACGTAGTCGATGCTGTGCACCAGCACCGGTGCCTCCTCGCCGTCGACGGAGGTGATCCGCAGGTAATCCCGCCAGAGGAACTCGGCCTGGAACCGGATGATGTCCTCGAGGCTCTTCCGGAAATAACCGAGACCGGCCTGGGCCGGCAGGTTCACCGCGTTGGGCACACCGGCCGCCTGCGCAGCCCCGGCGGTACGAGCCTTCAGCACCAGGCGGTAACCCATGTTCTCCATGAGCTTTTCGGCGCGACTCTCGATCGTCTGCGAGGCCATCATGAGGTGGATCCAGTACGCGCGGCCCTGCCGGCCGATCGAGTCCAGCACGTCGACGGCGGTCGGCATGATGCGGAACCACTCGTAGAACTCGTCGATCACCACGACCAGCATCGGCAGCGGCGCCATGTCCTGGCCACGAGCGCGCATCCTGGCCCGGACGGCGTTGTACTCCTTGGCGTCATCGACGCCGGCGCTGTCGCAGATCGCCTTGCGTCGCGCGATCTCGCCCCACAGCGCGTCCAGGAACCGTTCCATCAGCGCCTGGTCTTCTTCCAGGTCGGTGATGATGCGTGAAACGTGTGGAACCCCGGCGAACGGCTTGACGGCCGATCCACCCTTGAGGTCGGCCAGCACGAACTGCAGCTCCTCCGGCGGGTGGCCGAGCATCAGCGACTCGATCACGGTGCGCACCAGCGTCGACTTACCGGAACCGGTGGTACCCGACATGACACCGTGCGGACCGTCGCCGCCTTCGTCCAGGGACTTCATGTCCAGGAACAGCAGCTCGCCGTTGTCGGAGCGATTGCCGAACGGCACCCGCAGCCGGGAGCGGCCCATCGTGTCGGTGCGGCTACCCCACAGGTCCTCGAAGTCGATCGAGGCCGGATCGTCGATGCCGTAGTAGGACAGGATGTCGCGGGCCCCGATGTGGGCCACCCGCTGACCGATCTCTTCGTAGGCCTCCGCCAGCCGCCACTGCGCCAGCTTCTGAGCGAACTCCTCAGCTTCGGCGGTGCTCATCTGGTCGGTCAGGGCAAAGAACCACGCCTTGTCGTCGATCACCATCCAGGTGTCGCGGTCGCGGGGCAGGGCTTCGATGACACCGACCTTGTCGAACTCGAGCTTGCGCTCGGGAACCCCGGTCCACATGGGCGAGCCGGTCAGGTCGAAGAAGGTGACACCGTCGACGCCCTCGGCGCTGATCACGTACTCCCACTGCGGGTCGTCGACGTCGGCGATGATCACGTGGTGCGGCGTCGGCGTCTGGGCCGACGAGCTGGCGTGCCGCGGGGTGAACGATCCGCGGCCGGCGAACAGCTCGGCCTGCTCGGCGGCGAACTCCCGCACCGAGCTGTAGACCATCCGCGCGCTGCCAGCGGCGTCGGTCCGGCGCGAGTCGCCGAAGTGCGGCAGCCATTTCACCCAGTCCCACTCGTCCAGGTCGGAACTGACGACGATCAGCCGGACGTGATCAGGGCCGTGGGAGAAGGTCAGCTGGCAGATGATGGCGCGCATCAGGCCCAGTACCTGCTCGCGCTCGCCGACCAGGGCGTACCACGGCTCGACCAGCACCGAGATCATCTTCGGCAGGTTGTAGACCACACTCTGGTAGCGGCCGAACTCCTGCAGCGCCTTGCCTGTTACCGGCTCCAGCTCGATGTCGGTCGGCATGTTCTGCGGCTCACCCCAGGTCACCTCGGGGCGCGTCATACCGACGCCGACGCGAACGACTCCGAAGTTGAGGTCCTTGCCGTCCGGCTTGCGCTCCCACATCCGCTGCGAGCCGACGGCGGCGGCAAGGGTGTTGGGGGCCGGGTGGAACCACCGGTAGTTGGCGTCCATGCTGTCCGCCGACTCCTGCGCGGTCTCGCGCAGCATGTCCAGCATCAGCATGAACTGGGCCCGCATGGCGTCCAGCTTGGGCCGGCTCATCTGCTGCTGCCCGCCGAACCGGCCGCCGAACATCATCATCATCATGCCGCCGACCATGAAGATCGGGAAGATCGAGCCGACGCCGCCGAACACGTGCGAACCGCTGGCGAAGGTCATGGCGACCATGCCGCCCAGCAGACCGATGACGACGACACCGACCACGATCAGCCACCAGGGCTTGCCCTCCGGCGGCGGAATGCTCAACGGCGTCGGGAGGACGATGTTCTCCGGCTTGATTACTGGAGGCTTCTCCGGTGTGGGTCGTGCAAAACCGCGTTTCACTTAGGTACCACCAACTCTGAAGGGGTCATGTCCATAGGTAGCGTGTCGTGCTCCACGAGGGCGTCCGCTCGGGACAACGTGGGGCCCTGCGGCAGCAGGCGCAGCGCCACCCACGGCGCCAGGCTGGGCTGCAGGGTGAGGCCGAGCGCTTCGCGAGCTTCCTTGGTGTCGTCCACACCGAACCGCGCGCCGGCGTTGGTCAGCCACCACAGCGACTCGGCGGTCTGGGCGCCCGGGTTGTTACCGGTGACGGCGACGAAGTTCGCATAGTTCGGGCCGAAGTAGACCTGGTCGGCCTCGCGACCGGTCATGTCGGCCTTGACCAGGTTGACCACTCGCTTCATCTCGCTCGGCTTGATCGGGATGCTGGGCCCGGACACCACCTGGACGCGGGCCCGGTTCTCGCCGTTGGTCCGTTCCCACCACCAGCAGGTGGACGGGTTCTCCCGGATGTCCAGGACGTTCAGCGGGTCGTTGGGGTAGGCCGACAGGTCCAGCCGGTTGACCACCGGCATCCTGGCCAGCGCCGACGGCTCCACAGTGACCGGCTTGGTATTGCCCGGTCGGCCGGCGTTCTGCAGGATCTGGGCCACCAGGGGCGGCAACGTCTGCACTCCGTCCGTCAGGACAAGCGAATACTGTTGCGGCCCGCTGATCTGCGGGGTGACGAGAATCGTCCCAACCGGGCCGGGGGCGCCGGGGAAGGTGGCCGCCGCGCCCGCGTTCGGCACCTCGGGTACCAGGAGCTCGGGTCCGACCGGCAGCGCGTCGTACAGGGCGTGACTCATCGGCCGCGCCTGGCTGACCTGTTCCGGCGTCAATCCCAGTGGCAGCAGCACCGAACGGTCCGTTGCATCGATCTTCGACCGGCGGCCCTCCCGGATCACCCAGGCGTTACCGCCGTAGCTGAGCACCACCGCGTCCGACCCGGTCAGAACCCGGCGGTGGCCGCTCATGTCCGGAGTGCCGTCGATCACGGTCACGGTCACGCCGCTCATGGACGCGACACCACCCGAGGAGCCGCCGACGGTGTCGCACACCAGCCACGACGATGCGGGTGGATTCTTGGGCGCGAATTCCGTCGGCGCACCCGGGATACCGACCAGCGGCCCGTGCGGCATGCTGGCGATCTGGCTGCCGCGGACCAGGTGCGGGTTGTCCGCCCGCCCGGTGATCAGCCGCGCCGACGCCAGGTTCAGCGCCGGGTAGAGGCGGTCGCCCACCTTTACATAGAGTGCGCCCGAATCGCGGTCGGCGATGATCGGTGCGTCGTTGATCTGGCCGGCCGGGCTGATGAAGGAGTACAGCAACGCGCCCAGGCAGATCACCAGGGCCGCGGAGACCGAAGCGACAACCGCCAGCGTCTGGCGGCGACCGGGCTCGATCTCCATGCGGACCCGCCAGCGGGTCAACGCCATCGCGGTCCGGCGCGCCAGGAACTGATACCCGGTTACCTGGGTCCGCGTGGACAACCCAAGGCCGTACCCCGACCCGCGCTGCCCGCGGCTATGTTCGGCCACGCTCGATCACCTCTCGGTCTGTCATGTCGTCTGAACTTTCAATAACGTCTGAATATGTCAAAGCGCCTTGATATATAGCCCTCGTGTCTAATAAGCGCTAAAGCACATCGATACCGTAAGGCACTCGCGCAGACCCCGCCATGCGTCGGCGAAAGCGCTGGATCCCCCACGGATTCGTCGTATCTTCATTGGGCATGTTAGCTGCGAAACGCCGACAAGGCGCGTCAAGTAACCGACTGTTAAATCAACCTCACGCAGACGCCCGCTGAGACCCCACTGAGCTGCGGGGCCGCATGGCACGGAAGATGAGCGGCATGACTGAGCTTGCGCCATCGCTTGTCGAGCTCGCCCGGCGGTTCGGCGTCGCGACCAGCTACCAAGACTGGAGCGGCCGGCACGTGGTGGTCGCCGAGTCCACCCTGGTGGCCGTGCTGGGCGCGCTCGGTGTCCGGGCAAGCTCCGAACAGGACCGCAACGCCGCACTGATCGCCGACCTCCGCGCGCATTGGGCGCGACCACTGCCGCCCACCATCGTGGGACGTGCCGGCGGGCAGACGCGTTTCTGGGTGCATGTCACCCACGGCGACCCGGCCGAGGTGTGGCTGCAGCTCGAGGACGGGACCGAACGCGGCGGTGTGGAACAAGTCGACAACTTCACCCCGCCCTTCGACCTGGACGGTCGTTGGGTGGGCGAGGCCAGCTTCGTGTTACCGACGGACCTGCCGCTCGGCTATCACCGCGTCCACCTGCGCTCCGGCGACTACCAGAGCAGCACCGCACTCATCGTGACGCCGGATTGGCTGGGCCTGCCCGAGAAACTGGCCACCCGGCGCGCCTGGGGTCTGGCGACCCAGCTGTACAGCGTGCGGTCCCAGCACTCCTGGGGCGTGGGCGACCTGGTCGACCTCGCGGACCTTGCGCTCTGGTCGGCCACCGCGCACGGGGCCGACTACGTATTGGTCAACCCGCTGCATGCGGCCGCTCCCTCGGGCAGCCAAGAGCCGCTGAAACCGATGGAGCCGTCACCGTACCTACCCACTTCGAGGCGATTCGCCAATCCGCTCTACCTGCGCGTGGAAGCCATTCCCGAGTTCGCCGAGCTGCCCAAACGCGGCCGGGTGCGCCAGCTGCGTGACGAGGTCCAACACCGTGCCGCCCACCGCGACAGCATCGACCGCGACAGCGCCTGGGCCGCGAAACGCGCGGCGCTGAAGATGATTCACCGCCAACCACGCTCGGCGGGCCGCGAGTTGGCCTACGCGGCCTACCGCGCACGGGAGGGACACGCCCTGGATGACTTCGCGACCTGGTGCGCATTGGCCGAGAAGCACGGCGCCAATTGGCGACGATGGCCGAAATCGTTGCGGCACCCCTACGCCCCCGGTGTCGCGGAGTTCGTCGCCAAGAACGCCAACGCGGTGGACTTTCACCGGTGGATGCAGTGGCAACTGGACGAGCAGCTCGCCGCCGCACAATCGCAGGCCACCCGCGCCGGGATGACGCTCGGCATCATGCACGACCTGGCCGTCGGCGTGCATCCGAATGGCGCGGACGCGTGGGCGCTGCAGGACGTGCTCGCGCTTGGGGTGACCGCAGGGGCGCCCCCCGACGAGTTCAACCAGCTCGGCCAGGACTGGTCCCAGCCGCCGTGGCGGCCGGACCGGCTGAACGAACTGGAGTACCGGCCGTTCCGGGCTCTGATTCGCGCCGTGCTGCGGCACTCCGGCGGGGTCCGCATCGACCACATCATCGGGTTGTTCCGGCTGTGGTGGATTCCCAGCGGCGCCCCACCGACCGAAGGCACCTACGTCCGCTACGACCACGAGGCGATGATCGGCATCGTTGCGCTGGAAGCACATCGGGCCGGCGCGGTGGTGGTAGGCGAGGACCTGGGCACCGTCGAACCCTGGGTGCGCGACTACTTACTTCTCCGCGGACTGCTGGGCACCTCGATCCTGTGGTTCGAACAGGACCGGGACTCGGGTTCGGCCGGTGCGATGGCGCCGCTGCCCGCGGAGCGGTGGCGGGAGTACTGCCTGTCTTCGGTCACCACCCACGACCTGCCGCCGACGGCGGGTTACCTCGCGGGCGAACATGTGCGGCTGCGGGAATCCTTGGGGTTGCTGGCCCGCCCGGTCGAGGACGAGCTGCGGTCCGCGGCGGCCGAACGCGAGGGCTGGCTGGCCGAGCTGCGGCGGGTCGGGCTGCTCGACGACGGCCCCGAGGACCCGAGGGACGCCGAGGACCCCGAGCGGGTGATCCTGGCGCTGCACCGCTATCTGGGCCGCACGCCGTCGCGGCTGCTGGGCGTGGCACTGACCGACGCGGTGGGCGACCGGCGCACCCAGAACCAGCCCGGCACCACCGACGAGTACCCGAACTGGCGGGTGCCGCTGGCCGGCCCGGACGGACAGCCGATGTTCCTTGAAGACGTCTTCACCGATCCGCGTGCCGCAACTCTGCTGGACGCGGTGCGGGCCGCGATCACACCCGAGCCCGCGTGAGCCGCATTCAGGTTTCCGCCGCGGACCGGGCGGCACTCAGCGATCTGGTGCACCGGTATGCGGCCGGTGTCGATGACCACCAATTCGATTTGGTAGCAACATTTTTCACCGAGGAAGCCGAGTTGGCGGTACCCGACCCGCCGACCGCGCTGCAGGCGGTGCACACCCACCACGGCCGGGCGGCGATCGCCGCGGCCGTGGCCGCGGTCGGCCAGGTCACGCGCACCGAGCATGCCATCGTCGGCGAGGTGTATGACATGGCGGAGCGGCCCGGGTTGGCCCGCGGCCGCATCACTTGCGTTGCGCACCATTGGAGTCAGCGTGCCGAAGACGTGGTCGACGCGGTCTGGCATCTGCGTTATGACGACGAGTACGAACACACCGACGCGGGTTGGCGCATCAGCCGGCGAACGCTGACCATCAACGCCATCGAGACCCGCCCGGTACGCCGGCTGCGGGGTCACGAATAGTTGCCGTGAGCGCCGAACCTGTTTGTTCAGAACGTGATTCGGGTAGTTGAGTGGAGGGCTCCAAACCGGCCGATCGGGACGGTCGACTGCACGTGAATGCAGCAGAGGAGACGTTTCTTGACGAACGAACCGACGCACGAACTCGCAGAATTTGAAACCAAGGCCGAACGCACCCCCGGCCTGGTTGTCATCGCTGGTGCCGTCCTGGCGTTCGTGGTATCCGCCGTGACATTCGCGCTGGGCCATGCCGGGGCCGGGATAGCCGCGGCGTCCATCGGGATGCTGGTGTTCGGTGGTGGTCTGGCCTGGCTCGCGGAGGAACGTAGGCGCGTTCGCCAAGTCGAGCGGGACCTGCGCTGCTGGGGCCGCTACCAAGACCGGCGCTGACGACTCGGGTCAGCGCAGTTCGGCGAGGTTCTTCACCGACTTCTCGACGTCGGAGCGCAACACCCGGGCCACCAGCCGGCCGACCGGACCGCTCAGCACGCCGCCGGAAAGGTCGGCGGTGAGATGAAAATCCGAGCCCGGACTCTTGTCCTTGACCGACATGGCCACGGTCAGCCGGATGCCGCCGCGGCCGCGGCCCTTCAACTCGATCGCGTTGGGCTCGTCGTACTTCGTCACTTCCCAGTGCACGACGTTGCGGAAACCCTTGACCCTGATGCACGACGAGACACAGGTGCCCTTCTCGATGGTCGACGGGACCTCACCGCGCCAGCCGGCGAAGATCGTCATCCACTCGTCGAATCGGCTCAGGTCGGACGCGAGCTTCCACGCGGCTTCCGGCGAGACTTCCGATGTCGTCGAGACGTCAACCCGTGCCAAGTTCTGCTCCTCCCGCGGGGATCCAGGTCGATCCAGAGTCGCAGTTACATACCCGGCCGCAGCGGTCCGGTAAACACCTCGACGTTTGTAATCAGGTCTGTCTGTCACAGTTTCTTATTTATACAGTCGCCATAGTGTAAATTTGCTCAGCGTGAGCAGAACCAGTGACAAGGGCCTGGCAACCAGTACCGACCAGGTCGATACGCTCGATCGGCAGCTGGGAGTGGACTACGCCAGCGAGGTGCATACCGCCGAGGACGTTGTCGACGTCGAGGCGTATGGCGGCGGTTTCGATCTGACCCGGCGTGCCACCGCGCCGCGACTGCGCGTGGGCCGCGACAAGTGGTTCAACCTGCTCTGGCTGATCCCGATCGGCTTCGCGCTCTTGGTTGCCGGTGTGGCGATCGGCAAAGGCCTGCACCACATGCCCGCCGTGCAGTCATTCATCGAGCGCTATCCCGGCGTCGATCCGCACTCCAGCAGCCCCCCGGGGCGGCCCGCGTGGATCGGCTGGACACACTTCTTCAACCTGTTCATGATGACGTTCATCATCCGTTCCGGGATTCAGATCCTGTGCGACCATCCGCGCCTGTACTTCAGCCGCAACGCCACTCCAGGCAAGGATGAGTGGCTGCGCGTTGGGCCACCGGTTCCCGACGATCCGCTGTGGACCGCCAACGCCGACACCGTCGCCCTGCCGCCGCAGTTCGGCCTGCCCGGATTCCGTCACTCGATCGGGCTGGCCCGCTGGTGGCATCTCGGCGTCGACGTGCTGTGGATGGTCAACGGCGCGGTGTTCTACGTCCTGCTGTTCGCCACCGGGCAGTGGCGGCATCTGGTCCCGACGAGCTGGGACGTCCTCCCCAACGCCGCGTCGGTAGCTATTCAGTACCTGTCGCTGAACTGGCCGACGGACAACGGCTGGGTCGCCTACAACGACATGCAGTTGCTGGCGTACTTCACCACTGTGTTCCTCGCCGCGCCGGCCGCCATCATTACCGGGCTCGGCATGTCACCGGCGCTGTCGCAACGGGTTCACTGGCTGAGCAAGCGGTTGAGCATCCAGCACGCGCGATCGCTGCACTTTCTGGTGCTGGTGTACTTCCTGTTCTTCATCCTCACCCACGTCACGATGGTTTTTGCCACCGACGCCCTGCGCAACCTGAACCACATGTTCGCCGCGCGCGACGACAACAGTTGGGTCGGATTCGGCGTGTTTTGCGTCGCAATGGTGATCGTGGCCGTCGGCTGGGTGGCCGCGACCCCGTTCACGATCAAGCATCCGCGGGTGGTGCAGCGGGTGGGTTACGCGCTGGTCGGTCCCTTCCAGCGGGCCCTGGAACGCCTCAACCCCAAGCCCGGCGCCTTCACCGAGAAGGACATCTCGCCCTACCACTGGCGCAACGGCCGTCTCCCCGAGACCGTCGAATACAAAGAGCTGGAGAAGAACGACTTCGTGGACTGGCGGCTGCGGGTCTACGGCCTGGTGGAGAACCCGACGGCGTTCTCGCTGGAAGATTTGCGGGCACTGCCCTATCACGACCAGATCACCCAGCACTTCTGCATTCAGGCCTGGTCGGGCGTCGCCAAGTGGGGTGGTGTGTCGATGCAGACGATCATGGACATCGTCAAACCATTACCCGAGGCAAAGTGGGTGGTTTTTTATTCGATGGGACTGGGCGCAACGGGCGGAATTTATTACAACGCGCACCCGATCGAGCAAATGACGCACCACATGAGCATGCTTGCTTACGACATGAACGGTGAGCCACTGCCCTATCTGCACGGCAAACCGCTGCGGCTGCGCAACGAATTACAGCACGGCTTCAAGCAGGTGAAGTGGATCAAGGGCATCGAGTTCGTGGCGCATTACAAAGAAATCGGCAGCGGCTACGGAGGGTACAGCGAAGACCACAAGTTTTTCGGACGGCATCAGACGATCTAGTGCCGGCTGGTCAGCCCCCGGGCCAGGCGCTGTCGACCTGGGTGGCTATGTCGATGACCTGAGCGGCCTGCGATTGGGGCGAGTCGATCTCTTCCTTGACGTACTGGGCGATGAACCGCCGGATCTCCCCGTCCACGCCGGCCAGAATGCGCAATACTTCGCCGCGAATGGACTTCGAGGACACGTTGACGGTGATGTCGGAGGGCCGTGGCTTGGAGACATCGACGATCAGGAGCAGCGGCTCGGCCGCGCGTGCGGTCGCCCGCAGCGCGATGTCACCGGAGACCAGGAATCTCTGCTTGTCGAGCCGCAGGTCCAGCAGCAAGTCGATGGACAGCGGAATGTGGATGACGAAAGTGATCAGGTCACCGAGCTTGCGGGTCACCCGCGGCTCCTGAATCTTGACCTTCGCGCTGACCTTGGCGATGCCACCGGGCCCCTGTGCGATCGGTTCCATAGCGAATTCGCTGCCGGCGATGTCAGCCAACGCCGCGGCGACCCGGTCCGGCGTGACGGCAACTTCGAAAAATCGGCGGCCGAACTCTTCGTAGCTGAGGAAGTCGTAATTTTCCATAGAGTCATACCGTCTCATGCCGCCCGCGCTAACGGTCGCTGATCCGCTCGCGTCGCGGCAAGAGAGGCCCACAATGGTGGCTGGGATCGGGGTCCAAACGGGGTCAGAACGGGCGCCGACGACTTTGTGAACAACGCCACAAGCGGTCGCCTGGATTCGGTGTGTCGGGCGGCGGCCTGCCACGCTGGAAGGCAATTGGAGGTGATTCACTCTCATGCGCGCGCACGAAACACTGGAGCGGCGCTCGATGATCTCGCCTGCGGTGGTGGTGCTGGGGGCCGTGCTGGCCTGGCTGGTAGCCGCCCTGGCCGTCAACTCGTCGGTCGGGGCAACCGTGCCGATCTGGGCAGTCATCGGGCTGACGCTGGTTTTCGGTCTGCTGGTCGGTGCGGTTACCCGCGGAATCGCGGCTGGCCCCGGTTCGGGACCGGGTGGCACCGCGGGGCGCGCTGCTGTCGCCGTTGCCGTCGGTGTGCTGGTGGGCGAGCTCGCGGCCCTGGTCATATTCTCCGGGGCGATCAACCACCGGCTCGGCGAACGCGCCCTGCGTGAACCGGGACCGGCGGTCGCCCAGGCCGACATCGCCCTGCGCCAGTCCAAGGCGGCCCGCACAGCGCTGGACAACTCGGTAGAGCAGGCGCGCGCGCAGTTAGACGCCGCCCTGGTGGTGGCGCGTTGCGAATACAACCCGTCGCCCGCGTGTCCGCAGACCCGCATCACCGGTGTTCCAGGCCGCGGGCCGGAGACCCGGACGGCGAACGAGTTGCTCGCCGACGCGCAGCGGGAGCTGGGCAACGCGCTCGTCGCCCGCGACCGACAGGCGCCCGAACTGGACGCCGCGGTGTCACGCGACGAGCGGGCGCTGGCCACCGCGCAACACGCCGCCGTCGCCGATGCCGGACACGGCCTGGGCGCGAGGTGGGTCGCGATGAACGGAATCACGCTCGCCACCCCGGGTGCGCTGATGTTGCGGGTCATGACGGTCGCGTTCTTCGCGCTGCTGTATCTGCTGCCGTTGATTCTGCGCAGGTGGCGGGGTGAGACCACACACGATCGGCACGAGACGGCTCGTGCCGACCGCGAACGTGCCGAACTGGAAGCCGATACCGCGATCGCGATCAAGCGGGCCGAGGTCCGCCGGGCCGCCGAAATCATGTGGGCCGAGCATCAACTCACCCAGACCCGCCTTGCCATCGAAGCCCAGGCCGAGATCGACCGGGAGCAGCAACGCCGTCGAGTGGTCGAGGCCCTCGACGCGCCGGTGCGCGCCGCGTCGGAGCGCAGCTTCGAGCCGGCGCTGGAGCCGGCCGTCCAGCCCGAGGAGGAAGACATGTACTTGCCGATCGCCGCCGAAGCCGAGGCGGCCAGCCGCGCCGTCGCCGAATTGCCTGCCGCAGAGCGGGATAGGAGTTCCGCCACCGAGGCTCCCCGGCACCTGCCGGCTCCCGCCGAGCCGGCCGCCGCGGCCGTCGAGCACTACGAGGAACCCCAGCAGAGTGAGGAACGCGCCCCGATGATCCCGTCGATTCCGGACGCCACCAAAGCAGCGGCCCGGTGGATCCGCCCGCTCGTACCGCCCTTCGTCGCGCGCGTCATCGATAACACGACTCAGCCATGGCGCAGCGCGCGGCAGGTTTTCGAGGAAGTCGAGGAGATCGCGTTCTCGCTCAAGCGCACCCGCAAGGTGACGGTGGGTTCGGAGAGCTCGGACGGCGGCAGTCGACAACAGGCCGCGCAACCGGTGCACGAGGAAGCTGCCACGTCTGTCGGCGCCCATCGCATCGACTCGGCACGGGGGCATGCCGCGCAACCGCATCACCCGGCGGACTACCGGCAGGTCGGCGACTACCCGCAACAGCAGTCGCTGGGTCACGTGCCGCCGCAGGATCTGGCCGGCCTGTCGGTCGGGTCCCAGCACGACGACCGGCGCGAGCTGGCGGGCCGGGAGGGACCGCGCGAGCTGCGGCCGCCCGAGGGGCCGCGTGAGCTGCCTCCTGGCCGATAACGCGGAGCAGTATTATCGGGCCGACAGGGTCAGACTCGGTCCAAGAGTCGAGGTCGGCGGCGACTCGCAATCGCATACGGAACAGGACGTGGATCTCGTGACGGCAGCAGTCGTAGGGCACCAACTCACGGTGAGACCGGCAGTGTCGACCGATACGCTGACCGCCGCATGAAAGTCAGCCTTTTCCTCGCGGACGCCGCCCAGGCCGATGCGCAGTCCGGCAAGGTACACACCCTGGGCCTCGGCTGGCGCCAGTGTCAAACACCCACGCCGCCTTTCGCTTTGGTGATGTTCTTGGACATCGATTGGGACGAGACGAATAAGCAGCACAAGCTCACCTGCCAGTTGCTCGATACCGACGGCCAATCGGTGACGGTGCCGGGGCCGCAGGGTCCGCAGCGCATCCTGTTCGAAGCGGCGGCGGAGGCGGGCCGCCTCCCGGGCGCCATCCACGGCACCGCGGTCCGGATGCCCCTGACCCTCAACATCCCCGGCGGCATCCCGCTCGAACCCGGGATCTACGAGTGGCGAGTCGAGGTGGAAGGTTTCGAACAGGCCACCGCTGTCGAGGCCTTCATCGTGTCGATGGGTGCTCTGCCGCCCACTCCGGTCTGATGACCGGCGCTGCAACGGCTTTCGGCTCAGGAGACGCTTAGTTCGAGGCGTTCCAGGCGCCGCACCAGGATGCTGGGCACCCAGCGACCCACGTCGACCGCCCGGATCGACGAGCTGCGGTCCAGCAACAGCCGCAACACGATGCGTGCCTCCAGCCGGGCCAGCGCCGCACCCACGCAAAAATGCGCTCCCCTACCGAAACTCAGGTGATTCCTGCCTTCGGCGCGGTCGAGCTGGAACTGACCGGGTGCCTTGAAGCGGTCCGGATCCCGATTGGCCGCCCCCCATAGCAGCACCAGTCGTGAGCCGGCGGCGAGGTTCATGCCCGCCAGAGTGGTGTCGCGCAGGACGTGTCGGTAGTGGCCGCGGAACGGTGGTTCGAAGCGCAGCGTCTCTTCGATGAATGCCCCGAGTAACGCCGGTTGCTGGCGCAGCCGGTCGGCGATGTCGGCCCGGTCGGCCAGGATCGCGGCGGCACTGCCGAGTAGCGACGCAGTGGATTCGCCCCCGGCGGCGAACAACGTGATCATCATGACCTGCGCGGTGACGGTGTCCAGTTCACCGGCGGCGCAAGCGCTTGCCAACTCGCCGAGCAGGTTGTCCTGCGGGTCGCTGGCTGCCCGGGCGAACTGGTCGCTGATGTATTTGCTGAGCTCCATCACCGAAACTCCCGCAGCGGCAAGCTGTTCTGGCTCCGCCAGTCCTTCGAGCAGTTGGGTCGCCGCGTACCCCCAACGCACCAACTGGTCCACGTCCGCCTCGGGCAGGCCGATCAGCTCCGCCACCACCATCATGGGCAGCCGGTTGGCGACGGCGCCCATCCACTCGATGCGCCCGTCGCTCAGCGCGTCCTGCCATAACCGTTCGGCGGTCTGGGTCACGAAGCGTTCCAAGGCTGCGACGCGCTTAGCGGCCAGATAACGCACCAGCAGCTTGCGGTGCAGGGCGTGGCCGGGATCGTCGGCGGTGGCCAGCACGTGGGTCGGTCCGCCGAGCCCATCCATCTCGAAGGGCACGACGGTGCCCTGCGGGGTGTAAAGCATCGTCGCGGTCAGGTTTGAGGAGAAGTCCTCTGTCCGCGAGATCGCCTCAGTGACGGTGTCCCAGCCGCAAACGGCGTAGAACCCGGACTCGCCGATCCGGTGCACCGGTCCCCTGCCGCGCATGCGCTCGTAGAGCGGATAGGGGTCCTGGATGGACCCGTCGTCGAACAACTCGACGGGGTCGTGAAGGACGGTCATGGCTCAAGGTTGAGTGCCGGAAATCCGCAGGTCAACGGGTCAGGCAAAAGTCCATGCAAAGTCGATACGCTGCGCCCGGAAGGTGAGCCGACTGATTTCTCATCCGATCGGCGGGACGTGCGGTTATGCTGAGATACCTTCACTACTTCGTCTCAGTTGTGAGAATTGATGCTACTCGGATCTCGATGGTGCGGATGAGCAAGGGCGATTGGCTGGTCGGCGGTGATCGCCGTGCTCGCGCCGCAGAACGCATCTACGACGCGGCCGTCGACCTGGTGGCACGCGAGGGCCTGGAGGCGCTGGACGTCGACCGGTTGGCGGCACAGGTGCACTGCTCACGGGCCACGGTTTACCGCTACGCGGGCGGCAAGGCCGAGATTCGTGACGCTGTGCTGACCCGGGCGGCCGCCGACATCATCGAGACGGTTCGTTCGGCAGTCGGCGCACTGACCGGCCCGGACCGGGTGGTCACGGCGATCACCCTGGCGCTCAAGCGTATTCGGGCCGATCCGTTGAGCCGGCTGCTGATCGGTTCGGGGCGCGGCGCCGATGCCGTGTCGGCGCTCACCGCATCGCCGTTACTGAGCCGCTTCGCCGGTGAACTCGCCGGATTGGCCGCCGACGACCAGCGCGCAGCCCAGTGGGTGGTGCGCGTCGTGCTTGCCCTGCTGTATTGGCCGGTCGAGAACGAGCTGATGGAACGAGACCTCGTCCAACGGTTCGTCGCTCCGGCGTTCGCCGAAAGCCGTTGAGCTGACTACTCGTTGCCGAACTTCTCGTACAGCTCCGGCAGGAAGCCGGCCAGGTGGTTCATCTCCTGCGCGCAGTGCACCAACAGATTCCGGGCGCTGGACTCCGCGTTGCCCAGCATCCGGGCTGCGATCGGACGCACCGCCTTCGATGCCACGCCGGGCGCTTTTCGAACCGCAATGTGCGAGCCGCCCATCCAGAACCGTGACCGCATCTCCGACCCGCTCGGCGTCGAACGGACGTGATGGATGAACCAACCGACATCCACGGGCGCGTCGCCGGAGCCCAGCCGCGCACAGATGGCGATCGCGTCGTCGGAGTCGGGGGGCAGTCCCATGGTGGCGGGTTCGACGAATTGGATTGCGCCACTCAGCATTGCGGAGCCGATGTACTCGTTGATCATCGACCAGCGGCCGATGTAGCGTTGCGCGCCGCTCCGGCCTGCGTCATCCCCATCCTTCCAGGCCGCGGACAGGTGGGCGCGTGGATGCCACAACTTGTAGCGACGGCTGTCACTGCCGTGCCAGCCGAACCACCACGACCACATCGGCGGTGTCACGCCGGGCATGTCCGTACGGACTGAAACCTGGTAGCCGCCATCGGCAAGAACCCCGAACCCGTTCTCCGTCCACTGGTAGCCCTCGTCGGCCACCCGGGCCGCGTCGGCGAAGGCCAGCAGCGTCTGCTCGGCCTGGGTGCCGTGTTCCAGTGCCTCCACGACATGCCCTGGCAGCGCCGCCATTTCGGGTTTGAAGTATTTGCCCCACGGCGTGTCTGCGTCGTCGCCGCGGTAACCGAGGTAGAGGTCAGTGGTCATCAGAGCCTTCCCATCCAGCTGTTGAAGAGACCGTCGGGGTCGTATTCGGCGCGAACCCGGTCCAGCTTGGCCATGGCCGCATCGCTGGCGAACCGCGCCGGGCGCTGGCCGAGGTTCTCGTCGGCAAGTTGGATACCGGTGGCCAGATGGGACATGGCAGCCATGTTCGACCGTGCCCAATCGCCGTACTTGGCATCGTCGGCGGGGTCTTTCCACGCCCCGTACAGCGCCAGATAAACCTCGTCTTCGATGCTGTACGCCATATCGGGGCGCTGCGGTGACGGCCCCCAGTTGAGCCACAGGAAGTGCGACGGGTGATCCGGGATCGTGTCGATGATGTTGCGGATGCCGGGCAGCAGGTCCTCCGCCGACGCCGAGGTCCACATGTTGTCGGCGGTGTAGCGGTACTCCTCCAAGTAGTTGCTCATCACGGCGGTGTACCAGGTGGGCATGTCGGTAGGCATGTAGGGAACCGAGACGAGTGCCTTGTCCAGCACCGGGACAGTGCCGAAGATTGCCAGGGCCTGCTCGGCTTCCTTCTCGGAGTCGGCGAAAGCCGGTGAGGCGAAGGTGATCGACGGGGTCTCGATGCCCATGCTGGGCACGCTTCGGCCCGCCACGATCTGCATCTCCACGCGGCGGTCCACCTCGGCGCTGACGTTGCGGGCCCAGGTGTAGATCTCGTCGGCATAGTCGATCGGGTAGACGTACACGCTGGTGCCGCAGGCTCCCGGCCGCGGATACAGCTTGAGATAGAAGGAGGTGACCACCGCAAAGAATCCCGGTCCGGAACCTCTTGCCGCCCAATATAAGTCGGGGTGATTGTCCGCGTCGCAGTGGATCTGCTCGCCGTCGGCGGTGACCACATCGAGGCCGATGACGTTCTCGCACGCCAGGCCCTGGACACGGCTGTTCCAGCCGTACCCGCCCTGCAGCAGGTAGCCGCCGACGCAGACCCCTTTGCAATGACCGGCCGGAAAGAACAGATTCTGCGCCTCGAGCTCGCCCATCAAGATGCTGCCGCCCTTCCCCGGACCGACCACCGCGATGCCTTTCTCGGCGTCGATCCGGGCGTGATCGATGCGGTGCATGTCGAGCAACAGGGCGCCGTCGCGCAAATGGTTTGCCGCCCAGCTGTGTCCGCCCGATCGGATGCTCACGCTGAGCTTGTTGGCTTTCGCGTAACGGAGGGCGGCGACGACGTCGTCGGTATCGGCGGCTTGAACGATCACCTCTGGGTAGCGCTCGGGAACACGCTGGTTCCACACCGTGCCGCG
Organism: Mycobacterium asiaticum DSM 44297; assembly: GCF_000613245.1. Classification (GTDB taxonomy): domain Bacteria; phylum Actinomycetota; class Actinomycetes; order Mycobacteriales; family Mycobacteriaceae; genus Mycobacterium; species Mycobacterium asiaticum. The sequence continues at coordinate 1,630,418 of NZ_HG964937.1, forward strand.
GCGCACTTCCTCATAACCGTCGTCGCTGCGAAAGAAATGCCGCCCCGCCGGCAGATCAGTCATCTACGCCTCCTTTGATTCATTATGCGGTCCCTTTCGGACCGCGATGCGGAACACTATATTGGATACGTGGCCTCAACGGAACGGAAATCACCGACGAATCGCGACGAGGGAATCCAGGTGCTGCGTCGCGCCGCGGCCGCGCTGGACGAGATCGCCGCCGAGCCCGGACAGCTGCGTCTGGTCGATCTGGGCGAGCGCCTGGGGCTGGCCAAGTCGACCGTGCGGCGGCTGCTGGTCAGCTTGGTCGAAGTCGGCTTGGTGAGCGCGGATTCCAACGGCCGCTTCTCCCTCGGCGAGCGGTTGCTGGGCTTCGGCAGCGGCACCGGCGCGCACATCGCCGCGGTGTTCCGGCCGACCATTGAGCGGGTTGCGGCGGAGACCGACGAGACCGTCGACCTGTCGGTGCTACGTGGTCAGCGAATGTGGTTCGTCGATCAGATCGAGTCCTCACATCGTTTGCGAGCGGTTTCTGCCGTCGGGGTCCGCTTCCCTCTCATCGGGACCGCGAACGGCAAGGCGGCACTCGCAGTCCTCGACCAGGAAGACGTCGACGCCGCGCTGTCCCGGCTGGGAAGCCGGGAGGCCGACTCTCTGCGCCGGGAGATCGGCGAGATCCGTTCCAGCGGAATCGCTTTCGACCGAGACGAGCACACGCCGGGAATCTCCGCGGCGGCCATCGCCCAGCGGTCCATCGGGGACAACGTGATTGCGATCTCGGTGCCCGCCCCCACGGATCGCTTCGTGGAGAAAGAGCAGCAAATCGTCGCCGCACTGCGCGCCGCGGCTCAATCGCCGGCGTGGACAACGCGCTGAACCGCCGGCCGCGGCACTTCCCTCTGCCGCGGCCGACGATGATTCAGCAAATCAAACGGCTGATTCCGCGAGCAGTTCGCCCCACTCGTGACGTGCGGCGGACTGTGCCTCGATGAAACTGGGGGTCTCCTCCCCCGAACCGGCCAGATGAACCAGTGCCCATGCCATCGCATACACCGGAACCCGGTGACGTTGTGCAGCGCCGTGCAATTCGTCGAATGCGGTGGCCGAACGGCACCGGCGCAGGCCGATCAGGATGCCCCGGGCAGTGTCGAGAATGCGACCCGAGTTGGGGTCGCCGGATATCTGGGTAGGGACCCAGCTTGCAGTCATGCCTTTCTTACCCCCTACCGATACGCCCACCAGCGGAACAAACATCTTGCGGGTGAAGACATCTCGCTGGGGGTGCGCCGCATTGTGCGCACCGTGCCATGATTTGTGGCTGCACCCCCGCTGCGCCAGAGAGCCGCCCGGATCGATATGGACCTGTAAGTGTGTTGAGACCGGACGAATCGTGCTGCCGGACATTGCGTTCGATCAGTCTCCCAGCACGCGCCGGGTGTAATCGTTGAGGAAAGCCCGGTCGGGGTCGAGGCGGTCGCGCACCGCGGTGAAGCGCCCCCATTCGGGATAGCGATCCTTGAGGGTGGCCGCGGTTTGGTAATGCCGTTTGCCCCAATGCGGTCGTCCCGCATATTCGTTCATGATCTCTTCCACGGCGCGGAAGTAGTTCTCATATTCCATACCGATGAACTGGTGCACCGCGATGTAACAGGTGTCGCGGGCGTGCGCGGTCGACAGGAACGCGTCATCCGGAGCGCTGAAACGCACCTCGAGCGGGTACATGATCGGCAGCTTTCGCCGCCGCACCAGGTCGATGACCCGCTGCACCGCCTCGCGCGCGTGCTGACGCGGGATCGCGTACTCCATCTCGGTGAACTTGACGTTGCGCGCGCTGGCGTAGACCTTCCACCCGTGATCCTGAACGGTCGACGGCGACATCAGGCTGGTCATCAGGCGGTTCAGTTGCGGTGCTGCGCGGGGGAATCGCCGGCCGGTGCGGCAGATGACGTTCAGGCCGGCGTTCTCGACTTCCTCTCCCAGTCTTTTCTTCCACGCCGGCGCCGGGCGGGGTTCTTCGTTGCTGCGACGGGTCGTGCGCGCCAGCGCCGTGTCGCCGTACGGGAAGACGAAGAACTCGAAATGGTCGTTCGCGTCCACGTCGGCGTCGAGGCGCTCGAGCGTGGTGATCAGGGGACGTAGCTCGTCGGTGCGGTGCAGGGTGAACAGCGGCACCACCTTGAAGGTGACCTGGGAGACCACCCCCAGCGCACCGAGGGAGACCCGGGCGGCCAGGTATTCGTCCTTGTCGGAGTCCTCGGACACAGTCAGCACGTCGCCGGCGGCGGTGACCAGTCGCGCCGAAACAATCTGCGCCGAGACGTTTTTGAACCGCGCGCCGGTACCGTGTGTGGCGGTCGCGGTGGCGCCGGTGATCGACTGCTTGTCGATATCGCCCTGGTTCTCGATGCCGAACCCGTGCCGAGCCAGCTCCGCGAACAGCGTGTGCAGCTTGGCCCCACCTTCGACAGTCGCCAGTCCGTTGGCCCGGTCGACATCGATAACCCGCTGCAAGCCCGTCATGTCGATCATCACGCCGTCGGTGCAGGCGCAATCGGTGAACGAGTGCCCGGAGCCGACCGCGCGCACCCGCTCGCCCCGCTGCGCGGCTTTGGCAACGATCTCGACCAGTTCGGCCTCCGACGTCGGTCGCTTGATGGCCGACGGCGCGCAGATTTGGTCACCAGCCCAGTTGTTCCAGTTATCGCTCATCGCACCAGCTTTCGTTCGTTGGCAATCACAGGAAGGTGCGCCCCTCGCCCCGATACGTAGGCACGGTGCCCACGATCGCCGCGCCGCGCACCAAATGCAGGCGATCGAACCGCTCACACAGCTCGCCTGCCTTGGTGTGACGGAAGTAGACCTTGTCGCCGATCTTCAGCCGCCGGGCGGCCGCGCCGGTCAACGGGGTCTGCACCTCGCCGGTGCCCTCCATCGGGTTGAGCTTCAAGCCGGTCGGCAGATAGGGGGTCGGCATCCGGTCTTTGGCGCCGACACCGCTGGCCAGATAACCACCACCGAGGGCGGTCACCGTCTGGGCATCGGGGCGACGCGATACCGGCAACGCGAAAATCGCCGCGGGCTGAAGGGTGAACGACGAATAGCTGTCGAACAGCGTCGGCGCATAAAACCCCGAGCCGGCGGTCGCCTCGGTCATCGCCGGTTCCTGGGCGACCAGCTGCAGATCCCCGGTGCCGCCGGCGTTGACGATCTGCAGATCCGCCACCTCGCGCACGAGTTCGACAGCCCGCGCGCGCCGTTCACGCAACTCGGCGATCGACTGGCGCTGCATACATCCGACGATGAGGTTCTGCGCATGCTTGCCGGCGACCCGGTCACCGAAACCGGCGATATGACCCTCATAGGACATGAGCGCCACCAGCTGCAAAGCCGGGCGCCGGGCGATCTCGACCGCCAGTGCGCGTGCCTGCTCGGGGGTGTGCAGCGGCGAACGCTTCGGCCCGATCTTCAGCCGGCCACCGGCGGGCCAGTAACCGGCGTCCAGGTCGAGGCACAGCCGGACCGGCTGATCCGTGGCGCTCTCGATCAGGTCGAGATGCTCGACGCTGTCCACCATCACGATCGGTGCGCCGTCGGGGTTCTCGGCCGTCAACTCGCCGAGCTCGCGCAGGGCCGCCCGATCGGTCGGCGGGTAGGCCAGCAGCAGATTGTCGAAGCCGTGTCCGGCCAGCCACAGTGTCTCGTCCAGAGTGAAGGTCATCAGTCCGTCGAAGCGACGATTTGAATCGAGGATCTCCCGCTGGATCGCTCTGCAGCGCAACGATTTCGACGCGACCCGGATCGGCTTGTCGCCCGCCCGGTCAAGCAGCTGTGTCGCGTTGCTCCACAGCGCGTCGAGGTCCAAGAACGCGAACGGTGCATCGAGGTCGGCGAAGGCCTGCTCGTAACGCTGCAGCCGGCCCTGCAGATCCAGCCTGACATGCCCCGACTCGCGACCGGCATTCACGCCGTCACCTTACTGAACAATTCCCCGATTGCCGCGCATTCGGCGCGGATGCATACCAGTCTGTGCAGTTCGCCGTCCGGATCACCGAACACTGTGCAATTTGCCCTGTTCCCTCGTGCTCAGCTGGGCCCGGTGGCGCCATTTTGGCCAAGCAGCAATCCGCGCGACCCACCAGCGCCGCCGGGCGCGCCACCGGTGCCGGCCCCGCCGTTGCCGCCATTGCCGATCAGCTGCGCATTGCCGCCGGACCCACCGGCCCCCGCGCCACCGGGCCCGCCGTTGCCGCCGGCGCCGCCGTTGCCCAACAGCAGCCCGCCCAAACCGCCACTACCGCCCGTGCCGATGCCGCCGGCACCCGCGGTGCGCGCCACCGAAGCCGAACAGCAGCGCCGAGTTACCGCCCGCACCCCGTTGGCGACACTGCCCGCCCCGGCGCCACCATTGCCACCGTTGCCGCCGAAGCCGAACACCCAGCCGCCGTTGCCGCCATTGCCGCCGCTGGCATACAGCACACTGCCGGCGCTGGTCGCCCCGCCGTTACCGCCGTTGCCACCCAGCCCGATCAGTACCCCGCCGCGGCCGCCCGCGCCGCCCATACCGCCAACTGGTTGCAGGCTGGGCGGTGCGGCCACCGTGGTGCCGGTGCCGATGCCGCCGCCGTTGCCCCCCTGACCGCCCACGCCGAACAGCGAAGCCTGCCCGCCGGTGCCGCCAAAACCGCCGGATCCCGCGTAGCCGGTGATGACGCCGACGCCGCCGTCACCACCGAGTGCGCCATTGCCGGCAGCACCCCCGCTGCCGAAGAGCAGACCACCGGGTCCGCCGTCGCCGCCGAGACCGCCGAGGCCGCCATTGCCGCCGGTGGCACCGAACGCGGCGCCGTTGCCGCCGATGCCTCCCGCGCCGCCCGCTCCACCGAATCCGTACAGCAATCCGGCCCCGCCGCCGATTCCGCCGTTTCCGCCGGAGAAGCCCACCAGGCCGGCCGCGGGCACGCCGAAGGCGTTTCCACCGCCGCCGCCGGTACCACCATTACCCCAGAGCAACCCGCCGCTACCCCCGGCACCGCCGTTCGGACCGGCTCCGGGCACGGTCGCGTTGCCCGCCTGCCCGCCGTTTCCTCCGTTGCCGAACAGCCCCGCATTCCCGCCGTTGCCACCGCCCTGATTCGGGCCGCCGGGACCGCCGTTGCCGCCGTTGCCGAACAGGATCCCGCCGTCGCCGCCGCTCTGTCCGACGCCGCCGTTTGCGCCGTTACCGATCAATGGCCGACCGAATAGCACTTGAGTGGGCGCGTTGATCAGCGCGAGGAGGTCTTCTGCCACAGACTGTGCGGCCAACGGCGTTGCGTTGGCGGCCTCAGCCAACGCATAGCCGTCCGCGCCGACGGTAAGGGCTTGAACGAATTGCCGGTGGAACGTCGCCACCTGGACGCTCAACGACTGGTAAGCCTGTGCATGCGCACCGAACAGCGCTGCGATGGCAGCGGATACCTCATCTGCGCCGGCCGCGATCAGTGCTGTGGTGGGGGCCGCGGCGGCCACGTTGGCCGCTGAGAGCGACGAGCCGAGATTGGCCAGGTCCGAGGCCGCCGCCGACAGAAACTCCGGCGCCGCGATGAGATACGACACTTTGCCTCCTGCCACTCGCTGGCGCGGTCAGGGGCCAGCGGCATCAATTTCGGGCAAAGGGTATCCCGGTCGCGGCGGCCAACCCGGTATTTGTGCGGGTCGGTTCACAGAATCGCTTGCACGTCCTTCGCCCGGGCGATTTCATCCCAGTCGACACCGAGCTCGAGGAGGATCTCCTCGGTGTGCTGGCCGTGCTCGGGCGCACGCGTTGGGCCGGGCGGGGTTTCGTCGAATTGCACGGGGGCTGCGACGGTCCGATATTTCTCGCCGTTGTCATCGACGTTGGTGATCACGTATCCGTTGGGTTCGACCTGCGGGTCGTTGAGGGTCTCCTTCGGCGTCGCGAGGACACCCCACACTCCCGGCTCGTCCTTCAGCACCTCCCGCCAGTGCGCAAGGTCATGGCGCGCAAAGGCTTTGGCGAAGATCGCCGTTGCCTCCGCGGCGTTGGCGATCAGATTGGCCGAAGGCACGAACCGCTCGTCGTCGACCAGCTCGGCCAGGCCCATGCGCCGGCAGAAGCCGGCCCAGAATTTGTCGGGTTGCAGGAAGACGAGCTGAATCCACCTGTCGTCCTTGGTCTGGTACCTGGCCACCAGCGGATTGATCGTCAATCCGGGTGGGGCTCCGGGGATTCCGTCGATGTTGAACAAGTCGGCAACCGAAATCGACGGCGCGATGGCCCACATCGCCTGAGCCAGTAGCGAGGAGTCGACGATGCCGGGCTCGCCGGTCCGTTCCCGGTTAAACAGCGCGGCACACACCCCGCCGGCCAAGGTCGCGCCACCCTGCAGGTCGCCGAAGGCGGGACCCTGAACCGCCGGGTGCTCGGTGCCGAACGGGGTCAGCGTGTAGGCGACTCCACCGCGGGCCAGGTAGGTGGCGGCGTCGAAGCCGCCGCGGTCGCGGTCCGGTCCGCGCACACCCAGGCCGGTGCCCCGGGCGATGATGATGTTCGGGTTGAACGAGCGCAGATCTTCCACGGTCAGTCTGGCCCGCTGCAAAGCGCCGGGCAGCCAATTGGTCAAGAACACGTCCGCCGATGCCAGCAGGCGGCCGAATAACTCCCGACCGGTGTCGGTCTTGATGTCGATGGCGATGCTGCGTTTACCCCGGTTACTCAACTCCAGAATGAAGTCGGCGTCCGCACGCGCCGCGTCGCGCGTGAAACCGCCGACCACCAACGCCCGACCGGGATCTCCCGAGGTGACACCTTCGACCTTGATGACGTCGGCGCCCCAATCCGAGAGAGCTACTCCGGCCGACGGAACGTATGTCCAGGACGCCAACTCGACCACTCGAACACCGCTGAGCATTCCCGTCATCGCCCGCCCTTCCGGTCGCCCGCGTCATTTCTTGCTATTTTAGATATTCTAGCTACTGTAGGCCATATTGATGGCGCGACTGCAGCCATGCGCGGGGGCGTCCGGCGCGGCTGTCGTGAAAGAGATGCTATGGAGCCGACCATTGGTCCGATTGCTAATAACCCTGTGACACAACATAGTTCGCTGAATCGGCAGGGCCCAGCGTGAGCCGGCCAGGGGGCCGGGTAGCCGGCAAGGTGGCGGTGATCAGCGGGGCGGCGCGGGGGCAGGGTCGATCGCACGCCCGGTTGCTGGCTGCCGAGGGCGCCGACATCATCGCACTGGACCTGTGTGCCGACATCGAGACCAACGAGTATCCGCTGGCGCGGCCCGAAGATCTGGAAGAGACCGTGCGCCTGGTGGAGAAGGAGGGTCAGCGGGTCTTCTCCGCAATCGTCGACGTCCGTGACCGTGCCGCGCTGTCCGCCGCGCTCGATGACGGGGTCGCCGAGTTGGGCCGTCTGGACGTCGTCATTGCCAATGCCGGCATCTGCCCGCTGACCGCCGGCCTGCCGCCGCAGGCGTTCGCCGATGCCGTCGACGTGGATCTGGTCGGCGTGCTCAATCTCGTGCACAGCAGCCTCAAGCATCTGCAAGCGGGCGCGTCGGTGATCGTCATCGGATCCAACGCCGCGTTCATGTCGTCGATGAACACCACCGGCATCGACGGCGGTCCCGGCGGCGCCGGGTATGCGTTTGCCAAAATCGCTGCGTCGCATTATGTCAACGACTTCGCCCGCGCGCTGGCACCGTTCTGCATCCGGATGAACGCCGTGCATCCCACGAATGTCAACACCGACATGCTGCACAGCGCGCCGATGTACCGGGCGTTCCGGCCCGACCTGCCGAATCCGACCCGCGAGGACGCCGAGCCGATCTTCCCGTTGGTGCAGGCGATGCCGATCCCCTACGTGGAACCCGAAGATATCAGTGAGGCCGTGTTGTTCCTGGCTTCCGACGCCGCCCGCTACGTCACCGGACAACAACTGCGGGTCGACGCCGGTGGCTTCCTCAAGGTCAAACCGTGGTCGGGATCATGACAGCCGACGGCTCTGCACCGCAGCGGGATTCGTACGGGCAGCGGCGTATCTACGAACTGATGGTGCTGATGAAGACCGCCGACGACCGGCTGTCCAAAGGCATCGCCACCGGGGAGTTCATGTGCGTGTACTGGCCGTCGCGCGGCCAGGAGGCCATCGCCGCGGCCATGGGGGTGTCGCTGCGCCCCGACGATCAGCTGGTGACGACCTACCGGGGGTTGCACGACCTGATCGGAAAGGGAGTGCCGCTCGAGGAGATCTACGGCGAGATGATGGGCCGCAGCATCGGGGCCGGCCGCGGCAAGGGCGGCACCATGCACATCGCCAATCCCGACAAGGGCGTGATGCTGTCCACAGGCATCGTCGGTGCCGGGCCGCCGGTGGCCGTCGGTCTGGCGATGGCCGGCAAACGTAAAGGGCTGGACCGGGTTACGGTGGTCAGCTTCGGTGACGGCGCCACCAACACCGGCTCCTTTCACGAGGCCGCCAACATGGCCGCATTGTGGGATCTGCCGTTGGTGTTCGTGTGCCAGAACAATCTGTACGCCGAGATGACGCCGACCTCGGACACGATGAAGATCGAGCGCGTGGCCGACCGCGCGGCCGGGTACGGAATGCCCGGCTTCCGCGTCGACGGCAATGACCCGCTGGCGGTCCGGGCCGCACTCGAGGAGGCGCTGACGCGCGCGCGCAGCGGCGGCGGGCCGACCTTCGTCGAGTGCGTCACGTTCCGCTTCCGGGGTCACTACTTCGGTGACCGGATGCCCTACATCCCCAAGGATCAGCTCGCCGATGCGCTGGCGGCCGACCCGGTTCCACGCTTCCGCACCAAGCTGGCCGACGAGGGTACCTGCAGTGCCGAAGAACTCGACCGCATCGACGCCGATGCGAGGGAAGCCGTCGAGGCGGCGCTGCGCTCGGTGCTCGACGCCGGTTCACCATCGGTCGAGGAACTCGAGCGGGACGTGTACGCGACTCCGATCAATTTCCCGGGGTAGGGGCGATGGCGACGAAAAAAGAGACGGATAAAGAGATGACCATGCGCGAGGCGCTGAACCTCGCGCTGGATCAGGCACTCGAGGCCGACGACCGGGTGTTCCTGCTCGGTGAGGACATCGCCGATCCCGGCGCATCCGGTCCCACAGCAGGACTTTCGACCAAGTACGGGCACGACCGCGTGCTGGACACCCCGATCTCCGAGGCCGGCATTCTCGGCGCAGCCATCGGCGCCGCGATAGACGGCCTGTTGCCGGTGGCCGAGATCATGATCATGGACTTCATCGGGATCGCCGCCGATCAATTGATCAACAACGCCGCCAAACTGCGCTTCATGACCGCGGGGCGGACGTCCGCGCCGATCACCGTGCGTACCCAGGTGTACGCAGGCCTGGCCACCGGTGCCACCCACTCACAGTCCCTCGAAGCATGGTTCATGCACATCCCCGGGATGAAGGTGATCGTGCCGTCCACCCCGCGTGACGGCAAGGGTTTACTGACCTCGGCGATCTTCGATCCCGACCCCTGCCTGTTCGTCGAGACGATTCGGCTGCAGAGCAGAAAGGGACTCGTCCCGCTCGACCCCGGATTTGCAATTCCGTTGGGGCAAGCCGACATCAAGCGTGCCGGCACCGACGTCACACTCATCAGCTACGGCCGCGCCGTGCACGACGCCCTGGCCGCGGCGGCCACGCTGCAAGAGCAGGATGTCAGCGCAGAAGTCGTCGACCTGCGCACGCTGGTGCCCCTGGACGTCGACACCGTTGTCGAATCGGTCCGTCGTACCCGCCGGGCGGTGGTCGTGCACGACGCGGTGCAGTTCGCCGGTCCGGGCGCGGAGATCGCGGCGATCCTGCAGTCCGAACTGTTCGGTGAGTTGGTCGCACCCGTGCAGCGGGTGGGCGCACGCTTCGTGCCCAACCCTGCTGCGGCGGCGCTGGAGGCTCAGGTGTTCCCGTCGCCGGCGCGTGTCGTGGCCGCCGCGCGGCGCACCCTGGATGCCGCGGACCGGGTGAGCGCCGGTGGCTGACTTCATCATTCGGATACCTCGGGTATCGGTGGCGGTCGCGGAAGCGGAGTTGACCGAATTACTTGTGGCCGGCGGCGAGTACGTCGAGGAGGGCACACCCATCTACGTCATCGCCACCGAGAAGGTGGAGCAGGAAATCGAAGCCGGCGCATCCGGCACCGTGCAGTGGACGGCTCAGACCGGCACGACCTACGACATCGGCACTCAGATCGGCGTCATCACCTCTTAACGGAAAGGCGGAGCCATGGATCTCAACGAGACCCGCGAAAGAATCATCTACGAGAAGGAAGGCCCGATCGCGCGTGTGACGCTGAACTGGCCGGAGAAGGCCAACGCCCAGGACCAGAAACTGGCCGAGGAGGTGGACGCCGCACTGCTGGACGCCGACCGCGATTACGACATCAAGGTGCTGGTGCTCAAGGCCAACGGGAAGGGCTTCTGCTCCGGGCATGCGATCGGGAACAATGCCGTCGACTATCCGGCCTTCGTCGAAGGCGCCATGAGAATGGGTCACCCGTGGAAGCCGCAGACGGATCTGTTCGTCAAGCCGACGCTGAACCTGTGGGAGTTCTCCAAGCCCACGATCGCGCAGGTGCATGGCTACTGCGTGGGCGGCGGCACGCACATGGGTCTGACGACCGATATCGTCATCGCCTCCGAGGACGCCTACTTCTCCTATCCGCCGTTACAGGGATTCGGCATGCCATCCGGCGAATGTTCCATCGAGCCATGGGTTTTCATGAACTGGCGGCGCGCCGCGTATTATCTGTTCCTGGCCGAGGTCATCGACGCCAAGAAGGCACTGGAAGTCGGTTTGGTCAACGAAGTCGTGCCGCGCGACCAACTCGATTCGCGCGTCGATGCCATCGCCCGCCACATCGCTCAGGCGCCCATGACCACCCTTTTGGCGACCAAGGCGAATCTCAAGCGGGCCTGGGAGCTGATGGGCATGCGGGTGCACTGGCAGAGCTCCAATGACCTGGTCGCCCTCGCCTCGATCAGCAAGGACGTACAAGAGCTGATCCAGACGGTGTTCCGGGACAAGGTTTTGCCGTCCGAACACGCCCGGCGTCAGGCGGCCGCGGCGGCCGCATCGAACGATGGTGCCGCCAGCGACTAGGCCGGCCGGAGTTCGTCCGTGAACATCGCCGACCACGCAAGGACAGCACCGGACTCACCGGCCTTGATCGTCGACGGCGACGCGGTCTCGTATGCAAGGCTTTATGGTCGGAGCCGGCAGGTCGCCGCGGCGTTGCACGACGCGGGGCTGCTGCGCGGCGACGGGGTGGCGCTGATCCTGCCGAACCGGCCGGAGTTCTTCGAAATCACTTGGGGCTGCCAGCTTTCCGGTCTGTACTACACCGCCGTCAACACCCACTTCACCACGGACGAGGTTGCCTACGTCATCGACGACTCGGACGCTCGGGCGGTCTTTGTCGACGGTTCGATGCCGGAACTGGCCGACCACATCCGACATGTCAACCGGGGGGTAGACATTCACCTCATGGTCGGCGCTGGCCGGCCAGGCTGGCGGACATACGAGGATGCGCTGGCGACCGCTGGCCCGCCGCCGGCACTATCGGACGGCTCGGAGATGTTGTACTCCTCGGGCACCACCGGCAGGCCCAAAGCGGTGCGACGCCCCTTGCCCGAGGATGGCAACGGGTCGTGGGCGCAGGCGGTTCTAGAGATGGCCCTGACCCGCAAGTACGGCATGAGCCCGTCCAGCGTGTACCTGTCCCCCGCGCCGATGTATCACGCTGCCGGGGTGAATTACACCATGGCGGTCAATCGGGTTGGGGCCGCGGCGATCCTGATGCCCAGGTTCGATGCCGAGACGGTATTGCAACTTATTGAGACACATCGGGTGACGCACGCTCAGTTCGTGCCGACCATGTTTGTACGGATGCTCAAGCTGCCCGAGCACGTGCGCGACAAGTACGACGTCTCGAGTCTGCAGTGCGTGATCCATGCGGCCGCACCCTGTCCCGTCGCCGTCAAGCACCGGATGATGAGTTGGTTCGGGCCGATCATTCACGAATATTACGGCGGCACTGAAGGCTTCGCGGGCACCACGATCGGGCCGCAGGAGTGGCTGGCACACCCGGGTTCGGTCGGCATCCCGATGACTGCCGTGCACGTGGTCGGTGAGGACGGTAACGAGCTGCCGGTCGGTGAATCCGGCGAGCTCTATTTCGAGGGCGGTCCCGACTTCGAGTACTTCAAGGATCCGGCCAAGACGGCCGCCGTCTACAACGACCGCGGTTGGCGCACCTTGGGAGACGTGGGCCGCGTCGACGAAGACGGGTACTTGTACTTGACGGACCGTTCCACGTTCATGATCGTCTCCGGCGGGGTGAACATCTACCCGCAGGAGGTGGAGAACCTCCTTGTCATGCATCCCAAACTGGTTGACGCGGCGGTCTTCGGCGTGCCGAACGACGAGTTCGGCGAAGAGGTGAAGGCCGTCGTGCAGCCGGCGGCCGGCGTGGTGGGTGACAGCGTCCTGGCAGCCGAGCTCATCGATTACTGCCGGGCACACCTGGCGACCTATAAGTGCCCGCGCACCGTCGACTTCGACCCAGAGCTGCCGCGGGATCCGAACGGCAAGCTCTACAAGCGGCGCATCCGCGAAAAGTACTGGCAGGGACGGATGTCTCGGATCCTGTAAAACATCCAACGAACGAGGTGAACCCGATGCGTACCGACGTGAACTGGACACCGCTCCCGGTGCCGTGGGCGGTACAGGCCGCTGACCGCATTCCCAAGCAGCGGTACTACGACCCCGAGTTCTACGCGCTGGAAAACGAGAAGTTCTGGCCCCGGGTGTGGCAGATGGCGTGCCGTCTCGAGGAAATCCCGAAGCCGGGCGACTTCGTCGAGTACGAGATCCTCGACCAGTCGGTCATCGTTGTGCGGCTGGACGCCGAGAACGTGCGGGCCTATCACAACGCCTGTCGGCACCGGGGCGTGAAGTTGGTGGAGGGCAACGGCTCTCGCCGCACGTTTGTGTGCCCGTTCCACGGCTGGTGCTGGGGCATCGACGGGCGCAACACTTTTGTGCTGCGTTCCGATGCGTTCGACGAGTCGAACCTGGACCCGCAGGACCTGGCCCTGGTTCCGGTGCGGTGCGAACTCTGGGGCGGCTGCGCATGGATCAATTTCGACGACGGCGCACCGGGTTTGCGGGACTGCTTCGAACCGTTCGCGACGATCTACGACGCCTGGAAGGTCGAGTCGTTACGGACCGAATGGTGGCAGTCGTGCCGGCTTCCGGTGAATTGGAAGCTTGCGACCGCGGCGTTCATGGAGGGCTACCACGTTCCTCAGACCCACCCGCAATTGCTTCCATCGTCACAGCCGGCCACCGGCCAGCCGCCGGGACTGATCCAAACCAGCCTGTATTTCATGCGCACACTCGGCGAGGGCATGGCCGGGATGACCCACGAGAACGACATCCGCATCGCGGAAGGCCTGCAGAACATGGAGTTGCCCGCCGACCCGGCCGAGGCGATGGCGGTGTGGAAAGCGACCCTGAACGATGCGGTGGTGCGCTGGCACCGGGCCAGGGGCTGCGACATTCCCGACCTCAACGAACTGCAGCGCCGCGGCATCGTCGACGCGATCGGGTTTTGCTTTCCGCATTATTTCCTGTTGCCGCAGTACAGCAGCGCGTCGTCATACCGGATCCGGCCGGTGGGACCGGAGGAAACCCTGTTCGAGATCTGGTCGCTCACCCGCATCCCGCCGGACCAGCTCACCGGCAGACCCACCCGCCGGAACCCATGGCCCCCGACGACCCACGCTGGCCACCGATCCCGGCCCAAGACCTCTCCAACCTGCCCAGGCAACAGAAGGGCTTGCACTCGAAGGGTTTTGAGTACATGCGACTGTCCAGTCAAATCGAAGGGCTCATCTCGAACTTTGAGCGCGTCATCGACGGTTTCCTCGCCGACCTGCCGTATGAGGCTCTGGTGCCGGCGATCCAGAAGACCAACACCACCATCGACGTCCCGATCGCCGACCTCGGCTTCACCGCGCCGGGAATCGCGCGATGAGCACCAACTGGGACCACTCGGTCGACCTGCTGATCGCCGGCAGCGGCGGGGGCGGCATGGTGGCCGGCCTGGCGGCGCTGGACGCCGGGCTGGAACCGCTGATCGTGGAGAAGCAGCCACTGGTCGGCGGTTCGACCGGGCTGTCCGGCGGGATCGTCTGGCTGCCGAACAATCCGCTGATGCGGGCCGACGGCATCGCCGACTCGCACGAGGACGGTCTCGCCTACCTGGCCGACGTGGTCGGCGACATTGGCGCGCCGTCCTCCCCCGCGCGCCGGGAGATGTTTCTTACGGCGGGCTACGAGATGATCAATTTCCTGCTGCGCAGAGGGGTTCGGCTGATCCGCTGTGCGGGCTGGAGTGACTACTACCCGAATCACAAGGGCGGCAATGAATCCGGTCGCGCCGTCGAGGGAATCCCGTTCGATGCTGCCGAACTCGGGGCATGGCACGACAAGGTGCAGCCGGCGCTGGCCAAAAACTACGGGTACGTAGTGCTCACCAACGAGCTGCGTTCGGTGCAGTACTACAACCGCTCGGCGCGGGCATTCGCGGTGGCGGCCAGAGTGTTCGCGCGGACCAGGGCGGCGCGGATCGCGCGCCGGCGCCTTTTGACCAACGGCGCCTCGTTGATCGGTCAGATGCTCAAGGTGCTCATCGATCTCAGTGACGGCCGGCCTCCGCTGTGGATCAATGCCGCCATGGCAGACCTGATCGTCGAGGATGGCCGCGTCGCGGGCGCCCGCATCACCCGCGACGGGGTGACGGTGAATGTCGAGGCCCGCAAGGGAGTCCTGTTGGCCGCGGGTGGTTTTGGCCACAATGCGGAAATGCGACGCCAGTACAGCGGCGACCAGCCCAACGACGGCCAGTGGTCGATCGCCAACGCCGGTGACACGGGCGAGGTGCTGCAGACCGCGATGCGGCTGGGTGCCAAAACCGATCTCCTTGACGAAGCCTGGTGGCTGCCTTCGGTTTTCATTGCCAACGGCGGCGCGGCCGCCGCGTCGCTGGGTTCGGGGCGCCAGCGCCCCGGTGCCATCTACGTCGACTCGACCGGCCGACGGTTCTGCAACGAGTCGAACTCCTACGTCGAGGTCGGCAAAGCCATGTATGCCAACAAGGCGGTGCCGTGCTGGATGATCTTCGATGACGGGTACGTGCGCCGCTACGTCGCCGGCACCAACCCGCTCAACCGTCAGCACCTTCCGCCCGCCTTGATCGAAAGTGGTGCCGTCAAGCGGGCCGGAACACTGCGCGAACTCGCCGCCCAGATCGAGCTGCCCGCCGACGAACTGGTCCGAACAGTGCAGCGGTTCAACAAGTTTGCGGCCAAGGGCCTGGATCCCGACTTCGGACGTGGTCAGTCGGCTTACAACGACTGCCTGGGCGATCCGGGTTACCGGCCCAACGCCGCGGTCGGTCCGCTGGACCGGGCGCCCTACTACGCGACACGGGTGCTCCCGGCCGATGTCGGAACGTGCGGTGGGGTGATCACCAACGAATACGCGCAGGTTCTCGATCAGCAGGATCGGGTGATCGAGGGTCTCTACGCGACCGGCAACACCACGGCCACGGTCATGGGCCGAACCTATCCGGGGGCCGGGGCGAGCATCGCGAGTTCGATGGTGTTCGGCTACGTGGCCGCCCGCCACGCGGCAAGGCGCCGGCTACCTGGCGAGCTGGGGGCACCTCCCTCCCGCGAGCTGGGGGCACCTCCCGCTTGCGGGGGAACGTAAAGCCCGCGACACGCCGGGTCCGCGGGAGCTTCTACGTCTGCTCGCCCTCCTGGGCGCGGCCGATGAAATCGCGCGGCTTCATGCCTGATTGCATGAGTTCGGCGCGGCGGGCCTGCACGTCGGATGCCGCGCCGACCATGTTGGTCAGGATGTGACTGACCTGTAGGTGCACCCGCATCCCCATCAGCTCCCAGGCTCGCTTCACATTGTTCTTCACCGCCATCAGCGTGGTCAGCGGAATCTGGGCGATCTTGCGAGCCATCTCCTCGACGGTGTCTTCGAGGTCCTCGCGCGGTACCACCTTGTTGAGCAGTCCCCATTCGAGGGCTTGCTCGGCGGTAAGCGTTGGCGCCAGCAGCAACCAGTCCATGGTGCGGTGCCAATTCATCAGCAACCACGGCTCGATCATCGTGTGACCGCCTGGCTCACCGAGGCTCTGCGCCAGCGGCATCTGGAAATACGCGTCCTCTGACGCGACGCAGAAATCGGTGAGCAGACCGAGGTAGATCCCGCCGCCCATGCAGTAGCCGTGAATCTGGGAGATCGTCGGCTTCGGAAACTCCCAGAGGTACAGGGTCGGCCACAGGAAGAGATCTGCGGTGCCCTTGTAGAGATCCTCAAAGGTGTCACCGAAGTCGGGATAGGGATTTTCATCCGGTCCCCACCGAGCGACGTGGCCGCCGCAGAACCCCTTGCCGTTGCCCTTGAGGATGACGACTTTGATTTCCTTGTCACGGTCGGCTTCGTGCAGGCACGTGTCGACCTCGGTCACCAGAACCGCGTCCTTGGTATTGGCCTTGTCGACGCGGTTGAGGATGATCCGCGCGATCGGGGGTTCGCGCTCGTAGATGACAGCTTCCAGGACGCGCCGCTCCATCCGCGTTACATTACCGGACCGCGACGTAACGCCGTCATGGTTTGTGCGCCGCATGCGCTATGCTGGACAGCAATGTCGGCGCACCTGCCGACAACGTCGTGGAACGCATCGTCATCCACCATCCCAGATGATTCGTGCAAGCAGCACGAGCTTTTCTCGCGGCGATCGATTTTGCCCACCGGCAATCTCGCCATCTCGTGCTCGGATTCGCGGTATCGCGATGCGCGCACGCCGATGCCTGAAAGGCACCGAAATAGTGACTACCGACACAAGTTTCGCCGACCTCGGCGTATCCGAGAACCTCGTCAGTGCGCTGAACAGGGTCGGCATTACCCAGCCGTTTCCGATCCAGGTTGCGACGCTGCCCGACGCGCTGGCCGGGCGCGATGTACTGGGGCGGGGTAAGACCGGCAGCGGAAAGACGCTCGCCTTCTCGATTCCGTTGATCAGCAGGATTTCCCGACGCAACAGGCGTCCGTCGCGGCCTTCGGGCTTGGTGCTTGCCCCGACTCGTGAATTGGCGACCCAAATCACCGCCACGCTGGAACCGCTCGCTGCCGCACAGGGTTTGAAGGTGACGACGATCTTTGGTGGCGTATCGCAAAACCGTCAGGTGGCCGCGCTGCAATCCGGGGTCGACGTGGTGGTGGCGTGTCCGGGCCGGCTCGAGGACCTGATGAAACAGCGGCTGATCAATCTCGATGCCGTTGCGATCACCGTCATCGACGAAGCGGATCACATGGCCGATCTCGGCTTTCTGCCCGGCGTCACACGCATTCTGACCGCCACGCCCGCTACCGGCCAGCGCCTGTTGTTCTCCGCGACGCTGGACAACGGGGTCGACAAACTCGTCAAGCGGTTCCTGCGCAACGAGGTGCTGCATTCGGTCGACGAGGCCAACTCCCCGGTGGCCGCGATGACCCATCACGTCTTCCATGTCGCCAGTACCGAGGCGAAGAAGGAACTGGTGCACCGGCTGGCGTCCGGCACCGGTCGCCGGATTCTGTTTCTGCGCACCAAGCATCAGGCGCGCAAACTGGCCAAGCAGCTCACCGAGGCGGGCGTTCCCGCGGTGGATCTGCACGGCAACCTTTCCCAGCCGGCGCGTGACCGCAACCTTGCCCGATTCGCCGCCGGGGACGCCCGCGTTCTGGTAGCCACTGACATCGCGGCGCGCGGCGTGCACGTCGACGACGTCGAACTTGTGGTGCACATTGATCCGCCCAGCGAGCACAAGTCGTATCTGCACCGTTCGGGGCGCACGGCCCGCGCGGGCAGCGCGGGTGACGTGGTGACGTTGGTGCTTCCCGAGCAGCAGGCGGAGACGCAGGTTTTGTTACGAAAGGCCGGCATCAAGGTCAAGCCCGCGCAGGTAACTGCGTCCTGCGCCGCGGTGCAGACGCTGGTCGGTGAGGTCGCGCCTTATCAGGCACCACCGGTCGCGGTGGCTGTTCCCCAGCAGCATCGCCGGCCGAGCGGCGCGGGTGCCCGGCGTGGACGTGGTCGTGGTCCCGGCGCACGATCGGCGTCGTCGGAATCCACACGCGTCGAACCGGCCGTCCAACATCGGGGCCCCACTGCGGCGCGCCGCGTCGAGCACCGTCGTCGGTCTGCCCGCCCACAGGGCAGCGCCAGGTAGTCCTGCCTCGTCAGCGCCGGGCGAGCAGCCATGCGTGCCCGTCGCCTTCGTCGCCCGCGAGCAGCTGAAGAGCCGCGAAGGCGCTCGGTAACTCGCCGGGGGCCGCGCGAAACGGCCCGGGCGCGGCACCGACCTCGCTGAGCACGGCGATCGCCAGCAGCCCGCCCGGTGCCAGGCGCTCGATCAGTGCTCCGTCGAGCCGGCTGTCACGAAATTTGTTGCACAGGATCATGTCTGCGGGCGGTCCGGGCGGCAGACCCTGGTCGAGGTCGGCGATGTCGAATCGGCAACGATCGCCAACATGGTTGCGCCGCGCCAACTCTCGTGCCTGCTCGACGGCGACCGCGGAAATGTCGATACCCCGGACATCCAACCCACGGCAGGCCAGCCAAACGGATCCGGTCCCCTGGCCACAGGCGATATCCAGTGCCAGACCTGTCGTCGGTAGCAGATCGGCGTGTGGGGCGAGGAAACTGGGTGGAGCGACCGCACCGGCGGGTCCCAGTTGGGCATAGCGTTCATCCCAGCGGCGACGGTCCTGTTCGGTCACACAGCCAAGGTTACCGGCGGCTATTTCTGGACAGATGTCTGTATTTCTGGCGTCAGTTTCTGAGCTTGGATTGGTTCTGGCAAGCGGCTGGGACGGCTCAGTCTCCGCTACCGCAACCGATAACGCTTTTGGCAGCTACCCGTGGCGCGCGGTTGTGGCACAGGTGGCTGCTTCATACACTGGACGGGTGTCTAGAGAAGTCCCGTCTCCTGGCGCGTCGCGCAGGTCGGATCGGCGGCCCGGACAGACCATCCGCAAAGTCCTCGACGCGGGACTCGAGGAATTGCGGGAATCGTCTTACGCGCACTTGACGATGCGGGCGGTGGCCCAGCGCGCCGGGGTTTCGCCGGCCAGCGCGTACACCTACTTCTCGTCGAAAAGCGCTCTGGTTGCGGCGGTCTACTTGCGGCTGCTCCGTGAGTTGCCGTTGCACACCGACGTCAACGACACCACCAAGACCCGAGTGAGCGCGACCCTGCGGGACATGGCGCTCATCGTCACCGACGAACCCGAGTTGACCGCCGGATGCGGCGCGGCGTTGATGGCCGACGATCCCGCGGTTACCCCGCTGCGGAGTGAGATCGCCGACGAGGTGGCCCGCCGGATCGGCGCCGCGCTCGGTCCAGGGTGGCCGCGGGCGGTGAAGTCGACGCTGCAAATGACGTTCGCCGGTGCGTTGATGACCGCTCGGTTTCTGCCCTACCCGGAGATCGCGGGGCAACTCGACGAAGCGGTGAATTTGATACTTGGTGCATCGGTCGCGTAGCGCGGGATTCATTTCCGCCGATGTCGCCTACCGCTGGTGCGATTCGCCGATTTATACCGGCGGCGATGTTCACCACCGCGCAATCCGAGGGGCTCGATCCGTAGCTGAGATCTGCTGCGCTACTTCGTTTTTTGTCAGTGGGTCTTCGTAGAATTCCGGTATGGTTTCGAGTTCGCGTGAGGAGATCGTGGAGGTCTTCCACGCGTTCGATGCCGAGCTGGATCGGGTGTGTGGGTTGTCCTTTGAGGCGTTGACAACGCCTGAGTTGATGTGGGCGCTGGACCGGTTGGAACGCGAGGAGCGCCGCAAACGCAGCGTGCGGCATGCGTTGATCAACCAACTGCAGGCACGCGCCAGCACCGAGGAACTGGGTGGCACCCTGTCGTGCGCGATGGCCGAGCGGTTACGGATCACCAAAGCCGAAGCCAGCCGACGCATCGCCGACGCCGAGGATCTAGGTGAGCGGCGGGCGTTGACCGGAGAACCGCTGGCGCGGCCTGATCGGTGATGGGCACGTCAAAGTGATCCGCGACTTCTTCACCCACCTGCCCAGCCATGTCGATGTGTTCACCCGCGCCGCCGCCGAAGCCGACCTGGCCGGCAAAGCCCGCCAGTACCGGCCCGATCAGGTGGCCCGCTACGCCCACCAACTCATGGCCCTACTGCACCCCGACGGCGACTACTCCGAGGAGGATCGGGCCCGCAAACGCAGCCTCGTCTTGGGCGAGCAAGAGTTTGAATGGCATGTCACGGCTGTCCGGGTTGATCACCCCCGAACTGCGGGCATTGGTTGAAGCCATGTTGGCCAAGCTCGCTGCCCCCGGCATGGCCGACCCCGACGACGACGCCGCGGCCGTGTACGGGGAACCGGCAGACAGTGCGGCGGCGCGCCGCGACCCGCGCAGCACCACCCAACGCAATCACGACGCCCTGGCCACCGCGATCCGCACCCTGTTCGCCTCCGGCAAACTGGGCCAGCATCGCGGCCTGCCGGTCACCGTCATCGTGACCACGACGCTGAAGGACCTCGAAGCCGGCACCGGCACGGCCCGCACCCCGCACCGCCGGCGGCTCCCTGCTGCCGATGGCCGACCTGATCCGCATGGCCGCCCAGGGCGCGCATCACTATCTGGCGATCTTCGACCACGCCAAACCGCTGGCGCTCTATCACGCCCAGCGCTCGGCCAACCCCGCCCAACGGCTCATGCTGCACGCCCTAGAGCGTGGTTGCACCCGGCCGGGCTGCGACCAATCCGGCTACCACAGCGAGGTCCACCACGTCAGCGGCTGGACCACCACGGGCCGCACAGACGTCACCGACCTCACCCTGGCCTGTGGGCCCGATAACAGACTGGCTGAGAAGGGTTGGACCACCCGCAAAAATGCCCGCGGCGACACCGAATGGCTCCCACCCGCCCACCTCGACCACGGCCAACCACGCATCAACACCTTCCATCACCCAGAGAAGCTGTTCGCAGCCGAGGATGACGAGCCCGGTTGAGGGTCTAAACGGGCGTGAGCGGCAACGACTTTCGTGGCTGGAAGACGAAGGTCGAGCCGCCGCTGAACTTCGTCACCGCGACCTCATCGAATTCTTTTGCCGCGGTGCTCGATTCGAACACATGCGCCGTCCATTCCGTTGCGGTGCCCTCCGATTCGACACGCAGGTGCGGGTCCACCGCGCTCGCGATCGCCTGCAGGGGTTCGGACGCATCCGGTGTCACCAGCGCAGGCCACGCGTTGTCTTCATGCGCCGGGGAGGCGCGCAGGTGCACCGCGTCCCGCTCGAAGTCGGCGAATACATAGACCGCAGGATTGAACAGCGGATGCAGCTCCATCACTCGAACGGCACCCTCGGGGCCGCCGGGAAGGTCGAGCGCACGGTGAATTCGCTCCGCCGCCAAGCCGGCTAGACCGATGAGCTGCTTGGTGGCGATCGAATGCGCCAGTGCGGCATCGTCACCCGCGCGCTTGCCCACCGCCAACGCGAACGACAGGTACAGCAGGTGCATCTGCAGGCAGACTTCGTCGGCGATACGCACCAGCGCGGAGTGAGAGAACGCCCCGAAGTCGAAATCGGACAGCAGTGGGCCCGAATAGTCGGCCAGGCCGGGCTCGCTGTCATCGATGGGGTCGAGCTCGGTCATGGCGGCGTTACTGCGGCCGATGATTTCCGACGCCGGGATGAATCCCACCTCGGGGTTCGAATCGTCGATGATCACCGTCCACGCACAGTGCGGCTGCCGATCGGAAGGCACTCGCGGCGGCCGGTGGATCGGACGCACCTGAGCCCGACGATTAGTGGCCAGGGCGGTGGCGTCGAACGTCGGGTCCTCGATGTCGTGGCACATGCCGCGCACGTAGTCCTCGCCCATCGGCTCGACATCCAACAGGGCACCGCAGTGGTCGAGCTGGAACTCTCCGTGCCAACGGTCGTGAACTGTGTAGCGGAAATCCATGAACTGCGGCGGAGCGCCGATGTCGAGCTGCAGGCCCTTGAATATCGTGACGACGTCGACACCCTCATATCGAAGCGCCCGCTGCATGCGTTTCGTGTACACCGGACTCGCGGCCGCCCACTCCTCGATAGCGATCTGCAGCATTTCCTCGCGGCCGAACCGCTGGATGCACCAAGCCATCCCGGATCGATCGATCATCTGACCGATCAGCAGCAGTTCCGGCACGAGGGTGCTGAGCTGATCGCGGGTGAGGGCCGCGTACCTGCTGGGCATAGGACAAATCCTCCGGTCTGCAGCGCCGCTAGGCCGACCATTTGGTAACGACACCGACGAACAGGGCTGCGTTCATCGTCAATTATGGACAGGTGTCTGGTTATGCCTCGACTCTAGCCCACCGCTTCCAGGTACGGCAAGAACGGTGCGATCAGGGTGAGAACAGCACGGTAGCTCGTGATTCGCTGGCGCAGCCACCGCGCAGACCGGCGTCGATGCCGCAAGTGCTGGACAGGTGTCCGATGAAGAGTACTCAGCCCTGCCGGGCTGCCTCCTGCACCAGCTGCACGCGTGAGCCGATACCCAACTTGGTGTAGATGTGCGTGAGGTGGGCCTGAACCGTGCGCGGCGACACGAACAACCGCGTCGCGATCTCCTTGTTCGCCATGCCTTCGCAGACGAGTCGGGCCACGTCACGCTCGGCCGGCGTCAAGGACCCCCAGCCGCTGTCCGGCCGCCTGCGCTGGCCGCGGCCTCGCTGCGCGTAGGCGATCGCTTCCTCGATGGAAAGCGCCTCGCCCTCCACCCAGGCGGCGTCAAAATCGCTGAATTCCATTGCTTTTCGCAGCGCTGCCACCAATTCCTGGTATTCGCCTTCGTGGATTTTGAAGCGCACGACGCCCATGCGTTCCCGAAGCTTCTGCGCGGCGCCCAGCAACCGTGCCGCCTCGGTGAGGCTGCCACTGCGGACCGACAGACCGGCGAGGCATTCCAAGGCATCCGGCACATGAAGATACACGTCAGTCTCGACGGCACAGCTCAATGCATCATGAGCGTCACGCTCGGCTTCGACGGGCATATTTTCGGCAATGTCTACGCGTGCGCGAAGCAGCAGGGCTACCACCCGGTGCCAGCCTTTTGCCACGGCGATCGCCGCATCCACCTGCTCACGGGCCTCAGCCAAATCGCCACGGGCCAGAGCGACTTGACTGGTATTGAACACGCGCTGGGCAGTGGCTACCGGTCGTTGGTGTAGGTACATGCCCTGATAGGCGGCTTCACCAGCCTCATATGCGCCCGCCAGATCACCGGCAGCCACTTTCGCTTGCGATAACTGCGCGTGCGCCATACCCAGGTAGTACTCGCCAAGATCAGCGGCCGCCGTTAACGCCGCGGCGCCCGCCGCGGCTGACTCTTCCAGGTCACCGTGATACGCGAGCGATATGCCCAGACCCATTGCGGCGATGGGCCCGGATACGCGGTCGTGAGTCTGATCGCACTCCGCGGTCACGTTCCGGAACTGAGAAATAGCCTCAACTAAGTTGCCCTGCACCAAAAATGACCAAGCAATCGCCAGTCGGCATTGTCGCGAGTTTCCTCGATCGCCGATCTCGTCGGCGATGTCGCGCCCCTCTTCGCCCGCCAGTCGTGCGGCATTGAGGTCACCAGTGTTCAAGCCGGTGTTGCTCTGCCAAGCCAGGATTTGGCTCAAGGTCCAACGCTCATTCAGAGCGCGGGCCAATCCGATCGCCTCTGAGTAGTACGTCGCGGCCGTTTGAGAATCGTATTGAGCACCGGCGGACAAACCAGATGCGGTGAGGGCTCGGGCGAGTAGAGCGGGATCGTCGAGTTCGCGGGCAATCTGCACCGAGCGTTGCGCAAGTTCCATATGCTGGCCACCCGCGAATACTTTCAGCACGGCTTCATCGGCGAGTGCACGCGCCCGCACCGCCGGTGATACATCGTTTCCGGCAGCCGGTATCACGCGAAACCACGCCATGCCCTCCATGATTCGCCCCCGGGTCAGCCAGACCGGTTGCAGGGACGACGCCAGCGCAGACGCCCGTTCAGTGGCACCATTCTCCAAATCCCAGCCCAGCGCATTGCGCAGGTTGTCCATCTCGAGTTCGGCTTGATCGAGCTGTTCTTCGTAATCGGGCCGGGCCGGCGCGTCGAGTAGTGCGGCGATTGCCGTGTAGTGATCGCAATGCCGGGACCGCACGGTGTCGGCTTCGCCCGACTCACCGAGTTTCTCCAATGCATACTGGCGCACCGTTTCCAGCAATCGGTACCGTGTGCGACCGCTACTGTCGTCGGCGACGACGAGGGACTTGTCGACAAGCAGCGTCAGTTGATCTAGCACCTGATACCGCTCGATCACATCCCCTCCGCACACGAATTGCGCTGCCGCAAGATCGAATCCGCCGTAGAAAACGGCCAGCCGTCGGAACAGGATGCGCTCGGTTTCGGTCAGCAGCGCATGCGACCAGTCCACCGAGGCCCGCAATGTCTGCTGCCGCCGGACAGCGGTGCGTGATCCGCCGGTCAGCAACCGGAAGCGGTCGTGCAGGCTGTCGACGATTTCGTTCAGGGACAGTGCCCGCACCCGCGCGGCGGCCAGTTCGATCGCCAGCGGCATGCCGTCCAGACGACGGCAGATTTCGGCGACCTGTGCGCTGTTGTCTTCGGTGACGGTGAATTCTGGTCTGGCTAGCCGGGCGCGTTCGGCGAACAGTTCGACCGCTTCGTCGGCCAGTGACAGTGACGGCACCAGCCAGGTCACCTCACCGGGGAGGTTCACCGGCTCCCTGCTGGTTGCCAGCACGGTCAGGCGCGCAGCACCGGCCAACAGCGTCGCCAACAGGGTGGCGCAGGCATCCAGCAGGTGCTCGCAGTTGTCCAACACGATCAGCATGTGCCGATCGCGCACGAACCGAAGCAGCGTGTCCATCGTCGATCGCCCCGGCTGATCCGGCAAACCCAACGCGCGGGCCACCGTCACCGGCACCACCTCGGCCGCCGTGATCGGTGCCAGATCGACATACCAAACGCCGCCGTCGAAATCGCCGGCAGTGCTGGTCGCAACCTGCACCGCCAGCCGGGTCTTGCCGACGCCGCCGGCCCCGGTCAACGTGACCAACCGATTGCCTGCCAACGCATCTCGCAAGTTCTCGATCTGCTCCCGACGGCCCACGAAGCTCGTCAGCTGCACCGGAAGGTTATGCGCGGCAACGCTACTCACACTTCGCAGCGGCGGGAAATGATTACGCAGATCGCCATGACATAGCTGCACCACCCGCTGCGGCCGGGCCAGATCACGCAGCGGGTGCGCACCCAGATCCATCAGCCAGGCACCCTCCGGTAATGACTCGGCGACCAGATCATCCGTGGTTCCCGACAGCACGGTTTGTCCGCCGTGCGCCAGATCGCGCAGCCTGGCCGTGCGATTGATCGTCGGGCCCACGTAATTGCCCTCGTCGCGCAATCGCACATCACCGGTGTGTATCCCGATGCGCAGCCGGATCGGCGCCAGCGGCGCCCGCTGCAACGCAAGAGCACACGCGACGGCGTCCGCGGCCCGGCCGAATGCGATGACGAAACTATCGCCCTCACCCTGCTCGACCGGCCGCACGCCATCGTGGGTCACCACCAGCTCGGCCAGCGCCTCGTCCAGCCGGGCCACCGCCGCCGCCATGACATCGGGCTGCGTCTCCCATAGCCGGGTCGATCCCTCGACGTCGGCAAGCAGCAGCGTCACCGTTCCGGTCGGCAGCCCAGTCACATTCACAGTCACACCAAGATCGCTCCACTCCGATGTGCTCATGCTAGCGAGCATGCGGTGACGCGGATCGCAAAACATCAGCCAAATAGCTAATGGTTCACGCACAAGCACGCGTATGTACGCGTCCGGCGTACCCGCAAATTGGCACGTTGGCCGATGGTCCGCGGCGGCCATCGCCGGATAGTCGAAGCCATCCCATCCAAGGAGGAAAGCATGACCGTTGATACCCACCGCCCCAGCGTGTTCGACATCGACCTGCCGCCGATCGCCTATCACGACGCCCGCGATCCTGAAGAGATGCATCGACTCATCAAGGAGGCCCGACAGCAGTCACCAATCGCCTTGGGGCCGTTCGGACCTGAGATCCTGACCTATGACCTGGTTCGTTCAGTGCTGCGCGACTCGCGATTCGCTATGCCGCGCGGGATCGCGTTGGTGGTACAGGGCATCAGCTCCGGGCCACTGTGGGATCGGGTCTGCCGCTTGCTGATCAGTCTTGACGGCGCCGAACATCACCGCTTGCGTCGCTTGGTCTCTCGGGCGTTCACTCCAAAAGCTGCGGCGCAGATGCGCGGCGCCTGTATCGAGGTGATCACGTCGCTTGTCGACCGGTACGCGGACGTCGGACGCTGCGACATCGTCACCGATATCGCCCGGTCGTACCCCATTCCGATTATCTGCCAGATGCTGGGTGCTCCTCGAGAGGATTGGTGGCTCTTTTCGGCATGGGCGGCCGATATCAGTAAAGTGTTCGGGGGCAACGTCGCTGGGTCGGAGTCAACGATTCTGAGAGCTTGGGAACAATTAGAGGCCTATATCGAGGCGCTGATCGCCAGCCGCCAAAGGTCGCTCACCGATGACCTGATCTCCGAGCTCATTCGCGCACAGGGCGACGGGCTCACGCATGAGGAATTGGTGAACCTGGTCGCTATCCTGCTCAACGCCGGAACCGATACGACGCGTCACCAGTTGGCCGCGGCAGTGCAAACCCTGTCCGAACACCCGGACCAGTGGCGACTACTCGCTGAGCACCCCGAACTCGCGCCGCAGGCCGTCGAGGAACTGATCCGTCACACACCGATCAGTGTCGGGGTGGTCCGGGTGGCGAGCGAGGACGTCGCACTCGAGGGCATCAGCATCCCCGCCGGCACCGTCGTTGTGGCGAACACCGCGTCGGCGAACCGCGACGAGACCGTCTACCACCAGCCCGATCGGCTGGACATCACCCGTCCGGAGCCGAAACCGATGCTGACCCTCGGCGGCGGCGTGCACTATTGCCTGGGTGCGCACCTGGCGAGGGTCGAACTCGCCGAGGCGCTCCGCGTCATCACTCGCCGTATGGCCAACGTACGGCGCACCGGTCCGGCCCCATGGCGGCCTCCTACCGAAATAATCGGCCCTACAACGCTTCCCATTGAATTCGATCCTTGCCGCTGATCTTGATGCAACACGAAAACTGATCCATAGTTGATCCACTCACCCACTTTCGGCAATCCTCGACAAGAGCGGAAACACGAGGAGGGTCGGACGTGGGTGTGGGACAGATCGCGCTGAACAGCGCACCGGTACTGGGCGGCGTGATGCTGGCCATTGCCGCCGGACAGTTCCGTGGGCCGGACTTTCGCGGCTTGATCAAACAGGACATGGACCTACTGGAGAGGCTGCCTCCCGAGGCCGCCGAGAGACGGGCCGAGTTGCAGCGCACGATCGACGCCCGGATCGACGAGCTGATCGAAGCCTCCGATCGGGGCCGAGCCATGCGCAAGGCCGCGGTGTCCTACCGCGGCAACTGGCGCGACATAGTGCTGTTGCTGTGCGCAGTGCTGTTCACCATCGTCTGGTGGGATGTCAGCCACAGCCGCAGCAACTGGCTGCCGACGTTCATCCTGCTGATCCTGCTGACGGTGGTGACCGCCGTCTATGCGCTGCGCGGGGTGGCACGTGCGAGCGTGACCATGATCCGCCGGCGGGGCGGCAGACAGTGACGGGCTAGCTACGGAGCGGCACTCCGTCGCGCCAGGCGATCATCTCACCGAGAGTGCTTAAGTCATAACCCTTTTCGGTCGGCCGGATCTCCGCAGTGAACAGGGTGACGCCTTCCTTGCGGTACAGGTCGGCCTCGTTCGGGCCGGTCCATGGCACGGCGCGCTCGATGGCGGCGTCGTCACGCTGGGCCGCCTCCGCGTACCACTTGAGCTGCTCGTCTCGGCGACGGAACTCGTCGATCGGCTCGACGGTGTGCCAGATGTCGGCGAACCCGGCGACCAACGGGAGGGAGTTGTCCAGGCCCGGACCACCGATGAGTATCGGGATCTCGCGCAGCGGCGGCGGGATCAGGCGGGCGAGCCGGTTCTCGATGCGGGCCAGACCATCCACGAACAGCCGCAAGCGGTCCCCGGCGGTCGGGTAGGCGTATCCGTAGCTGGTGTAATCCTTTTCATACCAACCAGATCCGAGTCCAAGGATGAGCCTGCCGCCGCTGATGTGGTCGACCGTGCGGGCCATATCCGCCAGCAGGTCGGGGTTGCGATAGCCGATGCCGGATACCAGCAGACCGATCTCGACCCGCGTGGTCAGTTCACCCCAGGTGGCCAGGGCAGTCCATCCTTCGAAGTGGTTGACGTCGTGTTGCTCGGGGAGCAGTCGTGGAACACCGTCTTGGTTCTCGACGAACGGCTTGTGGAAGTGGTCGTATCCGAATACGACGTCGGCCCCCATGGCCTCGGCGTCCAGGACCGCTTGACGCCAAGCTGCGTAGCTCGGAGTACCGCCGGGACATAGTTGAACTGCGACACGAGTCGCGCGAGGGGATGTCATCGAGACCTCTGTGGTTCGGGCAGCCGGAATGGATCCGACGTGGCGTAAGCGTCGAGCAGCGGGCCCCCCGCTCTGGCCACGCTGCCAGAGCAACCTCAGTTCAAAGCAAGTGCGGAAAAAACCAACGCGCGCGGTCGGCGAGTTATTTCCAGCAACTATAAATCCTGGTGAGAAGGCATTGCCCGGGGGTCGGCACGGTGCCAGGCTAACCACATGACAGAAGCCCAAGGGTTCGTCGACCAGGCCATGGTGGGCCTGGCCGAGCCTCAGCCCATGTACAAGGCGTTGCGCGAATCGGCGCCAGTGTTGCGCTCACCGCAAGCGGTGGTGTTGAGCCGGCTTTCCGACATCGAGATGGCCCTCAAGCGGACCGACCTTTTCTCTTCGAACATGGACGCCGTCGACCTCGGCAATCTGCGGCCGTTGATTCCGCTGCAGGTCGACCCGCCCGACCATGCGAAATACCGGCGCATTCTCGATCCGCTGTTCACCCCGCGGGAGATGGCTCGACGGGAGCCGCAGGTCACTGCGCTGGTGAACGAGATGATCGACCGCTTCGCCGATCGGGGCGAGTGCGACTTCCACGCCGAGTTCGCGGTGCCCCTGCCTTGTACCGTCTTTCTGCAGCTGCTGGGTCTTCCGCTGCAGGATCTGGACAAGTTCCTGGAATGGAAGGACGGGGTGATCCGTCCGGACGGCGCCACCGATTGGGACGACCGCCACGCCGCTTCAGCGCCGGTCGCGTTGCAGATCTACGAATACTTCGACCGTGCCATCGACGATCACATCGCGAGTCCGCGCGACGACGTGTTGTCGGCGATGATCGCCGCGGACCTCAAGGACGAGGACGGTGCGCCGAAGAAGCTGACCCGCGAGGAGCTACTTGACATCTGTTTCCTGTTCCTCATCGCTGGACTGGACACGGTGACCGACTCCCTTGACTGCTTCTTCGTGTTTTTGGCCCGCCACCCCGAGCACCGTCACCAGCTCGTCGAGCAACCCGACATCCTTCCGCACGCCATCGAGGAGCTGCTGCGCTGGGAGACACCGGTACCCGGCGTCGCCCGGGTCGCCATGCAAGAGGTCGAAGTCGGTGGCTGCCCGATCCACAAGGGCGACCGGGTGAGCCCACTGCTCGGCGCTGCCAACACGGATCCGGCGGAGTTCCCCGAGCCCGAACTCGTCGACTTCGCCCGTAACCCGAACCGGCACCGCGCCTTTGGCGGCGGACCACACCGCTGCCTCGGTTCTCACCTGGCCCGCATGGAACTGCGGGTGGCCTTGCGTGAATTCCATCGCCGCATCCCGGATTACGAGATTCCGCCCGGCACCGAATTGAAGTACACCGCCGCACTGCGCTCCGTGGAATCCCTGCCGCTGACGTTCCCGGTTGCCTTGCGATGACCCGTATTTCGATCGACGCCGACCGTTGTGTCGGGCATGGACGCTGCTATTCCCTGGCTCCAGACGTCTTCGACGCCGACGAGGTGGGGCATTCGGTCCTGCGCGTCGAGGAGGTGTCCGGAGAACTCGAGCAGCACGCTGTGGCGGGTGCGCAGAACTGTCCGGAAGAGGCGATCACCCTGACTTCGTGAGCTCGCGCTGGTTCGCTAGGTACGCTGACGCAAATCACGAGAAGGGATGTCCGCCCATGGAGCCAAGCGCACTCGATCCAGTAGCCAGCGAACGTTTGTCGCATGCCGCGAAGTCATGGACGTCTGACCTGTCGATCAACGAGTTCGCGCTGCTGCACGGGGCCGGCTTCGAACCGATCGAGCTGGTGATGGGCGTATCGGTGTACCACGTCGGATATCAGTTCACCGGGATGCGTCAGCAACAGGAACTGGGCGTGCTGACCGAGGCGACCTACCGCGCACGCTGGAATGCGATGGCCCGCATGCAGGCCGAAGCCGATGCGCTGCAGGCCGACGGCATCGTGGGTGTCCGACTCAGCTGGCGCCATCACGGCGAGGGCGGCGAACACCTGGAGTTCATGGCCGTCGGCACCGCGGTGCGCTACACCGAGAAGCCGGGTGCGTTCCGCCGGCCCAACGGTCAGGCGTTTTCCAGCCACCTGTCGGGTCAGGACATGGTGACGCTGTTGCGGTCGGGCCACACGCCGGTGGCGTTCGTGATGGGCAACTGCGTGTTTCACATTGCGGTGCAGGGCTTCATGCAGACGCTCAAGCAGATGGGCCGCAACATGGAGATGCCGCAGTGGACGCAGGGCAACTACCAGGCCCGAGAGCTGGCGATGTCCCGCATGCAGACCGAGGCCGAGCGCGACGGCGCCACCGGCGTGGTCGGCGTGCACTTCGCCATCTCGAACTACGCCTGGGGACACCACACGGTGGAGTTCTACACCGCAGGAACGGCCGTGCGCCGCACCGGTAGCGGCGAGACGATCAAGCCGACGTTCGTCCTGCCGATGGATAACT
The DNA here is from genome assembly GCF_000613245.1 of Mycobacterium asiaticum DSM 44297. Classification (GTDB taxonomy): domain Bacteria; phylum Actinomycetota; class Actinomycetes; order Mycobacteriales; family Mycobacteriaceae; genus Mycobacterium; species Mycobacterium asiaticum. Next base: position 1,661,561 of record NZ_HG964937.1, read on the forward strand.
GATGGTCGAGTTCGACGCCGAGCGGGTCAGTCGAACGATCGCGGGTGCGCTCTCGGGGCCCGGCGGGGTCGCGCTGGTGGTGAACGTGTTCGCCGGGTTGCCCGGAGTCATCCATACACCGGCGCGGCGTGGCCTGTTCTCCTCCAGCCCTGAACGCATCCAGATCGGTGATTGGCGTTACGAGATAGCACGCGACGGCCGGCTGCTGGCCGGGCACGTCGTGAACGGCATCGTGATCGCCGAGGACATCCTGCTTGCCGACGCGGTAGGCCCGCACATCACCCGTGCGCTCAGCCAGATCGTCGCGCGGTACGGCGCCACGGTGATCCCGAACATCAACGCAGCCGTCGAGATCCTCGGCACCAGCACCGGGTATCAATACTGATCTTTTCGAATCAACTGCGCCCGATAGTTATTCAACATCCGACCGGGGCACCACGATATCGGTGGGACTGTCCCGACCCCGCAGCACGGTGGTGGTCAGCGTGCGCCAGTGGCGGGCCTCGGCTGCCGAAGCGCGACGCAGCGCGGCACCGGATGCCGCCACGCCGCTCTCTTGCTTCGCCACCTCGGTGAGCCGGGCCGCCTCGTTGACTGGGTCACCAATGACGGTGTATTCGTAACGGCGCGATTCGCCGATGTTGCCGGCGACGACCGTGCCCGCCGACACCCCGATGCCCGCTGTGACGGCTGAATGGTTGAGCCGGCAGCCCAATTCACGGGCGGCCGCCAGGGCCTTCCCGGCACAGTCGGCTAACTCCACCGGAGCGCCGAAAATCGCCAGTGCGGCGTCTCCTTCGAATTTGTTGATCAACCCCTGGTGCCGCTCGACGACGTCGACCACCACCGCGAAGAAGTCGTTGAGTAGCGCGACCAACTCTTCGGCGGACATCCGCTCGGCCAGCCGGGACGAGCCCACCAGATCCACGAACAACGCCGCAGCTTCACAGCTGACACCGCCGAGCGTTGCTTGCAGCCCGTCTCGTGAAGCGCTCTGCTCGGCCAGCCGCGCCACGTCATGCCCGACGTGCCGGCCGAACAGCTCGCGCAGCTGCTCGCGCTCGCGCAGACCCGCCGCCATTGTGTTGAACCCGGCCTGCAGCAGCCCGAGTTCGGAAGCGTCGAAAACCGGGACAGTGACATCGAAGTCGCCGCGCTGTACCCGCGCCATCCCCTGGCGGACCTCGTCGATGGGATCGGCGCTCACCGCGCCGGTGAACGCCGTGATAGCCAATCCGCTGAGGGCCGCACACCCGCCGAGCGTCAGCACCACGATCGCCAGTCGTTCCGCCGAATAGTCAATGACGAGTGCGCTGGCACCGACGAGCAGCAGCTCCAGCAGCGGTACACCGGTGCCCAGCGTCCAGGCCGCGACCGCGCGTAGCCGGAGTCCGGGTCCGCGGGCGCGAGACGGCGGGCTGTGGGTGAGCAACTCGGCCACCGACGAGCGCAGCACCCTCGTGCCCAACCAGTACGCCACCGGGCTGGTGACGACACCGCCCAGCAGTATCGCGATTCCCAACGTGGTCGCCAACCACGGCGCACCGAGGTTGACCACCACCATGACCACCGCTGCCCCCGCCCAGATCACACCCTGGATCAGCGCCATGCGGAACGGAATGGCCAACAGCAGCCGCTTTCGCGCCTCGGCCTCGTCGCCGCCGGCGCGGTACGTCGTCGCGAGCACTCCGCAAACGACCGCGATCGGGGTGGCGACACCGACGTAAACGGCCGCGACCAACATGTTGAGCACCATGACGTGCCGTTCACTGATCGCGTGGGCGGTGGGCAACGCCCAGAAGGTGGTTACCGCGATTACCGCAGCGCCCAACACATTTGGGGACAGGATCGCTACCAGGAGGATGGCGCGGGTACGCCATGCAACGGGCCACCTTCTGCCGCGCAGCCGCGCCCGCCAGTGGTTCACGGCTATTAACCTGCCTGACAAACGCGGCGGCATCAACAACCGCGCCCGTCATGAGCGCTCAGTCCTCCGTATGCCGCCGTTCGTCTCGTTCCAACCGGGCGCCGCACTCCAGCAGTTCTTTGAGGGCGTCCGGGAACGCGTCGGCCATATCCCAGAGGTCCGGCAGCAGATCCGGGCAGGAGATGATGCCGATGCCCAGCGTCCCGTTGAGCGACATCACGGTGATGTTGAGCCCGGCGCCGCCGAGCAGCGGGCCGAGCGGGTACATCGACTCCAGACGGCATCCGAGGAAGTACAGCTGCCCCTGCGGTCCCGGGACATTGGACAGAATCATGTTGTAGACGGGGCTGGTAGACAACGGGATTCGGGGCAGAATCCGCATTGCCGCGCCGAACATCGTCTGGCCGCCGAACTCCGTCCAGTCATGTAGCAGCGTGGGCCCCATTGCCGCGGTATGTTCCTTAGCTGCGCAATTGCCGGCGGCCATCCGACGGATGCGTTCCACCGGATCGCTGATCTGGGTTTCCAGCCGACAGAACATCCAGGTGGTCTGGTTGCGTCCGGGGCGATCGGACTTGTCGCGCACCGAAACCGGGACTGTGGCCACCAGCGGGACATCGGGCAGCTCGCCCTGCTGGAGCAGGAAGCGCCGCAGCACTCCCGCGCACAACGCCGTCACCACGTCGTTCACGGTGACCCCGAATTGGTTCTTCACCCGCTTCACGTCGCGCATGTCCAGCTCGGTGTACGCGACGTTGCGATAGCGGGTCAGCGGGCCGTTGAACGGAGTCGGTGGCGCAGAAAAAGGTGCTGCCATCGTTCGTCCGTCCCGGGCCCGGATCAGCGTCTGGGCGACCGTCACCGCCGTTGCCGGTAAAACCGTCGCCAGTCGCAGCGGTCGTTTCGCCACATTGAGGAATCCGCTCGCTGCGATCTGCAGCAGGCTGGCCCGCCCGGCGCCGGGCACCGGGCGCGGCGCGGGCGCGTCCGGCACCGCGCTGCACAACTGCGCGAGCAGGTTGGCACCGGCGACACCGTCGACCACCGAGTGGTGCACCTTGAGCAACACCGTCAATCGGTCGTCACGAGCGCCGCCCTCGATCACCCACATTTCCCACAGGGGGTGGTCGCGGTCCAGGGGCAAGCCGGCGATATGCCCGCAGATCTCGGAAATCTCGCGCCGGCCCCCCGGATCCGGCGCCGCAACCCGGTGCAGGTGCCGACGCAGTTCGAAACCCTCGTCGTCCACCCAGACCGGGTGGTCGGGGTTCCATTGGGTGTCCGCCAGCTTCATCCGGAACTCCGGGACCGCCTTGACATGTCTGGCCAACATCGCCCGCAACCGCGGGTACGAATAACCCCCGGGCATCGTGGATGGGTCGAGTTCCAGGACACAGCACACGTTCAGCGGCTGAGTCGGAGTCTCCATGTAGAGAAAGAAAGCATCAAGTCCGCTTAATCGTTCCATAGCCGCCTGCTCGACTAGTTAACGTGCAAAACGTGTTTTCCCGATAAACACCCCGGCCCGAAATGTCCCGCGCTCCCCATCGAGCTTCTGCACCGAGGTTCCGCACCGCGTACCCCGCCTATCCCGCGGCTAAACCACCGATTTTGTAGGCGGCGTTTGATGGGCGGGTTCTCCGGACCACCGGTCCAGCGCGCAGGCCAACTCGGCGGCGCTGGGAAGCCGCTGTTGTGCCCACGCGACGTAACCGTCGGGACGGACTAGGACCACCGCCGGAAGGGAACTGTCGCAATGTGTTTCGTGCTGCACGCCCGGGCGGTCGCCGACCTCGCCGACGGGTCCGGTGGTGAGCAGGACGAACCGGCCGCTGCGCAGCAATTTGTAGAGCCTGCCGCCGTTGCAGTTGACGTCGGGCATCCGCCTGCCCACCAGCGGGTGGTCCCCCCGGGAGCGGGGGTAGGCGATGCCGATGCCGCTGAGTCGTTCGGCTGCGATCCGGCGGCTGCGCGGGAAGTTCAGGATCGAGCGGACGACGAAGCGTTGCAGGAATCGGCGGACCGCCGAGCGGCCCAGCACCAACTGATTGAACATGTCGGTCATGGCCAGCACGTCAGCACCCACCGGGTGCCGCTCGGATTCATAACTGTCCAGCAGCAGCTCTGCGTGTGGGCCGCGCAGAACGCCGCGCACGACGGAAGCCAGTTTCCAGCCGAGGTTCATGGCGTCGCCGATGCCGGTGTTCATGCCCTGTCCCCCGATCGGCGAATGCACGTGCGCGGCATCACCGGCGAGGAAGACCCTTCCGACTCGGTAGCGCTTGGCTTGCCGGCGCTCACTGAGAAAGCGCGAGCTCCAACGCATCTCGCTGATACCGAACTCCTCACCGGCGATCCGGCTGAAGGCGTCAGTGATGTCGGCCATGGTCACCGGTGTGCTGAGCGGTTCCTGTTCCCGCAGCCGATCCCAGGCGATCGCGCGGTACCAACCGTCGCCGAACGGCAGCACCAGCACCACGCCCTCGTTGTTGGTCCGGGCGAACATCGGCTCCTCGGGAGGCCTGGTCAGTCGCACGTCAGCCAGCATGATGTGCGTCGCGTACTGCTTGCCGACGAAGTCGACATCGAGCAGCCGCCGCACCGCGCTGTGCGCGCCGTCGCACCCGACGACGTAGCCGGCCCGAACGCCCTCGCCGTTGGCGAGGGTGATCTCGACGCCGTCACCGTCCTGTTCGAGCCCGGCGACTTCGGCGCCGCGGATCACCCGGACGCCAAGCCGTTCGGCCCGGGCGGCCAGCACGTGTTCGGTGCCGCTCTGCGGAACCATCAGGATGAAGGGGTAGCGCACCTGCAGTTCCTCGGCCAGCGACACCGTTGCACCCGGTACCGGCGCCACCGCGCCGACCGCGAAACCCCTCTTGAGGACGTCGTCGACGAGCCCGCGGCTGTCGAGCAGTTCGAGGGTGCGTGCGTGAATGGCGAATGCCCGGGTGATGTTCGTCGATTCCTGGCGTCGTTCCAGCACGGCCACACGAACTCCGCGCATCGCCAGCTCACAGGCCAGCATCAAGCCGGTGGGCCCGGCGCCGATGACGGCGACATCAAGGTTTCTAGGCATGCTCTCGGGCATCGGTGGCTCCTTCGTCGTTGGTGCCCCCAGCTTCGCGTCAGCGGGGTGCCGTTCGAATCAGTGAAGTCACCAGTCCTGGTCGCCGGTCACCCCTACGATCAGTGCTGTGCTGCACGGCCGCGAGCGGGAATGCGCGCAGGTAGATTGCCTGCTGGCCGCCGCACGGGCCGGGCACAGCGGCACGCTGGTATTGCGTGGGGAGGCCGGCGTCGGCAAGTCGGCGCTGCTGGAGTTCGCCGCCGCCAATGCCACCGGCATGCGGCTGCTGCGCACAGGTGGCGTCCCCACAGAAGCGCAGCTGCCGTTCGCCGCGCTGCACACCATGCTGCTGCCCGTGCTGGACCGGGGCGGTGCCATTCCAGATCGGCAGCGCGCCGCGCTGCTCGGGGCGTTCGGCCTGGGCCCGGCCACCGACGAGGGCCGGTTCCTGACCTCCCTTGCCGTGTTGAGCCTGCTGGCCGAGACGGCCGAATCGGGTCCGGTGCTATGTCTCATCGACGACGCCCAATACCTGGACGGTCCGTCGGCGGAGGCGCTGACATTCGCCGCTAGACGGGTGCACGCCGAAGGCATCGTCATGCTCTTTGCCGCCCGGGACGATCCCGCGCGCCATTTCGCCGCCGCCGATTTGCCGCAGGTACGGCTCGAAGGGTTGGGGCCTGAGGCCGCCGCGGCCATGCTGGCCGAGCGCGTCGGCGTCCCAGTAGCCGAACCGGTCCGGGACCGCCTGGTCGGCGACACCCTGGGCAATCCCCTGGCGCTGGCCGAACTGGCGCGGTCGCTGTCCGTGGACCACATCGCGGGTCGCACTCCCCTGCCCGACCCGCTGCCGGTCAGCACCGATCTGGAGCGCTTCTATCTCGATCGGGCCGGGGACCTGCCCCCGGAAACGCAGACCATGCTGCTGGTGGCGGCCGCCCACGACAGCGGGCAACTCGACGGGGTGCTACGGGCCGCGCAAGCTCTGGGTGCCGGGCCGGCCACGCTCGACCAAGCCGAAGCGGCCGGGCTGTTGCGGGTGCAATCGGGACTCGTGGCGTTCGCCCAGCCGCTGATGCGGTCGGCGATCTACCGGGGTGCAAGCTCGCAGCGGCGGCGCCAGGTTGAGCGGGTCCTGGCTGCCTGTCTGGATGACGACGACGATGCGGACCGCAAGGCCTGGCATCTAGCCAAAGCAGCGGCCGGACCGGACGCCGACGCGGCCGAGGCGCTGTACGCGGCGGGCTGCCGAGCCGGCGTGCGGGGCGGACACGACGCGGCCGCGGCCGCGTTCGAGCGATCGGCGGCGCTGAGCCCTGCTCCCGCGTTACGGGCGGCCCGGCTCGCCGATGCCGCCGCGGCCGCCTGGTCGGCGGGACAACCGGAGCGGGCCCGTAACTTTCTGGATCAAGCTCTGCCGCTCGCGGATTCGGCACAGCTACGGGCGCGTATCGCGCACCTGCACGGCCAGATCGAAGCCCACTGCGGAGCCCCGTCGGCCGCATACGCAATCCTGGTCGGCGGGTCGGAACTGATCACTGCGCTGGACCCGGCGCGGGCAGCGCAGATGCTCGGCGAGGCGGGCCAGCTCGCCTGGGCGGGCGGTGACCTGATGCGTCTCAATGAGATCGGCGGCCGGCTCGCCGCCCTTTCTACGGCGAAAGATCCGAATTTCGTTGCCGGACATGTGATTCAGGGCTTGGCGGGATTACTGCGCGGTGACACCACTGCCACCGCGGCGAGATTGCGCGCGGCCGTCGAGATGGCCACCGTGAGCCGGGAACCCCGGGTGTTGATGGGCGCTGCCGCTGGCGCGATGTTCCTCGGCGAGGATTCCCGGGCCATCGAGCTGTTCAGCACTGCCGTCGCGAAGACGCGGGCCGCCGCGGAGCTGGCCTTGTTGCCGCTGTTGCTCGGTCCCTTGGCCATGGTCGAGATGCTGACCAGTCGGTACGCGACCGCCTTGGCGGACGCCACCGAGGGACTGCGCCTGGCCGAGGAGACCGGACAGCACAACCCGGCTGCACACCTGCACGGCGTGTTGGCCCTGATCGCGGCGGTGCAGGGGCGCGCCCAGGACTGCCGCGATCATGCCGACGCCGCGCTGGCGCAGGCAATCTCCTTCCGCCTTGGACCGCACGCGGCCATCGCGTCCTGGGCGCTGGCCACCTTGGACCTGGGCGCCGCGCGCCCGGCGGAAGCGTTCGACCGGCTCGAGGCGCTGGCCGGCGCGGCACCGGGTGAGGGCAACCAGATGGTCAGCCTGATGGCCACTTCGGACCTGGTCGAGGCGGCGGTGCGAACCCACCGGTCGGCGGTCGCGGCCGCTCACCTGAATCGCCTGCAGGTGTGGGCGCACGACACCGGCGCGCACTGGGCGCAAGCGCTCGTTGCCCGCTGTCATGGCCTGCTGGCAACCGATGACGCGCAGGACGGCCACTTCGGCGTCGCACTCGATTTGCATGCGCAGGGTGGACGGCCACTCGACACCGCCCGAACGCAGCTGCTGTACGGCGAGCGCTTGCGCCGGCGCCGGCGCCGCAGCGAGGCGCGCAAGGTACTGAGTTCGGCACTCGAGACGTTCGAGCGGCTCGGCGCCACCCCGTGGGCCGAACAGGCCCGCACCGAACTCCTGGCAACCGGAGCCACCGCACGCAAACGCGATCCGGGCACTACCGAGGAGCTGACACCGCAGGAGCTGCAGATTGCCCGCTTCGTCAGCGCGGGCGAGACCAACCGCTCGATCGCGACGCTGATGTTCCTCAGCCCCCGCACCGTTGATTACCACCTGCGCAAAATCTTCGTGAAGTTGGGGTTGTCGTCGCGCGCCGAGTTGATCCGCATGTCGTTGAGCGACAATGCTGGGCAACTGACATGACCGCCGGCGCCAGCGCAATCACCATCTTCCATACCCCGACCGATCCAGACCGATTCGATGCCTGGGTCGGTCGGTACCTTGCCGCTGCCGGCCGAGCCGCCGGTTTCGTCGATGCCCGCCGGTCGGTGCACAGCGGCGGGCATCTGGACTGGGCCGTGGAGGTGCGCTTCACCGACACCGCATCGCTCGATTCGTGGCTCGACGGTGCCGAACGCCAAGCCGTCCTGGACGACGCTGCGACACAAGGTTTCTGGCCCGCCACCGTGGATCTCATCCTCGCCGAAGGTGAGCTGCCACCGGCCGAGGCGGGCGTCTTCCTGCACCAGGTCACTCCCGGAAAGGAGACGGAATTCATTGTCGCACAGCGTGATTTGACATCGGTCAGTTCAGAGTTCCCGGGATACGAAGGTACGGTGCTGTTTCCGGCCGATGACTCCGGGCAGTGGATGTCAATACTTCGCTTCCGCACCCCCCGGCAGCTCGCCGGCTGGATTCAATCCAGTGCGCGCCGCGAGGCCCTACCCCGCCTTCGCGAAGAATTGACCAGGGACTTCGCCGAATTGCCCCGCAGCGCGCCATTCGGGTCGACGGTACGTGTCGCCGACGGGCAGACGAAGATCACGCCGGCCTGGAAGTCGGCGATGCTGGTGGTGCTCTGTCTCTATCCGACGGTGGTGTTGCTGTCCAACTGGCTGTCTCCGGAACTCAGCCGTCTCGGCATCAACCCGGCCGGTGAGATCTTCATCGGTAACGTCATCAGCGTCGCGCTCCTGCAGTGGGTGCTCGTGCCGGCCGCATCACGCCCGTTTCGGCGGTGGCTGGACCCGATCGACGGGGCATCGGCTCGGGTCAGCGTGGCCGGGTCAGCCGTGCTCGTCGTCGGTTATGCGCTGCTGTTGGCGTTCTTCTCCCTGGTCGGTTAGTCACGCGCCGATCATCGTGTGCAGTTCGTCAACCGACCACGGTGGGCTGTCCCGGTGATCCCGGTAGCCCAGCAACTGCGGAGCGAGCCGGTCGAACCGGCCGACGAAACCGCCTGCGGCAACCAGGATTTGACCGGTGACATCGTGTGCCAAATCGCTGGCGAGGTAGGCGTACACCGGCGCCACGTAATGCGGTGGTGGAGCGTCGAGTGAGGCGCGCATGGTCACCTCGTCCAGCAGTCCGCGGCGATGCAGGTCCTCGATCTGCTGCCGGTAGTTCGGACCGCTGGAGATCCGGGTCCGCGCCCCGGGACAGACCACATTGGCCCGCACCCCATGCCCTTTCAACTCTGCGGCGACGGCCATCGTCAGGCCGTTGACGGCGCCCTTGCCCGCGGGGTAGCCGGTGCCACCATAATCGCCGAGGAAGGCCACCGAACTGGTGTTGATGATCGCGCCGCGGCCCTGAGCAGCCATCACCGGAGCCGCGACCCGGCAGGTGTGGAACACCGTGCCCAGATGCGCGCCGATCAGTGTGTCGAACTCCGCCGGCGAGATCTGCAGGATCGAAGAACCAGGCGGCTCAGCGACTCCCGCACAGTTGATCAGGACGTCCAACCGTCCGAAGGCGTTGGTGCACTCTTGGATCAGGGCCGCCGCCACGCGTTCATCGTCCGCCGCGCCGGGCACACCGGTCGCCTGGGCTCCCGCGGCGTGCAGCACGTCCACGGTCTCCTGCACGGCGGCCTCGTCCCGGCCATTGATCACTACGGCGGCCCCTTGATTGCCGAGAAATTCCGCGACAGCCCGGCCGATGCCGCGGCTACCACCCACCACCACCGCGCTGCGGTCGGCCAGCAGAGCGCGCTCGCTCATGCGCTGGCGGTCACCGGCTCGCGCTCCGGCTCATCACTGACCGCTTCGCGCGGCCACCACAACCAGCGGTCTAACACGACGATCACGGCCGGCAACATGAATGTGCGCACTAACAGGGCATTCAGCAACAGGGCCACGCCGACCGTGACGCCGATCTGCGCCAAGCTGAGCACGCTGCTGGCGGCGAGCGCCAATGTCGTCAGCCCGACAACAATGCCGCCTCCGGTCACCACCACCCCGGTCGCCGCGAAAGCTCGGATGACGCTGGTGCGAACACCCGCGGAATGTCCTTCGCGAATTCGCAACGGAAACAGCAGGTTGCCGCCGGACGCCACTCCGACCAATGACAGCAATGCAATAGGTGGAACCGACCAGTGCAATTCGTGGTGCATCAAGCGCTGCCAGATGAGCGCGCTCGCACCGAGAGCCGCGAGGTAGGAAACGACGATGCTACCCAACACGATCAAACCGGCGATCGGACTTCGCAACAGCACTGCGGCGATCAGCAGAATGACACCGAGACTGATCAGCGCCACCAGGGCCAGGTCCCTACCCACGATGTCCTGTAGATCGCGAATTGCCGGTCCCACGCCGCTCATGTCGACGGTAGCCGGCTGCAAGGTGCTGTTCTTTACCGCTTCAGCTACGGCAGCGCTGATTTCGCGAGCGCGGACAGCGCCATCATTGCCCCACTCTTTTCCATCGCCGTAGACGAACAGCCGGGTGGCATGACCGTCAGGTGAAAACAACTCGACGAGGGCCGGTCGGAACCTGGGATCCGTCAGGATCGTCCGGGATGCGTACAGGGCTGAGCCCGGAGCGCCCGCAGCGGATGCGGCGAGCCCTTGCAGATACCCGGCGAGGTCCTGCGCGGGGACGGGACGAGCGTTGCGCAGGATGTCCTTGACATTCCCAGCGATCATGCGCGTCTGGTTGAGCTGCTCCCACACATTTTTCGTCATCGTGGGTAGGCCGGAACCCGCGGACGTGGCACCGTCAACGGTTGCCGCGATCAGTTGCTGCGCCGCACCAATCAACTTCGTGGTGCTGTCCACAACAGCATTGGCCCATTGCACCGCCTCCTGTGCGGCCGAGCACACCGGAGTACTGGGACAGTCCGGGATCGCGCTGACGAAGCTGCGGAGCGAATCAAAAACTCCCGAAACATCTGCGGACCTCGCTTGGACTTTGTCCGTGGCTTCTTGGGTCAGATGCACGGCCAGACTCACGCCACCAATCGCGAACGGTCCCGCTGACATGCCCGATTGGATGAGATCCACTTGGGAGAGCAGTTCATCTACCGCCGCGGCGAGATCGGTAAGCACGGGTCTGGAACTCATTTGATCGGCGAACTCATCGAGCCGATCCCCGAAATTTCCGGCGGTCGCAGTCAGAGCAGCCTGCTTTGAGACCATCCCGCCCGGATGGCTCGCGGACTGCACCATACGGACGCCGGAAATCCCCATGATGGCGGCCGTAACCTGCTCGATGGCTCTCAGCCCGCTTGGGTTACGCAAATCGTGACCGGTTTCGATCGTTACGACGTCCGGGTGGAGTTGGTTGGGGCCGAAATGCGTATTGACCGCGCGGTAGCCACGGTTGGCTTCTGACTCCGGCGAGGTGGCCGATGTTTCGTCCCACCCGATCGGGATGCCGGGCAGGCCGATCGTCAGAACGAGCACGAAAACGCCGCTGGCTACCAATATCGGTGCCGGCCAGCGCGCCACGTTGATGCCGATGCGCCGCCAGCGTCGACTGTGGCTTCTGCCCGGGGGCGGCTCGAGCAGGCCGGCGCGGCTCGCGAGCGCCATCAAAGCCGGTGTCAGGGTCAACGCGGACAAGCCGACTGCGAGGGCACCGATCGCACAGAGCACGCCGGTGGTGGCGAACATGCTTATTCGAGCAACGCTCAGCCAACCCACTGCACCCAGGGGTGCCACGAGAATGAGGGTGGACCCGATGATCACGGGCGCGACGGTTCGGTAGGCGTCTGCTAACGCCAGCGACGGGGCCACGTCTTGGCTTCGCCGTTCGTGGTAACGCCCGATCAGGAAGATGACGAAACCGGTCCCAGCGCCGACGATCACTGCGACGCTGACCGACAGCGAGAACAGCGATACATCCATCAGGTCGTGGGCGGCCAGTTCTGAGACAACCGGCCTGCAGACCGCCAGCGCCATCAGTACTGAGGCCAGCGGCACCAGCGCGGTGATAAGCGAGCGGTAGAAGATCAGCAATAGCAGCACCAGCACCGCGATCGCGAATACGGTGAATATCTGCACCTGCCGGTCCACCGCGCCGAACTCATCCATGATGGTCGCGCCGGCGCCGGTGATGTAGACGTGTAGCCCGTCCGGGGGTTTCATGTGTGCCGCGATGTTGCGGGTGGCAACGATCGAATCGGCCGCTTCGGAGGTGCCGACCATGCCGTTGAGTCGCATCGTGGCGGTAACTACGTGGTGATCACTACTTACGGCGCTGCCGGCGGCAGGTACCTGCCACCAGTCCATCAAGCCGAGGACATGTCGCGAGTCCGCCCTTAGGGCAGCGACCAATTGGGCGTAAAACTCTCGATCCTGGTTGTTCAGACCTCCGTCACGCTCGAGCACCAGGTACGCGACGTTGTCGGTGGCCGGTTGGTTGAAGGCATCGGCCGACCGCTGCACGGCAAGCTCGGTCGCGGTCCCCGACAACAAGAACGGCTGGTCCTCGTTGGAGATCACCTGATCGACGGGCGGCGCAAAGCTGTTGCCGACTATGGCAACAACTGCCCAAGCAGCAACGATCAACAATGCGAACCGATAGATGAACCCACCAATCACTGCATGAGCCTCAGCTGCGCCGCGGGTCAGGTATCACGCGGTAGCCAGTCGCATCCAAGTGGCGTATCACCTTCTCAATCGACACCGTCGGAACCCCCGAACAAAGTCGGCTAATTCAACCACCCCGACCGTGCGACCGACAGTGGTTTTCCCCGCGCCGGCACACCGCCTCTGGCGTGAACGCCAAACGCTGGTCCCCACATTCCTGACTCGCTAAGGTCTGCCGTCATGGGCCTGTTGCGGTTCCTGTGGCGCCGTGTGCTGGCATTCGACCGCATCGGCTCACGAATCCCACAGCTGATCGGAGTCTGGCTGCTGGAATTGCTCTTCGCGCTGCCGTTGACATTCTTCATCGGGAAAGTCATCGATATTCACGGCGCGTTCGGCGTGGCGGGCACGCACGAGCGGCTCGACGGAGTGTTCTGGGCAGCGTTGGCGGTTTCGCTGTTCTTCGGGTTCCTGTTCGTGCGGTCACTGCTGAAACCCCGCGTGGTCGAGGGGTCGTGGACCCCGACCGTGCATGCGGACTTCGGCTCGCTGTCGGTCTACGGCGGCAACAAGGCCTGGACGGTGACCTACCCCTACCTGACCAGCCACCCGTCCTACGCTCTGCTGTTGCTGCTGACGGCGCCTATCCCAGCGGTGATGTTCGCGGCAACGCTCAACCAGGGCGACAGCACCTTCTACTTCCGTGTGTCCGGCATCGTCGGGTTGACCATCCTGGCGTGTATGGCGTTCGCGCGCGTCATCACCTGGTACGTCCTGCGGGTCGGGCGTCGCGCACTCGACGAGCAACTGCGCGGTTCGCCCATATCGCAGCGACGGCTGGGCTGGGAGATCGCCTGGAAACCGGTGCTCGTTCTGGTCGCGCTGATTTACACGATCGTCTGTCTCCCGCTGGGGCTGATGTGGCTGAAGGAGGAACGCACCATCGCCGCGCTGCCCATCGCCACCGTCGCTGACGCCGAGCATCCCGGTGACTACCGCCGGGTGGAAGGGATGGTGGCGTCCGAACCCGTCTACTGGGCGCCGCACGGCACCGGCCGCGGAGGAAACAACTATGCGGGTGCCGGGGTGCTGGTGACGTTGCCCTCGGGAGGCGAAGCGCTGTTGCTCGCCGAAGCGCTGTCGGTCCCCGACTTCAAAGGCATGATGGCCGACGTCCATGGCGGCGCCCTGACGGCCACTGGGAAGGTCATCGACGACATCACCAGCGTGCAACGCGAGTACTACGGCTTCGACGAAAATGCCTTCGCGCAGCCCGCTTCCGGTGGCCGGGTGCTGCTGTTGCTGTCTAACCCATAGCGAATGGCGGGCCGGATTGCCGGATTCGGCCGCGCATGTGTCGTACGGTTCTCACCAGGTCCCGGGCAGACCGTCGACGCGCCGCGCCATCCTGAAGGGAGCTGACGAATGAGCAGGCCAGTCGTTGTCGTCGTGGCATGCGCCGCGCTGCTGCTAGCGGCCGGGTGTAGCAAGCCCAAGACGCATCAGTCGGAGCAACGAACACCGGCGGCCGAGACGTCGGCGGCGTCCTCGCAATCCGAACCGTCGAACGAACCGGCGGCAGTGGGCAAGATGACCTTCCGCTACGAGCCCGCCGACACGCCCGATGCGCAACGCGGTCGCCAGATGATGGTCGAGGCAAAGCTATTGGAGAGCGTGGCCGGCCACGTCAACGACACGCTCAACCTGCCGCACGACGTGGCCGCCGTGGGCAAGCAGTGCGGCGAGGCCAATGACTACTGGGATCCCAACGTCAACGAGATTCAGCTCTGCTACGAAGACATCCAGCAGAGCGAACAACGCTTTGCCAACAACGGAAACCAGGAGGCGGTGACGGCCGCCGTCAACGCGACGATCTCCGGCTTCTACCACGAACTCGGTCACGCCACGTTGGGCATCTACGAGCTGGCTTTCACCGGGCGCGAGGAGGACGTGGCCGACCAGTTGTCCGCGTTCGAGCTGCTGGCCCCCGGCGCCGACGGTAAGCCCTATCCCAACGGGGTACGGATCGCGATGGACACCGCCGCGGACTGGAAGTTGAGCGCCAAGGAGGCCGGCGACGCCAATGAACTGCCCTTCTGGGACGGGCATTCGATGGACATCACCCGGATGTACAACTGGGAGTGCTGGATCTACGGGTCGGACACCACGGCCAATGCCGGCATCGTCACGTCTGGGGACCTGCCCGAGGATCGCGCCGGCAACTGCGAGGATGAGTTCCAGAACATGTCCAGGGCGTGGCAGCAGATGCTCGGCCCGCACCTGAAGAAGCCGAGCTGACCCGGAGTTCATGCAGTATTCAGGCATTCGTGGGACTGCGCTGGTGGACCGCACACACATGCCGGATTTCCTCACGGTATGCGGGTGGTTCAGGTAGCCAACTTTTACGGGCCTCGTTCCGGCGGGCTGCGCACCGCGGTGGACCGACTGGGCGCCGAGTACTGCGCGGCCGGCCACGAGGTGTTTCTCGTGGTGCCGGGGCGCCGCGCTCAACGGGACCGGCTGGACACCGGGGTCGTGCGAATCACCTTGCCCGCCAGGCTGCTTCCCTACACCGGGGGCTACCGGGCGATCATGCCTGGACCGGTGCGGGCGCTGTTGGCTGTTTTGCGGCCGGATGCGCTGGAGGTGTCCGACCGGCTCACCCTGCGGTCCCTGGGGCAGTGGGGCCGCGAGCACGGCGCCACGACGGTGATGATCTCCCATGAAAGGCTGGATCGCCTTGCCGGACAGGTGCTTCCGGCTCGAAGCGCACAGCGGCTCGCCGACTTCGCCAATCGGCGTACCGCTGCCGACTATGACACCGTGGTGTGTACCACCGAATTCGCCCGCCAAGAATTCGACCGGATCGGCGCGACCAATACCGTGACCGTGCCGCTGGGTGTGGACCTGCAGACCTTTCACCCCCGGCGACGGTCCGCGGCGTTACGGCGCCGCTTCGCCACCCCGGCGCAGGTGTTGCTGGTGCACTGCGGGCGGCTATCGGTGGAAAAGCGTGCCGATCGCAGCATTGACGCGCTGGCCGCGCTCTGTGCCGCGGGCGTCGATGCTCGGCTGGTCGTGGTGGGTGCGGGACCCCTGCGCACCAGGCTGGAGCGGCAAGCCGCTGGCCTACCGGTGAATTTCACCGGCTTCGTCGCAAATCGGCGGACGGTGGCCGGCCTGTTGGCCTCGGCGGATGTTGCGCTGGCGCCCGGACCGCACGAGACATTCGGATTGGCGGCCCTCGAGTCGCTGGCCTGCGGCACCCCCGCTGTGGTCTCGCGCACGTCGGCGATGACCGAGATCGTCACCACGGACAGCGGCGCGGTGGCCGACAACGATCCGGCGGCGATCGCCGATGCGGTCTGCGAGCTGGTGGGCCGGCCCGAGCAGCACCGTCGCGGCTGTGCGCGACTGCGCGCGGAGAAGTTCACCTGGCAGCGCTCGGCCACCGGCATGCTCACCACCTTGGGCGCGGCATGAGCCAGCTCTACCGCTAAATCCCAATCAATTTGCCGCGGTGCACGATTCGATCAACGCCGGCCCATAAGTGGCAGAGCCGCATTCACATTCCCAGCGCACATGCGGACCGCAGGAGCACGGGACCGTGACGACGATCATGTGCCCGGGCAGCAGCCAGTGACCACGCGAACAGCGCCGGGGCGGCCGGTCCATCCACTCGGCCCGCAGCACGTGCGACAACTCGCCGACATCAGCACTCACGCCGCCCACCGTCGCATCCATCGCGCCGCGAAATCCAGCACACCGCATGAATCGTTACTCTTCGTTGCCTCTCGTTGACCGTGTCGTTGTACCGCGGCCATTCGCCGTCTGAGCCGGCACTAAATAAACTGCTTGATTTAAGTCGGGGACGGTAGTTCACTGAAGCGATGGCCGCGGCGCGAGTGGTACGGACCGACCGCTCGGCGGTCACCCGGGAAGCCATCCTTTCCGCCGCTGAATGGCTGCTCGCCGAGCGCGGCATGTACGCCGTCTCGAACCGGCAGATCAGTGAAGCCGCCGGACAGGGAAACAACGCGGCCGCCTGCTATCACTTCGGCACCCGGATCGAGCTGCTGCGGGCGATCGACGGCAAACACCGGGGAGCCATCGAGGAGCTGCGCGCCCAAATGCTGGCCGACATTGGTGGATCCACCGAACTGCGGGACTGGGTAGGCGCACTGGTGCGGCCGCTGACCGAGCACCTGGCGCGGCTGGGCAACCCGAGCTGGTATGCGCGTTTCGCCGCACAGGCCATGGCCGACCCCACCTACCGACAAGTCGTGACCAAGGACGCACTCGCGTCGCCGACACTGGTGCAAACCGTCGACGGGATCAACCGTTGTCTCCCCGATTTGCCCAAGCGGGTGCGTTCGGAACGAATCGTCATGGCCCGCAACCTGTTGATGCACACCTGCGCCGAACACGAAGGCGCACTGGCCGAGCATGGGCCGCTCGCGCGGTCCAGCTGGCCGGTCGCGGGCGAAAACCTGATCGACGCCATCGTCGGGCTGTGGCGCGCACCAGTGCACCTCGGCGCGGCCACTACTGATTACCACGATCGAGGGAGCAGGATGACCGAGGTAGTGACGTGACCGCAGTTCGGACCGACATCCCCGAATTTCCGATGACCAGGGCCGCCGGCTGCCCCTTCGCGCCGCCGCCGAAGGTGTTGGAGCTCAACGCCGACCGCCAACTGAGCCGGGTGCGAATCTGGGACGGCAGCACCCCGTGGTTGATCACCGGCTACGAGGCGATCCGCGCGTTGTTCACCGATTCGCGAGTCAGCGTCGACGACCGGCTTCCGGGCTATCCGCACTGGAACGAAGGAATGCTGGCAACGGTGCACACCCGGCCGCGTTCGGTCTTCACCTCCGACGGGGAAGAGCACATCCGATACCGGCGAATGTTGTCCAAGCCGTTCACCTTCCGGCGAGTCGAGGCACTGCGGCCGGCAGTTCAGCAGATCGCCGACGACCACATCGACGCGCTGCTGGCCGGACCCCAACCGGGCGACATCGTGGCCGGATTGGCCCTGCCGGTCCCCTCCCTGGTCATCAGCCAGCTGCTGGGAGTGCCCTACGAGGAGGCCGACTTCTTTCAGGAGCAGGCACAGCGCGGCATGGGCCGCTATGCGACCGAAGAAGATACCGCCCAGGGCGCCGCCTCCTTGGCGAGATACCTGGCCAAACTGGTTCGGATCAAGATGGAGAGCCCATCTGAGGATTTGGTCTCCGATCTGGCCGAACGGGTGAACGCCGGGGAGCTCAGCGTGCGCGAGGCAGCACAACTGTCCACCGGCGTGCTCATCGCGGGTCACGAAACCACCGCGAACATGCTGAGTCTGAGCGTGGCGGCGCTGCTGGAAAATCCCGATCAGCTGGCTCTGCTGCGCGACACCGCGGACCCGAAGGTGATCGCGACCGCCGTCGAGGAATTGATGCGCTACCTCAGCATCATCCAGACTGGCCAGCGGCGCATCGCTATTGCCGACATCGAGCTTGGCGGCGAGACGATCCGGGCCGGCGACGGCATCATTCTTGATGTGGCACCGGCGAACTGGGACAGCCGCCAGTTCCCGGCACCGGAGCGGTTGGACCTCACCCGAAACGACGGCCCACACATCGGTTTCGGCTATGGCCGCCATCAATGCGTTGGTCAGCAGCTCGCCCGGATGGAGCTGCAGATCGTGCTGCCCACCCTTTTCCGGCGTATCCCGACGCTGCGGATGGCGGTGCCGGTCGAGGAGTTGCCGTTCAAACACGATGCGCTGGCGTACGGCGTCTACGAGCTGCCGGTGACCTGGTGAGGCGCTGAGATTGTGACCCGGCAACTCGCCGCCCGCGGCCCGGTGATCGAGATTCCCGACGAACCCGACCGGGCGCGGATGTACGCCGAGATCGGTGTGCGGCTGCGTTCGGCGATGGTTCAGCACAATGTCGACGCGTTGATCCTGTTGCTCAACGGGTACGTCGGATACGCCACCGGCGCGAGCTGGTCGCTGCTGGACGCGGGTCTGTCGCACGTGGAGCGTCCGGTAGCGGTGGTGTTGGCCGACGACGAGCACCCGCACCTGTTCATGCCCTTCCGAGCCGGTGCGACGGCGCACCATCAGGTACCACCAGACCACGTGCACGGGCCGGTCTATCTCGAATTCGACCAGGGCGTTGCGGATTTCGCCCGGATGCTGGCCGAGCTGATCCCGCCCGGTGCGCGGATCGCGGTGGATGAGCTGACCGGCGCCATGCGCCGTGCCGAGCGGACGTTGTTCCGGTCGGGCCCGCCCGCGGAAGCGGCCGTGGTGGTAGGCGCCGCACAGCTGGTCAAGACGCGCGATGAAATCTCATGCATCCGCCGGGCGTCCCTTATCACCGAGCAATCCGTGGCCGAAGTCCAGCAGTCGTTGACGCCCGGCGTCCGCCAGATCGATCTGTCCGCAAGACTCGTGCGGCGCGCATTCGAACTGGGTGCCACCGCGAACATGCTGGAGGCCATTTGGCAGGTGATGCCGACGTCGCGGGCGACCGGGGTGTGGACCACGCACGGCGATCTCGCGTTGCCGCTGCTGACCACCGATCGCGAGTTATCCGCCGGGGACGTGTTGTGGACCGACATCAGCATCAGTTACGCGGGCTACTGTTCGGATTTCGGCCGCACCTGGCTGGTGGGTGAACAACCCTCGGCGCGCCAGCAGGACCAATTCGCCCAGTGGCGGGCCATTCTCGATGAGGTGCTCGCAGTCACCCGGGCCGGCGCCACCTCCGGTGACCTGGCCCGCGCCGCGATCGCGGCCAACGGCGGGCGCAAACCCTGGTTGCCGCACTTCTATCTCGGTCACGGCATCGGCACCTATCCCGCCGAAACACCCATGATCGGAACGGATCTCGGGGAGGAATTCGATGACAATTTCGTGTTTCCACCCGGCATGGTGCTGGTCTTGGAGCCGGTGGTCTGGGAGGACGGCACCGGCGGCTACCGCAGCGAGGAGATCGTGGTGATCACCGACGACGGCTACACGCCGATCACCGACTACCCGTACACGCCCTATGACGACTGACGTTTCACCCGACCCGCGCCCGCTGCGAATCGCCCGGCGCGAGCGCGCGCTGGCCCGGATGGCGGCTGACGATCTCGATGTCCTGGTGCTCGGGCGCCAGGCCAATATCCGCTATGTGACCGGCGCCCCCCAGCTGTGGATCGCCGGCACCCGGCCGTTCGGCCCGATGTGCGTGGTCGTGCGCGCCACCGGGGAGATCTATCTCAACGCGACCGACGACGAAGGCGTCCCCGACGAGATCGACCACGATCACCTCTACGGTTTGGCCTGGAACCCGTTGACCCTGATCGAGGTGATGAAAGGCATCGACGGTGCCGCGACGGCGCGGCGGGTCGGGACCGACGCGCTGACCCCTACTTTCGCCGCGTTACTGCCGCAGGCATTCCCCCAGGCGGAGATCGTCGACGGTGAGAACACCATGCGCGCGGCCCGCCGCATCAAGACGCCGGACGAGATCGCGGCATTGGGCACAGCGGTGCGGGTGGCCGAGCGCGGCCTGGCCGCCGGTGTCGCCGAACTACGGCCCGGTTCCTCGGTACAGACTTTGACCGGCGCGGTGCTCGAGGCGATGGCGGCGGGCGGCGTCAGCACGCCGGCCACCCAGGACGCCGCATGGGTGACCCCGCGGGACCACCCGTCGGGTGGTGGCCGCCCGGTGGTCCGCGACGGCGACCTGATCGCCGTTGCAGCTGGTGCATTGGCCGACGGGTATGTGGCCGAAGTGGGCCGCACCTGGCCCGCCGGAGGATCCAGGGGCGGCGCCATTCGCAGGCTCTATGCCCGGCTGAACACGTTGTATGACAAGCTCATCGATGCATGCCGCCCCGGCGCCCCGGCCGAGCGGCTGCTTGCTGCCTACCCCGCGGCCGGCGAACCGTTGCCTCCCATGGCCATCGCGCATGGCTTGGGCCTCGGTTTCGACCCACCGGTGATCTCCGGAACACTTCCGATCAGCGGCGACGAGCGCCTGGAGGCCGGTATGGTGCTGGCCGTCACCGGGTATGTCTGGCAGCAAGAAGTCGGCGGGGCACTCCGCCGCGACACCATCCATGTCACCGAGCACGGCCCGGAGGTGCTGACCACAAGTCCGTCCTGGCCGGCGGGTTAAGCGACCGCACCCGCTTCGTCCAGCGCCTCGTCGAGCAAGTCCCCCACCCGATGATGCGCCCACAGTGACAGCACGTTGCACAGCATCTGCAATGGCGCGCGCAGGCTTTCGTCGTGGCTGATCCGGGGATCGGTGCGGTCGGCCGGCATATCCGAGCCGAACCGCTTGCGCAGCAATGGCGGAACATCCAACAGCCAGGCGACCCCCATTGTCGCGGCGTAGAGCAGCGTATGGCGGCGCAACCGGTCGGGATCGAGTACTGCACCGCCGTACCGGTGAAACTCGGCCACAAAATCGTCCAGCAGTTCGTCGAGATGATCGCGCCAGAGCGAGGTTTCGGCCCCCGACATCGCGCCCCAGAGCGCCATGCCCAGGTTCATCTGGCTGACACAGCCCCAGTCCAGCAGACCGCACTGCAGCGTTGCGGTGTCGTCTCGCCAGAACCAGGCGTTGTCCACGTTGGCATTCCAATGGCAGAGCGCAATGTAGTCGGTGTCGGAGGCGAGTTGGCGCAGGATGGTGTCCTCCTGCCCGGCCACTCGGGGCGCGTCGTGTTGCAACCGCGCGGCGAACCGCGGATCCGTCGCGAGCACGGGCAACAGGTGCGGATGCTGTTCGGCGAACTCGATCAGCTCGGCGATTCTGTGGCTGAGTTTCTCGGCTGTCCAAGGCGGGCGCTCCCCCACCGTCGCCGCCCGCACGTCGAGCGGGAACCCGGCGGTCAGCCCGGCCGGCAATCGGCCGGATCGATGCGCACCGGCCAACCGGGCCAGGGCGGACACCAGTGCCCGGTAGTGCTCGACCGGTTGTGGCATCCGGTAATCCAGGCACTTGTGGTACTGGGGCTCGATTCCGTTGCAACCGAACGCGATTCGCTCGGTAATCAGCAGTCCCGTTCCGGTGTCCCGGTGATAGTCGGAAAAAAGAGCGCGGGGTACCGCGATGGGGAACCCGGGCGTCCGGGACAGCGCAGCGAACCGCACCTCCGGCTCCATCTGCGACTTGGCTCGATCCCGGACCAGGTTGTCCAAGTCCCGGGAGAACTTGACGAAAAGGTCCGTGGGTAAACCGTTTCCGCTGCGGCGGTAGCGCACGCTCAACGCTGCCTTGCGTCCGGTGCTGCCACCGGCGACCTGACGCCAAGCGGTTACGGCGGCTACCGAGTCGTTCTCGGCCAAGGTGCCCGCTGCTCGGAAGGCACTCGTCAGGAATGCGGGGCCGCTGCGACGTAGCGCATCCGGATCCACCGGCATCGGCTGCCCTAGTGCGTCACCGGTGACCCACTCGACGTTGTCACGGTGCATGATTCACCAAGTCTGTTCGGCCGCGCGCACCAGCATGTGGTTGACGGCGACCCGGCGGTCGCGGGTGACCATGTACAGCACCGCGTCGGCGATGTCCGACGGGCGCAACTTCACCATGTCCGCGGTCTGTCGTTCCATGGTCTCCCGCGCCGGTGCCGCCAGATGGCTGAAGATCTCGGTGTCGACGGTGCCGGGGCCGACGACCCCGACCCGGACCCGCTTGCCCAGCACCTCTTGCCGGATGCCTTCGCTGAATGCGTTCACCCCAAACTTGGTCAACGAGTACACCGCGGTGCCGGGCCGGGCCACCCACCCGGCCGTCGAGCTGATGGTGACCAGATCGGCCACTCCGCGCGGCGAGTCAGCGGCCGCCTCGATCAGATGCGGCAGCGCGGCCCTGGTCAGGTACAGGACCCCCTTGATGTTGACCTCGATCAGGTCGTCCCAATCCTGCAGGGCGGCTTCGGCGGCCGCACCCATCCGCATCAGGCCGGCGTTGTTCACCACGACGTCGAGGCGGCCCAGCTCGCTAACCGCGTGTTGCACCGCCGTGGCGACGTGTTCGGCGTCGGTGACATCGGCCGCCGTCACCACCGCGGTGCCGCCCGCGGCGGCTATCTCGTCACACAGCTCGCGGAGCCGGTCCGTTCGCCGAGCCAGCAGCGCCACCGCCGCGCCATGGGCGGCAAGGGCTTTGGCCGTGGCGGCACCGATACCGCTGCTGGCACCGCTGACCAGCGCGGCGGTACCGGTCAGCGGCGGTGTCGCAGTTGTCATGGTCGGGCTCCCGAGTCACTCGCGTGCAGGACGTAGTCGTTGTGCTCACCCAGATCGGGGGCGCCGCGCGCGATTTCGGCCGGGCAGTTCGCCATTCGCCATGCCGGCCCGACGATCGGGCGTTGGCCTTCGCGGTGATCGGTGACGAAGCGGTACAGCTCGCGGTCCCACAACAACGGGTCGCTGATCACGTCGAGAGATGTTGCGCTCTTGGCGGCCGGCACCCCGGCCAGCCGGAGGCGCCAGGCCAGTCTCGCTGCGTCATGGGGGTGGGTGAGAGCCGCCAGCGTGGCGTCAAGCGTGTCGCGGTGCCGGTGGCGCCCGTCGGCGGTCGCGTATCGGGGATCATGGGCCAGTTCGTCCGCCTCGAGCACGGCGCACAGCCGCTGCCACTGTTCGTTCGTACCGACGGCCAGGCTGATCCAGGCGCCCTCGGCACACGGGTAGCACCCGTGTGGGCACCTGTCCGGATGTCGGTTGCCCTCGGGCAGCAGTGGGCCGCCGGTGTAGCTCTGATGCAGCAGGCAATCCCCGATCATCGACGACAGGGTTTCGACGGCCGAGACGTCGATGAACTGACCCACTCCGCCGGCTTCGCGATGTAGGAGGGCCACGACGGCGGCGTATGCGGCGGCAGCACCCACGGTCGAATCTCCGTACCGCATGCTGGCGCCGAGCGGCGGGCCACCGGGGTGACCGACCAACGAGGCGAGCCCGGCCAGCGCGGCGAAGCACGGTGCGTAACCGGTCTGGTGCCCCAACGGTCCGTCATTGCCCCACATCTTGATCGACACCGAGATGATGCCGGGATTCAAGGCTTTCAGTTGCTCGTAGCCGAGTCCCTGCCGTTCCATCGCGCCCGGTCGCAGATTGTTGATGACGATGTCGCTGTGCCGGATCAATTCGTGCAACCGGGCCATGCCCGCGGCCGACTTGATGTCGAGGTCCACGCTGAGGATCTCGGGGTTGATGCTCAGAAAGAACGGTGCGTGGTTGACGTCGGTGCCGCCGTAGGCCCGCATCTCCTCGGGGATCGCAGCGGATTCGACCTTGATCACCTCGGCACCCAACAGCGCCAACAGTTTTCCGGCATAGGGGCCGGCCCACACCTTGGTCAGTTCCACCACGCGCACGCCTGCCAGCGGGCCGCCCCGATCATTGATGGTCGTGCGCATCGACCGCGCCCGGTGTTGGGGGCGTGACCTGACGGGCGCATTGAGTATCGACGCCGTGTGCTCACCGAGACGAGGGGCGGCAGCGGTCAATTCGGCCGGTGTGGCGCTGAGCGCGTAGGGCACAGTCGGATAGGCAGCGTTGCCCAGCACCGGGTGCCGTAGTTGCCGGAAGAACCGGCGGTGCCGGTATTGCGGCGAGCGGTGCAGGTCCTCGGCGCCATTGACCGGGACCAGCGGGACTCCCAATTGTTGCGCGCGGTCGGCGGCCGCCTCCCGGGGCAGGTCCCTGACCCAGGCCGCGAAGCCACGCTGGAAGGTGGCGACCTTTTGCGGGGTGACGGCGAACTCCAGCCAGTCGTCGTCGAATGCGTTCAGCCACTCCGATTGTCCCAGCAGCGCTTTGACGCCCAGCCAGTGCGCCCGGTTGGTCACATACAGGTAGACGAACCCGTCCGCGCAGGCGAAGAACGACGCCGGACCCTGCTGATCGTAGTCACCCCGCTCGCCGGTCGCGGGAGCTTCTCCGGTGAGGAATCGGCCGACGATGCAGTCGCTGCGGGACACCAGCACGGCCTGCTGTGAGATGTCGATGGATTCGCCCTGGCCGGTGCGCAACCGGCGCAGCAGCGCCGACGCGACGCAGAGGGCGGCCTCGAGCCCTGCCTCGTAGTCGGCCAGGAATCGGCCGGGCCCCTGCAGTGGCGGCTCCGCCGGATCTGCGTGGCTGGGCGTGTGGTAACCCCAGCCACTGGCGTGGAAAACGTTGATGCTCGCGGCGTTTCGATACTCCAGGGGCGCGTCCTGACCGAACGGGGTGATCGAGCAGAACACCACTTCCGGATGCCGTTCGGGCAGGCCGGAAAAGTCCTGCCCGATCACCGCGTCGGCGCTGGCTATCAGCTGCTGCAGATGGGTATCGGTGATGTCCAGCTCCACCGAGCGCTTGTTGGTGTTGAGGTATGCGAAGAGCACGCTGCCTTCCGGCGCCGGGGCATACCCGGGTCGGCGGGCCAGCACCGGCGCCATCGCCCGGGTGCTGCTGCCGCAGCCGGGCGCCTCGATCTTGACGACTTCGGCGCCGAAGTCCGACAACAGCTTTCCGCAGTATTCGCCGGCGACCGAGTCGGCCAGCTCGACAATGCGGAACCCCGTCAACGCCGACATCACGGAACCGCGGTCAGGGCTTTTGACGGCCCGAGCGGCTGAGCCGCCACTCCGGCGGAAAGTTCAGGTCGTTGTCCTTCACCACGTTGTTGAGACCCCTGCTGAAGGTGCCTTCGGTCAGGTCGACGTCGTTGTCCTTGTCGTTGGCGATCATCGGCAGCATGCCCTCGACCATGCCGGTGAGAAGGCTGCCGAAGTACTCCCCCTTGTGTTGCTTGTAGAGCTCGAGGAAGGTCTTCTGCACCGCGACGGTGTCCGTGGGACGGGACCGCGAGCAGGCCAGCGCGTACTTCGCCGTCTCCTCCTCCAGCTTGTCGCGGGGCACCACGCTGTTGACGAAGCCACAGTCGTACATCTCCTTCGCGCTGAAGGGCCGCCCGGTGAAAAGCATCTCGGAGAACTTGCGCAGGCCCATCGTCTCCGCCCACCACCACAGCCGCGGACCCCAGCCGACGTAGCGGAACGCCGGGTGCCCGAACAGGGCATCGTCGGAGGAGATCACCAGGTCGGCGTCGCCGGCCTGATAGAAGTGCCAGCCGTAGCAGTAGCCCTTGGCCTCGATGATGCTGATCTTCCGAAGTTCCTGCAGCGGACGGTTTCCGGCGCGGGCTTTGGCGTAGAAGTCGGTTACCGTAGACAGGTAGCGATAGGAACCGCCTGGGGGGTACTTGACGTCGTCGTCGTTGATGGCCAGTTCGTGCAGCAGCGGCATTCCGGGATTTTCCAGCATGCCTCGCTGTTCGGGCAGATCACCTCCGCTGCCGAAGTCCTCGCCTTCGCCGCGGATCACCACTACCTTGACGTCGTCGTCCACGTTGCACTTATGGATCAGGTCGGCGTAGTTCTGCCGCATGCCCAGGGTGGTGGAATTCTGTGCGTCGGGGCGGTCGAAGGTGATGTAGGCGATTCTGTTCTTGACGTCCTTTTCGAACTTTATGTACTGCTCGGCTTCCTTTTTCATTTCTTCGTAGTCGTATTCGGGCATGTCTTTCTCCACTTCTGTTGCCTGGTTGGGTGTCTATTTGAGCAAGGCGCCCGCATCGATGGGTAGGGAAACGCCTGTGACATAACGTGATTCGTCAGAGGCGAGGAACAACACGGCGTTGCTGATGTCGACGGCTTCCACCCACGGCACCGGCAACGTGTGTGTCATCTGCGAAAACGGCGCGAAATCCTCCGGTCCCGGGTTCTCCAGGTCCGGCCGGAACAGGCGAAATGTCACCTCGTTCATGGTCATCGGCGTGTTGACCTGGCTGGGGTGCACCGAGTTCACCCGGATGCTGTGCTGGCCGAGTTCGACGGCGAAGCTGCGCATCAGCCCCATCACGCCGTGCTTGGCGGCGATGTAGTGACCGGTGTAGGCAAGCGCCTTGTGCGAACCGACCGAACCGGTCAGCACGATGGAACCGCCCCGTCCGCCCGCTATCACGTGTGGTACACCGGCTTTCACGGTCTTCCACACGCCGGATAAGTTCACGTCGATCATGTCCTGCCAGATGTGCTCGGGTAACTTGTGCAGTTTGTTGCCGAAGGTCCCGATGCCGGCGTTGGCGACGATGATGTCCAGGCGGCCGAGTTGCTGCACACCGTCGTCCACCGCGGCCCGTAGCGCGTCGAAATCGCGCACGTCCACCTCGGCGGTGACAATGCGTTGCCCCAGGGCCTCGACCAAGTCGGCGGTCTCGGCGAGATCGGCTGGCGTCGCGGAGTCGTAGGCCAGATTGTCGATGGGTCCGCAGATGTCGACCGCGATGATGTCGGCGCCTTCCTGGGCCAGGCGCACCGCGTGGCTGCGGCCCTGCCCACGCGCGGCGCCGCTGATGAAAGCGACCTTGCCCGCGACCCGCCCGGCCCGTTCGGTCTGTTCGGCTCGCTCGGTCACTGTGTCACCACAGCCGGCATCGATTCCCAGCCGCGCACCGTGGATGTCGGGCTCAGCTTGGCGTTGCTCAGGTCGACGTCCCACTCGGGGAACCGTTTGACGATCTCCTCCAAAGCGACTCGTCCTTCCAGGCGGGCCAGCGCGGAGCCCAGGCAGAAATGCGTCCCGACGCTGAACGTCAGGTGGGGCCGGGCGATGCGGTGGATGTTGAAAACGTCTGCGTCGGGCCCGAATTGGCGGGGGTCGCGGCATGCCGCACCGATCAGCATCATCAGCACGCTGCCTTCGGGCACCGTCTGGCCGTGCAGGGTGACGTCGCGGGTGACGTATCGGGACACGTGCGGTGCCGGCGGTTCGTAGCGCAGCAGCTCCTCGATGGCCTGCGGGATCAGCGCGGGGTCGGCGACGATTTCGCGGCGCTGGTCGGGGTGTTCGGCGAGCACCTTGCCCGCCCACCCGATCAGCCGCGTGGTGGTCTCATTTCCGGCCCCGGCGACCACGTTGAGGTACACGAGTATCTCGTCCCGGGTCAGCCGACGCGTGGTGCGCGTCTCGTCGACGAACTCGACATTTAGCAGCTCGGTCATGATGTCGTCGGAAGGATTGTCGGCGCGCCAGTCGATGTAGGCGGCGAACTGCTCGCCCACCGACAGGCCCTGTTCCGCGGCGTGCATCGGCTTGCCCGCCTCGGTACGCAGCTGGGCGTTGCCGCGGTCACGGATGTAGACCTGGTCGTCCTCGGGAATGCCGAGCAGTGCGCTGATGACCTTCATCGGCATCAGCGCGCCGAGGTCGGTGACGAAGTCGAACCGGCCCGATCCGACCAGCGGATCGAGCAACTGTGCGCAGAACTCGCGAATCATCGGTTCCAGCGCGGCGATCTTGCGGGGGGTGGAACATCCGCGACAGCAGTTTGCGGTGCACGTCGTGGATGGGCGGGTCCTCGAAGATCAGCATTCCGGACGGGATGTCGAGGTTGGCCTTGATCAGCTCCAGGATCGCGCCGCGGGCCGAGCTGAAGGTGACGTGGTCGATCAAAGCCTTGTTCACATCGGCGAAGCGGCTCAGCGCGTAGAAATCGTATTGGGCGTTGTAATACAGCGGCGCCTCGTCACGCAACCGCCCGAACATCGGGTAGGGGTCGACGATGAGTTCCGCGTCGTAGGGATCGAAACGGATCTGGCTGTCGGTGCTTGTGGTCACGGAGAACTCCTACCGCCGGCGTCCCGAGTGCCCACCGATGCCGGCCAAATCAGCGGTGGGACGGGGGTTTTGGAAAATTTCTACACTTCGCTTAATCGGGCGGTCCGGTCGAGCATGAGGACGTCTGCTTTTCTCTATTCTCGTAGAGAACCACATAGCGGGTGTTGTGACAAGGTTCCACTCAACGCCGCCCGCTCCGGCGTGCCGGACGCCGGCCCTCTGCGCGGGTCAGCTCTCCTTTGTCTGGACTCTTGAGCACACCGGAGGCGATGGCCGCCAGAATCCCGTCGAGTTGCGCTGCGCTGCCGACGATTCGGTCGCCATGGGCGAACCGGAGCAACAGGCCGTTGATGAAGGTCAGGGTGATGTTGCTCAGATCCTCGACCACCGCCGATTCCAGCTCGGCGCCGCGCGGCATCAGTTGGACCAGAATCTCGCGGTGCAGCTTGGTAAAAGCTTCGGTGCCCTGCTGCAGCGTCGTGGCCAGAGCCGGGTCGCGCGCGGCCTGCATGGTCAACTCGTAGCGCGCCTTGGTGCGAGAGAGTTCCGGTTCCTGGCCGGACTGGATGACCACCTGTGACAGCAGCGACGGCGACCCCGCGTTGCGGGGGTTGGCCGAGTTGTCCGCGACTGCTTGGAGATTCGCCATGTCGAGCTCAGCCAGTCGCTCGGCGACGGCCAGCAACAGTGCGGAGCGGGTGCGAAAGTAGAACGAGGTGGTTCCGTCGGGCACCCCGGACTTACGGTCGACCTTCAGGTGGCTCAGCCCCTTGGCCCCGTCGTCAGCCAGCAGTTGGATCGCCGCATCGCACAGATCGCGGCGGCGTTCGGCGGGGTTTGGCTTGCGTCGCTTATCCATCGGCACCTTCGTCGGCTTGGCTGCAGAGCGTACTCTACATTCGTAGTGTCAGCCAAGCCCGGCTGGCGACAGGCAAAGCCCCCGCCCGGCGGGATGCCGAGCGGGGGCCTTGTTTGCGCTATTGATCAGGTGAGGATCACGTGCACGGTATCCCGTGCGGACCACCGATCCACTGACCGGGCGGGGACTGCCACGGGCAGAACTTCTTGATCTGGCCGGGTGCCGGACCCGGGCCCCACCAGTTGACCGGGTTGTCGATTCCCGGTCCCGGTGGGTTGGGCGGACCTGGGATATGCGGGCCGGGCTTTGCTTCGGCCATACCTGCACCGAGGCCCAGCGCCGCCGCCCCCAGCGCACCCAACATGGTCGTTGTCCCGGCGAATTTCTTGATGTTCATTCTCGACCTCCTGGCGGGTCCGCTCGCCCGGCGCCTCCTGCTGCGCCGCCTTGACCTGCGATAACGGCGGACCGTCGACTTTTCGGTTGGATCTTGATTACCCGTGCCCGCGTCGTGCCAAACGCCGACGGGGGTCAATGCACCGGGGTAGCCTGCTCGGGTTATGGACCACTTGGGCGTCGGTTACCTGAGTGTTTTCGGTCTACCGCCGGTGGAGTTCGTCCATCTCGCCGCGGACCTCGGCTGCCGCTGCATGTCGATATTCCTGCGGGGGCTTCCTCTCAAGCAGCTGCGCTACCCGACGTTTTCCCTGAAGCGCGACGCTGCGCTGCGCGATGCGGTGCGGGCCGCGCTGCGTGAGCGGGAGGTGACGATAACGCTGGCGGACGGATTCCTCATCGCGCCGGGGGCGGATATCCACAGCCTGTGCGCCGACCTGGATGTGGTGGCCGACCTCGGCGCGCCGCTGATCAACGTCGTCAGTATCGACCCGGACCGTGAGCACACGTTCGACCAGCTGGGTGTGCTGACCGAGCTCGCCGCCGCGCGCGGCTTGCAGGCGGTTGTTGAACCGGTACCCGCCATGCCCATCGGCGACCTGCCCACCGCCCTCGCTGCGATTCAGCATGTCGGGCGGCCCGACTTGCGGCTGTTGGTGGACACCATGCACCTCGTTCGCTCCGGTTCCGGTGCAGCCGAGCTGGCGGCGATCGACCCCGTCCGCATCGGCTATGCACAGATCAACGACACCACGCTGCGGCCGCGCATGGGCGATTACCTGCAGGAGGCGATGTTCGAACGCCTGGCGCCCGGCGAGGGCGAACTCCCCCTGCTCGACATCCTGTGCGCGCTCCCGCCCGACATCGTGATCGAGGTCGAGGTGCCCCAACGGTCCCTGGCGCTGGCCGGCGTGGGGCCATTCGACCGGCTGCGGCCCTGCGTCGATGCCGCACGACGGCTGCTGGAACTCGCGCAGGGTCAGGCCGGCTCGCGCACCGGCAACCCGGCGGCGCGATAGATCGCGTCGATGACGGTCATGTTCTCGACGGCATCTTCGGGCGAGGTCTTGACCGGCTGGCCACGCAGCACCGCGGCCGCGAATGCGTCGAGCTAATACGCGTATGAGGCACGCCGCGACAAGCGCTCCACCCGTCTGCCGCTCGACGATTTCACGGTCAGTCGGTGAAACAGCTGCGGGACAACAGGATTGAGCACCCGCAGCTCGCCGTCATCGCCGATCACTTTGGCGCTCATGTCTAGTAGCCGCCTCGACCACATCGAGGTGCGGACCCGGCCGGTATGCCCTTCGGCGAAACGGAGTTCGGCCGCCATGGCCCGGTCGACCTGCGGGTCGCGCAGCTTCGCCTGTGCGGAGACGACTTCCGGAGTAGCGCGGCCGAACGTGCGGACCATGTGAACGGCGTAACAGCCGGCGTCCATCGTGGCGCCACCGGCAAGGGAGTAGTTGTAGCGGATGTCGGAGAACTTGGGCAGCGGGAAGCACATGGTGGCCTCCACCCGGCGCAGCGTGCCCAACTCGCCCGAGGCGATGATCTCCTCGATCCGCAGTGTCAGCGGGTGATAGCGGTAGTGGAATGCCTCCATCACCACCTTGCCCGATTCCGCTGCCGTGGCAGCGATTTGGCGGGCCTCGGCGGCGTTGGCGGTGAACGGCTTCTCACACAGCACATGCTTGCCGGCGCTCAGCGCGGCGCGGGTCCACCGGCCGTGCATCCCGTTCGGCAACGGGTTGTAGACGGCATCGATGTCCGGGTCGGCAATCAGTGTGTCGTAACTGTCGTGTACGCGGCCGATGCCGTGCTTGGTGGCGAATGACTGTGCGCGCGAGACGTCACGGGCCGCCACGGCCACCACCACCACCTCGGCGTTCCCTTTCGCCGGATTCACCAGCGCCAGCGGCGCTATTCGCGCCGCGCCGAGAATGCCGATGCGGATGGACACCGGTTCACGCTAGCACCGCACCGCGCCACTCAGCGGCGTGCGAACGCGGGAGCGCGCTCGGGCAGGACGCCGACTCCGATGAAATACGCGGGTAGAAACGAGACCCACGGGAAGCGCTCGATAAAGCGCAGGACCGATTCCGGCGGCGCGGGGTCCGCGCCGCGTAGCAGCGGTCCAAGCAACCGCCGATGCAGCACGAGTTGCACGGATTGCGTTATGGCGGCGGGGATTACCCGGCGGCGACGGATCCTGGCCAGGTCACGGTCGGTGACCCGGTGCTGTTGCAGCGGTTCGGCCAGGATGGTCGCGGCAGCCACGGCATCCTGAACCGCCAGGTTGATGCCGACGCCCCCCATCGGGGACATGGCGTGGGCCGCGTCGCCGATGCACAGCAGTCCCGCGCGATGCCAGCGTCGTAGGCGATTCACCCGGACGTCGAGGTGCTTGACGTCGTCCATGGACTCCAGCGCGTCCACCGATCCGGCCGCCTCCGGCACCAGCGCGGCGATGTCGTGCCGGAATGCCTCGATGCCCTGCGCCCGCAGCTGCGCGTCGCTGCCCTTGCGCCCCAGGTAGGCGATTTGAAAGTAACCCTCGCGCGGAATCACAGCCAGAGCCTTGCCTGGGCCGGTGCGCGGCAGGAACGAGAATTCGGTGTTGTTGTCGCGGGGCAGCCGGAACCACCAGACGTCGAAGTTCACTGGGAACTCGCGGGCCGGCAGACCGGCCTCCTGCCGGGCGATGGACCACCGTCCGTCGCAGGCGACGGTGAGTTCGGCACGCAGCTCGCCTTCGCCGTCGCCGTTGCCGTCGCGACCCCGATAGCGGACCCCGGTCACCCGGTCACCCTCCCGCAGCAGCCCGGTGACCTCGGTGTTCATCCGCAGGGTGAACGTCGGCTCGGCGGTCGCGGCCTCGGCGAGCAGGTTGAGCAGGTCCCACTGCGGCACCATCGCGATGAACGGGTGCGGTTGACGCAGCCGGCCGAAGTCAACGTAGGTCACCGATCGGCCATTCGACTCGAATGCCGCGTTGCGGACTTCGGTGTACGACAGCCTCGAAAAACGTTCCCACAGACCCAATTCGTCGAGCAGCCGCAAGGTGGTGCAATGCACGGTGTCGCCGCGGAAGTCGCGCAGGAAATCACCGTGCTTTTCCAACAGGGTGACGTCCACGCCGGCCCGGGCCAGCAACAGCCCGAGGACCATGCCCGCCGGGCCGCCTCCAATGATCGCGCAAGTCGTCTTCTCGGCCATGACGGCTCAAGCATAGGTCTCGGCCGCAGCGAATCCAGTCCG
Organism: Mycobacterium asiaticum DSM 44297; assembly: GCF_000613245.1. GTDB lineage: Bacteria > Actinomycetota > Actinomycetes > Mycobacteriales > Mycobacteriaceae > Mycobacterium > Mycobacterium asiaticum. The sequence continues at coordinate 1,694,231 of NZ_HG964937.1, forward strand.
TGCCAGGTTGACTCCATCGCGCCGACCGTCTTGTCATAACGTGACAACTGCAATTTTTGACGACCGGCGGCGCCACGCCGGGTGACAGAAAGGTGCTGTGGTGGTGACGACGCGACGAGCCGCTCCGACGCGACCGGCCCACGGCAATCAGGTCCGGGCCGAGCGCACCCGTGCGATGGTGATCGACGTGACGGTGCGGATCGTGCTCAGCGAGGGTATCGCGGCGGCCAGCGGCCGCCACATCGCCGACAGCGCGGGCGTCACCTGGGGAGTGATCCAGTACCACTTCGGTGACCGGGACGGCCTCCTGATGGCGGTGGTGGACCAGGGCTTCGACGAGTTGCTGGACGCCCTGCGATCCACGGCGGTGGCGACCGAGGACACACCCACCCGTGATCGGGTGGAGGCGGTGGTCACCTCGGCGTGGCGGGCCATGTCCAGCCCCACCGCACGTGCGGCAACCGAAATTCTGATCGGCACCCGCGCCACCCGCGGCACCGCCGCCACCGGGCACATCAAACGTCTGGCCAAGACGTTCAACACGCTGGGTAGTGCGATCGATCGCAACCTCAGCCCGAACCAGAGTGCGGCCATCGGCGAGCATCTGCTGACCACCTTGCGCGGCATGATCGCCAACCAATTGGTCATGCATCGGCCTGTCGACACGACCAAGGACCGTCGGCTGCTCGTTGAGATCCTCAGCTGCTATATCGACACGAACCAGCAACGGGCGGAGCCGAATTCATGACCGAGACGATGCAAGCACTGCTCGGCCAGCGGGTGTCCGACGCCGGCATCGCGGTGAAATTCGGTGACCTGCAATGGACCTGGCGTGACTATCTCACCGAGTCGGCGGCACAGGCCGCAGCGCTGCTGGCCGCCGCGGACCGGGATCGGCCAATGCACATCGGTTCCCTGCTGGGCAACACACCGGACATGCTGACGCAAATGGCGGCGGCCGGCCTGGGTGGTTACGTCCTGTGTGGGCTGAACACCACGCGCCGGGGCGAGGCGCTGGCCGCAGACATCCGGCGCGCGGACTGTCAGATCGTGGTGACCGATGCCGAGCACCGCCCACTGCTGGACGGGTTGGACCTGGGCGGCACACGGGTTCTCGACACCTCCGGTCAGCAATGGAAAGAGTTGATCGCCGCCGCCGGTCCCCTCGTTCCGTACCGCCAGGTCGAGATGATGGACCCGTTCATGATGATCTTCACGTCCGGCACCAGCGGTAATCCGAAGGCCGTCCAGGTCTCGCACCTGATGCCGGCCTTCGCCGGGCGCAGCCTGGCCGAGCGCTTCGGGTTGACCGAGCGGGACACTTGCTATGTGTCCATGCCGCTGTTCCACTCCAACGCGGTAGTTGCCGGGTGGGCCCCCGCCGTGGTCTCCGGTGCCGCGATCGTGCCGGCGAAATTCTCGGCGAGCAATTTCCTCAGCGATGTCCGCCGGTACAACGTGACCTACATGAACTACGTCGGCAAGCCCCTCGCCTACATCCTCGCGACACCCGAACGCGACGATGACGCCGACAATCCGCTGCGGGTCGCGTTCGGGAACGAGGCCAACGAGAAAGACATCGAGGAATTCGGCCGCCGCTTCGGCGTACAAGTCGAAGACGGCTTCGGATCGACCGAAAACGCGGTCATCGTGATCCGCGAGCCGGGCACGCCGCCCGGCTCGATCGGTAAAGGCGCCGACGGGGTGGCGGTCTACAACAGCGACACCAACACCGAATGCCCCATCGCCGAGCTCGACGAGAACGGCGCCCTGCTCAACGCGGACGAGGCCGTCGGCGAACTGGTCAACACCACCGGATCGGGCTTCTTCACCGGCTACTACAACGACCCGCAAGCCAACGCCGAACGGCTACGGGACGGGATGTACTGGTCGGGTGACCTGGCCTATAAGGACGCACAGGGCTGGATCTACCTGGCCGGCCGCACCGCTGATTGGATGCGGGTGGATGGCGAGAATCTCGCGGCGGCGCCGATCGAGCGAATCCTGCTGCGGCACAAGGCCATCAACCGGGTTGCGGTGTATGCCGTCCCGGACGGCCGGGTCGGGGACCAGGTGATGGCGGCGGTCGTGCTGCACGAGGGAAGCGCGTTCGACCCCGAATCCTTCGAAGCATTCCTCGACGCACAGCCCGACCTGTCTCCCAAGGCGCGGCCGCGCTACGTCCGCATCGCCGCCGACCTGCCCAGCACCGCCACCCACAAGGTGCTCAAGCGTCAGCTGATCGCGGCGGGCACCACGGTCGGCGCAGGGGAAACCCTGTGGGAGCGTGCGGAACGCGGTACTGCATACCGGACGGTGAGGTCATGACCGAGAATGGCGGGACTCGGGTGGCGGTCTATTTCGACTTCGACAACATCGTCATCTCCCGCTACGACCAGGTGCACGGCCGCAACTCGTTCCAGCGTGACAAGGCCAAGGGGCTCGACCAGGACCGGTTGCGGGTGGCCACCGTCGATCTGGGCGCCATCATGGATTTCGCGTCGTCGTTTGGCACGCTGGTGCTCACCCGCGCGTATGCCGACTGGTCCGCCGAGGTGAACGCCGCGTACCACGGCCAGTTGGTGGGCCGCGCCGTCGACCTGGTGCAGTTGTTTCCGGCGGCCGCGTACGGCAAGAACGGCGCCGACATCCGGCTGGCCGTCGACGCGGTCGAAGACATGTTCCGGTTACCCGACCTGACCCACGTGGTCATCGTCGGTGGGGACTCCGACTACATCGCACTGGCGCAGCGCTGCAAGCGGCTGGGGCGCTATGTCGTCGGCATCGGGGTGGCCGGAGCCAGCAGCCAGTCACTGGCCGCGGCGTGCGACGACTTCCTCACCTATGACGCGCTGCCCGGCATCTCGCCGCCGGCCGCAGCGACCCAACCGAAAAAGCGCGGCCGCCACGCCAGTGTCGCTGAACCCGACGACGAGCCGGCACCTCCTGATTCGCAAGCCGCGGCAACCGCTTTGCTCGAACGTGCCCTGCGGATCAGCCAGGAAAAGGATGACGCGGACTGGCTGCACAATTCGCAAGTCAAGGCGCAAATGAAGCGGATGAACCCGTCGTTCAGCGAAAAGTCGCTGGGATTCAAGTCTTTCAGCGATTTCCTGCGATCCCGCGCCGATCTGGTGGAACTGGACGAGAGCACGACCACGCGGATGGTGCGCCTGAAGTCCGACGCCCCTTAACGGTCGATCTCGCCGGCGATGCCGCGCTCGATGCTGCTTCGGGTGACGTCGGGCAGCACGATGAGGCCGTCGAGTTCGGTACGCGCCAACCCGTAGGCGTGCTGGCGTTCGGCAACCGTGGCGCCGGAGTCCGCGGCGATCCGCAGCAGGTTCTGGGCGCGCGCCACCCGTTGCTTCTCCTCTTTGGAGAAGTCGTTGGTCCGTCTGCGCATCGCCTCGGCTTCGGCGGCGTTGAACGCGGTCACGTAGTCCTCGACGGCATCGAGGTATTGCCGCGCGGCGTCCCGGTCGTCCGAAAGATCCTCGGCGCGCAGGGGCTTGAGCAGGTCGGCCCGCAGCTTGGCCTTGTGGAAGCGGGTTGTCAGCGGGTCTCGCATATCGGTCATCACCGGAAAGTCCAGCAACCGCGATGCGTCGAGTTCGTAGGCCAGCCAGCGCGCGTCGGTGTCCTCGTGCGCTTCGAGTGCGCGCCTGATAGCACGCCAGTGCGCCGCTTGATTGCCGGCTGAACCCGTGCTCGCCGGCACGTCGGAGATCTCGTCCGGCCCCGAACCGCTACCCGACTGCCTCGCCCGCTTATTGAAGGAAGAGATCGCCTTGATGCCGGCCGCGATCAAACCGACCATCGGCAGCACCAGCAGCAGCAACTCGAGCAAGCGGAACAGCACACCCACGAGGCCAGGATGCCATCAGATTTTCAGCGCTTGTCGAGTTGCCCGGCGGCGATCTGGTCAGCCGCCTTGGCGGCCACGCTTCCGGCCAGGCGGGAGGCCACTTCGGGAGCATTGGCGGCGAACCGCGCAAGCGCCCGCTGGCGCAGCGGTGCCACGGTGACCTCACCGCGATTGCGCTCGATCGCGGTGACCACGGCGGCGCCCACCTGATCCGGCTTCCCGGTGCCGATCAGCGGCGGCGCGTCCGCTCCGGAGTCGGCGAACATGCCCGCGCCACTGATCGCCCCGGGACTGACCACCGAGACACCGATCCCGTCCGGGCGCAGATCGTCACGCAGGCACAGGGCGAAACCCCGCAGGCCGAACTTGGTCGCCGCGTACAGCGAGGCCCGGGCCGTCGCCGTCTTGCCCGAGATCGACGAGATGTAGACGAAGTGACCCGACCCGCGGGCGATGAAGGCCGGGATCAGCTCGCGGGTCATCTGTACGGGCACCTCGAGATTGACCCGCAGCGCGCGGTCGACCTGCTCGGCGGTGTAACTGTCCAGCTTGCCCGAGGCCGGCAGCGCCGCGTTGGACACCAACACGTCGATCGGGCCGGCTTCGGCAAGCAACGCCGGGCCCGCACCCGGTTCGGCAAGGTCACTGACGATCGTCCGGTGGCCGCCACCCGGCAGCGAGGCCACTAGCTCGGCCAGTTCCTGCGGCTTGCGCGAGCTCACGATCAGATGCGCTCTGCGCTCGGCGAGCGCCTTGGCGATGGCGCGGCCAAGGCCACCGGTCGCGCCGGTCAGCAGAACAGTTTTTCCGGTCAGCTCCATGCCGCTGACGCTAGCCGATCCCGCTGGGAGCCCGGTACTGGAAACGGTTGAGCACGTCGTAGGAGCCCCCGACGGTTACCGAGAACATTCGGTAGAGCAAACGCACGGCGGTAACAGGGATTTTGTCGTACGCGGCCAGCACGGGTCGCCGCTCCAGCAGGTGCAGGCTGGGGTTCCAGTCCTGCAGCTCGCGGGCGTTGCGGATGCCCCACTTGACGATGCCCTTGGTGAACACCTTCGACGTTACCGGCCCCAGCGGGGATACGGTGTCGAAAAGCATTTCGCCACTGTCGAATTGAGCTGTCAGGCGGGCGAGCAGCCGCCGGACCTCGGCCGGCGGCAGATACATCAGCAGGCCTTCGGCGATGACCAGGGTGGGCCGCCCGACCGGGATGTCCGAAAGCCACCCCGGGTCGGTCACCGACGAGCCGATCATGCGGTAGCTCGCGGTGTCGGTATACAACCGGCGGCGCAACTCGATCACTCCCGGCTGGTCCAGGTCAAACCACTGCACCGACCCCGGCACCCGCACCCGGAAGACGCGGCTGTCCAGACCGCACCCGAGGTGCAGCACAACGGCTTCGGGATGCCGACGCAGAAAGTGCGCACACCAGTCGTCGATCTGTTTGGCACGCAGCGCGACAAGATACTGGTTCGACACTGGCAACGACATGCGGTGTATCCGCTTGAAGTCGTAGTCGATCCGCGCGACCGCCTCGGCCGCCGTGCGGTCGCCCAGAATCGGCTGCTGCGCCCGGCTTTCATAAGCCCGCAGATAGAGAGTGACCAGATTGGTCCACTCCACCGAGCCCCACTGGACCGAATTGAAGTCGACCTTGTCCCGCGTCACGGATCTACCCTACGGACGCCGGGTCAGCAGGCGGCCGTCGTGGGTGTCCGCTTCGCCCCGGGCTGCAGGTGCATCGCACGGTTGATCGCGGTGGCGACGCAATGCGGTGCGTCCAGCAGCAACATGTGCCCGGCGGCCGGTTGCCGCACGTGCAGCGCGCCTGGTATGGCCGCGACCAGGTCGTGGGCGTGCGCATCCGGAGTGGTCATGTCCGCCCCGCCGCTGACGACGACGGTCGTTGCGGAGATCGAGGAAAGGCACTCGTAGACGTCGTAATCCCGGAGGTTCAGCAGGAATCCCGCCGCGGTGGCCGGTGATACCGCGCGTGTCGATTCCACCGCCAGAGCGGCAAGGCCGCGTTGTGCCGGGCGCTCGCAGCCGGGCCGGCCGGTGAGAGCGGTGCGAAGGGGACCAATGGCGCTCCTGATGGTCTGTTCGGTGCTGCGCCGCGGCAGCCGGTTGACCAGATCGAACAGCACCCGGGGTGCTGGGGTGGCCAGCAGCCGGCCCAGCCCACGCTCGCAGAGCCGTCCGGCCGCGGACGCGACCAGCACCAGTCCATCGGGCTGCACCGGCTGATGGGGCCGGCTGACATACGCGAGTGCCGTCATCCCGCCGAGTGAATGACCGGCCAGGGTGAGGGGCCCGGTGACGCGCAATGCGGTGAGGACATCGGCGAGATCTTCGGCCAGCCGCTCGACGCGGTAGGTGTGCATCGGGGCGCCCGTCGACCGGCCATGTCCGCGGTGGTCGTAGCTGATGATTCGCACGGAGCTACCCCAGCGATGGGTCAGCAGGCGGACCTGCAACGCCCAGCTGTCCTGCGTAAGGCACAGACCGTGCAGCAACACAACGGTATGCAGGCCGCCCGATCCCACGTTGTAGTCGCGGACCGCCAGGCGCACCCCGTCGCCAGCGATTACCGTCCGCTCGGCGTAATTCAGTTGTGGAACAGTCACTTTCGGTTTTATAGGCACGGTTGACTCCTTGTCGTTGCGGTTCAAGTTACGCATCGGCGGCACCCGGCGCGCGCTTGTGCGCAATAGCCACGCAACGAGCGATTTTCAAGTTCTGCGCATTGTGATCGCGCGGAAAGGTCGGCCGCGGTCAGCCGATGTGCCACGATGACATTTCGTCCACTCGAGGCCCGACCCAGTCAGGAGATTCAATGCCGAACCGATTGACCGACAAAGTCGCACTCATCAGCGGCGGGGCCCGCGGCATGGGTGCATCCCACGTCCGGGCACTGGTGGCCGAAGGCGCCAAGGTGGTGTTCGGCGACATCCTCGACGACGAAGGTAAGGCCGTAGCGGCCGAGGTCGGCGACGCCGCGCGCTACCTGCACCTCGATGTCACCGAGCCGGATCAGTGGGACGCCGCGGTCGAGACCACCATGAGCGAGTTCGGCCGGCTGGACATCCTGGTCAACAACGCTGGCATCATCAACGTCGGAATCCTCGAGGAATACGCGCTATCGGAGTGGCAACGCATTCTGGACATCAACCTCACCGGCGTATTCCTGGGCATCCGCTCGGTCGTCAAGCCCATGAAGGCCGCGGGCCGGGGCTCCATCATCAACATTTCCTCGATCGAGGGACTCGCCGGGACCATGGCCTGCCATGGCTACACGGCAACCAAGTTCGCCGTTCGAGGGCTGACCAAGTCCGCGGCGCTGGAGTTGGGCCCCAGCGGGATTCGGGTGAACTCGATTCATCCCGGGCTGATCAGAACACCGATGACCGAGTGGGTGCCCGAAGACATCTTCCAGACAGCGCTGGGGCGCATCGCCGAACCGCAGGAAGTCTCGAACCTGGTCGTCTACCTGGCCAGCGACGAGTCCAGCTACTCCACCGGCTCGGAATTCGTGGTAGATGGCGGGTGCGTTGCGGGACTGGGCCACAAGGACTTCTCGACGGTGGACACCGCCGAACAGCCCGAGTGGGTCACCTGAACGTCAGTACGCATCGGGATCGCGCTGCACCTCGACCGGCACCGGGTGCTGGTACAGCCGAGCCGCGTTTTCCCAGGTGATCTTGCGGACCACGTCGTCGGGCAGTCCGCCGATCTCGGAGTGGATGGTGTGCTGGGTGTGCGGCCAGGTGGAGTCGCAGTGCGGATAGTCGGCCTCCAGCATGATGTTGTCCACGCCGATGCGCTCGTACTGCACGAACGACGACTTGTCCTCCACCGCGCAGAACCAGAAGTTGCGCGCGAAAACCTCTGCGGGCGTGAGTGTCTCACCTAGCGCCTGCCAGGTGCCGTACATCTCGTGGTAACTGAGCATGTGGTCCAGGCGGTCCAGCAGCCCCGCGACCCAACCGATGCCACCCTCGGACAGGCAGATCTTCAGGTCGGGGTATCTGCTGGGCAGTCCCGAATAGAGCCAGTCCACCGCCGCAGAGATGGCGTAGGCGAAGAACAGCACGCCTTGCACATCCGGTGGCGCGTCCGCCGTCGTCGACGGAGACGAGCCCGACGAGCCGATATGCAGATTGACGACCGTGCCGGTCTCGGCGCACGCCGCCATCATCGGCTCCCAGTAACCGGAGTGAATGCTGGGCAAGCCCAGCATTGCCGGGTTCTCACTGAACGTGACCGCGTGGAAACCGCGCTCGGCGTTCTCCCGGATCATCTCTGCGCCCAACTCAGGGTCCAGCAGCCAGGGCAGTTGACACGGGATGATCCGCTCCGGATACGACCCGGCCCACACCTGCAGGTGCCAGTCGTTCCACGCCCGCACCGACGCCAGGGCGAGGTCGCGGTCCCTGGTCACCTGCTGCAGGCGCTGCCCGGCGAAACCCGGCAGGAACGACGGGAAGTTCAGCGAAGCGTAGATGCCGTTGAGGTCCATGTCCTTGACCCGTGCATGAATATCCCAAGCGCCCCTGCGCATTTCGTCGAAACGAACGGGTTCGAACCCGTACTCGGAGACCGGTCGTCCAACCACGGCGTTGAAGCCGACATTGGGCAGCACCTGTCCGTCGTACACCCAGGTTTGCCCGCCCTCCGGGGTATCCACCACCCGGGGCGCCCGGTCGGCGAACTTGCGCGGCAGCCGCCCGGTGAAGGTGTCGGGCGGTTCGACGATGTGATCGTCCACCGAGATCACCGTGTAACGCCGGGCGGCCCTGGGCGGGTCAGGTAATAGCGTGACCGTGCGGTCGGAGCCGGTTTTGGCGGTGGTGAAGTTCAGGTCGGTGGCAAGGTCGTCAATCGACTTCATGCGGGGCGGTCTCCTCGAGTGGGCGAGCGGGGGCAGCCTGCCCGCGGGGATACGGGGCTAGGTGAGCACATCGGGGTGCGCTTTGATCGTCATTCGCGCCGCGCCGGCCCAGTAGACGTCGGCGGCGCGTTCGATCAACGATGCCTGCATTCCGGCCATGTCCGACCATGTCATCTTCGTCGGTTGCCGGCCGGTCAGCATGACGTCGTAGGCCAGTTTGCAGACGCGCTCGATGGACGCCGCCCGGTAGACCGCCTCGGGCAGCGTGCGGCCGGTGGCGATCACGCCGTGGTTGGCCAGGATAGTGAGGTTGGCACCACCGATGCGACCCGCGAGTTCCGCTGCGCGAGAGGGGCTGTCGACCTCGCCGTCGTACGCCTCGACGAGGCACATATCGTCCAGGAACAGCGAGCCGGTCTGGTGAGCCAACTCGGGCAGTGTGCCTAGCGCGGCCAGCACGCACACGTAGTAAGGGTGATTGTGGATCACCACCCGGGCGTCCTCGCGGGCCCGGTGCAACTCGGTGTGAATATGAATGGCCGGGGTCACGTCCCAACGCCCGCGGACCACGCGGGCATCGGCGTCGACCACGCAGATGTCTGATGCGGTGAGTTCCTGCCACCACAGCCCCCACGGGTTGACCAGCATGTCGGTCTGGCCGTCGAGTTGCCAGGTGATGTGGCCGGCCATGTTCTCGGCGAACCCTGTTGAGGCGAGGTGGCGGAAGGCCACCGCGAGCGCCTGCTCGTCGGACAGATCCACCCCGATCGGTGGGACGACCGACGGCGCCCACACCTCCAGACCGCCTCGGCGTGCGTTAGGAGAGTTCACTGCCGGCCTCCATCCTGGATCGAACATCTTCGCGCAGTTGGCCTTTGGCGATCTTGCCGCCGGAGGACCGGGGAAGTTCGTCCACCACGACGAGCTCTTCGGGCAGCAACTCCTTGGACACCCCGAGGGACAGGAGATGGGTGACGAGGTCGTCGAGGTCGAGGGTGTGCGAATCGACGAGTTCGGCGTACAGGCAGACCTTTTCACCGAACACCGGGTCGGGCATCGCCACCGCCGCCGCCAGGGCAACCGCCGGATGCGTCATGGCCGCATCTTCCACCTGGCCGGCGCTGATGTTCTTGCCGCCACGCAGAATGAAGTCGGACGTCCGTCCGGTCACCCGCAGATATCCGTCCGCGTCGATCTCGCAGATGTCGCCCATCCGCATCCACCCGTCGCGGGTGAACAACTTGTCGTGGTCGGTCCCGTTCAGGTAACCGAGGCTGGTCGCCGGGCCACGGCAGGCCGGCTGCCCGTGTCCGGTCTGCGTGACTTCTTTCTCACCGTCGAAGAGACGCACCGACATCTCCGGCACAATGCGGCCGGCGGTGCGCAGTCGACGGTCCGGCGGGTCGTCCAAGGTGGTCCCGCTGAGCAACCCGGTCTCGTTCGAGCCGTAGAACTGCAGAATCGTGGCCCCGGTCATTTCCTCGAATTCCAGCGCCGGCCGGTACGGCAGCGCCTCTCCCCCGGTGAACACCACCCGCAGCGAACTCAGGTCGTACTCCCGGCAGCCGGGATCGGCCATCATCATGGTCAATTGGGTACTGACACAACACAATACGCTGGCGCGGTGGCGCGCTATGGCCGCACAGGCCGCCCGCGCGCTGAACCGCTGCAGGAGCAGCGCGGTGGCACCCAGCTGGATCGGGGTGGTGTGGCTGGTCCAGATCCCGAAACCGAACGGCATGGGTATGACCGGCAGAAAGACGTCGTCGGGCGTCAGCAGCCCGTTGGCGACCGCCTTCTGGTGGAAATAGTGCCAACGGTTCTGGGTGTGTACCACGCATTTGGGTAGCCCGGTGGTGCCCGAGGTGGAATTGATCAGGAAGACGTCGTCGGGACCGAGCTGGGACCCGGCCGCCCTGGGCGGCGCGTCGACACCAAGGCGAAATTCGCCGTCCTGCTGGCACAGCAGCAGGACGGGTGTGGACTCCTCGGCCGCCACCTCTGCCGCCGCCGCGCTGCGGGGTTGGTCGCTGACCAGCACTTTCGGCCCGGTGGTACGCAGCAGGTGACGGACCTCGCGGGTCCCGGCGCGCGCGCCGATCCCGACCACCACCGCCCCGCAGCGTTCGACGGCGACGAACAGCACGTGGATCGCCGCCGAGTCGCCATGCCACACCGCCACCCGATCACCCCAAACGACGCCGCAGCCGGCCAGCTGCTCGGCCAGAGCCGTTGCAGCGGCGTCGAATTCGGCCCAGGTCAGAACGCCGTCGTCGAAACCGTCCGGGTGGCGTTGCCCCACATCGATGTATGCCGCGCGGTCCGGCGAGCTTGCGGCGTTGGTGCGCACCGCGTCGGACAGCGTCGAGGCGGCCCACCAGCCCTCGGTGCGATACCGCGCCACGTCGTCGGCGGTGAACGCCGGGGACCGCACAATGTTCGGCGCGCCGGCGGTCATAGGCAAATGATAGGTAAGGGTCCGGTGATCCAGATCACCGCTGTCGCGCACGCCGAACGCGGGTACCAGGTAGCCGATCGTGGCATTTTGCTACCTGGGCCCCACGCTCGGCACAATGGCGCAAAGCGCTGCGGCGAGCTGCCCTGACCTGGACTCCAAGAATTCGCCAAGAAGGCTCCAAGGCCGAGCCTGGAGTCTGGCCCGGGCCGATCTGGGCCCCGTCCGCCGCCCGAGAAGACCGCACAGGAGCACGAAGGACCCCCATGGCGATCGTCGATCAACCGACACACCAGCACCCGCACTTCCCGGGGCAGCACCCGGCTGCAGCGCACGGCCTTCCTCCACACCGCCACCCGTGGGAGATCGGACTTCTCGTCCTGGTCATCGTCTCCAGCGCCCTGCTCTACCTAATCGCATTCGCGGTGGTGCTCTCCGGCAAGGTGAGCGTGCTGTGGCTTTCGGTGCTTGCGGCCCCGGTCCTGCTGTATCTGGGACGCGGCCTGAACTACGGCCAGCAGCGGGCGAACGGCGTCAAGATGTCCCCCACCCAGTTCCCCGAGGGCTACTGGCTCGTCGTCGAGGCCGCCCAGCGGTTCGGGCTCGCCGAGGTGCCGGACGCCTACGTCGTCCTGGGAAACGGTCAGATCAACGCCTTCGCCAGCGGACACGGCTTCCGCCGCTACGTGGTGGTCTACAGCGACCTGTTCGAGATCGGCGGGCACGCCCGGGACCCGGAGGCGCTCGCGTTCGTCATCGGCCACGAGGTCGGCCACATCGCGGCCGGGCACGCTTCCTACTGGCGCCAACTGAGCCAGCTCGCCATGAAGATCCCTTTCCTCGGCCAGGCGCTGTCCCGGTCGATGGAGTACACGGCCGACAATTACGGCTATGCGTTCCGGCCGGATGGGGCCCGTCGCGCCATCGGTGTCCTCAGTGCCGGCAAGTACCTGCTGCGCTGGGTGGACTTCGACGGCATGGCCGATCGCGCCGGGTCCGAGACGGGCTTTTTCGTTTGGCTCGCCAACATGCTGGCATCGCACCCGGTGAACACCTGGCGCGCCGCGGCGCTGCGCAACCGCGTGGTGGCGGGCTCCCTGTTCTTCCGGCCCCAACTGCCACCGCCAATGCCGGCGCCCGTGCCGGCGCCGTGGGTGCCGAACCACAACGCGGGCTGGCCGCAGTAGAAGGCACGCAACCGCAAAGCGGTAACGTCGTCGCGGTGTGCGATCAGCTCCCGCAGGGAAAAACTCTGAGATGACGTCCGGTGATCACGAGCTGGCAAAAAGAATGGCCACCCTGGCACGAACCGTGGCCCTGCCGAACAAGGTCAACGACATCCTGGCGACCGTCACCGAGGCCGCCGTCGAGTTGATCCCCGGCGCCGACACCGCCGGAGTGCTGCTGGTCCGGGCCAACGGCAAGTTCGAGTCGGTCGGCGACGTCACCGAGCTGCCGGCCAAACTCGACGCGCTGCAGCACGACCTGCAGGAGGGCCCCTGCGCACAGGCCGCGCTGTCGGACACCATCGTGCGTACCGACGACTTCCGGTCGGAGACACGCTGGCCGCGGTACGCACCGGCCGCGGTCGAACTGGGCGTGCTCAGCGGCCTGTCGTTCAAGCTGTTCACCGCCGAGCGCACCGCGGGCGCACTGAACTTGTTCGGGTTCGCGCCCAACGCCTGGGATGCCGACGCGGAAACGGTGGGATCCGTGCTCGCCGCGCACGCCGCGGCGGCCATCCTGGCGGGCCGCCATGACGAGCAGATGCAGGCAGCCCTGGCCAGCAGAGACCGGATCGGTCAGGCGAAGGGCATCATCATGGAGCGCTACGGCGTCGACGAAGTCCGCGCCTTCGAGATGCTGCGGCTACTTTCCCAGGAAAGCAACGACAAAAACTCGTCGACATCGCGCACCGGGTCATCGAAACCCGCGGCGAGGGCGGCTAGCTCAGCCGCCGCCCTTCAGCCGGATCTTCCACCGCACGAAGCCAAGGTAGAAGATGCTCAGCACCACCAGCATCGCCATGTCGAAGGTCCAGGCCCCGGCCGTGTGTTTCCAGTGCGAGTCCTTGGGCACCTGCGGCACCGGACACAACTTCGTCAGGTCGATGGTCGAAGCCGACGTGGCAAACCCCCAGCGCGCCGGGGTGAGCCAGGACATCTGATCGAGCCCCAGGCGGTTGGTGACCGGAATCATGCCGCCGGAGAACACCAGCTGCGACATGACGGCCACCACCAGCAGCGGCATGATCTGTTCGTTGGATTTCGCCACGGACGACAACACCAACCCCAGCATCGCCGAGGCGACCGTGGTTGCCGCGATGTCGACGTACAACTCAATCGCCGAACTGCCGAGCAGGACGGCACTCTCCTTCGGTCCCGGCTTACCGAGCAGCGCGATCACAGTGACGATCGCCGACTGGATGAGCGCGAGCACGGTGTACACGCACACCTTGGCCAGTAGATAGGCGGTGGTCGACAACCCGACGGCCTGTTCACGCAGGAAGATAGCGCGTTCCCCGATGAGGTCCCGGATCGTCAGCGCCGTCCCCATGAAGACCGCGCCGACGTTGAGCAGGACCAGGATCTGGGCCGGCTCGGTGGGCGCCTCGCTGGTCAAGGGAGGGGCGTTGAAGCCGACGTCGCCGGGCACCGACATGGACAGCGCGCCCATGATGAACGGCAATATCGCCAGGAAGATGAAGTAGCCGCGGTCGGAGATGATCAGCCGCAACTGCCGCCTGGCGATCGTCGAGAATTGGCGGAACAAGCTGGTGTGCGCGGCCTCGCCGAGCTCGGCGGGTTGTTCCGTCGGCGGTGCCGGCGGCGGCGGGCCCGTCTGCGCGAGGTAGCGGGCCTTGGCTCCGTCCGGGTCTTCGGCCACCGAGCTGAAGATGTCCGCCCAGTTGGTCGTCCCCATCGCCGGCCCGATCTGGCTGGGCGGCCCGCAGAACGCTGTCTTGCCGCCGGGCGCCAGCAGCAGCACCTGATCGCACACATCCAGGTAGGTCAGCGAGTGGGTGACCACCAGCACCACACGACCGGCGTCGGCCAACTGGCGCAGCATGGTCATGACCTGCCGGTCCAGCGCGGGGTCCAGGCCGGAGGTGGGCTCGTCGAGAATCAGCAGCGACGGGCCGGTCAAGAGCTCCAGCGCCACCGAAGCGCGCTTGCGCTGACCGCCGGACAGCTTGTCCACCCGGGTCTCGAGGTGCTTGGTCATTTCGAGTTCCTCGAGGACCCGGGCCACCACCTGTTCGCGGTCTTCCTTGGTGGTGTCCGGCGGCAGCCGCAGTTCGGCGGCGTACATCAGGGCCTGCTTGACGGTCAGCTGCCCGTGCACCACGTCGTCCTGGGGCACCATCCCGATTCTGCTGCGCAGCGAGGCGTATTCGGCATGGACGTTGTGCCCCTCGAAAGCCACCGTCCCGCTGGTCGGGTGCGTATAGCCGGCGACCAACTTGGCGAAGGTCGACTTGCCCGCCCCCGACGGCCCGATGACCGCGGTGAGCATTCCGGGCCGAGCGGTCAGCGAAATGTTATCCAGCAGCGTCTTGTTGCCCTCGATCGTCCAGGTCACGCCGCGTACATCGAGGCCGCCGGTGCGCGTCTCGAGGAGGCTTTCCTCGCGCCGGGACAGCGCACCGTTGGCGAAGACAAGGTCGATGTTGCCGATCGTCACCACGTCGCCGTCTCGCAGCTGCGCGGAATCGACGCGGGTCCCGTTCACGAACGTGCCGTTGATGCTGCGGTTGTCGCGGATCTCGGTGCCGTGCGGTCCCGGGATCAGAGTGGCGTGGTGGCGGGAGGCCAGCACCTCGGGAATGACGATGTCGTTGTCGTCGGCGCGACCGATCTTCACCGCGCCTGGCGGCAGGTCACCCGCGCTCCGGCCGGGCCGCAGAATCTTCATCATCGAAGTTCTGCTGCCCGCCTCGGCCGTGCGCCCGATTACCGGAGGCGGCTGTTGCTGCGCCGAGGATCGGTAGATCTGCGGAGCCGGCTGCGGACCGCTGGGTGGGTGTTGCGGGCCGGACGGGTACCTGGGCTGACTCGGGGGCTGGCTGGGGTGCGCGCCGGTGGACGGCGGCGCGGGCATCCGGGCGGTCGACGGGTGCTGCGGCGGTCCGCCCCAGTTCGCACCGCTCGGGGGGCCGGACGGAATGGGCCCACTCGGTCTGGCCGGGATCGCCATCGCCGTCGTAGGTGGCGGCCGGCCAACGGACCCCTGGTCACGGCGGCCGACCTCGAAGTCCAACGCGGGCCCATCCGGGTTACCGATATTGATGCGCTGACCGTCCTGGATGTCGACGGCCGGAACACGCCGCCCGTTGACGTACAGCCCGTTGAGGCTGCCATTGTCGATGGCAACCCATCGGCCCTGGTCAAAGCGCAGCAGTAGGTGTACCCGGGATATCAGCGGATGCGCTACACGGACGTCGGCGCGCAGGTCGCGTCCAATGACTACGTCGTTGCCTGCGGCGAAGGTGCGTTCAGCTCCGTCATACCGCACGGTCAGCACAGGCGGGGCGGCTGTTTGGGTCATCGCAGGCAACTCTATCGGCAGGAATGCCAACTGCAGAAGCAGAACGTGAAATATGGGTTACCGACGCAACTTTGCCGAGTCACGGCAGTCCGTTGCTGCGCAGAATCTCCTCCCGACATTGCCGCCGGGTTTGGCCGGTCTGTTGCATGCAGATCCGGATCGGCCCCTCCTGCTCGGTCGGCACGGGCGACTCGCTCGGCTCAGGCGCCGAGCTGACGGTCGCGCTGGCCACGGTGTTCTCGGTCAACGACCAGATGGTCGTATTGGAGTCCTGCAGCTTCGAGCAGTAAGCGGTGGCGCCGGTCTTGGTCGTGCCGGTGCTGCCCAGGGGTGCACAGACCGCGCCGATCGCGACGACCGGCAGGGGAACGACCGGGCCGGAGGAGGCGGGACCCGTCGCGGTCGGAGTGATTTGCTGGGCAGGAGCTGACGTCGCCGCTGACGAAGTGCTCGCCCCCGGCGCGGCGTGTTCCTCCTCGTCGGCCCGCTCGTACTCGCGGATCGCCAGCGCAACGGCGATGACCAGCAGAATTGCCAGCACCGCAGGGACGAGGACGGCGGGCCGCAGCGAACCCTTGGCCGGTGCCGCCGTGATGGGCATGGATGCGCTGGTGGCCTCCGCGTCGCCGACGTCGCCGAGATGATGGCTCAGGGCCCGCGCGAAATCGATGCACCGCAGATACCGGTCCTTGGGGTCCTTGGCCAGCGCCTTGGCGAACACGGGATCGAGATTGGCCAGCGCGGGCCGGCGGTCGCCGATGGCCGGGGGCGAGGCGCTGAGGTGCTGACTGATCACCACGGCAGGGTTGGAATGCTGAAACGGTGGCGCGCCGGTAAGCAGCTGGAACGCCGAAGCCGCCAACGCGTATTGGTCGGCGCGACCGTCCAGGTCGTTGCCCATCAGCTGCTCGGGGGCGGCGTAAGCCACGGTACCGACGGTCATATTGGTGGCGGTCAGTCCGGTGGATTCGCCGACCAGGCCGGCGATCCCGAAATCCGCCAACAGGATTCGGCGGTCCGGTGAGTCGGGTCGTGCGATGAGGATGTTCGCTGGCTTGACGTCGCGGTGCAGCAGCTTGTGTTCGTGGGCGTAGTCGAGCGCTTCGGCCACGGCGGTAACGATTTCGACGACCTCCGGGCCCGGCATGCCGGCGGTGTACCGCTCTTCCAGCAACTGTCCGGCGTCGATGCCGTCGACAAAATCCATGTCGATCCACAGCTGGCCGTCCGTCTCCCCGCGGTCGTGCACAGCGACGATGTGCTGATGCCATAAGGCGGCCGCGGTGTCGGCTTCGCGGTGGAACCGCTCGCGGTATTCCGTGTCTGCGGACACGTCGGTCCGCAACACCTTCAGGGCGTCCTGCCGCGGCAGCCTCGGGTGCCGAGCCAGGTAAACCTCACCCATTCCGCCGGATCCCAGCCGCTTGATGATGGTGTACCCGGCAAACGTCGAACCTTCGTCGAGCGCCATGGCGGCATAGTAGCCCGCAGCGCCGTCCGGGAAACCGAGGATGGGCGTGGCCCGTCTCAGCGGAGTTTTGTCCCCGGGGCACCGGGTAAACCCGCGTCCATGTACGACCGCAACGAGTTCCCCGACGATGTGCCCATTCCTGATGCGGCTGAGCAGCAGCGGCCCACCGCCGATTCGCTGGCAGAAGAAGAGCCGACGCTGGATGAGCCCGGTGATGTGCCGCTGGAGGCGGATGTCTCGGACTGGCAGGAACAGCAGCAAGCGGTGCCGATCGATCCCGAGCTGGAAGAGCCCGATCAGCGCGACTGACAACCGAATCAGCGATCTTCACCTCATGCGGCGGGCGGACTGTAAATGGGCCGTCAAACTCTCGTAAAAAGCGCCCGAAAAGAACATGGCCGCGTCGCGTCCGAGCCCCGACCGGCATACGTTTGGATCGGCCGTCGATCAGGGGGCGCCTTGGCCAGTCCCCGTCGTGAGGAGGTAGTCATGCCGAAGGTTGAGGCGCGACTCCGCCAGCAGTTGCGCAACTACGCCGTCCAGTTGCGCCAAGTGGCCTACACCCTGCCCAACGGGGTGGGCGAGCATGATCTGCTCCGGCTGTCAGACCAGATGCGTGCCGCCGCCGACCAGGCGGGATCCAGCTGAGCCTGAACGCCCGGTGCTCAGCTGACCGTCACCGGGATCCCGTTCAGGACCCCATTGCCGGATGGTTCGTCGACGAACGTCGGCGGCGACAGCACATTGGTGTTGACCCCCGGTGAGCTGCTCGCCACCGACAACCGGGTTCCCGGTCGGTCATGGCCCCACCCGTGCGGCATCGAGACCACGCCCGGCCTGATCGCATCGGTGATCTCGACCGGCACCTTGATCTCGCCGGACTCGGACTTGACCGTCACGATGTCCTCGTCCGAGATGCGGCAGCGGGCCGCGTCCTGCGGATGCATCAGCAGAGTGCAGCGGTCCCTGCCCTTCATCAGCGCCGGCACGTTGTGCAGCCATGAGTTGTTGGAGCGCAGGTGCCGACGGTTGACCAGCACGAGCGGATCGGCCGGTCGGTCCAATCGGGCGGCCAGGCGGGGCAGGTCGTCGAGCAGGTACTGCGGCGCGAGCCGGATTTTTTTGTCGGGGGTGCCGAGGATGTCGGGCAGCTGCGGCACCATCGGCCCGAAGTCGATTCCGTTCGGATTGGCCTTGAGAAGTTCCAGGGTCAACCCGCCGGGGTTTTCCCCGTAGCGATCACCGAAGGGCCCGGTACGCAGGGTCAGGTCCAGCATCCGCTCGGGCCCGCCATGCTCGTAATGCCGCCGGATGGTGGCACCGTCGAGACCCCGGGTGAACGCCAGATAGTCGAAGAAGCCGTCGTCGATGGCGGCGACATCGACCTCCTCAGCGGGGGTGCCGGTGCACAGACCGGTCAGCCGGATCAAGATCTCCCACTCATGTGGGCGGTCCCCGGGGTCGAACACCGGCGCTGAGTAATTGGCAAAGCTGCGAATTGCGAACTGCAGCACCAGGTCGTCATGGTGCGGCTGCTCGAGCGGCGACAGACCGGGCAGGATCACGTCGGCGTGCCGGGTGGTCTCGTTCACCCAATTGTCAACGGAGATCATGGCTTCGAGCATGGGCAGGGCTTCGTCCAACTTGTCGCCGCCCGGCGAGGACAGCACCGGATTGCCCGCGACGGTGATCAGGGCCTTCAGTTGCCCCTCCCCCGGTGTGGCTATCTCCTCGACCAGGCACGACACCGGAACCTGGCCCAGGACTTCCTTCGCTCCACGCACCCGCGTTTGCCAGCGACCGAATTCCGGCACCCCGCCTTCCAGCCCCGGCAACGGCTGGGTGGTGATGGACCAGGCCGCAGGCCGGGGGAACATGGCGCCGCCGGGTACGTCGAAATGTCCGGTCAGGATGTTGACGACGTCGACAAGCCAGCTGGCCAGGCTGCCGAACTCCTGATTGCACAGCCCGATCCGGCCATACACCACTGACTTTTCGGTTCCGGCGAGCTCACGGGCCAGCTCTTTGATGCGCTGCTCGTCGATACCGGTTACCGCACTCACCCGGCTCGGCGGCCATTCGGCGGCGACCGTGCGCATGGCGTCCAGGCCCTCGACGTGTGGCCCCGCCTGCACCAGCCCCTCGGCGAACAGGGTGTGCGCGACCGCCAGCAGCAGCGCCGCGTCGGTACCGGGGACAATCGGCAGCCACTCGCTCGCGTGGGCGGCGGTGACGGTGCGCACCGGATCGACCACAATCACCTTGCCGCGCTTGACAATCGCATCGATCAGCCCCATAACGTCGGGCGCGGCAAGTAGCGATCCCTGCGATGCCGCCGGGTTGGCGCCCATGATCACCAGCAGGTCGGTCCGTTCAATGTCGGGTACCGGGAAGTTCCACCACCCGCCATACATCAGATGTGACGACAGATTCTTGGGCCACTGGTCGACCGTGCCCGGCGAATAGGTGACCGGCATGCCCGACATGCCCAGCAGCACGCCCGTATACCGGGCCAGCGAGAACGAGTGAGCCAGCGGGTTGCCCGTGTAAGTGGTGACCGCACCGATGCCGTACTTTGTGATCACCGGTGTGAGCAGCTCGGTGCAACGGCGGAGCGCCGCATCCCAACTCACTTCCTGAAATTGCCCGTCGACCTTGATCAGCGGCTGACGGATCCGGTCCGGGTCGTCGTGCAGCCCGGCCAGGGAGGCCCCCTTGGGGCAGATGTGTCCGTGGCTCCACACGTCGTCACGGTTGCCGCGGATGCCGGCGACCTTTCCGTCTTGTACTCGAATCTCCAAGCCGCACATGGCTTCACACAGTGGGCAGGTGTGCAGGTACCTGCCGTCTCGCGGGCTGCTCACCCACCCACTGTATTCCGCTACTGCGGGTATCGGAAGCCCTAGACGTAGCCCAGCGCCACGTTCTCGGCGCGGATGCGAACGTTGAGCACCGCGGCGTTGGCGGCGCTGAACACGAGCGCCGTGACCCAGGCCGAATGCACCAGCGGCAGGGCCGCCACCTCCGCCGCGACGGCGGTGTAGTTGGGGTGCCGAATCCATTTATAGATTCCGCCGGTGACCAGCGGCGCACCTGGAATCACGATTAGCCGCGGATTCCAGCGCTTACCCAGGGTCGCGACACAGCGCCACCGAACTACGGTGCTCAGCGCGACGATCGCGACCATGGGCCAGCCAAACCAGGGAATGAATGGGCGGTGCAGTGCCCAGACCTCCCCGACACACGAGACGAGAAGCAGCGTGTGCATGCTGACCATCACCGGATAGTGGCCGCGGCCGAACTCCCGGCCGCCCTGCGCAAGCGACCATGCCGCGTTGCGCCTGGCGACCACGAGCTCGACAAGTCGTTCGGCGCCGATGACCAGGACGAACAGGTAGTAGAACATGTCCTGTCCCCTCACCAGCGCAGCAACAGCAGTTCGAAGCTGAAACCGGGACCCATCGCAATCATGACGCCAAATGAACCGTCCGCGGGCGGATCGGCGACCGTCCGGCGCAGCACGTCGAGCACCGACACCGACGAGATGTTCCCCTGCTCCCGCATGGAGTTGCGGCTGTGCGCCACCGCTTCGGGTGGCAGGTCGAGCGCGTTCTCGATGGAGTCGAGGACCTTCGGCCCGCCAGGATGGCAGACCCATGCCGAGATGTCGGCGATCGACAATCCGTTCTCGGCCAGGAAGTCGTCGACCTCGTCGCGCAGGTAGTCGTCGGCCATCTGCGGGACTTCGCGGCCCATCACCAGCCCGAATCCGTCGGAGCTGATGTCCCATCCCATCACGCCGATGGTGTCCGGAATGACCCGGCTGCGCGTGGCGACGACCTGCGGCTGACGAAACTCGTTGTGTCCCTGTGGGATCCGATCGGCACCGGTCGCGACTACCGCGGCGGCGCCGTCGCCGAACAGGCAGACCCCGATCAGCGCGGGAATGGAGACATCGTCACGTTGCAGCGTCAGCGAGCACAGCTCCACCGACAACAGCACTGCCACGTCGCCGGGAAAGCCCCGCAGGTAGTCGTGCACGCGAGCCATCCCCGCAGCACCCGCCACGCAGCCCAGCCCGAACAGCGGAATTCGCTTGACGTCGGGCCGGAATCCGACCGTCGAGATCAGGCGTGCATCGATGGTCGGCACCGCCATCCCCGTGCTGGAGACGACTACGATTGCGTCCACTTCGCGTGGCTCGATGCCCGCCGCGTCCAGCGCCGAAAGTATCGCTCGCTCACCGAGTTCCGTCGCCACCTCGATGTAGGCGTTGTTGGCTTCGGTAAAACTGGTCAGCTCCGGGTAGCGCGCGAGCGGAAGGGCCAGATTGCGCTCGTCGACGCCGGCGGTGCTCGCAAAGCGCATGAAATCTGGGCCCGTCACCCTGGTTAGCACGCGTGCGACTTCGTCTTGATTGTGCCGATGCGGTGGAAAGGCAACCGCGGTGCCGGCGATCCGGGGTGAGCCGTGGTCGTGACGGCCGGCTTGGTCGGCTGATCGGGAATACGTTGTAACAGTCATAGTGGGGCCACGAGGGCCGGCAGTTGGTTAGTTCATCAAAACACGGTTACCTAGAACACATTTCGCACTTTCCGCACACGCACAACAGATTGGCAGCCGCCTCCGAGGCCCTTTTCAGCCGTCGGGAGTACGATGCCAGTTTTTCCAAAGCCATTGGCTCGCTGAGACTTTGGCTACTGCGGCCCCTCGGGACCGCGTGTTCACCGACGCACCGGGTAACCGGTGCCAAGCTCGGATGCCGCCCGCCGAGCCTGGATGGCGTCACCGCGCAGGCCATCACTCACGTCATGCCGGGCGCCATAGCCGAGCGCCGTCCTGGCGCCCCAGATGGCGCAAATGTTTGGTTTTGTAGGTGTGAACATCGCCATGCCAGGGAACCCCTTCTGCTGACGTCTCGCCCAGCGCCGACCCGTACGCATGCAGCTATTACTGCTCGGTGAACGAGTGTATTCTTGGCTGCGATCGTTCGAACATCAGATATGCGCTGATTATCTTGAAGTTTCCATGCCGAAGGGTTTGTTTCAGTAAACAACTGTGTACTCTTGACCTATGGCGGAACGCGGAGCCCAGCCCCAAGTACCTCGTGGCCGTAGGTGGTTTCTCAAAGCAGTGCGGAATCTGTTCAAGCCGCTGCAGCCCGACGACTACATCGAGATGATCAACCCGCTGTGGACCACCAAGGAGCTGCGCGGGAAGGTCGAGCGGGTCGAGCCGCAGGGCTCGGAAGCCGCCAGTGTGCTGATCCGGCCGGGCTACGAATGGCCGGGGCATAAACCGGGTCAGTACATCCGGCTCGGACTGGTCATCGACGGCGTCTACCACTGGCGGGCGTATTCGCTGACCTCTGACCCGGAACCCTCCGATGGCCTGATCAGCGTGACGCCCAAGAAAGTGGACAGCGGCGTCGTCTCGCCGTATTTGGTCGAACGGATCCAGCCCGGCGAGTTGGTGCGCCTGGGGGAGATCGAGGGCGTGTTCACGTTGCCCGATACGTTGCCGGCCAAGATGCTGTTCATCAGCGCGGGCAGCGGTATCACGCCGATCATGAGCATGCTGCGCAGCCTCGACCATCGCAACGAGATGAACGACGTGCTGGTCATTCACTCCGCCCGCACCCGCGAGCAGGTCATGTTCCTGTCCGATCTCGAGGAACTCGAGAGCCGGCACGACGGGATGCGTCTGGACCTGCGTCTGACGTCGGATCGCGGCCGGCTCAAGCCCGGCGACTTGGACGAGGTGTGTCCAGACTGGCGGGAGCGGGAAGCGTTCTGCTCGGGGCCGGAGGAAATGCTCGATGCGCTGATCGAGCATTGGGAGAACAACGGGGATCCGGATCGCCTGCACCTCGAACGGTTCCAGCCGAAGATCGGCGGTGGCGCCGGTGACGGTGAGGGCGGCGAAGTGAGCTTCCTCAAGAGTGAAAAGACCGCCGAATGCGACGGTGGCACTTCGATCTTGGAGGCCGGTGAGAACGCCGGGCTGGAGCTCAACTTCGGTTGCCGCATCGGCATCTGCCATACCTGTGTGGGGACACTCAAGTCGGGCAAGGTGCGGGACCTGCGCTCCGGCGACGTCAGTGAGCCCACCGGACAAGACATCAGGATTTGCATCAACAGCGCCGAAGGCGACGTCGAACTCGAACTTTGATGGAAAGGAGCAGCAGTGACTTCAACTCTGGAACGCCCGAAAAGCCCGTTCGCCCACCTGGGGGAACAGGAGCGGGAGAAAATAGGCAAGGAATTCGACGCCATCCACGACGAGGTGTTCGCCGACCTCGGGGAGCGGGACCGTCGCTACATCAAGACGGTCATCTCCGTGCAACGCCAGATTGTGGTAGTCGGGCGCGTGCTGCTGCTGGGTTCGCGGTCGAAAAGTGCCTGGCTGCTCGGGACTGCGTGTCTGGGTATGGCCAAGATCCTGGAAAATATGGAGATCGGCCACAACGTCATGCACGGGCAATGGGACTGGATGAACGATCCCGATATTCACTCCTCGAAGTGGGATTGGGACACCGCGTCCACCGCCGAGTCGTGGAAGCATTCGCACAACTACATTCACCACACCTATACCAACATCCTGGGCAAGGATAAGGATCTCGGTTACGAGATCATGCGGATCGATCCGCAGCAGAAATGGCGCCCGTACTACTTGGGGCAACCGCTCTACAACCTGCTGCTCACCCTACTGTTCGAGTGGGGCGTGGCGGTACACGACATGGACATCGAAGCCATCCGGGCCCGCGAAAAGCCGTGGTCCGAGGTACGCAAAGACCTCAAAGGCATTGGCGTCAAGGCGCGTTCGCAGATCATCAAGGACTATATCGGGTGGCCGCTGATCAGCGCCGGGGCGTTCACACTGGTGCAGCTGGCCTTGGGCGGACGACTCGAGCAGCCGGCCGAATCGCGCATCGGGCGGCGCCTGCGCCGCATTTCGACCAGGGGCCGAGTCGGCAAGACCGCCAGCTTCCTCGACAAGGTATCCGGCGCGGAGAGCACCTACCTGCGCACCCTGGCCGCAGATGCGCTGGCCAATGTCATTCGGAACGTGTGGGCCCACGCCATCATTTTCTGCGGCCACTTCCCCGACCAGACCTACACATTCACCGAGGAAGAGGTCGAGGACGAGACGCGCGGCGAATGGTATCTACGTCAGCTCGTCGGCGCGGCCAACATCGAGGGCAGTCCGTTGTTCCACGTCATCAGCGGCAATCTCGGCTATCAAGTCGAGCATCACCTCTATCCCGACATGCCCAGTAGTCGCTACTCCGAAATCGCCCCGAAAGTCAAGGAGATCTGCGAGCGCTACGAGCTGCCGTACAACTCCGGGCGGTTCGGCAAGCAGTGGTTTACCGTCCACCGCACCATCTTTCGGTTGGCCTTCCCCGGCGGCAAGCCGCGTCCCAAGCCCGGCCCGTACCGGGGTAACGAGCGGTCGTCGGAAACTCAGGAACCCGGTGAGGCAAGCCGATTCCGGGACCGGGTGCCCGCCGAGCATCCCGTCGCCGGCCCCGAACACGAGTCGAGCGGCGTGGAGGTGCAGCCTCCCCCACGCGGCAAGGACTGAGCGCGCGCCGCTATCCGCCTCACTCGAACATCTCGAACACCGATACCGGTTCGAGCAGCACGCCGTTGTCCTCGACGTATTGCTCCCACAGCGCGAGCAACTCGGCCAGCTTCTCGGGATGCGCCGCGGACTGGTCGTGAATCTCGCCCGGGTCGCTGGACAGATCGAAGAGTTCCCACCTGCCGGGGCCGTACGGGGCGGGCAGGTAGAGCGCTTTCCAGTCGCCTTGCCGAATCGCGCGGCGGCCGAACAACTCCCAGCCGGTGCCCGTCTGGCCGTCGTGCACCTCGTCGGCGGCGCCGGACAGGTAGGGCAGCAATGAGCTACCACGCATCGGGACGACTTCGCGACCCGCGTAGTGGGTGCCCGGGTGTGCGACGCCGGCAAGCCCCAGCACGGTGGGTGCGATGTCCATGACAGTGGTGAATGCCGTGCCGATCTCGCCCTGCCGGTCGAAGCCGGCCCACCGCACGAAACCCACCACCCGGATGCCGCCCTCGGTGGTAAACGCCTTGTGCAGGCGCGAGGGCGCGGTCGCGGCCTGCGCCCAGCGCGGTCCGTACCAGATATAGGAAGTGGGGCGGCCCAGGTTGTCCAGGCTGTTGTCGCAATGCTTTTCAATCTGTGCGGCGATCTGGGCCCCACGTAGTGGCATCGCTTCGACGATCGCCCCTTCGGCCCCGTTATCCGACAGGAAGACCACCACGGTGTCGTCGAGTTCGCCGGTTTCGGTCAGGTAGTCGACCACCCGCCCGATGTTCCAGTCCATCCGGTCGACCATGCCTGCGTAAACCTCCATGCTGCGAGCCGATCGGGCGCGTTCGTCGTCGCTCATGTCGTCCCATTCGGGGGCACCGTCGGCGACCACGGGGTGGGCCTCGACGTCCGGTGGGCACAGGCCCAGGCGCTGCAGTGCCGCCAACCGCTCAGCGCGCAACGCATCCGGGCCGGCGTTGTAGCGGCCGCGGTACTTGGCCACCGATTCGTCCGGTGCCTGCAGCGGCCAATGCGGCGCCTGAAAGGGCAGGTATGCGAAGAACGGTCGGTCGTCGCCGACGGGCCGCTCGCGGAGGTAACGCAGCAGGGTGTCGGTGTAGGAATCCGACGAGTAGAAGTCGTCGCCGACGGTGACGAACCGATCGTCCTCGGTGTACTGGGTAGGTATGGGCGAGAAGCCGGCGCCGCCCGCACCACCGTAGTGACTGGCGCCGGCGGGCAGCAGGGCGAAGGAGCGGTCGAAACCGCGTGCCCACGGCGAGGTCTCGATCGTTGCGCCCAGATGCCACTTGCCCGACATGAGCGTCAGGTAGCCGGCGTCACGAAGCAACTCGGGCAACGCGACGACGCGGTCGTTCAAGTAGCCCTCATAGCCGGGAGCACCCTGGAAACCGGGAATCGCGACCTCGAGCATGGTGCCGATGCCGGCGACGTGGTGATCGGTGCCGGTCAACAGCATGGCGCGAGTGGGTGAGCAGGCCGGCGCCGAATGGAAGTCGGTGAGCCGGATGCCGTCGTATGCCAGGCGGTCCAGGTTGGGGGTGTCGATCTCGCCGCCGAATGCACCGATGTCGGAGAAGCCGAGATCGTCGGCCACTATCACCAGAAAGTTTGGTCGCTTCACCTGGAGCATCCTGTCAGCATCGGTGACCGTGACCGAAGATAGACGCGTGGTGACGTCGGCTGAGTTGTTGACCGGGCAGGTGGCGGTGGTAACCGGCGGTGGGGGCGGTATTGGCGCGGCCACCGCGAGGTTGTTCGCCGAACACGGCGCCCACGTGATTATCGCCGACATCGACGCCGGTCGGGCGGAGTGGGTCGCCGCCGAGATCGGTGACTCGGCACTCGCGGTCCCCACCGACGTACGGGATGCCGAGCAGGTCAGCTTGTTGGCACACACCGTGCTTCGGCGCCACGGGCGCGTCGACGTGCTGGTCAACAATGTGGGTGATTGGGTGCGGCACCCCGGTGCCTTCGCGGGCACCGACCCGCCGCTCTGGGACGAGCTTTACCGGGTGAACCTGCATCACGTCTTCTTGGTCACCCGCGCATTCCTGCCCGCCATGGTCGAGCGACATGCGGGTGCGATCGTCAACGTGTCCTCGGTGGAGGGGTTACGCGGATACCCCGAAGATCCGGTCTACGCGGCGTTCAAAGCGGCTGTCATCGCGTTCACCCGCAGCCTCGCGGTGCAGGTCGGTCGGGACGGCGTGCGGGTCAACGCCATCGGTCCGGACGTCACCGAATCGCTGCAGGTGCCGTACGCGCAGTGGCTCTCCCCCGACGAGCAGCAACGTTGGCCCGACTGGGTTCCCGTCGGCCGGATGGGCCGGCCGGAGGACCAGGCCCGGGTGATCCTGTTTCTGGCCTCCGACCTGTCGGGCTTCGTCACCGGCCACACCATCCCCACCGATGGCGGCACCGGCGCTGCGGGCGGCTGGTTCCGTTCGTCGCGGCGCGAAGGCCGGGAATGGACGAATCGGCCTTTTCAGGCTTGAGCGGCACCGCCAGACGTCAGCCCAGGGTGGTGTGCATCAACATCACGTCGTAAGCCGACCACAGGGACAGGTTGAAGTACACGTCCTTGCCCGTCGTCCAGGGATGCATCATCGGCGCGTAGATGCCGCCCGGCATCGAGAAGCTCGACACGAGTAGATGCTCCGGGCTGTACGGGCCTTGGGGCGCCGGTGCGGTCCTGGCCACCACGTCGTTGGCGCCGTTGGTGTACATGACCAGGTACTGCTTGAGGTACGTGTTGTATTGGGCCGACATCTCGGCCACCGGGCCGGGTATGACCGGCGTGGCCGCGGACGGCTTGTTCGGCACCCAAGAGTTCGAATCACCGTTCCAATACTCGTATTTGGTCAGGTCCGGGATGAACCGCGGCTGCACCCTGGACAGATGCGCCGCGCCGCCGCGCCCGTTCGGCGTGCCGAAGGAATACAGGTAGCCGTCACTGCCCTTGACATAGGCGCCCATCTGGAAGTTCTCGTTGCCCTCGACGTATGGGACCCGGGCGGCGTCGGGACCGTTCGCACGGATGGTGCCCGGATAAACCGCCCACGTTTGGCCATTGTCGGTGGACATTGCGATCCCGGAGTAGTTCGTCCACCACTCGCCGTCGCGACCCCAGTCCCTGATGGACATGAAGTTGATGTACTGGGTCTTGCCGATAGAGATGGCGGCGGTCGGGATGATGCCGGTCTCTTCCTTTGCGTACTTGATGCTGTTGATGACCTGCCGGGAGAAACCCGGCTGCTGGGTCGGCGAACCCGCATAGCGGTTGCTCGGGTCGCCTTCGGCGACGTGCAATCCGTGCGACAGATCGTGGTCGTTGCTGCGGAACAAGACGTTGTAGCGCCACTGGTCGCCCTTGACGGCGCAGTAGCCGAAGGTGTCACCGAAGGCCATCAACACCTGGTGATTGGCGGGATCGCCGTTGTCCCAGAGGATTCCGAGGTCGGTTCCCGAAATGCCGAACCGCTCCAAAGTCTTGTTCGGGCCCTCCGGTCCGGTCACCCACTCGACCAGCGACGTGTTCGAGCCCCCGAGTGCGCCGAACGCATCCGGCGCGCCCTCCGGTGGAGCCGCTTCGGGCACCGGCGCCGGGTTCGGCGGCGGGGCCGCGGCAGCCTCGGGGGCAAGCTGCCCGGCGGGTGGCTGGGCGCCCGCCGCCGGTGGGTTGGGAACGGGTGGGGCGGGATTCGCGCCGGGCACACGCGCTTGTTGTTGATACGGCGCGGAGTACCGCTGACCCGGTTGCACTACCCGCTGCAGGGGCCCCAGCCTGGGCAGCGGCGCCCGGTCATTGGCCCCGCGGGGCCGCTTGTTCAACGGGCCGAGCACCTTGCCGCCAGGATTTGTCACCACCGCATTCGCCGGCGGCGGGACATTGGCCGCAGGCGCGCTGCAAGGCAGCGCGTTCGCCGACGGAGCGAGGCCGAACGGAAGGATGAGTCCGATAGCGGCCGTCGCTGCCAGCGATACCGAAACAAAGCGGGGAACCGCCGACATGTCACACCTCTCAGGGGTCGAACGCCAGATTGACGTCCGCAGTGGTTGATGTGACGATAGTGAGCACTGAGATGGTTGTGACCACTGATCGGTCAATAGGTATGGGTCCGTGACCGTGTCGCAACCCTAGCCATCACATCCCGACCGGCGCCCCCCTGTCGCTCCGGTGGTCGTATTTGACTTCAATTTGAAATCGGCAGGCGCGCAGGGACTTCGGCGGGTCTCAAAAGGCCGCCACGACAAACGCGTTCGTCGTCCGGAACGGGCCGAAAGTCTGAGAGCAATCTCATGCTTAGCCCGGCACATCAGCGGATATACAGTCCCCCGACCGCCGATGTTCACAGTCCGGTCCAATCCAGGAAAACAGGAGGCACGGTGGTTACCAGCGGAGAGCAGAATCCAGGCTCCGGCGACCAGGAGCGACCGGAGATCTGGCCCGGTAAGGCCTACCCGTTGGGGGCAACCTACGACGGGTCGGGAACCAACTTCGCCGTGTTCAGCGAGGTTGCCGAGCTGGTCGAACTGTGCCTGTTCTCAGACGATGGCACCGAGACGAAGATCGCCCTGCCCGAGGTCGACGGCTTCGTCTGGCACGGCTTTCTGCCCAGCGTCGAACCGGGGCAACGGTACGGATTCCGGGTGCATGGTCCTTACGACCCCAGCAACGGCCAGCGCTGCAATCCCAACAAGCTGCTCGTCGACCCGTACTCGAAAGCGATCGACGGGAGCTTCCAATGGGATCAGTCGCTGTTCAGCTACAACTTTGGTGACCCCGACAGCCGGAACGACGAAGACTCCGCGGCGAACATGCCCAAGTCAGTGGTGATCAACCCGTACTTCGACTGGGGCGTGGACCGTCCGCCGGGCCACGAATACGCCGACTCCGTGATCTACGAGGCCCACGTAAAGGGCCTGACCCAGACTCACCCCGACATCCCTGAGCGCATCCGGGGCACCTACTCGGCGATCGCCCACCCCGCGATCATCGAGCACCTCACCAACCTCGGCGTCAACGCGATCGAGCTGATGCCGGTGCACCACTTCGCCAACGACTCAACGCTGATCGACAAGGGCCTTTCCAACTACTGGGGCTACAACACGATCGGATTCTTCGCCCCCGACTTCAAGTACACCGCCAGCAACAATCCCGGCGGGCAGGTGCAGGAATTCAAGGCCATGGTGCGCACCCTGCACGAGGCCAACATCGAGGTGATCCTCGACGTGGTCTACAACCACACCGCAGAGGGCAACCACATGGGCCCCACGCTGTCGATGCGGGGCATCGACAATGCCGCCTACTACCGCTTGGTCGACGACGACAAGCGGTACTACATGGACTACACCGGCACCGGCAACAGCCTCAACGTCGGGCACCCGCACACCCTGCAGCTGATCATGGATTCGCTGCGCTACTGGGTGACCGAGATGCACGTCGACGGTTTCCGGTTCGACCTCGCGTCGACCCTGGCTCGCGAGTTCTACGATGTCGACCGGCTTTCCGCGTTCTTCGAGCTTGTCCAGCAGGATCCGATCGTCAGTCAGGTGAAGCTCATTGCCGAGCCTTGGGACGTCGGACCCGGCGGGTACCAGGTGGGCAACTTCCCGCCTCAGTGGACCGAATGGAACGGCAAGTTCCGCGACACCATCCGCGACTTCTGGCGTGGTGAGGACGCCATCCTGAGCGAATTCGCCTCCCGGATTAGCGGTTCGGCCGATCTCTATGAACACACCGCGCGCCGGCCGGTGGCATCGATCAACTTCGTGACCGCACACGATGGATTCACGCTGCGGGACCTGGTCTCCTACAACGAGAAACACAACGAGGCCAATAAAGAGGACAACAACGACGGCGAGTCGCACAACCGGTCGTGGAACTGCGGGGCGGAAGGTCCCACAGACGACCCGGAGATCAACGCCCTGCGCGCCAGACAGCAGCGCAACTTCCTCGCGACGACCATCCTGTCCCAGGGTGTTCCGATGATCTGCCACGGCGACGAACTCGGTCGCACCCAGAACGGCAACAACAACGGGTTCTGCCAGGACTCCGAGCTGACCTGGATCGACTGGGAAAACGCCGACGCCGACCTGATGGAGTTCACCCGGACGGTGACAGCGCTGCGGGCCGCGCATCCAGTGTTTCGTCGGCGGCGTTTCTTCACCGGGGCTCCGGTGCGCCGGCGGGGCTCGCAGGGCATCCCCGACATCTCGTGGTTCAGGCCGGACGGCTCGGAGATGAGCGACGAGGACTGGGACTCGGGTTTCGGCAAATCGATTGCGGTGTACCTCAACGGGCTGGGTATCCCCGGCACGGATGCGCGCGGCCAACGCATCACCGACGACTCGTTCGTCCTGTGCTTCAACGCCCATCACGAACCGATCGAATTCACGCTTCCCCCTGACGAATTCGGCGCCAACTGGCAAGCAGTGCTGGACACCTCGACCGCCACCGGCCAGGTCGAGCAGGAAGACGCCATCAAACCCAAAGGCAAGATCACGGTTGCCGGCCGGGCGATGATCTTGCTGCAGCAGGTCCACGACGAATAAGCCCAGCGAACGAAGGATCGTCATGAGTGCAAAGTCCAAAGCCCTGTACATGCCGCTCTCGATTGCCACCAGCGTAACGGGCGGCCTGCTGGCCGGGGCCGTGTTCAGCCAGGTGTGGAAGCGGTTCAGCGATGACGACCAGGCGCCGCCGGACCCGAAAGATCTCAGCAATTCGACCCGCTCCGCCCTGATCGGCGCGGGCCTGCAGGGCCTGATCTTCGGCGTGGTGCGCGCCGCGGTCGACCGGGTGGGTGCCCGCGGCTACCAGGCCGTCACCCACGAGTCACCCGCGCCCTAGCTGCCTGCCCGGCCGGTCGATAGAACGTGTTACAGTTTTGCCGACCGCGGCCGGCGCCCTGGGATGACCGGGCACTGTGGCAAGGAGACCCGGATGGTAGCTGCTCGCCCAAAAGCGCAGTCGTAGAAGTGAACCGGGTGCGATGACCGCAACGATGAGCAAGGCCCGATCGCTGACGCTCGTCACCGTCGCCTATGTAATAGCCGTTGGCGTGGCCGTCGCCTGGCTGGCGTGGGGCCCGAGCACCGGGCGGCTGTGGCTGGACACCTTCGTCGCCGATGTGCTGGCCACCCTGGTGGTATTCGCATTCAGCCGCGCCTACCGCAACTCGAGCTTCTACGACGCCTACTGGAGCGTCATCCCGCCGTTGCTCACCTTCTACTGGTGGAGTCAGGCCGGGCCAGGAGTCGACCAACTGCGGTGCTGGCTGGTGGCCACTCTGGTGACGTTGTGGGCGGTGCGCTTGACCGCGAACTGGGTTTACGGCTTCGAAGGCCTTCATCACGAGGATTGGCGCTACCCAATGTTCCGCGAGCGCGCCGGGCGATGGGAGTTCCTCGTCGACCTGGTCGCGATCCACCTCATTCCGACAACCCAGGTATTCGCCGGCATGCTGCCGGTGTATGTCTGCGTCACCCATGCCGGCTCCGGCATCCGATGGCTGACCATCGTCGCGTTCGTGGTCGGTGTCGCCGCGGTGGCGCTCGAACTCATCGCCGATGTCCAGCTGCACCGATTCGTTCGGGACCGCCGCCCCGGCGAGGCCATGACGCGGGGCTTGTGGAACTGGTCTCGGCATCCGAACTACTTCGGGGAGTTCAGCTTCTGGTTCGCCCTGGCGCTGTTCGGGGTGGCGGCATCGCCCTCGGACGCGTGGTGGTTGTTCGTCGGAGCGGCGGCGATGCTGGCCATGTTCCTGGGCGCCAGCATCCCGATGATGGAGACGCGCAGTCTGCAGCGCCGCCCGGACTATCAGCAGGTCATTGACCGGGTGCCGCGCTTCGTGCCCAGGCCCCCGCGCCGAGTCGCTGCGTGAGCCGCAAACGCGTCGTCGTCGCGGGCCTCGGGGACGTCGGCCTGCTGACCGCCATCCGGTTGGCCCCGCACGCCGACGTGGTAGGAATCTCGGTCAAGCCCGGCCTGGTCAGCGGCCAGGAACTCGGCGTCCGACTCGCCAGACCCGATGACTGGGCACGGGACTACTGGATCCCGTTCGACAGGTTTCGCCGACTCGACAGGGTCCGGACGGTGCAGGGCGAACTGACGGGCGTCGACCTGGCGGCCCACACGGTCACCGGCCGGCGTCCCGACGGCACCACTTTCACCGAGGACTACGACGCGCTGGTGATCTCCACTGGTGTCAGCAATGGGTTCTGGCGCCAGCCGACGTTGCAGTCGCCCGCCGATGTCGGCGCGAACTTATATGCGGCACATGAGCAATTAGGTACTGCGAAATCGGTCCTTGTGGTCGGCGGCGGAGCGGCCGCGGTGAGCTCGGCGGTCAACCTGGCCACCACCTGGCCGGACAAGCGAATCGACTTGTACTTTCCCGGCGAACGCCCGCTAAGCGAGTATCACCCGCGGATCTGGAGGCGTGTCCACGCCCGGTTGGAGCGACTCGGGGTGGGGCTGCATCCAGGCCACCGCGCTTTGATCGCAGACCAGTTCACCGGCGACGCGATCACCACCGAACCGGTCCGCTGGAGCTCCGGGCAGACCCCGGCCGTCGCTGATGCCGTGCTGTGGGCGATCGGTCGGGTCCAACCCAACACCGGCTGGCTGCCGCCGGAATTGCTGGATGAGCGGGGATTCGTCCGGGTGACGGCGGAACTGTGGGTGCCGGGCCATCGCGATGTCTTCGCGGTGGGCGATGTGGCGGCGACCGACCCGCTGCGCAGTTCCGCCCGAAACCGGGGAGATGCGTTGCTGGCCCGCAACATTCGCGCCACGTTTGCCGGCCGCCCGCTGCGTGCGTTCCGGGCACCAACCCGGCGGTGGGGCTCACTGATCGGGATCCAGCCCGACGGGCTGGAGGTGTTCCTGCCCACCGGTCACGCCTTTCGGTTCCCGTTGTGGTCGGTGGAGCGGGTGGTCATGCCCCTGATCGTGCGTTGGGGCATGTACCGCGGGGTACGGGCGAACCGCCCGTTCGGTTAAGGAGAAGCGGTAGTGGAGATCTGGGAACTCGTTGCGCGGGAACAAATTCGCGACACATTGGCACGCTATAACTGGTCGGGTGATGCCGGTCTGGTCGACGACCTTGCCGCAACATTCTGTTCCGACGGCGTGCTGGAAATCCGCGGGCGGCAACCACTGCAGGGACGCTCCGAGATCGCAGAGTTCCTCGGCGGCCTCACCGGCAACATCGCCACGGGTGCCGATGTCAAACCCATCGTCCGGCACAACGTGGCCAACGTGTTGTTCACCGGGCTGACGCCCGAGCGAGCCTTCGTCTCGTCGTATTTCACCGTGACGACCCACGTCGGGCTCGACCATTTCGGGCGCTACCGCGATGTCTTGGTGCCCGACGCCGACACGTGGCTGATCAAGCACCGGAAGGTGTCGACCGACTGGGCCGCACCAGATTCCGCGATGGCTCGGGGCTGATCGCGGCGCGGGCCGATGCCGCCGCGCCCACAAAGCAGGCCAGTGCCGTCCACCCGGCGAAACCCGTCATCCCGTTCTTGGCGAGCAGCACCACCAGAACCCCTGCTACACACACCAGCGCGCCGGCGACCGCCGTTCGGGGCCCGCTGGACCGGATCGGACCGTCCCACCAGGGCAGCCGTCGGTGCTCCAGCGGCGAGAGCAACTTGAACAGCACGGCCATGACGGCGGCGAAGACCGCCGCCCGCAACCCGAGCAGGCCCCAGAACCCCGGTGCGTGCACATCGTAGGCGTCCAGGCCGACCGCGTGCAGGCCGACGGCTGCCAGCGCGATCGCCGGGATGTGCCACAGGTACAGCGTCATCGCTCCCCCGTTACCCACCGCGACGGCACGCCAGACCTGCGGCCGCGCCGCCCAACGCCGGACCGGCGCCGCGGCAGCCACGAACGCACACGACATCCAGGTGCAGTGCAGCGCCAGCAACAGCGTCGGTGGGGCCACATTCGACATGCGCTCCGCGCCGGTCACCACCAGCGAAATTTCGTATGTGCCGGCAACCGCCAGCAGCACCTGGCCCGTGAACGCACCGACGGCCGCGAGAACAGCGGCGCGCACACCGACCAGTCCGCGCGCATACGCGACACCGATCACCACCGGGATCAGCCATACGATCAGGAAGTTGGCCACCCCGGATTCGGCTGTGCCCACGGCGAATCGGATTCCGTCAACGGCGGCGGCCAGGCTGAGCAGGCCGCCCAGGGTCAAGGCGACCGCACGACCCGTACGCAACCGGGTCAGCGCAGGCACGAACGCCAGCGCCACCAGGTACACGCCGAGAAACCACAGCAGCGCCACACATTCGCGCCCGAGGTCCGCCGCGGATGCCTGCCCGACGGTTTCCCGTACCACCAGCAGCGCGACCGTCCACGCTGCGAGGTACCAGAACACCGGGCGGCACAACCGCTGCGCGCGGTTGAACAACCACGCACCCCAGGTCCCGCCCGGGTGCCAGCCGTAGGCACCCGCGGCGCCGCCGGCCAGGAAGAACAGTGGCATCACCTGAACAATCCAGGTCACCGGCGCGATCGCCGGCATCGCACCGAGCAGATTGCCGATGCGCACGCCGCCGGAATCGATCGTGCCGAGCAGCAACGCACAGTGGCCGAACATGACGACGACCAGGGCGGTCAGCCGCGCCACGTCGACCGCCCGGTCGCGCGACCGGGCGGTGTCGTTCGCGGCGGGACCGGGCACGCCGGTGGGAGTGCAGGCAGCGAGGGGCATTCGACCAGCATGCCGAACAGCGGGCCGCGGCGAATGAGTATTACTACCCGACCGTGGTCTAGCGGCCGAAACCGGCATCGCGCAACGCCTGAGCCATCGAGTTCCCCGCCGGGGCACCTTCCCGGCGACCGGAATGGTTGCCGCGTGCCCGCGGTGCGGGCGCCCGGTCCCTGCGCTGGTCCCGCGGTGCCCGGTCCTGTAGCCGCAGTGTCAATCCGATGCGCCGGCGTTCCACGTCGACTTCGGTGACACGCACCCGCACCACTTGCCCGGACCGCACGACATCATGAGGATCCGACACATATCGATCGGCCATTGCCGAGACGTGCACCAAGCCGTCCTGGTGCACGCCAATATCGATGAAGGCACCGAATGCGGCCACATTGGTCACCACGCCTTCCAGCACCATGCCGGGCTTGAGGTCGGTGATCTTCTGCACCCCGGCGGCGAACGTCGCCGAGGTGAACGCCGGCCGGGGGTCACGGCCGGGCTTTTCCAGCTCGGCGAGGATGTCGGTAACGGTCGGCACACCGAACGTGTCGTCGGCGAAGTCGGCGGGCCTCAGCTTCCGCAGCGCGCGCTGGTCCCCGATGATCTCGGCCAGCGTGAGACCGCTGCGGTCCAGGATGCGCCGGACCACAGGATAGGCCTCGGGGTGCACGCCGGAGGCATCCAGCGGGTCGTCGCCGTCCCGGATCCGCAGAAAGCCCGCGCACTGCTCAAAAGCCTTGGGTCCCAACCGCGGAACGTCGAGCAGGGCACCTCGGTTGGCGAACGGCCCGGCGCTGTCGCGATAGGCGACGATGGCCTCGGCCAAAGACTCCGAGATGCCCGATACCCGCGACAGCAGGGGGACGGACGCCGTATTGACGTCGACGCCCACCGCATTGACCGCGTCCTCGACTACCGCGTCCAGGCTTCGGGCGAGGATGCCCGGTGTCACGTCGTGTTGATATTGACCCACGCCGATGGACTTGGGCTCGATCTTGACCAGCTCAGCCAGCGGATCCTGTAGTCGCCTGGCGATGGAGACCGCCCCGCGCAGGGTGACGTCGAGGCGCGGTAGTTCATGCGCCGCATACGCCGAAGCGGAATAGACCGATGCCCCGGCTTCGCTCACCATCACTTTGACCGGTACGCGCGACGATTCCCCGGACGCCCGGATGTCGGCGATCAATTCGCTTGCCAGAGCCTCGGTTTCCCGTGACGCGGTGCCGTTGCCGATGGCGATCAGCTCGATATTGTGCCGCGCGACGAGCGTGGCGAGGGTCGCCTTGGCCGCATCCCACTGGCGCTGCGGTTGATGGGGGTAGATCGCGCAGGTGTCCACCACCTTGCCGGTGCCGTCGACCACCGCGACCTTGACGCCGGTCCGGAAGCCCGGGTCGAGGCCGAGCGTCGGGCGGGCGCCGGCCGGTGCGGCCAGCAACAGATCCTTGAGGTTCTGCGCGAATACGGCGACGGCTTCCGCTTCGGCCCGCTGCCGCAACCGGACCCGGGCATCCACGGTCGCGGAGAACATCAGCCTGGTACGCCAGGCGAAGCTGACCGTGGTGGCCAGCCATGGGTGAGCGGGGCGGCGATCGGCGCAACGGGCCAGGTCGATGCCGAGGGCGCGCGCGATCATGGCCTCGTACTCCTGGTCGGGGCCACCGTCGAAGTTGCAGGTCAGCAGCTTCTCCTTCTCGCCGCGCAGGATCGCCAGCACCCGATGCGAAGGCATCTCGCGCACCGATTCGGTGTACTCGAAGTAATCCCGGAACTTCTGTCCGGCAGCGCTTTTCGCGGCTTCATCGGAGGCCGGACCGGTTCGCAGGCGAGCCCTGCTCCAGAACGTCTCGCGGATTGAACCGACCAACTCCGCGTTCTCCGCGGCGCGCTCGATGAGGATGTGCCGGGCGCCCTCCAGTGCCGCGGCGGTGTCGGCGACGCCGGAACCGACAAATTGCCCCGCAGCGGTCTCCGGCGCCACGGCAGGGTCGGCGATCAGTCGGTCGGCCAGCGGCTCGAGGCCCGCCTCCCGGGCGACCTGCGCCTTGGTCTGCCGCTTGGGCTTGTAGGGCAGATAGATGTCTTCGACGCGCGCCTTGGTGTCGGCGGCGATCAAGGCGCCCCGCAGCTCGTCTGTGAGCTTGCCCTGTTCTTTGATCGAGGCCAGCACCACGGCGCGGCGCTCGTCGAGTTCCCGCAAATACCGCAACCGCTCCTCGAGGTGACGTAGCTGCCCGTCGTCGAGGCTGCCGGTCACCTCTTTGCGGTAGCGGGCAATGAACGGGACAGTGGCACCGTCGTCGAGCAGCCGGACGGCCGCGGCCACCTGGGCGTCCGTGATCGCGAGTTCCTCAGCGAGACGGGCATTTACGGTTTTGACACTGGCATTGGGAGTCACCGCAGGGACCCTACCGAACGCCTCTGACGGCGCCTGGCAGCCCCGGCCCCGGCGAGCCGATTACGGGCGCGGATACCCGCGCCGCACGGTGCGGTCCAGGATGCCGAGTGTGGCCCGCAGCGCGCCTTCGGAGATGACCGGGAAGATCCCGGCTTCGCGCCACGTAGGGCCAATTTTCGACCAGTCGTAGAACGACGTGACTATTGTGGCCGCGCCGTCCTGGGTCGGCCGCAGCCGATAACCGTAGACGTGACCGATTTGCGGCCGGATCTGACCGAGAATGGTCCACGCAATCAACCGGTTGCGTTCGAATTCCGAGATCTCGACCGTGACGTCGTACTTGCCGAGCTGCGGGAAATCGTTCAGCGCTTCCCGGTCCATGTGCACCACGAAAGTGTCACCGACGGCGGCCACCGGCTCGCCTTCGGCGTCCTGCAACATCCCCGACGAGTCGATCGCCACATGGCCCTGCGGGTCGCAGAGCACCGCGAAAATGTCCGCTGCCGGTGCGGCGATGGTCCGATCGATCTCGATGCGTTCGCTCATCGCAGTTCAGCCGATCAGCTTGGTGAGCCAGTTGGGATTCTGTAGGTCCACCCCGCCGCTGCCGTCCCAGACGAACGGCGTCCCCTGGGCATTGAAGCCGGCCAGGGTCGCGCTGGAATTGTTCGCTTTGATTTTCGCGGTACCGAGGTCCATTCCGGATTTGATGCAGTTGGTCGCGTTGGTGTTGGCTCCGACGGACTGCGCCAGCCGGGCCAGCTCCGCATCGGTCCTATCCGACGCGGCACCCTCCTGCGGCTGGAAGTCGCTGCCGAACAGCGCGGAGTAGAAATTGGTGTACACCTTCGGGTCATTCTGGCCCGCAACACAATACGAGGCCGCCACGGCCCGGGTCGAGTAATTCTGGGTGTGCGACCGGTCATCGAGGAAGTTCAGCAGGTGGTAGCGCACGGCCAGCTTCTTATTCGCCACCGCGGCGTCGATGTCACCGGCGTAGGACCTGATGAAGGCGCCGCACGGCGGGCAGATCGGTTCGTTGAAGACATCGATCGTCGCGACCGCCGCGGAACTGCCGACGAACACACCGTCATTGAGAACGTTCAACGTGACCGCATCCGCGGTGGGCGCCGCCGTGGCGGATTTGGGCGGCTGCGGCGACTCCGACCGGCGCGGCGAGAAACCGATGATCACCCCGCCCACCACCGCAACGATGACGGCGATGGTCAGCCCCGCCCAGAACCAGGGTTTGCGCAACAGCTTGGTGGGACGGGCTTGCTGCTGGCCCCACGGCGGCGTGCCGACAGTGCCGGCGGGTGCACCGCCCCAGCCCTGGGTGCCCGGCCACTGCGCCGGCAGTGGGCCGCTCGAGGGCGCCCCGGGCGGCATGGCCGCGAACGACGACGGCCCGGACCAACCCTGTGATGGCGCCTGAGATGGCACGAACCCGCTGGGTGCCTGCCCCGCGAAGGACGGCGGCACCTGCGCCACCTGACTGCGCTGCAGAATGTCGGTGGCCCGGTCCTTGTCCGGTGTGGCCAAAGCGGCGTAAGCGGCCGCCGACAGGTCGCTGCAGGTGGGATAGCGGTCAACGGGGTCCTTGGCCATTCCGCGAGCGATCACCTCGTCGAAGGCGGCGGGGATGCCCGGGCGCGCGACGCTGGGTCGCGGCGGCGGCTGGTTCAGATGCGCGCCCATGACGGCAAGCTGGTCGCCACGGAAGGGCGGGGTCCCGACCAGGCACTCGTAGAGCACACAAGCCAGCGCGTAGATGTCGGCCCGGTAGGTCACTTCGGTCTCGCCGAAGCGCTCCGGCGCCATGTAGTAGAGCGTGCCCACCGTGCTGCCGAGTTGCGTGAGCTTCTCGTCGGTGCCGGCGCTGGCGATCCCGAAGTCAACGAGATAGGCGAAGTCGTCGGCGCTGACCAGGATGTTTTCCGGTTTCACGTCGCGGTGGGTCACCCCAGCGGCGTGCGCCGCGTCCAGTGCCGAACCGATCTGGCGCACCACCGCCACCGCGCGGGGCGGGGTGAGCGGGCCGTAGCGCTTCAACAGGGCGGCTAGGTCCTTGCCGTCGATCAGGCGCATGTCCACATACAGCTGGCCGTCGATTTCGCCGTAGTCGTGGATCGGCACGACGTGCGGTTCCTGTAACCGGCCGGCGGTGCGGGCCTCGCGCTGCATGCGCGTGCGGAAGACCGGATCCTGGGACAGCGTCTGCGACATGAGCTTTAGTGCGACGACCCGCTCCCGCACCGTGTCCTCGGCCTCGTAGACGTCGCCCATGCCGCCGCGACCCACCAAGCGTCGCAACAGATATGGTCCGAACTGCGTGCCTTCCCGCGAACCCTCGGTCGTGTCACCCATCGCCGACTCCTTCACCCGCCTTTCGCGCGGCTAACCGACCCGAAGCACCTGCACGCGCCCGACGGTGGAGGCGTCGAACCCGAGTACGCGGTGGCGTGCCAGGCATAAGGCTAATGGTTTGGATGCTTGAAGCGTGCAACTGAGCAGTGCTTCGGCTTGTGCGGTAATCCAAGGAGGCCTACGGCAACCCGTCCGACCCGTTTCGTCCCAACAGCACGCCACCAATGCCGCCGCTACCGCCGAGGTAGAGCGGGGTGCCGCTGTTGCCGCCGTTGCCGCCCACACCGATCAGCACGGCGTTGCCGCCGTTGCCGCTGAGCACCGTGTTGCCGCCCCCGCCGCCGACCGCGGGGCTCTGGCCACCGGCACCGCCCGCGCCGCCGATCCCTATCAACGCGCCGGCCCTGCCGCCGTTACCGCCGTTACCGGCCGAGCCGGAGTTACCAG
This sequence comes from Mycobacterium asiaticum DSM 44297, assembly GCF_000613245.1. Classification (GTDB taxonomy): domain Bacteria; phylum Actinomycetota; class Actinomycetes; order Mycobacteriales; family Mycobacteriaceae; genus Mycobacterium; species Mycobacterium asiaticum. The sequence goes on from NZ_HG964937.1 coordinate 1,735,002, forward strand.
GAAGCGACGCACCGCTGGATCCACCCGTTCCGCCCGCGCCGCCGCAGCCGAGCAGTGTGGCGTTGCCGCCCGCCCCGCCGCTGCCGCCGAACAATCCCTCGCCGCCGGTGCCGCCGTCACCGCCGGACATCAGCAGCCCGGAAAAGCCGCCGTTTCCGCCGGTGCCGCCCGTGCCGAACTGGCTGAACCCGCCGCTACCGCCGGCGCCGCCGTTGCCGTACAGCGTTCCGCCGTTGCCCCCGGCCCCTCCGGCGCCACCGTTGCCGGGTCCGACCGCGCTGAACCCACCGACACCTCCGACGCCTCCCGCGC
>NZ_HG964937.1:1735934-1865551 GCF_000613245.1 Mycobacterium asiaticum DSM 44297
AACAACCCCGCGTTCCCACCGCGGCCGCCGCTGCCGCCGACACCCTGAACCGGGCTGTATCCGCCGTCGCCGCCCGCGCCGCCGGCGCCGAACAGCAGCCCGCCGTTTCCGCCGCTGCCGCCGCTGCCGCCACTTCCGCCGGCCTGAAGGACGTGGGTTGCGGCCCCGCCGTCGCCGCCCGACCCGCCGAACCCGGCGATCAATCCGCCGCTGCCACCGGCCCCGCCGTGACCGCCGGAGAAGAAGCCGGCACCGCCCGTGCCGCCGTTGCCGCCGCCGGAACCGAGGAATCCACCGAGCAGGCCGCCGTTGCCACCGGCCCCGCCGGCGCCGCCGGTGCCGTTCGCCGCGCCGGTACCACCAACGGTGTTCGGGCTCAATCCGCCGTTACCGCCGTTCCCGCCCCGCCAAGTAGACCTCCGGCCCCGCCGCTGCCGCCGGCGCCGCCGCTGCCAGAGATCACCCCGCCGGTTCCGCCGGTGCCTCCGGCGCCGCCGTTGCCTGCCAGCCAGCCGCCCGCCCCGCCGTTGCCGCCGGCGCCGCCCGCGCTCAACGTGGTGGCCGCGCTGCCGCCGGCGCCGCCGACTCCCCCGGTGCCCAATAATCCTGCGGCACCCCCGTTTCCGCCTTTCTGGCCCGGCGCTCCCGAGCCACCCGCGCCGCCGTCCCCCATCAGCCAGCCGCCAGGGGCCCCGTCGAGTCCGGACCCCGGCGCGGCGTTGGCCCCGTTACCGATGAGCGGGCGTCCGGTCAGCGTCTGAATCGGTGCGTTCACGGCATCAAGCACCGCTTGCAACGGCGCGGCGTTGGCCGCCTCGGCATTCGCGTAGGCGTTGGAGCCGGCCGCCAAGGCCTGGATGAACCTCTGGTGGAACGCGGCCGCCTGGGCACTCAGGGATTGGTAGCTCTGCCCGTGCTCGGAGAACAACGCAGCGATGGACGCCGACACTTCGTCCTGGGCTGCCGCCAGTATTCCGGTGGTCGAGGCCGCCGCGGCCGAATGAACTTCGGCGACGGTCCAGCCGATCCTGGCCAGGTCCTCGGTTGCTGCTCCCAACACGTCCGGTAATGCAACCAAGAACGACATCAGATAACCCCCAACCAAAGCGGTTCAGTAGTAAACGCGCTTCCCATTGCGCGTCACCATATCCCGGGCATGCCGACATTGCTGACCGAACAATCACGCTGCGTCCAAGGTTCATCCACTTGTGGGTGAGGTTGTGCAATACTCCTCAGCAAATAAGGTTAGGGTAACCAAACTTTAGGAGACTCGGGTGACTTGTTCCGCGTCCTGGGATTGCCGATGACCGTATGGAGGCCACGCCGCCGGAGGTGCATTCGACCCTGCTGAGCAGCGGTCCGGGGCCTGGATCGCTGCTTGCGGCCGCATCGGCGTGGGAGGGGCTGGGCGCCAGGTACGCCGAGGTGGCGGCAGAATTGGCCGCCGCCCTGTCCGCCGTGCATGGCGGATCCTGGCAGGGACCGACCGCCGCCCGGTACGCGTCGGCCCATCTGCCGTACCTGGCGTGGTTGACCCAGGCGAGCGCCGTCAGCGCGGTGGCCGCCGCACAGCACGAGGCCGCGGCGACGGGTTATGTCGCGGCCCTGGCGGCAATGCCCACGCCGGCCGACCTCGCGGCCAACCATGCCATCCATGCGGCGTTGGTCGCGACGAACTTCTTCGGTATCAACACAATTCCGATCGCCGTGAACGAGGCCGACTACGTCCGGATGTGGGTCCAGGCCGCGACGGCAATGGCGGTCTATCAATCGGTCTCGGATTCGGCGCTGGCTTCGGTCACGCCGGCGGCACCCGCACCGGAGATTCTCGCCGCGCCCGCGGAACCGGCTACTACCCCGCCCACCGACCCGATCGAAGAACTGCTGGTCTGGTCCGAACACTTCACCGAGATGTATCGGGCCCTGAAGGGGTTGGTGCTCAACCCAATTGGCACCGTGGTGCAACTGATCATCGACTTCGCGGCCGATCCTGCGGCAGCCGCGGTCACTTGGATGCCGCTGTTCTTCGTGTTCGCCTACTCGGCGGTCTTCGGGGTGATGGGATCGCCGATGTATACCGCGGTCGCCGGGCCGGGACTCGGCACGATCCCGTTGGCATTGGGCCTGTCCGCGCTGTCTGCCGTCGCCGAAGCTCCTGGCGAACTGATCGCAGCGGCCCCCGCCGTGGTCGCGGGAATGCCGGTGGCGCTTCTTGTCGCCAGCGCCGCACCGACGATGACGACCGCCGGTGCGGCGCCGACGCACAGCGTCGCCACCCAGGTCACGACGGCCACCGCCACCGCACCGGCGTCGCCGCCGCACGCCGGCCCGTCCGGGTTCGCCTATCTTGTCGGTGGACCGGGGCCCGGCCCCACCCTCGGGCCTTTGCTGCACAACAAGGCGGCCGCCGGGGCGCCGGCATCGAGGATCGCGGCGGCGGAGAGTGCTGCCACAGCGGCCACCGGCAGTGCGAGAGCCCGCCGGCACCGCCGCGGTGCGAACAAGAGCCGCGGTTACCGCGACGAGTTCCTCACGTTGGACGACACCCCGGACTCATCGCCCGACGCGCCGCCCGTTGACGTCTCTGGTTCCTTTACTGGCGCTGGACCGCTCGGATTCGCGGGCACCGCAACGAGATCCGAAGTCCGTCCGGCATCCGGACTTGTGACGCTCGCCGGCGACCCGTTCACGGACGCGCACGTGGTCCCGATGATGCCGGGCAGCTATGACCCGCTCACCGACTGAGCGGACCGCGTTCGTGGGTCGCCGGACGTGAGGGCCGGGAATCACCAGGTCCGCGGTTGCGGCCGGCCCCCACGCCCGACGACGGTTCTCACAGGATGTAGAGCATCTCCTGGTACGTGGGCAGCGGCCAAAGGTCGTCGGCGACGACACCTTCCAAGGCGTCGGCCGCGGCTCGCACCGCCGCCATCGCGGGCAGCAGTTCGGCCTGAGCGTGTGTCGCCTCTTCCAGCGCCGAGGTGGCGGAGTGCTCCGTCAGTGCTGACTTCAGGGTTGCCAGCGCGGCGGTGAGTTCACCGAGTGGAGCCGAAACAGCTTCCAGCGCAGACGTTACCGGTTCGATACCGGCGGCCTTCAGCGTCGCGACGTTCTGTGCGAGCTCGGTCTGGTAGCGGATCGCGGCCGGCAGGATGACCGTGGTGCCCATCTCCAGCGCCAGTTTCGCCTCGACCGCGATCGTCAGCGCGTACTGCTCCAGTCGGACCTCGTAGCGGCTGTGCAACTCACGTTCGCTGAAGACACCGTATTTTTCGAAAACCGCGACCGACTCGGGCTTGATCAGCTCGGGAATGGCGTCCAGCGTGGTCTTGAGGTTCGGCAGCCCCCTTTCAGCCGCCTCGATCTGCCAGTTCTCCGAGTACCCGTCACCGTTGAACACCACCGCGCCGTGCTCGGTGATGACGTCGGTAAGCAGTCTCTGGACGGCCGCATCGAAGTCTTCACCGTCCTCGACGGCCTGCTCCAGAATCGTTGCCATGTGGTCGAAGGAATCGGCCATGATGGTATTCAGGATGATCATCGGGACAGCAACCGTTTGTCCGGAACCCGGTGCGCGGAACTCGAATCGGTTGCCGGTGAACGCAAACGGGCTGGTGCGGTTGCGGTCCCCGGGATCCGTCGGCAGCGGTGGCAACGTGTCCACCCCGATGATCATGGTGCCCTTGCCTTTTGACGAGGTGGCCGCGCCCTTGGCGATCTGCTCGAAGACGTCGGCGAGCTGCTCGCCGAGGAAGATGGAGATGATCGCCGGCGGCGCCTCATTGGCACCGAGGCGGTGGTCGTTGGTGGCCGAGGCGACCGACACCCGAAGCAAGCCGGCGAACTTGTGCACCGCACGGATCACCGCGGCGCAGAAAACCAGGAACTGGGCGTTCTCGTGCGGAGTGTCGCCGGGCACCAGCAGCGAGCCCAATTCGGCATTGCCGACCGAGAAGTTGACGTGTTTGCCCGAACCGTTGACGCCGGCGAACGGCTTCTCGTGGAACAGACATTCCATGCCGTGCTTCTTGGCCAGCGTCTTGAAGACCGTCATCAGCAGCTGCTGGTGGTCGGAGGCAAGGTTGGCCCGCTCGAACATCGGCGCAACCTCGAATTGGCCCGGAGCGACCTCGTTGTGCCGGGTCTTGGCCGGTATGCCGAGCTTGAACAGCTCACGCTCGGTGTCCATCATGAAGCCCAGGACACGCTCGGGCACCGCGCCGAAGTAGTGATCGTCGAATTCCTGGCCTTTGGGCGGCTTGGCGCCGAACACGGTACGGCCGGCGTTGATCAGGTCCGGCCGCGCCAGGAAGAAATGCCGATCGACCAGGAAGTACTCCTGCTCCGGGCCGCAGAACGACACCACCTTCTCGGGATCACCGTGCCCGAACAGCTTGAGGATCCGTTCGGCATGCACACCCATTGCCTGCTGGCTGCGCAGCAACGGCGTCTTGTAGTCCAGCGCTTCGCCCGTCATCGAGACGAATACCGTTGGGATACAAAGCGTATTGCCGTTCGGGTTCTCCAGAATGTAAGCCGGGCTGGTGACGTCCCAACCGGTGTAACCGCGCGCCTCGAAGGTGCTGCGCAGCCCGCCGGAAGGGAAGCTGGATGCGTCGGGCTCGCCCTGGATGAGAGTCTTGCCGGCGAACTCCGCCAGCGTCTGCCCGTCGGAGACGGGTTCGAGAAAGCTGTCGTGTTTCTCGGCGGTCAAGCCGGTCATCGGATAGAACACGTGCGCGTAATGCGTGGCACCTTTTTCCAGCGCCCAGTCCTTCATGGCCGCCGCGACCGAGTCGGCGACCGCCGTGTCCAGCTTGGCGCCCTTCTCGATCGTCGCCAGCACCGACTTGTACACCGACTTGGGCAGCCGCATCTGCATCTCGGCCTTGGTGAAGACGTTGGAGCCGAAGATTTCTCCCGGTGTCTCGCCCGGCACGAAGCTGATGGCCGGGGGGACGTAGGCCTCGACGTTGTTGATCGCCTGCAGGCGGACCGCGTTTCCGCTCATTGAGTTCCTCCATAAGGGGTCCGCGATGGGATCGGCGGACGCTGGACCGCCTCACCGTAGAGACGTTCGATGGCGGATCTGTTACGGCGGCGTCAACGATGGAGCAGTATTGGTTGCGACCGTGAGACATGCCTGTCGAAGCGGACTCGGACGGCTAGCAAGGGGGCCTTGCGGTGCAGCAGCTGAGCTGGAGCGACGACATGATGCTGCGTGCCGAGGGTCCGGCCACGCCGCTGCAGATCCAGATGCTGCTGATTTACGACCCGTCCACCGCTCCCGGCGGCAGGGTGACGTTCAAGGGAATCCTCGAGGAACTGGACGCGCGGCTGCATCTGGCGGAGGTTTTCCGACGCCGCCTGACCGAGCTGCCGGGCGGACTGCACATGCCGTATTGGGTCGATGACCCGAACTTCGACCTCGAATATCACGTCCGGCACATCGGGCTGCCGCAACCCGGCGATTGGCGGCAGTTGTGTATTCAGGTGGCTCGGCTGCATGCCCGGCAGATCGACCTGCGCCGTCCGCCGTGGGAGATCACCGTCATCGAGGGCCTCAACGCGGTTCCCGGTGTGCCGAAAGGCTCCTTTGCGATGGCACTGAAACTGCATCACTGCGCGGTCGACGGGATGGCGAGCGTGCAGATGATCGCGGCGCTGCACGATCTTGCCGCGGACGGCCCGCGGCCCGCGGGTCCGGACCGGCCGTGGCAGCCGGCGCCGCTCCCCTCGACCGCGGACCTGCTTTCCCGCACGGCGGTCAACGCCGCGCTGCACCCGGTGCGGGTGGGCAGAGTCGTCCTGTCGAGCACACCGAAGATCGTCCGCGGCCTGCTGGGTGTGCCCGGCAAACTGGTCGGCGGCGTGGTGAGTAGCGTCGCCGAGGGCAGCAGGCCCTCGTTTCCGCCCAAGACCCGCTTCAACGAGACTGTGTCACCGCACCGCGTCTTCGAGGCCAGGTTTCACGATCTGGCTGATTTCAAGAGGATCAAGGCGCGGGTGCCGGGCGCAACCGTCAACGATGTGGCGCTGGCCTACGTCGGCGGCGCGCTGCGCGAATATCTGGCCGGGCACGACGAATTGCCCGAAGAGTCGCTGGTTGCGGCGTGCCCGATCTCGCTGCGCGAGGCCGGCGACGAAAGCGCCAAGGGAAACATGTTATTCGGCCGTCTGCAGGGGCTCGGCACCGACATCGCCGATCCGCTGGAACGGCTCGCCACGATCGCCGCATCGACAGCCGCAAGCCGTTCGGAGTCTGAGCATTCCAGCAGGGCGCAGCTGCTCGAACTGGTAGCGACGTTGCCGACGGCGCTGCTTGGGGTGACCGCCAAAGCCGCCAGCGTGCTTCCGTTCTCCGGCCCCACCGTCGCCAACACGACCGTCACGAACGTGCCGGGCCCGACCGTCCCGATCTTCTTCCACGGTGCCCGCCTGCTGCGCGCCGCCGGCCTCGGACCGCTGATCGGCGGCCTGAACCTTTGCCACGTGGTTGCCAGCTACGACGGAATCCTGTCGATCAGCGCGACCGCCGACCGCGATGCGCTTCCCGACCCGGCCAGGTACGCCGAATGCATGGACCGCGCATTTGACGAGCTGCTCGCCGCCACGGGGTGACGCCGTAGCGTGGTGGCGTGACTGCAGATAAGGCACCTGGCTCCGGTAACGGCATCGGGTTGCGGCGCAGGCTGGGGGTCGCCGATGCCGTGGTGGTCGGGTTGAGTTCGATGCTGGGTGCCGGCATTTTCGCCGCGCTGGCCCCCGCGGCCCACGCCGCCGGAGCCGGGTTGCTGATCGGTTTGGCAGTGGCCGGGTTGTTGGCGTACTGCAACGCGACCTCCTCGGCCCGGTTGGCCGCGCTGTATCCCGCATCCGGTGGCACATACGTGTACGGGCGGCAGCGGCTGGGCGAATTCTGGGGTTACCTGGCCGGGTGGGGTTTTGTGGTCGGCAAGACCGCCTCCTGTGCGGCGATGGCGCTCACGGTCGGGTGGTACGCCTGGCCCGCCCACGCCCACCTGGTCGCGGTCACTGCCCTGGTGGCGTTGACGGTGGTGAACTACCTGGGTGTGCGCAAGTCAATGTGGGTCTCCCGGATCATCGTCGCCGCGGTGCTGGTGGTGTTGGCGAGTGTGGTCACAGCGGTGTTCGGTACGCACGCAGGTGATTTCGCTCACCTGACTGATTTCGCAGGCGTGTCCAGCGGCGGGGTGCTGCAGGCGGCGGGGTTGCTCTTCTTCGCGTTCGCCGGCTACGCGCGCATCGCGACGCTGGGTGAGGAAGTCCGGGATCCGGCACACACCATTCCCCGGGCGATCGGGATCGCGCTGGCGATAACCGTGGCGGTCTACGCCGCGGTGGGCGTCGCCGTGCTGATCGCGTTGGGGCCGCAGCGCCTTGCCACGACGGGCCGACCACTGGTGGAGGCGGCGCGTGTGACCGGCCTGCCGTGGTTGCTGCCGGTCGTCGCCGGCGGCGCGGTGCTGGCCGCGCTGGGCTCGTTGTTGTCGCTGATGTTGGGAGTGTCTCGCACCACCCTGGCGATGGCACGGGACGGCCATCTCCCGCGTCGGCTGGACGCGGTCCACCCGCGGTTCGAGGTTCCGCACCGCGCCGAGCTGGCGGTCGGAGCGGTAGCCGCGGTGCTGGCGGCAACGGTCGATCTGCGCGGCGCGATCGGATTCTCCTCGTTCGCGGTGCTGGTGTACTACGCGGTCGCCAATGCCTCCGCGTTCACCTTGGGCTCCGATGAAGGCGCGCCGCCCAAAGTCATTCCGGTGTGCGGGTTGTTGGGTTGCGTGGTGGTGGCCTTCGCACTGCCGTTGACGTCGGCGATCTCTGGCGCCGGAGTGCTGGCGCTGGGCGCGGCGCTGTTCTGGGCCCGCTCCCGGCGGCGGTAGGTCTTTGGTGAGCCTCCGCTTGCTGGCGCGATCCGCGCCGGTGCGGTTGGCTCTACCTCGTGGTTGATGAGCAACTTGACGACGCGCGCGGCGCCCATCCGGCCGAGCCACACGCCGACGGCGCGATGGACCGCCTCAATTGGTTGCGGGCGGCGGTGCTGGGCGCCAACGACGGCATCGTGTCGGTGGCCGGCATCGTGGTCGGTGTCGCCGGCGCCACCGCGCAGCGCGGACCGATCTTCACCGCCGGACTGGCGGGTCTGGTAGCGGGCGCGGTGTCGATGGCGTTGGGTGAATACGTTTCGGTGTCCAGTCAGCGCGACAGTGAACAGGCCCTGCTGACCAAGGAAAGCCACGAACTGCTAGAGACTCCCGACACCGAATTGGCCGAGCTGACCGCCATTTTCGAGGACAAAGGCCTGTCGCCCGACACCGCCGCTCAGGTGGCGAAGGAATTGACCGCCCGTGATGCGTTCGCCGTCCATGCCGAGGTGGAGTTGAAGCTCGATCCCGAGGATCTGGCCAACCCATGGCATGCCGCGGCGGCCTCGGCGGCGTCTTTCGTCGCCGGAGCGATGCTGCCGCTGGTGGCGATCCTGTTGCCGCCGGCCACTTTCCGGGTGCCGGTGACTTTCATCGCGGTGCTTGTCGCGCTGGGTCTGGCCGGTGCGGTCAGTGCCCGCATTGGCGGGAGCAGCGTGCGCCGCGCGGTACTGCGGGTGGTTCTCGGCGGTGCCGCGGGTTTGGCGTTCACTTATGGTGTCGGCCATCTGTTCGGCACCGCGATCGGGTGAGGCTAGTCGCCGGTTCGTGAGAACTGTACGTCGACCGTGGTGCTGGGGCACGACGTGCCCGTGATCTCCTCATTGCCGTGACCGGTCAGCAATGAGATCGGATCCTCTGCTGGCTGCGGCAAGGCGAAGGGCACAGTGATTTTCACGTGCGCCATGCCACCCTTCCAGCATTTGGCGTCGAATTCCCGTTCGTAGGTCCAGGTTCCGTCGCTGTAGAGCAGCACCATGGCGGTCGCCGGCGCCGTGTGGAACAGGGTCAGGCACCTGGCCCCGGTGCGCAGGCAGTCGGTGCGCGCCGCGAAATCCTGCTGCTCCTTGAACCCATTGGGCTGGGTGCTGTTCTGCCGGTAATGACCGTGCACTCCAGCTGCCGGTGAGGGCACCCGCGCCGGCAGCGTGGCCGGGTCGGGCAGACTCTTGAGGTCGACATCGCCGGTGCGGGTGAAGGTGACGGGGCGTTTGTTCGTGCAGCCCTTGGCCATGGTCTGGATGGCTTCGCCGGAGAAGTTGCCGCCCGGAAGTGGTTGCAGGGTAAAGGTTTCCCAGACTTCGCCGACCAGGTTCCCGCAATTGGTGGAGCCGGTGCTCACTGCGACCCAGCTGCCGCCGATCTGGTCCAGCACCATCGTGGGAGCTTGCATCGTCTCACCACTGACCCGAGACGCGGTCGCGATGCAACCAGCGGAACCGCAGACCGAACGCACACCCCACAACTCAGTGGTCGGGGTGACGGCGGCTTCGGCGGGCTGGTCGTCGATGCCGGTGACAACCCCGTATTCAACCTGATAGACGCCGGTGAACGGACCGGTGTTGGGCGGCGGTGCCGCGCTGGTCGGTGTCGGATTGCCCGACGCCTGCTGGTGCGGTCGGGAGGTGAGCTTGATGCCGGCGAAGACGGCGCCGGCGATCAGCAGTGCCGCGCAGAGCACAGCACCGGCCAGTACACCCCGGCGCCTGCCCGGCTTCTTGTCGGAGTGCGGCGCTACCGCGGGCAGCGCCGGCATGGTGGCGCTGAGCGGCTCCGGTCGATACGTGATGCCGGTGTCGCCCGGGATCTCGTCGGCGTAGGCGAATCCCGGGGCCAATTGGCGGGCCAGGTGGTCGGTGAACTCGCGGCAGCTGGCGAACCGGCGGGATGGGTCTTTGGCCATCGCGACCGCGAACACCCAGTCCAGGTCCGCCAGGTGCGGACGAAGTACCCCGATGGACGGCGGCGGCGCGCTGACGTGCTGCGCGATCACCACCGCCGAATTGGAATCGCCATAGGGCGGTGTACCGGTCAGCAGATGAAAAGCCGTGCAGGCCAACGCATATTGGTCGGTACGGCCATCGAGCGCCTCACCCTTCAACTGCTCCGGCGCGGCGTAATCCACGGTGCCCACCGTCATGTTGGTCGAAGTAAGTCGGGGAGTCGCATCGTCCATGCGGCGGGCGATACCGAAGTCGGCCAGGTAGACCTGCTGCGGCTGCCCGTCGTCTTCGGCCAACAGGATGTTGGCCGGTTTGACGTCGCGATGCAGCAGCCCCCTTTCGTGGGCGTAGTCAAGCGCGGAGGCGACGGCGGCGATGATGGGCAGCGCCTCGGTCAACGGCATGCCGCCGGGAAACCTGTCCTTCATCAACCGCGCGGCGTCGGTGCCCGCGACGTAGTCCATCGACAACCAGAACTGTCCCTCGTGTTCACCGCGGTCGTGAATGCGCACGATGTTGGGGTGGTCCAGGCCGGCGGCCAACTCAGCCTCCCGCTCGAACCGGGCGCGATACATCGGATCGTCGCTGAACTGCCTGGGCAGGATTTTCAGCGCGTTCTCGCGCGCTAGCCGAGGGTGCGCCGCGAGGTACACGGTGCCCATTCCCCCGGCACCCAGGACACGAATGATCTTGAACCCGGCGAACACCTGCCCGGTGGTCAGTATGTGGGGGTGGGTGGTGTCCACGTCGGTCCCTTTTCTTTGCGGTAAGCGTCCTGGCGGCGCCGGCCAAGGCGACCGACACCAGGTACCTTGCCGCCCGACGCTTGCTGCATCTAATAGAAATTCTTGCGAGATTCTTGCGTCAAGAGCTGCCTTCACTGAATCCGAACCGCTGGTGGATGCGAGCCAGGGGCTTGGGAGCCCACCAGTTGAGGCGCCCGAACACATGCATGAAAGCCGGCACCAACAGCATCCGAACCAGGCTGGCGTCGGCCAACACCGCCACCGTCAACCCGAACCCGAACAGCCGCATGAACGACACTTGCGCGGCCATCAACGCGGAGAAGGAGATCGCCATGATCAGCGCCGCCGCGGTGATCACCCGCGCGGTGTGGGCCACGCCCAGCGCGACGCTCTCATCGTTGGCCTGCGGGCCGAAGTCCGAGGCAAGCCAGTACTCCCGGATCCGTGATATCAGGAAGACCTCGTAGTCCATCGAGAGCCCAAAAGCGATGCAGAACAACAAGACCGGCAGCTGCACACCGAGCGTTCCGGTGGCGGCGGTGCCTAGCCCGCCCAGGTGTCCTTCCTGGAAGATCCAGACCAGCGCACCGAAAGCGGCGGTCAACGACAGCGTGTTCATCAGTACCGCCTTGACCGGGAGCACCACGCTGCCGGTCAGCAGGAAGATCAATAGCAGGGCGATAACCGCGATCAGCGTGAGCACCCACGGCAGCCGCGAGGCGATCGCGTGCACACTGTCGCGATTGCTCTGTGCCACACCGGTCAACCACATCGGTATGCCCTTGGGCGTGGGCACGGCGTGCAACCGGTCCAGCTGGGTGGTCGACGCGGCGCTGTACAACGGCGCGGTGGTGCGCACCGTCATGAACGCGCTGCCGTCCCGGAACCCGTAGGGCGCCGAAGGCGGTCCGAACCGCCCGCCATCGACGAAGGTGCCGCCCAGCGCCGAAACCCAGGAAACCTCCGGCACGCGGGACAGGGCGGCGGCGTAACCGTCGAGCTCGGACGGACTCAGGCTATTGGCTTGCGGCAGCACCACGGTGATGTCTGGGACGCCGCGCTCTGGAAAGCCGCTTCGCAGGAGGTCACCGACCTGGCGTGCCGACGCGGAAGTGGGCAGTATCCGGTCGTCCGCGAACCCCCACTTGGCCCGGTAGAAGGGCGAGCCGAGCAGCAACAGCAGCGCGACGATGACAACTCCGATCGAAATCGAGTGGCGCATCACCCCTTTCGTCCATTCGTACCAGGAGCGACCCTGCCAGGGGCTCGCTTGTTGGCTCGTTCCCCACATGGTGCGGCGCATCAGGGGGCGAACGTCCCAAGCATCCAGCCGCCGGTCCAGCAGCACGATCGCCGCCGGTGTCACCGTGATCGCCGCCGTCGCGGCGAACGCGACGACCGCTGTGCCCGCGTAGGCGAACGATTTCAGGAAATACGGCGGGAACAACACCAGCGTGGCCATGGACAGGGCGACCGTCACCGCGGAGAACAACACAGTCCGGCCGGCGGTGGCCATCGTGCGCAGCAGTGCCGCCTCGCGAGATTGACCGTCGGCCAGTTCATCCCGGAATCGACTCAGGATCAGCAGCGTGTAGTCGACGGCCAGCGCCATGCCCATCGCGACGGCGAGATTCAGCGCGAAGATCGACACGTCGGTGACGAGCGCGATCGCGCGCAGCGATGCCAGGGCGCCCAGAATGGCCGAGACCCCCACCGCTACCGGCAGCGCAGCAGCGACCAAGCCCCCAAAAACCCAGACGAGCACCAGGAAACTCATCGGCAGCGCCACCGACTCCATCAGGAACAGGTCCCGTTGGGTCTGGGCATTCACCTGCCAGTACACCGTCGCGTCCCCGCCCGCGCGCACCGTGACACCGTCGCGGTCATGCACAAGTTGTTCAGACAGCCGCATGGCGTTGCGTTGGGCGTCGCTTTCGCCGCCGGAGATGGCGGCCACAATCAGGCCGGTTTTGCCGTCCTTGCTGATGAATGCCGACACCGCTTCCGGGGGTGCGGTCCACGCCGACTGCACTTCGGATACCTCTGGCGAATTCTTCAGTCGGGCAACCAGGTCCGTGCCCACCGTGCGGGCCTGCGGCCCTTTTGCGCCGGCGTCGGAGGTCAGCGCGATCACCATGGTCAGATCACCCTGATCGAATTTCTGCGACAGCAGCGCGGACGCTCGTGAGGATTCGGCGTTGGGGTCGGTTTGCCCGCCGGCGGACAGGTGCCGGATCACCGGAACACCGAAGACCGCGGCACCGATGATCACCAGCACCGCCACGGCGATGACGCGGCGTGGTGAGTTGATGGCGAGGTGGGCGATCCGGGACAGCACGACGATTCCTTCCGCTCAGTGCCGCACGAGTTCGTGTTCGATGAGGTCGCGGTACACGGGCGTGTGTAGGAGTTCGGAGTGGGTGCCGGTGGCCTGGATCCGCCCGTGCTGCAGGACCAGGATCTGATCGGCATGGGTGACGGTGGACAGCCGGTGGGCGACGACGAGCAGGCTGCGCTGTCCACGGGCCTGCAGCAGGTTGCTCATCACGTCGTATTCGTTGGCGCGGTCGAGGTGGGCCGTCGGTTCGTCCATCAGGATCAGCTCCGACCGCGACAGGAACGCCCGGGCCAGCGCCAGGCGTTGGCGTTGCCCACCGGAGAGGCTGCGCCCGCGCTCGAGCACCGGGGTGTCGAGTTGGGCCGGCAGCCGGGCGATCTCGTCGGCAATGTTGGCCTGCCGCAGCACCTGCCACAACTCGTCGTCGACGGCATGTGGATTTGCGATAAGCAGGTTGTCGCGAATGGTGCCGTGCAGCACGGGCGCATCCTGCTCCAGCAGCCCCAATCGGCCGCGCAGTTCCCGCAACCCGATGCTGCGGTAGTCGCGCCCTTCCCAGCGCACGGTCCCGGTGGTCGGGTCGTGGAAGCGGCACAGCAGCCCAAGGATCGTCGATTTGCCGGCGCCGGACGGGCCGATCAGCGCGGTGACCTGGCCGCGCTGCAGGGTGAAGGACACGTCGTGCAGGACGGTGGCTGTCCCGGGTGCGTAGCCGAACGAGACGTGATCGAACTCGACGAGCGGCGCACCGGTCTGCGGCGTGGGTCGGGCGGCTACCCGTTCGTCGCATGGTGAATCGCTCTCCGGCAGTTCGCCCAGGGTGGCGGTCAAGTTTTGATAGGCGCCGGCCGCGGTGCGCAGTGTGGCGAGCGCCGTAAAGCCGGCGGTGATCGGAAATACGGCGTACATGGCGAACGCGAACAGGCTGACGAACTGCCCGGCGGACAATCCCCCGCCGGCGACGCGGCGCCCGTCGATGATCATGATCGCCAGGAATGAACCGTTGACGCCTAACCGGATGGCGAGCAGGTTGATCGCTGTCGAGGAGGCGATGCGGACGCCCGACCGGTAGGCGGCCCGCGCGCTGTGGCCGATGAACCTCACTTCGCGGTCCTCGGCGCCGAACAGCTTCACCGTGCGTGCCGCACCGAGGGCTCGATCCAGTCCCGCCGAGTAAGTACCCAGCGCCGCTTGACGATCCAGTGCGGCACGCTGAATCCGGGACAGGAACGGATTGCCCGCGCCGAACGCCACGGCCATCACCACGACCACCACGATCACGGTGACCGGATCGATGGCGATCATGAAGATCCCGGCACCGAGCAGGGTCAGGATGCCGAACGCCAAGTCACCGACGCCACGCGGCATATCGCCCAGCAGGCTCGTGTCATTCGTTGCGCGTGCAAGCAGTTCGCCGGTGCGGCCGCGGTCCAGGACGCCGATCGGCAGGCGCACCACATGATCGCTGAAGTCCTCGCGCAATCGCAGCACGATGTGCTCGCCGGTGCGGTCCAGGCGGAAGTGGCCCACCGCCTCCAGCAGCAGCTGTCCGGCGAGGGCGGCCAACAAGGCCGCGGCTAGCGCGGCGTTGGGCGAGCCCACCGTGGCCCGGTCGACCAGGCGGCCGGCCAGGACAGGCTGCAGCAGAATGAGTCCGGTCGCCGCGACGAGCAGCGCAACGCTCACCGTCATCGAAAGTCGGTGTCCACGAAGCAAGTTGAGCATCAGTCGAGCAACCCGAGCAGGTGCAGATCGGTGACGTACTGCAGGAGGTTCGGCGCACCGATATGTGGAATGTCATGGTCCGGACCGATTTTCGCCTTCCGGACGGCGGCGCGGAATTGATCGGTCGGCGCGTAGGCTCCGCTGCTGGGCCGCAGCGGACTCGCCGTGCCGGAATTGCGCATCAGCAGCATCGGTAACACCGAGTGGCGGCGGTGTTTCTCCGGCAGGCCCTGCAGTGCTTCCTCGAACTGGCGCACCCACTCGCCGAAGTCGTCGACACGGCGGATCGGGTGCCCGGCTTCGATCAGCCAGTCGACATACTCGTCGAGACCGATGCCGTCGTCGTGGGGGTTCATCACGTGATACGTCCGGAACGCGGACGCCTCGGATGCCGCGGCCGGCGGCCCCAGCGTGGTGATGGCTTCGGCGACGAATCCTGCGGGCAGGCCGTCGAAGTGCGCACTCGCGCGGTTGCCGGCGGCATCTTGTCGATAGAAGGAGGCGGGTGCGATGCCGGTGGCCAGCACGCTGAGCACCATCCGGCTGACGGTGTCCGAGGCGTTCACCAAGCCCGAGTAGGCGGGGTCGGCCAAAATCATCCCGCAGCGGAACACCGTGACTGGCAGGTCGCACAGGTCGTTGGCTTCGCGCAGCAGGATTTCACTGGCCCACTTGCTGTTCCCGTAGCCGTTGGCGGGCAAGGCGTTGACGGATCTGCGGGGGCTGATGATCCGGATGTCGGCGTCCTCGGTGAACCTCTCGGGTTCGATCTGGGTGCCGACGTCGGCGGTCGAGACGTAGACGTAAGGCTTCAGGGTGGTGGTGAGCGCAAGCCGCAGTAGTTCGGCGGTGCCTACGACGTTGGGCCGGAACAATTCGGCGTAGGGTAGGGCGGCGTTCACCACGGCCGCGGCATCCACGATCAGGTCGACAGTGTCCGCCAGTAGCCGCCAGTCCTGCTGGCCCAGCCCGAGGTTGGCGTCGGCTTTGTCGCCAGCAATGACCTTCAAATGACTGGCGGACAGTTCGCGGAAATGCCGCAACAAGTTTGGATCGCCGATGTCGTAGATCCGTTCCAAGCGCCGGCGGGCATCGTCGTCGGAGTCGGCCCGCACCAAGCAGATCAGTGTGCCGCCGACGAGTTTGAGCCGCTGCAGCCACTGCAGAACCAGATAGCGCCCGACGAAGCCGGTCGCGCCGGTCAGCAGCACGGTGCGCACCTCGGCGCTGGGCCCGGCGAGCGCCGGTGCGCCGTTGCGCGTAGGTGCGTCGAGGAATTTGTCCAGCGTGAGGTCGCTGGCGTACACCGTGGTGGGTTCGCTGCCGTGTACGGCGCGGAACAGCGGGTCATCCGCTGGGCCGGCGATCGTCTTGCCGGCGAGCCCCCGTACGTCCGGCGCGTCGAACAGGTCGCGCACCTGCAGCCGAACCTCCAGGGCCCCGTTGACCGCGGCGATGAGCCGCATCGCGGAGATGCTGTCGCCGCCCAGGTCGAAGAACGAATCCTGCACCCCGACCCGCTCAAGCCCGAGGACTCGTGCGTAGATTTCGGCGATCACCCGTTCGGTCGGTCCCACTGGAGCGACGTAGCGTGCGGGGTCGGTGTATTCGGGCGCGGGCAGGGCCCGGGTGTCGAGTTTGCCGTTGGCAGTCAACGGCAGCGCGTCGACGACCACGACGGCGGCCGGAACCATGTAGGGCGGCAGCCGCTTTGCGACCTGTGCCCGGACAGAGGCGGGGTCGGCCGTGCCGGTCACATAACCGACCAGCCGGGTCTCACCGGGCCGGTCCTCGCGCGCGATCACCGCCGCGCGGTCTACACCTTCGGCGGTGACGAGCGCCGCCTGCACGTCACCGCGCTCGATCCGGTAGCCGCGGATCTGCACCTGTTCGTCGGCTCGTCCGACATACCGCAGGTGTCCGTCGGGCCCCCAGTAAGCCAGGTCGCCGGTGCGGTACATGCGGGTCCCCGCGGCGAAGGGGCAGGCCACGAATCGCGCCGCCGTCAGTCCCATCCGGCGCCAATAGCCAACGCCGACACCGCTTCCGGCTATGTAAAGCTCTCCCACCACACCGGGGGGACCCTACGCAAGGCGTGATCGAGCAGGAACACTGCCGCGCTCGGGATGGGTGTACCGATCGGCGGCCCGGCGGATGACCCGGCCGTCAGCGGTGCGCTCCTACAGGCGTCGACCGTCGTTTCGGTCGGCCCGTAGGCGTTGACCATCAGCCGGCCGTCGGCCCACTGGTTTACCACGGCGGCAGAACAACTTTCGCCACCGACCACCAGCGCCAGGTCGTCCAGGCCCTGCGGCGACAACGCCGCCACCGCGGACGGGCTGTGATCAAGCACCGTGACCCGCTCGGCGACCAGCAAGTCGTGGAACTCGGTCGGCGAGGCCGCTACCTGTTCACTGACCACCACCAACCGGCCGCCACGCAACAGTGCGCCCCAGATCTCCCAGACCGAGACATCGAAGGCGTAGGAATGACAGTGCGCCCACACCCCGCCGCGTGGCAGGCAGGCGTCGAGGGAGCTCACCAGCTCAATCACGTTGCGGTGGGTGATCGCCACACCTTTGGGCATGCCGGTGGTGCCCGACGTGTAGATCAGGTAGGCAAGGTCGTCCGCGACCGGGCCCGGCAGGCCGGTGCACGGGTAGGTGGCCAGGGCGGGGTCGCCGACATCGATGAGGGGCACATCGTGCCCGTCGAGCCGATCGGCCAGGCCCGCTTGGGTGAGCACGGCGATTGGTGCGGCATCGGCCAGCATCAGCCCGACCCGCGATGTCGGTCTCGCGGGGTCGATCGGTAGGTATGCGGCACCGGACTTGAGCACCGCGGTAATGGCCACCACGGCCTCGATGGACCGGGTCAGCAGTAGGGCGACACACCGTCCGGGTCCTGCGTCACGGTCAATAAGCAAACGCGCCAGCCGGTTCGATGCTTCGTCGAGCTCCTGGTAGGTCATCGAGCGGTCTCCGCAACGCACCGCGACCGCGTCCGGTGTCCGCGCCACCTGGGCACTGAGCGCCCCCGGAATCGAGACTCCGGCCGGGACCGGCCGGGACAGCGCTGCCCGATTCCCCCACTGGTCCAGCCGGGAACGCTCATCGTCAACGAGCAGGCTCACCGACGACAGTCTTGTCGCCGGGTCAGCCGTGATCGTCGACACCACGCAGTGCAACCGATCGACTAGTAACTCGATGCCGGCGGCGTCGAATACGTCGGTGCGGAACTCGACCGTCCCCCCGATACCGGCGAGATCGCCTGTTGCCGTGAACCGTTCGGCGAGGGAGAACCCCAGGTCCATCCGCGCGGTGCGGGCTTCCAGCGGTACCGGCGTCACCCGCAGATCGCCCAGGTTCAGGTCGGGCACGGTGTTGTTCTGCCAGGCCAGCATGACCTGGACGAGCGGATGGTGGCTTTGCGATCGTGTCGGGTTGATCCGCTCCACCAGAACTTCGAAGGGCACGTCCTGATGCTCGTAGGCCTCGAGACTGCGCTGACGCACCTGTTCCAGCAATTCGGCGACGGTGGGGTCACCACTCAGGTCAACGCGAAGGATCAGCGTGTTGACGAAGCAACCGACCAGCTGGTCGAGGCCGGAATCATTGCGCCCGGCGATCGGGAAACCCACCGCGACATCCGAACTGGCACTGAGCTTGGCGATCAGAACCGCCAGCGCCGCCTGCACCACCATGAAGCTGGTGGCGTTGTGCTCACGGGCTGTCTTGCGCACCCGGCGCTGCAGTTCCGCCGGCCAATCGATCGCCACGCTGGCCCCGCGATAGTCGGCAACCGGCGGGTAGGGCCGGTCGGTGGGCAGCTGCACGCGCTCGGGCAGTCCGGCCAAATGCCGTTGCCAGTACGCCAACTGGGTCGCGATGCGGCTGTCCTGGTCGTCCGGGTCGCCAAGGATATTGCGCTGCCATAGCGTGTAATCGGCATACTGCACCGGCAACGGGTCCCAGCCGGGTGCCCGGTCCGCGCGCCGACTGCCGTAGGCCACACTCAGGTCGTGCGCCAGCGGTGCCACTGACCACCCGTCCGCGGCGACGTGGTGTACCACGATCATCAGGATGTGCTCGTCCTCGTTGATCCGGTAAAGGGTTGCTCGAAAAGGGATTTCGCGGGAAAGGTTGAACGGTTGCCGAACCGCGGCACCGATCGCCTGAGTCAGCCTGACCGGCGGCCACCCAGTGGTATCGACGATGCTCCAGCCCAACTCTACGGTGTCGGCCGGTAGCACCACCTGCTGAGCCACACCCGCTGGTGCCGAGAAAACCGTCCGGAGGCTCTCGTGCCGGGCGACCACGTCGGCCAGCGCCACACCCAGGGCGTCGCCGTCAACCCGTCCGTCCAGGCGCAGCGCCACTGCCATGTGGTAGACCGGCGAAGGTCCCATCAACTGGTCGAGGAACCACAGCCGGCGTTGCGCGAATGACAGCGGGATGGCCTCGGGCCGTTGCTGAGTGGTCAACGGCGCTACGGCGGCGCCGGCCCCGTTGAGGTGGTCGGCCAACCGCGCGGGCGTCGGCGCGTCGAAGAGGACCCGCACCGGCAGGCGGACGTCGAAGGCCGCGGCGATCGCGGTCAGCACGCGCATCGCCGACAATGAGTCGCCGCCCAGATCGAAGAATGAGTCGTCGATGCCCACTCGTTGCAGCCCGTGAATCCGGGCGAAGATGCCGGCCAAGATCTCCTGCACCGGTGTGGTGGCGGCCCGGAAGCGCTCGCGGGGTTGATATTCCGGTGCCGGTAAGGCGCGGGTGTCGAGCTTGCCGTTGACCGTCAGCGGTAGTGCGGTCAAGACGACCACCGCCGCGGGAACAAGGTAGGCCGGTAGCCGCTCGGCCAGTTGGGTACGCATCGCTGCCGGGTCCGCGGACCCGGTGACGTAACCCACCAGGCGCCGGTTGCCGGGTTGGTCCTCGCGGGCGATCACGACCGCCTGCTGCACGCCATCCAGCGCGGCCAATGCAGCGCGTACCTCGCCGAGTTCGATGCGGTAGCCGCGGATCTTGACCTGTTCGTCGGCGCGTCCGAGGTAGTGCAGTTGCCCGTCGGGGGTCCAGGAGACCAGGTCGCCGGTGCGGTACATCCGGGTGCCGGGTGCGCCGAACGGGCACGCCAGGAATCGTGTCGCGGTCAGTCCCGCGCGGTGCAGGTAGCCGACGCCGACGCCGGCGCCGGCCACGTACAGTTCCCCGACAACGCCGGCCGGCACCGGCCGCAGCCACCCGTCCAGCACCAACAACGCCGCACCCGGCACCGGTGTGCCGATGGGCACCGCCCCGGACCCAGCCCGCAGCGGTGCACTGGTGGCGGCATAGATCGTGGTTTCGGTGGGGCCGTAGGCGTTGATCAGCACGCGCCCCGGTGCCCAGCGATCCACCAGTTCTTCGGGGCAGGGCTCACCGGCCACCACCACCGCGGTCGATCCCAGCCGTTCCGGAGCGAGCGTCTCGAGGGCCGAGGGGGTTTGGCTGAGGATGGTGACGTGTTCGGTGGCCAGCAGGGTGTGGAAGTCTTCGGGTGAGCGGGCCACGGATTCTTCGACGATGACCAGCCGTCCCCCCGACAGCAGGGCGCCCCAGATCTCGAAGACCGAGACATCAAAGGCCAGCGAGTGCCAATGCGACCACACCCCGCCCGCGGGCAGCTTGGCGCGCATCGAAGCCAACAGCTGCGTCACGTTATGCTGGCTCACCGCAACACCTTTAGGCACACCGGTGGTCCCCGAGGTGTAAATCAGGTAGGCCACCTCGGCCCCGGAAGGCAGCGGCAACGCCGTAGCGGGATAACTGCGCAGACCCGGATCCTCGATATCAATGACCGCCACCGAGTGCCCGGCCAACCGCCCCGCCAACCCCGCGGTGGTCAACACCGCACTCGGGGCGGCATCGGCCACCAGGAAATCGACCCGCTCATCGGGCAACCCCGGATCGATCGGCACATACCCCGCCCCAGTCTTGAGCACCGCCAGCATCGCCACCACCGCCGCCGCCGAACGCGACACCAACAACCCCACCCACTGACCCGGACCCACCCCCAACCCAGACAACAAATGCCCCAACCGGTTCGCGGACTCCTCCAACTCGCGATAGGTCATCGACCGACCCTGCCCCACCACCGCCACCGCCGCCGGCGTGCGCGCCACCTGCTGTGCCCACAACAGCGGAATCGACACCGGGTTCGGGTTCGTGCCGGACTCATTCAAGACCGCCCGGTTACCCCACCGCGCCAACCCCGCATGCTCACCAGCACCCAACAGATCCAGCACCGCCAACCGACACCGCGGATCGGCGGTCATCCCCACCAACACCCGAATGAACCAATCCACCACCACCCCAACACGTCCGGCATCCAACACCGCGGTATCGAACTCCACCCGCAACCCCAACTCCACCCCAGGCATCGCGCGGATGGTCAACGGGTAGTGGGTGTAGTCGCGGGTGCTGCTGGCACTGACGGCGATACCGTCCATCAATCCGCTCAGGTCCATTGGGTAGTTCTCGTAGACGAAGAGGGTGTCGAAGAGTCGGTCGTGGCCACTGAGCCGATGGATCTCGGTCAACGCCAAATGCTGATGCTCCAAGGTGTCGTTGTGCACCCGGTGCAACTGACCCAACAAATCCACCGCGGTCATCGACGGACTCAACCGCACCCGCACCGGCACCGTATTGATCAACAACCCCACCATCGAATCCGCACCCACCACCTCAGCGGGCCGACCCGACACCGTGATCCCGAACACCACATCCTGCTGCCCGGTCAACCACATCAACACCTGCGCAAAAGCACCCTGCAACACCGTATTCACCGTGGTACGACACGCCCGCGCCAACTCACCCACCGCACGCGTGGTCCGCTCCGGCACCTGAAACTGGGCCACGTCGCGTCGGCCTAGGTTGAGCCGATCCGGCGGGCCGACCAGCGTGGGAGATGGGAAATCAGCCAGCACTTTTCGCCAGACGGCGCGGGCGGCATCGAGGTCACGGTCGGCCAGCCAGCGCACGTAATTGCGGTAGGGCACCGCCGCGGGCAGCCGCTGGCCCTGATACCCAGCGAAGATCTCGCGCAACACAATCGGCATCGACCAGCCATCAACCACAATGTGGTGATTGGTCAACACAAACCGATACCGATCCCCACCCATACCGATCAACACCGCCCGAAACGCCGGCGGCCGTCCCAGATCACACACCGCCGCACGCTCGGCAGCACACACCCGCGCAACCTCGGCCTCAACACCGGACCCGTCCAACCCGGCATCCAGCTCGACATAACGCCACACCGCCACCGGATCAGCCGGAATCACCTGCACCGGCTCATCGAACTGCGGACAAAACCGGGCCACCAGATTCGGGTGCCGGCGGACCACCGTGTCCAGCGCGTGCCGGAGCCGGCCCGGCTCGAGCGCACCAGCCAGGTGCAGATCGAGCTGTACGGCGTACACCTGGTCGTCGCCTGGGGCGGCACTGGCGTGGAAGAGCAACCCGCGCTGTATCGGGGTCAGCGGCAACACATCCGCGATGCGCAACTGCCCGGCCAACTCATCGAGCTCACCCTGACTCAACCGCGCCGGCACAATATCCGACGGCGTCAACCCACCCCCACCGCCGCGCACAAGCGCACAAATCCCACCCAACGCCGCAAACCACAACTCCCCCAACCGCACAACCCGCTCACGATCCAACACCGACGGCGCCCACATCCAATCGGCGTGCAGCTCGGGCCCGGCGGGGGTGTCGACGGTGCCCGCGTTCACTTCCACCGTGTGCGCCAACGGCATCGGTAGCGGGGGTGCAGGCACCCCGTCCTGGCTGAGTCGCCAGGTGTCGCCGGGATTCTCGACCGCCGCGGCGCCCAGCCGACCCAAATAGTTGAAGCCGATCGCCGGGTCCGGCCCGTCCAGATCGACATCGCAGTTCAGATAGCGCAGCAACCCGTACGTCAAACCATCCGGCAGCGCCCGCAACTGCTCCTTGGCGTCCTTGACCACCACACCCAACGCCGCCCCGCCCGCCACCACATGCGCCCAATCCAGCTCACCCACACGCAACGACACCGGGTACTTAGCGGTGAACCACCCCACGGTGCGCGACAGGTCGAGATCCGGGGCCATGTCGTCGCGGCGCCCGTGGCCCTCGACGTCGATGCCAAGCGCCTCGACACCGCCGAGAAACTCGTTACATGCCAACGCAAACGCGATCAGCAAGATGTCCTGCACACCAGCATGGAACGCGGTCGGCACCACACCCAGCAACGCGCGGGTGGTCTCGACGTCTAGGTCCAAGGAGACGCGCCCGGCCGTGGCATGGGTATCCAGCTCGGGATGCGGTGCGGGCAGGGCGGCCGGCGTGTCGGCGACCTGCCGCCAGGCGGCGACGTGGTCCACAACGACGGGCCGGTGCGCGTACTCGCTCAGCAACGACGCCCACCGCTGGAATGACGTCCCGATCCCGGGCAACGCCACCGGATGTCCGGCGCGTAGCTGAGCCGAGGCGAAAGCCAAGTCCTCGAGGAGGATTCGCCAGGACACCCCATCGACGGCAAGGTGGTGAATGATGATCACCAGCCGCCCGGTGGACCCGACCCACAGTGCGCTGAGCATCACGCCGGCGGCCGGATTCAGCCGGGACCGGGCAGCCGCCAGCTCCGCTTCGGACAGTGTGTCCACGGTGCGCAGGCAGCGCGTGGCGGGGACCGTGCCGGGCGCGGGAACCCACAGCGACCAGGAGCCATCTGCCGCGTCGTTAGCTCGAAGCCGCAGCAGCGGGTGCCGGTCCAGCAGGGCCTGCAGCAGCACCGCCACGTCGGTCTCGGTGGTCCCACTCGGCGCCTGCAGCACGACCGCCTGGCTGAATTGCTCGACGAGACCGGCTATTTCCCGCAGCCAGTGCATGATTGGAGTCGCCGGCACCGGCCCCAAACCGTCGTCGGCAACAGAGCTCGCATCGTCGGCTACCCCGGCCACCCGCGCCAGTCCGGCCACCGTCTGCTCGGCGAAGATGTCGCGCGGCTTGCACACCACACCCGCCGCCCGGGCCCGCGCCACCACCTGCATCGACAGGATGCTGTCCCCGCCCAACTCGAAGAACGATTCGTCGACCCCGACCCGCTCCAACCCCAAGACTTGCGCGTAGATGCCGGCCAAGATCTCCTCGACGGCGCCGGACGGTGCCCGGTACCGATCCGCTGGCTGATACTCCGGTGCGGGCAGGCGTTTGCGGTCCAGCTTGCCGGCGGAAGTCAGCGGGAATTCGTCGAGCACCATGATCTGCGCGGGCACCATGTAGGCGGGCAGTCGCTCCTTCAGCCGCTGACGTACCGCGGTTATCTTGGCGTTGGCGCGGGGGTCGTTGGCGTGGGTGGCCCGGCGGGCGGTGGGCCGGTAGATATCGCTCAACGGCGTGCTCGTGTCGGCGGCGGCGACGAAAACCGCGTCCAGTGTGCCGGATTCGCTGCCCCAGGTGACGGCGACGCGGTATCCGGTGTCGGCGGCTAGGCGGTGCAGCTGCTCCGGTGTGCGGCTTTCGAGCGTCCCGGATTCGGCGGAGTCGGGATCGCCGCTCTCGAGGGCCTGTTCGGCCCGGACGTCGGAGATGAGTCCGGTGCGGGGAATGCCGGTGACGCGCAGGGCGGTCGGGCGCTGCGCGCTCAGGTGGTCACGCAGCCCGGCTGAGCCGTCGCACTGCGCCCAGGCGCGGACGGGGGCGGTGGCCAGCGAGCGTGTCGCGGTCGGGGCCTTGTGGGCGACGACGTCGTAGCGGTACCGGGTGAGTTCGTTGTCGGCGACACCGCGCTTGACCTGGATGTCGATCCCCGCCACCAACGGCTGTCGGTCCGCCCAGGTGGTGAAGAACTCTGGCGCAAGCAGCAATTCGGATTCGCTCAGCATCGCGCGCCGGACCCGCTGGCGGACCTCGGCGGCAGTGCCGCCACCGTGGGCCAGCGCAACCGCGGTGTGGAACGCGCCGTGCAGCGCTCGGTTGCGGACGTCACCGAGGAACAACGACCCACTTGGCGCCAGCAGCTCCATGGCGTTGTCAATGACCTCGATCAGATAGTCCGCGTGCGGGAAGTATTGGACCACCGAGTTGAGAATGATGGTGTCGAAATGGCCGCGCGGCAGCGCGTCGGTGACGTGAGCGGGCCGGCTCAGCAGCTGGACGCGGTCACGCCACGGGATTTGCAAACGCTCCATGGTCCGCGCCAGGGCGTCCACGGCGACCGCTGAATTGTCCGTTGCGACATAGGTTTCGCAGTGGGGCGCGATCCTTTCCAGGATCAGCCCGGAACCCGCGCCGATCTCGAGCACCTTTCGCGGCCGCAGCGCCATGATCCGGTCCACCGTGGCCGATCGCCACTCCTCCATTTCCTCGATCGGGATCGGCTCACCCGTGTAGCTGCTGTTCCAGCCACGAAAATCGCTGCCGAATTCCGGCGGTGCGGCCTGGTCGTGGTAGAGCTGGTCGTACAGGTCTTGCCATTCTTGGACGGCGTCGTCGGCGCTTCCGTCATCGGCGCCGTGTGCGAGGGTGAGGTAGGCGACCAGGTGGGCCCCTCCAGTGCCGCGGTGGTGTGCGGTGACGGCCGCCTGGGTGACATGCGGGCAATCCAGCAGGGCGTTCTCGACTTCCCCCAATTCGATGCGGTAGCCGCGGATCTTGACCTGTTCGTCGGCGCGTCCGAGGTAGTGCAGTTGCCCGTCGGGGGTCCAGGACACCAGGTCGCCGGTGCGGTACATCCGGGTGCCGGGAGCGCCGAACGGGCACGCCAGGAATCGTGTCGCGGTCAGTCCCGCGCGGTGCAGGTAGCCAACACTCATCCCGGCGCCCGCGACGTACAATTCTCCGGCGATCCCGTCCGGGACCGGCCGCAGCCATTCGTCCAGCACCATGAAGGCGAGGTGGTCCAGCGGCACGCCAACGGGGCTGGCGCCGCTTTCGGTGTCCCGCGCAACGATCTCCCGCCACGAGGCATGCACGGTGGTTTCCGTGGTGCCGTACAGGTTGAACAACCGCGGTGATTGCTGGTGGTTGCGTAGCCATGGTCGAAGTTGTTGCGGCTCAAGGGCTTCACCGGCGAACACGACGGCCTCCAGGGCCAGCCGTTGCCCCCGTTCACCCGACAGCGCGTCGGCAGTTTGCAGTGCGGAGAACGGGCCGAGGGGGTTTGGCTGAGGATGGTGACGTGTTCGGTGGCCAGCAGGGTGTGGAAGTCTTCGGGTGAGCGGGCCACGGATTCTTCGACGATGACCAGCCGTCCCCCCGACAGCAGGGCGCCCCAGATCTCGAAGACCGAGACATCAAAGGCCAGCGAGTGCCAATGCGACCACACCCCGCCCGCGGGCAGCTTGGCGCGCATCGAAGCCAACAGCTGCGTCACGTTATGCTGGCTCACCGCAACACCTTTAGGCACACCGGTGGTCCCCGAGGTGTAAATCAGGTAGGCCACCTCGGCCCCGGAAGGCAGCGGCAACGCCGTAGCGGGATAACTGCGCAGACCCGGATCCTCGATATCAATGACCGCCACCGAGTGCCCGGCCAACCGCCCCGCCAACCCCGCGGTGGTCAACACCGCACTCGGGGCGGCATCGGCCACCAGGAAATCGACCCGCTCATCGGGCAACCCCGGATCGATCGGCACATACCCCGCCCCAGTCTTGAGCACCGCCAGCATCGCCACCACCGCCGCCGCCGAACGCGACACCAACAACCCCACCCACTGACCCGGACCAACCCCCAACCCGGACAACAAATGCCCCAACCGGTTCGCGGACTCCTCCAACTCGCGATAGGTCATCGACCGACCCTGCCCCACGACCGCCACCGCCGCCGGCGTGCGCGCCACCTGCTGTGCCCACAACAGCGGAATCGACACCGGGTTCGGGTTCGTGCTGGGTTCATCCAAGACCGCCCGGTTACCCCACCGCGCCAACCCCGCATGCTCACCAGCACCCAACAGATCCAGCACCGCCAACCGACACCGCGGATCGGCGGTCATCCCCACCAACACCCGAATGAACCAATCCACTACCACCCCAACACGTCCGGCATCCAACACCGCGGTATCGAACTCCACCCGCAACCCCAACTCCACCCCAGGCAGCACCTGGATCGTCAGCGGGTAGTGGTTGTAGTCGTGCCTGGACTTCTCGGTGATGGCCAGTCCGTCCGCGCCGGACAGGGCGGCGGCGTCGGTCGGGAAGTTCTGATAGACGAAGAGGGTGTCGAAGAGTCGGTCGTGGCCACTGAGCCGATGGATTTCGGTCAACGCCAAATGCTGATGCTCCAAGGTGTCGTTGTGCACCCGGTGCAACTGACCCAACAAATCCACCGCGGTCATCGACGGACTCAACTGCACCCGCACCGGCACCGTATTGATCAACAACCCCACCATCGAATCCGCACCCACCACCTCAGCGGGCCGACCCGACACCGTGATCCCGAACACCACATCCTGCTGCCCGGTCAACCACATCAACACCTGCGCAAAAGCACCCTGCAACACCGTATTCACCGTGGTACGACACGCCCGCGCCAACTCACCCACCGCACGCGTGGTCCGCTCGGACAGCCGGAATAGGTCTGCCCTGCGCGGGTTCGGCCCGCCCCGGTCTGGCGGTGCGATCAGTGTGGGGGTGTCGAAACCGGCCAGCAATTCGCGCCACGCCGCGCGTGCGGCATCGAGATCGCGGTCGGCAAGCCAGCGCACGTAATTGCGGTAGGGCACCGCCGCGGGCAGCCGCTGGCCCTGATACCCGGCGAAAATCTCGCGCAACACAATTGGCATCGACCAGCCATCGACCACAATGTGGTGATTGGTCAACACAAACCGATACCGATCCCCACCCACACCGATCAACACCGCCCGAAACGCCGGCGGCCGCCCCAGATCACACACCGCCGCACGCTCGGCAGCACACACCCGCGCAACCTCGGCCTCAACACCGGACCCGTCCAACCCGGCATCCAATTCGACATAACGCCACACCGCCACCGGATCAGCCGGAATCACCTGCACCGGCTCATCGAACTGCGGACAAAACCGGGCCACCAGATTCGGGTGCCTGTCGACGACCGCCTGTACCGCATCCCGCAGCCGCCTTTCGTCGACGGCGCCGATCACCGCTAAGTCCAGTTGCACCGCGTATTCGTCACCCTGACTGGTGCCGGCGTGGAAGAGCAACCCGCGCTGTATCGGGGTCAGCGGCAACACATCCGCGATGCGCAACTGCTCCGCCAACTCGTCGAGCTCACCCTGACTCAACCGCGCCGGCACAATGTCCGACGGCGTCAACCCACCCCCACCGCCGCGCACATGCGCACAAATCCCACCCAAC
This sequence comes from Mycobacterium asiaticum DSM 44297, assembly GCF_000613245.1. Classification (GTDB taxonomy): domain Bacteria; phylum Actinomycetota; class Actinomycetes; order Mycobacteriales; family Mycobacteriaceae; genus Mycobacterium; species Mycobacterium asiaticum. The sequence goes on from NZ_HG964937.1 coordinate 1,763,987, forward strand.
GCCGCAAACCACAACTCCCCCAACCGCACAACCCGCTCACGATCCAACACCGACGGCGCCCACATCCAATCGGCGTGCAGCTCGGGCCCGGCGGGGGTGTCGACGGTGGCGGCATTCACTTCCACGTTATGGGGCAATGTGATTGGCAGACCGGCGTTGCTGTCGGCAAGCCGGGGACCGATAGTCCAATCCGTCCCGGTAGACGGTGCGGGCGCGCCCAACCGACCGAGGTAGTTGAAGCCGATCGCCGGGTCCGGCCCGTCCAGATCGACATCGCAGTTCAGATAGCGCAGCAACCCGTACGTCAAACCATCCGGCAGCGCCCGCAACTGCTCCTTGGCGTCCTTGACCACCACACCCAACGCCGCCCCGCCCGCCACCACCTGCGCCCAATCCAGCTCACCCACCCGCAACGACACCGGGTACTTAGTGGTGAACCACCCCACGGTGCGCGATAGATCGAGCGCCGGGCCGAGTTCTTCGTGCCGGCCGTGGCCTTCGACGTCGATGACTACCGCATCGGTACTGTTCAGAAACTCCTTCCACGCCAACGCAAACGCGATCAGCAGAATGTCCTGAACACCGGCATGGAAGGCCGCCGGCACCTGGCTCAGCAATTGCTGGGTCTGCTCGGTGTCCAATTGCACCACCAGATGTCCGGCGGCGGCGAAGGTATCGGTGTCCGACCGGACGGGTGGCAACGCCGCCGGCGTTGCCAGGAGCTCCCGCCACGTGGCGGCTTGGGCGACGACGGCGGGCAGTTGCGCATGCTCGTGCAGCAGCGCGGCCCACCGCTGGAACGATGTCCCCCCTGTTGGCAGCGCTACTTCCCGGCCGCCCTGGCGCTGTTGCCAGGCGATGTTCAGATCGCTCAGCAGTATTCGCCAGGACACCCCATCGACGGCAAGGTGATGAATGACCAGCGCCAGCTGTCCGGCGTCAGCGCACCACAGCGCGCTCAGAGTGCGTCCGCGTGCCGGATCCAACCGGGCCCTGGCCTCCGCGAGCACCCCTTCGGTCAATTCGGCGACCTCTTGCAGACACTCGCGGGCCGCTACCGAACCCGGTTGCGGCACCGTCATTCCCCTCGGCCCGGCCTGCAACCGCAGCATGGCGTGCCGATCCAGCAGCGCCTGGACCATCGCCGTCACATCCGCCATGCCGGCCTCATCCGGAGCCTGCAGCACCATGGTCTGGTTGAACCGGTCGACCGGGCCGTCCAACTGCCGCAGCCAGCACATGATCGGCGTCGGCAATATGTCACCGACCCCCTCGTCGACGACCTCGGCTTCGCCGTCACCTCGATGCGCGGCCTGGGCGACCTTGGCGACGGTCTGTTCGACGAAAATGTCGCGTGGCCGGCAGATCACACCGGCGGCCCGGGCACGGGCCACCACCTGCATCGCCAGGATGCTGTCCCCACCCAACTCGAAGAACGGTTCGTCGACGCCCACCTGGTCGAGACCGAGCACCTCGGCGTAGATCTGGGCCAAGACCTCCTCGGTAGCGTTGCCCGGATCCCGTTGGTGGCGGCGGTATTCCGGCGCCGGCAGCGCTTGGGCATCCAGTTTGCCGTTGACCGTCAGCGGCAACGCGTCGAGTCGCACCATCGCGGCCGGAACCATGTAGGTCGGCAACTGCTCGGCCAGCGCGCTGCGCACATCGGCCGGCTCGAAAGTTCCGGTGGCGTAGCCCACCAAGCGCTTGTCCCCGGGTCGGTCTTCCCTGGCGATCACCGCCGCCTGCGTCACACCCGGGACGGCGGCCAGCGCGGCTTGTACCTCCGCCAGCTCGATGCGGTAGCCGCGGATCTTGACCTGCTCGTCCGCGCGACCGAGGTAGTCGAGCTGGCCGTCGCCGCGCCAGCGGACCAGGTCGCCGCTGCGATACATGCGCTGGCCGGGCGCCCCCGTGAGCGGACAGGCGACGAAACGCGCCGCGGTCAGCGGAGCCCGGAGCCAGTAGCCGATGCCCACTCCGCGGCCGGCCACGTAGAGCTCACCCACCACGCCGGGCGGCACCGGCCGCAACCACTCGTCGAGCACGAACAGCGCCGCACCGGACACCGGTGACCCGATCGGGGGCGGGCCTGCATCGATGGCCAACGGCGCGCTCATCGCCGCGTACACCGTGGTCTCGGTGGGACCGTAGGCGTTGACCACCACCCGGCCGGGCGCCCAACGGTCCACCACCGCGGTCGGACAGGCCTCCCCACCCACCACCAACGCTGTGGCTTCAAGCCCGTCCGTCGCCAATACCCCTACCGCAGAGGGCGTTTGGGTCAGGACATCGATGCGTTCGGAAATCAGCAATGCGCGAAAGTCGGCCGGGGAGCCAGCCACCTCCTCCGGCACGACGACCAGTCGGCCGCCGAACAGCAAGGTGCCCCAGATCTCCCAGACCGAGACGTCGAAGGAATAGGAATGCCATTGGGTTGCCGCGAATGACTGTGCGCTGGTGCGCCTTTGAAAGAAGCTTGTGACGCGTAGCAGCTGGGTCACGTTGCGATGGGTGATGGCCACGCCCTTGGGAACACCAGTGGTGCCAGAGGTGTAGATCAGGTAGGCGACGTCACCGGCGCTCGGTGCCGGCAGGGCCGCCGAAGGACATGCCTCGATCGTGGGATCGGCGACGTCGATCACTGGCAGGGCGTGCCCGTCCAGCCGGCCGGCCCACTCGGCGGTGGTGAGCGCCACCACCGGCGCAGCATCGGCGATCATGAACGCGATCCGGGCCGACGGCAACGCCGGGTCGATCGGAACATACGCCGCGCCCGTTTTGAGTACCGCCGTCATCGCGACGATCGCCTCGGCACAGCGCGAGAACATCAGCGCCACCCGCGAGGACGGCCCAACCTTGCGGCCGGAGAGCTTATGCGCCAACCGGTTCGATGCCTCATCGAGCTCGCGGTAGGTCCACGAACGCCCGGCGCAGGTCAGCGCTACCGCGGTGGGGGTGCGTGCGACCTGATTGGCCCAAGCCGCCGGAATGGATATCGCGGGGGGTGCGGGTTGGGTCAGCACCGCCCGGTTTTCCCAGCGGTCCAGCCGAGCGCGCTCGCCGGCATCAAGGATGTCGACGGACGACAACCGGCGGTTGGGATAAGCCGTCACCGCATCCAGTACTGTCGCCAACCGCCGCACCAGCGCCTCGACGCTGGCCGGGTCGAAGACGTCGGTGCGGAACTCCACCGTCCCGCCGATCCCGTCGAGCTCGCCGCCGTCGCGGAAACGCTCCGCCAACGAGAACGCCAGATCCATGCGGGCGGTGTGCGTGTCGACGGGGACAGGGGTGACGTCGAGGTCACCCAATGCAAGTTTCGGCGGAATGTTGTTCTGCCAGGCCAACATCACCTGCACCAGCGGGTGATGAGTCAACGAACGGGCCGGATTGAGGCGCTCGACCAGCAGCTCGAACGGCACGTCCTGGTTTTCATACGCGGTCAGACTGCGCGCTCGTACCCGGTCCAGCAGGTCGGCAAAGGTCGGATCCCCGGCCAGGTCGACGCGCAGCACCAGCGTGTTGACGAAGAACCCGACCGCGCCATCGAGTGCCGGGTCACCACGACCGGCAATGGGAAAGCCGATCGGAACATCGGAGGTGCCGGTGAGCCGGGATAACAGCAACGCCAGCGCGGCCTGCACCAGCATAAAACTGGTCACGCCGTGGGCGTGGGCAACCGTGTGTATCCGCTGTTGCAAATCCGCGGGGTAGTCCACTGCGATCTTGTCGCCGCGATGGTCGGCAACCAACGGATAAGGACGGTCGGTCGGCAATTCCAAGTGCGGCGCAAGCGCGGCCAGCGCACCCTGCCAATACTCCAGCTGGGCCGCCAGAGGCCCACCACGGTCGTCCGGATCACCGAGGCTGGCCCGCTGCCAGAGGGTGTAATCGGCGTACTGCAACGCCGGCTCGGCCCAGTCCGGGGCTCGACCCGCACATCGGCTGACATACGCCGCCCCGATGTCGGCGGCCAGCACCCCCACCGACCAGCCGTCTCCGGCGATGTGGTGGACCACCATCGCCAGCACGTGCTGACGCTCGTCGGTCCGGAAAAGCGTCGCCCGCAAGGGGATTTCGGTGACCAGGTCGAAGCCGCGCCGCGCTGTCGCGGCGATCGCCTGCTCCAGCCGGTCCGCCGGCCAGCCGGCGGCGTCCAGGATCTGCCAGCCGAAGTCGGCACGCTCGGTGGCAAGCACCACCTGTCGCGGCACCCCGTCGACGGCGGGGAACACCGTGCGCAGGCTTTCATGCCGGTCTATCACGTCGGTCAGCGCCGCCCGAAGTGCGCCGGTGTCGAGGTCTCCGCTCAACCGCAGGGCCACCGCCATGTTGTAAACCGGTGTGGGACCCTGGAATTGATCGATGATCCACAATCGATTCTGGGCGAATGACAACGGTATCGCCGCGGGCCGCTCGGCGGCGGCCAGCGGCAGCGGGCGTCGCCCGCCCGTCGCGATCCGGGGCATCAACTGGGTGATCGCCGGAGCGTCGAACAGCGTACGGACGGTGACCGCGGCACCCAGGGCGGCGTTGATCGCGGCCGTCACCCGCATGGCCATCAGCGAATCCCCGCCCAGGTCGAAGAACGACTCGTCGACGCCGACCCGTGGCAGACCTAGCACATGTGCATAGATGCCGGCGATGATTTCTTCGGTGGGAGTCGCCGGGGCGCGGTAGTTTTCGCCGTCCTGGTACTGCGGCACCGGCAGCGCGTCGGTGTCGAGTTTGCCGTTGACCGTCAGTGGTAACGCGTCCACCACCACGACGGTGGGCACCAGGTAGGAGGGCAGTCGTTCGGCGAGGTCCGCGCGCGCCTTGGCGGGTTCGACCGCACCCGGACCGGTAGGGGTGACGTAACCGACCAGGCGCTTGTCACCGGGGCGGTCTTCGCGGGTAACCACGACCGCCTGCTTGACCCCGTCGAGCGCACCCAGCGCCGCCTGCACCTCCCCCAATTCAATGCGGTAGCCGCGGATTTTGACCTGTTCGTCGACCCGGCCGACGTAATTCAGCTGTCCGTCGGGACGCCAGCACACCAGATCCCCGGTGCGGTACATGCGTCCGCCCGGTGCCCCCGAGCCGCCGAACGGACAGGCCACGAACCGCGATGCCGTCAATCCGGCTCGGCGTAGATACCCGTATCCGACCCCGGCACCGGCCACGTAGAGCTCGCCCACCACTCCGGGCGGTACCGGACGCAGCCACTCGTCCAGGACGAACAGTGCCGCCCCGTGGACCGGCGACCCGATCGGCACCGGCCCCGTCCCGGCGACCAGGGGCGCGCTCAGGGCGACATAGATTGTCGTCTCGGTCGGGCCGTAGGCGTTGACCATTACCCGGCCCGGTGCCCAGCGATCGACCACCTCGGTCGGGCACGGTTCACCGCCAATCAGCACCGCAACCGATTCCAGCTGCTCGGGTAGCAAAAGGTCGACCGCAGAAGGTGTTTGCGTCAGCACACTGACGCCCTCGGATACCAGGAGGTCCGCGAACTCGGCTGGCGAGGACGCCACCGATTCGGGTACGACGACCAGCCTGCCGCCGCGCAACAGGGCTCCCCAGATTTCCCACACCGAGAAGTCGAAGACGTACGAATGCCACTGCGACCAAACCTGTTCGGCAGCCGGAGGCAGCCCGGCGTCCAGCGCCATGATCAGCTGGGTGAGGTTGCGATGGGAAACGGCAACGCCTTTGGGCACCCCGGTGGTGCCGGAGGTGTAAATGACGTAGGCGATCTCCTGCGCGGACGGCACCGGCAGGGGCGTCTTCGGGCATGCATCCAGGCGCGAGTCCTCCGCGTCGATCACCGTGAGCTCGTATCCGGACAGCCGGCCGGCCAGGCCCGGACCGGTGACCGCGGCGATCGGCGCTGCGTCGCCGATCATGAATTGCACCCGCGCCTCGGGCAGTCCCGGATCAAGGGGCAGATACGCCGCGCCCGTCTTCAGGATGGCCAGGATGGCGACGATGGCCTCTGCCGATCGCCCCAGCAACAGGGCCACACATGTGCCGGGACCGGCCCCGGAACGAGCGAGCAGGTGCGACAGCCGATTCGCGGCTTCCTCGATCTCGAGGTAGGTCCATGACCGGCCGCCGCAGGTGACCGCCACTGCCGCAGGGGTATGGGACACCTGGGTGGCCCACACCGCCGGAATCGATTCCGCTGCGGGTGCTGGCCGGGCCAGGGCCGCCCGGTTGCCCCACCGCGCGAGCTGCTCGTGCTCGGCAGCGTCGAGCAGGTCGATCGATGAGAGCCGCCGGCCCGGATCCGCGGTGGCGGCGGTCAAGACCGTCGCAAGCCGCACGATCAGTGTCGCGATGGTGGCCGCGTCGAATACGTCGGTGCGAAACTCCACCCGTCCACCGATGCCGGCCAGCTCACCGGTATCCGTGACGCGCTCCACCAAGGAGAGCGCCAAATCCATGCGGGCGGTGTGGGTGTCGACCGGTATGGGCGTGATCTGCAGGTCACCCGCGACCAAGCCGGTGGTCGGGTCGTTGTTCTGCCAGTTCAGCATCACCTGAATCAGCGGATGATGGGTCCGCGAACGGGGCGGGTTGAGCCGGTCGACGAGCACCTCGAAGGGCACGTCCTGGTGCTCGTAGGCGGCCAGGCTCCGGGCCCGCACCTGGGCGAGCAGCTCGGCGAAGGTCGGATCACCGGAAAGGTCGACCCGCAGCACCAGGGTGTTGACGAAAAAGCCCACCAGGGCGTCGAGCGCGGCGTCACTACGACCGGCGATCGGGAAACCCACCGCCACATCGGGACTAGCGCTCAGCCGGGACAGCAGTAGGGCGAGGGCTGCCTGCACCACCATGAAGCTGGTCGCGTTGTGGGCACGGCCGAGGTCGCGGATCCGCCGCTGCAGGTCCGCGGGCCACTCCACGACGATCTGGTCACCGTGATGGTCGGCAACCGCCGGGTACGGGCGATCGGTCGGCAACTCCACGCGTTGCGGCATCGCCGCCAGCGCGGTTTCCCAATACTGCACCTGGGCGGCCAGCGGGCTGTTCTGATCGGTCAGATCGCCCAGGTTTTCCCGCTGCCACAGCGTGTAATCGATGTATTGCACCGGCAAGTCGGTCCAGTCCGGGGACTGCCCCGCACAGCGGCTGGTGAAGGCCATGATGACATCACTGGCCAGCACGCCGATCGACCAGCCGTCCCCGGCAATATGGTGGACGACGACAACCAACACGTGCTCCTCCGCGCTGACCTTGAAAAGGTTTGCGCGAAAGGGGATTTCGGCGGCCAGGTCGAAACAGCAGCGTGCCGTCTCCTCAATGGCCGACCCGAGGCGGTCCGCCGACCACCCCGTTGCGTCGATCACCCGCCAACCAAGGTCGGCCCTCGCCAGCGGAATCACCACCTGGTGTGGCACACCGTCGATGGCCGCGAACACGGTGCGCAAGCTTTCGTGGCGGCCCACCACATCTTTGACCGCCGATGCCAGGGCTTCGGTGTCGAGCCGCCCCTGTAAGCGCAGCGCCACCGCACGGTTGTAAACCGGTGAGGCGCCCTGGAGTTGGTCGATGAACCACAACCGGCTCTGCGCGAAGGACAACGGCACCACCGCCGGTCGCGGCACCGCACGCAGCGGCTTGAGGCGACCCGATTCCCCAGCGATGCGGGAGGCCAGTTGCGCGACCGTCGGCGCGTCGAACAAGGCGCCCACCCGCAGATCGGCGTCCAGGGTGGCGTTCACCGCCACGATCACCCGCATCGCCGACAGGGAATCCCCGCCCAGGTCGAAGAATGAGTCGTCGACGCCGACCAACCGGTGTGACTCGACACCGAGCACCTGGGCGAAGATGTCCGCCAGGACCTTCTCGATGGAACCGGTACGGCTGTTGGCGTTCTCTGGTTCCGGCGATGCCCCGGTATCGGGTTCGCCTCGCAGCGTTGTCATATTGCCGCCAAACCCCCGGACGGCCGAGAACTCAGGCGCCCGTACCCTGTGCCAACCTGTCCCGCAGGCTCTTGGGCCGGATATCAGTCCAGTTCTGCTCGACGTATTCCAGGCAGGCCGCCCGATCCGCCTCCCCATAGACAACCCGCCAACCGGCCGGTATGTCGGCGAATGTCGGCCAAAGGCTGTGTTGCTCCTCGTCGTTGATCAACACGAAGAAGCGCCCGTTGTCGTCATCGAACGGATTGTTACTCACTCGTACTCCTAACCACCCAGCAGATGAGTCAAGCGCAAGACCAGCGAGCGCGGCACCGTCATGCGATCACGGACCGGCGTCGTCAACATAGCATCGGTGACCTGCACTTCGGCACCAACCAAGCCCCCGAATCGTCCGTACCGCGTACCCGATCAGTGAAACTCACGGCAGACGTTCATGTCGCGGTGTTGCGCGTCGACCTCCCCATTCCGTCCGCCCGGCGGGTGGCCGGGCGATACACCCAGGCTGCTTGCCGGCACTTGCGACTTGCTCGCGAAGTGTTTGCGAAATTCTTGCGTTCGCCCGACCGGCGGCATGATTAGAGCGCGAAAGCGCTTGATCCCTTCGGAGTTTCGGTGCCGCCGTGCACCCGAGCCCGCCGGGACCGGACCGGTCGACTTCGATCCTGCAAAATGCCGCGATTTGGGCGGATAATCCTGGCTTATCAGCACAATTTAGGAGTGCACCATGTCCACCACGGCCGCGCCCGCCAAACCCTACAAGTTTCTGCAACTGGCACTAGTGCTCTTCGGCGCGGTGATGCTGCTTCTCTACCCGCTTGCGGTGATCTGGCCGTCGGGCTGGGCATGGCACCCCGGGCCACCGCACCACTCGGACTACTTCATGATGATCGTCGGCATCTACGCCACCCTCGGGGTGTTTCTGATCCACGCCGCGCGCAACCCGGTAAACCATCTGAGTCTGATCTGGTTCGCGGTCTGGTCCAGCATGGTGCACGCGGCGATCATGGCGGTCGAGTCGTTCCACGGCGACCACCAGATGGGGCACCTGTGGGGTGACGTCGCCGCGCTGTTACTGGTGGCCGCCGTCCTGGCGGCGCTGGTACGGGCTTCGGGTCTCAGTGGGCATCGGAATTCACCGACTCCTCCGGAGTCCAGGCCGGCGGTTGCCCCGGGCGACCGGGGAACAGGTAATCGATGAAAGCCGCTGCCGTGGGCTGTGGTTCGTGATTGGCCAATCCGGGCCGCTCGTTGGCTTCGATAAAGACATACTCGGTGCCGGTGACGTCGGGCACCAGCAGATCGATGCCGGTCACCGGGATGCCAATGGCCTCGGCGGCGGCCACCGCAACGCGGCACAGCTCCGGGTTCACCTGTGCGGTGACATCGTGGATCGTCCCACCCTGATGCAAATTGGCGGTGTGCCGGACACGCAGCCTGGTCCCCTGTGGCAGCACATCGTCCAGACCCCAACCGGATTCGCCGACGGTCGCCTCGGTGATCTCGTCGATCGGTATCCGCGATTCGCCGCCGGTGGCCGCTGAGCGGCGCCGGCTCTCGGACGCGATCAGGTCCCGGATGCTGTGCTCGCCGGTGCCGATGACCTCCGGCGGCATCCGCAACGCGGCGGCGACGACCCGGCCGTCGATCACCACCAGGCGCAGATCGTCGCCCTTCATCCGCTGCTCGATCAGCACCTCGGGGTGTTGTTCCCGAGCCCGCGCCAGGGCGGCCGCCAATTCGCCGGGGCCGTTCTCGGCGGTGACCCCCACCGTGATGCCCTTGCCCTGCTCTCCGCGGGTGGGTTTGACGACGACCTCTCCCACCTCGGTCAGAAATTCGTAGTCGGCGTCGTCGAAGGTGGCCAGCCGGGCGCGGGCCACATTGATGCCCACATCGGCGACGAGGCGCCGCGTCAGGCGTTTGTCGTCGCAACGGCACATGGCGACCGCGGACGTGAACTCTGACAGCGACTCTCGGGTGATTATGCTGCGCCCGCCGTGGGACAGGCGTATCTCGCCGGTCTCGGCGTCGAGCACCTCCACCCAGATGCCGCGGCGCAACGCCTCGTCGGCGATGATCCGGGCGTAGGGGTTGAGGTCGTCGATCGTCTCCGGCGGCGGGGTGAACAGCGGCTCGTTGATCGCGTTCTTGCGCTTGATCGCCAGCACCGGGACACGACGGAAGCCGAGTTTCTCGTAGAGGCCGATGGCCGCGGCATTGTCGTGCGCGACAGACAGATCCATGTAGGCGCGGCCCTTGCGGCGGAAGTGGTCGGCCAGCGCCCGGGTCAGCGCTTCACCCAGTCCGGGGAGCCCGGCCGCCGGGTCCACCGCCAGGCTCCACAAGCTGGACCCCTCCTCCGGATCGGAGAACAATATCTCGTGATCGATACCGGTGACCGTGCCCACCACCGCGCCGTCGTCATCGCGCACCGCAACCAAGTAGGTCAGCGCTTCGACGTTCAGGTGGTTGTGCCAGATCGTCTCGACCGGCGCCGGCACCATCCCGCACCGGACATAGACGCGATTCATCGCGTCGGCCTCGCGCTCGTCGCGCAGCGTGCGTACCGTGGCGGCGGGCGGCGACGGTACCGACTGGTCCTCGTCCCCGGTGAACCGCAGGCGGTAGGTGTGGCTGGGGTCGATGAAAAGCTCGGCCGAGGCCCCGGCGACCACCACATGTGACTCGCGGGCGTAGATGCAGATGTCGCGCCGCCCGACCGCCTCTTGCCGCAACACCTCGGCCAGCGTGTCGGAGTCGGCGAATGTCTGACCGAAAATAATGCGGCCCCAACCTAATTCGAGCGCAACGTCCTTCTTCATTGCGGCTAACAGATCGGGCGGCGACGCCTCGTGCAGAGCCAGCGTGATGGCTTCGGTGTGTTCCTCGTGTTCCTCGTGTTCTGCGGCGGGACCGTTGGTGCTCATACCGCGGCACCCGTGACGCCGTGCTGCTGCAGCCACATCTCGAGTAGCGCGATCTGCCAGAGTTCGTTGCCGCGCAGCGGGGTCAATCTCCGGTTCGGGTCGGCCAGCAGGGCCTCGACCGCGTCGGCGCGGAACAGGCCGCGCTCTTTGGCGACCGGTGCGTAGAGGGCGTCGCGGACCATGTCGAGGTAGGGCCCTTCGAGGTGGGTCAGGGCGGGAACCGGGAAGTAGCCCTTGGGGCGATCGATCACCGCGGACGGGATGACCCTGCGGGCAGCCTGTTTCAGCACGCCCTTGCCGTCGTGGGCGATCTTCAGCTCCGGTGGGCAGCTCGCCGCCAGCTCGACCAATTCGTGGTCGAGGAAGGGCACCCGCCCCTCCAAGCCCCAGGCCATGGTCATGTTGTCCACTCGCTTCACCGGATCGTCGACCAGCATCACCGTGGTGTCGAGCCGCAGCGCCCGGTCGATGCCGGTATCGGCATGCGCCCTGGCGAAATGGTCGGCGACGAATCGCTCGCTGGGATCGTCGGGTGCGACCATCTCAGGGGTCAGCAGCGCGCGCACGCCCGCCGCGTCGCGGTCGAAGAAGGCCTTGCGGTAGGTCGCGACGGCGCCGTCGAGGGTGCCGGCGGCCGGGCCGCCCATCGGCGGATACCAGTGGTAGCCGGCGAACACCTCGTCGGCACCCTGACCGGACTGGACGACCTTCACATGACGCGCGACTTCCTGACTGAGCAGGTAGAACGCCACACAGTCGTGGCTGACCATCGGCTCGCTCATCGCACCGATCGCGCCAGCGAGCGCCGGCAGCATCCGCTCGGTGCCGATCCGGATCTGGTGATGATTGGTGTCGAAGCGCTCGGCAACGATGTCGGACCACTTGAACTCGTCACCCTCGACGCCGCCCGCCGACTCAAAGCCGATGGAGAAGGTTGACAGGCCGTGCTGGCCGGCCTCGGCGAGCAGGCCGACGATCAGGCTGGAGTCCACGCCCCCGGACAGCAGGCAGCCGACCGGCACATCGGCGACCAGGCGCCGCTTCACGGCGGTGCGCAAGGACTCCAGCACCGCGTCTTCCCAGTCGGTTTCCGTCCAGTCGCAGCGGTCGGTGCGCCGGGTGAAGTCAGGCGTCCAGTAGGTGGTGCTGTTGCGCCGACCGTCGGGTTCGATCGCGAGCAGCGACGCCGGCGGAATTTTGCGGACGCCGCGCAGGATGGTTAGCGGAGCCGGCACCACCGAGTGGAACGTCATGTAATGGTGCAGTGCGACCTGGTCGATCCGGGTGTCCACGCCGCCACCGGCCAGCAACGCCGGCAGCGAGGACGCGAACCGGATCCGGTGCGCGTCCTCCGCCAGGTACAGGGGCTTGATGCCCAGCCGGTCGCGGCCTAACAGCACGCGGCCGGTGTCCCGCTCGGCGATGGCGAACGCGAACATGCCCATCAGGTGGCTGACGAAGTCGTCGCGCCACCGGTGGTAGGCCTTCAGCAGCACCTCGCTGTCGCTGTGCGAGAAGAACCGGTAGCCATGTCCCTCGAGCTCGGACCGCAGCTCCTTGTAGTTGTAGATGCAGCCGTTCCAGGCGATCGTCAAGCCCAGTTCGGCGTCCACCATGGGCTGAGCACCCGCTTCGGACAGGTCGATGATGCTGAGGCGGCGATGGCCCAGCGCTACCCGACCCTGGGACCACGCACCCGCCCCGTCAGGCCCCCGGGGTGCCAGCACGGCAGCCATCGCTGCCACTGCGCCCACGTCGGGCACCTGGTCATCAAGTCGCACTTCACCAGCGGCTCCACACACAATTTCGACGATACGGGTGTCGCCGCGAACACGCGCGCGGTGGGCGAGATGTACCGTTCGACCGTGCAGGTAGACCTGATGACCGTCCCGCAGCCCTTGTCGCGGATCGGCGATGTCGCCAAGCGTGCGCAGGCCGCCGGATTCTCCGGTCTGCTGTTCACCGAAACCGGGCGTACCGCCTACCTCAACGCCGCCGTCGCCGCCACCGCGGCACCGGGTCTGGCCCTGTCCACCGGCGTGGCCGTTGCCTTTCCGCGCAGTCCGTTCGTGACCGCGGCCACTGCGTGGGAGCTGCAGGAGGCGAGCAATGGCAACTTCCGGCTGGGCCTCGGCACGCAGGTGCGCACCCATGTCGTGCGGCGCTATGGGATGCCATTCGAGCGTCCCGGTCCGCGGCTTCGGGATTACGTGCGTGCCGTGAAGGCCTGCTTCACCGCGTTCCGGACGGGCAAACTGGATCATCACGGCGAGTTCTATCAACTGGACTTCATCACACCGCAGTGGAGCGCCGGGCCGATCGAGGCGCCCGACCCCAAGGTCGACGTTGCGGCGGTGAATCCGTGGATGTTGCGCATGGCCGGCGAAGTCGCCGACGGGGTCCACATTCATCCACTCGGCGAACCCGGGTATCTGGCGCGCCACGTCGTCCCGAACGTCGCCGCCGGGGCCGAGAAGTCGGGCCGCCCGGCGTCCGACATCGCAGTCATCGTGCCCGTCATGACCATCGTCGGCGACACCGAGGAGGAGCGCCGCAACGAGCGGGAGCTGGTGCGCTCCAGCCTCAGCTTCTACGCGAGCACACCCAACTACGCATTCATCCTGGACGAGGCGGGATTCGAGGGCACCACCGCCCGCATCCGCGAGCGGCAGAAGGCTGGCGACTTCGCGGGGATGGCCGCCCAGGTCAGCGACGACCACATCGCCACCTTCGCCACCGAGTCGACCTGGGACGGCCTGGCGGACGCGCTGGTGGCCAAGTACGCCGGCACCGCCACGCGGCTGGTGCTGTACAACGCGCTGGGCGACTCGGAGCGTTTCGAACGGTACGGCGAAATCGCGCGACGCATATCGGCCGGCTGAACGGCTATACGCTGAGGGCAAGATGCCTGTGCTTCTCCGAGAGGTAGCGAAATGCCTGCACCAACCGCCGAGGTCTTCGACCGCCTGCGTCAACTCGCCGCGATCAAGGACGTCTCCGAGCGCCCGACCAAGACGATCGACGAGGTCTTCACCGGCAAACCGCTGACCACGATCCCGATCGCCACGGCCGACGACGTCGCCGCGGCATTCGCCGAGGCCCGGGCGGCACAGGCGGAATGGGCCAAGCGCCCGGTGGTGGACCGGATCGAGGTCATTCGCCGGTACCGCGACCTGGTCATCGAGAACCGCGACTTTCTGATGGATTTGCTGCAGGCCGAGGCCGGCAAGGCCCGGTGGGCGGCGCAAGAGGAAATCGTCGACCTGATGGCGAACGCGAACTACTACGTGCGTGTCGCCGCCGACCTGCTCAAGCCGCAGCAGGTGCAGTCGCTGCTGCCGGCGGTCGGTAAGACGACGGTCTGCTACCAGCCGAAGGGCGTAGTCGGCGTGATCTCACCGTGGAATTACCCGATGACCCTGACGGCGTCGGACTCGGTGCCCGCCCTGCTGGCCGGCAATGCGGTGGTCCTGAAGCCGGACAGCCAAACCCCGTACTGTGCGCTCGCCTGTGCCGAGCTGTTGTACACAGCCGGCCTTCCCCGGGCGCTCTACGCGGTCGTGCCCGGCCCCGGCTCGGTGGTGGGCACCGCGATCACCGAGAACTGCGACTATCTGATGTTCACCGGCTCGTCGCAGACCGGCAGCCATCTGGCCGAGCAGGCGGGGCGCAGGCTGATCGGTTTCTCCGCCGAACTCGGTGGGAAGAACGCCATGATCGTGACGCGCGGGGCGAACCTGACCAAGGCCGCCAAGGCCGCCACGCGCGCCTGCTTCTCCAACGCCGGCCAGCTGTGCATCTCCATCGAGCGGATCTACGTGGAGAAGGACATCGCCGACGACTTCATTCGCAAGTTCGGCGAAGCCGTGCGCAACATGAAGCTGGGCACCTCCTACGACTTCTCCGTCGACATGGGCAGCATGATCTCCAAGGACCAGCTGGACACCGTCACCGATCACGTGAAGGACGCAACATCGAAGGGCGCCAAGGTGATTGCGGGCGGCAAGGCGCGACCCGACATCGGCCCCCTGTTCTACGAGCCGACCGTGCTGACCGACGTCACGCCCGAAATGGAATGCGCCGCCAACGAGACGTTCGGGCCGCTGGTTTCGATCTACCCGGTCGCCGACGTGGACGAGGCCGTCGAGAAGGCCAACGACACCGAGTACGGGCTCAACGCCAGCGTATGGGCCGGCTCCAGCGCGGAGGGCGAGGACATCGCCGCCCGGCTTCGCTCGGGAACGGTGAACGTCAACGAGGGCTACGCATTCGCCTGGGGCAGTCTCAGCGCGCCGATGGGCGGCATGGGCATTTCCGGGGTTGGGCGCAGGCACGGTCCCGAAGGCCTGCTGAAGTACACCGAATCGCAGACCATCGCCACCGCGCGGGTGTTCAATCTCGATCCGCCGCTGGGTCTTCCATCGACCCTCTGGCAGAAGTCGCTGTTGCCGATCGTGCGGACCGTCATGAAGCTGCCCGGTCGAAAGTGAGCCGACCGGCGGAGCATCGCGATGCGGTGAGCCGGCGGCGGCTGCTGCAGCTGGTGGGCGGCGGCGCACTGTCTGGCGTCGTCGCCGGCTGCGCGACCGCACGTCCCAGCCTCGGTCCCAGCACGACCAGTGCCGCCGGCCCCGCCCCCACGGCACCCACCAGTGCGGCGCCTGCTCCACCGCCCGCACCGGCTCCCGCACCGGCGCCGGCCGCCACCTCGGCCGCGCTACTGTGCCGGGACGCCTGGGGAGCCCGCCCGGCCCGTCCCGGCGGCACGCCACACACCATCACCAGGCTGACACTGCACCACTCGGGAGTCGTTCTGGGCGACAACCGCAATGCGCCCGCCCGGCTGCGCCAGCACCAGCGCTACCACCAGGACCAGCACGGGTGGATCGACATCGCGTATCACGTCAGCGTCGACCGCAACGGCAACATCTACGAGCTTCGGGCAACGGAATTGGTGGGCGACACGGCTACCGACTACGACCCGACCGGCCACTTCCTGGTCCTGTGCGAGGGCGATTTCGACACCGAAGCCATCTCCGAAGCGCAACTCCGGGGGACCGCCATCGTATTCGCATGGGCCGCACAAAGATTCGGTGTTTCCACGGACACCCTGGCCAGCCACCGCGACTTCGCGCCGACGACTTCGTGTCCGGGCGCGAATCTTTATGCCCAGCTCACGTCGGGAAGCCTGAAGCGGCGCGTCGATAGCCTGTTGGCCGCCGGCCCCGTGGATCTGCAACGGAATTGCGGCGCGCCCGCCACCGAGGTGGTCGCCGGAATCGAAGCGGGCCGCTGACCCGAGTGTCCCCGGGCCCAGAAAAAACCTTCGAACAACCGACAAACACTGCCACATTGGCCCCATCTGACACTAGAGTGCTTGCGTGGGCAAAGTCGCGTCAACCAAGACTTGGGGACGCGTGCTGGCAATCGTGGCCTCGCTGGTGCTGTCGGCCGCCATGATCTACGCCCAAGGCATCAAGCCCAAGGCGCCGTGCTGCACCACCGATACCCCTACCGCCGCACCCCCGACCAGCCAGCAGAGCAGCACGCCGCCGCCCAACGGCCCGCAGATCGCCAGTGCCGCCGAGGCGGCGATGCTGGCCGGAAACGCACCGATGGCAGCTC
This sequence comes from Mycobacterium asiaticum DSM 44297, assembly GCF_000613245.1. Lineage (GTDB taxonomy): Bacteria > Actinomycetota > Actinomycetes > Mycobacteriales > Mycobacteriaceae > Mycobacterium > Mycobacterium asiaticum. The sequence continues at coordinate 1,780,452 of NZ_HG964937.1, forward strand.
AGGACTTCCAGATCGCGTTGCCAGCGGGCGTCGCGCCCGAGTCGGGGTTGCAGATCAAGACCATCTGGGCCGCCCGCGCCATCAGTGTGCTTTTCCCGGAGATCAAGACCATCGGCGGGTTCCGGCAAGATGCTCTACGGTGGCATCCGAACGGGTTGGCGATCGACGTGATGATCCCGGACCACAGCAGCCCGGAGGGCATCGCGCTCGGTGATCAGATCGCCGGATTGGCCCTGGCCAATGCCAAGCGCTGGGGTATCGATCACGTCATCTGGCGGCAGAAGATCTACCTCGGCATCCGCTCGGGGAGTTGGACCGCGGACCTGGGCAACGAGACCCTCAATCATTACGACCATGTCCACATCGCGACCAACGGCGGTGGGTACCCGACCGGGCGTGAAACATACTTCATTGGATCGATGACGCCGGCGCCGCCGGACTGACCGACCGACACCGCCTAGGACGATGCGGCGAGCAGCGAATCGACTGTCGAGACGTCATTCGGTGACGCTGCGGCCATCATCGCGCCGTGTGCAAAATCAGGGTCAGTGGCAGCCGGAACCACCAGCAGGACGATCTTGGTGTACGCCCCGAGCACTTCGATGGTATTGATCGGCTGTCGGTAGTATCCCGAGAGCCGGACCTTCCGTGAGCCGACGAGCATCTTGGACGGCGCTTGCGCCCATTCGGTGATGTTGTACACCACACGGTCGATGGGGCCCAGGCGCACCGCCAGGACCGCCAGCAGGTCTGGGGCTTCCGCCACCAGGTTGTCGCTGTGTGGCCACCATGCTCCGTCGACGTACCCCGTGGTGGGAGCCTTCGGCTTCAGCCGCAGTCGCGGCGTTTCATTGGGCGATGTGTGTTTCGATCCGGGGACCACCTGGCCCCGTTGTCGCGTCATTCGACGCTCCTGTTCTCGGCCGTGAATCGGCCAGTTACATCAGCGACGACGCGACCAAAGATGGTCGCGGGCAGAAACCGCCGATGAATCAATCCTACCCTGAATTCGCTTACCCGGGGGCAATTTTCGTGCGCATTCGCTGTTTTCCCTGCAGAGTAGGTGCCCGGAGATAGTGAGATCTATTGCGCCGCGGGGAATCTCAGATCAGAGCGATGGCGGAAATCCAAATGAAACGGGCTGGCAGGACGCATCCTGCCAGCCCAACCGTGCCAACATCAAGCTAGATGGTGGTAACTCCCATGGCTTGGGGACCCTTCGCGCCTTGGCCGACCTCGAACTGAACCCGCTGGTTCTCCTCAAGTGACCGATACCCGCTGCCGCTGATTTCCGAGTAGTGGACGAACACGTCCTCGGCGCCGCCGTCGGGAGCGATGAAGCCGAAGCCCTTATCGCTGTTAAACCACTTCACAGTTCCCTGTGTCATACCTTCAACTTCTTTCATTGGAATGGATGTACCAAAAACATCCTGCACGAGGGTATCACGGCACAAGCACCGCGCAGATCCCGGAGTGCACAATTGCGGTGGTCAGAAATGTATTGAGCGACAATTTATTTCCTCGCTCGTGTATCGTTGGAGGTAACACGCGTAGCCAACACTGGTCCCCGTCGCAGCCAAACCGGACGACATCTGTCATTGGTTTCGTTTGTTGATCCGCACGTCAGGTGCCGGATCGGCGCGAATGGAGGATTTTGTGACAGAACATTTTTCGTTATTTGACGGCCTGCCGGGCAAGCGGTGGACGGCACCCCATGTCGAGCTGATGTTGACGCCATGAATCGAGCCGTACGCACTCGTCGCCTGGCCAGCCCGGTCCGCCTTGTGCTGTCGAGGGACCTCGGCGGACCACTGAACGGTGCCTGGTGGCCACATACGGCATCGATCGCCGGCGAACTTCCCGAGTTGATCGGCGCCATCTCCCCCCGCCTGGGGGAAATTTGTGCCATCTCCATCAACTGGTCTTCGTTGGCGGGTTCGCCCGACCTCGACGCACTGAACCACGTCACGAAGATGGCTACCACCCGGGTGGTCGGTCACCAGCGTCTGATGACGATCTCTGGGGCCCGAGCATCAGCGGCTCTCCTGGTGGTACCGTGCCGAACTTCCAGTCCTCTTGCCGTCGCCGTGATGCGTCAGGTGGCGGAGCTTCCAGTGCTGCCTGCCGAAGCCGACCGGCGTGAGTTTCGAACCGCGGACGAGATCGTGTGTGCCGCCCGAGCGGAGTGCGCGCTGTGGTTTCAGCAATTGGGCCTGCCCACGCAGACACCGGTCGGTGACACACATCCCTCAGTGATCGTCTGAATCCCGGCGTCGTCCCCGCATGCACGATGAAACAGTTGTCCAGCAAGGGGATTAGCCATGAGGCGTGAAGTCGGCGCCGACCTGCAGGTCGAGATCATCGCCCCGACGACTCTGGAATTTCAGATTGCCGTGGCGCCACACCCGAACACCGAGGTGTGGGAGTACCTTTCGTTCGAATTGGACGAGAGCCCCGTTCATCCGCGGGAGATCAGCGGAATGCACGGCAACCGCATCCACAAGATGGAAGTACCGGTCGGCACGCTGAACGTCAGTTATTCGGCGACGATAGTCGGTGGCACCGATCCTGCCCCGGTGACCGAACACGACTTGTCGATGTATCTGCGCCCCAGCCGGTACGCCGAGGCGGATAAGTTATACGGCTTCGCCGCAACGGAATTCGGTAATATCGCCGATTCGGCAACGCTGCTGGAGCGGGTTTCGCTGTGGGTGGGCACCCGGCTGAATTACGTGCCAGGCTACAGCGATCCGATCGACGGCGCGGTAGAGACTCTATTGTCCGGCGCCGGTGTTTGCCGCGACTTCGCCCACCTGGCGGTGGCGCTGCTACGGGCGGTGAAAGTCCCGGCCCGCATGGTTTCGGCGTACGCGCCAGGCCTATGTCCGATGGACTTTCACGCGGTTGCCGAAGCGTACGTGGACGGCCGGTGGCGTGTCGTCGACGGAACCCTGTTGGCTCCAAGACAGTCACTGGTGCGCATCGCCACCGGTCGCGACGCTACCGACACCGCGTTTCTGGACAACCACAAGGGCGCCATCAACCTGAAGAGTTTGTCGGTGACAGCGATAGTCGACGGCGAATTGCCGAAAGACTCCATCGACCAACTGGTATCAATCACCTGAGGTGCTTGACTGAGAAGATGACCCACCGGTTGCGCGCGGAGTTGAAGCGGGTTGGTGACCACGGCGGCCGGGGCGCCACCGACGCCGAAATCGCTCTGGGCAACGGGCCGATCAGACAGCGCCTGAGGGCATCGATCCTGGCCCTCGCCGAGCACCGCGGACCCGAGAGCAGTATTTGCCCCTCCGATGCGGCTCGAGCGGTCGGTGGCCAAGAATGGCGCGCCCTGATGCCCGCAGCCCGTGAACTGGCGCGGGAGCTGGCCGCTGCCGGCGACGTAGTAATCACCCAGGGCGGCGAAGTGCTCCGGCCCGGCGGCACATGGAGCGGTCCCATCCGGATCACGACTCGGCGCACGGGCGACACGGACGTACGCTGAGGGCCATGGCCATCGAATCGACGATGCTCCCGCTGGGCACCACCGCGCCGTCTTTCACGCTCCCCAATCCGGCCACGGGCTCCACGGTGAGCCTGGACGACCTGACTGGCCCGGCCCTGGTCGTGACGTTCATCTGCAACCACTGCCCGTACGTCCAGCACGTGGCGGCGGCGCTGGCCGAACTCGGTCGAGACCTCGCCGATCAAGGTGTTCCGATGGTCGCCATTTCCAGCAACGACGTCGTTACCTACCCGCAGGACGGGCCTGAGCAGATGGTGGCGGAAGCACGGCGACACGGCTGGACGTTCCCGTACCTCTACGACGAGACGCAGGACGTCGCCCGCGCCTTCTCCGCGGCGTGCACGCCCGACACCTTCGTCTTCGACGGGGAGCGACGGCTCGCCTACCGCGGTCAACTCGACGATTCCCGTCCGAAGAACGGTCTGCCCGTGACCGCGGCCGACGTCCGCGCGGCGGTAGACGCCATCCTGGCCGGACGGCCGGTCGATCCCGATCAGCGGCCGTCGATCGGGTGCGGCATCAAGTGGCGCTGAGCAGCATCGCCGGTCAGTTGCGCGGCGGTAACCGCACCACCTGAACGAAAAATTGGTCGATCCGCCGGACGGCGTCGAGGTACTGATCGAGGTCGACGGGCTTGGTGACGTAGGCGTTGGCGTGTAATTCGTAACTGCGGGCTATGTCTTCCTGAGCCGATGAGGTGGTCAGCACGACGACCGGAATGTGCTGCAGATCCGGGTCGAATTTCACCGTTCGCAAGACGTGCTGCCCGTTGTATTTGGGCAGGTTGAGGTCGAGCAGGATCAGATCCGGACGCGGAGCGCTGCGGTGGCTGCCGCGCCGGTAAAGGAAGTCCAAACCCTCGGCGCCATCGCGCACCACATGCAGCGTGTCGGCGATCCGATGATGCTCGAACGCTTCCCGGGTGATCAACTCATCCCCGGCGTCGTCCTCGATGAGCAGCACGTCGATCGGCATCAGGCACACCCTTCCGCGTGACGGCCGGCGAAGTTTACTGAGCCTGCCGTTCGAAACTCGCCATAGGTGCTGATGCTCAACATCGACAGCTTCACGGTACTTATGCATAGCGCGAGTACCCGGCTCACCATAACGGTTTGCCGCAGGCCGCGCCCAAGGTGGGAATGCGGATCCTGCGCGCAGCGTTGCCGGGTGGGCTTGAGTGCGCCGGCGGAAGGACTTCGAGATGGCCACAACCGGATTCCACGAGGGCGAGCTCGCGGCGCAACGCCTGGCCGGTGTCGAAGGTCGCCCAGCGGCTGGAGGGCATGCTCGGCCACGCCACACTGTCATCGGGTGCTGCCAAGTTCCTTGCCCAGCAGACGTTTGCGGTATTGACGGCGCGTGACCACGAAGGTCGGCTGTGGACCTCGCCGCTGGTCGCCGCTGCGGGATTCCTTCAGGGCCTTGGCGACTCGTTGCACGTCAGAAGCAGGTTTCGGGACGGCGACCCGCTGGACGGAATCCCCGCCGGCCAACAGGTCGGCATGATCGCAATCGACTTCGCCGCCCGACGACGGATGCGCCTCAACGGTGTCCTCGCCGCCGCCGACTCCACCGGCCTGCTTGTGCAGATCGACCAGGCATTCGGCAACTGCCCGCAGTACATTCACCCTCGCACCGTCGACGTGCCGACGCTCAGGTCAGCACCGCCAGCCGGTGTGCGGCACGTGCTATCGCTGAGCGAGTCCGACCGGGCGCTCATCGCTGGGGCGGACACCTTCTTCCTGGGCACCACCCACCCCACCCGCGGCAACGACGCATCCCATCGGGGCGGGCCACCCGGCTTCGTCCGCGTCGACTCCCCCGGTCGGCTGTGGTGGCCGGATTACCCTGGCAACAACATGTTCAACAGCTTCGGGAATCTTTCGGTCGACGACGAAGCGGCCCTGTTGTTCGTCGATTTCGTAAATGGTGCCTCGTTGCACGTCTCGGGGCGGGCGCAGGTGCAGTGGAATATTCCTCACGGGCCCGGTGCCGATGGCGCGGCGCGGGGTGTCCGCTTTCAGGTTGATTCCGTTGTCGCGCTGGGCAATTCGACTGTCATGAGGGCGGAGCGGCCCAGCTGACCAAGGTCACACCGCTCGGAAACGTCCTCGGGGCGCCAGTCGGTTGAAATCCGCGAAGGATTGTGCCGTCGGGGAACAACCTTCGACCCCGGCCCTGGACGTACGGATAAACGAAAAGCCGGTACTCGTCGACCAGGCCGGCGAGGATCACTGAGTGGCACAGGGTGATGCTGCCGGTGATGACGATGTCGCCACCCGGTGCTGCTTTGAGTGTTTCGACGGCGTGCAGGGCATCGCCGGCCAGGATTGTCGAGTTGTCCCACCGCGGATCGGTCAGCGTGCCGGTCACCACGTATTTGGCGACGCTGTTGATGTAGTCGGCGACACCGGTCGGGTCGTTGGTCTGGCCCGGCCAGTAGCTCCGGAAATCCTCGAATGTCTGCCGGCCCAATAAGAGGGCATCGGCGGTTTCATCCTGTCGACGCACCTCGGCTATCAACTCGTCGTCTTGGAACATCGGATCGAACCAGTCCTCGAGCATCTCGATCGAACCGTCCAGCGTGATGTTCTGGGTGATGATCAGTGAGCGCATACAGAGGCTGACTTCTCGTTCCCTGCACATTCATCGCTCTGGCGTCAGGGTCACGCCTCCGCTTGTTGCCCTTCCGGCTGCGCCGGTTCGACGTGGACCAGTTTGTTCAACCCGCTCATGGTCAGGATGGAGATCAGCAGCGGATGCGCGACAAGTTGAATGTGGTCGGCGCGACTGAACAGGGCATTGATGGCAGCGCTGTCGAGATACTCGACCTCGCTGAGGTCGACGGTGAGCCGTTCACCGGTGCTGGCGGCCGCGGTGGCGGCGGTCCCGAGTGCTTGGTCGAACGCGTCGATATTGCTCAGGTCGATCTCGCCCAGAGCGGTCAGGACCAGCCTTCCGTCCTCCGAACGCGCACTTTCCAGGGTCAGTGCCGTCGGCATCAGCTGATCCTCGTAGCTAAACGCACCGTGGTTCCGGCGGTTTCGGGTTCGATCGCGACGTCGTGCATGAGGCCACGCATCAAAGTGATACCCCGGCCGCGGCTGGGGTAACTGGCGGGGTCTGGCGTCTTCCAGGTTCCAGTGTCCGTGATGGTCAATTCCACGTGATCGTCGAGTGCGGTCGCATCCAGGGTAATAAAGCCACCCGGATAGTGGCGATGCCCGTGCTCGATCGCGTTGGAGACAGCCTCGCCCGCGGCGATCAGCACTTTCATCGTCTGGTCGGGGTTCACCTGGGCTTTGGTCAACCACCTGCGGAGGGCGGTCCTGGTGGGCGCGAGGTGGTCGGGATGGGCCGGGAAATGCAGCTCCAGCGGGGCAGGGTGGCGATAAAGCATCAAGACCACGTCGTCTTGATAGCCTCCGCTGGGCGCGACGCGGGACATGACCCGATCCGCTAGCTGGTCCAGCATGACGGCCCGCCCATCGTGGACGACGCCCGCGACGTTGTAGATGCCTTGCTCGATTGCGGTTCGGCGCCGTTCCACCAGCCCATCCGTGTAGAGCGCGAGGGTCGAGCGCGCAGACATCGATATCCGGGCTTCGGGGCGGGACCAATCGGTCTTCATCCCCAACACCAGTGAGTGGCCTCCGTCGAGCAGTTGGGTGGTGCCGTCGGCGTGGACCAGGATCGGCGGTGGGTGCCCGGCACTGGAATAGACCAGTTCGCCCGTGTCGGGGTTGAGCACCACGCACACCGCGGTGGTGCACTGCGCGCCGGGCAGGCGGGCGGCGAACCGGTCCATCCCGGCGAGCACGGCACTGGGGCTGGAGTGGTCGAACAGCAGTGCGCGGCAGGCACTGCGTACCTGCCCCATCACGGTGGCAGCGGATAGGCCATGACCGACACAGTCGCCCACTACCAGCGCGATGCGCCCGTCCTCCAGATCGACGACGTCGTACCAGTCACCACCGACCTGCAGCGGCGGGCTGGCGGCCTGGTAACGCACCGCGAAGCCGGACGGTAACTCCGACGGCCCCAGTATCGCGTGCTGCAGTGCCAGGGCGGTTTCGCGTTGCTGGTCGACCTGGTGCACGCGTTGCAAGCCCTGGCCGAGACGACCGGCCAGCACCGTCAGCAGCGTCTGATCTTCCAGGGTGAACAGCCGCTGCGCCGGCAGGTCGATCCAAACGACCAGCACACCTTCTGGATGCTGCAGCGCGATGCCCGCCGTGCCGGGTTCCGTGGCCGTCACGGTAAGCAGATCCCCGTCGCGCAGCGCACTCAGCGTTGCCTGCGTTTGCTCCGGCAGGTCCTCCCACTCCGCCGCCTCGCCGACGGAAACCACCAGTGGTACGGATGCCAAGGCCCTCACCGAGGGATTGCGAGTCGGGAACGTGACCGCCAAAACCCGGCGGGCCCGCCAGAGCCGACGCAACTCCTCGGCCGCCGCGTGGACCGCATCATGGACGGTATCCGCCTGGGCGAGCTCCTGGTTGAGCGCATGTTCGCGGCCGGCCGCCAGGGCCAGCGCGATCGCGGCGTGCCGGGCGAAATCGCTGACCAGCTGCAGATAGTCATTGTTGAACGGCGACTGTTGCGGTTGACGAGCGACGGCGATCACGCCCAAAACCGCGTCGTTGGCGATCAGCGGCATGACGATTGCCGAGCGTTCACCGACGTCGGTGAACCCCTCGATCGGGTATTGGAAAGAATCCGTGATGAGCGGAAGACCACGGCGCGCGACACCACCCGTCGTCGAACCGGCCATCGGGACCTGCCGGCCGATCACCTCGGACGAATACCGTCCGGCGGTCGCGGCAACGACCAGTGTGTCCACCTCGTCAGCCGGCACATTCGGCTCTTGCGGAACCAACAAGATGGCCTGTTCCGCCTCGGCGAGTTCCAACGCCCGGTTCACAATCAACTGCAAGGGCCTGGTCTGCGGGTCACCGGACACCAGGGCGGTGGTGATCTCCCGGCTCGCGTTGGTCCACTTGGACGCTTCCCGTTCGCGCGCGAAGAGCCGAGCGTTGTCGATGGCGGCCGCCGCCGCCGTGGCCAACGCCCGCACCGCGTTTTCGTGAATTCCGGAGAACGTGTGCCCGGGCCGGTCGTCGCCGAGATAGAGGTTGCCGAAAGCAGCTCCCCGCACCGAGATAGGTATCCCCAGCAGCGCCCGCATCGCGGGCACTTGCGCGAGCAGCCTGGCCGCTTCCGGGAGGTCGCTCAGGTTGTCTATACGCATGCCAGCGGCTACCGGCAAATCGGCCAGCCGCCGCGCCGAGCTTTCATCCATGCCCTCGTGCACGAAGGACACCAGGGTGCCGTCGGATCCTCGTATGCCAAGCGCACCGTACCGCGCACCGGCCAGATCCATCGCCGCCTTCACCACACGACGCAGCGTCACGTCCAGATCCAGGTCGGAGCCGATCTCGACGATGACCCTCAGCAGGTGTTCCAGCTGATCGCGTGCCGCGACCAGCACATTGACTTGTTCATGGATTTCGCTCGGCAGCTCGCGCTCCCCTTGCCAGGTGAATGCGGATTCATCCCGGTCTTCGTCCATAGATAAGAACCTAATCGGTTGGGTTGGCCTTCTTGCGTTTGGACGCGCTGCGCCACACCCGTGAGAAGCACCGGGACAGCGTTTGATCCAGTGACCAGCGGGCTGCCCAGCCGGTATCTGCGGGCGTACCCAGAATCAGGTCTTTGAAACGTCAGTGCGGCCCGCGGCGCGCCGCGATATCGGTCGCGTCGGCGATGCCCCCGGTCCATACCGCCCCGTGTCCGGTCAGGACGGTCTTTGCATCGGTCGACCTCAGCGCCGTAAGGGATTCGAGCGCCTGAGCGCTGTCGGCCGTAGCGGCGCCGGACACAATCTGTGGGCCTGTACCACCCGTGTAGGGGTCCAGTGTCACCAAAGCATCGCCGGTGATCACTGCGTCTCGGTCCGGGAAGTACAGCGCGGTGTGGCCGAAGGTGTGCCCCGGAGTGAACACCGGCACCGGCTGTCCCGGCACGTCGAGGCTCCGTCCGGCGTCGAATACCTGCACGTCGTCGATGCCCTTGGTGGAGAGCGCCCCGGCCAGCGTCATCCTGGCGATGATCGGCAGAGACTTCGGATGGGTCAACGGCACCGCCAGGCGGTTGCGTTCGTGCTGGTACCGCAGCGGATGGGCGGCCAACTCTCTCTCGTCGCTGTGCGTCCACACCGGCAGATGCCATTCTTTCTGGATTGCCGCGGCGGCGCCGACGTGATCGAAGTGCGCGTGCGTGAGCACCACCGCGGCGATTCGGTCCGGCTGCGCACCGATTTCGGTCAGCAATCGACCAAGGTGTGGCCACACGCCCGGCAGACCGGCGTCGATCAGGGTGTATTCGCCGCGTTCGCCCTCCACCACGAACAGGTTGACGTGGGCATGCTCGATGCGATGGATGCCTTCCGCAGCATCTCGGTGCAGCGTCGCCATGATTATCACTCCCCGGAGCCGGACTCGAACGTCTGCAGTACCCGGTGGCGCGCTAAAGAATCATTCGCCCGTCATTGCACCTGAGATACGAGCCCGTCGACAGTCCGCTTCGCCGCTGTCAGCACTCTCTTTTGCGCCGCTGGATCAGGCATCGCGCGCGAAATCGACACCGCCCCGACGAGCAGCGCGACGATGCTCCACGCCCGGCGCTCGCGGTCGGCGCGCGTTCCGTCAAGCAGCTCGGCGATCCGGCCGGCCAGGGCTCCGATTTTGCGCTCGTAGGCCTGCTGGGCCGCTTCGCCCGCGCGGGCCACATCCGCGCTCAGCGCCGGCATCACGCAACCTTCTTCCGGCGCCTGCACATGGTTGAGAGTCAGGTAGTCCGCCAGAAAGCTCTTCAGCTGCTTTCGTCGCTCAGGGTTGGTGCCTGACTCAGTCGCGGACAGAAACGGCTCCCCGACCCCGGCCTCGACGACCGCCTCGAGCATTGCTTCTTTGTTCGCGAAGTTCGAGTAGAACGCACCGGACGTCACATCGGCGGCGGCGGCGAGCCCGTCCACGCCCACCCCGTTGAAGCCGGCGACCTTCATCGACCGCATGCCGGCCCGAAGGAGCGAATCGCGCGCCTTGGCCTTCTGATCTGGTGGGTATCGCACGAGTTCCTCAACTGCTGGCTGTTCTGGCTGACTGACGCGAGTCTACCGCTATAGCATAACTATCGCTATTTCAAGTCCGATCAGCTTGAAAACCGCTGACGATCTTCTGGGAACCTCATGGCAATCCGGTTACCGGGGTTTGATACGTGCAACGCCCAGGCGCCGCCAGCCTCCTTGAGAACCGGCATCCGAGAGCTGCTGCGGCGACCCGCCGAGCTACATTGCCTATCAATACATTTCAAGAACAAAGGCGTTGGTCTTGTGTGTGTTTACTTGAGAAATGGTGGCACGTTAAAACCCGGGCCGGCAAAGGCATTGGCCGATGATGGAGCGCCTTGCTGGTCTGCGGCTGCTGACGTACGGTTCGTTCCACAACGACCGTTATGCGGCCGTCTGCAGACAGGGGCAAATACCGAATGGCTGAGCCGAGAGGCATATTGGACGGCGAGCTGCGCTACGACTTCATCGTCTGCGGATCCGGAACCGCGGGTTCCGTGGTGGCTGGTCGCCTCGCCGAAAACCCTGGTATCCGGGTGCTGCTGTTGGAAGCCGGCGGAGACGACATATCCCTACCTGTGGCGGTGGCCGCCCAGTGGCCGCTGAACCTGGGCACTGCTCGCGACTGGAACTTCCACACCATGCCGAGCAAGTCGGTGAATGGCCGATCTATGCGAATGTCGATGGGCCGGGGCCTCGGCGGCGGGTCAAGCATCAACGCGATGATCTGGTCTCGCGGACACCGTTCGGACTGGGACTTTTTCGCCGCGGAGTCCGGCGATCTGGCGTGGAGCTATGAGTCCGTGGTGGACATCTACCGGCGGATCGAGGATTGGCAAGGCGGACCCGAGCCGCGCTACCGCGGCTCCGGCGGTCCCGTCTATGTCCAGTCCGCGCCCAATCCCCATCCAATCGCGTACGCCCTGCTAGATAGCGCCAAGTCCCTGGATCTGCCTGTATTCGACAGCCCGAACGGGGAAATGATGGAGGGCCCCGGCGGCGCCGCCCTTGCCGACCTGCTGGTGCGAGGCGAACTACGGAAATCCATTGCGCGCGCATACCTGGTTCCACAGCTCGGCCGTCCCGGGCTCACCGTCCTCACCAACGCGATGGTGACGCGGTTGACGACCGATGGCGCCTCCGTCACCGGAGTGGAGTTCTCCCACCACGGCAGGTTGTATCGCGCCGAGGCCGCGCGGGAGGTGGTGCTGTCCCTGGGTTCGGTGCACACACCAAAGCTGTTGATGCAGTCCGGCATTGGTGACCAAGCCCAGCTTCACCAGCACGGTATACCCGTCGTCGCGCACCTGCCCGGAGTCGGTCAAAATTTGCAAGACCACGTCAGATTCGATTGCGTCTGGGAGAGTGAAGAAGCCGTCACCCCGCACAACAACGGTGTCGAGGCAACCTACTTCTGGCACAGCGACACCGGACTCGACTCCCCCGATATACAAACGTGCCAAGTGCAATTCCCGAACTCCTCCAGCGTCGAGAACACCAGGCGGTTCAAGCCACCGCAGGCTGGCTGGAATCTGTCTCCCGCACTCGTTCAACCCAAGAGCCGCGGCGAGATCCGCCTGACCGGACCAGATCCGCAGGACCCCGTCGAGATTCACCCTCGGCTGCTATCGCATCCCGCCGATGTCGAAGCGGCGGTCACGGCCATCGAACTTGCCAGAACCATCGGCAATTCCGCCGAACTACGGCCTTTCACCAAACGAGAAGTGATGCCGGGCCCGCTCGAGGGCGTCGAGATGCGGCGCTTTGTCCGCGACGCCGCATCGACCTGTTGGAACCCGTCGGGCACCGCCAAGATGGGCCGGGACGCCCTGGCTGTTGTCGACGGGAGCCTGAAAGTGTATGGCGTGGAACGTCTCCGGATAGCGGATGCCTCGGTCCTGCCTCGTATCACCAGCGGCGGCACCCAGGCGCCCTGTGTGATCGTCGGCGAGCGCGCGGTGGAATGCCTGCGTCGCGAGCACGGCCTTCCGGCACCCGCGCAGCACCGCGCGTACGCGCTCAGCTAGTCGTCGTCTTTCTTGCCCTTCTTGTCTTTCTTGCTTTTCTTGTCGTCATCGTCATCGTCATCGTCGTCTTTGTCGTCGTTGTCTTTGTCATCGTTGTCTTTGACATCGTCGTCTTTGTCGTCGTCTTCATCGTCATCGTCTTTGTCGTCGTCTTCTTTGTCTTTGTCTTTGTCGTCTTTGTCGTCGGCGTCTTTGTCGTCGGAGCCCTTCGAGTCCTTCGAGTCACTGGACCCCTCGGATTCCTCAGCCTTATCTGCATATTTGTTCAGCAAGCCGGCCAGAGCGCGAGCCTCCTCGGGTGCCAGCAAATCATCGAACACCTTGTCGTCGCTCTCCGAGATGCGCTCGACGTACACCGCGTCGTTCGCTACACCGACGTCCCACCGGCCACCCTCTTGACGAGCCATTCCATGCCGCCTTTCGACTAGTTATCCGATTGCCAACCTGCCGCACCGGTTGTTTACCCAAATTCACCTCGCGTTATGACTGCGATCGCGCAGCCCCAAATCCCTCAGCCGCAAAATTGACCGGTGCCCTCGCGCGCCGGGAGTGACAGGATATTGACGTGGACGAGCGCGATGTCCCTGGCCGGGACGGTCACGGCCGCAAAAAAGCCGCAGCAATCGATGCGCTGCTGGATCGCGCGGTCGCGGCAATTGACAGCGGCGATCGAGCAGCGGCCACCGCCCTGGCGGGGCAGGTGCTGGCCGCCGACGAAGGTAATGCCGACGCCGAGGAGTTATTGACGGCCCCGGCCCAGGGCGGTGAAATCCGCCGGCTGACAATACTTTTCGTCGATCTGGTGGACTCCACCGCGTTGTCGACCACCATCGAACCAGAGACCTATCGCCTAGTGGTCGGCCGGTACCGCGAGCACGTGCTCAAAACCGTGAATCGCCTCGGCGGCCACATCGGCTCGACCCATGGCGACGGGCTATTGGCGGTCTTCGGGCACCCGGTTGCGCACGAGGACGACCTGCGCCGAGCCGTGCTCGCCGGCCTGGAGATCAACCGGGCGGTCGCGAAACTGAGCGCCCAGGTCAAAGCACGCTTCGGGTTCGAAGTGCGTGCTCGCGTGGGCGTGCACCGCGGTGTCGTCTATCTAGACACAACCCAGGCCGACGTGTACGGCCTCGGCGCCAATCTTGCTGCCAGGGTGTGCGGCTTGGCCGCGCCTGGCGCTGTCGTGATCTCCGAGGCTGTCGCGCGCCTCGTCGGTGATGCGTTCGAACTCGAATCCTGCCCCGCCGCGCCGGTGAAGGGTGTGGCCGGCCTGATCGACCATTACCGGGTGCTGGGTGAGCGACCGGTACCAGCGCGGGTTGCACAGGGACCGATCGTCGGTCGGTCGCGAGAGTGGCAGCATCTGCAGGCCAGTTGGGCGCGGGCACAGGCGGGCCAGTTGGACATGCCGGGGATCGTGTTCAGCGGGGAAGCGGGTATCGGCAAGAGCAGGCTGGCGACGGCGGGCGAGGTACTGGTCACGCAGTCCGGGAACGCCGTGCTGGAACTGATCGGGTCGCCGTTTCATACCGACGCCGGTATGCACCCGGTACGTGCGCTGATCGAACGTCACTGCGGCATCGGTCGCCTCACCGCACCGGCCGAGCGCCTGGCGCTGTTGACCGCCGAGGTGGTCAGGGTGGGCCTGGACCCGGCCCGCCTCATTCCGCTGCTGGCGCCGGTGCTCAGCATCGACGCCCAACACGGATACCAGGCGGTCCCGGACCAAGGGCCCGAGCTTTACAACCGCATCTTCGAAGCGGTGCAGACCTATCTGTTGGCCCGGTTCGGCAACGACCCCGGTCTTGTGGTCGCCGAGGACGCGCACTGGTTCGACCCCGCCAGCCTCGAGGTGCTTGGCGGCCTACTCGGCGCGGGCCACGGCCGCCTGCTGGTGATCGTGACGGGACGAAACCGCGACTGGCTTCCGGATAGTTGGCCGGCGAATGTATTTGAGCTCCAGCCGTTGACCGAGGACGAAAGCGACGAATTGATCGCCGCCCTCAATCCGGCGTTGACACCGCAGGAGCAAGCCACTGTTCGGTCCCGGTGTGACGGCCTCCCGTTCTACATCGAGCAGGTGGTCGCCGGGATCACCGAGGTTGGTGTTCCCGAAGCGCTCTATGAGCCGCTGTTCGCCCGACTCCGTGCGAGCGCGCAGGTGGTGCCCGTGGTGGAGGCAGCGGCCGTCATCGGTCGGTACGTCGACACCGGCCTGCTGCGATCCGTGGTCGACATGGACGATGAAGACCTCGACCGCGTCGTCGGTGAACTCGCGGCGGCGCAGGTGCTGGAACCGTGGAAGGCGGATGGCTGGCGTTTCCGTCATGAGCTGCTGCGTGAAGTGGCCGTTGAATTGGCGCCGCCCAGCGTCCGCCGCAGACTGCACGCCCGAGTCGGCGACGCCCTGTGCAGTGTTGGCGGCGAACCCGACTGGGGATTGGTCGCAAACCACTACACCTGGGCCGAGCGATTCGATGACGCCGCATCCGCGCATCAACAGGCATCAGCGGCAGCACGTCGTCGCGGCGCCCTGAACGAGGCCCGCACACACCTTGGCCATGCGCTAACACAACTGGACAGGTGCCCGCCCAGCCCCGATCGCGACCGCCGGGAGATTGCCCTGCGCTTGGGTCGGGGATTTCTCGCCGGCAGCGCGGTCAGTCCGTCAAGCCCGGTCGTCGCACCCGACCTGGAACGCTGCCTGCAGCTGGTCGGCGCCGAAGTGCCGACCAATAGCCGCGGCCGGACATCCACCGCGCAGGAGCTTTTTGCGACGCTGGGAGTCTTGACCGGTTACTACACCGGGCGTGCGGATTTGAACCGCGCAACTCAAGCGCTCGAATTGCTGCGCGCCGCGCTGGATCAATGGCGTCCTGGATTCTGGCCGCGACTGGCCGCGTGGTCAGGGGTGCTTGCCTTCCTTCGTGGCGAGTTTGCCGACGCTGCTTCGCATTTGGAGCTTGCAACCGGCCGCGGAGCGATCGACAATCGTGAGACCGAGACGGTGGGCTTTTTGCCGATTGACCCCATCGTGGCCGCCCGTATTCATCTTGCGTTACTGCGGATGGTCCAGGGCAATCTCCCCACTGCCGAGAATGAACTGGCGCACGCCGCGCGCTGCGTTGAAGGCATCGGTTTCCCGCAGGGGCCCTACAGCCTTGCCTATCTGCGCTTCGCTGAGATTTGGGTGCGAACCGAAGCCGGCCAACTCGACCGCGCGTCGGCCCTGGCGGCTGAGATGATTGACGACGCAGGACGGCACGGCTTCGACCAGTGGCGGTTACGGGGCACGATTCTACGGACCGTCATCGACGCCCTGTTGACATACGCCGAAAACGGTCCGTCATCGGCTTTTTCGGACCACGTCTCGCGGGTCAGCGAACTGGTCGATGAACTGCGCGCCGCTGACCTCAACGTCTATCTGCCTTTCTTCGCTGGTGCACTGGCGCGGCTGTTGATCGCCGCCGAACGGTTCGACGACGCCCGCGCCCGCATCGAGGAGGCCTTAGCGCTGGCACGCGAGACGGGAATGTGTTTCTACGACGCGGAGCTGCTGCGGCTGCTTTCTCATACCCGGCGGGACCCAGCGGAACGTCGTGACGACCTGCAGTGCGCCCTGCAGTCAGCAGACCGTCAGGGCGCGCATTTGTTCGAATTACGCTCGGCGCTTGACGATTTCGAGTTGCGTGGGCAAGCTGCTCGATCCGCTCTGGCCACCGCGATGGGTCGCGTGTCAGCAGAGAGCGCGCTAGTTGAGTCCGCCAAAGCCACCGCGGCGCTTGGCGCAACCTGACGCTGCGCGCTCGGGAAGATGGAGACGTGCCCGAGGGTGACACCGCCTACCTGCCAGCCGGACCCGCACAAGCCACCTCCGTGGCCCCGCGCTGACAGCAAACGCCAAGGTTCCGTGTGATGCACTGACAACAATGCAATTCCGTCTGGGGCCGACGGTCGGCCACTGCGCATTTCGGGAGCGCATGCTGGGGGAAAGCCGAATGGCTGCACACCGCGGATCGGTGCTTCGCACTGCGAATTGGCTGATGCACCTGGCGCTCCCGATGCTGGCACTGTGGCTGCTACTGAAGCATCCGGCCGTCGACCTGGAATGGGACAACCGGATCGCGCACTTCGTGCTGGTCCTGTCCGCGTCGGCGGTAAGCGTCGCGCTGGGCGTGGTGATAGCCCGTGCGGCTCGCGCGCGAAACGACGCCCGCCTGTGGCTGGTGTCGCTGGTGTTCGTGACGACGGCCGGGTTCTTCGGCGTTCATGCACTTTTCACACCAGGAGTGTTGAAGGACACGTCCGACGCCGACTTCATGTTTCCGACGCGAATGGGGTTGGTGCTTGCGGGCACGGTGGCGCTGGCGTCCGCCGCGACGTTCAGCCCCGCCAGAAGCGCCGGACTTTGGATGCTGCGCCGGCTCCTGTCCGGGTTGGTCTGGGCATCCATGGCGTTGTGTGCGGTAGTGGTCAATTTCGGATTACTGGATCGGCTGCCGGACCAGGAGCTGGTCGAGCGGGTGGAACACGATGCGGCGCTGATCGGCGGAGCGCTGTTCGCCACGGCGGCGGCCGCGTATTTTCCTATCTATCGCCGCCGGCCTGCGGTCGTGTTGATGTCTGTCCTGACCGCCTTCGTGCTGCTCGCGGAGGCATCGGTGGCGCTGGCCGTCGGGATGAGTTGGCATGCCTCGTGGTGGCTTTGGCACCTGTTGATGACGACGGCCTTCTGTTTCATCGCCTACAGCGCTCGCGTCCAGTTTCACCGGGAGGGTTCAGCGCGTGGGTTGTTCGACGCCCTCGCGACCCGGGAGACCGTCGCCGCGCTGCGCAGCGACTACAGCATGGCGCTGGACGCAATGGTCGACGTCATGCGGCGTCGCGAGCGTGGCGAACAGGTGCCCTCCGGCGCTGTGACCATTCGCCTTGCCGACCGATTCGGCTTGTCCGAACAGCAGGTCGCCGTTCTCAAACGCGCTGCCGAAGCGCTTGGCGCCGAGCGCGAGCAATTGCGCAGACTGGGCAAGCTGGTTGCGGTGGGCGAGGAATTGAGCGTGATTCAGGATGAAGATGTCTTGCTAGGCCGTGTGATGTCGGCCATCGCGGATGCCTTCCCTCGCGATGACATTGGACTGGCCGTAATGCATGCCGGCGAGCTGCACTCCAACGACTCCCCTGCCCCTGGTCCCACGGCGTCGGGCGCGGTGACGCTGAAGCTGCCTCTCGAGGTGAAGGGGAAGATCGCCGGAATGATCACAGTCCGGCGACCGAGCGGCATCTTCCCCGACGCCGACGTAGCACTGCTGCGCTCTTTCGCCAGTCAGACCTCGATCGCACTGGAAAACGCTCGTCTTTACCGTCATCTCGACGACCTTTTCCGCAGCTACATGTCCCCCGCCGTCGCGACCGCACTGCTCGCCGACCCCGACCAGGCGGGACTGGGTGGCGCGATCGTTGATGCGACGGTCTTGATGGCCGACCTGCGCGGGTTCACCGCATTCGCTGAAGCCCATTCCCCGGTCCATGTCGTCACCATGCTGAACACGTATTACGGGGCGATCGTTCCGGTGATTCTCGAGACCGGCGGCACCCATAACGCAATTCGTCGGTGACGCGGTCATGGCGGTCTGGGGAGCCCCAGCGCGGCACATCGATCACGCTTTGCGCGCCGCTCGCGCCGGCCTGGCGCTGCATGCGGCCGTCGAGCAGGCCGCCGTCGAGCACGACGACTGGCCACGGTTCCGGGTGGGGATCAACACCGGTCCGACATTGGTTGGCAACGTCGGCGCCGCGCAGATGCGCAGTTACACCGCGATCGGTGACACGGTCAACCTGGCCGCGCGG
This sequence comes from Mycobacterium asiaticum DSM 44297, assembly GCF_000613245.1. GTDB lineage: Bacteria > Actinomycetota > Actinomycetes > Mycobacteriales > Mycobacteriaceae > Mycobacterium > Mycobacterium asiaticum. The sequence continues at coordinate 1,798,981 of NZ_HG964937.1, forward strand.
CTGCAGGACCTGGCCAAGCCCGGCCAGGTGATCGTCGGACATGGGACCGTGGTCGCACTCGGCGAGGCGGCCCGCGTCAGTGCGCGGCGCCGGGTGAAGGTCAAGGGCAAGAGCGAGCCGGTCGAGGTCTACGTTCTAGACGCCATCCGCTGAGGCACGGTTAATCCGATCAGGCCTTCTCGTGAGGCACTTCGGGTTCGTAGCCGCCGGGTGGGGTAGGTGCGTTCAGATTGAACCGGACCCCGAGCATCCGGATCACGAAGCACACCGATCCGGCTACCACCGCGGCCGGCAGACCGTAGACGTCCAACCGCATGGCAGCCACAGTGATTGCGGCGGCCGCTAAAGCGGGGATTGCGTACAGATCGCTACGCAGCACCGTCGGAATCTGCAGGACGAGCATGTCGCGAATCGTGCCGCCACCTACCGCGGTGACGACACCGAGCAGGAGCGCGGGCGCGATCCCGAGCCCGTATTCGACGGCCTTGCTCGCGCCGATGACGGCAAAAACGCTCAGCCCGATCGCGTCGAGCACGGTGATCGCCGTACCCAGTCGGTCCAACCGTCGGCTGAGCGCGAACGCAATCAGTCCGCCGGCCCCGGCCAGCGCGAAGTAACGCCAGTCCCGAAACGTGGCGGGCGGAATGGAGCCGATCAGGACGTCACGGATGACCCCGCCGCCCATCGCGGTGATCAGGCCGAGCGTCACGACCCCCACGATGTCCAGCCGCGCGACGCGTACCGCTGTCAGCGCGCCGTTCAATCCGAAGACGAACGTGCCGGTGAGATCGAGGACGAGGAGTAGCTGGGCTTCGGCGCTCACGTGAAGTGCTTATCACGAGTTTGCGGACTCACCGCCGTTGATCAGCTCCGCGAGGAAGTCGGGTAACCGGCCGGCGCCGAAGTCGTAGAACCGCGCCCAGAGCGGCTCAATCGAGATACGCACCATCTCTTGGTATGTCGCGCGCACGTTGCGTTCGAACTCTTCGAGTTCGGGCCCGTCCATCGAATTTCGGGCGGATTCGAGGTACTCCTCGGTGACGCCGCTGACGGTGTCAAGGGTGGCGAGGCCACGCACCAACAGTGTCCTCGCCTCTTCCGGTGTGGATCCGGTGTCGATTGCCACGGCGACCTGCGGGCGGGCTGCCAGAGCGCGGGCCTTCGGGGACGTCGGGGCCGTGGAAACGACGATGCGCTCGCCGGTCCAGTGGAAACCGACCGGGATCACCCGAGGGAAGCCGTCGTGTCCGTTATAGGCCAGCCGCGCCATCGAACCCGAGAGCAGCTCTTGGGCGCCGGGCTGGGCGAGTTCTTCGGCCAACTGTTGCTTGTTCATCATGTTTGGAGTCCTACCCCCGCTTGGATCCGTCTGGATACCCATGCCCGCGGCGTCGGCTCAGCTGACGGAGAACCCGCCGTCCACGGCGAGTACCTGATTGGTAACCGCTCGAGCCGCAGGTGAGGCGAAATAGAGCACTGCGGCGCCAATTTCGTGCGGCTCCTGGAATCCGAACGGTGTCTTGCGAGTTGCCGGACCGTCGCTGAGCGGACCTTTGGCGTTGATTGCGCCGGGAGTGATGACGGCGCCGGGCAGCACGGTGTTGACGGTGATGTCGTAGTCGGCAAGCTCGAACGCGGTGGCGAGACTCAGTGCCGCCAACGCGCCCTTAGACGACGTATAGGACACGAGGCCTTTGATAAGACCCCCGCGCAGGGCGTTAGATGCGATGTTGACGATCCTTCCGCCCTGTTGCGCGGCGACCATCGCGCGCGCGATCTCCCGGGTCATGAGGAATGCGCCTCGCGCGTTGACATTCTGGATTCGATCCCATTCAGCGGCGGTCGCATCCAGTAACGGTTCCCGATCCTGCAACGCGGCGTTGTTGACTAAAAGCCAAGGAACACGAACACCACCGATTTCGACAATCTGGGCGCAGGCCCGCACGATCGATGCCTCGTCCGCCAGATCCACGTCGACCGCGACGGCTTGCTGGCCTCTCGCGGTGAAGGCTGCGGCGTGGCGCTCGGCTGCGGCGTGGTCACAGTCCGCCAGCACGACGGTAGCGCCGGCGAGAGCGAGCACCTGCGCAACTCCCAGACCGATGCCGCCGGCCGCGCCGGTGACGACGGCGATCCTTCCGCCAATTCCGAACATGTCCTCTAGGTTGTCTGCCACTGGCGGTTTCTCCTCCAAAGTTAGAGACGTCCGTCGAGCTCCAGTGCGGGATGCACCCAGTCGGGGGAACGGCGTTCCTTGAATGCCAGGAAGCCCTCGATCGACTCGGGCGCACCGAGACTGGACTGCATTGCGATCCGGTCGTAGAGCCCGACATAGTTGTCCAGGCTGGCCTTGACGACGCTGCGAGCCTGGGGCGCAGTGCGGCAGCACTGAGCCAGGACCTCGCGCGCGGCGTTGTGCAACTCGTCGTGCGGGACCACGCGCGCCACCAGGCCCCAGTTCAGAGCCTCGGCCGCCGAGAGCGTTCGGCCGGTAAACATGAGATCGCGAGTGCGTACCGGCCCGATCAGCCGGGCCAGCGTGTGGCTGTAGTAGGTGTCGGCGATCCCGCGGTAGAGCTCGGGCACGCGGAAGGTGGCGCGCTCACTGACCACCGCCATGTCCGAGCACAGTGCGATCTGCAGCCCCCCGCCCTGGCATAGGCCGTTGACCGCGGCTACCACTGGTTTAGCCGACTGGCGCAGCGTGTCGAACGGCAGGGCGTCCATCCCCAGCACTGATCCGAACGTCAGCCAGTTGTCTTCACCACCGCCACCCATGTCACCGCCGGGCGCGAAGACATCACCGGTGCCGGTAATCAACAGGCCGGCGAGGTCGGCATCGGCGTCGACGTGCTTGACCGCATACTTGATGCCGAAATACATCGCCGGGGTCATCGCGTTGCGTGCCTCCGGCCGGTCGAGGGTGCAGATCCCGAACGGGCCTTCCCGATCGAACCGTAGGAACTTTGTGCCCAGCCAATCCCCTTCCGGAGGCTTCGGGTCCTGCTGTGCTGCAGTTGATTCCATCATCGCTCTCCTCGAGATCCGTAGTGCTTGGTTTCCTGCTTCAGCCGAATGATCTCAGCTGACCACGTGGTGGATTACCGCGGGCCAATGCCGAGACAGAAGGAGCCCGCAATGGCTTGAGGCGACCGGAGGACAATTGTGCGATGGCTACCGAACCGACACGCGCGCCAAAACCGCCGCGCGCGCCCGTCACCCGGGAGGACTTGGAGCGGTTCGGCGACGAGGACCAGGTGCGCGAGGCGTTTGACGAGGGCCGGCTGCGCGACGAACGACCGCCGCATCACGGTTAGTTCTGCGCGTTGGTACCAGGTCCTCTACGTCGACAGTTTGAGCACCCGCTTGTTGCCAGTGTCGACGACATAGACGTTCCCGGCCTTATCCACCGCCACGTCACCGGGCTCGCTCAGGCCGGTGAAAGGCAATTCGATGGGGTCTTTGGCGCCGGAGGGCAACTTCAGGATCCGGTTGGTTTCTTCGTCTGCGATATACAGTGCGCCGTTGCCGTCGACGGCCAGACCGGCAGGACGTTTCAGCCCGGCGATGGGCGGTTCCAGCTTGCTGGGCTGGCTCCGGTCGGCATCCATTTTCAGCACGCTGGTTTCGGACTTGCCGTAATAGATGGTGTCGACGGCGAGCAGGTACACCGCACCGTTTTTGTCGACGGCCATCCCGGCCGAGTTGCTCAGCCAGGCCTCCCCGCTCTGCACGTACACCATCTTGGAGGAACCCGCCGGCAGCTTGAGCAACTGGACGGAGTCCATGCAATACACGGTGCCCTTGGCATCCACCGCCACCCGGCTGGGGCGGTTGCCGCTGTTGAATCCGGTGAACGGTAGCTGGGTTGGGCTCTTCTCGCCGGAGGCCAACCTCAGCACGCGGTTGTTGCCCGTGTCAGCGACGTATACCGAGCCGGAGGAGTCGACGGCGACACCGTGGGGGTTGTCTAGACCGGTGAAGGGCAGCTCGGCTGCGGTAGTCGAGCCCGCTGCCAGCTTCAGCACCCGATTGGCTTTTGAGTCGGTTACGTAGACTGCGCCCGAATTGTCCACTGCCACACCGCCGATATCGTTCAACCCGCTGAAGGGCAATACCACCTGACCTTTGGGTGATTCGCCAGATATGTTCTGGAGAAACAGGATTGCCGCTATTGCGGTGACTGTCACGAGTGCAGCTGCAATACCGGCGATGATCCACGGTGTGCTTCTGCGTTTGGCCTTGACTCGCGGCGGCCGTTGGGTTGGACCGGCGGCCGCGAAGTTTCCCGCCGCCGGATGGGCTCCCGGCGGCGATGGGGGCGGATGCGGATGCGGCGCGGGCCGCTCGCGTTCCGGGGGTCCCGGTGGCGAAACCATGGCGCTCTGACCCTACGCGCTCGTATCGACGAAGGGCGCTATTTGCTCAAGCTTCGTCGGTAGCTTCGGCTCGCGCCTGGTCAATTTGGTCGTGGGCGTACGTCACCATGGCGGAGATCGTCATCGATTTCCCGCTGCGTGTAAGGGATTCATAGGTTTGGTCACCGAGCATTGCGCGCAAGTGCGCTATCCGTGTCCGGAGTTCGGGCAGGGTGACCGCGGCCATGGGGTTGACCGCCGCGAAACCGGTGATGGTGGCAGCTGGTTGGTAGCGTCCGAGCCGGTCGAGGACGCCGGCAAGGATTGCCAGCGGGTTAGGCAGCATGCCGATGTTGCCCGACTCATAGTTATTGCGGATTGCAGTGTCGAGGGACTTCAACGCCGCCAACGGGTTTCCCTGCTCGGCCTCGAATCCGCACAGCCAGTACCCCAGTTGGGTCTCGAAGAAGCGGTTGCCGCTGTCCTCAGCGACGAGCACCGCGCGGCGCAACACCTCGAGCGCGAGGTCTGGATCGGTGTCGCGGAAGGCATATCCGCAAGCGAAGAGGGTGTAAGCGAGCACCCACGGATTCCCGATCGCTTCGGCGGTATCCAGAAGACCCTTAGCAGCGGCGAGCGCCTCGCTGGTCGAACCGGTGACGGATAGGGCGAACGCGAGATTCGCCTTGGCCATGGTGTTTGTGTCACCACTGCGGGCCAGCTGGGCTCGGCATAAGTCGACATACCGTTCGGGCCGGCCGACGAACAAATACGCACTGCCGAGCCATGCTTCACCGAAGTAGGACACCTTGTCGCCGGCGGCCGCGATGACGGGCTGGCCGATCTCGCTGTAGTGCACGGCCTGATCGAAGCGTCCGATCAGGCAGCACAGGGATGCCCCCACACATACTGCGGCGAGACGGGGATGTCCCACAGCGCGGAGGGGTTCGATCAACTCTTCGGCCCAAGTGATCGGTTCGTAGTTTTCAAGAAACGGTCCAAGAAAGGCCGCATAGGACGCGATCGCGGCGCCCGCGTCCAGGTCACTGTGGTCCGCGGCCCACCGAAACGCGGTGCGCAGGTTGGACAGCTCGACCATGAGCCAGTCGTATGTCTCTCGTTGACGCGGGCCGTCCCACATATCCATGAGGTCGGTCTCCCGCCTAGCGAAGTATCGCGAGTGGGCGTTACGGACTTCGGCTGCTTCGCCGCGGAGGGTGAGTCGTTCCTCGGCGAACTGGCGGATCGTCTCCAGCATCGAAAAACGGGTTCGTGCACCGGTCTGGTTCACCGCGAGTAGCGACTTGCGCACCAAGGCGTCGAGCACCTCGAGGATCGCGTACTCGTCGCTATCATCGGATCCGGCTACCGCACAAGCGCTTTGGAGGTCGAATCCGCCGGTGAAGACTGAACAGCGTTCCAGCACGATCCTTTCGGCGTTACCGAGAAGGTCGTAAGACCAGGCCACGGCGTGGCGCAGCGTGTGGTGCCGCTCCAGGCCACGGCGCGAGCCGACCAGGAGCCTGAATCGGTGATCGAGTCGATCACGCAGTTCACTGGCGGTCATCGAGCCCATCCGCGAGGCAGCCAATTCGATAGCCAATGGGATCCCATCGAGGCGTTGACATACCTCAGCGATTGCGGTCGCTTCGGCACCGTCGGCCAGCGAGAAGCTGGGCGCAATGCCTTGCGCGCGCTCGACGAACAGGCTCACCGCCGCGGAGTCGATTCCCGCTGCATTCAGGGAACGCACTGGCCATACCCGCTCCTCCAGACTGCCGAGTCCTTCGCGGCTGGTAGCGAGGATTCGTACCGTCGCCGAGGACGCAAGTATCGCCTCGATCAGGTCTGCGGCGGCGGTGAGAACGTGCTCGCAGTTGTCAATCACCAAGAGCCGGACCCGGTCCTCCAACGCAGCGGCGACCGACTCGCTGACAGTCTTTCCCGGCTGCTGCGTGATGCCCAGCACCACCGCCATCGCGTCGGGCACGGCGGCCGGATCGGTGACCGCCGCCAACTCGAAAAACCAAACGCCGTCGGGAAATTCATCGACCAGTCGGGCGGCGACCTCCATCGCAAGGCACGTCTTACCGACCCCACCAACACCCGTGAGCGTCACCAGCCGATGCGCCCTGACCGCCGTTTGGATCTTTGCGACCTCGACCTCGCGTCCGATCAACTTGCTGCCGGTTTGCATTAGATTTCCCGGATTGGCACCGAGTGCCCGCAGCGGGGGAAACTCCGTGCGTAAGCCCGGAGCTCGGACCTGGAATACACCGATCGGCATAGGGACACCCCGTAACCGTCGCGGCCCCAGATCCAGTAGCTCCACCCCGCTCAAAAGCCCTGCCGTCGACTCGGCCAGGAGAATCTGGCCGCCGTGACCCGCAGCCATCACCCGCGCCGCACGGTTCAGCACCGCACCGAAGTAATCTCCGTCTCGCGGCTCGGCTTCACCGGTCGCGATGCCCATCCGCACCGGCAGTTTCAAGGACCGCTGCGCGGCCACCGCCGCATCGACCGCACAGCGCGGCGAGGCGAAAGCGGCGCAAATCCCGTCACCCGTGTGCTTGAACAACCAACCGTTGTGCGTCTGGATCACCGATCGCAACAGCTCGTCGTGGGCGGCCAGCGCCAGCCGCATCGAATCCGCGTCAGCTTCCCACCGGCGGGTCGACCCTTCGACGTCGGTGAACAGAAACGTCACTACTCCCGAAGGAGCAGCCGCCACTGGCGCGGACACACCAGCAGAATCTCACACTGACCGCATGGTGTGGACTGCCGTCAGCCAACGCCCGCAGGGATCCGAACTCAACGGCACCCTTGCGGCATCGGCCGGAAATCAGCGCCTATTGATTCCATGGCTGCCGATTTTGAATTCGCTTGTCGATCTTGGCCAGCACATTGGCTCGTGGCACGATAATCCCGTCGCGCCGTCCCGCCCGCGACGGCGTCGCGCGGGAAAGGGACTGCCACGGCCTCACGTCGTCCGGAACTGTCGAGCATGGCGGATGACTATGCACGACACGCCCTTTCGCAACTCGCCGCCTTTGAGGCCACTCACCCGGCCGTCCTGTCCGCCGCTCAGCACCTTGCGAGCGAACCGGTGCTTCGGGTGGCGGATCTGGGTGCCGCCGACGGGGTGAACTCGCACGGCCTCATCCGCGATCTCGCGGCGCTGCGCGACGGACGGCCGTTGAGCTACGCGCTCGTCGATCTTCCGACGAACAGTTGGAATGTCGCCGCCGGCCATTTGCAGGAAGCCTTTAGGCCGGTTTCGGATGGGAGCGGGGTCGTCGTAATCCCCGCGCAGGGTCAGACCGGACCTGGCGTTGCCGACGAAGGAACGGGCGCTCACTACACCGAGCCGGAAGCCCACGGCGAGGCTTGTCGACGAGCGTTCGATCGGGTCCCAACTGCGGCGACGGTCGTTTCTATGGCCGGAATTCCCTTGCATCAGGCGCCTTGCTTGCCGACAGGCACCGTGCACATCGCGGTGACCGGAACATGCATGCACTGGGTGCCCGACACCGCCGGTTTGCCGTCGAGTGGCTCGATCTTCCCGGGCTATCCCGATCATGTGGATAGCGAGGAGCGCCGCGCTTGGCGTGCTGCCGCGCAGCGGCATTGGCAGTGCCTGCTCGAAATGCGCGCCGCAGAGCTCGCGCCGGGCGGGTGGTTCGTCGCCGCCATCCCCGCCTCCCCCACACCATGCCCCGACAGGACCGGTCTGTACGCCGAGATCATCGCAGACATGAATCGGTTGCTTGCCGAGTGGCGCAACGCCGGCCGCATCGGCAGCGCCACCGTGGAGGCGGCTGTCGTTCCGGTCTGGTCGCGCACGCTCGACGAGTTCTGTGCTCCCTTCGAGGTGGGCGGCGGGCAGGTGGGCGGACTGGCGCTCGAAAGCGCCGAACTGTTCCGTCTTGATAACCCCTATCGGCATGACGAGGCGGCGGTGTTTGCACGGGACTACGTCAAAAGCATCACCGCGTGGGGCGGGCCGCTGTTCTTGCGTGCGTTCGCGCGCGAAACCGGTATGCGCGCTGCCGATCTCCTCGCTGACTTTCTCGGCGAGCTTGAGGGTCGTGTGGCGGACGATCCGGAGCGGTATCGGTGGGATTATGTCGAGGCGTTGCTGATCTGCCGGAAGCGGGGCTAGAGCGGCTTCAAATGCGTTTGAGATCGCGAAGGTTCGAGATGAGGACGTCGACATTGGGCATCCGAGAACAGCATGGCGGCGTTAGGCGTGCGGAGGCCACCTGGACGGTCGGCGTAGGAGATGTCGGCCGTGGAGGCGCTGGTGGACCGGGCGTTCGAGGGCCACGGCGCGGTGGTCGGCTGGTGGGGGTCGAGGCTACATTGGTGACGAGGGACACACCGATGATGAAACGTGAAGCGCGCGAAGCACCCGCCTGAATATCGAAAGTGCCATTGGCGCCCTAGCCCGAGGTTGCCGATATGGAAGGACTGTCCGCCGCTGGCGGCGCGTGGGGACGGCCGCGCCAGGAGCGCGCCCCCCTGGCGACGCACCACGAGGCCATCTTCGACGGTGCGCCCGATGCCATGCTCACCGTGACCGAGGACGGCACCATCCGGTCCGCCAACCGCGCCGTCCTGGACCTCTTCGGCTACGAACCCACCGAGCTGTTGGGGTCGAAGATCGAGATGTTGGTCCCCCACCGCATCCGCGGCGTGCACCCCGGCCTGCGCAAGTCGTTCCTGGACGGCGGCGTCAACCGCCGCATGGGCGCAATCTCCCAGCGCGCCGCGCTGCGCGCCGTGCGAAAGGATGGCAGCGAAGTCCCGGTGGACATCAGCCTGGCCATCGTTCATCCGGGCGGCGAGCGGCTGGTACTGGCGGCCGTACGGGACGTGACCCAGGATCTCGAGCTGCGTGCACAGCTCGACCGCAGCCATTTCCTCGCCGACACGGCGCTCAAGCTCTCCCATTCGGGTCACTGGCACATCGACTTCGCCGATCCCGATCATTACTACGCCTCGCAGCGGGTCCAGGAGATCTTAGGTGAGACCAGCGACGAGAGAGGTCGGCTCCGCCTTACCGACCAGTGGCGCGCACGTATTGGCGCGGTGGACCCGGCCGCCGCCGAGGCGACCTGCGAGCAGCTCCAGGGCACCATCGAGGGCCGCTACCCGGCCTACGATGCGACTTATCCCTACCGCCGTCCGAGCGACGGCCATGTCATCTGGGTCCGGGCGCTGGCGACACTAGTGCGAGACCAGGCCGGCCAACCACAGCAGATGTACGGCGTGGTGCAGGACATCACCGAGATGAAAACGCTCCAGGCCGAGCTCGAAACCGCGCGCGACGCCGCCGAGGTGGCCGCCCAGGCCAAGGCGGACTTCCTGGCCAACATGAGCCACGAGATCCGCACGCCGATGAACGCCATCATCGGCTTGTCGCACCTCGCGCTGCTCACCGACCTCGACCGCCACCAGCGTGACTACGTGCAGAAGATCGAGGGCTCGGGCAAGCACCTGCTGGGCATCATCAACGACATCCTCGACTTCTCCAAGATCGAAGCCGGCAAGCTCACGGTCGAGACGGTCGACTTCCACGTCGACCGCCTGTTGGAGAACGTGGCGGCGCTGGTGACCGACAAGGCCACAAAGAAGGGTCTCGAGCTGACCTTCGACGTGGACCCGCGCATGCCGCGCGCGTTGCGCGGTGACCCGCTGCGCATCAGCCAAATCGTCATCAACTACGCCAACAACGCGGTCAAGTTCACCGAGCGGGGCGAGATCGTCATCCGCGTGCGCGTGGAGGAGGAGACCGCCGACGACCTCCGCGTGCGTTTCGAGGTGCGCGACACCGGCATGGGGCTGACGCCCGAGCAGCAGGCGCTGCTGTTCCAGTCGTTCCAGCAGGCCGACGCCTCTACCTCCCGCAAGTACGGCGGCACTGGCCTCGGCCTGGCCATCAGCAAGCGGCTCGCCGAGCTGATGGGCGGTGCCGTGGGAGTGGAGAGCGAGCTCGGCCGGGGCAGCACATTCTGGTTCACGGCGCCGTTGGGGCGCGGGGCGGTAACGGAACAACTGCTCCAGCCGTCGCCGGACCTCCGCGACCGGCGCGCCCTGGTCGTGGATGACAGCGCCACTGCGCGCGAGGTGCTGGCAGGGATGCTGTCATACATGACGTTCCGCGTCGACACGGTGACGCGCGGGGAGGATGCCCTGGACCGCGTCGCTGCAGCGGACCGGTCGGGCGAGCCGTACGACGTGGTGTTCCTCGACTGGAGCATGCCCGGCGGCATCGACGGCATCGAGACGGCTCGCCGCATAGCTGCCCTACCGCTCAACGCGCAGCCGCGCCGTGTGATGGTCACCGCCTACGGCCATGCCGAGGTGATCCAGGAAGCCGGCGTGGCCGGCATCCAGGCCACGCTGGTCAAACCGGTCAGCCCGTCGCTGCTGTTCGATACCGTCATCAACACGTTTGGCGCCACCAGCGCCAGGGAGTCCGCCGTGCAGCCGACCGATCTGCCCGACCTGGCTCCGCTCCAGGGGCTGCAGGTGTTGCTGGTCGAAGACAACGAGCTGAATCAGCTGGTGGCCACCGAGCTTCTGAAGAACGCTGGGCTTGAGGTCGACGTAGCCGAGAACGGACAGATCGCCGTGGAGCGGGTCGGCCAACGGCGCTACGACCTGGTGCTCATGGACATGCAGATGCCGGTGATGGACGGCGAGGAGGCCACACGCCGCATTCGCCAACAGTTCTCGATCAGCCAGCTCGCCATCCTGGCGATGACGGCGAACGCCATGGCCGGCGATCGCGAACGCTGTCTCGCGGCCGGGATGAACGATCACATCGCCAAGCCGATCGAACCGGCCGACCTGTTCGGCAAGCTGTTGCGATGGCGGCCGCAGGGTGGGGCGGGGCGGGCCCCGTCTTCGGTGGCCCGCGCGGCGGCCGACGGCCCGACGGGTGCGCCCCGAACCGCCACCCTCGAGGGCATCGCTGGTCTCGACGTGAAGGCCGCCATCGGCCGCATGATGAACGACCGTTCCATGTACGAACGCCTGCTTCACAGGTTCGCCTGGGGCAATTCCGCGGCGATGGCGGCGACCATCACGGGGCAGCTGGACCGCGGCGAGCTGGCCGACGCCCAGCGCTCGGCGCACTCGCTCAAGGGGTCCGCCGGCGCGGTGGGCGCCGTCGAGGTCCAAGCGAGGGCCGCGGCGCTGGAGTCCGCGATCAAGCAACAGGCGAGCGAGGGCGAGCTTCGCGCGGCCAACGCGCGGCTGGCGGAGGAGTTAGCGCGGCTGGTCGAGGCAGTGCGAGCGGTCCTGCCGCACCCGAGAGGCGATCGTGGGGGATAGCAGGTGAGCGAGCTGGACGCGACCATAGCGGCGCCGGTGTTCAACGTAGAGTCGGGCGAGCTGGAACGAGTCACGCTGGCCCGGCACCAGCTGAGTGCCGGCGTACATCGCCTCGCCGGTGACTGCGAGCGGTTGCTGGCCGACCTGCACCGCCCTGCTCACCACGCTTGGCGCGAGCACGCGGGGCACGCCCTGGTGCAGGCGCGCTATCTGGCCACGCTCCTCGTGCGGCCGCCCGGCGGCGGCCAGGTGACCGATGCGCGTGCGCTCGAGGAGCTTCAGTCCGCGCTGCGCGCGCCGCTCAAGGAAGTCGCGGACGCGCTGACCCGGCTGCTGACTATGATCCCGACCGACCTCGAGGAAGAGCTGGTACTGCAGGACGCGCGCGCCGCGCGGGAGGGCGCCGCCGCGCTGCTGGCCGCGGGCGGTTTCCGCGCCGGGGCGACGCAGGCGGTTAACGCAGCAGACGCTTCGGCCGAGCCGAAGGTGGCCGGCGCGGCGCGCGTACTAGTGGTGGACGACGATGAGCTGCTGCGCGAGCAACTGGCGATGGTGCTGGAGCGATTGGGCCACTCGGTGATCATGGCCGAGAACGGGCGCGCCGGACTGGAGGCGGCCGAGCGCGACGCCCCGGACCTGGTAATTACCGACCTGAACATGCCAGGCATGGACGGCTTCGAGCTGCTCGAGCGACTCAAGGCCGACGCGCGCACCCAGCACATCCCGGTCATCGTGGTCTCGGGTGAGGGCGATGCCGCCAGCGTCGTGCGCTGCCTGGAGCGCGGCGCCGAGGACCACCTCACCAAGCCGTACGAGAGCGTGGTGCTCGCGGCGCGCATCCGCACGTCACTGGAGCGCAAACGGCTGCGCGATCTGGAGTTGGCGTACCTGCACCGGGTGGCCCGGCTCACTGCGGCGGCCGAAGCGGTCGAGGCGCAGACCTACGACCCGAAACTGCTTGCCGACCTGCTGGCGCGACAGGACCAGCTGGGCCAGCTGGCGCGCGTGTTCGACCGCATGGTGCGAGGCATCCGCTCGCGCGAGGAACGGCTCCGGGCGCGGGTGCGCGGCCTGCGCCGCGAGATGGAGCAGTCCGGCGTGACCGCCGAGGGGGCCGCGTCCGGGCCTGCGGCGACGGACCAGGTCATCGCGGGCCGCTATCAGGTCCGCCGCGAGCTGGGCGTCGGCGGCATGGGCGCGGTGTACCTGGTCTACGACCGCGAGCTGGGTGAGGACGTAGCGCTCAAGATGCTGCATCCGTCGTTGCTGGCCGAGGAACCGGTGGGGCTCGAGCGCCTGCGCACCGAGATGAAGCTGGCCCGCAAGATCTCCCACCCCAACGTGGTCCGCTCGCACGACATCGGCGAGTGGGAAGGCACCCACTACATCACCATGGAGTTCATCCGCGGCGTGACCGTGTCCGACCTGATCAGAAAGCGCGGGCGGCTCACGGTCGAGTCCACACTGGCCATCGGCACGCAGCTGGCCGACGCGCTGGCAGTGGCCCACGACCAGGACATCGTGCACCGCGACATCAAGCCGACAAATCTGATGATCGACGAAAGCGGCATGCTAAAGGTGGCGGACTTCGGCCTGGCCCGCACGGTGCAGCGCACCGAGGCGCTGACACAGGCCGGCTTCGTCGTCGGCACGGTGAACTACATGCCGCCGGAGCAGCTGATGGGCGGTGACCTGGACGCGCGCACCGATCTGTACGCGGTGGGCGTGGTGTTGTTCGAGTGCCTGACGGGCCGGCTGCCGTACCAGGCCACGAGCCCTGTGGCGATCCTCGCCGCTATGTTGGAGCAGAGAGCGCCGGACGTGTTGACTTTCGCCAACGACGTACCGCCCGTGCTGAGCACGGTGATCAGCCGCCTGCTGGAGCGTGAGCCAGAGAATCGCTTCGCTTCGGCGCGCGAACTGGCCGAGGCGCTGGCGCAGGTCCCGCCGACGGCCTGAGCCCGACGCGACCGCTGCGCGGCTATTCGAGGAAACCTCTCACAACATGCTGCTGCCCGCTTCGTGCGGCTCGTTGCGACGGCAATAGAGAGTTCGGCGTGGCGGCGGATGCAGTTTATTCGCGCCGCTGGCATACGGATTGGCATGCGCCCCAGTTTCTTAACGAGAAAGGCCGGTACCGGATCGTCGGGCAGTCTGGCGCGAGACGGAGCCACAGAACGGCTTGACCAACTGCCCCTCGCAGCGGCGCGGACACGAGGCGACAATCCGTATGACCACGGTACGTGGCACAGGCGTTTAACTGCGAATATACGGTCTATGTTGACGAGCTCAGGGCTATGGTCATACATTTTGGATATAGTTGTCCGTGACTCGGCCCGTCGGGCCTTCAATCGAATGTGAGATATCGCGATGAACGTAAGTAGCGCCGCTCCCAACGTCTTCGAAGCTGGCCTGCCCACGTTCAGCTACGACTTCACCGCCACTCCGCAGGACATCCTGGAAGACGTGCGAACTGCGCAGTCGCGTGCACCCATCGCCATTGGTCCTCTCGGTCCCGAGATACTTTCCTACGGCCTGGCGCGGGATATGCTGCGCGACAGCAGATTCAGGCTGCCACCTGGGTTGTCGCTAGCAGCGCAGGGCGTCACCTCAGGCCCCCTGTACGACAAGCTGATGAGCAGCCTCCTGGGCCTCGATGGTCCCCCACATACTCGCTTACGCAAACTGGTGTCGAGGGCGTTCACTCCGCGCGCTACGTCACCTCTACAGGACACGATTCATGAGGTGGTAAACGCACTGATCGATCAAGTAGTAGAGGTCGGTCGCTGCGACGTCGTGACCGACATCGCGCGGCCCTATCCCACCCCGATCATGTGTGCGCTGATCGGTGCGCCTCGAGAAGACTGGCATCTTTTCGCACAGTGGACCGACGAAATCTTCAAGGCTTTCAACATTCAGCCCGACGCCGATTTCGATGAAGCCACGATCATGCGGTCGTGGAACGAACTGGACGCCTACGTCGATGACATGGTCGCCGCACGCCGAAGTCACCTGACTGATGATCTGCTGTCTGAGCTCATTCGCGCCGAAAGCGAGGGCGACCGGCTCAATCTCGACGAACTGCGCATGCTGGTGGCTGGCTTCCTGATGGCGGGGACGGACACCACCCGACACCAGCTTGCCGCCTCGGTGCAGGTGCTGTGCGAGCATCCGGATCAATGGGCGAGGCTGGGCCACCAGCCAGAGCTTGCGATGCAGGCGGTCGAGGAGACCATGCGGCACTCGCCGGCGGTCTGCATCGCGGTGCGAGCCGCTAGCGAGGATGCCGAATTTGGTGGGTACACGTTCCCGGCGGGCACCTTTGTAGTCGTGAACACCTTTGCAGCCAACCGTGATCCAGCGATCTATGAGAATGCAGATCGGTTCGACATCGCGCGCAAGGACGTGCCCGCGATTCTGACTTTCGGTGGTGGTGCGCACTACTGCCTAGGCGCGAACCTCGCACGCCGGGAACTGGCGGAAGCACTCACAATCCTCACCCGACGCCTCACCGCACCCCACCGCATCGCTCCTGCGCCGTGGAAATCCCTGCTCGGTATGACCGGCCCGACGACACTTGAGATCGAGTTCGACAGCGAAATGCTTGTGGCAGCGGATGCGTAGTCGCGGCTGGGCGGGTGTCACACCCGCCTCGGACGAAGAGGCAATCGGCCGCATTCTGGATGCGGTAGACGACGTGATCGCTGAACACGGGTCGGCGATAAAGCTTGCCGACGTCGCCCGAAGGCTCGGAGTCACTCGTCAGACGGTATACCGGTACTTTCCCAACGCCGACGCGCTCCTGATGGCCAGTGCAATGCGTGCGGTCAACGGATTCATCGACCAGGCTGTAGGCCACGTCAGCGGTCTGAACGACCCGGTCACTGCAGTCGTCGAAATAATCTCGTTCGCAGTCGAGAACCTCACCGGCGATCCACAGTTGGAGAGCTTGCTTACCCAGGCACCTGAGGACGGAGCTACCATCTCGCTCACCTCCGACACAGCGATCGTTTTCTGCTTGTCGGGCTTCCGCCGCCTCGATGTCGATTGGGAGCTTCACGGCTTCGACACCGCTTCGCTCCGTGAGCTTGCCGAAATGACCTTGCGCACAGTGCATTCTCTGCTGACCGATCCCGGGCAGCAGCACCGCGACGCAAGCGCACTACGCCGCTTTATTGCGCGATGGCTCGGTCCAGCGATCCTCTATCCACGGATGACGTCGTTGCCGGTCCACGAACGGCACGCATCACCGGATCGGCACATCGAAGCAGAAGGACGCACCTCGCGTCGACTGCGGTAAGAACGGCAAACCTTCGGAGTGCGTGCCGGCGCATCCCGCTGACGGCCGGCCTCGTCGCCGAGCCGAAGGCACATCGCAAGGAGCAGGTCGCCGAGCGGCTGCACGCCCGCGACCAGCGGGCCGACACTGGGACAGTGTTCGCCACGGATGCTGGCGGATGGGTCGACCCGCGCAACCTGCTGCGCACCGTCGGGATTGCCCGCCGAGAAGGCCGGCATCGCCGACGTCGGCGCACAGACGTTGCGCCATTCGGCAGCCGTCGGCTGGCTTGAATCAGGCGTGCATATTAAGGCTGCGGCCGACCTACTCGGGCACGCATCGATCAGCATCACCGGTGACCTTTACGGGCACGCCAGCGATGATGCCGCACGGGCCGCAGTCAACGGGGTCGGGGATGCGCTCGGATTGTAATGGCGGTATGCAAAGGCGGTACAGCGTAAACAGGCGGCTCTCGAACCTCGGAAACCGCCTCTGAACTGCATGTTTTCTAGTCGGGCTGACAGGATTTGAACCTGCGACCACTTGACCCCCAGTCAAGTGCGCTACCAAACTGCGCCACAGCCCGGCGCCGCCGGCATCAACCGGCAGCAGGTCGACAGCCTACCGCAGCCACCCCCCACCGCTATCACGGCACCACCGGCCTCAGAGGCTGCTGAGGTCATCCATGATCGACTGCACCGCGGATATCAGCACCAGGGCTTCGAATCCGCCCGCGATCGAGAACAGGGCAGCATCGGCAGCGATCGGCCGGCCGATCGCGTTGACCAGCCCGATCGGGTCCCCCGTGGCGGCCTGCGCCAGCCCTTCGCCGAACAGCTGCAGGTTGTAGGCCGGCACCGACGTCAGCGCCGCGGTCGCGAAGTCCGCCGTGGGCAGCAGCACCGAGTAGCCGGTTGATATCGCACTGGCCAGGGTGTTGACCGAGTTGACTGGGTTCGCCACCAGGCGCGCGATCCAGTCAGGCGAGGGCAACGGCACCGACGACACGACATCCACCAGGTCCGACGGCGACGCCTGGGACGCCATGAAGGCGATGTCGTTGGCGAAGGCGTTGACGCCCTGCTGAGTGCCCACGGCCAGGCGGGCGGAGACGTCGACGGGGTCAACCGGCGGAAACAGTCCGAACGGCGTGTGCACGTTCGGTGGCCCGGTCGACCAGCCCTGATCGGGACTGCCGTAACCCAGGTTTACGAGGATCCGAAGATTCGGTTCGACCAGATCTGCCAGCGGCGTACCGATCAGCGGCAGCGCCCGCAGTCCTTGCGTCAGCGGCAGTTGCGGGTTGGGGATCATGTAATAGTCGGTCGTGGTGGGGCCGACCGTGTTGGTCAGATGGATAGCCGAATCAATCTGTGCCGGTGTGAGATTCGCATAGGTGCCGTGCACGTAGTAGATGCCGGCAAGGGCATTGAGGTCGGCCAGGATGTTCAGCGGGTATTGCGGGAAGTCGGCAAAACCGTCGTACTCGATGGTGTAGATGTTCGTCTCGAAGCTATTGGCAGGTGTCGCGCCGTAGAAGGTGAATCCCAGGCTCGGCATCTCCAATCCGGGGAAGCGGGCCAGCAGACCCCCGTTGGGATTCATGGGATTCCCGAGCAGCGTGAAAACGATCGGAAGCGCGCTCGGCGTGCCGCTGGGGTTGAGCGCCATCATTTCCAGCGAGGAGATGATGGAGCTCTGGGAGAACCCCAACACCGCAACGTTGTTTCCCGTCGCGAGTTGCTGCTTGATGGCGGTGTCCAGTATTTGCACACCTTCGGACACCGACACGTTCGGCACCAGGTCCTTGATGCCGGTGAGTGGATAAAACGCTTCCGGGGTGAACAGCGACACCGCGTTGGCGACCGTGAAAGCCGGGAAGTGGGGCGTAATATATTTCGAGACAACGGCATTCACGTAACTCAGTGGAGGTATCGGATTGCCACTGCCGCCCATCACGAGCGTGACGTCGGTTGCTGCGGCCGCGTTGCCGGTCTCCGCCGCCAGATAGGCGCTTTCCGCGGCGGCCACCGCACGAGCGAACTCCTGGTGGAATGCGGCCGCCTGACCAACAACTGCCTGGCATTCCTGAGCGAAGCCGTTGAACAGCGCAGCCGTGGCCACCGACACCTCGTCCAGGGCCGCGGCCACCACGCCGGTGGTACGTCCCGACGCGGCCGAGGTCGCCTCGGCAACGGCCGAGCCGATCCCGGAAAGATCCGCTGCTGCCGCAGCCAGCACCTGCGGCTGGGTGGTCAGGTAGGTAATCGGCCAGTCCTCACACTTTGATCCTGCTGGTCAGCGTAGAGGCGACCGCGCCTGCTTGTCTTAGGTTCAGCGCCGCTTGGGTCCGCGCTTCTCCCGCACCCGCACATTGATCCGGATCGGGCTGCCCTCGAAGCCGAATGTCTCGCGCAGCCGCCGTTCCAGGAAGCGCCGGTAGCCGGCCTCCAGGAAACCGGAGGTGAATAACACGAACGTCGGCGGCCGCGCGGTTGCCTGCGTCGCGAACAGGATCCGCGGTTGCTTGCCGCCGCGCACCGGAGGCGGCGTCGCGGCGACGACCTCCTTGATCCACGCGTTGAGCGGCCCGGTCGCGATCCGGGTGTCCCAGGACGCCAGCGCGTTCTCCATCGCCGGCACCAGCTTCTGCACCGCCCGTCCGGTCTTGGCTGAGATGTTGACGCGCTGCGCCCACCGCACCTGCACCAGTTCCCGGTCGATCTCGCGTTCCAGCAACTCGCGGCGGTCCTCGTCGACCAGGTCCCATTTGTTGTAGGCCAACACCAGCGCCCGTCCGGCCTCGATCACCATCGACAGCACCCGCAGATCCTGCTCGGTCAGCGGCTGGGACCCGTCGATCAGCACGATCACCACTTCGGCAGCATCGATGGCGCCATGGGTGCGGACCGAGGCATAAAACTCATGTCCGCTGGCCTGCCCGACCTTGCGGCGCAACCCGGCGGTGTCGACGAACTTCCAGATCTTGCCGCCCAATTCGACGAGCGAGTCCACCGGGTCGACCGTGGTACCCGCGACATCGTGCACCACCGAGCGTTCGTCACCGGCCAGCTTGTTCAACAGAGAACTCTTGCCCACGTTGGGCTTCCCAACCAGCGCGACCCGGCGCGGACCACCGGCGCTCGGCGCCGCTTCGGAAACTTCGGGCAGCGCCTCGAGCACCGCGTCGAGCAGATCGGCCACACCGCGCCCATGCATGGCGCTGATCGCGTGCGGCTCACCGAGTCCGAGTGACCACAACGCCGCCGCGTCGGCCTCACCCTTTTCGCTGTCAACCTTGTTGGCCGCCAGGAACACCGGTTTGCCCGAGCGAAGGAGAATGCGGGCGGCGGCCTCATCGGGAGACGTGGCGCCCACGGTCGCGTCGACGACCAATATCACCGCATCGGCGGTGCGCATGGCCACCGATGCCTGCTCGGCCACCAGCTGCTGCAGACCCTTGGCGTCGGGCTCCCATCCCCCGGTGTCCTGCACCACAAACCGGCGCCCGGTCCACAGCGCGTCGTAGGAAACCCGGTCCCGCGTCACGCCTGGAACGTCCTGAACCACGGCCTCACGGCGGCCGATGATCCGATTGACCAACGTCGACTTGCCGACGTTGGGCCGTCCGACGATCGCCACGACGGGCGCCGGGCCGGCCTCGGCCAGTTCATCCAGTTCGGAATCGCTGAGTTCCCAGTCGCTTTCGTCCGCCCAGGTACCGTCCTGCGTCACCGCATCGCCTCGCTTCGCTGCGTGACCAAATCCAACAGGTGGGCGATCACTTCGTTCTCGGTCATGTCGCTGGTGTCGACGACGATCGCATCCTCGGCCGCCCGCAACGGTGACACCGCACGGGTGGAATCCAGGTGATCGCGGCGGCGTACGTCGGCCAGCACCGCCGGGTAATCGTCGGCCAGGCCCGCCCGGACATTCTGGGCGTTGCGGCGCTGCGCGCGGGTCTCGGCCGACGCGGTGAGGAAGATCTTCACGGGCGCATCGGGGAACACCACGGTGCCGATGTCGCGTCCCTCGACGACGATACTGCCCGGGCCCTCGGCCATTTCGCGTTGGATGTCGACGAGCCGGGTGCGTACCGTCGGGACCGCTGACACCGCCGAGACCGCCCTGGTGACGTCGTCGCCCCGGATCTCCGTCGAAACGTCCTCGCCGGCAAGGTAAAAGCTGCTGTCGTCAGGGTCATAGCCGACCGACAACTGCACGTCCGATGCGGTCTCGCCGACGGCCTCGGCGTCCGACGGGTCGACCCCGGCGCGCAGCACCGCCAACGTCACGATCCGGTACATCGCTCCGGTGTCCAGGAATCGCGCGCCCAGGCCGCGCGCCAAACCCTTGGAAACAGAGGACTTTCCGGTACCTGCCGGACCGTCGATGGCCACGACGAGCGCGCTCACAGACCCACCGCCTTGTACAGTTGACCGACCTCATCCCGGCGCAGCGGCCGCACCGAACCCGGACGCTGCTTGCCCAGTGTGACCGCGCCAATGTCAGTGCGCACCAACGCTTCCACCGGAAATCCGACCGCGGCCAGCAACCGACGCACGATCCGGTTGCGTCCTTCGTGCAGCGTCACCCGCACCAGCGATTTCCCGGGAATGGAGTCCACGACGGCGAAGTCGTCGAGCCGCACCGGTCCGTCCTCCAACTCGATGCCGGCCCGAAGCTGCTTGCCGAGCCCGCGCGGCACCGCGCCCGTCACCGTCGCGAGGTAGGTCTTGGGTACCTCGTGGGACGGGTGCATCAACCGGTGGGCCAACTCGCCGTCGTTGGTCAGCAGGATCAGCCCCTCGGTATCGGCGTCCAACCGCCCCACGTGAAATAACTTCTTGTTGCCCCGAACTTTTCGTTCAATGAGGTCACCGATGCAGGGCCGGCCACGATCGTCGGACATGGTCGAGTGCATACCGCGCGGCTTGTTCAGCGCGAGATAAACCAGCGAGTCGTCAAGCACCACCCGGGCGCCGTCGACACGGATCACCGACTGGTCCGGGTCGACCCTGGTGCCCAATTCGGTCACCACCCGCCCGTCGATCTCGACCCGTCCGTCGAGGATCATCTTCTCGGCGGCCCGACGGGACGCAATTCCGGCCTGGGACAACACCTTCTGCAGGCGCGTGCCCTGCGGCTCCTCGAACTCCACCATCAGTCGTGATCCACGTCAAACGTCAGCGACGGATCAGCCGGCTGACCGCCGGCGAGCTTGATGAAACGCGGTTCGCTGTCCAGGGATTCGCTGAGGTCGTCGATGGTGTCGACATCCGGCAGCAGTGGCGCGATGTCCGGCAGGTCGGCCAGCGAGTTCAGCCCGAGGCGTTCCAGGAACAATTCGGTGGTCGCGAACGTCACCGCCCCGCTGTCCTCGTCGTTGCCGACCTCGGTGATCAGTCCGCGCGCCAACAGAGTCCGCATCACCGCGTCCACATTCACGCCACGCACCGCGCTCACCCGGGCGCGGGTCACCGGCTGGCGGTAGGCAACCACCGCCAGCGTCTCCAGCGCGGCGCGGGTGAGCTTGCTGCGCGCGCCGTCCAGCAACAGCTTTTCCACGAACGGCGCGAACCGGGCACGGGTGTACAGCCGCCATCCCTCGCCGGTGTGCCGCAGGTCGATGCCGCTGTCACGTTCGGTGAGCTCGTCGGCCATGAGCTGCAGCTTGGCGGCGACGCGGTAGACGGGCTGGCCGGTGGCCGAGGCGAGCGCCTCGGCCGTCACCGGGGTGTCCACCACCAGTAGCAGCGCCTCCAGCACCCGGCCGAGTTCGTCGGGGTCCATTTCTGCGGGCTCGGCGATCTCCGGGATGCCCGCATCGAGCTCGGGATTTCCGTTCATCGAGCGGCGCTCCTCCTCATCGCTCCGCTCTGCATCGTCACGCCGCGGGTCGGTCATTGGTCTCGCACTTCTAACAGGGATTCGGCGGTCGGTCGCTCACCGGTCCAAGAAATTTGGAGCACGCCTAGGGGCTCGGACTGGTCGAATGCTACCGCCCGCGAACGATACAGTTCGAGCAGCGCGAGGAAGCGCCCGACGATCTCAACCGGCACCGTGCAGTCCGCGACTAGCTGCGAGAACGACGCCCATTGGCCGCTGCCCAGGCTTTCCAGCATCGTCAGGATGTGTCTGGCCTGCTCGGGTACCGATACCGACTGCACGTGCAGGTGCCCGGTCGCCACGGTGGGCACCGGGCGCGGCGTGAAGGCGACCGCGGCGATCTCGGCGAAACGCATGGCGTCCACGCCGAGCATCACCTCGGGCAGCAGGCCCTCGAAGCGCTCCTCCAGCGAAACCGAACGGGGATAGCTGCGCAGCGCGGTCGCCTCGAGTTCGGCGAACATCTCCGCAACGTGCTTGAACGCCCGGTACTGCAACAGCCGCGCGAACAGCAGGTCGCGCACCTCCAGCAGGGCCAGGTCCTCCTCGTCGTCCACCTGTCCGGTCGGCAGCAGCCGCGCGGCCTTGAGGTCGAGCAGTGTCGCTGCGATGACCAGGAACGCGGTGGTCTCCTCCAGCTCCAGCTGCGGGCCGATGGCCTTTGTGTAGGCGATGAAGTCGTCGGTGACCTGGTGTAACGCCACCTCCGTGACATCGAGACGGTGCGCGAAGATGAGCTGCAGCAGTAGGTCGAACGGCCCCTCGAAGTTGGTCAGCCGAACTTGAAAGCCATCCGAGGAGCCGTTCTCGGGTGCCGCGTGACCTGTTTTTTCGCCGCTCACACGCCGAATCGGTCGATGAACTCGCGGGCCAGCGCGCGATAGGCCAGCGCGCCGCTGGATTTGGGCGCCCAGGTGGTGATGGGCTCCCCCGCGACGCTGGTCTCCGGGAATCGGACGGTACGGGTGATCACGGTGTCGAACACTAGGTCACCGAACCGCTCCACGACGCGGGCCATCACCTCGCGGGAGTTGACGGTGCGCGGGTCATAGCGGGTGATCAGGATGCCGCTGATGTCGAGCTTGGGGTTGAGCCGGTCGCGGACCTTGTCGACGGTGTCGGTGAGCAACGCCAGCCCGCGCAGCGAGAAGAACTCGCATTCGGTTGGGATGACGACGCCCTCGGCGCAGGCCAGCCCGTTGACGGTGAGCAGACCCAGCGAGGGCTGGCAGTCGATCAGCACGTAGTCGTAGCGGTCGAGCACCGGGTACAGCGCCCGGGCCAAGGTTTGTTCCCGGCCTACCTCGTTGACCAGCTGAATCTCCGCGGCGGACAGGTCGATGTTGCTGGGCACCAGGTCCAGGTTTTTGACCCGGGTGTGCAGCAGCACGTCGTCGACCGAGATCCGCGGCTCGACCAGCACGTTGTGGATGGTCTTTTCCAGCTCGTAGTGCGGTACGCCCAGCCCGGCGGACAGCGCGCCCTGCGGGTCCATGTCCACCAGCAGCACCCGGCGGCCGTATTCGGCCAGCGCTGCGCCCAGGTTGATCGTCGAGGTGGTCTTGCCGACGCCGCCCTTCTGGTTGCACATCGCCACGACCTTGGCCGGTCCGTGCGCGACGAGCGGCTGGGGCTCAGGAATCGCCCGCGGCGGCCGGCCGGTCAGGCCGAGCTCCGGTCCGCTGTCGGGGTGATCGGTCATGCCCGCCTGCAGCAGGTCGTGACGAGCGTCAGCGTGGACATCGCAGGAAAGTCTAACGGCTGTGCCCGCCTGCGGCGGGAGACCCGCAGGCAACGTAATCAGCGGATATTGAGGGTGGCCCGGTCAGGCGTGTTCGACGACGGCCCGTAGCTTGTCGCGTGGCTCGCTGCCGGGGAGGGCGATCAAATGATCCCAAGGCATGGTGGAATGAGGCTGCTGCTCACATCGACACCCCAATGACACGTGGTTGCGGCCGTCGCGCAGCGGGCTGCCCCATCGACAGAGACAAACGACAGTGGCCCGTCGACTCGGTGGCTGCCGTCCACTTCGGTGACGTTGGCTTTCCATCGCCGGGAACGGCCAGCCGAATGTACTGCACCACCGTTGAGCAGGTATCCCGGTGAATCCGGGGAGCCCCTATCGTGGAGACCTATGGATCTCAAGCGACGCATTCCTTTACTGCGGTGGTCGGTATGGCGGATGGCCGCCGGTGCGCGCAACATCACCAAGACCGGACAGATCGGTGACGGACGGGAAGCGGCCGTCGTCGACTACGTCTTGGATCATGCGCGGCCCGGCGATATCGACGATGTGCTGGCCAAGATCGACCAATTCGCCTACGAGAAGTCGATGCTGATCAACGTCGGGGACGAGAAGGGCGCCATCCTCGACGCGGCGGTGCGGCGCGCGAATCCGACTGTGGCGCTGGAACTCGGTACTTACGTGGGCTATGGCGCGTTGCGAATCTCCCGCGCGGCTCCAAACGCGACGGTGTACTCGGTCGAGCTAGCCGAGGCGAACGCCGCCAACGCCCGTCGCATCTGGAGTCACGCCGGCGTGGCGGACCGGGTGACGTGCGTCGTCGGCACCATCGGTGACGGCGGCCGCACCCTGGACGCCCTGGCCAACAAGCACGGATTTGGTTCGGGCACATTGGATTTCCTCTTCCTCGATCATGACAAGGATGCCTACCTGGACGACTTGAAGAGCATTCTGGACCGGGGTTGGCTGCATCCGGGGTCGGTCGTTGTTGCCGACAACGTCCGGGTGCCCGGCGCGCCGAAGTACCGCGCGTACATGCGAGAGCAGCAGGGCAAGTTGTTCGACACCACCGAACACAAGGCGCATTTGGAGTATCAGTCGATGGTGTCCGACCTGGTGCTGGAGTCGACGTACCTGGGCTAGGTTTGGGTGCGCGAGCAGACGCAAACTTAGGTGGCCCGCGGGTGGGCGCCGGCCCACACCTCCCGCAGCGCGTGGACGGTGACCATCGTGTAGATCTGCGTGGTCGTCACCGACGCGTGGCCCAACAGCTCCTGCACCACTCGGACGTCGGCGCCACCCTCCAGCAGGTGCGTGGCGAACGAATGCCGCAGCATGTGCGGCGACACCCCCGAGGTGATGCCGGCCCGCTCGGCGGCGTCCTGCAAAACCTGCCAGGCGCTCTGCCGGGACAACCGGCCGCCGCGGGCGTTCAGAAAGATCGCCGGTGTGCCCCGTCCGCGCCGCGCGAGATCGGGCCGGCCGCGCACCAGATACGCGTCCAGCGCCGCCACCGCGGGCCGGCCCACCGGCACCAGCCGCTGCTTACCGCCCTTGCCGCGCAACAACACTGAGCGGGCGTGCGTGTCGATGTCGTCGACGTCCAGGCCGACGGCCTCCGAGATCCGCGACCCCGTCGAGTACAGCAACTCCAGCAGCGCGCGGTTGCGCAGCGTCAGCGGACCGTCCGACGCGTCCTCCCCGCCGGCAGCTTCCAGCAGCGACAGCACCTGGTCGAGGGAAAGGCTCTTGGGTAATCGCCGCCCGGGCGTCGGCGGTCGTACCGCCCGCGCCACGTCCAACTCGGCCAGTCCCTCGGCGGCGGCGAACCGGTGCAGCCCACGCACGGCGATCAACGCCCGTGCCGCCGACACCGCGGACAGCGCCGCCGCACCCGATTCCGGGTCTCCGCGCCGCAGCGCCACGAGGAAATCGCTCACGTCGTCTTCGCCGACCTTGGCCAGATCGTGAATCCCGCGTTCCGCCAGATGTTTTGAGTAACGGCGTAGGTCGCGTCGGTAGGAGCTCAGCGTGTTGGCCGCGACGCCCCGCTCGATCGCCAGATGGTCGAGATATCCCTGCAGCTGCGCATCGAGCGTCAGGGCTGCCGTCACTGCCCTGCCTTGCGCTTGGCGAACGCCGCCGGTTTGTCGATCCACGGGGTGTCGAGCGGCCGCGGTTCTGCGTTGCCGGAACGGACCGCATGGGCCGCCAGAATCCCCGCGATCGCAATGGAATTGACGATCTCCCCGTTCATCACCAACTCGACCGCCTTCGCAAGCGGGAACCACTGCATCGTCATGTCGGCTTCTTCGTCGTGCGCCTCGGGTCGCCCGATGTCAGTGAGCCCAGTCGCCAGGTAGACGCGCACCGACTCGTCGCTGTAGCCGGGCGCAGTGTTCACGTCCAGCAGCACCTGCCAGGTGTCGGCGCGCAGCCCGACCTCCTCCTCGAGTTCGCGCACCGCCGTGTGGTGGGGCGGCTCGCCGGGGGCATCGAGCAATCCGGCAGGTAACTCCCATATCCTGCGGCGGTAGGTGTGCCGATATTGGTAGACCAACGCGACTTCGCTGGCGTCGTTGAGCGCGACGATAGCCACAGCGCCGTAGTGCTCGAGTACTTCCCGTTTGGCGACGTTGCCGCCGGGCATCTTTACCTGGTCCCGACGCAGCGCGAAAATTGCTCCCTGGTAGAGGGTTTCAGACGAGACTGTCTGGAAATCGTGCTCAGCCACGGGTGGCGGGTTCAGGTAGCGACTGCCCGATGCTGTCTCGATGCTCGTTGCCGTTGGGCGCATGCTGCTCGTGATGTTCCGGAATTTCGACCGGGAGCAGTTCGCCCTCTTGATAATCAATGGCCGCCCGGACGAACGCGACGAATAGCGGATGCGGCCGGGTGGGCCGGCTCTTCAGCTCCGGGTGCGCCTGGGTGCCGACGATGAACGGGTGCTGCTCGGGCGGATATTCGACGAACTCAACCAAGTGCCCGTCGGGTGACGTCCCGGAGAACCGCAGGCCGCTCTCGGCGATCTTCTCCCGGTAGGCGTTGTTGACCTCGTAGCGGTGCCGGTGCCGCTCGGACACGTCGGTCGCTTGATAGGCCCTCGCCACAATCGAATCCGCGTCCAAGACCGCCGGGTAGGCGCCCAGTCGCATGGTGCCGCCTAGGTCGGCTTCGCCGGCTACGATCTGCTCCTGGTCGGCCATTGTGGAGATCACTGGGTCGGGTGTTTCCGGTTCGAACTCCGCCGAATTCGCTTCGGTCAGTCCGACCGAGCGCGCCGCCTCGATCACGATGCACTGCAGGCCAAGACACAGTCCCAGCACGGGTAGTCCGCGCTGACGGGCGTGCCGGATTGCTCCGATCTTGCCTTCGATGCCACGGATTCCAAACCCGCCGGGGATCAGCACACCGTGCGCGTCGGCCAGGGCGTGCGCCGCTCCGCTGGGCGTCTCGCAGTCATCGGAAGCGACCCATTGGATTTCGACCTTGACGCGGTGCTTGAAGCCGCCGGCGCGCAATGCCTCGCTGACCGAGAGGTAGGCGTCGGAAAGATCAACATACTTGCCTACCAATGCAATACGCACGGTGTCGTGCGGTTCGTGCACTCGGCGCAGCAGGTCGTCCCATTCGGTCCAGTCGACGTCACGGAAGGGCAGATTCAGGCGGCGGACGACGAAGGCGTCCAATTCCTCGCGGTGCAGTACCTTGGGGATGTCGTAGATCGAGGGCGCGTCCGGCGTGGAGATGACGCCGTCGATGTCGACGTCACACATCAGCGCGATCTTGTTCTTCAGCGCCTCGGGGACATTGCGGTCGCAACGCAGGATCAGCGCGTCGGGGCTGATACCGATGCTGCGCAGTGCCGCCACCGAGTGCTGAGTCGGCTTGGTCTTGAGCTCGCCCGACGGCGCCAGATACGGGACAAGCGACACGTGCAGGAAGAAGACGTCCTCGCGGCCCAGGTAGTGGCGGACCTGGCGGGCGGCCTCCAGAAACGGCTGCGACTCGATGTCACCCACGGTGCCACCGATCTCGGTGATCACGACGTCCGGACGGCGGCCGTTGGCGTCAGGTTCGGCCATGGCCAGGATCCGTCGCTTGATCTCGTCGGTGATGTGCGGGATGACCTGGACGGTGTCGCCAAGGTATTCACCGCGGCGCTCCTTGGCGATCACCGTCGAATACACCTGTCCGGTAGTGACATTGGCCGAACCGGACAGGTTGCGGTCGAGGAACCGCTCATAGTGCCCGACGTCCAGGTCGGTCTCGGCGCCGTCCTCGGTGACGAAAACCTCACCGTGCTGGAACGGGTTCATGGTGCCTGGATCGACATTGAGGTACGGGTCAAGCTTCTGCATCGTCACCGCCAACCCGCGGGCGGTCAGCAACTGTCCGAGGCTGCTGGCAGTCAGGCCCTTGCCCAGCGAAGAGGCGACACCACCGCTGACGAAGAGGTGCTTGGTGGTGGTTTGCGGATGCTTACGCAAAGAGGCGACCTCCGTGAAGACGGGCAGGGCATAAGTTGTCTAGCCTTTACCAGCTGGGCCTGCCGACCCACGGAAACCCACCCTAACATCCGCCGCGCGCCGCCGCGGCAAACACGCCCTAGTGGGGTGCTACTGCGGAACGGTCACCGACGTCGCTCCGTGTCCGGTGCCGTAGTGACCAGGATGGGCGCCGCCGACCAGGTCGTGCAGGGCCAGGACGGCGGTGATCCGGCCGGGCTCGCTGTCGACGTCGTCGACGGTGCTGATCGCCGCGGCCATCCCGGCGTCAGCACGCGCCACGGCCACAGCGGCACTGCCGCCGGCCGAACCGTCCCGACCGGCCAGCACCGCACCGGAGCCATGCGGCGCCAGGGCTGCGGTGAACCGCGCGACGGTGACGCCCTGGTTGCCGGCATCCGCGGGCAGGCCGCCTCCGGTTACCACTACGGCCGCGTTGGCCGCCGCAATGTGGTCGTTGGGTTGGTAGGTGATGAAGCCGGTCTCGCGCAGGGCGGCCAGCACGGTGCTGCGTTGCGTGTCGTCGACGGCCGGCGCTTGGGGGTTGGTGTTGGCCAGCAGTGCGATGCCGAGCAGATCACCGGCCTGCGAGCCTTGGTCTACCAGCTTGCTGCTCAGCTGGGTGCCGGCGGGCAGGATCGACGAGTTGACCACCGAGCGCAGTTTCTCCCCGGAATTGGCTTCGACGAACTCGTGCGTCAGCGCCACGGTGCCGGTGACCGACCCGCCGGCCTGTCCCACGATCTTGGACACCGCGGCGACGTCGTCGTCTTTGGCGTCCGGGGTCCGAAAGAGCACCACGGTCTTGCCCGCCAGCGCGTCGTGCACGATGCGACCGAGCACCTGCGCGTCGAAAGTGTTTGCTGCGCCCAATTTTTCGTTGAGTGCGTTGCGTTGATCGTTGAGCGTGCTGACCTGGGCAGCGAGGTCACGCTTCTCGTTACGCAGGCTGGACAGCACGGTGTCGGAGAAGAAGCCCGAACCGAGCACGACGCCGATGGCCAGCGCGAGGAATACCGCGGCCAGCGAGATCGCATGTTGGCGTAACGAGATCATGAACTCACGTCCTTAGTTATGACACCAAGTGCTGGACCCAAAGGGTGAAGCGGTTCCAGTAGTCGACGATCCAGTGCAGCACCACCCCGTCGGTGCGAGACACCCACAGCACCACGATGATGGCGATCAGCATGGTCAGTGCCAGCAACGCGATGGCGCCGCCGGAGATGTGGTTGCGGTACAGGGTGGCCACCGCTTTGGCGTCCACCAGCTTCTCGCCGACGCGCAGCCGGGTGAGGAAGGTGGATGGGTTGCTTTGCGAGCGGGTGCGATCGAAGAACGTCTCGATGTTGGCGGTGTGGCCGGCGGTGACGAGCAGCGCCGCGCCGTGGTGGTCGGCCAGCAGCAGGGCCAGGTCGGTTGCGGAGCCGGCGGCAGGGAAGGTCATGGCCCCGACCCCGAGGTCCTGGATGCGCTCCAGCCCGGCCGCGTGCCCGTCGGCGTCGGCGGGTAGCACCACCTGGGCGCCGCACTTGAGGACTTCGGTGCTGATCTGGTCGGGGTCACCGACGATTAATTGCGGACGGTAACCCGCCTTGCGCAGCACGTCCGCACCCTGACCGACCCCGACCAGCACCGGCTGGTACTCCTTGATGAACGGTTTGAGGGCTTTGAGGTCGTCAGCGGCGCTGGGCTCCTCGGAAACGATCACCACGTGGCGGCGGCGCATGTCGACGTCGATGTCGGGGATGCCAATGCCGTCAATCAGCAGCGGGCTTTCGCTGCGGATGAACTCAATGGTGTTGCCGGCGAAGGCTTCCAGGTGAGCGGCCAGCCCGCTCTTGGCCTCGCGCATCAGGTCGGCGATGTCGTGGTCGGTGCGCTCGGTGCCGCGGATCAACCGGCGATCCCCGGAGTAGACGCCGCCCTCGTAGAGGCGGATCTTGGCGCCGTCCTTGACCTTCTTGAAGATCTCCGGCCCGGTCTCGTCGATCAGGGTGACCCCGTTGTTGACCAGTACCTCGGGGCCGAGGTTGGGGTAGCGGCCCGAGACGGACGGCGAGGCGTTGACGACCGCGGCGATGTCAGCTTCGACCAGGGCGTCGGCGGTGATGCGGTCGAGGTCCAGGATGTCGAGGACCACGATGTCGCCGGGACATACCCTGCGCAGCAGTCGATCGATATTGCGGTCGACTCGGGCGGTGCCGATCAGACCGGGCCGGACGGTGTTACGGGTTAGAAGCGCTGACATCTTCATGGGAGCCGATTCTGTCGGCGAAGGTCGTCACTGCCGGGGAGGCGCGCCGTAACATCTGCCCCATAAGTTTAAAAGCGTCACACCTGTCACAGTTGTATCGCGGGTCTATTGCGGCCGTTCGCGGCCCTTTCGCGGTCCCCTTCCCGCGAAGGTGCGCAGAATGCCAGCCGCGACGGCGTGTCCTTGTGCATCTGCGCACGCTCGCGAGCGAGGGGGCCGCTCACCAGCGACGCGGCACGCTCGCGACCGCCCCGGCCGCAAGACCACCCCAGGGGACACCCCTTCCCGCGAAGGTGCGCAGAATGCCAGCCGCAACGGCGTGTCCTCGTACATCTGCGCACGCTCGCGCAATCCGGAGAGCGAACAGAAAGCTCAGGCTCGGTCGTTCTGCGCCGTTTCCAACAGCTCGCGCGCATGCGCGCGGCCACTGTCGGACTCCCCCAGCCCGGCCAGCATCCGGGCCAGCTCGGCGACCCGGTCGTCGTCGGTCAGCCGACGGACCCCGCTGGCTCCCTTGGGCCCCTGACTGTGCACCACTAGATGCACGTCGGCGTAGGCCGCGACCTGCGGTAGATGGGTGACGACGATGACCTGGTGGGTGCGGGCCAGCCGGGCCAGGCGGCGGCCGATCTGCACCGCTGCCCAGCCGCCCACACCGGCGTCCACTTCGTCGAACACCATCGTGGTGCCGGTGGCCGAAGCCGAAAGCACCACTTCCAATGCGAGCATCACCCGGGACAGCTCACCGCCCGAAGCGCTCTTGGCCAGCGGCAGGACCGACATCCCGCGGTGTGCGGCGAAGCCGAACTCCACAGTGTCGACGCCGTCAGCGCCCACCCTTACCGTCTTGCCGTCGGGCAGGCTCAGCGCGGCGGGATCGTCCGGTTCGGCGTGATCGGTGGCCACACCGATGGTGAATTCGGCGTCGGCCATCGCCAGACCCGCCAGTTCCGCGGTCACCTCTTTGGCCAGGTTCTTGGCGGCCTTGCGCCTGACCTTGCTGAGTTCGACTGCGGCCTGGGCCAATTCGCGGCCCAGGTCGTCCACCTGACGTTGCAGCGCGCCCAGACCCTCCTCCGACACGTCGAGCTGCGCCAGCCGATTGCGCGAGTCCTGGGCCCATTGCAACACGCCGTCGATGTCGGCGGCGTACTTGCGGGTCAGCGTGCGAAGTTGGGCCTGGCGAGCCAATTTGGATTCCAATGCGCTGGCGTCGACGGGCAGCCCGTCCAGGTAGTCGCCCAACTCGGACGCGGCGTCGATCACCACCGTCAACGCGCCGTTGATCTGTTCCGCCAGCGCTCGCAGTCGGGCATCCCCCGCAGATTCGAGCGTGCCCCGGGCCCGTCCCAACGCATCGGCCGCACCCAGCGCGTCCTCCGACGAACTCGACAGCATTTCGCGTGCCGACGCCGCCGCTTCACGCAGCGTGTCGAGTTCGGACAACCGCAGGATGTCGGCGACAAGCGCCTCGTCCTCCCCCGGTTGCGGGTCGACGGTGTCGATCTCGTTCAGCGCGAACTTGAGCCGGTCGGCCTCCTGGGCGAGCTCACGGGCCCGGTCGCGGCGGTCGTTGAGATCGCGCCGCGCCGTGAGCCACGCGTCGCGCAGCTTGCGGTAGCGCTCCAGCGCCGGTCCGGCGCCGGCGAAGCGATCCAGTGCACCGCGCTGCTCGTCGGGGCGCATCAGCCGCAGCTGATCGTTTTGTCCGTGCAGCGCGAGCAGCTGTGTGGTGAACCCGCTCAGCGACTTGGCGGGCACGCTGCGGCCCCCTAAATACGCCCGGGACGGCCCGTCGCGGTTGACGGTGCGCAACGCGATCACGCTGCCGTCCTCGTCACGCTCGCCGCCCGAGGCGTCCAGGATCTCGTCGAGATAGGCGGTCACTGCGTCGTCGACATCGCTTGTGGTGAAACGACCTTCGACGACGGCGCGCTCGGCGCCGGACCGCACCCGGGTGGCGTCGGCCCGCGCACCGCCCAGCAAGTGCAACCCCGTCACCACCATGGTCTTGCCGGTACCGGTCTCACCGGTCAACACCGTGAGCCCGCGGTCGAACTCGGCGGTCGCAACGCTGATGGCACCCAGCGATTCGATCCTTATCTCGGTGAGCACGAGCTACTTCCGTCCGCGCCAACCTGTTACGGGCAAGCGGAACTTGGTGACCAGGCGGTCGGTGAACGGCGCGCTGTCCAGTCGCGCCCACTTCACCGGCGTATTGCACCGGGTGATCTCGAGTCGGCTGCCCGCCGGCACCACCATCTCGCGGCGGCCATCGCAGAACACCAGCGCGTCGTGCCCGCTGGCTTCGATCTCGATCGCGATGCTGGCATCGGGGCTGGTGACCATCGGCCGGCCGAACAGCGCGTGAGCGTTGTTGGGCACCACCAGAATTGCTTCCAGGTCCGGCCACAGCACCGGCCCGCCCGCGGAGAATGCGTAGGCGGTGGACCCGGTGGGTGTGGACACCAGCACGCCGTCGCAGCCGAACGTCGAGACCGGGCGGCCATCGATCTCCACGACCACGCCCAGGACGCCCAGGCGCGGGCCCTTTTCCAGGCTGGCTTCGTTGAGTGCCCAGCCCTGATCGATGATTTCACCGTCCTGGCGCACCGAGACGTCGAGCGTGAGCCGTTCTTCCACGCGATAGTCACGTGCCACAACATGTTCGAGTACGACGTCGATCGCCTCGGCCTCGGCTTCGGCCAAGAAGCCGATCCGGCCCAGGTTGACGCCCAGCACCGGTAGGTCGGCATTGCGGGCCAGTTCGGCCGCGCGCAGGAAGGTGCCGTCGCCGCCGAGCACCAGCACCAGTTCGCAGCCTTCTGCCACCATCGGGTCCGCGTCGACAACCTCGATGTCGACACCCATCGCCCGCATGTCATGGGGCCCGAGCCGCTGCGTGCCCTTGTCGACCGCTTCCGCGGACAGGGCGCGCAGCGCAATCCCCTTGTCGTGTAACACTTTCTCCACGCGCCGGGCGGTTTCGGTCGCTTCGTCGCGCCCGGTGTGGACGACCATTAGCACGGTGCGTTCGGTAGTCACTGCGGGCCCTCCATAACAACATGCTGCACCGCATCAACCAACGCGTCGCCTACGAGCCCGCGGTCGCTCTCGGCGCGCAGCCACAAGAAATATTCGACGTTGCCCGCCGGGCCCGGCAGCGGACTTGCCGTCACATCGATCGGACGCCAGCCCAGCTCCTCGGCGCGCCGCGCCACAGCCAGCACCGCATCGGTGCGCAGTTGGGTTTCCCGCACCACCCCGCCGGACCCGACCTGGCCTTTCCCCACCTCGAATTGCGGCTTCACCATGGGAACGATATCCGCGTCCGGGCAAGCGCAGCCAACCAGCGCGGGCAGCACCGTCGCCAACGAGATGAATGACAGGTCGGCCACCACCAAGTCGACGGGTCCCCCGATTACCATCGGTGACAGGTCCCGAGCGTTGGTCCGCTCCACAACCCTCACGCGGGGGTCGCTGCGCAACGACCAGGCAAGTTGCCCGTACCCGACATCAGCGGCGACCACTTCCGTGGCGCCGCGGTCCAGCAGGACCTCGGTGAAACCTCCGGTGGAGGCCCCCGCGTCCAGGCAACGCCGGCCGTGGACCGGGATCCCGAAATCATCCAGCGCCCCAATCAGCTTGTGCGCCCCGCGCGATACCCAGGAACGTTCCCCGTCGTCGGCGACGGTCAGGGCGGCGGTCACCGCGACGGCGGTGGCGGGTTTGACCGCGGGCAGGCCGTCGATGCGCACCTTGCCGGCCCCGATCAGTTCCGCGGCCTGCTGACGCGAACGTGCCAGACCCCGCCGAACCAGCTCGGCGTCGACGCGGGCACGCCGCGGCATGCGCCCACTCAGCCCTTCTCCGCCGACTCCAGGGCACGCAGTAGCACGTCGTGCGCCTCGGAGAGGCGGCGGGCGATGTCTTCGAGTTGCTCGAGCGACGGACCGTCGGCCGCGTCGGCGTCCTCGGGCAACTGGGCCACCAAGGATTCAATTTCCGCGCGAATCTCGTCAGGATCGATAGTCATTGTGCTCTTACGCTAGTAGGGACCAGCGCTTGAGCGCATCGCGGGCCTGATCGTCACCGGCTTCGATTCCCACACCGGCGGGAGCGTCCCAGACCGCGGCGGCCACGACGCGAACCACGGCCAACTCGTCCGCGGGGTCGTCGCCGGTCGCACTGACGGTGAGCGTGTGGGCGTCGACGTCGACCCGCCAGCCCGCCTGTGGCCCCACCTTCAGCAGCTCGGCATCCTGGTGCAGTGACCGCAGATCATGCCCGATATAAGTGGGCCGCTGTTTGGGCGAGGCGAATACCGCGTCGTGTGCCGAATTGACTCCGGTGAGCACCATCAGGCTCGGCAGACCCGCAGCGTTGGCGCCTTCGATGTCGGTGTCCAACCGATCGCCGACTACCAGCGGCGCCCGGAACTCGCCGCGGCCCACCGCATCCTTCATCAACTGCGGCCCGGGCTTGCCCGCGACCTGAGGTTCCTCCCCGGTAGCGGTGCGTACCGCGGCCACCAATGACCCGTTACCCGGCAGCAGGCCCCGCTCGGTAGGCAGCGTCGGGTCGACGTTGGCGGCCACCCACACCGCCCCCGCCCGAATGGCTAGGGCGGCCTCGGCTAGGTCGGACCAGCCGACCTCCATCGACAGGCCTTGGACGACGGCGTCGGGTCGGTCGTCGAATCGCCGTACCGGGCGCAGCCCGACGGCAGCGATCTCATCGGCCAGCGCCTCGGTGCCCACGACCAGGACCTTGGCGTCCGGTTGCAGTTGCG
This sequence comes from Mycobacterium asiaticum DSM 44297, assembly GCF_000613245.1. Lineage (GTDB taxonomy): Bacteria > Actinomycetota > Actinomycetes > Mycobacteriales > Mycobacteriaceae > Mycobacterium > Mycobacterium asiaticum. Next base: position 1,834,146 of record NZ_HG964937.1, read on the forward strand.
CGGCCAGCAGGTGGGCTGCGCTCTGCGCGCTGGTCACCACGTCGTCGCTGTCGGCGCTGAACCCGAGCTCACGCAGGTGTGCGGCGACCCCGTCGGCGCTGCGCGACGCATTGTTGGTGACGAACAGCTTCCGGCTGTTGATCGCGTCCAACGACTTGACGGCGCCCTCGGTGGGCCGATGGCCGCGAAAGACCGTTCCGTCGAGGTCCAGCAGCAAGCAATCATATTGCTGCGCAATAGTTTTCGTGTCAGCCAAGTTCGTTGACCCGGTCTTCGGCATCGGTAACGCCTTCCACATCGGCAGCGGCCGACCGCAGGAACCACTGCAGAGCCTCGTCCGCGCGTCCGAGTGCCAATAGTGTTTCGGCGTAGGCGTAGAACAGCCGCGCGGCCGTCGAGCCGGTGCGGGACGGGTCCAGCGCCGGAGTGGACAACACGGTCAGCGCCTGCTCGAGCTGCCCCAGGTCGGCCCGCGCACCGGCTGCGACGATGCGCAGCTCGTCGGCGTCATCGCCGGTGAGCTGGGCGGCCTCGGGGCTGCGGGCCAGGTCGATGGCGCGCTGCGGTCGACCGAGACCGCGCTCGCAGTCGGCGATCAGCGCCAGCAACGCGGACTTGCTGCCCATCCGACGTGCGGCGCGGAATTCGGCCAGCGCCTGGCCCCAGTCGCCGCAGTGGTAGGCGGCGATCCCGACGGCCTCCCGGACCGCGGCGATCCGGCTGGCCCGAACACGGGCGGCGCGGGCATGGCTCAGCGCGGCTTCCGGGTCCTCGTCGAGCAGGCCGCCCGCGGCTACCAAGTGGCGGGCGACCGTGTCCGCGGTAGTCCGGTCCAGGGTGCTCAGCTCCCGACGCACGTCGGGTGCCAGTTGCCGAGCGTCAATGTCGTCGGGAATCGGCGGTCCGGCCGGGGCGGCGTCCGCGGGCGCCTGCCGGGGTTGTGCAGGCCGCGCCCGTCCCGGCCCGGAACGCCGGGGTGCGCCGGCGGATGGCGGTCGAGGCCGCCGCTCATTGCCTCCGCGCCTGTCATCGACCACCCGCTAGAGGTTACGGGTAGGGCCGCGGGCCTCACAAACAACGCCGTGGGCTAAGCCTGCAGTCGGTGCGGCAGCATCGGTGCTATCAATGCGGGGCAGTATGTGGCGATCGCCACGATAGTGAAGGCTGCGGCCCGATCTTGCGATATGCCGTTGAGCTCAGCGATTTCGGAGACGATCGCGTCGAAGTTGCCGCCCGGCTGGAACGCTCTCGGGCAGACCGAACGCCCCTGCGCAATAGCGGTCTCCGGCTGGCTGTAGGGAATGCCGGCATTGGTCAGGCCATTGAGGAAGGCGTTCCCCAGCATGTCGGCGTGTATCGGCGCCGCGACGCTGGCCGAAACACCGAACACGCCTGCGGCCAGCGCCAGCAGCCGGAGAGCGAGCGCGGGTGCGGTCATCGTGACAACAGTGCTGAACGACTGTCACATACACGACACGATGAGGTAAAGGTTTGCGCACTAAGGCGTGTCCTCCGATCGGTGGACGCAGCACCTAGCCGAACGGGCGAACGGAATTTCCCCCGTCTTCCAGCCGGAAGTGGGATAGCTGGAGCGGCGACCGGGCCGCAGAATTGGTGTCGTAGCAAGGAGATAACAACCCCACATTTTCAGCGGGGTCTCGTCGACGCCCCCCTCCCCCTCGCGATGAGACCCCGCTGAATGCTACAGCCGTTCGACTCCCGCGACATTCCGTTTGCCGCGCCGCAGTACCAGCCAGCGTCCGTGCAGGAAATCCGTTGGCTGGGGCGACCATTCGTCGCTGGTGATGCGAATGTTGTTGACAGACACACCACCTTCACCGATGGTGCGGCGCGCGGCTTTCCGGCTCTCGGACAACCCGGTGGCCACCAACAGGTCGACAATCCCCTGCGGCTCACCGGGTTTGAGTTCGACGACCGAGGTTTCGCGCAGGGCCGCCGACAATGTGGCCTCGTCGAGACGGTCCAGCTCGCCCTGCCCGAACAACGCCCGGCTGGCGTGTTGGACCGCTTCGGCGGCGGCCTCGCCGTGTACCAGGACGGTCAGTTCCGTGGCCAGCCTGCGCTGGGCCGCGCGCTGTTGCGGGCGCTCCACGGTGGCCTGTTCCAGCTCAGCGAGTTCATCGGCCGACAGGAAGGTGAACCAGCGTAGGTAGCGGATCACATCGGCATCGGCGGTGTTGACGAAGTACTGGTACCAGGCGTACGGGCTGGTCATCTGCGGGTCGAGCCACAGGCTGCCGCCGCCGGTGGATTTGCCGAACTTCTTGCCGTCGGACGACGTCACCAGCGGGAGGGTGAGTGCGTGCACAGCCGCACCGAGCTTCTGGCGCACCAACCGGACTCCGGCGATGATGTTGCCCCACTGATCCGAGCCGCCGATCTGCAGCGAGCAGCCGTGCCGCCGGTGCAACTCGACATAATCGTTGGCCTGCAACAGCATGTAGCTGAATTCGGTGTAGGAGATCCCCTCACCCTCCAGCCGGCGTCGGACGGTGTCGCGGTCCAGCATCACATTGACCGAGAAATGCTTGCCGATGTCGCGCAGGAACTCGATGGCCGACAAGCTGCCCGTCCACTCGAGGTTGTTCTCGACGATCGCACCCGTCGGTGAGTTGTCGAAGTCTACGAAGCGCTCCAGCTGACCCCGGATTCGTTCGGTCCACTCGGCGACCGTGTCGGCCTCGTGCAGGCTGCGCTCACCGACCTCGCGCGGGTCGCCGATCATGCCGGTGGCGCCGCCGGCCAGCACGATCGGCCGGTGACCGGCACGCTGGAAGCGCCGCAAGGCCAGCAGCGGCACCAGGTGTCCGGCGTGCAGGCTCGCCGCGGTCGGGTCGAACCCGGCGTACACGGTCAGCGGACCGCGCTGCGCCTCGGCGGCGAGCGCGTCGAGGTCGGTGGACTGCGCGATCAGTCCGCGCCATTCCAACTCGTCGAGGATCCCGTTTCCCATGGCTGAGAGTCTTCCAGGATGCGGGGCCGGCCGTGCGCGCCGGATGCCTGCCATTCGCTCAGGATGATTCCAGCGGGGCGTGCATGGTCAACGGCCGAGGCCTTCGCGCGGTGTGGCGCCGGACGGTCGGCCGTGGAGTAACTTGCGGAACGACATGGACAATCGATTCTTTCCGCTGGTCGTCGTGGCGGTCATGCTGGCGCTTGGCCTCACCCTGACCGTTGCCGACTTCCGGCGAGCCGCCAAGCTTCGCCGCCCGCTGGCGGTGGCTCTGGTGTGTCAGGCCGTGGTACTGCCCGGCCTGTGCTTGCTGATCGCCGAGGGGCTGAATCTGGAACCGAATCTAGCGGTCGGGCTGATGCTGATGGCTGCGTGCCCGGGCGGCATGCTGGCCAACGTGCTCAGCCACCTGGTCAACGGCGACCTGGCCCTCAATCTCACGCTCACAGCCGTCAACGCCGTGCTGTCGATCTTCGCGATACCGGCGATCCTGGCGGCCTCGATGGCATGGTTCCTCGGCGAAGGCCGGTTCATCCCGCTGCAGTTCGACAAGTTCTTTGGAGTGTTCGCGGTGGTGCTGATACCCACCGCGATCGGGGTGGCGATACGTCACCGCTTCCCGGATCTGGCGCGGCGGTTGCAGAATCCGGTCCGGGTCGTCGCGGCGGTCCTGCTGGTGGTGGCCCTGTTCGCCGGCGTGGCGGGCGGCCGGTCGACGTTGCTGCGCAACTTCGGTGTGCTCAGCGTGGCGATTGTGTCCTTCTGCGCGATCAGCCTGACGGTGGGCTATCTGGCGCCCCGCTGGATGCGGCTAGCCCCTCGCCAATCCATCGCGATCAGCTTGGAGATCGGGCTGCACAATGCTGTCGTGGCGGTCGGCATCGCGCTGAGTCCGCAACTGCTCAACAACGCCGAAATGGCCACCCCTGCCGCGATTTACGGGCTACTCGCGCCGTTCATCGCGCTGGCGTTCGTGTTCACGGTGCGCCGCCTCGACCCCGGCTATCGGGCAGCGTCTCGGCAGCAGACCTAGTCGCTGGCCCCGGGCGCCGGTGCTCGTGGACTTCGTCGGTACGCCGACACCTCGGGCCGGCCGGCCAGCCACAGTCGCCAGGGCCGGTCCGCGGCTTGACTGACCCCCACTCGCGGGCCCGCCGTAGGCGTCAGCGGCGCACATAGCTGCAGCGTCACCGCACTGGCGGGATCGAACACATCGATCCCGTTGTCGTCCATCGTGATTCCCAGCGCCGAACACAGATTCCCCGGCCCGCGCCCTAGCGCCGCATCGCGAACCGCCGCACCACGACGGCTTCGCGCAACGTCCAAGCCGTCCTCGATCACGCACGCCCGGAGCAGGACGGCTGCCGCGGTGCCGTCCGGGCCGCACGAGACGTTGGCGCAGACGTGGATGCCGTGGCTGCGGTAGGTGTACAGCCGCCCCGGCGGCCCGAACATGACCCCGTTGCGGGCGCTGCGCCCCCGGTAGGAATGCGCCGCCGCATCCGGCCACGGACCGTCTGGCACACCGCCGTACGCCTCGACCTCGACGATCACGGCGCGAACCCCCCGACCACGGATGTCGGCACCGAGCAGCCGGCGCGCGGCGGCGAGCGGATCGACCAGCAACTCCGCGGCCGGTCCCGAAGCGCTCATCGAACTGATTGTGCCCGGCCTCTTGACAAGGCGCGCCGACAGGTCGAATATTCATCACATGATGACTTCATCACGCGATGAATTAATGCAACACATCACAACCCCCGCGGTGAGCATCGAGCATCTCCGGGTGATCCGCGGTAAACGGCCTGCACTGCACGACTTCTCGGTCCGCATCGCGCCGGGCACGATCACCGGGCTCCTCGGACCGTCCGGCTGCGGCAAGAGCACCCTCATACGCAGCATCGTCGGGACTCAAATCGTGGCGTCAGGCACGGTAACCGTGCTGGGCCATCCCGCCGGCTCGGCGGCACTGCGCCGCCGGGTGGGTTACGTGCCCCAGGATCCGACCATCTACCGCGACCTGCGGGTGATCGACAATGTCCGCTACTTCGCATCGCTGTACGGGTTCGACGGCCAGGCCGCCGAACAAGCCATCGAGCGGGTCGGGCTCACCGATCACCGAACCGCCGTCTGCGAGAACCTCTCCGGCGGTCAACGCACCAGGGTGTCCCTGGCGTGCGCGTTGGTGTGCCAGCCAGACCTGCTCGTGCTCGACGAACCCACCGTCGGCCTGGACCCGGTTCTGCGCGTTGAGCTTTGGCGGCAATTCAGTGAACTGGCAGACGGTGGAACGACATTACTGGTGTCCAGTCATGTGATGGACGAAGCCGATCATTGCGCGGACCTGCTGCTGATGCGCGACGGCCGCCTGGTGGCGCACACCACCCCGACCCAACTACGAGAGGAAACGTCATGCACGTCACTGGAGGAAGCGTTTCTGTCGGTCATCCGGCGCAGCACCGAGCCGCTGGCGGGTCCCAGGGCCGGCTGAGCCCGCTGCAGCAGCTCAAGCCGTACGCGGCCACCACGACGCGTATTGTCCGCCAGCTGGGTGCCGATCACCGCAGTGTCGCGATGATCCTGGTGGTGCCCGTCGTGGTGATCTCGTTGATGTACTTCATGTTTCAGGATGCCCCGCATCGGCCCGGCGCCCCTACCCCGTTCAACAACGCCTGCCTGATCCTGCTGGGCCTCTTCCCGTTGTTCGTCATGTTCATCATCACCTCGATCACCATGCAGCGCGAGCGTGCGTCGGGAACCTTGGAGCGCATCCTGACCACGCCGCTACGGCGACTCGACTTGCTGATGGCCTACGGGACCGCATTCTCGGCTGCCGCGGTGGCGCAAGCGGTGGTGGCCTGCGCGGTCTCGTTCTGGCTGTTGGATTTCACTACCGCGGGTAGCCCGGTGTTGGTGTTCGTGATCGCCATCTCCAACGCCATCCTCGGTGTCGGATTGGGGCTGTTGTTCAGCGCGTTCGCCCGCACCGAGTTTCAGGCCGTGCAGTTCATCCCGTTGGTGATGGTGCCGCAGCTGCTGCTGGCCGGCGTGCTCGTGCCGCGGTCGGCAATGCCGGACTGGCTGCAGTGGATCAGTAATGTCCTGCCCGCCAGCTATGCGCTGGAAGCCTTGCAGCAGGTGGGTGCCCATTCGGGTCTGACGGCGACTACCGTGCGTGACATGTCTGTCGTGTTGGGTTTTGCCGTCGCATCAATGTGTCTTGCCGCTGCCACCCTGCGGCGCAGGACCCCTTGATGGTGGCGGACACCGCGAAGCGCAAACCGGGACGGCCCGCGGGAAACTCCGACACCCGCGAGCGGATTCTGGTCAGCGCGCGAGAGCTGTTTGCACGCAACGGAATTGACCGGACGTCGATTCGTGCGGTGGCCAAGGCCGCCGGTGTGGACGCGGCACTGGTGCACCACTACTACGGCACGAAACAGGAACTGTTCGCGGCCGCGATCCGCCTCCCGATCGACCCGATGATAGTGATAACGCAACTGCGGGAAATCCCCGTCGAAGAGCTCGGCTATCGGCTGCCGTCCTTGTTGCTGCCGCTGTGGGATTCCGAACTGGGTGCCGGACTGATCGCGACGCTGCGGTCGTTGATCGCGGGCGACGAGGTGAGCCTGGCGCGCTCGTTTCTGCAGGAGGTGATCAGCGTGGAAGTGGGTTCGCGCGTTGACAATCCGGTGGGGACGGGCAGAATCCGCACCCAGTTCGTTGCCTCCCAGTTGATGGGTGTGGTGATGGCGCGCTACATCGTCAAGATCGAACCGTTCGCCTCACTGCCGACCGACCAGATCGCGCGCACCATCGCGCCGAACCTGCAGCGCTACCTCACCGGGGAACTGCCGGACGGCCTTACGCCGTAAAGCGGGTGTGCTCGTCGTCGCCGACGTCGCGAGCCTCGTCGACCAACAGGACCGGGATACCGTCGTCGATGCGGTAGGCGCGCCGCAACCTCGGGTTGTACAGCTCGCGGCCGTCGTCAACAAGCAGCAGCGGGCCCCGGTCGGCGGGGCAGACCAGGATTTCGAGCAGGGCGTCGTCGATCATCCGTCAAGCATCCTTGGTCGCTTTCTTGCCGCTCAGCTGGGTGCGAGCCGCCGGTGTCAGCTTGCGGAATTCCTTGCTGTCAGCGTCGAAACACCAGGCCTGCCGTCCCGACTTCGGTACCCCGGCCGCCCGTAGCGCGCTGACCGTCGGACGGAAGGTCGCGCTCAACGTCAGCTCCGGCACGACATGCACGATGTCGGGGCCAAGCCCCACCGGCATCCCGGCTACGGCCTCCGTCAGGTCGGCGGCGGTGACGCTGGCACCTGGACGCAACGTCACGGCGGACACAGCCAGCTGGCGATCCCCGACCGACACGCCGTAGGTCACCGCGAGATCGATCGCGCCGATGCAGCCCAGCGCGTCGACGACAAGTTCCGCGTACACCATGCCGCGTGCGGTGCGGATCACCGCGCCGCGCCGGCCGGCCAGCCAGAAGTCCCCGTCCGCGTCGCGGTAGAACAGGTACTCGGTGGAGATCCAGGTGTCGGCGGGGGCGAAGACGCCGCGCTTGACCGATGCGGTCGGGTCGATCGGGCCGCGGGACTGGGCCAGCAGGACGCCGACCTGGTTGGTCTCGGCGACCTGTACGAACCCGTCGTCGTCCTCCAAGATCAGGTCGTGCTCGGCGTCATAGGCACCGAGTTCGACGCGTCCGGCCCCTGGCAGCGGACGCCCCTTGGACCCGACCTTGGTGGCGGACACGTTGGCCAGCACCGCCTGCCCGTCCGTGGTGGCGAAAAATTCGACGACGTGGGCGGGGGCGAACGCGTCTTCCACCCGCTCCCACAACCCGGTCGGCATACCGGAACCGATGAACAACCGCACGGGGTGGTTGCCGTGCAACGCGAAATCCGGGTCGTCGACCACGTCGCGGAGCATGGCCCAGGTGTAGGACACCACTGTCACGCCGTACTGGCGTACCTCGGCGACGAACCGATCCGGACGCAGGCCACGCGAGAGCGCGATGCGGGTGCCGCCGACGACCGCCCCACCCAAGCTGACCAGCAGCGCGGACTCATGGTGCAGCGGCGTCAGGCAGTACACCGTGTCCTTGCGGTCCAGCGCCGCTGTGGACGCGGTGCCGAAGGCGGACAGCGCCCAGCGGAAGTTGGTGATCTGCTTGGCCACCAGTTCGCCGCCGGCCGCGTTGAAGGCGATGAACGCCAGATCCCGCGCGAACCCCGGATTGGGCCGGTACCAGGCCGGCAGTTGCACGGCGTCGGGATCGATCTGTTCCATGTCGATGACGTCCGCGTCGTCAGGCAGATGCAGATCGCGCGTCTCCCCGCCGCCCAGCACCAGGATCTGGCCCGGCAACTGCCGGGCTACCTCGAGGTTGGCTGGATCGGTCAGGATTTCGCTGACTCCGCCCAGCCGGACCTGGGCGGCCAGATCGGCGTCCCGGCGCATCAATACGGCGACGCCACCGAGCCGGGACAGGGCGGCGATGGCCACCAGCGCGCTGGGCCGGGTCTCCATCAGTAGGCCAACCCGGTCGCCCTGGCGTACCCCGACCTCGATCAGTCCGCGGACCACGTTGTTGATGCGGCGGTTGACGGCCTCGTAGGTGTGCACGCGGCCGTCGAACAACAGGAATTCACCCTGTGGGGCATCGCGCGCCTGCTCATCGATGATGCGGCCCAACGAGATTCGGGTGTGATCGTTGAGTTGTCCGAGCCGCGCCAGCCGCGGCAGCGTGCGGACGGTTTCGACGGCCAAAGTGCGCACCGACTTGTTTGCCGCGACGACGGCATCGGCCGCACCGCGGGCGATGGCGAGGGCGGCCTCGGAGACCTCCCCGATCCCGTGCGCGACGCGCGAACTCAACGCAACACCACTGTCGGTGTGTTCGGCTGACTGCTCAACCATGACTTGGATGCTGGCCGGTTTGTCGCCGCCGCCGGAGATCCACCGCACCCACTGGGCGACGGTGGGCCAACTCTGTTGAGCGGCCTTGGATCCGACGACGAGGCCGAAATGTCCTGTGCGGATGAGGCATTCGTAGACATCGGTATTGGGCGCCGCACGCCGGATGCCGCGCACCGAGGCCGGCTGGCCGATGTCGTCCACCTCGCCGACGAACGCGAGGATGGGGCAGGTGATGTCGGTGAGCGTCACCAGCTGACCGTTGATGGCGAAACCGCCGGTCATCATCCGGTTGTGGGCGATGAACTGCTTGAGCAGTTCGGAGATGGCCGGGCCGGACCAGGCGATCCAGCCTTCGCGCTCGAGGAACCTGCGCTGCTGCTCGCGGGGCAGCAGCGCCTCGCGGTCGTGCAGCTGGCGCACGAGGTCGACGCGGGCCTTCGCGGTCTTGAGTGGGTCCATCATCTGAAAACCGGTGCGCGCCATCCAACTTGGGATGTTCAGGCGATTGAAGACATGGTCGGCCATGAAGTTGGCGGCGTCGGCGCCGAAGTTGGCCGGGATGCCCATCGGCAACGCGGCCAGCGTGTCCACCGGCGAACCGAACGCCACGATGCTGGCGAGGTTCTTGGAGCGCCGGTAGGCGGCAACCTGGTAGCTCCACATGCCACCCTGGGAATAGCCGACCAGGTGTACGTCCTGACCGGTGGTGTCCTTGACGGTGTCGATGGCTTGGCTCAACGCGACGATGTGATCGGCCAGGTTGCGGCGCATGCCGCCTTCGACCTTGTCGGGTGAGCCGAAATCGATCACCCAGCAGTCCAGTCCGCTGGCGTGGAGGATGCCCACGGCGCCGTCTTCGCGGGTGACGTCCCACATGTCCGCCGACATCATCATCGGATGCACCATCAGCACCGGGGGGCCTACCGGGGCCTGCCCGGGCCGGTTGTCGGGCGGGAAGTAGCGCCGAAGCTTGTACATCGGCACGCTTTCCACGATCTGCGACGGCGACGGAACGCTCCCGGTCTCCAGTCCCCCAAGTCGCAGGACCTCGAGACCATTCTGAGCGGTGGCCACCAGTCGCCCGACCGGTCGCGTGACCATCGACAAATTGAGATCCACCACGGCTCCTCAATGCTCCCTCAGTTGGGCCTTGACCAGCGTGGCAATCATGGCACATCCGCCCCAGCGGGTGGTCTGGGTCACAATCTTCCCACGCGCGGCGGCGGGCGCGTTCGGCCTCAGTCGTCTATGTGCGTCGGCGGGTCATTGAATGCGAAACCCCAAGGATGCAGGTCAGGGCCCATCGTGTCACAGCGGCGGTCCGGCGCACGGTAGTTCGGGCCGCTGCTCGGCGTATCGAACACCACGCAACGTTGCCAAGTCCCGTCCGGTTCCACCGGACCGTCGCATCGGCTGATGGTCGCCAGTCCCCCGTAAATGCAGCCGGCACCGGCCGGTGGCGCTGCGGCAATCAGCCCTGCGGTCGTCAGCATGGCGACCAATCCTCCGGAGATGCAACGCTTCATGGTCGTCTCCCATCCCGCGGCCGCGTCGCCGCACACTGACGCTACCGCTCGGGTAGCCAGCCTCGGCTCGGTTTACGGCAAAATCTCCTACGTTTGGCCTGCTGTCAGGGACTTTCGGGGGCGTCGCCGGGCCAGGTGCCCGGCAGCAAAGGCATTTGCGGGCTGCCGCCGAAATCGTCGCCGGCCACGGTCGCCAATCCCGCCACCGAGACGGTGTGCCGCGGCGCGGTACCGGTGAACCCCTGGGACCCCGCGCCCCGATCGGAAGCGGCCGGCGCAGCTATGTCGGGCTCCAAATCCATGTATTCGTAGCCGCGGCCGGGCTGTACGACCTTCGTCCGCCGCCGTTTCGGTGCGCCAGCCGGCTCCTGCGGCGTCGCCGCGGGTGCGGGCTCTTGTGCCGTGTCAGGTTCTGGCGCCTTGTTGCGGGCGCCGCTGCTGGCGGATCGTCGCGCGTCTGCGCTGAGGCCGCCCACCAGGTAGCCGAAGTTTTCCATCCCTAATCCGAGCCCCAACCCAACGCCCGTTCCGGTCGTCGGCGGCGCTGCGGTGGCCGGCGGCGGTGGCGGCGCTCCCGTGGTGGCCGGGGCAGTTACTTCCAGCGGTGCCGATTGTGGCGACGGCGGCGAAGCCGGAACGCTGGGAGCGAGCGCAGCCAATGGCGGCGTCACCGGTGCGACGGGCGGTGGCGGTGGCGGTACCGCCACCAGGGCCGCCAGGCCCTTGATGCCGAGCGGCGCCAGCACCGCACCCGCTGTCAACGGCACCAATGGCGCGGTCAGCATCGGCACCAGGACCGTGATCAGCACCAGTGTCTGCTCGAGCAGCGTCTTGAGCAGCGCGATGGTATCGGTGATCACCGTGCCGATGATCTCCACCGTGACAAACAGCAGGGTGAAGCTGATCGTCGCCGGATTGCCCGACGCGAACGCCGCCGTCAAATCCAGTGCGACGAAAGAGAACATCTGCGACAGCAACAGGACATAGGTGCCGAAATCCATTGGATAACCAAGGGCGAACGCGATGTTGAACGGACTGAAGTAGGTCAATGGGTTGCCCAGGATGACCAGGTAAGGGTCGAAGCCGGAAAACAGGGCCTGGAAGAAGGGCAGCTCGGAAAGCCAGGTGATGAACGGCTGGATGATCTCGTCGTAGAAGTCGACGAACCCGATGTCTTGCAGCCATTGCATGAACTCGTTCTGCCGGTCGGGCGGCAACGGGGCGGCTTCGGCTGTACCGATCTGTTGTGCATCGGCTTTCGCGATTTGCGGCGCCGCGATGTTTTCCGGCACCGCCGCTAACGCCGCGGAAGCGAGCTGCTGATACGTGCTCATGACCGTGGCGGCCTGAATCCACATCCGCACGTAGTCGGCTTCGTTCAGGGCGATCGGAATCGTGTTGATGCCGAAGAAATTCGTCGCCGTCAGCGCGGCGTGCGTGGCATGGTTGGCCGCCAGTTCGAGCAGTGTGGGCATGGCGGCCAACGCGGTCGTGTAGGCGGTCGCGGCGGATTCGTGTTGGGCGGCCGCGGCCGCGCTGTCCGCGCCGACCTGCGTCAGCCAAACCAGATACGGCGCGTGTGCGGCGATGTATGCCTGCGCCGTCGGACCTGCCCAGGCGCCAGCGTCAACCGACGCGAGGAGGGCGGTGAGTTCTTCGGCCGCTTCCGCGTATTCGGTGGCCAACGCGTTCCACGCCGCCGCGGCGGTCAGCAGCGGCCCCGCCCCCGGGCCGCTGCTCAGCAGCGTCGAATGCACCTCTGGCGGTGCGGCCATCCAAATGGGGGCAGTCAAGTGGCGGCCACGATGTGGACCACCCGATCAAGGGGTGACATTGACGTCGATCAGCTCTCTCGGGGTACACCGCCCCGGGTCGCAGGATGCGATGACGCGAGTGTCCTGGCTCTCGGATCGCCGCTCGCCTCGCCTTCCAGCTATTCGCCGTGGCTATTGAGGTTCGCTCCCCGATGACAGTGGCGGGACCGCGCCGGATTCGCACCGGCTTCCTGCATCGTCATTGCCTTACGGCTGACATTGTTGCACTTTGCCGGGTCCGGCGGTAAGTGGTTCGGTCAGCGCGATCGGTAGCGTCAGTCCGGTGGCACACCTGCTCGGCGCCGAGGCGATACACCTGGCATATCCGACCGGGGTCGTATTCGAGTCGGTCACCCTGGGCGTCAACGAGGGCGCGCGCATCGGCATTGTCGGCCGCAACGGGGACGGCAAGTCCAGTCTGCTCGGCGTTCTCACCGGGCGGTTGCACCCGGATTCGGGTCGGGTGACGCGGCGAAGTGGTCTGCAAGTAAGTGCGCTGAGCCAAGCCGACAACCTCGATCCCAGCCACACGGTGGGCTGGACGCTGGTCGGCGACCAACCCGAGCACCAGTGGGCGGGTGATGCCCGGGTGCGGGATGTGGTCGACGGTCTGGTTTCTGATATCGATTGGCACGCAACGGTTTCCACGTTGAGTGGCGGCCAGCGACGACGAGTGCAGCTGGCGCGGTTGCTGATCGGCGAATGGGACGTGATCGCGCTCGACGAGCCCACCAACCATCTCGACATCGAGGGCATCACCTGGCTGGCCGGCCACTTGAAACAACGTTGGGCGCGCAACAGCGGCGGCCTGTTGGTGGTGACCCACGACCGCTGGTTCCTCGACGAGGTGGCCGACACCACGTGGGAAGTGCACGACGGCATTGTCGAGCCATTCGAAGGCGGGTACGCCGCCTATGTGCTGCAGCGGGTCGAGCGGGACCGCCAAGCTGCTGCCAGCGAGGCAAAGCGGCAAAACCTGATGCGCAAGGAACTCGCCTGGCTGCGCCGGGGCGCCCCGGCGCGCACTTCTAAACCGAAATTCCGGATCGAGGCCGCCAATCAGCTGATCGCCGACGTGCCGCCGCTGCGTAACACGGTGGAACTGGCCAAGCTGGCCACCGCGCGGCTGGGCAAGGACGTCATCGATCTGCTCGAGGTGTCCGTCTCGTTTGAGGGGCGACAGGTGCTGCGCGACGTCGAGTGGCGGATCGCGCCGGGAGAGCGCACCGGCATCGTCGGGGCCAACGGAGCCGGCAAGTCCACCCTGTTGGGGTTGATCGCGGGCACCGTCGAGCCCGACAGCGGACGCGTCAAGCGTGGCAAGACTGTCCGCCTGGCGGTGCTGGACCAGCAGGGAGACGAACTGAGCGCGCTGGCCGGTGAACGCATCGCCGACATACTCGGCCGACTGCAGCGGGGATACGAGGTCGAAGGACGCGAGGTCACCCCGGCGCAGCTGCTGGAGCGGCTCGGGTTTGGCCGCGGGCAGCTTTCCGCCCGGGTCGGTGAGCTGTCCGGTGGTCAGCGCAGGCGGTTGCAGCTCATGCTCACTCTGCTGTCCGAGCCGAACGTGCTGCTGCTCGACGAACCCACCAATGACGTGGACACCGACATGCTGACCGCGACCGAGGACCTGCTCGACTCCTGGGCGGGCACCCTGATCGTCGTGTCCCACGACCGCTACCTGCTCGAACGCGTCACCGACCAGCAGTACGCCATCCTGGACGGCCGGTTGCGGCACCTGCCCGGCGGCGTTGACGAGTACCTGCAGTTATCCAACCGCTCCAAATCGTCTCAGCCGCAAGTGGTCCCGCGGCCGACGGTGAAGTCGGGAGCCCAGCGGCGGGCCGCGGAAAAAGAGCTGGCGGCCCTCGACCGGCAGCTGGCCCGTCTGGCCGAGCGGATCGCGGCCAAGCACACCGAACTCGCCGAGCACGATCAATCCGACCACGTCGGCATCACCCGCTTGACCGGCGAACTACGGTCCCTCGAGGACGAGGTAGCGGCGACGGAGGGTCGCTGGCTGGACCTGTCGGAGGAGTTGGAATGAAACCGGTGACCTACCCGCCCGGGGAAGCGCTGCTCGCCGCTTACCGCCGGCGTGGTCCGGTGATCAACGCCGGCGTCGGCCGGCACGGCTTCGCGTATCTGCTGGGCCCCGAGGCGAACAAGTTCGTATTCGCCAACGCGGACGCCTTCAGCTGGCGGGAGACGTTCGACAGCCTGGCGCCCGTCGACGGACCCACCGCGCTCATCGTCAGCGACGGCGAGGACCACCGCCGACGGCGCAGCGTGGTGGCTCCGGGGTTGCGGCACCGGCAGATTCAGGAATACGTACAGACCATGGTGCACACCGTCGACGCTATGATCGACGGCTGGCGGGTCGGGCAACACCTGGATTTGTATCAGCATTTCCGGTCGGCGGTGCGACGCAGTACGGCTGAAAGCCTGTTCGGTTCCCGGATGGCCGCGCATTCGGACTTCCTCGGTGAGCAGCTGCAACCGCTGCTGGACCTGACCCACCGTCCGCCACAGGTGATGCGGCTGCAGCGGCGATTGAACTCACCCGGTTGGCGCCGCGCGATGGACGCCCGCCGGCGGATCGACGATCTGATGGACGCCGAGATCGCCGACGCCCGCGCCCGGCCCCGCCCGGACGACCACATGCTGACAGTGTTGCTGAACGGCCGCTCCGATGAGGGTCAGATACTGCAAGACAACGAAATTCGCGACCAGATCGTCTCGATGATCACCGCCGGTTTCGAAACCACCAGCGGCGCGCTGGCCTGGGCGGCCTATTCGTTGCTGACGCTGCCGGGCGCGTGGGACGCCGCCGCCGAGGAAGTGGATCGCGTGCTGGGCGGCCGGGCGCCGACGGCCGAGGATATCGCGAAACTCACCTACCTCAACGGCGTTGTGCACGAGACACTTCGCCTGTATCCACCGGGCGTCATCTCGGCCCGCCGGGTGATGCGCGATCTGTCGTTCGACGGGCACCGGATCCGCGCGGGCCGGATGATCGTGTTCAGCGCGTACGTGACGCACCGGATCCCTGAAATATGGCCGCAGCCAACGCAATTCCTGCCATTACGGTGGGATCCTGCGGTGCAGGGATACCGCAAGCCGGCGCCGCACGAGTTCATCCCGTTCAGCGGCGGGCTGCACCGGTGCATCGGGGCGGTGATGGCGACCACCGAGATGACGGTGATGCTGGCCCGGCTGGTCGCCAGGACACGACTGCGGTTGCCGCAGCAGCGGATTCGGGCGGCGAATTTCGCCGCGCTGAGCCCCCGCCCGGGCTTGGTGGTCCAGGTGGGTTGATGTGGTTGCTTAGGTTGCGCGAGCGCTAACTCTGCGCTAACTCAGTGCCAGCGCAGCAGCACGAATTCGGCGCAGAATCCCGGGCCCATCGCCAGCATCAACCCAGGACTGCCGCTGGGCGGGCGCTTTTCGATGGTGTCCCGCAGGATGTGCAGCACCGATGACGACGACAGGTTCCCGATCTCGCCCAGGGAGCGCCAAGTCAGCTCCAGCGCCTCCGGCGGCAGTTCGAGGCTGTTGGTGATCGCGTTGATCACCTTGGGGCCACCGGGGTGACTCACCCACGCACCGATGTCGTCCCGGGTGAGTTCGTGGGAGGTGAGGAATCCGTCCACATCGGCGGGCAGATACCGCTCGATCAGGTCAGTCAGCTCGGGCGCAAGGCGCAGCTGCAGGCCGTGAGATCCGACGTCCCAGCCCATGATGTGCAACGAATCCGGGTAGAGCCGGCTGCGGGAGTCGATGATCTGCGGCCCGGCCGCGCGCAGCTGTTCGGCGCGCCGGTCGCCCACGGCGACGACGGCGGCGGCGCCGTCGCCGAACAGGGCCGTGCCGACCAGACCCGACACGGTCGGCTTCACCGCCGGGTAGGTCAACGAGCACAGCTCGACCGAGATCAGTACGGCGACGTCGTCGGGCGCTCCACGCAGGTAGTCATGCAACCGGGCGACGCCCGCCGCACCGGCGACACATCCGAGGCCGAACAGCGGCATCCGGCGCACATCCGGGCGTAACCCCAGCCGCCCGGCGATGCGGGCGTCCAGCGAGGGCACCGCAACCCCGGTGACCGTCGTGGTGGCGATCATGTCGATGTCTTGCGGTTGCAGACCTGCCTCATCGAGCGCTCCCAGTAGCGCCTCGATGCCGAGTTCGACGGCCTTGTCGATGAAGATCTCGTTGGCGTCGCCGAAGTCGGTGAGTGCCGGATACTGCTCCAGCGGCAGGGCGAAATGGCGATTGTTCACCTTGGCAGCCGCGTGCAGGCGTCGCACGATTTCTTCGTGCTCCTTCAGCCCGGGGAACTCGACGAAGAGGTCGGTGATCTCACTCTGGCTATACCGATGTGGTGGCAACGCACCGAAAACACCCGCGACGACGCTCATGACCCTGCCTTCTCAGTTGCTGCTGGCCCGTCCGCCCCGCACAGACTCCCCAAAAGAAGAGTTTAATCGGCGGCAGACGGTCCCGCAAAAAAAGCCACTATTCAACACCCGTCTTATTTGCCCGGCTAAGCATCACCAATAAAGATTTAAGGAACCAAAATTCAGTTTTCTGTGTCTTCCCTTTCAGCGCTGTCCAGCGCCATCGCGATCAACGCTTCCGGGCTTAGGGCGTCGATCGCATCCTCTGCCAAGAAGGGCGTTGAGCTGGAATTTTGTGTGTGACCCCCGAGCAGCAGCAGTTTGTCGAGCAATCCGGTGCGACGTAGTTCGGCAATGGGAATGTTGCGCAGCAACCGCCGAATTTCTTCGTCGGCGGATTCATCCGGGGTCTCAGCGTAAAGTTGCTGGCCGAGGTGTTCGGCTAACTTCGCCGGAGTGGGATAGTCGAAGATCAGGGTGCGTGAAAGTGGCAACCCGGTTGCTGCTATCAGACGGTTGCGTAATTCCACGCCGGTCATCGACTCGAATCCGAGGTCGCCGAACGGGCGCTGGGGGTCGACGTCACGGCCGCCTTCATGGCCCAAGACGATCGCCGCGTGTTGGCGAATCAACTCAACCAGTTGCCGGTGCCGTTCCTTGGGTTCGGCTCGCCTCAGGCGATCGGGTAGCGCCGCGGCTTCCTGCTGTGAGCTGGGCTGCGGGGTGGCGCCCACCCAGAAGCGTCGGCGGTCGAATCCGTACGTGGGCAGTTCCACCAGCTGGGCGGGCAGGCCATCGAACGCGCCGCGCCAGTCGACGGCGACTCCGCCGGTGAACATCCCGGCAACCGCGTCGAGCAGGGATTCCACTTCCGCACGGTCCCGGCTCAACGGCGCGACGGAGTTGGTCAAGCCGGCGGCCGGACCTAGCTCCACAAACACATTGGCGCCCAATGATTCAGCGACCTCGAGGCATGCCGCGAACCGTACCGGTTTGCGGACATGGTCGGTCCAGTACGCGGCCGAACCGTAACCCGGACCGGCCACTTGCCCAGTGACATTCGAGACTAAAGGGATTCGGGGCGGACCGGTCGAGATGCCAACTAGTGATCGGGAAAACTCGGCCAGCATGGGCTCCATCAGTTCCGAGTGGAACGCGTGCGAGACCGCCAAGCGATGCACCCGTCGGCCGCGGGCCGCCAAATGGTCCGCGACGGCGGCAACGGCGGCGCCGGGTCCCGAAACCACAACCGCGCCAGGGCCATTGACCGCCGCGATCGCCGCTCCGTCCGCCAGTAGCGGTGCCACCTCGTCCTCGGCAGCCGAGACCGCCACCATCACTCCCCCGGTCGGCAGCGCAGCCATCAACGCAGCCCGCACCGCCACCACCCGTGCGGCGTCAGGCAACGTCAGCACCCCAGCCACGTGTGCGGCGGCGATCTCCCCTACCGAATGGCCCAACACAACCTCGGCCACCACACCCCACGACCCGAGCAACGCCGCCAGGGCGACCTCCACGGCGAACAGTGCCGGTTGGGCGAATTCCGTACTTTCCAGCAGCGCCGCGTCCCGACCCCACATCACCTCACGAAGCGGCAACCGCAGGTGCTGGTCCAGTTCGGCCGCCACGTCGTCGAAGGCCCGGGCAAAGGCCGAAAACCGTTGGTAAAGCTGCTGTCCCATGCCCAAGTACTGTGACCCCTGCCCCGGAAAGACAAGGGCAACTCTGCCCACCGACGCGCCGGGTTCCGCGAGGGTCAGTTCGCGCAGCCGCTCGATGAGCTCGACCCGACCGGCGCCCACCACCACCGCCCGATGCTGGAATGCGGTCCTCGTCGTCGCCAGGGACCACCCGACGTCGACCGCACCCAAGCCGCTGTCCCCGCTGACCCAGGCGAGCAATCGCTTGACTTGATTTTGCAGCGCCGCGGCGGAACGGGCCGACAACACCCACGGCACCGGCACACAGCTATCCGTCGTCGACTCAGCTTCGATCGGTGCGGGCGCGCGGTCCAGGATCAGGTGCATGTTGGTTCCGCCCATGCCGAACGACGAGACTCCCGCCCGCCGTGGATCGCGGGGCCACGCGGTCAGGGTCGTATTGACCTGTAACCCAAGGCGCGGCAGATCGGTGCCAGGAGGTGCCGCCGCATAGTTGAGACTCGCCGGCAGCAAACCCTTCTCGATCGCCAACACCGTCTTGATCAAGCCCGCGACGCCAGCGGCGGCGCCGGTGTGGCCGATGTTCGTCTTGACTGACCCGACCCGCACCGCCTCACGCCGCCGTTCACCGAAAATTTCCCCCAGCGCTTTTGCCTCGGTCGGATCACCGATCGCCGTGCCGGTGCCGTGGGCTTCGACATAATCGATGTCCTCACGGTCCAGCCCCGCGCCGCCCAGCGCACGCCGGATGACGTCCGCTTCTCCCGACACCGAAGGCGCGGTCAAACCGGCGGAACGGTGGCCGGCATTCCCCGCCGCGCTACCCCGGATCACCGCGTGAATACGGTTACCGTCGGCCAGCGCCGCAGCCAACGGCTTCAGCAGAACCAGCCCGCCTCCATCGCCGCGGACGTAACCGTCCGCCCGTTCGTCGAACGCGAAGGTGCGGCCCGATCGGGAGAGTGCGCCGAATTCGGTTTCGAGTAAGGCCGTTTCGTCGACCAAGTTCAGGTGGATGCCGCCGGCGACGGCCAGCGGCGCTGCCCCAGTGCGTAGCGTCTCACAGGCAAGATGGACTGCCAGCAGGGACGATGACTGACCCGAATCGATTGTCAGGCTTGGGCCTTGCAGACCGAAGGCGTACGAGACGCGGTTGGCGATCAACGCCCGGCTGGTTCCGGGAAAGGAATGGTGGTCGAGACTCAGCGCGGGGGCGCGCAATGTCAGCAGTGCGTAGTCGTCGTTCATCGCGCCGACGAAGACCGCTACCCGCTGGCCGGTCACCGTCTCGGGCACGATCAGCGCGTCTTCGAACAGCTCCCAAGTCAGTTCGAGGGCGAGTCGTTGCCGCGGGTCCATCGCCGTGGCTTCTCGTGGCGAGATATTGAAGAAGTCCGCATCGAAGTCCGCGACCGCGTCACCGAACGATTTTGGAGCTTCGCGCCCGTCTCGGAGCAGCTGCCAGAACTCGCGTAATCCGTCGGCTGCGGGAAACCGGCAAGCGAGCCCGATCACGGCGACGCCTAAGCGGTCGGTTTCGGTTGGACTCACGGCGCTAGGTCGTCGTCAAGGATCGCGAAAAGTTGACGCTCGGTGGCGGTTTCGATGTCGTCGTTGAACTCGTCAACATATTCGGGTTCGGTGTCCGTCGGGCCGGTCAGGTCGGCGAGCAGTTCTTGCATACGCGCAACGAGGCGCGCCTTCTCCGTGGGATCCCAGTGCGGTTGGTTGAGCAGCAGCTGCAGTTCGCGGGTGATGTCGTTGAACCGGCCCATGCGGTCGGGTGGATCGGAAGCCGAAGCTCCGCCATCGATCTGGTCGTCGAGCTGGGTATCGAGGTGCGCGGCCAGCCGAACCGGGGTCGAGTGGTCGAAAATCAGTGTCGGCGAAAGCGTCAGGCCGGTGGCCTTTTTGAGCCGATTGCGCAGTTCGACGGCGGTCAGCGAGTCGAAACCCAGGTCCTGGAACGGACGTTCGGGGTCGATGTCGGCGACGTTCGGCTGACCCAGTACGGCAGCGGCGTTGCCACACACCAACTCGACCAACTCTTGGCGCCGCTGCTCAGCGGACAGCCCGTGCAGTTGAGCCAGCAACCCCGTCTTGGAGACCGACGTGGTGTCGATTTCGGCGATGACCCGCCGGGGTGCTCGAGATGCCAACTGCGCCAGCAACGGCGGCAACGCGTCGCGGTGAGCTGCGAGCGCCTGCTGATCGAGTCGGGTGGCCACCACTAATGGGCGATCGGTGCGCAGCGCGGCGTCGAACAGGTCGAGGGCTTGGCGGGCGGACAGCGGGGCCAACCCCATCCGGCTGATCCGCGCCTTGTCCCGCTCGTCGAGGTGCTGGGTCATCGCTGACGCCTGTTCCCATAGTCCCCAGGCCACGGAGGTGCCCGGCAACCCCCGGTCGCGCCGGTACGCGGCGAGCCCGTCCAGGAAGCTGTTGGCCGCTGCGTAATTCCCTTGGCCGGGCGAACCGACGAGCCCCGCCACCGATGAGAACATGACGAAGGCGGCAAGATTCATGTCCTGGGTAAGCTCGTGCAGGTTCCAGGCCGCATCGGCCTTGGCCCGCAACACCGTATCGATGCGTTCTTCGGTCAGCGACGCGAGCACGGCGTCGTCCAGCACACCGGCGGCGTGGATAACACCGGACAACGGGTATTGCTCCGGGAGGTCGGCCAAGAGCCGGGCCAGCGCGGCGCGGTCAGCCGCATCGCAGGCGACGACTCGGACGTCCGCTCCCTCCCGGGTTAACTCCGCGACCAACTCGGCGGCCCCGTCGGCGGCTTCACCCTGGCGACTGACCAGCAGCAGCCGACGCACTCTGTACCGGTTCACGAGATGACGAGACAGGACCGAGCCCGCCATGCCGGTACCACCGGTGATCAATACCGTGCCGGACGACAGCCCCACACCTGGTCCGTCCGGAAGGGTGAGTACGACCTTGCCGATGTGGCGAGCCTGGCTGACGAATCGGTAGGCCTCGGGTGCGGAGCCGATGTCCCAAGACTTCATCGGTAATGGTTGCAGCACGCCCGCTTTGAACAGTGCCATCAATTCGTCGAACATCTGCGCGATGTGCGCGGGACCGGCCTCCATCAGGTCGAACGCCCGGTAGGCAACCCCCGGGTGGAGCTCGGCGATCCGACCGGGGTCGCGGATATCGGTCTTGCCCATCTCAATGAATCGACCACCCCGCGGCAGCAGCCGCAACGATGCGTCGTTGAACTCACCGGCCAGCGAGTTCAGCACGACGTCCACACCGGTGCCGTCGGTGACCAGCCAGAACTTGTCCTCGAAGGCCAAGGTGCGCGAGTCGGCGATGTGTGAATCGTCAAATCCCATCGCGCGCAGAGTGTCCCATTTGCCGCGGCTTGCGGTGGCGAATACCTCCAGACCCCAGTGTCGGGCCAGTTGGACGGCGGCCATGCCGACACCCCCGGTCGCCGCGTGCACTAGGACCTTCTGACCGGGCCGCACCTCGGCCAACGTCGACAGCGCATAGAACGCCGTCAAGAACACCACCGGCACGCTCGCGGCTTGCGGCAGCGTCCACCCCGGCGGCACCGGCACGATCAACCGTTGATCCACCACCGCTTCAGAGCCGGCAACCCCCAGAATGCCCATGACCCGATCCCGTACGGCGAAACGGGTGACGCCGGGACCTGTCTCGGCGACTATCCCGGCACCCTCGGCCCCCACCTCCGCGGCTCCGGGATACATCCCCAACGCCACCAAGACGTCTCGGAAGTTAACCCCGACCGCGGCGACCGCTACCCGCACCTGTCCCGGACCCAACTCCACTTCGGGGTAAGGCTGCAGCCTCAGGTCGTCCAATGTCCCGGCGCCGCCCGCGACCAACCGCCACGGCGACGCGTTTTCGGGGAGCCTCAACCGCGCCGGAGGGTTGCTGGGAATCAACCGGCCACCGTGGGCCACACCGGCACGGATGAGCACTTGTGGTTCACCGCAACCGATTACCTCCTCGACGGCCAGCGACTCGTCGGTGTCCACCAGCACGATCCGGCCCGGATGTTCGGCCTGTGCCGAGCGCACCAGTCCCCACACCGCCGCGCCTGGCAGATCCGGGGCGGCCTCACCGGGTAATCCGACTGCCCCCCTGGTCAGCACCGCCAATTGTCCGGCGTCACCCCCGCTCAACCACGACTGCAAGACACCCAATGCTTCGTTGGCGGCGGCATGCACCGCCTTCGTCATGTCCACGCCGGTCGGCTTGTGCTCCCAGATCACCACCTTGTCGTGGTCAACCTTATTGCCGCTCAATGGGATCGGTACCCATGTCAGCTCACTCAGCCCGTCGCTAGCGGCCGGCGTGGTCGCCGCAGACAGTTGATCAGGTGACACCGGGCGCATTGTCAAGGTCTGCACGGTCAGCACCGGGAGCCCGCGAGTGTCCGCGATTTCGACCGAGATGGCTCCGTAACCGGCTGGCGCCAGCCTGACCCGTAGCCGGCCGGCGCCCGCGGCGTGCAATGCAATGCCCTGCCAGGAGAAGGGCAGCAGGATCGAATCCCGATCATCCACCACGCCCATGGCGTGCAACGCTGCGTCCAGAATCGCCGGGTGGATTCCAAAGCCGCTCAACGCTACTTGCGCGCTGTCGGGCAGTGCGACCTCGGCGAATACCTCGGACCCGTTGCGCCACACCGCCTGCATGCCACGGAATGCCGGCCCATAGGCGTAGCCGCGGTCCGACAGCCGGTCGTAAGTTCCGGTCAGGTCGACTGCGGTCGTCCCGACCGGCGGCCACACCGCCAACTCCGCACTCGGCCGCACCGGTGCCCCACTCAGCACCCCTTGCGCATGTAGCAGCCAAGTCGATCCCTGCTGTGCGGCGCGGGAATACATCCACACATTGGTGCCCGACTCGCCGGCAGCATCCACCACCACCTGTAGCTGAACACCTTCGCCGGCCGGCAACACCAACGGTGCCGATAACGTCAACT
Source organism: Mycobacterium asiaticum DSM 44297 (assembly GCF_000613245.1). Classification (GTDB taxonomy): domain Bacteria; phylum Actinomycetota; class Actinomycetes; order Mycobacteriales; family Mycobacteriaceae; genus Mycobacterium; species Mycobacterium asiaticum. Next base: position 1,857,418 of record NZ_HG964937.1, read on the forward strand.
CCGCTACGGTCGGGCAGCCGACTTCGTCGCCCGCCCGGATCGCCAGTTCGACGAACCCAGCCCCGGGGAACAACACCGTTCCGCCCACCGCGTGGTCCGCAAGCCACGGCTGGTCGGCCAGCGACAGCCGCCCGGCCAGCACCACACCACCCGAATCCGGCCGTTCGACGACGGCGCCGAGCAGCGGATGCGCAGCCCCCGTCAAACCTGCGGCGGCCACATTCCGGTGGCCTACATCGGATTGGCTCAGCCAGAAGCGCTTTCGGACGAACGCGTACGTCGGCAGCGGGACCCGGCGCCCGCCGCGGCCGGCGAAGACCTGCGCCCAGTCCACCGCGAAGCCCGTGACGTACAAGTGGCCGAGCGCGGTCAGCAACGACATGTCCTCGGGGCGCTCGTTGGGCATCGCCGATATTGAGTGCTCCTGCGCAGCGGTCAGACCGGCGGCGGGACCGAGTTCGAGGAAGGTGGCCGCACCTTGCGCGACGACGGACTCGACACCGTCGTAAAAGCGCACCGGACGGCGCACGTGCTGCACCCAGTAGTCGGCCGTTCCGTACCCGGGACCAGCCAGCTGCCCACTCACGTTGGACACCAGCTCAATTCGAGAATGAGCGGGCGTCAGTCCGGCCAGGGACGCGGCGAACTCCGGCAGGATCGGCTCCATCAGAACCGAATGGAAGGCGTGCGAAACCGCCAAGCGATGCACGCGGCGACCGCGCCGCACCAGTTCGACCTCGACCGCGTTCACCTGGGCCTCGGCACCGGAAACTACCACCGCCTCGGGGCCGTTGACCGCGGCGATGTCCACACCCCCGGCGAGCAGCGGCGTCACCTCGCTCTCCGGGACGGCGACGGCGAGCATCGCGCCGCCGGCCGGCAGACGCGCCATCAGCCGCGCCCGCACTGCAACCAGTTTCGCTGCGTCGGGCAGGGACAACACTCCGGCCACACACGCCGCACTGATCTCCCCGACCGAATGACCGATCACCACGTCGGGTAGTACACCCCAGGACCGCAGGAGCGCCGCCAACGCAACTTCCACGGCGAACAAGGCCGGCTGGGCATACTCGGTGCTTTCCAACAACTTCGGGTCGGCGCCCCAAATTACGTCGCGCAGCGGCAACCGCAGATGTTGGTCGAGGACATCCACCGCCTCGTCGAATGCCCTTGCGAAAGCCGGAAATTGCTCGTGGAGCTGACGGCCCATCCCTAACCGTTGTGATCCCTGCCCGGGAAACACGAAGACCAGCTTGCGCACGGCGCCGACACGGCCCACTGTCGTAGCCCCGTCGGGGTTGCCCGCGGCCAACCCCGCCAATTGCGCCGTCAGCTCATCGCGGTCCGCGCCGAGAAGCACGGCCCGATGCTCGAATATCGACCGCGTGGTGACCAGCGACAGGCCAACGTCGACATTGGTGGACCCGGCATCCAGCTGCCTCAACAGCCGCTCGGCCTGTCTTCGCAGCGCCTCCGATGAACGCGCGGACAGGACCCACGGCACGGGCCCCCGGCTATCAGTCTGCGGGACGGCGTCTTCCGCGGTAGGCGGTGCCTGCTCCACGATGACGTGCGCGTTCGTCCCGCTGATCCCGAATGACGACACACCGGCCCGCCGGGGCGTGTCCCCCGCCGGCCACGTCCGCGGCTCGGTCAACAGCGAGACGGCGCCCGCCGACCAATCCACATGCGGGGTAGGCACGTCCACGTGCAACGTCTTCGGCATCACGCCGTACCGCATCGCCTGCACCATCTTGATCACCCCGGCAACCCCCGCGGCGGCCGACGTGTGACCGATGTTGGATTTGATCGAGCCCAGCCACAGCGGCCGATCGGGCGGTCGGTCCTGCCCGTAAGTGGACAACAGCGCCTCGGCTTCGATGGGATCGCCCAGGGTGGTTCCAGTCCCGTGGCCTTCCACCACGTCCACTTCCGCCGTGGTGAGCCCGGCACTGGCCAGCGCCGCCCGGATAACCCGTTGCTGCGCAGGACCGTTCGGCGCGGTCAATCCGTTCGAGGCGCCGTCCTGGTTGACCGCGGAGCCGCGCAGCAGTGCCAGCACGCGATGCCCCAACCGCCTGGCGTCGGACAGACGCTCGAGCACCAGCAGCCCGGCGCCTTCGGACCACGCGGTGCCGTCGGCCGCCCCGGCATAGACCTTGCACCGGCCGTCGGCGGCCAGGGCCCGTTGCCGGCTGAATTCCACGAAGGCGCCGATGGTGGCCATCACCGTGACGCCACCGGCCAACGCCAGATCCGTTTCACCCGAACGTAACGACTGCGCCGCCATATGCATCGCGACCAACGACGACGAACACGCGGTGTCTACCGATACCGCGGGACCCTGTAATCCCAAGACGTAGGAGACCCGGCCCGAAGCCACGCTCAAGGTGGAGCCGGTCAGCCCGTAACCTTCGAGGTCGCCGGTGACTTCACCCCCGTAACCGGCATGGATCACCCCCACGAATACCCCGGTCGCCGTGCCGCGCAGGCCGTGGGGATCGATGCCGGCCCGCTCCAAGGCTTCCCACGACAGTTCCAGGACAAGACGCTGTTGCGGGTCCATGGCAAGGGCTTCACTGGGGCCGACGCCGAAGAAGCCGGCGTCGAAGTCGCCCGCGTCCTCAAGAAAAGAACCCTGTCGGACATACATTTTGCCCGTGGCGTCGGGGTCGGGGTCATACAGACCGGCCACATCCCAGCCGCGGTCGGTGGGGAAGTCCGAGACCGCGTCGCGGCCCTCGGTCACCATCTGCCAGAGCGCTTCCGGCGAATCCACGCCGCCCGGGTAGCGGCACGCCATTCCCACCACCGCTATCGGTTCGGACAGCTTGCCCTCGAGCTCCGAGAGCCGCCGACGCGTCCGGCGCAGATCTGCCGTAACACGCTTCAGGTAATCGAGGTGCTTCTCGGTTTCGGGCACCGACTGTCCAGCCATGGCTCAGGAGCCCAGTTCTTCGTCGAGGATGGCGAAGAGCTGGCTTTCGTTGGCAGCAAAGATGTCTGCTACGTCGCTGTCGTCAGCGTCGACCGGTACCTCCACCACGGACAGCAAGGTCCGCAGCCGAGAAGCCAGGTGCTCCTTGTCCTCCGGCGTCCAGTCGGATCGGCCGAGCAGGGACTGCAGCTCGCGGGTGATGTCGTTGAACCGGTCGATGCGGTCGGGCTGACGATCGACGGTGACGGCCAATCGTGAGCCGAGGTGTTCGGCGAGCGCGGTTGGTGTGGGGTAGTCGAAGATCAGGCCGGGCGACAACGTGAGCCCGGTTGCCGCCTTCAGCCGGTTCCGTAGTTCTACGGCGGTCAGCGAGTCAAACCCGAGGTCTCCGAAGGTCCGGTCGGCCTCGATATCCGCACTGTTGGAGCGGCCCAACACGATCGCGGCGTTACCGCAAACCACGGACAGCAGTTCGGTACGCCGCTGCTCGGGGGTCAGGGCCTGCAGCCGCGAGGTCAGCCCGGTGGCGGACGCGGTTAGCGCGCCGGCATCGGTCACGACGCGCCGCTGCCGACGAGTGACCAGTTGACTCAATATCGGCGGCAGGCCGGCGTCGGCCTCCGGAGCGGACGGGTCGACGGGCGCGGCCACCACCACGGGACGGTCGGTGCGCAGTGCGGCGTCGAAGAACTCCATGGCCCGTTCCGTTGACAGCGTCGACAATCCGAACCGGCGCATGCGGGTTATGTCCCGCTCGGCCAGGTGCTCTGTCATCGAACTCGTCTGCTCCCACAGCCCCCAGGCGATCGACAGTCCTGGCAGGCCGTGGTTGCGCCGCTGGGCCGCCAGACCGTCCAGGAAACTGTTGGCTGCCGCGTAGTTGGCCTGGCCGGCGGTTCCGATGATGCCGGCCATCGACGAAAATAGCACGAACGCAACCAGATTCATGTTCTTGGTGAGTTCGTGCAGATTCCACGCGCCGTCAACTTTGGCGCGCAGCACGGCGTCCACCCGGTCGGGGGTCAAGGCGGTGAACAATCCGTCGTCGAGCACACCGGCGGCGTGGAACACCCCGCGCAGTGGATACCCTTCGGGAAGTTGGGCGATCAGTTCTGCTGCCGCGTCGCGGTCGGCGACATCACACGAGCGCACCGACACCTCGGCGCCGTGATTTTCCAGTTCAGCGATCAGATCCGCGACGCCCGGGGCGTCAGCGCCGCGCCGGCTGACCAACACCACATGGGCCACGCCGTACCGAGTGACCAGGTGGCGGGCCAGCGCACCGCCCGCCATCCCGGTGCCTCCCGTGATCACCACCGTGGCACCGGCCAGCCCCCTCGCATCGGGAAGAGAAAGCACGACTTTGCCTATGTGGCGGGCCTGACTGACGAACCGATACGCCGACGAGGCGGACCGCACATCAAAGGTCTTCACCGGCAAGGGATCCAGCACTCCGGTGGCGAACATCTCGGTCAATTCGACGAACATCTGGCTTATCCGGTTCGGACCCGCCTCGATGAGGTCGAACGCTTGGTACTCGACGCCCGGGTGGTGTTGCGCGACGGTCCGCGGGTCGCGTAGGTCGGTCTTGCCCATCTCGATGAATCGCCCGCCTCGCGGCAGCAGCCGCAGCGATGCGTCGACGAACTCACCGGCCAACGAGTTCAACACCATGTCGACGCCCATGCCGTCGGTGGTCGCCATGAACTTTTCTTCGAAGTCCAGGGTGCGGGAATCGCCGATGTGGGCATCGTCAAAGCCCATCGCGCGCAGCACATCCCACTTGCCGCGACTCGCGGTGGCAAAGACGTCCAATCCCCAATGGCGTGCCAGCGCCACTGCCGCCATGCCCACTCCGCCGGTCGCCGCGTGAATCAGCACCCGCTGGCCGGACTTGGCGCCCGCCAACACCGAAAGGCCATATACCGCAGTCAGGAACACCGCCGACGCTCCCGCGGCCTGTTGCATCGACCATCCGCGCGGCACGGTGGTGATCAGGCGCGCATCGACGATCGCCTCCGACCCCACGATCCCGAGCAGACCCATCACGTGATCGCCGACCGCGATTCCCGTTACACCCGGACCGACCTCGACGACCAGCCCGGCGCCCTCGACGCCCAGCTCGCCGCCGCCGGGGTACATCCCCAGCGCCACCAACACATCCCGGAAGTTCACTCCGACCGCCGCGACCTGGACCCGCACCTGGCCGGCTGCCAGGTCGGAATGCGGGTACGGCTGCACGATCAAGTCCTCGAACGTGCCACCGGCGCCGGCCACCAGTCGCCAATTCCCGGCAGGCAGTTCGAGCCCGGACATCCCGGCCGCCGGGGTGAGTCGGGCCGCGTACAGCTGTCCGGCGCGGATGAGGATTTGCGGCTCCCGACAAGTGGCAACCCGCGCCGGGTCGAGCGACCCGTCCGAATCCACCAGCACCACCCGGTCCGGGTATTCGGCCTGCGCCGAACGCACCAATCCCCAGACCGCCGCGCCTGCGAGATCGGAGACATCTTCGTCGGGCAATCCCGCCGCGCCGTGCGTCAGCACCACCAGCACCCCGGATTCCGCTGCGCCCAAATGGGACTGCAACGTCGTCAACGCCTCGCGGGTTGCGGCGTGCACCGACTCGGCACTCTGGGGGCGCGTACCGAGCTCCCATACCACCACGCCGTCGACGTCACCAGCCGGCAACGTCATTGGCGACCATGTCACCTGCAGCAGGCCGCCGTGGGCACGGGGAGCCGCTGACCGCAGTTGCCCGGTCGACACCGGGCGTACAGTCAGCTCGCGCACTGACAAGACCGGCACGCCCGACGCGTCAGCCAGCTCGATCGATACCGCATCAACACCCACCGGCGCGATCCGGACCCGCGCCCGGGACGCGCCGGCTGCGTGTAAACAGATCCCCTGCCAGGCGAACGGCAACATCGTCTGCGCCTGTTCCCCGACCACGCCCATCGCGTGCAGGGATGCGTCGAGCAACACCGGATGAATCCCGTAGCCGCTCAACGTCACACCGGCGTCGGCCGGGATGGCGATCTCGGCGAACACCTCGCTGCCGCGCTGCCACATCGCCTGTAGGCCCTGAAACGCCGGTCCGTATTCGTAGCCGCGCCCGGCGAGCTGCCGGTAGGCGCCGGACACATCCAGCGCGACCGCGCCCGCCGGCGGCCAGGTGGACAGGTCGCCGACCGGCGGGATCGCGCCCGGGCCCAACACTCCCTCGGCATGCCGCGTCCAACCATCCGGTGCCGCAGCTGAATACACCGAGACCGTTCGCCGCTGCCATTCGTCCTCGGCGCCCACGACGACCTGCAGACGGACAGTGCTGCCGGTCGGCAACAGCAACGGCGCCGACACGGTGAGCTCTTCCACCGCGGCGCAGCCGACCTCGTCGCCGGCACGAAGCGCCAGTTCCACAAACGCGGCCCCAGGAAACAGGACCACACCGGCGACGGCGTGATCGGCCAGCCATGGCTGTGCAGCCAGGGAAAGCTGCCCGGTCAGAATGACTTCGCCCGAATCGGGGCGCTCCACCACCGCCCCCAACATCGCATGCCCGGCGCCGACCACTCCGAGGCCGGCGACGTCGGAGGCGGAACCGCCGGCCAACCAGAATCGCCGTCGCTGGAAGGCATACGTCGGAAGGTCGACGCGACGCCCACCCGCACACACCGGCCGCCAATCCACCTGCACACCGGCCACGTTGGCCTGACCGACCGACAGCAGGAACCTTGCCGGCCGGCCGTCGTCGCGCCCGAGGGAAGGGATGACTGCCGCATCCGGGACGGTCTCTTCGATCCCGGCGATCAAGACCGGATGCGGACTGGATTCGATGAACACCCGGTGGCCCGCCGCGGCGGCGGCGCGCACCGCCCGGTCGAATTGCACCGTTTGGCGCACACTTTGGTACCAGTAGTCGGCGGTCAGCGCGGCGGTGTCCATCAATTCACCGGTGACCGTGGAGAAGAACGCCACCGGCGCGGACCGGCCGGCGATACCGGACAGCGCTTGGATCAACGGCTCACGGATACGGTCGATCTGCGAGGAATGGGAGGCGTAGTCGACGTCGATCCTGCGCAGGCGCACCTTTTCGGCCTCACACCGCCGCTCCAGCTCGGCGAGAGCGGTCAACTCACCGCTGACGACCACCGCCGAAACACCGTTGACCGCAGCAATACCCAACCGGTCACCGAATCCGGTCAGCAACTCCTCGGCGCGTTGCAGGCCGCACGCCAGCGAGACCATGCCGCCGGCGCCCGAAAGTTGCGCCAGCAGTTGGCTTCGTAGCGCCACCACCCTCGCGGCGTCCTCCAAAGACAGCGCGCCGGCGACGTATGCGGCGGCGATTTCACCCTGGGAGTGCCCGATGACCGCACCGGGCAACACGCCGACGGAACGCCACAACTCGGCCAGCGACACCATGACCGCCCACAGCACCGGCTGCACCACATCCACCCGAGCCAGCCCGGGGGCGCCCGGGACCCCCCGGAGGACATCGGTCAACGACCAGGCGACGTACTCACCAAGCGCCTTCTCACACAGCCGCATCTGGTCGGCGAAAACCGTTGAACTGTCCATTAACTCGACGCCCATGCCGAACCACTGGGAACCCTGGCCCGGGAAGACGAACACGGTCCGGTCCGTAGCGCCGCCGGTCCGGCCGGTCACCACATCGGCTCCCGGCTCCCCGGCAACCAGCCCGCCCAGGCCGGCGACCAACTGCGCCCGGTCCGCCCCAACCACGACAGCGCGGTACTCGAACATTGACCGCGTCGTGGCCAGCGACCAGCCGACATCGATCGGATTCAGCTCCGGGTCATCGGTCACCCGGGTCAAAAGTCGCCGTGCCTGACCGGTCAGCGCGGCCGGGGAGCGAGCGGATAAAACCCACGCGATGGGGGCGTTGCTATCCCGGTCGGCAGGTACCCCAGCGGCTGCGGGCGGGGCCTGCTCCACGATCACGTGCGCGTTCGTCCCGCTTATTCCGAACGAGGAGACACCCGCCCGTCGGGGGCGTTCATGCGCCGGCCAGGGTCTTGCCTCGGTGAGCAACGACACCGCGCCCGCGGACCAATCCACGTGCGGCGTAGGCGAATCCACGTGCAACGTCTTGGGCATCAACTTGTGGCGCATCGCCAACGCCGTCTTCATGACCCCGGCCATGCCCGCCGCCGCCGACGTGTGCCCCATATTCGG
>NZ_HG964937.1:1865596-1878264 GCF_000613245.1 Mycobacterium asiaticum DSM 44297
CGACGTGTGCCCCATATTGGATTTGATGGAACCGAGCCACAACGGCTGATCGGCGGGCCGGTCCTGCCCGTAGGTCGCCAACAACGCTTGAGCCTCAATCGGATCGCCGAGCGTGGTCCCGGTGCCATGCCCCTCGACCAGATCGACATCGGCCGACGCCAGCCGGGCGTTGGCCAGCGCCGCGCGGATCACCCGTTGCTGCGAGGGGCCGTTCGGGGTCGCCAGACCGTTCGAGGCGCCGTCCTGATTGACCGCCGATCCGCGGATGAGGGCCAGCACCGGGTGGCCAAGGCGCTCCGCGTCAGCGAGTCGCTCGATGACCAGTGCGCCCGCGCCCTCGGAGAACCCGGTGCCGTCGGCGGCGCCCGCATACGCCTTGCACCGCCCGTCCGCCGCCAGCGCCCGCTGCCGACTGAATTCGACGAACATCGCCGGAGTCGCCATCACGGTCACACCGCCGGCCAGGGCCAGATCGCATTCCCCCGATCGCAGCGACTGCGCCGCGAGGTGGAGCGCCACCAGCGACGACGAACATGCCGTATCCACCGAGACGGCCGGGCCTTCCAAACCCAGCACATAGGCCACCCGGCCGGAGGCCACACTCAGCGTGGAGCCGCGCAACCCGTACCTCTCCAGCTCGCCGGGTACTCGGCCCTGACCCCCGTACGAGCCGTGGAAGATACCGGCGAATACGCCCGTCGGCGACCCCCGGAGTCCTAGGGGGTCGATCCCGGCCCGCTCCAACGCTTCCCATGCCACCTCCAGCAGCAGGCGCTGCTGGGGATCCATCGCGAGCACCTCACTGGGTGCGATCCCGAAGAACTCTGCGTCGAAATCGGCCGCATTGGAGAGGAATCCGCCGGATCGGGTGTAGGACTTACCGATCGCGTCGGGATCGGGATCGAATAACCCCGCCAGGTCCCAGCCGCGGTCGGCCGGAAATTCCGACACCACGTCGCGCCCCTGACTCACCATCTCCCACAGAGCTTCCGGCGAATCCACTCCGCCGGGATAACGGCAGGCCATGCCCACGATCGCGACTGGTTCGTGTGCAGCAGAGAGCAATTCACGATTGTCGCGCTTGAGCCGTTCGTTCTCCTTCAGCGACGCCCGCAGCGCGCGAATGAGCTCGTCCTGCGTGCTGTTCATCCGAGTCCCATCAACGTCACATCCGAGCGATGTTCAGGGAACGAGGGACAGTCCGCCGGCGCGCATCAGTGCCAACGCAGCAACACGAGTTCGGAGCAGAATCCGGGACCCATCGCGATCATGAGGCCGGGGCTGCCGCTGGGCGGTTGCTTGCCGATGGTGTCACGCAGGACATGCAGCACCGAAGCCGACGAGAGGTTCCCGATCTCGCCAAGCGAACGCCAGGTCAGCTCCAGCGCCTCGGGCGGTAACCCCAGGGTGTCGTTGATCGCCTCGATGATCTTCGGGCCGCCGGGATGGCTCACCCAGGCCCCGATGTCGGTGGTGCTCAGGCCGTGCGCGTCCAGGAACGAGGTGACGTCGTGGCGGATGTTCTCCCGGACCACCTCCGCGAGGTCCTTCGACAGCACCAGCTCGAAGCCTCCCGAGCCCACGTCGTAGCCCATGGTGCGCAGCGAATCGGGGTAGAGGTGGCTGCGGGAATCCAGGATCGCGGGTCCGCGTGCATCGACCTGTTCGGCGCGGCGCTCCCCCACGGCCACCACGGCCGCGGCCCCGTCGGCGAACAACGCGCTGCCCACCAGGCCCGCGACGGACGGTTTGTACCCCGGGTAGGTGAGGGAGCACAGCTCGACCGAGATCAGTGCGGCCACCCCGTCCACGGCGCCGCGCAGATAGTCGTGCAGGCGCCCCACTCCAGCAGCACCCGCCACACAGCCGAGGCCGAACAGCGGGACCCTGCGCACGTCGCTGCGCAGGCCCAGACGGCTGGCGATCCGGGCGTCCAGGGACGGCACGGCGAGCCCGGTGACCGTCGTCGTGATGAGCACATCAAGGTCTTGCGGTTGCAGGCCCGCCTCGTCCAGCGCACCGGTCAGGGCCTCACAGCCCAGGTCCACCGCCTTTTCGATGAAGATCCGGTTCGCGTTGCCGAAATCGGTCAGCGTCGGATACTTGTGCAGCGGCAACACCAGGTGGCGGCTGTTGACTTTGGCGCTGACGTGCAGTTGCCGGACGATGTCTTCATAACCCTCGAAGTCCGGAATGCTGACGAAGAAATCGGTGAGCTCGGCCTGCGAATAGCGGTGTGGCGGCAAGGCACCGAAGACACCTGCGATGACGCTCATTGGTCTCACCCCTCTGATACGAACATCTCGGCCGCCAGGTTCAACTGCAGGGTCGATTGATTTGGATTCAACCGGCTTAGTCAGACCTGGAAGTTTAGTCGGCCCTAACCTGACCGGCAAAGGAACGGGCCAGCGGTCAACGCCGCAGCGCGTGTCGCAGTTGGGCGGCCGTTTCGCGCACGGTGGTGAGTTGTTCGGCGACCCGGCCCGGTGCCGTGCCGCCGCGGGCGTCGCGCGAGGACACCGAGCCTTCGATGGTCAGCACGTCCCGGACACTCGGCGTCAGTTCGGGACTGATCGCCGCCAGTTCGTCGTCGGTCAGGTCCTGCAGCCCGACACCACGCTGCTCGGCGGTACGCACCGCCGCACCGGCGGCTTCGTGCGCCTCTCGAAACGGAACACCTTGTCGCACAAGCCATTCGGCGACATCAGTGGCCAGTGTGTAGCCTGCCGGGGCCAGCGCGGCCATCCGCTCGACGTGGAACGTCAGACTTCCGACCAAACCGGCCGTCGCCGGCAGCAGCAACTCAAGTTGCGCCACCGAGTCGAACACAGGTTCCTTGTCTTCCTGCAGGTCACGGTTGTAGGCCAACGGCTGCGCCTTGAGCGTCGCGAGCAGTCCGGCCAGATTGCCGATCAACCGGCCGGATTTGCCGCGGGCCAGCTCGGCGATGTCCGGGTTCTTCTTCTGCGGCATGATCGAACTACCTGTGGACCATGCGTCGTGCAGGGTCACATAGCCGAACTCCGTCGAGCTCCAGATGATGATGTCCTCGGCGAGCCGGGACAGGTCCACACCGATCATGGCCAACACGAACGCCGCCTCTGCGGCGAAGTCCCGGGCGGCGGTGGCATCGATCGAATTGTCCGCTGCCGCAGTGAAACCCAGGTCCGCAGCGATCGCTTCGGGATCCAGTCCCAGGGATGAGCCGGCGAGGGCACCCGACCCGTAGGGGGATATCGCGGCGCGCTTGTCGAAGTCCACCAGACGGTCCACGTCGCGCAGCAACGGCTGGGCATGCGCCAGCAGGTGGTGAGCCAGCAGGATCGGCTGGGCGGATTGCAGATGTGTCTTGCCCGGCATGATCGCGGTCGGGTGGGCGGCGGCCTGGTCCGCCAGGGCTGACACGACGTCCAATACGCCGTCGGCGACCCGACGCACCGCATCGCGCAGCCACATCCGGAACAGGGTGGCCACCTGGTCGTTGCGGGACCGGCCGGCCCGGAGCCGACCGCCCAGGTCCGGTCCCACCCGGTCGATCAGTCCACGCTCCAGCGCCGCGTGCACGTCCTCGTCGGTGACCAGCGGACCGAAGCTGCCGTCGGCCACGTCCTCGGCGAGGCTGTCCAGGCCCGCCAGCAGCCCGTCGCGCTGGTCTTCGGTGAGCAGCCCGGCACGGTAGAGCACCACGGTGTGGGCGCGGGAGGCGGTGATGTCGTAGGGGGCCAGCGCCCAGTCGAAATGGGTGGACTTGCTCAGCGCCGCCAGCGCGTCGGCCGGACCGCCGGCGAACCGGCCGCCCCACAGCGACCCCTGGTTGGTGCTCATTTCTTCCGGCCGAGCAGACGCGAAAGCTCCATTGCGGCCGGCGTGGCGGGGACTTCTGCGTTCCCCCGCGGGCGGGCGGTGCCCCCAGCTCGCCGGATCACCGTCACCGCAGGTCCCGGCGGGCGGAGAGCTTGGACGACAGCCCGTGCACGTAGACGAAGCCCTTCGCCATGGACTGATCGAACGTGTCGCCCTCGTCGTAGGTGGCCAGGTTGAAGTCATAGAGCGACTCGGCGCTGCGCCGGCCGTTAACAGCGATGTGGCCGCCGTGCAGAACCAGCCGCACCTCACCGGTCACATGTTCCTGGGTCTTGGCGACGAAACTCTCCAGCGCAACCTTCAGCGGCGAGTACCACAGCCCGTCATACACCAGCTCGGCCCAGCGCTGATCGGTCTGGCGCTTGAAGCGGCCCAGGTCGCGCTCCAACGTGACGTGTTCGAGTTCGGTGTGAGCGGTGATAAGCACCATTGCGCCCGGCGCCTCATAAATCTCGCGGCTCTTGATACCCACCAGCCGGTCTTCCACGACGTCCAGCCGCCCGACACCCTGCGCGCCAGCGCGGCGGTTGAGCTCCTCGATCGCCTGCAGCACGGTCACCCGCTTGCCGTCAATCGAGACGGGCACGCCCTTCTCGAAGCCGACGATCACTTCGTCGGGGGTATTCCAGTTGACGGTTGGGTCTTCGGTGTAGTCGTAGACGTCCTTGGTCGGTGCGTTCCACAAGTGCTCGAGGAATCCGGTCTCCACCGCGCGGCCCCACACGTTCTGGTCGATCGAGAACGGCGAGCGTTTGGTGACGTTGATCGGGATGGCGTTCTCCTCGGCGAAGGCAATCGCTTTTTCGCGGGTCCACGCGTAATCCCGAACCGGTGCCAGTACCTCCAGATCCGGTGCCAGCGAGGCGAATCCGACTTCGAACCGCACCTGGTCGTTTCCCTTGCCGGTGCAGCCGTGGGCGACGATCCCACCGCCGTGCTCACGCGCGGCCGCCACGAGGTGCTTGACGATCAGCGGACGGCTGATGGCCGAGACCAGCGGGTAACGGTCCATATACAACGCGTTGTTGAGGATCGTGGGCAGGCAGTAGCCCTCGGCGAACTCGTCACGGGCATCGACCACGACGGCTTCCACCGCGCCGCAGTCCAGTGCCCGTTGTCGCACGACATCCATGTCCTCGCCGCCCTGGCCGAGGTCGATGGCAACGGCAACGACCTCGCGACCGGTCTCCTTGCCGATCCAACTGATGGCCACCGAGGTGTCCAGCCCGCCCGAATACGCGAGGATGACGCGCTCTGACATGAACAATTTCTCCTTATTGATGCCGCAGGTCTTGGGCAAGAACCCGCAGCTGCTTATTTGAGGTCTACTTCAACTTCTCCAAGGCGCTGGCAGCTTCGGCCCCGGTCATCGGTTCGCGTGCCACCACGAAAACGGTGTCGTCGCCCGCGATGGTGCCGACGACGTACGGTAACGCCGCCCGGTCGATCGCGCTGGCCAGGTAGTCCGCCGCGCCCGGCGGCGTGCGCAGCACCGCCAGGTTTCCGCTTGCGTCGGTGGACACCAGCAGCTCGCCTAGCAGTCGGGACAGGCGTCCGGTGCCACCCGAGACGCCGCGGACCGGGCTGCCGTCTTCGGGCACCACATAAACCGGGACGCCGCCGTACGCCCCGCGCAGTTTCACTGCTCCGAGTTCCTCGAGGTCGCGCGAGAGGGTGGCCTGGGTGACCTCAATGCCTTCCGCGGCCAGCAGCGCCGCCAGTTCGCTCTGGCTGCGCACCTCCTTGGTGGACAGGATTGCGACGATGCGGGCCTGCCGGCCGGCGCGGTTGCCGCTGACTTCGGGTGCCGCTTTGGCCTCGTGGGTGGTCATGAGCGCCGCTCCAGCAGCCATACCAGCAACGCCTTCTGCGCATGCAGGCGGTTCTCGGCTTCGTCCCACACCACGCTGGCCGGCCCGTCCATCACCTCGTCGGTGATCTCATCGCCGCGATGCGCCGGAAGACAATGCAGCACAATGGCTTCCGGGTCGGCCAGGCCGAGCAGCCGCTGGTTGACCTGGAATGGCCGAAACGGCTTGACGCGGTCGAGCCCGTCTTCCTCCTGCCCCATCGATGTCCAGGTGTCGGTCACCAGAACGTCTGCACCGGTGGCCCCGGCGTCGGCATCGGTGGTCACGATCACTTCAGCACCGGTGTCGCGGGCGCGGCGTTGAGTGGCGGCCACGACCTCTGGATTCGGTGTAAACCCCTCCGGCGCAGCGATAGTCACGTGCATGCCCGCGGTGACCCCGCCCAGCATCAGCGAGTGCGCCATGTTATTGGCGCCGTCCCCCAGATAGGTCATCCGCAAGCCGGACAGCGCGCCTTTGCGTTCGGCGATGGTCTGCAGATCCGCCAGCACCTGGCAGGGATGGAACTCGTCCGACAACGCATTGACCACGGGCACTGTCGCGGTGGAGGCCATGGCGGTCAGCCGCTCCTGACCGAACGTCCGCCACACGATGGCGTCGACGAAGCGCGACAACACCTTTGCGGTGTCCTCCAATGTCTCGTCGCGCCCGAGCTGGGTGCTGCGCCCGTCGACAACCACGGCGTGGCCGCCGAGTTGGGCGATTCCCATCTCGAAGGAGAACCTGGTGCGAGTCGAGTTCTTGTCAAAGATGACCGCGACCCCGCGCGGGCCCTCCAGCGGGCGACGGCTGAACGGATCCTTTTTGAGTACGGCGGCGAGTTCGAGGACCTCGGCCTGCTCGGCCGGGGTGAGGTCGTCGTCGCGCAGAAAATGTCTAGTCATGCGAGCGCTCTCCCGCCGCGTCGAGGATGCCTGGCAAGGCGGCCACGAAGCCGTCGAGTTGGGACTCCGTGATGATCAGCGGCGGTGCCAACCGAATCACATTGGGGGCGGCCGCATTTACCAGGTACCCGGCATCGCGTGCGGCCGCCTCGGCATTCTTGGCGTGTGGCGCGGACAGCACGATGCCTTGCAGCAGTCCTCTGCCGCGGACGTGGTCGATCAGCGGGTGCCCCAGCGCTTCGATCCCGTGCCGGAGCGATTTGCCCAATCCGTCGGCACCGCGCACCAAGTCCTCCGCGGCAAGCACTTTGAGTACAGCCAGCGCCGCCGCGGTACACACCGGATTGCCCCCGAACGTGCTGCCGTGCAGCCCGGGGGTAAGCAGGTCGGCAGCGCGCCCCACCGCCAGGCATGCTCCGATCGGCAGGCCGCCGCCGAGACCCTTGGCGAGGGTGACCACATCTGGCGTGATGCCGTCGTGCTGATGGGCGTAAAACGCGCCGGTACGGCCCATCCCGGTTTGCACCTCGTCGAGTACCAGCAGAGCGCCGTGCCGCGCGGTGACGTCTCGGGCCGCGGCGAGGTAGCCGGCCGGCGGGACGACGACACCGCTCTCCCCCATGATCGGCTCGAGAAAAACTGCGGCCGTGTCGTCGTCGACCACGGCGGTCAATGCGTCGGTGTCGCCGTACGGGACATGGGTGACGTCGCCTGGAAGCGGTGCGAACGGCGCCTGTTTGGACGGCTGTCCGGTCAGGGCCAGCGAGCCCATCGTGCGGCCGTGGAAAGCTTCTTGGGCAGCAACGATTTTCGTGCGCCCGGTGAGTCGGGTCAGCTTGAAAGCTACCTCGTTGGCCTCGGTTCCCGAGTTGCAGAAAAACACTCGAGTCTGTTCCTCGGCTCCGAGCAGGGCGACGAGTTCCTCGGCCAACGCAAGTCCCGGCTCGGTCGCGTAGAGGTTTGAGGTGTGTCCCAGCGTCGACATCTGGTGGGTGACCGCGGCGATGACGGCGGGATGCCCGTGGCCCAGCACATTGACGGCGATGCCGCCGAGCAGGTCGAGGTAGGTCTTGCCGTCAACGTCGGTGACGACGGCCCCGTCGCCGCTGGCCAACGCCATCGCGGGCGTCCCGTAATTGTTCATCATCACCGCTTGCCAACGGTGTTGCACAGCACTGGTTTGCGTCATACGTTCACCACCTGCGCCGCTCTCCCCCGCGACCGGATGGTGCCCCCACCCCGTCGCTACGCTCTGCATCGTCGCCGACGCGCACCACCTTGGTGCCGGTACCCGCGTCGGTGAGCAACTCAACGAGGACGCAGTGCTCCACACGCCCGTCGATGACATGCGCGCTGGGCACCCCCGCGGTGACCGCCCGCAAGCACGCCTCGACCTTGGGGATCATGCCCGCCTCCAGGGTGGGAAGAAGTTGTGACA
Organism: Mycobacterium asiaticum DSM 44297; assembly: GCF_000613245.1. GTDB lineage: Bacteria > Actinomycetota > Actinomycetes > Mycobacteriales > Mycobacteriaceae > Mycobacterium > Mycobacterium asiaticum. The sequence continues at coordinate 1,873,654 of NZ_HG964937.1, forward strand.
GGGTGGCCGTGTCAATTTCGCTGACCAGTGAGGTGCGGTCCGGCCAGCTGGTGTACAGCCCTTCGACATCGGTGAGCATTAGTAACTTTTCCGCCCCCAGTGCTTCGGCCAGCGCCGCCGCGGCGGTATCGGCATTGATGTTGTGCACCACGCCCTCGGCATCCGGTGCCAGCGTCGATACCACTGGAATCCGGCGCGCAGTGATGAGGTCCAGCACCGCGGCGGTGTTGACCAACTCAACATCGCCGACCAAGCCGATGTCCGTATCTACGCCATCAACGGTGACGCTTCGCCGGACCGCGGTGAACAGTTGTGCGTCTTCACCGGTAATTCCGACCGCGTACGGTCCATGCGCGTTGATGAGGTTGACCAGCTCTCGGCCGACCTGCCCGAACAACACCATCCGCGCGACATCGAGCACTTCGGGTGTGGTGACCCGGAATCCGCCCTTGAAGTCACCCTCGATGCCGAGTCTCCGCAGCATGGCCGTGATTTGAGGTCCGCCGCCGTGCACCACGACCGGATGAATCCCGCAGTTGCGCAGGAATGCCATGTCCGCGGCGAAAGCCCGACGCAGCGCGCCATCGGTCATCGCGTTGCCGCCGTACTTGATGACGACGATCTTGCCGTGCAGCTGCTTGAGCCACGGCAACGCTTCGGCCAGCACTTGAGCCTTGATCTGGGTGGACAACGCTGCGGTATCGGCGCTCATGAGCTGTAGGCCGAGTTCTCTTCGACGTAGCCGTAGGACAAGTCCGTGGTCCGCACAGCTGCCTGACCATCGCCGATGGCGAGATCGACCACGATGTCGATGTCCGCCCCGGACAGATCCACATCGCGCGCGCCGGGCGCTCCCACCTGGTCCCGGTATACGACGGAACCGTTGAAGGACACGGTAATCCGATCCGGTTCCAACGTCACCGGCGCGATGCCAACGGCCGCGAGAACCCGGCCCCAGTTCGGATCGGACCCGAACACTGCCGTCTTGACCAAACTGTCGCGGGCGACGGCCCGTGCGGCCGCCAACGCCTCCTCCTCGGAGGCGGCGCCGCACACCGTCACCGTGACGCGCTTGGTCACTCCCTCTGCGTCGGCCTGCAGTTGCGCGCACAGGTCGTCACAGACCCGCAGCACCGCGTCGTCGAGATCGCCCTGCGATGGGGCGATTTCGCTGGCGCCCGACGCCAGCAACAGGACGGTGTCGTTGGTGGAACAGCTGCCGTCGATGTCGAGTCGCTCGAATGTTTTTGCCGCAGCGCGCCTGAGCGCCTGATCGAGTGCCGCGGGCTCGGCGACGACGTCGGTGGTCAGCACACACAACATGGTGGCCAACGACGGAGCGAGCATGCCGGCGCCCTTGGCCATGCCACCCAGCGTCCAGTTGTCCTGGTGATGCAGCGCAACCTGTTTGGGTACGGTATCGGTCGTCATGATCGCCTGAGCGGCGTCATCGCCGCCGGTGAGTCCGCCGTGCATCTCGTGGACGATGTCACTGACCCCGGCGAGGACCTTGTCCATGGGCAGGCGGTCACCGATCAGCCCGGTTGAGCAGACGGCCACCTCGATGGCGCCTGTCTCAGTTCCCCATTCCGACAGCGCCGCGGCAACCGCTTCGGCCGTGGCGTGGGTGTCCTGGAAACCGCCTGGCCCGGTACATGCGTTGGCGCCACCGGAATTCAGGATCACCGCGCGCAGTCGGCCGGTGGTGAGCACCTGTTGGGTCCACAACACCGGGGCGGCCTTGACCTTGTTGCGCGTCACCACTCCGGCCGCGGCGTAGTCCGGACCCTCATTGAAGACCAACGCCAAGTCCGGCGCACCGGAAGCCTTGATGCCCGCGGCGATGCCGGCAGCACGGAAGCCCGATGGCGCGGTGACACCCTGCGCACGCAGCAGCCTCGCCTCGTCGGTCCGGGTCACGGCGCCACCCCCACCACCGAAAGCCCTTCGGTCTCCGGCCAACCCAACGCCAGGTTCATGGACTGCACTGCCGCACCCCCGGTGCCTTTGACCAGGTTGTCGATTGCGGCGATCGCCACGAAAGTCGACGCGTCCTCGTCCACGGCTACGGCGATGTGGGCCGCGTTACTACCTATTACTGATCCGGTGCGGGGCAACTGTCCTTCCGGCAGCAGGTGCACGAACGGCTCGTCGTGGTAAGCCTTCTCGTAGGTCGCGCGCAACTGCGATACCGGCGAGCGCGTGCGAGCGGTGCAGGTCGCCAGGATGCCGCGCGACGTCGGGATCAAGACCGGAGTGAATGACACCGTGACTTCCCGCTCGGTCACCGCCCGCAGCCCCTGTGCGATTTCGGGGGTGTGCCGGTGCACCCCGCCGATGTTGTAAGCCCGGGCCGACCCGATGACCTCGGCGCCGAGCAGGTCGGTTTTCGCCGCGCGACCCGCTCCCGATGTGCCACTCACTGCAACCACGGTGACCGCCGGTTCGACGAGGTCTGCAGCGACGGCAGGGATGAGCGCCAGCAGCGCAGCCGTCGGGTAGCAGCCCGGCACCGCGATACGGCGTGCTCCGGCCAGTTGGTCCCGACCGCCCGGCAGCTCCGGCAATCCGTAGGGCCAGCTCCCCGCATGCTGCGAGCCGTAGAAGCGTTCCCAATCCGCAGGATCGCCAAGGCGGAAGTCGGCGCCGCAGTCGATGATCAGGGTTTCTTCACCAAGGCGCTCGGCCAAGGCGGCGGAGTGACCGTGCGGTAACCCGAGAAAGACCACGTCATGGCCTCGCAGGACGCTCAGATCGGTCGGCTCGACGACCCGCTGAGCCAACGGAACCAGATGTGGATGATGCTCGCCGAGGCTGCTGCCCGCGCTGGATGCGGCCGTCACGGCGCCGATTGTCAGACGACCGTCGGCGTAGGCCGGATGTCCGAGCAATAATCGGAGGATCTCGCCTCCCGCGTAGCCGGTTGCGCCAGCCACTGCCACGCGTATCCCATCGACCATCCGGTGATGGTTGCATGTTTATGCAGCGTTTTGCAAATTAATTCTCAGGATTTCGCGGAGCACGCTCTCCGGTCCGGAGGTGGACGTGGGCCGGCTCGATGTCAAGTAAACACGCCGACTCCTGGTTCCCATTTGTCGCTGATCCTGTTAATTTCGTCGGTGGAGCGATTGCTCTGCCAGACACCAGTTTCCGCTCGGCGGTAGTGCCACCGAGACGCTCAGCCCGGACTAAACGTCCGGCTGAAAATTCTTAGATATAACTGGTTTAACCGTGCCCAAGTTTGGGGACTTAGTGGGCACGCGTAGTCCCATCGGCGTTCGGGCGTCACTGGGTCGACGACTTGTTCCATTGGGGTCATCTGGGGAGATGGATCATGTCTTTTGTTATCGCCGTACCTGAGTTCGTCGAAGCTGCTGCTGAGCAGTTGGCCGGCATCGGGTCGACGTTGGTTCAAGTGAGCTCGTCTGCAGCGGGGGCAACCACCGCGCTTGCGCCCGCCGCCGCCGACGAGGTGTCGGCCGCGATCGCGCGGTTGTTCGGCACCCTTGGTAGCGACTACCAAGCCGCCAGCGCGCAAGCGGCGGCATACCACCAACAGTTCGTTGCCTCATTGACCCGCGGCGCTACCGCGTACGCCGCCGCGGAGGCAGTCAACATCTCGGCACTGTTCAACCTGAACAACATCTTGGCGAACATCGAGATCGGCATCGGAAATATCGCCGCCGGGTTCCAGAGCGCCCTGTCGGGTTCGTTGGGCGGCTTCGGCGGCTCGCTCGGCGGGTCGGGTTCGCTTGCCCTCGATGCCGCTGGTGCCGTCCGCGCCCTCGCCGCTCTCCCCAGCCTCGGCGCGGGTCTGGCTCTTCAGACAGGCGGCGCACTCGCATCCGGTTTTGGCGCGGGACTCGCCCAGACAGGTCAATTGATCACAAACCTTGGCGTTGGCTTGGGTGGAGCAGGTGCTTCGTTGTCGGCCGCGGGCGCCGCGCTTACCGCCGAAGGCAACGCCGCCCTTGCCGCACTGTTGAACGCGACGCTAGGCGCAGACCTCAGCCTCAACCTGACCGCAAATCTCACCGGTGCCCTGCCGTCGCTCGCTGAAATCGCCCAAACTGGTGGCGCTTTGGTGGGGAACGTCTCAGCTGCGCTATCGAACGCGGTGCAGACCGGTGTCACTGTGGCCGGAAACCTCAGCGGCGGATTGCCGACCTTGGGCGCGCAGCTCAGCGCTGCGCTGTCGGCCGGTCTCAACGGCCTTCCCGCCCTGACAGCAACGTTGAACGGCGCCTTCAACGGTGGCTTGGATGCCCTACTCGATTTGGCTGGTAGCTTCACCCTGCCGCCGTTCGCGCTGCCACCGTTCACGTTGCCGCCGTTCACCTTCCCGCCGTTCCCGGCGCTGCCCGACATCGGGGCGAGCATTACTGGTGGTCTGAACGCCCTGGTGAACCTGGCGGGTAACCTGGCCCTGCCGCCGTTTGCGTTGCCGCCGTTGACGTTCCCGACGCTGCCGCCGTTGACCTTCCCGCCGCTGCCGGCGCTGCCCGACATCGGTGCCACGATCGGCGCCAACATCAACGCGCTGCTGGATCTGGCCGGTAACCTGGCCCTGCCGCCGTTTGCGTTGCCGCCGTTGACGTTCCCGACGCTGCC
>NZ_HG964938.1:0-691 GCF_000613245.1 Mycobacterium asiaticum DSM 44297
CACCGGCAACGCCGGCAAGGGCGGCAACGGCGGCGCCGGCGCCATCGGCGGTGACGGCGGTGCGGGCGTGAACGGCGCGACCGGGGTCGCCGGCACCAACAACGGCGCCGGGCAGAACGGCGGCAACGGTGGTACCGGCGGGGCCGGCGGCAACGGCGGCAACGCCGGACTCGGCGGTAAAGCTCTCGGCATCGGCTCCAACGGCACCGACGGCAACGGCGGCAACGCGGGCAACGGCGGCAAGGCGGGCACCCCGGGCGACGGTGGCGCAGGCGCCGCCGGAACCGCCGCCAACCCGAACGGCGGCAAGGGTGGCGACGGTGGCAACGCGATCGTCGGCAAGGGCGGCACCGGCGGCAGTAACAGTGGCGGTACCGGGACCACCGGCAGCAACGGCACCGACGGCGCCGGCTTCGCCACTGCGGTCGGCAACGGCGGCAACGGCGGGGCGGGCTTCAACTCCACCACCGTCGGCGTCGACGGCGGCAACGGCGGCGCCGGCGGCAACGGCGGCACCTACGGCAACGGCGGCAAGGGCGGAAACGGCGGAAGTGGCGCCAACGGCGGCACCGGCCAGGCCGGCAGCGCCGGCGGCAACGGCGGCGCCGGTGGGCTCGGCGGCTCGATCTCCGGTAACGGCGGTACGGGCGGCAACGGCGGCCAGGGCGGCACCGGTGGCGCCGGGAGCAAC
>NZ_HG964938.1:1535-114711 GCF_000613245.1 Mycobacterium asiaticum DSM 44297
GGCGGCATCGTGGGTGCTCCGGGCAACCCGGGCACCGCGGGTTGAGACGGGCGGGCCGGACCGGGACGTCAGAACTGCAGCGCGCTGAAGCGCCAGTCCAAGACCTGCCGGTCCGGCTCGCCAACCGCGTAGACCAGCGAGCGCAGGCCCAGCACACCCCCGTGCTCCCGCGGCTCGGCGGATTCGACGTGCAGCTCGCTGTACAAGGTGTCACCCTCGCGCACCGGGCCGGTGTGGTCGCAGGACTGCCATCCCAGCACCGTCACCAGGTTCGGCAACAGCCGGTTGGCTTGGGCGAAGGCCAGCCCGATGGTGTGCCCGCCGTATACCAGCCGCTGTCCCCCGGCCCGCCAATCATGGTGTGTGGCAGCGATATTGAAGGTAAGCCGGGCCAGTTCTGGGGCGCTGGTCACCACATCGCCGGTACTGTGCAGCACCGCTCCGGTCAGCTCCGGATCGAAGTGCGGACCGGGCACCCGGGCGCGGAAGGCCTCGGCGTCCCAGGCCTGCGTCGGATCGAATGCCGGGGCCGCCGCGTCCGCGCCGATAGCGGACAGATCGTCGCCCGGCCCCGAGCCGGCCCACTGCGGACTGGTGGGCAGCATCGCGCAGCGGTAGAAGTCAAGCACCAGCTGATCGGCCTGATCGATGGTCGTCATGCGCAACGCTGCCAGGCCCGTCGGCGGCCGGCCGGGCTTGACCGAGTTGGCCCGCAGGCCCACCACTTCGGTGCGGGTGTACAGCGTGTCGCCGAGCACCGGAAAGCGGTGGAAAATCAACCCGCGGTAGAACAGATTCGCCTTGACCCGCTGGGTGGCAAGCGTCGACTGCCCGATCGCCACATCACACACCAGGCCGGGGTGCGCCAGCGCACCGGTCGCGCCGGTGACCGCGCCGCACAGCCCGGCGTCCAGTGACAACCGCAGCCGGTTGCCCAGGATTGCCTGGTGGGCGGCGGCCAGGCCGGGGCCCAGGGTGACCGACGGCGCCCAGTCGAACACCTGGCCCGGCGACAGGTCGTCGAAGTAGGGACCGCCCGCCCGGATGCCCCGGTACCCGTTCGTCACAAGGGCTCATGCTGGCAGGCTGTCCAACCGAGGGTCAAACACCCACCCAGCCGAGAGTGAAAGTCACGACGCGACACGCCGGTTGCGCGTCGCCATATTCACGCTCGGCCAACGGAGAGGCGGCCGACGGTGAGCACTGAACTGAACGACGACGAAGCGATGCTGGTCGCCACGGTGCGCGCGTTCATCGATCGTGACGTCAAGCCGAGCGTGCGCGAAATCGAGCATGCCAACACCTATCCCGAGGCGTGGATCGAACAGATGAAGCGCATCGGCATCTACGGCCTGGCCATCGAGGAGGCGTATGGCGGCTCACCGGTCTCGATGCCCTGCTATGTCCAGGTGACCCAGGAACTTGCGCGCGGCTGGATGAGCCTGGCCGGCGCGATGGGCGGCCACACCGTGGTCGCGAAGCTGCTGACGTTGTTCGGTACCCAGGAGCAGAAGCGGAAGTATCTGCCGCCGATGGCCACCGGCGAGTTGCGGGCCACCATGGCGCTCACCGAGCCCGGTGGTGGCTCAGACTTGCAGAACATGACCACCACCGCACTACCGGATGGACCAGATACGTTGGTGGTCAACGGGTCCAAGACCTGGATCAGCAATGCACGGCGCTCCGGTCTGATCGCGCTGCTGGCCAAGACCGACCCCAACGCCACGCCCCGGCACAAGGGCATCTCGGTGCTGCTGGTCGAACACGGTCCGGGTTTGACGGTGTCGCGGGACCTGCCGAAATTGGGCTACAAGGGTGTCGAGTCCTGTGAGCTTTCGTTCGACGGCTTCCGGGCGCCCGCCTCCGCCGTGCTCGGCGGCCAGATGGGCCAAGGCTTTTCACAGATGATGAAGGGCCTCGAGACCGGCCGGATTCAGGTCGCGGCCCGGGCACTGGGCGTGGCCACCGCGGCTCTGGAGGACGCTTTGGACTACGCGCAGCAACGCGAGAGTTTCGGCAAGCCCATCTGGCAGCACCAGGCCGTCGGCAACTACTTGGCTGACATGGCAACGAAACTCACCGCCGCGCGCCAGCTCACCCGGTATGCCGCCGAACGCTACGACAGCGGCCAGCGCTGTGACATGGAGGCCGGGATGGCCAAGCTGTTCGCCTCCGAGGTCGCAATGGAAATCGCCCTGAACGCGGTGCGTATCCACGGTGGCTACGGCTACTCCACCGAGTACGACGTGGAGCGCTATTTCCGCGATGCGCCCCTGATGATCGTCGGTGAGGGCACCAACGAGATTCAGCGCAATGTGATTGCCTCGCAATTGGTGTCACGCGGCGGGATCTGAATCCGAGATCACCCGGCTACTGATCAGTCGCTGATCACGTCCACCAACCCCCACTGCAGCGCGGTTTCGGCGGTGATGGTCCGGCCGGACAACACCAGATACGCGGTGCGCCAACGGCCGATCCTTCGGGTGACACTGACGGTGCCACCGGCGCCGGGAAGCAGGCCCAATCTCAGCTCGGGCAGGCCGAACACCGCGTCGCGGCTCGCCTCGACCCAGCCGCAGAACGCCGCCATCTCCAGGCCGCTGCCCAGCACTTGGCCGTGCACCCGCGCCCGGCACCGGCGGCCGAACCGGGCGGTGAGCTCGTCGAGCACCAGCGCCGGGCTGTGGCGGGTGCGGGCCAGGTGGGCGCTGGCGGGGTCGGCGAAGGAACCGAACTCGGCGAGGTCACCCCCGCTGCAGAAGGACGGACCGTTGCCGCTCAACACTATTCCGCTCACCGACGGATCCAGCTGCGCGACGGACAACATCTCCAGCAACGCGGCCCGCATGTCGGTGGAGAACGCGTTGTGCCGCTGCGGCCGGTTGAGCTGGATCCGCAGTAGATCGCCGTCGCGTTGCGCCACAACGGGATCGGTGACCTTGGGGACGGAAGCCGGGCCGCGTTCGGACAGCCAGCTGGCGAACTCCGGACCGGCCTGCAGCGTCGAATAGGCCAGCGATTCGGTGACCACGCCGGCCAGCGTCCCACCGTCCGGGTCCAGGCCGCGCAGCACGTCGTCGCAGACGGCACTGGCCTGCGGCCAGTGCTCGCCGCGTCGGGTCAGCTCGGCCAGCGTCTCGGGTACCGAGTCCACGGTGACGACCCGACGATCCAGGCAGGGCTCCTCAGTAATGGTGAAACTAGCTGTTGTCAGCCATGATTCATTCGACGGTGGTCCGTAGCCGACGACCACACCCGGCGGTGTTTGGACGTCCGGAGCCGGCGGTGCGGACAGATCGACCAGCCGGATCATGGTTCACGCCGAATACTTCTCGACCAGACCGTTCTTATACAACTTGCCCGTGTCAGTGCGCGGCAGCGCAGTTTCGAACGCGATCGACCGCGGGCACTTGAAGTGCGACAACCGCTCTCGCAGCCAACCCAGCAGCTCCTCGCCGAATTCGTCGGTCCCGTCGGCCGGGTCGACGGTCTGTACCACCGCCATCACCCGCTGGCCCATCTCTTCATCGGGAACGCCGAACACGGCCGCGTCCAACACCTTTGGATGGGTGACCAACAGGTTCTCGGCTTCCTGCGGGTAGATGTTCACCCCGCCGGAGATGATCATGTGGTGCCGGCGGTCGGTCAGGTAGAGGTAACCTTCCTCGTCGAGGTAGCCGATGTCACCGACCGTCATCCACCCGCGCTTGTCCCGGGACGCAGCGGTTTTGGACGGATCGTTGAGGTACTCGAACGAGTAACCGCCTTCGAAGTAGATCTCCCCCGGCTGGCCGGGCGGCAACTCGGTGCCGTCCTCCCCGAGGATGTGCAGCGCGCCGATCATCGGCTTGCCCACCGAACCCGGATGCGCGAGCCAGTCCTCGGCGGTGATCAGCGTGGAGCCGATCGCCTCTGAGGACGCGTAGTACTCGTCGACGATCGGTCCCCACCAGTCGATCATCTGCTTCTTGATCTCCACCGGGCAGGGTGCGGCGGCGTGCATCACCCGCTTCAGGCTGGACAGGTCGTACGAATCACGAACCGAATCGGGCAGTTTCAGCATCCGCACGAACATCGCCGGGACGAACTGGCCGTGCGTCACGCCGTACCGCGCGATGGCGTCCAGCGTCCCTTCCGGATCGAACTTCTCCATGACCACGGTGGTCAGCCCGGCGGCCTGCACCGTCATCGACCACACCGACGGCGCGGTGTGATAGAGCGGGGCGGGGCTCAGGTACACGGTGTCGGGGTCCATCCAGAAGTCCACCAGCGCTGACATCATGCCGGGCGCCGCCTCCGGCGGGAGGTGCGTCAGTTCGCGTTTGATGCCCTTGGGCCGGCCGGTGGTGCCCGACGAATACTGCAGCAGGTCGCCCTCGATCTCGTCCTCGATCGGGGTATCCGGTTGATCGGCAACACATTCCGGATAGCGCTGCCAGCCGTCGAGATCACCGTCGGCGATTAGCAGCAGCTCGGGCAGCCCACCCGGCAAATGTTCGGCCAGGCCGGCGCAGACCTCGCGCAGCGCCGCCGACCCGACGATCGCCTTGGCGCTGCTGTTGTCGACGATGTATGCGGCCTCCGCCGCGGTGAGATGGGTGTTGATCGGCACGTAGTACAGCCCGCTGCGCCGCGCCGCCCACATCACCGCGTGCATGTGTTCGTTGTTCTCCAGCAGGATCGCGACGGCGTCGCCCTCGCGCAGGCCCGCCTGCCGGAATTTGTGCGCCAGCCGGTTGGCCCGCGCTTCCAATTCACCGAAGGTCACCACCGTTCCCGACGGATACAGGATGACGGCAGGCTTGCCGGGATTGGCTTGCGCGTAGGGGCGGATCTGCATGGCTGAAACTCTACGAGCCACGGCTGAGCAGACGAAAAAGCACCTGACACGCCGTGCGTGCAGGTGCTTTTACGGCTGCTCGCGCCGGCTACTCGGCCAGGCGGGCCTTCAGCGCCTCGAACTCGTCGCGGATGCCGGTCGGCAGCTTGTCGCCGACGAACTCGAACCACTCCTCGATCAGCGGCAGCTCTTCGCGCCACTCGGCGGCATTGACGGCCAGCGCCGACTCGACGTCGGCGGCGTCCGCGTCCAGGCCGTCCAGGTACAGGTCCGCCGTGCTCGGCACCACGCCGATGGCGGTGTCCTGGCCACCCGCGTTGTGCTCGATGCGGTCCACGATCCACTTCAGCACCCGGCTGTTTTCGCCGAACCCCGGCCACAGGAACTGGCCCTCGTCGCCGCGGCGGAACCAGTTGACGAAGAACACCTTCGGCAGCTTGGACTCGTCAGCATGCTTGCCAAGGTCGATCCAGTGCTGGAAGTAGTCCCCGACGTTGTAGCCCAGGAACGGCAACATGGCCATCGGGTCGCGGCGCACCGTGCCGACCTTGCCCTCGGCGGCGGCGGTCTGTTCGCTACCCATGGTCGCGCCCATGAACACGCCGTGCTGCCAGTCACGCGCCTCGGTGACCAGCGGCACCGTGGTCTTGCGGCGGGCACCGAACAGGATGCCGGAGATCGGCACGCCCTGCGGGTCGTCCCACTCGGGGGCCAGGATCGGGCACTGCGACATCGGGGTGCAGTAGCGCGAGTTGGGGTGCGCGGCCTTCTCGCCGTTGTCAGGCGTCCAGTCGCGGCCCTTCCAGTCGATCAGGTGCTGCGGGTCGCCCTCCAGGCCCTCCCACCACACGTCGCCGTCATCGGTGAGCGCCACGTTGGTGAACACCGTGTTGCCGCCCTCGATGGTGCGCATGGCGTTGGGGTTGGACTTCCAGTTGGTGCCCGGCGCGACCCCGAAGAAACCGTACTCCGGGTTGACGGCGTACAGCCGGCCGTCCTTGCCGAACCGCATCCAGGCGATGTCGTCGCCCAACGTCTCGGCGCGCCAGCCCGGGATGGTGGGCTGCAGCATCGCCAGGTTGGTCTTGCCGCACGCCGACGGGAACGCGGCCGCGAAGTAGTACGCCTTGTTCTCCGGCGAGATCAGCTTGAGGATCAGCATGTGCTCGGCCAGCCAGCCCTCGTCGTGCGCCATGGCCGAGGCGATACGCAGTGAGTAGCACTTCTTGCCCAGCAGCGCGTTGCCGCCGTAGCCCGACCCGTAGCTCCAGATCTCGCGGGTCTCGGGGAAGTGGGTGATGTATTTGGTGTCGTTGCACGGCCACGGGACGTCCTGCTGCCCGTCCTCCAGCGGCGCCCCGACGGAGTGCAGCGCCTTGACGAAGAACCCGTCGTCGCCGATCTTGTCCAGCGCGGCCTTGCCCATCCGGGTCATCGTGCGCATGGAGACGACGACATACTCGGAGTCGGTGATCTCCACGCCCAGCTTCGGGTCGTCAGCACCCAGCGGACCCATGCAGAACGGCACCACGTACATGGTGCGCCCGCGCATCGACCCGCGGTATAGGTCGGTCATGATCGACCGCATCTCGCTGGGGTCTTTCCAGTTGTTGGTCGGGCCGGCGTCGACCTCGCGTTCGGAGCAGATGAAGGTCCGCGACTCCACCCGCGCGACGTCGGAGGGGTCGGACAGCGCCAGGAACGAGTTCGGGTGCTTCTCCGGGTTCAGCCGGGTGAAGGTGCCGGCCTCGACCAGCTGGTCGGAGAGCCGCTTGAATTCCTCGTCCGACCCATCGGTGAAGACCACCCGGTCGGGCTGGGTGAGCTCAGCAACCTCCTGCACCCAGGACAGCAGCCCCTGATGATTCGTGGGGGCGGTATCCAGACCGGGAATGGTTGCTGAAGTCATCGAACTCTCCTGAATCTGCTGCGTTGGCGATCGTCGGTTTGTCGGCTCGTTCTGGTCGCGTGCGCTTGCTTACGTATTGCCCGCGCGGCGGTACTCACACTTAGCGCTTTCTTATACAGATTATCGCGCATCACTTGTCGGGGAAGGTACGGGCGGGTATAAGCCTTCTCACAAGACCGATTCAGAAAGATCGCGTCCGGTCAAAAATCGCTGTGACCCGCATCCGACCGCGGCGAGATCTTTGCCCGGATGATCCCTGGGTCGGTGGCGGTACCAGATATACCTGGTTCGCCCAGCTCGGCGCGAATCGCGTCGAGCGCTGCCAGGATGGTCGGCATCTCCCGGTCCCGCACCGCCGCAGCCCGTGCCGCGGCCAGGGCGTGTTCGCGCAGTTCGCCGTCGATCAGGCTGACCTGGTCGTTCACTCGGCTGTTCTCGGTCTCGTCGTGTGCGCTGACCGCGGTGGACAGGCTCGATTCGGCATCCAGCACCCGGCTGGCGACCATCTGCTCGGTGACCGAGCGCAGTGCCGACGTCACATCGGTCACCCAGCGGTCCAGCACGGCGCGATCGCTGAGCAGGCTGCGGACGTTGACCAACCACAGCGTCGTCGCCAGACCCACCGCCACGCACACCACGATCCCGGCGCCCACCACCGGGGGCGCCACCCCTGGGCTCAGCCGCGAGAGCAGGCCGGCCACCAGTCGGCTCAGTGTCAGCGCCACCCCGAGGCCGAACAGGGCGCCGAACACCATCAGCAACCGGGTCTCCAGCCGTCGCGACTTCCGCGGCGGCGGCGAAACCGGGACGGCGGGCGGCTTGTCGGGGGGCGGCAGTTCCAGCGCCACCCCCGTCACCTGCGCGACATCGGCCAGGTGGGCGTCGATACCTTCGGCGACCTCGCTGACGACTTCGTCCAGCCGTCGCCGGACGTAGTCCTCGAACGCGGGGATGCGGCGGCGGGTCAGCGTCGTGATGTCCTCCTGCAGTTCGCCGCGCACCGAGGCGCAGCGGTTGCGCGCGAAGTAGGACAGCTGGACCCGGGCCTGCTGGATCTGGCCGCGCATTGTGATGGTGCGCTCGGTTCGCGACTGTCGGCGTTGCCGCAGGGCGGCACTTCGTTCCTCGCGTAGGGCGTCGACGCGGGCCCGGCGCCCCGCCCCGTCGGCGTCCCGGTCGAACCGCGCGGCCACCTTCTGCAGCCGCGCTTCCCAGGCCCGCAACCGGTTGCGGCGGGCCACGTCCGAGTCGGCGAGCTGGCCCTGGACGGTCGCGACCAACTCGTCGACGTGCGGCTCCCCCACCTCCGGGGCGGCGGCGACGCCGATCCACGGCACCTTGCCGTAGCGCGGTGCATGCTCGGCCAGCCGATCCCGGTTGGCCGCCAGCACATCACGCCAGGCGAGGTGCACGTCGATTTTGGCGACCACCCCCACCACCACGTCGGTGCTGTCCGCGGCGGCATCGAGTAGGGCACAGTCCGATGCGGTCATCGGTGCGGACGCGGAGACCACGAACACCACCGCCAGCGGCGCAGCACCGGGACTGAGCTCAGCGGACTCCACCACCGGGTATTCCGGGAACCGTTCCCGCAGTGCGGTCGCGACGCTGGTGACCCCGGCCAGCCAGGGACCGGTCACCAGCACCACGTCGCGACGGTTGATCGCGGGCGGAGTTAGACCCGGTCCGATCGCGGCGACCATGGCATCAACCCGGGCGGCTGGATCGTCGCGAGTACTCACCCCGCCCTCCGCGCCCACAGCCGTAGCGAACCGCGGGCGATGTCAGCCGCGCAGGCGCGGTGCAGTTCGTTAGTGGTGCTCCGGCGGCAACGCTGCCAATGCGCCGCCCGCTGCAGTGGCGCCGCCGGGCCGAGTTTCAGCTCGTCGGCCCGGGCCGCTTCCAGCGCGACCGCCATCCGGGCCGCCACCGTGGCGTCGCGGGCCAGAAACACCGCGACCCGCGCGTCGCAGACCGCCAGCGCCTCCAGGTCGGCGACGGCGTCGAGCACCCGCAGGTAGCGCGGCCGTGCGCCCGCGACGACGAGCCGGTCCAGCACCGCGTCCACGCCGCTCACCCGGCGCAGCACCGCCCGCACGCCAGCCGGCCCGGCGCCCCGGCGCAGGGCGGCCACCGCCAGCGCGATGCCGAACAAATCGAGGACCGCCAACAACCGCCGCCGCGCCGCCACCGGCACGGTCAGCCGCGCCGCCAGGAACCCGTCGAAGCCACGGTCCAGGCAGGCCAGTCCGTCCGAGTCGGCGGCCAGCGCCCGCAACGCCGTCCAACACGCCGGATCCATACCCTCGAGCGCGGCCAGGGCCAGCAACCCGCTCATCGGCACCGCCGGCGCCCCGAGCAGTTCGGAAAATCGCCCGCAGTGCACGCGGGCGGCCTCGATCGGGCCCGCCGCCGCTGCGAAGGTCGTCAGGTCCGCCTTGTTCAGCACCGCCAACGCCGCACCGGCGCCGGCGTCTTCGGGCTTGACAACCTCGGCGACGACGTGGACGTGCACTTCCGCCGCAAGCGTGTCCGTCGTCACCGCTACGCCCGCGCGGTCCAGCGCGCGGGTCACGGTGCGCCGTCCCACCCCCGGGCGACCGCTCACGGCCACCCGCAACGGCGCCCCGGTACGCTCCGCGACGGTAAGAAGTCGCTGGTCAGCGACCTCTTGGGCGAAACGCGTCAGCTCGTCGACGAAAATTCGATGCCCCTCTCCGGGACCGACGGTCCCCACCGAATCGTGTCATTTGCATCCCGAGCACGCGAGCCAGGTGTCCGCCGATACCAGCCGAAGGCAACTGTTGGGTATCAATCTGGACCTGAGGCGGCTACACCCGGTCTTCATAAGCCACGATGGGGGGATGCATGCGCAGCCCGGGGTGGGGTTACGGCCCGATACGCCCTGGGGCTATCTCCCTGCCACGAGTTTCCGCTCCCGGCGTTCGGCGCTGTCCAATTCTCAGCGCGACACGTGGGAGCGACTCTGGCCGACGTTGGGCCGGCAGGCCGACGATCCGTCCGGCGCGCCCCTGGACGTCCAGCAGTGGTTCGGCCGGGTGGCTCCGCTGGTACTGGAGATCGGGTGCGGCAGCGGCACCTCCACCCTGGCGATGGCCAAGGCCGAGCCGGACGTCGACGTAATCGCCGTGGAGATCTACCGGCGGGGACTCGCGCAGTTGCTGTGCGGCATCGACAACGACGAGGTCAACAACATCCGGTTGATCCGCGGCAACGGCATCGACGTGCTCAAAGACCTGCTCTCCCCCGCCTCGCTGACCGGCGTTCGGGTCTTTTTCCCGGACCCCTGGCCGAAGTCCCGGCACCACAAACGCCGGTTACTGCAGCCGGCGACGGTTGCTTTGATCGCTGACCGGCTACACCCCGGTGGTGTGCTGCACGCCGCGACCGACCATCCGGGCTATGCCGAGCAGATCGGCGAGGTCGGCGACGCCGAACCCCAACTCGTCCGGGTCGCCCCGGGCACCGAATCCCTACCGATATCGATCACCCGTCCTACCACCAAGTACGAGACGAAGGCCCAAGAAGCGGGTAGCACCGTCTGCGAATTCGTATGGAAGCGGCGCTGAATGACTGATGTAGCCACCCCCACCACGGAATCCCTGACTGACCCGTCGATTCTGGCGGACGACCTGTCCCAGGACGGCCTGACCGGATTCCCCGAGCCGATGAAGCGGGTCCTGCTGGTCTGGGACGCGCCGAATCTCGACATGGGCCTGGGTTCGATCCTGGGCCGCCGTCCCACCGCGCTGGAACGGCCCCGCTTCGATGCGCTGGGCCGCTGGCTGCTGGCCCGCACCGCAGAGGTCGCGGCGGGGGATGCAGCGGATATCCGCGTGGAACCCGAGGCCACCGTCTTCACCAACATCGCCCCCGGCAGCGCCGAGGTGGTGCGCCCCTGGGTGGACGCGCTGCGCAACGTCGGGTTCGCCGTGTTCGCCAAACCCAAGATCGACGAGGACAGCGACGTCGACCGCGACATGCTCGAACACATCGATCAGCGGTTCCGGGAGGGCCTGGCGGGCCTGATGGTGGCCTCAGCCGACGGGCAGGCGTTCCGCCAGCCGCTAGAGGAGGTTGCCCGGGCCGGGGTGCCCGTGCGAGTGCTCGGATTTCGTGAACACGCCAGTTGGGCGCTAGCGTCGGATACCTTGGAGTTCGTCGACCTGGAGGACATCGCAGGTGTTTTCCGGGAGCCATTGCCGCGAATCGGGCTTGATTCGCTACCTGAGCAGGGGGCATGGCTGCAGCCGTTCCGGCCGCTGTCGTCGCTGTTGACCTCGCGTGTGTAACGAAGCCGCGTGTCCGACAATCGAAAAGCAATGCGCGGGTCGCTAGCGATCCAGTAAGGAGCTTAAGTGTTCGCCTGGTGGGGTCGAACGGTGTACCGGTACCGGTTCATCGTAATCGGGGTCACTGTGGCTCTGTGCTTGTTCGGCGGCATCTTCGGGCTCAGCCTGGGCAAGCATGTCACACAGAGCGGCTTTTACGACGACGGCAGTCAGTCGGTCAAGGCTTCGGTCCTCGGCGACCAGGTCTACGGCCGCGACCGGACCGGACACATCGTCGCCATCTTCAAAGCTCCCGACGGCAAGACGGTCAACGACCCGCAGTGGTCGAAGAAGATCAACGACGAGCTCAACCAGTTCGTCGCGGATCACCCCAAAGAGGTGCTCGGCTGGGCCGGTTACCTGCGGGCACCGGACAGCACCAGCCCGGTCATCAAGGGCATGGCCACCGACGACAAGCACTACACCTTTGTGTCGATCCCGCTCAAGGGCGACGACGACGACACCATCCTGACCAACTACAAGACCATCGAGCCGGCCCTGCAGAAGCTGGACGGCGGCACCGTCCAACTCGCCGGCCTGCAACCGATCGCGAGTGCGTTGACCGGCACCATCGCCACCGACCAACGCCGCATGGAGGTGCTGGCGCTGCCGCTGGTGGCCGTGGTGCTGTTCCTGGTTTTCGGCGGCGCGGTGGCGGCCTGCCTGCCGGTGATGGTCGGCGGTCTGAGCATTGCCGGTTCGCTGGGCATTCTGCGGTTGATCGCGGTGTTCGGGCCGGTGCACTTCTTCGCCCAACCGGTGGTGTCGTTGATCGGCCTGGGTATTGCGGTGGACTATGGCCTGTTCGTGGTGAGCCGGTTCCGCGAGGAAATCGCCGAGGGTTACGACACCGAGGTGGCGGTGCGCCGCACCGTGATGACGGCCGGCCGGACTGTGGTGTTCTCCGCGGTGCTGATCGCCGCGTCCGGCGCCAGCTTGCTGCTGCTGCCCCAGGGCTTTGTGAAATCGCTGACATACGCGCTGATCACGGCGGTTTCGCTGGCCGCGATTTTATCCATCACGCTGCTGCCCGCCTGCCTGGGCATCCTGGGCAAGCACGTGGACGCGCTCGGTGTGCGGACCGCGTTCCGGGTCCCGTTCCTGCGGAATTGGAAGGTGTCGCGCGCCTACCTGAATTGGCTGGCCGACCGGCTGCAGAAGACGAAGACCCGTGAAGAGGTGGAGGCCGGCTTCTGGGGCAAGCTGACGAACTTCGTGATGAAGCGTCCGCTGGCGTTCGCCATCCCGATCATCGTCGGCATGATTCTGCTGATCATCCCGCTGGGCAACATGTCCCTGGGCGGCATGAGCGAGAAATACCTGCCGCCGAACAACGCGGCGCGCCAGTCCCAGGAGCACTTCGACAAGCTTTTCCCGGGGTATCGCACCAACCCGCTGACCCTGGTGATCCAGTCCACCAATCATCAGCCGGTCACCGACCAGCAGGTCGCGGATATCCGCAGCAAAGCCATGCAGATTCCCGGGTTCATCGAGCAGGACAACGATCCGTCGAACATGTGGCAGGAACGACCGCAGGCGCCGGGCGGGTCGAAGGATCCGTCCGTACGAGTGCTGCAGAACGGGCTGCTCAACACCGCCGACTCGGCGAAGAAACTCGAAGAGCTGCGGTCGATCACCCCGCCGAAAGGCTTGCAGATATACGTCGGCGGGACGCCCGCGCTGGAACAGGACTCGATTCACAGCCTGGTCGACAAGGCTCCGTTGATGGTGCTCGTGCTGATCACCACGACGATGCTGTTGATGTTCCTGGCATTCGGCTCGGTGGTGCTGCCGATCAAGGCGGCGGTGATGAGCGTGCTGACGCTCGGGTCCACGATGGGCATCCTGACCTGGATCTTCATCGAAGGGCACGGCGCCGGCCTGCTGAATTTCACGCCGACGCCGTTGATGGTGGTGATCATCGCGTTGGTGGTAGCGGTCGGCTACGGTCTGGCCACCGACTACGAGGTGTTCCTGGTCTCCCGAATGGTCGAGGCGCGCGAGAACGGCATGTCCACCCAGGAGGCGATCCGGATCGGCACCGCCACCACCGGCCGCCTGATCACCGCGGCGGCGCTGGTGCTGGCGGTGGTCGCCGGCTCGTTCGTGTTCTCCGACCTGGTGATGATGAAGTACCTGGCGTTCGGCTTGATGGCGGCGCTGCTGCTTGACGCGACCGTCGTGCGGATGTTCCTGGTGCCCTCGGTGATGAAGTTGCTGGGTGACGACTGCTGGTGGGCGCCGCGCTGGATGCGGCGCCTGCAGAACCGCATCGGCCTCGGCGAGATCCAGCTGCCCGACGAGCGCAAGCGCCCCGCCAGCACGGTGCGCCCGCCGGTCACGGCAGGCCTGGTCGCCGCCGGCGCTACTACCGGCCCCCGAGCACCGCACGACCCGACGCATCCGGCGGCGCTGGAGCGTCCCCGTCCGGCCGCCAGACCCGAGCTCGGGCCGGGCGCTGCCCCTCAGGTTCCGGTTCGGGCAACGGCGCCGCCGAAGCCGGCCAACCAGCCAGGCGAGGCGCCGACGACGCGGCTGAGCGCGCAGGGCGGCCCGTCGACGGCGAAGACACGTCCGCGGGCAACACCGCCCGCCCCGTCAGCCGGTGAGACGAACAAGATGCCCGCGGCCGGCAGTCGCCTGGGCGGCAAAGCCGACGCCAAATCGGACGTCAAGGGGGACCCGGCCGACAAGACCGCGGCCATCCCCGCCCAGCGTCCGGAAGGCGACGACTCCGAGACGGCCACCGAGAAGCTCGACGCCCGCGGGATTCAGGAAGAGGGCGGCGTGGACACCGGGCGGCGACGCCGTACCGGCGGCGGCGGCCTGTCTGCCCAGGATCTGCTCCGTCGCGAAGGCCGCATGTAACCTGCGTTTCCCCGGCAACCGGTGCCCCGGTTGGCCGAGCGTGCACAGATATCCGGCGACACGCCGCGGCGGCCGGCATTCCGTGCACCTTCAGCGGGGCGGCTAGCGGCTAGCCCTCGTCGGACTCGCCAGTTTTAGCGGGTTCCTCCGGGTTGTCCGGCTTGGCCTGCACGATTGCGGACACCTCTTCGTCTTCGCGCTGCTGCTCCTGGGCTGCCTGCGGATCCCTGGCCAACAGCACCTGCAGCGCATTGTTGAGGAACGCCACCGTCGGGATCGCCAGCAGGGCACCGACGATTCCGGCCAGGACGCCGCCGGCGGCGATCGCCAGCACCACCGCCAGCGGGTGGATCGACACCGCCCGGCCCATCACCAGCGGCTGCAACACGTGCGCCTCGAGCTGGTTCACCACGATTAGCAACCCCAGGGTGAGCAGCGCGTACACCAGTCCTTTGGCCAGTAGCGCCACCACCACGGCCAGCAGGCCCGACACCAGCGCACCGATCAGCGGCACGAAGGCACCGAGAAAGACGATGGAGGCCAGCGGCAACGCGAGCGGCACACCCATGACCGCCAGACCGGCGCCCACCCCGACCGCGTCGGTCAGGGCGACCAGGAAAGTCGCCCGGATGTATCCGGTCAGGGCGCCGTATCCGGCAAGTCCGGCCTCGTGGACACGGTCCCGGACGTGCCCCGGGAAGATCTGCTGCACGTACTTCCAGATGTTGCGGCCGCCATAGAGGAAGAAGATCAGCGTGAACAGCACCAATACCGCCGCCGTGAGCAATTCGGTGATCGTGGCCGCAGTCGAGAGCGCTCCGCTGGTCACCTTTGCCTGGTTGTTGCGCAGTGCCTCGATCGCGGCGTTGCCCGCATGGTCGATCTGCTCGTTGCGGATGTGCGCCGGCCCCTCGATCAGCCACTTGCGGCTGGAGTCGATGCTGCGCTCGACCTGTTTCACCAAGTCGGGCAGGCCGACGATGAACTGACTGATGACGAAGGCCAGGATGCCGCCCAGGATCGCGAAGCCGCCGAGCAACACCAGCGTCACGGCGAGGCCGCGCGGCAATCCCTTCTTGTCCAGCCAGTCGACCAGCGGCACCAGCAATGCGCTGAGCATCAACGCCAGCAACACCGGGACCACGATGACTTCCAGCTTGTCGACCACCCACAACAGAGCTACCCCGGTCGCCAAGATAACCAGCAGCCGCCACGACCAAGCGGCGGTTTTGCGAACCAGCGGGCTGACCGCGGCGTCGTCGTGAGTTGTCGACATTGGGCCACTCTAACGGGGCC
Source organism: Mycobacterium asiaticum DSM 44297 (assembly GCF_000613245.1). GTDB lineage: Bacteria > Actinomycetota > Actinomycetes > Mycobacteriales > Mycobacteriaceae > Mycobacterium > Mycobacterium asiaticum. Next base: position 16,801 of record NZ_HG964938.1, read on the forward strand.
GCGTGACCGAGCCCCGCAAACCCGGGCGGCACGATCCGGTTACATCCCAGGAACGACCCCGACACGTCGGCGACGTGCACCTTTGGCAGCGTTACCGGCGCGGTTAACCTAATGCGATGCCGTACGACGCTGCCGCCCGCAAGCTCGCGGGGGTATCCCTGCAGCGCGGGGAGGCGGCCGCGCGGGGCAAGTACTGGTGGCTGCGGTGGGTGGTGCTTGGGGCCGTCGCGGTAGTGCTGGGCGTCGAGATCGCCTTGGGCTGGGATCAACTGGCAAAAGCCTGGACGAGCCTGTTCCAGGCCGAATGGTGGTGGCTGATCGCCGCGATGGTGGCCGCGGCCGCCTCGATGCACAGTTTCGCCCAGATTCAACGCACGCTGCTGCGCTCGGCCGGGGTGCACGTCAAGCAATTACGTTCGGAGGGCGCGTTTTACGCCGCCAACGCGCTGAGCACCACGCTGCCCGGCGGGCCGGTGATCTCGGCGACGTTTCTGCTGCGTCAGCAACGGATCTGGGGTGCCTCGACGGTGGTGGCGTCCTGGCAGCTGGTCATGTCCGGCGCGTTGCAAGCGGTGGGGCTGGCGGTGCTGGGGCTCGGCGGAGCGTTTTTCCTGGGCGCCAAGAACAACCCATTCTCGCTGCTGTTCACGCTGGGCGGCTTCGTCGCGCTGCTGCTGCTGGCCCAGGCGGTGGCCTCCAGGCCGGAGCTGATCGAAGGGATTGGTGGCCGGGTCCTGGCGGCGGTCAACTCGGTACGAGGCAAGCCGGCGGACACTGGGCTGGCGAAGTGGCGCGAGATCCTGACGCAGCTCGAATCGGTGAGTCTGAGCCGCCGGGACCTGGGCGTCGCATTCAGTTGGTCGTTGTTCAACTGGGTCGCCGACGTCGCATGTCTGGGCTTCGCCGCCTACGCCGCCGGCGACCACGCCTCCGTTGCGGGTCTGACGGTCGCCTACGCGGCGGCGCGGGCGGTCGGCACGATTCCGCTGATGCCCGGCGGTCTGCTGGTCGTCGAGGCGGTCCTGGTGCCGGGTCTTGTTTCCAGTGGCATGGCGCTGCCCAACGCCATCTCCGCAATGTTGATCTACCGACTGATCAGCTGGTTGTTCATCGCAGCGATCGGCTGGGTGGTGTTCTTCTTCGTGTTCCGCACCGAGAAGCTGTCCGACGCGGACTCCGAGGATCCACCGACCGATCCGCGGATGCGGGCGGCCGGCTGAGCGGCCGCGTCAGCCGTTGCTGGGCTTGGGGCCCGGCAGCGGCGCGGGCAACGCTCCACCACCCGAGACCGGGGAGAGCGCCGGCGGTTGCGTCCCCGCAGGCGCGCCGCCAGCCGGCAAGTTCGGCAGGGCCCCGCCCTGGGCGGCCTGCACCATGCTCAGCGCCTGCGGCAACGAGATCGGCAGCCGGCACTGCGTCCCCAGCTTGTTCAGCGGGTTGGCCAGGCCCTGCAGGTCCAGCGCCACCTTGGGGTTGGCCTCCATGTAGGCCTTGATCGAGCCCAGCGACTGCGGCCCGGGCTGCTGCTGCAGAGCGCTGGTCATCACCTGGTTGGTCTCCGGGTGCGAGTCCAGGTAATCGCCCATCGACTTGGCCACCGAGCCGACCGTCCGGGCCACCTCGCTGGCCGCGCACGGATCCGTCGCGCCCGTCGCCGCCGGGGTCGCCACCATCGCGCTGCCGGCACACGACAGACCCGTAACGGTGACTGCTGCGAAAAGGCCACGGCGCACGGCAGCCCTGCTTGGCTTCATCAAATACTCCTCACGATCGCCGCTGCACGTCCCCCGACTGCGGCCGTCCTCATCCTGCCATCTCCGGCAGCGCGGCTGCCAACTCGTGTGACCCCCGCCTGGCGATCACGACTTAACAACAATCCGGCCGAACCGGTGTCGTCCCAGCTCAGGAACCGATAAGCAGACTTGAGATCCGTGTTCTCGGGTAGGCTCGCGGGCACGCGCTGGCGATGAAATTCGGGGAGATAGAAATCCAGCAGTTCATGATGCGGCTGAGCCGCAACCTGCGCAGATTCCGCTGGTTGGTCTTCACGGGCTGGTTGCTTGCCCTGGTGCCGGCGGTGTATCTGGCGATGACGCAGTCGGGAAACCTGACCGGCGGCGGGTTCGAGGTTGCCGGTTCCCAGTCACTGGCCGTGCACGACGAGCTCGTCGCTCAGTACCCCGACCTCGGCGCGTCGCCGTTGGCGCTGGTGGCGGCCCCTCGCGCCGACGCGACCTACCAGGACATCGACGAAGCCGTCGCCCAGCTCCGGCACATCGCCGGCGAGTTTCCCGGGGTGTCCGAAGCGCCCAACCCGACCCAGCGGCCGCCGCAGCCGGACCGGCCCTACGTGATCACGCTGCGGCTGGACGCCCGCAACCCGGGCACCAGCGACGTTGCCAAGAAGCTGCGCCAGCGGATCGGCGTCGAGGACGACCGGTCCGGACAGACCGCCAACGGGCGCGTACGGCTCTACGTCATCGGGCAGGGCGCGTTGTCGGCGGCCGCGGCGGCCAACACCAAGCACGACATCGCCAAAGCCGAAGAGTGGAACCTGCCGATCATCCTGATCGTGCTGCTGGCGGTGTTCGGTTCGCTGGCCGCCGCCGCGATCCCGCTGGCTTTGGGTGTCTGCACGGTCGTGGTGACCATGGGGCTGGTCTACGCCCTGTCCATGCACACCACCATGTCGGTGTTCGTCACCTCGACGGTGTCGATGTTCGGCATCGCGCTGGCGGTGGACTATTCGCTGTTCATCCTGATGCGATATCGCGAGGAGCTGCGCAGCGGCCGGCAGCCGCAGGAGGCCGTGGACGCGGCGATGGCCACCTCCGGGCTCGCGGTGGTGCTGTCCGGCATGACCGTCATCGCCTCGCTCACCGGCATCTACCTGATCAACACCCCGGCACTGCGATCGATGGCCACCGGCGCGATCCTGGCGGTCGCCATCGCGATGCTGACGTCGGCCACGCTCACCCCGGCGCTGCTGGCCACGTTCGCCCGTGCCGCGGCCAAGCGGTCGGCCCTGTTGCACTGGTCGCGGCGGCCGGAAAGCACGGTGTCGCGGTTCTGGACCCGCTGGGTCACCTGGGTGATGCGCCGGCCGTGGATCTCCGCAGTGGCGGCCTCTGCCGTGTTGCTGCTGATGGCGGCGCCCGCGACGTCGATGGTGCTGGGCAACAGCCTGTTACGCCAGTTCGACTCCTCGCACGAGATTCGGGGTGGCGTGGCAGCCGCCTCCCAAGCCCTGGGCCCTGGCGCGCTGGGCCCCGTCCAGGTGCTGGTCACCTTCCCGGATTCGCCGCAGGGGCCCGACGCCGCCGCGGACCGCGCGCAGCTGCTCGGCACGATCCGGCAGAAGATGGCGGAAGGCCCCGAGGTCGCGTCCGTGACGCCACCGGAATATGCCGACGACAACCGCAGCGCGGTGCTCGGTGCGGTGCTGTCCGTCGACCCGGAGGACCTGCGCGCCCGGCACACCGTCGATTGGATGCGTAGCCATGTGCCCGGGGTCGCCGGCGACGCGCAAGTGGCGATCGGCGGGTCGACGGCGCTGATCAAGGACTTCGACGACCGCGTCGCGGCCACCCAGCCGCTGGTACTCGGCTTCGTAGCGCTGATCGCCTTCCTGATGCTGCTGGTGTCGGTGCACTCGGTGCTGCTGGCGGTCAAGGGTGTGCTGATGACGTTGCTGTCGGTGGCGGCGGCCTACGGCAGCCTGGTGATGGTTTTTCAGTGGGGCTGGGCGGACAAGCTCGGCTTCCCGCACCTGACCTCGATCGACAGCACGGTCCCGCCGCTGGTCCTGGCGATGACCTTCGGGCTGTCCATGGACTACGAGATCTTCCTGCTCACCCGCATCCGGGAACGCTTCCTGCAGACCGGGCACACCCGGGACGCGGTCGCCTACGGCGTCAGCACCAGCGCCCGCACCATCACCAGCGCCGCGCTGATCATGATCGCGGTTTTCTGCGGCTTCGCCTTCGCGGGCATGCCGTTGGTCGCCGAGATCGGCGTGGCCTGTGCCGTGGCCATCGCCGTCGATGCGACCGTCGTGCGGTTGGTGCTGGTTCCGGCGCTGATGGCGATGTTCGCCAAGTGGAACTGGTGGCTGCCGGGCTGGTTGGGCCGCATCCTGCCGTCGGTCGACTTCGACCGGCCGCTGCCCGACGTCGACCTGGGCGGTGTCGTCACGATCCCCGACGACATCACCGCGGCCATTGCACCCAGCGCCGATCTGCGCATGGTGATCAAATCCGCGGCGAAACTCAAACACCTTGCGCCCGACGCCGTTTGCGTGGCCGACCCGCTCGCCTTCACCGGCTGCGAACGCAAGGAGCCGGACCGGGAACTCCAGCCCGAAAGCGCCGAGGCCGACACGGTGGCGCTGGCCACCGGTCCGGTCGGTCAGGCCTTCGCGGCCACCAAGGCCAAACGGGTCGGCCTGGCCTATCGCAACGGCATCGCCAAGGCGATGTCCTGGTCCGACCGGCCGGTCCATCCGGTCACGCTCTGGCGCGGGCGCCTCTCGGTAGCCCTGGACGCTTTGGAGAGCGGCGGCCGGGCGCGACCCAAGTACCGCCGTCGCAGCCCGGTGGAGACCACCAACGTCCAGCTGCCCACCGGCGACCGCCTGCTGATCCCCACCGGCGCCGAAACGCTGCGGCTCAAGGGCTACTTGATCATGGTCCGTAACAGCAGCCGCGATTACGCCGATTTTGCAGACATGGTCGACGTCATGGATCCAGAGACCGCCGCGGTGGTGCTGGGCGGTATGGACAGGTATTACTCTGGTCAACCTGCCGGATCGGCTGCGCGGCAACAGTGGATGGCCAGCGAACTGGTCCGCCGGCTGGCCGATCCCGAGCCGTCTGACCTCGATGACGAGTGGTCCGAGGATGACGAGGCAAACTGGGAGGAGGTCAGGCAGCGCTGCCTGTCCGTGGCCGTGGCGATGTTGGAGGAGGCGAGGTGACGTTGGCTGCCGACCGCTGGAAAGGGGTGCCGGCCGCGCCCTCCCCACGAAACGACTCCGTTCGGCGGCCCGACCCGGACCAGCCCGTCGAATTCTGGTCTACCGCCGCTATCAACGCCGCCCTGCAGGGCGGTGACATCGGCACCTGGAAGCGCATCGCCGGTGCACTCAAGCGGGACCCCTACGGGCGTACCGCCCGCCAGGTCGAGGAGATCCTGCGCGGGTCCCGCCCGGTCGGGATCGCCAAGGCGCTCTGGGAGGTACTGGAGCGCGCCCGCACTCACCTCGAGGCCAACGAGCGCGCCGAAGTCGCCCGGCACGTGCAGCTGCTGATGGACCGTTCGGGCCTGGGCCGCCAGGAGTTCGCGTCGCGCATCGGCGTAGCCGCCGACGACCTCGCCACCTACCTCGACGGCAGTGTCAGCCCGTCGGCCTCGCTGATGATCCGGATGCGCAGGTTGTCCGACCGCTTCGTCCGGGTGAAGAACGAGCGGTCGTCGAACTCCAACTGATCTCCGACTGATCAACGCCCGATCGGCACGAAGTCGTTCACCAGCCAGTCGTTGCCGCGTTTGGTCAGCGTCACCCGCACCGCCGGGTTGGCCTGACTGGTGGGTTGGCCGGGCGCGTTCTTGGTGACCCGCAGGACCACCGCGACGCTGGCCGCCGACGGTCCGATGGCCTCGACGCCCGCCGCCAGCGTGGCAGCCTGGACAGAGACCTTCTGCTGCACCATCTCGGCGCTGGACTTGGTGAATTCCTCTTTGAACTTGCCCGCCCGCTCCGGCACCATCAGTCCCGCGGCCCGGTCGATGGAGGCCGCCGGCGCCGTCGGGGAGAACGACGCCACGGCCTCGGCCAGCCCGGTCGCGACCTGGGTGACCGTCAGCGAATCCCGCTTGAAGTCCTCGTCCTTGGTCGTCCAGTGCGTGTATCCGGTCACCACCGCCGCGCCCAGCGCCGCCGTCGCCAGGAAAACGACCGCCAGCCGCAGCGCCGGCGCGTCGTCGTCGGTCCCGACGGTGACCGCGTCCCGGCGCAGCAGCCAGAAGTTGATGGCGACGCCCTGGACCACCAGCAACACCAGCGCGGTACCGACGGCCACCCACCAGCGCGGCCACGCGAGCACCGCGCCGATCGCCACCAGGGCGGTGATCGCCGCCAGCGGGGCCAGGATGTCGAAGGCGAACAGTCGCCACGCGTTTCTCATCGGATCGACTCCAGCTTGGAGATCATCAGTTTGTTGTCGATGTTGGAGACGTCCAGGCGCAGGCTCCAGTGCACGGTTTGCGGCTTGCCGCCGGCGTTCTCGCTGAGCGAGGTCGCGATCAGCATCACCGAGTCGGTCCGGGTGGCGAACGCGGGCAGCTTCGTGGTCACCACCGGCCGGGGCTGCCCGGCTGGGTGTCCAGGTCGCGGTGCACCGTGTCGATGGCCACCGCTTCGATCTGGCCGGTGCTGCGGCTCTGCAGTTTGGCGACCACCTGCCGGTACGGCTGGACCGCGGCATCGAAGTCGGTGTTCAGCTGGCCCACCGTGCCGTCGTGCAGGCGCTGCAGGCTGGCGTCGATGTTGCTGCTGTTCATGTTGATCAGCACGTCGGTCCAGTCGGTGGCCGCCTGCATCACCCGCGACAGGTAGACGCGCTCGGCGGAGTCGTCGCGGTGCGTGGTCCAGATCATTGCGCCGAGCACCACCGCCACCACCGCGATCAGTCCCAGCACGGTCGATGCGATGCCGTAGCTGGAGAAGATGCCGTCCGTGGCCTCCTCGTCGTCGATGTCTTCGATGTCTCCGACGCCGTCGATCTCGTCTTCGGCTGCGTCGTCGTCCTTGGCCGCCTTCGTTTTCTGCTGGTCAGGCATGGCCCGATCGTTGCACCCGAAAACAGATGGAAGGATGGCGGGGTGACAGTAGAGACCATTCGCTCGGGGATCGACCTGAGCTACGTCGACGCCACCGCCCGCCCCCAGGACGACCTTTTCGGCCATGTGAACGGCCGCTGGCTGGCCGAATACGAGATCCCGGCCGACCGGGCGACCGACGGCGCCTTCCGCACCCTGTTCGATCGCGCCGAGGAGCAGGTACGCGACCTGATCATCGAGGCATCCGAAAGCGGGGCGGCGACGGGCACCGACGAGCAGCGCATCGGCGACCTGTACGCCAGCTTTCTCGACGAGGACGCCGTCGAGCGCCGTGGCCTGCAACCGTTGCACGACGAGCTGACCAACATCGACGGCGCCGCCGACCACGACACGCTGGCCGCGGTGGTTGGGGCCCTGCAACGCACCGGGGTGGGCGGCGGCGTCGGGCTGTACGTCGACACCGATTCGAAGAACTCCAACCGTTACCTGGTGCACTTCAGCCAGTCCGGGATCGGGCTGCCCGACGAGTCCTACTTCCGCGACGAGCAGCATGCGGCCGTCCTGGCGGCCTACCCCGGCCACATCGCCCGGATGTTCGCGTTGGTGTACGGCGGCGAGCCCGACGACCACGCCGACACCGCCGCCCGCATCGTGGCGCTGGAAAGCAAGCTGGCTGCTGCCCACTGGGACGTGGTCAAGCGCCGCGACGCCGACCTCACCTACAACCTGCGCACCTTCGCCGACCTGCAGAGCGAGGGCGCCGGCTTCGACTGGGCCGGCTGGGTCACCGGCCTGGGCACCACGCCCGAGGCCGTCGCGGAAGTGGTTGTGCGTCAACCCGATTACCTCACCACCTTCGCGGCACTGTGGAACGGCGAGGATCTCGACGACTGGAAGAGCTGGGCGCGGTGGCGGTTGATCCGGGCCCGCTCACCGTGGCTGACCGACGCGATGGTGGCCGCGGACTTCGACTTCTACGGCCGTAGGCTCACCGGTACCGAGCAGATCCGGGACCGCTGGAAGCGCGCGGTGGCCCTGGTGGAGACGTTGATGGGTGATGCGGTCGGAAAGTTGTACGTGCACAAGCACTTTCCGCCGGGGGCCAAGGCACGCATCGACGAGCTGGTGGACAACCTGCGTGAGGCGTACCGGATCAGCATCAGCGACCTGGACTGGATGACGCCCCAGACCCGGGAACGGGCGCTGACGAAGCTGGCCAAGTTCACCGCCAAGGTCGGCTACCCGGTGAAGTGGCGGGACTACTCCGCGCTGGTGATCGACCGCGACGATCTGTACGGCAACTACCAGCGTGGCTATGCCGTCAACCACGACCGCGAGCTGGCCAAGCTCGGCGGGCCGGTCGACCGGGATGAATGGTTCATGACGCCGCAGACCGTCAACGCCTACTACAACCCCGGGATGAACGAAATCGTTTTTCCCGCAGCCATTCTGCAGCCGCCGTTCTTCGACGCCGACGCCGACGACGCCGCCAACTACGGCGGTATCGGCGCGGTGATCGGGCACGAGATCGGGCACGGGTTCGACGACCAGGGCGCCAAGTACGACGGCGACGGCAACCTGGTGGACTGGTGGACCGATGACGACCGCACCGAATTCGGCGCCCGCACCAAGGCGCTGATCGAACAATACGAGGACTATACGCCACGCGAACTGGACACCACCCACCACGTGAACGGCGCCTTCACCGTCGGGGAGAACATCGGTGATCTCGGCGGCCTGTCCATCGCGCTGCTGGCCTACCAGTTGTCGTTGGGCGGCGAGCCCGCCCCGGTGATCGACGGCCTGACCGGCGTGCAGCGGGTGTTCTTCGGTTGGGCTCAGGTGTGGCGGACGAAATCACGTGCGGCCGAAGCGATCCGGCGGTTAGCGGTCGACCCGCACTCACCGCCGGAGTTCCGCTGCAACGGCGTGATCCGCAACCTGGACGCGTTCTACGAGGCGTTCGAGGTCGCCGAGGACGACCAGCTGTTCCTGGAACCCCCACGCCGCGTGCGCATCTGGAATTAGGGAGGCGCGCAGCCAACTAGGCGCGCAGCCCACCATGTCGAGCAGACGCAGAAGCCGGTCCTTGACACACCGCTAAGAAGGGACTTTCACGTCTTCTCGGCAGGGTTCGATCCGGGCCGGCACGTGCTTGTGCCACGGCGTTCCCGCGTACGAGTCGCGCCAGCTCGTCGAAGTGAGCGAATTGGGCGCCACTCCCGGCACCACCGTCCGCCCGTCCTCGTCGACATAGTCCAGCCCGAAGCCGTTGGGCAGCGAGGCATGCCCGGGCAGCATCACCTCGGTGATTTCCACCGTCGCCTCGGCGCTGCCGGCCGCCGTGGTGATCCGGGCCCGGCCGCCATCGACGAGCCCGAGCAACTGCGCGTCCTCCACGCTGACCCGCAGCGCCCCGTCGGCGTCGCGTTTACGCCAGGACGGGTCCCGGAAGATGTCGTTGGCGGTGTAGGCGCGCCGCTCCCCCACCGACAGCACGATCGGCAGTTCCACGCTGGTCAGCTGCGCCGGTGTCGCGGTGAGCGCCGCAAGGTCGGCCAGCATCTGTGGGATCTCCAGCGCGATCTTGTGGTCGGAGTGACTGATCAGCGCGAAATCATCCTCGTAGTTGTGCACCGTGAACGTCACGCCCGACGGCCCCGCAAGAATCGCGTCGAACAACGCGTTGCCATCGGCGTGGCCGGCCCGCCGCACCGCGTCGGGGTAGGTCATTGCCGTCTTCTGCGCCAGCCCCCACACGGCCGCCGCGCCCGCCATACCGTCGGGCAGGGTGGGACCAAGGGTTTCGTAGAGGACGTACGGCAGCAGCTTCGACATGATGGGGTTGCCTGCCACCGTCGGAAGAAACGCCTCGGTGAACGCCTGGCGGCCCTGCTGCGCGGCCTCGCGCAACGGCCGTAGCTCCGCGTCGTCGATGACGCCCAGGGCACGCACCAGCCGAGCCCAGATCTCCGGCTCCGGCAGCGTCCCCGGCAGCGGTTCGAGCAGCGGCCGACGCAGCTGAAAACCGTTGGCCGGGAATTCGAAATTGAAGAAGGTGGCTTCCGGCTTCTCGAATTGGGAAGCCGCGGGCAACACGTAGTGCGCCAGCCTGGCGGTCTCGGTCATCGCGACGTCGACCACGACCATCAGCTCCAACGATTCGAAGGCTTTGCGGCACGCCGTCGAATCGGCCAGCGAGTGCGCGGGATTGCCGCTCTCGACGATCATGGCGCGGAACCGGTCCGGGTGATCGGTCAGAATCTCCTCCGGCACGGCATTGGCCGGTATGAGCCCGGCGATGATCGGCGCACCGGTGACGGGCGTCTTGCCCGAAACCGTGCTGAACAGCGGCGCGAACGACGAATGTAGATGTTGGGCACCCTTTTTCGCGAAGTTACCGGTCATGATCCACAACAGCTTGTTGAGGTAGGAGCACAGGGTGCTGTTGGGGCCCTGCTGGACGCCCAGGTCCTCGAACACCGCGACACTGGCCGCACCCGCGATGCGGCGCGCCGCCGTCCGCAACAGCTCCTCGTCGACGCCGCAGCGCCCCGCATAGTCCGCGACGGGAACCGCACGCAACTGCGCACGAACGGGTTCCACTCCGTGCACGTGCTCAGCGAGAAACGCTTCGTCACATAGGTTTTCCTGAACCAGCACGGCGGCCAGCGCCGCGAGGCACCAGGCGTCGGTCCCCGGGCGCACCCGCAGGTGGAAGTCAGCCATCTTGGCGGTGTCGGTGACGACGGGGTCGATCACGATCATCGACCGCGCGGGGTCTTTCGCGATCTCGTTGAGCACCACCCGGGCCCGCGGGAAACTTTGCGACATCCAGGGGTTCTTGCCGACGAATATCGACACCTCGGCATGCTCGAACTCGCCGCGGGTGTGGCTGCCGTACAGCTGCGCGTCGACCCAGGCCTCGCCGGTCTTCTCCTGCGCCAAAGCATTCGACCGGTACTTGGCGCCCAGCGCCTTCAGGAACGCGCCGCTGTAGGCCCCGCCCAGGTGGTTGCCCTGCCCGCCGCCGCCGTAATAGAAGATCTTGTCGCCGCCGTAGGTGTCACGGATGTGCTTGAACCCTTCGGCGATCTCGACAATCGCGGTGTCCCAGTCGATTTCCTCGAAGGTGCCGTCCGGGCGTCGACGCATTGGCGAGGTCAGGCGGGCGCGGTTGTTCTGGTAGTGGTCCAGCCGCAGGGCCTTGTTGCAGGTATAACCCTGCGACCATGGATGCTCTTTGTCACCTCGGATGCGCGCCAGCTTGCGATCTTCGACCTGGACGACGATGCCGCAATTGCACTCGCACAGGATGCAGGCGGTGTGCTGCCACTCATTGGTCATCGGGCAGGCTCCTTTCAAATGCCTCGCGCAACTGACGGTGCACGACGTCCAACGGCGCCAGGTCACGCCGGGCCCGCGCCAGCAGCAGCGCACCCTCGAGTGCGCTGAGGGTCAGCGTCGCCAACTCCGCCGCCCGGTCCGGGGCCACTCCGTGGACGACGAGACGAGCGGCGATCAACTCCGACCAGCGCTCGAACACCGCCGCCGCGCGCTCGACCACCGGGGCCATCCGTTCGCGGTTCTGCGGCTCGCCGGCTTCCACCGCCACGGCGGCGATCGGGCAACCCGCCCGGAAGTCGGTGCTGAGCAACTGCTCGCGGTACCACTCGATCATCGCGTCCAGCAGATCCAAGCCGCCGCCGGCCTGGTCGATCAGCGCGGCAATGTACTCACCGGCGTAATCCACCGCCTCGCATAGCAGTTGGGTCCGTCCGCCGGGGAAGTGGTGGTAGGCCGATCCGCGCGGCGCGCCGCTGTGCGCCAACACGTCGGAGATGGCCGTCGCGTGCGCACCGCGCTCCCTGATAAGAAGCGCAGCGGATACCACCATCCGCTCACGTGGACTACGCATCAGACTCCCCGCCTGACGGGACTAGAGGCATCCCGGATGAATATGTATGACGCTCTACATAGTCGCACGCCATAACCAAGAACGCCATAGCTTCCAACAAGGTGATTGGTGGTTCACTTGCCACACTTAATGCCACGAAACGCCGGTCAACATCCACAGCAACAGCAGAATCTTCATTAACTTAGTGGCGTGACCGGCTCGACGATGTCACGTCGTACCCTGCTCACCGCGACTGTTGCCGCCGGGACCGCGGCCGCGTTGACCCGTTCCATGCCCGTCACGAACGCGGCGCCGGGCAAGTCGGTGGCGGTGTTCGGAGCGGGCGTGGCCGGGTTGACCGCGGCGCACGAGCTCGCCGATCGCGGCTACACCGTCACGGTGTACGAACGCAAGGCCCTCGGCGGAAAGGCCCGCTCGATTCCGGTGCCGAACTCCGGCGCGACCCCGCTGCCGGCCGAACACGGCTTCCGGTTCTTTCCCGGCTTCTACCGCAACGTCACCGACACCATGCGCCGAATCCCGTTCCCGGGCAACCGCAATGGTGTCTGGAATAACCTGACCCGCGCCACGTCCTATTTGCATTCGGGACTGGGCCGCGCGGACCTGACGATTCCGCTGCCGTTTCCGCTGCCCACCATCCCGAACCCGATCACGCCGAAGTCCTTCATCGAATCGGTGACCACGGTGCTCCAGACTCTCTTCCGGCTGCCGCTGTGGGAGGCGGCGTATGCGGCGCAGAAGCTCGCCGTCTACGTAACCAGCTGCGACGAACGCAAACTCGGCCAGTGGGACCACATGACGTGGGAGGATTACATCGGCGCCAACAAGCGGTCGGTGGAATACAACCGCTACCTCGCCGACGGGATCATCCGCAATCTCGCCGCATCCAAGTCCAGGGACGCCAGCGCACATTCGATCGGATTGGTGGGCGAGGCCTCGGTGTGGTCGATCCTGTTGTTCGGCAACGACTCCGACTGCAAGGGCTTCGACCGCGTGCTCAACGGCCCGACGAGTTCGCAGTGGCTGAATCCGTGGGTGGACCACCTCGCCTCGATGGGTGTGACATTCAAAGTGGGACAGGCCCTTTCGCGCCTGACACCGACCGGCCGGCACATCGCCTCGGCGACCGTCGTCGATGCCAACGGCATCCGGCAGCCGGTCGTTGCGGACTGGTACGTCTCGGCGATCCCATGCGAGAAGCTCGCCGCCGTCCTCACCGACGATGTCATCGCCGCCGACCCGAGCCTGGCCAACGTAGCCCGGTTGCGCACCGAGTGGATGAACGGGCTGATGTTCTATCTCAGGGAGCGCGTGGACGTCACCAAGGGCCACGTCAACTATGTCGACTCCGGCTGGGGCATCACGTCGATCAGTGAGGAGCAGTTCTGGAAACGCAGCCTCACCACCTACGGCGACGGCACCGTCAAAGACTGTCTCTCGGCGATCCTTTCGGACTGGAGCACGCCGGGAAACTTCAACGGCAAGAGTGCGAGGCAGTGCACCCCCGCCGAGATCGCCGCGGAGGCATGGGCCCAGATCAAGGCTCATCTCAACGACACCGGTCACGTGCTCGACGACGGGATGCTGCATTCCTGGTTCCTGGATCCGGCGATCATCGATTCCGGGACACCCAACGTGCGCAACGACGAGCCGCTGTTCATCCAGGATCCGGGCTCGTGGGGTCGGCGCCCCACGTCGGGCACCGGGATTGACAATCTGTTCCTGGCCGGGGAGTGGGTTCAGACCGACCAGAACGTCACGACCATGGAAGGCGCCAACGAAGGCGGACGCCAGGCCGCCAACGCGGTGCTACACGCGTCGGGCTACTCGGGTCAAACGGCCAAGATAGTCACGCTGTTCCAGGCGCCGTGGTGGAAACCGTTGAAAGCGGCCGACAAGGCCCGTTACCGGGCCGGCAAGCCCAACGTCCTGGACCTCCTCGACACACGCCGCCCCGGAAGTTGACCCGGCTCAGCTCATCCAGTCGTTGGATCCGTCGTTTCTGGTGTAGGTGCCCACCGAGTTCTTCACGATGATCGGGTCACCGGGACCGAAGTTGGTGAAGAACCACTTGGCGTTGGCCGGGCTCAGGTTGATGCAACCGTGGCTGACGTCGCGGCGGCCCTGGTCGTCAACCGACCACGGCGCGCTGTGCACGAAGTTGCCGCTGTTGTCGAATCGGACGGCGTCGGAAACCGTGATCTTGTAGCCGTTCGCCGAGTTGACCGGGACGCCGTAGGTGGAGGAGTCCATCACCACCGTGGCCATCTTTTCCTGCACGTAATAGGTGCCGTTGGCGGTCTGGTGACCGCCGGACGCCATGCCCATCGACATCGGGAAGGTCTGCACCACAGTGCCGTTGCGCGCAACGATCAATTGGTGCGTGGCGTCGTCCGCGGTGGCGATCAGCTGATCGCCGGTGCGGAAGCTGGACACGGTGCCGCCCGCGTCGACGGTCACGTCGGTGTGGGCGGGCCAGAAGCTCAGCGGACGCCAGCGCAACTGGGTGGGGGTCTGCCAGTAGAACTTGCCCTCGACCGGCGGCGTGGAAGTCACCCGGATCGCGGCTTCGGCGGCGCCCGCGTCGTCCACCCGGGCCGGGAAGTCGATGATGATCGGCTGGGCCACGCCCACCGTCGCACCGTTGGCCGGAGCAATCCGCGGCGGCCCGAACGGAGCCGTGCCAACGAACGGCGGCGGGGCGAACGGCGGCGGGGCGTCCGCGGCCGGCACCGCCGGCGGAGCGATCACCCCGGGATCATCGGGGGCGGGGTCGGGGTCGGCCAGCGCGGTGCCCGCGCTCAGCATCACCAGGCAGCCGACCACGGAGCCGATTAAGGCGGCCCGCAGTGCCCCTAGAGTCCCGAAACGGCGTCCCCACATGAGCATCCCTCCGGTCGTGTTTATAACTGCCAGTCTGATGCACCGTCGGGCTTGTTGTAGATCCCGACGGAGTTCTTCACCACAACGGGGTCACCGCTGCCGAAGTTGTCGAAGAACCACTTGGCGTTGGACGGACTCAGGTTGATGCAGCCGTGGCTGACGTCGCGCCTGCCCTGATCACCCACCGACCACGGCGCGCTATGCACGAAGTTGCCGCTGTTGTCGATCCGGACGGCGTCGGACACCGTGACCTTGTAGCCGTTGGCCGAATTCACCGGCACCCCGTAGGTGGAGGAGTCCATCACCACCGAGGCCATCTTCTCGAGGACGTAATACGTGCCGTTCGGGGTCTGGTGGCCGCCGGAGGCCATCCCCATCGACATCGGGAAGGTCTGCACCACGGTCCCGTTGCGGGTGATGGTCATCTGGTGGGTGGCGTCGTCGGCGGTGGCCACCAACGCGTCACCGGTCCGGAAGCTGGACTTGGTGCCGGCCGCATCGATGTTGACCGCGGTGTTGGCCGGCCAAAAGCTGAGCGGACGCCACCGCAGCTGGCTCGGGGTCATCCAGTAGAACTTGCCCGGCACCGGCGGGATCGACGAGATGTGGATGGCCCGCTCGGCCATCGGCCGGTCGGCGATGGGCACCTGGAAGTTGATGATGATCGGCTTGGCCACACCGACCATCGCACCGTTCACCGGGTTGAACGACGGCGGGCGGAAGGGCGGGTCGCCGACGAAGGGGGTCGGGTCCTGACCCGCCGCCGGTCCGGAAGCGACCGGCACCGCTGCCGGGTCACCGCCGGGAATGGGGGCTGGGACACCGCCCGGGATGGCGGCCGGGTCACCGCCCGGGAGCGGCGGCAGCGCGAGCGGGTCGGGCAGCGGAGGCAGCGCCAACGGGCCGGGCGCGGGCTCGGCGGGGCCGCCCACGGGGCCGGGATCGGCCGGAGCGTCCTCGGGGTCCGCCAGGGCAGGCCCGGCACCCAACATCAGCACGGCGACCACGCCGCAAGCATTGACAGCAGCGGCGATTCTGGCGGTCCGCCGCCACTTCGGGCGGCCTGTGATCCCGCGCGCCATATCGATTCCCTCCGGTCAAATTCTCGCCCCAGTGTGGCACAACGGAACCCCCCGTTAGCCATTCGGCAACAGCCGGCAAACCGTTACGGACCGCGGTTCGCGGCTCTGACCAGCGGCGTTACCCGCCCTCAGAATCCTCGACGGACGCGGCCTCGACGATCGGTCGGATCGCCGTCATCGCCACCAGCGCGACACCCATCAGGCCCGCCGACGCGGTGAGCATCATCGCCACACTGCGCTCGTACAGCAAACCGCCGGCCAGTGATCCGGCCATGATGCCCACCTGGAACGCCGTCACATACAGCCCGGAGGCCCCATCCGGGTCGTCGGCACCCGCGCGCATCGCCGCGGACTGCAGCATCGGCGACACCGCAGTAGCCATCGCACCCCACAGCACGATGGCGCCCGTCCCCACCACCAACGCCGTCACCGCAGACCGGTGCCAACCGAAGGCCAGCGCACTGAGCAGCGCGAAGGCCGCCGTCAGCCCGGCCATGCAGAAGATGATCGCGCCCTTGGGCCGCCGGTCCAGCGGCCGCGCCACCAGGGCCACCGCCAGCACCCCGGCGATGCCGTACGCCGCCAGCAGCCACGCCACATTGGGTCCGCGGACACCGACGATCTGGCGGATGATCACCACGATGTAGGTGTAGGAGACGAAGTGACCGGTGACGCCCACCATGGTGATCAGGCTGACCAGGATCAGCCCCCGGTTGCGGTGATGGTTGGAACGCCGGCCGACGAATTGCAGCTGGTCGTCAGTCAGCACCATTTCTGGCAGCACCACCCGGGCCGCCACTGTGACCAGCACGGCCGCGAGGGTCACACAGACAACCGCCAGCCGCCAGCCCCACATCAGGCTCAGCGCCGCGGTCAGCGGACTGCCGATCACCAGCGCCAGACTGGTTCCGATATAGATCGACATGGTCGCCCGGCCGGCGTGGCTGGGCGGCACCAGCCGGGTGGCGATCGGCGCGATCACCGACCACAGCAGGCCGTGCGTCACCGCGCAAAGCACCCGTCCGGCGGCCAGCACCGTGAAGTTGGGGGCCACTGCCGAGATGAGCTGCGACAGGGTCAGGCAGACCAGGCTGAGCAATAGCGTCCGGCGCCGCGGCCAGTGCGCGGTCCAGCGCACCAGCGGCACCGTCGTCACCGCCGCGACCAGGGCGTACCAGGACAGCAGCGTGCCCACCCACACCACGCTGACGTTGAGGTTGCGGGCAATCGCCGACAGCGCGCCGACCGGCAGCAATTCGGCGGTGACGTAGATGAAGGCCGCCGCGGCCAGCACCACCAGCTGCACCGCGATCCGTGGCGTCCACGTTCGCGCGGTGGTTCCGGGTTCGGCAGTCATGGCAGTCATAGTGTGAGACGCGGGTGCGCGTTGTCCTCACGGTACGCACCCAGCGGGGCTTTACCCCGCTTTACCCCGCCAACACGCCCGATCAGGAACGAACGAGGCGCGCAATCGCCGCTGACGCTTCGGCGATCTTGCCGTCGGCGTCGTCACCGCCTTCGGCCACGGCCCGGGTGACACAGTGGTTGAGGTGCTCGTCGAGCAGATTCAGCGCCACCGATCGCAGCGCGCTGTTGACGGCGCTGATCTGGGTGAGCACGTCGATGCAGTACTTGTCCTCATCGATCATGCGCGCGATACCGCGCACCTGACCCTCGATGCGACGCAGCCTCTTGGCGTAGTTGTCCTTCTGCTGCGTGTATCCGTGTGGTGTGGTCATCTGCTCTCCAAACGAATACCGGGTGGACAGGTGGGTTGCCGTACTATTCTATACCCCGCTAGGGTATCAGGCCGCGCGGTTAATTGATTTTGGCGGGATCGCGCCGCACCGCATACTTGCACCATGACCCCTCCCGTCGAGCAAGCTGACATCAAACCCCGCAGTCGCGACGTTACCGACGGTCTGGAGAAGGCCGCCGCGCGTGGGATGTTGCGGGCGGTAGGCATGGGCGACGAGGACTTCGCCAAGGCGCAGATCGGCGTCGCCTCGTCCTGGAACGAGATCACGCCGTGCAACCTCCCCCTGGACCGGCTGGCCAAGGCCGTCAAGGAAGGCGTGTTCGCCGCCGGCGGCTACCCGCTGGAGTTCGGCACCATCTCGGTGTCCGACGGCATCTCGATGGGTCACGAGGGGATGCACTTCTCACTGGTGTCGCGTGAGGTGATCGCGGACAGCGTCGAGACGGTCATGCAGGCCGAGCGGCTCGACGGCTCGGTGTTGCTGGCCGGCTGCGACAAGTCGCTGCCCGGGATGCTGATGGCCGCGGCCCGCCTGGACCTCGCCTCAGTGTTCCTCTACGCCGGCTCGATCCTGCCCGGCGTGGCCAAGCTCTCCGACGGCAGCGAGCGCGAGGTCACCATCATCGACGCCTTCGAGGCGGTCGGCGCGTGCGCGCGCGGGCTGATGAGCCGCGAAGACGTCGACGCCATCGAGCGGGCCATCTGTCCCGGCGAAGGCGCCTGTGGCGGCATGTACACGGCCAACACGATGGCCAGCGCCGCCGAGGCTTTGGGCATGTCGTTACCGGGCAGCGCCGCCCCGCCGGCCACCGACCGCCGCCGCGACGGGTTCGCCCGGCGCAGCGGCCAGGCCGTCGTGGAGCTGCTGCGCCAGGGCATCACCGCCCGCGACATCCTGACCCGGGAGGCGTTCGAGAACGCCATCGCGGTGGTGATGGCGTTCGGCGGGTCGACCAACGCGGTGTTGCACCTGCTGGCCATCGCATACGAAGCCGAAGTCGAGCTGACCCTGGACGATTTCAGCCGGATCGGCTCGAAGGTGCCGCATCTGGCCGACGTCAAGCCGTTCGGCCGGCACGTGATGTCGCATGTCGACCACATCGGCGGGGTGCCGGTGGTGATGAAAGCTCTGCTGGACGCCGGCCTGCTGCACGGCGAATGCCTGACGGTGACCGGCAAGACCCTGGCCGAGAATCTCGCCGACATCGCGCCACCGGACCCGGACGGCAAGGTGCTGCGCGCGCTGAACAACCCGATCCACCCGACCGGCGGCATCACCATTTTGCGCGGATCGCTGGCGCCGGAGGGAGCTGTGGTCAAGTCCGCCGGCTTCGATTCCGACGTCTTCGAGGGCACCGCAAGGGTTTTCGACGGTGAGCGGGCAGCGCTGGACGCGCTCGAAGACGGCACCATCACTCATGGTGACGCCGTGGTGATCCGCTACGAGGGACCCAAGGGCGGCCCCGGCATGCGCGAGATGCTGGCCATCACCGGTGCCATCAAGGGCGCCGGGCTGGGCAAGGATGTGCTGCTGCTCACCGACGGTCGCTTCTCCGGTGGGACGACCGGCCTGTGCGTGGGCCACGTCGCGCCGGAGGCGGTGGACGCCGGCCCCATCGCGTTCCTGGCCGACGGCGACCGAATCCGGCTCGACGTGGCCAACCACACCCTGGATGTGCTGGTGGATCCCGATGAATTCGCCTCGCGGCGGGAGGGATTTACTCCCCCGCCGACGCGCTACAAGACCGGTGTTCTGGCCAAGTACGTCAAGCTGGTCGGGTCGGCGGCGATCGGCGCGGTCTGCGGCTAGCGCACCAGCGCCATCGCGATTCCGTCGGAGCCCCGCCGCGGTCTATTTACCCTTACCCCCGAGGGGTATATACTGACGGGGCAAGCAACCGACGACAAAATGAAGGTGATTCGAATGGCAACCAACGAAGCCGGCACCCTGCTGAGCTGTGGCCACGAGGGCTGTGGCTGTCGCGTCCGCGTCGAGGTCCCCTGCCACTGCTCCAACGCCTCCGAACCGTACCGCTGCACCTGCGGCGCGGAACTCGTTCCCGTCCAGTAGGCCGGTCGGCCGGTCGTTCGTACGGATGCGCCCCTCAGCGTCCGAACGTACGGCCGGCCACCTCTACTTCTACTTCGGCAACCAAATCCTTCGATACCGCGGACGCGCCGACCGCTACGGCGTAGCGGCCCTGGCTGATCCGCCAGCAGTGCGCCCGGCCGTCGTAGCGAGCCAGTAGGCGCGGGTCGGCCTCGATGCGCACCCGCCGCGATTCGCCGGGCTCCAGCTCGACCCGTTCGAACCCGAGCAACCGCAGTCGTCGCCCGTCCGGCGCGTCGGTCAGATAGACCTGTGGCACATCGCTGCCGCTGCGGTCACCGGTGTTGACGACGCTGAAGGTGGCCGTGACGGTGCCGCCGCCGGTCACCTCGAGGTCGCGATACTCGAAGCTGGTGTAGGACAACCCGTGTCCGAACGCGAACAACGGGGTCCGGCCCGTTGCGGCGAACCAGCGATGCCCGACCTCGGCGCCCTCGGAGTACTCGATGGTGGTCGGTGTCCCCAACTCCGGTCGCGGTGTCTGGTCCAGGTCGACGGGAAAGGTCAGTGGCAGCCGCCCGGACGGATTGACCCGTCCGGCAATGATTTCCGCAATCGCCCGGCCACCCTGCTGCCCGGGGTACCAGGCCTGGACGATCGCGTTGACGGAGTCCCGCCACGGCATCGCCACCGGGTTGCCGGTCTCGAGCACCACCACGGTGTTCGGGTTGGCCGCGGCGACCGCGGCGATCAAAGCATCCTGCCCCCAGGGCAGCGACAGGTCGGCGCCGTCGAAGCCCTCACCTTCGGCCCGGACCGCGAAGACAATCGCCGCGTCGGCCCGCCGCGCGACCGGTACCGCCTCCGCGGGGCTGATGCCGGGGTCGAAGTCGATCTCGGCCTGGCCGAACAATTTTCGCAGTTCGTCGAGCGGACTAGACGGCAGCAGATACAGATTGCGGAAGCCGGCCTCCAAGCCTGCCCCGCCGATCGGAATCACGTCGGCGTACCCGCCCGCGGGCAGCACCGTGCTGGAACCGTAGCCGGCCGGCACCCCGCGCTGCGCATAGCCACCGATGACGGCGATGCGCCCGGCAGACGCCAGGGGCAGCACGCCACGATTCTGCAGCAGCACAGTGCCCTGCCGCGCGATCTCCAAGGCAATGCCGTTGTGCGCCTGCACATCCGGTTCGGGCGCGGCATCCCACCGGTCGAGTCCCACCGCGTAGATCGACCGCAGGATCCGCCGGACCATGTCCGATAACCGCTCCCTGGGCAACCGGCCATCGCCCAGGGCGCCGCGCAGCGGCTCACTGAACGCCTCGCCCTGCCACAGGATCGCATCGATCTGTGCGCCGCACTCCTGGTCCAATCCGCGCAGCGCACACTCCCAGCCCGGTGTCCCGCCCCAGTCCGACATCACCCAGCCGCGAAATCCCCAGGCCCCCTTGAGTATCTGATTCAGCAGGACGTCATTCGCGGCGGCGTACTTTCCGTTGACCTTGTTGTAGGCCGCCATCACGGCGCCGGGATCACCGCGCTCGATGGCGATTTCGAAGGCCAGCAGGTCGGATTCGCGATGCGCGTCGGGATCGATCACCGCGTCCAGCCAGTGCCGGTTGGTCTCATTGCAGTTCAGCGAGAAGTGCTTGACCGTGGAGATGACCCCATGCCGCTGGATCCCGATGATCTGCTCGGCGGCCAGCAGCCCGGTCAGCCACGGGTCCTCGGAGAAGTACTCGAAGTTGCGTCCGTTGCGCGGGTCACGGGCCAGGTTCATGGCGCCGGCCAGCTGTACGTTGAGCCCGCGACTGCGTGCCTCCGCGCCGATCACCGCCCCGGCGGCCCGCGCCAGGCCCGGATTGAAGGTGGCCGCCAGCGCCAACCCCGCCGGCAGCGCGGTGGCGGTATCGCCGGGGCGGAAACCGGGATTGGTCACGCCCAGGCCGGCGTCGCTCATCCGCAGCGCGGGCACCCCCAGCCGAGGAACCCCGGGCACGTATGCGGCGCTCATCGGGACGTCCGGCGGTATCCGCTCGTCGCGCAGCGGCCAGAAGTCTCCGGCGCCCATCACGCCGACCAGCAGGGACAGGCGCTCGTCGTCGGTCAGCTCGGCTTCCACCTCGCGCGCCCGCGCATCAGGATCGGCCAGGTCGTTCACCGCACCCCTTCCTTCGCGTAGACGACGCGCAACACATGGCCCACCTCGGGCCCCATCACCAGCTCGGTCAGCGTGCACATGGTCGCCGCGAAGGCCGGTCCGTGCGGCGGGGGTTCCTGGCACAGATGATGCGCCACCTCATGCAGGATCACCAGCTCGCGCATCGCCCAGCGGGCGGTCACCCGGTCGGGGACGGCGATAACGCCTGCGCCGCCGCGGTTTTCGTAGTGCGCGGCGGTGGCGGCCCGCCGTGCCCGCACCCGCAGCGCCGAGACGGCGGGCCACTGGTCGCGCACCGCCGGCAAATCCAGCACCTCGTCGACGTACCGCTGCGCCGAGGCCACCGAGGCGAACCGGCCCTCGGGCGGCAACGTCAGCTGGGTGCCGAAGAACTCCACGCTGGGCGACCCACGCTCGGCGGCACGGTCGAACATGAGTCGCACGAATTCCTCGGCCGCGTAGACCTTGGCGCGCTGCGAGTCGCGCCCGGATGGTTCGGCCCGCGTCACCGGCCCAGCGCGGTGCGCGCTCCGGGCAGTTCGGGACTGTCGCCCAGCCGGGCCCGGCGGCCGGCTCGGTCGCCCGCGCGGCGCGCCGCCGACGAATATCCGGCCGAGGCCCGATGCGCCTGCCACGTACCGCGGGCCTTCGATGCGCTGCTGTAGTAATCCCGCAGCTCGAGTTCCTTGTCCCGCAACGCGATCGCGGTGCCGGGCGCGCGACTACGGTCCTTGGTCACCTCCTGGCGGGTCTGCTCGCGAGCCTCGGCCAGCCGCTGGCCGACACGGGCCCCAAAGGCCAGCTGGAAATTGAGCCGCGCGGTGATGGTCGGGGTGGGCCGGTGCGCACCCGTCGCCAGGTAGGCATCCGAGGCCCGGACCATCTGCACCACCAGGCTGGCGTACAGGGCATGCGTCGCGTCAATGTCCTCAGCGAACCCGTATGCATAGAGGAAGGTCGAGTTCGACGCGATGTCGCAGCGCACATCGTTGGCGGCGGCGATCAGGACGAACAGCTGCACATAGGTGCGCAGGCCACGAGTGCCCGCCTCGCCGATGGTGATGGTGCGGTGGGTGGGGGCCTGGGCAGCGGACCGGTTCGCCGAATGGGAGCGCGCCACCGCCAGGTCGATGGACGAGGCGGTGGCCAACCGCTGGGCGGCACTCAGGAATGCGTCCGCCTCGTGGGGATTGTCGGTGCCTTCGGCCTGACGCAGCAACGCCGCGATACGGGACAACATCTTGTCGTCGGTCATGTCGCCAAACTAACGCAGCCCCCGGACATCTCGAGTTCGCTATTCACAGGCGCAGATTGATCCACGACACCACGTCGTCGAGCACCTGGTTCTGCTCGGGCTCGTTGAACACCTCGTGGTACAGCCCGGGGTATTCCTTCAGTGCGGCGTCGGCCGAACCCACGCACTGCACCAGGCGGCGGCTGCCCTCGATAGGGATCAGCGTGTCCCCGGTGCCGTGCACCACCAGCATCGGGGCCGTCAACGCCGGGGCCCGCTGCGGCATCGTCTCGCCCACCTGAAGCAACGCGCGACCGGTCCCGGCGGGCACCTTGCCGTGGTAGACGAGCGGGTCGTTGTTGTAGGCGCTCACCACGTCGGGGTCCCGCGAGATCGCGTTGAAGTCCAAGGCCTGTACCGGTAGGCCGGGCGCCAGCACGCCGAGCACCTTGGCGGCCAGCGCCACCACCCCCGGCACCATCTCCTGGGCGGCGATCGCCGGCGCCGAGAGCACCATCAGGTCGTAGTTGTCCGGCCGCTCCACTCCGTATGCGAACACGATGGCGCCGCCCATGCTGTGCCCGAGCACGATGCGCTTGGCGCCCGGGTTCTCCCGGGTGGCGATACCTACCAGGGTGTCGAAGTCGGCGGTGAATTCCGCGACGTCCCTTACCAGCACCCGCTTGCCGCCCGAGCGGCCGTGGCCGCGGTGATCGAGGGCGTAGGTGACCAGGCCGGCCGCGCCCAACCGCTGCGTGACGTGGTCGTAGCGGCGGGCGTGTTCACCGAATCCGTGCGCAAGGATCACCACTGCACGCGCCGGAACATCCGGGGTCCAAACGTCGTAGACGATGCGCACGCCACCGACGCCATCGAAGGTCCGTTCAGAACGGGTGGTAGTCATCACGGGCAGCTTACGGGTTTGCCGAACGCTCCTCTCGCTGTGTTTGTCAGAGATGCTGCGTAACCTCAGACGGGTGAGTGTCCTCGCTGAGAATCCGATTGGCGAAAGCCCGGGGGGGCCGGTGGGGATTTCTCCGCCCATGCCGAGCCCTACCGCCGTGAACTGCTGGCGCACTGCTACCGGATGACCGGTTCCTTGCACGACGCGGAGGATTTGGTGCAGGAGACGCTGCTGCGGGCCTGGAAATCCTTCGACCGGTTCGAAGGGAAGTCCTCGGTGCGCACCTGGCTGCACCGCATCGCCACCAACACCTGCCTCACCGCGCTGGAGGGACGGCAGCGGCGGCCGTTGCCGACGGGGCTCGGCGCACCCAGCTCGGACCCCAAGGACGAGTTGGTGGAGCGCGCCGAAGTGCCCTGGCTGGAACCACTTCCGCAAGCGGCAGCGGACCCGTCGGACATCGTCGGCTCCCGGGAATCGGTGCGACTGGCATTCGTCGCCGCGCTGCAGCATCTGTCGCCGCGGCAGCGCGCGGTGCTGTTGCTGCGCGACGTGCTGCAGTGGAAGGCGGCTGAGGTCGCCGAAGCGATCGGCACCTCCACGGTCGCCGTCAACAGCCTGCTGCAGCGGGCGCGCACCCAGATGGACGCTGTCGCGCCCAGCGCCGACGATCGGTTAGTGGCGCCGGATTCGGCCGAGGCGCAGGACCTGCTGGCCCGCTACATCGCCGCCTTCGAGTCCTATGACATCGACAAGCTGGTCGATCTGTTCACCGCCGAGGCGATCTGGGAGATGCCGCCCTACACGGGCTGGTACCAGGGTGCACGGGACATCATCGCGCTCATCCATCAGCAATGCCCGGCCGAGCTGCCCGGCGACATGCGCATGATCCCGTTCGAAGCCAACGGGCAGCCCGGCGCCGCCATGTACATGCGCTCGGGCGAGCACCACGTGCCGTTCCAGCTGCACGTGCTCGACATCAGGCCGGACGGGGTCTCCCACGTGGTGGCTTTTCTCGACGGATCCCTGTTCGCCAAATTCGGCCTGCCGGAGTCGCTGTGAAGCCGGAGGTTACGCCGGTGGCAGGTGCTCCGACGCTGCTGTTGGGCGCCTTCGACATCGGGGAGGTGGGCTACGTCGCGCAGGAGTTCTTCGTGTCCGGGACCGCCTCGTCCTTCGCCCTGGCGTCCGAACCGGGCCAAGACGGCCGGTGGAGCGTAACCGCCACGGACACAGCCGAATACACCACCCGGATGGTGGTTCTCACGCCGGCCGATCCGGCCCGGTTCAACGGGACGGCGCTGGTGGAATGGCTCAACGTCAGCGGCGGCATCGACGCTCCCGCGGTGTGGATGATGGCTCACCGCGAGGTGCTGCGCACGGGCTACACCTACATCACCGTTTCCGCGCAGAAGGTCGGCGTGGACGGCGGGCAGAACCTGCTCGGATTCGATCTCTCCCTCAAGAGCCAGAACCCGACGCGTTACGCCGCCCTGAGCCATCCCGGTGACGCGTTCGCGTACGACATCTTCTCCCAGATCGGCGGCCTGGTCCGGGACAGTGCAGCCGACGGCGTGCTGGGCGGGCTGAGGGCCGAACGCGTAATCGCGCTGGGCGAATCCCAGTCGGCCATGTTCCTCACCACCTACATCAATGCGGTCGACCCGCTGGCCAAGGCGTACGACGGCTTCTTGGTGCATTCCCGCCTGGGCCCCGTCGGGCCGCTCGACAACAGCTCGATCTTCGAAGAGCTGCAAAACGCCAGCGCGGCGCCGGCGGTGAGGTTCCGGCCGGATCTGCGGGTGCCGCTGATGGCGATCATCACCGAAACCGACCTGTACGGTGCCGGACGTCAGGGCTATTACGGGGCCCGCCAACCCGACCACGACCTGCTGCGGGTGTGGGAGATCGCCGGCGCGGCGCACGCCGACAACTACACGATCCAGGTCGCAGCCATCGATTCCGGCTCCGCACCGCTCGAAGCGCTGGTGGCCGCGTGGGCGCCGACCGACAACCTGATGGGTCAGCAGCTCGGGCACTTCATCAACTTCGGCCCGCAACACCACTACGTCGTCCAGGCATCGGTGTCCGCCCTCGACACCTGGGTGCGCACCGGCACCCCGCCGCCGAGCGGCCCGCCGCTCACCGTGCGCGATGGCCATCCCGACGGACATCCTGAGCCGGTGCTCGATGGCCACGGCATCGCCGACGGCGGCGTGCGGACCCCGTGGGTGGATGTCCCGATCGCCCGCACCACCGGGGTCACCACCGACGAGAACATCATGGCGGCCATCTTCGGCTCGGGTGAACCCTTCGACGACGCGACACTGCAACGCCTCTACCCGGGCGGAGCTCAGGACTACGTCGCGGGCTTCACCGCCGCACTCGACCGGGCTATCGAAGCTGGCTTCATCCTGGCCGCAGACCGCGAGGAGATCCTGCAGCTCGCGGCGGCGGCCTACCCCACTAACTAGAACAGCCGGCTGTCCGGCGGGGGGCCGGCCACCGCGCGCACCAGGCCCGCGCCGGTGACCAACGGCAGGTCGAGGGCGGACAGTAGCCCGGGCTTGGCCGCACACACCGCGGGGATCGCGTTGACCATGCGCGACGCACCCGCAATGCGGGCACCGAGATCGTGGTCATGGTCCTCGGCCATCTCGAATTCGCACCGCATGCTGGGCGATCCGTCGATCTCCACGCGATACAGGCCGCGCCCGGAGGCCGGCCCGAAGCCCAGGTCTTTGGGCTCGATGCTGATGCGCGGCTGGGGCCAGTCCGGGGCGATGTCGTCGCGCATCCGGGTCACATGGTCGACAACCAGTGTCGGCGTTTCGCCGACGTACCCGGTCAGGGTGGAGCGCATCGCGGCGATGGTGCCCGCAGCGATGTGGCCGGTGGGCGTATCGAAGGCTGTCGGGCTGGCGAGGCGTTCGACGCTTTCCTCGATGCGGTCGATCTGGACATCCAGTCCGGCGGCCAACTGATGCAGCACCGGACCCCAGCCGAAGGTGAAGATCCCGGGCGTGGCGGCGAACGGCGTGACCTCCGGCGGCTGGCCGAAGCCGAGAATCTCATACACCGCGGCCCGGTCGGGGTAGGTGGCGTAGTTGAAGATCTCCGTCACCCGCACGGACTGGATCACCCGCGACACACCCGTAAGCACAAGTGGGAGAACATCGTTGGCAAATCCTGAGTCGATGCCGGTGGTGAAGAACGAGGCACCGCCGGCCAGGGCGGCCTCTCGTAATGGCTCGGTGAGCGCCTGACGCTCCGGTTCCGGTGCGTCCGGGAACACCAGCGGCACCACCGAGCACGACACCACGTTCTTGCCGGCCCGCAGGATCGATGCCATGTCCGCAATGGCCTCCACCGGGCGCAGGTTGGCGGCGGCGGCATACACCACCACGTCGGCGTCGCCGGCCAGCATCGCCGCGGGATCCTGGGTCGCCACCACGCCCACGGCCGGCACGCCACAGAGCTCGCCGGCGTCCCGACCGGATTTGGCATCGCTGTGCACCACCAAGTCGACCAATTGCAGTTGCGGGTGGTCGATGACCCCACGCAGCGCGATCAGGCCCATCGAGCCCGGCCCCCACACCCCCACCTTCAACATTGTTCTCCTATTATTAGGATTGATAATGCAATATTTTGGACGGATGGTAGGGAGCCGGCACCGGTGACGTCAACCGTGAAATCGCCGCCGACGACCAGGGTGATGAATGTGCTTGCCGCGCTGGCGGATTCGCCCGCGCCCCGGTCCTCGGCCGAGCTTGCCAAGCACTGCCGGATCAGCACCTCCACCTGCTCGTTGATACTGAGCGAGCTGGAAGGACGCGGCTGGGTGGCCCGCCGCGACGACCGGCGCTACACCTTGGGCAGTGGACTGTTCGGACTTGTGCATGGGTTACGGCGGCAGTTTCCGCTGTTGGACCGGGGCCGTGCTGCACTGAACTTCCTGCACGAAACGCTCGGCTCGGGGTGCTCGATGTCCAAGATCGGCGAACGACACCTGGTCACCGTCGACACCGTCGGCCACGGCACCGACGGGGAACACGCCGTCGGTCAGCGCTTTGGAATCGACCCGCCGTTCGGGCTGGTCGCCATGGCATGGCGTGACGACGACTCCGTGCAGGCATGGTTGCGCAGGGTGACACCACCGCCGACGCCCGTCGAGATCGCCGGGCACCGTCGCGTGCTGGCCGACATCCGGGCCCGCGGCTACGGCGCGTGGCGGTTCGACGACACCCACCAATCGCTGCACGACCGGCTGGCCGCCGTGCTGGCGTCGCTGGGGCCTACCGAGTGGGTGACCCGGCAACTCAGGACGCTGATGACGATGATGACGCTGCGGTCGGTCACCGATGTACTCGAAACCGAGCTGAACGCAACGGAATTCGTGGTGCTGCCGATCTTCGGTCGGGACGGCCAGCCGGAGTATCAGATCGAGATCCACCTCGGCGGCGCCGCCGGCATGACGCTGGTCGAGCTCGAGACCACACTGCGGCATGCCCAGCGGCTACTGACCGCGCCGACGTAGCAGTCATTACTGTGAGAGCCATGACTGCCACCGGGGATATTCGGCGCGCCGCCGACCGGGCCGTCACCAGAACACCATGGCTGGAGTCCAGACACTCGTTCTCTTTCGGCGACCACTACGACCCGGACAACACTCACCACGGGCTGTTACTGGTGAACAACGACGACGTCGTGGCACCGGCCACCGGCTTCGACACCCACCCGCACCGCGATATGGAGATCGTCACCTGGGTATTGGAAGGTGAACTAGCGCATCGGGATTCCGCCGGCCATCAGGGCGTGATCTATCCCGGGCTGGCACAGCGGATGTCGGCCGGCAGCGGGATCCTGCACTCGGAGAAGAACGATTCAGCCACGCGGCCAGTGCATTTCGTGCAGATGTGGATCCAGCCCGACGAGTACGACATCGCGCCGGGCTATCAGCAACAGCAGATCGACGACCACCTGCTGCGCGGTGGGCTGGTCACCATCGCCTCGGGCATCGCCCGGCACGACGCCGCCATCAAACTTCACCAGCGGGGCGCGGCGCTGCACGTCGCCCGACTGGACACCGGCGACACCGTCGACCTGCCGGCGGCACCGTATCTGCATGTGTTCGCGGCTCGCGGCACAGTGACGTGCGAGGGCGTCGGTGACCTCGGACCGGGCGACGCGGTCCGACTGACCGACGCCGACGGGCGACGCCTGATCGCAACGGAGCCCGCTGAGGTGCTGGCATGGGAGATGCACGCGAGGCTGGGCGGCTGACCGACACTAGAGCGGACCGACATTAGAGTGGGCACGACAGACAGGAGCCCCGCATGTCTCAGAAACACGCCCGGCACGCGGCGCCCAAACCCAACCGGAGCACCAAGGCGCTTCGCACGGTCCGGTTCTGGCTGGCGCCGATCGTTATCACCCTGGCCTTGATGTCCGCGCTGTCCGCGCTGTACCTGGGCGGCATCTTGAATCCGACCACGAACCTGCGGCATTTCCCGATCGCGATCGTCAACCAGGACGCCGGCCCCTACGGCAAACAGATCGCCGACGGCATGGTGGGCAGCCTGGACAAGGAGAAGTTCGACGTCCGGTTGGTGACGCAGGCCGAGGCCAAGCAACTGCTGGACCGGGCCCAGGTGTACGGCGAGCTGGTCATTCCGCCCGGATTCTCGTCGCAGTTGCGAGATCTCGGCGAGAGCGCGGTGACCGCCAATCGCGCCGAGCGGCCCTTCATCACCATCTCGACCAACCCACGGGCCGGCACGTTGGGCTCAAGCATCGCAAGCCAGACCTTCACTCAGGCCGTGGGCGTGGCGAACGGCAAAGTGGGCGAACGGCTTACGGCGGATGTGGCTGCCCAGACCGGCGGTGCGCCACTGGCCGGCGCATCGATGCTGGCCCTGGCCAATCCGATCGATGTCAAGGTCAACGTGTACAACCCGCTACCCAACGGCACCGGTAACGGCTTGTCGGCTTTCTACTATGCCCTCCTGCTGTTGCTGGCCGGGTTCACCGGCAGCATCGTGGTGAGCACGCTCGTCGATTCGATGCTCGGTTACGTACCAGCCGAATTCGGTCCGGTCTACCGGTTCGCCGAGCAGGTGCACATCTCCCGATTCCGCACCCTGCTCGTCAAGTGGGGGCTGATGGTGACCCTGGCGTTGCTGACATCCGGGGGTTATATGGCGATCGCCCACAAGCTCGGCATGCCCATTCCCCAGGGCTGGCAGCTGTGGCTGTTCGGAGTGTTCGCGATCAGCGCGGTGGGCATCACGTCCAGTTCGCTGATCGCGGTGCTGGGTTCGATGGGCCTGCTGGTCAGCATGCTGATCTTCGTGATCCTGGGCCTGCCGTCGGCGGGCGCGACGGTGCCCCTGGAAGCCACTCCGTCCTTCTTCCGCTGGCTGGCCGAGTTCGAGCCGATGCATCAGGTGTTCCTGGGGGTGCGGTCGCTGCTGTATCTCAATGGCCATGCCGAAGCCGGTCTGTCGCAGGCGCTGCTCATGACGGCGATCGGGCTGGTCATCGGCCTGCTGTTGGGGGGCATCGTCACCGTGATGTACGACCGCAAGGGTTTCCACCGGATCCAGGGAGCAGTCGCGCTGGCGATCGCCGCCGAACACCAGGCTCAGCATCAGGCGCGCAAGCGCAAGGAGGCGCAAGCCGACCAGGCGCCCGAGCCCGAGCCCGAGCCGGAGCCCGAGCCCGAGCCGGAGCCCGCGAGCAAGCCGGAGCCCGAGAGCAAGCTGGAAACCGAGCCCGAACCGGCACCCGAAACCGGCCCTAAGCCCGAATCCTCAAGCAAGCAAACGTAATTCCGGCGCGGCCCAACCGTCACGCACCTGTTACTAAAGTTGACAGTGTGACAGATGTGACTAATCCTTGGATGGTAGTTCCGGATTTTGCGGCCGAAAGGGCTCCCCGTGCCGACCCCATCCGCGGTCTTGCGCAGGCTGACGGCGAGCTTCGCCGCGCTGACAATCTGCGTTGCCGTGGCCGTCACCACCGGGCAACCGGTCGCCCACGCCGCCGACGCCCGGGAGCTGCTCGAGCAGGCCATTGCCACCACCAAGGGTTCCTACCTGGTGTACAACTTCGGCGGCGGCCACCCGATGCCGCTGCTCGACGGGTCCGGCCACTGGTACGAGATGAACAACGGTGGCCACCTGATGATCATCAAGAACGCGTCGTCGCGGTTGCAGCCGCACCTGTTGGTCGACACCCACCGGGGTGACCAGGCCCGCTGCGAGAACAACCCGGGCGCCCGTACCGGCGAAGGGCTCTACCAGGCATCCGAGATCTATCCGCCGCTGCAGGCGTGGCAGCGCATGGGACAACCCACGATCGCCATCAACGCCAACTTCTTCGATGTCCGTGGGCAGAAGGGCGGTTCCTGGCGCAGCACCGGCTGCAGTTCCCCGCTGGGCGCCTTCGTGGACAACACCAACGGCCAGGGCCGCGCGAACCAGGCCGTCACCGGAACCGCCGCCTACCCGGGCAAGCAGGGTCTGTCCGGCGGCAACGAGTCCTGGACCTCGCTGACGACGATGATCCTGCCGGTCGGTGGTGCGCCATACGTGTTGCGTCCCAAGGGCAGAGAAGACTACGACCTGGCCACACCGGTCGTCGAGGACCTGCTGAACAAGAACGCCAAGTTCGTCGCGGTGGCCGGAATCGGCCTGCTGTCGCCGGGCAATACCGGGCAACTGCATGACGGTGGTCCCAGTGCGGCGCGGACGGCGCTGGCCTACGCCAAGCAGCGCGACGAGATGTACGTCTTCGAAGGCGGCAGCTACACCCCCGACAACATCCAGGATCTGTTCCGCGGCCTGGGCAGCGACACCGCGGTGCTGCTCGACGGCGGTGGCTCGTCGGCGATCGTGCTGCGTCGCGACACCGGTGGGATGTGGGCCGGCGCAGGATCACCGAAGGGCTCGTGCGACACCCGTCAGGTGCTGTGCGACTCGCGCGAGCGGGCGCTACCGAGTTGGCTCGCGTTCAACTGAGTCCGGCCCGTACCGGAAGATCAGCAGACTGGTCGCCACGACGGCCGCCGCCAGCGCCAGCACCGGTGCGACGGTGATCCAGGTGAGCGTGGCACCCACCACCGCCCCCGCGCACATTGTGCACACCACGCTGTAGCGCAGCTTCTCGCGCTGTCCGGTTCCCCCGGCCAGCCGGCTGTCTACGCCGAGGCCGACGATCGTCGAGGTCAGCACGGTGGTGGTGAGCTCCTGAATGCCGAACTGCCGGGCGGTGGAATGCTGCACGCCGTACGCGATCGCCATGCCGCCGATCAGGACGAGTTTGGTGTTGTCGTGATAGCGCAGCACCCCGGTGCCCGCGAGCACCGACAAAGCCGCGAGCAGCACCACCTCGGTGCCCAACGCGGCGGTCAGCCACGGCCTGGTGCGCTCGCCGAAGTGCCGCATCAACCGTCCGCCGACGATGGTGCCGGTGACGAAGCTGGGGAACGCCACGACGGCGGCGGTGAGGTCGACGGTGGTGTTCGGGGCGAACCAGAAGCCCAGGAAGATCACATTGCCGGTCATGTTGGCGACGAACACATGCCCGAGTACCAGCACACTGATCGCGTCGGCGAGTCCGGTCGAGAAGGTCAGCAACAGCAGCGCCGTCACGGTCAACCGGTTGGACACCGGGGATGCGACGACCATTGCGGAACCGATATCGCTACAGGTGCGGGGTCACATCCAGCTGGGTGACGGTGGTCATCCGGGTCACCTTCCAGCGGTCGTCGTCGCGCTTCATCACCAACCGGTAGGACAGGTATTTCAGTGCCGGGATGTTCTTGGTCAGCGGGCTGGTCGTGGTGGTGTTGGTGTACACGATCGCGACGGCATTCGGGCCGTCCAGCGACTCGACCGCCACCCCCGTCACCTCAGTGGAGTTGGTGACCTTCGCCTGCTTGTTGGGCGCGGCGATCTGGTCGACGAACTTGCGGTACTGAGCACCGAAGTCGCCGGCGAGGTAGTTCGCGGCGCGATCGGCCAGGCTGTCCATGTTCTCCGGCGTGTAGCTCCACAATGTGGTGATCGCGCTCGCCGCTGCACGCGCCACCTTCAGCTTGACCTCGATGGTGGCCCGCTCGGCCAGGTATGGCTGGACGGTCGCCCCGGCGAAGGCCGCAGAGCCGACGAACAGCGCCGCGATCAGGGCGAACACGGCGGCCAGCCGCCGCCCGGTCCGCTTCTTCTTAGTTTTCTTTTCCTTGGGAGCTGCCTCGGTAGCCGCGGCCTCGTCAGACTCGTCGGTGGTCTCTTCGGTGGCACCGTCCTCCGTGGGCTCGGTTTCCGTGGGCTCGGCTTCCGTGGCCTCGGCTTCCGTGGGCTCGGCTTCCGTGGCCTTGTCGACGGTCAGATCACCTGCTGCAGGTTGCTGATCTTCCACTGATTCCCTTCCTGCTTAGCTGTTGCCGACCAACGGTTGGTGTTCTCGAAGACCTGCTTGCCGTCCGGCGACTTGGAGGTTACGTCGGTGGCGACCAGCACGGTGACGCTGCCGTCGTCGTTCCATCGTTCTACGCCGGCCTCCAGCACCGTGCCGGTGGCCCGTTCCGCGCGCGCCACCTGGAGCAGGATCTCGTTGGCCTTCTCCTCGTACTGCTTGTGGAAGTCGCCGGTGGCCTGGGCCAGCACCCGATCGATGTAGTCGTTCGCGTGGAACGGGTCGATGGAGGTGAAGCCGGTCATGAACCACTTCACGTAATTGACCGCCGAGGTCTCCCGCTCGGCGGTACGGTCCCGCACGACATGGTCGACCAACATCAGGGTCGATACCGTGATCGCCGCGACCATCACCAACGCGGCGAACGTCGAGACAAGCGGCAGTTCCCATCGCCGCCGCGGGATCGGCTGGGCGACAAGCAGCGATTCCTCGCCGGGTCTGAACTTGCGGCGCGGGCTCATTTTGGATTCTCCGGCGGCTTCGGCTTGGCCAGGACGGTGAGATCGTCCACCCGCCAGTGCTGCTGGGAATCTCTGGCGAATTTCACCCGGACGCTGGCGGTGATGTAGCGGACGTCGTTCCCGGAGCCGCGCCGGCCCTGCATGAACAGCAGCATCGCGGCCCGATCCGCCGTCGCGGACAGCACCGAGCTGGCCGAGACCCAGTACTCGTTGATGACCGGATGGCCCTTCTCCACGGCCCGCTGCTGGGCGGCCAGCTCGGGACGGTATCGATCGGTGGTCAATGCCAGCGCGCGGGCGAAATCAGCGTGCAACGTGGCCGGGTCATAGGTCAGCATTTGGGCGACCAGCTTGGGGCCCTGAGTCGAGATCTCGGCGCGGGCGCGGTCACCGGCCTGCGCCTGGGCGTAGACCGCCTGGTACCCAATCCCGGTGGCGTCCAGGCACAGCGTGGCTGCGACCAGGAGCGTCACGGCGGTCCACTGCCGAACCTTCGCGGGCCGCTCGTGCGGGACCACCCGAAGCACCTCGGTGCGGGTGAGCATGTCGGCGAAGGTGCGGCGCTCGGAATCCCACAGCGGCCACAGCCAGCCGATCAGCAGCGCCGCGGTGTCGATCAGGTGCGCGAACTCGCGGACCAGCAACCGCCATGGGCCGATCTGCGTGCCGTCGCGCCGCACCACCGCGATGCCGAACAATGCGCGTCCCAAACTCCAGCCGGTAATGGTGGGCAGCAGCAACCGGTTGACCAGCACCAGCAGCACGATGGCCGCCAGGACCGACACGCATGTCCACCACCAGGGGCTGCGGGCCGGCAGCGCGAACGAGGTCAGCGCCAGGGTGGCGATCACGGCGAGGCCGGGCAGGGCGTCCACGCAGAACGCGGCGGCCCGCAACCGCCACGGCGCCGCGGCCTTCTCGGGTAGGTCCTGCGCGGTGTCCGTGGTCGGGATGTCTTCGACCACCACCGTCACTTGGTCACCTGGTCGAGCTTGGAGATCTTGTAACTACCCTCCGTCGGCGTCATCTTCACCCGCAACCGGTAGCCAGTCTCCTGGTTCTGCGCCTCGTCGTTGGACACCTTCACGCGCAGCGCGACGAGGATGTCGACGCTGCCGTCCGGGTTGTTGCGCTCGACGGCCGCGCGCATATCCGACACCTGAAGATGCACGTTGGCGGCCTGGTAGGCCTGCACCAGCATGCTGCTGTACAGCAGCGCCTGGGTGCGGTACTGGTCGGTGCCGCAGTCGATGATCTTCTGTTCACTGGCGGCCATGCTGCTGGTGTCGGGCGCCTGCGTCGCGGCGACGCAGTCCTTTGCTATCTGCAACGCCTGCGCATCGTTGCGCGCAAACGTCTGGATCTCCTGGTGTGACCGCAACGCGAAATATCCGCCGGCCCCGATCCCGCCGGCGGCCAGCAGGAGCAGCGCCGCCGCTCCCGCCAGCCAGGTGCGATTCACCCGCGAGGGACGGCGTTCCACAGCCGGTTCCTCAGCCGGAGCTTGCTCGTCGGGCGATTCCTCGGTCTCCTCGGACGCTTCGGTCTCCTCGGACGCTTCGGTCTCCGAAGCGTCGGGCTCAGCCTCGGCCGCTGTGGTCGCCGAATCCTCGTCCGTCGCCGTGGCCGTCAGTGAATCGTCCTCGTCGATGGGGTTCAGCCGGCTGGCGCCAGCATCTCCTTCCATCCGTCGTCTCCTGTTTTGGTTGAGTTTTCGACGGAGTATTTAACGCCGTCGGGCCCCACCAGCTCGCCACTCTGTGGGCTGTAGACCGCCGAAGGAGGTCCGCCCGGAGTGTAGACGCAGGGGTTGGGCTGTTGGCCGTTGCACTGCACTGCCCCGGTGCCGGGGCGGGTCAACGGGTCGCTAATCGGCGGTGGTGTCAACCCGCCCGGTGGCAGCCGGTCGGCCGGCAGGGGGTTCAACCCGTTGTTCACCGACGGCGCCGGGGCCACCAGGCCGGGCTTCACCGGCTGGTCACAGCGAGCCGCCGGCGCCGGGCAGCTGAGCAGCTGGTTCGGGTCGCCGTACCACGGGTTGGTGCCCGCGGGTTCGTACGGCTTGGTGCTGCGGCACTCCCGCGGTGTGGCGGCGCGCTTACCGGGCACGTCGACACACGGGATGTTGCGCGAGCCGCGCACGCTGTTGGCCGGGGTATCCATCGGGATCTTGCAATACGTCCCCACCGGCAACGGCTGCGGGCTGGTGTCGGCGAACGACCGCCACTGCTCGGCCGGGATGAAACCGGTCAGGCACGGCGGCGGCTGGTTGATCGCCAGCGCCAGGTCCAGCGCGGCCATGTTCGGGAACGGCGCGGCTACCGTCTGCGCGATCGAGGCGCCCTGCGGCAGGAACACCAGCACCTGCTCGAGGCCCTTGTGGTAGCGCTTCAGCAGGTCGAACACCACCTCGAGATTCGCCAGCGTCTGCGGCAGCGAATCCCGCACATCGGTGAACACCTCGTTGACCTGGTCAGCCGTCGGAGCGGCCTGCGTCAGCACGCTGCGCAGGTGCTGATCCTCGGCCGCGCTCTGGGCCGCCAGCGTGTTGAGGTTGCGCGCCCACCGCTCGATGGAGCTGCCCGAGTCGACCTGGCTCTGCAGGATCGGACCAGAGTGCTGGATGATGTCGTTGATGTCACCGATCTGGTTGTGGAAGTCGCCGACCAGCGCCTGAGTGGCGTCGGTCAACCGCTGTAGCGCCGGGCCCAGTCCACCAACGGCCAGCGCGGTTTCGTCGAGCAGCTGCGGGATCTTCTCCTTGGGCAGCACTTCCAGCCCGCGGTTCGCGGTATCCAGCGCCGGACCGATCTCGCTGGGAACCGTGCCCTTCGTGATCGTCTGGCCCGAACGGAAGAACTGCCCGGGGTTGCCTTCCGACACCAGGTCGAGGTACTGCTCACCGACCGCCGACACCGAGTGCACGTTGGCCGTGGCGTCGATCGGAATCTTGTACCGGCTGTCGATGCTCAGGATCGCCCGGGCACCGGTAGGTGTCGGCTCGACCTCGGTGACCTTGCCGATCGTGATGCCGCGGTAGGTCACATTCGCCGTCGGGTACAGGCCGCCCGAGGCCGGCAGGTCGGCCTTCAGGTCGTAGCGCCCGATCCCGACCAGCGTCGGCACCTGCAGGTAGTAGATGCCCAGCACGGACAGGGCAACCACGGTCAGGGCCAGGAAGATCCATAGCTGGCGCTTGATGAACGGTGTCAGCATTGGCCTCGCTCCGCCCTTTCCACCAGCGGTCCACCCGGCGCGTCGTTGGGGTTCGACGTGTAGCGGACGTCCGGGATCATCGACTCGGGGTCGCGGCCGAACGACTGCTCGATCGCGCGCAGCACCCCGCTGAACCCGGTGCCCGTCAGGACCGCGTTGTCAACCGCGCTGAGCGTGACGTCGATCGTGGCGTTCACGTTCTGGTAGTCACCGCGGAAGATCTTCGGCACCGCGTCGATGTCGAACGGCTGCGTCAGGATCAGCTTCAGTGCGCCGATCAGGTACGGCGAACCCTTACCGAGTTCCCGCAGCGGGCACTGCAGCAACTCCAGGTCGGTGTGCAGGTTCCCGCGCGCCTCGCCTAGGTACTGGTCGGCCGCCGCGCTCAACCGGCCCACCGAGTCCACCGCGTTGATCAGCAGGTTCTTCGTGTCGGCGAAGTGCTTGAGCAACGGCGGGAAGTCGGTCAGCACCCGTTCCAGCACATCGTTGCGGTTGCCGACGTAGCTGAGCAGCCGGTTGGTCGAGTCGATGGCATGGGTGATGTCGTCACGCTGCTCGTTGAGCTGGCGGGTGAAGGTGTCGAGCTTGTTCAGGAAGCCGCGGATCTGCTCGCCACGCCCCTTGAAGATCGCGTAGATCTCGTTCTGCAGCACTTCCAGGTTGGGAATGCCGCCGCCGCGCAGGATCAGCGAGACAACGGCCAGCGTCTGCTCGATATTGGGGTATACCGACGAGTTCTTCAGCGGGATCGTGTCGCCGTTCTTGAGCTGTCCTTGCGGTTGCTGGGGCGAGATCAGCTCGACATGCTGCGAGCCCAGCAAACTGGTCTGGCCGATCTTCAGCAGCGCGTTCTTGGGGAGCTTGACGTCCTTCTTCAAGCCCAGTGTCAGCGTCGCAATCCAGTTCTTCAGCTCGATCTTGCGGATGGAGCCCACCTCGACGTCGGCGACCATCACCTTGCTGTTGCCGTTGATCGCCAGGGTGTCGGGAACCTGCGCGTACACGACGTAGGCGCCGTCGCCGCTGCCCGGTGCGCCCGGGATCGCGACCTGCGAGATGCCTTTCCACCCACAGGAACTCAGCAGCACCGCGCACACCAACAGCACCAGCACCTGCCAGCTGCGGTAGCGGAACTTACCTAGCAAGCCCATTACTGACCTCCTGCCTCAGCGGGCAGCGGTGCGCCGACCGGTGCTGGGGGCGGCGGTCCCGGCGCGGCGGGTGTCGGTGCGACCGGCCCGGGGATCACGTTCGGTCCCGGCGCCGGCGGCGGTACCGGAACTTGCGCGTTCAGCGCGACCGGCGGCACCACGGGGTACTCGTCGTAGGCGTTGGGCGGTCCCGGCGGCGTTTGCAGCGTGGACTGGACGGGCTCGATGTCGGGTCCACCCATCAGCTCGGCCAGTGACTCCGGCGTGAGCAGACCGGCGGTGATCGGGCCCACCTGCGTGCCCTGCATGCCGGGTGCCACGATCCAGCCGTGCTGGGTGTTGCGGTGCGACAACGGGGTGTCCGGCACCCAGATACCGGGCACGGTGGTGTCCTTGTAGCCGTTGGGCGGCTGCAGCCGCGGCTCGGAGTACGCGACCATCTTCGGCAGGATCTCGGCCGTGCTGAACGTGTTCAACCCGAACGGGAAATAGTTGAACTTGATCGCGTCGAGAACCGGCGCCAGGTATTGCGCACACAGTTCTGCCGACTCCTGGTACCCCAGCCGGCTACCGGCCTGCACCGAGCTGCAGACGAACTGCATCGGGTTGGCGAAGCTGGTGATCTCCGGGACGGCCACCACTGAGCCGTGCGAGGGGTGGTAGATCATGTTGACGTTCGCCGCGGCCGTAGGCAGGACGTGCAACGCGGTCTCCAGCCCGTTCAGCGGTTCGGGCTGCAGGAGCGTGTTCGTCACCGTCGCGAGGTTGTTGATGTCGTGCGCCAACACCTCGCGGTTCTTGTCCAGGAACGGACGCACGGTGGTCAGCAGGCTGTCCAACTGTCGCAGTGCGCTGGCCAGCGCCTGGTCCGAACTCGCCAGCCGGCCGGTGACGTCCGCCAGGTTCTGGTTGAGCGCCACGAACTGCTTGTCGTCCTGATGCAGCGCATTGACGAACAACGCCAGGCTCTTGACGACCGCGAAGAAGTCGCCGCGACCCTCGTTCAACGCGGTCAGTGCCTTCGACAGGTTGTCCAGCGTGGAGTTGAGCTGCCTGCCCTTGCCGGACAGGCCGTTCGCGAACGACTCGATGACCTCACCGAACGGCCCCTTGGGCTGCGCCTCGGTGGGCCCCAGCTTAGAGATGATGTTGGTGATGCTGTTGCGCAGCTCGTCCCACTCCACCGGCACCTGGGTGCGCTCGAGCGGGATCACCGCGTTGTTGGCCAGCGCCGGGCCACCCTTGTAGGGCGGCTCCAGCTGAATGGCCCGCGAGGCGACCAGGGTCGGGTTCAGGATCACCGCCGAGGCGTTGGCCGGCACCTTGTACTTGTTCTCGTAGTGGAAGGTGACCTTCATCTTGTCGCCGGCCGGTTCGATCTTGTCGATCCGGCCCACCTTCATGCCCATGATCTGGACCTTGTCCCCGGCGTAGAGCGCCTGCGCCTGGGAGAAGTACGCCACCACGGTGTTGTTGGTCAGCTTCTGGTACAGCTGCCAGCCGAAGTAAGCGGCGAGCAGCGCCAGTACCAACACCAGTGATCCGATGACCACCGTGGTCCGGGACATCCGGGGAAGCCGGATGTTGCGGACGTCAAAGATGGTGCTCAATTCTCGCTACCTCCCGCTGCGCCGCTACCGCCGGTGCCACCGGGGTTGATGAACGGTGCCGGCAACTGGTTGCCGGGTCCGGGCGGTGCCGGCGGTCCCGGGGGCAGCCCGGGCGCGAATGTCGACGGTGGTCCCACCGGTCCCGCCGGGCCAAGCGGCTCGGTGCGCGAGCCCGGGGGTGAGTTCGGCGGCAGCGGAACGGGCGTACCCGGGACGTCCGGTGCGGGATCGCCCGGCCGTCCGGCGATCGGGATGCCCGGTGCCGGCTGGACACCGTTGGGGTTCGGCGGCGAGGCCTGGACGTCCAGCGGTGCCGGGAAGCCCTGGCCACCGAACGGCCCGATGTTGAGCCCGAGGCATGGCAGCGGGTTCTCCGGCCGCGGCAGCCCGTCGGCGGGCGGCGTGTAGGAGCAGGGCGTGCCCGGCGGGACGGCCGGTCCTGGGTGCTCCGGCGTGCCTTCCAGCACCGGCGGTGCCGGTGGCGGCGCGCCGTTGGGGAACCGGGTGCCGTTCGGGTCGGGGAACCGGTAGGCCGGCAGCCCGGCGCTGCGCCAGAACTGCTCGGGGTCCAGGCCACGCTTCTTGAAAGCGGCGTCGATGAACGGCTGGATGATCTGGCCGGGCACCAGGTTGTGGATGACGACCTTGAAGAACGGTCCCGAACCGATCGCCTCGTTGAGTGACGGCAGGAAGCCGCCGACCATGAGCAGCCCGTTCGCCAGGTCTTCTTTGCGCTCGACCAGCAAGTCGCTGACCGTGCGTAGCTGCTCGAGCACGTGGTTGAGATTCGGGTTGTCGTTGATCAGGCCCTGCACCTGCGTGGAGAACGAGGCGACGTTGCTCAGCAGCGCGTCGATCGCGCGGCCGCGCTCGTTGAACGCGGCCAGCAGGGTCTTGGCGTTGACCAGCAGCCGGTCCACCTGCTGGCTGCGGTCACCGAGGACGCTGGCCACCTGGTTGGCCTGGGCGAGCAGGTGCTTGATCTCCTCGTCGCGCTTGCCGAGCGTGTCGGAGAACCTGGAAACGCCCTCGAGCGCCGGGCTCAGTTGCGGGTAGGTCTGGTCGATGGTTTCCGACAGCACATGCAGCGACTTCTTGACGGTGTCGATGTCCCAGCCGGTGGCCGCCTTGGTGACGTCCAGGAAGGCGTCGTAGATCTGATAGGGCGTGGTGCTCTGGCCTAGCGGCAGCACGCCGTTCGGCCGCAACGGTTGGTTGCCGCGAGCCTCGATCTCGAGCACCTTCTTGCCGAGCAGGGTGTCGGTGCGGATGTTCAGCCGGCTCTCCGTGCCGATGCTCTCGGTGCCGATCTGAAACTTCATCACGATGTGGTCACCGTCGATCTTGATGGCCTCGACCTTGCCGACGTCCATGCCGGCGATGCGGACCTTGTCGCCCTTGTTGATGCCGCCGGTGTCGGTGAACTGCCCGTAGTAGTAAGGCTTGGCCATCAACA
The DNA here is from genome assembly GCF_000613245.1 of Mycobacterium asiaticum DSM 44297. Lineage (GTDB taxonomy): Bacteria > Actinomycetota > Actinomycetes > Mycobacteriales > Mycobacteriaceae > Mycobacterium > Mycobacterium asiaticum. The sequence continues at coordinate 58,009 of NZ_HG964938.1, forward strand.
TCGGCACGCTGGTGAAGCTCTGGCCCACGCCGATGACCAACAGGGTGACCACGATGCCCATGAGGCCGATCTTCAGCCGGTTGGGTGGTTCCAGGGTTCTCATTGGGGCGCGCACCTTCCAGTCGGCTGGTGGAAGAGCCGGACGGTGCGGACCGGCCCACCGGGCTGTAGGCCATTGATCCGGAGGCTGATGTCACAGGAGTAGAAGTTCACGAAGTCGCCGTAGGAGCCAATGCCGCGTCCGATCAGGTTCAGCGCGGTCGGGACCTTGTGCAGGAAGTCGTTCAGCTCCTGACGCTGGTCGATCAGCGGCTGCTGGACTGCGTCGAGGTAGTTGATCGCCTTGTGCAGCAGGGCGCGGTCCTCGGACAACAGGTCGGCCACCGTCCCCGCGGCGTTGCTGATGTTCGCAGTTCCCGCCGCGAGCGGGTCGGCGTGGTCCTTCAGACCGGTGATCAGCACCTCGAGGTTGTTGACGGTCTGGTCGAAGTCCTTGCGGTGCCGAACCGTCGTGTCCAGCACCGTGTTCAGGTTCTTGATCACTTCGCCGATCGCCTGATCACGCTCGGCCAGCTGCGAGGTGAGCTGGGCGGTCTGGTTGAGGATGTCGTTGATCGTGCCGCCCTGGCCCTGGAAGACCGTGATGAGCGAGGCGGCGATCGTGTTCACCTTGTCCGGGTTGAGCGCCCGGAACACGGGCTTGAAGCCACCGATCAACGCGTCCAGGTCCAGCGCCGGCGACGTGCGCGACAGCGGGATCATCCCGCCCGGCTGCATGATCTTGTCCGAACCGTCGCCCTCGCCACGCTTGAGCTCCAGGTAGCGGTTGCCGATCAGGTCGAGGTAGCGGATCTGCGCGGTGGTCGACTGGTAGAGGGGGATCGCGCGGTCGACGTTGAAGTTCACCTTCACGCGCTTGCCGCCGTCGATGAGCTCGACCTTGCTTACCTTGCCGATCTCCACCCCGGACGCCCGGACGAACTGGCCGTTGCGCAACCCACTGATGTTGCTGAACTCGGCGGTGTAGGAGTTTGTCCGGTCGAAGCGAATCTGACCGAACACGATGATGATCATGATGCTGAATAGGAGCAGCACGAACGCGAAGGCGCTGAGTTTGACGAGGGTACCGGTGATTTTCATGGGTTGATCGTGTTATCCCCTACTTGACGGCCCCAGACGTACTCGAGTACGTAGGGCGAACCGGTGTCCAAGTGGTTATAAGGCGCAATGCTGTTCCCGGTGTCCATGACCAGCTCGGGTGCCGGCCAGAGTTGACGGGTGATCTGCTGCCAGCAACCGGGCGCGCCGCCCGGCCCACCGCGCGCGTTGACCCGCGGCAAGTTCTCTGGGTAGGTGTAGGGGTTCGGCGCCCCACCGATGAGGCCCGCCGCAAGCCCGCCGACCTGCGACAGCAACAGCGGTACCAGCGAGATGGGGTTCAGCATCGCGCCCAGCGCCGAGAGGATCTGGGAGTGGCTGTTCAGTGAGTAGCCGTTACCGCCGAGGAACTGGAAGGCCTTGGGCTCGATGTCGTGGTAGTTGCGCAGCGTGCAGAACAGCTCGGGACTGTAGGTGTCCAGCAGCTGGGCGGTCGGCACCAGGTCGGCCGCACCCCGGGCCAGGTAGGGTCCGCCGCGCTCAAAGATGTCGGCGCCGGTGTTGCCGAAGCCGGCCGCAGCGAGCAGCGCCTGGTCGAGGTCGCGCTGCTGGGCGTTGATCGTGCGGGCCGTGGGCACCGAGTTGTTCAGGAAGTCCAGCAGGTCGGGCGCGGCGTTGGCGTAGACGTCGCCGAGGGCCGCTAACTGCTGGATGTCGCGGCGGGCCTGCGGCATCTGCGGGTTGATGTCGTCGAGGATCACGTTGCCGTTGACGATCGCCTGCCCGAACCTGTCACCCAACCCGGTCAGGGCCTGCGCGGCCGCGCTCAGGGTGAGGTTCAGCTTGACGGGGTCGACCTTCTCCGAGATCGAGGTCAGGGTCTGGAACACCGTGTTGATCTCGGTCGTCACGGCCGAGGCGTGCAATTCGCTCTTAGCGGAGAGGTGACCGCGAGAGATGATGTTTCCCTGCGAGTCCTTCGGCGTGGTCAGCGACACGTACTTGCCGCCGAACACCGTGGTCGCTTTGATCTGCGTGTCCACGTTCTCCGGGATGACGCCCTTGGAACCCAGGTACTGCGGGTAGATCTCCAGGGTGAATTTCGCGGCCGGCTTGCCGTTGCGCTGGACCTCTTGGATATCGCCGACCCGCCCGACCTGGACACCGTTGTAGGTCACCTTCGAACCGGGGTCCATCACCAGACCGGCCCGGTCGGAGTACATCGTCAAATTGGTCTTCTTGGTGAAGTCACCGCGGAACTGGAAGTAGACCAGCGTGAAGATGAGCAGCAGCACCAGGAAGGCTGCCAGGCCTACCGTCTTGTAGGGCGGCGACTTGATCTTGTTGGTTTTCAACGGACCTGTCATGGCGCTACACCGTCAGTGCGAAGTTGGGGTTGACGCCGTAGAGCGCCAACGCGGCGGACAGAACGACGACCTGTACCGACACCAGCGAGAAACGCATCGACCGGCCGACAGCCTCACCGACGCCGACGGGGCCGCCGCCGGCGTTGTACCCGTAGTAACAGTGGGTCACCATCACGATCGCCGCGATGATGATCGCCTCCAGGAACGACCAGAAGACGTCGTCGGGGCGCAGGAACGTTCGGAAGTAGTGCTCATAGGTTCCCGTCGACTGGCCGTAGAGCGCGGTCGTGACGATCTGCGGGGACAGGAACGACATGATCATCGCCAGCGCGTAGAGCGGGATGATCACGACCAGCCCGGCGACGATGCGGGTCGACGTCAGATACGAGATCGACTTGATGCCCATCACCTCCAGGGCGTCGATCTCCTCACTGATTCGCATTGCACCAAGTTCCGCCGTCGCACCGGCGCCGACGGTCGCCGCCAGCGCGATGCCCGTCACCACCGGCCCGGCGATGCGCACGTTGATCAGCGCGGAGAAGAAGCCGGTAAACGCCTCGACACCGATGTTGCCCAGCGATGCAAAGCCCTGGATGGCTACCAACGAGCTACCGGACAAGGTCACGAAGCCGACGATGGCGGCGGTGCCGCCGACGACCGCCATCGCGCCGGTGCCCATGCCGATCTGGGCGATCAGGCGCAGCGTCTCCTTGCGGTAGTTCTTGATCGCGTGCGGTATCTGGCCGAGGCTGGTCATGAAGAACCAGGCGAGCTGCCCCGATTCGTCGACTCCCCGGGTGACCGCGCCGGCGTAGCGGTTGACGTTGGCTACCGCCCGCGGGAACCGCGCCCGAACTACCGCCGAAGTCGACATGTCAGCGCCCCGTCCCGAATCGAACCCCGATCGTGGTCAAGATGACGTTGACCGCGTACAACGCGACCACGCACAGCACCACGGTCTCGTTCACCGCGGTCCCCAGACCCTTGGACCCGCCGCGCACGGTCAGGCCCCGGTAGCAGCCGACCAGGCCGGCGATCAGGCCGAACGTCGCCGCCTTGATCATGGCGATCAGCACCTCGGGCAGCCCCGTGATGGTGGTGAGCGTGGCCAGGTAGGCCCCACCCGAAACGTTCTGCAGGTACACGCCGAACAGGTATCCGCCGACCAGGCCCACGGTGATCACCAGCGCGTTGAGCAGGGTGGCGACCACCGTTGCGGCGATCACCCGGGGCACCACCAGGCGGTGGATCGGGTCGATCCCCAGCACCTCCATGGCGTCGATCTCTTCGCGGATGGTGCGGGCGCCGAGGTCGGCGCAGATGGCGGTGGACCCGGCTCCGGCGACGACGAGCACCGTGGTCAGCGGACCGAGCTGGGTGACAGCGCCGATCGCCGCGCCGGCACCGGATAGGTCGGCGGCGCCGAACTGGGCGAGCAGCACGTTCAGCGTGAAGATCAGCAGCACGGTCAGCGGGATCGAGACCATGATGGTGGGCAGCAGTGCGACCCGCATGATGAACCAGCACTGCAAGATCAGCTCGCGCCACTGGAACGGCCGGCGGAACAGTGCCGCGCCGGTCAGAACGCACATGCGGAAGAAACCGCCGATCATTGTCAGCGGTGTCTCGAGTTGATCGCGTAGATAGCCCACCAGGTGGGGACGCGAGGATGAGGATGTCGTCACGATTGCCCCCTCACAGCGGAAGCAGAAATGCGACGGCGCTGCGGCGGATGGTGTCGCACGCCTCCTCCTTGCCCCGACCCAAAGTGTGTGACCAACGGCTCCCTACCGACAGGTAGTAACGGAGACCACAGGAATGTACCCGATGGTCGGCTAGGTGTGTATACCAAGTCGGCAAATGGTGTCACGTCAGCACCTGGCAAACATTTTCTGGCCCGTCGACTCCCTCTCATGATGCGCAATCCGTTGCCGCGGAACGAAATTCGGGACCGGAACGGGCCCCGTACCGCAAACGCAATTCAGTTTTGAGGACCTTCCCGGCGGGGTTGCGGGGCAGTGCGTCTACGATCTCGAGCGCCTTGGGGTGCTTGTAGCGCGCAAGCCGCTCGGTCAGGTACTCATCTAGCTCTTCGATCGGCAGGGGTCCGTCCGTTACAGCGGCCACCGCGATGGGCACTTCGCCCCACTTCTCGTCGGCCCGGCCGATGACGGCGACCTCGACGATGCGGGGGTGACCGGCGAGCACGTTCTCCACCTCGGCGCAGTAGATGTTCTCGCCGCCGGAGATGATCATGTCCTTCTTACGGTCGACGACCCACACGTAGCCGTCGGAGTCCATCCGGACCAGATCCCCGGAATGGAACCAGCCACCGGCGAAAGCTTCCGCGGTGGCTTCCGGGTTGTTCCAGTACCCGCTCATCAGTGTCGGTGCGCGATAGACGATCTCACCGACCTCGCCGATGGCCACGTCGTTCATGTCGTCGTCGACGACGCGGGCCGCGACGGTCGGGATGACCCGGCCGACCGAGCCGCGTTTGCGGATGGCATCGTCGCCGAGCAGCATGCAGGTGACCGGCGACATCTCCGTCTGGCCGAAGGCAGCCAGGATCTGGGTGCCCGGAAAGAGCTCGGACATCTGCCGCAGCAACACATCTGGCGCCGGCGCAGCGCCCCACGACATCACCCGCAGCCGCAGGTCCCGTGGCTTGGCCTGCTGCTCCGCGCACACCGCCTGCCACTGCGCGGGCACCAGGAACAGGCCGGTCACTTTTTCGGCTTCCAGCACGTCGAGAAGCTGCCCGGGATCGAACGCGCCCAGTGGATAGATCACTGTCGGGACGCCGAGCAGCATCCCGGAGAGCAGGTTTCCGACGCCGGCGATGTGGAAAAGCGGGACACCGATGAAACCGACGTCGTTATTCAGGTCGACGCCGCTGGTGTACAGCATCGTCATTGTCTGACCGGTCAGATTGGCGTGGGTAAGCACCGCACCCTTGGGCCGTCCGGTGGTGCCGGAGGTGTACATGATCAGGGCCGGCGAGTCGTTGGGGATGTCCACCGGCGCGGGCTCATCGCCCGCCTCATTCATAAGGTCTTCATAGAAGAGGACATCGTCGTCGCGCACCGCCCCGGCTGCATGCCCCGCGACGATCACCGATTCCAGCAACGGGGCGATCCCCCGGACACCCGCTGCCACCGGAGCGAGCACCGCCTCGGTGACGATCACCCGGGCGCCGCTGTCCTCCACAAGAAAGGCGATCTCGCTGGGGGTGAGCCGGAAATTGAGCGGCACGGCGATTGCGCCGAGCAGGTTGGCCGCCAGCACCGACTCGACGAACTCGGTGCGGTTCAGCATCAGGATCATCACCCGATCGCCGAATCCGACGCCGCGACGATTCAGCGCGCCGGCCAGCGCCACCACCCGTTGCCGCAGTTCGGCCCAGGTCACCGTGCGCCCGAGGAATCTCAGCGCAGGTGCCTGCGGCTGCATCATGGCGTGCCGCTCGAGCTGATTGACCCAGTTCTGCCGCCGGGCGCGATAGGGCTGCTCGAGAGCGAGGCCCTGAGCCTGGCCGGACGTCTCGGTCCGGTGGCTGGCCAGTTGCGCGGTCAACTAGTTCCCCTCAAGTCCCTTAGCTGTCTTCCGTATACATACGCACCGCTTGCGCCAGGCTGATATTTGATAAAACATGTGTTGTCTGGGTCACATTAACGGGCCTGGAAGTCCTTAACAAGAGCCGAATAAAGACCCGATACGCCGCTGAAAGGCCTGGCAGGCCACGTGAACGCACCTCTTTCGGCTGCCCCGGAGCACAAGTCCCGGAAGCGCCGTCCGCTGCGCCGGGCTCAGCTGTCCGACGAGGTGGCGGGCCACCTGCGGACCGCGATCATGTCCGGGACGTTGCGCCCCGGCACCTTCATCCGGTTGGACGAGACCGCGGCCCAACTAGGGGTGAGCATCACGCCGGTGCGCGAGGCCCTGCTGAAGCTGCGCGGTGAGGGGATGGTGCAGCTCGAGCCACACCGGGGGCATGTGGTGCTGCCGCTCACCCGCCAGGACATCGAGGACATCTTCTGGCTGCAGGCCACCATCGCACGAGAGCTGGCCGTCACCGCCACCGACCGCATCACCGAACGCGACATCGCCGAGCTCGAACGCATCAACGACCTGCTCGCGGCGGCGGTGGCAGCCGCCGACACCGATGCCATCGCGTCGCTCGAGTTCTCCTTCCACCGCGTGTTCAACCAGGCCAGCGGCCGGATCAAGCTGGCATGGTTCCTACTGAACGCCGCGCGCTACATGCCGGCGCAGCTGTACGCCGCCGATCCGCAGTGGGGTGAGTCAGCGATCGACAACCATCGCCGGCTCGTCGCCGCCCTGCGGGCCCGGGACGCCGTCGCGGTGGTCGAACACACGGTGTGGCAGTTCACCGACGCCGCCCGCCGGTTGACCGAGACGCTGGACCGGACCGGGATCTTTAGTTCATAGTCAGCTAGCCAGTTGCTCGGCCCGCTGCTTGACGTTGGCGGCCAGCTGGTCCAGCACCTGGTTCAGCAGCATCTTCGCCATCGGGGCGGGCACCGGCATGCTGGGTTCGACGTCGATGTCGACCGTCAACAGGCTGCTGGCGCCGGTGGCCACCACGCTGAACAGCTGCTCCTGCTTGGCGAACAGATCACCCTGCTGCATCACGGTCTGGATCTGGTTTTCGCCCGGGTAGTAAACGGCGTGGATGTAGACGCCCTCGAAGCCGTTGAGATTGGTGTCCAGCCGGACCTGGCTGGCGCGGCCGTCGTCGTAACGGGCCAACACCCAGGCGCCTTTGACGCCTTCGTTCCATTCCGGGTACCGCTCGATGTCGGAGACGATGCCCATGATGGCGCCGGCGTCGGCATTGACCTCGACCGTCTTGCTCATAACTGGCATTGGCGAAGCATACGTGCGGCAAACGCCGCCTAATTCAGGCAGGCGGTGGCCAGCAGGGAGCGGATGGCGTCGGGAATCGGCACCGGCCTGCGGCCGACTCTGTCGACGTAGACGTGCACCCAGTGACCCAGCGCGGCGAGCGGCCGCGCGTCCTCGGTCGCCGCCTGTTCCTTCCACAGCCCCAGGCGGTAGGTGACGCTGCTGCGCCCCAGTCGCGTCACGGCCAGCCCCACACTGAGGCGCTCCGGGAAGGCCAGCTCGGCGAAATACCGGCAGCCCGATTCCGCGACGATGCCCAACTCCGGGATGGTCAGCGGGTCAACACCGGCGCCGCCGGCGATCCAGCCGTTGATCGCGGTGTCGAAGAGCTGGTAGTACACGGCGTTGTTCAGGTGGCCGAACATGTCGTTGTCGGCCCAGCGGGTGAGAACCGGCCAGTGCACCGGAAAGTCGGCGCTGGTGAGATCGTTCGCGTCCGGCACTGACGTCATGGTTGTATTCCAACATGTTTGGCATCCGGGGCGCGGTGCTGCAGCGCATCGGAGCGCCCCGCCCGTACGCGGAATCGCGGCCGATCAGCATCGTCGACGTCGACCTCGACGGGCCCGGTCCCGGCGAAGTCGCGGTCCGCATCGAGGCCGCCGGCATCTGCCATTCGGATCTGTCGGTGGTAGACGGCAATCGGGTGCGGCCGGTGCCGATGCTGTTGGGCCACGAGGCGGCGGGGATCGTAGAGGTCCTCGGCGAGGGCGTTGCGGACCTGGCCGTCGGTCAGCGGGTGGTGCTGGTGTTCCTGCCGCGGTGCGGCCGGTGCGCGGGCTGTGCGACCGAGGGCATGACGCCTTGCGAACCGGGTAGCGCCGCCAACAACGCCGGCACGCTGCTCGGCGGCGGAATCCGGCTGGGCCGGGAGGGCCACCCGGTGTATCACCATCTCGGGGTGTCCGGCTTCGCGACGCACGCCGTGGTCAATCGGGCCAGCGCGGTGCCGGTGCCGCCCGACGTGCCACCCGGCGTCGCGGCGCTGCTGGGCTGTGCGGTACTGACCGGCGGGGGCGCGGTGCTCAACGTGGGCAATCCCCGGCCGGGCCAGTCCGTGGCGGTCGTCGGGTTGGGCGGCGTCGGCATGGCAGCGGTGCTGACCGCACTCACCTACGATGGCGTGCGAGTCATCGGCGTCGACCAGTTGCCCGAAAAGCTGCTCACCGCGACCAATTTAGGCGCGCACGAAACTTACACTCCGGAACAGGCGGCGGGTATCAAGGCCGATGTGGTGGTGGAAGCCGTCGGGCACCCGCTGGCGCTTGAGACCGCGGTCGCGCTCACTGCGCCAGGTGGGCGGACGATCACCGTGGGCCTGCCCCGGCCGGACGCCCGGATCAGCTTGTCGCCATTGGGTTTTGTCGCCGAGGGCCGGTCATTGATCGGCAGCTATCTGGGATCGGCGGTGCCCAGTCGCGATATCCCGCGGTTCGTCGCGCTGTGGCGGTCGGGCCGGCTGCCGGTGGAATCCCTGGTGTCGTCGACGATCCGCCTCGATGACATCAATCAGGCAATGGACCACTTGGCCGACGGCATCGCCGTGCGTCAGCTCATCACGTTCTGAACGCCCGCGACAGGGCGTCGCCTTGCAGCGCGAACAGGCGGTGCGACGCATGCCATTGCGGCAGCAGCGAATCGAACCCGTGGCAGGCGGCGGGGAAGACGTGCAGTTCGACGGAAACACCGGCGCGCAGCAGGCGGCACGCGTACTCCACCGCTTCGTCGCGAAACGGGTCGATCTCGGCGCAGGTGATCAACGCCGATGCCATGCCGGTCAATTGGGATCGACGAGCCGGCACCGACTGCGCATTCGGTGACTGCCCGGCCAGATAATGGCCCCACATCAACTCGGCGCCTTCGCCATCGAACGCCGGAGTTGTCCTGAACTCGGTCTTGGACGAGGTGGGGCGATCGTCGAGCACGGGTTGATGGAGCAGCTGAAATACCACCGGCGGTGACTGGCCGTCCGCAGCCCGGTGGGCCAGGCCCGCGGCGAGGGCGCCACCCGCGCTGCTGCCGGCCACCGCGATCCTTGCTGCGTCGACAACCAGGCGATCTGCGTTGTCCGCCAGCCAGTTCAGCACCGTGGCCGCGTCGTCCAGCGCCGCCGGGAAGGGGTGCTCGGGTGCCAGCCGGTAGTCGACGGACACCACGCAGCACCGCGCGCGGCGGGCCAGTTCCAGGCACTGCCGGTGGTCGGTATCCAAATTGCCTAGCGCGAACCCGCCCGCGTGGCAGTAGACGACCGCCGGCGCCTCCGTGTCACCGCTTCGGTAGATACGCACCGGCACATTGGCGGCAACCTCGTGTTCAACGCTCACACCGGCGACGTCGTGGTGCGCCTGCGCGCGCCGCTGATTCATCGACTCACGGATCAGCGGGATCGCGTCGGCGGTGAAGAGGGTGCGGGTCAAGGCCACTTGGCGCAGCTCCGGGTCCAGCCGGTCGACTTGCCTGACGCTCAACGGATCTGGAGGCATTGCCCACCGTCGACGACCAGTTCAGCCCCGGTGATGAACGACGCGTCTTCAGATACCAGGAAGGCGACGGCGTCGGCGACTTCGGCGGGACGGCCCAGCCGGCCAAACATCGCCACCGCGGCCAGCCGCTGCTGGACGTCGTCGTCAAGCATCGGGGTGGCGATCGGTCCGGGTAGGACGGCGTTGACGCGGATGCCGGCCGGGCCGAGCTCGGCGGCGGCGGTCTGGGTCAGGCCGCGCAGCGCCCACTTCGCCGAACCATAGGCGCAGTGCTGCGGGAACGGGCGCACCGCGCCGGTGCTGCAAATGTTGACGATCGCCGCCCCCCGCTGCAGATGTGGTAGCGCAGTTTGCATGCCCAAGAACGCGCCGAAACAGTTCACCCGCCAGGAGTTTTCGAAATCCGCGGCCGTCTCGTCGGCCAGTGCGGCGCGGTGCAGCAGGCCGGCATTGTTGACCAGTGTCGTTAGGCCGTCGAATCGGTCGACGGTAGCGGCGACGGCGGCCTCCCACTGCCGCTGATCAGTGACGTCCAGTGGGATGCCAAGCACCGCGTCGTCCGCTGACCCTGTGACCGCTGCGCTCAGTTCGTCGGCCCGCAGGTCAGCCGCCGCGACGAAATAGCCGCGGGCCCGCAGCCGTTGCACGATCGCCCGGCCCTGTCCCCCGGCGGCTCCGGTGACCAATGCGACGCGCGTCATCGTTACGGTGCCTCCGGTGTGTCGCTGAGTCCGGTGCCCGTGACGAACCGGCACCGCCGGCGGCCGAACAACCACCGGCCGTCGTGGCGTACCAGTTCGTCGTCGTAGAGAGCCGAACGAAGTTGCTGGGTAACGGCATTGACGAACAACACCTGGGACCGTGCCCTGGCGGTGTCGTGGGCGATTTCGAGACGCGACGCCCCGGTCAGATGCAAACCATGGGGTGCCGCGCGAAACATCGCGCCGATGTCGTCGAGGCCTTTGAAGGTTTGCCCGTACACCTGGAATTCGCCGTCGGCAGCGAACAATTGCAGGGCCCCGTCGAAGTCGCCCGCGTCGAGGGCGAGCGCGTACTCGGACAACAGGCTGCGGATTGCTTCGACGTCACTCATTTGCCGGTCGCCTCGCGTAGGTGTTCGGCCGCTCCCCGACGCAGAGCCTGCGACTCAGATGCCAGGGTGATCATCTGAAAGCCGAGTCGCGCCATCGTGTTTCCGGTCTTGCCGTCGCTGGCATGGATGCCGGTGACCAGTCCGGCGGCGGTGGCCACCTCGCGGGTACGGGTAATGGCCTTGAGCACCCGTTCATCGTTGGTAGCCCCTAGGACATTCGCACCGACAGAGCTGGCCAAATCCGCGGGTCCAATATAGATACCGGTCAAACCAGCTACCGCGCAAATGTTTTCGATATCGGCCACCGCCGCGCTGGTCTCTATCATGGCGAACACGCTCGCCCGGGATTCGAGTGCGGCGGGATCGAGGCCCAGGTCGGCCCGCAGCGGACCGAAGCTGCGCACGCCGGCCGGGGGGTAGCGGGTGGCGGCCACCGCGGCCGCGGCCTGCTCGGCCGACTCGATCATGGCGATGATCACGGCGTCGGCACCGGCGTCCAGCACGCGCCCGATGGGTGCCGGGTCCGCGTTGGGCAGCCGAACCGCGGTCGCAATCGGAACGTGTTCGAGGTGGCGCAGCAGGCTCGCAACGTCGGCATCGTCAAGATATCCGTGCTGGGTGTCGAATCCGACGTAATCGTAACCAGCACGGGCGAATTCCCGCGGTCCGAGCTCGGTCGGCCCGGTCACCCAACCGCCCCAGATCGGTGACTTGGAGATATTGCGGAACACACTCATACCGTGACCGCGATCTTCACCCGCTCCGGGACCGGTTGGCAGGCCAGCTCGAACGCCTGCTGGACCTGGTCGACCGGGAAGGTGTGGGTGAGGTAATTCTCGAGCAGGCCCGGGTGTTCGGCCGCGAACCGGCCCGCGGCTTCAAGAACGCGCCGGCGGTCCAGCGTGACACCGGATTTCAGCGTCAAACTCTTGCGCAGCATCGCCCGCATGTCGATCGGATACGTCGGGTCGTCGGCGACCCCGAAATAGAACACGGTCCCACCCGGTGCGACGGCTTCGATGGCGTGCCCCAGGGTTGCCACCTGGTGGCCGACCGCCTCGACCACCACATCGGGCCGGTCCTCGGTTGCCAGTTGACTCACCCACCTGTCGCTGGTGGCGCGCACCGCGTCATCGACACCGTAAGTGTACGAGAGCTTTTCGCGGTCCACCGGATCGACTCCGGTCACCTTCCGGGCGCCGGCGGCCTTGGCGACGTAGGAGAAGAGCAGTCCGATGGAGCCCTGGCCGATGATTGCCACGTGGCGTCCGGAGAAGTCCGGCAGCTGCTCGCATGCGTACAGCACGCAGGCCAGCGGTTGCAGACCGACCGCCTGGGCGGGGGTGAGGGCGGTGTCGTAGCGGGCCAGCCCGTCGCCGTCACTGATCACCCGCTCCATCAGGCCGTCGAAGCCCGATGCCCAGCCCACCACGAGGTCACCCGGCCGGTGCTCGGGATGCCGGCTGGCGATGACTTCGCCGGCCACTTCGTGAATGGGGAAGCCGTCCTTGTCCGCGGCGCTGCGGCCGTCGTCGCCGGGCAACCTTCCCTTGGCGCCGCGGAACCCGGGCAGGTCGCTACCGCAGATGCCGGCGGCCTGAAACTTCAGCAGCACTTGACCGTCCGTCAGGCCCTGGGGCGTCTTGTCCGGAATTGAGTGCCGCTCGAACAGGTAGGGAGCGATGATCCGGTAGGACCACACGTCACACCTCCACCGGAATGTTGTTCCAGCCCCACTGGAAGCTGGAGGGCAACCGGGTGGCGTCGCGGGCGCGTACGCCGAACTCTGGAACCCGGCGCAGCCATTCCTGGATCAGGACGGCGACTTCCAGTCTGGCCAGATGGTAGCCGATGCAGAAGTGCTGTCCGCGTCCGAAGGCCAGGGAGCGTTTGATCGGCCGGTTCCAGATGAACTGGTCGGGGTCGGGGTACTCCCGCTCGTCGCGGTTGGCCGATGCCAGCAGGGTGATGATGCGTTGTCCCGGTTCGATGGTGTGGCCGTGCAGGGTCAACGGCTTGCGGGCGGTTCGAGCGAACCATTGCGCCGGTGCGCAATAGCGGATCATCTCTTCGCGGGCGACCGGCACGTTGGCCGCCGGATCCGCGCGGACCGCCGCCAGCTGCTCGGGCCGGCGGCTGAGTTCCCACAGCCCGTGCGCGACGATCTTGGGCACGGTTTCGGTGCCGCCGATGAAGATACAGAGCATCTGGGTGGCCACTTCGGTGTCGTCGAGTGCGCTGCCGTCGGGCAGCCGGTAGGCGAGCAGGCCATCGACGACGGGCAAGGCGCCGTCCTTCGCCGCGCGACGCCGCTCGACCACTGGAACCAGGAATCCCAGATAATTCGGCCGCGCCTCGGCGGTGTCGACCCCTTCGCCGGGTTCGGCCAGGCTGCCGGCATTGACGGCGGCCAATACCTGCGGGGCGAGATCTGTTGCGATACCCAGGAGTTCACAGACGATCGAGGCGACCACGATGCCGCCGTAGTCCTGGGTCAGATCGAAGGAACCTCGTGGGATCAGCTCGTCGAGGCGTTCGTTGGCCAGCGCACGGATCCTGCTCTCCAGCGACCCGACCGACTTGGGCCGCAGCGGTTGTGAGTGGGCACGCCGGATCTCCCCGTACAGGTCCGCGTCGAACATCGCATGGAACGGCAGCGGATGCAGCGGCGGGTCGGGTACCGGTCCGGAATTATGCTGGGCCAGAACAGATGCCGCCGGTAGCGTTCCTTCCGAGGCGACGAAGGTGCCATCGTTGACTTCCAGCACCCGCCAGATGTCATCGAAGCGAGACAACGCGTAGGTGTCCCACTGCGGCATGTAGTACACCGGATGCTCGTCGCGCAGCGTGCGGTAGTACGGCAGCGGATCGGCCATCACCTGCGCGTCGAACGGGTCGTAGGAGAAACTCACTGCAGTGGCGACGGCGGTAGCGCCTGCAGGATGGAGTCCTCCCAACCGTCACGTAGCGCCGGGGCCATGCTCATCCAGGTGACGATCTCGGCGGGCGGGCTGTCCTTCCAGGACGGGTAGTGGTTGGCGAAACATTCCCAACCTCCCTCCAACGCCCAGTAGTGGATCACTTCGTTGAAGCGGAAGGTCGTGGTGAAGGAACCGAGCCAATGTTTGCCGGTGCGCTCCGACCACGGCACATACAGCCGTTCCAGTTCGCGGATGTAGTCGTCCTGCCGGCCCGGCTTGGTCTGCATGATCTCCTGAATCACCAGCGACGCATCGAAATTGGTTTCGCGCAGCTGAGCCAAGGTCCTATTGCTCGGTCCGGCGTACATGATCCGGCCCTCGCCCTTGGCGCCGATGTCGGCCAGAAACGCCGACCACTTGCCGGCCGCGGCCTCGTGGCTGCCGCCGCGCGCCTGCGCGGCGCCGATCCGCGCATAATCGGCGAACGCGTCGATCTCCCAGATGATCGTCACCTGCGGCCAATGCCCGTTGTAGGGAGTGCTTTCCCAGATCGAGAAGAGCCTGGCGCCCAGTTCTTCCATCAAGGGCTGATAGGTGTCAACGAAGACCTCGGTGAAGCGGTCGCTTCGCCCGGAGCCCAGCTCGATCGTCTCGTGCAGGTAGAGCAGGGTGTGGCCGAAATACTTCTTCATCGCAATGCGTCAGCCCAGCCAGGCTGAGTCGGTGAACAAGGTTTCGATGGGATCGATTGCCCGGAAGGCGATTCCGGCTGCCCGCAACGCCTGCCCCTTGAAGGCCCGGGCCGCCGCGCTGAGCTGGTACTCGGTGCGGACGAGGGCGCGGTCGATTCCGAGGGGCCAGCCTTGGCCCCACAGCGCGACTTCGACCAGCCGGTTGCCCATGGCCTTGCGCATCTTTTCGCGCAGGCACTCGTGGGCGATGAACGCCTCGCCGCTGACGGCGAGACTCTGGCTCAGCGGTGCCGACGGGTCCAATTCCGATTCCAGGTCCAGCACCTGCACGCCGAGGATGCGCAGCGACCGGTCGTCACTGCCGCCGCCGTCGCCGCTGCCGCCTGGGAGCATCACGTTCACCTGCCAGCCCGCCATCGCCCGGTCGAAGAGCCAGCCGCCGGTTGTCTGTAGGACGTCATCCGGCCTGACTGCGAAAACGTCCAGCCGATGCCGCTGAATCTCGCCGTCGGCGGAGGTCCGGCGAGCACGGTTCGCAGGGTGCCCGCTGATGTCGAACGTTGGAGTGCCCATCGATCCCTTCCTCGCCGCGCTGTCAGGGCATTGGACAGCGTGACAGTTTTAGGGAGATTTGTAAAGCTATTGCGGGGCGCTCAGGGCCGGCGCCGGGCGGCCAGTTCGGCGAGGACCTCGTCGGTGTGCTGACCGAGTTTCGGCGCCACGGACCGCGGTGAGCAGGGCGTTCCGCGAAAATCCGCCGGGGTTGCCACCATCGGCACGCTGGCATCGCCGTCCGGCACGTCGACGATCCCGCCGGCGGCGTGGAACTGCTCGTCGGCGACTACGTCCTCGATGGCGTTAATCGGTGACCAGAAGAAATCCGGTTCGGCCGCGAAGAGTTCCGACCACTCGGCCAGCGGCTTGGTCGCGAAGATTGCGTCCAGTTCGGCGATCAGTTGCGCCGCGTTGACGGCACGGCCGCGGGCCTCGGCATACCGGGGGTCGTCCAGCCACTCGGTCCGGCCCACCACCCGGCATAAGGCGGGCCAGTGCCGGTCGACCTCGAGGCCGACGATCCAGAAACGCCGCCCGTCCCCGGCGGCGTAGTTGTTCATGCACGGATTTCCCATTGTCGCGCGCTGTCCGATCGCGATGGGTTGGCCGGTGAGCAGGTAGGTGTTGAGGTCGAAGCTCACGGTGTAAGCGCCCTGGCGGTACAGGGACGTGGTCACCAGTTGGCCGGAGCCGGTGCGCTCGCGGGCGAGCAACGCCGCGCAGACCGCCGCCGCCAGGGTCATGCCGGCCGAATGGTCGCCCATGCCGCCGCGCTGGAATGGCGGCGTGTCACCGGGCCTGGTGAGCAGGTGCGCGATGCCGCCCCGCGACCAGAAGGCCGCCACGTCGTAGGCGGCGCGGTCGGCGTCGGGTCCGCTGTCGCCGTAGCCGGTGATCAGTCCGTAGACCAGGCGGGGGTTCGTGGCGGCTACCGACTCGTAGTCCAGTCCCAGCCGCTGCAGCGCGCCCGGTCGCACGTTGGTGATGAAAACGTCCGCGTCGGAGAGCAATTCGAGGGCGGTACCGTGACCGGCCTCGGTGGTGACGTCCAGCACGATGCTGCGCTTGGAGCGGTTGTCCATTTCGAACGGCGGGTTCACGCCCAGGTCGCAACCCAGCATCCGCCCGAACAGGCGCCCGGGATCACCGCTCGGCGGCTCGATCTTGATGACGTCCGCGCCCCAGTCGGCCAGGATGCCGCCCGTCGCCGGCCCCGCCACCCAAACCCCGAGTTCGACGACCTTGATGCCTTCCACCGGTCCGGCCATGAATCAAACCCTAACCGCGCACTAGAAAGGTGGATCGTCCGGCAGCGGATCCGGTGTCGGAAATTCCGGCTCCCAGTCATCCGGCAGTACCTCGGGTTCGTGGGGATCGTTCACCCACTTGCAGAACGGGCTGGTGCTCGGCGCACCCTTGAAGATGACCAGCATGTCGCGCATGCGGTTTCGGAAGCGACGCTTTTCCAACTCGCGTTTTCGGGCTTCCTCCAGCCGGCGCCGCCGCTCGTTGAGCGGGCGCTGCTCGCGATTGTGCTTGCGCGCCTGATTGATTCGGCTGGCCCGTTGTTGGGATCTGTTGCATCGGTTGCCTACCGGCAGCGCGCGCACCGGTGCGCTCAATTCCGGAAACAGATCTGCGCCGGCCGGCTGGGTGGTGTAGACGTGACCGGTCGGCGAAGTCCAGATCACGGTTCCGTCAGGGAGCTGTCGATCACGCCAGCCGCCGAAGGTCTTGAGTAAATGGTGGCATCGATTGGCCGAAGAACACTCTGCAAGCCAAATCGGTTGAGGCCATACTGTCCATACCTGTTGGACGCTGCGACGGCGGACCTGTCTCCAGTTCGGGCGTGGGGTTGGGTCGCTACCTGCCTATGCGCCGTTCACCAGTGTCGGTACGTGTGGGCCCGGACCAGCCGGGTCTCGGCCTTCGCGGCTTTCTGAATGATCTCCCAATGCGGGCCGCCCTCCACACAGCGCGGGCAATCGAAGTCGCCGCCAACGGTGTGGCCCACCAGGCTCACGCCGTGGCAGTTGAAGTGCGCCGTCTGGTAGCCCTTGCCGATGCGGATGCGGTCCTGCTCACGCACCAGCGCGGACAGGCACGGCTCGTTCCGTAGCCCGCACAGCGTGCCGATCTCCGCGAGCGGCAGCAGCTTGAACCACGCATGACCGGGCTTCCATGCGGGCCATCCAAGCGCCGACGCCATGTCAACGTACATGTCCTTGTAGGTAGTTTTTTCGCCGTTCTGGTCTACGAGCAGGTTGTACCCGTAGACGACGCGCGGTTCGGGAGATGGCCTGTCGGCCCTCATGCGAACCAACTTCCAATCCGGTCCCACAAGCTGAGTTGTTTGGGCGGCGGCGGCAGTGCCGATCTGACCTGCCGCCACGCGGGTATGTCGCCGGGCGGCTCTTCAAACCCGTAGCGGATGTTGCGTATGGGGTCGGGTAGCGCGCCGCGGTCACCCATTGTTCGCCGTCGGCGCTCACTCATGTGATCTGACCTCTCGGTTTTGCCCTTCCAGAGCGTATGGCATATAACGAAGGTCAAAGTGCCTATCGATCAGCTGTTGCGAAATGCTTCAGAACCTTCTAGATCATTTTCCGACGCGGCCAGGCCATTACGCGGATAGCAGGCGAGGACGATCAGTGGCCTCGCAGCCGCTTTATCTCTGCGCGACACTCCTCGGCGGCAGCGTTAAGGCTGACTCGCTCTGCGATGATCCGCAATTTGCCTCCGCGCTCATGCAGTACGACCGCGTAATCGCGCCCCGTGCGCTCCTGCCCCTCTGGCGCGCCGCTGTCGCAGATGATGACGAAGGTTCCGACCGAGGTGGTGCCCCACTTCACCGGGCCGTTGGTGGTAGCGGCGGTCTGCGACTTCATTCCCGCCACCGGAGTGTTCAGCTCCGTGGTGTGCCACTTAATGCGTTCCATGGTTACAGCTTTCAGGGTCTCGCCGGTGCCAACGCCGAAGGCTAGCTTGGTGTTGGCAGCGCTTCCGCGTGGACACATCAGAATCGACTGCGCTGCGTGCCCGCGTTCGGTCTACGCGACAGTCAGACGTACTTGGTGGGTGCGTCATCTCTGGCAATGGAATCGAAAGAGGGATAGCTCGCCGGATAGCCGGACTTGCCTTCGCCGCGGCGCAACCGGTCGTACTTGTCCGGTCGCGATTTGTCCTTGATCTCGACGTGGCCGTCAGGCCAGACCATGCCAACGGTCTCCCAGCTGTCGCCGTTCCATCTGGCGACGAACGGGTGGCCCCGATGCGGGGGCAGCTCGTCGCAAAGCGCAACCAGCGTGGCGATTTCGGCCGCGACGTAACGGGGGCGCTGCCCTGGCCAGCGGCTAGAGAGATTCTGCTCGCGTTCGCGGCGGTCGCGACCGCAGCCACTGTAGTGCTGGCAACTCATCCAAAGGCCGTAGTCGCCTTGGTTGGGGGTCATTTGCGTCGGATCGAAGCTAAGTCTGAGTCCATGGCCGCCAACCTAGCGCGATGACAGTGGCCGCCGTCAATCGGCGCATTGAGGATCGAACTTGCTTTGCGGTGTTGGGTCGTTGGTGTCGTCGACTGGCTAAAGAACATTTAAAGCTCCGACGTCGTTGCCCATCGGCCACGTGATCTCAGGCCGTCGGTCGGCCTGGTCCGAGCGACGTCAGCCATTGCAGTCGTGGAGGCCGATCTGCGACCCGGTCCCCGCAGCGTCCAAGGCTGCCGCATCGGCGGCGTCTTGAAATAGCGCGACCCTCCCCCGAACGTCTTCCCGTCGCTGCTCGCCGCGATCGAGAGACAGGCGATGATCACCCTCGCCGTCCCGACCCGCGGTCTCCAGTACCAACTTCGAGCGAAGCCACACATCATCTGAAGATAATGATGCATCAAAAGTGTATATTGATGTATCAGGAGTTCGACGAACGACCAAGGGATGAGATGTTAGCGGGACATAACGAGGCACAGCGGATGTTCGAGGAATTGGGTCGGTGGTACGGGTTTGAGCCGCGCCGGCAGCACAGCCGTGGGTTTCCCGCAGACGGCGTTTGGCTGCTGGGCAGCTGCTACGGTCCGGCCTTTGGGGAGCTCCCGGTAGTCGCGATCGAGGTCGTAGCGAGTGAGTCGCCGAAAACGATTCTCGGGTCGATCGCGACGCTCGAACGTGTTGGGGCCGCCTTGGGAATCGTCCTGGTACAGGAGGACGAGATAGCGCGTCGTCTTGTCCGCGACGGCGCATCGCGCGCCGACGTGCAGGCATACCTCGCACGCACACATGCCCATATCGACGGGCACCTCGCATCGGTGAGGCACCGAATCGAACGATGGTCGTTCGAGCAACTCAGCCACGCACACACGCTGGCAGCACAACGAACACAACGAACAGGAGTAGGAGCGAAATGAGCATCCAAACCGAAATCGACACCACAGCAGTCGTCAAGAACGTGCACGACTACGTCGACATGCCGGGGATCGGCCGGATCTACCGCGCGGTCATCCCCGTGTCCATGCTGGCGCGCCTCCTAAAGAGGTCGGTCGTACGATACGCACCCGAGTACCAGCGCGGCTTCAAGAAGGTGCAGGACGACCCCAACACGTACAGCGTCCTGCTTCCGCTGACCGACCCGACCTTGCAGGTGAGCCGTCATCGGGCCGAGGAGATGGCCGTGAAGTATCTGCGCGGCGACCTGTTCTCCGGCACTGTGATCTGGAACGCGCGCATCGAGGAGGACGACCCCGCGCCGGAGTATGACCCGACGACGGAGGAATTGCGCCTTTTCGGCGACATCGTCATTCCCGACACCGCGCACCGACACCTCGCCTATTACTTGCTCACCGAATGGAAGCGCGACGAGAAGACGATTCCTACCAGGGTGACGGTGAACGACGTGCCGGTGGAGAAGAACGAGATCCAGAAGATGCTCATCGACTTCGATCCGAAGAAGGCTTCGCTGTTCTTGGAGATCTATTCACTCTCGCCCGAAAAGGAAGGTTGGCTGTACGACCAATTCAACTTCGACGCGCGTCCGCCGCAGAAGGCCGTGGGCAACACGCTCAACCCGACGAAGACACCGGCGCGCCGGTTCGTACTCGGCGGACTGATGCGCGTCAGTCCGGTCTTCGGCGACAAAGAGGTCGAGATGCGCGCGAACAACATCGGTTCCGACTCACGCAAGCTCGTCACCAACAACACGCTGATCTCCGCCGCTGACAACTTCAAGAAGCTCCTGGTCAACCTCGAGAAGGAGAACGAGAAAACGGGAGCCTACGATGATTTCCTGGCGTTCTTCGCGGCGTTCTTTAACGAGTACGCCAACCATTTCCCCGCCGCCAAAGCCGGTGCGACTCAGGAAGTCCGGCAGGAGGCGCGCGCGAAGACGTTCGCCGTATCGAACATAATGTTCCACCCGTTGTTCCGCCTGGCGAAAGACCTTTGGATTAGCTATCGGGCGCAAAAGCAGGACTGGAAGACCCGCACTGAGTGGAAGGACGCCATTGCACGCCTTGCTGGCACAGTGGAGGTCACCGAGAAAGATAAGGTCACCGGGAAAGATAAGAAGGTCAAGTACGGCTTCATGAGTCGGAACAATCCACAGTGGGTGGGCAAGATCCTCATCGAACAATATGGCCCTGCGGGAGTGACCGGAACATCGCTCAGCAACACACGTCAGACTCGCGAGACCGCGTACAGCTACCTCGTTGAACAGGCGAAAGTCGGTCCATTTATCGATAAGGGCACCGCCAAGTAGTGTCGTTGTTGGTCTAGGTGAGGCAGGCAGGTCGCGGAACCGCATTCGAGCGGTGGACGAAGCCCCTGTTCGCTCTGTGCGTGGACCTCGCCGACATCAGCGGGATCGGCGGCGCGCCTAAGCGCACAGTCGGACCCAACGACGTGCTGGTGTCCAGCACCCTGCGCGACCTGGTGATCGGGTCAGGGTTGGTGCTCGAGGAGCGCGGCGCCTATGAACTCAAAGGCGTTCCCGGTGAATGGCACTTGCTCGCCGTCGTGTCGTAACCACGCAACGGTGCTCGGTCGAACTGACGCGACTTCCCGGGGCTGCGTCCGCTCGCAGAAGTCTCGCGGCGACGTGGGCAGATTCGAATTGCTTCGCGGTATCCACCTTCCGCAGGGATGTGTGGCCCTTGGTTGTGATTGAACTTCGGACTGTGGACAAGTCGGCGGTTCGCTTCGTGCCGCATTCGGGATGGTGGTGCACGAAGCCAGCACTACCAACATGGCGTTCGTTCTGGTTGCGCAGCCACCGTTATCGCGCCTTCACCGCCGAAACTTGAAGGCTTCGAATTCAGCCCGACTTGCGCTGCTGCCAAATTCGTGCGACTGCAAATCTTGGCATCGGCGAGGACGGTTTCCGCGTAGTCCGGGCACTTTTTGGTTCGAGCCTGCGCGGCCCGGCCGCCGACTGCTTGCACGCGCCGTCCTCGATCGGCCGCGGCGGTAGGCGCAATACGCCCACCCACGCGGGCGGCGTTAGACCTATAGGCGAGTGACACTGCGTGAGCCGCGAGCCCTGGAGGTTTGACCACCGGTCCGCGGGTGGAGGTGGATGACCGTCGCGTCCGCCTTCGGCTCCCAGTCCGTCCACGAGTCGAAGTATGACCGGTGCAGTCCGGTGCGTTCGGCAACCTGTGCATTTGGGTCGTCGCCCGGAAATCGCTGCGACAGTGCCCGAGCGAGCCAAATTGCGCGCTCGTTCCCGACCTCCACCGGTTCTTCCTTCCTCCAGCCACGAGCAGAGATTTGCTTGTACAGGCTTCGCGCATGCTCCATGTCGATGCGATGCAGTTGCTGCAATCGGATCACCATCGCCTTGATCGCCACCCCCCACCGCTCCTTCAGCCGTGCCAGCGTGGCAAGGGTGACTCTTCCTCCTACTTCGTCCAGGTCTTCAAGGAAAGACTCACCGGGAAGTAGGAAAGCACCCGCGAAACGGTTCGCATGTTTCTCGAATGCCTTGGCTTGGTCCGCCGTCTCGGGCGCGGCGGACGAGCCGTGGAGGGTCACGTGTCCGAGTTCGTGGGACAGCGTGAAACGCTGCCGATCACCAGGAACGCCTCCGCTGCCAGAAGGCCGGCTGACTCGAATCACAGGAACACCGTCGACGGAGAGCGACATGCCCAGGTGCCTACCCAACTCGTTTTCCATCGGCAAGACCACGCATCCAAGCCGCTCTGCAGCGCGCGTTGCGTTCGGAACGGCCTCCGTGGGCTGCACGTCGGCAGCCTCGCGCACAGCGGCGGCGAATTCCTCAATCTCGTTGTCGTCGTTCAGGTCGCCGGCGAAGGCCGGAAGTCGTTCTGGAAGCCGCTTGAGGCGCAGGTCATTGATGAACTCCAACGCGAGCAAGGTGTCGGCAACATACTGCTCCACGGTCTTCTTCGGCGCATCGGCGTACGCGCGTAGCCACGGCCGCGTATGGAGCGGGTCAGACGGGGGCCGGCTCAACAAGTCGGTGCTGCATTCGAGTGCGTCCGCCAACCGTTGAGCGTTAACGCTGTCGAGTGACAGCTGCCCACTGAGCACCCGGGAGAAGGCGCTGGCGGGTAGGTCTAATCGCTCTGCGAGTTCAGCTTGCGTCAGACCGCGGGCGGTGCGAAGGCGTTGTATGCGCGTGTAGTTCGGGTAAACGTTCACAACTAGGCGTCCGTTTCGCTTGGCGCGCCCCACGACAGCGTGGGATGTGGAGGGAATGGTCGGCTGATTTTGCCGCTAGATGCGGCTAGCTGGCGTTGGATTCGCCGGTCTCGTTGCCCAGGTCCTCGTCGCCCAGGTCGTCTTCATCGGCGGGCCGAAAGCCGCCACCGGACGGCGGAGGTGCGAAACCGCCGCCGAGCGCAGTCGCGGGACCAAGCTCGAGAAGCGGAACGGCGTCGTCGGTGATTCCATAGATCCTCGCGGCGAAGATGTCAGCGACCAGGCCCTCGTCATTGACCGTGTAGCCGAGAACCCATCGCTCCGGGACGATTAGCGAGTCGGGCTCCGCGTCAATGGTCATGATGGCGTCCGACCCGGCGATGATTATGTAGTCGCCGGTCTCGGGGTCGGTCTCTGCCTTGCGGACACGGAAGCGACGGTCGGAAGCGTCCACGAGGTCAATGACGTCGCATCCCCCACCGCTCACCGTCCTAAAGCCCAGCCCAATTCGGCTGGTCGCCTCCTCGATCGCGTCGAGGACAAGAGCCCGGCTCAGGGATGACTGAGGTCTGCGCGACTGGGTGAACGCGTCATCCAATCTCACGGCCTTCTCGATCTTCCAGCCGCGATCTTCGAAAGTTTCGCGAATCTCATCCGCTAGGTTGTGCATACGAATCACGGTAGTGAGTGTGACATAAGCCTGAAACCGTTTCAACTATTTGTCACACCGGCGGGTCACCGACTTCAATAACCCATCCGCGCCGGCCGCCCACGTCGCCCACTGGTCGCGCGCTACCTCGTATCAGAGCTGGATCGACCCTTGTAGGGCCTTCGCCGCAAGCGCATGCGAGCGGGCGAACTTTTTCAACCGACGGGAGAAGTTGTGGAAGAGCACGACTTGGACGCCTCGTTTCTCAAGGAGGCGAACGAAGTCAATCAGCGTCTCCTCGCTGGAATGCGCGGTCCAGGGACTTGTATCGATGCCTTGCCCGGCTAGGTCTGCACGTCGCCCGATCAACAGCACTTGCGCCTCGGGTGGCGCGGCGAATCGATCGCCTGAGGCGCTTGGATCGACGAGCCAAATCCGACGACCCGCTGGTAGGGCTTGAGTGTGGTCGAGCCAATAGAGCCAAACAGACTCTGCCCACGCTGACATGGATGTGCCGTACTGAGCACGCAGTAGCGGATCAAGGGACGGATGATCTCGGCGGATGAAGGCGTCGTGCATGGCTTTTACGACGTTGCGGACTGTCCCGGAGGCGAGGTAACTGACCGTGCCCCGTAGAGGACCATCCTTCCCGATGTGGAAGAGGTCAGCGAGCGCGTACGTCAGCTGATCTGGTGCGCCGACCAATACGATGTCGGAAGCCCCAAGTGACAACACCTCTCTAGCCACTTCGTGGTTGCTTGCACCAGCCGGCCGGCCGGCCATCGTGGCGTCAAGCAGAACTGTGCATTGACGATCCTGCGGCAAAACGTTGAGGAGCTCCGGCTCCACCGAATGACGCGCGGTCCGCAATACAACATCGCCTGTGTAGAGCAGAGCACGCTGCCCATCGTCGAGCAGGTACCCGACCGAACCTGGAACATGCGGCACCGAGACCGCCTCAACCTGGATGACGCCGATCCGGAAACCGAGGCCAGGTTCGACCAGTGTTAGGGGGCCGATCCCGTCGACACGCGAGCCGAGAAGGAGGCAAGTGATCTTCGACATGACGATGGGCAGGTCACCAATGAAACCCTCCAAAACGGCGCCGGCATGATCGCGGTGCCCGTGCGAAAGCAGGACTGCTACGTCGTCCGCGTCCCTGACGAGTCCGGGTCCGAAGCCCACGTCGAGGAGTGCTGACCCTGTGTCGAATCGCACCCGGATTGCGGTCCCGGCCTCAGCGCCGGACCCTGCGGACTCGACCGATACGATCGACGAGGGGCCGTCTATCTTGAGGCGGACTGACCTTGCCACGCGGCTGCGAACCCACCTAGCACTCCCTAAGCGTTCGCCGGTCACCAAGGGGTACCACCCAGTCTTAGCAACGACGTCTGATGCACGATGGTGTAGCACGTCCCGTAGGACTGGGTCCGAGAGGGTGGAGCAGAGGGCGATCGTGTACCGAAACCCGTCGTCGCCGTGGACAAAATCGATGAAGCGAACCCCTGTGATGTTGGACGCTGGTTGGCCGAAGAGCTTCCAGACCGTGTCGAGGAACCCGGCCGCAGGCAATGGGGAAGGGCGCGACTCAACGGAGAGCAATTCCCGTGCGCGCTTCCTCGGGCCAAACCAGGCCTTAGTGGTCCGCTCAACGAGCGGGTTCCATGCGGCCGATGTCTGATCCGCCATTGCTCCCCATCCTCAGGCGCGTCGGCCCAAATGGGAGATACGCCCAGTCGCCGTCGGAGACGAGTGGCCCGCCGTTGACAGTTAGATCGTGAACAG
The DNA here is from genome assembly GCF_000613245.1 of Mycobacterium asiaticum DSM 44297. Taxonomy (GTDB): domain Bacteria; phylum Actinomycetota; class Actinomycetes; order Mycobacteriales; family Mycobacteriaceae; genus Mycobacterium; species Mycobacterium asiaticum. Next base: position 83,229 of record NZ_HG964938.1, read on the forward strand.
CTTGGCGAGCATGGTGTTTGACGGCCGCGCGCCTTATCCCGCGGCGTCACCGCGAGCTTACCGGCGGTGGATTAACGGCTCGATCAGGCGCTGCAGTGGGCGCCGCGGGGTCTAGCCGGTCCAGGTCTGTTCTTGACGGAACAGACCTTCCGAACTTCGAGCAGCACGCCGTGGCGGGGCAGGGTAACACCGTTGGGCAGCACCAACTGAACGCGGCCACCGTTGCGACCGAAGCGACCGTTCCCGCCGCACCATATCTATGGCGCTGACGACAGCCGGGTCGTCGGGGTCGAATCCTTCAGCCCACAGAGCCGACCGTTCTTCATCGTCCATACCTGGGTTGGACGCGGCGCCGGCCGCCACGGCTCCCTCGATTCCGCAGCGTCATCCAGGGGTCATCTGTTAACGTCCGCCTCACCTGCTCGGGACACGGCAACGTAGCGAACACTGGTTCCCGGGGGGACTCTCAAACGGCAGATAGCGAGCGCGCGTTCGTCAATGCCCCCATCCCTATTCGATAGGAAAGGTATGACCAACCACGCCTGGTCGGCTTACGAGGCCATTCCGCTAATCAATGATGTGGTGGTTCACCGAGGACTGCGCTGGAACGGGCCAGCTCCCGCGCACCCAGAGGATCACTACGAAGGCCTTATCCCCACCCGAACCAAACAAGCCGTCTACCTACAAGCCTGGGTGGTGGCGTTCCATATGGGCCTGTGCCCCAACAGCCCGAATACCAAGCCTCCGGTTTTGATTAGCAAGCTGATCGAAGCGTTCGAATTGGACCCCGACGGGATGGCGCAAACCTCGGGTGCCATCGCGATGGTCCCCAGCTAGGTATACATGCACGACCGAACAGCCTTGCCATAGAACGCGGCCACGCATTAGGCCACGCGAGGCTTGTGCAGTCCGGTCTCGCTCTCGTCCTGTCCGTCGAAAGGCAATCCGGGGTGTGCCCGTAAGCGCAAAAGGGAGCGACCGTGAACCAAGTAGTTGAACGCCGATTGGCGCTGTGGCCCAACGCAAAGACTCGCGCTGAGGCCGCCCGGCTCCTCTACATCAAGGGGTGGACGCTGGGGAGGGTGCTGGCACTGTACCCCGACGAGGTGGTCAGCGAGGACCGCGGCGTCAAGCGCGGGGCTGCCCGCCGCGCGATCTGGGCGCACTACGCGCTGCTCCAGGAGGCGGTGGGTGAGCCTGACATCGACCCCAGCGACGCCGCCGCAGTCGAGCGTGTGGTTAAAACGAAGGGAGTCGAAGTTGCACGGTGTCGCACCGGGAGCCACCTAGGGGAGTACAACACATTCCCCGACCTGGCCTGGTACGAACGCCAGGCACCACCGAGTTGGCCCATCGAGGCTGACGATGACGGCCGCCGGGAGCGTGAGCAGGCTGATATCCGCAGCGCCATGTGCCCAGAATGCTTTTGCGTCCACGCGGGCGAGTGCCCGTAATACCAGTCGATGTGGTGATCAGGGTGACCGAGCGGCGTCGGCACAACTCTGTCGTTGATTAGAACCGCGACCGCTGGCGCGACGTCCAACGTTTTTGGACGTTGCGCCTGCCGCTACTAATTCCCCGAGGGAGTCGTTGCCAGAGCTGCGAACAGTGCCGGCCAGTGTGATCGGATAGGCGGTTATCGACGACCTCGCCGACATCGGCCCCACCCCGCCGCCGTGGATACCGCCCGACGCCCAACCCGAATGGAAGGGCCCACCTCTGACGGCACCGCGCTGCTCTGGCTCCAGGGAGTCGGCGAAGATGTGACGATCAAGTGCGAGGACACCATCGAGGACGGGGAGTGGTACCGCAGTTCCCCGGAGATCGGGATCCTCGACCCGTTGACGGCCTGGACGCGGCGGCAGCGCGCCGACTGGCCGTCGATCTGAACGCCGCAGCGGACATAATCGACGACTAAGCCGGGGAGCGCCGGCCCCACCGGGAAACTTGTTGTTGCGGCAGGAATTGTCGATCCCGCGTGAACGCAGCGCCGCTCGCGCGACCGTTATGTGGTGGAAGGGGATCGCACGGCCAACGGTGCACTTGTCCTTGATGCCGGTCTGGGGCCGGCAGTGCAAAATCGTGCCGCGTTAGTTCGGTCGCGACCAAATGAAACTGACATACGGTGAGGGCTCCGGCGGAGGTCGGCATTTCTCCTGCCTACCCCCGCCGGTGTGAAGACCATGGCTTCAGCAGCCCGCGATCTCGATGATCGGAGACCCGGGCGGACGGGCGTGCCGAGTGGCTGCCGGGTTGCACCGCCCTTGCAGCCGGCATAGCCACCGATCTCCGCCATCGAATTGTGGCCGGAAAGCGCTGCGCCCGTGGATCGTGCGAGTGTTGTCGATGATCAAGACGTCACCCGGCTTGAGCACGACCCCGCTGCGGTTTTCCGCCCAAACCGCCGTAACAGCTTCCAGCGCATTTCGGTGGTCGGAACTATCGCTGAACATGAGTTCGCCATCGAACGTAAAAACGGGATCTGACGTCGGGCCCGACAGCACGGCCGTTGGCCCCCGGATCTCGGCGGAGGCGCCCCCGCGGACGAAGGATGTATCGACCCCGCAATAAAACCGAGGTTGCCGTAGCAGATCGACGAGGTAACCCGGAAGCTGTCTTACCAATGTCCTTGCCGACATGGCGTACGTGACGGCGTTCGGGTCCCCGCGAAGGCTTCCCAGAGCTAGGAAGTCCGGACGCAACCGGTTGAACGCCTGCTCGGTGTGCGGGAGCAAGTCCTTGCGACTCCCTGTCGAGGTCTGCTCTTGTTGATCGGCTTCGGTCGGGACCACCGACTGAACTATCTCGCCCTTTGACTCCGCCCGATAGCCGACGAGGTGACAGACGCTGGACAACAACGCTGCAGTCTGTTTTGCCATCAGCGTGTAGCGCGTGGCGTCATTGACCGAATCCGACGGTGTTTCCGGTATCGGACCGACGATCAAGTCAGTCCACAGTAATGCTCCGTCGCCGCTGACGATGAAGTCTTCCATCGTTTCTCGAACAAACAGGGGCAACAGACCCGCGGCCAGTCGAGCCTGCCGGGCAAAGCCGGCCGGATCGCACGTGGCGTCGGCAGCGATCGTCGAAGCTGTGTGGGCGATCTCGTTTTTGAAGTTGCCGACCGACTGGATATGTACGGTCGACCAGGGCTGTTCAGCTGAAAATTCCAGCGTCATGTTGGCCTCTTTCTGTGTGGAGGCTCTGCCAGAACTAGCAGAGGTGTGCATCCATCAGGTCGCCGATGTGCGGCGGAATGTTCAGTTCGCCTGCGGGCGCGATCGCCTGTGCATGCATGCGTCCATACGGGCAGGAGCAGATGTCCGTCGTCCCGGGGTCGCCATCGCTACGAAGCCGCCAGGGAGCATGAACGTCTTCATCGCTCGACCTGGTGGACCCCCCGCCTGGGATGGGTACAAAACTTCTATCGCCAAAAGTGAACATCGCGGGCAGCACCGTCGACTACCACATTGACCAGCCCAGTCGGCACGGGGCCGCTGGGGAGATCGGGATTGGAAGGGAACGCGATCATGCGTAGACGCAAAGCCGCGCGCATCCGAGGCCGGTGCCCATGAGCGGGGAATATCGTGACCAGTTGTTCGAGGAGGTTTGGGGCCTCGACGCCACCGCGGCGATCAGCGTCGTGTTCGACTTCATCAACAAACGTAGGGGCTCCATGACCTACGCCGATGTCGAGGACCTTACCCAGGAGACCATGGTCAAGGCTTTGCACTATTGCTCCCAACCTAACCGTGAGCCCGTGCGGTGCGGCGTCGCGTTGCTAAAGACAATGGCGGGGCGTGTGATTACGGACTTCTGGCGCCGCACCATTCGCCTCGATAAGCGTCGGCAACTTATCGACGAATTCAATGACCTACATCACAGACGTGCCGCCGCATCAACTCAGCACGTCGACTGGGTGGCGCGCTTAAGGCGGGAGCAAGAGTACATCGACGTCATCGAATCTCTGATCGACAAACTTCGACCGAAGGCGCGCAGCATCATGCGTCTGCTGTGGGACCCGGTCGAATTCGACTTCAAAGGCTTAACACACAACGAGGTAGCGGAACTCCTTGGAATCCCTCGCGTCACCGTAACGAAGACCTACAACCGCTGCATAGAAGGGTGGCGAGACCGCCTCGGTGACTTTGAGGCCCAACTTAGACAACGAACTGAATAGTCCTGCTGCACAACCACTTTAAAGCGCATCAACCAGACTGGGTGAGCGCTGATCTTGAAAGGACTTCAAGGACAATGCATGACGATTTTGATCGACCCGATCGCGACCTCACGGAGAACGAACTGCGGGTGCGGATTGAAGCGCTTTCACGAGCGCTCGAGCACATTACCGATGACGACGGAGACGATAGTGATGTACTCGACAACACCGGCACCACCGCCACCGCTGCGTCCAGGGAAGAACCCGATGACGACGACGATTCCGATGAGGGCGTCAACACTGCCGCGGAACAGCGTCGGGCAGCAATAAACCGCATTGTCGACAATCTTGGTCTGCGGCCGACGAATATGAAAACGACCCTGTCCGACAAGGCGCTAAGTGGGGTCATCGACGACTGGGCACAGACCGAAGCAAACCATCTGACGCCGGCAGGACATCGCGGCGCCGCGGCTTCGGCGACATCGGCGAAGATCTTTCGGATTGCTTCGGTCCCTGTCGCCATCTTCGGGGTGCAACCGGGTGAGATGTCGGAACTATGGGCAAAGGTCGCATTGGAGCATCCGGAACCGGAGATCACTCGGGTGGTCGCCGAAATCGTCCTCAGCCCAACTCAAACGCCGCGCTCTGATGTCGTGATTGTGTCAGCGGTCGCGGTCAGCGGCAGCTCCACGCCGATCCGCATGCCGCTGGCGCTGAGAAACTACGCGTTGCCCGGGGGTGAACCGATGTATGCCCTTGTGGGCAGTGCCAGCGTGTTGTACAGGGACCTACAAACTATGGACGCGGTCACCTCGATACATCTTGAGGTCGCGCCCTCCACCCCAGAGGAGACGCTGTGAATGCGCCATATGCAAACTGGCAATCCGTATTAGATGATGGCTCGCTGCGTGCATTGGTGTCGATATGCATCGCCGCGCGGCCGATCGTCGAGGAGTCACTCAACGAAGCGCGACCGGGTGGCTATCCCAGCGGCCGTCCTCCAAAAGAAATCGTCCGTGCGGCCGCCCGAGAACTGCTCGGTTTGACCGACGGCAGCATAGACCCGCAGACGCTCGGGCGGCGGGCGGTTGCGCTGATGGCGCTCACCGATCAGCCACTAAGGGAGGACGGGGAGATGCAGATTGTGGTGGCCGAGTCGCTGTCCGCCCTGGATTATGCGCGCAGTAGTGGCGACGCCGTGGTGACGGCGTTGGCCTATCATCGCCTGGGTACGGCTTACGGGGCCACACAGCAGTCACTGCAGTCGCTGGAGGCGCACCGCAATGCGCTACAGCACCTCGGCGGCGTGGACCTTATCGGCGCAAACCACTGGCTACACAACGATGTTCCGTTTCTGCGGGCGGCCACCGCGCCAGGTCTTGGCTTCACGATCAAGTTTCGGTGCCTCGTGCAACTTTCACGTAAATCTCGAGCCATTGGCGACGTGCCCAACGCGCTGAAGTTTGCAGATGAAGCGGTGGAATTCGTTGGCAAACGAGCCGCCGCTGACCCAGGGGTTTACGCGTTCCCGGACAAGTACGCATGGGCGCTGTCGGTCCGTTCGGCTGCGGAGCGCGCGGCGTACGACACGAGGGCGTTCCTGGGGACCCAGGCCGTTCTTGAGGAAATGGCCGCCCGCGAAGAGGATCCGAATGGTGTCGTTCACCGTTACTGGTGGCAGGTGACGGGTGCCAACGCCTGGAAGCTACGGGACTTCGGGTTGCTCGAGCGTGTGAACAAGCGTCGACTGGTGGCCCGCGCCGCGGCGTCGCTTAACACTTCGATTTTCGAGGACGACATCACGCCGGACACCGTCACTGACCTAATTCGGCTTGCCCGGCGCCGAGATAGCAAAAAGACGCTGACAAATATCGGCAATGTGGTCTACGAGATCGTGCGTGGCCGCCAATTTGGCGGCGTGTTCGACGACAACGCAGACGCGCGCCACCAGGGGCTCCGGTTGCTAGATACCATCGAGGACGCGTGGACCGGCTTCGCAGTCAATGGCGCAGAAGCGTTGAGGCTGTCCCGAGCACGTATCGCTCTGCTCGACCCGGACCCGCCCTTGGTTGATCTGACCGAGACCTTGCTTTCCGTGCAAGCGCAGGCGCTGCAGAGGTACACCGGGTTCAACGCGCTCATCTTGGCTGTCCGGCACGGGGTCGTTGGCAGTCGCGCCGTATATAGCCGCTTGCTCGAACTGTTGTCCACAATCGATCCTCGGCGGTCCGCGGGCGACAATGCGCTTCTGCACGGGCTACTTGCGGAATGGTGGTATCGCGTGAATGCAAACGGCGGCACCGCGACCCAGCCGGTTGATTGGAGCGCCGGCGAGGCAGCCGCGTTGCAGGCCGCGCTACTGTTGCGCCCGGCAGGAGTAAGTCTGGACCCCGAGCTTGAGGCCATTGTGTGGGAAAGCGCGGCGGCATCCCTAACGGAATACGGCGGTTCCTCGCATCTGAAACTCCAACGGCTGCTGCATGCAGTACGGGCTATTGCCGAACTAATGGTGACCGTGTCGACAACCACTGATCGAGCCCGTCACGCCACCCGTTTCGCCCACGTTTTCACCACCGCCGCCGATTTGGCCGAACAACTCGGCGATCATGCGGCAGCCGACATCATCATGGAAGCCGCTCGACGCGACAGAGTTGGTTTGATCCTGGCCGAGCTCGCGCGCAACCCGCAAGTGGACGCCGAAATACGTTCTGCAGCTTTAGCTATCGCTGATAGCTCCGCGGCCACGCCGGTCTCGGAGAACAATGACTCAGACGATTCCGAAAGCCCCGACGACGACAGTGACTCGGCGGTGCGGCATAGATCGATGGCCATCCTGGATGACCGGCGACGCGCGACAACGCAGGTCGAGCACGTGCTCGGACCACTTGCGCACTTGTGTAATCCGCACCTGCTACAGGAGATTTCGGCCGCCTCTGTGCTGGCGAACCGCCCCAACAGCACCACGCCCGCGGTCCTCCTCCAGTTATTGCCTTCGACCGCGCCGCTGCTGCTGGACTCTGGCAAGTCCGCGCATATGGTGCAGGTGTATCGGCGCATGACGTGGGCGCTCAACATGGATGCGCCCATCCAGGAATTTCAGGACTCCGTCAACATCCCGGCGCAGCTTCTTACTCGGGCGGCAGGAGACCCGGCAATATTTGCCTGGGCCGGCGCCTTTGCTGATGCAGTGCTGCCGCCGCCACTGCGTCAACTGTTGGCGGACCGGGCCATTACTTCTGTGCGGCTACTTGTTGTTCCCACGGGATTCTTTCACGTGCCGTTCGACGCGCTGCCAATCGACCACGAGCAGTTGTTGATTGATCGCGCGGAGGTCACCGTGCACGCCTCTTTGACGAGCATGTCGGCCCTGACTGCTATCGAATCGGTCGCGGCAACTGCACCGTCGATAGCTGTCTATGACACGCGTGAAAAGGGTGGGGTCAAGTACGCCGCCGAAGAGTACAGCGCACTAGCCGAGCACCTCGACGGCGTGGTGCGGGTGCACACGGCAACGGAACTTTCGGCGCATCTCACGCGTCGTGCGGGTTCCGGGGCCGAACCGGTGGCGGTGCTGGCGATGGGTGTGCACGGGAGTGGCGACGAGCAAGGCTGGGGCCAAGCAAAGGAGATGCCGGACGGCACCGCGATTACCGCCGCTCAAGTATTGGGTTGGAATGTTCCGCGATTGTGCGTGTTGGCATCGTGTCATTCGGCGATCACAGCGGCCGATGGTGTCGAGCTAGGGGGCTTTCCGCTCGCACTGATGCTCCGCGGTGCCGTCACCGTCATCGGAGGCCTATACGAGATCGACGACCTCGCCACCACGCAGATCATGCGCTACTACTGGCCGGCATTGGCGGGCGGCCAAACACCGCTTGCCGCTCTACGGTATGCCAAACAGGCCTGGTTGCGCGACGATCCGACCCGACGCCGGCGCCCCCGTCTGTGGGCCGGCCTAATCGCTTACGGTGCAATCAGCGACTGACTTTCACATTCTTACGAGGGAGCACCCCAATGACTACATCGCCGACAATGCCTGCCAGGTGGGCGGATTGGGAATCGGTCCTCGCCGATGCACAAGCTGCAGACGCATCCACGCGCCGAAATATCCTAGCGTGCATCTGTATTGCGGCTTTGCCGATGTGCAAAGAATCGCTGCGAGACGACCGTGTTGGCGGCTATCCGCGTGGGCGCCCATGTAAGGAGATCATTCGCGAGGCCGCGGCCGGGCTCTTGCAATGCGATGCGACCACAGATTCAGTTCAGCAAGCGGCCGGACTCAAAATCCTTGCACTGACACATTTGCTCTACCAGCCGCTGGCTGATCCCGACGATCCTGCGGGTGGCGAATTGCCTCAGGCGCTCACCAACCTTGTAGCGGCCGTGGAAGCTGCGGCAAATGCCGACGCGTTGATGCGCGGGTTGGCGTACTTTCAACTCGGGCGAGGGTATTCGTTGTCGAAGGATCACTCCGCTGCGCTCGCCGCGTACACCCGAGCGAAACAGCACCTCGACGGGTGCGACTTGTTTTCCGCGGACCACTGGCTGCACGAGGTAGCCCCTTTCCTCGCAGCCAACTGTAAGCCAGGGTTTGGCTACCGAATGGCCTTCCGGGTCTTGCTGTACATCAAATCGCGCCACCTCGATATGCACGACGTCGAGGCCGCCCTTGAAGCAGCGAACGAACTAGTGGAGTTGGCTGCTCCGCTGAAAGGCGACTATCCCGGCGACCATGGGTGGGCGCTGTCGCAGCGCTCGCGGGTGGAGCGTGAGCAGTTCGATGTTCGGGCATTCAAAGCCACCGAAGGTGAACTGGCAGAGTTGGCGGCCAGAAACGAGTTCAATCAATACACCTACTACGCGTTGGGCTGTGCAGCGATAAACGCCCAGCGACTCGGGGATCATGCCCGCTCTAATGCGCTACTCAAGCAGCGCATTAGCGTGCGAGCCAAACGTCTTCTTGGACATGAGATCGCAGCCGAAGACGTGACACCGGCAACGCTGGGTTGGCTGATCGGCGAATACGATCGCGTCGGCTCAAACAACCAGTTGATTAACCACGGAAACGACGCGTATGAGATCGCCCTGAACCTCTACAACTCCGGCGCGTTAGAGACTGGCGCGACGCTGCGCGCGGAAGCGTTGGCGTACCTAGACGCAACGGAAAAGGCATGGCGCACTTTCACGACCAATGGCGTTCAGTCGGTGACCATTTTGCGGGCAATGATCGAACTGCTCGCTGAGGCGCCCGATGTCCGCGCGATCACGGATCGATTGCTCGACGCCAACGCCGCCGCGCGCCGCTACACAACGCGGCGGCGATCCTTGGAACATGCTGTGCGACACGGCAGCCCAGGACACGAAGGGGTCCTTAATCGACTCAGCAACTGCATCGATGCGCTTTCGCCACATGAGGGAGTCAGCCCCGAGTATGCCTATTTGCATGGGCTTTTGGCTGAATACTGGTTGCGCGTATGCCAGACCGAGAAGGCGGCCGGACGAACACCGCCATGGGCCACCGCCGAAGCTGCGGCGCTTAAGGCGGTTCCGTTGCTGCGACCGGCCAACGTCAGTCTGAATCCTCGTCTGGAGGCCAGAGTCTGGTGGGCCGCCGCCGAGTCACTAAGTATCGATCCCGACCGCGACGACGAACGGCTTCAACGCTATTTACGCGCTGTCGAATGCGTAGCAGAACACATGATTGTGATTGCTGGCGCCGAGGACCGGATCAGCGCCAGCAAGGATTTCTCGGCACTGTTTGCCGATGCTGCGGGTCTCGCCACGGCGCTGGGCGATCACCGATCAGCCGACATCATCATGGAGTCGGCGCGCCGTGATCGCATTGGTCTGATCCTCACCGAACTCGTCGCCCGCGCTAGCGACGACGACGTCGTTTCGGCGGGCCAGGAGGTCCTTGCAGCAAGCCGCGCGACACCCGCATCGGTTCTGGACTCGGGCGAGGAATCCGATGAAGATGGCGGTGAGGATATTGATCCCACGACGTTGCGTGAACGCTCCGCGCAGATTCTCGTCGACCGCCAGGCCGCCGCGACAAAAGCGGAAGCGATCCTTGGACCTTTAAGCCTGTTAGCCGACCCGCAGATACTCAAGACGCTGACCGCCGGCACGGTGCTGGAAGCTGCGCGTGCTGTGGTACCCGGTCCGCAGAAGACCTCGGCCACCGCGCTACTGCAGTTGTTCGCCTCGCCTGATTCACCCGGCGGAAAGAATTCCAGCGTCACGGTCTTTCGCCGCCTGACAATCAGCTCAACAGATTCCAACGGCCAAGTCGCAGAGTTCACCGACTTAGGGAGGTGCTCCTCACGGCTCATCAGCGCGGGCGCTGGTGATCCAGAAACTTTTCAATGGGCGAGTAGCTACACGGATGCTTTACTGCCAGAACCACTTCAGAAACTCGCTGCTGCAGCAGGAGATGACGCTCCTATCCGCCTGCTGATCGTCCCGACCGGGTTCTTCCATGTACCATTCGATGCGCTGCCGATCAGCGCGAACCACATGTTGATCGATAAGGCGGTGATCAGTTTGCATGGATCCCTTGCCAGCACCCTTTCGTTGATCCGCTCCGAGCGAATCCCGCCCGCAACCGAACCGTCGTTCGCCGTGTACGACGGCGCGCGGTTACCCCATGCGGCAATAGATTACGCGGCGATGCGCAAGCAGTTGGCCAGGATAACTCCGGTACTCTCGGCGGCCGAACTTCACTCCGCGTTGACCTCGAAAAAGGCGTACACGACTGCTGTCCTAGCTATGGGTGTACACGGTCAAGGTGATGAAAAAGGTTGGGGGCAGGCGAAACTCATGCCTGACGGGAGTGTCGTGACTGCCGCCGACGCGCTCTGCTGGAAAGCAGTCCCCAAGTTGTGTGTGCTCGCCTCTTGTTTTAGCGCGATCGAAAGCCCAGACGGTATAGAGCTGGGAGGATTCCCGTTGGCGTTGATGACCCGAGGAGCTACCACGGTCATCGGTGGCATGTACAACATCGAAGACGAATCCACCGGTGAGGTAATGGCGTATTTCTGGGAGCAGCTGGCCGAGAACCCCGTCCCGGTCACCGCATTACGTGGCGCCAAATTGGCCTGGCGAGATGAGCATAGACACAGTCCTCGATCTTGGGCGGGGCTGATAACTTACGGATCGGCATGCATGTGACACATGCTGTACGTTTTTGTTTGCCGGAATACTGGCGTGGCGAAGCGGCGAATCGCGACCCAGAGCCAAGAGCAAATATGGTGTTCTTGAGTCGCGCGCTGCAATAGCGTCTCGGCGGGGTCCACTGCCGGCAAGTCGGGGTCACAGGCGCTGACAGGCCCCTCCCAGACATGGCTCGCTTCAAGAGGCAGCACGAGCACCCGCCCGACCTCCTCAACCGACTTGGCCGGACCCGCAATTAATCGAGTAGTGCCCAAATCCGGAAACCGCACTGGTGCGATACCGCCGACCAGTTGGGGTGCTAGCCGCATAGCGACATTGACTCTCCACACCCCGAGGACAGGCAACCGGCCAAAAATGAACATTCGAGCAGCGCGGGTCGACTTCTTTGACACAAGGTTCGTGGAGCACAACCCCCCCGACCCTTCACACTGCGGGTCGGCCGTAGGGCAGCACAAGATGCAACCGTCACGTATGAAGCAGCGGCAGACCGGCACTTAGCTCGAATCGCGGAAGCGCCGCCGGGTGAGCACCCTCGACGTCACGCTTCCGCATACATGGCGCGATTAGGCACCGGAAAACTCGGGCCTGCGCCCAGCACCGGGTTGGGATGACAGTCCCGCTGACCCGGCCGCCGGACAGGACACTGTCCGCCGGCTTTCCACTACCTGACACCAGCCGTCGGCAGATCCGATCGAGCTGGTTTATTCCGGGATTGGCCTGAGCCGGCTAGGCTTTCGGCTTTCGACTGATGGTCGATTCGAACCAGCCCAATCCCACTACTGGACTCACCAAGTAGCTGGGAGAAGACATGCCAACGAAATTGATGCCGATCGCCGACGCGGCGGTCACAAACGCGGTGTGCACCGCTCAGGGGGCCTTGGCCCAGACACCACCGGCCGAATCATCCTGGCCTCCTCTACTAACTGGGGTGCTGATCATCGCCCTAGCGAGCCTGGCGATCGTCAGCCTGATAACGATCGGGTGGCTCGTGGACCGAAGGATGGCGAACCGGATGGCCACCACGATGTACATGCACGGTGGGTCCAGCGCCGCCGTGTTCCTCGACGTATACGGCAAGCACAATCCTGGAACGCCGCTGTCGGCGGTCGGTGAGGTCTTAAAGGCAGTCGCCGACCTCGTCCGGGCAATGGGTGACTTGGTCGGCGCGATTTTCGGCAAAGCGAAGAGCTCGCCGCCGGACAATGCGCCGCCGACCGCCTAGCAGGTGTCGTGTCAAGACCATGATGTGCGGCGGTTTTGAACCCCGTTCCGGTCATCCGGTTTCGATGACCACGGTATGTTCCATACTCTACGGGGGTGTCCCCGGCTGTGGGCCGGGATCGTTGAATCGTCAAGTGGCGAACGCTGAAAGCGCGACGTCGTTGAGGCGGACTACGCCGCCCCGCGCGCCGAACTACCGATGTTTACGTAGTAATTGATGAGCCGTGATCCACAACGTTTCGGACGCACGGTAGAGGACTGGGATGAACTGTTGGCCCAGGCAACCGACTTCCTCAAGGAGCAGGCGAAACGAGGCCGCCTCACCTCTTATAGCGAGGTCAACTGGGCGATCGCGCGGCGCTCGGGCTTACCTGCTTTTGACTTCGAGCTAGATCGCGACCGCGATGCAATGGGCATCATTCTTGGCGACATCTCTCGGGAGAACTTGAGTGAGTGCGGAGCGATGCTGTCTGCGATTGTCGTCTACATTGACCGAAACGACGCCGGCGCTGGCTTTTACAAGCTGGCCCAATTGCTGAGGTTGCTACCCACGGACGCGACTACTGACCAGAAGTTAGCTTTCTGGGCCGGCCAGGTCAAAACGGTCCACGAGTACTACGGGCGGCCTCGGCGACGCCGCCGCCGAGAAGCGTAAAAGAACTGCCGTGGATGTTGACCACGCTTGTCGCCGGGTATCCCGTGTTATCACGCGGCGACCGCGGGAAGTTGGTCTTCGATTGAAGGCATGACCTGCAGTCGACCCAGCAACTTGCAGACACGAGCGCACTACCAGCGGCAAGCGTGAATGGACTTTCCACTGAAAATAGGCGCCGGCCGGTTTCGTCGTTCGGCACGTGACTACGGGACGTGCGATCTTCACGTTGTCGGCGCGCAGGTGATGGAAGCATCCGGTTAGTGGACCGTACGGGCCTGAGATCGTGGTGACCCCATCAATGCGAGGCGCGACCACGAGTGCTGCGCGCGACCGTCGCCGGACATCGGTTTACCGGGCCGAGAGGTTACAGCATCGGCCGAAAGGCATGCGCCGTAGCCAGCACCCTCGGCGTCCGCACCCACGAGTCACTCCTACGACCGTCCCGCACTCGCTGCACTTGTCCCATTCGTCCAAAGTGCCGCCAGCCCAATAAGAATCGCAGCCGACATGGCGCCTCGCGTTGGCAACTTTTCCTGCAATCCCGCAAAGCAATCTTGGCAATCTTGGCGGCGGCGCCCCCGTCTCCGTCGTGTTTTCTGCGATCTCTGCCGCGTCACAGTATTGATTATGAGGCGCCGCTTACCGGTCTTCAGTCAGGTTGACTCCGAACCGAATTGCGTCGAGTCGCGCTGCGGCCAGGTCATCCGCGGCGGTGGCCATGCGCCGGCCCGCGGCCGCGAGTCGGCGCGCGTGAGCCACCGCCGCGACGAGGCGTCCCTGCTCGTCGAGCGGAAGAAGCGGGATTTCCAGGTCTTGGATGCTCACGCCGTCAGCGGTGGTGTCGGCCCGCTGATTCCAGCTGCCTCCAAGGCATTCCGCGACATAGTGTGCGTTGAACTGGTGCTGGTCGACCCGCACCCGGCTCACCCCCGGCCCCGGCACGCGCCCGCCGGTCTCGTCGACGACCGCGGTGACGCTGGGGCGCGTGGCCACCAGTATGTCGCCCGGGTGGGTGACCCCGTCATCGATCGCTGTACGGTCGTCGCCTCCGGCGCTGCCGACAGCAGATGTGTGCAGGTCGGAAAGTTCCGTCGGTTGCAGCAGTCCGTCGATGATCATCGCGGGCGTGACCAGCCGCGGGTCGTCGATGTCGTCGCCGGTGCCGGCGTCACGGCGGCGTGTCCTGCGGGTGCGCACGATGTTCAGCGCTCCTTGTCGTTCGAGCACACGCATGGTGACCGGACGCGCGGAGGCTGGGATCTGCGGGTAAGTCAGGCTTTTCGGATAGTGCAGGGTGGCGATTTCTTGGCTGAGCGTTGCTGCGGCGCGGTGATAACGCTCGGCGAGCGCCGCGGGGTCGACGGTCTGAGTCCAATGCCGGGGGTCCAAGGTGACCCGGTCGTCGGACAGGATGTCCCCGATCGAGGTGTGACGGCGCCGCAGCTGGGGGTCGAGCCGGCTTTCCGGGCATCTGAGCCAGCAGAGCAGTTCGAAGTTTTCCTTGCGACGCGGGTTCAGTGCCGAGGCGTCAAGGAAGGTCACCGTGTCCGACGACGACGTTCGCTGCGGTGTGCGCAGCACCCACAGTGCCGTGGGTACCGCCGTTTGTGTGAGGAATCGGCGGGGAAGCGCCACCACGGCTTCCACGCAGCCCTGCTCGGCCAGTGCACGGCGGGTGTCGGCCGCACTCGTGGCGGCGGTGGTGGCGGCCGAAGTCAGGACATAACCACGGCCGTCGGGCTCCTTCAGGTGGGCGATCGCGTGCTGCAGCCATGCGGTCTCGGAGTTGTTCGGCGGCGGCGGTCCGGCCAGAGCCCAGCGTGGATCGGTGACGCTGAAGCCGCCTGGCATCTTGTCCCCGAACGGTGGTTCGGCGATGACGACGTCCGCGAGTAGCCCCGGGTGGGGATCGCGGTACAAGATGTCGGCCTCCGTGATCGTCGCCTTAGCGCCGTAAAGGAAGCAGCGCTGCCGGCAGATGCGTACGTACTCACTCTCGATGTCGGCACCTATTAGCTGCAGACCGGCGCGGTTGGGGTTCTGCTGCCACGACCTCACGAGGGCCTCGCCGATTCCGCAGGCCGGGTCATAGACGATTCCGGTGGCGGTGGCACCGGCTTGCGCGAGCAGTTGCGCCAGTCGTGTTCCCACCGCCCCGTGGACGGCGGCGAGTCGACCCGCATTTCCCGCCGCGCGTTCCAGCACCAAGTCGCTGACGGCTGCGAGGTCTTTGACTGCGATGGGGATGATCACGTCAAACAGCGCTTCGGCAAGGCGCTCGGTAGCGCCGGTGTCCGTGCGCGGCGAAGCGCGGCGGGTGACATCGTGTAGCGCTGCACTGACCAGCTCCCGCCAGTCCTCATCGTGGCGCGCGGCGACGACGTCAAGCGCCGGCATGAGGCGCGCCTCTTCTGCCGCGTGGCGCAAGGTCTCCAGGTCCGGTGTTCGGTCGGCGAGCTTCCGGGCACACAACAACGCCAGCGCCAGCGAGCGCGCCGCCGACGGGGAGACCTCGTCGCGGAAGCGATTCACCACAGCCCACACCTGCAGCCCACCGGCATCCCGGGGCTGGCGCGCAGGTCTGTGGGTTTGGAGCCAATCTTCGACCTCGGCGCGACTGAACAGGGGCTGAGCGACCGTCCCTCCGACCGGCTTCGGGAAGTCGGCGTGCCGTTTTCGCCAGTTACTCACCGCGGCGCGGGTGACTCCGGCGAGGTCGGCGATGTCACTCGGTGCGACCAGATCCCCCCCGTCGGGGGACTCCCAATTCACAGCCGGCCTCCTTCCTGGGATGAGTGTACCCGATTCACAGTTGACAGTCTGCATCAACGGGGAATAATCTGTCAATATCATCTGTTAATCAGATACACAGTAGTAACTTGTCAATATCCGATACACAGTATCGAGAGGGAGGTCAGAACCATGACACAATCCATCCACGCCAGCAAGGCCGTCATCGTCCTGGGGGATCGCGACACCGCGAAGCGGGCGGAGACGCTGAGCGAGAAGGCGGCCGAACACGGAGCGGTGATCGCCGAGACGCATGCCTTCGACTTGGGCGAGGCGGCCTCGCGCGACGACCTGACCCAAGTTGAGGCGGTGGTCGGGGCACTGCGTAGCGCCATCAGCACCCGGACCGACATTTGGGTCCCGTTCCCGCTGCCGGATTTGGGCCGCGAGCAGCATCTTCGCCGGCTCAGCCTGGTTCTGCAGCGCCACGGAGTCGACCTGTTATTGGGCCGCGACCTTGCGCCGTGCCCGACGACCGGCGGGTACAACGAGATCGACTACGCCCTGCGGTCCGAGGTCCGTGCGGTCGACTCCCTCGACCACGCGGCCCTGGCCAGCGCGGGCATGGTGACGCTGAGCGACGAGATCGAGCTGGCACTGGCCGAACAGTCACCGGCATCGCCCGCCGGATCAAGCGGTGAGCCAGCCGATGAGGCCGGCGTCGAAGAGAAGTTTTTCAGCACCAGCGAGGTCGCGAAGCTTTTCGGCAAGTCGGTGCAGTGGGTCTATTGGGGATTGCGCGAGAAGGTCTTCACCCACGTGGACGGTTCACCCATCGAACCGATCCGCATCGGCAAGGGCGGCGGTCGACGCCGGTTCAGCGTACCGGTCCTGCGCGAGATGGCCCGGTCGTGCTACCGGCGGGGCACCTTGAGCCAAGACCAGCTCAAGGCGGTACTGGCGAAGGTGTCCCGCGCTGAGCGCGGGTGAGCCCGGCCTGATCACGCCGAGCACTCTGCTTCACCAGATGCCGTCTAGCGCGTGCGCAACGTGGACGCGGTAGACGGCATCCCTGAAGCCCAGCTCGGGGGTGGTGTCACGACCGCATTCACAACCGCATACCCAACTCATTCAGCGAAAGGAAGCATCAATGTCATTCGAACCCCGTCTCTCTGAAACCCCGACACTCAACGTCGCGCACCTTCAGACCCCGTCCTGGCCGCACGACCAGATCCTGCACGCCTGGTGGGTGCAGCCGGGACGCCTGCTGGCCGGCCAGTACCCCGGCGCGCTTGATCCGGTCCACAGCGCCCGCAAGCGGGAGGTTTTACTCGACGCCGGTGTGGACTCCATCGTGGACCTCACCGAACCTGGCGAAAGGGGCCGCGGCGGAAAGAGATTGATTCCCTACGAAGAGCTGCTGCGCGCGGACGCCGAATCCCGCGGCCTGACACTGCCCAGGCACAGCCGCCACCCCATTCCCGACACTAACGTCATCGAGGATGCGGGATACGACCGGATACTCGGGCACATCCGGGCCGAACTCGACGCCCGCCGAGTCGTTTACGTCCACTGCTGGGGCGGCAAGGGCCGCACCGGCACCGTGATCGGGGCCTGGCTCATCGGTACCGAAGGCCTGGACTACGACTCCACCTTGCGGCGCCTGCAGGAACTGCGGCGAGGAACTTGCGAAGCCGACCACCAGGTTCCCGACGAGCCAGTGCAGCATGATGTTCTTCGGCGCCGGGCCGCACGAGGCAGGGCGTGATGATGCCGGGATACCGGGCAGCGTCACGTCCCTACGCCTCCGGCGACTGGTTCGAACGCCTAATGGGATTCCGCGAAGAGGCGGGATATGACGCCACCCAGGGTCGGCTGCTCGTGGAAGGCGACGAGTTGGTGTCCACGGTCAACGGACACCGTTACGGGATCGGGGAGCTGACGTTGCCGACGCTGGCGCAGCTTCGTGGCCGGGTGAATCCGACCGGACAGCAACGCAGTTCGGTGGGCATCGTGGTCGGAGACGTCCGTGCCCTGCATTGCGATTCCGCATTGCAGGGCGCCCTGTTTCAGGTCGCCTCGCAGTTCAACCTCCTGGAGATGACCTCCCAAGACATCACTCCCGAGCAGGGGGTGTCGCGCTACGCCTACGACCCCACCCAGGGGCCGGCATGCGCGATCGCGGCGGGCGCGGCGACGATCTACCGCAACTACCGCGTTCCGGTCGGCGAGGGGATCGGTCAAACGCGCGAGCGTCAGGTCGACGCGCTGGCCGGGCTCGGCGCGGCGTTGTCGGACGCGGTGGGGATGCCGGTCAGCAGGCTATGGCGGATGCAAAACGGCTACGCCCTGTGCAGTAGAGAGGGTCTCGCGGCGATCACCGAACTGCTGAGCACGGCCTCGGCAGACCTGCTCGATATGCTGCGCGGCCACTTAGCGATCGGACTGCACCGCGACGTCGAGGTCACCGACGTGGCCGACGGGCCGCGCCGGCGTGTCTCGCAGGCCTTCTGCTCGGCACTTCCGATCGCCTATTCGCAGCTGCCGCGGGCCAACTGGGAGTTGTTCGCGCGCTTGGTCTTAGAGGCCGCCTATGAAGCGACGCTACTGGCCGCGGCCGACCAGGCCAGCAAAGGCGGCTCCAACACCGTTCTGTTGACCCGCTTGGGAGGTGGCGCCTTCGGCAACGAAGACAACTGGATCGACACCGCCATCGAACGCGCCTTGGCCGTCGTCGAATGCAGGGGCCTAGATATTCGCATCGTCAGCCGAGGGCACGTCACCTCTGCAGTCCGCGCAATCGTCGACCGGTGGGGTTGACGGTTGCACCGAGGGCCAGCACCACCGCTCGCTGTGGCTGAAAGGATCGCGATCCCACCTTCACCGTAAGGACGCGAGTGCTCTCGATCGGGCAAGCGGCGAAGTGGTCCACACGGCCAGGTCGCCGCGTGCGAATTCCAAAATAGTGGATCAGTCTGCTACTATGGCCGTAATATTGGATCAGTGAGGTGAAATGGCTGGCAGGAACGGTCCGAGGCGGGCTCGCGGCGCCGGCGGTGTTTCCTCGCCGCGGGACCGAGGTCCCGCTGCTGATGACGGCCGCAGCGCGAAGCATGTCCTGGGGACTACAGAATCAGACTCGAACGGTCTAGTTCCCGCAGACGTGTTCTTCGAACTGGTGGACGAGGTTCTCGTTGAAGTCGGCCGAGAGCCCCTGGACCCTGCAGGACCACAGCGTCGAATCATCACGGTTCGCCCCGATGACCGGGTTTTACAAATCCTTGCTGGAGCGGGGTCAGGCAAGACCGAAATGCTGGTGTGGCGGGTGCTGTACGAACTAATGGTGCTCGGCACCGCGGCCAGCAGGGTGGTTGTGACAACCTTCACCAACAAGGCGGCGACAGAACTGTCGGTGCGCATCGTCGAACGCAGCGACGCCCTACTGGAGCAGGCGCGCAAGCGTGGCCTCGACCCCGCCGACCCGCACGTTCACGATCTGCGGATCGGCACGCTGCACAGCCTTTGTGACTCGTTGCTGGCAGAGTTTGACGCGGCGCATATGACTGCGGGCACACAGGTCATCGACGAACTGGAGACGCGGGTGCGCCTGACTCGGGCACTCCGCATGGTGCTGGGATACAGCGGCACCGCCCAGCAACGGGTCGTGGACCGACTGCTCAGCACCGACGACTTGGTGGCGGTGTTTCGGCCCCCGTGGGACGGCGGTCGGTGGCCGGGTAACACTTTTGACCGCATCTCGTTTCTGCAGGCGGTCCTTGCGCAGCACACCGAAACCTGGATACCGCGCTGCGGCACGACCGGCGTCGACAATGGGCTCGAGGCCGTGGCCCCGGGGCTCACGAACGACCTGGTGACGCTTCAGCAGCGCTGGGAGGACTACCTCGACAGTCACCAGATCCTCGACTTTGCAACCATCCAGCGGCGCTTCCACGACAGGCAGAACGCCGTGCTACCGCATGTTGACCACATCTTCGTCGACGAGTTTCAGGACACCAATCCAATACAGTTGGCGATCCATCTGCGGTGGCTGGACAGGCCGCAAGCCCGGCTCACCGTGGTCGGCGACGACGACCAGGCACTGTATCGGTTCCGCGGGTCCGACATCGCGTGCTTCATCGGACTCGAGGGCTGCTGCCGGGCGAACGACTTCGCATACCGGCGGGAGAAGCTCGAGGAAAACTGGCGCAGCACGAAAAGCATCACCGCATTCAGCGCCGCTTTCCGCGACGTCACTGTCTTGTCTGCCGTTTCGATGCCCAAGAGAATGCGCTCCCCGCGCACCACGGCGAAGGGTGAAGCACCACGCCTCCTGCAAGGACCATGGTCGTCCGTGTGTGATCAGGTGGCCGCCGAGATCGACGTGCTGGGTGCAGGCCGCCGACCTGATGCGCCTACCGTTTCCCCGTCGGTCGCCGTCCTGCTCTTCTCGACCTCAGAGCGAGAGGGTCAGCGCGGTGGCACCCCTGGGCTCGATCTGCGCCGGGCGCTACAGAACCGCGGGTTGCGCGTGTACAACCCACGCAATAAGACAGCGGCCCGACGAGGCAGCCCCGTCTACGATCTCGCCGCGTTGCTTTCCTATCTCATCGACCCGGTCGACATCGCACCGGCTGGGTCCGGCGGTCGAGAAATCATGGTTTGGGCATCCTGCAACGACGCCCATAAAGCCGGTTTCGCGCAGGCCGCCCCGCCAGGTTTCGCCGTCAGTCCGGCGCATGCAGGCATCCAGAAAGGCTTCCGGGGCAGTACGGCCGGTATCCGCAGGCCGAGCGCCGACATTGCCGCGCTGCTTGCCTACCTTGACCAGCTGCGCTCCGATTTGGTCCGCGCCACAGAGGCCCACCAGCGAGGCAATGGGCGCGCTACCCGTCTAACCCTCAGCGGGGTCGTGGCACGGTTGCTGTCCTTCCCGACGTTCCGCAGCGTCGGATTCACACCGGCGCTATTCCGCGAGGCGCTTTTCACGCAGCTGCTCGAGGCGAATATCGCGCCAACGCGACGCAGTCGCTTCTCTCTCGATCAGCCGCTCGCTCCGACCCGCAACACCGCCGGCAAGATCATCTGGCCGGATGAAATGTGGAGCTTTCTCAACGTATTCGGCACCATCGTCGAGGAGACTGCCCTCGATGACATCGAGGACGATGCGTTCGCCGAGCATGCCGTCATGCTGCTCACCTTCCACCAGGCGAAGGGCCTCGAATTCGACCACGTATACGTCGGACTCACCGGCCGCGACCCCACGCCGCACACGGTGCTGCAGACGATGCTCTTCAGCGGCCAGTCGGTGCAGTACCGCGTCGACGCAGACGGACAACCGGTGTGCACCGACCGGACTGTCAACGAACTCTCGCTGGCGGACCGGGAACGCGAGCTTTACGTCGCGATGACTCGGGCCAAGGAGCGCCTCACCTTCCTGCACGACCCGTCCGACACGCGGCCGATGACCGCGCTCAACCCGGCCCTCGCGAGCCTTTTCGATACAGCGCCGCGCCGAACGCTGCGGGGCGACATCAACGAACGGAGGTGGACTCCATGAGTGACGTCATCGAGGTGTCCTACACCGGTGATCTGCTAGCCCACCGCAGGTGCCGCCGCGCATGGGCCTACGAGAAGCGTGCCGGCTTCCACCCTTACGAGGTCGTGCAGGCCATGGAGGGTCGGCTCGTCCATCACGCCATGGAGTGGCTGACCCGCCAGCACCACGAAACTTTCAACCGCCGACGACACGCCACCGAAGCCGAACTCCGCGCGCAGCTCGACCATTACTTCCGGGTGCTGTGGGCGCGCGGCATAAGGACTGCATTCCTCTCCAAAGCCGGCACGATCGACCGCGTCATTGGCAATCTCTACCCCAATGGCCGCATCGATGCGGTGGTGAAGGCCGTTATCGAGGGCGCACAGCACACCGAATACGAGCTTCGCGCGGTCAAGAAAGTACTCCCGGGGATGTTTTCCGGTAGGTCGCGCATCCTGCTTACCGGAATCCTCGACCTCGTCGTTCAGCAGCGGGAGCCGCTCACCTATCACCGCACCTGGGAATGGGATGATACGGCGGAACTGCGCGGCCACGTCGAAACCACAACCATGACCGCCGAAACCGGCGATATCGAGATCTGGGATTACAAGGGCACCCGCGCCACCAGTCCGTTCGTAGACGACTACGTTCGCCAACTACTCACCTATGCGGCACTTTATCGAGATCGAACCGGGACGCTGCCGGCACGCTGCGTCCTGTTCTTCATCAACGAACCTCGGCGCGAGCGACGGCTACTCGCCATCGACGTCAACGAATCCATCGTCGACGCGGCCCTCGCCTGGACTTATGAGCAGGTCCGGGCCCTGCGAGCTACCGCCGACATCTTCGAAGCCGATCCAGTCGCCGTACAGGCCGGAGAAATCGCCCGTGACAACCACCCCGTCGGCCAGCGGCTGACCGCAGAGACAACCGCCCAATGCACAACGTGCACATTCCGATTCGACTGCCCGGAGTACACGACACACCTCGTCGGCGGAACGACGAATCCCGACATTGACCTCCGCAACATATTCAAGAACTGACCGATCGCCGACGACCGTGGTTGTCAGACGTTGACAACCTCGGGTTCGGTCGAGGGACGATTCGTAACCAGCAACGACGACAGGAGTTCCGATGGACAATCGCGCTTCCGTCCAGGCAGCCCTTGACTACCTTGCATCGAGGCTTGATCAATACATCGCCGCGGTGCTAGCACCAGAGCTGGGCGGACTGCCGTGGACCACGGTGCTCTCCGAACTTGACCGCGCCAAGGGCCACTTACCCAAGAACTACTCAACAGGTGACCTGCAGGCGCAACTGCGGATCTTGACCGAAAGGTTGGGCGGGCTTGGATACCCGTTCAGTGACCCAACAAGAACCCTCTCCGTGCTGGGAGGCGAGCTTCGCATCGTTCGAAATCGCTGGGCCCACAACGATGAATTCACAGCACTCGATGCGTGGCGAACACACGACTTTGTGGTGCGACTCCTTAGCCACATCGGCGATCAAGAAGGAAGAGCCGAAGCGGAACGGATGCGCTCGGCCTCTCTCGGACGAGTGGTCGAAGAGTCGCACCTGTTTGTCCCCGATCGTGTGCCAACTCCGGCGCACGTTTCGGAGGCACAAGAGGTGACGCCGGAGGCGGCCGTTCTTGAGCGGGCCGATACGGCAGCCACACCGGTTATCGGCGATAGCCGCTTTCAGTTCGAACCGTGGACCGTCGTGCATGTCGGCGACAGTGCAGTGCTCGACGAGCTTCCCAACAAACGCGCAAAGGAGGAAGTTCGTGCAGTTGCCACCGACATCGTCGAATACGAAGGTCCCATCCAGCTCGATCGGCTGGCGCGCCTGATCGCCCAGTCCTTTGGTGTCACGCGCCTTCACCACGCGCGGAGCAAACGGATTGTGCAGCAGATAAAAGGACTCGGATACGACATCGACAACGACAAGTTTGTTTGGCCACCGACCATCGACAGGTCGACGTGGACAGAGTTTCGACCAAACCCGAGTTCGACCGACCGCCCATTCGAGGAGGTGAGCCCGGTCGAGATCGCAAATGCTGCGAGACTCCTACTCCGCGAAGGTCCACTGGATCTCGAGAACCTCGAGGACCGGATGCTGCGAACGTTCGGTCGCTCACGCCGGACCAAGGCAATTAAGGCCCACTTGAAGAAGGCGCTCGACTACGCCCGGTCCGCCGGGATCGTCGCGAAGGATGACGGCAGTCGCGTCGCATCGGGCCACTGACGAGTCTCTCACGGTAGGTCCGAAGCTACCCTGGCGCGTGGACTGGCTGTTCCATAATTTTGACTGATACTTAAGATATTCCACTTTTATGGTATGCTTACTAGCAGTGAACCCTCCTAAAGAAAGGACGCCCGATGGAGAAGTACTTGCGGGATCCAGTGCAGGTGCCGATCGCCAACCTGTTCCCTGACCCGAACAACCCCCGGTTGGCACTCGAAGACGCTCCCGGCTATGCGGATGCGGATGCGCTGTTTGACCCAGCGACTCGAAAAGAGATCCTGGACGAAATCGGCGAGAAGTCTTACGGGATCGATGACCTCGTCGAGGCCATCCGCGGTCAGGGTTGGATGCCAATCGACCGGATCGTCGTCTGGCAGCATCCCGATGATCCCGACCACTACGTCGTCGTCGAAGGCAATCGACGACTTGTATCACTCAATCGGATTCGCACCACCGAACTCGATAAGGCCGTCAAGAAACTCCAGAGGATGCAGGCCAAGCCGACGGCGTATTCGAAGCGCGACCTCGAAACGGCGGAGGACGTCGTCGAGAGGATCAATCAGATCATTGCCGACACCGAAAAACTGGACGTGGTGCCGATTGATGCGACAACTCCCGCGGAGTTGCTGCGGAAGTTACCGCGCGTATTGGCCGTGCGCCACATCGTTCATGCGCGAGAGTGGGGCAACTACGCCGAGGACATCTGGCTGCTGCGCCGGTTCGAGCACTTGTTCGCCGACACCCACGGCGCCGGCACGGAACTGTTCTGGGATTCGGCGACGATCAAGAAAATTGCCCAGGAGGCGTCGCTCGGCGAGACCGTGACGAAGCGCAAAATCCGCGCAGCCAAATGGTTCTCACACTTCATGGCGGAGTGGGAAGACGAACTTCCCGAGGGAGAATCCTTCGGAAAGACGGACTACTACCTATTCGAAAATATCGGCAAGAAGCCGTGGGTACGCGGGAAGTTAGGCGTCGGAGAGGACGACCTTGCGATTCCTGAACAGGGTGAGAAGGCACTGTTCGCCTGGGTCTTCAAGGAGCCGGGACGGGGTAATGGGGACACCAATCCGAACAAATTCTTCCGCCATGAGAACATCCTGTTGTGGGATCAAATCAACCGGTATGACGAGTCACAGACGCCTCCTACGAGTTTCGCATCGCGCTTCGACGTTGAGAATCCAGAAGATGCTCCGACCATGCATGCGGTCGAGGCTGAGTACTTGATGCATAAGGCGACTAAGAAACCTCATGCAGTGCTTGATGACCTGCTACGGCGCCTCTCAGAGTTCAAAGCTGAGCAACTTGCCGCCGAGGGCTCGTTCCTGAAAGGACAACTCGTACAGGTACATGACCTGGCCGAGAAGTTCATCAAGATGATCGACGCATCGGAGGACTGATGCCTCGGCACGGACGACACGACCCAAGAGTGCAGACGGCGACCTCCGAGTTGGCGCGCTTGGTGCTCAGGTTTGGCAGCGTGAACGCTCTGGCTGAGAAGCTTTCCGAAGCTCTCGGCGAGGGCGCTCCGCGCATTTATCCAAATCGCATACACGGGTTACTTACCAACGATGAGTCCCGCGGAGTGAACAGTGCAACCCTGGCAGCACTAGAGGCCGCGATAGCCGCCGTCGACGAGCCGACGGATTGGGCTATGGATCCCAAAGCGGTTCAAAGAGCAGTGGAGATGTTCCCCGCTGATGATCCGCGCCGACTCCAACGGGTCGCGGACGAGTTTGGCGTGCCCATCGGCGTCGTTCAGGGGGTCGCAGCCGAAACGGGAGTTACCACAACGACCGTCGCAGGAGCAGAGCCTCACCATCAGCCGATCAAGCCTGACTGGTCATGGCAAGAAGTCGCAGTGAAGCAGAGCCTCGAAGGACTCCGACTGAGCACCGGTCGCAAGGTGGGGCTGGTGCTGCCCACTGGTGCTGGCAAGACAACAGTTGCCCTACGTGTTGCGCTGGACTGGCTGAATGACAACAGCGCGATGGTGCTGTGGGTGACTCATCGGCACCATCTTCGACGTCAAGCCAGGCGTACGTTGCAGGCTTTGATTCGAGCGACTGACCTATCTGCCGAACAAGCGGCCGCACTCTTCGAACGTGTGCAGTTCACCATGGCCCACGATCTGACAGAGACGGTGGGAAAGCTTTCTGAGACATCGTTAATTATCGTCGACGAGGCGCACCACGCGGCGGCTCCCAGCTATCGCCCGGTCGTCGAGCAGGGCGATCTGCCCGTTTTATTTCTGACGGCCACACCAAACCGGGCCGATGCGCTTCCTATTGGCATTGACGAGATCGCCTACACGACCAGTTACCGCCAACTAATTGAGCGTGGCTGCGTCATCGAACCCATCTTCGACCCGCCCGAGGAAATGCCGACCCTTGACTGGTCCTCACCTGCCGGGTTACACGAACTCGCTGATTACCTCCTCGACCGCACCGAGAGCGATTTTTCGAAACCGCTCGTTGCCGTGTCGTTGCAGGCAAACGCTGAATCCCTTTATAAAGCTCTTCAAGATCAACTCGACCAACGGCAGTCGCATCCGCTAACTGCAGAGGACATCGGATACGTTCACGGCGGATCTAACAGTCGTGGACTTGCAGACAGCGGTGAGTTCCTTGATGAGTTCAGTGCCAAGCCGGCTGGAATCCTCGTCGCAACCAGTCAACTCGTGGGCGAAGGGTTCGACGATCCGTCTCTGGACGCGGCAGTCATCACCTATCCGTCGTCCAGCATTGGCCATTTAATGCAGGTCGCTGGCCGTGCGCTTCGATGGACGCCGAACAAAGTCACTGCGCACATCATCCAGGTGCGGCGGTCGCCACTCGAGTACCACTTCGAACAGCGCTGGCTCTATCAAGACATATCCGACGAACTTCGTCCCGATTTGCTCGATTACGCGTACGCATCAGCCGACGATCTAGCTGCTAAGGTTCAGCGACTCCTCGAGCGACACAACGTTTCCCACTCGATACGTCAACGCATCACCGTCGAACTGAGCGAAGTTGAACCAGGTGACAGAGTCAACATTCTGCTTTCCGGCCTTAACTACTACGGGCCAGTCGACGGATTCGACACGGATGCACCATGGAATGCCGTGCTGGTCCACCCTCGTGAACGAGATCGGTTCCTGCGCATCTTCAATGACGTTTCAGGTTACGTTGAAGACATCAAGGACGTGCGGGCTTACCTCGGAGCGCAACTGCGGCAGGACCTTTCCGCGGGAAGCCTATGGAAATCGTACGGCGTGATGATCGCTGCGATGGAGTTCGCGCGCCGCGAGATCCACAACACGCCCTACCACGGTGACGATAGCCGTAACTACACAATCGGACGCGCCACGAGTTGGCTGAAGTACGTCACTTTTGAGTTCCGTCCCACAGTGCCCATCGACCTAGATACCTTGTTAGCGGACGCCTACAACCGCGACGAACTTCTCTCCGCTTACATCGCACGACCAGGTCATTGGTCAGTCGCACTTAGGCTCGAGATACCCGTGTTCGGATCACAAGGCTTCCTATTGGACGAGGGACAAGGCGAGTGGTTGCTCAGGGAACACGAACAGCTAGTCGAACAACTCCAGAAGACGGAGCGGTCCGCTCGCCTCGACGCTCTGTCGGCCTGGCGATCAGGGCTAGCTGAAAGCCCAATTCCAGTACGGATACTCGATCACCTGCATCAGCTTTTGCGGTCCGAGCGACTGGATCGGCATCTACTTCGACTTGACCGGCAGCGCGTGGACAACACCTAATCGCGTCTGCCCAGCAAACCGGTGATTCACGAAAGGAGCACTGCAGCATATGAATTCCGCGAATTGGGATATCGCACCCGGCGATACCCTTAGCCGCGAAGACCGGCGGCGGCGCTTCGGTGGCAGCCAATACTCCGGAATCGCCCCCTCTGCCCAAACGCTGAACGTATTCATCTACTCCGACCCGTCGGCAGCCGAAGAGTTCGGCTACAACTACGACGGTTGGGATCACGTCACCGGGGTCTACAACTACACGGGTGACGGCCAGGAAGGTGATCAGCAACTAACCAGCACAGGTAACGCCGCCATCCTGCACCACAAGCGAGATGGCAAAGCACTACGCCTGTTTGAGGCTGCCGGAACGAAGCCCAACAGTGACGAGGTGATCCAGCGATACGTCGGCCGATTCGAAATCGACGAAGCCGAGCCTTACAGAATCCGCCGGGCACCCGACATAAACCAACAAGAACGGGACGTCATTGTATTTCGCCTGCGCGAACTCAGGGAGGAGCAAGACTCAGGCATCAAAACGGATGGCGCAAAGAAAGATGACGAGCCAGCGGGAACCAGTTGGTCGGAGGAGATCATCGATGCTGACACCGCACTGGCCGTGCTCCGAGATATCCGCGTTTATACACACACCGATGGTCAGCGTGCACCGTACCAGTACCTGGTTTTGCTATGGGCCATCAGTCGGCAACGGTCGGGCCATCGTGAACCGGTGCCCTTCCAAGACGTAAAGGTTGAGGTCGCCCGCATACTAAGTGACTTTGCGATAGCCGATACGGCCCCAGACCCAGCGAACCCATGGTTTGCACTCGACCAATCACCGTGGTGGACTGTCTCACAGCGGGTTACACGTTATTCTGAGATATCGAACGCCAACGTGGCGGCCGGCCTGAGCAAGCAGATCATCGATCTTCTCGAAAGAGATCCGACGTTTGCAGGACGAGCAGTCCACGCCATCCGCGCGATCATCGGAGACTCCCCTCGTCTCGATGACCTGCTGCAGAGGTTGCAACTGTCCAATCTTCCCTCTTATCGACTGATCCCAGTCGAGAACAACACGGCCGAGACATTCACAGTCGGCCCCGCAATGAAGGACGCTCAACGCGCCCGACGTGAAGCCTTGCTGCAGAACGAATATAAGGAGTATTTAGAGAATCGCAACCATGAAGTCTTTTCACTCGAGATCCCCGTCGATGGCCAACTTTTGAGAGTAGATCTTTACGACCGGACCACGGACGAGCTCATAGAGGTCAAGGCATCCGTGGACCGAAACACAATTAGACTCGCGCTAGGACAGATTCTCGATTACGCACACATCGTCAAACCAAAGTTCCGCACCATCCTCGTCCCTTCAGAGCCAGCACAAGGGCTTCTTGAGATGCTGCGTGCCAACAACATTCAGGTGCTCTGGCAGGACGCCGACGGACGTTTCAATTATGCATGACATCGACGATGTTCAAACACGACGTTTAGTTCTGGAGTAAGCAAGTGATCGAATCGAATCCCTTCCGAGAAGAGATCGAGCAGATCCTTCTCAAACACCCGCGCACGCGCTGCGCCAAGGTGCTCATCGGCATGAAGCAGAATCTGACCGACACCGAAATGGCCGCCGCTGCGGCCGCCGCAGGCGAGCCCGTGCAGCCCGACCGAATCACCGAGGTCCGCAGGAACGTCCAACGGGCGCTTGATGACACGCTCGCCACGCCCTCTGAAGCCGAGATGCAGGCCGGGCTATACCGAGAACTGCTCAACTACCCCCGCTCCCCCGAACTACGGCGGCACACTAACACCCGTTTGGCTCAACTTCAGCAACTCGATCCATCCATCAAGCTCACACCGCTGGGCGATATCCGTCTCGGTGCCAACGACGCACCGCGGCCACAGAAGCCCGAACCACGGTGCAACAGGTGCTTCATGATCCACAACGGCGAGTGCTTATAGCACCGGGGCGAGAAACACCCATTGATGACAAGGCCACCCAGGTCACTCCCGGTGTCGTAGCTGCCATTATCACGTCAGACCTGACTTGGCTCACGATTCCCTTTTCGCGATAGTCACAGCGATTTGACCTCCTGTTTTCGGTCTTGCTGGCGGGGATTTGCGCACTAACCGATCGTCTGCCCTGGTGGCCTACGGCGCTGTGCAGGGGCGCCCCAACCGCAGTGTTTGCCCGAAGTGCCAGACTGACGGCATGCAGTCCGACATGTTGATGTTTACGGTGGCGAGCCTGGATGCGGAGTGTGCGCCGATGCCATCGCGACGACTTGCCGAATTGGGGATTCTCGAGCCGGTCCACCTTGAACGCTGGATCATCGACCACCCTGAGGTGCTGGGTGACCAAGTGAAGATCGTCACGACGCAGTACGACAAGTGGTCATCGGATTCCGGTGATCTGGCCAGGGAGCGCCTCGACATCCTCGGACTGGACAGCTCCGGCCAACTGGTCGTCGTCGAACTCAAACGAGGCATTGATTCTCGTATCCACCTGCAGGCCATCACATACGCGGCACTCGTGGCCGGTTTCAGCAAAGAAACCCTGGCCGACGCCCACGCGAACTATCTCAACCGTGTTGCCACCGAGCCGGTTTCGACCGCAGAGGCCCTAGAGCAGCTCGAAAACCACGTTGATGGTACTTGGGACAACGACATCCTCACCGTTCCAAAGATCATCTTGCTTGCTGAGGATTTCACTGCGCAGACATACACCACTGTGTCGTGGCTATCGGATCTCGCCCCGAACCTCACCATCGAGATGCACACGGTCAACGCGTTCCTCATGAACGGACCGACATCACCACAGACCTGCATCGTGTTTCGACGACTTTACCCCGCAGTTGACCCGACCACCCGCGTGTTAACCCCTGGGATCGCCTCTGCCTCAGCCGATTCCGTCGCAACCAAGATCGCCGAAAAGAAGCGCCGCATCCGCTCTACATTCCTGCTCTACGAATCGAACACCATCCCCGAAGGGGCGCAGGTCGACCTCGATCTGCACACCTGGATCAACGCCGAGCTCGCCCACGCGGTCGACAAGTGGGTCGCAGGGGATCCACGGCGAGGCCGTGCCACCTGGGTCAAGCACCGCGACCGGCCGCTCCAATGGGCAGCCGATCCAGGAGACGGCACCACGTTCACACCGACCACCTTGGCCAAAAAGATCGTGCAAGAAGCCACCGGCATCGGGCTCGACGCGATCCCAGGCGCAGACGTCTGGCGCTACCAGGGTCAATCGCTGGCGGCTCTTGCCACCCTTGCTGAGTGACCCATTACGCGACGACCTCTGAGCTTCGCTCACTGAATCCGCGCGAGGTGCGCACTAATTTGAGCCATGTCGGGTCGTCATTGCCATTATCACGTCAGAAGTCGCTCTGGGCCAAGGATTGGCCGCCCCTGAGCAAGCCGGCCGGGCACGACCTCGGCCACCAGATTCGCCCGGTCGCCCGGCGACAGCCCGAATCGGCTGCCCAGCTTCGCCAGCTGGTTGTAGGCGTCGTTCAAAGCCGACCAGTACGGGCTTTTTACGAGCTGCTTCTGGCTGCCCACGCAGGTATATCCGTCGACCGGGCAGTAACCGAACGGTGGGTTGCGCACCTTGGTCTCCAGCGTTTCGACGTGGGCAACCACGCGGCACAACGCAGTGAACAACGGCACATCCCACTCCGTTAGTACGTGCTTGTCGACCAGATCCGGCGCCAATTGACGCCACACCTTCGCAGCCTTCGCGCCAATGCCGCGAGGCGGTGCTTTCAGATCGATGCCCTCAGTGTTGGCCGGTATCGGCGCGGCACGGTTCAGATTGCGCTCCCGGTCACCCCGCAGCACCTTCAAGTGCGTCGGCGCCGGTTTCGGCCCTCTTCTGCCCACAATTAGCTCCTTTCAGTCTGTATCCGGGAAAACAACGGCAAAACGCTGACGGGCGCGAGATGCCTTGGCAAGGCGGTCGCTGTGGTGTGGGGGCCGTGATTAACCCCCCCCCCCCGCCGCGGCGGCGGC
>NZ_HG964938.1:114756-217927 GCF_000613245.1 Mycobacterium asiaticum DSM 44297
TCGCGTCCCGTCCCGCCCCCCCCCCGCGCGGCGGGCGGCGCTCATCGGCCCTCATTGAGTGAGAGGACGCGGTAGCGGCCTTCGCGCACGGTGACGATGTCGTGCAGTTGCTCGCGCTGCGGTTCGCAGGGTGCCAGCGCGGCGTCAGCCTCGGCGGCTTCGGCGGCGTTGGTCCAGTAAGTGATCTCGCAGCCTTCTGGCGTCCAGCACAGCAGGGCGGTGGTTGCGGCCGCACCGTGATCGGTGTTCATCGTGCTGTGTTAAGTGCGCAGGAGTCTGCGTATTCGCCAGAGCTTGACAACCCCAGACTTGCGTCTATTAATAAGATTTCAGGGTGGTAGGGAGGGAATAGATATAAACCCTTCCCCTTGACCCTGCTGATCCCCTTAACCTCCTCCACCGTCTTAACCACGCTGACCCCTCTGATCCCTCTGACCTCCCCGACCCTTTCGACCGTCGAGGTCATTCAGAATTTCCGATATTCGCTCCCACATCACGCGGCCCCGGGCGTCGGCATACCGGTCAGGCCAGGCGATGATTTCCACGTCGGTGTCAACCTCCAAGCCGTCCAGCACGATTAGGGATGCTTCGGCCATCGCGACGCGGGTAGCGGCGACCGTGTCGTCGATCGCGCTGGCATCGGCCTCGATCAGTACCGCGTCATGGACTGGAGCGCAGACCTGAATTCCTCTCTCGGTGGCTAGGCAGCACGCCAACCGCAGCATCTCCGCGCCGTTGGCTTGCATGGGGAAATTTCTTAGCGTGGTCGGCCTCGGCGTGTTCTCTGTCCGCAACGTCCACCCGAACACCGTCGACAGATATCCGGCGAGTTGGCCGACGTTGACAGCGTGATCGGCCCACGCGGTGAACACCGGAAACGTTTGCGCCAGCTTGAGAAGCAGGTGCTCGGCGTCGATCACCGACAGCCCGGTCCGCGCAGCCAGGCTCGCGGCCTGCATCCCGTAGTTGGTGCCCAGCACACAGGTCTTGCAAATATCCCGAATTGGTTTGTGGGACTGCTTGGTTGCGTCTGTTGGTGCGAGGCCGGCCATCTTGGCGAACGTCAAGTACGGGTCACCGGAGAGCACAGCGTTCAGCAATGCCTGATCGCCGGAGAGCTTGGCGGCGATGTAGACCTCTTGGGACTTCCAGTCGACGTAGGCCAGGGCGCGGCCTTCAGGCGGTTTGATCAGGCCGCGCAGCCACACGCTCGGCCCGAAGATGAACTGGTTATTGCTGGGGGTATTGCGGCCAGTGGAAGCACCGAAAGGGCTCAACAGCGCCCGGTTTCGGTTATCCGGGCCGACAGCCAGTTTTTCTAGGCGAAGCTCGCTGAGCGCATGACGTACCTCTTTGAGTGGTTCTAGCGCCGGATATCGCTTCGCCATGTCGCGGAATGTGTCCTGATCCAGTTGCAGGCGGCCGGTCGGGGTCTTGGGCCAGTCGATGTGGTTATTGGCAAGGTATCCCGCAAAGAGTCCGGCCTTGAACGTCGTGCCGTCGTAGACGCCGTAATCGTTGTCTATGGCCCGGACCAGGTCGAGCTTTATCCCTGCCCAATGCTTCCGCAGACGCTCTAGCGTTGCGCTGTCAATCGGCACGCCGGCACGTTCCATCCGAGCCGCCGCGGCCATGTAGCGGCCCCGCAGCAGCGCTTGACCTAAACCGTTGGGACGGGAGCAGATACCTGGCAGCATGCGTTCTAGAAGCGGCCCGAGCGGGTCAACGTCGGTTTGGCAGTAATCCAGAATGCGGTGGCGTTCTGTCGGTGTCCACGGCCCGCCGGCCATCACCAGGGCGCGCTCCTGGGTTTTGTGCTCCGCGGTGATCGACGCGATACCGTGATGCGATAAGGCGCTCAGCAGGCTGCGGCCATTGGGTAACTGAATTCCGTTGGTGGCGTTGCGGAATTCGGTGTACAGGTCCAGGATCCGCGTCGGCATCGGCCAGCCCAACTGAAGGAAACACCCGAGCTCGGCGGTGGCGAAGTAGGCCACGAAAAGGGTGTCGTCGTCAACCGGGAACGGCGGTACTGCGCCGAGTTCGTCGTGCCACAGCCGAATCAATTTGTTGGTGCCGAGCTCACGGGCGACCAGACACACCGGGACGGGCAGGGCCCCCGGCTCCGAGACGAACTCGAAGTCGAGGGCCCAGACCTCCCGAAACGGCAATCCGAGCACGACCTAGCACTCCCCGGCGAGCTCCCTGATCACTTCGTGATCCGGGCGGTTGATCAGGTGGTGCTGGAACGCAATTTCGATCAGGTCACGGAAACTCTTCTCCGGCCATTGCGGAGTGCCCAGATCGCCCTTGGCGCGCAGCATCTCGTAGCCACCAAGATCGCGGCTCCAACTGAGCCGAACCCATGAGCGCTTAGCCTGTTCAGCTCCCTGAAGCGCGGTCTCGGCCACCCGCCGGCCGCTGTCGTTGCCCTCCATCGGCAACTTCACCGGCCACAGAAACACCGTGCCTCGCTTGGTGATTGCAACGAACAGGCGCGTTCTGCGGAGCTCGGGAAGCACCAAATGCTGAAGCTCTGGCACTACCAAGTAGCTGTCCTTGTCCATGCCACTGTCCCGCTCCAACAAAAGCGTGTCCAGCACAAAGTCGGGGTGCACCCGAAAGAACTCGGTGCGCTTCGGTCTGCGCACCGGAACAGCAGTCAGGACACGCTCGACCTCGATATCAGCCATCACTCCCACGCGAAGCGCGGCCGGGTCAAACGGATCGACCGACGCGTTCGGATCGGCCGGCGCTTTCGCATCGTCCGCGGGATCGGTCCCATTCAGTGAGTACTGCGGTTCAGTTGAGGCTGGCGGTTGAATCATTGTCATCAAACTTCCTTTTCGGTCCGAATGTGTGGGTGGATGTGGAACGCTCGTGTAGAGGTTTCACGCGGCGCCCGGCGGCTCGGCCGCGTTACGAGCGAGCACGGCGTAATCAGGCCAACCTTCGACCTCGACGAGCAACCGCTGCTGCGGTTGCGGGGTGTCGAATAGCGCCTCCTGCACCCCCTTGGCCTTCGCCCTCGGTCGGCGGTATACCGGCGGCCGATCGAGGTAGCCCCCGCAGCGGTAGAGGTCTCCCGCGTCGTGCCGGTGCCGGTGGGAGTGGTAACGCCGCCACTCCGGCGGCACCGTCCCCTTCAACGCCTGAGCCAGAATCGGGCAACCAGGGCCGTGGTCGAGTACTCGGCGGGTTGCCTCGTCAGGCTGATGGCACGTCCCACACCAGCGCTCGCGCCAGAGATCCTGGGCGACCTGGCCGGGAAACACGCCAGCCAGCGGGTCCGCGCCGCCGCACAGCTCTCGAACCGCCGTTGCGCCCTTGGGCTGATCGGTGTGGGTGGTGCCTGCTGACTTGTGGTTGGACCCGGTGTCAGGAATGGCGCCGGGTTCTTCCCTTTCAGACGGCCCCACGCCGTCGCCGCTCATGCCGCACCCCCTTTACGGGCGGGGCGCAGCAGCTCGGCCAGCGCGGTGCGCTGCTGATCGCTCAGCGGCGGCGCTTCGGTGAGCACCTTCTCGATGTAGGCCGCGATCTTCGCGGCGTGTAGCTCGCGGCGGGCCTCGGTGATCTCGGGGTCACCGGTGGGGCGGCGAGAGGTCAGGCCACCGAGGCGGCCTTTGGCTTGCTTGACAGGCTTGACAGAAAGCAACGGGCACTCCCAGCATCAGCTGGACACCCCGGCAGCTATTGCCGTGGTGTCCAAACGGATGCCAGTCACCCGGATGCCCGGACCAGCGCGGCACGCGCGTAGGCGTACTGGCGATGAACCTACGCGGTGGGTCCGACAGGCGGCGGATCGACACGCCGGGCCGCCGCGGCGATTTCGTTTCCGACGTCGTCGAAGTCGCGCATGCTCAGCACGCGCCGGCCAGCGTCGTCGAGCGGTGCGCCAGCGCCGCGGGCGTCGATGACCAGCCCGACCGTGCGCTCGGTCACCAGTTGCTTGCGGCCGCAGCCGGGATGGGTGCATTCGAATCGGAAGGTGTAGCCGGCCTTGCTCTCGGCGCGGCTGTCGATTCTGAGCGGGTCGTCCTTGCGGTCGGCGTTCCGCGGGCCGGCCGGACGCCACCGGAGTACCGGGCCTTGCACCCGTGGCGCCGGCCGCGGCGCCACCGACAGGCCCAGCGCCTGCCGTTGGGCGATTTGCTCCTCAATGGCCGTCTCGAAGCCGCTGCGGTCAATCGGGTCGGCGCGGCAGTCCTCGAACTCGCCCAACTCGACCGGCGGGTGCGGTTGCTTCCGCTTGCCGTCGCACACCTGAACGTAAAGCTGCCTCATCGCCAATTCACCTGCACCCGTTCGGGATTGAACACGTGACCGCCCTTTCCCGTCGGGGCCACTGTGACGGTCATCAGCACGTCCATGACGGCGCGCAACCGATCCGGTGACAACTGCTTGACCGCGGCGGCCGCTTCCAGTGTGCCCAGCGGGATGCCGTCGAACACCCGCAGCCGCTCGGTATCCTGTTCTTTGCATTCGATGGCGTCGATTTGCTGCTGTACCACCTCGGTGGCGATCTGCACCTGACGGCCGGTCAGCAGCCCGTTGGCGCGCTCCACCGCGAGCTTGTCCAACTCGCTGTAGAGGGTGTTCTTCTCCAGTCGCAGCCGCTCAGCCTCGGCCTCGTCGTGAACCTCGGCCTTGAGCAGGTCCACCGCGTCGGGCTTGGCCAACCGGCCCGCCACCAGACCGATGAGCAGTGGCTCAACGTGCTCGGCGCGCACCGAGCAGCCGCGACATTGCTTGCAGGCGTAGGTGATCGAATGCGCCACCTGCCCGCTATGGGGTTCTTTCTTCTGGCCTGCCTTGGGCCGTCCAGGCTTGCCGCCAGTCTTCTGCATCACCCACTGCCCTGACAGATAGCCGGCGCAGCCCGGTTTGCCACACCGCATCACCCCGGTCAGCAGGTGCTGACGCACGCTCTTGCGGCCCGGCTTGCGGCCCGGCGCGTCTAGCACCGCCTGGGCGGCCCGCCACGTCGACTCGTCCACCAGCGCCGGCCAGGTGCCCTTGCCGACGATCTCATTATTGTGGGCACGCAGACCGGCGTTGCGGGACTTGCGCAGGAACAGGCTCACGGTGGATGGGGTCCATGGCTTGCCGTTCAACCCGTAGGTGCCGGCCTCGTTGAACAGCCGCGCCACCTCGCGCAGCGACGACCCGGCCAGCACCGCCGCGTACGCCTGCCTGACTAGCGGCGCCGTGACGGGGTCGGGCTGATGGGTGTCGCGGAGGTAGCCGAACGCCCGCGTCCACTTCGGGATGCCCTGCTCGGCGCGCTGGCGGGCGGCGCGGCGCATCCGGACCTTCATCATGGCGATCTCATGCTCGGACACCGCCGTCTTGATCTGCGCGGCCAACACCCCGGTCGGCGAGTACAGGTCGATGTCGCCCTGCCCGGTGGTAGCCAACAGAACTCGGCGGCCCAGCGCGGTGAAGAACCTGCGCAACTGTTCCAATTCGTGCATCATGCGCCAGCCGCGGTCCTGATCCCACGCGGCGATGGCGTCGATCTTCCCGGCCTGCACGTCGGCCAGCAGACGATCCCATTCGGGTCGGTCCTTGCCGTTGGACGCCGAGCGGTCGTTGTCGACGTAATAGCCCACCGGGGTCCAGCCCTTGACTTCGCACAATGCGATGGTGTCCTCGCGCTGGCGCTCGACGCCTTCGCGCCTGTCCTTCGGGTCCGATGAAATTCGGCAATAGCAACCGGCCCTGACCACGCCATTCTCGGCCTGAACAACACTCATGCACTAAAGCGTACTTCAAGCTGTCGGTATTGTTGGCGGCACAGGCATTTGAGGTTCCCGAACACCGTCTTGCCGCCGGCACCGGGATCCTGGTGGTTGAAGGGGATGGTGTGGTCCAAGTCGCATCGGACGGCCGGCCGACTGCATCCAGGAAAACGGCAGGTGAGGTCCCGGCATTGCACCGCGCGCACCAGCGCGGCGGGCGGCTGGTAATCCAGCGCCCGCACCGGGGTGGTGTAGGGATCGACCACGTGCACGGCAGCAGACGCGAGCAATTCGCGGACCTGTTCGGCGTCTATCACGCCATAGCCCATCAGATAGCCCGGCTCTGCGCCGTCGCCCAGCACGGTCTCCTCCCCAGCAACGACGTTGATCACCACCCGAGCACCACTGGGTGCCTGGTCATTGCCGTCGGATGCGGCCGGGCAGCCGGGATGACCGCAGCGGCAAGGCAATCGACGACCTTCGACCAGCGGACCAAGGGCATCGGCGCGACGCTGATCCATGGTGCGCGGGTCCGTGTCGCAGACCTGCTTGGCCAGGTGTGACAGCGCCTGATCAAACGCCGTGGCGATGGTCGCGGTAACCGTTCCGCTGACCTCGGCCATCCCGTTGTCCAAGTTGTCGATCCTGATGCGACGCTCGTCCTCGGCGGTCTCGCGACGCTCCCGCACGGCATCGGGATCGATCTTTTTGACCGCCGCGTCGACCTCGTTGATGATCCTTTGACGCGACCAGCCGTGCCAGTTGCCGATTCGTGCCGCGAGCCCCTCGTCCAGTTTTGAGATCAGCTCCTCGTCGCCGACCAACGCGGTGCGACTGATGATCAACCGCGCCGTGCGCCAGTCCACCCGCCCCTCCGAAAGCAGAGCCGCCAGCTTCGGCAAGCGGGTATCCAGTGCAGCCGCATCCAAGACCAGGTAGCTCGCCGCCAGTGGAGAGAGGTTCATCGCCGCCGCCACTTCGGCCTTGGTCTGGTCGAATCCGTCGATGTCGGAGTAACCCGGCTGACGCTCGGCGCGCTCCGCGCTGGCCGTCCGCTGCCGCAACAATGCCGCCACCGCCGCCATCCGCCGCGCCACCAGGATCGACTCTTGACGATGTGTCGACCCGATCGCGGCGATCAAGTCCGCCGGATCCAGATGGGCCGCAATATCGAACATATTTTCGATTCTAGTGCCGTCCACTGACGCCCTGCTGCGCAAAGCACCCGGGCTGTGGATAAACCCTCGCCGCACCTGAAAAGCTAGAGACAATCAGACACCGGAGGAACACCCATGAGCTTGGTCGCCGGCCGCGGCCCACTGAGTGCCGCTCCCGCGGGCCGCTTTGCACCGCCGATACCTGCAGAGGTGGTGTACATCGAACCCCATCCGCGCCGGATTCAGGCCGTCCACCAAGGGCGGACCGTCATCGACACCGAGAAGGCGCTGCTGGTGCACCGGCGAAATCGCCCGCTCAGCTACGCATTTCCCACCGAAGACATCACCGGCTTGTCCACCGAGCCCGAGCCCGAAGCGCCCGGCTACGTGCACGTTCCGTGGGACGCGGTGGACGCCTGGTTCGAGGAGGGCCGCAAGTTGGTGCACTATCCACCGAACCCCTATCACCGGGTGGACTGCCGTCCGACCACCAGACGGCTGCGCGTCACCGTCCATGGCATCCCGCTGGTGGACACCGACGACACCGTCATCGTGTTCGAGACCGCGCTAGCGCCAAGGCTTTACGTGGCACCCAAGCACGTCAGAACAGACCTGTTGCAGAAAACCGCGACCTCGTCGTACTGCAACTACAAGGGCGTCGCCACTTACTGGGCGGCCATCCTCGATGGTGACGCCGTCATCGAGGACATCGCCTGGAGTTACGACGAACCGCTACCCGAAAGTTCCCTCATCAGAGGCTATTTGAGCTTCGATGCGGAAAAGGTTCAGCTCGAGGCGGAGTTGCCCGCGCCAGACGCGCCGTAAACCGGCCGCCCCAGCCGCAGTTCGTGCTGGGCAATCATGTTGCGGAACACTTCCAGACTGCCGCCGTAGATCCCCATCGGCAGGGACAACCGGAAGAGGTGTTCGGTCACGCCGTCGTCGGGCGAGCCCTTGACTTCGGTCGGCAACGCCGACGCAGGCCCCAACAAATCCATCAGATCGCCGGAAATGTCACGCATCGTCTGCCCGATCGCGACGCGGCCGTACATGCTGGGCGTGGACAACGCCGCCTCGACACGGGCGAAATCGCGTCCGAGGCGGTACTGGACTGAGTCGTCGGCGATAGAGACCAACGCGGCGACCCGGTCGACGGCCTCCGCCATCAGCATGCCGTGTCCTGCCATGGTTCCAGCGTCCTGCAGGCCCTCGTCATCGCCCTGTGTCAGGCCGTGTTCGGCCGCGAGCGCTGACCGCATCACCGTCCAGCCGTCGTTCACCTCGCCGATCCGGTACAGGTCGTCGACCTGGACGTCGCTGTAGAAGACGATGTTGGTGCGGTCACCGTCGAGGGTGCGAATCCCCTGAATCTCGATGCCGGGTGAATCCAGCGGGACCAGGAACATGGTCAGGTTCCGGTGCTTTGGCCCCTGAGGATCGGTATTGGTGAGCAGAAAGACGTACTTGGCGTTCTGCGCGTTCGAGGTGAACATCTTGGAGCCATTGATGACCCACGATCCATCCGCCTCCCGCACCGCGCGCGTCTTGCAGGTGGCAACGTCGGATCCGCCCTCGGGCTCGGTGTATCCCAGACACAGCCTGATGTGCCCGGAAAGCACGCCCGGCAGCACCATGTCCACCAGTTCCGGTTGAGCGAACTCCGCTACCAAGCGCGCGACCGCCGATGTGGTGCCCCAGTGATACCAAGGGGTGTGCGCCCGGCCGATCTCCAGGTTGAAGATCCGCCGCCGCACCGCGCTGAAGCCGCCGTCGGAGTCGGGCTTGAAATCCCCGGCCAGGTAACCGGCTTCGCCCAACGCCAAATGCACGCCCTCGTCAAAATTTTCACCGAACTCGCGGTTGCGGCGGCGCACGTCGTCGGTGACGTGTTCGGTGATGAAGGCCCGGGTGTGCCGGTAGAACGCTTCGTCCTCATCGGAGAGGGATACGCGTGCGAAATCCATTCAGATCACATCGATTACCAGCGAACCAAACCTGTCGATACTTTCCACCGCATGCGACACGCTGTCACCGGGCAGTCCCACCTGTAACCAGGTGACACCAAGGGCCGCAAGCTTTTCCACACCGGCCAGGTATGCGTCGGCGTTGAAGTCGTCGGCCGCGGGGCTGCCGCCCTCGAAGTTGGTGAAGGTGATGTCGACGGCCGCGGGGTCCTTGCCGGCCGCTTCGCACCGCCGACGCATGTCGTCGATGCCGGACGCGAGGGCGTCGACCGAATCGATGACCGCGGTGCCCGCGGTGCGCGCCAAACCCGCCGGCGCCGCGAACGGACACCAACCGTCACCATGCTCGGCCACCCGCTTGCGCGCCGCCACCGTATTGCCGCCGATCCAGATCGGTGGGTGTGGTTGGGAGAGCGGACGCGGGTGCGCGGTGATCCCGCGCGCGGTGAAATGCTTTCCCTCATAGGTGATGTCGTCACCGGTCCAGACCGCGCGAATCACTTCCAGGGCTTCTTCGAACAACTCGGCACGCTCGTCGTAATCCACTCCCAGCGCGGCGAATTCCTTCTTCAGGTAACCCACCCCCACCGCCAGCGTGAACCGGCCACCCGAAAGCAAATCCAGTGTCATCCCGGATTTGGCCACCACGAACGGGCTCCGGTAAGGCAACACCACCACGTTCGGAATCAATCGCAGGGTCGTCGTGTGCGCCGCCGCAAACCCAAGGGCCGCAAACGGATCTAAGGCATCGTGTCCACCCGCGTCCAGCCAGCGTTGCGACGGGGCCGGATGGTCGGTGAACCCGAAACCGTGAAATCCCGCCTTCTCCGCCGCCCCCGCCACCGTCGCGATACCCGACCCACTGGCCAGCTCCGGGTTGTACGGGTGGCTGTGCATCGGGTGGGTGATGGTGAAGCGCATGGAAATCAGAACCGGGCGGCGGCGTCGATCGAAGCGTCACTGGTGCGCAGCGGACGGATCAGCGCCTCCTGCGCGAAGGAACAAAGCAACTCGCCCGCCTCGGTGTGCACCGTCCCGCGCACATACGACATTCCCGCACCCACCTGGGTGCTCTCGTGCGAGTAGAGCAACCAGCCGTCCCAGCGCACCGGTTCGTGGAAGGACACGAAGATCGACATAGGCGCGGTCGACACGGTCAGGTGAGCCTGACTGGTGCCGATACCCGGGTGCGCACGCATCGTGGTCGAAATACCCAGGTGCCCGGTGAAATACGCGACGAGCGCCTTGGCGAGGTCGTCACGGTCGGGGATGGGGTCGTAGCGCAGCCACGCGTACAACTCCGGCGGGCCGACCTCGTCGGGACTGTTGACATCGACCACGTCGACCACCCGCACCTCCCGGCCCAGCATCGGCATCTCGGAACTGTGCGCGTCCGCGGGTGCCGCGACGTCGGGCCGCGGCAGATGGTGGCGAATCACGTCGCCGGTCGGAACGTCGGTCAGGACGGTCACAGTGACACAGCGCTTGCCGTTCTGCACGGCCGAGACGATCGCGGTGGCGGTGGACCGGCCCTCGTTCAGCACGTCGAGGACCAGCTCGAGCGGCGGACCCACCATCACCGCACGGGCGAACACCGCGTGCGCGGACCGAACCGCCTTGCCCTGGAAGCGATTCGCCACGGCCACAATCGCCTGGGCGACCACCTGGGTGCCCTCCACGACCTGCCTGCCGTCCTGCCCCGCCAACCCGGTCTGTGCGGTGAACCGATCCGGTCCGGCCGTCTCCACCTCGAAAAGATCCAGCAGACTCTGGACCGACCACTGAACCTGTTCGGATTCTGTCGTCAAAGCGCTCACCCCTCGTTCCGGCAGCTCACGGCTCAGCGTGACACTTTGCGCCCTATTTGTAAAGTTGCCCGCGCGTTGACAGCAACGCCGGTGGTGCATGACACTTTTGCAGTGATTTGTAAAGGTATGGCGCCGCCTGCACCGCTGGCCGACGGCTTTTGCTTCGGCGAGGGTCCGCGCTGGTTCGAGGGGCTGTTGTGGTTCTCCGACATGCTCGGCGAAGCCGTCCACACGTCCGACATCCGTGGCTCGCTGACCACCGTCCCGTTGCCTGGGCGCTCGCCGTCCGGCCTGGGCTTCCGCCCCGACGGCTGCCTGCTGATCGTCTCGGCGGAGGACCGGATGGTGCTGCGCTACGACGGCGAGACCGTACTCCCCCTTGCCGATCTGTCCGAACTGGCGCCGGCCAACCTCGGCGACATGGTCGTCGACGACCGCGGGCGTGCCTACATCGGCTCCCAGGCATACGAAGGTGGGGTGATCCTTCGCCTCGACGCCGATAACCACGCGGCCGTCGTCGCCGCCGACCTCGACTTTCCCAACGGCATGGTGATCACGCCGGACCGCACGACGCTCATCGTCGCCGAGTCGATGGGGCGGCGGCTCACCGCCTTCACCATCGACCCGGACGGGAGCCTGAGCGATAGAAGAGTGTTCGCCGACAAGCTCGACGGGCCGCCCGACGGCATCGCGCTCGACGCCGGGGGCGGAGTATGGACAGCCATGACGTTGACGCACCAGTTCGAGCGGATCATCGAAGGCGGCGAGGTGACCGACCGCATCGACATGGGCGACCGGGTCGCGATCGCGTGCGCGCTGGGCGGACCGGAACGCCGCACCCTGTTTCTGCTGTCCAGCACCGACGCTTACCCCAAGCGACTGGTGGGAACACGCCTGTCCCGACTGGACGCCGTACGGGTGGAAGTCCCCGGCGCCGGGCTGCCCTGAGCGAACCCCCCGAGCGAACCCCCGAGCAAAGAGGTCCGATGTCCGACTCGTACTACGAGCTGATCGACGCCGACGACGCCGCGGGCGAGAAGTTCCGAGCCACCGACCTGGCCCGGGGCACCTGGTCGGCGGCCATCCAGCACGGCGGCCCGGTGTCGGGGTTGCTGGTGCGCGCGCTGGAGCGCTGCCAGGTGCGCGAGGACACCCGCCTGTCCCGGGTGGTCATCGACCTGCTGGGCCCGGTCCCGGCCGAGGGTGACCTGTGGGTGCGGTCGAGTCTGGACCGCGGCGGCCGCCAGATCGAGCTGGTCACCGCCGAGATGCTGGCTCTCGGTCCCGACGGTCAACCCCGGCCGGTCGCCCGGGCCAGCGGCTGGCGGCTGCAGAAGCTCGACACCACCGCCGTAGTACACGCGCCCACTCCGCTGCCCCGCCCGCCGTCCGAGGCGTACAACCGCGACCTCAAGGCGATGAACTGGGACCGCAATTACGTGCACAGCCTGGAGTGGCTGTGGCTGACCGAGCCGCTGACACCGGGTCCGGGCGAGTCGTGGATCAGGCCGATCGCCGATTTGGTCGCCGGCGAGACCATGACCCAGCTGGAGCGGCTCTTCGCGGTGGCCGACTGCGCGAACGGCATCGGCAGCAAGTTGGACATCAGCAAGTGGACCTTCCTCAACACCGACCTGGCCGTGCACGTGTTCCGGGTCCCGGAGGGAGACTGGATCGGCATCCGGGCGGAAACCAGCTACGGGCCGGACGGCATCGGAACGACGATCGGGACGTTGTTCGACGAACACAGCGCGGTTGGCGCCATCCAGCAGTCCGTGCTGGTACGACCCAGGCCGCCGAAGCCCACTAAGCCACCGGGGGAGAACTCATGAGTCAGAATGCCGAGGTGGACGAAACCCTGGACACCGACACCTCGACTCGTCAGCGGATCCTGGCCGCCACAGCCGAGGTGCTGGCCCGCAGCGGCAAGACCAAACTCAGCCTGTCCGAAGTCGCCACCCAGGCCGGGGTGTCGCGGCCCACGCTCTACCGCTGGTTCGC
Source organism: Mycobacterium asiaticum DSM 44297 (assembly GCF_000613245.1). Lineage (GTDB taxonomy): Bacteria > Actinomycetota > Actinomycetes > Mycobacteriales > Mycobacteriaceae > Mycobacterium > Mycobacterium asiaticum. The sequence goes on from NZ_HG964938.1 coordinate 127,431, forward strand.
CTCCAAAGAGGAATTGCTCTCGGCGTTCTCCCGCTACGAACGCGAAATCTTCGAACGGGGGTTGGCCAAAGCGACGGCCGGGCTCAAAGGCGTCGAAAGACTGGATGCCGCACTGCGATTCATGGTCGACTACCAATACTCCTACTCCGGCGTGCGCATGGTCGACATCGAACCCGAGCACGTGATCGCCCAGATGTCAGGTGTTATCCCGGAGATGCGCGCGGGTTTGCAGCGGCTGCTGCCGGGCCCCAACGCGGCGGTGAAAGCGGCCACCGTGATCCGGATCGCCATCTCGCATTACGTGGTGCGCAGCGACGACGGCGAGCAATTCCTGGCACAGCTGCGGCATGCCGTCGGCATCAAAGGGACTGACCAGAGCTAGCTAAAAAAGTACGGCCGCGTTGAGGTAGCCCGTCGGGTCCAGCGCCGCCTTGACCGTCCGCATCGCCGCGATGTCGGCCGGCTCCCGCGACATCGAGAGGTAGGGCCGCTTGCGGGTCCCGACACCGTGTTCGGAGCTGACGTTGCCGCCGCAGCCGGCGATCAGGTCCATCATCTCGGCGTACAACGCCGCCTCGCGCTCGCTCGGGAAGCGCAGCACGTTCAGGTGCAGATTGCCCTCGCCGATGTGACCGAACAGCACCGGCAGCGCATCGGGCACGTGGCGCCCCACCAGCTCGACCGCGTCGCGCGCGAATCCGCTCACCGCTGACAGCGGCAGCGACACATCGAATTTCAGCGGCGGCCCATACACGCCGAGTACCTCGGCCAGCGCCTCGCGAATACGCCACAACCGTTGCTGCGCAGCCACATCCACTCCGACGGCCGGTTCCGAGCCCTCGGTAGCCGCAATGCCGTCGAGCAGCTCAGCCAGCCGGTCGGTCTGGTCGTGGTCGCCCGCCAATTCGACGAGCAACAGCCAGTCACCGGGTACCGGGGCGCCAACCCCGGCGTGCTTCCCCGTCAGCGCCGCGCCCCGGGCGTCGATCAACTCCAACGCCGCGATGCCGTCCACGTCGGCGAACACCCGGCCCGCCTCGACCAGCGCGCCCAGGTCGTCGAACCCACACACCGCGGTCACCCGGTGCGACGGGATGGGGTGCAGGCGGAGATCCAACGCGGTGATGACGCCGAGGGTGCCCTCCGCCCCGACGAACAGCGACGGCAGGTCGTAGCCGGTGTTGTCGCGCCGCACCGCAGAGTGCCGGCGCACCACCGAGCCGTCCGGCAGAGCCACATCCAGACCCAGCACCTGCTCGCCCATGTTGCCGTAGCGGACGGTCCGCAGACCGCCGGCATTCGTCGACGCCATGCCGCCGACGGTCGCGGTATCGCGCGCGGCCAGATCGACGCCGAACAACAGCCCCGCCGCCGCGGCAGCGCCCTGCACCGCCGCCAGCGTGGCACCGGCGCCGGCCGTCACCCGCCGCTCCACGGCATCGACATCGCTTATCGCACTGAGCCTTTCAGTGGACAGCAACACGTCGTCGTGCTCAGGCACCGTGCCGGCCACCAGCGACGTCCGGCCGCCCTGCACTGTCACGTACGCGCCCGCATCGCGGCACACCCGCAACGCCTCGGCGACCTCGTCCGCCGAACCGGGGCGTACCAGCGCGCTGGCGCGTCCGCGGTACCGACCGGTGTGGTCGACGCTGCGGCCGGCCAGCACGTCCGGGTCGGTGACGACGTGGTTGGAGCCCACCACGGCGGCCAGGCTCGCCAGCATGCGCTAAAGCCTCATCCGCTCATCCGGCGCTGAAGTCCTTGTGCGGCACGTCGGTCACCAACCCGCCGTCCATGATGAACTCGCTGCCGGTGGCGTAGGACGCCTCGTCGCTGGCCAGGAAGACGACGAAGGTGGCCACCTCGCGCGCCTCGGCCGGCCGGCCCAGCGGGATGGTGACCATGTCCTCGGGCAGGTGTGCGGTCATCGGGGTGCGGATGAAGCCGGGGTGCAGCGAGTTGACCCGGATGTTCAGCGGCGCCAGCTCCAGCGCCGCCGACTTGGTGATGCCGCGCACCGCCCATTTCGAGGCGACATACGGATGCACCAGCGGCGCGCCGCGGATCCCCTCAATCGAGGACACGTTGATGATGGACCCGCCGCCGGCCTCGGTCATCGGGTCGACGGCCGCGCGCATGCCCAGGAAGGTCCCGGTCAGGTTGACGTCAATGACCTTCTGCCACTTGTCCATCCGGAACTCGCGCAGCGGCCCCGCCGCGACGATGCCGGCGTTGTTCACCAGCACGTCGAGCTTGCCGAACTCGCCGGTGGCGGTGGCCACCGCGGCCTCCCACTGATCGAGTTGGGTCACGTCGAGATGGACATAGCGCGCCGCGTCACCGATCGCACCGTTTATTTCAGAAGCCAGCGCCTTGCCCTCGTCATCACGGATATCGCCGATCACCACCTTGGCACCCTCGGCCGCCAGCAGGCGCGCGTCCTCGGCCCCCATCCCCCGTGCGCCACCACTGATCAATGCGACTTTGCCGTCTACTCGCCCCATCAAGGGCTCCTTTCCGTTTAGTTCGGTGTGACCAGACCCTTGCCGCTGATCAGTGGTAGGTCGAGAGTGTGCCGGATTCCGGGTGGGGCCACGACGACCGCCGGGATTGAGTTGACGATCCGCCCCGCCGCGCCGACGATCGCCGCGTGGTTGTGGTCGCCCTTGCGGCTGCTGGGCACGATGTCCACCGCATACGACGGCTCGCCGGTGATCTCGATGCGATAGGAGCCGCCCCCGGCAGCGGGCTGCGGCCAGTCCGGCTGCAGGTCGGGCCGTAGCCGGGTGATGTGCTCGATCACGATCACCGGCCGGCCGTTGACCATGCCGCGAATCTCGAATTGCAGCGCGGCCAGCGTTCCTTTGGCCACATGTCCGACCGCGATATCGAAGTCCTCCGGTGCCGGTTCGCGCCGATACGACTCGGTGATCTCGTCGATTTCGATACCCAGACCGGCGGCCAGTTGCCGGATCGCCGTTCCCCACGCGATGCTGAGCACCCCGGGTTGTAGCAGCATCGGCACCTCGTCCAACGGCCGGGCGAACCCCATGTAGTGCATGACCTCGGCACCGTCGTAACTCGCGTAGTCGTGAATTTCCATGCAGCGCACCTGCTCGATGTGCTGGCAGGTTCCCGCCAGCGCGAACGGCAGCAGGTCGTTGATGAACCCCGGGTCCACACCGGTGATGAAAATGCTCGAATTGCCTTGTCGCGCGGCTGCTTCAACCCGGTCGATGTACTTGTCGGGCATCACGCCCCACGGATACTGCAGCAGGCCCGGCGCCGAGCCCACGACGTTGACCCCTGCGGCCAGGATGCGCATGACGTCGGCCATTGCATCAGGTAGCCGGGTATCGCCCATCGCGCAGTAGACGACGCAGTCGGGCTTGGCGGCCAATAGCTCGTCGAGGTTGTTCACGGCTTTGACACCGGTCTGAACCGGCTGGTCCAGTCCGACCCCGCAGAGATCGCCGGCGTCCTTGCCCACCTTCTCCGGCGTGGAGACGCAGACGCCGGTCAGTTCGAACTGCGGGTTGGTGATGAGTGCGGCGAGGGCGAGCCCACCGACATTCCCGGTGCCGACGTGGGCGACGCGAATCGCCATGAGTGCCTCCATCTCGAAGCTGACTTTTCTAGACACTAGTCCATAATTTCGTCAGCACTAAGGCGGCACTATGGTTGCGCTATGCCAGAGCGCGAAGACGTGTGGTTCACCTCCGGCACCGACCGGATCAGCGCCTGGCTGTACCGGCCCGCCGGCGACGCCGTCGTCCCCCTGATCGTGATGGCGCACGGTCTGGGCGCGGTGCGCACGATGCGGTTGGACGCTTACGCCGAGCGGTTCAGCGCGGCCGGCTATGCCTGCCTGGTGTTCGACTATCGCAACTTCGGCGACAGCGAAGGTCAGCCGCGGCAATTGCTCGACATCGATATGCAGCTGGCCGACTGGGCGGCGGCCGTCGCCTTCGCCCGGACCCTACCGGGATTCGACCCCAACCGAATCGCCCTGTGGGGCACTTCTTTTGGTGGAGGCCATGTGATCGCTTCGGCAGCCCGGCTGCCGGGCATCGCCGCCGCGGTGGCGCAGTGCCCGTTCACCGACGGCTTCGCGTCCATAGGTGCGATCAACCCGGCGACCGCGGCGCGCATCACGGCATTGGGGATTCGCGACGTCATCGCGAGCCGGTTGGGCCGGCCACCGGTGATGATCCCGACGGCCGGCCGCCCAGGCGAGGTCGCGTTGATGACCGCACCCGACGCGTACAGCGGATACTTGAAGCTCGTGCCCGACGGTGTCGAACTGCCCAACGAGGTCGCCGCCCGCATCGGCCTGAAGGTGCTGGTCTACCGTCCCGGCCGCAGCGCCGGGAAGATTACCTGTCCGATCCTGTTCTGCGTCTGCGAGACCGATTCGGTCGCGCCGGCCGGCCCGACCCTGCGCCACGCCGCCAAGGCTCCACGCGGTGAAATCAAGACCTATCCCGAGGGACACTTCGCGATCTACGTCGACGACGCCTTCGAGCGCGTCGTCACCGACCAGATCGCCTTCTTCCACCGGCATTTGCAGAGCGCGGGTGTTTAACGGCCGAAACGCCGGATTTCCCGACGGCCCCGCTTTACTCTGGCTCTGATATCTACTACCCGCGGTTGCGGGTATTGGAAGGACGGGGGCCATGTCCTATCTGCTTACAGTCCCTGAGTCGCTCGCGGCGGCGGCCACGGATGTCGACGAAATCGCGGCCGCGATCCACGCCGCCAATGCCGCCGCGGCCGGCCGGACGTCGGGCCTGCTGGCGGCGGCCGGCGACGAGGTGTCCGCGGCGATCGCGGGTTTCTTCAACGCTTTTGGCGACGAGTACCAGACCGTTGTCAGGCAGGCAGCGCTGTTCCAGAGCGAGTTCAACCGGGCGCTGTCCGACGCCGCGCGCGCTTACACGCAGGCCGAAGCGTTCAACGGCGCGCTGCTCAACACCTTCGCCGGCGGCGGAACCGCGACAACTCTCGCGGCGCCGGCGGCGGCTCTGGACATCGACACCGCCCTCATCATGGGCGGCACCGGCAACCCTCTTCCGCTGGCCAGGTATGTGGCCGACATCAACAAGAACTACATCCAGCCGATCTTCGGCCAGGGCACGCCGCTTGGCCTCTTCACGCCCGAACAGTTCTGGCCGATCACCCCCGACCTCGGCACGATGACCTACACCCAGTCCGTCGCCAAGGGCGTGGCGCAGCTCAATACCGCGATCAATCAGCAGATCGCCGCCGGTAAAAACGTCGCCGTCTTCGGCTACTCGCAGAGCGCTTCGATCGTGCACAACGAAATCGTCAACCTCATGGCGGCCGGCTCACCCAATGTGGACAAACTGGCCTTCATCATGGCCGCGGCAGGGAACAACCCCAACGGCGGTCTGCTGTCGCGGTTCCCGGGCTTCTACATCCCGGGTCTGGACGTGCTGTTCAACGGTGCGACGCCGGCGAACAACCCGTACGAGACCTACATCTACACCGCGCAGTACGACGGCATCGCGCACGTGCCGCAGTACCCGACCAACATCCTGGCCGACATCAACGCGCTGATGGGCTACTTCTACGTGCACAGCAATTACCCGGACCTGCTGTCCACCACCGCGGTGCAGCTGCCGACCTCCCCCGGATACACAGGCAACACCGAGTACTACATGTTCCTGACGCAGAACCTGCCGATACTGCAGCCGATCCGCGACATCCCCTACGCCGGGCCGGTGATCGCCGACCTGCTGCAGCCGCCGCTCCGGGTGATGATCGACCTTGGCTATTCCGACGGCTACGCGGATCTGCCCACACCCGCCGGCTTGATCAACATCCCGAACCCGTTCACCTTCGCGTATTACATGGGCCAGGGGCTGCTGCAGGCGCCGTACGGCGCGGCGGTCGAGATCGGCGTTCAGGCCGGACTCTGGGGACCGGAGTACTTCCCGGACGCCTATCCGTGGGTTCCGATGGTCAACCCGGGTCTGAATCTTTACTTCGGCCCCGCACTGAGCCAGCCTCCGGTGACGGCGCTGTCGCTGCTGAGCGGAACGCTCGGCGACGTGCTGCAGATCATCCCGCCGATCTTCAACTAACCGCCTCACGGCCCCAGCGGCGCGGTGGTGCGGATCTCCTCATCGCGAATCAAGCCCCGCAGTAGCGCGGTGCTGAATTCCGCGGCGATTTCCTTGGCCGTGCGCCGTCCGCTCGGTCGTAGCCAGCGGTAACTGCCCAGCGTCATCCCGATGTAGCCGAGCGCGACCACATGCGAGTCGCACTCGTAGAACTCGCCGCTGGCGATGCCGCGGTCGATCAGCCCGTGCACGTGCTCATAGACCTGAGCTTCCTTCTCGCGTACCTCGGCAACCTGTTCGGAGGTGAACCACTCGGTGATATATGGCTGTTCCTGGAAGTAGACGGCGGCACGTTCGGGGTTGCTCGCGATTCCGGTCAGCAACCGCACGGTGTACTGGTAAAGCGCCTCGCGAGCCGTCCAGGACGGGTCGTCATGAACGGCGGCCAGGGTGCCCTCGGCGGCCTGGCGGTAGATATCGAACAGGATCAGCGCCTTGCTGGCGTAATAGTGATAGACCGTCGCCTTGTTCAGCCCGATCACATCGGCGACATCATCCATCCGGGTGCCGTGATAGCCGCGGGCGGCAAACAGCTTGGTGGCGACCGCCAGCAACTCCTCACGGCGCGAAAGGCCATTTCCGGACGGCATCTGCACTCACTATCGTCGCTGCGCTATCAATCAACTAGTTGGACAGTTTAAGCAACGCCGCGCCTGTCGCCCCGCAGTGGATAGGACTAGACTCTTTCAGGAGAACACAGTCGCTTGAGAGGTGGAGTAATGGACCCGGTTCCTGACTACGACGGTAGCGACGAGATCGAGTTCTTCTTCAGCTACCTCACCTGGGGTTTACGCGGTGTCGAGTCCGGCAACGGCTACCCGCCGCCGGCCTACCCGCCCGTCTAGAACTCACCACAGCGGGAAGTCCGCACCGTGCTCGCTCGTCGGTCGCGGACCGAAAATTCGCCGCTCCGATTCGTTGATCGGTACGTCATTGATGCTGGCTTCGCGCCGCGCCATCAAACCTTCCGGATTGAACTCCCATAGCTCGTTTCCGTAACTGCGGAACCACTGCCCCGTGCGGTCGTGGCACTCGTACTGGAACCGCACCGCGATGCGGTTGCCTTCGAAACTCCACAAGCCCTTGCGCAGCGAGTAGTCGAGTTCGCGCTGCCACTTGCGGGTGAGGAACGCGACGATTTCCTCCCGCCCGACGACGTGCTCGTCGCGGTTGCGCCAGACCGAGTCGGCGGTGTAGGCCAGGCTGACGCGTTCGGGGTCACAGGTGTTCCAGGCGTCCTCGGCCGCCTGCACCTTTTGCAGCGCGGTCTCGTGAGTGAACGGGGGAAACGGGGGGCGCGATTCGGTCATAACCGTTGTCATATCGTGGCGGCATGGACTTCGCAATGTCGGCCAAAGCCAGCGACTATCACAAGCGGTTGACGGAATTCATGACGGACCACGTCTTCCCGGCCGAGGCCGAGTACGAGAAGTACCGCCACGAGGCCGGCCCCGGCGACCACACGGTGCCGCCGGTGATCGAGGCCCTCAAGGCCAAGGCCAAGGAGCGTGGCCTGTGGAACCTGTTCCTGCCGGCCGAGTCGGGTCTGACGAATCTCGAATACGCACCGCTGGCCGAGCTGACCGGTTGGAGCCTGGAGATCGCACCGGAAGCGCTCAACTGCGCTGCGCCCGACACCGGCAACATGGAGACGCTGCACCTGTTCGCCACCGAGCAGCAACGCAAGGACTGGCTGGAGCCGTTGCTCAACGGCGACATTCGCAGCGCGTTCTCGATGACCGAGCCCGCGGTTGCCAGCAGCGATGCCCGCAACATCGAGACCTCGATCGTGCGCGACGGTGCCGACTACGTGATCAACGGCCGTAAGTGGTGGACATCGGGCGCGGCGGACCCGCGCTGCAAAATCCTGATCGTGATGGGCCGCACCAATCCCGAAGCGGCCAGCCATCAGCAGCAGTCGATGGTGCTGGTGCCGATGGACACCCCCGGCGTCACGGTGGTCCGCTCGACCGGCGTGTTCGGCTGGCAGGACCAGCACGGCCACTGCGAAATCATCTATGACAACGTCCGGGTGCCGGCCACCAACCTGCTCGGCCAGGAGGGCGCGGGCTTCGCTATCGCGCAGGCGCGGCTGGGCCCGGGACGCATCCACCACTGCATGCGTGCCCTCGGCGGGGCCGAGCGCGCGCTGGCGCTCATGGTGAACCGCGCCAACAACCGGATCGCGTTCGGCCGTCCGCTGGCCGACCAGGGCCTGGTCCAACACGCAATTGCCAAGTCTCGCAACGAGATCGACCAAGCCAGGCTGCTGTGCGAGAAGGCCGCGTGGACCATCGACCAGCACGGCAACAAGGCCGCCCACCAGTTGGTCTCGCAGATCAAAGCCGTGGCGCCGCAAGTCGCCTGCGATGTGATCGACCGGGCCATCCAGGTGCACGGCGCGGCAGGCATCTGTGACGACACACCCCTGGCCCGGCTATACGGCTGGCACCGCGCCATGCGGATCTTCGACGGGCCCGACGAGGTCCACATGCGCACCATCGCACGCACCGAGTTGGGCCGCGAGCAGTCCGCGCTGGCCGCGGCGGTCACCAACCATGGCTGACGGTTTACGAGACCTCCCGGGGGCGTGGAACTTTCGTGACGTAGCGGATGCCACCACCGGGATCAGGCCCGGCCGGCTGTTCCGCTCCAGCGAGCTCAGCGGCCTGGACGATCGAGGCCGGGAGATCCTGCGCGGACTAGGCATCAGCGACGTCGCCGACCTGCGCTCTACCCGCGAGGTCAACCGGCGCGGTCCTGGCCGTGTTCCCGACGGCGTCGACGTGCACCTGCTGCCGTTTCCCGATCTTGCCGACGACCAGGCCGATGAATCCGACGAGGCACCACACGAATCCGCATTCAAGCGCCTGCTCACCAACGGTGATTCCGACGAATCCGATGAGGCCATCGAAGCCAACGCGGTGCGCTACATGACCGAGGAATACCGCGAATTCCCGACGCGCAACGGCGCCCAGCGCGCAGTGCACCGGGTGTTCACCCTGCTCGCCGACGGCCGCCCGGTGCTCACCCATTGCTTCGCCGGCAAGGACCGCACCGGGTTTGTGGTTGCAACGGTGTTGGAAGCGGTGGGCGTGGACCGTGACGCGATCGTTGCCGACTATCTGCGCAGCAACGCCGCGGTGCCGCAGTTGCGCACCCGGATCACCGAGATGATCCAGCAACGCTCGGACGTCGAGCTGACTCCGGAGGTCGAGACCTTCACTAAGGCGCGGCTTTCGGATGGGGTGCTGGGCGTTCGCGCCGAATACCTCGGCGCCGCATGGCAGACGATCGACGAGTCCTACGGCTCGCTCGATGGCTACCTGCGTGATGCCGGGCTCAACGAGGCCGACCTGTCGAAGCTTCGGAGCGCGCTGCTCGGCTGAGTAGTCTATGAGCTCGGGCCAAAGCCCGGACAGCAAGGCGGAATCGCTTTACCCTCAACCGGTACGGGAGGGGTCCGGGAGATGTCGTACATGCTCGTGCAGTCGCCCGCGTTGGCTGCTGCGGCAACTGACTTGGCGGGGATCGGGTCGGCGCTCGGGGAGGCGGCCGCGATTGCGGCGGCGCCAACGAGTGCCATTGCCGCGGCGGCAGCCGACGAGGTGTCGTCGGCAATTGCCGGCCTGTTCGAGAGCTTCGGCCAGGAGTTTCAAACGGTCAACGCGCAATTCGGCGCCTTCTACGCCGGAATTGTTCAGCGGCTGACCGCCACGGTGGAGTATTACGCCAACGCCGAAGCGATCAACACCGCCCAATTGGTGCAAAGCGTCACGGCCGGTCTGACCACGCCGACCGTCGGCGCACCCACGAACGTCACTACCGCGATCATCATGGGCGGCACCGGCACCCCGATACCTGGTGCCACCTACCTCAATGCCGTCAACAGTCTCTTCGTGCAGCCGATTTCACCTGGAGCGATTGTCCAGGCCTTGTTCACTCCCGAAGAGCTGTATCCGATCACCGGTGTCAGGTCGCTGCCTCTGGCGACATCGGTGTCCGAGGGGCTGCAGATCCTCAATGCGGCCATCGGAGAGCAACTCGCGGCCGGAAACAACGTCACGGTTTTCGGTTACTCCCAGAGCGCCATCATCTCGTCGCTGCTGATGGAGCACTACATTTCCCTTGGTCCGAATATGCCGGACCCTTCGCGACTCAGCTTCATCCTGACCGGCAACGAGATGAACCCCAACGGCGGCATTCTGGCACGCATCCCGGGGCTCAACATCACCACATTGGGCCTGCCCTTCTACGGCGCCACCCCGGACGGTCCGTACCAAACGACCACCTACACACTCGAATACGACGGCTTCGCCGACTTCCCGCGATACCCACTCAACATTCTGTCCGACATCAACGCGGTGTTTGGCATTCTCACCGTGCACACGACCTATGCCCAGCTCACTCCGGCGCAGGTGCAGTCGGCCATTCAATTGCCGACTCAGGGCCCGACGACCAACGAGTACTACATCATCCCGCACCCGGACCTCCCGCTGCTCGACCCGGTCCGGGCGATCCCGGTCATCGGGGAACCGATTGCCGCACTTGTACAACCGAACCTGAAGGTCATCGTCAACCTGGGCTACGGCGACCCGAACTACGGCTATTCGACGTCACCGGCGAATGTGCCGACACCGTTCGGGCTGTTCCCCGACGTGCCACCGGACGTGATCGCCAATGCTCTCGTCGCCGGCACCCAGCAGGGCATCAACGACTTCCTGGCCGTGGCGCCGACGGCACTCACCACCCCGCCGGTGATCAGCCCGCCCGCGTTCCCGCCCTTGATCCAGCAGTACATCGGGCCGCCGCCGCCGACCGTCCCGGCCACACCGGTCAACATCGTCAACACGCTGGCGTCGGTGGTGTCCACCGGCTACTCGGTTCTGCTCCCGACCGCCGACCTGGGCACGGCGTTCCTGACCACCATGCCGGCCTACGACGCGACGTTGTTCTTGAGCCAACTCGCGCAGGGAAATCTGCGCGATGCCATTGAACTGCCACTTGCCGCCACTGCCGGATTGGCAGCGCTGGGCGGCATGATCGAGTTCATCGCCGTGGTCGAAGCCGCGGCCGAGATCGTTCAGGATTTGCAAAGTCTCGGTATTTGATAAGCAATTTCTGCACAAACGTGCCATTTTGAGCGCACTTCTTTATTAGACTTCATTCAATAACTTGCTTTTGCGTCAAAACCCGTACATGAATGGCCGCAAGCCATTACGCTGAACCAATTGTTTCCACCAGTAGGTCTGGTGGCAGGGGGCACGGGGGTAGGCGATGACGCAGCTGTTGGTGGACCCGCAGATCATCACAACGGTCGCCGCGGACATCGACAGCATCGGTTCGACGATCAGGGCAGCCAGTGCGGCCGCGGCAGCACCGACATCGGGCCTGCTGGCGGCGGCCTCCGACGAGGTCTCGGCGGCGATCGCGAATCTCTTTGGCGCACATGGACAGCAATTCCAGGCGATGGTCGGCCAGGTCGACGCATATGCTGGTCGATTCCAACAGTCGCTGGCCGCGGCAGCGAACGCCTATGTGCAAACCGAGAACGCAGCAGCCGCCGCCCTGACCGGAGCCTTGGGCGTGGCTGCCGCCCCGGCGGCGCTGCCGCCGGCGTTGCCGTTCACCAATCCGCCATTCCCGGCTCTGGACACTTCGGTATTCATCGGCCCCACGGGAGTGCCCATACCGCCGCCGGCTTATGCCACGCTTGCCAACGAGCTTTATGTGCATGCAACCGGTCTCCAACAGATCCTGTACACGCCGGAAGAGCTGTATCCGATCACCGGCGTCAAAAGCTTGACGCTGAATCAGTCGGTTTCCGAGGGCTTGACAATTCTCGGAAATTACGTTCAGTCCCAATTGGCGATCCCCGGAAATTCCGTCACCGTGTTCGGCTACTCGCAGAGCGCCATCATCTCTTCGTTGTACATGCAGCAGCTGGCGGCCGCGGGCTTCCCCATCGCACCGGCCGACCTCAATTTCATCCTCGTCGGCAACGAGATGAATCCCAATGGCGGCATGCTCGCGCGGTTCCCGAACCTGACGTTGCCGACGCTGGGCCTCGACTTCTATGGCGCCACACCGTCCAACACGCCATACAACGTGGCCATCTACACACAGGAGTACGACGGCTTCGCAAGCTTCCCGCGGTACCCGATCAACTTCATCTCGGATCTCAACGCGGTGTTCGGTATCGCCACCGTGCACACCAAATATCTGAATCTGACGCCCGCGCAGGTCGACAGCGCCATCCAGTTGCCGACGTCGCCCGGCTACTACGAAAACGGCGGTAAGACGTACTACTACATGATCCCGACCGAGGAACTGCCGCTGCTGACCCCGCTGCGGGCGATACCGGTGATCGGCAACCCCCTGGCCGCGCTGATCGAGCCCAACCTGGAAGTCATCGTCAATCTGGGTTACGGCGACCCGAATCTGGGTTACTCGACCGGCTACGCCGATGTGCACACCCCGTTCGGGTTGTTCCCTGAGGTCAGTCCCGGCACCCTCGTCGACGCGTTCGCCAGGGGGACGCAGCAGGGCATCACCGATTTCCACACCGAGCTGCAGGCCCTGGCCGCCCATCCGCCGCAGCTCCCGACGTTCACCCCGCCGCAACCGACCGACATCCTGGCGAAGCTCAGCCAGCTGCCGTCACCCGAGAAGGTCGTCAACACCGCGGCCACGGTCATCTCGACCGACTACGCAGTGCTGCTTCCGGCGGCCGACACCGTGATGGCATTCGCTACCACGTTGCCGCTGTACGACTCTCAGCTGTTCGTGGAACAGTTGGCGCAAGGCAACCTCGTCAATGCGATCGGCTATCCGATCGCCGCGGACGTGGGACTGGCCACTATTGCCGGCATTGTCCAGTTCCTTGTCATCTCGAAGGCGATCTCCCAAAACATCAGCGACATCCGGGCCCTCATTCCCTGAGCCCCGTATCGCTGCGGCTAAACGCCAGACAGCACCGCGAGATCCCTCTACGCTGACGACCATTGCCTGTCGGGAAGGGTCGTAAATTCATGTCGTTTCTGCTTGCCGAGCCGGAGTTCATAACGACGGCTGCCGCGAACATCGAGGGGATCGGCTCAGCGCTCAGCAGCGCCAGCGCAGCGGCCGCGGCACCGACATCGAGTGTGCTGGCGGCCGCCGCTGACGAAGTGTCGGCGGCGATCGCGAATGCCTTTGGCGCGTACGGCCAGGAGTACCAGGCCGTGCTTACGCAGATTTCGGCTTTCCAAAACCAATTCCAGCTGTCATTGGCAGCAGCGGCGACGGCCTATGCCAACGCCGAGACAGCGATCGCCACCGGTTTGCAGGGCTTGTTGGGCGGCACCGCCGCACAGACCTTCGCGCCGACCGCGGCCGCACTGCCGCCGTTCCCGCCCAATCCGGTGTCGATCATCATGGGCGGCACCGGCGTTCCGATCCCCACCGCGAAACTGATCAACGGCGCTCTCAACCTCTACATCCGACCCGACGCCCAGAATCCCACCGTCTCGTTCCCGCTCTACACCCCAGAAGAGCTGTACCCGCTCACCGGTGTTCGGAGCATGACGCTGAATGCGTCAGTGCAAGAGGGCGTGAACATTCTCCACAACACTCTTACCGAGCAGTTGGCCAATCCCGCCAACAAGGTGACCGTGTTCGGCATCTCGCAGAGCTCCGTCATTGCATCGCTGGAGATGCAAAGGCTTGCGGCCCTGGGCAATCCCTACGTCGGCCAGCTCAACTTCGTACTGACCGGCAACGAGATGAACCCCAACGGCGGCATGCTGTCCCGTTTCCCCGGACTTTCGCTGCCCGCCCTGGGATTGGACTTCTACGGCGCGACGCCGTCCAACACGCCTTATCCGGTCGCCAACTACACACTCGAATACGACGGCTTCGCCGACTTCCCGCGTTACCCGATCAACTTCATCGCCGACCTCAACGCCTTGGCCGGCATCGTCTTCGTGCACCCAACGTATTTCGACCTGACGCAGGCTCACGTCGACAGCGCCGTGCAACTACCGACATCGCCGGGATACACCGGGAATACCACCTATTACATGATTCCCACCGAGAACCTGCCGCTGCTGGCGCCGCTGCGGGCGGTGCCGGTGATCGGGAATCCGCTGGCCAACCTGATCCAGCCCGACCTCAAGGTGCTGGTGAACCTGGGCTACGGCGACCCGTACCACGGCTACTCGACGAGTTACGCCGACGTCCCGACCCCGTTCGGGCTGTTCCCGGAGGTGCCGCCACACGTCATCGCCGACGCGCTGGTCGCTGGAACCCAGCAGGGCATCCACGACTTCACCCGCGACGTGCAGCTCCTCGCCGCGAATCCGGTGACGCTGCCCACGTTCGCACCGCCGAGCACGGGCGACCTCATGACAGCCGCGTTGAAGCTCCCGTCGCCGGAAAAAGGTTGTCAACACGGTTGCGTCGATCATCTCGGACGACTACGCGGTGCTGCTGCCCACCGCTGACATAGGCCTTTCTTTCGCGACAACGATGCCGCTGTACAACGCTCAGCTCTTCGTGGAACAGCTAGCGCAGGGCAACCTGATCAACGCATTCGGGTACCCGATCGCGGCCGACATCGGCTTGGCCACGATCGCCGGCGGGGTAGAGGGGCTCACCATACTCGCGGCGCTGAGCAACAACGTCAAGGACATCCAGGGCCTCTTCGCCTGAATTTTTCGCATACCGGACACCCGAGGGACCCCCAGCGAATTCACAGAAATTTAGGGCAGCTATCCACGCGATTTTCACCACCTAACGACCGGACCGTTTTAGGCTCACTGGTGCCGGACTCCCCGAATGGCTGAACGCGCCAGCCCAGCGACGCCGTAGCGGTGTGGGCTCCGGCCGCTACGAAACACATTGGCCGTGAAGGGATTCCGCATGTCCTATTTGACGACGCAACCGCAACTTCTGACCGCAGCCGCCGAGAACCTGGCGGGCTTGCAGGCATCGCTCAACGAAGTGAACGCGGCCGTAGCCGGCCAAACCACCGGGCTGGCTGCCGCCGCGGCCGATGAGGTCTCAGAGGCAGCGGCGCAGCTGTTCCGTGCCTTCGGCCTGGAGTACCAGGAGGTTATCGGGCAGGCGACGCTGTTCCAGGAACAGTTCCAGCAGGCACTGGCGTCGGCCAGCCTCTCTTATGCCGAGGCCGAATTCCGCAACGCGGCCGCCGTGGGGAGCGCTCTGGCCGCCGCGTCGCCGCTTGAGGCGCTGCTGGCCCCGGTGGTCGCGCCGCTGCAGCCGCTGCTGGCGCCCATCCAGTCATTGTTCGCCCCGGCAGTGAACCCGGCCGGTCCCGGCACTCCCGTCACATTGCCGGTAGGTCCGCCGCCGGGGCTGGCCAACACGACCTTCGAATCGGTGTTGATCATGACGGGCAGCGGCACACCGATCCCCTCGCTGCCTTACATGGCCAGCGTGCGGCCGTGGATCCAGTTCTTGACCGGAATGGCGCCGTCGCTACCTCTTAACACCCCCGAGGGCTTGTACCCGCTCACCCAGATCAAGGACCTACCGCTCACCCAGTCGGTCCAACTGGGCACTCAGATGCTGCACAACGCGCTGTTCGGACCCACCGAGGGATTGATATCCCACGGCACAAGCGTTTCCGTTCTGGCTTATTCGCAGAGCGCGATCCTGTCGTCAATGGAATTGCGCAACTTGATGGCGCTTGGCATCCCGTTCGATCCGGCTACGCCACTGAGCTTCACCCTGCTGGGCAACCCGATGGCACCCAACGGCGGACTGCTATCCCGCTTCCCGGGCTTGTCCATGCCGGCTCTGGGCCTGGACTTCTTCGGACCCACGCCATCGGGCTCGGGCTACCCAGTCGACACATTCTCGCTGCAGTACGACGGTTACACCCAGTTCCCGAAGTATCCCATCAACTTCCTGGCCGACCTGAATGCGTTCCTGGGTATCCAATCCGTGCACGGCGACTATCCGAGCATCATCCGGCCGGACGGCACCCTTGCTCCCGGTTACAACGCCATCCAACTGCCGGTCTCGCCCGGCAACAACGGCCTGGATCGCTACTACCTGATCACCTACGACGGTCTGCCACTGGTGCAGCCGCTGCGCGCAATTCCGTTCTTCGGCAACGCATTTGCTGACCTGGTCGAACCGAACCTGACCTACCTGGTGAACTGGGGGTACGGTGACCCGCACCTCGGCTACTCGACCGGTTACGCGGACGTGCACACCCCGTTCGAGCTGCTCCCGCCGATCCCGGAGAATTTCGTCGGCGATCAGATCACCCTCGCCAATCAGGGCTGGGGTGCCTTTGTCGGCGACATCAGCGCCATGGTTCCGACGTCACTGCCGTCGCTGACCGACCTCCTGCCGAGCGGCGGCAGCGGCGGCGGTGGCGGTGGCGGCCTTCCGTTCGCACTGCCACCCGCCACCGGCTTCTCCGTCGATGGCATCTTCGACGCGATCAAGGCGGCGAACACCAACATCACCACCGCAATTACCAGTGCGGGCGCCGACGGCTACGCCCTGCTGCTACCGACCGCCGACATCGCGAACACGATCGCCACCACACTCCCGTCGTATAACTTCAACCTGTTCCTCGACGGAATCCAGCAAGCCGTCAACGGTGACCCGATGGGGATCGTCAACGCATTCGGCAATCCGATCGCCGCCGACGTCGCTTTGTTGACCCTGGCCGGCGGGTTCCAAACCATCGTGACGATCGACACGATCTCGTCGGTGATCGGCGACCTCACCGGTAGCGCGAACTGAAGACTTGACCTCGCTTAAGGCTCCAGCACCACTTTGCCGAGCACCCCGCCGGCGTCCAGCGTCTCCAATGCGGCCCGGGCCTCGGACAGCGGATAACGCTGTGGCGGTGGGGGTTTCAGCCCCAATGCGACCAGCTGGTTGAGGCCCGCGGAGAACTGCACGGCCGAACCCGGAACCTTGTTGAGGTATTCACCCCAGGCGACACCCAGTACGCCGACGTTGCGCAGCAACAGCTGGTTGACGGTCAACGTCGGGATGCTTCCTGCCGCGAACCCGATCACCAGCAATTTGCCGTCAATCGCCAAAGCGCGGATGGCGTCGTCGAAGGCGCGGCCACCTACGGGATCGACGACGATGTCCACCCCTTGGCCGTTGGTGTGCTCGTGCACCTTGTCGACCCAGCCGCGGGCCAGGTGCAGGACCTGATCAGCTCCGAGTGCTGCAACGTAGTCCATTGCGCTTTCCCGGTGTACGACGCCGATAACCTGGCTGGCGCCCATCGCCTTGGCGATCTGGACGGCGGCCGTGCCTACCCCGCCGGCGGCGCCGAGTACGAGCACCGTCTGGCCGGGACGCATCACCGCGCGCCGCGACAGCGCGAAATACATGGTGTTGTAATTGACCAACAACGACACGGCTTCCGCATCGTCGAGCTCGTCGGGGCTGCGAATCACGTTCGAAACCGGTACAGCGACCCGCTCGGCGTAGCATCCGAGCACACCGAACGCCGAAACCCGTTCGCCCACGCGAAAACCCGACTCCGCAGGCGCCGAGCGCACCACTCCGGCAGTCTCCATGCCCGGCACGAACGGCGGCGACAACTTGAGCTGGTATTTGCCTTTGGTCAGAAGCAGGTCCGGGAAGCAGACTCCGGCGGCGCGTACCTCGATGACGATGTTGCCACCGCCATCGGATACGTCGTCAACATCGGTATAGACCATGCCGGATGGGCCGGAAAGCTTCTGAACGACACAGGCTTTCATTACATTTAGAGCTTGAATCCAGCTTTTTGCGCCGCCGACAGGTCGGTGATCTCACTCCAGTGGTCCGCGATGTCCTGCACCGTCGGCGGCTTGTCGAAGTTGAGCCCCTCGTTCTGGAACAGTGCCACCCGCTGCACCTTGCCACCGCCGACGACGAAAACCGATGCGTTGTCCGGGTTTTCCTCGGTGCACAGGTAGGCCACCACTGGGGCGACAAACTCGGGCGTGAGCTTCTCGAGCACCTCGGGGGGCATGATGTCTTCGGTCATCCGGGTGGCGGCGATCGGGGCCACGGCGTTGGCGTGGATGTTGTACTTGGCACCCTCCAGCGCCAGGGTGTTGATCAGGCCGACAAGGCCGAGCTTGGCCGCCCCGTAGTTGGTCTGGCCGAAGTTGCCGAACAGCCCGCTGGTCGAGGTCGCGACCACCACCCGGCCGAAACTCTGCTCGCGGAAGTGCGGCCAGGCGGCACGGATGACGTTGTACCCGCCATAGAGGTGCACCTTGAGCACCGCGTCCCAGTTCTCGAACGTCATCTTGTGGAAGGTGCCGTCGCGCAGAATCCCGGCGTTGCTCACCACACCGTGCACGGCGCCGAACTCGTCGAGCGCGGTCTTGATGATGTTGGCCGCACCCTCAGGTTCTGCGACGCTGTCGTAGTTGGCGACCGCGCGGCCTCCCGCGTCCCGGATCTCGGTGACCACGTGGTCGGCCATCGCCGATCCGCCGCCCGTGCCGTCCCGGGCACCGCCGAGGTCGTTGACGACGACGCTCGCGCCCTCCCGGGCGAGGGTGAGGGCGTATTCACGGCCCAATCCGCCACCGGCTCCGGTGACTACGACGACGCGATCCTGCACTCCGGGCATCAGGTTCCTCTCTGGGGCTATCAAGGTTAAGCACCGGCACCGGGAGACAACCGGTGCCGTCGTGGGCGGACGTCAGGCTAGAACAGTTTGCGAGCCAGCTTGAAGGCTCGGTCGGTGTAGGGCGGGTAGATCATCGCGGAGAAGTCGGGGCGGGTCGGCTTGGTCAGCACCGACTTGCGGTGACTGAACTCATCGAACCCCCACTTCCCGTGGTAGGCACCCATGCCCGAGTGTCCGACGCCACCGAATGGCAGCTTGGCCGTCGACACCTGGAAGGCGAGGTGGTTGACCAGCATGCCGCCCGCGGAGACCTCTTTGATCACGCGCTCGCGGGTCTCCTTGGACTTGGTGAACACGTAGGCCGACAGCGGCTTGGGGCGGGAGTTGATGAACTCGATCGCCTCGTCGAGCGACTTGACCGTAATCACCGGCAAAATCGGGCCGAAGATCTCGTTCTGCATCAGCGGCCCCTGCGGATCGGGGTCGACGACCACCGTCGGCTGGATACGCAGGCTCGATGCGTCACACTTGCCGCCGGCGGCGACCTTGCACTTGCCGCCGGCCTTCGCCTCGGCCTCCGCCTCGCTGATGTAGCCGCTCAGCCGGTCGAACTGGCGCTGGTTGACGATGCGCAATCCGGCCTGGTTCTCCTTGGCCCGGAACTTGGTCAGGGAAGCGCTGATCTTCTCGACCAGCTCGTCGCGGATCGTCGCGTCGGCCAGTACGTAGTCGGGCGCGACGCAGGTCTGCCCGGCGTTCATGATCTTGATCCAGGCGATTCGCTTGGCCGCGACGTCCACGTCCGCATCGGCCGCCACGATCACCGGGCTCTTGCCGCCCAGTTCCAGCGTGACCGGGGTCAAATGCTTGGCCGCACCCTCGTATACCTTGCGACCGATCTCGGTGCCACCGGTGAACAGGACGCGGTCCAGGCCCTGGGCGATCAGCTCCTGGGTGACCGTGCCGTCGCCCTCGACCACCGCGACAGCATCTCTGTCCAGGTACTTGGGCACCAACTCGGCCATCAACCGGGACGACGCCGGAGCGATTTCGGAAGGCTTGAGGATCACGGCGTTGCCCGCCGCCAGAGCGCCGACCGCGGGGCCCAGAGTCAGATAGAAGGGGTAGTTCCACGCGCCGATGATCAGCACGGTTCCGTAGGGCTCATATTCCACCCAGCCGCGGCCGGGCAGCTGCGGGGCCTCGAGCAGCAGGTACTTGCGACGGGTCCACTTGCGCAGCTTCTTGGCCGCGTACTTGGCCTCACCGGCCGTGGTGGCGATGTCGGCGATGAACGCCTCGACAGCGTTGCGGTCCAGGTCTTCGGCCAGGGCGGCGGCGATTGCCGGCTCGTTCTCTTCCACCAGCTTGGCCAGCTGCAGCAACTGGTGCTTTCGCCAGGCGATGTCGCGGGTACGTCCGGTGGCGAAAGTCCGGCGCAGCCGGGCCACGGTCCCGGGGATGTCGGGTGCGTCGGGGGCCGCGTGCCCATTGGCGGTCTCAGAACCGGCCTTGGGTGGGGATTCGGTGGTCATCGTTGTCCTTCCTTCACCTATCAAACCCGTGATAGACGCGATCCTAGTCACCCCGCTCGGGCGGCAGTAGGACGGCAATAGGAAAGATCAGGACACACCGCTCGTTCAGCGTTTGGCCGCCGTCACGAAACTGTTCAGGAACGGGCGGTCTTCGGTCTGTGGCGGCCGCCCCAACCGTGCCCCTTCGTCGCGCGCCGACACCGCCTCGGCCGCCCAGCCGCGCGCGGCAAACCAGTCCGCCGGATCGGGACGGCCTCCGTCGTCGAACCACAGATCGAACGGGTTGAACGACGTGTCCTGGCCGCGTGCCGCCCGCCGGGCGCGGAGTTGCTCCCACCTCTGTTGCGCGTCGGCACGCTTCTCGTCGTCGACCCCGAAGACCTCGACGGCGACCCGGCTGCCCGGTGCGCTCAGCGCATCGATCGAACTGAACATCGATTCCTGCGCCGTGGCCGGAAGGAACGGCAGTAGCCCCTCGGCCAGCCAGGCCGTCGGCCGATCGACGTCGAAGCCGGCGTGGCGCAGCGCCTGCGGCCAGTCATGACGCAAGTCGACGGCGACCGGTCGGCGGTCCGCGGTCGGTTCGGCACCGATGCCGGCCAGGGTGGAAGCCTTGTATTCGAGCACCTTGGGCAGGTCGATCTCGTACACGGTCGTGCCGGCCGGCCAGTCCAACCGGTAGGCGCGGGAATCCAACCCGGCGGCCAGCAGCACCACCTGCCGGATGCCGGTCGTGGCGGAGCCGGCGAAGAATTCGTCGAAAAAGTGGGTCCGCACGGCCTGGTAGTTGATCATCTGCTGGGAGTCCACCGTGTACTCCGGGTCGTCATCCGGCTCGGGCGCCCACCACGCGGCCACCTGTTCCCGGACCCCGGCCAATTCCGGCGTGGACACCAACGGCTCGGCGAACTCGTCCCGGATCAGCGGATCGGCGCCGGTGGTTTCCGCGGCGCGCGCCAGCGCGACCATGACCGCGGTCGCTCCCACGCTTGTCGCGATGTCCCAGGAGTCGTCCGCGGTGCGCGGCATTACAGCCGCTCCGCGGTCACGAACTCGGAGAACGCATCCTTGTCGTCGGCCATCGGCACCTCGGCGACCCAACGGCCCAACCGCTGCATCTCATCGGCGGAACTTTGTCCGACGGCCTGCCAGCCGTGGCCGTTCAGCCAGCCGGCTAACGGAGCCCGATGCTCGTCGCGATACATCAGCTCGCCGACGTCGATGGTCTCCTCCAGACCGATCTGCTCGGCGATCTTCTTGAACCGCGCCCGCATCTGCTCGCGCCGTTCGTCGGCATGGGACGCGGCGGTCTCCGCGGCGATCCGGCTTCCGGGCGGGCTCAGCTCACCCACCTGGGTGAACAACCTGTCCTGCGCTTCTGCGGGAAGGTACATCAGCAGTCCCTCTGCCAGCCACGCCGTCCGCGCAGTCGGGTCGAACCCCGCTGCGCGCAGCGCGGCGGGCCAGTCCTGGCGCAAGTCGACGGCCACCGCACGGCGGTCCGCGGACGGCGTCACCCCGTTGTCGGCCAGCGTCGCCGACTTGTACTCCAGCACCTGCGGCTGGTCGATCTCGTAAACGGTGGTGCCGGCCGGCCAGTCCAGCCGGTAGGCCCGCGAATCGAGTCCCGAGGCGAGAATGACGATCTGCCTGATCCCGGCCGCGGCGGCATCGGCGAAGAAGGTGTCGAAGAAGTTGGTCCGTACCGCCTGGTAGCCGCGCATGTGCCGGATCATCGCGGCGGCTTCGGCGTCCATACTCTCGACCTTGGCCGCCACGGACGGATCCAGCATGGCCTCCCACAACACCCCGGCATTGGCCTGGGTGACCAGGAGCTTGGCGTAGGGGTCGCGGATCAGGGCGTCGGGCTGCTCGGTTTCGACGGCTCGCGCCGCGGCCACCATGACCGCGGTGCTGCCGACGCTGGTCCTGATATCCCAGGTGTCGTCGTGGCTGCGCAGTGTGCTCATCTGCGTGTTCTCACTCTCTACGAATCGTCAACTGATCTAGTCGCCCACATCAGCGTGGTCGTGACCGCCTCGTGGGCCAGGTCCTCAGGTACCGGGCGACCCAGCCGCGCCATCTCCTGGTGATTGGCGGTGCTCTCGACCTGCCAGCCATGTTCGCCCAACCAGTGCGCGGGATCGGACCGGTCCGGCTCGTGGTAAGTGAGGGCCTCGACGTTGACATCAAGCCCCAGCCGGTCACGCATCCGGTTCCAGCGCTGCCTGTTCCCGTCGATCCGCATCGTGAATGCCTCGACGGCGATCCGGCTGCCCGGCGCGCTCAACTCGGTGCACATCTCGAACAGCCGGTCCTGGGCGTCGCTGGGCAGGTAGGCGAGCAGACCTTCGGCCAGCCATGCGGTCGGCCGGCCGGGCTCGAAGCCGGCGGCGATGAGGGCGGCCGGCCAGTCCTCCCGCAGGTCAACCGGGACGGCATGGCGGTCCGCGGCAGGGGCCGCGCCGTGCGCAGCCAGGATCGAGGCCTTGTAGTCCAGCACCTTGGGCTGGTCGATCTCGTAGACCTGGGTGCCGCCCGGCCAGCGCAGCCGGTAGGCCCGCGAGTCCAGACCGGCCGCCAGGATCACCACCTGACGAATGCCGGCTTCCCCGGCGGCGGCGAAGTACTCGTCGAAGTAGTGGGTGCGCACAGCCTGGTAGTCGCACCCGATCCGGTGCAGCCGTTGCCCGTGTCGGTCACCGTCCAGCCAAGCGATGTCGGGATCGGCCAGCCTGGCCCACGCCGGACCGGCCGACGAGACCAGCGCGGCGGCGAACTCATCACGGATCAGTGGGCGCGGGCCCGCCGTCTCGACCGCGCGGGATGCGGCGACCGCCAACGCGGTGGCGCCGACGCTCTCGGTAATTTCCCAACTGTCGCCGGCGGTCCGCAGCGAGGGCGAGTCGAGATCAGTCATGACCCGCCCATGATACCTAATAAGTTAGGCAATCTATACGCTTTGTGCGCCAGTTCACTGCGGAGTCCACACACTGCCGGCGATCAACTGCCGCAGCGTGTCGAGGATGTTTTGCACCTGCTGGTAGTCGCCGACGAACCCCGCGTAGAACCCGACGCCGCACAGCACCAGCAACAACACCTCGGCCAGGGAATCGACCTCCACGTCCGCGGCGAGTTCCCCGCTGCTGACCGCATCGTTGACTGCCCAGACGAGAAACTCCCGGGTCATCCGCACCGCGTCGTTCTCGTCCCGGCGCAGTTCCGGATGCCGCTGCGAGTCCAATACCGCGGTAGCCAAAAATGCTGCGGTGCAAGGGTTTTGGGCGTCCACCTCCATCGCCACGGTGATGAAAGCGGTGACCCGGGCGATCAAGGTGGTCTCCTTGCGCGCCCGGTCGACGCCAGCGCTGACGACGAGGTCGTTGGTGCGGTCGGCGACCTCGCCGTACAAGACCCGCTTGCTGGCGAAGTAGTGATTTATCGCCGGCCGGGTCAGATCGGCGCGCATGGCAATGGCCTGGAACGTCGCGCCGTCGTAGCCGCGCTCGCTGAACACCTGACGCGCGGCACGCACAATCCGCTTACGCGTCTCATCGGCCTTCGCGGCCGGGGGACGTCCCGGCCCGCGACTTGCCACTTGCGGCATTACTAGAGTGTGCCACCGCCACGCTGCGGCATCACCGCGTTCGCCGGGATGCCGCCAAACTTGCCGGCTTGATAGTCATCGAGCGCCTGGATCACCTCGGCCCGCGTGTTCATCACGAACGGCCCGTAGTGGAAAACCGGCTCCCGAATCGGCTGCCCGCCCAGCAGCAGCACGTCGAGCACCGAGCGGCCGCCCGCGACGGAGATCCGGTCACCCGGCCCCAGCACCGCCAACTGCCCCTGCTTGATCGGGTGCCCGACCGGTCCGACGGACCCTTCACCGGAGAGCACATACACCAGGGCGTTGAAGTCGCGGCGCCACGGAATGTTAAGGCGCGCACCAGCTTCTATCGTCGCGTGCGCCATCGTGATCGGGGTGTGGGTGATGCCCGGCCCGCGGTGGCCGTCGATCTCACCGGCGATGACACGAACCAGCGCACCGCCGTCATCGGAGGAGAGCAGCTTGGTATCGGTGCCCTCGATCGCCTGGTACCGGGGTGCGGCGAACTTGTCCCGTTTGGGGAGGTTCACCCACAGCTGGATGCCGTGAAACTTGCCGCCACGATTTACCATCTCGACGGGCGGAGTTTCGATGTGTAGAATGCCCGATCCTGCGGTCATCCATTGCGTGGCGCCGTCGGTGATCAGCCCGCCACCGCCATGGGAATCCTGGTGCGCGAACGTTCCGTCGATCATGTAGGTCACCGTTTCGAAGCCCCGATGGGGATGCCAGTCGGTTCCCCGCGGTTCGCCGGGTTCGTAGTCGACTTCGCCCATCTGGTCCATGTGCACGAACGGGTCCAGTGCGGTGGAACTGACCCCGGCGAACGCGCGCACGACCGGAAAGCCCAGTCCCTCATAACCGCGCGGGCCGGTGGTGATCGATCGGACCGGGCGTTCGGTGTCGGCCGCAGTGGCCGGACCGATCCGGGTCAGGGTGAGTGTGTCTGCGGTGATAGCTGGCATTTGCCGCCTCCTCTTCGGTTGCCCGATATAACCGGACTAGAGTCCACTTATTCCCAGGCCGCATACCCGGCTGGCTACGATGGCCTGGTGGACGACCCGGAGCCGGATCAGGCGCCCGCTCGCAACGTGCCCTACCTGCCCAAATGGCTCGGACTAGGCATCACGATCGGCGTCATCGCCGGTCTCGGCGCGGTCCTGTTCTATCTCGCCCTGAAATACACCGGCGAATTTCTGCTCGGTTATCTGGCCGGCTACCACGTGCCGACCCCGGTGGGTGAAGGCGGCGACCATGGGTCGGCCGGATTCGTCCGGGCATGGGCCATCCCGCTGGTGACGACGGGCGGGGCGTTGCTCTCGGCGCTCATCGTGGCAAAGCTGGCCCCGGAGGCGACCGGGCACGGCACCGACGAAGCCATCGAGGCGGTGCACACCGATCCGCGCGCCATTCGCGGACGGGCGGTGCTGGTGAAGCTGGTGGCCAGTGCACTCACCATCGGGTCGGGCGGATCGGGGGGTCGGGAAGGCCCGACCGCGCACATCTCGGCCGGGTTCTGCTCGTGGCTGACCCGTCGGCTCAACCTGTCCGACGAGGACGGGCGCATAGCGGTGGCGCTGGGCATCGGCGCCGGCATCGGCGCGATCTTCGCCGCGCCGCTGGGCGGCGCGGTGCTGGCCGCCTCGATCACCTACCGCGACGACTTCGACTACCGCAGCCTGCTGCCCGGCTTTATCACCTCAGGCACGGCGTACGCGGTGCTCGGTTCGTTCCTGGGCTTCGAGCCGCTGTTCGGCTACATCGACGCCGAATACCGCTTCGAGCGGGCCGGCCCGCTGCTGTGGTTCGTGGTGATCGGCGTGGTCGCGGCGGCTGTCGGCTACCTGTACGCCCGCACCTTCCACGCCTCTGTCGCGCTGACGCGCCGCCTGCCGGGCGGTCCCATCGTGAAACCGGCCGTGGGCGGGTTGCTGGTCGGCTTGCTGGGCCTGCTGATTCCGCAGGTGCTCAGCAGCGGCTACGGGTGGGCGCAGCTTGCTGCCGATCGCGGCACGCTGCTGGCGCTTCCGCTGTGGATCATCGTGGTGCTGCCCGTCGCCAAGATCGTCGCCACCTGTCTGTCGATCGGCAGCGGCGGCTCCGGCGGCTTGTTCGGGCCGGGGATCGTGATCGGCGCGTTTGTCGGCGCCACCGTGTGGCGGCTGGCAGAGCTGGCCGGACTGCCGGGAGTGCCCGAGCAGCCCGGCATCTTCGTCGTGGTCGGCATGATGACCTGCTTCGGCAGCGTCGCCCGGGCCCCGCTGGCGGTCATGATCATGGTCGCCGAGATGACGGGCTCGTTCTCAGTGGTGCCAGGAGCGATCCTGGCCGTCGGGATCGCCGCGCTGCTCATGTCGCGGACCAACGTCACCATGTACAGGGCACAGCGGCTCGACCGCCAGACCGCCCAGCGGGAACGGCAGGCGACCGAGCGCGCCCGGAACACCGCTCTGGATCAGGACTGATCGCGAGCCGAACTCGCCGCGTCCTTCTCGCTCGATGCGCCCTCGTGAGTCAAGCTGCCACCCGCGCTCTCCAGGTGGGCGCGGACGAACCACTGGTACTGCTCGAGCTGACCCGCGTGACCGATCAGCAGATCCTGCGTGACCGGGTCGAGTTCCTCGGTCTCCTCGATGCTCTTGCGGAGATCTTCGATGACCCCGGTGTAGACCAGGTCCAGTGCGGCCAAGTGGGACTGCACGCAGTCACGGCCGATCGAGTAGTCGTCCCAGGTACGGTCCCGCACGATCGCGCCAGGGGTGCCCTCGGGTGAACCGCCCAGCGCCGCAATGCGCTCGGCGACCTCGTCGGCGTACTCTCGGACCGTCTTCACCTGTGGGTCCAGCATCTCGTGCACACCGATGAAGTTCGGGCCAACCACATTCCAGTGCACGTGCTTGAGCGTCAGATGAAGATCGTTGTAGGTGCTCAGTTGCTTCTGCAGCAGCTCGGTGAGCCGCACT
Organism: Mycobacterium asiaticum DSM 44297; assembly: GCF_000613245.1. Lineage (GTDB taxonomy): Bacteria > Actinomycetota > Actinomycetes > Mycobacteriales > Mycobacteriaceae > Mycobacterium > Mycobacterium asiaticum. Next base: position 154,298 of record NZ_HG964938.1, read on the forward strand.
CCCTGCTTGTCGGTCAAGCCCGGAATTGTGAACTGCGCCATGGATTTCTCTCCTGATTTCGCCTGCACGGTTTCTACTCTTCGCTTGGGTACCCGATGGCCCGGTCCCTAATCGCTGCGCAAAACCGCTACAGAAAGCGGATGTGCTGCACCGGCAGTCGGGCGCCGCGGCGGGGCTCGTAGGCCAGTCCGCTGGCTTCCAGCAACCGGACCACGCGGTGCCGGTGGGGCCGCATCGGCTCGAGCAGCTCGAGCATTCCGGCGTCGTCGACGGGTCGGCCGATCAGCGTCCAGCCGATCATCTTCGGGACGTGGTAGTCGCCGACAGACACCGCATCGGCGTCACCGAATGCCCGCTGGGCGGTCTCGGCCGCGGTCCACACGCCGACTCCAGGCAGGGTCATCAGCGCCGCGCGGGCCTGGGCAGACGGCACCGACACCAGCCGTTCCAGTGCTGACGCTCGGCGGGCAGCGCCCACCACCGTCTGCGCCCGCCCGGGGTCGACATTGGCCAGATGGAACTCCCAGGACGGGATGTGGCGCCACGTGTGCGCCGACGGCGGCACCCGCATGCCGTCCGGCGCCGGACCAGGTGCCGGAGTCCCGTATTTGGTCACCAGCACCCGCCAGGACCGGAAGGCGTCCGCGCCGGGCACCCGCTGCTCGATGATCGCCGGGATCAGTGCCTCCAGCACCCGGCCCGTTCGGCCCAGCCGCAGGTGCGGTACGCGTTGATGTGCCGCGGCGACGGTCGGATGGTGCGCGACGAAATCCGAGTCGTCGTCGTCGGCGCCGAGCAGCGCGGGCAGTGACTCGAGAAACTCGGCCGCTCCGCTGCCCCATGCCGAGCAATCCACTTCGGCGACGCCCGCACGACTGATCCGCGCCGTCACCGGGCCGCTGGACAGCAGGCTGGTCCGCCAGATTGTGCCGTCGCCCGCGGCCCGAAAACACGGGTCCCGGGGACCCCGCCGCAGCGGCGCCAGGGTATGGCCGAAGCTGACCGCGCCGGGGAGCGTGACGGTTCGCGCGATGGTCAACCCGGTGCTTCTCCTATCCGATAGCCGAACGGTTGTCCGTTTCCTGGCGTCATCGATTGACCCCCAACTATGTCGCAAGTCAGGATGACGTTTGTGATGACGCCGTGACGACGCCATTTGACGACCCGCAGGCTGAACTCGCGTGGATGTTCCTGCAGAACCTGTGCCAGGGCGGAGACTTGGAAGAGGGCTTCGCGCTGCTGGCCGACGACTTCACCTACTGGAGCATCGTCACTCGTAGGACTCTGGACAAGGAGACGATGCGCCGGGCCAACGAGCGGCGCATGCAGGTCTTCGACGTCAGTCACATCGACCTCCTCCGCTGCGTCAACGAGGGGGAGACGGTAGTGATCGAGGGGCAGACGGAAGGTGTAACCGGCGACGGCGCGAAGTACGAGAGTCCCTTCGTCTGCATCTTCGAGACGCGCGACGGCATGATCACCTCGCTGCGGGAATACAGCGACACTCAATCGTTCGCGCGGATGTTCTCCTGAGCGCCTACTAGGGGGCTGCTATACGAGGGTGATCTCGGCCTTGTTCGGGTAGAAGGCAACGTACCCGGCGATCGCGGCCACCGCGGGATAGGGCTGTTCGTAGGTCCAGATCGCATCCGCCACCGTGTCGCCGGCCGTCGTGGTCACGCTGTAGTAACTGGCTTCGCCCTTGAACGGGCAATAGCTGCTGGTGTCGGTGCGTGTCAGCCGATCTTGCACCACATCTGCGAGCGGAATGTATTGCACCACGGGCAAACTCGCCTCTCGCAACGCCAGCGCAGCGGTGGTGTCGGCGATAAGTTCGCCGTTGACGCGCACCTGTACCCGGCTTGGGTTGGGCTCGATGGTGATGGGGTGCCCGGCATTGGGCTCTTTGATCTCCGGATGGCTCATGGTTATCTGCAACACCTCTCGTCGGTCAGCATTCCCGGCCGAATGCGTAGCGGTGATACTGCGCCATGTTGCGCAGTGCCGGTACCGCGGACATGGCGCGCCCCAGCAGGCGCATCGGGGCGGACACGAGTTCGAAGGTGTCGCTGTCGAACACCGACTGCCACAGCAGCAGTCGCAAGCCCGGCACAGCGTCCAAGATGTCGGCGGGCGTGTCGATCCCCCAGTGCAGGATCGAGCCGGAGCGACGGACGACGGAATTGATCACCTGTGTCCTGATCCCGAACGTGTTGAACGCGTCGAACTGCAGTTCACCCGACCCGAACCGGTCGACGACGCGACGCAGCAACGTCAATCCGTCTTCCTTGGTCAGGTACATCGTCAGGCCCTCGCCGATGAACAGGGCAGGGCGGTCCGCCGGGATCTCAGCCAGCCAGCCCGAATCTGTCACCGACGCCGGCAATGTCACGCAGCCGGCCCGTTCCGGATAAATCCGGTTGCGCAGCTCGATCACCTCTGGGTAGTCGACGTCGTACCAGCGCACCCCCGGACCCGGGTCGATGCGGAATATCCGGGCATCCAGCCCGCACCCAACGTGGAGCACGACGGCCTCGTCGTGGACGGCGAGGAATTGACGCACCCAGCTGTCGAAGTGGGCGGTCCGGATCGCCACCGACGGTGCCCGGCGCGGCGTGATGGTGGTTACGCCCCAGTCATAGTCGATGCGCGCCACCGCCGCCTTCGCATACTGGTCCCGCAGGATCGGATGTGGCGCGTCGGCATCGAGTGCCTTGGCGTACAACGTCGCAAGCATGGTCTGCGGCGGCCCGTTGAAGTCGACGTGAACCCGGTCCACCCGCGCCAGCTTAGGCCCGCAGACCAGCCAGGATCATCTCCGCGAAGGTGTCGCCGATCTCGGTCAGCGTGTTGCGCCCGCCCGGGACGTACCAACGATGGATCCAGTTGTGCATGCCCAGGATGCCGAGCATGACCAGGCGCGGGTCCAGATCGGCGCGGAACACCCCGGACCTGATCCCCTCGGTGACGATGGCGGCCAGTGTCTTGCCGTAGGCATCGGCGTTGGCGACGATGTCTCGTGCCTCGAAAGTGGCCGCCAGATACTGACTTTCGCTGAACAGCAAGAAGAGCTCCGGGTGTTCGGTGAGGCCTTCGACGAAGGCGCGCAAGGCATAGCGAAGCTTCTCGTCGGCCGCCAGATTCGACGCAAGTGCCTCGCCGCAGCGCCGCGTCATCTGGTAAGCCGGTTGTTCGATCAACGCGACGAACAACTCCTCCTTGGACCGGACATAGGAGCATAGTGAGGCGCGGTCGATGCCCACCTCGATGGCGACGTCTTCCAGCCGGGCCCGCGCGAACCCTTCCCGACGGAACAATTCGATCGCGACTTTTCGGATCAGCTGCCAACGTTCGTCGTCGGCACGGCGCGCGTTGTCGCTTTGCTGGCTTGCGACTGAAATCTTGGTCCCCCTACGCCGTCGGCACCGACCAATTTATCAAGCCAGGTCGACAGTGGCGCTACTTTGCCCCATCTGCCAATCTGTATGTTGACCGCCGTCTCGAAACGGGCTCGGCCGGCGGTACATCCGGCGGGCGACCATAGGGACATCCGGGCAAGATGGCGCAGGTTGACTTAAGTGACGCTAGGCCCTCGCTCGACGCGCTGACCGCCTCCGCACCCGAGCGACAGCCAGCCGAATTCGAACGCCTGCACGCGTTGGCTTCCTTTGCGGTGCTCGATACCCCGGCGGAGAAGGTGTTCGACGACCTCACCGCCCTCGCCGCGCACGTCTGCGCCGCGCCAATCGCGTTGATAAGCCTGGTCGATGCCGAACGGCACTGGTTCAAGTCCAGGCGCGGGTTCGACCTGACCGAGGTCCCCCGCCGGCACTTCTTCTGTGCGCACGCGCTGCACAGCCCGGAGCCGCTGACCGTTGCCGACGCCCGGCTCGATCCACGCTTCGCCGCCAGCCCCCTGGTAGCCGACGGGCCGCGGTTGCGCTTCTACGCCGGTGCCCCGCTGCGTACCAGCGACGGGTATGTCCTGGGCACATTGTGCGTGCTCGACACCGAGCCGCGGGTGCTCGGTGACACCGCGCGCCGGTTCCTGACGATGCTCGCGGACCAGGTGATCAGCCAACTGGAGATGCGCCGGCAGGGCGCGGCGCTGCGCCAACAGCAACGGATGCTGGCCGCCGTGCTGGAGCACACGGACGTCCTGATCTACGCCAAGGACGTCGACGGGCGCTTCGTGATGTCCAACGCCGCCCTGCAGCGCGTGACGCAGGTACCCGGAGGAATGCTCGGCCGCACCGACCACGAGCTGTTCCCCAGCGACGAGGCCGACGAATACCGCCGCCATGACACGCATATCATGGCCACCCGGGAACGGCAGGTATTCACCGAGGATCTGGTTCATTCCGACGGGACCACGCACCGGTACCGGTCCACCAAGTTCCCGTTGATCAACGAAGCCGGCGAGGTCATTGGCATCGGCGGGGTGTCGACGGACGTCACCGAACTCGACGCAGCGCGGGCGGCGCACGAGGCGGCCGAGCAACGTTGGCGTGCGTTGATCGAAGAGTCCCCCGTTGCGATGGCCGTGGTCGGCGCCGACGGGCAGGTTGCCTACGCCAATCCGCAAGCGATCGCGATGTGCGGGATGGACGCCGGGGCACGCGTCTCGAGGCGGTCCGCGTTTGACTTTCTCCCCGCCGGCGGCCGCGGCGGCGGCCAGGAACTGCTGGCCCGGCTGCTGGCGGGCGGGGCGCCACTGCGGGGGCACCAGAGCGCGCTGCAGTGCGCGGATGGAACCCGGGTGACCGCGGAGATCAACGCCACGTTGATCACCTACCGCGGTCTGCCGGCGGTGTTGCTGGAAATGCGGGACGTGACCGCCGCGGCCGCTGCCCGGGCGGCGCTGGAGCATTCCGCCTCGACGGATCCGCTGACTGGCCTGCTGAATCGCCGCGGCTGGGATTCGAGTCTTTCGGCGCTGCTGCCGCACGTGCGTCAGGACGCTGCCCCCTGGGTGATTGCGCTGCTCGACTTCGACCATTTCAAGGCGTACAACGACGCCCACGGACACTCGCAGGGCGACGAGTTATTGCGCATCTTCGCCGGCACCGCCCGTTCCTCGCTTCGGGCGCATGACCTTTTCGCGCGCTGGGGGGGTGAGGAATTCATCCTGGCCCTTCCCGAGACGCCTCCGGAGGAGACCACCGGCATCCTCAATCGCATCCGCGCATGCATTCCCGCGGGCCAGACCTGCTCCGTCGGGTACACCACTTGGCTACCGCCGGAAGCGCTCACCCATGCGGTGAACCGCGCCGACGCCGCCCTCTACCAGGCGAAGACGCTGGGCCGCGACCGGATCGAACGCGCCTGAGTCGGTTTCGCCACGGCGCTAGCCGGAGCGGCTCTTGCCCTTGCGCATGTCCGCCCAGAAGCGCGCCGCTTGGCGAATCGATTCCTCCACCGGACGCGGCTGCCAGCCCAGCTCGCGAACCGCCTTGCCGTGGTCGACATGGGCTTCGGCGCGCATCATCCGTACCGAGTCGAGGCTCAGTTCGGCGTCCGTGCCGGTGAGACGGGCCCGCAGGCTGCCCATCGCGCCGAGGGCGTACAGCACCGGCACCGGGATCGACCGTTGCGGCGGCGGCACCCCCGCCTCGTCGGCGGCGATGCGCACCACATCGCTCAGCGGGATCATCCGTTCAGAGATCAAATACTTCTCGCCGTTGCGACCGCGCTCGGCGGCCAGGATCATCGCCCGGGCGGCATCGTCGACACCCACGACTTCCAGTTGGATGTCCTTCATCAGGAATGGGAGCTTGCCGAAGACGGCACCCGCGATGAACGCGCCGTGCGGCGTTCGGCCCCAGTCGCCGGCGCCGTAGGTCGTCGAGACGCACATAGCGACGGCGGGCAGGCCATGGTCAGCGACATACCGCAGCACCAGATCCTCGGCCTGCACCCGGGATTGGACATAGGGAGTGACCTTGCGGTCCGGGCCGATCCGGTCGGATTCGGTGGCCACGTGGCCATGCCGACGATCCACCGTCGCGTAGGTGCTGGTGAACACAAATCTGCGCAGGCCGGCCGCGACCGGCTCTTGTACGGCCACGTCCAGCACGTTGCGCAGGCCCTCGACGTTGGTACGGAACAGCGGCGCGGGGTCGCGCAACCACGCACGGGTGTCCACGACGCAGTAGTAGACGTCGTCGCAACCGGCCATCGCCTCCCGCACCGTGTCGGTGTCGAAAACGTCGCCCTGAAAACGGGTGACGTCCAGATCGTCGATCGCGCGGGTATTCGCCGTCGGGCGCACCATTACTCGCACCTGGTTGCCGTCCTCGACGAGCAGGCGAGTGACATGCGACCCGAGAAAACCGTTGGCACCGATCACCAGTTTCGTTGTGCCGCTCACGAAGTGCCGCCGTACTGCTTCAGAAATTGCGCCGCGTCGTCGTCCAGGTTGCCGTGTTCCCGCGCTTTATGGCACCACTTCAGTGCGGCCTGCACGAAGCGCAGCGGGTTGTAGATGTCCTCCTGCTGGCGCCACAGCCCGTCACCGGCGTAGGTGATGATCGAGATGTTGGTCGCGGTGATCACGCTGCCGTCGCCCGGGTCGCGCATCGGGTTGTCCAGTTCCATGATGATGCGCCCGGTGGGCTCGTCGATGACCGACCACAGTGAGGGGAACTCCACCATGTGGCTGCCCGGGAACGACGTCATCGTGCGCTGGATCCAGCTCCGCACTTCGTCGCGGCCGTTCATGGTGCCCGCCGCGTGCTCGATGTAGAGCACGTCGGGTGTGTAGTGCTGTACCCAGGCGTTCCAGTCGTGTGTTTGCGCGGCTTGCGCGACCGTTTCCTCGAATTTTTCGAAGGCGGCCGCCAGTTCGCCGCGCGGGAATTTCGGGCCGCTCACGAGCCGTTCCACCTCACGGGCGGAGTGTAGCCTGGGGGTCCCCGGGCGGGTTAGGAGGACAGCAATGACGAGCACACAGAAGGCCATCCTGGCCGGTGGCTGTTTCTGGGGCGTGCAGGACCTGATTCGCAAGCAACCCGGGGTGATCGCCACGCGGGTGGGCTACACCGGTGGCGAGGTCCCGAACGCCACCTACCGCAATCACGGCAACCACGCCGAGGCCGTCGAGATCGTCTTCGACCCGTCGGTTACCGACTACCGGACCATCCTGGAGTTCTTCTTCCAGATCCACGACCCGAGCACGCGCAACCGGCAGGGCAACGACCGGGGCCCCAGCTACCGGTCGGCCATCTTCTACCTGGACGATGAGCAGAAGCGGGTGGCCTTGGACACCATCGCCGACGTCGATGCGTCCGGCCTGTGGCCCGGCAAAGTGGTGACCGAGGTGAGCCCGGCCGGGGACTTCTGGGAAGCCGAACCCGAGCACCAGGATTACCTGCAGCGCTACCCCAACGGGTACACCTGCCACTTCGTGCGGCCGGGTTGGAAGCTGCCGCGCCGCGCAGAGGCCAACCGCTAGCGCCGGTGCACCACGATGCGCCCGCCGTCTTTGGGCGTGTAGGCGACCCCTCGGGAGTGCCGGCGCTCGCCGGGTGCGGTTGTCGGCTCAATGGTGAACTCGCGCAACACCGTACGTAACACCACGTCCATCTCCATGTTGGCAAACGCGGCACCAACGCACCGGCGGGTGCCGCCGCCGAACGGGATCCACGCGAACGCCGACGGCTTGCCGCCGAGGTAACGCTGCGGGTCGAAGCGCTCGGGATCGGCGAACACATCGGGGTTCTCGTGGATCTGCCCGATGTTGACGATGATCGAGTCGCCGCGTGGAATGACCCACTCGCCCAGCTGATAGGTCTCGGGGTACACGTGCCGTCCCGCCAGGTCGATCACGGTCCGCGCCCGCTGCACTTCCAGGATGGTCGCCTGGCGGAGTTCGCTGCCGCCGTTGTCGGCCTCTGCGACCAGGTCGGCCAATATCTCCGGGTGGCGGGTGATCCGTTCGAATGCCCAGGCGAGCGTGGATGCCGTGGTCTCGTGGCCGGCCGCCAGCAACGCTAGCAGCTCGTCGCCGATGTCCTTGCGAGACATGACCGAACCGTCTTCGTAGCGACTGCGCAGCATCAGGGCCAGCACGTCGTTGCGGTCGGCGAAGTTGGGGTCCGAGCGCTCCAGGTCGATCAGGCGGTCAATCACGCGGTCATAGTTCCGCCGAAATTCGACCAGCCTGCCCCACGGGCTGTACCGGCCGTACGTTCGTTTGGGCATCGGGACGGCGGCCAGGCGTGAGCCCAGCGTGACCCACGGCGGGATGATGCGGCGCAATTCGTCGAGCTCGGCGCCGTCGGCGCCGAAAACGGCACGCAGGATAGCGTTCAGGGTGATGTGCATCATCGATGGCAACGTCGGAAACAATTGTCCCTGCGGCCAATTCGCGGTCTCCCGCAGCGTCTCTTCCTCGATGATGGCTTCGTAGTTCTTCATGCTCTTGCCGTGGAACGGCGGCGCGAGCAACCGCCGCCGCCGGCGGTGATCGTCACCCTCGAGGCCGAACACCGAACCCGAACCGAACATCCGGCTCAAGTTGGGCTGAATGTTGCCCAGCGCGTCGGGGCTGGTGGTGAAGACCTGCTTGGCCAGTTGCGGCTCACCGATCACCACCAGGCGACCGTACATCGGGATGTGCACCGTGAAAACCGTCCCGTAGCGGTCGGCCAGCCGCCGCATCATCTGCCGGCGGAAGATCGAGAAACCCAAGCCCTGCAACAACTTCGGTATGCGCGCCCTAGGCGGCAGATGGACCGTTGACAACGGCGGCGCGTCGGTGATGGCGTGGCTCATGGAGGTGTAACTCCCAACGTCAGACCCCCAACACGAGGGCTGGTACTGCGGTGTACCAAGTGCTTTCCCCGTACGGTACTCTGTGGTACCACAGGCTGACAAGCGTTTGGCCGAAAGGAGCCGGTCGTGACGGCAATGGCGGGCGAGACGGTTTCGGCCGAGCCCGATCCGTTTCGGCGTCGCCTGCTGGACGGCCTGGACGCCTCGATCTGCGAGCGCGGATACCGCGCGACCACCGTCGCCGACATCGTCCGCCACGCGCGGACATCCAAGCGCACGTTCTACGACCGCTTCGTCAGCAAGGAAGAGTGCTTCCTGGAGTTGTTGCGGCTCGAGATCGACATCATGGCCGCCGACATCCGCGACGCGGTCGACCCGGAGGCCGACTGGCAGGTGCAGATCCGCCAGGCGGTGGAAGGTTATGTCAGCAGTATCGAGTCGCGACCCGCGATCGCCCTGAGCTGGATTCGTGAGCTCCCGTACCTCGGCGACGTCGCCCGGCCCGTCCAGCGCCAGGGCCTGGATCTGCTGACCAACCTGCTGATCGACCTGAGCGGCAGCCCGGGTTTCCGGCGCGTCAACCTGCGGCCGCTGAGCGCCCCGTTGGCCGTGATCCTGCTGGGCGGTCTGCGGGAACTGGTCGCCTTGGCGGTCGAGGACGGCAGATCCGTCCGCGACATCGTCGAGCCCGCGGTGGATGCGGCCATCGCACTGCTCGGGCCGCGGGCCTAGGCTCGGTTGCCATGCGCCTGTCTACGCGAAACCAGCTCAAGGGAACCATCACCGAGATCGATCTCGGCAGCGTGATGGCAATCGTCAAAGTCCGCCTCGACGGCGGCGACCAGACCGTCACCTCCTCGATCACCAAGGACGCCGCGACCGAGCTCGGCCTGCAGGTCGGACAGTCGGCCACGGTGTTCATCAAGTCCACCGAAGTCACCATCGGCGTCGAATGACCGTGGCACCGACCATGCGGGCGGAGCGCTTCTATGCCGACACCAAAAAGGTTGTGCTGGAAGATATCCCGATCCCCGAGCCCGGACCCGGTGAAGTTCTGGTCAAGGTCGCGTTCTGCGGGATCTGCCATTCGGACCTGAGCCTGCTCAACGGCACCTTCCCGGCCCAGACACCGGTGGTCACCCAGGGCCACGAAGCCTCAGGCACCATCGCCAAGCTCGGTCCCGACGTGACCGGTTGGGCCGAGGGCGACCGGGTGGTGGTGGCCGCGGGCCGCCCCTGCCTGCGTTGCCCGAACTGCCGGCGCGGCGATGGGTCGAATTGCCTGCGCATCCAATTGATGGCGTTCGCGTACGACGGCGCGTGGGCCGAGTACACCGTGGCCCAGGCGGCGGGCCTGACCCGCGTGCCGGACAACGTGCCGCTGGAGCAGGCCGCGATCCTGGCCGACGCGGTGTCCACACCGTTCGGCGCCGTGGTGCGCACCGGCAAGGTGGCGGTGGGGGAATCGGTCGGGGTCTGGGGCGTCGGCGGTGTCGGCACCCATATCGTGCAACTGGCGCGGCTGGTCGGTGCGGTGCCGGTGATCGCGCTCGACATCAATCCCGCCGTGCTGGACCGGGCGCTCGAGATCGGCGCGGACTATGCGTTCGACACCCGCGACGGGGCGCTACAGGACAAGATCGCCGAGGTCACCGGCGGCCGGAAGCTGGACGTGGCATTCGATGCCGTCGGCCTCAAGGTCACCTTCGAGCAGGCGCTGGAATCCCTGACTTCCGGTGGGCGGTTGGTTGGAGTGGGCATGAGCGCTGAGTCACCGACGGTGGGGCCCACCGCGATGTTCGGACTGAGCCGCAAGCAGGCGCTGGGCCACCTCGGCTATCAGAACGTCGACATCGAAACCCTCGCAAAGCTGGTTTCGGCTGGCCGCCTTGATCTTTCGCGCTCCATCAGTGAGATCATCGCGCTGGAAGACATCCACGCCGGCATCGAGAAGCTGGAGCGCCAGGAAGGCAATCCGATCCGGATCCTGGTCCAGCCCGGCTAGAGGCGCAGGAATGCCCGCAGCCGGTCCAGCACCAGATCGGGTCGCTGCCGCACGATCCAGTGCCCGACGCCCGGAACCAGCTCGACCTCGAAATCGGTGATGTGGTCGGCGTAGGAATCGCTCAGATCCGGTGTGATCACCGGGTCCTCGGTGCCGGTCAGCCAGCGCACCGGCACATCGACCCGGGCGTCGTCGTACTCGCCGCGCATCCAGCTCAGCATCTCTTTGGTCTGGAAGGACCGGTACCAACGGGAGCCGGCCTCCGCGTGGCCTGGCTCTCGCATCCGATCGATGTAGAGCCGGATGTCGTCGTCGGGCAGATTGAACCCGCCGCCCACCCAGTTACCCAGGGCCCGTGCGAAGCGGGCGTTGGGGTCGCGCAGCAGGCGGGGACCTATGACCGGCAGCGAGATCGGAATCTGATACCACAGTCGCCAGATGTTGCGGACCGCCCCGAGGTCGCGCTTGACCCACGGCGCCACGGTGTTCATCCCAAAGAACCCGGTCACCTTCTCGGGATGGCGCAGCATCAGGATGAAGGCCACCGGGCCACCCCAGTCATGCGCGGCCAACCGCACCTGGGCGACGCCCAGGCTGTCCAGCACGGCCGCGAGGTCGTCGGCCATTTCGGCCTTCGTGTAGCTCGAGCGCGGCGCCGAGCTCCAGCCCGCGCCCCGCAGGTCGGGGCACAGCACGCGGTAGCCGTCGGCGGCCAGTGGGCCGATCAGCTCGTGCCACTCCCACCAGTTCTCCGGGAAGCCGTGCACCAGCATCACCGCCGGCCCATCGGCCGGTCCGGCGTCGGCGACGTGGATCGTGACGCCCCCGCCTACATCGACATACCGGTGTTCGACGCCTTCGAGTGTGGGCAGAGTACTCATGAATTGAAAACGTAGTCCTAGCGCAGGAACCGTTCGACATAGGGCGCGAAGCGGTCGCGCAGATCGGCTTCGTCCAGCCCGAACATCTCGAAGGACGTTTCGACGCTGCCGAGCCGGCCCCGCCGATGGCCCGCGAGGTAATCGGTGACCGCGGCCCGGGCCGCATCCGTGAACGGCTCCCCGGCCAGGGCGTAGACCCGCTCGGCGACGCCGAGCTCGTCGGCCATGAAGTCGTCGAAACGAATGTCGATCGAGCGGTCCGGGCCGATCGTGTCCCGGTCGCGGACCAGTGCGTTGAGCATCTGCTCGAGGCGGTCGATCCAGTACCCGGCGATCTGCCGCACCGGCACCGGTGACCGGTGCATGCGCGCGGAGTAGGTGATCATCGCGATCATCGACAACGCCACCGGCACCGGATCGCGGTGGGTGAATACGACGATGCCGTCTTCGAACACGCGATCAAGGACGGGCACCTGCTCAAGGTGCTGGGGCGACTTGAGCAGCCAGCGCTCACCGCCCCGGAGGAACTGCATGGCCTTCAGTTGCGTTGCCAGGTATTCGTAGTGCGGCGTCTGATCGTGGGATTGGTAGTAGTCACGCCAACGCGGGACATGGGCGAGCGTCTCGAACAGCATGGTGGAGAAGTCGTTGGCCAGCAACTGGATCTCTTCGTGCACGTGATCGGTGGTCATCTCGTGCATCAGCGCGAAATGTGGCATCACCAGGTTGATCACGCTGATCGCCACGTCCATTCGGGTCCGGCGCGGATCCGGTTCCTGACCGGCTTCGGCGGGCAGCGGGAAGGGCTCGTTGCTCTCCCAGTACGGCATGGTGCGGAAGGTCGGCGGAGCCGCCAGCAGGTTGTGCAGATGGGTGGTGCCGGTGCGGGGCAGCCCCGCGATGACGACCGGCGAGCGCAGCTTGATGTCGTTGATCTCGGGGTGCCGGCTCAACAGGTCGGTCAGCAGCAGGCGGTTCTTGAGCAACTGCAGCAGTTGGCCGTAGAAATTGACCACGCCGGCCCCGTGCACGTCGTCGATCTCCCTTAGCGCCGCCAGGTAGACGTCGAGTCGTTCCCGGTAGTCGTCGGGACCGAAATCGTGCAGGCCGGTCTCGGCACTGGCCTTAACGTGCAGCGCCTCGGCGTCCAGCGGGCAGTCCGGCGCCAGACCGGCCATCATGTCCAGGACCGGCTGGGCCTCGGCGCTGAACCGGGGCGTGGCGAGGTCATCTAGTCGCGAGGTAGCTGTCATGCCGACTTATGTTACTCTGAGTTTCGTAATGTTAGTAGACTTCGGCCGCCCTCGCGATCCGCGAATCGACGCCGCGGTGCTGGCCGCCACGGTGGAGTTGCTCGCCGAGAACGGGTATGCGCGGCTTGCGGTTTCGGCCATCGCCGAACGGGCCGGCACGTCCAAGCCGGCGATCTACCGGCGCTGGCCCAGTAAGGCACACCTCGTCCATGAGGCGGTGTTCCCGATCGGCGCCGCGACGGAAATACCGGATACCGGCTCGCTACGTGAGGACCTGCGCGAAATGGTCTGTCGCGCAATGGCTGTGCTGACCACGCCGGCCGCCCGGGCCGCGCTGCCGGGGCTGATCGGCGAGATGGCCGCCGATCCCAGCCTGCATTCGGCGCTGCTGCAACGGTTCTCCGGCCTGATCGGTGGCACGCTGGCCGCGTGGCTCGACGAGGCCGCCGCGCGCGGCGACGTCCGTGCCGACGTGACCGCGGCCGAACTGGCCGACGCGGTCGCCGGGGTCATCCTGCTGGCTCTGCTCACCCGTCCGAACGGCCTCGACGACGTCTGGATCGATCGCACCACCACGTTGCTCCTGAAAGGAATCAGCGCATGACGCACGAATCGACGACCGCGTGGCGGGAGTTGTTGACCGCCCTGGGCGACCTCGACCGGTCCTTCCTCGAGGGGGACCGCGCGGTCACCGACGAGCGACACGTGGCCGACGGCTACCGCATGCTCGCCGCCACCCTTGGGGTTGCGTTCGACAGCTACCTGTTCACCGAGCCCGGCCGCCCGCAGTTCGTGGCCGTCAACACGCCCTTCCGGCGCGACCGCCGATGGGGCGGCGATAACACCGACGCGTACTACTACATGTGCCCGGTCGACCCTCACCGCCGCTACCGCATCAGCGGCAATAGGGGTGACAGCGTGTACTTTTCGGTCACCGCGTACAACGAGCCCTCGCCCGGGGCGTGGTCGGACCGGGTGGTGGCGATCGTGCGCGACACCGATCTCGACATCGACGCCGATGGCAACTTCTCGTTCGAGTTCCCGCCGACGCCGGACGCGGCTGCCCTGATGACCCGGGACTACCAGGCCGACCCGCTGACCGGTCGCCCCGTCGTCTGGAACATCGAGGCGCTCGATGAACCCGACCCGATCGCGCACGGGGACATCGAAACCGCCGACCGACTACGGGCGGCGACCACCTGGTTACGCACCATGTTCGCGATCGTGCCGCTTCCGGTCGGCAGCCGGGCCGACGAGCAGCATTCGCTGGGGCACGAAGTCGCCCACACCGCAAACCAGTTCGCCGAGCCCTACCAGGTTCCCGACGCCAACTTTGGCTGGTCGGCCCGCGACGCCTGCTACGCCTACGGAAGTTTCGTGCTGGACGACGATGAGGCGCTGGTGATCACGCACCGGCCACCGACGTGCCGGTTCTGGAACATGGTGGTGTGGAATCAGTTCATGGCGACCTACGGCCCTGCGGAAGGTCCCGACGCCCGTTGTTCGGTCAACGGGCACAGCGCGGTGCCCAACGCTGACGGTTCGGTGACGATCGTGTTGTCCCGAATCAGGACCGATCATCCCAATTGGCTTACCACGCTTGGCTATCCGCGCGGGAATCTCGCGTTCCGGTGGTTCCTCGCGGACGGCGTGCCGGCGCGTCCGCAGGTCGAACTCGTCAAGGTTTCCGACGCTCCGACTACGGCGCTTTAGGTTTCGCGGACCAGCTCGATGGCACGGCCCAGTGTGGAGAGTTTGGCATCGAGCGTCTCCCCCGCCGGATAGAGCCGGACGGTGTCCACACCCGCGTCGCGCCAGACCGCCAGTCGGGTACGGATCCGTTCTTCGGTGCCGATCAGCGTGGTGGCCAGCACCATGTCGTCGGTGACCAGGGCGGTCGCCCCGGCCCGGTCGCCGGCCTGCCAGCGTTCCCGCACCGCCGCCGCGGTTTCGCTCCACCCCTGCCGGCTATAGGCCTGGTTGTAGTAGTTCGTGCTGGCTGACCCCATGCCGCCGAGGCTGAACGCGAGTTCCGCCTTGCGTGCGGCGACCATGTCACGCAATGCGTCTTCGTCGGGCGCAAAAGCGACTTCGGCGCCTTGGCAGATGTCGATGTCGGCGCGACGGCGACCCGCGGACGCCAGGCCTTTGTCGAGGTGCGCGAAGTAGGCGTCGTCGGCGCCTTCGGGTACGAAGCTGGTGCCCAGCCAGCCGTCGGCGATCCTTCCGGTCAGCCGCAACATCGCGGGCGACAGGGTGGCCAGGTAGATCGGGATAGGGTGTTGCGGACGAGTCGACAACCGCATCGGCTTTCCGTCCCCGCCCGGGCGCGGAATCTGAACTTCCTTGCCGGAGTAGGAGATTTTGCCACCCTCGAAGGCCTGCCGGATGACCTCGACGGTTTCGGTGACCCGGGCCAGCGGGCGTGCGAACGCGACGCCGTGCAGACCCTCGATCACCTGCGGTCCCGACGCGCCCAGGCCCAGCAGGAATCGGCCGCCGGAGAGGTTGGACAGCGTGATCGCGGTCTGGGCGATGAGCACCGCAGAGCGGGTGCCAACCTGAATGACCCCGGAGCCCAGCAACATCCGATCGGTTCGCGCCGCGAGGTATCCCAGCGCCGACGGCGCGTCGGCGCCCCACGCCTCGGCCACCCAGCAGACGTCGAGGCCGAGGCGCTCAGCCTCGACCACGAAGTCGGCCGTCTGATTTGCATTCGGGCCCGCGGAGAGTTCGACGGTCGTGGCGGTCCGCATCACCGCACCCCGTGTTCGGCCAACCTCTTGATCGCAGCCAGCGTCTTATCGATCGCGGCCTCGAACTCCCGTAGTCGCACGAACACGATCTTCTGCTCCTTGTCGGGCATGGCGTCGATGGCGCTGGACAACCCGGACCGGCCCGGGCCTAGCTGCGTCCAGAACGACAGCGCGGTGCCGCCGTCCCGAGGCGTCAGACGAAACCGCCAGATCGCCGACGGGGTATCGGGTTCGCCTACCGCCCAGGCGAATTCGTGTGGCTCGTCGCAGGCGATGATCTGTGAGGTGGTGCTCCAGCGGCCAAATGCGTCGTGCTCGTTGTGCCCGACGAAGCGGGATCCGAGCCGGGGACCGGTGGCACCGTCGAGCCACTCGACGGCCAGCAGCTCGTTGCTGAGGGTCGGCATCAGCTCGATATCAGAGATCAGATCCCAGACTCGGTGCTGGTCGGCATCGACCCACGTCACACCTTCCACTGTCGGGGTGTCCGAATAGCGTGCGCCGGTCCATTGCACCAAGCCATTGTCCACCCAATGTGGCGCCGAGGCTGCGTCCAGGGTGACCCGATGTCGAAGTGACACACCCTGGACGCAGTCTCGGCGCCATCGGCCGAGCCGCGTCGGTGATTACGCGGCTACCAGCTCCAATTCGGCGGGCGCGCCGGCCTTGCGGGGCAACCGCAGCGAGTCGGGCAGTGACAACCGCACGATCTTGCGGACCACGGTGCCGAACTGCTTGAGCAGCGGACCCTTGTTGTAGGGGATGCCGTAGCGCTCGCAGATCTCTTGCACCTCGGGCGCGATCTTGGGGTACCGGCGGGCCGGCATGTCCGGGAACAGGTGGTGCTCGATCTGGTGGGACAGGTTGCCCGACAGCACGTGGAAGAGGTTGCCCCCGGTCAGGTTCGCCGAACCGAGCACCTGGCGGAAGTACCACTGGCCGCGGGTCTCGTCCTTGGTCTCCTCGATGGTGAATTCCTGGGTGCCGTCCGGGAAGTGGCCGCAGAAGATGATCATGTACGACCACACGTTGCGCATCAGGTTGGCCGTCAGGTTACCGGTGAATACGAACGGCGCAAACGGGCCGGCCAGCAGCGGGAAGGCGACGTAGTCCTTGAGCGACTGGCGACGCGTCTTCTTCCAGATCTCCTTCAGGGTGTCGCGCTTATCCCGCAGGCTGATCTCACCGGCGCGGATCCGCTCGGTTTCCAGTTCGTGCAGGGCGACGCCGTACTGGAACAGCACCATCAGCAGGAACGCATAGACCGGGTTGCCCAGGAAGTACGGCGTCCAGCGTTGGTCCTCGCTCATCCGCAGGATGCCGTAGCCGATGTCACGGTCCATCCCCACGATGTTGGTGTGGGTGTGGTGCATGTAGTTGTGCGAGTGCCGCCACTGGTCGGCCGGGCAGGCGGTGTCCCACTCGAAGTCGCGGCCCGAGATCGCCGGGTCACGCATCCAGTCGTACTGGCCGTGCATGACGTTGTGGCCGATTTCCATGTTGTCCATGATTTTCGCGATGCCCAGCATTCCGGTGCCCAGCAGCCAGGCCGGCGGCAGGAACAGCAGCGCTCGGCCACCGACTTCCAGCCCGCGCTGGATCTTGATCATGCGGCGGATGTATTCGGCATCTTCCTCGCCGAGATCTGCCATCTCTCGTTCCTTGATGGCGTCGAGCTCGCGGCCGAAGGCCTCGGCCTGGTCCTTGGTCAGGGTGATCTTGTCCTGAGGCATGGCATTTCCTCCTAAGTCTTTGGGTTCTTGGTGGGTGCTCAGAGGTCGATTTCGACGTCGCCAACGGGGACGGTGACGCAGATCTGGACCTTCTCGTCGGGTCCGGTGGAGACGGCGCCGGTAACCAGATTGCGTACGGTGCCCGAGGTCTTGCGGCGCGTGCAGGTGTGGCAGATGCCCATCCGGCATCCGTTCTCCGGCGAAAGGCCGGCGGCTTCCGCCTGCTCCAGCAGGGGGCGACCGTCGTCGACGACGTCGACCTTGCTGCCGGCAAAGCTGACTCGCCCGCCGGTGGGATCAGCCGGCGCTTCGATCACCGGTGGCACGAAACTTTCGGTGAACACGTTTTCACAATGCTGCTTGACGGCGTCGACCAAAGCGGTTGGCCCGCAGACGAACACCGCGTCAGGCGAGTCCATCGCGGCGGCCAGGTGCTCGGCGCCGAAGCGGCCCTGCAGGTCGCCGTCACCGGACCGGGTGTAGCCGTGCAGCACCCGTACGCCGCGCATTTCGGCGAGCTCCTCGCGGTAGCACGCCTCTTGCGGGGTGCGGGCGTAGTGCACGAACGCGATCTCGCCCTTGCGGAATTGCGGGTGCCGCTCGGCGACCAGGGTGCGCAGCATCGCCATGACGGGCGTGATGCCGCTGCCGCCGGACACGAACAGGATCCGCTTGGGCCGGTGCACCGGCAGCACGAAGTCGCCGCCGACGCCGTCGAGGCCGACCACCATGCCGCGACGGGCCCGTTCGTACAGGTAGGAGGAGACCAGGCCGCCGTCGTGCACGCCGACGGTCAGCTCGAGCTGGGCGCTGCCTTCGACGTTGGCCGGGGAGTAGCAGCGGCTGTGCCTGCGGCCGTCGATCTCAACCGTGACGTTGACGAACTGTCCGGCCTTGACGGTGTAGCGGTCAGTGAACGCGGCGTTCGGTGCCAACGTCAGCGTGACGCTGCGCGGCGTGCTGCGCCTTACGTCCACCACCTTGGCGCGGGCCTCCCCCGACGTCCAGGTCGGCGCCACAAGCTCGGTGTACCGGTCGACGCCGTGCGGCCCGGTGAGCAGATCGATAAGGTCGGAACTCAGGACCCGCTTGGCGATCGTCCGAGTGAAAGTTTGAGTGAACATGTGTACACCGTCGCACCGTTTCCCGCAGGTGGTCAAGGGTTTCGTCAGCTCTGTGTTACGGTTCACATAGTGAACAGTCGTACTCCTAGCTCACATTCGCGGCGATCGGGCCAGGACAGAGCCCGTGATTCGCGCAATTCCAACGGGCGGGAAAGCCCGTCGCGGGAGGAACGCAAGGAAGCCACCAGGCGCGCGATCATCGCGGCGGCCCTCAAGGCGCTCAACGACCGCAGCTTCAGCGGGCTGAGTCTGCGGGAGGTGACGCGGGAGGCCGGGATCGTGCCTGCGGCGTTCTACCGGCACTTCGAGTCGATGGAGGCGCTCGGCCTGGTGCTCATCGACGAATCGTTCCGCAGCCTGCGGGACACGCTGCGCGGCGCCCGCGCGGGCAAACTGGACCCAAATCGGGTGATCGAATCGTCGGTGGAGATTCTGATCGGCAGCGTCGCCGAACAGCGCGAACACTGGCGCTTCATCGCCCGCGAACGCTCCACCGGGGTCTCGGTGCTGCGGTATGCGATCCGGACCGAGATCCGGCTGATCACTTCCGAGCTGGCCACCGACCTGGCGCGCTTCCCGCGACTAAACGAATGGAGCACCGAAGACCTCAATGTGCTGGCAAGCCTCTTCGTGAACTCGATGATCGTGATCGCCGAGGCCATCGAGGACGCGCAGAGCAGCGAAGCGCTACAGGATATTCACCGGATCGCGGTCAAGCAGCTGCGCATGATCGCGATCGGGGTGGCCGGCTGGAAAAGCAATCCCTGACTACTCGTCGACCACCTGGTAGAGCGAATCGCCGTCTTCGGGTGCGCCGTCGACCTGGCCCCGATGGGCCCGGCCTGTTTCGTCGTCCGGGACAGGGCCGGTGGCCGCCAGCTCGGTGACATCGGGTTGTTCGGCGGCAAGTCGCGCGTCGAGCGATTCGCCCTCCCGTTCCTCGCGCGCGGTCATGCCGAATTTGTCGGCACCGCTCCAGTCCTCGGGCGGGTCGACAACGACGTCCCCGTCGTCGTTGCGCAGCTCGTCGGAGTCGGTGGACTCTTCCGCGTTCAGGGTGTCGCCGGGGCCGCCTTCTTCGGGGAAGTCGGCGGCATCGACAGAACCTGCGTCATCGGTAGCCATTGGCCACGGTTGCCCGCAAGATATGGCCGCTAAACCCGCCCAGAACGACAGCGGATAACCTCCGCTGACCTTCAGCGTTTCGCGGGTGACGAAGGACGCGTTCGGAGCGCCTACCGCGGGTCCCGCCACATCGGCCACAAAGTCGGACCACCGTCGGGCAAGACGATCTCTCCGGTGACCCGAAAACCGAAACGCTCGTAATACGGCACATTTTCGGGTTTGCTGGACTCGAGGTACGCGGGACAGTATTCGGCATCGCAGCGGTCCAGCCGAGACCGCATCAGGACCTGGCCGAAGCCGCGCCCGCGGACGCCCGGATCGCTGCCGATGACGGCGAGATACCAGTGCGGTTCCTCCGGGTGCTTGCTCTTCATCAGCTCCTGCAGGCCCCGCGCCTTAGCCGTCCGGAAACCGAACACGCGCAGAAATGTCGGCGTCTGCGCCAGCTGCGCGCGGCGCGATTCCTGCCATCGATTCGGCGGATCCCAGAGCGCGGCCGCGCCGATCCCGGGGCCGTCGCACGCCACTTCCACGCCGCCCGCACCCAGGTGGTGATGGCGTGTCATGGTGGTGAACAGCCGCGACAGGTGCGCGCGGCGCTTAGCGGCGTCGGGCAGCAACCAGAGCGAAACCGGATCGTCGAAGAATGCCCGACCCAGGGTGCGTCCCAGTTCACGAAGATCTGCTTGCTGCGCCGCGCGCGCCTGCGGGGTCATGTCAACAGGCTAGTAGCCCGGTCAGCGGGGATCCCGCCACATCGGCCACAGCGTTGGACCGCCCTCCGGAAGGACGATTTCACCGGTGACCGCGAAGCCGAAACGACGGTAATACGGCAGGTTTTCGGCTTTGGTCGATTCGAGGTAGGCCGGGCAGTATTCGCCGTCGCAACGTGCGAGACTCGAACGCATCAGCGCCTGTCCGAAACCTCTGCCGCGCAATGCGGGATCGCTGCCGATGGCGGACAGATACCAATGCGGTTCGTCGGGGTGCACCCGGTGCATTGCTTCCTGCAATGCCCTGCCCCGCCCGCTGCGAAAGCCGAACACCCGCAGGAATGCCGGGACCTGCGCGAGCAGCGTCCAGCGGGATTCCCGCCAGCGATGGGGCGGGTCCCAAAGCGCCGCCGCACCGATCACCTCGCCATCGGTCGCCACTTGCACGCCGCCGCCGGCCAGATGGTGGTGACGCGTCATGGTCGCGAACAACCGATTCAATTTGGCCGGCCGCGCTTTTGGGTCCGGAAGGATCCAGGCCATGATCGGGTCGTCATTGAACGCCTCCGCCATGGTTTGCGCCAATTCGCCGATATCCGCCTGCTGCGCCGGACGTACCCGAGGGTTCATGAGGCATGAGGCTAGACGGCGTGCTCGGATAGTCTTGGAAAACTCGCGAAAATAGTTGCGCGACAGTAGGTTACGGTGACACTCGAATAGGAGCCAATATCGGCTCATATGCGGCTTATATCGGCCGTAAGATGGGACACGGCGCGCTGTCGGGTGCGCCGAAAGGACGGCTCGTGAAACAGAACAGTGGCCTCCTACATCAGCAGATCGCGGATTTGGCCCGCGATCTGCACAACCGCCCCGGCACCGATAGCGAGGCCGTCATCGACCAATTGGTCGCCGAGGCCGCACATACGATTCCCGGGGCCCAGTACGCGGGGCTTACCGTGGCCAGTCGGCACGGTCAGATCTCAACGCAGGCCAGCACCCACCGGTGGCCGAGGTGGCTTGACGAGATCCAACAGCGATATCAAGAGGGACCGTGTCTGATTGCCGCCTGGGAGCACCACACCGTGCGGGTCGATGACCTGGCGGCCGAGACACGCTGGCCGCGGTATCGCCGCTCCGCCCTCGCCGAAACACCGATTCGGTCGATCCTGTCGTTCGAATTGTTCACCAGCACCCACACCCTCGGTGCGCTGAACGTGTATGCCGACGTACCCCACGCCTTCGATAAGGAGGCCGTGGAGATCGGGTTTGTCTTCGCCACGCACGCAGCGCTCGTGTGGGACAGCGTCCAGCGCGAACGCAACTTCCAGAGCGCGCTGGCCAGTCGGGACATCATCGGTCAGGCCAAGGGGATGCTGATGCATCAGTTCGACATAGACGCGGTGCGCGCCTTCGAACTGCTCAAGCGGCTCTCGCAGGAATCCAATACGCCGCTGGTCAATGTCGCGCGTGCGGTGGTCGAACTCAGGCGACGGATCGCCGAGGGCTAGCGGCACGCAGGAAGGCGATCCCGGCGGTGGCCATCGCCAGAGCGGAGCCTATTTCCCCGACCGCCGTCACCCAGGAGAACCAGGTCACTCCCGAGCCCGCAACGGGATTGATGAAGCTGTCGCTCAGCGGTCCCCACCGGGGCAGCAGATGCGCGGCACCGAAGCCCACCGCGCTGGTTAGGCCGAGCGTGACAGCCGCGTGCGGCGCCCATCGGTTTCGCCGCAGCACCAGCGCGAGGGTGACCGCGGCGGCAACTATCTGAATGTTGCCCGCCATCATCACCGCCGGCGGAATTACATCCATCCCCCGCCGAAAGTGGTCAGCGGCATGCAATGCCAGCGCAACGGCGAAAACCATTGTCGCCCGGAAGAACTTGAGTTCCAGGCCGGACCTGGAATCAGCAATTCGGTTGGTCATGAACCACACCCCTTAACTACTACCCACCGTAGTACTACTAGCGGTCGAACACAAGGCACCTACGATGGTGTCGCTGGTGAAACGATGCCGGTGCGACGGTGCACCGGGGAACGGTGCCGACGATGTGGGACTTCGAGACAGACCCGGAATACCAGGCGAAACTGGACTGGGTGGAGAAATTCATGGTCGAGGAGCTCGAGCCCCTCGACTTGGTCGCGCTTGACCCGTACGACAAGAAGAACGCCGAGATGATGGCTGTGCTGCGACCGCTGCAGCAGCAAGTCAAAGACCAGGGTTTGTGGGCCGCGCACCTGCGGCCCGAACTCGGCGGCCAGGGTTTCGGCCAGGTGAAGCTGGCTTTGCTCAACGAGATCCTGGGGCGATCGCGTTGGGCGCCATCGGTGTTCGGCTGCCAGGCACCGGATTCGGGCAATGCCGAAATCCTGGCGCTGTTCGGCACCGACGAGCAAAAGGCGCGGTACCTGCAGCCGTTGCTCGACGGTGAGATCACCTCCTGCTATTCGATGACCGAGCCGCAAGGCGGCTCGGACCCAGGACTTTTCGTCACGGCCGCCACCCGGGACGGTGACGACTGGATCATCAACGGCGAAAAATGGTTCTCCACCAACGCCAAACATGCGTCCTTCTTCATCGTCATGGCTGTCACCAACCCGAGGCCGTACCTACGAGAAGATGTCGCTGTTCATCGTGCCGGCCGAGACGCCGGGCATCGAGATCGTGCGCAACGTCGGGGTGGGAGCCGAATCCGCCAAGCGGGCCAGCCACGGTTACGTCCGTTACAAGGATGTGCGGGTGCCGGTCGATCATGTGCTCGGCGGCGAGGGCCAGGCGTTCATGATCGCCCAGACCCGGCTCGGTGGCGGGCGGATTCACCACGCCATGCGAACGATCGCGTTGGCGCGCAGGGCATTTGACATGATGTGCGAGCGCGCGGTGTCGCGCCAGACCCGGCACGGGCGGCTGTCCGACTTCCAGATGACCCAGGAGAAGATCGCCGACAGCTGGATTCAGATCGAGCAGTTCCGGCTGCTGGTGCTGCGCACCGCGTGGCTGATCGACAAGCACCACGACTACCAAAAGGTGCGTCGTGACATCGCGGCGGTGAAGGTGGCCATGCCGCAGGTGTTGCACGACGTGGCCCAGCGGGCGCTGCATTTGCACGGCGCCCTGGGCGTCTCCGATGAGATGCCGTTCGTCAAGATGCTGATCGCCGCGGAGTCTCTTGGCATCGCCGACGGGGCCACCGAGTTGCACAAGATGACGGTGGCGCGCCGTACGCTGCGCGAGTATCAGCCCGTCACAACGCCTTTCCCGTCACAGCACATTCCGACCCGCAAGGCCGAGGCCGAGGCGCGACTGGCCGCGCGACTGGAACACTCGATCGCCGAGTTCTGACGCCGCTTTACCCTGCGCGAGCGCCACTCTCGCGCCTCGCGCTGCCCTGGCGCTGCCCTGGTCTAGGTGATGTACCGCACGATGCTTTCGGCCACACACGCCGGCTTGGCCGACCCGTCGATCTCGACCGTGGTCGACACCACCGCCTGCACAGCGCCGTTGCCCACGTCGTCGACACTGACCAGCGAGCTGGTCGCCCGCACGCGCGAACCCACCGGCACCGGCGCCGGGAAGCGAACCTTGTTCAGCCCGTAGTTGATTGCCAGCTTGATGCCCTTGACGGTGTACATGTCGTGCTGCAGCCGAGGCAGCAGCGACAACGTCATGAACCCGTGGGCGATGGTCGTGCCGAATGGGCCCTTCGCGGCCCGTTCGGGATCGACGTGGATCCACTGGTGATCACCCGTCGCGTCGGCGAACAGGTTGACCTCCTCCTGGCTGATCGTCACCCAGTCGCTCTGCCCGATCGTTTCGCCCGCGGCGGCGGCGAGGTCAGTGACTGACTCGAAAGTGCGCATGGTCTCTCCTCTGCTGGGGGTATGCATAGAACTTATGCGGCTCCTGCTGATCGCCGACACGCACATCCCGAAACGGGCCCGCGACCTACCCGCACGGGTCTGGGACGAGGTCGCGGCGGCCGACGTCGTCCTCCACGCCGGCGACTGGGTGGTGCCCGAGTTGCTCGACTCGCTGGAAGCCAGGGCCAAGCGGCTGATCGCCTGCTGGGGCAACAACGACGGTGACGAGCTGCGGTCACGCTTGCCCGAACGCGCCGACGCCCAACTGGCCGGGCTGCGCTTCACCGTGGTGCACGAGACGGGTGCCGCAGCGGGGCGCGAGGCGCGGATGTCGCGGCTCTACCCCGATACCGACGTGCTGGTGTTCGGCCACAGTCACATCCCGTGGGACACCACGACGCCGAGCGGCCTGCGGTTGCTGAACCCGGGCTCGCCGACGGACCGCCGGCGGCAACCGTTCTGCACCTACATGACTGTCACGCTGCAGGATGCGACTATGGTCGTCACCCTCGAGCGACTCAGGCCTGGTGACCGATGAGCATGCCGTCAGCGGGGCCCGGCTCGCGCCCCGGTGCCGCGACCCGCGCGCCGAAATAGAGCAACTCCCACAGCGTTCGGTCGCTCGCGACGTCGACCGCGCCGCCGTGCCGGTGCTCGACCGTGGCGTCGCCGGAGAATCGCAGATAGGCGCCGGCCGAGCCGAAGTCGAGGGTGGACACCTCCCGCTGCTGGCGGAAGGTCACGGTGAAGGTGTCAGCACCGGCCGAGACCCGATATTGCAGCCGCTGTGCGACCGGGATGCCGGTGTCAGCGTGCGTGTCGACCTCGGATCCGCTGAACTCGACCGCCTCGGCGCCGACGGCTGAAGCGACGATCCGGTCACCCGTGGCCACCATGACCGCCGGCAGCGGCGTTTTGTCGTAGTCGGCGTGGCTGACGAACATCAGCGTGACAACCGTGTACTCGCCGACCCGGGCCCGGCCCCAATACCAGTGATCGAGCACCTTACGTGGGGCGACATTGCCCCAGTTGTGGTCGTGATAGCCCGCGCCCGTGAGACGGCGCGTACGACCGTCCACAGTGATGGTCGCCTGCACCGTTCCACGGGGGGCCATCGGCAGCCAGGCGATGTAATGCTGTTCCTCGGCGCCGAAGAAGACATGGCCGGTGGCCGGGCGCCACGCCGGAACTTCCGGGTGAAGCGTGAAATCTGCTGTGGTGTCTTCTATTTCGACGTGGATCCGGTAGCCGTCGGGGGTACGGCGGAAGAAGTTCGCACCGATCCGGACATCGCAGTCCTCCGTGGACGCCGTGAATAGCTCCGGTTCGGCGATGAGCGTGCGGTCGGTACGGGTCCCGTCCGGCGAGGTGATTGTCATCAGGACGAAGGGGGTCAGCGCCGTCTTCGGAGAGACGTAGGGCGGCTTGGTGTGCATTTCCACAGTCACCGTCGATCCGTCGTCGAGGTGAGCGTCGAAATACCACCACTCGAACGTCCCGCGGATCTGATCGGCCGTGCTGGTCCGCCAACCGTCTTCCCAGGTCTGAATCTGGTTGGGAGTTAGCCCGAGACGGGCGTAGTGCCGTGCTTGCGTACCGATGAGGGCGTGCTTGTCGGAGAAGGTCATGGCGCGACGCTAAGCCCGCAAACCACCGAGATTGCGACAGTGGGCATAGCATTTGCGACATGTTTGTCGGAGTGATGGCGCTGCCGGGCTGCTGGGACTCCGGGCTGGTGACCATTCTCGACGTGCTGCGCGGCGCCAACGCGGCGCGGCTTGCGCTGCCCGGCACCCTCCCCGAGATCGAGGTGTGCACCGTGAGTATCGATCCGGAGCCCGTCCGCACGGCGGGTGGCCTTTCGGTGCCGGTCGAGGTGACTGTCGACGACCCGGCGATGGACGAGCTCGATCTGCTGGTGGTGCCGGCGTTGACCATGAACACCCCGACCGGAGTCATCGACGCACTGCTGCGCGACGAGATCCGCACCGCGCGTGGCGCCGTGCGCGACTGGGTCCGTGCCGACCGACCGGTGGCCGCCGCATGTACCGGGACATTTGTGCTCGCCGACGCCGGTGTCCTCGATCACCGGCACGCCACGACCAGCTGGTGGCTCGCCGCCGAATTCGCCCGGTGCTTCCCGCGGGTCAACCTCGACATGTCACGGATGGTGATCGCGGACGGCAATATCACCACGGCCGGTGCCGCATTTGCGCACATCGACCTCGCAATGCACATCGTGGCGGGGATCAGCCCCCAGTTGGCGGACGCCACGGGCGCCGTTCTGCTCTTTGACCAGCGGCCCGCGCCGAGCGTGCGGGCCGCGCACGGTTACCTGGCCAACACCGACCGCCTGGTCGTCGCCTTCGAGGCGTGGGTTCGCAACAACCTCGATGCCGATGTCAGCATCGCCCGTGCCGCACTGGACTTGGACACCACTCGCCGCACCCTGGAACGCCGGGTGCGACAGCAACTGGGCATCACCCCGTACGCGCTTGTCCAGCGTCTGCGCATCGAGCAGGCCAAGCATCTGCGGCAGACCACGCCGCTGACGCTGGACCAGATCGCGGGCATGGTCGGCTACGGCTCGGCATCCGCGTTACGTCACGCGATGGGCAAGTTCACATAGATAGCTCGGCTACAGAGGTATTATGGATGGAGTGACCAGCCCTACCGATCTCGCCGCCGAACTGCCGCGCACGGTGGGCCGGTTCCGCCGGCAGTTGCGCCGCGCCACCGGCACCGGTTACGCGCCCGGTCAGCTGTCCGAATCACAGGCCGAGTTGCTGCGCCTGGTCTCGCGTCGACCGGGCGTTTCGGTGAGCGTCGCGGCCGCCGAACTCGGGCTGGTACCGAATACCGCCTCCACCCTGGTGTCCAAGCTGTGCTGCGCGGGCTTGCTGGAACGCACCGCCGACACCGCCGACCGTCGCGTCAGCCGGTTGCGGCTCACCGAATCGGCACAGCACGTGATGGACGCCACCGCCGCGACACGGCGCGCCGTGCTCATTGACCTGCTCGATGAGCTTGACGACCACCAGATCGGGGTATTGGCGAAAGGGTTGGAGGTCCTCGAGGGGATCACCAGGAAATTGCAGGAGCGATACACATGATTGACGCGATCGACTGCCGGCGGCTGACCTACCGCTACGGCTCGCACACGGCCGTCGACGACGTGACGTTCTCGGTCCGGCCGGGCGAGACGATGGGTCTGCTGGGCCCCAACGGCGCGGGCAAGACCACGGTGGTGCGGGTACTGACCACGCTCGCACCGGTCCAGCAGGGCGAGCTGCGGATCTTCGGGCTGGACGCGCGTCGCCAGACCGTCGACATCCGCAGCAACATCGGCTATGTACCACAACAGCTTTCGATCGAGACGGCGCTGACCGGCCGTCAGAACGTGGCCTGGTTCGCCCGCCTGTACGGGGTGCCGCGCGCCGAACGCGCCGAACGTGTCGACCAGGCGCTGGCCGCGATGGATCTGCTCGACGTCGCCGACCGGCTCGCATCGAGCTATTCCGGTGGCATGGTCCGCCGGTTGGAGGTGGCCCAGGCACTGGTCAACCGGCCCTCGCTGCTGGTGCTCGACGAACCGACAGTGGGCCTGGACCCGATCGCGCGTGACGGCGTCTGGCGCCAGGTCCAGCAGATGCAGCAACAGTTCGGCATGACCGTGCTGCTCACCACTCACTACATGGAAGAGGCGGACGCGCTGTGCGACCGGGTCGCGCTGATGCACAAGGGCGCGCTGCAAGCGGTCGGCACGCCGGATGAGTTGAAGGAGACGGTGTCGCCGGACGCCTCCCTCGAAGACGTGTTCCGCCACTACGCCGCATCGGATCTCGACGCGCCGTCGGCCGATATGCGCGCACTCCGGTCTAGCAGAAGGGCGCCAGCGTAATGTCGGTTGATCGAGACTGCCAGCCCGTCGAGGTGCGGCTGGTCCGCGCGCCCCGCGGAATCGACCGCGTCGGAGCGACTTTGGGCCGCGTCGGCGCGTTCGCGATCGTGGAACTGCAGAAGTTGCGGCACGACCGCACCGAGCTGGTCATGCGGATGGTGCAGCCCGCGCTCTGGTTGCTGATCTTCGGTACCACGTTCAGCCACCTGCATGTCATCGACACCGGGCCGGTGTCGTATCAGGCGTTCCTGGCGCCGGGCATCATCGCCCAATCGGCGTTGTTCATCTCGATTTTCTATGGGATACAGATCATTTGGGATCGCGACGCGGGCGTGCTGGCCAAACTCCTCGTGACCCCCGCCCCGGCGTCGGCACTGATCACCGGGAAGTCGTTCGCGGCGGGGGTGCGCTCGGTGGCGCAGGTCGTCGGTGTTCTCGCGCTGGCGTACGTGATGGGGATCGGCCTGACGGTCAACCCGCTGCGGATCCTGGCCGCGATGGTCGCGGTAATGCTGGGTGCGGCATTCTTCGCCTGCCTGTCAATGACATTGGCCGGGCTGGTGCGCAACCGTGACCGCCTGATGGGCATCGGCCAGGCCATCACCATGCCATTGTTCTTCGCGTCCAACGCGCTGTACCCGGTCGACGTGATGCCGGCCTGGTTGCACGCGTTGAGCAAGATCAACCCGCTGAGCTACGAGGTCGATGTGTTGCGGGCACTGCTGATCGGCGCCCCGTTCCACGCGGTGGACATCGCGGTGCTGCTGGTGGCTCCGGTGATCGGAATCATTACGGCCTCAACCTTTTTGCGGCGGCTGGTCGCCTAGTTATCGCATTGTGACCGGATTGCGACCGTCTCGCCGCGGAGTCCGGCCCGAAGCCTAATCGTTAGCCAACCGCGACATGCGCCGTCGGCCGCGACGGCCGGGTGGCGTCCTCCATTTGTGTTTCACTCGCCCAGAACAGATTCCTCCGCAGGAGCGGCAGATGAAAGTTGGGATGGGTCAGGCGATGAAGTTCGTTGAAAAGCTGCGTGGCGCAGCGGCAACCATGCCCCGCAGGCTGGCGATCGCTGCTATGGGGGCTGCCCTGCTGACGGGTCTCGTCGGCGCCGTCGGCGGATCGGCGACCGCGGGGGCGTTCTCCCGGCCGGGGCTTCCGGTGGAATATCTGCAGATTCCGTCGCCGTCGATGGGACGCAACATCAAGGTCGAATTCCAGAGCGGGGGACCGCACGCGGTTTATCTGCTCGACGGGTTGCGCGCCCAGGACGACTACAGCGGCTGGGACATCAACACCCCGGCCTTCGAGGAGTTCTACCAGTCCGGGCTGTCGGTCGTCATGCCGGTGGGCGGCCAATCCAGTTTCTACAGCGACTGGTACCAGCCTTCCTCGGGCAACGGGCAGAACTACACCTACAAGTGGGAGACCTTCCTGACCCGGGAGATGCCCGCCTACCTGCAGGCTCAGAAGGGTGTGTCGCCCGCCGGCAACGCGGCCGTTGGGTTGTCGATGTCCGGTGGCTCCGCGCTGATCCTGGCCGCCTACTACCCGCAGATGTTCCCGTACGCCGCGTCGCTGTCGGGCTTTTTGAACCCGGCCGAAGGCTGGTGGCCAACGCTGATCGGGCTGGCGATGAACGACGCCGGCGGCTACAACGCCAACAGCATGTGGGGCCCGTCCTCCGACCCTGCGTGGAAGCGCAACGACCCGATGCTGCAGATCCCGCGGCTGGTCGCCAACAACACCCGGATCTGGGTCTACTGCGGCAACGGCACCCCGAGTGACCTGGGTGGCGACAACATGCCGGCCAAGTTTCTGGAGGGCCTCACACTGCGCACGAATCAGCAGTTCCAGCAGACCTACGCCGCCTCGGGTGGACGCAACGGCGTCTTCCAGTTCCCGAACAACGGCACCCACTCGTGGAGCTACTGGAACCAGCAGCTGATGGCGATGAAGCCCGACATGCTGCAGGTGATCAACGCGGTTAACGCACCGGCACCGGCGCCCGCCGCGCCGGCCCCGGTCACCGGGCCCGCCACCTGACCCAGCCGGGTCACCGATAGACCACATCGGCAGCAGCGCAACGGCCAGCGCTGCTGCCGATGTTCACTTCCAGGAGGCAGCAGCGCGACGGCCAGCGCTGCTGCCGATGTTCCCTTGTTTCGGAGGCCTCAGCTCAGTAGCCCATGCCGGTCGGCGTGCAAGTAGGTGTAGCAGGTCGTCACCGCGCACACGAAGGCCGCCACACCGAGCATCTGGGTACCGCTGACCGTCGTGCTGATGGCACCGCCGATCGCGGCACCCGAGACGAAGCTGGCCAACAACAGGAAGTAGCCAAGCCAGTCCTCCACCCTGCCGCCGGCGATGTGGCGTTCGATGCCCTGCCCCATCTTGACCAAGGTGCCGGTGACATAACTCAGCGGCACCGACACCTCACCGTTCTTGACGAAAGAGGTGTTCAGCGCGCCGATTCCGAAGACCACGAACATTATCGGCACGAAGTCGAGCAGGGACTCCTCCCAGCCACCCAGCACGATGTCCAACCCGGTGGCGAATACCAAGCTGAAGGTAGTCAACACGGTTGGGCCGTGGGGATGCTCCGCCCAGAAGCGTCGTCGGCACACCGACGAGACGACCACACCGGCCACGAAGCACAGCAGCAACGCGCCCGCGCTCACCGAGAGCGTCACGTCGTCGCGGAAGAAACCCAGCACGGCCCGTTGGGCGTTGCCGGTCATGAAGGTGACGAAATAGCCGGCGGAGTGGGTGAAGGCGGTGGCCCCCAGTACACCGGCCAGGCCGGCCAGCACCCACGAGAGCCTGGCCTCGCCGTCGTAGATCTCCTTTTTCAAGGGCATCGTCACATCATCCCGCGACCGCAGCCCCTCGGGTCAGCCCGTCGTCAGGCGGGCGATCGACCGCAGCGGGATGGGCAGCCAGGTAGGCCGGTGCCGGGATTCGTAACCCGTTTCGTACACCGCCTTGTCGAGTTCGTAGGCGGCCAGCACCAGCGCCGAGTCCCGCGGGTCGGTTCCCGAGGCGGCCGCGTAGCCGTCACAGAACGCGGCGCGGTTGCGCTCGACCCATTCGCGGGCGCGGGCGGCGAGCTGTTTGTCCCCGCCCTGATCGACCAGCGGCCCATAGGCCGCGTACTCGAACGACCGCAACACACCGGCGACATCACGCAGCGGGGAATCCGGCGCCCGGCGCTCCTCCAACGGCTGACCCGGCTCCCCTTCGAAGTCGATCAGCACCCAGCTTTCCGGCGTCCGCAGCACCTGCCCCAGATGCAGGTCGCCGTGCACCCGTTGCACGGTGATCGGCTCGTCGGCGAGCTTGCCGAAGCGTTCTTCGATGGTCATCACGTAGTCGCTCAACTCGGGCACGGTGGCCGCCGCCGACGACAACCGGGCCAGAACCGTGTCCACCGGGAACGTCGCCTGCTGCGTCCCGAGCTGCTCGGCCAGGGTGGCGTGCACCGATGCGACGGCCTCGCCGAGCCGGTACGACTCCCCGGCGAAGTCACCACCCACTTCGTAGGCGTACAGGTCACCCTCGGCGAACAGGTCACGAACACTGGCGGTGGCCATCGCCCAGCCTTCGGCCGCGTTGGCAGCGAAAGCGGTCACCATACCCAGCGGAGACCCGTCGTCCTCGCCAGAACCGGCCACCTCGTAGGCGCCCAGCAGCCGGGCCACATGGGGGTTGCCGGCCCGGCCGAGCACCCGATTGAGCTCGATATCCGGGTTGATGCCCTGGCTGACCCGGCGGAACACCTTGAAGATGGCGGCCGGCGGGCGGTCGAAGATCACGCTGGTGTTGCTCTGCTCGGCGTCGGAAACGCGTGGATAGGCGTCCAGCGGCAGCTCGACGTCCGGCTCCTTGGTGAACTTCAGCTCCGTGGCCGACGACGTACCGGATCCAGCACGTGTCGCCGACTCGTCGATCAGCGACAGCAGGAATCGAGGCGCCTTGGAGTCGTACAGCGCGTCAAACCCGATGTGATCGTCGGCCGAGCCGATGGTGGCCTGGGTGCTGAATTCGGGGACAGGCTCGGAGTCCCACCGGACCAGCACCTGGTAGCGCTCGCTGAAGCCGTCGGCGTAGCCGACGTCGACGAGCACGAGGTCCAGTGCCTCGCGCAGCGGCACCACAACCGCGACGTCGGCACTGAGAAGTTCCCGATTACGTCCGGCGTACCAGCGTTGCTGCGGCAGCCACTCCGCCCATGGCAGCTTGGCCGGCTGCGTGGCCGAGGCTGGCGCGTTCATCGTTCCTCCTCAGAAGCGGACAACTGGAACCAGTAGAACCCGTGCCCGGGAAGGGTCAGCAGGTACGGCAGGTGACCGATGCGGGGAAACTCGACCTGCCCGGTCAGTTCAACCGGCGTGTAGTTGTTCCACTGTTGCAAGTTCAATTCGATGGGCTGCGGGAACCGCGACAGGTTGTTCACGCACAGCACCACGTCGCCCTCGTCCTCCCCGTCTTCGGCGGGCGCTTCCCGAACATAAGCCAGCACCGACGGGTTGGACCCGCCCAGTTCCTGGAAGGTCCCGACGGCGAACGCATTGTGCCGCCGACGCACCGCCAGCATGGTCCGGGTCCAGTTGAGCAGCGAGGTGGACGTGTCCCGCTGCGCTTCGACGTTGACCGCCTGGTATCCGTAAACGGGATCCTGACTAGCCGGCAGGTAGAGGCGACCGGGGTTGGCGGCGGAGAATCCGCCGTTGCGGTCCGGTGTCCACTGCATCGGTGTGCGCACTCCGTCGCGGTCACCCAACCAGATGACGTCTCCCATGCCGATCTCGTCGCCGTAGTACAGCACCGGTGACCCGGGCAGCGACAGCAACAACGCGTTGAACAACCGCATCTGGTTGAAGTCGTTCTCCAGCAGCGGCGCAAGGCGCCGGCGGATGCCGACGTTGGCCTTCATCCGTGGATCCTTGGCGTACTCGGCGTACATGTAGTCGCGTTCTTCGTCGGTGACCATTTCCAGCGTCAACTCGTCGTGGTTGCGCAGGAAGATCCCCCATTGCGCCATGTCCGGGATGCCCGGCGTCTGGGCGAGAATCTCCGAGATCGGAAACCGCGACTCCCGCCGCACCGCCATGAAGATCCGCGGCATGAGGGGAAAGTGGAATGCCATGTGGCACTCGTCACCGCCGGTGGTCGGGTCGCCGAAATACTCGACGACGTCGGCGGGCCACTGATTGGCCTCCGCCAGCAGCACCCGGCCCGGGTACTCGTCGTCGACGACCTTGCGGACCCGCTTGAGAAAGGCGTGCGTCTCGGGCAGGTTCTCGCAGTTGGTGCCCTCCCGTTCGAACAGGTAGGGCACCGCGTCCAGCCGGAACCCGTCGATACCGAGGCCGAGCCAGAATCGCAGGACGTCGATCATCGCTTCCTGCACGGCGGGGTTGTCGTAGTTGAGGTCCGGCTGGTGGGAGAAGAACCGGTGCCAGTAGAACTGGCGCCGTACCGGGTCGAACGTCCAGTTCGACTCCTCGGTGTCGACGAAAATGATCCGCGCGTCGGTGTACTTCTCGCTGGTATCGCTCCACACGTAGAAGTCGCCGTATGGCCCATCCGGGTCGTTGCGCGATTCCTGGAACCACGGATGCGACTCCGACGTGTGGTTCATCACCAGATCGGTGATGACGCGAATCCCGCGCTGGTGGGCGGCGTCGATCAGCGCCACGAAGTCCTCGACCGTACCGAACTCGGGCAGCACCTTGTAGAAGTCGCGGATGTCGTAGCCGCCGTCGCGCAGCGGCGAATCGTAGAACGGCGGCAGCCAAATGCAGTCGACCCCGAGCCACTGAATGAAGTCCAGCCGGTCGATCAGGCCGCGCAGATCGCCGGAACCGTCGGCATTCGAGTCGAAGAATGCCCGCACCAGCACTTCGTAGAACACCGCGTGCTTGAACCAGGTGGGGTCGGCGGGCAGGGCAGCGGCATTGTCGAAGTCCTGCGCGGTCGGGTGCTCGACCACACCTCCTTCGACGTGGCTGCCCTCAGCAGGATGGTGCGCGGGATCCTGCCTCGAGGTCTGCGTCGCGTCATTCATCAAATCCACGATGCCACGTGTACCCGAGAGGCCTGTCAAAGAATCACCCGAAGCGTACCGATCCTGAATTCCCGCTCACACCATTGCATTTCGCGTGCCGGGAAATTCATCGCGGTCGGATCAGGCCGGCGGCCCCTCGGCCAGCGTGACGTTTTCGGTGCGGGCGACGCCGGACTTGGAGGTGAAGCTGATCGCGATCGAGTCCCCTGGGTGGTGCGGTGTGAGCGCGTCCGACAACGCGGTCGCCGAGTTGATCGGCACACCGTCGATGGCGGTGATCACATCGCCGACGGCAATTCCGACCGACGCGGCCGGAGCGGTGCCCACCACACGTTGCACCCGGGCACCGGCACCGTTGTTGTCAACGACGCCGAGGCCGAGGAAGGCCGTCGGCCCGACGTGCACGGTGGGTGACCCGCCGCCGGAGCGGATCTGGTTCGCGATGCCGATCGCGGTGCCGACCGGGATGGCGAAGCCCTGTCCGCCGGATAGCTGGAAGTTCTCGGTGGCCGCGGTGTTCATCCCGACCACCTGACCGGCCGCGTTGACGACCGGCCCGCCCGAATCGCCGGGCTGGATCGCGCCGTCGAACTGGATCAGCCCGTTCAGGGTCTCCTCGGCACCGGTCAGGGCGTCGGAGGCCTGAACGGTCTGGTTGACCGCGATCACCCGGCCCGGGACTGCACGGGGCGCACCGCCCTGGCCGCCGGTGTTGCCCAGCGCGACGACCGGCTCACCGACACTCACCGGGCCGCCGATCGCCGCGGTGGGCAGCCCACCGGCGCCGCGTAGCTGCAACACCGCCACGTCCTGCGTGCGGTCGTAGCCGACGACGTCCACCCCGTATGTGCGGCCGTCGCCGACGCTGAACGCGCTGATGTCGGTGGCGCCGGAGATGACGTGGTTGTTGGTCAGGATGACGCCGTTGGGGTCGATGACGATGCCGGTTCCGGCACCCACGGCGTTGTTGTAACCCAACTTGGTGTTGATGTTCACCACCTGCGGGCCCACCTGCGCCACGGCCGCGGCCGGGTCGAGCGGAACCTTGGGAAACTCTTTCAGTGGCGTCGCCTGGGCCGGCGCCGCCGGACCGACGCCGGAGGTCAACCCGATCAGGGTCAATACGGCGACCAACCATGCCCACCTGATCGTGCGGTGGCGCGATTTGCTCATCCGGTAATCCTCCTACGTCGAGTGAAGAATTAAATTGTCCCGGCCGTTAGCGCCGGATGGTGCGGACGTTGTTGTCCCACCGTAATCCAGATACCCATTAATGCGGTGGTCAGACCCCGAATTCACGAGATCCTCCCCCGTAAAGCGTCCGGAAACCGTTGAGAATCCTGCCTCGGAAAACGCGGAAATGCCGCCGGAATGCTCCGTAATGGCGAATGTGTGAGCAGGGACACTCAATAGGCCCCGCCTTAGGCTGGTGCGGTGGACTTCGAACCACGGTCGGTGTTCGCGGCGTCGCCGGTCGCGCGGCTGGCCACGGTCACTGCATCCGGCCGTCCGCACCTGGTGCCGGTGGTGTTCGCCGTGCAGTTCGACCACGACAACCAGTTCGACCACAACAACGATGTCGTCTACACCGCGGTGGACGCCAAGCCGAAGAGCACCCAGCGGCTGCGCCGGCTGCAGAACATCGAAGCAAATGCGGCGGTAAGTCTGCTGGTGGACCACTACGCAGACGACTGGGCTCAATTGTGGTGGGTTCGCGTCGACGGCACCGCAACGATCGCGCGCGAGGGTGCTGTCCTGGCCACGGGATACCGATTACTGCGAGCGAAATACGAACAGTATCAATTTGTTTCGTTGGACGGTCCGGTGATAGCGATCACCGTGACCCGCTGGTCCAGCTGGCACGCCTGACTTTCCGGCGGCAGCCGACCCCTTGTGCTGAACGGCCGTTGGGGGAAAAAGTTGCACCTGCGTCCTGTGGGCTGGATCACGCCGCGTACGGGAGTCGGCGGCCACGCACCCAGGGAGAACTGGAGGAACGTCATGGCCGACAGAGTGAACACTTCCCAGGGCGCGGGCGCTGCCCCGACCGCGAGCGCTCCGGACGGCATCCGCAACGTCGTGCTCGTCGGTCCGTCCGGTGGCGGCAAGACCACCCTCGTCGAAGCGCTGCTCGTGGCCGGCGGGGTGTTGTCCCGGCCCGGCTCCGTCGTTGACGGGAGCACGGTCTGCGACTTCGACGACGCCGAGATCCGCCAACAACGCTCGGTGGGTGTCGCGGTGGCGTCGCTGGCCCACGGTGGCATCAAGATCAACCTCGTCGACACGCCCGGATACGCCGACTTCGTGGGCGAATTGCGGGCCGGCCTGCGGGCCGCCGACTGCGCACTGTTCGTCATCGCGGCGAACGAAGGCGTCGACGAACCGACCAAGTCGCTCTGGCAGGAGTGCAGCCAGGTCGGGATGCCGCGAGCGGTGGTCATCACCAAGCTCGACCACGCCCGCGCAAACTACCAGGAGGCGCTGGCGGCGGCGCAGAATGCATTCGGCGACAAGGTATTACCCCTCTACCTGCCGACCTCGGCGACCGACTGCGCCGGGCTGATCGGCTTGCTCTCGCAAACCAAGTACACCTATGCCGATGGCAAGCGCACCGAGTCGTCACCCGAGGCCGACGACGCCGAGCTGATCGAGGAAGCGCGCGGCACCCTGATCGAAGGGATCATCGAGGAGTCCGAGGACGAGTCACTGATGGAGCGCTACCTCGGCGGCGAGTCGATCGACGAGTCCGTGCTGATCCAGGATTTGGAGAAGGCCGTCGCGCGTGGTTCGTTCTTCCCGGTGATCCCGGTGTGCAGCAGCACGGGCGTGGGCACGCAGGAACTGCTCGAGGTGATCACCCGCGGCTTCCCATCCCCGATGGAGCACCCGTTGCCCGAGGTATTCACCCCGCAGGGTGCAGCCCATGAAGAGTTGGCCT
Source organism: Mycobacterium asiaticum DSM 44297 (assembly GCF_000613245.1). Taxonomy (GTDB): domain Bacteria; phylum Actinomycetota; class Actinomycetes; order Mycobacteriales; family Mycobacteriaceae; genus Mycobacterium; species Mycobacterium asiaticum. The sequence continues at coordinate 191,432 of NZ_HG964938.1, forward strand.
GCGACGTGAATTCGCCGTTGCTGGCCGAAGTGGTCAAGACGACGTCCGATCCATACGTCGGACGGGTCAGCCTGGTACGGGTGTTCTCCGGCATGATCAAGCCGGACGCGACCGTCCATGTGTCAGGCCACTTCTCGTCCTTCTTCGGGGGCGGTGACACCAACGGCGGCGCCACTCATTCCCACCCCGACCACGACGAGGATGAGCGCATCGGCGTCCTGTCGTTCCCACTGGGCAAGCAGCAACGCCCCGCCCCGGCCGTGGTGGCCGGGGATATCTGCGCGATCGGCAAGCTGAGCCGTGCCGAAACCGGCGACACGCTGTCGGACAAGTCCGAGCCGCTAGTGCTCAGGCCCTGGACGATGCCGGAACCGCTGCTGCCCGTCGCCATCGCCGCACACGCCAAGACCGACGAGGACAAGCTCTCGGTCGGGCTGGGCAGGTTGGCGGCCGAAGACCCGACGCTGCGGATCGAGCAGAACCCGGAGACCCATCAGGTGGTGCTCTGGTGCATGGGCGAGGCGCACGTCGGCGTGGTGCTCGATGCGCTGGCCAACCGCTACGGCGTCACCGTCGACACCGTCGAGTTGCGCGTGCCGTTGCGGGAGACGTTCGGCGGCAAGGCGAAAGGCCATGGCCGGCACGTCAAACAGTCCGGCGGACACGGCCAGTACGCGGTCTGCGACATCGAGGTGGAACCGCTGCCGGAAGGTTCAGGGTTCGAATTCCTGGACAAGGTGGTCGGCGGCGCCGTGCCGCGCCAGTTCATCCCCAGCGTGGAGAAGGGTGTCCGCGCGCAGATGGAGAAGGGCGTGCATGCCGGATATCCGGTGGTGGACATCCGCGTCACACTGCTCGACGGCAAGGCGCACAGCGTGGACTCCTCGGACTTCGCGTTTCAAATGGCCGGCGCGCTGGCACTGCGCGAGGCCGCCGCGGCGACGCGAGTCGTGCTGCTGGAGCCGATCGACGAGATCTCGGTGCTGGTGCCCGACGATTTCGTCGGGGCGGTGATGGGTGACCTGTCCGGTCGGCGGGGCCGGGTGTTGGGCACCGACACGGCCGGAAACGAGCGCACCGTGGTCAATGCCGAAGTGCCGCAGGTGGAACTGACCCGCTACGCCATCGACCTGCGTTCGCTCGCGCACGGCGCGGCGTCGTTCACCCGCTCGTTCGCCCGTTACGAACCGATGCCCGAATCCGCCGCGGCCCGGGTGAAGGCCACGGCGTAACCGCCGATGTCGACGGTCAACGGGCTGCCGGCGCACATCCTGCTCAATCACCTCGTGGTGGTGCTCGGTCCGCTGGCGGCGATCCTGGCGATCCTGTGCGCGGTATGGGCGGCGGCGCGCCGGCGGTTCATCTGGCTGACACTGGTGCTGGCGGCCGTCACCCTGGCCATGACGCCGTTGACCACGTCCTCGGGTGGTTGGCTGGCCGGCAAGGTCGGTGATTCACCCCAACTGGCCCGGCACGCGGCGCTGGGCGAGACGTTGAGCTACTTCGCCTCGGCACTGGTCGTCGCCGTCACCATGCTGGCCGTCGTGCATCTGCGCCTGGCCCGCGGCCGGAACGTGAAACCCGTTGCGCACGCGGTGATCGCCGTACTCGTGGTCACCGCCGCGGCGGCCACGCTGGTACAGACCTACCGGGTCGGGGATTCGGGGGCGCGAGCCGCGTGGGGCAGCGTCGCGGCCGCGTCCGTCAGTCGGTCGCCGGGCTGAAGCGCTGCGAGACCGCGCGCCGATCCAGCGACCCTTTGGCGGTATGCGGCAGCTCGTCGGCCACCTGGAAGGTTGCTGGAATTTCGAACGGCGCCAGCCGATCCCGACAGAACTCGATGAGCTCGTCGGCGCTCGGGGCACTGGCCCGGGGCACGATCACCGCGGCGACCGCTTCCCCGTACATCGGGTGCGGCACGCCGAACACTCCGACTTCCAGCACGTTCGGGTGGCTGGCCAGCACACCCTCGACACGCTCGGGCGAGATCTTCTCACCGCCGCGGTTGATGAGTTCCTTGATCCGGCCGCGGATACTCAGATCCCCCTCCTGCGACAGGGTTCCCAGGTCTCCGGTGCGCAGCCAGCCGTCGGTGAAGTTCGCCGCGGTGATCTTCGGGTCGCCGAGGTAACCGCGCACCACCGTGCGACCGCGCAGCCACACCTCCCCGACGGCGCCCGGCGCAACGGGCTGTCCGTCCGGGCCGGCGATGCGGATTTCGGGGCCGGTGGAGCGGCCCACCAAACCCGTTGCGGCGGCGGGGTTCACCTCCTGGCCGATGCCGGTGGTGGCCACCTGGTGAGTGGCCTCGGTCATGCCGAATGCGCACAACACCGGCGCGGAGAACTGAGCTTGCAGTGCCTGGGCCACCTCGGGCGTCAACGGCGCGCTGCAGCTGCGGATGAAACGCAAAGCGGCCTTACGGTTTTCGGATCCGCCGTCCGTCGCCCGCTCCAGCAGAATCTGGTGAATCGTCGGGACGGCGGTGTACCAGGTGGCCTTGACGGCGTCGATGTCGTCCCAAAAGGTGTGCGCCGAGAACCGGCCGCGGGACGGCAGCAACACGGCACCGCCGGACGCCAGCGTCGAGAGCAGCGCGGCGACCAACCCGTGGCCGTGGTACAGCGGCATCACTGCGACCGTCGCATCCTGCGGTCCCAACTCGTATCCGGCGATGATCGCCTGCACCGACGTGACGATGTTGTCGTGCGTCCACGGGACCATCTTGGGCAGCCCGGTGGTCCCGCCGGTGAACATGATCATCGCGTCGTCCACCCGCAACCCCTCCGGAGACGAGCTGCTCGGGTTGGCGGGGGCGGCCGAGTCGAGGTGCACGGACAATTCGCGCTTGACGGCGTCGCGGCCGACGGTCACCGCGATCGGCCACCACGGCATCGAGGATTCCGACTTGTCTCCCGGCCCCTCAGCGTCGACGAGCACCGCCCGGGCGCCCGCCGCGGCGCTGCGCGCCCGTTGGTCACCGACTGGCAGCGCCGGGTCGAGCGGGACCACGACCAGTTTCGCCCGCAGCGCCGCCAAGAGGGTCACGACGAACTCGGCGTTGCTGGCCGCACGCAGCGCCACCCGGTCGCCCTGGGCCAGGCCTGCCGCGGTCAGCTGCCCGGCCAGGTCGTCCACCAGCCGGATCAGCTCGCGGTAGCTGACCGGGACGCGCTCGGCGGTGACGACGATGGCAGGTGCATCGGGCAGGTGTGCGGCCGTACTCGCGATCAGCTCGGCGATGCCGGTGGTCGGCTCAACGAGCGCCTGGTTGCTGGTGATCTGTTCGGATGTCATCCCTGGCTCCTTCCGGCTGCACCTGCGTCGTGCCGGTGTCCTACCGAAACCCTGCCGGTGACCCACTGGGGCTGTCCAATACCCATCCGCTAACGGTCAATAGACGGCGTGAATCGTCGAATAAGGATCCGGTCTTGGACATAGTCGAGTGTCGCGACAACAGTGAGGAACCATGACCACGCAATCGAGCCTGACCGACGGCTTCCAGCTCGTAGTGGACGCGCTGCAAGCCAACGGCGTCGACACCATCTACGGAGTCGTCGGAATCCCGATCACCGACCTCGCGCGCACCGCGCAGGCCGCGGGGATCCGCTACATCGGCTTTCGCCACGAGGGTTCCGCCGGAAACGCCGCCGCGGCGGCGGGGTTCTTGACCCAACGGCCCGGCGTGTGCCTGACGACGTCCGGGCCAGGGTTTCTCAACGGTCTGCCCGCGCTGGCCAACGCCACCACGAACTGTTTCCCGATGATCCAGATCTCCGGGTCGAGTGCCCGGTCGCTGGTGGACCTCCAACGCGGCGAGTACCAAGACCTCGACCAGCTCAACGCCGCGCGCCCATTCGCCAAGGCGGCGTACCGGATCAGCCGGGTCGAGGACATCGGTCGTGGTGTCGCGCGGGCGATCCGCACCGCGATCTCCGGCCGGCCGGGCGGTGTCTACCTCGACATCCCCGGCGAGGTGCTGGGCCAGGTCATGCCGGCATCGGCCGGCGCCGCGTCAATCTGGCAGGTTGTGGATCCCGCTCCGCGCCAGCTGCCGGCACCCGAGGCAGTCGAGCGCGCGCTGGGCATCCTGGGCCGGGCCGCCCGGCCGCTGATCGTGCTCGGCAAGGGCGCCGCATATGCTCAGGCGGACAACGTGATTCGGAAGTTCGTCGAGACCACCGGGATCCCCTTCCTGCCGATGTCGATGGCCAAGGGCCTGCTACCGGACTCGCACCCGCAGTCGGCTGCCGCCGCGCGCTCCCTGGCGATCAGCCGGGCCGACGCGGTGGTGCTGGTCGGGGCCCGGTTGAATTGGCTTCTCGGGCACGGTGAGTCGCCGCAATGGTCGGAGGACGCCGAGTTCATCCAGATCGATATCGCCGCGTCGGAGTTCGACAGCAACCAGCCGATCGCCGCACCGCTGACCGGAGACATCGGCTCGGTCATGACGGCGCTACTCGAGGGCGTGAGTGCGCAGCCGGTCAAGGCATCGGCGGCGTGGACCGACGAGCTCGCCGATCGCAAAGCCCGCAACGACGCCAAGATGCGGGAGCGGCTGGCGGAGAACCCGCACCCGATGCGGTTCTACAACGCGCTGGGGGCCATTCGGACTGTGCTGCAACGCAACCCGGATGTCTATGTGGTCAACGAGGGAGCCAACGCGCTGGACCTGGCGCGCAACATCATCGAGATGGAGTTGCCGCGGCACCGGCTCGACACCGGGACCTGGGGTGTGATGGGCATCGGGATGGGCTATGCGATCGCCGCGGCGGTCGAGACCGGGCGGCCCGTGGTGGCCATCGAGGGCGACAGCGCGTTCGGCTTCAGCGGCATGGAGATCGAGACCATCTGCCGCTACCGCCTGCCGATCATCGTCGTCGTGCTCAACAACGGCGGCGTTTACCGGGGCGACGAGGCTGTCTCCGGGGCCGACCCGGCCCCCACCGTGCTCAACGCCGGCGCCCGGCACGAGCTGCTGGCAGAAGCATTCGGCGGCAAGGGGTATCACGTGACCAAGCCGGCCGAACTCGAGGCGGCGCTGACCGAGGCACTGGCCGCGCGGGAGCCGACCCTCATCGACTGCGAACTCGACCCCGCCGCGGGGGTGGAGAGCGGACATCTGGCCGGCCTCAACCCGGCCCGGGCTAACGCCCCTGCGTGAGCCCACGCGACTGGGCGTCGAAGAACTCGTCGAGGGCGAGCTGTTGCGCCGAGGCGACGAGCGCACGGGCAACGGGCGAGCCCGGCCCGGTTGCAATGGTGGCCAACGCAATCGGGGCGCGCAGCGCCGGATCGAGCAGTTCGACCGCTCGGATCTCGCCGCGGGCCGGCGTCATCCACAACCAGGTGTGTGGGACGATGGTTGCCCAGTTCCCGTTGGCCACCTGCGCGAACAGTGAAGCAACCGAGTCCGTTTCGACCTGGGGGCGGACGGTGATGTCGTGGTCGGCGAAGGCCGCGTCGATGACCTGCCGGTCCCGCATGTCCGGCGTAAGCAACGCCAGCGGTAGTTGCGCCGCCTCCGGCCACCGCATGCCGGACGCCCCGGGCGGCAGCATGTCCGCCCGGGCCAGCAGCACGTAGTGCTCTTCGTACAGCGGCACCAGCGCCACATCCTGGCCCGCCTCCGGGGCCGGATGGACGATCACCGCGTCCAGCTCGAACTCGTGCAACCGGCGGTACAGCTCGGTTGCGGCCAGCCGCGAACTGATTTGCACCTTTGCCAAGGGGTGCGCCGAGCAAAAAGCCGACAACACCAGAGAAGCGGTCGTCGAGGCCGTCGGCACAGTGCCCAGGCGGAGGGTTCCGGCGACGCCTGACTGCACCGCGTGCACCTCGGCCTTGAACGCATCGTGTTCGGCCAGAATCCGCTTGGCCCACACCACCAACCGCTCCCCCTCGGGCGTCAGGCCCTCGAAGCTGTGGCCTCGGTTGATCAGCGTGACATTGAGTTCGCGTTCCAGCTTGGCGATAGCCGCGGACAGCGCCGGCTGGGACACGTAGCACTTCTCGGCGGCGCGGGCGAAATGGCGCTCCTGGGCCACGGCGACGAAGTACTCCAACTGGCGAAAGAGCACCCGTCCCTCCTTTGGCCGTGGGGGTGGTGACGAACCTACCTTCGCTACGCCGAAATTGTTTGCTATGGCCCGCCCCGAGCGGATAACCACTAGAATATTCGGTGTGTTTGTCGCACCAACCCGAAGGGTGAACGCCATGCGTCGAGCGGTTCGGTATCTATTCGTGGTGGTGGCAATCACGACGATGGCCGCGGCCGGGTCCGGCAGTCCGGCCACGGGCGCCGTCCCGGTGCCACATCCGTTGCCCGCGGTGGCATCGATCTTCCCGTCCGATGGGGCCGTGGTGGGCGTGGGCGCCCCGGTCGAGGTGACGTTCGCCGCGCCGGTGACCGACCGCCGCGCGGCCGAACGAGCCATCCACGTCGGCGCACCGGCCAACATCACCGGCCACTACCAGTGGCTGGATGGCAATGTCGTGCAATGGATTCCGGATCAGTACTGGCCCGCGCACACCCGGATCTCGGTGGGTGTGCAGGAGTTGACCGAGGGCTTTTGAGACGGGTGACGCCCTGCTGGGAGTCGCCAGCATCTCCGCTCACACATTCACCGTCAGCCGCAACGGCGAAGTGCTGCGCACCATGCCGGCCTCGATGGGCAAGCCGAGCCGGCCCACGCCGATTGGCAACTTCAACGCGATGTCGAAGGAACGCTCGGTCGTCATGGATTCCCGCACCATCGGCATCCCGCTGAATTCCTCGGACGGCTACCTGATCACCGCCCAGTACGCGGTGCGGGTCACCGGGAGTGGGGTGTACGTCCACTCGGCACCGTGGTCGGTGAACTCGCAGGGCTACGCCAACGTCAGTCACGGCTGCATCAACCTGAGCCCGGACAACGCGGCTTGGTACTTCAACATGGTCACGATCGGCGACCCGATCAACGTGGTGGCCTGAATTCGCTCGCCGTAGCGCAGGTGTGGCGACGGTCACACCGGTGACCCGGAAGATGGACTGCGGTCGATCGGTTTGCGCTAGATAGCGAAGCGAACGAAAGGCTGACCATGACCGGTCCGCAGGAACGACGACTCAACCAACGCATTCAGCGGCTTTTCGCTGAGGACGAGCAGTTCCGGCGGGCCGAACCCGATCCCGCGATCCGCACCGCGGCGCGGCAACCCGGGCTCCGGCTGCCGCAGGTGATCCAGACGTTGGTCGACGGCTACGCCGACCGTCCTGCGATGGGCTGGCGGGCATCGGAACTCATTACCGATCCCGCCACCGGCCGCACCATCGCGCGACTGCTACCCCGATTTGACACCATCACCTACCGCGACCTGTGGGCCAACGTGCAGGCGATCGCCGCCGCCTGGCAGCACGACCCGGTCAACCCCAGCGCTCCCGGCGATTTCGTGGCCACCGTCGGGTTCGCCAGTGTGGAATACCTGACCGTCGACCTGGTCTGCGGCTACCTGGGTCTGGTGGCCGTGCCGTTGCAGCACAACACCACCGCGTCGCGATTGCAGCCCATTCTGGCCGAGGTGGAACCGCAGACTTTGGCCGCCAGCGCCGACTACCTGGACCTGGCCACCGAAGCCGGCGCCGGGATCAGGTCCCTGCGCCGCCTGGTGGTCTTCGACTACCGGCCCGAGATCGACGACCACCGGGAAGGTTTGGAGCGGGCCCGCGCCAGGTTCGCCGACGCCGGCCTGGCCGTGACCATCGAGATCCTGACCGACGTGATCGCGCACGGCCGGACGGTGCCGCCCGCGCAGATGTACACCGGCGACACCGACCAACGGCTGGCCATGATCATGTACACCTCCGGCAGCACCGGGTTGCCCAAGGGGGCAATGTATTCCGAGCGGATGGTGGTCAAGGTATGGACCAACGAGTTGATGCCGAAATACGACCACATTCCGGTCTTCAATGTGAACTTCATGCCACTGAATCACCTGGGTGGCCGCATCCCGCTGTCCTCGGCGTTCCAGGCCGGCGGCACCAGCTACTTCGTCCCGGAGAGCGACCTGTCCACGCTGTTCGAGGACTGGAACCTGGTGCGTCCCACCGAAATGGGTCTGGTGCCGCGGGTCGCCGAGATGCTGTATCAGAGCTACCAGAGCGCTGTGGACCGGCGGGTCTTCGAAGGGGCCGAGGTCGATGCGGCCGAGGCGGCGGCCCGAGATGAGTTGCGTGAGCAGGTGCTCGGCGGGCGGGTAGTTACCAGCTTCACCGGGACCGCCCCGCTGGCGGCGGAGATGCGGACCTTCATCGAGACCTGCCTCGACGTGCACCTGCTGGACGGCTACGGCTTGACCGAAGTCGGCATGGTCGCCAAGGACGGCCTGGTGACCAAGCCACCGGTGATCGACTACAAGCTGATCGACGTTCCCGAACTGGGTTATTTCCTTACCGACAAGCCATTCCCACGCGGCGAGCTGCTGGTGAAATCGGCGACGTCCTTCTCCGGCTATTACAAGCGACCCGACGTGACCGCCAACGCATTCGACCCGGACGGGTACTACCGAACCGGTGACGTGATGGCCGAAATCGGACCGGATCGACTGGCCTATGTCGACCGGCGCAACAATGTTCTGAAGTTGGCGCAGGGCGAGTTCGTCGCCGTGGCCCGGCTGGAAGCGATCTTCGCCAGCGCGCCGCTGGTCCGGCAGATATTCGTCTACGGCAACAGCGAACGCCCGTATCTGCTGGCTGTGGTGGTACCCACCACCGAGGCATTGCAGCGCTTCGGTGACGATGACGCTAGTCTCAAGGCCGCGTTGAGCGAATCCCTGCGCCAGACAGCCAAATCCGCCGAGCTGCAATCCTACGAGGTGCCCGCGGATTTCCTGGTCGAGCTCGAACCGTTCAGCTCCGACAATGGGCTACTCTCCGGGGTAGGCAAGCTGCTGCGCCCAAAGCTCAAGGAGCACTACGGCGAACGGCTCGAGCGGCGGTACGCCGAGCTGGCCGACACCCGGGTGGCCGAGTTGCGTTCGCTGCGCGAAGGCGCGGCCGACCGGCCGATCATCGACACCGTGGCCCATGCAGCCGAGGCGCTGCTGGGTCTGGTCGGCGGAGCGCCCGGACCGGAGGAGCACTTCACGGATCTCGGCGGTGATTCCCTGTCGGCGCTGACGTTCTCCAACCTGCTGCGCGACATCTTCGACGTCGAGGTCCCGGTGGGTTTGATCATCGGTCCGACGAGCAATCTGGCCCAGATCGCCGGCTATGTGGCGGCCGAACGCGAATCCGTATCGAAGCGGCCCACTTTCGCCAATGTGCACGGGCGAGGGGCGGCACAGGTGCGGGCGGCCGACTTGACGCTGGACAAGTTCATCGATGCGGCGACCCTGGCGGCTGCCGGCTCGGCGCCACACGTCAACGGGACGCCGCAGACGGTGCTGCTGACCGGAGCCAATGGATACCTCGGGCGTTTCCTGGCGCTGGAATGGCTGGAGCGGCTCGCCGAGACCGGCGGACGGCTCATCTGTGTCGTGCGGGGCACCGACGAGGCGGCGGCCCGGCAACGACTCGAGGATGCGTTCCGTAGCGGGGACGGCGAACTGCTGGAGAGGTTCCGCGCGCTGGCGGCCGACCACCTCGAGATCGTCGTCGGTGACATCGGCGAACCCAATCTTGGCCTGTCCGATGTGATTTGGCAGCGACTCGCCGATACGGTTGATCTGATCGTGCATCCGGCTGCGCTGGTGAACCACGTCCTGCCCTACGATCAGTTGTTCGGGCCGAACGTGGTCGGCACCGCCGAGGTGATCCGGTTGGCCATCACCGGCCGAATCAAGCCGGTCACCTACCTGTCCACCGTGGCGGTCGCCATGACCGTCGACACATTTGACGAAGATGGTGACATCCGGACCGTCAGCCCGGTGCGCACCATCGACGACGGCTACGCCAACGGATACGCGAACAGCAAGTGGGCCGGCGAGGTACTGCTGCGCGAAGCACACGACCTGTGCGGTCTACCGGCGGCGGTGTTCCGCTCGGACATGATCCTGGCGCACAGTCACTTCCCGGGGCAGTTGAACGTCCCGGACGCGTTCACGCGGTTGATCTTCAGCTTGCTGGTCACCGGCATCGCACCGGAAAGTTTCTACCGGAGTGTTCCCGGCGGGCCTCGTCCGCGGGCCCACTACGACGGGTTGCCGGCCGACTTCGTTGCCGAGGCGGTAACCGCGCTCGGTGCGCAAGTGACCGACGCCTTCCACTCGTTCGACGTGATGAACCCGCACGACGACGGCATCTCGCTGGATGTGTTCGTGGACTGGTTAATAAAGGGCGGCAACGAAATCCGGCGAATTGCCGACTACGACGAGTGGCTGGCCCGCTTCGAGACCGCGCTGCGTGCGCTACCCGAGGGCCAGCGCCAGTACTCACTGCTGCCGTTGCTGGATTCCTACCGCATTCCCCAGCAACCCTTGCCCGGTGCGCCGGCGCCCACCGACGTATTCCGCGCCGCGGTCCAGGACGCGAAAGTCGGTTCGGACAAGGACATTCCGCACCTGTCCGCGGCCCTGATCGACAAGTATGTGGCCGATCTGAAGTCGCTCGGTCTCGTCTGACCGGAGCCGTGACCTTCAGGTCACCCCGGTCTGGATCACCTTGACCACGACGAGCGCCACGGCCAGGACAAGATAGCCGCGCAGCGTCAACAGTCCGGCCCGCCGCGCCGGCGACATGGCCGGACGGCGGAGCGTCGCAAGCGCAGGCATTTGCCAGTCGGCGAGTTCTCGCCTGCGAATGGCGCGACGCTCGGCGCGGCTCAGCGTTATGTTGAGCTCGTCACCGTCGATTGGCCGGTCATAGCGGCGGCCGGCAAAAACCACCACCGCCCCGCCCACAACTCCGGCGGCCGCGCCGGCGGCGAAGCCGATCTCGATGGTGGCCGTGGACAACTTCGGGAAGAAGGTGGCCGCTGTCAACGCCAGTGACAGCAGCACCAGGCACCACACGGTCAGCCAGGCGAAGATGTTCTGCCGCAACGTGTTCACCCACGGCCCCAGCACGTCGCGGTCGTTGCACAAGAGGACCAGAAATACCGTTGCGGACGGCAGCAACACACCGGCGAGCGCCTGCACACCCTGGGTCACCAAACCCAGCACATGGTCGGGGCTGAACGCGATGGCCGCGGACACCGCCAGCAGCAGCGCGTAGGCACCATAGAACAACGGTGCCTCGCCGATCTTCCAGTGCAGCGAGTGCCGCCTGCCCATCGCATCACCCACGGCGTAGGTGGTGGCCAATCCAATAGCGTTGGCACCGATCAGGGATGCATCCAGCAGGATGATCGCGAACAGGACTCCCACCGTGCTGCCGAACCGATGCGCCAGGCCGGATGCCACGGCGCCGGCATCGGTGAAGGCGCCCGCCTCGGCGTGGCCGGCCAATCCGAACGCGGTCACCGCCATCAGCGCTGTCGCCCCCGTCATCACCACGATGATGCCCAGCACCAAATCGGCTCGCGCGTAGGGAATCCAACGGGTGGTGATGCGCTTGTCCACCACATTGGACTGCTGGAAGAACAACTGCCAGGGCGCCACCGTGGTGCCGACGATCGCCACGACCAGTAATAGCACCGTGGAGTTGAGCCCGCCGGGAAACTGCGGGGCCAGTCCGTGCACCGTCTCGTGCCAGTTGGGATGCACGAACAGGATCATTGGGAGCATCACCACATTCACCGCGATCAGCACGAACATCAGTGCCTCCCAGCGGCGGAACGAGCCACCGGCCACCACGGCGAACAACAGGACGGCAGCGAGGGGGATCGCCACGATCTTCGGGCAGCCCAGAAATCCCAATGCCAATGCGACGCCGATGAATTCGGTGACGATCGTCAACGCGTTCAGGATCAGCAGATCGAGGACGCTGAAGGCGCCCCAGAATCTGCCGAACCGTTCGAATACCAGGCGCGCGTGCCCGACCCGCGTGACCGCGCCCAGCCGTAACACCATCTCCTGGTTGACATAGAGCACAGGAATCATCAGCGCCAGCGTCCACAGCAGGGCCATCCCATAGTTCTGCCCCGCCTGGGCGTACGTCGCGACACCACCGGCATCATTGTCACCGACCATCGCGATCAGGCCGGGACCACTGATGACCATCAGCGTGCGCAGGCGGCGCCAACGACCGGCGACGGCGGCATCGGGGCCGATACGGCCGAATGCCCCGATTATGTCTCCCGTGTGTGCTGAATCCGGTGGCTCGGAGAGGGCTGGCAGTACCCGGCTCTCGCTCGAGATCGCTGTCATGGAACTAGTCGGCGATCATCGCGACCGGCGTCCGGGCCACGTATGCGTTGGCCCGGTCCTGCGGCGTCATGTCGAGCGCCGCGGTCCAGGCCTCACCCAAGCGACGACACAGGCGGCGAATTGTGTTGCCGCGCAGCGCGGGACGGGGTGCGGGAACGAGTTGCAGTGTTGCTGTCGACGCTGTCGTCATAGGTCTGCTCCTGACGGAAAGCCCGACCGGCGTGCGTCATTCCCGCAACAGTGCAGGCGTAGGACGCACGAACTCAGGCAGCAGGAACGCCGGAGCCGGATCGGGACGCGATGGATATGGCATGGGGACTATCGCCTGGACAAGGCACGCTCATCTCGCCCTCACCTCCTCACGGCCAGGACACACGGGGGTGTCACCACTATCACCTGAACGAAAGGGGCCGACCTTCGGCAGCGACAGCCGCCAAGCGGACGCACCCCTCTCGTCGGAGCTTTGGCACTGCACGGCGTATCCGGTCCGGTGACCGGAAGCCACTTGGGCTCAACCCTTAGGCCGGGAAGAGCTGTCCTGACCCGGGGCGTCTCTCGACGTTCGGGGTCAGTGGCCTGTATCCGTGCAGACGCCTCACCTACCGAGGTGCTTGCAGCCTCCCATGTTGGCACCGGGATCCAGGCTCGTCAAACGCAGCCGTCGCACCCAGGCCTACTGTCGTGACCATGGCCAACACATTGCAGGACCCCAAGGTCGCCTCGACGCTCGACCGGATGTACACCGCCGCACAGGACCAGATGGCGCTGCTGCGGGACAGACAGGGCGAGTTCAGCCGGCCGATGACCGTGCAGGAACGCACCGAGGCGATGAGCGAGTTCTACATCCCGGTGACGCCCGATGCCGGCCGATTGCTCTACGGACTGGTCCGCGCGACCCGTCCCGGCACGATCGTCGAGTTCGGAATGTCGTTCGGCATTTCGGCGATCCACCTGGCCGCCGGGGTGCGCGACAACGGCACCGGTCGAGTCGTCACAACCGAACTCAGCGAAACCAAGATCGCCGCGGCAAAGCAGACCTTCGCCGGCACCGGGCTCGACGACGTCATAACGATTCTGGAAGGCGATGCACTGGCCACCCTGCCCGAGTTGGGCGGACCGGTCGATTTCGTGTTGTTGGACGGTTGGAAAGACCTGTACCTGAAGGTGATTCAGTTGCTCGAACCGTCCCTGTCATCCGGCGCGCTGGTCATCGCGGACAACACCGAGGCCGCGGACACCCGCAGCTATCTCGACCATGTCCGGAATCCGGACAACGGCTACGTGAGCTTCAACTTCCCGGCCCGGGCCAGTGACAGCATGGAACTCAGCTGCTGGACAGGCGGCTAGTCGTACCCGTTCAGCGGACCGACTCCTCCAGCCACGGCAACAGCCATTTGACGCCTTCCGGGGTGAGGTGCACACCGTCGCTGCGCACCTTGATGCCGTCGACCTTCGCGGTGTAAACGCCGTCCGGGCAAAGCTTTTTGTTCAGATCCACGATCCCGACGTTGGGGCGCTGCGCGATCGCCTTGCGCAGCATGGTGTTCCACTGGTTGACCCGATCGGGCTGGTCCTCGGGGTACAGCCGGCCGTCCGGCTTCTCCCCGCCCCGGCTGTAGGGCACGGTGGCGACCATGACGCGCACGCCGGTCGAGCCCACGATGTCCAGGGCGCGGTTCAGCTCGAATTCGAGGTAGGCATCGAAGGTCGGGTCGCCGATGTGGGTCCACTTGCCTTCATTGACCCGGTCAACGGTCTCCCAGCGGCCGATGACGAGCAGCGCGACGTCGGGGCGGTCCTGGCTGATCTGCGTCGACCAGCGGCCGGGCCAGCCGTCGCATTCCGGTCGCTGCTCCAGGGTCTGACCGATGTAGCGATACGGCGTGCCGCGCACCAGGCTGCAGCCGATGACGGTGTGGTCGAGGAACTTGAAGCCGGGCGTCGGCGGCAGGTAGTGCATCATCGTCCACCCGATCGAATCGCCGAACACCGAAACGGTGAACGGCTGGTTGGGGTCTCGCGGCCCGGGTGGCGGCGCCAGGGCGGCGCCGGGCGGTGACGGGGACACCGCGGCCACCGCCGATACGCCCGGCGGCAGGCCGACTTCGCGCAGTCCCGTGCCGACCGGGACCACCATGATCGTCGCCGCGGCGGCGCTGGCCACGGTGGCCGCGGCGAGCGGCAACAGCGGCACCCGTTGCGGCCGCCAGCGCCGGATGGGTTGTTCGATCGCCCACCAGGACGCCGTCGCCACGACGACGGTGGCGGCGCAGCGCGCGCCGAACAGGCCCGGCCCCGACCATCCGGTGCGCTCGCCGTTCAGCGCGAGGAAGATCGGCCAGTGCCAGAGGTACACACCGTAGGAGATGGTGCCCAACCACACCAGCGGGCGCCAGGCCAACACCCGGGCCACCGCACCGCGCTGTTCTAGCGCGACCGGAGCGACCACCAGGACCGCGGCAATGGCCACCGCGATCAATAGGCCGTGGCGGAACTCGCCGGCGCTGCCGGTCGCGAAGTGGGTGATCGCGGCAAGCGCGGCCAGGCCCACCAGCGGCAGCACCCGGGCGATCCGCCGGCCCCATCGGCTACGGATCAGACACCAGCCCCGGTTCAGCGACGGCCAGTCCCGAACCAGTAGAGCCGACGCGGCGGCACCAACCAGCAACGCCTGCGCGCGGGTGTCGGTGCCGAAGTAAATCCGGTCGCGGGTGGTGTCGGAGGTGAACACGATCGCGGCGGCCGCGGAGGCCAGGGCGCCCAGGGTGGCGATGACGAAGGCGGCTAACCGCACGTGTCCCACGGTGATCTTGGCGAAGTAGCGCTTGGCACGCGCGGCCAGCAGCAGCGTGACACCGATGAGCAGCAGCGGCCAGACGAAGTAATACTGCTCCTCCACGCCCAGGGACCAAGTGTGTTGCAGTGGCGAGGGCGGGGCGCCCTGGGTGAAGTAGTCGGTCTGCTGGGCCACGAACCGCCAGTTGGCGACCCACAGGAACGCTGCGATCGCGTCACCGCGCAATCCGTTTTGCGACTGGTAGGGCAGGAATTCGCGGGCCACCCCCACGGTGAGCACCATCAGCAGCAACGCCGGAAGCAACCGGCGGGCGCGGCGGATCCAGAACCCGGTGAGGTCGATGCGCCCGGAGCGTCCCAGCTCGTCGAGCAACAGGGAGGTGATCAGGAACCCGGACAGGACGAAGAAGACGTCGACACCGATGAATCCGCCGCCGACACCCGGGATGCCGCCGTGCCCGACCAGAACCAGCGCGACGGCGATCGCGCGCAGCCCGTCCAGGGCGGGAATGCCGCTTTGCCGCTCCGGACGATCCCATGCCGCGAGTCGGCCGACCCGGCGCACCGGGGCCACCCAGCGGGGTTTCGCCGCACGCTTGGATGCACGTTTTGATGCAGGTTTTGATGCAGAAAGTGCCGGTGCGGGGTTGTTTCCGCCCGGCTCAGTGCTCGCCCTCAGCGCGCCCTGACCGCCTTGCCGTCCGGCGCCGTATTTGATGCCGATACGTCGCTGCCCCTCCTCTTGATCCGAGGAAGTTTAGCGGCGAGGCGCTCGCAGACCCGTGCCGACACGCGGGATAACCGAAGACGCGCAACGGATTTGCCCGAACCGCTCGGGTTCTCAAGTCCCGGTGAAAACGGCGGGGCGGCGCTGCAGGAAGGCCGTGGCGCCCTCGACAAAATCGTTCGTCCCCAGCAGTTCGGCCTGACCCGTCAGCTCCCGCTCGAAAGCCGGCTCCAGGTCGGCCAGTGCCACAGCGTTGATCGCCCGCTTGGTTTTGGCGAACACCGGAGCCGGCCCGGACAGCAACAGCGCGATGATGCGGCTCGCCTCGGCCTCCAGGTCCTGCTGGGGACAAACGGCGGCGATCAGACCCCAGGCCAGCACTTGAGCTGCCGTCAGGCGTTCGTTGAGCAGCACCATCTGCATGGCCCGAGCCCGGCCGACCGTGGCGGCCAGCAACGCTGAGGCCCCGGCGTCGGGCATCAGCCCGACTTTTGTTGCGCCCATCGTGAAGAACGCTCGGTCGGAGGCGACTACCAGGTCGCAGGCGAGTGCCAGCGAGACGCCGTTGCCGGCGACTGGGCCCTGGACCACCGCGACCACCGGCTGGGGCATCGTGGTGATCGCAAGCACCGCACGATTAGCCTGCACGGTGACGTCGATCGCCGCGCCGACCCCGTGCCAGTCGTCGACGTTCATGCTGGCGCCTGCGCTGAAGGCCCGGCCCGCACCGCCCAGGCGCACCACCTTCACCTGCGGATCGCTCGCCGCCGCCTCGAGCACGTCCGCGAGTGCGGCCAGGACGGGAACCGTCAGCGCATTCAGATGCTCGGGTCGGTTGATGGTCACCGAGAGCACGCCGGCCGCAACGGTGGCCGAGAGTCCGTCCACTGCACGCCTCCTTTCACGCGGACGTCGTTGGCAGCCAGAACATACATTAATGTATTAGATTTATCAACGTAGTTGATGGTGTTCCCCGTATCGTGGACGCGAACGCGCACGACGAGCAGAAGGCAACGACATGGGCTGGTTCTCCCGCCGGGAAAAGGCTGTTTCCCCGACCCGGGCCACCCGCGACTACATTGCGCCGAAGACAGACGCCGGGCCGCCGTGGGTCGGGCGGGCTCTGCGTCTCCCGGTCTTGCCGACACCCGCCGCGGCCGCCGAATTGGCCGGACGCGCCGCCGATGCCGCGCGGGAGGTCTCCGGCGTCGAACTCGACTACAGCCCGGACTCGCTCGAGTACGTAGATGCCATGCTGGAAGTGTTTCGCGAACCCGGCTCGGACGTCATGGCCGAGTCGATTTTTCTGTTCGGCTGCTATATCGGTGAGGTGCTGGTCCGCAACGCCGGTTACGTGTGGGTCGACACACCTGATCACCTGGCCCAGCACTTGGGCACCCTGACGGTCTACCACCCCGGCACCGGCGCCCATGCCAACCCGATCAGCAAAGCCTTCAAGCGTGTCGACTACGGCGAGCCCGACAACCTGCCCTACTTCTACCGGGTGTACGCCGCCGGATAGCTCAGGCGGGATTTGCTTCGGCGGAACGCAATCCCAGCTCGTCGAGCACCTCGTCGGTGTGCGCGCCGAGTTCGGGAGCCGGCCCCGCGACGCGGCCCGGGGTGCGGGAGAACCAGGTCGGCACGCCCGGGAACCGGACCGGGCCGTGCGGGCTGTCCACCGTCTCGAAGAATCCGACGGCTTCGAGCTGCTCATCGTCGAACAGCGCGGCCGGACTGGAAATCGGCGAAGCTGGAATTTCCAGCTCGCGCAGCAGCTTCAGCCATTCATCGGTGGTGCGCTGGGCGAAGGTCTCGGCCAGTAGCGAATAGACGGTGTCGATCTGGCGCGCCCTGCCCTCAAGCGTGGCGTACAGGTCACTGGTCCACGGCGGCCGGACGGCGTCGATGAATGCGGCCCAATGCTTGTCGTTATAGATCAGCGCCGCGATGTAGCCGTCGCTGGTGCGGTACGGCCGCCGATTGGGCGCCACCGTGCGCGGGTACACCGCCGGCCCCAGGGGTGGGTCGAACATTGCGCCGTTGGCGTGCTCGACGAGCATGAACGACGCCATCGCCTCGAACATGCCAATCTCCACTTCCTGCCCCTCGCCGGTGCGCTCGCGATGGAACAAGGCCATCATCGTCGCGTACAGCGCGGTGAGGCCGGCGACCTTGTCAGCCAAAATGGTTCCGACGAAGTTGGCCTCGCCGGTCAGCTGCTCCTGCACCGAAGGCAGTCCACACGCGGCCTGGATCGTGTCGTCGTAGGCGGGCAGGTCCCGGTTGGGCCCTCGGCGGCCGTACCCGTAGCAGTTGGTGTAGACGATCGCCGGATTGATGGCGGCGACGTCGGTGTAGCTGAATCCGAGCCGGGCGATCGCCTTGGCGCGCATCGAGTGGATGAACACGTCGGCCCGTTCGATCAGCGCGCGCAGCGCGGTCCGGCCGGCATCGGACTTGAGGTCGATGGCGATGCCACGCTTACCCCGGTTGACGTTGACGAACACCCCGCTCATTCCGGGGGCCGGGCCGACGGAGATGTACCTCGTGTCATCGCCTTGCGGCGGCTCGATTTTGACCACGTCGGCGCCCATGTCGGCCATGATCTGGGTGCAGTAGGGCCCCATCACCATCGCGGTGAGGTCGACGACGCGCACGCCCGCCAGTGGCCCGCCGCTAGACATGAGATGCGCTGTCCCGGCCGGCCCATTGCGCCGACTCGAAGCTGTAGCGGATGTGGTCGGCATGCCCGCTCGGGACAGGCGGAAAGATCAGCGGCGCCGTCAGATCCCGGATGGCATACAGCTGTTCGGCGACGTCCTCGATCGTCCACGACAACCGCTGCACCCCTGGGCTTTCGGCGACGACGGCCCTGGCGACCCGGCCCGCAATGGCGATCAACATCTCGCCGTTGATCGGGCAGGACTCATGCGCCAGCATGCCCACCACCGGCGCTACCAGGTCGGTGCCCATTGGCGGATACGCGGAAATGTCCAATCCGTCGGCCATTCTGGTCACCGCCGACGGCACGATGACATTGCACAACACACCTTCGGCGGCACCCTCGAGGGCGACCACGTTGGCCAGGCCCACCAGCCCGGCCTTCGCCGCGGCGTAGTTGGCGACCGCATGATTGCCGTACAGCCCACCGATCGACGAGGTCAGGACGATCCGGCCATAGCCGGCCTCGCACATGATCGGAAAGGCCGGTCGCACGACATGGAAGGCGCCGCGCAGGTGCACGTCGAGCACGGCGTCGAAGTCGGCGTAGCTCATTTCTTTCAATGACGCCCGCCGCACCGTGCCGGCGTTGTGGATCAAAATGTCGAGGCGCCCGAAATGGTCGAGGGCGGACTGGATGATCGCGCGACCCCCGGCCGCGGTGGTCACCGACTCGGCACAGGCGACGGCTTCGCCTCCGGCCGCTGCTATTTCGGCGGCCACTGCGTGTGCCGGACCCGGATCCGAACCATCTCCCGTCAGCGTGCTGCCGGTGTCGTTGACCACCACGCTGGCACCCCGAGCTGCCAGCATCAGCGCGTAGGCGCGGCCCAGCCCGCGGCCGGCGCCGGTCACCACGGCCACCCGGTCGTCGAATCTAAAATCGGTCATTCCAATTCGAGCCCGTCCAGATCGCCCTTGGTCCGCCATTCGGCGAGCAGGTCACCAAAGGCGTAGAAGCCCGGCCCGTAGGGCTCGCCCAGGTAGAACCGGATGCCTTCGCCTCCGCCGCCACCCTCGTTGTTGTAGTAACCCGGCGTGCATTCCCCGATGAACGCGGTGTTGTCGATCGCCGTGTCGCGGATGGTTTTACACCACTGGTCCTGCGCCTCTTGCGACGGCTCGACGGTGACCGCCCCGCGCCGCAGCGCTTCAGCGATGACGTAGGCGATGTGCTCGCCCTGCAGCTCGTAGTTGGCGGCGATGTTCGCGGAGATTCCGACCTGGGTGAACCCCGTGTAGAACTGGTTGGGGAAGCCCCGGCTAGTCATCCCGTGCAGGGTCTTGTACCCGTCGTGCCAGTGGTCGAAAAGCGAACGGCCACCGCGGCCCTCGATCGCGTCAATAGAGTACCTGCGGCTGATCTCGGTCGAGATCTCAAAGCCACTGGCGTAAATGATGCAATCGAGTTCGTACTCAATGCCGTTGGCGATCAGACCCTTTTCGGTCGCCCGCTCGATGCCCTTGGTCGAGGACACGTCGACCAGCGTGACGTTCGGCCGGTTGAAGGTGGGCAGATAGTCGTCGTTGGTGCACGGGCGCTTGCACAGGAATCGGTAATAGGGCTTGAGCCCCTCGGCAGTCACCGGGTCATCGACGATGCTTTCGATGCGGCGCCGCAGCCGCTCCATCAGCTTGTAGTCCTCTTCTTCGTTGATGGCCATGAACTGCTCGGGGGTCATCGAGGCGGGATCGTCAAGCTCGAGAACCCGGGCCGCGGTGTTTCGGCCGAGTTCCGTCCAGAAGTCACACACGTAGTCGGGCTGGCCGGGTGCCATGCCCTCGAACGTCCAGGAGTGGAAGTTGCGTTGTCGTTCCTTCTGCCAGCCCGGCTTGAGCGACTTCACCCACTCGGGGTCCGTCGGCCTGTTGTTGCGCGCCCCCACCGAGGACGGCGTGCGCTGAAAGACGTAAAGGTGCTTGGCATCCCGCCCGAGGAACGGGACGATCTGCACGGCCGTCGCCCCGGTGCCCACCACCGCGACCCGCTTGTCGGCCAGCTTGTGCATGCCACCGCTGCTGTCGCCTCCGGTGTAGGCGTAGTCCCAGCGCGACGAGTGGAAGCTGTGCCCGCGGAAATTCTTGATGCCCGGAATACCCGGCAGCTTGGGCCGGTGGAACGGGCCGGATGCCATCACCACGAACCGGGCCCGGATGTCGTCGTCCCGGTTGGTGCTGACCCGCCACCGCTTGGTCTCGTCGTTCCAGTGCAGGGCCCGCACCTGGGTTGAGAAGATGGCCGAATCGTAGAGACCGTAATGCTTCCCGATCCGCCGGCAGTGCTCGTAGATCTCGGTCCCGTCGGCGAACTTCTTGCTCGGAATGTAGTTGAGCTCCTCCAGAAGCGGTATATAGCAATATGATTCGTTGTCACACTGCAGCCCGGGATAGCGGTTCCAGTACCACACACCGCCGAAGTCACCGCCCAGCTCGATGATCCGGACATCTTCGACGCCGGCCTTCTTCAGGTAGGCCGCACACAGCAGACCGCCGAAGCCACCGCCGAGAACCGCGACGTCGATGTCCGCCGAAATCGGATCACGGACCAACGGCGGTGAGTGCGGGTCCGTCTCGTAGTAGTCCGCGAAATCGTCAGACAGCTCAATGTACTGTTTGGAACCCTCTGGGCGCAGCCGCTTCTCGCGTTCGAGGCGGTACTTCTCCCGCAGCGCCTCGATGTCGATATCGTCCGGCGTCGTCGTCGGTGGGCAGTCGGAAATCCCGGTCATGCCAGGGCGTTCTCCGGGAGAGCCGCCGGATGCAGCGGCGCGTCCATCTTCTGCACGGCCGGCAACACCTCGTCGGCGAACAGTCGCGTGCTCGCCATCGCGTCCTCGTAGGGCATGGTGCCGAACTGGGGGACGATCGTCAGCTCACAGAACGAGCAGGCCTCCTGCGCCGCTTTGATGCGGGTGAAGATTTCCTCCGGTGTGCCGATCAGCAGATTGGAGGCGTGGTAACCCGGTGTTTTCGACGGACCTTTCGTCTCTCCCGATACCGACGACGCCAATACCGCGGTCGCCGTTGCCTCCCGGGCCGCATAAGCCTCATATCCCTTGACGCCTTTGAAGTTCGAGGCGTCCGCAAAGCCGTAGTGGACCGTGACGTCCCGGTTGGCCGTCCAGATCCACTCTTCGGACCTGGCCGCGTCCTCGGGATCGGCCGTGCAGTACATGAACATCACGTTCTTCGGCTGGCACGGCGGTAGGCCTTCCTCCTGGCGGAAGGTGTTGACCTTCTGCACTTCTCGTCCGGCGTCCTCGATGGGCTTGTTGCCCACGAACAGCGGCACCATGCCGCGGCGGGACAGGATCTCCAGCGACTCTGCCGTGGAGGACGAGCTGTAGATACGGGAGAACAGGTCGCTGCTGCGGGGTTCGGGACGCAGGGACATCTCCGGCACCTTGAAGATCTCCCCATCGTAGGAGAACCGCTCGCCGGAGAACGCCAGCTGCAGAATGTCCAGGGTCTCGTTGAACCGTTGCCGGCTCTCTTCGCGGGGGACGCCGACGGCGTCGAATTCACCTTTCGACACACCCCGGCCGATCCCGATGGTGTCGTAGCGGCCGTTGGAAAGGATGTCAAGATAAGCGATCTGGTGCGCCAGCCGGACCGGGTGCCACCAGGGTGCGACCACCACAAAAGTACCTAGGCTGATCCGTTCGGTGCGTCCGGCGAAGTAGCTCAGCGCCTGAATCGGGTTGGGCGTCATGCCATATGGCGTACCGCAGTGCTCGGGCATCCAGACCCCGTCGAACCCGAGCGGTTCGGCCAGGTCAGCGATCGCCAGCGTACCCTGCACGCATTCCCAGTCCGGTGTCGCGGGCGGGCGGCTGAAGTCTTCGGCGAGCACCCGATCCCAGTCCTTGGAGTTGTGTGCTCCGAATCCGAGATTGACCTTCATTGTTGTGTCTCCGTCTCTCTTTCCAATTCGGAAGCCAGTTGTCGCGGGGCTCCCGTCCCCATGTACTCGGCCAGATTGCGGTGCAGGTTCGCGGTGCTGCGTTCCATGTAGGGGTTGGGCTTTGGGCCGCGGAAGCCCAGTGACTTCATGCCCTGCTGAACCGCGGCCATATTGGAGAAGTCCTGGGGCAGCACACTGCGCCAGTTCGGGTCATCGGGCGGTGCGTACACCCACTCCGTGCGCGGTTCCTCACCTTTCGGGTACAGCTCGTAGCACGACGCTTCGAAGATGCATTGGTCCGGGTTGTAGCCGTGCGGGCGGGCGCTGTAACACAGCGCGGTGGTCAGGCCCTGCCCGATCTGGAAGTTCGGGAAGATCTGCCAGGCGGTCCCGCTGTTGGCCAGGTGCTCGGGGTCGATGGTTGGCCAGATCACCCCGCGCGCTTCATCATCCCGGCGCGCCGAGCTGAGCCAGTGACTGAGTACCTGGTCCGCGGGCGCGTCCTCGGGCAGTTCGTCGACTAACCGCAGCGCGGCATCCACCAGCGTCCGGGTGGTGGTGGCGTTGGTTTCCTCCAAGGTGTAGAGCTGCATCTCGGCAGTCGACACCCGCGCATCGGCCCCGGTGCCGAGCCGGATCTTCGACTTGGTTTCGGCGAGGTCCTTGGGTGCGTCGTAGCCAATGTTGCTGTGCCTGCCGTGGGCGGCGGCCCAGCCCCGGAAGTTGCCGAACTTGTTGAACTGCGGATGCGTGGTGGCGACGTGGTATGTCTCGTTGAAGGCCTCCATCGCGACCTTCCAATTGCACTGGAAATGGAGCCATTTGCGCCACTTGCACCGCATGTCCGCCAGGTTGAACGGGTCGAGCATGGTGGCGGCGGGTTCCAGGTAATCGCGCAACGGCTCCGCGGCGGGGTCCATGTTGATCCAGATCCAGCCGCCCCAGGTGTCCACCTGCACGCTGGTCAGGTGGGTGTTCTCCGGAGTCAGTGCGCCCTGCCAGTCCTCACGTTCGGGAATGTGGATGCAATTCCCGTCATGGTCGTAGGTCCATCCGTGAAACCCGCAGACGAACGACTTCTTGTGTCCACAGGCGCTTTTGGCGCCCGCGGGGGTGTCCACCAGACGCCGGCCGCGGTGCACACAGACGTTGTGGTGCGCCGCGAAGGTGTCGGAACCGGTGCGCACCACCAGGATCGAGTCGTCGAGAATTTCATAGGTGAGGTAGCTGCCCACCTTGGGCAAGTCTTCGACGCGCCCGACCTGTTGCCACACCTTGCGCCACAACCTGTCCCGTTCGGCGCGGGCATATTCCTCGGAGATGTAGGCCTCGACCCCGATCGTCACCGGGGCGGTCAAATCGTCAGTCACCGCTTTCTTCCTCCTGCTGCTCCCAACGCTGTATCGCGGCGCGGAAGGACTCATCCTTTAAGAACAACGATGTGTTGTCGGCACTCAGGTGCCCCCACTTCAGATTCAGACCGCCGTCGACCAGCAACGTCTGTCCGGTGATGTAAGTCGACAGGTCCGACAGCAGGAACAGGATCGCACCGGCCACCTCGTCGGGTCGTCCGCGCCGTCCCATCGCGATGGCACGACGGTCACGCTCGGGATCGTCGTCGGTATAGGTGCGCGACGCCGGCGTCTCGGTGACGCCGGGAGCCACGGCATTCACCCGGATGGCACCCCCCTCATCGCACGCCAACTCGGCGGCCATGGTGCGGGTTACCGCCACGATCGCGGCCTTGGCGGTGCCGTAGGCGATGTGAAACGGCGCGGTGTTCATCCCGCTGATCGACGAGATCGACACGATCGAGCCGGGCCGTTTGCGACGCTTCAATTCCGCCGCCACCGCCTGGCTCATGAAGAACATCGTTTCGAGGTTGCGGCTGAACAGGTCGCGCCAGTCGCTGCGCGTCACCCGGGTCGAAGGCATCCACGTCGACGGGTCCGCCCCGCCCGCGACGTTGACCAGACCGTACAACTCGCCGTCGGCGCGGCATGCCACCTCGAGCGCAGCGCTCACGCCATCGTCGGTCGACACGTCAGCCGCCACCGGCACCACCGGCAGTCCCTCGGCGATCAGCGGGCCCATGTGCTCCTCGAGATTGTCCTTGCCACGGCTCACCGCGACGACGGTCGCCCCAGCCTGGGCAACCGTCCGCGTGACGGTGGTGCCGATTCCGCCCCCGGCGGCCCCGGCGACCACCACGACCCGCCCGGCCAGTCCCAAGAAATCGTGCGTCACTTAATTGTCCGGACAAGATAATGACGTGCATTCATTAGAGAGCATGATTCTCCACCGGTTGCCTGCACGTCAAGGCCGTCCGCGGTTTCTAGCTGGCTATTGTCTGGACAAAGTTTGATTGCTATCGTCCGAGCGGTGAAGGCTGCTCGCTATCGCGCCGCACGGCCACCGGGCGTCGCCGAAGGCTGGACCATGACCCGCCTCACCGAGCCCAGTCGCTTGTTCGGGGCGAACGGTCTGCGTACCGGCCCGGACGGGCGCGTGTACATCGCACAGGTGACCGGCAGCCAGATCAGTGCGCTGGATCCCGAGA
Organism: Mycobacterium asiaticum DSM 44297; assembly: GCF_000613245.1. Classification (GTDB taxonomy): domain Bacteria; phylum Actinomycetota; class Actinomycetes; order Mycobacteriales; family Mycobacteriaceae; genus Mycobacterium; species Mycobacterium asiaticum. The sequence goes on from NZ_HG964938.1 coordinate 216,425, forward strand.
CGGGACAGCTCGACACGGTCAGCGCCAAGGGCGGCGAGATCATCGCCCCCGACGACGTGGCGTTCGACGCGGCGGGCAACCTCTATGCGACCGAGGTGATGGACGGGCGGGTCAGCGTGCGCGAGCCGGGCGGCCGCACCCGCGTGCTGCGTGACGACGTCCCCTCGGCCAACGGCATCACGGTGCACCGGGGCCGGTTGTTCATCGGAGAATGCCGCGCGGGCGGTCGGCTGCTCGAGCTGGATCGCAATGGCGCCGCACCCCGGATTCTGTTGGACGAGGTCCCGTCGCCCAACGCGATGGAGGTGGGTCCCGACGGGCTGCTGTACTTCCCGGTGATGGGCGCCAACGAGATCTGGCGTATCGACCCCGAGGGCGGCGAACCGGAGTGCGTCGCCGCTGATCTCGGGGTCCCCGACGCGGTGAAGTTCGACGCCGCGGGCCAGATCGTCTCGACGCAGGTGCACAGCGGTCAGGTACTGCGCATCGATCCGCGCAGCGGCGCGCGCAGCGTGCTGGCCAATCTGAACCCGGGGCTGGACAATCTGACCTTCGTCGGGGAGCGGCTGTTCGTGTCCAACTTCACCGGCGAGATCACCGAGATCCTCGGTGACGGCAGCACCCGGCCGGTGCTGCCGGGCGGCCTGAACTGGCCGCTGGACCTGACCGTGGCACCCGACGGCAATCTCTACGTCGCGGATGGCACCTACTTCTATGTGCTGGGCCCCGATGGCACCCTGCGTCCTGCCGGCATGCTGTTCAGTCCCGGCTACCCCGGCTTCCTGCGCGGGGTGGCCAGCACCGGGCCGGACGAATTCGTCGTCACCACCTCCAACGGCGAGGTGGCCCGCTACCGGCCGGAGGCAAACGAAAGCGATTTCCTGGCAACAGGTTTCGACCAATTGTATGGTGTTGCGGTGGCCGGCCCGGACCGCTTCGTGGTGGCCGAACTGGGCGTCGGGCGGGTGCTGGGCATCGGCCCCGGGGGTGTGGAGGTGCTGGCGACGGGATTGATCGAGCCGGTCGGTGTGGCGGTCGCGCCGGACGGGTCGATCCTGGTCTCCGAGGCCGGTGCCGGACGGGTGGTGCGGGTGGGCGAGAACGCCCCGCTGATCGACGGTCTGCAGCGGCCGCAGGGTTTGCTCGTGCTCGACGGCCGGGTCTACGTAGTCGACGCGGGCACAAAGGAACTCGTCTCCGTCGACTTGGCCGGCGGAGCGCGGCGCACCATCGCAACGGACCTGCCGGTCGGCGCCCCGCCCGGCGTCAACCCCAAGCCGCTACTGGGCATGCCCCCATTCTCCGGGCCGCAGGGACCGTTCGCGGGTATCGCCGCCGGACCCGACGGCACCCTGTACGTCTCGGCCGATGCCGACGGCAGCATCCTGGCCCTGCGCCGGGAATCCTGAAGGGCCACCGCGTTGTCCGATACCAAAGTCGCCGACCACCGCTACCTGCAGGTGGCGCGCACGTTATCGTAGTAACTTACGTACGTAATAGTAG
>NZ_HG964938.1:218236-508751 GCF_000613245.1 Mycobacterium asiaticum DSM 44297
GCACGTTACGCAAGGAGATCGTCGACGGCGTCTACCCGGTAGGGTCCCAGCTCCCCACCGAACACGAGCTTTGCGAGCGATTCGCGGTCAGCCGCTACTCGATCCGGGAGGCGCTGCGACGGTTGCGCGACGACAATCTGGTGTCGTCGCGTCCGCGCGCCGGCACCCTGGTGGTGCCGCGGCCGTCGGCGGACTCCTACGTCCAGCACGTCATGTCGATCAACGACCTGCTGGAATTCGCGACCGGTACCCGGTTCGCCATCGAATCGGTCGCGATGGTCACCATCGACGACGAACTCGCGGCGCGCAGCGGCCTGGGGATCGCTGAACAGTGGCTGACGGTGCGGGGATTCCGGCAGACCGACGGCGTCGAGGACACCGGCGCCGCGCTGTGCCGCACCGAGTACTACATCAACCGCGCGTTCGCGGCGGTGGGCAGGTTGCTGCAGCGCCACCAGGGTCCCATCTTCCCGCTGATCGAGGACCTGTTCGGCCTCAATATCGTTGAGGTGCAGCAGGAAATCATGGCCGTGCTGCTGACGCCCGAACTGTCCGCTGGTCTCGACATCGAACCGGGCACGCCTGCGTTGCAGGTGCAACGCACCTATCGGGCCTCCGACGGTCAGGTTGCCCAGGTCACGATCAACACCCACCCGGCGTCCCGGTTCCGCCATTCGATGACGATGCGACGAGTGCGTGGCTAGGAAGCTCACCGGCGGGCGATCGGTTCGTTGGGACGAGCAGCGCGCCGCCCAGGCTTACGCGCACGGTTGGTGGACGCGGACCACCTTGGCCGACGCCGTAACTGCGGCCGCGCGGGACAGCCCGGACCGGGTGGCGTTGATCGACGGCGATATTCGGATCACCTGCGCCGACCTGCACCGACGGGCCACAGCGTTGGCCCGCGCGTTGGCCGACCGCATCCCGCCGAGCAGCGTGGTGTCGTTCATGCTGCCCAATTGGCACGAGGCTGCGGTGATCTACCTGGCCACCACGCTGGCCGGCATGGTAGCCAACCCGATCCTGCCGTCGCTGCGCGACTCCGAACTACGATTCATCCTGGAGGACGCCGACAGCCGAATCATTTTCATTCCGGGCGGCTTCGGTGGGTACGACTATCCCGCGATGCTGAGCCGGGTCACCGCGCAATTGGAGTCACCACCAGAAGTGGTTGTGCTGCGCGGTGATTGGGCCCCCGACCAGACCCCGTTCGGCGCGCTCAGCGATGGCGGCGGAGTGTCCGCGCCGCTACCCACGCTGGATCCCGACGCGGTGCGCATTGTCCTCTACACCTCGGGTACCACGGGCCGGCCCAAAGGGGTTCTGCACAGCCATAATTCGATCCATGCTCTGCTGCGCCAAATACGCGAGCATTGGCTGGTCGAGCCAGGCGACTCGTTCCTGGTCGCCTCACCGATAGCGCACATCGGCGGTTCCATCTACGCCTTCGAAGCCCCTTTCCTGCTCGGCGCGACCGCGCTGTTGATGGAGCGCTGGAATGCCGACGAAGCGGTCCGCGTGATGGCGGCCGAACACTGCACCCACATGGCCGGCGCGACACCGTTCCTGACCCAACTGTTGGCGGCGGCCCAGCGTGCCGATACCCGGCTGCCGGATCTGAAGGTGTTCATTTGCGGCGGCGCCTCCGTATCACCGTCCCTGATACGTTCAGCGGCAGCGTATTTCGAGTCCGCTGTGGTGACGCGCGTGTACGGCTCCACCGAGGTCCCGGTGACAACAATCGGCTCCCCCGGGCACCGCGAGCACGCCTGCGACACCGACGGCCGCGTCGGTGTGGCCGAGGTCAAGCTGGTCGAGGGTGAAATCCGGGTGCGCGGACCACAAATGCTGGTCGGCTACCTGCATCGGGAGGACGAGGACGGATCATTCGACGCCGACGGCTACTTCCGCACCGGCGACCTGGCACGCTGGGTCGACGGCGACTACCTCGTCGTCACCGGGCGGGCCAAGGACATCATCATCCGTAACGGTGAGAACATCTCACCGAAGGAGGTAGAGGACGTCCTGGTGAACCATCCCGATGTGACCGAGGTCGCCGTGGTCGGCCTGCCCGACGCCCGCACCGGCGAAAGAGCCTGCGCGGTGGTGGTGCCGGCCGGCACAGCGATACCCGATGTCGCCGGGCTGCGTACCTTCCTGGAGAGCGCCGGCGTCGCCCGCTTCAAAGCGCCCGAGCAGGTGGTCATTTGGAATGACCTGCCGAAAAACGACGCCGGCAAGGTGCTCAAGCACCAGATCAAGGCGACGCTGGAAAAGGCAGGGCAGTGACATGCAGGTAGCGATTGTGACCGGAGCGACCGGCGGCATCGGCTCCGGTTGCGCGGCGAAGCTTGCTGAGTCCGGCATCGCGGTGTTCGCCACCGGGCGCGACCAAGCCAAACTCGACGCGCTGGCCGAGGCGATCGGCGATCCGGAGCGGGTGGCCACCCACGCTGCCGATCTCACCGATGACGCGGCACCCAAGCGGATCACCGAAGCCGCCCTGGCCCGTTGGGGCCGCATCGACTTCGTGGTCAACACCGCCGGCGTGGGTAGCCCCAAACCGCTGCACGAGACCGATGACGAATCCCTGGACCATTTTCTGGGATTGATGCTGCGCGCGCCGTTCCGGCTCATCCGTGAGGTGCTGCCACATCTGCAGCCCGGATCGGCGATCGTCAACATCACCTCGACGTTCGCCGTCGTCGGTGGCATGCGCGGCGGTGCCTACTCGGCCGCCAAGGGCGGGCTGACCGCGATGACCACACATATCGCCTGCCAGTACGGTGCGCAGGGAATCCGTTGCAACGCAGTGGCCCCAGGGGTCATCCAGACCCCCATGACCGAGCACCGGCTGGCCGACGAGCGATTCCGGCGCATCAACACCGAGATGACACCGCATCAACGCCTGGGCACCGTCGAGGATGTCGCGAGCACGGTGGCGTTCCTGTGCTCGCCCGGCGGCGCGTTCATCAACGGCCAGACCATCGTCGTCGACGGCGGCTGGAGTTCTACGAAGTACCTGTCGGATCGGGCACTGGACTCGGAATGGAAAGTCCAATAGGTCAGCGTGATTCGAAATGCCGCCGGATGCCGTAGAGCATCTTGGTGTGTGCCTTGACCGCCTCCCGGACGGTGAACGCGGCCAACGGGCGCGGCGCTTCGAACCGGATCCGTTCGGTGATGCGGGTGCCGCCCTCGATCGCGATGAAGCTCACCGTCCCGCGCAGGCGCACGCCCGGTGATTGGTCGGCTTCGGTCAGCACGTCGCCGTGCGCCGGAACACGCAGCCGCGCACGATAAGTCACCTTCATGGTTACCGGCCCCAGCGGAATCCGGTCCACCACCCGGTAGCTCTGCTCATACCCGTCGGCCGTCTCGGTGCGGGAGAGCACTTCGACCGAAACGATCAGCGGGTGCACGAGCCTGATGTTGTCCAGGTCGACGTAGTAGTCGCGCACCTGCTCCGGCGCCGCCGGCACCTGCTCGCTCAGCGTCCGCTCGGCCCGGGCAATCCACCAACTCATTGCAGCCAACCTACTGCGCCGAGGGGTCACCCCGGTAGCGCGAGCAGACCTAACCGAACTGGGCGAGGAGCTCGCCGGTGCGCCACCACACCAGCACCGCGAACAACGTCAACGCCGTCGCCGTCGCCGCCGCCTGGATGGCGTCCCGATGCTGGCGCGGCGCATACACGTACGCCGCCGCCAGCAGCCCGCCGGCGATCAGCCCGCCCACGTGCGCCTGCCAGCTGATCGCGTGGGAACTGACGGCCGGCACGACGAAGGTGAAAACCAGGTTGATCACGATGACGGCCACCACACCCCGCACGTCGAGGGTGAGTCGCTTGGCCGCCACGAACAGGGCCGCGAAGAGACCGAACACCGCGCCCGACGCGCCCGCGGTGGCGGTGTTCAACGGGGAGAGCAGGTACACCAACACCGACCCGCCCAGGCCGCTCACCGCGTACAGCGCCGTGAAGCGCAGCCGGCCCAGCCATCTCTCCAGCGGCGCGCCCACCACGTACAGCGCCCACATGTTGAGTAGCAGATGCGGTGCGCCGTAGTGCAGGAACGCCGACGTCACCAGTCGGTAATACTGCCCGTCCGCGACGGCCGGAGGCCACAGCGTGAACTGCTTCTGCACATCGGGCACCGTCAGTTCGGCGATGAAGGCCAGCACGTTGACGACGATCAGCGCAATCGTGACCACCGGTGCGCCCGACCGTTCCCGTCCCCCGAACGGCGTCCGCTTCTCCCGGATGGTGCGGGCACCCGCCGCGACGCACTCTACGCACTGATGCCCGACCGCCGCGCTGCGCATGCAGTCACCGCAGATCGGGCGCTCGCAGCGGGTGCACCGAACGTAGGTCTCACGGTCGGGATGCCGGTAGCAGGTCGTTGCCTGGGGTGTACTCATCGCACCCAATCTTGCCCGCCTCGCCGAATTGCCGCTGGGGGCGGCCCGCCGGTAAGGCTATTCCCTCACCCGCCGAGTTGACCTACTGTGATTCGGGTGGAATCACACGGAAACCCTGAATTGGTGCCCGTCGAACATTTGCACTCCGGTGACCCGATCACCGATGGCGGTCAACGCTACATAGTTCTCGAGTCCAAAACTGTCGGCGACAGTTGTGTGGTCCTTGAGCTGGAGTCCAGAGTCGACCACCAACTGCAGGTCATCGAGAAGTCCTTTCCGACGGGTTACCACGTCGGGAGAGCGCACCACAGAATTCTTTAGGCAATATCCGCGCCGGCAGTGCCGGTGCGGATATTGCGTTCCGTAGCCGTTTTTGGACGGCTACCGATCTTTGCCGTATTTCACCTTCAATTTCGCGGTGGCCGTTGATCATTGGGATCATCAGGATCCGGCTCACCGAACCACCGGGACGGCTGGTGCTGGCCGTACTCGTCATGCCAGTCCCACCATTCGTACGGTTTGGTCTGGGGGTAGCCCTCCGGCGAGTCCTCCCAGTCCTCCTGGCGTCCCAGTGCGGTCATGTCCAGGAAGCTCCATGTGGTCCCGAGCGCCTCGTCCCCCCGGTTGTTGATGAAGTAGGTGCGGAACACCCGATCGCCGTCGCGAATGAACGCGTTGGTGCCGTGCCATTCGTCCACGCCGAAGTCGGCATCGAACTCGTCGGTGATCGTGTACCACGGCATCTGCCAACCCATCCGCGCCTTGAGGCGCTCGATGTCCGGCTGCGGCGCGCGGGAGACGTAGACCAGCGTGGTGTCACGGGCGTTCAGGTGGGCCAGATTGCCGACGTGGTCGGCCATCATCGAGCAACCGCGGCAGCCGTGCTCGGGCCAGCCATGGATATCCGGCCCGTAGAAGGCGCGGTACACCAGCAGTTGCCTGCGGCCGGCGAACAGGTCCAGCAGGGTGACCCTGCCGTCGGGTCCGTCGAATGCATAGTCCTTGTCCACCAGCAGCCACGGCATCCGGCGCCGCTCGGCGGCCAACGCGTCGCGGGCTCGGGTCAGCTCCTTTTCCTTCACCAGCAATCGCGCATGGGCGGCGGCCCACTCCCGCGCGGAAACGATCTCCGGTGTCTTCATTGCGCTTGCCTCCTTCATCTGGACCGTCTCATCGCAAAGGCGCTATGCCTGCCGCGGTGAGCAGGTATGCGCCGTCGTTGTCTGCTGCTTTGCCGGCTCCCTTGCCGAGTAGGTCGCGCACCGACCGGCCGACCTGCTCAGGAGTCAGTATCGGCCCGAATGACTCGAGATAGGCATCGATGTCGACGCCCTGGCGCTCGGCGTACGCCGCCACCGCCTTTGCGCCCAGATCGGTCGCCGGCGTCAGGCGCGGGAGCAGCGAGACGAAGTCGATGCCCAGCCCCGCCCGCGCCGATTCCTGCGCGGCGTAACTGCTGATGAACCTGACGGTGGCTTTGGCGCCCGCGTAGCCGCCGCTGAGCGGTGACCCGTTGACCGCGGCGCCGCTGGATATCGCGATCACCGAGCTGCCCGGCGCCAGCGGAAGTCGCAGCGCGCACTGGACCCAGTGAAACGCCTGCGAGACATCAACATTCCAATTCTCGGTGAAGGTGTCCCAGGTCTGATCGGCCAACGCGGCCATGCGCGGTGCCAGCCCGGCGGCCAGCACGATCGTGCGAGGGCGGTATTCCGCGACGAGCCGGCCCGCCACCGCCGGATCGGCGGCATCCGCTGCCAGCACCTCGAACCTGTCGCCCAGTTCCTCTCTCACCAGCTCGAGATGAGCGCGGTTACGGGCGATGCCGACCACGTGCGCGCCGGCCGCCACCAACTGTTTGGCGATCGCGCGGCCGAATCCGCGGCTGGCGCCCGTCACGATCGCCGTCGTGCCGTCCAGTTCATTCATGATGTGCTCACTTCCGTATCGGATGTTGTCCCCAATGCAGATACGTCGCGGCCCATGGATTCATCGCCGTCCAGGTCGATGACTTTCGGCGGCCGGAATTATCTATCCATCCAGGGCGATCTATTGGGCAATCGCGAGGAGTTGGGTGTGCCGGAGCAGGACGAGTTCATGGAGCGCGCGGCGCCGTATCGCGCCGAGCTGATTGCCCATTGCTACCGGATGCTCGGATCGGTGCACGACGCCGAGGACCTGGTGCAGGAGACCTATCTGCGCGGTTGGCGCGGCTATTCGGCGTTCGAGGAGCGCGCTGCGTTGCGCACCTGGCTGTACCGCATCGCGACCACGGCCTGCCTGCGCGCCTTGGAGAACCGCGCCCGCCGGGTCCTGCCGGCCGGTGTCGGTCTGGCCGGCGACAACGTGTCGCATGAGGCCGCACACGAGTGGCTGGAACCGCTCCCCGACTCCTATCTGCAGGCCACACCGGAAGATATCGTTGCCGCCCGGGAAACCGTCCGGCTGGCAGTGATGACGGCGCTGCAGGAACTCCCGGCACGCCAACGTGCCGTGCTGGTGCTGCGCGAGGTCGTCCAATTCAGCGCCGCCGAAGTCGCCGAACTCCTCGAGACGACACCGGCGGCGGTCAACAGTTCCCTGCAGCGGGCCCGCGCCCGCCTCGCCGAGGTGTCCGCCGGCCAAGACCGACCAGCCGAACCGGATGACGACGCGCGCAGAGAATTGCTCGACCGCTATTGCGCGGCCTTCGAGAATGCGGACATGGCCGCCCTGGCCGCCCTGTTGCAGGACGATGTCAGGCTCGAAATGCCGCCAATGCCAATGTGGTTCAGTGGGCGAGACGCGGTGCTGGGCTTCCTGACTACGCGCGCCTTCGCCCCGCCCGGCGACATCGTGATGGTCGCCACGGCCGCCAACGATCAGCCCGCCGTCGCCGAATACCGGCGCAACACCGATAGCATCATGGCAGCCCACTCCATCCAGGTCCTCAGCTCTGTTCCCCGGAGCGGCGGCGCGGGGCTGGCTGCACTGACCGTCTTTCTCGATCCGACGCTGTTTCCCGCTTTCGGGTTGCCATTGACGGGGTAGCCCAGAGGCAACCATGCGGGCCGTGTGGACAGGTCTCGACGGCACCGGAAGGATTGGCGCGGTAGATGCAGTCGAAGGGTGACGGATGAAGATTCCGGGTGTGGCCGACATCGTCGGCACTCTCACCGGAGGGGCCACACAGGTCGTGCGCGCCGGCGTGCAAAGCGCCGCCGGGGCAGCCGGCGTCATGCAGGCGCTGACCAGCCCGATGACGGAACTGGTCGGCCCGGTGGCCCAAGCGGTGGCGCACACCACCGGCCGCGCGATCGGGCTGGGCGGGTCCCTCGACGGCGCGCCCGAACCGGTCACACCCCCAGTGCGCTGGCAGAGCGGGCGGCGCGTGCATCTGGACCTCGACCCGTTGCTGCCCTTCCCCACTTGGCACGAATACGCTGCCGTAATCGAAGAGCCGGTCCGCCGGATTCCGGGCGTCGCCGAGGCCCATGTCGAAGGGGCGCTGGGCCGGCTGGTCCTGGAAATCGCCGCTGCCGCAGACGCGGACGCCGTCTTGGACGAGGTGCGCGACACCGCCTCGGCGGTGGCTGCCGACCTCACCGAAGCGGGCGATGTCGTGGCGCCGCAGGCCGCCCCGTTCGCCGACCCGGGCAACCCACTGGCGATCCTGGTGCCGTTGACCGCCGCCGCGATGGATGTTGTCGCGGTGGGTGCCGCGGTGACCGGTTGGTTCACCCGGCTGCCGGTTGCGCCTCGCAGTGCCCGCGCCGCCGCGGCGTTGATCAACTACCAACCCCGCGTGGTGGCGGTGCTGGAGTCCCGACTTGGTCGCGTCGGCACCGACATCGCGCTCAGCGGATCGACGGCGCTGGCTTACGGGCTGAGCCAGTCGGTGGGGACACCGCTGTTGGACCTGCTGCAGCGGGGCCTGCAGCTCTCCGAGGCGGCGGCGCACCGCCAGCGGTGGCGGGAACGCGAACCCGAACTGGCCTCCCCTACCCGGCCGCAGGCGCCGGTGGTCCCGATCCTGTCCTCGGCGGGAGCCGAATCGCAAGTGCCCCGCCACAATTGGGCTGCCGCCGCGGCCGGCGAAGCCTCGCATGTGGTGGTCGACGGCGCGATCGACTCGGCCATCGACACCGAAAAGGGCTCGATGGACGGCCCGGTGGAGGACTACGTGACGCAAGCCGCGAGCGGCTCTGTGGTGGCCGCGGCGGGTGCCCTGTTCGCCGGCGGGGGCGCTGCCGAGGCCGCCGAAGCGATCCTGGCCGGCGTGCCCAAGGCCGCCCATCTCGGCCGCCAGGCGTTCGCCACCACCCTCGGCCGCGGTCTGGCCAACGCGGGACTGCTGGTGCTCGACCCTGGCGCGCTGCGCCGGCTGGACCGGGTAAAGGTGGTCGTCATCGACGGCGCCGCGCTGCGCGGTGACCATCGTGCGGTTCTGCGTGCCCAGGGTGAGGAACCCGGCTGGGACGATGACCGCGTCTACGAGGTCGCCGACGCATTGCTGCACGGCGAAGAGGCGCCCGAACCCGATCCCGACGAATTGCCGGCCACCGGAGCCCGGCTGAAATGGCAACGCGCGCAAGGGTCTTCAGCGACACCCGCGCAGGGTCTGGAGCACGCCGAGCTGGTCTGCGAGGGCCGGCAGGTGGGCCGGGTCGACGTGGGATGGGAAGTTGACCCCTACGCCATCCCGTTGTTGCAGACCGCGCACCGTACCGGCGCCCGGGTGGTGCTGCGGCACGTGGCCGGCACCGAAGACCTCTCGGCCAGCGTCGGATCCACGCATCCGCCCGGCACGCCGCTGCTGAAGCTGGTACGCGACCTGCGCACCGATCGCGGACCGGTGCTGCTGATCACCGCGCTCCACCGCGACTTCGCGTCGACCGACACGCTGGCCGCGCTGGCCATCGCCGACGTTGGCATCGCGCTGGACGACCCGCGAGCGGCCACCCCGTGGACCGCGGACATCATCACCGGCACCGACCTGGCCGCAGCGGTGCGGATCCTTTCGGCGCTGCCGGTGGCCCGCGCCGCCAGTGAATCCGGGGTTCACCTGGCCCAAGGCGGCACCACGCTGGCCGGCCTGCTACTGGTCACCGGCGAGGACAACCGGACCAGCAACCCGGCCACCCTGCGGCGCTGGCTGAACCCCGTCAACGCCGCCGCGGCCTCGGCCCTGTTGTCCGGGTTCTGGTCGGCCACCCGAGTGTTGCGGCTGCCCGACCCGTCGCCGCAACCGCTCACGGCCTGGCATGCGCTGGATCCGGAGATCGTCTACTCCCGGCTGGCCGGCGGCAAGCGGCCGCTGGCGGTCGAGTCCGCGACTCCGACCTGGCGACGCCGGCTCGACGACCTGTCCTACGAGCCGTTGGTCGCCCCGCTGCGCGGGCCCGCCCAGCTGCTGGGGCGGCTGGCGGCGGCCACCCGGGTCGAGCTCGGTGACCCGCTGACTCCGATCCTGGCTGTCGGTGCCGCGGCCTCGGCGATCGTCGGCAGCAACGTCGACGCACTGCTGGTCGCCGGCGTGATGGGTGTCAACGCGCTGACCGGTGGCGTGCAGCGGCTTCGCGCCGAAGCCGCGGCCGCCGAGTTGTTCGCCGAGCAGGACCAGCTGGTGCGTCGCGTGGTGGTGCCGGCGGTGGCGACGACGCGACGCCGGCTGGAGGCGGCTCAGCACGCCACCCGCACCGCGACCGTGTCGGCGAAGAAGCTGCGGCCCGGCGATGTCATCGACCTTGCCGCGCCGGAAGTGGTGCCGGCGGATGCGCGCCTGCTGGTGGCCGAGGACCTGGAGGTGGACGAGTCGTACCTGACCGGCGAGTCGCTGCCGGTCGACAAGCAGGTCGACCCCGTCGCGGTCAACGACCCGGAGCGGGCGTCGATGCTGTTCGAGGGCAGCACCATCGTCGCCGGACGCGCGCGCGCCATCGTGGTGGCCACGGGGGTGGGCACCGCCGCGCAGCGCGCAATCTCGGCGGTCGCCAACGTCGAGACCTCGGCCGGAGTGCAGGCCCGGCTGCGGGAACTGACCAGCAAGGTCCTGCCGCTCACGCTGGCCGGCGGGGCGGCGGTGACTGGTTTGGCGTTGCTGCGGCGCGCCTCGCTGCGCCAGGCAGTGGCCGACGGCGTCGCGATTGCGGTGGCCGCGGTGCCGGAGGGCCTGCCGTTGGTGGCCACTCTGTCCCAACTGGCCGCCGCGCAGCGGCTGACTGCGCGCGGAGTGCTGGTGCGTTCGCCGCGCACCATCGAGGCCCTCGGCCGGGTGGACACCATATGTTTCGACAAGACCGGCACACTCACCGAGAACCGGCTGCGCGTGGTGCGCGCCGTTCCGGTCGGCTGGTCGCCCCAGGATCCGTTCCCCGAGCCGAGCGATCCGCGCTACGCCGAGGTGGTGCGCGCCGCAGCGCAAGCGTCCACTCAGCCCCAAGACGGTGAGGGTCACGCGCACGCCACCGACGAAGCGATCATCAATGCGTCCGTGTCGCTGAACGGGCACGGGAACGGGGATTGGACCATCCTGGCCGAGGTGCCATTCGAGTCGAGCCGCGGCTACGCAGCCTCGATCGGCATCGGGACGGACAGCAACTCAGCACCGATGCTGATGGTCAAGGGCGCGCCCGAAGTGATCCTGCCTCGCTGCCGGTTCGACGATGCGGAAAGCGATCAGGGCCAAGCGGATTCGCTGGTACGCAGCCTGGCCGAGCAGGGTCTGCGGGTACTTGCGGTGGCGCGGCGCCCGTGGCCGAACGGGACCAGCCAGGAAGAAGAGACCGACGCCGATGCCGTCGACGCCGAAGCCCACGACCTGGAACTGCTGGGTTACGTCGGCCTGGCCGACACCGCGCGCGAATCGGCGCGACCGCTGATCGAGGCGCTGATCGAGGCCGAGCGCAACGTCGTGCTGATCACCGGTGACCACCCCATCACCGCACGGGCCATCGCCCGGCAACTGGGACTGCCCGAGGACGTGCGTGTGGTGACCGGGGCCGAACTCGCCAGTCTCGACGAGGAGGGGCACGCCAAGCTCGCCGCCGACGTACAGGTCTTCGCCCGGGTTAGTCCGGAGCAGAAGGTGCAGATTGTGGCGGCGCTGCAGCGCTGCGGCCGGGTCACCGCGATGGTAGGTGATGGCGCCAACGACGCCGCCGCCATCCGGATGGCCGACGTCGGTATCGGGGTCAGCGGCCGCGGCTCCTCGGCCGCCCGTAGCGCTGCCGACATCGTGCTCACCGACGACGACCTCGGTGTGCTGATCGACGCGCTGGTCGAGGGCCGCAACATGTGGGCCGGCGTGCGCGACGCGGTCACCATCCTGGTTGGCGGCAATGTGGGTGAGGTGCTGTTCACCATCCTGGGCACCGCGTTCGGCCAGGGCCGCGCGCCGATCGGAACCCGCCAGTTGCTGCTGGTGAACCTGCTCACCGACATGTTCCCCGCGCTGGCGGTGGCGGTCACCTCGCAGTACGACGACCCCGAAGAGGACGAGGGTCTCACCGACGACGAGGTCGACGAAGCGCGCCTGACCCGTCAGCTCGAGGTGCTCACCCAGCCCAAGCCGTCACTCGGCGATTCGCTGATGCGCGACATCGTGAACCGCGGCGTCGTCACCGCCGCCGGAGCCACCACCGCCTGGGCCATTGGACGCTGGACGCCCGGCACCGAACGTCGAACGGCCACAATGGGTCTGACGGCCCTGGTGACCACTCAGCTGGCCCAGACGCTGCTGACCCGGCGGCACAGCCCTTTGGTGGTGGCCACGGCACTGGGCAGTGCCGGAGTGCTGGTCGGCATCATCCAGACACCCGTCGTGAGCCAGTTCTTCGGTTGTACGCCGCTGGGCCCGGTCGCCTGGACAGGGGTCATCGGCGCCACCGCGGGGACCACGGCGATCTCGGTGCTGGCACCACAGTGGCTGTCCAAGGCGGTCGTCGCGGTGACACCCGAGCCGGAGGAAGGCTAGGCGGCCCAATAGATTTGGGTCGAGTTGTCAGTGCCCCTCCCTAGGATCGGGGTATGTCAGCGAGCACGCCGCAAGAGATCGTCGAGGTTCTCGACGCGCTTGAAGCATGCGCAGATCGCTTGGGGGACTTGGATTTTGACGCCTGCGGTACGGGCGAGTTGCTGTCAATCATCGAGGGTACGCAACGGGTGGTGCGCAAGTTGCGCGTGCCCGGGCATGCGGTGATCACCCAATTGGGCTTGGTGGCCACCGGATACGAGCTGGGTGGCACCCTAGGTCAAGCGTTGGCGGATCGGCTGCGGATCACCAAAGCCGAGGCGGATCGGCGTATCGCCGAGGCCGCGGTGCTGGGTCCGCGCCGCGCGCTGACCGGCCAACCGCTGCAACCGGTGCTGGCCGCGACCGCGGCCGCCGAACGCCGCGGGCTCATCGGCGACGCCCAGGTGGGGGTGATCCGCAAGTTCTTCGCCAAATTGCCCGACACCGTCGACGCGCACGGGCGGGCCGTGGCCGAGGCCAAACTGACATTGTTCGCCACCGGGTTTCGCCCCGACGAGTTGGCCGAGTACGCCCGGGTGTACAAGGACTGCCTCAAACCCAACGGCGACTTCGATCCCGACAAGGCCCCCGAACCGGCCCGCAACCGCGGGATCACGCTGGGCAAACAGCAATCCGACGGCCTGTCCAAGATCAGTGGGTATATCAGCGCCGAATGCCGCGCCACCGTCGAGCCCGTGCTGGCCAAACTCGCCGCACCAGGGATGTGCAATCCGGCCGACGACGCACCGGTGATCGACGGGCGCGCCACCGCCGAGGCGGTGGACCGCGACAACCGCACCGCGGCGCAACGCAACCACGACGCCCTAAACACCGCGCTGCGCGCCCTGCTGATGTCGAAAACCTTGGGCCAGCACCACGGGCTGCCAACCTCGATCGTCATCACCACCACACTGGCCGAACTCGAAGCCGGCGCCGGGCGCGCCCTGACCGCCGGGGGCACCCTGCTCCCCATGTCCGACGTGATCCAGCTGGCCTCACACGCCCACAACTACTTGGCCATCTTCGACAAAGACCGAACCCTGGCCCTATATCACGGCAAACGCATAGCCACCCCCGAACAACGTCTGGCCCTGCTAGGGCGACACCGCGGCTGCACCCGCCCCGGCTGCACCGTGCCCGGCTACTGGACCCAGGTCCACCACCTCGAAGGCTGGCTGGCCAAACGCCGCACCCACATCGACGAACTCACCCTGGCCTGCGGGCCCGATAACCGCATGGTCGAACTCCGCAACTACATCACTCGCCGAAACGCCCACGGCGACACCGAATGGATCCCACCCCGCCACCTCGACCACCGACGCCCCCGCACCAACTGCATGCACCACCCCGAGAGACCACTCAAACCCGAAGACGACGAACCGGTCTGACGACCCGGATCGGCTAGCCGGAGAGTTCCCGGCGCACCACCTTGCCCGCCGGATTGCGCGGGATGCTCGAGACGATGTTGATGTCCCGGGGCTGCTCGAACCGAGACACCTTGCCTTTCAGGTACTCTCGCAGCGCCGGCGCATCGGCGTCGCTGTCCGGGCGCAGCACGATGAAGGCCGCGAGCCGGCGGCCGAACTGCTCGTCGGGAACCCCGACGACGGCGTTCTCGGCAACGTCCGGGTGGCCGGCCAGGGCGTTCTCCAGCGCCCGCGGATAGACGTTCTCGCCGCCGGAGACGATCATGTCGTCTTCACGGCCAACGATGTACAGCCGACCCGCTTCGTCGAGGTAGCCCATGTCCCCGGTGCTGGTCATGCCGTCGATCACGGTCTTGCCGCCACCGCCGGTGTAGCCCTCGGAAGACAACCCGCCGCCGACGAAGACGCGGCCGGTGACCCGGGGCCCAACGGCTTTGCCGGCGCGATTGTAGATTCGCACCGGACACCCGGCGACGGGCCTGCCCACCGTTTCGGGGAACCGTCGGAGTTCATCCGGTGTCGCCAGCGATCCGATGCCCACCTCGGTGGAGCCGTACAGGTTGTACAGGACGTCACCGTAAGCGTCCATGAACCGCCGGGCCAGGGCGGGGTCCAGCCGGTCGCCGCTGGAGATGACGACTTTCAACGACGACAACGGGTTTCGCGCTCGCACCCGCTGCGGCAGGTCCAGCATGCGGGCCAACATGATCGGCACCGCGCTCATCGCCTCGGCGCGGTGCAGTGAGGCCTGTGCCAGCACGGCTTCGGCGTCGAAACGTCGGCGGGTCAGCACCGTGCCGCCCAAAGCGATCGCCAGCATCAGGATGCCGAACCCCAGACCATGAAACATCGGTGCCGCCAAGGCGATCCGCGAGCCGACGCGCAGCCGGGTGCGGGCCAGCAGCGTCATGCTGACTCCAACGCCCGAACTCATCCGCGGTGTCCGCGGCACCCCTTTGGGGATACCGGTGGTCCCCGAGGTCAACAGCACCATCCGGCCGGACGGGGCGACCCCCGGCCGTGACCGATTGGGTCGCGGCGCAACGGTTTGCGGATCGATGAGCCGGATTGGTGCGTCGGTCTGGCTGATCTGGCCGGCGAATTCGTCGTCGCCGAACATCGTCCGGATCTGGTGTGCCCCCAGCGCGCCGGTGAGCGCGTCAGTGCGGAACTCGGTGTTGACCAGCACCACGTCGGCACCCACCAGGGCCGTGGCGAACACCGCGGCCACGAAGTTGCGTCCGTTGCGGCACATCACACCCACCGGGTGTCCGGCCCGGACACCGGCGTCCAGCAGTTCGCCGGCCAGTGCTTCGGTCATCGCCTGCAATTCCCGGTACCGCAGCGCGCCGTCGTCGTCGATGATCGCGGTCCGGTCCGGCCACCGCGCCGCGGAAACCGCAAGCACGGTGTACAGATTCGTGCCGCCCCGACAGATTTCACGAGCCAGGCGCACCGCCGCTGCCGGACTCGGCGGCCCCAGCAGGCCTGAGGACAGCACCGCGCTGGCCGTCGTACCCACAACGCTTTCAGTCACGAGGGCCCGCCGCCAGACTCGGCGAAGAACCGGCTGTGCCAGATCCGGGCGGCGCGCTCTGCCGGTCCGGCCAGCAGCACCGAAGCCACCTCCGCGGGTCCCAACCAAGGCGGCTCGTTGGTACGGGGGCGGTCGATGATCGCCTTGGCGATCGAATCGGCAGCCTCATCCGGCGTCAGACCCGGAAGCCTGCCCAACAGCGGGGTTGGCTCGATCATCCGGGTCCGCACCAGGGCGAAGTACACCGTCGAGACGTCGATGCCGTCGCCGTGCAACTCCGGTGCCACGCTGCGCAGCCACCGGTCGAAGGCGCCCTTGGAAGCCTGGTAGGCACCCCACTGCGGGCCCGGGGCCACCCGGACGCCCACGCTCGAGACGTTCACCAGATGCCCCCGGCCGCTCTCGCGCATCGCCGGAAGCAACCCCAGCAGCAGCCAGACCGGGCCCAGGTAGTTGATATCGATGGTGCGCTGGAAGTCGTGCGGGCGGTCGTACTGGTCATGCAGCGACCGACGAAGCGACTTCCCAGCGTTGCTCACCACGATGTCCACGGCGCCGTGATTCTCGGTGACCTGCTTGGTCAGCACACTGACGGCGGCCTCGTCGCTCAGGTCGGTGGGGTAGACAACCGCCGCTCCCCCGCCGGTGTTGATCGCGGCAGCGACGTCGTCGAGGCGCTCGGCCGAGCGCGCCACCAGCAACACGTTCGCTCCCGCGGCGGCCAGCTTGCGGGCGGTCGCCTCACCGATCCCGTACGACGCTCCGGTCACCAGAACCGTCCTGCCGGAGACGGCGTCCCGCAGCTTGTCGGGGTCGGATTCCCGCGCCGGGTTCGCAAATCTGCTGGCAGCGGCATCAATCGCCTGCAAGACCAGATTCATCGACGCGTCCTCGGTTGGGTGTCGGGACTACCTGACCCCTATCTTGTACCCACATGACCCATGGTCACAACGGTGGGCGAGGGCGCGTCTTAGGACTGCGAAAATTATGGACGGCTGCCGCGGTGGCCGTACCTGCGGCGGAATCTTTCGACCCGGCCGGCGCTGTCGAGGGTTCGCTGGGTACCGGTCCAGAAGGGGTGTGAGTCCGCCGACACCTCCACGATCACCAACGGATAGGTACGCACGCCCGCTGGGGTGTCCCACTCGATGGTGCGGTTGCTGGTCAGCGTCGATCGGGTCAGGAAGGTCGCGCCGGTGTTGGCGTCCTGGAACACCACCGGGTGATAGTCGGGGTGGATGCCGGCCTTCATCCCTGCTGCCCGTCGGCGCGGTGGGCGGTGAACTCGCCGCCGGCGTCCGGCGTCTCGTGGCAGGGGTCCTGGTGCCAGTCGCCGAACGGATCGTGGTACTCGCCCCAGCGGTGCGGATCGGCCATCTCTGCGTCAGTGAGCAGGGCGTCGTGCAACGCCGTCCGCACGTCGATGGGGTCGGCACCGCAGACCAGTACGGTCATCGCGGTGTGGCGGTCGCCATGGCGGTATTCCCATATCAGTTCGGCGAACAGTCGCCGCTCGGGATCGGCCGATGCGACCTCCGCGGCGGTCATGGCCGCCAACCACTTCCCCGCCGAGGCGACCCGCAGGCCACCGCCGGCCGACTCGAGCCACATCACCTGGTCGAGCCGGTTGGCGAGCCAGAGCCGTCCCCGGGTGCGGATCACCCCGTCCAGCAGGACGTCGACCGCGGCATGCAAACGCTCCGGATGAAACGGTCGGCGCGCGTTGAACTCGACGATCTGCACGTTTCGATCGCGGGCGAGCGGGGGCAGTCCGGCCAGCAGCGGGGCGTGCGGGTGATCGCTGCGGCCGCGCCGGGAGTACTCGTCCAGATTGGCCAGCGCCAGCTCCACGCGGTCCACGCCGACGGTGATTCGCGCCCGGGGAGCCAGTCGGCGTAGCACCGCCAGCGTTACCGGCTCCGGATGCGTGAGTACCAGCACGTCGGCGAACTCGGCCTGGCTGACGGCCGCTTGGGCTACCGTGCGGCCGTCCGGCAGGACGCCGTCCCCAAGGGCATCGGTCAGCCATTTGACCGAATCGACGCACGTCACCACTCCGGCAATGGCCACGTCCAGGGCCGCCGGACCGTCCAGGAAGCCGGGGCCGATCCGGACGTGGACATGGTTGATGGCCCAGCAGACCGGTTCCGGTTCCAGCCACGCCGCCAAGTGCACGACGATGCGCTGCACGTTGGAGCGCCGATGCAATTTGCGCAGCAGCACCAGCAAGTCGTTGCGGACGGTGCAGGACAGGCAGCCGCGGGCCAGTTCCAGAACGTCCTCGGTGCTGTTGAGCTCGCCGTCCTCCAGGCTGATCACGGCGCGGCGTACCACGTGTCCGTCGAAGCGGTGCTCGACGATCACCGTCCCCGGCTGACCCAACAGGAGTCCGGTTACGTCATCGGTTGGGCCCTGGCCGGCGACAAGCAGGACGGGAGTCCGCATCTTCACCCCTTATTGAAAATGATTGTCATTAAGCTCCGATCAGGCTACAGTCCGGGGCACGGCTTGTCGAAAGCGAACCAACCAGCCAGGGAGTCACACCATGTCCGCAAGGTGCCAAGTCACCGGCCGCACAGTGGGTTTCGGCAACGCGGTGTCACATTCGCACCGCCGCACCCGACGGCGGTGGTCGCCGAATCTGCAGCACAAGACCTACTACCTGCCATCCGAAGACCGCCGCATCCGGTTGCGGGTCAGCGCGAAGGGCATCAAGGTCATCGATCGCGACGGGATCGAAGCCGTGGTCACACGGCTGCGCAGGTCGGGTGAGAAAATCTGATGGCGCGCAACGAGATTCGACTGACCGTCAAGCTGCGTTCCACCGCCGGCACCGGCTATACGTACGTCACCCGCAAGAACCGCCGCAATGATCCCGACCGGCTCATCCTCACCAAGTACGATCCGGTGGTGCGCCGCCACGTCGAATTCCGCGAGGAGCGCTGAGCCCTTTCGTTACCGCGGTCGGTTGTGCAGCCGGCGCGGATCGACACCGACCCGGGCCCAGGCGTCGGCCGCCCAGCTGGCGTAAATCATCCGCACCGGCAGCCGGTTGATCAGCGGGTTGAGCGCCCGCATGAAGGCAGCGAATCGCTGAAAACGCCTCTCCTTCTTGTCATTCCACTCCAGATCGCACACCTCGCGCATCTGCGGCGGGCATGTTCCGACGATGACCAGGCGGGCGTAGGCGTTCACCGGCGCGGTCAGCAGCCGCCAGAGCGGCTTGGGAACTTTGCGGGGACCGGGAATGCCCTTGCGGATGTAGCCGGTGCCGTAGCGGACGGTCTTGTGCGGGATGAACCGGTCGAGCATCCCGTCCCAGTAAGCAACGAACTCGTCGTAGGTCTGCGGTTGACCGCGGTCACTCACGCCGTAAAGGCTGTACCAAACCTTGCTCTCGACGAAGATCTGTTCCTTCTCGGCATGCGAAAGTCGCCGGATGAACATGTCGGCGTTGTAGATGACCTGATCGACGAACGTGGCGTGCGCCCAATAGAACAGCTCCGGGTTCAGGGCGTGGTACCTTGAGCCGTCGCTGATGGTGCCCTTGATCGGTTTGTGGAAGTCGCGCACGGTGCGGCCCCATTTGTGCGGGTCCTCGGAGTACACCGTCTTCATGAGCGGCGGCGCGGTCCGTTTGGCCCGGCCCAGGGTGTCGCTGAAGATCACCGAATGATCGAGCACACCTTGGGCGAGTTGCTCGATGCAATTCTCCGTCCCGGCAACGCGCTGGAACCCGAAGATTTGGGTGCGGACGTCGCCATAGAACTTCCAGATCAGTGAATCGGGCCCGAGCACAGGTGACTGATCGGGGACCTCGTCCACCACCACGGGGGTGGCTTCCCGCACCCCGGTGTCGAAATCCAGCTCAGCCGTCATGGCAAATCCCCTCACCAGCACTCCCCCGCGCCCGTTTGTGAGTCAGAGAAACAAAATCGTATCTTTGTTTCAGAGCTTAGCATGATCAGTGTGCGCCCCGAGTGCGCCGTGTGGGGGTCGTGGGTCCGTGAAAATTCGTGAGAGCAACCTCGTTGCCGATCTCGACAACACCATCCTGGACACCGCGCGGGCCGTCTTCGAGACGTACGGCGTGCGGCGCGCGAACATCGGCGACGTCGCCGCCCGCGCCGGTGTCAGCCGCAGCACGATCTACCGGCGCTTCCCCACCAAGGACGAACTCTTCGAAGCCGTTGTGCGCCGCGAAGCCGAACTGTTCTTCACCACGCTGGACCAGGCCACTACCGGCCGGAACCCCGCGGAAGCGGTCGTCGAGGCGTTCGCACTTGGCGTGCGACTGATCGAGGATTCGCCGCTGTACTCCCGCATCGCCGACAGCGAACCGGAGCTGTTCGGCATGTTCTCCCGCTCGCACGTCTTCCCGACCGGCCAGTTCGCCGACGGCATCGCGCACACCCTGCGCCGCTGTGGCGCCGACATGGACGACGCCGACCTGGCCAACATCGCCGACATCCTGCTGCGGGTCGCCGTCGGCATCATCTTCTTCCCAACCGACCGCCTCGATACGTCGGACCAGCAGGCCGTGCGGGACTACGCCGCGCGCTACCTGATCCCGATCATCAGCCGCCCCGGTGACATCCGGTAAGCGCCGCGGCGTGAATGGGTATGCCCACACCGACGCCGGTGTGGATCGAAGGTGCTTATGAACGACAAACCGTCCGCCGCCGAACGGCTCTCACCCCACGTGTTGCGCGAATACGCGGTGCTTGCCGACGGGGAGCGAGGAATCGTAGTGGGGCCACGCGGAGACTATTCGTGGCTGTGTCTGCCCCGGTGGGATAGTCCCGCCGTGTTCAGCTCACTGCTGGGCGGTCCGGGCGGTTACACCGTCTGTCCCGCTGAGCCACGATTTGTTTGGGGTGGCCACTACGAGGAGCGATCACTGATCTGGCGGTCGCGCTGGGTAACAACTGACGGAATCGTTGAGTGCCGGGAAGCGCTGGCGTTCCCGGGAGATCAGCACACGGCGGTGTTGTTGCGTCGCATTATCGCGGTCGATCGACCGGCACGCGTGTTTGTCGCACTTGACTTGCGTGCCAACTTCGGCGCCGAGCGCATCCGCGACCTTCGTCTCGACAGCGGGGTCTTCATGGGCCGCTCGGGACCGCACCGGTTCCGCTGGACCGGCGCCCCCGGCGCACGGGTGTGTTCAGACGGTTCGCTGGCGGCAACGATCGACGTCTCCCCAGGAAAGGACCACGATCTGGTCCTGGAAGTTTCCGATCAGGAGCTGACGTGGAAGCCGGCCCGTCCGCAGGACGCCTGGCGACAGACCGAAAACGCTTGGCGCGAAGCGGTTCCGACCGTCACGGGGACGCTGGCTGACGTCGATGCGCAGCTCGCCTACGCGGTGCTCCGCGGACTGACGAGCAGCAGCGGCGGAATGGTCGCGGCGGCCACCATGTCGCTACCCGAGCGAGCCCAACAGGGCCGCAACTACGACTACCGCTATTGCTGGATACGCGACCAGTGCTACGCAGGGCAGGCGGTGGCCGTGGCCGGCGCCTCCCCGCTGCTCGATAATGCGGTTCGCTTCGTCAGCGAGCGTGTCCTGACCGACGGCCCGGATCTCAAGCCGGCCTACTCGGTTGTCGGCGGCACGGTGCCGCACGAACAGACGCTCGACCTACCGGGATATCCCGGCGCTACGGTCAAGAGCGGGAACTGGGTAACCGAGCAGTTCCAGCTCGATGCGTGTGGTGAAGCGCTGCTGCTGTTGGCGTCGGCGGCGTGTCTCGATCGCCTCGATACCGGTCACTGGCAAGCAGTTCAGACCCTGGCGAGCACAATCAAGGGGCGATGGTCGGAGCCCGACGCTGGAATCTGGGAACTGGACAACCGACGTTGGGCGCATTCGCGATTGACATGCGCCGCCGGATTGCGTCGCATCAGCGAGGTGGCACCGCGCCGAGAAGGTGACGAATGGCGCCAATTGGCGGATGCGTTGGTCGCCGATACCGCCTCGGACTGCCTGCATATCGACCGCAGATGGCAACGAGCACCAAATGATTCGCGGGTAGACGCATCGTTGCTCATCCCGTCGATCAGGGGCGCGGTGCCCGCCGATGATCCGCGGACGGTCGCCACACTGGAAGCGGTGCGCGCCGATTTGGGCCGGCATGGCTTTGTCTATCGCTTCCAGCCCGACGAACGCCCGTTAGGCGAGGCAGAAGGGGCGTTTCTGCTGTGCGGTTTTCTGATGGCCCTGGCGGACTACCAGCAGGGCAACCTGATCCAGGCGGTGCGGTGGTTCGATCGAAACCGCACCGCCTGTGGGTCACCGGGTTTGTTCGCCGAAGAATTCGACGTCGTCCAGCGCCAGTTGCGCGGTAACCTGCCGCAGGCGTTCGTCCACGCGCTGCTGTTCGAGTCGGCACATCGCCTCGCCCGTGCCGACTCGACGACGGTGGGAGCGGGCACCGGAACGCCGTCAAAATAGCGCGTTTGTCGCAGCTTTCGCCGGGTACCTCACCCGGGTGGCCGGTTTCGTCGGACGACTATGGCTGAAGACCTGGCATGGCATTCTGTCGTCCAGATTTCTCACCCTGGACGGTTGGGTAGCCTTCAATCTGCCGCGCACCGTGACCGCGGTCGGGCAAGGACTTCTGGCCGGACTCGCGGGGGTTCACGTCTATCTGCTCAGCACCGAACCCGGATTGCCATGGTATTTCGTCGGCTACGCCGTTGCACTGGTCGCCGGCTGCCTGATCGCGGCGGTTGCCATGGTTGCGAACATGAATCCCTCGGTACCGCAGCGTGGTTGGTATGTAGGCAGCTTGATTTGCTGCGCTTTTCTCGGACTCTATGTGCTGAGCCGGCTGATCAGCCTGTCTGGCCTCGAGGCACTCACCGGACGCTGGGACGTCGCGCCTGTGACGCTGGCGATGGCCTTGGCCGTGGCCTTCCTAGCCGTGCACACCACCGTTCTGTCGGGGATCAACGCGGCGTACCCCCACCGGCAGAACTGGCAAGACTGAACGGAACAGCATGACAAGCTTGGACTACCCGGCATGGCTGCGAATCGAGCACTGGGTCAACGTGCTGTTCGTGACGTTGATCATTCGCAGCGGCATTGAAATCCTTGCCACCCACCCCAAACTGTATTGGCATGATGACAGCAAACCCGGCAGCGAGTGGGCGAGATTCACCCGCAAGGTGATGCCGCGGGACCGGTTGTACGACACCCTCGATGAGGAAGAGGACTATCACCCGGTCATCGCGCTTCCTGGTCGCGCACAGTTGGGCATGGGCCGCCATTGGCATTTCTTCTCGGTGATCGGCTGGATTCTGCTGGGGCTGTCCTACTACGTCCTGTTGTTCGTAACCGGCCAATGGCACCGCTACTGGCCCGCCTCGTGGTCGATCTTCCCCGAAGCATGGGACGACATCGTGACTTACCTGAGTTTCAACCTACCGCCGCTGCTGCCGGGAGAACCATTCGACGCGATCCAGAAGCTGACCTATGCGGCGGTGATCTTTTTGCTCGCCCCGTTCCAGATACTCACCGGCGCAGCGCAATCGCCGGCGATCGCGGCTCGGCTCCCTTGGTATATCCAACTTTGGGGCGGCCGCCAGTGGGCGCGCAGCCTGCATTTTCTTGGCCTGGTGGCCTTCCTCGTGTTCATTGCGATTCACCTGTCGATGGTTTTTTTCTGGGGATGGGGCCCCCTCACCGCCGCAATGATTTTCGGTTCGGTGCGCAACACCACGTTGGCCACCCTGCTGTCGCTGGCGATCATCGCGTTGATCATCGCCATTCACGCGGCGGCGACAATCTGGAGCCTTCGTAGGCCTCGGTCGGTACAGCGCGTACTCGGCTCGGTGGTCAACGCGGCCCGGCGCATTCTTCTTCGGCCGCTGGACTCTCGACAGAACTATCCGCCATCGAAGATTTCCCCATCCCACCGCGTCAATGGAAAGCCGCCTGCCAGCATCGAATACAAGGTGATGGCCGTGCACAATTTCATCGATTGGCGGTTGCGCGTCGGCGGTCTGGTGGAGAATCCGGTGACCTTGGATCTGGCCGCGCTGCGTGCGCTGAACGGACGGCAGACCCAGCGGGTGTTGCATCACTGTGTGCAAGGTTGGACGAGCATCGGCGAATGGAGCGGTGTTCCACTGGCACGGCTGGCGGAGCTGGTGCGACCACTCCCCCAAGCTCGATACGTCTGCTTTCTGACGATGCAGGACAACGATCGAGACGAGCCCGCCTCCCACGGCGGCGGACAGTTCTACGAAGTGATGGATCTCGAATTGGTCTACAAACCGCAGACTTTGCTGGCCTACGAAATGAACGGCCGGGCATTACCGATCCAGCACGGCGCACCGTTGCGATTGAGGGTCGAGACGCAAGTCGGTTTCAAGATGGCCAAATGGATCGATCAGATCGAATTCATCAACGATTACGCCGGCATCGGAAAGGGTGCCGGGGGCTGGCGCGAGGACAACGTCTTTTACGACAAGAATGTGGAGATCTGACATGGCCGACGACGCCCCGGTCTCACCCGAACTGATCGACCTGACTGACGCTTGCCGACAACGGGTTTCCGACCAGATCAACGCCAAAGGTGGTTACTGCGAAAGCTGCGCCGGTACCGAGTTCACTATCGGTCGTGCCCTTCCGCTGGGATTTCTTTTCCTCAACGAGGACCATGACGCCTACCTGGTGGCCCTGAGCTGCCGAACCCCAGGCTGTCCGAAGCCACGCACCGCGATCGCACTCCACCACGACGAGATCTTCACCCTCGCCGGACAAGGCGCCGCAGACTCGTAACCCAGCCCCGGTGGCCGGCGATTCGCGGTGCTGGCGAATCGAATTCGGGTTGCGTCAGTCCGAATCGTGCGATCAGTGCGGACAGCCCGCGAAGCTCAGCGCACAGCGATTCGAATCGACGCTGATCGTCCTCTGCGAGTAAGTTGAGCGAACTGTAGTGCACCAGCCGCGGAAGGCGCCCAGCCAGAGCGGTACCCCACCGGATGCTGAAGTCGTAGATCTCGCCGGCGCCCACCGATTCTCGTTGGCCCAGCCGCTCGAGCACGTTGATCTGTTCGCGGAGGAACTCGACGTCGCCGTCGATGTTCACCGGCATTCGACCCTCCTGCGCTCAAAGCCGCGGTTTGGCAACACTGACCACATAGGGTGTGCCCCGCAACGTGAGGTACACGCGATGCGGACCGACGGCCAGCCCCGACAACGGCGCGGACCGTGACGAACCGGGAAGACCAGCGCGATAATCCACGACACGGATTATCGGGATTTTCTTGCCCGGGTAACCGGTGAAGCTTGCCGTCTCAAGCACCACCAGTTGGCGATTGGTCGCGGCGTAGATACGGGTGTCGTCGGTACCGATCTCCCGCAGCGCCGCCGGCAACTCCGCGGTGCCCAACACTTCCAAACCCTTTCCCCCGCGGCGGGAATCGACGGCATACAACGTGTTGTCATCGCGGCCGGCGACATAGCTGCGCGCCACCTGTGTTCCGTCCCCCGCCGATACCGTGACATCCATGCCGATCACGCCGCGTAGTTCGGGCGGTGACGAGGAACCCTTGTAGTGACGAATTCCTGATGGACTATAGGCCTGGTATTCGATCGACCGGCCACGGTTGGTCCCGTCGATCGAGTGTGCCGGGGCACCGGCGATTGTGGCCGCAGGCAGTTTCCGGTACCCGTACTCCTCAACCGGCGTTACCGTCGTCCCGTCCGCGGAAAGCGCCAGCAGGATCCGCATGCCCGCGTCCTCGGCGAGGTAGGCGGGCGCGGGACCGGCATCGACGGAGCCGACCGGACGCAGGCTGGTCAGGTCCACTACCGCAACCACACCGGACTTTGGCTGCGGGACGTAAAGCTGGTTGTCATCTTTTCGACTGATTTGAATGTTGCGGCCGGCGGCCATCGGCGGCGAGAGCCGCATGCGGACATTGCCCGAGTTGGCGGGGTCGGCCAGTACGGCAACCCGCTGATCATCGGTCAGCGCAACCAGCGCGTGCTCACGGTATGACCAGACCGGGGCGTGCAGCGCCGACTCGACCCTCGTCACCATGACCTCTGGTTCGGTTTCCAGTGACTGCCCCGCCGAGGCACAAGCCCCGACAAGCAGGGTGCCCGCGGCGATCGCGCCCAGCCGACGCACCCTCCGGCGCGGTGTCTGCTGGCGGGCCGCCGCGGTTGCGGTCACGGCCCCAGTGCAACCATTCTCTGGCGAGCCGCGGTGAACGCACGGGCGCCATGAAGTAGCGCGGCGCGGTCGTCGTCGTCCATTTGTCCGACAACCGATTTCAGCGCATCTCTGCGGAGAATGAGCAATTCCGCGAGGATGGCGCGGCCGCTTGCGGTCAGTTCGAGCAACGTGGCGCGGCGGTTCGCCGGCGCCACCCGACGGGTGATCCAGCCTGCCTCGGCGAGCCGGTCGCTGAGCCTGCTCGCGGTCGACGGCAGCAGATTCAGGTCCTCACCCAGCTCAGTAACCAGACTCGGGCCCAGTCGCTCGAGCGACTGAAGCGCATGCAACGCACTAAGACTGATCTTCTTCTCCATTTGCTCCAACACCCCGACGTTGATTTCAAGGAATCCTCGGGTCGCCGATTCCAGCTCCGTGGCGAGGTCATCGAGACCATCCGTTGCGGCGTCGGGGCGGCTCCTGTTCCGCGTTGAGGCCATGCCGCTCCCTTCTGACAGCACAATACATCCTGTGCTCAAAACTTGCGACAAGAAAATCCTGTCAAATGCAAATTGTGCGTTATGCACGAAGTCGGCGTATGGTCGTTCGAGAGAGGCGAATTCGGCCGGAAGGGGGCGTATGACTTCGTCACGCACTGTCGTGATCACCGGAGCAAGTGCCGGGATCGGCCGGGCCACCGCTCGGCTGTTCGGGGCTCGAGGCGATAAAGTCGGCCTGCTCGCTCGTGGGTCTGCCGGCCTGGATGGTGCCGCCAAGGATGTCCAGAATGCCGGCGGGCAGGCACTGGCCATTCCGACCGACGTCGCTGACTACGACGCGGTCGAGGCTGCCGCCGGCGAGATCGAGCGCACATTCGGTCCCATCGAGGTCTGGGTCAATGTCGCGTTCGCCTCGGTATTCGCCCCGTTCCACGAGATCACCGCTGCGGAGTACCGCCGCGTCACCGAGGTCAGTTACCTCGGATTCGTCCACGGAACCATGGTCGCCATGGCGCGCATGCGGGAGCGTGACGTCGGCACGATCGTCCAGGTTGGCTCGGCCCTCGGGGCTCGGGCGATCCCGCTGCAATCCGCCTACTGCGGGGCCAAACACGCGATAAACGGGTTCACCGAGTCGGTACGCACCGAATTGTTGCACGAGCACAGCAACATTCGGATCACTGTGGTGCAGATGCCTGCCGTCAACACCCCGCAGTTCTCGTGGGTGCTGTCCCGGTTACCGCGCCACCCGCAACCGGTCCCGCCGATCTATCAACCCGAGATCGCGGCGCGCGCGGTGGTCTTCGCCGCAGATCATCCCCGGCGTAAACATTATTGGGTCGGAGCGAGCACCGTCGCCACCATCCTCGGACAGCGGGTGGCACCGGCGTTACTGGACCGGTATCTGGCGAAAACCGGCTACTCCTCGCAACAGACCGGGCAGTCTGTCAGCCCCGAGCGCCCCCACAACCTGTGGGAACCTCGCGACGGCGATGCCGGCCAGGACCATGGCGCCCATGGCGCGTTCGACGATCGAGCGCACCACCGTGCCCCGCAGGTTTGGATTGCCCAGCACGCGCGCACGCTGACCGGCGTAGGCGCGGCGACCGCTGCCGCGACCGCGGCCCTGGCCGTCCGACGCCGCCGATGAGCACGTCGGACTCGCCGTCCAGATTCATCGAGATATTTCGGATGATCTGGGGCGCAATGCTGTTGACCGCCCCGAGAGTTGTGTTGAGGTCGATTCACCGGGTCGAGGTCGACCAAAAGGCGGTGGTAATAGCCAGGATCCTGGGTGCGCGGCACCTGGCGCAGGCAAGCCTTTCGGGAATCCGCCCCAGCCCTGAAATCATCGCCGCCGGAATATGGGTCGACAGCGTCCATGCGCTAACTGCACTGGGTCTGGCTGCCCTGGACCGGCGCCGGGCCCGAGGCGCACTCACCGATGCGTTCGTCGCCGCGCTGTGGGCGTTGTCGGGTGCGCACGACCTGGCTTCCGGCAGGACGCCACCACCGCACCGGCAGCGACTTCGCGATCGCTTAGCCCAATTGATCCTCCCGCGGTTGCCCGGTGGCCGACCACTACTGGATCGCGCCCAGCGTGCCAACGGGCAATCGCGGGACATAGCCAGAGTTGTTGCCTAGCAACAACAAACAAAGACTACGAGGAGAGTGATCATGTCTGACACCGTTGGTGATGTGCTGTTGTCCCGGCTCCGGGACTGGGACGTCAAACAGGTCTTCGGTTTTCCCGGAGACGGGATCAACGGTCTACTCGCCGCCTGGCAGCGAGCCGGTGACAAGCCTCAGTTCGTGCAGGCCCGGCACGAGGAGATGGCCGCCTTCGAAGCCGTCGGTTTCGCGAAGTTCTCGGGCGGCTTCGGGGTCTGCGTGGCTACCAGCGGTCCCGGCGCGGTCCATCTGCTGAACGGACTGTACGACGCCAAGCTCGACCACGTGCCCGTGGTGGCCATCGTCGGGCAGACCGAGCGGTCCGCGATGGGTGGCTCCTACCAGCAAGAGATCGATCTGATCAGCCTGTTCAAAGACGTCTGTAGTGAATACGTCCAGATGTGCACCGTGCCAAAGCAATTGCCGAATTTGATCGATCGGGCTATCCGGATTGCCCTGAGCGAGGGTTGTCCGACCTGCATCATCGTCCCCTCCGACGTATTCGAGTTGAAATATGAACCACCCGAGCACGCTTTCAAGCAGGTCCCGTCCAGCCTCGGCCTCAGCCCTGCGCATGTGGTAGCCGACGACACCGCCGTCCGCGCGGCCGCCGACCTGCTCAACGCCGGCGAGAAGGTCGCGCTACTGGTCGGCCAAGGGGCACGGGGTTGCGTCGAAGAATTGACGCAGGTCGCCGACCTGTTGGGCGCCGGCGCGGCCAAGGCTTTACTGGGCAAGGACGTACTTCCCGACGACCTGCCGTGGGTGACGGGTTCGATCGGGTTGCTGGGTACCACCGCCAGCTGGCACCTCATGATGGAGTGCGACACGCTGCTGACCGTTGGGTCCAACTTCCCCTACACCCAGTTCTTGCCGAAACTCGACCAGGCTCGCGCG
The DNA here is from genome assembly GCF_000613245.1 of Mycobacterium asiaticum DSM 44297. Lineage (GTDB taxonomy): Bacteria > Actinomycetota > Actinomycetes > Mycobacteriales > Mycobacteriaceae > Mycobacterium > Mycobacterium asiaticum. The sequence continues at coordinate 246,856 of NZ_HG964938.1, forward strand.
GTACAGATCGACCGTTCGGGTAAGTGGATCGGCATGCGCTACCCCTACGAGATCAATCTGGTCGGTGACGCGAAAAGAACTCTGCAGGCCCTGATTCCGCTGCTGGAACAGAAACCGGACCGCAGTTGGCGCGAGAAAATCGAGAAACACGTGGCCAAGTGGTGGAACACCGCTCAACGGCGAGCGATGACCGACGCCGACCCGATCAACCCCATGCGAATCTTCTACGAGCTGTCGACGCGGATGCCGTCCAACGCCATCGTCGCTGCCGATTCCGGGTCAGCGGCGAACTGGTATGCGCGGCATCTGAAGTTCACCGGCGGAGTCAGGGGATCGTTGTCCGGGACGTTGGCCACCATGGGTCCCGGGGTGCCGTACGTGATCGGTGCCAAGTGGGCGCACCCAGACCGTCCCGGTATTGCGTTGGTGGGCGACGGAGCCATGCAGATGAACGGTATGGCCGAGCTCATCACGATCGCCAGGTATTGGCGGCAGTGGGCTGACCCCCGATTGATCATCGCGGTATTGCACAACAACGACCTCAACCAGGTCACTTGGGAGATGCGCGCGATGGAGGATTCACCGAAATTCGAGGCTTCGCAGACGCTTCCGGACGTCGACTACGCCGCGTTTGCCCGCACGCTGGGCCTGCAGGCCGAAAACATCTGTGACGCCGACGCATTGGGTGGCGCATGGGAGCGCGCCCTGTCGGCGGACCGTCCGACCGTGCTGGACGTGCGGTGTGATCCCGACGTTCCCCCGATCCCGCCGCACGCCACCTTCGAGCAGGCCAGGTCCCTGGCCAAATCGGTACTCGGCGGCGACGAGGATGCAGCGGGTTTCATCAAGCAGGGAGTCAAGCAGAAGGTGCAGCAATATCTGCCCGGCGAGAAGAAGGGCTGACCATGAAGGTGATTGATGCTGCGTTGCAGGACATCCGGACGGGACGTTTCGAGCGGACACTCTCGGCGCTGACCGCGGCGGGCGCGGCGATAACCGCGGGCGAAATCTATCTCTCCCACGACGGAGCCAGCTTCGGCAACAAGATGATGTGGTGGCCGGTCGTCGTCCTGCCCACCGCGGTACCGGCCGGTGTGGCCGCCTTCTTCTCCCGTCGAGCGGCGAAAACCGTTCTACCGGCCGCCAGTGTGGCGATCGTCGTCAACGGCGTGCAGGGCACCTACTTGCACTGGCGGGGAATCGTCCAACGTCCCGGGGGCCTGACGAAATACAACATGGAGTCTGGCCCACCGGCATTCGCTCCGCTGCTGGCCTCACTGGTGGGGGCCATGGGCCTGCTAGCCGCGTTGCTGCGGCGGGAGGACCTCCCATTGCCCGGTGAAGGCAGCCGCTGATGCCCTTTCGCCCCCCGAATCAACACGCGATCACCCCCCAGGGCAGAGGTCGGTTTCCCGGCTTCGACGTGCTCGACCAGGCACACAAGTGGGACGACGTAACGGCGGGTGTGGTGTTGGCGCGTCTGGCGTTGCCGAACATGTTGTCGTTTTTCACCACGCACGAAGTCGGCATCGCCGCACCAATGCTCGACCTGCTGCTCGCCCAGGACGACGATCCAAGGGTGCCCGTCCTCGGGCTCATCGACACCCGCCTTGCGACGGCGGAGACCGACGGCTGGCACTACGACGACATGCCCGAAGACGGGCAGGCCTGGCGGGAGACACTGGCGGGGCTCGACGAGGACGCGCGCCGTAGGCACGGGAAAGGATATGCCGAGCTCGCCAGCAAGGACCAGGCCCGGCTCTTACAAGACGTCCAGGACCTGGCTGATGCGGGTGAATCTTGGCACGGCTGGACGGCGAATCACGTATGGAGCCTATGGACCCGGTATGCCACCACCGCGTTCTATTCGCATCCCTGGGCATGGAACGAGATCGGATTCAGCGGGCCGGCCTACCCGCGTGGTTATCTCAACCCCGGCATCAACACCCGGGAGAAGTGGGAGGTCGCCGATCACGACGATGTCGACCCGGTGCCGTTCGCCCAGCGGGTGGAGCGGGCCAGAAAGTGTGACGACGATCTGTCGGGCGGGAATAGCGGTGAGTGACTACCGCGCAATCCGCGCCCGCAACGAATCCGCCTGGCTCATTCCCAATGACGGATCGCGCACGAATCATCGCCTGCGCGCCGATATGCGGCGCTACTCCGAAGAGGACGAAGTGGACGTCGTGATCGTCGGAGCCGGCGCCGGCGGCGGCACTCTGGCGCAACGCCTGGCCCGAGCGGGATGGCGCACCGTGGTGCTGGACGCCGGACCGTTCTGGGATCCCGACACCGACTGGGTCAGCGACGAACGTGCGTCGCACGTGCTGTACTGGTCCGAACCGCGACAGATCGGCGGATCCGACCCGGTTCCGTTGGGCTCGAACAACTCTGGTCGCGGGGTCGGCGGCTCGATGGTGCACTTTGCCGGTTACGTCCCGCGGTTTCACCCGTCGGACTTTCATACGTACAGCGCCGACGGGGTCGGTGCCGACTGGCCGATCGGATACACCACGCTGCGCCCCTACTACGAGCAGATCGAAGCCGAACTTCCTGTTGCCGGGGAGGATTGGCCCTGGGGTGACCCGCACACCTATCCCCACCGGCCGCACCCGGTCGGTGGGAACGGACAGATCTTCCTGCGCGGCGCGGCCGCTCTGGGGATTCCCACGCGGGTGGGTCCGGTCGCTATTCCCAACGGCCGATTCGGTAACCGGCCGCACTGCATCTACCGCGGATTCTGCATACAGGGCTGCAAGGTCAACGCCAAGGCCAGCCCACTGATCACGCACATCCCCGATGCGCTGGCTCACGGTGCCGAGATCCGGCCCGACTGCCACGTGTCCCGGGTCCTCGTCGACGACCGCAGCGGTCGCGCCACCGGCGTCGAATACTTCCACGCCGGGGTCGTCCACCGGCAACGCGCCGCCGCGGTGGTGGTCGCCGGTTATTCGATCGAAACCCCCCGGTTGCTATTGCTTTCGGCCACCAACCGCTACCCGCACGGGCTGGGCAACGACCATGATCAACTCGGCCGCTACCTGATGGTGCAGGGTGCGCCCCAAGTCGCCGGACGCTTCGACGACGAGATTCGGATGTACAAAGCTCCGCCGCCGGAGGTTAGCACCGAAGCGTTCTACGAGACCGACCCGACCAAGCCCTATAAGCGTGGCTGGTCCGTCCAAAACATCAGCCCGCTGCCCATCACCTGGGCTGAACACGTAGCCGCACAGGGTCATTGGGGCACAACGCTACGCGAATACATGCGGGACTACGTGCACTGGGCCACCCTGGGCGCATTGTGCGAGCTACTCCCCCTAGCCCACAACCGGGTCACGCTGGCCGATGAAACCGACCGCCACGGACTCAAAGTGGCTCACTTCTCCTACTCCCAGTGCGACAACGACCGACAACTCATCGGCGCCGCCACCGACATCATGGAGGACATCCTGCGTGCGGCCGGTGCGCAAGAGGTGATCTCGATCGAGCGCTATGCCCACCTCGTCGGCGGAGCCAGGATGGCCGCCCGTCCACAAGACGGCGTGGTCGATGCGCAGCACCGAGTATTCGGTGTCGAGCGCCTCTACGTCGTCGACGGGAGCACGTTGCCCACCCAGGGCTCCGCCAACCCCGCGCTGACCATCATGGCGTTGGCCGCACGCGCCGCCGAACTCATGCATGAGCACGCGCGGACGCGAGCGGGGGTGCGTGAGGAGTCCCTCGCATGAGCCGTCCGGTGGACACCGTCGACACGGTCGACGTCGAGGTCTACACCGTCCCAACCCCCCGGCCCGAAGCCGATGGCACATTCCAGTGGGACGCCACCACGGCCGTCGTCGTGCAGGCGTGCGCCGGCGACACCACCGGACTGGGTTGGACATACAGTTCCCCGGCGGCGGCCGCCGTTGTCGCCGAGGAGCTTTCGGAAGTGGTGATCGGACGCGACCCCGATGACGTCGCCGGCGCCTGGGACGCGATGCGTCGCAGCTGCCGCAACTTCGGCACCCGCGGCCTGATCATGCAGGCCCTCAGCGCGGTCGACGTAGCTCTTTGGGACCTCAAGGCACGACTGCGCGACGAACCGCTGTCCACGCTGTTGGGTCAGAGCCGCGCGACGGTGCCGATCTACGGTTCCGGTGGTTTCACCACGCTGAACGAAGCGGAGCTTGGTGAGCAGGTGGCCGCCTGGCTTGCCGCGGGATGCACCGCGATGAAAATCAAGATCGGACAGGACTGGGGTGCCAACGGCCGGCGGGATCTCGAGCGGGTTCGCCAATTACGGGACCTCGCGGGTGACGGCGTGGCCTTGATGGTCGACGCCAACGGCGGCTACTCGGTGGGGCAGGCCCGCCGAGTCGGTGCCGCGCTCGACGAACTCGGCGTCGTCTGGTTCGAAGAACCGGTCAGCAGCGACGACCTGGACGGGCTCAGTGTCCTGCGGCGCACCCTGAATTGCGACATCGCCGCCGGCGAGTACGTGTCCGATCTGTACGAAGCCCGCCTGCTTACGCCGTCGGTGGATTGTTTGCAGCTGGACGCCACGCGATGCGGGGGATTCACCGGTTGGCTGGCCGCGGCAGCAATAGCCGCTTCGCGCAATCTGCAAGTGTCCGCCCACTGCGCGCCAGCACTGCACGCCTCGGTCGCAGCGGCCATCCCCAATCTTCGCCACGTCGAGTATTTCGTCGACCATGTCCGGCTGGAACCGCTCTTGTTCGACGGGGTGCCTGAGGCGGTGTCCGGGACCCTCATCCCGAACACCACCCGGCCCGGACACGGCCTGACGGTTGCGGCACATGCCGGCCGCTATCGCAGGTGATGGCTGACTAGCATGTAACCGTGGCCCAGGTGCCCTGGAACATTCGGACTCGCTATGCCACCTGCGGCGAGGTCGATATCGCTTATCAAGTGTTCGGCGAAGGTCCGATCGATTTGCTGGTGCTGCCCGGCCCGTCCATCCCGATCGACACCGTCGACTCAGAACCGTCGATGTACCGCTTCCACCGGCGCCTGGCGTCGTTCGCCCGGGTGATCCGCTACGACCAGCGCGGGATCGGGCTGTCCTCGCGGGTCTCCACCGACATGATCGGTCCCCGGTACTGGGCCAAGGACGCGATCGCCGTGATGAACGCCGTCGGGTGTGAGCGTGCGACGATCCTTGCCCCGGGCTTCACCGCGATGACCGCGCTGGTGGTGGCCGCCGACTACCCGGAGCGGGTGGCCAGCCTGGTCATCGTCAACGGTGGGGCCCGCACGCTGCGCGCGCCCGACTACCCGATCGGGCACGAAATCGGCGAAGCGGACCCCTACACGACTATCGCGATCGAGCCCGACGCGGTCGAGCGGGGCTTCGACATCCTCAGCATCATCGCTCCCAGCGTCGCGAACGACAATGCCTTCCGCACCTGGTGGGACATGGCCGGCAATCGGGCGGCCTCGCCGAGCATGGCCCGCGCGATCATCACCGCCGTGCGCCAGGCGGACGTGCGCGACACCCTGGCCCGCGTCAGCGCGCCGACCCTGATCCTTCATCGCGACAACCGCAAGTTCAGCCCGATCGAGCACGGGCAGTACCTCGAAGAACACATCGCCGGTTCGCGACTGGTCGAACTGCCCGGCGAGGACACGTTGTATTGGGTCGGCGACACCGGCCCGATGCTTGACGAGATCGAAGAGTTCGTCACCGGCGTCCGTGGCAGCGGTGACGCCGAGCGGGTACTCACCACCATCGTGTTCACCGATATCGTCGGCTCCACCGAACGGGCGGCCCAGCTCGGTGACAACCGGTGGCGCGACCTGCTGGACAATCACGACAGCATCGTGCGCCACGAGATCCAGCGCTTCGGTGGCCGGGAAGTCAACACCGCCGGGGACGGTTTCGTGGCGACGTTCTCCAGCCCGAGCGCGTCGTTGGCCTGCTGCGACGCTCTGGTCGACGCCGTTCGGGTACTCGGAATCGAGATCCGGGTTGGCATCCACGCCGGCGAGGTCGAAGTGCGCGGTGTCCAGAAAGAAGACGTGGCCGGCATGGCCGTGCACATCGCCGCGCGCGTCGCGGCACTCGCAGGTCCCAGCGAGGTGCTGGTGTCCTCGACGGTGCGCGACATCGTCACCGGTTCCCGGCACCGGTTCTCCAGTCGCGGCGAACGTGAACTCAAGGGCGTCCCCGGCCAGTGGCAGCTGTGCGCCCTGGTGCGCGAACACGCGACTGTCCGGTCCTGACACCGCTTGTACGCTGGCGGTATCCAACTTGCCGACCGGAGGAGTGCTGTGGCGACCCCGCTTGTGCAGGACTCCGGCATCGGCGAGGTGCGGCGAGTCCGGCTCGACGTTTCCGGCATGTCGTGCGCGGCGTGCGCCAGCCGGGTCGAAACCAGACTCAACAAGGTGCCGGGGGTCCGGGCGTCGGTGAACTTCGCCACCCGCGTCGCGACCATCGATGCCGTCGACGTCGCCGACGAAGACCTGTGCGACGCGGTGGCCAAGGCCGGCTACCGGGCGACCCCGCACACCGAATCGACGCCCGGGGCAACCCCGGCCCGCGACCCTGATGCGCAGCACGCCCGCAGCCTGCTGCGCAGATTGCTGGTCGCGGCGGTGCTGTTCGTACCGCTGGCGGACCTGTCCAGCATGTTGGCGATCGTGCCGGAAGCCCGATTCCCCGGCTGGGGCTACGTGCTGGCCGCGCTAGCGGCGCCGATCGTGACGTGGGCCGCGTGGCCCTTCCACTCGGTCGGACTGCGCAATGCCCGCCACCACACGGCCTCGATGGAGACCCTGATCTCGGTCGGCGTCACCGCGGCCACCGGGTGGTCGCTGGCGACGGTGTTCTTTCCAAAGCAACCGCGCGAGACCACGGGTGTCTGGCAGGCGATTCTGCACAGCGACGCGATCTACCTCGAGGTGGCGGCGGGTGTCACTGTCTTCGTGCTGGCCGGCCGTTACTTCGAGGCCCGGGCCAAGTCCAAAGCCGGCGGGGCACTGCGCGCCCTGGCGGCGCTCGGCGCGAAGAGCGTCACCGTGCTACTGCCCGACGGCGCGGAGCTGGTGATACCGGCCGGCGAGCTCAAGAAGCGCCAGCGCTTCGTCACCCGGCCCGGCGAGACGATCGCCGCGGACGGCGTCATCGTCGAAGGAACCGCGGCGATCGACACGAGCACCATGACCGGTGAGGCCAAACCGGTGCGGGCACATCCGGGCGCCGCCGTGGTGGGCGGCACCGTCGTACTCGACGGCCGGCTGCTGATCGAGGCCACCGCGGTGGGTGCCGACACCCAGTTCGCGGCGATGGTGCGACTGGTCGAGGAGGCCCAGGCGCAGAAGGCACGGGCCCAGCGCCTCGCCGACCGCATATCGGCGGTGTTCGTGCCGACCGTGTTCGCCATCGCGCTGCTTGCCGGCGCGGCCTGGCTGATCGGCGGCGCCGGGGCCGAACGCGCCTTCTCGGTGACGCTCGGGGTGTTGGTGATCGCCTGCCCGTGCGCGCTGGGCCTGGCCACTCCGACGGCGATGATGGTCGCTTCCGGACGCGGGGCACAGCTGGGCATCTTCATCAAGGGTTACCGCGCGCTGGAAACCGTGCACGGCATCGACACCGTGGTGTTCGACAAGACCGGCACGCTGACCGTCGGGCAGCTGACGGTCAGCAGCGTGACGACGGCCGGCGGGCGCTCCGCCGACGACGTCCTGGCCTGGGCCGCCGCCGTGGAGGCTGCTTCCGAACATGCCGTCGCGACGGCGATCGTGGCAGCCGCGCCCGACTCCGCCCCGGTCGACGACTTCGCTGCGGTCGCGGGCTGCGGTGTTTCGGGACTGGTCGACGGACGCCGCATCGAGGTGGGCAAGCCGTCCTGGATCATCCGGACGGCACCGGCCGATCCGGTGCTCGACGCGGCGCGACTCGAGGGCGAGAGTCGTGGGGAAACAGTAGTTTTCGTGGCCGTCGATGGTGCGCCCTGCGCGGCGATCGCCATTGCCGACACGGTCAAGGACTCCGCCGCCGATGCGGTGGCCGCGCTGCATCGGCGCGGGCTGCACACGGTGCTGCTCACCGGCGACAACCGGGCGGCGGCGGACGCCGTCGCGGCGCGGGTGGGCATCGGAACCGTCGTCGCCGACGTCCTGCCCGAGGGCAAAGTCCAGGTGATCCAACGGCTGCGCGGGGAAGGCCGGACGGTCGCGATGGTGGGCGACGGCATCAACGACGGCCCCGCATTGGCCTGTTCCGATTTGGGATTGGCCATCGGCCGCGGAACCGACGTCGCGATCGGTGCCGCCGACATCATCCTGGTGCGCGACGATCTCGCCATCGTTCCCCAGTCGCTGGATTTGGCGCGTGCGACGATGCGCACCATCCGGATGAACATGATCTGGGCGTTCGGCTACAACGTGGCCGCCATACCGGTGGCCGCCGCGGGTCTGCTCAACCCGTTGATCGCCGGTGCGGCGATGGCGTTCTCGTCGTTCTTCGTCGTCTCAAACAGCCTGCGACTGCGTAACTTTGGACCTCAGTAGGATATTTTGCATGGCTGAACAGACATTCTCGGTCGACGGACTGCACTGCCAGGGGTGCGTGGACACCATCACCACCGCATTGACAGCATTGCGGCCGGTGAGCGCGGTGCGCATCGAGCTGAACACCGAAGGCGCCTCGGCGGTACATGTTTCGTCCAGTGCCGAGCTCAGCCCGGAGCAGGTGCAGGCGGCCCTGAAGGGTGAGGGCAACTTCAACGTGCTGGCGTGACTTGGGCCCGATGTAGGCCCTACCGTCGCATCTTTGAGAGCTCCTGCAGCATCGCGTTGTAGGCCGCGAGTTCGTCGTCGGCATAGTCGCTGTCGGCGTGCCGGTCACTGCGCGATGCCACCTTGCGGTCCTGACGCGCCCACTGCGACACCAACGCCACGATGACGATAATGATCGGCACTTCGGTGAGGCTCCAAGCGATTCCGCCACCGAGATGCTGGTCGTCGATGATGCTGGACAGCCACGGCAGGTCGACCGAGCGGTAGAACGTGGCGCCCACCGGCGATGCCATCGTCATCAACGCGATGCCGAAGAAGGCGTGAAAAGGCATGACCGCGAACAACAATCCGATCCGCCCCGGATAGGGCAGGCGGCGCGGCCCCGGATCGATCCCGATGATCGCCCAGTAGAACAGGTATCCGACGAGCAGGAAGTGCACCGCCATGAATTCATGGCCCCAGTGGTAGCGGACCAATGTGTCGAACAGCGGCGTGAAGTAGACGATGTACGGCGACCCAACAAACAGCACGAACGCGATGATGGGGTTCGACAGGAAAGCGGTGACTCGCGAGTGCAGTAGCCAGGTCAGCCATTCCCGCGGACCCGGCGGCTGTCCTTCGGCGGCGGCCGGAAGCACCCGCAGCGCCAGCGTGACCGGGCCGCCCAGCACCAGCAGCACCGGGATGAACATGTTCAACGTCATGTGCTCGGCCATGTGGACGCTGAACATCGCCGACCCGTAGGCGCGGATGCCGGAGCTGCTGGTGAATACCAGTGCGGCGCAACCGATCAGCCAGGCCACCAGCCTGCCGGCCGGCCAGGGGTTGCCGTTGCGCCGCAGCTTTACGTAACCCGCCGTGTACAGGATCGCGAGAACCAGGCCGGCGGTGCCGAGCAGGCTGTCGAACCGCCACAACGTCAGCACGGTCCCGATAGTCGGCGGATCCGGAAGCTGGTAACCGAGGAACACGTCCCAGCCGGTGTACCGGTGCGTGAGGAACCGCGGGGCGGCCTGCACGGTCGTCGCGGCGGTAGCCGCCATGACCGCGATTGTTGCCAGCGCAGCAATCACGCCGACGGTGCCGGAGCGCACCGGCCTCACGAACAACCCCCAGCAGTCGGTCAGCCACACCGCCGCCACCAGCGCGCCCGCGGCCAAACCCAGCCGGGCGAAATCCGATCCGAAGGCCGATCCGGATCCCGGAGTCAGCAGGTACAACAGGATCGCGCCGTAGCAGGCCGCCAGCGCGCCGCAGACCACCTGCAGCACCTGCACCGCGCGGGTCGGTGCCGTCGCGGTCATCGCGGCAACCGTCTTGAGGCCGGTCAGGGCGGCCACCGCAACCGCGAACACGATTACCGCGCTGGTCGAGTAGTCATGATCGGGCCCCTGGCCCGCATTGCCGGTCACCGCGGGCGCGGCGACGGCGAGCAGGGTGGGGATGAGCAGGACCGCGTGCCCGAGCCAGCGCGTGCTGAAGCGCAGCGTCACCGCAACCGGCACCGCCAGGACCGTAACGACGATCCATGCGCGGCCTGTCTCGGAAACAGAGACGGCGTCGAACAGCTTCCCGCTGCTCAACAACGCACCGGCACTCACACCGACGTCGTGGGCGCACTGGATCACCACCATCACCGCCGCAGCCACCGGCCACACCAGCGAAACACGCTCAGCCACCAGATGGATCCGGAACGCGGCCGCATCGATCAGCCCGTCCGGTTCCGGCCGCGACGTCATCACGACCAGCAGCAGGGCGCCCAGGCACACCGCACCCAGCAGCGACGCGACGAAGTACCCCACCGGCGCGGCGGCGCTGATGAAAGCACCGGGATACGGGTTGCCGGACTCGGCGTAGCGACGAGTTCCCGATGCCAACCCATATGCACTGACCGGCGCCGGCGAGCACGGCGGACCCGGCCGCCAGCGCCGCCGTCCGCGCCGAACGCGACCGGTCCACTCGGGCGGCCGGCGTCACCTGCGCGCTCGGCCCATCAGTCCCCACCCCTGCAGCTTACGACCGTGCGTCGTAGCCACCTGTCGCCTGGAGCGCCTAGTGTTCGGTGACTGTGATTGATGATCTGCCGCTGCGGTGGGCAGTCACCGGCCTGTTCCTGCTGAGCGCCGTGGGGTTCGTGCTAGTCGTCGACCGCCGGTCCTGGACTTCGGTGGTCAGCTACGGGCTGCACCTCACCATGGCGATCGCGATGGCGGTGATGGCCTGGCCGCAGGGACTGGGGCTGCCGCCGACACCCGCCGAGGCCTTCTTCCTGGCGGCAGCCCTGTGGTTCGTGATCATGGCGGTTCTCGCCACCCGCATGGGCGGCATGCGACTGCTGCGTGGCTATCACGCCCTGAAGATGCTGGCGATGGCGTGGATGTATGCCGTTGTTCATCATCAGCCGCTGCCCGAGGGGCTGGGTGCCGGGCACCAGCACCACCACCACCACCATGAGATGCCGCCGGACCAGCCGATGCCGGACATCGAGATGACCCCCGACATGAACCCCGGCATGACCCCGGGCATGACGCCCGCCGCCGCGCCGGCCGACGATTGGCCGGGCTGGGTCGATGTCGGCAACTGGGGGTGGGCGCTGCTGTTCGTCGTCGCCGCCGCGGTGTGGGGGTATCGGTATGTCGCGCAACGGCGCGTAGCCCGGCGGCGGCGGTCGCGGCGGTGGCGCACCACTCTCGGCGCCGCCCTGCAGGCCATGATGGCCGCGGGTACGGCGATCATGTTCGGCGCGCTGCTGCTGCAGGGCTGAGGGTGTAACGTTTCCGCCCTTCCATCGACTAACTGCGCAGACGCTCAGTAGATTGGGCCGCGGTGGCAGGCCGCAAAGGAGATGTCAGTGCAGACCCAGCAACCCGTCGACGGGGCGGCGACGGGTTCAGCTCATCCCGGCCATGCCGAGCGGCCGCTCATCGCCAGGACGATCCACGCCCTCGCGGTGCCGATCATCCTGTTCTGGATCGCCGTGGTCGTCGTGCTCAGCGTGTTCGTCCCCTCGCTGGAGATAGTCGGGCAGGAGCGATCGGTGTCGCTGAGTCCGAAGGACGCGCCGTCGCTGATTGCCCTGAACCGCATCGGCCACGTCTTCAAGGAAGGCGAGACCGACAGTGTGGCGATGGTCGTCTTGGAGGGCGACAAGCCGCTGGGCGATGACGCGCACCGGTACTACGACTTGCTGATCCGCAAGCTGCGTGCCGATAAGACGCATGTGCTCAGCATCCAGGATTTCTGGGGCGACCCACTGACCGCGGCGGGCGCCCAGAGCAGCGACGGCAAGGCGGTGACCGTCCAGGTCAACCTGGCCGGCAACCAGGGCGAGCTGCTGGCCAACGAATCCGTCGCCGCCGTGCGCAAGATCGTCGACGGCACTCCCGCACCACCTGGAATCAAGGCCTACGTGACCGGCGGCGCGGCACTGGCTGCGGACCTGCATGACAGCGGCGACAAATCCATGGCGAAAGTCACCCTGACCACGGTCGCGGTGATCCTGGTGATGCTGCTGTTCGTCTACCGGTCGCCCATCACCGTGTTCCTGCTACTGGTCACGGTCGGTGTACAGCTCTCGGCGGCGCGCGGGATAGTCGCACTGCTCGGTCACAACGAGCTCATCGGGCTGTCCACCTTTGCCGTCAGCCTGCTCACTTCGCTGGCGATCGCGGCCGGGACCGACTACGGGATCTTCATCATCGGTCGCTATCAGGAGGCCCGCCAGGCCGGTGAGGACCGCGAGTCGGCCTTCTACACCATGTACCGAGGGACAGCGCACGTCATTTTGGGCTCCGGTTTGACCATCGCCGGTGCGACGTTCTGTCTGAGCTTCACCCGAATGCCCTACTTCCAGACCCTCGGTGTGCCCTGCGCGGTGGGAATGCTGACCGCGGTCGTCGTGGCGTTGACCCTGGGTCCCGCCGTTCTGATCGTCGGAGGCCGGTTCGGGTTCTTCGATCCCAAGCGCTTCCTGGCGGTGCGCGGCTGGCGCCGGGTCGGCACCGTGGTGGTCCGCTGGCCGCTGCCCGTGCTGGCCGCCACCTTCGCCGTCGCCATGGTCGGGTTGCTGACGTTGCCCGGATACAAACCCAGCTACGACGACCAGGCGTACCTGCCCAGCTTCATCCCCGCCAATGAAGGATTCGCGGCAGCGAACCGGCACTTCTCCCAGGCCCGGATGAAGCCCGAGATCGTGATGATCGAGTCGGATCACGACATGCGCAACCCGGCGGACTTTTTGGTGCTGGACAAGCTGGCCAAGGGCCTCTTCCGGGTGCCGGGGATCTCGCGAGTCCAGGCCATCACCCGCCCCGACGGATTGGCCATGGAGCACACCACGATTCCGTTCCAGGTCAGCATGTCCAACGCTGGGCAGGTACAGACGATGAAGTACCAGCGGGACCGGATGGACGACATGCGCAAGCAGGCCGACGAGATGGCCAAGACGATTTCGCTCATGCAGCGCATGTACGGCCTGATGACCCAGCTCGCCGACCAGACCCACCGCATGGTCATCGACACGGTCGAGATGCAGGAGATCACCAACGAGTTGCGCGACCACATCGCGGATTTCGATGACTTCTGGCGCCCGGTGCGCAGTTATTTCTATTGGGAGAAACACTGTTACGACATCCCGGCCTGCTGGTCATTGCGGTCGATCTTCGACGGCCTGGACGGGCTGGACGCGATCGACGAGCGCCTTGACGTGCTGGTCGGCGACATCAAGAACCTGGACCGGTTGATGCCGCAGATGCTGTCCACCTTCCCTCCGATGATCGAGACGATGGAAAGCATGCGGGTCTCGATGCTGACCATGCACAGCACCATGTCGGGCATCTTCGACCAGATGGCCGAGATGAGCGAGAACGCCAACGCCATGGGCAAGGCCTTCGATGCCGCGAAGAACGACGATTCGTTCTACCTTCCCCCAGAAGTGTTCAAGAACAAGGACTTTCAGCGTGCGATGAATTCGTTCCTGTCCTCGGACGGGCACGCGGCGCGGTTCATCGTGCTGCATCGCAGCGACCCGGCCTCCGAGGACGGCATCGCCAGTATCGACAAGTTGCACACCGCGGCGGAGGAGTCGCTCAAGGGCACACCGTTAGAGGACGCCAAGATCTACGTGGCCGGCATGGGCGCCGTCTTCAAAGACATCTCCGAGGGCGCCAAGTGGGACCTGGTGATCGCCGGGATCTCGTCGCTCTGTCTGATTTTCATCATCATGTTGATCCTCACCCGCGCGTTCATCGCCGCCGCGGTGATTGTGGGGACGGTCGCGATCTCGCTGGGTGCTTCGTTCGGGCTGTCCGTGCTGATGTGGCAGCACATTCTCGGTATCCCGTTGCACTGGTTGGTGATCGCCATGTCGGTGATCGTGCTGCTGGCGGTGGGGTCGGACTACAACCTGCTGTTGGTCTCGCGGTTCAAACAGGAGATCCACGCCGGACTCAACACCGGGATCATCCGGTCCATGGGCGGCACCGGAAAGGTGGTCACCAACGCGGGATTGGTGTTCGCCTTCACGATGGGCGCCATGATCGTGGGTGACGCGCGGATGATCGGACAGGTGGGCACCACCATCGGACTGGGGCTGCTGTTCGACACGTTGATCGTGCGCGCGCTGATGACGCCTTCGATCGCCGCGCTGCTCGGTCGCTGGTTCTGGTGGCCGATCAATGTCCGGTCGCGGCCCGCCCGGCCGCGGGTACCGGTGGAGCCCAACCCGCCGGACCGTTCCCTGGTCTCCAGCGATCAGCGGTAGGCCAGCTGTGTCCAACATGCCGAAGCTGGAGGCCATCGTCGCTCGCCTCCCGGAGGCCACCCGGGTCGACATCGAGGCGTGGGGTTCTGAGCCGACCTTCCGGGTGCGCGGCAAGAACTTCGTCTTCAGCTCACCGGACGCGAGCAGCATCACCGTCAAGCTCTCCCAGGAAGAGGCCGCGGCAGTCGTTGCCACCGACGCCGACGCGGAACCTACGGGCTACGGCCTCGGTCGGCACGGTTGGGTGTCAATCCGGCTCGGGCGCAGGGTTTCGGCCGAGCGCTGGCGGGAGATCGAGGAGTGGATCCTGACCTCCTACAGCCTCGTCGCACCCAAGAAGCTGGTCAAGCAACTGGGGCTGTGACTGCGTCCTGAAGCAGCGGCCGCAACCCCTCTGGTGCCGCGGCGACTTCAGCAACACGTTCGACATTCAGCGCAACCGTCGGGAAATCGGCCAGGTACTCCCCGTAGGAGCGGCCACCAAGCCGCATGCCCAAACTCACCCAGGCGTCCAGCACCGACCATCGCCGTGGATTGGCTACGGCCCAGTCGCTTTCGTCCAGACGGTTCTTCCATTGCACGACCTCGGTTTCCGCACAACCGAATTCGGTGAGCAGCCCGGCGTAGGCCACCCGCTCCCCCGTCACCACGGTGATGCCGCGACCCAGCGCAGCCGGCCCACCCAGCTCCGGAACCAATCCCAGGATCGCGTGGGCGGCGGCGTGTCCGGTGGTGAGCTCTTCTGTCAGGTTCACCGCGGGATAGGCGCCCAGAGTCACACAGGCGTCGATCAGGGAGACCAAAATGTCGGCGCTGGTGGCTAATTGCCGGTCAATCCCCAGCACCCTCGGCAGTCGCACGATGGTGTAATCGAGTGTGCTCGGTGCGGCCGACACCACCAGTTCCGCCAGCGACTTGGACGCCGCGTACGGGTAGGGCGACGTGCCGGGGTCGGTGACCACCGTCGCGTCAACCTGTGCATTGACGACGTAGGTGGACAGATGCACCAGTCTGGCGCCATGCTGAACGCACGAATCCACCAGCACGCGAACAAAGTTGACGTTCGCCGGTCGGAGATCGCGGTAGGGCACGACCACGTTGGTGTTCCCGACGCAGTTCACGACGGTTCGAGCGCCGGTGTCGCGGATCAGCGTGTCGAGTTCCTCAGGGCCGGGTTCGGCGCTCAGACGCCGGGTCCACACGCCGTCGATGCGTTGCAGATCGGTCCACGGTGCGTGCTCGGGCAGCTCGGACCTGGTGGCGAAGACCACGTCAGGACACGGCGTCCCGGACTGTTTCAGGTCGAGAACCGCCCGCGCGAATCCGGTGCCGAGAATCCCGGATGCCCCGAGTACCAGGATGGTGTCCCGTTTGGCATTGTCGCTCAACGCTTTTGGGTGTTCCGGTGGGTATGCCGCCGCGAGGTCGTCCGCTATCTCGGCCGCGGTCGCGCCGTCCATCCACTCGCCGGCGGGCAGCATCCGTGCCAGGTTGGCGGCCGTGTCGGCGCTGATCAGATCCAGGATGGTGAGGTGCCGGTTCAGGTATCTGCGCGTGTCGGGCAGGATCCGGATCAAATCCAGCGAACCGACGCCGGCGTCGAGTAACGACGAGTCCGCCGCCAGATCGGCGCCCAGGTGACGGCTCCAGATCTGAGCGAGTCCGGCCGCGCCGGAATCGGCATGGGCCGCGCCCGGCAGGGCATCCGCCGAGCCCGGCAACATCCGCAGCTTCGCGCTGTCTACCTTGCCGCTGGGCTTGCGGGGGATGTTCGGCACGGCGACGACGAAAAACGAAGGCACCCCCAGTCTCGTCAGGACACAGCGGATGCGTGCGGCCGTGGCGGTGTCCGCACCGTCTGTGCGGCTTCGCTGCGTCTGGAACCACACCCCGAGTCTTCCGTCGCACAATTCGACGGCGACATCGGATACCGCGGGATCCTCGGTGATGCGTCGGCTCACGTCGGCGATATCGACCCGCTTACCGGAGATCTTGACCAGCGCGTCTTTTCGTCCGGCGAAGACCGGATGACCCTCATCGTCGGCGGTCACCCGGTCAGCGGTGGCGAACGCCCGATACCGCGAACCGTCCACGGCGGTCACGGTGCCGAAGCCGCCGCCGTCAATGCCGAGATAGCCCGTTGCGACCAGGTCACCGACAATGACGATCTCACCGAACGCGACGAACATTGACTCAGCCACCAGCGGCCGGCCCACCCGGCGCCGGGCGGGGTCGCCGGTGGCAGCGGTGATAGGCAGATAGCTGGACACCACGGTGGTTTCCGTCGGGCCATAGCTGGAAACGAGCGAGATCTCTCGCTCGCCCGGTGCCGCGACCCATTTGTCGACGGCGCGCGGGCGTACGGCTTCCCCGCCGATCACGATCTGCCGCACGCTCGAGCGGCGGATGATGTCGACCACCTCGCGGTCCTCGGACAGTAGCTGCCATACGGCAGTCGGCAGGTCGACTACGGTCACGTTCTCGGCGGCTATGTCGGCTGCCAGCGCGGTAATGTCACCGGACTTCATGGCTGCGGTCCGGCGTAGCTGCGCTCCGCAGGCCGCCGCGCCGAAGATCTCTTCGACGCTGATGTCGGATGTCAGTGGGGCGCATTGCAGGATGCGGTCCGCTGTGCCCCATCCGTATGCCCGTGCGACCGCGGCGCAGAACAGCGCCAGCGACCCATGGGTGACGTGGACGAGCTTGGGTGTCCCGGTGGTCCCGGAGGTTGGCATGACGTAGGCGGTCCTGGCCGACAACCGGGCATCCCTTGCCACCAGCTCGACACGTCCGTCGACAAGCTCGCGGTCGTTCTCGTCGGCGGTCGCCGCGGTCAACGTTGCCGCGGCGATTTCGACCACGTGCACCGAGATATCGTCGATGTGCTCGGCAATCGCGCTGGCCCGCAACGGCATCTCGTCTCCGCTGTTGCAGACGCTGTATCCGCAACCGGCGAGGTGGCACGCGATCAGCAGGTCGATGGTCCGGTCCGTGTCGTCGTCGCAGCAGACCACGATGTCGCCGGGCACCACACCGTTGCGGACCAGCCAGGCGAGCCAGGCCTGCACATCAGGGCGACTGGCCAATATCCCGCGGGCACCTGCCGGCGAGTTCAGAAACCAGGCCGGTACGGCCGGCGGTTCGGGCCGGAACGCCGCCCCGCTGCGGCGGTAGGCCCCGTCCGGGTCGATGCGCAACCACTCGTCGACCACCGTGGCAATCGGCTGTTCCCACGACGCCGCCATTGACTCCAGCGCGTCGCCGATGCGTGCGGCGACGCCGCGATATGCCTTGTCCGCGGACCGATCCGCCCTGTCCCAGATGGCCACCCGCAGCATGCCTTCGTTCTCGTCCAGCACACTGGCCACGGTCATACCCTCGACCGGACCGATATCCGTGGCGATCGGCGTTTCGGACAGGTACCGGCGCAGGCTGGGCGCACACGCCCCGCGGATGAAATTGAGGGTCAACGTCTCTACCTGTGTGGTCCGGTTGATCGCGAAATACATACGGCGGAAATGCTCTTCACGAAGCCACCGCCGCCGGACGGCCCTGACGTAGCCTCGGTCGAGCGTGTTGACGAGATCGGCTACCGAGGCGAACGGGGAGAATCGGACCGGGTGCGCGACGGAGTTGACCAGACAGGTCGCAACATCCAGTTCCGGATCACCGAACCGGTTATCCACCGCGTGTACCAGTAGGTTGTCGGTGCTCTGCCGGAGGCTGGAAAACACCCCGACGGCCGCCGCGGCCACCAGCACGTTGAGCGGGACCTGCTTGTCCTCTGAGAGAGCTCGGATAGCGGCAAAGGCGTTGCCGGACAGGGTGACTGACTCACGCAGGACACCCTTGGCGGCCGCCCCGTGCGGTTCATCCGAGCCGGAATTGTGCAGGCCGCGGCGCGCATCGTCGGTGAGCTCACGTTGCACCACAGGCCCGACGCGTTGCAGCGCCTCGTCAACCTTGGCCGCCTCACGTCGGTGGGCCGCCGCCAGTCTGGTCAAACCCTCGGTAACGCTGGCGTTTTCACTACCGGCGTCCGCCAGATGCCGAGCCAGGTCATTCTCGATGATCCCGGTGGCGCCACCGTCGAGCAGGATGTGATGGGTGTGGGCGTCAAGACCGGACACGTGGCCGTCGTTCGTGGTCCAAACGGTGTAGCGGACTAGTGGCTTGTCCACAATGCCCGAGGACCAGGAGCGGGTGATGTCGTCGGCGCACCGGGCGGTGTCCGCGTCATCGACCGACCGCACCCGGACGATGTCACCGGTGCGCAGGCGCGGTGTCAGTTCGGGATAATCGGTGCCGGCGGATTCGAGAATGCAGAGTTGCACGGGATTTTCGGAGATCGTGGCGTGCAGGGCGGCCAAGAACCCGGGCAGCGGCAGCGGATGGAACCGGTAGGTCTTGCCGATCAGATACAGCGCGGGATCACTGTCCTGCAGCACCCCGTTGTAGAGGTTCCGCTGCGATCTGCTCAACGGGATTCGCGTGATCACCCCAGGCCTCCGGTCAATTCCCGAACCCAGCCCGCGATCGACAGATCTTCCGCCAGTCGCGCCGGCACCTCGGATTCGCGGTTCACCCCAAGCTGTTTCATCAGCAGGACGAACCGTACCGAGTCCAGTCCGAGGTCTCGCAGATCCGTGGCATCCCCGTCGAACAGATCGGTCTCGTCGATGTAGAGGACCTCACAGACGGCGGTGACAATCTTTTCCCGCACCACCTCAACCACGAGCGTCGACTCCGACCATTTCGATGCCAGCCTGCGCGGCCAGCGACGCCCGCATCACCTTGCCGGACTGGGTGCGCGGAATGGCGGTGACGATGGCTATCGTCGACGGTCGTGCCGCCGACTCCGACTCCTGCCGGAAGTGAGCCGCGATCGCCTGCTTGAGCTTTCGCGTCTGCGTCTCGTCCAGGTCCGCCGACGGGACGACGGCCAAACCCACCAGCGCGCCGAACTCTTGATCGGCGATTTCATAGCAGGCCGCCTCCCGCACCCCGGGCACGGCTTCGGCAATACGGTCGACCTCATCGGGCGCAACGTTCACACCGCCGGAGATGATCATTTCCGACGACCTGCCCTTGATGTAGAAGAAGCCGTCCTCGCGTTGTTCAAGCAAATCCCCGGTGTTCACCCAGCCATCCACCAGCACCTCATCGGTGCGTTGCGGATTGTTCCAGTACCCCAGCATGTTTGCCGGTGATTTGATCCACAGGGTCCCGGAGGAGGCGGGACGGCCGTCGGCGGCAACGAGTCGAACCTGCACGCCGGGGTATGGGCGTCCCACCGCACCTTCCTCGATCTTGCTGATCGATCCCTCGTCGGTCGGGAGACACAGTGCGGTGCAGCCGGTTTCGCTGAGGCCGTAAACCTGCGCGGTGCGAATGCCCATGGCTTCGATGGCTCGCACGTCGGCCGCGATCGCTCGTGAGCCGCCGTATCCGACCAGCCGCAGCGACGGGACCTTGGCATCGCCGGCCTTCAGTTCGGCGATCAGTTTGGCCAGCAGGGTGGGAACCAGGCATGTGGTGGCCACCTCGTGCGCGGTGAGAATCTCCAGAAGCGAAGTCGTGTTCTCGCCGCCGGTGACACACAGACCGCCCCGCATCAGGCAGGTGAAGATCCACCACAGTCCGCCGATATGTGTGGCCGGCAGTGGCGAGTAGGTCGTTTCACCGTCGACCCAGGTCACCCAGTTCAACCCGGCTTCCCGCAGAATGTCCGGGATCGCAAAGAAGGTGCGGTTGGCAAGCAACACGGCCTTGGGTTCGCCGGTCGTGCCGCTGGTGAAAATCATCGCCAGTGGATCGTCGGCGCCCCGCTCCGGGAACGGCGTATCGGTGTCCGGTACCGGCCCGGTGCTTTGCACGCCGTCGGTCACGTCGACCGGGATCGACGGTATCGACCGCAGCGTGTCCGGCAGATCGGCGGTGCCGGTCCTGCTCCCGGGCGCGACGAGAATCGCGCTCGGGGCAGTGATTTGACCGAACCGCCCAATGGTCGCCGAAGGGAGATTGCCGTCAGCCATGACGGCGATCGCGCCGACCCTGGCGCAAGCCAGGACGGACAGGTACGTCTCGGGCCCGTTGTCCGAGATGACGAGCACCCGAGCGCCCGGCGAAACCGAGGCCGCACGCAGGGTCGTGGCAAGCCGGTTCACCTCGGCGACCAGTTCGCCGTACCGGAGCGTGCTGCGGCCGTTGCACCGACGCAGTGCGATGGCATCGGGCCGCTGCCGCGCCTGTGCGACAACACGCTCCAGCACGGTGGACGGTAATTGCGTCATGACTTCCTAACTTCTTTCCTGCCAGCCGGTTACGGGATGTTGAGGGCGGCTAGTTCGACCTCAGCGGTCGCCGCCCCACCGAACTCGTCCCAGAACTCGATCGCACACGGGACCGAGAGGTAGCGCAGTGACCGCTCCATGACCTTGAAGTTCTGACACAACAGGCGGGCGGAGAACTTCTGGGCGTGAATCGGCCTTCTGAAGCGCGACGACGTGTTCTTGATCAGCATGCTCGGCAGCTGCAGGTCGAAATAGTCGGAGATCGACCAGCCGCGCAGCACCGGAATTTCCTCGTTGAGAACCGCCGGCGCAAAGGCGCAATATGCGAGTTGGTTGAAACACATCACCAACTCGACCGCATTGAAGTGGCCCGTGCTCCGGATGTAGGCCGGCTCACTGATGCTGAAGTTCCCATATGCCAACACCGAATCGGCGGTCGCCTTGTACGACGCGTCGATCAAATAGCGGCACCCTTTGTACGCGTACGGCTCGAGCACTCTGGCGAGGAGGTGCTCCTCGATGGGGCCGGTGTCGGTGATATCCGCGAACTCCGTGCGGGTTTGGGCAGAAGGGGACAAAACGATGGTACTCATACTGGATATCCTGGTGTTTCGAGTCCGTCCATCATGGTCAGACGGTGAGTGGTTAAGTGGCCGTTGGCCGTACCGTGTTTGGCACGGTGCATGAGGACGCGGTTGTCCCACAGAATGATGTCGCCGACTTCGTAGTGCTGCGTGTGAATGAACGGCGACTTGTACTCGGTATCGAGCTGACCCGTGGCTTCCATCAGTTCTTGCAGGATCGCCGGGTCGAGCACATTACCGTCTTTGTCGCTGATCTTGGTGGTGCCCGTGGCGCAGAT
The DNA here is from genome assembly GCF_000613245.1 of Mycobacterium asiaticum DSM 44297. Classification (GTDB taxonomy): domain Bacteria; phylum Actinomycetota; class Actinomycetes; order Mycobacteriales; family Mycobacteriaceae; genus Mycobacterium; species Mycobacterium asiaticum. The sequence goes on from NZ_HG964938.1 coordinate 268,514, forward strand.
GTAGAGAATCTCTTCACCTGTGTGCGGGTGTCTGATCACCGTCGGCCACTGGATGGGCGGTGTGGTCCGGTTGATCTCGTCCCACACTTCCCCGATGGGCTTGTAGACGTCACGCGGCCGAATCTTGATGTGGCGCCGCGGATCATGGGTACTGAATGTCCCGCGGACTGGCCGCTGTTTGGCGGCCGGAAGGGACTGCCACACCTTGGCAAGATCGATGAAGTAGGTGCCGCGGTCGTGTCCTGGCACTGTTAGCGGCAGCACCATGGAAAACGCGAACGGCTCCGGCATGAACATGTAGTCGATATGCCAGAAGGCGCCCGTCTTGGGGACCCCCTGCCCCTCCTCTGTGGAGGAGACAAAAATCTCGGGATGGTCCTGATGGTGGTACAACGGCTCGTAATACGGAATGATCTCACCGACGAGCCTGCCGAGTTGAATGAATTCCTCGGGCGAGGGATGGACATCTTTGAGCACCACCAGCTTGTGGGTATAGACGATGTCCCGAATTTCCTCAGTGGATATGTGGTCGAGGTTCTGTGGATCCAGGCCGGTGACCTGGGCTCCGAGTCCCTCGCCTTTGACGTTAAGAGTCATGGGATTGTTCTTTCAGTCGTTGAATGGGCGCACGCCGCAGCGGCGCGAAATGTGCTGGAAATCAATATCTGTCGTGATGCAAACCCCCTTGGTGAGCCGGCAGCCGGATCGACGGCGACTCAACATTCGTGATGGGAGGAATCTGCCACCGGTTGCTTGGCGGATTCTTGGTGCATTCTTGACGGATCCTTGGGGTCACTGGTTGGGTCGGCGTCATCGGCGCCTCGCCGGTTGTTCGTCCGAGATGTCCCAACCGGCCGGCAGCAACGGGACCGTCGTGCCGGCGCCCCCTGCCTGGCGTTGCACCAATCCTGCTGGTGCACTGGCGCTTTCAGGAATTGTGGAGGCGAAACCGAGTGGACCGGCGCCCAGGGAGCTCGCTGTCGCCTCGGCCCCCTCGTCGGCGACGGGGCTATCCATAGAGGCATCGAGGAACTCGTCCCGGTACCCGCGTAGCACAGCGCCACTCTTGCCGCGGCTGCGACGCCAAGCCCCCGCTTGACGGTCCAATCTCGTTGTGGTGCAAGTCTTCACGGGTTCGCCGACAGTTTCCGTGGCCGTCGTCGCGGCTCTGGGCCCGAACCCGACACCGGGTGGTGACATAGCGGGCACGGCGTAGCTGATACCGGGCGCCGGTGAACCGGCGGCGGGCGAGGTCGCGGAGGTAGTGCCGGCGTCGGGCGTGCCGGCGTGCTGGACCGCGCTGGCCGCGCTCGCGGCGACGGGCGATGCCGGGGTCGCGATGTTGTCGTTCATCCGCTGGGCAGGCGCGGCGGCGACCGCCGTGGCCGGCGCATCCGGTAGCTGCTCGAGAAGCCACCCGCCGTCGAGCGCGCCAAGGGCGCTCAGGGCGCTGAGCGCGGGAGTGAAAAACGGAAGCAGCAGTAGGGAGTACGAGGCGTAGTACGGGTACCAGAGGACGTCGTAGAGGAGCAGCGCGATCACGGCCAGCGCAACGGCGCCGGGCGGGCTGAGTCCGAATTGCTGAAAGAACTGCAGAAAATACTTGTAGGGATCAGCCAGGAAATCGGCCAGGTTGTCGACCAGCGACGTGATCGAGTCGGACGTGAGGATAGGTGGCGCGGGCCGGGCGGCCGGCACTGCCGCGGTCGCCATTGCCGTGAGGGCTTGGTAGCCAGCCATGGTGTCGGCGGCTTGCACCCACATCCGGGCGTAGTCGCTCTCGTTGAGGGCGATCGCAATGGTGTTGAGGCCGAAGAAGTTCGTTGCGACCAGGACACCGTGCACCGCGTGGTTTGTGGCCAGTTCCATCAGAGTCGGCATGGCGGCCAGTGCGCTATCGTAGGCGGCCGCCGCCGCCTGATGCTGTGCCGCGGCAGTGGCACTGTCCAGCGCGGCTTGCTCCAGCCAGGCCAGATACGGGCCATGTGCCGCTACATATTCTGCGGCACTGGCGCCCTGCCAGGCGCCGGCTTGCACCTCGGCCAGCACCCGGCGCAACTCGGCGGCCGCGTGTCCGTAGTGTTCGCTGAGTTCATGCCACCGTGCCCCGGCGGCAAGCAGTGATCCCGGCCCGGGTCCGGCGCTCAACAGTGACGAATGCACCTCGGGGGGCATCGCCATCCATATCGGGCCAGTCAGGCTGCCACCTCCGGGGCGTCGGTTTGCTCGGTCGTCTGAGGTAGTCGTCCGGGGCGGGCCGAAAGTTCCCTGTCGACAGCGGCGAGGCGGAAACCCGTGATCAGTAGAGTCGGATCCATGCCGACCGTCGACGGCCGTCACCTGCAGGGCGTTTCCGAGACCGCGTTGCTCACGCTGCATCAGCGGGCAACCGAGGCCGCTCGTCCGGACGGCATCATCGACGACCCGATGGCGATCAGACTTCGCGACAGCATCGACTACGACTACGACCATTTCGGCCGCACCCATCAGGCAACAGCGCTGCGCGCCTTGGCTTTCGACAACGCCACCCGCGATTTCCTGGCGGCGCGTCCACGCGCCACGGTGGTGGCCCTGGCCGAGGGCCTGCAAACCAGCTTCTGGCGCGTGGACAACGGACAGCTGACCTGGTTGTCGGTGGACCTCGAGCCGATCGTGCAATTGCGCCGGCAGTTGCTTCCGGCAACCGACCGGCTGCAGTACCGTGCTCAGTCCGCGCTCGACTACTCCTGGATGGACGCAGTAGACGTCACCGGCGGTGTGCTGATCACCGCCGAGGGTCTGTTCCAGTATCTGCAGCGCCCCGCCGTGTTCGGCCTGATCGAACAGTGCGCCAGACGATTTCCGAACGGCCGGCTCATCTTCGACAGCGTTCCGTGGTTACTGAGTATGTATTCGCGGCGGCGTGGTTTCCGGCTCAGCGAGCACTACACGGCGCCACCGATGCCGTTCTGGTTCACCGCCGAGGACTATTCGCAATTGCGTGCCGTCCCCGGTGTCCGGGCCGTGCGCGAACTGCCCGCTCCGCCGGGTCGTGGCTTGCTGCTACGCAGAGTCGTCCCACTGGCCTACCGGCTCACAGCGCTGAAGAGGTTCCGCGCGCCCACCACCGAGGTGGATTTCGAGTGAGCGGTGTGCCGGGTTGCCGGGAACATCGGGCCCCACTTGCGCGACTATAGAGATATGGATTGTGAGGTGGCGCGCGAAGCGCTGTCGGCTCGGATCGACGGCGAGCGCGAGCCCGTGCCGTCGGCGCGGGTGGACGAACATCTCGCCGAATGCGGGGCGTGCCGGGACTGGTTCGACCAGGTGGCCGACCAAGCCGACCTGCTGCGCCGGCTGGTGCGGTCCCGGCCGGTGATCACGCCGGTGGGCCCGTTCGGGCCCGACGCCCCGGCGCCGGTGCGGGCACGGGCGAGTTGGCAGCGCTGGGCGTTGCTGGGTGTCGGACTGACCCAGTTGGCGCTGGCCGGCGCCCAGGGTCTCGGAGTGAGCGTCGGACTTCCCGACCACCACGGCGTTGCACCGGGCGGCCACCTGCTCAACGAGTCGACCTCGTGGTCGATAGCCCTCGCGGTCGTGATGATCGTCGCGGCCGTGTGGCCGCGGGCCGCGGCCGGTCTGGCCGCGGTGTCGGCGGCGTATGTCTTGGTGCTCGCGGTCTATGTGGTGATTGACTCACTGTCCGACGCCGTCACGGCCGCTCGGGTGCTGACTCACCTGCCGGTCGTGATCGGCGCAATATTGGCAACCATGGTGTGGCGAAGCGGCGACTCGCGCGGACCGACCCCGTCAAGCGCCGCATCGGAGCCCGATATCGTGTTGCCGCAGAACGCATCTCACGGGCGGCGGCGCGGTCACCTGTGGCCGACGGATGGTTCGGCCGCATAGCCGGGTGTTACCGTATCGCTTCGGTCGGCACCGAAGTTGCGCAGCCGCAGGCTGTTCGACACGACGAAGAACGACGAAAACGCCATCGCTGCGCCGGCGATCAACGGGTTGAGCAGCCCCGCAGCGGCGATCGGGATCGCGGCGATGTTGTAGCCGAACGCCCACGCCATATTGACCCTGATCGTGCGCATCGTCGCGGCGGCCAGGTCCAGCGCCAGCGGCACCACCTCGAGGTCATCGCGGACCAGGATGACGTCGGCAGCACCGATCGCCACATCGGTGCCGCGCCCGATGGCCATGCCGAGGTCGGCACATGCCAGTGCCGGCCCGTCGTTGATGCCGTCGCCGACCATGGCCACCACCCGGCCGCGTTCCCGCAGCTGCTCGATGACATCGACCTTGCCCTCAGGCAGGATGTCGGCGATCACCTCGTCGATCCCGACGCTCGCTGCCACCGCCGCCGCCGAGGCCGGGTTGTCACCGGTCAGCAGGACCGTCCGAAATCCCCGCTCGTGCAGCGCCGCAACGGCGCCCACCGCTGACTCCTTCACCGCGTCACCGACCGCGATGACGCCACACGTTCGGCCGTCGACCTCTACGAAAACCGCTGTGTCACCGCGGTATTCGGCATCGCGCCGGGCGGCTGCCAACGCCGGATCCCGCGGGGCGATCCAGGACGGCTTGCCGACCCGCACGGGTCGGCCGGCCACGGTGCCTGCGACGCCGCGACCCGGAACGGCACGGAAGTCGGCGAGCGACCGCCGGGACGCGGTGGCCGCTGCGATCGCAAGCCCGACGGCGTGCTCGGAGGCGGCTTCCACCGTCGCCGCCAACTCCAGCACCTCGTCGGCGTCCCAGCCGGGCGCAGCGGTGACGGCGCTGATGGTGAGTTGACCCGTCGTCAGGGTCCCGGTCTTGTCGAACACGACAGTGTCGACCGCGCGGGTGGCCTCCAGCGAATGATGGCCCTTGAGGAAGATGCCGAGTTGCGCACCGCGACCCGACGCGACCATCATCGCCGTCGGGGTCGCCAGACCAAGCGCACAGGGGCAGGCGATGACCAGAACGGCCAGCGCGGCCGAGAATGCCCGGTCGGCCCCGCCACCGGCGGCCAGCCAGGCCAGGGCGGTCAGCCCCGCGATGACGAAGACACACGGGACGAAGACCGCCGCAATCCGGTCCGCGAGTCGCTGGGCGTCGGCGCGCTGCGCCTGCGCCTGCTCCACCAGCCGGACCATGCCCGCGAATTGGGTGTCGGCACCGACCGCCGCCGCCTCCACGATCAGCCTGCCGTCGAGAACGACGGTTCCGCCGATCACGCTCGACCCGGGGTCCACCCGGACCGGTTTGGCCTCGCCGGTCATCGCGCTCATGTCGACCGCGGCTGACCCCTCCACGACCAGGCCGTCCGCGGCGATCGTCTGGCCCGGGCGCACCACGAAGCGCTGCTGTTCGCGCAGTTCGTCGGCCGGGATCACCATCTCGGAGCCGTCCGGCTCCAGGATGGCGACGCTTTTCGCGCTCAACGCGGCGAGGGCACGCAGGGCGCTGCCCGCCCTGGACTTCGCACGGGCCTCGAAGTACCGCCCTACCAGGACGAAGACCGTGACCCCGGCCGCCACCTCGAAATAGATGGCATCGCTGCCCAGCAGCGCCTGCCAAACCCCCCGGCGCTCGGTGGACGGAGGCGAGCCGAAGGCGGTGCGCAGCGACCAGATGGTCGCGGCGGTGATTCCCACCGAGATCAGCGTCTCCATCGATGCGCCACCGTGCATGGCATTTCGCAGCGCGACCCGGTGGAACGGCCACGCCGCCCATCCCACGACCGGCACGGCGAGCAGGGTCAGCAGCCAGGCCCAGCCAGTGAAGCGCGACTCGGGCATTACCGCGAACAGCACCGAGAAGTGGGCGAGCGGCACGAAGAACACCGCGGCGACGGCCAGCCGGGTGAACAGGTACCGGGCATGCTCGGCGTCGGGATCAGTGTCGTGTGCACTGCCGGCCTGGCGCGGTTCGGCCTGGTAACCGGCCCGCCGTACCGCTTCACACAGTTCCTCTGTGGTGGTTCCTTCGTCGGCTTCGATGGTCGCCGTCCGGGTGGCGAAGTTGACCGAGGCCCGAACCCCCGGCAGCTTGTTGAGCGTCGATTTGACCTTGTGCGCACAGGCCGCGCAGGACATGCCGCTGATTTCGAGCTGAACGAGCTCGGGACGCCCGGACTGCGCGTGGGTTACCGCGGTCGACATCCTGACTCCTCACCTCCCGTGACCATGTCTAGAGAACAGTCGTCGGAACTCGCTCATTAGTTCCGGCGGATATGGCCTAGTCTCTACAAACGTGGGTGACGACGAGGATCAAATTACTCACCTCGCCAAGTGTGCCGGACGAGGTGACCGGGCCGCCCTCACCCAATTCATCCAGGCCACCCAACGCGATGTTTGGCGGATGGTTGCTTATCTGGCCGACCCGGCAACTGCGGACGACCTCACCCAGGAGACATTCCTTCGAGCGATCGGCGCACTGCCCCGCTTCGCCGGACGCTCCAGCGCGCGCACCTGGCTGCTGTCCATAGCCCGTCGAGTGGTCGTCGACCAGATCCGGCACAACTCCAGCCGCCCCCGGACCACGCATGTGACGGATTTCGACGCCGCAGCCGGGGCCGCCCGTCGCGGCAGCCGGATCGAGAACATGGTGGAGGTCCGCCTGCTGATCGACGGACTGGACCCCCAGCGCCGTGAGGCGCTGGTCTTGACGCAGATCCTCGGCCTGTCCTATGCCGAGGCGGCCGAGATCAGCGGCTGCCCCGTCGGCACCGTGCGATCCCGGGTGGCGCGGGCCCGCGATGACCTGCTGCGCGCGGCCAACGAAAGCGACCGGACGGGCTAGAGCCGGCTAAGCAGTTCAGGCCAGGGCGCGTTTGACGCCCGGGTGGTTCCGGGCCAGGAACGGCAGCATCCATTCCGGCGGCGCCACCCGGAATAGCCCCGCGGAGATGCGGTTGGCCATTCCCGGGACGACGACCGCCTTGCCGGCCGCCAGTCCGTCAATTCCTGCCTGCGCCACCTGATCGACGGGAATCCACATCACCTTGGGCAAGGCGGATTCGGCTTCCTCCTTGGTGAACCCGGCCGCCTCGCCGAACCCGGTGTCCACCGGCCCCGGACACAGCGCCGTCACAGACACGCCGGTGCCCCGCAGTTCGCCGCGCAGGCTGTGCGAGTAGGACAGCACGAAGGCCTTGGCCGCACCGTAGGCCGCCTGCCCGGGCAGCGGGCCGAACGCCGCGACCGATGCCACGTTGAGGATTGCGCCGCGGTGCCGCTCGACCATACCCGGGAGGAACCTGCTGCACAGATCGACCACTGCGGCCACATCAACCTCGACGAGGTTGAGTTCGTCCTCCGGAACGGACTTGGCGACCACACCCAACGTGGACAGGCCTGCGTTGTTGATCAAGATGTCCGGCGTCAGGCCAAGTTCGCCGATCCGGTCCAGCAGGCCGGCTCGGGCCGCCCGGTCGGACAGGTCCGCGGGCAGTGGCCGGGCTTTGGGACCCAACCGTTCGGCGATCTCGGCCAGCCGGTCGGCGCTGCGCGCCACCAGCACCACCTGGTGGCCGCGCTGGGTCAGGATCCTGGCGAATTGTTCGCCGATGCCCGACGAGGCGCCGGTGACGACGGCAGCGCGATCATTTCCTGCTGGTGGGAGAGCCATGGCAGTGAACGTACTCGCACCTGGCCCGCCTCCGCGATGGTTGCGAGTCCCTGGGGGAGCAGGTGGCCGGCACTATCGGGCTTGCAGTGCCTCGACCGGTCCGGACAGGGACGCTTTGACCCGGCGGGTGAGCTCGTCGGCCAGCACCTCGGCGTCGCCGCGCTCAACCGCGTCGAGGATGTCGCGGGCGACTTGACGCGGGTCGTTCTTCGGCGCACGGACGTCGGCGATCATGTCGGTGTCGGTGAAGCCGAGGTGGACCCCGGTGACCAAGGTCCCTTGCTTTTCCAGCTCCACGCGCAGCGAATTGGTGACCGACCAGAAGGCCGCCTTGGAGGCGCCGTAGGCGCCGTAGCCACCCATCCAGGACAGTACGGAATGGATGTCCACTAGCGCGCCGCCGCCGTTCTGGGCCAGGATCGGCGCGAACACCCGGGCCACCCGAAGCGCACCGAACACGTTGGTCTCAAAGATCGCGCGGATCTCCTCGAAATCGTCGCCGAGCAGGCTGTGCCCGCCGGCGATACCAGCATTGTTGATCACGATCTGTGCGTCCGGCGCTGTTTTCGACAGTGCGGCAACGGAATCCGCATCGGTGACGTCGAGGGGCACGCTTATTACCCGCGGGTCGGTGCTGTCCTGCGGCACCCGGGCGGTCGCGTAAACCTTGGCCGCACCCCGCTCCAGCAGTTCGGCCACGATCGCCTTGCCGAGTCCGCGCTGGCCGCCGGTGACCACTGCCGTTGAACCCTTGATGCTGCGCATGATCGCCTCTTCCTGACGTAGGTGTTAAGCCTTTACCTCTGTCAGGTTAGTTGACCATGCTGACATAGACAAGTAGTCTTTAGTTATGTCTCGGTGGTATGCGTCACAGCGCTACGGGCTCGAGCCGGCGCCCGGCGGGCTGGGACTGGTGCAGGATTTCCTCAATACCTTGGGCATCGGTCACTACGGCGAGGACCTGCTGGCCGATCCCGCGTCGGCCAATCGCTGGACCGCGAAGGCGATTCAGACCTGGTCGGACCTGAGCGGCGTGGACGCCGAAGCGCCACTCTTGGACGAAGCAGATCTGGCCAAGCTCAGGATCCTCCGCACGACGATCGCCGGACTGGTCGCAGGCGAGCCGGTAGCCCCGGGCGGCGCGCCGGCCTCAGCGTCCTTCGCCGTCTCGGAGAGCGGCGACGTGCGGCTGGAACCGGTCGGCAACGGCTGGCGCTGGCTAGCCTCGGCGCTCTGGTCAGAGATCCTGCGCAGCCAACTCGTCGGTGACTGGCGCCGCATCAAGCGCTGCCGCAATCCACACTGCCCGTCAACGTTCTACGACAGGTCGAAGAACAACAGCGGCGTCTGGCACGACGTGAAGACGTGCGGAAACGCTGCAAACCTGCGGGCCTCCCGCGCGCGGCGTCGCGCCGCGGAAAGTAATTCTTCTTAAATCAGCAGCGCTCGAGGCCGCGTTGCATCAGGCGCGGCGCGCCCGCCGGCCGGGCTGATTCACATGCGCTCCGGTGGTGCACGTGCAACACATGGCAGGTACGCGGTCTGATGATGGGCACGGTGACTTCAGCGCCACCGTCTATCGAATCGGGCAAAACTGTCACGTCGTCTGGTCCTTTGTCTATGCGACTCTCGGCCACTGTTGATGTGCACAGTCCGGTCGCTCGGCCCATATCTACCCGAGCCGTGTACGAGCCAACCGCACGCACGGTTAACAACAGCAAAACGACATTGTGTATTCCGACACATCGCCACCGCCCGAGTCGAGCGGGTCACATGCCGAGGGCGTCAGCGCTTCGCGGTCCGGATGGCGGTGTCGGCGAGCGAAACCTCGTGGCCGGCGGCGCACCGGATTTCCGGCATGACCGCAGCGCCGCAACCGTCGTGAACCAGCTCACTCGCCGTCGACTCGCCCTGCAGCATCCTGCCGAATTCGATCAGACTGATCAGCACCGGGAACAGGCTGCGCCCGCGCTCGGTGAGCACGTACTCGTACCGGGTGCGCTGCCCGGCTTGTTGATACGGCTGCTTGTCCAGTAGCCCGGCATCCACGAGTTGCCGTAAGCGCTTGGCCGCGATCTGTTCGGTCACCCCGGCGCGACGGGCCAGGTCGTCGAAACGCCGTCCCCCGAAGAACGCCTCACGCAGCAACACCATCGCCGAATGCGTGCCGATCAGCTGCAGGGCCCGTTCCATCGGGCACCAGTCGGCCGCAATCCACCGGTCCCGGTCGGCGAGACTTCCCGCCAATTTCATCGCATCCACCGGACCCACCTCCCGCACCGGATCAGGTATTGAAAATCAGGCAGTTGCTGGTCGCCGACGCCAATAGCTTGCCGGTGCTGCTGGTCAATACCGCCTCGGCGAGTGCGGTCCGCCGACCGAGATGGATGACGGTGCCCGTGCACCGGACCGGGCCGGTATCGACGTTGATGGCGCCGATGAACCGCACCGCCAGGTCGAGGCTTGTGTAACCGACCCCGGCCGGCAGCTTGCTGTGCACCGCGCAGGCCGCGGCCGAATCCAGCAGCGTGCAGTACATGCCGCCGTGTACGGAACCGATCGGGTTGTAGTGGAACTCGGCCGGCGTCATGGTGAACACCGCGGTTCCCGGCGAAACGGATTCGAAGCGGGCACCGATGGTGCTCATGACGGGTGGGGCCGGTATCTCGCCGTCGACCATAGCCTGTAGGAACTCCAGACCGGTTCGGCCGCGGGCCGCCTCGGCAGCGCCCAGCGGGTCGGCCCACTCGATGGTGCGCGTTCGCGCGGCAGCCCTTGTGTCGCAGATACTTTCACTCATGAGCCAGGCCTTTCGCGGTACGCCGATACCGCAATATTGGTAGCTGGCTAAACTAAAGTCAAGCCAGCTACCTATCGCCTACGTCACACAGCGCCGTCAGGCGGCCGTCATGGCGGCACGTTCGAGGTCGAGTAACTGCTCACCGTGCAGTTCCTCGTCGTAAGCTTTGCGGCCGCCTCGGGCTCCGAAGAGGCGCTTGGAAATCACCAGGTAGAGCACCGCGGCGATGTTGATGGTCAAGGTGACGACCCGGGTCGTGGTGACGCCCTTGAGCAGGTCGTGAATTTCCAGCGGCAGGAACACCGAGGTAGCCACCACCGCGAAGTACTCACCCCATCGCTTCAGCAGCCACAGGCCGACGCCCTCAACCACCTGCAGTACCGCGTAGGCAGCCAGCAGGCAGGTGATCAACGCCAGGGTGGATGGCTTTGCCGCCAAGGCCTTTTCCAACTCATGGATTGCCGACATCTGGTCCACCTTGAATCCGGCGGCGCGGAATATCGGCAGGTCGCGGTCCAGGGTGGCCTGGATGGCGCCGCGGGAACCACGGAACGTCCAGACGGCCCAGGCGGCGAGGCCGAGTATCACGGCTCGCCCGAGCCGTTCGACCGCCAGCGCCCGGATGATGATGGCCTGCCGCAACGCCTTGCCACGCATGATCAGCGGCGCGTCTTCCGGACGCCCGCGGCCATGCGGTTCGCCCAGGGCAAAGTCACCGCACCGCAGACAGCGCCATACCTCCCCGAGCTTGGTGTCCGCCCTGAGCCGGTCGGCCAGCGCCTCGTCGTCGGGTGCGTAGGTGGCGTGGCCGGCGACGGCGCAGGTGACCAATTCCCACCGGTTGACGGCGCGGTTCTTGTTCTTGGCCACGTGCGCTCCTTTAGGCGGATTTGACGCCGATCATCAACGCCAGCAGCAAACCACGCAAGGGGACGCGCGCGGGCATCAGAATCTGACCGCGCTACGGGGCCGTACGGCCGCCGGGCTGACCCTGCCCAGCAATCCTGTCAGTTCGGTGACGGGTATTTCGTCGAGGCGTTCGACCGCCTCGATGATTTCGCCGCGCAAGCCACGGTCGCAGCAAGGTTCGGCGAGCCAGTGAAACTTCTCGACGACCCGGTCCCACGACAGGGGTTGAGTCGGTGATCCTTCATAGTCGGCCTGCTGGTGGTTGAGTTCTCGCCCATCGTGCGTCGCCACGGACACCCGTACACCGGTGCGCTCCGGATAGTCAGCAGTGAGGTCGGCAGCCGGCACGACGGCAATCCGGGTCAGCAAGTTCTGCACGTCGTCGCGCCGGACTCGTTCGGTCTCAAGCTGTTCGGGCCCCACGCCACCGTCGAGCAAGGCGACCGCGCCGAGGTACTTCAGGTTGTAGTCGGCCTGTTCCTTGGTCCACGGACGGTCCTTGTCGCCATATGCACCGCCCCCGGCGATGTCGTAGGCGCTCTGAATCACTTCCAGGGTGACCGCCGCGACATCATCACCGCGTAGCTGGTGAGCGGCGCGAATCGACAGCAGCGCGTCGATGATCACCTGCCCATGGATCAGGGCGCAGTACTGCTTCAAGTAGGTCCGCTCGACTGCGGTCAGCCGCCGGTTACCGGAGTCGAAATCGATTGCTTGATCGAAGAGTTGGGCTAATCCGTGCGGACCGTCGATCAGCGTGCGTGGGCCGGTGATGCCCCGGCCGGCCAAGATGGTCGCGTAGACCGCACGCATGCCGGTCATCGCGGGCGAGATGCCCTTCCAGTGAGACACCGGTTCGGCATGCACGGCCGCCAGCGAGACATTGTCGGCCGCCGAGGCGGCGATGGCGTCGGCCGTCTGGCTCTCGTCGAGTCCGAGCAACTTGGCTGATCCCGCCGCTGCCGATATCGCCAGTTGCAGCGCATGATTGAGCCCGCGAGCCATGACCGGCACCTGAGCACTGAAGCGGCACTGAACTTCATAGGCCACCGCGAGAGACAGCAGAAACTCGTTTCCAGTGGCGTCGACGTGTTCGGCCACAGCGAGAACCGCACCGAAATTGTCCGCGGGGTGACACAGCCCGCCCAGGGTCAGATAGGTGTCGAGCAAGTCGGGGTAGCGCACCAGCACCGCATTGAAGAACGCGGCCTGGTCGACCGATGCCCGGCCGCCGCCAACCAGGGTGGTGGTGGGTCGGCCGCTGAATTCCTCCGCCTGGGCGCGGATCGCGGGGATGAGTCCGCCGCCCAGCGCACCGACCGCACAGGCGATGCTGTCGAGCACGTTGCGCTTGAGGGCCGCTCTCGACTGCCCCGCCAAGTCGGGATGATCGGCGCCGGTGACAAACGCAGCAAGATCGTCGAGGACATACTCTTGCGCCATATCTGGTCACCCTCCGATCGCCGCTACCGGAAAACGGTAACGACGCGGGGTACGGAACTATTTCCCTGGACCGGGGGACTCTGGTGCGGGGCGAGCGTCGGTACCCCAGGAGTAAACTCAGCATCAGCGCAACGGCGCGGTGCTTCGCGTCCGAAGGGATTGGTACGCAATGAGTTTGCACACTGAAGGTCTCGCCACCACACTGCATGCCGGGTTCGACGATGCGGTTGACCAGACCACCGCGGCGCTTGCCGCACAGGGTTTCGGAGTGCTCACCCGCATCGACGTGAAGGCGACGCTGAAGCAGAAGATCGGCGAAGACATGGAGGATTACCTGATCCTGGGCGCCTGCAACCCGTCGCTCGCGCACCGCGCCCTCGTCGTGGACCGCCAGATCGGTCAGTTGCTGCCCTGCAATGTCGTCCTGCGTTCCGATCCGTCGGCCGGGCAGGACGCAGTAATCGTCGAGGCGATGGATCCGCAACTCATGGTCAGGGTCATGGACGAACCGGGCCTGCAGGACGTTGCCGACGATGCGTCCACGAAACTGCGCGCCGCCATCGCCGAACTGAGCCGGGCAGCAGGCTAGCCACTGGACACGAGCCTCGTCTCCTTGACCAAACGCTGACCGATCGACCGGATCTGGCGCGCGGTCAGAGCGCAAAGCGGGTGCACCCCAAGGATCAGGGCGACTTCCCCGCGGTGATTGAAGACAGGCGCCGAAATGGTGACCACGGGTTGTTTGACTCGACCGGCATCGTCGTCGAAAAATGCGCCGCTCGAAGTGAATTCGACCATCAGCTGATCCAGGATCTGCCGGACCGTGGCCGGGATTCCGTCGCTTTCCAGCGCACCCATCACCGCCTGTGCCAGCGCCGGCGTGGTGCAGTCGACATCGAAACCCCGCTCGCGGGTTCTGGCCAGCACACCTTCCAACCGCCGGCAGCGGTCCACATCGATACCCGCGCCTCGCCGAATCCATTCCCGTTGCCCGTCGGCCGTATCCCATGCGGCGTAGGCGACGCCGAACGGTGGCGCATAGGGGATGCGGTCCCCGGGCAGCCCGGAGGGCTCGGTGGCGCCCTTTCCCTCAAACGCGGTGATAACCAGGGAGTCCTCGAACCGCTCGACCACCGAACCGGCGTAGCCGACCGCTTCGGATATCCGCAGAGCCGCGGCACGGGCGGCGTGGGCGAGTGGCCGCGCGGTGTCGGTCCGCGCCGCCACCAAAGCGAGCGCCGGGCCGAGGGCGAAAGTTTTGGCGACGGGATCTCGACTCGCCCAGCCGCGGTCACACAGCGTCTTGAGGATCGCATGCGCGGTCGCCTGGGTCAGCCCCAGTTCACGCACCACGTCCGAGAAACGCAACTGGGTGCCGCCGCAGCGGGCAAGCAACTCGATGACGTCGAGGACCCGGGCGGTCGGTGCCGATGTCGCTCCGCGGATGGGTTGACTCCTTCGTGCCGCCATTCCATAGTGATTCCGAGGATTAGAAATCCTATCTCAATTATTCGAGAAATTGAGGCCAGAGTGCGCGCAGTCATATTGCGGGACGACAAGGTGCAAGTTGGCGACACACCGGACCCCGAACCCGGGGCGGGCGAATTGTTGCTGCGGACACTCAGCACTGCCATCTGCGCATCGGACGTGCATTTCATGGATCACCCCGAGCTGGCAATCGACGATCCGACCGGGCGCTCGCTGTACGACCCGAACCGCGACATCGTGCTCGGCCACGAATTCGTCGGCGAGGTCGTCGGTTTCGGCCCCGGTTGCTCGGACCAGTTCAGCGTCGGGTCGCGCGTGACCGCAATGCCGGTGCGACTGGTGGACGGTGGCGCTGGCGGGATGCGGATCATCGGCCAACATCCCGAGGCGCAGGGCAGCTTCGCCGAACTGTTGGTGGTTTCGGAAGCAGCCACCCAAGCGGTGTCTTCCGGCGTCTCCTCCGATGCCATCGCACTGACTGATGCGTTCGCGGTCGGGGAGTTCTATGTGCGCTCGGCCCGGCTTGCACCAGGTGAGGTTCCGATCGTCATCGGCGCGGGCGCGATCGGACTCTCCGCGGTCGCCGCCTTGGCCAGCCGGGGCATCGAGCCGATCGTCGTCGCGGACTTCAAGGCCGAGCGTCGCGCACTGGCCCGGGACTTCTTCGGCGCCCACATCGACGTGGACCCAGCCGAAGCGTCGGCGTTCGATGCATTCCGGCAGGTCCGCGTCCAGCGCGGTTTGCCCGGTCCCGCAGTGGTTTTCGAATGCGTCGGTGCTGCCGGGCTGATCCAGGAGCTCGTCGAGTCCGCTGAATTCGGCACCCGCATCTACTGCGCCGGCGGCTGGTACAGCGGTGACACGCTCGACATCACGACGGCGACCCGCCAGGGCGTCACCATCCAGTTCGGCGGCGGGCCACACCCACAGGACTGGTACGGCACACTCGAAGCGATCGCCTCGGGACGACTCGACCCATTGCCCAGCGTGGGCAAGATCATCAGCCTCGACGAGGTGCCCGAGGCGCTCGAACTCGCACGCCGATCCGACGGTCCGCCGCGAATCATCGTCCACCCCAACGGAGAATCGACATGACCGACCGCGAAGACCGGCAAGACATCTCCGACCTGCTGGTGCGCTATGCCACCGGAATCGACCGGCGTGATTGGCCGTTGTTCCGCACCGTGTTCACCGACGACTGCGAACTGGACTACGGCGAGATCGGTGCGTGGCGAGGCGTCGACGCGGTCACGGAATTCATGCAGCTGGCCCACGCGATGGCCGGGCACACACTGCACCGGCTGAGCAATATCGCGATCACTCTCGACGGCGACCGCGCGCTGGCCCGCACCTACATCGACGGGCTGATTATGGCGGCCGACAACAGCGGCGGCGTGAATGCCGCCGGTTTCTACGACGACGACATCGTCCGCACCAGCGCAGGATGGCGAATCGCCAAGCGCCGGTTCACTTCGGTGCGCGTCGTCGCCGTCGGGCAGGAGGTTTAGTGACCTTCGCTTCCAAATACGGACCGTGGGCACTGGTTGCCGGCGCCTCCGATGGCGTGGGGGCGGCGTTCGCGCACGGACTTGCCAGACGCGGCGTCAATGTCGTCCTGCTCGCACGCCGGCAATCCATGCTTGATCAGGTTGCCGCCGAGATAAGGGCTACGACATCGGCCGAAACACTGACCCTGGCAATAGATCTCGCGCATCCGGGAGCGGTGGAGAACATCACCACGGCCACCGCTGCTCTGGAGATCGGCTTTCTGGTCTACTGTGCCGGAGGGGATCCGAATTTCAAGCCGTTCCTGGCCACTCCGGTCGAAGCCGCGCAGGCGATGGTGCAACGCAACTGCATGGTGCCGGTACAACTGAGTCACCACTTCGCGCCGCCGATGGTCCAGCGCGGACGTGGCGGCATCGTCATCTTCGGGTCGGGCGCCGGGTTCGTCGGCGGCCCGAACATGGTCGCGTATGCCGCCTCCAAGGCCTTCGACATGGTGTTCGCCGAGGCGTTGTGGGCCGAACTACACGACAGGGGCATAGACGTGCTGGGCTTGATCCTCGGCAAGACCAATACCCCGGCCCTGCGTGAACTGGAATACAGCCGCGGGCAGATCGCTTCGCCCGAGGATGTTCCGGCGGGCGCGGTGGCCGTCGACGATGTCATCGCCGAGGCGTTCGAGAATCTGACCAACGGACCGACCTGGATTGTGGGCGAAGACATGCGCGCCGCGATGCAGATGCTTGGCTCGTTGAGCCGCAACCAGGCCGTCGAACTGATCAGCCAGGCCAGCGCGGCGGCCATGGGTTCCGACGACTAACCAGTTACGACGGCCGGCTCTCGTGGCCGGGCCGTCCGGCGGTGCGGCGCTCCTCCTTCATCCGGGCTTCCAGCACGTGTCGCACGCCGCCCTGCAGTTCCTCACGTACGCGGCGCTCATGCTCGCGGAACGGTAACCAGTAGTTGTCGTCGAATTCCTCGATGACCTGGAAGGTCCACCGGCCGTACAGCACGTTGCGACCGACCATCTCCGTCTGCAGGCGATCAGCGATGCTGTCGTGCCCGGCTTCGCGCAGCTTGTCGCACGCCTGGCCAAGCAGCAGGTCGGCGTGGCCCATCAACTGGTGGAACGAATACAACTGCCCGCGGGCGCGTTCGACATACTCCAACGCCTCGGAGAGCTCACCGACCGCCTCGACCGTCGCGTCGTCGAGGTTCGGGCACTGCTTTGATTCGGTCATGACGTCCGTATGCCCTGGTTCGGCAGGCTTTACGCCTCGTCTACGCCCGGCGCTCGCCAGGTGATCAGCACCCGCCCGTACCACAGGCGACGAATACGCGCGTCGGGCAGCACCGCACGCACGTGGCCGCGCAGCTGCGAAAGTGTGTCCGGCGGTGGCCATTTGATCGGTGCGGTGTGCTCCCACTTCCCTTTCACCCGATTGACGACGACACATGCCGTTGCAGTAGCCAGGTGCCACCACGCCGCCCGTATCGAGAATCTGACGAAGGTCACCACCGCGAGCGTGCCGCCTGGTGTGACCAGGCCGGCGAGGCGCGCCAGCGCGGCCCGGGTGTCATCGATGTGGTGCAGGGCGGCGTTTGAAACGACGGCATCGAAGCGGGGCAACTCGGCAGTCATGACGTCGCCGTGCATCCACCGAATCCCGGCGTCCGGGAACCGGGTCCGCGCTCGTTGCAGCACCGGCGCGTCCACGTCGATGGCGGTCACGTGCGGGATCCGGCGCGCGAGCCGGGCCGCCAGGAAGCCATCCCCGCATCCGACGTCGAGCACATTGACGGCGCCGCTTCCGACCAGCGCATCGACGAGGGCGTTGTAATGGATGTTGATGTTCCACGGTTGATCGCCCGGCACTTCATCCAAAATAGCGATAGAGCCCTTATTCTTCGAATGTGGTAACGGCAGGATCTGCCTGCGTGACCTGCGGTACGGCCCTGCGGCCCACCGCCAAATTCTGCGACGAATGTGGATCTGCCTGCGCGTTCGCCGCACCGGCGGCGGAATACAAACAGGTGACGGTGCTGTTCGCCGACGTCGTGCGTTCGATGGACATCGCCGCGGCAGTGGGAGCGGAACGGCTGCGTGAGATCATGGCCGATCTCGTGACGACCGCGGCAGCGGTGGTGCAGCGGTACGGAGGGACGGTGGACAAGTTCACCGGCGACGGCATCATGGCGGTGTTCGGGGCACCGGTCACGATGGAGGACCACGCATTTCGTGGATGTCTTGCGGCCCTGGGAATCCAAGGTGAAGCACACCGGTTGGCGCGGGAGGTCGCGGACCGGCACGGCATTGACCTGCGGTTGCGGGTAGGCCTGAATTCCGGCCAGGTCGTCGCCGGCGAAATCGGCAACGCCGCTTTGGGTTACACCACGATCGGCGAGCAGGTCGGGATGGCGCAACGGATGGAATCGGCCGCGCCGGCGGGTGGGGTGATGCTCAGTGAATCGACGGCGCGTCTCGTCGAGAACGCCACTACGCTGGGCGAACCGGAGCTGGTGTCCATCAAGGGCGCCGTCGCCCCGGTACCGGCGCGCCGTCTGATCGCCGCAACCCGCGCTCACCGGCGGCGCAGCGATCTTCCGCTGATCGGGCGGGTCTGGGAATTGAACACCCTCAACGGAATTCTCGACGAGGCCATCGCCGGCGCGGGATGTGTCATCGGTGTGCTGGGAGCTCCGGGTATCGGTAAGAGCCGCATCGTGCGCGAAGCGTCCGCGCTGGCATCCACTCGTGACGTGTCGGTGTTCACCACCTACTGCGAATCCCACACCAGTGATATCCCTTTTCACGCGGTGACGGGTCTGTTGCGCTCCGCACTCGGGGTCGAGGGTCTTGATGATGAGACCGCACGAACGCGGGTCCGGGTGCGGTTTGAGCAGGCTGACCCCGAGGACCTGTTGCTGCTGGACGATCTGCTCGGAATCGCCGATCCGGGTAGTCAATTGCCGAGCATCGAGGCCGACGCGCGCCGGCGGCGATTGACGGCCTTGGTCAACTCCGCCTCGCTGGCGCGGCGCGAGCCGGCGATCTATGTGATTGAGGACGCGCACTGGATTGACGAGGTGAGCGAGTCGATGCTGGCCGCCTTCCTCAGCGTCATCCCGCAGACGCCATCGATGGTGCTGATCACTTATCGACCGGAATACCGAGGCCCGCTGTCGACGATTCCAGGCACCCAGACCATCGCGCTGCGGCCACTGAACGCAGCCCAGGCCACGGCGCTGATCGGTGCGGCGCTCGGCACGGACTCCTCCGTGCGTGGGTTAACGGAGGTGATCGCCGAACGCGCCTCCGGTAACCCGTTTTTCGCCGAGGAGATCGTGCGAGATCTGTCCGAACGCAAGATCATCCGCGGTGAACCTGGTTCGTACCTGCTCCAGGCGGAGGTGACGGACATCAGCGTGCCGGCAACGCTGCAGACGGTGATCGCTGCCCGTCTGGACCGTCTCAGTCCGGCCGCCAAGCGGACGGTAAGCGCCGCGGCCGTGATCGGTTCGAGGTTCCGGCCAAAGTTGTTGGACGCCTTAGGAATCGACCCCGTCTTCGAGGAACTTCTGGCCGCGGAGCTGATCGACCGGATCGCGTTCACCCCCGACACCGAATATGCGTTTCGCCATCCCCTGATTCGCGCGGTGGCCTATGAGTCTCAGCTGAAGTCGGATCGCTGCGATCTGCATCGGCGGCTTGCCAACGCAATCGAACAAAGCGGCTCGCCCGACGAGAGTGCTGTTCTTATCGCCGAGCATTTCAGGGCGGCCGGAGATCTGCACCCCGCGTTCGCCTGGCACATGCGCGCCGGCAGCTGGCTGACCCACCGCGACCTCGCCGCGGCGCGTGCCAGTTGGCAGCATGCGCGTAGCGTCGCCGACCGGTTGCCGGAGGCCGACCCGCAACGCGTCTCCATGCGGATAGCGCCACGAACGCTGTTGTGCGCCACCGCCTGGCTGAGCGGTGGCAGTGCGGCCGAGACCGGGTTCGACGAACTGCGCGAACTCACCAGCGCCGCGGGCGACAAGGTGTCGCTGGCCATAGGCATGGCCGGGTGGATATCGACCCTGACGGTGCACGCGAAATTCCGCGACGCCGTCCGCTGGGCGTCCGAACTCGTCGACCTGCTGGATTCGATCGGAGATCCACAGTTGACCGTGGGGCTGCTTTATGCCGCGTACACCGCCAAGCTTCAGTGCAACGAGGCAGCTGAATGCCTGCGGCTGTGCCAACGGGTGATCGACCTGGCTGGAGATAACCCCACCATGGGCAATCTGGTCCTGGGCTCCCCGCTGGCCGGCGCCATCATGCTGCGCGGCTGCGCGCGCTGCAGCCTCGGTGACGGCCGCTGGCGAAACGACGTTGCGCAGGCCAGCGCGATGGCCGGCGCGTTCGACGTGACATTGCGTGCGGTACTGCTGGTGTTCAAGTACTCCCTCACCCTCAATGGGCCGTGGCTGCCCGGCGATGAGGCCTTGCCGGAGACCGCCGCTGTGCTGGAGTTGGCGGAGCGAGCCGGCGATGATTTCACACTCAGTTGTGCCCGATACGTACGCGGCGTGACATTGCTAACGCATGGCGGCCCGCACCGTGACGAAGGCATGAAGTTGCTGGCGTTGGCGCGCGAAGCCGCTGTGCGCGAGCGCTTCACCATGGCGCTGATCGGGTTCATCGATATCCATCTCGTCAACGACAAGATCCGCATGGGCGAACTCGACGACGCCATCGCGCTCGCTCGTCCCGCTGTTGCGGGGGACTACCTCGCCGAAGGAACGACGATGCGCGCGGCGGCCGTCGCGGCGCTGGTGGAAGCACTATTGAACAGGTGTGAGCCCAACGATATTCACGAAGCGCAGGTGGCCGTCGAACGGCTGGAGGCAGTGCCCACTGAGCCTGGATTCGTCCTCAACGCGATTTGGCTCCTCCGGATGCGGGCGCTGCTCGCGTCCGCGCTCGACGACACAGCCGCGTATCACGACTACCGGGATCGCTATCGTGCAATGGCGAATTCGCTGGGTTTTGAAGGGCATGTGGCGTGGGCGAGGGAGATGGCGTGACCGTGCATCGGGAAGTGCTGACAGTGATCGGCGTGGGTGGCATGGGGCAGGCCATCGCGCGGCGACTCGGGCCGGCCAGGACTGTGCTGCTCGCCGACAACAACGATGCGACACTCGGCTCGGTGGCCCGATCGCTCGCCGCCGAGGGGTACGCCGTCGAGAGCCAACAGGTCGATGTCGCGTCGCGGGATTCGGTGCACGCGCTCGCCGAACTCGCCGCCTCGCTCGGCACCGTAACCCAACTGGCCCACACCGCCGGCCTGTCCCCGGTGCAAGCCTCCGCCGATGCAATCCTGGCGGTCGACCTGCTCGGGGTCGCGCTGGTGCTGCAGGAATTCGGTGACGTCATCGCGCCGGGCGGCGCGGGCGTCGTGATCGCCAGCATGGCCGGCCACCTGGTCCCGGCATTGACCGCCGAGCAAGAAAAGGCCCTGGCCCACGGTCCACCCGAAGAGCTGTTGCGCCTGGACTTCGTCTCCAAGGTGACTGACTCCCATTTCGCGTATCCGATCGCCAAGCAGGCCAACCACATTCGGGTGCGGGCCGCCAGCGCGTACTGGGGCAGCCGGGGTGCACGGATCAACTCCATCAGCCCCGGGATCATTTCGACGCCGATGGGGCAACAGGAACTCGACTCCCAGGTCGGGGACGGGATGCGAGCGATGATCGCCATGTCCGGCACCGGTCGCATCGGCACTCCCGACGACATCGCCGCCGCGACCGCCTTTCTGCTCGGTCCGGACGCAACGTTCATCACCGGCACCGACCTGCTGGTCGACGGCGGAGTGACCGCCGCGCTAAAGGCCGGCAGCCGGTGAGTCACACCAGGTAGTACAAGTCCGGGTCCTCGACCCCAGCGCCACTGGCCTTGCTGGCCAGTTCCGCGTGGGCGTAACGCACCGCCTTGAGCGTCGCGGAGAATTCTCGGTCCTCTTCAGGGAAGACGTGGTCGGCGGGAAACCAGTTTTCGAAACCCACGTTGTTCAGCACGGCAAGCAAATCGGGCCGCACTCCGGCCAACAGGACGGTTAACCCTCGATCGGTCAAATCCCGCAGGAAGTGCTCGATGTGCTCGACGCAGACCACATCGGGATGGCGGACCCGCTTGAGGCGCAGCACCACGAATTGATGGTGGTCTGCTTCAATCCGCTCGGTGAGTTCGGCAAGATGCCGGTCCAATTCCGGGGCAGCCCCGAAGAACAACTCGCCTTCCAGGTCATAGATGACGATCTGCGGGTCGGCGGGATCACTGGGAATGCGTTCGCGAACCACCCGTTGGGGCGTGACGATGAGCTCCTTGGCGCTCAGCTTCGCCGCGCGCGGGACAAACAATACGATCGACAGGATCACCCCGAGCAGCACCGCTTTGTCGAGGTCGACCGCAATCCCGGTGAACGCGGTGACTATCACCAGGCCCGCGTCGTACCGGGATGCCTTCAGGGTGTAGATCAACCGCTTGAAATCGACCAGCCGCGCGGCGGTGACGAGCAGCAGTCCCGCCAACGCCGGCTGCGGGACATACCGCAGCAACGGTGCGAAAAGCAGGAGCGCCGCAGCGACGGTTGCCGCCGAGACGATTCCGGAGAACCGCGTCAGAGCCCCGGACTGGAAATTGATCGCGGACCGGGACAACGATCCGGAGCCCGGCAGGCTCTGGAAGAACCCGCCACCCAGGTTGGCCAGCCCTTCGGCCATGATCTGGCGGTTGTAGTCGATCTTCTGGTGAGTCTGGTGCGCAATGGCTTTCGCGATCGACAAGGCTTCTATGATGCCGACGAAGGCGATGGCCAATGCCCCCGTCGACAGTTCGGGCAGCAGGCCGGTGGTCACCTCCGGTATGTGCGGACTGGGCAGGCTGCGTGGCACCTTCGCCGCGACCGCCACAGCGGTGTGCCCACCCGCACCCGGGATCGACCACCCGGCGGCATAAGCGATCAGCGCGGTGACGATCAGCACGGCGAGCATGTCTATTTGCGGAAGACCGAAGCGCTGCACGAACTTTCGCAGCACGACCGCCAGGGCTACGGCCGTGGCACTGAGGGCTAGGGCGCGGTAGTTGATCGCGTCGCCGTGAAACAGGGTGAGCCAAACCCGTCGCAGCACCTGCATGTGCCCGTTGCCTTTGTCCTTCACCCCCAGCGCATTGCCCAGCTGCCCCACGGCCAGCAGGAGGGCCGCGGCCGCCATGAACCCGATGATCACCGACTCTGAGATGTAGCGGGTCAAATTGCCCAGCTTGAACACCGCGATGATGATCTGGAACATCCCGACCAGCACGCTGAGCAGGAACAGCGCCTCGAAGAGTTGCTTGGAGTTCTCCGAGTCGATGAACGCCAGCGCGGTGAACACCAGCAGCGAAATCGCACTGGTGGGGCCGTTGATCAGGTGAGAGGACGACCCGAAGATCGAGGCGATCGTTGTCACCACGATCGCGGAGTAGACGCCGAACCTGGGGTCGACGCCCGCGATCAGCGCATAGGCGATCGCCTGGGGGAACGATATAGCGGCGACGGTGAGCCCGGCGATCACATCGCTGCGACCCTTGGTCCACCCGTAGTCGAGAGCCACGAGATACCAGTCTTTCTATTGGGCGGCCGGCGGCACGGCAACCGGCGGCGCGGACAAAGTGTCGTAAATCCCGTTGTCGCCGAAGAACTTCTCCCGTGCGTTCGCCCAGTCGCCGGCGATGGCGGTGATCGGGAACAGTTCCAGCGCTGGCAACCGCGCAGCGTGTCTGGCCAGGATCCCCGGATTGATCGGTCGATATCCGAACTGTGCGAACGTTTCCTGAGCCGCGTCGGTGAAAAGGTAGCGGAGATAGTCCTTGGCGTAGGTCGCCGCTTTGGGATCGATGACGTTGGCGTCGACCCAGGCAACCGCGGGCTCAGCGCGAAGACTGACAGGCGGATAGACGATCTCGAACTCGTCCTTGTTTGTCGCCACTTCCCGCAGCGCCTCGTTCTCCCAGGACAGCTGCACGTCTCCGATCCGCTGTGTCGCGAAGGTGACACCCGCGCCGCGGGCACCCGCGTCGGCCGCTGCGACGTGACGCAACAGCGACCGCACGTATTCGGCCGCTTGCTCGTCACTACCCCCGCGGGTGGTGACCGAACCCCACGCGGCCAGGATGCTCAGCTGCCCGTTGCCGGAGGTGCGCGGGTTCGGTGTCACCACGGCGACACCGTCTTTGACCAGGTCAGCCCAGTCATGAATGCCCTTCGGATTGCCCTTGCGGACCAGAAAGACAATCGTCGAGGTGTAGGGCACCGAATTGTTTGGCAGTCGGCTCTGCCAGTTCGGCGCGATCAGGCCGCGCTTGCGCAGCGCGTCGATGTCACTGATCAACGCCAACGAGACCACCTCGGCCCGCTGTGCACCCTCGATGACGCTGCGCGCCTGCCGCCCCGACCCACCGTGAGATTGCTTGACGGTCAATCGGATTCCCGTCTTCAAGCGATATTGCGTGGCGAAGGCCTGATCGATGTCACCGTACAACTCCCGCGTCGGATCGTAAGAGACGTTGAGGATCTGATCCGTGTGGTCGTCGGGCAGGTTCCTGATCACGATCGCGCCCACGGCGAGCACGATGGCCACGACGCCGAGCACATTGAGCCAGGGAATCCGCAGCCGCCGCCAGCGCTGCCGCTCGGTGTCTACCATCGGGTGTCTCGTTTTCGTTTGCCGTCCAAGAGCTTTGACGATGCTAACGATCAGTTCCCGCGGTAGGAGTGGTGAGAATCAGCCTGAGCTTAAGTAACCGCATCTCAGGGCGATTTCGGCCACATATTTTCGCTGATTAAATGTCACGGACGTCGAACTCGTGCAACGTTTGGTCCGCCCCCTCGCTGACCGTGACATAGCCCCGCCCGTCGGGGTGGAACGCGATTGCCTCCCCTTGGCTTTCACTGGTCTGCAAACCTTCGACCGTTTGCTGGCTGAAGGGCGACCACGAGCTGCTTCCCGGTGCCCGATCCCACAGCAGGACATCGTCGTAGGTCCGCACGGCCAACTGCGAGCCATCGGCCGAGAAGTCCGCGCTGGTGACGAGTTGCTCACTGGCATCCGACAGATCAAGGGTGGCGACCTGAGTCAGCGTTCGGCTCGAGCTGCTGCTTCCGGCGCTGCTCCACCCGCTGTCCGAAGTTGAGTACACCCTCGATACATCGTCACTGGTCTTTTCGATGAGCAGCAGGTTGTGGTTCACCGGGTCAACCGCCAGGGCCTCCGAATTGAGCTTCTCCCCATTGGGATACGTAAGCCGGACCTGTTCGACGCCGGTCAAAGTCCCGTTCGTCGGACTGCTCGCCGTACCGGTGACGGTCGGCTCGGGAACGCGGTAGATGGTGATGTTGCTGCGTGAGTGGCCGTTATCGCCGATGTCGCCGACATAAATATAAGATTTGCCGTCGGCCCCCCTGGCGACCTCGATGTCCTCCCAGTCATTGGCGGTCGCGCCACTGAGCTTGTAGGTGGCCAGCGTCTGGCCGGTCTTCGCATCGATTGCGAAGATGCGCGCCGAATCGCCGGAATCATTGTGCACCCAATAGACATTCGGGTTGTTGATGCCGGCGTCGATGCCGGAGATCTCGTTGAGATTAGTGTCGGTGATCTTCCCGCCGCTTGATCCGGTCAGGTCGCCGTCACGCGCCGCGCCAACGGCGTTCGGCCCGGACGGATCGGTGGGGTTACCTGGGCCGGGATTTCCCGGGTCCGTGGGATTGCCCGGGTCGGTTGGGTTACCGGGGTCCGTCGGGTTACCCGGGTTGCCCGGTCCGTTGAGTTTTGTCCCCATCGCCCCGGTGGCGCCATCGTTGCCGGCCAGTTGACCGCCCGAGCCACCGGCGCCGCCCTTGCCCGGATTCACGCCCGATCCCCCGGCGCCACCGTTGCCACCGTCTCCGACCAGGCCCGCGCTTCCCCCGGCGCCGCCAACTCCACCGGCCGCGCCGACCGCGCCGGCGCCACCTTGTCCACCGGCACCACCGTTGCCGTACAGCGCGCCACCGTTGCCGCCCTGGCCACCGGCAGGTGCCGATGCGGCGGCGCCGCCGCCTGAACCACCTTCGCCGCCCGCGCCCCCGTTACCGATCAGACCGGCGCTGCCGCCGCGGCCACCGGGCTGCCCCGCCGCCCCGGATCCGCCCTTGCCGCCGTTGCCGTACAACAAGCCACCGGCCCCGCCGTTCTGCCCGGTACCGGCGACTCCGTCGGCACCGTCGCCGATCAGCGGACGACCCAGCAGCGAGCGGGTGGGCGCATTGATCAGGTCGAGCGCTGCCTGCTGCAATGGGCCGACATTCGCCGCCTCCGCCGCGGCATAGCGGCCCGCGCCAGAAGCCACTAACTGCACAAACTGCTGGTGAAACACCTGCATCCGCACGCTCAATGCCTGATAGTCGCGGGCGTGGCCGGCGAACAGCTCGGCGAGCGCCACCGAAAGCTCATCCTGCGCGGCGGCCGCGATTGCGGTCGTCGGCGCCGACGCCACGGACCCGGCCGCCTGCAGCGCGCTACCGATACCTTCCAACTGCGTCGCTGCCGACGACAACAAATCCGGAACGGCCACCAGATACGACACCGAAAACCTCCACTGTCCATATAATCAATCGATTGATCGTATGCACCCCAATGCGGGGTGCGGGCCGTTTTTCAGCAATTAATCAATCGATTGATAGTTTAGTGGCGCTCAGCATGACATCGTCACGGAGATTTCCGGTGTGGTGCACCCAGTCCCGGGAGCGAATGCGCCAGGTGCGCCTTGCGTAGTCCAGTTCCGTGTAGGGCCACTGCGTCACCACCCGGCCGCTGGGTGAGCGGAAATAGCTATCACACTGAGTCCAGATGCTGCGGTCCAAGTCTGCCGAGAGCCGCTCGTTGAACCTGCGTTCGGCTTCCGGACGCACCGTCAGGTACCCACCACGCCGGGCGATGCGCGACACCGCGCTGGCTACCAATCGCGCGCCCGCCTCGAGGATGTAAACGATCGAGTTGCCGCCCTGGTTGGTGTTGGGGCCATAGAGCATGAAGAAGTTCGGGAACCCGGCCACGGCAACACCCAGGTAGGCGCTGGGGTCCACGCCCCAATGCTCGTGTAGCCGGCGTCCCTGCGCCCCGATCACCTCAATGCCCGACAGATACTGCGACGTCTCGAATCCCGTTGCCAGCACCACGGCGTCGACGGCCACGGCGTCGCCGTTCGCGGTGACGACCGACGTTGTGGTTATGCGCGCGATGGGATCAGTGACCAGCGTGACGTTCTCGCGCTGCAACGCCCGGTAGAAATCGTCACCCAGAAGCACCCGTTTGCACCGGAACGGGTAGTCGGGCGTCAGAGCGCGGCGCAATTCTTCGTCGGCCACGCTGCGCTGCAGGAACGCGGTGGCGAATTGCGACCGCGCGGCGACTACCGGGTCGTCGGCCATGGTGGCGGTGTTGTCATGCTGGAACTTCCAGATCTTCCAGCGGGTGTGGCGCACCGCCAGGGGATTGCGCCGAAATTGTGCCAATTCGGTTGCGGTGTAGGGCCGGTCGTCCTTGGGCACCATCCAGGGTGGGGTCCGCTGGAACACCGTCAGGCGTGCGGCGGTCTGGGCAAGTTCGGGAATCACCTGCACCCCGCTGGCCCCGGTTCCGATCACCGCCACCCGCGCGCCGGTCAGGTCCACCCCGTGGTCCCACTGGGCGGTATGCATCAGGGTGCCGCCGAAGTCCTTGAGTCCGGGGATATCCGGAAGCCGTTGCGCTCCAAACAATCCGATGGCGCAAACCACGACATCGACATTGACCGTCTCGCTGGATGTCCCACGATCCAGCCGCAGCTCCCACTGGGGAGTATCGGCGCACCAGCGAGCGGACCGCACCGCGGTACCCAGCATGAGATGGCGGCCGAGGTCGAACTCGTCGACTACCGATTCCAGATAGGCAAGTATCTCGGGCTGCCGGGCGTAGGTGCGACTCCAGGACTTGTTGGGCGCGAAGGAGAACGAGTACAGGTGGCTCTGGATATCGCAGGCGGCGCCAGGGTAGGTGTTCCGGCGCCAGGTGCCTCCCACGCCGTCGTCGGCCTCGATGATCAGCAGGTCGTCGATGCCGGCACGGCGCAATGCAACGGCGGCGCCCAGACCGCCGAACCCCGCGCCGATGATGGCCACCTTTGGTGAGGGCCGGCCGCGGGCCAGGGCGCGGATCCGCCCGAGCAGGTATCTCACGGACCGTTCCCGCGGCGACGTGTCTCGAGCCCGGCGAGCTCGCCGGCCGCCCGCCACGCCGCCAGGATGTCGGCATACTCGGTGGGGCCACCGAAGAAGAAGCTGCCCTGGCGAGTCTTGGCGTCCGCCTTGCCTTCTCGGTTGTAGTAACCGGGAGTGCAGGTCTTTGCCCGCTCCGCGGTCGCCGCCGAGCGCTGCACGACCGTATCGACCCATGCGGCTTCGGCGGCCGCCGACGCCTCGACTTCGTCGACACCGTGTTGCAGCGCCCACGAGATGATCCACGCCGCGTGGGTGGCCTGGACGTCTAGCAGATAAGGAAAATTCACCGTCAGTCCGGCTTGGGCGATACTCTCGATAAAGCAATTTGGAAAGCCGTTCGCGCACAAGCCTTGGAAGGTGCGCACGCCGTCGCGCCAGCGCTCTGTCAGCGTTACCCCGTCGCGCCCGATCAACTCGAAACCGCTGCGGCGGCAATAGTCGGTGCCCACCTCGAAACCGGTCGCGAAGATCAGGCAATCCAGCTCGTAGGTCTGCCCGTCCACCACCACACCCGCCTCGGTGATCCGCTGCACGCCTAGTCCGCGGGTGTCCACCAGTGTCACGTTGTCGCGGTTGAAGGTCTGCAGATAGTCGTCGTGGAAGCAGGGCCGCTTGCAGAAATAGCCATACCAGGGCTTGAGCGCTTCGGCGGTCGCGCGATCCACCACGATGTCGTCCACGCGGGCCCGAATCTCTTCCATCTTCGAGAAGTCCGCCATCTCGATGTCGCGCGGGCCGTGGCTGACGGAAGCGCCGGCGTCGTGGCGCATCACCGGGAGCTTGCGGGTGATGCTCGTCCACGCGTCGGCCACGAGATCCTCTTCGGCCTGGCCTCCGGCGGTGAGGATCTGAAAGTTTTGAATGCGTTCCCGCTGCCAGCCGGGCTGTAATGCGTTGGCCCACTGCGGGTCTGTCGGACCGTTGGCGCGGATGTCCACCGAGGACGGGGTGCGCTGAAATACGAAGAGATGTTGCGCGGCCGCGCCGAGATGGGGCACACACTGCACCGCGGTGGCCCCGGTACCGATGATGCCGACCCGCTTGTCGGCCAGTTGCTCCAACCGCTCCCCGGTATAGCCATAGTCCCACCGGCTGGTGTGGAAGGTGTGCCCGCGAAACTCGGTGATACCCGGTATGCCGGGCAACTTGGGTTTGGCTTGATACCCGTTGGCCATGGTGACGAACTTCGCCCGCATCTCGTCGCCACGGTTCGTTTTCAAGACCCAGCGAGAATCGCCTGCGTCCCAGCGAATTTCGTGTACATCGGTGTGCAGGCAGGCGTCGCGATACAGGTCGTAGCGTTCGGCGATGTTGCGGCAGTGCGCAAAGATCTCCGCCCCGGTGGCGTACTTGCGGCTGGGTATGTAACCGAGTTCTTCGAGCAGCGGGATGTACACGTAGGACTCGACGTCACACGCGATGCCCGGGTACCGGTTCCAGTACCAGGTCCCGCCGACATCGGCCGCACGGTCGATCAGCCGAATGCTCCCTACGCCGAGTTCGCGCAGGCGCACACCGGTGAGCAATCCACCGAAGCCGGCGCCGACGATCGCCACGTCGACCTCGTCGGTGAGCGGCGCCCGGGTGAATTCCTCGTCAGCCCACGGGTCGTCGGCGAACCGGGCGAACTCTCCGGCAATTTCCACGTACTGCCCGATGCCATCGGAACGCAGCCGCCGCGCTCGCTCCTCGGCATACTTACGCCGCAGCGCGTCCACGTCGAGCGCGCGCTCGACGGTCTCGGTCCCCACAGCATCGGTCAAGTCTCGGCCCCACTCTCCGTGCGGCCGACTCTATAATTAATCGCTTGATCGTATCAAGGTGTGCGGTGCCTAGCCGTCGCCGAACAGCGCGCCTCGCACCAGCACCTTCGATGCGCCCAACGCAGCCTGGAACTCCTCCAGCGGCAGCGTGGCTGCCAGTTCGGTCAACCCGTAGATGAGGGCATAGATCGCCTCGGCGACGGCCCGCGGGTCCACCTCCGCGCCGAGATCGCCCGCCCGGCAGGCGTCGTCGACGATGCCGTCGATGATTTCGCGCATCATCTGAAACGTGCTGTTGTCGTCGCCACCGGAAGCGACGAGGTTCTCCGCCCGAATCGCCCATTCGAAGGCGGCCAGGTCCGGATACTCCCGGAGCAATCGTCCGCATTCGTCGAGCACCGCTTCGACCCGGTCGACGATGTCACCGGCGCCCTGGGCAGCCCGGCGCAACCGGGGCATGGCGGCCTCATCCCGGGTCGCGATCGTGGCCTTGATCAGTTCGGCCTTGTTCGGGAAGTAGTTGTACAGGCTGGCGCTGGTGACATCGGCCGTGCGGGCGATTTCACGGATGGTGGCCCGCGAGTAGCCGGCCTGTGCGACGCATCTCATGGTCGCGGCGATGATCCGTTCTCGGGTTTCGCCGCCGACGGCGCCGACGGGACGGCCCAGCTGGCTACGCGTCATATGGGTCCTGTCCTGTCCTGCCGCTCGACCATGGTCGAATATATTCGACCGATCAATTAGTTCCGCCGTTCGGAGGTACCCGGTGACCGTCGGCTCCCAGCTCGGCCGGCCGGTCGGCGCCAGCGGTGAGCAGACCCGCCAACGCATCATCGCCGCAGCCATGCGCTGTGTGGCCGAGATGGGATATTCACAGGCCTCGATACGCGAGATCGCCAGGACCGCCGGCATGACCAGTGGCAGCCTGTACCACTACTTTCCGAACAAGGCCGAGTTGTTCAAGGCCACCGGCGACGAGATCGAGGCGATCGTCCTGCCGCGGCTGCGGGCGGCCGCCGCCCGGTCCGACGACACCGCCGCCCGTCTGGACGCGGTGCTGGACGAGTCGAAGCAGCTGATGCGCGACTTCCCTCATCTGGCCGCCTTCCTGCAGGCCACCCGGGTGCAGAGCGCGGGGCAGTCCGGACGCATCGGCCCGACCTACCCGGGCTCCAAGGCGCTACGCGACGTCGTCACCGAAATCATCGAGGACGCTCGCCGCCGGGGGACGCTGTCCTGCGAGGCCACGCCTGCCGTCGAATCGATCTGCGCTCTCACCCGTGGGCTCTCCGAACAGGCGGCCCGACTGCCGCGCGAGGGCTACGACGCCACGCTGGATTCGGTCAAGCAGATGATCCGCGGCACGCTGTTCGCGCGGACCGGTGGATAAGGGTGCGCCTGCTTACCGCACTGCGGCTGAACATGACCAATGTCGCCGACCCGTCGGTCCGCCACGGCGACCGGTATCGGGCCGCGCTGGAGATGGCGGAATATGCGGACCGCAACGGGTTCACTGCGGTCAGCGCTGAAGAGCACCACCTGTCCGCCACAGGTTGGCTACCCGCACCCCTGCTGCTGGCCGCCGCTGTGGCGGGACGGACCCGCAGGGTACGCATCAGCGTCAACGCGTTGATCGTGCCGCTCTATAACCCGGTTCGGCTTGCCGAGGACATCGCTGTCCTGGACAACCTTGCGCAGGGCAGATTTAGCTTTGTGGCCGGAATTGGTTACCGCCCCGAGGAATACCGCGCAGCCGGCAAGGACTGGGCGCGCCGCGGCGACCTGATGGACCATTGCCTATCGGTGCTGCTCAAGGCATGGGGCGACGACCCGTTCGAGTACAACGGCACCCTGATCAACGTCACACCGAAACCCCATACCCGGCCGCACCCCGTCCTTTTCGTCGGCGGAATGACGCCGGCGGCGGCCCGGCGCGCAGCGCGTTTCGGGTTGCCGTTCTCACCACCGATGGCGATGCCGGAGCTGGCCGCGATCTATCAGGAAGAGTTGCGCAACCAGGGCACAACGGGATTCGTGTATCACCCGGAGAACGGCAGCACTGTCACGCTGCTGAACCCCGATCCGGACGAAGCCTGGTCGCGTTACGGCCCGTTCATCATGAACGAGGCGCGCGAGTACGCCGGCTGGAAGCGGCGCGGCGTGCCGCGGCCCAACGAGACGCCCGCCGCTTCCATCGAGGAACTCCGGCAACTCAACCACGTCGAGATCCTCACGCCCGACCAGTTGATCGCGCAGATCCACGCCGGACGCCAGGACATCGTGATGAATCCGCTGGTCGGCGGGCTTCCCATCGACGACGGTTGGTCCAGCCTGCGGCTGCTGGTGGAGCAGGTGTTACCCGGGGTGGGATCTCCCAACATCGTCACAGCCGAATGACAGCCGAATGACAGCCGAGACCGGCCGCTGAGCGGAGCTCTTAATGGGCGTCTAAGCTGGTCAAGGTCCTATGTCAATGATTTCGCCCCGCCGTCGAAAATGTTGTTTTAGGAGGTTCTTCCGTGGGCACATACTGCGGCATGAATGCACGTCGCCTCGCTCGTATCCTCGCTCCCGCGGCAGTCGCAGCATCGGGTCTGTGCGCTTCCGTGATCTCCGGTTCCCCCGTTCCAGTCGCATCCGCCGCATGCCCGGATGTCGAGGTTGTTTTCGCCCGCGGCACCGGCGAAGAGCCCGGTGTCGGCCCGACGGGCCAGGCCTTCGTCGACAACCTGCGGCCGCGCCTCGGCGCGCAGTCGATGGATGTGTACCCCGTCAACTATCCGGCCAGTGACGAATGGGCGACCGGCGTCGACGGTGTCCGCGACGCGGGCGCTCACGTCAACGCCATGGCCGCCAGCTGTCCCAAGACCAAGATGGTCCTCGGTGGCTTCTCGCAAGGCGCTGCAGTCATGGGCTTCGTGACATCGGCCGCTGTGCCGGACGGCATCGACCCGGCGACCGTTCCGAAACCGCTGGATCCCGCTGTGGCCGATCACGTTTCCTCCGTCGTGTTGTTCGGTCTGCCGAACGTGCGGGCGATGGAATTCCTCGGTCAGCCGCCGGTGGCCATCGGGCCGCTCTACCAGGCGAAGACGATGAAGGTCTGCGCGACCGACGACCCGGTGTGCTCGCAGGGACTGAACTTCGCCGCGCACAACACCTACGCCAACGACGGCGCAATGATCGACCAGGGGGCAGCATTCGCGGCCAGTCGTCTCGGCGGCGGCGCGCCGGCACCGGTGCCCTCCGGCTTCGGCGAGTGAGGCGCCGGCGCTAAGACCCGTCCGAGTCAGGCGTGCAGCCGCTCCAGCCCGGCAACGACGAGCCGTAGGCCGAAGTTGAACTCCTCGGCCAACTCGACCGGAAGGTTGTCGGCGACTGCGCGCGTCGCCGGATAGCGCGTCGGATCGAGTTGTCCGAACGCGGCCGATGCGGCGGCATCGTCGGGCTCGGCTGCCGCCGACTCGGACACCTGCATCGCGAAGCCCAGGATGAAGTGCCACAGCGTGGCATAGCTGCGCGCGGCCACCTGGGGTGAGAAGCCGTTATCGAGCAGCACCCCAAGAATGAACTCTCGCTGGGCAAGCGCGTTTGGTCCCATCGGGATATGGCCGATCAGCAACGGGGCGATATTGCCGTGTCGGCTGAGCGCGTCGAACGCTCGCTGCGCGAACGAGCTGCATACGTGTTGCCAAGGCTGTGATTCGTCGGCTTCCAGCTCGCCGAACATCCCGTCGACCAGCATCGCCACCAGTTCGGCCCGGCTGGCGAAATGCCGGTACAGCGTGGCGGTTCCAGATCCAAGGCGGTGGGCAAGTGACCGCATCGACAGCGCATCGGCGCCCTGCTCGTCGACGAGTTCTAGGGCCGCCTCGAGGATCCGATCGAGCGGGAGCGGCGGCCGGCCTCGGGGACGGCCGCGCGCGGGCGGGTTGACAGGTTCTGCATTTATGGACACACTGTATCCATAAATGTTTGGGAGGGTCAATACCCCCGTCTTGGAGGACGATTCGCCATGCTCCTGCCCCTGGCCCCGGAGCCCTACACGGCTCCCACCGACCGCGACATGCTGCCCTCGGAGCGCCGCGAATTTGTCCGGACCCACCGCACGGCGGTGTTCGGCTACCGGCGCCGCAACGACGGCCCGGCCATGTCGATCGTCTATTACATCCCGACCGACGACGACGAACTGCTGGTTTCCACGATGGCGGGGCGCGGTAAAGCCCGCATCATCGAACGCGATCGCAAGGTCAGCCTGTGCGTGCTCGACGAACGGTGGCCGTTCAGCTACTTGCAGGTCTACGCGGATGCGGTGCTGGACGACGACCGCGACCTCGCGGTCGACGTGATGATGGCGGTGGCGGGCAGGATGTCGGGACAGCCGCTCGGCGAGGAGGCGCGTTCGTCGGTCCGAGCCATGTGCGAACGGGAACACCGGGTGGTGATTCGCTGCCGTCCTTATTCCACGTTCGCCACACCACCACGGCACCTGCACCGCAACGATCAGGTGGAAGAGTTGTCGCACTGGGTTTCTGGCGTTATGCCCTGGGACACCGCCGACCCGGCCTGAGGTCAACCAGCCGGGTAGCGGTCGCGCAGCTTGGCCAGAGTCGACTCGATGCCGCTGGCGTTCGCCTTCACAAAACCCATCCGCTCGTAGTACTTCAGCTTGTTCTTGAGGGTGCCGGCGCTGGAATAGTCGAAGGTCTCGGTGACTTGGGTCCGGTTCGGTGACAGCGACTCGAACTCCCAGCGCCAACGGTGACCGAGCGGATGCCGCCATTCGATCACCTCGTCCGGCTTGAATTCGGTCACCGTACTGGTGATGCGATACGGCACGCCGAGCATGCGCATGTTGGTCGAGAACTTCGAACCTTCGGCGAGCCGGGACGGCGCCTTGACATTGGCCCGGACCGTGCCGGAGCCGTCCAATTCACTGTGGCGCCGCGGATCGGCGGCCATCGCGAACAGTTCGGCCACCGGGGCAACCACCTCTACCGACCGGCTCACCCTGCGGGGCCCGGCGTCGACAACCTTGACAGTCATTACTTGCTCCTTTTCCCCTTTTCAGCGTCGCAGTTTTGTGATCGCCGCAACAGATGGGTGGCCCTGCGGCGTTCCGCACCGGAAAACGACGCGGCGCGTGGTACGGTTCGCTGCTGTGGTGTCGTCGCAGGTCAACCGGGGTCGCAGCGTGATTGCGGGCACGCCTGGTTCACGGTGCGCCGGGCGATTTATGGTGGCCGGCGCATGTCCGAGCTGAGCCGACGCCGCTTTCTGGGTTCCCTCGCTATATCCACCGTTGCCAGCGTGGGTCTCGCGCGATGCATGGTCGATCCGCAGCCGCGAACATTCGCCCAGACACCAGCCGCCGAACTGGCGCCCCCAGCCGGGCCAACCGTAGCCGGGCTGCTGCCACCGCCCCCTCCGTCCACACGGGTGCGACTGCCCGGCGGCGGCGTGCTGAGCCAGCTTCCGGGCAACGGTGACCTGCTGGCGCTCACGGTCGACGACGGCACCAACAGCGAAGTGGTGCGGGCTTACACGCAGTTCGCCAAGGACACTGGCATCCGGCTGACGTTCTTCGTCAACGGCACCTACGACTCCTGGACCGACAACCTGGCCATGCTTCGGCCACTTGTCGAATCCGGCCAAATCGAACTGGGCAACCACACCTGGTCGCATCCCGACCTCACCACGCTGCCCAAGGGCGAGATCGCCAAGCAGCTGATGCGCAACGACGAATTTCTCAAGAAAACGTACGGCGTTGGAGCCAAACCCTATTGGCGGCCGCCCTATGCCAAGCACAACGCCGAGGTGGACTCGGTGGCCGCCGACCTCGGATACAGCCTCCCGGTGCTCTGGTCGGGGTCACTGTCGGACTCGACGCTGATCACCGAGGAATACATCGTCAAGATGGCCGACCAGTACTTCACGCCGCAGGCCATCGTGATCGGGCACCTCAACCATCTGCCCGTCACCCACGTCTACCCGCAGCTCGTAGAGATCATCCGCGACCGGAAGCTGCGGACGGTCACTTTCAACGATGTATTCCTGAAGACCCCGTAGGGTCAGAAAACTGGCTCAGACAATCGGCTCAGGCGCTCGTCGAGAACCGCGTGGAAATGGCCGATCGCGCTCTCGTGCCGCCCGAACTCGACGAATTCATTGGCCCCCGAATGCAAACCGCGCTGCACACCCTCGGACATCTCGTTGTCCTCGATCGCGCCACGGGCGATGAGCGTGCCCGCGGCATCGCGGCTGTCACCGGAGATTCGCTCGGCAACCTCGGGTTTGACGAGTGAGTAGATGACCACTGTGCTGTGGCCGACATCCACTGGGTCGATCACAACCACCAGCATCAAGTCCGGGAACGTCGCCAGCATCACGTTAGGGAACAGCTGATACAGATAGGTGACCCGGGCGTCCGTCGTCCAGCTGCTCTCTGGCCGATCACGCAGGCGCTCGATGTTGCGGTACGGGAAGGTGATTCGACAGTTCGGACCAAACTGCTCCACCACGTTCAGATCGTCGTACTGCAGCGGGAAAAAGGTGTTCTGGTGGGTCCAGCGGATGTGGTAACCCTCCAGGAACTGTTCGACGAGCACCTTCCAGTTCATCGCTCGCAGCGTCGAGTCCACCTGAACCAGCTGCCGCGCGGGCACCAACTTGTCGTGCCAAGCACTGCCATCGGTCAGCCACGCCAGCGCCGCGTCGCCGGCTGACTGCGGGGAGCCACCCGCGAGCGCCTCGATGACGATGAGTCCGTCTGCCTCATGGCTGGGCACCTCGACCAGGCCGCGCGCCGCCATGTCGAGGTCGGGAAATGCGTCACGGTATGGCACATGCGCGAGCGAACCGTCCAGCCGGTAGGTCCAGCCGTGATAACGGCACACCAGCGCTTTGGCGCATCCGGAGCCCTCGACCAGTGTGAAACCCCGGTGGCGGCAGGCATTGCGGAACACCCGCGCCCGATGATCACGACCCCGTACCGCGAACAGCGGCACGCCGAACGCGGTTCGTTCGACATGGTCGCCCGGATTGGGTATCGCCGCCGAGGGAACGAATACGCTTGGCATCGCGCGCAACATCCGCATCTCGGTAGCGAATCGTGCTGGATCCAAATAGTTTTCGACGGGTTCGCGCCAGGCGACACCCTCGTCGGTGGTGCCGGCATCGATGTGCGCCAAGACCCGGCGGACAATCTCGACGTCATCTGCAACCGAGCGGGCAAGCGAGCCGGCATCCAAGGGCTTCGTCGGCGTAGCCATGGCCAAGTATCACACTTCGCTAGTCACGTGTCAATAATTCAGTGATATGACGGTTCATCAGCGAAGATAGAGGGATGGCGGCAGCAACTGCGGCTCGGGTCCGCGAGCTGATCGGCAATCGACCGCTCAGCGCGCGTTCCGTCCTCGCGTCAGCACTTTTGGGTTCCGACGAGGGCCGTCTGACCGTGGCGGAGCTGGTCGCGATCGCCTCGCTGTTCGCTATCAGCGACGGTGCGGCCCGGACCTGTTTGTGGCGAATGGTTTCCAACGGTGAAGTGACCGGCGACGACGGCAGCTACGCCCTTGCCGGACGGTTGCTGGATCGGCGGCAGCGCGTCGACGAAGCGTCCCGATTCGCAGACGGTGGCGCATGGGACGGTACTTGGGAACTGGCAATCGTCGCGCTGGAGCGCCGTTCGGCTGCCGACCGCCTCGAGCTACGCAAGGCCGCGACCGCGCTGCATCTGGCCGAGCTTCGAGAGGGTGTCTGGATCCGGCCGGATAACCTTGACCCGCAGCGTCTTCCGGCATATCGGTCGGTATTGGACCGGCAATGCACCCATTTCCACCGCGCGGTGACCGAAATCGGTGCGGACCGGATGCGCGCACTCTTCGCCCTCGACGACTGGGCGAGCGATGCCAGGGCGCTCATCGACGCTATGGAGGCAGCCCTCGAAGACAACAGCGACGGTTCGGCGCAGAGCATTGCCGACAAGTTCGCGTTGTCGGTCGCCGTGATCCAGCATCTGCAGCGGGATCCACAGCTGCCCGCCGAACTCGTCGCGGACCGCTGGCCGGGAGATACCTTGCGGCACACCTACCGTCGGTTCGACGATGTTCTGAAAAGGCGGATGAACAGTGCCTTTGCTCGGTGAGCGCTGAGATGTTCTGGTACCGCCGCTACCTCGTGCTGGCATTGTTGCCGCTGGTGACCGCCTGCTCCGGTGGTTCATCCGAGGCGACCGGCCCTTCGTCGCCGTCATCGACCACCACCACGAAGCAGGCCAAGCACGGACCGTTCTTCCCCGAGTGCGGCGGCGTGACCGACCAAACCATCGCCGAACTCACCGGTGTGGCCGGACTTGTCTTGACCGCCCGCAACCCGGTGGGGTGTCAATGGCTGGTCAATGGCAGCATCGACGGACCCTGGTTCTCGTTCAGCTGGTTCCGCGGCAGCCCGATCGGGCGTGAACGCAAGAACGAGGACCTCAGTCGCTCGTCGGTCAGCGACATCACCGTCGACGGGCACAGCGGTTACATCGCGGTAGCCACCGATCGGCTCGGCACCCGCCTTTGCGACGTCGGCATTCAGTATCAGGACGACTTCTTCGAGTGGTCGATCCAGTTCGTCAGGAAGCCGTTTCCCAACCCGTGTGACATCGCCACGGAACTCTCTCGCAGGACGATCGCAACAGTGAAGTGACGAGCAGTTGCAGTAGCCGGCGGCCCTATTCGCGGTCCTCAAGCATCCCGTCGATCAACCGGTGCAGCACCTGCCCGATCTCCTTGCGGGCGCGCTTTTGATCGTCGGCGGTCGCGATGGCCATGGCCGCCTCGTCGAGCGCGCCGATCAGCACGGTGGCCAGCGGGCGCACCGGCACCTTCCCGAGCTGACCGGCCTTGATTGCCTCGGTGATCAGTTGTTCGGTCATCCCGAGGCTGTAGCGCTGGGCGACGTCCCGGAAGGCGGCCCAGCCCAGCACGGCGGGCGCGTCCAACAAGATCAACTGCCGCACTTCGGGATCACCGGATACCTCCAGCCAGGCGTCGACCGCCGACCGGATCATGTCAGCGGGCATCACCGCACCGGACGCGGCCACCAAGCCTGCCATCCGGGCCATCACGTCCTGCTCCACCGCCTCCACGACATCGCGGAAAAGTGTTGCCTTATCAGTGAATTGGTGATACATCGCGCCGCGGGTGACGCCGGCCTCCTTCGCGATCTCCGGTGTCCCCACGTCCGCATAGCCGCGTTGGCCGAAAAGTTTGCGCGCAGCCGTTATCAGCGCTTCGCGGGTTGCCGCGGAACGCTCCTCTTGCGTGCGCCTCTTAATTTCCATACAACCTGTTGGTAACTTACGAACAGACAGACTGTTTGTAACTATATATCTCTAGTGGGAGTGATCAATGCCAACGATCGACATTAGCGCCGGAATCATTCATTTCGAAGCAACGGGACCCGAAAACGGCAGGCCCGTCGTGTTCGTGCATGGATACATGATGGGCGGACAGTTGTGGGGTCCGGTAAGCGAGCAGCTGGCCGGACGCGGTCTGCGCTGCATCGCCCCCACCTGGCCGCTGGGCGCACACCCGGCACCGCTGCGCCGCGGCGCAGACCGGACCATTACCGGCGTGGCAGGCATCGTGGCCGAGGTACTCGCCGCTCTCGACCTCGAGGACGTCGTCCTGGTCGGCAACGACACCGGCGGGGTGGTGACCCAACTGGTCGCCGCACATCACCCGGACCGCCTCGGGGCACTGGTGCTCACCAGTTGCGATGCGTTCGAGCACTTCCCGCCGCCGATCCTCAAGCCGGTGATCCTGGCGGCCAAGTCGAAGTCGTTGTTCAAGACAGCGATCCAGACGATGCGCGCGCCCCTCGCCCGCCGGCGCGCCTACGAAGGTCTGGCGTACACCGACATCGACGACCTGACCCAGATCTGGGTGCATCCGGCTTTGTCCGACCCGGCCGTCGCCGAAGACCTTCGCCAGCTGACGCTTTCACTGCGCACCGAGGTCACCCTGGACGTCGCTCGCCGGTTGCCCGGGTTCGATAAGCCCGCACTGATCGCCTGGTCCGAGGATGACGCGTTCTTCGAACTCCAGGACGGACGCCGACTTGCGGCGACCATCCCGAATGCCCGGCTCGAGGTCATCGCAGGCGCTCGGACCTTTTCGATGGTCGACCAACCGGACCGGCTCGCCGATCTGCTGTCGTCGGTCGCGGTGCGCACCTAGTCCCGGGGCTAATTGCGCCAGGCGCGTTCGGCCACCCGAAGAAAGTTCCGGCCCAGCACCGCCGCGATGTCGTCAGT
Organism: Mycobacterium asiaticum DSM 44297; assembly: GCF_000613245.1. Classification (GTDB taxonomy): domain Bacteria; phylum Actinomycetota; class Actinomycetes; order Mycobacteriales; family Mycobacteriaceae; genus Mycobacterium; species Mycobacterium asiaticum. The sequence goes on from NZ_HG964938.1 coordinate 308,651, forward strand.
GCGCCAGCCGCGCCGCCCGAGATGGTCCGCGAGCATCAGCAGCGTCTCGGGCGGCATCCACTGGATGGTGCCCCAGCGGGTGTAGCTGTCGTCGAACAGGTGCGGGTTTCGGGTGAACTCTTCGACGAAATCGGCGTAGTCGAAGGAATAGTCGCTGCTGATGCCGACGTGGTCGATGCCGACCAGGTCCACCGCGTACTCCAGATGCCGAGTCATGGCCTCAAGGGTGGGGGTGTTGGGGCCGAGGAAGATACCGACACCCGTGATGCCGATGACTCCACCGGTGGCTGCGCATGCCCGCGCCTGTTCGTCGGTGATGTTGCGCGGGTGGTCCCAGACGGAACGCATGCAGGAGTGGCTGTAAATCACTGGGCCGGTTGACACTTCACACATGCCCAGTCCGGTCCGGGCGCTGCAGTGCGAACCGTCTGGAACAATACCCACGTTGTTCAGCTCCGCGACGATCGAACGGCCCCAGCTTGTCAAGCCGCCGTCCTGGGTATCCAGACAGCCACTGCCGGCGCGGTTGGCGTGGTTGTACGTGGGCAGCAGGGTTCGCACCCCCAGCTCGGCCAATACCGCCAGGTTGTCCAGGTCGTCGTCGACGGGGCGTGAGTCTTCCAGGTCGAAGACCACCGCGGTACGGTCCACGCCCGCAATGGTTTCCACGTCCTCGGCGGTGGCCGCCAGCTCCAGGCCGGGATGAGCCTGCACGGCACCGCGGAAGTGGTGCAGTAGCGCCACGGTGTCGTCGAAACCGTGCGGGGAATAGCCAGCATTGACCGACAGCAATGCGCCGCCGCGCCGCTGATACCGGGCAAGCGGGTCGACTTCGGCGCCGGCCTGCAGGGGCAGGCAGGTGTGCTGATCCCAGAGCAGTAGCGCCATAACTACCGATACTGCCCGATCGCCGGGCTAACGTTCTCCTCATGTCCGAGGTGACGACGTTGCAAGGCCGACGAATTCTGGTCACCGGTGGCGCCACCGGTATCGGCGCGGCCGCGGTCGCCGCGCTGACCGAGGCGGGCGCTCAGGTCGTCGCGACGTATCACCGGACACCCCCGCCGGACGGACTCGAGGCGACGTGGCTGCAGTGCGACGTGCGCGACGCCGACGCGGTTGCGTCGATGGTGCATACCGCCGCCGAACACCTGGCCGGACTGGACGTGCTGGTGAACGCCGCCGGACTGTGGCAGCCCGGCATACCGGGTTATATCGGCGCCGATGAGATCTCGTTCCTGTTGGACACCAATGTGAAAGCGACCATCCTCACCAACCAGGCCGTCTACGGCGTGATGAAGGGCAAGGGCGGTCGGATCATCAATTTCGGGTCGTCCGAGGCGGTGATGGGCAGCCCGATCTCGGCCGTCTACGCCGCGACCAAGGGTGCGGTACAAGCCTGGACACGATCGGCGGCTCAGGCCTGGGCCGCGGACAAGATTACGGTGAACGCGCTGGCGCCGGCCGTGCAGACGCCGGGGGCCGACCGGTTGCGAGACTTCCTCGGTCCAGAGGCGGGCGCCCTGATCGACCAACAACTCAAGACGCGGATTCCGCTCGGGGGCGCACTCGGCGACCCGGGGCGAGACCTGGCGCCGGTGCTGGTGTTCCTGGCCGGCTCCGGCTCGGGCTTCATCACCGGCCAGTTGCTGGCCGTGGACGGCGGCCTGATCATGGTGGGCGGCTGACGCTGGGTCAGCCGGTCCCGCGGCGGCGGATCTGCCCCTTCGGTCGTCTGACCCGTCGTACCGGGTCTTGTGTTGTGCCCGTGGCGATCTCGTCCCGCAGCTGCGCGATGTTGGAGATCTCGGCGTACAGACCCCGGATGGCGTAGTCGAGCACCGCGAGCGAGTAACGCTGATCGGGATCGTCAGGGATGCCGAGCTCGCGGGACCGCTGTCTGGACCACAGCGCTTCGTCCAACCGGGCTCGCGTCGCCTCGAGATGCCGATCCAGGGTGTCGACCACGCGTTCGGGGTCCTCACCGCGGGCCAGCCAGGTTCGCAGGATGACCGGGTGCTTGATGACCACCTGGTCCTCGCCGGGGAAGTGCTGCACCCAGCGGCGCAGCCCGTCGACACCCGACTCGGTTGTTTCGTACAGCGTGATCGCCCGCTTGCCGGCCTGGGCTTGGATCTCGCCGACCATGCCCCGCTCCAGCAACCGGTTCAATTCGCGCCGCACGTGACTGACCGACGGCGACCAGTAGAAGTGGCCCACCGACAATTCGGCGCGCATCTTGATCTCGCCGGCGGTGAGTTGCTCGTCGTTGGCCGCCAGCACGCCCAGCACCAGGTAGGCCGTCACCGGCAGACCGTCGGTGGTCTGGCGGGGACTCACGGCGACCTGGTGAAGTAGGGCAGCGTGAGATCGTCTGTCAAGACTCGGAATTGCACGCGCACCCGCATACCGATCGCCACCTCGTCGGGCGCGACATCGATCAGGTTGGTCAGCATCTGATAACCCTCGTCCAAGGTCACGATCGCCGGTGCGTAGGGCGGTTCAAATTCCGCGGTCACCGGCCGGTAAACGATTGTCCAGCTGTAGATTTCGCCCTCTCCGGCACTGGGCAGCCAAATCAGGTGAGCAGACAGGCAGTACCGGCAGTGCTCGGTCGGCGGGAAGTTGGCCGCACCGCAGCCTTGGCAGCGTTGATATTTCAATTCTTCTGACCGGCAGCCGTCCCAGAATGGCGCACTGAGGTGGCCGGCGGCGTGTGGGACGGCACCGGTTTGCGGTCGCAGCGGGTCTGCGGCGTTCACCGTGGCTCGTCTCCGAGTAGCAGGACCGTGGTGAACAGGGCACCCGCTCCCCCGTTACTGCACAGGGCGACATGGGCATTCGGGACCTGCAGTTCTCCCGCATCGCCCCGCAGCTGGGTGACGGCGCGAACGGCCCGCTGCATCATTTGTGGGTTGGCGCCGGCGTGGCTGAACGACATGGTTCCTCCGTCCGTGGTGATCGGATGACTGCCCCCGATATCGATGTGGCCGTCGGCGACGAAGGGTCCGCCTTCGCCCTCGCCGCAGAAGCCGAATGCCTCCAACTGGCGGATGATCTCGAAGGAGAACGGGTCGTAGAGTTCCAGCACATCCACGTCATCCCGGCACAGGCCCGCGTGTGTGAACGCCCGGTCGGCGGCGCGCCGGCCGACCACACCGTTGACGTGGTCACCGCGGCGGCCCACCAGATCCCAGGCGGGCGGGTGCTGATACGACGGCCCGTGGAAATCCGCACCGCTGCCCAGAATGTAAATGGGTTTCGCCGAGCTTTGGGTCTTCGCCAGGTTGGCCACCACCAATGCGCACCCACCTTCGGATGTGGTTGCGCAGTCGAGAAGATGAAACGGATCGGCGATGGGGCGGGATGCGGTGATGTCGTCCGGCTGAAACGGACCGCGTTGGTAGTAAACGGCTTCCGGGTTACGGGAGCCGTTGTTGCGGATGGTGGCGGCGACGATCGACAGTTGTTCGCGCGTGGTGCCGTAGACGTGCATGTGCCGGCGGGCGATGAGCGCGAACTCGGCGGCGGTGAACATGCCCCACGGTGCGACGAATTCGTTCTCCGGTCTGGTCCACGGCGCCGTGGCCTCGTGGTCGCGGTACTCGCCGGCCTGCGCTGCGACCAGCACCACCACATCGGCCATGCCGTGTTCGATCGCCGTGGCGGCCTCGGTGATCATGCCGACCCCGAAACCCAGCCCCTGCCAGGCCGGTCCGATCCGCAGGTCGTAGATCAGCGCGGTGGACATCGGGCCGGCGCTGACCCCGTCTACGTCGTCAAGGGTCAGCCCCGCGTCGTCGAGGGCGCCGCGAATGGCCTGAACCGCGAGGCTGCGTGAGGTCTCGCCGTCCAACCGGCGACCCTGCCGGGTGTTGTACACACCGACAATGGCGGCGGTGGGCTTGATCGTGGGGCTCACTTCGCTCCTGTACCTTCAGTTTTCGTCTGCGACGACGCCGAGATAGGTGCCTACGACGTCATAGTCACGGCCGCTCCGGGCAACGCGCCCGATCATTCGGGACCGGCCGTCGGCGGGTGAGTCTCCGGCCTCGACAACGTCGATCCGCACATCAACCGGCCGCGCGGTCTGCGGGTCGGTGATTTCGACAAGCATCGCGACGGCTTGTTGGTCCTCGTCCCATTCGACACCGGTGATGCGGTGCCGCGCGGTCAGTTCCAGCACCACCGAATTCTGGCGTAGCAGAAAGCGCACGGGAGCACACAGCTCGCCCGGGCGGGGCGGGACGCACAGCGTGACGGCCATCTCAGAGTCCCGCCGGCCGCGATGCGGTGACGCCCGAGGCCATCAACGCGGCCAGTTGTGCTGCGCTGTAACCCAATAGGCCGGTCAACACCTCGCCGGTGTGCTGACTGTACAGGGGCGCGACCCGGCGGATCCAGCGCCGCGGTTTGCCGACGAACGCAAAAGGCATGCCGGTACACAGAAATGAACCCGCGGCCGGGTGGTCTACCCGTTCCCAAAAGCCCCGAGCCAGCAGTTGTGGGTCGGTGAGCAGGTCAGCCGGTGGTTTCACCGGTGCGGCGGCCACGCCACAGGCGCGCAACGCGTCGACGGCGTCGGCCACGCCGCGGCGCGCGGCCCAGTCCGCGATCAACTTGTCGCGTTCGTCGGCCCGATCTCGCCAGGAGGCCTCGTCGGCGTCCAGGTCCGGCCGGTCGATCAGTTCGGCCAGGGCACGACGGCCCGCATCGTCCGTCGCGGCCAGGGCAACCCACCGGTCCTCGCCCTGGCAAGGGAAAATGCCCTGCGGTGCCGCCCCGGGTCCTCGATTCCCATTGCGACGCAATTCGATCCCGTTGCGACAGTATTCCACCAGCATCTCCGCGGCGACGTTGAGTGCCGCTTCCGCCATCGTCGACTCGACATGCACACCGATCTCGTCCCGGTCGCGGATGACCAGCGCCGCAACGGCGGCGAAGGCGGCGTGCAGTCCGGCGATCGGGTCGCACACCCCCCGCGGGATGAGGGGCGGCCCATCGGCATGTCCGGTCATCCAGGCCATTCCGGTGGCCTGCTCCATGGTTTGGGCGAACCCCACCCGGTCGCGCCACGGCCCGTCGAGCCCGAATGCCGGCATCCGGACCATGACCGCGCGCGGATTGGCCGCGTGCACCGCCGCCCACTCCAAACCGAAATTCTCCATCACCCGAGGCGAAAAGTTTTCGATCACGAGATCGCTTGCGGCAATGAGATCGAGCGCCACAGTGCGGCCGACGTCGGTGCTCAGTTCCACACTGGTCCCGCGCTTGTTGTTGTTGCTGCACAGGAACACCGGGCCCCATTCCCACCACTGTTCCCAGCTGGGCGGGCGGCCCGCGGAGAACCGCATGCCGTCGGGGCGACGCACTCCCTCCACCTTGATCACGTCGGCGCCGAGGGCACCGAGGAATTGGGTGGCGAACGGTCCGGCCCAGAAGGCGGTGAAGTCGGCGACGCGGATGTCGGACAACGGAAGTGCTTCGGCGGCGGCGGGGTTGGGCTGGTGGGGTCGCGGGGGCCACTGCACGGTGCCGGTGTCGGCACCGAGCTCCGGCGCGCACCCGGGGGGTTTGGTCGCGATCGCGTCGCCACGGTAGGGCACCCGCGGTTGCAGAACGCCGAGTGGGGATTCGACGAATACACCGCGGTGCACAAAGTGGTCGACGGTGGGCAAGGCGGCTGGGGTGGCGATGGGTGCCACCGGGATTCGGAAGGCGACCGCCAGGTCCACGATCTCCTGGGTGGTGCGTCGCTGCGTCCATTCGGTGACCATGCCGAGGAACTCGTCGCGGCGGGCGATGCGACCGTCGACGGCCGCCAGTTCCGGGTCGTCGATCAGCTCAGGCCGCTCGATCAGCACCAGAAAGTCCTGGAACTGTTGCGCGGTGATGGTGCAGAAGCCGACCAGCCCGTCGGCCGTCGGAACGATCGACGGCAGTTCCAAGCTGCGAGAGTTCATCACGGAGTCGGGCCCCATCACGCTGGCTGACATGGCGGGCAGTCCGCCCATCGCGATCGCCATCGCCTCATACGTCGACACGTCGATGATTTCGCCCGCGCCCCATCGTCGGGCACGACGCGCCGTCGCCGCGGCGACGGCCGCCGCGAAGGTTCCGGCAAGCCACTCGCCGAGCCGGCCGCCCGCTTGGACGGGTTCGTCGCCCGGCCAGCCCCGGCTCGCGATTGAACCGGACAGAGCCTGCAGGATGAACTCGTTGGCGACCACCTGCTCGTCGATGTATGGTCCCGTCGTCCCGAACGGCGTCACGGCCACCACCACGGCCGCCGGCCCGGTTTGGGCCGTGATGCGGTCCAGCGTCCACCCGTCGGTCAAGTCGGTGAGCACCACGTCCACACCGGCGAGCAGGGCCGCCGGGTTCTGGTCGACCACCGACTTCTTGCCCGCGGCAAGGTAATCGAACAACGCTCCGGGCGGTCCGCCGCCGGCCGACCAGTGCCGCAGTGAATCACCCTGTGCTGATTCGATTTTCACAATCTCGGCGCCCGCGTCGGCAAACATCTTCCCGGCGTATGCCGCCGCGATCCCGTTCGACAGTTCGAGCACCCGCCAGCCGTCGAAAGCTGCCCGCGGTGTCACTTTCAGTTACCCAGGGTGGTCGCGCGTCCGGCAATCCCCGGCGCCTCCACCGTCACCGGCTTGGCGCCCTGCGCCTGTAGGGCGAACTGAGTCATCCGGGTCCAGGCGTCCCGGTCGCGCTGGCTGGCCTGGTGGCCGACGTGCGTCACCACGTCCACGTCGGTAGCCTGGCTGCGCAGCCGGCCGGCGCGGGCCTGTTCCTTGGGGATGTGCCGGAAGGGGTCGAAAGAATATGCAGCCATGGCGTTTTCGTGGGTGATCTTGTCGATCACGGCGTCGTCGAGATGGCCCATCGTCTCGATCACGTCTTCCGGCGCGAACGGCCAGTTGCTGTCGGAATGCGGGAAGTCGGACTCCCAGCACAGCATGTCCTCGTTGAACCAGTCCATGTTCTGCACGCCGACCTTGTCGCTGATGAAGCAGGTGTAGAAGTGCCGCCGGAACACGTCGGCGGGACCGCGGTAACCGCGCGGGAACTTGGCCATGGTCCAGCCCGAATGCCGGTTGTAGACATGCTCGGCCCGCCACAGGAAGTAGGGCATCCAGCCGACATCACCCTCGGTGAGTGAGAATTTCAGCTCCGGGAAGTCGGCCCAGAACTCCGCCCAGATCAGCTCGGTGAAGGTGAACATGCTCATCATCGACGAGGCGGTCATCATCACGCTGGCCGGTGCGTCCATGGACACCATCGGAGATCGCGAGGCCGAGCCGACGTGGGTGCACAAAACGGTGTTGTTGTCACATACGGCCTCGAACAGGGGATACCAATACCTGGTGTGAATGCTGGGCATCTGCAACGCTTCCGGATTCTCCGAGAATGTCACCGCGTGACAGCCCTTGTCCGCCAGCCTTTTCACCTCTTTGGCCGCTTCGTCCACGTCGTAGAGCGGCAGGACGCCGCACGGGATGAACCGTCCCGGGTAGGCGGCACACCACTCGTCGACGTGCCAGTCGTTGTAGGCCTTGATCATCACCAGGTTGACGTCGCGGTCCGGGCCCTGGTTGAGCACCTGGCCGGAGAAGCCGGTGAAATTCGGAAAGTTCAGACCGGCCAGCTGCCCGCCGGCGTTCATGTCGCGGACCCGCTCGTCGACGTTGAAGCAGCCCGGGCGCATCTCGTCGTAGCGTGAGGCGTCGACGTTGTACATCTCCCGGGGTTTGCCCGCGACGGCGTTGAGACCCATGTTCCGACCACGGATCTCCCCGTAGTACCACTGCTGGATGCCGTCGGGCTCGATGACCACCCGCGGGGCGAGGTGCTTGTACTTCGCGGGCACGTGCGCCTCGAACATGTCCGCCGGCTCGGCGATATGGTCGTCGACGCTGATCAGGATCAGATTGTCTTTGTCCATCTCCCGCACCCCTTTTTCCGCAGACTAGTAGACAATGATTTCGATTGCGGTGTCAACGGAGTTACGAGGTAGAACGCATGTGCTGAACGGACTAGGCGGCGCCCGATTACAGACTATTAGTCATTCACTCCGAAAATCCGGTGCGGCCCGAGGACGGGGTATTGCGCGCTGCGGCGCGAGGGCGCGTGCCACCATGAGGCATCACGGCGCCCGGAAGGTGACGAGTTGAGCGGGGACAAAGGTGTGCGGCCCACCACCGCTGACGTGGCTCGCCTGGCGGATGTCTCGACCGCCACCGTCAGCTACGTGCTCAACAACGCCGAGGGCCGTCGGATCTCCGCGCAGACCCGGGAAGCGGTGAACCGCGCCGCGAAATTGCTCGGTTACCGCCCGAACATGGCGGCCCGCAATCTAGCCCGTGGCAAGAGCGGCGTCGTTCTTTTCGTCGTGCCGCACATCGCGGTGGGCGACATGCCGATCCAGGCCGGTTCCCGGATGACCACGGAGCTGGCGCGACTGGGTTTGTTGCAAGTGCAGATCTTCGAGACCGAGGACAACCACCACGTGGTCGACGCCATCGAGAATCTCGACCCGGTGGCGGTGACCAGCCTCTTTCCGCTCAGCGAGGCCGCCGCAAGCGCGGTGAAAGCCGCGGGCATCCCCTACGTCGAAATCGGGACACTGCCCGCCCTCGGCGACCCGCACCTCGCCGTCGGCGAAATGCGGGTGGCACACCTCGTGTCGCGTGGGCACCGGCAAATGGCCTTCGCCTACGGCGGCAGCCCCAAGTGGCGCGCGCTGGGTGACTACTGGTTCGACGGCGTCTCTCGCGCCGTCGAATCACGAGGCCTGCCACCGGTATTCGTCGCCGAGATCGCGGTGGACAACGCCGCGGAGGTGGTCCGGGGATGGGTCCGCGACGGCGTCACCGCGGTCTGCGCGCAGAGCGACGACATCGCCTGCGTCGTCCTGTACGGCATCCATGCGGCGCGACTTCGGTGCCCGCAGGACCTGGCGGTGATCGGGGTGGATGCCAGCCCCATGGGTGTGGTCAGCACACCGCCGCTGACCTCGGTCGAATTCAATCCCCGCGCGCTGGCCGACGCGGCAATCGCCGAACTCTACGAGAAGCTGGGATATCCGTCCCCGCCGTCGCCCGACATCACCGATATCGCTTGGGTCGTGGTGCGCTCGTCGACCTGACGGCGCGCAACGCCGGCTCTGGACATTGATTGGTTAAGCGCATAACCTCGCCATGACGAGGTAGCTACTCAAGGAGGAGTACGAATGGCGGTCCAGGCTGTTTTGGACGAGATCCGCGAACGACCCGGCACCGGTGAAACGATCGCGGTAGTCGATCCCGCCACCGAAGAGCAGGTCACCGAGTTCAAGGACTGCGGTCCCGAAGCCGTCGAGGACGCGGTCAAGCGCGCGCGGGAATCCTTTGAGTCAGGCGTGTGGCGGGACAAGCCGCCCAGCGAGCGGGCCAAGATCCTGTGGCGGGTCGGCGAGTTGATCGACCAGAACGCCGAACTGCTCGCCGAACTCGAGTCGCTGAACGCCGGCATGACCCCGCTGCAGGCCCAGGGCACCGTGACGGTGGGGTCGGAGTTCTTCCGGTACTACGCCGGCTGGTGCACGAAGATCGAAGGCATCGCGGCCGACGTCCACACCGGGGGCCTCACCGGCATCGACTCACACCAGCACGCCTACACCCTCAAAGAGCCGTACGGCGTTGTGGGCCTGATCTTTCCGTGGAACGGACCCGTCTTCAACTTTTGCGCCAAGCTTGCGCCCTCGCTGGCGGCGGGATGCAGCAGCGTGGTCAAACCCGCAGAGGAGACTCCGCTCTCAGCGCTGGTGCTGGACAACATCCTGCACGAAGCGGGCGTGCCCGAGGGGGTGGCGAACCTGCTGCTGGGCTACGGCCACACCGCCGGTGCGGCCATCACCGCGCACCCCGACGTCGAGAAGGTCGCCTTCACCGGATCCACCGAGGTCGGCCGCGCGATCGTGCACGCCGCGGGTGACAGCAACCTGAAGAAGGTCACCCTGGAACTGGGCGGCAAGTCGCCAGTGGTGGTATTCGACGACGCCGACCTGTCCAAGGCCGTCCCGATGGCGGCCTTCGGCACCTTCATCCACTCCGGTCAGGCATGTGTGTGCGGTTCGCGAATCTTTGTGCAGCGCGGCATCTTCGACCAGTTCGTCGAGCAGCTGGCCAAGGTCGCCGACGCCCTGCCCCAGGGCGGTCCCAAAGACGAGGGCAGCCTGATCGGCCCGCTGATCAGCCAGAAGCAGCTGACCCGCGTGTTGGGGTACCTGGAGCAGGGCCGCAACGACGGCGTCGAGGTTGTCACCGGCGGGAATCGCGTGGACCGCAGGGGCTACTTCATCCGCCCCACCGTGCTTACCAACGTCGCCACCACCAGCCGGCTTTTCCAGGAGGAGATCTTCGGCCCGGTGGTCGCGGTCATACCGTTCGACGACGAGGACGAGGCGGTGGCGCTGGCCAACGACAGCACCTATGGGCTGGCCGCGACCGCCTGGACCAACGACCTGGGCCGTGCGCATCGAATCGCCAAGCGACTCAAGGCCGGAACGGTCGGCTTGAACTGCCAGATGCAGTTCGACCACTCCATGCCGTTCGGCGGGTACAAGCAGTCCGGGTGGGGGTACGAGTCCGGCAAGGCCGGCCTCGAGACCTACCTGCAGACCAAGATCGTCTGGGCACAGATGTAACTTCTGTTGCATTCCGTTGCGCGAGCAGACGCTCGCCTCAGGCGGGCTCGTAGCGCAGCATCGTGACGTCGTGGTCGGGGTAGTCGAAGAACACCGGGCGTACCCGCATACCGACCCGCAGTCCGTCCGGTTCGACGTTCACCATCTCGGTGGAAAACCTTGGCCCCTCATCCCATTCGACAATGGCCAGCAGTTGCGGAACCGCGTCGGCGAAATGCGGGCTGACCGGCCGGCGTGCCACAGTGTACGAATACAACGTCCCCATGCCGGAGATCTCGCGCCATTCCAGGTCGTCGGCCAGCGTCCGCGGTGCCCGCACCCGGGGGTAGAAGACGTACGCCTGCGCCGACGGTGAGTACTGGATGACGATGCGGTGCTCGGCCAGCGCATCCCAGAACGGCGTGGTGGTGGGTGTTTTGACGGGCATCGGGCGGTCGAAGTTCATCGTCAGTCGCCTTCCAGCACGAGGGCGGTTTGCTCGGAGAGGATTCCGCCGTTGCCGGATACGAACGCCCGGTTGCAGTCGGCGACCTGTGCCGCACCGGCACGGCCCATGATCTGGCGGGTGGCGTCGCAAACGTGATGCATGCCGCCGGCCAATCCGGCCTGACCGAAACCTAATTGGCCCCCGGCGGTGTTGAGCGGAAAGTCCCCGCGGAAGGTGAGGTCATGGCCGGTGATGAAGTCCAGGCCGGTGCCCTTCTCGCAGAAACCCGCGTCCTCGAGAGACAGCATCACGGTGATCGTGTAGCAGTCGTAGATGGAGACCATGTCCATCTGCTCGCGAGTCAGGTCGGTCATGCCGAACGCGGTATCGGCCGCGGCCGCCATCGGCGTGTTCAGCAGGTCTTCGGCGTAGGTGGGGGTTTTGAACGGCACATGCTCGCCGAATCCTTTGATCCACACCGGCCGGCGCCTGGCCCGGCGGGCCAGGTCGGCGTTGGCGACCACGACGGCGGCGCCGCCCACGCACGGCATCACGATCTCCAGCATGTGCAGCGGGTCCGCGATCACCGGGCTGGCCAACACGTCTTCGACGGTGAGCGGCTTGTCCTTCCAAATGGCGCCCTCCGTGTTGTTGGCGTTGACCCGCTGGTCTACAACGAGTTTCGCCATGGCCCGCTCGTCGTACCCGTACACCGCCGCATAGCGTTGCGCCACCTGACCGTAGGGCCCGTTCTGACCGAGGTTTCCGTAGGGAATCTCGAATTCCGCTTGCGGAGAGCCATATTGGTTGCTCGACGAACCGAAGAACATCGCGTCCACGATCGGCCGGGGCTTCTGCTTGGACGACGGGGTGATGTAGCGGGCCGGCAATGCGCACAACACCGCGTCACAAATGCCGAGCTCGATCGCCGCGGCGGCCCGCCACACCATCGCGGCCGCGCTGGCACCGCCGAGATCCACCAGTTCCGCGAATCGGGCCGGCACGCCGAGGTATTCGGCAATGGTGGAGGGCACGAAGATCTGCGACTCGGCCAGATGCGATGCGGCGATGCCGTTCACGACGTCACCCGGCAGGCCCGCGTCGTCGAGCGCAGCCGCGGCCAGTTCGGCCCACTGTTCGAGGACGAACGGCGCGGGCGAGGCCTTGTTCAGGCGCTCCGGTGGCAGTTCGACATACCCGACGATGGCGGCTTCCCCGCGTAATCCCATGTGGTTTCCTCGTTGTCGGCTATGTGGTCGGTTATTTGCGGGGCAGGCCGAGAATCATCTGGGCGATGATGTTCAGCTGGATCTCCCGGGTCCCGCCGCCGATCAGCTCGGCGGGTAGGTGCAGATAGGGTTCCACGATGGCCGGGTCCGAGTCCGCGACCATGGCCAGCCGGCCGGTCAGCTGCAGAGTGGCTTCGAAGGTGCGCCGCAGCAAAACATTCATCGCCACCTTGGCGATGCTGGAGGCCGGCCCGGAGGCCTGGCCATCCAGCAGGCGGATGGTCTCGCGCACACCCAGGGCCCGGATCGCGTTGGTGTAGGCGTCGAGTTCTCCAAGCGCGCGCAGCGTGTCGTCGCGATCCGGCCCCGCTTCCGAAGCCAGGCGACGCAGGGCCGCGGCGCGATCGAACTTCACGTAACCGCTGATCGCCGAACGTTCTTCGGCCATGGTGGCGATGGCCAGATTCCAGCCGCCGACCGGATCACCGAGCAACATCTCGTCCGGCACGAAGACATCGGTCAGGAAAACTTCGTTGAAGTGCGCCTCGCCCGTCGCGGTCTTGATCGGCTGAATTTCTATCCCCGGGGTGCGCATGTCGAGAATGAAGTAGCCGATGCCTCGGTGCTTGCTGGCCGCCGGGTCGGTGCGGGCCAGCAGCGCACCGTAGTCCGCCCGCTGGGCGACCGAGGTCCAGATCTTGTGCCCGTTGATGCGCCAGCCCCCGTCGACCTTGGTGGCGCGGGTGGTCAGCGCGGCGAGGTCGGAACCCGCCGCCGGTTCGCTGAACAGCTGGCACCATGCAATCTCACCGCGCTGCGTCGGCGGTATCAGCTTGTCCTGCAATTCTTTCGATGCCGCCCGCAGCACCGACGGCAGGATCCACTCGGCGATGCCCAGCGACGGGCGGACCAGTTCGGGGCGCTTGGCGAACTCGTCGTCGATGATGAGCTGCCGCAGCGGACCGGCGTCCAGTCCCCACGGCGGCGGCCAGTGCGGTGCGATCAGGCCGGCTTCGGCGATCAGGGTGCGTTGCGGTCCGGTTTTGAATTCCTCGTAGTCACCCTGACGCCCCGGTTGAGGATTACTCAATTGCATTGCCGTGTCCAGGGTTTGGGCCACCCAGGACCGGAACTGCGCATCCGCGTCACCCAGGTTCACCGACATGTCCCGCTGCTGGGTGCAAGTCAGCTGCCCCAGCCGCCGGGCCCAGCGGTTAGCCTGACCGATCGAGGCGGCCAGGCTGATCGCGCGCCGCCAGTACAGATGCACATCGTGTTCCCACGTGAAGCCGATAGCGCCGAACATCGTCAGGGCATCCAGCACCAGGTCGGGCACTGGTGAGATGGCGATCACCGCCGCGCCGGCGGCCGCTATCCGGTGCTGCTCGAGCGATTCGTCCTGGGCGCGTACCGCGTCCCAGGCTGCCGCGGTGGCCAGTTCGCTGTTGATCAGCAGCATCGCGGCGCTGTGCTGCAGCGCCTGGAAGGTGCCGATCACCTTGCCGAACTGCTCGCGGATGCGCAGGTGTGCCGTGACGGCTTCGACACACCATTGGGTGATGCCAGCCGTGGTTGCCGCCACCAACCCCACCACGACGCACTCGGCCCGGTGCGGGTCGATGCCGACCAGGACTCCCTCGGCACGGTGGTCGGTCAGGCGCAGCCGGCCGACATCGGTCACGATATCGGTGCCGTCGACGGCTTCCACTGCGGCCGTGGGGCTTTCAGGGTGCGCCAAGGCCCACACCAGGTCGCCGTCCGGGCCAACCGCGGCGACCAGGATCACCTTCGCCGAACACACGCCCGCCGTGAGGTCCGAGGCACCCGAAATCACCCAGCCGTCACCGGCGGGCCGGGCATGAAACTCCCCGTTGCCGGGCAGCACGACCAGCGCGGGCCGACCGGAGGCCAGTTCGCGCAGCAACGCCTCCCGGGGCGGTGTCGGAACCGCTTGCAGCGCAACGGCACCCGCGGCCACCGTCGGGAGCAACGGGCCCGGCAGCAGCGCCTTGGCGGCCGCTTCCAGCACACATGCACTGTCGATCAGTCCGCCGCCCTGCCCGCCGACGCTCTCTGGCAGATGGACCGCGTGAAATCCGGTTGCCACCAGGGCATCCCACCAGGCCGGCAGGTCGCCCCGGGCAAGCGCGTCGAAGCTCTCCCGCGTCGCGGCAACCGGAGCATGCCGGGCGGCGAACTGCCCGACGGCATCGGTGAGCTCCTGTTGCTCGGCCGTCAATCCCAGGGTCATCGGCGTGCCCACTGCGAAGGCCGCCCAAGAGTGCTGTGCTTCGCCCCCACCGGCTGCTATCCTTTCGGCCTTACAAGACGAACCGTCTCGTCTTGTGGCAGGGTAACAAGCCTGCCGCATCGAAGTCGAACGGGACCACCCCAGATGCCACCGGATCAAACCCAGGCGAACTCGCCGCGCCGCCGCAGCGAGAAGTCCCGCACGGCCATTGTGACCGCGACCCGCGAGTTGCTACTCGAGCGGGGTTTCGACGGCCTGACCATCGAGGCGGTGGCGGCCCGGGCCGGCGTGGGCAAACAGACCATCTACCGCTGGTGGCGCAGCCGGCCCGCGCTCGTCGCCGACGTCATGCTCGAAGACGCCGACCGGATCCTGGCGACGATGAACCATACCGGTGATCTCGCCGCCGACGTCGTCGAATGGGTGGGCAAGCTCGCCTCGACGCTGACAACCGCCCGCGGCGCCGCGATGCTGCGCACCCTGACCGTCGCCGGCATGGAGCACGAGGACACCGCGGTCAAGCTCCGAGCGGGATTCAGCAAACCGTTGCACGACAGTGTCCGCACCCGGCTGGTCGCCGACGATATCGACGACGAGACCGCCGAGTCCGCTGCGGATGCGATCGTCGGCGGCGTCGTCTATCCGATCCTCTCGGACGCCAAACGGTATTCACGCCGGCGGGCCGAATTGACCACCCGGATCATCATCGATGCGCTCACCCGATCGAGATGACCGCCAGCCCGGCACGCACCCGCTCCGGTAGCGAGCCGCCATGGCTCAACCAGTCGTCCAGCGCGATCCGGACGGTGGCCATCGCCAGTGCGCCGATCAGTCGGGGCCGCGGATCCAGCGGCGCCAATTCGGGTATGCGCGACGCTACGAGGTCCGCGATCGCCGCCTCGTAGCGCACATAGATGTGCAGCGTCCAGGCGTCCAGGGTCTCCGATGACCTGGTGAGCGTGGCCAGTTCGCGTATCTGGTCCTCGATCTCGGCGAAGCCGTCACCCAGTTCGCCAAAGGCCGCGACCACCGCCTCGCCGGCGGACAGGCCTTCCGGTTGGTGGGCCAGCGCCGTGGTGATCCGCTCCAGCCACTGGACATTCACCCCTTCGGCGACGGCGTCCTCCTTGGAGTTGAAGTAGCGAAAGAAAGTCGCACGTCCGATCGCGGCGGTCTCGGCGATCCGGTCCACCGTCGCGCCGGCCAGGCCGACACTTCCCACCAATTGCGCCGCGGCCGCGGCAATGCGCTGCCGGGTCGCAGCGCGCCGTTGCTCGACAAGAGATTGCCGCGAAGTGCTGGCTATTGGATGAGACATAGTCTAAGTATGAGACTATGACTCAAGCCGAGGCGCCGCAGGCCCTGGCCTCGTGGCGGTTCTTCCAGGAAATGTTGGGCAACGTCACCAACGTGGTGATTGAGGACGCCGAGTCGGACCGGGAACTCGCCGAAGGGTTGCGGGTGATCGCGCGCGTGAGCTCGCTGTGCGCGCAGCTGTCCGTGGAAGCCGACCCGGATCAGCCATGGTTCTTCGACATGTGTTCGCCCACGCGGATGATCGGCGGCCCGAATCCGGACGGCAATTACTACCTCGCCATGATCCGCGGTGACCGCCGATACCGCATCACCGGCACCCGCGGGACCAGCGCCTATCTCGGCATTCAGATCCTTGCCGGCACCGGGCTGACGCCGCGACGCATGGCCGGATATCTCAGCGACGCCGACCTGGTCTTGCACTCGGGCGATTTCGAGCTGGTGCTGGCCACCGAGGAGCCGGCCGACAGCGGCGGCGCGCAGTGGCTGAAGATTCCGCAGGACGCCTCGTCGGTGGTCGTCCGCGAGTACATCGGCGACCGCGCGTCCGAGCAGTTGGCCAGCCTGCACATTGAGGCACTCGACCCAGACCCCGTGACACCGCTGACCGACGCGGTACTCGCCGAGCAGTTCACCGCGATGGCCTGGTCGCTGATGAAGCTCACGACACTGCACCGCACGATCAAGCCGGAGCTACTCGACAACCCCAATACCCTGCTCACCGCCGAGGCCGCTGACTTGGGCGCGGCCGACACCACCCCGGACAACCTGTACATGATCGGCACCTTCCGCCTCGACCCGGACGAAGCCCTGGTGCTCGACATCGCCCCGCCGGACACCCGGTATTGGAACGTCACCCTGGAAAGCATCTGGCATGAGTGTCTGGAGCCGCCTCGCCGGCACAGCTCGGTGACCAACCGTGCCGTCACGCCGGACCCGGACGGCCGGGTGCGCATCGCGATTGCCGCCGAGGATCTTGGCTTGGGCCATTGGCTCGATACCGGGGGCCGGCATCGCGGGTTTGTGGTGCTGCGGTGGTTGGACAATCCGGCCGCGCCCGATGTCGAGGTGTCCGTGCGCCGGCGGGCTGCACAGCAATGACCGCGCTGCAGGACCGGTTCGCCCCGGAACGTTTGATCGCCACCGCGTGCGAAGAGGCCGGTTCCGACGACTTCGGCGACGACGGCTGGCAGCCCGGACTGGAGTTGCTGGTCGACGGACTGCTCAACGAAGCGAGGCTGTCAGCCATCGGGGTGGAGATCGCCCATCTCGATCTCATGCGCGCCCTGAGGAACCGCCTCGACGTGATCGCTTGGCGTAAACAGCATCCGGAGGTCGCCGCCAAGGGCATCGACGCGCCGATTTTCATCGTCGGCCAGCCCCGCACCGGGACGACGATCCTGTTCGATCTGCTGGCCCAGGATCCCGACCTGCGCGCGCCGCTGACCTGGGAGGTCGACGCGCCGTGTCCGGTACCGCAGCCGGCGACCTACCACGACGACCCCCGCATCGCCGTCACTCAAGCCAGCATCGAGATGTCCGAGCAGATCATCCCTGGTTTCCTGGCGTTCCACCCGATGGGCGCACTGGTCGGCCAGGAGTGCGTCCGCATCACCGCCAGCGAGTTCACCAGCATGATCTTCTCGGTGCAGTACCGCCTGCCGAGCTACTACCGCTGGCTGCTGAACGACGCCGACCACGCCGGCGCCTACCGCTACCACCGAATCTTCTTGCAGCACCTGCAATCCGGCGTGCCGGGACAGTGGCTGCTGAAATCGCCGGCGCATCTGTGGCAGCTCGATGCGTTGTTCACCGAGTATCCCGACGCGCTGATCGTGCAGACGCACCGCGACCCGCTGAACGTCATCTCGTCGATCGCCGCGCTGACCCACCACCTGCGGCGGATGGGTAGCGACGAGTCCGAGATCGCCGAATGTGCGGCGCAGTCCTACGAGGAGATCGTCGTAGGCCTCGAGCGCGAGATGGCGCTGCGGGACAGCGGCAGAATCCCGGTCGATCGCGTGATCGACGTGCACTACGCCGATTTCATCAACGACCCCTGGACCACGATCGGCGGCATCTACCGCAAGTTGGGCCGCGAGCTGCGGCCCGACACCGAAGCGCGGATGCGCGACTTCTTGGCCGCCCACCCCGGCGACGGCGGTCGGGGTCGATACACCTGGTCGGACACCGGCCTGGACGCCGACGAAGTCCGCGACCGGGTGCGCGCCTACCAGGACCGCTACGCGGTGCCCACCGAGCAGCTGCGCTGACCGTCCGAAGACGGGCGAAAATTCGAGCTGAGTTCTCTCCCACAAAACGTGACGAACGACATAGACTTCCCGCTTGTGACGACCCCGTCGAACCCTTGGGGCGACGAACGACGGAGACTCTCGCAACAGCTGCAGATGCGAGGTCAGATTCTTGGCCGCAGGCAGGCGCGCCGGCTCAGCCGGCGCTTCGCGCTGGTCGGCGTTGACATTCCGCCGAGGCGCCTTCAGCAATTGGTCACCGGTTCACCCGTGGCGGACAGAGAAATGACCGACGTCAATTTCGCGCTTATCGCCACTCAATACAACCGCGAGAAAAAGAGCGCGAAAGTCGCGCATGCACAACGGCGTTGCAAACATGCGGCGATATGCGCGGGCCTGGTTCTGGTCGCGCTCAATTTCCTGTTCTGCATTGCCTATCTCTTTTTCACACTGACGCAGCAGGCCCTGTAACCAGCCATGCAATAGGTGCCGATGGCACAGGAGCCAATCAATGTCTTACGTGCTAGCGGCGCCGGAATTTCTCACCGCCGCGGCCACCGATATCGCCGGCATCGGCGCGGCGATCAGGGCAGCCACCGCGGCCGGCCCTGCCACCGAAATGCTGGCCGCCGGCGCCGACGAGGTGTCGATTGCGATTGCGGAGCTCTTCGCCCGAAATGCGCAGTCGTATCGGGCGGTCAGCGCCCAAGTGGCCGCTGTTCATGAGCAATTCGTGCAGGCACTACGCGCCGCCGGCGGCTCCTACGCCGCCACCGAAACGGCCAGTCTCGAGACCCTGCTGCAGCGGGCCCCGCAAGTCCTACTCGACGCCGTCAACGCGCCCGCCCAAGCCGCAACCGGACGCCCATTGATTGGGAACGGCGTCGACGGACGGCCTTTCACGGGTGAGTCGGGCGGCCCGGGCGGGTGGCTGCTGGGCAACGGCGGCAACGGCGGCTCCGGGGGTCCCGGCCGATTCGGCGGGCGCGGCGGCGATGCCGGGTTGATCGGCAACGGCGGCAACGGCGGGCAGGGCGGGATCAGCACCGCGATCAACAAGATCGCGCCGCTCGGCGGTAACGGCGGTAACGGCGGCTGGCTGTTGGGCAACGGCGGCTCCGGCGGTCAGGGCGGACAGGGCGGCGCGAACATGATCGGTGGCTGGGGTGGTTTCGGCGGCAGCGCCGGCTGGTTCGGCAACGGTGGCGCGGGCGGCCCGGGCGGCAGCGGCCCCTTGGGTGGCGGCGACGGCGGCAACGGCGGTAACGGCGGACAGTACTTCGGTAACGGCGGCGCGGGCGGCGACGGATTCGGATCCAGCACCTCCGCGCGCGGCGGGATCGGCGGTGACGGTGGCGATGGCGGCCAGATCGGTAACGGCGGTCGCGGCGGTCGCGGTGGCGACGCCTCGCCGGTGGACGGGACGGCCGGGCCGGGCGGCAGCGGCGGCAGCGCGCAACTGATCGGCGACGGCGGAGACGGCGGCGCCGGTGGTTCCGGGTTCACCCCCGCGCACGGCGGCACCGGCGGCAGTCGCGGTGAACTGCTCGGCCGGGCCGGCCTGCCCGGACCGGACGGACTCGGGTAGCGGTACCCAGGCAGGACGAGTAGAACTACGCAGGCGTGGGCGGCTGTCGAACGGCGATGCTGCTTGAATGACCTCTCTGACGGGCTTTCCCAGCCCTGCTGAACTGGCTGCGCGCACACCACTTGGCCGCGACCGCGCCCTCGACGTCATCCGCATCACCGCTTTGATCGGCGTGGTGATCGGCCACACCGTGATGGCGATCAGCATCATCCGCGGCGGCGTACTCATTTGGGACAACCTGCTCACCACGTCGGTGGCATTTCAGGCGCTGACGTGGATCTTCCAGATCATGCCCCTGTTCTTCTTCGCCGGTACCGCGGCGTGCCTGACCTCGTGGCAGCCCGGCACCAACTGGGGCGGCTGGCTCATGAAGCGCAGCACGCGGCTGTTCCGGCCGGTGTTCTACTATCTGGCGTTCTGGGCGCTAGCTCTGGCCGTGCTGTATCCGGCTCTGCCACAACACGTTTACGAGCCGGTGGCCGGCATCAGCATTCAGTTGCTGTGGTTCCTCGGCGTCTACGTCGTGGTGCTGGCGGCGATTCCCTTGCTGCACCGGATCACCACACCAGCCCGGCTGGCCGCGAGCGTCATGGGTGTCTACGCGCTGGTCGCCCTCGTCGACGCGGTCCGGCTGCACTGGCCCGCCGCGGCACCGATCGGTTACCTCAACCTCGTCGCCTGGCTCATCCCGGGCATGTTCGGGGTCGCCTACCGGCGCGAGCTGATGACCCGGCGGACGGCGCTGATGACGGCGCTGGCCCTGGTTGCGGTCGACGTGGCGCTGGTCCGGTGGGGGCCCTACGAGTTGAGCCTGGTCGGCATCGAGGGCCAGCGCCTGGCCAACATGAGCCCGCCGTCACTCTTGCTCGCCGGACACGCAATCGTGCTGAGCGCGTTGGCAATCGCCGCGGCGCCCGCGATCAACCGGTGGGCACGGCGACCGCGCGTGTGGTGGCTGACCGCGATCGGCAACTCCGGGGCGATGACCCTGTACCTGTGGCACATGCCCGCGTTGTTGGGGGTGCACGTGCTGTTCGACACCTTCGGTCAGCCACGCTTCCCGGGCCAGCCGGACTTTCTGCTGGTCACCTTCGCGCAGCTGTTCATCATGATTGCGGTGGTGGCGGTGCTGTTCCTCGCGCTGCGCCCATTGGAAAACAACCCGCTGCGGGGCTGGGACGGCGTCCCGCCGATCACCTCGGCCGGGCGGGGCACCGTTGTCGGCGTGCTGCTCTGCGTGGCGGGGGCAGCGATCCTCACCGCGGTGAAGTGGGGGCTCAAGGATGACGGGCTGGTGTGCGTCTCGATCATGCTCGTCGCGTTGATGGCCGCGCGGCTACTGGCGGCGGTGCGCCCGTCCGTCGCGTTGTCAGTCCCCCGTGGCAGCCAAGAGGTCCTGCAACGCGCGGCGTAATTCGGCCAGCCGGCGGGAGCCGAGGGTCTGCTCCCAGCTCTTCTCCAAAGCCAGTGCACTGGAACGCATGACACGCAATACGTGCCGACCGCGTGGGGTCAGTTCGATGATCCGGGTACGTGCGTCGACGGGATTGGACTCGCGGATCACATAGCCACCCCGCTCCAACGCGGTGATTGCCTGCGCCACCGCCTGCCGACTTATCCCGAGCCGATCGGCCAGATCCGAGGCGTGCAACCCCCCGCCGGCCAACGGAACGAGCGCCACGGCCTGCGCCGGCCTGATGCCGTCGAGCCCGGCGGCCGTGAATGCCCCCAGCAGCCGCGGACCACCAGTAGCCGCCACTAGTTGCATCAGGGCCGGCACCGTCGGTTCCCACTGAGCATCCGCCAGACGTCGCATGAATGCCGAGTCTGCCATCTCCACCAAGTTTGACAAGTTACTTGTCAATCTCGCCCGGCCCTGCCACCATGGACTGATGGCCTCGCGACATGCCCGGACCTGGCAAGTGTTGGTGGTAGCCGCCCTTGCGACGTTGCTGGCCGGGTGTTTCGGCGGTGGCCACGCCGTCGGATCCCCGGACCATCCCACGATCCCGGTCGGTCAGTCCTCGCAAACCATCCAATGGGCCGGCAGCAGCAGGACTTTCCACCTCTACCGCCCGGCGGGTTTGACCGAAGCGGCCCCGTTGGTGGTGATGCTGCACGGCGGATTCGGCAACGGAGCCCAGGCCGAACGCTCCTACCACTGGGACAGTACGGCCGACCGGGGCCACTTCCTGGTCGCCTATCCCGATGGTCAGGGCCGAGCGTGGAACGCCGGCTCATGTTGCGGAGGCCCCGCACAGTCCAACCTCGACGACGTCGGATTCCTCACCGCCATGGTCGGCGCGATAGCGCAACAGACGGCCGTTGACATGAGCCGGGTATATGCCACCGGCATGTCCAACGGTGCCATGATGTCACTCCGATTGGCCTGCGAGACAGACACTTTCGCCGCTATCGCTCCCGTGGCAGGTACCACTGTGACCGATTGCTCGCGGGCCCGGCCGACCTCGGTACTGCAGATTCACGGCACGGCCGACGCCAGCGTGCCCTACAACGGCGGCCCCGGTAAGAGTTTGAAGTTCGACGGCAACCCGCGCGTCGACGGACCGGCCATACCGGCGGTGGCCGCCGCCTGGCGCGCCATCGACGGCTGCCCGGCACCGACCTCGACCACCGCCGGTGTGGTGACCACAGAGACGGCCGACTGTCCGGACGGTCGCACGGTTCGCTTGATCTCGGTGGCCGACGCGGGCCATCAATGGCCCGGCGGTGTCCGCGGACCGCTGTTGGACCGGCTGGGTTTGCCGCAACCCTCGACCGCGCTCGATGCCACCGACACCATCTGGGAGTTCTTCGCCCAGCACCACCGCTGATCGGGCCGCGCTAGCCACGCCTGGTGGGCCACACCGCCATTCGGTCGATGATCCGGTCGCGCAACACGAGCGTGTGGAACAGCACCGCGCAGACGTGGGCGGTGAACGTCAGGAACAACAGGAAAGCGAAGGCCTCGTGGCACTGCCGTAGCAGCGCGTAGACGTCGATGCTTTGCGGAGCGATGCCGGGCAAGTGGAACGGGCCCAGCGACACAATAGGGTTCCGGGCGGCCGAGAGCATCGCCCATCCGGTCAACGGCTGGGCGATCAGCAGCGCATACAGCAGGTATTCCGACCAGGACGCGATGCGCCGTTCCACCGGTCCCATGGTCGTCAGGAACGGCGGCAACGTGTGGGTGAGCCGGTTGATGAGCCGGATCACCGCGAAGATGAGGATTAGCACCCCTAGCGGGCGGTGGATCGCCAGCAGCAGGGGGTAGTAAGTCAGCGACGCCACCATTGTCACGCCGATCAGTAGTTGGGCGATCACCATCGGTGCCATCAACCAGTGCAGAATGCGCGACGACACCGCGAAACGTGGCGCTACGGCGGTTGTTTCGGCCATCAGACGCGGACCTCGCTCGGCGACTTGGGCTCTTCGGCACGGCGGGTGAAGGACCGCGCGTAGACGGCGGCCCGGGCCGCGGGCAGGGGATCGTCGGAGAGGGCCATGCCGTCCGGCAACACCGTCGGGTCGAAATTGACGTCCCGCGCATTGCCGGCCGCTTCGGTCTGCACGGCGGCGACAGTCAGGATGCCCGCGTCGATAGTGCGCCGCGATGGCGGCCACGGTTTGGTGGCGTCATTGGTCGGGTCCCCCGGGTCGCCGACGGTCAACACCAGCCGCCACCGCAGGGGTCGCTGCGCCACCGTGCGGACCAGCTCGTCGAACAAGTAATCCTTTCCCCCTGATCCGATCGGGGCCGGCGGGTCGACCGGCAGCACCGACCAGCGCACCGCGACGGTCGCGCCCGCGGCGTTGGAGGACCGAAAGGCGTTGAGCCCGTGATACGCGCTGTCGGCGAAGCCCGCGCTGGGCGGTGACTGCTTGATGATCTTCATCGCTGCCGCGGTCTCGGGATGACGGTCCATGAACGCGGCCATCCGCTGCGGGTCGGGCTTTCCGGTGTCGGGCCGAGGCTTGCCGGCGAGCAATCGCTCGAAGAATCCTTCCGGGGTGCTGTCGGTGAAGACGGGAAGGTTGATCATCGCCGTGCGCCACTGCTGGCCGTCGGACGCGCGGAACAACAACCCGAGGCCCCGGACCGTGTCGGGCTTGTCGGGCTGATCGGGCAGACCGCCGCCCAGCGAGAAGCGGCCGACCACCGGCACCGTGCCGTTGCGGAACACCGAAGCACGACAGATCTGCGCACCAGCGCCATTGCTTTCGAAAGTCCCTGTCGCACTGAGCCCTTTGGCGTGGTTGCGACGAAACCCGTCGTGCCGGCCGTAGACGTGTTCGAAGCGGTCGGCGAATCGCCCCGGTGTCAGCGTGTCCGGTCGCAACCACCCACTGGCGTAGGCGAACCCGCCGACATCCACCGCGGCGAAACCGGCCACGGCGCCTATGCCCAACAGCGCGCCGCGTCTGCTCAGCGCCGGTCGATCGGCGGCTTTGACCTCAGTGGATTCCTCGTGCTGGGGCCCCATGCCCACCGTCCTTTCGGCACGAACAGACCGCAAACAGACACAGTGTCGGCGACACAGGTTCAATCCGCATCACGAGCGGGCGAACGGAATCGTTCAACCCGGTTAATCGTCGGCCGGTTCGCGATGGTCCAGCACGTCGCTGATACCGCCCAGTCCCAACCTCTCGCGGAAGGCCTGTGCCGTGTAACCGACGGCGGTCGCGTCGGTGCGGGCGCGGACGGTGGCTGACCGCGGCATGTGGAACAGCACTCCCATCTCGCCGAAATAGTCGCCGGGGCCGCTGACCTTGACCAATTCCTCACCGCCGTCGGCCAATTCGCGCACGATCTCAAACTCCCCGTCGGAAACCAGGTAGATCAGGTCGCCCATGGTGCACTGCTCGAACAGCACCTCGCCCGCCTTCAATCGCACCGTCTCCGGTGCCCGATTGGTGGAGGCAGCGGCGGGGGCGACCATCTCGACCACCCGGTCGGCCATCGGCAGGATGCGGCTGTCGTGGGTGGCGACCACCACCACCCGGTCGTCGTCGGCGAGTTCCCGGATCAGCCGCAGCACCTCCTCGACCTGGATGAAGTCCAGATGCGCGGTCGGTTCGTCCGCCAGGATCAACGGCGGGTCCAGCGCGATCGCCCGGGCCACCGCGACGCGCTGCTGCTGCCCGCCACTGAGGTCGCCAGGACGATGCTTCATCCGCTCGCCGAGGTTGACCCGCTCGAGCAGCTCGGTGGCGCGCCGGCGCGCCGCCCCGCGCGACATCCCGGCGCCGCGCAGCGGGACCATCACATTCTCTAGGGCGGTGAGACTGGGCACGAGGTTGAAGGCCTGGAACACAATGCCGACCTTCTCCAGTCGGTAGCGCGCCATCGCGGCGCCGTCGAGTGCGGTGATCTCCACGCCGTCGAACTTGATCACCCCCGACTTCGGCCGCAGGATACCGCCGAGGCAGGACAGCAGCGTCGTCTTCCCGCAGCCGCTGGGCCCCAACAAAATCAGCAGTGACCCGGCGGCCACGTCGAGACTCAAGCCGTTGATCGGCCGCAGCGCGTAGCCACCGCTGGAGTATTCGACGACGAGGTCCTGAATGCTCAAATCACCCACGGTCAGGGACCTCCGAAAGCGAGCGCCGGTTCCACCGCCACCGCCCGCCGCAATCCGGCGACGCTGGCCAACAACCCGATCGCAATGGCGATCACCGGCAACGCCAGATAGGCGCCGGCCGGAATCACCACCAGCATCGGAAACAGCGGCGCCAGCAATTGCGCCAGCAGGACGCCTACCACGGCGGCGAGCAGCGC
This sequence comes from Mycobacterium asiaticum DSM 44297, assembly GCF_000613245.1. Classification (GTDB taxonomy): domain Bacteria; phylum Actinomycetota; class Actinomycetes; order Mycobacteriales; family Mycobacteriaceae; genus Mycobacterium; species Mycobacterium asiaticum. Next base: position 334,187 of record NZ_HG964938.1, read on the forward strand.
CACCACGAGCGCCTGCAGGCACAGCCCCACCAGGATCGACCGGGTCGGAATGCCGATCGCCTTGAACACCGCGAAGTCCCGCAACCGCTCCAGCGCGGAAAGGTAAACCACTGAGCCCACGATCAACACCGCCACGATCCACAGCAGTATCGCCACGATCGTGATCGCATCGACGGCCACCTTCAACGGCCGCAGCAGGTCGGCGACGCCGACCGCGCGGTCGACGAGTTGATAGCCCTCGGGCAGGTCTTTCGGTGTGCCCTTGACGCCGATGGAGGTGACCATCGGCTGCCCGGTGTACGAGAGTTGTTGCAGCCCTTCAGTGGTGAGAAAGATATTGGGCATCTTGGCCAGTGCGGTGGAGTTGGGCACGATGCCCACCACGCGCAGCGTGCGGGCGCCGACCTGCACGCTGTCGCCCAACTTCCGGCCCAGCGTGCTCGACACCGCGACCTCGTCCGGTGTCGCCGGGGCCCGGCCCTGGGAAACCTGCGGCATGCCCGGTCCGCGTTCCGGCGCACCGAAGGCGGTGGCGTTGCGGGTTGCCGTGCCTTCCCGGATCGCGGCCGCGGCAGTCGCCAACGGCGCCACCGCCACCACACCGGGCTCCGCGGCCACCCGGGTCAGGTCGACGGGCGCGAAAGGGGTGGAGCCCAGAAACGGCCCGGCGGCACCGGACTTGACGACGAACGCGTCGACACCCATCGCGTCGACGGTGCGCTGCGCCTCCACCCGGAAACCGTTGGCCAACCCGGTGAGCACGAGCGTCATAGCGAACACCAGTCCGGTGCTGACGATCGCGATGACCAGGCGACGTCTTCGCCATTGCATGTCGCGTAGGGCCGCGAACAGCATGCACTGACGCTACCGTCGTTTGCCCTGTCTGGGCAGGGTCATTTTCTACTCGCTGCTGAGCTCGCGATGCTCGATCAGATCGCGCTTGCCGCCCATCCCGAGGCGTTCCCGGAAAGCTTGCGCGGTGTAGCCCACCACCGTCGCGTCGGTGCGGGCCCGCGCGGTCGCTGACCGGGGCATGTGGAACAGCACACCCATCTCACCGAAGTAATCTCCGGGTCCGGCCACCTTGATCAATTCCTCGCCGCCGTCGGCCAGTTCGTGCACCAGCTCGAATTCGCCCTCTTTCACCACGTAGATGAGCTCGCCCATGGTGCTCTGCTCGAACAACACGACGCCGGCTTTGAGCTCGAACGTCTCCGGCGCCCGATCGGTGTCGGCGAATCCGGGTGTCAGCTCCACCACCCGGTCCGCCATCGGCAACATCCGGGAATCGTGGGTCGCGACCACCACCACCCGATCGCCGTCGGCGAGTTCCCGGATCAGCCGCAGCACCTCCTCAACCTGGATGAAGTCGAGGTGGGCGGTCGGTTCGTCCGCCAGGATCAGCGGCGGATCCAGGGCGATCGCACGCGCGACGGCGACCCGCTGTTGCTGGCCGCCGCTGAGGTCACCCGGGCGGTGCTTGAGCCGGTCGCCGAGGTTGACCCGCTCCAACAGTTCGGTGGCGCGCCGGCGGGAGGCCTTGCGGGACATGCCGGCGGCCCGCAGCGGCACCATCACATTCTCCAGGGCGCTGAGGCTGGGCACCAGGTTGAAGGCCTGGAAGACGATGCCCACCTTGTCGCGCCGGTATTGGGCCAGTTCCTTGCCGTCCAGCGAGGTGATGTCGACGTCGTCGAACTTGATGGCCCCGGATTTAGGCCGCAGGATGCCGCCGAGGCACGACAGCAGCGTCGTCTTGCCGCAACCACTGGGCCCTAGCAGGATCACCAGCGAGCCGGATGCCACGTCGAGATTGAGCCCGTTGATCGGTCGCAGGGCATAGCCGCCGCTGTAGTACTCGACGACCAGATTCTGGATGCTGAGATCGCCCAACGGTTAAGGACCTCCGAACGCAAGTGCGGGATCGATGGCTACCACGCGTCTCAGGCCGGCGAGGCTGGCCAGCAGTCCAATCATGATCGCGACCACCGGCAGCAGGAAGTACGCCTGCACCGGGACCGCGACGACCATCGGGAACAACGGCGCCAGCAATTTGGACAGCACGACGCCGACCGCCGCTGCAAACAGGGAGACGATGAGCGCTTGCAGCGCCAGCCCCGCCAGTATCGAGCGGGTCGGCGTTCCGATCGCCTTGAACACCGCAAAGTCGCGGACCCGCTCGAGGGCGGAAAGGTAGACGACCGACCCCACGATCAGCACCGCCACGATCCACAACAGGATCGCCACGATCGTGATCGAGTTGACCGCGACCTTCAGCGGCCGGATCAGGTCGTTGACCGCGCCGGTCCGGTCGTAGGTCCGGTAGCCGTCGGGCAGCGCCGAGGGTGTGCCGTTGACGCCGATCGAGGTGACCATCGGCTGACCGTTGTAGGCCACCCGCTGCAGGCCCTCGGTGGTCAGGAAGATGTTGGGGATTTTCGCCAGCGCGGTCGAGTTGGGCACGATGCCGACGATGCGCAGGGTGTGCGCGCCCACCTGGATGGTGTCGCCGAGATGCCGGCCCAGCACACTGGACGCCGCGACCTCATCCGGCCGGGCCGGCGCCCGGCCCTCGGAGACTTGCGGCATGCCGGGCCCGTGCTCGGGCGCACCGAACGCGGTGACATTCCGCGTCGACGTCCCTTCCCGCATGATCGTGCCCACGCAGCCCAGCGGCGCCGCCGCCGAGACTCCAGCTTCCGAGCGCACCCGGCCCAGGTCGACGTCGGGAAACGGGGTCGAGCCCAGGAACGGTCCCGCGGAGCCGTCCTTGACCACAAACGCGTCGACGCCGAGCGAATCGACGGTCTGCCGGGCCTCGACGTGAAAACCGTTCGCCAGCCCGCTCATCACCAGTGTCATCCCGAAGATGAGTCCGGTGCTGACAATGGCGATAACGAGGCGCCGTTTTCGCCATTGCATATCGCGCAGGGCGGCAAAGAGCATTCCCAGACGCTACCAACGTGCACAAGACCCATACGGATTGTGCCTGCGCAAATGACTCCTCTGACGACGGCAGTTGTGAGGGTTTAGCGGGAGTGGCTTAGAATTGGTGTCTGTTAGCCGCCGCGGCGCCGCATTTGGTGCGCATAACGGCGGCCGTGCTCGGCGGGTTGAATCAACAGCCCCGACGTGGCGTGGTTGTCTGAAAACTAAGCGTTTTCCCGCAAGGACGGATTTGGATACAGCATGGTCGATCAACCCGGCGATCCAGTGAACAGGGCCTCATTCGAGGTGGAACAGCACGAGAGAGACGGGGCCGTTGTGCTCGCCGTGTCCGGCGAGGTCGACATGCTCAGCGCGCCGCAGCTGGCCGAAGCGATCAGCACGTCTCTGGCCCACAAGCCCGCGGCCCTCATCGTGGACCTCAGCAAGGTGGAATTCCTGGCCTCGGCCGGACTGAGCGTACTGGTGAACGGGCAGGCCGAGGTCGTCGCGCCGACCAAGTTCGCGGTCGTTGCCGACGGACCCGCCACCAGTCGCCCGATCAAGCTGATGGGGATCGACAGTCTGCTTTCCCTGCACCGCACCCTCGACAACGCCCTGAGCTGGGTCGCTGGTGCCTGACCCCGGTTGTGCTCGGGAGGGCCGGACGCGCTGAGCATCGGCCCGCCATGACGCCTCTCGACGATCGATCCAGTTTCGTCCGAACGGGCGTTGCCGCCGACGGCTCGAACGCCGCACGGCTGCGGGTCGAGTTCCGCAATTGGCTCGATCGACATTTCACCCTGGGCGCCGAGCGGTTCAGCGACCTGGTGCTGGCGGTCAGCGAAGCGCTGGCCAACGTCGCCGAATTCGCCTACTCGGCACCCGACCGCGGCACGATGGACATCCACGCGGCCTACGACCCCGACTCGGACAGCCTCGCGGTCACCGTCAACGATCGCGGCCAGTGGCGAAAGCACGCACCTGCGGAGGACTTTTCCCGCGGCCGCGGAATACCTCTGATGCGCGCGTTGGCCGATGAAGCTGACATCAACGGCACCCCGCGAGGCACCCAGGTGCGGCTGCTCTGGAAGCGCCTCAACGCGACGACTGCTTGACCGTTCCGACTCATTGACTGTGCCGGGCGGGGCGCATAACGTCTTACATACGCTACGGCGCGTAGCGTATTGATTCCCCAGCCCGGGTTCGTGCCGTGGAGGCAGTCATGTTTGACCTGAAAATCATCGGTGGCACCGTCGTCGACGGCACGGGCGCGGATCGCTATCGCGCGGACATCGGCATCAAGAACGGCAAGATCGTCGAGGTGGCCCGCCGGGGCGCCGACGACCCGGAACTGGCCGGGGAGGCCGCGGAAACCATCGACGCGAGCGGGCACATCGTCGCGCCGGGTTTCGTGGACATCCACACGCACTACGACGGCCAGGTGAGCTGGGACAGCCTGCTCGAACCGTCCAGCGGTCACGGCGTCACGACGATCGTCACCGGCAACTGCGGCGTCGGCTTCGCTCCGGTTCGCCCCGGCACCGAAGACTGGTTGATCAAGCTGATGGAGGGGGTCGAAGACATCCCGGGCACCGCATTGACCGAGGGCATCACCTGGGGCTGGGAGACCTACCCGGAGTACCTCGACGCGATCGGCAAGCAGCAGTTCTCCGTCGACGTCGGCAGCCAGATCGCACACGGCGCTGTCCGCGCGTACGCGATGGGCGAGCGGGGCGCCCGCAACGAGCCCGCCACCCCCGAGGACATTGAGGCGATGGCCCGGCTGGTCCGCGAAGGCATCGAAGCGGGCGCCCTCGGGTTCTCCACGTCGCGCACGCTGGCCCACACGGCGATGGACGGCGAACCGGTGCCAGGCACGTTCGCCGCCGAAGAGGAACTGTTCGGACTGGGTCGCGCCATGGCCGCGGGCGGCCAGGCGGTGTTCGAACTGGCGCCCCAGGGAGCCGCCGGAGAGGACATCGTCGGCCCCAAGAAGGAACTGGACTGGATGCGGCGACTGAGCCGCGAGATCGACCGCCCGGTGTCCTTCGCCCTGATCCAGGTCGACGCCGACCCCAACCTGTGGCGGGAGCAATTGGACGTCTCGGCAGCCGCCCACGCGCAAGGCAGCCGGCTGCATCCGCAGATCGCGGCCCGCCCGTTCGGGATGATGATCGGGTTCCAGGGTCACCACGGTTTCACCCATCGGCCGACGTACCGCCGGCTCAAGGCCGAGTGCAGTCGCGAGGAGCTTGCCCAGCGCCTCGCCGACCCCGCGGTCAAAGCCGCGATCTTGTCCGAGGACGACCTGCCCATCGATCCGACGCAGTTGTTCGACGGCATGTTCGCGATGGTGCAGCATTCGCTGGGCCGGCTGTACGCGCTCGGCGATCCGCCGGACTACGAGCCCACACCGGACCGCACCGTCGCCGCGATCGCCAAAGCGCGTGGCGAGGACCCGCTTTCGACTCTTTATGACCTGATGCTGGAGTCGGACGCGACGGCGATGTTGATGCTCCCGCTGTTCAACTACGCCGAAGGCAACCACGACGCGATCCGGGAGATGATGCTGCACCCGGCGGGTGTGCTGGGCCTGTCCGACGGCGGAGCCCATTGCGGAATGATCTGTGACGCTTCCTATCCCACGTTCCTGCTGACGCACTGGGCACGCGACCGGCGGCGCGGGGAGAAGTTGTCGCTGGAGTACGTGATCCGCAAGCAGTCCCGCGACACCGCTCACTTGTTCGGCCTCACCGACCGCGGCACCATCGAAGCCGGCAAGAAGGCCGACATCAACGTGATCGACATGAACGCGCTGCGGCTGCATCCCGCAACGATGGCCTTCGACCTGCCCGCAGGCGGACGCCGGATCCTGCAGGGCGCAAGCGGTTACGCCGCCACAATCGTGAGCGGGACCGTGACCCGCCGCAAGGATGTCGACACCGGGGCACGTCCGGGCCGATTGGTGCGCGGAGCGCGTTAGGCGTTCGGAGCCGATGACGACGACCGAGGGCAACCCGACCCGTACCGGGGGCGAGGACGCGATCGGCGCCCCGCCCGCCTCCCCGACTCTGGTGCCGGCCGAGCGCTACTACTCTCCGGCGTTCGCCGCGCTGGAGATCCAACGCATGTGGCCGCGGGTATGGCAGATCGCGTGCATGGTCGACCATGTCGCCGAACCGGGTGATTACTTCGAATACCGTTGCGGCCCATACGGAGTATTGATTGTCCGAGGAGACGACGGCGTGCTGCGCGCGTTTCAGAACGCCTGCCGGCATCGCGGCAACTCGCTGTGTGTGGGTTCGGGTTCGGGTCTGCGCGAACTCAAATGCGGCTACCACGGCTGGACCTGGGACCTGGCCGGTGTGCTCAAGCGAGTGCCCAACCGCAAGGGTTTCGGCTCGCTGAAGATGTCCGACTTTCCTCTGTTGCCAGCGTTGGTCGACACCTTCGAGGGCATGGTGTTCGTCAATCTCGACCTGGGCGCGGTGCCGTTACTGGAGTACCTGGACGAGATTCCGCAGGACATCGCGTGGTGCAATATCGGCGACTTCCGTTGCTATGCCACGTTGACGGTGGAGGTCGAGGCCAACTGGAAGACAATCGCCGACGGTTACAGCGAGACCTATCACATCCAGACGCTGCATCCCGAACTATTGCGCTGTGTCGACGATATTCATGCCCCGCAGAAGATTTGGGTGCATACCGGAAAGTCGGATCAACCCTACGGGGTGCCGAGCCCTCGGTTCGAAGGCAAGTTGAGCGACGAAGAGGTCTGGGACGCTTACGTTTACACGCAGGGCGCGTTGATGGGCGCGGCCGAGGGCACTCCGTTCCCCGCCGCCGAACGGCAGCCCGGCCAAACGGTGCCCGACCTGATCGCGGCCCACACTCGGGCGTTCGCCGCGAGTCGCGGTGTCGACTTGGATTGGGCCGACACCGACCGGATCACCCGGTTGCACCAGTACAACGTCTTCCCCAACATGACGTTCCTGGCCAACGCCGACCATTTGACGATCATGTGCTCGCGGCCGGGCCCGGATCCCGATCACGGTGAGCTGGTGATGTTCCTGATGTCGCGTTTGCCACCGGGCGCCGGGTGGAACAAGCCGACCGATGTGCGGATGTCGGCCGCGGACGCCGAACCCGGAATCGTGCTCACGCAGGACATCCGGGTGCTGCCCGGCCTGCAGCGCGGGCTGCATCAGCCCGGGCTCACCCATTTGGTGCTGTCCAACGAAGAGCGTCGCGTGATCAACATACACCGCAACCTGGAGCGCTATCTTGACCTGCCCGAGTCCGACCGGATGACCGGCGGCTGAGGCGCCAGGCGCGAAGTCCATTGCGCGAGCGTCTGTTCGCCGGGTCACTCACCCCCGGCGGGCGGCCTCTTGGGCCAGTTGCACACGGGACGCCAAACCGAGCTTGGTGTAGACGTGGGTGAGATGCGTTTCGACGGTGCGCGGTGAAATGAAAAGCCTTGTGGCGATGTCCTTGTTGGCCAAGCCCTCGCTAACTAACCGCACGACGTCCCGCTCGGCCGGCGTAAGCGATGCCCAACCGGCGGACGGGCGTTTGCGTTCCCCGCGACCGCGCTGCGCGTAGGCGATCGCCTCCGAACTGGACAGCGCCGCACCCTCGCCGAACGCCGCATTGAAATTGTTCTCGCCCAAGCCATCTCGTACCGCGGAAACCGATGCTTCGTAGTCGGCTTGGTGAATTGCATACCGCACTTCGCCGGTACGCTGCCGGATACCTTGTGCTGCACCCAGCAGCCGGGCCGCTTCGGTATGGCTCGCGGCTTGCGCGGCAAGCGCGGCAAGCGCATCGAAGACGTCGGGCACGCCTAACTGTGCCCCGGTCTCAGCCGCACACGCCAGCGCTTCGTGCGCGTCGCGCTCGGCCGCCTCGATCGCTTCAGGGTGAGCTTCGGCACGGGCAACGCGGGCACGAGCATTCAGCGCGAGCATTCGAAAATATCCTGCGGTTACCGACACAGCCTGATCGGCCCAGAGCCGGGCCGTCGCTACATCGCCTGCCGCTCGCTCGGCGTCTGCTCTCCACATCAAGTTCGTCGCAGAGAAGCCGGCGTCCGGGATCTGGCCATATGCCTTGGCGAGGGCGTCTTTGGCGGCCGCGGCGTCTCCCGCGGCCAAGTGTGCGGCACCCAACGCGAGATGGCCGAGTCCTTCGATGGACGCGCCGAGCTCGACGGCGGACTCGATCGCCAGTTCGGCGGCGGCCAGCGCCGCAGCCGGTTTGCCGTGCCACCCCAGCACAAAGCTCTGCGCTATCAGGGCATTGAATTTGGTGAACAGGTCGCCGGCCGCGTCGGCGTCGGCGAGTACATCCCGTATTTCATCCTCGGCGCCCTCGAGGTCGCCCCGCATCGTCCGCCCACCGGCGATGCCATACAGGCGGCACTGACCCGAGGCGACTCGGTCACCGATCGCGTCGGCGAGGTCTCGTCCTTCGGCGGCCACGTGCTCGGCGATCGAGCCGCCGGCCATGGCGGCCGCATAGGCCCGGAAGCCGAGCAGCTGGCTCAGTCGCCACTTGTCGCCCAGGGCGCGCGCGAACTCGATGGCCTCGGCGAAGAATGTTTCGGCCTGTTCGGGGTTCAGGGCGGCTGCCGTACCAACGCAGCCGGTGAGGGCGCGGACCAGCAGGGCAGGGTCGTCGAGTCGGCGAGCGATCGCGAGGGCTTCGGTCGCCTGCTCCATCCGCGCCGGCAGACCAAGCCAGCCGTCGAACAGGGCAGCATCGGCCAGCGCCCGGGCGAGCACGGCCGGAGCCACCTCGCGGTCTACCGAGTCCCGTTCGGCCAGCGCCTCATCGATCCAACTCATTCCCTCACGCAGGCGGCCGCGGGTTAGCCACAGCGGCTGCAACGATGACGCGAGCTGTAGCGCAAGCTCGATGTCGCCGTTTTCGCGGCTCCAGCCGAAAGCGGCACGCAGATTGTCGATTTCGATCTCGGTGTCGTCGACCCGCCGTTGGTGACCCGTAGCGGCCGGGGCGTCCAGCATGGCAGCCATCGCGGTGTAGTAGTCCCGGTGGCGCCCGCGGACGGCGTCGGCTTCCCCGGACTCGCCGAGCTTTTCCAGGGCGTACTGGCGGACCGTTTCCAGCAGCCGGTAGCGCGATCGACCGCCGGTGTTGTCCGCGACCACCAACGATTTGTCCACCAGTAGCGTCAACAAGTCGAGCAGCTGGAACCGCTCGACCTCACTGCCGCCGGCCACCGCTCTGGCGGCGGCCAGATCGAAGCCCCCCATGAAGGGCGCGAGCCGGCGAAACAGCACCCGCTCGGGCTCGGTCAGCAGCGCATGCGACCAATCCACCGAGGCACGCAGCGTCTGCTGACGGCGCACCGCGATGCGCCCACCACCGGTCAACAGCCGGAAGCGGTCATTCAAACTTCCGGCAATCTCCTCTAGCGACAATGCGCGCACCCGCGCCGCGGCCAATTCGATGGCCAGGGGCATGCCGTCGAGCCGGCGGCAGATCTCCCGGATCGCCGAAACCTGGTCGGCGCTGAAGTCGGGACGCGCGCGGCGGGCGCGGTCGACGAAGAGCTCGACGGCCTCGTCGTCCAGCGACAAGGATGGCACCCGCCAGGTCACCTCGCCTGGCACGGCGATCGGCTCACGGCTGGTGGCCAGCAGTGTGAGGTTCGGACAGGCGCTCAACAGCGCGTTGACCAGCACAGCAACCGCGTCGACCAAGTGCTCGCAATTGTCGAACACCATCAACGTCCGACGGTCCGACACAAACCGCGCCACTGCGTCGGTCGTAGACCGTCCCGGCTGGTCGGAGAGTCCGAGGGCTTCGGCGGCGGCGGCCGGGACGAGGCCTGGGTCGGTGATCGGCGCCAGATCGATGAACCAGACTCCGGCATCGAAATCGGCCGCCGCCTGGTCTGCGACCTGGATGGCCAACCGGGTCTTACCCACACCACCGGCGCCGGTCAAGACAACCAGCCGCTCGGCCGGGAGGATCCTACGCAAGTCGGCAATCTCACCGTCGCGGCCTACGAAACTGGTGAGTTGCACCGGCAAGTGTTCGGCGGCATTGGATTTCAGAGTTCGTAGCGGCGGAAACTCGCTGCGGACATCCGGGTGGCACAGTTGCACAACCCGCTCGGGTCGCGCGACCCCGCGTAATTCGTGCCGGCCGAGGTCGGTCAACCACGCATCTTCCGGGAGGGCATCGATCACGAGGTCCTCGGTGGTGCCGGACAGCACCGTCTGGCCACCGTGGGCGAGGTCGCGCAGCCGCGCCGTTCGATTCACCGTCGGGCCGATGTAGTTGGATTCGTCCCGCAACTGGACCTCGCCGGTGTGCAGACCGATACGAAATCGCAACGGCGCCAACGGCGCTCGCTGCAGGTCCAGCGCGCAAGCGACTGCCTGACTAGCCCGGGCGAACGCGATCACGAAACTGTCGCCCTCCCCCTGTTCGACCGGCCGCACCCCGCCGTGGATCGCGAGAAGCTCGGACAGCGTGCGATCCAGAAGCGCGACGGCCGACGCCATCTCGGTTGGTTGGGTCTCCCACAGCCTCGTCGAACCCTCGACATCGGCGAGCAGCATGGTCACCGTTCCGGTCGGTAGGCCGCTCACACCCAAATCACCCCAGTTCACCGGTGTGTCCACGCGTGGATGCGTTTCGGTCATGCTAGCCAGCCTCGGCCGGCGGCCACCAGAAAACATCAGGGAAATCCCGTATGCGGGCCCGATCTGGTGGCAATGGATGGGTTGACTCTGCGCTCACGGCGTAGTCTTCGCGGTCTTCACCGCCATAGCCGCAGTGTCAGAAACTTCCCGTATTTGCGTGTTCTCCCGGATGGTCTTCATCTCCCGTGGGCACAGGCTGAACCGCATGACAATCACCATGGACCGAAACCGCCCGAACGTCTTCGACGCCGGCCTACCGACGCTCGACTACGAACATGCCGAGCACCCCGACGACGCCCACGTGATCATCCGAGAAGCCCGCGCGCGGGCACCGATCGCGATCGGCCCATACGGGCCCGAGCTGTTGACCTACGACCTGGTGCACGACGCGCTGCGTGACCCACGCCTGCGCGTACCACAGGGTATGTTCCTTGCCGGGCAGGGGATTACATCCGGCCCGTTGTGGGACCGCATCGCCGTCAACATTCTCAGCCTCGATGGGGACCAACACCACCGGCTACGTCGACTGGTGAGCAAAGCCTTCACACCCAGAGCCGCCGCTCGGTTGCGCACGACGATGATCGATGTCATCACCGAGCTGGTCGATCGCCAGATCGCCCGCGGTCATTGTGATGTGGTCGCCGACGTTGCCCGCCGGTACCCGATCCCGATCATCTGCGCGCTACTGGGTGCACCCGCCGAAGACTGGAAACTGTTCTCGGACTGGACCGATGACATCCTGAAAGCCTTCAGCTGGGATGCCGCCAGTGCGACGCCGGCGATCCTGACCGCCTGGGCTGCACTCGACACCTATATCGACGACATGGCCGCGCGACGGCGGCACCACCTGACCGATGACCTGATCTCCGAATTGATCCAGGCCGAGGACGACGGTGACCGCCTCAGCGCCGACGAACTCCGAATGCTCGTCGCCGCACTGCTATTGGGCGGCACCGACACCACCCGGCTGCAGTTGGGAGCGGCGGCACACGTGTTGTGCGATCACCCCGAGCAGTGGGCCCTGCTCGGCGAGCATCCCGAGCTGGCCGGAAATGCCGTCGAGGAGCTCATCCGCCATTCCCCCGTCACCTTCGTGACGCTGCGCACCGCGCGAGAGGATGTCGAGCTCGCCGGCGTCACTATTCCCGCCGGTACTTTGGTCGTGATCAACACCGGAGCCGCCAACCGCGATCCCGCTGTCTACGACCACCCCGACCGCCTCGACATTCGCCGCCACGGCGCCCCGCCGATCCAGACGTTCGGCGCCGGCATGCACTTCTGTATGGGCTCCAATCTGGCCCGCCTCGAATTGGCCGAGGCGCTCAGGGTGATCACGCGGCGGATGCCCAACGCCCGCCGCACCGGCCCGGCGCCGTGGAAACCGGTGAACGCGTTGGGCGGCCCCATCACCCTGCCGATCGAATTCGACCCCGGCGGCTGATTTTGGTTGCGTTGCATTGCGCGAGCACCGGGTCACTAGGATGGCCGCGACCCCGTGTATTACCTGGACCTACCGAAGGCGGAGCGGATGGGCGTGCAGTTCGCAGGTCTGTCCGACATCGGCCGGTTGCGCGCCACCAACCAGGACCGGTGGGGTGCCGACCCCGAGCAATCGTTGTTCATGGTCGCCGACGGCGTCGCGTGCAGCACCGACGGCGCGCTGGCCGCCGCGCTTGTGATGGAGCTGCTGCCGACCTACGTGAGTCGACATCTCAAACCCGACAACGTGAACGACGAGGGCGCGGATGAGCTGCTGGGGCGCGCCGTCGTCGAATATTGCAGCGACTTCTGCGCCTACGCCCGAACCGATCCACGCGCCGCCGGCGCCAACACCACGCTCGTCGCCGTCGTGATCGCCCAGGCGCGGGCAGTCGTTGCCCATCTGGGCGACAGCCGCGCATACCTGTTCCGCGACCAGAAGCTGCAGCAACTCACCCGGGACCACAGTGTGATCCAGGACTTAATCGACTCCGGTGAAGTCGCCCCCGAAGACGCGGGGCGGCACCCGGCGAGAGCCACCCTCACCCGGCACGTGGCGATGTTTCCGGGCGCACTGCCCGACACAGCGGCGGTGGAGCTGCTGCCCGGTGACCGGATCCTGCTGTCGAGCGACGGGCTGCACGGTGTCGTCGACGACGACGCCCTGGCCGCAGCGCTCATCGAGCATGCAGCACCCGACGACGCGTGCGCCGCTCTGATCGATGCGGCACTGCAGGCGGGCGGGCCGGACAACATCACCGCCATGGTCATCGACCCCTCGTGGTAGGCGCGCGCCCACGTTAGGGTGCAGCGGTGAATGCTGACCTGTCGACGCGCGGCACCGAATGGGTGGCCGACGTAGTGGTGGTGGGATTCGGTGCGGCGGGCGCCTGCGCGGCGATCACCGCGCGCGAACATGGGGCCGACGTGATCGCGATCGACCGCGCCAACGGTGGCGGCTCGACCGCGGTGTCGGGCGGCATTATCTACGCCGGGGGCGGCACCGCCGTCCAGCAACGGGCCGGCGTTGCGGACACCGCCGAGCAGATGCTGACCTACCTTCGCCTCGAGGTCGGCGACGCCGTCAGCCCACAGACGCTGGAATCATTCGTGGCGGGCAGTCCGGAGATGATCCGCTGGCTCACCGACTACGGCGTCCCGTTCGATTCGACGTTGTGCCCGTACAAGACCTCCTACCCGAACAACCATTACTACCTGTACCACTCGGGCAGTGAGAATGCCGGTGCGTTCCGCGTACACACGCCACCGGTCCAGCGCGGCCACCGTGTGAAGGGCAAGGGTGTCTCCGGCAAGATGCTCTACGCGCCGTTGGCGAAATCCGCACTCGCCCTTGGGGTTCAACTGCGCCCACAAACCCGCGCCAGCCAGCTGATTCAAGAGCCGTCCGGGCGGGTGTGCGGAGTGGAAGCAACGACGATGCATTATGCGCCGGCCCGCGTCCGCCGCCGGTACGCGCGGCTGGCAGGGCTGTCGACCAAGCCCGGCATCTACTATCCACCGCTACGCTCCGCGGTGGAACGTCGCCTGCGCAACCTCGAGCGGCGCTACGCGCAGCCGGTGCGGATACTGGCCAGGCGAGCCGTAATCATCTGCGCCGGAGGCTATATGGCCAATGCGGAATGGATCGAACGGTTCGCCCCGCAATATCGGGGCGGAATGCAGCTGGGCACCAGTGGCGACGACGGCAGCGGCATCGCCATGGCGAAAAGCGTCGGCGCGGTTACCGAGCGGATGGACAATGTCTCGGCGTGGCGATTCATCACGCCGCCAAGCGCTTTCATCAGCGCGATCATCGTCGATGCGCTGGGCCGACGCGTCATCGACGAGAGCCGCTACGGCGCGGCCGTCGGCCACGCCATGGTCCGTCACCACAACGGGAAGGGCTGGCTGCTTGCCGACGCCGCGCTGATGAAAGAGGCGCGACGGCAAATGATCAAGCAGCCGTTGTGGTTTCAACGGCTGCAGTCGGCGGCGCTGATGCTCTTCGATTCGGTCAGGGGCGCCTCGCTGCAAGATGCCGCCCGGCGTGCCGGCATCGACCCCGACGGCCTGGTAGCCACCGTCGAGGCACACAACAACGCCATCGACGCCGGCGCACCCGATCCCGCCGGTAAACCCGCCGACTTCGTGCGCCGCATCGGCCCGGGCCCCTACACGCTGTTGAACATCTCCGTGCGCCCGAGCCTGATCAACCCCACCCCGATGCTGACCCTCGGCGGAATCCGCGTCGACGAGGGCACCGGGGCCGTGCTCGACGGATCCGGCACGCCGATTCCGGGACTGTTCAGCGCCGGACGCACCGCAACTGGAATCTGCTCCAACTCCTACGTCAGCGGGCTTTCCCTTGCCGACTGTGTCTTCGCGGGCCGACGCGCCGGGAGATCCGCTGCAACACAAGCTTAATGCGCCGCTGACCGCGCAATCACCAACTCGACGGCGGCCGCAACCACGTCGGGCTGATGGATCTGAACGAAGTGGTCGCTGCCAGTCGCCTCGACGTGCGGCGTTTGCGGCCGCAGCGCGACCAGACCCGTGGTGGCATCCCGCCACGCCTGTTCCAACTTCGCACTCTTGTCGGCGGGCAGGTCCGGCGGGATCGTGAAAGGTTCCGTGCGGGTCAGCACGGCAGTCGGAATCGGCGGGAAGGCGGGAGCGCCCGCCACCTGCGCCACACTGCGATCGATGTCGATCACCTCGAACGACGCCGGGTCCCGCAACTGCGGCGGCGGTGCGTCCAGCGCCTGTCGATAGTCCGGCCAGTCCGAACCCATCAGGTCCGGGATCTCGACACCGAAGGCATCGACGAACACCAGTCCCCGCACCTGATCCGGGTGGGTTTGGGCATAGAGTCGAATGAACAGCCCGCCCAGCGAATGCCCGACGAGAACATAGGGCGCCGGGACGTGCGCGGCCTCGAGCAGGGTGTGCAGGTCGGCGACGACGTCGGCCGCGGTACGCGGCATCGGCACACTTGAGCTGCGGTCGGCGAGGGTCGGTGGGTCCGAATTGCGCACGGTCCCGGGACGGTCGTAGGCGCAGACCCGATGGCTGCGGGCAACGGCCGGCAGCACAGCCGGCCCGACCGCCGGTGCGGCCGCGTCGGATTGATTCCACGGGTCCGCCGAGTTGTGATACCCGGATTCCAAAATTATTGCGGGACTGCCTGTTCCGCGACACTCAAGATAGAGGTGCCGTCCATTGCCGATATCGACCGGGCCGCTGAAGTCGCCGAGGGCGGGACGGCCACCCGGTGGTGCGGCACTACAACCCGCCGAAGCGAATAGCAGTGCCGTCATCACCAGGATCCTCAGCAGGCGCATGCGGCCATTGTCTCGGCTCGGGTTCAGCCGATGGGATAGACCACCCCGGTCAGCTCCTCAGACACTGCCCAGAGCCGGCGCTGCAGTGCCTCATCGTGCGATTGGGCGCTCGAGGCAACCACTTTCGGATACCCCCTGGTTTCCTGGAAGCCGTCGGGCCCGTAGTACTGGCCGCCCAGCACGCTCGGGTCGGTGGCCGCACGCAGCGTCGGCAACGCGCCCAGCTCGGCATCCTGGAACAGCGGCTCGATCAGCGGCGTCAACGCCCTGAGTAGCCGGGGCAGGTTGCGGGTCAGCTCAGTCTTGGAGCCGCCCGGGTGTGCCGCCACCGCGACGGTGGTTCCGTGCGGGGCAAGCCGGCGCTGCAGTTCGTAGGTGAAGAGCAGATTGGCGAGCTTGGCTTGGCCGTACGCGGCTACCCGGCTATAGCGGCGTTCCCATTGCAGGTCGTCGAAATGGATCGCGGCGCGGATGCGGTGGCCGATGCTGCTGACCGTCACCACCCGCGAACCGGGCACCGGCAGCAGCCGGTCCAGCAGCAGTCCGGTGAACGCGAAGTGACCCAGATGATTGGTGCCGAACTGCAATTCGAAGCCGTCCTTGGTGGTCGACTTGGGTGTGTACATGACGCCGGCATTGTTGATCAGCACATCGATGTGGTCGTAGTCGGAGCGCAGTTGGGCTGCGGCGGCGCGCACCGAGTCCAGCGATGTGAGGTCGAGTTCCTGCAGAGCCACGTCGGCGCCAGGCGTCGCGGCGGCGATGCGCGCCGCCGCCTCCTTGCCCTTCTCGAGGTTGCGCACGGCCAGCACCACCCGCGCACGCCGCGCGGCCAGCGCAGCGGCGGTCTCGAAACCGAGTCCGGTATTGGCACCGGTGATCACGACCGTCCGGGAAGTCTGTTCGGGAATGTCGGCGGTGGTCCATTTTGTCATCAGGGGCTCCTCGCTATGATGGTTAAACGGGGCGAGCGCTCCGCTTAGCGCCACTATACGGAACGCGCGCCCCGTTTTGTCAATAGTGCGGGCTGGGCTAACTTTTTTGGGTCGAAGGAGGTGCCGCATGGCAAGTACGGCTCGGCCAGTGCGTGCCGACGCGGCCCGAAACCGGGCCCGTGTCTTGGAAGTCGCCTATCAGACCTTTGCGGACGAAGGTCTGTCGGTACCGATCGACGAAATCGCCCGGCGCGCCTGCGTCGGCGCAGGCACGGTCTACCGCCACTTCCCCACCAAGGAAGCGCTGTTTGAGGCCGTGATCGCCGAACGGATGCGTCACCTCATCGGTGAAGGGCGCTCTTTGCTCGAGTCGGAGGCGCCCGGGAATGCACTCTTCACTTTCCTGCGCTCGATGGTGCTGCAGTGGGGCGCCGCCGACCGCGGCCTGGTCGAAGCCTTGGCCGGCATCGGCATCGATATCAGCGATGCAGTCCCAGGGGCCGAGGAGGAGTTCCTCAGCGTGCTTGCCGACTTGTTGCAGGCGGCACAGCGCGCCGGGACAGCGCGGCCGGATGTGGGCGTCGGCGAGGTGAAGACGTTGCTGGTCGGGTGTCAGGCGATGCAGGTTTACAACGCCGATGCGGCCGCGACCGTGACGGACGTCGCGCTCGACGGGCTGCGGGCCAAGCCGTAAAACTATGCGATCGTGCGCACGGCGGCCGTGACCGCCCGGGGTGCCTCGGACTGCGGATAGTGGCCCACCCCAATGAGTCTGGTGACCTTGGCCTTTGGCAGCGCGGCGATCGCCTGCTCCAGTACGTGGGCGCCCGACACCGGGTCGTCGAGCCCCCATACGAGGTGCAGGGGTCCCTGCCAGTTGGCCAGTGCATCCTCCCAGCGACGGTGATGTTGGGAGCGTTCGGCGTTGTAGCGGATGAGCAGGTGCGCGAGTTTGTGGCCGTTGCGCAGGGAGATGCCGAACCAGAGGTTGGCGAATTCCTGATCACTGAGCCGTGTTCCGCGAATCTTGTCCAGCGCGCGGCGGACTCGGTTCGCCCTGATCCGGCCCGAGATGAACTTGCCGATGCCGGGCCGAATCAGCAGCTTCTGCAGGAGCGTCGGCCGGTAGGCGCGGTAGACGATGCCGCAGTTCAGCAGGACCAGACCGGAAACGGTGAACCCCAGCGCGCCACTGAGCGCTCGGTGGATCAGCTCCTGGGCGACGATGCCGCCGTAGTCATGAGCGACTACCACCACCGAGTCCAACTGCAGGTGAGCCACCAAATCCTCTACCAGATCGGCTGATTCGGCGACTGAATACGCATACGGGTTCGGCTTGTCCGAGGCGCCGTAACCGAGGAAGTCGGGTGCGATCACGTCATGGTCGGCCTCGAGATCGTCGGCGACATCGGCGTAATCGAACGACCACGTCGGAAAGCCGTGCAGCAGGAGGACGGCGGGCCCCTGACCCCGGCGGCGGAAGGCAATGCGGTGTCCCCGTCGACTGACGAGCGTCTCGCCTTGACTGATCCATAACTGCGCCGCCGACGCGTCGGTCATCGGCCCTCCCACTCCTCGGCGAGCAACTCATACGAGCGCAATCGATCCCGGTTTCGGTGAGTGATCGTAGTGACAACCGACTCGCCGGTGTCGATCGGCAACCTGGACCGCTGATGCGACGAACTGCCCGTTCGACACAAAGCGGCTGTTCACGCGGCTATGACGCCGCCCACCGCGAGTCTTTCGACCGGCGGGGCACTGGCAGCGGCGCCAGGCCCAAATGGTCGCGCAGCGTGGTCCCGGTGTAGTCGGCGCGGAACACGCCGCGCTCCTGCAGCAGCGGCACCACCCGGTCGACGAACGGGTCGAGCCCGCCGGGGGTGATGTGCGGGACCAGGATGAACCCGTCGCTGGCGTCGGCCTGCACCAGATCGTTGATCGCCGTGGCGATGGTGTCCGGTGCACCGATGAAGGACTGACGGCCAGTGACCTCGACGATCAGTTCGCGGGTGGTCAGGTTCTCCGCCTCGGCTTTGGCGCGCCAGTCGTTGGCAACCGCGATCGGGTCGCGGTGCATGCGCACGCTGGCGCGCCCGCGCGAGATGGTGTTTTCGCCGACGACCGGGTCCACCGCCGGCAGCGGTCCGTCCGGGTCGTGGTCGGACAGGTCCCGGTTCCAGAGCTGCTCGAGGAATTTGATCGCGGTCTGCGGGGAGACCTGCGCAAGCCGGACCTCGTATGCGAGGTCGGCGGCCTCGGCATCGTTGTCTCCGATCACGAAGGTCGCGGCCGGCAGGATCAGCAGCTCGTCGCGGCGCCGTCCGTAGCGCGTGAGCCGGCCCTTGACGTCGGCGTAGAACGCCTGGCCGGCCTCCAGCGTGCTGTGCCGGGAGAAGATCGCGTCGGCGGCCGATGCCGCGAAGTCGCGTCCCTGGTCGGAGTCGCCCGCCTGAAAGATAACCGGCCGGCCCTGCGGACTGCGCGGAACGTTGAATCGACCGTGGATGTCGAAGTGCGCGTCCCGGTGTAGGAACGCTCCGGCGTCCGGTTCGGACAGGAAGACGCCGGTCTCTTTGTCCGCCACGATCTCGTCGCCGTGCCACGAATCGAACAATTCCTGGGTCGTCCGCAGGAACGTCTTCGCCCGCTCGTAGCGCTGGTCCTCGGCCAGGAATCCGCCGCGCCGGAAGTTCTCGCCGGTGAAGGCATCCCAGGAGGTCACCACGTTCCACGCGGCGCGCCCGCCGGACAGATGGTCCAGGGACGCGAACTGCCGGGCGACCTCGTAGGGCTCGTTGAAGGTCGAGTTGATCGTGCCGGTCAGACCGAGCCGATCGGTGACCGCCGCCAATGCGGCGAGGATGGTAAAGGTATCCGGACGCCCGACCACGTCCAGGTCGTAGATCTGCCCGTTCTGCTCGCGTAGGCGCAGTCCTTCGGCGAGGAACAGGAAGTCGAACTTGCCCCGCTCGGCCGTCTGGGCGAATTGGGCGAACGAGTTGAACTCGATGTGGCTGCCCGCGGCGGGATCGCTCCACACCGTGGTGTTGTTGACCCCCGGGAAGTGCGCGGCCAGGTGAATCTGTTTCAGCGGCTTACTCATTGCGAATCCTAGTGTCGATCAGGCGGTGGCGTAGCGGTTGCGGGGACGGGCCAAGCCCAGCAACCCGCGCAGCGTGTCGGCCGGATAGCCGTTGCGGTACAACCCCCGTCGGCGTAGTTCCGGCACCAGGCGTTCGGTAATCTGCACCAGGTCATGCGGGAGCGCAGCCGGGCGCAGCCGGAACCCGGACAAACCCGCGGCATGCCAATCCTGAAGCAGGTCGGCCAGCTGCGCGGCAGTGCCGGTGAATATCGTTGCGTCGCTGCGGAATTCGGCACCGGCCAGGTCATCGAGCCGACGTCGCCGAGCCTGTGCCGCCGATCCCGTGTCGTCAAGCAGGACGAGCAGGTCACCGAAAAGGTGCAGCGGTTCGTCGTCGCGGCCGACGGCTTGCCGCAGGGCGGCGATCTCGACGACGATGTCGGCCGCCTCGGCCGCATCTCGGGGCGTGACGAACCCGACGTCGGCGCTCGCGGCGATAAGTTGGTAGGACAGTCCGCCGTGGCCCAACGCCGCCACCAGCGGCTGGCCCTGGGGTGGCCGGGGCGTGATCGAGGGACCCTTTACCGAGAACCAGCGGCCACGAAAGTCGATGTAGTGCAACTTGTTCCGGTCGATGAACCGGCCGCTGGCGACATCGCGGATCTCCGCGTCGTCCTCCCAGCTGTCCCATAACCGCCGTAACACCTCGACGTAGTCGGCGGCCTCGGCGAACAGGTCGTCGAACTCGTGGCGGCGGCCGAAGTGCGCCGCCACATCGGCGCGGCCGGTGACCTGGACGCGGACCCCGGCCCGGCCCGAACTCACGTAGTCGAGCGTGGCGATCGACTTGGACAGGTGGAACGGTTCGGTGTGCGTCACGACGGCCGCCGGCACCAAACCGATGCCCTTGGTGAGCGGCGCGATCCGCGCGGCAATGAGCACCGCGTCCAACCGGCCGCGAACGCGATCGGTCCGGTCGTCGGGTTGCCGAGGATCGTCGGATTGCAGCGCCAGTGAATCCTCGATGGTCACGAAGTCGACCGACCCGCGTTCGGCTTCGACGACCAGATCGGCCCAGTAGCCGGGCGTGAATAGCTGCGTGGTTGCGGCCTCCGGTTCTCGCCAAGCCGCGGGGTGCCAGCCGGCACCGTCCAGCGCTACGGCCAGGTGAAAATGATCCGACGGATTTGCCAACGGATTAGCCACTGGCGGGCCACCTTTCGTTCTCGGTGCCGAGGCTAAGTCGCTTGTCTCGACGGGTAACGGGTTTGGCTCCCACTGAGAGAAAGCATGTTCGGCAAAACCCGCCGCCAGCTGCGTTTATTCCGCCGTGAGTGACGATCGTTACGCGCCAGGAGCCACCGGTCGCGGCTGGCCGGCAATGTGTAACCACCCAGAGTGCGGCGTCTGTCTCGGCCCCCGATCCCCGGCGTGCGTTAGTGTCGCTGTTGTGGCTGGCGATGAAGTGAGCCCCTCACAATCTGACCGACACTGACGCCGGGAGAGTACGTATGAGCGCCGAGCAGCCGACAATCATCTACACGCTGACCGACGAGGCGCCGTTGCTGGCGACCTACGCCTTCCTTCCGATAGTGCGCGCCTTTGCCGAGCCGGCAGGCATCAAGATCAAAACCAGCGACATCTCCGTCGCTGCGCGCATCCTCGCGCAGTTCCCCGACGATCTGGACGAAGACCAGCGCGTCCCCGACAACCTCGCCGAGCTGGGCGAGCTGACCCAGGACCCCGAAACCAACATCATCAAGCTGCCCAACATCAGCGCCTCGGTGCCGCAGTTGGTGGCCGCGATCAAAGAGCTGCAGGGCAAGGGCTACAAGATCCCGGACTTCCCCGGCAACCCCAAGACCGACGAGGAAAAGGAAATCCGCCAGCGCTACGCCAATGTGCTGGGCAGCGCCGTTAACCCCGTCCTGCGGGAGGGCAACTCCGATCGTCGCGCCCCCAAGGCGGTCAAGGAGTACGCGCGCAAGCATCCGCACAGCATGGGTGAGTGGTCGATGGCGTCGCGCACCCACGTCGCGACGATGAAGCGCGGCGACTTCTACCACGGGGAGAAGTCGATGACGCTGGACCGGGCGCGCAACGTGAAAATGGTGCTGAAGACCAACAGCGGCGAGACTCTAGAGCTCAAGCCGAAAGTCGAACTCCTCGACGGCGACATCATCGACAGCATGTTTATGAGCAAGAAGGCCCTGTGCGAGTTCTACGAGGAACAGATGCAGGACGCGTACGAGACCGGCGTCATGTTCTCACTGCATGTCAAGGCGACCATGATGAAGGTCTCGCACCCTATCGTGTTCGGGCACGCCGTGAAGATCTTCTACAAGGACGCCTTCGCCAAGCACCAGGAGCTATTTGACGAACTGGGCGTCAACGTCAACAACGGGCTGGTCGACCTGTACGACAAGATCGAGTCGCTTCCGGCGTCGCAGCACGACGAGATCATTCGCGACCTGCACGCCTGTCACGAACACCGTCCCGAGTTGGCCATGGTCGATTCCGCCAAGGGCATCACGAACTTCCATTCGCCCAGCGACGTGATCGTCGATGCCTCGATGCCGGCGATGATCCGCGCCGGCGGGAAGATGTACGGCGCCGACGGGCGGCAGAAAGACACCAAGGCCGTCAACCCGGAGTCCACCTTCTCCCGGATCTACCAGGAGATCATCAACTTCTGTAAGACGAACGGCCAGTTCGACCCGACCACGATGGGCACGGTCCCCAACGTGGGATTGATGGCCCAGCAGGCCGAGGAGTACGGGTCGCACGACAAGACCTTCGAGATTCCCGAGGACGGCGTCGCCGACATCGTCGACCTGGAGACCGGCGAGGTGCTGCTGACGCAGAACGTCGAGGAAGGCGACATCTGGCGTATGCCGATCGTGCGGGATGAGCCGATCCGCGACTGGGTCAAGCTGGCGGTCAACCGGGCGCGTGCATCCGGCATGCCGGTGCTGTTCTGGCTCGACCCCTACCGGCCCCACGAGAACGAACTGATCAAGAAGGTGACGACCTACCTCAAGGATCACGACACCGAGGGCCTGGACATCCAGATCATGTCCCAGGTGCGGTCGATGCGATACACGCTCGAGCGCCTGATCCGCGGCCTGGACACCATCGCGGCCACCGGCAACATCCTGCGCGACTACCTCACCGACCTGTTCCCGATCCTCGAGTTGGGGACCAGCGCCAAGATGCTCTCGATCGTGCCGCTGATGAAGGGCGGCGGGTTGTATGAAACCGGCGCGGGCGGTTCGGCACCCAAACACGTGCACCAACTCGTCGAGGAGAACCACCTGCGCTGGGATTCCCTGGGCGAATTCCTCGCGCTGGGTGCCTGTTTCGAAGACATCGGCATCAAGACCGGCAACGAGCGGGCCAAGATCCTGGGCAAGACGCTGGACTCGGCGATCGGCAACCTCCTGGAGAACGACAAGAGCCCGTCGCGCAAGACCGGTGAGCTCGACAACCGGGGCAGCCAGTTCTACCTCGCGCTGTACTGGGCGCGCGAGCTGGCCGCCCAGGACGACGACGAGGAACTGAAGGAACACTTCGCCGCCGTCGCCGACACGTTGGGCAAGAACGAAGAAAAGATCGTTTCCGAACTCAACAAGGCGCAGGGCGAGCGGGTCGACATCGGCGGTTACTACTACCCGGATGCGGAGAAGACGGCGGCGGTGATGCGGCCGAGCAAGACGCTCAACGACGCGCTCGCCGATATTCGGGAGTGACGCTGCGCGTCGTCGCCAGGTCGAATTCAGTTGCGAAGGCGCTTCTTTCGGCGTGCCATCAGACCGTCTAACGACCACGGCCCGGCGCCAACGATGAGCAGGAATGTGACGGTGAGCAACTGGGCGTACTCAGAGCGCACTTCGTGTAGCACGGCCCAGAATCCAGTTTGCGGTGGCACCGGCGGCAGGGGCAGCGGCGAAACGCCGTAGAAGATGGCGATTTTGGTGGACAGCATTGCGACGATCATCTCGACGATGAACGGAATTGTGATGAATCGGGTGAACAGGCCAAGCAGCAGCAGGATGCCGCCGACGATCTCCAGGACACCGACGAAGTCGGCGGACAGCTCAGGAAATGGAATGCCGATCTTGGTGAACCGTCCGACGCCCTGGTTCGGAAAGACGAACTTGATGACGCCTTCCCAGAGAAAGACTCCACCCGCCATCAATCTGATCAAGATCGTCGCGGCGGGTGCGCTGTCCGGCGGCTCTGCCAGCCAACGCCATGTTTTTCCGATCAACACGTCCTCCGATCATCGATGTGCGACACTCGCCGGTGCGAGTCCGTACTGACCACGGTCGATACCCATAGGAAGTTCACAGCCGGCGCTGTAGGTTTCAGCAATGCCGCAAGATTTCGACCCGAATTGGGACAAGGCCTTCACGGTCGTGCAGCATGTCAAGCCGCCGTCAATCCCGCAGGGCGCCGACGCCATGACGATCGTGGTCGAGTACCCGCCGGGCAGCCCCGGTGCGCCGCCGCACCGGCATCCGGGCGGACCCGCGTTCGGCTACGTGCTCGAGGGCGAAATGCTGTTCGAACTGGAAGGCGGGGCACCCAGGGTGGTGCGGGCAGGCGAGGCGTTCTGGGAGCCGGGTGGTGACGTCATCCACTACCGGGATGCCAACTACCGCGACGACGTCAGGGTCAGGTTCGTGGTGACCATGCTGTGCGTGCCGGGACAGCCGATGCTGGTTCGGGTGGACGACGAAGAACTGGCCGCCAAGGAGCATCTGCGGCTATCCGCGCCGACGTAGGCGAGCCCGGCAGCGTCTGCCCAGTCGCGCGAGTGTAGGACAGTGGGTATGTCCCTCTTCGAGATCTCCGAGCGCGCCCAGCAGTACCAGTCCGATTTGCGCGAGTTCATGGATTCGCACGTCTACCCGGCCGAGGCGGTCTACGACGAGCAGATGCGGGAAGCCGGTGATCCGCACTTTCATCCGCCGATCCTCGAGGACCTGAAGGCCGAGGCGCGAAAGCGCGGCCTGTGGAACCTATTTCACCCGCACCCCGAGTGGGGACCGGGGCTGACCAACCTGGAATACGCGCCGCTGGCCGAGATCATGGGCCGCAGCCACCTTGCCTCCGAAGCGTGCAACTGCAGCGCGCCGGACACCGGCAACATGGAGGTTTTCACCCTCTTCGGCACCGACGAACACAAGGAGCGCTACCTCAAGCCCCTGCTGGACGGCAAGATCCGCTCGGCCTTTGCCATGACCGAGCCCGCGGTCGCCAGCTCGGATGCCACCAACGTGGAGATGTCGATGGTGCGGGACGGGGACGACTATGTGCTCAACGGCCGAAAGTGGTTCGCCTCCAACGGTATGCACCGCAACTGCAAAGTACTGATCGTGATGGGCAAGACCGATCCGAATGCCGCGCCGCACCGGCAGCAGTCGATGATGGTGGTGCCCATCGACGCGCCGGGTGTCACGGTCCGGCGCAACCTGTCGGTGTTCGGCTATCAGGATCGGGAGGGGCACGCGGAGATCGACTTCGCCGACGTGCGGGTGCCGAGCAAGGATGTGCTCAAGGGGGAGGGCGAGGGCTTCGCGATCAGCCAGGCCCGGCTCGGCCCTGGCCGTATCCATCACTGTATGCGGGCGATCGGCATGGCCGAGCGGGCGCTGGAGCTGATGTGCAAACGTGCCCAGTCGCGCGTCACCTTCGGCAAGCCGATCAGCGAGAATGCCAACATCCGCGACTGGATTGCCGAGGCCCGCATCGACATCGAGATGATCCGGCTGCTGACCATGAAGGCCGCGTACCTGATGGACACGGTCGGCAATAAGGAGGCGCGCACCGAGATCGCCGCGATCAAGGTCGCCGCGCCCAACATTGCGCTGAAGATCATCGACCGGGCCATCCAGGTGCACGGTGGCGGCGGGGTCACCGACGACTTTCCGCTGGCGATGGCCTGGGCCCACCTGCGCACCCTGCGGCTGGCCGACGGCCCGGACGAGGTGCACAAGCGCGCCATCGCCAGCCAGGAATTGCGCAAGTACCGCGCGGGCGCGCCGAAGTGACCGTCGTCGGCCTGGACCCCGACGCGGTCGCCCGCTGGCTCAGCTCGCTGGGCATCGAGTTCGATGCGCCGCTGCAATTCCAGCGGATCGGCCTCGGGCAATCGAACCTGACCTATCGCATCCAGGACGCCGCCGGGCGGGCGTGGGTGCTGCGGCGCCCGCCGCTGGGCCATCTACTGGCGTCGGCGCACGATGTGCTGCGCGAAGCGCGGATCATCTCGGCGCTGTGGGAAACCGACGTTCCGGTTCCCCAAATTCTGGGCACCACAACGGATCCAAACTTCTCCGAGGTGCCGTTGGTGCTGATGCAGTTCGTCGACGGTTTGGTGGTGGACACGATGGGCGTCGCCGAGGCGCTCACGCCGCAGCAGCGGCGGCAGATCGCGGTGGATCTGCCGCGCACCTTGGTCAGGATTCACGCGGTCGATCTCACCGCGGTGGGACTGGCGGACCTGGCCAGCCACAAGCCATATGCGCAGCGACAACTCAAACGCTGGGCCGGGCAGTGGGAGCTGTCCAAGATGCGGGAACTGCCCGAGCTCGAGGACCTCACCCGGCGGCTGGTGGCCGCGGCCCCCGAGCAACGCGAGATCAGCCTGGTGCACGGGGACTTTCACCTACGGAACCTGATCACTTCGCCGGAGACCGGCGAGATCGTGGCAACCCTGGATTGGGAGTTGTCCACGCTCGGGGATCCCCTGGCCGACATGGGCTCGCTGCTGACCTACTGGGCCGAGCCCGGTGAGACCGTGCCCGGTGACTACGCGCCGTCGACGCTGGAGGGGTTCCCCGATCGGGCCGAGATGACGCGGCTGTACCTGGACGCGACCGGCCGCGATCCCGCCGCGCTGCAGTATTGGCACGCCTTCGGGCTGTGGAAGTTGGCGATCATCGCCGAAGGTGTCCTGCGCCGTGCCCTGGAGAATCCACAGAACAGGGCGTCGGCCGGTACCCCGGACACCAGCTGGATTGATGCGCGGGTGCAGCGGGCACGTGAAATCGCCGACGCCGCAGGCATTTAGCGCCACTAACCGGCTACCGCACGACTTCACGGTGACCGGCGTCGAGTCGCCGCGTCCACCCGCGGGAGTCGAGGTGTTCGAGGAGCGGGATCGCCACCCTTCGAGTGGTGTCGAGCGCCTGCCGCGCCTGGCTTGTGGTGAAGGGCTGCGGCAGCCCGGCCAGCGTACGCATGGCCAGCGCGGGTGCACTCGGCAGCAGCACGACGCCGTCGCGCAACCGCAGCAGCCGGCCGGCGCGTTCGGCGGCGGCCAATTCACGGTTGCCCAAGCCCAGCGCCTGCAGTTCGTAGATCTCCGGCGCGCGGAACGGGTTGGCGCGCAACCGGATTTCCAAGTCGCTCACCGGCGCTTCGGCACCTCCAAGTCCGGTTGGGGCGCCGGCTCTTCGGATGTGGCCGCCCCGTTGCTCCAAGCCCGCTTGGCCGACGACAATCTCGAGCAGTGACTCGTCGATAAGGCCCAGCAGGTCGACCGCGGCCCCTCGGGATATCCCTTCGCTCAAGGGGTCTCGCGAGTGCAGGTCCTCGACCGCGGTTCGCAGCCGCTGCTGCCACGCCTCATGCGTCGGACGGTGCACCCACCAGCCGTCGAATACCACGATGTCGGCGGGCACGGTGTCGGTCAGCAGACCGAGCCGACGCAGGTGGTCGGCCCGTACCGCACCGCGGCGGGCCACCTCGGCGGCGGCGTCGCCGTCGGCGCCCACCGCGGCCAGCGCGATGGCCCGGCGCCCACCGTCACCGCGTCTGCGCAGCGCGGGCGGTTCGGCGTCCAGCACCTGGGCACCACCCAATAGCCGGACACTGCCTGGGTCCCGCAACACCAACCGGTCGCCGAGCACCAACGGCAACTTGCGGCTCAAGGTGAGCCGGCCGTGGTCGTCGTCGAGCGGGCGCAACCGCGCGGGCACCGCAGCGGTGCCGACATGTACGACGAGCTGCGCGGGAAGTTTCGTCAGCGGGCCGCCGGTGGCTCGGCGCACGTCCAGCACCCGGGTGCTCGGCCACGCGCCGGGGGTGAGCAGCGCGTCACCGCGCCGGACGGCTTCCCGCGGGACCGCGCGCAGGTTCAATGCCACCCGCGCCACCGGTTCCAGCGCGGTGTGCCGCACGCCGCAGCTTTGCAACCCGCGGATTGGGACCGATCGGGTGCGCGAGGTGCCGAGCAGATCGAGTTGGTCCCCGGTTGCCAGGGCGCCGGCCGAGAGGGTGCCGGTGACGACCGTGCCGGCGCCGGTAATGGTGAAGGACCGGTCGACCCAGAGCCGTACCCGGGCGCTGGTATCGGGCGCCGGCGCTCCCGCGAGCACGCCGTCGAGTGTCTCGCGCAGCTCGGCCAGCCCCGCGCCGGTGACCGCGGAAACGACCACACCGGGCGCATCACGCAACCCCGTGTCGGCGAGTTCCGCCCGGGCTTGCGCAAGCACTTCGAGTCCCTGCTGCGGGGCCCGGTCGGCGCGGGTGACCACGATCAAGCCGTGTCGAATACCAAGCGCCGCAACGGCATCGCGGTGATCGCTGGACTGGGCCTGCCATCCTTGGTCGGCGGCGACGACGAAGCAGACCACCGGTGCCGGACCCAATCCGGCCAGCGTGTTAGCTAGGAAACGGTGATGCCCGGGCACATCGACGAAGGCGACCGTACGGCCCGACACCAGGGTGGTCCAGGCGAAGCCGAGGTCGATGGTCAGCCCGCGGCGACGTTCCTCTTCCCACCGATCCGGCTCCATCCCGGTCAGCGCGTGGATGAGGGTGCTCTTGCCGTGGTCGACGTGGCCGGCCGTGGCGACGACGTGTCTATTCAGCTCGTCGCACCCAACGCAGCCCGGACGGCGGACAGCAGACGGTCGTCGTCGGCCTCCGGAATGCAGCGCAGGTCCAGCAGGCAGGCGCCGTCGTGCACGCGCGGCAAGACGGCCGGGTTTCCCGTGCGCAAGGGGCCCGCCGCCGCCTCCGGCAACCGCACCGCCCAGCCGGGCAGAGGCACGCCCGGCGCTCCCCCGCCGCCGACCCGACCGTCATGGGCGACGACTGTGCCGCCGACCGCGGCGGCCAACTGGTCGGCACGCGCACGCAATCGCCGGCCGTCGGCGTGTAGGGCCTCGGTGACCGGAGAGGCGCCCGCGCTCACCGTGGCCTCCAGCGCGGCCAGTGTGAGTTTGTCGGCGCGGACCGCCCGGGCCAGCGGATGCCGCGCCATCCTGGACACCACCTCCGCGCGGCCCAGCACGATGCCGGCCTGCGGGCCACCGAGCAGTTTGTCGCCGCTGGCTGTGACGATGTCGGCGCCCTCGCGCAGCGCGGTGGCGGCGTCCGGCTCGTCTGGGAGTAGCGGGTCGGCGGCGAGCAGACCGCTGCCCAGATCTGAGATCAGCGGAATCTGTGTGTCGGCGAGCAGGCCGCGCAACTCGGTGAGCGTTGCCGCCGCGGTGAACCCCTGCACCCGGAAATTGCTCTGGTGCACCTTGAGCACGCAGCCGGTGTCCGGCCCGAGCGCCGCCGCGTAGTCCTCGAGATGCGTGCGGTTGGTGGTGCCGACCTCGCGCAACCGGGCGCCGGTGGAGGCGATCAGGTCAGGCAGCCGGAAACCCGCGCCGATCTCGATCAGTTCGCCGCGGCTCACGATCACTTCGGCTCCGGCGGCCAGGGCGGTGGTGGCAAGCACCAGTGCGGCAGCGCCGTTGTTGACGACGAGCGCCTCCTCGGCCTGCGGGCAGGCGTCCAGCAGGGCGCGACGGGCGGCGACGCCGCGTTTGGAGCGGGTGCCGGTGGTCAGGTCGAGTTCGACGTCGACGTAGCCGCTGGCGGCGATGAGCGCCTCGGCCGCCCCGGCCGCCAGCGGCGCGCGCCCGAGGTTGGTGTGCACGACGACACCGGTCGCGTTCAGCACCGGCCGCAGCGAGCTGGTGGCGCGGGCTGCCAGGGCGGCTTCCAGCGCGTCGGGCACCTGCTCGGGCGGCACCTCACCGCGCCGTGCCCGATCCTGAACCTCGTTGATCAGCGCTCTGATCACATTGTCGCCCAGCCGTTTTCGTTCCCGTTGCACCGAGGTCAGGGCCAGCAACTGATCCGTGCGCGGAATCAATCGGCGCGGGTCGACCTGCGTCACTGATCTTCACCGCTTCCCTAGGTAGGCAACTGGCGGAGGCGGACGGGAATCGAACCCGCCAGACCGAGATGCTCGGTCTCACCGGTTTTGAAGACCGGGGGGACCACCAGGAACCCAAACGCCTCCACGGCTAAACCTAACCTGCGGCTCGGAACGTACGCTCGGGCCATGACCCGGCTCACCGGCTACGCCCATGGCGGCGGTTGCGCTTGCAAAATCCCGCCCGGCGAGCTGGAGGACGCGGTGCGCGGGCTTGTCGGACAGCCCAGCGACGGCGTGCTCGTCGGCCTCGACGATGGCGACGACGCGGCCGCGGTGCTGGTCGGCGAGCTGGCGGTGTTGTCCACCGCGGATTTCTTCACGCCCGTCGTCGACGACGCCTACGACTGGGGCCGGATCGCCGCCGCCAACGCGCTGTCCGACATCTACGCGATGGGCGGGCGGCCGGTGATTGCGATCAACCTGGTCGGCTGGCCCCGCGACGTGCTGCCCATGGAGCTGATGACCGAGGTCCTGCGCGGCGGGCTGGCAGTGGCAGCAGAGGCGGGTTGTCCGGTGATCGGTGGCCACTCCATCGACGACCCGGAGCCGAAATACGGCATGGCGGTGACCGGCGTCGCGGACCCGGCACAGTTGCTTCGCAATGACGCTGCCGAGCCCGACTTGCCGCTCACCCTCACCAAACCGCTGGGCACCGGGTTGCTGAACAACCGGCACAAGCAGACGGGCGAGATCTTCGACGAGGCGGTCGCCACCATGACCCGCTTGAACCGGGATGCCGCCGCGGCGGCCACCGAGGCGGGATTGCGCGCCGCCACCGACGTCACCGGCTTCGGACTGCTCGGCCACCTGCACAAGATGTGCCGGGCGTCCGAGGTCGGCGCCGTCATCGACCGCGGCGCGGTCCCGGTGCTAGAGGCGGCGCGCGTGGCGCTGAAAGACGGCTTCGTCTCCGGCGGTTCCCGACGCAATTTGGACTGGGTGCGCCCGCATCTCACGCACTCCTCGGACGTCACCGAGGACGACCTGCTGCTGTTGGCCGACGCACAGACCTCCGGCGGGCTGCTGGTGGTCGGCGAATTGCCCGGTCATCCGGTGATCGGCCACACCGTCGCCGGCAGCGGCATCCAGATCCGCTGAGCGGGCGCACCGAGCGTGGGGGTTATGGCCCAAGAATTGCCATTTCAAGTGCAAGAGGCTCACGCTCGACGCGCCACGTCAATGCCCGGTGGCTGACGCGCGGGGTCAGCCCCCGGTGGTAATCGAGTCGTCGGTGACACCGGCCGCGCGCCGTGCCGCCAGCCGCCGCTTCTGCGGCTCGATCGTGTACCGCGGATCGCGCGCCGATTCCTTGCCCGCCTCGAAGAAACCGAACCGCAGCAGCGCTGAGGCCGCCAGCAGTGTCAGACCGGACAGGGCTGCGGTACCGCGGCGTCCGCCACCGAACAGCGCCCCCAGGCCGCCGACCGCGGCCAGCCGTTCGCTCCATTCCAGCATCCGGCCCGGCGTCCCCTGGTGCAGCGGTTCGGTGGTGACCGGGTCCATCCGATGCTCGGTGACCCGCGCCGAGACCAGGTCACACACCGCGCCGATGACCGCGAGCTTGCGAGCCGGCCCGGCCTCGGCTACCGGGGTGGTGATCATGGCCAGCCCTGAGGCGGCCAGGCTCGCCGAACTGACGAACACGAACGGCAGGTCCCGGTATGCGGCGTTCCAGGTCGGCGTCGCGGTGTCGCAGAGCAGCACGGCCGTGTACACCGCCAGCGGCGCCCCGAACAGCGCGGCTTCCAAACCGGCCGGCCCCTCCACCGCACGCAGCACCGGACGCAGCCGCCCGAGCGGCGCTCGTTCGCCGGTGAGCCGGTCCAGCTCGGACACCGCGGCCACCCCGGCGCCGGCGCTGAAAGCGCTGAGAATCCACGAGCCCAGGCTCATCGGCGAGGTCAGCTTGACGGTGCGCAGCATGTTGACGAACCGCTCCGGCCGACCGAGGTCCTTGACCAGCGCCACCGCGCCCAGCGCCACCGCACCCAGCGCGGACAGCCGCGCATTGCGCCGCAGCGTCGGGCGCCCGGTCAGCTGCGCGCCGGCGGCCAGCAAGCTGGATCCGCCGGCCACGCCGCCCAGGAACAAGTACGCCCCCACCTCGTGCCCCCAGGGCGCCGGCTTGACCACCGGGCGCCCGTAGTAGCTGGTGAACTCCGCATCCGGGACCATCAGCGACTCGTCGCGCCGGCGCCGTCCCTTGCCCCGGCGCCGCTTACCGCCGACGGGTTCGGGTGGCCTCAGACTGTCGTATTCCGACGTGCTCACCGGCTGCTCCAGAAGGCCAGCACGGCCGCACCGACCATGCCGGCCGCCGCGACGCCGGCCCGCTTGAACATGGTCGTCAGGTCGGCCGTGCAGACCCGCGGGTCGGGCGGCAGGCCGTACACCTCCGGCTCATCGAGCAGCAGGAACACCGACCCGATGCCGCCAACGCCGTCGTTCTCGTTGGCGCCGTAGAGGCGCGCTTCGGTGAGCCCCTGCGCGTGCAACTGGGCGACCCGCTCGCGGGCCTGTGCGACGAGGTCGTCGTGGTCGCCGAACTTGATCGACGTGGTTGGGCAGGTCTTGGCGCAGGCCGGTATCTCGTCCTCGACGAGCCGGTCGTAGCAGAGCGTGCATTTCTGGGCCACTCCGGTGACGAACTCGTGCCCTGGCCGCTCGGCACGTTTGGCGGGCGTCGTATAGGTGCCGTCGCTGCGGCGTTCGACCACCCCGAACGGGCACCCGGCGACGCAGGTGCCGCACCCGTTGCAGACGTCGTCCTGCACGACGACGGTGCCGAACTCGGTGCGGAACAACGCGCCGGTCGGGCAGACGTCGAGGCAGCCGGCGTGGGTGCAGTGCTTACACACGTCCGACGCCATCAACCAGCGGAACTCCGGCGTGGCGGGTGGAGTCGCGGGTGGGCTCGAGGGCGGCGCAGTGTCAGGCGCGCTGGGGATCGACGGCATCCCGAGGTTGACGAGCGCGCGCCCGGACTCGCGGGCCTGCTCGATTCTTTCCCGCCCCTGCTCGATGAACGCAACATGCCGCCAGGTGCTGGCCCCGAGGTGGCCGGTGTTGTCGTAGGAGGAGCCCAGGATTTCCAGGTCACCGTCCAGCGGGTTGCGATTCCATTCTTTGCACGCCACCTCGCAGGCCTTGCAGCCGATGCAGATTGAGGTGTCGGTGAAGAATCCCTTCCGCGGCTGCGGCTCGGGCCAGCGCGCATCGGAGGTCGGGTCGGTAGGTCCGGCCAGCTGACCCATCAGCCCTCCCGTTCTGGATCGGTGACACGGACATTGTCGGTCTCGACGGTCACACCCGCCCGCGACTGATACTCGTCAATCAGCCGCAATAGCGCATCGCCCTGCGGTCGGCGGCCCGGGCGGATGTCACACGATCCGGCCTTGGACTCCTGGATCTGCACGTTGGGGTCCAGCACCACACCCAGCAGGTCATTGGCCGCGTCCCCGCTGACCACCGCGTCGCTACCCACCCCCCAGTGGTAGGGCAGACCGATCTGGTGGATGGTGCGCCCGCCCACCACCAGCGGCGTCATCCGTTCGGTGACAAGCACTTTGGCCTCGATCGCGGCTCGCGGCGAGATGATGGTGGCCCAGCCGTACGGCTTTAGGCCGCGTTCGGCAGCCAGCTCCGGCGAGACCTCGCAGAACATCTCGGGCTGCAGTTCGGACAGGTAGGGCAGCCACCGGCTCATCCCGCCCGCGGTGTGGTGCTCGGTGAGCCGGTAGGTGGTGAATACGTAGGGATACACGTCCACGCCCGGGTCGCCGGCGCTCGGCGCCCACAGGTTGTCCTTGCGGGGGAACATGATTCGCGACGGGCTCTGCTGCTGCGGATACAACGCGTTCGCGACCGGCGACTCCTGCGGCTCGTAGTGGGTGGGCAGCGGACCATCGACCATGCCTTTCGGCGCGAACAGCCAGCCTTTGCCGTCGGCCTGCATGATGAACGGGTCATCACCGGCCAGGGCGGCCGGTCCGCCGATGTCCGGGTCGGGCCGGTCGCCGGGGGCGCGGTCAGGCGGGAAATCCGGCACGTCGTGACCGACCCAGCGGCCCTGCTGCTCGTCCCACCAGACGTAGCGCTTGCGCTCGCTCCACGGCTTGCCGTCGGGGTCGGCAGAGGCGCGGTTGTACAGGATGCGCCGGTCGGCGGGCCATGCCCAGCCCCACTCGGACTGATTCGGCCGCGGACCGCCCTGCGGCGCCCGGCGCGCGGCCTGGTTCACGCCGTCGGCCCGCACCCCGGAGTAGATCCAGCAGCCGCAGGACGTCGACCCGTCCGCGCGCAGTTCGTGATAGCCCGAGAGCGGGCGGCCCGCCTCGGGACCGGTGACCTGAAAACCGTTGATCTCGGCTAGCACCGCCTCGGAGTCCGGCTCGCCGTGCTCGTTGGTGGGGTAGTCCCAGGTGAGATCAAGCAGTGGACGGTCCCGCTGGTCCGTCGAACCCGCCAGGCGTTGCCGGATCCGGTTGCCCAGTTCGACGAAGAACTGCAGTTCGCTCTGGCAGTCGCCCGGCGGGTCGACCGCCTGGTGTCGCCATTGCACCATCCGTTGCGTCTGGGTGAACGAGCCCGCCTTCTCGACATGGGTGGCAGCGGGGAAGAAGAACACCTCGGTAGCGATGTCCTCGGTCTTCAACTCGCCAGACGCGATTTCGGGACCGTCCTTCCAGAACGTGGCCGACTCGATGAGGTTCAGGTCGCGCACGACCAACCACTTCAGGTGTGACATGCCCAGCCGCTGCATCCGGCCGTGCGCCGACCCGACGGCCGGGTTCTGTCCCAGCAGGAAGTACCCGTCGACCTCGTCCTCAAGCATGGCCATCACGGTCTGATAGGTGCCGTGCGGACCGGACAGGCGCGGCAGGTAGTCGTACGCCCAGTCATTGTCTGCGCGGGCCGCATCACCCCACCACGCCTTGAGCAGGCTGACAATATAGGCGTCGGCGTCGGCCCAGTAACCCTTCTGGTTCTTCGGCCCGACCGCGTCGATGTAATCCCGGAAGGTGTCGTGCAGTCCCGCTTTAGGCATCGGTAGGTAGCCGGGCAGCAGGTTGAACAGTGTCGGAATGTCTGTGGAGCCCTGGATGGTGGCGTGGCCGCGCAACGCCATGATCCCGCCTCCCGGCCGTCCAACGTTGCCGAGCAGCAACTGCAGAATCGTTGAGGTCCTGATGAATTGGGCACCGAGCGTGTGCTGGGTCCAGCCGACCGCGTAGGCGAAGCAGGTGGTGCGCTCGCGCCCGGAGTTCTCGGTCACCGCCCGGGCGAGGTAGTCGAAGTCTTCCAGACTGATCCCGCACACGTCACGAACCATCTCCGGGGTGTAGCGGGAGTAGTGCCGCTTGACGATCTGGAACACCGTCCGCGGATCCTGCAGCGTCTCGTCGCGCAACACCCGGGCATGCGGCAAGACCGGGCCGCCGCTGCCGTGCGAGTGGCCGGCGGCGCGCGCCGACGCGCTGGCACCGTGCTCGCCGTTTTCTTGTTCGGCGTAGCTCCACGTCGACGGGTCGTATTGGCCCGTCTCGGGATCGAACCCCGAGAACAGCCCACCGAGGTCCTCGGTGTCCCGGAAGTCGTCGTTGATCAGGGTCGCGGCGTTGGTGTAGGCAACCACATACTCGGAGAACCACAGCTCGTTGCTGATCACGTAATTGATCAGCGCACCGAGCAGCACCACGTCGGAGCCGGCCCGGATCGCGATGTGCCTATCCGACACCGCCGACGTGCGGGTGAACCGTGGGTCGACGTGAATGACCTTGGCGCCCTTGGCCCGAGCCTCCTCCACCCATTGATAGCCGACGGGGTGGCACTCGGCCATGTTGGAGCCCTGGATGACGATGCAGTCCGCGTTGGCCATGTCCTGCAGTGATTGGGTGGCGCCACCGCGCCCGAAGGAAGTTCCCAGACCGGGAACTGTGGAGGAGTGTCAAATACGGGCTTGGTTCTCGATCTGGATGGCGCCCGCGGCGGTGAAGAGCTTTTTGATGACGTAGTTCTCTTCGTTGTCCAGCGTCGCGCCGCCCAGTGCCGCGATCTTCAAGGTGCGGCGCAGCGGATGGCCCTTCTTGTCGATGTCCTGCCACGCGTGGCGGCGCGCCTCCACGAAACGGTCGGCCACCATGTCGATGGCGGTGTCCAGGTCCAGCGACCGCCACTCGGTGGCATGCGGTGCCCGGTAGAGCATCTTGGTCTGCCGGCCCGGCGAATTCACCAACTGCTCACTGGCCGAGCCCTTCGGGCACAGCCGCCCGCGCGATACCGGCGAATCTGGGTCACCCTCGATCTGTACGACCCGCTCGTCCTTGACGTAGACCCGCTGCCCGCAACCGACCGCGCAGTACGGGCAGATGCTCTGTACCACCCGGTCGGCCGTTGCTGTGCGCGGCGTGAGTGCGCGCGTCTGCTTCGAGGTGACCGCAGGTCCGCGGCCCAACACATCCCCCGACCGGAACTGCCGTATGACGGGCCATTCCAGAAAGAGGCGCGACACGGGGTTCTTTGGAGCCATGGTCAAAAGCCTAGTTGGGCCGACACGCAGCCGCAGTGCACATTACGAAGCGTTGCTGCGGCTGCGGTCAAACCAATTCGCGCAAAGTCTCAATGAGCTTGACCCGCTCGCCAGGCGTCGCCGCGATCGGCGCCACATTCAGCGTCGTCACCCCCGCCTCGCGGTAGGCCGCCACGCGCTCCTTGACGAACTCCCGGGTGCCGATCAGGTTCACGTCCCGCACCAGTTCGTCGGGAACGACTTTGGCGGCGCCTTCCTTGTCACCGGCCAGGTACAGCTCCTGAATCCGGTCGGCCTGCGGTCCGTAGCCGTACTTGGTGGCCAGCGTGTGATAAAAGTTCTTGCCCTTGGCACCCATGCCGCCGATGTAGAGCGCCAGGTGCGGCTTGACGAATTCGCGTAGCGGCTCGACGTTTTCGCCGATGGCCAGCGTCGGGCCGGCATAGACCTCGAGCTCACCCAGCGCCGGGTCACGCTTGGCCTGCCCGGCGGCGAGCGATTTGCCCCACACGTCCTGGGCCTTCTCCGGCAGGAAAAAGATCGGTTGCCACCCTTCGGCCAACTCCGCGGCCAACTCAACGTTTTTCGGCCCAAGTGCGGCCACCAGGACCGGGATACGTTCCCGCACCGGATGATTGATCAGCTTCAGCGGCTTGCCGAGCCCGGTGCCCTGCTCGGGCGGCAACGGGATCGTGTAGTGCTGCCCTTGGTACCGGACGGTCTCCCGACGCCACACCTGACGGCAGATCTCGATGACCTCCCGGGTCCGGGCGATCGGGGCGTCATAGGGGACGCCGTGGAAACCCTCGATCACCTGTGGACCCGAAGCGCCCAGCCCGAGGGTGAATCGGCCGTCGGAGACGTAGTCGAGCCCGGCGGCCGTCATCGCGGTCAGGGTTGGAGTGCGGGTGTAGAGCTGCAGGATCCCCGAGGCCAACTCGACCCGCTCGGTGCTGGCCGCAAGATAGCCCAGCGCGCTGACCGCGTCGTACGAATACGCCTCGGGGACAAAGACAATGTCCAGCCCGGCACGTTCGAGGTCCGCCACTTCGGCGGCGACTTCCCTGAAGCCGCCGGCATAGTTGATCGCCAGTCCGATGCGCATGATCAGCCCCGGCTCAGCTCAGGAGCCAGCTCGACGGCCTCCCGCTGGATGCGTTCGAACTGGGCGCCCATCGCCTCCGACAGTGCCGTCGCACCCGAGAGCGGACGCACCATCACCATGAAGTCGTCGATCAGGCCGTCATCGTCGAAATGCAGGAAATCGCAACCGGTGATCTTCTTGCCGGCCACCACCGTCTCGAACACGAACGCGTGGTCGCGGCCGTTCTCGTCGTGAATCTCGCGGATGTAGCGGAAGTCTTCGAATATGCGCAATACGCCGCGCAGGATGGCCGCCGTGATCGGCTTACCGACGTACGGCTTGAACGCGACCGGGCTGGTGAACACGACGTCGTCGGCCAGCATCGCCTGGATGGCCGCCTCGTCCTGCTCCTCCACCGCTTTCCGGAAGGGGTGCTTGGAACTCACAACAAACCTCGCATAGTCAAAACGTTGAATAGTCGTGACTGACGGTAGAACGTGGCCGCCAATATGTCTATAGGGAAATAATCACTTTGTTGAATAGGTGCGGTGTTGTACGATCGGCCGATGTCGCTGCGTGACGCCGTGCTCGCCGCACTCCTCGAGGGTGAATCTTCCGGCTACGACCTGGCCAAGGAGTTCGACGCCTCGGTGGCGAACTTCTGGATGGCCACGCCACAGCAGCTTTATCGCGAGCTGGACCGGCTGGCCGAGCAGGGCCTGATCCAGGCCCGGGTGGTGCACCAGGAACGCCGGCCCAACAAGCGGATGTACTCGCTGACCGACGCGGGGCGCGACGCGATTCGACAATTCACCGCCCGGGCGCCCCGACCGTCGGCGATCCGGGACGAATTGATGATCAAGGTCGCCGCCGCCGACGCGGGTAACCTTCGGGCAGTTTGCGATTCCGTCGCCGAACGCCTGCAGTGGGCAGTTGCCAAACTCGAACGCTATGAGCGGTTGCGGGCCCGGCTCTTGGCCGGACGCACCGAGGACGATTACGTCGCACAGGCCGACCGGGTTGGCCCCTACCTGACGTTGTTGCGCGGCATAGCGTTTGAGCAGGAAAACGTTCGCTGGGCCGAGCGGGCATTGGCAATCATGGAGCGCCGCGGCTGCCCAGCGCGCCACGAGGTCGATGCATGAGCCGTGAGCCGCGGGTCGTGATCATCGGCGCCGGCATGGCCGGGATCACCGCCCTGCACGTCTTCACCCGCCTCGGGTTCGATGCGGTCACCGTGCTGGAGAAGGCTTCCGACGTGGGCGGAGTGTGGCACTGGAATCGCTATCCGGGCCTTACCTGCGACGTGCCGTCTCAGCTGTACCAGTTCGGGTTCGCGCCCAAAGCTGACTGGTCGCACTTGTTCGCAGACGGGCGTGACATTCAGCGCTACCACCGCGAGGTGGTGGAGTCACTCGGGCTAGGGGAACGCATCCAGCTGGACACTGAAGTCGTTGCGGCGCAATGGAATGAGGATGCGGCGAACTGGACGCTGACCACCAAGGGCGGGGGCCGGATCGAGGCGGACGTCGTCGTCTGCGCGACCGGCGTACTGCATCATCCCGCGGTGCCCGACCTACCCGGTCTGGACGAGTTCGCCGGCGCCAAAGTCCACACCGCACGCTGGGACGACAGCGTGACTACCGACGAGAAGCACATCGCGGTGATCGGCACCGGCTCCACTGGTGTACAGATCGTGTCCGCCCTGCAGCCGGCGGCCGCGTCCATCACCCATTATGTGCGTTCACCGCAGTGGATCCTGTGGGCGCCGATGTCCTTGCGGCAGAATAAGTTAGCGACCAGGGTGCTGAGCCGCTCCCCGGCCGCCCAAGACCGGCTGTATCGAACGCTGTTGTGGGCATCTGGGATTCTGGCCGATGTCACCACCCGCCCCTCCTGGCGGCGGCGCGCGGTGCAGGGCTACGCGCGGCTGTGCCTGCGCCTGCAGGTGCGCGACCCGGCGTTACGCCGGAAGTTGACCCCGGACTACCAACCGCTGTGCAGGCGCCAGGTGGTGTCCGAAACGTACTACCGGGCAATTCAATCCGGCAACGCGGAGCTGGTGACCGAGCGGATCGACCAGGTGACCCCGAGCGGGATCCGAACCGCCGACGGATGCCACCGGCCGGCCGACGTGATCGTGCTGGCCACCGGCTTTGCGCCGCACAACTACATGCGGCCGATGCAGATCACCGGCCGCGACGGCCGCACCATCGACCAGGAGTGGGCCGGTGGTCCGCGCGCCTACCGGATGACCGCGATTCCAGGGTTCCCGAACCTGTTCACCGTGCTCGGACCGAACTCCCCCACCGGTTCGATCTCGTTGCAGTACTCGGCCGAACGGACCGCCGAGTACATCGCGCGGTTCCTGCGCATGTTGCGGGACGGCGTCGCCACATCGATCGAGGTGACCGAGGAAGCGACCGAGGAGTTCAACGCCGATGTGGCAGTGGCGATGACACCCACCGTTTGGAACACCGGTTGCAACTCGTGGTACCTCACCGACAACAAGACCGTCGATTTATGGCCTTACGACCGCGCCACTTTGACGTCCATGCTGGCGGAGCCCGAGCTGTCGCACTTCGACATCCGTTGACCGCTCAGCACCATCGGAAGGGCCGCGGCAGGGTGATCGTGCGCTCCGCGGGCTGGTACCACCCCTGCGGGGCGTGCTGATCGGTGTGCAGATAGCACTGAACGCGAACGTCTGCGCTGCCGGGTGTGAACGTGAGCAACCTGCTGATCGGCAGGGTGGTCAGCGGCATGTGATGGCGGCTCAGCGAGGCGACATTGAGGAACCATGTGCCCCAACGCTGCTCGATGTGCGTCTTGTTCCCGTGATTGTCATCGGGGTGGGTGTGGGTATGGCCGGCGAGCCACATCGCCACCCGGCCCGGCTGTTCGGCGAGGAAGGACTCGAATTGACCGGAGTCGGGCAAGCTGTCGACCCAGTAGAGATAGGACGCCCCGTTCGGGGTGCCCTGGGTGAAGGGGCGGTGATAGTGCTCGTGCCACTGCCCGTCTGATCCCTTGCGCACGCCCTCCCATTCACCCGAGGCGACGGTGGTGTCCTTCAACACGTAGTGATGCACCGTGATCACGTTGAGGTCGGGGTGCCGCGACACGATGTCCCTCCACCATCGGAACGTCTCGCCGCTGACCACTCCACCGGGATTGCCACCCAGCGTTCCCCGGCCGAGGGGCTGCGTCGGCTCGTTGCGGTCGCTCATCATCAGGAAGAGCAGGTTCCCCACCCGGAATGAGTACCGCTCCCAGGTTCCCGTGACCGGATAACGGCGAGCCCGCGGGTCCACCCCGGAGCTCTCGGTGTGCTCGCCGAGGGGATCGATCCACTTCTGCCACCACCACGCGTCCGGTTCATCGAGGCCATTGCGGTCGTGATTGCCGGACACGCTGTAGACGTCCTCGCGGCGGTGGCGGCGCAGCGCGCCGAACTGGCGCCGCACCTCGAGGCCCTCCGCGTCGTCGGGCAGGCTGTGATGTGCGCCCGACATGTCCCCGACATCGATCGCCAAGTCCCACTCGAATCCGTCGCTCTCGGAGTGAACGATGGCCTCGGCCAGGCTTTCTCGGCCATACTCCTTGTCCGTACCGACGTGCGCGTCGCCGAATGCCCAGAGCCGGAGCGGACGTGCGGCCCGTGCGTCAGGCGTCATGGTCGTCCAGCAGGCCCCACCGCCGCCGGATGCGCATGTCCAGCCAGCTGAACAGCGCGTCGACGAGAATCCCGATCGTCAGAATGACGATCATGATGGCCATCGCCGAGGGCATGTCGGTGAGGTTCTGCGCATTTTCCAGCAGCACCCCGATCGACGACGTATTGGCGACCAGTACCACCAGCTCACCGGCCATCAGGCTGCGCCAGGCGAAGGCCCATCCCTGTTTGAGTCCGGCGACGAACATCGGTAGGGCCGCGGGCAGTATCACATGCCGATAAAGGGCGAAGGGTTTGAGCTGCAGTGCCTTTGCGGCCCGGAGCAGTAGCGGCGAAATGTGGTCGACTCCGGAGATCACTCCCAATGCCACCGAAGGCACGGCGCCGATGACGATCACGAACAGTATCGCCGAGGTGTTGAGCCCGAAGAAGATGATGGCGAATGGAAACCACGCGATCGCCGGCATCGTCTGCAGTCCGGTGATCAGCGGACCGAAGGCGGTGCGTAACGGCCTGTTTCGCGCGATGAGCGCGCCAATCACCGAGCCGATCAGCGCGGCCATCGCAAATCCGGTCACGGCGCGTTCCATCGTGGTCGCGATGGCGTTCCAGAGCACTGGTCCCTGCAGCTGGTGCCAGAGGTTCTCGGCCACCGTGGCGGGACCGGGCAAAACAAACGACGGTTTCCACCCGCTCAGGACGATCAGTTGCCAGCCGGCGATAACCACCGCGAGCGCAACCAGTTTCGGCCACACCGCCGCTACCACGCGTTGCGCGATGCCGACTCGGGCGCCGTCGGCGGCCGGTGGCAGCCCTACGGCACGGTCCAGTTCAGTTGCCACCGGCGTTCCCGCTCCGGTTGAGTTGCTCGGTGACGTGGGCGGCCAACTCCGCGACCTCCGCGGTATTGATGTCACGGGGACGTGACAGGGGAACCGCAAACTGTTCGACGACGCTCGCAGGCCGTTGACTCAGCAACACGACGCGGTCGGCCAGGCGCACCGCCTCCCGCACGTTGTGCGTGACAAAGACCACGCTGAGGTTGCGGGACAAGACAATCCGCTCCAGCTCGGCTTGCAGGCGGTCCCGGGTCAACGCGTCCAGCGCTGCGAAAGGTTCGTCCATCAGCAGCACATCGGCATCCTGGGCCAAGGCTCGGGCCAGCGCCACCCGCTGCTGCATGCCACCGGACAGTTGATGCGGGCGCCGGCCGGCGAACTCGGAGAGCCCGACGGTGTGCAGGAGTTCGCGGGCCGTTTCGCGCCGTTGCCTGCGGGGAATAGCCCGCGCCCGCAGTGCCATTTCGACGTTGTCAGCCGCGGTCAGCCAGGGAAACAAGGCCGGCTCCTGGAACATCATCGCGATACGGTGACTGCCGGTCTCGACCGAGCCGGATGTCGGCTTGTCAAGCTTGGCGATCAGCGACAACAGCGTGCTCTTCCCGCACCCCGAAACCCCCACCACACAGACGAATTCACCCGCGGCGACGGTCAATGACAGCGGGCCCAGCGCCGCCACGGACGCCGACCCCTTACCGAACCGTTTGGTGACCTGGTCCAG
Organism: Mycobacterium asiaticum DSM 44297; assembly: GCF_000613245.1. Lineage (GTDB taxonomy): Bacteria > Actinomycetota > Actinomycetes > Mycobacteriales > Mycobacteriaceae > Mycobacterium > Mycobacterium asiaticum. Next base: position 376,711 of record NZ_HG964938.1, read on the forward strand.
GCGCAGCGCCGCCGCGACATCCTCGATGACGGGATCCGGCACGGCGGCACCGCGTAATGCGGCGGTCGTCACGCCGCCACCGGCGGCGCACCCTTCGCCGCGAGCTCACGATTGAGGGGGCCGAGGTCGAAGATGCCGTCCAGGTTCAACGGCTGCAGCAACCCTACCGAGACCGCCTTGCGGACCTGATCGTTCAACGATTGCACACCGGGATCGTTGGTAAACGTGGTCTCCTGGAACGACGCAGTCAGGATGTCTTGCGGCAGTCCGCTGCCCAGCGCTTTCGTCAGCGCGGCGTTGGCGGACCGGGCGGCGGCGTCGGGATTGTTGTGGATCGTCTCGTTGGCCTCGATCTGACCGCGGATCAGCCCAGCGACGACATCGGGGTGGGCGGACAGGAACTCCTGCCGGACCACCAGAATGGTGATCGTGTTCGGGTCCGACCAGAGCCGCACACCGCCGGCGTTGACCAGCTGCACATCGTAGGGCGCGGATTCGATGGCACCGTCGATCTGATTGTTGACGAACTGTTGCACGATCGCCGACTCGGGGTTGGTCGGTTTGATCGAGACATCGCCCCCGCCTTGCGGATTGGTCTTCAATCCGTTCTTGAGCAGCCAGTCCCGCAGGCTGACGTCCTGGGCGCCGCCCAGCGCCGGATCGGCGAACGTCTTTCCGCGGAAGTCCTGGGCCGAGTTGATGCCCGGCTTGACGACCAGCGAGGTCCCGCCGGACGCGGAGCCGGAGATGATCTTGATGGCGGTGCCGTTGGAGCGTTGCCAGGCGTTGAACGCCGGGTTGGGGCCGATGAAGGCGGCGTCGAGATTATTGGACAGTAGCGCGGTGGTTTCGGCCGTGCCCTGGCCGAAGGCCTGGGGCTCGAACTTGACCCCCGGTCCCAGGTTCTTGGCGAACGCGCCGGTGTCGATGCCTACCAGCGCCGAGGCGTGGGTGATTCGGGTCAGGTAGCCCAGCCGCAGGGTGACACCGGAGGAATTCGACGACGGGGCGTGACCGCCGCAGCCGACCAGCACCGCCGCGCCGGTAAGGGCGAAAGCGATTACCGCAGACAGATATTTGTGAGGAAACACGGGAGCTCCGAGGGTGGAAGGGTCGGGACGGGGGCGATCACGCGGCGTACGGCGCACCCGGACAAGACGCGCAGGTGATGCGGCCGAAGTCCACGTGCCGGCGCCGGGTCAGCGCGCTGTGTCCCGTCATCGTGGCTGCGCCTGGGGTCGCGTCACGAACAGCGGGCTCGTCCAGATCTGGTGTCCGTCACTCTGCGCCGCCCGCAAATAGACCGCGCTGCGCTCCCGTGGCAGCGTCAGTGTCAGCGCGCCGGTGACGGTGACGGGCAATGTCGACGGGTCGGCGATGCGCTCGACCTGGATGTGCAGGTTCAATCCACCTGCGGGCTCGGCGATTTCGGTCTGATCGATCAACTGCGAACCGGTCACGGTGAAGCTCGCACGGTGTTCTTCCTCGAGCACCGTCGTCTCGATGTGTAATCGCGCCTGGGCCAGGTCACCGAGCCGCATGATCAATCCGATATCCGCACCATAGGTGGCGGTGTGCCAGTTGACGACCTGGCCGTCGGTGTCGATGTGCTGTTCGGGATGGCTGATGGCCCACGGCGAAACGGAGTCGAGGCTGCTGCCGTCGACCCGCAACCGGCCCGTCCACGTCGCCCAGCGGTAACGATCACGATGCCGCGCGCCACCCCAGCGGATCCGGACCAGCGAATCCGACAGCCCGGTTTCGGCGTTGAGGTCGCGCCGCCACAACGGGCCGTGCGTGTCATAGATAAGCAGGTCTTCGATGCCGGTGCTGCCGTAGACGGCGTAGTCCGTGAGGAGTTCATCAGCGGCCGTGAGGATTTCGTCGCCCATCCAGTCGTCGCCGCTGCGCAACAATGCGACCGACCGCGCGCCCGTGGTCGCCCAGGTCCGGCGCGAGCGCAGCGCACGTCCGACGTGCTTGGGGGTGAGTTGTTCGGCGAGCACACCGGTTAGGCCGCCATGTCCACCGAAGATATTGGCACCGGGTGCGCCGCCACCGGGACGGCCGCGGTGTTCGTCGCTGGCGGCGCTGGCACCGACCTTGAGGCCGCGGGCCAGTGCATCCTCGAGGAACCACGGACTACTGCCCCAGCTGGAGTGCACCTCGATCAGTCGCTCCAGCTCGGGGTGGTGCCAATCCAGGACGGCTCGCCGGCCCCCGACGTGCGGAATCAGCAGATAGGCTTCCGGCTCTTTCTCGTAGGCGGCGTACAGCTCGGTGATGGGCCACGTCTGCGGTGTCGGGGCGGCCGCGGCCATGCCCTGGCGCCACTCCAGCGACCGGGCGATGGTGGTGTCCTCATCGAGGAAGACGACGTTGTGATCGCCGCCCACCCCGGCGGTCCCGCACCACTCCACGCCGGGGAAACAGACGAAAGTGCGGTCCTCGGTGGCGGTTCGGCACGCCGCGACCACCTCCGACCAGGCGCCGTCGGTGATCTGGAAGTCGTTGGCGGTGTACCCGAGGACATCCAGGCCGCCGATGTCGCGCCCGTAGCGCAGGTTCCAGTCCGTGTTCTGCGTTCCGACTGTGTCGTTGGAATGCACGTGCAGATCGCAGAACAGTCCCCGCGGCGCGGGCAGATCCTCGACCACGTCGATCGCGACGCGGCACGGCCCGAACGACGCGCCGTTGACCTCGGCGCTCAGCTCGATGGCGCTCGTTTCCGCCGGAATATCCAGGGTGGCATGGGCCCAGCCCGTCGCCGCAGTGGTGGCGGCCGAGATGATCTCGCCGTCGACCCCGGCGCGCACCGTCGCCGCGACGTCGTGGCAGGCGTTGCCCCACCGGTCCTGCAGGTGGGCGCGCAACTGTGCCGTCCCGATGCCGGCTCCGACCACCCGCGGCCCGTGCACCACCAGGCGGTCGGGCCGGCCTGCGGTAACGGCGAGCTTGGCGACGGCGGCGTGTGCCATCCGGGAGGTGCCGAGCGGGTCGACGTAGAGGTGCACCTCGAACTCGTCCTCGACGAAGGTCTGCACCCGGGTTCCGGGTCCGCCGAAGCGGCGGTCACCGAGCCGGATCTCGATCACGTCGCCGGGACGCAGATAGCCGTCCACCACGTGCACCAGCAGCGATTTCTGGAAGGGCCGCTCCCCGCCCTTGACGTCGTAGCGGGTGGCCAGTCGCTGCACGGTGGCCCGGCCGTCGGGCGATGCGCCGCCCAGCACCGAGCGACTCACCAGGGACGCGGTGGCGAAGTCACGTCCACCGGGGTCGGTGGTTTGCAGGTCCCAGTCGGAGTAATAGCGGAAGCACAGCTTCAGCCAGCCACTGTCGGCGATGCCGGATTGCCCGACGGTGTAGGTGAATACGATCTCCTCGATCGCGCCGGCGACGACCCGATCTGTCTGGCAGGTCAAAGCGCCCAGGAAGGGCAGCGTCGCGAACTCGGCCGTGATCCGGTCCCGCACCTCGACCGACGAGCAGTCATTGGTCCGGAGCCCACCAACGGGCCGCACGACGACAGGCATGCCGCTTATTGTGTGCGTCTGGCACTTAGGCGTCCAGCGCATAGATATGATCCGATCAATCATCGAAAGTGATCGATCGTGAATCTTCAGCAGCTTCGCTACGTCCTAGCGGTGGCCGAGACCCGCAGCTTCACCCGCGCCGCGGAGACCCTCTACGTGGTGCAGTCCGCGCTGAGCCAGCAAGTCCGAAAACTGGAAGATGAGCTGGGCGTTTCGGTATTCAACCGCACCACCCGATCAGTCTCGCTGACGCCGGCCGGCGAGGCCTTGCTGCCGTTGGTCCGACAGGTCATCGCGGGGGTGGATCAGATCGCGATCGATGCCCAGGCGCTGCGGGGAATGGTGACCGGCCGACTTAGCGTCGGGATGATGGAAATTCCCTCGGAGAGCCTGGACGTCGCCGCGCTCATGGCGACCTTCCATGCCCGCTACCCCGACGTCACGGTGACGTTGCGCAGCGGCGGCAGCGACCTGCTCGTCCAGGCAACCCGGGATCGCAACCTGGACGCGGCGATCGTCGGCTCGAACGACGCGCGGTCAAGTGACCAGCTCACCTTCGAGCACCTGTTCACCGAGTCGCTGGTCGCGGTGTTGCCGCGGGGACATCCGCTGGCCGCCCACCCGTCGGTGTCGCTGCGGGAGTTGGCCGAACTACCGTTCATCGACTTCCCGCCGGGCTACGGTCTGCGTCGCGAGACCGACCGCGGGTTCGCCGAGGTCCGGCGCCGGGTCGCCTTCGAGGTGACCCGGGTCGACGAGGTCATCCAATTCGTCTGCCAGCAGCTCGGTGTCGCGTTGCTGCCCGAGTCGGTGGCCCGCAGCCGGGCGGAGGTCAATGCGACCCTGGTGCTGCTGCCCGTGCGGGGTGCGGCTCTACGGCGCGAGGTTCACCTGGTGGCGCCCCCGCCCCGCCTGCGGTCCGCGGCCACCCACGCCTTCGTCCAGTGCGTGCACGAGCACATAGGCATCACATAGGCGTCACGAATTGACCGGACCGGTCAGGTAGCGCGCGAACACCGGACGCAGCCAGTCGGCGAGGGTCGCGTCATCCATCTGGGTGAGCGCCGGGATTCGCAGGATGTAACGGGCCGTTGCCAGCCCCAGCACCTGGGACCCGACCAGCGCGGCGCGCTCGGCGGGATGGTCCGGAACGGCGGCGGCCAAAGCCGGTGCCACCCGGTCTACGAACACCTCGAGCATGGCGTCCGCGGCGGCGCGGTTGGTCGCCGCCGCGCGCAGTAACGGCAGAAACGGCCCGTCGGATCCCCAGACCGAGACGAACATCGGTAACAGCACATCGACTAGCCGATCGGGCGGAATCGCAGTGAGGTCCGGGAAGGTGATGTCGAATCGCGATGCCGCCGCGAACAATTCGGCCTTGCTACCGAAGTAGTGCATGACCAGTGCCGGATCCACACCGGCCGCGGCCGCGATCGAACGGATGGTGGTGCGTTCGAAACCGTGGTTGGCGAATTGCGAGCGTGCCGTCGCCAGGATGGCCGCTCGCGTCGTCTGGCCGTCGCGCTTTTCGCGGGGCTTGGCGGGCATGGGAACAGTGTATTCAACAACTGTTGACACGACCAGAGTCCCGGATTATCGTTGACTTCAACAGTTGTTGAACTTGGAGGCTCCCGTGACCGTTACCGCCATCCAGATAGGTCTCGACCCCAATGTGATCGACTACTCGTCGCCGGAGTTCGCTCAGTTCCGCGGACTGACCCGGGAAGCGTTGCGGACCGCCAACGACGACAACGTCGCGGCGTTGCGCGCGGCGGGTTACCACGTCGACAACTGCCTCATCACCTTCGGCGAAGCGGGCGCCGACAAGGCCCGGCAATGGTTGCAAGCCAAGCCCTACGACGCGGTGCTGATCGGAGCCGGCGTGCGGCTGGTCGCGAGCAACACGCTGCTGTTCGAAGCGATTGTCAACGCCGCGCACGTCGCACAACCCAATTGCCGCTTCGTGTTCAACTACGCGGCCCAGTCGACACCTGATGACATCCGCCGTTGGTACCCACACCCCGAGGAGGTGGCGAAATGAGCGGACATGACGTCGACGTCCTTGTCGTGGGCGCCGGGCCCACCGGGCTCACTGCCGCAGGTGATCTGGCGCGGTCCGGTCGGTCCGTCACCGTTCTGGAACGCTGGCCCACCGTCAACCCGGCCAGCCGGGCCTTCGCCGTTATGGCCCGCACCCTTGAGGTACTCGACGCCCGCGGGATAGCCGAGGACGTGTTGACGCGGGCACATCGGGCCCCCGGCGTCTCGATCTTCGGCGGCGCACGCATCGATCTAAGCCAACTCGACTCGCCCTACCGGTTCGTCGCGGTGACCCCGCAGACCAACGTCGACGCGGCACTGCGCGGGTACGCCGTCGCCCAGGGCGCCGCGGTCCGTCGCGGCATCGAGGTCACCGGGCTGACTCAGGATTCCACCGGGGTCACTGTGGTCACGGCTGACGGGACACCCTGGCGCGCAAGGTATCTGATCGGGGCCGACGGCGCACACAGCACGGTCCGCTCCTTGGTAGGCGCGGATTTCCCGGGCAAGACGGTGCTGTCCTCGATCGTGCTGGCCGATGTCAAGCTGGCGCATCCGCCCGCCGGCGACGGACTGAAAGTCGGCAGTACCCGAGACTCGTTCGCGTTCCTGGCGCCGTATCAGCGCCGCGACGCGCAGGGCTCGTGGTACCGAGCCATGACGTGGGACCGTGGCTATCAGGTGCCCGACGACCAGCCCGTTTCCGACGAGGAGATCGTCACCATCCTCGACCGGGCCATGGGTGCCGAGTTGACCGTGCTGGACATCGAGTGGAAATCCCGATTCCATTGCGAGGAAAGGCAAGTCGCGCACTATCGGCACGGTCGTGTTTTCCTGGCCGGTGATGCTGCCCACGTGCACTCGCCGATGGGCGGGCAGGGCATGAACACCGGCATTCAAGATGCGGCGAACTTGGCGTGGAAGATCGACGCGGTGCTCGGCGGTGCGGATGACGGCGTGCTCGACACCTATCACGACGAGCGGTACCCGATCGCGAAGCGGGTGCTGTTCCAGTCCGGCATGCTGGCCCGCGGCGTCACACTGCACCCCCGCGTGGCGCGAGGGTTGCGAAACTTACTGGCGCCGAGGCTACTTCGCGTCGCCCGGGTGCGTGACACGGTCGCAGGCAGTTTCGCCGGTACGACATTGCGGTATGCACGCCGCCGCGGCGACCACCCGCTGGTGGGCACCCGTGCCACCCAGATCCCGCTGACCCAGGGACGACTGACCGAGCTGCAGCGAATCCTGCCCGGCTTTGTACTGGTTCGCGAAAAAGGAGCGGCCGTAGTCGATGCCGTCGACCTGCACCAGGCCGAGCGCTGTGATGACGGTCCGGCCGTGCTGGTCCGACCCGACGGCTACATCGCCTGGGCGGGTGAGTCGGCGGATCCGACCGGGTGGAGCGCGGCGCTGACACGCTGGACCAAAGCCGGGCGCATCCATGGCGCCGGCCTGCAAGCCGTACCCTGACCCGCTAATCCGGTGGACTGGGCGGGAATTCCGCTCGAGTCCGGATGACATCCCGGTAGACATCCACCCGGCCCGGTACGGTGCTCAACACCGCCGTCGTGTGGCCCTCACGGCCGTATGCGGCGACGAATTCCCACGTCGCCGGATCACCTTCGACAATCTCCACGGTGTCATAATCAACTGGCACACCGAGCATCTGGACCTTGACGTCATACTGATCCGACCAGAAGTAGGGCACCTCCCGGTACTCCTGCGCGCGATCGCGACCTGTCAACAGCGTCCGTGCCGCGGCCGCACCCTGACGGCCGGCATGTTCCCAGTGCTCGATACGTAGCTGTCGCCCGTACAGCGGGTGCCACCAGGACGCCACGTCACCGGCGGCCACGACGTCGGTGCCTCCCTCGACCGTGCCGGTGGCATCACAGACCACTCCGTCGTCCACCCGCAGTCCGGAGCCCCTGAGCCAGTCCGTCGCCGGCGTGACGCCTAAGCCGATTACGACGAGATCGGCCGGCACCTGTGAACCGTCGGTGAGGCGGACGGCCTCCACCTGCCCGTTGCCGACGAACTCCTCGACGCCCACGTCGACTCGCAGATCGACACCATGCTGGCGGTGCAGGTCGGCCCAGTGCGGTGCCAGCTCCCCGCCCAGCGCGGCGAGCAACGGATTGGCGGACCGCTCGATCAGCACCACCTCGAGCCCGATCTCCCGGCACGTTGCGGCGACCTCGGCACCGATGAATCCCCCGCCGACGACGACGACCCGAGGCCCCGAGCTCAGCCGCTCGCGAATTGCGAGACAGTCGTCGACCGTGCGAAGCATCATTACTCCGTCCGGAACGGGCCCGTTCGGCCACTCACGAGGAACGGCACCGTTGGCGATCACCAAACCGTCGAACTGCAGGGCTAACTCGTCGTCACCATCGCGGATCTGCACGGTCCGGGACGACATGTCCAGGGCGAGCGCCGAGGCGCCGCGCAGCACCCGTGCTTGCATCTCGAACTGTGGAGCCAGGTCGATGCCGGCGCGATGGACCTTCCCACTGAGCAACTTTTTCGATAGCGGTGGACGATGGTAGGGCGCGTAGCGCTCCGAACCCACGACTGTGAGCTCGCCGTCGTAACCTTCTTGTCGCAGCGTTTCGGCGGCGCGCGTCCCCGCAATCCCCGCGCCCACGACAACCACTTGTTTGAGGGCGGTCGGCATCGTTCAGTCCCTCACCGTGATCGCCTGGGTCGGGCAGGACACTTCGGCGCCCTTGAGCTGTTGACGAAATTCTTCGCCCGGCTCGTCCTGCAGGACGTGCAGCCCGTCTTCGGCCACCTCGAACACCTCATGACAGATGCTCATGCACACGCCGTTGCCGTCGCACGTGTCGAGATCCACTGACACCTTCATCGCAGGGCCGCCTGTTGCGCGCGCTCGCGGGCGGCTTTGGCTACCGGCGAATAGTTCAGGTAGTCGATCGCCATTTGCGTGTCCGCTTCGGCACCGGGGTGGTGGCTGGGCCGCATATACCGCACCGGCGACGTCACCAACAACTTCCACGGACTGGGCAGTCGGTATTGCCGCGCCGCCCGCATCCAGTCGCGCCATCGCCATTTCTGATCGATGGTCGGGTCGTGGTTCATCAGGTACTTGGCGCCGGCGATCCACCAACCGATGAACAGCGGTGCTGTCATGAACATCGAGAAAGCGCGGATGGCGTAGCTGCCGCAGACGTGCTGATAGACGTCGAAGACCAGGGAACGATGCTCGACTTCCTCCGCGCCGTGCCAGCGCAGCAGATCGAGCATCATCGGGTCAGCGCGGGCGTAGTCCAAGCCGCGATTTGTCAGCACCCACTCGCCGAGCATTGCCGTGAAATGTTCGAGTGCGGCCACGTCTGCCAGGCGCCGGTACAGCCACCAGCGGCGCAGCGCAGGCGGAAAAAACTTGGGCGGATCACCGAGACTCAACGACAACGTCGTGCCAAGTCGGTCGGTGTACGGCTTGGTGTCAATGCCCTGTTCGGCCAAATGGTCAAGCACCACTTGGTGCGCCCACGCATGCCAGGATTCCTGCTGGATGAACGGTTTGATGGCCGCCTCCAACTCCGGATCGTCGACGAGCGACGACGCCTCTAGTACCGCCTTGATGAAATGGCGCTCACCCTCGGGCAACAACAGATGCAGGACGTTGATCATGTGTGTCGAGAAAGGGTCATCGGGGACCCAATGCAGTGGTGTGTCTGACCAGTCGAAGCGAACCATCCTTCGAAATTTCGGGTGTCCGTCGTGATGAAGTGCGACTTCCGGCATACCGGATTCCTTCCGCCCGTTGAGCACTCTTGGCGCGTTCGTGCATTGGCAGAGCGGCTGCCGCAGACGCGCTATCGGGCTGCACGGAAAACTGCGAACAACCGTTCACTCAACGTGTACCCACCCGCCCGACGGTCTAACGTGCCGGCGCCGGCCAGCTGACAACATGGCGTAAGAAGAGTGGGTGACCACCGACATCCGCGTGCTCGACGGCGAAGCTGAGCTGCTGGCCGCGTCGAAGGTGTTCCGCACCGCCATGGTCGGATTCCCGCCGCTGAACCTGGCACCCGGTCAGATCGCCACCATGCTCGAACCCGGCCGGACCATCGGCGCGTTCGTCGACGACGAGCTGGTCGGCACCGCCGACGCGGTGACCAGCGGACTTACCCTTCCTGGCGGCGCGATAGTGCGCCATGCCGCCGTGACGCACATTGGAGTACTGCCGTCGTACACCCGCCGGGGCATTGCCAGCGATCTGGTCGGCCATCAATTGCGCGACTTCGCCGCCCGAGGCGAGGTGGTCGCGACGTTGCGGGCCTCCGAGGCGACGATCTACGGACGCTACGGCTACGGGATGGCCAGTTCGACACAGAGCGTGGAGGTCCAGACGGCACGGGCGGCGTTTCGGCCGGGCGTCGGGTCCGGCGGGGCGGTGCGGTTGCTGGACGCGGCGCAAGCGTGGGACGTGTTGCCCCGCATCTATTCCGAACACCGCCCGACGCGACCAGGCACCATCGACCGTCCCGCCGCGTGGTGGCAGAGCGTGCGGCTGCGTAGTGAATCCGGGCCTGGCCCGTTGTATATCGCGGTGCACGGCCAACCCGGATCGGAGTCGGGATTCGCCCGCTACCGTCCCATCGACACCGACCGGTGGTTCGTCAGCGACCAGCGCACCATCGTGGTGGAGGACTTGTTCGCCCCCACCACCGACGCCTACCTCGGCCTGCTCCGTTTTCTGCTTGATTTGGATCTGGTCGACCGCGTGATGTTCTGGATGCTGCCCCTCGACGACCCGCTGCCGTCGCTGTTGGCAGATCGGCGCGCCGCCAAGGTGACCGCGATCCACGACGAGACGTGGTTGCGCATCGTAGATGTCCGGCGAGCGCTCGGTGCGCGCCGCTATTCCGGTGCCGGGTCGTTCACCCTGGCGGTCAATGATGCTCTGTTGCCGAACAATTCGGGGGTATTCGCGATCAGCGCCGACGGCGCCGCGCTTACCGATCGATCCCCCGACGTGCATGTCGAAGCAGAAGGCCTGGGCGCTGTCCTGCTGGGCGGTACAACCTGGCGCAATCTCGCCCTGGCCGGGCTGGCGCGCGCCGACGATCCCGCGGCGCTGACGGTTGCCGACGTATTGTTCGCGGTGACCGACGCCCCGTACGCCGGCTTCTACTTCTGACCATGATCGTCATCGTCGGCGCCGGGATCTCGGGGCTTGCGGCCGCCTACGCACTGTCGCGGCGCGGCGAGCGCGCGCTGGTGATCGAGCGCGGTGAACCGTTCGCAGAACAGTCGGTCGGGCTGGCGCGGATCTTCCGCGTCGCGCATCAACGCCCGGAGCTGTGCCGGCTTGCGCTGCGCGCCCGCGCGGGCTGGCAGCGCTGGCAGTCGGAGTTCGGCGCCGGACGGCTGCTGGGCTCCGAAGGTTTCATTTCCGCCGGTGCTGCCGACGCTGTCGCCGCCGCCATGCACGAGGCCGGCGCCGAGTTCCGCCGGCTCGACCGTGGCGAACTCGCGGCACACCTTCCCTTTGTGGAGGTGCCGTGGGAGACCGGCATTTTCGATCCGCTCGGCGGCAGCTTGCGCATCCGTCGCGCGTTGACCGCTCTGGCCCAGCGCGCGGACATCCGGCGTGCCGACGTCCTGTCGGTCGCCGACGACGGCTCGGTCGCACTTGTGGACGGAACGCAGTTTCGAGCCGACCGGGTGCTGATCTGTGCCGGAGTGCAGACTCCCGCCTTGTTCGGTCCACTCGACATCGAGTTCGGCCCGCACACCCGGTTCACCTACGAGGGCGCCAATGCGACCGGCGCCGCCTGCCTGTCCGCGCCGGAGGGCTATGGGCTGCCGATCGGCAGCACCGGCCGCTGGGCCTTCGGCCAGGACGTCGCGGACCCGGTGACCGTGCGCCGGCTGTTCCCGACGTTGACGCCGGTAGGGCAGGTGGATTGTGTGACGGCCCGTGCGTCCTGGCTGGATGCCGGCGGCGACGGCTGGACGCTGCGCCGTCGCGGCCGGGTCAGTGGATTCGTTGGAGCCAACCTGATGAAGTTCGGGCCGGTGCTGGGCGACCTCCTCGCCGATTTCGTGCTGGACACCGGCTGAGGGGTTGCGCCAATTTTGCACTGGATGGTGGTGAGTGAGTACTCTCTCACCATGGTCGCCGAACAGAGTCGAGGGCGCGATCGGCTGCTGGCCGAGGCGCTCAAGCTGTTCGCCGCCAAGGGTTACGCGGCGACTTCGGTGGCCGACATCCAGCGCGCTTCCGGCCTAGCGCCGGGATCCGGCGCGCTGTACAAACACTTCGGCTCCAAGCGCGAGCTGCTGGAAGCCGCGGTCGAGCACCGGATCGCCAGCATCGTCGCCGCGCGTGAGCAGTACGACGCCGGCGAGCCCGACAGCGTCGAGAACGCGGTGCGCACGGCGGGTCAACTGATCTGGAGCAACTTCAAGCAGAGCGAGGACCTGCTCAAGGTCATGCTGCGCGAGCCCGACGAGCTCGGTGACCTCGACGAGAAGACGTGGCAGGTCATCACCGACAACGCCTATCAGCGGTTCGCCCACGAGCTGGCCGCGTCCAATCGCTCCGGCCGCACCGATATCCCCGACCCGGAGGCGGCCGCCGCCGCCGCGATCGGGTCGCTGTCCTACGCCGCGACGCTGCGCGCCCTCACCGGCCGCCTACCCGGAAATATCGACGAAGACCGCTACTTCGAGGCGTGGGTTAAGCAAACGCTCAGCGTCCTCGCGCACTACCGAACACCCAAAACCCCTACCAAGCAACATGTTTCAGGAGCACAACAGTGACATTCTCCATGCAACTCAGTGACGACGTGATCGAGGTCCGCGATTGGGTGCACAAATTCGCCGCCGACATCATCCGCCCGGCCGCCGCCGAGTGGGACGAGCGTGAGGAAACCCCCTGGCCGGTGATCCAGGAGGCCGCGAAGGTGGGCCTGTACTCCCCCGACTTCTTTGCCCAGCAGGCCGCCGAGGCCACCGGGCTGGGCATGCTCACCGCGTTCGAGGAGATGTTCTGGGGTGACGCCGGCATCGCCCTGTCGATCATGGGGACCGGGCTGGCCGCGGCGGCGTTGGCGGGGAATGGGACTCCCGAGCAACTTGGCCAGTGGCTACCCGAAATGTTCGGCACCGCCGACGAACCCAAGCTCGGCGCGTTCTGCTCATCGGAGCCCGACGCAGGGTCGGACGTCGGCGGCATCCGCACCAGGGCGCGCTATGACGAGGCCAGCGGCGAATGGGTGCTCAACGGCACCAAGACCTGGGCCACCAACGGCGGTATTGCCAACGTGCACATCGTCGTCGCCTCGGTCTACCCGGAACTCGGCACCCGCGGCCAAGCCAGCTTCGTGATCGGGCCGGACACCAAAGGCCTTGCGCAGGGCCAGAAATTCAAGAAGCACGGCATCCGTGCCTCGCACACCGCCGAGGTTGTGCTCGACAACGTCCGGCTGCCCGAGGACGCTATCCTCGGCGGCCGCGACAAATTCGAGGCGCGGGTCGCCCGGGTCAAGTCCGGTGCCTCGACCCGCGGCCAAGCGGCGATGAAGACCTTCGAGCGCACCCGTCCGACGGTGGGCGCGATGGCCGTGGGGGTAGCCCGGGCTGCCTACGAGTACGCGCTCGACTATGCCTGCCAGCGTGAGCAATTCGGTCGCAAAATCGGTGAGTTCCAGGCTGTCGCGTTCAAGCTGGCGGACATGAAGAGCCGGATCGACGCGGCCCGGCTGCTGGTGTGGCGGGCCGGCTGGATGGCGATCAACAACCAGAACTTCGACAGCGCCGAGGGGTCGATGGCCAAGCTGGTGGCCAGCGAGACCGCCGTGTACGTGACCGACGAGGCGATCCAGATTCTCGGCGGTAACGGCTACACCCGGGACTACCCCGTGGAGCGGATGCACCGGGACGCGAAGATCTTCACCATCTTCGAGGGCACCAGTGAGATTCAGCGCCTGGTGATTTCGCGTGCGCTGACCGGGCTTGCCATCCGCTAGGCCGCTGCGAACTGGCGTTGCTGGCCTACCACGGACAACCCCGCCAGCCGGCGCCACGAGCGGATGGCGTGCCGCGTCACCGCCACGATCACAGCGGAGTTGTCGTCGAGATTGGCCAGCCGATGGGCACGCAGCGCGTTGCCGGTCACGGCGTCCAGCGCGTCCCAGTCGTCGGTGTCGGCGAACAAGGTCGACTGGTAGGCGGCGCGCACGGCGTACTTCTGCGCACTCGGCGGCATCGCCGCACTGACCTCGCGTGCGACCCGGCCGGCCCGGTCCCAGGTCGCGATGTCCGGCAACTCGCCCGGGGCCAGGGTGCGATGCAGTTCGGCGATCGTCGAGATGGCTTCGGCCGCAATATCTTCCGCGTATCGGATGACTCCCCACGGGGGGCTGATCAGTAGCTTGGACACCCACCGGCGTGCTACACCGGCGCCGACGTCGGCCGTCCCCACCGTCAGCCAACCCAAATCGAGGGCCACCACGGCGTCGGCCGGTGCGAGGTAGCCGTCCGGCCCGGCCAGCTGGTCGTTGCAAAGCTGGACGAATGCGGCCAGCGGCCGCGCGGAGGTTGCCGGAAAGTCGGTGATCCGCTCGTCACCGTTGATGTACGAAATGACGTTCATGGCGCACCCTTTGGCCGATCCCGGGTGGTGGGATCCGCGCGCCAGCCGGAGCGGATGGGTGATGCGCTCAAGGTCCATGGTGAAACACATTGTATGACGGGCGACGTCACGGCGCTGCTGGACACGGCGGGATGACATGATGAGGCGCATGGGATTTCTGTTGGACTCGGCCCGGAATCCGGTTGCCGACGACGAGACCGTGGTGGGCTCGATAGGCGTCATAGAAAGCCGCGTCGTTGCCGGCTCCGCCGCTGTCGCGGGAAGCGTCGCCGTGGCCGGATCGGCGACGACCGCGGGCAGCGTCGCGGTGGCGGGATCCGTCGCGACGGCGGGCAGCGTCGCGGTGGCCGGATCGGCCGCGACGGCGGGCAGCGTCGGGGTGATCGCCAGTCTGTTGACCGTGATCTGCGTGTTGGTCCAGGAATGCGTGGCCTGCCTGGCCTGCATCGCCTGCACCCGGTGCGTGGGTTGTGTCGCGTGCGTGCGGTGCACCGACTGCGTGGGGTGCGTCGGCTGTGTCAACTGCTCGGGCCTGCGGAATGCCCGGGGCGCCAGGAACATTCATCTGGAACCGGCTGCTTGAGCCGGAAATGCGGTGCGGCAATCTGGGTCCTCGGGGCAGTCGGGTACCTGCTCCTGGAGGGGCTCGCCGCCGCCGGTTATCCGCATTACAGCTATGCGGACAACTACATCAGTGATCTCGGGGTCGCCGGCTCCAGGACGCATCTCATGCATACCGCGTTCTGCTCGTACGGCACCACGTTCCTGCTCGGCGCCGTTCTGATCGCAGGCGTCCAGGCCAGTCGACGGACGGGCATCTTCCTGGCCATGGCCGCCGCCAACGCCGCCGGGAACATCGTGGTGGGAACGGTATACAGCGGCAAGGTGCACGTCGCCGGCGCCGCACTGGCCATCGTGGGCGGCAACGTCGCCATCGTGGCCGGGTCCGGAGTGGTCGGCATTGGTTGCCGCTGGTACCGCCGCACCTCCGAAGTCGTTGCGGCCCTGGGGCTGTTGTCGCTGGCCCTGCTGGTGGTCGATTCCTCGAACACCGATTTCCGGATACTGGGCGACGGGGTGTGGGAACGCGGCAGCGTGTACTCGATCACCTTCTGGCAGTTGCTGACCGCGGCGTGTCTGCTCGCCGCCCGTCGGGCCCCTGATCCGGTGAAGTGACTACTTGCCGGTGAAGTTCGGCGCCCGCTTCTCCAAGAACGCCCGCGGACCCTCCTTGGCGTCGGCCGACGCCATGACGGCCATACCGAGCTCGAGTTCCCGCGGAAAGGCTTCGGCCTCGGTCTTTTCCAGATTCTCCAGCACCGACGCTTTGATGTTGCGCACGGCCAGCGGGCCGTTGGCCGCCACCTGCGCGGCGATCTCCCGCGCCTTGGCCAGTGCTCCACCGGCGGGCGTGACGTGCCCGACCAGCCCGACCTCGTAGGCCCGCTGTCCGGAAATTGGCGTGCCCACCAGCAACATTTCCATCGCAACGGTGTAGGGAATCTGGCGGGGCAACCGGATCGTCGATGCGCTCATCGGAAACAGGCCGCGCTGCACCTCGCTGATCGCAAGTTGCGCGTTCTCGGCGGCCACCCGGATGTCAAAGGCCTGCAGGATCTCCATCCCCCCGGCATAGCAGTAGCCCTCTACGGCGGCGATGATCGGCTTCTTGACGTAGTGATCCTTCAGGAACCCCTTGTAGATCAACGAGAAATCGCTTTTGACCCGTTCCTCGTACTCGTTCTGCGGCGGTTCACCGGCGATCAGTGCGCTCACCAACCGATCCAGATCCGCTCCGGCGGAGAAGTTGCCCGCCGCCCCCGTCATGATCGCTACCCGCAGGTCGGGATCTTCGTCGAGTAGGTCCCAGGCATCGGCGAGCCGACACAAGACCTCCGGGTTGAAGGCATTTCGCTTCTCCGGGCGGTTGATGGTGATGGTAAGGATGTGTTGGTCGCGCTCGACGAGGACTGCCGGTTCTGCCACGTACTGGTGTCTAGCACGAAACCCCGTTCCTGAGATAGTGAGGAAGCTCTCGTCTCGGAATAACGCGGAATAACGCGCCCGGCCGGCATTGTCTGTGCCCCGGTGAGCACCCCAACGCTGAGAACTTCGAGCGAGACGACCAGGCTTCTGTTCGCTGGTGTGCTGGCGACCCTGCTGGCGATGGGCTGGGCCGCCAGCCATTTCACCGCGCTGATGCCGGCCCTCGGTGCAGGCAAGCACCTCAGCGCCGCCACCCTCGACGTGATTTTCGGTGTCTACGCGATCGGATTGCTGCCCGGCCTGCTCGTCGGCGGGCGGGCATCCGACATCTTCGGGCGCGCCTCGGTAGCGCTGGTGGGCTCGCTGACAGTCCTGCTGGGCACGGTGGCGATGCTGCCGTCCCAGGAGTCCGGCGTGCTGATGGTGGGGCGGCTGATCGTCGGTTTGGGCGTGGGCCTTGCCGTCAGCTCGTGCACATCGTGGGCCTCGGATCTGCACGGCTCCACCGGGGCGGCCCTGGCCGGCGCGGTGTTGATGGCCGGTTTCGCCGTCGGGCCGTTCGCTTCGGGCGCGATCGCCTCGATCGCGCAGTCCGGCGTGCGGTTGTCGTTCGCCGTCGCCGCCGGCCTGGTCGCGGTGGCGATGATCGTCGCCGTCGGCGTGTCACAGCGGGCCGCGCCGGTGCGGCCGGAGCCGGCACCGGGATCCGAGGCGCCGGGGAGTCACTCCCGGCGCCTCGCGTTGGGCTGGGCCATGCCGCTGGCTCCGTGGGTGTTCGCCTCGGCGTCGGTCGCCTTCGTCACCATCCCCACCAAGGTGCACACGGGTCTGGCCGCACCCCTGGCGGCCGGGGTCGCGGCGCTGATCACCAACGGCGCCAGCGGGGTCATCCAGCTGGTGGCCCGGTCGCGCCGGTGGGGCCCGCAAACCGGCACCGTCGGGGCGTTGCTCGCCGCACTCGGATACGCGGCACTGGCTGTCGCGCCGTCGAGCATGCCACTCGGGCTGGGCCTCGCGCTTGTGGTTCTGCTCGGATGCGCGTCCGGTCTATGCCTGCGCGAGGGTCTGATCGATGTGGAAGCCGCGGCGCCGCAACAGTTTCGCGGAACCCTGACTGGGATCTTCTATGCCGTGACCTACGTCGGCTTCGGCCTGCCGCTGCTGTTGACCGTGCTCGGGCCCGGTCCGGAGACGGCGCTGATCTTCGCCGCCTTGGCGGCGCTGGCGACCACAGCTGCGCTCAGCCGCGCGGTGCGCTTGCGTCGTCACCCGCACCGGCAGCACCGCGTGAGCCCTGCGACGGCCTGAACCCGGTTTGCGCGATGGCAACGGACACACCGTTGCCGATCGGCCCCCGGCGGTCGACCAGGACCGCTGCACCGGTGGCGACACCGTCTTCGCTGTAGTGGGTGAGGGAGCCGAGCCCCAGGTGGGGGCCGTCGGGCAGCCGGCTCAAGGTGAGCGTGTAGTCGACGTTGATGAATTCCAGACCCTGGGTTCCCCAGTTGGCGATCGACGCCGTGATGTCGCCGGCCATGGCCGCGCGGGTGAAAGCCGTCATCGGTTCGTCGTCGATCAGGGGGCGTGTTTCCTGCAGCCAGGTGTATTTCGGGCCGAACGTCTGCGCCCACTCGGGATCCGGGTTCTGCAGCTCCGCGCCCCACCCGTAGGTGCGGATGAATAAGGTTGGCACGTCCTGCAGTTCCGGCAGCGGCGGCATCTGCACCGGCTGCGACCAGATCTGCCCGTCGGGCTGGGCACCGCGCCGCAGGAAGAGTGCACTGGCCTGCGCCACGGTGTTCCCCTCCTGAACGACGGCGGCCTCGACGAGGCGCAGCCGCCGCCGGTCTTGAAGCACGCGGGTGTGGACCTCGACGGGCTGCAAGGCGGTGGGGCGCGGCAAGTCGACGGTCAGGCGCGCGGGCGCAAACTGCGGGTCGTCGACCGCACGCTCGACCGCCCAACCCAACAGGCCACCAACCACGTGGCCGCTCAGCGACGGCCCCCAACCACCCCGCGCAATCGCGGTCGGCACGAAGCCGTTCTCTGCACGCAGGAAGTAGGGCGGCGAGTCCGCCGTGACGCCACCGTCAGAATCGCCGTGCACCCCGTTTTTCTACAGCACATCGAGCTTGCAGCGCGCACAGGGATCCTCTCTGCCCCACCCCACGCGTAGCCTTGGCGCATGGGTGGCACTGGGACCACGAATATGGTGCTGATTCTCCTGGTGGCGATGGTGGTCTTCTTCATCGGGCTGGTCGGCTACGCCAAATTCGCCTCCCGCAACAGATCCGACCGCGACGACCAGGATTGACACCTATTTCCAGGCGAACGGCGGTTGCTCGAGTTCGTCGACCGGATCGTCCTTGCCTTCCAATCCCAGCCAGCGCAGCTGCAACAACACCGCACCGGTCGGCGCATGGATCAGGTCGTTTCCCAGCGGAATCTGGACAACCGGGCGTGGGCTTTCCGGGATACTGATGTATCGCGGCGAATCGGGTCGCTGCAGCTGATGCAGCCCCACCCGGTAGACCGCCATCACCTCCTCGGGCGCCGGCCGCGGATCTAGCCGGCCGCCACCCCAGATCACCACCGGTGTAATGACATATCCCGACCGGGTCGGATAGTCGTCGAGCAATCCCAGTACCGCGGACTGCGGCAATCCGATCCCGACCTCCTCGTCCAGTTCCCGCAACGCCGCGTCGATCACGCTCTCACCCGGGTCCAGGCGGCCGCCGGGCAACGCCCATTGCGCGGCGTGTGCTGTCATGCGGGTTGCTCTGCGGCACAAGAGAAAAGCGGCACCGCCGGCCACGTCGACCATATGACCGTCCAGGCCCTCCTCCGGCATCGGCCGACCGCCGATCCATTCGTCGACTGGCGCCGGGTCGATGCGGTCTTCGCCGACCTCGGAGTCGACCAGCACCACCGCAACCGCCGCGTGCCGCTTTGTCGGGTCGGTCACCGTCCGCCGCTGGTGATTGCCCAGCCGCGTGCGGATCTGGTCACGCAGCGCGTCGTCGTATGCGATGGTCACCGCTCGACCATAGGCGGTGCTAGGGCTCGCCGCGGGCCGGAGTCTGACCGGCAACCCCGTGCCGCAGGGGTGTGTTGGCCTGCGCGGCGGTCGCTTCCTGCACGGTCGAGCCGTGCGAGGTGCCGTGCACCTCCGGTGTGTTTTGGGGGTCGCCGCCCGAAGGTTTGGCGCCGGCCTGCAACTCGTCCAAGCGCGCCTGCAGCGCCTGCAGCACCGGCGTCCGTTGGCCGTGCGCATGCTCGTGCGAGATCAACTCGTGCAATTGCGACTCCTGCAGTAAGCGGATCCGGTGGCGCAGATCGCCAAGGGGCAGCTGGTCGTAATCCGGCAACGGCAACTCGTCGGCAGCAGACATGTCGTCCTCCTTCGGAGAAAGTGGCTACCCGTTGAGCCGGCTCGGAAACAGCTGCGTCGATGTCTGCAGCGAAAGCAGGTACATCGTCAGCGCCGACCAGGAATCGGTGACGGCGCTGGCGCCCGCCTCAACCAACTCCTTGCTCCGCACCGCACGCTCGGCATTCGGCACATACATCAGATTGCCAACGGTGACGAAACCCGCAGCAACCGCCGAGCGCACGCCCGGAACCGAATCCTCGACCGCCAATCCCTCGGCGGGGTCGATACTCAGCACTTCAGCGGTGAACAGATACACCGCCGGGTCCGGCTTGCTCGTCGGAACCGGAAGTGAGTCCTCCGCACTGAAACGCAACGCGGACGGAATGAACGCATCGAGTCCGGTGGCCGCAAAGCACGCGTCGAGGCGAGCCGCTGCACTGGAACTCACCGCCGCCAGTGCGTATCGCGCAGCCAGTGCGCGCATGGCGTGCTGCACGCGACTGTCCGGGCGCAGCGTGGCACCCAGATGCGCGGTGACGTGCCGACGCTCCTCGTGGACCCATTCCTCGAGTTCCGCAGCACACAATGCACGCCCGGCGGCAACATCATCGGCGGTGGCGATTCGGGCGTACGGGCGGCCCGCGGCCAGCGCGGGATCGATCGGCACGCCGCCCAGTACGGCGAGATCGACAGCCGTGGTGCGGAAGTTCTTGCCCGTGGTGCTCTTTCGGAGTTGTTCGGCCGTATAGCGCTCCGGCACACCAAATCTGACCAGGAAGCGATTGGTGATTTCGGCCGACGCGTCGAACGCGGGCGCCTCGGAAGGGAACAGGTTACCGTCTGCGTCACAAAGCACCGTGGTGATCGGTGCTGGATCGAATCGGCGAACTACCTGCAGACGTGTCACCGCCGCATCAACTCCCGAGTATCGCTCCACAGATGACGCCGCATCGCGGCGGTCACTCCGCGTGCGTCGATACTCTGTAGCAGTTCGCCCAGCTGCTGCGGAAAATGGGGGACCATTCGCAGATCATCGAACGGCTCAAGTCGTAGCAAGGGGCCGGGGTTGCTCTTACCCATGGTGGCCAGGGTGGTCAACAATCGGGCCTGCGGATCCTGGACGTGGATCTTGGCGCCGCTGAGGTCATAGCCCCGCAGGTACCGGAACCAGCCGGCCACCGCGAGCGTCAGCAGCGTATGCGGTCGGCCAGAACGGATTGCCTCATGCAAAGACGGCAGCAGGTACGACGGAATCTTCGCCGAGCCGCGCGCCGCCAGCCGAGACAGTTGATCGCTGATGCGTGGGTTGCAGAATCGCTCGAGTACCGTTGTGCAGTAGGCCTGTATGTCCAGTCCCGGCACAGCGGGCAGCAAGGGCGCGATTTCGGATCGCATCAATTGTTCTGCGTAAGAGTAGATGACAGGATCATCCATCGCCTCGTGCATGCGCTCGTAACCGGCCAACGTTCCCAAATACCCTAACGCGGAATGTGTTCCGTTCAGCAGTCGTGTCTTGACGAGTTTGTGGCCCGAGACATCGGTGACGAACTCCACGCCGGCTTCTTCCAGTGCCGGTCGACCGTTGCAAAACGTATCTTCGATGACCCACTGGCCGAACTGTTCGGCAACGACCGGCAGCCGATCGGCGATGCCGAAGCTGCGCTCCACCAACTCTCGCTCGGCCGGTCCGGTCTGCGGGGTGATGCGGTCGACCATGCTGGACGGAAACGAGACATGCCGGTCGATCCACCGCGCCAGCGACTCGTCCCGTGCGGCGGCGAACGAAACCAGTGCGGTACGAGTCGCTTTGCCGCTGTCCGGCAGGTTGTCGCAGGACAGCACCGTGAAGGGCGGCTTGCCGGCGCGCCGGCGTCGATCAAGGGCTGCCGCCAGATACGCCCAGGCAGTGGTGAAGTCGGTCCGAGACCGAAGGTCCGCGCGAACGTCGTCGGCTTCAGTGTCAAACTGACCGCTGTTCGGGTCGAGGTAGTAGCCGTTGCCGGTGATGGTCAGGCTGACGATCCGCGTCCGGTCGTCGGTCAGCGCCGTCACAACGGCGGCCGGGTCCTCCCCCGCATACAGGCAGCCCTGCAATGACCCGATGACTCGTGCCGTGTCTTCTTGACCGCTGCGCTGCACCAGTGTGTACAACGAGTCCTGTTCGGAGAGGATATCTTTGGTGCGCCGGTGGCGTAGGCTGACGCCGACGATCCCGCACTGGCGTGAAACGCCCAGGGACGCAAGGTCATCAAAATAGGCGGCCTGGTGCGCTCGGTGAAAGCCACCCACTCCGATGTGCACCACTGAAGGCCTCAATGCGGACCTGTCGTAGTTCGGCACCCTTACTGTGCGGCAATGCAATTGCAGCGTGGCGTTACTGAGCGGCACGCCGACATTGGACCTCAGGCGGACAACACTAGACATTTGCTTCCCCCAAATATGCAGAGAACCAGCGGAAGCGCAGCTGCTAGACGCCCAAGACGTCCACCGTCTACCCGGGTGAGGTTGGTTCAAACGAGTCAGCGGTAAATCGGGGCGAGAATCGACTGTAGCGTTGCCCACAGTTTCGGCCCGCACGCAAGAACATCGCCGCTGGCCGGCCAGCAACCCGATGTGGGTCCGGATAGGTCGCCCACCGTGCCGCCGGCCTCGGACACGAGCAGAACCCCCGCCGCCCCATCCCACGGCTGTAAGCCGGGTATCCATGCCGCGTCGGCGCGGCCGGACGCCACCTGCGCGAGAGCACTGGCCGCGCTGCCGCCGCGGCGAACATCGCGGGACGGTTTGACCAGGGCGTCGACCATTTGCCCGGCCCGGTCGCGTTGGCTGTCCCGACCGAAGTTCACCTCGATCAGCGCGTGATCAAGCGCGTCGGGCGCGCCAACGGTCATTCGGCGCCCTTGCTGCCAGGTCCCGCCGCCACGGTGGGCGGCTGTGAGCAGGTTCAGCGCCGGTTCGGCTACGGCCCCGGCCAGGACGCACCCGTCGTCTTGGCGCATCGCAGCGACGCTGACCGCCCAGTCCGCCCGCCCGTACAGGTAGTTGGTGGTGCCGTCGATCGGATCCACCGCCCACACCACGCCGCTGGTGCCGGCGACGGCGCCGCCTTCCTCGGCCAAGATGCCGTCGGCGGGGCGCATCTCGGTCAGCACCGCCACGATGGCCTCCTCGGCTTCCCGGTCGGCTCGACTGACCAAATCGCGGGGGCCGGTCTTCTGCTCGACCTGCAACTGCTCGGCGTTTTCGCGCCAGTGCAACGCAATTCGCGCACCGGCCTGTGCGGCACGCTGCGCAACCGGCATCAGGTGCTGGGCCGTGACGTCGTCCACGTCTGCCGTTCTCCCGATGACGTCTGCTGCGTTTGCATCGCCCGCCAGGTGGACGCGCCCAATACCACCCGGCCCGCCGCGGCTGCCGCCCGCCCGATCCAGCGAGCAAACACATTCGGCTGGGCATCGTCGCGGTCCAGCTTGCGCATCGTGCGGGTGGTGGAGAACACGTATGCGCTCATCGCCAGGAACCAGGGCAAGACGAGCACGGCCGGTCGCGGTACCTGTAGCAGCGTGAGCGCAGCCAGTACCAATAGGGCCGTCGTGACCAGGACGATCGGGCGCCGTCCCGCCGCCCACACCACCACGGCGGCCGCCAATCCGCCCACCGCCGCAGCGACCGTGAGGTGTTGAGCCGGGGCATCGCCGCACAGCAGTCGACCGGACAGGGCGGCCCCCGCTCCGGCGCCGACGATCGCGATATTCCACGGTGCGGTGATCGGCGTGCGTCCGTTCAGTGCGGCCCAGTCTCGAATGTCGTTGAGCCGCTGGTTGGTTCCAGACGGCAACCACCGCACCAGCGCAAGTAGGTGTTCACGAGCCTGATCGGCGTGCGCCGTCCAGGTCACCTCGCCGTTGCGAACGGTTCCGAACGCCGTAGCCTCAATCGCCCATCGGGCCGTGACGAAGGCGGTGCCGTAACACCACAAGGCGACCGCGGACGCCACCGCCAGCATCGGGTGCCGGCCCAGGTCGACGGCCGAACCCAGGCCCAACATGCCGCGCACCACATATCCAGCGCCCACCACCACCCACAGCGAGACGATGCCCGGGCGCACGGGCGGGGGAACCACGCTGTCCCGGCCGGTGGTGGTGGACCGCAGGATCTCGTAGACGACGGCAACTCCGAATACCCCGACAACGGCGAAAGCCAGGAGGCCGGCGAGGTGTAGAGCGGGCAGCAGCAGCACCAGCAAACCGGTGATCGCGAGCTTCGCCGCGGCAACGGCACAGCTGGCGGCCACGTGTGAGCGCGCCTTGCTCATCGGACCCGGCAGCCGGCCTCGACCGTGCGACGACGGGTGCCTCTGGTCGGCGACGAACCCGCGCGCGTCGTTCCATTGGTAGCGGGCGGGGTAAACGAGGAGTTCGACCGCAGCCAGGACAATCAGCGCGCGCGCCAGTGAGTGCCAATTCACCTGGGCCACGCCCAGCATGCCCAGCCCACACGTCGCGACGAATAGCCAGCCCTTGACCAGGTCTCGGGGGCGAGGCATCAGCAGATAACTCGCCAGGCTCCGGCCGCCGGCACCCCCCGGCGTCACGGCCCGGCGTGTCTGCAATCCGATGACCGTCATCGCACGCCAATCACGTTGACTCAGGCTGGATTCCGGGACCGCCGGACGGCCCTGACCGCCAGCGCACCGGCGATCACAGGTACCGCCCAGGGCGCACCGACGAGGATCGGGTCGATCCAGGTGTGGGCATTGTCGACTCGCTTGGAAGCGCGCCTGGCCGACAAGCCGTTGTGAGTGAACTCGCTCCGGATCCCGGTCTCGGTGATGGGGTTGTCCGGATGCAAACTCAACAGGGAGGCGAGGTGACTTTCGAAGGCATCGACGCGGTCGGCGGCGATGAGCAAGAGCCAATGTGCCGCTCGCGCCTCGCTGTATTTGCGGTACGAGAACTTGCGGATGGCGCCGGAGAGTCCCCGGGGAGGTGTCGACGTTCCGAACACCGGGGTGAGCATTCCGTGCTCGATCGACCGCTCGCGGGGCCACTTCTCGGGCTGCCGCTCGGGAAACTCCCAGTGGGCGCCAGTCGCAGGCGGTGGGTTCACCTCGAGTTTCGGATACGAGGGTCGGTCGCGAGGGTCGAGATCGGCGCCCCAGCCCGGGATTCGGGCCCGCAGCGCGTCGGAATCGTGAGTTTCCGGCAGATTCGGTAGGTAGGCCATGGGATGTCCTGTCGTCAACTTGCGGTGGGCAGGATGACCGGCTTGATGCAGTTATCCAGCTTGGCGGAGAAAATGTGGTATGCCTCGCCGATATGTTCCAGTGGGATACGGTGCGTGACAATATCTTTCGGCTTCAGATAGCCATTCTCGATGTGGGAGAACAACCGTGGCCATTGGCGCTTGACCGGGCACTGGTTCATCCGCAGGGTGAGGCCCTTGTTCAGGGCATCCCCGAGCTTCACGGCGCTGAACATCGGGCCGTACGCCCCCATGATGGACACTGTTCCGCCCTTGCGAACGGAGTCGATTGCCCAGTTGACCGCGATCGGCGAGCCGCCCTGCAGCTTGAACTTGGCCGCGGTGACGTGCTGCAAGAAGTTGCCGTCGGCCTCCGCACCGACCGCATCGATCGCGACATCCGCGCCGAGATAGTCGGTTTCCTTTTTCATCTTCACGACCACGTCGTCGCACTCGGCGAAGTTGATGGTCTCGGCGAGAGCGAACGTCCTGGCCTTCTCCAGCCGGTATTCCAGATGGTCGATCACGATCACACGTCCCGCGCCCATCAGCCAGGCAGACCTGGCCGCGTACAAACCCACCGGCCCGGCACCGAAGACGGCGACGGTGTCCCCCTCGCCGATGTCACCCAACTGGGCGCCGAAGTATCCCGTCGCCAAGGCATCGGTGCACAGCAGCGCATCCTCTTCGTCCATCCAGTCCGGAATCTTCGCCGGCCCGACATCGGCGAATGGGACACGCACGAACTCCGCCTGGCCACCGTCATACCCACCGCAGGTGTGCGAGTAGCCGTAGATGCCGCCCACCGCGGTGGCGTTGGGATTGACATTGTGGCAGTTGGAGTAGAGGCCCCTCACACAGAAATAGCAAGAGCCGCAATAGACATTGAACGGCACCATCACCCGGTCACCCCGTTGCAGGTTCTGCACCGACGGTCCGACCTCTTCGACCACGCCGATGAACTCATGCCCGAAGGTCATTCCGACCCGGGTGTCGGGCATCATGCCGTGATACAGGTGTAGATCCGATCCGCAGATCGCGGCCATGGTGACCCGCACGATCGCATCGTTGGGATGTTCGATCGGCGGGATGTCCTTTTGCTCGACCCGCACCTTGTACGGACCGCGGTAAACCATTGCTCGCATGGGGCTCCCTCTACCCTCGCAACGCACTCCTAATCGTGACGATTTCGTCAGATGGGGCGCGGCAGCCCGGTGGAGGGGCTGGTTTCGTGGTCGAACGGCGAGGTCTCGATCGCTTACGCGGGTGACCCGTCGGTGGCCTTTCGTTGGGACTAGACCCATCGGAATCGGCGAACTCCACTATGCCCCAACATGTTTGATGTCAGCGCACGTCAGTTGGTGACCCGGCCCGATCACCGGGTTAGTTGTTGGTTGGTGGTTTGGGTTCGTAGGGGTCGTACCACCACCAGTCGGCGCGTTCGCCGAGGGGGCCGGGGCAGGGTGGGACCTCCGGTGGGGGTTGGGTGGGTGGGCGTGCCAGTGATGCCGAGGTCAGGGGTTGGCCCTCGCTGTCGGTGACCAGGAGTTGGTCGGCGGGTCCGGTGATGGTGATCAGGCCGCGGTGGTGGGCGCGGTGGTGATAGGGGCAGACCAGGATCAGGTTGTGTAGTTCGGTGGGGCCGCCGTGTTCCCAGTGTTGGAGGTGGTGGGCGTGCAGGCCGCGGGTGGCCCCGCAGCCGGGCACCGCACAGCTGCGGTGGCGGTGCTCGAGGGCGCGGCGCAGGCGGCGGTTGATCTCGCGGGTGCTGCGCCCGGAGCCGATGGGGACACCGTCGCGTTCGAACCACACCTCGTAGGTGGCATCACAGCTGAGGTACTGGCGTTCGGCCTCGGTCAGCACCGGACCCAGATGCAGCGCGGCGGCGGGCTTGTCCACATCCAGGTGGACCACGACGGTGGTGTGCGCGCCGTGCGGGCGGCGGGCCACATCGGCGTCCCAGCCGGCCTCGATCAGCGCCAGGAATGCTTCCCCGTTGCCCGGCAACGGCGCCCGCGCCTCGTCGTCACCCGCGGTGTTGCCGTCGGGGTGGTCGCGTTTCCACTGCGCGATCAACCCGTCGCGGTGCGAGGCCAGCGCGGCATCAAACGTCGCCGCATCATGCGGGTCAAGCTTGATCCGGTAGCAGCTGCCCGCCTCATCGGAAGTCTTGGTGATGATCGGCCGCTCGGGGGTTCGGGACCGGGTTTGGGGTGGGTCGGGGTTCGAGGTTGACCGCGGTACGCAGCTGGTTGACCGTGGCCACCGCCGCCAGTTGCGCGTAATGCGCATCCGAACCTTCACCGGCGCGGGCGGCGATCACCCCGACCTGATCCAGCGATAGCCGGCCCTCCCGCAACCCCGCCACACACCGCGAGAACTCCTCGACCCGGCGCGCGATCGCCGCGACCGCTTTCGCGTTCGACGACGACAGGGCCATCTTCCAGCCCATCACCATCTCCAACGACCGCGCCCCGGTCATGCCCCACAACTCGTCACGCTCAAGCTCGGCGGCGATCTCCACCAGCCGCCCATCAATGGCATTACGCTGCCCGGCCAACTCCGCCAACTCCTCGAACAACACCTCCAACCGATCCATAGGCCGCACCCGCACCGGCGCCGACGCCGACGCGATCGAAGACATAACCCCATCCTCGCAGGACCCACTGACAAGTCCTGCTGCCCGAGGTGACGGATCCCACATAGTTAGTGCACTAACTAGTTGGGTACGATGGAAATCGAATCCCGAACTCTAGGAGTGCACCGTGGCTGCGGATCGCCCGAACATCTGGCAGAACATCGCCTATTCGTACGGACGTCGCCTGCCCGACTCGATGCGGGAGTGGGTCGCCAACGACCTGGCCGGCGAGGGCGCCATCCGCCGGCACATGATCCGCATCGGGATACCCCCGCTGTTGATACTGGCCCCGTTCTGGCTGTTGCCGGCGTCGTTGTACGTGCACCTGGAGATGACAGCGCCGATCTACATCTGGTCGTTGTTGATCGCGATGGCTCTGAACAAGGTGTGGCGCCGGCACCGCCTGGCCCAGCACGGCCTCGACCCCAACCTTGTCGACGTGATCAAGCGCCAGAAGCAGGCTCACATTCACGAGGACTACGCGCGCCGCTACGGGCCGCGCCCCGAGTCGGCCGAATGGCAGGCGAACAGTAGCCCGTTCTGATCATCATCCCGACGGTTACGAAGGCGACATGGGCACCCGAACCGCTGCGGTAGACCCGCTGGCACTGGAACATCAGGTGTGCTTCGCGTTGGCCGCAACCAATCGCGCGGTACTTGCCGTCTACCGGCCACTGCTGGAACCGCTCGGGCTGACCCACCCCCAGTATCTGGTCATGCTGGCGCTGTGGGACAACGCCAAAGCCGGTGGAAAAGCGTTGTCCGTCAAGGAAATTGCCGGACTCCTGCAGATCGACTCGGCTACCCTGTCACCAATGCTGAAACGGTTGCAGGCCCAGGGCCTGATCACAAAGACCCGCAGCGCCGCCGACGAGCGAACCACCCATGTCGAGTTGACACCGCAGGGCCGCAATCTGCGCCGGCAGGCGTTGAAGGTTCCCGAAGCGGTCGTCGAGCGGCTCGGCGTTGACCTTGCCGAGCTGGAGCACTTGCGCGATGTGCTGACCAAGGTCAATGCGGCTGCGGTGGCCGCCGGTGCGCTCGACACTTAGCGCTGAGCGTCACTCGTGCCGCAGCACCAGCAACTCGCCCGTCAACACCTCTTCTTCGAGCAGCCGCCCTATTCGCCCGCTCTGCCGCTCGGCGAGCTGCCACGCCTCGGTGTGGCCGTAGCGTTCGGAGAGCGCCTGAGTGACGGCGTCGACCCGTTCATTCCACGTTTCGGGTATCGCCGGCAGCTCAGCGGTTCGCAGCCATTCCTCGATCCGCAGCGAGGATTGGCCGACCAGGTCGGCCAGTCCGTCCGGGCTGGGAAAGTGGTTGCTCTCAAGCTGATCCGCTGGGATGTCGTCGTGGGCGACGAACGCGAGCAGGCCGATGTAGCCGCCGCGCCGCACGGTGCGGCGAAGCTCCTCCAGCAACTGGCGTTGATCCGGCGTCGTGCACAACACTCCCAATGACCACGCGGCGTCGAAGGCCGAATCAGCAAGAGGCGCTTGGGATCCCGATGCGCAAACCACCGGATAACCGAACAATCGCTTCGCGGCGCGACAAGCACCCGTCTCCGGCTCCAGGAGCACCGGGAGCACCTCGCGCGCCTGCGCGGCATAGGCGGCCGGGCCGCCGACGCCGGCCCCGGAGTCCAAGAAGGCCGCGCCCGGTTGGAGTTCCATGTGCTCGATGAGCCAATCCAGCGCCGCCGGGCTGCCGCTACCCCGGCAACCGGCGGGGATGTGATAGTCCGGACCCAAATCGGCCGCCACCCGGGCGGTCCATTCGGCCACCGTGTCGAACTCAGCCTGCATAGCGTCGGTCATTGCGCCTCCTCCCTGATCCTGCGGCCGACCTCGGCCTTGATCTCCGCACCGATGTGCGCTCCGGACGCCGAAGCGAGCCCGGAAACGTTAACGCCCGCAACACCTTCAATTGAAATCAGCTCGCGGGCTTCGGCGACGGCGGCCGCGATCCCCGCCGCCACCGGATCCGTTGCGGTCAAGACCTGCTCGGTCACCGCCTGATCCAATTCAAGACCCGGCAGTCCCTGCAGCACGGCCGCGGACACACTGTCGGTGAAAACGGCCACGGCGGCGATCACCGGGATCGACAGGCCCGCCGACCGCGCCGCCGTCATGAATTCGGCGATCATCCGGGGATACGGGACGTGATTGAGCACCGCCACATCCGCTCCGGCGCGTTGCTTCTCCACCAGGCGGGCGGGGCGGGCATGCACCGGCGGCGCCGTCGGTGTTTCGGGCACCGCCGGTGTCACCCCGACGGATGCGGCCAGCGACACCAACCGCGGCCCGTCCAGATCGAAGGTCTGCGTCACGTCCGGCCGTACGTCGTAACCGCGTCCGTCGCCGGTCACGCAGAGCACGGTGTCCACCCCGATGCTGCGCAACCCGCGCAGTTCCTGTTCGAGCACCACCCGATTGCGGTCGCGGCAGGACAACGTGATCCATGGCACCACGCCCGCGTCGAGCAACAGCGATCCCATCAGCGTCGGCGGAAAGTCTGGTTTGTTCTGATGCTCACCCACCAGCACGGCATCGCAGGCGGG
Organism: Mycobacterium asiaticum DSM 44297; assembly: GCF_000613245.1. Classification (GTDB taxonomy): domain Bacteria; phylum Actinomycetota; class Actinomycetes; order Mycobacteriales; family Mycobacteriaceae; genus Mycobacterium; species Mycobacterium asiaticum. Next base: position 406,720 of record NZ_HG964938.1, read on the forward strand.
CGCGAGGATGACGGCGGTGGCCGCGACGTCACCGCGGTCGAAGGGCGCGCAGCTGAAGTCGGTGAGCACGAACGGACCGGAGTTCTGCCACCTGGCGGGTCGCCGTGCCGGCGCGGGGCCTGCCCACGGCACCACGTCGTCGAATACGCATGCGCCGGCCTGCATTTCGCATTGCCCGTCGGGTCGTACTCCGCCGCACGGTCCGAACTCCATGCGTTTCGGACAACCCACCTTCATCGGCACCCGGCGCCCCCTTGTAATCGGTACTCGCGGGCGGATACCCAACGGGCCGCACCCGCAAGCACAGTACAAACTAGGGCACCGCCGCCGTTGTCCCGTCCGGAGTGCCTAACCGCTCTGCGAGCCAGGGCAGCGTGAGGGCGAAGGCCGTGGCGGCCGAGGGCCAGTCGTGCTTGCCGGGCAGGGCCACGACCTTGCAGGAGATGCCGTTTGCGGTACCGAGTGCGCACAGTGCCTCGGCGGCGTCCTGGCCGACCGCCTTGAGGTCTGCGGACGCGCCAGGAACCGCGAACAACCCGGACAGGTCAGCGTAGTGGCCGTGGCGGGTGATGACGGTGGCCGGATCGAACCACCTGTAGGCGAAGGCGTTGCCGCCGAACAGCCGCTCGATCGTCTGTTCGCGAGTGCCCGCGTTCGGCCCGATATCGCCGCCGATGTCGATGAACCCACTGAACGTTCCAGGGTGCATAACGGCCAGATCGACCGCGCATGTGCCGCCCGAGGAGAAGCCGGCGACGCCCCATTTGGTCTGCGTGCCGAGCCCGAATTGATCGGTGACCTCCGGGATCACTTCAGCGGTCAGATGGTCGGCGGCGTTGCCGCGCGGCCCGTTGACGCACTCGGTGTCGGAAGTGAATCCGCCTGTGGCGTCGGCGAATACTGCTACGGGTGCGTTTCCGCCATGTGCGGCGGCATAGCTGTCGAGCACCGTGACGGCATCGCCGGCGCGAACCCAGTCGGCCGGGGTGTTGAACTCGCCACCGATCATCAGTACTGCCGGCAGCGCGGGTGGCGGCGTGCTGGTGAACCACGCCGGCGGCAGGTAGACCCATTCGGTGCGGTGGGCGAAACCCGACACTCTGGTGCTGGTGTGCACCGGCACCAATGCTCCGTTCGGCGGTGCCACGCCCAGCCGTTGCATCGCTCGCATGGTCTCCTGGTCTAGCTGGCCCGGCAGGGGCCGGCTGGCCAGTTGGCTCCAGGCACTGTGCACGGTCGCGAAATAACCCAGCCAGCCATTGATGGTCAACCCAGTGCTGAGCAGGCAGAACGACGCGGCGAATACGAGTACGTTGCGCCGCCACCAGTTGGCGTCCCGCCAGCCGAGGATGGCCAGCGCGACGGCTAGCCCGACCAGCGTCACCCATAGCCACATCTGCCACGGTGCCGGCTCACTGGCCAACCCGAGCGTGCCGTAATACCAGTACGCCAGCCCGCCCGTGCCCGCGGCCGCAGCAAAGGCCAGCGGTACCCGCCGCGTGCGCCAGCGCCGCCCGCGCCATCCGATGGCATACACCAACGCCGCGGCGGCCAGGCACTGTACCGCCGCCGGGATGACGCCGTGCATCAGCGAGGCACGCTCGAACATGGCCGGGGAGTACCCAGTCCCGCGGCCGTGGCACCTGCTCAGCCGGTCGGCGCCGGGACGATGTCGGCGGCGCCCGGGAATCCCGCCGACTGACGCAGTTCGGCGAAGGCGTCGACGAAAGCGTCGGTCACCTCGTGGGTGTCGGTCAGGGTGGCGTCGTCGGAGAGCACCGAGACGCTCAGCTGGTCGACGTAGCTCCAGACGGTGATGTTCAGCGCGGCACCCGCGGCCAGCGGGCCCACCGAATAGAACTCGCTGATCTCAGCACCGGCGATGCGACCGCGTTCCCGCGGGCCCGGCACGTTCGACACGATCAGGTTGAACAACTGGTTGGGTGCCTCACGCCGCGACATCCACGCAAACGTCGCGCGGGTGATGGTGGGCGGCACGAATTCCAGCCACCGCCCCACCAGCGTGGGGCCAAGCAGTTGGTGATCCTCTTTGGCGATGCGCGTCGACGTCCGGATCAGGCCCAGGCGCGCTACCGGGTCGGCAATCTGCACCGGCAGCGAAACCAGCATGGTGGCCAGTGCATTGCCGGTGATCCGGTCGGGCGACGTATCGGTGGCGGTGGGGATCGAGGCGATGAGCGGCCGGTCGGCGGCCTCACCGTGATCGCGCAACAGCCGCCGCAGGGCACCCGCCGCGACGGTAAGCACCAGATCGTTGATGGTTACTTCGAGTCTCTTGCTGAGCTCTTTGACGTCGGCCAGCGGCAACGAGGCGCTGGCGAAAGTTCTTCCCGGCGACAGCTTGTGGTTGAGGAAGGTGGGCGCCGGGTCGAACCGGCCGGCTAGTTCAGGGTGCCGCAGCCGGTGCCGGGCGCGGCGCTGCAAGCGGTAAGCGCCGACGACTCCGTCCCGAACGGCCGACGGCAACGTGGCGAGCCGCGCGGCATGGTCAGCTGCCACGAACCGCAGCACCTCTCGGGTCGTCGGCGCTGGGGAGCCTGAAGCAGCCTGCGGCAGTTCGGATTCGGACCCGGTCCAGTCCACCGTGCGCGCCATCAGATTCGCCGAAGCGACGCCGTCCGCCAGCACGTGATGCACCTTGCCGATCACCGCGACGCGTTGGTCGCTCAACCCCTCCGCGTAATAGAACTGCCACAGGGGGCGATTACGGTCCAGCGGCGTGCTGGCGATCTCGCCGATCAGGACGTCGAGTTGGCGCCGCCCGCCGGGCGGCGGGACCCGCACGTGCTGCAGGTGGTAGTCGAGGTCAAGTTCGGCGTTCTCGCGCCAGATCGGGCGATGCACCCGCCACGGAGTGGCCACCATCTGGTAGCGCATCGGCTCGAGCACCGGTAACCGGTCGCGAAACACGTCACGAAACGCCTCGAAGGACGCCCCACCTCCGAAGCCGGAGGTGTCGACTACCGCCACCTTGAGGGTGTGCTGGTGCACGTTGGGCGTCTCGCTGGCCAGCATGAGCACATCCCAACCACTGAGTCGCTTCACCACCGCTCCTCTCAGCCGTGCCCGTGCTAGGGAACCGCCCGCCCTCCATGCTGGCACGTGGGAAGCCGACGGTGTACCGATTCGATCGCCTGCACGACCCCCGGGACGAACGCGGCGGGCGCAAAAGTGCACCCCGCGTGGCCCGCCTCGATCGGCACCATGACCGCGTCCGGAATCCGGTCCGCCAGCCACTTCTGCCGGGCCACACCGAACGCGCGATCCTTCATCGTGACTACCACCGCGGTCGGCACATCGATGTCGCCGACCCACGAGGTCGAGTCGAACCGGACCACTTCGGCAATCGCGCGGGTGATGCCGCCCGCAGAGGTGCTACGGAACTGCCCGAGCACCCATTGGTGGTCGGGCAGGAAGCCTTGCGTCACCGCACCGGCGGGCTGACAGCGGCGGGGTGCGGGGGTGAGTGACTCGATGAGAGCCGCGAACAACCCGGTGGCCACCCGCTCGTACTGGGCCCGGCTCACCGCCGCAGCGGCGGCACACAACACCAGCCCGTCCACCCGTTCGCGGTGCCGCCGCCAGACCAGCTGCGCGACCAGCGACCCCATCGAGTAGCCCACCGGCACGAAGCTGTCGATACCCAGGACGTCGGCCACTGCGACGACGTCGTCGGCGCAATCCTCCAACAGCATTCGCGGCGGTGAAATGCCTTGGCCGTGGCAGCGCTGGTCGAAGATGACCACGCGCCCGAACTGCTGGATGGCGTCCAGCGCGGGGTACCAGGTCATCAACCCGGTGCAGGCCAGCGAATGCAGCAGGACGTAGGTGGGGCCGTCGCATGGCCCGGAGTCGTAGACGTAGGTGTTCCCCCGCCCGGGCAATTCAAGCACCTGGCCCGACGGCACATCGGCGGCCGGGGCCACTGCGGGCACCTTCGGTAACCGCATCGTGGAAAGAGCCTGCCGCCAGCTGTCGATGGGCTATTGAAACACAGCGGCCACCTCGGACGGACGCCGTGCCCGCGGGCCGGTTTCCCCGGAACGCGATCCGGGTAGCAGAGAGGGACACGCACCCCCTGGAAGGGAGAAATCGTGACGACTGCCGAACAGCCACCCCCGGAGGGCGCCGAGCAACCACCGCAGGCCGCAGAGGGTGAGGGAGGCAAGGACAGCTCCAAAGAGTTCACCGCGGATCCGTCGTCGGCCGCCGACGGTGGAGGTGACGACGCGGACGAGTGACGTCATGCGGTGGAAGCTTCTGCACGACGCGACTCGTCACGACGGCGTACGGTTCGCTGCCAGAACGGGATTCATCGTCAGCGGTGTCATCCATCTGCTGATCGCGTATCTGATCGCCCGCATCGCTTGCGGGAGTTCGGCCAACGCCGATCCGTCCGGCGCCCTGGCGACAGTGGCGGCCGGCGGCGGCGGCGAGGCGGCGTTGTGGGGTCTCGCCGTGGCGTTGATCCCGTTGACGCTGTGGCGACTCGCCGAGGCGTTGATCGGCTTGCATCCGGCCGAGGGTGTCGACGGCGACCCGCAGGATGCGAGCACGGGAAATCGCTTGAAGGCGTTGGGATTGATGGTGGTCTACTGCGGTGTGGGTCTGACCGCGGTGCGTTTCGCTCTCGGTGACCGCCAGCCGAGCGGTCAGCAGACCGCCGGCCTCAGCGCCCGGCTGATGCAGTCGGCACCGGGCCGCGCGGCCCTGATCGTCGGCGGTGTGGCGGTGGTCGTGGTCGGTGGCTATCACGCGTACAAAGGGGCATCGAAGAGATTCCTGACCGACCTGACCGATCGACCCAAGGTGGTGGCGGTGCTCGGCGGCTGCGGTTATGTCGTCGAGGGGCTGGTGTTGGGCATCGCGGGGGTGCTGGTCGTCAAGGCGTCCGTCGACGTCGATCCCGCCAAGGCGGCGGGACTGGATGCTGCCGTGAAAACCCTTGCCGGGACCCGCATCGGGATGGTGTTGCTGGCTTTGGCGTCTTTCGGGTTTGCGGCTTACGGGCTGTACAGCTTTGCGCTGAGCCGTTATTCGCGGATGTGAGACATAGCCGCGGCCAAGATGGGGCCGCAGCCGATCGATACCTCGAGCGGCTCGTCCAGCGGGTAGGCGCCGCACATGCTGTCGCGGACATAGCCGGCCAAGTCATCACGCTCGTCGGCGACAACCTCGAACACCAGCCGGCCGGACAGCTGCAGCACCAGCCGCGATCTCAGGCCGACCGCCTTGATCGCCTGGTCCACATTGATCATCGCGACCTTGACGATGTCATCCGCGCTGCCCCGGATCGCCATCGCGACGGCGGCGCGCTCGGCGGCCGCACGCATCCGGGGATCATTGCTGCCCAGGCCCGGAAGGTAGCGTCGCCGACCCAGCAGGGTCGAGGCGTATCCGAGCCTGCGGGCCTGGTCGATCACGGCACCTTCGCCGGCCCAGTGCGCCAGGATGGGGGTGTCCAGATCGCGGTACTGCGCGACCATCAGTTCGGCATAGCCCTCGCCCGCCACGACCGCCTCGCATACCTCGTGCCCGGCAGCCGCAACGTGGATACGCCCGTCCGGCGCAACGGGTTTCGGGGCCGCGTTGGCCGCCAGTATCCGAGGGTCCACGGCGACGCCTACCCCCACCAGCTCGGTCAGCACCCGTTGCGCCGGCAGCTCCAGCCGCCCCAGTAGCGAGGAGGAGTCGATGCGCGCCAGCTCCTCGTCCAGTACGTCGGCGAGGTCGAGCACCGCGCATGCCTGCAAGATCAACCCCTGCGGGCTGTGTCCCTCAAAGGCCTCCGTCGGCAGCGCACAACGCATGTGGTGCACCAAAAGCTCGTTGAGCGAACCGGATTGACGCTCTGGACACAGCAAGCGGGCCGCCAGGACGGTGTCGGAGGTGATGCCGCGCAGGGCCCAGTCGCGTCGCCCCAGCGCGTGCATCGCCGTCGTCGCGTCGTGCACCGCTTTGGGCGGCCCCGGGTCGGCGAGCCAGGACACCAACGCCTCCGTGTCATCCTGGGTCAGCGCGGCAAGGTCGAGAAAACGACCGTCCCCGTCGGCGGCGACGATCGCCAGCGCCACGGCCCGCGCGTCGTAGCCGGTACCGGTAGCGGCAACGCTCAAACCGAACCGGTTGCCCAGGCTGTGTTCCGACAGCCAGGCGGGCAGCTCCCCCGCTTCCAGCACCCGCCCGCGTACGTCGAAATCTTTGGACAGGCTCATCCGGCTACCCGGGTCTCGGTCTGTGGGGACCTGCCTGCCAGCCCGCGATGCCGGCCCCCCAGGAACCCGACGCCCCGGACGACCTTCGGTATCGGAGGCCGCGGCGGCAGCCGAATGGGGTCCGTCGTCGCTTCGACCATCGCCGCCTCCCTTCTGCCGACACGTACGCAGACGTACCGGTGGGCTCAAGATTAGCGGCGGGCCAGATTCCAGATTTTGATTCCAGGGAATGAACGCAGCGGGGCTATCGTTGCGCCGAGCGTCACGCCAGCGTGCCGGTCAGCGTTGAGGGCCAGCTTGGCGTGACGCTCGGCAGCGTTCGGGCGACTCACTCGTACACGAAGGAGTTCGACAACGATGACTACGGGGACGCATTTAGAGGCCCAGTCCGAAGCGGACACGTTCGAGGCGGCCTGGGAACGCTGGCACGCCGAGCGGGAAGCCTATTTCCGCGACCCACTGGGTTGGGTGAGCTTGACCGGCTTGTATTGGCTCACAGAAGAATTCGAGACGGTCGCCGACCTGCCGGGCCGTTGGCGGGCCGACGCGGACGCCGTTGAAGTAGACGGCATCGACGGAGCCGACCGGCTCGAGCCCGTCGAGGGGGCACCGGGGCTGCTGGTCGACATCGGGGAGCGCCGTGTCGAAGTGATCCGCCGGACGGGCTCCGCCGCCCTGCGGATCCACGATCCCAGGTCACCACACCTGCGGCAATACCGCGGCATACCCACCTATCCGCCCAACGAAAATTGGCGCGTGCCAGGCATTTTCAGCTCCTACCAGCAGCCTGAAACGGTGACCACCGGCGCGGTGGTGGAAGGACTTCGCCACCACCTCAATGCGGTCGGCGTCATCGACTTCGAACTGGCCGGCCTCGCACTGCGGCTGGTCGCGTTCGGCGGGAAAGACGGTGGGCTGCAAGTGCTGTTCACCGACGCGACCAGCGGTGTCACCACCTACCCCGGTGCGCGGTCGCTCTCGGTGGCCCTGCCGGACGAGGACGGCAAGGTGACGCTGGACTTCAACCGGGCGTCAAACCTGCCGTGCGCGTTCACCGACTACGCCACCTGCCCGGTGGCCCCACCGGAGAACCGGCTGCCGGTCGAGGTGGAAGCGGGCGAGAAAAACCCGCGCTGAGTTTCGCTGACTAGCGCTATTCCAGGACGAAGACCGGGATGAGCCGATCCGTCTTCGTCTGATACTCCGCGTAGGGCGGGTAGGCCTCGACCGCGAGCTGCCACCACTCCTCGCGTTCGGTTCCCTCGAGTTCGCGCGCAGTCAGGGTGACCACCTTCTCGCCGTCCTGCAGCGTCACGATCGGGTTCACCTTGAGGTTGAAATACCAGGACGGGTGCGCCGGTGCGCCGCCTTTGGACGCCACGATCGCATAGCGGCCGTCTTTCTCGACGCGCATCAGCGGGACGTAACGCTGCTTTCCGGTCTTCGCTCCGGTGATGGTCACCAGGACGACGGGCTTGTCGAAGATCTCGACGCCGTCGGTGGTGCCCTGCTCCAGGATCTTCTCGGTCTGCTTGCGTACCCAGTCGGTGGGACTCAGTTCGATTTGATCAGCCATACGAGTTCTCAACACATCGCCGCACCCGATCCATTCCAGGGTTCAGTCCGCCGTCAGCGCGCCGCGCAAAGCCTCCAGCTGGTTGGGTTCGGAATCGCCGGCGTGCACCGTGACCGAGTGCAGGGTGCCGTTCCACGCGAACGGTGGTTGATAGTCGCCGCTCACCGGCAGGCCGCGGTCGTACCCGAGCGTCACGCGGGTGCCGCCGTGCTGCCAGACGAATGGCAGGGTGTGTTCGGACGTGGCGGTGGCCACCACGGCGTCGTCGACTACCGCTTCGGCACTCACCCCGGTGGACACCAGGCGCAGCACGCATCCAACCAGGTGGCGACCAACCGGAAGTGGCTCGTTCGCTTGCACTTTCAAGCTGCCGCCGGGCAGCGCCAGGGTTACGGTGAGCCTGCCGTCGACGACGTACCCGGCCAGCCCGCCATTGCGGTCGCCGATTGCGAAGAGCACTCCGCTGGGCGCGGAGTCGGCCACGTTGACGTCGGCGATGATCCGGCCACCGCCGGCCAGCAACGGTATCGCCTCGTCGGACACCGGGCCGGCCTGCGGATAGAGCGTCACCGTCTGGCCGATGGGATATTGCGGTGGTACGAAGGCCGCCAACCGCCCCACCAGTGAATCCAGCAACGGCAGCACATTATTCGCTTCGGCTTCCGACGACCACTGCCGCTTCAGCCGCTCGAGCACGTCGGGATGTTCGGCGCCGACGTCGTGCGATTCGGAGAAATCCTCGTCGAGGTTGAACAGCGACCAGGTGTCCTGGTCGAAGTTTCGGCTGCCGGGCAGCAACAAGTCCTCGTCCATGAGGCCGCTGGAGACGTGATCCGTGGTGGCCTTCCAGCCGTCGACGAAGATGGCCCTCGACCCCAGCATCTCGAAGTACTGCACCGAGCGCGGATCGGGAGCGGACGGATCGGTGAAGGTGGGCAGCAGGCTGGCGCCCTGCACCGGCGTCTGGGCGATGCCGTCGACCGACTCCGGCGCCGGCACGCCGCACGCATCGAGCACTGTGGGCAACAGGTCGATCGCGTGACCGAATTGTGGGCGCACGCCGCCGTCACGAATGTGCTTGGGCCAGTGGGCGATAAACGGAACACGGGTCCCGCCGAGCCAGGTGTAGCGCTTCCACAGCCGAAATGGCGTATTGCCGGCCCAGGCCCACCCCCAGGCATAGTGCGGGTAGGTCTCGGTGCCACCCCAGTCGTCGAGCAGTGCGAGGTTCTCGGCGAGGTTGTCGCGGATGCGGTGAGTGAACCGGTGTTCGTTGACGGTCCCGGTCACACCACCCTCGGCGCTGGCCCCGTTGTCCGACAGCACGAAGATCAGCGTATTGTCCAGCTGCCCGATCTGCTCCAGGGCGGCTACCAGGCGGCCGATCTGCGCATCGGTGTGGCTGAGGAATCCGGCGTACACCTCGTGCATGCGGGCGTACAGTCGCCGCTCGTCCGTGCTCAGGCTGTCCCAGGCCGGTACCCACGACGGCCGGGGTGTCAGCGCGGTGGTGGCGGGTACGACCCCCGATTCGAGTTGCCGCGCGAAGAGTTGATCGCGCCACCGGTCCCAGCCGTCGTCGAATCGGCCGGCGTATGCGTCGGCCCACGAGCGGTCCACATGGTGTGGTGAGTGCATGGCGCCGGTGGCGAAGTACAGGAAAACGGCTTACCGGGCGCACCGGCCTGCTGGTTGAGCACCATCCGGATGGCTTCGTCGGCGAGGTCCTCGGTCAGGTGATAGCCGTCGCGGCGTGGTGCCTCGACAAACGAATTGTCCCGAATCAGTTCGGGCGCCCACTGATTGGCGTCACCGCGAGGAAAACCGTAGAAGCGTTCGAAGCCCAACCCCAGCGGCCACTGGTCGAACGGACCGGCGTCGGTGCGTTGCCCGCGCGACACCAGATGCCACTTGCCCACGGCAAGAGTGCTCCAACCGGCGTCGCGTAGCAACCGCGGTAACGCGGCCGCCGAGCGGGGCAGGCGGGCGGTGTATCCCGGGTGTGACGTGGGCAGGTCGGCCAGAAAGCCCATGCCCACCGCGTGGTGGTTGCGGCCGGTCAACAACGCCGCCCGAGTGGGTGAACACAGGGCGGTCACGTGAAACCGGTTGTAGCGCAAGCCATCCGAAGCTAGCCGGTCGATGGTGGGTGTCGCGATATCCGAACCGTAGCAACCGAATTGGGCAAAGCCGAGATCGTCGAGCACGATCACCACGACGTTGGGCGCGTCCGTCGGTGGGGTGGGACTCACGCGGATCCTCCATGGGACGTCGGGCGCTGTAGTCGTGCGACTACAACTCGCCGTCAACCCTATGGACTGCCCGTGTGCCGCACAAGACTTTGCGGCGCCGGTGGTTTTTACTGACGCCCGCGCGGGGTATTCGACCCGAGCCGGGTCCAGGCAGCTTCAGTAAGCTGAATCCGGTATCCCCGACGAAAGACTCGCAACTGATGAAGGCAACTGTCACCCCCGAGGCGGAGATCGCCGTCACCGAGATCGCGCAGCGCCACGGCATCTCGCGGGAGGCGGTGCTGGCGTTGCTGTTCGCCCTGCACGCCGGTGGCGGTGCCATGGCACAGTTCAACATCCCCGAGCTCGGCGGGTCGGGTCAGTGGATGCGGGGCGGAATGACGATGGTCGGCAACATGTTCGACAACGCGCTGAAAGCGCGCGTCGATGCGCTGTGCAACGAATTGTCCCAACTGCTTTCGTCGGCCACCGTGTTCGCCGCCCCCAGCGGCCAAGTCCAGGCTCAGGGTTTCACCTCCGGCAACTGGTGGCCGGCCGATCTGGGCGTGCCCAGTTCGTCGGGCGGGCAGAACAGTGCGCGGTATGCGATCTTCCCCGGCACTCGCCGGCTGGCGATACAGGTCAACGGTGTCACGAGAGTTTTCGACACCGGTGAGCATCACATCACCGGCGTACAGCAGCAACAGAGCGGCGGGGCCGGGTCGGTCACTTTCACCAGCCAGTTCGGCACCTTCGACGTCTCGAGCCTGCACGAGCTCGGGGCACAGCAGGTCGCCGAAACACCCACCGCCGCACCCGCGCCGCAACAGCAGGCCGGCCGCTCCGGGGACGCCACCGACATCGTTGCGGCCATCGAGTCCCTGGCCGGGCTGCACGAGCGGGGCATCCTGTCCGACGAGGAGTTCGCGGCCAAGAAGGCCGAACTGCTGGGCCGACTCTGACGCTCGGAGTCCGGGGAATAGGGCTGTGAGTCCGCTGTGTTCCACCGCACATGAAATCTCTCACCGAAGCCGAACGTGAAGCGTTTCTCACCGACAAGCACGTCGCGGTGCTCTCGATCGACTCCGGCGGAGGCCGCCCGCCGGCCAGCGCGCCGATCTGGTACGACTACGCCGACGGGCTCGTTCGCTTCACCACCGGGCCGACGACGCGGAAGGCCAGGCTCATCGAGCAGGCCGGTGCGGTGACACTCGTTGTGCAACGCGAAGATCCGCCGTACCAGTATGTCGTCGTGGAAGGCACGGTGGTGGACACCACGACGCCCGCTCCCGACGACGTGCAGGAGGCGATCGCCATCCGGTACCTCGGCGAAGAGGGCGGACGCGCCTTTGTGCGGAGTCTCGAAGGTCAAGCGACCGTGATGTTCACCGTTCGCCCGGACCGCTGGCTCACCGCGGACTTCTCCGACGAACTTTGATGTGCAAACCGCCACGGCGGCAGGCAATTTGCGTGTTAGCGGGCAGCCCGCGGGTATACGGTCGCGATGTCCTCAATGCGGCGCCGCGCCGGCGCGATACCTGAAGACCTGCGCCGGCTGGCCGCGGCGCACGGGGTGGCCACCTCCTACCGCAATGAACGACGCGAACCGGTAGACGTCGACGCGGACGTGGTGGTCCGGGTGCTGGGTCTGCTGGATGTCGAGGCGGCCACCGACGAGGACCGGCGCCGCGAGCTGGCCCGGCTCGACGAGCGTGACCGCGCCGGGGTGTTGCCGGCCACCATCGCCGTGCGCACCGGGCAGCCGCGGTCCGTCCCCGGGGCTCGTCTGCTGGTCGGTGAGGACGGCAGCCAGACCGAGTTGCGCGACGAGCTTCCGGGCGAACTGTCCCCGGGCTGGCACCGGCTGCACACCCGGGACGGGCAGGAAGTCACCGTGGTGGCCGCCCCGGCTCAGGTGCCGCCGACCCCGGCCACTTGGGGCTGGATGCTGCAGCTTTACGCGCTGCGCTCGGCCCGCTCCTGGGGCATCGGCGACCTCGGGGACCTCAGAGAGTTCCTGACGTGGACCGCCGCCGAACACGGGGCGGGCGCGGTATTGCTGAACCCGTTGCACGCGCCGGGTCCCACCCATCCGGTCCAACCGTCGCCGTACACCCCGTCCAGCCGGCGCTTCGCCAACCCGCTGGCGCTACGCATCGAAGACCTCGACGTCTACCGAAGCGCCGACCCCGACACCCGCGCCGAGGTGGATGCGCTGCGGGTGTCGGCTACCACCTCGCGGATCGACCACGATCTGGTCTGGGCCGCCAAGCGCTCGGCGCTGGAGTTGCTCTGGCGCGTTGCGGGCCGGCCCACCGCGCTGGACGACCCGTCCGCCGCCGACGGCCTGCGCGACTTCGCGACCTACTGCGCACTGGCCGAGGTACACGGCGGCCGCTGGACCCGCTGGGCCGATCCGCTACGCGACGTCAACGGAGCGGCTGTGGCGGCGGCGCGCCGAGAGTTGGCTCCTCGGGTGGCATTTCATGCCTGGGTGCAGCAGCGGTGCGCCGAGCAGCTGGTGGCCCTGCGGCAGGCAGCCCGCGACGCCGGAATGGCGTTGGGTGTGCTGCATGACCTCGCCGTAGGCGTGGACCCGGAAGGGGCCGACGCTTGGGCGCTTGCCAACGTACTGGCGACCGGGGTCAGCGTGGGAGCCCCGCCCGACAACTTCACCCCACGCGGTCAGGACTGGGGCCTGCCGCCCTGGCGGCCGGATCGGCTAGCCCAAACCGGCTATGCCGCGCTGCGGGAGATGGTCCGGGCCGTACTCGTCCACGCCGACGGGCTGCGGATCGATCATGTCGCGGGCCTGTGGCGGCTGTGGTGGATTCCACCCGGTGACGGCCCGGACCGGGGCACCTATGTGCACTATGACGCCGACGTGATGCTGGCCGTGCTGGCCCTGGAAGCTCACCGGGCCAAGGCCACGGTGGTCGGCGAGGACCTGGGCACCGTGGAACCGGAGGTCACGCAGGCTTTGGCCGACAACGGGATGCTCGGCTGCGCGGTGTCGTGGTTCACCCGCGACGAGTCCGCGCCCGGCGAACCCCTGCTGCCATCGTCGCGGTGGCCGTCGAGGGCGGCGGCCAGCCTTTCCACCCACGACCTGCCCACCGCGGCCGGCTTCCTGCGCGGCGAGCACGTTCGGGCGCGCGCCGATCTCGGGCTGCTTGACGACGTGCCGGCCGAGGAGGCCGCAGCAGCCCGGGAACGCACCGAGTGGTTGGCGCTGCTGCGCTCGGAAAACCTGTTGCCTGCCGAGGCTTCCGCGGCCGATCCCGACGAGACGTCGATCATCGTGGCGATGCACCGCTTCCTTGCGGCTACCCCGAGCCGACTGAAACTGATCTCACCCTACGACGTACTCGGTGAGACCCGTCAGCCCAATCTGCCTGGCACAGTTGACGAATACCCCAATTGGCGGCTACCGCTGCCGACAACGCTGGAGGGCCTGCGTGCGGACCCCAGGGTCGCCGAGATCACCGCCCTGTTCGGCAGGCCCGCTCAATTGTCAGCTGTCGCAGAGGATTCCGCCGGAATGCTGTAATTCAGGCAGACGGTGGTGCCGGTGCTGCGGGCATTGATGGTGCAATGGTCGGCCAGGGTATGCATCAGCATGATGCCCCGGGACGCGAACGGGTCATCCGGGCGACGGCGCACCGGACGATGCCAGGTTCCCCGGTCGCTGACGCGCACACTGATGGTGTGGGCGGCAGGATCGTAGCTGGCGTACAGGCGCATTCCGCCCACCGCGCGATGGCCGCGGTAGGCGTGCTCCACGCAGTTGGCCAGTGCTTCGTTCACACTCAGGACGATGTCCTCGCGGATCTCCGCCGGTCCCTGCACCCGCTGTTCGAGCCAGCGGTCGAGGAAGCGGCGCCACGCCGCCGCCGTCGTGGCGTCGGCCGCACCCGCGCAAGTTAGCCGAACCGGGTCGGCGGCGGTGGATGTCAGGACGCTCATAATTCTGGGGTACCCATCGGCAGGGCCGGCGATAACGTTGTCCGCGTTACTGTTCGGCCACAATCAGTTCTCGGCGACGGCGAGGAAATCCATCGGTCGCGCGTCTCCGTGCGCCAGGTCGCGATGTGCGACTGCGGTAACCATCGGTGTCCCGTTACGGATCGTCCCGATGATTGCGACTTCGTCGTTGACCGAGAAACCCGAAGTGTTGCCAATCGGTGCACTTCCACCCTTCGTAATCGCGAGTGTGTCCGGGGTCACGACGTAGGTTTGGACGTAGCCGTCGGAACTGCGCGCCGTCAATGAACCGGCTGAGACGGCTACGAGTGTTCCCTCCTGGCTGAGCTGGCCGCCTGCTGGCGGGACCGCACTGGGGGCCGCGGGTCCCTCCTCGGCACTATCCGTAGAAATAAACAGTGGGCTGCTGAGCAGCGCTGCGAACAACGCCACCACCAGCAAGGATGCCGAAAATGCTGCTGCGCCCACACCGGGGAATGTGGATTTCGGTGCTGCGCTGAGGCGGTGTCTGGCGCTCACGGTCAATTCCTTGCTTTTCCGGTTACACGTCCGACAACTCTTTGCCCGCCATCGAGTCAAGTCGCTGCAAACTTTGTTACCCGGCCCGCCCGGGACATAAACCGCTCGCGCGATCGTGGAATATCCCGGCGGCCCTGCCGGTTGACCAGATCGGCGGTGCCGGAGATTCCCCCGGGTACCACATCAGAACCGTCGCTTCGAGCGACCACTTGCCGAGAGGCGCGAGCCCGGCACCGTCAACTTTCAGCGACGATGTGCGCGCAGCTGATAAAGCCCTTTGGTGGTGGCGACCACGGCCCCGGCCGCGTCGGTGATTACCGCCTCGAGCGTGTAGTCGGCTTTGCCCTTCTCCTCAGCCTCGGCCTGGACGCGCGCGATGGTGTCCTCGTCGAGCTTGGCCTCGGCACGCAGCGGCGTGGTCGCCATTCCGACGAATGAGATATCGACGTTCTTCACCAGCGGGAAGTACTTGGCGGCATCGAATGTGGACAACGCGATGATGCCACCGAGGATCTCAGCCACGGTGAACTGGACGCCGGCGTAGATGACACCGAAGTGGTTGCCGTTGCCCTCAACCGGAACACTGGTCGCGGCGAAACCCCGGCCCGCTTCGATCACCCGCACGCCCATGCGGTCGGCGATCGGAATCGTCGATGCCAGACTCGCATTCATCATCTCGACCAGCTGATCCGCCACGCGTCGATGGTCGCATACCGCTCAGCACAGGTCGTGGTGGTACCACTGATTTCCGCCGAGGCGCTTCGCCTGGTACATCGCGGCGTCGGAGTCGGTGATCAACCGCTCCAGCAATGCCTGGTGGTCGCCCGCCGGTGCGTCGTCCAGCAGAGCGCATGCGGTACCGATGCTTGCCGTGACTTCGGCGGTCGAGCCGGCCACGGCCAGGCACATCTGCGTCGCCAATGATTCGGCGTTGCATTTGGCCGCCGTGCCGGCCACCAGAAATTCCTCACCGCCGCTGCGCGCCACTACGGCCTGGTCGTCGGCGGCGGCCAGCAATGCCTGGCCCACCTGGACCAGCGCGTGATCACCGGCCGCATGACCGCGGTTGTCGTTAAGCCCTTTGAAGTTGTCCAGGTCGATCACCAGCACCACGAGATGCGCGTCGATGCCGCGGCGGGCCAGCATCATCCCCAGGGCGTTGTGCTGAAACGCTCGCCGATTGAGCAGCCCGGTCAGCGGATCGCGGTCAGCGCGGAGCAGGTCGCCAGATAAGGCCCGAACCAGGATTCGGATCGCCAACGGCAGCGCGATGTTGACCTCAAGCACCAGCCATAGATCCACACCTGCCAGGGACGGATGCCCGGCGTCCGCCAGTTGGAAAGCCTCGTAGCCGGCGACCGCCGCGGCCACCGCGAAGTTGTACAGCACGAAGGCCGTGGTGTGAAAGAAGGCGATGTATGCGCCAAAGGTGGCGAAGGCAATGCACCCGATCAACGCGGCGAGCGGGTTGGGATGCGCCAGGCAGGCCAGCGCGACTGCGGTATTGCAACTGACCGCGAAGGCCACGGACTGGGTACGTGTTGGCCAGCGCCAGATCCAGAGCAACGTCGCCGCGATACCCAGGGCGACCGCAGCCCACGTCATCGCAATCGGCACCGACCCGCGCGGTCCGTCCGACCCTGCCATCAAGGCGAAGAGGCACAACACCATCGACGCGGAGATGAACGCCATCAAGGCACGGGTGGCGCCGCTGATTCCCCGCGCAGCCAAATAACCGGAGAGCCAGTCATACTGGTCGGCCCGTTGCCACCGGCTAAAGATCGCAGTCATCGTCGATTCCCCATCGCCACCACGCGGTGGTGCTGGCCTGTCGAGGCTGTCCCGAGGCCACCGAGCAGCTTAACGCTGGTCATCCGGCCTGGATGGCCGTCCGGGAAAACCGCTACCGGCTGAACGGCGCGGACGGGGTGAATTCGACCGGCATGCTTTCCAGCCCGCTGACGAAGTTCGCCGGGCGTAACGGCAGCGGGGAATCCGAAGCCAGCCGCAGATCGGGGAGCCGCCGCAGCAGCCGTTCCTGCATCATCGACAGTTCCAGGCGGGCCAGTTGGTTGCCGAGGCAGAAATGGGTGCCAAAGCCGAAAGCCATGTGGTTGTTCGGGTGCCGGTCGATCCGGAAGCTCTCCGGGTCATCGAAGACCGTCTCGTCGAAGTTCGCCGATTCGAACAGCAGGATGATCTTCTCGCCCTGCCTGAGTTGCGCTCCGTGGAAGTCGACGTCGGCGGTCACCGTGCGCGCCATGTTCTTCACCGGCGACGTCCAGCGCAGCATCTCCTCGATCGCGGCGGGTAACAGCTGCGGGTCGCGCACCAGCCGCTGATGCTGCTCCGGTTCGCGCAGCAGCTGTGCGGTGCCGCCAGACAAGGTGTGGCGCGTGGTCTCGTCGCCACCGATCAGCAGGAGCAGGACCTCGGTGACGATCTCGTGGTCGGCCAGCTGCTCCCCGTCCACTTCCGCATGCACCAGCACGCTCACCAGGTCCTCGGTCGGCTCTGCCTTGCGCGCCGCGATCATGCTCGTCATGTATTCGGTGTAGGCAGCGAACGCGTCCACCGAGACTTGGAAATCTTGCTCGGCGGTCGTGCTGCTGAGGAAGCTGACCATGTCATCGGACCAGCGCAGGAACATCTCGCGTTCCTGCGGCAACACCCCCAGCATGTCGCCGATGACCGCCATCGGCAGCGGGGCCGCGAGGTCCCGGACGAAATCACACTCGCCTCGTTCGCACACCCCATCGATCAGTGCGTCGCAAAGCGCGCCGATCGACTGCTGGCGGTCCTTGACGCGCTTGCGGGTGAAGCCGGCATTGACGAGTTTGCGGCGCAGCAGATGCTCCGGATCGTCCATCGCGATCATCATCGGAGGTGCGGCCTGGTCGGGCCTGATCCCGCCGGCGTTGGAGAACACCTCGGGGTGGCGCTCGGCTTCGATCACCGCCTGGTAGCTGGCCGCGGCGGCCAAGCCCTTGCTGTCGCGGAACACCGGCTCGTGTGCACGCATCCACTTGTAGTACGAGCGTGAATCACCGGCGTAGAAAGCTCCATCGGTCAAATCGATATCAGGCCGCGATCGGTCCTGTCGGGCAAGAACTTCCGGCACCGTTGCACCCCTCCCGGACGCCGCAGCTGTTCCTATTTACCGTAGACGTTACAGTACGAGCTGTGGTATTGAGCACAGAAAATTCGTCCCCCACGGGGGCTACCGGGAGATGTTGGCGGGCCGCAACATTCGCGGTGTCATCCGCTTACCGGCGACGACCGCCAGCTACACCGGCGCCACCCGGTCGGCCCACGGGACCGCCTGTTCGAGCTGAGAGGCCAGCCGGATCAGCACCGCCTCGCCACCCAGAGGTGCATTGAACTGCACACCCAGCGGGATACCGTCAGCGGTCCAGTGCAGGGGGAGCGAAATCGCCGGGCGGCCGGTGAGGTTGGCCAGTTGGGTGTAGGGGACCCAGCCCAGGTTCTTGTCCACCAGGTCGTCGACGATCTTGGTGTACCGCAGCAGGCTCGCCGTGCGCGTCTTGATCAACGCGTCGGATGCGCGTTGTAGCGCAGCGGGCAGCTCGAACTCACCAATCCTGGGCGGCGGCGTCGCCAGCGTCGGGGTCAGCAGCAGGTCGTAGGACTCGAAGAAGGTGGTCAGCCGGCGGGTGTGCTCGTGGCGCCGTTCGACGGCGTCCACGTAGTCCACGCCGCTGGTCGCCCGGCCGATCGCGGCCATGATCAAGGTGTCCCGCTCGAACGACTCGTTGCCCGCACCGGTGAGGCGCTTCGCTTGGTCGACATCCCAGGCCAGGTGGACGAACCAGGACAACAGGAAGTCGCGGGCCAGCGCGGCATCGTCGTACGGCGCCCGGGGCAGTTCGTCCACGTGGTGCCCGAGCTCGGTCAGGGCGCGCACGGTCGTCTCGACCGCCGCGAATGCTTCGGCGTGGGGCTTCGGGTTGATCGCCGACGGAACGCGGACCCCGATCCGCAGTTTCGGCGGATCCTGGTCGACATGGGAGGCAAAGGGTTCGTCCGGCAAGCCCGGCAGGTAGGGCCCGAACGGCTCCCCACCGCTGATGACGTCAAGCATTGCCGCGGTGTCACGCACCGTTCGGGAAACGACGCCTTGAACGGCGGCACCGTGCATAGCCTCGGCCGTCGCTGGGCCCAGGGGCGTCAGCCCGCGACCTGGCTTCAGACCGACCAACCCACAGCATGCCGCGGGGATCCGTATCGACCCACCACCATCATTCGCGCCCGCACAGGGCACGATCCCGGCCGCGACGGCGGCCGCCGAGCCGCCCGATGACCCACCCGGCGTCCGCTGCAGGTTCCACGGGTTGCGCGCCGGTCCCCAGGCATCGGGCTCGGTGATGCCCTTCGCCCCGAATTCCGGCAGGTTGGTTTTACCGAAGATCACCAGCCCTGCGTCGAGCCAGCGCCGGACGACCGTCGCGTGCTCGGCGACTGGAGTCGACATCAGCGAACGAGACCCCTGCGAGGTGGGCAGACCGGCGTAGTCCTGCGCGATGTCTTTGATCAGGAACGGAACTCCAGCGAACGGGCCGGTCGCCTGTTCATCGGGAGCGGCGGGGATGTCGCGCACGATGGCGTTGATCCGGGGATTCACCGCCGACGCCCGGTCCCGAGCCAGCGAGAGCAATTCGGCCGGCGACACCTCCTTGTCGGCGACCAGTTGCGCCAGCCCAGTGGCGTCGTATTTCCGGTATTCCTCGAAATCCATGGTTCGACCGTAACCGGGTTTCGAAGGGGCTTAACCGGGAGACCCTGGGTACGGATACTCAGCCGCTCAGAGAGGTAAGCGTGGATCAGCACGATAAAGAAAAGCCGGTAGGCGTGCCGGCGGATGCCAGGGAACCGACCGAGGAGCAACTCGCCGAGGAGGCGCAGCTGGAACAGCAGGCTGTCGACCCGGACGCCCCTGGCGCGCAGCAATCGGCGGACCAGCTCGCTGACGAGAGCAGGCGGTAGCCCTCAGAGGTACATGCCGGCCGGAACCGACGCCCGGTACCTGCCGGCGCCCACCTCGGCAAGCAGGGCCGGAGTGCTGATGTTCCCCTCGTCGCCGGCCAACACCGCGCGCCGGACGACCTCGCGGATGTCGCTGCCAGTGGTCCGCTCGGGCAAGGCCGCCACCACCGCCTCGGTGTCGACCGCCGGACCGCCGGGAATGTCGCGGATCAGCGCCGCCAGGATGCGGACCGCCTCGGCCGCGGTGGGGTAGCCCACCTCGACGACGGAGTCGAAGCGGCCGGTCCGCATCGCCGCTTTGTCCAGCGTCGCGGCGTCGTTGGTGGAGGCCAAGGTCAGGATGCGGGCGTCGGCGTCGATGTCCATCGCCTGCAACAACTCCGAGAGTCCGCGGTCACCGGCGGCGCGGGCACGACACCACAGATCGACGTCCTCGAGGACGATGAGCACGGGACCCCCGAGGCGCTGAGCCTCTTCGACCACAGCGGTCAACAGCTCCTCACCGGCCTTGGCCTCGACATAGATGACGGTGAATTCCCCGACCACCTCGCGAGCGACGACGGCACTTACTGCCGATTTGCCGGTGCCGGGCGGGCCGCACAGCAGTACCCCACGGCGCACACCGAGGCCATGCGCGTTGAGCATGCCGTGCCGGTCACGCACGGCGGTGATGCCCAGGTCGACTTCGGTCCAGACCGCGTCGGGCACGATCACCGTGTCACGGGTCGCGGCCGACGGCAGCTCGATGACGGTGAGGTTCAGTCCGTGGTGATTGCTGGCGCGCACCGCGCGGCCCCGGTAGGGGTTGAGTCCGTTGGCGCGTTCGGCGAGCCGGTCGAGGACGACGCGGGCGTGTGCTTGGTTGTCCGGTGTCACGTAGGCGGACACCTCGGCCGAGTGCATGATCGACTCGCGCGCCTCGATGTGGATGACGCAGCCCGCGTCCGTAAGCAACGTGCCCTCGGGAAAATGCACACGCAGGCACAGCGGGTGTCGGTAGCGCTGGTCGCCGATCTCAGTCTGCGTCCATTTCGGCGGATAGGCGCACTCGCCGGGGCCGGTTTCGCACACCTCGGCATGTGCATCGATCCACTCCGCCAGCGCCAGCGCCGTGGTCAGCCGTGACACCGGATTGAGCTCGCGTTCTTCGTCGATCAGGTGGCCACAGTCCGGTACACCGAGGCAACGAGCGGTGAAACGCTCTGCGCTTTCGGCGGTTTCGCGTTCGGCGACGCCGACCAAGAGTTCACCGAGGGCACGCAGCGCGGGCCGGACCCCGTAATCGAGGCCGTCGAGCCACGCGCCGAGGTCATCGATGGGCGCGAGTGGGCGGTCGGTGAGTGTCATTGCTTTCTCGTCGGTCGGTTTGGCAGAGCAACCGACCACGATCGCATCCGATGCTGAGATGTTCAACCAATTTTCGGCGCGGTAGTCCCTCAGGCGTCGGCGAGATTTGCCGTCGCCAATGCCTGCAGCAGTTCCAGCATGGCCGGGTTGGTACCGGGCAACCGAGCACAAACACCAGCGTGCCAACGGGATCGAGCAGCGGATGTTGGCTGATGGCCGGACCGCCCACCAGGATCAAGTCGGCGCGAGGCAGGATGCCCACGGTGGGGTCCATGCTGACTATCTGGCCTCCACGTACCACGATGCGGCTATCCGGCATGGCGACCTCGAAGCCGGCTGATGGTTGCGACCGATCACATTTCAGCACCGCGGGACGGTCGCGGCGCCACAAACGGGACCAGCACCTCGTCGACGAGTTGCACGATCAGCTCGTCGTTGATCGGGTCGCCGGTCACCAACAAGCGATGCCACAGCACACTCTGACCCAACTCACGGGCGATCTCGACCGGAACGTCCGCCCGAACATCGCCGCGGGCGATCCCGCGGGCCAGCAGGTCGGCCATTTCTTTCTTGCGCCAGCCGATCACATCGGTGCGGAAGGCCGCCCGCAGCTCGGGATCGGTTGCGAACGCGGCGATCCCGGCTCGGACGACGGGCGCCTGCGGACCGGTGAACAGCTCAGCCCAGCCGCGCAGGATCCCCAACATGTCCTCGCGGTAACTGCCGGTGTCGTCGTGGGGGATCGCGGCGACCGCGGTACGCAGCAGCGTGTCGCGCAGCAGCGCCCTGCTGTCGGGCCAGCGCCGGTAGAGCACCGCCTTGCTGGTTCCGGCGGCGCTGGCCACGGCCTCCATGGTGACCCCGGTCAGCCCGTTCTCGCTAACCAGGCGCAGGACCGCGTTCCTGATCGCGCTGTCGAGTTCCGCGCCGTACCGTCGCGCCATTCCCAATCCCTTCCAAGAAACGCTTGCGTTTCTTGCCGCGTCGACCTAACCTCAGAGCAAGAAACGTTACCGTATCTTGGAGGTCGCCATGCAGGCTCGCCCCGTTCTCTATCCGCTGCGACCGGTCGACACCGCGACGGTGCGCTTCACCCGAGCCCCGCATCACCGTCGCCGCGTCACCATCGACCATCGGGTGCTGACCGGTGTCACCCCGGCGATGCTGCTGGACTGGTTCACCAATCTCGGCGGCACGATGGAGTATGGCGGCCAGACGATCGACCGCTATCTCGCCTGGCATCCGATCGATCACATCCGCTGGGAGTTGGCCCGTCCGGCACCCGGTGGCGGCGCCGCCGAGGGCGCGCGGTTCCGCATCGTGGAGGCCTTCGGCGCGCGGCCGGAGTTCCGGGTGGACGTCGTCGACCGCGTGGAAAAGCTGGATGAGACTGGCATTCGGCTGGTGACGCGGATCGCCGGCGTCATCGTCTTTCAGCTCGAGCACACCTGGTCGGCCGGATTGGACGGCGCGCACTACGTGACGGTGCTCGACGTCGGAGCGCGCACGCCGCTTTTCACGGCGATCAACCGCATGGTCCACCGGCGCTTCCCCGATGACATGTTGCGAGCCTGGGTCAAGCACAACATCGAAGAGGTGGGGCAGCTGGAATTCCTGCTGCCGCAGCTGCTGACGGCCCAGCAGACCAACCAGGAGACCAACCAGGAGACCAACAAGGAAACCACAAGAATCCGTTGAGCGGCGTCGGTGACGCTGATCGTGTCAATCGGCAAAGGAGACACGATCATGTGGGGTATACACATTAAAAAGTGTTTTGCTGCAACGGGTTTGGCCGCCGGCCTGCTGGCCGTTTCGACGGGCATCGCCCACGCGGGCGGCGCGGCTGCCCCGGTGGGCTTCTGGATCACGGGCAACGGATCAGAACAGCTGCTGGTGAGCCAGAGCGGTTGCTCCCTGGCGAACGCCGCTGGGGTGCCGACGACCTCGGGCCCGTGCAGCTGGAACGCGTCGTCCAACGGCGGCATCCTGACGATCATCAGCAGCCAGACCCGTCGACCCGCGCCCGTCTACTTCAACGTGCTCTGGGTGAACCAGTCGACGATCACCGTTGAAGGTGACGTCTTCTACCGGCGGTGAACCGAGCCTCGCTATCAGCCGGCACCCTTGCCGTTGTCCACTCGGTACACGGCGCCGTGAACGGCCGCGGCGTCGTCGCTGGCGAGAAACGCGATGACACTGGCCACTTCGTGCGGCTGCATCATGCCGCGCGGTGCGGCCGAGCGCAGAATCAGGTCGTAGTTGGGATTCTCCGGGGCGGTGAATTGCTCAATCTGCGGGGTGAGCATGCCCCCGGGGCATACGGCGTTGACCCGCAACCGATCCGCGGTGTACTCGACCGCCAACGCACGGGTCAGCCCGACCAAACCGTGCTTGGCAGAGCAGTAACCGGCCGAATACGCCTGGCCCTCGACCCCGGCGATGGAGGCGACGTTGACGATGTTGCCACCGCGGGCGAGCAGATGAGGGAGCGCGGCGCGACACAGGAAGAACGGGCCGTTCAGGTTGACCGCAAGGTCGTCGGCCCAGTCGTCGTCGCTCATCAACTCGGTTCGGCGCATCTGGTGCCGGCCCGCGATGTTGATCAGCACATCGAGCCCACCGAACCGCTCGACACACTGCGCTATCGCGTCCCGGCAGGCCTGCGGCGAGCTCACGTCCGTCGTGGCATATGCGCCGCGATCGATATCGGCGAATACCTCGGCGAGCCGACCGGTGTCCCGCGCGATACCGAAAACCGTTGCACCGCTGTGGGACAACAGTCGCGCGGTTTCCGCACCCAGGCCCGACGAGGCTCCGGTCACGAACGCGATCTTGCCTTCCAGTGACGCCATCAAGTCGCTCCCTAGTGGCCGAAGTGGGTCCGAATTGCCGAGATCGCCGAAGCTATCGCATCGGCGCTGCCACCTCCCAAGGGGGCGATGCTGGCGAAACCGTGCGGGAGCGTGTCGAACTGCTGGTGCTGCACGGCGACCCCCGCCCGGCGCAGGGCGGCGGCATATTCGTTGCCCTCGTCGCGCAGCGGGTCGAATCCGCCGGTGAACACCAGTGCGGGTGCCAGTCCCGTCAGATCGGCTCGCAGCGGCGACATCCGCGGATCGTCGGGTGCAAAATCGGTGCCGCCGAGAAACGATTCAGTGAACCACTCGATCTCGTACCGGGAGATGAAGAACCCCTCCGAAAACAGCCTCCGTGATCGGGTTTGACCGGCGAGATCGAGTGCCGGATAGAGCAGTACCTGCAGCGCCGGCTGCGGGATGCCGTCGTCGCGGCAGCGCAGCGTGACAAGCGCCGCCAAGGTACCGCCGGCACTGTCACCGCCGACGCCGACTCGAGATGGATCGACGCCCAGTTCCGCGGTGTGTTGCAGTGCCCATCGATAGGCCGCGACGCAATCCTCGACGGCAGCGGGGGCCTTGTGTTCAGGCGCCAATCGGTAATCGATCGACAACACGTGCACCGCGGCGTCCCGGCAGATCATTCGGCACAGTCCGTCGTGAGACTCGATGTCCCCGACGACAAAACCCCCGCCGTGAAAGAAGACAAGTAACGGCGCCGGTGTCGCGCCCGTCGTCCGGTAGTGCCTCGCCCGCAGCCCACCGGCGGGGCCCGGGATGGTGAGGTCTTTCGTCGGGACAGGGATTCGGGGCGCCATCGCCGCGTGCGAGTCGCGCATCAGCGCACGGGCGATCTCCGGATCGCCGGAGACTCCGAGACCGCCGGTACGCGAAAGTCGTTGCGCGGCAAGTATCAACTGGGCCGTTGCATCCAGTGTGTTGCCGTCGACCGTGATCCGCCGGCCGCCGGCAAGCATGCGCTTCGCCGAAGCCGGAATCCGCGGCAGGACCATCATGCCGACCCGGAGCGCCCCGTTGGTCATCGCAATGGGACGCGCCTTGAATCGCCCACGCGCCATTGCCGTCCCCTTTGCTCCGCCTCGGACGAACCCTAACCGGAACATATATTTGGTTCAAATTTCCGGCCGAGCGGCGAAGAAGTGCGCAGCGGCATACGGGTCGACCGAGCGCGGGCGCGACGCTAGTCGTCGAGAGCACTGAGGAGCCCTCACGCCGCTCGCGCGTACAGTGGATTCAGAAGTTATATAAGCTAACTATGCGGTGCACCCGCTGAGAGGAGACGGGCGTGGCTCGGACCGACAACGACACCTGGGATCTGGCCTCGAGCGTGGGAGCGACCGCCACGGCCGTCGCCACTTCGCGCGCGATTGCTTCGGAAGGACCCGAGGCGCTGCTCAACGATCCCTGGGCGGCCCCGCTGGTTCGGGCGGTCGGCATAGATACCTTCGTCAAGTTGCTCGACGGTGAGATCGGCGATACTGACGATCCCCTGCTGACCCGCCGCGCGATGAAAGAGCAGATCACCGTGCGCACCCGATTCTTCGACGACTTCTTCGTCGAGGCGGCCGAGGCGGGAGTTCGGCAGGTGGTGATCCTGGCTTCGGGGCTGGACACGCGGGCTTACCGGCTGCCGTGGCGTGCCGGAACGGTCGTCTACGAGATCGACCAGCCCGATGTCATCGAATTCAAGACGCGCACGTTGGCCGACCTGGGCGCCGAACCTGCCGCGAAGCGCCGCACCGTGGCGATCGACCTGCGTGACGACTGGCCGTCGGCCCTCAAAGCGGCGGGATTCGATGCGCAGCAGGCGACGGCCTGGATCGCCGA
Source organism: Mycobacterium asiaticum DSM 44297 (assembly GCF_000613245.1). Taxonomy (GTDB): domain Bacteria; phylum Actinomycetota; class Actinomycetes; order Mycobacteriales; family Mycobacteriaceae; genus Mycobacterium; species Mycobacterium asiaticum. Next base: position 432,320 of record NZ_HG964938.1, read on the forward strand.
AGGCCTGCTGGTCTACCTGCCGCCCGAGGCGCAGGACCGGTTGTTCGACGACATCTCCGCTCTGTCGGCACCGGGCAGCAGGATCGCCACCGAACACATGGACATGCGCAACATCCCGTCTGACTGGGCAGAGAAGCTGACCGAGCGGTCGCGGCGCATCGGCTCCAATATCAACCTGGCGGAACTGTTCTACACCGGGGAACGCAACAGCGCGGCCGAGTACCTGACGGGGCTGGGATGGCGGGTGACGGTAAGGAACACCGAACAGGCTTACGCCGCACATGGATTCGTGGTTCCCGATGACGAGCTGGCCGCGTTCGGCAACGCGTCGGGTTACCTGTCGGCGGTCCTGAGGTAAAGCTCCAATTGCACGATTCGACGCCGCGCAACGGGGTAGTCAGGCGCAATGAACCTGCATCACGTTTTGGGCGGAGTCGAGCGACTCGAGGTACTCGACGAACCCGCAGCGGTCGCCGCTCGTGTCGCCGGACAGGTGGTCGGGCGCGGTGGCCTGGCCAGGGCCCTGCGCGGATCCTGGCTCGGCCACCCCGTGCACCCGCTGCTCATCACGATCCCGGTCGGCACCTGGATGACGTCGGCGGTCTTCGACGTCATCTTCAAAGACGTCACCACCGCCCGCCGACTGATTGCCGTCGGTCTGGCCGCCACGCCACCCACGCTGCTGGCCGGGTGGGCCGACTACACACTGCTCGGCCGGCGACAGCAGCGGGTGGGGCTCGTGCACGCGCTATCCAACTTCGCCGGCGTTGTGATGTTTTCTCTGTCCTATCGGGCGTACCGCAACAATCGGCTCCGGGCGGCGCGGGTGTACACCCTCGCCGGCCTGGCGGCGATCAGTGTGGGCGGCGCGCTGGGTGGGCACCTGTCTTATGCGCAGGGCGCCGGCATGTTCCGGTGGGAGCCGCTTCGCGCGGTGACGCACCGCAGTCCGGTCGAGTACCAGCGCGCCGCGTGAATCACGCTGCGCCCGTGTGGATCCCGTAAGGGACCGCTTGCAGCAGTGTGACGGTGAGCTGCGCACCGTTGGGCATGGCGTAGGTTCGCCGCTCGCCGGGACGCGCCCCTTCCAGCGCGGCGCCCAACGGGGACTGGACGGAGTAGACCTCAAGGTCACCGGGCTCGGCACCGCGCAGACCCAGCAGGAAAGTCTCGACTTCCCCGGTGTCGTCGTAGCGGATGGTCAAGACCATTCCCGGCTCGGCGATCCCGTCATCCGGCGGGTCCTGGCCGATGGTGACGTCGACCAGCAGATCGTGGATTTCCTGGATCCGCGCCTGCCAGCGTTGTATGTCGTCGGCGCGGTCCTCGCCGCCGTCGTTCGGGGCGAGACACGATCGACGCAGCGTCGCCAACTCTCGCTGCAGCCGGTCGTAGGCCTGCTTCGAGATCCACACCCGCTGCGCACTGCGATGAATCGTCACTGCCTGTCCTTTCCTATCCAAGTGGTCGTCGCCAGGGGCGGGCGGAAAGACAGCAACCGCCCCTGACGACTCGGAGGGCCCCGTCCGGGGGGCAGAGTTCGTTAGAACCGACTGGGCTGCTCGTTGCCCTCGCCGGTCACCAGCTCGGGCCGCCAGCCCGCGTCGCGGGCCCGGTTGCACGCCGCCCGGGTGGCCGCAAAGAGGGCCGCCGCGCCGACGGCCGCGTTCAACCAGATCGCCATGGCCACCAGCACCGCCTCCCGCGCGGCGGACATGTGCGGCGGGCCGGCGTAGGAGCCGTCCGGATTCGCCCAGATGTCGATCACCTCACCGGGTTTGGGCGCCGATTCCGACTGGACCACGCCGGTGTGCTCGGTGCCGGCAGCGAACCACCGAGCCTGCACCCAGGTGCTGTCGCTACGAGCCGGGCGGTCGAGGACAGTCGCGTTGACCGCAGTACGACTCTCTGCCTGCTCGGCATAGGAGCGGGCGCGCGAATCGTGAATCGCGGTGCCGACGGCGGCCGCAAAGGGTGCGGCGAGCAGCGTCACCGCGACGCACAACGCCAAAGCCAGCGCTTCGATTCGGTCGCTTCTGCGGATCAAGGGATTGCGGCCGAACAGCACCCGAAGCCACCGCGGCAGACCCAGGGTGAAAGTCTCCATCCCGACACCCGCGTCCGAGCGCTGGCGGTCGCGCCGTCGCTGATCGGGTTGCGGGGTAGGCATCGGAGCTCCTATGGGCAGGCGCGTCGGGCGTACTTCTCTCTTCGACACCTCCATGGTGAAGCGGCCGACAGCCACCCGCGTTGACGGAGCCGGACAATCCCGAGCCCGGGCATTGTCCCGTTTCGACAGGACGATCAGTCGATGTCGCCGGCCGCAAGCTGGATCATCATGGCCAACCGTTTCTTGGCGTCGTCCAGCGCCAGATTGGTGATCTCGGCCATCTTGCGCATCCGGTACCGCACGGTGTTCTCGTGCACTCCCAGCCGCTCGCCGGCCTCCGCCGGATCGCCCTGGGCCTCCAGCCAGGCCCGCAGCGTGGCCACGTAGTCGGTCCCGTTCGCGGTGTCGTGGCGCCGCAGCTCGGCCACCGGTCCGCGGTCCGGGGACCGACCGGACCGCGCCGCCGTCCGCAACCGCTGAAGCAGGATGTCGTCCCACGATTCGTCGTACACCGGCGTCGCGGCCGCCGGCGACGCCTCATGCAGCGCCAAGCACTCGTCGGCCTCTTGGCGCGCGGTCGGCAAGTCGGACACGTCGACCGCTCCGCTGATGCCCGCCACCACTGTCGCCCCTTCCGGCAAGGCGGCCCGCAAGCCGGTGACCCAGCGACGCGCGGCCGCGGGCTCGTCACCGGGGAGCAGCGTGTACACCGTTTTCGCGACTAAGGCACTGCGGCCGGGTCGCGACCAGCCGAACCCGGCGGTGGCGCGCTCGAATGCCAGCAGCAGTGCCGCATCGCGCTCCCGGGCGATGGATGCCTGCAACGCGATCACCCGCAGCGGGCCCGACGGCAGGCCCAGTCTGGTGATGACCGTGGCGGCGTCGGGGCTGCCTTGCAACAACCGGATCACCAGATCGGATTCGACCTGGCGCTCGAGGTCCGCACTGGCCCGCGACCGCAGCAGATGCAGGGCGACGGTGTGCGCCCCGTCGGCCAGCGCGGCTCGGGCCCCGCCGTCCAGCGGCGCCGAACACGCCACCCACACGGAGCCCATGAGCTCGCGTCCCGACCGCACCGCCACCACCATCCGACCGGTCAGGCCGTGCTCGGCGTCCTGCGGGACGAACAGCGGGTCATCGGAGCCCTCCAAGTGGGCGAACACACCGTCGGCCTCGAAGAACTTGCGCAGGCGCTCAGGTGTCTGCCGCAGCAGAATGGTCTCCACCCGCGCTGGGTCGGCGTGCTCCTGAAGCCGTGAATAGGCCAGCACCTGCATCAGGCGATCGTGAATGACCACGGCACTACCGATGGCATCCGCCAAGCTGTCGGTGAGTGCGAACAGATCGGTCGGACCGCGGCCCGCGGCGGTCTCGCGACCCTCGAGTACCAGCCCGTAGACGACCGCGGCCAGCTCGCTCCAGGAGAGCGCGTCGTCGACCAGCAGCACCGCGCCGACCCGCGCGCCGTCGTCTGGGGTCGTGGGCATGGCGCTGGCGCGCACCAACACCACCACGGCATGCGCCGACACCGCCCACTGCAGCGCTTCCTGGTACGACGCGGCATCGATGGCCAGTAGGACATCGCCCAGCACGGGGCCGTTCTGGGCAACCTCGTGTATTACCACGCTGCCCAGTTCGGTCGACCGCGGAACCGTCGCCGAGCGCAGCCGAACCCCGTAGCTACCCAACACATTGACCAGGCGGTCCAAAGTGATCACGCGGCGCTCCCCAGCAGGACTGCTGCCAGCGTAATCAGCAAAGCCCGCCGGTGTCCTCTAGTTTTCGATGCCACTGGCATCGTAATATGGGGGCGGTGGTCCGTCGCCCGGACGAGCCATCACGAGGGAGAACCATGCTGATCGGCGTCACCGGTGGGACCGGATACCTGGGAGCTCACTGTGTCCGAGCCCTGCTCGCCCAGGGCCACCGCATCCGCCTACTCATCGAACCCGGGGCGGCGGACGCTCCGGTAGTGCCCAAGCTTTCTGAACTCGGCGAGGTCGAGGTGCAACAGGGCGACATCCGCCAGCAGCGCACCATCGAGGCGTTGCTGGACGGCTGCGACGCGGTCCTGCACGCCGCCGGCGTCGTCGGCACTGACAACCGTCGCGCGGCACTGATGTGGGAAGTCAACGCCTACGCAACGGAGTCGCTGCTGGGGCACGCAGTGCGGACGGGTCTGGATCCGATCGTGATGGTGAGCAGCTACAGCGCCTTGTTCCCGCCGCCGGACGGCATCATCGGCCCCGATACCCCGACAGCGCCGGGTCGCAGCCCGTACGCGCAGACCAAGGGCTATGCCGATCGAATGGCCCGCAAGCTGCAGGACGACGGTGCGCCCGTCGTGATCACCTATCCCTCGAGCGTGGTGGGACCGGCCTTTCACACGGCACCGGGTGTTACCGAACGCGGCTGGGCACCGATAGTGCGACTCGGGATCGCGCCGAAGTTGCGGGGCGGCATGCAGATGATCGACGTCCGGGATGTGGCCGATGTGCATGCCGCCCTGATGAATCCGGGACGTGGCCCGCGCCGCTACGTGTGTGGCGGGGAGCTCGTCGCGTTCGACGACATGATCACCGCGCTCGAGCGTGGAGCCGGCCGTCGCTTCATCCGTATCCCGCTAGATCACCGGGTATTCCGCGCTTTGAGCCGGGTCGGTGATGCGCTGTCGGGGATCGTGCCGCTCGGTGACGGGCTGAGTTACGAGGCCGCGCTGCTGTTGATCGCGGCCACACCGACCGATGATTCGCGCACATTGGCCGACTTCGGCATGAACTGGCGGTCCCCCGTTGAGGCCATCATTTCGTCGTTTCCGCGGCACCACGTCGGTGAGACGGTGAGCGGCGCGGAGACCTAGTCACGCCATTACTCAAACCATTTCCAAGGCCAGGTTTCGCAATTCCCGCCGCGAGCTGACGCCCAGCTTCGCGAAGATGCGGCCCAGATGCCACTCCACAGTGCGCGGGCTGATGAAAAGCTGCGCGCCGATCTCGGAGTTGGTGCACCCCTGCCGCGCCAGTCGGGTGATCTGCCGTTCCTGCGTGGTGAGCCCGATCGTGGTGCCCTTCACCGGCTTGTGCACCGCCTCACCGGTCGCCTGCAGTTCGCGGCGCGCCCGAGCGGCGAAGCCGGCCGCGCCCATCTGAGCGAACAAATCGTAGGCGCGCCGCAGCTGAGTCCTGGCATCGGCGCGGCGATTCACCCGCCGCAACCACTCGCCGTAGACCAGGTGGGTGCGCGCCAGATAGACGACCACCGGGGCGCGCGACAGGTGCTCCACCGCTGCCCGATAGTCCGCGCCCGGGTCGGCGCTCGCACCGACAAGTGCTCGCGAGCGCGCCGCGATGCCCAACGCGGTTTCGGCTCCGCTCGCCTGCGCGCGTTCATCGATTTGGGCGAAAAGCTCCGTGGCCAAGTCCGTTTCAGCGCAGTAGGCGGCTGCCTCGACCGCCTCGGTGAGCAGATACGAAGACATGCCGACATCGTCGTGTTCGAGCCCGGTCCGCGCCGCCGCCAAGGCTTTCGGGTATTGCGACAAACCGTTGTGCAGGATGGCGGTCGCATAGAGCGTGACCGACACTTCGGTGCCCTCGCCGCGATCGCTGGCTCCCTCGATGATCACCCTCGCAGATTCGAGACAGTGCTTCTCCTCGCCCCGGTAGGCAGCCAGGTACGGCACGATCGAGAGATGCGGCGGGGTGCCGGTTGCGGTGGCCAAAATCTCCACCTCCTGCAACGCCGCCTCCGCGGCAGCGAAATCACCCCGCGTCACACAAAGCCCGGCGTAGGTTGACAGGGACGACGCGATGAGCGTCAATTCGCCTGTGGCACGCTGCATCTCCACCTGCTGGCTGGTGAGGAAGTCATAGGCGTCCTGCTCGAACAAGTCCAGACAGATGCGGTTGGTGACATCGTGCCAGCGCGGATCCGAGGTGCCCGATCGGGTCTCCCGTACATATTCCGCGATCGCGGTTCGCAGCAGCGGTGCCGCCGCAACGTAGCCGTCAGTCAGTCGGACGATCAGCCCCTCCATCAACAGGTCGACCGTGTCGCGCCGGCCGGTGGCCAGGGCCCGGCTGGCGGCGCGGGCAACGAGCCCCGCCGGATTCTCCGGGTCGAAGAAGCGGCCCACGATGAGGGTGGCCATCAACGCCTCGAGATAAGTGTCCCGCGCCAACGCGGGGTCGATCCCGGTGAGCCGCTGGGCGGCGGCCAGCAACAACGGCGGTGCATCGGGACCCCGGCGAGCGGCCCACGCCAGCTTCGCGCGTATCAAATCAGCTCGGACACTGACGGATTCGTCGTCGGAGACTTCGCTCGCGAGGTCCAACAGCCGTGTTGCGGCGTCGAGCGATCCCGCGTCGAGCTTGGCCTGCGCGGCTTGCAATGCCAGCTGTACCCGCTGCTGACGATCCGGTGTCGCGTCGACGGCCGCTGCCAGAAACGCCGCGGCGGCCGCGATACCGCCGCGCGCCCGTGCCTGCTCGGCAACGGCGAGCAGTTCGGCGGCGACCTCCTCGTCAGGGGCCGCAGTGGAATGCGCACGGTGCCAGGCCCGGTGGTCGGGAGCATCGCTGATTGCAGCGGCGAGTGCTTCGTGTGCCCGCCGCCGTTCCGAGAGCGGTGCGTGACTATAGATCGCGGAGCGAACCAGCGGGTGACGGAACAGGATACGGCCGTCGATCGATAACAGGCCGGCCGTTTCGGCGGGCGCGGCGGCCTCGACACCGATTTCCAGCCGGGCCGCCGCCGACCACAACCAGGTCGGTTGCCCGGTTGGTTCCGCAGCGGCGATCAGACACAGCGTGCGCGTGGGTGCCGGTAGCTCATTGAACTGCTCGATGAAGCTGTGCTCGATGCGCCCGGGAATCGATTTCCCGTGCGCCAGGCCGTAACCGCCGGCGAGGTCGGTCGGGTCAAGGGACCGATGCAACTCGAGCAACGCCAGCGGGTTACCCCTCGATTCCGCGACGATGCTGTCGCGCATGCGATCAGAGATCCGGCCCGGCAGCAGTGCTGCGAGCAGCGCCCGGGCGTCGCTGTCCGACAGACCTTCCAGGACCATCTCCGGCAGGTCGGCCAATTCGGCGACCGGGGCCCGCGCGGCAAAAATCATGACGACGCGATCGGCCAGCAACCGCCGCGCCGCGAAGCCGATCGCCTGCAGCGAAGCCCGGTCGACCCAATGCGCGTCATCGACGACGCAGATCGTCGGTCGGCTGGCCCCCGCCTCCGCCAGCAGGGTGAGCAGAGCCAAACCGACCAGCAGCCGATCCGGTGCCCCGTCGCTTTCGCTGACTCCCAGTGCGACTTCCAGCGCAAGCCGCTGCGGTTTGGGAAGCCGGCCCAGCAATTCCTGTAGTGGAGCGCAAACCTGTTGCACCCCTGCATGAACCAGTTCCATCTCGGACTCGGCTCCAGCACTGCGGATGACGCGGAAATCCGAGGCCTGCTCAAGCAGGTGCTCGATCAGTGCGGTCTTGCCGATGCCAGGCTCACCCCGCACGACGAGCACGCCGCTGTGACCTTCGCGGGCGCCGCCCAGCAAACCGGCCAGCAGCTGCTGCTCCTGCCGCCGGCCCAGCAACCCACGAATATTGTCGCGCACGCAAACATATTCGCACCGAAACCGCCCCGGGGCGCGCCGGAGACCGGGGGTTTACCCGGGGTCGGCAACTGGCCACCGGTGCTTGACTCGACGCCGTGGAAGGCGAGCGGCCGCCGCTTCCGCACTCGACGAGAAAGGCCGTGTGCTCCGATGACCGACGTAAAGAACGTTCACGAAGTCACCTACGAACTGCTCCGCAAGCTCGGTCTGACGACGGTGTTCGGGAATCCCGGATCGACCGAGCAATCCTTCTTGAGGGACTTCCCGGACGACTTCACCTATGTCCTGGCGCTGCAGGAGGCGTCGGTGCTGACCATTGCCGACGGGTTCGCCCAAGCCACCGGGCGGCCGGCGCTGGTCAATTTGCACACGGCTGCGGGAACCGGCAATGCCGTCGGTAGTTTGGTGGCCGCGTACCGCGCCAATACCCCGCTCATTGTCACTGCCGGCCAGCAAACACGCGAGATGTTGTTGTGTGACCCGTATCTGGCCAACAAAGAAGCAACGGTGCTGCCGCAACCGTGGGTGAAGTGGGCGTACGAACCGGCCCGGGCCGAGGATGTGCCGGGTGCGTTCATGCGCGCCTATGCGACGGCGCTGCAGCCGCCAGCCGGCCCGGTCTTCTTGTCGATACCCCTCGACGACTGGGAGAAGCCCGCGCTCGGTCCAGCGGTCGTGCGCACGGTTGCCGACCGGACCACCGCCGACCCCGATCGCTTGCGCCGATTCGCCGAGCGCATCAGCGGTGCCCAGCGTCCGGCCCTCGTGCTGGGACCGGAGGTGGACCGCGCCGGCGCCTGGGATGCCGGGGTCGCCTTCGCCGAGAAATTGAAGGCACCCGTCTACGGCAGCTCACTGCCCGACCGCATCTCGTTTCCCGAAAACCATCCGCTCTATGCCGGCATGCTGCCGATGACCATCGCCGGCGTGGAGCAGGTGCTGCACGGCTACGACCTGGTGGTCGTGGTCGGCGCGGAGGTTTTCCGCTACTACCCCTACGTGGCCGGCGAGTATCTGCCCGAAGGCACCGAACTGCTACAGATCACCGCCAGTCCGGAACGCGCTGCGGTGGCGCCCGTCGGGGACAGTCTGGTCGGTGACGTCGGGCAGGCTTTGAGGTACCTGACCGAGACGGTCCGGGTACCCGCCGGCCGGGAGGCACCGCCGCCGTTGACGCACCAACGCAAATCCGACGTGCCGGCGTCCGCGCCGATGACCGCCAACGCGGTGTACGAGGTGCTCAGCACGCTCAAGCCCGAGGATTCGGCGCTGGTAATGGAGTCGACGTCGACCATTGCCGAACAGCAGACTTGGTTGCCCACCACGCGCAGTGCGGGTTTCTACGCGACCGGCAGCGGCGGAATCGGTTGGGGCGTACCGGCCGCGGTCGGTGTCGCGCTCGGGGACCGTGCCCGCGGCGTCAAGCGCACCATCGTCGCCACAATTGGCGACGGCTCCTTCCAGTATTCGATTCAGGCGATCTGGACCGCCGCGCAACACAAGCTGCCCGTCGTCTACGTCGTCCTGCGCAACGGCGAGTACGCGATCCTCAAGTCTTTCGCGCTCCTGGAGAAGACACCGGGCGTACCGGGCCTCGACCTACCCGGTCTCGACATCGAGTATTTGGCAAAGGGATTCGGCTGCCGGGCGGTGACCGTCGACAGTACCGATGCGTTGGCCAGTGAGTTCTCCGCGGCGCTGGCCGCGGACGGACCGACGGTCATCGTGGTGCCCACCGTGCCTCAACTTCCATTCCTGGGCTGAGGGTCGATCAGTGCCCATCTACACCTGCACCACCGTCGCCTCGACGCTCGACGCGCAGACCAAAGCGGAACTGGCTGCGGAGATCACCCGAATCCACTCCCGCGTCAACCACGTTCCCAGCACCTACATCAACGTGGTGTTCCACGAACTTGCACTGGACGCGGTCTACACCGATGCCCAGCAGTCCCAGCCGTTGCTCATCAGCGGCTGGGTGCGCACGGGTCACCCTGACGACGAAACCAGCCGGCTCCTAAGCGAAGTCGCCGAAGCTGCCACCAGAGTGACCGGCATTCCGTCGGCGCGCATTCTCGTCATCATCCAGAACAGCCCCGCCCACTTCGCTATGGAGGGCGGGCGGGTACTGCCCAACCCGGGGGAAGAACAGGCGTGGCTGGCAGGCCACTGACAGAGCCGCCATGTACGCGGTGGCGGTGAGCCGAACCGGCGCACCGGAGGTCCTCACCTACACCGAAGCCCGGAAGCCGACAGCCGCTGCCAACGGCGTGGTGATCAAGGCGGAGGCGATCGGGGTCAACTTCATGGACACCCATTTCCGATCCGGCAGGTACCCCCGCGCGCTGCCCTTCATTCCGGGTAGTGAGGTGTGCGGTACCGTCGTGAGTGTCGGCGCGAACGTGTCGACGGTTCAGCAGGGCGATCGGGTCGCGAGCGCCGACGCCGTGGGTGCCTACGCCGAATACTGCACCGCGCCAGCGGCTTTGGTAGCTCACGTGCCCGCCGACATCGGCAGCGACAACGCGGCCGCCGCCCTGTTGAAAGGACTGACGGCACACTTCTTGGTCAACTCTGTCTATCCGGTCAAACCGGGTGACGTCATCTTGGTGCACGCGGGCGCCGGCGGTGTCGGCCTGATCCTCACCCAATGGGCCGTCAGCCTCGGCGCACGGGTGATCACGACGACATCCACGTCGGCCAAGGCGGACCTCTCGCGCCGATCCGGAGCGACGTACGTGCTCGCCTATCCAACCGATCCGGTCGAATTCGGGTCCATTGTTCGCCAACTGACCGGCGGTCGCGGTGTCTCGGCGGTGTACGACGGAGTTGGCCGGACCACCTTCGACGCCAGCCTGGCCAGCCTGGCCGTTCGCGGCACGCTCGTCCTGTTCGGCGCCGCCGGCGGACCGGTGCCGCCGGTCGATTCGCAGCGGCTGCGCACCGCCGGTTCGGTGTACCTGACTCGCCCGCTGCGCAGCCATTTCAACCGGACCTACGACGAGTTCGCCTGGCGCGCAACCGAACTCTTCCGAGCGATCAACGACGGCACGGTCGATGTCACCATCGGTGAACGTTATCCGCTGACCGAGGCCGCCCGAGCGCACCGCGACCTGGAGTCCCGGCGGACACACGGCTCGTCCTTGCTCATACCGCCGGCAGGCAATTGACCTTGAACGTGGCCGACACAATCTCGCCAAATGCCCCAACCGCGCCGATGAAGAGCCGCTTGAGGTCGTAACCCGCGACATCTTTCATGGTCTCGCCGCCGAACCGGGCCGGTGCGCCACCGTCTGCGAGGACGACCCGAAGGCCGAGCAGATTGTTGCGCACCGCGCGCCGCTCGGTACCAGCGGCATTGGCTATCAGCGCTCCTACACTGCGCCCGTCCGGGACAGTGGGTAGTGCGGCACAAGTCATGTGCTGCTCAGTCAAATGGGCGGCCAGCTCATCGAGCCGCACGCCGGCACCGACCGTCAGGCTCAGATTCGCGGCGTTGAGATCGATCTGGGTATCGCCAAAGGCTGCCGCGGCCGCCGGCTCATTCTTCACCGAATCTTGGCGCCGGTGGCCCGCTAGTGCGGCGCGAACGGTTGCCTCGAACGAGGCGAGCGCGGGCTCGTCTGGCGACAAGTCGGGCAGCAGCACGCCCGGATTGAGTAAGCCGGTGGGGTCGAAGACGCGCTTGACGGCGCGCTGCGTGGCGATCTCCACCGGGCTGAAACGCTTGGTCATGAACTGGCGCTTCTCGGTGCCGACACCGTGCTCACCTGTCAACGTTCCGCCGAGTTCCAGTGCAGCGTCGATGATTTCATTGTTCGCGGCTTCCAGCGCCGCGGCCGCCTTGGGATTTGTTGAGTCGAAAAAGGAGATGGGGTGCAGATCCCCGTCACCGGCATGCCCGGCCACCGCGATGAACAACAGTCCGTCGGTGTGCCGCGCTGCGGCGCGCTGGATGGCTTCCTGCATCTCGGGAATCCGGTTACGCGGCACGGTGACGTCCCCGATGAAGTAGTCGTGGCCGCTGCGTACCACCGCGTCCGGCGCGTGCAGCCTGCCGTACCAGAGCCTTTCGCGAGCCTCGTCATCGGTGGCAACCCGAACCTCAATGGCGTTGCGGCGCAGTACCTTTTCCACTGTCGAAGCGTCACGCTCAACTTCCTCGACGGTGCCGTCCACGTCGACCAGCACGATCGCATCCACATCCGTGGGGTAGCCGGTGTCGGTGAACGCCTGCAACCCCGCAATTCCGGCACGGTCCAGCCACTCGAGCGCAGCGGGCACCGTGCCAGTCCGGATGATGTCCGCGACAGCATCGGCGGCGTCGTGGGCTGAGGCGAAGCTGCCCATCAAGCTGTGAGTCACCGGTGCGATGGGCCGCAACGCCACGGTTGCCTCGGTGACAATGCCGAGGGTGCCCTCCGAACCGATGATCACTCCGAGCAGGTCCGGCCCGTCATCGTCGGCGGACAGGTTCACCAGGGTGCCGTCGGCCAGCACCACCTCGATTTCGTGGATATGGTTGTAAGTAACGCCGTACTTCAATGCGTGTGGCCCCCCGGCATTTTCGATGATGTTGCCACCTATGGTGGACAGCGGCGCCGAGACCGGGTCAGGGGAGAAGCACAGGCCGTAGCCGATCAGCCGCTTCTGCAGGTCGGCGTTGATGACACCCGCCTCGACGCGAGCGGTACGCGCCTCGGGATCGATCGCGAGCACGCGGTTCATCGCAGACATGTCCAGCATTACCCGATCGGGTGCGGCCATCATGCCGGCGCTGCAGTTCGACGCACCGCCGCGGGTGACCACCGGAATGTGGTGTGCGGCCGCAATGCGCAGCACCGAGATCACCTCGGTGCGGGAAACCGGCCGGACGGAAACCCCGGGCAACCCGCCGAACCCCCAGTAGTCGCGGCCCCGTGCAGCCAGCTCACCGGCGTCGGAAACTATTGCGTCAGGGCCAGACAACGCCGCGGCGAATTGGCTGATCACACTGCTGTCCATGGTCATCCTCGATCGTGTTGATTCGGCTCAACATTCGCACCTTCGGCCGTGCGGTGAGCCCGTGAAAATCCCCGGGGTTGGCGAGTCCCCGGGGCCATCGATTCGTCGAGCGTGTGGCCTACGTACCGTTCCGTGTTAGGGCACCGGCGACGCGGGTATCTGCACACAGACTCAATCCGGCCGAAGGGAGTACGTGTGCGCTCGCCCCAACGCATCGCGGTGATCGCGCACAATCATCACCCGATCCGGGAGCCCTATGCCGGTGGACTCGAGGCGCACGTAGGACACCTGGCCCGCGCGTTGGTGCGCGAGGGTCACCAGGTCACACTGTTCGCCGCGGCGGACTCCGATCTGGGGCCGGCCCATCCGGGATTGGCGATCGATACGCTGCAGCGCAGTTCAGCGGCCTCCGGACCGTTCCCGCTGCCGGGCGCGGTCAAGGATTCCGACCACAAAGCATTCGTCGCGCTGATGACGTGGCTGGCCGAGGGCGGCGCCGCCGACTACGACGTGATCCACAACCACAGCCTGCACTACGTCCCGATCCTGATGGCGCCACGGCTCGGGACGCCGATGCTGACGACCCTGCACACACCGCCGTTCCCGGTATTGGAAGCTGCGGTCGGCGCGGTTCGCCGACGCGGCCTCACCTTCGCGGCGGTCAGCCGGCAGGCAGCCGCCGTCTGGGCGCACACCGGCATCGATACGGCCGTCGTCCCCAACGGCATCGACGTCGCGCGGTGGCCTGCAGGGCCGGGTGGGCGCTACGTCGTGTGGTCCGGTCGTATCGTCGGCGAGAAAGGGCCACATCTGGCGATCGAAGCGGCCCAGCACTCCGGGCACCCCCTTGTGCTGGCCGGGCCAGTCGTCGATGACGAGTTCTTCCGCCGCAGGATCGGGCCGCAGCTGGGCGCCCGGGTGCGGTATGCGGGCCATCTCGACCAGCACCGCCTGGCCGCGCTGGTGGGCGGAGCCGCCGCCGCGCTGGTGACCCCGCTGTGGGACGAGCCCTACGGCCTGGTCGTGGCAGAAGCGATGGCCTGCGGGACGCCGGTGGTGGCGTTCGCTCGTGGCGGCATCCCAGAACTTGTCGATGAACGGTGCGGCCGCCTGGTGCCGCCCGGGGACGTGGCCGCCATGGCGCGCGGCATTCCAGTCGTCACCGAGCTATCGCGCACCCAGGTCCGTCGCATTGCGGTCGCCCGACACGACGTCTCCGCGATGGTCGCCAAATACGTTGCGCTGTATCGCAGTCTGCTGGCCAAGTCCGAGGCGCGCAGCCGCCCCCGGACCGCGTGAGTTTCGGCGCGGCGCGGACGGGTACGCGACCGATCAGCTGATGTAGCGAACAAGCCCAGGAGCCTTAATGACCGATGTGTCCGCAATACCACCCGATCCCGACGACACCCGTGACATCCTCACCGACCGCCAAGGTCACCCGATCTACGACAACCAGAATCAACGCACCATCGGTGCCCGCGGGCCGGCGACCCTGGAGAATTACCACTTCCTGGAGAAGATCAGCCATTTCGACCGGGAACGCATCCCGGAGCGCGTCGTGCACGCCCGCGGCTTCGTCGCCTACGGCTACTTCGAGGCCACCGGGAAGTGGGGCGACGAGTCGATCGCGAAGTACACCAGAGCCAAGGTCTTCTCCGAAGCCGGCAAACGCACCGACCTGGCCATTCGCTTCTCGACGGTGATCGGCGGCCGAGACTCCTCGGAGGCAGCGCGAGACCCGCGCGGGTTCGCCGTCAAGTTCTATACCGAGGACGGCAACTGGGATCTCGTGGGCAACAACCTCGGCGTCTTCTTCATCCGCGATGCGGTGAAGTTTCCCGATGTGATCCACGCGCTCAAGCCGGATCCGGTCACCTTCCGGCAGGAGCCCGCCCGCATTTTCGACTTCATGTCGCAGACGCCGGAGTCGATGCACATGCTGGTCAACCTGTTCTCCCCGCGCGGCATCCCGGCGAACTACCGCACCATGCAGGGCTTTGGCGTCAACACTTATCGGTGGGTCAACGCCGAGGGTGAGAGTCACTTGGTCAAGTACCACTGGATGCCGAAGATCGGAGTAAAGAGCCTCACCGAGGCGGATGCCGCGGCGATCCAGGCCGAAGACCTCGGCCACGCCAGTAGAGACCTCTACGAGGCCATCGAGTCCGGTGACTATCCGGAGTGGCAGCTGCTGGTGCAGCTGATGACCGACGACGACCACCCCGAACTCGACTTCGACCCGCTCGACGACACCAAGACCTGGCCGGAGAACGAGTTCCCGCCAAAACTGGTCGGCACCATGGTGCTCAACCGCAACGTGTCGGACTTCTTCAACGAGAACGAACAGAGCGCCTTCGGCACCGGCGTGCTGGTCGACGGTCTCGAGTTCTCCGACGACAAGATGCTGGTCGGCCGGACCTTTTCCTACTCCGATACCCAGCGCTACCGGGTGGGGCCGAATTACCTGCAACTTCCGGTGAACCAGGCGAAGAACGCGAAGGTGTCCACCAACCAGCAGGGCGGGCAGATGCAGTACCGCGTCGACAACAACGGCGCCAACCCGCACGTCAACTACGAGCCGTCCATCACTGGCGGCCTGCGGGAGGCCACCAGCCAGCGCCCGGACGAGGTCGGTCCCGAGATCCGTGGCCGGTTGACGAAGAAGCGCATAGCGCGCACTGACGACTACACCCAGGCCGGACAGCGCTACCAGTTGATGGAGCAGTGGGAGAAGGACGACTTGGTGCTCAACCTGGTCAATGGCATCTCCGAGGCGGTGCGCGAGGTCCAGGAGCGCATGGTGTGGCACTTCCTGATGTGCGACGACGAACTGGGGATCCGGGTTGGCGAGGGTCTAAGCATCACGCCCGACGATGTCCGGCACCTGGAACCGCTGAAATCGCAGACGCTGACTGATGCCGACGAACATCGCCGCGCCAACCTCGGCAAGAACGGACCTCGCGACGTCGAAGGACTGACGATGACGCACTGCGTACCCAACGAGCACGTGTCGGTGGCCAGCAGAACCGGTTGAGCCGTTTTCGTCCAGCCTGATCACAAGCGTTGCGATGGCGGCGCCGCGTGCCTACCGTTGCGGTGAGCCGTGTGTATACAGGCGACTACACGCGGGGATACTTCGAAAGGCGCGGACAAATGAGTAGCGATCTTCGTGTGGTGAAGCTGGGCGAGAACATCGGCGCCCGCGTCGATGGCGTGCGGCTCGGGAAGCTCGACGCCGGGACCGCCGCGGCGGTGAACCAGGCTCTGCTCACGCACAAGGTGATCTTCTTCCGCGGCCAACATCACCTGGACGACGACTCGCACTACGCGTTCGCCGAAAGCCTGGGCGTACCAACGACTCCGCATCCGACGCTGAAGTTCGAGGGCAGCAAGGTCATGCGATTGGAGGCCGTCGGGGGCAGCGGCGCCAATCAGTGGCACACGGATGTCACCTTCGTCGACCGCCCACCGAAGGCCTCGATCCTGCGCGCCGTCGAATTGCCCTCCTACGGGGGCACCACCACGTGGGCCTCCACCGTCGCCGCGTTTCAGCAGCTGCCGCAACCGTTGCAGGAACTCGCCGAAAACCTGTGGGCCGTGCACAACAACACGTTCGACTACGCCCAGATCGATCCCGTCAAGCTGGCTGCAGCCCAGGCGAACCCGGAAGCGATGCTGAAATATGCGGCCGAATTCCAGTCGACTCATTTCGAAACGCTGCATCCGGTGGTGCGAGTGCATCCGGAGACCGGCGAAAAAGCGTTGCTGCTCGGCTCTTTCGCGAAGTCGATCGTGGGCCTCAACGGCGCCGAGTCGCAGGCCTTATACCGCATCTTCCAGGACCGCATCACTTGGCTGGAGAACACGATCCGGTGGAACTGGGAACTCGGCGACGTCGCGATGTGGGACAACCGCGCCACCCAGCACTACGCCGTCTCGGACTTCGGCGACCAACCCCGCCGGGTGCACCGAATTACTCTCGCCGGCGACGTCCCGGTGAGCGTCCGCGGTGAACGCAGCCAGGCGATCCAGGGCGACGCCAGCGACTATTCGGTGATCGACGACCCGAAACCGCTTGTGGCTTAAGGTCAGGCGGCAATCAGGTCGTCGATCTGGTTGATCGCCGACGTTGCTCCTTCGATGACGCCCATGTCCAGCACCTGCTGGAGCGCCTCGGCGGAGGAGAAGGTGCTGACGAAGGTCGCGCGGGTCCCGCCGTCGTGCTCGGCAAAGGTGTAAACGTTCGTCGAGACGGGCAAGTCCGGGTTGGGGTTGAAGTCCTCATCGGCGAAGCCGTCGTCGAACGAGAAGCTTCTCGGCTCGTCGACGTCGGTGATATTCCAGTACCCGGCGTACTTCTCCCCCTCTGGACCAGTCATGAAATACGTCATGCGGCCGCCTGGTCGCAGGTCATGGTCGACGACGGTCGCCGGATGAGACGGTGGCCCCCAGACCTTCTCCAACTGCCGCGGATCGGCGTAGACCTGCCAGACACGCTGCACCGGCGCGGCGAAGTCGGCGATGATGGTCAAGGTCAGGTTCTCGAGGTCGTGTTGGACGTCGGTCACGGGCATGGTTCAGTCCTCCCTGTTTGCATCGGATGCGATGAGTTCGTCGATGCGCGCAACCCGATCACGCCAAAGGTGTTCCAGCTCTGTGAGCATGGATGCCACCGACCGCACCGCCGCGACGTCGCCGCTGGCCAACTGTTCGCGACCGCTGCGACGCTTGGTCAGCAGGCCGGCCCTTTCCAGGACCGTGACGTGCTTCTGTACCGCGGCAAAACTCATCTCGTAATTCATCGCGAGCGCGGAAACCGAATGCTCACCGGTCAAGACCCGGCGCATGATGTCACGCCGGGTCCGATCGGCAAGCGCCTGGAACAAGGCATCCGCCCGGTCCTCGGCATCCACAATCACCGGCCCAACATACAACCAATTGGTTGTATGTTGTCAAGCCCTAAGACCGGCCTGAAATCGGCGCGCCAATTTCGCCGAACCCGCTGTTAGGGTTCGTTCAGTCCCGGAAACCAAGGGGGGTTCAGCGGATGACCACGCAGTTGGAGCTGGAACTGGAGGCGCTGGGACGCTTGCGCCCGGAGTTGCGGACCCTGGGTGAAGTGCTCCGGATGGTCGCGCACCGTCCGTCTGCCGGTGCTGTCCCGGATGCCGACGCGGACTCGCCCTCGCTGGTCGCGGCCCGCGAGGTGAGCTATGACACGATTCCCGGATTGCAGACCGTGGTTGCCGACAGGTTCACGAAGGTGGGGGATCTGATTGAGCAGGCTCGCAACGCATTTGCGCGCACCGACGGCGACCTGATCACGGTGATCGAGAGCGCTGGCACCCTGGCGCCCGGGAGCTGAGGAAGCGCCCGGATGGTCACCCGCAAACAGATCGACGCCGCCAGTCCGCAGGCGGTACTCGACATGGTCGACGCCTGGAAGAAGTCGGCGAAAGAGATGGCCGGCCACGCCGACTCCTACCGGCAGCTGGTGACCTTCCCGGGCGGCCAGCCATGGTCGGGGGCCACCAGAGACGCGGCGGTCGCCATGGCCGCCAAGGATTACGCGGCGATTGACCGGTTGCGCGACGCCATTGACGCGATGGGTGACAGAGCCGCAAATGACATCCACAGCTCGGTGATCCCCAGGCTCAACGAGGCGCGAGCCAAGATCGCCGATGCGGAGGCCAACCAGTTTCGCGTCAATGACGACCTGTCGGTCACCGACACCAGGAAACAGGCAAACGGCGCGCCGGATCCCAAACGTACCCAGGACCGCGACAATTTCGAGAGGGACATCAGGGCCGCCGCGAACAAGTGGTGGGAGTCCGAATCGGCGGTGGCGCGGCAGCTGGACAGCGACCGAAAAGCATTGGCGGCCAACTTCAATCCGGTCGCCGCCGGACATCCTCCGCACGACCCGCGACCGCATATCCAAGACGCGCTGTCCAAGCCGCTACCGGAGGACCCGAAGGCGTTCCACGACCTCTGGCAGCAGCTGACCCCGGATGAGAAGGACTGGCTCTACAGCCAAGACCACAACCTCGGCAATCACCCCGGGATGCCCTGGGATCCCGATGATCACCTGGGTAGGGACCACTACAACCGCCAGCACCTCGCGGAGCTCGAACAGCACACTGCGGCAACGGTCGATCGCCTGCAGGAGCGGTTGAATGCGCTTGCCGCGCAACAGTATATGGGCGACCACAGCGCGACAACCGCCGACCAACTGGCGGTGCTGGCGCCGCAATTGCTGGCAGCCCGGCACGATCTCGACGGCTACCGGGCGGTGCAGAGCACGCTGAACAGTACCGACGGCCCGAAGCGCTATCTCGGCATCATCGACGAGAACGGACATGCCGCGGTGGCGATCGGCAACCCTGACAAGGCGTCCCGCAACGCCATCCTGGTGCCGGGAACCGGACAGGACATGGCGACCTTCAACGGCAGCGACAAGAAGTCGCTGGCCATGTATAACGCCGCGATGCAGGCGACTACGACCCTGGGTCCCGGTGACGTGGCAGTGACGACCTGGATGGGCTACGACCGACCGATGGACCTCACTGAGGCGGCCTGGCCCGACCCGGCCCGCGCCGGTGCAGGGGCCCTGGAATCATTCCAAAGCGGGCAGCGCGCGTCCCACGTCGGCACACCGTCGATCGACACCGTGGTCGGACACAGTTATGGCTCAACTCAAGTCGGTGCGGCCGCATCCGGCGGGCACCACCTGGACGCCAACAACGTCATCGCCGTGGGCAGCCCCGGGATGCTGGTCGACCACGCCAGCGACCTGAGCCTGGACCCCGGAGCGAGGGTGTTCGCCATCCGGGCCTGGAACGACCCGATCGATCTCGTCACCGGATTGACCCTGGGCCCCGACCCCAAGGGATCCGATTTCGGGGCAACTGCTCTGTTGGCGGATCCGGGGCCCGGTTTCGGCCCATTCGGACTTCTTCCCAATGTCGAGGCGCACAGCAGCTACTGGAACGCCGGAAATCCCGCGCTGGCCAACATGGGCGCCGTCATCGCCGGTGTACCACCGCCACAGGTGATCGGCCCCAACGGAGTGGAGCCGGGACGATGAGCCGAAACCGCCGAGTCACAACGAAAGTCGGCGCCGGCGCAATCACCGCGGCGTTGCTCGTGGGCGGGTGTGGGCACCACGCCCCGCTTGGCCCGCCAACGCCGTCCGGAGCTACCCCCCTTGGAGGACCACCGATGACATCCACACCCCCACCGCCGCCGGGCTGGAAGCTGCAACCCGCCGTCCCGGCCACCCAGCAGCAGGCGCAGGACACGGTAATCGGTTACCTGCGAAGGACTTTGCAGGAGCTTCCCCCCGGAACCACCTTGGACGCGACCCGCTACAGCGGCGGCACGAACAGCGTCCCGTGCAAAGACGACACTTCCGCGAACCCGCCCGAGGAATTCACCACAATCGGGGACCTCAAGCCGCCGCCCGGCACCGACACCAGCTCCCTCGTTGCCAGCGCCGGTGACATCTGGAAACGCTGGGGCTGGTACGTCTATGAACGAGACGGCTTCTACAAACCCAACCGATTCGGCTATGCCCCCGACGGGTACAGCCTGCAGATCGAAGCCAGGGCGCGGCCCGGTGAACCGCCGAGCCTCAAAGCTACGTCCCCTTGCTTCCCGGCCGAAACGCCTCGCGACCGTACCCCATTTCCGGCCATCCTGGCCGCGGAATAGACCGCGAATCAACGGGTTCCGCGCCGCCGCGATTCCGCCAGGTCCGCCTCGACCAACCGGTCGATCCGACTCCGCAATGTCTCGTAGGTCGCCGGCACCGCGTGCTGGAATTCAGCATCGTAGATGTAGTCGCCGTCGGCATCGAGTTGCACCCAAACCAGGAAGTCCTTCGCCCAGTCGACACCCCACGCCCGGGCGGGCTCGCAGTGCGACTGAATGGTAGCCAGCGCCAAAACGTCGTCATCCCGTACCACGGTCGCTTGTTCCACCGCGGGACGGTCCGCCCGGATCGTGACCTCGTAGTCGTCGTCGAAGTCGTCGAAGCCGGCGAACTCGGCTGCCGACCCGCGGAAGTAGTTGACGTACTTCGGGATAACGACCTGCGGGCGGGAACCGGGACCGCTCGGCCGGACCCCTTGCGCAATCGCGGCCGCGATGTCCGGCGGTGACAGTTCAAAGACATCCACTAGGTCTTGGCCGGGCCGCTGGGCCGCAAGGAAGCCCAACCCTGCGGAACGGCAAGCCGACAATCGAGTGTCTGGGGTGTCGTCGTCGCGGTACAGCACCCGGCACTCCACCCAGACTTCGGCGTGTTCATGCGTCTCGATCCAGTGGCGGAAGACCCGTAGGTCACCGTCGTCGAAGCGGGCGGCGACTGATTGGGCGCCGGCGCCGGATTCGCCCGGAACACCTTCGCGCAGAAGCGGATACGGCAGGAATTCAGCGCCGCGAAGTTCGCATAGCGCATCCAGGTCGGCAAGGTCGATCGTGCCGACCAGCCGGCGGCTCACCCGATGGACCCGTGGGCTCAGTGTCCCTTGAATTCGTCCATCGAGTTGTATACGCCGACCCGCCGAAGATAGATGTCGCGCAACCGAATCGGCAGCACGGCGCTGAGCACCTTGTTCATCTTCGACGTCCACGGCATCACCACAAACGGCTGGCCCTTGAGCATCGCCGACCACGTCGCTTCCACGACGTCCTCCTGTTCGAGCATCGGAGTGAACAGGATGCCTTTCGCGCCCTCGAACATGCCGGTGTTGATGTAGGTCGGACAGACTGTGGTCACCTTGACGTGTTCATGACCGGCTTGTTCGAGCTCCAGTCGCACGGAGTCGGAGAATCCGATCGCGGCCCATTTGGAAGCGGCGTATGCGGCCATGCGAGGGATGGCGTTCAGGCCTGCCGAGGACGCGATGTTGACGACGCGGCACGGTGTGTTCGATTCGACCATCGCCGGCAGGAATTCGCGAAGTACCAGCATCGGCCCAATGGAGTTGACCTCCATGGTGAGCAGGAAGTCCCGTGGTGGGTTCTCCCAGAAGTAGCCGTTGCCGCGCACGATGCCGGCGTTGTTGAACAGCACGTGAATCGTCCCGACGCTGGTGCGGGTCCGCTCGGCGGCCTCGGCCACCACGTCCTGCGAGGTGACGTCGACGGTTTCGTAATGAACCGTGCCCCCCGCCGCTTCCAGCTCGGCCGCTGTTTCCTTCAGTGCGGCCTCGTTGGCGTCCCAGAGGACCACCGCGGCGGCACCCTCCTTGACCGCCTGGGTGGCGAACAGCTTGCCGAGGCCCATGGCGGCTCCGGTGACTAGGACGTTGACTCCCTTGACGGACTGCATGGCTGTTCTCCTCTAGGCGTCTTCGGTGACGGGATCTGATAGCTCTTATACCCGTTCCGGTACCCCACGAGCGACCAGATGTCGCAATCGGAGAAACACGTGCGCGTATCGCCCAGGTGCCCGCGGGTTACTGTGCTGAGGTCGGTCTGAACAAACAAGCCGATTGGACAGTTGGGCGAAAGTCATGACAGCAGCAACGTCGTCGACACTTGAATCGCGGGTCGGCCACCACTACCAAATGGACGGCACGTACCTGGTCGGCCGCGAAAAGGTTCGCGAGTACGCCCGCGCGGTGCAGGACTATCACCCCGCGCATTGGGATGTCGCCGCGGCCGCCGAATTGGGATACCCGGAACTGGTGGCGCCGCTGACGTTCACCTCGGTACCGGGGATGGCATGCAATCGCCGCATGTTCGAATCGGTGGTCGTCGGATACGACACTTACGTGCAAACCGAGGAAGTCTTCGAGCAGCACCGCCCGATCGTCGCGGGCGACGAGCTGCACGTCGATGTCGAGCTGACCTCGGTGCGCAGGATCGCCGGCCGCGACCTGATCACCGTGACCAACACTTTCACCGATGCCGCCGGGGAGCGGGTGCACACCCTGCACACCACGGTCGTCGGCGTCACCGCCGAGGATGTGGACCCCGCGATCAAGTCCGCTGTGCAGAACGCGATGATGCATGACTTCAACATCATCGAAATCAGCGAATCCGACGCCACCTATCAGAAGACGGTGCGTCCCGAGGGAGATGTGCACATCTCCGGGGGAAGCGGAACGCGCACCCCCGGCACGCGGCCCTTCGAGGATGTCCAGGTGGGCGACGAGCTGCCGGTGCACCACGCCCGCTTGTCCCGTGGCGACCTGGTCAACTATGCGGGAGTGGCTGGTGACGCCAACCCGATCCACTGGGACGAGAACCTGGCCAAACTGGCCGGGCTGCCGGACGTGATCGCACACGGCATGCTAACGATGGGTTTGGGCGCCGGATTCGTCTCCGCCTGGTCGGGCGACCCGGGCGCGGTGACCCGTTACGCGGTGCGCTTGTCGGCTCCCGCGATCGTGTCAGCCGCCGAGGGCGCCGACATCGAATTCAACGGCCGGGTCAAATCGCTGGACCCCGACGCCCGCACCGGCGTCATCGTGGTCGGCGCGAAGTCGGCGGGGAAGAAGATCTTCGGTCTAGCGACGGTTGACATCCGGTTCAGCTGAGTCGGCCAGCATCGCATCGACACCGGGGAGTTACCCTATATCCCTTCGTTGAACGAGTGGCCGGAGCACTCAGAGCACAACGGCGCCGGATCTAGCCGGCGGCCCGAATCTCGTTGCGGTGCAGCGCAAGCCAGTCGCGGAAAGACTGCAACTCCGGGTTGATTTCGCGCACCTGAGCCAGATCGCGGTCGCCGACGAAACGGGCAGAATTCTCGGCGTAGTACTGGAACATGTTTCCCATTTCGACCGCGCCGGGAAATCCCTGCGTTCGAAATTCGTCCCAGCTGGGCGGTTCGTAGCTGACGGTTTCGCCCAACACCTCGCTCAACGCTGACGCGTATTCCTGACCGGTGAGGTGGTCGCCGGCGATGCTGAGGGTCTGGCCGAGGTAAGCTCCGCCGCGCGCGAAAAGTTGCAGCGCCGTCTTGCCGATGTCGCCGACGGCGATACCCGACAAGCGTTGGTCTGCCATCGGCAGCGTCAGCCGGAGTCGACCGTCGTCTCCTCGCACCGGGGCAAACGCGTCGGTGAAGCCCTCGAAGAACAGGGTGGTGCGCAGGAATGTGGTCGGCACGTCGTACTCGCGGAAGAACTCGTCCGCCTCGGCCTTAGCGTCGAAGTGCGGCACCTTGAATCGCTCGTCGACGGTCGGCACGCGGTCGTCATCGCCGAAGTAGTCACGCGTGTCCTCCAGGGTCGACCAGATGACGTGCTCCACGCCGGCCTGCTTGGCCGCGAGCGCGGCCGTGTCGGCCTGCGCCAGCTCCCTGTCGGCTCGCGTCCGCGCGCCCTCGTCCTCCGCCGACAAGGGGGCCCAGTAGTTGGTGACGATGAACGCCCCGTGCGCGCCCTCGAACGCGCTACGCAGGCTTGCACCGTCGTCGAGGTCGGCGGCCACCACCTCGGCACCCGCGTTTGCCCAGTCCCGGGCGGCGCCGGACTGTGGGTTGCGCGTCAGCGCGCGCACGCCGAACCGGCCATGCGGATCGCCGAGGATTGCCTTGACCAGGCCGCCACCTTGGGATCCGGTCGCCCCCACCACTGCAATCAGCTTCTTCGATGTCATGTTTTTGCCTCCTGGTTGATGTGTCAACCCAATCGACGGTATGCGCTATGGGTTGATATGTCAACCTGGGCGAGTAGGCTGACGACCATGGCCGAGCGCTGGCACCTAAACAAGGACGAGCAGATCGCTTGGCGCAGCTTCGTCGACATGCACCATCTGCTGGAGCGACACCTTGCGCGATGCCTGCAGCGCGAGTTCGGTCTGTCGGATTCGGACTTCGAGATCTTGGTGAACCTCTCCGAGGCACCGGGTGGCCGAATGCGCGCCTACGAGCTTGGCAGGGCCACGATGTGGGAGAAGAGCCGACTGTCCCACCACCTCAGCCGGATGGAGAAGCGCGGACTGGTCAGGCGCGAGATCGATCCGGCCGCTGATCCGCGCTATCCGCAGATCGTGCTGATGCCGGCTGGCCGCTCCGCTATCGAGTCGGCGGCTCCCGCGAACGCCGCCCGGGTGCGGGAGCTGTTCATCGACGTGCTGGGGCCGGAGCGTCTGGCGGTTTTCCGGCAGGCGGCCCAAGACGTCCTGGCCGCTGTCGAGGAACAATGCGAGGACTCGTCTGACGAATGAGGTTGCCGCGGTGAGTTTGCCCGCGCTCGGAAGTCAAAGTTCCCGACCGCACTGACTCAAACCGGGAGCAAGGCATGGGCCTGATTCACATCGAGCTGTTCGCGACCCTAGACCTCGTCGGGCAGGCGCCCGGCGGTCCCGAGGAGGACCCGACCGGGTTCCCGTTCGGCGGCTGGCAGGCGCCCCTGATGGACGAGGTTGCCGGCGCGCAGGTTGGTGCCACGTACGAGGGCACCGACGCGCTACTGCTGGGTCGGCGGACGTACGACATCTTCGCCGCATACTGGCCGCACCAGGAAGGCGGCGAGGACAGCGGGATCGCGGCGCTGTTCAATCGGGTGCCGAAGTATGTGGCTTCGCGCGGGCGGCCGAACCTCTCGTGGCACGGATCTACTCTGCTCGGCGCGGACCTGGCCGCCGCGGTACGCGATATCCGTGATCGGCACGAGCACATCAAGGTCGTCGGCAGCCTGGACTTGGTACAAACGTTGTTGCGCGAGAGGCTTTTTGACCGAATTGACCTATGGCTGCACCCGCTTATGCTCGGCGTCGGTAAGAAGGTGTTCGGCGGCGGCACGGTACCCACCAACCTCACCCTTCTCGAACCGCCCGCGGCCAGCGGGAAAGGCACGGTCCTATTGCGCTATGGCTTGGCCGAGGGCATCCCCGCCACCGGTGACATGAGTGCGCCCGATCGTGGGCTTGGGCGCGATTAAGCGGTTGCTATGCGCCGCAATAGGCTGCAGGACAAGCTATTGCGTAACGTCGCGCCGAGACGTCTCGATTCTCACTCCGTCAGCGGAGTGCGGATGCCCAGCACCGGCTGCCGGCGTCGCCCGTGGCTCCACCCGCGATCCCACGGCCAGCGGCGCCGATCGTCGGTCCAGACCAGCTGAAATGCGCGGAGGGGCGGCTCACACAACCGGACCGCGAATTTCAGGTGCACATCTGGGTTTTCGACCTCGACCACTTCGAGCAGGAATTCTCCCTGGTAATCGATGTGGACGGCGGGCTGCAGGACCATGCCGTCATCAACGATCTGGTGTGCGATCGAATTCAAGATGCGCGTTGACCGTTGCGGAAGCATCCCGGTGATCAGCAATTCGGGCAGACCCCGATCAGTCAGCCCGATCGTGTACGCAAACGGCCGTGCGTCGTGCTCGACGTACTGCACCACCCAACCGTGATCCGCGATGATGTCGCGCAACTCATCCAGGTAATCGTCGATGGTGCCGTGGGGGTTGTCGCACTGCCAGCACATATCCCACCACCCTTCTCTCGTAGTTACGAGCAAGGGTGCCCCGACCCACTGACATCGGCCGATCCCGGCAGCGGGCCCGTCTCGGGACTTACTGGCTGCCGGACGGTCGAATAGCAGCGGCAATCTACTTCGGGGGCATCCGGATTCCGCCGTCGACACGAACGACTTCAGCGTTCATGTACGAGTTGGTGATCAACTCGATGACCATGGATGCCAATTCGTCGGGCTTGCCCAGGCGGTGCGGAAAGAGCACGGATTCACCCAGTTTCGCTTTGAAGGCCTCCGAATGTTCGCCTTCGCCGTAGATCGGGGTGTCAATAAGGCCGGGCGCCACGGTGTTGACGCGTATACCGACCGCGGACAAGTCGCGTGCAACCGGCAGGGTCAATCCGACGACGCCGCCCTTGGAGGAAGAATAGGCGGCTTGGCCGATCTGGCCGTCGAAGGCGGCGACGCTGGTCATGTTCACGATCGCACCGCGTTCACCGGTCTCGGTCGGCTCGTTCCGGCTCATCGCCGTGGCGGCCAGCCGGATGCAGTCGAACGTACCGACCAGGTTGATCGCGAGCACCTTCTTGTACGCGTCCAGGTTGTGCGCAGAGGCGAACTCACCGTCCTTGCCGATCGTGCGCTGTGCCCAGCCCACGCCGGCCGAGTTCACCAGTGCCCGTAACGGGCCGAGGTCGGTTGCGGTGTTGACAGCGTCTTCGATCTGTTCGGTGTTCGTTACGTCGACGTTGACGAACACGCCGCCGATCTCGTGTGCGAGTTCCCGGCCTCGTTCGGCCTGCAGGTCGGCGACGACGACTCGGGCACCCTTGGCGGCGAGTTGGCGGGCGGTGGCGGCTCCGATCCCGGACGCCCCTCCGGTGACGATTGCGCTAGCTCCGTTGATATCCACGGTCTGCACAGTACGTGACCCACCGATGCCGTCCGTGAGGCGATCGAAGGCTGGCAGTGGCGCGCGGTTCAGGCCTCACGCACCGCTGGTCGCCGCGCCTTGGATTGCTTCGGTTTGTAGGTCTCAAGGTAGGCGGTGAGGAGTCGACGCGCCTCATCGATCGTTGTGTCATCGCCTGTCGGTGATAGCCGGAATGCAACGTCGAATAGGCGGTTGCCGGCCTCGAACGCCAGCTGCACGACGAACTCGGGGGTATCGGAGCCAATGAGGTTGCGGTCGAGGAGCAAGCCCCAAAACCGCCGGGCTTGCATCTCGTCGAAGGTGCGCGCCAATGCGCTAAGGGTCGGGCTGCGGCCCGCAAACCAGAGCTGAAGGAAGTCGCGGTGTTCGCGGAAGTAGGCGACGTAGGGGTCGATGACCGCGTCGATGGCGTCGCGCAGTGTGCGCAGCTTGGTGTTGTCCGCGACCGTGGACAGCTCAGCCTCGAGCTCGCGCAGGTGGCGCCGTGCCAGTTCCGCATCGACCTGGTGTCGGTCGGAGAAATAGTGATACAGCGATGCAGTTGGGATGCCAGCCCGCTCACCGGCCGCTTTCAGCGTGGCCGCCTCGTAGCCCTGCTCGCTTAGCAGCGCTGAGGCGGCATCAAGAATTGCCTGCACCCGCTCTCGCCCACGTCGCTGCACCACCGGCCGACGTGACGAGACGTCGCCCGCCGCGGCTTTTTCGAACACGAGTCGAGATCGTATCAGACGTTGACAGCGTGCCGGTCCTATGAAAGAGTCGAATTCGAATCGAGTTTGGTTACTGGAAGGACAGGTGCGACGTGGCTACGAAAAAGGTGGTCTTCATCGGGGCGGCTGGTGAGATGTGCCGGGTCGCCGTCGAGGCGCTGGCCAAGGCGCCAACCGATCTGAACTTCGTCCTGAGCGACATCAGACCCGAGCTGGTAGAACCCCTGGCCAGGAAGTTGGATGGTCGCGCTACGGCGCAGCAACTCGACCTCTACGATGCAGACGCGCTACGCGCCACGATTGCCGGGGCATCGCTCGTCATCCTCGGCGCTGGTCCGTACGTCCGCACTTCCGCCCCGGTCATCGAGGCGTGTCTAGAACTCAAGATCCCGTATCTCGACTACGACGACGATGTCGAGAGCACCGAGCATGCACTCTCTCTCGATGGCAGAGCCAAGCAGGCGGGCATCCCGATCTATGTCGGGTGCGGCGCTTCACCAGGCATGTCCAACGTCATGGCCGTCGATGCTGCCGACGATCTCGACACCGTCGAGCGGATCGACCTGTGCTGGCTCGTCGGCGAGGAACGACCGAATGTCGGGCGAGCAGTCCTGGAGCACATGCTGTCCATCTCGGCCGGTGACTGTGAAACCTGGGACCACGGCGCCCGCACCGTTCACGAGTCCTTCCTGCCGGCGGGCACGTTTCCAATCCTGGCGGATCAGGAAGAGGTTCTCCTCTACGAGACAGCTCACCCCGAGCCGGTTACGCTGCCGCGCAAGTACTTCCAGGCATCACGCATCCGCTGCGTCGGAGGCTTGGACCCGGCCCCGATGAACGGCCTCTTCCGCGGTGTCGCTCTCGCCATCCAGAACGGCGAGATTTCGATGCAGGATGGCGTGGACTTCGTCTTCAGCGTCGCCACAGGAGGGCTGGGATCGGCCGCCGGCTGGAAGCACGCCCTCAACGGGATGCGCGCACAGATCCGTCGGAGCGAGATCAGCCGCGGCGAGATGCTCAAGTTTTTCGTCTTGTCGGCGGCGCGTCGCCGCTACCCCTACCGGGGCGGGCTACTGGTTCAGGTCCACGGCCTGCGGGACGGCAAGCCCGCGGTGTCGAGCCGGCGCACGCGCATGGCCGACGGCAACGTCATGAACAACATGGGAGGCATGACCGGCACGCCATGTGCCGCGTTCGCGCTGCTCGCTCTGGACGACGCCGAGCAGCGCACGGGCGCTTTCGCGCCGGAGGACTGGGCCGATCCCAAGAAGTTCTACGACGCTCTCGAGGCGGTGGGCGT
This sequence comes from Mycobacterium asiaticum DSM 44297, assembly GCF_000613245.1. Taxonomy (GTDB): domain Bacteria; phylum Actinomycetota; class Actinomycetes; order Mycobacteriales; family Mycobacteriaceae; genus Mycobacterium; species Mycobacterium asiaticum. Next base: position 461,421 of record NZ_HG964938.1, read on the forward strand.
CCCGCGTGACCAGATCGTCGAATCGCTCTGAAGGAAGCCTGTGCATGCACGACAATGTCGACGTCGTCGTGGTGGGAGCCGGTATTTCGGGCCTGACGGCCGCGCGCCGGCTGGTCGAAGCCGGGCATTCGGTCGTCGTCTTGGAGGCGAACGGCCGGGTCGGCGGCCGAACGATGAACATCGACGTGGTTGACGGCGTGATCACCGAGGGCGGCGGTCAGTGGGTCGGACCCGGACAGAATGCCGTGCTGGCGCTGGTCGACGAGTTGGGACTGTCCACCTTTCCCACCCACACGGACGGCAAGGCGATTTACCTGCGGAATGGCAGACGCAAGTTGTACGACGGAGTGGTCCCGCCCCTGCACCCATTGGTGATGCTGGACTACGCGCACCTGCAATTCCGGCTGGAGCGAATGGCTCGCCGCGTACCGTTGGCCACGCCGTGGCAGGCACCCCGGGCGGGGGAATGGGACAGCACGACGTTCGGGCACTGGATCGATCGACATGCGAAGACCGCTGAAGCCAAGTGGCTCATGGGGCTCGCGTTCTCCATCGTTCTCAGCCAGGACCCACGTTCGGTGTCGCTGCTCTCGGTGCTGCATCTTTTTGCTGCAACGGGCGGAATGTCCGGGGCGATCGAGGTGAAGGGCGGGGCGCAGGAAGCGCGGATCGTTGGCGGCTCGGCACGCATCGCCATCACACTCGCCGAGCAGCTGCCCGCCGGTGTCGTGATTCTGGATTCACCGGTCGAGGCAATCGACCAGTCGCGCCGCGGTGAGATCGCGGTACAGTCGCGGCGCGCCACCGTGCGTTGCCGGCAAGTCATCGTCGCAATGTCGCCCGGGGACGCGCAGCGCATCCGGTTCACGCCCGACCTCCCAGCACGGCGCACCAAACTGCAGCACGGTGGGGGCTGCGGCTCGATGAACAAGTTGTTCATGGTGTACGAGCGCCCCTTCTGGCGCGACGACGGGTTGAACGGGCAGGCGTTGAGCGATCTGATGATGACGCCGTTCGTGTCCGACAACTCGCCGCCCGATGGCAGCGTGGGCATCCTCGTGACGTTCATGCTCCCGGCCACCGGTCACACCACCTTGAGGTGGACCGACGAAGTTCTCGAGAGCAGCGATGCCCGACGCAAAGCGCTTACGCGAGACCTCATTTCGTTGTTTGGTTCCAAGGCTGGCCAGCCTTCGCAGTATTTGGAAAAGCTCTGGACGAACGAGCCATGGATTTCAGGCTGCGTCAACATGCTCGCCCCGGGATCGCGCAGTCAGTGCAGAGACGCGATTGTGAGGCCGGTCGGCAACGTGCACTGGGCCGGCGCGGAGGCATCCCTGGATGACCATCCCGGGTACATGGACGGCGCAGTGCGCGCTGGCGAGCGGGCGGCCTCCGAGGTATGCAGCGTGCTCTAGTGCGTCGGCTCGGCCGACAGGCGTACCGAGCCCCAGCCCGCGTGGGCGGACCCGACGATTTCCTCGACGATCCGGTCCTGCCCACTTCCGTCCGACCGGGCCGAATCTGGTTCGGTGAACTCACGCTGTGACGTTGGCCGGTTCGAGGGTCTCGTCCGCGGTTATGGTCTGATCGGCCCGGGCGGGAAGCAGCCAGGCCACGACCAGGGCCGCGCCTAGGGCGATGGCCGCACACACCAGGGTGGCGACGTGGTAGCCGTCGAGGAACGCGGCGTTGATAGCCGCTCGTACCTCAGGGATGAGCGTGGGTGGAATGTGGCCGATGACGCTGTGCGCCACCGCCATTGAGTGGCCAGCCGCAGAGTGTAGGTCGGCCGGCAGTCCCGCCAGGCTGGGTGCTGAGGCAATACGAGAGCTGTAGATCGAGGCGAAGACGCTGCCGGCGATAGCCACGCCCAGCGTACCGCCGAATTCGCGGGTGGTGTCGTTGACTGCCGAGCCGATGCTGGCTTTTTCGGTGGACAGTGATCCCATGATGGCCTCAGTGGCCGGTGCAATCGTCAGGCCCAAACCGCCGCCCAGCAGACACATTTGCATGGCCATCTCGGGATAGGTAGTTGCGGCGCTGACGGTCGAGGACCATCCTAGGCCGGCCGCGAAGACAGCAAGTCCGCCCGCCGCCATCGCCGTCGTACCGATGCGCTCGACGAGGCGTGGTCCGAGGATGCTGGTCGCAGCGATCGAAATGGCCACGGGCAACAAGCGGGCTCCGCTTTGAAAGGCGCTGTATTCCTTGACGAATTGAAAGTATTGGGTGACCACGAAAATGAAGCCGAACAGCGTGAGAAAGCTTGCCGTCACGGCCAGGCTGCCTCCCGAGAAGCGGCGGTTGGCGAATACCGAGACGTCGAGCATGGGATGGGTGCTACGCCGCTCCCAAAACCCGAAACCAGCCAAAACGACTGCGGCGAGCACGAATCCGAGGACGGTCCGGGTGTTCGTCCACCCCCATGTCGGGGCCTGGATAACCGTATAGACCAGCGTGGTGATCCCTGCCGCGGACAGCAGCAAGCCGGGGACGTCGACGCGCGGGGCATTCGGGTCGCGCGAGGCGGGCACGAACAGGATCCCACCCACGATGGACAGTAGCGCGATCGGGATGTTCACCATAAAGATCGAGCCCCGCCAGAAGTGCTCCAGCAGCCATCCCCCGCTGATCGGTCCGACCGCGACGCCAACACCGACCATGGCTGCCCACAGCCCGATGGCCTTGGCCCGCGACACCGGATCGATGAAGATGTTGGTGATCAAACCCAATGTGGTCGGAAAGATTACCGCGGCACCGACGCCCATCGCGGCTCGCGCGGCGATCAGCTGATCCGCCGAATTAGCCTGCGCAGCAATCGCGGACGTCAGCGCGAACAGTGCGAGCCCACCGTTGAGCCAACCGAGCCGGCCATAGCGGTCGCTTAGGCTGCCCACCGACAACAGCAGCCCGGCCATGACCAAGGTGTAGGCATCGACGATCCACTGCAGCTGCGCAGTATCGGCGTGCAGCTGGTTCGACAAGGTCGGCAGGGCGACGTTGACGATGGTGGCGTCGACGTTGATCACGAAGACGCTCAAGCAGATCACCGCCAACGCGGCGACGGGGCGATCACGGAAAACGGGAAGACGTGTACTCATAGGACAAGATATTAAAGTGTTAGAACAACTAAATCAACTGTCCTCTGGTTTCGCCGGTGCGGGATGGATCGGCGTGGGGTTCAGCGCGGACATATTCCTCGAACCACCTGGCATCGTCGTGCCGGCCTGCGGCGGTGAACAGCGTCAGCAGTGCGGCAGCATCGGACTGGCTGGCATGGGCGCCCAGTGCGGCCAGCTTGATGTCCCAATAGTCGGTGATGTCGACGGCGGTGGTGATCTGGGCGTCGTCGATCGCCATCGACTCGGGTGGAGACCAGGCCTCGGGCCCCAGCTCGGCGCGTGCCTGGGATGCCAGTGAGGCTAACCGGCTGCGGGACATGGCAATGTAGTACAGCTGCGGAGCAACGGCCGCGGCCGCTTCCGTGGCTACGCGGGTGATGTCAAGCGCTGCGCGGACCAGCTCGTGGGTGCGGATGTGGTCGGGATGGCCCGATAATCCGTTGGGCGGATAGGTGATGAGTACGTCAGGATGGTAGGCGCGCAGCAACCCCGCGAGCCGGTCCGCCATCGGTGCGAGCGGAAGATGACTGAATGCCCCGGACGGTGACGGCGGATCGTAGTCGCCCGGTATCCCTGAATCGGGGTAGCCCAGCGTGACCAGATCAGATACGCCCAAAATGTCTGCAGCGATGGCTAGTTCGCGTGAGCGCTGTGCGGCGACCTGCTGCGGGTAGTGACCCGGTTGGCCCGGCTTGACTCCGTCACCGCCGTCCCCCTGGCTACCGTCGGTACATGTCACCAGGACCGTGCGCCAACCGGCTGCGGCGCAACACGCCAACGTGCCGCCCGTTTGGCTGGACTCGTCGTCGGGATGCGCGTGCACCACCATCAGTACCGGCATGCGCGAATCTGCAGGGCAGCCCTTCACGACGTCAGTTAGTTGGTGCCAGCCAGCTCGATACTTTGCGGGTGGCGGTGAAACTGGCCCAGGAGACCGGAGCTCGGTGTCTGTGGGTTGGCTCTGGCGGAAGTTCGCGACGATGGATGATTTGTGGAGCCAAGATCGTGAACAATGTGTCCTCGACGCGAGCTGTTGACGCCGCCATGGGTGAACCTCGTCAGTCCTTGAGAAGTGCAGCGGCCCGTCGTCACCGGCCGCAGTGATTACCGCCGAAATGCGTTGCCGCAACAGCTGACCGGTGGCGTGGCTGGTGGTGTCATGGTCCTGAGCCGACACCGATCATCTGGTGGTAGGTCTTGCCCCGGCTCATGCCCACCAGCCGGATGAAAGAGCGCCGCGCCAGAGCTGACGCCATCAGGTCCCCGATCCGGGGCGAAAACGCCTCGCCGAGCAGCAGCAGTTTCGCTGGTCCTGGCATCACGACCCGTGGTGCTCCCCGATGCACTGCCGTGACAACAGCGTGGGCGACAGCCTCTGACGTCAACGGAGTCATGTGGCGAAACGGCGGCGGCATCTGCGCCTCGTCTACATCGCGTAACAGGTCGGTGGCGGTCAGCGCGGGATACATCACCGATACCCGAATGTTGCTGCCCGCCAGCTCCTGACGAAGCGCATCCGACACCGCCGACACCGCGTGCATCACAATGGCGTAGGAGCCGAAACGCGCAAACGCTTTGCGGCCCATCACCGATGACATGTTGACGATCGCGCCTGAGCCCTGCCGCCGCATCGTCGGTAACACCTGCTGGGTCACGTCGACCATCCCGAAAAGGCTGGCCTGAAGCGTGTCCCGCACGTTGTCACTGAACTCTGCGGACTCGACACAACCCACCCGCCCGATGCCGGCGTTGTTGACCAGCACATCGATTCGACCGAATCGCCGCAAAGCGGCATCCACCAAAGCCACAACATCGGCGTGTGACGTCACATCAGCAGGCATCACCAGCACCTGCGAGCCCAACCCCGACACGCCCTCGGCGACATCAGCGAGGCGCTCCGCTGAGCGCGCGGCAAGGACCATCTGCGCGCCCTGCTCGGCGAACGCCAGCGCCACCGCCTTGCCGATACCGCGTGACGCGCCGGTAACCAGCACCACCTTGTCCTCAAAGTGCTTCTTCACACCGCAACTCCAACCTCTCGATGCCAGCCACCTGGTGGCATCACCGGTCCATCTAGAACGACCCGCAACGTGGCTAGAGACATGACACTAAAGCGTCTTAACAAATAAATCAACCTCACGGTGTATTAACACATCTACAATTGTTAAGATCTTCTGGTGCCGACACGGGTGTACAACCAGAACTGCCCCATCGCACGCGGTCTCGACGTCATCGGCGAACGCTGGACGCTGCTGATCGTGCGCGAACTGATCGGCGGGCCCCGCCGCTACAGCGACCTGCGAGCCGAATTGCCAGGCATCGCCACCAACCTGCTCGCGCAACGGCTCAAAGAGCTTCAAGAGTCCGGCTTGATCGACCGCACCGACTTACCCGCGCCGATCGGCCGTACCGTGTACACCCTCACCGACGACGCCTGGCAACGCGTGCTGCCCATCGTGCAAGCCATCGCGCTATTCGGACTCGACAAAATCGACGCGATGGACGCCAGCGCCATCACCCCACTCAACGGCTTTCTGGCCGGCCTGCTGCTGTCCTTTAACCCTGCCACAGCAACCGATCTCGACGCCACCTACCGCATCGACATCGACGGCCGCCGTTTCGAATTCGCGGTCAGCAACGGACATCTCGCCAAAGCCCAGGGTGAGCCCGCCGTCACCGTCACTGCCACCGCCGCCGACCTCATCGCCAGCCGCCTCGGCGGCGACACTGCCACCCGAAAATCCGCCCTGCGCCGGGTCCGCTTCGAGGGCGACAGAAAGGCCGTCGCGGCCATGCGGGACGCTTTCGCGCTTCACGGATAACACGTTGCCACTTCCCGCACCGATCATGTTTGCGCCCGATACCGGCCAGCACAACCTGCGAGGAGAGCCGTGAGCGCATCGCCGATCTATCCTCACGCATTGGTCGTGACCGGGGTGACCGGTACCGCCACCGCCGGCTGCCTCATGCTCTGGCGCGGCACACTGTGCCGCTGGATCGCGGGATGCTCTGGTGGTAGGTCTTTCCACGACTTAGCCCTACCGGCCAGCCAAACCAGCGGTAACGCGCCAGCCCGGTGAGGAAAAGGTCGGCCATGCGCGAGGAGATTGCTTCGGTGACTAGCAGCAACGTGACGATTCTCGGGATTACGACGCGGCGCTTGCCGCGACCAACAGCTACGACCACCGCGCGCGACACCGCGTCTACCGTCAGCGGAGTCAGGTAGCGAAACGCCGGCGGCATGGCGGCCTCGTCGACCTCCTCAAGCAGCGTGGTGGCGGTCAGCGCAGGATAGATCACCGACACGTTGATCTTCGTGCCGGCCAACTCCTGGCGAAGCGCGTCGGAGAATCCCGACATCGCGTGCATCACGAGTCCGTAGGAGCCAAAGCGAGCGATGGCCTTGCGACCCATTACCGAAGACATGTTGACCACCGTGCCCGAGCCCTGCCGACGCAGGATCGGCAGCACCTGCTGGGTCAGGCTGATCGCACCAAACAGGCTGGCCTGCATAGTTTGTCGGGCGTCATCAGCGAATGTCGGTGACTCGACGGGACCGACTCTGGCGATGCCGGCGTTGTTGACCAGCACGTCGATCCTGCCGAATCGGTCCATCGTTTTACTCACCAGCGCGCTGACCTGCTCCGCGGACGTCACGTCGGTCGGCACCGCCAATGCCTCACCGCCCAGCAGCCGGATCTGCTGTGCGAGCTGTTCGAGAGGGACGGCTGAGCGCGCAACCAGGACCACCGCGGCGCCCCGCCTGGCGAACTCCAAGGCAATGCCCTTGCCGAGCCCTTTGGAGGCGCCGGTGATCAGCACGACCTTATTGGTGAAGTCGAGTTTCATGTGATCTCCTTTGGTGTAGATACAACATATGGTTAGTTGGGGGCTTCCCTCCACCGAGGGTGCTTGTCAATCGGTCGGCAGGTCCCCCACTGTGCTGGCCAGTGCCTTGACCGCATTCACTCCTTGCGCCCCAAGCAGTGCGGCCGCTTGGTGCTGGGCTCGCCGCCAGACGGGCACGACGGCGTGAATCTTTTTGCGCCCCAACGAGGTCAGCTCGATCTCCCGGATCCCCTTGGCGTCTGAAGACACCGCGGCCACCCAGCCCTGTTTGAGCAGCGGACTTAGATTGCGGCTGACCGTGGATCGATCCAGCATCAGCAGCTGGCCCAACCGTGCCGGCGAGCACGGGCCGACCTTGCCCAGCGCCGCCAGGAGGTTGAGCTGAGCGATGCTCAGGTCGTGGCCTTCCAAGGCGCGGTCGTAAAGACTTGTCATCGCCCGGCCGAGAAGTCGGGTGCGGAACGCGACGCAGTCAGCCACGATCTCCTCCACCGGGGAAATACTCATGGTCGCTATTGTTGCATATACACCAACGGGTTGGCTACCGCTTGTGTGTGCGGCGGTGCGGCTGACCGCCGGGTGCGGGTGTGTCGCGGGCCGCAGTGGGCGGGAGCACGCGACCGACAGCGGCGAATGTTTGCAGCTGCAGCAGACCTCGCCACTGGCTGTGCGGTCACGGGACCGGGATACATCGTGTCCTCGCTCCTGGTGACCGCGACGGGAGTGAGCCATCCGGCGACGCGGCCTGGGGCGGTGCCGTGCGCGCTGGCGAGCGGGCAGCCTCCGAGGTATGCAGCGTGCTCTAGCGACGCGTGAATGTCATGCCGACGGGGCCGGGCCGATCACTGATAACAACTGAAGCTTTTCGTAGCTTTCGCTCCCGGGTACCGCTGTGTACACCAAGAGCGTGTGCGATTCATCAGGGTCCAGCAGGACCTGGCAGTTCAATTCCAACAAGCCAACGTCGGGGTGCTGATAACGCTTGACGTCGCGTGGCTTGATACCGACTTCGTGCCTCTCCCATAGGGTTCGGAATTCATCGCTTCGTACCTTCAATTGCTCGGCCAGTCGAGCGGCCTTCGACTCAGGGCCACGCAAGGCCAGCACTCCCCGCAATCCTGAAACGTACATTCTCGAGTAGAACTCGTGATCCTCGGGCGGATGAATGTGGCGCACCGACGGATCGGTGAACCAGCGGTAGCCGATGCTTCGCGAATCGCCGGTGTATCGCGTCAGGTCCCCAACGAGGGCGACACTGAGCGGTGTCTGCCGCAGAGTCTCCCCGATCTCGGTGACGATCTCGGCCGGGGTGTCGGTCAGCCTGTCAAAAATTCGCAGCATCCCGGGGCTGATGTGATCAATAAGCGATCCACGGGCCGGTGGTCGGTGTCCGGCAAGGTGAAAGAGGTGGTCGCGTTCGTCGCGCGAAAGGTGTAGCCCCTGGGCAATGGAGGCGATCATCTGCTCGGAGGGCTGCGGGCCTCGCTGCTGCTCCAGTCGCGCGTAGTAATCGGTCGACATGTGGCAGAGTGCAGCCACTTCTTCGCGGCGCAGACCGGTGGTCCGGCGGCGCTGTCCGCTAGGCAGCCCCACGTCGCCCGGCTGCAGCGACTCACGGCGATGGCGAAGAAACTCAGCCAGTCCTACGCGATCGATCATGTGAGCATCCTGTCGTGTAATCGATCGCTCAGCCACGGATCGTCGGGTCCTGGATACCGGTCGCGGTCTCGGACACCCTTTCGTCATAAGCCATCAGCGCGTCGAATGGAGCGAACACATGCCCGCAAGGCAGTACGACATCACGATTCCCGATCTGACCGGCAAGCGAGCAGTGGTCACCGGCGCCAGCGACGGCGTCGGAATCGGCATCGCTGCCTCGCTTGCGGGCGCCGGCGCCGAGGTCGTCATGCCGGTGCGGAACCAACGCAAGGGTGAGGCTGCCGTCGCGACGATTCGCAAACAACATCCTGAAGCGAAACTGTCGCTCGAGCAGCTGGATCTGTCGTCGCTGGCGTCGGTGGCGGCGCTCGGAGAAAAGCTAATAGCCCAGGCAGCTCCGATCCACCTGCTCGTCAACAACGCAGGTGTCATGACGCCACCTGACAGACAAACCACGGCTGACGGGTTCGAGCTGCAGTTCGGCACCAACCACCTCGGCCATTTCGCATTGACCGGCCACCTGCTGCCACTGCTCAAGGCGGGACGGGCGCGGGTGACCTCGCAGACGAGCATCGCGGCGCGCCGCGGCGCGATCAACTGGAATGACTTCCAATGGCAACTCGCGTACGACGGGATGCGCGCCTACGGTCAATCCAAGCTCGCGGTGGGGCTTTTCGGTATCGAGCTCAGCCGGCGCAGCCTGGCTGCGGGCTGGGGCATCAGCAGTAACATCTCGCATCCCGGAGTCGCTCCGACCAGCCTTCTCGCTGCGCGCGAGGAGGTGGGCCGGGCGCAGGACACGACCGGCGTGAAGGTGATCCGCTGGCTTTCGGCGCGGCACCTGATCGTCGGAACGATCGGCAGCGCAGGGCTGCCGGCACTGATGGCCGCGGTATCACCGGAAGCGAAAGACGCCGGGTTCTACGGACCTCAAGGGGTGGGGAACGTGGGTGGGCCTCCTGGTGAACAGAAGCTCTGGAAATCGTTGCGCGACAACGCCAGCGCAGCACGGTTGTGGGCGGCATCGGAAGAGCTCACGGGTGTCACGTTCGCGTGAAATCTGGCCTGACAGCTCGCACTTGGTCAAACGATCAGGGGCCGCTTGCTAATCCCCGCTGGATCTTTACAGTGGTCTGCGACCTATCGCGCCATGTTCGCGAACCGCGACAGGTGCAACTGGTGCGCGACCGTCACGGTCTTGGTTGGGCCGTTACGGTGTTTGGCCAGAATGAAATCCGCTTCTCCTCCGCGTGGATCGTCCCGCTCAAAGGCATCGGGGCGATTCAACAGGATAACCATGTCCGCATCTTGTTCTAAGGAATTGTGAACTCCAATGCCGTTGGCAACGAAATTGTGTGTGCCAGCCACGGTCCCGTCATAGACGTCGTCCTTACCGAGGCTGGTGATCTCGACGATCGTGTCCCAGTAGACGTCGCTGGTGGCCAATGCATGGATTTCACGGTCCTCAAGCACCGCTGCGGCGCGATGCAACCTGGATCGACTGGGCGCATGCTTCCACGTCGTTGACCCGCAGAACTGCGCACCCATCGCGCCGGCAAACTGACGATGCGTTATCCCCTTGCGGATCAATGCATCCCGGACTTGACTCCAAATTCCCTGCGGCACCGTGTCGAGGTTCGGATTACGCAACAGCTGCTCAAGGTGTGATACCACCTCTTGTGCCGCTGCCGACTTCGCGCCATGCACGCCGACGTGGCGAAGGAACCTGAGTTGATTCTCGGCACCATAGATGTGCACGCGCCACGAATCCCGGTAACCAAGCTTTTTCGCCAGTTTGATCCGTGCGAAAACACCGACACGCGACAGCAAGTGCGTAACATCATCGGCCAAACGTCGGCTTGTCGTGGCGTAGTAGATGCGCCCCTGGCCCACCTTGTCGTCCCACCGCACGGACCCGTCGGTTGCCCACAGATGCCGCAGGAATAGCGCCACCTGGTCGTTGGGCGCGCGGAAAATGGCTGCCGGCACGAACTTCTCGTGACTGCGCTTACCGAACAAACCCAGACTGTCGAGCCAGGCCGCAATCGGGTTGCGCCGGCCATGCGCCAAGCGGTACGGGGCCGGCATCCGAAGGGTCGTGACACGGGCCGCCGGATACTCGTCGCGCACCGCTGTTACGCCGAAAGGCATGGCCGAGAAGGTCACCGCCAGCAGGTTGGCCTCGTCCACCGATGCGTAGCGGATCGGTTGGCGCTGCACGCACGATCCGTCGCCGATCATGTGGGCAAGCAGGATGACTTCTGAGTCCTCGATGCGCTGTGTGTCGACGGGCTCGGGCACCCGCCGCGGCGCCGCGATGCGGTCACCGATTTTCAGCTGCTCCAAGGGAGTCCAGCCTTCGAGCTTCATGAAGGGGTGGTTACCGGTGGCCTCGACCTCACGCCCGGAGGCCAGCCGGAGCCGGAACACCTCTTTGCGTCCACTCGGGAAAACATTGGTCATCGGCCGTGCCACCATGCGCAGCTGTTCATCCAACGACCACACCAACGGTCGCTCGCCGGTGCGCATCAACTCGCCGAACGTCACCTCCGCGCCGGTGTCGGCGCGCAGAATCCTGGTGGCCGCCGTCAGACACCCCGACTCACGGAGGTCGGACAGCATCGGCTTTTTGTCGGTCCGCTGCTCGGGACCGCGGTTCAGCTGGCTGATCGCAACCACCGGGACCTCCAGCTCTTTCGCCAAAAGCTTGAGATGCCGGGAGAATTCGGACACTTCGATCTGACGTGACTCGACTTTCTTGCCGGAGGTCATCAGCTGCAGGTAGTCGACGACGACGAGCTTCAGGTTGGCTTTCTGCCGCAGCCGCCGCGCTTTGGCGCGGATCTCCATCATCGTCAGGTTCGGCGAGTCGTCGATATACAGTGGCGCTTCGCTGATTTCGCTCATCCGCCGCGCCAGCCGCGTCCAGTCGTCGTCGGTCATCCGGCCGGACCGCATGTCGGCGAGCTTGATCTTGGCCTCCGCCGACAGCAGCCGCATGACGATTTCGGACTTGCTCATCTCCAGGGAGAAGATGACGCTGGCCATCCGGTGCTTGATCGAGCATGAGCGCATGAAATCCAGACCGAGCGTGGAATTGTGCGTCGGCACCATCCCCTCGCCGGCCAGGTACAGGTGCCGGTCGTTATCCACCTCGACACAGCGCACCGGGATACTGGGCACCCGGCGGACCGAAACGATCTGCAGCGCGGGCGCGAGAACCGCAACGTCACGTCCAAACGATCCTGCCGGCGCGATGGTGTCCATACCGCTGCGCAGCTGTGCCGACGTTCGAATACCCCAGCCGGTCGGCCAGAGGTGGTTTGCGTCCGCGACGATAGCTGTGCCGTCCGAGAATTCGATCTCGTAGCACGGGCGGCCCAGCATGACCTCGGTCGCCGCCATGACCTGAGTCGGAATGCCGTCCGCATCGAGGAGCCAGTCACCGACCGCGACGTCGCCCATCGTTGTCCACCCGTACGAAGTGGGCAGCGGCGTGTCCAACGCGAGCGCTTTCCCCACACCCGGGCGCGCCGCAACGATGATCATCTGCCCCGGGTGCAGGCCGTTGGTGACTTCGTCCAGCTCGGTGAAGCCGGTCGGCACACCACGCGAGATACCGCCGTTGGACGCGATCGCATCGATCTCGTCCATCGTCGGCTGCAGCAGATCCTCAAGCGGCACAAAGTCTTCGGACGTCCGACGCTCGGCCACCTCATAGATCTCGGCCTGCGCCCGGTCGACGATCTCGGCCACGTCGGCGCCGTCGGCCCCGGCATAGCCGTACTGCACAACCCGCGTGCCGGCCTCGACCAGGCGCCGCAGCAGGGCCTTCTCGGCGACGATGGTGGCGTAGTAGCCCGCGTTGGCCGCGGTTGGCACCGTGGAGAGCAGGGTGTGCAGATACGGCGCCCCGCCGATGCGGCGCAGCAGCCCGCGACGATCCAGCTCGGCGGCCACCGTCACGGCATCCGCCGGCTCACCACGGCCGTAGAGATCCAGAATGGCGTCGTAGACGTTCTGATGCGCCGGCCGGTAGAAATCGCCGGGCCGCAGCCGCTCCAGGACGTCGGCGATAGCGTCCTTGCTCAGCAACATCCCGCCCAACACCGACTGTTCTGCGGCGAGATCCTGGGGCGGTTGACGACCGTAATCTTCACTCGGAGGCGGGGAATCCATCCCGGGATGTGGCAGATCGTCAACGACCGCCATCGGCCCTCACCTCCTCTTGACTTAGCACCGAACATATATTCGAAAGATGCGATTCAGAGCGTAAGTCAAGGCACTGACACCCACCCCCGTCCCACCTCATGGCCCCAATTGGCCAAGGCGCCGGGATGAACGTAAACGTTGCTGGCGCATCGTCCAAGGGTGGTTGTTCATGAAGCTGTGCATCGCGTGTGCATATCCGTTGACGCCAGTGTTAAGGGGGGTGTGGAGAACTTGTGGATCACTGCGGGGTGTTAGGACATCACTGCTGCTGACCGCCATACAACGCCAGGAAATTGGTGTGGACAAGAATTGCTACGGCGTGTCGGCGCAGGTTATCGCCTCGGGCGTGTTGGTTTTCGGTCAGATTTTCGCCGCGTGAATGGCAGGTTACGCCGTCGGCCGGTCGGCAACCGCAATCTGTTCGCCAGCTCCAGGCAGCCGAAAACCCGGTGCGGCCGATCAGATGCGGCCACACCGGGTGAGTAAGCCAATGGCGAGTTAGCTCTGGCCCACGACCTCGAGCGAGACCTCGACGTCGATTTCCGGATGCAGGTGCACCACCACCGGGTGGGTGCCGACGGACTTGATGTGCGCCTTGGGCAGCCGCACGATCCGCTTGTCCAGGTTGGGGCCGCCCGCCTTCTTGATGGCCGCCACAACGTCACCGGCCGTCACCGAACCGAACAGCTTGCCACTGTCGGCCGCGGTCTTCACCGGCAGGGCGACCGACCCAAGCGCCTGGATCGCGGTCTTCAGTTCGGTGGCGTGCTCGCGGTCGCGGACCGTCTTCGTCTCCCGGGCCCGACGGATCTCGTCGGCCTGCTTCTGGGCACCGCGGGACGCGACGATCGCCAGACCGCGTGGCAGCAGGAAGTTACGGCCGTATCCGTCTTTGACCTCGACCGTGTCGCCGACGGAACCGAGGTGGTCGACGTCAGCCGTGAGAATCAGCTTCATCGTTGAGTACTTTCGTTGCGCGCGCGGCTGTTACCGCGTCGAGGAGGTGAAGGGCAGCAGGGCGACTTCGCGGGCGTTCTTCACCGCAACCGCGATGTCCCGCTGGTGCTGTACACAGTTGCCGGTGACCCGGCGGGCGCGGATTTTGCCGCGCTCGCTGATGTAGGTGCGCAGCAGCGTGGTGTCCTTATAGTCGATCTGCTGGTCTTTCTTGGCGCAGAAAACGCATTTGCGCGCTTTGATCGGCTTCTCCGGAGCCGGGCGCCGCTTGGTGGACTTGGCCATGTCTGTTGTTCTTCCGTTCTCGTGCTCTGAGGTTCTTTAAAAATCAGAAGGGTGGTTCGTCGTCACCGCCGCCGAACGAACCCGATGCTGGGGCGCTGCCCCACGGGTCGTCACCGGATCCGCCGGACTGGGCCGGCGCGGACTGCCGGGATCCGCCACCGCCGCCGCCGCTGTAACCACCGCCACCGCCGCTGCGGCTGGCCTTGTTGACCTTGGCGGTGGCGTACCGCAGCGAAGGTCCGATCTCGTCGACCTCGACCTCGACCACGGTGCGCTTCTCGCCTTCGCGAGTCTCGAAGGACCGCTGCTTGAGCCGGCCGGTGACGATCACCCGCGCGCCGCGAGTCAGGCTTTCGGCCACGTTCTCGGCCGCTTCCCGCCAGATGTTGCAGCGCAGGAACAGCGCTTCGCCGTCCTTCCACTCCCCGCTCTGGCGGTCATAAATCCGCGGCGTCGACGCAACGGTGAAGTTCGCCACGGCAGCACCCGAAGGCGTGAACCGCAGTTCCGGGTCAGCAGTGAGGTTTCCAACGACAGTGATAGTCGTGTCACCAGCCACAATGTCCTCCTTGGTCCCGCCTGATTCTTACCTGGTCCTGGCCTGATGGTTATTCACGAACGAGCGTAGGCATCGGCCCCGACAGGGGCGTCTAGTGCTTGTCGGTGCGCATCACCTTGGTGCGCAACACCGACTCGTTCAGGCTCAGCTGGCGGTCAAGCTCGGAAACCGTCGCGGGCTCGGCCTTGAGGTCGACGACGACATAGATGCCTTCGGCGTGCTTGGCGATCTCGTACGCCAGCCGCCGCCGGCCCCAGATGTCGACCTTCTCGACCGTTCCACCATCTTTGCGGACGACGTTCAGGAACGTCTCCAAGGACGGGGCGACGGTGCGTTCGTCGAGCGTGGGGTCAAGGATGACCATGATTTCGTATGGACGCATAGGGACCTCATCACCTCCTCTGGTCTGAGCGGCCACGGACGTTCCGTGGCAGGAGGGTCGCCTGCGTCGGCAACCGCATCAGGGTACCGGACGCCGTACCGACCTGGGAAATCACTTCCGCGTCGTCCGGAACTCCGCGGCCCTGGCCCGCGTCGCGTCATCGGCCTTGGCCACCGAGCCCGCGGCGAACGGGGGCTGCGGGTCGTATTCGATCAGTAGCTGGATGGCTTGGGCGGCCTCGCGGTCGACGAGCAGTTCCACCAACCGCAGCGCCATGTCGATGCCGCTGGACACCCCCGCGGCGGTGATGATGCGCTGCGGCAGATGCTCGACGACCCGCTCCGGCACATATCGGGCGCCCAACTTGTTCAGCTCGTCGACGGCGGCCCAGTGGGTGGTCGCGGTGAGCCCGTCGAGCAATCCGGCCCCGCCGAGCAGCAGCGCTCCGGTGCAGACCGAGGTGGTGAAGGTGGTGCGCGGGTGAACCGCTCGCAGCCAGCCGCTGATGGTTTCGTCACCGATGAGCACGCGGGTGCCGATACCGCCAGGGACCACCACGACGTCGGGCGAATCCACCTCGTCGAAGGTGGCATCGCACGTGACGCCCAGCATGCCGTTTTCGGTGCGGACCTCACCGCGCTGTCGACCCACGAACACCACCTGCGCCGAAGGCAGGCGCTGCAGGACGTCGTACGGCCCGATGGCGTCCAGGGCCGTGAATCGGGGAAACAACGGAATGGCGATCTGCATCAGGGCCTCTCCCCGACCAGTTCGGCTTCCGGGTCTGCCGCCGGTTGCTGCCGCGAAGACTTGGGCCGCAACCACATCGGTAACCAGCCGGGTGGCGCGTCAGGCGCCAGGTCATAGCTTCCGCCCGCAGGGTCGTCTACCCGGCCCTGCCAGCGCACCAAGTCCTCGCTCGGCCGGTAGATCTGGCGAATCACCAGCGCGCACAACGCTATAACCGCGATGTCACGCAACAGCACCGTCGTCGTGAACCACTGCTCAGGCAGCGAACGGTTCGGGTTGCCGTACAGGTAGTACATCCGCGGCACCCACACCAGTGCATCGATCGTCATCCACACCAGCAGCACCCGTCGGTGCGGCACCGCCAGCACCGCCAACGGCACCAGCCACAGCGAGAACTGGGGACTCCACACCTTGTTGGTCAGCAAGAAGACCGCCACCACCAGGAAGGCGAGCTGCGCCAGTCGCGGTCGGTGTGGGGCGGTGAGCGCGATGTAACCGATTGCCGCACAACACAACAGGAACAAAACCGTGACCACGGCATTGAGCACCGTCGGCGGCTCCCAGAAGCCCAGTGCGGGGTCGAACCCGCGCCAACCGGTAAACGATTTCACCACATTGAACAACGAATCCATGTCGTCGCCGCGACGGGTGTTGAGCCGGAAGAACTCCGACCAACCACGCGGATAGAGAACCATCACCGGCAGATTCACCGCGAGCCAGGTCGCCGCGGCGGTCAGCGCCGTGCGCGCCACCCCCCGCAGCCGCCCGGACCGGATGCCTAACACCAACAACGGCCCCAAGAACAACAGCGGATACAGCTTGGCCGCGGCGCCGAGTCCGATCAGCACCCCGGCGAGCACCGGCCGGCGCCGCGCCCAAGCCAGCAGGCCGCCCATCGCGAAAGCCGTTGCCAGCGCATCGAAATTGGTGAAGATCTGGAAGATCACCAATGGCGACGCGGCTACCAGCGCCGCGTCCCACACCCGGCGACCGGCCAGGCCCGCCGTTGCCCACACCGTCGCCAGCCAGGCCAGCGCCAACCCGAACGCGGCGAAGTTGAAGAACATCACCACCTCGGCCACCACCGGCAGCGGCGCGATCTTGCTCAGGGTGGTATAGGTCTTGGCGACCGCCATCGAAAGGTACTGGTAAACCCCGGTCAGCACCGGATATTCCATGTACCGGATCGCGAGCTTGCCGTCGTAACGGACCTGCGGTCGGCCACCGCTGTCGGTCTCGACCCAGCTGGACTTGTACGGAAACTTGCCCTGGCTCAACAACTCTGCGCCGTAAAGTGGCACCGTGTCGGAGTAGCACAACTCGTAATAGGCGCGCTGGTTGTCCCAATTGGCGACCCGCTGATCACCCGTCCCGGTGCCGGTGCTCTGCAGGCACGCGGCCTTCGTCGACCAACCAAGCGCCAGGAACACCAGCGCGATCAGGAACATCACCCGCAACGGGGTCATGAAGCGAGTCCGGCCGATCAGCGCGTGCCGTCCGACGGGTCCGCCGATGACGCCCGCCAGGGCGGACCCGAGCGCATCGGTGCGGCTGGGGCAGTCGCGATTGTCCGCGCTACGCCGATCGGCAGCGATCGGCAGTGGCGAGATGGTGGCGCGTGCGGTTGGGACCTCGGTCACGGGGGCGGCTGGGGAATGTCAGCCGGCGGCGGAAGTCCGGGAACCCCCGGCGGCGCTGGCGATCCCGGCACACCCGGCGCGCCCGGTGGTGCTGACGGTGCCACGGTGACCGTCTGCGGCGGGCCCACCGGGATGGTGATTCCTGGCGCCACTTCGACGGTGGGCTGAATGACAGTCTCGGAGGGCCGCGGCGGCGGTGGTGGCGGTGCAGCGGGGACGCCCGCATAGCCGCCGATCTCGGTCGGCTTGGGGAAGGTTTCGTTCTGCGTGCCCTTCAAGGCACCGTCCATCGTCGATTTCCAGATGTCCGACGGCAGGCCCGAGCCGTACACCGCACCGCCGGAGGCATTTACCAACGGCTGGTCACCTCGGACCGTGCCCACCCACACCGCGGTGGACAGGGACGGGGTGTACCCGACCATCCACGCATCCTTGTTCGCGGTGGTGTCACCGAGCTGCGTCGTCCCGGTCTTGGCGGCCGATGCCCGTCCCCCCGTCAGGCTGTGGCCACGCGAGTAGCCGGCAATCGGCTGCATGGCCGCGGTCACGTTGTCGGCCACAGCCTTTCGGGATGCGTTGGTCGCCGCTGTTGTCCGCGGTGCTGGCGTCGAAGAGCACCTGACCCTCGGAGTTGACCACCTTCTGCACGAAGTGCGGACGGTGGTAGATGCCGGACGCGGCCAGGGTGGCGTAGGCCGAAGCCATGTCGAAAACGCGAGTTTGGTACTGCCCCAACACGATCCCGTTGTTGGGCGGTCCGCCCTTGCCGTCCTCGGAAAGCGTGTGCGCGACGCCGGGAAAGCTTTCGGCGACACCGGCCTGGTGCGCGGCGTCGGCAACCGCCTGCGGGCCGCCCTTGAGCTTGAGCATGAGCCGGTAGTAGGAAGTGTTCAACGACATCTTCAGCGCCTCGGCAAGGTTGCAGGTCCCGCAACTCTCACCCTCGACGTTGGTGATCTTGATGCCGTCGACGGTCAGTGGCGAACTGTCCACCTGATAACCCAGACCGATGCCCTGCTCGAGAGCGGCAACCAGAGCGAACACCTTGAACGACGAACCGGTCTGCAGGCCCGCCTGGGCGAAGTCGAAGCCCTGGGCGTTGGCCCCGCCGTAGTAAGCCTTCACCGCTCCGGTGCGCGGGTCGATCGAGACCACCGCGGCCCGCATGTCGGGATCCTCCCCGTCCAGGTACTTCGACACCGCCCGCTCCGCCGCCTGTTGCGCCTGCGGATCGATTGTGGTTGTGACTTGCAGTCCCTGCGTGTTGAGCGTCTGTTCGTCAATGTTGAACAGTTCCAACAGCTCCTTGGTGACCTGCCGCTCGATCAGGCCATTGGGGCCCGTGGTCTGGTAAGCCGCCCGTGCCTGGTCCGGTGACACCGTCCTCGGAAAGACCTGCGCCGCGCGGTCATTGGCGGCCAACGCCTTGGTCTCCACCATGCCGTCCAGGACCCAGTTCCAGCGGGCCACCGCCCCTTCGGGGTCGACGGCCGGGTCCAGCGTGGAGGGACGGCGGATCAGCGCGGCCAGCAGCGCGCCCTCGGAGACGGTGAGTTGCTCGACGGGTTTGTCGAAGTAGGCCTTGGATGCCGCCGAGATTCCGTAGGCGCCGCGGCCGAAATAGATGATGTTCAGGTAGGCCTGCAGCACATCGTCTTTCGACCACTCCCCCGCCATCTTGGTGGCGATGACGAATTCCTTGGCCTTGCGCATCACTCCGCTCCAGCCGTGCTGCGCGGAACCGACCAGTGCGTTCTTGACGTACTGCTGCGTTATGGTCGAGCCGCCCTGCAGGTCGCCACCGAACAGGTTGTTCTTCGCCGCACGGGCGAACCCGCTGAACGAGAAGCCCGGGTTGCTGTAGAAGCCGCGGTCCTCGGCGGCGATCACCGCCTGACGGACGTGCACCGGCACCTGGCTGAGGTTGACGTCGACCCTATTGCCTTCAGGCGGCACGATTTTGGCGATCTCCGAACCGTCGCTGGCCAGGATTGTCGAGACTTGATTGGTACGGATGTCACCGGGCCGCGGCACGTCGACGATGAAATAGGCCATCGTGAAGGTGATGATCGGCAGCAAGATCAGCACCGCCGCGCTCAGGTATATCGAGCGCCGAACCCACCGCCAATTGATCTGCTCGGACCAGGTTGGCTTCCTCCGGCCGCCGAGCGGTCCCCGGCCACCCGAGGGCCCAGTCGGGCCGGGCGGCGGCGGTCCGCCCGGTGGGCGCCCGGAGCCGCCGAGCCGATCCCGGCCGGACCGCGGCGACGGGGCATCCAGCGCGGCCTTGACCTGATCGAGCGCGTCGTGCTCGACGGGAGTGGACGGCGGATTGTTGAGCGCGGCCTTGACCTTGTCGATCGGGTCGGCATGCCGCGCCGAGTCGTCGTCGACGATCGGCGGCAGGATCGTGGTCAACCGGTCGTCGGGAGGCACCGGCCGTCGCGGCGGCGGCGGGCCACCGCGGTCACCGCCGGGACGCTTCCCACCGGACACCGGCTCGCCCGGTGTGTCGCTGGACGACTGGTGGTGGCGCCCTTCGCTATTCACTGGCCGTGCGGGCGCCGTTGCGCGCCGTCCGCCGGCCGCCACTCCCCCTGGGGGGAGGTGCGGGAACTGCCGCACCCAATACATACGACTTGACCAGGTGGTTCCAGCTACAGGTCCGGCACACCTCCACGACGTGGACGGCGAACTCCGAGAACCGGCTGGCCAGCAAAACCAACTCCTCGGCCGTGCGCGCCGACCCCGACACCGCGCCCAGGTGTTCGCCGAACACCCAGGACACCAGCGTGAGCTGTTCCTTGCGGCAGATCGGGCACATCACCTTGCTCGGTTTCCCGTGAAACTTCGCCGCGCGGAGCAGATAGGGATTGGCGTCGCACACCTCGGAGACGCCGGTGCGTCCCGAATACACCTCGGACAGCAGCGAGCGCCGCCGAAGGGCGTAGTCCACTACCTGTCGCTGCAGTCGCACGCTGACCAGAGTACGTCGCCTTCCCCAGCACCGATACGCAGCCGCGGGTGTTGTCGCGCCGCACGAAGCAGGGGCGGCCAGGGGCGCGTGAAGTTACCGGTGCTCACACGGTGTGCCGCTCGGGCACCCGACTTCTACGATCATCCACGTGGCGAAATCTCGTGGCGGTTGGGGAACAACGCGGGCCAAGGACAGCGACCGGCAACGCGCATGCCGGATTCTCGACGACGCCTTCAACGACGGCGAGTTGTCGATGGAGGAACACCGTGAACGCGTCAGCATGGCGACCAACGCGGTGACACTGGACGATCTGCAGCTGCTGGTGGATGACCTGCAGTCCGCGGAGATCGCGCAGCCGGTGCAGAACCCCGTGGTCAAGCGGGAGAGAAAGTCCACCGGGCGGGGTCTGGTGGTGGCCGCCTTCGGCGTGACGGCGCTGCTGGGCATCGCAATCGGTTGGGGGCTGTACGGGAACACCACGTCGCCGCTGGACTTCACCTCAGATCCGGGTGCCAAGTCCGACGGCATCGCGGCGGTCGTGCTGACGCCGCCGAAGCAGCTGCATTCGCTCGGAGGACTCACGGGGCTGTTGGAACAAACGCGGAAACGATTCGGCGACACCATGGGCTACCGCCTGCTGGTCTATCCCGACTATGCGTCGATCGACCGCAAGGATCCCACCGACGAGCGCCGGGTGCTCGATTACACCTACCGCGGCGGCTGGGGCGATCCGAGCAGTACCGCCAAGAACAGCAGCACCGACACCGCGCTCGTCGACCTCGGCAAATTCGACGTGAAAGCTGTGGTCGGCATCCTGCGCGGCGCCCCGGAAACCGTCGGCATCAAACCCCAGGACGTGAAGTCGACGTATCTGATCGTGGAGCCGGCGAAGGACCCGACCACGCCGGGAGCGCTGTCCCTGACCATCTACGTTTCCGGCGATTACGGCAGCGGGTCCATCGAGCTGGCCGGCGACGGCACGGTCAAACAGGTCCGCTACGTGAGCTGAGCGTGTGACGAACTGCGCATTAACGGGCGGTGGTGTTGTCGCTAATATATCGGGGCGATACGATGACGCGAGGCGTCGTAATGTCGTAATCAGTCGTAATCAGCTGCGCAAAAGGGAGGTGTGACGATGCTGGAACTTGCCATTCTGGGTCTTCTCATCGAATCTCCGATGCACGGCTACGAGCTGCGTAAGCGGCTGACGGGCCTGCTCGGGGCCTTTCGCGCGTTCTCGTACGGTTCCCTGTACCCGGCGCTGCGGCGCATGCAGGCCGACGGGCTGATCGCCGAGAACGCCGCGCCCGCCGGCACACCGGTGCGGCGGGCCCGCCGCGTTTACCAGTTGACCGACGAGGGCCGCCGCCGGTTCGGCGAACTTGTCGCCGACACGGGACCGCACAACTACACCGATGACGGTTTTGGGGTGCACCTGGCGTTTTTCAACCGCACTCCGGCGGAGGCGCGCATGCGCATTCTGGAGGGCCGACGCCGTCAGGTCGAGGAGCGCCGGGAAGGTCTGCGCGAAGCGGTGGCGCGGGCCAGCAGTTCCTTCGATCGCTACACCCGCCAGCTTCATCAACTCGGGCTTGAGTCCAGCGAGCGGGAAGTCAAGTGGCTCAACGAGCTCATCGCTGCGGAGCTGGCCGCACCCAATCACGTCGAACAGACGTGAATTCGCGAAACACAAGATCGAACAACGTAGAGACACAGAGTTACGAGGTTAGGAGAACGCCCAATGAGTGAGCAGAACGCGCCCCAGGCGTCCGAGGTACGAGTCGCCATCGTCGGCGTCGGCAACTGCGCGTCCTCGCTGGTTCAGGGCGTCCAGTATTACTTCGACGCCGACGAGAACAGCACCGTGCCGGGCTTGATGCACGTGACGTTCGGCCAGTACCACGTCCGCGACGTGAAGTTCGTGGCCGCGTTCGACGTCGACGCCAAGAAGGTCGGCTTCGACCTGTCCGAGGCGATCTTCGCTTCGGAGAACAACACCATCAAGATCGCCGACGTGCCGCCCACCAATGTGACGGTTCAGCGCGGCCCGACGCTCGACGGCATCGGCAAGTACTACGCCGACACCATCGAGGTGTCCGACGCCGAGCCTGTCGACGTGGTGCAGGCCCTCAAGGACGCCAAGGTCGATGTGCTGGTCTCCTACCTGCCGGTGGGTTCGGAGGAGGCGGACAAGTTCTACGCCCAGTGCGCCATCGACGCCGGCGTCGCGTTCGTCAACGCCCTGCCGGTGTTCATCGCCTCGGACCCGGTGTGGGCCAAGAAGTTCGCCGATGCCGGTGTGCCGATCGTCGGTGACGACATCAAGAGCCAGGTCGGCGCGACCATCACCCACCGCGTGATGGCCAAGCTGTTCGAGGACCGCGGCGTGCAGCTGGACCGCACCATGCAGCTCAACGTCGGCGGCAACATGGACTTTCTCAACATGCTCGAACGCGAGCGCCTGGAATCCAAGAAGATCTCCAAGACGCAGGCCGTCACCAGCAACCTGCAGCGTGAGTTCAAGACCAAGGACGTGCACATCGGGCCGTCCGACCACGTCGGCTGGCTGGACGACCGCAAGTGGGCATATGTGCGGCTGGAGGGCCGCGCCTTCGGCGATGTGCCGTTGAACCTGGAGTACAAGCTCGAGGTGTGGGACTCGCCGAACTCGGCAGGGGTCATCATCGACGCGGTGCGGGCGGCCAAGATCGCCAAGGACCGCGGCATCGGTGGCCCGGTGATCCCGGCGTCGGCCTACCTGATGAAGAGCCCACCCGAGCAGCTGCCCGACGACATCGCGCGCGCCCAGCTCGAAGAGTTCATCATCGAGGCGTAACTCGTAGAGTCTCCGGCGGGCCCAGCTCGTAGAGTCGCGAGGATGACCGACACCTCGCATGACGAACTGACAGCTCTTTCCGAGTTCGACCTGCTGGCCGAGAACGCCGAACAGGCGGGTGTCAGCGGTCCCCTACCGCCGGTGGAGCGGGTGCGGGCCGGCGGGATCAGTGCGCTGCGCTGGGGTGGTCCCGAACCGCGGGTGGTCTTCCTGCACGGCGGCGGCCAGAACGCCCACACCTGGGACACCGTGATCGTTGGCCTCGGTGAGCCTGCGCTGGCGGTGGATCTGCCGGGCCACGGCCACTCCGGCTGGCGCGAGGACGGCGACTACTCCCCCGCGAACAACGCCGACACCTTGGTGCCGGTACTGCGCGAGCTGGCACCGAGCGCCGAGTTCGTGGTCGGCATGTCGCTGGGTGGGCTGACCG
The DNA here is from genome assembly GCF_000613245.1 of Mycobacterium asiaticum DSM 44297. Taxonomy (GTDB): domain Bacteria; phylum Actinomycetota; class Actinomycetes; order Mycobacteriales; family Mycobacteriaceae; genus Mycobacterium; species Mycobacterium asiaticum. The sequence goes on from NZ_HG964938.1 coordinate 485,082, forward strand.
GCATTCGGTTGGGCGCGCAGGCCCCCGACCTGGTCAATCAGCTGGTGCTCATCGACGTGACTCCGTCTGCGCTGCAACGGCATTCAGAGATGACCAAGGAACAGCAGGGCACGGTCGCACTGATGCACGGTGAGCGGGAATTCCCCAGCTTCCAGGCCATGCTGGACTTGACGATCGCTGCGGCGCCGCACCGCGAGGTCAAGGCGCTGCGTCGCGGCGTGTTCCATAACTCCCGCCGCCTGGACAACGGCAACTGGACGTGGCGTTACGACGCCATCCGCGTCTTCCCCGACTTCAGCACGCTGTGGGACGACGTCGCCGGCTTGGCTGCCCCGGTGACCCTGATCCGCGGCGGCTCATCGGGTTTCGTCACCGACGAGGACGCCGCCGAACTCGGCCGCCGCGCACCGCGATTCCGCGGCGCCCACATCGTCGAGAACTCGGGGCACTCGGTGCAGAGCGATCAACCGCGGGCGCTGATCGAACTGGTGCGCGCAGTGATCGATGCCGGTCGAGGTCGATCGCCGGATGCCCAGTAACGATCGATCCAGGCCCGCCGGTCGCCCGCGGGACACCTCCATCGACGATCGGGTGCTGTCAGCCACGCGTGAGTTGCTGCTCGAGGTCGGTTGGGACGATCTGAGCGTGCGCCTGGTTGCTGCCCGAGCGGGAGTCGGCCGGTCCAGCCTGAACCGGCGCTGGTCCTCAAAAGCCGAATTGGTGCTGCACGCGATCCTGGGTGAGTCCCCGGACCTGGCGCCATTCGAGGGCACCGACCTGACGGGTTGGATCGAATGGGTGGTGCGCGGCAGCCATGAATTGTTCGATCGACCAGACGTGCGGACGGCGGTACCGGGATTGTTGCTCGCTCTACAAGAGAACGACGACCTCCGGAAGACGCTGTGGGCCGCCTTCAGTGGGCCCGCGGTGGCACTCTTCGCCGAAAAGGCACAGCCGTCCAATCGGCGGGAGCGCCACCGCGCCGAGCTGGACGCCCGGGCCACCTTGGCGATGGCGGCCGGTGCTGCATTGTTTCTGACAACCGTTGGCGTGGAAGACAATTCGGAAGTTCTGCGAAACCGCATTGCGCAGTTGCTGAAGTCCGCGACGGTACCTGCGTTCGAGCGATGATAGCCTTCCGGGCCTTGAGAGGCTTTATGATGCCAACGGCATCGTAACTTCGACTTCTGGTGGGCCGGTCAGCACAATCATGGGTATCTACGCAATCAGCGGATCGGCGTCGGGCATGGGCCGTGCCACCGCGAACCGGCTGCGCGCCGACGGCCACACCGTCATCGGGGTCGACCTTCGGGACGCCGAGGTCGTCGCCGACCTCTCCGCGGCGGAGGGCCGCACGCGGGCGGCACGCGAAGTGCTCGCGGCGACCGACGGCCGGCTCGACGGCGCTGTCCTGGCCGCCGGCATCGGCCCCACGCCCGGCAACCTTCGCCGCATCCCTGAGGTCAATTACCTCGGGGTGGTGGACCTTCTCGATCGGTGGCGGCCAGCGCTGGCTGCCGCAGGCGGAGCGAAAGTCGTTGTGGTGTCGAGTAACTCGACGACAACCACACCGATGGTTCCGGCCCGGACGGTGCGTGCCCTGCTGGCCGGCGATGTCGATCGGGCCGTGCGCAGCGTGCGTGTCTTCGGCCCGGCCCGGCCCGCCATGGTCTACGCCGCGTCCAAGATTGCGGTCAGCCGGTGGCTGCGGCGCCACGCGGTCCGAACGGAATGGGCCGGGGCCGGGATCCGGTTGAACGCGTTGGCACCGGGTGCGGTGTTGACGCCGCTGCTCGAGCAGCAGTTGGCAGACCCCCGGCAGCGTCGGGCGGTGCAGCGCTTTCCGGTTCCGGTCGGCGGCTTCGGCGACCCGGACCAGCTGGCCCAGTGGGTTTGCTTCATGCTGTCCGATTCCGCCGAGTTCCTCTGCGGCAGCATCATTTTCGTCGATGGTGGCACGGACGCCCACTTCCGCGGTGAGGACTGGCCGCGACCGGTACCAGCGCGGCGCATCGTCGGCTACCTGCGGAAATTTCTGCGGCCGGGCTTTGATCAGCCTTAGCCCGGTGATATATTTCGGTGCCAATGGTATCGAAACTTGCATTCGCCCCTATGCGGCTCGGTCCTCTGACGTTGAAGAACCGCTTCATCAAGGCGGCGACATTCGAGGGTGTGATGCCTCGCGGACAGGTCACCGATGCACTGGTCGACTTCCACACTGAAGTAGCCCGCGGCGGAGCGGCCATGACCACCGTTGCCTACTGTGCGGTCTCCCCCGGCGGACGAGTGCACCGTGACACCGTTGTGCTCGACCGCAATCGGGTACCGCAGTTGCGCCGCTTGACCGATGCCGTTCATGCAGCGGGTGCACATGTCTGCGCGCAGATCGGGCACGCCGGGCTGGTAGCCAACACGCTGTCGAACCAGACCGCGACCCTGGCGCCGTCCACCCGCCTCAGCGCCCCGGCCATGGGTTTGGTCCGCGCTGCCACACCCGGTCAGCTCGAGGCGGTTGTCGACGACTTCGGAGCTGCCGCCCGCAATGCCGTCGAAGCCGGATTCGACGCGGTCGAAATCCACATGGGCCACGGTTACCTGCTCAGCTCCTTTTTTAGCCCGAGCCTGAACAAGCGGCGAGACAGCTACGGCGGCGACACCACTCGGCGCGCCGAGTTGGCGCGCCGGGTAGCCGAGCGGGTTCGGCGCACGGTCGGCCAGTCCGTTGCAGTCACCGCGAAGTTCAACATGGACGACGGGGTACGCCGTGGGTTCTGGCTCGCCGACAGCCTGCCCACCGCCGGCCTACTGCAATCCGACGGACACCTCGATGCGCTACAGCTGACCGGCGGGAGTTCGCTGCAGAATCCCATGTACTACTTTCGAGGTGACGTTCCCCTCGACGAATTCATCGCCTCGCAGCCGCGCGCGGTCGGACTGGGCCTGCGTGTCATCGGTCGCCGCATGTTTCGTGCCTATCCATTCGAAGAAGCCTTCTTCCTCCCGCTTGCCCGGCAGTTCCGTGCGGCCCTGTCCATGCCGCTGATCCTGCTCGGCGGAATCAACCGGCTCGACACCGTCGAAGGAGCGCTTGCCGAGGGTTTCGAATTCGTCGCAATGGCGCGGGCACTGCTGCGAGATCCCTATCTGGTCAACAATTTTCATCGGGGGGTGGCCAGCGACGGTCTGTGCATCCACTGCATGAAGTGCATGCCCACCGTATACACCGGAACGCATTGTGTTGTGCGCCAGCACAGCAGCATCTGACCTCGCCGGCGCGGCCGAGCGCCTACGGTGGTTACTATGACTTCCCCCGCCCAGCCCGGCCGTCCCATTCGTATCGGTGTGCAGCTGCAACCACAGCACGCCCCCAACTACGGCGACATCCGCGACGCCGTGCGTCGCTGCGAGGACATGGGCGTCGACGTCGCGTTCAACTGGGACCATTTCTTCCCGCTCTACGGTGATCCCGATGGCGCGCACTTCGAGTGTTGGACGATGTTGGGGGCCTGGGCCGAACAAACCTCGCGCATTCAAATCGGCGCGTTGGTGACCTGCAATTCCTATCGCAATCCAGAACTGTTGGCCGACATGGCTCGCACTGTGGACCACATCTGTGACGGCCGGCTCATCCTGGGCATCGGATCCGGCTGGAAGCAAAAAGACTACGACGAGTACGGCTACGAGTTCGGGACCGCCGGCAGCCGGCTGGACGACCTGGCCGAGGCGCTCCCCCGGATCACTTCGCGACTGGCCAAGCTCAACCCGGTCCCCACCCGCGACATCCCGGTGCTGATCGGTGGCGGCGGCGAACGCAAGACGCTGCGCCTGGTCGCCGAGCACGCCGACCTGTGGCACAGCTTCAGCTCGGCGGACGAGTATCCGGCGAAGTCGGAAGTCCTCGCCAAACACTGCGAGGCGGTGGGCCGGGATCCGGCCAGCATCGAACGGTCCGCGGGGGTCGGTGGCGGCAAAGAGCTGATCGCCAACGCCGAGGCGCTCACCGGTTTGGGCGTCACTTTGCTGACGGTCGGTTGCGACGGGCCGGACTACGACCTGACGGCCGCCGAAGCCCTCTGCAGGTGGCGAGACAGCTCCCGTTAATCGGAGTTTCATCGGCAAAACGTCTCTACGTATCGCGCCGGTCATGAGAAACTTGCCCGCTAGGGGCGGTGGGCCGCCTGGAAGAGACTGCTAGGACCAATGCCGAAGAAGTACGGAACCAAAGAGAAGGACCAGGTTGTCACCCACATCCTCAACCTGGTCCTGACTGGCAGGCTGCGCAGCGGCGACCGCGTCGACCGCAACGAGATCGCCCAGGGTCTGGGCATCAGCCGCGTGCCCATCCAGGAGGCACTGGTCCAGCTGGAACACGACGGGATCATCTCGACGCGATACCACCGTGGCGCGTTCGTCGAGCGCTTCGACGAAGCCACCGTGCTGGAGCATCACGAACTGGACGGGCTGCTCAACGGCATCGCGTCGGCGCGAGCGGCCGCCAACCCCACCCCGCGCATCCTGGGCGAACTGGACGCTTTGCTGCGGGCATTGCGGATTGCCAAGGAGCCCCGCAATTTCGCCGAGATCGCCTGGGAGTACCGGCGGGTGGTCAACGACGAGTACGCAGGCCCGCGACTGCACGCCACCATCCGCGCGTCGCAGAACCTGATCCCGCGTGTGTTCTTCATGACCTACCAGCACGGCCGCGACGACATGTTGCCGTTCTACGAAAATGAGAACGACGCGATGCACCGGCGGGACCCGGAAGCCGCCCGGGCCGCCTGCGTCGGCCGCTCCGAGCTGATGGCCAAGACCATGATCGCCGAGCTGTGCCGGCGCGGGGTCTTCGTGCCGCGGGACCACCTGGAAACCTCCCCGCCCGTCGTGTTCACCGACCACGGCAAAGTCGTGGAGTCCGGAGCTTCCGAGCAGATCCTCGATGGTGTGGCGGCCGAAAGGTTGCGGCGGACTCCCTCCCAGGCGCTTTGACCCGGCTTTTTCCCCGGCGGGCACGCCCGCGCGACACGGTGTCTCCGCCCACCGGCGTGTCGGGATAGACTGCCGGTTTATGGCGGACAGCGAACCCACGGCTCCGGAGGTGACGGAGCTCGCTGAGGGACTGCACCGCTCACTGTCCAAGCTGTTTGCGATTCTGCGCCGCGGCGACCCGAACAACGTGGTAGCCGGCGAATTGACGCTGGCACAGTTGTCGATTCTCATCACTCTGCTTGATCGGGGGCCAATCAGGATGACCGATCTCGCCGCGCACGAACGGGTGCGGACACCAACCACCACCGTGGCGATCCGCCGGCTGGAGAAGATCGGTCTGGTGAAGCGCTCCCGCGACCCGTCCGACCTACGCGCGGTCCTGGTCGACATCACCCCGCAGGGGCGGGCGGTGCACAACGAGTCGCTGGCCAACCGGCACGCCGCCCTGGCCGCAATGCTCAGCAAGCTGCCCGAGTCGGACCAGGAAACGCTGATGAAAGCGTTGCCGCCGCTGGACCGGCTGGCCAGCAGCGAACCGGCCGGGCAGCCCGCCGGCTCCGCTGAGTGCCCTGAAAGTGTTTGACTTCAACAAGTTCGGTAACTGCTGAACTCATGCCCACCGCACTTATCACCGGCGCGAGCGGCGGCATCGGCGCCGCCATCGCCACGGCGCTGGCCCCCACGCACACGTTGTTGCTGGCCGGCCGGCCATCTAGGCGCCTGGACGCCGTCGCAGAGCAGCTCGGCGCCACCACGTTCCCGCTGGACCTGACCGATACCGACTCCATCGAATCCAGCTGCGAAGTCATCGACGAACTCGACGTGCTGGTGCACAACGCGGGGGTCTCCGTCCCCGGCCGGGTCGCCGAGTCTCACGTCGACGAGTGGCGCGCTACCTTCGCTGTCAATGTCATTGGCGCCGTAGCCCTTACGCTGACGCTGCTGCCGGCGCTGCGGCAGGCGCGTGGCCACGTGGTTTTCATCAACTCCGGCTCCGGACGCAACGTGTCACCGGGCATGGCCTCCTACTCGGCCAGCAAGTTCGCGTTGCGCGCCTTCGCCGATTCACTGCGCCAGGACGAGCCCGCACTGCTGGTGACCTCGCTGCACCCGGGCCGGGTGGACACCGATATGCAGCGCGAGCTGGTCGCCTACGAGGGCGGCGAGTACGACCCGGGCAAGTTTCTGCGGCCTGAGACCGTCGCCGAAGTCGTCGCCCAGGTGGTGGCCACCCCGCCGGACGGTCACGTCCACGAAGTGGTGATCCGGCCACGGTAGGTAACCGGGTAGATCACACGACCAGGTTGACCATCCGGCCGGGAACCACGATCACCTTGCGCGGGGACGCGCCCGCCAGGAACGCCAGCACCTTCTCGTCGGCCAGAGCCGCGGCCTGCACCGCAGCGGTGTCCGAATCCGCGGCCACCACCACCCGGCCGCGCACCTTGCCGTTCACCTGGACGGGATACTCGACCGTGTCGTCCACCAGATAGGCCGGGTCGGCCACCGGAAACGGCCCGTGCGCCAACGGTTTCGAGTGACCCAACCGCGACCACAGCTCTTCGGCCAGGTGTGGAGCCAGCGGCGCCAGCATCAGCACCAGCGGTTCGACCGCCGCACGGGGGACGTCGTCGCGGTGCTGCTTGGTGAGGTGGTTGGTGTACTCGATGAGTTTGGCCGCCGCGGTGTTGTTCCGCAGCGCCGCATAGTCTTCGGACACTCCGGCCACCGTCCGGTGCAAGATCCGCAGCGTGTCGGTCTCCAGCTCGCGATCAACCACCCGGGTCTGACCGGTTTCCTCGTCGATCACCAGCCGCCACGCTCGCTGCAGAAAGCGTTGTGCGCCAACGACATCCTTGGTGGCCCATGGCCGTGACGCCTCCAGCGGGCCCATCGACATCTCGTAGACCCGCAGTGTATCCGCGCCGTAAGCGTCACAGATCTCGTCAGGGGAGATCGAATTCTTCAGGCTCTTACCGATTTTGCCGAACTCCTGGAAGACTTCGACCTCGCCGTCGGGACCTGGGTAGACGAACTTCCCGTCGCGCTCGATCACCTCCTCGGCGGGCACGTAAGAACCGCGGGCGTCGGTGTAGGCGAACGCCTGGATGTAACCCTGGTTGACCAGGCGGCGGAACGGTTCCCGGGAACTGACGTGACCAAGGTCGTAGAGCACTTTGTGCCAGAACCGCGCGTACAGCAGGTGCAGCACCGCGTGTTCGGCACCACCGACGTACAGGTCGACGCCACCGGGGTCTTGGGGACCGTGCTCGGCGGGCCGGGGACCCATCCAGTAGGCCTCGTTTTCCTTCGCGCAGAACCGCTCCGAGTTGTGTGGGTCGGTGTAGCGCAGCTCGTACCAGGAGCTGCCGGCCCACTGCGGCATCACGTTGGTGTCGCGGGTATATGGCTTCAACCCGTCGCCGAGGTCCAGCTCCACATGCACCCATTCGGAGGCCTTGGCCAACGGCGGCGACGGCTCGCTGTCCGCGTCGTCGGGGTCGAACAGCACCGGCGAATAGTCGATCACGTCCGGCAGTTCGACAGGCAGGGCTGCCTCGTCGAGCGGATGGGCCCGGCCCTCGCTGTCGTAGACGATCGGAAACGGCTCGCCCCAATACCGCTGCCGCGCGAAAAGCCAGTCCCTGAGCTTGAATTGGACCCGGGCCTCGCCCCTGCCCTCGGACTGCAGCCGGGCGGTGATGGCTTCCTTGGCCGCCGCCACATCCATGCCGTCCAGGAAGCCCGAGTTGACCAGCACGCCGTCACCGGCGTAGGCCGACTCCGAAATATCACCGCCGGCAATGACTTCCACGACCGGAAGGCCGAACTGGCGGGCGAAGTCCCAGTCCCGCTGGTCGTGGCCGGGCACGGCCATGATCGCTCCGGTGCCGTAACCCGCCAGCACATAGTCGGCGATGAAGATGGGCACCGGTTCACCATTGGCCGGGTTGGTGGCATAACTGCCCAGGAACACGCCGGTCTTCTCCCGGCTCTCCTGGCGCTCGAGGTCGGACTTGGCCGCGATGGCGCGTCGGTAGGTGGCCACCGCCTCCGCGGGTGTCGCGGCGCCGTACGTCCAGGACACCTCGACGCCGTCGGGCCAGCCGTCAGCCACCAGCTCGTCCACCAGCTCGTGCTCGGGAGCCAGCACCAGATAGGTGGCGCCGAACAACGTGTCGGGCCGGGTGGTGAACACCTCGATGTCCGCACCCGACCCGTCGGCCTTGGTGGCCGAGAACAGCGCCGAGGCGCCGGTCGAACGCCCGATCCAGTTGCGCTGCATGGTCTTGACCTTCTCCGGCCAGTCCAGCAGGTCGAGGTCATCGAGCAAGCGGTCGGCATAGGCGGTGATCCGCATCATCCATTGCCGCAACCGTTTCCGGAACACCGGGAAGTTGCCGCGGTCACTGCGCCCGTCGGAGGTGACCTCTTCGTTGGCGAGCACCGTGCCCAGACCTGGGCACCAGTTCACCATCGAATCCGAGCGGTAGACCAGCCTGAAGCTGTCGATCACGTCCGACCGCTCCCCCGCCGACAACGTCGCCCAGTCCCGCCCGTCGTCCAGACGCCGGGCACCGGAATCCAGTTCGGCGATCAACTCCGCGATGGGACGGGCCTTGTCGGCTGCCGTGTCGAACCAGGCGTTGTAGATCTGCAGGAAGATCCACTGCGTCCACTTGTAGAACTCGACGTCGGTGGTCGAGAAACTGCGGCGGCTGTCGTGCCCAAGCCCCAGCCGGCCCAACTGCCGACGGAAATTGACGATGTTGGCTTCGGTTCTGGTACGCGGGTGGGTGCCGGTTTGCACCGCATACTGCTCGGCGGGCAGGCCGAAGGCGTCGAAGCCCAACGCGTGCAGAACGTTCCGGCCCTGCATTCGGAAGTATCGGGCGTAGACGTCGGTGGCGATGTAGCCCAGCGGGTGGCCGACGTGCAGGCCCTCCCCCGACGGGTAGGGGAACATGTCCTGCACGAACAGCTTGTCCTCGGGAACCGCCGAACCGTCGGTGGGCGCCAGCGAGCCGACCGGGTTGGGCACGTGGAACGTCCCCAGCCGGGCCCAGGTGTCCTGCCACTTGCTTTCCACATCGGCGGCGAGCTCGGCCGTATAGCGGTATCGCGGCGCGTCGGAGTCCGCGTCCTGCACGGTCGGCGATTCGGTCACGCCCAACAGGGTAAAGGGCAGGCCCCAACCCGCCGTCCCCGCTCCGGCGGCCACAGCTTGATATCGGTTCCATTGCGCACCGGTCAGAGGTTCATCCCAGCTCGATTTCGAGCGTGGTAGGCACCCTGAGCAGTGGTTACATTCAGCCTCGAGGTGGGCTTCAACGACAACCAGCGCCCCGAGTTATTCCGGAGGGACCGACCGAGATGATTCAGATCGCGCGCACCTGGCGAACACTCGCCGGTGGCATGGCCGCCGGCGCCGTCGGCCTCGTGATGATTGCCGGCGGAACCGCATCCGCGGAACCCCTGGTCCCACAGCCGGCCGTGCCCGGCCCGGTTCCCATGCAGCCGGCCACCATCCCCGGCCAGAGCTCCACGGTGTTTCCCGGCGGTGCCAACAGCAACCGGATCGCTCCCCTACCGGTGCAGGCGCCGGCGCCCCTGCAGGCTCCCGCTGCGCCGATTCCGGCCCCGGTGCAGGCCCCCGTGCAGGCCCCGGTGCAGGCCGCTGCCCCGGCCGCGGCAGCGCCCACGCCCCCGGCGGCGACCCCAGCCGTCACCGGCACCCTGCGCGAGTACCTGGAAAGCAAAGGGGTCAAGCTCGAGGCGCAGCGGCCGCTGAACTTCAAGGCGCTCGAGATCACGCTGCCGGTGCCGTCCCGCTGGACGCAGGTACCGGACCCGAATGTGCCGGACGCGTTCGTAGTGATCGCCGACCGCGTCGGCGGCAATAGCGTGTACACCTCGAACGCGCAGGTGGTGGTGTACAAGCTGGTCGGTGACTTCGACCCGGCAGAGGCGATCACGCACGGGTTCGTCGACAGCCAGCGGCTGCTCGCCTGGCAGACGACCAATGCGTCACTGACCAACCTTGGCACCTTCCCGTCGTCGGTCATCGAAGGCACCTACCGGGAAAACGACATGACGCTCAACACCTCGCGGCGTCACGTGCTGGCCAGCTCCGGAAACGACAAGTACCTGGTGTCCCTGTCGGTGACGACGGCGGCAAGCCAGGCCGTCAGCGACGCGCCGGCCACCGACGCCATCGTCAACGGCTTCCGGGTGACGGCCCCCGGCGCCGCCGGTCAGCCGGCCCCCCAGGCACCGGCGCCTGCGCCGCCCGCCCGTCCCGCGGCACCCCCGGCACCGCAGGCACCGGCGCCCCAGACGGTCCACCCGGCGCCGCTGGGAGTTCCCGGCCAACCCGCGCTCGGCGGTCCGGCTCCCAGCGCGGTGACACCGGCGCTGCCGCCGCTAATGCCGCTGACACCGGTCGCAGCGCGCTAGCGCAACGGCGAAGCCCCGGCACGCACAAACTTCGGCGGGCTCGTATTGTGAGCCCATGCTTATCGCGGGCTTGGTGTGCGTATGTGCGGCCATAGCTTCGGCCGCGTTCGGGATCTGGTCACTTTCGCAGGCGCCCGCCTCCGAGCCCACCCAGCTGGCGCTGCGGTCGATGGCGCCTACCCAGCTAGCGGCCGCGGTGATGCTGGCGGCCGGGGGAGTGGTGGCGCTGGCGGCGTCGGCGCAGACGGCGCTGGTGGTGGTCATCGTCTGCGTCGCCGGCGCGCTCGGCACGCTGGCCACCGGCTCGTTGCAGAGCGCGCGGTTCGCGTTGCGCCGGGAAGCGGCCGCCCAGCCGGCCGGTTGCGCCGGCAGCTGCGGCGTCTGCACGCTGTCCTGCGAGTAGTCGACTAGTTGCGGCTGACGTCGATCGGATGCGTCGCCAGCAACGACAGCGGTAGCGGCTGGCGGCGCAGCACCTGACCCCACAGGTCCGCGCGGGGCGGCACTAGCACGTCAGAGGGCAACGCCGACAACACAATCCAGTCGTCGCGTTCGATCTCACCCTCGAGCTGACCGATGGTCCAGCCGGAGTACCCCGCGAAAATCCGCACTCCTTCGACGGCCGGGGCGATCACATCGGGGTCCGCATCGAGGTCCACCATCACCATGCGGCCCGCCACGTGGCGTAATCCTGGAACACCGTCGGGTTCGGCACCCACCCGCAGCACCGCGAGGCACAATGCGGCATCCCGCTTGACCGGCCCGCCGATGAACATCGTCTTGGGCTTGGCCGCGATCTTCGCCCACTGCGGCAACACGTTGTAGACCGCTGTTTCGCTGGGCCGGTTCAGCACCACCCCCAGGGTGCCGCCCTCGTTGTGTTCGACGATGTAGATGACGCTGCGCCGAAACGTCGGTTCCAGCAAATCGGTGTTGGCAAGCAGCAACGTGCCGGCCCGCACCCGCTGTGCGGGAGGGGCGAAATTGTCGTCGGGATCTTCCTGCGGCGCCACTAACACATCATCGCACCCGCGCCGTGGAGGTCGGCGCAAACAGCCGCGGTCGGCGGGGATTTGTACTGTGATTGAGACGGCGCAGAGCCGATCCAGCCTTGCCTGTGCCGATCGTGGAAGTGGGTTTAGTGATTCGCACCCGGATGCAGGCAAGCGCACCCGCCGAATTGTGGCGGTCGGTGCGCGAGCTGCCGGATTTCTGGCGACTTCTGCAGGTACGCATGGCAAGTCAGTTCGGCGACGGCCTGTTTCAGGCCGGTCTGGCGGGCGCGCTGCTGTTCAACCCGGACCGGGCCGCCGACCCGATGGCGATCGCGCGGGCCTTCGCGGTGTTGTTCCTGCCGTACTCGCTGCTGGGACCGTTTGCCGGTGCGCTGATGGACCGCTGGGACCGGCGGCTGGTGCTGGTCGGCGCCAACAGCGTGCGGCTCGGTTTCATCGTTGCGATCGGCACGAGCCTGGCTGTCGGCGCGGGCGACATTCTGCTGCTCTGCGCCGCGCTGCTGGCCAACGGCATGGCGCGATTCGTCGCGTCCGGGCTCTCGGCCAGCCTGCCGCATGTGGTGCCGCGTGAGCAGGTGGTCACGATGAACTCGCTGGCCACCGCGGCGGGGGCGGTCGCGGCGTTTCTGGGGGCGAACTTCATGTTGGTGCCGCGGTGGCTGGGCGGCGCCGGAGACCACGGCGCGGCGGTGGTGATCTTTACCGCACTCATCCCGGTGGCGCTGGCGTTGGTGCTGTCATGGCGGTTCGGCCCGCGGGTGCTGGGTCCCGACGACACGAAACGCGCGATCCATGGGTCGGCCGGCTATGCGGTGCTGACCGGGTGGCTGCACGGCGTGCGGACGGTCGTGCAGCGTCCCACGGTTGCCGCGGCACTGTCCGGGCTGGCCGCCCACCGCATGGTGGTGGGGATCAACTCGCTGGTCATCCTGCTGCTGGTGCACAACATGAAGAACGTCGACGGCGACGGGTTGGGCACTGCCCTGGTGTTCTTCGGCGCCACCGGGTTGGGCGCCTTCCTGGCCAATGTGGCCAACCCGGTGCTGGTTCGCCGGTGGGGCCGCTACGCGACGGCCAATGCCGCGTTGGTGGCCGCGGCCGTCATCCAGTGCGCCGGTGCGAGCTTATTGCTGCCGGTGATGGTGGCGTGCGGATTCCTGCTGGGGCTGGCCGGCCAAGTGGTCAAGCTGTCCGCCGACGCGGCGATGCAGATCGACGTGGACGACGCGCTGCGCGGTCACGTGTTCGCGGTGCAGGACGCCCTGTTCTGGGTATCGTTCATCGCCGCGGTCTCGGTGGCGGCCGTGTTCATTCCGGCGGACGGGCACGCGCCGGCGTTCGTGTTGTGCGGTTCAGGGGTCTATCTGCTGGGACTGTTGACGCACGGCCTGGTCGGCCGCCTCGGCCAGACGACGTAGGAGGTAGCGAAGATGGCAGGTCCGGGTCCGTTCGTCGCCGACTTGGCGGCCGAGAGCGACGAGCTCGATGCGCTGGTGGCGCCCCTGGCACCCCAGGACTGGGCGACGGCGACGCCGGCGCCGGGCTGGTCCATCGCCCACCAGATCGGGCACCTGCTGTGGACCGACCGGGTGTCGCTGCTGTCGGTGACCGACGAGAGCGGCTTCGCCGAGGTGCTGACCGCCGCGGCCACCGACCCGGCCGGTTTCGTGGACGCCGGCGCCGAAGAATTGGCCGCGGTGCCACCCGAGGAGCTGCTGGCCGATTGGCGGACCACCCGTCATCGCCTGCACGCCGCCCTGCTCGAGGTGACCGATGGACGCAAGCTGCCCTGGTTCGGGCCTCCGATGAGCGCCTCGTCCATGGCCACGGCGCGCCTGATGGAGACCTGGGCGCACGGGCTCGACGTCGCCGACGCGCTGGGGGTCGCCCGGCCGCCGACCGATCGGCTGCGCTCGATCGCGCACATCGGTGTGCGCACCCGCGACTACGCGTTCGTCGTCAACAACCTCACGCCGCCGACCGAACCCTTCCTGGTCGAGCTGCGCGCGCCCGGCGGCGACACCTGGTCGTGGGGCCCGGCCGACGCCGCGCAGCGGGTCACCGGCTCGGCCGAACACTTCTGCTTCCTGGTCACCCAGCGCCGCGCGCTGCGCGAGCTGGACATCGAGGCGGTGGGGGAGGATGCCCGGCGCTGGCTGGGCATCGCCCAAGCGTTCGCCGGCCCGCCGGGACCGGGGCGCTGACACCGGACGGGCCCAGTTGTCGCTGCCTTAGCGCGAGTCGGTGCGTTCGTCGCTGACGACGACCCGCGCCCGCGCCACTTCCTGCTTGTCGGTCTCCTGGCCGCGGGCCAGCATGCCCCCCGGTGTCATCGGCACCGGAGCGCCTCCGGTGGAGACCGTCGGGCCGCGGACTTCCGCAGCGTTGAGCACCCCGGCGCGCAGGCTGGTCGGCCTGCCACCGGCTTCGGGCTCGAAACTGCTGGTGGGCCGGGTGTAGCTGGTCAGCCCAGCGCCCGGAAAGCCCGGGGTGCCGCCGCCTCCCGGGAGCGCGCCGCCGACGGCGCCGAGCGGGACCGAGCCGGCGGGTGTCACCGCCGCGACTTCGGCCGCGGCGCCGGTCGACGGGAACATGCCGGCGAACGCCTGCATCATGCCCTGGGGGAGGCCGCTGATGCCCTGCATCGCTTGCATCGGCGCCTGCAGCAGCTGCTTCAGCGGTTCGGTGGCACCGGACACCAGCTGCACCGGTTCCTGCAGCAGCGAGCCGAGTTGGCCGACGCTGTCGGTCGGAGCCGCGGTGGCCTGGCCGGCGGTCTGCACGACCTGGGCCGACGCCTGCGCGCCGCCCTGCATGCCGGTCTGCGCGGCCGCCTGGGCCACCGCCTGAGCCGCGGCCGCCGGAGCAGCCGGGGAAGCGCCCATCGGCGCGATCGGCGGCGGAACCGCCAGCGCCGCAACCAGCGCGCTCAGCGCGGCCGAGTACGTCCAGCCCACGCTCGAGTTGTGCGGCCAGTGCTCGGCAAAGTATTCGACGTCGCGTTCGACGATCGCCGGGGTGTTCTGTCCGAAGAAATTCGTGGCGTTGAGCACGCTCCACTCGTCGCGGTTGGTCTGCGAGACCACCGAGGGGATGACAGCTGACCGCGCGAGCGTGAAGGCTTCGACGGCGGCCTGCGTCACGTTGATTTTTTCCGCTGTCCAGCCCACCAGCGTCTGCAGTCCGGCGTTGAGCCCGGTGACCGCCACCGTGGACGCGACCGAGCCCACGCCCTGCCACTGCGTCGCGGTGGCCAGGCTGTTCAACGCGGAAAGCCCGGCCGACAGCTCCTTGTTGGCCGTCTCGGTCACCCACACAACATTGTTGGCAATCACCGACGCGGGGGAGCCCGCTTCGAAGATGGCGGCGACCACCTCAGGTGGGCCAGTCCACCGGGGATCCGGCATCTGCTCGTCCTACAGCCCGATCGCGGTCGCGTTGGCGGCCTCGGCGGCGACGGTGGCCGCAGACGCCAGACCCTGGGCGCCGGAGAAGGCGGTCCGCTGCCCGATGTGCTCCGCGGATGTCGCGAGGTAGGCGGCGCCGGCGGCATTCAGGGCAGCGGCGAACTCGATTGAGTCGGCGTCTGCTGCCATCGGCAGCACCCCGGTGAGTGCGGCGGCACCGGCCGCGGTAGTCGCGGCCATCCCCTCGCTGAGCCCTGCCTCCGTGGCCGCCGACAAGTCGACGGCACCCGGCACCATGCCGAACATCCCAGTCATATCTGCCTCTCGATTGATCGCGACCCGCCCGAGCGGCCGCAAGTTGCGCTGAGTCTAGGGTGGCTGCCTTCGCCTGTCGATTCAGGTCTGCAGGTCTCCTACCAGGACTCCTTCCATGACTCCGTCGGTGGTGACCAACAAACCACGGCCGGGCGGCAGCTGCTGAGCGCTGGTTCGGCCGAACACTTTCACCGCCGCGGGGTCGTTGTCCATGAACAGTGTCGGCGCCCGGGAGCCCGTCATCTTCTGCAGGAACGGGTTGGTAACCGCGACGCCCGCCCAGTTGCCGGGCAGCCGCGAGGCGATCACATGCAAGCCGATCTCGCGGCTTCGTTCGATCAGGCCCCACAACGGCGCGGTCGCCGCGTTCTTGCCGAGCAGACCGTGCGGCCGTAGTTCCTGCTCATCGTCGATTAGGACGAAGTGGTGTGGACCGTCCCAGTCGCCGCGGCTGAGCAACTCTTCCTGGCTCAAGCCCGAGGGCGGTAGCCGGTCCCGCAGCAATTCAGCCAACTCGGCGATCACGGTGTCGATGTCGTCGGCGGTGTAGGCGTAGGCCCGCACATGCTCACCTTGGATCTTGCCGATCAGCGAGGTCTTGGGGTCGATGATGGTGATCTGAGCCTGCTCCGGAGTGCACCGCGCCACGATCGACTGCCCAATCGCCGCCAGCGTGGTCGTCTTCCCGCAGGCCTGACGTCCGACCACTAGGAGGTTGGGCACCACACGAGCCGGCAACATGACCGGCTGCAGGGCGGTTTCGCCGATCCCGAACGGAATGTTCAACGGGTCCGCGTGCCCGGCGCCGGCCAGGAACGCGGCAGCGACCTCGGCCAGGCCGATCCGTTCGGGCAGCCGCGCCAGGCTCTCCACCCTGCCCACCCCGGTCACGTCGGCGATCAGCGTTCCGATGTCGCGCGTGCCCACCCGGTCACCGGCCGCCCCGACCACCTCGGGCACCGCGACCAACAACTCGAAGCCCTCCCGGGTCAGTCCGAAGCCGGGCCGGTCCAACGTGTTCCGCGCCGCCTTCTTACGCTCGAATCCCTCACCCATCTGGGTCTCGTCGGGATTGCTCAGCCGCAGCTGGATGCGCGCGTTCGACACATTGACCAGCTGCTGTTTCTGACCCACCAACCAGGCGGTCGCGCTGGTCATGATGTGCACCCCATATGACAGTCCCTGGCGGGCGATCGCGATTGCACGCTCGCCCATGGCGGCGTCCTTGTCATAGAGGTCGCTGAAGTTGTCGATGACGAGGAACACGTCACCGAACTTGTCGTCGGGATCGGTGCCGTCGCTGCCTGGGCCGTCCACGCCGAACCGCCGCTCCCGGAATTCCGAGATGTCGATCTGGTACCTCTTGAAGGATGCCTCGCGTGCCAGGATGAGTCCCTCGATCGAGGCGATCGTCCGCGAAACACCCTCTGCGTCGGTCGGACTGACCACCGACGCGACATGGGGCAGGTCTTCGACGGGGAACAGCGACGCGCCGATACAGAAGAAGGTGACCCGTTCGGGCCGGTACATCAGCGCAGCCGAAGTCATCACTGTCATCAAGGTGGTGGACTTACCGCGCTGCGCCGTCGCGACCACCATGATGTTGTCGGTCTCGGCGTTGATCGCATGCACCCGCTGGTCGTGCTCCTCCGGGATGTCGACCACGCCCAGCGGGAACACCAGACCGGGGTTTCGCCCATAGTCGACATGCCACGGCCGTCCCCGCCAGCGCGCCACCAGCGCGTCGATCGGTTCGCTGACTTCCAGTGGGGGAAGCCAGATTTGGTGTGGCGGTCGCGCGGGGTGCGAAATGAGTGATTCGCGGACGACATCGACCAGCTTCTTCTTGCGGAAGCCGTCGGGGTGGAACAGGAATTCGTCGGGTTCTGCGGGTTCGTCGGCGACGGCCAGCGCCGCGCTGTCGGATTCGGTGAGCGGTTGATACGCCCAGGTGTAGGCCCGCGGCTGGGAGAAGCTCATGGCGATCGTCTGGTCCACCTCCGCCGCCCGCTTCGGCACGACGAACGGCGCGGACACGTAGAAGCAGCGGAATTGGTCTAGGTCGCGCGGCCCGACTTTGAGCAATGCGTAGCCGTTCTCCTGCGACGGCAGATGCAGCGCGGCGTCGCTGCCGATGACGTCCCGGGAGTCCTCGGCGGTCTCGGCACGCAGTGCGACCCGGAAAGCGATGTTGCTCTTGGCTTTACTGAGCGACGAGAGATCCAGCCGCTGGCCGCCCAGGGTGAAGAAGACGTTGCAGCCGCGGCCTTCCTGCCCGATGTGGATGACCAGGTCGATCCACTCCGGATGGTGGATGAACAGTTCGAGGTATTCGTCAATGATCACCAGGAGGATGGGCACCGGCTCCAGATCCCGGCCCGCCAGACGCATCTCTTCGTACTCGTTGGCGTCGCGGGCGCCGGCGTCCTTGAAAAGCCGGTAGCGGCGCGATATCTCGCCGTTGATGGCCTTGCGCATCCGCTCCGCGAGGTGCCGATCGTCCTTGCCCAGATTGGACAGCGATCCGGCGACGTGCGGGAACCCCTGCAGGTCCTGGGCTGCCGATTCGAATTTCATGTCGACGAAAATCACGATGAACGATTCCGGCGAGTGAGTCAGCGCGATGCCGCTGCACAAAGAAAGGAAGTACTCCGACTTGCCCGAACCGGAGGTTCCGATCACGACGGAGTGAAAGCCGTAGCCACCGAAGTCTTTTGCGCGCAGGATCACGTACTGCAGTTCGCCGCTCTGCTTGACCCCGACCGGCACCATCGCCCATCGCGGGTCTCCGCGACCGCGGCTCTCGGCCCATAATTTGTCGACGTCGAGTTCTCTCGGATCGTTGATGCCGAGCGCCCGAAGTAGTTCACCGCCTTGGCTTTCGGTTTCGGACAGCTCGTCCGCGCTCATCGGGGACCAGCGGGCCAGCGCACGCGCATACCTGTTGGCCGTGCTGTCGGCAAGCATGTCCGCCACCGCATAGAAGGCGTTGCGGTGGCTGAGCCTACCGGCGCGCAACGCGAAGCGCTGGCTCTCGTCGGTAAAGCCGACGCCGACTCCGACCCGGGTTGCCAACCGCAATACGGTGATGCCGGCCATGCCCTTCTGACCGGTCACGCCTTCCCACTGTTCGGGTGTGCCGACGTTGTCATCCACGATCACCCAATGCGGTCCCAGCGCCGACGACACCTCGATCGGTGACGGCATGGAGGTCGGGCTCGACGTCGCCGGCGGGGTCCAGGGTCCGCGACCCTTGCGG
Organism: Mycobacterium asiaticum DSM 44297; assembly: GCF_000613245.1. Taxonomy (GTDB): domain Bacteria; phylum Actinomycetota; class Actinomycetes; order Mycobacteriales; family Mycobacteriaceae; genus Mycobacterium; species Mycobacterium asiaticum. The sequence continues at coordinate 503,522 of NZ_HG964938.1, forward strand.
TGCAACTCGGCATCGAGCGCCTCTTCCAGTTCCGTGGGTGAGGCGAACACCAGCCGACGCAGCCCGCAGGCATCGAACATCTCGTCATGCTGGTTATGCGGCATCCAGACCAGCCACTGCCAGTGCTCGGGATGTCGGGTCACCACCATGAGCTTGAGATCGTGCGGGCTGTGGTAGACCGCGAGCGCGCAGAGCATCGAGCGCATCAGTCCATGCAGCTCGATCGGGTCCTCGGCGATGAAACTGAACCCGGGTTTCGAGCGGAGGCTCAGCACCTTTCCGATATCCCGGATCTTGCTCTGCTCGAGAATGAAATCCCTTAGTGCGCCGCCGGTCACGGGCTCCAGCTCTTCCCCGATCGGCACGTCGGGCCACTGCAGTGAGACCGCTGATTCGCTGGCTTGCTGTACTCCCACACCGAGCCGCACGTCCAGGAAGTCCGGATCGGTGGGGCGCCGTTCCCACATGCGGGGGCCGCCGATGATGCTGTCGAACCGTTGCGGGTCGGCGTGGATGAACAGCTGGGACCGTCGCTGCTGTTGGGCGGCTCGTTGCACTTCCTCGCGGTCGTCGTCGAGTTGGCGTAGGTAGCTGCGCCGCTGCTTTTCCTGTTCGCCCCAGGTGATTCGGCGCCCACGACCGAAGCGGCCGCCGAACATCAGCGCACCGAAGCCGACCAGGCCGATCATCGGGAAGAACCCCGACTGCAGCGACCGCACGCCCGATGCGTACATCACGACCAGGGTGCCGACGATCCCGATCAGCAGAGCCGGCAGGGCGATCATCAGCAAGATGTTGCGGGGCTCGCGTTCGGGCAGTGCCAGAGGCGCAGCCACGGCCACCCGCACCGGCGCAACACTTGTTGGCGGCGTGCGCCTTTCGCGAACGAACGCTCGTTTGGACATGATCAATTCCCCGCTTCGCCGGAGTCAGGAATGGGCGCTACCCCACCTCCTGCGGGTACCGCGTCACGTGCGATCAGCGCGGCGTCCCGAGCTATTGCCGGGCCGGGAGCGAATGTGCGCACGATCGGCCAGGGGGCTTGAACGGCGAGCCGAGGATCCAGTCCCAGTGCTTGCAAGGTCCGTTGGTCGGACTGGATGCCGTACCGAACGCCCTGCGGCGAAACCCAATACAAACTCTCTCGGCTGCCGGAGACAGCCGAGCCACTGGTGGTTGCGACGAAGTTGGCCGCACCGGGCAGGATCAAGGTCTGGTGGGCCTCGGCCGATTCGGGATCTCGATCGTCGCGGACGAGGTGCACCAGTCGGGAATCCATGCCGGCCGGGATCGGCAACCCCCGCCCGGAGATGACGGTGATCCTGGCCTGCGGATCGATGGGCTGTTTCTCCCATGCCACACATGTCACTGGATTGGCGGCGGTATCAACGAAATTGAGCTTGCCCGGCGGGTAGTAGTCGACGTCGAGTACGTCCACCACCGGAATGTGAACGAGTTTGTCCGGTGCCACGAGCGCCGGCGCGGTCGACCCTTGCGAGTCGCCGGTCCGCAGTAGGTCGGCCACGAATCCGGTGATCTTCTGCACCCCGGCCGGCAACAGCACGTAGAAGCCGTTGACTGCCCCGCCGGCGTCGCGGGACTCCAGTACGCTACCCACTTTGGCGCCGGGCAGCCATCGTGAAGGACTGCCGGATTCCGGGATCGTGGGCAGCACAAGGGGTTCGGTCGACGGCATGGCATCGAACAGGGCGTTGGAGATTTCGACCGGGTATGTCACGCCGGGATCGAGCCCCAGGTTGAATGTCACCGATCGGTCGGCCGGATCGATCCGGGATCGCTGGCCCCCCCAGATCACATAGGTCGCACCGTGGTGGGTCACCAATACGGCCCGTCCTGGCTCCAGGACCGCGGCCCTGCCCGCAGGCGTGAGGCCCCCCGCAATTGAGGTCACCACCGAAGGGGCGGTGCTGGCGCGGGACCCCTGGAGTTGGGCGGTGTCACAGACCGCCCAAGCCGAAAGGACACCGCCGGTGGCCGGCAGCGCGTCGGGCAGACCGGGGATCCCGATCATCGGGCCGGTCGGATACTTGGCGATCTCGCCAGCGGTCACCCACGTGGGCGCTGCCGCACTGCCGACCGCCAGGCGCGCGGAGGTCAGATTGAGCGCGGGGTAAAGGCGTCCGCCGACCTTGGCATAGATCGCGCCGGTATCGCGGTTGCCGATGAGGGTCGACTGGGCGATCAACCCGGCCGGCTTCATCACGTGCAACAGGGCCATCCATCCGACCCCGATCAGGACCAGCACGATCGAGAGGGCAACCGCCGCTTGCTGTTTGCGATCGTCGTGCTTCATTCGCACGGAGAACCTGGTGATGGCGGCTCGCAGCCGCCGATTGTAGAACAGGTGCCCTGAACTCTGGTCGCGGTTCGACAGATTAAGTGGCACAGTCATTCTCCTTCCGGCGGGTGCGTACGGATCCCTCCGTACGTTGCCGACGTCACTGCAGGCGGCCGCCGTACCGTGCCTGATTGTCGGCTTCAGCCTCTTCGCGCAGCGCTGCGATCGCGAGGTTCAATCTGTCGGCCAATTGGGTGGGGGAGTAACCGACCATCACGTCAGGATGCAGGCTCAACTTGAGCAACCGTCCGTCCGAATTTGCCACAGCGTAAACGTCTCCCAGGTCGACGCTGTAGGTGACGGTTTCGGCCTGGGCGACAATCGCTTCCCACTTGTCGGCCGCCTCGCTCAGTGAGCGGAGCACCGATTCCACGAGAGCCCTGTCGCCTTCGGCGCTGAGGTCGGCGATTTCGCTGCGACCCGGCCCCGACACCCTGACAGTATGTCGACGCCTCTTACCAGCGTCAATTCAAACGCGGGGGCCGCTTTCGGGCGGCGGAGCGGGCGGCTCGGCAACCGCTGTGGCACTGAGCTTCTTGAACCAAGCGAAGTGGTAGTTCGCCGATATTGCGTCCCCGGCAACACGGGCCTCGGTGGCAGCCAACAACATGCAGTTGAGCAGCTGCGCCAACTCGACGTCGGGGTATTGCGCCAGCACCTGATAGCGCAAGGTGTCCAGGTGAACCCGGAGCAGGTCGGCTTCCTGTTCGACGATTTCGCCACCGCCTGCGGCGGCCTTCGCCAAGGTGTGCGCCAACCGCGGCAAACCCTCGCGCCAGTGCGTCGCGGCGCCAAGCTCCCAATCCAGGTCGTCGACAACCGGCAGTTCGAAAGGTTCCACCGACGCCTCGATGTCGTCGGATTCGGACGGCCAGTTCGCCGATTCTCCCGGCGCGTAGGTCGCGGCGCGGGTCGTGGCACCGAGTAGCTCGGCGGCCCGGCCGCTGCGCCGCTGCGGTTCGGGCAGCCGTAGGCCCGCCGGGATCGCGATTCCCGGCGGTATCCAGCCATGGGCGAGATCGGTGACCAGTAGCGTCGTACCATCCAAGCGCTCCCCGATCGCCCAGTTCACCCGCGGTTCCTGACGCGCGGCGAAAGCCAGCAGCCGGTCTAGCCGCCGATCACCGTCAGCCGCCTCATCGGCGCCGTCTGGCACCGACGGTGGCGCAATCTCGTCCCGGATGGCAGGAATGACCTGCGTCTTGTGCAGATCGATCGGCGCGGGCACATCGTCGACCGGTGGTGCCACGTCCCGGATGGCCGGTAGCACCTGCGTCTTGTCCATGTCCACGCGGCCGCCGCCGTTGCCCAGCTGGGGCGGCGCGGTGGGCGGCTGCCTCAGATGTCTCAACTGCCTCATCGTCGAATCGACCCTGCGCACCGCTTGGGCGCGGGCATCGCCGATGACTTGGGCTTCGGCGGCACGGCGCGCTGAATGCGCCAGTTCCGAGCGCCGGATCGCTCGCAGATCATCGTTGGCCGACTTCGCAATGCGCTCCAGGTCGGCTCTGAGATAGTCTGCGAGCGTTGCGGTTTCGGCGTCACTCGCGGACAGCTCGGGCGGCCAAAGACCTCCGATGACCCAAGGGGTGCAGTCGGGTGGAGCGCTGAAAGTCGGGACGGTCAGAGATTGCTGGGTCGCTCTGCGCAGCCGCTCACGCGCCGTTCTGCGACCGAAGATTCCCACCGGCTAAGCGTACCGGCATCCAATCGGACCCGATTGCGGCAGCTGCGGACGGTGAATTGTGCGGCCCTCTATCGGTCGGTAGCGTGTGGCCATGGCCGATTCTGCGTTGCAGCAGCAGCTCGACGAGGTGCGTGCATTGCTCGGTCGCGCACGAGAGTTGTTCGGCGCCAACCCAATCGAACCGCCGGTCGATATTGCCCCCGAGCCCGACGCCGCCAAGACCTGGCTGCCTTAGGTTTTCAGTCGCACAGCCGCGCCCGAAGCTGGTGCGCCAATAGTTTTTCAATCGCCGCATCGAGATCGGCTGCCGTCGGAACCTCCGCGGACGGACTGTGGCCGGCCGCGACAATCTCCGCGCGCACTTCCAGTAATGCTTTGAGGCACGACACGTCGGCGGTCAGCACAATCGCCTCCGCGAGAGTTTCGGCGTCCGTCTCCATCGCCGCTTCGCTCAGCGCAACACTGTGCAGATACCCGCCCCGGCACGAGCGCACCAGGATGTGCCCGCTCGGGTGAACGGTGTCGAAGGCGGGATTGGCTTCAGTCATGGGTGCCGCTGACGTTAGTCATCCGTCGACGAGGCCGCCGAGTTTGTCGGCGGCTTCTTGTTCGTGCCGCTCCCACATCGCCGCTGACGTGTGCAGGCTCTCGGCGATGTCGGCATGATCGTCAGCCTGCTGTTCGTAGCACTGGCGTCTGACCTCGAGCAGCTCCCGGCCGGCTTCGCGAAGTTCGCCGAAGATCGGGCCCAGCGAGTCCAGGCTCGCCTGGATTGCGGGGTGCGACGACGGCATCGCGCGTAGCTGCTCCGAGCTCTCCCGGTGCCGGACGGCGGCTTCTCGTAGCTGCGCCGGCACCACATGGATTCGATCTGCCATAGCTGTCTCCTTGGTGTGGGCCTCTCACGCTGTGATGGCCGACGGACGGGTTGGTGTGGGTGGGTCGGCTGCGGGCGGGGCCGGTCCCGCCGGCTGTGTCACCGGGGACGGCGGGTGTTGCCAACCTAGAAAGCTGGGCCCGGCGACCGCTGAGATGTGCTGAATCTGGCCTTCTAGCAGGGCTTGGCTGCGACCGAGGGCAAGTGCGTGCCGATCGGTGAACATGCCGATGTCCCCGGGGACGACCTGCGTCGGGTCGATCGGGTGTGCGACCGCACTCCCCGGTGGCGGAATGGTCATGCCCTG
>NZ_HG964938.1:508796-515950 GCF_000613245.1 Mycobacterium asiaticum DSM 44297
AATGCCTCCGCAATCGGCGTTCCGCTCGCCGCAGCCTTGATTGCCGCGGCCAGCTGGGGGCTTGCGGCCGTCACCGTCTCCCCGTTGGGCAGCGTCACGGTGGTCGGGCCCGCCGGCGGTGCCTCGGGTTGGCCGGGCGCAGGCTCGCCTTCCTGGTCATGTGGTTCGTCGTCGGCGGCGTCGTCTCCGTCGTCGTCGCGCTTGATCTTGTCCTCGTGGCGCCGGCGATCATCGGGGTCGACGAAGGCGCCGTCGCCCAGAGCTCCGGAATCCCGGCCGGACCCGGCGCCGGACAGCGCGGGCAGCTGCAGGCCGCTCGGCGCACCCCAGGACGGCATACCACCGCCGCTCGGTGATGTGGCGCCGCCCCCGCCAGGCGCCGCGGGCGCCGTTGTGGGTGCGATCGGAGCCGCGGCTTCCGGCGGGGCTGCACCCGACAGCCCCGGGTCGTCGAACCACAAGGGGTCTAGTCCTGGCTCGGTATCCGATGCGGGTAACGGGCCGCCAGCGCTAGAGGCTGGCTGGACTGGTGTCGGCGCGGGCCGCGGATCACCGGATGCCGCCGCTGTCACCGAACCGCTCTTCGACGCGTTGTACAGCGATGTCCATGCGGCCATCAAGGCCGACTTCGACGTGTCGTCCAGACTCGCGGTCGCGACAACCTCGCGGATGTCTCTCAGTTTGCCGATCAAGTACCGCTGGAAGTCCCGGGCACCGGCCGGGGTGTCCAGATCTGTGCGCACCGCGACCGCGGACTCGAGTTCCTGCTGCAACTTGGTGAGTGCGTCGCGACCTTCAGTGTTCGTCAGGTGGGCATTGAGGATGGCTGAGATCACCTGCAGGTCGAGCTGAGATGTCGCCGAATTCTGGTGCGCCAGTGCGGTTTCGGCTTGGGCGATGGCTTTGGCCGCATCGCCCTCGGTGCGGGTGGGCAGACCGGCGGGCGGGGGTGTTCCATTCGGCGAGAACAAGTCGGGATGTTGCTGACGGATCTTGGCCAGGATCGCATCGAGTCGTGGCACGGACGTCGCGGGGCTCAACGCGTCGGTCACTTCCGCGGCCGTCAGCCCGGTCATCCAGGCTTGCGGGCCCCCGGTGCTTTGTTGGATGCGCCGCATGGTGTCGACGAGGTCCTGATATGTCGTCATCGACGTGATCCGCGCGCGCCCGACCACTTCATGCCGCGGGACAGTACCCACGCGGTGTGGCCCGGACAATTCACGCCGAACCGCAGCTCCGGTACCGGTCCTGCAAACCCCGCAGTACGAGGCTTTTCGCCTTGCTGATCTCTTGGGCGTCCGTCAAGATCGCGGCGATCTCACGCTGCTTGGCTACCAGGAACCGCTGGTATTCGCGCGTTCCCAGTGGGGTATCGCCGGCGAGTTCGGCCTGCTGGGTGCGCTCGATCTCGGCCGCGATGGCATCGAGCCGCCGGATGCTGTCAAGCATGGTCTGATGTGCGCTGGTCAGGACCTCGGACAGGGTGCGGTCGGCTTCGGCGGCTATGCCGTACTTCCCCGCCAGGACGTTCTGTCGCTCCCGGATTGCGGCCATTAGGGATCCGGTGGGTTCCGACATGGGTTCAACCTTCTCTCACCAGGGCGCTGATCACGGTTCTCACCAGGGCCGCCGTATCTGCACGTTGTTGCCCAGCCGGCTGATCCGGACCGACGCGCCCGAGTAGGGAGCCTCGACCACGAGATTGTTTCCGATCGCCATCTGCACGTGCCCGGCGTGCGGAAATACGAGGTCGCCGGGCTGTACCTGCGAGCGCGGCACCGGGACGCCGTCGTTGATCTGTTGGTAAGTGGTGCGGTCGAGGTGCACTCCGGCCTGCTTGTAGGCCCACTGGACCAGACCGGAGCAGTCGAACCGGTCGGGCCCGGTCGCCCCCCACACGTAGGGACGGCCGAGGCGCGACAGAGCGGCCCGGACCGCGCGGCCGGCGCGGCCGTGCGCCGACCGCAGGTCCGGACGATGGTGCGATGAGCGATAACGCAGCGCACGCACAGCCGCCAGACGCCGCCGGGCCTGCCCTCGGGCTGCCACGACGTGCGCGCGCTGTGCGCGTAACCGTGCCACCCGCCGGCGCAGCGCCTCCCGCTGGGCGAGCGGTGTTGTCGACGGGATCGCGGCATCCGCGCGGGCCTCATCGACGACATTGCCTGTCAGCTCTCGTGCCGTCGCCCGATCCCGATGCGCACCGGCAAGGATCGTCGTCAACGTCTCATCCGTCCGGCCACTCGATACCAGCGTGGCGTGAACACGGTGCGCAGCATGCAGGTAATGCTTTTGTTGCACAAGGCTGTTCGGATCACCAGACCCGCCAAGGCGGTCTGGTTCGAGCGTGATCGTCGGCACCGGATGATCAGCGCCGGCGAACAGCTGATGGGCGCGGGTCAACGTCTCGACCTCGGATGGACTCACCGGTCTTCCTCACTGTCCCCGCCCACCGGCACGTGCTGGGCCGACTGCGCGCCCTGCACGGAATCGATGAAAGCGCGCACCCGGGGGAGGACGGCTTGGGAAATTACGCCGCGGGTGCGGATGTCCCACACCTCGTCGGCGCCGATGCCGATCATTGCCGCAACTACCGCGTCCGGCAGAGCCGACTGCGCGCAAGCCTGCTCGAACTGCGCGCCCAGGCTTGACGGTAACCGTTGCAACAGGGCGCTGCGGGTTTCCTCGAGCGCATGCAGATGTTCGATCAAGCGGGAGGCCGATTCGCCGCCTGAATTCACGGCCAACCGCCAAGAACTGGCGGCCAGCATCTCAGCCTTGACGCACTGTGCGATCACGTCCTGAATATACGACTCGTATTCGTTTGATGTTTTCGCTGGCAGCCGGTCGATGAAGGCTTCGAGCGTTTCGCGCTGCGCTTCGGCATAGCGGGCAAGAACATCGGTGTCGTCGTGACGCTGGACGACTGGATCTGCACCCGCGGGGCCGGGCTCGGCCGGCTGGGCTGCGAGCAACCGGCCGAGTTCGGCTTCCGGGTCGGCCGCGACCACCAGCCGCGAATAGGTTCCCGGCGGCAGACCGAGGCCGTTTTCGACCTGTTGAACTGTGCTTTTGTGCGGCTTGCGGACACCGCGCTCGAGATAGCTCAGTCCCATGATGCTGACGCCGGTGGCGGCGGCGAGGTCGGCGAGCGACCAGTCCCGCGACTCGCGGAGCGCCCGGATCGCCGCGCCGGCCGACTCACGGCTCACGGCTGGCTCCGGCCATGTCCCGGATATTACACAGCGATTGAGTCACCGTTGTGTATATACGTTTCTGTCGCACTTCTCTTGCGCGATCTCCAATCCTGTGTATACGCTTTTGTCTACGTTTCATTTCCTGAAGGAGGCCGGCATGACCAACCCCTGCGCGACGAACCCGGAACTCTGGTTCGGTTACCCCGACGACGACTGTGGTGACGGCGCCGCCAAAGCTCGGGCCTACGAGCGGTCCGCCACCGAGGCCCGGATTCAGTGCCTGCGCCGCTGCCCGCTCGCAGAGCAACGGTCGTGCGCCGAACGGGCGATCAGGCACCGCGAGGAATGGGGAGTCTGGGCCGGCGTCAAGCTGCCCGGCGGTCAGTACCGCAAGCGTGAACAACTCGCCAAGGCCCACGACGTGCTGCGCCGGATCGCCTCGGGCGAGATCAACCCCAGGCAGCTGCCCGAGAGTGCCGCGCTGCTGGCGCGCCGCGAGAACGACGCCGTCCCGGCCACCGCGGTGGTGTTGCACCTGCCGACCGCCCGGGCGGCCGAGGCCGGACCGCGCTCGGCGGCCTGATGCGGCCGCCGTCAATCCGTTGGATAGCAGAGCGGTAGAGGAGGGTATACCGGGGACGACAGGGGCCCCGTACGGGCCGAGGCAACTGACCCAGAGGCGCTCTCATGACCTTCGACCTGACCCCCACTCATGCGCAACACGACCTGGCGCGTCGCACCCACGAGTTCGCCGAAGAGGTCATCCGCCCGGTCGCCCTCCACTATGACCAGCACCAGGAGTTCCCCTGGCCCGTCTTGGAGGAGGCGGCGCAGCGCGGTTTCTACAGCCCGCTGTTCTATCGCGACCTGATCGGTGACCCGACCGGCATCTCGCTGCCGATGTTCATGGAGGAGTTGTTCTGGGGCTGCGCCGGAATCGGTTTGGCCATTGTGATGCCGGCGCTGGCGCTCTCGGCAATCGGTCAGGCCGCGTCCCCCGAACAGATGCTGGAATGGGCGCCCGAATGCTTCGGAACCCCGGGTGACCTCAAGCTTGCCGCGCTGGCGATTTCTGAGCCCGAAGGCGGTAGCGACGTCCGCAATCTGCGGACCACCGCGCGCCGCGACGGTGACGACTGGATTATCAACGGCCACAAGATGTGGATCGGCAACGGCGGCATTGCCAACGTGCACGTGGTGAACGCGGTCGTCGACCAGGAACTCGGCCACCGCGGTCAGGCCTTGTTCGTGGTGCCCGGTGGCACGCCGGGACTCGAGTTGGTGCGCAAGCTGGACAAGATGGGCTGCCGCGCATCACACACCGCCGAGCTCAAATTCAACGATGTCCGGATCCCGGGTGCCAATTTGCTTGGCGGAGAAGACAAGCTCGAACACAAGCTGGCCAAAGCCCGGGAGGTGGTCGCCGGCGGCAAGAAATCCGGCTCGGCAACATTGGGCACCTTCGAGCAGACCCGCCCGATGGTCGCCGCGCAGGCGATCGGGATCGCGCGTGCGGCACTGGAATACGCCACCGCATACGCGACCGAGCGGGAGGCGTTCGGCGGACCCATCATCGACCACCAGGGTGTCTCGTTTCCGTTGGCGGAGTTGGCGACTCAGATCGACGCCGCCCGGCTACTGACCTGGCGCGCGTCCTGGATGGCGGCCAGCGGAGTCCCCTTCGAACGCGGCGAAGGTTCGATGTCGAAGCTCGCCGCCAGCGAGGTCGCGGTCAAAGCCACCGAGCGCGCCATTCAGACGATGGGTGGCTGGGGCTACATCACCGACCACCCGGTCGAGAAATGGTACCGAGATGCCAAGCTCTACACGATCTTCGAAGGGACCAGCGAGATTCAGCGCATGGTCATCTCCAATGCGCTCGGCTCGGCGGTGGACACCCCGCCGCTGCACGTGACCGTCGAACCGACCGGGGGACCGCTGAACCGGGTGTTCGGTCGCGGCACCCCGCTGCGGTCCCGCGCGGCCGATCGCGCCCTGGCGCTCAAAGACCGGGTGCCGGAGCCGATCATGCGCGTCGCGATGAAGGCACTGCAGCCGCCCCGAAAGTAGGGCGCTCCGGCGAGTAGGGTCGCGGTATCGCCGCCAACTGCCCAGTTCTCGGAGGGTCGACGATGAGCAACCTCGAAAGCACGCCGACCGAGGTTGCCTGTGGCGCAGAGCAGGCCGAATCGAGGCCCGAGGTGGAGGTGTTGCGTCCGCGCGAAGTGCCGCTGGGCGGGCCGCGGGCGATGCGGGTACAGCGCACGTTGCCGCAACGGGAACGCTCGCTCATCGGAGCGTGGTGCTTCGTCGACCACTATGGTCCCGCGTCGGTGCGGATGGACGTGCCGCCGCACCCGCACACCGGCCTGCAAACGGTGAGCTGGTTGTTCAGCGGGGAAGTGGAACATCGCGACAGCGCCGGTGTGCACGCCAGGGTGCGGCCGGGCGAGCTGAATCTGATGACTGCCGGGGCGGGCATCTGCCACTCGGAGGTCTCGGTGGATTCCGGGGTGTTGCACGGGGCGCAGCTGTGGGTGGCGCTGCCCGATGCTGCCCGCGACACCGGACGCGACTTCGCGCACTATCGGCCCGAACCGGTGCCGCTGGCCGGTGCCCGGATTCGGGTGTTCCTCGGTGAGTTGATCGGAAGTCGTTCGCCCGTAACGACATTCACCCCGCTGGTCGGCGCCCAGATCGATCTCGACGCACATGCCGCACTGGAACTGGAGGTCGACCCGGCCTTCGAGCACGGTGTGCTGTGCGACCAGGGTGCGGTGGAAATGTGCGGGGCCGGCCTAGGTGTTGCCGATCTGGGATACCAGGGGCCGGGGCATCGCGTGTTGCCGCTGCGCAATCTGGGGGAGCGACCGGCCCGGGTTCTGTTGTTGGGCGGCACCCCTTTCGGGGAACAACTGGTGATGTGGTGGAACTTCTTGGGACGCAGCCACGACGAGATCGTCGAATATCGCCGGCAATGGGAGCAAGCCGACGACCGGTTCGGCGCCGTACACGGCTACCGCGGTTCGGTCGCCAGGCTGCCGGCCCCGCCCATGCCCACCACCCGGCTATTGCCCAGGCCACTGCCTGGGTCCGCATCGAAACCGAAGGAGCACTCATGACCGTCGACAAGACCGGCGCAGAAGTCACCATCACCGAGGAGGACCGCAAATACACCATCTCGGTCGGCGGCCAGGTCGTCGGATTGGCCGACTACGCCGATCGCGGCGACCAGCGCGTCTTCCACCACACCGAGATCGACCCCGAGTTCGGCGGCCGCGGCTTGGCGACGCTGTTGTTGGAGCAGGCGCTGCAGGACACCAAGTCTGAAGGGAAGCGCATCGTGCCGGTGTGCTCGATGGTGGTGACGGTGCTCAAGAAGCACCCGGAGTACAACGACATCACCGACCCGGTCACGGCGGAGGTCGTGGGCTGGGTCAACACCCAACCCAACTGAGCGGCTACGGCTCGTTGCGGTCCCAGGTGGTGGGCAGCATCGGGATCGTCGGCGACCCACCGAATGAGTCGGAGGCCAGCGTCATCAGCCCGGTGGCGTCGGCGTCGTCCTTGGCGACCGTGCCGCCGAAGCCCATGGTTCCCGCGCCGCGACTGGACGCCGCCACCGACGGCTCCTCCACCGGGGCCGCATCGGGATCGTCGAAGTCCATGAACTCGTCGCCGTACTGAAACTCCGGCATGGTGTCGGTGCGCCGCCGACGGGCGCGGCGTTTCTCGCGCGCCGAGACTCCCGCGGCGGCCGCCGGAATCCCTTCCGCCGGCGCCTTGGCTGCCGTCCGGTCCCGCAGCGTGGGGGTGAAGCCGCCGCCCGGATCCAACCCCGGCACGGCATACGGCACCAGCGGGCCCGCGGCTGCGGGCGCGGCCGCGGTCGGTGCCGGTGCGCCCGCGCCGGCCGCCGAGGCAGCCGGTGCCGCCGCCGAGGTCACCCCGCTCGGT
>NZ_HG964938.1:515995-526734 GCF_000613245.1 Mycobacterium asiaticum DSM 44297
TCCGGCCACCACACCGAGGGTGATCGCCAGCAGCGGTTGCAGCAGCAATTGCGGATAGGTCAGCGCCGCACCGACATTGGAGAAGACCTGATAGGCGACCGCGGACAGCAGTGGACCCCAGGTGATCAAGGCCTGAGACGGATTCGTCAGGAAGTCGGTGATCAATTTGACGCTGTTGCCCAACGGGTCCTGCAGGAAATCGGTGATCGGCGCGAACAACTGCTGGACATAGTTGATGTAGCCCTGCAGCAGCTGGCTGATGAGGTCCGAGAAATTGAGTTGGGTGCCGGCGTCGGCCGCCGGTCCCGCGGCCGCCATCTGGGTGGGCGCCACCGCCTCGGATTTGAGCACCGCGGGCGCGGGCATGGTCTGCGGCACGGCGCCCAATACCGCCGAGGACACCGCGTCGTAGGTGCTCATCGTGGTGGCGGCCTGGATCCACATCCGCACGTAGTCGGCTTCGTTGACGGCGATCGGAACGGTGTTGATGCCGAAGAAATTGGTGGCGACGAGGACGCCGTGCACGACGTGGTTGGCGGCCAGCTCGCCCAGGGTGGGCATCGCCGCCAGCGCCGTCGTGTAGGCGGCCGCCGCGGCCTCCTGCTGAAGCGCCGCGGCGTCGCTTTTGGCCTGCGCCTGGGTCAACCAGGCCAGGTAGGGAGCGTGGGCGATGACATACTCGGCGGCGCTCGGCCCCTCCCAGGCGCTCTGTGCCGCGCCGAGCACAGCGAGAAGTTCGGCGGTCGCGTCGGCGTACTCGGCGCCCAGCGCCTGCCAGGCACCCGCGGCCGCCAACAGCGCCGCCGGACCCGGACCGCTGGACAACAGCGCCGAGTGGATCTCGGGCGGCGACGCCATCCAGATGGGGGCCGCCATCACGGCCCGCTCATCGAATGCGTAATCCCCACCCTTACATTGTGTAGGCAACCCTAACTAGCCGATACCCCTCACCGGCATGTTGCATACCCCCCGTGGGTTTTGCCGTGCAGTTGCACATGCGTCAGTATCAGCGCGGATGCGCACCGCCGAGTTTGCCGACGGCTACCTGCCGTTGCGCTCGCGGTGCTTGCACCCCGGCCAGCAGCAGGGCCGGCGCTTGCCTTCCTCGAGCTCTTCCTGGGTTCGCCGGATGCGGCGCTCGCGGGTCGCCTGCTGTTTGGCGTCTTCGACCCAGCAGATGAACTCGTTGCGCGCCAGCGGCGTGATGTCCTGCCATAGCGCAAGGGCGGTGGAATTGGCGATCAGCGCGTCGCGCAGGTCAACGGGCAGTTCGTGCACGACCCCACCGGGCACAGTCTGGCTCTTCACGGGGCCAGATTACCGAGATGCAGTGGCGGCATCATTCGTAATCGTCGTCGTCGCCGGATCGGGGGCGGGTCTCGTCCCGCTCACCGAATGACGACGCGCGCCGCGGAGCCTGGTGGCCGTACACGCCTTCCGGGTAGGCCGTCTCGGCGTGCTGGGTGAGGTCGACGCCGCTCTTCTCGTCCGCGGCGCTGAGCCGGAATCCCATCACCCGCTCGATCACCTTGGCCAGCACAAAGCTCGTCGCGAAGGCGTACAAGCCGACCACCACCATCGCCAGCGATTGTTTGCCGAGCTGACCGAGCCCGCCGCCGTAGAAGAGCCCCTTGGGGCCGCTGGTCATCACCGCGGTGGCGAACAGCCCGATCAGCAGCACGCCCACAACGCCGCCGACGAAGTGCACGCCGACGACGTCGAGTGAGTCGTCGTAGTTGAGCTTGAACTTGGCCAGGATGGCGAACGAGCAGACGACTCCGGCCGTGAGTCCGACGACGGCGGCGCCGAGGGTGTTGACCTCCCCGCACGACGGCGTGATGGCTACCAGACCGGCGACCACGCCGGAGGCCGCACCGAACGTCGTGGGCTTGCCGTCCCGGATTTGTTCCACCGAAAGCCAGCCCAGCATGCCCAGGCAGCCGGCGACCAGGGTGTTGAGGAAGATGGCGGACGCCAATCCGTTGGCCGCCAACGCAGACCCCGCATTGAACCCGAACCAGCCGAACCACAGCAGCCCCACACCGAGCAGCACGAAGGGCAGGTTGTGCGGGCGCATCGCCTCCACCTTGAAGCCGATGCGCGGGCCCAGCACCAGCGCCAGCGCGAGCGCCGAGGAACCGGACACGATCTCGACGACCAGTCCGCCCGCGTAGTCGAGCACGCCCATCTTGTACAGCCAGCCGGTCGGCGCCCACACCCAGTGGGCGATGACGGCATAGACCGCCACCGACCACAGCGGCACGAACACCATCCAGGCGGCGAACTTGGCGCGGTCGGCGATGGCGCCGCTGACCAGCGCCGCGGTGATGATCGCGAAGGTCAACTGAAAGGTGGCGAACAGCAGCTCGGGCACCTTGTCGTGCGGGGTGTCCGGGCCGATGCCGCTCATGCCGGCATGAGCCAGTCCGCCGATGAAGCCGCCGCCGTCGGAGAAGGCCAGGCTGTAGCCGACCAGCAGCCACGCCACCGTGACCAGCGGGATGGAGATGAAGCTCATCATGATCATGTTCAGCACGCCGGTCGTGCGCACCATGCCGCCATAGAAGATTGCCAGCCCCGGCGTCATCAGCAGCACAAGGGCGGTACTGGCAAGCAGCCAGGCGGTGGCAGCGGGGTCGATGTTCAACTCTGCGCTCCCTCGGTCGTCGCGTTTTCCAGATAGACCGTAGACGGCGCCGCATCCGCTCCCCGCCGAGCAACAAAAAACCCCGGCGCGAAGCCGGGGAAATCTGTGGGCGAAGGGGGACTTGAACCCCCACGTCCCGAAGGACACTGGCACCTGAAGCCAGCGCGTCTGCCATTCCGCCACTCGCCCGAAACAACCGGAGGACCATATCACTGTAGTAGCCGCGCGCACCAACCGTGGGAGTGGCCCCCGGGCCGTCCAGGTCTCTGAACGGTATCGATGTGATTCTCAGAAATCTCACGGTGACGCCGGATCGCACTGTCCCGATACGATTGGGGTTGAAACGCCACGCGGCCGCATCGATTGCCGTCCGCCGACGATCTTCCTTAGAACACGAGTGAGGCGAGCGCGCGAGAATGGGTAGCCAACGAGGGCTAGTTCAGCGCATCGAGCGCAAACTCGAAGCGACCGTGGGTGATGCGTTTGCTCGTGTGTTCGGAGGATCGATCGTCCCCCAAGAGGTGGAAGTCCTGCTGCGCCGAGAAGCCGCAGATGGCGTCCGGTCGCTGCCGGGAAACCGCCTTTTGGCACCCAACGAATACATCATTACCCTCAGTGTGCACGACTTCGAGAAGTTGGGCGCTGACCCGGAGCTCACGTCGGGCGCTTTTGCTCGGTACCTGGCCGACTATATCCAAGAACAGGGGTGGCAAACGTATGGTGATGTGGTCGTCCGGTTCGAGCGGTCCTCGAACCTGCATACCGGCCAGTTCCGCGCCCGCGGGACTGTCAACCCCGACGTCGAGCCCCGCCCGACGGTTACACATTCCGCCCCGCCACAATCAGATGATGCGTTTGGCGCAGAACCAGGAGTACGACCGATGACTGACAATCCGAGCTACCGCGGTCAGGGGCAGGGGCGGCCCGACGAGTACTACGACGACCGCTACCAGCAGGGCGGCCCTCCCGGATATCCGCCCGAGGCCGGCGGTTACCCGCCCCAGCAGGGTTACCCGCCGCCGCAACACCCACAGGATCAGGGCGGTTACGGCGGCCAGGGCTACGACCAGGGTCCCCCGCAGGGCGGCTACGACCAGCGGGGCGGCTACCAGGGCGGCTACGACCAGGGTTCTGCACCCGGCGGCTACGACCAGCGCGGCGGCTACCAGGGCCAGGGCGGCTACGGCGCGCCGGGCGGTTACCCCGAGCAGCGCGGCTACCAGGACCAGAGCGGCGGCTACGGCGCCCCGAGCGGCTATGGCGATCAGGGCGGCGGTTACGGCGACCAGGGCCAGAGCGGCTACGCACCGACGTATGAGGCGCAGCCTCCCGTCGCGCCGCCCGCTCCGCCGGCCGGGGGCTATGGCGGCCCGGGCGGTGGGTACGGCCAGGACCAGGGCTATCAGCAGGGTGGCGGGTACGGCCAGCCGCAGGGCCAACCCCAGGGCGGCCAGCCCGGGTACGGCGGCTACGGCGACTACGGACGCGAGCCCGCCCGCCAGGACGACGGCGGGTACGGCGCCCCGAGCGCACCCCCGGCACCGCCGGAACCGCAGCGTCCGTCCTACCCCGACCAGGGCGGCGGCTACGGCCAGGACCAGGGTTACCAGCAGGGCGGCTACCGACAGGATTACGGCAGCAGCGGCGATTACACCCAATACGCCGAGACCGCTGCCCCGGGCGGGTACGCCCCGCAAGGCGGCGGCTACGGCGAGCCGGCCGGCCGCGACTACGACTACGGCCAACCGCCCGCGCCCGACTACGGTCAGCAGGCCGCGTCGGACTACGGGCAGGTCGGCGGCGGGTACGGCGGCTACGGTCAGGGCGGCTACGGCTCGGTCGGCGCGCAGGTGACCCTGCAGCTCGACGACGGCAGCGGCCGGACCTACCAGCTACGGGACGGTTCCAACATCATCGGACGCGGCCAGGACGCCCAGTTCCGGTTGCCCGACACCGGCGTCTCCCGCCGGCATCTGGAGATCCGCTGGGACGGCCAGGTCGCATTGCTATCCGACCTGAACTCCACCAACGGCACCACCGTCAACAACGCGCCGGTGCAGGAATGGCAGTTGGCCGATGGTGACGTGATCCGGCTGGGTCATTCCGAGATCATCGTCCGGATCCACTGAACCCATTGTTTCGAAGCGGCCGCGCATCTCCCGCGTCGGCCGCTGTCGAAGTATCGTGACTTTGCCGAGGTGCTCGGCAGCAGTGGCGCGGGGAGGGCAGTGCCGGGACGGAAAGGACCGCCAGATGCAGGGGTTGGTACTGCAACTGACGCGTGCCGGTTTCCTCATGCTGCTGTGGCTGTTCATCTGGTCGGTATTGCGGATCCTGCGCACTGACATCTACGCCCCGACGGGTGCGGTGATGGTGCGGCGCGGACTTACCCTGCGGGGCAACTTGCTGTCCCGCCAGCGCCGCGACGCCGCCCGCTATCTGGTGGTGACCGAGGGGGCGCTGCAGGGCGCGCGGATCACCCTGAGTGGGCAACCGGTGCTGATTGGCCGCGCGGATGACTCGACCTTGGTGTTGACTGACGATTACGCCTCGACACGGCATGCGAGGCTGTCTCAGCGCGGCTCGGAATGGTATGTGGAAGATCTAGGATCGACCAACGGCACTTACCTCGACAGGGCGAAGGTGACGACTGCGGTAAGAGTTCCCATAGGTACGCCGGTTCGGATCGGCAAGACGGCAATAGAGTTGCGCCCGTGACCCTCGTCCTGCGGTACGCCGCTCGCAGCGATCGCGGCTTGGTGCGCGCCAACAACGAAGACTCCGTTTACGCCGGAGCGCGGTTGCTGGCCCTGGCCGACGGTATGGGCGGCCATGCAGCGGGCGAGGTGGCGTCGCAGTTGGTGATTGCCGCGTTGGCCCATCTCGACGATGACGAGCCCGGTGGCGACCTACTGGCCAAACTCGACAACGCGGTGCGGGCCGGCAACGCCGCGATCGCCGCCCAGGTCGAAATGGAGCCCGACCTCGAGGGCATGGGCACCACGCTCACCGCCATCCTGTTCGCCGGTAACCGGCTCGGGCTGGTGCACATCGGCGACTCGCGCGGTTACCTCTTCCGCGATGGCGAGCTGTCACAGATCACCAAGGACGACACCTTCGTTCAGACCTTGGTCGACGAGGGCCGGATCACCGCCGAAGAGGCGCACAGCCACCCGCAGCGTTCGCTGATCATGCGTGCGCTGACCGGCCACGAGGTGGAGCCCACGCTGACGATGCGGGAGGCTCGGGCCGGCGACCGTTACCTGCTGTGCTCGGACGGACTCTCCGACCCGGTCAGCGACGAGACCATCGCCGAGGCGCTGCAGATTCCAGACGTCGCCGAAAGTGCTTATCGCCTCATCGAATTGGCCTTGCGCGGTGGGGGGCCGGACAACGTCACTGTCGTCGTCGCTGACGTCGTCGACGACGAGTTCGGCCAAACCCAGCCGATCCTGGCCGGGGCGGTATCCGGGGACGGTGACGACGACCAACTGACCCTGCCCAACACCGCGGCCGGCCGGGCCTCGGCGATCGGCCAGCGCAAGGGTGAAGTCACCAAGCGGGTTGCGCCGCCGGCCGAACCACCACGCCGTCGCTGGTCACGCCGACGGCTGGGGCTGGTCATCGCGCTGGCGGTGCTGCTGTTGATCGCCGGCCTGGGCATCGGCAACGCGATCATCCGCAACAACTACTACGTCGCGAACGACAACGGCACGGTCGCCATCATGCGCGGCATTCAGGGCTCACTGCTCGGGTTGTCCCTGCACAGCACCTACGCGGTGGGATGCCTCAAGGGCAATGAGATCTCCGAGGCCACTGCGGGCCAATCGGGATGCCGGCAGGTAAAGCTGGAGGACCTCAACCCCTCGGCCCGCAAGTCAGTGCAGGATGGGTTGCCCGCCGACACCCTCGAGGGCGCCCGTAAACAATTGCGCGAGTTGGCCAAGTCGCTGCTGCCGGAATGCCCACCGGCTCGTGCAACGTCACCGCCGGAGCCGCCGGCGCCGTCAACCAACAGCAGCGGCACACCCGAGACCAACCCGCCGGCCTCTGGCACCCAGCCGGCCACACCGTCCACGTCCACTTCGACCCCGGCGACCACGTCGACCACATCCGGCACCCCCTCCACCACATCGACGACACCCCCCAGCACCACCCCGGCAGCGCCTGCTACGCCGTCGTCCTCGACGCCGCCCGCGACGTCGCCGACGACGAGCGAAAACCCGCAACCCGCACAGCAAGGCGTGAACTGCCGGGCAGCGGCATGACGACGACGGAACTACCGGCACCGGTAGCGGTGACCCCACCTTTGCCGACTCGGCGCAATGCCGAGTTGCTGCTGTTGTGCTTCGCCGCGCTGATCACCATCGCCGCGCTGTTCATCGTGGAGGCCAACCAGGAGCGTGGTCTGCACTGGGACCTGAGCACGTACGGGCTGGGTTTTCTGACGCTGTTCGGAATCGCGCATCTCACACTGCGGCGTTTCGCGCCCTACACCGATCCGCTGCTGTTGCCGGTGGTGGCGCTGCTCAACGGGCTTGGGCTGGTGATGATTCATCGACTTGACTTGGTGGACAAGGAAGTTGGTCGTCATGGCCACCCCAGTGCCAACCAGCAGATGCTCTGGACGCTGGTCGGTGTGACCGCCTTCGCGTTGGTGGTGACGTTCCTCAAGGATCACCGGCAGCTCGCCCGGTACGGTTACATCTGCGGGCTGACCGGCCTGATTTTTCTGGTGATACCCGCGCTGCTGCCCGCCTCGTTGTCGGAGCAGAACGGCGCCAAGATCTGGATTCGGTTGCCGGGCTTTTCAATTCAGCCGGCTGAGTTCTCCAAGATCCTGCTGCTGATTTTCTTCTCCGCGGTGCTGGTGGCCAAGCGCAACCTGTTCACCAGCGCCGGCAAGCATTTGATGGGCATGACCCTGCCGCGGCCGCGTGACCTGGCGCCGCTGCTCGCGGCGTGGGTGATCTCGGTAGGGGTGATGGTCTTCGAGAAGGACCTCGGGACCTCGCTGCTGCTGTATGCGTCGTTTCTGGTGGTGGTGTACCTGGCCACGCAGCGGTTCAGTTGGGTGGTGCTGGGCCTGGTGCTGTTCGCCGCGGGAAGCGTGGTGGCGTACTACCTTTTCTCGCACGTGCGGGTGCGGGTGCAGACGTGGCTGGACCCGTTTGCCGACCCCGACGGCAGCGGATACCAGATGGTGCAGGCGCTGTTCAGCTTCGCCACCGGCGGCATCTTCGGCACCGGGCTCGGCAACGGCCAACCAGACACGGTTCCCGCCGCCTCGACCGACTTCATCATTGCCGCATTCGGCGAGGAGCTCGGGCTGGTCGGGCTGGCCAGCATCCTGATGCTCTACACAATCGTCATCATCCGGGGCATGCGCACCGCGATCGCCACCCGGGACAGCTTCGGCAAGCTGCTGGCCGCCGGCCTGTCCTCGACGCTGGCGATTCAATTGTTCATCGTCGTCGGCGGCGTCACCAAGCTGATTCCGCTGACCGGTCTGACCACGCCGTGGATGTCCTACGGCGGGTCGTCGCTGTTGGCGAACTACGTGCTGCTGGGCATCCTGGCCCGCGTCTCCGACGGGGCGCGACGTCCGCTGCGTACCCGTCCGCGGAAGAAGTCGCCGATCGCGGCGGCCAGTACCGAGGTGATCGAGCGCGTATGAACACCTCGCTGCGCCGGATCTCGATGACCGTGATGGCGTTGATCGTTTTGCTGCTGCTGAACGCCACCATGACGCAGGTTTTCACGGCGGACGGGTTGCGTGCCGATCCCCGCAATCAGCGGGTCCTGCTCGACGAGTACTCGCGGCAGCGAGGACAGATCATCGCCGGCGGCCAGCTGCTGGCTTATTCGGTGGCCACCGACAGCCGGTTCCGATTTCTGCGGATGTATCCCAACCCGGAGGTGTTCGCGCCGGTTACCGGCTTCTACTCGCTGCGGTATTCCAGCGCCGGCCTGGAACGTGCCGAAGATTTGCTGCTCAACGGATCCGACGAGCGGCTGTTCGGTCGCCGGCTGGCGGACTTCTTCACCGGGCGCGATCCGCGCGGCGGCAACGTCGACACCACCATCAACCCGCGCATCCAGCAGGCCGGCTGGGATGCGATGCAGCAGGGCTGCGGCGGACCGCCCTGCAAGGGGGCCGTGGTCGCCATCGAACCGGCCACCGGCAAGATCCTGGCGCTGGTGTCGTCGCCGTCCTACGACCCGAATCTGCTGGCGTCCCACAACGCCGAGGTACAGGCCCAGGCCTGGCAGCGGCTGCGGGACAACCCCGACAACCCGCTGATCAATCGTGCGATCTCGGAAACCTACCCACCCGGGTCGACTTTCAAGGTGATCACCACGGCCGCGGCGCTGCAGGCCGGGGCGACGGTGAATCAGCAGCTGACCGCGGCACCGACCATCCCGCTGCCGAACAGCACCGCCACTCTGGAGAATTACGGTGGCACCGCCTGCAGCTCCGAACCCACCGTGTCGCTGACCGAGGCGTTCGCCAAATCGTGCAATACCGCGTTCGTGCAGCTCGGCCTGTCGACCGGCGCGGACGCCCTGCGCAGCATGGCGCAGGCGTTCGGCCTGGACACCGCTCCGGAGCCGATTCCGCTGCAGGTCGCCGAATCGACGGTGGGTGCCATCGCCGACGGTGCGGCGCTGGGGATGACCAGCATCGGGCAGAAGGACGTGGCGTTCACCCCGCTGCAGAACGCGGAGGTCGCCGCGGCCATCGCCAACGGTGGCGTGATGATGCGGCCCTACCTCGTCGAGAGTCTCAAGGGGCCGGACCTGGCCAATATCAGCACCACCGCCCCTTATCAGCAGCGCCGCGCAGTGTCGCCGCAGGTCGCCGCTAAGCTAGCAGAGCTGATGGTCGGCGCCGAGAAACTCGCACAGCAGAAAGGGGCGATTCCCGGCGTGCAGATCGCATCCAAGACGGGCACCGCAGAGCATGGCACCGACCCGCGGCACACTCCGCCGCACGCGTGGTACATCGCCTTCGCACCCGCGCAGGCCCCGAAGGTTGCGGTGGCGGTGCTGGTCGAGAACGGTGGCGATCGTCTGTCCGCGACCGGAGGCGCATTGGCCGCGCCGATCGGGCGGGCAGTGATCGAGGCTGCTTTGCAAGGGGGACCATGAGTCGCCACAGGCGAGTGAGGGTTGCACCGATGGCACGTGCCGTCGCGGTCGCGAGCGCGCGTCGCCGACGTCGCGTCGGGTCTGAGCGAGGCGAAACATGAGTCCCCGCGTCGGGGTGACGCTGTCGGGCAGGTACCGCCTGCAGCGGCTCATCGCCACCGGTGGCATGGGCCAGGTATGGGAGGCGGTGGACAGCCGCCTCGGCCGGCGCGTCGCGGTCAAAGTGCTCAAGCAGGAGTTCTCCCAGGACCCGGAGTTCATTGAGCGGTTCCGCGCCGAGGCGCGCACCACCGCGATGCTCAACCACCCCGGAATCGCGCAGGTGCACGACTACGGAGAGAGCGCAATGGACGGGGAGGGCCGCACGGCCTACCTGGTGATGGAGCTGGTTAACGGTGAGCCGCTGAATTCGGTGCTCAAACGCACCGGCCGGCTGTCGCTGCGGCACGCGCTGGACATGCTCGAGCAGACCGGCCGCGCGCTGCAGATCGCCCACGCCGCCGGCCTGGTGCACCGCGACGTCAAGCCCGGCAACATCCTGATCACGCCGACCGGTCAGGTGAAGATCACCGACTTCGGCATCGCCAAGGCCGTCGACGCGGCGCCGGTGACCCAGACCGGCATGGTGATGGGCACCGCGCAGTACATCGCACCGGAACAGGCCCTCGGCCACGACGCAACGCCGGCCAGTGACGTCTACGCGCTCGGTGTGGTCGGCTATGAGGTGGTCTCGGGCAAGCGGCCTTTCACCGGTGACGGCGCACTCACGGTGGCCATGAAGCACATCAAGGAGCCGCCGCCGCCGTTGCCGGCCGACCTGCCGCCCAACGTCCGCGAGCTCATCGAGATCACCCTGGTGAAGAACCCCAGCCAGCGCTACCGCAGCGGCGGGCCCTTTGCCGATGCCGTCGCCGCGGTGCGGGCGGGCCGCCGCCCGCCC
>NZ_HG964938.1:527681-587593 GCF_000613245.1 Mycobacterium asiaticum DSM 44297
AGGTGCTCACCGGCGCCGAACGCCGATCGCTGCTGTCATCGGGCCATGGCGGGCCGCGCACCGACCCGTTGCCGCGCCAGAATTTCGACGACACCGACGACCATCGCAACGTCGGATCGATAGGCCGGTGGATAGCGGTCGTCGCCGTGCTGGCGGTGCTGACCATCGTGGTCACCATCGCGATCAACACCTTCGGTGGCAGTACCCGCAATGTCCAGGTGCCCGACGTGCGGGGTCAGGCGTCGGCCGATGCGATCGCCTCGCTGCAGAACAAGGGCTTCAAGACGCGCACCCAGCAGAAGCCCGACTCCGCGATTCCGCCCGACCACGTGATCAGCACGGACCCGGCCGCCAATTCCTCGGTGGGTGCCGGCGACGAGATCACCATCAACGTGTCGACCGGCCCGGAGCAGCGCGAGGTTCCCGACGTCTCGGCGCTGACCTACTCCGAAGCGGTCAAGAAACTCACTGCGGCGGGATTCAGCAAGTTCAAGCAGGCCAATTCGCCGTCCACGCCGGACCTGGCGGGCAAGGTGATCGGCACGAACCCGCCAGCCAATCAGACCTCGGCGATCACAAACGTCATCACGATCATCGTGGGCTCCGGACCCGAGACCAAGGAGATTCCGGACGTCTCCGGACAGACCGTCGAGCTGGCGCAGAAGAATCTCACGGTCTACGGATTCACCAAATTCAGTCAGTCGCAGGTGGATAGCACCAAGCCGGCGGGCGAGGTGATTGGCACCACCCCACCGAAGGGTCAGACGGTCCCGGTCGATTCCGTGATCGATATACAGGTGTCCAAGGGCAATCAGTTCCTGATGCCTGACCTGTCGGGCATGTTCTGGACGGATGCCGAGCCGCGGTTACGGGCGCTGGGCTGGACCGGCGTGCTGGACAAGGGAGCCGACGTGGATGCCGGCGGCAACCTGCACAACAAGGTGGTCTCTCAGAGCCCGGCGGCGGGGACCGGCGTCAACCGCGACGGTGTGATCACGCTGAGGTTCGGTCAGTAGCCTCTTCCGGAGCGGATTGGCCGCCCGGAATGTGCGGCCGGACCGCCGTGAGGACCTCGTTCTCGAGTCTGCGTACCAGCGTGTCGTCGCGCGCCCAGCCGCAGTAGAGCAGCCAGTTCGCCAGCATCCGGTGCCCGCCTTCGGTGAGGATCGACTCGGGATGGAACTGCACACCGTGGATCGGCAGCTCGGCGTGCCGGACGGCCATGATCACTCCGCTCGGAGTGTGGGCGATGGCTTGCAACTCGGCGGGCAGCGATTCGGGCAGGATGGTCAGCGAGTGGTAGCGGGTCGCCGTGAACGGGTCCGGAAGTCCTTGCAACACACCATCATTCGCGTGATGCACGCTGCTGGTCTTGCCGTGCAGCAACTCCGGTGCCCGGTCGACCGTAGCGCCGAACGCGACGCCGATCGCCTGATGTCCCAGACAGACCCCCAGTAGCGGCGTGCGCGCTGCGGCGCACGCGCGGACCAGGCTGATGGACGCGCCGGCACGTTCGGGGGTCCCCGGTCCGGGGCTGAGCAGTACGCCGTCGAACTCCGCGGCGATCGCGTCCGGGTCAGCGAGTCGGGCGTCGTCGTTGCGCCACACAGTCGCCTCGACGCCAAGCTGGCCCAGGTACTGCACCAGGTTGAACACGAAGCTGTCGTAGTTGTCGACGACCAGGATCCGCACCGTGACAGGTTACCGTCCGTTCCCGAACACCTTGTCAATACATTGTCAGTAGCCGATCGGACCCATCGGCTGCGCGAAGTGCAACCGCACCGGATCGGCATGGCCCGCGACCGCGACGTCGGCCTTGACCTCCTCGCGGTAGCCCAGCCCGAACCGCACCACGTACTGCTTGTACAGCGTCACCTGGGGAGCGGCGGCCAGGGCGGCCTGCATGGCCGCGGCATTGCCGATCGCGGTGATGGAGTAGGGCGGGCTGTAGGTGCGCCCGTTGAGCAGCAGCGTGTTGCCGACGCAGCGCACGACCGAGGTCGCGATGATGCGCTGATCCTGCATCTGGATGGCCTCCGCGCCGGCGCTCCACATCGCGTTGAGGACGCCGTCGATGTCCTGCTGGTGCACGACGAGGTCGTCCGGCGTGGCATCCCGGGGGAAGCGCCCGTTCGCGTCGCGCTGGGCGTCGTTGAGGACCACCACCAGGCCCGGGCCGTGGACGGGATTCATGTCGGCCTCACCGGCCAGCTCGGCCGCCCGCCGCAGCATTGCCTGCAGCGCCGTGTCCGACGAGCGGCCATGGAAAGCGTCTATCTTCCCGGTTAGCGCTTGCCGCTCGGAATCCAGGCGACTGACCGAGTCGCGCGTCTCGCGCACCAGGTCGACCAGTCGGGGAGCGTCGCTGCGACGGATTTCCGACCCACCGGAGACCCCGTGCGTGGCAGCAAGTAACAGGCCGGCCAGCAGACACACCAGCGGGACACCGAAGCGCCACGGCGAACGGCGCCGATCGATCATCGTGTCTCCGGTTTCCTGGCGTTCGGGCCAAGTGGGCTAGTCTCATGTTCGAGCTCTGCCTGCTTGCAACCGTAATCGTTGCACCCGATATCAGAGGTAACAAATGCCGAAGTCCAAGGTCCGCAAGAAGAACGACTTCACCGTCAGCGCGGTAAGCCGCACGCCGGTGAAGGTGAAGGTCGGGCCGTCGAGTGTGTGGTTCGTCGCGTTGTTCATCGGACTGATGCTGATCGGGCTGGTCTGGCTGATGGTGTTCCAGTTGGCCGCCTACGGTCCGCAGGCCCCGACTTGGCTGCATTGGATGGCCGAACTGGGTCCGTGGAACTACGCGATCGCGTTCGCTTTCATGATCACGGGTCTTTTGCTCACGATGCGCTGGCACTGACCGGCCCGTTCGGGTAGGGCTACGGCTGGAATGTATTCATCTCGCAGCGGTTTTGTTTGCGCGCCAGCAACCTTCCGGTCACCCAATCACACGCGTGTGATTCATCCCCACTGTTGATAGCGTCTGTGGATAACCGTATCCACCG
This sequence comes from Mycobacterium asiaticum DSM 44297, assembly GCF_000613245.1. Taxonomy (GTDB): domain Bacteria; phylum Actinomycetota; class Actinomycetes; order Mycobacteriales; family Mycobacteriaceae; genus Mycobacterium; species Mycobacterium asiaticum. The sequence goes on from NZ_HG964938.1 coordinate 530,693, forward strand.
TGGTAGGAGGGTACAGGTAAGGCATGCAGCAAACTGAATGGGCGCCCCATCCAGCCGGAATCGCTGGTTGCGGGCTTGCCGAGTTTTGTTGGCTATCGCCACTGTGACCCTGGTCACAGACCCGCCCGGGCGTGTCATCGCCGGCGTGGCGGCGGCGGGTCTGATCTTGTTTGCGGGCGCGTCGTGGCGTGCGCGCCCCAAGCTGGCAATCACACCGGGTGGTCTGGCCGTGCGCGGGTGGTTCCGAACGCAGACATTGCGTCGAGAATCCATCGAAATCATTCGCATCTCTGAATTCCGTCGGCACGCGCGCAGGGTCCGCCTGCTGGAGATCGAGACCGTCGGCGGGGACTGCTGATCCTGTCCCGCTGGGATCTGGGCACCGACCCGTTGGACGTGCTGGACGCCCTCACGGACGCCGGTTACGCCGGCCCGCGGAAGAAGGGCGCGCGCTGACTAGGCGCCCCTTCGTCCGTTGGTAAGCCGCGAGCGTGCGCAGCGTGCCACCGACACGCCGCGGCGGCCGGCATTCAACGCACCTTCGCCGGCCTCGGGGCGTCTGACGAGCCTCGCGTCAGGAGATGGTGATCGACTCGATGACGACCGGGTCGGTCGGGCGGTCGTTGCCGTCGGTGGCCGTCGAGGAGATGGTTTCGACGACGCGCTGCGAATCCGCGTCGATGACCTCACCGAAGATGGTGTGGCGGCGATTCAGATGCGGCGTCGGGCCCACGGTGATGAAGAACTGGGAGCCGTTGGTGCCCGGACCGGCGTTGGCCATCGCCAGCAGGTAGGGCCGGTCGAACTGCAACTCGGGGTGGAACTCGTCGGCGAACTTGTAGCCCGGGCCGCCGCGACCGGTACCGGTCGGGTCACCGCCCTGGATCATGAAGCCCCGAATGACCCGGTGAAAAACCGCACCGTCGTAGAACGGGCCCGAGGGGCCACCCGACGCGTTCTGGGTCGAGTACTCCTTGGTGCCCTGCGCCAGGCCGACGAAGTTTGCGACGGTCTTGGGCGCGTGGTTCCCGAACAAGGCAACCTTGATGTCTCCACGGTTGGTGTGCAGGGTTGCGGTGGCGGTCTGAATGGGGCTGTTAGTCACGGGATCACAGTCTGCCACTAACCACGACTAGTGCCGCAGCCGGTGTCGATCGCGCAGGTACTAGCTCGGCGGCTCGGTAACTGATAGGACTGCGTAGGACTTGAGCAGTGCGTAGAAAGGCGGCAGATGAGCCAGAAGGCGGAAGCCTCGTTGACCCCCCGCGAGCGACTCACCCGGGGCCTGACGTATTCGGCGGTGGGACCGGTGGACGTGACTCGCGGCGTGGTGGGGCTGGGCGTGCAGTCGGCGCACTCCACCGCGACCGAGCTTCGCCGGCGCTACCGCGAGGGCCGGCTGGCCCGGGAACTCGCCGCGGCGCAGGAAAGCATCGGCCAGGAGCTGGCGGCCGCGCAGGAAGTGGTCGCCAACCTGCCGCAGTTGCTGCAGGAGGCGCGGCGCAACCAGCGGCGGTCCAAGAAGCCGTGGGTGATTGCCGGCGCTGCCGGGGTCGTGGTGCTGGCCGGTGGGGCGGTCGCGTTCAGTGTGGTGCGACGGTCGACCCGGAAGGACCCGTCACCGTTGCCCCCCAGCGTGGACGTACAGCCGCGTCCGTAACTACCCTCGCCGAGCGTGGGGCCTATGGACGATCTGGGGGTCAACTGCCTACGTAGGCCACACGCTCGGCGTGGAGCGAAAATTTGTGGAGCCTAGGGGAATCGAACCCCTGACACCCGCCTTGCAAAGGCGGTGCTCTACCAACTGAGCTAAGGCCCCTCGGGGTGGTCGGGTGCTTGACCAGAGGTTGGATCGGGCGCCACGTGCCACACCTCGACATCGCGCCGCGATCGCACCACCGCCGCAACCGCACCCACAGCGGCGGCCGCGGCCAGCGGCAAGGTGAACTTCACACGACGTCTTGACGGGCACATGATCGTGGGCCTAGGAGGACTCGAACCTCCGACCTCTTCGTTATCAGCGAAGCGCTCTAACCGCCTGAGCTATAGGCCCGTACTGCGCATACGGACGAGCGACGAGATTACCGCACCGGCCGCCCTACCCCCAAAACGCGTGCAAGCTAGTCTCGGTCGGCCAGTGTCACTTCGATACCGCCGATCAGATCGGTCGTCAGGTTGTAGACGAACGCGGCGATGGTGGCCATCGCGGTCATCAAGACGATGTTGACCAACCCGATCAGCACGGCGCCGCCGAAGATCGTTCCGCTGGAAACCAGCTCCCCGCTGCTGCCGCTCGTGTTGTTCAGCAGGTCGCCGACGTTGCTGTTGAGCTTGGCCCACACGCCCATGCCGCCGAGCACCAGGTACAGGAACGCCACGGCGATCATCCAGACGAAGAAGAGCGCCACGGACAGCAGCAGGGACACCTTCAGGGTGCTCCACGGGTCGATCCGCCGGATCTGCATGCTGGCGCGGACCGGCCCTCGGGCGCGCCGGGACCCCACCTGCACCCGCGATTCACGCGATTCGCTGGTCGTCGCGCGACCGCTGGTCCCCGAGGCGCTCGGAGTCTCGGTGCGATCGGCGGCCGGTTTGCGGTCGTTTCGTTGCGAAGCCCGCGGGAGGGGACCGGAGAGGTCGGGCAACTCGCTGGCATAGGCCTCGGCTGGTGGGTTTTCGCTGCGCACTGGTGGGACCTCCGCCTGTGAAGTGGACGGTGCGGATGTACCGGTAATAAAGCGGTTCAGCCGAGCCTCTGAGGATGTGGGTGGCCGGACATCGGTCGGCGGGTCGTTCGCCGACCGCTGCTGGGTTCCTGACTGCGACGCGGCCCGGGCAGCTCCGCGCTGCCAGGGCGGCGAATCCGCGGCGTCCGGTAAGCGGCCGGGTCCGGTCGTCGCCCGGTGCGCGCCGGCGCGTTCGACCGCCCCCTCGCCATTCGGGTTGCCACCTTGACTAGGGGCGCCCGGCTCGTTCGGTGAACTCACCCCGACTCCTAACGTGTGTACTCAAGTAGCTGAGTCTATGCCGGGTTCACCGCGCACCGAGCCACCGCCCGCCCGCCGCCGTCGGCGGCCTAGGTGGCCGACCCTTCCTCGCCCTCGACCTCGGCCTCGGCGTTCTCCTCGGCGTTGCGGGCGATCGCGAGCAGGGTGTCGCCTTCTCCAAGGTTCATCAACCGCACACCCTTGGTCTGCCGGCCAGCCTTGCGAACCTGGCGCGCGGTCGTGCGGATGACACCACCTACCGAGGTGATCGCGTACAACTCACTCTCGTCGTCGACGATCAACGCACCGACCAGCCGGCCGCGCCGACGGTCGTACATGATCGTCAGCACGCCCTTGCCGCCGCGGCCCTGCACCGGGTACTCCTCGATCGCGGTGCGCTTGGCGTAGCCGCCCGCGGTGGCGACCAGTAGGTAGGTACCTTCGCGGACCACGTTGAGTGACAGCAACCGGTCGTCGGCGTTGAAGCGCATCCCCTGGACGCCGGAGGTGGCACGTCCCATTGGCCGCAGCGCCTCGTCGGTCGCCGAGAACCGGATGGATTGTCCGTTCGCCGACACCAACAGCAGGTCGTCCTCGGCCGAACACAACACCGCACCGACGAGTTCGTCGCCGTCGCGGAGGTTCACCGCCACGATTCCGCCCGAGCGATTGGAATCGAAGTCGGTCAGTTTCGACTTCTTCACCAACCCGTTGCGGGTGGCCAGCACCAGGTACGGCGCGTCCTCGTAGCCCTTGATCTGGATGACCTGTGCGATGCGTTCCTCGGGCTGGAAGGCCAGCAGGTTTGCGACGTGCTGGCCGCGCGCGGTGCGCGAGGCCTCCGGCAGTTCGTACGCCTTGGCCCGGTACACCCGGCCCTGCGTGGTGAAGAACAGGATCCAGTCGTGGGTCGAGCAGACGAAGAAGTGCCGCACGATATCGTCCTGCTTGAGCCCAGCGCCCTGCACGCCCTTGCCGCCGCGCTTCTGGCTGCGGTACAGGTCGGTCTTGGTGCGCTTGGCGTAACCGGTCTCGGTGATGGTCACGACGACGTCCTCGCGGGCGATCAGGTCTTCGTCGCTGACGTCGCCGTCGGCCGCGATGATCCGGGTACGACGGTCATCACCGTGCTTGTCGACGATCTCGCGCAGTTCGTCGCGCACGATGCCGCGCTGCCGTTCCGGTTTGGCGAGAATGTCTTCCAGGTCGGCGATTTCGGCTTCGATCTTGGCCAGGTCGTCGATGATGCGTTGCCGCTCCAGGGCCGCCAACCGACGCAACTGCATGTCCAGGATGGCCTGCGCCTGGATCTCGTCGATGTCGAGCAGCTCGATCAGGCCGGCGCGCGCGATGTCGACGGTTTCCGACGCCCGGATCAACGCGATCACTTCGTCCAGCGCGTCGAGCGCCTTGACCAGACCGCGCAGAATGTGGGCCCGTTCGTTAGCTTTTCGCAACCGGTAGGTGGTGCGCCGGATGATGACGTCGAGTTGGTGCTCGACGTAGTAGCGGATCATCTGGTCCAGCCGCAGCGTGCGGGGCACGCCGTCGACGATCGACAGCATGTTCGCGCCGAAGCTGGTCTGCAGTTGGGTGTGCTTGTAGAGGTTGTTGAGCACCACCTTGGCCACCGCGTCGCGTTTGATCTCGACGACAATGCGCAGACCGACGCGGTCGCTGGATTGGTCCTCGATGTTGGAGATGCCGGCCAGCCGGCCGTCGCGCACCTGCTCGGCGATTGAGGTGATGAAGTTGTCGTGGTTGACCTGGTAGGGCAACTCGGTGATGACCAGCGAGGTCCGGCCGCGCGAATCCTCTTCTACCTCAACGACTCCGCGCATCCGGATGGAGCCGCGGCCGGTCTTGTAGGCGTCGGCGATGCCGGCCGACCCGACGATCAGGCCCGAGGTCGGGAAGTCGGGGCCCTTGACCCGTTCCATGACGGCGGTCAGCGTGGCCTCTTCGTCGGCGTCGTAATTTTCCAGGCACCAGAAGACCGCCTCGGCCAGCTCGCGCAGGTTGTGCGGCGGGATATTGGTGGCCATACCCACCGCGATGCCGCCCGAGCCGTTGGCCAGCAGGTTGGGGAACCGGCTGGGCAGCACGGTGGGCTCTTGCACCCGGCCGTCGTAGTTGGGGATGAAATCGACTGTCTCCTCGTCGATTTCACGCAGCATCTCCATGGCGAGCGGGGTCAGCCGTGCCTCGGTGTAGCGCATCGCGGCTGGCGGGTCGTTACCCGGCGAGCCGAAGTTCCCCTGCCCGTCGACCAACGGATACCGCAGCGACCATGGCTGGGCCATCCGCACCAAGGTGTCGTAGATGGAGGCATCACCGTGCGGGTGGTAGTTACCCATCGTCTCGGCGACCGATCGGGCGGACTTCGCGTGGCTGCGGTCCGGCCGAAATCCGGAGTCGTACATCGCATACAGCACGCGGCGGTGCACCGGCTTGAGGCCGTCACGGACCTCCGGCAGGGCGCGGCCCACGATCACGCTCATCGCGTAATCGATGTAGCTGCGCTGCATCTCTTGCTGAATGTCGACCGGTTCGATCCGGTCTACCGAGTCGTCACCGGGCGGCAACGTCGTGTCAGTCATCTATTCCTCGTCTGATCGTCGAAGGCGGACTGGTTAAACGTCCAGGAACCGAACGTCTTTCGCGTTACGGGTGATGAAGCTGCGGCGCGCCTCGACGTCCTCGCCCATCAGGATGGAGAACAGCTCGTCAGCGGCGGCGGCGTCGTCCAAAGTCACCTGGCGCAGCACCCGCACCGACGGGTCCATCGTTGTTTCCCACAGCTCCTTGGCGTCCATCTCACCAAGACCCTTGTAGCGCTGAATGCCGTCTTCCTTATTGATCTTCTTGCCGGATTTCAGCCCGGCTTCCAGCAGGCCATCGCGCTCCCGGTCGGAGTAGGCGAACTCGGGGTCACTGCGCTGCCACTTCAACTTGTACAGCGGCGGCTGCGCCAGGAACACGTGGCCGTGCTCGAGCAGCGGGCGCATGAACCGGAACAACAAGGTCAACAACAGCGTCGAAATGTGTTGCCCGTCGACGTCGGCGTCGGCCATCAACACGATCTTGTGGTAACGCAGTTTAGAAATGTCGAACTCGTCGTGAATACCGGTGCCCAGCGCGGTGATGATCGCCTGGACTTCGGTGTTCTTCAGGACCCGGTCGATACGGGCTTTCTCGACGTTGATGATCTTGCCGCGCAGCGGGAGGATGGCCTGGAACATCGAGTCACGGCCGCTCTTGGCCGAGCCACCTGCCGAGTCACCCTCCACCACATACAGTTCGGACTTGCGCGGGTCGGTGGAACGGCAGTCGGCCAGCTTGCCGGGCAGCCCGCCCAAATCGGTCGCGCTCTTGCGCCGCACCAACTCTCGGGCCTTCCGCGCCGCGATCCGGGCCTGCGCGGACGACACCGCCTTGTTGACAACGGTTTTGGCTTCCGACGGATTGGCCTCGAACCAGTGGGTGAGCTGTTCGTTGCACACCTTCTGCACGAACGACTTGACCTCGGTGTTGCCCAGCTTGGTCTTTGTCTGGCCCTCGAACTGGGGTTCGGCGACCTTGACCGAGATCACCGCGGCCAGTCCCTCGCGGATGTCGTCACCGGTGAGGTTCGGGTCCTTGTCTTTCAGCAGCTTCTTGTCTTTGGCGTATTTGTTCACCACCGACGTCAGCGCACTGCGGAACCCTTCTTCGTGCGTACCGCCCTCGTGGGTGTTGATCGTGTTGGCGAAGGTGTGCACCGACTCCGAGTAGCCACCGTTCCACTGCATCGCGATCTCGACCTCGTGGCCGGTGCCTTTGCCCTCGAAGTCGATGACGCTCTGTTGGATCGGGCTCTTGGTCCGGTTGATGTGCTTGACGAAGTCGACCAAGCCGCCGGGGTAGTGGAAGGTGCGGTGCTTAACCTTGTGCGGCGCTTTGGATTCGGCCGCCTTCTCTTCGGCGGACTTGGGCGCATCGGCGGTGTCGCTGACGACTTCATCGACGACCTCGTCCTGGTCCACCCGCTCGTCGGTCAAGTTGATGGTCAAGCCCTTGTTCAGGAACGCCATCTCTTGGAGCCGGCGCGCCACCGTCTCGAAGTCGTACTGGGTGGTCTCGAAGATGTCCGGGTCCGCCCAGAACCGGATGGTGGTGCCGGTCTTCTTGGTCGCCTCGCCCTGCTTGAGCGTGCCAGGAACGGCGCGCTCGTAATACTGGGACCACTCGTGCCCGTCGCGTTTGATGTCGACCTCGAGTCGGGTCGACAACGCGTTGACCACTGACACACCGACACCGTGCAGCCCACCGCTGACGGTGTAGCCGCTGTTCTCACCGCCGAACTTGCCGCCGGCGTGCAACTGGGTCATGACGACGTCGACTGTCGGGGCGCCGGTGGCATGCATCGCGACCGGAATGCCACGCCCGTCGTCGGCGACCTCCACGCTGCCGTCATCGAGGAGCCGCACATCCACCCGAGTGGCATAACCGGCCATCGCCTCGTCCACCGAGTTGTCGACCACCTCCCAAATCAGGTGGTGCAAACCACGCTCACCCGTGGAGCCGATGTACATGCCCGGGCGTTTGCGGACGGCCTCCAATCCTTCGAGAACGGTGATGGCGGAAGCGCCGTATTCGTTTTGTGCCTTCTTCTTCTGGGCAGCCACGGTCGGAATGCTCTCCTTGGGGTTGCATGCGAGCGGTTCATTCACCGCAGCGGTCGCACTCCTGCCACTCTACCGTGAACTACCGTCAGGACCGATTTTGCGGGCGCGTTTCCACCCATCTCATTGCGCCGTGCGCTCGTTATCTTCGTTGTCGCCGCGTCCCGACCTGCCGAATGCGGGTCCGTTAATTTCTGGCGGCTCTCAGAGCGCGACCGTCCCGGCCGTCAAAAGCCCTTAACCATAGGTGTCACGCGGCCCTCGGCCAGCAATATGGCGCGGCCCCTTCCGCCACGACGGCGTCGCCGGGCCGGTGATCTTCAGCGACGTCACCACACCATTGCCGACGGCGGCGGCGATCTTAGCCAGCAGTTGCGCTTGCATCAGCCTCAGCTGGGTCGCCCACGCTGTCGACTCAGCCGTCACACTCAGCACCCCGTCGTTGAGTGCGGCCGGCGTCGCATGCTCCGCGATCTGCTCGCCGACCACCGAATTCCAATGCCCGAATACCGTGCCTTCGGCCACGTGCGTCGTCCACCCCTGCTGCTTGGCCAAGTCGCGCGCGAGCCGTCCCAGCGGTTGCGGATCCCGCCCGTCGGGACCAGGCCCCGACCAACTGCGCCGCCCGCCGGCTGCGCGTCGACGCGGCACCGGGGCCGCGCGTCCCCGCCCGGCGTCCTGTCCCCGGGCACGGGCGGCGGCGCGCGCGTCTTCCAGGGTGCGCCGGACCAGATCGATGCCGCGCAATTCGTCGCGGCCCGCGGCGTCCTCGGCGTCGGTCATGCCTGCACCGCCGCAACCGCCGACACCGCGCCGGCATCGCTGTCCCGCAATTCGATATGCACCCGAGTCGCGTCCCAGCCCTCCGGGATGTCTTCGGGCACCGCCGCGGTCACCAATACCTGCTCGGCTGACTCCGCGACGTTTGCCAGCGCCCGGCGGCGTTTGGTATCCAGCTCGGCGAAGACGTCGTCCAGCAACAGCACCGGTTCGCCGCCATCGGCGCGCAGCAATTCATAGGCCGCAAGTCGCAACGCCACCGCGAACGACCACGATTCGCCGTGGCTGGCAAAACCTTTCGCGGGTTGATCACCGAGCCGCAGTTCCAGGTCGTCCCGGTGCGGGCCGACCAGGCACACCCCGCGCTCCAGTTCAGCGTCGCGGCGCGCCGCCAAGGCCGTCAGCAACGTGGCCTCCAGCATCTCCCGGTCGGCCGCGTGCTCTGCGCCGGGGACCACGGAGTCCGTGCTGGCACGGTATCCAATTGCAGCAGAACGTGATTCGGGCGCCAATAGTTGGTAGGCCTTGGCCACCTCGGGTGCCAACTGATTCACCAGATCAATCCGGGCCGCCATCAGTTCAGCCCCGTACTCGGCCAGCCGACTGTCCCAGACGTCAAGTGTGTCCAGCGCGCTGAGGTCACCGCGGAACCGGGCACCCGACAGGGATTTCAACAATGCGGTGCGCTGCCGCACCACCTTGTCGTAGTCGGCGCGCACGCCGGCAATGACCGGACGCCTTAAGGTTGCCAGCTCGTCGAGGTAGCGGCGACGTTCGACGGGATCGCCCCGGACCAGGGCGAGATCCTCCGGCGCGAACAACACCGCGCGCAGCACCCCGACGATTTCGCGGGTGCTGCGCACCGGTGACCGGTTCAGTCGCGCCTTGTTCGCCCGGCCTGCGGCGATCTCGAGGTCGACCGCGCATTCCCTGCCGTCGTTGACCACGATCGTCGACACCACCGCACGTTCGGCGCCGGCCCGGATCAGCGGCGCGTCGGTACCGACTCGATGTGATCCCAGGGTGGTCGAATACCACAGCGCCTCAACAAGATTCGTTTTACCGAAACCGTTCGGACCGACGAAGACGGTGCGACCCGGCGTCAGGTCGATTTCCGCACGCGCCCAGGACCGGAAATCCCGTAACGCCAAATGCCGGACGTACACCTATCTGACGCCTCGATGATCAGCCCGGCAGCCGTACCGGCATCAGCAGGTACACGTAATCCGTCGGCACCGCCGGGAACGGGCCGCTACCGCTCGGCACCGAGTCGTCGGACGAGGCCGGCCGCAGCAACGCCGGCTTACCTGGGGTGGTGAAGCCGAACGACACCCGTTCGGAGTGCAGCGAGCCGAGACCGTCGGTGAGGTAGGTGGGGTTGAACGCGATCGTCAATGGCTCACCGGCGTAGTCGACGGCCAGGTCCTCCTCCGCGCGACCCACGTCGTCCGCCCCGGCCGACAGCCGTAGCATTCCGTCGGCGAATTCCATCCTGACCTGCGCCCCCCGGTCGGCTACCAGCGCGACCAGCTTGATCGCCTCGGTCAATTCGGCCACGTCGATGGTGGCCACCGCGGTGTGCTCGGCCGGCAGCAGCTGACGGAACTTCGGGAATTCGGCGTCCAACAACCGGGTTGTGCTGCGTTTGCCGTTGCCGCTGATGCCCAGCAGTCCGTCTTTGCCCACTCCGGACCCAGAACCCAGGGACAGCCGTACTTCGGACCCGTCGGCGCCGGCCTTGGCCGCCTCGGCCAAGGTCTTCGCGGGCACCAGCACCGACGCTTCGATGTCGGGTGACAACGCCGACCAGGTCAACTCGCGGACCGCCAACCGGAACCGGTCGGTGGCAGCCAACACCACCGACTCACCGGAGATCTCGACCCTGATTCCGGTCAGCATCGGCAAGGTGTCGTCACGGCCGGCCGCGATGGCGACCTGACCGATCGCCTCGGCGAACAACTCCGCCGGCAACGTGCCGGTCTCGTCGGGCAGGGTGGGCAGGGTTGGGTAGTCCTCGACGGCCATCGTGGGCAGCGAGAACCGGGCGCTGCCGCAGGTCAAGGCGACGCGGTTGCCGTCGACGTAGAAATCGACAGGCTTGTTCGGCAACGCCCGGGTGATGTCTGACAACAACCGCCCGGACACTAAAACGCTTCCCGGGGAAGCGATTTCGGCAGCGACCTGGACCTCGGCGGAGACTTCGTAGTCGAATCCGGAAATCGTCAGGCCGTCGTCGGAGCCGGTGAGCAGCACCCCGGAAAGCACCGGCACGGTGGGCCGGGACGGCAGATTCTTGGCCACCCACGACACCGCTTCGGCGAAGGACTCCCGCACCAAACGAAACTTCAAGTCGGTGACAGCCCGTGTAGTAGCCGCGTCCATTGCGTCCCTTCACCAGAGTTCGAATCCGTACCCGGCCCCCTGCCGGTGTGTCATTCGCAACGACGACCGTAACGGCAGTCGAACAACAACCGTAGAGCTTCTCGGGCCAACTTGAAAGCTAAACGTAAACGGTGACAAAGCCGGTGCGCGGGCTGCCCGCGGACGGTTCGTACCGAACGTCCCCAGGGGTGTACTTCAAAGAAGAAACTACGGAGAGATCTCAATATCAGTAATAAGGGGTGTGCAAGCTGGGGACAGCCGTCACTTGTTGCTGCTCGGAGGCCGAGCGGGCTGTGGAACACCACGTGCACGGTTGTGGGGGTGATGTTGGCCGGTTGGGGATGGAGCACTGCGGTGCACTGCGGCGCCGGTGCTGCACTGGAGTTTGGCGGCTTTGTGCACAGGACTACACACATCGCACGGCTGGTGCCGTTGTGACTCGAGGTAGAGAAGTTTTTTGAAAATCAATGCGCAAAACCGGCGTTGGGGCGCGCAAAGGAGGTGATTCAGCGCTTGGAGCGCTGCCGGATTCGGGTGGTGAGCTCTTTGACGTTGTCGAAGATCTCGCGCCGCTCGGCCATCTCGTTGCGGATTTTGCGCTCGGCGTACATCACGGTGGTGTGATCGCGGCCGAAAGCCTGGCCGATCTTGGGCAGCGAGAGATCCGTGAGTTCCCGGCACAGGTACATCGCGATCTGTCGAGACTGCGCCAGCGGTCGGGCTTTGCCGGGACCGCGTAACTCTTCGACGGTGGTGTCGAAGTATTCGGCGGTGGCGGCCATGATGGTGGCCGCGCTGATCTGCATGCCGCTGGCATCGGCGATCAAGTCGCGCAACACGATCTCGGCCAGGGACTTGTCGATCGGCGTTTTGTTCAACGAGGCGAACGCAGTGACCCGGATCAGCGCGCCCTCGAGTTCTCGGATGTTGCGCTCGATGCTGCTGGCGATGAGTTCCAGGACGTCGTCGGGCACCGCGAGACGTTCGACCTGTGCCTTCTTGCGCAGGATGGCGATGCGTGTTTCAAGTTCCGGCGGCTGCACATCGGTGATCAGGCCCCACTCGAACCGGGTACGGAGCCGGTCTTCGAGGGTGGCCAGCTGCTTGGGCGGCCGGTCGGAGGAGATGACGATTTGCTTGTTCGCGTTGTGCAACGTGTTGAAGGTGTGGAAGAACTCCTCCTGGATGCCTTCCTTGCCCTCGATGAACTGAATGTCGTCGACGAGCAACACATCGACGTCGCGGTAGCTGCGCTTGAATGCGACTTTGCGATCGTCACGCAGCGAGTTGATGAAGTCGTTGGTGAATTCTTCGGTGGAGACGTACTTGACCCGCATCCCGGGGAACAGCCGTTGCGCGTAGTTGCCGGCCGCGTGCAGCAGGTGGGTCTTGCCCAGACCCGATTCCCCCCAGATGAACAGCGGGTTGTAGGCACGGGCGGGCGCCTCGGCGATGGCCAGGGTGGCGGCGTGAGCGAAGCGGTTGGAAGCGCCGATGACGAAGGTGTCAAACGTGTAGCGCCGGTTGAGGCTGGTGCCGGTGGCGCCCGCGCCGTCGGAGGCGGTGGGACGCTCGGTGAAGTAGTTCGGCCAGTTCTGTCCCGGCCCGATCACCGTGTCACCGTCGTCCGCGTCGGGTTCATCCGCTGCCGTGACGTTCTCGGCCGCGGCGACGCCCTCGTCATCGGCGGGAGGCGGCGCGATGCGCACCCCGAGCTGGATCTGTTGGCCGAGCCGACGGCTGAGCGCATCGGTGATGGCGGTACGCAGATGTCGTTCGATCTCGTTCTGCACGAACACACTCGGCACCGAGAGCAGGGCGAAACCCTCGACGATGGTGAGCGGCTGAACCAGGTTCAGCCAGGCGCGTTGCTGAGGTGTCAGCGGCGTGGCGAGGACCTGGCCGTTGGGTGATTCACCGTTGAGTTCGGAGACCACCGCATTCCACACCGTGGCGAATCCAGAACCGGGGTCATCGGTCAACGACGCATCTCCTGGTCCGACGGTCGAGGTGCAACTGCTGATGGCGACGATGCACCTGTCCACATGGTTATCCACAGATGTGGAAAGGAAGGTCAATAGCGTGCCGCCGCCCATTGGCAACGGCTCGTGATCTTCATGCTGTAGACAACCATGCGATTGTCCGGTCAGCTAGTCGATCCGCCATCCTCGCTTCATTGTCGTCAGAGTCCCAACTCCGCAGCGGCTTGAATGCTACCCCGCAAGAAGCTAACAGTTTTCGTTGCGGCTGCCAACAGTTCTCTTGTATTCCGCTGGCGTTCTTCATGATCTGACCAGATTCGGCCACGCGCCGAGCGTCAGGGATCGGACCGGCCTGGCGGTCATCGTGAGTCTGCTGGGACGGGCGAGGTTTGACCAGGACAAGTCGCGTCAGTACCCTCAAACAGTCGCCCGAAAGTCGGCGATACGGCTGCGACCCGGATCACGTGTTCGGGGACCGCGCCGGCCAGCAAGCGGGAACACCTCCGCTCGACGAATTGCGCAGCATCAGTCGGCGGACGGTTATGCCAACACACGAGGAGAATCGCCGTGGCCAAGGGCAAGCGGACCTTCCAGCCGAACAACCGGCGCCGAGCCCGCGTTCACGGTTTCCGGTTGCGGATGCGTACCCGTGCGGGGCGGGCCATCGTGTCCGGCCGGCGGCGTAAGGGTCGTCGTTCTTTAACTGCCTGATCGCAAGTCGGGTCTTCCAGCCGTGCTTTCCGCACGTAACCGCATGCGGCGGTCGTCTGAGTTCGACGCGACCGTGCGATACGGGATGCGCACGGTACAGCCGGACGTCGTCGTGCACGTGCGGCGGGGCAGTGACCACAACGATGTCCCTGGGCCGCGGGTCGGGTTGATCGTCGCCAAGCGGGTCGGGTCTGCGGTCGAACGTCACCGGGTGGCCCGGCGGCTGCGGCACGTCGCCCGGCCGATGTTGGACAGCTTGCACCCGCACGACCAGGTCGTGATTCGAGCCTTGCCGAGTAGCAAGCACGTCTCGTCGGCGTGGTTGGAGCAACAGCTGCGCAGCGGACTGCGTCGAGCCTTCGAGTTGGCGGGTACCGAGCGGTGAGTGTTGCCCAGTGGAACCCTGCGCGCGCGGTTCGCTCCGCCGGCAGGGTAGGCACCCCCGTGGCCCGCGCGCTGATCTATCTCATTCAGCTTTACCGGCACATGGTGTCGCCGCTGCGGCCGGCGTCGTGCCGGTTCGTTCCAACCTGCAGTCAGTACGCGGTCGAGGCCTTGGCCGAGTATGGCGTTCTTCGGGGGAGTTGGCTGGCGGCGGCCAGGCTCGCAAAGTGCGGACCGTGGCATCGGGGAGGATGGGATCCCATCCCGGAGCGCCACCAGTGCCGGGCCAACTTCGATACTGCGGCCGGAGACGCTCCGGCACAGCAAGGGGAGAGTGGATCTTTTGTTTGATTTCTTCAGCCTGGACTTCATCTACTACCCGGTGTCGTGGATCATGTGGGTCTGGTACAAAGCGTTCGCCTTTGTGCTCGGACCGGACAACTTCTTCGCCTGGGCACTGTCGGTGATGTTCCTGGTGTTCAGCTTGCGCGCGCTGCTGTACAAGCCGTTCGTGCGGCAGATCCGCACCACCCGCCAGATGCAGGAATTGCAACCTCAGATCAAGGCACTGCAGAAGAAGTACGGCAAAGACCGTCAGCGCATGGCGCTCGAGATGCAGAAACTGCAACGCGAGCACGGGTTCAATCCGATTCTGGGCTGCCTGCCGATGCTGGCGCAGATCCCGGTCTTCCTGGGTCTGTATCACGTGCTGCGTTCGTTTAACCGGACAACCGGCGGCATCGGCTTGCAGCAGATGTCGGTGGCGCAGAACAAGCTCATCGGGAATTACGTCTTCACCCCGACCGATGTGCAGAACTTCCTGAAGGCCAACCTGTTCGGCGCTCCGATCGGCGCCTCGATGACGCAGGGCGGCGGGTTGGATGCTTTCGAACATTTCAGCCGCCCCGCGGTGATCGCGGTCGGCGTACCGGTGATGATCTTGGCCGGCGTTGCAACGTACTTCAACAGCCGCGCGTCGGTCGCGCGCCAGAGTCCGGAGGCGGCGGCGAATCCGCAGACGGCGATGATGAACAAGCTCGCGCTGTATGTCTTCCCGCTCGGCGTGGTGGTCGGCGGGCCCTTCCTTCCGCTGGCGATCATCCTCTATTGGTTCGCGAACAACATCTGGACGTTCGGCCAGCAGCACTATGTCTTCGGAATGATCGAGAAAGAAGACGAGGCCAAGAAGCAGGAAGTGTTGCAGCGCCGTGCGGCAAACGCACCCGCCCCGGGCGCCAAGCCGAAACGCACACCGAAGACTGGAACCCCGAGCGTTGCCGAGGGAGATACGAGCGGCACCGAAACGGGTGGCGTCGAGGACACGGAGAACGGCGCGACAGACGGGAAACCGGCGAAAGGCAGCCAGGCGCCCAAGCCGAGCCCGGGCAGCCGGAACAGCGGCCCGGGGCGTACGCCGCGGCCGGGAGCACGACCGAAAAAGCGCAAACGTTAGTCAGCGCACCCGAACTTGCCGGGGCTTGCCAACCAGGCCGCACCGCCCCGACTCAACGAGAGCAGGCAAGAAAACGCGGCGCAGCGCCGCCAATAGCAACCCGTGGAAGAGGGGAGAAACACCATGACCGACGCGGACACCACCGAACTGAACTCGGACACCACGGTCGACGAGGATCTCGCGGCCGAGGAGCAGGCCGACTCGACCGGTGACGCCGACGACCTCGAGGAGCGGTTGGTCGCCGAGGGCGAGATCGCCGGCGACTATCTGGAAGAGCTGCTGGACCTATTGGACTTCGATGGCGACATCGACCTGGACGTCGAAGGCAACCGGGCAGTGGTCAGCATCGACGGCAGCGACGATCTCAACAAGCTGGTGGGCCGCGGCGGCGAGGTGCTCGACGCGTTGCAGGAACTCACCCGGCTAGCCGTGCACCAGAAGACCGGTGTGCGGAGCCGCCTCATGCTTGACATCGCCAGCTGGCGGCGCCGTCGCCGGGAGGAGTTGGCCGCGCTGGGTGACAAGGTGGCCCGGCGAGTAGCGGAGACGGGCGAGCGCGAAGCGCTTTCGCCGATGACTCCCTTCGAGCGCAAGATCGTGCACGACGCCGTGGCGGCGGTGCCCGGAGTGCACAGCGAGAGCGAGGGCGCTGAGCCCGCACGACGGGTTGTCGTCCTGCGTGACTGACTCGTGACCCCGCGCGGCCGGATTGTCACCCGACCGTGATAACCGGAGTTACAGGGTTGTAGTTCTTGCGGGCACTGCGGGAGAGCGAAGGGATGTTTCACGTGAAACATAGCGATTCCCGCGCCACCGACCCCGGGCCGCCGGCTGCGGCTGGGGCCGTCTTCGGGCCGAATCTAGAGCTCGCGCAGCGCTATGCCGAGTTGTTGGCAACCGACGGCGTCGAGCGGGGACTATTAGGTCCACGCGAAGCCGATCGCCTCTGGGACCGGCACCTGTTGAACTCCGCGGCCTTCGCCGAGCTGTTGGAACATGGCGCGTGCGTGGTGGACATCGGCAGCGGCGCGGGCTTGCCCGGCATTCCGTTATTCCTCGCACGCCCGGATCTGCGGGTCGTGCTGCTGGAGCCGCTACTGCGCCGCAGTGAGTTCCTCTCGGAGGTTGTGGCCAAGCTGGGCGTGCCGGTGGAAGTGGTCCGCGGGCGCGCGGAGGAACGCGCGGTTCGAGACCGACTCGGTGGCAGCGATGCCGTTGTCTCCCGAGCGGTGGCGGCCTTGGACAAACTGACGAAGTGGAGTATGCCGTTGCTGAAGTACGACGGGCAGATGATCGCGATCAAGGGGGAGCGCGCCCCGGATGAAGTTCGGGAGCACCGGCGTGTGATGGAGGCGTCGGGTGCCACCGATGTAAGGGTGGTGACATGTGGCGCGAACTATTTGGAGCAGCCCGCAACCGGAGTAGTGGCCCGGCGGTCAAGGGCTCCGCGGCACCGGGAGCGGGCGGGCAGGGGAGCGCGATGAGATCCACCGCCAAGGCCGCTGCGCCCCTACCCGCGCCAACCGCCGCACCCGCCGTGTCGGCGAATCCACCGATCCGCCAGCACCCAGCTGCGAGATCGACAGATGGGGTGGCAACCACGGCGCCGGGGGCGCACAATCCCACAGTGAATGTTTCACGTGAAACATCGATTGAGATCGATACACCCATAGGCGCCGCGGCCGAGCGCGCGATGCGGGTTTTGCACACGACGCACGAGCCACTGCAGCGACCGCGCCAGCGCCGGCTTTTCACGATCGCGAATCAGAAGGGCGGCGTCGGCAAGACCACCACCGCCGTCAATCTCGCGGCCGCGCTCGCGGTGCAGGGCCTCAAGACGCTCGTCATCGATCTCGATCCGCAGGGCAACGCGAGCACCGCGCTGGGCATCGCCGACCGTCAGTCAGGTACTCCCTCGTCGTACGAAGTGCTCATCGGCGAAGTGACGCTGCAGGAGGCGATGCGGCGCAGCCCGCACAGTGAGCGCCTGTTCTGCGTGCCGGCGACGATCGACCTGGCGGGGGCCGAGATCGAGTTGGTCAGCATGGTGGCCCGCGAGAACCGCCTGCGGAACGCGTTGGCGGAACTGGACAACTTCGACTTCGATTACGTCTTCATCGACTGCCCCCCGTCGCTCGGGCTGCTCACCATCAATGCGCTCGTGGCGGCACCCGAGGTGTTGATCCCGATCCAGTGCGAGTACTACGCGCTGGAGGGGGTGTCCCAGCTGATGCGCAACATCGAGATGGTGAAGTCGCATCTGAACCCGCAACTGGACGTGACCACGGTCATCCTCACCATGTACGACGGCCGCACCAAGCTCGCCGATCAGGTGGCCGAGGAGGTGCGCCGGTACTTCGGGGACAAGGTGTTGCGCACTGTGATCCCGCGCAGCGTCAAGGTGTCCGAGGCGCCGGGCTACAGCATGACGATCATCGATTACGATCCCGGGTCGCGCGGAGCCATGAGCTATCTGGATGCCAGTCGTGAACTCGCGCAGCGGGATCGACCACCAGCCGGGAAGGGATGACGAATGACGAATCCGTCGCGTAGGAAGGGCGGCCTCGGCCGGGGGCTGGCGTCGTTGATCCCGACCGGACCGGCCGAAGGGGAGGGCGGACCGTCGGCCTTCGGACCGCGCATGGGTTCGGCTGCGGCCGACGTTGTGATCGGCGGGCCGCTGCCCGACGCCGCCGCGATGGGAGCGGTGTACCGGGAGATCGCACCATCGGACATCGAGCCGAACCCGCGGCAGCCGCGGCAGGTGTTCGACGACGAGGCGCTCTCGGAATTGGTCCACTCGATCCGCGAGTTCGGACTGCTGCAACCGATCGTGGTGCGCGCCGTGCCGCCGTCGCCGGGTGGCGCCCGATACCAGATCGTGATGGGGGAGCGGCGCTGGCGCGCGGCCCAGGAAGCCGGCCTGGCCACCATCCCGGCGATCGTGCGCGAGACC
Organism: Mycobacterium asiaticum DSM 44297; assembly: GCF_000613245.1. GTDB lineage: Bacteria > Actinomycetota > Actinomycetes > Mycobacteriales > Mycobacteriaceae > Mycobacterium > Mycobacterium asiaticum. The sequence continues at coordinate 548,992 of NZ_HG964938.1, forward strand.
AACGACGACAATCTGTTGCGCGACGCGTTGCTGGAAAACATCCACCGCGTGCAGCTGAACCCGTTGGAAGAAGCGGCGGCATATCAGCAACTCCTCGACGAGTTCGGGGTCACCCACGACGAACTGGCCGCGCGCATCGGTCGCTCTCGTCCGTTGATCACCAACATGATCAGGCTGTTGAAATTGCCGATCCCGGTGCAGCGACGAGTGGCCGCCGGGGTGTTGTCCGCCGGCCACGCCCGCGCGCTGCTCTCGCTGGAGGCAGGCCCGGAGGCGCAAGAGGAGCTCGCGAGCCGGATCGTCGCCGAGGGTCTGTCGGTACGAGCCACCGAGGAAGCCGTCACCCTGGCCAACCGCGGGGACGGCGCGACGCCGGCACCTCCCCGGCGCAAGCCGATCCAGATGCCCGGTCTGCAAGATGTCGCGGAGCGGCTGTCCAACGCCTTCGATACCCGGGTGACAGTCGCGCTGGGCAAGCGCAAAGGCAAGATCGTGGTCGAGTTCGGTTCGGTGGACGATCTGCAGCGGATCATCGACCTGATGACCGCAAAAAAGGCCTGAAGCCCCGCATCCGGTCATACCCTGTAATTACGTCACTGTGACACCCACCCGGTGACGACGTGGCCGCCGACCAGTCCGGTCCACCAAGAATGACGGAGACATGCTGTGCCGCAACCAAATTCGAATTCCGGACGGCGGCGACGACGCGGGGTGGCCGGTCAGTTGGCAGTGGTCGGGTGAACACTGGCCCAAAAGCGACCGACTCTCCTATCCTGGAAGGGTTGCCGGTGCGTATCAGCCTCGGAAGGGCCGGGCAGATCCCATGCGCGTGAGTACCGCACGGAGGCCAGGAGACTAGTGTCAGCTCGGATTACAGCGCTGCGGCTCGAAGCCTTCGAGCAGCTCCCCAAGCATGCGCGCCGATGCGTTTTCTGGGAGGTCGACCCGGCGACGCTGGGTAAGGATGACCACCTCGCCGACCCGGAGTTCGAGAAGGAAGCGTGGCTGTCGATGGTCATGCTGGAGTGGGGCTCCTGCGGACAGGTCGCGACGGCGATTCCGGACGAGCGCAGCCAGGCCGAACCACCTTGCCTGGGCTACGTGCTTTACGCCCCGCCGCGCGCGGTACCCCGGGCGCATCGATTTCCCACCGCGCCGGTTTCCGCTGATGCGGTGCTGTTGACGTCGATGGGCATCGAGCGCGGGCAGGCCGACGACGACCTGCCGCACAGCTTGATCGCCCGAGTCATCGACGAGTTGATGCGACGCGGTGTGCGGGCATTGGAAGCCTTCGGCCGGACCCAGGCCGCCACCGAGCTGCAGCCACCGCTGGACGACGACATCCGGCCGGTGGTCGAAGCGCTGGGGGACTGCTCGGTGGAGCACTGCATCATCGACGCCGACTTCTTGCTCGATGTGGGTTTTGTGGTGGTGGCACCGCACCCCTACTTCCCGCGGTTGCGCCTCGAGTTGGACAAGGGCCTGGGCTGGAAGGCCGAAGTGGAGGCCGCGCTGGAACGCCTGCTGGAAAATGCTCAGCTGCAACAGCCGGTGGGGGCGGGGTCCGCGGGAGTGGTTCCGACCGGTAATGCGTTGCAGCGCAACGGCCCTTAGGTGCCGCTGATTCTGGTGGCCCGCTCCACGGACAACTCGTGCGCGAGCAATTCGGCGAAAGTGAAAGTGCCAGTGGGCCGGTCGTTCTTGCCCAGCAGGTAGAGCCGCTTCACCGCAGCCAGAATGCCCTCGGCGATGGTGTCGCGCGTCTGCGGCGCCACCAGCATCTCGCGGTCCCGCGGATTGGTGATGTAGCCGACGTCGACCTGAACGGTCGGCATCCTGGTGAGCCGCAACAGATCCCACGTCCGGCCGTGCACTCGGCAGTCCCGTAAACCGGTACGCGCCACCACTTCTCGCTGGATGAAGTCGGCCAGGTTGCGCCCGATGGTGGACACCGAGCCGTGTGAGTTGCCGAAGTGGAATGACGCCACACCATTGGCCGAAGGGCTGGTTTGGGTTTCGCAGCGCAGGCTGATCATCAAGTCTGCACCAACGGAATTCGCGGTGGCCGCACGCTCGGCGTCCGAGGGGCTGCGGTTGGTGGGCCGCGAGATGAAGGTCTCCATCCCGATTGCCTTCATCCGGCCTTCGAGCCGACTGGCCAAATCCCACAAGATATCCGACTCGCTGATCGGGCCGGCCGGACCTTGGGTGATCAGGCCGTGGTCGCTGCCGCCGCGACCCGGATCGATGATGATCCGCTTGCCCGACAGCTTCGGCCCGGAGCTGCGCACCAGCTCTTCCTCGCGGATCGCGTGCGGTGAACCGCCGCTGACCCGAGAACTGAGAAAGTACAAGGACCGCAACGTTTCCGGCCCGCAGATACCATCCGCAGACAGTCCGTACTCGCGCTGGTAGGACATCAGCGCGTTGTGGGTCTGCAGCCCGAAATGACCATCGACCAAACCGGTGTAGAAGCCCAGATCCTGCAGGCGTGCTTGCAAAGTCGCGACATCGTCGCCGTAGAGCGGGGCACCGAACTGGTGATACAACGTGCGGGCACCGAGCCGGTAGGAGGCTTCCTTCAGCGCACGGTAGGTAGCCTCGCCGACGATGCCGTCAACCAGCAGACCGCGGTGCTGTTGAAAGGCCCGCACCGCGTAATCGAGTTCCTCATCGAACACTTCGAGTGCGACGTGGCGACCCGTGGTCAAGTCCTCGTCGGGGTTCTCCAGCATTCCCAGCGCGGCCAGCGCCGCTCGGATCTCGGTGACAGCGGCACCGCGGTCGCCACAGCGCAGCGCGTCGCCGTCTTCGCGGCGCGGACTCGGCATACCAAGGGCCCTCCGGGACTATTGACATCGCATGCAAATGCAGCGCAGTTAATCGGTATTGTCGCAGATCCTCGCCAATATCCGGAAAACCCCAGGCCAATCGGGGACTCGTTTCGGCAACGAGATGGCCTCGCGGCACGGGCCCGATGGAGGGAATCAAGCGAGATTAGGCACCGCTTCGGAGAGCTCGCGCAGCAAGGCCGCCTTTCCTTTGGCTCCGACTATGCGCTTCACCGGCTGACCGTCCTTGAACAGGATCAGCGTGGGTATCGAAACCACCTGAAAGTCGCGCGCCGTCTCGGGGTTGGCGTCGACGTCCAATTTGGCGACGGTGAGGTCGGCGGAGCGTTCGGCGGCGATCTCCTCCAACACCGGGGCCACCATCTTGCACGGTCCACACCAGGTCGCCCAAAAGTCAACCAGCACAGGCTTATTGCTGGACAGCACGTCGCTGCTGAAGGAGGCGTCGGACACCTCGACCGTGGCGGGCTTGTCCGATTCGCTCATCGCTGTGCTCCTATCAAATTGTCGGTGCTGCCGGCCTCTCCGGCTGCCTCGTGTTCGGCGAGCCACCGTTCGGCGTCGATGGCGGCGGCACAGCCACTGCCCGCTGCGGTGACGGCCTGTCGGTAGGTGCGGTCCACCAGGTCACCGGCGGCGAACACCCCTTCCAGCGAGGTGCTGGTGGTGCGCCCCTGTACCAGTACGTACCCATCCGGATCCAGGTCGACGGCGTCGCGGACCAGGGCCGAGCGTGGCTCGTGGCCGATCGCGACGAACACTCCAGTCACCGGCAGGGTGGTTTCCTCACCGGTGACGTTGTCCCGGAGGCGCAGGCCGGTGACGGTGGTGTCACCGTCGACTCCCAGCACGGACTTGTTGGTCAGGATTCGGATCTTGTCGTTGTCCTGCGCGCGCTTGAGCATGATCTTGGAGGCGCGGAACTCCTCCCGGCGGTGCACCAGTGTGACACTGCGGGCGAAGCGGGTGAGGAAGGTCGCTTCCTCCATCGCGGAGTCCCCGCCGCCGATGACCGCGATGTCCTGATCACGGAAGAAGAACCCGTCGCAGGTGGCGCATGAGCTGACGCCGCGGCCGAGTAGTTCCTGCTCCCCGGGCACGTTCAGGTACCGGGCGGCGGCGCCCATCGCCAGGATGACCGCACGGGCCCGGAAGGTCTCGCCTTCGGCGGTCACCACGGTCTTGACCGGCCCCTCGAGAGACACCGACTCGACGTCTTCCATTCGCAGGTCGGCGCCGAAGCGCAGGGCCTGCTCGCGCATCTGATCCATCAACTCCGGGCCGGTGATCCCATCCCGGAATCCCGGGTAGTTCTCCACCTCCGTCGTGGTCATCAGCGCGCCGCCGAACGCGGTGCCCTCGAAGACCAGCGGCTTGAGCTGGGCGCGGGCGGTGTAGAGCGCGGCGGTGTACCCGGCCGGGCCGGACCCGATGATGATCACATCATGGATGGTGTCTGGGGCGGAGAAAGCGCTCATGCGGACCTTTCGGAACCTTCGGAAACTGAACCTGATCTCAAATCGTACGAACGCCAGCGTAGGCACTGCTGTTCCCGACAGCGATGCACCACACTGAGCCGCGCCTCAGCGGGGAATCGCGGTGCTCGCCAGCATCCCGGTGTCTGCGGCGCTGCAGTTCAGCGCCACCGCGTAAGCGATCACCGTGTCGGGCGTGTCACCCGGCATCACCAGCACCACCCCCGGGCGGGCATTGACGTCAACCGGTTGCGCGCCGAGCACCTGCGCGGACGTTGGATAACCCAGTCCGGCCAGGCAGGACGCCCGCTGGGCCACATTGGCGAGTGCTCCGAAATCGGGGGCGCGGTGCAGCAGCGCGCGGATCTCCTCGTCCGACAGCGGTATCACCGGAACCGGGGTCGAGACGGTGATGTGGTCGGCGGTCGCCGGGGTGCTGGCCGTCGGCGGCGGCTCGTCGAGCAAGGCGGTGGTGCCGACGGCGATCGCGGCCACCACCGCGCATAGGCCGGCGATACCGGCGATCAGACGGGCCGGGCGTACCGGGGGCCGGGCGGCGTGCGCGGCCCCCGCCGCCTCGGGCGCAGATGCAGAGACCGATGCGGCGCCGGTGGCTGCGAGATCGGCGCGTACCAGCTGCAGCGCCTGTAGCTGCTCGGCGGCCTGCGGGTCGCTGCGGATCTGCCTGCGCACCCGAGCGGCGGTGTCGTCGTCAAGCAGGCCCGCCTGCAGGTCGGCTAGGACCTCGACCGTCAGGGGCGGATCGTTGTCGTCGGACTCGACTGAAGTCATCGGCCCCAGTGTCCGTCATGTTGGTGAGTGCGGTGGCGGCGGCATCCAGGTAGCCCAGCAGCCGCGCTAGGCGGACTCGGGCCCGCGCGCAGCGGCTCTTGACCGTCCCCTCGGGCACGCCCAGCAGCTGCGCGGTCTCGGCGATCGAATAGCCGTGCATGTCGACGGCGACCACCGCGGCCCGCTGCTCGACGGGAAGTCGCATCAGTGCTCGGTGCACCACAATTGCCGTCTCTACCTCGGCGGTGCGGTCGGCGACCGGATAGGTGTCCTGCAGGGCCACCGTCGGCCGGGCCTTGGCGCGGCGCAGCCGATCCAGGCAGGCATTGAGCGCGATGCGGTGCAGCCAGCTGCTGACCGCGGCGTCGTACCGGAAGGAGCCGGCGCTACGGTGCGCCGACAGCATCGCTTCCTGCAGCGCATCGTCGGCATCTTCAGCCGACATGCTGACGAGCCGGGTGAGCCGGTAGAGCTGGTGACGATGACGCCGGAACAGCGCGGCGAATGCGTGCGGGTCGCCGGCCACATGGGCGGCTAGTAGTTCGGCGTCGCTATCTGGGCGCGGGTTGGTGGTTCCCCAGAACCTCACCGCCGGACCGTAACCAATCGCTGCCCGCCCGGCACTTCACCTGGGCCAGGGCTCAGGAGGCGGCCTGGACGGTGAGCTCGGAGATGTCGGCTTCGCTCTTGCCGTCGGTGGTGCCCAGAGTGGAGATCCACACCAGCAGGTTCGAGGTCGGCGACGACGCATTGACTTGGATGGTGTTCGGGCCGGGTTTGAGCGCGGTGGCCGGGGTCAACACCGTGGTGTCTTCCAGCTTCGACGGGTTCGCCGTGCTGGATGACCGGATCTCGACCTTGGTCCCGGTGCTCGAAATGTTGAGCGTGACCGCGCCGACCGTGGTCGGGCGAGGCAGTTGCAGCAACAAGCCGACCCCGCTCTTGAAGCCCGGGAACGGGACGGAGTCGGAATAGGTGTCGGTATGCCATACGGTGCCGGGATTGCCGTCGATGGCGTTGCCCGCCTCACCGGGGTTGTCCGCGTCGCCGCCAGGGGAGAAGACGGTGGCCTTGGTGGGCTTGACGATGCTGCCCGACGGGGCGGGGCTGCCCGGCGACTCCGAGGCCGCGGATGACGTCGGGTTGTTCAGACCCAACTGCTCTCCTTTGATGCCGCTGCCGACGTCGCCGAAAATCTTGCTGACCACCGAGGCCAGCACGAGCAGCGCGACCAGCAGCACCGCGGCACCCGCGCCGACGCCGATCAGGATGTTGCGGCGGCGGCGGGAGTACACCTCGTCGTCGCGCGCGGCAGCCCGTCGCGGCGCCGCGGGGGCGGGTGGTTCGGCGATCGGGCCCAGCACCTCGGTGCGGTCGGCGACCGCGGTGGCCTGCTGCAGCAGGTTCAAAAGCGTTGAGGCACTGCGTATTCCGCCGTCCTCCTGAACGGATCGGACCGCGACCGCAGAGATCTGGAAGGGGATGTCACGGTCGACGGCGGTGGGTTCGACGGGCTGACCGTTTGCATCGCGCTCGGCGGGTGCCAACCCGCTGCGCACCCCCGACTCGGGCAGCGGCCACCGGTTGACCAATAGGGCATACAGCGAGGCGCCGATCCCGCGGATGTCGTCCTCGGGGTTCGCGTCCGGCATGGTCGCCGGGTAGGCCAGCACCACGTCACCGTCGATGCTCACCCGCACCCGGCTGGGATGGTCGATCGACAACGCCACCCCGGCGCGGTGCGCGGCATCGGCGGCCGCGGCCAGCGACTGCATCGCCCGGACTGCTCCCACCGGCGACGGCGAGGTGTCGGCGACTTCCTGGAGCGAACCGCCGCGGATCCACTCGGCGACCACCAGGCCCCCGGATCCGGTGTGCACCACATCCAGGACCCGGGCAATGCCGGGCTTGTCGATCCGGCTCAGGCGCAGGGTGCGAGACAGGATTTCTTGCAGGACGTCGTCGGGCAGCGAACCCTCGGGGTCGACGAAGACGAGCGCCACCTGCCGGTCCAGCGCGGTGTCCATCGCTTGCCAGAAGTGCAGGGGTGGCGTGCCGCCGTGCGAGATGAGCAGTCGATAGCGGCCGTTGGCGATGCGGGCACCGGGCACCAGGTTGTGATCGTCGGGCGGCGGTTCCGGTGCGCGTTCGCGCGGCGCGTCGAACGGTAGCGGTCCGCGCTGGTCCGCCGCGCCGCCGTTGCGCTGGTCGCGGATGCGTCCGGGTCCCCGCTCGACCGGGATGTCGGGCTGGAAGTCGTCGGCGCGTGGCCGCGGCGGTTCCTCGCCCTTCGGCGAGTCGGGAAAGGCGCGGGGCAAGGCGCTATCCGATGAGCGGTCGGTCACCCCCAGTCCTTTCGCTATCCCGGCCCTGGTCACCGGAGGTGTGCGCCGGATCGGTTCCTGGCTGACGGCTTCCCCCGGCAGGGACGGATTTCTTTGCTCAGGGTACGTGACCGAATGGCGCCCGGACGAGACAGTGGCTGTGGCTGGTCCCGGTTGGACGCGCCGGTTTGCGGTGGTCGCTCCCAGCCGACGCCGGACAGCGGCCACCGCCGCCTGCGCGTCGGGGACCTGTGCGGCGAGCAGCACGGCAATCAGGATCGGCACCATGATGATCGCCAGCGCGAACAGCCGTAGCAGTGAACCCATGCCGCCGTGGGCGGTCCAGCGGTCCAGTCCGAGCAACCGGTCGGCGACGTGGGCGACCAGGCCGGCGAGCAGCGACGCCGAGATCGTCACCAGGATGGTGCGGATTTCGCCGAGGCCGATCAGCCCGCCGCCCTTGGGCCGCAGACTGCGTCGCAGCAGGATGTGCCCCACGATCGCGCCGGCCAGGAAGCCGAGGCCGTTGGCCGTCCCGAGATAGCCGGCCACGAGTTGTTTGTTGCTGGTGACGTGCGGCGCGGCCAGCGAGCCGGCGATCTTCACCAGGGTGATCACGATGATGATCACGATCGGCGTCCACGGCTGCTCGCGGGCGTAGAACACCCGCAGTTGCAGCAGCACCAACGCGTAGGGGATCAGCGTGAAGGCGGACAAGGCGATGGCCGCGCCGAGGTACCCGGCGTCGACCTGCCCGAAATGCCCGTACGCGAACAGTGCGCTGCCCATGGCAGGACCCCCGACGGTCATGAACGCCACTGCCGGTATCAGGCTGATCATCGTGAGCCGGGTCGCCAGCGACAGGTCGGCGAGCACCGCAGGAATGTCATCGGCGGCGGCGTTGCGGCTCAACCGCGGCATCACCACGGTCAGGACGGTCACGCCGATGATGCCGAACGGCAGCATCAGCACCAGCCATGTGTAGTTGTAGATCGCCGGCCCGGAGGCGGCCGCTGTGCTGGCGATCTGGTTGCCGACCACCAAACCGAGCTGACTGATCAGCACGTAAAGCACCATCGCGGCGGCCATCGTGCCGAAGCGCTTGAGCCGGTCGTCGAGTCCCCACAGCGGGCGCAGGCTGATGTGCTGGCGCGCGATGGCCACCAGCAGCACGGCGGTCTGCGCAAACACTCCCAGCGTGGTGCCGATGCCCAGCACCAGCAGTTTGGGGTTGCCCATCTCGACGGGATCCACCGAGAGTTCGCCGGGCACGGCCAGATACACACCCAGCGTGGCGATCGCGACGATGTTGTTGACGACGGGCGCCCAGGCGGGCGGCCCGAACACGTTACGGGTGTTCAGGATCGCCATGAAGACCGAGGACAGCCCGTACACCAGCACCTGCGGGAGCAGCAGGTAGGCGAAGGCGGTGGTGAGCGGTTCGTTGACCTCCGGGTCGCGGCCCAGCATCAACCGCACCAGCAGCGGTGCGGCCAACACCGACAACGCGGTGGCGATGATCAGCAGGGTGGTGGCCAGCGTGACCAGCCGGCGCACAAAGTTCGCGCCGCCGTCCGGGTCGTCCTGCTCGGCGCGGGCGAGCACCGGCACGAAGATGGCGGTGAATGTGGCTTCCAGCACCAGGGCCGCCACCAGGTTGGGCAGCTGGTTGGCCACCGAGAACGAGCTGGACAGGGCCGCGCCCAGGATGGCGGCCAGCAGGACGATCCGGGCGAATCCGGTGAGCCGGCTGATCAGGGTGGCGAACGCCATGCCCCAGGACCGGGAGACCAGGGCGGCGTCAGACAGTTCCTCTTGGCGGGGCCGCTGCGGGGGTGCGGGCTGCCTGCGCGGCAGGTGCTGCGGCCGACCCTGCGGCGGTGGTTGCACCCGCCGGGGTGCGGCGGTCATACGCGATGCTCTTCGTGAACCCGATGGTCGATTACCTGGCGCTGCTCGACGGGCCGGAGGCGGTTGCCGGGCGGCGGGTCGGGGCGGTCCAGGTCGGCGCGGTCTGGCTGGCCGCGGAATCGGTGCCAGAGTCGTCGGCCGGCCAGCGTGACCAGGACCGCCGCGGCGGTGAGCGTGATCGCGAACAGGACCTTCCCGTAGGCGTTGGAGTGCACCGAGAGCCGGACCGGTTCACCGAGCGTCGTTCCGTCGGGAGTTCGCAGCCGGACGTCGATGGCGACCCGCTGGGTGAAGTTGACTTCGATCGGCACCCGCAGCGGCAGGTATCCGGGCGGCAGCTCGATCTCGCCCATGTCGGTGACCGTCATGCCGGGCGGCGCGTTGACCTGGAGCCGGACTCGGATCGGAACGGCCAGACCGTTATGTAGTGCGAGCGGTAGCGGGCTGTGCTCGGTGGCCAGCGTGTAGGAGCCGCCGGGGTTGACGATCGTGACCGAGCCGAAGAAGTCGTCGATCGTGGTGCCGACCACCGTCAGCCGCTGCTGCGCCAGGCCGTTGCGGGTGTCCGGCGGCACCGACTGGCTGAGCGCCCGCAGCATGTCCTCGCGCAGTGGCGCGGTGTACTGCGGTCCGGTCAGGCCGGTGCGCTCGTCGGTCATCAGCGCCGAGGTCAGCTTCCACAGCCGGCCCACCTGTCCGGAGACCTGGTTGGTGATGTCGTCGCCGAACCGGCCCCGGGCCGATGGATAGGCACCGGGCGGCTCCGGCGGTTCCGTGCGCGCCGCCGCGTCGGCGACCAGCGCGGGCAGCGGCCGTGGTACCGCCAGACCGGAGCGGATGGTGGTGGCCAGCGCGGTGAGGATGGACTGCGCGTCATCGCCCTGCGGGGTCCACGACGCCGGCGGCACCAGAATCTGGGTACGCGGCGCGGCCTCCGGTGTCAGGCTGCGCCACAGCATGGCGCCGAGGGCGTCCTGGCGGCGCGCGGTGCCTGAATCGTGGGTGAGCCGGATCGACAGCGCGGGGTCCAGATACGTCGGCACGGTCGGGTTGGTCCCGGCGCCGGCCAGGGCGGCGCCGACGGCAGGATCGAACGGCGCGGCGACCACCCGCGGGGACAGGCGGCGCGGCGCGGTGTCGGCGCTGTCGTGGGTCCCGTCTTGGGCGGTGAAGTCGGCGGCGGCGACGGCGACCGTGCTGTCGTTCGCGTTGAGCAGGGTGACGGCGCGGCTGGTCAGGGGACCGTCTGGCAGCAGGGCGGTACCGCGCACGGACGCGACGTCCAGGATTCGGTCGACGATGTCGCTGGTGCTGACGGTGGCGGTGGAGCTCAAGCCGGGATCGTTGACCCGTTGCAGGGCGTCCAGGTCGGCCTGCGCGTAGGGCAGCGGCGCCACGCAGGTGCGGTGCGCCAGTGCCCGCAACCGGTTGAGCCACAGCGTCGCGGCGGCCTGACCGGTGCCCGGATGGGTGGGCGTGCCCGGCAACTGGGCGGCGGCCTCGGGTGAGTTCGACACGACGTAGCCTGCGGTCATCGCGTTGACAGTGACGATGAGGTCCGGATCGATCGCCAGGCAAAGCGCGCGGCCGACGGCGCCGTCGGGATCGACGTCACGGCTGGTAGCCAGCTCGGCGGCGGACAGCAGCGTATCCAGTCGGCCGCCATTGGCCAGCGAGTTGGCGAGGTCGTCGTCGACGAGGCGAACTGGAATGGTGCCGCCGGGCACGCCGGGGGCCAGCCGGGGGCGGTCGGCCAGCGGCCACAGCATGGTGATCCACACCGGCTTGGTGGTCTCGGGAGCAACCGCGGACTCGATGTTGCCGCCCTTGTCCGGCGGCACGCCCACCACGGGAAGCAGGAAGCGCGCGTTGTCGAGGCGCGCGGGTGCGCCGTAGTCGGGGGTGCCGTTGGCGTTGACCAGCAGCGGGTAGATCCCGGGCGCGGCGATGGCCAGCGAGGGCTTGGTCAGCGAGCGCAGTGGCGCGGACAGGGTGAACCCGGCCTGCTGTCCGCGCTGTAGTTCCGGGGCCACCGTGAGAAAGTCCGCGGCGGGCTCGTACTGGTCGGTGTTGCCGTCGAGCGAGGTGCGCAGGCCGGCCGAAGCAGTGACCGCCGATGCGTGCTCGAGCCGGACCATGACGTCGCGGACCGGGCGATCGCCGATGTTGATGACTATGCCGCTGACGGTGACGATGGGATCACTGGTCGTGGTGACGACGTCGGGGGTCACCTGGTCTATCCGGACCTGGACGAAGGGGGTGGCGGTCGGCTCACCGGCGCCGGCGCGCGGCGTGGTGGCGGGTGCGGTGAGCAACACGGCGAAACCGGCGACGATGCCGATCACTGCCGCGAACCGCACCAATTTTCTCCAGGAGGCGGTCACGGCCCTCGCCCGTGACCGTTCTTCTTGCCCGGCTCGGGATCGTTGGCGTGACGGGTACGGGAATGGGTCTGCGGCCGGCGCCGCGGGGAACTCGGCGGCAGCGGGGGCAGCGCCGCTTCGCCGTCGTTTTGCAGCTTGTCGATCAGCTCGTCGGCGACTTCGGCCAGGCGGCGTTCGTCGGCGTAGGCCAGCCGGGACGGCAACTCCCGGATCGGCACCCACGCCACCTCGGCGACCTCGAGGTCCTCGTCGCACAACTCCCCACCCAGAAACCGCATCAGATAGTGGTGCACGGTCTTGTGCACCCGTCGGCCGTCGGTGACGAACCAGTAGTCGATGCGTCCCAGGGCGGCCAACACGCTGCCCCGGATCCCGGTCTCTTCGGCGACTTCGCGAATGGCGGTCTGCTCGGCGGTTTCGCCCATTTCGATGTGGCCCTTGGGCAGCGACCAGAGCATCCTGCCACGCCTGTCGATGCGACCGATCAGAGCGGCCACCTGTGACTCGCGCGGGCCGTCGATGCCGTCGATCACCAGACCGCCGGCAGAGGTCTCGTGCACGGTGCGCATGCGGTCGGTGCCGCGGCGTTGCCGGGCCCGGCTCTGGGCGGCGGTGGCGGGGTGGGTGTGGTGTCGGCGGCCGGCTGGCCGTTCGTATTCTTGTCGGCCGAGCGGCCGGCCGAGCGGTCGGCCGAGCGCACACCGCCACCACGACCGCGACGCCGTCCGCGACGTCGGCGTGGTTTGGCCTGTTCGCCGTCCGACACCCAAGCGATATTAGCTGGCACGGGCCGGTCTTCCGGATGCACTCGCCGTCGACCGATACCTTTGATCACTTCTGTCGCCGCGGCCGCATGTGCCACATCAGTCTCTCCGGAGGGCGGCACCCTTGTTGCCCGGCTTGGAGCGACAGTGTCGGTGCCGTGACCCCGGCGTGCGCTGAGTCACCCGGCTGTCCCGACTACGCTGACCGAACGTGGCTGAACTCGCCCAAGATGCTGAACTGCTGACCGCGGCCGCGGTCGCATTGCACCAGCACGCCGCCCTGCTGGGGGAGCTGGGGGCGGCGTTCGCGGGTGCCGGACACGAGCTCTACCTGGTCGGCGGTTCTGTCCGGGACGCGGTGCTGGGCCGGCTGAGCCCGGATCTGGATTTCACCACCGACGCCCGGCCCGAGCAGGTGCAGAAGATTGTGCGGCCGTTGGCCGATGCGCTGTGGGATACCGGCATCCAGTTCGGCACCGTTGGGGTGGGCAAAGACGACCACCGCCTGGAGATCACCACGTTCCGCGCCGACACCTACGACCAGGTCTCGCGCAACCCCGAGGTGCGGTTCGGCGACCGGCTCGAGGACGACCTGGTACGGCGCGACTTCACCGTCAACGCGATGGCGGTCCGCATCACCGCCGACGGCCTCGGAGAGTTTCTCGATCCGCTCGGCGGCCTGGCGGCATTGCGCGCCCGGACGCTGGATACCCCGACGTCCCCGGAGGTGTCCTTCGGCGACGACCCGCTGCGGATGCTGCGCGCCGCGCGGTTCGTTTCCCAACTCGGCTTCACCGTGGCGCCCCGGGTTCGCACCGCGATCGAGGAGATGGCCCCGCAGCTGGAGCGGATCAGCGCCGAGCGGGTGGCCGCGGAGTTGGACAAGCTGCTGTTGGGCAAGGACCCGGTGGCCGGCATCGACCTGCTGGTGCAGACCGGGATGGGCGATGTAGTGCTGCCCGAGATCGGTGGCATGCAGATGGCCATCGACGAACACCACCAGCACAAGGACGTCTACCAGCATTCGCTGACCGTGCTGCGCCAGGCGATTGATTTGGAGGACGACGGCCCCGATCTCGTATTGCGGTGGGCCGCACTGCTACACGACATCGGTAAGCCCGCCACCCGCCGGCACGAACCCAACGGGGGAGTGAGCTTCCACCACCACGAAGTGGTCGGCGCCAAGATGGTGCGCAAGCGGATGCGGGCGCTGAAGTACTCCAAGCAGATGATCGACGACGTGTCGCAGTTGGTGTATCTGCACCTGCGGTTCCACGGCTACGGCGAGGGCAAGTGGACCGACTCGGCGGTGCGCCGCTACGTGACCGACGCGGGGCCGCTGCTGCCACAGCTACACAAGCTGGTGCGCGCGGACTGCACGACCCGCAACAAGCGCCGGGCCGCGCGGCTGCAGGCCAGCTACGACCGGCTCGAGCAACGCATCGCCGAGCTGGCCGCCCAGGAGGACCTGGATCGGGTGCGCCCCGATCTGGACGGCAACGAGATCATGCGGCTGCTTGACATCCCGGCCGGCCCGCAGGTTGGCCAGGCGTGGCGGTTCCTCAAGGAGCTGCGCCTGGACCGGGGCCCGCTATCCGCCGACGAGGCGACCGCCGAGTTGTTGGCGTGGTGGAAGGCGCGGCAGGACGGCTAGCGCGATGCCCCGACAAGTTGGCGCCTTGGCGTTGACGCCGACAATCCGAGCCTGACGGGGGAACCCCGCGCCTTGCCGGCACATCCAATCAGGCATGGACTACTGCCTGGCAGCAGATGACGGCACGGCTTCGATCTGGACTCGTCCGTCCGATCTGGACCTCGACGGGGACGGCAACTTCGACGCGATCGGTCTGGACCTCGATGGCGACGGCATGCGCGACGATGCGCTCGCCGACCTGGACGGGGACGGCTTGGCCGATCACGCCGTCTTGGACGTCGACAACGACGGCTCGCCGGAAAGCTTCTTCGTCGACGATGGATCGGGCACTTGGGCGGTTGCCGTCGACCGGGCCGGGCACGTGCGATGGTTCGGCCTGGACGGTGTCGAGCACACCGGCGGCTCGCTGGTGGACTTCGACGGCAGCGGCCCCGCTGACGACCGACTGATCGATGCGAACGGCGACGGGCTGGCCGATAGGGTGCTCTGCAACGGTCCGGACGGCCTCAGTGGATATGTCGATACCGACGGCGACGGCCGCTGGAATGTTCGGCTGACCGACAGTGATGGCGACGGAACCGCCGACGGCGCTACCACCCTTTGAATTCAATCAATTTCGCACAGCTAATTGAAACAATCGTTCACTGGATAACCCCAAACCGTTTGTGGGACTGACCGTTATCGCGCACTGCGTTTGACAGTGCGCGGGTTCTCGTGTGCACTAAGCAGCCTGTTCCTCGTCTTAGGGCGGTTATACGGCGACTGAAGTGACAGGCTGTCGCACCTGGTCTAGTTTTACCCAGACCCTGGCTCGGGGAGTGCATTGAATTGAGGGAGACGTAAATATGGCAAATACGACAGTTGTTACTCCGGAACTGTTACGCAGTACTCAACAGCGGATTGAGACCCGACTGCAAGAGGCGGCCGTGATCGCCAACCAGTATTTGAGCGGTCACGAGAACATCATCGGGGCCACCGGATGGGCGGGCGACGCCGGCTCGACTTCGCTGAGCACGGCGGGCCAGATTCACCACGATCTGCAGCAGATCATGGCGGGCGGCCACCGTCTGGCCAACGGTCTGGGTCGGGCGGCGATCCTGATGGAGAACCACGAAGCTGACGCAGCCCACAACCTCAACGGCGTCTTCGGCGGGGGCACGCAGGCGGTCTGATTCGCACACCGACTCTTCAACTCTTCCTAAAAAACGACCGACCTGACCACGTAAGGAATCAACCGCCATGACAGATCACATCGTCTACAACCACGGCGCCGTAATCGGCTTCGCGGGTGAAGTCGGGGCGCAGGCTGCGCAGCTGATGGAGATCCACGCTGACGTCCTGCACCTCACCCAGGCACTCGGCGACTTCTTTCAGGGGCACGGCGCCACCGCCTTCTTCGACGCGCAGCAGCAGATGCTGCGGGGACTGGAAGACATGATTCAGACCGTCAGTCGGCACGGCCATACCGTGCACAACGTCGACGAGATGGCGCAGGCGACCGACGCGCAGATGGGCGCTCTATTCACCTAGCTATTGCGAGCGGGCCAAGAGGGCGCATGCGCTGCGTGCGCCCTTGCCGCGCGCAGAAGGACATCGTGCTAACCACCACCATCGACGGGCTATGGGCCCTGCAAGTACTCGCAGGCATCGAGACGGTTGCCCCTGAGTTGGGCCTGCGGCCGCATCTGCCCAGTGTTGAGCCCAGGCAGCTGGCTCTTTCCCACCCGGTCACGAGCGAACTGCGGGACGCAGGGGTCATCAACCATTGCGACGCCGTGGACAACACTGTGGTCGAGTGGCTGACCGTCCTGTCGCGCCGCGATATCGCGCTGTTCATCCAGATGCGCACGCCGAGCGATGACCAGGCCGCCAGCGTGCTGATCGCCAGATTCGCGCAATGGTGGGTTGCCATCGAGCGCTCCGCCGATCTGGTCCGCATCAGCGGCGTCGGGACCGCCTGCACCGAAGCACCCGCCAGCTCGATGCTGTACGCGGAGATAGAGCGACTGTGTGGCCAGAACACACCAGCACCGTTGCGGCCGGTCACGCTCGACACTGACATCCTGCGCACCACGCCGGACCGGCAAGCGTTGCACGATCTGTTGGTAGCCCAGCGACTACAACCCGATCAGTTGCGGATGCTGGAACTTGCCGCCGACCCCGACCAATCCGCTCTGGCCTCGATTGTGGCGATCCAGTCCGGGGTGGCCACCGGGCGGTCCGATCGCATGCACATCGAGGCCAGCCCCGTGACGATCATCGACACACCGGCGGGTCGGCTGGTCGCCGACGACATCCAATCCGCCGGCAAGACATGGACGATCATCGCGCCCGGGACGCAGGGCAACATCGATGCGGCGATCCGCCGGATGGTTCGGCGCCTGCCTGCCGACAAGGACTGGCATTCATATCGGAAAGTTGTGTAGTCGAGAGGGATGACTCGAGTGTTAGCAATCGCACCGTGACGCAATCGGTTTCGGGTACCTTACGCATCTCCGACATGGTGGCGCCGCGCAAGATTCCGCCGGGGTCGGGCTGGCGGAAACTGCTGTACGGCATTTCTTTTCGCGCGATCAACCTGGGTGAGTCACCCGCTGAACGCCATTACCGAGAATTGCAGGAGCGGATCCGCCGCCACATTCGGAAGCAGTATGTGATAGGCGTGATCTCCGGAAAGGGTGGGGTCGGCAAGACGACGATGACCGCTTGTCTCGGTGGGGTATTCCGGGAATGCCGGCCCGAGAATGTCGTTGCCATTGACGCAGCACCCGGCTTCGGCACGCTGGCCGGTCGGATCGACGAGTCTCCGCCGGGTGACTACTCGGCGGTTTTGAACGACACCGATGTTCAGGGCTATGCCGACATCCGGGAACATCTAGGGCAGAACAGCATCGGGCTCGACGTGCTGGCCGGCAATCGGGCTTCGGACCAACCGCGGCCGCTCGTTCCGTCGATGTTTACCGGAGTGCTGTCCCGCCTGCGCCGCACCCACACCGTCATCGTGGTTGACACCTCCGACGACTTGGAGCACCCGGTGATGAAGGCGGTGCTGGAGGCTTGTGACGCGTTGGTTTTCGTCTCCGGTTTGACGGCGGACACATCGTTACCGGTAACTCGAGCGATTGACCTGTTGCGGTCAATGGGTTTCCATGAGCTGGTATCACGCAGCACGGTCATCCTCAACGACAGCCGCAACAAATATGATCCCGAGGCCCGCGACTACCTGACCGAGCGGTTCCGTCAATCCGGGGCGACGGTCGAATTCATGCCGTACGACCCGTACCTGGCCAAGGGCGGGATTATCGATACCCGCCATGAACTGAAGAAGAAGACTCGGCTGCGACTGTTCGAGATCACTGCCGCCCTGGCGGACAAGTACATTCCGGACGCCGACAGGCCGCGCTAATGGCGAAGGTCTCGTTTCCGGCCCGGTGCGCGGTGGCCGTCGTCTGCGGTGAACACCTTCTCTCACAGGTTTATCCGGCTTCGGTACCGATCGAGGTCTTCATCGACAATGTCGTCGAACTACTCAATGACGAACTGAGGCGGCGCGGGGTCAGCGGGTTGGAACCCGGTGTCGGATACGAGTTGCACAAGGCCAACGGCGTTCGCCTCGACATCACCAAGACCCTCGACGAGCTCGGCGTGGAAGACGGCGCCACCTTGACCCTGGTGCCCGCTGGCGACGGGGAATCTTTTGAGCCGCAATATGAATCGCTGTCCACCGGCCTCGCCCGGGTGGGCAAAAAGCTCTTTGAACCGGTGACGGTGCAGACAGCCGCCCATACCGCGCTGGCAATCGTCGCAATGGTGGTGGCAACGATCCTCGGCCTGGCTGTCTGGCAACGCCTTTCAAGTTCCTCACCAATACCGAGCATTGCCACCGGTGTCGCCGGCCTGCTGACTGCCGGCGGGGCCGTAGTGGTGTGGCGTTGGTGGCCGCGCCGGGACGACATGCTGGATGGGCTAAGCGGGCTGGCCGTCCCGCCGCTCGCGGTGAGCCTGGCCACGGCAGCCCCGGGCCAGGTTGCATCAGCGCACCTGTTCATCGGTGCCTTGGCGGTCACAGTATTGACCTGCGCCGTCACGGCAATGACCCAGCGCCACGCCGACATTGCCGCTGCGGTCGTCACTGCGTGCACCCTCGGCGGCGCGGTAGCGACGGTACGGATGTGGTGGCCGGTTCCGGCCCAGTGGCTGGGAATGAGCATGCTGGTCGCTCTCTTCGCTGGTACTGACATTGGCGCCGACCGCCGCGCTGTGGGTGGCCCGGATCCGGCCCCCCTATTTCGGTTCCATCACTGGACGAGACCTGTTCCGCCGCAGCGACGGAATGCCGGTCGACGCGGTGTCCCCGGTGAGTGACGGAGCAGAAGGTGCCGAGGACGACGCCAACCCGGACACCACCCCGCGGGGGTCGCAGATCACGAGCGCAGCGATCAAAGCCAACGGCGTGCTGACCGGAATCATCATCGGCGCATCGTTGACATTGCCGGCCGCAGTGTGGGCCACGCTCATGCCCGGACGCGATCGCGGCACCGCGGCGGCCGTACTCGCGGGCCTGTTCGTGGCTATCTTCATCAGCCGCGGCCGTGCCTTCGCGGACAAGCGTCAAGCCGTCGCGTTGGTATGCGGTGCTGCCGCAGCCACGTGCGTTGGCGTCGTCAAATACGTTGTCCAACCGCATTCCTCAGCACCGCACACGCTGCTTGCCGCGACTGTGCTGTTGGTGGCCTTCGCGGTGGCTGGTCTGCTGGCCGCCCTGCTGGTGCCGGTCACCAGGTTCACCCCGCTGGTCCGAATGGGCGCCGAGTGGCTAGAGATAGTCGCAATTATCGTGGCGCTGCCGCTGGCGGCCTGGATCGGCGGACTCTTCACTTGGGTGCGGATGCGATGAAGCCGACAGCTGCCGTAGTGCGGCGCATCGTTGCCCTCGCAGTCGTGATCGTTGTGTGCGCGCTCTCGAGCAATCCCAGTGTTGCCCGGGCGATTCCGCCACCAGTGATCGACCCTAACCGGGTACCCGCGGACGGCAAACCCGCTTCCGAACAGCCGATGCGGCAGAGCAATATGTGCGCGCGGACCGTCACCGTGGCCGATCCCAATGTATCGGTCGCGGCACCCGGTTTCACCATGCTCAACATCAGCAAAGCGTGGCAATACTCGACCGGCAACGGGGTACCGGTCGCCGTCATCGACACGGGCATTAATCCCAGCCCACGGCTTCGAGTGGTTGCCGGCGGTGACTACATCATGGGTGGCGACGGGCTGATGGACTGCGACGCCCATGGCACCATCGTCGCTTCTGTGATCGGTGCAGCGCCGCAGGGCAGTCCAATGCCGGCCCCGATGCCGGCTACTGCTGCTTTCCCGCCACCGGCTGGACCGCCGGCCCTCGATGCGGCACCGCCACCACCCGGTGGGCCACCGCCACCCGCCGCACCGCCTCCGCCGCCCACCCCCGTCACGGTTACCGAGACGAGACCGGTGCCGGTTCCGGCCGCGCCACCTCCCGGCGAACCTTCGAATGCGCCAGGCGATCCCGGTACCGGAGCGACCGACGTTCCCGAAGTTCCCGGGCCCCCGCCGGGGGCACCCGACGGGGTCGCGGGCGTCGCACCCCATGCCGTGATCATGTCGATCCGACAGTCGTCACGAGCCTACGAGCCGGTGAACCCCGGACCCGGCGACATGGAAGTGCGCAAGAAGGCGGGTTCGATCGCGACCCTGGCCCGGGCGATCGTCCACGCCGCCAATATGGGCGCGAAAGTCATCAACATCAGCGTCACCTCATGCGTCTCGGCGGCCGACCCCCTGGACCAGGCCGCCATCGGTGCGGCCGTCTGGTACGCCGCCACGGTCAAGGACGCGGTGATCGTCGCCGCCGCGGGCAACGACAGCGAGGACGGCTGCGCGCAAAACCCGACCTTCGACCCGTTGAATGCATCCGATCCGCGCGACTGGCATCAAGTGAAAACCGTTTCCTCGCCATCGTGGTTCGCCGATTACGTGTTGTCGGTGGGCGCGGTGGACAACACCGGTGCCGCGATCAACAAGAGCCTCGCCGGGCCGTGGGTGGCCGCAGCCGCACCGGGCGTGGGAATCATGGGACTGTCGCCCCAGACCGGCGGGCCGGTGAACGCCTACCCACCCATCCGTCCCGGCGAGAAGAACATGCCGATCTGGGGTACCAGCTTTTCCGCGGCCTACGTCAGTGGCGTTGCCGCCCTGGTCCGTGCGAAGTTTCCGACGTTGTCCGCCCATCAAATCGTCAATCGGATACTGCAGACCGCGCACAACCCGCCCCGCGGCGTCGACAATCAGGTCGGTTACGGCGTCGTGGATCCGGTGGCCGCGCTGACCTTCGATGTGCCTGCGGGAGAACGGCTTCCGCCGCCCGCACACAGCCGGATCATCACACCGGCGGCCCCACCGGCGCCCCCGGATCACCGAGCCCGCAGCATAGCGCTGATCTTCACCGGTATCGTCGTGGCCGGTTGTGCGGCGGCTTGGCTGGTGGCTCGGGTGCGGCGGCAACGATGACCTTCACGACCAACCTGGTCACCACCGCCGCGATCTTCGTTGTCACCATCACCGGACTGGCAGGCTTCGGTTATGCCGGCGCGACAGCCGCTCTGGTGATTGGCCTGGCGGTTGGGGTCATTCCGTGGCGGCGCCGGACGGCGTGGTCCTGGATGATGCTGTGGTTTCGGCGTAACCGCCCCATCCGGTGGACGCAGCCGCGAACGGTCGCCAATGATCGGGCAGGCGGGGGAGTGCGTTTTCAGGACGGTGTTGCCGCGGCGGCCGTGCAGCTGCTCGGCAGAGCCCACGCCCCAACCTTTTTAACCGGTTCGGCTTCGGTGGATACCGAAAACGTCCTGAATATCACCGAATTGACGCCGCTGCTCGAGCATAGCCTCGGGTTGAAGCTGGATTCTCTCAGCGTGATCAGCACGGGAGCGCGTCGCCGCAGCAGCGGCGACTACCCACGGGTGTACGACACCCTGATCGGCACACCTCCCTACGCCGGGCAACGCGAAACGTGGCTGATACTGCGGATCTCGCTGCTCGACAACATCGAGGCGTTGCGGTGGCGTGGTTCGGCCGGTACCGCGACGCTCGCCGCGGCACAACGGATCAGCGCCGCCATGCGGCAGCAGGGAATCCGCGCCAGGGTCGCGACCGCCGCCGACATCGTCGAACTCGAGCACAGGCTGGGCCGGCCGGCATTGGATACGCAGAACCGGCGGTGGACGGCGGTGCGAGGGACCGATGGGTGGCTGACAACATATGGGTACCGGCCTCAGGACCTGAGCACCCAGAGCCTGGCGCACGCGTGGACGATCCGAAGCGACGGGATCACGCAGAACATCACGCTTTTCGGCGACGGCAGCGTGACGGCCACGTTGACGGTGCGCAGTGCCCAGCCACCGACCGCGCCACCGAGCATGCTGCTGCAGACGCTGCCGGGTGAGCAAGCCCAGGCTGTCGCGGCGAACCTGTGTGGACCGCGCCCGTTGTTGCCGCGAATCCGTCACGGGCGCTTGACGGAACCACTGGTTGTTCCGGTGGGGCCGTCGGGTGTTCTGCTCGGGAAGGTGCGCGGCGGTAGGCGAATGCTGCTCCCTCTTGATGATCCGGGTGAGTTCAGCCGGGTACACATTTCGGCCGACGACGCCCTGTCTAAGCGCATCATGGTGCGAATGGTGGGCGCCGGTGAGCGCATCACCGTACATACGCGGAACCCGAAGCGTTGGGACAGCATCCGGATGCCGGACGTGACGATCACCGATCATGCCAAGCCAGTCGCGGGCACGACGGTCAGCGTCGTCGATGGCACCGTCACGCCCGCGCCCCGTCCCAATACTGTTGTCTCAGTGCATGACTCGCTTGCGCCATATTCCGGCGCCGCCGAGGTCTTGATCACCCAGCGTGGCCCGGCGACGGTGGATGTGACGGTGCACGGGCAGACCTACACCGTCGAGGTGGAGCTGTTCCGTGCCGAGAACCGCTATGTGTCGTCCGAACCGACCAGCCTGCGCAGTGCCGACCTCGCCTCGGTGGAATCTTCATGACGAGCAGCACCACGACGTCGGCCGCACGCAAGCGGTTCGATCAGGCGATGGCGCTGCTGGACAGCGATATCGAGGCCGCCGGCGCCCGATTCCGAGAAGCCACC
The DNA here is from genome assembly GCF_000613245.1 of Mycobacterium asiaticum DSM 44297. GTDB lineage: Bacteria > Actinomycetota > Actinomycetes > Mycobacteriales > Mycobacteriaceae > Mycobacterium > Mycobacterium asiaticum. The sequence continues at coordinate 571,330 of NZ_HG964938.1, forward strand.
GAACTGGATCCGTCGATGGCAGACGCCTGGCTGGGGCGTATCGCCGCGGGCGACGAGGCGCTGACCACGGTCCAACAGCTATACAAGTACGGTGCGCGGTTGCACCGGGAAACGAATCGTCTGGGTGTGCATTTGTCGGCGCCCATCAAAGCTGGCCCCTACCTGTCTATTTCGGTGACCGAGTCGTCGCACGCCGGTTTGGCGCTCGCCAGCGCACTGGTCGATGCCGGACAGTATCAGCGTGCCGAAGCGCTGCTGGCCGATCCGGCTTTGCTGGACACCTGGGAAAACCACCACTGGAGGCAGTATGTCGAAGCCCACTTGATGTTCGTCACGCAACGGTGGCCAGACGTGATCACGGTGGCGGCGGCAATCCTCCCGCCACAGGCCATCATCATGCCGGCCGTAACGGCGGCGACATGCTCCCTGGCTGCACATGCTGCGGCGCATCTCGGTCAGGCACGGGTCGCATTGGACTGGACCGACCGGGTAGCTCTGCAGCGGTGTGACGAATTCCCGTTGGTTGCCGCCGATCTCGCCTACATCAAGGGAATGGCGTATCGGCAACTGGGCGACGAACATCAAGCCCAGGTGTGGTTATCCAAGGCAACGATCAACGGCGCGCTGGTGGAGTCAGCCAAACAGGCGCTCAGCGACCCGAACCTGCAGTTGGTGGTCACCGACGAGGATGTCATCGCATCCCGCACGGACAAGTGGGATGTCAGCACCCAGCGATCCGCTCAGCAGCGCACCGAGGCCGAACACGAAGAGCGGCGCGAACAACTTCTGCAGGAAGGACGTGCGCTGCTGGACAACCAAGTTGGGCTCGCGGAGGTGAAGCGGGCGGTGGCCGAGCTCGAAGACCAGATCGAGGTCCGGGCGCTGCGCCTTGCTGCGGGATTGCCAGTAGCCAACCAAACCAACCATATGCTGCTGGTCGGCCCGCCAGGCACCGGCAAGACGACCACGGCCGAAGCACTGGGCAAGATCTATGCCGGGCTGGGCATCGTGCGCCATCCGGAAATCGTCGAAGTCAAAAGGGCCGACTTCTGCGGTGAGCACATCGGCGCGTCAGGGCCGAAAACCAATGAGCTGATTGCCCGTTCGTTGGGGCGCATCCTGTTCATGGACGAGTTCTATTCACTGGTGGAACGCCATCAGGACGGCCGGCCGGACATGATCGGCATGGAGGCGGTCAACCAGTTGCTGGTGGCACTCGAGGTGCACCGCTTCGACTTCTGCTTCATTGGCGCCGGCTACGAGCGCGAGATCGACGAATTCCTTACGGTGAATCCAGGTTTGGCGGGGCGGTTCAATCGCAAATTGCGTTTCGAGTCCTATAACCCGGACGAGTTGGTGCAGATCGCGGTCCGCTACGGTGAGCCGCGTGCGACCGTCATCGAGCCGGCGGCCGCGGCCGCGATGAGGTCAGCCTGCGCGGCGTTGCGTGCCTACCGCGCACCCGACGGTACGCACGGTGTCGACGTCATGCACAACGGGCGGTTCGCCCGGAACGTGGTCGAACGCGCTGAACGGCTGCGAGATTCGCGCGTGGCCGCCCAACACCGGAGCGTCAAGGGTTCGGTGACCGTCGAGGACCTACAGACCTTGCGTACCGACGACGTGGTCACCGCGGTGCGCGATGCGTGCGCCGAAAAGCACGTGCCGATCGCGTTGTGACCGCGTCTACACCTCGATGACGACCGCCCCGCCCTGACCACCGCCAGCGCACATCGCCGCCACCCCGATCCCGCCGCCGCGCCGGGCCAGTTCGTAGGTGAGTGTGGTGACCATTCGCGCGCCGGATGCCGCGATCGGGTGGCCGAGACTGCAGCCGCTGCCCGAGAAGTTGACCTTCTCCTCATCGATGCCGTACTCGCGGCAGGCCGCGATCGGCACCGAGGCGAACGCCTCGTTGATCTCCCACAGCGCCACGTCGTCGACCGAGAGCCCCGCCCGCTGCAGCACCTTGCCGATCACCTTGACCGCACCCAGCCCGCAATCGCGGGGCGCAACCCCCGCCGCGGCCCAAGCGCGCACCTTGCCCATCACGTTCAGGTTGTTAGCGGCGGCGTAGTCGGCGTCGACCAGCGCGACAGCGGCGGCGGCGTCGTTGGTGCCGCTGCTGTTCCCGGCGGTGATCGAGAAGCCCTCGATCTCGGGGTGCAACACCTTCAACCCGGCCAGCTTCTCCACCGTGGTGTCGCGCCGCGGGTGCTCGTCGACCGAGAAGTCGACAACCGACCCGTCGTGCACCGTGATCTTCAGCGGCAGGATCTCGTCGGCAAACTTGCCCGCGTCCTGGGCAGCGACCGCACGCTGATGCGAGCGGGCCGCCCAGGCGTCCATCTCTTCGCGGGTGATGCCGACCGACTGGGCGGTGTTCCACCCGACGGTGATTGACATGTCCTTGGCCGGTGCGTCCGGCGTCTCGACGTGGGTGGGCGGCATCCACCGCTCCTCGAACTTCAGCTCGGGCCCGGGGATGCGCCAGTTGGTCAGCGGCGTCATCGACAGCGACTGCACGCCCCCGGCGATCAGTACCCGCTCCATGCCGGAGCCGATCTGCGCGGCGGCATTGCCGATCGCGGTCAGGCTGCCCGCGCAGTGCCGGTTGACCGACTGGCCCGGCACGTGCTCCAACCCGGTCGCACTGGCTGCGTAACGGGCCAAATCGCCGCCGCCGTAATGGGATTCAGCGAAGATAATGTCGTCGATCTCGGCCGGATCCACTCCCGAGCGGCGCACCACCTCGGGCAGCACCGCGGTGATCAGCGTCTCGGGCGGGGTGTTGACGAGCGTGCCCTTGAATGAGCGGCCGATCGCAGTCCGGACAGCGCCGACGATCACGGGTGTGGCCATAGCAGAACCTCGAACTTCCTGTCGGGGGATCGACCGATATCGTACCAAGTACCGTATTTACAATAGTAGCTAGCTATGTAACGCCCGGGAGAGCGTGCTAGTGGAGTGCGCTGGCGGGGGCTCGTCTTTGATGCCGTTCAGCATATGTAGGTGCCCCACACATCTGACCAAACCGAATTCGGGCAGCAGGACTTGTCAGTGGGTCCTGCGAGGATGGGGTTATGTCTTCGATCGCGTCGGCGCCGGTGGGGGTGCGGCCTATGGATCGGTTGGAGGTGTTGTTCGAGGAGTTGGCGGAGTTGGCCGGGCAGCGTAATGCCATTGATGGGCGGCTGGTGGAGATCGCCGCCGAGCTTGAGCGTGACGAGTTGTGGGGCATGACCGGGGCGCGGTCGTTGGAGATGGTGATGGGCTGGAAGATGGCCCTGTCGTCGTCGAACGCGAAAACGGTCGCGGCGATCGCGCGGCGGGTCGAGGAGTTCCCGCGGTGTGTGGCCGGGTTGCGGGAGGGCCGGCTGTCGCTGGATCAGGTCGGGGTGATCGCCGCCCGCGCCGGTGAAGGTTCGGATGCGCATTACGCGCAGCTGGCGGCGGTGGCCACGGTCAACCAGCTGCGTACCGCGGTCAAACTCGAACCCCGACCCACCCCCAAACCCGGCCCCGAACCCCCCGAGCGGCCGATCATCACCAAGACTTCCGATGAGGCGGGCAGCTGCTATCGGATCAAGCTCGACCCGCATGATGCGGCGACGTTCGACGCCGCGCTGGCCTCGCACCGCGACGGGTTGATCGCGCAGTGGAAACGCGACCACCCCGACGGCAACACCGCGGGTGACGACGAGGCGCGGGCGCCGTTGCCGGGCAACGGGGAAGCATTCCTGGCGCTGCTCGAGGCCGGCTGGGACGCCGATGTGGCCCGCCGCCCGCACGGCCAGCACACCACCGTGGTCGTGCACCTGGATGTGGACAAGCCCGCCGCCGCCTTGCACCTGGGCCCGCTGCTCACCGAGGCCGAACGCCAGTACCTCAGCTGTGATGCCACCTACGAGGTGTGGTTCGAACGCGACGGTGTCCCCATCGGCTCCGGGCGCACCACCCGCGAGATCAACCGCCGCCTGCGCCGCGCCCTCGAGCACCGCCACCCCAGCTGTGCGGTGCCCGGCTGCGGGGCCACCCGCGGCCTGCACGCCCACCACCTCCGACACTGGGAACACGGCGGCCCCACCGAACTACACAACCTGATCCTGGTCTGCCCCTATCACCACCGCGCCCACCACCGCGGCCTGATCACCATCACCGGACCCGCCGACCAACTCCTCGTCACCGACAGCGACGGCCAACCCCTGACCTCGGCATCACTGGCACGCCCACCCACCCAACCCCCACCGGACGTCCCACCCTGCCCCGGCCCCCTCGGCGAACGCGCCGACTGGTGGTGGTACGACCCCTACGAACCCAAACCACCGACCAACAACTAACCCGGTGATCGGGCCGGCGCCGCTCCCTTCGGCCGCCCCTGCTCGGGTTTGCGACTGCGCGAAAAGCGCGATGCTTGCGGATCTTTGATTGGGCGTCGGGAGGCCTGGTGTCGACTCAACGCTGGCCCGGTGGCGGGTATTGCGGTGGACTGCCGGGCGGCGGGTATTGCGGCGGTGGGTATTGCGGTGGACTGCCGGGCGGCGGGTATTGCGGTGGCTGGCGGGGTGGCATGCCGGGCGGGTATTGCGGTGGTCCGCTCGGCGGCGGGTACTGCCCAGGCATACCGGGCGGCGGATAGTGCGATGGATTCCCCGGCTGGGCGTAGTACTGAGCACCGCCCGGAGGTTGTTGTTGCGACACTCCGGGACGGCGCCGGTAGTTTCGGATCCCGCGTAGAACGCCACCGATCATCACCGCGGCGCCGGCCCCGATCGCGACCCGGCCCATGTCGTGGTCGGCACGAAGCTGCTCGTCGTAGCTATTTCTACTGCCCTTGGCTTGCCGGCAAGTGTCGGCCCGGTGCATTGTCTTCCCGTCGCATTCCGGGACTTTCTCGCTGGCGTTGATGAAGCCAAAGCCGGTTAGGGCCAAGCCGATGAGGATAACGATCAGTGGTCCGATCAACCTGTTAAGCATGGGCCTCTCTCCGGCGATCCGTCGAGCCCCCGTGACTGTTGCTGAGTAGCTGATTCTCCGCGCGAAGTTCCGGGATGTCCATCTTTGCCGAGCCACCCCGACCATCCGCCGGTGGGCGGCCGCACGGCAAGAGCGTCTAGAGCTGCACCACAACGACTTTCACGCACCGCGTGCCTATATCGCGGGAACGTCGCCGGCACCGAACTCAAGTAGCCCACCGATGCGAGTTGCTTGCCGACCGTCGTTGACCCGCCGACCCGAACCACCCCATCCGAATGGCGCCGTTTACGCACCCGTTACGTCTAAACTGCTCCCAGATCGACACGCCGCACTAATTCAATGAACGGAGTGATTCCGGGGTGCACCGGATCTTGGTGATGACGGTGGCGCTAGCAGTGCTGACCGCGCCGCCGGCACTCGCAATCACTCCGCCACCGATCGATCCGGGCGCCTTGCCGCCGGACGTGACCGGACCCGATCAACCCACCGAACAGCGAGTGCAGTGTTCGGGCCCGACGGTCCTGCCGGATTCCAGCTTCCACGACCCGCCATGGAGCAACGCCTACATCGGCGTCACCGAGGCGCACAAATTCGCCACCGGCGCCGGAGTGACAGTCGCTGTCATCGATACCGGTGTGGACGCCTCACCTCGCGTCCCCGCCGAGCCCGGCGGCGATTTTGTCGACCAGGCCGGCAACGGGCTGTCCGACTGCGATGCCCACGGCACTCTCACCGCCGCCATCATCGGCGGCCGGCCCGCACCCACCGACGGGTACGTCGGCGTCGCCCCCGACGCCCGCCTGCTGTCCATCCGCCAGACATCCGAGGCGTTCGAACCCGTCGGCTCCCAACCCAACCCGAACGACCCCAACGCCACCCCGGCCGCCGGATCGATCCGCAGCCTGGCGCGGGCCGTGGTGCACGCCGCCAACCTGGGCGCCGGCGTCATCAACATCAGCGAGGCGGCCTGCTACAAGGTCAGCCGGCCGATCGACGAGGCGGGCCTGGGGGCGGCCATCGACTACGCCGTCAACGTCAAGAACGCGGTGGTGGTCGTCGCGGCCGGAAACACCGGCGGTGACTGCGCGCAGAATCCGCTGCCCGACGCGGCCGCGCCGTCGGACCCCCGGGGCTGGAACAAGGTGCAGACCATCGTCACCCCGGCTTGGTACGGGGACCTGGTGATCACCGTCGGCGGGATCGGCCAAACTGGTGTGCCCAGTTCGTTCTCCATGCACGGTCCATGGGTGAACGTCGCGGCGCCGGCCGAGAACATCGAGAGCCTCGGTGATCGTGGCGAGCCGGTGAACGCTCTGCAAGGCAAGGAAGGCCCGGTCCCGATCGCGGGTACCTCGTTCGCCGCGGCCTACGTGTCCGGCCTGGCGGCCCTGATTCGACAACGGTTTCCCGACCTCACCGCGGCACAGGTGATGAACCGCATCCAGTCCACCGCACGCCACCCCGGCGGGGGCACCGACAACCTCGTCGGCGAGGGCGTGATCAACGCCGTCGCAGCCCTCACCTGGGATATCCCGCCGGGCCGGACGACGATTCCGTACAACGTACGGCGGATGCCGCCGCCGGTCATGGCGCCGGCCCCCGACCGCGGGCCAATCACGGCCGTCGCATTGTCCATCGGGGGACTCTTGATCGCCATTGGACTGGGCGCGTTGACCGCGCGGGCATTGAGGCGCCGATGAGCAGCCCGATTCGGTTGAAGTTCAGCACCGGGCACACCCTGATCTGGGCGGTACTGGCCCCGGCGGCCATCCTGTGGTTCCTGCCCACCCGTTACTGGTGGGCCGGCATCGCGGTGGTGGCGGTGGGCGCCATAGTCGCGTTCGTCACCTTCTTCGGTCGCCGGATAACCGGTTGGGTGGCAACGGTATTCGCCTGGCTGCGACGGCACCGCAGGCCACCGGACGTGCCGTCCGAACCCGAAGTCGGCGCTACGGTCAAACCGGGCGACCACGTCGCGGTGCGGTGGCGGCGCAACCACCTGATCGCGGTCATCGAACTCAAGCCGCGGCCGTTCACCCCCACCGTGATCGTCGACGGGCAGGCGCACACCGACGACGTAGTGGACACCCGCCTGCTCGAGCAACTGCTGTCGGTGCACTGCCCCGATCTGGAAGCCGACATCGTGTCCGCCGGCTTCCGCGTGGGCAAGACCGCCGCCCCCGAAGTGGTGAACCTCTACCAACAGGTGATCGGCGGTGACCCGGCCCCCGCCAGCCGCAGGACCTGGATCATGCTGCGGGCCGACCCCGAACAAACCCGTAAGTCGGCGCAGCGCCGCGACGAAGGTGTGGCGGGCCTGGCCCGCTACCTGGTTGCCTCGGCGACGCGAATCGCCGACAACCTGGCCGCCCACGGCGTCGACGCCGTGTGCGGGCGCAGCTTCGATGACTACGACCACGCCACCGACATCGGCTTCGTCCGGGAAAGGTGGTCGATGATCAAAGGCCGCGACTCTTATACCGCGGCCTACACCGCGCCGGGCGGTCCCGACCTGTGGTGGTCGGCGCGCGCCGACCACACCATCACCCGGGTGCGGATCGCCCCGGGTCAGCCACCACAAACGACCGTGCTACTCACCACCGCGGGCAAGCCCAAGACGCCGCGCGGCTTCTCCCGGCTGTATGGCGGGCAGCGGCCCGCGCTGACCGGACAGAACCTCGTCGCCAACCGGCACTGCCAGATTCCCATCGGCTCGGCCGGCGTGCTCGTGGGCGAGACCGTCAACCGGTGTCCGGTGTACATGCCGTTCGACGACATCGACGTGAGCCTCAATCTGGGCGATGCCCAGACGTTCGCCCAGTTTGTGGTGCGGGCGGCGGCCGCGGGGGCAGTCGTAACGGTGGGCCCGCATTTCGAAGAATTCGCCCGCTTGATCGGCGCGCAAGTGGGCTCGGTGGCCAAGGTGGCGTGGCCGAATGCGACGACCTATCTTGGCCCGCATCCCGGTGTCGACAAAGTGATCCTGCGCCACAATCTCATTGGCACGCCGCGGCACCGCGAGTTGCCGATCCGCCGTATTTCCCCGCCCGAGGAAAGCCGGTTCCAGCTGGTGCTACCCAAGTAAGCGTTCTTCCAGAATTTTGGTGCAGGAAGCCCCTCCTCCAGCGACGATAATGGTTAGAGCATTAAGGAGGATGTTCCGATATGACTCAGCCGCAAACCGTGAAGGTCGATCAGCAAGAGATTCTTTCGCGGGCCAACGAGGTCGAGGCGCCGATGGCGGCACCGCCGACCGATGTGCCGGTTGCGCCCAGCGAGATCACCACCGCAGTCAACGCGACCGAGCAGATCAAGCTGAACGCCGAGAACATGCGCATGTTCTTGGATGTCGGTGCCCGCGAGCGGACCCGCTTAGCGACCTCGCTGCGTAATGCGGCCAAAGCCTACGGGGACGTCGACGAAGAGGGTGCGGCCGCCTTGGACAACGACGGCGGCGAGGTGGCCGGCGAGTCGGCCGGCGGAGTGGGCGGCGACGAGTCGGCCGGGCTAGAAGATACCCCGCAGGTCGCAGTGGCGGGCGACGACGGCTATTCGGATATCGAGGTCACCGCCCAAAAATTGGCCGCGGGCGACCAGGGCGCATCCCTGAGCCGGATGGCCGAGGCGTGGTACAAGCTGAGCTTCGCCATGCAAGGGGATGTCAAGCGGTTCCGCATTTTCAAGGATTGGGAAGGCGACGCCGCTGAAGCCTGCGAGAAATCGCTTGATGACCACCGCATTTGGATTGACTACATGGCCGCGAACGCCACCGCATTGGCCCAGCAAGCTGACTACATAGCGCAATTGCAGGCCAGGGCCTTCAAAGCGCATCCATCGGCGGCGGCGATCGCATTGGTCCGCCAGGCGGCTCAGGAAGGCAACAAAGAAGCCGTCAAGACGTACGCCGAGTACCAGAAGGCGTCCGAGACCATAATGAACGACTACAACACCAGGGCCGCCAACGAGATCAAGGCGTTCAAACTCGAAAAGCCGCCCAAGGCAATTAAAATCGATCCGCCACCGCCGCCGCAGACGCCGGGATTGATCCCCTCCCAGGTGATGCAGGTGGCCGCCATGACCGGCGGCGGGTCAGGCAGCGGCATGCAGCCCCCGATGATGACGCCACCCACCGGCGGTGCCGGTGGTGGCATGCCGTCCGGAGTCGGTTCCGAGCTGACGGCGGCCGGCCGTGAGGCCGCCGCGAACCTGCCGAAAGACCTAGGCGTCAAACCGATGTCGCTCGGCGGCGGGGGCGGTGGCGGAGGCGGCATGCCGTCGATGCCGTTGGCCCCGGCAACGGGTGCCGGTGGCGGCTTGGACGGCCAGTCGATGCGGCCCGCGGGTGCCGGTGACATCGCGGGCCTCGGCGCTGCCGCCGCAGCCCGCGGCAGCGGTATGGCCGGCGGCGGCATGGGCATGCCGATGGGTGGACATGGCCAGGGCGGTGGAGGCTCCAAATCCAAAGGTGCTCAACAAGATGACGAGGCGCTGTACACCGAGGACAGGGCGTGGACCGAAGCCGTTATCGGCCAGCGCCGCCGGCAAGACATGAAGGAGTCAAAGTGACCAGCTCGGAATTGGACCCGCATGTCGCGGCGGCGCTCGCATTGGCGGCGCGTTTCCAAACGGCCCTTGAGGGCACCCTCAACCAGATGAACAACGGAAACTTCCGTGGCACAGACGAATCCGAGACCGTCGAAGTGACGATCAACGGGCACCAGTGGCTGACGGGTGTGCGCATCGACGACGGCCTGATTCGCGAGGTTGGCGCGGAGGTGGTCGGCGCCCGAGTCAACGAGGCCCTACAGAACGCGCAGGCCTCGGCAAGCCAGTACAACGCGGCGGCCGGCGAACAACTGACCGCGGCGCTTGAGGCGATGACGAAGGCCGCCAACCCCGGCTTTGCCTAAAAGCACTGGCTGGTTTGAACTTTCGGCAAGTGGCGCCGTTTCTCGTCGTGCCCGCGGCATTGCCGAAGTCGCGAAATTACCGCAGCTAGCAGGTAATAACCTCAGTTAGGCTTGATAACTATGACGTCCGGCAAGACGCAGCATGCTCGGGTCGGCCACCGCAGGCCGGGGAGTGACCGCTGCGCACCGGCCGAACGAGGAGAGTAGCAATGGGCATTCCGAGGCCGACGGGCGAGTACGCCGGTCAGATGCTTGAACCCGGCGGATGGCCGCAAGCCGACGAGGACACGTTCTACGACCGTGCGCAGCAGTACAATCGCGTACTGCGCGAAGTCACGAACGTCATGGACTCCACCCGCCGCCAGCAGGTCGAAATCTTCGACGGAGGTGTCTGGTCGGGCGGTGCCGCGAACGCGGCCAATGGTGCGCTCGGCGCGAATCTGACCGAAATGAGCACGCTGCAGGACTATCTCGTCACCGTCATCACCTGGCACCAGCACATCGGGAACCTGCTCGTCCAGGCTAAATCCGAGATCGGGAACAACGTCGACGGGGCCCAGCGCGAAATCATCATCCTGGAGAACGACACCGAGCTCGAGGCGGAGGCGCGTCAGGCGGCGATCGAGGCGCTGGTCCGCGAGACACATCAGGCGAATACCAGTTTGGTCACCGAGACGGCGGAACAGGTTCGGGCGTCCAAGAATTGGAAGCCGCCGCACAATGCGCTCGAGGATCTGCTCCACCAGGTGACGCCGCCCGCTCCGGAGGTCCCGACAGTTGTCGTTCCGACGCCGGGCACGCCCACCCCGGTCGGGCCGACGCCGACACCGTTTGAGCCGATCCCGGCCAACCCGTACGAGCCGGTGGGTCCGGGCACACCCATCAGCCCGGTCACACCGACCCCGTTTGATCCGGTGAACCCGAACCCGATCACGCCGATCACTCCGATCCCGTCGCTGCCGGTGACGCCGGTCAACCCAAGCCAGCCTGGCACGCCCATCACCCCGATCACGCCGGTCAACCCGAAACCGCAGCAGCCATCCCGGCCGGTCACCCCGGTGAACCCGGCGCCCTCGCCCGCCCCGTCGCCCGCGCCGACACCTGGCCAGCCGACACCCGGTCCCGGCCCGGCGCCAACGCCCAGCGGTCCGCTGCCAGACCTGCCTGCCGCGCCTGCGAGCCCGGGCACGCCCTCGGGTCCTGCTACACCAGGCACCGAACCGGCGCACGTGAAGCCGGCCGCGGCCGTGGATGCCCCCGTCCACACCGGTCAACCGGGCGGTTCCTCGGCACCGTCACATCGCGGGGACGACGCAACTCCGGCCATGGCACCCGCGGCGGCCACCGGAATCCCGACGGCTGGGCGAGGCACCTCGACCGGAATGGGACCGGCGGGTGCCGGCGCAAGTCCGAGTGCGGGCGCGGCCCCCAGCGGTTCGGGTGCCGGTGCTCGCACCGCGGGCGGCCGGGCGCCGCTGGGTGGGGCCGGACGGGCACCGGCCGGGGCGTCGCCTCGCCCGGCATCGGCGCGCACAGCACCGGCGGCCCGGCCCGCTCCGCCGAACCGGAACGACGACGACCAGAAGGACAAGCAGGGTTCCGCGGATGATGTCACGGCGCTGCCGTCGATCCCGGTCTCGGCCGCACGGGCCGCGCGTGACGCGGCGGCCGCGGCATCCCGCGCCGGTGGCGCCAAAAAGGATCCGCTGCGGCTGGCAAGACGGATTGCGGCCGCGCTGAACGCCCGAGACCTCGCCGGTAACGACGACTACGGATTCTTCTGGGTCACCGCCGTCACCACCGACGGCGAGATCGTCGTCGCAAACAGCTACGGGCTGGCCTACATACCCGACGGCGTCCAACTGCCCGCCAAGGTGTTCATGGCCAGCGCCGACCGAAACGTGCCGGTCGACGAAAAGGCCCGCAGCGCAACCTATCCGATTGTCGCCGTGCAGACTTGGGCCGCCTACCACGACCTGAAGCTGCGGGCCGTGATCGGCACCGCCGAGCAACTGGCGAACTCCGATCCCGGCGTCGCCAAGATCCTGCTGGAGGACGACGACATCCCGGACACCGGCAAGATGGTCGGACGGCCGCGGCTCGAGGTGGTGGACCCGGCCGCGGCGGCGCAGTTGGCGGAGACCGATGACCTGCATCTGGTGGACCTGCTGCCGCCGGCCCCGGCCGACGCCAAGGCTCCCGACGACGAGCGGCACATCCTGTGGTTCGAGCTGATGAAGCCGATGACGAGCACGGCGACCGGTCGCGAGATTGCGCACCTGCGCGCCTTTCACGCATACGCCGCGCATAGCCAGGACCTCGCCCTGCACAAGGCCTACAAAGCGGCCGACGCCGAGACGCAACGACCGGCGGTCGAGGAGTTCTTGTACTGGCGTCACGTCGCCGCCCTGCTGGACAGTGCGATCTCGCAGGCCACCTGACGGGCGGGAACTGGTATGGCAAACACGGCGGCCGGCCGCTGGGGCGGTCCTCCCGGGCGGCACGGCGCACTCATGGCTGCCGCGGGCCAAAATTGGCGTCCGGGCTGTTGTAGCACGTCGGTTAAGATTTTGTGGATAGGCAACGATGGAGAAGGGATGCTGCGATGGTTGAACCGCTAGCAGTCGATCCCGCCCGCCTGGTTGCCGCTGCGAGCAAACTTACCGAGCTGGTGTTCCCGACGCCGCCTTCGCCGATCGCCGCGACCGGCTCGGACGCGGTGTCGGGGGCGATCAACGAGACGATGCCGGCCATCGAATCACTGGTCAGCGACGGGATGCCGGGCGTCACCGCCGCCTTGAAGAGGACCGCGACCAGCATGGGCGCCGCCGCCGACATCTACGCGAAGGCCGACCAGTCGCTGGGCCAGGCACTGACGCAGTACGCGTTCGGTGCGGACGGCCAGTCGATGGGGGCAAACGCGCTTGGGGCGGTGGCGGGCCTGGGCGGCGGCGCCGCCGGGACGGCGATGCTGGGCGGACCCGCGGCCGCGGCACAACAGCTGGCGGGCACGGCGTCGGCGGGGGCGGTGTCGCAGGTCGGCGCCGCAGTCGGGGCACAGGCCGAGGCGTTGTCGCCCCGGATAGCCGCGACCGTGCCACAACTGGTTCAGCTGGCACCGATGGCTCAACAAATGGCGCCGATGGGGCAGCAGGTCGGCCAGAGCGTCCAGCAGGCCGCATCTCAGGCCGGGCAGGGCGGCGGGGCCCAACTCGCCAGCGACACCAAACCGGCCGACGAGGACAAGAAGGACGACGAAGACAAGCCGGACAACCCGGATGACGCCGCCGGCGCGCAGGGCGACGGTGCGGAGGCCGACGGTGCCGCCGCGGGCAAGACCACCCTGGTCAGCGCCCCGGTGGAGGGCGCCGCAGGCGGCAAGTCAACGGGTGGGCCCGTCGCGGCGCCGATCTGAGCAGGATCTAGAACCGCAGATTCCGCACCATGTCGTAGACACCGGTGATCCACAACAGCAGCGGAATGATCGAAGCGACCACGGCGCCGTCGACCAATTCGGTGATCCGCTTCATCACCGGCGACAGGCGCTTGATCGGGGCCATCGCGCCGAAGATGATCAGCGCGACCACCACCAGCACCAGGTAGCCGGCCAGAATCGCCCACGCCCAGTGCGGGTACCAGAGGCAAAGGCGCATGGCCAATCCCGTCGGGATCGCGGCGGTTGCGGCCAGTAGCGACCACGCGCACCAACGATCCACGTAGAGCCGTGAACGGAACCCGCACAGCACGGTCAGCAACCCGGCGACCACCAGGCTGTGGACGAAGAAGTGCCCGTGCACCACCACCGCGACGGCACCGGCCGCCAAGATCGCGGCGCCCGCCGTCACATACCCGACCAGCAGCTGCTTGGCCAGCTTGCTGCGCTCGGTCAGGCGGGCCGCGGACGCCGGCACCGACGCGATGATCGCCTGCCAGGTCGGTGTCTCCTCGTTGGTGGCGTCCTCGGCGGTCACCGGGTCCAGGAGTTCCTCGTTGTCCACGGTCTCACCCGGAACGGGGATTGGCGGCAACGCGATTCGCGCCACGGCGACGGTGAGCTTGGCGGCGTTGGTCACCACGAACAGACCGAACGCGATCGCCCCGGCCGGCACCCACTCCTGGTAGCCGTAGCCGGTCGCGACGGCGGCGCCGACCAGCGCGATCATGCTGATCACGACGAAGGAGGCCACTTCGTGGCGCCGGCGAGGGCCGCCGCGGACCAGCACTGTCAGCAACAGCACCGCCGTAGCTGCGGCGGCCAGGTGCGGCGCCCCGAGTGAGTTGGTGCCGCGCGGCAGCGGGACGGCGATCGCGGCCGCGCCCGCCAGCAGCGGATAGGCGGCGATCAGCAGGCACTCGGAGAGATCGGCCTTGGCATAGAACCGCTTCGCCACGAACGACACGACCAGGGCGATCATGCCCAACAGGCCCAACGCCACCGGCCAATACCAGCCGCGCCCGGTCGTCCACCACGCGCGCATGGCGATGGCGGTCAGCGGGAGCGCCAGGATCGGGATGGCCACCGAGATGAAGCGTTCAACCGCCGTCCGATCGAATTCCGGCGATTCATCCAGCACCGCGATCGCGTCGATGACATCTTCGACCAACGGCCGGTATCGCTCCGTTCGACTGGCCGAAACCAGGGTCAACAGCGAGCCGTCGACCACGCCGGCCTCGTCGAGGGACTGCTCGGGCCGCAGCGGCGGCGATCCCGGCCGGGCGAACGTCCACACGCCCTGGGCGGCGAAGTCGAAGCCCGCCAGGACATCCGGCGGGGTGTCTTCGAGCATGTCGGCCAGGACCTGGACGGTCTCGTCGATGTAGGTGGCCATCGGCGCCGCCGCCGGCAGCACCAGGTCGGTCATCCGCTTTCCGGTCAGGATCGTCACCCGGGTGGTGGCCGGCCTGGCGGGCGCGGTCCCGGATGCGGTGGAGCCGGCGGCAACAGCAGGTGCGCTCAACGACGTCCCGCCCTTTCAAAATCGTCGGACAGAGCCGCGGCCAATTCGAGTACCCGCCGTCGGTAGGCGGGGTCGAGCTGGTCGAGCTGAATCTCGGTACCCGTCGCGATGTGCTTGTCCCAGGGCAGCAACACGACCCGGTCCGGCTGTACCAGCTGCTGGAACTGCCGGACCAACTTCTTCTCCGCGACGTTGGTCTCACCGACCGCGACGTGGTTGATGACCACCACCACGCGACTAAGCAGATCCTGATACCCGTTGTGCCGCAGCCACTCCAGCGCACTCTCGGCCTGCCGGGCGCTGTCCAGCGACACGTTGGTCACGATCACAATCGCCGAGGCGGTCTCCAGCACACCGCGGGTGACCGGGTCGAACAATCCCGGCCCGCAGTCGGCCAGCACCAGGTTGTAGAACTTGGACACCGTATCGACGGCGAAGCGCAGGTCGTCACCACTGAGTCCGCGTTGCGCCGTGGTGTATTCGGCGGTCGGGAGGATCTCCAAATTGTGGGCGTTGACGCTCGTGTGTGCGCGCACATCGTTGTAGTGCGAAAGGTTCTCGTCGGCAATCAAATCCGCGATCGAAGACGGCGAGGTACGCCCTGCGCGCTCGGCCAGGTTGCCGCAACCGGGGTCCGCGTCGAGCACCAGGATCCGATCGCCCCGCACCTGCGCCAACATGGTGCCCAATGTGACGGTCGTAGTGGTCTTGCCGACGCCGCCCTTCAAACCGAGCATGCCGATCTGGTATGAACCACGCGGCTTGCGCCGGACCCTGGCGCGCAGTTCCTGTTCGTATTTCTCGTCGGGCGACAGACCCGGGTTGATGCGCGTCAGCTTGTAGACAGCCCGCCGCCAACCACGTTGCGGGACAGGCTTTTCCGGCGCGCTCTGCCGTGCAGGCCGGGGTTCCGGCGCTTCGGTTGGGGTCGGGGCTGGCGCCGCGACGACGGGTGGCACCGGACGGGATTCCCGCAGGGGCGCCGATGCGGTGGGCGGTGGTGGCGCCGGTTCCGGCGACGGTGGCCGCACCGGGATCGGGCCGGACGGGGCACGGCGTTTACCGCCGGACCGGCCGCCCTGGACCTGGGGCGCCGGGGCCGCCGGACTGCGGCCGGGAGAGTTGATCTGCGGAGCGTCCTGGCCAGGCAGGGGGACTCGGAAGTACGGCCCGCCAGCGGGATTCGTTTCGCCCGATTCCGGGTCGGGCAGGTACCGGTGCCCACGACGTTCCCGGCGCGACGGTGGTTCGGGCGGCGGGGGTCCGGCCGGCGGTTCGGGTTGGGTGGGTGCTGGCGCAGGCTGGTAGCCCTGCTGCCGGCCGCCGAGTCGTACCCGGCCGTTGGTCGCATAGCAGTTGTCGGTGGTCGCTGGTCGCGACGGCGGTTCGGCCGGGGCGCGAGGGCGCCGCGGTCGGGGT
>NZ_HG964938.1:587638-614416 GCF_000613245.1 Mycobacterium asiaticum DSM 44297
CGCTGGTGGTCGGTGCGCCGGCGGTGGGGACTGGGGTGCCGCTGGCGGTTCGGGTGGCGCCGTTGGTGATTCGGGTGCGACGGGCGGCGGTCCACCGATAGGCATCGGCGGCACGGGCGGCTTAGGTGGGGCCGGCGGCGGTTCGGCGGGCTCGTCCCGTGGTGGTTCGGGCGCCTCGGTCGAATCGGGTGCCTGCGGCGAGGCGTTCAGCCTGAACTGGGGCAGCTCGCTCGGCGGCTTGGGCGGCGGCCCCAGGATCGGCATTGGCGGCATAGCGGGTTTGGAGCCGCCCGCCGCAGGCCCGGCCGCCGGCGCGGCGGCCGCCTCCGGCGGGGCGGCGTCCAGCGGCGGAGGCGGCGGAGGCGGGGGAGGGGCCGGGCTCACGGAAGCAGTCGTGTCAGCCTTGCCCGCCCCGGATGTCCGTGGCGGAACAGTCGGCTGTGACCAGTCGATAACCTCGACGCCGGCGTCGCCGTTGGCTTTGGGCACCGGCGGATATGACGCGTTCGGATCGAAAAAGCCGCCGTCGTCGTCGGAATCGGATTCCTGCGAAGGCCGAAAGAGCTTGTCATAGTCGGCCGGCATGTGAACCCCTCTGATGGTCGTCATAAAGGGCAAAAAACTCGAAACACGAGAAGGGGCGAGATCCCCCGGATGGGTTGAACTCGCCCGATCTCGTGCTTCGAGATTCTACGCTTAGAGGCCGCGTTAGTTACGCGAACATCCCCGTCACGCTGCCTTCGGTCGACTGCATCGCCTGACCGGCTTCGCTGATGGTCCGCGCCAGGTTCTGCAGCGAATTGTTCAGCTCCTGAGCCGTGGCGTCCCACTTCTGCTGAACGCCCTGGTACGCCTCCGAACCGCTACCGCCCCACGCTGCAGAGAGCTTGGTCAGCGACTGCTTGCCCTCGTCGAGCAGCGAGTGAATGGTGGTGACATTTCCCTGAATTGTGCTGGCCGCGGCTTCAATACCAGCGAAATTCCACTGCTGTTCCGTCATGTTGATTGCTCCGTTTCTTTGTGGTCTTTAGGGGGTGAATTAGAAGCCCATTTGCGAGGACAGCGCCTGCTGCTGCTCCTCGTCGGCACGCTGGTATTGGACGCCGGCCTGACGGATATTCGTCGAGATCTCGTCCAGTTCGGCCTTTTGCTTGTTGGCGGCCTCCTGGAAACGCACCACGGCGGCCTGCGCGGCCTGGCCGGCTGCACCCTGCCACTGACCCTGCAGCGACGCTGCGGTGGACTCGACCTGGTCGATCTGGGTCTTCAGATCACCCGAGATCCGCTCGAAGTTTCCTGCCTCTTGCGCGAGGGCAGCGGCATCAGTCTTCATCTCTGCCATGCTGGACTACTTTCTCTCTTTCCATTCCTCGCCATTGTTGGCAAGTCTTCCGGCCCGGTTTGGCCGGGAAGTCTGTTGTGGCTGTGGGCGATCACCAGTCGTCCTCGTCGTCCCACAGGCCCTCTTCGGGCTCGTCGCTCTCATCGGGCGCCGACGCCGGGACCGCAAGGGCCGTCCGAGTGCCACCGCCCGCCTGAGCGCCCTGACCCATGGCACCCGCACCCACCGGGGCGGCGCCACTTGTCGCGGATTGACCGGCGGCTGCCGCGGGCATCACGGCCGGACCGGCGGGCTTGTCGATCAACCCGGCCATCAGCGGCGTCCGCGCCAGCGTGCCACCGGCGCCCGGCAACGCCTCCCCGCGCAGCAGTCCCGAGCCCATGCTGGCGCCCGATCCACCCGCGAGTGGGTGGTTCGACAGCGGGCTGGTGCCCACCAGACCCAGCTGCGCGCCGTCGTCGCCGACTCCGCTACCGGGACCGCCGGTGCTACTGCCCAGCTGGCTGAACATCGAGGTCATCTGCTGCGCCGGCTGGGCCAGCTGCTGCATCGGGCCGCTCAGCTCCGCCATCTGTCCAGCGGTTGCCTGCAACGTGCCGGGGGTCACGCTGCCCAGCTGCGTCGGCATCGTCAGGATCGGGTTCGAGGCCGCCATGCCCTGGCTCATCCCCGGGTCCAGGATGGCCGTCATCGGCTCGAGCTGTTCGAACGTGGTGTTGATCAGCGTCTCGGCCTGATAGACGTCCATCGCCACCGCGGCCTGGGTCCACATGCGGACGAAGTAGTCGATCTCGTTCAGGGCGATCGGGATCGTGTTGATGCCGAAGAAGTTGGTGGCCGTCAACACCGCGGTGGTGACGTGGTTCATTGCTATCTCCGGCAGCGACGGCGTCGTGGCCAGCGCCTGGCTGTAGGCGGCGGCCTGCGCCGCGGCCTGCATCCCCCGTGTCTTTGCTTGAGTGGAGGCGGTTTGCAGCCAGGTGACCATCGGCAGCGCGGCGTTGATCGCCTTGTCACTGCTGCCCCCGGTCCACGCTTCGCCGAGTGAATTCAGGCGCGCCGTCAGCTCGACGGCCTGCGCGTCCAGAGCCGCCGCCAACGCTTCCCACCCGGCCGCAGCCGCCAGCATCGGAGCCGGCCCAGCTCCGGCCATCAGCCGTGCGGTGTTCAGCTCGGGTGGCATGGCGTGCCAGAACATGGTGATCAACTCCCCTCTGTTTGTGAATTGTGGCGGCTATTGGCTGAAAAGGGATGCCTTTTCATTGTTCAGTTGAAAATGGCGTTCGGACCCAAACTTCATCGGTTATCGCCGAAACAAACCTTGCGGTTTCACTCTCACTTCGCCGGCCCTGAACTGTCTTGCGAACCGGCTTTCTTCAGTGCGTTGCAATAATCCTAACCGCGGGTTGGGGGTGGTCCGAACACTTATTCTGCGTGCTCGTCCGGTGGTTCGATGTAGGGCGCCTGAATGACCTCCTTCCCGTCCGGTGATACGAGAAATGCCTGGCCAGGGGGCCGACGCTTCACTTTGAACTCACTCGACGGGAACTCCTGCTTCTCGCCGGAGAGGAACATCGTCGGAGCACCGGAGCCGAACGCCGCGCCGACGAACTTGTCCATCGTCGCCTTGTACGCCTGGCTCATCTGGCAGGTGACAATGATGTGCAACCCGATATCGGCGGCGGCCGGCAACAAAGGCGCCAGCGGAGCCATTGGCGGCATTCCACTGGCCGCGCCGACAATCATGTGCCAGTCGTCGACCAACAGGACCACATCGAATCCACTCCACCAGGAGCGGGAACGCAATTGCGCGGTCGTCAGATCGGTCGGCGGCAACCGCCTCTTCAGGTTGACCGCCAGTGCCTGGACCGCTTCGTCCAGGCTCGCGCTGTTGCGGTTGATCGCGCCCGCCTGCAACAGGTGCGACTGCGGCACCGCGTCCAGCAGTCCGGAGCGGTAGTCGGCGAGCATGAACCGCACCTGATCGGGACTGTTGCGGGCACAGATCGCACGTGCGATCGCGTGGGCGATAGTTGTCTTGCCGGACTTTGCTGCGCCGAAGATCAGCAGGTGCGGGTTGGTGTGCATGTGGCTGTAGGCCGGCGTCAGATCCGTCTCCCGCAACCCGATCGGGATCTCCCATCGAGTGCGGTAGTCCGAGTCCGGTCCCGGCGGGTTCGGGTCGAGTTCGTGCAGATGGATGCGCTCGGGCAGGACGCGGACCGGCGGCGCCTTCTCGGTGGTCTGCGACGAGATATGGGCGACCCCCGCGGTGATCGCCTCCACCAGGTTCTCCGTGCTGTGCACCCCGTCGAACCGCGGGACACCGATCATCAGGTGGTGCTTCTCCATCGAGACCGCCCGACCTGGACGGTTCGCGGGGATCTCCCGGGTGATGCGGTCGATCTGCGTCTCGTTGACGTCGCCGAGCCGGAATTCGATCTTGGTGCCGAGGTAGTCGCGCACGCGGGACTTCAGTTCGGTCCAGCGGGGCGTGGAGATGATGACGTGGACGCCGAAGGCCAAACCCTGGGCGGCCAGGTCCTGCACAGCCCCTTCGAGTTCGGAGAACTCACTGACGAAGCCCGGCCAGCCGTCGATGATCAGGAACACGTCGCCGTATGGGTCTGCCGCGACAGGCTGGTTGGGATCATTACGCAGCTGGCGGTACATCGCGATGGATCCGACGCGGTGTTCCTTGAACATCTGTTCGCGCTGCCGCATCACCGCCTGCATCTCGGCGACCACCCGGTACACCTTGTCCGGTTCGGAGCGGTTCGCGATGCCGCCGACGTGCGGCAGGTTCTCCAAGTAGATCAAGCCGCCGCCGCCAAGGTCGATGCAGTAGAACTGCACGTTGCGGGGCGAATGTGTGGCCGCCGCCGACATCACCAGCGTCTGCAGCAGGGTCGACTTCCCGGTCTGCGGCGCGCCGCCGATGCCGATGTTGCCGCCCGCTCCGGAGACGTCGACGCCCCAGACCTCCTGCAGGTGCCGGCGCGGTTCGTCCATGATCCCGAGCGGAAAACGCAACGGCTGCCGGCGGTCTCGGGCGACGAGCTCGTCCAGCGGCGTCGGATCCGCCAGCGGAGGCAGCCACATCTTGTACGCCCGCGACTCACCGGTGCCCAACTGGTCGAGCACGACTTCGCGCAGCGCGCGTACTTCGGGTTCAGTTGTCATCTACGCGCTCCTTTTCATCGCCGCGCTCTGCATCGTCGCCGGCGGTGGTCATTTGCGCCGCTCCTTTTCATCGCTGCGCTCTGCATCGTCGCCGGCGGTGGTCACTGCGCCACAACCTCCTCGACAACCGGAGCCGCGGTGAACTGTCGAATGCGCACCGACTGCTTGGCGGCCGGTGACCCGTCCCGCGGGCCCTCGCCGTTGGTGTCTGCGCGTGCCGGCGGAATGTAGGGCCCACCGATGTAGAAGGTGCTGAACTTGACCGGATCCTCCATACCGACCCGCAGGAAGCCCACCCCGCTCTCCTTGTTCGTGATGTACTGCGCCTCCGGGGTTCCGATGACCGCCTTCGACTCGTGAGAGCTGGTGGTACGCAACGCGATTCGATAGGTGAGGTTGGGCTCGAGCTTGTCGATACGCACCCCGCCGGTCTGCAGTGACTGGGTGGCCAGCAGCAGATGCACCCGTAGCGACCGGCCGACGCGGCAGATCCGGTCGAACAGCCCGATAAAGTCCGGGTGACTCTGCAGCAACTCGGCGAACTCGTCGACCACCACGAAAAGCGTTGGTAGCGGGGGAAGATCGGCGCCGCGCTCACGGTACTTCTCGTATTCCGCCACACCGGACAGGGCGCCGGCGGCGCCCACCTGCATGCCCGCCTGGCGCAGGATGTTCTGGCGCCGGTCCAGCTCACCGGTCAGCACCTCGCCCATGCGGCTGACCAGCTCGGCCTCCTCGGCCATGTTCGTGACGACGGCAGCCGTGTGCGGAAGTTTCTCCATGCCAAGGAATGTCGACCCGCCCTTGAAGTCGGTGAGCAGCAGGTTGACCTGGTCGGGGTGGGTCATCGCGACCAAGGACAGGATCAGCGTGCGCAGGAATTCGGATTTCCCGGACCCGGTGGTGCCGATCAGCATGCCGTGCGGCCCGGCCCCGAACTCTGCACCCTCCTTGATGTCCAGATACATCACATTGCCGGTTTTGAGCTCGTGGCCGAACGGAATTTTCAGCCGATCGCGGTCGGTGTCGGTGTACATCCGCCAGCGCGCCGGAGTAACCTCCTCGACGCTCTTGGCGCCGACCAGCTGGTGCCACTCACTGGCCACCTTCTTCTGCACCCGCTGTGTCTTGTCCAAAATGGTGCCGGTGATCGACCACCCGGCCAGCTTCCGGGCCACCCGGCCGGCCTCGAGCGGCGTCATGCTGTCGCACGTCGAAGCCACCAGACGGAACTGCTGGCCGGGCAACCGGTCGTCGGCGGTGCCGTCCTCGTTGACAC
The DNA here is from genome assembly GCF_000613245.1 of Mycobacterium asiaticum DSM 44297. GTDB lineage: Bacteria > Actinomycetota > Actinomycetes > Mycobacteriales > Mycobacteriaceae > Mycobacterium > Mycobacterium asiaticum. The sequence continues at coordinate 593,443 of NZ_HG964938.1, forward strand.
GAACCCGGTAAGCCGACCCGCGGTGGTTGCCCAGCGTGATCACCGTGACGCCGGCCCGGCCGTCGGGCGGGAACCCCGCCTTGCCTCCGGTGAGGTCGACGACGACGACGTAGGGGCCCGTGGGCAGGGTGTCGGGGGCGTGCGGACCGCGCGCGGCCAGGTCAGCCAGACCGTCCGGGCGGGTATAGATCATCCGCACCGGGCCGGCGGCATCGGTCTCGGTCTGGTGCTGAACATGCGGAAGCCATTTGAGCCAGGACCATTCGGGGTCGTCGGGCTCGTCGGTGAGCACCCGGATCTGCAGTAGGTCTGGCGGATGGAACACCGCAAGGTGGCAGATCATCGCGGCCAGCAGCCGGTCTGCGCCGGGCCGCTCACCACCGATCGCGATCGTCGGAAAAGTGCGCAGCTGCAACAACTTCGGGCAGTCGTGGATCAGGCCGTGGGTGCGCAGGAACTTCACCACCCACATGTGGCTCACCGGCTCCAGGTAGGGTTGCGGCGCTGCGGTGGCGGCAGCCAGTTCACCGCCGACGGCCGGCTTCAGCAATCGGTCCACCGCCGGCTGGTCGCCGATCCCGACCCGGGTGGCGGCGTAGAAGTCGCTGTTGGCCGGCCGGGACCACTGCCGCTGTGTCCCGACGATCGACAGCAGATCCTCGGGATGCGGTGCGTGGTAACTGAAGAACGCCACCTGGGAGCTGGCCGACGATGTGACCCGACTACGCAGGCCCGCCAGGTAACGCAGGTATTCCTTACGGTCGGCGTTGATCTCGGGCACCTTCTTGCCGCCCCCGCCGGTGCCCCCGGCCATGCCGCCTACCATCATCATGACCATCATCAGCGGCATCATGAGCATGTACGGCGACAGCTGTTTGGTGCCCCCAACCAGCATGATCGCGATCATCCCGACCATGCAGCCGCCCATCACATACGGCAGCGCCTTCTGGACGCCCGACGGCGGGATGTCGATGCCGAGGTCATCGGGCGGCGTGAGGCTGATCTCACCCGGTGTCAGTCGCGGGCCGCGGGTGATGGTCGGCGTGAACTTCTTCGTCGTCATGGTGTTCCGGCCTTCACTGGGGCGCTCCCGGGGTTCCGCCGGGAAGTTTTCGCGGCGTCGGGTCCGACGGCAGCGTTTCGTGTTCGAGCATCGCGGCATCCTTTGACAGCACCGGCCCGTCCACCAGCAGCCGAATTACCTCCCACGGCGCGGTTTTCGGCGAGCTCAGCCCCAGCGCCTTGGCCGAATCGGCGTTCGGCACCCCGTAGCGCACCCCTTCGGGGTCGATGTAATACATCGACTCGCCGTAGCGTGGGTCCGGTGACTGTAGTTGCACGAACTTGCCACCATCGATGTAAATCGTTGCGTTCCCTTGGATCTGCTTGATCCCGCTGTTCATCATCGACGCGGGTATCGGCAGGTGGCGACCGGACAAGACCGTCGTCTTGGGGGCCTGGTCACCCGTGGCGCGTTCCCAACTCCAGCACAGCGTCGGCTCGTCGGGACGGGTCAGGATGTTGAGTTGCTCGTCGGGCAGCGGGGATGGGTAGACCCGCTCCGGGATCTGTACCACAACATTGGGCAGTACCGCCGGAGGCGCTACCAGACCGTGAGATTGGGTGGCTCGCAGCGCGGCGGCGGTGGTCGCGTTCACCATGGCGATGCCGTCCGGCAGCACCACGTAGTAGCGCGGCCCCTTCTCGGTATGGATCTGGAACACCGAGCCGATCACCAGATCATCTTCCAGCCCAACGGTATTGGGCGAGCCGGCCCCGGGTATCGGTGGCAGTTGCCAGGCGCCCTGGCTGGGCAGTGCGTTGAACATCCCTTCCGAGATCGGAACGGCCTTGGCGGTCACCGGGATGCCCATCGCCGAGGTCAGCGCGCGGTCGTTGAGATCGATGGTATGCCGGCCCTTTTCGGTGATGATCCATTGCTGACCCTGGTAGGACGCCAGCAGCGCCTCATTGGCCCGCACCGGGTCCACCGAGGAGTCGATCTGCACCGGCATGGCGATCACCGACGTCTGGATAGCCGGCGAGGCGGTGTCGGCCCGCTCCACTGTGTCGCACAGGGTCCAAACTGAGGAGCTTCCGTCGGAGACCGGGGTGGCATACGGGGCACCGGGGATGCCGAGGGTCTGTCCGAGCGGCAGCTTGCTCAATTCCGAGGACTTCACCGTCGCCGGATTGGACGGGTTGCCGAGCACCAGCCGCGCGGAGGTCAGGTTGTACACGGGGTGCAACTGCCCGGACATGATCACGTAGAGCTCGTTGGTCGCCCGGTCGGTGAGCAGGGTGGTGCCGCCGAGCTTGCCCTGGGGTTTGAAGTACGCCAGCAGTCCGGCGCCCACCAGGACGATCACCGCGATCGCGATGCCGAGGCTCATCGAGCGGCTGTAGAACTGCAGCGGGTCGTCGAACATGCGGGTGTCGCGCCGCACGATGGCATGCTCGACTCGGCGAAGCAGGAAGCGCCAGCCGCTAACCTGAACCTTGGTGGTCAGGCGAAGCCCCATGGTTCACTCTCTCATGTTGAGGTGTGCATGCACCGCGGCGATTGCCTCGGCCATGTCCGCGCCGTTGATCTCTTGTAGTCGGTCCACATCCAAGGCTTCAATGTCGAGGCCCTGCGCCAGCCGCATGTCGCGGCACTGTTCGGCGGCCTCGACCAATTGCCGTGCGTAGCGGCCGTTTCCGGCGATGTCGAGGGCTTGACGGCCGCGCAGCGTGCGGGTGGCCAGCGACTTGGCCGCCTCCAGGAATTGCTCGGCGGCCTCGGTGCTCAGTGTCGAATCATTCGCGGCGGCAATCACTCTCGCGATCTCGAGCAGCTCTTCGGGCGTGTAGGTGTCGAACTCGATGCGGGTGGCAAAGCGCGACCGCAGGCCCTCGTTGGTCTCCAGCAGCCGGTCGATGTCGTTGCTGTAGCCGGCGATGATCACCACCAGCCGGTCGCGATCGTTCTCCATCCGCGCGAGCAGGGTATCCATCGCTTCCTGGCCGAACGGGTCGGTGCGCCCGTCGCGCTCCTGCACCAGCGCATAGGCCTCGTCGATGAAAAGGACGCCGCCGAGCGCCTGGTCGATCGTCTTGGCGGTCTTGACCGCTGACTGCCCCTCGTACTCGGCGACGAAATCCTTGCGGGAGGTCTCGATCAGCTTGGGTTCGGCGATGACGCCGAGGCCGGCCAGGATGTTGGCGACCACCCGCGCGATGGTGGTCTTGCCGGTCCCGGGGGGCCGGTGAAGATCATGTGCTTGCTGGGCTGCGCCACTTTCATGCCCTTGGCGGCCCGAACCCGGGCCATCAGGGTCGCCGCCCGGTACCGCTCGATCTGCGTCTTGACGCGGCTGAGCCCGATTTGTCGTTCCAATTCGGCCTGGGCCTCAGCCAGCAGCCGCTCGCGCCCGGAGTTGTCGGTGACCACGCTGCCCGGGTCCCAGGGGTCCGACCGGGAAGCGATCTGTTCGGCGGTGGTCGTCTTCAATCGATACGTCGGATCCTTAAGCGCCGCAGCGACTTTTGGCTCGGGATGGGTGGTCTGCAGCCACTCCAGCAACGCAACCGCGGCCTCCTCGTTGCCCTGGCTGCGCCGGGCCATCGCCAGGTACCACGCGATCGCCCGGGCGCAGGCCTCGCCGGCTGGCGAGTCGTTGGCTTCGGTGAGGCGCCGTTCGGCTTCGGTGAACAGCCCAAGGTTGGCGGCGGCCACTCCGTGGGCGACACCGGCGGCGCCGGTCAGGAACTTGTCCGGCCACTTCCCGGCGCCCTTGACCTCGTCGATCACGTCGGTCCACCGCTCGGCGGCGCCGTAGATCACCGCCCGCAGCCACGACACCAGGTGCTCGGACCCGGTGACCGCGCTGGCGTCGATGGCCTCCAGCGCGTCGGCGTAATTGCCTTGCGCCGCTTCGGATGACGCGAAACCCATAGTGACGGCCAGCGGTGAGGTGACCGGGTAGGTGATGTCGCCGTAGAGGCCCCCGATGGGCACCCTGGCGTTGACGGTGCTCATCGAGATCTGGGCTGCGCCCGACAACTGTCCGAAGTTGCGCCGCGAGTACCAGGCACGAAACAGCGTCACCCGATCGGTGTCGCCGCACCGGATCCGGCCGACCCACGCATCACAGGCCGACTCGTCGTAATTGGTGATCTCGGTGAACAGATCCAGGGATCGTGCCTCCGACAACGGCAGCATGCCGACGGCACTGTCGAACAGACCGGCCAGGCGATCAGTCATTTATCACCGTTGTAGCGAGCCGTGTAGTCGACCTCGTAGCGGGAGGCGAAAACCTGCGCTTCGTAGGCGGCGGCCTCCTCGGGTGTCGGCAGGTTCAGCGTCGCCCCGACGAATTCGTGCAGCAACGCATTCTGCTGGTCGTTGTCTCCGGTCATCTCGCTCATGTTCTCGACCATGAAGGTGTGCTGCGCCGCCCGCGCCTTCTGCCGGGCCAGGTCGGCGATGACGAGAATCTCCTCCGCCAAACCGGATTCGCTCATGCTCGATGCCTTGTCGGTGACGGTGACCTGCTGCACCCGGCCGTCCATCAACGCCGTCACCGACACCGACCCGGCCGGGTTGGTGACCGTGAACAGCGCCAGGTCGGGCTCCTCGTCCTGCTCGGTGAGCCCGTCGAGGGCGTCGAGGTCGGTGCGGTCGTCCACCGACTCGGCCGGCGGCGCATAATCGTCCAGCGCATCCAGCGACGACGCCTCGTCAACGGCGGCGCCGCCGGAGAAATCCAGCGCACTTAGATTGTCGCTGTCGTAGTCGTTCCCGGGCTGGTCCACTGTGGCGTCCTCTTTCTGAACTGGTATTCGGGATGGTCGGGGGTTGGGCGTCAGCCTCGGGCGGAGGCCGGCGCGTGATCTAACCAGGAGCCGGCGGGTAGCAGCTCCAGCAAGCTGTCCAGCGCGCGCTGCAGATTCTGCTGCGTGCCGGGCAGGAAACTTCCGTATAGCTCGCTGCCGACGCGGCGGGGCAGGGAGACCAGCCGGCCACGTTCGGAGTCGAGTACACCTGCGGCGGCCGAAGTGTGGGTGGTGGTGCCGCCGGGGTGACGCTGCGTCGCGATGATCTCGACCCACCCGGTCGGGTTACTGACGATCTCGGAGTAGATCCGTGCCTGCGCCGGCGGCACGCCGTGGCTGCAGAGCTGCGCCGCCGTGGTGCACTCGGCCAATTCACTGGCGAGGCCGGTAAGCGGTTCGACGCTTGCGGGTTCGGCCGGTCCCAGCACGGTGGTCACCATTCCGGCCAGTCCTACCTGCGGTGCCACCAATTGCAGCACCAGCATGTCGCCGTCCCGCGCGGCGATGACATGGGTTTCGTCCTTGCGGCACACCACGAATCGCACCATGACACCGCCGACATCGCGGCGCCACCAACGGCACTCGAGCGTCCGGTCGGCTCTGCTGACGGTGTCGACCATCGTCGTGACGTCCGGATGGGGTTGACCGTTATGGTCCAGCACGCCCTGACCGGTCAGGTCGCGTTGCACCTGTTCCCACACCACATCCCGCAAATCTTCCTGGGGAATGTTCTGCCGGATGCCCAGTGCGACGGGGAAATCGACGAGGTGCAACCGGTCGGCGATGACCAGCATGCCGTCGATGGTCACCTCGACGCCCACGACATCTCCGACCGAGCCCGCGGGGCCCGCGCGACCGGAAGCGAGCGGACCGGCCATGATCAGCCGAAGATCTTGTCGATCACGCCGGCCAGACCCTGGTCGGCATTGAGGTAGGCGGTGGCTGCCTTGAGCAAGTTGGAGGCCAACCCGCCACTGACACCCTGCACACCGGTGCCGGTGCTGGTGCGGGTGGTCTCCACCTCGCGAAGCGCGTTGTTGAACTTCGACGTGAACGAACCGTGCGTCATGTCAACGCGGCCACTGATGCCCTCGACGGTGGTGGTGGCGGTCTTGAGTTCGCCAGCAATCTCGCTCTGCTTGGTAGACAGCACCTTCAGGGTTGACGGGATGACTTCGAGTTTTGGGAGCTGGGACATGGGGATGAGCCTCCTCTAGGACTAACGTTTTACTCGCTATGGCTTTGGCTTGCTATGGGTTTGGCGGTTTACTGGCAAATTGCTAAAGGACGGTCCCTTGTTGGCCTTGTTGGCCGCCGGCCGTCGCGTCGACGGGGGCACGCTCGGCTCCCGCGGTGCCCGCGCCGGCACCCTCGTCGTCTCGCCCGTCGTCCTGCTGTGCGCCCTGTTGGGCCTGGGCGGAGATCATCTGTGCCTGCTGGCCGGCCATGCTGCCCATCTGGCCCGGTCCACCGCCAGCCGCCATGAGTTGCGTCAACTGGCCCATCGTCGAGGAAATGGATGCGACGCCGGGCAATTGGGCGAAGTTGAGCAGGTTGCCGAAGCTCAACGACGGTAGGCCGGCGAAGCCGCCCAAGAAGTCGGGAAGAGCGGCCAGTTCCGTCCAGGTGGGCAGCTGGCCCAGGTGGCCCATCCCCGGCAGGAGATCGCCGAGCGAGGGCATGCCGGGGAACAGGTTCGGGATGCTGGGCATGCCGGGTAGGCCGGGCATGCCGGGCAGGCCGGGCAGACCGGGCAGCCCAGGGATGATCCCGCCGAAGTCAGGCAGACCCGGGATGCTCGGCCACTGGAACTCCGGCAGGCCCGGGATTGGCAGGTTGAAGTCCGGCATGCCAGGCGTGGGCGGCCAGGTGAATTCCGGCAGGCCAGGAATGTTGGGGAATCCGGGGAACGGGATCTCGGGCAGCTTCGGCGGCCACAGGCCGCCGATGATGTCGCCGATGATGTCGGGGATCAGGCCGGCCAGGCTGGGCAGGTTGGTCAGGATGTCCATCAGTCGGCCGCCGAGTCCGACCATGCTGGCGGCATTCATCGCGGTCATGATCGTCAGGTAGAGCAGCGCACCGCCCGTGACGGCCATCGCGAGCCCGCAGGACGGAATCGCCAACGCCACCGACAATGCGTCGCCGACGAACCAGAGGTTGTCCTCGAGCCATTTGCACGCTTTGTAGACGCCGTCGATCATCTTCTTCATCGCGCGCAGCACGTCCCGGGTGTCGGAAACGTGCTCGGCCTGGTTCGAGATCAGGTTGCCCGTCAGATCGTCGATTTCACCCATCAATTTGGCGCGCAGTTTCTGAGCGTCGTTTTGCTTTATATAGGCATCCGCGGCCTGACCGATCCAGTCGGTGCCCGGAATTGCCAGGCCGATCTTGTCGGCGACGCCCTTGAAAAGTGACGAACCGGCGTTGAATATGTCGCCCGGGTCGGGAATACCTTCACCTAGCAAAAACAACTGCGCGTAGATGAAGTTACTGGTGGTCTTGCACATCGCGCTACCCGACATGTGACTGCTTCCTTACTTGGCTGTTGGTGTGCACGGTCATTTTGGTCTGTACCTTCGCACCGGTAGATTGAGCTTAACAGCGCTCTGACGGGGCTTGATGCACGAATTTTCAAATGCGGCGGGCGATTTCGCGCGCACGGCAAGAGCCGAAGGCACGGCGGGACTGCGGGGCCGCGGCCACGGTCCCCGTACGATCGGCTCGGTCACGGCAAGTAGCTGACCGCGCCGAGTTCAGCTCAATTGATCTGGTGTATCAGTGCTTCAATTGCTTCGGCGGCGTCGGCCGGTAAATCTTCCTCGGCTTCAGCGCGAACGATTGTTTCTTCGGTAACTCCGGCCGCTTGCGCGGTCTCGGCGGTTGAAAGATTGGCACGCCGGCGCGCGGCATATAACCGTTGTGCGAGCGTGGCGCCGGGCGCCGTTGCCCCCAGCGTCATCAATTTGTCGTGATAATGCCGAACCGAACCCAACGCCTTGATCAATTCGGGGGTGATCCGACTGATCCGCGTGGCTTGTACGGCGATACCTTCGAGCTGGCGCAGATCAGCAAGGATCGGCGCGGCCCGCTCGGTGAATTCGGGGTCTTCCGGCGGCGGCAGGGCGGCGATGGCCAGGCTGCAGGTGTCGATCGCGGCAGCCACCGCTTGCGCGATCAGCGACGCCGGACCTTCGCCGGTGGCTGCGGGAGCCGGATCCGGTGTTGGCCGGGCCGGGGTCGGCGCCGGGACCGGCGTCGGAGCCGATGGTTGCGCGACGGCCTCGCCGTCCCGGATGCGGGTGATGGTGCCCGCCGGCCACTGCAGAACTTCCTCGAGCTTGGCTCGGGTCCGTTCGCGGGGCCAGCTGCGGCCTTTCTCGAAGGCGATCAGCGCCCCGGCGTTGATGATTCCGTCGGCGGCGAGGCTGCGCTGACTGATGTCGAGTTCGCGACGGCGCGCCGCGGCGGCCGCACCCGCACGGGCTATGCCGGGATCGATGCCGGCATCACTTTCTTCAGCCGAATTCGACGGCCTGACGATCTCGAACGTCAACGCCTTGCCTCCAGTGGGTTCGCCGAACCGGACGTTTCTCCTGTCGCCGACGGTCACTGCCCCCTGGTGCGGTGTGTCGGCGAACTTATCGTGCGAGTCGCCACCGGCGACCCCCCGGCGCAGGTGCGAAGTTGACCTCATCCGCAGCGCGGCCAGCGCAGCCGGCCCGACCGTCGACTCGGCGTGAGGCATGTGCGTTGAATCCTTGCTCGCGGTTGTCGCAGCGGGCAGCAGCACGAGCCTTCCGCTGTCCAACATGGTAACCGTCGCACCCTTTCATTGCTATACCTTCGCTACGGCTTTCGCGACTGCCCGTGGCGACCTTCCCGAGGGAAGGATGCCAGCCGACCGGCCAATCGCTACGGTTAACCATACCGTCAACACCGCGATACCGAAACACTTTGTGCAACGGTTTGGTGGTCGGGCAGCCGATTGGCGGCCGATACACAGCGAACTGACAGCATATAAACACTGGTAAACGAGGTTTGAGGGGATACGCTCTCCGGTTCCGTTGCAAAGCCGTAGCACTGTCCGAAAGTGCTGCAGAAGAAACTGTTGCACTGCGACGGTTAGTCCGCTAATCTTCTGACGCAGAGGGGCACCACCTGCAACGCTTTACGGAGGAATGCAACACATGACCGCAACAGCTCTCTATGAGATCCCGCAGCTGGGCGTGTGCACCCAAGACCCTGACCGTTGGACGACCACGCCCGACGCCGAGGCAAAGATGTTGTGCCGGGCCTGCCCGCGCCGCTGGCTGTGCGCCAAAGAAGCGGTGGAATCGCCTGGTGCGGAAGGATTGTGGGCCGGCGTCGTGATCCCGGACTCCGGCCGGGCGCGCGCGTTCGCGCTGAGCCAATTGCGGTCGCTGGCCGAGCGCAACGGTTTCGCCGTTCGCGAGCGGGTGACAGCCCAGTCCGCATAGTCCACCGTCGGGTGCGTCAACAGCGCGAGAGATCTGCCTGGATCTCTCGCGCTGTTTCGTTGCGGGCGCTAGGCCGGATCGAACCGGAAGACGGCGAGCTGTCCTGCCAGCGCCTCGAATTCGTCGGCGCTGCCGTCCTTTACCAGGCCCGAACGCTTGGCGAAGGCGACGCCTACCGGGACCTGGGCCGGGAACACCCGCAGCACCCGGCGGGCTTCCTCGGTGGTCAGCTCCGTGATCCGCACCCGCCGGGAGCGCCGCCCCCGGGTGAGGGTGCCGACGCCGGCGGCGCGGGCATTGGCGGCCCAGTCCGCGCCCGGATAGCCGGCGACGACATAGCGGCCGCCGTCGAATTCGAATGGCGTCATCGGAGTGCTGCGCGGCAGGCCGGTTTTGCGGCCGGGCACCGTCAATACCATCGAGGGCCCGGCGGGTATACCGAGCTTCTGCAGCGCCACCACGACCTTGTTCATCGGCTTGAGGAAGCGCGGGGGCGCCAGTTTCATCGGCTCAGGCATCGCGCACCGCCTGTCGGGTGAAGTCGTCGCGGTGCCGCGCCACCCACTCTGCGAACTCCAGCGGGGGCCGACCGAGGACCTTTTCCACCTCGTGCGTGACCAACGCGGGGCTGTCCAGGCTCGCAGCCAGCATTGCGACATAGGCGTCAGCGAACTCGGAGGAGAATCCCAAGCCCCTGAAGCGTTGCCGCACCACTTCGGGCGGTAGCTCGTGATAGCGAAGTGGACGCTGCAGGACCGTGCCGATGACGTCGACCAACTCGCGGTTGGTCAGGGCATGCGGCCCGGTCATCGCAATCTTGCGGCCGACCAGCTCATCGGTAAGCAACGCACGTGCCGCCACAGCGGAGACGTCGCCGTCAACAATCGGCGCCATGGACGCCGTCGCATAGGGGCCGGCCACCACGTCACCGAGGCGAAGCTGTCCGCCCCACATCCCGGTGAAGTTCGACGCGAAGACCGACGGACGCAGACTCACCCACTGCAGCCCCGAGTCGACGGCCGCCTGCTCGACCTCCCAATTCCGGTCACCCCGAAAACGCGACGGCTGGCGAGCGAAGTCGTCGTCGGCGTTGATCGCAGACAGGGCAACCAGCTTGGTCACACCGGCTGCCGCGCACTGCGCCGCGACGTCGGCCAGGCCCTCGGCATTCCGTTGCGGCAACGCGCGCGAGTTGAGGAAAACCGCCGAGGTGCCCGGCAAGGCATCGGCAAGGGATCTGACCTGTTCGACGCCGTCCGGAAATTGCCCGGTGCTCGGTGTGCGGGTAATGGCGCGCACGCGGGCGCCTGCCGCCGCGAGTTCGGCGACCAGTGGGCGCCCGATGTTCCCGGTCGCGCCGGTCACGGTGATGATCATCGACTGTCTCCTTGGGTTGACTTCAGGTTCATGCACCAAGGACGGCACTCGAGATGGGAAAGTTACATCCGATATCCGTAACTTTTCCGGGCCCCGGATCGTCGATGAGCTATGAACCCTGCGCCGTCAGCGAGTGACCAGTTCCAGCACGCCTGGCGCGAGCACCGGCCATATCTGGTCAACCTCGCCTACCAGATCGTCGGTGATGTCGGTGACGCGGAAGATATTGCCCAAGAGGCCTTCCTGCGGTTGTCCCGCAATCCGGATGGCATCGACGACGTGCGCGGGTGGCTGACCGTCGTGACCAGTCGGCTGTGCCTGGACCAGGTTCGCTCCGCGCGCGCTCGCTACGAGCGCCCCGATATCGGGGAGGTGGCGGGTCGGGCAGCCGATACCAAGTCGCCGGACCCCGCCGAGCGGGTCACTCTCGACGACGAGGTCGCTACCGCGCTATTGGAAGTGCTGCGCCGGCTCAGCCCGGGTGAACGGGTCGCCTTCGTCCTGCACGACATCTTCGGTGTCCCGTTCGACGCGATCGCGGAGACGGTCGGGCGTCCGGTCGGTACCTGCCGGCAACTGGCGCGGCGCGCGCGGGCCAAGTTCGCCGATGCCGGACCGGGTCACGCAGCGGCCGCCGAGGTCGCGCCGAGCCGGCATCAGCTGGTGACCGAGAAGTTCATCACCGCGTGCGCCAACGGCGACCTCGCGGGACTCACCGCGGTGCTGGATCCGGCGGTCTGGGGAAAGGGCACGGTCCTCGCCGATCCGGCGCCGCCCGCCCAGGTCAACCATGGTCCGGGGCCAGTCGCCGACAACTTGATGCGCTACCTCGGGCCCGGAATTACTTTGGTCAGCATTCCGGCAGAGGAATCAGTGCTACTCGCGTTCGCCGGACGACGGCTCTTTGCCGTGGTGATGCTGACCGTCCGGGATGGGCTCATCACCCGGATCGAGGCGACGGCCGATCCGGCGGCGCGGGCAAGCGGTTCCGCGGCGCCTCGGGCCGCAACGTGAAATAGCCGGTGATCGTTGCGGCGACTTGCAGAAATCTCAGCCGAGTCGCCTGCGCCATCTCGTGGGTGACGTCAATGACACCGCCCGGTCGCAGATGCGGATCGAACGGCACCTCGACGACCGGTTGGCCGTGGTCGACGAACTCGCGGGCCAGCAATGACCGGGTGCGCTTGTCGGCGTGGCCATCGGAGTCGTTGAGCACCACCACACTGCGCTGCAACAGGTCCCCGAGGTCGTGATCCGACAACCATTCGACGGTCTTTGCGGCCGCGGCGGCGCCGTCCGCCCACGGCGAGGAGACCACGATCAGCGCGTCCAGGTCACGCAGGACTTCCTGGGTGACCGCCGCATCCATCGTGGAGCCGCAGTCGATGACGGATATCGCGAAGTGCCGATCCAGGCGCAGTGCGGCTTCCCGGTAGACCGCCGGATCAAGCACCCGGCGCGGACCGGACACCGGCTCTCCACCCAGGACGTAGAGCCCGACGGCGTTGCGGCCGACCCGCGAGGTCACGTCGGCGAACGACTGCAGATTCTTGTCCGCGGTCAACTCCCAGAACGAACCGGTGGTCAGGGGATCGATCCGGCTGCTCAGGCGCCCGAATGCGGTGTCGGCATCGATGGCGACGACGCGGTCCTGGTGGCGCAGCTCGGCAAGGATCGATCCGACGCTGGCGGCCACCGATGTCTTCCCGACGCCGCCCTTGCCAAGAACGCCGACCTTGTGGTTGCCGTGCAGCGGGACGCGGATCGCCGCCTCGAACTGGGCGGCCTCTCGCTGCGCGGCCGACGGTCCGGGGTTGACCAGTCCGAAGGTCGCCGCCCGCAGCATGCGTCGCCAGCCCCGCTCGGAGGGTTGGGCCGCGGCCCGCGACCGGGACGGCGAAGGCGCCCACGCGGCCGGTGGTGAAGCAGCCGGCGGCGCCCCGGGAAACGGTGATGAAGCTGGCCCAGGTGACGGCGGTGGCGGGGTTGCGACGCGTGGCGGCGGGGGCGGCGAAGTCGGTGGCGGCGAAGGACGCGGAAGAGGCGGTGGGGGTGGCGGCATGGGAGACCGCGGAGCACCGCCGATGGGGGGTGGCGGAGCAGGCGCCTGGCGCGCGGGCGCCTCGGCCTGGGCCGGTGGCCGGGGAGGAGCAGGCGGGGGCGGGGGAGCAGGCGGCGCCTCGGCGTGCGGCGCCGGCGTCGGGGGCGACGGCGCCGGAGCTGAGGGCGGGGAAGGCGGGGCTGGAGCTGAGGGTGCGGGAGGCGGGGCTGGAGCTGAGAGTGGGGGAGGCGGCGCTGGAGCTGAAGCTGGCGGAGGCGCCGGAGGCGCCGGAGGAGAAGGCGGCGGCTGAACCGGTCGGACCGTCTTCGGCCGCGGCGGGCCAGTTGGTGCAACCGGCGGCGGTGGAGCCGGCGGAGCCGCCGTATCCGGCTGGTCAGGCCGTATGCGGTTGCGCAGGAATTCTTGCGGCTGGTTCATGGGCTCCTCAGGTATAAAGGTGACTCAACGGTCGCGCTAGGGTCGATTGTGGAGTTCCCGAAGTGAGAAGCCCCACGCTCGGCGGTGAAACGCAATCGGATTCCCATAAGTATTGTGCAAACTCGCGGCGGGTGGCGGTGTGAAGTAACCGGCACCGCGCACGCGCCTGCACTGCGGTCACCGGCGACTTTGCTGCCACCACTTATTGCGCGCGGTGTTGCCGGTGTGACTTGCGGACGCAGGTCGCCACCCATCTGCGGAACCAACGTCAGCAAACTTACTCAACTCGCACCGGCTCGACTGCGATCCGCGCCACAGTGGCCGAGAATGGGCTCTGACCGGGGGTCATGTCGCATGTCTGTCAATCGCTGGTAACAGCGAATTTACGGCCGTGCCAGTTCGCAAGCTACTATTGGAAGTTGGCATGTCAGGCGGTTTTTGTCATATCGTTTTACGACTTGTCGGAACTCGGGTCCAGGGCCGCCGTTCACCGCTGCACGGATGAATCCCTGACCGGACTATCTCCGCTTGGCGAACAGCCTATCGACGAGACCGAAGGGGTTCAGCCCGCAACCTCCGGGGGCGGGGTCGTCGATCCGCAAAGCGGCCGTGCAGAAAGTCTGCTGAAGGGTTAGGTGGGAATGACGCCACAGCGCGTCGGGCTGTACAACCCCGCGTACGAACACGATTCGTGCGGCGTGGCCATGGTCGTGGATATGCACGGCCGGCGTAGCCGCGACATCGTGGATAAGGCGATCACCGCATTGCTCAACTTGGAGCACCGCGGTGCCGCCGGCGCCGAACCGCGCAGCGGTGACGGCGCGGGCATCCTTATCCAGGTCCCCGATGCCTTCCTGCGCGAAGTCGTGGACTTCGAGCTGCCGGAACCGGGCAGCTATGCCACCGGCATCGCGTTCCTGCCGCAGTCGTCCAAGGACGCGGCGGCGGCGTGCGCTGCGGTGGAGAAAATCGCCGAGTCCGAAGGCCTACAGGTGCTCGGCTGGCGCAACGTGCCCACCGATGACTCGTCTCTGGGCGCGCTGTCTCGCGACGCGATGCCCACCTTCCGTCAGGTCTTCATGGCCGGCGCCTCCGGCATGACGCTGGAACGGCGTGCCTACGTGGTGCGCAAGCGCGCCGAGCACGAACTCGGTACCAAGGGGCCGGGGCAGGACGGCCCCGGTCGTGAGACGGTGTACTTCCCGAGCCTGTCCGGGCAGACGTTCGTCTACAAGGGCATGCTGACCACGCCGCAGCTCAAGGCGTTCTACCTGGACCTGCAGGACAACCGGTTGACCAGCGCGCTGGGCATCGTGCACTCCCGGTTCTCCACCAACACCTTCCCGTCCTGGCCGCTGGCGCACCCGTTCCGTCGGGTGGCGCACAACGGCGAGATCAACACGGTCACCGGCAACGAGAACTGGATGCGGGCCCGCGAGGCGTTGATCAAGACCGACGTCTTCGGCACCGAAGACGATGTCGAGAAGCTGTTCCCGATCTGCACTCCCGGCGCCTCGGACACGGCGCGGTTCGACGAGGTGGTCGAGCTGCTGCATTTGGGCGGCCGCAGCCTGGCCCACGCCGTGCTGATGATGATCCCCGAGGCGTGGGAACGGCATGAGTCGATGGACCCGGCCCGCCGGGCGTTTTACCAGTACCACGCCTCGCTGATGGAGCCGTGGGACGGACCGGCGTCGATCACCTTCACCGACGGCACCATCGTCGGCGCGGTGTTGGACCGCAACGGCCTGCGCCCGTCGCGGATCTGGGTGACCGACGACGGCCTGGTGGTGATGGCGTCCGAGGCGGGCGTGCTGGACCTCGATCCCGCCAAGGTGGTCAAGCGGATGCGGTTGCAGCCCGGCCGGATGTTCCTGGTGGACACCACGCAGGGGCGCATTGTCGCCGACGAGGAGATCAAGGCCGAGCTGGCTGCCGAGCACCCCTACCAGGAGTGGCTGGACAAGGGTCTCGTGCCGATCGACAAGCTGCCGGCCAACAAGTACGTGCGGATGCCCCATCACCGGCTGGTCATGCGGCAGCTGGCGTTCGGCTACACCTACGAGGAACTCAACCTGTTGGTGGCACCGATGGTCCGCACCGGCGCCGAGGCGCTCGGATCGATGGGCACCGATACCCCGATCGCGGTGCTCTCGAAGCGGCCCAAGCTGCTCTACGACTATTTCCACCAGTTGTTCGCCCAGGTGACCAACCCGCCGCTGGACGCCATCCGAGAGGAGGTGGTGACCAGCCTGCAGGGCACCACCGGCGGCGAGCGCGACCTGCTCAGCCCCGACGAGTACTCGTGTCACCAGATCTCGTTGCCGCAGCCGATCCTGCGGAACTTCGAACTGGCCAAGCTGATCAGCCTCAATCCCGACGACGAGGTCAACGGACGCCCGCACGGCATGCGCTCCAAGGTGATTCGCTGCCTGTACCCGGTCGCCGAAGGCGGCGCAGGACTGGCCGCCGCCCTGGACGAGGTGCGCGCGGAGGCGTCGGCGGCGATCGCCGATGGCGCGCGGGTGATCATCCTGTCGGACCGCAACTCCGACGAGGCGATGGCGCCGATTCCGTCACTGTTGGCCGTCGGGGCCGTGCATCACCACCTGGTGCGCGACCGCACCCGCACCCATGTGGGGCTGGTCGTCGAATCCGGCGACGCCCGCGAGGTGCACCACATGGCGCTGCTGATCGGTTGCGGCGCCGCCGCGGTCAATCCCTATCTGGTCTTCGAGTCGATCGAGGACATGCTCGACCGCGGCGTGATCGACGGGGTGGACCGCAAGACCGCGCTGAGCAACTACATCAAGGCAGCCGGCAAGGGCGTGCTGAAGGTGATGTCCAAGATGGGGATCTCGACGCTGGCGTCCTATACCGGGGCCCAGTTGTTCCAGGCGGTCGGCATCTCCGAGGACGTGCTCGACGAGTTCTTCACCGGATTGTCTTGTCCGACTGGTGGTATCACGCTGGACGACATCGCCGCCGACGTGGCGAGCAGGCACGCGCTGGCCTATCTGGACCGTCCCGACGAGCGCGCGCACCGCGAACTCGAGGTCGGTGGGGAGTACCAGTGGCGTCGCGAAGGCGAGTACCACCTGTTCAACCCGGAGACGGTCTTCAAACTGCAGCACGCCACCCGCAGCGGCCAGTACTCGATCTTCAAGGAGTACACCAGGCTGGTCGACGACCAGAGCGAGCGGATGGCGTCACTGCGCGGTCTGCTGAAATTCCGTGCGGGAGTGCGCCCGCCGGTGCCGATCGAAGAGGTCGAACCCGCCAGCGAGATCGTCAAGCGCTTCTCCACCGGTGCGATGAGCTACGGCTCGATCTCGGCCGAGGCGCACGAAACCCTTGCCATCGCGATGAACCGGCTGGGCGGCCGGTCCAACAGCGGTGAGGGCGGCGAGGACGTGAAGCGCTTCGAGCAGGATCCCAACGGCGACTGGCGCCGCAGCGCGATCAAGCAGGTGGCGTCGGCCCGGTTCGGGGTCACCTCGCATTACCTGACCAACTGCACCGACATCCAGATCAAGATGGCCCAGGGCGCCAAGCCCGGTGAGGGCGGCCAACTCCCGGGGCACAAGGTGTACCCGTGGGTGGCGAAGGTCCGGCACTCCACACCCGGTGTGGGTCTGATTTCGCCTCCGCCACACCACGACATCTACTCCATCGAGGATCTCGCGCAGCTGATTCACGACCTCAAGAACGCCAACCCGTCCGCGCGGGTGCACGTGAAGCTGGTGTCGGAGAACGGTGTCGGCACCGTCGCGGCGGGTGTGTCCAAGGCGCACGCCGACGTGGTGTTGATCTCCGGGCACGACGGTGGCACCGGCGCGACCCCGATGACTTCGATGAAGCACGCCGGCGCGCCGTGGGAGTTGGGTCTGGCCGAGACGCAGCAGACGTTGCTGCTCAACGGTTTACGTGACCGCATCGTGGTTCAGGTGGATGGTCAGCTCAAGACCGGCCGGGACGTGATGATCGCGACGCTGCTGGGTGCCGAGGAATTCGGTTTCGCCACGGCACCATTGGTGGTTGCCGGCTGCATCATGATGCGCGTCTGCCACCTGGACACCTGCCCGGTCGGTGTGGCCACCCAGAACCCGGTGCTGCGCGAGCGGTTCACCGGCAAGCCCGAGTTCGTCGAGAACTTCTTCCTGTTCATCGCTGAGGAAGTTCGGGAATACATGGCGCAGTTGGGTTTCCGCACCATCAACGAGGCCGTCGGCCAAGCAGCCGCACTCGACACCACCCTGGCGCGGGCGCATTGGAAGGCCCACCGGCTGGACCTGACCCCGGTGCTGCACGAGCCCGAGTCGGCGTTCATGAACCAGGACCTGTACTGCAGTTCACGACAGGACCACGGCCTGGACAAGGCGCTCGACCAGCAGTTGATCGTGATGAGCCGGGAGGCGCTGGATTCCCAGAAGCCGGTCCGGTTCTCCACCACAATCAGCAACGTCAACCGCACGGTCGGCACCATGCTCGGCCACGAGGTCACGAAAGCCTATGGCGGCCAAGGGTTGCCGGACGGAACCATCGATATCACCTTCGAGGGATCCGCGGGGAACAGCTTCGGTGCCTTCGTGCCCAAGGGCATCACCCTGCGGATCTACGGTGACGCCAACGATTACGTTGGCAAGGGTCTGTCCGGCGGCCGGATCGTGGTGCGTCCCTCCGACAACGCGCCGGAAGGCTATGTCGCCGAAGACAACATCATCGGCGGCAACGTGATCCTGTTCGGCGCCACCAGTGGTGAGGCCTACCTGCGCGGCGTGGTCGGCGAGAGGTTCGCCGTGCGCAATTCCGGGGCGCATGCCGTGGTTGAGGGCGTGGGGGATCACGGGTGTGAATACATGACCGGGGGCAGGGTGGTAATCCTTGGCTCCACGGGCCGCAACTTCGCCGCGGGCATGTCGGGCGGCGTGGCCTACGTGTACGACCCGGACGAGAACCTGCCCGACAACCTCAACACCGAGATGGTGGATGTGGAAACCCTAGACGAGGAAGACACCGAGTTCTTGCACGGCATTATTCAGGCACACATCGATGCCACCGATTCCGCGGTCGGCCAACGCATTCTGGCCGACTGGGGCAATCAGCGGCGCCACTTCGTGAAGGTGATGCCGCGGGACTACAAGAAGGTGCTTGAGGCGATCGCCCAAGCCGAGCGTGACGGCACCGACGTCGACAAGGCGATCATGGCGGCGGCTCATGGCTGATCCGTCAGGGTTTCTGAAGTACACGCATCGGGAGTTGCCCAAGCGGCGCCCCGTTCCGTTGCGATTGAAAGACTGGAAAGAGGTCTACGAGGAGTTCGACGTCGGGACCCTGCGCGAGCAGGCCACCCGCTGCATGGACTGCGGGATCCCGTTCTGTCACCACGGATGTCCGCTGGGCAACCTGATCCCGGAGTGGAACGACCTGGTGCGCCGGGGCCGTTTTCACGACGCGATCGAGCGACTCCACGCGACGAACAACTTCCCCGACTTCACCGGCCGGTTGTGTCCCGCGCCGTGTGAGCCGGCGTGCGTGCTGGGCATCAACCAGGAGCCGGTGACGATCAAGCAGATCGAGCTGGAGATCATCGACCGGGCCTTCGAGGAAGGCTGGGTGGAACCGGTGCCTCCGCACTGCGAGACCGGCAAGACGGTGGCCGTGGTGGGCTCCGGCCCGGCCGGTCTGGCCGCGGCACAACAGCTGACGCGCGCCGGGCACAAGGTCACCGTGTTCGAGCGTGAGGACCGGATCGGCGGGCTGCTGCGCTACGGCATCCCCGAGTTCAAGATGGAAAAGCGCGTTCTGAACCGCAGGCTCGAGCAGATGGAGGCCGAGGGCACCGAGTTCCGGGCCGGCGTCAACGTCGGTGAAGACCTGACCGCCGAGCAGCTGTTGGCCGACTTCGACGCGGTGGTGCTGGCCGGCGGCGCGACCGCCTGGCGCGAGCTGCCCATCCCAGGCCGCGACCTCGACGGCATCCACCAGGCGATGGAGTACCTGCCGTGGGGCAACCGCGTGCAGGAGGGCGACGACGTCCTGGGTCCGGACGGCGAGCCGCCGATCACCGCCAAGGACAAGAAGGTCGTCATCATCGGCGGTGGCGACACCGGCGCCGACTGCCTGGGCACCGCGCACCGTCAGGGCGCGGCCAGCATCCACCAGTTCGAGATCATGCCGCGGCCGCCGGAAACCCGTGCGTCCTCGACCCCGTGGCCGACTTACCCGTTGATGTACCGGGTCGCGTCGGCGCACGAAGAGGGTGGCGAACGGGTGTTCTCGGTCAACACCGAGGAGTTCCTCGGTGAGGACGGGCACGTGTGTGCCCTCAAGGTGCACGAAGTGACCATGGAGGACGGCAAGTTCGTCAAGGTGGAGGGGTCCGATTTCCAGCTGGACGCCGACCTGGTGTTGCTGGCGATGGGATTCGTCGGTCCGGAGAAGCCGGGGCTGCTGACCGATCTCGGCGTGAAGTTCACCGACCGGGGAAACGTTGCCCGCGGTGACGACTTCGAGACGTCGGTGCCCGGTGTGTTCGTCGCCGGCGACATGGGCCGCGGCCAGTCGCTGATCGTCTGGGCGATTGCCGAAGGACGGGCCGCGGCAGCCGCCGTGGACCGGTTCCTGATGGGAGCGACGGCGTTGCCTGCACCGATCAAACCGACCGCGGCGCCCCTTCGGTAATCACACCAGTCACATCCGAAACATTTGATATTGCTGCGGCGCGTCGCCTGACGTTTGCCAGACCGCAGGTGTCTAATAGCTGCTGTGGGCTTGGTCACACACGGGTCGTGGCACCAGCCCCGGTTGCGTTGAACGATCGCAGGAGTGATGACTGTGCACATGAACCCAGTTCCCCGGTCGAAGATGGGGCGAATCGCCTGGTCATTGTTCCGGCACCCGGTCAAGAGTCGAGAATTCCCCGCACGCAACGAGCGTCTGGTGACAGCGGAAGAGCTGATGCGGTTCGCGGTCTAATCCGGTACCGCCGCACATCGGGGGAGGTCCCCACCGCCCGATCGGTTTGCTAGTCCGATAACCCGGAGTCCCGGAGCGCCTCGGCCAAGGGTTCCAGCACCTTGGGGTCATGCGGCGGCGGGAGGTAGACGATGCCCAGGTCCAGTCCCACCGAGCCAAGTGCCGCCGCTTCTTCGATCAGTTGACCGAAGTCGTGGTTCTCGCTGAGCCGCAGGTGGGCCGAATGGGTGATCTCTTTCGGGTCGCGGCCGATGTCCGCGCACCGGGCGGCCAGGACGTCTCGCTTGCGCGCGAACTCCTCGGGCGTGCCGCCGGCGAAGTTCCAGTGCTGCGCATACCGCGCAGTCAGCGGCAGGGTGCGCTTCTCACCGCTGCCGCCGATGCAGATCGGCGGGTGCGGACGCTGCGGGCCCTTCGGTTCGTTGCGGGCGTCCTTGAGCTGGTAGAACTTGCCGTCGAAGTTCGTGGTCTCTTCGCTGAGCAGGCTGATGAGCACCTGGCAGGCTTCCTCGAACCGGTCGAAGCGTTCCCGGATGCTGCCGAGTTCGATGCCGTAGGCGCCGGACTCCTCCTCGTTCCAGCCGGCGCCGATGCCCAGCTCGAGACGGCCGTTGGAGATGATGTCCAGTGCTGCGGCCATGTTGGCCAGCACCGCGGGGTGGCGGTAGTGGATGCCGGTGACCAGGGTGCCCAGCCGGAGCCGGTTGGTGGCCTGCGCCAACGCCGTGAGCGTGGTCCAGCCTTCCAGGCACGGACCGGTGGAATCGCTGAAGATGGGATAGAAGTGGTCGAAGGTCCACCCGGACTCGACGATGTCGAGTCTCGTCGGCGGCCGTCGCCG
>NZ_HG964938.1:614488-713701 GCF_000613245.1 Mycobacterium asiaticum DSM 44297
GACTCGAAGATGTCGATCTCGTCGGCGGCCTGCCAGACGGCCAGCATGTCGGGCCACGTGGTGTTCTGCGGTGAGGTCTTGAAAGCGAATCGCATGCCTTCGACAGTAGGCGTCGTTTCCTGAGGGTTCCTGTGTCCCCAGTAAACTCGGGCTGGCAATGACCATCGGAATCGACACCAAACTCACCCTGCTCGCGGCCGGCCTGATCTTTCTGTTGGCGCTTGGTCTCGGCGTGTGGAAATACCGCCAGATCATGGTTACCGAGAACCATCAGGCCCACCCGTATGTCGACATCGCGCACCGTGCCGCGTTGCTGTATGCCTTCGCGACGTTACTGTTCGCGGCCTTCGTGGAACTCAGCGCTTGGCCGGCCTGGGTGAACCTGGTGGCGACGATGGTGGCGGTGTTTTTCTTCGTCGCGGCGATTGGGAGTTACATCCTGCACGGCGCGCGCCGCGACACCGAGAATCAGTTCGACCCGCCGGTGCCGGGGACGCGTCTGGCGATGGCGCTGCTCATCCTGGGCGAGATGGGCGGGTTCGCGGTGGTGCTGGCCGGTTTCGTGGTGGGGCAGCTGCTGTGATGGACCCGGTCACCGCCCTCCGTCAGATCGCCTACTACAAGGACCGCAGCCGGCAGGACCCGCGGCGGGTGATGGCCTATCGCAACGCCGCCGACATCATCGAGCGTCTCGATGAGGCCGCGCTGGAGCGGCACGGCCAGGCCAACAGCTGGCAGACGATTCCGGGCATCGGACCCAAGACGGCCAAGGTGATCGCGCAGGCCTGGGCCGGTCAGGAGCCCGACCAGCTGGTCGAATTGCGCGGCACCGCAGAAGATCTCGGCGGGGGAGAACTCCGTGCCGCGCTACGCGGTGATCTGCACCTGCATTCCAATTGGTCGGACGGGTCCGCGCCGATCGAAGAGATGATGGCCACCGCCGCCGCGCTCGGTCACGAATATTGCGCGCTGACCGACCATTCGCCGCGGCTGACCATCGCCAACGGCCTGTCTCCGGACCGGTTGCGCAAGCAACTCGACGTGATCGACGGCCTGCGGGAGGATTTCGCGCCGCTGCGTATCCTCACCGGGATCGAGGTCGACATCCTCGAGGACGGCAGCCTGGATCAGGAGCCGGAGCTGCTCGAACGCCTCGACATCGTGGTGGCCAGCGTGCATTCCAAGCTGTCGATGGACGCCGCGGCGATGACCCGGCGGATGGTCCGCGCCGTGTCCGGTGGGCAGGCTGACGTGCTGGGTCACTGCACCGGCCGGCTGGTCTCGGGTAACCGCGGGATCCGGCCGGAGTCGAAGTTCGACGCCGAGACGGTGTTCACCGCGTGCCGCGACCACGGCACCGCCGTCGAGATCAATTCCCGTCCCGAGCGACGCGACCCGCCGACGCGGCTGCTCAACCTGGCTCGCGACATCGGCTGTGTCTTCAGCATCGATACCGACGCGCATGCACCCGGTCAGCTGGATTTCCTGGGCTACGGCGCGCAGCGGGCCTTGGACGCCGGCATCCCCGCGGAGCGGATCGTGAACACCTGGCCGGCGGAGCGGTTGCTGGAGTGGGCTCAGTCAGTCGGGTAGGTGCGGCATCTCCAGTCCCGGGTCGCGCCCGACCAGCACCGCTCGGGTGAGGGCGGACTTGCCGTAGCGGCGGTGGACCGCGTCGATGGCGGAGTCCACCGCCGGTGAGTCGCCATCGAAGGGCAGCATCAGCTGCTGCGCGCCGCTGCGGTCGATACCGGTGACCGCGAACCCCACCAAGGTGAGCCCCTTTTCGGCGAAGAGCGGGGCCGCCGACGCGACCAACCGGCGAGCCGTGGTGAGGATGGGTTGGGTCGACGAGGTCGCCCTCGGCATGGTCTGCGAGCGGGTGGCCCGGGTGAAGTCTTCGAAGCGCAGCCGCAGCACCACGGTGCGTCCGGTGCGACCCGCTGCGCGCATCCGGCCGGTGATGCGGTCGATCAGATTGACCACCACCGCGTCGATTTCGGCGGCCGACAGGGTGCTGCCCCTGCGGCCCAGGGCCCGCTGGGCGCCCACCGACCGGCGCCGCACCGTGGTGCTGACCCGGCGGCGGTCGACGTTGTGGGACAGCCCGTAGAGCTGCCGGCCCATCGCCTGGCCCACCATCGAGGCAAGCGTCTGCTCGCTCAGCTCGGCGACTTGCGCCACCGTTGTGATGCCGTGGGTGTGCAGCTTCTCGGCGGTCACCGCGCCCACGCCCCACAGCCGCCGCACCGGCAACGGGTGCAGAAACGCCAGTTCCCCGTCCGGCGGCACCAGCAACAAGCCGTCGGGCTTGGCTTCCTGGCTGGCGACCTTGGCCAGGAACTTGGTCCTGGCGATCCCGACGGTGATGGGCAACCCGACCCGCTCACGCACGTCGGCGCGCAACCGGGCCGCGATTGCGATCGGCGATCCGCGGGCCCGTCGTAGGCCGCCGACGTCCAAAAATGCCTCGTCCACCGACAGCGGCTCCACCAGCGGAGTGCAATCCCTAAACACCTCGAACACCGCGTCGCTGGCCCTCGAGTAAGCGCTCATGCGCGGCGGCACCACCACGGCGTGCGGGCACAGCCGGCGCGCCTGCGAACCCCCCATCGCGGTGCGCACCCCGTACGCCTTCGCTTCGTAGCTGGCGGCCAGCACGACGCCCCCGCCGACAATCACCGGACGGCCACGCAATCCCGGATCGTCCCGCTGCTCGACCGACGCGTAGAACGAATCCAGATCCGCGTGCAGGATGGACGCCTCGCACCGCACGAACATATGTTCGCATGCCGGTCCGACAGTCAGCGCCTGTCGCTGTAGATGCTGCTCACCCAGACGTGCACCAGCGTGTCCATCACCCGCGCTTCTGGCACGGACGGTTGTTCGGCGACGAACGAGGCGAACAGCGTGCGCTCGTTCATCAGATTGAGCGCCGTGGCCAGTTCGTGGCTGGGCAAGGTGTGTGGGGCGGCGCCGCGCTCGCGTTCGGCGTCGATACCGGCGGCCGAAAACGCGATCCACTTGTGCATGAACGTCGACCAGAGCTGCTGAATCTCCGGGCTGGTGTCCCGGGCGGCCATGCATGCCCGGGTGACCGCCTTGTGGGCACCGAACGTCTCGAAGAACACGTTGATAGCCAGTCGCCAGCGATTGTCGCCGTTCTCGGCCAGCTGCCTGCCGAGAGCCTCCAGGGCCGCGTCGGCTGTGTTGACCACTCGGTCCAGCAGCGTGAGAAGGACGGCTTCCTTGGACGGGAAGTAGAAGTAGAAGGTGGGCCGCGAGATGCCGGCGCCCCTGGCCAGATCGTCTACCGAAATCTCGGTCAGCGATCGGCCTTCGAGGAGGCGCTCCGCAGTGGCGAGAATGGCCAGCTCCCGGTCATCGCCCGACGGCCGCGCGCTGCGCCGACCGCGGGGAGCGGGGCTTTGCTCGCAGGGGTGGCCACCCCGGCAGCGTACATCGTGTTGAGTTTCTCGACAGCTTGTCGACGCCGCGCCGATCATGCTCGTTTGCCGGCCAGGGCTATCGACGGTCCGTTGGCGTACTCAACACCCTGTTGATACCGTGGGTTCCATGACTGAGCACCTTGACGTCGTCATCGTCGGCGCCGGCATCTCTGGCGTGAGCGCCGCCTGGCACCTGCAGGACCGCTGCCCAAGCAAGAGCTACGCGATTCTGGAGAAGCGGGCGGCCATGGGCGGCACCTGGGACCTGTTCCGGTACCCAGGCATCCGTTCCGACTCGGACATGTACACGCTGGGTTTTCGGTTCCGCCCCTGGACCGAGCGTCAGGCTATCGCCGACGGCAAGCCGATCCTCGATTACGTGACCGAGACCGCGGCCATGTACGGGATCGACAAACACATCCGGTTGAACCAGAAGGTCATCAGCGCCGACTGGTCGACGGCGGAGAACCGCTGGACCGTACAGATCGAAAGCGATGGCGCCACCAGCAGCATCACGTGCAACTTCCTGTTCCTGTGCAGCGGCTACTACAACTACGAGCAGGGCTACGCCCCCGAGTTCCCCGGCGAGCAGGACTTCACCGGGCCGATCATCCATCCGCAGCACTGGCCCGAGGACCTGGATTACCAGGACAAGACGATTGTCGTCATCGGCAGCGGCGCGACATCGGTCACTCTCGTTCCGGCGCTTGCCAACTCGGGTGCAAAGCATGTCACGATGCTGCAGCGCTCGCCCACTTACATTGTGTCCCAGCCCGAAGAGGACGGCATCGCCGAGAAGCTCAATCGCTTCCTGCCGGAGCGGGCCGCCTACACGGCCATCCGATGGAAGAACGTGCTGCGCCAGCAGGCGGTGTACGGGGCCTGTCAGAAATGGCCGCGCCGTATGCGCAAGATGTTCATGGGCATGGTCAAGGCTCAGCTTCCCGAGAACTACGACGTGCGTAAGCATTTCGGTCCGCATTACAACCCGTGGGAGCAACGGCTCTGCCTGGTGCCCAACGGCGACCTTTTCCGCGCGATCAGGCACGGGAAGGCCGAGGTGGTCACCGACACCATCGACCGGTTCACCGCGACCGGGATCCGGCTCAACTCCGGACAGGAGCTGCAGGCCGACATCATCATCACCGCAACGGGTTTGAACCTCCAGTTGTTCGGTGGCGCGACCGCCAGCATCGACGGCGAACCGGTGGACCTGACCAAAACGATGGCCTACAAAGGCATGATGTTGTCCGGCGTCCCGAACATGGCATACACCGTCGGCTACACCAACGCGTCGTGGACGTTGAAGGCCGACCTGGTCTCCGAATTCGTCTGCCGGATGCTCAACCATATGGACGCCAACGGCTTCGACACCGTGGTCGTCGAACAGCCGCCGTCGGATGTCGACGAGCGGCCGTTCATGGAGTTCACGCCCGGATACGTGCTGCGCTCGCTGGACGAGCTACCGAAGCAGGGCTCGCGTAAGCCGTGGCGGCTCAACCAGAACTACCTGCGCGACATCCACCTGATCCGGCGGGGCAAGATCGACGACGAGGGATTGCGGTTCGCCAAAAGGCCTGTCGCCGTATCTGTTTAGTGGCGGCTTAAGCACCTGCGGTGACGACGACAATGCCGTCGTCGTCGCTGTAGGCCACTTCGCCGGGCACGAACACCACACCACCCAAAGTGATTTGGACGTTGCGCTCGCCGGCGCCGGTCTTTGTGCTCTTGCGTGGATTAGTACCCAACGCCTTGATACCGATCTCGATGCCCCGTAGCGCGGCGGCGTCGCGCACCGCGCCGTTGACTATCAGGCCGGCCCAGCCATTGGACCGGGCCAACTCGGCGATCAGATCACCGACCAACGCGGTGTGCAGCGAGCCGTCGCCGTCGATCACCAGCACCCCGCCGTCGCCGGGCTCAGACAACACCGATTTGAGCAGCGCGTTGTCCTGAAAGCAGCGAACCGTGGTGATGGGCCCGGCGAATTCCGTTCGACCGCCGAACTGCCGGAACTGCAGGTCGCAACTGCGGACGTCGGGCCCGATGTCGTCGACCAGGTCGGCCGTCGGCCGAAATGACACGGTCATCGGCACTCAGTGACGGCGCAACTGGCGCACCAGCAACAGGGCCAGCAGGCTGACGGCGACGGCGACGATCCATGGGACGGGAGACTGGGCCGAAGTCGGGGCGTCGGCAGCGGCGGGCAGCGGGTTCTTCGCGCTTTCGACCGTCGACTTGGCCTGTGCGGCGGCGTCTTTGGCGGCCGCCAGCTGCCCGTTGGTTTCCGCGCGCTGTTGCAGGTCTGCAAGCTTCTCGACCGGCGGCTCGGCAGGAGCCGCCGCGGCGACCTTCTTGGCCGGGGCCTTCTTGGCCGGGGCCTTCTTCGCCGGGACCTTCTTGGCGGGGGCTTTCTTCGCCACCGCCTTCTTGGCGGGCGCCTTGGCCGCCTTCTTGGCTGGTGCCTTCTTCGCCGGCGGGGCCGGCTGGGGCTCGCCGGCGGGTCGATCCTGCGGATCTGCCATGCGGCCGCTCCTTCACAGCTTTGTGTACAGCTTTGTCATCGCTAAACGGGGTCGCTCAACACTTGGGTCCATCATGCCAGGGCGGGTTGGGGCGGCCCTGGGCCCCATCGTCGGCGGCCTACGGCCTGCGCCGCACCGACCAGATCGCGACCACGGCTACGGCGGCGATGGCCCCTACACCGAACACCCAGGCCGGAATTTCGGGCTCCGCGTTGGCAGGCGCGGCGCCCTGGAGCGCGAGCGCGGGACCCGCGGTGAGGACTGCTGTCGTCAGCGCGGCCGACAGGAGACCAACCCAGCTGATGAATCGGTGCATGCGCTCAGCCGAGTCCCAGCCGGGCCAACAGGTCAGCCTCGATTCCATCCAACTGCGAGGAGATGGCGGCATGGGCTGTCCGGCGCCGCTGGGTGGGCATGTGCTCCGCGGCCGTGATCGCGGTGGACAGGTCCGATAACTTTTCGCTGATGGCCGCCACGAACTGCTTGGTCTCGGGGTCTTTCGGCTTCTTCTCCTGCACCGCCTGCAGCGACTGCTCGGCCCCGGCCACCCGGGCCGACAAGCGGGCGCCGTGCCCGGAAAACTGCCCGATCTGAGCCAGCGGGATACCCAGTTGGTCCGCTCGACGCTGGTCGAGCAAACCGCGCGCGGCGATCGCCGCCCGGTAGATCAGCGGGATCAACACGGGCGCCAGCAACCGGGATACGGTCAGCGACCGGCGGATACGGGTGGGGGACAGCAATTTGCCCTCACGCACCGCCTTGAGCTCCGCTTCGGCGATTTTCAAGGCTGTCCGGTCGCTGTCCTTCTGCGCCTTGAGCTGCGCCTTGAGGGCCCGTTCGGCCGCCTTCTCCGCGTTCTTGATGCGGCGCCGATCGTTCTTGGCCAGCAACCTGGCCTCCAATTTGGCGCGGGCCTTGATCGCGCGGGCTTCGGCGCGACGAGTCGCGCGGCTCTTTCGCTTGCCGAACAGGCCCATCCCCGGCCGCCTCCCGGTATCTCGTGAACTAGCGCGATGCAGGTGCGCAAGCGCTGCGCCAACCCTAATCCGCGCGCAACGCCCGCGGCCCGCCAGGTCAGAGGAGCCGGTGGCCGTCAGCGGTTCTAGGCGTCCAGGCCCTCAGTGCGACGCAGTTCGTCGATCCGGTCCAGCACCTTCTGCTGGGCTTCGGGCGTCAAACCCTGTGACCGCGCCGCAATGCGGCGGACGCCGTTCTCTCGGACCGCCGACAGGTACTGCAACTCCTTGTCGAGCTTCTCGTAGTACTCGTCGTCGGTGAAAAAGGCCGGCTTGATCCGGAAGAAGTTGGCCAAGGCAGCCATGGTCGCCGAAGACGGATTCGTGCGGTTGCCGGAACGTAGCTGCGACAGGTAGGGAGCCGACATCGTGATGCCCTCCGCCTTGAGCGCCGCGATCACCTCCGCCGAGGTGTGCGGACCCCTTCCCGGGGGATAAACCGTATCGAACAGGCGGTTCAGGCGGGCAGCGAACGTCGTGCTCATCGATATGACCTCCAACGGAGCTCTAAGGGTAAACGGTAATCACTAGGTATTTGCTGATCATGGTAGCGACACTTGTGTGCAACAACCAAGTGCAAACCTGATCGGATTCGGTACGGCCGTGCAAGGTGCCTCGACGAGACACCCCCGATGAGCATCCAAATGAAACGGCCGGGTGTCCAGAAAAAGTCCAAATCTCACAGGTTATCCGCAGAAAACGCAGTGGTGACGCACGAGGTCGTCGTCCTCCTGAACGCTCGTCGAGATGGCTCTGGGGGCCGGACGAGTCTTCTGTGCGGGCTTCCCGGCAACCAGCGACAAGCGAGAAAGCCGCAAATGCGCACTTTGCTGCCCGGCACCCCAAGCGCGCATCACCGGACCTGCGCTGTGGTCGCGCAACGGCGCGGGCAGCCCGTCGGCAAGTTACCGGCGCTTCTGCGAATGAGACGCTGGGTAAGCCGTCGGCCGAATGCTGAGGCGGCGTCCGTCAGGACGCAGGGGGGACGCTCTCGGCGGCCTTGCGGCGCCGTTGCAGAGTTTGCGCCGCGGCTGCCGCCCCAGCCGTCAACCCGACCGCCACGGTTGCCCCGACGGCGACCCAGCGCCACCCCAGCGCCGCGTCGAACAGCATCCACAACCCGAACATCAGGAACAGCAGGCTGGCTATGAAGTGCAGGAGTTGCTCGGGTAGGCGCCGATGCAGCAACAGACCGGCACCGATCGCCAAGCCGTCGGCCAGAATCATGCCGAGCGTGGTGCCGATCCATACGCCGACCCAATCGTGCTCGCTGGCGAGCGTGATCGTGGCGAGGGTGGTCTTGTCGCTCATCTCCGCCAGTACGAATGACGACACGACCGTGAGCAGAGCGAAACGGGGTTGCCGCGGCGCTGACACGTCCTCGCCGCCGCTTTCGGTGCCTTCTCGCCACGCCCAGGCGGCGAAGATCAGGAAGGCGATTGCCGAGGCGAACGCCATCGGCCGTGACGGCAGCGTGGTTTCCAGGAAGTGCCCGATTGCCACCGAGGCGCCGTGCACCGTGGCGGACGCGATGGCGACCCCGCTCAGCACCACCCACCAGCGGTAGCGCAACGCGTAGGTCATGGTCAGCAGCTGCGAGCGGTCACCTAGTTCGGCCAGGAACACCACACCCAGGCTCAGCAAAGTGGCGGCGAGCATGTGAGACGACCTTTCGACGCGTCGTCGGCGGCCGCAAAGCCGTCGACACCGGTCGAAGGTCTCACCCACCGTCCGCGTGGATCGGTTCGCCGGCCGGGCTTGCGCCAGTATGTCGACACGACGATTGGGGGCTACTCCCCTTCGCTGACAAAACCCAGGCTAGCGGCCGGGTCCGGGTTGCGCCAGCGTGCGGGCGATGTTCGGGTGGCCGTATTCTTTGGTTTGAATTTGCTTATGCCGCAAGCAGCATCGCCAGAATCGCGGTGTCGGGATGGCTGATCGGGTCGACGCCAACGCGGCTCACCATCGAGGTGATGGTGCCGTCCGCTTCGGCCTCCACCCACGCCGCCCGATGCTCGAGGCCGAGGTACGGCAGCCCGGGCAGCAGTACGCACCCCGACGCGGCGCCGGTGCACTCCGGCAACGACGGCGTCGTTTCTGAGGGCGGGTGCAACATCAATAGGGCGGGCGGCTGGTGGTCCGCGAAATACCCGGGCCGGATTGCCTTTTCGCCGGTGACGGTGCCTTCGGCCAACACCAGGCCGACAGTCCCAGGTTGCGGTTCGTCGGGCAGTTCTTCACGGGCACCGAAGACCGTTGTGGTGGAGAGCAATCCGGGCAACGAGGCGACGCGGACCGCAGCCATCAGCAACTGCGCCCATTCTTTGGTGGAATCAGGCCAGCGGCCAGAGATGACGAACCCTTTCAATGCACCGCGAGCATGAAAAGGAGCAATCCCGATCGGCCGTTCTGACCCCGCATCCATGTTGCCTCCGTGACGCCTTCATCCGAAGTAACCACGCTGGTAGCTCGAACAAAATGGTAGCTCGAATAATTAAGCATGCGCGGGGTTTTGGTGTCGTGCAACTCGACACGGCTAACGATTTGGCCAAAAGACAGGGGCGCCGCACGATGCCGCGCGACGCCCCTGACGGGAGGTGAAATCAGGGGAATATCAGTCCCGAGGTCTTCGAAGTCGCTGCCTCGTAGCGGGACTGGACGTCGGCCCAGTTCACGACATTCCAGAACGCTTTCACGTAATCGGCTTTGACGTTCTTGTACTGCAGATAGAAGGCGTGCTCCCACATGTCGACCTGCAGCAACGGAACGATGCCGAGCGGCACGTTGGCTTGCTGGTCATACAGTTGGAAGGTCAGCAGCCGGCCGCCCAACGTGTCATAACCCAGCACCGCCCAGCCCGAGCCCTGTAGGCCGTTCGCGGCCGCACTGAATTGGGCCTGGAACTTGTCGAACGACCCGAACTGATCGTCGATGGCAGCCGCCAGGTCACCGGTCGGCTTGTCGCCGCCGTCCGGCGACAGGTTCTTCCACCAGATGGAGTGGTTGACATGCCCGCCCAGGTGAAAGGCCAGATTCTTCTCGTTCAAGAAGATCGCGGAGTGGTCACCCTTGGCCCGCGCCTCTTCCAGTTTGGCGACCGCGTCGTTGACACCCTTGACGTAGGTGGCGTGGTGCTTGGTGTGGTGGATCTCGTTGATCTGACCGGAGATGTGCGGTTCGAGTGCTGCGTAATCCCAGTCCAAGTCGGGCAGGGTGTATTCAGCCACGGCTTTCCTTCCTTCGATGAGCGGATCGTCTGACGTGTTACTCGCGGGGTCCCGCCACGGACGAAACCTGGCACCTTCAACCCTGCTCCATGGTGGCCTATGCCGCAAGGACGGGCCCCGCTGGGACACCGTGCGCGGGAGTAGCCGCAGTGGTCGTCAGGAAAGCGCGATGAGGGCCAAGACGCCCAGCAGCGCGAGGGCGATCAAGCCGGCCCGCAGGGCGGCGACCATGTAGGCCTGATTCCAGGCGGGCGACCCGGAGTACGAGTTCGACGGTGTCGATCCCGGACCGAACGAATGTGTGGCCATCAGACGCCCTCCACCTGCACGTTCACCTCGTCGACCAATACCGGGCTGATCACCGATCGCACGTGAGGTGAGTCACAACTGAGTATAGCGTTCGCGATCATAACGCTTACGTGGCCGAGTGGAAAACCGATCGCCCACTGGTCACTGGCGCGGCTCTGATCAGGGCATTTGCAGGCCCATAGGCCGTGCCGGAGCCGATGGCCCAATGCGCGCCGACGGCCATGTTTGGTGAAAGCCGCGATTGGGTAATCGGCGCTCTCAGCACGACAATTCATTTCGCTCAGGGCACCGCTGGGCTGTCGATTGATGCGCTTTGTTACCGGGGTGTTATCCACAGTCGCTTGCAAATCTGGCCGATAGAGGCTGTATCCCCCACCCATACCCATTGTGGATAAACCTGTGGAAATTGTGGATAGTCGCATTTAGCTGTGGCGTAGGTCACGCCCCCGGCCGGGCCGTGTGCGGGTGGTTGTGATACGCCTGCCGGGATATCCGAATCGCCGCGAGGCCAAGTTACGCTGGTCCGGTGATCCAGGTGTGCTCTCAGTGCGGCACGCGGTGGAATGTGCGCGAGCGGCAGCGTTCCTGGTGCCCGCGCTGTCGAGGCGCGCTGATGGCGCCGCTGCCCGACCCCCCGCCCGGCGACCCCCGGTGGCGGCCGCCCGCCGGACCGGTATCCGCCGGGCCGGTCGGCCAACGCACGCCACCTCGGTTGCCCCCGGGGTTCCGCTGGATTGCGGTTCGGCCGGGCGCCGCCCCGCCGCCGAGGCGGCCCAGGCGCCCCCTGGGTCCGACTCCGCGCTACGCCGTCGTCCCCCGTTGGGGCTTGGCGGACCGAGTGGTCCAGGCCGGACCCGCCCCGACGGATTCGCCGGTCAAAGCCGGACCCAGCGCCGAGATGGTCCGCGTGTTGCTGCTCGCGACCCAGCTGGT
This sequence comes from Mycobacterium asiaticum DSM 44297, assembly GCF_000613245.1. Classification (GTDB taxonomy): domain Bacteria; phylum Actinomycetota; class Actinomycetes; order Mycobacteriales; family Mycobacteriaceae; genus Mycobacterium; species Mycobacterium asiaticum. The sequence goes on from NZ_HG964938.1 coordinate 625,948, forward strand.
GCTGGGTGGCGCGGCACTGGTCTACACCGTGCGGTACGCGCTGCTCATCTTCAACCGGAACACGCTGCTGAACTCGCTGGTGGCGGCCACCGCGGACTGGTTGGGGATTGCCGCGAGCGTGGCTGCGCTGGCGTCGATGCTGGCCTGCTTCGTGGTGCTCATCAAGTGGCTGATCGCCCGCCGTGCCGCCGCCTTCACCCATCACGGTTTGCCGGAGCACCGGTCGGCCCGCCGCTTGTGGACGGGGTGCCTGCTCCCCTTCGCCAATCTGGTGATGGCGCCGGTGTACGTCATCGAGCTCGCACTCGTCGAAGACCATTACGAACGGTTGCGCAGGCCGATCACCACCTGGTGGCTGGCGTGGGTCCTCAGCTATCTGGTGTCGCTGTTCGCAATGGCAACCAGCTTGTCCAGCGACGCGCAGGGGATCGCCAACAACACTGTGATGGTGGTGCTCTCCTATGTGGTCGCGGCGCTCACGGTGGCCACCGCCGGGCGTGTCTTCGAGGGATTCGAGCGCAAGCCGGTCGAACGGCCCACGCATCGCTGGGTCATCGTCGAATCTGTAGGACCTGATCAACCGGCGCGGCCCGTCCCTGCGGCTCCGGTTGAGTCGGAGGGACAGGAACCGGCAGCATAGGCCTATGACGCGGGCGGATGAGGTCCTGACTGGCCACCCCTTCGTGGTCGCCCACCGCGGCGCCTCGTCCGCTCGGCCCGAACACACCCTCGCCGCCTATGACATGGCCCTCAAGGAAGGTGCCGACGGGCTGGAGTGCGACGTGCGGCTGACCCGCGACGGCCACCTGGTCTGCGTCCACGACCGCCGGCTGGATCGCACCTCGACTGGCGCCGGTTTGGTCAGCACCGCGACGCTGGCCGAGCTGCACGAGCTGGATTACGGCGCCTGGCACGACAGCTGGCGTTCGGACGGCGCCCACGGTGACACCAGCCTGCTGACCCTGGACGCACTGGTGGCTCTGGTGCTGGATTGGAACCGCCCGGTGAAAATCTTCATCGAAACCAAGCACCCCGTGCGGTACGGATCCCTGGTTGAAACCAAACTGCTGGCGCTGCTGCACCGCTTCGGTATCGCCTCGCCCCCGTCCGCGGACCGGTCCCGCGCGGTGGTGATGTCATTTTCCGCGGCCGCGGTCTGGCGGGTGCGGCGGTCTGCGCCCATGCTGCCCACGGTGCTGCTGGGCAAGACCGGGCGCTACCTGAGCAGCAGCGCCGCCACCGCCGTCGGCGCCACGGCGGTGGGCCCTTCGCTGCCCGCGCTGCGGGACTATCCCCAGTTGGTCGATCGTTCCGCCGCGCAGGGCCGGTCGGTGTACTGCTGGACGGTCGACGAGTACGCCGACATCGACTTCTGCCGGGAGGTCGGCGTCGCCTGGATCGCCACGAACAACCCTGGCCGCACCAAGGCGTGGCTGGAAGGCAAGAACAACAGCGGCTGATCCCAGCGTCTAGAGGTGACCGCCCGCTGCCTGCGGCGCGCCCGACCCGACCGGCACCTGCTCGACCTCACGGGCAACGAAGGTCTCCAACTCGAACAGGTTGGAACCAGCCCGGTCGGCGACCCGCAGCAGGGTGGTCATCAAGGCGACCTCTTCGACCTGCTCCTTGAGGAACCACTGCATGAACTGCTCGCCCAGATAATCGCCCTCGTCGCGGGCGACCGCGGTCAGCCGGCTCACCTGGTCGGTGACGGCGCGCTCCTGCTCGAGCGCCAGTGCCAGCGCGTCCCGTGGCCGATCGAACTGGTTACGCACGGTGTCGGCGCCCGGAATCTCCACTCGCAGATCACGGTCGAGCAGATGCTGCACCAGCATCATCGCGTGATTGCGTTCCTCGACGGCCTGTCCATAAAAATGCTTTGCCAACCGAGGCAGGTCCTCGCTGTCGAAATAAACCGCAATTGCGACATATTGTTGGGCGGCCGTGAATTCATTGAATATTTGTTCCTGCATTAGCGCATGGAATTTTGTCCTGGGCCCATCAAAATCGGTCATGGCAACAGGTTAGTGCAGCTCAGGGCGCATCTGCAACGAAGGTTGCACTTAGTCAGGAAAGGATTTCCTAATTAAAATCCGAGCCGACCGCATTCTCTGGCAGGGCAGCATTACCTAAGTTAAGGAAGCCTATGTTGAATTTCCATACGCCATTTCTCCGGCGCAGGTCCGTGGCCGTCAGGGCTGTTCGTCAAGCGCCGCAGCCGGCACCGGTCGGTCGGCGCCGAGCGCGTCGAACAACTCGCTGGCGGCATCGTGGTCCCACACCACCACTGCGCCGGCGCCGCTGTCGGTGAATTCGCCGATCGGCACCGTGATCGGGGTGGTGGGTCCGTGCAGCGCCCAGCCGAGCCGGGTCAGATCCCACGCGTGGTCGCCGCGGTCGACGGTCAGCGCCGCGGCCGTCGCGCGCGGGACCGTGTACCACCGCCAGGGGTTGAGCCACACCGCTGGGCTGCTGGCGCGGCGCAGCAACTCCGACATGAATTGGCGCTGGTGGGTCATCCGGTCCAGATCCGCCCGCGGGGTGGCCCTGGTCCGCACGTAGCCGAGCGCACCGCGCCCGTCCAGTTTCTGGCATCCCGCGGGCAGGTCCAGGCCGGCCAGTGGGTCCCGGACCGGTTCGGTCGGGCACACGGTCACCCCGCCGAGCGCGTCGACCAGAACGGCGAATCCGGCAAAACCGATCTCCGCGTAGTGGTCGAGGCGCAGGCCGGTGGCCTGCTCGACCGTCCGTGTCAGCAGCGCCGCGCCACCGATCGCGAATGCGGCGTTGATCTTGTCCCGGCCATGGCCGGGAATCGGCACGTACGAGTCGCGCGGTATCGACACCAGCGTCGTCGGCGTGCTGCTGGTGAACCCAGGGATGTGCACCAGCATGATGGTGTCGGTGCGGCTGGTGCCCACATCGCCGCCGGTGGCCAAATCCTGCTGCTGCTCGGCGGTGAGGTCCTGGCGGCTGTCGGAGCCGACCAGCAGCCAGTTGGTGCCGCTGCCCCCCGCGGGGCGACCCGCGTAGTCGGTGAGCACGGCCTGGCGATGCACCGCGGAGTCGAACCACAACATCCCGCCGAGGATCCCCGCCGTTCCCAGCAGCAACAGGATCAGCAAGCACAGCGCCGTCGTCCGGATCCACCGGCGCTTGGCGCGTTTGCCGCGTGGTCTCGGCCCGACCGGTCGGGGCGGCGGTGGCGTCCGCGCCGCTGGCGGTGCCGGCGGTGGTTGCGACGGCGGTCGCGACGGCGCTGGACGAACGGCGCGGCGCATCGCCGGCGGGGGTTCCCGCTGTGGCTGATCGCCGGTCACCTGGCTAACGTACGTGGTCGCGCCCGGACGGGGCGGCTGCCGGTTAGCGACGCGCGTGCAGACCGTTGACGAACGGGCATCCCATCAAGACGCGGATCGCCTGGCTGAGGCCGGTCATGTCGTCGACGGGCTTGTGGAACGGCAGCCGGATGTCTCGGTCGCCGTCGGTTCCCTCGACGCGAAACCGCACGCCGTACCGGTCCAGTCCCAACGGGCGCACGTGCCCGCGCCGCAGCGGCGCCGGCAGCCGGGAGACCAGGCGGGCGACCACGTCGTTGTGAGCGGTGGACAGGTGCCACAGCAGGGTGGACTCGACCTCACAGAAAGGGTCGGGCCGCGCCGAGAGCAGTTCGTGGACGCTGACCGGCTCCGCGCCGGTCGCGTCGGTCACCACCACCGAGTCGATTTCCAGGCGCAACAGGGTGTAGCGCGGGTCGTCCGATTCCGCCGGATCGGACTTCGGCGTCTGGACCTGCAGCAGTACCGGGGCAGGGTTCTCGGCGGCGATCAGGTCGAGCAGTTTCGTCACCGCGCCGGGCGGGATCTGGTGCAGCCGCCCGCGCACCCACACCAGCGAGCGGACGGGCTCGCGCAGCGGCAGCGGCGCATAGTCCGTCAACTCGAGCAGCGCTTGCGTTCCGCACGGCAGCTCATCGGGACCGGCCTGCTCGCGGGCGACCGCGACGGCGAAGGTGCCGTCGTGCATCAGGTGATGGACCGGCGTGGCCACTGGATCCGCACCCTCGACGGCGAGCAATGCCCCGCCGGCCCGGACACATGCGCTGCGAATCCGCTCGGCAGTGGTCGGCGTAGGGTGTGTGACCGGTAGCACGCTTACCTCCATAAAATTAGGTAAGGCTAAGGTAACTTAGGCCTGGTAAGGCCGCAAGAGCCGGACCGCCGTTAGGGTTGTGACGTGGCCCGCATCGCTTATCTTGGTCCGGAAGGGACCTTCACCGAGGCGGCTCTGCTTCAGATGACGGCCGCCGGGTTCGTTCCCGGCCACGAGCCCGGTGCGGTGCAGCGGGTGCCGGTGGAGAGCACACCCGCCGCCCTGGACGCGGTGCGGGGCGGAGCCGCGGATTACGCCTGCGCGCCGATCGAGAACTCGATCGACGGCTCGCTGGCCTCCACGCTGGACAGCCTGGCGATCGGTTCGCCGCTGCAGATTTTCGCCGAGACGACGCTGGATGTGGCTTTCAGCATCGCCGTCCGATCCGGCCGCGACGCGACCGACGTGCGCACCGTGGCAGCGTTTCCGGTGGCCGCGGCGCAGGTGCGGCAGTGGCTGACGGCCCATCTGCCAGGTGCCGAACTGCGACCCGCGTACTCCAATGCCGACGCCGCGCGCCAGGTGGTCGACGGGGAGGTCGACGCCGCGGTGACGTCTCCGCTGGCCGCCGTGCACTGGAAGCTGGCAGCGATCGCCGAGGGTGTGGTGGATGAGGCCGGCGCCCGGACCCGGTTCGTCCTGATCGGTCCGCCCGGGCCGCCGCCGGCGCGAACCGGGGCCGATCGCACCTCGGCGGTGCTGCGTATCGAGAACGCGCCGGGGGCGCTGCTGTTGGCGCTGACCGAGTTCGGGATGCGGGGCATCGACCTGACCCGCATCGAATCCCGGCCCACGCGCACCAGTTTGGGCACGTACCGGTTTTTCGTGGACTGCGTGGGACATATCGACGACGACGCCGTCGCCGAGGCATTGAAGGCATTGCACCGCCGTTGCGCGGAGGTGCGTTACCTGGGTTCCTGGCCGACGGGCCGGCCCGCGGGAGTGCCGCCGCCGTCCTCGGACGAGGCATCGACTTGGTTGGCGGCGCTGCGGGAGGGCAGACCGGATCCGGCCGTGAACGTGGGGGAAGGACAGCAATGAGTGGCCGACTGGTGCTGCTTCGGCATGGACAGTCGTACGGCAACGTCGAGCGCAGGCTGGACACCCGTCCGCCGGGGGCCGCGCTGACGCCGCTGGGCAGGGATCAGGCTCGAGCGTTTGCGCGCGGCGGGTCCAGCCGGCCGGCGATGCTGGCGCATTCGGTCGCCGTGCGGGCTTCCGAGACGGCGCAGGTGATAGCCGCGCAGTTCGATCTCCCTCCCGTCGAGCTGGGCGGCATCCACGAGGTGCAGGTCGGGGAGCTGGAGAATCGCAACGACGACGACGCGGTCGCCGAGTTCAACGCCATCTACAAGCGGTGGCACCTCGGCGAGCGGCATGTGGCGTTGCCCGGCGGTGAAAGCGCCGACGAGGTGCTCGACCGGTACGTGCCGGTGCTGACCGAGCTGCGGATGCGTTATCTGGACGATGACGGTTGGGATGGCGACATCGTGGTCGTCAGCCACGGCGCTGCGATCCGCCTGGCATCGGCTGTGCTGGCCGGCGTGGACGGCAGTTTCGTGTTGGACAACCCGTTGGACAATGCCGAATCTGTGGTGCTGGCGCCGATCACCGACGGCCGGTGGAGCTGCGTGCGATGGGGGCAGCTGACGCCGCCGTTCTACCCCGAGCCCGGCGCCACGCCAGTTCAGGACGCAGTCGCGTCAAGCACCGACCCGATGGGTTGAACCGACCATGGTGGTCGTCTCCACGCAGGTGCAGCCGACAGCATCGCAGTCGACCACGAAGGTGTGGGTGAACAGTTCGGGGGCAACGCAGTCCGGGTCGGTACATTCCGGTCTGCCCAGCCAATGACGAATAACGGTGCCGTGGCAGTGATCTAAGCCTGCCCGGCAGTCGCGGCAGCCTGTGCTCATAAGCCGTTCATAGCACTCGATACGGACAAGTGGGGGAGCAACGCCGGACCGATCAGCCCCAGCCCAACTCGTCTAACCGGTCGTCGTCGATGCCGAAATGGTGTGCGATCTCGTGGATCACCGTGATCGCGACCTGATCCACCACGTCATCTTCCGAGTCGCACACCTCCAAGAGCGGATCGCGGAAGATGGTGATCGTGTCCGGCAGCGCGCCGGCGTAGTCCGAGTCCCGCTCGGTCAGCGCCACTCCTTCGTACAGACCCAGCAGATCTTCCTGCGGATGCCGGTCGGCGACCAGTACCACGACGTTGTCCATCGCGGCGGTCAGCTCCTCGGGGATGAGATCGAGGGCGTCGGAGACCAGCTCGTCGAAACGCTGCGGGTCCATCCGCACTGCCACGGCGTCAGTTCACCGGTGCCGGCTCGGCGGGTGGTGGACCGTCAGCCGGCGGCGGGGCGCCGCCGTCCGGTGCCGGAGGCGGTGCCTGGGTGGCCGGCGCCTGGGACGCGGGAGTGGATGGCTCCCGGGTAGGCGTCACGACCGGCTGCTGGTTGGGCAGGTGCTGATTGCCCGGCGGGGCGCTCGGCGTCTGCTGCGAAGGCGCCGACGGCTGCTGGGTCGGCACCTGAACCGGGATCTGTGGCAGCGTGAGCCGCTCCTGGGGGATGTCGGGCGGCGGCACAGGCGCCTGACCGTTGATCAGCAGCTGGCCCTTGGCGCTGTTCAACAGGGTCGCCCAGCCGCCGTTGCCCAGCGTCGCGCCGATGTTGCAGGCCACCTCGCGGCTACCCGCCGACCAGCTGGGCAGCGACACCGTCGGGTAGATCAGCGTGAGGGTGGTGGTGCGCAGCTTTATGGGTGCCAAGTAGGCGTCGGTCATCTTGGTGCAGGCGTCCTTGATGAACCCGTCCTGCTCGGCCTCGGGGGGCAGCGCGTTGGGGAACCTTTCACCCAGGTTGACGGTGCCGGTGACTTCCATCGCGTGGGGGGCCGCACAGTCCACTGGCACGTCGACCGGCTGGTTGGTGGTCGGGTCGATGCCCAGGCAGGTACCGGCCGGCCACACCTTCGACTGGTCAATCTCGGCGACCTTGCCCTTGAACGCGACCTGCTGGTTGTTCGGGCCGGGCAGCTGCAGACCGCACAACATGCGCCGCTCACCGGCCTGCCGCCAGGCGCGGTCACCGGACCACAGCATGCTCACAGTGAATTTGCTGTTGGGATCGAACTTGGGGCCGAGGTAGCGGCGCACCGCGGGCTCGCACTGTTCGGTGTTGATCTGCTGGATGCGCGCCGGCGACGGCGGCGGTGCGCTGGGACCGTATTCGGTGCCCGGGAAGGTCCGCATGTCGACGGACTCGGCGACCTCGAAGCGGTGATCGTCGGCGCAGTTGACGATGGTCGCCGACTCCGGTGTGCCGTCCGGCCAGTTGAGGCAGTCGCCGCTGGCCGCGCGGCTGAACGCGGCATTGCTCTTGGATCCGGTGCTGGGCACCGGATCACTGTCGATGTAGCCGGCCAGCCGGCCGGGGCCGGTGCCGACGGAAGGCAGCGCGGTGACCAGCCCAGCGATGAGCAGACCACCCAGGGCCGTCAAAAGCAGCCCGCGTCGGGTCGCTGAAGCCTGCAACCCCCGCGGCCAGCGGAACCCGCCGGCAGGGGCACCGCCGTCCTCGTCATCGGGATCGTCGACGGCGTCCTTCGCGTCCCCGGCTGAGTCCTCAGGCACGTCCGCTTCGGAGTCCTCTGGCACGTCCTCGCCGAAGTCCTCGTCGGTCTCGTGCTCGGCCGCATCCTGGGTCGCGCCGACGGCGTCGGGCTCGTCCGGCGTCGCTTCGGCCGACGGCTCGTTCACCTTGGCGCCGGCGGCGTCGAGGTCGCGCTTTTCGTCTTGCTCGTCCAACATCGGCTCCATTCTGACAGGCGCGGATGGGCGGCGTTACCAATGTTGCTGATGTGAGACCGGGCGGGGGACCCAAGTAATCTTGCGGCCGTGATCGACCTGAAGCTGCTCCGGGAAGACCCTGACGCCGTACGGCGCTCCCAACTCAGCCGCGGCGAAGATGCCGCGCTGGTGGACGAGCTGTTGAGTGCCGACACCGCACGTCGGGCGGCAATCGCGGCCGCCGACGCGCTGCGCGCCGCGCAGAAGGCGGCTAGCAAGAGCGTGGGCGCGGCTTCGGCCGAGGAGCGGCCGGCGTTGCTGGAACGCGCGAAGAATCTCGCCGACCAGGTGAAGGCCGCCGAGGCGGACCGGACCGCGGCCGAAGCGGCGCTGAGCGCCGCGCACATGGCGATCTCCAACGTTGTCATCGACGGCGTGCCCGCCGGCGGAGAGGACGACTACGCGGTTCTTGAGGTCGTCGGCGAGCCGCCGGCGCTGACCGACCCCAAGGACCACCTCGAACTGGGCGAGTCGCTGGGTCTGATCGACATGCAGCGGGGCGCGAAGGTTTCCGGTTCGCGGTTCTACTTCCTCACCGGCCGCGGCGCGCTGTTACAGCTCGGTCTGCTGCAACTGGCGCTACGGGTGGCGATCGACAACGGCTTCATCCCGATGATCCCGCCCGTGCTGGTGCGCCCCGAGGTGATGTCGGGGACGGGCTTCCTGGGCGCGCACGCCGACGAGGTGTACCGCCTGGAGGCCGACGATCTCTACCTGGTCGGCACCTCCGAGGTGCCGCTGGCTGGTTACCACTCCGACGAGATCCTGGACCTGTCCGGCGGGCCGCTGCGCTACGCGGGCTGGTCGTCCTGCTTCCGCCGGGAGGCCGGCAGCTATGGCAAGGACACCCGCGGCATCATCCGGGTGCATCAGTTCGACAAAGTGGAGGGCTTCGTCTACTGCCGGCCCGACGAGGCCGAGGCCGAACACCAGCGGCTGCTGGGCTGGCAGCGCGAGATGCTGGCGCACATCGAGGTGCCCTACCGGGTGATCGACGTGGCCGCCGGCGATCTCGGCTCATCGGCCGCGCGGAAGTTCGATTGCGAGGCGTGGGTGCCGACCCAGGCGACCTACCGCGAGCTGACTTCCACGTCGAACTGCACCACGTTCCAAGCCCGGCGGTTGGCCACGCGCTACCGCGACGCCAACGGCAAGCCGCAAACCGCGGCCACGTTGAACGGCACGCTGGGCACCACCCGCTGGCTGGTGTCGATTCTGGAAAACCACCAGCGGCCCGACGGCAGCGTGCGCGTCCCCACCGCGCTGGTGCCCTACGTCGGCACCGAGGTGCTCGAGCCGGCCTGAGACGGCTACCGCATCCGGCTAAGAGACCAGAGCGTCGGCCGGCCGGCCCGACTGTTCGTGCCGGCGCTGGCGTTCGATGGTGGCGAAGTAGAAGGCAAACGCGAATGCGAAGCTGGTGAACAGGCTGCTGACGAAATACAACCACGGCCGCTTGATGCCACGCCGGTACCCGTCTGTGATCGAAAACAGCGGCAGCAGAATCACATTCGCAATCGTGTAATCCTGGCTGGCCGAGCCCGCCGCCGGGTTGGTGAACATCAGCTGGATGTACTGCGTCCAACTGCCGGGGCCCCAGATCGGGTTGTGGGTGCCGGTGAATCCGTGCGGTGCATACCCCTGTACGAACCGGATGTTGAAGTACCAGCCCAGCGCGATCGAGGCGATACCGACGACGTAGTAGACGATCTCCAGGGCTGAGAACGCCGGTCCATTGGCGGGCCTGGCGTAGACCGCCGGATTCGACTTGATTATCCACAGGATGACGGCGATCCCGAGCACGGCGTGGGCGATGAGTGACACCATGCGCGCAGTTTCGCCCTCTTCGGAAAGTTTTGTCAATATTGCCGAAACCCTACATAGCGAAAACTTGAGCTTTTGGTACGTTGTCGCAATGGTCCGCCCAGCTCAGACGGTGCGTAGCGAACGCACGCGGGAGGCGCTGCGCCAAGCCGCGGTGGTGCGCTTCCTCGCCCAGGGTGTCGAGGAGACGTCGGCCGAACAGATCGCCGCGGATGCCGGCGTCTCGTTGCGGACCTTCTACCGCCACTTCAACTCCAAACATGATCTGCTGTTCGCCGATTACACCGGCCTGAACTGGTTCCGTGCCGCGCTGGAAGCCCGGCCCGCCGACGAGCCGGTCATCGATTCGGTGCAAGCGGCGATCTTCGCGTTCCCCTACGACGTGGAGGCCGTCACCAAGATCGCTGCGCTCCGGGGTGGCGAGCTGGACCAGGGCCGCATCGTCCGGCACATCCGGGATGTGCAGGCCGATCTGGCCGACGCGATCCAGGTCCAACTACAGCGCCGCAGGCGTCCGGGAACACTCACCTCCGACACTCGGCTGCGCGCCACGGTGATCAGCCGGTGCATCGCAGCGGCCGTCTTCGGGGCGATGGAGGCGTGGATGGTTGGCGATGACCGGACGCTCGGTGCGCTGGCCAAGATGAGCCATCAGGCGCTGGAGTCGCTTCGCGAAGGCATCGAGGACACCTGGTCCGACTGACCGCCCGGGCGCGGCTCCGACGGAACTCCCCGCGCCAAGTTTCGTCATAATTGACAAAACTTGGCGGGCATGCCAGCCTCCACTCCGGGAGGTGGCGCATGTCTGAATCTGGAGCCCAATACGACGCGATCGTCATCGGCGCAGGCCACAACGGGCTGACCGCGGCCGTGCTGCTGCAACGAGCGGGTCTGCGGACCCTGTGCCTGGACGGCAAGCTCTACGCCGGCGGTATGGCCGCCACGGTGGAACTGTTCGACGGCTATCACTTCGAGATCGCCGGTTCGGTGCAATTCCCGACGTCGCTGGAGGTCATCAGCGAACTCGGCCTGGACACCATTCCGACGGTCGATCTCGAGGTGATGTCGGTAGCGCTGCGCGGTGTCGGGGACGACCCGCTGGTCCAGTACAGCGACCCGATGAAAATGTTCGCGCACCTCAACGAAGTGCACGGGGCGGACGCCGTCGCCGGAATGGGCGGCCTGCTCATGTGGGCACAGGCCCCGACCCGCGCCCTGGGGCGATTCGAGGCGGGCACGCTGCCTAAGACATTCGACGAGATGTATGCCTGCGCCACAAACGAATTCGAACGATCCGCGATTGACGACATGCTGTTCGGCTCGGTCACCGACGTGCTGGACCGCTACTTCCCGGACAAGGAAAAGCACGGGGCGATACGCGGTTCGATGACGGTGTTGGCGGTGAACACCCTCTACCGGGGACCGTCGACTCCGGGCAGCGCCGCCGCGCTGGCCTTCGGGCTCGGGATTCCCGACGGCGACTTCATGCAGATGAAAAAGCTGCGCGGCGGGATCGGCGCGCTCACCGCCCACCTGGCCGGCGTGCTGGAGGACAACGGTGGCGAAGTACGGCTGCGCTCAAAAGTCAGCGAGATCCTGGTTACGGACGGCCGCGTGGCCGGGGTGCGCACCGAAGGGGGCGACACCTTCTCGGCGCCGATCGTGGTGTCCTCGATCGCGCCCGACGTGACGCTCAACGACCTCATCGACCCCGCCGTGCTGCCGTCGGAGATCCGTGACCGGTACTCGCGCATCGACCACCGCGGCAGCTACCTGCAAATGCACTTCGCCCTCGAAGAGGCCCCGCAGTTCGCGGCCCCCTACGAGGCCCTCAACGACCCGACCATGCAAGCGTCCATCGGGTTGTTCTGCACGCCGGAGGAGGTTCAGCAGCAGTGGGAGGACTGCCGGCGGGGCATCGTGCCGGCGGATCCCACACTGGTGTTACAAATCCCGTCGGTGCATGACCCTGATCTGGCCCCCGACGGCAAGCATGCCGCTTCGGCGTTCGCACTGTGGTTCCCGATCGAGGGTGGCGCCCAGGACGAGGGACGTTACGGCCAGGCCAAGGTCGAAATGGGGCAGCGCGTCATCGACAAGATCACCCGTCTGGCACCGAATTTCGAACGCAGCATCATTCGGCACACCACCTTCACGCCCAAGCACATGGGAGTGATGTTCGGCGCGCCGGGCGGCGACTACTGCCACGGGCTGCTGCACTCCGACCAGATAGGCCAGAACAGGCCGGGCCCGAGAGGCTACATCGGACAACCCATTCCGGTGCGGGGGCTGTATCTCGGCAGCGCCGGCTGCCACGGCGGGCCGGGGATCACCTTCACGCCCGGCTACAACGCCGGCCGGGCCGCGCTGGAAGATCGCTAACGGCGTTCGGCCAGCAGTTCCTCCAAGCAGGCCAGGAACTCGTCGGGACGCGCGGGTGTGAAGGCCGGCTTGGACCCAGGGATGTCCAGTGTGATCAAGGTGGACTTGAGCGGCCGGTACATGTCCAGTGGCAGCCAGCGGCGGAAATCGGGGCTGCCCCAGACGTTGAATCGGACCGTGAACAGGCCCAGCGGCTCGGCTTTGTACGACCGGATCTGGTCCAGCCCAATCACCTTCGCCGTGCCGGACGGAAAGTGGTAGCGGCGCAACGTGATCGCCATCTGGTCCAGCTGGACCACGCCGTCGTCATAGCACCGTTCGGCCATGGTGGTCATGCCCGGCTACTCCGCAGTTCGTGGCCGCGCGTGGTCAGGCAACGGCCGTCGGCCAGCCGCCATTGCCACCCGTGCAGATTGCACGTCAGGGTGTCACCCTCGATCACACCGAATTTCGACAGGTCGGCCTTCAGGTGCGGACACCGTCGCTGAATCTCCCAGCCGTCCATGGTGATCGATGCGGAGTCGTCGTGGGTTTCGGCGAACCACCCGTCGGCGTAAGCGATCCGCTCGTCGGTCAGGCACTTGAAGAAGGTGTAGAGGTATTCGTTGTAGCCACCGACGCGCCAGGCCCGGAAGCGGGTCGACAGGAAGATGGTGTTGACCCAGTCCGGCTCGTTGTCGCGGAGCACCGTGCGCACCAACTGGGGTTCGATCGCGAATCCGTAGCGGAACTTCTCGTCCGGGATGGGTTCCCGAACCGCTCGTTTGGGGAAGTCCAGGACTACCGTTTCAGGACCGATCACCAGCTCCACCGGGTAGCCGATGCCGTCACAGATCTCGTTGCTGCCCAGCATGATCGGCTCGAACAGCGCGCGGAGCGGTTCGAGCAGCGGCTCTCCGGTCGGCTCAGCCCAGCCGGCCTTCGCGGTGGCCAGGACGGGCGCCATCCGCTGCGCGTAGTCGGCGATGTAGGCCGCCTTACCGGTGGTGAAGATCGCCTCGACCTCTTCGGTGGGCAGGGGATGGGTCAGGGAGTTCAGCGCCGAGCCGGTGAAGTCCGCGACTGACCCCGGCATCATCAGCAGGCCGCCGCCCTGCCCGTGGCTGCGCATCTGATCGAGGAACACCATTTGGTCCGGGAAGATGTTCGCCGGATCGCCGCTGTCGTCGTTGAGGTGGCGCAGTTCGGGATCCAGGAAGCACGGCGGGCCGGCCGACGGCACCACCCAGGTCGCCCCGACCTGGGCGATGTACTGGCGGGCGCGGTCCATCTGGCGTTGCCGCTTCTGGGTGCCGAACGCCTCCTTGGCGCGGGCCGGCATGTCGTAAACCATCGGGTACCAGATCGCGCCCGAGTACTGCAGCAGGTGCACGTCGATCGGACCGAAGTCGGCGGCCAGGATGTCCAGGTCGACCGGTCGCGCGTCGTTCATGTTGAACACCGTGGTGTCGCCGTCGGAAACCACCAGCGCCGAATCGCCGATGGGGCCGTCGGCGGGGGCGCGCAGAGCGATGATCATGATGTCGAGATCGCCCTTGGGACCGGACAGCCGATGCTGCACCGAGTCCCTGGTCTCGACGAACCGGTGGAACCCGAGCTTCTCCAGTTCACTTCGCAAGTCGGGCACCGGGAAGTCGGGCAGCAACACGACCGCGTCCTTGTTCACGTGGGCGGTCAGCAGCCGGGCGTCGAAGTGGTCCCGGTGCAGATGCGACACATACAGGTAGTCACAGTCGCCGAGGGCGTCCCAGTCCAACCCGCTGTTGTCCGGGAACGGGAACCACGACGCGAAGTACGCCGGGTTCACCCACGGGTCGCACAGGATGCTGCCCGCCCGGGTCTGGATTAGAAAGCCGGCGTGGCCGACGCTGGTGACCTGCACAAATACCCTTCAGATTCGGCTGAGAAGACGCTGGGAGTTCGTCCCGAGTTTAGCTGGCGTCAAAGGTCGGGGTCTTGCCACAACCGCCGGTAGTAGTCGATCCGAACCGGATCCGGGGTGACGCCGTACGCGTTGAAGAACTCCGCCGCCCAGTCCCGACCAGGGTAGTTCCAGCTCAGCGAGAGGGTGGCGACCGCGAGATCCGCCCACCGATCGGCCACGCCCAGGTCACCGAGGTCGACATGTCCGCAGTAGCGCCCCGCGTCGTCGATCAGTGTGTTGGGGGCGCACGCGTCGCCGTGGCACACCACCAGCCGATCGATCGGCGGCGGATCGGGAAGGTTCGCCCGGTGCGCGGGGTGCAGCAACGGCAACCGGCTCGCTACCGACCATTCGAACGGGCACGACGACACCGGCAACGCGTCGTGCATGGTGCGTAACCCCACTGCGATCGCGGCGACCGCAACCGCCGGCTGCGCCCGCCAGCGCGGGTGCACCGCGGACCGCCCCGGCAGCCCGCGGGTGCGCAGCCATGCGCAGCCGTCGTCGACCCCGAAATCCAGCACCGGCGGCGCCGGGATGTACCGCGCGGCCCAGCGCAGCCGCCGCGCCTCGGCGGTGAAGTCAACCGAGTATTCGGCGCCCACCTTGATGAACTCGGCCCCCGAATCCACCCGGAACGTGACGTCGCCCAACTCGTTGCGCCAGACCGCGCGCACCGGTCTGCCGGCCGCCAGCCGGCGCACCACCGCGGGCACCCCCGTGCGGGGGAAATTAGCTGGGTAGCTCACCGATGATCCCGTCTCGTCACCCGTCCGGTTTGCACCACTTCAGGTGCCTGCCAGCCGAGCGCACTAGGCTGATCTGCTGTGGAACCGGCATACGGCACTGCCATAACTCTTGCCCGCCTGATATTTCGTCTACAGGGTCTCAAGATCACCGTGACGGGGGTAGAGAACCTGCCCACCAGTGGCGGCGCCGTGGTCGCGATCAACCACACCGGCTACCTGGACTTCACCCTTGCCGGCCTGCCCGCCTACCGGCAGGGACTGGGCCGGAAAGTGCGGTTCATGGCCAAGCAGGAGGTCTTCGACCACAAGATCGCCGGCCCGCTCATGCGCTCGTTCCGGCACATCCCGGTGGACCGCGATAGCGGCGCCGCGTCGTATGCCGCGGCGGTCGAGAAACTCAAGGCCGGTGAACTGGTGGGCGTTTACCCCGAGGCCACGATCAGCCGCAGCTTCGAGATCAAGGAGTTCAAGACCGGCGCCGCACGGATGGCGGTGGAGGCCGGCGTACCGATCGTGCCGCACGTCATCTGGGGCGCCCAGCGGATCTGGACCAAAGGCCATCCACGGAAGTTGTTCCGGCCCAAGGTGCCGATCCAGGTGATCGTCGGTGAACCGATCGAACCCACGCTGTCCACCGCCGAGTTGACCGCGCTGCTGCACTCCCGGATGCAGCACCTGTTGATCCGGGCGCAGGAGCAGTACGGGCCGCACCCGGCGGGCGAGTTCTGGGTACCGCACCGGCTCGGTGGCGGCGCACCCTCGTTGGCCGAAGCGGCCCGCATGGACGCCGATGAGGCTGCGGAGAAGGCGGCGCGCCGTGCCGAGCGAGCGCATCCGTCTGGAGCGCCGGAGCAGTGAACGATGGCGGAGCCCACCTATCGCGCCTGCGAGATCCTGGCCCAGTTCCTGGTTCTAGCAACCGGAACCCGGATCACGTACCTCGACGAGGAAAACATCCCGGAGCGCGGCGGGGCGGTGGTCGCCATCAACCACACCAGCTACGTCGATTGGTTACCAGCCGGATTGGCGATGCGCCGACGCGGCCGTCGGTTGCGGTTCATGATTAAAGCAGAGATGCAACGGGTCAAGATTGTGAACTTCCTGATCAAACGCAACGGCGCCATTCCGGTGGACCGCAGCTCCGGCGCGGACGCCTACACCTTCGCCCTCCGGGCGTTACGCGAGGGCGAATTGGTAGCGGTCTATCCCGAGGCGACGATCAGTCGCAGCTTCGAACTCAAGGAGTTCAAGACGGGTGCCGCGCGGATGGCCGTCGAAGCCGACGTTCCGATCGTGCCGCTGATCGTCTGGGGCACGCAGCGCATCTGGACCAAGGGCCACCCGAAACAGTTGGGCTACAACAAGATACCGGTCACCGTCGCGGCGGGGCCGCCGATCCGTGCCACCGCCGACATCTCCTCGACCGGCCAAACGCTGCGCTCGTCGATGACGGCGCTGCTGCACCGGGTGCAGCGGGACTACCCGCATCCGGCGGGTGCTTACTGGGTGCCGCATCGGCTCGGTGGTGCAGCGCCGACGGTGGCGGAAGCAGCGAAAATGGACGCTGACGAGAAGAATGGGGCGAAGGCCGCGCGCCGTACACCGCAGCGGAAGCGGGGAGGAGAGTCGAGACATGGCTGAGCCGTTCTTCCGGTTTATGGAATTCTTCGTTCCCTCGGTCGTTGCGCTGAACGGAAACAAGATCACATATCAGGGGCTGGAGAACATCCCCGAGAGCGGCGGCGCGATCATCGCGCTCAACCACACCAGCTACGTCGACTGGATCCCGGCGTCGCTCGCCGCGCTGGAACGCAAGCGGCGGTTGCGTTTCATGATCAAAGCCGAGATGCAGGAAGTAAAAGCGGTCAACTACGTGATCAAGCACACCCAGTTGATCCCGGTTGATCGCAGCCTGGGCTCGGAGGCGTACGCGGTCGCGGTGCAGCGCCTCAGGGAAGGCGAACTGGTTGGGTTGCATCCCGAGGCGACCATCAGCCGCAGCTTCGAACTACGGGAATTCAAGACCGGCGCCGCCCGGATGGCGATCGAGGCGCAGGTGCCGATCGTGCCGATGATCGTCTGGGGCGCGCACCGGATCTGGCCCAAGGACCATCCGAAGAAACTGCTGCGCAACAAGATTCCGATCGCCGTCGCGATCGGACCACCGCTGTGGCCGCAGGGCACCGCGGAGGAGTTCAATGCCGTACTGCGCCAGGCGATGGAGTCGATGCTCTATTGGGTGCAGGAGCGCTACCCGCATCCCAAGGGAGAATACTGGGTACCGCGCCGGCTCGGC
The DNA here is from genome assembly GCF_000613245.1 of Mycobacterium asiaticum DSM 44297. Taxonomy (GTDB): domain Bacteria; phylum Actinomycetota; class Actinomycetes; order Mycobacteriales; family Mycobacteriaceae; genus Mycobacterium; species Mycobacterium asiaticum. The sequence continues at coordinate 643,137 of NZ_HG964938.1, forward strand.
GGCAGCGCGCCTACCCCGGATGAGTCCAGAGAATTCCGCATCGCCGAACTGGCCGAGCGGGCGCAGAAGCGAGCGCAAGAGGGCGTCGGGTCCAAGCGGCGAAAGAAGCCGACCCCCGCTGACGACACCGGCAAACTCTGACCGACGGAACCTATTGCTCAACCATCCTGCACTCATCGGGTGCGACGTTGACGGCACCCTGTTCGACGACGACGAAACCCTCAGCCCGCGCACCCGTGCCGCGGTGCGCGCCGCGGTCGACGGCGGAGCTCATTTCGTGCTGGCCACCGGTCGGCCGCCGCGCTGGATCCGGCCGGTCGTGGACGCGCTCGGCTTCGCACCGACGGCGGTCTGCGCCAACGGGGCCGTGGTCTACGACCCCGAACACGACCGGGTGATCTCGGCGCGCACGTTGGCCGTCGACACCCTTGCTGCACTCGCCGAGATCATCGAGCGCGCGATCCCGGGTGCGGGGCTGGCGGTGGAGCGGATCGGTGAGCGGGCTCATGACACCGCAACCCCGCAGTTCGTCAGCTCGCCTGGCTACGAGCACGCATGGCTCAACCCCGACAACACGGAGGTATCCGTTGCCGACCTGCTCAGCGCGCCGGCGATCAAGCTGCTCATTCGCAAGGCGGGCGCGTCCAGCGCGGCGATGGCCAAGTCGCTGGCCCCACACATCGGTGACGAAGGTGACCTGACGTATTCCACCAACAACGGCCTGCTCGAGATAGTGCCGCGGGGTATCAGCAAAGCCAGCGGCCTGCGCGAGGTCGCCGAGCCGTTGGGGATCAGCGAAGCGGAGATGATCGCCTTCGGCGACATGCCCAACGACGTTCCGATGTTGTTGCGGGCCGGGCGCGGCGTGGCGATGGGCAACGCGCACCCCGAGGCGCTGGCCGCGGCCGACGAGGTGACCGCCCGCAATTCGGAGGACGGCGTCGCCCGCGTCCTGGAGCGTTGGTGGTCTTAGCCACCTTGCGGCTGCCGAGGCCACCTTGGCCCCCTCAGCCCCAAGGATGTGGGAGACTGCCCGCGTGTAGCGCGACGACCGGAGGGGACCGGGAGGACAGCTAGTGGGGTCAGAAGAAGACCCGCGGGAAGGTAACGAGCCCGCGGCGGGCAAGCCCGACGATCTCGAGGAGATCGAGCGTAAGCGGAAAGCCCGTGCCGACGGCGTCACCGAGCAGTTCGACCTGGGTGAGATCGAGCGCCGGGGGAAAGCTCGCGAGGCCGACGCCGCCGAGAAGCCCAAGCCCCCGAGCGACCGTCCCGCCCCGGAACGGCCCCGCAAGAGCTCGCTGGGTGCGAATCGCAAGGACGGCCCGGGCAAGGTGCCCGACTCGCCACCCAAGCTCAAGCCGCTCGGCAGCATCCAGTTCCAGGACGCGGCCACCACGAAGCCACGGCCGCCCACCCCCGCGGAGTTGCGCGCCCGGCAGAAATACGAGGACAAGCAGCGCGAACTCGAGGAGCAGCGGCTCGCGGCCGAGGCCAAGCGCCAGAAGCAGAAGCGGATCCTGATGGGCTCCGCGGCCGCGGTGGGCGTTGTCGGCTTGGTCGCCGGCGTGGGCTACTGGTTGCTGTCGCCCAACCATGTCACCGCCCAATGCGTCCGCGACGACCCGAACGGTCAGCCGGTGATCGTTCCCGACAGCTACTGCACCGGTCACACCCCGGGCCTCAACGGGTTCTTTTTCTGGGGCGGGCATTCTTACCGCTACTACTACGGCAGCTCGGGGTCAGTGGGGCAACGGCCGGTCGGCGGTTCGACCACTCTGCCGAAGGGGGCCACCGTCACCACCAAATCGGGCACCACAATTCAGCGCGGTGGCATCGGTGGCAGTGGTGGCAAGGGCGGCGGGGGCTCGTGAAACGCGGCAGGACGCCGCCGCGGCCGAACTGGCAGTCGATCGTCGAATCGCAAGGGCTCGTATATGGGACACCGGCGCGCGATGCCGGGGGCGCGGATCGGCCCTACTGGGACGAGTCGGTCTACTACGAGTTCGAGATGGACGAGATCCTGGCTCTCGAAGCCGACGTGGAACTGCTGCACTCGATGTGCCTGAATGCCGTCGAGCAGGTGATCTTGATGGAGCGGTACGCGGATTTCGGTCTGCCGGAGTGGAGTTGGCCACATATCGCTGAATCCTGGCGCCGATCCGACCCACATGTCTACGGCCGCTTCGACTTACGCTACGACGGGCGGCGGCCGGCCGTGCTGCTCGAGTACAACGCCGACACCCCGACCACGCTGTTGGAAGCGGCGATCGTGCAGTGGTATTGGCTAAAGGACAAGTTTCCCGGCGACGATCAATGGAACTCGTTGCACGAACAGCTGGTGGACCGCTGGAAGGCAGTGCGAGATCTGTTGCCCAGCAACGAGTTGCACTTCTCGTGGTCCGGCGTTGAGGCGACCGGCGAGGATCAGATCACCACGACCTACATGCAGGAGACCGCCGCGGAGGCGGGCTTTCAGACCGTCGGGTTACTGATCGAGGACGTCGGCTGGGACTCCGCGTTGGAGCGGTTCGTGGATCTGGAAGAGGATCCGATCCAGGCGATCTTCAAGTTGCACCCATGGGAGTGGGTGCTCGATGACCAGTTCGGCAAGTACGTCGTGTCAACGCTGCCGCAGACGATGTGGATCGAACCGTTGTGGAAGACGCTGCTGTCGAACAAGGCCATTCTGGCCGTGTTGTGGGAAATGTACCCAGGCCACCCCAACCTGCTGCCCGCATACCTCGACGACCCACACGAACTCACCGAGTATGTGCGCAAGCCCAAACTCGGTCGTGAGGGCGCAAACGTCACCATCGTGGGCGCCGGCATGGAGACCGCCACCGGCGGCTTCTACGGCGAGGAAGGCTTTGTCTACCAGTTGCTCGACCCGTTGCCCGAATTCGACGACATGCGGCCCGCTCTCGGCGCCTGGATCGTCGGCGACACCTCCGCGGGGCTCGGTATCCGCGAGACGGCCGGGCTCATCACCGACGACGGCGCCGCGTTCGTGCCGCACCGAATCCCGCTCAGGTAACCGAAACAAGGGAGTTGATCTTCGATGACGACAAGCATTGTGGCGCTGCCGCACTCGGACTACTGGACCTGGCTCGGTGGCGGTGCCGCCGCCATCGTCCTGTATTCCATCCTTGGGTTGGTCCTGATGGTCGTCGGGTTCTACGCCATTGACCTGACGACTCCGGGACCGCTGCGCAAGATGGTCAATGCCGGCAAACCCAACGCCGTCATCGTGGCTGCCGCCGGGATGGTCAGCATGGCGCTCATCGTGGTGCTGGCGATCTACTCGTCGTCGGGCAAGCTCGGTGAGGGGCTGCTGGCGTCGGCGGTCTTCGGGTTGGTGGGTATTGCGGCACAGGTGTTGATGATGCGCATCGCCACGGTGGTGATCGGTATCGACATGGACGTGTTGTTCGAGTCGGACGAGTACCGATGGGAATCGCGGATTGTGGCGGCAGCGCAGTTCGCGCTGGGCATTGTGGTGGCGGTCGCGATTCTCTGAGTTGGCTACCCGGGGGGCCTGATCGCCAGCGCGAGCTGCTGCGGGACGTAGTTGACCAGCAGCGGCCCGAGTCCCATGAACGGCGTACCGAATACGGTGAAGTCGAGGTCAGGTGGCGGGGGGAAGGGCGGCGGCGGCACATAGCCGGGCAACCCGACCGTCGCCGTGAGGTAGTGCGGTTGAACGAGAAGCCCGTCAAACGGGATGTGCGGTGTGATCGAAATGGTGTGGGGGAGAGGGATGGTGACGGGTCCGATGACGACGTCATTGAGCCCCGTCGGCACCAAGATGGTGTCGTTCACGATTACCTGACCATTGAGGAAACCATTGAGGATGTTGGCCGGCGCGTCGATCAGGGTGCTGACCGCCCCGACTGCGTTGCCTGCCGATATCGCTTGGTTGAACGACACCAAGCTGGCTGTGAAGGCATCCAAAGCGGCGAAGGGCGGACCCGCCAGGGCATAGGTGGTGATCAACGGCACGCTGTAGGTGAGGCTAACGAATGCAGTCTGCGGTGCGAGGAACGGCGCGACCAGTTTTGCTTCCACATTGGTGGCCGTCAACGCACTCAGTACATTGGTGAAGTTCTGCGATATCTGCCGCGGAATCGACGGCGGCATCAAATCGGTGAAGTATTGCGCCTCCTGAGCGGGAATGTTCAGGACGGTGAAGAAATCGTTAAGTGGCCCAACTAATTTGGGGTAGGCGGTCCCTGTCAGCGTCAGCGTAGTTGTGTCGAAGTTCACCGAGTAGTTGCTGACGTCGTACCCGGTGATCAGGAGCTGTCGGTACGCGTCGGCGAGCTGGGCGATCGCGGCGTTGTAATTTCCGGTCGTGACGAGCGTTTGGAAGGACGTCTGCACGCCGGACGCGAACGCGGGCAGGCCGGCCACCAGCCCACTGAGGCCGCTGCTCGTCGCGTTGAGGAACGTTTGCGCGAAGCCGGCCTGGGTGGCGATGAATTGCTGTATGCGCGCCGCGAAGTTGATGTTGAGGAACTGCTGGATCGCGGCCGGGACGGTAGTCGGCAGATTCGCGATGATCGCCGGGAGGTTCTGGATGGTGTTGGCAAATCCGGTGATCGCCTGCTGCGCGTAGGACAGTTGGTTGGCGGCGACCTGCCTCAAGAACGGGAACGGGTTGGCGGCCCAGCTGTTGCCCAGCGCCTGCAGGTTGTTCGCGGTATTGACTACCAGTTGCGCGTACGCGCCGCCAGGCGCGGGCGCCGCCGTCCCCACCGAGGTCCCGTTGGATATGCTCGCCAAAGTCTGTGCCGCATTGGCGATTTCGGCGCCGGCGTAGGCCGCCGCGCTCGAACTCATCAGACGGATGAACTCGGCATGGAAAGCTGCGCCCTGGGCGCTGACGGCTTGAAATTCTTCGCCGAAGGCGCCGAACACCCGCGAAATGGCGGCCGAAACCTCATCGGCCGCCGCCGCGGCCAGGCCGGTGGTGGGGCTGGCCGCCGACGCGGTTGCCTGCTCCAAGGTTGAACCGATGCCGGCTAGATTTTCCGCAGCCGTCGTTACCCACTCCGGCGTGGTGACCACGAACGACATGGTCGATTCCTCTCGACAAAATCTTGGGGTGCGTCCGCGCCCGTCAGACGGTGTCGAGCCTAATGTGACGTGGGTCGCACGCGTTGGAGTTTGGTCTTTTTAGCTGCGCCGCAGTCGTTTCGTGGCCGTCCCGGCTATCCGGCGAAATCCCGGGTTACGAACAGCAGGTGGATGATTACCGTTTGGGCGAAAAGCATTGCGAGACCGGCGCCCAACACCAGCGCCCGTCCGCGCCGCGGGTCGGCGTAGATCAGAGCCAGAGCGACATAGATACCCAGGCATGGCAGTGCATAGCGGTGTACCGCCACGAAGCTGCTGTTGATCGTGAAGAACACCAGGGAACACAGTCCGAAGATGCCGAGCGGAATGCCCCTGCCCCGATACCCGCAAAGTAGGTAAATCGAGCAACTCAACAGCAATGCAAGGCAAAGTAGGGGGATTGAGTAGTTGACGACTATGTCGTTGTCGATCGGCCGCTGACCGATGACGGCCCGGACCGTCTCACGGGTCGACCGGAAAATGGAATAGGCGAAGTTCGGCTCGAAATTGAGGTAGCCCCACGCTTTGGTGGACTGGTACGCGGTGAACATGCCGAGGAAGTTGCCGCGCACGGTCCATAGGTACGTCCCGTACAGCAGGAACCCGACGGGCGCCAGTAGGAAGTACGCAGCCTTGCGATTTGCGGCCTTCTTGATGCTCCAGTCGTACGCCCGCAGGTATTCCAAACCACACAGACCGACGAAGAGAAGTGCCGGTAGACGGGTCGCCGTGAGGAAAGCGAGGGTAATGGCCATCAGCGCCCAACGCCTGCGCAGCGCAAAGGCATACGCCCAGAATCCGAGGGCGACGAAGACCGCTTCTGTGTAGAAAAGGTGCATGAAGACCGCGGCTGGGGCGGCGAGGAACATCGCGACTGTGGCGTAGCGGAACTGTCTGATCTCGAATTCGCGCGAAATGGACAGTAGCGCGGCGATTGCGAACCCGAGGGCAACGGTGTTGACAAACAACCCGAGCGCTGAGTTCGGAATGATGTGGAGAGTCAGCGTCGACAGAGTGCCGACGATAAGCGGGAACAACGGATAGAACGCGGCCGACGCCGGGTTGATCTCATAATGCTCGTGCAGAATGTTCGAATACCACTGCGCGTCCCACAACATGGTGTGGTCCAAAATGGCGGCACGATCTGGTGACAAAACGGCGCCAAGAATTGTCATCAGCACCTGCCACAGCACGGCAATGGTGAGACCGATGGCTAGGTCCGACTTACGGGATCCCGAGCGCGTGCGTGTGGGCGGCGTTGTCGCGGATAGCGGAACCGTCGGGGTGGGTGCTTGCAGTGTGAGCAGCTCGGACCCCATCGGCGCACAGCCTCCCTCAGCACTCTGGGAACAAGATTGACCACGCTACTCAGGTAGTCGGTAACTGCACTACTTACCCATTTGGGCGGCCGGTCACACCCCCGGGCGTTAGACGCAGCCAGCCCTTTGCCGGTTCCATATTCAAAGGCGTTGCATAAGTTCGGAATTGGCGTCGATCGCGGGGCATTCTTGTCGGTAGGCGGACGTATCATTCGAACATGCTTTCGAGTTCGCGTGAGGAGATCGTGGAGGTCTTCGATGCGCTCGATGCCGAGGTGGATCGGGTGTGTGGGTTGTCCTTTGAGGTGTTGACGAATCCAGAGCGGTTGCGGGCCTTGGAGCGTTTGGAGCGCGTCGCTCGGCGGCTACGGACCCCGCAGCACGGGTTGATCAATGAACTCGGCGCCCAAGCCAGCACGGAAGAACTCGGCGGCACGCTGACGTGCGCGCTGGCGGATCGGTTGCGGATCACCAAGGCCGAGGCGGGCCGGCGTATCGCCGAAGCCGAAGATCTGGGCCCGCGGCGGGCGTTGACCGGGCAACCGCTGGGGCCGCTGTTGATCGCGACCGCGGCCGCCCAGTGCCGGGGCCTGATCGGGGACGCCCATGTGAAGGTGATCCGCCGGTTCTTCGCCCACCTGCCCGCCCAGGTGGATGTGTTCACCCGTGAGGCCGCCGAGGCCGACCTGGCCGGCCGCGCGTGTGAGTTTCGCCCCGATCAGGTCGCGGCCTACGCCCGCAAGCTCATGGGAACCCTGGACCCCGACGGCGACTTCTCCGATGAGGACCGGGCCCGCAAACGCGGCTTCGTGCTGGGCAACCAGGACTACGACGGGATGAGCCGGATCAGCGGTTTGATCACCCCTGAGCTGCGGGCGCTGTTCGAAGCCCTGCTCGCCGCTTTGGCCGCCCCCGGCACCCCGACCCCACCGCGACCCCGACCACGCCGCGGGCTGCGATACCCGCAGCAGCGGCCAGCGCAATCACGACGCCCTGATCACCGCGATCCGGGCGCTGTTCGCCTCCGAGCAGCTCGGCTCACACCGCGGCCTGCCGGTCACGATGATCGTGACCACCACGCTGAAGGACCTCGAAGCCGGCGCGGGCACGGCCCGCACCAGTGGGGGCTCCCTGCTGCCGATGGCCGACCTGATCCGCATGGCCGCCCAGGGCGCGCATCACTATCTGGCGATCTTCGACCACGCCAAACCCCTAGCGCTGTATCACACCAAGCGATTCGCCAACCCGGCGCAGCGGCTCATGCTGCACGCCCTCGAGGGTGGCTGCACCCGCCCCGGCTGCGATCAACCGGCCTACCACACCGAGGTCCACCACGTCAGCGGCTGGGCCAGCACCGGGCGCACCGACATCACCGACCTCACCCTGGCTTGCGGACCTGACAACAGACTGGCCGAAAAGGGCTGGACCACCCGCAAAAACGCCCGCGGCCAAACCGAATGGCTCCCACCCGCCCACCTCGACCACGGCCAACCACGCATCAACACCTTCCACCACCCCGAGAAACTCTTCGCGGATGAAGACGACGAAGATCCTTAACCACGCAGCGTCTTTGGCGGAACGGTGCACGCGGCCAGTGCGGCGGCGTCGATGGTGCGCGGCCGATACGGCAGCGTCGCCAACCGCGCCGACATCAGAGTCACGGGGTCATCGTGCAGGTCGCCGGCAAGGCCGGACAGGAAAGCCCACTCGTGTTCGTCGCTGCCGAAATAGACCACAGTGGCAAAGGTTTCGTGAAACCGCCGCCAGGACCGCCGCAACGTTTCATTCCGCCACAGCGTTGGGCAGCCGGCCTGGTCGACCACCACCTGGCCGATCCCGCGGCACCTTTCCAGGAAGCCGGCGTCATACAGGCGGTTGTGCTGAGCGGTCTCCGCGCGTTCGTCGGGCAGGTCGATGACCACGATGTCGTAGGGCTCCGAGCAGTGCTGGACGAAGTCCCAGCCGTCATGGTAGTGCACCGTGACCGGGCCGAATCCCTGTTCGGCTCTGTCCAATTCGTCCACTGAGTAGCCATAAGGCAGGTGTTGTGCGCACAGCCGAACCGCGTCGCGGTCGATGTCGACATGATCGACGTGCGTGGCCCCGGCCGCAACCGCGAGCTGGCTCACCACGCCCTCGCCGGAGCCGATGATCAACACGCGCTCTACCCGTTCGGCTAACAGCAGCGCCGGAACCAGCAGCGCCTCGTGATAGACCAGCTGGCTGAACTCCGTGCTTTGTCGTTCGCCGTCGCTGAACAGTGCTACACCTTGCGAGGTCCGGCCGATCACCAGCTGCTGATACTCGGTCCGTACGTCGCAGATGACCTCCGACAACCACCAGTTCCGGGTTAGTCCGGGTGCCAGAGGTTCCACGATCGTCCGGCCGTCACCGATGGCGGGGGTGAAAAATGTTGATAGTGGCGGAAAGCCGTTGAAGTCGACGGATGCGTAACTCGCCGTATAGGCACCGGCGTCCTCGATCTCGACGGAATCCCCCGGCCGCAGCGTGACGGGCAGCGGATAACTGCGGTAGATCACGTCGTCCCCGTCACACGTCGGACCAGCGACCACCGCGTCACCGACGGCATCACCGTCACGCTGGGTGCGCAACCGATACCGGATGTACTCGTTCTCGGTTTCCGCAAGACCGCCGTAGCGGCCGATGTCGAGATACACCCAACGGTGCCCGTCGGTGCCGGTGCGCACCGACACTACCTCGCACTCGATCGTCCCGGCCGAGCCGACGATCACCCGTCCCGGCTCGATCACCAATTGTGGTGGGCGGGAGCCGAAATATCGGTCCAGTGCCGACGTGATGGTGTCGGCGACCACCGTCAGGGATGGCGCTCCAACCGCATACGGCAGCGGGAACCCGCCGCCGACGTTCAGTGTGGTCAGCTCTCCGAAAACACCGAATATCTCTGCAGCAGTGCGAATCCCCAGCTCCCACGCGCTCGGGTCCAGCTGTTGCGACCCGACATGAAAGCACACTCCCTCCGGTCTGAGTCCGAGCTTTCGAGCTTGGTGCAACAGCTCCAAAGCCTCCCCCGGCGAGCAACCGAACTTGTGCCCGAATGGTGTAACCGACGCCGGGAACAACGGCGCCACACGGCATTCCACGCCGGCGCCGGGAGCATGCTCGGCCAGCACAGTCACATCGTGCGCAGTGTCGAAGACAAACCGCCGCACCCCAGACCCATGGGCGCGAAGCACCGCGGCCGGCTTCTTGACGGTATTGCCGAAGGTCAGTCGCCGGCCGTCGATGCCGACCGCGGCGCAGGCGTCGACCTCGCCCACCGATGCGACATCGAACTCGGCCCCCTCGTCGGCGAGCAAGCGCAGCACCGGCTGGGCCGGATTCGCCTTGACCGCGTAGCGAATCCGCGCGCTGGGCAGCGCGGCCCGCAGCGTATGGAAATTACCGCGCACCCGATCGAGATCGATCCTCAGATAGGGCGTCTCCGGCACACGTCGCAGATTAGCGGCCGGCTCAGTTCGGCGGATGGGCCGGCATCGAGAAGTGCTCGGGCGGCACTTCGGGCCCGCTCGGCGGCTGGGTGGCGAGCGGTGTTGTGATCCCGTCCATGACCTCGGTCATGTTGCCGGTGAGGAGTTCGAAGTTCAGCACCCCGTGCTGGAAATTTTGGGTGATGCGCAGCGGCTCGTGGATTTCTGCGCTGGTGGGCAGCCCCAGCGGTCCGCGTTCATAACTCTGCGCGGCCCAGGCGTCGTAGATGGCGCCCCCGACCGGTTGGGCGCCGGTCTCGCGCGACCAGTACATGGCGCCTTTGGCGAACGTCGCGAACCGCGAACCACTCGCGCCCTCCGCCTCCGGTGACGTCGGAGCGCCCAGCGCGCTGGTCATCCCGCCGATTTCCTGCCAGTGCTGGTAGATCGCACCACCTTCCAGCGCCTTGATCAGCTCTCCCGGCGGATCGTTGAAATGCGCTGCAATGTCTCTGATCTCGTCCATCAACGCGTAGGCGGCGTTGCCCGGACAATCGGTGTTGCCGACGTCGCGGTGGGTGAAGATGGTCGGCAACTTCGCGACGGCGCCGCTGGGATAGGTGGTGTAAGAGCTGCCGGCCGACACCAATTCGACGGTGCCTTTGGGGTCGACGTCGGCCATGCCGAGCCGCCAGCCCAGCAGCCGGCCTACAGCACGGATCTGCAATGGGGTGGGCGCCACGTCGTCGAAGTTGCCGAGCATCGCCACACCCCAGGTGTCCTGGTTGAACCCCCCGGTGTGGAAGGCCTCCACCGGCTTCGTCAGTCCGCCGGAACTGCCCTCGAATACCTGACCGTATTTGTCCACCAGCGCGTTGTAGGCGATGTCGCACCAACCCAGAGTTTTGCTGTGGTAGGTGTAAATCGCCTTCACGATGCCGGCCGATTCCAGTGGCGAGTAGTCGTTGCTGCCGGCGGTGTGGTGGACGACGGCGGCCCGCACGGCGCGGTCATACTGCGGGCTGCCGCAGCGCAGCGATTCGTCAGCACCCCATTCCGCGCGGCTGATGATCGGCGGCGCCTGTCCCGGCATGTTGACTCCGGTCGGCGGCGTCCAATGGGTTTCCACGGGTGCCCGGGGCGGTGAGATGAGTATCGCGTTGATGTTCTGGCCGAACGGTTGCTCCTTGGTCACCGGTCGGTACCCGAGGTCGGCCGGGCCTGGGGCGGGCGGCGGCTGGGTCACCGGTGCATCCACCGGGCGGGTCACCGCAATCTGCACCGCGGTCGTGCTGCCGACGAAGACCGGGTCGGTGCTGCGCGGGTCACCGGTGGCTCCGACACCGTTGGGCGCCGACGTCTGGAACTCGGTCTGATACCAGGGCCCCCACGACCCGTCGGGCCGCTTGGCGCGCACCCGGGTGGAGGAGCCGGCGAGGTCTCCGGTCAACGCGACCAGGGAGAACGGGGTGTCCTGGGTGAGCTCGCGCACCGTCACGCCGCCACCAAGGCCCACCAGCGGTCGCTCGGCCAACTGGGTGTCGCGGGCGGACGCCGGTGCCTGCGTTCCGGTCGGGGGACGCATCAATACCCAGGTCACGATGACAACCGTCGCCAAGGCGGCAGTAAGCAGCATCGTCGGAGCGCGACCGCGGGGCACCAGGCGATGTTACGTGTGTGTCTGATGTTTCATATGAGACGACACGGTAGGAGGGCCAAAAACCTGTCGACGGCACCGCAGAGCAACTCCGCGGTGCCGTCCAGCGACAGGTTCGTAGGGACTAGACGGGCGGAGCTTCCGGCACGATCGCCGCGGGCACTGCCGCCGGCGCCGCCGGGGCGGCTGCCGGCAATGCGGCCGCCGCCGGAATGCCCGGCACGGCAGGCACCGCTGGTGCCGCTGCCGCGCCGGCGGCTGCCGGCAACGCGGCACCGGCAGCGGGCAACGCGGCACCGGCAGCGGGCAGCGCGGCACCGGCAGCCGGAAGTGCGGCTCCGGCGGCGGGCAGCGCCGGTGCGCCGGGTATGGCGGGAACGCCGGGCAGCGCGGGCGCCGCACCGGCCGGGGCTCCTGCAGCGCCACCCTGGACGCCCTGCATGATTGCCGGCATCACCAGGCCCTTGAGCAGGTCGATCGCCTGGCTGGCGCCTAGCTGGTTGGCCGCCTGCATGAGGTCGTTGACCAAACCGCCGCCGCCACTACCGCCACCGCCACCGCCGCTAGCGACCGGGCTGAGCGGAGTCAGGCCGCCGCCGCCACCGCCCAGACCCGAGGTGTCACCAAGGATCGGGTAGGTGCCGTCCGCGCCCGGGTCGAGGCCGACCGGCGTGCTGATCGGAACCTCGCCGGTGCCGGTCGCTGGGCTCAGCGCCGACGGGCTGCTGAGGCCCGGCGCCACTCCAGTGGGGCTGGTCAGCGCCGGGTTGACGCCCGTGCCGGTTGCCGCGGTCGGCGGCGTCACCGTGGTACCCGGCAGCGCCAACGAGCCGGGCGTGCTGGGCGTCAGGGCGGTGCTGGGCGACAGGCCGGGGCTGGCCAGGCCAGGACTGGTCAGGCCACCGCCGCCGAGGCCTGGGCTGGCCAGGCCCGGAGTGGTTCCGAGCCCGCCGGTACCCAGCCCGGTGCTGGCGGCACTGGCGCCGCCCAGCGCGGGAACCGGGGGCAGGTTCACCCCGAACTGGGACAGCCCCTGCGAGAGGGCGCCGATCAGTTCGTTGGGCAGGTCGGCGATGTTCGCCGCTCGCTTGAACTCGTGGTGTTCCACCGGTTTGCTGTCGGCGGTCGACTCGTAAACGAGGAAGTAGGCACACGGACTTGCGACGGCCAGGGCGGCGACCGCGCTCATGGTCTTCGAGAGCTTGCGTCGGCGTCGGTTCGGCACGGAAGTCTCCTCAATCTGGATTATGTGGAGTCGGGTCGTAGACCCACACGACCGATGGTACGAGTGAGAATGCTGTGACTAGAGTGGCGATACCGAATCGTGAGGGGAGTGGTTCACAGGTGTGACGTTCGACCGACGTCTGGCCTCGTATCCTCTGATACCTGGGAAAACCGGGAGCCCCCCGCCCGCCAAATCGGGTTTTGGCTGCGAGGTCCGATACCCTAGGCAACCGATGACTTCTCCTTCAGGTCGCTATGACCTCTATGTCGTCGGCTCCGGATTTTTCGGCCTGACGATCGCCGAGCGCGTGGCTACCCAACTCGACAAGCGGGTTCTCGTTGTCGACCGGCGCCCGCACATCGGCGGTAACGCCTATTCCGAACCCGAACCGCAGACCGGGATCGAGGTCCACAAGTACGGCGCCCACCTGTTCCACACCTCCAATAAAAAGGTGTGGGACTACGTGCGGCAGTTCACCGAGTTCACCGATTACCGGCATCGGGTGTTCGCGATGCACAACGGGCAGGCTTACCAGTTCCCGATGGGACTCGGCCTGGTGTCCCAGTTCTTCGGCCGTTATTTCAGTCCCGAAGAGGCTCGCAAACTCATCGCCGAGCAGGCGTCCGAGATCGACACCGCCGACGCGCAGAACCTCGAGGAGAAGGCCATCTCGCTGATCGGCCGGCCGCTGTACGAGGCGTTCGTCAAGGGCTACACCGCAAAGCAGTGGCAGACCGATCCCAAGGAGCTGCCCGCGTCGAACATCACCCGACTGCCGGTGCGCTACACCTTCGACAACCGCTACTTCAGCGACACCTACGAGGGCCTCCCGGCCGCCGGCTACACCGCGTGGTTGCAGAACATGGCCGCCGACGACCGCATCGAGGTCAGGCTGAACACCGACTGGTTCGACGTCCGCGACGAACTGCGCGCCGCCAACCCGGACGCGCCAGTGGTGTACACCGGGCCGCTGGACCGCTACTTCGACTACGCCGAAGGCCGACTCGGCTGGCGCACACTGGATTTCGAGGTCGAAGTGCTGCCGATCGGTGACTTCCAGGGCACGCCGGTGATGAACTACAACGACCCCGACGTCCCCTACACCCGCATCCACGAGTTCCGTCACTTCCACCTCGAGCGCGATTACCCGACCGACAAGACGGTCATCATGCGCGAGTACTCCCGGTTCGCCGCCGACGACGACGAGCCCTACTATCCGATCAATACCGAGGCCGACCGCGCCCTGTTGGCCGCCTATCGGGCCAGGGCGAAGTCCGAGACGGCGTCATCGAAGGTCCTCTTCGGCGGACGCTTGGGCACCTATCAGTATCTGGATATGCATATGGCCATTGCCAGCGCTTTGAGCATGTACGACAACGTCCTTGCGCCGCATCTGCGAGACGGCGCCCCACTGATCGAAGAAGGCGCCAAATGAGTGCCGTGAGCCTGCTGTCGCGCATCATCTTGCCGCGGCCGGGTGAACCCCTCGACGTCCGCAAGCTCTACCTCGAGGAGTCCTCGACCAACTCCCGTCGCGCACATGCGACCAGCCGCACATCGCTGCAGATCGGCGCCGAGTCCGAGGTGTCGTTCGCGACGTACTTCAATGCGTTCCCGGCCAGCTACTGGCGGCGCTGGTCCATCTGCCCCGCCGTGGTGCTGCGCGTCGAACTCGTCGGAACCGGGCGTGTCGACCTCTACCGGACCAAGGCCACCGGGGCGCGGATCTTCATCGAAGGCCGCGAATTCGCCGGCAGCGAGGACCAGCCCCAGGTGCTGGAAATAGAGGTGGGACTGCGGCCGTTCGAGGACGGCGGCTGGATCTGGTTCGACATCACCACCGACACCAAGGTCACCCTGGTCAGCGGCGGCTGGTACGCGCCGATGCCGGCCCCGGGGACGGCCAACATCGCCGTCGGGATCCCGACGTTCAACCGGCCGTCGGACTGCGCCAACGCACTGTCCGAGCTCACCGCGGACCCGCTGGTGGATGAGGTGATCGGCGCGGTAATCGTGCCCGATCAGGGCACCCGAAAGGTGCGTGATCACCCGAACTTCCCGGCGGCGGCGTCGAAACTGGGTGCCCGCCTATCCATTCACGACCAGCCGAATCTGGGCGGTTCCGGCGGCTACAGCCGGGTGATGTACGAAGCGCTGAAAAACACTGACTGCCAACAGATCCTGTTCATGGATGACGACATCCGAATCGAGCCGGACTCGATCCTGCGGGTGCTGGCGATGAGCCGGTTCGCCAAGAGCCCGATGCTCGTCGGCGGCCAGATGCTGAACCTGCAGGAGCCCTCGCACCTGCACATCATGGGCGAAGTGGTGAACCGGTCGAACTTCATGTGGACCGCCGCGCCGCACACCGAATACGACCACGATTTCGCCGAGTACCCGCTCAGCGACAAAGAGGACAAGAGCAAGCTGCTGCACCGGCGCATCGACGTCGACTACAACGGCTGGTGGACGTGCATGATCCCGCGGCAGGTCGCCGAGGAGCTGGGCCAGCCGCTGCCGTTGTTCATCAAATGGGACGACGCCGATTACGGGCTGCGGGCCGCCGAGCACGGCTACCCGACCGTCACGCTGCCCGGGGCGGCGATCTGGCACATGGCGTGGAGTGACAAGGACGACGCCATCGACTGGCAGGCCTACTTCCACCTGCGCAACCGGCTGGTGGTCGCGGCCATGCACTGGGATGGCGACATCTCCGGTCTGGTCCGCAGCCACCTCAAGGCCACACTGAAACACCTTGCCTGCCTTGAGTATTCGACGGTGGAAATTCAGAACCGGGCCATCGACGACTTCCTGGCCGGGCCGGAGCACATCTTTTCGATCCTGGAATCGGCGCTGCCCGAAGTGCACCGGCTGCGCAAGGCCTACCCGGATGCGGTGGTGTTGCCGGCGGCCAGCGAACTTCCCGCGCCGCTGAACATGACCAGGGAGATGAAGCCGCCGGTGAACCCGGTGACCATCAGCTACCGACTGGCCCGCGGGATTCTGCACAACATGAAGGCGGCCGACCCGGCGCACCACGTACGGCCCGAGTACAACGTGCCCACCCAGGACGCGCGCTGGTTCCGGCTGTGCACGGTCGACGGCGTCACCGTCACCACCGCCGACGGGTGCGGTGTGGTCTACCGGCAGCGTGACCGGGCAAAGATGCTCTCGCTGCTGTTCCAGTCGATCCGCCGGCAGCGCAAGCTGGCCCGCCGATTCGACGAGATGCGCCGGGTCTACCGCGAAGCATTGCCGGTGCTGTCGAGCAAGCAGAAGTGGGAGACGGTGCTGCTTCCCAGCGGCGCGGCAGCCAGCCAAGAGCCCAGACATGGCTGATACCGCGGAGTCACCGCGCGGCGAGGTTGCCGCGATGGTGGCCGTTCAGTCGGCGCTGGCTGACCGCCCCGGGGTGCTGCCCGCCACCCGCGCGATGTCGCACTTCGGCGAGCACAGCCTCGGGTGGCTCGTGGTGGCACTGCTCGGGGCGTTCCTCTCGCCGAGCCGCCGCCGGGAGTGGATCCTGGCCGGCGGCGGCGCGTTCGCCGCCCACGCGGCGGCCGTCCTCGTCAAGCGGGTGGTGCGGCGGGAACGGCCGCACCATCCGGCCGTCGCGGTGAACGTCGGCACGCCCAGCCGGCTCAGCTTCCCGTCGGCGCACGCCACTTCGACGACGGCCGCGGC
Organism: Mycobacterium asiaticum DSM 44297; assembly: GCF_000613245.1. Classification (GTDB taxonomy): domain Bacteria; phylum Actinomycetota; class Actinomycetes; order Mycobacteriales; family Mycobacteriaceae; genus Mycobacterium; species Mycobacterium asiaticum. The sequence goes on from NZ_HG964938.1 coordinate 659,589, forward strand.
GATCCTGCTTGGCCGGGTGACGGATCTGCCGCTGCCTGCGCTATTGGTCCCGCCGATGGCGCTGTCGCGAATTCTGCTGGGCGTGCACTATCCCAGCGACGTGGCCGCAGGTGTTGCGCTCGGCGCCGGGGTCGCCGGACTAGCGGTTCGGGTGGACAGCGCGGTTCGAAAGAGGTGGGTGTGATGAGCGACGACGCGACGAAGGTTGCTGGACCGCCGGGGAACCTGGTCGCCGGGGTGATCAAGGCGATCCGCCCGCGGCAGTGGGTGAAGAACGTGCTGGTGCTCGCCGCGCCGTTGGCCGCGTTGGGCGGTCCCGACCCCTACGACTACAAGAAACTGGCGTTCCAGGTCACCGTGGCGTTCGTGGTGTTCAGCCTCGCCGCATCGGCGGTGTACCTGGTCAATGACGTGCGTGACGTCGAAGCGGACCGCGAACATCCCACCAAGAGGTTCCGGCCGATCGCGGCCGGTGTCGTGCCCGAATGGCTGGCGTACGCGTTGGCGGTGGCGCTGGGTGTCGGTTCGCTGCTGCTGGCTTTCTGGCTGACGCCAAATCTGGCCGTCGTGATGGCCGTCTACCTGGGCATGCAGCTGGGCTACTGTTTCGGCCTCAAACACCAAGCGGTGATGGACATCTGCATCGTCTCGTCGGCGTACCTGATCCGCGCCATCGCCGGCGGTGCTGCCACGAATATCTATCTGTCCAAATGGTTCCTGTTGACGGCGGCATTCGGGTCACTGTTCATGGTGGCCGGCAAGCGCTACGCCGAGCTGCAGCTGGCCGAGCGCACCGGCGCGGCCATCCGCAAGTCACTGGAGAGCTACACCAGCACCTACCTGCGCTTTGTGTGGACGTTGTCGGCCACCGCGGTGGTGTTGTGCTACGGACTGTGGGCTTTCGAACGCGACGGCCGCAGCGGATCCTGGTTCGCGGTGTCGATGATTCCGTTCACCATCGCGATCCTGCGGTACGCGGTGGACGTCGACGGCGGGCTGGCCGGCGAGCCCGAAGACATCGCGCTGCGCGACCGGGTTCTGCAACTGCTGGCGCTGGCGTGGATCGCAACAGTTGGTGCTGCTGTTGCTTTCGGCTAGCGAGAAGTTCAAAGCCCTACAACAGGCGGCGCTCGTGCGGCGGTCGCCGGTGCGGCGGGTCAAGTGGCCGGTCTTTCCCCTCGATCTCAGCGCTCGGGTGAGCTTGTGGGTCAGCGTGGCGGTGGTCGCCGTGCTGTTTGGTTGGGGTGCCTGGCAACGCCGCTGGATCGCCGACGACGGATTGATCGTGCTGCGCACGGTGCGAAACCTGTTGGCCGGCAACGGGCCGGTGTTCAATGCCGGCGAGCGGGTGGAGGCCAACACCTCTACGGTCTGGACGTATCTGCTGTACGTGGCGAGCTGGGTGGGCGGCCCGCTGCGCCTGGAATACGTAGCCCTGGCCGTTGCCCTGACGCTGTCCGTGCTGGGCATGGTGCTGCTGATGCTGGGTACGGCCCGGCTGTTTGCGCCCAGCCTGCGCGGCCGCCGGGCGATCATGTTGCCGGCCGGGGCGCTGGTCTACATCGCCGTGCCACCCGCCCGAGACTTCGCGACATCCGGTCTGGAAAGCGGACTGGTGATGGCCTATCTCGGGCTGCTCTGGTGGATGATGGTTTGCTGGGCCCAGCCGCTGCGGGTGCGTGCGGAGAGCCAGTGGTTCATCGTCGCGCTGGCCTTCGTCGCGGGCTGCAGCGTGTTGGTGCGTCCAGAGCTGGCGCTGATCGGCGGGGCGGCGTTGGTCATGATGATGATCGCCGCGCGCAGCTGGCGCCGGCGGGGTTTGATCGTGCTGGCCGGCGGCCTGCTGCCGGTGGCCTACCAGATCTTCCGGATGGGTTATTACGGACTGTTGGTACCGGGGACCGCGCTGGCCAAGGACGCTGCCGGAGACAAGTGGTCACAAGGCCTGATCTATCTCTCGAACTTCAACCGGCCCTACGCGCTGTGGGTGCCCGTCGTCCTGCTGGTGCCGTTGGGCATCCTGCTGATGGCGGCACGGCGCAGGCCCTCGTTCATGCGGCCGGCGCTCGCGCCCGATTACGGGCGGGTGGCCCGTGCGGTGCAGAGCCCGGCCGCAGTGGTGATCTTCATGGTCGGCAGCGGCCTCCTGCAGGCGTTGTACTGGATCCGCCAAGGCGGCGACTTCATGCACGGCCGGGTGCTGCTGACGCCGCTGTTTTGTTTGCTGGCGCCGGTGGCGGTGATCCCGGTGGCGATTCCCGACGGCAAGGACTTCTCGCGCGAGACCGGCTACTGGTTGGCCGGGGCGGTCAGCGTGCTCTGGCTGGGTGTCGCCGGCTGGTCGTTGTGGGCGGCGAACTCGCCGGGCCTCGGCGACGACGCGACGCACGTGACCTACTCCGGGATCGTCGACGAGCGCCGCTTCTACGCCCAGGCCACTGGCCGCGCGCACCCGCTGACGGCCGCCGACTACCTCGACTACCCGCGCATGGCCGCCGTTCTGGTCGCCCTGGACAACACCCCGGAAGGAGCATTGCTGCTGCCGTCGGGCAACTACACCCAATGGGACCTGGTGCCGATGATCCCGCCCGGCAGCTCGCCCGCTGTCCCGGCGAACCAAAAGCCGCAGCACGCGGTGTTTTTCACCAACCTGGGCATGCTGGGCATGAACGTGGGTCTGGACGTCCGGGTACTCGATCAGATCGGGCTGGCCAACCCGCTGGCCGCGCACACCGAGCGGCTCAAGCACGGACGGATCGGCCACGACAAGAACCTGTTCCCGGACTGGGTGGTTGCCGACGGGCCGTGGGTGAAGTGGCCGCCGGGCATCCCCGCTTATCTCGACCAGCAGTGGGTGGCCGAGGCGGAGGCGGCACTGCAGTGCCCCGGCACCCGCGCGGTGCTCAATTCGGTACGGGCACCGATGACGCCGCGCCGCTTCCTCTCCAACCTGCTGCACTCGTTCGAGTTCACCCAGTACCGCATCGACCGGGTGCCGCGGTACGAACTCGCCCGCTGTGGTCTGCCGGTTCCGCACGTCCCACCGTCCCCGCCGCGGGAGTGAGCGCCGGGCGAAATCAGCGGCCGCTCGACGCGGTTGCGAATATTTTTTGCGCGAGCTGGTCGCGACACCGATTCTGGTACTGCCATGAGACTGACAGCAACATCACATCTGCCCTTCACCTGCGCGCACCGGTCGACGGGCACATGCGGAAATGCCGATGCGAGACCCGCTTTCGGAGTCGTAAACGGCCTCGGATCACGCCTGGATAACGCCGCCAGCGACCTCCTGGAGAAGAGCGGTTGGGGCATCGTGTGGTTGACTACACGAGCACTGCAGCGCCGCGTGCGTGCAGTCTGACCCAAATCGGGACGCGCCCCCCAAGCACAGCGATGCGCAAGGATGCGCCCAAAAGGATGAGGATGAGGAAGCAAGGATGAAGCTTGTTGACAGGTTTCGTGGCGCCCTGACGGGGATGCCGCGCCGTCTCGCTGTGGGAGCCGTTGGTGCGGCCCTGCTGGCGAGTCTGGTCGGTTTCGTCGGCGGCTCGGCGACCGCGAGTGCGTTCTCGCGCCCGGGCCTTCCGGTGGAATACCTTCAGGTGCCCTCGGCCGCGATGGGCCGCAGCATCAAGATCCAGTTCCAGAGTGGTGGAGCCAACTCGCCCGCGCTGTACCTGCTCGACGGCATGCGTGCGCAGGACGACTTCAACGGCTGGGACATCAACACCCCGGCCTTCGAGTGGTACAACCAGTCGGGCATCTCGGTGGTCATGCCCGTCGGCGGCCAGTCCAGCTTCTACAGCGACTGGTACAACCCGGCCTGCGGTAAGGCCGGCTGCACCACTTACAAGTGGGAGACCTTCCTGACCAGCGAGCTCCCGGCCTACCTGTCGAGCAACAAGCAGGTCAAGCCGACCGGCAGCGCTGCTGTCGGTCTGTCGATGGCCGGTTCGTCCGCGCTGATCCTGGCCGCCTACCACCCCGACCAGTTCATCTACGCCGGCTCCTTGTCGGCGCTGCTGGACCCGTCCCAGGGCATGGGGCCGTCGCTGATCGGCCTGGCCATGGGTGACGCCGGTGGCTACAAGGCCTCCGACATGTGGGGCCCGAAGGAAGACCCGGCGTGGCAGCGCAACGACCCGTCGCTTCAGGTCAGCCGGCTGGTCGCGAACAACACCCGCATCTGGATCTACTGCGGTAACGGCAAGCCCTCGGACCTCGGTGGCGACAACCTGCCCGCCAAGTTCCTGGAAGGCTTCGTGCGGACCAGCAACATCAAGTTCCAGGACGCCTACAACGCGGCCGGTGGCCACAACGCGGTGTTCAACTTCGACGCCAACGGCACGCACGACTGGCCGTACTGGGGCTCGCAGCTGAACGCCATGAAGGGTGACCTGCAGAGCACGCTGGGTGCGACCCCGGGCGCCGGTCCCGCGACCGCCGCTCAGGTCGGGGTGAACCAGGGCACTGGCACCGGTACCTAAGCCGTCAGGCGTAAGAACCGCTGCAAACGGCGGCGACCCACTCGGGTCGCCGCCGTTTGTTATCGGCTTGTCAGCTCCCCTTTATCCGGTAGATACAGGTGTGGTTAGCTACCTTGCGGGCAGGATGCGCTGCGCGGCAAAACACCATGGAGGTGCACATGAGGGGTCTGTCGGTGCTGGTACGACTGCTCGGCGTTGCCGTGCTGGCAGTCGCCTTCGCTGGGCTGGCGGCCGGGGGGTCACTTGGTCTCGCGGGTCACGCCAACGCGGCCCCGTACGAAACCTTGATGGTGCCCTCGGCGGCGATGGGCCGCGACATCCCGGTGGCGTTCCTGGCCGGCGGCCCGCACGCCGTGTACCTGCTGGACGCGGCCGACGCGGCCCCGGACGTCAGCAACTGGGTCACCGCCGGCAACGCGATGAACACGCTTGCGGGCAAGGGCATCTCGGTGGCGGCGCCCGCCGGTGGCGCGTTCAGCATGTACACCAACTGGGAGCAGGACGGCAGCAAGCAGTGGGACACGTTCCTGTCCAGCGAGCTGCCCGACTGGCTGGCGGCTAACAAGGGACTGGCGCCCGGCGGGCACGGCGTGGTCGGCGCCTCCCAGGGCGGGTACGCCGCAATGGCGCTGGCGGCCTTCCACCCCGACCGCTTCGGCTTCGCGGGGTCCCTGTCCGGGTTCCTGTACCCGTCGGAGACGTTCACCAACGGCGCGATCCTGGCCGGGCTGCAGCAGTTCGGCGGCGTGGACGGCAACGGCATGTGGGGCGCCCCGCAGCTGGGCCGCTGGAAGTGGCACGACCCCTGGGTGCACGAAGCGCTGCTGGCGCAGAACAACACCCGGGTGTGGGTCTGGAGCCCGACCATCGGGGTGGGCCAGCAATCCGGCCGCCATGCTTGGTGCTCAGGATGCGGCGATGGGCACCAGCCGCAACTTCTACCAGCACTACCGCGAGGTCGGCGGCCACAACGGCCACTTCGACTTCCCGGGCGGCGGTGACAACGGCTGGGGTTCGTGGGCCGGGCAGCTTGGCGCGATGTCCGGTGACATCGTCGGCGCGATTCGCTAGCCTTCCGATCCGACCCGACGCCGGCACCCTGAGGGCCGGCTGAGAATCCGCGGGAGTGCCCTGGCGGGCCGGTACCGTGTACTGAGGTGAGTCAGGGCGCGAAGTGGCGCTCCCGCATCTTCGTGCAGACCACTTGCCCCATCCGACTCTGTTAGCGGGAGAACATGGCCAACAACGCCCGTCGTAAACGCCACCGACGCCTGGCCTGGCTTGCGGCCGGCTCGCTGGCTTTGGTGGTCGCGCTGGTCATCATCGGCGGAGTGATGCTGCTGCGTCACCATGACGTGCCGCCCAGCGCGGTACCGCCAGGTGTGCTGCCGACAGGGCCGACGAGTTCCCACCCGAAGAAGCCGCGTCCCGCCTCCCAAGACGCCTCCTGCCCGGACGTGCAGTTGGTCTCCGTTCCCGGTACTTGGGAATCCTGGCCTACCGACGACCCGCTGAACCCGACGCAGTTCCCGCGGGCCCTGTTGCTCAACGTGACCGGGCCCATCAGCCAGCAGTTCGGCGGCGGCCGGGTGCAGACCTACACCGTTCCCTACACCGCCCAGTTCCGGAACCCGCTGTCCGCCGACGGGCAGATGACCTACAACGACAGTCGCGCCGAGGGCACCCGTGCGACCGTCAAGGCAATCACCGACATGAACAACAAGTGCCCGCTGACCAGTTACGTCATCATCGGCTTCTCGCAGGGTGCGGTGATCGCCGGTGACGTCGCCAGTGACATCGGCAACGGGCGCGGTCCGGTGGACGAGGACCTGGTTTTGGGTGTGACGTTGATCGCTGACGGGCGGCGTGAAGAGGGGGTCGGCAACAACATTCCCCCGACGCCGCCGGGCGTGGGCGCCGAGATCACACTGCACGAGGTGCCCGTGCTCGCCGGCCTCGGCCTGACCATGACCGGGTCCCGGCCGGGCGGCTTCGGCGACCTCAACGGCCGCACCAACGAGATCTGCGCCGAAGGCGATCTGATCTGCGCCGCCCCGAAGGAGGCGTTCAGTCCCGCCAACCTTCCCACCACGCTGAATACCCTCGCCGGCGGTGCGGGACAACCCATCCACGCGCTCTATGCCACGACGGACTTCTGGAGCTCGGACGGCCAGTCCGCCACCCAGTGGACGCTGAACTGGGCGCAGGGCGTGCTGGACAAGGCTCCGCATCCCAAGCACGGGTGAGCGCTGTAAGCGGGATTATCTAGCTGGGCTATTAGACACACCGCTCGTGCGGCGGTAAGTCACGCGATCAGGCGTACCTTGTGATTTGGTCTGCCGCTCGCGGCCCCTTAACATTAAGAGAAAATTAAGAGCATGTGGTTGACCCGGTTGGGTCGAAGTCGGTTGAGACACGCGCCGTGGGCGACGGGCGCGGGTCGGAGCCAAGCCGCGCGTAGAACTTCAGTCGGCCGAGCCGACACCTAGAGAGCTTTTAACAGAGAGGGCGACATGGCGTACCACAACCCGTTCATCGTGAACGGAAAGATCAGGTTCCCGTCCAACACCAACCTGGTTCGTCACGTCGAGAAATGGGCGAAGGTGCGCGGCGACAAGCTGGCGTACCGGTTCCTGGACTTTTCCACCGAGCGGGACGGCATCGAACGCGACATCCTCTGGTCGGAGTTCAGCGCCCGCAACCGTGCGGTGGGGGCCCGGCTGCAGCAGGTGACCCAGCCGGGTGACCGGATCGCGATCCTGTGCCCGCAGAACCTGGACTACATGGTCTCCTTCTTCGGCGCGCTGTACTCCGGCCGGATCGCGGTGCCGCTGTTCGACCCGTCCGAACCGGGCCACGTCGGCCGGCTGCACGCGGTGCTCGACGACTGCACGCCGTCGACCATCCTGACCACCACCGAATCCGCCGAGGGTGTGCGCAAGTTCATCCGGGCCAGGTCGGTCAAGGAACGGCCCCGCGTGATCGCCGTCGACGCGGTGCCCAACGAGGTCGCCCAGACCTGGGTGGAGCCCGACGCCGACGAGAACACGATCGCCTACCTGCAGTACACCTCCGGGTCCACCCGCACCCCCACCGGTGTGCAGATCACCCACCTGAACCTGCCCACCAACGTGCTGCAGGTGCTCAACGCGCTGGAGGGCGCCGAAGGCGACCGCGGCGTCAGCTGGCTGCCGTTCTTCCACGACATGGGGCTGATCACGGTGTTGCTGACGTCGGTCCTCGGCCAGAGCTTCACCTTCATGACCCCGGCCGCGTTCGTGCGCCGGCCCGGCCGCTGGATCCGTGAGCTGGCGCGCAAGCCGGGGGAGACCGGCGGCACCTTCTCCGCCGCCCCGAACTTCGCGTTCGAGCACGCCGCGGTGCGCGGTCTGCCCCGCGACGACGAGCCGCCACTGGACCTGAGCAACGTCAAGGGCATCCTCAACGGCAGCGAGCCGGTGTCACCGGCGTCCATGCGTAAGTTCTTCAAGGCTTTCGAGCCCTACGGTCTGCCCGAAACCGCGATCAAGCCGTCCTATGGGCTGGCCGAGGCAACGTTGTTCGTCTCGACCACCGCGCCCGATGCGACGCCGACCGTCATTCACGTCGACCGCGACGAGCTGAACAAGCAGCGCTTCGTGGAGGTGCCCGCCGACTCGCCCAAGGCCGTCGCGCAGGTCTCCGCCGGCAAGATCGGCGTCGACGAGTGGGCCGTCATCGTGGACCCGGACACCGCCAGCGAGTTGCCGGACGGGCAGATCGGTGAGATCTGGCTGCACGGCAACAACCTGGGCATCGGCTACTGGGGCAAGGAGGAGGAGACGGCCAACGTCTTCAAGAACATCCTCAAATCGCGGATCAACCAGTCGCACGCCGAGGGAGCCCCCGACGACGGGTTGTGGGTGCGCACCGGCGACTACGGCACCTACCACGACGGCCACCTCTATATTGCGGGCCGGATCAAGGATCTGGTCATCATCGACGGCCGCAACCACTACCCGCAGGACCTCGAGTACACCGCGCAGGAATCCACCAAGGCGCTGCGGGTCGGTTACGTGGCGGCGTTCTCGGTGCCGGCCAACCAGCTGCCGCAGAAGGTGTTCGACGACCCGCACGCCGGCCTGAAGTTCGACCCGGAGGACACCTCCGAACAACTGGTGATCGTCGGGGAGCGCGCGGCCGGTACGCACAAGCTCGAGTACCAGCCGATCGCCGACGACATCCGCGCGGCCATCGCCGTCGGGCACGGGGTGACCGTGCGTGACGTGCTGCTGGTTTCCGCCGGCACGATCCCCCGGACCTCGAGCGGCAAGATCGGCCGTCGCGCCTGCCGCGCGGCCTACATCGACGGCAGCCTGCGCAGTGGCATCGGCTCGCCGACGGCATTCGCCGCCAACAACTGAGCGCAGAACCAGAGCGCAGAACTAAAGGTAGTCAATGTCTGACATCAGCGATTCCCAGGAGAACCTGCCCGCCACAAGCGCCGAGCCCGCCAAGAAGACCGACATGACGGTGCCCGAAATGCGGCAATGGTTGCGCAACTGGGTGGGCAAGGCGGTCGGGAAGTCTCCCGACGACATCGACGAGTCGGTGCCCATGGTCGAACTCGGCCTGGCGTCGCGCGACGCGGTCGCGATGGCGGCCGACATCGAAGACCTGACCGGGGTCACCCTGTCGGTCGCGGTCGCGTTCCAGCACCCGACCATTGAGTCGCTCGCCACCCGCATCATCGAGGGCGAGCCGGAGACGGCCGACGACGACTCCGATGGTGCGGATTGGACCCGCAACGGCCCGGCCGAACGGGTCGACATCGCGATCGTCGGCCTGTCCACCCGCTTCCCGGGCGATATGAACTCCCCGGAGGAGACCTGGCAGGCGCTGATGGAGGGCCGGGACGCGATCACCGACCTGCCCGAGGGCCGCTGGTCGGAATTTCTCGAGGAGCCGCGACTGGCCGAGCGGGTGGCCAAGGCCCGCACCCGCGGCGGCTACCTGAAGGACATCAAGGGTTTCGACTCCGAGTTCTTCGCGGTGGCCAAGACCGAAGCCGACAACATCGACCCGCAGCAGCGGATGGCACTGGAGCTCACCTGGGAGGCGCTCGAGCACGCCCGGATCCCGGCTTCCAGCCTGCGCGGTGAGTCGGTCGGCGTGTTCGTCGGCGTCACGAACAACGACTACGGATTCCTGGCGATCTCCGACCCGACCGTCGCGCACCCCTACGCGATCACGGGTAACTCGGGAGCGGTCATCGCCAACCGGGTGTCCTACTTCTACGACTTCCGCGGGCCGTCGGTCATGGTCGACACCGCGTGCTCGAGTTCACTGGTGGCGATGCACCAGGCCGTGCAGGCGCTGCGCAACGGCGAGGCCGACGTGGCGATCGCCGGCGGCGTCAATGCCCTCGTGACGCCGGCCGTCACACTCGGCTTCGACGAGATCGGCGCGGTGCTGTCACCGGACGGCCGGATCAAGTCGTTCTCGGCCGACGCCGACGGCTACACCCGCTCCGAGGGCGCCGGCATGGTCGTGCTCAAGCGGGTCGACGACGCCCGCCGCGACGGCGACCAGATCCTGGCCGTCATCGCCGGCAGCGCGGTCAACCACGACGGGCGATCCAATGGCTTGATCGCTCCCAACCAGGACGCGCAGGCCGACGTGTTGCGCCGGGCCTACAAGGACGCCGGCATCGACCCGCGCACTGTCGACTACATCGAGGCGCACGGCACCGGCACCATCTTGGGCGACCCGATCGAGGCCGAAGCGCTGGGACGCGTCGTCGGCAAGGGCCGTCCGGTTGATCGGCCCGCGCTGCTCGGCGCGATCAAGACCAACATCGGCCACCTGGAGTCGGCCGCCGGTGTGGCCAGCATGGCCAAGGTGGTGCTGGCGCTGCAGCACAACAAGCTGCCACCGTCGATCAACTTCGCAGGCCCGAGCCCCTACATCGACTTCGAGGCCACGCGTTTGAAGGTGATCGACCAGCCCACCGACTGGCCGCGCTACGGTGGCTACGCACTCGCCGGTGTGTCCAGCTTCGGGTTCGGCGGCGCCAATGCGCACATTGTTGTGCGCGAGGCATTGCCGCGCGACGTGATCGAGCGTGAGCCGGAGCCCGAGACCTCCCCGCAAGCCGCGGTGGTGTCGGCCGGTGGCGACCTGGCCGAAGGTCAGGGCCACTCGCTGCGCTTCGACGAGTACGGCGAGATCATCACCGACGACGTCCCAGTGGCCGTCGCCGAGGACGAGCCGGAACTGCCCGGCATCACCGAAGAGGCGCTGGCGCTCAAGGCGGCGGCATCCGAAGAGCTTGCCACGCAAGAACTTCCGGCCCCGGTGATTCCGTTGGCGGTGTCGGCGTTCCTGACCTCACGCAAGAAGGCCGCGGCCGCCGAGTTGGCGGACTGGATGGAGAGTCCCGAAGGCCAGGCTGCGTCGCTGGAGTCGATCGGTCGGTCGCTGTCGCGGCGTAACCACGGCCGCTCCCGCGCGGTGGTGCTGGCCCGCGACCACGAGGAGGCCATCAAGGGTCTGCGCGCGATCGCCGAAGGCAAGCAGCGACCCAACGTGTTCAGCGCCGACGGGCCGGTGACCAACGGCCCGGTGTGGGTGCTGGCCGGGTTCGGTGCGCAGCACCGCAAGATGGGCAAGAGCCTGTATCTGCGCAACGAGGTGTTCGCCGAGTGGATCGAGAAGGTCGACGCGCTGATCCAGGACGAGCTGGGTTACTCGGTGCTGGAATTGATTCTGGACGACTCGCAGGACTACGGCATCGAGACGACACAGGTCACCATCTTCGCGATTCAGATCGCGCTGGGTGAGCTGCTCAAGCATCACGGCGCCAAGCCCGCGGCGGTCGTCGGGCAGTCGCTGGGCGAGGCCGCGTCGGCGTACTTCGCCGGCGGCCTGTCGTTGCGCGACGCCACCCGCACCATCTGCTCGCGCTCGCACCTGATGGGCGAGGGCGAGGCGATGCTGTTCGGCGAGTACATCCGGTTGATGGCGCTGGTGGAGTACTCCGCCGACGAGATCAAGACGGTGTTCTCCGACTTCCCCGACCTTGAGGTGTGCGTCTACGCGGCACCCACCCAGACCGTGATCGGCGGCCCGCCCGAGCAGGTCGACGCGATCATCGCCAGGGCGGAATCCGAGGGCAAGTTCGCTCGCAAGTTCCAGACCAAGGGCGCCAGCCACACCCAGCAGATGGACCCGCTGCTCGGTGAGCTGTCGGCCGAACTGCAGGGCATCAAGCCGATGAGCCCCACCTGCGGCATCTACTCAACCGTGCACGAGGGCAGCTACATCAAGCCCGGTAGCGACCCGATCCACGACGTGGACTACTGGAAGAAGGGTCTGCGGCACAGCGTCTACTTCACCCACGGCATCCGTAACGCGGTGGACAGCGGGCACACCACCTTCCTCGAGCTCGCGCCCAACCCGGTGGCGCTGATGCAGGTCGGTTTGACGACCGCGTCGGCCGGTCTGCACGACGCCCAGCTGATCCCGACGCTGGCCCGCAAGCAGGACGAGGTCGAGTCGATGATCTCGGCGATGGCCCAGCTGTACGTGCACGGCCACGACCTGGACGTGCGGACGCTGTTCACCCGGGCTTCCGGTCCCGAGGACTATGCGAACATCCCGCCGACCCGGTTCAAGCGCAAGGAGCACTGGCTGCCCGTGCACTTCTCCGGCGACGCGTCGGTGCTGATTCCCGGCAACCATGTCGCGCTGCCGGATGGCCGGCACGTGTGGGAGTACGCCCCGCGGGACGGCCAGGCCGACCTGGTCGCCTTGGTGAAGGCGGCGGCCACGCAGGTGCTGCCGGACGCCACGTTGACGGCGGCCGAGCAGCGTGCGGTGCCCGGCGACGGCGCGCGGTTGGTGACGACGCTGACGCGTCATCCCGGTGGTGCCTCGGTGCAGGTGCATGCGCGCATCGACGAGTCGTTCACTTTGGTGTACGACGCGCTGGTGACCCGCGGCGGTACCGAGTCGGTGCTGCCGGCGGCGGTCGGCGCGGGCACGGCGGTGGCCGTTTCGGCGGCCAGCCCGGTGACCGAGACGGCTGGCCCCCCGGTCGAAGAGGACGATGCCGCCGAGACCCTCACGGACAGCCTGACCAACCGGTACCTGCCTTCGAGCGTGGGTCGGTGGTCGCCGGATTCGGGAGAGACCATCGCCGACCGCCTGGGCACCATCGTGGCCGCGGCCATGGGCTACGAGCCCGAGGACCTGCCGTGGGAGGTCCCGCTGATCGAGCTCGGCCTGGACTCGCTGATGGCGGTGCGGATCAAGAACCGCGTCGAGTACGACTTCGACCTGCCGCCGATTCAGCTGACCGCAGTGCGCGACGCGAACCTGTATGCCGTGGAGAAGCTGATCGAGTACGCGATCGAGCACCGCGACGAGGTGCAGCAGCTGCACGAGTACCAGAAGACGCAGACGACCGAGGAGATCGCGCGGGCGCAGGCCGAATTGCTCAGCGGCGCATCGCCGGCCAGCCTGGTGGCGCCGGCGCCGGACCCGCAGGCCGAGCCGCAGACGCAGGCCGAGCAGTCGGCACCGCCACAGACCCAGTCGGCGCCGCCGCCCCCCTCGGACGTGCCGATTCCGCCGCCGCCGACCAACCCGCTGGGCCCGTCGGGCGCCAACGGCGCGAACGGCAACGGCACCGGCGACAAGGCGCCGGATCTCAAGGGTGCCGCCGAGGCGCTCAACCAGGAGGCTGTCGCGCAAGCGCTCAACTCCGACGTGCCGCCGCGCGACGCCGCCGAACGGGTCACTTTTGCGACCTGGGCGATTGTCACGGGCAAGTCCGCCGGCGGGATCTTCAACCTGCTGCCCAAGCTGGACGAGGCCACGGCGGAGAAGATGGCGCAGCGGCTGTCCGAGCGCGCCGAGGGACCGATCACCGCCGAGGACGTCCTGAGCTCGCCCAACATCGAGGCGCTGGCCGACAAGGTGCGCCAGTACCTGGAGGCCGGCGTCATCGACGGGTTCGTCCGCACCCTGCGGGCGCGCCCGGAGGGCAGTTCGCGGCCCCCGGTGTTCGTCTTCCATCCCGCCGGCGGGTCGACCGTCGTGTACGAGCCGTTGCTCAAGCGGCTGCCGCCGGATGTGCCGATGTACGGGTTCGAACGGGTCGAGGGATCGATCGAAGAGCGGGCTGCCCAATACGTGCCGAAGCTCATCGAGATGCAGGGCGACGGGCCCTACATCCTGGCCGGTTGGTCGCTGGGCGGGGTGCTGGCGTACGCCTGCGCGATCGGGCTGAAGCGCGAGGGCAAGGATGTCCGGTGGGTCGGCCTGATCGATGCGGTGCGTGCCGGCGAGGAGATTCCGCAAACCAAGGAAGAGATCCGCAAGCGCTGGGACCGTTACGCGAAGTTCGCCGAGAAGACGTTCAACGTCACCATTCCGGAGATTCCGTACGAGCACCTCGAGACCCTCGACGACGAGGGCCAGGTCCGGTTCGTGCTGGATGCCGTCAGCCAGAGCGGGGTGCAGATCCCGGCCGGGATCATCGAGCATCAGCGCACGTCGTACCTGGACAACCGGGCGATCGACACCGCGCAGATCCAGCCCTTCGATGGGCATGTCACGCTCTATATGGCCGATCGATACCATGACGACGCGATCATGTTCGAGCCGCGGTATGCCGTCCGGAAGCCGGATGGCGGCTGGGGCGAGTACGTTTCCGACCTCGAGGTCGTGCCGATCGGTGGAGAGCACATCCAGGCCATCGACGAGCCGATCATCGCCAAGGTCGGCGAACACATGAGCCGCGCGCTGGACAAGATCTCGGGTGAACCGGACAGAGTGGAACAGGTGAGGTAGGCGACTAGTGACCGAATTGGCTCCAGACCCAGCTCCCATCGTCCATTCGACAGCCGAGAAGCTGGCCGAGCTTCGTGCTCGTCTGGAGCTGGCCAAGGAGCCCGGCGGCGAGAAAGCCGCCGCCAAGCGTGAGAAAAAGGGCATCCCCAGCGCCCGTGCCCGCGTCCACGCTCTCGTCGACCCCGGCACGTTCTTTGAGATCGGGGCGCTGTGCAAGACCCCCGGTGACCCCAACGCGTTGTACGGCGACGGCGTGGTCACCGGCCACGCGCTGATCGACGGCCGTCCGGTCGGGGTGTTCTCGCACGACCAGACGGTGTTCCAGGGCACCGTCGGCGAGATGTTCGGCCGCAAGGTCGCCCGGCTGATGGAGTGGTGCGCGATGGTCGGCTGCCCGATCATCGGGATCCAGGACTCCGGCGGTGCCCGCATCCAGGACGCCGTCACCTCGCTCGCCTGGTATGCCGAGTTGGGTCAGCGTCACGAAGCGCTGTCCGGGGTGGTGCCGCAGATCTCGCTGATCTTCGGCAAATGCGCCGGGGGAGCGGTGTATTCGCCGATCCAGGACGACCTGCTGGTCTCGGTGCGCGACCAGGGCTACTTCTTCGTCACCGGCCCCGACGTCATCCGTGAGGTCACCGGCGAGGACGTCACCCTCGACGAGCTCGGCGGCTCCGATGCGCAGGCCCGCTACGGCAACATCCACCAGGTGGTGAACTCCGAAGCCGAAGCGTTCCAGTACGTACGCGAATTCCTGTCGTTCCTGCCGTCCAACTGCTTCGGCAAACCGCCGGTCATCAACCCCGGTCTGGAACCGGAGATCACCCCGACCGACCTGGAACTCGATTCGATCGTGCCGGACTCCGACAATGCGGCCTACGACATGCACGAGATCCTGCTACGCATCTTCGACGACGGGGACTTCCTGGACGTCGCTCCGCAGCACGGGCCGGCCATCATCACCGGGTACGCCCGGGTGGACGGGCGGCCGGTGGGCGTGATCGCCAACCAGCCCATGCACATGTCCGGCGCGATCGACAACGAGGCTTCCGACAAGGCGGCGCGCTTCATCAGGTTCTGCGATTCCTTCCAGATCCCGCTGGTGTTCGTCGTCGACACGCCGGGGTTCCTGCCCGGCGCCGAGGAGGAGAAGCGGGGCATCATCAAGCGCGGCGGGCGGTTCCTGTACTCCGTCGTCGAGGCCGACGTGCCCAAGGTGACGATCACCATCCGCAAGTCCTACGGCGGCGCGTACGCGGTGATGGGCTCGCGGCAGTTGACCGCCGACTTCAACTTCGCCTGGCCCACCGCGCGGATC
Source organism: Mycobacterium asiaticum DSM 44297 (assembly GCF_000613245.1). GTDB lineage: Bacteria > Actinomycetota > Actinomycetes > Mycobacteriales > Mycobacteriaceae > Mycobacterium > Mycobacterium asiaticum. The sequence continues at coordinate 675,231 of NZ_HG964938.1, forward strand.
GCGGTGATCGGTGCGGAGGGGGCCGCTCAGCTGCTGATGAAACGGTTCCCCGACCCCACCACGCCCGAGGCGCAGCAGATCAAGAAGGACTTCATCGAGGGTTACAACCTGAACATGGCCATTCCGTGGACGGCCGCCGAGCGCGGGTTCATCGACGCGGTGGTCGACCCGCACGAGACCCGGCTGCTGCTGCGCCGGTCCCTGCATATCCTGCGCGACAAGCAGAATTGGGCGCGGCTGGCGCGTAAGCACGGCCTGATCCCGATCTAGCCGCGAGTTTGTGCGGGTCGGTTAGTTGCGGCGAGTGTGCGAACGGCGACGCAACACGCCGGTGCGCCGTCGGCAAACGCACACTCGATCTCAACCCGCCGGTTCCACAAAGGTGATTCGCTGTCCCGCGACCGCGTAGGTGAACCGAACCGGGGTCTGGTTCTGCAGGCTTTGCCGCAGCATCGCGTGCCATGCGATGAAATTCGGTTCATCGCGTTCCAGGAAGTAGATCGCCGCGAGGTGTCCGAAGGCCACCCGCACCGCGGCATCCGGATCGGCATCCCAGAGCTGCACCACGACTTGCTCGTCGGGCTGTGAGTCGGCGGCGGCTTCGCCCGGCGCGATGCAAACCAGCGCGAAAACCGCTAGTAGCAGCGTCACCATCATCCGGCGAGCAGACGCGAAAGCCCCTGTTTTGATCATGTTTCGGGTGCTTTCACGTCTGCTCGCCGAGAGATAGCGACCCGGCCACCAGGTCGTCGAAGCGCTCCAACGCTTCGTCGGCATCGGCGTCGATACCGCGCAGCGGCCCATGGTCTGCCAGGTACCGCCGCGCATAGAGCCGGGCGACCAATGCTTTGCGATCACCACCGCGCGTCTCCCGCTCCCACGCCGCCTGCTCGGTGAGCAGCGCACCGGCATACACGTCGCCCATGAACTGGGCCAGCGGGTAAAGCCGCGCCTCGGCCACCGGGCCGTCCAGCTTCTGCCAGGCCGTGATGGCCGCGTCCAGATCTTCGATCCGATCTGCCACCAGGCGGGTCGTCTCGTCGTCGTCGGAGACGGACACCGCGTCGCGCATCCGACCCAGCAGCGCCTCGTGGGCCCGGGTCTGCATGATGCCGCGGCGCACATCCAGGCACAGAATATTGTCCGGGCCCTCCCAAATAGTGTTCACCTGCCCGTCGCGCAATAGCCTTGCCACCGGCCAGGTTTCGATATAGCCATTGCCGCCGTGGATCTCGATCGCGTCGGACGCCGCGGTAATGCCCAGCCGGGCGACCTTGAGCTTGGTGACCGGGACGGCGATGCGTTGCCGCAGACCCCGCGGCTGGCGATGGTTCTTCGCGCCGGTGCCGTCGAACACCAGCGCCTGCGCGGCTTCGACGTCGACGATCAGTTCCGCCAGCTTGCGTCGCATCAGCGGCTTGTCGATCAGCGCACCGCCGAACGCCTGCCGCTGTCGGGCGTAACACAACGACTCGACCAGCGCGCGACGCGCGTTGGCGAGCGCGAACAGCGCGATGCCCAACCGAGCCGCGTTGGTCAGCTCCATCATCCGGCCCAGGCCCTTGCCGTCCGACGGACCGGCGTCCGCGGCAGCCTCCCCGGACAGCAGAAAAGCTTCCGCATCGACGAACTCGACCTCGCCGGAAGCGACCGATCGGGTCCCGAGTTTGTCCTTGAGTCGGCGCACCCGCACCCCGTTGCGCGACCCGTCGCGGCGGGTACGGAGCACCAGGAAATTGGCGACGCCGCGGCTCGAGTCGGGTGCCCCTTCCGGTTTGGCCAGCACGACGAACGCCTCGCCGGCGCAGTTGGACGCGAACCACTTGAAGCCGTTCAGCAGCCACGCGTCACCCGCCCGCCGCGCCGTCGTCTCCAGCGCGCCCAGATCCGACCCGCCGGTCCGTTCGGTAAGCAGCTGCGCCGTTTCACCGGCCCACTCACCGGAGTCGAACTTGGCCAGCACGTAGTCGCGCACGTCCGGCGGCGCGTAGGCGGTCACCAGCGACTGGACCATGCCGCCCCCGGTGCCCAGCGCGCAGCCCATCCCGATGTCGGCCTGGTTCAGCAGATAGTTCGACGCAAACACCGACAGCGACGAGCGGAAGCCCGCAGAACGCGCCGCGTCGCGCAACTTCTGCTGCGCATCCAGGACGGCGCGTTTGGACTGCGTGAACGACGGCGGCATGACGACCCGGCTGATGTCGTGTCCCCAGCGGTCGTAGCGTTCCAGGCGCGGCGGGTTTCGGTCGGTCTCCTCGGCCCAGCGCGCCACCGGCCCACCCATCAGGGCACCGATGTCGGTCAGTTGCGGCTCGACCACGGCCAGTTCGTCGGGCCTCAGGTAGTACGCCATGGTGAACTGCAATGTGGGGTCGGCCAGATACCAGTTCAATCCTGTTGCGCCGGAATAGCTTTCGGTGCGGTAACGTTCCGACTTCGCCGGTGTGGAGAACGGCAGCCGATCGACGGCCTCCAGGTCGTACTCGGTCATGCCGCGACGGTATTACAAATCGGCGCTGTTTCGGGTCAGACCGGCGACACGTACTCCGAGGTATAGAACTCCGCCGGCGCCTGGTTGTTGGGATGGGGCGATGCGACGAACACCCAAACGCCCGTCGCGCCCTGTCGCAAGGGGGCCGTGATGGTCACGTTCGCGACCCCCGCCCCGTCGGTGTCCAAGCCGGTGAACGTGGTGCCCGGATCGCCCGGACCGCAGGTTTCCGACGACGGCCGCGGCATTTGTATGAGGCCGATGTCGTAGTGGGCGCCCGGGCTGTTCGAGATCACCATGTTCACGTCGGCGACAACCGTCGACCCCGACGTGTGAATATTGGCCACGCCGCGCCCGGCCGAGGTCCGCAGCACCTGGGTCCAGGTCTGGACGGCGCTGAAATCGCATCTGCGCAAGACCGAATTGATCGGCACCGGTGAGTTCGCCGAAGCGGTACCGGCCTCCAATGTCACCGTCGAGGCGGCCACAACCACCATTGCCGTAGCGGAAAATCCCAAGCGAGTCAGCGTCCGCATCTGCCCACCATTCCTATTCGCCCGAATTCCTGGGCTGAGATATTGACAGAATTAGCGAAACTGAAACAGCCGCCGGAAAATCGCAGCAATTGCTTTGGGTAAGTAATCCAACAACATTGAGGCTTAGCGGTTCTCGGATAGCACCAGATAGTCGGTCAGGGCATTACCGACGGCGATGGCGCCCAACGCGGTGGGATGCAAGGGCACGCTGTCGTTGTCGGTGACATAGCCCGAGACATATCTGTCGGCCGCCGGGGCGCACATGTCGTGTCCCTCGGACAGCGACCGGGTGTCGAAAAACTCGATCCCCTTTTCGGCGGCGAGTTGTATTTGCCGGTCGTCGAGTTCGTCGACCTTGGCCTGCAAGTAGTTGGCGTCTGGCGGCAGCAGCGGTTGCTCGGGGAAACAGCCGTTCGGCCGGACGAAGGTGCCGTAGCCCACCATGATGATCCTTGCCCTGGGGGCCGCGGCGCGGAGTTGATCGATCATGGTGGCCCAGACGGGCAACTGCGCGGCGATGGTACTGGACAACCGGTCTTCGTTGTCGGCGAGAAATTTGGTGCTGCACGGCTTCGGGTCGGCGCCTTTGGCCTCGCAGGACTCCGCGTCGCCCGCCAGCCCGACGTCGTTGGCGCCGATGGTGATCGTGATCAGGTCCGTAGGCGGGCCGATCATGTCGAGCTGGCGGGGGATCAGCCCGTGGTCGGTCCGCTGCTCGCGGTTGACGACGTCATCGGTCGTCGCTCCGCTGCAGGTGACGTCGTGAAATGCCGACGCGTCGAGGCGCCGGGCTAGCACGGCGGGGTAGTTGTTGGTAGAGCGGTGGCAGCCGCGCGGCGCCGCCGGCTCCGGCACGCCCGGGGCGGCGGCGAAAGAGTCACCCATGGCGACGTAATTCGGCCGCGCGGCCGCGCCGGGACCGGCCGACGGCGCCGCGGCGCATCCGCCGGACGCGACGACGACCAGCAGGGCGACGCCCAGGCGTGTCGAGGACATGCCAACCAGTGTTACGGCCCGATGCGGATCTTGCCCGGCGACCACAGGCCGCTGCGCGTCGCCTCGCCTAGGTCCAGCCGCGCGGGCGGCGCGTCGACCAGGGTCTCGAACTTGCGCAGCGAGCCCCAGTCGCGGGCCCAGTCGCGGGACAGGTAGGTGGCCATTACGTGGGCGCGCAGCAACAGGTCGGTGATGCCGAGCAGGCCGCCGTTCTTGCCGTCTTCCCAGGTGTCGGTGTCCAGCTTCTTGGCCGAGTAGTCCGGCGTGATGCGGAACCGTGGAATCTCGGTTACTCCGTTGGTGTGCAGCATCGGCCGTTGGCACGGGAAGGCCAGCCCCACCGCCCAGTCCAGCAGGACCGGCTGCGTCGAACCGACATACTCCTGCAGGGAACGCAACTCCGGCACCCGTGGCGGGGTGATCGCGATCCAATCCTCCGGGGTCAGCGACAGGTCTTCGGCGACCACCCGGACCGCGACGGCATCGGCCGGCATCTTGTCCCGGGCGAACCGCAGATTGCGCCACGCCTTGGGCTGCTCGCCGTACAGATCGTCGGGCACCAGCCGTCCGGCCGGCACCAGCGCGCCGGGGGTGGGCCTGGCGTACTCGAGTACCACGGTCTGCCCGGCCGTGTAGTGGTGCAGCACGCTGTTGCCGGCGATCTTGCCGGCCGCCGTCACGACCACCAGTGGATGCCCGTCATCGGGCTTGGGCAACAGATACCACGCCGAGGCGAGTTTGCTCTGTTGCTGTGCGCCGCTGGTGTAGGTGCCGGCCAGCGGCACCCGCGCCGGGTCGAGCTGGTAGGGGAGCGGCACTCTGGAACCGTTGACGCCCGTTGTTTCCGTTTTGGCTGGGGCATCCCAGTCGTAATCGGTGCCGGGCTGGTTGGGTTTCATCACGATCGCCTCGGCGACGGTGTGCTCCGGCACGCCGTTGGGTGAGAAGCCGACCGGGTCGGTGCCGCCCAGTGGACCGAGCGGGCCGTAATCACCGGGTAGCGGTGTCATGAAGCCGGCGTTGGTGTCCGGTTCGACGAGCACATCGTCGGCCAGTCCGCAGCCGCCGGCGAAGGCCCGGATGTTCGACCAGCCGTTGGAGTAGGTGGGGTACTGCCGCACGATCCCAATGCCCATTGACGCGACGAACACCAACGCCATGAACCCGGCGGCCAGCGCGACGGGCGCCTTCGTCAGAGCACGGACCACCCGGCCTTCACCACTACCACGGGGTGCGAAGTGCAACCAGGACGCATATATCGCAGCGATCGCAAACAGCGCGAAAAACATTGCGCTGACCGAGATCCCGGCAATCTTGGGCATGGTGCTGTTGAACGGCACGCCGTAGCTGGATACGTACCACCAACCGTTGGTGGTGGCGAAACACAGCGCGAGCATGAAGAATACCGCGGCCAGAAAGGCCATCCGATTGCGCGACCAGCGCAGCACCGATGGCGACACCAGCACGGTCGTCAGCGCCGCCATCGCGGCGCCCACCGCGGCGAACAGACCGAAGTGGTGCACCCATTTGGTCGGGGTGAACATCAGGAAGAACATGGTGCCGAAGATGATGCCCATCAGCCGCCACGCCGGGCCGCGGGCCACACCGGGAATTCGCTTGCGCCGCAACATGATGAACACCGCCGTGAACAGGCACAGCGCGGTGATCAGGAACCCGAACCGGCGCGACAACGAGCCGTCGACGGTGGGCAGGATCAGGTAGTAGTAGCGCAGGTTCTCGGTATACCAGGCCTGGCTCGGTCCGATCTTGCCCCGAACCCTGGTGGCTTCCAAGACACTTGACAGCGTCTGGTCGGCGAAGACCACCGTCAGGATGATCGTTCCCGCCGCCAGCATCGGCGACAGCAACGGCAACGTGCCCCCGACCATCCGGCGGCGTTTCACCAGAATTCGCAGCAGCGGACGGCCGGCGGCCACCAGCGCCGCCACCGCGATCAGCCCGGTGGGCTGCACACCGAGGGTGAACGCCGCGGTGATGATCGCCAGCGCTGCCGGTGTCAGGCGGCTGTACCGCATCGACCGTTCGATCAGCACATAGGTGACCAGCGACCCGAGCGCGATGATCCCCTCGGGGCGCAGCCCGTTGTCGAAAGGCATCCACGCGGTCAGTAGCACCATCGCCGCGGCCCAGTTGGCGGGTTTGCTGGCAGTCACCGCCGGGCCTAGCCGGGGCAGCACTTCGCGCGAGAGCAACAGCCAGCACACCAGCCCGGCGAACAGGTCGGGCAGGCGCATCCAGATGCTGGAGTCGCTGACGTGGGTCATCAGCGCGAGCAGGTTGTAGTACCAGCCGAACGGGTCTTCCGGGCTGCCGAACCAGCGGAAGTAGTTGGACATGTAGCCGGCCCGGTCGGCGACGCGGGCCATGCCCAGGATGTAGCCGTCGTCGGAGGAGTTTGCACCGATGACGTGCCAGAGCAGGAAGGCGAAGATCACCACGCCGTCGAGCAGGGTGAAGGTGCGCCAGTTGGCCGGAATCCAGCGGCGCATTCGATGCCCGTCGAGCTGGTCGAGTCGCCACAGCGCGATCAGCGCAACGAGGGTGGAGACGATCGCCCCGACAATGGCAAGCAACTTGAGGGTGGTCGGGGTGGTGGAGAACCGGGTGTCGATGGTCGCCGACATGCTCAGCTTGGGCGGCGCCGGCCCGGTGAGGTCGGTGAAGACGCCGACGATTTGCGGACGCAGGTTCGGGTCGGGGAACCCGCTGCGCAGCGGCCCGCCGCCGGGATCCTTGAGACCGATGAAGTTGGCGAAGGTGCCCGCGTGCGTCGAGCTGATGTCGATGTACTCACACTGCGGGGAAGCCACCAGGTCGCGCGGCACCGACAGGATCACCACGTTGCGGTCGGTCACGTCCACGCGTTGGGCGCTGACCACGACGAACAGGGCGTTGAGGTTGGCGTCCTTGCCCTGTTTGGGCGCGGTGCCCAGCACCACTCCACCCGACGGCGGCATCTCGCGCACGATGCTGCATGGCACGGTCGCCTTGAAGTCCACCGGTGTCAGCGAGATCAGCGGCGACGTGACGCTGTTGAGCTGGCCGTTCTGCGGCCAGTTCAGCATTGCGGTGGTCTGGACCACCGGCAGCAGTGGCGTGGCGACCGACAACACGAATCCGAGCAACCCGGCGATGGTGGCGACCCAGCGGGTGATTTTTTCCCGGCGAGCAGACGCGAAAGCCCCCGAATTCGCCGGAGTCGGGGTGCTTTCGCGTCTGCTCGCGCTCGTTGTCATGGGAGGGCCCTAATCGGTCCTTGCCGGCTCCAGCCGGGCACGGTGGTCACGCCCTGCTGGACGACGGCGTCGGGCGCGCGATCAGTCGGGACCAGGCGGTGGTACTGCTCCACCGAACCCCAGTCCCGGTACCAGTCCCCGCTCAGATACGTCGAGATCGTCGACGTCCACAGCAACCCCTGGGTGAACATGAACGGCCCGCCGGTCGACGCCGCCTGCCACAGGTTCGACGACACCGCGGTCTGCTTGTGGTCGGGCAGGATCCGATAGTCGGGTAGCTCGGCTATGCCCAGGTGCTCGGAGAACGGGCGTTGGCACGGGAAGTTGGCCGCCGTCGCGATGTCCATCAGCACCGGGGTCTGCGAGCCGATCAACCGCTGCAGCGATTCCAGCTCGGGCACCCGCGGTGGCGTGAAGGCGAACCACTGCTCGGAGCTCAGGTTCGGGTCGTAGGCGACGATGCGGGCCACGTTGGCTTCCGGCGGCGCCCAGGTGAGCGGGAACCGCAGATTGCGCCAGGCCGGTTGCGGACCGAGGTCGATCGGGAACACCTCGCCGAGCGGGGTGAACTTCCCGTCCGGTCGGGAGATGCCCCACTGCAGCTTGAGCGACTGGCCGTACATGAAGTCGCCGTCCTCTTTATAGGACCAGATTGCGCCGGCGGCCGAGACCACCACCAACGGCCGGTCGGGCCGGCGCGGCGGCAGCTGGTACCAGGCAGAGGTGGCCCGGGCCGCCAGGTTGTTCTCGCCGTAGCTGCCCATCACCGGGGTGCGGGCGGGATCCAGTCCGAACGGCAGGAACGCGTGGGACCCGTTGAGGCCGGCGGGACCCTTGCCGCCGGCGGTACCGGCGGAATCGGTGATGGCGGCGTTGGGCTTATTGGGTGAGGCGTCGGAATTGACGACGCCGGGCTTGCTGACCACCGGGTCGGACTTGAGGTCCTCGCCGACGCCCTCGGGCTTGAAGCCGAGCGGGTTGACGCCGCCGAGCGGCCCGTCGGGACCGAACTGCTGACCCGGCACCGGCTGCAGCATGCCGGCGTTTGGGTCGGGCTCGGCCAGCACGTCGTCGGCCATGGCGCAGCTCGTCGGCGACAGGCCTGACGTCAGGGCGGCCAGGTTGGCCTTGCCAGTGGTGTACAGCGGGTAGCGGAATACCGCGCCCTTGGCCAGCGAGCCGACCTCACCCAGGACCATGATCACCGCCACCACCAGCAGCGGCGCCGAGGCCAGCACACGGTTGCGCCGGTTGTTCTTCACCTCGGTGTGCCCGGCGTAGTCCATCCGGAAGTGGTACCAGGCGGCCAGCAGGCCGGTCAGGATCGACAGCGTCAGGAACATCGAGGTGACCGGATGGCTGGCGACGACCGGCTGGATGTCGTACCAGGGGACCCCGTAGTTGCCGACGTAGAACCACCCGTTGATGCCGGAAGTGGCCCACGCGAGCACGAACAACAGCGCGGTGACGTACAGGGCGAGGTTGCGTCGGCTGTGCAGGCCGATCCGCGCGACGGTGAAGGCGGTGACGGCGCCCAGGGCGCCGGCCAGGCTGGCGAACGCGCCGAACTGGATGGCCCATTTCGTCGGGGTGAAGTGCAGCAGCAGCAGGCCGATCGCGGTGGTGCCCAACAGCCGCCAGGCCGGCCCGGTGGCCAGGCCGGCCACCCGGCCGCGGCGCAGCAGCACGAACAGCATTCCGAACATGCACAGCAGCAGCACCAGCACCGCGAACCGCCGCGCCATCGAACCGTCCGCATTGCTCTCGACGGTGAGGAAGTAGTACCGCAGGAAGTCCTGATACCAGGCGATCGTCGGGCCGACCTTGTACTTGATGCGGGCTGATTCGGCCGCGGTGGCCAGCGTCTGCGAGCGGAACACCACCACGGTGATCAGCGAGAGCGACGCGGCCAGCACCACCAGCGGCGCCAGCAGGCCGTCGGTGGCCCGCCGCCGCCGGATGATCTGCGCGATCGCGCGGGCACCCGTCAACAACGCTGCGACGGCGATCAGACCCTGCGGTGCGAGCGTGGCGGTCAGCGCGGCCACGATGATGGCCAGCGTGGCCGGGGCGAGCCTGCCCAGCGCGATCGACCGCTCCACCAGGATCCAGGTGAGCAGCACGCCCAGGGCGATCAACGGTTCGGGCCGCAGGCCGTTGTTGAACGGCAGCCACGCGGCGATGAACACCGCGCCGGCGGTGTACAGGGCGACCCGGTTACCGGCCAGGCCGCCGCGGCCCGGCCCGAGCCGGCGCAGCACGCAGTGGCTGATCAGCAGCCAGCAGCCGATGCCGGCCAGCAGGGCGGGCAGCCGCATCCACACCCCGGCGCTGCTGACCGCCGCGAGCTTGGCCAGCACGCTGAAGTACCAGTCGAACGGCGCGTTGGTGGTGCCGAAGTAGCGGTAGTAGTCGACGATGTATCCGGCCTTCGGCGCCACCCGGGCGATGGTGAGGTTGTAACCGTCGTCGGACGTGGTGGCGCCGATGACGTGCCAGAGCAGCAGCGTCGCGATGACTGCGGCGTCGGCGAGCCACGTCGCCAGCCCCGCGTGCGGGCCGCTGCGCAATCGCGGCCGGTAGCGGGCCAGCAGCGCCATCGGCGAACGCCAGTTGCGCAGCGAGTCACCGCGGCTGAGGCGGTCCAGCGCGGCCAGCGCGAGGATGGCAGCCAGTACGGCGAGTGCGCCGAGGCCCATGGCCAGCGACTTCAGCGTGGTGGGCGCGAGGATGAACCGGGTATCGACGTCGACGCGTGCCGACAGGCCGGGCTGGGCCCGCACCTTCAGATCGGTGAAGATGCCGCCGACCTGGGGTTTCTTCTCGGGCGCCAGCTTGCCGGTGGCACCGGGGATACCGATGAAATCGGCGCCCGCGCCGCCGGCGTCGGCCCAGATGTGCAGCACCTGGCAGCCGCCCGCCGCGATCGCCGGGCGCGGCGCGACCGCGGCCACCGTGTCGCGGAATGCGACGACGACCGTGTCCTTGTTGGCGCGCACGAACAGCCCGTGCTTGCCGGTCTCGAAGCCGTCGGTCGGCAGGGTCGAGACCACCAGGCCGCCGTTGGCGGGCAGGGTCGCGATCGCAGAACAGGGGATGGAGATGTCCAGTGCCTGCGGCGCCCCGGACACCAGCGGGGCCGTGATCTGGGTGATGCTGCCGTCGGCGCCGGTGCCCTGCGGCCACACGATGGTGGCGGTGGTCTGCCGCACCGGTAGCAACGGAACCAGCAGGCATAACACCAGACCGGCGATTCCCGAGACGACGGCTACCAGCCGGGCGATCCGGTGGGATCGCTCATTACCGTCGGGGGACACGATGGTCGATCGTAGGCGACGCGAGTAAGTGACTATTGGATGCGGGGCCGGGGAGAGGCCCCGCCGCGTGTAACGATCACAATGGGTACATAGATATAGCCAACGGCCTGGATGATCGGAAGGCTGGCAGCGCGATGACGAACACGCCTCTGGGGTTTGGTGTTCTGGGACCGCTGCAACTGCTGGTGGACGGCACCCCGGTGCCGGTCGGTGCCGCCAAGCAGCGGGCGGTGCTGGCGATGCTGCTGATCAACCGCAACCGGCCGGTATCGGTGGACTCGTTGACCGACGCGGTATGGGACGGCTCACCGGTTCCGGCGGCACGCACCAGCATCCAGTCCCACATCTCCAATCTGCGCCGCCTCTTGCGGACCACCGGCGGCGTCGACCCGGCACGAGTGCTGGCCAGCGCGCCGCCGGGTTATCAGCTCACCGTCGCCGACAGCGACTACGACCTGGGCCGGTTCGCGGCCGCGAAAACCGCCGGGGTGCAGGCCGCCGCCGCGGGCCGGTTCGAAGAGGCCAGCGAGCACCTGTCCGAAGCGCTGGCGCAGTGGCGCGGCCCGGTGCTCGACGACCTGCGGGACTTCGAATTCGTCGACGCCTTCGCCACCAAGCTGGTCGAGGACAAGGTGGGAGCGCACAGCGCCCGCGCCGAAGCCGAGATCGCTTGCGGCCGAGCCGATGCCGTCATCGGTGAACTGGAGTCGCTGGCCGCTGAGCATCCCTACCGGGAACCGCTTTGGGCGCAGCTCATCACCGCCTATTACGTGACTGAGCGTCAATCCGACGCCCTGGGCGCCTACCGGCAGCTCAAGACTGCGCTCGCCGAGGGGCTCGGCATCGATCCCGGTCCCACCGTCACCGCCCTGCATGAGCGCATCCTGCGTCAGGAACCCATCGTCACCAAGCAGGCCGTTGCCAGCACCCGCAAACGCGGCGCGTACCGGGACACCACCGCCGCTCCGGCCGCGCCGACGTTGGTCGCCGCGTTACGCGACAGCGCCGGGCGCGAATACCGGCTCAACGGCGCCGTCACCCGCATCGGCCGGCTGGCTGACAACGACATCGTGCTCGACGACACCGACGTCAGCCGGCACCATGCCGTGATCGCCGACACCGGAACGGCTTTCGTGATCACCGATCTGCGGTCCACCAACGGCGTCGAGGTGGGTGGTCAGCCGATCCGGGGCAGCGCCACGCTAGCCGACGGTGACCGCATCTGTATCGGTGGATGTGAGTTCAGGTTCGAGGTTCAGCAAGCCTGACCGGCGTCAACTCTTGCGTAGCGGCGCCGGGTTCCACAATCCGCTGCGGGTGACGGTGCCCAACTCGAGGCGGGCGGGACCCGCGTCGGGGTAATAAGGGGTCAATCGTTGCAACGCACCCCAGTCCCGGAACCAGTCGTCCTTGAGGTAGCTGGCCACCGTGGTCGCGTGGGCCAGCAATTCGGTGATGCCCAGCGGCCCGCCGCCGAGGTTGTCCATCACCGGCGAGTTCGCCTCGGCGCCGAACCGGTCGGGCAGGATGCGCCACTTGGGCGCCTCGTCGACGCCGTTCTGGTGGCCGAACGGCCGCTGACATGGAAACGCCAGGCCCACCAGCCAGTCCAGGAACACCGGGTCTTTCGAGCCGACGACGTCCTGCAGGGTGCGCAGCCGTGGCACGCGCGGCGGGGTGAGGCCGATCCAGTGCTGTGGTGCCAGGTCGTCGTCATCGGCCACCAGTCGTACCTGGGTCGCCGATTCGGGGATGGCGGACAGCGGCGCACGCAGGTTACGCCACGCCGGGACCGCGCCGACGTCGGCGAATCCCATTGAGCCGCCGTGCTTTCCGGCGGCCGCCTCGTCGTCGGTGGCCCACTGCACTTGGACCTCACGGGGATCGAAGCGGCCGGCGGCGGTCACCACCAGCAACGCGGACTTACCTCGTTGTTCCTTGGGCGGCAGCCGGTACCAGCCCGAGCGCAGCATGGCCGGCACCTGGATTCCCGAACGCCAGCTGCCCAACACCGGCGTGCGCGCCGGGTCGAGATTGAACGGCAGCCGGGCGCGGGCGCCGTTGATCCCCGGGGCCGCGGTGGTCCCGCCCTCGGTGCCCGGGTCGCTGCCGGTGACCACCCCGTCGTCGCTGGCGAAGTTACGGTCGCCCGGACGCTCCATCACCGGGTCGGCCGAGACGTCCGCGGGAATTCCGTTGGGCGTGAACGCTTCCGAGAGGCCGGCGCCCAGCGCCTCACCCACCGGAGCGGACACCGGTGGCAACATTCCGGCATCTGGATCCAGTTCCACCAGCACGTCCTCGGCAAGCCCGCAGGTCTTACCGGTCAACGCCTGCAGGTTGGACCGGCCGACCGACCACGCCGGGTATTGCGCCACCATCGCCTGGGTCAGCGACACGACCTCAAAGAGCACCAACAGCCACGTCGCGATCGCCAGCGGCGATTGGACCAGCCCGGCCAGCCGGGCGCCGACGCGGGTCTTGGGCGGGCGGTCCTCGGTGGCCACGAAGTGGAACCACGCCGCCACCAACAGCACCACAACCGTGAGTTCCAGTAGCGCGGTGGTCAGCGACCACCTCAGCTTGGGGAACGAATTCGACCACGGCACACCGAAATTCGACACATACCACCAGCCGTTGACACTGGCGAACGACATGGCCATGACGAACAGCACCGCGGCGGCGAACATGGTTCGGTTACGCCGCGATTTCATGGCCGCTGCGGTGACCGCGACAGCGGCCAACGCCCCTAACGAGCCGGCCAGCCCCGCGAAAACCCCGAAGTGGTGGGTCCACTTGGTGGGGGTGAACATCATCGCGAACAACGAGATCACGGTGATGCCGACGATGCGGCGACTCGGCCCGGCCGCCGTCCCCGGAATCCGCCCCTTGCGCAACGACATCGCCACCGCCACCGCCAGCGCGACGAGCAGCGCCAGCACCGCGAAGCGGCGCGCCACCGACCCGTCCGGGCTGGGCATGAACAGCCGCTCGTAGCGGATGTGCTCGTCGAACCACTTCAGGCTCGGCCCGACGGCCTTCTTGAATCCACTGGCCTGGACCTCGCCTGCCAGGGTCTGGTCGCGGAAGATCAGGATCGCGGTGACGGTGCTTGCGGCCAGGATCGGCGCCAGCAGCGGCAGCAAGCCGAACTGTTTCGAGCGTCGGTGCAGGATGGTCCGCAGCGGCCCGATGGCGACGAGCAGCGCACCGATGGAGGCGATGCCGGTCGGACCGGAGAACAGCGTGAGCGCGCCGATGATGCAGGCCATCGCCACGGGCAGCAACCGGCTGGTCGCCACCGCGCGCTCCACCGAGCACCACGTCAGCAGGATCCCCAACGCGATGATCGGTTCGGGACGCAATCCGTTGTCCAGCGTCAGCCAGACCACCAGGAACATGCCGGCGGCCGTCCACGCCGCGGCCCGGCTCCGCTTCACCGCGTAACCGAGTCGCGGGATGACCTCGCGGCTGATCACCCACCAACAGGTCACCGCCATCGCGAGGGTGGGCAGTCGCATCCAGATGCTGGCGGTGCTGACGTGCGCCCACACCGCCAGCAGGTCGTAGTACCAGCCGAACGGCGCCTCCGGGGTGCCGAACCAACGGTAGTAATTGGCCATGTACCCGGCGTGTTCGGAGACCCGGGCCATCGTGAGGATGTAGCCGTCGTCGGATGTGTTGGCGCCGACGAAGTGCCACCAGACCAGCACGGCGAGGACCAGGGCGTCCAGCCCGCCGAGCGACCACCACCGCGACGGCAGGAACCGTCGGTGCCGGGTGCCGTCGGCGGTGTCCAGGACGTGCAACGCGACCAGAGCGGCGGCGGTGAGCACCAGACCGAGGATCATCGCGGCCATCTTCAGCGTCGTCGGGCTGCTGCTGTAGCGGGTGTCGACGACGGCGGAGAAGGTCAGGCCCGGCGGCGCCGGCCCGGACAGGTCGGTGAACACGCCCACGATCTGAGGCCGGAAGTCGTAGCCGCTCTTCTCACCGCGCAGTGGGTCGCCAGGATGCTCACTGGTCGGGCCCTGCTTGAGCCCGACGAATTCGCCGATGACCCGGTCCGCGTGGGCGGTGAAGGTCAGTTGCCGGCAGTCCGGGCCGAGCACCTGATTCATCGGCGCGGTCACGACCGGGACGTTGCGCACGATCAGCACCAGATCGTCGTTGACCCGCTGCAGCAGCAACCCGCGGTCGATCGCTTTGGGGGCCTGCTTGGGCACCGTGGACAGCAGCACCGTCTTGCCGGCGTTCTGCGGCCCGGCCAGCCCGGCGGCGGCCTGGCAGGGCACGGTGATGTTCAGGTCGGTGGCCACGTAGCTGATCAGCGGCGCCTCGACACTGGCGAACGTGCCGTTCTGCGGCCAGTTCAGCTCGGCGGTGGTCTGGTTGACGGGCAGCAGTGGCGTCGCGAGGGCAAGGAGGGTTCCGAGCAGACCGGCGACCACCGCCACGAGGCGAGCGATCCGGTAGTTGGCTCCCGCGTCGCTCACGGGGGTAGATGCTAGTTGGCTGGTCTCGCCCGGTGCGGTTTCGGTGGCCATCAGGGGCTCGGTACCGGCTTGCGGACGGCCACCACGAAGGGGCCGATGTTTTCGACGGCGAACCGTGGATCATTGAACAGCGCGGCCTTGAAGTCCACGGTGTAGCGGCGGACGTTGGGCTGGTTGGGGTAGACGTCTTCGGCCAGCCGCAGCGTGTAGGTGGTGCTCGCGCCGCGGCGCATCACAAAGACGGTCGGCGGTGGCCACGGCAGCTTGTCCAGGGCACCGACGAACTCGTCGGCCGTCTTGAGCTTGGACCACGACTCGATCTGGGCTGCGCGTTTGTCGAACTGGGCCAGCGGGTTGGCGTAGTGCGACGTCAATCCCTGAAAGCCCCAGTAGGGATACAACGACAGGAAGCTGTAGTCGGCGGTCAACACCACGATCTCATCGCGCGGTTTGCCGGTGATCCGCTGGATCGCGGCGTCCACCGCCGGGTAGTACTTCTCCGAGCCGGGCGGCCGCCGGTCGCCGCGTTGTCCGTCGCCGTCGGTGTCGGTGTAGGCGATGGTCAGGTCCGGTCGCAGCACGTCGGGGATGTCCTGGCTGAAGGCGATGGCGCCGGTCAGGCCGATCGCCGCGGCCACCGGCAGCACCGCGCGGCTGCCGATCCAGTCCCGGCGCAGCGCCTGGGTCACTTCCACGAAGCCGAACACACCCGCGGTCACCAGCAGCACCGACAGGGTCGGCTGCAACCGGAACGACAGCAGCGTGGTGCGAGCCAGCGTGGTCAGCATCGACAGCAGCGACCACAGATACACCGCCAGCACGCCCAGGGCTAGCCCGCCGGCCCGGACCGACGACCGCGCCTTGACGATCAGCCAAAGGGTGCCGAGTAAGCAGATCGCACCCAGCAGCGAGAACTGGAACATCGGGAAGGTCAGCTGGGCGCCGTCGGCGGGTAGGTAGTGCTGGGCGCTACCGGTGTTGCTGACCGGGGCGCTCAACGTACGGAGCAGGAAAGGCAGCCAGGTGATGGACGCGACGGCCAACGCGATGACACCGATGACGAGCAGGCGGCGCAGGGGATCGAGCGCCGCCCGCAAGCCGTGCGCCCGCCAGCGCAAGGCGGCCAGCCCGAGCGCCATCAGGCAGACCGTGAACGCGCTGTAGGCGACCAGCAGGGTGTACCAGGTCGCGGCGAAGCCCAGGAACAGGCCGGCGCCCACGATGGCGCCCCAGCCCGTTCTTCCGCCGAGCGTGTGGCTAGCTTCACGTTCGGCGTCGAGCGTGCGGCCAGCGTCACGCTCGGCGGGCACGATAGGCGCCCCGGCGCGCAGACCCGACCAGGTCAGCACCAGCACCGGCGGCAGCAGCACGGTGATCATCGCGGCGTAGGGCTCCGGCGAGCTGTAGGCCAGCGTCACCGCGGTGCCGGCGGTGGTGACCAGCAGCGCGTATTCGAAGCGGACCAGCCGCCACCACAGCACCAGCGCTACCGCCGCCGCGATGGTGATCGAGGTGATCGCCCACGGCTTGAACATCTCCCAGGCGGGTGTTCCGGTCAGCGCCGCCGCACGCCCGCCGAGCCAGAACCAGCCCGGCGGGTAGAACGGCGGCAACCCGAGGTAGGTCATGTCGCGCAGGGCGGGGCTGTCGGTGAGCCGGGTCAGGTACTCGGTACGGAATTGCTGATCGACGGAGATGCCGAACAGATAAAGTTTGGTGGCACCCAACGGCATACCGAGTGTCACCACGCTGAACGCCGATACGAACACCAGCGCGCCCAGTTGCGCCAGTCGGCGGAAGCGCCCGTGCCGCCATACCAGTCCCACGGCGAGCAGGCCCGCCAGGCAGCCGACCTGCCCGACGGTGGTCAGCGCATGGAGTTGATTGGAGGACGGAAAGGCCGGCCACTGCACGCGGGAGATGGCGAGCAGCGAAACCGTCGAGACCACGATGGCCACCAGGACCGCCACGGCCATCTGGCCCAGGGTGGCCAGCGCGTTACGCATGGTCAGATGGGCAGCCTGCGGAAGATGCTCCGCGGGATGTGCCGCAACACCATCATCACGTAGCGAAACGCTCCTGGCGCCCAAACCAATTCCTTACCTTTCGCGGACGCGGTCACCGCGAGTTCGGCGACGTACTCCTTGTCGACGGTCAGCGGGGCTTCCTTGACGTGCGCGCTCATCCGGGTGCGCACCTGGCCGGGCCGGATCACCAGCACCCGAACTCCGTACTCCCGCAGGGCTTCTGACAGCCCGAGGTAAAAGCCGTCCAGGCCGGCCTTGGTGGAGCCGTAGACGAAGTTCGACCGGCGCACCCGCTCACCGGCCACCGTGCTCATCGCGATGATCTGACCGAAGCCCTGCGTGCGCATCTTCTCCCCGAGCAGCACACCCACCGAAACCGCTGCGGTGTAGTTGATTTCGGCGATCTGCACGGCCTTGCGCTGGTTCTGCCAGAGCTCCTCGGCGTCACCGAGCAGACCGAACGCGACGATAGCGACATCGATGTCACCGTTTCCAAAGGCCTCGTCGATCACCTTGGGATGGCTGTCGGTGTCCACCGCGTCGAAGTCGATCAGTTCCACCGACGGGGCGCCCGCGGCCTTCATCTGCGCGACCGCGTCCTCGCGGCCCGGGTCGTCGGGCAGGCAGGCTAATACGATTCGCGCGGCCGCGTTGCGCAGGTACCGCTCGCAGATGGCCAGCCCGATCTCGGACGTGCCGCCGAGCAGCAGGATCGATTGCGGGTTTCCCACGGCATCAAGCACCATCTAGAGCAGCTCCAAACGTCGGGCCATGTCGGAGGCGAACACTCCGTTGGGATCCACCTTGCGGCGCACGGCGATCCATTCGTCGATGCGCGGGTACATGGCATGAAAGGTATCGGCGGTGGTCCGCGAGTCTTTGGCGGTATAGAGCCGGCCGCCGAACTGCAGCACGCGGCGGTCGAGCTCGTTGAGGAACTCGTTGAGGCCGGGCTTGATCGGGAAGTCGACGCACACGTTCCAGCCCGGAATCGGGAAGCTCAGCGGCGCCTGGTTGCCCGGGCCGAACAGCTTGAACACATTGAGAAACGAGTAATGCCCGGACTTTTGGATGTCTCGGATGATCCCTTTGAATTCCTCGACCGCGTCGGTGGGTACCACGAACTGGTACTGGCCGAACCCGGCGGAGCCGAACGCGCGGTTCCACTCTCCGAACATGTCGAGCGGGTGGTAGAACTGCGTCAGATTCTGCGCCTTGCCGCGGTAGGTTCCCGACTTGCGGTACCACAGCTCGCCGATCGGCATGAACGTGTACTTGTTGGCCAGCCCGTTCGGGAACACGTCGGGAAACGTAAGTAATTGCGGCGCATCGAATTTCAGCGGATTGCGCTGCAACTTCGCGGGTAGCTGGTCGAGGGTGGCCAGCGACCCGCGGGAGATCGCCGCCCGGCCCAGCTTCGGGGGTGGGCTGATCGCGTCGAACCAGGCACTGGAGTAGGTGTAGTTGGCCTCGCTGCCGTCGCTGTGGAAGGCGATGGTCTCGTCCAGGCTCGAGGTGACGTCGCCGTCGGCGATGAAATACGCCGTTTCGGTGGGGGTCATCTCGATGGTGGCGCGCAGGATGATCCCGGTGAGGCCGTTGCCTCCGACGGTGGCCCAGAACAGTTCCGCGTCCTCGCCGTCGGGCGTGATGCGCCGGACTTCGCCGCTGGCCAGTAACAGGTCCATGCTGCGCACGTGGTTGCCGAAGCTGCCGGCGCTGTGATGGTTCTTGCCGTGGATGTCGCATGCGATGGCGCCGCCGATGGTCACCTGGCGGGTGCCGGGCAGCACCGGGACCCACAGTCCCAACGGGAGCGCCGCCCGCATCAGCTGGTCGAGGTTGACACCGCCGTCGACGTCGGCGAGCCTGCTGTCGGCGCTCAGCGAGTGGATCTTGTTGAGCACACTCATGTCGATCACCAGGCCGCCGCCGTTTTGCGCGTTGTCGCCGTACGAGCGGCCCAGTCCGCGGGCGATCACGCCACGACCTTCGGAGTCGGCGGCTCGGGCGACGGCCTTGGCGATCACCTCGGCGTCCGGCGTGCGCAACAGCTGCGCCACCGAGGGTGCCGTTCGTCCCCACCCGGTCAGCCGGGTGAGGGTGGTGCCCGAGGCGGGCTCAGGGGTGCTTGACATCGTCACAGAGGGTACCGCCTGCCGGGTGGGCTCAGCGGATGCGGAAGATCACGGCTCGCTGCACGATGAAATTGATGACGGTTGCGGTGCCCTGCGCGATCACGAAGGCGACGGGTATCGCCCAGCTCTGGTAGTGCAGCAGCGCTAGGGAGAGATGGTTGAGCCCGACCTGCGCGGTGAACGTGATCGCATACAGGACCATGACCGCGACGAACCGGGCCGTGCTGGGCGACGCTTGGAACGTCCAGCGGCGGTTGATCAGGTACGCGGTGATGGTGCCGATGATGAAACTGACGGCCTTGGCCAGGTCGACCTGGACGCCCAGCACCTTGTAAAGCACGACGTAAAGGCCGAAGTCGACGATGCCGGCCATGCCGCCCGTGACCACGAAACGCAGCACCTGGGTTTTCAGGCTCAGCGGTTGCGGCACCGATGGCGGCACAGCTCCTGGCGTGGGATCGGCCATCGGGGGAGTCTAACGGTGGCGATTCCCCGCGCTATGACGGCAACTTCACCGAGATCAGTTCGACTTGTGTGGGTCCCTGCGGAGTGGAGTAGGTCACCGTGTCACCGGCCTGGTGCCCGGCCAGGGCCTGGCCCAGCGGGCTGCGCGCGGTCAGGGTCTCCGCTTCGTGGCCGACCGGCGTCTCCTCCACGATGGAGATGACGTGCATGGTGACGACCTCGCCGTCGGCGAACCGCAACGTGACCTCGGTACCTCCGGGCAGCACATCGGACGGATCCCCATCGGCCGGCCCGGCTTTCAACCGCCGGTCCAGTTCGTTGATCCGGTCGCCGAGCACCACCAGTTCTTCGGCGCGCTGGATCGCGTCGGCCGCGTCACCGTGGTCTCCGACCATGCCGCGGTCGTTGCGCACCTCAGCTTCGAGTCGATCGCGCCGCTGCTTGAGCCGGTCCAACTCGGCGGCGAGATTCTCCCGCGCCGCAGCCGCCAGGTCCGTTGACTGAGATTCCTCGCTCACCTGGCACGACCTTTCGCCGCTGTTGGTGTATGGCGTATCAGTGATACACCCCTAGCCGGCGGAACCATCCTTCGGGGTGAATGGCACCACCTCTTCCCCTTCGCTGAGCCCGACGCCGACGTCGTCGTACTGGTTCAGCCCGTTGCGTACCGCGTCGAAGATGGCCAGGCCCTGAGAGACCAGGCCGCTGGTCACCTGGCTGAGCCCTTCGGCTCCGTTGAGCACGGTCAGGTTGGAGTTGGCCAGCCCGCGGGCCGCCTTGTCGACGATCTCGGGCAGCTGATCGATGATCATGCGGTCCAGCGCCACCCGGTTGTGCGACGCCGCCGCCTCCGCCTGGATCTTCATCTTCTCGGCGTCGGCGAGAGCGAGGATCCGGACGCGTTCGGCTTCGGCCTCGGCGGGTTTGACCACCTCGGCCACCAGCTCCTGCTGCCGCAATTCCGCGGCACGCTGGGCCAGTTCGGTGCGCATGGCCAGCACCTCCCGCCGTGCCTCCGCCTCGGCCAGTGGACCCGCCTGGGCGGCCTCGGCCTGCGCCTTGTCCACCTCGGCCTTGTACTGTGCCTTGACGATCGCGGTCTGCCGGGCGAATTCGGCTTGCTTGCGCTGCGACTCCTGCTCGGCTTCGGCGGCCGCCTGGTTCGCCTGGGCTTGGGCGATCTGCGCCTGTTGCTGGACGGCGGCGTTGTGCGGTGCTGACATCGCCTTGATATATCCGAGTCCGTCGTCGTCGATCGACTGGATTTGCAGCGCGTCGACGTTGAGGCCGATCCGGGCCATTTCCTCCTTGGACCCGTCGAGCACCTCCGTCGCCAGTTTCTGCCGTTCCCGAATGATTTGTTCGACGGTCATCGAGCCGATGATCGAGCGCAGGTGGCCGGCGAAGATGCGTCCCGTCAGCACCTGCATTTGGTCCTGCTCGGACAGGAAGCGTTGCGCCGCCGCGATGATGCTCTCCGGGTCGTTGCCGACCTTGAACGCGATGACAGCGCGGACGTTGAGCGTGATGCCTTGCTGGGTGACGCATTTCTCGGCCACTTCCGCCTCGCACATCGCCAGGGTCAGGAATGCCGCCTTGCGAAAGAACGGAATAACGAAGGCGCCGTGGCCGGTGACGACCCGGAACGGGACGTTGCCTTTGACCTTGCCGCCCGAGATGAGCATCGCCTCGTCCGGCGCGGGCACCCGGTATCCGAGCATGGTTGCACTCCTTGTGTTTTCGGTTTCTAACGGAGAAGTTCAGTGGGGTCGTGCCAGGGTTCGACAATCACCGTCCGGGGACCGTGCGTCGCGACGACGAGCACCTTGGCGCCCTTGGGTAGCGGGTCATCGGAACGGGCCAGAAAGGCTTCCTTGTATCCGCGCACGGTGACCAGGACCTCGCCGGCGCCGGCGGCGCCGCGGGTCGGTACGATCACGGTCCCTACGCAGCCGACGACCGACAGGCTCACGGCCAGTCAGTCTGCCATCAGGGTGACCCTATTGTTGCGATTCTCTCGGGCTTCGACCCGCGACACCCAGACTCGGCCCCCGCTGGCCTTCGCGACGATGCGCTCCACGGTGTCGAACACCCAGGCGGCTGAGGCTTCCATGCCGGGGCAGTGCATGACCCGAAGATCGATCGCCCCCTGGGCGGCCAGCAGCTCGAACAGGTCGCGCTGCGGGTCCTCGGCCGCGATCAGCGTGGTGTGGTCGAACTGGCGGCGCAGCGCGTTGCGTACCTGCTCGAGGCAATCGGCGTCGACGACCATTCCGGTATCGGGATCGAGTTCCGCGCAGGCGAATTCGATCTCGAACCGCTGCTCGTAACCGTGCAGGAAGAAGTTCTTGCCGGCGCCGGTCCACGAGCGATGGCAGCAGGCGAGATCGCTGAACCGCTTGCGCAGGTGAAACTTCGCCGTCCGGCCCGGCGGGGCATCGTCGCGATGCAGGGTGGCGCTTTGGACGGTATCGGGAAACTCAAAGGCAAGGGTGGTCATGAGGGTCACTCGTCTTTCGATTCGGTTGTTTTTCGGGTCAGGGTCAGGAATTCACGCTGTTGGTGGGCGCTGTCGCGCATCGAGCCGTAGAAGGCCATGGTGGTCGTGGGCCCGGCCAGAGCGGCGCCGTCGCGCACCGGTGTGCAGGCGTAGCCGCCTTCGAGCAGTACGCCCAGCCCGGGTGCGCCGAGTTGGTGATCGAGCCACAGCCCGATCCGGGTCGTCATCTTCTGCTGCACCCGAATTCCGCCCGAGCAGGCCTCCACTATCTGAGCGAATTCGTCGTAGCGCAATCGCTTTTCGCCGGGCACATAACCGATGTGCACGACACCGTAGAACGGCAGCAGGTGCTGCTCGCAGAGCCCGTGGAATGGGATCGGACGCACCAACACAATTTCGGAGTGGCGTACGAGTGTTGCTTGCACCGGCATAGCGTCCCGGCGGGTCCTTGACGGATTCTTGAAGGATTCTTGGAGGATTCTCAACGCCGCCGCGACAAGAAATCGCCGAGCTTTCGTAGAGCTTTCCCAGAGGCTGGCGCCCGAGCCTGCTAAGCATGAGGACTTGGTGGAAAGTGGCGGCGACCGTCATTGTCGCGGCCGGCATCGCCGCCGCGGCTGCGGGATCGGTGGCCCTGTGCCAAGCCGCGAACGCCACCGGTATGTACGGCGACCCGGCGGCCGCGGCGCCGTACTGGCGGTTGCAATCGTTTGACGACTGCGCGTTGATGGCGGCCGCAGACGTGATTGGCCAGCTCACCGGCCTGGAGCCGGCCGAGCAGGACGTGATCGCCGTGGCGCAACGGCTGCCCAGCCAGGTACGTCCCGGGCCGCTCTATGCCGCAGGGTATGGCACCGAACCCGCCGACATCCCGCTGCTGTTGGCTCAGTACGGCATCCACGGCGGCCTCGACTCCGGCAGGGAAGCATTGGAGCGGTACCTGGCCGAGGGGCACAAAGTGATCGCCGGGGTGAACGCGGAGCTGCTGTGGGGCCTGCCGGTGCAGAACCGGGACGAGAGCGGCAACCCGACCGGCGACCACGCGGTGGTGGTCACCGGCGTCGACCTGGCCCACGGCACGGTGCACCTCAACGACAGCGGCAACCCCCGCGGCCGGGACGAGACGGTGCCGATCGACGTCTTTCGCGCCGCCTGGGCCACCGGCGGGGACCAGATGGTGGTGACGGCCGAGACCCGTTAACCGAACTCGAGCAGGGTGTAGGCGCCGCGGAACGGCTTGACCGGGGGGAACTGCCAGAGCGCCGGATAGGCCGTACCGAAGAACCAGCCCCGGCCCTTGGGCATGGGCACATCGTGCACCGCACGGATCCCGGGCACCGTGTCGGCCAGCTGAGCCAGTCGACGAGGGGACAGGCTGAACGGCATCGGCGGCACCCGGTAGTGCTTGGACGAACGCATCCCGTTGGGCGCCACCTTCTTGACGATGGTCGGCGGCACGTCGAAGAACAGCTCGCCCCCCGGGAAACGTTCGGCGCACTTGCTGATCAGTCCCAGCGCCTCGTGCGGTTGCAGGTACATCAGCAGACCCTCGGCGGTGAGGAAGACCCCGTCGCGGGTGTCGATCTCGTCCATCCAGCCGTAGTCCAGCGCGGACTGCGCAAGC
The DNA here is from genome assembly GCF_000613245.1 of Mycobacterium asiaticum DSM 44297. GTDB lineage: Bacteria > Actinomycetota > Actinomycetes > Mycobacteriales > Mycobacteriaceae > Mycobacterium > Mycobacterium asiaticum. The sequence goes on from NZ_HG964938.1 coordinate 699,078, forward strand.
TCGGTGATCCGCGGCGAGCGCGGCAGCAGCCGGCGCCGCAGCTCGATGATCGGGGCCAGATCGATTGACACCCAACTGAATTGGGGATCGGGCAGCGCGCTGCTCAACCGCCAGAAGCTGGTCTGGAACCCTTCGGCCAGCGCGACCACGGTGGCGCGGGGGTGCTTGGCCAGATAGGCGAGCGCGCACCGGTCCACCGCCAGTGAGCGCAACGCCATCTCCTGGCCTTTGCGGCGACCGAACTTGTCGAAGTCGAAATCGATGGACTCCACCAGCCGCACGGCCATCGGGTCGTCGATGATCGCGTCCGGGCGGCCGGCCTGGTATGCCCGGCCGCGCAAGGTGAACAGTGCTGTTTCCGACACGCCGCTCAGCAGCCTGGCGTCGACCCGGCCGGGCTGACTCATAAAGTCCCTATACCCAGTACGGCACGCGGGCGCGGTACTGGCGCATTGCGATGGCGGCCAGCACCCATCCGACAACCGTCAGCCCCAACACCACCGCCCAGTGCCGTAGTTCCTGATGGGCACCCAAAAGCGGCGCCCGCACAATATCCAGGTAGTGCAGTAGCGGATTGAGCTCGACGATCTTCGACCAGCGCCCCGCACCCTGCTGCCGCAGCGTGTCGTCGTTCCAGATGATCGGCGTCATGAAGAACAGCAGCTGCACCAGCGAGTTGAGCAGCGGACCGATGTCGCGGTAGCGGGTGGCCAGAATGCCGAAGCACAGCGACACCCAGACGGCGTTGAGCATGATCAGTGCCAGCGCCGGCAGCACGGACAAGTCCGCCCAGGACCACGGCTTGGGGAAGATCAGGGCAACGACGACGTAGATGACGATATTGTGGGCGAACAGGATCATCTGCCGCCACACCAGCCGGTAGACATGCACGCTCAGGGGCGTCGGCAACTGCTTGATCAGACCTTCATTCGCGACGAAGACGTCGGCGCCCTCCAGGATGGCGGCGTTGATCAGGTTCCAGATGATCAACCCCAGCGTCACGTAGGGCAGGTGCACGGCCAGGTCCAGATGAAAGAGCTTGGAGTACAACCCGCCCATCGCCACCGCGGTGGTGCCCGTCGCGATCGTGATCCAGAACGGCCCCAACACCGAGCGGCGGTAGCGCTGCTTGATGTCCTGCCAGCCCAGGTGGAGCCACAGTTCGCGCCGCCGGAACCCGTCGACCAGGTCGCCGCGGGCGCGGGCGAACGTCTTGGACTGCGCCGCCGCATCGATGAATGTCATGTCGCACCTCCAGGCCGTCCGAATTGCTCCCGGCGTCCCAGCCGGCGTAACCGGAACCATTCCAGCAGACCCTTGGGGTCGCGGCGGGTCACCAGGAAGAACCAGCCGAACCGCACCCATTCTTGAAACAGCAGCTTGCGCAGGCCGGGCTGGGACAGCACGTAACCGCGGTTGCGATAGGTGAAGAAGCGTTTGGTCGGGTTGTCCGGGTACTGCGTGTGCATACGGCCGCCCAGGATCGGCTTGAACTCGTCGGAGCCGCACGGGTGCAGGTAGACCGCGTCCAGGCAGGTGCCGAACGGCAGGCCGGAACGGACCAGTCGGCGGTGCATCTCCACCTCGTCGCCGCGGATGAACAGCCGCAGGTCCGGGACCCCGATCGCCTCCAGCGTGGACGCCTTGAACAGGGCGCCGTTGAACAGCGATGCGATGCCGGGTAATAGGTCCTGTCCTGGTTCGGTGGGTAATTCGCTGACCCGCCTGCGCCACACCAGGCCGCGGCGCAGCGGAAACGCTAGCGACTCCGGGTCGTCGATATCGCAGACCATCGGGGACACCTCGGCCAGGCCGTGTTTGGCCGCGCAATCCAGCAGCGTCTGCAGCACCTCGGTGCCGTGCGCATGACCGTCGTCGTCGGCGAGCCAGATCCAGTCGGCACCATGGGCCAACGCCAGCAGCATGCCGAGCGCGAACCCGCCCGCGCCGCCGAGGTTGCGGCGCGAGTTGAGGTAGATGGACGGAATCTCCTGTCCGGCCACGAGGTAGTGCACCCGGCTGTCGCCGGAGTCGTCGTTGTCGATGACGATCAGCTTGTCCGGCACGCGGGTCTGGGTGGACAGGATGTCAAGCGAGCGGGCGAGTTCCTCGGGGCGCCGGTGGGTGACGACGACGGCGAAAACGGATTCACTCACGCGCGGTCTCGGCGAGAACTTCGCGCACGTGCCGGGCCGCGTCGTCGCCCTCGTAGGCGCGCACCACGTCTTCGATACCACCGCTCTGCTTGATGACGCCGTGGTCGATCCACATGGCGGTCTTGCACAGCCGGGCCAGGAATTCGTTGGAATGGCTGGCGAACACCAGGATCCCGGAGCGCTCCACCAGGCTCTGCAGTCGCGACTGGGCCTTCTTCAAGAACTCCGCGTCGACGGCACCGATGCCTTCGTCGAGCAGCAGGATTTCCGGATCGATGCTGGTGACCACACCCATCGCCAGCCGCACCCGCATGCCGGTGGAGTAGGTGCGCAGCGGCATGGACAGGTAATCGCCCAGCTCGGTGAACTCGGCGATCTCGTCCACCTTGGCCAGCATCTGTTTGCGGGTCTGCCCGAGGAACAGGCCCCGGATGATGATGTTCTCGTAGCCGGAGATCTCCGGGTCCATGCCGATGCCCAAATCGAACACGGGCGCCACCCGGCCGGTGACCTTCGCCCACCCACGCGTGGGTTCGTAGATGCCCGAGAGCAGCCGCAGCAGGGTGGATTTTCCGGCGCCGTTGTGCCCGACCAGCCCCACGCGGTCACCGAGTTCCAGCGACATGGTGATGTCCCGCAACGCCTCGATGACCACCACGTTGGAACTGTTGCGGCCGATCGCGCCGCCGGCCTTACCCAGGAACGCCTTCTTCAGCGACCGCGACTTGGCGTCGAAGATCGGGAACTCGACCCACGCGTCACGGGTCTCGATGTGCGGACCGCTCGGCACGGCTCAGAGGTACTGTCCGGTGCCGGGTCCGTGGTGGCCCGGCCGACTCACCCCCGGCGGCAGCGCACCCTGACGCATCTGCTCGAGTTGCGCGCGGGCAGCCATCTGCTGGGCGAACAACGCGGTCTGGATGCCGTGGAAGAGCCCCTCCAGCCAGCCGACCAGCTGGGCCTGGGCGATCCGCAACTCGGCGTCCGACGGCGGCGTCTCCTCGTTGAACGGCAGGGTGAGCCGTTCGAGCTCCTCACGCAGTTCCGGTGCCAGACCGTCCTCCAGCTCGCGGATGCTGGTGGCGTGGATGTCACGCAACCGGCTGCGACTGGCGTCGTCCAGCGGTGCCGCGCGCACCTCCTCGAGCAGCTGCTTGATCATGGTGCCAATGCGCATCACCTTGGCGGGCTGCTCGACCAGGTCGGTCAGGGAGCGGTCGTCGGAGTCCTCGTCGTCATCGGTTTGGCGAAGCGCCATCAGACGCGGGTCGACGCCGCCGATGACCTCGATGCCGTCATCGTTCGGGTCGTCGTTGCCCGTACCCAACTCAATCACCGTCCTTGTGCTGCTAGGGATGTACCGGCGTATCGCCGTGCCATTCGTAAATCTGGGCGCCGCCGTTGTCGTAGATCATCGTCCAGTACGGCGACTTGTCCAGTGAGACTAGTCCGTCGGGAATCTTGAACCCCCGGACAGTCGGGCCGCTGGCCAACACGTAGCGGATGTTCAGGGCTTTGATCGCCTCCGGGACCCGCTTGTCGGTGTCGCCCTTCCTGGCGTAGGCCCAGAAGATGAAGCGGTGATAGCCCGGACCCATTTGCACGGGGTAGTCGTAATGTGTCCACAGCGGGTGCAGGCCCGCCACGGCGTACATCCAGTTGGTGCCGTCGACGTTGGAGTTGCCGATCAGGGTGTCACGCGCGCCGGGCAGCTTGGCGAGGTAGGCCATGGCGTCGAGGTCACGTTGGTCGACCATGATCGAGTCGTACTTGTCGCCGAACAGAAACCGGTGCCGGGGGAAGTAGAGCACCGCAAGCCCAACGCTGACACCCACCAGCAGCACCGCGGTGGCCGTGGCCCAGAAACGGTTTGGCAGCGGTTTGTGCCCCTGGGTGAACTTCTTGGCCAGGGCAATCGCCCCCGCTACCAGCCAGACCAGCGCGACGGCGGCCATCAGGTTGAACAACGGGGTCGTGGCCGCGGCGATGCGGCGCGGATCTTTGTAGAAGAACTCGCCGACGGCTCCTGCCAGCCGGCCGAGCGGACCCCACAGCGGAGTGCCCGCGTCGACGTTGATCACGATGAACAGCAGCCAGACCATCAGCGGCCATCGCACCTTCAGCAGCGCCAGTGGCCAGGCAAGCTTCAGTACCGTGCGGTTCCAGGTAATCCCGTCCAACAGCAATATGAAGCCGCCGACGGCACACAGAAAACTCAGCGCGACCTGGTACGGGAAGTCGTTGAGATGCCGTGAGTGCATGAATACGGCATCGAACAGGCCGTGTCGCATGCTCAGGTACGTCAGAAAGGAGTGGCCGGCGATGATGTCTTCCTGCTTGGTGACGCTCAGAAATTGCGGCAGCAGGATCAGCCCGGCCGTCACCCCGACGCCGGCCAACACCGCCAGGTCGCGGATGCGGCCTCGCACCGGGCGCCACAGCGCCTCGAAGAGCCACCAGCCGCCCAGTAGCAAGAGGGTGATGACGCCGCCGGTGATGTGCACCGAGAAGACCCCGACCAGGGCGAGCACCGCCACGGGGATACGGTCCCGGTGCCCCAACGTCGAGGCGATCAGCGCCATGGTCGGTATGGCGACGCCGTAGGCCGCCAGGTTCGGCATGGCCGCGGTGTCGAACTCGACGTAGGGCACCGCGGTGAACGAGGCGGAGAGCGCGGCCGCGGTGGCCGCGACGGCCGCGCTGCGCCATTCGGTGGTGTGGCTGCGCGACACCGTCCAGGCAAGTACCGCAGCACTGACCGGGAACAGCCAGATCGCCGCCGCCACCGAGGTGAGGGTGTAGCCGGTGGTGGCGGCGGCGCCGGTCAGCTGGCACAGGACTGCCGCTAGGGCGTGGAAGACCGACGGGTAGTACAGCAGCGCATGCGTCTCGACGTTGCGCAACTCGCCCATATGGGTGGGCGACGCCTGGCCGACGTCGAGGATCCAGCGCACGGTGTTGGCGTGCCACACCGCATCCCAGGTGCTCGGGATCGATTGCCAATGCGGGATGCCGGTGACCGCCGCCCAGCCGATCAAGACGGCACCCAGCAGCACGCCGGCCGCGACCACGATGGCCGGTCCGGGTTTGACCCCGCGCGCCTCCGCGTCCTTGTCCCGGAACCGGGCCAGTAGCAGCGTCAGCGCCGTCGCCAGCGCACACACCACAGCGAAGGCGGCAAGCGCTGTCCAACCGTTCCAGGGAATGCCGAGTGCGCCGTAGGGGATGATCGCCAGTGCCACAACGCCGTACGTCAGCGGCGGGCCGACCGCAATGGCGATCGGCCAGCTCAACTGCGCGATACGTGCGATGGTGGCACCCGGTGCGATCAGCAGAACCAATGCGATCAGCGTTCCGAAGCACAAGCTCACTCGACTAGTATGGCTGGCCGGGTGACCTGACTCGGAGGGCCGTGACGGCTGGCACGTCCATGGCGCACCCGCCACCGGCACCCATCCTCGAAAATGGCCGTAGCTTTCGAAGCACGCAATAGCTCTAAGGTGGCTGGCATGGCCTACGACGTCGCCCGGGTGCGTGGACTGCACCCGTCGCTTGGTGACGGGTGGGTGCACTTCGACGCACCCGAGGGCATGCTGATCCCCGATTCCGTGGCCACCACCGTCTCGACTGCCTTCCGCCGGTCCGCGGCCAGCACCGTGGGCGCCCACCCGTCGGCCCGGCGCAGCGCGGCGGTGCTGGAGGCGGCCCGCGAGGCGGTGGCCGACCTGGTCAACGCCGACCCGAGCGGCGTGGTGCTGGGTGCGGACCGGGCGGTGCTGCTGTCCTCACTGGCCGAGGCGTCTTCCGCGCGGTCCGGGCTGGGCTACGAGGTGGTCGTCAGCCGCTTGGACGACGAGGCCAATATCGCCCCGTGGCTGCGCGCGGCGCACCGGTACGGGGCGAAGGTCAAGTGGGCCGAAGTCGATATCGAGACGGGTGAGCTGCCGACCTGGCAGTGGGAAAGCCTGATCAACAAGGCGACCCGCCTGGTGGCGGTCACGTCGGCGTCGGGGACGTTGGGGGCGGTCACCGACCTGCGCGCGATGACCAAGCTGGTACACGACGTCGGCGGGCTGGTGGTCGTCGACCATTCCGCCGCGGCGCCGTATCGGCTTATCGACATCAAGGAGACCGACGCCGACGTGGTGGCGGTGAACGCGGTCGGCTGGGGCGGACCGCCGATCGGGGCGATGGTGTTCCGGGAGCCGGCGCTGATCAACACGTTCAGCTCCGTCTCGACCAACCCCTATGCCACCGGCCCCGGGCGCCTGGAAGTTGGCGTGCATCAGTTCGGTTTCCTGGCCGGTGTGGTAGCCAGCGTCGAATACCTGGCGTCGCTGGACGAGTCTGCGCGCGGGACCCGGCGTGAGCGGCTGTCGGTGTCGATGCACTCCGCCTCGGCGTATCTGAACCGGATCTACGACTACCTGATGACGTCGTTGCGGTCGCTGCCGCTGGTCATCCTGCTCGGCCGTCCGGAGGCGCGGATACCGGTGGTCAGCTTCGCCGTCAACGAGGTGCCCGCCGACCGGGTGGTGCAGCGGTTGGCGGACAACGGGATTTTGGCGATCGCCAACGCCAACTCCCGCGTACTCGACGTGCTCGGCGTCAACGACATTGGTGGCGCGGTCACCATCGGATTGGCGCATTACTCGACGATGGCCGAGGTCGATCAGTTGGTGCGCGCGCTCGCCTCGCTCGGTTAGGTTCCGTTAGCCCGCTCGCGCAGGGAACTAGACCGTCAGCAGAATCTTTCCGAAGGTGCCGCCGGACTGAAGCAGCTGGTGCGCCTCCGCGGCCTGCTGGATTGGCAATCGCTTTCCGATGATCGGCCGGACCTGCTCGCTGGCGAACATCGGCCATACCGAGGCGATCACCGCGCTCACGACCGCGCTCTTGCTGTTCGGGCCACTGACCGGGCGGGCCCGCAGCGTGGTGCCGATGACCCGCGCCCGCTTGGCCAGCAGCTTGCCCAAGTTGATCTCGGACTTGACCCCGCTCTGCATGCCGATGATGACCAGTTGTCCGTCGGGGGCCAGCGCATCGATATTGCGGTCCAGATAGGCCGCGCCCATGATGTCGAGGATCACGTCGGCTCCGTCGGTCTCCTGCCTGAGGCGGGCGACGAAATCCTCGTCCTTATAGGAGATGGTGAGCTGAGCGCCCAGCTCACGGCACAGTTCCAGCTTTTCCGGTGATCCGGCGGTAACCGCCACCCGGGCGCCGAGGGCCCGCGCCACCTGGATGGCGTGGGTTCCGATGCCGCTGGCCCCGCCGTGCACCAGCAGCAGCTGGCCGGGGCCCAGGTGTGCGGTCATCACCAGGTTGGACCAGACCGTGCACGCCACCTCAGGTATCCCGGCCGCGTCCACCAGCTCGACGGGTGCCGGGATCGGCATGACCTGGCCGGCCGGGACGGCGACGTACTCGGCGTAGCCGCCGCCGGCCAGCAGCGCGCACACCTGCTGTCCGACGCTCCATTGCGTCACGTCCGCACCGACGTCGGCGACGACGCCGGACACCTCCATGCCGATGGTCTCGCTGGCGCCCGGCGGGGGTGGGTACTTGCCCGCTGCCTGCAGCACGTCCGCACGGTTGACGCCGGCCGCGGCGACCTTGATCAGCACCTCTCCCGGCCCGGCGGACGCATCCGGGACCTCTTGCCAGACCAACTGTTCGGCGGATTCGGCGACGATGGCACGCATGTCGGTCACGCTACCGGCACCGCTACCCTTGCCTTACCGATGTTCGGGTGGCGTGGCAGAGCGGCCTAATGCACTCGCCTTGAAAGCGAGAGACGGCTAAAACCGTCCGGGGGTTCAAATCCCTCCGCCACCGCAAATTTTCTGGGGCCGCGAGCGTGCGTGTCGGTACAGCGACACGCCGCCGCGGCCGGCATTTTGTGCACGCTCGCGACTAAGCGACGCCCCAAGCTAGTGCAGCGTCGGCGCGTAGCGCAGCACCGCGGCGATGCCGTCGGCCGGCGAGATCCGCTCGTCGGTGCGTACCAGCGACGCTCCGACCGAGATGGCGAACAGCGGCAGCGCCTCGTCGGCGCGCAACGTTTTGTCGGGTGCGGCGCCCTGTTCGGACAGCACGTTTTCGTTCGGCGCTACGGTGGTCAATCCCTCGTCGGCGACCACCGTGGCATCGCCGATGTCCCCAACGATCAGCGTCTCGACCGCCCCCTGCCGCAACGCCGAACACACGGCATCCAACCCTTCGGCGGCCAGTCCGGATTGCCGCCCGACCTCGGCGGTGAATCGCTCGGCGGCGTCTTCGAGGATCTGCAATTGCCGTTTGGCGAACCAGGTTTCGATCTCGCGTTGCACCTCGTCGAAGTCGTGCCCGCTGTGCCGCGCGCCGACCTCTAGGGGCACGGCCCGCTCGCCGATCCGCTCGGGCAGTTCCGCCAGCAGGTCGCTGCGGGACCGCACCTCGCCGACCAGGAAGACCGCCTCGGAGCCGGTTTGGTCCGTCAGCTCGGCGATGCGGTCGGCTACGGCGCGCATGTTCTTGCGGGCGGCCTCCTCGGTGCGCGGTTGCGGGTCGCCGTATCCGGCGGTCTCGGCGCCGGCGGCCTTGTGAACGGGGTAGCCGCCGCCGTCGACCGTCTCCGAGCGCAGCCCGTTGTTGTCGCGGACGGTCAGGTCGGCGCCGGTGTGGTCGACGATCGCCAGCACGTAATTCGGCTCGTCCATGCCGAGTTCGAGGACCGGGACCAGGTAGGGCAGTTGCGACACCCGTGTCACGGTGGCGGCGGGCGGGCGCACCAAATGCTCGTTGATCAGGACGCCGGTAGGGCCGGCCACGACCGCCCGTCCGCTGCGACCGATCGGCGGCTGCAGATCCATGACGGCGCGCTCGATCTCTTCGACGACGGATTCGTCTGCGCCCTGCCGCTCGAGTTCCTCACGCACCGCGCGCCACTTCAGGTCGAGTTGAGCTGCGGCGTCATGGCTGTCGTGTGAGTCGTCGAAGTAGACGGAGGCAAAGGGTCCGGGGGTGTTCAGCAGTTTTCGGAAGCGTTCGGAATCCATGTTTCGATGGATGCCCGCCTAGTCCACCGACAAACGCTCACACCCGCGGGATCGACGCGGCGATGGTGTCCATCAGCGCGGTGTACCGCTTGATCTCGGGGTCCTTGCCGGGCTTCCCGCTGCTGATCACGCCACCCGCCAGACCGCGCGCCGGGTCCGCCCAGATCGCGATGTTGGCCAGCCCGAGGTTTCCGAACGCGGCCGCAGCGTTGCGCCCGAACGGACCCCAGCGGTCAGTGCCAAGCATGAAGCCGGTGCCCCACCGGGCCGGCTGCAGTCCCACCGCGAAATCCGGCCGCAGCCGTCGGGCCTCCTGCACGGCGTTGTACATGCGTTCCGCGCTGATGATCCGTACGCCGTCGAGTTCGCCGCCGCGGCGCCAGATCTCGGCGAACCGCGACAGCTCGTCCGCGGTCGAAACGCCGTTGGACGAGGGCACCACGGTGGTCAGGAACGCCGGGGTGTTGGTGTACGGGATGATTTCGTGCACCGTCCCGCCGATCGCCTTGCGGAAGATCGCGGCGATCACCGGTGGCAACGGCTTGCCGGTCGGATGACTGGGCGCAACCAGGGGAATGTCCTGCTTTGCCACGCCGAAGTTGGTCCACCGGAAGTTCAGTGGCTCGAGGATTTCGCTGGCCAGGATGTCGCGAATGTCCTTGCCGGTGCTGGCGTAGACGATCTCCCGCATCAGCGGCCCCCACGTGAGCGCGTGATAGATGTGCACCAGACCCGGCCGGTACAGCGGACGCAGCTTGCCCAGCTGTTCCTGGGCGTATTCGTGGTCGTCGGCGCGCTTGAGGTCCGGACGGGGTCCGGTGGGAAACGGGACGCCCGCGCTGTGGTTCAGCACGTGCCGGATCGTGGTGCGGTCCTTGCCGTGGCTGGTGTAGCTCGGGATGTATTCGCAGACCCGGTCGTCGAGGTCGAAGACCCCGCGTTCGACGAGCAGGTGGACGACGGTCGCGGTGATCCCTTTGGACGCCGAATACACGCAGAACGGGGTGTCTGTGGTGACGGGAATCTTTTCGGCGTCGGGTTCGTCGGTGGGGGCGTTGCCCCAGCCGTGCCCGATGGCCCGGTTCAACACCACCCGGCCGTTGCGCCGGAGGCACAGCTGGATGGCGGGGTGCATGCCGGCCCGGTACCAGTGCCGCGCGGCCTGCCAGATCCGTTCGACGGCGGCGCTGCCGATTTCGGAGTGGTCTTCTTCGCCGATCGCCGTGACGGCGTCCAGGTCGTCGGGCACACGGATCCGGCCATCGGGTGTTGACGTCATCGCCGACAGCCTAGCTTTACAGGCATGGCCGCCCGGTTGCGCTACGTCGAGGTGATCCTGCTCGTGTTCGGCGCCTACTCGGTCGGCCTGGGGTTATTCCAGTGGCTGGCACCCGAGACTTTCTTCGACACTCTCGGCGCCTTCGGGATCCGCAACACCCACTACATCTTCGACAACGCGTCATTCGAGTTGCCGCTCGGCCTCATGCTGCTCGCGGCCCTGCGGTGGCCGTCCTGGCGAGTCCCCGCGCTGGCGTTCGCGACGGCGCACTGGGCGCTGCACGCCCTCAGCCACCTCATCGACACCAACCACCGCGCCGGCCAAACCGTCGGGTGGCTGGAATTCGCCGGACTGGCGATCTCGACGGGCTGGCTGGCTATTGCGCTGTGGTTCAGCGCTATTCGCCGGTGAACTGCGGCGGGCGTTTGGCGAACGTCGCGGAGATGCCCTCGGTGAGGTCCTTCGACGGCAGGAACGCCGCGTTCCAGGCGGCGACGTAGCGCAGGCTCTCCGACACCGCCGAGGTGCGCTGCTGATCCAGCACGTCCTTGATGCCGTGCACCGTCAACGGGGGATTGGCGGCGATCTCGGCGGCGGTGGCGTGCGCGGCGGCCAGCGTGGCCTCGGCGTCGTCGTAGACGTCGTTGACCAGGCCGATCTTCTCGGCGCGGGCGGCGTCGATGTCCTTACCGGTCAAAGCCAGTTCGCGCAGGTGTCCGTCGTTGAGAATCAGCGGCAGGCGGGCGAGGCTCCCGACGTCGGCGACGATGGCCAGCTTGACCTCGCGCACCGAGAACTTCGCGTCGGCGCTGGCGTAGCGGATGTCGACGGCCGAGATCAGGTCGACGCCGCCGCCGATGCACCAGCCGTGCACCGAGGCGATGGTGGGTGTGCGGCAGTCGGCGACCGCGGTGATGGCGGCCTGCATGCGCTTGACCTCGCGATGGAACACCGCCCGCGGGCCGGCCAGCGCTTCGCCGGACAACAGGGGCGTGAACGAGCCACCCATGGCCGGCACGTCCAGGCCGTAGCTGAAGTTGCGGCCCGATCCGGTCAGGACGATGGCGCGGACCTCGGGGTCGGCGTCGAGCGCGGCGAACAGCTCGGGCAACTCTGCCCAGAACGCGGGACCCATCGCATTGCCCTTGCCCGGTCCGATCAGCGTCACCTGTGCGACCCGGTCTTTGACCTCGACGGTCACAGATTCGTATGCCTGTTCAGATGCCTCGCCCATACCCGAGACCGTAGCGTGGCGAATATGCCCGCAGACTTGCGCCCCGGACCCGATTCTCCGCCAAACGACGAGCTACGCAGCGCGGAATTGACACTGGGGATCCTGGAAGAAGTGGTCAAGACCATTGCCCGGGAGGACCTGACCCGACAGACCCCCTGCACGGAGTTCGACGTGGCGGCGCTGACCAAGCACCTGCTGAACTCCATCACGGCGATCGGCGGCATGGTGGGCGCCGAACTTCCGGAGCCCGACGACGAAGACTCGGTCGAGCGACAGATCATCCTGCGGGCCCGGCCGACCCTGGACGCCTGGCATCGGCATGGCCTGGACGGCACCGTGCAGCTCGGCGATAACGAAATGCCGGCACAGGTCGCGGCGGCCGTGCTGTCGCTGGAATTTCTGGTGCACGCCTGGGATTACGCGGTCGCGTTGGGGCGCGACGTCGAGGTCCCCGATTCGCTGGCGGAATACGTGCTGGGGTTGGCGCACCAACTCATCAGGCCCGAACGGCGGGGCGGGGCCGGCTTCGACGATCCCGTCGAGGTGGCCGACGATGCGCGGGGTCTGGACCGGCTGGTCGCCTTCACCGGCCGCAACCCGGCCTAGGCCCGCTCGAGATAGAAGTAGAAGTAGCGGCCGTCGTGTACGACGCCCTTGCCGTTCATGATGCCCATCACCGCGTCCTCGTCGATCACCTTGAAGTGGTCGTGGACCGGCTGGCCGTCGTAGACCATCGTCGCGGTCACCTCGCCGCGGAACTCCTCCAACCACAGGCTGGCCTCGCCGTTGCCCATCTTGAGGTTGGAGAACTTGTTGCCGTCGGCATCCACACACACCAGCGGCTGGACGTCGACGGCGGACTTGAAGGTCTTGCCGAACCACCCGGCCTTCTCCAGTTGGTGGTTCATCTTGTGGCCGGTGACGAACTCGCCGCCGCGCCATTCCCCGAGCATGCCGTCGATGGTGGCCGGTGCCAGCGATGCCCAGAACTCGTCGAGCTCGCTGTCCGGGATGTCCCCGTCGCGCTCCTTGAACTCGGTGAACTTCTCACGGGCCGTGCTCATCGCAAGACTCCTCAAATCCATTTGCGGGCGAACCGCAGCATGGCGTCGTTCTCTTCCGGGGCGGCGGTGACGGTGACGCGCACACCGTCGCTGCCGTAGGGGCGGACCACGATCAGCGCGTCGGCGGCCTGTTCGACGAAGTCCCGCGTCCGGGGACCCAACGGCAACCAAACGAAGTTGGCCTGCGAATCCGGCAGGGTGAAGCCGGCCGCGCGCAGTTCGGCGCTGACCCGCACCCGCTCGGCCACCACCGCGTCGGTGCGGGCCAACAGTTCGTCACCTGCTTCCAGCGAGGCAATGGCCGCGGCCTGGGAGACGCTGGTCGCGGTGAACGGGACGTAGACCTTGTCCAGCGCGGTGATCAGCTCGGGATGCCCGATCGCATACCCCACCCGCAGACCGGCCAGACCGTAGGCCTTGGAGAAGGTGCGCAGCACCACCACGTTGTCGTGTGCGCGGACCAGGCCCAGGCTGTCGGGTGCCATACCGTCGCGGATGTATTCGACGTAGGCCTCGTCGATGGCGATCAGGATGTCCGATGGCACCGCTTCGACGAAGCGAGTGAGCGCGTCCGGGTCGACGACGGTCGATGTCGGGTTGTTGGGATTGCAGACGAAGATCAGCCGGGTCCGGTCGGTGATTGCGGCCAGCATCGCGTCGAGGTCGAAGGTGTGGTCCTGCAACGGCACCTGGACGGGCAGGGCCCCGGCCACCTGGACCTGCGGCGGGTACAGCTCGAAGCTGCGCCAGCCGAAGACCACCTCGTCACCGACCGAGGCGGTAATTTGCACGAGTTGCTGGCACAGGCTCACCGAGCCGCAGCCGACCGCGATGTGCTCGGCGGCGAAGCCCGGCCCGACATGGCGGGCGAGCGAGGCCTTGAGCTGCACGCAGCCGTTGTCGGGGTAGCGGTTGATCAGATCGGTGGCGTGTTCGATGGCCGCGCGAACGCTGGGCAGCGGGCCGAACACCGTCTCGTTGCTGGCCAGTTTGATCGCACCCGGCACGGTCTTGCCGGGAACGTAAACGGGCAGCCCCGCCAGCGCGGGCCGCAGGCGGGCGGTCACTTCGACAGCATATGTCGCAGCTGTGTACGCTATGCCTCCGGCGGCTCCGGGTTCCGGGGTCGGGTAACCTTTGGAAGGCCATGGAGGCGTGCCAGAGCGGCCGAATGGGGCTCACTGCTAATGAGTTGTCCCCCTCAAAGGGGACCGGAGGTTCAAATCCTCTCGCCTCCGCCAGGCAACACCTGTTAGACCACTGCCTGACGACAACTGAAGAATGCCGGCGCCCGTAGCTCAACGGATAGAGCATCTGACTACGGATCAGAAGGTTAGGGGTTCGAATCCCTTCGGGCGCGCTTATGAATTGATATCGGTTGTAAAGCTTTTTTACGGCCGCGTCGTCGTCGATAACACTCTTATAACGTTTCGACTGCGGACGAATAAAAGCACCCGACCAACCAGCGCTTTTGCTTTACGGTTCGTAGGTTCCGAACGCCGGTATGTCCGAGGTGTGATGCCGTGTCATTTGTGTTTACACAGCCCCAGTTGCTGGCGGAGGCTGCGACGAATTTGGCGGGTATCGGGTCATCGCTGACAGCGGCCAATTCAGCGGCCGCGCTGCCCACCACGAGCGTGCTGGCCGCCGGCGCTGACGAGGTTTCGACCGCCATGGCCAACGTGTTCGGTTCGCATGCGCAGCAGTACCAGCAGATGAGCGCCCAAGCGGCGAATCTGCATCAGCAGTTCGTCCAAGCGATGAACTCCGCGGGCAACGCGTACGCCGGCGCCGAGGCGGCGAATGCGAAACCGATGGCGGGCGGTGGGGCCACAGCAGGCGGCGGGGCCG
>NZ_HG964938.1:713746-716919 GCF_000613245.1 Mycobacterium asiaticum DSM 44297
TCTGTTGGGCGGCTCCGGCAATGCCGGCTATCGCGGTGGTGGCGTCGCGCGCGGCGGCGCGCCCGGCCGAGTGGGCGGCTACGCCGGAAGTGCTGCGCCGGTGACACGGGCCGGCGTTGCAAGCGCGGCGAGCGCAGGCCTGCTCAACAAGCCGGATCAGGTGGCCAACCGTGCCCGAAAAGGCAAGCCGGGCAAGGGGTTCGGCGACGGTGGCCCAGGCGGCCGGGGGGACGCGCGCGATCTGCGGGCCAGCTACGTCAAGCGTCACGACGAGGCCCCGCGCGAGTTTGGCACCGGCGGCGCCGGCGGCGCCAACCGCGTCGCCTAAGAACGCGTCTCGATCAACGCCAGCGCGCGCTTGAACAGGTGCACGGTGCCCGCGTGCAGCTGATCGCCGACCGCTTTCTCCGCCTTGCCCGCACAGGCGCGGGCCAGCGTGCCCTCAATCACGATGCCCAGCTTGAAGCAGGCCAGCACGGTGTACCAGGTGATGTGCGAGAGGTCGCGAGTGGTGTTGGCGGCATAACGCTGCAGCAGGTCATTGGTGCTGGCCAGACCGTCCCTACCGCCGAGGGCGTGACTGAACACGCTGGAGCCGTCGTCTTGGCGCCAGGTCGCTAGCAGCCAGCCCAAATCCAGCAGCGGGTCTCCGATCGTGCACATCTCCCAGTCCACGATCGCCACCACTTCGGGCCCGGTGCGGGAGAACATCACGTTAGCCGCGTGGTAGTCGCCGTGCATGATGCCGGGCGTCCAATGAGCGGGTCGGTGGCTTTCCAGCCAGTGCGACACTTCGTCGATGCCCGGAATGTCCGGACCGGGGTAGCCGTCGTACTCCTGATAGGACTCCAGCTCCGAAAGCCAGCGCGGCACTTGACGTTCCAGAAACCCCGCCGGTTTGCCGAAATCTTCGAGACCGACGGCGACGTGATCGACGGCGCCGAGCCTGGCCAGCGCGTCGGCCATCGACAACCCCATGCTGTAGCGCACCTGAGGGTCAGTGGCATGCAGCGGCGGCAGGCCCTCACCCGCGTTGAAGCCGTCGATCGGTTCCATCAGGTAGAACACGGCGTCCCCGAGCACCCTGGGGTCGTCGCACGTCGCGATCAGATGGGGGTGCGGCACATCGGAGCCGGCCAGTGCCGCAAGCACCCGTGTCTCTCGCAGGATGACGCTGTTGCTGCGGGGGCGCAGGTGCCGTGGGCCGCGGCGCAGCACGTAGGGCCGGCCGGACCTGGTGAACCGCATCATCACGTTCTGGGTGCCGCCGGTCACCGCCGCGACGTCCTGCAGGGGTCCCTCCCCCAGACCTTGCTCCGACATCCAACGAGCCACCGCATCCAGATCTACGGCCGGATTCATGCTGCTCCTTTGCACCTGTCAACCGACTTGGAAACAGCCTAGAAAGAGCGTAGGGACTGCCCAGCGGCGGCCGTTGCGGGCGCCGCCCTGGAAGAATAGTTTGCAAAACTGACTTTCTCGGTTGAGGAGGAGTGCCATGCAGCGCACCGACAACGATTCCTGGGAGATCACGCAGAGCGTGGGCTCTACCGCTCTAGGTGTTGCTGCGGCACGGGCCGTGGAGACCGAGAGTGAAAACCCGTTGATCAACGACCCGTTCGCCCGGGTCTTTCTCGACGCGGCGGGCAAGGGAATGTGGACCCTCTACTCCGACCCGGACTTGCTTGCGCAGGCCCGCGAGATCGAACCCGAGATCGGGACCAGGGCGCAGTTGATGGTCGATTTCATGGCGACGCGGACCGCGTTCTTCGACGAGTTCTTTCTGGCTGCCGCCGACTCCGGCGTCCGTCAGATAGTCATCCTCGCCTCCGGACTGGACGCCCGCGCGTGGCGGCTGCCGTGGCCGGACGGCACGGTGGTCTACGAGCTCGACCAGCCCAAGGTGCTGGAATTCAAGAACACCACGCTGGAGCGGCACGGTGCCCGGCCCACGTCGCAGGTGGTCAATATCGCCGTCGACCTGCGCCAGGACTGGCCGAAGGCTCTACAGGAGGCGGGGTTCGACCCGACGCAACCCTCGGCATGGTCGGCCGAGGGATTGGTGCGCTACCTGCCCGCGCAGGCTCAAGATCTGCTGTTCGAGCGCATCGACATGCTCAGCGCACCTGGTAGCTGGCTGGCCTCCAACGTGCCGGACAAGGGTGCAATCGACAGCGAGCTGGTGCAACGCCAGCGCGAGGAAATGCAGCGGATCCGGGCGGTGGCGGCGCGACTCGTCGACACCGAGATCCCGGCCGTGGAAGACCTCTGGTACCCCGAGGAGCGCACTGCGCTCACGGATTGGCTGCGGGAGCGTGGCTGGGAAGCCACCGCGGCGGACTTTCCCGAATTGATGGCTCGCTACAACCGGGTGGTCCCGAGCGGCTCCGAGGACTCCATGCCGCCGACGCTGTTCGTATCCGCGCGCCGGCCGAGCGCCTGAGCCGGCCGCGGGTCTGCATAATTTGCATTACCTGTGACCAGATCCGAAATCACTGTCCTTTCTGCGCAGTAACGCTATCGTCAATTCCCTGAAATTCGCGGGTCCCGACCATGCGCGAGGAGGGCGACGGTGTCGTATCTGGTAGCGGTCCCGGAGACGGTGGCCACGGCGGCTGCTGATCTTGCGGGTGTCGGCTCGATTCTGACTTCGGCCGGCAGGCTGGCCGGGCCACCGACCACGAACGTTCTGGCGGCGGGCGCCGACGAGGTGTCCGCGGCGGTAGCGGCGTTGTTCAGCGGACACGGCGAGCAGTTTCAGGCCGTGAGCCGGCAGCTCTCTGCCTTCCATCAGCAGTTCGTGCAGTCGCTCACCGGGGCAGCTGGAGCTTACGCCTCAGCAGAGGCGGCCAACGTCGCACTGCAGTCGGCGCAGCAGGACATCCTCAACGCCGTCAACGCGCCGGCCCAGGCTTTGCTGGGTAGGCCACTGATCGGCGACGGAGCCCACGGCACGGCTGCCAATCCCAACGGCGGTGCCGGCGGGTTGCTTTACGGAAATGGTGGCAACGGGTTCTCCCAAACAGCCGACGGGGCGGCTGGCGGAGTTGGCGGCGCGGCGGGACTGATCGGCAACGGCGGGCTGGGTGGCGCCGGCGGAGCCGGTGCGGCGGGCGGTGCCGGAGGGTCGGGCGGCTGGTTGTACGGCAACGGTGCGCGCGGTGCGGTGCGGC
>NZ_HG964938.1:716964-923681 GCF_000613245.1 Mycobacterium asiaticum DSM 44297
GGGCGGTCAGACCGGCGCCGGCGCATTTCAGCCCGGCGTTGCCGGAGACGGCGGAGACGGGGGCGGCGGCGGCAGGGGCGGATGGTTGGCCGGCAACGCGGGAGTCGGTGGGCAGGGCGGCACCGGCGGCGCGGGTCGCGGCCTTAGATCCGACGGCACTACCTTCTTCGCGTTGGTCGGGGAACCGGGGGTGCGGGCGGCGCCGGTGGCGGGGCTGGGCTGTTCGGCGCTGGTGCTGCCGGCGGTGCGGGTGGTGACGGTGGAATCGCCGGCGGTGTCCTGGGAGGTGCCGGCGGTGTCGGCGGTGCCGGTGGCGCTGGCGGGTTGCTGATCGGCGACGGTGGGGCCGGCGGGAACGGCGGGGCCGGTGCGAGTGCGGTCGTGACCGACCTCGCTGTACCGGGTGCCGGCGGGGCCGGCGGCAACGGCGGGGCCGGTGGAAGCAGTGGCTGGTTCTATGGCAACGGTGGCGCGGGTGGGGCCGGCGGTGGCGGGGGCGCGACCGGTATCAACGGCGTCGGCCTTAACGGGCAGCCCGGTGGCAACGGCGGCGATGGCGGTAACGGCGGCGCCTCCCGGCTGATCGGCAACGGCGGGGGCGGAGGTCAGGGCGGAGCCGGTGGCGAAGGCGGGCCAGCCGGAGGCGTTGACGGGATTGACGGCTCCGACGGAACCGGCGGCGCCGGCGGTGTGGTGTTCGGCGAGCCCGGCGCTTAAGCCTCCGCTCCCGAACTTCCCTCCACATCCTTCTTGATGGCGGCGATCGCATCGACCGGCGTCAGATTCTGGCCTTGGCTGTTGCGCCCCAACTGTGGCCAGCCGGTACCGTCCGGGCCGAGCAGCTGATCCCAAATCTGCCGCACCTTGGTCAGCAGTTCGGCTTGTTCATCGTCGGTGAGTGCCATCAGCGGTCCTCCGTTCGTCCCGATGCCGCACGCGGCGGCGAATTGTTGCGGTGTCAGCCCGTCGGCGGAATTCATGTCGCACCGCCCGAACGGCGGCGCGCCCTGCGGCAAGTTCGGGCTGTAGCCGTTGCCGTCGGTGTACTGGTGGGCCACCTGCCCGGGCAGATTCGGGTTGGATCCGTAGCCCGCGGCGATGACGCGAAGCCCGGGTGGGCGCACGCGCCACATGTTGAAGAAGTCATAGGCGTTGGCGTAACCGATGATTCGGGCCGGCGATCCCGCATAGTCGGCGAGGTTCCAGTACAGCTGGTTGATCCAACTCGACCCGTCGCCCGGCGGATTGCCCCCGGACTCGACGTCGAGCATCAGCGCCACCCGTGGGTGCAGGCCGCCTTCGGCGTCGATCATCGAGCGCACCGTATTGGCATTGGCCAGCCAGTTCGGGCGGACGTAGGTGTACACGATCCCGAACGTCAGTCGCCCACTGTCCAGGGCATCCCGCATCCAGGCGTAATTGCGTGCGAAATTGTGGTCCCGGTAGGTGCCGTCACTGACCCGGATCGACAAGACCCGGTAGGGGTATGAATCATCAACTGGCACTTGATATTCCGAGACATCGGCGAACAACGTGTCAGCCACCGCGGCGCAATCCCCCTCTACTGCAACCCCTTACCGATCGCCCATGCTACAGCGGGGACAGCCATGTCCGCCGGTATCGTCGCGGGCATGGCTGATCGGCCCGCGAAAGTCAGCGATGTGCACCGGCTCGCCGCCGCGATGCCGCACGTCAAGAAGCTGGCGGGCCCAAAGGGTAACTCGATTTATCAGGTGGGCGGAAAGTCGTTCGTGTTCTTCCGAACTCCGCAACCGGACGCGGTCGATCCGACCACCGGGGAACGCTACCCCGACGTGATCATGTTGTGGGTGGAGTCCGAGAGCGACAAGCTGGCGCTGATCCAGGACCCCGACTCGCCATTTTTCAGCACCAGCCATTTCGACGGGCACCCCTCGGTGCTGGTGCGTGCCGCCCGGTTGGGCGAAATCAGCGTCACCGAGTTGGCGGAGCTGATTCAGGACGCGTGGTTGTCCCGTGCCTCCAAAAGGCGGGCCGCAATGTGGCTCGCCGATCACCCCGCTTAGAACGAGTTGGGGGGCCGAGATTACGCCCCTTTTCATGTTTAGGCACGCGTACAACGGGCAACGCTGTGCTGCACGGGAATTGTTTCGGGAACAACGGAGGCCGCTATGGTGCGAGGTCGCGGAATTCTAGGCGCGATTGTGTTGATCTGGCTGCTCATAGGGATCCTCGCAGCCTGGCAGCGCGGCTACTTCAAAGGTCAGGAAACCAGTTGTGCCTCAGCGGGAACCGTTGCGGTCACGGTGATTGCCGGACCTTTGAATTACATGGGCGTAAATCCAAAAGTAAAGGATTGCCACGCGCCGCAGTTACCGCAGCCGAGCGCCCTGCAATCAATTGATCACATCCCTGCTAGTTAAAAGGAAATCGCCATGATTGTCGTCGGTGCCATCCTGCTCATCCTTGGATTTGTGTTTGGCGTGCATTTGTTGACCGTGCTCGGGGTGATTCTGCTCATTGTTGGCGCGGTGATGTGGGCCATGGGTTCGGTCGGCCGCCCGGTGGCCGGCAGGCGCTACTGGTACTAACACAGCATCGGGGAAACGGCCGCGTGACCGCACTGGCGGTCACGCGGCCGTTTGTGTTTCACAGCTCAAGCACAGGGATGCCATAGCGTTGCCCTATCCGGGTACGGATACTGGAACCCGTGGCGGCTCCCAGAAGTTCCGTTGAACGCGTGGTGATGTGCCGCGCCGACGGCCAACCGGTCACCGTTCTGGTGGTGGACGACGAACCCGTTCTCGCCGAAATGGTGTCGATGGCGTTGCGCTATGAGGGTTGGAACATCGCGACGGCCGGTGACGGATCCTCGGCCATCGCTGCCGCCCGCGCCGAGCGCCCCGATGTGGTGGTCCTGGACGTGATGCTGCCCGACATGAGCGGCCTGGAAGTTTTGCAGAAACTGCGCCGGGAGAATCCCCGATTGCCGGTCCTGTTGCTCACTGCCAAGGACGCGGTGGAAGACCGAATCGCCGGATTAACTGCTGGCGGAGACGATTACGTCACCAAGCCGTTCAGCATCGAGGAGGTCGTGCTGCGGCTGCGCGCGCTGCTGCGCCGCACCGGAGTGACCACGGTCGACAGCGGCGCCCAGCTGGTGGTCGGCGATCTGGTCCTCGACGAAGACAGCCACGAGGTGACCCGCGCCGGCGAACCGATCTCGTTGACTACCACCGAGTTCGAGCTGCTGCGGTTCATGATGCGGAACGCCAAGCGGGTGCTGAGCAAGGCGCAGATCCTGGACCGCGTGTGGAGCTATGACTTCGGCGGGCGCTCCAACATCGTCGAGCTCTATATCTCTTACCTGCGCAAGAAGATCGACAGCGGACGCGAACCGATGATCCACACGCTGCGCGGCGCAGGCTATGTCCTCAAGCCGGCGCGCTAGCAGGCCGCGGGTCTGGTCGCTGCGACTGCGGCTGCTGGTCGGCCAGGTTGCTGTGCTGGCCATCGTCTGCGTCGGCATCACCGCGGCCACCGAACTGGCGCTCCGTCACCATTTGGTGGCTCAACTCGACAGTCAACTCAGCGGCACCTCCTACCGTTCGTCGCTGCTGTATCCCGAGCCGCCACGTCGTCACGAACCGCGCTACGTCAAGACCGGCCCGGGCCCAAGGTTTCTCGACGCGCCGGGTCAGCCGGCCGGCATGGTCGCAGCGGTGGTCAGCAACGGCAGGACCGTCGATGCCGGATATCTGACCGGCAGTGGGGCCCGGGACGCATTGACACCGACCGCCCAGCATCAGCTCGAGCAGATCGCCGGCAGTCGCACACCGGTCACCCTGGACCTTGACGGCCTCGGGCGCTACCGCGTCGTCGCCGCCCCCAGCCGCAACCGGACCGACGTCATCGTCACCGGTCTGTCCATGTCCAACATCGACGCCACCGAATTTCGGATGCTCATCATCTTCGGCATCGTGACGCTGGTCGCGCTGATCGCGGCGACCAGTGCGGGCGCGGCGATCATCCGGCGGGCGCTGGCGCCGCTGCAGCGGGTCGCCCAGACCGCGACGAAGGTGGTGGACCTGCCGCTGGACCGCGGTGAGGTCGAGCTGCCCGTCCGGGTACCCGAGCCCGATGCCAACCCCGCCACCGAGGTAGGCCAACTCGGTTCGGCGCTCAACCGGATGCTGGACCACATCGCGGCGGCGCTTTCGACGAGGCAGGCCAGTGAGACCCGGGTTCGCCAATTCGTCGCCGACGCCAGCCATGAACTGCGTACGCCGCTGGCCGCGATCCGCGGCTACACCGAGTTGGCGCAGCGCATGGGTGATGATCGGGAAGCGGTGGCGCACGCGATGAGCCGGGTGGCGTCGGAGACCGAACGGATCACGCGCCTGGTCGAGGACCTGCTGCTGCTGGCCCGGCTGGACTCCGGGCGACCCCTGGAACGCGAACCGGTGGATCTGTCCCGGTTGGCGGTCGACGCCGTCAGCGACGCACACATCGCCGGGCCCGATCACCAGTGGGAACTCGACCTGCCGCCGGAACCGGTGATGGTCACCGGCGACGAGGCCCGGCTGCATCAGGTGGTGGCCAACCTGCTCGCCAACGCCCGCATCCACACCGGTCCGGGCACCGTCGTCACCACCCGCCTCAGCGCCGAACCGACGCACACGCTATTGCAGGTGATCGACAACGGCCCCGGAATTCCGAAGGACCAGCAGTCGGAGGTGTTCGAACGGTTCGCTCGCGGCGACACCTCGCGGTCCCGAAAGGGTGGCAGCACCGGACTGGGTCTGGCGATCGTGTCGGCCGTCGTCAAGGCTCACAATGGAACGATCACCGTCAACAGCGCGCCCGGACACACCGAATTCGCGGTACGGCTGCCGAGCAATGGACGGCAGCCGTCCGCGTCGTCGTCAGGCTAGGACGTCAGCTTGTCAGGAGCAGGTGACGTCGATTTCGAACGGCTTGTTGACCGGTGACATCGGATTGGCCGCGTCGATACCGGTTGCCGTTCCGGTGATCTTGTAGGCGTTGCCGTTCTTGGTGGCTTCGGCTTTGCCCTGGCCGGTTCCGGCGGTGTAACCCAGCACGACACCGTTGACGCTGCCCAGTCCCACGGACCTGACCTCCGGGGGATTGGCGTCGCTGAGCACCGCGGCAATGCCGGCCGCCTGCCCGCCGATCGCGATGTTGACATTCCCGGCCGCCGTCGTGCACACGACCGACCCGGTGACGTGCTGGTCCTGCCCGTCGATGAGGACCTTTGTGCCAGAGGCGCTGCCGCCTCCGCTACTTGCCGCGCTTGATGACCCGCCACCCGATTTCGGCTTGTCACTCGAACATCCGGAAAGACCCGCAACCACAATGGCCGCTCCGGCTACCGCGACCGTCAGTCCACGCTTCACTCGTGCTCCTTTGCCCGTAAACCGGCCCATCGTCTTTGAGGACCGCCCCGGCAGTATGCGCGGTAAGTGGACGAAATTCTAGGTACGACGAAAAATTCGTTCTGCCTATTCGAGGCTGGTCGCTTTTGGCAAGGTTATGGCGATGGAGCACAAGCCGCCCACCGCGGTCATCGAATCGGCACACCGCGCGCACACGCTACCTCTGGACGACACAAGGGATTTCGAGGATGCCGACCGCGGCTTCATCGCCGCCCTGTCGCCATGCGTCATCAAGGCCGCCGACGGCCGGGTGGTGTGGGACAACGACGTGTACTCCTTCCTCACCGGCCCCGCGCCCACCTCGGTGCACCCCAGCCTGTGGCGGCAGTCGACGCTGGCCGCCAAGCAGGGTCTGTATGAAGTGGTGCCGGGCATTTATCAGGTCCGAGGCTTCGACATCTCCAACATCAGCTTCATCGAGGGCGACACCGGGGTCATTGTCATTGATCCCCTGGTGTCCACCGAGGTGGCCCGCGCGGCGCTGGAGCTGTATCGCACGCACCGTGGCGGCGACCGGCCCGTCGTCGCCGTGATCTACACCCACAGCCATGTGGACCATTTCGGGGGCGTGCTGGGCGTGACGTCGCAGGCCGATGTCGACGCGGGCAAGGTTGCGATCTTGGCACCCGAGGGCTTCACCGCACATGCCGTGCAGGAGAACGTGTATGCGGGCCCGGCAATGTTGCGCCGCGCGACCTATATGTATGGCTCACAACTGGCGCGCGGCCCGCAGGAACAAGTGGGATGCGGGTTGGGCCAGACGCCGTCCATCGGCGAGGTGGGGCTGATCGTCCCGACGGTGGACATCCGGACCACGGGGGAGACACACACTATCGACGGTGTCGAGATCGAATTCCAGATGGCGCCCGGCACCGAGGCGCCGGCCGAAATGCACTTTTACTTCCCGCAATTTCGCGCGCTGTGCATGGCCGAGAACGCCACCCACAATCTGCATAATCTGCTGACGCTGCGCGGTGCGCTGGTCCGTGACCCTCATGCCTGGGCGGGTTACCTGACCGAAGCCATCGACGCATTCGCCGAGCGCACCGACGTGGTGTTCGCCTCCCATCACTGGCCGACCTGGGGCCACGAGCGCATCGTCGAATTCCTGTCGCTGCAGCGGGACCTGTACGCCTACCTGCACGATCAGACGTTGCGGCTGTTGAACCAGGGCCACACCGGCGTGGAGATCGCCGAAATGTTCCAGCTGCCACCGGCACTGGACCAGGCTTGGCATGCCCGAGGGTATTACGGATCGGTCAGCCACAATGTCAAGGCCGTGTACCAGCGTTACATGGGCTGGTTCGACGGCAATCCTGGCCGGTTGTGGCCGCATCCGCCCGAGGCATCGGGGCCCCGCTATGTCGATGCGCTCGGCGGTCTGGACCGGGTGGTCGAGCTGGCCCGTACCGCCTTCGATTCGGGTGACTTCCGTTGGGCGGCAACGTTGCTCGACCATGCGATGTTCACCGACCAGCATCACGACGCGGCGCGCGAGTTGTACGCGGACACCTTGGAGCAGCTGGGCTACGGTGCGGAGAATGCCACCTGGCGCAACTTTTTCATGAGCGGTGCGACTGAGCTGCGGATAGGCAACTTCGGCACCGCGGCTCAGGTCAGTTCGCCGACGCTGCTGGCGCAGTTGACACCCGAACAGGTCTTCGACGGGTTGGCCATCAGGGTGAACGGGCCGGGCAGCTGGGACCTGGACATCGCCATCGACGTGACGTTCGACGACGTCGCCACGAACTACCGGCTGACCCTGCGCAACGGTGTGTTGGTACACCGCAAGACGGCCGCGGACCCCGCCACCGCGACCGTTACGGTCAAGCTGGCGAACAAGATTCGGTTATTGCTCGTCGCGATCGGTGACTTCGCTTCGCCTGGGCTCGAGCTCTCCGGTGACCAGGCGGCCCTGCAATCGCTGTTGGCGGTGCTCGAACAACCGGACGCGAAGTTCAACATCGTCACCCCCTGACTGCGGCGCGCCACCCCCACTCGCGACGACGCCAAAGCCCCCAAATCGGCCCCCGCAAGGGTACTTTTCGCGTCTGCTCGGCACACATCAGGTGACGTCGATGATCACCTTGCCCAGCACTTTGCGGTCGGCGACATACCGTAGGGCTGCGGCGGTCTCGGCCAGCGGGAAGCGGGCACCAATGTAGGGGCGGATCTTGCCGTCGGCGAATAGCTGCGACAGCTCGGTGATATCGCGGGTGCACTCCTGCGGATAGTCGTCCAGGAAGGTGCGGATCTCCATGCCCCGGATGGTGACGTCCTTGAGCATCACCAGGTTGAGCGGGATCGCCGGAATAGCACCCGCCGCATAGCCCAGGGTGACGAATATGCCCCCGCGCGCCAGGCCTCGCAACGCCGGCTCCGCGTAGGGCCCGCCGACCGGGTCAAGCACGACGCGCGCGGCGTCCCCGGTGAGTTCGCGGATGCGTAGCTTCAAGTCCTCGTTGTCATAGTCGACGGTGGCCTGCGCCCCGCGCTCGCGGCACAACTGCAACTTCTCCGGGCTGGACGCGGCGGCCAGCACCCGTGCCCCCATGACCACTGCCAGATCGACGGCGGCCAGGCCGACACCGCCGGCGGCGCCCAGGACCACCACCCAATCACCCTCTGTCACTTGGGCTACCGACCGCAGCGCGTGGTATGCGGTGCGGTAGGTCACCCCGAAGGCCGCCGCCGAAGCGAAGTCGACGCCGTCGGGCACTCTCTGCGCGATGGTTGCATCAAGCAGTGCCAGTTCGGCGAAGGCCCCGAACGTGGTACCGAAGACCCGCTGGCCCGGCTGCAACGGTGCCCCCTCGCCGACCGCCACCACCTCGCCGGCGATCTCGTTGCCCGGTGTGAACGGCGGCGGAATCCGCACTTGGTACTTGCCCGCAACGAACAGGACATCGGGGAAGTTGACCGCCGCGGCGTGTACCCGCACCAACGCCTGGCCCGGCGCCGGTACCGGATCCGCGACCTCGGTCAGTACCAGGTCCTCCGGTGGGCCGTAGGCATTGCACACGATCGCGCGCATCAATCAACTCCCAGTCCGCGCAGACAGAACCGCGCTAAATGTTCGACGTCCGGTGCGCCCGGCCGGTCAGCCGAGCCCAGATACCGTCGCATCATGGCAATCGTGCAGCCGTAGACCGCGTCGACATCGCGGTCTACGTCCGAGCTGCCCATGGCGGTGACCGGCTCGACCAGCAGTTCACGCAGCGGCCGCAGCATCTGTTGGTCAGCGACAAGACCATTCGACAGCTGCCTCGCGGCGGCACTGCTCATGCTGCTCAGTTGCGGGTCGGCGACCTGGGCCACGGTGCCCTCGATCCAGCACGCAACCTTGTCTGAGGGACGGGATTGCTTGGCCATTTGATGCTGCAGGTAGGACACCACGATCCCGACGCCGCGTTCCATCACCGCCAGGATGAGATCGTCCTTCCCGGCGAAATATCGGTAGAACGCCTTGTTCGATGACCCGGCCTCGGCGACGATGTCGCTAACCCGGGGCGGCTCGGGCGCCACCCGCTCCATCACGCGAACCGCCGCGGCCAGGATGCGTTCCACCTCCTCGGTGGCCTCGCGTTGCCGATCGTCGAGGGCGCGCTCGACGGCCGCGGTGACCCGATCGCTCACGGTGAACCCGGCAGTGCCGGAATGCGATCGATCAGGTCGCCGTACTTGGCCCGGGCGGCGTCGCGGCGGATGTCGCGCATCTCCCTGGGCCATTCGCCCTGCTCGGGCTCGTAGCCCTTGAGCAGCATGCGGGCCAGGTTGACCTTGTGTGCCTCGGTCGGCCCGTCGGCCAGTCCGAGCGCAATGCCGCCGAGCAGCATGTTCACCAACGGCAGCTGGTCACTGAGCCCGAGCGCACCATGCACCTGGATCGCCCGCATCGCAATGGATTTGAGCACTTGCGAGGCCAGGATCTTACAGACGCCGATCTCGGCGCGGGCCGCGCGTTCGTCACCGTTGTCGATCAGCCAAGCGGCGTGCAGGACGGTAAGCCGGAAAGGTGTCAGTTCGGTGTAGGAGTCGGCGATGAATTCCTGCACAAGCTGCTTGTCGGCCAGCGAACTGCCCTGGGTGTAACGGCTTTTCGCGCGCCGAGCCATCATCTCGACGGCCCGCTGGGCCAACCCGATCGAGCGCATCGCATGATGCAGCCGGCCGCCCGCCAGCCGTGTCTGCAGGATCAGGAAGCCTTGGCCGGGCTTACCCAGCAGCGCGTCCGCGCCCACCCGCACGTCGTCGTAGCGGACCAGGGCGTGTCCCGGTTCATGGGGATCCGATCCCACCAGGTGGTGGTTGGCCTCGATGGTCAGACCCGGTGTTCCTGCCGGAATCAGGAATGTGGAGGCGCCGTAGTGGACCGGTACGTCGGGATCGGTGATCGCGACGACGATGAAGAACGAGGCGACGGATGCGTTGGAGGAGAAGAATTTACGGCCGGTGATCACCCACTCGTCCCCGTCTTGTACTGCGCGGGTGTTGAAGACGCGCGGATCGGCGCCGCCCTGCGGTTCGGTCATCGAGAAACAGGAAAAGATCTCGCCGGACAGCAGGCCGGCCAGGTAGCGGTCCTTCTGCTCCTGGGTGCCGAAGCGGGCTAGGATCTCCGCGTTGCCAGTGTCGGGCGCCTGGGTTCCGAATATGATTGGCGCCCATGGGCTGCGGCCCAAGATCTCGTTGATCAGGGTCAACTTCACCGCGCCAAAGCCCTGCCCGCCGAGTTCGGGGCCCAGATGCGGCGCCCACAGGCCCTGATCGCGCACCTGCTGCTTGAGGGGGTCGACGATTCTTCGCCGTTCCTCGTTCAGGGGCAGGAACTCGCAGCCCGGGAACAGCACCTCAAGCGGCTCGACCTCTTCGCGGACGAATTCGCGGACCCACTGCAGTTTCTTCTCGAACTCGGGCTCGGTGGAAAAGTCCCATGCCATCGGATGCTCCTATCTGCCCCTATCAGGGAATGCCGCCATCGGCCCGCACGATCGAACCGGTGGTGAAACTGGAAGCTTCAGACGCCAAAAACAGCGCAGCGCCCACGATTTCGGGTGGGCTGCCCGCGCGCTTCAACGACAGGTGGCCGAACATCTCCGCGCCCCGCTCATCGAGATTCCACGCTTTGCTCACATCGGTCAGGAACGGTCCGGCCATCAGCGTGTTGACCCGCACCGCCGGACCGAAGGCACGCGCGAAACCCTCGGTCATCGCGTTGAGCCCGGCCTTGGCCGCCGCATAGGGCACGATGTCCGGACTCGGGCGCAACGACCCCGCCGAACTCACGTTGATGATCGAGCCGCGGCCGGCCGCCACCATCCGCTCACCTACTAGCGCCGAAAGGCGGAACGGGCCTTTGAGATTCAGGTTGAACACCGAGTCGTAGAGCTTCTCGGTGACGTCGGACAGTTTGCCGTAGAGCGGGGACATGCCGGCATTGTTGATCAGGGTGTCGACCTTGCCGAACCGGTCGTACGTCGCCTCGACCAAACCGTCGAGCTGGTCCCAGCGTCCCACATGCACCTGGTAAGGCATTGCGGCGCGCCCGGTTTCGGTCTCGATCTCCGTTGCGACCGCCACGCAGTTGTCCATGTTGCGGCTGGCGATCACCACGTCGGCCCCGCAGCGCGCCACGCCGAACGCCATCTCCCGGCCCAACCCGCGGCTGCCGCCGGTGATCAGCACCACCTGATCGGTCAAGTCGAAAAGCTGGTCGGCATAACCCATGTCAGTGCACCTTAGCGGTCCGGGATAGTTCGGCCGCCGTCGCAATCAGCTGCAAGATCATCGGTCCGAACGCGTCGGTGATCTTCGGATCGACCCGCCCCGTCCGCACCCCTGCCGCGTACGTCTTCTCCAACACGATGCCCAGCTTCCAATTCGCCAACACCAGGTAGTAATCGATGTTCTCGGTGGACAATCCGCTGATCGACTCGTAGTGCTCCAACAATTCACCGCGTTTGGGCATCCCGGCCATATCGAGGTAAAAGCCATCGGCGCGAGGTTCCTCACCGTCGTAACCCAGCAGCGCCCAGGCGAGGTCCAGCAACGGATCACCGACCGTGGTCATCTCCCAGTCCACGATCGCGGCAAGTCGCGCCAACCCCCCATGCTCGAACATCACATTGGCGAACTGGTAGTCGCCGTGCATGATGCCGGGCGTGTAGTGCGCAGGACGGTTGCGGCGCAGCCAGTCCGACGCGGTGTCCAGCCCGGGTAGCTCGCGCACCTGGTAGGCCGAGAGGAACTTCAGCCAGCGGTCCACCTGCCGGTCATGGAAGCCCTCGGGACGCCCGAAGCCGTCGAGGCCCTGCGCGCGCCAGTCCACCCGGCCGAGTTTCGCGGCACCCTCGACAAGCTGGAACGCCAGTCCGCGCCGGGCCTGCAGGTCGGTGTCGAACGGCGCTCGCCAGCCGCCGTCCATCGGGCTCCAGCCGTCGATCGCGCGCATGACGTAGAACGGCAGGCCCAGCACCGAGCCGGTTTCGTCGGCGGCGATCAGCTCCGCATGCGGCACGTCCGTCCCGCGCAGCGCCCGCACCAGCCGGATCTCGCGCAACAACCCGTCGATCCGGGCCGCATCGGCGCGCGGGCCCGGCATCCGCAGCACCATCCGCTCGGGACCGCGATGCACAAGGTACAAAGTGTTCTGCGAGCCACCGCTGAGCTGATCCAGTACCGGTTCCTCGCCCTGGCCCGGGGCGCCGTTGGCGTCCAGCCAGCGCCCCAACACGTCACCGGCAATCGCCATCATCCGCACGCCCCAATCTCCGCTGGGAGAATAGCATTCTCCGCCGCATGAGCGACCGGCGGATCCGCGCATGCGAGGCTTGCCGGATGCAACTGCTCCTGATCCGGCATGCCTTGCCGCTGCGCAGCGATCACGGCGAGGGTTCCGATCCGGAATTGTCCGACACCGGCTTTGAGCAGGTCGCGCGCCTGCCTGAGGCGCTGGACCGGTTCCCGGTCACGCGTCTGGTCAGCAGCCCCCAGCGGCGCGCCATCCAGACCGCGGAGCCGGTCGCGGCGGCTCGGGGGTTATCCATCGAAATCGACGATCGTCTGGCCGAATACGACCGCGACCAGCCGCATTACATCCCGATCGAGCAGATCCGCACCGAGTTCCCGCAGGAATGGGCCCGCATGTCGCAAGGGCACCTGCCCAGCACCGTGGACGAGGACGCGTTTCGCGCCCGGGTCCGCGCGGCAATCGACGACCTGGTCGCCGCCGCCGACCCGGATGAGACGATCGCGGCGTTCAGCCACGGCGGCGTGATCAACGTCGTGCTGCACGACATCCTGGGCACCGCCCGGCTGTTGTCCTTCCCCATCGACTACGCCTCGGTGACCCGGTTGCTGTTCTCCCGGTCCGGTCAGGCGACGGTGGCGTCGGTCAACGGCACCGAACACGTCTGGGACCTGTTGCCCCGGAATCAACGGTCCTAGTTGGTCGGTGGTAAACAAGTTCGGTGACCTCGACTGACCGACTCAACGGGCTCGACCTGCCCGCGTTGGACCGGTACCTGCGTTCACTCGACATTGCACGCGACGGGGAGCTGCGCGGCGAATTCATTTCCGGCGGCCGCTCCAATCTGACCTTCCGCGTGTACGACGACGCCACGAGCTGGCTGGTCCGGCGACCGCCGTTGCACGGGCTGACGCCCTCGGCGCACGACATGAGCCGCGAGTACAAGGTTGTTGCCGCACTGCAGGACACCCCGGTTCCGGTGGCGCGCACGGTTGCCCTGTGCGACGACGAGTCGGTGTTGGGCGCGCCGTTCCAGATCGTCGAATTCGTTGACGGGCAGGTGGTGCGCCGTCGTGCTCAGCTGGAGTCGCTGGGCCGCCGGGCCATCGACGGTTGCGTCGATGCGCTGATCCGCGTCCTGGTGGACCTGCACAATGTCGACCCCGACTCCGTCGGGCTGAGCGACTTCGGCAAACCCAGCGGATATCTGGAACGTCAGGTGCGGCGGTGGGGATCGCAATGGCAGCTGGTGCGGCTGCCCGACGACCGCCGCGACGACGACGTCGAGCGCCTGCATGCCGCGCTGCAACGAAGCATTCCCCAGCAGAGCCGTGTGTCGATCGTCCACGGCGACTATCGGATCGACAACACCATCCTGGACTCGCAGGACCCGACGCAGGTGCGGGCGGTGGTGGACTGGGAGCTGTCCACTTTGGGCGACCCGATCAGCGACGCGGCCCTGATGTGCGTCTACCGCGATCCGGCGCTGGACCTGATCATCGACACCCAGGCGGCGTGGACCTCCCCGCTGCTTCCCACCGCCGACGAATTGGCCGACCGGTACTCGCTGGTGTCCGGGCAACCGCTCGGGCAGTGGGAGTTCTACATGGCGCTGGCGTACTTCAAGCTCGCCATCATCGCGGCCGGGATCGATTTCCGTCGTCGGATGGCCGAGCAGGCCGACGGCAAGGCGGATTCGACGGACGACGCGCCCGAGGTGGTGGCGCCGTTGATCTCCCGCGGACTGGCCGAGATCGCCCGGCTGACCTAACGGGGAACGGCGGACAAATTCTTCTTGGCCGCCCGGCGCAACTGAACAATCCGGACGGTGCCGGCGGCGACGGTGATCAGGCCGCCGATGACCGCCCCTAACAGGATCGCCACGCCGAGCGGCAGCGTCCAGTGCCAGCCCAGGAACGTGAACGCCGTCGATGCCGTGTTCTGAGCGATGAAGATCAACAGCAGGATCAGAATCAGGAATCCCGCGATCAGCGCCGACCACAAGGCGCCCGCACGGGTGAACTTGGACGCCGGGTCTTTCGTCGTCGTACGGGATGGGGGCCCGGGACGGCGAGGCGGCGGCGGTGGCTGATCCGCCGGGGGCGAGCCAGAGGGAGTGCTCATGTCTCCATCTTTGTCCCGTGCCGCCCGGATTGAAACCAACATTTGCATCTTGGTCGGGATAG
This sequence comes from Mycobacterium asiaticum DSM 44297, assembly GCF_000613245.1. Taxonomy (GTDB): domain Bacteria; phylum Actinomycetota; class Actinomycetes; order Mycobacteriales; family Mycobacteriaceae; genus Mycobacterium; species Mycobacterium asiaticum. Next base: position 731,334 of record NZ_HG964938.1, read on the forward strand.
TGTCTGCAACGTGAGGATGCTGCGGCGCGCGGCGCTCGCCGCGGTGGCGTGCCTGGTTGCGGCGTGCGGCAGTCCCGATCCGTTCGGGTCGGGCATGGGCGGCCCGAAATCCATCGTCGTCGGATCCGGCGACTTCCCCGAATCCGAGATCGTCGCGGAGATCTATGCACAAGCCTTGCAGGCCAACGGATTCGACGTCGGTCGCCGAATGGGTATCGGTAGCCGCGAGACCTACATCCCGGCGCTGAAGGACCATTCCATCGACCTGGTGCCCGAATACATCGGCAACCTGCTGCTCTACTTCGAGCCGAAGTCCAAAGTGACCGTCCTGGACGCGGTCGAATTGGAGCTCTACCGGCAGTTGCCCGGCGATCTGTCCATCCTCACCCCCTCGCCGGCGTCGGACACCGACACGGTCACAGTCACCGGCGCGACGGCTAACCGGTGGAACCTCAAGACGATCGCCGACCTGGCGGCCCACTCCGCCGAAGTACGCTTCGCCGCCCCGTCGGCGTTCGCCACCCGGCCCTCCGGGTTACCAGGGTTACGCCAGAAGTACGGGCTGAACATCGCGCAGGGCAATTTCGTCACCATCAACGACGGCGGCGGCGCGGTGACGGTGCGTGCGCTCGTCGAGGGAACGGCTACTGCGGCCAACATCTTCAGCACTTCACCGGCGGTGGTGCAGGAGCACCTGGTGGTACTGGCGGACCCTGAACACAACTTTCTAGCCGGCAACATCGTGCCCCTGGTGAACTCGCAGAAGAAGTCGGACCGGCTCAAGGATGTGCTGGATGCGGTGTCGGCGAAGCTGACCACCGAGGGCATTGCCGAACTGAATGTGGCGGTATCGGGTAACGGAGGAGCAGATCCTGACCAGGCTGCCCGCAAATGGGTGCATGACAACGGCTTCGATCACGCGATCGGGTAGTAGTTGATCACCTTCGACAACGTCAGCAAGGTCTTCGGCAACGGCGCGACGGCCGTGGACCGGTTGAGCTTGCACGTCCCCGCCGGTGAACTGACCGTCTTCGTCGGTTCCTCCGGCTGCGGCAAAACCACCGCGCTGCGAATGATCAACCGGATGGTCGACCCGACGTCGGGCTCCGTGACCGTCGACGGCGCGGACGTTTCGACCGTCAACCCGGTGCGGTTGCGGCGCGGAATCGGCTATGTCATCCAGAACGCCGGGTTGATGCCGCATCAACGGGTGATCGACAACGTCGCGGCGGTGCCAGTGCTCCGGGGGGAGTCCCGGCGCGCGGCGCGTGCGGCCGCCTACGAAGTACTGGAGCGGGTCGGCCTGAATCCTCAAGTGGCGTCTCGCTATCCGGCGCAACTGTCCGGCGGCGAACAGCAGCGTGTCGGTGTGGCGCGGGCGTTGGCCGCGGACCCACCGATCCTGCTTATGGACGAGCCGTTCTCTGCCGTCGACCCCGTTGTCCGGCACACCCTGCAGAATGAAATCCTTCGTCTGCAAAGCGAATTGCACAAGACGGTGGTGTTCGTGACCCATGACATCGACGAGGCGCTGCGGCTCGCCGACCGGGTTGCGGTGTTCGGCACCGGCGGTGTGTTGCAGCAGTACGACGAACCTGCGCGCTTGCTCGCGCGCCCCGCGAACGACTTTGTGGCCAGGTTTATCGGGCTCGGCCGCGGCTACCGGTGGCTGCAGCTGCTCGATGCGGCCGGGCTGCCCCTGCACGACATCGACCGGGTGTCCACCAATGACCTTGCCGGCGCTGAACTTTCAGACGGCTGGATATTGGTGGTCGACGCCGGGGGTGAGTCGGTGGGATGGATCGACGCCGACGGGCTGCGGCGGTACCGAGGCGGTGAGCCGCTCACAGCGATTCTCACGCCCGTCGGTTCGGTGTTCCACGTCGACGGCAATCTCAGTCAGGCGCTGGATGCGGCGTTGGCGTCCCCGTCATCGATGGGCGTGGCCGTGGATCGTGGGCACAAGGTCGTCGGTGGCATCCTGGCCGGCGACGTGCTGGCCGCCGCAGAAGCCCGGCGGCGGACCTGATGCACTACCTGCTGAACCACCTGAGCACCGCGTGGGCGCTGACCGTCGTCCACCTGCGGCTGTCGCTGGTGCCGGTTGTCGTCGGAATGGCGATCGCGGTGCCCCTCGGACTTGCGGTGCAGCACGCCCCGATGTTGCGGCGGTTGACCACGGCTACCGCCAGCGTGGTCTTCACCATCCCGTCGCTGGCGTTGTTCGTGGTACTGCCGCTGATCTTGGGCACCAGGATTCTCGACGAGGCCAACGTCATGGTGGCGCTGACGGCCTACACCGCCGCGCTGATGGTGCGCGCGGTGCTTGAGGCGCTGGACGCGGTTCCGGCGCACGTCCGCGAGGCGGCCATCGCGATCGGCTATGCGCCCGTCGCCCGTATGCTGAAAGTTGAACTGCCGCTGTCGATTCCGGTGCTGGTGGCCGGATTGCGGGTGGTGGTGGTGACCAACATCGCGATGGTCTCGGTGGGATCGGTGATCGGCATCGGGGGGCTGGGCACCTGGTTCACCGCGGGATTTCAAACGAACAAGAGCGATCAGATCCTGGCCGGCATCATTGCCATGTTCGCCCTGGCGGTCGTCATCGACACCGTGCTCAGCCTGCTCGGCCGATTGGCCACGCCGTGGGAGCGCGCGTCAAGGGACCGTGGCCGATTGCGGTCCCCGCTCGTAGGCGGCGCCCGATGAACTTCGTCGCGCAGGCGTTGTCGTTCTTGACGACCGCCGACAACTGGGCGGGGCCCGCCGGCTTGGCGGCCCGCATCTGTGAGCACTTGGAGTACACCGCGTTGGCGGTGGCGGCCTCGGCCGTCATCGCCGTACCGATCGGGCTCATCATCGGCCATACCGGTCGCGGTCAGCTGGTGGTGGTCGGTGCGGTGAACGGGTTGCGTGCGCTGCCGACACTGGGTGTGCTGCTGCTGGGTGTGCTGCTGTACGGGCTGGGGCTGGGCCCGCCGATCGTGGCGCTGATGCTGCTCGGCATTCCGTCGTTGTTGGCGGGCACGTATGCGGGCATCGCCAGCGTGGACCGCCTCGTGGTCGACGCCGCGCGGGCGATGGGCATGACCGAGGCCCAGGTGTTGCTGCGGGTCGAGGCGCCCAACGCGCTGCCGCTGATCCTGAGTGGCCTGCGCAACGCGACGCTGCAGGTCGTCGCCACCGCGACGGTGGCCGCGTACGCCAGCCTCGGGGGACTGGGCCGTTATCTGATCGACGGAATCAAGGAACGCCAGTTCGCCGTAGCCCTGGTCGGTGCGGTGCTGGTGGCCGCGCTGGCCCTGATTCTGGACGGCTTGCTGGCGTTGGCGGTGTGGGCTTCGGTGCCCGGTACCGGTCGCTTGAGCCGGGTGGTCCGGCCCCGCGATCGCGTACCCAAGATCACAGTTATTGACAAAGTCACCACGGCCGACGCACACGTCCTACGGTAGGAGTGTGAACGCAGCCCCTTCTGACCCAACACAGCGTGCCCAGCCCGCGATGTTCACCTGGCGCGCCCAGGATTGCTCGCGCATGGAATCAGTGCGAGTTCAGTTGTCCGGCAAGCGAATCAAGGCCAACGGGCGCATCGTAGCCGCGGCCACCCCGACCAGCCCCGCCTTCGGTGCCTTCTACGAACTGCAGACCGACGAGTCCGGTGCGACCAAGCGGTTCGGGCTGACCGTCACGCTGGCCGAGCGCGAGCGCCAGCTCGCCATCGCCCGCGACGAAGAGAACATGTGGCTGATCACCGACCACCAGGGCGAGAGACGCTCGGGTTATAACGGTGCCCTCGACGTCGACCTGGTGTTCAGCCCGTTCTTCAATGCGCTGCCGATCCGGCGGCTGGGCATCCATGAGCGGGCGGAGACGCTCGCGTTGCCGATGGTCTATGTGAACGTGCCCTCAATGTCCGTCGAGGCGGAGACGGTGAGTTACGCCAGCGAAGGCCGCTTGGATGGGATCAAGCTGCGTTCGCCGGTGGCCGACACCACCGTGACCGTCGACCGGGACGGGTTCATTGTTGAGTATCCAGGGTTGGCAGAGCGGATCTGATTACTCCACCAGCCCGGCCCGCGGCGGCCAACTGCTGGCGCCAGTTGTCCGCGCCGATGGCGACGGTGACGATGTCCGAGCGCGGAAAACTCTCGTAGCGAGTGCGGGCCGCGTGGCCCTCGTCGACCAGGTCGGCCACCGAACAGTTGCTGGCCAGTGAATCGCGCGCGCGGCTGAGCAGCTCGATGATGCGGCTGGTGGCCGGCACCAACTGGCCGGTGTTGGCCTCGCACATCGCGCGCACCAGCTCCGGTGCCGTCCCCGCGACCCTGGTGGCGTCCCGGAACGAGCCCGCGGCCAGCGCAAACGCCAGCGGGACCTCGGCCGCGGTGACGGCCAGCGCCTCGGCGAGCAGGTGCGGCAGGTGCGAGATTGCGGCGGCGGCCGCGTCGTGTTCGTCGGATCTGGCCGGCACCACCACCGCCCCGCAGTCCAGCGCCAACGTCATCACCATCGACCAGACCTCGGGGTCGACATGGTCGTCGACGCTGACCACCCAGGGCGCCCGGTTGAACAGGCCGCCGTGGCCGGCTCGCCAACCCGAGTGCGCGGTGCCGGTCATCGGGTGGCCGCCGACGAAGCGCTCTAGCAGTCCCGCGGCGGCGACCTCGTCGAGCACCGCGGTCTTGACGCTGGTCACGTCGGTCAGAGGACAATGCGGCGCGGACTCGCCGATGTGGGCCAGCATGTTCGGCAGGGCCGGCATCGGCACGGCCAGCACAATCAGCGCGTCGGTTTCGGCGGCTCGGGTCAGCGTCGCGTTGAGGTCCGTGGTGGCGTCGAACCCGTCCGAACGCGCACCCTGGGCACCCTCCACCGAGCGGTTATAGCCGAATACCTCACGGCCGGATGCCGAAGCGGCCCGCATGATCGATCCACCGATCAAGCCCAGTCCGAGCACACATACGGGTGTCTTCACCTCAGTCCTCACCACTTGTTCAAAGGTTGGCACAGCTCAGCCGGGCGCAGGCTGCGCGTCCCGGCTTCATCTGGCCAGCGGCCAGGTCAGGGACTAGCGTATGCGGCCATGGGAGTACAACGGGCCTCGGCAACGCAGGGCCCGTCCGCGGACACCCCGGACGGCTTCGGCGTCGCCGTCGTGCGTGAAGAGGGCCGCTGGCGCTGCGCGCCGCTGGGTCCCAAGGCTCTTACCAGTTTGTCGGCCGCGGAGACCGAGCTGCGGGAGCTGCGCAGCGCCGGGGCAGTCTTTGGGCTGCTGGATATCGACGACGAGTTTTTCGTCATCGTGCGCCCAGCGCCGTCTGGGACCCGGTTGCTGTTGTCGGATGCCACCGCCGCACTGGATTACGACATCGCCGCCGAGGTGCTGGACAGCCTGGACGCCGACATCGACCCGGAGGACCTCGAGGACGCCGAGCCGTTCGAGGAGGGTGACCTGGGCTTGCTCTCCGACATTGGGCTGCCCGAGGCGGTGCTGGGCGTGATTCTGGACGAGACGGACCTGTACGCCGATGAGCAGCTCGGCCGGATCGCGCGCGAGATGGGTTTCGCCGAACAGTTGTCGGCCGTGATCGACCGTCTCGGTAGGTGAGGGTTTCTGACGAGGAGCTGATCCGTGCTGCGCTGGCGGTCGCCGGGACCGCCGGGCCCCGTGACGTGCCCATCGGTGCGGTGGTCGTAGGCGCCGACGGCACCGAGCTGGCCCGGGCGGTGAATGCTCGCGAAGCGCTCGGCGATCCCACCGCGCATGCCGAGATCCTGGCGCTGCGGGCGGCGGCCGGTGTCCTGGGGGATGGGTGGCGGCTGGAAGGCGCGACGCTGGCGGTCACCGTCGAACCGTGCACCATGTGCGCCGGCGCGCTGGTGCTGGCGCGGGTCGCCCGCGTGGTGTTCGGGGCCTGGGAACCCAAGACCGGAGCGGTCGGGTCGCTGTGGGACGTGGTGCGCGATCGCCGGCTGAATCATCGCCCCGAGGTGCGGGGCGGAGTGCTCGCCGACGAGTGCGCCGCACCGCTCGAGAAGTTCTTCGCCCGCCAGCGATTGGGGTGAGCGGCGTTGGATTCGGTAAGCTGCCTGGCGGTGGCGTGTCCGAGCGGCCTAAGGAGCACGCCTCGAAAGCGTGTGACGGCTAAAACCGTCCGAGGGTTCAAATCCCTCCGCCACCGCCAAATGTCTCAGGACATCGCAATAGCCCGAACCCTCCTTTAGGGTTCGGGCTTTTCTCGCACTAGGCCTGCGCCCATTCGCGCCCGCAGCTGGCGCAAGTCCGAATTGTGCTGGCCCACTTCGGTTCGCCAGTCCGCGGCAATCGCAAGCTGTGCGCCTCCATCGCGCCGCAACCCGGGCAGGCGCACGTCGACTCGAACGGTTCGGGCGCTTGAGTGCCCATTAACCGTTGTGACTCTTCCCGCGAGTAGCGGCGTCGTCGGGCGTCCGCGTGCGTCGCGGCGACCGCGTCTACAAGGCGACGCAGGTCGTCGCCCGCGGTGTCACCGAGCGGTAGAAACCTGCCCTTCCGGTCCAGGTTGAAGCGTGCTTCCCGAGCGCTGAGCATCCAATCCTGCGGGGTGTTGGCCGTCCAGTCCACCAGTAGCACTCGCCGGCTGAGGGCCCCGGCGTAGATTGCGTCGAGTTGCGACGTCTTCTTTCGGCGTCCTTGCAAGTCGTAGCGCAAGACGACGACGTATGCCTCCGTGGCTGCGGGAGCGCAGACCAACGCCTCTTTCGCGCTGGCGATCACGGTCGAGGCAAGCGCGCGACGATAGAGATCGACTCTCTCCTTGTCGGTGCGCGGCCGGGTCCCTGCACCGGCCTGCACGAGGCCGTCGGTGATCTCGGGGCCGGGGTAGTGCACGACCACGGTGACGTAATTCCCGAGTGGGCCCGAACCGGCGTCGATGCACGCGGACTGAGATGCGTTGTCCGCCAGCGCATCGTCGACTGCGGCGATGACCTCGTACGGGTCGTGTGCGTGCAGCAGATTCCACCTGCGCAGCTCTTCGGCGTAGATTGCTTGCGCCTCGGCGTGGGCGGCTTCGGCCGCCGCGCGGCGATCTGCGTTGGCTACTTGCCGCAGCCGTTGCCAGCTTCGTGACAGCCCCGGTGCTTCGGGGGGCGTCGGCTGTGCTGGCGCAGGAAAATCCTCCAGGTGAAGTGAGGTGAGGAGTTCCGCGGCTCTGGCGCTATCGGCGGCGAGCTGTTTGGCTTGCCGACGATCGAAGGCATAGCCGATCATCTCCGCCACCCCGGACGCGAGTTCCACTCCGGCGACGAACGTATCGAGCTTGCTGGGTGACACCGGCTTGCTCGAGCGGGGCAAGGGCGTCTTCCGTGCGGGTCGCAGACTCTTGGCCGTCGACGACGCGGTGAAGGGTCCGAATCCCGAGCTGACGGCGGTCCTGCCGGCTCCAGCGTGAACGCGTGCGACGCGCGGGCCCACACTGGTCCTGATCCCTGATCCTGACGCCCGGATTCGTACTCCGGGAGCAATTTTCAGGCTCAGTCCCACTGGGTCCCCTCAGCGCCGAAGATCCTGCCCGCTTCCCTGCGCTTCTTCTCTGCGATGTCGCGGTCTTCGGCGGCGAACTGGTGATGTTGCTTAGCCGATCGCTGCAACCTGTCCATCGGGCGCCTGTCCTGGTCGACTGCTGCCTCTTCAATGCTAGCGACCTCGTCGTGCGCGCGTGCGGATTCTTCGAAGCTCTTCGCCGCCGACAGTGCCGAGCGGCCCGCCGCTTCCCGAGCATGTGCGACTCGGCTCTCGGCGTCCTTGAGCTCCGCCTCGGTGTAGCGGCCAACTGGTGGTAACTCGGGCTGATTCATCGTGCCTCCCTGCGCCGTATACCCACTCAAATGGTGGTCACCGGCGAGGCAGCGAAAAATCCGCCGTCGGAATGGCTCAGCCGCAGGGCGCGTCACCGGGGGTGTAGTAGGGCACGCCCTCGCGGGTGTAGCACGGCGGGCGCCCCTCGGCGCGCTGCCGAGCCTCGTCGATCGCGTCCGCCGCAGCGATGCTGCCCAGCGGACAATCAATCCGGTTCGGGTACGAACCTTCCCCAGCGGCGGGACAGGTATTCGCGGACGCCGCGGGTGCGACGGAAATCTGGAATGCCGCCACGGCGACTGCGGCCAGCAAAGCGGGCGTGAATTTTTTCATGAGCACAATTTACCGCCGTGGTCAATGGAGCAGCGCCCGAATTCGAAGACGGCTGACCCGCGTCTATAAATAGGAAGCCTCATTCCGGTTTCGATTCGCCAACGTTGCGGCGGGTCGAAACGTCGCCGGTGATATATATGAGCAGCAAATTCGGCTGCGATCTCTTGAGGTTTGCCTGGTGACGTCAGTGAGAAGAGCAACAGCAACGCTGGCGCTGACGCTCCTGGCCACCGTGGCAAACATTACTGCGCTGACAGCGGTCAATGCCGGTGCGGAAGTCGTCGCGACGACCGGCGCGACGGTCTTGACGCTCGACCCGGCGTTTCGCTCGCTACCCGGGAACTGGTTGCGTGGCGAACTATTCGCAGCTCCGAATGTAGTGGCGAAAGTCCCGTACAACAATTTCCCCAGCGCCGGCAATGTCCATCAGGGCTCGCTCAACCTCAACAACATGCTGCACGCTATCCCGGGTCCGAAAGTCGTCGTTGGCCACAGCGAGGGCGCCCAGGTGGAAGACGACTGGCTACGCACCTACGGCCCGACGAGCGACATCGATCCGGCGTCCGTGACGTTCATTCTCACCGGTGACCCGGAGGGGAAATACGGGGGTTGCATGCACGTCCGATACAGCGGATGCACGGCCGCTTATGGCGGAAACGGCTTCCCCATCGATACGCGCTACACCGTCAAAGTGGTGATCCGGCAATACGATTTCTGGGCCGATTGCCCGGCAAACCTGGCTAACGCTACCGCCGTGATGAACAGATTCGCCGCGATGTTCGTCGGTGGCGCGGGCCAATACCGGCAAGTCCACGGCGACTACAGCAACATCGGCCTCAACGATCCGGGAAACAAGACGTACGTGGAGGGAAATGCGACGTACATCCTCGGGGCGCCGGCCACCTATTACCTGCCGATGGTCACGCTGCTGAAAATACTGTCGCCAGAGGAGCACAAGCGTAATGCGGACATGGGGTGGCGCCCCGCCGTCGAGGCCGCCTACTACCGGCCGATGGGAGCGCTGCCGCCGCCGACCTGACCCCTAAATCGGGGTCGGGACCCCCGCAGGTGAGGCCGCCGTCGATGACGACGCGCGCGCCTTTGGGCACCAGCAGCTCGGCGTGCGCTGCGCCTGGCGTCGACCCGTCGGGTGGCGGTTACCGTCCTAGTCCCGGTCCCCTCCGCTGGCGAGCTTGCGGATCAATTGGACTTCGCTGTCGTGGTAGGGCCGGCCGTCAGGTTGCAGCAGGTCAGCGAACCACACTTTTGGTGGCGCCGTGGCGGGGCGGTCCCACGAAGTCCACGGGAAGTACGTCTGAGTTTTGCCGGCCACGAGCCCCCAGTTGAGGGCACCGACGTTGTGCCGCCGCGCAATCGGCAGGATTCCCTCAACGGTGCTGCCCAGGGACCGGGCCAGGTATTCGGTGCAGATGATCGGCCGACCCAACGGCGCGAGCTCGCCGATTCGGCTCTCGAATTCGCCGGGCGGGGCATAGCTGTGGAAGGTGATCACGTCAGAGTTGTCCAGCTGGAAGCCGGCGATCGCGCTGCGGCTCCCGGGATCTCCCCAATTCCCTTGCCACACACCGCTGGTCAACGGTTGGACGGGATCAACGGCGCGGGCCCAGCGAAAGACTTGGGGGAGCAGCCCGGCGACCCGGTCCAGTTTGTCCTTCCGCTCCACTTTGCGGTACTCCCGGGCCGGGTTGTCGGGTTCGTTCCACAGGTCCCACCCCAAAACCCGGTCATCACTGCGGAATTGGGTCAACACTCCGGTGACGTAGTCGGCCAGGATGGGGGCGTAGCGGCGGTCGTCGAGATGCTCGGCCCCCGGGCTCTGTACCCAACCCGAGTTGTGCACTCCCGGTCGCGGTGCGCGCTGACGGCCCAGCCGCGGAAACGGATCCCAGCAGGAATCGAATAACACGAACAGCGGCTTGATGCCGTGCCGGGCTGCGATCCCGACGAATTGCGCCAGCCGGGACTGGAAGCCGGCCCGGTCCTGCGCCCACAGCTGGTCGTGCAGGAAGACGCGCACGGTGTTGAAGCCATGGAAACGCGCCACCGCCAACTCGTTGTCGATGCGCCGCGCATCGTAGGTACCCGCTTGAAACATCTCGAGCTGGTTGATCGCGGTCGACGTGACGTAGTTGACGCCGACCAGCCAACCTTGGGCCTGATACCAGTTGTGCGCGCGCTCGGCCGGCCAGCGTCCTGCCTCCGCAAAGGCGCGCGGCGTCCTGGTCAAAGCCGTGCCGGCAGCCAACGCCAAGGGCAGCTTCAGGGCGGTTCGACGGTGCACGACGTGACGGTAGATTTCTTGGCCCGCCTACCCCGGGCGGCGTACCGTTCGGCGACCCGTTGAGTTTGGGAATTGTTATCCCGCCGTCACCTAACCACGCACCAGCAGCGGAAGCGAGATCATGCCCGCCCCACCAGTAACCATCAGAACCCAGCGGCCGTCGACCGGCAGGGTCACCTCGATAGGAAAGATCGCAAACCCCAGCTCGGCGGTGATGGCGGCTTCCGGTAATTCGAATTCGATGGTCAGCGGGTCGTCGTCGGTCGGCGGCCGGATCTCGACTTCGATGCGGCGGTCTGGGCTGCCGGTCTCCGATTGCGTCAACACCACAAGCAGAAACTGCGCCAGCCGATCCGCCTCGACAGCGAATCGGAGTAGCACCCCGCCCGAGACGTTCAGCTTGTTGTCCACTGCAGCCGCAGCTTCGGCAAGGAACGCCCCGACTATCACCGGCTGAACCTACCGCTACGTCCGGCGCCCGGCTAGGGCGCAGATCACGAAGCCGGCGTGTACGCCGGCCGTTCTGCCGACCTCGAAATGGCTGGTCCCCGCTGCGGGCTACCGCTGCGCTATCGTTCGACAAGTCACGGCAACGGCGCCCTGGGGAGGTCACAGGTGAATTCTGCGGGCCCTGCCGCCGAGGACATCGACTTCGATGATCTGGCATCGCCCCGGCTTACGGATGTTCAGCGTCAGATCCTTGACTTCACTGAAGCCAGGCACGTTGAGTTCGGTATCGACAAGATGCTCAGCGAGGCCCGCGAGCAGGCGGGCGTCACCGATCTCGACGACACCGACGGATTCACCGACCGGCTCAGCGCCCACGTGGCGGCGATCGAAAACGACACCGGCCTACGCCAGCTCAGCCGGTCAACCCTGCGGCAACGGGTGGTACGACTGCTGCGCAACCGGTTGTCGCTGACCGAACTGATCAAACGCTTTCCCGAGATCGAGTCGATCCCGATCGAGAAGCCGATCATCGTGGTCGGGATGCCACGATCGGGCACCACGCACCTGGTGAACCTCATCGCGGCCGACCCTCGCCGGCGAGCCCTGCCGTATTGGGAGAGCCAGGATCCGATACCGGCTCGCGGCCGGGGGCCGGACGCCCACGGCGTGGATCCGCGTTACACACGGGTCAAGCAGGAACACGACGCGCTGATGGTCAGCGCACCGATCGTGGCCGCCATGCACGACCGCTTCCCGGAGGCCATCGAGGAGGAGGTCGAGATCCTCGACCTGGATCTGGCCTCCTATGTGCTGGAATGGCATGCGCGCGTGCCGGATTGGCGCGATTACTACCTGGGCCTGGATCAGCACCGGCATTACGCGTATCTGAAGAAGGTGCTGCAAGCGCTGACGTTCCTGCGGGGTCCGCGGACATGGATCCTGAAGAGCCCGCAGCACTGCGAGCAACTCGGGCCGCTGATGGCGACGTTTCCCGATGCGACGGTGGCTTTCACCCACCGCGATCCAGTCGCGGTGATCCAGTCCGCGATCACCATGATGGCCTACTCCGACCGGCTGCGCCGCACATCCATCGAGCCGGACTGGCTGCTGGATTACTGGAGCGACCGCGTGCATCGACTGCTGAGCGCGTGCGTGCGCGACCGTGGCCTGGTGCCGGCCGAACGCCGTATCGACATCGGCTTCCACCAGCTCAACGGCAACGAAATGCGGCTGCTCGAAGAGCTTTACCGGCGCGGTGACGTGGAACTGACGGCGGCGGTGCGGGAACGGTTCAAGCGTTATCTCGACGGCAATCCCCGCGGCAAGCACGGCAGGATTCGTTATGACCTGCGCCGCCACTTCGGGATATCGCCCGACGAACTGCGGGCACGGTTCGGCTTCTACTTCGACGCGTTCGACGTCCGCGCCGAATGAAGGAAAGGCAGTGATGTTCGAACCGATCTATCGACGCCGCCCCGGCGCCGATGCCATGCGGGCCGCCTCCGCCGAGTGTGCCGAGCAGATTGCGCCCGGAATATGGTGCTCGCCAGGCCTGTCGAACTCCTACCTGCTCACCACCGCAGACGGAAGGGTGATCGTCAACACCGGCATGGGATTCGAGGGACCGGTGCACCGGGCCAACTTCGACGCGGTCGACTCCGCGCCGGTGCGCTACGTCATTTTCACCCAGGGCCACGTCGATCATGTCGGCGGCTTGGACAGCGTCCGTGACCCCGACACGACCGTTGTCGCACAGGCGAATTGGACACGTTGGCGCGACGACAACGAACGGCTCATCCCGTATCGCGCCCACCGCAGTGCGTTCGCGTTTCAGGACACCCTCGCCGACGGCATCAAGGCGATCCAGCGCCGTCTCGGCACCAGAAAATTGGCGCACCAGAGCGTCCCGATCGTCGACCTGGACTTCGAGGACACACTCACCCTGCAGGTCGGTGGACGACGGCTGGAACTGATCGCGGTGCCGGGTGGGGAAACCAGCGATTCACTGGTGGTGTGGTTACCCAAAGAGCGAATCTGCCTGTGTGGGAACACCTTCGGACCTGTCTTCGGACACATCCCCAACCTGGTCACCATGCGCGGCGACCGGTACCGCGACGCGCTGACCGCCGTCGAGTCGGTCGAACGAGTGCGGCAGCTGCGACCGGAGTTGTTGGTCACGGGCCACTTCGATCCTATCGCCGGCGCCGATCGCATCGACAGCGAGCTGACCCGACTGCGCGACGCCATCCAGTACATCCATGACGAGACGGTCGCCGGCATGAACGCCGGCAAGGACGTCCGAACGTTGATGCGCGAGATCACGCTGCCCACGGAATACGAAGTGGGAGAAGGCTATGGAAAGGTCGCGTGGGATGTGCGGGCCATCTGGGAGAACTACTCCGGCTGGTTCCACCACCGTTCGACCACCGAACTCTATCCAGTCGGTCCCGACGCCGTCGCCGCCGATCTGGTCGAACTCGCCGGTGCCGACGCCCTGGTAAAGCGCGCGCGGGAACATCTGAGCGCGGGTCGGCCGGTGCACGCGATCCACCTGGCCGAGCTGCTGCCCGAAGGCACCCCCGCGGCCCGCGAAGTACTCCGAGACGCCCACCAGCAACTGCTCGCGGACGCCAATAACTTCTGGGAGACCGCATGGCTCAAGCAACAGATTGCGAGGAACTCGTGACCGCGGCGCTAAAACCCGAAGACCTTTATCACACCGGTTTGGTGGTGCCCGACCTCGAAGCCGCGATGGCCCGGCTCACCGCCCTGGCCGGCTACCAGTGGATCAGCCCGATGAGCTACACACTGCCGTTCCGCACGACCGCCGGCACCCGCGAGTTGACCTCGACGATCGTGTACTCCGTGCAAGCGCCTTATCTCGAACTCCTGCAGGAGGTTCCGGGCACTCCCTGGACGGCGGCTCCCGGCAATGCCGTGCACCACGTCGGCTATTTCACCGACAACCTCGCCCAGACGGCTCAATCGTTGCAGGACCACGGCTTCGTGTTCGAGATGACCGCCGACGTGCCCGGTACGGAGCTCGGGCTGTTCGCCTACTACGTCGACGCGGTCGGCACCCGCATCGAAATCGTGGATCGCGCCCTATTTCCAGACTTCCCCGCCTTCGTGCGTTCGCAGGCTCGGTAGCCGATGCTGTTGACCGTACTTCGCTTCAACTTCGCATCACCTCAAGGCGATCCACGCAAGCAGGGCGAGTTGATCCGTGCCGCACTGGAACTTGCGCAGTGGGGTGAGTCGCGCGGTATCACCACGATCAGCGTCGACGAACACCATGTCACCGGGCACGGCTGGAGCTGCAACCCGATCATGGCCGCGTCGATGTTCCTGGCCCGAACGTCACGGCTGATCGCCAGCGTGGATTGCGCGCTCGGCCCGATGTGGAATCCGGTTCGGCTGGCCGAGGACATCGCGCTCGTCGACAACATGAGCCGGGGCAGGTTGCACACCACGGTGGGACTGGGCTATCGGACCGTCGAGTTCGATTGCCTGGGAGTCGAGTTCAGCCGGCGCGGCAAGCTGATGGACAACGTGATCGAGCGGATGCTGTCGGTCTGGTCAGGGGCGGACGCGGGTGTCTGCACCGGGACATGGACCAAGCCGCATCCGCCGCTGTATGTCGGAGGCGGCTCACGTGCCACCGCCCGGCGCGCGGCACGGTTCCGCTTGCCGCTCAGCCTGGCCGACCACCTGCCCGACGTCGCGGAGCACTACCGGCAGCTGTGCGCCGAGGGCGGGGCGACACCGTTCGTGATCATGCCGGGACCGGTCAACCGCGGGATGATCTTCCTGCACGAGGACCCGGACCGGGCGTGGGTCGAGCTCGGCGAGTACATCCTCTGGGAGGCGGTCACTTACGGCGGATGGTCGGCCGACGAGCGGTCCCTGATGCACCTGCCCGGCGTGCAGACGCTCGATGAGGTCAGGGCCTCGGGCAGGTACCGGTTCCTGACACCCGACGAGCTCATCGCCGAGGTGCGGGACGCGGAGAATTTCGGACCGCTCGTAATGCACCCGCTGGTCGGTGGCATGCCCGTGGACGAAGCATGGAAGTCGGTGCATTTGCTCACCGATTCCGTGTTGCCGGCGCTGGCCTAAAGGCCGAGTGACGATTCCGGGGGCACGAAGTCGGTCACCAGCACCGGCAGCGAAATCGCGCCGGTGCCACCGCTGACCACCAGGACCCAGCGGCCGTTCGATGGCAACCGAAGCTGCAACTCGAAGAAGGCGAAGCCCGGGAACTCCGCCACGGAGGCTTCCGGCACCTCGAACTCCAGCCGGATCGGATCCTCGTCGGTCGGCGGCCGCATCTCGATTTTGAGCAGCCGATCGGTACTGCCGGGCTCGGCCTGAGTCAGCACGACCAGGACGAAGCGGGCCGACCGCTCGGGCCCGAGCGCGAACCGGGACAGCACCCCGCCGGACACATTGAGTTTGTTGTCGACGACGGCGGCCGCGTCGGCCAGGAAAGCTCCGGTGAGTATCACGCCGCTGAACCTACCATCGAGCAGCAAACCCGCCGCTGCCCAAAGCGTGCTCGCCGCCGGCCTGGAGTGGGGTTGGAGGATGGCCGCCGTTTAAGGGGCGACAATTCGCTGGAAAGCGCGATACTAAGCGCATGTCCGATCGCCTGCCTGATCGCAACGTGCTCGGTGGTTCGTTGGAACCGTGCGGGAATGAGCCGGTTACCGGCTTTTACCGGGATGGCTGCTGTTCCACCGGCGACCAGGACCGCGGCCTGCACACCATCTGCGCGGTCGTCACCGCCGAGTTCCTCGAGCACCAGCGTTCTATCGGCAACGACCTGTCCACGCCGGTGCCCGAGTACCGGTTTCCCGGCTTGCTGCCGGGCGACCGCTGGTGTGTCACCGCGGTGAACTGGTTGCGTGCCCACCATGACGGGTGCGCGGCACCGGTGGTCCTGGCGTCCACCCATGAGCGCACCCTCGAGGTGGTACCGCTCGAGGTCCTGCAACAGTACGCCGTGGACGTGCCCGACGACCTCGCCAATCTGTAATCAGGGAACGTCCGTCGAGTACAGCCAGGCTTCCCACAACGGTCGCAGCGAGTCGTCGGCGTAGTTGGCCGCCAGACCGGTGAAGTCGTCGGTGACGGCGGTCCCGTGCCGGTACCGGGCGGTCCAATCCCGCAGCAGCGCAAAAAATTTCTCATCACCAACCCGGCGGCGCAGGGCATGCAGGGTCAGCGCGCCCCGTTTGTACACCCGGTCGTCGAACATGTGGCGCGGTCCCGGATCGGTCAGCAGCAGATCCTGCGGTTGCTGTGCGAGCTCGTGGTGGTACCGGTGCGCCAGCTCGTCGGCGTCCGGACCGCCGCTGTGCTCCGACCAGAGCCACTCCGCGTAGCAAGCGAAGCCCTCGTGCAACCAGATGTCGCGCCAGCGGCGTGCCGTCACCGAGTTGCCGAACCACTGATGCGCCAATTCGTGGGCGATGAGCCGTTCGCTATCCCGGGTGCCGTCGCAATGGTTGGCGCCGAATATCGAGATGCCCTGTGCTTCAAGGGGAATATCCAACTCGTCATCGGTGACCACGACGGTGTATCCGTCCGCGAGGGGATACGGTCCGAACAGGTCGATGAACAGTTTCACCATATCGGGTTGCCGGGCGAAGTCGTGGTCGAATTCGGCTCTGAGACGTTCCGGCAGCGCGGCCCGCATCGTGATCGGTGTCCGGGACAACCGGGCGGTCTCGTAGACGCCGATCTGCAGGGTAATGAGGTAGGTGGACGTGGGCTCGGGCTGCTCGTAGATCCAGACGGTCTGCGAAGCCCGGGCTCGACGCGACATCAGTTTGCCGTTCGCGACGACCCGGTACGCACTCTCGGTGCTGATCCGGATCCGGAAAGCGGCCTTGGCGCTGGGATGGTCGTCGCAGGGAAACCAGGATGCCGCTCCGTTGGGTTGGCCGGCGACCAGGGCGCCGTCCGAGAGTTCCTCGAAACCCACATCGCCCCAGAGGGTCCGGAGAGGTTTGGGGGTACCGCCGTAGCGCACCACGATCGACATCGCGGCGCCGGTAGCCAATTTGACCGGCAGTGTGATGCGCAGTTTGCCGGCGCGGCAACTGAAGCGGGAAGCGCGTTTGCCGTTCACCGAAACCTTCGACACCGACAAAGCGCTGGACAGATCGAGGGTGAAGTCCGTCAGCTCGGTCACAGTGACCGCGGTGATGGTCGCCGTTCCCGACAGCCGGTTGCTCGCCACCCGGTATTCCAGGTCCAGCTCATAACGCGACACCGTGTAACCGAAGTTACCGTTCTGCGGGAGGTAAGGGTCGACCACCTCATTCGAAGTGGCTTTGCCGTTGGAAGATTTCACGCGGCAGTTTCCTCGGCACTGGACACTCGCTTGCGGCCGGACTTCTTGCGGACCTGCTGCCAGGGCCGCACCGGATTACCTTGCCAGCGCGTCGATCCGGGTACCTCGTCGCCACGGACGACAAGCGATGCGGGTCCGACGGACGCCCCGGCTCCCAGCCTGGCTGCCGGCAGCGCGACGCAGTGCGGGCCGAGGGTGGCGCCGGGCTCCAACACAACGCTGTCCAGCCGCATGATCCGATCATGGAACAGATGCGTCTGCACCACACAGCCGCGGTTGACGGTGCTGCCGGCGCCGAGGGTGACCAGATCGGCCTCCGGCAGCCAATAGGTTTCACACCAGGAGCCCCGACCGATCGCCGCGCCGAGCCCGCGCAGCCACAGGTTCAGCACCGGTGTGCCGCTGGCCGCCCGCGCAAACCATGGCGCGGCAACGGTTTCGATGAAGGTGTCGGCCAGTTCGTTACGCCAGACGAACGACGACCACAATGGGTGCTCGCCGGCCTTGATCCGCCCGACCAACAGCCACTTGGCCACCACGGTCACCACGCCGGCGGCCACGCCGGCCGCCAGCAGCACCAGCCCGCCGCCCAGCGCCGCCCACCAAATCCCGAATCGCGTTGTCAGCGCCTGCAATACCCCCAGCACCGCCACCCCGATCACGGCGGTCACCAGCACTGGCAACACCCGACAGATCTCCACCGCGGCCCGCATCACCTTCAACCGGGTCGGCGGATGGTAGGTGGTCTCTTCGTCGGCCTTGGCCGGGCGCCGGCGCAACCGCATCGGCGGGCTGCCCAGCCACGACGAACCGCGTTTGGCCTTGGGCGGGGTCGCCGACAGCACGGCAACCAGGCCATCGTCGGGCACGCGGCGACCCGGTTGGGTGATACCTGAGTTGCCGAGGAACGCGCGGCGCCCCACCGTGGTCTCGGCAGCGTAGATCCAGCCGCCGCCGAGTTCATAGGAGGCGACCATGGTGTCGTCGGCCAGGAATGCGCCATCCTCGATCACCGCGAACTTGGGGGTCAGCAGCACCGTCGAAATCTCGGTGTCGCGGCCCACTCGGGCGCCGAGCATGCGCAGCCAGACGGGTGTGAAAAGGCTGGCGTACAAGGGAAACAGGTAGTTGCGGGCGGCGTCCATCAGCCGCTCGGTGGTCCACAGCTGCCACCCGGTCCGGCTGCGCACCGGGTGGTATCCCTCGCGCAACCCGAAGGACAAGGCGCGCACCGCGACCACCGTCAGCACCGCATACGTGGCCAGAGCGGTCACCGCCGCGGCGGGTGTCCAGAGCAACGCCGGTAGCACCGCCTGTGCCAGGTTGCGGGTGTGGCGCACCGCTAAGCCGATGACGATCAATCCGGTCGCCACCGCCAGCAGCGGCAGGGCGGCCAGACACAGTGACGTCAACCCGTAGATCCCTACCCACTGCGATCTCGGTGCCGGTCGCTCGTCGGGCCACGGGTGTTTGACCCGCCCGGATTTGGCCGCCGGGGAGCCCTTCCAGTACTGACCGTTTTTGATCTTGTCGACGACGCCAGAGCCGGGCGCCACGTCGGCGTTCTTGCCGACCACCGCGCCGGGCAGCAGCGTGGTGCGGGCTCCGATGGTCGCGTCGTTGCCGATGGTGATCTTGCCCAGGTGAAACAGGTCGCCGTCGATCCAATGCCCACACAGGTCGACTTCGGGTTCGATCGCACTGCGGTGCCCGACGGTCAACAACCCGGTCACCGGCGGCACTGAATGCAGGTCGACGCCCTTACCGATGTCCGCGCCCAGGGCGCGTGCGTAATAGACGAGCCACGGTGCACCGGCGAGGTTTTCGGCACCGCTCGCCGCTGCCAGCCGCTCGGCGAACCAGACGCGCAGATGCACGAACCCGCCGCGCGGGTAACTGCCCGGCCGGACGTTCCACAGCAGGATCCGCGCGCCGAGCACCGCAATCCCCATCCGGCCCACCGGCGTGACGAACATGACGAACGCCGCCGCTACGAGCCACCAGTTCACCGCGACCGTCCACGGCACCGCATGCACAGCACGGCCAACGTTGTTCCCCAAAGCCAGCCAGGTAACCCACTGCAGCGCCGACAAGGTGGCCAGCGGCAAGGACAGCAGGACTTGGACCAACTGCGTGCGCAGCGGCGTCGGCCGCACCACACGCTCGGGCACCTGCGGCGGCGGCTCCAGTTCGTCGAGGAACCCGGCGAGCGAGCCCAGTCGCGGGTGGTCGTACAGGTCGGCGACGGTGAGCTGCGGGTAGTGCTGGCGCAGGGTCGCGACAAGTTGCGCCGCCGCCAGTGAGCCACCGCCCAGGGCGAAGAAATCGGCTTCCTGGCCGGTCACCGTGCCGCCCAACAGATCTCGCCACAAGCCGGCCAACCGGCCCGCAGTGCCGGCCAGCTCCGGTGTCTCTTCGTCGGCGGTACTGCCGGGCGGCGGCCAGGGCAGCGCGTCCCGATCGACCTTGCCCGACGTGCGGGTGGGCAGCTGCTCGATACGCACCAGCCGGGGTACCAGCGCGGCCGGCAGCCGCTCGGCCAGTTCGTCGCGCGCCTTGGTGATGTCGAAAGACGGATCCGCGCTGACCACATATCCGACCAGTACCGGCGCTCCGGTGCTGGTGCGCCGGACCGCGGCCGCACCGCCACTCACGCCGTTCAGATTGACCAGCGCGGAGTCCACCTCGCCGAGCTCGATGCGACGACCGCCGACCTTGACCTGGTCGTCCGCGCGACCGCAGAAGTAGAGCCCGTCACGTTCCAGCCGGACCAGATCACCGCTGCGATAAGCCCGTTTCCAGCCGAGCGCCGGCATCGGACCGTACTTCTCGGCGTCCTTGTCCTCGTCCAGGTAGCGGGCCAATCCAACACCGCCGATCACCAGTTCGCCGGTTTCGCCGTAACTCACCGGCGCACCACCGCCGTCGACCACAGCCAGGTCCCACCCCGCCAGTGGCAGGCCGATGCTGACCGGTCCCGTGCCGTCCAGCCGGGCGGCGCAGGACACCACGGTGGCCTCGGTGGGGCCGTAGGTGTTCCATACTTCGCGGCCGCCTTCCACGCCCAGGGTGAGCCGTTCGGCGAGCTCGGGCGGGCACGCCTCTCCGCCGAAGATCAACAGCCGCACCGCTTCCAGCGCCTCGGCGGGCCACAACGCCGCCAGCGACGGCACGGTCGAGACCACGGTGACGTCGCGGGTGACCAGCCACGGTCCCAGATCCATTCCGCTGCGCACCAGCGATCGCGGCGCGGGCACCAGGCAGGCGCCGTGCCGCCAGGCCAGCCACATCTCCTCGCAGGACGCGTCGAACGCCACGGACAACCCGGCCAGCACCCGGTCGCCGGGGCCAATGGGGTTGTCCTGCAGAAAAATTCGCGCTTCCGCGTCGACGAACGCCGCGGCGCTGCGGTGCGTGACCGCAACGCCTTTCGGCGTGCCGGTGGATCCCGAGGTGAAGATGATCCACGCGTCGTCGCGGGCCAGCGGCGCCCCTGCCCGCCAACCGCGTGACGCACCCTGGGTGCGCTGGATGCCGTCGGCGCTGATCACCGCGACAACGTTGGCCTCGCCGAACACCAACTCCGCGCGCTCGTCCGGGTCGTCGGCGTCGACGGGCACATAGGCCGCGCCGGCGGCGAGGACCGCCAGGATCGCCACGTACAGCGAGTAGCTGCCCGAGGGCATCCGGATGCCGATCCGGTCGCCGCGGCCGATACCCCGGGCTGCCAGCCAAGCGACGCTGTCGTTCATGTCCTCGACGAGTTCGCTGTAGGTCAGCTGCACCTCACCGTCGTCGATCGCGGCGGCATCGGGGTACCGCGCGGCCGTGTCCTTGATGATGTCGATCAGCGTGCGCGGACTCGGTGCGTCAGCGGACAGCAGATACTGCGCGGGGATCGCGGGCACCTTAGGAACCCTAGTGGCCACGCCCGTTCAGCCAGTCGACCAACGAACGTCCGGCGTCGAGAACGTGGCGTTCGGCGATGACGCGGGCCCGATCGGCGTCCTTGTCGGCGAACGCGTCCAGCAACTCCTGGTGCTCGTCCAGCGAATGCTTCTCGTGCTCGGGGAACAGGGTGAGGAAGTTGGTGGGCACCACCCGCGCCGCTTGCTTGATTTGCGTCATGAGTCGCGGAGAGTGGGCCGCCCGGTGGATCTTCTGGTGGAAATGCCAGTTGGCCTCGCCGATGCTGTCGTCGCCGGATCGGGCCGCGACGTCGGTTGCGAGTTCGCGCAGCGCCGACAGTTCGTCCGGTTCGACCCGCTCGGCGGCCCAGGCCGCTGCCTGGCCGGTCAGCACACCAAGGATGGTGAAGCTGTCCAGCACGTCATCTGGACTGATGCCGATCACCGTGACGCCGCTGCGCGGAGCGACCCGCACCAGACCTTCGAAAGACAGTTCCAGCAGTGCTTCGCGTACCGGGGTCCGGCTGGTGGCGAACTCTTCGGTGATTGCGTCCAGGTCTAGGCGTGAGCCCGCCGGCAGGGCGCCGGTCAAGATGCGGTCCCGTAGTTCACGGGCGGCCCGTTCGCGCACGGTGCCCGAGATGTCGATTCCCGAGACGGAGGCCACAGCGGCAGCATAACAGATTCAGCATCTAACATTTGATATCTGAAATATCAGATGTTAGATTCTCGTTCGTGCGCAGCGACAAGATGACTCTGGTGGCCTTCATGCAAGCCGGTAATGCCTCGGTGTATGCGGGGTCGTGGCGGCACCCCGCGACCGAGCACCGCTACCTCGACGCGTCCTACTACGCCAAGATCGGGCGCCAGCTGGAAGAGGGCTGTTTCGACTTGATGTTCTTCGACGACCGGTTGGCGATGCCGGGTGTCTACGGAGGGTCCGTGGCCGAGGCGGTGTTGTTCGGCGCCCGCCCGGTCAAGCTGGACCTCGGTGTCGTGCTCGGGGTGCTGACTCAGGCCACGTCACACATCGGATTGGGCGCCACCTACTCCACCACGTACTACGCGCCGTTCCATGTGGCGCGCACCTTCGCCTCGCTGGACCACCTGTCGGGTGGTCGCGCCGCCTGGAACGTCGTCACCTCGGTCAACGACACCGAGGCGCAGAATTTTGGTGTCGACGCCCACCTCGGCCACGACGAACGCTACAACCGGGCCGATGAGTTCCTCGACGTCGTCACCGGCCTGTGGGACACCTGGGAGGACGGCGCGATACTGCACGACCGCGCGTCCGGTCGGTTTGCGGATCCCGACATGGTCCATGAACTCGGGCACGTGGGCCGTTACTTTGCCAGCCGCGGGCCGCTGACGGTGCCCCGCTCCCCGCAGGGCCGACCGGTCATCATTCAGGCTGGATCCTCGGGCCGGGGCCGCGAATTTGCTTCGCGCTGGGCGGAACTGATCTTTACCGGGGATCCCGGCATCGAGGTAGCGCGTAATCACTACGCCGACCAGAAGCGACGTATTGCCGAGGCCGGGCGGGATCCCGGTGCGGTGCGTATCTGCCCGATGGCCTACGCGGTGGTGGGGGAGTCGGAGGCGCACGCCAAGGATCGTGAAGCGCTGTTCCTCAACGACCTGGTCCATCCGATGGCCTCGCTGACGTTGCTCTCGGAACTGATGAATTACGACTTCGCACAACATGATCTGGACGATCCGGTCACCGACGAGCTGATCGCGTCGGTGTCCGGAATCCGCGGGCTGGTACAGAGCCTGCGCGCCCACATTGGCGGCCCGGTGACCGTTCGTGACCTGGCCGGTCATCGGGCGACGCTGTTGCAGGGTCCGAGGTTCGTCGGCACCGGTGAACAGGTCGCCGAGCAGATGGCCGACTGGTTCCAAAGCGGAGCGTGCGACGGATTCGTCTTGGCCGCAACGCATCTGCCAGGTGCCTTCGAGGACGTGGTGCGGATGGTGGTTCCGCAGTTGCAGCGTCGGGGGCTGTTCCGCACCGCCTACG
The DNA here is from genome assembly GCF_000613245.1 of Mycobacterium asiaticum DSM 44297. Lineage (GTDB taxonomy): Bacteria > Actinomycetota > Actinomycetes > Mycobacteriales > Mycobacteriaceae > Mycobacterium > Mycobacterium asiaticum. Next base: position 754,548 of record NZ_HG964938.1, read on the forward strand.
AGTCGTCCACCCTGCGGGGCCATCTCGGCCTGCAACGGCCCGCCCGGGTCCGCGTCGATGCTTGACGGCCTGCGGGTACTCGACCTGGCCACGCTGGCCGCCGCGCCGCTGGTGGCGACCTATCTGGGGGAGTTCGGTGCCGACGTGATCAAGGTCGAGCAGCCGCGCCACGGCGACCCAATCCGGTCCTGGGGGAATCAGCGCGACGGCGTGGGCCTGATGTGGAAGTCCATATCCCGCAACAAGCGTTCGATCACTCTGGACATGCGCTGCGCCGAAGGCCAGGAACTGGTGCGACGACTGGTTCGGCACGCCGACGTCGCCATCTTCAACACCAGACCGCAGACCCTACGCAAGTGGGGCCTGGACTACGAGAGTCTGCGCGCGGTCAACGAGCGAATCATAGTGCTGCACATCACCGGATACGGTCTGACCGGACCCAAGAGCGAACGGCCCGGCTTCGGCACGCTCGGGGAGGCGATGAGCGGATTCGCCCACCTCACCGGCCCAGCAGGGGGACCACCGACACTGCCACCGTTCATGCTGGCCGACGGCGTCGCCTCGCTGAACGCCGCGTATGCGGTGCTGATGGCGCTCTACCGTCGCGACGTGCATGCCGCATCCGGCCAACTGATCGATGTCAATCTCATCGATCCACTGGCGCGCCTGTTGGAACAGGCGCTGCTGGGCTACGACCAGTTGGGTCTGGTGCCGACGCGATCCGGTAACCGCTGGGATATCTCGGCTCCGCGCAACACCTACCGCACCGCAGACGGGCGGTGGCTCGCGATGTCGGGAAGCTCGCCCGCGCTGGCGCTCAGAGTGTTTCGGGCCATCGGCCGAGACGACCTGGCAAACCATGCGGACTTCTCCGATCCGCAGCGGCGGCTCGCCCGGGCCGGCGAGGTTGATGCTGTGGTTGCGGATTGGGTTGCGGCGCGCAGTCTTTCAGACGCAATGACGATCCTTGAGGCACATGATGTCGCCGCGGCACCCGTCTACGACATCACCGATCTGGTCCGAGACGCTCAACTCGCCCATCGAGGCGTGTTCGTCACCGTGGCCGACGACGAACTCGGACCGATGACGGTGCAGGCCCCGGTGCCGCGGTTCTCAGCAGCCGAAGCAACGATCGACCACCTGGGGCCGAAGCTGGGGCAACACAACGCCGAGGTGTACGGCGAGCTACTCGGACTGAGTGTCAACGATATTGACGATCTCCATGCCCGTGGCGTGGTCTGAACCGAAGGGACAACGATGACGTTGCTACTGCGTCGCTCCGAACTGGCCGTACCCGCGTGCAACGACAACATGTTCGACAAGGCGGCCGGGTGCGGGGCGGATCTGGTCTTCCTGGACCTCGAGGACGCGGTTCCTGCTGCGGTCAAGGAGTCCGCACGCACTAAAGCGATCTCCGCACTCAACGACGTCGACTGGGGCCGCACGATGCGCGCCATCAGGATCAACGGCTTGGACACGCCGTGGTGTCACGACGATCTCATCGACGTCGTGACGCAGGCGGGAGGCAATCTCGACACGGTCATCATCCCGAAGGCCCGGACCGCACGCGACGTGTGGTGGGTGGACGTGCTGCTCAACCAGCTCGAAACCAAACTGGGACTGGACAAGCGGATTCGTCTCGAGGTGCTGATCGAGGAGGTGGAAGGCCTGGCTAACGCCGAGGCGATCGCGTCGGCCAGCCCGCGCCTGGATGCGTTGATTTTCGGGGTCGGCGACTTCTCGCTGTCCCAGGGTGCCCGCGTGGACACCAACTTTGCCCCTCTCGGCGAATATCCCGGTGATTTCTGGCATTACGCGCGCAACAAGGTCATCGTGGCAGCACGCATCGCAGGTATCGATGCGATCGATGCGCCCTACCCTGACTACCGGGATCTGGCGGGTTATGAACGCGACGCCCGGCGCGCGTCGCTGCTCGGCTACACCGGCAAGTGGGCGATCCACCCCAGCCAGGTTCCGGTGGCAAATGAGGTCTACGCACCGACCGCCGACGAGATTTCCCTGGCGCAGCGAAACGTTGCAGCCTACCGGGAGGCCGAAGCGAACGGCAGCGGGGCCGTCGGAGTCGACGGCGTGTTGGTCGATGCCGCGCACGTGAAGATGGCACAAGAGACGCTTGCCCGTGCGGCGTTGCTCCAGGCGGTCAACGGGGTGGGTTGACGCGACGCGTTGGCGACGGCGTGCTGGGGGCCGTACGTTTGGTTATGGCCAAAATTCTTTTCGTCGTCTCGGGTACCAGCTATTGGACCCTCAAAGACGGTACCCGCCACCCGACCGGCTATTGGGCCGAAGAGTTCACCGCTCCCTACAGTGCGCTCAGCGCAGCCGGGCACGAGATTGTGGTGGCGACCCCCGGCGGCGTGGTGCCATACGTTGACCCCATGAGCCTGCGCCCTGCCATGGCCGGCGGTGAGCAAACTGCTCAAGAGCAGGAAGAAGTGCTCCGGTCAGCCGAAGAGCTACGCAGGCCAATCGTTTTGGCGAATGCCCGACTGGACGACTATGACGCCGTCTACTACCCGGGCGGCCACGGCCCGATGGAAGACCTGTGGCAGGACGCCGACTCCGGGCGGCTGCTCGTCGCGGCGCTCGCGTCGGGCAAGCCGCTGGCAATCGTCTGCCATGCGCCCGCCGCGATCCTGGCCACCCGCCGCAACGGTGAGACACCGTTCGCCGGCTACCGGGTGACCGCCTTCACCAATGACGAAGAGGACGGCGTGGGCCTGCGCGAGAAGGCCCGTTGGACGGTGGAAGACGAGTTGGTCAAAGCGGGCATCGACTTCGTCCGCGGCGAAGTGTGGAAGCCCTTCACGACTGTCGACCGCAACCTCTACACCGGGCAGAATCCCGCCTCCGCCGGCCCGCTGGCACAGGAACTGCTCAAAGTTCTGGGCTGAGCGCGATCTGGACCCGGGTAGGTTGATCGCATGGCCCGGGTCGCGATCCTCGACGACTATGCCGGTGTGGCGTTGCAGCTCGCCGACTGGTCGCCCGTGCACAACCGTTCTGAATTAACCGTTTTCGACCGGCACCTGTCCGAGGCCGAGGCATTGGAAGCGCTGCGGCCGTTCGACGTCGTCTGTACCCTGCGCGAGCGGATGGCTTTCCCGCGCACGCTGATCGAGGGGCTGCCCAACCTCAAGCTGATCACCATTGTCGGCCGGAACCTGCCCAACCTGGACCTGGCCGCCGCGACGGAGTGCGGAATCCTGGTCGCCCACTCGGACTTCGCCCATCCGCGCTTCCGCTCCGCACGGGACGCGACACCGGAACTGGCCTGGGGACTGCTGATCGCGACCGTGCGCAATCTCGCCGAGGAGCACCTGCGCATGCGGAACGGCCAGTGGCAGACCACCACCGGAACGACGCTGGCGGGAAAGACGCTCGGACTCCTCGGTCTGGGCCGAGTCGGCAAACGGATGGCGCAGTATGCAGCGGTGTTCGGAATGGACGTCATCGCCTGGAGCCAACATCTCACCGACGAGGTGGCGCGGGAGGTTGGCGCGCGACGTGTGGACAAGGCGGCGCTGTTTGCGGAATCCGACGTGGTGTCCGTTCATGTGGTGCTGTCCGAGCGCACCCGCGGGCTGATCGGACAACCCGAGCTGGCCGCGATGAAGCCGACCGCGTACTTGATCAACACGTCGCGGGGACCGATCGTCGACGAAGCCGCCCTGATCGGTGCACTGCGCACCGGGCGGATTGCCGGAGCCGGACTGGATGTGTTTGATACCGAACCACTTCCGGTCGCCCATCCGCTCCGGGAGCTGCCGAACGTGACGCTGTCGCCGCATCTCGGCTATGTCACCCGCGAGATGCTGAGCGCCTTCTACGCGGACACTGTTGAGGCCGTCGTAGCGTGGCTGGAGGGAACCCCGGTACGGATCGCCAATCCAGAGGCGCTGCGCGACTAGTGCCAGTGGTCGCTGCGCACCGCCTGCATGGCCGTGGTGACGTAGTGGTCCAGTGAGTGGTGGTTGCCGGTTCCCCGCACCCATTGCTGAAATGCGAAATCGCCTGCCGCGAAACCGAGTTGGACCAACAGCGCGGGGCGGATATCCACCTGGGAATCGACGCCCATCCGGTCCGCGATCAGCTTCGTCGCACGCTCCCTGTCGGCGTGGGTGTACATGGTGACCTTGGCCAGCAGTTCGGGCGCCACCAGCAGCGCCTCCCGCCACTTTTCGCAGTCGGCCTGGTCAAACGACCGGGTCCGGCCGATGATGGCGTTGGCCAACGCGACATCGGCGGTCTCGGTGGCCGGCCGCTGTTCGAGCATGCTGACGATGGCGGCACCGCCATGGCGCACCGGACTCAGCAGCAAGTCCTCCTTCGCCGGCACGTGCCGGAAGAACGTGCGCGGGGAAACCCCTGCGGCGGCGGCGATTTCCTCGGTGGTCACGGCGTCGTAGCCGCGCTGAATGAACAGCCGGAACGCCGCGCGCCTGATATCGGCGCGAATCTGTGCGCGCTGGCGATCGCGTAACGACTCGCTCACCGGAAGCTGCCGATGCCGCCGTCGACGTGAATGGTCTGGCCGGTGATGAACGTCGCGTCGCTGCCGAGCAGGAACGCCACCAGCGCGCCGACATCGGTGCGGACGTCCCCAATCCGCTTCATTGGGACGCGGCCAAGGGCCTTCGCGTAGTCGTTGGGGGCGAACTCTTTCCAGAACTTGACGCCATCGGATTCGGCGAACGGGCAGATGACGTTGACCCGGATGTTGTGGCGGCCCCATTCCAGGGCGGCCACCTTCGACAGGCCGCGGATGCCTTCTTTGGCAGCGGCGTAACCGCCCCACTTCGGTTCGCCGCCGGTACCGGTGCCCGAGCCCAGGTTCACGATCGAACCGCCGCCCGCTCCGACCATCAGCGGGAACACGGCCTGCATCAGCAGGAAGGTGGCGCGCGGTCCGACCTCGTAACCCAGCGCCAGGTCGTCCGTGGTGATGTCGACGAAGGCCTTGGGCTCATTGGTGGCGATGGCGTTGTTGACCAGGCCGTGCACCGTGCCGAACGCCTCGACCGCGCGCGCCACGATGCGAGGAGCGCTGTCCGGGTCGCGCAGGTCCGCCTCGATCTGCTCTACCCGACCGGCCGCACCGAGTTCGGTCGCGGTGGCCGCAAGCTTTTCACCCTGGATGTCAACCAGGAGCACGGCTGCGCCCCGCTCCAGGAGTGCACCCGCCACTCCCTTGCCGACGCCCTGGGCCGCGCCGGTGACGATCACGACATGCCCGTCCAACGACCGGGCGTGGGAGTAGCTCATCGGGCCGGCCCCAGTTGCAGCGGTACCCCCCGATGCATTTCATATGTGCTGCGGGCACCGCCGGGCAGCTCGATGAACTCCACCGCGGTGCCGTCCGGGTCCTTGACGAAAAACATTCGTACCCCGCCGATTTCGAACGGCTCCTGGTCGGTCTGGTAACCGGCCGCGCTGATACGTCGGTGCGCGTCGGCAAGGTCGGGGACGGACAGCGAGAAATTATGGATCCCGGTGATACCACGGCCGGGGCGGCCGGACGGCACCGCGGCGCCCAGGGAAAGCAATTCGAGCATCAACCCGCCGAGCAGCCCGCCTACGACCCGCCCTTCCTGCTTGCGTTTCGCATGCAGGACGGCGTCGAAAGACTCGCCGGAGATCAAATTGTCAAAGACAACTTCCATGCCCAGCAGATCGCGGTAGAACTCCAGCGCCCGGTCCATATCGGTGACTCCGACGACGAGGTGGCAGAACGAAACATCGTCCAAGACACCGTTCATGCGCGGCCGGCGATCAGAGGAAGGTCGAGGTAGGTCTTGATTCCCGGCTCAGCGGGGCAGACATAGGGGATGGCGTTCACACAGTGGTTCGCGGTGGCCACGACACCCGGGTTGCGTTGCAGCCCTTCGGCGATCGTTTGTGGCTGCAGTCCCTTGAAGGTGATGCTCACATCCGGATCACCGGTGATCTCGACTTCGAACCGCTCGCCTTGTTCGCCGAAGTTCCACGCCGGCTCCAGATTCTCCTCGCCCATCAGCCAATTCACCGCGGCGGTGATGACCGGCTTGCCGTCGGATATCGCCTGCCACCGGAACCGGCGGGCGGCCACCGTTCCCTTGGTGATCGGAACGGCCTCGTAGTCGATGTCACCGGTCGCCACGGCGATGTCCTGAATTGTCCTGATGTTGGGATCGATGCGGAAACCCATGGTATCGGCGATCATTCGCACCGACTGCTTGAAACCGGCCTCGAGCAGGCTGGCCATCGGCCCCTGCGTCGCTTCCTCAGGAGTGCCACCGAAGCCCATGATGTGGCGCACCACGTCGGGGGCGTTGTAGGTGCGGATATCGGAGAACTCCTCGGCGCGGACGTGGGTGACCGCAGAGGACAGCGACGACAACATCAGCGGGAATCGCTCGGTGATGCCACCCGGGTGGATGCCCGACCCGTGCAACGTCACGCCCCCGGCTACGGCAGCGTCCGCGATCGCCTGCACGCGAGGATTGCTCAGGTCTGGATACACCCAGCCGACCGGAGTGACCACGTTCTTGCCCGAACGCAGAATCGCGATGACCTCGTCGTCATTGGGAATGAGCGGGCTGTACATCACGCAGTCGGCATCGATGGCCAGGATGTCGTCGATGCTGGTGGTGGCGGTGACGCCCAACTCGGCGGTGCCGACGATGTGTCCCACGTCGATGCCATCCTTGTCGGCGCTGTGCACCCAGCACCCGACCAAGTCCAGTTCTGGGTGGTTGCGCACGCACTCGATGGCGGCCTTACCGACGCCTCCGGTCGCCCATTGGATAACACGGAACTTGGACTGGCTCTGCACGGCGACCTCCCGGTGGACGGTGACCAGCGGCACGTTATGCCGCATTGGCAGTCACTGTCAACAGTAGCTATCGCGCATGCCGCACCGATGCCAAAATAGCCAGCGCGACAACAAGTTTGGTCAACACCGGCTACCGCGCGAGGATCTCTGATACGTTCCGAGAATGAAGTTGCGGTCGGTTGCCGCGGTGTTGGGCTTGGTCGGGTGCGCCGCCGGGATCGGTGTGCCGGTGGCGGGGGCCGATAACCCGGTGTGCAGCTCGACAACGTGTTCCTTCTATGCCCCGTCGCACAATCTCGGCTGCGAGATCAGCTATCAACGCGGCAGCGGCATAGCCGACGAAACCTATTGCCAGACCGACTCACCGCCGCAGTCGGTACGCATGTCGACTAATGGGTCCTTCAAGACCTGCACGGGTGAGTCCTGTCTCGGCAACGCTGGCCAGGGAACCCCGACACTGCCCTACGGTCAGAGCGCCGGTGTGGGGCCCTTCAGTTGCCGGTCGGAAACCGATGGGGTCACCTGCACGGTGACAAACGGGCGGGGCTTCACCATTTCCAGCTCTGGCGTCGCCGCCGTCGGCTAATCACTCATCGCAGACCATTCACCAGCGTTGTTTGACACGCTTTAATGTGTGCATGGAATTGATGATGCCCACCGACTCGATGTTTCTGTTCACCGAATCGCGTGAGCATCCCCTGCACGTCGGGGGCCTGTCGTTGTTTGCGCCCCCGGATGGTGCCGGCCCCGAATTCGTCCGGGAATTCCACGACGCTTTGATCGCCAACGACGAGTTTCAGCCGACCTTCCGCAAACACCCCGCGACAATCGGTGGCGGAATTTCGCAGCTGGCATGGGCTTACGACGACGAAGTCGACATGGACTACCACGTCCGGCGTTCGGCATTGCCTTCGCCGGGCCGCGTGCGCGACCTCCTGGAACTCACCTCTCGGCTACACACCAGCCTGCTCGACCGCCACCGCCCGTTGTGGGAATTGCACGTGGTCGAGGGACTCAAAGACGGCCGCTTTGCGATGTACACCAAGATGCACCATGCCCTGATCGATGGTGTTTCGGCCGTGAAGCTGATGCAGCGCACCATGTCCACCGACCCGGACGACACCCACGTCAAGGCGATGTGGAACCTGCCAAAGCCGGCGCGGCCGCCTGCCGCCAAACCCGCCCGCAACCCACTGAACTCGTTGCTCGCGGTGGCCGGATCCGTGGCTGGGGTGGCGCCGTCAACCTTGAAGCTCGCCCGCGCCGCGCTGCTGGAGCAGCAGTTGACGCTGCCCTTCGCCGCGCCGCACACCATGCTGAATGTGAAGGTTGGGGGTGCTCGCCGGTGCGCCGCCCAGTCCTGGTCGCTGGATCGGGTCAAAAATGTCAAGCAGGCCGCCGGGGTAACCGTCAACGACGCCGTGCTGGCGATGTGCTCCGGTGCGCTGCGGTACTACCTGCTCGAGCAGGACGCGCTACCGGACATCCCGCTGGTCGCGATGGTCCCGGTGAGCTTGCGCTCGGAGGCCGACGCCGACAGCGGCGGCAACAAGGTGGGCAGCATTCTGTGCAACCTGGCCACCAATGTCGAGGACCCCGCGAAGCGGATTGAGATCATCGGCGAGTCCATGCGCAGAAACAAGAAGGTGCTGGCGGAGCTGCCGTCGTACCAAGTGCTGGCGTTGTCGGCGCTGAACATGGCGCCGCTGACGCTGGCCGGTGTCCCGGGCTTTCTGTCCGCGGTGCCGCCGCCATTCAACATCGTCATCTCGAATGTGCCCGGCGTTTCGGACCCGCTGTACTACGGCGGTGCCCGCCTCGATGGCAGTTACCCCCTGTCGAACATCCCGGACGGCCAGGCGCTGAACATCACGCTGGTCAACAACGCCGGCAACCTCGATTTCGGTCTGGTCGGATGCCGTCGCAGTGTGCCGCATCTGCAGCGATTGCTCGCGCACCTGGAGTCCTCGCTCAAGGACCTGGAGCAGGCCGTCGGGGTCTGAACCGTGCCCAAGCTCAGCGCGGGTTTGTTGCTGTATCGGACACGCGCCGACATTGTCGACGTTCTGATAGCGCACCCGGGCGGACCGTTCTGGGCCCGCAAGGACGACGGCGCCTGGTCGATCCCCAAAGGTGAGTACTCCGAGGGGGACGACCCGTGGGCAACCGCGCAGCGCGAGTTCGTCGAAGAGCTGGGACTCGCGGTTCCGGCGGGCCGGCGGATCGACCTGGGAGCGGTGCGACAACCCAGTGGCAAGGTGGTGACCGCCTTCGCGGTTCACGGCGATCTCAACATCGCCGACGCGCACAGCAACACCTTCGAGATGGAATGGCCGCGCGGTTCGGGCAAGCTTCGGGAGTTTCCCGAAATCGACCGCGTTGACTGGTTTCCGGTGGCGGGTGCGCGCACGAAACTCCTCAAAGGGCAGCGGGTGTTTCTGGACCGGCTGATGGCGCACCCGGACCTGGCCGGGCTAACCGAAGGCCCGTGACCGCCTCCGATTCCGGCGGCGCAACACCGCAAGTACCAGGCCGGCCACCACCAGTGTCACCAGGAACCCGGCCAGCCAGATGGCTGCCAGGGGAATCGCGACATCGTCGTTGATCACCACAACTTGCTGATAGGGGTCGTCGGTCGGCGCGTCGCCGAACGTGAAATCCGAAGTGATAGTTGATGTTCGAGAGATATCCACGCGGAACTTGGTCAGGTACGCGCCGTGATTGGCGGTCAGCTCGCGCAGCAACGCGTCGTGTACGCCGCCCGCGATGTTGCCGGCGAACTGAATTTCGGTGACCTGGGAGCCCCGGTCGGAATCGATGCGCTGCTGTCGGTGACCGGCCAGGGTGAACACGGTGACATGCTGCGCGGACGGCGCGGCGACCGACAACCGCATCGGATACACCAACCGTGACGACGCGAAGGTCAGCCGGACCGGATCGAGACCACCCACGATCGGCTTACTGCTGGTCAGTCGGATGGCCACGAAGGCCCAGCCGTCACGCACATAGGGGTCCAGTGCCTGCAGCACCGTCGGCTTGAGCGCATACCCGTTGTCCGCCAACCACTTCTGCAGGCCTGGCAGATCACCACCGGCCAGGGTGGTGGCCTCCAGCGGCCCCAGCCGCACCTGACTGACCACCTCGGGGGCCCTGGCACCGGTTGCCGCACCCTCGCGTCCCTTGCCTGGCACGACCGCCAATGTCCAGTGCCGCTGATGACGGATCTGTGGCGCGGTCAGCCGGTCCAGCTCGGTGAACGTCGCCGCATCGGCGGTTGCGACGGTAGCCGGTGCGGGCGTGGGCACCACCAGCGCCACATTGTCCGTGCCGGCACTCAGTGCCAGCCGCAGCAGCATCGTTTCGGTGACTCCATCCGAGTGGACAAGAGCGACTTCACGGTTCATGGACGCCTCGGTACCGGCTGGAGCGACTGCGGCGCCACAGGCGCATGCGCGGGCAGGGACGGCCAATGTCAGGCCGGCGACCAGCACGACCACGACGATGGCCAATCGGCACACCCGACCCAGCGCCATCCCGAAGATGCTACGCGCGAGCGCAGGCACAATGGGCACCATGACCACGGCGCCCACCGAGCGAGCTGATCCGCAGACGTTGCTGCTGCAACTGCTGGACCCGGTGAACCGGGCAGACCCGTACCCGGTGTGTGCCGAGTTGCGCGGCAACGGCCCGCTGGTGCTGCCGGGCAGTGATTTCGTGCTCTTCTCGTCGTACCGGGACTGCGACGAGGTGCTGCGCCATCCGTCATCGAGCAGCGACCACCTCAAGTCGACGGCGGCACAGCAGATGCTTGCGGCCGATCCGTCGCTCCGGAAGGGGACGCCGCCGAGTTTCCTGTTTCTCGACCCGCCGGATCACACCAGGCTGCGCAAGCTGGTCAGCAAGGCGTTCGCCCCCAAGGTGGTCAATGCGCTGCAGCCCGAAATCAGCGCGTTGGTCCACGGATTGCTCGACCGCATCGCCGAGCAGGGCAGCTTCGACGTGGTCGCCGACTTTGCGTATCCGCTTCCGGTCGCGGTCATCTGCCGGTTACTCGGCGTGCCGATCGAGGACGAGCCGCAGTTCAGTCACGCTTCGGCGGTGCTGGCCAAGTCACTGGACCCGTTCTTCACCGACGAGCAGTCCGACGAGCTCAACGAGTCGTTGGGCGCCGGCGCCGGCCTGCGTGACTACCTGCACGGGTTGATCGCGCAGCGCCGGTCGCGCCCCGGGGATGATCTGCTGTCGGCGCTGGTCGCGGTCAACGAGTCGGGTGATCAGTTGACTGAGGAGGAAATCGTCTCGACGTGTGTGCTGCTGCTGGTGGCCGGCCACGAGACCACGGTGAACCTGATCGGCAACGCCATCCTCGCAATGCTGCGAGAACCCCGGCAGTGGACGGCGCTGGCCGCGGACCCCACCCGCGCGGCAGCGGTCGTCGAGGAGACGCTGCGCTATGACCCCCCGGTGCAACAGCTCAGCCGGATTGCCCTCGATCCCATGACGATTGGCGGCATCGACGTGGCCAGGGGCGAGGTGCTGATGCTGCTGCTGGCGGCCGCACACCGGGACCCCGCCGAGTTCGACCGGCCCGACGTTTTCGACCCGGACCGACCGACGTTGCGGCACTTGGGCTTCGGCCGCGGTGCGCACTACTGCCTGGGTGCACCGCTGGCGCGCCTGGAGGCCAGTGTGGCCTTGTCGGCGGTGACGGCGCGTTTCCCGGACGCGCGGCTGGCCGGCGATCCCCGGTACAAGGCGAATGTCACCCTGCGGGGTCTCTCGGCGCTGACGGTCGCCGTCTAATTGTTGCCGCGTCGCCCACGCCCGCCGGCCAGGCCGACGAAAAGGGGTATCGGGGTGCCCACCGACTTGATGGCTTCCGCGTCACGGTAAACCCCGACCGTGTATTCACCGGTGGTCTCGACTGCGAACGAAAGTTGCGGAGTGAAACAGCGGTATTTGGATGGCTTACTTTCCTCGTCGGGCCATTGCCAGGCGGAGCGGACCGTGCCGCGAATGGTGCCGCCAGGATCCTTGCAGACGACGAAAAGCTCGGCGTCATATTCCCCACCCGCCGGTGCGTGTACCACCAGGACCAGGGGAATTGTCATCCAGGCCGGGGTTTGGTTGACCTCATAGCTGGTGATGGGAAGGCGGCTGGCGTCGATTGCGGAGTCGTCGATCTTGGCGGCTCCCGCGACGAGCAATGCGGCTAAGTGCATCGCCACAGCCTAATGGTTTCAATCGGCGGTTTCGGCCGAACTCTGTTGCGACAACAAGATCGAAATTGGAACCGGCGCGGCCAGCTCTATTTTGCCGTCGGCGTCGTAATACGCCCCGATCGTGTACTCACCGGGGGACGCTACCTGGAACGAGAGTTCTTGGGTGAAGCACCGGAACTTCGAAGCACGGTTCTCTTCATCCGGCCAATGCCAGGCTGCCCGCAGTGATCCACGCGGCGACCCGGTGGGGTCCTTGCACACCACGTGCAACTCCGGGTCATAATCTCCACCGGCCGGCGCATGCACCACCAGAACAACCGGAAGCTCTGCCCACAAAGGCATTTGGTCGACTTCGAACCACGCCATGGGTATGCACGAAGCGTTGATGGCGCCCTGTTCGTCGAACGTGGCGCTACGCGCGACGAACAGAGCGGACACGTTCAGCATCCCGACATCCTAGGGGAGCAAACGAGGGCGGCGGTCATGGCCGGCGGGCGACGGCATGCCAGGTCAGATCGGCGACGTCGACACAGTATCGGTCGTCGATCCGGCCGTCCGAGTACAGGCCGCGAATGTTCAACGGTGCCAGCAGGATCTGTACAGCGGCCAAGGTACTGACATTGTCGCGCAATTCACCGCGCTCCCGCGCGCGATCGAAGACCGAACGCACGATCGCGAACCGGTTCTGCCAGTACATCATTCGCGTGTCATTGTCGTGATGACCACGAGCGTCCATCACCAGCGCCCGCAAAAAGGTGCGGCCCACCTCGGTGTTGATGACGGCGGCGACGCCGCGCGCCAACGCCAGCAGATCTGAGCGCAGGGTTCCGGTGTCGGCCAACGCACCAAGGTTCTCGAGGTCCCTGAGCGCGATGTCCACGATGAGTCGCTGCCGATCACCCCAATGGTCATAGATCGTCGCGACGTCCAAGCCGTGGCGTTCCGCAAGCGCCTCCACGCTGAACCGCTCGACACCCCACCGGGCCAACTCGTCGAGCACAGCCGTCGTCACCCGAGATTCGAGCTCCGCCGGGATGGGCCCCATGACTTCATCATTACCCCGCCCCAGCCAGGACGAATCGTCTACCCGAGCCCCGGCACGATGTCGCCCAGCTTGAAGGTGACCGGCTGTTCCAGTTGCTCGTAGGTACACGAGCGCGGATCGCGGTCCGGTCGCCAACGGTTGAATTGGGCCGTGTGCCGGAAACGCGCGCCTTCCATGTGGTCGTAGCGCACCTCGACCACCCGCTCGGGCCGCAGCGGCACGAATGACAGATCCTTGCCGGCATTCCAGCGGGAGAATTCGTTCTTGCGCGGGGTGCGTTCGCCTGCCTCGTGGGCGGCCCAGTTCCACGGATGGTCGTCGAAGCTGGTGACCAGCGGTTGCAGCTCGGCGAACAGCCGCCGGCGCTCGGCCATCGGGAAGGCACCGATCACGCCGACCGACGCCAGCTGGCCGTCGTCTTGGTAGAGGCCGAGCAACAGGGAACCGATCGTGTCACCGCCCGACTTGTGCACCCGGTATCCGGCGACCACGCAGTCCGCGGTCCGCTCGTGCTTGATCTTGTACATGACGCGCTTGTCCGGCTGGTAGGTGACGGTCAGCGGTTTGGCCACGACGCCGTCGAGGCCGGCGCCCTCGAAGTCGCTGAACCACTGCTCGGCGACGCTCCGGTCGGTGGTGGCTGGGGTGACGTGAACGGACGGCCCTGAATCGGCCAGCGCGTCCACGAGTGCGGCGCGGCGCTCGCTGAAAGGACGCCGGGTGTAGTCATCCTCGCCGAGGGCCAACAGGTCGAACGCGATAAACGACGCGGGCGTCGCCTTGGCGAGCATCCGCACTCGGGAGTCCGCCGGATGGATGCGCTGCTGCAGCGCCTCGAAATCCAGCCCGTGATCGGTGGCGATAACGATCTCGCCATCAATGACACAGCGTGGCGGTAATTCGTTCTTGACGGCTTCGATCAACTCGGGGAAATAGCGCGTCATGGGCCGCTCGTTGCGACTGCCCAATTCGACTTCGTCGCCGTCGCGGAAGCAGATGGAGCGAAAGCCGTCCCACTTGGGCTCGTATGACGCGTCCGCCGGAATCGTCTTGACCGATTTGGCCAGCATCGGCGACACGGGCGGCATGACGGGTAAGTCCATTGGTTCATTGTTGCGTGCGGCATGCTGGAGTCCAGCTATGGCTGCCGCAGCAGAAGAACTCGACGTCGACGGGGTCGCCGTCCGGCTGACCAACCGGGACAAGGTGTACTTCCCCAAGCTGGGGAAGCAAGGCACCAAGGGCCGGCTGGTCGACTACTACCGGGCTCTAACAACAGGACCAGCGAGCGGTCCGATGCTCACCGCGTTGCGTGATCGGCCGACGCATCTACAGCGCTTCCCCGACGGCATCGACGGCGAGGAGATCTATCAGAAGCGGATTCCGCAGCACCATCCCGACTACCTGGAGACCTGCCGAATCACCTTCCCGTCCGGACGTACCGCCGATGCGCTGAAGGTGACCCATCCGGCGGCCGTGGTGTGGGCGGCCCAAATGGGCACCGTCACACTGCACCCATGGCAGGTGCGCTGCCCCGACACCGACCACCCCGACGAGTTGCGCATCGACTTGGATCCGCAACCCGGCACCGGCTTCGCCGAAGCCCGAGCGGTCGCGGTCGACGTGCTGCGGCCGCTGCTCGCCGAGCTCGGTTTGGTGGGCTATGCCAAAACATCCGGGGGTCGTGGCATTCACGTTTTCCTGCGGATCGCCACCGACTGGGATTTCGTGCAGGTGCGCCGGGCCGGCATCGCACTGGCGCGCGAGATCGAGCGGCGGGGACCGGATGCGGTGACCACGTCCTGGTGGAAGGAAGAACGCGGCAAGCGCATCTTCATCGACTTCAACCAGAACGCACGGGACCGCACCATGGCGTCGCCGTACTCGGTGCGCCGCACCCCGATTGCGACCGTCTCCACCCCGCTGAGTTGGGACGAGTTGGCGCATGCCGATCCCGACGACTACACCATGGCCACGGTGCCCGACCTGGTTGCGGGCCGTGATGACCCATGGGCCGGCATGGACTCACTCGCCCAGTCGATCGCTCCGCTGCTCGAGTTGGTCGAGGCTGACGAGCAGCGCGGCCTCGGCGACATGCCGTATCCGCCGAACTATCCCAAAATGCCGGGGAGCCGAAAAGGGTTCAGCCGAGCCGGGATACGGACCGGAAGAAGTGACGCATCACGCCTTCAACGCCGCGGTCACCTCGGCGGCGGTCAGGATCGCGCTGGCATAGTTCGGCAGGTTCACCTCTAGCGCGGCATGCATCTCCACGTCTGAGTAGTCCGCGGTTGCGTCCTTGACCACTGTGACGTCGTAGCCAAGCTCCGCGGCGAAGCGGACGGTTGCCTCCACACAGGTATGGGCGATGAGCCCGATGGCGATGAGCCGGTGGATGCCGTGCCTCTTCAGTTGCAGGTCGAGATCTGTGTTCGCGAAACCGCTGGAACACCAGTGTTCGTCGGCGACGATGTCGCCGGGTTGGGGTTCGAAGCCGGGGTGCAATTCGCCGCCCCAGGTGCCGTATTCGAACGTGCGGCGCGACCACGCGGCTCGCTGAACGGGCGCAACGTACTGCCATGACTCGTAATCGCCGGGGCGGTACCGGCGATGCAACGCATAGAACACCCGCACCCGCGCCGCGCGCGCGGCGTCGAGCACCTGTTTCATGTGGGCGACACAGTCGTTGGCTTCCAACACCCCTTGCAGCCGTTCCCAGACTTTCCCGCCGGGCGAGATGAAGTCGTTGTAGGGATCGATGACCAACAGGCCAGTGGTGTTTTCGGGGTAGGTCACGGCTGAGGTCCCATCCGTCGATGCGGCACGCGCCGTTCAGCATGACGGCAGTGACGGCGCGCGGCAACTGCGCATAATCTGTGTGGGCCCGATACCCCGGGGGCCGTCGTGGGCTCGACACAGAGGGGTTGAATGACGACCGTAACGGGTTGCCGCTCATGCGGCGTCGAACCGCTACAGAGTGCGCGCTTCGGTGACGGCTGCGGGGAGTTAAAGGTCCGAGCGCGAGGTGATACCCGCAAACCCGCGCCGTTTGCGCAGCGCTGCCCGCAGCTGCCGGCCGCGCTGGGTTTCGGGGCGGACATCGGTCGGGCCGAGGTGATGCCATGACTCACCGAGTGCAGACCCTGTGGGAGGCCGACGGTTTGCTCGAAGCGCCTCGGCCGCTGCCGGACGGATCGGTGCTGGTGGCAAACACCACGGCCGGCGGCGTTTACCGCTGGTCCGGCGACGCAATATCGACCGTGGTTGACCGGCGGCGCGGGATCGGCGGTATCGCGTTGCATGCCGACGGCGGAATTCTGGTCAGCGGGCGCGATCTGGCGTATGTGCACCCGTCGGGTCTGCGGACCGTGCTGGCTCCCGTGGGCGCCACCGGCATCAACGATCTGACCGTGGGGTCGGATGGTTCGGTAATCGTCGGAGTTCTGCGTCATCAGCCGCAGGCGGGTCAGACCGCCGGACCCACCGAATTGATTCGTATCGCGCCCGACGGCGCGACGCAGATTTTGCTGGATGATCTGCTCTGGCCGAACGGTGTTGGGTTCGCGCCGGGTGGCGAGACGCTGTATGTCGCCGAGTACGCGGCGGCGCGGGTGCGCGCATACGGACCGCACGGGTCGTCCGTATTCGCCGACGCGCCCCGCGGTGAATGTGACGGCCTGGCGGTCGATGCGGACGGTGGCGTATGGGTTGCGCTCGGAAGTGGCGGCGGCATTGCAAGATTCGATGCCGGGGGCGCTCTGCATGAAGTGGTCGAACTTCCGGGACGATTCGTGTCGTCGCTGGCCTTTGCCGGAACGGCAATCTATGTCACCACCGCCGGGGCGCTGCTGCGGATCGATGTGGGTGTGCCGGGCGTGGCGGTGCCCGCGGCCGCGATCCCGGTCAAAGGGTGAAGGGGGCGTCCTCGGGGGCAACATGACGGGCGGCCAGCAACGCGCGGGCGGCGTCCCCGATCGGGATGCGCAGCGGGAGTTGCGGCTTCTCGGCGGCGTCGACGACCTCTGCGGCAACCTGTTCGGGGGTGATCATCCCGGCGCGCGGTCCGCCGCCGTTCAACACGGCGGCGTAGGGATCGTCGGGCAGCGTGTAGGTGGCGACGTCGTCGAGTGCGCCGGAGCTCACGGCGGACGGTTCCAGGAGCGCCGCCTGAACGCCGAATGGCGCAACTTCGATGGCCAGGGCTTCGACCAACCCTTCCAGCGCCCACTTCGTCGCGGCGTAGGCGGCGGCGGGCGGCAACACGATTCGTCCGAGCACGCTGGACATGAACATCAGCTTGCCGTCACCGCGGGCTCGCATCTGCGGGAGTACGGCTTGCGCCACCCGGACGGCGCCGACGGTGTTGAGGTCGAACACCCGCCCCAGTTCCGGCAGCGGAATGGCTTCCACCGCGGCGTAGAAGATCGCCCCGGCGTTGGAGATCAGGATGTCGATTTCGCCGGCCGCCGCCACCGCGGCAGTGACACTCGAGTCGTCGGTGACGTCGAGTGCCAGCCGCCCGCTGACGTCGAGGTCGGCCAGCGTGCGCGGATCGCGTGCGGTGGCAATGACGCGGTGACCGCGGTGGGTGAACTCGGTGGCGATGGCGCGGCCGATGCCGCGGTTGGCTCCGGTGATCAGCACGGACGACATGATCGTTTCTCCTTGGCTTATGGCCGATCGGTGGCGAAGTGGGAATGGTTGCGCCGAATGAAGTCGGCGACCGACGCGGGCGGCCGGTCGAGCATCACCGCCAGCGCGGACGGGTCCGGTGCCACCAGTGGCTTGCTCCGCCGCGACAGGGCCGCGCCGACGGTCGCGATGTGTTGCGCCATGCCCACATTGACCGGGTGCTCGGATTCGGCGGCCAATTCCAGCTGCCGCTGCCACGCGGCGGCGGAGATGTGTTCATAGCGCACCGGCCGGCCCGCCGCCGCGGAGATGATGCGGGCAAGTTCGGTGTGGCTGATCGCTTCCGCCGGCGGTGGATAGCTGATCCGTGGTGAATCGGGACGAGGCGTCAACAGGTGGGCGGCGGCGATCTCGGCCGCGTCATCCCCGCTGATCCATGGCGCCTCACAGCCGCCAAAGCTGTTGGCGATCACGGCATCACGCTGGATGGTTCGCTGGTGCAGGACAGCGATGTTCTCGTGGAACAGTCCGGCGAACCGCAGCACCGTCGGATTTAAGCCTGCCCAGATGAAGATGTCCTCGGCAACCGCTTGAGCCTGGCCAAGTTTGCTCGGGCTGTCGAGGGCTGACACCGCCATGGACATCACCACGATGTGTGCAGCGGACGCGTGCTTAGAAAGCACCGAGGCGACGTTGGCCGCGGCTGGGATGATGCCAGGCGCGACGGGGTAGGTGAAATACACGGCGCGGACGCGGTCGAATGCGGGTACCAGCGAGCCGCGATCATGTAAGTCGCCGACGACGGTCTCGGCGCCTCGGCGACGCAATTCACCGGCGCGCTCGTCGTCGGTGCGGATCAGCGCCCGCACCGAATGACCACGTCGCAGCAGGCAGTCCACCACGGTAGCCCCGGTTCCGCCGTGCCGTCCGGTCGCACCGATTACCAGGATGGGCGATTCCGCGGTGTGCTGCATGGGCGTCCTTCCGACTAAGTAAACCGATCGGTGTATATGACCGGTCGACGATATCAGCGATCTCGCATAATGTAAACCGATCGGTGTAATATGACGGTCATGGAGCAACGGGTAAGCGGACGCGGGGCCCGTGCGCGCATCGAGCGTGCGGCCGCCGAGCTCTTCTACCGCAACGGGATCCATGCCACCGGTGTCGATCTCATCGCCCGGCACGCCAGCGTTTCCAAACGCACGCTTTATCAACACTTTTCGAGTAAGGGCGAATTGGTCGAGAACTACCTGACCGCTATTGACGGTCGCGGCGGCACGCCGCTTGAACAGCGTCTCGCGGACACCGCTCTCTCTCCTCGCGAGCGGTTATTGGCCATCTTCGAGGCGCCGCGCGCAGAAGTGGTGCGCGGGTGTCCTTTTCACAACGCGGCGGTGGAATCCGCTGGCGCGATGACGAGCGCGGACAAGATCGTGCGGAGTCACAAGTTGCGGTTCACCCGCCGGCTTGCCGCCGTTGCGCAGGAACTGGGCGCCGCCGACCCGCACCTGTTGGGTCAGCAGCTCGCCGTGTTGTTCGAAGGGGCAACGGCGATGGCAACCTCGCTGAACGATGCGTCACCGGTCGTACACGCCCGGGCGGCCGCCGCCGCGTTGATCGACGCCGCGGTGGTACCGGACTAGTCGCGCCGCGCCTCCCGCAGTGCCGCAACCGTGTCGGCCAGCGTGGTACGGGCATCGTGGAATTGGATGCCGAGTTCCCGCTCGGCCGGCGTGTCATCGGATTCGGGCATCTGGGTGTAGTACTGCATTCCGGCCGCGGTCACCGGGTTCTCGAAGGGCAGATAGGGTCCCACGAAGTCCAAAAGTGTTCCGGCGGCGCGCAATGCGCTGTCCGGGACGGGAACCGGGAACATCGTGGTGCCCGACACCTCGCCCAGTAGCTTCGCCAGTTCGCCGACGGGGACTCGATGCCCGCCCACCATGTACCGTCGCGGACCGCGCCCCGGCTCGAGTAGCGCCGCGTGCACGGCGGCGACGTCGCGGACGTCGACGATCATCCAGGCCGCGCTGCGTCCGGGGATCCCGTGCATCTGCAACGCCGCCCGCACACCCTCGCCGGCTTCCCCGTACTGATCACCCACCGGCGGGCCGAGAACCATTCCGGGATACGTGATGTTGACCGGTGTGCCGGCGTCCTGCAGGCCGCGGGCATAGATCTCCACCTGCGCCTTGGAGGTTCCGTATCCGTCGGTCCCACCGACCACGGGCAGGTCGGCGCTCAGGGTCGCCACGTTCGGGTGGAACAGGGCGGTGAAGCTCGAGACATGCACGATCGGGTCCAGGCCGAGTTGGACCGCCTGCCCCAGAACGTTGCCTGCGCCTTCCATATTCGTGGCCAGCATCTGCGCCGTCTGCCGCGGATCGGTCGCCACCAGGGCGGCGCTGTGTATGACGGCGTCGCAGCCTTCCAGCGCCTGCCGGACCGACTCGCGGTCCTTAATGTCACCGACGGCGTAATCGGATATGTCGACCCCAAGCGCGGCCACCGATGTCTTCAGGCGTTCCGGCTTTCGCACCAGGAACCGGACGGAGTGCCCGGCATCGGCGATGGCTTTGGCGGTCCACCCGCCGACGAACCCCGTACCTCCGGTGACCAGAACACGCATCTTCGCATTGTTGCAACCGTCGCAATCGGTGGAATGCGGTGGGGTGGCTGTCCCGCTCAGCAAGCGATCAAGCGGTTTCCGCAACTCACAACGCGGGTAATAGATCGCGGTGCGCTATCGCCGATTTCGGGATCGGCAAACCTACCAGGAGGAAACACAGCGTGGCTATCGGGTTCAAAGACGTCATCAAATCGAAGTATCTGCTGCTGACGACGTTCACCAAGGACGGCCGTCCCAAGCCGACCGCGATTTGGGGAGTGCCCGACGGCGACGACCGCCTGCTCGTTATCACCGATGACGACTCCTGGAAGGTCAAGCGCATTCGCAACACGCCGCGGGTGACGATCGCCAAGAGTGGTTCGTTGGGCAAGCCCAAGAGTGACGAGGTGGAAGCGGTTGCCCGCGTCCTACCGAAGTCCGAGACCCGGCGGGTCTACAACGCGGTGCTCAAGCGGTACTGGTACCACGCCTGGTGGTTCTATGCGCATTCGATCGTCCGCGGCGGCATCGACAAGGTGCACGTCGGACTGGAGATCAAGCCCGCTTAGAACCTGTCACCATGGAATGGTGACTACCGCAATCATCGTCGCGGTGCTGGTTCTGCTCGGGCTCGGCATCGTGATCAACGGGTTGCTCCGGTTGCGGGAATGGTTGAAGAACTCGCCCAGCATCCCGAATCCGGACTTGCCGCCGGAAGATACCGACTAAAGCTCGACCTACAAGCGGCCGGCCGCGAAATCCGCTGCCTGACCGGTCATTCCGTTGGTCGCGTACAACGTGTGCGCGAAGGTGGGGGTGGTGCCGCCGCCGGCGCAGATGTTGTCACCATCGGCGCACAGCTGAATGGTCTTGGGCTGATACAGCGGTCCGATCGCAATCTGCGGCGCGCCGTACTGACTCAGGAATTCCGGTGAGGGTGTGCCGAACAGCGTGACCGCCGCGACGTGATTGGCGATCTCGGGAGCCAGCGGTTGCGGCACCGCCGCAGCCGGCACGCCCGGCGGGATGGTCGCCGAGGTGACATAACCGGCGACGGCCGCCCCTTGCGAGTACCCGCCCAGCACCTCTCTGGTGTTCGGGCAGGTGGTGGCCATGGATTGGATGTGGGCGCCCGCGTCCCGGATCCCGTCGATGACGGTCAGGGGGAAATCGCTGCTGCCGAAGTCGGTGCTAGCCGGATAGTTGACCGCATATACGCCTAGCGACCGTGCGCCGATGTCCGAACGCAACGCTTCGACGAATGCCCCGCCGATGCCGCCGACACCCGGCGGTTCGCCGCTGCCACGCGCGAATACCACCTCGACGTCGGGACATGGTGCCGCCGACGCATCCGGCGCCGGTGCGTTCAGCAACGCGATGCACCCCAGCGCCACCGCGGCGCCCGCCGTGAGTCGGCGAACCCTTGATTTGGATCGCATGCCGGTATGAGTAGCCAGAAATTCGCTGTTCAACCGCCGAGGGCTACTTCTTGAAGGCGTCCTTCACCTTCTCGCCGGCATCCTTGAGGCTCGACTTGGCCTGATCGGCGCGTCCCTCGGCCTCGGTGTCGCGATCGCCGGTCGCCCGGCCCACCGCCTCCTTCGCCCGGCCGCCAAGGTCCTCGATCTTGTTCTTCACCTTGTCTTCGGCGCTCATGGTTGCCGCCGTGGTTGCCGCCGCACCGGCCGACGCCCGCCGCGCACGGCGTCTCGGAGACGCAGCCCGGTGTCTTTGAGATTCGCCTTCGCCTGGTCCAGCACGCCCTCATACTGGGTGCGCCGGTCACCGGTCAGCCGGCCGACCGTTTCTTTGGCCCGCCCGCCCCAAAATTTTGCTGAGTTGCTCAATCGGTTGTTGGTAGCCATGCGGCTCGGATACCCGCTGACCGCCGGCTTCATGCGTGCACTGCCTCATGACGAGGGCACTGTCCCCCGCGGCAGGGTCAACGGAAGGTCGGCATAGGTGGCGATGCCGGGTGCGGCGGCCACCACCCCGGGGATCGCGTTGATCGCCGGCATCGCCGTCATGATGTGTCCGAGCGCCATGAACTCGGCCAGCGTCGTCGCCTGGAAGTACGGCGGCGGCAAGAAGCCGACCCTGGTCGTCACCGTCGGTTGACCGTCGATCTGGATCACCCACCCGTCCTGGTCGATCTGCCAGTCGGGTTCGAGGCTCTGGCCCTTCTTCCACCGCACGTTGAGGTCGATGACGGTATTTCCGCCGACAATGCCTCGCCAGCTGATGTAGACACCCGCGACACACCCTGCCGGAATCGTCCAGGACGCCATCTCGAGATCAGCTGTGGTTTGCGCGAATTCGGCCACGCACCGGACCTCGTCAAGGTCGACGCCCAACGCGTCGGCGACCAGTCGGACGGCCTCGGCAAACACCGCGGTCCCCTTTTCCGCCATCGCAGGCAGCTCGGGATTGTCGATGGGCTGTCCGAACCCGACCGGCCGTTCGGTGTCCGGGGAGTCGTAGAACGTGGTGTCCGCCGCCTCGTTGACGGTGACCTTGTCGACGCGGTTGCACACCATCGCGGACACGATCGCCAGCAACTCTGCGAAGCCGGGGCTGACGCCGGAGCCGAAGATCGTCGAGCCGCCCTGCTGGCACGCCTCCACGATCCGGTCGCGGCCGTCGCCCAGGTTGTGGCCGGTGATGAAGGACGCCGTCGTCACCACGTTCACGCCCGCGGACAGGATCCGGACCAACTCGTCGACGTCGATCCACATCGGGTTGTAGACCACGCAGTCCGGCTTCAGCGCGAGCAGTTCCTCGACGTCATTGGTCGCGGCGACCCCGAGCGGTTCGATGCCGACCAGCTCCCCGGCGTCCTGGCCGGCCTTGTCCGGCGACCACGCGTAGCACCCAACCAGTTCGTACTGCGGGTTGGCGACGATCGACTGTAGTGAGCTCTTACCGACGTTTCCGGTCGTCCACTGCACGACCCGATATGTGTTGGGCACTCGCTCAGCATAGGCAAGGGGGGAGGCTTCTACTAGTACTAGGCCCAGTGCTAGTAGGACGATTCGGCTGCCAGGATCTCGGCCAGGAAGGCGTCCGGCGGCGGTTCGTCCAACCGGGACCGCACCCAATCGCGGATCCGTTCCCGGGCCGCTCTGGGTTCCGTCACATCGGCGCCGACGATGACCGAGGTGGCCGGCCAATCATGGTTCCAGGCAACCGATTCCGTCAGCCGTCGCCGTTCGCCGTCGACGAGCGGCACGGTGGCCCGGCCGCCGGCGTCCAGAGCGGCGGCGCCGCTGACGTCTCCAGACTGAACGCGAACCGGTATGTCGGTGGCCGGATCGGGTCCGATGACCGCCGCACGTACGACGGCGACGACCGATGGACCGGCCGCCTCGACGCGCCAGTCGACGGTGTCCTCGGCCGCATCGAAAACGCCTGGCGGCACCGCTGCCCAGTTGATCGACGCGACACCCCGGCCGATCGACGCCACGGCGGCTGGGCCGGGATCGGCGCCGGCGGCCAGCGCGTAGTCATCGCGGTAGCCGGTCGGCTCGGCCAGGCTCAGCCCCGAATCCTGTACTGCCGCGGACAATTCCGCCCAGCCAGTGCCGTCGACACCGACCTCGTCGGCGAGTTCGGCGGCGGCCCGAACCAGGTCGCGGATGCGGGGATCGTTGCTTCGTACGTGTGCCATCAGAGCCGCGACGTGTGGAGCCAGCAGTTCCGTCACATCCGAATCCAGGGTGTCGTCGGTGAAGAAGCCGTCCGCGCCGGCGGTCAGCAACGCGATTTCGGCATCGAGCAGGGCATGATCGAGCGCGATGATGCCGTCGCGCTGGCTGGCGGGCCACCAGCGCCGCAGCCACTGACCGATTGCCAACCGGTGCAGCGGGTCCAGCGATCCCGGCGTGATGTCAATGCCGGCGAGATCGCGGGGTTCGTCGGTCGCCGCCGCGGCCGACACCACCGCGAGGTGACCGGCCTGACCGACCACCCGCCACAGCCAATCGGCCCGGTCCGGGTCGGTGAAGGTGATCTGGCCCGCGGCCGCACCGGCCGGGTCGTCCACGATCCACGACAGCACCGCGCCGCTGACCTCCAGTACCGCGACCAGCGGTGAGGTCTGTGCCCAAAGTCCGGGCTCGCTGATCAGTCTCATCCCGCCACCTGCAGTTCCAGCATCGACTTGATGCGCTGGCGGTGGTCGAGGCTGACCGACCTGGCGACACCTTCCAGCAGCGACCGCACATCGTCGATGTCCTCACAAGGCTCCTGCCATACGTCGCGCCCGTGCAGTCGCGCCCACAGCCGGCTCAGGTATGGCTGCGCGTACGACGCGAGATCGTCGACGACCTGTTGCTGGCGCGGATGAATCGGCCCGCCCTCGGCCAGATAACGCCGCGCATGCAGTACATAGGCCTCCTTACGCAGCCGCGCCTGAATCTGCGCGGCCAGCCCATAACGGCTGGTGACCGAGCGGTCCAGCGGTGCCAGGTCGACGGCCACCTCGATTCCCGCCACCAAAGTGGCCTGCTTGTCCTCGGCCAGCAAGCCCCACGGCGCGCACGCCCGGTCCACCTCCTCCGCGCATAACAGCGGGACATCCGGCAGTGCATCCCTATCCAGGGCGCGCCGCAACGTGGACCGGACCCGGTCCACCACCGTGCGATCCAGCGGGCGGTCACTTTCGGAGCCGCCGGCCACTTCCGGGGGACGTTGTGGGGCAGAGGCGCTCAAGCCCAGCTCAACGATCGACCATGGCAGTTCGGCGGATTCGAGGCGGATCAGAGCGCCCAGGTTGTAGGGCGTGGTGTCGGCGATCATTGCAGTCCAGACCCGCTGTCGCGCCGCCGCGGCGGTGTGACTCTTGACCGTGCCGAGCACGGTGGTCAGCTCTGCCATGAACGGTTCGCGCGGGGCATCGTCGGCCCGCACGTCGCGCCAGCTCGCGACCAGCTGGGCCGCCAGCGTCGAAACCACCTGTGCGCTGGCCACGTAATCGTTGAGCACCTCGACCGCGGTGCGATCCCTGCCTTGATGTACCTCCTGCAGCACCTGGGCCGCGGTAGCCGAATCTTCGGTCGTCGGTGCGCCTTTGGTGACGGCAAGCTCGAAACACACCGGGAAGTACAGCTCCTGTGCGTTGCCGCTGCGAATCCGTAGCCGTCTGCGCTGCAGCTTCAGCACTTCGAACCAAGCTGCTGCCCAACGTAATTCGGCTGCCTTACCGACGATCAAGCTGTGAATTGTCGCGGCGACAGCATCGGTGACAACGGGCGCCGAATACTGCGGGTTGGCGCGCAACCGCAGCACCAACGGGTCGATGATGCGTTTCACGGTCCGGCTCAACGGGCCGCCGTCGTCGCTGCTCAATACTTCTACGCCGGGACCGACGGCCCGCCACGCAGCGTCGATAACCGCCCGCCGGGGCTGTCCCGGTGCGCGGTCGTCGCGTCCGTCGCGTCCGTTCAGGGCAGGCTCCACCTGCGGATCGGCGCTCATGACCACAGGATAGGGGCAGCCGGGAAAATCCTGGTACTCGAAAAGTTGGGTTCGGTAGCCGATCGATGTCCCGAAGCTAGTCCCATGAACAAGTCCAAGCTCATGGCAATCGGAGCCCAGATCGCGTTGCTGGCGACATTGACCCGCCGGGCCACCCGCAACGCGCGCAAGCGCACTGACGACAGCCTCGCGGTCGGGGTCGGCACGGTGCGAACCGTCGTGAATGAGCAGGCACACGCGCACGCCGGCGAACGCCAGATCTGGATCGAGGTGTCCAGCGTGCACGGTGACACCTTCGTCGGCCGCTTGGTGCATGACGACCCCGACGCGGACCTGTCCACATTGCGTCCCGGCCTCGTCATGTTGGTCGCGTTCGATCCCGCTGCGCGGGAAGAGCTTTCGCTACCCGACGACGTGTTGGCGGTGCGGGCTCAGGGTCTCGCCCTGGTGTAACCGACGCGCCGTTCAACGCGCACCGTCTACGGCGAACGTGACCAGCGCACCCCAGAACAGCGGACTGGCGGCGACGGCGCCATCCCGCCAGCGCCGCATCTGCGCCCGCTGCCAGCGATTGACCGCGCATCCGGCGGCGGCCTCCTCGTGCGCACTGTCCACGCCGACAACGACTTCGGCCATAGGATCGGGCGGGTTCGCGCCGTCGCCGGCCGGTCCGAACTGCCGATAGGCGGCCGTAGTGGGCAGCGACCAGAGCGTAGCGGTCACCAGCTGCGCCCCGCCCAGGATCATCGCCGCCACCAGACCGGTCGCCTCGTCGAACTGGTAGTCCCCGCCCGAAGCGCAGGCCAGCAGCGCCACCCGCGGCGGGATCGGCAACCGTAGCGACATCAAATCCGAGGCGGTCAAGGGGCGATGATTGCCGATCGGCGCGGCGTCTCCGGGCGCAGCTGCGGTACACGCGAGGTGCAGTGCGGCCCGATCGGCATGGCCCACGTCGTCGTCGGCGGAGCTGGCGTGTCCGACGTACACCAGCCGGCTCGGCTGTCGGGTCAGCAACTCAGCCAACCAGCCGCGGTCGGCGTCCTGGCGGCGAAATAGCTCCACGGCGCTGCCGACGTCCGGCAGGACCCGCCGGCGCCGTAGCGATTCGGCGAAATGCCTTGCTAGCGGGGTCTGTTCCGATGGTCGCCCAAGTACTGATCCCAGCGCGGAGTCCGGCCGTTGTCCCGGTACCCGCGGATCCAGGATCAGTAGCGCGGGGCCTTCATGCCGGGCACTCCAATCGGTGTGGGCGCGCGGCGCGTGCACGATGTTCTGTGGCACCGCCATCAGCACATCGACCAACTCCATCAGGCGATAGCCGTCGGTGTGCTCTTTGACATCGGCGAGTTGCCAGGGGATTTGAGCGGCCACCCGCCCGCTGGAAGTGATCGCGTCCTGCCGGGCCCGCACCAATTCTTCTTTGCTGGGCCCGGATTTCGGCACCGCGAGCAATCCCCAGGGCACCCTGGCCAACCGGGCGCTGGGCGAGATGAACAGTGTCGGCCGCGGAGTTGCGGCGCAATCCGCCAGCAATTGCCATCCCGCGGTGCCGATGAGCAGAACACCGAGGATGTAGGCCACCGTCAGCTCGGTGTCCGGTGTCGCGAATGGGCCGCGGGTCAGAGCCCGCTCGATGGCGTCCCGCCTGCTCTCTGAGCCATATGGCTCGGGCAGGGCATCGCGCAATTCCTGTAAGGCAGCCAACAGAATTGGCTCCTCCACCACCCAGTTGACGGTCTGTTGCGTCATTCCGGACTGGTCGATCAAGCGCAGGCTGGCATATGTGGCGATCCCGACGTCAGCGTAACGCAGGACCAGGGTCGCGCCGGTCATGGCCAGGTCGACCAAGCCGGCTCGGCGGCGGTCACCTCGCGGCCGTACCGCGCAAACGCCAGCGCGCGATAGTGGCTCATGATCGGCGGCGCACCCGGTTGCATCTGCAATGGCGGCAGCGGTCCGAGCCGGGTCAGTGAATTGGTTTGCGAGGCGGCAGGTCCGGCTGCCGCCGTCGGAAGGCGCAGGTCGTCGTCGCTCTCGACGAGCACCGGGCCGGTACCGGTGGACTCCCATTCACCGACCTGACGTTGCCGTTGTTCGGTGTTGAATGTGCCCCGGGCACTGTGGTATTCGACCAGCTCGCTGATCAGCTCGGTGTTCTCCCATTCCCACGCAACCGCAAATGCGCTGGCCAGGATGGGCGCCGAGACCTGTGCGGCCCAACGTGATCGGGCATCGGCGTCGGCGATCGAGTAACGTACGGAGTCCACGGCCAGGGCGGCGGGCACCTTGAGTTCGGCCGCTTGTTCCAGCTTGCCCATCGCGCGCCAGTACTCCGGGGTCCCGGCCTCGCCGCGCAGAATTCCGAGTGACTCGGCCTGCCGGGCCTCGGTTTCCTGCAACGACTCGTCGGGGTCACCGGAGCCGTCGAAACCCAGATCCGCCAGCGCGTCCGCCCGCCAAACGGTTCCCAGGTGGTTGTCCAGCATCGCGTACTGCAGCCAGCTGCTGCGCGGCGACGAGTCGAGCAACTCCCGGGCCTGCGCGATCAGCTCGACAGCTTGGGGAAAGCGACCCCAGAATATTGCGATCCAACTGCGCTGCAACAGAATACGGTGAAGATGCAGCGGTTTGCCCAGGTCGCGCCAGTGCCGCTCGGCGTGCTCCCAGCACTGGTCGGCAGCTTCCAGCGCACCGCTGGCGAGCCGGGTCAGCCCCATGTACAGCCAGCAGCGAGACACGTCGTGGGCGCGCGCGTGGCGGGCGATCACCGGGTAGGCGTCGGACACCAGCTGCTCGGTGGTCTCGTGGTCACCGGCGGTCCAGCAGGCTGCGGCACGCTCCAGTTGTGTTCGCGCGCTTGCCAATTCCCAACCGTGGGCTTCGGCGCGCGCGCCGGCGCGGCGCAGCCAGGGCTCAGCCTCGGCCAGTCGCCCGGTCTCGATGCAGAATCTGCCGTAGCCGGTCGCCGCCGAAACCCAGACGTAGTCGTCGGCTTCAGTTTTCCCTGCGGAGCGGTTGAGGGCGTCGAGCACCTCGGCCCATAACGGCAGCGAGCGCACATGCAGATCGTCGTCACACAGGGCGGTCGCACATAGCAGCCGGGCGTGGGTGAGTAGCCGTTGCTGCTCATCCGCGAGATCTTCGTCGAAGCACTCGTATTCAGCCAGTACGCGCAGCGCGTCCGCCGCTTGCTCGTGGTCGCCCTGTGCCGCGGCCAATCCGATGTCGAGGAACTGTGCCCGCCGCGAGTAGCGCAGGACCATGTGGGCGATCTCGGCATCTGACATGTTCACCTGGGCGGCGGCCTCGGGCCGGGTGCCATCCAGGATGCCCCGGTAGATCGCCAGCGGTTCGCGCATTCGCCGGATGCATTCGCGCACTCCGTCATTCGCGCCCCGGACCAGATAGATCTCGCCGAGCTGTGCGAAGACTTCCAGCAACAGGTCGTCGCGGTCAGCCTGTTCGATCTGCGGCGGCAGCGTCAGCAGCAGATCCCGGGCCGCGCCCTCGTCGGCGGCGAACGTCAGCTGACGCGCCCGATTGAGGTCGCCGGTGATCGACACGGCTGCATCATAAATCCGGACGCCAATCCGGAACGGCGGACATGCACTGCATGCCCGCCGCCCCGAACTACCCCTCATCAGCCGCACGACACCTTGATGCTGAAGTCCTTGGTGATCATTCCGGCCATCGGGTTCTTCAGGTCGGCGCCCTGCGCCTGCCCGGTGATGGTGTAGGTCTTGCCGTCCACCGCAACCTTGGCCTCACCGACCTTGGCGCCCATGTTGTCGGAGACCGACAGGGCGTTGCCGTCGACGACCATGGCCAGCGAGTCGACCGTCGGCGGGTTGCCTTCGGTCATGACCACCGCCAGCGCCTGCTGGCCGCCGGTCGAACCACTACCGATGTTGATCTTGCCGCCCTGCCGGACGCAGGTGACCGAGGACGGGTTCAGACCCGCCAAGTCCGAGCCGCCCACCTTGACCTCGGTTCCGGCGCCGCCACCCGTGGCGACACTGGCCGGCGCATTCGAAGCCGGGCTGGCGGTGTGGCCGCCGCTCGAGCAGCCCACCAGCGCGGACGCGCAGCCTAGGGTTCCGATCGCAACCGCGATAGCACGTTTCACTGGACTTCCTTCCGTCATGCGCCGCCCTGATGGCGTCGTCATGGGAGCAAGTACAGGCGGTGGGCGTTGCTACCGATCCCAAAAATTGTGGTGAAGTATCCCTGTGATCGAGATCCAAGCAGCGGGATCGGTGCAGGTGCTGACGCTTTCCTGGGGACGGGTGAATGCGCTTGACGTCGAGAGCCTCGGTGAGCTGACGCAAACCATCCAGGAGCTCGCCCGCTCGGGCGGCGGTGCGCTGGTGATCACCGGCGCTGGGCGGGTGTTTTCGGCCGGGGTGGACCTCAATCGCGTGATCGAGGGCGGAGCGGGCTACACCGATCAGCTGGTTCCCGCGCTGTCCGATGCGTTCAAGGCGGTGTTCAGCTACCCGGGACCGACCGTGGCGGCGATCAACGGCGCGGCGATAGCCGGCGGGTGCGTGTTGGCCGGGGCATGCGATTGGCGCCTGGCCAGCCCGGAGGCGCAGATCGGCGCCGCCGAGGTCCGGGTTGGTGTCGCGTTTCCGGTCGCCGCACTCGAGGTGTTGCGCTACGCCTGCGGTGACCACGCCGAAGAGGTCCTGCTCGGCGGACGTAGCTACCGCGGCGACGAAGCCGTCGCCAGGGGATTGGCCCATCGCATCGTGTCTGGGGACCTATTGGACGCGGCCGTGACCGAAGCGACCGACCTCAGCGGCATCCCGGCGCAGGCGTACAGCCACACCAAGGCCCAATTGCGGGGTCCGGCGCTGCAGCGCATCCTCGATGGCGCGCAGATCGATGATGAAGTACGCCGGATCTGGGGTGCTGACCAGACGCTGCAGGGCATCGCTGACTACGTCGAGCGGCTGCGGCGCCGCTGAGGACCTATTCCTCGACCGCGACCCCGCCGCGGGTGCGCCGGCGGCGGTGCGATGTCTTGCCGGTGGGCCGCCGGTTGCGGAGTCGCTGTTGGACGGGCGCTTCGACGGTTTCGGCGTCGGCGGTCTCGCCTTCGGATTTCTCAGCTTCGGAGGTCTCGGAGGTTTCCTCCGTCGCCTCGGCGGGCGTCTCGTCGGTTTCCGGCGCTTGAGTTACCGGTTCGGGCACCTGTGCCTGGACGGTCTCGGCCTGCGTCGATTCCTCGTCTTCGGCCTCGTCGGTGTCTTCGGAGGTTTCAGATTCTTCTGCTTCGTCGGCCGCTTCCGCTTCGTCGGTCGCTTCCGCTTCGTCGGTCGCTTCGTCTTCGTCAGCCTCGTCGGCCGCATCGACCTCGTCGGCCTTGCCGCCCTTCTTTCCGCGGCCCCGGACCTTCTTGACCTTCTTCGGCTTGATCGGTTTGGGCGGCGGTGGCGGCAACTCGGCCACGAACGACAGGTAGAAAGCGAAGAACCCGAGCACCGCAATGGCCGCGGCCGCCCCGTAGATCGCGAACAACCATTGGCCCACGGTGTCCAGCTTCAACCAGAACTCGCCGATCGCCGTGCCCACGATCAACACACCGGCGAGCACATGCGCCACGATGGAACAGGTCCTGATCGTCAGCGCCATTTGCGGGGTGCCCAGCTCGGGTTTGCCCGTGCGCCGCTGAGTGAAGACCACCGGCAGGGCGGCCAGTCCGATCAGCGCGCCGGTGACGATCCGCAGCACCCGCCCGAGCATTTCTGGCGTGTCGCCCACCAACTCGGGCCAGCGCGGCAATACGAAATAGAAGAAGAGGACGCCCGCGCCGATCGAAAACGACGCGTGCCAAAGCATGGCGACTTTGCGCCCCATACCCCTCCTCATACAGCTTGAACTCACGCCACCGAAAGGTGACCAGGCCGAATGTCGTTCCTGGTCACACGGCGGACCGTACAGCGGAGGATGCGGGATTTGAACCCGCGAGGGCTATTAACCCAACCCGCGTTCCAGGCGAGCGCCATAGGCCACTAGGCGAATCCTCCGTGGTCATGGTAGCTGCTGAACGGTGCCGGGTGTCCCGGGTACCTGCCACCACCGCCGTCGAGTCGTCGCGGCCTGGTACTACACTCGCCGGTGGACCCCGCGCGGCGTCTATCCTGTGAACTCCCCCAGGGCCGGAAGGCAGCAAGGGTCAATGGGCTCTGTCGGGTGCGCGGGGTCCCCTCATTTCCCGGTACATACGAAAGGGCCGCATGGCGTCGTTCGATTCCCTCAGCCCTGAAGAGTTGTCCGCGCTGCACGCGCGCCACCAGCAGGAGTATGCGGCGCTGCAGGCTAAGAATCTCTCGCTGGATCTGACCCGCGGCAAGCCGTCGCCCGAACAGCTCGATCTGTCCAACCAGCTGCTGTCGCAGCCCGGCGCCGACTTCCGTGACCCGGAGGGGACCGACACCCGCAACTATGGCGGACTGCACGGCCTGCCGGGGTTGCGGGCGATCTTCGCCGAGTTGCTCGGCCTTCCGGTGCAGAACCTGATTGCGGGCAACAACGCCAGCCTGGAGTTCATGCACGACGTCGTCGTCTTCTCGATGCTGCATGGCGGCGTGGATTCGCCGCGGCCGTGGAGCAAGGAGCCGGCCGTCAAGTTCCTGTGCCCGGTGCCCGGCTATGACCGGCACTTTGCCATCACCGAGACGATGGGCATCGAGATGATCCCGGTTCCCATGCTCGAGGACGGCCCGGACGTCGACCTGATCGAAGAACTGGTCGCGGCCGACCCAGCAATCAAGGGCATGTGGACGGTCCCGGTCTTCGGCAATCCGACCGGGATCACTTACTCCTGGGAGAACGTCCGACGTCTGGTCCAGATGCAGACCGCGGCCAGCGACTTCCGCCTGTTCTGGGACAACGCCTATGCGGTGCACACCCTGACCCACGACTTCATCCGTCAGGTCGACGTGCTCGGCCTGGCCACCAAGGCGGGCAACCCCAACCGGCCCTACATCTTCGCGTCCACGTCCAAGATCACCTTCGCCGGTGCCGGGGTCAGCTTCTTCGGCGGCTCGCTCGGCAACATCGCCTGGTACCTGCAGTACGCCGGGAAGAAGTCGATCGGGCCGGACAAGGTGAACCAGCTACGCCACCTGCGCTTCTTCGGCGACGCCGACGGGGTGCGGCTGCACATGCTTCGACACCAGCAAATCCTGGCGCCGAAGTTCGCGCTGGCCGCCGAGATCCTGGAGCAACGGCTGGGCGACGCCAAGATCGCCTCGTGGACCGAGCCAAAGGGCGGCTATTTCATCAGCCTCGACGTGTTGCCCGGGACCGCACGCCGGACCGTCGCGCTCGCCAAGGATGCCGGGATCGCCGTGACCGAGGCCGGTGCGTCCTTCCCGTATCGCAAAGACCCGGACGACAAGAACATTCGCATCGCGCCGTCTTTCCCGTCGTTGTCGGACCTACGTGACGCGGTTGACGGGCTGGCCACGTGCGCACTGCTGGCAGCGACCGAATCTCTCACTTGATTCTGCGCTGACGGCGGGAAAGTTCAGGTGCCCCGTGCCCTGGACGCAGAATCAACGCCGACGAGCGAGGCGTCGGCCCGCGTCGGTAGCCTGCTCACCGTGGCCCTCTACCGCAAGTACCGACCGGCAACCTTCGCCGAAGTGGTGGGGCAGGAGCACGTCACCGAGCCACTCTCCATCGCCCTGCAAGCGGGCCGGATCAACCACGCTTACCTGTTTTCCGGCCCGCGCGGGTGCGGAAAGACCTCGTCCGCACGCATTCTCGCGCGCTCGCTGAACTGCGCTGAGGGGCCCACCGCCACCCCGTGCGGGGTCTGCGATTCCTGCCAGGCGTTGGCCCCCAATGCGCCGGGCAGCATCGATGTGGTCGAACTCGACGCGGCCAGCCACGGCGGCGTCGACGACACTCGCGAACTGCGCGACCGCGCCTTCTACGCGCCGGCGCAGTCGCGCTACCGGGTGTTCATCGTCGACGAAGCGCACATGGTGACCACGGCCGGGTTCAATGCGCTGCTCAAGATCGTCGAGGAACCACCCGAACACCTCATCTTCATCTTCGCGACCACCGAGCCGGAGAAGGTCCTGCCCACCATCCGGTCACGCACCCATCACTATCCGTTCCGGCTGCTGCCGCCCCGCACGATGCGGGCGCTGATCTCCCGGATCTGTGAGCAGGAGGGCGTCGTCGTCGACGAGGCGGTGTATCCGCTGGTCATCCGGGCCGGCGGAGGTTCGCCTCGCGACACGCTGTCGGTGTTGGACCAGCTGGTGGCCGGATCGGACGACGGCCGGGTGGGCTACCAGCGTGCGCTGGGGCTGCTGGGCGCCACCGACGTCGCGCTCATCGACGACGCCGTCGACGCATTGGCCGCCGGGGATGCGGCGGCGTTGTTCGGCGCCGTCGAATCGGTGATCGACGCCGGGCACGATCCGCGGCGCTTCGCCACCGATCTGCTGGAACGGTTCCGCGACCTCATCCTCATGCAAGCGGTACCGGACGCGGTGTCCCGCGGCGTAGTGGACGCCCCGGAGGACATCCTGGACCGCATGCGGGATCAAGCGGCCCGGATCGGTTCGGCGACCCTGACCCGATATGCCGAAGTCGTCCAAGCCGGTCTCGGGGAGATGCGTGGCGCCACGGCGCCGCGGCTGCTGCTCGAAGTGGTGTGCGCCCGGCTGCTACTGCCTTCGGCCAGCGACGCCGAATCGGCGTTGCTGCAACGCGTCGAGCGCATCGAGACCCGGCTGGCCATCTCGATACCGGCCGCGGACGCACCCCCGCCCAGCGCGCCGGCTCGTCCGCCGATCACCCGGCCCGCGCCGCGGCCGGAGCCCAAGGCCGAGCCGGCCTCGGCGGCGCCGCCGAAGTCCCCGGCGCCCGCACCGCAACCGGCGCCGCAAGCGCCGTCCTTGCCGCCATCGCCGCCATCGCCGCCCGCGGCTGCTCCGCCGGCTCCCGCCGCGCCGGGCGAACTCAACGCCGCCGCGGTGCGCAGCATGTGGCCGACGGTGCGCGACAAGGTCCGCGAGCGCAGCCGCACCACCGCCGTCATGTTGTCCGGTGCCACGGTCCTTGCCGTCGAGGACAACACGCTGGTGTTGACCCATGAAGCGGCGCCGCTGGCCAAGCGGCTGTCCGAGCAGCGCAACGCCGACGTCATCGTCGAAGCGCTCAAGGACGCCCTCGGGGTGAACTGGCGGGTGCGTTGTGAGACCGGCCCGCCGGCGGCCGCAGATCTCACCGCCCCGCCTCCACAGGTGGAAGAGCCTGCGGTGCAACAGAATTCCGTGCAGCGTGACGAAGAGGAGAGCATGCTCGCCGAAGCCGGGCGCACCGATCCGTCGGAGCCCCGGCGCGACCCGGAGGAGGTCGCTCTCGAGCTGCTGCAGAACGAACTGGGTGCCCGCCGCATCGACGGGTAGCCGCGCAGCGCCCCTATATCGTGGTCCCCGACAGCCGACCGTGCCGTGGCACGGTCATGAGCAGAGGAGTTACACCTGATGGGACAGGTGAAGGCGGCGAGCACCGTCTGGATCAACGCTGAGCCGAAGGCAGCGCTCGATGCGGTGGCCGACTACCGCAACGTCCGTCCGAAGATCCTTTCCCCGCAGTACAGCGAGTACGAAGTGCTCGAAGGCGGTCAGGGTCAGGGCACGGTGGCCAAGTGGCGGCTGCAGGCGACGGAGTCGCGGGTGCGCAACGTGCAGGTCAACGTGGACGTTGCCGGGCACACGGTCATCGAGAAGGACGCGAACTCGTCGATGGTCATCAACTGGACGGTGGCTCCGGCGGGCCCCGGATCCAGCGTCACGATGACGACGACCTGGACCGGTGCCGGCGGCGTGAAGGGCTTCTTCGAGAAGACGTTCGCGCCGCTGGGTCTGAAGAGGATTCAGAACGAGGTGCTGACCAACCTGAAGAACGAGCTGGAAGGCCAGTCCGCCTAGCGCGCCTGGCCCTGGGTGGCCAGGAACCCGGCGACGCCGCGGACCAACGCGTCGGCGTACTTCTGCCGACCCTCGGCGGACTCCATCAACGCCGAATCCGCGGGATTCTTCATGTTTCCCAGTTCGACCAGCACGGACGGGTACTGGGCGAGGTTCAAGCCAGCCAGGTCCGAGCGTCCGTAGAGGCCGCCCTGTCCGATGTAGTTCGCCGGCGGGATGCCGGACGCCTGCAACTGGTCGCGCATGACGCGGGCGAACTGCACCGACGGTCCGGCCTGGGCCGCGTTGAGCGGAGGCGAGGAGTAGTTGACATGGAATCCCCGCCCGGATGCCGGGCCGCCGTCACCGTGCAGGCTGACGATCGCGTTCGGGTGCAGCGCATTTGCCATGTTCGCGCGTTCGTCGACGCAGGGACCGAGCGCGTTGTCGTTGCCGCGCGACATCGCGGTCCGGACTCCAAGGGCATTGAGGGCGGCCCGCAGTCGCAGCGCGGTGTCCCAGGTGAAGGTGTGCTCGGAGTATCCGCTGTTGGTCGACGTGCCGCTGGCCTGACAGTCCTTGGTGCCGCCTCGTCCGGTGGGGACCTGGCGCCCGATGGAAGCGTCGTTTGCGCCGTTGTGGCCGGGATCGATGAACACAATCATGCCGGCCAGACTGCCGGGCGCCGCGGTTGCGGCGGGCATCAGCGGCCCGACGGGGACTGCGGCGGCTGCAAGTGCGCCGATGATCATGGCGATGCCGACACGCAGGCTGACTCGTACGTCCACTGCGCCAAGGTATCGCCGCGCGGACTACGCTGAATGTTTCAAATCGCCCGACAAGCGCAGGCGAAACCAACTCGAGACCAAGATGCGAGGGGACTGTCATGCAACCCGGAGGCGATATGTCGCAGCTGCTGGCTCAGGCGCAGCAGATGCAGCAGAAACTACTCGAGGCCCAGCAGCAGCTGGCGAACTCCGAGGTGCATGGTGAAGCGGGTGGGGGACTGGTCAAGGTCACCGTCAAAGGCAGCGGTGAGGTGGTGGGAGTGACGATCGACCCCAAGGTCGTTGACCCCAGCGACATCGACACCTTGCAGGACCTGATCGTCGGCGCCATGCGCGATGCGTCCCAGCAAGTCACCAAGATGGCGCAGGAGCGGCTGGGTGCGCTGGCCGGTGGCCTGCGTCCGCCGGCCCCGCCGGCCGCGCCGCCTGCACCCGGCGTGCCGGGGGTCTGATCCCACCAGCATGTTCGAAGGACCGGTTCAGGACCTGATCGACGAGCTCGGCAAGCTGCCAGGCATCGGACCCAAGAGCGCCCAGCGCATCGCCTTCCACTTGTTATCCGTCGAGCCGCCGGAGATCGACCGGTTGACGGCCGTGTTGGGCAAAGTCCGCGACGGCGTGCGCTTCTGTGCCGTCTGCGGCAACGTCTCCGACGAGGAACGCTGCCGGATCTGCGCCGACCCGCGCCGGGACGGTTCGCAGGTGTGCGTCGTCGAGGAACCGAAGGACATCCAGGCGGTGGAGCGCACCCGCGAATTTCGGGGCCGCTATCACGTGCTGGGCGGGGCGCTGGACCCGCTGTCCGGCATCGGTCCCGAACAATTGCGGATCCGGGAGCTGTTGACCCGGATCGGTCAGCGGGTCGACGACGTCGACATCACCGAGGTGATCATCGCCACCGACCCCAACACCGAGGGCGAGGCTACGGCCACCTATCTGGTGCGGATGCTGCGCGATATCCCCGGCCTCACGGTGACGCGGATCGCCTCGGGGCTGCCGATGGGCGGTGACTTGGAGTTCGCCGACGAGCTGACCCTGGGTCGCGCGCTCACCGGCCGCCGCGCGATGGTGTGACGAACCTCAGGCCTTACTGAGCTGGAACCGCCGCGTGTAGCTGTCGCCCGGCTCGCCACCACACCCCGAGGTCGCCGTTTCGCCTTCGCCGGCCAGCGTCACCGCGTCGAAGCTGTAATGCACGGTTGCCGGGGTCGTTGCGCCGTTAGGGCATGGCACCTGGGTCGTGCCGTTGTGGGTCCATCGTCCGTTGGCGAGCTGAAATTCCCAGCTGATGACGAACGTCCCGCCGTCTTGTGAGGTCGCCCGCGTGCAGTCCGACCCGCAGGGAACGAAGAGCCAGGCGGTCGGTTTGTCGCTGCCCGCGTACTGCACGCTGTACCGGCCGATCAACACTTCCGGCTCGGCATGCGCCGGCGTCGGCGACGCGATGACCGCCGCCGTGCCGAGCACCGCGGCACCCGCCGCGAGTCGCGCGCTGAACGTCACCGTTTGGGCCCGCACCTCAGCGCGCCGCTAGTCGTTCGCGGCGCAACAGGTCCACCTCGGGCATCTCTAGCGGCGCCAGTTCGCCGACCACCTTGCCGAGCAGCAGGTCGGCCAGCTCCGGGTTGCGCGCCAAACAGGGGCCGTGCATGTAGGTCGCCAGCACGTTGCCCTGCGCGACGCCGTCGAAGCCGTCGCCGGCCCGGTTCCCGGCGCCCTTGGTGACGGCGGCCAGCGGCGAAGCGGCCGGGCCCAGCACGGTGCCGCCGCGGTGGTTCTCGAACCCGGTCAACCGCTGTGTGAGCCCTTCCAGCAGCGGCTTGGACACCAGCTCGCCGATGGTCCTCGTCTCCTGGGGCGAGGTAGTGGCATCGAGCATCCCCACCCCGTCGACCCGTTCTCCCGACGACGTCTCGTACCAGTGCCCGAGCACCTGCACCGCCGCGCAGATCGCCAGCACCGGCGCGCCGCGTTCGGCCGCGCGCTGCAGGCCCGGGTACCGAATCAGGTGCCGGGTGGCCAACCGCTGGGCATAGTCCTCCGCGCCGCCGAGCGTGTACAGGTCCAGCGAGTCCGGCACCGGATCGGCCAGCGTGATCTCTACGATCTCGGCGGGGATATCGCGCAGCAAGAGGCGTTGGCGCAACACCACCGCGTTGCCGCCGTCGCCGTAGGTGCCCATCACATCGGGCAGCACCAGCCCGATCCGCACTTTCGAGTCAGCCATTGCGCGCCAGCCTTCGGTTCAGCTGCAGGAAGGCGGTGTAGTTGGCGACGACCTCCACCCGTCCCGGGGGGCACGACGCGATGGCCGCAACGGTGTCGTGCACCAGCGTGTGCTCGACCCCGGCGTAGCCCAGCCGCACCGCCAGGTCGGTGCCGCGTTCGCCGGCCGCGACAACAGCGGTTTCTTCGAAGTGTTCGAAGCGCACATCCCACAGCCAGGACAGGTCCTCGCCGTCGGGGATCTGCCCGTTGACCGCGATCACCACGCCGTCGGCGTGCTTGTCGACCATCGATAACGCCTCCTGCCAGCCGGCCGGGTTCTTGGCCAGCAGAATCCGCACCTCGTGGTCGCCTAGTCGGACGGTCCGGTACCGGCCGGCGACCTCGTCGACCGCCGATACCGCCGCGACGGCCTTGGCCGGGTCGGCGCCTAGGGCGACGGCGGCGGCCACCGCCTGAGCGGCATTGCCACGGTTCACCGTCCCGGGCAGGGCCAAGCGCATCGCTAGTGCCAGGCCGTCCGGGCCGTACAGGGTGGTGTCGTCGAACCACCACTGCGGGCTGGGCCGCTTGAAGTCCGCACCGGTGGAGTACCAATGCTGCTGCTCACGGACAATCACCTCACCGCTGCGTGGACAGCTGACCGAGTCGTTCGCCCAGGATCCACCAGCGGCCACCCAGACCACATTCGCGCTGTCGTAGGCGGCGGAGGTCATCAGCACGTCGTCACAGTTGGCGACGATCACCGCGTTGGGGTGCCGCTGAAGACCGCCCCGCAGGGTTCGTTCGATGACGTTGATCTCTCCGACGCGGTCCAGCTGGTCGCGTGACAGGTTGAGCAACACGATCGCGGCCGGTTCCACGGCGTCGGACACATGCGGCACGTGCATCTCGTCGACCTCGAGGGCAGCCAGCTCCGCCCGCCGGTCGGCGGCCAACGCGGCCACCAGCCCGGCGTCCATGTTGGCGCCCTCGGCGTTGGTGGCCACGGGGCCGATGGTGCCTAGCGCGGCTGCGGTCATCCGGGTCGTCGTCGACTTGCCGTTGGTCCCGGTGACGATGACCGTCCGCCGGCCCGCCCCGAGCTGGCGCAACACCGAGCGGTCCAGCGTCAGCGCGACCAGACCGCCGATCATCGCGCCCGCACCACGCCCGGTGACTCGCGATGCCCAGCGCGCGCTTGCCCCAGCGGCGAGAGCCAGACGAGCGCGAGCGGTGATCACCCGGGCAGTTTAAGGGCGATCGCAAACGCGGCGCTCTGCGCCGGGTGCAGCGGGTCGCCCTCAGAGCCCTTTGGACGCCGACACGACGCGTCAGCGAACCAGAGATGTCGGTTCGCCGTGCCATCCTCAAGCCATGAACCGGATGTCCTGGGGCCGGCCTGCACGAGAGCCGGACGGGGGATGGGCCGTCATCGACGTCGAGACCTCGGGCTTCCGCCCGGGTCAGGCCCGGATCATCAGCATCGCCGTGCTGGGGCTCGATTCCCGTGGCCGGGTCGAACAGTCGGTGGTCAGCTTGCTCAACCCAGGGGTCGATCCCGGGCCTACGCACGTACACGGGTTGACGGCCGCGATGCTCGAAGATCAGCCGCAGTTCGCCGACATTGCGGCAGACGTGATCGAGGTGCTGGCCGGCCGCACCCTGGTGGCGCACAACGTCGCGTTCGACTACTCGTTCCTGGCGGCCGAAGCGGAGATGGTGGACGCCGAGCTGCCCGTCGACACCGTCATGTGCACGGTCGAGCTCGCCCGCCGCCTCGAGCTGGGCCTGGAGAACCTGCGGCTAGAGACGCTTGCGGCGCACTGGGGTGTTACACAGGAACGGCCACACGACGCGTTCGACGACGCCATGGTGCTGACCGGGGTCCTGGCCGCGGCCTTAGGAAGGGCGCGCGACCGGGACATCTGGTTGCCGGTGCATCCGGTGACCCGGAGCCGTTGGCCCAACGGCCGCGTCACCCATGACGAGCTGCGGCCGCTGAAGACGTTGGCGGCCCGGATGCCCTGTCCCTATCTGAACCCGGGCCGCTACGTCCGTGACAGACCACTGGTCCAGGGCATGCGCGTCGCGCTGGCCGCCGAGGTGGGGCGCACCCACGAGGAACTCGTCGAACGGATCCTGCACGCTGGGCTGGCCTACAGCGACGACGTCGATCGCGAGACCTCTCTGGTGGTGTGCAACGACACGACCCCCGAGCAGGGCAAGGGCTATCACGCCCTGCAGCTCGGTGTTCCAGTCGTTTCCGACGCGCAGTTCATGGACAACGTCGGATCCGTGGTGGGCGGCACCAGCATGGAGGAATTCGTCGACGCATCTC
This sequence comes from Mycobacterium asiaticum DSM 44297, assembly GCF_000613245.1. Taxonomy (GTDB): domain Bacteria; phylum Actinomycetota; class Actinomycetes; order Mycobacteriales; family Mycobacteriaceae; genus Mycobacterium; species Mycobacterium asiaticum. Next base: position 795,643 of record NZ_HG964938.1, read on the forward strand.
GGGCCGACGACCAGCTCGCCCTGTTTTAGGCAAAACGCGGCCTTCCCGCCGAACCAAGTCGACGGGAAGGCGCGATGCAGTTTCCGAGCGGGTCATCGATCGGCAGGCAACAGAATCGTCTTGCCGGGTAGGCGACCGGCGTCGGACGCATCGTGCACGGCAGCGGTCTGCGCCAGTGGCCGATGGTCGGCAACGTCGATGTGCAGCTCCCCGGCGTCGACGCGGCGCACCAGTTCGGCCAGCTGCCCGGCGTCGCTGCGGACGAAGACGCGTTGCGCTCGCACCGCCCGCACGGGATCCTCCGTGCCGGACGCCATGGTGCCGACGTGGATGCCGCCATCGGCGACGACGCCGACCAAGGCGGCGGTTTCCTCCGCGCTGGTGCTCACCAGGTTGAGCACCACATCAAACGGCTGGCCGGCGACGGCAATCGGTGTTCGCGAGTAGTCGATGTGCTCGATGACCCGATCAGCGCCGTAGTCGCGTAGCCGGTCGGCGCTGCGGGCAGATGCCGTTGCGGTGACGACCGCACCGGCTTGCTTGGCGAGTTGGACCGCATAACCGCCGACGGCTCCGCCGGCACCGTTGATCAGGATCTGTTGTCCTACCTTCAATTCGGCCAGCTCGAACAACGCCTGCCACGCCGTCAGCCCTACCGTCGGCAGTGCCGCGGAATCGGCCAGCGACACCGACCGCGGCGCGGCCGCCAATGCCTCCGCCGGTGCCAGCACGTACTCAGCGGCTGCGCCGTCAGCATCCAGTGGGAGCAACGCCACGACCGCGTCGCCGACGCTCCAGCCCGTCACGCCGTCACCGAGTTCAGCGATGGTGCCCGCGAAGTCGATACCGGGGATGTGCGGAAAGCTGATCGTGTACACCTCGGACAAATAGCCCCCGCGGATGCCCGCATCGACCGGGTTGAACGATGTTCCGGCCACCTTGACCAGTACCTGCCCAGCGGATGGCGTCGGTCGCTGGATCTCGGTGTACTCGAGCACCTCACTACTGCCGTAACGGTGGTACAGCACTGCCTTCATCATTCCTCCCATCTGATGCTTCGAATTCGAAGCAGTTACGCCAGGTGTAACTTGCTTCGACATCGAAGCAATTCCTCCTGGAAGGTGTGAGGCTGATCACTTTGCTTCGAAATCGAAGCATTACGATGACGGGATGGGCGACGCCCTCACACCAGCTCAGATGCATACGTACTTCGCCCTGACCGAAGCGGTCAGCCTGCTGCAGTACGCGGTGAACCAGCAGCTACAAGCCGACGGCGGCCTCAGCTACGTGCAGTTCGAGATCCTGGCGCAGCTCGACGACGCCGACGGGCAGCTCACCATGACCGACCTTGCCGACAAGGTCGTCTACAGCCGCAGTGGCCTGACTCATCAGGCCGGACTGTTGGAGAAGGCGGGACTGATCACCCGCAATGCCAGCCCCCACGACCGGCGGGCCACCACAGTTGACATCACCGAGGCGGGCCGAGTCCGACTGGGCAAGGTTATGCCCGGGCACATCGAGGTCGTCCGCGAGCTGCTCTTCGATTCGCTCTCCGACCAGGACGTACGACTCCTCGGAGAAACCATGAGTCGCGTCCGCAATCACATGCGGGCCGGGCCGCCCCGCTCGGCCGTCAGCCGGCGACGCGGTTAAACCCTTGCGTCCACTACGGCCGTAGTGGTACCGTCAGCGCCATGACAACCACTACTGGTGTAGTACACCAACCAAAGAACCGCTCCCTATGGAGCTCGTACCGTCGGCATGGCTATTTCTTCCGAGAAGTTGCGATGCTGACCATCTCGCTGGGCGTCGCCATGCACGTCTACCGGGTGATCTTCGGTGACGCCCTCACGCTGCAGCACGTGATGAACGTGACCAACGACCGGATCCTGCTGGTCCCGATGACCTACGCGGGCATCACGGGAATCCTGGTGTGGCGGCGCGTCCAGTTCGCCAACAAGCGGCACCGGGCGCTGTTCACCGGATCCGTGGTCTACATCGCGGGCAGTGTGCCGCTACACGTTTACTGTTCCTACATCGTCATGGACACGACGATCGTCACCTGGTTCCCGATGTGGTTCAGCTACTTGCTGCTGATCGCGGTCTACCCGGTGTTCCTGACGATGTTCTGGCGGCTGCGCTACAAAGACTCCTAGAAAGAAACACGTGCCCCCGAATCCCGAACGCCGCGTTCAGATCCTCGACACCGCAATCGGCATCCTCGCCGACGAAGGGGTCGGGGGTCTGACGCATCGCCATGTCGACGATCTGGCGCGCCTGCCCGCCGGCACCACGTCAAACTACTTCCGCACCCGCCAGGCCCTCCTGGAGGCTACCGCTGCGCGCACCGTCGAATTGCATTGGCAGCGAGTCGAATTCGTGCGAGCCGCGGTCGGTTCACTCGCCCGCGACGGCGTCAAGGCGCTGATGACACGCATGCTGGCCGAGCCCGACGAGCAGATGCGGCGCTACACTCTGGCTCGCTTTGAGCTGTTCATGGAGGGCACGCGGCGGCCCGAATTGCAGCCGTATCTGGCGCAATTGCAGGCCGCCGCCGTCAAGTCCGCCACGCTGATCTTCCAGGCGGCGGGGTTCGAGCCGACCACCGAGCAGATGGAGGAGCTGAGCCGGCTGCTCAACGGCTATATGTTCAGCAAGCTGACCATCCCGAACCCGGACGAGGACCCGGCCGGGCTCGTCGACCGGCTGTTGCGCACCTACTTCGACAATTAGCGGGACGCCCGATTGACCGCCGACACCACGGCCCGCAACGACGCAGTGGTGATCGACGGCGCGATGCCGACGCCCCACACGGTCCTTCCGGATACCGAGGCCTCTACATACGCAGCGGCCTGCGCATCGTCACCGGCGCTCATCGCGTGCTCGGAGTAATCGAGCACGGCCACGTCGAACCCGACGGTGCCCAGCGCGTGGACGAAAGCGGCGAGCGGGCCGTTGCCGGCACCGCTGATCTCGGTGTCCACGCCGTCGATCTTGACGGTGGCTGAGATGGTGGTGGTTCCGGAGTCCTCTTCGGACGCGTCCACCCGCTGCTTGATCCGTTCCAGGGGCCGCACCGGGGCCAGGTACTCCTCGGAGAACGCCTCCCACATTTCCTTCGGCGACACCTCGCCGCCCTCACCGTCGGCCATCTTTTGAATGACCTGCGAGAACTCGATCTGCAGCCGGCGCGGGAGGGCCAGGCCGTGGTCGGCCTTCATGATGTAGGCCACCCCGCCCTTGCCGGACTGCGAGTTGACCCGGATCACCGCTTCGTAGGTGCGGCCGACGTCCTTGGGATCGATCGGCAGGTACGGCACCTGCCAGAGCATGTCGTCGACGTCGGTGTCGGCGGCGTCGGCGTCGAACTTCATCGCGTCCAGGCCCTTGTTGATGGCGTCTTGATGGCTACCGGAGAACGCGGTGTACACCAGGTCGCCGCCGTAGGGGTGGCGTTCGTGGACCGGCAGCTGGTTGCAGTACTCCACCGTGCGCCGGATCTCGTCGATGTTGGAGAAGTCGATCTGCGGGTCGACGCCGCGAGAGAACAGGTTGAGCCCCAGCGTGACCAGGCAGACGTTGCCGGTGCGCTCGCCGTTGCCGAACAGGCAACCCTCGATCCGGTCGGCCCCGGCCTGATAGCCCAATTCGGCTGCGGCAACGGCAGTTCCGCGGTCGTTGTGCGGGTGCAGGCTCAGGATGACCGACTCCCGGTTGGCCAGATTGCGACTCATCCACTCGATCGAGTCGGCGTAGACGTTGGGTGTGGCCATCTCCACGGTGGCGGGCAGGTTGAAGATGATCGGGTTGTCCGGCGTCGGCTGAATGATCTCGCCGACGGCGTCGCAGACCTGCTTGGCGTACGCCAGTTCGGTCCCGGTGTAGGACTCCGGTGAGTACTCGAACCGCCACCGGGTGCCCGGGTATTTCGCCGCCTCCTCGACGCACTTACGCGCACCGTCGGTCGCGATGGCCTGCACCGCGTCCCGATCGGCGCGGAACACCACGCGGCGCTGCAGGATCGAGGTCGAGTTGTAGAAGTGCACGATCACGTTCGCGGCGCCCTCGCACGCCTCAAAGGTGCGCTCGATCAGCTCGGGGCGGCACTGGGTGAGTACCTGGATGGTGACGTCGTCGGGGATGGCGCCGTCGGTGATGATGTCGCGGACGAAGTCGAAGTCGGTCTGGCTGGCCGAGGGGAATCCGACCTCGATCTCCTTGTAGCCCATCCGGACCAGCAGATCGAACATACGCCGCTTGCGAGCCGGGCTCATCGGGTCGATCAGCGCCTGGTTGCCGTCGCGCAGGTCCACCGCGCACCACAGCGGTGCGTGCTCGATGACTCGATCGGGCCAGGTACGGTCGGCAACCCGGATGGGCTCGACTTCTTCGGCGAACGGACGGTAGCGATTGACCGGCATGGACGAGCCGCGTTGTGGATTCCACACCGGCTGGCCGGGCCGCGGGGCGCCGGCGGGTGTGCTGATGGTGCGCGTCGAGACGTAGACGTCGGGTGAATCGGAATTAGTCACGGTTTGTGCTCCAGGGATTTGAGTGAGGAACCTAGAGACCGGCGCATCGCGAACTCCCGCGACGGGAAGCCGGTCTGGATCAGACCCCGTCGCGGCGTCCGAGGAGGAGCACCCGCTGCACGTTGTGCACTCTACCAAAACGCCACCTCTCGCCGCCGCACGTCTGGCCTACCGATGGATTCGGTCACATTCGCCTACCGGAAGCCCACGTTCGGCGCCACTACCTGATCGGCGTCGGATAAATGGGGATGCGGCGACACGTATCCTGTTGTGGACTTAAACCCAGTAGCCCTCGTAAAGAACAGGGAAATCAGTGGCGCTCGTCGTGCAGAAATACGGCGGATCCTCGGTGTCCGACGCCGACCGGATTCGCCGTGTGGCCGAGCGGATCGTCGAGACCAAGAAGCAGGGGAACGACGTCGTCGTTGTGGTTTCCGCGATGGGCGACACCACCGATGACCTGCTGGATCTGGCTCAACAGGTCTGCCCCGTCCCGCCGCCGCGGGAACTGGACATGCTGCTCACCGCCGGTGAGCGGATCTCCAACGCGCTGGTCGCGATGGCGATCGAGTCGCTGGGCGCGCACGCCCGGTCGTTCACCGGTTCGCAGGCGGGCGTCATCACCACCGGCACCCACGGCAACGCGAAGATCATCGACGTCACCCCGAGCCGCGTGCAGGCCGCGCTCGACGAGGGGCGGATCGTGCTGGTCGCCGGCTTCCAGGGCGTCAGCCAGGACACCCGCGACGTCACCACGCTGGGCCGCGGTGGCTCGGACACGACGGCGGTCGCGCTGGCCGCGGCGCTCAACGCCGATGTGTGCGAGATCTACACCGACGTGGACGGCATCTTCAGCGCCGACCCGAGGATCGTGCGCAACGCCCGCAAGCTGGAGACGGTCACCTTCGAAGAGATGCTGGAGTTGGCGGCCTGCGGCGCCAAGGTGCTGATGCTGCGCTGTGTCGAATATGCCCGGCGCTACGACCTTCCGGTGCACGTCCGGTCGTCGTACTCGGACCGTCCGGGCACCGTCGTTGTCGGATCGATCAAGGACATACCCATGGAAAGCCCCCTTCTGACCGGCGTCGCACACGACCGCAGCGAGGCCAAGGTGACCATCGTCGGCATCCCCGACATTCCGGGGTACGCCGCACGGGTGTTCCGGGCCGTCGCAGAGGCCGACGTGAACATCGACATGGTGCTGCAGAACGTCTCCAAGGTCGAGGACGGCAAGACCGACATCACCTTCACCTGCTCGCGCGACAGCGGGCCCACCGCGGTGGCGAAGCTGGACTCGCTCAAGGACGAGATCGGCTTCACCCAGCTGCTCTACGACGACCACATCGGCAAGGTTTCGCTGATCGGGGCCGGCATGCGCAGCCACCCCGGCGTCACGGCAACGTTCTGCGAGGCGCTGGCGGCGGTCGGCGTCAACATCGAGCTGATCTCGACCTCGGAAATCCGCATTTCCGTGCTCTGCCGGGACACCGAACTAGATAAGGCCGTTGTTGCGTTGCATGAGGCGTTCGGTCTTGGCGGCGACGAGGAGGCAACGGTGTATGCAGGGACGGGCCGGTAGATGGTTGCCATAGGGGTGGTCGGGGCTACCGGCCAGGTGGGCCAGGTGATGCGGACCCTGCTCGACGAGCGCGACTTCCCAGCCGACTCGGTACGGTTCTTCGCCTCGGCCCGGTCGCAAGGCCGCAAGCTGGCCTTCCGTGGCCAGGAGATCGAGGTCGAGGACGCCGAGACGGCCGACCCGACCGGGCTGGACATTGCGCTGTTCTCCGCCGGTGCCACCATGTCCCGGGTGCAGGCGCCAAGGTTCGCCGCGGCCGGGGCCACGGTGATCGACAACTCGTCGGCCTGGCGTAAGGACCCCGACGTGCCGCTGGTGGTGTCCGAGGTCAACTTTGAGCGGGACGCACACAATCGCCCCAAAGGCATCATCGCCAACCCGAACTGCACCACGATGGCCGCGATGCCGGTGCTCAAGGTGCTGCACGACGAAGCGCAACTGGTGCGGCTGGTCGCGTCGACGTATCAGGCGGTGTCCGGCAGCGGATTGGCCGGGGTCGAGGAACTGGTGACCCAGGCCCGCGCGGTCCTGGACGGCGCCGAGGGGCTGGTGCACGACGGGCGCGCGGTCGAGTTCCCGGCGCCGCGCAAGTACGTCGCGCCGATCGCTTTCAACGTGGTCGCGCTGGCCGGTTCGCTGGTCGACGACGGCTCGGGCGAGACCGACGAGGACCAGAAGCTGCGTTCGGAGAGCCGCAAGATCCTGGGCATCCCCGATCTGCTCGTCAGCGGCACATGTGTGCGGGTTCCGGTGTTCACCGGGCACTCCCTGTCGATCAACGCCGAGTTCGCCCGGCCGATCTCGCCGGAGCGGGCCCGGGAGCTGCTCGACGGTGCACCGGGCGTGAAGCTGGTCGACGTACCCACCCCGCTGGCCGCCGCCGGGGTGGACGAATCCCTGGTCGGACGCATCCGGCAGGACCCGGGCGTGCCCGATGGCCGGGGCCTGGCGTTGTTCGTCTCGGGCGACAACCTGCGCAAGGGCGCTGCGCTGAACACCATTCAGATCGCCGAATTGCTCGCCGCGCAGGCGTAACAAACGTTCACGCGCTGTCCCAGCAAAAAGCAAATCTGCCGCCTATCCCTGTCATACAGTTGTTGACGGTCGCGTCACGACACGCTTAGGGGGTTGGGGTAGTGCAGAATTTCTCGGTATTGCCGCCGGAGATCAATTCGTTGCGCATGTTCCTCGGCGCCGGCTCGGCGCCGATGCTGCAGGCGGCGGCGGCCTGGGAGGGCCTGGCCGATGAGTTGGCGTCGGCGGCCGGGGCGTTTTCGGCGGTGACGACGGGGCTGACTGGCCAGTCTTGGCAGGGCGCGGCAGCGGCGGCGATGGCCGGTGCGGCAGCTCCCTATGCGGGGTTGCTGAGTGCCGCGTCGGCCCAGGCTGCCGGCGTGGCTGGTCAGGCCAACGCGGTCGTCAGCGCATTCGAGGCGGCACGAGCGGCGATCGTTCATCCGCTCGAAGTGGCCGCAAACCGGAACGCGTTGGTGCAGTTGGTCCGGACAAACTTCCTAGGGCTGAACGCTCCGGCGATCGCAGCCGTCGAGGGCTTCTACGAGAGCATGTGGGCCCAGGACGTCGCCGCGATGTTCGGCTATCACGCAGGAGCATCGGCGGCGGCCGGCCAGCTCGGTCCGGCTCAGAGCTTGCTGCAGAATTTGTTGAGCAACTTGCCGAATCTCGGCATCGGGAACAAAGGCGGCACCGGCAACGTCGGCAACGGCAACAACGGCAGTGCCAATGTGGGCAGCGGGAATTTCGGCAGCGGCAATATTGGCGGCGGCAACTTGGGTAATGCCAACGTCGGCAACGGCAATTTCGGTGACGGGAATTTCGGCAGCGGCAACGTCGGTGTCGGAAACATCGGGATGGGAAACGGCGGCACGTTGGCGGGCATTGTGCGCGGGCCGGGGAATCATAATGTCGGGTTCGGCAATTCAGGCAACAACAACATCGGCCTCGCCAATACCGGTAATGGGAACCAAGGCGCCGGCAACCACGGCAACAACAACATCGGCCTGGGGCTGACCGGGAACAACCTGATCGGTCTCGGCAATGCCTATTACGACACAACGACGGGCCAGTTCGTGTTCAACGGTCTGAATTCTGGCAGTGGCAATATCGGATTCGGTAACTCCGGCTCCAACAACATCGGGTTCTTCAACTCGGGCTCCAATAACATCGGCTTCTTCAACTCCGGCATCGACACGTCTGGCCAGTACAACGTCCATACGGTGGGTATTGGCAACTCAGGAACCGCCAACATCGGCTTCGGAAACTCCGGCGCGGGAAGCTTCGGGATCGGCAACGGCGGCAGCTTGAACACCGGCATTGGTAACGGAGGCGGGATCAATACCGGTTTCGGCAACGGCGGCAGCACCAACACCGGTTTCTTCAATGGAGGCGCGGCCAACACCGGTAGTGGCAATTCGGGTGATATCAACACCGGCTTGTGGAATTCGGGTGACGTCAACACCGGGCTGGGCACCACCACCGATTCCGGCGCCCTGACGTCCGGCTTCGGCAATACCGGGCTCCTGGTTTCAGGCTTTGGCAATTCGGTCGCCACAAGCGCGGGCACGGGCGCTGTCTCTGGCTTCGGCAACTCGGCTGCGGGCGGTTCGGCAATGAACGGCAACATTTCCGGTCTTTTTAACCAGGGCATCACCGAGCTCTTCCTGGGCGCCCCGATCGGGCAAATCAGCGGATACAACTCCGGGTTCTTCAACAGCGGCACTGGGGTGGCCGGTTTCTTCACCATCAACGTCGGGCGCCTGCCCTGATCGTGGCCTTCGGCCGATCGCTCACAGCTGCTACATAAGTAGCGCATAGCGGCCACTTCTGTTTACCCGTGCATCATGCGTGTCATGAGCGAAATTTCTGACACTCCCACCACGCGCACCTCGACCGCCGTGGCACCGCAACCCGTCCACACCACACCCAAGGTCTTCAGGGCGGCGGCCTGGGTCGCCATCGTCGCGGGGATCGTATTCATCGTCTCGGTCATCTTCTTCACCGGTTTCCGGCTGGGGCTGGCCGCCGGTCACGGTGGCCACCACGGCCATCACCACAAGCACCATCCGGCGATGTTCCACCGCTCGGGCTTCCCCAAACGGCGGCGGCGGCCAGCAGCAGGTGGGCCCCGGCACGGCACCGGGCGGACCCGGCCAGGTGCCCTCGTCGGTGACGCCCTCCACAACCCCGGCCCCGACCCCCGGTCGCTGACACCTTCAACCAGTAGCCCGGTGCTCGTCGAGCACCGGGCTACATCAATTCACGGCATCTTTGTTGCCTGAGGGCTTTACGGTGTCGTACGCCTAGGCAATATTCGAAGGCATGAGTGAAACTCCCGAGCCATCCGTCCCGGCGACTCCGGTTGCCACCGCGCCGCCCGCCTACGTGGAGAAACCGCCACGGCTCTACCGCGTCGCAGCGTGGGTGGTGATCGTCGCGGGCATCGTCTTCATCGCATCGACCATCTTCTTTGCCGCCGCCATGGCATTCGGCGGCGGCAGGTGCCATCACCACCACCGTCACCACCACGGCCAGTTCCAGCCGGGTGGCCCGGGCGGTCCCGGCGGCCCCGGAGCGGGATGGCAGTTCCGGTATCCCGGCGGGCCGCCGCCTCCCGGCATGGGCCCCGGCTTCCCGCCCGGACCCCCTCCGCCGGCACAGCAACCGACCACGTCAGGTCCCAGCGCGCCGTCCAGCCCGCCCGGTCGCTAGCCACCAGTTCCGCACCGAACCAGCCCAGCAAAAGGAGATCGTCAATGACGGAGCGTTTCACCACCACTGACGGCGGTAGCCCGGCGCCCAGCGACAAGGAGTCGCTGACCGTTGGTCCCGACGGCCCGATCCTGCTGCACGATCACTACCTGATCGAGCAGATGGCGCAGTTCAATCGGGAACGGATCCCGGAACGTCAGCCACATGCCAAGGGCGGCGGCGCATTTGGCTTCTTCGAGGTCACCAACGACGTGAGTCGATACACCCGTGCGGCGGTATTCCAGCCGGGCACCAAGACCGACACGCTGATCAGGTTCTCCACCGTGGCCGGCGAACGCGGCAGCCCGGACACCTGGCGTGACCCGCGCGGCTTCGCATTGAAGTTCTATACCAGCGAAGGCAACTTCGACATGGTCGGCAACAACACGCCGGTCTTCTTCATCCGCGACCCGCTGAAGTTCCAGCACTTCATTCGCTCGCAAAAGCGAATGCAGGCAACAAATTTGCGCAACCACAACATGCAGTGGGACTTCTGGACCCTCACACCGGAGTCGGCGCACCAGGTCACCTGGCTGATGGGCGACCGTGGTATCCCCAAGACCTGGCGGCACATGAACGGCTACAGCAGCCACACCTACAGCTGGATCAACGCCGCCGACGAGATCTTCTGGGTGAAGTACCACTTCATCAGTGACCAGGGCATCGACTTCCTCACCCAGGAGGACGCCGACCGACTGGCCGGTGAGGACGGCGATTATCACCAGCGTGATCTTTATGAGTCCATCGAGCGCGGCGACTTCCCGAGTTGGACTCTGAGGATGCAGATCATGCCGTTCGAGGAGGCCAAGACCTACCGGTTCAACCCATTCGACCTCACCAAGGTGTGGCCGCACGGCGACTACCCGCTCATCGACGTCGGCAAGCTGACGCTGAACCGCAACGTCACCGACTATCACGCCGAAATCGAGCAGGCCGCCTTCGAGCCCAACAACATCGTGCCGGGCACCGGGCTGAGCCCCGACAAGATGCTGCTCGGTCGCGGCTTCTCCTACGCCGACGCCCACCGGGCCCGGTTGGGCACCAACTACAAGCACATCCCGGTGAATTCGCCCAAGGTCGAGGTCAACAGCTACTCCAAGGACGGCGCCATGCGGATCAAGAACGCATCGGATCCGGTTTACGCGCCCAACTCCTTCGGTGGCCCGCATGCCGACCCGCAGCGCGCCGCCGAGGTGCGCTGGTTCGCCGACGGGGAGATGGTGCGATCGGCCTACACGTTGCGCGCCGAGGACGACGACTGGGGTCAGGCCGGCACCCTGGTCCGCGATGTGCTCAACGACGACGAACGGGAACGGTTGGCCCACAACATCATCGGACACGTCTCCAAGGGTGTGCAGGAGCCGGTGCTGTCCCGGGTGTTCGAGTACTGGCGCAACGTCGACGCCGACCTCGGCAAGAAGGTGGAGGAGGGAGTCCGGGCGAACCTCGGCTGACCATCCGCGGCTGGCATGATCGAGGCCATGAGCATCGAAGTCGTTTACACCACCACATCAACGGCGACGGGCGGGGGCCGCGACGGGCACGTCAAGTCCGACGACGGCCGCATAGATCTGGAAACCCGCCCGCCGAAGGCGATGGGCGGCAACGGTGAAGGCACCAACCCTGAGCAGTTGTTTTCAGCCGGTTACGCGGCGTGCTTCCTGGGCGCGCTGCGGCTGGTTGCCGGCAAGGCCAAGGTCAAGCTCGACGACGCAACCGACGTCACCGTCGAAATCGGATTCGGCAAGGACTCCGATGGCGGGTTCGGCCTCACCGGCAAGATCGTTGGGTACCTTCCCGGCCTGGACCAGAGCGCGGCCGAGGACCTGGTCCATCAAGCTCACCAGGTGTGCCCGTATTCGAAGGCCACCCGGGGCAACATCGACGTCGAAGTCTCGGCCAAGGTGTAGCGAGGGCGGGTCCGGGAATATGTCGGACCCGTCTGGAAGATGAAGTGATGGTGACACGCATCGCCGCGACCGCCACGTCCCCGCCGCTGGACGGTATCGGCGCGCCGGACACCGCGCTGGCCGGCTCGGCGGCCGTCGCGCAGCACATCGCCGAGGGTTGCCTCGCCGACGGCCCAGTGGGGCGCGTCGGCCTGGAACTCGAGGCGCACTGCTTCGACCCCGCCGATCCACTGCGCCGTCCCGGCTGGGATGAGCTCAACGGCGTTCTCAAATGGGTCGACCCTCTTCCGGGCGGAAGCGCAATCACCATGGAACCCGGTGGCGCCGTTGAACTTTCGGGTCCCCCGGCCGACGGTGTGCTCGCCGCGATCGACGCGATGAGCCGGGACCAGGCGGCGCTGCGCGCCGCACTGGCCGAGTCCGGGCTGGGCCTGGTGTTCCTGGGTGCAGATCCGCTGCGGTCGCCGGCGCGGGTCAATCCCGGCGCGCGCTACCGCGCAATGGAGCAGTTCTTTGTCGCGACTGACAGTCGGGCGGCCGGCGCGGCGATGATGACCTCGACGGCCTCGATCCAGGTCAATCTGGACGCCGGACCACGCACCGGCTGGGTGGCGCGGGTGCGCCTGGCGCACGCGTTGGGGCCGACGATGATTGCGATCGCGGGCAACTCTCCGATGTTGGGTGGGCAGTTCACCGGTTGGCAATCCACCCGCCAGTGGGTGTGGGGCCAGATGGACTCGGCACGGTGCGGGCCGATTCTGGGCGCCAGCGGTGTGGACCCCGGCACCGACTGGGCGCTGTACGCGCTCAAAGCGCCGGTGATGATGGTGCGCAGTTCGGACGGTGACGAGATCCTGCCGGTCATCGACTATGTGCCGTTCACCGACTGGGTGGACGGTCGCGTCCTGCTCGCCGGGCGCCATCCCACCCACGCCGACCTTGAATACCACCTGACCACTCTGTTCCCGCCGGTGCGGCCGCGGCAGTGGCTGGAGATCCGCTACCTGGATTCCGTGCCGGAGGCGGTGTGGCCGGCCCTGGCCTTCACGTTGACCACCTTGCTGGACGACCCGGTCGCAGCCGACCTGGCCGCCGAAGCGGTCGAACCGGTGGCCACGGCATGGGACACCGCGGCCCGGCTCGGGTTGGGCGACCGACGGCTCTACGCGGCGGCAAACCGGTGTCTGGCCATCGCCACGGAGCGGGCACCTGCCGAGCTCGCCGCGGCGATGGAGCAGCTCACGCTCAATGTGGAGACGGGACGATGTCCGGCCGACGATTTCGCCGACCGGGTCATCGACAACGGCATCGCGGCGACGGTAGCGCGGATGGCCCGAGGGGGGATGTGACGAAAGAACGGCTTGCGGAAGGTCTGGAGCGCGCGCGAACCCGCACGCTTCGGCTCGTCGATTTCGACGATGCCGAATTGCATCGGCAGTACGACCCGCTGATGAGTCCGCTGGTATGGGACCTGGCGCACATCGGCCAGCAGGAAGAGCTGTGGGTCCTGCGGGGCGGCAACCTGGAACGGCCGGGATTGTTGCCACCGGAGGTGGAAGGGCTCTACGACGCCTTCGTGCACTCTCGCGCCAGCCGGGTGGACCTGCCGTTACTATCCCCAGCCAAGGCGCGGTCGTTGTGCAGTACGGTCCGCAACGCTGCGCTGGACGAGCTTGATGCGCTTGCGGACACCCAACCCGACGACCCGGCTCTGTTCAGGTTCGGGTTGGTCATCAGCCACGAGAATCAGCACGGCGAAACCATGCTGCAGGCGCTCAATCTGCGCTCCGGGGCGCCGCTGTTGCAGGCCACCCAACCCGTTCCCGCCGGTCGCCCCGAACTGGCCGGGACGTCGGTCCTGGTGTCCGGCGGCCCTTTCGTGCTGGGCGTGGACGCCGCGACCGAACCGTACTCGCTGGACAACGAACGCCCGGCACACGTGGTCGAGGTACCGAGCTTTCGGATCGGCCGGGTTCCGGTCACCAACGGCGAATGGCAGCACTTCATCTCCGACGGCGGTTACGCCGAACCTGGATGGTGGTCGGAGCGTGGCTGGCAGCACCGCCAGCAGGCAGGTCTCACGGCGCCGCAATTCTGGGGCGCCGATGGGCGCACCCGCACTCGGTTCGGGTACACCGAGGACCTTCCTGCCGACGAGCCGGTGCAGCACATCTCCTACTTCGAGGCCGAGGCGTACGCGGCGTGGGCCGGTGCCCGGCTGCCCACCGAGATCGAGTGGGAAAAGGCCTGCGCCTGGGATCCGGCCGGCAACACCCGCCGCCGCTATCCATGGGGCGACCAGCAGCCATCGGCCGAACGCGCCAACCTCGACGGCAACACCCTGCGCCCCGCGCCGGTGGGGGCCTACCCGGCCGGAGCGTCGGCCTACGGCGCCGAGCAGATGCTGGGCGACGTCTGGGAATGGACCAGCTCTCCGCTGCGGCCGTGGCCGGGCTTCGTGCCGATGATCTACGAGCGCTATTCGCAGCCCTTCTTCGACGGCGATTACCGGGTGCTGCGCGGTGGTTCCTGGGCAGTCGAGTCGTCGATCCTGCGTCCCAGCTTCCGCAACTGGGATCACCCCTACCGTCGCCAGATCTTTTCTGGGCTCCGATTGGCGTGGGACGTCTGATGTGTCGTCATCTGGGCTGGCTCGGATCGCCGGTCAGCATTTCCAGCCTGGTGCTCGAGCCGCCACAAGGTCTGCTGCTGCAGTCGTACGCGCCGCGTCGCCAGAAGCACGGGCTGATGAACGCAGACGGTTGGGGCGTCGGCTTTTTCGACGGCTCCGCTGATGGTGCCGTACCGCGGCGCTGGCGTAGTCCGGCGCCACTGTGGGGGATACCTCATTCGCATCGGTAGCCCCGGCGTTACGCAGCCATTGCGTGGTGGCCGCGGTGCGCTCGGCGACCGTCGGCATGCCGATCGAGATCAGCGCCACCGCACCATTCACCGATGGCCAATGGATGCTGTCGCACAACGGTGTGGTCGACCGCGCGGTGTTGCCACCGAGCCGGCTGGCCGAATCCGTATGCGACAGTGCGTTGCTCGCCGCGGCCATCTTCGCACGCGGATTGGATGCGTTGGGCGACACCATCATCGAGATCGGCAACGCCGACCCGCAGGCCCGGCTGAACATACTGGCGGCCAACGGTGCCCGGCTGCTCGCCACGGCCTGGGGTGACACGCTGTTCCTGCTGCAGCGCACCGACGGTGTGGTGCTGGCCAGCGAGCCCTACGACGACGACCCGGACTGGGAAGAAGTGCCGGACCGGCACCTGGTGGAGGTGGGTGCCGACGGCGTCCAGTCGACGCCGTTAAACCGCGTGAAAGGAACCCGATGACACTGTCGCTGTCCAATCACCTCGCCGAAGATTCGGCGTTGCAGGCATTGCGTCGCGACGTGTACACCGGCCTGCAGCAGACTCCGAAGTCGTTGCCGCCCAAGTGGTTTTACGATTCGGTGGGCAGCGACCTGTTCGACCAGATCACCCGGTTGCCGGAGTATTACCCGACCCGTGCCGAAGCGGCCATCCTGCGGGCCCGATCCGGCGAAGTGGCGGCGGCAAGTGAGGCCGACACCCTCGTGGAGCTGGGCAGCGGGACTTCGGAGAAGACGCGGCTGTTGCTCAATGCGTTGCGAGACCGCGGCACGCTGCGCCGTTTCGTGCCGTTTGACGTGGACGCCAACGTGCTCTCGGCGGCGGCCGGGGCGATCCAGCGCGAGTACCCCGGTGTGGAAATCAACGCCGTCTGCGGGGATTTCGAGGAACATCTGGCCGAGATCCCCGGTGGGGGGCGTCGCCTGTTCGTCTTCTTGGGTTCGACCATCGGCAACCTCACACCCGGTCCCCGTGCCGAGTTTCTGGCGGCGTTGTCCGGAGTGATGCGGCCGGGGGACAGCCTGCTGTTGGGTACCGACCTGGTCAAGGACACCGAGCGGCTGGTGCGGGCCTACGACGACGCGGCCGGGGTGACGGCCCGGTTCAATCTCAATGTGCTTTCGGTGATTAACCGCCAGCTCGGCGCGGATTTCGTCGTCGATGCCTTCCAGCACGTTGCCCGCTGGAACGCCGAAGAGGAGCGGATCGAGATGTGGCTGCGGTCAACTCGTAGCCAGCGGGTGCGGGTGGGCGCCCTTGACTTGACCGTCGACTTCGATTCGGGCGAGGAAATGCTCACGGAGGTGTCCTGCAAGTTTCGTCCGGACGCGGTTGCTGTCGAACTCGCCGACGCGGGTCTGGACCGGGTCCGGTGGTGGACCGACGACGTGGGTGATTTCGGTCTGTCGCTGGCCGCCAAGTGACGGTGCCTGACTCGCTGGCCGAGCGTTGGCGCGCGGCCAGACCGCCGGCGGCGGTGCTGCACCTGGACAACGCGGCATGTTCGCGGCAGAGCTTGGCGGCTCTTGACGCCGCGGCGCGGCACGCGTTGCACGAGTCCGAGGTCGGCGGCTACGTGGCGGCCGATGCCGCCGCACCGGTTTTGGATGCCGGCCGCGCCGCCGTGGCCAAACTGTGCGGCCTTCCCGACGCGGCTGACATCGTATTCACGACCGGTTCGTTGAATGCGCTGGATCTACTGCTGCGCAGTTGGCCGCCGGACTCCCGCACCCTGGCCTGCCTGCCCGGAGAGTACGGACCGAACCTGGCTGTCATGGCGGCCCACGGATTCCAGGTGCGACCGCTGCCGGTTCTCGAGGACGGTCGGCTGGCGATCGACGACGCGGCCTTCGCACTTCAGGAGAACCCACCGGACCTGGTGCACGTGACGCCGGTGGCCAGCCATCGGGGCACCGTCCAACCGCTGGCGATGGTGGCCCAACTCTGCCGTGAACTCGGCGTGCCGTTGGTGGTGGACGCAGCGCAGGCCCTCGGCCAGATCGACTGCGCGGTGGGCGCTGACGCCACGTATTCGTCGTCACGAAAATGGCTCGCCGGGCCGCGCGGCGTGGGGATCCTGGCGATGCGACCCGAGCTGACGGCGCGGCTGACGCGAGGGGTTGAGCAACTCGGCTTCGGCGAGGCCAATGTGGCTGCCAGGGTGGGATTCTCGGTAGCACTGGGCGAACACCTGGCCTATGGGCCCGAGAATGTGCGCGCGCGATTGGCCGAGGTGGGCGGCATCGCCCGCTCGCTACTGACGGACATCGACGGATGGGTGGTCGTCGAAGAGGTCGACGAACCCAGCGCGATCACCACGTTGGCGCCGGTCGACGGAGCCGACCCAGAAAGGGTGCGGGACTGGTTGCTCACCGAGCGCCGGATACTGACCACGTTTGCCGGAATCGCGCGGGCGCCGATGGAGCTCACGGAACCGGTGCTCCGCATCTCACCGCATGTCGACACGACGGTCGAGGAGTTGGAAGTCTTTGCCGAAGCGCTAATTTCGGCCACTGCAGCCACTTCTGGTGGGTAAAACTGGTCGCTCCAGCCGGAGCGTGCACTCCATGCGGAAAGTCTTAAAACTCGCCTCCCAAGCAGTAGTGCATATTGCGCGCGTGTGGAGTAACTTCGCTCGGTACGCGTATGAAGTGGCGGGGGCACGCACCTAGGCACTCCCGCTGCGAACTGCTCGAAGATGAGCTGTCGGAAGGGTCGCAAAGATGAATTTCTCAGTGTTGCCGCCGGAGATCAACTCGCTTCGGATCTTCGCTGGAGCGGGCTCTGCGCCGATGTTGGGCGCCGCCGCGGCCTGGGACGGACTAGCCAGTGAACTGTCCGTGGCAGCCAACTCATTCGGGTCGATAACCTCCGGCCTTGCGACCGCATCTTGGCAAGGCGCCGCATCCCAGGCGATGGCGGCCGTCGCCGCCCCGTACGCCGGTTGGCTCCGCGCGGTCACCGCCCAAGCAGAGCAGGCGGCTTCGCAGGCGCGAAACATGGCGAGCACGTTCGACGCAGTACGGGCTGCGATCGTCCATCCCGGTGAGGTCGCGGCCAATCGTAATGTGCTGCTGTCGCTTGTCCGGTCCAACCTTTTCGGATTCAACGCTCCGGCGATTTTCGCCGTCGAGGCCGACTATGAGCTGATGTGGGCGCGGGACGTGGCCGCCATGTTCGAGTACTACACGAGCGCGTCAACCATCGCTGCCGCCCTCGCACCATTCACGCAACCGCTGAAAGCTTTGGCCGGTCTGCCGGGCCAGCTGTCAGCCGGGTCGGCTGCGGCCGCCGCCGCCGCACCGGCCGCCGCGGAGACCCTGCAAACGTCGCTCGGTTTCGCGAACAACGGTGGCGGCAACTTCGGCTTCGGCAACTTCGGTTACGGCAACAGAGGCGATGGGAATCTGGGCAACTCCAACATCGGGTCGGGCAACCTGGGTAGTTGGAACATCGGCTTTTCCAACCTGGGCAACGCCAACCTCGGTCTTGGCAACTTCGGCTCAGGCAACCAGGGCTTCGCTAACACCGGCAGTTTCAACATCGGCTTCGGTAACACTGGCAACAACAACATCGGTATCGGTCTGACCGGAAACAACCAAATCGGCATCGTATTGAATTCCGGCAGTGGCAATATCGGGTTGTTCAACTCCGGAAACGGGAATGTCGGGTTCTTCAACTCGGGTAACGGAAACTTCGGGCTGTTCAACTCCGGTAGCTTTAATACCGGCATCGGCAACTCGGGCATCGCGAACACCGGGTTCTTCAACCCGGGCTCCTTTAATACGGGAAACCTCAACGCCGGCGTTGGCAACACCGGCTCGCTTAATGCCGGCGACTACAACACTGGTGACATAAACCCTGGTTCGTACAACACCGGCAGCTTTAATATCGGCAACACCAATACCGGCTTTGCCAACTGGGGCGACTACAACACCGGATCCTGGAATTCGGGCAACCTGAACAACGGCTTCGGTTGGACCGGGGAGCGACAGGGTGGCATCTACATCGCGTTCACCACCCCTGACATCACCCTTCCCGCGGTCGACATACCCCCGATTAACGTGGCAGCATTCGACCTGCCGCAGATCTTCGTCCCGCCGATCGACATCGGACCCTTCGAATCACCAATTGCCCGGCTGACGGCATTCCTGCTTCCCACGATCAGCATCCCGCCGATCAACATCGGACCATTCACATCCCCGGAGTCGGTATCGATCTCCGACTTCCTGCTGCCAGCCCTCGGCATACCGCCGATCTCGATCGGTGAATTCACGTCGCCGGACTTCGCCCGGCTGAGCCCGTTCAACCTGCCCGAGATCAGCATCCCGGGCATCACCATTCCGGCCTACACGACGCCGCCCCTGACGATCGGTGGCTTCGATCTGCCGCAGATCGGTATCCCGGCCATCACAATTCCGGCGTATCAGACGCCGGCGAACGTCAATATCGGTAGCTTCAGCCTGCCGTCGATCGGCATCCCGGCGATCACCATTCCGGCGTACACCACACCGGCGAATATCAATATCGGCGCCTTCGGTTTGCCCAATATCAGCATCCCGGCCATTACAGTGCCTACGTACCAGACTCCGCCCATAACTGTCGGCGGGTTCAACACGCCGCAATTGCAGACACCAACCATAGCCGTACCGTCGATAAACACCCCCACAATCACCATTCCCAAGTTCCAGACGCCATTGGTCGAAATCACCGGGTGGTCCTTGCCTTCCGTCACCGTTCCGCAAATCAATATTCCGCGGATACAGTTCCCGAATATCTCTGTGCCGGGCGGCGACCAGACGCTGATCACGCTGGACACCAGCAATATCGTTGCACCGACCTACCGGATACAACTGGGTTCGTTCAACATCAATGCGATTTCGCTCGGCTTCACCACCCAGGGTTACATCGAACAGTTCAACTTCCCCAGCATCCAGATCGGTGCGATGACGCTGCCGACGCTCACCATCAGCAACAATGGCGGCCCCTACGTGTTCCCGTCAGTGACGTTGTCGGGCTTCAACATCCCGTCGATAACGGTGCCGCCGATTGGTATCAACTCCTTCACCCTGCCCCCGATCGGCTGGCAACAGTTCAGCACCCCGGCGGTGTCAATCCCGTCCGTGGGCATCGGCTCCTTCAACCTGCCGCAGATTGGTTGGCCCGAGTTCGAGACACCGGCGTTGACCATCCCGCCGATCGACCTGGGCTCCTTCGACCTGCCGGTGGTCGGCTGGCCCGAGTTCGAGACACCGGCGTTGACCATTCCGCCGATCACGGTGGCCGAGTTCGACCTGCCGCAGATCAGTTGGCCCGAGTTCACCACGCCGGCGATCACGATCCCGCCCATCGGAATCGGAGAGTTCCTCCTGCCGCAACTCACCTCGTCGCCGTTCTTCCTGCCGGAGTTGGGCATTCCGCAGATTTCGGTCGGTGCGTTCGACCTGCCGCAGGTCATTTCGTCGGCCTTCGATCTGCCTACAATCGGAATCCCGAATATCGCGGTCGGCGAGTTCAACCTCCCCCAGCTCTTCTCCGAGGCGTTCCAGCTGCCCACGATCGGCATTCCGCCCATCAATGTCGGCGCCTTCGACCTGCCGGCACTTCACATTCCGCCGATCGTCCTGTCCGCCCAGAAGCTCTTCGAGTTGCAGATTCCGCCCGCACCCGGCTTCGGAAACACGGTCGATGACCTGTTCACCTCATCGGGCTTCTTCAACACCGGCGGCACCAACGCGTCGGGCTTCTTCAACAACGGGTCGAATGTGTCGGGCTTCTTCACCGGTAATCCGCTGGGGGTCACCGGCGTTTCGGGCTACAACGTCTTCGGCGAAGGCTCGTCCGGGCTGTCGAGCCTGGGCGGCGCCGTATCGGGCTTGTTCAACATCGGGTCGCTGCCGCCTAGTGTCAGCAGCTTCTTGTCGGGCCTGCAGAACATCGGTTCAAACCTGGCCGGCATCTTCGTGCAGAACTACTGATCCGCTTTGTGCGCCGTGAGCAGATAGGCGGGCATCTTGACCCGGCCTTTCTCATCGCGGTCATGCTCGGGAAACTCGATCGGCGGACCGGGCATCGGCGGCGGCGTCGCGGGTGCGTTGGCGTGGATGAAGGCCGGCCGGATCTCGTCGACCACCCAGTACTTGCTGACCGCGTCCCTCAACTCGTCCTCGTCGACTTCGTTGGGCTTGGGTTCCAGCTCGGCTGGGAAAGCGCCTTTGGCGAAAACCAATACGAAGTAGTTGGCACCCGGGGCAGCCGCGTCGAACACCGAGCGCAGGTAGCCGTCGCGGCCCTCGATCGGCAGCGAATGAAACAGCGTGCTGTCGATCACGGTCGAGAAGCGACCATCGTGGCCGCTGAACGCGGTGATGTCGGCCTGTTGAAAGCTCGCGGTCGACAAGCCCCGCTGCCGGGCGGCCTCGGTGGCCGCCGCGACCGCCGTCGGTGTGATGTCGACGCCAAGGACCGTGTA
The DNA here is from genome assembly GCF_000613245.1 of Mycobacterium asiaticum DSM 44297. Classification (GTDB taxonomy): domain Bacteria; phylum Actinomycetota; class Actinomycetes; order Mycobacteriales; family Mycobacteriaceae; genus Mycobacterium; species Mycobacterium asiaticum. The sequence continues at coordinate 816,786 of NZ_HG964938.1, forward strand.
GCCCTGTGCCGCCAGCGTTAGCGACAGCTCGGCGTAACCGCACCCGGCGTCCAACACGTCGCTGCGGACCTTGCCGGCAGCGATCAAGGCGGCCAGCTCAGGCTGCGGTTCACCGATGTTCCACGGCGGCGGCCCTTGGAAGACGTTCTGTCGATACGCGTCGTCCCAATCCATCACCTCAGAAGCCATGCGACCCAAGGTACGCGCGCCGCATACTGGAACCCATGGCGCAGCTTCCGCCGGCCCGCTACCTGCTCCGGGCAAAGGACTTCGTCGACTCCCGCTACGCCGATCCGATCACGGTAGACGACCTGGCCGCGGCCGCGGGTCTGTCACGGGCGCACTTCAGCCGGATGTTCACCCGCACATTCGGGGAATCGCCTCGCTCCTACCTTCAGACGCGTCGACTCGAACGCGCCGCCGCACTACTGCGCTACACCGACCGATCGGTCGCCGACATCGCCGTCATGGTTGGTCTGCGCAGCGTCGGCTCATTCACCACCAGTTTCGCGCGGGTGTACGGCTTACCGCCCGCGGCCTACCGGGCCAGTATCCCGCCGGCGTCGGTGCACGCCCGAGTGCCAAGCTGCATCCTGGCCCGGGACACTCGCCCGCCGGCCGACAGCCGCACCAAGACAGCACACGGGGAGAAGACGGACGGACACGCCGGACCGTAGCGTGATGCCCATGATGAGAATCGCGAGTGCACATCTGTGGGTGCACGACCAGGAAGTCGCGTTGAAGTTCTGGACCGATCAGGTGGGTATGGAAGTGCGGCAGGATGTTTCGCTGCCGGAGTCGGACTTCCGGTGGCTCACCGTCGGGCCTCCCGGCCAAGACGATGTGTCCATCGTGCTGATGGCGATCCCGGGTCAGCCAGTCATGGACGAGGTGACCCGCAAGCAGGTTGCCGAACTGATGGCGAAAGGTTTCGCCGGCACGGTGTTCCTGACCACCCAGGACTGCCACGCAACCTATGCGGCGATGAAGTCCCGCGGCGTGGAGTTCACCGAAGAACCGCACGAGATGCCCTACGGCATCGACTGCGGATTCCGCGACCCGTCCGGCAACAGTGTCCGGTTGACCCAGCTCGCGGATAACTTCTAGACCTCCCAGGTGTGCACCGGCTCGTTGGCGTGCATGTGCCCGCAGTACCGGCGCAGCATTTCGGCCAGCGCACGCGGCCGGGACAGGCCGGCCTTCTCGAGCGCCGCAACGGTGGCCACCTGCCAGGTTGCACCGTTGCGACCCGCCTTGGCCCGACCTTCGATCACGCCCAGGAAGCGGTCGCGCACTTCACCGGCGACACCCCATCGCTGTAGTCCCTCGTAAGCCATCGGCAGCAATGTTTCCAAAACCAGTCGCTGCGTGCTGATCTCGCCGACGCCCGGCCAGTGCAATCGCGCATCGATACCGTGCTGCGCCGCTTCGAGGAAATTACGTTGTGCCACCGGGAAACTCATCTGCGACCACACCGGATGCTCGGCTTCGGACAGGGTCCGCAGCATGCCGTAGTAGAACGCCGAATTTGCCAGCATGTCAATGACACTCGGCCCGGCCGGCAATACCCGGTTCTCCAGACGCAGGTGCGGGCGCCCGTCAACGACGTCATAGACCGGCCGGTTCCAGCGGTACACCGTGCCGTTGTGTAGGCGCAGCTCGGCTAGCGCAGGGGCGCGACCGGCGGCCAATTCGGCTGCGGGATCCTCGTCGGAAAGCTCGGGCAGTAGAGACGGGAAGTAGCGGACGTTCTCCTTGAACAGATCGACCACCGAGGTGATCCAGCGCTCGCCGAACCAAACTCGGGGTCGTACCCCCTGTGTCTTCAGCTCCTCGGGCCGGGTGTCGGTAGATTGCGCGAACAACTCGATACGGGTCTCCGACCACAGCTGGTGGCCGAAGAAATAGGGCGAATTCGCGGCCAGCGCCAGCTGCGGTCCAGCGAGTGCCTGGGCGGCGTTCCAGTTGGCGGCGAAGTCGTCCGGCGCCAACTGGAGATGCAATTGCATGCTGGTGCAAGCGGATTCGGGTGCGATCGAAGGGGCCTGCCAGCTCAGCGGTTCCGGACCGGAGATGTTGATCGAGATGTCCTCACCACGGGCGTTGAAAATCGAGTCGTTCAAGGCGGTGTACCGGGTGGATTCGCTCATCCAGCCCTCGGTGAGGTGCTCGGGCATCAGCGTGGGCAGAATGCCGATCATCACTATGTGTGAGCCGCTGGAATTCGCCTTGAGTTCCGCGTCGTTCAGACTGGCCCGCACGTCCTTTTCCAGGTCCAGGCCGGTGTGGCCGGGCAGCGGGCGCGGCGGGACATTGAATTCGATGTTGTAGGCGCCCAATTCGGTTTGGTAGGCCGGGTCGCCGATGGCATCGAGCACAAACCGGTTGGACATCGCGGGCTGGTAATCGGCGTCGACCAGGTTGCACTCGATCTCCATGCCGGTGAGCGGCCGCTCGGAGTCGAAGCGGGTTTGGGTCAGCATCGTCTCGAAGACGTCCAAGCACAACTGCACTTTGCGCCGGTACTCCCGCCGGTGTGTGCGGTTATACGTGGTGCGCTTGACTTCTTCGCCCACAGCACCGATGCAACAGGTTTACCGCGCGCCGCGCAAGCTTGCCACCACGATCTGGGGCAACGGCCGCAGCGACCTGTTGAACACCGTGCCGCCGCGCAGCTCGACGCTGATCCTCGGGTCGGCATGCTCGGCCAGCGCCAGCAACGCCGAGCGACTGTAGGCCCGCAGCGAGCTGATGATCCCGTCATGGGGCATAGGGAACATCGCCAGCGGCAGCATGTGAGCCAGCCGCAGCAGATGCAACATCGACGGGGGCCGCGGCAGATCGATGATCACCAGCTTGTCCGCCACCCGGGTGCCTTCGCTGAACACCCTCGACGCCAATGCGGGTGGCAGATGGTGGAAGGACAGCGCGAAAACCGCGAGATCGTAACTACCGTCGGGGCAGTCGATGGCAGTGGCATCGAGTTGACGGATCAGCGCGCGGGGATGCGAACCCAGGTCGCCGTTGCCGATCGCGGCGATCAGTGCGGCGTCCACGTCGGAGACCGTCACGTGCGCGCTGTGATGCATTTCGAGCAATGCTCGCGCCAGCCCGCCGTGCCCGGATCCGAGTTCCAGGATCCTGGGCTCGGGCACGTCGGCCACCTCGTCGAGCACGATGCGGGCGATCGTCTTGTGCAGGCCGAACACCCTGCCCACCCGGTCCAGGGAGCGGATCGCGGCGCGCTTTTTGGAATCCACGTCGTCACGGTCGATGTATTCCGGACGGTCGGTCTCCAGCCGGCGGTCCAGCCACGACGCGTGCGGACCGCCACGCGGCATGCTCTCGATGTCAACGCTCACGTAGGCAATCATGGACGATTACAAGCAGTGTCCGTCGTCGCCCCTAGGAGACCAGTTGGCTGAATTCGTTGCCGCTATCGACCAGGGCACCACCAGCACCCGCTGCATGATCTTCGATCATGACGGCGCCGAGGTGGCTCGTCATCAACTCGAGCACGACCAGATCCTGCCTCGCGCCGGCTGGGTCGAACACAATCCGGTGGAAATCTGGGAGCGCACGGTCTCGGTGCTCATGTCGGTGCTGAACGCCAGCAACATCTCCGCGAAAGACATTGCCGCCCTGGGCATCACCAACCAGCGCGAGACGACGCTGGTGTGGAACAAACACACCGGGCGGCCCTACTACAACGCGATCGTCTGGCAGGACACCCGCACCGACCGCATCGCGTCAGCGCTGGACCGGGACGGTCGCGGCGACATCATCCGCCGCAAGGCGGGCCTACCGCCGGCCACCTACTTCTCCGGTGGCAAGTTGCAGTGGATCCTGGACAACGTCGACGGGGTGCGCGCCGACGCTGAGCGCGGTGACGCCCTGTTCGGCACCGCGGACAGTTGGGTGCTGTGGAATCTCACTGGCGGCGCGCGCGGCGGCGTGCACGTCACCGACGTGACCAACGCCAGCCGCACGATGCTGATGAACCTGGAGACGCTGGACTGGGACGACGAACTGCTGTCGTTGTTCTCCATTCCGCGGGCAATGCTGCCCACTATTGAGCCGTCCTCGCCGGTGCAGCCCTATGGCGTCACGTCGGACGCCGGTCCCGTCGGCGGCGAGATCCCGATCACCGGGGTGCTCGGGGACCAGCACGCAGCGATGGTGGGACAGGTCTGTCTGGACGCGGGCGAGGCGAAGAACACCTACGGCACCGGCAACTTCCTGTTGCTGAATACCGGCGAGACGATCGTGCGGTCCGACAACGGTCTCCTGACCACCGTCTGCTACCAGTTCGGCGATGCCAAACCCGTCTACGCCCTGGAGGGCTCGATCGCGGTGACCGGCTCGGCCGTGCAGTGGCTCCGCGATCAACTGGGCATCATCAGCGGCGCCGCGCAAAGCGAGTCGTTGGCCAGACAGGTAGCCGACAACGGCGGCGTGTATTTCGTGCCGGCATTCTCCGGGCTCTTCGCGCCGTACTGGCGCTCGGACGCTCGAGGAGCGATCGTCGGTCTGTCGCGGTTCAACACCAATGCCCATTTGGCCCGCGCCACGCTCGAGGCGATCTGCTACCAGAGTCGCGACGTGGTCGATGCCATGGAAGCCGATTCCGGTGTGCGCCTGGAAGTGCTGAAGGTCGACGGCGGCATCACCGGCAATGACCTGTGCATGCAGATTCAGGCCGATGTGCTGGGCGTCGACGTGGTGCGGCCGGTGGTGGCCGAGACGACCGCGCTGGGGGCTGCCTACGCGGCCGGTTTGGCTGTTGGGTTCTGGGGTGGCCCAGACGACCTGCGCGAGAACTGGCACGAAGACAAGCGTTGGACGCCGGACTGGGACGACGACCAACGTGCGGAGGGGTACGCGGGTTGGCGCAAGGCGGTGCAGCGGACCCTGGACTGGGTCGACGTGTCCTAGGCTTCCGGGCCCCGAGCGTGCACAGAATGTCGGGTGCGACGGCGTGTCGCGGGACATCTGTGCACGCTCGCGGGGAGTTCCGGTAGCGGGTGCTCAGTCCTCGCCGAGGATCCCGTAGATCTCGCGGCGCGCGTTGTTGAGCACGTCGGTGATGCGCTGCTGTTGCTCGGAACTGGCGGCGTGCGCGGACTGCGCGACCGCCCCGAACAGTTGGCGGGCGGCTGTCCGCAGGCTGATGTGGCCTGGGTCCACTCCCTCGGCGATCTCCTCCCAGGGTGGGGTGGACAGCTGTTCGGCGGCGGCACGTCCATCGTCGGTCAGCTCGAACAGCTTCTTGCTGCCGTCGCTGTCGTTGGCCGTGATCAGGCCCTCGTCGGCGAGTAGTTGCAGCGTCGGATAGACCGACCCGGGGCTCGGCTTCCATAGGCCGTTGCTGCGCTCGGCGATTTCCTGGATCATCTCGTAACCATGCATGGGCCGCTCGTTGAGCAGCGTCAGGATGGCCGCTCGGACGTCGCCGCGCCGACCGCGGCCGCCTCGGCGTCCGCCGCGCCGGCCGCCCGGACCGAAGCCGAAGCCGGGGCCGAACCCCGGCCCGAAGCCCGGTCCGAAACCGGGGCCGAAGCCCAGGGGTCCGTCATGGTCGTTGGCGTGGTCGCGGAGCTGTTCGAAGAATTCGCGCCGGGCCGCACGCCGGGCGCCATGCAGCGCGCGGCGCTGAGCCGGTCCGGGCCGGACTCCGCCGCCGAAGCCGGGAGGGCCGAAACCGAATCCGGGTCGTGGGATCGATGGTCCGTCAAGGGGACTAAAAGGACCGAAAGGGGTGTTCATGTCTGTTTCCTTTAGCTTGTTGGTGTATCGCTACATATCACGATATATCGCGAACGAACGTGATGCAACGATATGGCGTGCGTCTATTCGTTTGCAACCCCCTGGCGCCGGGTAGCACCTGACGCATGAACGGCAACAACCGCGACCTGACCATGGCCTCCGGTCCTGGTAGCGGCCCAGACTCGAGCGGCGACGACGGTGCGAAGGCGCGGGCCCGGGTCAATTGGGTGCTGGCACTGCTGACCGTTCCGGGGGCCGCCATCGTGATGTTGTTCGCGCTCGGAGCTGTGATGAGCACCGATTCATGTACGCAACAGCGGTGCCCCAAGCTCGGTGGCGGGATCAATTTCGACGTCTTGTTCTACGGCCCGCCGTTAGTCGCGCTGCTGGTGATCGTCACCTCGGTCTTCACCGCAAAGCGGCGCACCGGCTTCCTGGTGCCGCTGGCCGGATTGGCCCTGCTGATCGGCGACGTCGCGATTCTGGCGGCAAGCGTCGCGCAGTGATCAACTCGGCGGTGCGAATCCGCCGGGGTCTGGGGGCCGGTTCGGCTCCGGTTCCGCTGCGTGAGCCGGCGACGACGGCGGCGGCCCCGCCGAGCGGGGCCCCGGTGGGGGCCCGGTGGCCAACTCGGGGCCGGCGGTCCGGGCTGCGGGGGAATGCTGGCGTGGAGCCGGGCGAGTTCGCGGCGGTGTCGTTCAGCCAGCACCGCGGCCAGAACCAGCTGGGGCGGCACCCCGGGCGGCGGTGGGGGCGCGATGCGGGACACCACATCATTGGCGATGCGGTAAGCCATCTGGTCTCGCAGCGCGGGATCGAGTTGCATTGCCCGAGAGAGGAATTGGCGGGCAACCTCGGCCTGCCCGGCGGAAAGCCCGGATAGTTGCAGCGACGACGCCCACCCCGCCAATGGCGGCGGCATCATCGGCGGCGGCGTCAATCGGGGTCCGCGCTCGCTGACCACGACCGTGCCGGCGAAAATGTCACCCACCCGCTTTGCCTTCGGCGACAGCACACTACAGATCACGGCCGGGCTGCCGAGCAGCATCCAGATCTCCACCACCGAGGCGAGCGCGCGAAATACCGCCTGGCGGAAGCGTTCTGGGCCACCGTCGTCGCTCACCACCCGCAGCCCCATCACCATCTTGCCCAGCGAACGGCCTCGGGTCGCGGTCTCGATGGCGATCGGATAGCCGACTATGGCCAGCACCGTGAAGATGATCACGAACGCGACCGTCAAGGCCTCGTCGAACTGAGACAGTGTGGCCGCCCCCAGCATCAGTCCGAGGAAGTAGCCGATGAAAATGACGGCGAGGTCGATGATCGCGCTCAGCGCACGCACCGGCAGCTGGGCGATCTGGACGTCGAGCACGACGGCGTCCCCGGTTACCACCTCGGACATACTCCCGAACGGTACAGCCACTGCCGCCGGGTTGCCGCTGGGTAGGCTGCGATGGTGGACGTCGACGCGTTCCTGCTGACCCACCGCAGCACTTGGGACCGGCTCGACCAGTTGATCAAGAGGCGCCGTTCGCTCACGGGTGCCGAAATCGATGAACTCGTCGAGCTTTACCAGCGCGTGTCCACCCACCTGTCTATGTTGCGGTCGGTGTCGTCCGACTCGCAGGTGACCGGTCGGCTGTCGAGCCTGGTCGCCCGCGCGCGCTCCGCGGTGACCGGCGCGCATGCCCCGCTCACCAGTACGTTCGTGCGGTTCTGGACGGTGTCGTTCCCGGTCGTCGCTTACCGCACCTGGCGTTGGTGGCTGGCCACGGCGCTGGCGTTTCTTGCCGTCGTGGTGGTCATGGCGTTCTGGGTTGCCGGCAGCCCCGAGGTGCAGTCGGTCATCGGCACACCGGCGGACATCGACGAACTGGTGAACCATGACGTCGAGTCCTACTACAGCGAGCACCCTGCGGCGGCGTTCGCGTTGCAGGTGTGGGTGAACAACTCATGGGTGGCGGCCAAGTGCATCGCGATGTCCGTCCTACTGGGGCTGCCGATTCCCTTCGTGCTCTTCCAGAACGCCGCCAACGTAGGGGTGATCGCGGGCCTGATGTTCCAGGCGGGCAAGGGAGGCCTGCTGCTGGGTCTGCTGCTACCGCATGGCCTGCTGGAGCTGACGGCGGTGTTCCTCGCCGCTGCAACCGGGATGCGGCTGGGCTGGTCGGTGATCTCGCCGGGTGACCGGCCACGGGGGCAGGTGCTGGCCGAACAGGGCCGCGGGGTGGTGTCGGTCGCCGTGGGACTGGTGGGCGTGCTGCTCGTGGCGGGCCTGATCGAAGCCATGGTGACGCCCTCGCCGCTGCCGACGTTTGCCCGTATCGGTATCGGTGTCCTGGCCGAGGCGGCGTTCCTGAGCTACGTCGTGTACTTCGGTCGCAAGGCTGTCGCCGCCGGCGAGACCGGGGACATCGAGGACGCGCCCGACGTCGTGCCGACCGGCTAACCCCGACGAGCGTGAATCTCACGACGCGACACGCCGCGTGAACGTCGTAGGATTCACGCTCGTCGAGCAATGCGGCGACCCAAGAGAGCGCGCTAGAGCTGACCGGTGGCCTTCATCGCCAGGTAGCGGTCGGCGAGGCCGGGCGCGATTTCGGTGGGGGGAGCGTCGACGACTTCCACCCCGCTGCGCCGTAGCCGGGAGGCGATAGCCCGCCGCTCGTTGCGCGCGCGTTCGGCCGCCGCCGCGTCATACACGGCGGCGGCGTCCGACCGGCCGGCCGCCAGTTGATCCACCCGCGGGTCGGCCACCGCGGCGACCAGTACATGGTGCTTGGCGGACAGCTGAGGCAGCATCGGTAGCAATCCCTCATCCAGCGCGGTGGCGTTCAGATCCGTCAGCAACACCACCAGCGACCGTCGGCGGGTGCGCCGCAGAATGGCCGCAACCATTGCGCGCCAATCGGATTCGACGAGTGCTGGTTGCAGCGGAGCCATCGCATCGACCAGTTGCGCGAGCAGCTCGGTGCGCGACGCACCGAACACCGCGGCCCGGCTCACGCGATCGTGGGCCAGGAAGTCGACATGGTCACCGGCGCGTGAGGCCAACGCCGCTAACAACAGTGCCGCGTCCATCGCCCAGTCCAGCCGGGGCCAGCCGGCGGGATCGGCCGCCGTGGGATCGACGCCGACTCGTCCGGCTGCCATGCGTCCGGTGTCCAGCACGATGACGACGCGCCGGTCACGTTCGGGCCGCCAGGTGCGAACCATGACGTCGGTGCGTCGTGCGCTCGCCCGCCAATCGATCGACCGGACGTCGTCGCCCACGACATACTCACGCAGCGAGTCGAATTCGGTTCCCTGTCCCCGGATCAGCGTCGGCAGCAGCCCGTCGATCTCCCGCAACTTGGCCAACCGAGACGGCAGGTGCTTGCGCGACAAGAACGGTGGCAAGACCCGCACCTGCCCAGGCACCGTCCGTGAACTCTGCCGTCCCGCCAAGCCCATCGGGCCGATTGAGCGAGCCGTGACCGCGGCAGCGCACTGGTCGCCCCGTCGCACCGGTCGCAGCCGGGTCTCGAGCTGCTGGCGCTGACCGGCGGCCAAAGACAGTGGCTGGGTGCGTGGTTCGGCGCGCGCGCTGGGCGGCCAGGCGTCGCGAAGCCGGCCCCGGAACCGGCGCCGTCCGTCATTCTGGATGAACAGGCCTGCCGTCACCGGCTGGCCCAGCCGGGCCGACGTGTCCGGCGAACGGGTGAAGCGAAGGCGGCGGGGGCTGGCGGCCAGCATCACGTCGACGACCACCAAGGTGGCCAGCACCATTAGCAGGATCCCGAAAGCCCGTGCAGGCCAGGGTGATACCGCGATCGGCAGGACGCAGATCAGCGCCAGCAGCCCCGTGCGTCCAGTGAGGATCACTAGCGGGGCACCGGGACCGAAGCCAGGATTCCGTCCAGGACGCCGTCGGGTGTGGCACCCTCGAGCTCCGCCTCCGGGCGCAGCATGATGCGGTGCCGCAGGGTCGGACGGGCCATCGCCTTGACGTCGTCCGGGGTGACGTAGTTGCGTCCGGACAGCCAGGCCCAGGACCGGGCGGTGCCCAGCAGCGCGGTCGCGCCGCGTGGCGAAACACCAAGCTGCAGAGCGGGAGAGGAACGCGTGGCGCCGACGATGTCGACGATGTAGCCCAGCACTTCGTCGCCGATCAGGACCTGACGCACCGCCTCCCGTCCGGCCCCCAGCTCTGCCGGTCCGGCAATCGGCTTGATCGCGGAGAGGTCCCGCGGATCGAAACCGTGAGCGTGCCGTCCGAGGATCGCGATCTCGGCGTCGCGCGGGGGCAGCGTCACATTCAGCTTGAGCAGAAAGCGGTCGAGTTGGCTTCGGGCAGCTGGTAGGTGCCTTCGTACTCGATGGGGTTCTGCGTCGCGGCGACGATGAACGGGTCCGGCAAAAGTTTCGGTTCTCCGTCTACGCTGACCTGGCGCTCCTCCATCGCCTCGAGCAATGCGGCTTGCGTCTTCGGTGGCGTCCGGTTGATCTCATCGGCCAACAGCAAGTTGGTGAACACCGGGCCGGGCCGGAAAGCGAACTCAGCGGTGTGGGTGTCATAGACCAGCGATCCGGTGACATCGCCGGGCATCAGGTCCGGGGTGAACTGCACGCGCTTGAACTCGAGTTGCAAGGCGGCGGCCAAGGCGCGCACCATCAGTGTCTTCGCAACGCCGGGAACACCTTCCAGCAGCACATGGCCACGGCACAGCAGCGCGATCACCAGACCGCTGATCACTCCCTCCTGTCCGACAACGGCTTTGGCGATCTCGGTGCGCAGCTCCAACAATGCCGCACGAGCGGTGTCAGCGGTCGGGGCGGTGGACTGTGTCACGAGTGGGTGACCTGCCTTTCAATGTCGTCGAGCGCACGGGCTAGCTGCAGTAGGTCGCCGTCATTCGCCGGCGGTGGACCGAACAAGTGGTATTGAACGAGGTCCGGGTTGGCCCCGCAGCGCTCGGCGACCGTCAACACCACTGCCGGTGGTGCGGCACTTGGGCCGAGGCCGAGCCGGGGTAGCAGCCGTTGCAGCGTCGCCGTCCGCAATGCCTCCGCGGCACGATCGCGGGCCCGGCGAGACCGGTAGAGGCGGCCGCGGCCTTCTACCGTCTCCGAGGCACGAACCACGACCGGTAGTTCTTCGGCCACCAGCGGGCCGAGGCGCCGGCCCTTCCACAGCGCCACCAGGACCACCACCAGCCAGAGCTGCCAGACGATCCACGTCACGTTCTCCGGGATCAAGTCGAAGATGGACCCGTGCGGGGTGCTGTGCCCCTCGACCCGCTGCGGTGCGTACCAGATGACCCGGGGCCGGGCACCCGCGAGGTTCATCGCGAGCGCGGCATTGCCTTCTTCCAGGAGCCCGTCGTTGGTCATGAAGTGGCTGCTGCCGATCACGGTGACGGTACGCCCCTGATCGCGGTAGCTGACCAGGGCGCCGCCGTAACAACTGACCAGGTCCAGATCTCGCTTGGCCCGGTAGGCGTCCGTCGGTCCGAAATTCACCGACCCAGCCCGGTTGGCCTGCGGCAGTGGGCAATTCGGCTCGTTGCTGAACTCGTCAGCAGCGCCGACCCGTAGCTTCGGCGTCAGCGCCGTGCGGGCGCGGGTGGTGGGATCCACCAGCAACAGGTCACCGGGGACGTCGGCCAGTCGCCCCAACAGCATGTTGTCGGTGAGGTATTGGGTTTGCGCCATCAGCAACAGGGTGTCCGGACGCGCGGCGCTCTCGACGTCGGCGACGTTGTTGGCCACCACCACCTCGACGCCGCCCTCGCGGAGCAGCGTCACCAGCGCGTGGGCCCCGGATGGGCTGGTGGCTTCGGGATCCATCGTGCCGCCGGGTCGTGGCGCGGTCAGATATGTGGTGATGGAGGCGACGACGGCGAGGGCGGCCAGCGCGAGCAGCACCCCACGCCAGGGGCGTCGCTGCCGCAACTGTTCGGTGGCCGGACGGGTGGTCGTCACCGAACCTGCGCCCAGGAGTTCGGCACCACGGCATGTCCCACCGGCGCGGTACCGGTGGCGCGTGAGCGCAGGTGGTCATCGAGGTCGGCGATCATCTGGTACGCGGCTTGGGTGCCGGGCCGCTCCCCATAGGTGACGTCGTTGAAAGCTGTTGCCGCCTGCGCCAACTCACCGGCCAAATGCGGAAGCGCCTGTCCCGCGTCGTTGGCCAACTCGTTTGCGGTTCGGCCCGGCACGGGTGCGAGCACGCCGGTCTCTTCGAGTTCCCGCGCCACCGCGCGGAGCCGGTGCCGGATCGCTGCCGACCAGTTACCTTCGGCGGCAAAGCTTTCCGCCGTGGCCCGGTGTTGGGCCGCGGTGAGCTGGCCGACGTCGAACAGTTCGTAATCACCGCCGCGGTTGGTGCGCATGGTACGGCGGGCGACATGGACCGCGACGATGACGGCAATCACCACCAGGATCAGCATTACAGTGACGGTGAACCAGCCGCCGTGTATGTGAGAGGTCTTGCCCAACAGCCGCATCAGGAACTCGTTGATCTTGTCCAAGATCGCGTCGGTCACCGATGGTTTGGGATAGATCGGTTTGTTCAGTTCGCGCTGGGCCGCCTCATGCGCGGCGTCACGGTCGATGTCGATGGAGGGCACGGTCAGCTCTTCAGAAGGGCCTGGTGAGCCATAGGTTGTCGGTGGATTCGACCGCGGCGGGTCCGCCCTGCGCGCCGGTCTGCAACACCAGATCGAACGCCTCGGCCCGGATTCTGCGGTCGGTGTACAGCAGCACCACCACACCGGCGACGAAAGGCGCGGTGACGATCTGGCTGACGGCACCGCCGATGGACGACAGCGTGGTACCGACGAGCAGTGTCGTGGTGCTCGAGGAGCCCATCAACAGAATCTCGCCGACCACACTGAAGGGAGCCGAAATCGCGCCGCCGACGATCCCGACCACCAGCGCCGCCAGTAACCGGATGCCCAGCACCCGCCAAAAGCCGTTGCGTACCAAAGCGAAAGAACGGGTGATCGCATCGAAAACCGGTAATCTCTCCAGCACGATCAGCACCGGTGCAAACAACAGCACGGTGTAGGCATAGGCCAGCAAGAGCAGCACCAGGAGCAGTAGCGGCAGGCCAAGCAGGACCGCGGCGGCCGCATTGGCGGCAGCCGCGACACCGACCAGGATCACCACGACCAACCCGACAACCACCGCGATCCCGACCGCTTCCAGCAGTGCCAGGCCGAACAGCGCGAGCAACCGGCCGCGAACCTTCGCCCATGCTTCTCTGATGGTGATCGGCGATCCGAACACCGCGCGTCCGACCACGACGGTGAGCATTCCGCTGAGTAGCATGCCGCCCAGCCAACCCACCAACGCGCTGCCGGCCAGCGACGCGGTCCAGGCGCCCAAAGCGCCGAGGCTGGCCTCTGTATCGGCCGGAGAGTCGCCAGAGTTCAGCCGGCCGATGGCGGTCAGTGGTCCGATCGTCGCGAGCAACGAGATGACTTGCATGACGACCACAACCATGGTGGTCAGACCCAACGTCGGCTTCGGGTTGGCGCGGATGTAGCCGACGGCACCGTTGAAGATGTCGCTGAGGGTCAGCGGTCGCAGGGGGATGATGCCGGGCTTGACCGCGCCCGGAATGAGGGGCGGACCGAACGGCGCGGCTCCGTAACCGGGACCCGGCTGGGGGCCGTAGCTCGGCGGGGGACCGTAGCCCGGCGGTGGACCGTAGCTCGGCGGTGGACCGTAGCTCGGCGGGGGCCGTAGCCCGGCGGTGGGCCGTAGCTCGGCGGGGGGCCGTAGCCCGGCGGTGGGCCGTATCCCGGCGGTGGGCCGTAGCCCGGCGGTGGAGCGTAGCCGGGAGGGGCGCTGTATGTGGGAGGCGGAGCGTACGCCGGCGGTGGACCGTATGCGGGGGGCGGGCTGTATGCCGGAGGTGGCTCGGTTGCCTCCGTGCCAGGCGCCGGGTCGCCCGAATAAGGCGGCAGCGTGCTCACCTGAGGTAGCCGCTGTCGTCGTATGTCATGGGGTCCATCCTGTCGGCGGTCGATGCAATTCTCAATCTAAGTTCCGCTGGCGCCTCAGGCGTGCATTCGCCGAGGGTAGCGGCGCGTAGCGTCTCTGGAATGGCGGAACTCAAATCCCGGCTCCGGGCAGATCTGACCGAGGCGATGAAGGCACAAGACAAGCTGCGGACGGCAACACTGCGCATGCTGCTGGCCGCGATTCAGACCGAAGAGGTCTCGGGCAAGGAGGCCAGAGAGCTTTCCGACGACGAGGTACTCAAGGTACTGGCCAGGGAGTCACGCAAACGGGGCGAAGCGGCAGAGATCTACACACAGAACGGCCGCGGCGAACTTGCCGCCAACGAGCATGCAGAAGCGCGAATCATCGATGACTACCTGCCCACCCCGCTGACCGACGCGGAGGTGGTCGACGTCGTCGAAACCGCGATTGCCCAGGTCGCCGAATCGCTCGGGCACCGACCAACCATGAAACAGATGGGCCAGGTCATGAAGGTGGCGACGGGTATCGCCGAAGGCAAGGCCGACGGGTCCCGACTTTCCGCGGCGGTCAAAGACCGACTCTGATTGTCAGACCCCGCTGGCATAATCGAACGCATGTTCGAGGGTGAAGGGTCTGGGGATCGGCCGACGGGTCGGCTGCCCTCGGCGGCGGCGTTGGCGGTTGAGGAGGAGTATTGGGAGCGCCGCTATCCCTCGACGACCCCTGAGTCCCTGGGCTTGCTTGAGCAGGTGACCGGGTCGTGGCGGGTGGAGAATCGAGCGGCGGCGGCGCAGTTGGTGGCGATCGGGCAGTTGTTCGCTTACCGGTTGTCGCGGTGTTCGGATACCGAGGGCTGGTGTGTGGACACCATGGAGGCCGTGGCCGCCGAGGTCGCGGCGGCGTTGCGGATCAGTCAGCGGGCGGGGTTGTACCGGATCGAGGATGCCCGGGTGATGCGCGAACGGTTGCCGCTGACCGCGCAGGTGTTCATCGCCGGTGAAATGGATTACGGGTCGTTTCGAATCATCGCCGCACGCACCATGCTGATCACTGACCCGAAGGTCTTGGCGACCGTGGATGGGCGGATCGCCGATAATGTGGGGCGTTGGCCCTCGCTGACCAAGAGCCGGCTGGCGGGCAAGGTCGATGCGGTCGTGGCCCGCATCGACGCCGATGCGGTCCGGCAACGACGCCAACGCCACACCGATCGCGAAATCAGTATCTGGGACCACCCTGATGGCGGGGTGTCCTACATCGAGGGCACCCTGAACCCAGTGGACGCCCGCGCCCTGGATCAACGCCTCAATGCCTTGGCGGCCACCGTGTGCCGTCATGACCCCCGCACCCCGGCCCAGCGCCGCGCCGATGCCGCTGGCGCTCTGGCCGCCGGCGCCAAGAGGCTGGGGTGTCGCTGCGGACGCCCGGACTGTGCGACCGGTGCCCGCCCGGACGCCACCGCGGTCACCATCCACGTCATCGCCGAGCAGGCCACCCTCGATGGCACCAGCGACGCCCCCGCCAGCCGGTGGTGCGCCGATGGGGTGATCACCTCCGAACTGCTCACCGAGCTGGCGTTGACCGCCAAACTCGTCCCGCTGACCCACCCCGGCAATGCTGCGCCCGAACCGCGCTATCGGCCCTCGGCAGCGTTGAGCGAGTTCGTCAAATGCCGCGATCTGACCTGCCGCTTCCCCGGCTGTGATGCCCCCGCCACCCACTGCGACGTCGACCACACCATCCCCTACGCCGACGGCGGGCCCACCCACGCCGCGAACCTGAAATGCCTATGCCGCTGGCATCACCTGATCAAAACGTTCTGGGGCTGGACCGATCGCCAACTCGCCGACGGCACCGTGATCTGGACCCACCCCGACGGACACACCTACATCACCACCCCCGCCAGCGCGCTGCTGTTCCCCAGCCTGTGCCGGCCCACCCTCGGCATGCCCACCCCGCAAACCCGGACGCGGCAAGAGTATTGCGACCAGCGCACCGCGATGATGCCCAAACGCCACCGCACCCGCGCCCAAGACCGCGCCCACCGCATCAACACCGAACGCCGACACAACCACCACACCCGCCAAGCCCGCCGAACCACCTACGACCACCACAACGGCAAAACCCCACCCCACCCAGACGACGACCCACCACCGTTCTAGTGGCGGTGCTACCGAGTACCGTTTGCGCTTCCAGTGTCCGGGTACCCGTCCGGTATGGCGAGGTTTGGCTATACCCTGATGACTGAACAGACCGGCCCCAAAGAGCTTGTGCGCGATGCCGTTTCGGCCGAGCAGCGGGGATTCGATTTCGAGGTCTGTAGCGACCACTTTTCACCGTGGCTGGCGTCGCAAGGACACGCCCCCAATGCTTGGGCGGTGTTGGGCGCGGTCGCGCACGCCACCGAACGGGTCGACCTCTACTCCTACGTCACCTGTCCCACGATGCGCTATCACCCCGCGATCGTGGCGCAGCAGGCCGCCACCGTGCAGATCCTCTCCGACGGCCGGTTCACCCTCGGAGTGGGCAGCGGCGAAAATCTCAACGAACATGTCGTCGGCAAAGGCTGGCCCACCATCGAGCGCCGCCAGGACATGCTGCGCGAGGCCATCAAAATCATCCGCGACCTGTTCGGCGGCGAACTGGTGAACTGGAGCGGTGAATACTTTCAGGTGGACTCCGCGCGCCTCTGGGACGCGCCAGAGGTACCCCCTGGCATCGCGGTGGCCATGTCAGGCGACAAGGGAGTCGAAAAGCTCGGCAAACTCGCGGATCATCTCGTCGCCGTCGAACCCGACAAGGGGTTGGTCGACGCATGGCACGCCGCTCGCCAAGTGGGCGGCTGGCCGGGCGCCGGTCGGGTGATCGGACAGATTCCGGTGTGCTGGGACCCCGATCGGGACGCCGCGATTGCGCGTGCGCACGACCAGTTCCGCTGGTTCGCCGGCGGCTGGACGGTCAATGCCGACCTTCCCACCCCAGCCGGATTCGCGGGCGCCACCCAATTCGTGCGGCCCGAAGATGTGGCGGACAGCATCCCGTGCGGGCCGGACCTGGACGCGATCGTGGAGGCGGTACGGCCGTTCTGGGAGGGAGGGTTCACCGATATCGCGCTGATTCAGATTGGTGGCCAGTCCCAGGAACGGTTCTTGAAGGAAGCCGCAGAACCCTTGCTGGAGGCGTTGCGCGCCGCAGCTAATTGATCGCCAACGAGTTTGGGTGACTGTCGCGCGGGTATGGGTCGGTAAGCATCGACCGCAGGAATCTGCCGTCTGGCAGTGCGAGGAGTTTGGCGATGAATGATTCTGCAGCAACTACAACCGCGTCCTTGGTCAAGGGACTCGGGGCGGCCAGTTTGGGCCTCGGCCTGTCCGAAGTGCTGGCGCCCGGGAAAGTGGCAGCACTCGCCGGGGTGGACGAGACGCAGCGGTCACGGACCGTCATCCGAGCCCTGGGATTGCGCGAATGCGGCCACGCCGCAGCACTTTTGCTCGGATCGGAGAAGCTGGTGTGGACCCGGGTGGCCGGTGATGTGCTGGATATCGCGGTCCTGGCCGCAGGCGTGGCGCGCCGGGGCCCGGGCCGGCGACGGCGCGGCATCGCATCCGCCGCGGCACTCTCGGTGATCGGTGCAGCCGATCTGTATGCCGCTCTGCGCACCACCCGCACCGAACACGCACGTCACAGCGGAGAGCACAAACATCGAACCGTTCGCGCGGCGGTAACCGTACAGCGTTCGCCGGAATACGTTTACGGCTTCTGGCGCAATTTGGAAAACCTGCCGGAATTCATGTACCACCTCAAAGCGGTCACCACCGACGAAACCGGTCGGTCCCACTGGATCGCCAACGCCCCAATTGGACAGCCCGTGCAGTGGGACGCCGAGATCGTCGAAGACCAGCCGGGCAAACGCATCGCCTGGCAATCGGTTCCGGGCTCCGGAATCTCGAACAGTGGCAGCGTGGAATTCACTCCTGACAACTCCGGCAAGGGTACCGAAGTTCGGGTCACCATCGCCTATGAAATGCCCGGCGGTGCCATCGGAAAGGCGGTCGCGACCCTGTTCGGCGAATCGCCCGATCAGCAAGTCAACGACGACCTCCGGCGGTTCAAGCAAATCTTGGAGACAGGGCAGGTACTGCGCTCGGACGGATCACCGGAAGGACCGGTCTCCTTCCGCCAGATGCATCAGCAGACCGCCCAGCCGGTTAGCAAGGGGGCATAGCATGAAGGCCACAGTCTGGGCAGGGCGCAATAGCGTTGAGGTGCAAACGGTTCCGGATCCAAAGATCCTGAACGACCGTGACGCGATCGTGCGGGTCACCTCGACCGCAATCTGCGGATCCGATCTGCACCTCTACGACGGCTACATTCCCACCGTCAAGCACGGTGACGTGCTGGGGCACGAATTCATGGGTGAGGTGGTGGAAGTCGGCAAGGGCGTAGACAACCTTGCCGTCGGCGATCGTGTCGTGGTCCCGTTTCCGATCGCCTGTGGGGCGTGCTCGGCGTGCGACCGCGACCTCTATTCGCTGTGCGAGAACTCCAACCCCAACGCCGGAATCGCGGAAAAACTGATGGGCCATTCACCGGCAGGTCTATTCGGCTACTCGCACATGCTAGGCGGATTCGCCGGCGGTCAAGCCGAATACGCTCGAGTGCCATTCGCCGACATCGGGCCGCTCAAGGTCACCGACGATCTCACCGACGACCAGGTGCTGTTCCTATCCGACATCCTGCCGACCGGCTATATGGGTGCCGAGATGTGCGACATCAAACATGGTGATGTGGTCGCGGTGTGGGGTGCCGGGCCGGTAGGCCTATTCGCCATGATCAGTGCCCTTTTGCTGGGTGCTTCCCAAGTCATCGCCATCGACCGCGTGCCGTATCGCCTTGAGTTGGCTCAACGACTGGGCGCCACGCCGCTGAACTTCGAGGAAACGTCGGTGTTGGGCGAGCTACAGGATATGACTGCCGGGCGCGGTCCGGACCACTGCATAGACGCGGTCGGCATGGAGGCTCGCAACAGCACCACCGTGGTGGACGCCTACGACCGGGTCAAACAGGCGATGCGTCTGGAAACCGAACGCCCGCATGCACTTCGGGAAGCTGCAATGAGTTGCCGCAATGGTGGCACCATCTCGATCGTCGGCGTCTACGGCGGCATGATGGACAAGTTTCCGATCGGTGCGGTGATGAACCGATCGCTGACCATCAAGACCGGCCAGTGCCATGTGCAGCGTTACATGCGCCCACTGCTCGAGCGGATCCGCAACGGTGAGATCGACCCGACCATGATCATCAGCCACCACCTGAATCTCGATCAGGCGCCCCGCGGCTACGAGATCTTCAAGCACAAGCAGGACAGCTGCACCAAGGTTGTCCTCAACCCGTAAAGGAGCTGGACGGATGTCAAACAAATTGGACGGCAAGAATATTGCGATCTTGGCTGCCGACGGCGTTGAGAAAGTAGAACTCGAGCAGCCACGTGACGCGCTGCAGGACGCCGGTGCGCGAGTCGAGCTGCTGTCACTGAAAGCCGGGGAAATAGAGGCACGAAACCACGATCTGGAGCCCGCCGGACAGTTCACGGTCGACCGGCCGGTCTCGGAAGCGTCGGTTGCCGACTACGACGGACTGGTATTGCCCGGTGGCACGGTTAATCCGGACAAACTACGCCTGGACGACACCGCCGTTTCGTTCGTGCGTGATTTCGTCGATTCCGGAAAGCCGGTCGCCGCAATCTGTCACGGCCCGTGGACATTAGTGGAGGCCGGCGTGGTGGCGGGGCGAAAGATGACCTCCTACCCGAGTATCCGTACCGACCTGCGCAATGCGGGCGCTCGTGTGGTCGACGAAGAGGTCGTCGTCGATGGCAACATAATCACCAGCCGCTCACCCAAAGACCTTTCCGCGTTCTGCTCGGCGCTCCTCAAGCAATTGGCTCAGACGCCGGCCGGTTCGGCCCAATAGCCCGAACATGCCGGGCAATGCGGTTTTAATCCAGTTGTTTGCGGGCATTAACACGCCGAGCCGTGACCGTCACGGCCGAGCTCCAGAGGTCGAGAAAGGCTTGCCGTGACGACCACATACCCAGCACCGGGTGATTCTCTGGTCGCCGAAAGGGTGTACCAGCCGCAATCCGATTCTTTCCTGCTTGTCGACACCATGCGGCGGACGGGTTTGATTCCGGGGCGCCGAGTTCTCGACCTATGTACTGGCACCGGGTTCATCGCCATCAATGCCGCTGAAATGGGTTGCGCCAGTGTGACTGCCTTCGACATCTGTCCGCATGCCGTTCGGTACACTCGCGGCAACGCCGCCAATGCCGGGGTCGAAGTCGATGTGCGGCAAGGCTCTTGGGCCAACGCATTGGATTACGGCCCGTTCGATGTGGTGGTATCCAACCCGCCATACGTTCCCACCCCCGCCGTCGACGACACGGACGTGATTCCGTCGACCGCGGGTCCGTCGTGGGCGTGGAACGCCGGTCTCGATGGACGCCTGGTGCTGGATCCGCTGTGCGCGTCGGCGTCAAAGCTGCTGTCGGATCGCGGTTCGTTGCTACTGGTGCACTCGGGTCTCGCCGGCACCCGGCAGACGCTGGACGCATTGCGCGCGACGGGGCTGGCTGCGTATGTTGTTGCCAGAAAGTTCATTCCGTTCGGACCGGTGTTGACGGCCCGGGCCGAATGGCTGGAGGAGACCGGCCAAATCGCGCCAGGTTGCCGGGAAGAGGAACTTGTGGTGATCCGGGCAGACAAGCCGTGAGCACGACTCGCGTTCAGGTGGTGCCGAACGGGCCGGTGTTGGTGTCTGGCCCGGTATCGATTGAGATGCCCGACGGCGCCGTGGTGGAATCCGACCGGTTCATGGTTGCCATTTGCACGTGCCGGCGCAGCCAGGACTATCCGCTGTGCGACACCAGCCACCGGCGATGCCGGAGCACCAAAGTAAAAGCCAAACTCAGCTGAGCGGGCGCCGCAGCGAGGACTCACCCCGCTGCCACGCGGCCATCACCGCATCCGCCAGACGATTCTCCACGGCGGCGTGCGCCCTGATCCCGAACACCACGTCGGAGTCGAGGTGCGGTTCTCGCGCCACCAGATCGCCGACCACGGACTGCCGCACCACGTGTTCGTGGACCGCGTCAGCCTCGACGTGCTCGCGGTAGAACTCGACGCAGGCCGGGGGCGCCTGCAGGCGTTGCAGCGCCTGAACCATGCGGCGTGAGCCGGGCGGTGAGGTGATCTCCGTCGACGCGAAGTGCCCGACGGCCGCGCCGCGCCAGCGCCGGTGCAACCCGAACAGCGACATGAGGTTCACCACCGCCAGCGATTCGGCGGGCACCGCGTCCAGGTAGGCCAGGTAAGTCGAGTCGAGGTCGGCCGCTTCGAGCAGGTCAGCGAAGAGTTGCTGATGCATACGTATGCCGCTGCCTGCGCCGTATTCGTCGAACTCCACCGCGACGAACGCCGCCTTGGCGGTGCCGCTCAGCCGGGGAATAGCGAACGCGTGCGGGTCCGCCTCCTTGAGGTGATAGAGCGACCGATGCACGAAGTACTCGCGCATCTGCTCCCATGTCCCGTTGTCCCGCAGATAGTACGACGGCCCCGTCCCATCGGCCGGTTCGACTGTGATGGCGTCCATTTCGGCTGCGGCGGTATGGTCGGCATCGATCGGCCCGACATCGCGGTGCACCCCAGCCAGAAAAGCCCGCTCGAGTTCCGACCGCAGGGCCAGCAACGAGGGATTCCATTCCCATCCGGGGTCTACGGAGGCGAAGCCCCGGTAGTGCAGCTCGTAACACATGTACAGGGCCAGCTGCAGGTCCAGGCCGTAAGGATCCGCGTCACGGACCGAGGCGCTGAGGCGCCCAGACAACTCACGGGAAGCGGGCGCGCTCAGGGTGCGGCGCACCGCGGTCGACAACGGACCGTGGGCCGCAGGCAGGGCCGGTTCAGCAATGATCGACGCGTAGGTCACGCAATTGTTTACCCTCATGGCACACATACAAACGGCGCCCTTCAGTGACCCTGCTCATCCGGACTCGGCCGGCCGACCCGAAAGACCATGTCGATGACTGTTCCGTCGGCGCCCTCGTTGACCTGCATCGAGGCGCTCATCGCCCGCATCAGCAGCAATCCCCGGCCGCTGTTGCCCGGATTCTCCGCCGGCGGCTGCCAGCGGCCGGAATCGGCTATCCGGGCGTGTATTTCGTTGTCCACGAGCGCTGCCTCGAGCGACATGTCTGCGGCATTCCGGCCCGCATAGGCGTGTTCGACGCAGTTGGTACAGGCTTCGCTGAGCACCAGCACGATGTCACCGGCCTGCTCGTCCGAGACGCCGGCAGCTCGAAGCCACGACGTCAGGCGCCGGCGGATGGGGGCCAATTCTTCTGGAACGGCATGGGTCTGGATGCGCAGCGGCGCCAGCTCGTGGCGGTACACCACCATCGCGACGTCATCGTCATACCCCGTGGCCGGAGCCAGTTGCTCTAGCACCGTGTCGGCAACAGCGTCGACCGGCAACTCAGCGGAGCCGGCCAGCACCGCGGCGACCCGCGCAAGTCCCTCGTCGATCGACTCGTGCTTGCGCTCGACCAGACCGTCGGTGAACAGCATCAATGTGGCTCCTGGGAGCAGCACCTTGGCAGCCTGCGGACGAGTCTCGTTGCGCCGCACGGCCAGCGGCACAGAACTCGCATCAGTGAGCATTTTCGCTTCGCCCGACCCGGGTTGGGCGAGCACGGCCGGCATGTGCCCAGCGTTGCTGTACTCCAGCACGCTGGTGGCCGTGTCCAGAATCGCCAAAAACACTGTGGTGCAGTAGGCATCGGGGATGAGCGATGCGGCCGCGTCGAGTTGTTCGAGCAGTACCGCCGGCTTGGCCCCGGTGAGCAACAACGCTCGGGCTGAACTGCGCAGCTGCCCCATGATCGCCGCGGCGGGCAGCCCGCGCCCGACGCAGTCGCCTACGACGATCCCGATGCGGTTGTCATCAATCGGGAGGACGTCATACCAGTCCCCGCCGATTTCCAGTGGTGGCACCGCCGGTTCGTAGCGAACGGCGAAGCCCGGCGGTGGCTTCAGCGGCGGCAACATCGCGCGCTGCAGTGTCAGCGAGGTGACGCGGGCACTCTCGAATTGGCGGACATGCTGAATAGCCAGGCTGAGGTGACCGATGAGCACGGTGATCAGCAACCGGTCTTCGGCCGAAACCCACCGTGGGACCCGTAGTTCCAGCCACAACGCCACGTCCGCGGCGCCGGAGAGCATAACAACCAACCCGTGCGTCTTCCCGTCCGCTTCTGAGCTGGTGACCGTCTTAGCGGTCAACGGCAACTGGTGACGGGCATCCTGAAATGTCTGACGTAGCTGGGGATCCATTGTGCGCCAGCCTGTTTCGGGCGGATCACCGGCCACCACGACCGCCGGTTCCCCGTCGCCGGGCGGCCACATCACCGCGACGACACGGCTCACGTCCAAGGCTGTCCGGCATTCCTCGAGGGTGATCGCCAGCACCTCGGCCACGCTCTTGGCCACACTGACTGAGGTGGCCAACCGCATTACGGCGCTTTCCCGCGCGGCGAAGGCGCGTTCGGCGGTGACGTCGCGAACGGTTCCTACGTAGACGTCGAGTTCGCCCCCGCCCCGTCGGACCGCGTTGATGCTGACCGCTGCCCAAGCCAGGTGACCGTCCTGGTGCCGGACTGGAATCTCGTACTGGGCACTGCCTTCCGTACGGACCCGCGCCTGGTGCTCGGCCGCGATCCGCTTGTCGATCAACCATGGCTGCGGCCACCGATAGGGCATGCCTTCGGGCGGGTAGCCGAGGATCTCGGCGAACGCGTTGTTCATCTCCACTATCGCGCCGTCTTTGTCGGCGACGAAGAAGCCCTCCTGCAGGGAATTCACCAACGCGGTCCGGAACTCCTCCCGGTCGGCCAGGTCCTCGGCGCGGGCCCGTTGCTCCGCGTATCGCCTTGTGCCGTCGAGGAATCCGCGGGTCGCGACGTCAAGCGCGGCCAGCGTCTGCAGCAGGAACTCCAGCGCGGTCGCGGCGTCGACGCTCGATTTCTTGGACAGCTCGTCGACCTGGCGGAAATGGTTCTCGATGATGTCGAGCATGCTGACCTGCTCCTGCAGGGCGCGTCGGCCGAGGTCATATCCGGCGGCCAGGCTGTCCTCGTCGCGATTCTGCACGTAGCTGTGCAGCGCGGTGACGTACTGGTGGTGGAAGTCGGCGGTGTAGGTCATGACGAGATACCCCGGTGACGTGCCGCGAGTACCGTGGCGTCGTCGGTTTCCTTGGCATGCTTGGTCAGGATCTGCTCGGCGATGTCGGCGGCGGAGGCCGCGAAATCGATGTTGTCCAAGTAATCCGGGTCTATGCCATCACTGACCATTACCAGCAGATCCCCGGTACGAATCGGAACCACTTGCGCCGGACGGGTTTCCGGAATACGGAAACCGACGATCCCGCCGACCAGCCGGGCACTGGATCGGACCTGCACACCGCTTATGGTCTTGGCGACCAGATGGGCGGTGACATTGCCGATCCCGGTCCAGCTCAACTTGTGTGTTTTCGTATCGATCTGCGCCAGGGTCATCGCCGCGCCCCTGCTGCCGGCCAGCACGCGGTGGCAGAGCGCGATGAGCACCTCGAGACGCTCGGTCCGCGCTGCTGTCAACGCTTCGACAGCCGCGAGCGCCGCGCTGGCGGCGGCCGGACCATGGCCCAGACCGTCCAGCACGCCGAACAGTGCGATGTCCCCGTCGACGTCAATCGCCACCGTCTGGTCGCCGCACGCCAACTCGCCGGGGCGTGACCGGCTCGCCGTCGCCCATTCGATCGGCCCGAACCGCCCCCCCGATCGCCAACGGTCAGGCACGGGCCGGAACCCATTTCCACATCTCGACGACCGTGCCGCGACCGAGCGCCGACTCCACGATCAGTCGGTCCATCAGCCGGCGGGCCCCGGGTAACCCCATCCCCAGGCCGCGTCCGGTGGTGTAACCGTCTTCCATCGCGCGGTCGATATCGGCGATGCCGGGGCCGTCGTCCTCGGCGCGGACCACCAGCGCCGTCCGGCCCTCGCGGTCGGCGACGCCGACCCGGACCTCGCCTCGGCCGGCATAGCTGGTGATGTTGCGGGCGATCTCGGAGATCGCGGTCGCGATCATCGTCACGTCGGTCAGTGAGAACCCGAGATCCAGGGCGAGCTGGTGGCCGGCCTTACGGGCGGCGACGATGTCGTCGGAGGTGTTGATGGCGACCACCGTCTCACCCGCCACCGTCGCGCCCGATCGTCCATTTGGCCAGTCCAAGCTGCTTGTTGAGCAGTGCAATGCCCTCTTCCAGGTCCAGCGCGGTGCTCATGTCGTCGAATGCCAGCCCCAGTTGCACCATTGCGAACGCCACTTCGGGCTGCAGGCCCACGATCACCGTGGTGGCCCCCCGCAGCCGAGTCATGTGCGCGATCGTCCGCAGGGACCGAGCAGCGAAGGAATCCATGACATCGATAGCGGTGACATCGACGACTATGCCCTGCGCGCGGAACCGGCTGACCCGCTCCATCAGGTCTTCGCGCAGCCGCTCGGTGTCTGAGTCGGTCAAAGCGGCCTGCACGGTCGCGATCAGGATCGCGCCCTGCTTCAAGATCGGTACTGGCATGCGGAGCCGGTTTACTCGCCGGTGCGGGTGACTTCGTAACCCAGCAGACGTTCGGCTTCTTCAATACCGCCCTGCAGGTCGCCGACGGCATTCATCTTCGACAGGTCCAGCCCGATGGTGACCAGAGTGAGCGCGATCTCGGAGGACAGGCCGGTGATGATCACGCTTGCGCCCATCAGTCCCGACGCGTCGACGGTCTGCACCAGGTGGTTGGCCACCGTGGAGTCGATGGTCGGCACACCGGTGATGTCGATGACGACCACCTTGGCGCGATTGGCCCGGATAGCCC
This sequence comes from Mycobacterium asiaticum DSM 44297, assembly GCF_000613245.1. Lineage (GTDB taxonomy): Bacteria > Actinomycetota > Actinomycetes > Mycobacteriales > Mycobacteriaceae > Mycobacterium > Mycobacterium asiaticum. Next base: position 842,488 of record NZ_HG964938.1, read on the forward strand.
GCAGCAGTTGCTCGGTAACCTGCCTGGCCCGCTGGCTGTCCAGCACGCCGATGATCGGCAGAATCAGGAGTTGCTCGCGCACCTGCAGCACCGGCGTCGACAGCTCGCGGATCGCTTCCTGCTGCTGACGGATGATGCGTTCGCGTTCCTGCACGAAGCTGACGCCCACGGTGTTGGCAATGCGGTTGGCCGCCGGCTCGTAGGCATCCAGCACCCGGTTGAGCATGTCGAACTCGGCTTGGTACTTCTCGAACAGCGAGCGCGCCAGCACGTCACGCAGCAGCAGCACGATGCCGAGCACCTCGTCGGTTTCCACCCCACGGGGGATGATGCGCTCGGAGAGGTCCCGCGCGTAGTCCTGCAGGGCCTCGACGCTACCGGTCTCGAGCACCTCGACATAGTTGTCGTAGACGGCTGTCGCTTCGGAGAAAATCTCCTCGGGCGTCATCGCGGTAAGCAACTCCGCTTCGGTGATCCGGCGGGCCCACTCTTCGCGCAGCGCGGTTCTGTTTCGCCGCAGGTGCTGAACCAGCTGCGGCAACAAACCTTCACTGGAGACGCCGGTGCCGGTGCCGCTGGAATCTGCCGCCGAATCAGACATATATGCCCTCCCACCGACTCGCGCATCCGCAGGCGCAGGTGCTATGGGGAGAGTAGCTTGGGCGGTGCCGTCGGGCGTGTTGAGGTCTTCTTCTTCTCGCGGTCTGCACGGCGGGTTAGGCTTGCAGCACACCGAAGGCCCGGACAAAGGATCGCCGTTGTCAGCTCCTGATTCGATCACCGCCACGGTCTCCGACCACGACGGCGTCGTTGTGCTCAGCATCGGCGGCGAAATCGACTTGGTCACGGCGCCGGCCCTCGAAGAAGCCATTGGTGGTGTCATTTCGGACAATCCGCAGGCAGTGATTATTGATCTGTCCGGGGTCGAGTTTCTGGGCTCGGTGGGCCTCAAAATTCTGGCGGCGACGTACGAGAAGTTAGGCGATTCCGCGGAGTTCGGTGTGGTGGCTCGCGGACCGGCCACCCGGCGGCCCATTCACCTGACAGGTTTGGACAAGACGTTCCCGCTTTACCCGACGCTGGACGACGCACTGACCGGTGTGCGGGACGGCAAGCTCAACCGTTAGGCCGGATCCGTTGCGGCGCAATGGTATCCAATAAACGAAGTGGCCTGCCGAGCTGGCTTGACCTGAGATAACGGTTGCATCACGAATCAAGATCACGATTGTTTAAGAACCTGCGCCGTTCTCTGAGAAATCTCATCAATCGTTGACCCGCTTGGTCATTTGCTTAGCTAAATACGCAACGGGAGTTGCTCGCGTCACACATTTATCAGTGTGCGCCGTACGCGCATGTTCGTCGTGCGCGAACGGCAATCAACGCACCTTTTTACTTCGGCTACTTTGGAATTCGAGGTTTCGGGACCTCAACGATCGGTTCACTCATTCGGAGGAACATTCATTATGAAATTCAGCAGTAACGTCGCGCGTCGGCGAGTTGCCGGCGTCAGCGCCGGTTGTCTGCTCGGGGGAATCGCTCTGGGTATTGCCGGTGCGCCGTCGGCCGCGGCCGCGCCCGACTGCAGTCCGGAAGGCGTCCGGGCCACCGTTTCCTCGGTGACCGGCGACGCACAGCAGTACCTGTCCGGGCACCCGGGCGCCAATCAGGTCGTCTCGGCAGCTTACGGGCAGCCCCGCGGAGAGGCCGCCGCCAACATCCGCAGCTACTTCACCGCGCATCCCAACGAGTACTACGAGCTGCGCGGGATCCTGGCGCCGATCGGCGACACCGAGCGGCAGTGCAACGTCTCGGTGCTGCCGCCGAACCTGGCATCGGCCTACCACGAGTTCATGGCTGGCTGACCCTGCACGATCCGCAAACGACCCGTCACATCGAGGTGGCGGGTCGTTTGGCGTTAGGGGGATGATCACGTCGTGGATGTCGACCATCCCGAACGGGATCAGCAGTGGAATCGCCGCGAGCGCGGCGAGACTGAGCTAGAACGGCTGGACCGAAACTGGGCTAGCCTGCTGCAGGAACTGCGGGTGGTGCAAACCGGTGTGCAGCTGCTGACGGGCTTTCTGCTGACGCTGCCCTTTCAAACCCGTTTCGACGTCATGAGCCAGCCGATCCGGATGGTCTATCTGGTGACCGTGGGTTGCTCCGTGGCAGCCACCGTGTTCCTCATTGCTCCGGTGGGCATGCACCGGTTGCTGTTCCGGCGGCATCGGCTTTCTGTGTTGGTCGCCGCAGCGCACCGGTGCGCATATGGAGGCCTGCTGCTATTAGGGCTGGCGTTGACCGGGGTGACGGTGATCATTTTTGACGCGGTGGCCGGCGTTGCCGCAGGTGTCATCGCGGGTGCGTGTGCGCTCGCGCTGTTCGCTGTCTCTTGGCTGTTGGTGCCGTTGCTGCTTCGAACCCGGCAGGTGTAGCGGCTGGCGGCACGGGTAATTCAGCTTCCAGCCGAACTCGAGTCGGGGGAGACATCTAGGAGTGAGATGCGGCTGCGGCGCAGCGTACTGGACAAGCCGGGACTCACCCGCAAGCGCCGAGGTAAAGGGTTTGCGTACTACGGTCCCGACGGCGAACTCGTGACCGATGCGGCGACGTTGCAGCGGATTAAGGACCTGGTGATACCACCGGCGTGGAAGAAGGTCTGGATCTCGCCGTATCCCAACGGCCACATTCAGGCGGTGGGCACCGACGCCGCGGGGCGCCGACAGTACCTCTACCACGTGAATTGGCAACAAGAACGCGCCGAAGAGAAGTTCGATCGGGTGCTGGAGCTGTCCAAACAGTTGCCGTCGTATCGCGAACGGATCGCACGCGACCTGGCTGGACGAGGACTGAGGCGCGATCGAGTGCTGGCACTGGGCCTGCATCTCGTCGACCTCGGCTACTTTCGCGCCGGCGGCGAGCAGTACGCCGAAGAAAACGAATCCTACGGCTTGGCCACCCTGCTGTGCGAGCACGTGACCGTGCGCCGCGATGCCGTGGCGTTCGACTACCCGGCCAAAAGCGGGGTGCGGCGCACCTATGAGGTCGAGGATCCCGAAGTGGTCCGCGCGGTGCGTGCGTTGCTGCGCAGAACCGAGCCGATCGAGCGATTATTGGTGTGCCGCAACACATCCGGCTGGACGGAGGTGCATGCGGACGACCTTCGGGCACGGTTCAAGGAACTGGTCGGCGACGAGTACAGTCTCAAAGACCTGCGGACCTGGCATGGCACCGTGTTGGCCGCGGTGGCGTTTGCCGACGCCGACCCGGCGGTGTCGCAGCGCGTCGCCAAGCGTGTGGAGGCGGCGGTGATGCGCGAAGTCGCCGAAGAACTGGGCAATACCCCCGCGGTGGCGCGCGGTTCCTACGTGGATCCGCGGGTGGTCACCGGTTATCGCCAGGGCCTGACAATCGCGTCGGCGACGCGGCGGGCCGAACGCAGCCCGCGGCCGCAAGCACAGCTGATACTGGAAAAGGCGACCCGCACGCTCATCCGTCGAGTCGCCAGAAGTGACGGCCGATCGGGGTCGGCGGAGCTTGCCAAGACAGCGTAAGACCGGATGTCGCGCGAAGCGAACCAGGCATGTGCCAAACCGCCGGGCGACCGGGCAGATCGGCATACCATGGGGCGGGTGTGTGCAGATTCTCGGCGGAAGAAGGTCCGTCGCTGGCCGCTGGTGGGAAAATTCCGTTACCTGGCCCGGGAGGACCGCTGGGAATGGTCGGACGAGGTCGCCCGAATGCACGGCTACGAACCGGGCACCGTCAAACCGACCACCCAACTGCTGCTTGAGCACAAGCATCCAGACGACAAGCCGACCGTTGCCGAGCTGATCGACCAGGTGCGCCGGCACAGCGCCCCATTCAGCAGCCGGCACCGAATCGTAGATACCAACGGAAACGTGCACGTCGTCGTCGTGGTGGGAGACCGTATCACCGGGCCTGACGGCAGGCTGCTGGGCATCGGCGGGTTCTACGTCGACATCACCGATCAATTCGACGCCGACCTGCAACGGCACCTCAGCGACGCGCTGCTCTCTGTCGATTCGCGCCGCGCGGTGATCAATCAAGCCATGGGCGTGCTGATGCTCCGATATGGAGTCGACGCCGACTCGGCATTCGACCTGCTGGTGAAGCAATCCCAAGAGTCCAACATCAAGCTGCGGGACATCGCCGAAAGCCTCGTCGCCGACATCGGCGCCCGGGGCGAATGACCAGCGCCGAACTCACTGCTGGAGCGTAGTGTGCGGGCTCTGGCCGTAGGTGCGGCGGTACAGCGCCGCGAAACGGCCGGTATGCGCGAAGCCCCAGCGTTGGGCGACCTCACTGACCGTGTTGGTGGACCGGTCACTGGAGATCAGGTCCTGGTGCGCGTGGTGTAACCGCACTCGACGGAGGAACTCGGTCGGTGTGGTGTCCAGGTGCTGCCGGAACAGGTACTGCACCGCCCGGGGCGTCAGACGTACCGCGGTCGCAACGTCGTTGATTCCGATGCCATGTCCGGCATGGCGATGAATGAACGACACCGCGCTCTTGAGCACCGGTGGGACCGCCGAGCTGCTCAGCAGCGCCTGTTCGGCGTTGACGTTGGACGGGAAGCATTCCAGCGTCGCGGCCGCCAGCAAGTGGCCCGCCGCGGAAACGATCAGTGGCCGTTGGGCGGTGTCGGCGCATTCGAAGGTGGTGACCACGTAGTCCAAGGCCCGCAGCCAGCTGTGCGCGGCCTGATCGGACCGCGGCCGCCAGTCCATGAACTGCACCTGTTGGGGCAGCGGACCGTTTCGGTCGGCGGCGACCTTGCTCAGCAGTCGCACGTCCAGACTCGCCACGTGGAAGCGCGCGTTGTCGGCCCAGAGCACGCAGGGCATTCCCGCCGCGGCAACGATCGCGGTGCTCACACTGGTGGCCTGTTCGCCGGCAATGGTCAGCTTGCCCGATCGCGGCTGGATCACCAGCAGCGATTCGTCGCTGCGGATCTCGTAGCCGGCCCGGCCCTTGAGGTCCAGCTCGTCGAGGGTAATGGACTCCGCCTGGAAGCGCCGATGAGAAAAGGCCGATCCCGCCGGGAGACCGCTGATCCGCCACCCCGGCTTGTATGCGCGCTCGAAGAAGCGCTTCACGCCCTCGGCGTCCGTCGTGTCGAAGTGTTCGTGCTGCAGCGCGCCGGCGGGGCGCGTCTCCGCCGGACGATCGTTGACGCGGTGGCCGTTTTCGCTGATCAATGTAGACACAGGTCCGCCTTAAACCTTGATGTGACCCTGCGGGTAGCCTGCGGCACGCCGTCGGTGCGGCACCGGCGGCGAACTGGCCTGCTGGTAAATGTTGAGTGCGTCCAGGGCAATTCGGTCCCAGGCGAATCGCGACAATGCGCGGGACCGCCCGGCCGAACCCATGCTCTGCCGTGTGAACTGTTCTGCCTGCATGTTTTTCAGCGCGGACAGCAACTCGTATGGTTTGGTCGGCGAGACCAGCAGCCCGGTTACGCCATTGATCACGGTGTCGACCAGCGCTCCTACCGCCACCCCGACGACGACCACTCCGCTGGCCATGGCTTGCAGCGCGGTGGTCGCCTGCGGCACCTCGCGGGCGGTGCAGGCCACTACATCGGCGGACCGCATCAACGAGGGGAGTTCCCCTGCAATCACGTTGTCCTGGAAGTGAACTCGGTCGCTCACACCCAGCCGCGCGGCCAGCCGCTCTACTTCGAGGCGGTCCCCCGAAGCAGCGCCGGTCTGCACGAGTATCAGCTCCGCGCCGGGAATTTTCGGGAGAAGCGCAATTGTTTTGTCGAAACCGTTGCGTGGCAATGACTTCGGCTCAACCTGCAGGATGCGGTGCATGCCGTTCGCGGCTGGCTTAGGTCCGGTGGAGGCAAAGCGCTTTACATCGACTCCGGCCGACAGGACCGACAGCCGGGATCGGTGGCGCCGTAGCCGGGTGAGCGCGTCGAGTTCTTCGCTGCTGCCACCGGTCATCCAGGTGGCGCTGCGGATCAACAGCGGCTCGACGCGGCTACGTTCCGCGTCGTCGGCCGAGCCCGCCGAGTCCAGTCCGTGGCAACTCTGCACGGTGGGTAGCGAGAGCCGCCGCGCGGCCAGTTGTGCCGCCAGTCCACCGATCCAGCCGAAGGCATGCACGACGTCCGGCGGATCGGCTGCCCAGAGTTGGTGCAGCTCACCCGCCCACTCACCGACGAACGGCAGTACGTCCCGCGGGCGGAGCGTCGCCGTCGGTCCGACGCTTACGGGCACGGTCCGGAAGGCGCGATCAGTGATGTCAACCGGGTTCTCAATCCGTTGCCGCGGATAGGCGGTGACTGCATGTCCGTGCTCCGCGAGAGCAGCGCAGAACTGTAAATGCCATTCCCCGACGTGATCCCCCGCAAGCTCGTCATACTCGGCAAACACGTCGTCTCCGCAAACAATTGCGATCTTCACTCCCGCGGTTCCTCCTTCACCCGCTCGGTGTACAAGCAGGGGTTACCCGGGCCACTAGGGGGGAAACTGAACCGGCCGAGAGGTTCGCTTATCGGATAGTCGGCACCTGTGCAGTGCTAACCGACTACCTCCATGAGCAGCAGCGCACCGCCGATGCTGCCCGTCGTGGTGCGGAGTGAAGCACAGGTGACGCGCACCCGGGCCGGGCGTCCGCGGCGGTTGATCGCGTCAACGACGGCCTCGCCGGCGCCATCGGTGTCGACGAAGGCGTGTCCGATCAGGGGCCGCACGCCGTCCATCGGTAGGCCGATGTCCAGCGAGGTCAACGACGCGCCGATCGTCTCGTCGGTCCGCAGACCCCACAACTGTTCACAGGCGCGGTTCCACACCACTACCCGCATCTCCCGGTCGACCACGACCAAGCCCAGCTGCACCGAATTGGTCAGCGAGTTCAGGAAATCCTTGGCGTTGTCGAGCTCGAGGCTGCGTTCGCGCAGCGTCTGGTTGATCGTGTGGAGCTCTTCATTGGTGGACTGCAGCTCCTCGTTCATGGTCTCGAGCTCTTCGTTGGTGGACTGCAGTTCCTCGTTGGTGGTCTCTAGCTCCTCCACCGTGGATTGCAGTTCCTCGTTGGTGGTCTCGAGTTCTTCGTTGGTGGATTGCAATTCCTCATAAGCGGTTTCGAGCTGCCGATTGGTCTGCACGACCTTGTCGAGCAGCGCGCGCGTCGCGCTGACGTCGAAGAAGACGATCGACACGCCGAGCAGCCCGTTCTCCGCATCGACCAAGGGATTGACGTGGATCTCGAACCACACCGTGTCGACGCCGGGACGCTGCCACCGCACGTCCTGAATGCGGGCCGAGCGCCGCTCCACCTTCGCCTGTTCCAGGTAGGCCCGCAGCTCGACGGGACGGTAGGACACCTCCAGGTCGCGCAGCAGCCGGCCGATGTCGCGGGCCGAGAGCCCGAAGATGTTCTCGGCCTGCTGATTGATCATCGCGACGGTGTCGTCCCCGGTCACCACGATCTGCGCCACCGGGCTGGCGCGAAATGCGAGGTCGCGCACCGTAGTCAGGCCGGCCAGCTCACCCTGCCGCTCGTAGAACGATGTCCCCGGGTCGTAGCGGTCGACCCCCAGGTGCGAACCGGCGGCCTTTCGGAAAATACGGTTCGGCAGGCTCAGCGGAGTGAACCGGTCGCTGTAGCTCAGCAGCATCTCGGCGTGGCCGAGGAACAATGTTCCTTGCGGCGCGAGCGCGAAATGCAGCCGGGCTAATACGTTTCGCTGCGTCTCGGCATTCAGGTACATCAGGGTGTTACGGCAGACCAGCAGGTCGACGCGGGAGATCGGAGCGTCCTTGACCAGGTCGTTGCGGCCGAAGATGACCGCCCGGCGCAGGTCCTTGTGGAACAGGTAGCGCCCGTTGACCTGCTCGAAATAACGACCGAGCAGCTCCTGCGGTACTGACTCGACGGCCCGGGCGTCGAACGAAGCGGCGCGGCCCTCGGCCAGCGCCTCCTCGTCGATATCGGTGGCGTAGATCTTCACGCGCTGGCGGAACGAGTCGATGCCCATCGCCTCGGTCAACAGGACGGCCAAGGTATAGGCCTCCTGTCCGGAGGCGCACCCGGCGCTCCACACCCGGATCGGATCGTTGGGCCCACGCTCGGCCAGCATCCGCGGGATGACATCTTCGCTGAGAAAACCCCACGCCTCGGGGTCGCGGAAGAAAGCGGTGACGTTGATCAAGATGGTGTTGAACAACGCCGCGAACTCGTCGGAGCTGGCCTGCAGAACATCCAGGTACTCCTCGAAACTGGAATGCCCGGCCTGATCCATCCGATGGCGAACGCGGCGCATCAACGACGTTCGCTTGTAACCGGTGAAGTCGAAACCGCGGGAATCCCGCAGGTACCGCAACAGAGCCTCGAAGGACTCGTCCGGGGTGCCGCTCATTGGGTGCCGTCCGCCTAACGCCGTGGTAGCACCTGACATTACTCGCGGAGGTCAGAGTTCATTCTCGGAGCCGATCACCGCCCACACGGTTTTTCCGGAGGATGTCGGCGTGCTGCCCCAGGCTCGGCACAGGGCACCGACGATGGCCAGACCCGAGACGGCGTCTATGCCGCCGGCGGCATCTTCACGGCGGTTCACGGGTTGATGGCTGCGATCCTCCACGGCAACGGTGAGGGTGTCGTTGAAATTCTCCACGACCAGCACCGGCTCACTTTCGGTGTGTTCGAGGACGTTCTCGATGAACACGGTGGCCACCGTCCCGGCGACCGGAATCAACTGATTTACCGACCAGGTGGTGAGCCATTCGTGGATCATGCCGCGGGCGAGACGGATGCTGGCGCGCGAGCGCGGGAGTGCGGCACGTGCTCGGCGGCGCCCATGCAGGGCCAGATCGTCGACGGCATCGAGCGCGGCTTCCAAAGACGTGTGCACTGGTACATACCTCGTCACCGCGCTCGTCGTGATCGCACGCTGACGCTCAATATCGCTGCACGCCAGGAGAATCGGCACATTCGGCCAGGTGCTGACGTGCCAGCGCGCGCTGGTGAACACCGACCAGGCCGACGGAGACGGAACCGACAACCGGTTGACATCGACGATCACCGCGCGGGGTTCGTCTAAGGCGGCCTTGATGACCGTGTCCCGCAGACCCCGATACGTGGCATAGTCCAGCACCCCGTCGGTGACGACGATGGAGACGCCACTGCGTTCCTCGACGTCGATCAGAATGGCTGCGCGCGGTTCACTCATCGACGTCTCCGGGACGCGGACCGGCGGCCGAAAGCCGCTCGCTGAGCACCGCCAACGCCCGTTCGGTCTCCTCGGCCGACGCGTTGTAGCGCTGGAACAACGGACCTCTACCGGCCTTATCCGCCAGTTGCCTGGCGAGTTTCGCTTTCTCCTGCAGGCTGCGCAGGGCGATCCAGAGGGCGTTCTCGATTTCGTCGTCGCGCGCGGCGAGTAGCGAATCCGGCGACCAGGCGTGCCCGACCCGGCACCGGTAGTTGTCCTCGCCGACTTTAGCCAGCGAGCCGTTGCAGTCTGGGCAGGTGTATCCGGATGCGGGACCCAAGTCCTGGCTGTCGACGGTGTTGAAACGCGCCGTCATGGCGATGCGGTTCTGTAGTTCCAGGGAGTCGTCCGGTTCCATTTGCGGTTCCTCGATATTACGTTGTGCCAGCTCCTTGAGCACGGCACCAATGTCTGCGGCCCGGACCTGTCGATCCAGTACTCCAGCGGCTTCCGCGCTGGCCGGCATTGCGGAGAACAGCGCGTCGTCGGGCGTCTGGCCGATGGTGATGCCGCCACGGGAGCGGATCGCTTCCAGCCCCAATACCCCGTCGTCCAGCACGCCAGATAACAGCACCCCGATTGCGCGTGGGCCGAAAGCGATTGCGACTGAACGGAATAACGCGTTGATCGCCGGACGGTGGCCGTTCTCGGTGGGGCCTTGGGAGAGCACCACCCGGTGGTCGGCAACCAACAGGTGGTGGTCTGGTCGGGCCACGTAGATGTGTCCGGGTTCTAGCCTCATCCCGTGCTCGGCGGTCCTGGCCGGTAACGCACCCTTGCGATCGATGATGCGTGCCAGCACGCTGGGAGCGCTGGGAGGGATGTGCAACGCCACCAGGTAGGCGTACGGCGAGTCCGCGGAAAGGCCCGGAACCAGGCTCGACAGCGCCTCGACTCCCCCTGCGGAAGCGCCAATCGCCACTACACCGCCGAGGTCACCCTGCCCGTTCGCCGCCTGCATCACCATTTTCAATACCCGCTTTGAGCGTAGGCAACCGCTTCCCCAAAATGCCAAGAAAATCAGGGTTGAAGAACCGTTTAACGAATGACCTATAGGGTATTTGGCTCGCCATGTTGGACCCCGGCGTCGCCGGGCCTGTGGTCAGGAACGTGCTGTTGTGGCACGTACATGGGTCCTGGACGCAGGCGTTTGTCGCGGGGCGGCACCACTACCTGATACCGGTGTCGCCCGATGGAGACGCCCTTGGGCTGGCCGGACGCGACTGGCCCGCTGCGCGGGAAATCCCGGTCGAGAGCTTGGGATACGAGCACATCGATCTCGTCGTGCTGCAAAACCCCCAAGAGTCGACGCTCTTGACTCGATGGACCGGTCTGCGCGCCGGGATCGATATCCCGGCGGTGTACGTCGAGCACAACGCACCGCGACCGCACCCTGCGCGCAGCCGGCACCCGCTGGCGGATCGGGCCGACATCCTCCTGGTCCATGTCACCGACTTCAATCGGTTGATGTGGGACAACGGGAAGGCGCCCACTCGAGTGATCGACCATGGCGTCGCCGACCCCGGCCCCTTGTACAGCGGCGAAATTCTGCGCGCTGCAACGATGATCAACGAGCCGCTGCGTCGGGGTCGCATCGTCGGCGCCGACCTGCTGGAGCCGTTGTCGGCGTACGGTGCGATCGATGTGTGGGGCATTGGCAGCGAGGTATTACGCGCCAACCGCGGCGGTGTGACCGGTCGCGGTGACGTTGCCGCGCCGGAGTTGTGGGACCAGGTCGCGCGCCGGCGGGTTTACCTGCACACGGCTCGGTGGACCTCGCTCGGATTGTCGCTGATAGAGGCGATGATGCTGGGCATGCCGGTGGTGGCCGTCGGCACCACCATGGCTCCTTTTGCCGTTCCGCCGGAAGCCGGTGTGGTGAGCGCGGACGTTGCCACACTCGGGCGCGGGCTGCGTGACTTCATGAACGACTGCGCGATGGCGCGGGCTGCGGGCAAGGCCGCGCGGGATTTCGCCGTCGCCCGATTCGGTCGCGAGCGCTTCCTGGCCGAATGGGATGACGTTATCGAGGAGCAGTGCCGTTGACGAAAGGAGCCCGCATGAGGATCGCCATGATCTCCGAACACGCAAGCCCTTTGGCGCATCTGGGGGGAGTGGATGCGGGCGGACAGAATGTCCATGTGGCCGAGTTGTCGGCGGCGTTGGCCAGGCGTGGCCACGACGTGGTGGTGTACACCCGCCGGGAAGACCCGGCACTGCCCGATTGCATGGAAACCCGGCATGGCTATTCGGTGGTGCACGTGCCCGCCGGTCCCGCCACGAAGTTGCCGAAAGACGAACTGCTGCAATATATGTACGCCTTCGCTCACTTTTTGGGCGATTGCTGGTTGGCTGACCCGCCGGATGTGGCACACGCCCATTTCTGGATGTCCGGCCTGGCCACCCAACGGGCCGCGGCGCCACATCGAGTCCCGACGGTACAGACCTTTCACGCACTGGGGTCGGTCAAACGGATGCACCAGGGCGGGAATGACACCAGTCCGGACTGCCGAATCAACATAGAGGCGGCGGTGGCCCGTAACGCCGACTGGGTAGCGGCGACCAGCACGGATGAGGTCTTCGAACTGGTCCGGATGGGCCGTGCCAGATCCCGGACCTCCGTAGTCCCATGCGGTGTGGACATCGATGCGTTTACCCCGGAGGGCGCGGTCGCTTCTCGTAGCGACGTGAAGCGCATCGTCTCGGTCGGAAGGTTGGTGCCCCGGAAGGGCTTTGAAACCCTCATTCGTGCGCTCGCGCACATCCCGGATGCGGAACTGACCATCGTCGGAGGGCCGGCGGCGGCAGACCTGGCTAATGATGCTGAAGCGCAAAGATTGTCCCGACTCGCCGCTGAAGTTGGTGTTGCTCACCGGGTGCGGTTGCTCGGTGGTGTCAGCCGGAAGGAGATGCCTATCCTGCTGCGATCGGCGGACGTGGTGGCCTGCACCCCTTGGTATGAGCCGTTCGGCATCGTGCCGCTGGAGGCAATGGCCTGCGGAGCGCCGGTGGTGGCGACGGCAGTGGGCGGAATCCGCGACACCGTTGTCGATGATGTAACAGGTCGTCTGGTGCCACCAAGAGACCCGGGCGCGTTAGCCGAAGCGATCAATGCGCTGTTCGAGGATCGGGTGCGCCGGCAAAGCCTGGGTACGGCGGGTCGCGAACGTGCGCGGGCGCGGTATACCTGGGATCGGGTGGCCGCCGACACTGAACGCGTCTACGAGAAGCTGGTGCCGGTGCGTCGCGAGGTCGCGTCGGCCAACAAACGGTCCGGGTGATCGGCAGATGTTCCGGGTCAGGAGGTTTCCAGCATCCGAACCGCGAGTTCGACAGTCTCCGGCAGGCGGCGCCGCTCGTGCAGTACCGCCGGCAGCGCGGCTACCGCCTCACGCAGTGCCGTTCGGGACGACCGGTCGCGGGTGGCCGCCCAGGCCAGCACGGCGCTGGTCTTGATGCATCGGGACGCCGGCCGGCGCAGCCACGCGGCCAGCATGGTATTGCGCAGCACGCGGGCTTGCTGGGCCGGTCTTGAATTCCGCAGCAGGGAAGGTTGGTGGTAGGCCACTAAAGCATTGCAGAAACACAGATTCCAGCCGCCGGCCGCGAGATCCCAAGCAAGCAAATCCTCTTCGCCACGGAAGTGCAGAATCGGATTGAATCCGCCGGCCGACTCGAAGGCACTCTTGCGGACCAGGGCCGAACAGGCCTGGAATCCCAGGATTGACGGGCCGGGCAGCTTGGGGTCGTGACCAAGCGGACTGTCGGCCAGTTGGGCGACGAGCGGATCGTCGTTCATTGTCGGCCACAACACCGTGCGCGCCGCCAGCAGCGCGACGGTAGGGTGGGCATCAAAGAGCGACTCGGCAAGTTGAGTGGCAGTCGGTTCCCACCACGAGTCATCGTCGCAAAACGCAATGTACGGCGTATCGCATTGCGCTACACCAATATTGCGCGCCACCGCGCCCTGGTTGCGGTCGAGCGCAACTACTTGCACCCGGTCGCCGAACCGCGCCGAGAGCCGGCGGGCGGCGGCTACCGAATCGTCGCCAGAGTCGTTGTCAACCACCACTATCGGACATGCTGTCGTACGCAGCAAGCGTTCTACCACCGCGCACAACTCCTCGGAACGGTCACGTGTCGCGATGACGAACGAGGTGCGCGGTAGGTGTGTCATGCCCGCTGCGGCTACCCGTTGATCTGCCGCTGAAACTCTCTGCCGCAGCGCGTTTCAGCGCGCAGTCGCCGGGTACCACAGGCCGATGCGTTCCCTATCGCGTGTCCTGGTCACCGGCGGCGCCGGTTTCCTCGGTCTGCACCTGTGCCGTCAGCTGCTCGGGGCCGATGTCGAGGTGGTCAGCGTAGACAACTTGTCCACCAGTGCAATCGACGCGGTGACAAAGCTGAACTGGCGGCCCGGTTACCGCTTCGTGCAGCACGACATCTGTGACCCCGCAGTCATCAATGACATCGGTACCGGGTTCGACACAGTGTTCCATCTCGCGTCGCCGGCTTCTCCGGTCGACTACGACAGGCTACCGATCGCGACGCTTCGTGCCGGGTCCGCCGGCACCGGCACCGCGCTGGAGATAGCCCACCGTGGTGGCGGCCGGCTGGTACTGGCATCGACCAGCGAGGTCTACGGCGACCCCGAACAGCATCCGCAAACCGAAAGGTATTGGGGAAACGTCAATCCGATCGGCCCGCGCAGTGTTTACGACGAGGCCAAGCGGTATGCGGAGGCGTTGGCTTTCGCCTACAAGCGCCAAGACTTGGCCGATATCGGAGTTGCACGCATCTTCAACACCTACGGTCCCGGTATGCGCGACGATGACGGCAGAATGGTGCCGACGTTCTGTCGGCAGGCGTTGCGTGGGGAACCGTTGACGGTGTCCGGCACCGGCCGGCAGACCCGGTCACTGTGCTATGTGGACGACACCGTGGCCGGTCTGATCGCGTTGGCAGGCAGTGACTTCGATGGCCCGGTCAATATCGGTAATCCTGACGAAGTCTCGGTACTGGCGGTGGCAAAGCTGATCCGTGAGCTGGCCGACAGCGACTCGCCGATTGAGTTCACCGACCCGGTGGTGGATGACCCGCAGCGCCGTTGCCCGGATATCAGCTTGGCGCGCGAGCGGCTGGGTTGGGAACCGAAGGTCGAGCATCGTGACGGATTGAAGACGACGCTGGAGTGGTTCCGGCTGGCCACCGATGCCGATGCCGCCTCGCTCAGTGCGCCGGTGGCCCGGTAGGAGGCGGCGTGCGGATCCTTGGCGTCAACGCGGTTTTTCACGACTCTGCTGCAGCAGTCGTCGTCACGGGCGCGTGGTCGCTGCCGCTGAAGAAGAGCGGTTCTCCCGACGCAAGCACGGCAAACAGGCGGTTCCGTTCTCGACATGGGAACTGCCGGTGGCCGCCATCAAGTGGTGTCTGGCCGAGGCCCAGCTGCAGCCGACTGACATCGACGCCATCGGTTACTCGTACGACCCGACGCTGATGTACGAGGAGCCGCTGGATCCGGCCGGGCTGGACCGGGACTGGGAATTCCTGCGCACGATGTATGCGCAACGGGCGCCGCGGTTTCTGGCCACTGCCGTGCCCGGGCTCAACCCGGCATCGGTACGGCATGTCCGTCATCACGTCGCACACGCCGCGTCGACCGCGCTGGCATCGCCGCATCCCGACACCGCGGTGCTGGTGGTCGACGGTCGCGGCGAACGCGCGTCGATGCTGGCGGGGGTCTACCGCGATCGCAAACTCGACGTGCTCGCCGTCCAGGAGTTACCGCACTCCCTGGGCTTGCTCTATGAAAGCCTCACCGAGCACTTGGGTTTCGCCCGATCCAGTGACGAGTACAAGGTCATGGCGATGGCCTCATACGGCCGGGCGCGGTTCGCCGACCAGCTGCGGCAACGGGTGTACGCCTGCAGCGACGGCGGGTTTCGCACCGAGCCGATCGACTGGGACGAGCTGGCACCACGCCGGAGACCGGGCGCCGACGACCTCGATCCGGTGCACGCCGACCTTGCGTGCAGTGTGCAGCTCGTCGTCGAGGACGTGCTGCTGGACCTAGTCGGCTGGCTGCGTGACCACAGCGATGAGACAGCGCTGTGTCTGGCCGGTGGGGTAGCGCTGAATTGCGTTGCGAACAGCCGTATCTACGCCGAGTCGGGCTTCGATCGAGTGTGGGTACAACCGGCCGCCGGGGACTCCGGCACCGCGCTGGGGGCCGCGCTGAGTCTGGCCGCGTCCTTTGACGAGCCCATCGAACCGATGCCGACCGCGCACCTGGGCCGGGGTTGGACGGATCGGCAGATCAAGGCTGTCCTTGACGAAGCGGCCGTGCGCTACGAACAACCGGCGGACTTCGCCTCCGCCGTCGGTGACGCGCTGGCCGACAACAAGCTGATCGGGTGGTTTCAGGGCCGCGCCGAATTCGGTCCGCGCGCCCTAGGCGGCCGCTCGTTGCTGGCCGATCCCCGGCAGGCCGCGAACCTGGAACGGTTGAATGCGGTCAAGGGTCGCGAACAATTTCGGCCGGTAGCACCGATGGTGCTGGCCGAGCGTGCCGCTGAGATCTTCTCCCGGGGACCGCTGCCGAGTCCCTACATGCTTTTCGTGCATGACGTCGCACCGGCATGGCGAGAGCGGATCCCCGCTGTTACCCACGTCGACGGCACGGCGCGAATCCAGACCGTCGACCAAAGCGCTGACCCACGTCTGCATGCGGCCATCAGCAGGTTCGCTGAGCGGACCGGGGTGCCGGTGGTGGTCAACACCAGCTTTAACACCGCCGGGCGGCCGATGGTGGACACCCCGCGGGATGCGCTTGAGGTATTCGGGTCATCGCCGATCGACGTGCTGGCCATCGGCTCTTACCTGGTGCGGCGGCAGCCATGAGCGTGGACTACACCGTCGTGGTGCCCACCATCGGGCGAGAATCGTTGCACCGCTTGCTGATCGCCCTGCAGCAGGGCCATGGGCCGGCGCCGCGGCAGATAATCGTGGTCGACGATCGACCGCGAGGCGCCGACGGGCTGAGGGTGGATGTGGCGCTCCCGGTGCGCGTCGTCACCAGCGGCGGACGCGGACCGGCCGCGGCGCGCAACGTGGGGTGGCGTGCCGCCGACTCGCGCTGGGTCTGTTTTCTGGACGACGATGTGGTGCCACATCCCCAGTGGCGAGCGGTCGTGATCGCCGACCTCGACGCGGCGGAGGCGGCCGGTGCGGTGGGTTCACAGGCGGTCCTCGAGGTGCCGACGGCAGGGTCCCGGCGTCCCACCGACGACGAACGGCGCACGCTCCGCCTGGCCGAGGCGCGCTGGATCACCGCCGACATGGCCTACCGCCGGGATGCGCTGATTGCCGTCGGCGGCTTCGACGGGCGCTTCCCGCGCGCATACCGCGAGGACTCCGATCTGGCGGTGCGAATGGTGGCGGCCGGCGGTGCGATCCTGCGTGGTGATCGGCGTTGTACCCATCCCGTCGCGCCGGCCACCTGGTGGTCAAGTGTGCGCGCCCAGATCGGTAACCGCGACAACGCGTTGATGCGCCGCAAGCACGGGCGCGGCTGGCGGACAATGATCGGCGAGGGACCCGGCCGGATGCCCGCGCATGTGGCGACCACGATCGCCGGGGGCGCGGCACTGTTGGGCCTACTGCTGCGCCGGAAGGCGCGGGTCGCGGCCGCGATGTGGCTGCTGATGACCGCGGAGTTCGCGATCAAGCGCTGGCGCAGCGGTCCGGCGCGAGTGGGGCAGGCGGCGCGGCTGGCCGTCAGCAGCATCCTGATACCTCCGGTCGCGGTGTGGCACCGACTGGCCGGCGAATGGGAGTTCCGAGGCGCCCGGCGCGACCCGCCGCTGGCCGTATTGCTCGACCGCGACGACACCCTCATCGTGGACCGGCACTATCTGAACGACCCCGACGGTGTCCTGCCCACCCGCGGGGCCCGGCGGGCGCTGGCCCGGCTGCGCCGGCGTGGCTTGCTACTCGCCGTCGTCACCAACCAGTCCGGCGTGGCCCGGGGTCTGATCACCCCGGAGCAACTCGGCAAGGTCAACGCGCGGGTCGACGAGGTGCTGGGCCCGTTCGACTGCTGGCAGGTGTGCGTGCACGGCGAGACCGACGGCTGCGGCTGTCGTAAGCCACAACCCGGCATGGTGCTGGCCGCCGCCGCGGAGCTGGCGGTACCGGCGTCGCGATGCGTGCTGATCGGCGACACCGGAGGGGACGTGCAGGCCGCCTTGGCCGCGCAAGCGCAGGCGGTCCTGGTGCCGACCGCCCGTACCCTTCCCGACGAGGTAGCGCACGCGCACGTCTTCGCCCGGGTAGCCCCCACCCTGGAAGATGCGGTCGCCGTGGTGCTGCGGGAGTGCCGGTGAGTACCGCGGTGGTCGCACGCCTGGACAGTGCCGGTGACGTGCTGATCGTCGGCCCGGCGGTGCGCGCCGTCGGGGCCTGCCACGACCGGGTCGTAATGCTGGTGGGACCGCGCGGCCGGGACGCTGCCGAACTGTTGCCAGCCGTCGACGAGATCGTGGAATGGCAGGCGCCGTGGGTGGATTTCGACTCGCCGGAACTGACCGCCTCCCACGCCGAAGCGCTGATCAAGCAACTGCGTGACATCGCGCCCGCCCGGATGTACATCTTCACCTCGTTCCATCAGTCACCGTTGCCGTTGGCGTTGCTGGCCAGGATGGCATCGGTGCCCTGGGTGGGTGCGATCTGCGTCGACTATCCCGGCACGCTGCTGGACCTGCGGCATCAGGTGCCCGACGGCATCCCCGAGCCGGAACGAGCGCTTTCACTGGCCGAGGCCGCGGGTTGTCGGTTGCCCGCCGGGGACGACGGGACCCTACGCATCCGCGCGGTGGCATCGCTGCCTCCCGCGTTGGCGGATGCGATCGGCACCGATCCGCACGTCGTCTTCCACCCGGGTGCCGCGGTGGCGGCCAGGCGGCCCAACCCGGCCCGCAGCGCGCAGATGGTGGCCGCGCTGGTTCGGGCCGGATATCGGGTGCTGGTCACCGGCGGCCCCGACGAGGCCGACCTCACCGCGGCGGTCGCAACCGATGTGGCCACAGATCTCGGAGGCCGGACCAACCTGGCCGAGCTGGCGACCGTGTTCGCCGCGGCGCGCGTCGTCGTCGTACCCAATACGGGACCGGCGCACCTGGCGGCGGCGGTCGGAGCTCCCGTCGTCTCCCTGTTTGCACCGGTGGTGCCGGCCGAACAGTGGCGTCCGTACGGGCGCCAGGTCACCGTCCTGGGCGACCAGTCGGCGCCATGCCGAGACAGTCGTGCCCGGGTGTGTCCGGTGCCGGGCCATCCCTGCCTGGACGGAATCACCGACACCGAACTGCTTGCCGCGGTTGGGTCGAGAGGAGGACAGCCATGATCGAACTGCATTTCGATGCCCTGCGAGAGGCGGTGGATCGGACCAGCGTCGAAGCGACCCGCCTACGCGGTTGGGGCCGTCAGCTGGCGGCGGTGCTGTCCGACGGGGGCCGGTTGCTGGCCTGTGGCAACGGGGGCAGCGCCGCCGAGGCCCAGCACCTCACCGCCGAACTCGTCGGCCGCTTCCAAGGTGAGCGAAAACCACTGTCCGCCATTGCCTTACATGCCGATACTTCAGCACTGACCGCGATAGCCAACGACTACGGTGTCGAGGAAATGTTCGCCCGGGGAGTGCGGGCGCACGGTCGCAGCGGCGACGTGCTGGTGGCCCTGTCCACCAGCGGCACCAGCAGCAATGTGCTGGCAGCGGTGAAGGCCGCCCACGAAGTCGGCATGGTGACGTGGGCCCTGACCGGTCGGGGCCCCAACGAGCTGGCGGCGATGTGCGATGAAGCGATCAGCGTGGACGCGTCGGCCACCTCGACGGTGCAGGAAATTCACCTGATGCTGGTGCACGGCCTGTGCATGGCGGTCGACGACGTATTGCTGGGAACGAGTGCACTGTGAAACCGCTTGTGATCGTAGGTGATTCATTGCTGGACGTGGACGTCGAGGGTTCGGCGACTCGGCTCAGCCCAGAGGCGCCGGTGCCTGTGGTGGATGCCGAACGCCTCGTCCAGCGGCCGGGAGGTGCGGGGCTGGCGGCGCTGCTCGCGGCCCGCACCGAGACCGGCGTCGTGCTGGTCACCGGCGTTGCCGAGGATGACGCCGGCGACCAGCTGCGCAGCCTGTTGGTCGCCGCGGGCGTACGCGTGCTCGAGTTGCCGACGACCGGAACTACCGTGACCAAGACCAGGATTCGAGCACACGGTCAATCGATATGCCGGCTGGACCGGGGCGATGCGGCCCCGGTCAGCGCGCCACTGCCGGGTCAGGTGTTGAATGCGCTGGCCGAAGCACGCGCGATATGCGTTGCCGACTACGGCGGGGGCATAACCTCGCTGCCCGAGATCCGAAAAGCGCTGACACGGATGGCATCCCGCATCCCGATTGTGTGGGATCCGCACCCGCGTGGCGCGCCTCCGGTACCCGGATGCGCACTGGTGACGCCGAATCAGCAAGAAGCTCGGCACTTCTGCCCGGACCGCAAGCATGGTGACGTAGGCGAGACACTGCGCCGGAGATGGGACGCCGCGGCCGTATGTATCACCCGGGGAGCACGCGGGGCCCAGGTGTATGGGCTCTATGAGGGCGTTCGCCATGTCGCCGTGCCGTCGTCCGTGGCCGCGGGTGGGGCTCCGGCTGATGTCTGTGGCGCCGGGGACCGATTCGCCGTCGCCGCCGCCACGGCACTGGGTGCCGGCGCCGATCCGGCGGCGGCGGTGGTGGCCGCCGTCGCCGATGCGGCTCGCTTCGTGACCGCCGGAGGCGCCGCCGCGGTCTCGACTCCCGTCCTGGCCACCGGCGCGTTGTCGGTGCGGGTCCATGGCCACGACCCGGTTGATGTCGACGTCGACGCGCTGGCCGCGCGACTGCGGCGCGATGGCCGGACCGTGGTCGCCACCGGCGGCTGCTTTGACTTGTTGCACACCGGCCATGTCCGGCTGCTCCGACAGGCCCGCGATCTCGGTGACGCATTGATCGTTCTGGTCAATTCCGACGATTCAGTGCGCGCATTGAAGGGTGCGGGGCGGCCGGTGATGCGTGATGTCGACCGTGCCCGGATATTGGGGGCCCTCGCGTGCGTGGATGCGGTGGCGATCTTCGACGGGCCGACGCCGGAGCGCTCGCTGGAGACACTGTGTCCCGATATCTGGGTCAAGGGCGGCGACTATGCCGCCGATGAGCTGCCGGAGGCCGGAATCGTGCGGCAGCACGGCGGCGAGGTCGTCATTCTGCCGACGGTCGCGGGTTATTCGTCGTCACGCTTGATCGCGGCGGCCGTCTCTGGCCGACCACAAACCGAAAGGTGAACATATGCAAACCGATTCACAATCGCCAGCGCTCGGCGGTGTCCTGATCACCGGCGGCTCCTCTGGCCTCGGCGCCAGCACCGTGGCCGCCGTGGCGCAGCGCGGGGGGCTGCCGTTGATCCTCGATAAGCAACCCCCGGCCGGTGAGTTCCCTTATGCGGCTTGCGATCTGGCCGATACCGCGGCGGTCGAGGAGGCGGTGCACTCGCTGGCCGCCACCGTAGACGGGCGTATCACCGGCGTTTTCACCGCGGCCGGCATCGACTCCTGCGGCACCCTCGAGCAGGTGCCGGCCAAGGAGTGGGAGCAGGTCGTCGCCGTGAACCTGGTCGGTACCGCCGCCGTCATTCGTGCCGCCCTGCCGTATGTCAAAGCCACTCAAGGACGGATCGTCACGTGCGCCTCCACCCTGGGCATCAAAGCGGTCAGCGACGCCACCGCCTACTGCGCGTCGAAATTCGGCGTCGTCGGCTTCACCCGCGCGCTGGCCGCCGAACTTGCCGGACAAGTCGGCGTCACCCTGCTCATCCCGGGGGGAATGCACACCCCGTTCTTCGATGGACGCAGCGACCAGTACAAGCCGCCGGCCGATGCCAAGCTCAACCGCCCCGAGGACGTAGCCCAGACGGTGGTGTTCGCGTTGTCCCAGCCGGTCGGATGCGAGGTTCGCGAGATGGTGGTTTGCGCCTCCACGGAGGCTTCGTGGCCGTAACGCAGGACACCCTGCTGGTGCTGCGAGCACTCGGCCTGGGCGATTTGGTGACGGCGGTACCCGCGCTGCGGGGGCTGCGACGTCACTACCCCGCCGCCCGGATCGTCCTCGCCGCGCCCGCCCAATACCGCGAGCTGGCGCTGCTCACCGGGGCGGTCGACGACCTGCTGCCCACCGCCTGCCTCGGTGACCGGCGCATCCGGACGGCGCCCCCGTCGCTCGCAGTGAATCTGCACGGCTGCGGACCGCAGAGCATCGACCACGTGCTGGCATGGCGGCCCAGCGAGGTGATCACGCATGCCCACCCGCACCACCCCGACTTGCCGGGCCCGCCGTGGCGTGCCGACCTGCACGAGGTCGACCGCTGGTGCGCATTGCTGGGCTGGGCCAACATCTCCTGCGATCCGACCGATGTGCTGCTGCCGCGCCCGCGGGTCGAGTCGGGCCGTAGCGGGGCGGTGGTGATCCATCCCGGGGCATCGGCCGCGGCGCGGCAATGGCCGGTAGAGCGGTTCGCCGCCGTCGCAGCGGCGCTGAGCCGCGACGGTCACGACGTGGTGGTCACCGGTTCGGCGGGTGAGTCCGACCTCGCCGGGCGGGTTGCGCGTGCCGCCGGTTTGCCCCGCACCGCGGTGCTGGCAGGCGGGCTGGATCTGCCCGCCCTGACCGCGCTCGTCCATGACAGTCGGTTGGTGATCTGCGGTGACACCGGCGTCGGCCATCTGGCCGCCGCTACCGGCACCGCGTCGGTGGTGCTGTTCGGTCCCACCGCCCCCGGTGCCTGGGGTCCGCGCGGCCCGGCGCCCCACGTCGCGCTGTGGGCGGGGGGAGTGGGAGATCCGCACGCCGAAACGCCGGCGCAGAACCTGCTGCTGATCACGGTGCCGCTGGTGCTATCGGCCAGCCGCGAACTCCTGAGCGAGGCCGCATGACCAGCACACCCCGCATCGGAGTGGTCGGGGTCGGCTACGTCGGACTTACCACCGCCGTCTGCATGGCGGCGCGTGGATTGAGCACGGTCGCCGTGGATATCGACCCGGAGCGGGTTCGGAAGTTGAGGGCCGGAACGCCGGTGATCGACGAACCGGAGCTGCCAAAGCTGTTGCGCGACGGCCTCGCCGGCGGGCTGCTGAAGTTCAGTGTCGATGTCGCCGACCTTGCCGACCGTGAGGTCGTCTTCGTCTGCGTGCCCACGCCCACCGGCGCGGACGGGCAGGCCGACGTCGGTGCGGTGCGCTCGGTGGTGGACCGCCTCGGCGAAGTTCTGAGTCCGGGTGCGGTGCTGGCAATGAAGTCCACGGTGCCGGTAGGCACCACATCCGACGTGGCAGAGCGTTTGCTTGCCAAAGCAATCCGCGTCGTATCCACCCCGGAATTCCTGCGCGAAGGCAGGGCCATCCACGATTTTCACCACCCGGATCGCCTGGTGATTGGCACCCACGACGATGCCGCCGCGCAACTGGTACGGCACGCCTACGGCATTACCGCCCAGCCGGTGCTGCGGATGTCGCCGGAGAGCGCCGAGCTGGCGAAGTATGCCAGCAATGCCTTCCTGGCGGTCAAGCTCTCCTACACCAACTCGCTGGCCGCGCTGTGTGCGCAGGTCGGCGCCGATATCAACGACGTCACCCGCTGCATGGGCGCCGACCGCCGGATCGGATCGGAGTTTCTGTCACCTGGGCCGGGATGGGGTGGATCCTGCCTGCCAAAAGACACCGCGGCGTTGGTTCATACCGCACGGCAGCACGATTTGCGGCTCGCCGAAATCGAGGCCGCACGCTCGACCAATGCCGCCCAGGCCGCCCGCATCGCCGCAACCCTGCGTCGGCAGTTGCGTCGCCCGCTCACCGGTTGCCGCATCACGGCGCTGGGTCTGACCTTCAAAGCCCACACCAGCGACACCAGGGATTCACCGGCCTTGGCTGCGTGCCGGGAACTCGCCGGGGCCGGCGCGCTTGTGCTGGGTTACGACCCCCAGTTGTGCAACATCGATCCGGCGATTCTGCAGTGGGCCCGGGTGACGGCCGTCGACGAGCCGTACCGTGCCGCAAAGGCGGCCGAGGCGATCCTGCTGTTGACCGAATGGTCCCAATTTCGCGATCTGGATTGGGAGGCAATCGCACGCGAGGCGCCCTCGGCCTTGGTGCTGGACACCCGAAACGTGTTGGACCCCGCGGCTGTGCGCTCGGTGGGCCTCTGCTACCTGGGTAACGGCGTGCCGTCGGGCTTCTGAACAGAACTGCGGTCCCCGCCTGATGACGGGGACCGCAGCACAGGAGGATTGAACTACTGGTTCTCTTTTTGCCGTTCTTCGGCCGCTTCGGCGCCGCCGCGAGCGGATTCGGCTTCCGCCTCCTTCTTGGCGACATCACGCTGGGCGTCCGCCTTGTCCTGTTGCGCCCGGCCCTCGTTCTTCATGTCGTCGCTGCCGGTGACGGTGCCAAAAGCCTCCTTGGCCTTGCCCTTCACACCCTCGGCGACGCCCTTCACACCTGATTCGGGTCCACTGTTGCTGTCGCTCATCGCTTTTCCCATCCGTTCTTCTCTACTTCCACGCTGCGGCCGAGCCGGCCGCGGCGCATCGCGTTGCAGGGGTTCCCGGTTGATGGGGGATAAAACGGCCCGTCGGCTCGATCTGCAGCCGCTGCTCGCAATAGCCGTTGAGCGAAGAGATTGTTTGGCTCGGGGGACCTCGGGTAGCACGCGTCTGCGGGCAAAGGGAAAAGGACCATTAACATGACAACAGAGTTGGCTTTGATCACCGGTGCCAGTTGCGGGGTGGGATTTGCACTGGCGAAACAGTTCGCCAGGCGGGGCTACGACCTGATCATTGCCGACGGCTATGACGAAATCCACACTGCCGCAGCCGCACTCACGGTATTCGGCACCGACGTGCAGGCCGAGCAGGTCTCGTTGTGTTGCGCGGACAACGCGCAGTTGCTGCATCGCCGGGTGGTGTCGGATGGCCGCCCGGTGACGGTGGCGGCGCTGGCCGCCTCGGTGAACGACGCCATGTGCCTGGACGGCAGCCTGGATGGCGCGTTGGATCTGGTGGATAGCAGTGTCCGCGGCACGATGTCGCTGGCTCGATTGCAGGCGGAGCGCATGGCAACGTATGGCCGTGGCGGCGTACTGCTGACCGCGTCGCCAGAGGACAGTGGCCCCGGGCTCGGGGCCGCGGTCTACGCGGCGAGTTCGGCGTTCTTGGAGGCGTTTGGCGAGATCCTGCAGCAAGAGGTACGCGATGCCGGGGTCAAGGTCATCACGTCGTTGCCACGGCCCTCGGGCGGAAGCCGGTGCCACCTTCCGTCCGAGCTCGCGCGGCAGGCGCTCGACGCACTGAATTGCGACGGCAGGCCCGGCTTCGCGGCCCGGGCGACCGATGCGGTGACCACCCTGGCCGGACGCTTCATCGCGGATCGGATCAAAGGGCCTGTCTGGCAGGTCCTTTCACCGACTGGCGAGGCCGTTTAGATTGCGTCTGCTCGCGCGTTTGATGTGCGTCGATCGGGGCACTCAAATTACGGCGTTGCATCAGGCATAGGAGGTGGCCGTCGTGCCGAATTCGTCGATCAAGAACGAAAAGCTCTACAAAGACCTGCGGAAAAAGGGTGACTCCAAGGAGAAAGCCGCGCGCATCTCGAACGCGGCCGCCGGGCAGGGGAAATCAAAGGTCAGCCGCAAGGGCGGCAAGTCCGGTTCCTACGAGGACTGGACGGTCACAGATCTGAAAAAGCGCGCCAAAGAGCTTGGCATGTCCGGTTATTCAAGCCTGACCAAGGACAAGCTGGTCGCCAAGCTGCGCAACCACTAGGCCTCCGTCAGTCCGGCGGCTCCTGCTCCGGTTCGGGGTCCCGGACCGGAGCCTGCTCACGCTCGGTGGCGTTGCCGGGTACATTCTCCTCCCGGCGCTCGTCGGTGACGTTTTTCTGCATCTGGTCGACGACCTCCTCGAGGTCGTCGTCGCGGCTTGGCAGTGAATCCATGGTTGTCTGAGGTACCCGGGGTCGGCCGGTTTTACTCGCGCAGACCCAAGCGACTCGCCAGCACCAGAAACGCCGCAGCGAAGTCGTTGTCCGCGGTGTCTTCCTCGATCTGATCCCAGTCCAGCTGCTCCCGGATCGCCCGTGCGGCCGGAATCAGCTTGGTGAAGTCGCAGTAATGCTCGGTTAGGGCACGCAGCTTCTGGATGAACACCGTCGTGGGGGGCAGCACCGGCATCGGCACGGCAAGCACCACGCGTTCTTCGGCGACGTCCAACACCGCCGGCTCGACGACTTGACCATTGACCCGATGCAACACGTCAACCACGACTTCACCGAGGTGGGCCTTGAACAGCCAGTCTTCGGGAGGCCGCTCAATGGTGAAACCGGCCTTACCCAGCACGGTGGCGGCGGCCGATACATCGGACTCGGCGACAACGAAGTCGACGTCGTGGGTGGGCTCCGGCGCGCCATAGGCCCACAGGGCGTAGCTGCCGGCAAGAGCGAACGGCGGCCCGTGCTCCTTGAGGGCCGACGCCGCCGAGCGCAGCGCCTCGCGCAGCTCGGTGCAGTGCGGATCCGTCGTTGAGGCCATCGTTGCTAGGGCATACCCCCGCTGATCCTGGGTGCAACCTGTCGGCCGCTGTGTCCTCCACAACCGTTTAATCGGAGGTTGAACGGGAAAGTTTTCTTATATGTCAACCGCAACGTCGCGTGAGGCGAGGCCGCGATGACTGCTGGACTGGTGCAGCACTGGCTGGAGTCTGGGCGGCTGGAGTTGCCGTTGCCAGCGTCCGGCTACACCGCCGAACGGTGGCAACGCCTCGCGCGCCTGGCCGAGGACGACATCGCGGCCGCTCGTATCGCCGAAGCCCACGTCGATGCGGTCGCGATCCTGCACGAGCTGGGTGGCAAGCCACCGGAAGCCAATCAGTTGTGGAGTGTCTGGGCGGCCGAGGCTCCGGACGCGGTGCTTAATGCAGTGAACATCGCAGGCGACGAATTCGTTCTCAACGGCGTCAAGGTGTGGTGCTCGGGGGCCGGGTTCTGCTCGAACGCCCTGGTGACAGCCGTCATCGAAGACGGCGAACTCGGACTGTTCGCGGTCACCCTGACCGATCCCGGCGTCAAACCGCTGCCCAGCACCTGGTGGAACCCCGGCATGGCCGGCAGTGACACCCGCTCGGTGCAGTTCAACAATGTGCACGCCATCCTGGTCGGCGAGCCGGGCGACTACCTGACCCGCGCCGGTTTCTGGCACGGTGCGATCGGCGTGGCCGCCTGTTGGTTGGGCGGCGCCCGCAGGGTCGCCGACCCGCTGTATCGCTGCGCGAGTAGCGAATCGGCCGACGCGTACGCGCTGGCGCACCTGGGTGCGGTGGATGCCGCGCTGGCCGCGGGCGAGGCGATGCTGGCCGTAGCGGCGGCACAAGTCGACGCGGACCCGTTCGACCGGGCGGGTAGCGCCCAACTGTTGGCCCGGCGGGTGCGAGCGGTGGTGGAACACGCCGTCGACGAGGCGATCACTCGCACCGGCCGCGCGCTGGGACCGGGACCCCTTTGTGAGGACGGGCGGCACGCCCAGCGGGTCGCCGATCTGACCATCTACATACGCCAAAGTCACGCCGAGCGTGACCTGGCCGAACTCGGACGGCTGGCCGGGCGGCGCAGCAGTTGAGGGTCGCTACCTTCAACATCCTGCACGGCCGCACGGTCGGCGACGGGGTGGACCTGGAGCTCCTGCGGGAGTGCGTGCATCGCCTCGACCCCGACGTGCTCGCCCTCCAAGAGGTGGACTTCGACCAGCCCCGATCCGGAAGGGCGGATCTGACCGCCGCGGCCGCCGAGGCGATGAACGCCGTTGAGCACCGCTTCGTGGCGGCCATCGCCGGCACCCCCGGCGCGACGTGGATGGCCGCCACCGGCCGCGAACAACCCGGCACCGCCGCGTACGGAATCGCGCTGCTGTCGCGGTATCCGGCAACCAGCTGGCAGGTAGTACGGTTCCCGCGCATTCCAATCCGCTTCCCGATGTACCTGCCGGGACCCAACAAAGTGATGATGGTCAACGAGGAACCGCGCGCGGCGGTCATAGCTCGGTTGCAGACCCCGCTGGGGGTAATGACCGTGGCCAACACCCACCTGTCATTCGTGCCGGGGTGGAACCGTCGACAACTGCGGCGGCTCGTCCGAGACCTGCGCGGCCTCCCCGGCCCGCGGCTGTTGATGGGAGATCTCAACCTCCCGCCGTCAGTCGTGCACCGTTGGTCGGGCATGCGACCACTGGCGTCGGCGACAACGTTTCCCGCGCCCGCACCCGATCGTCAACTCGACCACATTCTCACCGACGACCGCGAACTCCGCTCGGGTGCCGCGACGGCGGAGTTAATGCCCATTTCCGACCACCGACCGCTCGTGGTCGATCTACACCGGTGACTCAGCCGTCCTGGCTGCGGGCTTCCGCGCCGGTCTCCCCGGCATCGAAGTCGTCATCTGAGGCGGTGCGCCCCACGTAGTTGCCGTCAGACTCGCGACCGGCGCGTGATTTGGACTCGTGGTCCTCGGATTCGACGTCGGACTCGGCCTTTTCGGCATCAGGGCCAAACATTGGATACCTTTCCTGGATCAGGTCGTTGTGCTGCGTGGGTTATGGCAGGCAGCGGTCGGCGGGCAGTAATTCGGCGCTCATGTTGCTTTCCATCATCTTCAGCGCCGCAGCACCCAACTCGCTGTCGATATGGGCGACCGCATCGCGTGGAACCACGACGTCGTAGTGGCGGAGGTAACCGTCGAGGGCGCTGTAGAGGATGCACTGCTCGGTGACCTGCCCGGCCAGCACGATCCGCTCGGTCTCGAGCCGATGCAGCAGATAGTCCAAAGCGGTCGAATAGAACACGCTATGACGCACCTTGGTGACGATCCTGGCGCCGGGTTCAGGAATCAACGGTTTGACCAACTCGGGCCGCTTGCCCTCCAGCGCGCTGTTGATGATCGCGCGGTGGTCGGCGGTGAAGTCACCGTGGTTGTCGTTGACATAGATGAGATCGACACCGTCGTGGGACTTCGCCTTGTCGATCAGCCCGACCAGGGGGTCGATGATATCTGCGACGTTGTCTGCCAACGGTTCTGCGTCGGGATGGTCGTAGTCGTTGAACATGTCGATGACAAGGACGGCCGTTTTACTCACAGACGACTAGTACCCGCTCTGCGGCAACTCAATAGGCATCGGTCAAACCGGCCAAAAGTGATGCCGCAGCAACTATATCTATAGGATATAGTAACCATAATTTGTTATCGCGATCACCAGGAGCGGGCATGGTTTACATCGGAACGGACACCGTGGCTGCTGGCCGCGCGGTGGCAGGCGAGCAGGACGAGCGGACGGTCAGCATTCCCGGCGTGCTGTCCGCCGGCGTCTGGACGGTTGGATTGGCCATCGGGCTGATGGCGATGGCCACCGGGCACGACCTGTTGGCCGGAGTAGCTCTGGTGCTTGCCATCGCGTCGCCCTGGTTCGGCTTGGCCTGGGTTTCGCACAATCAGCGGAACGCCTTTCGCCGGCAACGCAGTGCCGCGCGGACCACGCCGGTAGCCCCCTACGCCGGCGGCTGGCCGGGCCGCTATTAGCAGATGCGTAGATTTTCCCGCGCGCGGGTGTGAGCTGGTTTCGAACGGGGTACTGCCTGTGCCAACGGGCGACCGCCAAGGGGTCGCGAAGCCCGGTCACAGCAGGAGGGAATGCCATGCCTACCATCAGCGATTACGACGCACGCCGAGTGACCGAGGCTGACGCAGCCGACGGATCCCCGTTGAGCGAGCTGGGCCCGATGCCGAAGCTCGCCACTGCCGTCGTCGACGATGACCTCAATGACGCTCCCTTCTTTGAACTTCCGGGTGCGGACCTGTCGGGTGAAGAACTGTCGGTGGTGGTCATCCCGCAGCGCTCCGACGAGTTCACTTGCTCGAGCTGTTTCCTGGTTCAGCACCGCAACAGGCTGCGGATGTCCAGCGGCGGGCGGCAGATCTGCGCCGATTGCATCTGAGGTCGTCATTGACCCAGGCGCTGGCGCCGTGTTGTGTCGACAATCGTGGCAGCGCCCCTGAGCCCACCGCCGGGCCTACCCGCCCCACGCGGGTTCCGAAGCGCCGCAGCGGCGGCGTACGCAGTGGCATATCTCGCCGGCGGCGAGCGTCGGATGCTGCGGTTGATCCGCCGATACGGGCCCATCATGACGATGCCCATTCTCAGCCTGGGCGACGTCGCGATCGTGTCCGATCCAGCGCTCGCCAAGGAAGTCTTCACGGCGCCGGCCGACGTGTTGCTGGGAGGCGAAGGAGTCGGTCCCGCCGCGGCCATCTACGGTGCCGGATCGATGTTCGTGCAAGAGGAGCCGGAACATCAACGCCGCCGCCGGCTGCTGGCCCCGCCTTTGCACGGTGCGGCGCTCAGCAGCTACGTGCCGATCATCGAGGCATCCACCCGAGCGGCGATGCGCAACTGGCCGGTGGACCGGCCCTTCGAGATGCTGCACGCGGCGCGCGCCCTGATGCTCGACGTGATCGTCAAGGTGATCTTCGGCGTCGCCGATCCCGACGAAGTGCGCCGGCTGGGGCAACCGTTCGAGCGGTTGCTGAACCTCGGTGTCTCCGAACAATTGACCGTCCGCTACGCCTTACGTCGGTTGGGCACCCTGCGGGTCTGGCCCGGCCGGGCCCGGGCTAACCGCGAGATCGACGACGTCGTCATGCCGTTGATCGCTGCGCGCCGCAGCGATCCGCTGCTGGCCGAGCAGCGCGACATCCTGGCGCTGCTCATCTGCGCGCGGGGTGAGGACGCAGAGTTGCTGTCCGACAGCGAGATTCGTGACGACCTGATCACCTTGATGCTGGCCGGACATGAAACCACCGCGACCACGCTGGCATGGGTGTTCGACCTGTTGCTGCACCATCCCGACGCGATGCGAAGGGTGCAGGAAGAAGCCCGCGAGGGCGGGGAGGCGTTCACAACGGCGGTGATCGACGAGACGCTGCGGGTCCGGCCGCCGGCCCCGTTTACGGCGAGAGTCGCCGCGCAGCCGTTCCCCATCGGAGGTTATCTGGTCGACGCCGGAACCCGGATCGTTGTCCATATCATCGCCATCAACCGCAATCCCGCCGTCTACGACCATCCGAACCAGTTCCGCCCGGAGAGGTTTTTGGGTGTTCGTCCCCAGACGTACGCGTGGGTCCCGTTCGGAGGCGGCGTCAAACGGTGTCTGGGCGCGGCGTTTTCGATGCGCGAATTGATCACCGTGCTGCACGTGCTGCTGCGCGAAGGAGAGTTCACCGCCGCCGACGCCGTGCCCGAGACGATCGTGCGACGATCCATCATGCTCGCGCCGCGGCACGGCACCAGGGTGCGGTATAGCCCCCGCTAGGTTTACAGAACTGTTGTCATGTATTGCGATTGGACCCGCGCACAGCTGGGTAATCCGCAGGTGGGTCGGCTATTGCACAGCGTTCAACAGAAGGGGCGCGACATGATTATTCTGGGGATCATCCTATTGTTGGTCGGGTATTTCACCGGCATTAGCATCCTTTACACGATTGGCGGCATTCTCGTGCTCGTCGGCGTCGTGTTGTGGATCCTGGGGGCCGTCGGGCGCCCGGTGGGTGGCCGAAGGGTCTGGTTCTAGCTGCTTTTAGGCGTCCAGTATCCAGTTGCCGTGACAACGGGGTCGATGCGGCAACTGGATACTGGCATGTTGGTTAATCGCTAGGTAATGCGCAGTCCCCGTGTTATTTTGGCGCGTATCGGTACTACGGAAGAGGCCGACATGGCGAATGCCCGTTGGGACCAACCTGCCGCACTCGCCATCCCGAAGGGTGGCTATTTTGTTGCCGAGCGGGGCCGGTATGGGCCGGCGTTTCCCCGGACGCCCGCGTGCTACGGGTTCTCCATCATCGCGAAGGTGAAGGAAGGCCGTGAGGACGTCATCCGGGAGCACGGCAAGACCATCGAAGAAGCCATCACCGCCGACCCCGAATTCCTCGCGCCGTTGCGACTCCACTACCTGCGGTGGCTGCTTTTCGATGTCGGCGGTGGTTTGCATTTCCAGTACCAAGGAATCTTCGACACCGATTTCGACAAATACACCGAAGACGCCGTCATGCTTTTTGGCAAGTCGGGAATCAACACCGTCTTCACTAACCTCGAGGGATTTCCGGAGGACTGGAAGGAAAATCCGGAATCGTTCGTGAAATTCGTGCGGGAGCACCACTTTCCCAGCTTCTTGGAGTACGGCGAGTATCCGTACGTCACCGCCGACGAGATCAAGAAGGCGCTACGTCTCAAGGACGCATTCTCGACAATGCTCGATCAGATGCAGTGAGGTCGCCGGATAAGCGGACATGTTGGAACTGGACGACATTCAGCACATACTGCTGACACGCACGCCGGCGCTCACCGGGCGTTACGAGTTCCTCACTTTCGACGACCCTCGCGCCGGACGGGCGTGGCTGACCGAACTGCTCGACGTCGTTCAATCAGCGGCTGATGTCCGAGCCACGGTAGACAACTCGCGCCGATGGGTGACCCTGGCGTTCACCTGGACCGGGTTGCGGGCGCTTGGGATTGCGCACGACGCACTCGACACCTTCCCTGATGCGTTCCGCGAGGGCATGGCAGCGCGAGCCGACATTCTTGGCGACACCGGCGCCAACCATCCGCGCCACTGGCTCGGCGGATTGGCCAGTGCGGATCTGCACGCCATCGCCATCCTGTTCGCCCGTGACGACACCGAGTCGCGACGCTGCATCGACGAACACGACGCCCTGCTTGCCCGGTGTCCTGGGGTGCGTTCGCTGTCCCATCTCGAACTCAACGCCACGCCGCCGTTCGACTACGCTCATGACCACTTCGGCTTCCGCGACCGGCTTTCCCAGCCGGTGATCAAGGGCTCAGGTGAGGAGCCGACTCCCGGATCGGGCGACCCTCTGGAACCCGGCGAGTTCATCTTGGGCTATCCAGACGAAGAGGGGGTATGCCTCGCGAATCTTCCTGAGCCGCATGTGTTGTCACGCAACGGCAGCTTCATGGCCTACCGCAGATTGCAGGAACATGTCGGACTTTTCCGGGAATACCTCGGTGCCAATGCCGCAACACCCGAGGAACAGGAACTCCTGGCGGCGAAGTTCATGGGCCGGTGGCGCAGCGGTGCGCCACTGGTGCTCGCTCCGACCCACGACGATCCCACGCTCGGCGCCGACCCGATGCGCAACAACGACTTCGACTACGGTCAGATGGACCCATTCGGCTACGCCTGTCCGCTGGGTGCGCACGCTCGCCGACTCAATCCCCGCGACACAGCGCACAATATGAACCGTCGCCGGATGATTCGCCGCGGCGCCACCTACGGGCCAGCACTCCCCGACGGCGCGCCCGACGACGGAGTCGACCGGGGGATCGCGGCCTTCATCATCTGCGCAAACCTGGTGCGCCAGTTCGAATTCGCGCAGAACGTCTGGATCAACGACAAGACTTTCCACGAGCTCGGCAACGAACACGATCCGATCTGTGGAACACAGGACGGCACCCTGGATTTCACCGTGCCCAAACGTCCAATTCGCAAGGTGCACAAAGGACTACCGGCATTCACCACTCTGCGCGGCGGGGCCTATGTCTTCTTGCCGGGGCTCAATGCCCTGCGCTATATTGCCGGCCTCACCAACTAAAGGGGCGTAGCATGGGCCGACCCGCACGCACTTATAACCAGAGCCACACGCCCCGGCCACGCGACCGACGTCGGCGCGTCAGTATCTATTGGACCTGGAGCTACCCGTGGGAAGCCCAACGGGACCCGGCGGCAATGGAAAACCGATTCTCCACCATCACCGAAGTGCGGACCGTCGCGTGGCCGGCCTACGAAACACCGGAGTACGGCGCGGCGAATTTCTTGCAAGGGATCGCCGGCACCCTCGAACTGTTCCACCGCTCCACGCTGGACTTCCAGCAATTAGTCGGCGAACTCACCGGGCACCCCGTTGCAATTTTTCAGCGCGTCGACCAAGCCGGGTACCACCTACCCATCGACGAGCGAATACTCGCCGACACCGACACACTCATGGTGTTCGGGCTCGATCATCTGGCATCCGCTCAGAACGCCGACTCCGCTGAAGCCGAGGCCATCAAGCGCTGGCTGCAACGCGAAGGCACCTGCCTCGTGCTGGCGCCCCATCACGACGTCGGCTTCACCGACGATCTAGCCCAACGACAGGTCGAATACGAACATCACGGCGACCGCCTGGTGCCGCGTCAACAACGATTCACCGCGTACACGCGATCGCTCATGGCGGCATTAAACGTGCCGGTGCACAACACTTGGGGCTTGCGGCCCGCCTTGATCGACGCCACGCGAGACATTGTGCCGCTGAACGGCTTTCGAGATCTCGACGAACTCGGTCTACTGCGGGAGGTGACGACGCTGAATTTTCATCAGCACCTCCCGCACTACGAGTTGACTCGGCCGGAGGACGCTTCGCTGCGGGTCCTGGGCCGGCAGCAGATCGACCCGGTGCGGCCGCACCCCTTCACGGCCGCGGGCAACACCGAATTCAACGCGCTGATCTGGCTCCCGCCCGAAGGCACCCGGGCAGGCGACATCGTGCTGATCGACTCGACCCACTTCACCACGCTGTTCGGCGGCACCGAAAGCCTGCGCAACCTGTGGCGAAATCTCGCCACCATGCGGTAGCGCGTCTTTTGGGTCAGATGAACGGGTTCAGTACCGGCGGGATGATCTGGTTGCCGGTCACGCCGGTGAAGCGGACAAAGATCTGCGCGGGAATATTGAGGGCCTGGTAGACGCCGGCGCCGAGCCACGACACGGGTAGCTGCAGGAAGCTGGGCACCGAGTCGACGATGCCTTGGATCGGGGAGTAGACCAGGTACGGAATCGTCGCAGCGACCGTGCGCGAATCCAGGATCAAGTTCGTTGCAATGTCGGGGTAACCCTGGGCGGCGAAGTCGGCACTCAGCACGCTGAACAAGTTGGTGCCGGTGGCGGGTGGCGGCAATGCAGGGTTGACGTAGGTGCCCGCGAAGCTGGCATCCGTCAGGGGCGCACCCTGCATGTAGCCCGGCGTCTGCAGGCCGAATTGATCCAGAATCGTCGGCGTCGTATCGACGATCTGCCACGAATTGTTGATCCAACCGTCGAAGGCGTCGTTGCCGGCCGGATCCCACATGAGGAATGTCGCTGTCTCTAAAGGCGATTGGAAGCCGTGACCGCGGCCGAACTGGTTAGGGTCGATGTGGCCGTGGTCGGTGACGATGAGGGTGGTCCACTCCTCGCCGTGCGCAAGCTCCCAATCGGCGACTGCTCCCAAAACGCCTGAGCCGCCTACGGTTTGCTGACCTAGCTGCGCATCCATATTTCGTAGGGCCGCTGTGTACTCGGGGGAGGCGCCGCCGTATGCATGGCCCATTTCGTCGACACCGACGAAGTAAGAGAAGATGAGATTGCCCTTGTCGGCGGGCGAGTCCATGATCGCGTTGCGGGTCAACTGGGTGACCTGGGCTTGAGATGCAAACCAGTACGGGTCATCCGCGGAGTGCCCGACGAAGTGGACGGTGTCGGCAGGGAACGCCCCGGCGCCGGCTATGTCGGTGATCACCGGCCAATTACCGATGACCGTGGTATTGATGTTGTCGCCGTAGGTGCCCTCGAGGTGGTTGTACACCGTCGGCCAGTTGTCATAGGTCCACGGGGTGAAGACGTTGTTGGTGACACCCGCCGTCTCGCTCCACACGCCGGTTTGAATGGTCGTCCACGAGGGGTTGGAGACGCTCGTGTGTCCGACGATTGTTGATGCGGCGGTAGTGCTCTGCAGCATGAACTGGTGGAAGTTGGGGGTGCCGTCGGGGCCGGAGCCGAGCGCCAGGATTCTGCTCAGGTTCGTGCCGTCCGTGCCGATCAATAGGAAGTTTTCGTCCGGCGCAGTTGCCAGGAGGGCCGCAAGGGCATTTGCGTCGGACGGCACGAACAGCGTGTTACCCATGCCGAAGCCGCCGGCGCCGTTGGCGCCCGGGGAGCTGAACAGGGACAGGGCGCGGCCGCCGAGCCCACCGAATCCGTAGGTAATCGTGCCGACACCGCCGGTGCCGCCGGCTCCGCCGTTGCCCCACAGCAGCCCGCCGGTGCCGCCGTTGCCGCCGATTCCGCGGTTGATACCGCCGGTGCCGCCGATGCCCCCGTTGCCAATCAAACCGGCATTGCCGCCGCGCCCGCCAGCCTGACCCGCGGCGCCCGAACCACCCATGCCGCCATTGCCCCACAACAGGCCGCCGTCCCCACCGGCTTGACCCGTCCCCGCGACGCCGTTGGCGCCGTCACCGATCAGCGGACGCCCCAACAACAGGTTCGTCGGGGCATTGATAGCACCCAGAATTTGGTCGGCGACAGGCTGCAGCGCGCCGAGGTTGGCCGTTTCAGCGGCCGCGTACGCCCCACTGGCGGCTCTGAGCGCCTGGGCGAATTGCTCCTGAAGTCCGGCCACCTGCGCGCTGAGCGTCTGATATTCCTGCGCGTAGCCGGAGAACAGCGATGCGATCGCCGTCGACACTTCGTCACTCGCGGCGGCCATCAGCGTGCTCGTCGGCGCCAAGGCCGCCAGGTTCGCCGCTTTCGTCCAGTTGGCTATGCCTGCGGCCTGCGTCGCTGCCGCTGTCATCACGTCCGGGGTAGCGATCAGGTACGGCATCGTGGTCCTCCTGCCTGGCAACTTCGCCAACGGACGATGTGACGTTGCCCATAATGGCACGATTCCCGGCGCTTGTGATCGAGAAAAAATATGAGTACGAATGATTTTGGAGTGTTTGCTCCCGTCCAGCCCAGCGGCATCCGAATCATCGACGGGGCCGACGCCAGCTAACCCGCGACGGCGCCGGGACCACCAACCCGCAACGTCTTCTACTGGCCGGCAGAAGAAAAAGCCCGAACCCTAAACGAGGGTCCGGACTGTTCCGATGTCGCTCATCACAGAGTCGGGGTGGCGGGATTCGAACCCACGGCCTCTTCGTCCCGAACGAAGCGCGCTACCAAGCTGCGCCACACCCCGCATGAAGCCTCGACAGCCTATCGCACCGCGGCTGCGACCTCCCAAACGGCAGGTCGGTGCCTCAGTTCCACCGGCAGCTCCGCTCAAATTCGACCAGGGCCTGGGCGGGCCCGCTCGGATCCAATCCCTGCGCGGCCACCCACTCGTCGTTGAAGTACGTGTCCGAATAGCGGTCGCCGCTGTCGGCCAGCAAGGTGACCACCGAACCATTGCGGCCTTCGGCGACCATCTCGGCCAG
Organism: Mycobacterium asiaticum DSM 44297; assembly: GCF_000613245.1. Taxonomy (GTDB): domain Bacteria; phylum Actinomycetota; class Actinomycetes; order Mycobacteriales; family Mycobacteriaceae; genus Mycobacterium; species Mycobacterium asiaticum. The sequence goes on from NZ_HG964938.1 coordinate 879,137, forward strand.
CAGTCCAAAGGCGCCCCACAGGTTGGTGCCTGTCGAGGGACCCACCCGGCGCCCTAACACGGCACTCACGTGACGCGAAGCCGCGATCGACGCCGCGTCGGGCACCGAAACCATCCGGTCGACCACCGAGGGCAGAAACGACGGCTCTACCCGCGGCCTGCCGATGCCCTCGATCCGCGACGACGCACCCGTCGTGACGTCTGGCCGGCTGTCGGCGTAGGCGGGGAAGAATGCGGACTTTTCCGGGTCGACGACGCACAACCGGGTAGCGTGCCGTCGGTACCGGATGTAGCGGCCAATCGTCGCGCTGGTGCCCCCGGTGCCGGCGCCCACCACGATCCAGCTGGGTATCGGGTGCGATTCCTCGGCCATCTGCTGATAGATGGACTCCGCGATGTTGTTGTTGCCTCGCCAATCCGTGGCGCGCTCGGCGTTGGTGAACTGATCCAGGTAGTGGCCGCCCGTCTCGGCGGCAACCCGTGCCGCCTCGGCGTAGACCTCGCTGGACTTCTCGACGAAATGGCAACGGCCGCCGTGTGATTCGATCAACGCGATCTTGGCCGCGCTGGTGGCTTCGGGCATCACGGCAACGAACGGCAACCCCAGCAATGCGGCGAAATACGCTTCGGACACCGCCGTGGAACCCGACGAGGCCTCGACCACGGTGGTTCCCTCATCGATCCATCCGTTGCACAGCGCGTACAGAAACAGCGACCGGGCCAGCCGGTGCTTGAGGCTTCCGGTGATGTGCGTCGTCTCGTCTTTGAGGTAGAGCGCCACCTGGGCGCCGGGGCCCTCAGCCGACCAGGCCGACGGCAGGGGATAGCGCAGTAGATGAGTGTCGGCGCTGCGGCGTGCATCGGCTTCGATCAGCCGGATGGCGTTGTCGGCCCAGGCACGGGGCTGACTGCGGACCGCAATGCGGGTCCGCTCTGTCAACGCACCGAAACGGTTGGCTGCGAGCGACCGAGGTTGCTGGTCGCGTCCCGGTCACCCATCGGGGTGGCGATCAGGGTCAGCAGGGTGGCTTCGGGCCGGCAGCAGAACCGCACCGGCGCGAACGGCGAGGTCCCGATGCCCGCCGAGACGTGCAGGAGTGTGTTCGCGCCCCACCGGGACGTTCCCTTGGCCCGGGAGCGGTCCAGACCGCAGTTGGTCACGATGGCTCCATAGAACGGCAGGCACAGCTGGCCACCGTGAGTGTGTCCGGCCATCACCAGTTGGTAGCCGTCGGCGGCGAAGCGGTCCAGAACCCGCGGTTCGGGCGAGTGCGTCAGGCCCAGCCGCAGGTTGGCCGCCGGACTGGCCGGCCCGGCGATGGTGTCGTAGCGGTCCCGGTCGATATGGGGATCATCGACTCCCGCGGCGGCGATGTGCAGACCGGCAACCTCGAATTCGCGGCGGGTGTGGGTCATGTCCAGCCAGCCACGTTCGGTGAAGGCCGCACGCAGGTCCTGCCAGGGCAACGGTTCGCCGCGCACCCGGTGACCCGGGTTGCTCAAGTAGTTGAGCGGGTTCTTGGGGCGAGGACCGAAGTAGTCGTTGCTGCCGAAGACGAAAACCCCGGGCCGGGAGAGCAGGTCGCCCAGCGACTGGACCACGGCCGGCACAGCCTTGGGGTGGGCCAGGTTGTCGCCGGTGTTGACCACGAGATCGGGGTCCCAGCTGGCCAGCTCACGCAACCAGGCCTGCTTGCGCCGCTGGTTGGGCGTCATGTGCAGGTCACTGATGTGCAGCACCCGCAGAGGTGTGGAACCCGGACTCAGGACGGGAATCGTCACCTCGCGCAGCACGAACGCGTTCCGCTCCACTAGCGCGGCATAACCCACCCCCGCGACCGCCGAGCCCAGGGCGGCGGCGCCGGTTCGTAGCAACACGGGCAACACTTCAGGCATGACGGCAAGTTTACTGCCGGTATGTCGCTTGACGCGCGTGTCTGGCGCGAACCACGCCTATGGCGGCGGCGGCGCCCCTCCCGGTGGCGGTGGAGGTGGAGGTGCCAGCAGCGGAATCGTGATCGGCGGCAGCCCAGGTATCTCGACCACCTGGGATCCGACGACCTCCGGCGGCAACCCACCGTCCGGCGGTGGCGGAGGTGGTGGCGGGATGCCATTACTGATTTGGATGGTCACGATCGACCCTGGGATCGTCTGCCCGGTGGGCGAAGTTCCGACCACCTCGCCGTACTTGGCAGAGCTGTTGACCGAGTTGGGCTGGTCGGCGACCTGGAACCCGGCGTCGCGCAGGCGCTGTCGGGCTTGGTCGACGTCGAGGCCGGCCACACTGGGCACCCGCCCGGCGGGCGAGCCGTCTACGTAGCGTGGATCGGTGGGCGGCAGGTGCACCTCGCCGAAATTGTTCGCGATCGGCTGTAGCGCGGTGAACCAGGTGCGGGCGGGCTCGTTACCGCCGTAGAGGTCGCCGCTGCCGCAGTGCCGAAGCGGACCCGAACACAGGTCGGTCGGGGACGGCGAGTCGTCGTAGATGTAGTTGGCCGCGGCGTAGCGGTTGGTGAAGCCCACGAAACCGGAGGAGCGGTGCGCTTCGGTGGTACCGGTCTTGCCGGACATCGGCAGGTTCCAGCCTGCCGCCCCGGCCGAACCCGCCGCCGTGCCGCTGCCCACGGCGTCCTTGCTCATCGCGTTGGCGAGGGTGTTGGCCAGCCCTTCGGGTACTACCTGCTCGCAGGTCTCGGTGGTGACCGAGACCTCGTTGCCGTTGCGGTCGATGAGCTTGTCGATCGGATTCGGCGGGCACCACATGCCGCCAGAGGCGAGCGTGGCCGCCACATTGGACAGCTCCAGCGCGTTGACCTCGATCGGCCCCAGCGTGAACGAGCCGATGTTCTGCCGCTTGACGAAGTCGGCCAGGCTCTCGTTGCTGTCCGGGTTGTAGTCCCGGGCGGTGCCAGGGTTCGCGTAGGAGCGCAGACCGAGCTTGATGGCCATGTCGACCGCGCGGGACACGCCGATTTGCGAGATCAGCTTGGCGAATGCGGTGTTGGGTGAGGTGGCCAGTGCGTCGGTCACGTTCATCGACCCGCGATAGTTCCCGGCGTTGACGACGCACCAGGTGTCCTTCGGGCAGCCTTTCGCCCCGCCACTGCCGAGGCCCTTGGCCTGGAAGCGGGGCGGCACGTCCAGGTTGGCGTTGATCCCCATGCCCATGTCCATGGCGGCGGCGGTGGTGAAGAGCTTGAAGATCGACCCGGCGCCATCGCCGACCAGGGAGAACGGTTGCGGACGCATGGTCTCGCCGGCCTCGGTGTCCAGCCCGTATTTACGGTTGCTGGCCATCGCCACCACTTTGTGAGACGTCTTACCCGGCAGGATCACGCTCATCACGCTCGAGATGCCGGACAGCGTCGGGGGAGCGAACTTGTCGATGGCCGCCTTCACCGGAATCTGCACGTCGGGGTCCAGCGTGGTGCGGATCAAGTAGCCACCCCTGGCCACCTGTTCCTTACTTATACCGGCGCGCGAGAGGTATTCCTGGACGTAGTCACAGAAGAACGCCCGGTCGCCGGCGGCGATGCAGCCGCGAGGTAACTCGTTGGGCTGCGGCAGGATGCCGAGCGGCTGGGCCTTGGCCGCCCGCAGCGCTTCCGCCTCGGCCGGGATGTTCTCGATCATGGTGTCCAGCACCAGATTTCGCCGGGCCAGCGCACCTTCGGGGTTGGTGTAGGGGTTCAGTGCGCTGGTCGACTGCACCATGCCGGCCAGTAGCGCCGCCTGCTGCCAGTTCAGGTCGATCGCGTTCACGCCGAAATAGGTTTGCGCTGCGTCCTGCACCCCGAATGAGTTATTCCCGAACGACACCAGGTTCAGGTAGCGGGTCAGAATCTCTGGCTTGGTGAAGGTCTTGTCCAACGTGAGGGCCATGCGGATCTCGCGCAGCTTGCGTGCCGGAGTGGTTTCCACAGCCGCGCGCTTCTCCGCGTCGGTCTGGGCGGTGACGAGCAGCTGGTAGTTCTTGACATACTGCTGTTCGATGGTCGAGCCGCCGCGGGTGTCGACGTCACCCGAGGCGTAACCGGCCAAGCCGGTCAATGTGCCCTTCCAGTCCACGCCGTTGTGATCGGCGAACCGCTTGTCCTCGATGGAGACGATCGCCAGCTTCATCGTGTTGGCGATCTTGTCGGAGGGAACCTCGAAGCGGCGCTGAGAATAAAGCCATGCGATGGTATTGCCCTTCGCGTCGACCATCGTCGACACCGCGGGGACTTGGCCCTCCAGCAGCTGCGCCGAGCCGTTGGCCACAACCTCCGAGGCGCGGTTGGACATGAGTCCGATGCCGCCGGCGAAGGGGAACATCAACGCAGTGGCCACGACGCTGGCCAGCAAGCAAAAGCCGGCCAACTTCAACAGCGTGATTGCGACCGGGGGACGCTCGGACATGCGTACTACAGTAGCGACCCCTTCTGACGGTGCCGCGCCGCGCGGGTGGGAAAAAATTCTTTAGCAGGTGTCGTACTATTCCGCTACCCCTGTTTGGGGCTAAACTTACGGCGACGTCACTGGTCAGAGCCCCAAAATGGGACAGGCAGAGTCTGTTTTCCCCGGCCGCCCGGTGCGAGACGGGACGATCGTCCCAGAAAAAGCGTTATCGGACTGTTGCGCAATTGCCACCTGACCACCTAACTTATATCTGCAGTGAGATTCAGGTAACACCGATGCGCGCAGTGTGGGCCAAATCGCTTATCGGCTGGAACCGGGTTTGGCGGTCGCGACAGCGGCCGGGAGGAAGGGAACAGCTCGTGTCAGGAACACGTCCGGGCGCACGGAGGACCAACCTCACGTCCACGGGTAACCTTCTCCGCAGCGTCGAGGCTGAGGAGCGCATCACCTGGGTGTCGCAGGCTCTCTGCCGGGCAACCGATCCCGACGAACTCTTCGTACGTGGCGCCGCCCAGCGCAAGGCCGCCGTGATCTGCCGTCACTGCCCGGTAATGCAGGAATGTGCCGCGGACGCCCTGGACAACAAGGTGGAGTTCGGCGTGTGGGGCGGCATGACGGAGCGCCAGCGTCGTGCACTGCTCAAGCAGCACCCCGAGGTGGTTTCCTGGTCGGACTACCTGGACAAGCGCAAGCGCCGCAACATCATCTGAACCCTCTCAGGACGCCCCTGCCGAGTCGGCGGGGGCGGTCGCTTGTCATTGCGACTGTGTTACAAGTTAGCTTGTCGCACCATCAGAGATAAGCCGTTGTCCCAGCTCAGGGCAGCTTTTCCGGTCGTCGGACAGCTGTCCGGATCGAGTGGCCGTTAGATCGGCGTCGAATAACGCCTCGTGCTGACGGCATCGTCGCTGGTGGAAGCCCGAACACCGGCCGTACCGGTCGCGCATTCTCGGCGGCGAAGCCGGTGGCGTCGGCGATGAAGCGATTCAGGCGAGGTTCGCCGGTAGGACGAGGCAACCGGGCACGCCGCCACTGGACGGTATATCATTACTTTTTTATTACAACTTAGCTGAGCATAGTAAATTTTAGAGCGTGTTTGCCCAGCTCAAGGCCGTTTTTGGCAGCATTTCGATAATTAAGCGCTCAATGTGATCTTGAATCGACGTCGAATATCACCGGGTGCCGGGGCATTACCGCAGTTCAGGACCTCAGGCAGAGGTGATCTGGTCAGCGAGGGCGCGCAGCGCTTCCAGGTCTGAGACGTCGAACGGCAGCGACGGCACTCCGACTATCGGCACGTGTGGGTTGGCCCCGGTGAAGCGGGACAGCAACCGGATCTCCCGCTTGGCGGTCTGCGCGCGGTCGGCATGAATGTGCAGGACCGCCGCCGCCAGGGCCGCTGCTTCGGAGTCGGCTCCCTCGGTCTCGAGCTTCTCGGCCGCGTCGATGGCCCGCTCGACGGGCAACGAGCACAAGGTCGGGTGGGTGCGGTTCAGCACCAGTCCCGCCAGCGGCATCCCCTCCTGGGACAGCCGGTCGACGAAGAACGATGCCTCCCGCAACGCGTCGGGTTCGGCGGCCGAGACGACCACGAACTGGGTGCCACGCCGCTTCAGTAACGCATAGGTGCGGTCGGCCTTCTCCCGGAAGCCGCCGAACGTCGCGTCCAGTGACTGCACGAACGCAGCGGCGTCGCCCAGCATCTGGGAGCCGAGAATCGTCGACATCGCCTTCATGGCCAAACCCATCGCTCCGGTCACCAGCCTGCCGATGCCCCGGCCGGGCGCCAACAACAACCGCCACAAGCGACTGTCCATAAAACTGCCCAGCCGCGTGGGCGCGTCCAGGAAATCCAGTGCGTTGCGCGACGGCGGGGTGTCGACCACGATCAGATCCCAACGGTCCTGCGCCAAGAGCTGCCCGAGTTTCTCCATGGCCATGTACTCTTGCGTGCCGGCCAGCGACGTGGCGACGGTCTGATAGAACTGGTTGTCCAGAATCGACTGTGCGCGAGCCGATCCCGAGTACTGCACCACCATCTCGTCGAAGGTGCGCCGCATGTCCAGCATCATCGCGTGCAGCTCGCCGGGAACCTCGGGCGCCAGCGGTACGCGCTGTGGCGTGTTACCAAGATCGTTGACGCCCAACGCTTGTGCGAGTCGCTTGGCGGGGTCGATGGTCAAAACCACTACGGTGCGCCCATATTCGGCCGCGCGCAGCGCAATCGCCGCTGCGGTCGTGGTTTTGCCGACCCCGCCCGCGCCGCAGCAGACCACGACGCGGTTGCTGGTGTCGGCCAAGATGGCCGCCATGTCCAGTGGCGTCGGCTTGTGTGGCGGCGGCGTGGTCATCGAACCCCCTGCTGTGCAAGTACTTCCGAGAGCTCGTACAGACTTCCCAAGTCGACGCCGTCGGAAATGGTGGGTAACTCGAGCCGCGGAACCTGCAGTGCATCGAGTTGTTGAGCCGTCTCCGAACGGGCCGAGATCCGGGTGGCGTGCTGGATGGTCTCGGTGAGCAGTCCGGCGAAATCCGCCTCGTCCAGTTCGACCCCGGCCATCGCCAAACCAGAGCGCACCGAGTCCGCATCGACCACACCCTCCGCGGCCTTGGTGAGATCACCGGGCTCGAGGTACGCCGGGATATTGCGATTGACGATCACGCTGCCGATCGGCAGTTCCATCTCGGCCAATTCCTCGATGGCTTCCATCGTTTCCTGAACCGGCAACGCTTCCAGCAGCGTGACGAGGTGGATGGCGGTCTGATCGGAATGCAGTAGCTTGACCACGCCCTCGGCCTGGGAGTGGACCGGTCCGCCCTTGGCCAGATCCGAGACCGCCTTGGTGACGTCCAGGAAGCGGGCGATGCGGCCGGTCGGGGGAGCGTCGACCACGATTGCGTCGTAAAGCGGTATCCGGTTCTTGTCAACCCGGATCACGGTCTCTTTGATCTTGCCGGTGAGCAGCACGTCGCGTAGGCCGGGAGCGATCGTGGTGGCGAATTCGATCGCGCCGATGCGCCGCATTGCCCGGCCCGCGATGCCGAGGTTGTAGAACATGTCGAGGTATTCCAGGAATGCGGCCTCGATGTCGATCGCCAGGGCGTTGACCTGGCCGCCGCGTTCGGCCGTCGCGATCTTTACTTCCTGGTAGGGCAGTGGCGGGACATCGAAGAGCTGCGCAATCCCTTGCCGCCCTTCAACTTCGACCAGCAGGACCTTTCGTCCGCCGGCGGCCAGGGTCAACGCCAGGGCCGCGGCGATGGTCGACTTTCCGGTACCGCCTTTTCCGGTGACGAAGTGCAGGCGGGCCTTGGACAGGCGCGTTGGCCACCCGACGGAACTACCGCCGCTAGAAGTGTTTGCCACCATCGCATGCTAGCCGTTGCGGTTTGGCCGATAAGCTCGCGGCATGACCCAACCCACCACATGGGAGTACGCGACGGTTCCGCTGCTGACCCACGCCACCAAGCAGATCCTCGACCAATGGGGCGCCGACGGCTGGGAGCTGGTCTCGGTGTTGCCCGGGCCCACCGGTGAGCAGCACGTGGCGTACCTGAAACGCCCCAAGTAAGGCCGCGGGATGAGCGCGAAAGCTCGCCTGCAGCAGCTTGGCATCGCACTGCCGGAGGTGGCGGCGCCGCTGGCCGCCTACGTGCCGGCGGTGCGCACCGGCAACCTCGTCTACACCGCCGGGCAGCTGCCGTTTGAGGCCGGCAAACTGACGCACACCGGAAAGGTCGGCGGTGAGGTCACCCCGGAACAAGGCAAAGCGCTGGCGCGAATCTGCGCGCTCAACGCGTTGGCCGCGGTGGATTCGCTGGTGGGGCTCGACTCGGTGACCCAAGTGGTGAAGGTCGTGGGGTTCGTCGCCTCGGCCCCCGGCTTCCACGGGCAACCGGGCGTCGTCAACGGTGCATCCAACTTGCTCGCTGAGGTGTTCGGCGAGCGCGGCGCGCACGCACGCTCGGCCGTCGGGGTCGGCGAGCTCCCGCTGGACGCGCCGGTGGAGGTCGAGCTGATCGTCGAGGTCGGTTAGCGGCTGTGGCCGAGGCAGTCGAGACCCTGACGCATCCCGCCTACGGTCAGCTGCGGCCGGTCACCGACACGGCATCGGTCCTACTGGCCGACAATCCCGGGTTGATGACGCTGGAAGGCACCAACACCTGGGTGTTGCGCGGCCCGCGCAGTGACGAGCTGGTGATCGTGGACCCCGGGCCGGACGACGACGAGCACATCGCACGGGTGGCGGCGCTGGGCCGCATCACCTTGGTGTTGATCAGTCACCGGCACCCGGATCACACCGATGGCATCGACAAGCTGGTCGAACTGACCGGGGCCACCGTCCGGTCCGCCGGCAGCGGGTTTCTGCGCGGCTTCGGTGGCCATCTCATCGACGGCGAGGTCATCGACGCCGCCGGCCTGAAGATCAAGGTGATGGCCACCCCCGGCCACACCGCCGACTCGCTGAGCTTCGTGCTCGACGACGCGGTACTGACCGCCGACACGGTGCTCGGGCGCGGCACCACCGTCATGGACAAGGAAGACGGCAAACTCACCGACTATATGGAGTCACTGCAGCGGCTCCGCGGGCTCGGCCGCAGGACGGTGTTGCCCGGCCACGGTCCCGACCTCGGCGATTTGGAAACTGTGGCGCAGGGATACCTCGTCCACCGGCAGGAGCGGCTGGAGCAGGTGCGCGCCGCGCTGCGTGAACTCGGTGAGGACGCCGGTGCCCGGCAGATCGTCGAGCACGTATACACCGACGTCGACGAGAAACTTTGGGACGCAGCCGAGTGGTCGGTGCAGGTGCAACTCGATTATCTGCGCGCCTAGCGGCCTCCCACGTCGACATCGATGAGCGTCACCGGGATCGGCTCGCTGCCGGAAAGCACCACCTGGCGCTGGTCTCCCGGACGCGCCCCTACGATGGCCCGCCCGATCGGTGAACGCAGCGGGTAGAGCTTCCTGTCGGTGTCGCAGGCGCCGTAACCGCCGAGCATGAAAGTCTCGGTGCGTCCGCTGCGGTCATAGCGAACGGTAAGCACCGTGCCCGGTTCGGCGACCTCGGTCTGCGCTGGAACACGTTGTGCGGCAGTCATTTCCACGATACCTCCCGGTATTGACGACTAATTCGGTCGTTGATTTCATTGTCCGCCAACGGGAGTGCGCGCGATTGCGCTGACGTGACAACGGGGCGACGGTCGATTGTCGTGCTTGGACAACTCCCGCAACACCGATAGCGTCGTGGCCACCCGCGGAGCTGCATTCGGCCGACCTGGATCGGTTGCCGGCCATCGCGACGGGTCGGCCTCCGACCCGGCCGAACACCCCACCAGCTAAACGCCCGGCGGTACCACCGCATACGTTGGATCGTGCGGACACCGCACCCCAACGAGGAGTCTTCGTGGCCAAATCCCCCGACGCCGGCGCCCCCGGCGAGCCGAGCCGACGGCTGCCCGCGGACTGGCTGGGCTGGTCGTCGGCCGCGTTTGCGCTGGTCGGCTTCGGGGTGTGTTGGGCGGGCTGGCGCAGCGGGGGCGGCAGCGCAAGCCTGCCCTGGGTGCCGAGCCTGGACATGCACCTGCATTTCACCTACGACGGGCTAGCCGCCCTGTACTCGATGCTGGCGTGTGGCATCGGCGCGCTGGTCTTCGCGTACGGCACCGGTTACCTATCACTGCACCTGGCGCATCAGCACAGGCCGGCGCGGCAACGGTGGCGGTTCTGGCCGTGGATGGTGCTGTTCGCGGTGTCGATGGTGGGGCTGGCGACGGCGCAGGACCTGGTTCTGCTGTTCGTCTTTTTCGACGTCACGGCAATTTGCTCGTATTTCCTGATCGCCTTCGACAAGGACGAGGCGCCCGCGCGCCGGGCGGCGCTGATGGCGTTGCTGATCACGGTGGCCAGCGCGGTCGCGCTGCTGATCGGGGCCCTGTTGCTGTATGCGCGCTACCACACGTTCTCGCTGCCGGTGCTGATCGAGCGGGTCGAATCGGGCCCCACGACGACGGCCGCGGCGGCATTGATCGCGGTGGCAGCGCTGGCCAAGAGCGCGCAGGTGCCGTTGCACTTCTGGTTGCCGAAGGCGATGGCGGCGCCAACCCCGGTCTCGGCCTACCTGCACTCGGCGGCCATGGTCGCCGCGGGCGTGCTGGTCCTCGGCCGGGTACATCCGCTGCTGATGCACAGTCGGCCCGTCCTGACCGCAGTGCTGGTCATCGGAGCGGCTTCGGTCGTTGTCGGCGGCATCAGCGCGCTGGGTCAGGACGTGCTGAAACAGGTGCTCGCCTACTCCACGATCTCCCAATACGGCTACGTGGTGATGCTTTACGGCATCGGTGGACGCCTGGCGGCGGGTGCCGCAGCGTTTTACGTCCTGGCCCACGGGGTGGCAAAAAGCGCGCTGTTCATGACGGCGGGTGTGGCCACCATGGCGACCGGTGAGGACCGCCTATCCCGCCTCGGTGGCCTGGGCCGGCGCCGACCGGCGCTGGCGGTGGCCGCCGCACTTGCCGCGGCCAACCTTGCCGGATTGCCGCTGACGGTCGGATTCTTCAAGGACGAGCTCTACTTCGAAGCGGCGGCCGGTGCCGGGCGGCTGCTCACCGTAGGTGCGGTGCTGGCCGCCGCCCTGACCCTGGCGTACATCGGACGCTTCTGGGTGTTGCTGTTCCTCGGGCCAACGCGCACCGAGCCGCATCGGATCCCCCGCGTCTTGACCTGGCCCGTGATGGTGCTGGCCGGGATCGGCGTCGCAGGCGGTCTGGTGCCCCAACTGTTCAGCCGGCTCGCCGCCGACGCGGGCAGCGTCACCAACGCCTCGCGAGTGAGTCTGACGCCCGGCTATCACTTCGACGCGCGCGTCGGCAACCTGATGGCGTTGTGCGCGTGGACGCTGGGGGTGGTGCTGCTGGCGCTGCCGCGGGTGCGGGACGGCCTGTCCCGGGCATGGACGCGGGTGGGCGGCCGGTTCGGGCCGTTGCGGATCTATACGAGAAGTCTGCGGGCTCTGTCCCGCCTGTCGGCGGCGATCCACGACCGGGAGGTGCGTGACCTGCGTAGCAGTGTCGCCGCGGTGCTGGTCCCGGCCGGGCTGCTGACCGGGGTGGTGTTCGTCCTCACGCCGATCCGGGGGGCGTATTCCATCGGCTCGATCGGTGACGTGGATTGGCTGATCCTGCCGCTGCTGGGCCTGGTGATCATCGCGACGCTGGCCGTCGCCCGGGCCTCGGCCCGGGTGGGCATGGTGCTGGCGCTGTCGGTGGTCGGCTTCGGTCTGGCCGCGGTGTACGCCCTGTTCGGCGCGCCGGACATCGCGCTGGTGGCCGTGGTGGTCGAGACGATGATCACCTTGGTCTTCATCGGCGCGCTGGCGCGGCTGCCCCGGCCCGGAGCGGCCGGAGAGCTCGAAGTCCGCGCGGGCGGCCCCGAGCCGGGTGCGCCGCGGCGCCATCAGCGCAACCTGGCCGCCGGCGGCCTGGCGGGGCTGGCGGCGTTCGTCTCGGTGTGGGGGTTCCTGTCGGCCCCGAGCGCGGCGCCGAGCGTGTCCGAGGAATACCTGCGCCGCACGCCCAGCGCGCACGGCCTAGATGCGGTGACGGTGATCATCACCGACTTCCGCGGACTGGACACCCTCGCCGAAATCACTGTGCTGCTGGTCGCGGTCGTCGGCGTGGCCGCACTGCTACGGAAGGGCAAGCTGTGGTGACGCGTCGCGACCTGGTGTTGCGGGTCGTCTCCCAGGTGTTGTTGGGCCCCAGCCTGATGGTGGCGGCGGCGCTTATCGTCAAGGGCTACCGGGACACCGGGGACGGCTTCGGGGCGGGCGTGGTCGTTGCTCTGGCCATCGCGCTGCGCTACATCGGCCTTGGGGCCCGGACCGCTGAGCGGACCCTGCCGATTCTGAGGTATTCGCCGTGGCTGGCGGTCGGCGGCTTGCTGCTGTCGTTGGTGGTCGGGTTCTTCCCACTGCTGTGGAACGAGCCGTTGTTCAGCCACCGCCCGGCGGCCGGCCAACCGGTCGCGCACTTCGGCTCGCTGGAGCTGTTCACCCCGCTATTGTTCGACATCGGGATTTTTCTGCTGGTCATCGGTGTGCTGACCATGCTGCTGCATCAGCTCGCCGATCCGGACCCCGACCCCGAGCGAGAAATCGAGGAGCTGGACGTCGACCGCACCGAGAATGGGGAGGCGCGGTGAACCTCGCCTTCGCGGTCACTGCGGCCGTTTTATTCGGCGCCGGTGCCTATTTGCTGTTGCAGCACGATTTGATCCGCATCGTGGTCGGTGTCGCACTGATCTCCCAGTGCGCCGTCGTTGCCCTCATCGGGGCCAGCATGACGCGGGGGAAAGCGCCGATCGGTCCGGGAACCGGCGGTCCCGTCAGCGACCCGGTGCCCCAGGCGCTGGTCCTGACCGCCCTGGTCATCGGCCTGGCCACGCTGGCGCTGTTGCTTGCCCTGGTGCATCGCGTGGTTGTGGTGTTCGGCACCGTGCGACGCAGTGAGTTGGCCGCGCAGGAGGCCCAGCACGAGGAAAGCCTCGAACACGACGAACAGCTGGACCGAAACGAGATCACGTGATGGCCTTGTCGCTGGCGCTGCTGGTGCCCTGGGCTGCCGGCGCGCTGCTGATTGCCCTCGACGGCCGGCGGCGAGGAGTCGCGTGGCTGGGCGTGGCGGCGTTGACGGCAACGCTGGCGGTGGTCCTGACTCTCGTCTTCCAGGTGGTGCGCCATGGCCCGCAGCAGGTGGTGACCGGTGGCTGGCCGGCCGGGATCGGCATCGTGCTTCGCGCCGATGCCCTAGGTGGCGTTTTCGCGCTGGTATCGCTGGTGGTGCTGATCGCGGCCCTGGCCAACGAGGCCGTGCGGGGCGCGCACACCCGTACCTTCCCCGGCCTGGTGGTGCTGCTCGCCGCGGGATTGAACGGGCTGTTCCTGACCGGTGACGTGTTCAATTTCTACGTCTTCTTCGAGATTGCGATGACGGCTTCCTATGCGCTGACCACCTACGGTCAACGGCCCCGACAGCTGCGGGCGGCGCTGATTTTCGCCTCGGTCAACCTGCTGGGCTCGTTCGTCTTCTTATTGTCCGTGGCGGGCACCTACCGCATCACCGGCGCACTTGCGATGGCCGATGTCGCAGAGCGGATCAACGCAGTCGGCGCCAACGCCGCGATGCTGGTCGCGGTCGGATTCTTTGTCGCTTTCAGCGTCAAACTAGGCCTGTTTCCCTTCCACTTCTGGCTTCCCACGGTCTACGCCGGAACCCGTCCCGCCGTCGCCGCCATCCTCAGCGGGGCGGTGGCCAACATCGGCAGTTACGGCTTGCTGAGGTTCGGCGCCGGCCTGTTCTCCGACGAATTGCGTTTTGCCGCCACCGCTTTAGTGCTGCTGGGGGTGGCATCGATCCTGTACGGCGGCGTGCTCGCCGTGTCGCGCGGTGACGACGCGGAGACGCTGGCGTACTCGGCCATCGGACAGGTCGGCTATGTGCTGGTTGCGCTGAGTGTCGGCGGGCCGATCGGGCTGTCCGCGGCAGTGGTTTACAGCGTGGTCAATGCGCTGAACAAAGGATTGCTGTTCCTGGCCGCGGGGCTGCGTGGACCCCTGGTGGCCGCGGCCTTCGTGATCGGGGCGTTCAGCGTGGCGGGCGTGCCGCCGGCCGCAGGTTTCATCGCCAAGCTCGAGCTGTTCCGCGCCGCCATCGCCGTCCACAACCCCGCGTTGCTGGTGGTGCTCGTGGTGGGCAGCGTGTTATCGCTGATCTACATGTTCCAGATCTATCAGCGCAAGTTTTGGGTCTCCGATGTCCGGGCCAGTGGTGACCGAGCCGACGGCGACGGCGTTGCCGGAGTCAGTCCGCTGCCGCCGCGGCTGTTCGTCGGCGCGCTGGCGGTGCTGGTCTTGTCGATCGGGGTGTGGGCCGAGCCGTTGTTGGTGCTCAGCCAGGACGCCGCCAATGTGCTCACCGGGAGGTTGGGATGACCGCCGCACTGGCCCGCGTGGGCACCCTCACCGCCGTCTACCTGCTGGCACTGACCAGCCTGAAGCCGGGCGATGTTGTCATCGGAGTGGTACTGGCGTCGCTGATCGTCGGATTCGGCGGCGCCATCGGCAGCCACGGTGCGCGTACCGACCGGCCGCCGGGAACTTCCGCACTGCGCCGGCTCGCCGGGCTGCCGGCCCTGATCTTCTTCACCGCGGTCGACATGTGCCGGGGGAGTTGGCACGTGGCCCAATACTGCCTCGGCCTGCGGCCGATGTCGCCCGGCCTGGTCACGGTTCCGATCGAGCCGAACATTCCCAGCTCGGCCACGGCCTGGGCGATCCGGGTCGGGCTGGCGCCGGACAGCGTCGTCGTCGACGTCGACGACAAGACGGGTGAACTGCTACTGCATGTTCTCGACGCACGCGACCCGGACGCCGTCCGACGCGCCCAAGCCGCCTCGTACCGGCGCGCACAGCGGAGCGTGTTCCCGTGACCCGCGTCATGAATCTCTTGATCATCGCCGCCCTGGTCTGGAACACGCTGCTGTTGGTGGCCGGCGGATTGGTGCTGCTGCGTGCACGCGACGTGGTCCAGCGCGTCCTCGCGCTGGACCTGCTTGCCGCGCTGGTGGTGTCCTTGTTGGCGTTGCTGAGCTATTACCATCACCAGCCCTACTACCTGGATGCGGCGGTGGCGCTCGCGCTGCTGTCCTTCGTCGCCACGGTTGCCGCCGCCCGCTATCTGGGGTCGGGAGGGCCGTTCGAATGATTTCTGTGGTACTTGACGTCCTGGGCGGCGTTCTGCTGATCACGGGACTGGTGCTGTTCACGATCAGCGTTTACGGTGTGCTGCGCCTGCCCGACACCAACAGCCAGCTCCATGCGCAGGGGTTGGCCACCGGTCCGGGAGTGATCGCCGTGCTCGCTTCCTCGATCGCCACCGAGAGCGCGACCATCATCACCTTCGCTGTGTTGGGCATCGTCTTCATGGTGCTGAGCTCGCCGTCGTCGGGACACGCCATCGCCAAGTCGGTGCGGCGGCGAAGCGGGGACGTTCGTCCACCCGACGACTCGCCGGAAGAGTCCGAGCGGTAAATGCTAGGTACGGACCGGAGCGTCTGCCTGTTGTTGCCGCTCCTTTGTCCGTCTGCGCAGCCAGCGGACCAGCTCGATGCCGCCGCCCATTGCCAGCGCCACAAGGAACGAGACCGCGAACGCCAACAGCGGTCGGTCTTCGAAGGCGTGCCCGCCGACAAAGCCGATCAGCGCATTCACCGTCGCCCACAGCAAGGCGCCGATCGCGTCGTACATCACGAATTGGCGATACGGAAACTGCAGCACCCCGCAGGCGATGGTGGTCGCCGTCCGTCCGCCGGGTAGGAATCTCGCCACGACCACCACGGGGCCGCCGTGCCGCTCCAACTGTCGCTCCGCCCACGCCAGGCCGCGCTGACCTCGTTCGCCCCGGGTGATCCAGCGCCGCGCCCAGCCCTCGGCGCGGTGGCCGATGCGGTAGGCGATGTTGTCGCCGGCGAATGCGCCGAGCGCGCCCATCGCGATCACCCCGGCCAGGATCATCGAGTGGTCGGCGGCCAGGATGCCGCCGGTGAGTAGCACCGTCTCGCTCGGCAACATCGGCAGGATGGCGTCGAGGGTGCAGAAACCGAAAATCAGCGGATACGCCCACCAGGAATGCCCGAGCGCGTCGAGCAGAGAATCAAACATGCCGCATCACCGGGCTCACTAGGTCAGCCCCTTGCGGGTGAACTGCTCGGCTTCGCCGCGATCAACGGCCTCGTCGTGGCTTGAGGCCGCGCGTTCGAGCAACTCGATCAGGGCCGGCTCGCCGCGGACCTGTTGCTGGTATTTCGGGCCGAGCGCCATGATCTGGTCGCGTTCGGCCAGCAGCTTCTTGAAGATGCGTTCGCGCTCCTCGGCGTCGTGGGTGTACTCGGAGTCCAGGTAGGCGGTCGCGTGCCGGCGGGCGTTGGCGATCGCCGTCTCGGCCTTGCCTCGCTTACTGAGCAGGGACGCGACGACCGTCACCAGCAGCACGCCGATGATCACCACCAGCGAGAGGGTGGTGCTGATCTCGGCCACGCGCACCGGTTCGCCGTCGTTGACGAACGGAACGTTGTTCTCGTGCAGGGCGTGCAGGATCAGCTTCACACCGATGAAGCCCAGGATGGTTGCTAATCCGTAGGACAGGAAGACGAGCCGGTCTAGCAAACCGTCGATCAGGAAGTACAGCTGCCGCAGGCCCAGCAGCGAGAACGCCGTGGCCGTGAAGACGATGTAGACGTGCTGGGTCAGGCCGAAGATCGCGGGTATCGAGTCGAGCGCGAACAAGATGTCGGTGCCGCCGAGGGCGACCATGACCAACAGCATCGGCGTCATCGCCCGCTTGCCGTCGACTTTGGTGAACAGCTTGTCCCCGTCGTAGTGCTCGGTGGTGCGGATGACCTTTTTGGCCCCCCGGATCACGAAGTTGTCGGCTTTGCGGGAGTCGTCGTCGTCCTTCTTGAGAATGCTCCCGGCGGTAAGCAACAGGATCAATCCGAACAGGTAGAAGATCCACGCAAACGCGTTGATCAGCGCCGCGCCCAGGAAAATGAAGCCGGTGCGGGCGACCAGGGCGAACGCGATACCAAACAGCAGCACTTTCTGCTGGTCCTCGCGCGGCACCCGGAAACTGGCGATGATCACCAGGAAAACGAACAGGTTGTCGACGGAGAGCGCCTTCTCGGTCACGTATCCGGCGAAATACTCCGAGCCGAGGTCGCTACCAGCGAAAATGAGCACGCCGACACCGAACAGCACCGCGATGCCGACGTACAGCGCCGACCAGATTGCAGCTTCCCGCAGCTTCGGTACGTGCGCCTTCCGCACATGAAAGAAAAAGTCGAATGCCAGCAGGCCCGCGATGGCGAGCATGGTGAGGGTCCAAACCCAGGTGGGGACATTCATTCGCTAACTAAGCCACCTTCTGTGCAGCTGCTTCGCGGTCTTCACCTGTCGGTACCCGCTTCGCAGCCACAGTAGGCGTGCGTTCGGCGAACTCAGATGTTTCGAAGCGGTGCGCGCGCGCCCCTCATATCTCGCGAACCAAACCACCCCGCGAAATCACGGGCCAAAAACCGCAGCCAGGTTCGGTTCGCGGAGAAGGGCCGAACTACCTCGCTCGGGGTCGGATTCTCGCTCGGTTGCGCCCGCGCTCCGCGCGCGCTTACCTCGCTCGGCGGGCCAGGCGTTCGGAGTCCGAGATCAGCACACTCTTGCCCTCGAGCCGGATCCAGCCGCGATGGGCGAAGTCGGCCAGGGCCTTGTTCACCGTCTCGCGGGACGCGCCGACCAGCTGGGCGATCTCCTCCTGGGTCAGGTCGTGGGTGACCCGCATCGCCCCGCCCTCTTGGGTGCCGAACCGCTGGGCGAGCTGCAGCAGTTGCTTGGCTACCCGGCCGGGCACATCGGTAAAGATCAGGTCGGCCAGGTTGTTGTTGGTGCGGCGCAGTCGTCGGGCGAGCACGCGCAGCAACTGCTCGGCGATCTCCGGACGGTCGGCGATCCACGCACGCAGCGCGTCGCGGTCCATCGAAACCGCCCTGACTTCGGTGATCGTGGTCGCGCTGGAGGTGCGCGGCCCAGGATCGAAGATCGACAGCTCACCGAACATGTCCGACGGACCCATGATGGTCAGCAGGTTCTCCCGGCCGTCGGGGGACCGGCGACCGATCTTCACCTTGCCGGCGACGATGATGTAAAGCCGGTCACCCGGTTCACCCTCGGCAAAAACTGTATGACCGCGGGGAAAATCGACGGGCTGTAATTGCTTGGTCAGCGCGGCGACGGCACTAGGCTCGACCCCTTGGAAGATTCCTGCCCTTGCCAGGATCTCGTCCACGTTGCCTCTTCAACTTTCCAACGAAGGATTAGCGGCAGTCAGGTGTGACGGCCGACACGAGTCTAAAGGTAGGCCAATCGGTGCGACCTGCCAACGCTACACACGATTGACGTGTCGAGTCACCGTAAATTGCGTATTGGTGCGGGCCCGCATTCGGACGCGGGTCGGCAAACCTTTTTCCATCCGGCCGACCACATCGGTGGCAAAGACCGTGTCGGCGTGATGCCGACCGGTCAGCTCCTTGGGCTGCGGGACCGCCGCCAACTCCTGGGCCTGGCGGCGGTGCAGATATTCCAGCGCCTCGGGCATGCCCTCCCGCGCCAGCGTGCGGACGTCGACCGGCTCGGCCTGATCCAGAAACTCCGCGACGTCGGTGGCAGTCACCGTGTCGTGGGCGAGCGCCGTTTCCAGCCGCCCGAGCCCGAGCGTCGCCAGCATCAGCAACCCTGGAATGCAGGCCACCAGCAACCACAACACAGAAAGAGTAAACATGGACAAGGTCTCAGCCAGATCACGAAATCAGTACTCTGTCGTAGGTGACAGCGGCCAAGTCGTCCGGACGTGCGAAATCGAAGCCGGCACCAGCTGAAACCCCTGTCGCGAGTGCCGTCGCCAAGCGTTTCGCCGGCGAGACCCGCACCGGTCTGGTGCGCCGGGCGCGCAGAATGAACCGCCTTCTGGCACAAGCCTTTCCGCATGTCTACTGCGAATTGGACTTCACCACGCCGCTCGAACTCGCGGTCGCCACCATCCTTTCGGCACAAAGCACCGACAAACGGGTGAACCTGACGACACCGGCCTTGTTCGTGAAATACCGCACGGCACTGGATTACGCGCAGGCCGATCGTGAAGAGCTGGAAGCTCTGATCCGGCCGACCGGCTTCTACCGGAACAAGGCGTCCTCGCTGATCGGCCTCGGACAGGCGCTCGTCGAGCGGTTCAACGGCGAGGTGCCGAAAACCATGGACGAACTGGTCACGCTGCCCGGCGTCGGCCGAAAGACCGCCAACGTCATCCTGGGCAACGCTTTCGACATCCCCGGCATCACCGTCGACACCCATTTCGGGCGGCTGGTCCGACGCTGGCGCTGGACGGCCGAGGAGGACCCGGTCAAGGTCGAGCACGCCGTCGGCGAACTTATCGAGCGCAAGGAGTGGACGCTGCTCAGCCACCGGGTGATCTTCCACGGCCGACGGGTCTGCCACGCCCGGAAGCCGGCCTGCGGGGTCTGCGTGCTCGCCAAGGACTGCCCGTCCTACGGCCTGGGTCCAACCGAACCGATGCTGGCCGCCGCCCTGGTCCAGGGCCCCGAAACCGATCACCTGCTCGCGCTGGCCGGGCTCGAACCGCAGGCCTAGCCGCGCCGGCAATGAAGGCGCTCTCCACTACGGCCCGCTGGAGCATTGCTGTCCTGGCGGTGGTGGTCGCGCTGATCATGGCGCTGGTGGCACAGCTTCGTGACGACGCGGCACCCCAGGCGACGAACCAGTCGCCGTTGCCGCGCGAGCACCGCGACGCCGATACCCCCCAGGCGCTGGCCGGACCACGGCAGCGGGCCGATCTGCCGCCCTGCCCCGGTACGGGCGCGCTGCCCGGGGCGGCGGCCCTGCAGGGGGTCGTGGTGGAGTGCGCGGCGGACGGCACGCCAGTCGACGTGGCCAAGGCACTGGCCGGACGCAGGGTCCTGCTCAACTTCTGGGCGTATTGGTGCGCGCCTTGCGCTGCCGAACTGCCGGCGATGGCCGAGTATCAACGACGGGTGGGATCCGACGTGACGGTGGTGACGGTGCATCAGGACGAGAACGAGACGGCCGCGTTACTGCGGTTGGCAGACCTCGGCGTCCGGCTGCCCACCCTGCAAGACGGCCGGCGTCGAGTGGCCGGCGCCCTGCGAGTGGTTAACGTGATGCCCGCGACGGTGGTATTGCGGCCGGACGGTAGCGTTGCGCAGACCCTGCCGCGGGCGTTCGGCAGCGCCGATGAGATCGCCGAGGCGGTCGGAAACGGGGCGGGGTGAGCGATTGGGACGGTCATTGGGCCGATTCATGCAAGTGAGGTACCGGTGAGTGCTGGGGGCACCGCGCGCGAACGGGACACGTTCGCGCTGACGCCTGACGCCGGCCCGGCCTGGTTGCGGCCGCTCGTCGACAACCTCGACCAGATTCCCGATGCGTACCGGCGCCGACTGCCGGCGGATGTGCTGGCGATGGTGACGGCCGCGAAATCGGTGTCCTCGCTGAGCAAGGGCGGCCGCGAGGCCGCGGTGCTGGTGCTCTTCTCGGGTCCACCAACCGGGCCGGCCGCGGGGGGCGTCCCCGACGACGCCGACCTGCTGCTCACGGTGCGAGCGTCCACCCTGCGCCACCACGCCGGCCAGGCCGCCTTCCCCGGCGGCGCCTCCGATCCGGGCGACGCCGGCCCCGTCGCTACCGCCCTGCGGGAGGCGCGCGAGGAAACCGGCATCGATGTGACCAGGCTGCATCCGCTGGCGACCATGGAGCGCACCTTCATCGCGCCGTCGCGCTTCCATGTGGTGCCGGTACTGGCCTACTCGCCGGATCCGGGGCCGGTCGATGTCGTAAACGACGCCGAAACGGCGCTGGTGGCGCGCGTTCCGGTTCGCGCGTTCATCAACCCGGCCAATCGGCTGATGGTGTACCGCGGCGCCCTCGGACGCCGATGGGCCGGACCGGCGTTTCTGTTGAACCAGATGCTGGTGTGGGGCTTCACTGGGCAGGTGATCTCCGCGGTTCTCGACGTCGCCGGCTGGGCACAGCCGTGGGACACCGACGACCTTCGTGAACTGGACGATGCGATGGTGCTGGTGGGCAGCGCTGACGGATTGCGGGGCGGGCCACTGTGAACTCGATGACCCCGTCGCAGTGGCTGGACATCGCCGTTTTGGCGGTTGCCTTCATCGCCGCGATCTCCGGTTGGCGTTCCGGCGCACTGGGCTCGATGCTGTCGTTCGCCGGCGTGCTGCTGGGTGCGGTTGCCGGGGTGTTGCTGGCCCCGCACATCGTCAGCCAGATCGCCGCGCCCCGGGCCAAGCTGTTCGCGGCGTTGTTCCTGATCCTCGCGCTGGTGGTGGTCGGCGAGGTCGCCGGCGTGGTGCTGGGGCGGGCGGTGCGGGGGGCGATCCGTAACCGCCCGATCCGCATGGTCGACTCGATCATCGGGGTCGGCGTACAGCTGATGGTGGTGTTGACCGCCGCCTGGCTGTTGGCCACGCCGCTGACCCAGTCCAAGGATCAGCCCGAGCTGGCCGCCGCCGTCCGCGGCTCGCGGGTGCTGGCCGAGGTCAACGAGGTGGCGCCCACCTGGCTGAAGTCGGTACCCAAGCGGCTCTCGGCGCTGCTGAACACCTCTGGATTGCCGGCGGTGCTCGAGCCGTTCAGCCGCACGCCGGTCATTCCGGTCGCCTCGCCGGACCCGGCCCTGGCCAACAACCCGGTGGTCGCGGCCGCTGCACCGAGCGTCGTCAAAATCCGCAGCCTGGCGCCGAGCTGCCAGAAAGTGCTGGAAGGTAGTGGCTTCGTGATCTCGCCCGAGCGGGTGATGACCAATGCGCACGTGGTCGCCGGTTCCAGCAGCGTGTCAATTCAGTCCAGCGGCAAGCAGTTCGACGCCACCGTGGTGTCCTACGACCCCGCGGTGGACATCGCGATCCTGGCGGTGCCCGGGTTGCCTTCAGCGCCGCTGGTGTTCGACGACACCCCGGCAAAGACCGGTACCGACGTGGTGGTGCTGGGCTATCCGGGTGGGGGCAACTTCACGGCAACCCCGGCCCGGATACGCGAAGCCATCAAGCTCAGCGGTCCCGACATCTACCGCAGCCCGCAGCCGGTCACCCGAGACGTCTACACCATCAGAGCCAATGTGGAACAAGGCGATTCGGGCGGACCGTTGATCGACCTCGACGGCCGCGTGCTCGGGGTGGTCTTCGGCGCCGCCGTCGACGACGCGGACACCGGCTTCGTGTTGACCGCCGAGGAGGTGGCCGGCCAGCTCTCCCGGATCGGTGCCACCCAACAGGTGAACACCGGGACCTGCGTCAGCTGATCCGGGGTCTGTGCACCTTCTCGAGGAACCGCGTCAGGTGCCGGTTGATTTCTTGCGGCGCCTCTTCGTGGCTGAAATGTCCTGCGCCGGAAACGGATATGTAGCGACCGTGCGGTGCGTAGCGCTGCGTGCGTTCGACCGGTGCGGCCAGCACGTACGGGTCGATGTCGCCACGAATGTGAAGCAACGGCACGCCGAGCTGCTGAGTCGTGGATTTGATGAACCGGTGCCCCTCGGAGCGCAGTTGGCTGCGCACCGCCCATCGCTGATACTCGAGTGCGCAATGCGCCGCCCCGGGGATCCGGATGGCCCGCCGCAGGTGGCTGACGGTTTGCGAAAAGTCTTCGGTGGTACACCATTCGGTGCTGCTGCGGGCACGGACCAGACGCTCGATTTCGGCGCCGTCATTGCGGGTCAGCAACCGCTCGGGCCACAGCGGCGCCTGATAGCGCAGCAGGGTCGGTAAGAGTGCGCGACTCTGGTCCCGACGGCTGAGGGTGGATCGTCGCAGCGCCGCGGGGTGGGGTGAGCTGATGACGGCAATGGCGCGCACGAGTCGGGAGTGCAGAAGTGCGGTGGTCCAGCAGGCCAGCCCGCCGTCCGCGTGTCCGATCAGCGTCGCGGACGAATGTCCCAGTGCGCGAATGAGTCCCGCCGTGTCACCGGCCAGTGTCCAACCGTCGTAACCGCGAGGCGGTTTGTCGGTGCCGCCGTAGCCGCGCAGGTCGACCGCGACCACCCTGGCCCCGGTCAGGGCTCGCAGTTGATGCCGCCAGGACCACCAGAACGAACCGAACCCGTGCAGCAGCATGACCAGTGGCCGGCCGGTCCCCGGTCCGGCATCGTCCGCCAGGGCCTCGACGACATGGAACCGAATGCCATTTGCGTGCACATCCAGATGGCGCCATGGCCCGTCGATGCGGACCACCGACGGATCTGGAGCCGGCATTTACCAACCCGACGGGTCGGTGGCCGGCTTGGTGTCGGCGGGCAGCGCCTTGGGGGAGCTGGACTTGTCGTGACCTGGAGTGAATGCCGTGCGCGCCTCTTTGACCGACTCGATCGTTTTTTGCGGGCCTCGGATCCGGCGCACCTTGAGGAAGCCGAGCAGCGCCAATAGCGCGGTCACCACCACCATGATCCCGAACACGATCAGGAAGGCCGCCCAGCGCCACAGCCAGTTATCGAGCAGTTCGGCGAGGAAGAAGAAGAGGAAGAACGTCGAGTAGAAGAGCACCACCAGCGCGGAGATGAAGAAGACGCTGCCGGTGAGTCCCTTTTTGACGTCGCGGGTGATCTCGGCGCGGGCGAGTTCGACCTCGGCACGCACCAGCGTCGACAGCTGCGCCGTCACGTCCTTGATCAGCTCGCCGAGCGACGGGTCGCCTGTCCTGGCGTGCGGGTCGGCCAACGGAATCGAAGTCAGCGTGCTCGGCACACCGTTGTTCCGATCAGGTTTGCTCACAGACGGTCCCTCTTTCGTTTCGCGCCATCGTTCAGCGCCCTTTCAAACCCAACTGGTGCGCGTCGTCGCGGTTCATGTTGCCATGTGACCTGACGCTGGACGAGGCCAGCCGAACCGCGGCCCGACGGGCACCGAACCAACCTGTTAATTGACGCGCGCAACCATTTGAAACGGGCAGCGGGTGTCAGTCCGCGATCCTTTAGACTGGCCCATCGTCCTTTCGATCCCCGCTCGGGGTTCGACCATCTGACGGGAGTACCACTTTGCAGAAGGCGTTTCGCTGCCTCAATCGCGGCACAGGTGCGGCCATCGTCACCGCACTGCTAAGTCTTCTGTTTCTCCCCGCAAGCACCGCCGCGGCCGATGACAAGGTCCCACTCGGTGGCGGCGCCGGGATCGTCGTCAACACCGGCACTCTGTGCACGCTGACCGCGATAGGGCATGACAAGTTCGGCGACCTGATCGGTTTCACCTCCGCGCACTGCGGGGGACCGGGTGCCCCCGTCGCCGCCGAGGGCACCGAGAACCGGGGTCCGGTGGGCACGATGGTCGCGGGTAACGACGGGCTGGACTATGCCGTCATCAAGTTCGATCCGGCCAAGGTGACGCCGGTGGCCAACTTCAACAACTTCGCCATCAACGGCATCGGGCCGGAACCGGCCTTCGGGCAAGTGGCCTGCAAGCAGGGCCGCACCACCGGCAACTCGTGCGGCGTCACCTGGGGGCCGGGCCAGGACCCGGGCAGCATCCTGATGCAGGTCTGCGGCGGCCCGGGTGACTCCGGTGCGCCGGTGACCGTCGACAAC
The DNA here is from genome assembly GCF_000613245.1 of Mycobacterium asiaticum DSM 44297. Classification (GTDB taxonomy): domain Bacteria; phylum Actinomycetota; class Actinomycetes; order Mycobacteriales; family Mycobacteriaceae; genus Mycobacterium; species Mycobacterium asiaticum. The sequence goes on from NZ_HG964938.1 coordinate 903,760, forward strand.
TTGCTGGTGGGCATGATTCATGGAGCCTTCAGCGACAACCTGCCGTCGTGCATCACCAAGTACATTCCGCTGCACACCCCGGCGGTGGTGATGTCGATCAACGCCGACCTGGCCGACATCAACGGCAAGAACCGTCCCGGGTCGGGGTTCGTCCCGATCTAGTAGACGGCTACTTCGACTCCCGGATCGCGTCGAAGACGTTGGGATCCAGCAGCGTCGAGGTGTCGCCCAAGTCGCGATTCTCGGCGACGTCGCGCAGCAGCCGGCGCATGATCTTGCCGCTGCGGGTCTTGGGCAATTCGGGCACGATGTGGATCTCCCGCGGCTTGGCGATGGGCGAGATCTCACGGGCGACCTGGGAGCGCAATTCGTCGACCGTCCCTTCGGTCGCGTCGTGATCGCTGCGCAGCACGACGAACGCGCTGATGGCCTGTCCGGTGGTTTCGTCAGTGACGCCGACCACGGCGGCCTCGGCCACCCCGGAGTGTCCGACCAGCGCCGACTCCACCTCGGCGGTGGAGATCCGGTGCCCGGACACGTTCATCACGTCGTCGATGCGGCCCAACACCCAGATGTCGCCGTCGGGATCGAAGCGGGCGCCGTCCCCGGCGAAGTAGTAGCCCTTCTCGGAGTACTTCGACCAGTACGTCTTGCGGTACCGCTCCGGGTCACCCCAGATTCCGCGCAGCATCGCCGGCCACGGCTGGTCCAGTACGAGGTATCCGGTGACGTGGGTTTCGCCTTCTTCGTCGGGCGGCAGCGGGTCCCCGTGGTCGTCGACGATCTTGGCCGAGATGCCCGGTAGTGCCGCCATCGCCGACCCGGGCTTGACTGCGCTGACGCCGGGAAGGGGCGAGATCATCGCCGCCCCGGTCTCGGTCTGCCACCAGGTGTCGACGACCGGCACCTTGCCGCCGCCGATGACATCGCGGTACCAGCGCCACGCCTCGGGATTGATGATCTCGCCGACCGAACCCAGCAGCCGCAAGCTGGACAGATCATGGGCGTCCGGGATCTCCCGGCCCCACTTCATGAACGTGCGGATCATCGTCGGCGCCGTGTAATAGATTGTCACGCCGTATCTTTCGATGATCTCGAAATGCCGGTGCTCGCTGGGGGTATTGGGGGTGCCTTCGTAGAGCACTTCGGTGACGCCGCTGGCCAGCGGGGCATAGACGCCGTAGGTGTGCCCCGTGACCCAGCCGATGTCAGCGGTGCACCAGAAGACGTCGGTGTCGGGCTTGACGTCGAAGATCGCGTGCATGGTGTACACGCACTGCGTCAGGTAACCGCCGCTGGTGTGCACGATGCCTTTTGGCTTGCCGGTGGTGCCGGATGTGTACAGCAAGAACAGGGGGTGCTCCGAGTCGAACGCCTCGGGGGTGTGCTCGGGCGAGGCCGCGTCCACCACCTCGTGCCACCACAGGTCGCGGTCTTCGTCCCACGACACCTCGGCACCGGTGCGCCGCACCACCAGCACGTGCTCGATCGGACTGTCCGGAACCGACACCGCTTCGTCGGCGGCCTCCTTCAGCGGGGCGGGTTTGCCGCGCCGAAACTGGCCGTCGGCGGTGATCAGCAGTTTGGCCTGGGCATCGGCGATCCGGGCCTGTAGGGCGTGCGCGGTGAAACCGCCGAACACCACGCTGTGCATTACGCCCAGTCGCGCGCACGCCAGCATCGAGATCACCGCCTCGGGGATCAGCGGCAGGTAGATGGCCACTCGGTCCCCGGCGACCAAACCCAAGTCGGTCAGCGCGTTGGCGGCCTTGCTGACCTCCTGCTGCAAGTCGGCGTAGGTGAAGGTGCGCCGGTGCCCTTCGGGCTCGCCCTCCCAGTGGATGGCCACCCGGTCGCCGTGGCCGGCTTCGACGTGCCGATCCACGCAGTTGTAGGCGACGTTCAGTTTGCCGCCGATGAACCACTTGGCGAATGGCGCGTCCGACCAGTCCAGCACCTCGGTATGCGGCGTCTCCCAGGACAGCAGTTCAGCCTGCGCGGCCCAGAACGCCAACCGGTCTTTCTCGGCCTGCTCATACAACTCGGGACGGGCGTTCGCCTGCTCGGCGAACTGGTCCGGCGGGGGGTAGGACGACGGCTGTTCGGCGGTGGCGTCAGTCACATTATCGAGACTAAAGCGTTGGCGTCCGCCCATGTGAGTTAGGCCGACCGGACAGTCCGCCGACATTAAGGTCGCTGTCATGCGTCGGATGTGGGCCGCCCTGCTGTTGGCCGCCTCGCTGGCCGTCGTGCCGGTGGCCGGCTGTGGTGGCGGCATGCTCACCCCGGACGTAGTGGTGGTCAACGCGGCCGAACCGCCCAATCCGTTGATCCCGACCGGCACCAACGACAGCAACGGCGGTCGCATCCTTGACCGGGTGTTCGCGGGGCTGATGTCCTACGACGCATCCGGCCAGCCCTCACCGGAGGTGGCTCAGTCCATCGAAACCACCGACAACGTCAACTACCGGATCGTGCTCAAACCGGGATGGAAATTCACCGATGGTTCCCCGGTCACCGCCCATTCCTTCGTCGACGCCTGGAACTACGGGGCGGACAGCGCGAATGCCCAACTGCAGCAGAACTTCTTCAGCCCGATCGCCGGGTTCGACGACGTGGCCGGCCCGCCCGGCGACGGCAGGCCGACCACCATGTCCGGACTGCACGTCGTGAACGACCTCGAGTTCACCGTCCGACTCAAGGCGCCGACCGTCGACTTCGTGATGAGTTTGGGGCACAGCGCGTTCTATCCGCTGCCGCCCTTGGCATTTCGCGACATGGCGGCGTTCGGTCAACACCCGATCGGTAACGGCCCCTACCGGCTGTCCGACGGTCCGGACGGCCCGGCGTGGGAACACAACGTCAAGATCGACCTGGTCACCAATCCCGACTACCGCGGCAACCGCAAACCGCGCAACAAGGGGCTTCGCTTCGAGTTCTACGGCAACCTCGACACGGCTTACGCCGACCTGCTGTCCGGCAATCTCGATGTGCTGGACACGATTCCGTCGAGCGCGCTGACCATCTACAAACGCGATCTCGGTGACAATGCCCTCAGCGCACCGGTGGCCGTCAGCCAATCACTCGACACGCCACTGCGACTGCCGCATTTCGGTGGCGAGGAGGGACGGCTGCGCCGGCTGGCCATCTCCGCCGCAATCAACCGGCCGCAGATCTGTCAGCAGATCTTCAACAAGACCCGCACTCCCGCCCGCGACTTCACCGCCAGCTCCCTGCCCGGTTTCGACCCGAACATCCCGGGCAGCGCTGCGCTGGACTTCAATCCGGCTCGGGCGCAGCAGCTTTGGGCGCAGGCTAACGCGATCTCGCCGTGGACCGGACGATACGCCATCGCTTACAACGCTGACAGCGGCCACCAGGAGTGGGTGGACGCGGTCGCCAACAGCATCAAGAACGTGCTGGGCATCGATGCGGTCGGCGCGCCACATCCGACCTTCGCCGGCTTCCGCACCCAGATCACCAATCGCACCATCGACACCGCATTTCGCGCGGGGTGGATCGGCGACTATCCGTCGATGATCGAGTTTCTAGCTCCGCTCTACGTCACGGGAGCCGGATCCAACGATGTGGGTTACTCCAGCCCGGAATTCGACGCCGCCCTGGCGGCGGCCGAGGCGGCGCCCAATCTGCGCGAGGCCGATGTGCTGGTCAACGTCGCCCAGCGAATCCTGTTGCGCGACATGCCTAGCGTGCCGTTGTGGTACTACATCAGCGTGATCGGATGGTCGACTTCGGTCAGCAACGTCAAGCCCACCTGGAACGGACTGCCTGACTACGAGAACCTCGTCAAGGGGGAGAAGGTCTGAGATGGGCTGGTACGTGCTGCGCCGGATCGCGCTGATGGTGCCGGTGTTCCTGGGTGCCACGCTGCTGATCTACGGCATGGTGTTCCTGCTCCCGGGGGACCCTGTTGCCGCGATCGCCGGCGACCGGCCGCTGAGCCCGGCGGTGACCGCACAACTGCGAGCCCAGTACCACCTCGACGACCCGTTCCTGGTGCAGTATCTGCGCTATCTGGGCGGCCTGTTGCACGGGGATTTGGGACGCGCATATTCCGGTCTACCGGTCAGCGCCGTTCTGGCCCACGCCTTTCCGGTGACTATCCGGCTGGCTCTGATCGCGCTGGTGGTGGAAGCGGTGCTGGGCATCGGGTTCGGTGTGATCGCCGGGCTGCGCCAGGGCGGGATCTTCGACACGACAGTGCTGGTCACCGGGCTGGTCATCATCGCCATCCCGATCTTCGTGCTGGGCTTCCTGGCGCAGTTTGTGTTCGGGGTCCGGTTGGGACTGGCGCCGGTCACGGTGGGCGGCCGGGCAACCTTCGGGAGGCTGCTGCTGCCCGGGATCGTGTTGGGGCTGGTGTCATTTGCCTATGTGGTCCGGTTGACCCGGTCCGCGGTGGCCGCCAACGCGCACGCGGACTACGTGCGCACCGCGACTGCGAAGGGGTTGTCGCGCCCGCGCGTGGTGACGGTGCACATTCTGCGCAACTCGCTGATACCGGTGGTGACCTTCCTCGGCGCCGATCTCGGGGCGCTGATGGGCGGTGCGATCGTGACCGAAGGAATCTTCAACATCCACGGCGTCGGCGGCGTGCTGTATCAAGCGGTCACCCGGCAGGAGGCACCGACGGTGGTGTCGATCGTGACGGTGCTCGTACTGATCTATCTGGTGACCAACCTGCTGGTCGACCTGCTCTACGCCGCGCTGGACCCCCGGATCCGTTATGCGTAAAAATCCGAAACTCCTGGTGTCCGGCGCCCTCATCCTCCTTATCTTGCTGGTCGCGGCTTTCCCGGGTCTCTTCACCGGCATCGACCCCACCTATGCGGACCCGGGGCAGAGCCTGCTGCCGCCGTCGGCGGCGCACTGGTTCGGCACCGACCTGCAGGGCCACGACATCTATGCGCGGACCGTCTACGGAGCGCGGGCCTCGGTCGTCGTCGGCGTCGGCGCGACGTTGATCGTCTTCGTGGTGGGCGGCGTGCTGGGCGCCTTGGCCGGCTTCTACGGAGGCTGGATCGACGCGCTGGTATCCCGAGTCACCGATGTCTTCTTCGGCCTGCCGTTGCTGCTCGCGGCGATCGTGCTGATGCAGGTGCTGCGCCACCGCACGGTGTGGACGGTGATCGCAATCCTGGCGCTGTTCGGTTGGCCCCAGCTGGCCAGGATCGCCCGAAGCTCGGTGCTCGAGGTGCGGGGCAGTGACTATGTGCTGGCGGCCCGAGCGTTGGGGATGCGTCCGTTCCAGGTCCTGGTGCGCCACGCGCTACCCAACGCCATCGGTCCGGTGATCGCGGTGGCCACCATCGCGCTGGGCGTCTTCATCGTCACCGAGGCGACGCTGTCCTACCTCGGGGTGGGGCTTCCGACGTCGGTGGTGTCCTGGGGCGGGGATATCAACGTCGCGCAGATGAGGTTGCGGGCCGGCTCGCCGATCCTGTTCTATCCCGCTGGCGCACTGGCGATTACGGTGCTGGGCTTTATGATGCTGGGCGACGCGCTGCGGGACCGACTGGATGCGGCATCGCGAGCGTGGCGGGCATGAGCGCCCCGGGTCCGCCGCTGCTTTCGGTCGAGGGTTTGGAAGTCAGGTTCGGCAACGACGAGCCCGCGGTACGTGGGGTGGACCTCACCGTGCTGCCCGGTCAGACCGTGGCTATCGTCGGCGAATCCGGATCGGGGAAATCCACCACGGCGGCCGCGATTCTCGGGCTGCTGTCGCCCGGCGGTCGAATCACCGGCGGCCGTATCGTGTTCGACGGCCGTGACATCGCCGACGCGGACGCACGGTCACTGCGGATGCTTCGCGGTCGCGAGATCGGCTACGTGCCGCAGGACCCGATGACCAACCTCAATCCCGTGTGGAAGGTCGGCTTTCAGATCCGGGAAGCGTTGCGGGTCAACACCAGTGGGCGCGATGCGCGGCGACGGGCCGTCGAGCTGCTCGCCGAGGTCGGCATGCCCGATCCGGCCGAACAGGTTGGCCGGTACCCGCACCAGCTTTCCGGGGGCATGTGTCAGCGGGCGCTGATCGCGATCGGTCTGGCGGGCCGGCCGCGGTTGTTGATCGCCGACGAACTCACCTCGGCGTTGGACGTCACGGTGCAACGTCAGGTCCTCAATCATCTGCAACGGCTCACCGACGAATCCGGGACGGCGCTGCTGCTGATCACCCATGACCTGGCGTTGGCAGCGGAACGGGCCGCGGCCGTGGTCGTCATTCATCGCGGCGTGGTGGTGGAATCGGGTGCGGCGCAGACGATCCTGCGCGAACCGCAGCACGAGTACACCCGGCGGCTGGTCGCTGCGGCTCCGTCGCTGGCGGCCCGGGACAAGCGCTCGGCCCAGATCAGGTCCCGCGTGGCGGCTCAGGCGGCCGAACATGTCGCCGCGTCGAACGACATCCTGGTGGCGTCGGAGCTCACCAAGACCTACCGGGAGTCCCGCGGCGCTCCATGGCGGCGCTCGGAGTTTCGCGCGGTCGACGGGGTGTCGTTCCGGGTGCGGCGGGCCAGCACACTGGCGATCGTGGGGGAGTCGGGTTCGGGCAAATCGACGGTGGCCCGGATGGTGCTGGGCTTGCTCGCGCCGACATCGGGCTCGGTGGGTTTCGACGGGCAAGACGTCGCCGCGACGCACCAAACCCTGGCCTTCCGCCGGCGAATCCAACCCGTCTTCCAAAACCCCTACAGCAGTCTGGATCCCCGATACTCGGTTCTTCGCGCCGTCGAAGAACCGCTGCGGATCCACCGGATCGGTGACCGGCGCCGGCGTCACCAGGCCGTGCGTGACCTCATCGACCAAGTGGCGCTGCCGTCCTCGGTGCTGGATCGGTTGCCGCGCGAGCTTTCGGGCGGCCAGCGGCAGCGGGTGGCGATCGCTCGAGCGTTGGCGCTACGTCCCGACGTGCTGGTGTGCGATGAGGCCGTTTCCGCCCTCGACGTCCTCGTCCAGGCCCAGATCCTTGATTTGCTCGGCGAACTGCAGGCCACCTTCGGCCTGACGTATGTGTTCATCAGCCACGATCTGGCGGTGGTCCGGCAGATCTCCGACGAGGTGCTGGTGATGCGCGCCGGGCGTGTGGTCGAACACTCGGACACCGAAGCGCTGTTCACCCAACCTGCCCACGAGTACACCCGGCAGCTGTTGGAGGCCATTCCCGGGGCATCGTCGGCACCCGGCTAGTTGGATGGCGGCGACCCGCGGCACCCGGCTTCGCCGCGCTGGCGGTCGCCGCTAGGTTGGCAACCTGTGACTGACCCGTTGGCGCCGCTGATGGACCTGCCCGGTGTGGCCGAAGCAAGCGACCGGGCCCGCGAAGCGCTGGGCCGTGCCCACCGGCATCGCGCCAATCTGCGTGGCTGGCCGGTGACCGCCGCCGAGGCGTCGTTGCGGGCGGCGCGGGCTTCCTCGGTGCTCGACGGCGGTCCGGTGCGACTTGACGATGTTGCTGATGCCGCCGGCGTCCAGGACCCAGTCTTCGGTGGGGCGCTGCGGGTGGCCCAGGCGCTCGAGGGTGGCGGCGGTCCGTTGATCGCGGTTTGGCAGAAGGCGCCGCTGCAGGCGCTGGCGCGGTTACACGTGCTGGCGGCGACCGACCAGGTGGGCGACGAGCGGTTGGGCCGCCCGCGCAGCGACCCGCAAATCGCGCCGCGGCTGGAGCTACTGGCTGAAATGACGACCCGGCCCACCCAGGCGTCAGCACCGGTGGTCGCTGCGGTGGCGCACGGAGAGTTGTTGACGCTCAGACCGTTTGGCAGCGCCGACGGTGTGGTGGCGCGCGCGGTGTCCCGGTTGATCACGATCGCGACGGGATTGGACCCGCACGGACTCGGTGTGCCAGAAGTGAATTGGATGCGCCAGCCCGCTGCCTACCGTGATGCCGCTAGCAAGTTCGCCTCGGGCACACCCGACGGAGTGGCCAGCTGGTTGGTGCTGTGTTGTCGCGCGTTGAGGTCCGGTGCGCAGGAAGCCATCTCAATTGCGGAGTCTTTGCCGGGACGCTAGCCGGCAGACCACCGAACACCTGTCGCCTGGCCTGGTCCGAAATGCGAAGCGGGCGACGACCGAAGAGGTTCGATCGCCGCCCGCCAGCACGGTCATCCGGTTACCAAGCGTGCACCTGTGGGCTGCGTGGGTGGCCTCGGCGCGTTTGCGACACTTCCTGCTGCAGCCCCACCCAAAGGGCCGTCGAGGCAATCCGTATTTCGCAATTACGCAGGCCCGCAACACTTCTGCCATTATCGCGGCTATGACGCAGCGTGGGTGCCGGAAACCGTGCTGGGTGCCCGGGTCGGGAGAACGATCCTTCTCTTCCGGATCGACCTTGGCCTCACCGGGCTGCCGTGACTCCTTTGTACTACTAGACCACAGGCTCAGCAAGGCCTAGGAGCGTCAAAGTTGGGCCGGGATAGCGGAAAGCTTCGTATTGCGCGCTTCACGTGTTTGCTACGGGGCGATTGAGAAAGGTGGGACGCCAGTGCTAGAACCGGCGCCACCAGAAAGCGCCTTTCTAAAAGGCGAAGCGACGCAACAGCGCGTAGGTGACCGCGCCGGCGGCCAGGGCGCTGATCCCGACCGCGGCCGTGGTGGCGACGGCAGCCCCCGAGGGCGCCGGAATCCGGTCGCGCAACGACACCGGCCGGGAGAACGACAACACCGGCCAACCGCGTTCGACGGCTTCCTTGCGCAGGGTGCGATCGGGGTTCACGACCGAGGGGTGGCCCACAGCTTCAAGCATTGGCAGGTCGGTGATCGAGTCGGAGTAGGCGTAGCAATGCTCCAGCGGATAGCCCTCGCGCGCGGCGAGCTCGCGGATCGCTTGCACCTTGCCTTCGCCGTAGCAGTAGAAGGCGACCTCGCCGGTGTATTTGCCGTCTTCGACGACCATCCGGGTTGCCATCGCGTGGGTGGCGCCCAGCGCCCTGGCGATCGGCGCCACGATCTCCTCGCCCGAGGCCGAGACCACCACGACGTCGCGTCCACAAAGTTTGTGGGCGGCGATGAGATCTGCAGCTTCGGCGAACACCAGTGGCGTCACGATGTCGTGGAGCGTCTCGTTGACGATCGACTTCACCTGCGCGACGTCCCAGCCGGTGCACATGTTGGCCAGATGAGTGCGCATCCGATCCATCTGGTCATGATCGGCGCCGGAGAGCAGGAAGATGAACTGTGCATAGCTCGACTTCAGCACCGCCCGCCGGTTAAGCAGGCCTTGCGCGAAGAAGGGTTTGCTGAAGGCCAGTGTGCTGGACTTGGCGATGATGGTCTTGTCCAAGTCGAAGAACGCAGCGGTGCGGGGGCCCGGGTCAGCGGCTACCGGCGTTTGCGTCGAGGTTTGCTGCGTCGCGGCCGAGTCGGGGGCGGTCACCAATCCAGCATAGGTCCGCGATCCGGAGATGCCGTGAGGTTGAGCCCGAATCGGACGGCTGAATCCCTATCTTGTCGTTCTGCCCGCGGTGTTTTCACGGGTCAAGCCGTACTTTTCTTTCAACGCGGTACTTGCGTGAAGCCCGGCTGGCATGTGTATAGTAAGCATTACTCGGCCCTGAGCCGAGGGTGCATCAGCCCGACCCCCCGGGGCTGATACACGACGACCTCCGCCTCCTCCCCCCCTGGCGGGGGTCGTCCCTTTTGTGGGGCAAAAATTCTCGCCCGGATTCTGCACACACTTGTTGTCCGATGCGTTGCGGGGAAGCCGACAACCCCTGACCGAGCGGGTCCTCAGCGAACCGTTTGTCCACAGCCTCGTTCTTATCCACAGATCGGGCTTTGGCACTGGTGTCCAAGATCGGTGGGCGAGCACGGTGGAGGAATGACGGATCCCTCGCGCCGGGAATCGGCCGGTTGCGGCGTGCTGGCGGTACTGGCCGAACCTGAATTGCGCGACGAGCTGGACCGCATCGGTGCCGCCGTCGGCGTGCGGGTGGTGCATGCCGACGGGCCGAATCCGGTGAGCAGGAAAACGTGGGCGGCGGCCGCGGCGGTGGTGCTCGACCAAGCTGCGGCCGACCATTACGGCCAGACAGCGCTGCCGCGGCGGGCCCACGTCAGCATCCTCACCAGCGCCGAAGCCGGGGTCGACACTTGGACGGCGGCCGTCGCCGTCGGTGCCGAGCGCGTGTTGAGGGTGCCGCAGCAGGAACACGAACTCGTTGGCGAACTGGCCCGCGCCGCCGAATCGGCGCGCGACGAGAATGCGCTCGGTGAAGCCGTCGCCGTCGTCGGCAGCTGTGGCGGTGCCGGGGCATCGTTGTTCGCCGTCGCCCTGGCGCTGGTTGCTTCCAAGGCGCTCCTGCTGGACCTCGATCCGTGGGCCGGAGGCATCGATTTGTTGCTGGGCAGCGACACCACGCCCGGCTTGCGGTGGCCTGACCTGGCGTTGCAAGGCGGACGGTTGAACTGGCCGGCGATGCGCGAGGCGCTGCCACGGCACCGAGGAATCAGCGTGTTGTCGGGCACCCGGCGGGGCTACGAGGCGGAGGCCGGCCCAGTGGACGCCATCGTCGATGCCGGGCGACGCGGGGGAGTGACCGTCGTGTGCGACCTGCCGAGGCGGCTGACCGAGGCGACGCACGTCGCGCTCGACGGAGCAGACCTGGTGGTGATGGTCAGCCGATGCGATGTGCGGGCGTGTGCGGCCGCCGCGACCTTCGGTCCGGTACTGGCGTCGATCAACCCGAATCTCGGGCTGGTGGTGCGGGGACCGGCCCCGGGCGGTCTGCGAGCGGCTGAGGTCGCCGACATCACCGGGCTGCCGCTGCTGGCGGCGCTGCGCGCCGAGCCGCGGTTGGCCGAGCGGCTCGAACACGGCGGGCTGCGACTGGGGCGGCGATCCGCACTAGCCACGGCCGCGCGGTCGGTGTTGGGTGTACTTCCCAATGGCCGGAGAGCGCCGAACGGCAGGGCCGCATGAGCGCGTCGTTGATTGAGCGGGTGCGTGAGCGATTGGCGGCCGAGCCTGGCCCGTTGCGGCCGAATGTAGTGGCGGCCGCGATCCGGGCAGAGTCGGGCGGGATCGTCGGTGACACCGAGGTGTTGGCCAATCTCCGGCTGCTGCAGACCGAGCTGACCGGCGCCGGCATCCTCGAACCGCTGTTGTGCATAGACGGCGCCACCGACGTCTTGGTGACCGCGCCCGACGCGGTCTGGGTCGACGACGGAAACGGCCTGCAGCGCAGCTCCATTCGGTTCACCGATGAGGCCGCCGTGCGGCGGCTGGCGCAACGGCTGGCATTGACCGCCGGGCGCCGCCTCGACGACGCGCAGCCGTGGGTGGACGGGCTGCTGACCGGTATTGGTGCCGGCGGGTTCGCGGTCCGGCTGCACGCCGTGTTGCCGCCAGTGGCAGCCAACGGCACCTGCCTCTCGCTACGGGTGTTACGGCCGGCCACCCAGGACTTGGCCGCCCTGGCTGCTGCGGGCGCCATCACGGGAGAGGCGGGTCGGCTGATCGCGGACATCATCAACGCTCGGCTGGCCTTCCTGGTGTGTGGTGGCACGGGGGCCGGCAAGACCACCCTGCTGGCGGCGATGCTCGGGGCGGTCTCACCGGCCGAACGGATCGTCTGCGTGGAGGACGCCGCTGAGTTGGCGCCGCGCCACCCGCATCTGGTGAAGCTGGTTGCCCGGCGGCCGAACGTCGAAGGCGTGGGTGAGGTGACCGTCCGTCAACTCGTCCGGCAGGCGTTACGAATGCGGCCCGACCGGATCGTCGTCGGCGAAGTCAGGGGTGCCGAAGTGGTGGATCTGCTCGCCGCCCTGAACACCGGGCACGAGGGCGGAGCGGGCACGGTCCACGCCAACAGCCCGGGCGAAGTGCCCGCGCGGTTGGAAGCGCTGGGCGCGCTGGGCGGGCTGGACCGCCCCGCGCTGCACAGTCAACTGGCGGCGGCGGTCCAGGTGGTGCTGCACGTCACGCGCAACCGGGCCGGCCGCCGTCGGCTGCAGGAGATCGCCGTGTTATGTCAGGGCGACAGTGGACGTGTCCGCGTGGTCACCGCATGGCATGCCGACAGCGGGATGACCGCCGAGGCCGTCGAATTGCGCGCGTTGCTGCAAAGCCGGGTCGCGGCATGACCGGGCTGCAACTTGCCGCGCTGCTGTTGTCGTTGGCGTTGTTGGCGATGCCACCGTCACCACGTTGCCGACTGGCGCCCACCCCGCAAGCGCACCGGAAAATCTTCGGCCGCCCGTGGGTTGTCGCCGCGGCGGGCGTGTCTGGGTTGGTGGTTGCGATCTGGCTCTGGCAGCTGACCACTGTCTTGGCGGTCGCGTTGAGTGCAGCGACCCTTGGCCTGCGCCGGTGGCGGCGGCGCCGCAACCGGCGCGCGGCGACGGAAGGGCTTGCGCTACAAGCGGGTTTGGACGTGCTGGTCGGTGAACTGCGGGTCGGTGCCCATCCCGTTCACGCCTTCGATGTTGCCGCCGACGAGACCGATGGACCGGTGTCAGGCTCGCTGCGCACCGTCGCGGCGCGGGCGCGCCTGGGCGCCGATGTGGCGGCCGGGCTGCGCACCGCGGCGGGTTCGTCGGCGCTGCCCCGGCATTGGGAGCGTCTGGCGGTCTGCTGGCAACTGGCGAGTGAGCACGGGCTGGCGATCGCGACCCTGATGCGGGCCGCGCAACGGGACATTGCTGCGCGACAGCAATTCTCGGCGAAGGTGGCGTCGAGCCTGGCGGGCGCCCGCGCCACCGCGGCCATCCTGGCGGGACTCCCGGTGCTCGGCGTCCTACTCGGAGAGCTGCTCGGTGCCCGGCCGCTGCGCTTCTTGCTCGGCACCGGCGGTTGGTTTCTTCTGGTCGGTCTGGCGCTGGCGTGTGCCGGGGTGTTGTGGTCGGATCGCATCACCGATCGCGTGGTGTCGACATGAGTATCGCGGCGGTGCTGTTGGCGGCGGCGCTGTTGATAGGGGCGGGCCCGTCGATGGTGCGTGCCCGCGCCGGCGCGGCGCGCCGCATCCCCAGGGGGGCGCGGCGCGCAGCCGGGCCGGATCCCTTGGGGGTGGCGTCCGGGCTGGACGTGCTCGCTGTGTGCCTGGCGGCGGGCATGGCGGTCTCGGCGGCCGCGGCCGCGGCCTCCCGTGCCGCACCGCCACGGCTGGCGTCAGTGTTGCGTCGGGCCGCCGACCTGTTGGCGTTGGGTGCTGATCCGGCGGTCGCGTGGTCAGCGCCACCGGACGGGATCGACTCTCAGACCGAGGGGCTGCTGCGGCTGGCCCGGCGATCGGCCTCGTCGGGCACCGCGCTTGCCGAGGGTGTGGCCGAGCTGGCGGCCCAGTCGCGCCACGACGCCGCGCAGGCCGCCGCCGCTGCCGCCGAACGTGCCGGGGTGCTGATCGCTGGTCCGCTCGGGATCTGCTTTCTGCCGGCGTTCGTGTGCCTGGGCATCGTTCCAGTGATCGCCGGGTTGGCCGGTGACGTTCTGGACTCAGGTCTATTTTGAGGGAGGAATATGAAGCGGTACAACATCTTTCGCCGGTTCAGGGCGCGCCTGCTGGTGCTGGCGAGCGACGAGTCAGGCATGAGTACGGTGGAGTACGCGATCGGGACCATCGCCGCGGCGGCTTTCGGCGCGATTCTCTACTCGGTGGTGACCGGCGACTCCGTCGTTTCGGCGCTGAACCACATCATCGGTCGAGCCCTGAGCACCAAGGTCTGAGCTCCAGTGCCGGCGCCAGCACGGTGGAGGCCGCAGTGGCGATCGCCGCACTCGTGGTGGTGCTGGTGCTGTGCCTCGCCGGGATCACCGCCGTGTCAATGCAGGTGCGCTGCGTGGACGCGGCGCGGGAGGCGGCGCGGCTTTCGGCGCGCGGCGATGGTCAGCACGCAGTCGAGGTGGCACGCCGCATCGCGCCTGCTGGCGCGCAGGTGCAGGTGTACCGAGACGGCGACTTCCTGGTCGCGATCGTGGTCGCACACTCGAAACTGTTGCCAGCCCTGCGAATCGGTGCCCGCGCGGTCTCGGCGGCCGAGCCGGGATGAGGACGGCTCGGCGACGGTGCTCGCTGCAGCGATCATCGCGGTGCTCCTGGCTGTCACCGGGGCCACCGGCTGGGTGGGTTCGGTGGTGGCGGCGCGCCACCGCGCGCAGTCGGCGGCCGATCTGGCCGCCTTGGCGGCGGCCGCGCAGCTGCCGCAGGGTGCCGAGTCGGCGTGTGCACGCGCGAGGGTAGCGGCACAGCGGGTTGGTGGTGTCGAGTGCCGGGTCGATGGCCTCGACGTCGTTGTCGCGTTGGAGGTGCCGGTCCCGCTCGCCGGTGTTGCCCGGGCTTCCGCGCGGGCGGGACCCACGGATAAGCGATGACGCCGGGTTTTAGCCCTCTTCTCCCGAAGAAGCGTTGGAGAAATCGGCTGCGGCGAGCTCCTCGTCGGTGGGCAGCCGCAGCGAGAGTAGGCCGGCGAAGGTTTCCGGCTCGAGCTCCACCCGGTTGACGGTGACGTGCACCGGCACCCAGTCGGTGTCTCGCCCGGGGAGCCGCAACACCCGGCTGGTCGCACCGTTGGCGAATTCCTTGGTCATCGAGAGCATGACCTGCTCGTCGTCGGGATGGACCCGTGGTTTGTCGGCTTCGCTGCTGCGCCAGTCGTAGAAAGAGCAGGGCTCGTCGAGCCATTTCAGCAGCGTCCAGTTTTTGAGGTCGACGAGTGCTCGATGGACGCCGGCTTGCGCAAGCCCCCGCAGGATGCGTTGCGCCAGATCGTCGGCCGCGACCGCGGGACCCTTGCGCTCGGTGCGCCAATTCATGGCCCGCGCTATCAGATGGTCGCGACCGTCGGGGCCCGGCTCTAGTGCACTGCGGGCGGTGAATCCGATCCGGACCGGGTTTCCCTCCCAGTCGGTGAGGTCCCAGGTGCTGCACAGGGTCAGCCCGGGTTCGGCCCGCACCGCCATGGCCAGCACCTTGGTCTCGTTCGGATTGAGCTCCCGCGACGGCAGATCCTCGGCGAAGGCCCTGCCGAAGGTGACCTCGACTTCGGGATTCTTGCCGCTGTTGGCCAGCGACTCGGGGGTGTCGGTGGCCACCCCGCAGGTGAGATCCCACTTCAACGGACCGGGGATGGGCCGCTCGGGCGGCTCCTCGTCGATCGGGCCGGTCCACACGTGCACCCCGTGAATACGCCCGTCGGACATCATCACCGGTTCGGTGCGGATGACACGGTCGCTCTTCGGGGTGATGCTGGACAACGACTGTCCCGTCTGCACCGACTCCGCGATCGCCGTCTTGACGGCAGCCAGGTACGGGCTGCGACGCAGGAAGGTAGTGATCGGGACGAGGTTCTTCAGTTGCCGCCCCTGCGCGACGACGGCGGGTTCGTCCCCCAGCGTCTCCACGAGCAACCAGTCGTGGGCCATGCTGGGGAGCTTACTGATCGCCCGTCGGGACATTGCCCGGGGACTCGCCGTTGCAGGCTCGGCAGTGTCGAATTGGCTGTCGAATTGGCGCTCGCACTGGCGCCGACGCAATTGCGGAAGGCAAGCGTTTGTCGAATGTTGCCCAGCGTTGACAGTGGCGTCAAATCCATTGTGTCCGAAACTTTGCCGCCGCACAGCAAGCCCGCCGGTGACCTCCAGTCGAGCGTGACAGTAGGGATTTCTCGACAGCGCAACACTTCTCGGTATTGCATCAAGGGGTTTGTCATACTGTGCGCCCGATATAAGCCCAAATCTCGCCGTGAAGTCGGCCACGTTGTTGTTGCATTCGAGACTTGATCCCAGGTAAATTTCCTGCTGCACTCGCGTTTTGAGGGAGTGCTGGATCGTTTTGTCCGGCGCTAAAAGCAGGTCCGTGGAGGTCGACCGTCGAGGGGTCGGTCGCCGTCCATCGGATTCCTCAACGTATCTGGTTGCGTTCCCGTTCGGCCGGATCTGTCATGTCAGCGAAACCCCTTGGTGTGCAGCTCATTTGCCATCGCATTCGTCAGTTACCCTGCGCTACAACAAGTTACGACAGGTTGGCCGTGTGCGCCGAGGGGTGGGCTGTCGGTCGCGCCGCTCGCAGTGTCGCCCCAGCGGTGCCGTTGCGACGCAATGCGTTGGAAAGCCAGCGGTCCGGCCACGACCTGGTGATCCGGAAAGGGCACCGCGTCCCCGCCGCTGCATTCCGACCATCCTTCGGTTGGCCTGCCGCGCTACGCGCGTCCTGGCCATCGCCTGACAGCATCAGGCGGCTCAGCAGTCCGCCGGATTCGACCCCGCGTCGGTCCTCGCCGTCGGCAGGTAAGCCGCCGGACCCCCAGGTAGCGAACAGGCCACCGCCCTGGTGGCCCGCGTCGCGCCAGAAGGAGCCGGTTCCGACGCCACCCACCGCGCTCACCCCACCGGATCCCGCAGCGCCTACCGAGGTGTTGCCGCCAGCGGCGGACATTGCGGTGGCGTCCACGTTGCCGCTATCCACGGGTGCAGCCGACCCACCGGCGACCTCGCTCGGCGCGACCCACCCGCCGTGCTCGCCTTCGGCCGCGCTCTCGGGGCCGAAGATTGGCGGCCCGTCCGCCGGCTTGACCGGCGCCTGGACGGGCGGGATCAGGTGTGGCAATGGGCTCTGCATCGCCGCGGCATTGGCCGCCTCTCCCAACGCATACGTGCCGGCGCTCGAGCTCAACGCGCGGACGAACTGGTCGTGAAAGGCCGCTACCTGGGTGCCGAGCGCTTGGTAACCGCGGGCGTACTTCGAGTACAGCGCAGCGACGGCCGCCGATACCTGATCCTGCGCGGGGGCCGGAATCGCAGTGGTAGGGAGGGCAGCGGCCGCGTTGGCGGTCTGGATCACAGAATTGATGCCCGCCAGCTCAACCGCGGCCACGCCCATCGCATCGGGCACCGCATTGAAAAACGACATCAAACACCTTTCGGCGTCTTCACCAGACTCGGCCAGTGTCTGATCACGTTGCAGCTATTCAACACGTGCACCGTATCGCCGCTTGTGGGTGAATGGAATAACAATTTTTCATCGGTTTGCTCAAGCGCCCGCAGGACTCCGGCGCGAAGACTTAGATCGCGAACTGGCTCGGGCACCTCCGGCGCGGCCCACCCCGAGGCGTCAACCGTCAGCCCCCAGCTCAATTTCGGGGATCGCTCAATTCGGCAAGCACCAGTCGCAGCACGGCGACCGCACCCGCCTTGTCCAGCGGATCGTTGGCATTGCCGCACTTGGGCGACTGCACGCACGATGGGCACCCGCTGCGGCATTCACACGCCTCGATGGCCGCCGCAGTAGCGCCCAGCCAGGTGGTTGCCTTGCGGAACCCGCGTTCGGCGAATCCGGCACCGCCCGGATGGCCGTCGTAGACGAAGACGGTCGGCAACCCGTCGGGGCCGATAGCGGTCGACAGGCCGCCGATGTCGCCCCGGTCGCAGCTGGCCACCAACGGCAGCAGCCCGATGGCCGCGTGCTCGGCGGCGTGCAACGAACCCGGCACCCGCAACGGTGCTATGTCGTTGCGCTCTAATGCTTCTAGCTCGATCGTGTACATGACCGCAAAGGTCGGCAAGGTGGCCCGCGGCATGTCCAGTTCGATGAAGTCGATCACTTCGCCGTTGGCTCGCCGGCGCAGGTACCCGACCACCTGATGGGTCACCGTCACCGGTACCAGTCCCAGCGTCACCGGCCCGAAGAGTGACCGCTCACCCTGGCCGGTGACCGAGATGTCGGTGAGTTCGCGGGCGAAGGTCGAATAGCCGGGGTCCTCGTCGTGGACGAACGCGATACCCTCCTCGAGATCCAGCGAGTCGACGACGTAGCTCTCGCCTTGGTGTAGATAGACCGCCCCGGGGTGGATCGACGCCGGCGCCTGTCCGACCCCGGTGCTGCCCAGCAGTCGCCCGGTGTCGGCCTCGACGATGATGATCTGGCCCCCGATGGATCCCCGAATGTCCACCGCGCCATGGGGTTCCATGCCGGGTGCCGGAAAGTATCTGCCGCCCCTCCGTTTCAGCAGCCCGTCGTCGACCAATCCTTCGGCCACGTCGACCGCGTTCAGCGCCCGCACCTCGCTATCTTCCAGCGGAAGTTCGGTTGCCGCGCAGAGCAGCTGCGGTCCGAGGATGTAGGGATTGCCGGGGTCGATCACCACCCGTTCGACGGGCTTGCCCAGCAGCGCGGCGGGGTGGTGCACCAGATAGGTGTCCAGCGGGTCGTCTCGGGCGATCAACACCACCAGGGCGCCCTGGCCGCGCCGCCCGGACCGTCCGGCCTGTTGCCAGAACGAGGCGACGGTTCCGGGAAAACCGGCCAGCACCACGGCGTCCAGTCCGGCGATATCGACACCCAGTTCCAGGGCGTTGGTCGTCGCCAGCCCGCGTAGCCGGCCGTCGGCCAGCGCTTTCTCCAGCGCGGTGCGATCCTCCGCGAGATACCCGGCGCGGTAGGACGCCACCGTGCCGGTCAGGTGCGGTGCGGTATCGGCCAGCCGGGCCTGGGCGCCCAGTGCGGTTAATTCGGCGGCGCGGCGTGACCGCACGAAAGTCAATGTCTGCGCGCCCTCCACGATCAGGTCGGCCATCACCCGGGCGGCCTCGGCCCCCGCCGACCGTCGTACCGGTGCGCCGTTCTCGCCGGTCAGCTCGGTCAGCAACGCCGGTTCCCACAACGCCACCGTGCGGGCGCCTGCGGGGACCCGTCCTCGACGACCTCCTCGACCGGCTGCCCGATGAGCTCGGCGGCCGTCGCGCCGGGCGAGTCCGTCGTCGCGCTGGCGAAAACCACCGTCGGATACGACGAGTACCGCGCGCACAGCCGCAGCAGCCGGCGCAGCACCATCGCGACATTGGAACCGAACACCCCACGGTAGTAGTGGCATTCGTCGACCACGACGAACCGCAACCCTCGTAGCAGCACCGCCCACCGAGCGTGATTGCGCAGTATCGACAGGTGAATCATGTCGGGGTTGGAGAAGATCCACCGGGACCGCTCGCGGGCAAAGCGCCGCACCTCGGTGGGGCTGTCCCCGTCGTAGGCTGTCGGCGCCACGTCGTCGAGCGGAACCGCGGTCACCAGACCGTGCGCCGCACGCAGCTGGTCATGGCCCAACGCCTTCGTCGGCGACAGATACAACACGCGGGCCCGCGGATCGGTCGCCAGCGCATTGAGCACCGGTAGCTGATAGGCCAGTGACTTGCCCGACGCGGTGCCAGTGCTGATCACGACATGGCGCCCGGCGTGGGCCAACTCCGCGGCCTCGGACTGATGCGACCAGGGGGTGCCGATGCCGCGGGCGTTGAACGCGCGGATTACCTGCGGCGAGGCCCACTGCGGCCACCCGTGCGGCCGCCCGGTGCGGGGCGGTAGCTCGGTGACATGCCGCAGTGGATGCTCGTCGGTGGCGGTACCGGCCAGCGCCGCGGCAAGCAGTTCGCTGCCGAAACTCGGCATCACACTCCTCTCTCGCTCCTAACCTGCGGGATGACGCTGACGTAAATTGATCCGCCGTTCCGGCTCCAGGCTGTCGCCGACGCCACGAACATGGTTGACTGAGTGCGGTCGCAGCTTCTGTGTTCGTGTAAAACTTTCGCAGGATCGACGTTGCGGTCGCGGTTCCTGCGAGGTTATCTGTCGGGTGAAGTTCCGGCGACTCCGCGAAGGTATGGCGGTCGCGGCTGGCCCGGGGCATCGAAAGGCGAGCCCCGCACCCAGATAGAAAAGGAAAGATCGAGAGATGCCACAGGGAACTGTGAAGTGGTTCAACGCGGAGAAGGGGTTCGGTTTCATCGCCCCCGAGGACGGTTCCGCGGATGTTTTTGTCCACTACACGGAGATCCAGGGGACGGGCTTCCGCACCCTCGAAGAGAACCAGAAGGTCGAGTTCGAGATCGGCCACAGCCCTAAGGGCCCCCAGGCCACTGGAGTTCGCTCGGTTTAATCCGGGCAGATTCTGACGCTGCCCCCCGGCGCAGTCCC
>NZ_HG964938.1:923974-932152 GCF_000613245.1 Mycobacterium asiaticum DSM 44297
AGTACCGCCTTCGGTAACGGACTCCGGCGGGGTTTTCGTTTCCAAGTTCGGTATCGGCTCAGGTGGGACGCCGCGCCGGATGGGCGCAAGCCGCGGACCGGGTCGCTGGCCTACTGTCGTGGCGTGAGCCAGCTTTCCTTCTTCGCCGCGGAGTCGGTCCCGCCCGCGGTCGGGGACTTGTGTGGGCTGCTGGCCGCGCCCGGCCAGATAGTGGTCGTCGGCTCCGGCGCCCGCCTCTCGGTGGTCGTGGAGGAGTCCTGGCGGGCAGAGGCGCTGGCCGAGATGATCCGGGAAGCCGGCCTGGTCGCCGAGCTCGCCCGGACCGACGAGGACACCCCGTTGGTCCGGACGGCCGTTGACCCCCTGTTGCGCCCGATCGCCGCCGAGTGGACACGCGGCGCGGTGAAGACGGTGCCGCCGCGCTGGCTGCCCGGCCCGCGGGAACTGCGGGCGTGGACGTTGGCCGCGGGCAGCCCGGAGGGGGAGCGATATCTGTTGGGTCTGGATCCGCACGCACCGGACACCCACTCGCCGCTGGCCTCGGCAATGATGCGGGTGGGGATCGCACCCACTCTGATCGGCACCCGGGGCGCCCGGCCGGCCCTGCGGATCAGCGGTCGCCGGCGACTATCGCGCCTGGTAGAGAACGTGGGAGACCCCCCGGACAGCTCCGAGGCGGTGGCCCAGTGGCCCCGTGTCTGACGGGTGCGGCGGTCCCGGTTTCAGGCCGGTCGGTTTGCGTAGGCGCGCCCAATGGTGCGAAATTGTCAGGTGCCCGCGGGCCCAAGGGACGGGCGGTGTACCTGGATTTCACCGGAACTGCCCGGAATTTTCAGGACCCGAGTGTCATTCTTGCCTGCGGGACGGTTCCGCCCAGGGACCGATACAGGAGATGGAGCTAGGCGCAGTTGGCTGACGGCGGCCCGAAGCGGGCTACTAATGGGAGTACCCGGCGACTCGTGATCGTGGAGTCGCCCACCAAGGCGCGCAAACTCGCCGGTTATCTCGGCTCCAACTACATCGTTGAATCCTCCCGAGGCCACATCCGCGACCTGCCGCGGGCCGCGGCCGACGTGCCCGCCAAGTTCAAGTCGGAGCCGTGGGCCCGCCTGGGCGTCAACGTCGACGCGGACTTCGAACCGCTCTACATCATCAGTCCCGAGAAGAAGAGCACCGTCACCGAGCTGAAGGGCCTGCTCAAGGACGTCGACGAGCTCTACCTGGCAACGGATGGCGACCGCGAGGGCGAGGCGATCGCCTGGCACCTGATGGAGACCCTCAAACCCCGCGTTCCGGTCAAGCGCATGGTCTTCCACGAGATCACCGAACCAGCGATCCTCGAGGCCGCCCAGAACCCGCGCGACCTGGACATCGATCTGGTCGACGCGCAGGAGACGCGCCGCATCCTGGACCGGCTGTACGGCTACGAGGTCAGCCCGGTGCTGTGGAAGAAGGTCGCGCCCAAGCTCTCGGCCGGCCGCGTGCAGTCCGTGGCCACCCGCATCATCGTGCAGCGCGAACGCGACCGGATGGCCTTCCGCAGCGCGTCCTACTGGGACATCCTGGCCAGGCTGGATGCCAGCGTGTCGGACCCCAGCGCGCAGCCACCCACTTTTGCCGCGCGCCTGACCAACGTGGACGGCCTGCGCGTGGCCACTGGCCGCGACTTCGACTCTTTGGGCCAGCTCCGCAAGGCCGACGAGGTCATCGTCCTGGACGAGGCCGGCGCCACCGGCATCGCGGCCGGGCTGCGCGGGGCCCAGCTCGCCGTGGCGTCGGTCGAGGAGAAGCCCTACACCAGGCGTCCGTATCCGCCGTTCATGACGTCCACGCTGCAGCAGGAGGCGGGCCGCAAGCTGCGGTTCTCCTCCGAGCGCACCATGAGCATCGCGCAGCGGCTCTACGAGAACGGCTACATCACCTATATGCGTACCGACTCGACCACGTTGTCGGCGTCGGCCATCAACGCGGCCCGCAATCAGGCGCGCCAGCTTTACGGTGACGAGTACGTGTCGCCGTCGCCGCGGCAGTACACCCGCAAGGTGAAGAACGCCCAGGAAGCCCACGAGGCGATCCGGCCCGCCGGGGAAACCTTCGCCACCCCGGACGGGGTACGCCGGGAACTCGACGGCGACGAATTCCGGCTCTACGAACTGATCTGGCAGCGCACCGTCGCATCGCAGATGGCCGACGCGCGCGGCACCACGCTGAGCCTGCGCATCAACGGGCAGTCCAACGGAAGGGACGTGGTGTTCTCGGCGAGTGGCCGCACCATCACCTTCGCCGGGTTCCTCAAGGCCTACGTCGAGACGGTGGACGAACTGGCCGGCGGCGAGGCCGATGACGCCGAAAGCCGGTTGCCGCAGTTGACGCAGGGCCAGCGGCTGGACGCCATCGAGCTCACCCCGGACGGTCACTCCACCAACCCGCCCGCCCGCTACACCGAGGCATCGCTGGTCAAGGCGCTTGAAGAGCTGGGGATCGGTCGACCGTCGACGTATTCGTCGATCATCAAGACGATTCAGGACCGCGGCTACGTGCACAAGAAGGGCAGTGCTTTGGTGCCGTCCTGGGTGGCCTTCGCCGTAACTGGTTTGCTGGAACAGCATTTCGGCCGACTGGTCGACTACGACTTCACCGCCGCAATGGAAGACGAGTTGGACGCGATCGCTTCCGGAAATGAGCGACGCACCAACTGGCTCAACAACTTCTACTTCGGCGGCGAGCACGGCGTGGCCGATTCGGTGGCCCGTTCCGGCGGCCTGAAGAAGCTCGTCGGCATCAACCTCGAGGGTATCGACGCGCGAGAAGTCAACTCCATCAAGCTATTTGACGATGCGCAGGGCCGGCCGGTCTATGTTCGGGTGGGCAAGAACGGGCCTTATCTGGAACGCACGGTCACCGGCGACAACGGTGAACCCACCCCTCAGCGGGCCAACCTCAACGATTCCCTGACCCCCGACGAGCTGACCCTCGAGGTCGCCGAGGAGCTGTTCGCCACCCCGCAAGAGGGGCGTGTGCTGGGCGTCGACCCCGCGACCGGCCACGAAATCGTCGCCAAAGATGGCCGATACGGGCCGTACGTGACCGAGGTCTTGCCGGAACCGCCCGCCGATCCGAGCGCGGAGCCCGCCAAGAAGGGCAAGAAGCCGACCGGGCCCAAACCGCGTACCGGTTCGCTGCTGCGCAGCATGGACCTCCAAACGGTAACGCTCGAAGACGCTTTGAAGCTGCTTTCGCTGCCGCGCGTCGTCGGCGTGGACCCGGCCACCGGCGAGGAGATCACCGCGCAGAACGGGCGCTACGGCCCATACTTGAAGCGCGGCACCGATTCTCGATCGTTGCAAAACGAGGACCAGATGTTCACCATCACCCTCGAGGAAGCGCTCAAGATCTACTCCGAGCCCAAACGCTCTGGGCGACAAGCTGCTTCGGCACCGCCACTGCGCGAGCTGGGTACCGACCCGGCGTCGGGCAAGCCGATGGTGATCAAGGACGGCCGGTTCGGGCCCTACGTCACCGACGGTGAGACCAACGCCAGCCTGCGCAAGGGTGACGACGTGCTGTCGATCACCGACGAGCGGGCATCCGAACTGCTGGCGGATCGTCGTGCCCGCGGACCGGTGAAGCGGACCGCGAAAAAGACCGCCCGCAAGACGACGGCCAAGAAGGCACCGGTCAAGAAGGCGGCCAAGCGCAGCTAGTCGATCGATACCGTATCGACCGATATTGTTGGCCCGTGCCCGCCGACGTTCCACGTGCCACCGGGCGCAGCGGGGACGCCTCTCCATTCGCCCTCGGATTGCTGCTGCGCCGGGCGCATTGGCACGCAGCAGCGGTGATGTCCGAGGCGCTGCGCCCTCTGGGCATCGAGTTGCGGCACTTCGCCGTGCTGATCGTGCTGGTCGACCGTGGGCCGACCCGGCAGCAGGACCTGGTGGAAGCGACGGGTTCGGACAAGGCCGGAATCATGCGGGTGGTCGACGACCTGGAGCGCAAAGGCCTGGCCGTGCGCAAGCCGGTTCCGGGCGACCGTCGGGCTAGGGCGGTGGAGATCACCCCGGAGGGTGTGCAACTCTTCGACGCCGCGCATGTGGCCGCGGCGCCGTTGGCCGCGCGCCTGATTGCCGGGTTTGGTCCGGGGGAGCCCGAGCAGCTCACGGAGCTGCTCACCCGGCTGACCGCTTCGGATTAGTCACTGTTCTGTCCCTCACACTAGTATTGGATGAAACAGTATCAAACGATACTATGGTCGTAGGACGAGTTACGAGGAGGCGGCCATGGACGTATACGAGGCAGTGCAGAGTCGACGGGCGGTGCGCCAGTTCTCGGACCGGCCGGTGTCGAGGGAAGTGCTGGAGCGTGTCCTGTCGGCGGCGGCCTGGTCGCCTTCGGGTTCGAACATCCAGCCCTGGAATTGTTATGTGGCCACCGGTGCACCGCTGGCGGAGATCAAGAAGCGCGCCGCCGAGCGCATCGCCATCGGCGATGCCTGGGACGAGCGGGAGTACGAGATGTACCCGGCGGCGCTGAAGGCGCCCTACCGCGAGCGCCGGGCCGCCTTCGGTGAGCAACGCTATCGCGCCCTGGGCATTTCGCGTGACGACACCGAGGGGCGGCAGCGCGCCGCCGTGGCCAACTGGGACTGTTTCGGCGCACCCGCTGCGCTGTTCTGCTACATCGACCGCGACCTGGGCCGGCCCCAGTGGGCGGACGTCGGAATGTATCTGCAGACCGTCATGTTGCTGCTTCGGGCCGAAGGGTTGCATAGCTGCCCGCAGATGGCGTGGTCGGTGTATCGCACGACCGTCGCGGATGTGCTCTCGCCGCCCGACGGGCTCATCCTGTTCTGCGGCCTGTCGATCGGGTACGAGGACGACACCGAGATCCAGGAGCGCACCGGTCGGGCCCCGCTGGCCGAGACCGTCACCTTTGTCGACGGCTAATTGGCTTTGCTGGAAGCCTTTTCAGCTTCCCGGCTCACGCTTTCCGGCGCGGCGAGATTCAGCGGGCGGGCCAGCTGGGTGGGCGCGGTGCGACCGCGCAGTTCAACCACTTCGCCCACGTCCCAGCACAGTGCCTCGGCGTCCAGCGCGCCGCTGACCGCGATCGCCGAGGCCAGTACGTGGCCTTCCTCGAGCTTGGCCAGCTCGGTCAGCCGGGCGGCCTCGTTGACCGGGTCGCCGATGACGGTGTACTCGAAGCGCGCCTGGGCGCCGATGTGGCCGGCGATGGCTCGACCGGCTGACACCCCGATGCCGAACTCGGCGGATCCGAGCACCGGGATCAGCTCGTCGTGCAGGGCACGTGCAGCCGCCAGCGCCGCACCGGCACCGTCAGGATGCTCGATCGGCGCGCCGAAGATCGCCAGCGCCGCGTCGCCCTGGAACTTGTTGACGAACCCGCCGTAGCGGCCGACGGTGTCCACCACCACCCGGAAGAACTCGTTGAGCAGGCTCACGACCTCGGCCGGCGGCCTGGTCGCGGCCAGCTGGGTGGAACCCACCAGATCCACGAAGAGCACCGCGACGTCGCGTTCCTGCCCGCCCAGTTCGGTGCCCCGCTCGAGGGCCCGCCGGGCGACGTCCTCACCCACGTAGCGGCCGAACAGGTCGCGAAGCCGCTGCCGCTCCGAGAGGTCACGCACCATGTCGTTGAAACCCGACTGCAGCAGGCCCAGCTCGCTGGCGTCGTAGATCTGCATGTGCGCGTTGTAGTTACCCCGCTGGACTTCGGACAGCGCCCAACGCAGCTGACGTAGTGGGTCGGCGATCGACATCGACACCAGCAGCGTGCTGGCCGCCCCGATGCCCAGCGCGGCCAGCGCCAACAACAGGATGGGATTGAACAGGCTCTGCGCCGGAGCATGCAGCAGCGCAATCTTGTCTGATACGACCGCCAGGACGATGGCCAATAGGGGCACGGCCGTGGACAGCACCCACGTCAGCATCAACCGCAGAATGACGCCGGGCGCCTTCACGTTCTCCGGCACGCCGCTGCGCAGGGCTGCGACCGCCACCGGCCGCAGCACCCGCTCGGACTGCAGGTAGCCGATGATCCCCGTCGCCGTGGCACCCAGCGCGTTGGCCACCACCACGACCGGCGCCGCGTGCCGCGCCACCGACCAGCTGGCGACCACGAACACCGCACTGCCGATGGCCCAGGCGAACGCGCTGGTCAGGGTGCGGTAGAACGGCATCCGCAAGGCGCGGGTACGGGCCAGTTCGGTGGTGGACGGGTCGGCTTCCACGAGCAGGTTGTCGCGGCGCTGCCAGCGGAAGACCGGCACCAGCAATTTCAGGTTCCAGGCAAAGCCGGCCAGGAAAAGGAAGATGACCGTCGCGATGAAGATCGCGACATTTAGGGTCGGCAAATCCTGTAACTGGATGCGGTCGTGCGGGGGTAGGCCGTAGCGCAGGAACCCGAGCACGAACAGGCCGCCGATGATGTCGGCCTGCAGCATGCTCAGCGAGAACACCGGCCACGGCGTGCGCACGACCCACCGGACGAATCCACTGATTCGTCCGGGAAGTGTTGCTGCCGTGGTCACGAACCCACCGTATCGGTCGGGGGGGACTCGTCGGTAACAAAAAGGTGCTCCGGCAAGTTGCGCGAAGTGCCGAAAGACGGCGAAAGATCACGGAAATGTCGCGAAACGGACGCTGATCGGTATCCGTCGGTGGTGCTCACTAATGTTGCCGGTGATGACGGGAGTGTTTACGCGGCTGGTAGGCCAGGAGGTGGTCGAGGCCGAGCTGCTCGCCGCGGCCAGATCCGCACGCGGTGATGCGTCTCACAGCCCCACCGGCGACGGGAATATGACACATGCCTGGCTGATTACCGGCCCGCCGGGGTCCGGGCGGTCGGTTGCCGCGCTGTGCTTCGCGGCGGCCTTGCAGTGCACCTCCGACGGCCCGCCGGGGTGTGGCGAGTGCCGAGCGTGTACCACCACCATGGCCGGCACCCATGCCGACGTCCGACGGGTCATCCCCGAGGGCCTGTCGATCGGCGTCGACGAGATGCGGGGCATCGTGCAGATCGCGTCCCGTCGGCCGACCACGGGGCGCCACCAGATCGTGGTCATCGAGGACGCCGACCGCTTGACCGAAGGTGCGGCCAATGCGTTGCTGAAGGTCGTCGAGGAGCCGCCGCCGTCAACCGTCTTCCTGCTGTGCGCCCCCTCGGTGGATCCGGAGGACATCGCGATCACGCTGCGGTCCCGGTGCCGGCACGTCGCACTCGTGACACCGCCCACCGAGGCCATCGCTCGGGTGCTCATCGACGGTGACCGGCTGGACGCCGACGTGGCGAACTGGGCGGCGTCGGTCAGTGGTGGCCATGTCGGCCGCGCCCGCCGGCTGGCCACCGACTCCGACGCCCGCCAGCGACGAGAGCAGGCGTTGGAGCTGGTCCGCGACGCCGTGCGGCCCGCCCGGGCGTACGCCGCCGCGGAGGAGCTGGTGACCGCCGCCGAAGCCGAGGCGGTGGCATTGACCGCCGGGCGCGCCGAAGCGGAGACCGAGGAGTTACGGACGGCGCTGGGAGCCGGCGGCACCGGTAAAGGTGCTGCCGGGGCGATGCGGGGGGCCGCCGGTGCGATCAAGGATCTGGAGCGGCGGCAGAAGTCCCGCCAGACCAGGGCTTCGCGCGACGCTCTGGACCGTGCGCTGATCGACCTGGCCACTTATTTCCGGGATGCACTGGTGGTGTCGGCGGACGCGGGCCAGGTTCGGGCCAACCACCCGGACATGGCCGAGCGGGTGAGCTCGCTGGCCGGGCACGCCAGCCCCGAGCGGCTGCTGCGCTGCATCGAAGCCGTGCTGGAATGCCGGGAGGCGTTGGCGATCAACGTCAAACCCAAGTTCGCCGTCGACGCGATGGTCGCCACCATCGGCCAGGAACTGCGCTGAGTCGCCGGAGTTGGGTGCGATGGGCCGCCTGCCGTAGACTCGTGCCGCCCACTATCGGGTACCGCCGCCTTAGCTCAGTCGGTAGAGCGATTCACTCGTAATGAATAGGTCAGGAGTTCGATTCTCCTAGGCGGCTCCATATTTCGCGTCATCCGTTCGGTCCGGGCAGGCCGTCTGCGCCGAAGATCACGCCTTTGGTGCCGCCCGGCCCGCCCGCGCCACCGGTTCCAGTGCCCAGCGGCAGGCCCGGGACACCGCCGGCCCCGCC
>NZ_HG964938.1:932197-1060560 GCF_000613245.1 Mycobacterium asiaticum DSM 44297
CTGGGTCGGGGCATTGATCAGATCAAGCACCGGTTGCAGCGGCCCGGCGTTGGCCGCCTCGGCGGCCGCATACGACGCGGCACCGCCGGTCAGCAGCTGCACGAACCGTTGGTGGAACGCCGCCGCCTGGGCGCTGAGCTCTTGATAGTCGCGCGCATGTCTGGCGAACAGCGCTGCCACCGCGGCCGAGATCTCGTCGGCTCCGGCGGCAGGTAGTGCCGAGGTGGGTTGGGCCGCGACAAGGTTGGCCGAGGTCAGCGACGACCCCATGCGGGACAGATGCGTAGCGGCGGCGACCATCAGCTCGGGGACCGCGATCAACTCCGACACACCCAGGTATCGAGATCTACGTGCAGAACGTTTCAGCCGGCGGTGCGCGGGTCGTTTCACACGGGCGCCAGGAAACCCACCGGTCCCGACGCGAGGCAGACCGAGAGCGCGGTAGTGGTGGCGCGCGCCACGATGGCATCCCCGGCGCCGGGCAGCCGGGCATACATGCGGTTCAGCCCCGGATGCACGGGCACCTTGACCTCGCGGCCCTCGGACAGCGCCAGCACCATCGAACCATCGGAATTGGCGAGGTAGTTGAGTTCCACGGTCCACTCCGCCGGCAACAGCGGCCCGTCGAGAAGCAAGCGGGCCGGCTGGTCGGGCTGGACGAAATAGCCGCATTGCGGCACCGGACCCGGCACGATCGTCCGCACCCAGGTCACTCGGGCATCGACCAGCCGTCCCTTGCTATCTAGCACCCGTAATTGTGTTGTCGCGGAAGCGAATTCGGGACGGTCACGGAGTAGCGCGAACATGTGGCTGGCCAAGTTCTCCGGCCAGGCGACTCGCTGCAGTACCAGCGGATCGACTTCCTGGTCCAGCAATGGCACCGCCCTGTTGGTATTCGCCAGGCCGGCCTGGGCGTTTTTCAGATAGGGCTCCGCCGGGTTGTCCCGCCACGAGGTGAGGAACGTGGCCGTCGAATATCCGCTGCTGATCAAAAACAGCAGCGCCGCAGCGCATGTCAGCACGGTACGCAGCGGGGAGGCATCGAGCCGGCGGGCCGACTCCCGGTTGGGTGCGGTGAACGCGACCGCCGTCAGCAGCGCCAGCACGACCACCAGATCGGGGAAATACCGCAGCGTCTGGGCCAGTTCGAGGGCGGTGAACCGCGACGAGCGCATCAGATAGATGGGCACCTGGCAGGCGACGGCATAGCCCGCCGCGGTCAGCCACACCAGCCCGATCCGCTGCTTGCGTACCAGCGAAACCGCAAGCGCCGCCGCCAAAACCAGCCACCCGAGCACCATCACCGAGACCGGCGGCGTGGCCCACGGCGAGGCCGGCGCCCAGCGCGCCCAGTCCCATGGCCCACCGGCCAGACCCGGCACTATCCCGTGCGTGATCGAACGGCGCAACAGCGCCCACGTCATCGCCAGATCCGAACTCCAGCGCCGCTGGTTCACCACCGACAGGTACAGCGCCACCCAGCCGACGGTGACCGCCAACGACACCACCCAGAGTCGAACACCGGCTCGCCACGCAGTACGCAGCGGGTTCGCTTCTCCCTGCACGTGATACAGCAGGCCCACCAACGCGAACGCCACAAACGGGATCACCGCGGCCTTCTCGAAGAACAGCAGACCGCCGAGGTAGGCCAGCACACCGGTGACGGCGTAGCGCTGGTTGCCGGTGCGGATCAGCAGCACCGCGTCGGCGCACACCCAGGCCATCGCGGTCAGCATCGGCAGCGAGTTCAGCGCGGCCGCCCACCACGCGAACCCCGGCACCCCCAGCGGAGTGAACAGCGCGAACGTCAACGGGATCAGCAGCACGGGCCGCCATCCCAGGATCACGTACAGCGCCCGCAACAACGCCAGGGACGCCAACAGCTGCAATACCACCAGGCTGACCGCCGGCCACGTCCACACCAGGGGCGCCAGCCGGATGATGGCCCCGGCCAGCAGGAAGGCACCCGGCATCACGTGTCCGTCGTGGTCGTCGAACAAGTACGACGGCGACAGCAACCCCTGTGTTCCGGCCCTGCCGACGAGAATCAGATCGTCCCAATAGAAATAGCCACCGAAGGCCAGCGCCGCGCGAATCCCGAGCTGCGCCATGATCAGCGCGGCTGCCGCCAGCGCCACTCGGTATGGTGGGCCGGTGCGCGCACTGGTCACCGGGGCAGCCGGTTTCATCGGGTCGACGCTAGTCGACCGTCTTCTGGCCGACGGCCACACGGTAGTGAGCCTGGACAACTTCGCTACCGGCCGCGCGACCAACCTCGAGCATCTGGTGGGCAACAGCGATCACGTCTTCGTCGAGGCCGACATCGTGTCCGCGGACTTGGAGTCGATTTTCGACGAGCACAAGCCTGAGGTGGTCTTTCACCTGGCCGCTCAGATCGATGTGCGGCACTCGGTGGCGGACCCGCAGTTCGACGCCTCGGTGAACGTAATCGGCACCGTGCGCCTCGCCGAAGCCGCCCGGCGCACCGGTGTCCGCAAGGTCGTGCACACCTCCTCCGGCGGTTCCATCTACGGCGTACCGCCGCAGTACCCGACACCGGAGACGGTGCCGACCGACCCCGCGTCGCCGTATGCCGCAGGCAAGGTGGCCGGCGAGATCTACCTGAACACCTTCCGGCACCTGTATGGCCTGGATTGTTCACACATCGCGCCGGCCAACGTTTACGGCCCGCGCCAAGACCCGCACGGCGAGGCCGGTGTGGTCGCGATCTTCGCGCAGGCGCTGCTGGAAGGTAAGCCCACGAAGGTTTTCGGGGACGGCTCCAATACCCGCGACTACGTGTTCGTCGACGACGTGGTGGACGCCTTCGTGCGGGCATCCGGTGCCGCCGGTGGCGGTCAGCGGTTCAATGTCGGCACCGGCATCGAGACCTCGGACCGCCAGCTGCACTCGGCGGTGGCCGCCGCGGTCGGCGGTCCAGACGACCCGGAGTTTCACCCGCCGCGGCTGGGCGACCTGCGGCGGTCCTGCCTTGATATCGGTTTGGCGGCACAGGTTTTGGGCTGGTGGCCGCAGGTCGGTCTGCAGGAGGGCGTGCGCCGGACGGTGGATTTCTTCCGGAGCCAGCGGGCCTAGGGCGTCTGCTCACGCAAACCTGACGCAGCCTAACGCGGCTCCGGTACCTGCGCACTCTCCAACGCGATGGCCCGCGCCAGCCGCGCATAGCGCAGCTCTAGGTCCTTGAACCGCATATAGGTGCTCAAGGTCGTGAAGCTGAACGCCATGATCAGGGCGTACAGCATCAAATCCGTGCCGCGGTTGACGCCGAACCAGTGCGCCACCACCGTGGTGTCGTCCGGTCGCAGCACCGCGTAGATGCCCAGCAGCACGAACAGCACGTAACCGACCTTGACCCACGCGCGCGCCCGCGCGCTGCGGCGTGATCGCAGCAAGAAGATCAGCAACGCGATGATCGAGCCGATCAGCAGCACCTTGATCCAGTTCATCTTTCCGTCCTTGTCAACGCCGAATCCTCCCGCGCAGGAACCCGTCGAAAATGATGTTGACGCCGTTCAGGAGCGGCTGACCCTTCGATTTGGAGTACTCGGTGTAGAGCACCTCTACCGGTTCTTCGGCTACCCGCCAATGGTTTTCGGCGATCATCATGACGATCTCGGTGGCGTGGCTCATGCCGCTCATGGTGATGTTCAGCCCGTCGGCGACGGTCTTGTTGAACACCCGCAGACCGTTGTTGGTGTCGGTCAGGCCCAGCCGCCGGCCGCGCCGGCTCAGGCGCGCGGCGGTCTGCAGCACCACCCGCTTGAGAAACGGGGGCCGGCTGCCGACCGGCCGGCCGAATCGAGTGCCGATAACGATGTCGACGTCTCCGACCAGAAGCCGGTCCACCATTGCGGACAGGTCCTTCACCCGATGTTGGCCGTCGGCGTCGAAGGTGGCGAAGACCTTGGCGCCGGGCTGGTTGCGGGCGTATTCGATCCCGGTTTGGATGGCCGCGCCCTGGCCCAGGTTGATCGGATGGCGCACCAGGTGGGCTCCGGCCAACCGGGCGATCTCGCCGCTGCCGTCGGAGCTGCCGTCGTCCACGCAGACGACGTTGTCGAATACCGAACGCAGCTCGGAGATCACCTCGCCGATGACGGGGCCTTCGTTGAAGTTGGGGACGACGATCCAGACGTCGCGTGTATCAGAACCCATTGCAAGCCACAAAGTACACGTCGGACCAGGTCTGATCAGCCGTCGACGCGTCCGCCACGCCCCAGGGCGAGGAGATGGACGGCGATTCCCACCAGCGGACCGCAGAACAGGGCCACCACGGTGCGGGTCTGAAGCGCGAGCGGCAGCATGAGCAACAACCCGGCGGCGACGGTGGCGGCAACCCACCCGAGCGAGTACGCGCGGTGCAGCGCGGCCGCGACGGCGGCCGAACCGGTGAGCGTGAGCAGGGCGATGGCCACCGCGGCGGCCGTCAGCCAGGCCAACAGCGCGCTGCTGGCCTGATAGTCCGACCCGAACGCGGACCGCAGCAGCCAGGGCCCCACCAAGCCGGCCAGCAGCACACCCAGCCCGCCGATCCCCGCGACCAGCAGCGCGGGAGCCACCAGCGCACGCAACCGGTGGCTGCGTTCGTCGACGAAGTGGGCGATCAGATTGCCCTGCATCGCAAAAAGCGGCACCAGCAGCGGCGCCCGGGTCAGCGTCACGGCCAGGATGATCACGCCGCCCGCGGCACCCAGGTCGGTTGAGGTCAGCTTCAGCAACACCGGGAAACCCATGACCAGAATCGCGCTGGCACCCGACGCCGTGATGGAGTGGGCGGCGCCGCGCAGGAACGTCGAGGTGTTCCCCGGGGTCTGCACGCGCGCCGCCGCGCGCGCCTTCGGCGAGGCGACGAGCATGATCAGCCACGCCACCGATCCGGCGACGGTGGCCCATAGGTACCCGACCAACCCCCAGCCGACCACGAACGTGACCGCGGCGACCGTCACCCGCATCACCGCATCGGTCACCATCAGCGCCCCGTACTGCCCCCACCGATCGAGACCGGCCAGCATGCCAAGCAGGGTCGAATGCAGGCAGATGCCGGCCAATCCGACGCTGAGGAGCACGATCGACACCCCGCGCGCCTCGACGAACACACGCCCGCCCCACAGCGGCGAACTGCCGGCGATCAAGGCGGCCGAGATCAGGCCGACCATCCCGGCAACACGCAGCGGACGGATCCGGGATTCACCGGGGGCGTCCAGGTACTGCATAGCTCGGACTTCCCGGGTGGTTTCCTGCAGCAAGCCGTTGGCGGCCCCGCCGACCAGGCCGAACGCACCCCAGAACACCCCGAAAATGGAGAACCCGCTCGGGGAGAGGTTCCGAGCGGCCAGATAGACCACCGCGTAGCCACACAGCGCGGTCAGCGCCGTTGCGATACCGACCCGGACGACGCTGCTGCGCGCGATCGGGCCGACCGAGGCGCCCGCGGCTGCCGGTGTGGCCGCGCCGTCCGTCACCGTGGCGACACTACGGTTCAGTGCCCTTCGGTCTTGAACCGCTCCACCGAACGCTGCACTTCGGCCTCGGCTTCCGCACGGCCGACCCAGTCGGCGGCCTTCACGTACTTGCCCGGTTCGAGGTCCTTGTAGTGCACAAAGAAGTGCTTGATGGCTTCCAGTTCGTACCCCGGCACGTCGCCGATGTCCTGGATGTGGTCCCACCGATTGTCACCGGCCGGAACGCACAGCACCTTGTCGTCGCCGCCGGCCTCGTCGACCATCCGGAACATGCCGACCGGCCGCACCTCGACCAGCACGCCGGGGAACAACGGCTGCGGCAGCAGCACCAGCGCGTCCAGCGGGTCACCGTCTTCTCCGAGGGTGTCCTCGATGAATCCGTAGTCGGTGGGGTAGGCCATCGGCGTGTAGAGGTAGCGGTCCAGGCGTACCCGGCCGGTCTCGTGGTCGACCTCGTACTTGTTGCGCTGGCCCTTTGGAATTTCGATGGTCACGTCGAATTGCACGGCTACACCCTAATCCAGCGGGTGCCGCGGGGATGCTTTGCGGCCGGTTCGGCAGAATGGGACGCGACGACAGGAGTTCGACGATCTCTATGGGCCCCAAAAGCTGGCGCAAGTCCACCCACGTGCTGATCGGGTTGGTGGTGCTTGTGTTCGTCGCTGCGGTGGTGGCGGCGGCGGTGCTGTTCACCACGGGCGGTCACGGCACCAGCGGCGCGCGGTCACCGGTGCCGCCGCCGCGGCCTCCTACGGTCAAGGCGGCGGTCTCACCGGTCGCCGACAACGCCGACACACCCAGCGCAGGTGGCGTGGCCGCGGCACTGGCCGCCGCCGCCGCCGATCCCAACCTGGGCAGGCTGGGCGGGCGGGTCACCGATGCCCTGACCGGCAAAGAACTGTGGCGCCAGCTCGATGACCAGCCGATGATCCCGGCGTCGACCAACAAGGTCCTCACCGCCGCAGCGGCCCTGCTCACCTTGGACCGGCAGGCCAGGATCAGCACCCGGGTGGTCGCGTCCGCGCAGAACGCGCAGGGCCCCGTCGTGCTGGTGGGCGCTGGCGACCCGACGTTGTCGGCGGCGCCCCCGGAGTGGAGACCTGGTATCACGGGGCGGCGCGCATCAGCGATCTGGTCGAACAGGTGCACCGCAGCGGCGTGACGCCGACGGCTGTGCAGGTGGACATCTCCGCGTTCAGCGGTCCGACCCTGGCGCCGGGCTGGGACCCCGCAGACGTCGACAACGGAGACGTCGCGCCGATCGAGGCGGCGATGATCGACGCGGGCCGCATTCAACCCACCACCGTCAACTCGCGACGGTCCCGGACCCCGGCGCTGGACGCCGGACGGGAGTTGGCCATCGGGCTGGGCCTGGATCCGGGCGCGGTGACGATCGGTTCGGCCCCCTCCGGCGCCCGGCAGCTGGCCGTCGTGCAGTCGCCGCCGCTGATTCAACGGCTGTCCCAGATGATGAACGCCTCCGACAACGTGATGGCCGAGTGCATCGGCCGCGAGGTGGCGGCCGCGATCAACCGGCCGCGCAGTTTCACGGGTGCGGTTGACGCCGTCACCAGCCGGCTCAGCACCGCGCACGTCGACACCAGCGGGACCGCGCTGGTGGATTCCAGCGGGCTGTCGGTGAACAACCGGCTGACCGCCCGCACACTGGACGGCACGGTGCAGGCCGCCGCGGGACCAGACCAGTCGTCGCTGCGCGCCCTGCTGGATCTGCTGCCCATCGCCGGTGGCAGCGGCACGCTCGGGGAACGTTTCCTGGACCGGTCCACCGATCAGGGCCCGGCGGGCTGGTTGCGCGCCAAGACCGGATCGCTCACCGCGGTGAACTCCCTGGTCGGGCTGCTCACGGATGCCAGCGGCCGGGTGCTGACGTTCGCTTTCGTGTCCAACGACGCCGGCCCGAACGGCCGCAACGCACTCGACGCGCTGGCCACCAGATTGTGGTTCTGCGGGTGTGCGACGTGACCCAAGCCTCGTCTTCGTCCTCGGGGTCCTCCGGACTCACCATGGGCAACGCCGTGGACTGGGGGTTTGCGGCCACCGTGGGCGAGAAGCTGGCCCGAGGCGGACCGGTGACCTCCGACTACACCCGCCGCCAGGTGATGGCGCAGTTGATGACGGCGGCCGAACAGGCCGAGCCACCGGTTCGCGACGTCACCGGCCTGATCACCGAGGGCCCGGTGCCGCCGGCCCGGGTCGTCGACCGCCCCGAATGGATCCGGGCCGCCGCGCAATCGATGCGCGCCATGACCAACGGCAGTGAAAAGCCGCGCGGCTTCATCACCGGGCGGCTCACCGGGGCCCAGACCGGTGCGGTGCTGGCGTTCGTGTCCTCCGGCATCCTCGGGCAGTACGACCCGTTCAATTCGCTCAACGGCCACCACGATCAGCGCACCGGAACGCTGCTGCTGGTGTATCCCAACGTCATCGCCGTCGAGCGCCAGCTGAAGGTCGACCCGTCTGACTTCCGGTTGTGGGTGTGTCTGCACGAGGTCACCCACCGAGTGCAGTTCACCGCCAATCCATGGATTGCGGATTACATGTCGAGCTCACTGGGCCTGTTGACCCAGGAGCCCGCCGACGACATCCGCGAGGTGGCCGGCCGGCTCGCCGAATACGTGCGGTCGCGCGGCAACGATTCGGACGACACCAACGCCACCGGGATCCTTGGCTTGATGCGCGCGGTGCAATCCGAGCCACAACGCAAAGCCCTCGACCAGCTCCTGGTGCTGGGCACGCTGCTCGAAGGCCATGCCGAACACGTGATGGACGCCGTGGGACCGATGGTGGTTCCCTCGGTTGCCACCATCCGGCGCAGGTTCGACGAACGCCGTCAGCGCAAGCAACCGCCGCTGGCGCGACTGGTGCGTGCGCTGCTGGGCGTCGAGGCGAAGCTCAGTCAGTACACCCGCGGCAAGGTGTTCGTCGACCAGGTGGTGGAGCGGGTCGGCATGAAGCGGTTCAACACCGTCTGGACGAGCCCCGAAACGTTGCCGTTGCCCGCCGAGATCGACCAGCCCCAACGATGGATCGACAGGGTGCTGTAGCCCAACTGCGCAGGGCTGTAGCAGAATTCGCGCAGAAGCAGCTGGCCGATACGGACGCGCGGTGGTGCGTGGGATTGTCCGGCGGCCCGGACTCGTTGGCGCTCACCGCGGTTGCCGCACAGCTGCGGCCCACAACCGCGCTGATCGTGGACCACGGGTTGCAGCCCGCCTCGGCTGAGATCGCGGAAACCGCACGCGCGCAAGCGATTTCATTGGGATGTGAGCAGGCGCGGGTGCTACGCGTCGAAGTCGGCGGTGACGGCGGCCCGGAGGCCGCGGCCCGTAGTGCGCGTTACGCCGCACTGGACCACCATCGCGACGGCCCCGTGCTGTTGGCCCACACTCTCGACGATCAGGCCGAAACGGTGCTGCTAGGTCTGGGCCGAGGCTCGGGAGCCCGGTCGATCGCCGGCATGCGGCCCTACGATCCGCCCTGGGCTCGCCCGTTGCTCGGGGTGCGCCGGCGGCTGACTCAGGCCGCCTGCGCCGAGCTCGGGCTCGACCCGTGGTGGGATCCGCACAACCGAGACCCCCGCTTCACCCGGGCCCGGCTGCGCAACGAAGTGCTACCGCTGCTGGAAGAGGTCCTTGGCGGCGGCGTGGCCGAAGCGCTGGCGCGCACCGCGACCGCCCTGCGGGAAGACACCGATCTGATCGACGCGGTCGCCGCCGCCGCGCTGCCAGAGGTCACCACCGGAGACGGACTCGACACGGCCGCCCTGTCTGAGTTGTCGGCACCGGTGCGACGGCGGGTGATCCGAGCGTGGCTGCTGGGCGGTGGCGCGATCAACCTGACCGACAAGCAGATCCGCGGGGTGGACATGCTGGTAACCGGGTGGCGGGGTCAGGGTGGGGTGGCAGTGGGTTCCACACTGCGCGGCCGACGCCTGGTGGCGGGTCGCCGGGATGGCCTACTTACGTTGCGCCAGGAGGCAATTTGACGCCTGCGTTGGTTCCTCACAGGTAGGCATGGCACGCTGTGCACGTGACGGCCGAGCTGTACCCGGGGGACATCAAGTCGGTGCTGCTCACCCAGGAGCAGATTCAGGCTCGCATCGCCGAGCTCGCTGGACAGATCGGCGAGGACTACCGCGACCTGGCGGCAACGACCGGCCAGGATCTGCTGTTGATCACCGTCCTCAAAGGTGCGGTGCTGTTCGTCACGGACCTGGCCCGCGCCATTCCGCTACCCACTCAGTTCGAGTTCATGGCGGTGAGCTCCTACGGTTCCTCGACGTCCTCATCGGGCGTGGTGCGGATTCTCAAGGACCTCGACCGCGACATCCACGACCGCGATGTGCTGATCGTCGAAGACGTGGTCGACTCCGGCCTGACGCTGTCCTGGCTGTTGCGCAACCTCAGCAGCCGGCATCCACGCTCGCTGCGGGTATGCACCCTGCTGCGCAAGCCGGAAGCGGTGGGCGCCAACGTCGACATCACCTACGTGGGCTTCGACATCCCGAACGACTTCGTCGTCGGTTACGGCCTGGACTACGACGAGCGTTACCGCGACCTGTCTTACATCGGGACGTTGGATCCGCGGGTTTACCAGTAGTAGTCAGGTCAGTTCCCAGACGGCGGTCACCGAGAACTTAACCGTCTGCTGACCCGGCTCGAGCGGCGCCATTGAGGCGCGGGGTGCGGGCGGACCGGGAGTGGGCGGGGTGCCGGCGGCCTCGGAAATGGACAGCACCTTGCCCAACTTGAGTCCGGACAGTTGGGCGTACTGCTGGGCCCGCGTTTTGGCGTCTTCGAAGGCGCGGGCACGCGCGTCCTTGACCAATTGCGAATCGTCGGCGATCGAGTAGTCCACCGAGCGGATCCGGGTGGCGTTGCCGCCGGTGCTCACGACGAGGTCCAGCAGCTTCGAGGCGGCGTCGGTGGGGTGAATTCTGACTTCGATCGTGTTGTCGGCCCGGTAGCCGGCGACCGCGCCGGTTTCGGTGGGCACCGCCGCGGTGTACTGCGGCTGCAACGCGACTTGTGTGGTCCGAATGTCCCGCCGGTCTAGGCCGGCGCCGACCAGCGCGTCGATCACCGCTTGTTGCCGATCGTTCGTCTGGTTCATCGCCGCGGTCGCATCGGCGGCGATGAATTCGATACCGACGACGGCGGTCAGGGTGTCCGGGACGCCCTGGACTTGACCGGATCCGAGCACGGTCACCTGACGTGGATTGGCCGGGGGAGCGGTGGCAGGGGCTGGCGCGTCACAGGCCGACGCGGTGACCAGTGCCAGGCCGGCGGCCACCGCGACGAAAAATTTGCGGGTGCGGTTTGCAATCGGCATGGCTCGGACCTTAGCCTCTATGGCCGGGCGATCGCGGTCGCGGCCGTTCACCGTTGTGTTATCGCGACGTTGACCCCGCGATATCTGGCGAGCAAAGGATTTTGAGCGCAATTGCTGCTTCGGCGGCCCACATCTGCGCGGACGTCGATCACATCAAGCAGCATTCTGGGCGGCGCGAGTGAAGCGTCGCGTGTGAAGTATACGCATGACCAGGAACGCAACGATGGAAGCCGCCAGCGCGTGTCCGAGCGACCGCGCACTCGTTCGACACAGCCCCAGTTTTGTTGCCTATCAGTGCATTTGAAAGTAACGCAGATCACAGCCAGGCCTTGGAGTGGGACGCATTGCATATTTCGGATTGATCGGAGCGATGAACATTGTCGACTCACATAAAACTCAAAACATATTTGTCTCCGATAAGACTCATAGAAAGAATTCAAAACACTCAGCAAATCCCCGGTAGCAAATGAACAATTGATAACTCGACAGTGAACAGGCTTGCTGAGGCCTGTGTTGCGCGCCCGTGGCTGCCTAACCTGACGGAGGATGCGCGTTGGTGACGACCAGTTGCTGGAAGTCACTGACGCAAGTGCTCTGAGGGAGGAACACAAATGTCACTCGTGATCGCTCGGCCCGAAATCGTGGCGGGCGTCGCCGGGGAACTGCAGTCCATCAACGCAATGGCGCGGGCAGGGGACGAACTCGCGGCAGCGCCGACAACCGGGGTGGTTCCCGCAGCCGCCGACGTGGTGTCGCAGCTGACCGCGGCGCAGTTCGCGGCGCACGCACGCCTGTATCAGGCGATCAGCGTCCAGGCGGCGGCTGTGCAGGAGCAGCTCGCAACCACGCTCGCCGTCACCGCGGGCTCTTACGCGGACACCGAGGCCGCCAACGCCGCCAGCATCGCCTAGGTGGGGTGGAGTAACAGTGGATTTCGCATCACTCCCGCCGGAGGTCAACTCCACGTTGATGTACTCCGGTCCGGGCGCCGGCTCGATGCTGGCCGCGGCCACCGCATGGCAATCGCTGGCCGCTGAACTCCACGCGACGGCGGGCTCCTACCGGACACTGTTGTCCGGTCTGACCGCCGGTCCGTGGTTGGGACCTGCCGCGGCGGCGATGTCCGCGGCGGTCGCACCGCACTTGACCTGGCTGGACAGCACCGCGCTGCTGGCCGAGCAAGCCGGCGCCCAGGCGGCTGGCGCGGCCGCCGCGTACGAAGCGGCGTTCGCCGGGACGGTACCGCCGGCGGAGGTCGCGGCGAATCGTGCGCTGCTGATGCAGTTGGTGGCCACCAACATCTTCGGCCAGAACACCCCCGCAATAGCCGTCGTCGAGGCTGACTACGCGGAGATGTGGGCCCAGGATGCCGGTGTGATGTACGGCTACGCCGGTTCGTCGGCGGAAGCGACGGCGCTGACGCCGTTCAGCCTGCCGCCGCAGGTGACCACCCCAACCGGTCTGGCGAGCCAGGCCGCTGCGGTCGCGCAGGCCTCAGCGTCCTCCGTGGCCTCAACCGTGCAGGATTTCGTCACGAACATGAACAGTTCGGTCAACAAGGCGCTTGCCGGACTGTCCGGGCTGACCAACGCGCCGCCGTTCCTCAAGGATCCGCTGGCCGTGCTCGGGCTGGGTAACACGACCTGGAATTCCAACGGCGACGGACTGGTGTTCCAGGGTGTAATCGGGGACCTCATGGAGGGTCTGACCGGCTCGGCAACGTTGGATGCCAGCGTTTTCGCCGACACCTACATCAGGATGATCTCTCCGGTTCGTCTGACCACAACGGCGATGAAAGACCTCGACGGCCTAGGCCACAGTTTCTTCCCGGCGGCCGCCCACGCGGCCGAAGGCGCGGCCAAGGCCGCGGAAGGCGCCGCAGCCGGTCTGGGCAATCTGGGCGGCCTGGGCGGATTGGGCGGCTTGGGCGGCGTGAGCGGAATCGGCCAGGCCGCGCAGATCGGCGGTCTGTCGGTGCCCAACGCCTGGGCGTCGGCGACGCCCGGCCTCGGCCGGGTGGCCACGCTGCCGTTCAGCGGTGCCGGCGCGAACGCGGCGGTGGTGCCCGAACCCAGTCAGCACATGCTGGGCGGCATGCCGCTGACCGGCGGGCTCGGACGAGGCATGGGTGCGGCCAACGCGCCGCGCTACGGCTTCCATCCCACAGTGATGACGCGTCCACCGTTCGCGGGGTAGAGCTCTCAGGACGCCGGCTATGGCGTCACCAGGATCTTGCAGTGCCGCTCCGGATCCGCTAAATCATCAAAAGCCGTCCCGACCTGATCCAGGCCCACTTCGCCGGTGATCAACGGGCCGACGTCGATGTCGCCCTCGGCGATCGCCCGCAACGCGTCCCCGAACTCCTCGGGTGTGTAGGCATTGACGAACTGCAAATTGATTTCCTTGGCGGTGCCGAAGAACGGGTGAATCGGGTCCGGCTCCATGCATACCCCCGCGACGACCAGCCGGGTTCCGTTGCGGGCACGCCGCATCACGTCGTCGATGATGCCGGGAACGCCCACCGCCTCGAACACCACGCGGGCCTTCACGGAGTCAAATGGCGAGTTCTGAGCGGGGTCCACCGTCTGGTGCGCACCCATCGTCGCCGCCAGCTCCCGCCGCTTCGGTGAGAAGTCTGATGCCACAAAGGTTTCGACGCCCCGGACACGCAGTGCGGCGATGATGGCGATTCCGATGGGTCCACAGCCGATCACTAAGGCTGGCTCGTCGGCCCGGATTCCTGACTTGTTGACCGCGTGCAACCCCACTGCCATCGGTTCGGCCAGGGCGGCGTGCCTGACATCGACTCCGTCCGGGATGGGCAGTAGAAGCGGGGCGGAGAGCAGCATCCGCTCGGCGTAGCCGCCCAGCGCGGTGTTGCTGAAGACGATCGGCTGAACGCCCTTGTCCGAGAGCAGGATCGGCAGCGAAGTGACCAGGGTCCCGGGCGGATGGGTCTCGGTGTCGGGTCCAGCCTCGAGCACTTCGGCGCTGAACTCATGGCCCATGAAGACGTCTCGCTCCAAGTCGAGATCCATGCCACCGCGACCGCGGGCCAACTCGTTGCTCAGCGCTACCACCTTTGCGCCGTGAGCGGCGAAATGCAGGTCGGAGCCGCAGATCCCGCACGCGCGGACCGCGACCAGGACCTGTCCCGGCCCCGGTACGGGTTCCGGCACATCGTCGCGGTAAACCATCCGCCCGCCACGCAATACCGCCGCGCGCATCAGTTTTCGGCGCCGTCGTGCTCGGCGACATGCTGGGTGATGGCCTGCACCACTGCCTGACCGGCGCGTCCGATCAGCTCTTCGCGCTTGTCCTTGGCCCATTCGTGCGAGGCGCGGGGCGCTTCGAGTTGACCTTTGAAGTAGGGAATCACTTTGCGGGCGAACAGGTCGTAGGAGTGGAAGGTCGCCTGTGGCGAGGCCCAGTCGTGGCCCAGCAGCAGCAATGTGCCGAAGCCGCCCGAGCGCTCCAGTAGATCCTCGATGTGGGCGATCGCGTCCTCCGGCGTTCCGATACAGCAGTTCCCCTTGGCCGCATAGTCTTCGACGAACTCCCGGGGTGACTGCGCGCCTTCCACCGTGTTGGCCAGCGGCACGAATCCGGCGGCTCCGAAGTACTTGGCGAAGTCCATCAGCCCGTACGTGCAGTCCTCGATCGCCTGGTCGCGGGTTTCGGCGATGTGCATGATGCTCAACACCCGCCAGTCGGTGCGGTCGGGTTCGGCCCGCCCCGCTTTGGCGGCCTGTTCGCGCACCACCTCCCAGGTGTTCTCCAGCGCGGCGTAACCGCCGGGCACCGACATAGACAGCGACAGCAGCGAGGTGCCCAGCGCCCCGGCCAGCCGAGGTCCCGACGGTGAAATCATTGCGGCCGTGGATATCTCCGGGTACGGCCAGGTGTAGGGACGGATGTGCAACTGTGCGTCGCGCAGGGTGAACCACTCGGTGTGGCGGTCGATGCGTTCCTCGGGCGCGGCGCG
Organism: Mycobacterium asiaticum DSM 44297; assembly: GCF_000613245.1. Taxonomy (GTDB): domain Bacteria; phylum Actinomycetota; class Actinomycetes; order Mycobacteriales; family Mycobacteriaceae; genus Mycobacterium; species Mycobacterium asiaticum. The sequence continues at coordinate 947,018 of NZ_HG964938.1, forward strand.
GAACAGCGCCAGGATCGCCTCGAGGGATTCCTGCATCATGCGTCGCTGGTCGACGGGATCGATGCCCATCATGTAGGCGTCCGACGGCAGCGCCCCGGGGCCCGTGCCGAACATCACGCGTCCCCGGGTGAGGTGATCCAGCAGCACCCAGCGGTCGGCGACCATCAGCGGGTGGTGATAGGGCAGCGAGACCACGCCGGTGCCCAGCCGGATGTGCTTGGTCCGCTCCGCGGCGGCCGCGATGAATACCTCCGGGCAGGCGATCAATTCGTAACCGCCGGAGTGGTGTTCACCGAACCACGCCTCGTCGTAACCCAAGCGGTCCAGTGCGACGACACGCTCCATGTCATATTCCAGCGCCACCGTTGGGGATTGGCCGGTGGGGTGAAACGGCGTGATGAAAACGCCGAATCGCATTGGTGCATTCACCATTCCACTCCTTCAAGGAATTCCAACAATGCAGCGTTCACTTCGTCGGGCCGCTCCTGCTGCAACCAGTGGCCGGCGCCGTCGATCATCAGCTCGCGATACGGACCGCTGACCACCTCTGCGGCCCGGTCTTTGCGGGTGAAGGTCAACACAGGATCGGCCGTGCCCCCGATGAACAGGCACGGTACGTCGATCGTGGCGCCGTCCAGGTCCGCGGTGGTCTCCCAGTTGCGGTCCATGTTCCGGTACCAATTCAGCCCGCCGGTGAATCCCGTCCGGCTGAATTCGCTGATGTAGCGGTCGAGTTCGTCCTGAGTGATCCAGTCGGGGAGCCCGTCGGGCTCGGGCAGGCGGTCGATCAATCCCTCGGGCCCTGGCGCGAACATGCGCTGCGCTGCGTCCTGGTCAACCGATAGCACCAGACTGCCCATCATCCGGCGCATCGTGCGGGCGGGATCACCGTTGAGCTCGGCGTCGGCGACACCGGGCTCCTGGAAATACAGGATGTAAAAGAAGTTGTCGCCGAACGTCCGCTTCAGAGCCACGGTGACGGGCCGTTTCGCGCGGGGCACCGGTGGCACGCTCAGGGCGGCTACCGCGCCGACCCGGTCGGGGTGCAGCAGTGGCGCGTTCCACACCACCATGGCGCCCCAGTCGTGGCCGACCCACGCGGCTCGCTCGACGCCCACGTCGTCGAGCAAGCCGGTGATGTCGGCCGTCAGGTGGTGGATGTCGTAGGCCTCGATCGCCTCCGGCCGCGACGAGCCGCCATAGCCGCGCTGATCCGGTGCCAACACGTGATAACCGGCCTCGGCCAGCGCCGGGATCTGGCGTCGCCACGAGTAGGCCAGCTCCGGAAACCCGTGGCACAGCACCACCACTGGCGCTCCACGGTCGCCGGCCTCGATCACCCGCAACCGCACCCCGTTGGTGTCAACTAACCGTTCGGTAGAGGAGCCCATCGTCACACCAAATCACAACAGCAGCGGGCTGAGAAGGCTTGGCTAGTGGATATCGGCAGGGCTGCCGCGGATGATGGTGAGCCATGCGACTCGACCATGTGGTGCTGTGGACGAAAGACGTGCGAGCAGCGATGGACTTCTACACCCGGGTGGTGGGGCTGGCGCCGGTGCGTTTCGACGAGTTCGAGGCCGGTGCGGCGCCGTTCCCCAGCGTGCGGGTGAGCGAGGACTCGATCATCGATCTGATGGCGGCCGAAGGCGCGCCCGTCACCGAATCGATGACGAAGGTAGCGGGAAGCGCGGGCCATCGCGTCAACCACGTCTGTATCTCAATGTCGAAGTCGGAGTATGACGAATTGGATCGGCGGCTGCAGGCAGCCGGAATAGACACCAGCGCGCGGCTCGACAATTCCTTCGGTGCGCAAGGCTGGGCCCCGCAGGGGTACTACTTCCCCGACCCGGACGGCAACGTGATCGAGGCGCGGTATTACGAGTGATCCCTGTGGCAAATCGAAGCCGGCGGGGTTTCGGGAACCCTCGATCGTTGGTCCGTTGGAGCCCGGCGATCGCCGTGGGCGGTAACCTGGACATTTCCAGCTGAGCGTATTGGGAAGGACCTGGCCGACTCGGCCGTGAGCGATGAACCGTAAAAACGTGATCCGCACGATGACGGCAGTCGCCGTACTGGTGTTGCTCGGCTGGTCGTTCTTCTATTTCAGCGACGACACCCGCGGGTACAAGCCGGTCGACACCTCGGTGGCGATGGCCCAGATCACCAGCGACAACGTCAAGTCCGCGCAGATCGACGACCGCGAACAACAGCTCCGGCTGACGCTGAAGAAGGGCAACAACGACACCGAGAACTCCGACAAGGTCATCACCAAATACCCCACCGGCTACGGCGTCGACCTGTTCAACGCGCTGACCGCCAAGAACGCCAAGGTCGCCACGGTCGTGAACGAGGGCAGCATCGTCGGCGAACTGCTGGTGTATGTGCTGCCGTTGTTGTTGCTGGTGGGGCTGTTCGTGATGTTCTCCCGCATGCAGGGCGGCGCCCGGATGGGCTTCGGCTTCGGCAAGTCCCGAGCCAAACAGCTCTCCAAAGACATGCCCAAGACCACCTTTGCCGACGTCGCGGGCGTCGACGAGGCGGTCGAGGAGCTCTACGAGATCAAGGACTTTTTGCAGAACCCGTCCAGGTACCAGGCACTCGGTGCCAAGATCCCCAAGGGCGTGCTGCTCTACGGTCCGCCTGGTACCGGCAAGACTCTGCTCGCCCGCGCCGTCGCCGGCGAAGCCGGCGTGCCGTTCTTCACCATCTCGGGTTCCGACTTCGTCGAGATGTTCGTCGGCGTCGGCGCCTCGCGCGTCCGCGACCTGTTCGAACAGGCAAAACAAAACAGCCCCTGCATCATCTTCGTCGACGAGATCGACGCGGTGGGGCGCCAGCGCGGCGCTGGGCTCGGTGGCGGCCACGACGAGCGCGAACAGACGCTGAACCAGCTGCTGGTCGAGATGGACGGCTTCGGTGATCGTGCCGGGGTCATCCTGATCGCGGCCACCAACCGGCCGGACATCCTGGACCCGGCGCTGCTGCGGCCGGGCCGGTTCGACCGGCAGATCCCGGTCTCGAATCCCGATCTGGCGGGTCGCCGGGCCGTCCTGCGGGTGCACTCCAAGGGCAAGCCAATCGCCGATGACGCCGACCTAGACGGGCTGGCCAAGCGAACCGTCGGCATGACCGGCGCCGACCTCGCCAACGTGGTGAACGAGGCGGCGCTGCTGACCGCCCGGGAGAACGGCACGGTGATTACCGGCCCGGCGCTGGAGGAAGCCGTCGACCGGGTCATCGGCGGCCCGCGGCGCAAGGGCCGCATCATCAGCGAGCAAGAGAAGAAGATCACCGCCTACCACGAGGGCGGACACACCCTGGCGGCGTGGGCAATGCCCGACATCGACCCGGTGTACAAGGTGACCATCCTGGCCCGCGGTCGCACCGGCGGGCACGCCGTGGCCGTTCCGGAGGAGGACAAGGGCCTGCGCACCCGCTCGGAGATGATCGCCCAGCTGGTGTTCGCGATGGGCGGACGCGCGGCCGAAGAACTGGTGTTCCGCGAGCCCACCACGGGAGCGGTGTCCGACATCGAGCAGGCGACCAAGGTGGCCCGCGCCATGGTCACCGAATACGGCATGAGCGCGCGCCTGGGCGCGGTGAAGTATGGCACCGAACACGGTGACCCGTTCCTGGGCCGCACGATGGGCAACCAGGCCGACTACTCGCACGAGGTCGCCCGCGAAATCGATGAGGAGATCCGCAAGCTCATCGAGGCCGCACACACCGAGGCGTGGGAGATTCTCACCGAATACCGGGACGTGCTGGACACGTTGGCCGGCGAGCTGCTGGAGAAGGAGACGCTGCACCGGCCCGAGCTGGAAGCGATCTTCGGTGATGTCGAAAAGCGGCCGAGGCTGACCATCTTCGACGACTTCGGCGGCCGGATCCCGTCGGACAAACCGCCGATCAAGACGCCCGGGGAGCTGGCGATCGAGCGGGGCGAGCCGTGGCCGCAGCCGGTGCCGGAGCCGGCGTTCAAGGCGGCTATCGCTCAGGCCAGCAAGGCCGCCGAGGAGGCCAAGGGGGAGTCGCAGGGCAATGGTGACAGCGCCTCGCGCGGCGCCAACGGATCGCATGGACCCACCCAGCCCGACTACGGCGCCCCGGCCGACTGGCACGCGCCGGGCTGGCCGCCGCGGCCGTCGAACCAAACGCCGAGCCGTCCCGCCCCGGATACCGAGGACCAAGAATCCGACGAGCCGTCCGATCAGCGCGGCGGGAGGTTCGGATGACGCAACTGGATGCCAGGGGTACCCGGGTGCACGTGTTCGACCAGGAACGCGCTGAGGCCGCCGTCCGTGAACTGCTGATCGCGCTTGGAGAAGACCCCGACCGGGAGGGCCTGCGCGAGACGCCGGCCAGGGTGGCCCGCGCCTACAAGGAGGTTTTCGCCGGGCTCTATACCGATCCAGCCTCGGTGCTGAACACCATGTTCGACGAGGACCACAACGAACTGGTGATCGTCAAAGAGATCCCGTTGTATTCCACCTGCGAACACCATCTGGTGTCGTTTCACGGGGTGGCGCATGTGGGCTACATTCCGGGCGCGGACGGCCGGGTGACCGGGTTGTCGAAAATCGCTCGCCTGGTTGATCTTTTCGCCAAGCGCCCGCAGGTCCAAGAGCGCCTGACCAGCCAGATTGCCGATGCGATGGTGCAGCGGCTGGACCCGCTTGGGGTGATCGTGGTGGTGGAAGCCGAGCACCTGTGCATGGCGATGCGCGGGGTCCGCAAGCCGGGCGCTGTCACGACGACCTCGGCGGTGCGCGGTCAGTTCAAGACCGACGCCGCCTCCCGAGCCGAAGCGCTCGATCTCATTCTGCGTAAGTGAGTTTGGCGCCCGTGCAGGTTATGGGGGTGCTCAACGTCACGGACGACTCATTCTCTGACGGCGGCCGCTACCTCGATGCCGACGACGCGGTCCGGCACGGCCTGGCGTTGGCCGCCGAAGGCGCCGACATCGTCGACGTCGGCGGGGAATCGACGCGACCCGGAGCCGCCAGAGTGGCGCCCGATGTCGAAGCGGCCCGCGTCGTCCCGGTCATCAAAGCCCTTGCGGCGCAACATATCACCGTCAGTATCGATACCATGCACGCGCAGGTTGCGCGCGTGGCGCTGGAGAACGGCGCCCAGCTGGTGAATGACGTCTCGGGTGGTCGGGCTGACCCGGCGATGGCGCCGCTACTGGCCGAGGCACGAGTTCCGTGGGTGCTGATGCACTGGCGTCCGGTCTCGGCCGACAACCCGCACCGGGTACCGGCTTACCGGGATGTGGTCGCCGACGTTCGCGCCGACCTGCTCGCCAGCGTGGAGGACGCGGTGGCCGCGGGCGTCGACAGCGACAAGGTGTTGATTGATCCCGGGCTGGGATTCGCCAAGACGGGCCAACATAATTGGGCGTTGCTGCGCGCCCTGCCAGAGTTGGTGGCCACTGGGTTCCCGGTGTTGATCGGGGCCTCGCGCAAACGGTTCCTGGGCGCGTTGCTAGCCGGACCGGACGGTGCGCCGCGAGCGGCCGACGGCCGGGAAACCGCGACGGCGGTGATTTCGGCCCTGGCGGCGCTGCATGGCGCCTGGGGTGTTCGGGTGCACGACGTGCGTGCTTCGGTCGACGCCCGCAAGGTCGTGGCGGCTTGGCAGGGCGGGGAAGGGGACGGGCGCGATGGCTGATCGAATTGAGTTGCGGGGCTTGACAGTCCGTGGCCGGCACGGGGTGTTCGAACATGAGCGGCGGGACGGGCAGGACTTCGTCGTCGACATCACGGTGTGGATGGACCTCGCGGCCGCGGCCGCCAGCGACGACCTGTCCGACACCTACAACTATGCGGAACTGGCCCAGTTGGCCGTCGACATCGTCGGCGGAACGCCGCGCAACCTGATCGAAACCGTCGGGGCGAACATCGCCGACGAGGTGATCAAGGACGAGCGACTACACGCCGTCGAGGTGACGGTGCACAAGCCGCAGGCGCCCATCCCGCACGGGTTCGACGACGTGGCGGTGGTGACGCGCCGGTCCCGGCGGGGTGGTCGGGGCTCGGTGATCCCGGCGAGCGGGGCGGTATGACCCGCGCGGAGCGGCGCTCATGACCCGCATCGTGCTGTCCATCGGCTCCAACTTGGGCGACCGGATGGCCCGGCTGCAGTCGGCGGTAGACGGCCTGGGTGACACGGTGACCGCGGTGTCGTCGGTGTATGAGACCAACCCGTGGGGCGGGGTCGAGCAGGACCCGTTCCTCAATGCCGTGGTGATTGCCGAGGATCCGGCGCGCGACGCCCGTGCGTGGCTGCGCCTGGCGCAGGAGTTGGAACGTGCCGCGGGCCGCGTACGGGAGGTGCGCTGGGGGCCGCGCACCCTGGATGTGGACCTGATCGCCTGCTTCGACGCGCACCACGAGATCACGCTGGATGAGCCCGACCTGACGTTGCCGCATCCGCGCGCGCAGGTGCGGGCATTCGTCCTGGTGCCGTGGCTGGACGCCGACCCGGCCGCCGAACTGAGCAGGCCGGTGCGAGAGCTCCTGGCCGAACTCGACCCCGACGAGCGCGCCGGGGTACGCCCGACGACGTGGACCCTGGACACCTGATGGGCCCCACCCGCAAACGCGATCTGACCGCGGTGGTCTTCGCTGCCGCCGTGCTGGGCTACCTGTTGATCACGGTGCTGTACCGGTACTTCCCGCCGATCACCGTGTGGAGTGGGGTATCGCTGCTGCTGGTCGCCGTCGCCGAGGGCCTGTGGGCCCGCAACGTGCGAGCCAAGATCAACGATGGCGAAATCGGTGACGCCCCCGGCTGGCTACATCCGCTTGCGGTGGCCCGCAGCCTGATGGTCGCCAAGGCGTCGGCCTGGGTGGGCGCGGTGATGCTGGGGTGGTGGCTGGGCGTGCTGGTGTATTTCCTGCCGCGGCGGTCCTGGATGCGTGCGGCCGCGGAGGACACCGGCGGGGCGGTGGTGGCTGCCGTCAGTGCGTTGGCCCTGTTGGTGGCCGCGCTGTGGCTGCAGCATTGCTGCAAGTCGCCGCCCCAGGAACCGGGCGAGCAGGGTGAAGGAGCGGAGACCTAGCCGCTCGGCAACTCGGCGCGAGAATCGCCGCGCAGCCGCGACACGCCAACTGACCTCGCCCGGTACAGTCAGGGGCCATGACCGTTCTGTCCCGCGGCGCCCGGGTACGGCGCGGCGGCCGCAGGCCGGGTTGGGTGCTCTTGACGACGTTGCTGGTCCTGGCAATCGGGGCCAGTTCCGCGCTGGTTTTCACCGATCGGGTGGAACTCCTCAAGCTCGCTGTGATCCTGGCGCTGTGGGCCGCCGTCGCCGGCGCCTTCGTGTCGGTGCTGTACCGCCGCCAGGCCGAGGCGGATCAGGCGCGGGCGCGCGACATGAAGCTGGTCTACGACCTGCAGCTGGATCGGGAGATCTCGGCCCGCCGTGAATACGAGCTGACCGTCGAGTCGCAACTGCGCCGCGAACTGGCCGCCGAGCTGCGCGCGCAGGCCGCCGACGAGATCGCCGCACTGCGCGCGGAACTGTCCGCATTGCGAACCAACCTCGAGATCCTGTTCGACACCGATCTGGAACAGCGCCCAGCGCTCGAGACGCTGGGCGGGGACGCCGCACGGGCGTTGACGGACCGCGGTCGCAACGGCGCGCAGAACGGCGAGGTCCCGCCCGCCGACTGGGTGCCCAGCGATCGGGTCACGGCGGTCCGCCGCGACGAAGATCCGCTCACCCGGACCGACGAGGTCGCGATCATCGACGTCCCGGAGGAACCGCTGGTGCCGCCGCGGCAGCCGGCGCCCGTACAGGAGTACGCGCCACCGATGCAGCCCGAACCGCGCCACCGGCCCGCGCCGCCCCCGCCCCCGCCCCCGCCGCAGCCGCAGTTTCAGCCACAGCCACCGCCCGCGCCGGACCCACAGCCCGAGCCGCGGCCGACCGAGTGGCAGCCGGTCACCGCCGCCGGGCAGTGGTTGCCGCCGGGAACAGCGGGCAGCCACTGGCAGCCCGAACCGCCCCCACCGCCCCAGCCGCCCAGCCAGACCCAGGGCCGCAGGAGGCGCTACCGGGATGCCGAGGCCGACGACACCAGCGAGAGCGGCGAGACCCTCAGCGACTTCGCGGTCCAGTACGGCGGCGGTCGCCGCTCCCGCTCGCGGCACTCGACGGAGTACCGCGAGCACGGGGTGAACAGCCTCGCCCGCGACCCCGAGGCGGTACCGGACGAGCCCGCGCTGCCTCCCCGACTGGCCCCGCCACCGGCGCCCGCACCCCGGCACCGCAGTGCCGAGGAGCTGCAGCAGCAAGCCGACGAGAACGAACCGCCGAGTGGCGGCCAGACCGTCGCCGACCTGCTGGCTCGGCTGCAGGTTCAGCCGAGCGGAGGCGGCCGACGTCGCCGCCGGGACGAGTGAACTGGGTCCCCGCCGCCGAATCGACTACAGTCATAGTGACCGTCCGGTACCCGACAATCGGGACTGGAACGCAACGTAGAAATCTGTGAGGTCGTCTGCGATGGGGCAGTTCGACGGTTTACGCCCGGCCAGACTCAAGGTGGGGATCGTCTCCGCCGGTCGAGTGGGTACCGCGCTCGGAGTCGCGCTGGAGCGCGCCGACCACGTCGTCGTGGCATGCAGTGCCATCTCCCACGAGTCCCGGCAGCGGGCGCAGCGCCGTCTGCCCGACACCTCGGTACTGCCGCCGCCGGACGTGGCCGCCGGCGCGGAACTGCTGCTGTTGGCGGTTCCCGACAGCGAATTGGCCGGCCTGGTGGCCGGGTTGGCCGCCACCTCCGCGGTGCGTCCGGGCACGATCGTGGTCCACACCTCCGGCGCCAACGGCATCTCCGTACTGGCTCCGCTGACCGAGCAGGGCTGCATTGCGCTGGCGATCCACCCCGCGATGACGTTCACCGGCGCGGACGAGGACATCGCGCGGTTGCCCGACACCTGCTTCGGGGTTACCGCTTCTGACGACATCGGCTATGCCATCGGCCAGTCGCTGGTGCTGGAAATGGGCGGCGAGCCGTTCTACGTGCGCGAGGACGCCCGCATCCTCTACCACGCCGCGCTGGCCCACGCTTCCAACCACCTGGTCACGGTGCTGGCCGACGCCCTCGAGGCCCTGCGGGCGGCGCTGCGCGGTGACGAACTACTCGGGCAGCAACGCATCGACAACCAGCCGGGCGGGCTCGCCGAACGCATCGTGGGCCCGCTGGCCCGGGCGGCCCTGGAGAACACGCTGCAACGCGGTCAGGCCGCGCTGACCGGTCCGGTAGCCCGCGGGGACGCCGAGGCCGTCGCCGGCCATCTGCGCGCCCTGCAGGACGCCGACCCGCAACTGGCGCAGGCGTATCGGGTGAACGCGCTGCGGACCGCGCGGCGCGCCCACGCCCCCGAAGAAGTGCTCGAGGTGCTGGCTCGGTGAAACTCGGACCGCCGCGCAAATTCAACCCGGGCGAACTCAACCTGTACTCGGTGCCCCGGGAAGTGAGCGACGTCACCCGTGCACTGCGTCACACCGGCCGGCGGGTGATGCTGGTGCCGACCATGGGTGCGCTGCACGCTGGACACCTTTCGCTGGTTCGCGCCGCCAAACGGGTGCCGGGCTCGGTGGTCGTGGTATCGATCTTCGTCAACCCGCTGCAGTTCGGGGCCGGTGAGGATCTCGACGCCTATCCACGCACCCTGGACGACGACCTCGCGCTGCTGCGTGAGGAGGGCGTGGACATCGTGTTCGCACCCAGCGCCGCGGCGATGTACCCCGACGGCATGCGCACCACGGTGCAGCCCGGTCCGCTGGCCGCCGAGCTCGAAGGCGCGGCCCGCCCAACGCATTTCGCGGGGATGCTGACCGTGGTGCTGAAGCTGCTGCAGATCGTGCGCCCGGATCGCGCCTTCTTCGGCGAGAAGGACTACCAGCAACTGGTCCTGATCCGGCAGATGGTCACCGACCTCAACATTGATGTCCAAGTGTTCGGTGTGCCGACCGTGCGGGAAGCCGACGGGTTGGCCTTGTCGTCGCGCAACCGCTATCTGGATCCGCAGCAGCGGGAACTGGCCGTGGCGCTCTCGGCGGCGCTGACCGCCGGTGCGCACGCCGCCGGGCACGGCGGACAGGCAGCCCTGGACGCGGCCCGCGCGGTGCTCGATGCCACGCCCGGACTGGCGGTCGACTACCTGCAGCTGCGCGACACCGAGCTGGGTCCCGTGCCGCGCAACGGATCCGGCCGGCTGTTGATCGCCGCCCGGCTGGGCAGCACCAGACTTCTGGACAACGTCGCTATCCAAATCGGTAACCTCGCCGGCACCTCCGGGCTGGACGAGTACAACCAAAACCAATGGAGGAACTGATGTTACGGACGATGCTGAAGTCGAAGATTCACCGCGCCACCGTCACCCAGGCCGACCTGCACTACGTCGGGTCGGTGACCATCGACGCCGACCTGATGGACGCCGCCGACCTGCTCGAAGGTGAACAGGTCACCATCGTCGACATCGACAACGGGGCCCGGCTGGTCACCTACGCGATCACCGGTGAACGCGGCAGCGGAGTGATCGGAATCAACGGAGCCGCAGCGCATCTGGTGCATCCGGGCGACCTGGTGATCCTGATCGCCTACGGGACCATGGAGGACGCCGAAGCGCGGGCCTACCAGCCGCGGATCGTGTTCGTCGACGCCCAGAACAAGCAGATCGACCTCGGCAGCGACCCCGCTTACGTACCCGACGGCGTCGATGAACTGCTCGACCCGCGCATCGGCGTGCGGTAGCCGTGCTGCTGGCGATCGACGTCCGCAACACCCACACCGTCGTCGGTTTGCTCTCGGGGGGCAAAGAACACGCAAAAGTGGTGCAGCAGTGGCGGATACGCACCGAGTCCGAGGTCACTGCGGACGAGCTTGCCCTCACCATCGACGGCCTGATCGGAGACGATGCCGAACGGTTGACCGGCACCGCGGCGCTGTCCACGGTGCCCTCGGTGCTGCATGAGGTGCGGATCATGCTGGATCAGTACTGGCCGTCGGTGCCGCACGTGTTGATAGAGCCCGGCGTGCGCACCGGAATCCCACTGCTGGTCGACAACCCGAAAGAGGTCGGCGCCGACCGAATTGTGAACTGCCTGGCGGCGTTCAATAAATTCGGCAAGGCGGCTATCGTCGTGGACTTCGGATCGTCGATCTGTGTCGACGTGGTCTCGGCCAAGGGAGAATTCCTCGGCGGCGCCATCGCGCCCGGTGTGCAGGTGTCCTCCGACGCCGCCGCGGCGCGCTCGGCGGCGCTGCGTCGAGTCGAACTGGCCCGGCCCCGGTCGGTGGTGGGCAAGAACACGGTGGAGTGCATGCAGTCGGGTGCGGTGTTCGGTTTCGCCGGATTGGTCGACGGTCTGGTCGGGCGCATCCGCGAGGACGTGAAGGGCTTCTCTGCCGGCGACGACGTCGCGGTCGTCGCCACCGGGCACACCGCACCACTGCTGCTCCCCGAACTGCACACCGTCGAGCACTACGACCAGCACCTGACCCTGCAGGGACTGCGGCTGGTCTTCGAGCGCAACCGGGACGCCCAGCGCGGTCGGCTCAAGACCGCCCACTGAGCGCTCCGAAGAGTTCATTTAAGCTGGCACGTCGTGAGTGCCGCCGATCGAGACCCTGACGAGGACCTTCCCGAGCAGTTCCGGATTCGGCGGGACAAGCGCGCTCGTCTGCTGGCCGAAGGCCACGATCCTTATCCGGTGGCCGTCCAGCGCACCCATACCTTGGCCGAGATCCGCGCCGCCTACCCTGATCTGCCGGTTGACACCGCCACCGACGATGTTGTGGGAGTGGCCGGCCGGGTCGTCTTCGCCCGCAACACCGGAAAACTGTGTTTCGCCACGCTGCAGGACGGCGACGGCACCCAACTGCAGGCCATGGTCAGCCTCGACAAGGTCGGTCAGCAATCACTGGACGCCTGGAAAGCGGATGTCGACCTCGGCGACATCGTTTTCGTGCACGGCACCGTGATCAGCTCACGACGCGGCGAATTGTCCGTACTGGCCGATTCCTGGCAGATGGGCGCCAAGTCGCTGCGCCCGCTTCCTGTCGCGCATAAGGAGATGAGCGAAGAAGCCAGGGTGCGGCAGCGCTATGTCGACTTGATCGTTCGTCCGCAAGCACGTCAAGTCGCCCGGCAGCGTATTGCGGTTATCCGCGCGATTAGGAATGCACTGGAACGGCGTGGGTTCTTCGAAGTCGAAACGCCGATCCTGCAGACGCTGGCCGGTGGCGCGGCGGCGCGGCCCTTCGTCACGCATTCCAATGCGTTGGACATCGACCTTTACCTGCGTATCGCGCCGGAACTGTTCCTCAAGCGCTGCATCGTCGGAGGTTTTGACAAGGTCTTCGAACTTAATCGGGTGTTCCGAAACGAAGGCACGGATTCCACGCATTCACCGGAATTCTCCATGTTGGAGACGTATCAGACCTATGCCACCTATGACGATTCGGCGGTCGTCACAAGAGAGCTTATTCAAGAGGTGGCCGACGAGGCGATCGGTACCAGAGAACTGCCGATGCCCGATGGCAGCGTCTACAACATCGACGGAGAATGGGCAACTCTGCAGATGTATTCGTCCCTCTCGGACGCACTGGGCGAAGAGATCACACCCGACACCACGGTCGAACGGTTGCGCTCGATCGCCGACCGACTCTCGGTCGAGATTCCTCAGGACCGTGGCTTCGGCCACGGCAAACTCGTCGAGGAATTGTGGGAACACACGGTCGGCAACAGCCTGACCGCACCGACGTTCGTCAGGGATTTTCCGGTCGAGACAACGCCTTTGACGCGCCAACACCGCAGTATCCGCGGCGTCACCGAGAAGTGGGACCTCTACGTGCGGGGAATGGAGTTGGCGACCGGATACTCGGAATTAAACGACCCGGTAGTGCAACGCGATAGGTTCGCCGATCAAGCCCGAGCCGCCGCGGCCGGTGATGACGAGGCGATGCAACTCGACGAAGATTTTCTCGCCGCTCTCGAGTTCGGGATGCCACCGTGCACCGGAACGGGAATGGGTATCGACCGCTTGTTGATGTGTTTGACCGGGCTGTCAATTAGGGAGACTGTTTTGTTCCCGATTGTTAGACCACACGCCAACTGAACTGCGCAAGTTGCGCTCGGATTGAGGATTTTCCGCTGCTATGGCAGATTAGTAAGCGGGGAGTCTAAACAAACTGGACCTGTAACTGCGCAGGTAGAAACGCGAGGGTAAGCCAATGGCGAAGAAAGTGACCGTCACCTTGGTCGATGATTTCGACGGTGCCGGCGCCGCCGACGAAACGGTCGAATTCGGGCTTGACGGGGTGACCTATGAGATCGACCTTTCCAGTAAGAATGCGGCAAAACTGCGGAACGACCTGAAGCAATGGGTCGCGGCCGGCCGGCGGGTCGGCGGTAGGCGGCGCGGGCGTTCCGGTTCGGGTCGGGGCCGCGGCGCCATCGACCGCGAACAAAGCGCAGCGATCCGGGAATGGGCGCGCCGCAACGGTCACAACGTGTCGACCCGTGGCCGCATCCCGGCCGACGTCATCGACGCATTCCACGCGGCAACCTAGCCATCGCTTACTGGCGCCCGGGCCGGACGGCTCGGGCGCCGGTTTTTTCCCATTTCTCTCGGTTTCGCTTGAGGCGAAGCGATCCAGGGCTGGTGCGGGAAACGCATTGGGGTATTTCCTCGTTATTCTGTTGCGCTCCGGCACCGCGGCGCACTGCGAGGTTAGGAACCCTGGCAGGCCGACCATTACAGTGGTTAGAGGTGCACGCTGTCGGCCTTGTACCGACAATGAGGGAGTACCGAATGGTGAGGGAGAGCAGGTAACCGCGGATGTTCGAGAGATTTACCGACCGTGCCCGCAGGGTGGTCGTCTTGGCTCAAGAAGAGGCCAGGATGCTCAACCACAACTACATCGGCACCGAGCACATTCTGTTGGGTCTTATCCACGAAGGTGAAGGCGTCGCAGCCAAGTCGCTGGAGTCGCTGGGCATCTCGCTGGAAGGCGTGCGCAGCCAGGTCGAGGAGATCATCGGCCAGGGCCAGCAGGCCCCGTCCGGGCACATCCCGTTCACCCCGCGTGCCAAGAAGGTCCTCGAGCTGAGCCTTCGTGAGGCGCTGCAGCTGGGCCACAACTACATCGGCACCGAGCACATCCTGCTGGGCCTGATCCGCGAGGGTGAGGGCGTGGCGGCGCAGGTGCTGGTCAAGCTGGGCGCTGAGCTGACCCGGGTGCGCCAGCAGGTGATCCAGTTGCTGTCCGGCTACCAGGGCAAGGAAGCCGCGGAAGCCGGTACCGGCGGCCGCGGGGGCGAGTCCGGCAGTCCGTCGACGTCGCTGGTGCTCGACCAGTTCGGCCGCAACCTGACCGCGGCCGCGATGGAGGGCAAGCTGGACCCGGTCATCGGCCGCGAGAAGGAAATCGAGCGGGTGATGCAGGTGCTGAGCCGGCGCACCAAGAACAACCCGGTGCTGATCGGCGAGCCGGGCGTCGGCAAGACCGCTGTCGTCGAGGGCTTGGCGCAGGCCATTGTGCACGGCGAGGTGCCCGAGACGCTCAAGGACAAGCAGCTCTACACCCTGGACCTGGGTTCGCTGGTCGCCGGCTCCCGCTACCGCGGTGATTTCGAGGAGCGCTTGAAGAAGGTGCTCAAGGAGATCAACACGCGCGGCGACATCATCCTGTTCATCGACGAGCTGCACACGTTGGTCGGTGCGGGTGCCGCCGAGGGTGCCATCGACGCAGCCAGCATCCTGAAGCCGAAGCTGGCTCGCGGGGAGCTGCAGACCATCGGCGCCACCACGCTCGACGAGTACCGCAAGTACATCGAGAAGGACGCCGCACTGGAGCGCCGCTTCCAGCCGGTCCAGGTGGGCGAGCCCACGGTGGAGCACACGATCGAGATCCTGAAGGGTCTGCGCGACCGCTACGAGGCGCACCACCGCGTGTCCATCACCGACCCGGCCCTGGTGGCGGCGGCGACGCTGGCCGACCGTTACATCAACGACCGGTTCCTGCCGGACAAGGCGATCGACCTGATCGACGAGGCCGGGGCCCGCATGCGCATCCGTCGCATGACGGCGCCGCCAGACCTGCGCGAGTTCGACGAGAAGATCGCCGAGGCGCGCCGGGAGAAGGAATCGGCGATCGACGCCCAGGACTTCGAGAAGGCCGCCAGCCTGCGCGACCGCGAGAAGACCCTCGTCGCGCAGCGTGCCGAGCGGGAAAAGCAGTGGCGTTCCGGTGATCTGGACGTGGTCGCCGAGGTCGACGACGAGCAGATCGCCGAGGTGCTTGGTAACTGGACCGGTATTCCGGTGTTCAAGCTCACCGAGGCCGAGACCACCCGGCTGCTGCGCATGGAGGACGAGCTGCACAAGCGGATCATCGGCCAGGAGGACGCCGTCAAGGCGGTCTCCAAGGCGATCCGCCGTACCCGTGCCGGGCTGAAGGACCCCAAGCGTCCCTCGGGCTCGTTCATCTTCGCCGGCCCGTCCGGTGTCGGTAAGACCGAGCTGTCCAAGGCGCTGGCCAACTTCCTCTTCGGTGACGACGACGCGCTCATTCAGATCGACATGGGTGAGTTCCACGACCGGTTCACCGCGTCTCGGCTCTTCGGTGCCCCACCCGGATACGTCGGTTACGAAGAGGGCGGCCAGCTCACCGAGAAGGTTCGCCGCAAGCCGTTCAGCGTGGTGCTGTTCGACGAGATCGAGAAGGCGCACCAGGAGATCTACAACAGCCTGCTGCAGGTTCTCGAGGACGGTCGGCTCACCGACGGTCAGGGTCGCACGGTGGACTTCAAGAACACCGTCCTGATCTTCACGTCGAACCTGGGGACATCCGACATCTCCAAGCCCGTCGGCCTCGGGTTCAGCCAGACCGGCGGCGACAACAACTACGAGCGGATGAAGCAGAAGGTCAACGACGAGCTGAAGAAGCACTTCCGCCCGGAGTTCCTCAACCGCATCGACGACATCATCGTCTTCCACCAGCTGACTCGCGACGAGATCATCCGGATGGTCGACCTGATGATCAACCGGGTGTCCACTCAGCTCAAGAGCAAGGACATGGCTCTCGAGCTGACCGACAAGGCCAAGTCGCTGCTGGCCAAGCGCGGCTTCGACCCGGTGCTGGGTGCCCGGCCGTTGCGCCGCACCATCCAGCGCGAGATCGAGGACCAGCTCTCGGAGAAGATCCTGTTCGACGAGATCGGTCCCGGCCAGGTCGTGACGGTCGATGTGGACAACTGGGACGGCGAAGGTGCCGGCGAGGATGCGGTCTTCACCTTCACCGGCACCCGCAAGCCACCGGCGGAGCCAGACTTGGCGAAGGCCGGTGCCGGCGGTCCCAGCACGTCGGGATAAGCCAGGCCGGTACCCACCGGCCCAGCTGACGAGCTACGGAATCTGGTGAAATTCCAGAACGGTCGCGCCACTGTCTACAGTCAGACCCGTAGCCGTCGCCAACTACCAGCGGGACGCGGAAATCCCAGAAGGAGTTCGATCGTGACGAATGCACCGACTGCCCGGGATGGCGCGGTTGATCTGTCGGCGGCGAGCGCGGCGCTTTGGCTGGCCGCGACAACCGTGCTGGCACTGCTGGCGATCTACTTCGTCGGCATCGACCAAGGGGCGGTGTCCCTGTTCGGCAGTGACGCGCACGTACACGAGTTCTTCCACGACGCAAGGCATTTGCTCGGTTTCCCTTGCCACTAGCGCCGACGGGCTGAGGCAATGGAGAAGCGGCTGATCCTGCGCGGCCTGCTGGCCGGTGCGGTAGGTGCCGTGGCGGCATTCGTCTTCGCCCGCCTGGTCGCTGAACCCGTGATCGGTCGGGCGATCGAATTCGAGGAACGCCGCGCCGAGGCTGCCTCTGGGGTGCACGAACACGGCGCTGAGTTGTTCAGCCGCGGTGTGCAGGGCAACGCCGGGCTGGGCTTCGGGGTCCTGATCTTTGGCGTCGCGATCGGTGTGCTTTTTGCGGTGCTGTTCTGTGTTGCCCACGGGCGGATCGGGGCCGTTGCGCCGCAAGTGTTTTCAATGCAGCTGGCGGCGGTGGCGTTCACCGTGCTCTATCTGGTGCCGTTTTTGAAATACCCGGCGAACCCGCCGGCGGTCGGCCAGTCCGGCACCATCGGATCGCGTACCGGGTGGTATCTGGTGCTGGTGGCGGCCTCGGGAGTGCTGGCGATCGGAGCCGCCTGGCTTGCCCGACGGCTGTCGGCGCGAGTGGGTGCATGGAGTGCTGGTCTGCTCGGGGTCGGTGCGTACCTCGGAGCAATTGCGGTGGTGGCACTGGCGTTACCGACGGTGCACGAGACCCCGGCGGATTTCCCCGCTGATGTGCTTTATGACTTTCGCCTGGTCTCGCTGGGCACCCAGTTGGTGCTGTGGGTGAGTATCGGGCTGGTTTTCTCGACGCTGGCCGCCCGGTTGCTGGGCGAGCGCACTGCGCGGCCGACGAGTTTGGCGGCGTGACCGGCGTTCTCCGGTTGACGTTGGTCTCGCACGCGATGACCGATGCGATGGCGGTCGGGCGTTTCCCGGTTGACGAACCGCTCAGTGAGCTGGGACGCCGCCAGGTCGACGCGGTCCGGGTCACCAGGGCACTCGGGTTGCGCGGTGAGGTCCACCCGGTGGCCGCGCCCGAACACCGCACTCAGCAGACCGCCCAGTTGCTGGGACTGAAGCCGGCCACTGAGCGGCGGTTGGCCGACCTGGACTGCGGCGGTTGGCGCGGACTGTCGCTGGACGATCTCGGCGATGGCGAGCTGGAGCCATGGCTCACCGATCCGGCGGCCAAACCCCATGGCGGAGAGTCGGTGCTCGATCTACGCGACCGGGTGGCGGGGTGGCTGGCATCGTTGCCGGCAGCGACCGCTCCGAGGCCGACCGTTGCCGTCACGCATCCGGCCGTCGTCCGAGCGGCGATCCTGCTGGCCCTGGACGCCCCACCGGCATCGTT
Organism: Mycobacterium asiaticum DSM 44297; assembly: GCF_000613245.1. Classification (GTDB taxonomy): domain Bacteria; phylum Actinomycetota; class Actinomycetes; order Mycobacteriales; family Mycobacteriaceae; genus Mycobacterium; species Mycobacterium asiaticum. Next base: position 965,014 of record NZ_HG964938.1, read on the forward strand.
CTGGCGGATCGATGTGGCACCGGTAAGCCGCACGGTGCTGCATTTTCGCGGGGCGGCCTGGACACTGCGGCTGTAAACCTTTACTCGATCTTGACCAGCTATTGAATCGTCTTACCGACGATGACCGGTGTGAGTACGCTTCCATCGGTGGAACTGGGGGTTTTGGGACCTCTCCAAGTCTGGCGGCGCGGAGCGCCCGTCACGATCCCGGGCGCCAAGCCGCGCGCCATCCTCACGTTGCTCGGGTTGCACGAAGGATCGGTGGTATCGGCCGACACGCTGATCGAACTGTTGTGGGGTGACAACCCGCCGCGCACCGCCGCCAAGGCCCTGCAGACGCACATCTCGTCGCTGCGCCGGACACTCGGCGACGGAGTTGTGGTGACCGCGGGTGCGGGCTGGACGTTGAATGGGGCCGAAGTCGACGCTTCGCGTTTCCGGACGGCGGCCAAGATGGGACGCGAGGCCGCAACGGCCGGCGACACCAGCCAGGCGGTGGCCCGCTTCGAGGAAGCGTTGCGGCTGTGGCGCGGGATCCCGGAATTGCCCGAAGGACGGCGCGGGTTGTCCGAGAAAACCCGCTGGATCGAAGGCTATGCCGCACTGGTCGAGGACCGTGCGGATGCGGTACTGGCTACGGGCCGTGCCGCCGAGGTCATCGGTGATCTCGAGGCCGCCGTGGCCGATGCGCCGCTGCGTGAAAGGCGCTGGGGCCAACTGATGCTGGCCCTCTACCGGTCCGGCAGGCAGGGCGAGGCGCTCGGCGCCTTCCAGCGGGCCCGGTCGCTTTTGGCCGACGAGCTCGGGATGGATCCGGGACCGGAGCTGCGCCGGCTGGAGGCAGCGATCGTCGCCCAGGACCCCTCGTTGGATCATGTTGCCGAGCAACAACTCTCGTCGGTCACCCGCGCGGTGACGTTCCTGCTGACCGACATCGAAGGATCAACCGCCGCCTGGGAGGCCGACGCCGAAGCGATGGCGGTGGCGCTCGCGCGGCACGACGAGCTGGTCCTGCAGGTGGTCACCTCGCGCGGGGGACGGTTGGTCAAGACCCGCGGCGAAGGTGATGCGACGTTCTCGGTGTTCGACCGGCCATCCGCGGCAGCGGCCGCGGCCATCGATTTACAAGAAGCGATCGGTCACGAGCCTTGGGCGTTGCCCGCACCTATGCGGATCCGCGTCGCTTTGCATACCGGCGAGGTCGAGCTGCGCGACGGTGACTATTTCGGTCGCGCGGTGAACCGCGCCGCCAGGCTGCGGTCGCTGGCCGAGGGTGGTCAGATCCTGTGCTCGGGAGCGACCGCCGGACTGGTCATCGACACACTGCCGGACGATGTCGAGCTCGCCGATCTGGGCATGCGTCAGTTGCGCAACCTAGCGCGTCCCGAGCATGTCTTCGAGCTGCGTCTGGGCGCCGCTGCCGATCTCGCGGGGCCGCAGGCAACCGATGCGCCGTTGCAGCGCCCCGACCTTCCTGCGGTACTGCTAGGTCGCGGGCCGTTCGTCGGGCGCGGCGCTGAACTGGAGAAGCTGCTGTCGACATGGCAGACCGCATCGGGCGGCGGAGCGTGCGCCGTCCTGATCGCGGGCGAGCCGGGCGTCGGTAAGACGCGCCTGGCGGGCGAGTGGTCGCAGCGGGCCTACGGCCAGGGAGCGGTGGTGCTGTACGGGCGTTGCGACGAGGACCTGGGCGCTCCCTACCAGCCGTTCGCGGAGGGCCTACGCTCGCTCGTGCCGTCTCTTGGCGCCAAGCGCCTGCGGGAGTTGCGCGGCGTCGAGGCGCTACTTGCGCTGGTGCCCGGTTTGAGCGACGTCGTACCCGATCTCGCCAACCCGCCCCGTTTCGACCCGGACACCGAACGCTACGCACTCTTCGACGCCGTCGTCGCCCTGCTGGAAATAGCCTCCCGGACCGCGCCGGTGGTCCTGGTTCTCGACGACCTGCACTGGGCGGCCAAGTCGACGCTGCTGTTGCTGCGGCATGTGCTGCGCTTCGGCGAGCGCGCCCGCCTGCAGGTCATCGGCACCTACCGCAGCACCGACCTGGACCGTTCCCACCCGTTGGCAGCGATGCTCGCCGACCTGCACCGCGACGGCAGTGCCCACCGCCTCAGCCTCAGCGGGCTCGACGAGCACGACGTGACCGCATACGTGGCCGAAGCCGGGTACGACGACGAGGAACTCGCCCGCGCACTGGCGTCGGTGACGGGTGGCAACCCCTTTTTCCTGATCGAGGCCCTGCGCCACGTTGACGAGAGTGGCGGCGTGTGGGATCAGACGACGCTGCCCCAAGGGGTCCGCGAGGCGGTCAGCCGCAGACTTTCGCGGCTGCCCGCCGCAACCAACAAAGCTCTTGCCGCGGCCGCCGTCGTCGGCAGCCGATTCGCCGTTGACCTGGTCGAGCAGGTGGTTGGCAGCGACCTGGTCGATGCGTTCGATGAAGCGTGCCAGGCCGGCATCCTGGTCGAGGAACCCGGTGGTCACTATCGCTTCAACCACGCCCTGGTCCGCCAGTCGCTGCTGGCCGAACTCGCCTCGGTCCGGCGGATGCGGCTGCACCAGCGCATTGCCACCACCTTGGAAACCCGGCCCGGCGCCGGTGATGAGCTGCTGGCGGAGCTGGCTCATCACTACTTCGAATGCGCATGGGCGGGCAACGCCGTCAAAGCCGTCGAGTACTGCCGGCGCGCCGCGGACCAGGCGATGGCCCGCCTCGCCTACGAAGGCGCTGCCGACCTCTACGATCACGCGCTGCACGCGCTGGAGGAGCTGGACGACGAACTGCCGGACCGCGATGAGCAGGCCGCCGAGCTGCTGGTGGCCCGCTGTGAAGCGCTATTGGCCGCCGGTGACATGGTTTTGGCAGCGGATGCGATCGCGCAATTACAGGGCGTGACAAAGGATTCGGTCCGGTTGGCGGCGTGGGCGACGTGTTTCGACGGCCAGCTGTCGATGCTCATCCATCCCGAACGACTGGACGATACCGAAGTCGCATTGGCTTCGGCTGCGCGTCAACTGGCCGAGTTGGACGATGCCGCAGGGGAAGCCAAGGCGCACACCGTGCGGGCCGGCTGTCTGGCTCGCCTCGGCCGGTTCGCCGGCTGCGAAATCGCGCTGGACGACGCCCTGACCGCGGCACGACGCGCACACGACCACCGCCGGGTCAACGCCGTGCTGGCCGGTGCGCCAGTTGCCGCCCTATGGGGCCCGAATCCCGTTCCGCGGGCCGGCGGCCGGTGCCTCGATGTCGTGCGACTGCTTCGGATCACGACCGACTCGCCTGCCGTCGAGGCCACCTCGACCCGTTGCCAGGCAGTGTTGGAAGCATTCCGTGGCCGCGCGGGCGCGGCCCGCCGAATGATGGACTCGGCCCGGCGCACCGTCACCGAACTCGGTCTACGCCACGCGCTGCTGGAGGTCGAACAGTTTGCCGGGATCGTCGAACTCATCGCCGACGACCCGGTTGCGGCAGAGCCGCATTTGCGTCATGCCTACAACGGGTTTCGTCGGATGGGCCTTGACGCCGACACCGCCGAGACGGCCGCGATGCTGGGACGCGCATGCCTTGCTCTGAATCGGGATTCCGATGCTTTCGAATTATGCGCCCAGAGCGAGCGTCTCGCCGGCCACGCGTTGAAGGCGTCGATCGCGTGGCGTACTCTGCGCGCCCAATTGCTTTCGCACGCCGGGGATTACGTGCAAGCGCGGCGCATCGCTCAGGATGCCGTTGCCCTCGCCGGACGCACCGACGCTCTCATCGATCACGGTGATGCTTTCCTGACGCTGGCGATGGTGTGCGCCGCCGCCGGTGACGCGGCCGGTGCGCGGGCCGCCGCGCAGCAGGCGGTCGGCTTGTATGACCGCAAAGGTGCCGTGGCACTGGCCGAGAAGGCCAGGGCGGTGCTGGGCGTTGCGGTGCCATCTGCCACCGCGGCCCTACCAAAGTCGCCGGCCGTCGATTCGGACAACGAGTGCGTACGGGCTATCGGACGGCTCATTGCCGCGCTGAACAGCGAGGCGTGGGGTGAAGTCGAGCAAGTGATGGCCAGCGACATCGAAATCGAAAGTCGCCGTCGGATAGTCGGTTTCTCGCGCGACGATCGGTCCGCACGTAGCTGGGCAGAAGAGCTGAGGCGTCTTCCGCGTGAGGTGGGCAGCACTCATTACCGCTACGAGGTCCTCGCCGTGCGGGGTGAGCGATTTGCCCTCGTCCATGTCGAAGTGGGAACTGCCGATGTTGGCCCTGGTGCGCCCCGAGACGAGATGCTGCATGTGGTGAGCCTCGACGGGGAAGGGTGTCTTGCCCGGTCCGTCTGGTTCGACGTGGACGACATGGAAGCCGCGATCGCCGAACTCGATGCGGTGGACGTGCAGCCTCAAAGGCAGGCGTCTGCGCTGGAAAACTCGGCCAGCCGAACTGGAGATCGGCTGCGAGCGCTTTTTTCGGCCCGTGATTGGGCCGGCACGGCGGCGATGGTGGCGGAGGAATTCTGGTCCGAGGACCGTCGGCCGGTGGTGAATGCCGGCCGACGCCAGGGCAGGAACGCCGCGCTCGAGGAGTTGGCGGCACTGGTCGATATCGGGGTTGAAAGCGTGACCGCGGAGGTCATCGCCACCCGCGGCGAGCGCCTGGTCCTTTGCCGTACCCAAACCTGGGGCCGCGACCAACGACCCGAGGCGTTCCACACCGATGTGTTCGACGTCACCGAGGTCGATGTCGACGGGCGGATCACTGCTCGAGTTGTGTTCGACATCAAGGACTTTGCCGCGGCGGTCACCGAGCTGGACGCGCGTTACCTCGCGGGTGAAGCGGCCGCGCACAAGCACATCTGGTCGGTTATAACCGATGGCTATGCCCGTCTGAATCGCCGTGAACTGCCCGAAGCGTCGCCAGGTTTGGTCAGTATCGATCATCGCCGCACGGCCCGGTACGCACCTGGGGAGCTGATCGCATACGTGCGCGCCGGCTGGGAGCTCGACCAACGGATTACCACCTACGTCGAGGTCGTGCATCGGCTGACTGACACGGGGGCCCTCGTCACCCATGCCGCGCTCGGCAGCTCGCGCGAAGGCTTCGACGCCGAATGGCGCGGTGTCAATCTGCTGATGGTCGAAGGTGATCTGGTCAGTCGCTCCGAGGTTTTCGACGAGGCGGATCTGGAAACCGCGCTGGCCCGTTTCGCCGAACTCCAGCCTGAGGTACGACGGTTGCAGAATGCGGCCAGCCGGATGGGAGAACGCTTACTGGCGCACCTCGCGGCCGGTGAGTGGGACACCCTCGCCGGCTTGTTCGCCACCGATTTCTGCAACGACGATCGCCGGCCGGTAGTCAGCGAGGTCCGAATCGGTCGGGACGAGCAGATCGCGAATTTGCGTGCGGTAGCCGAACTCTGGCCCGCGAATGTAGCTGCGAGCGCTCTGGCGGTGCGCGGCGAGCGATTGGTCCTAGAACGGCTCTGTTTCTCCAGTCGTGACGACGGATCAACGGCCTTTTCCACAGAAGTACTCGGAATCCTGGAACTCAACACCGACGAACGGATCGCCGCATGTGTTTTCTTCGAGGCGAACGACTTCCGAGCGGCCCTGGCCGAACTTGATGCGCGCTTCGTGTCCGGCGAGGCAGCGCCCTACGCAAATACCTGGAAAACGATCACCGGCGCATACGCGGCCGTCGATGAGCGCAAGCTTCCCGCGCTGACCGCCGACTGCGTGACCATCGATCACCGCCGAGCGGCCGCATTCGCGCCGGGCCAGATGTTGGCATACATCCGGGCGGGGAAGGAGCTAGCGCACGTCCAGCTCTTCGTGGAGGCCGTTCACCGGTTGGGTAAGCAGGGCGCCGTCGTCACTTTCGCTGCCCTTGGCACCTCCGATCACGGCTTTGAGGCCGAGTGGCGTGAGGTCACCCTTTCAACGGTTAGCGGCGATTTGATCAATCGCTGCGAGCTGTTCGATCACGCCGACCTTGACAACGCGCTCACACGATTCAAGGAATTGCAGCGGCAGCCGCGGCGAGTGCACAACGTCGCGAGCCAGGCCTGTGCGCGGTTCGGGGCAGCCTTTACGGCCCGCGATTGGGACGCGATCGCGGATGCGTTGGCCAACAATGTGATCACCGATGACCGCCGTCGCGTCGTTAGTGCAGGACGCCGGCGCGGCCGCGACTCGGTAATCGCTGATCTGCGTGCGATTGCGGGGCTGGGAGCGACCAGCATCGAATCGAACGCCTTGGCGGTTCGCGGGGATCGTCTGGTGCTGAACAAAACTCGGTTCTCGGGCGGCGACACGAGGTCCGAGCGATTCGATGCCGAGGCGCTCGTGTTGGTCGAAACCGACTGCGACGGCCGGATGACGGCCCACATCGCCTTCGACATCGACGACGTGGACGCAGCCTTCGCCGAACTCGACGCGCGGTATCTGGCCGGCGAGGCAGCGGCACACGCGCAGGCGTGGACAGCGATCTTGAGTGCCCTGGCGGGTGTCAACCGACACGAACTCGTTGGAACTACACCGGACTGGGTGAATATTGACCACCGGCGGGGTACGGCCTTCCCGCCGGGTGAGGTGATCGCCTACATCCAAGCCTCCTGGGAACTCACCCCGAACCGAAGGGTCTACTTCGAAACAGTAGATCAACTCAGCGACCTCGGAGCCGTCGTCACCTGGGTGGCCGACGGAACGTCCGGACAGGGCTTCGACGCCGAATGGCGCGGAGTCGACATCATCACCGTCGAGGGCGACCTGGTCACCCGGTTCGAGATGTTCGACGAGTCAGACCGGGACGCGGCGCTGGCCCAATTTGATGAATTGCAGCGGCAGACGCGGCGATTGGAGAATGCGGCAAGCCGGGCCGATGAGCGGGGCTATGCGTGTTTTGCGGCGCGCGACTGGGCGGGATTCAGCGCGGTCCTGGCTGACGAATACTACAGCGACGACCGCCGACCCATTGTGAACGCCGGGACCCGGCAGGGGCGCGACATCGCGATCGAAAACCTAAGGGCAAGTGCAGAACTCGGAATCACGTTCACCAAGCCATCTCCGCTTGCAACTCGCGGCGAGCGCTTGGTCCTTAGTCGGTCCCAATGGCGTTGGGCCGATCAAGTCGAGGAATTCCATACCGACGCACTGTGCGTCGTCGAAATCAACGAGGACGCGCGCATCATTTCGCGGGTTTGGTTTGACGGTGACGACATCGATGCCGCGCGGGCGGAACTCGACGCGCGCTACCTTGCCGGCGAAGCGGCGCCGCATGCGCGCACCTGGTCGACCATCGCAAGAGCTTGCGCCACTCTGAGCCGAAGCGAGCTGTTCCCGACGACGCCAGACTGGGTCAATATCGACCACCGGCGAGGCATCGCGTTTGCGGGCGGTGACTTGTCCAACGGCGCCTTCTGCATCGAGACAGTGCATCGGCTCACCGATCTCGGAGCAGTCATCACCTGGTACGGCCATGGGAAGTCACAGGACGGTGCGGAGGTCGAGTTTCGCGGAATCAATCTGATCGCCGTCGAGGGCGACCTCATCAGCCGTTGCGAGATCTTCGACGAAGCGGACGTCGACCTCGCGATCGGGCGGTTCGAGGAACAGGCGCGACAGACGCCTCGGCTGCAAAACTTGGCGAGCTCGATGACCGAGCGCTTCTGGGCTCATGTCGCCGCACACGACTGGGTAGCGTTGGGTACCTCAGTGACCGACGACATCTGCTCCGACGATCGACGGCGGATCGTCAACGCCGGTGTCCGTCACGGTAAAGATGCCGAAATCGCCGATATGCAGGCGATAGTGGCCACCGGAACCAAGAAGGCAGCGGTGACGGTCGTCGCGACACGCGCACAGCGTCTGGCGCTGTGCCATTTCGTCCTGACAGGACGAGACCCGCGGCCAGAGGCATTCCACAGCGAGATGCTGGGCATTGCCGAGGTCGACGCCGAGGGCCGGCTCGCGAAACGCTTCCTGTTCGACGTCGATGACATCGACCGCGCGATCGCAGAACTCGACGCCCGGTACCTTGCGGGCGAAGCGGCCGAGTACGCGCACACCTGGTCGCTCGTTATGAGTGGGTACGCCGCGCTCAATCGGCACGAACTCCCCGAGACGACAGCAGACTGGGCGGATGTCGACCATCGACCGCTGGTTGCGGTGCAAAAGGGTGACCTTGGCCGGTCGCTGCGCGCCGTCTGGGACCTCGTGCCGCAGGCGACAATCCGCGTCGAGGCGGTGCATCGACTGAGCGCCTCGGGAGCGGTGGTCACCCACGTGGTTCATGCGACATCGCGAGACGGTCTGGACGCCGAGTGGCGGGAAGTGGCACTGCTGAAGTTCGACGACAACAAGATCAGCCGATGCGAAGTCTTCGACGAGGCGGACGTCGGTCGCGCGCTCACGCGCTTCGACGAACTGATGCAGCCCTAGCGCGGAGCCACCATCGCGAAGGCCTGCTTCGCGACCTTCAACATCCAGCTGGTCACCGTCGGCCCGTGATCACGCGGCCAGTTCAGCTGGAAGCTGACCACGTACGGCTGTCCGGTCTTGTCGACCGCGTACCAGCTGAATGTCAAATCCCCCGGTAGGCCACCGGCTTTCGCGCCGATATACGGCCACACTTGACGGTCCAGCTGAATCCCGGATACGGCCGAGAGGATTTGGCGGACCGGCGCAGCCCGGCCGACGGCGTCGGCCTGCAGCGCCACATGCACTCGGCAGATATCCTGCGCATTTCCATACCATTCCGCGCCGTAGTTGGACGCGGGAGTGTGCGCCCGGGTCGGATCAGGTTGATACGGAGTGGAATTCGCCTGCTCCAGCAGCGCCGCTCGCTCTTGTTGCGTGGCGTGCTTCCAACGCTCCCGCAGATCGGGCTGGCCCCAACCGACCGAAAACAGCTCGTACATGGTCGGGAACGGTGTCATGCTGGCCGGGTCATGGTGGCCGGCGGTGGCCAGAGCCTCTTCGATGGCCCGGGTCCCCAGCTTGCCGATCAGCAGGTCGGTGGCCATGTTGTCGCTGGTGGCAATCATCTTCTCGGCCGCGGTACGAATCGAAACCTGTTCGCCGGGGGCGAGTTCCAGGCCCGACGAGCCGACCGCTTTGCTCTTCTCGGTGACCGTCAGCTGGTCGTCCCAGGACACCGTCCCACGCTGAATCGCACCCGCCAGGGCGTGCAGCACGTAAAGCTTGAAAATGGAAGCCAGCGGTAAAGATACGTCGGCATTGGCGCCGGCTACCGGATCACACTTGCCGTTGTCGACCTTGGCGACCTGATACGAGTAGCGGGCGCCGGTGGTGTTCAGCACCGCCTCGATGTCGTGCCACGAGTTGATCGGGGGCGGCGGCTGGGTCTCCAGTTCGAACCGGTCCACCTCACCCAGGTCATTGGTGTGGATGCGGATGTCCTGGCGCGCGCCGTAGGAGGAGACAAGCTGCAATGTCGCGACGTTGGCGCCGACGTAGATCCCACTCAACCTGAACGGGCGATCCCACCACAGCGTCTCCATGGTGGCTTCGACCGATTCCACCTGATCCGCCGCTGCCAGGGTGCGTACGCCCACCGGCCCGATCGGCCAATCGGAATTCAGCATGTCCATGGTCTGCTGAGCCCGCAGACCCGGCGGTGTGGTGGTGTCGATCCGCTGCCCGGCATTGGCCGCATTGGCCGATGGGGTTGGCGAGGACGAGCAACTCGAAGTAAGCGTGACGACCAGCGCGGCGGCGGCGCTCAGGGCCACCACACGGCGCCGCGCCGCACGCCGGCTATTGCGCCGAAGTGTTCCCAGCAACGTCGAGCACGACCTCGAATTCCAAGAGCGAAGCACCGGTGGCCACCGGATTGGCACGCTGACCAGCATGCGCCTGAATGGCGGGCCCGCTCGCCCAAGCCTGGAAAGCCTCGTCGGACTCCCAGTGCGTCACCACGAAGTACCGGTCCTCGCCCTTGACCGGACGCAGCAGCTGAAAGCCGAGGAACCCGGGCGAGTTCTCGACCGCGTGCGCGCGATGCGCGAACCGCTTCTCCAGCTCAGGGCCAGCGTCGGGCGGCACCTCGATTGCGTTGATCTTCACCACTGGCATGGGGCTAGGTTACCGTGCCCGGCATGCCCTCGGATCTGCTGACCCATCGCGGTGGACGCGGCAGGCCGCTGGTTCTGGTGCACGGACTGATGGGCCGCGGGACCACCTGGTCACGTCAGCTGCCCTGGCTCACCCGGATCGGCGCGGTCTACACCTACGACGCGCCTTGGCACCGCGGCCGCGATGTCGACGATCCCTACCCGATCAGCACTGAGCGCTTCGTAGCCGACCTCGGCGAGGCGGTCGGCGCCTTGAGGGTGCCGGTAACGCTCATCGGGCATTCAATGGGTGGTCTGCATTCCTGGTGTCTGGCGGCCGAGCGCCCGGATCTGGTGACAGCGCTGGTGGTGGAGGACATGGCCCCGGACTTCGTCGGCCGAACCACGGGCCCCTGGGAGCCCTGGCTGCACGCTCTGCCCGTCGAATTCAATTCCAGTGAAAGGGTTTTCGCGGAGTTTGGACCGGTCGCGGGACAGTACTTCCTGGAGGCGTTCGACCGCACCGAGACGGGCTGGCGGCTGCACGGCCACACCGCTCGTTGGATTGAGATCGCCGCCGAATGGGGCACCCGCGACTACTGGGCGCAGTGGCAAGCGGTACGTGCGCCGACCCTGCTCATCGAGGCCGGAAACTCGGTAACCCCACCGGGACAGATGCGCCGCATGGCCGAAAATGACTGCGTCACAGATTTTTTGAATGTCCCCGGCGCCGGTCATCTAATTCACGACGACGCCCCGGAGTTGTACCGTAAAGCGGTGGAAGCCTTCCTGGCGGCAACCACAGCGTGACCGGCTACCCTTCGCCGGCCAGCGCGAACCGGCCGTCCGCGGTCTGCGTCACCAGGCCATCATCGAGCAGCGAAAACAGCGCCCGGTCGCGCTGCGCGGTATCGGTCAGCCACGCGACGTCCAGTTGCGCGCGAGTCACCGGTGCAGCGTTGTCGCGCAACACATCCAGTAGTCGTCCGCGCACTTGGCGATCTGTTCCGGCGTAGGTCTGCACCCGCCGGGCCGGACCTGTCGCCGGCGGATATCCGGCCTGCCGCCAGGCGCAGCCGTCCAGCGGGCACAAACCGCACCGCGGCGACCGGGCCGTGCATACCGTCGCGCCCAGTTCCATCAACGCCACCGAAAATTGCGGCGCCGACTCGTCGTCGGGCAGCAGTGCTTCGACGTCGGCGTGGTCACGGGTGGCCGATGGGTTGCCGGCATCGGCACGGCCGTGCACGGCGCGGGCCACCACCCGACGCACATTGGTGTCCACCACCGGCACCCGGTGCTGGTACGCGAAGCAGGCGATCGCCCGCGCGGTGTAGCTGCCGATACCGGGCAGGGTCAGCAGGACGTCGACGTCGTCGGGCACCACGTCGTTGTGCTCGCGCGCGATCACGATGGCGCATTCATGCAGGCGTTTGGCCCGGCGCGGGTAACCGAGTTTGCCCCAGGCCCGCAGCACGTCGGCGGCGCTGGCGGCGGCCGTGTCCGAGGGTGTCGGCCATCGGCCTACCCAATCGGTCCAGATCGGCAGCACCCGAGCGACCGGCGTCTGCTGAAGCATGAATTCGCTGACCAGGATCTGCCACGCGCTGACCCCGGGTTGGCGCCAGGGCAGGTCGCGTTGGGATCGGCGATACCAGTCCAAAAGATCTGTGACTGGTATGTGGAGCGCGCCAGTCACCGGCCGGTGCGGCACAATGTCAGGCATGCCCAATAGCAACCCGGTATCGGCGTGGAAAGCACTCAAAGAGGGTAACGAGCGGTTCGTGGCCGGCCAGCCGGCGCACCCGAGCCAGAGCGTGGAGCACCGCGCCAGCCTGGCCAACGGGCAAAAGCCGACTGCGGTCATCTTCGGCTGCTCGGACAGCCGGGTGGCCGCCGAGCTCATCTTCGACCAGGGTCTCGGGGACGTGTTCGTGGTCCGTACCGCTGGGCAGGCGATCGATTCGGCGGTGCTGGGCTCCATCGAGTACGCGGTCACCGTTCTCAAAGTCCCGCTGATTGTCGTCCTCGGCCACAACAGCTGCGGCGCCGTTAAGGCCACCATCAGCGCCATCGACGAGGGTGCGATTCCCGGCGGGTTCGTACGCGACGTGGTGGAACGGGTGGTGCCGTCGGTGCTGGCGGGCCGCCGCGACGGCCTGAGCAGGGTGGACGAGTTCGAGGCGCGGCATGTGAGCGAGACGCTGGCGCAACTGGTGTCCCGTTCATCGGCCATCTCGGACGGGGTCGACGCGGGGGACCTGGCGCTCGCCGGCGTCACCTACAAGCTCGCGGACGGCAAGGCCGAGCTGGTCGACCACATCGGCGACATCGGCGAATAGGCCACTCGGCGGCCCAGCAAACCCCGCGACACGCCGACCGGGGTCAACCAAGACGGCGTGACCTGGCCCTACCGTGTAAATGTGCTGGATCTAGAACCGCGGGGCCCGCTACCTACTGAGATTTATTGGCGGCGCAGGGGGCTTGCCCTGGGCATCGCGGTCGTCGTGATCGGGATCGCCGTCGCCACCGTCATCGCCTTCGTAAGCAGTAACGCCGGGGCCAAACCCGCCGACAAGCCTGCCTCCGCGCAAGGCCATCCGGGCTCGAATGCCCCGCAAGCGCCGCCGGGGCCGCAGCCGGCGGGGCAGACCGAAGCGCCCGCGCCGGGGGCGCCGCCCGGCATTGTGAACCCCGAGTCCCCCACCCCGACCGCCGCCGTGCAACCGCCGCCCGTGCTCAAGGATGGCGACGACTGCCCGGATTCGACGCTGGCGGTCAAGGGCCTGACCAACTCACCGCAGTACTACATCGGTGACCAGCCGAAATTCACGATGGTTGTCACCAACATCGGGCTGGTTTCGTGCAAACGCGACGTCGGCGCCGCGGTGCTGGCGGCATACGTGTACTCGCTGGACAACAAGCGGCTGTGGTCCAACCTGGACTGCGCGCCGTCCAACGAAACCCTGGTGAAGACGTTCACCCCGGGCGAGCAGGTGACCACCGCGGTGACCTGGACGGGCATGGGTTCGGCACCCAAATGCCCGCTGCCGCGGCCGGCAATCGGGCCGGGGACCTACAACCTGGTTGTGCAGCTGGGCAACCTGCGGTCCCTGTCGGTTCCATTCGTGCTGAACCAGCCGCCGCAACCGCCCGGCCCGGTGCCCGCACCGGGGCCCGCGCAGGCGCCCCCGCCGGAGGCGCCTCCCGTCCAGGGCGGCTAACTACTGGTCGGTGATGGTCGACTCGGCCAGCTGGGACAGACCCTCGCGAACGTGCCGCGCCCACATGGCGCCGATACCCTCGACCGATTGCAGGTCATTGGCGCTGGCCGCCAACAGGCCCTGCAGCGTTCCGAACGCCCGCACCAGCAGGTCGACATGGGCGAACTGCAAGCGGGGGATACCGGCCATCGCGCGGTAGCCGCGCGGGCTGAGCGCCGAATCCTGCGCTTCGGCCGTCGTCGGATAACCGAGCACCTTGGCCAGCGAGGTGAAGTCCAGTAACTCGGTGTCCGACAGCGCGTCCAATTCGTCCAGCGTCGCCACGATCTGGTCCTGGGACGGCGGCTCGGGATTGGCGTGATAGTCCCGCACGATCAGTTCCCTAGCGGTGTCGTTGCCGCCTAGCAATTCTTCCAACTGCAGGCGCAGCTGGCGCCCGTCGGTGCCCAGCTCCACCGCGTCGTAGTCGATGGCCAGGCCGATGCGGCGGACCAGTTCCAGCCGCTGCACCACGGTCAGGACGTCGCGCAGCGTGACGAAGTCCTCGATCTCGGCCCGGGACAGTTGGCGGCTGACCTCGTCCAGCCGGGTCTTATAGCGCTCCAAGGTGGCGATCGCCTGGTTGGCCCGCGACAGGATGGTCGCGGAGTCGGTCAGGACATGGCGCTCACCGCACACGTAGACGGTCACGATGTTCATCGAATGGCTGACCGAGATCACCGGGTAACCGGTTTGGATCGCGGCCCGCTCCGCCGAGCGGTGCCGGGTTCCCGATTCGTCGGTGGGGATCGAAGGGTCCGGAACGAGCTGCACATTGGCCCGCACGATGCGGCTGCCGTCGGTGGACAGCACCACCGCGCCGTCCATCTTGCACAGCTCGCGCAGCCTGGTCGGTGCGTAGCGGACGTCGAGGGAGAAACCGCCGTCACAGATCGCCTCGACATTCTCGTCGTGACCGAGCACGATCAGGGCACCAGTACGGCCGCGCAGGATGCGCTCCAGGCCGTCGCGCAGCCCGGTACCGGGAGCCAGGCGGGCGACAGCCTCACGCAGGGTCGGACGAGTCACAGCCAGCATTCTGCTATGGCGGGTGGTTCGGTGGGGACTCTAGTGCGAGTTATTCACGGCATGCAGAGTCGCGGGCGCCCGGGCGTGATGCTCGGCGATGTTGATCATGTGATGCAACGCCTCGACGATGGTGGATGCGCACAGGGCCCGCAGGCCCGCCGGAATCGACTTGCAGCCCGGTGGCACCAGGGCGATGGTGAAGCCCTGCCGGGCCGCTTCGGCCAGCCGTCGCTCCATCCCGTGCACCCGCCGTAGATCGCCCGCCAGCCCAACTTCGCCGATCATCACCGCGGTGGTGGGCAGCGGCAGGTTGGTGTCCGCCGAGGCCAGGGCGACCGCCACCGCGAGGTCCGACGACGGGTCGGTCAAGCGCATGCCGCCCACGGTCGACAGGTAAATGTCGTTGGCGCCCAACCCCAGCCGGGCATGCTTTTCCAGCACCGCCGTGATCATCGCGGCCCTCGCGTGGTCGATGCCGCTGACCGCCCGCCGTGGTGAGCCGCCGTTGGGGGTGGCCAGCAACGCTTGGACTTCGCCGATCAGCGGCCTCTTCCCGTCCAGGGTTACGGTGATCGCAGTGCCCGGAACCGGTGCCGGGCGCTGGTCCAGGAACAGGTTGGACGGGTCGGCGACACCTTCGATTCCGTTGTCGTGCAACAGGAAACATCCCACCTCGTCCGCGGCGCCGAACCGGTTCTTGATCCCGCGGACCATCCGTAGCGCGCCGTTGCGGTCACCTTCGAAATGCAGCACCACGTCGACGAGGTGCTCCAGCGATCGGGGCCCGGCGATGGCGCCGTCCTTTGTGACGTGCCCGACCAGAATCATCGCGACACCGTTTGCCTTGGCCGCGGCGGTCAACGCGGCCGTCACCGCACGCACCTGGGTGACCCCACCGGCGACGCCGTCGGCCTCGCTGGTGGACATGGTCTGCACCGAGTCGACGATGACCAGCGCGGGCCGCACGGTCTCGATGTGGTGCAACACGGTGTGCAGGTCGGATTCGGCGGCCAGGTAGACATCGTCACCGGCGCACCCGATCCGGTCGGCCCGCAGCCGGATTTGCCCGGCGGATTCCTCGCCGGAGATGTACAGCGCGCGTTGGCCCTGCTGCGCCCAGCGGTGCGCGACCTCGAGCAGCAGCGTCGATTTGCCGACCCCGGGTTCGCCCGCCAGCAGCGTCACCGAGCCGGGAACCACACCCCCGCCCAGAACCCGGTCCAGCTCGTCGACGCCACTGCGGCGATGCCGGCTCTTATTCGGCTCCACGGCGCTGATCGGCACCGCCGGCGACCCGGTAGCCGCCGAGCGTCTGCCGTTGCCGACAGCGGCCAGCACGGCAACCTCTTCCACGGTCCCCCAGGAACCACACTCCAGGCAGCGTCCTACCCACTTGGCGCTGAGATGGCGGCATTCCGAGCACCGATACTGCGAACGCGCGTTGGCCACAACCGTGACCGTATCGACAGGTACCGACAGATCCCTGGAAGGAAACGCCGCCAGGTGCGCTCAGGCGTGGTTGGAGTGCTCGCCCGGTTGCGCCACCCCGGCCGAGATGGGCACATCCACGGTGGCCTCGCCGGCCTTCTCGAACTTGAACGTGAAGTTGTAGGTCAGGCCGTTGGTGATCGGCTTGCTCAGGGCGACGGTCGCCTTGGCGGCGCCGGTGGACGGGGCTGGGCCCGGCGCGACAGCCTGACCGTCGGGGGTTCCGATGAACAGCATCCCGCCGGCCGGCAGCTTCGCGTCCCCGGACAGCGTCACGTTGCCGATGTCGCTGGTGATGCCGGTCAGACGGTCGCCGGTGTCGGAGTTGTTGTTCACCGCCACCAGAACCAGGTCCACGGTGCGGCCCGGCTGCAGGAAGTCGCCGGTCTGCTTGGCCTGGATCCGGATGTCGCGCAGCACGACGTTCTTGATGGTGACCCGGTTGCCGTTGACCGCGGGCTCTTGCGCCGCGGTCTGCGAGATCTGACCGGTTCCGCAACCACTGAGCGCCAGCACGGCCACAATCGCGGCGGCCAGCCAGGCGGTGATCCTGGCCAGGCGGAATGGCAGGCGGATGTTCAAGCGCTTCACTCAATGCCTCCTGCTCGGGCCCATCGGATTCAACTATGCAGAGTAGTAGCACGGTGCCGCGGACGGTAGCGGCGGGCTACCCGATGTCGACCGGCGGTCGTCGCGACGTGATCCCGGGTGAAATCCGGGGTTGCCGAAGGGCTATTCTTAGAGACGCTTTCGGGCTCGTGCCCAAGGGTCCGGACGCACGAGAAACCATCACCCCCTGCATGTCTGGGCCCGCCTGTCAACCCCCATTCTGGGCGTCACGTGCCTCTGACCTGCACCGTTGATCCGCACGCGTCGGGCCCGCGTGTTAGACTTAATTAACGAAAGGGGCTCGAATCAGATGATCTTCAAGGTCGGTGACACCGTTGTCTACCCACACCACGGTGCTGCGTTAGTCGAGGCGATTGAGACTCGAACCATCAAAGGGGAGCAAAAAGAGTATCTCGTCTTGAAAGTTGCGCAGGGCGACCTGACCGTTCGAGTGCCCGCTGACAACGCCGAGTACGTCGGTGTTCGCGATGTCGTTGGCCAGGAAGGCCTCGATAAGGTTTTCCAGGTCCTGCGCGCTCCGCACACCGAAGAACCCACCAACTGGTCGCGTCGGTACAAGGCCAACTTGGAGAAGCTCGCCTCGGGTGACGTGAACAAGGTCGCCGAGGTTGTGCGCGACCTGTGGCGTCGCGACCAGGAGCGCGGTCTGTCCGCGGGCGAGAAGCGCATGCTGGCCAAGGCACGTCAGATCCTGGTCGGTGAGCTGGCGTTGGCCGAAAGCACTGACGACGCCAAGGCGTCGACCATTCTGGACGAGGTGCTGGCCGCCGCTTCCTGAATAGCCCGAGACGCTTAGGTGGGCGCGGGTAACGGCAATGTAGTCGCGGTGGTCCCGGCCGCAGGGTCGGGCCAGCGACTATCTGCCGGCGTCCCCAAGGCGTTCTATCAGCTCGAAGGGCACTCGCTGGTCGAGCGGGCCGTGACGGGTCTGCGTGATTCCGGTGTGGTCGACGCCGTAGTCGTGGCGGTGCCGCCGGGTCGCACCGACGAAGCCAAGCTCATCCTGGGCCATATCGCCACCATCGTGGCCGGCGGCGCCAGCCGTTCGGAGTCGGTGAGCAAGGCCCTGGCCGCGGTCACCGAGTCAGCGGCGGGCGCACCCGAGTTCGTGCTGGTTCACGACGCCGCCCGCGCGCTGACGCCACCGGCCCTGGTGGTGCGGGTGGTGGCGGCGTTGCGGGCCGGTCACCAGGCGGTCGTGCCCGGAGTCGCGGTGTCGGACACCGTCAAGGCCGTCGACGCAAACGGAGTGGTGCTGGGCACCCCGGAGCGGGCCGGCCTGCGTGCGGTGCAGACCCCACAGGGCTTTGCCACCGACATGCTGTTGCGCGCGTATCAACGCGCCGGGACCGCCGAGTTCACCGACGATGCGTCGCTGGTCGAGCAGATCGGCGGCCAGGTTCACGTGGTCGACGGTGATCCCCTGGCGTTCAAAATCACGACTCCACTGGACCTGTTGCTGGCCAACGCTATAGTGCGCCAGTGATGGAGCTGCCCCGCGTGGGCCTGGGTGTTGACGTGCATCCGATCGAACCGGGTCGGCCGTGCTGGTTGGTGGGTCTGCTGTTCCCCAGTGCCGATGGGTGTTCGGGCCATTCCGACGGCGACGTCGCCATCCACGCGCTGTGTGACGCCGTGCTGTCCGCCGCCGGGCTAGGCGACATCGGTGGCGTTTTCGGGGTCGACGATCCGCGCTGGGAGGCCGTCAGCGGCGCCGACATGCTGCGGCACGTTGTTGGGCTCCTCGCCGAACACGGGTACCGGGTGGGGAACGCCGCGGTGCAGGTGATCGGCAACCGGCCGAAGATCGGCTGGCGGCGCTACGAGGCGCAGGCGGTGCTTTCCCGCTTGCTGAACGCGCCGGTCTCGGTGGCGGCAACCACCACCGACGGCCTGGGCCTGACCGGGCGAGGTGAGGGCCTGGCCGCGATCGCCACGGCGTTGGTGGTTTCGCTGCGATAGCACCCGCGCGGGGCAGGGCCGTATGGCTGAGGCAGTAAGCTGGCACGTCGTGACCGATCGTGCCCGCCTGCGGCTACATGACACGGCGACCGGTGTCGTCCGTGACTTCGTGCCGCTGCGTGCCGGGCACGTCTCCATTTACCAATGCGGCGCCACCCCGCAGGGGCTGCCGCACATCGGGCATGTCCGCAGCGGCGTGGCCTTCGACATCCTCCGCCGCTGGTTGATCGCGCGCGGTTACGACGTGGCGTTCATCCGCAACGTCACCGACATCGAAGACAAGATCCTGGCCAAGGCGGCCGCGGCGGGACGGCCGTGGTGGGAGTGGGCCGCGACCCACGAGCGTGCCTTCACGGCCGCCTACGACGCGCTGGATGTGCTGCCGCCGTCGGCAGAGCCCCGGGCCACCGGCCATATCACCCAGATGATCGAATTAATGGAACGGCTGATCGAAAAAGGGCACGCCTATGCCGCCGCGGGCGACGTCTACTTCGATGTGCTCAGCTATCCGGACTACGGCCAGCTGTCCGGCCATCGAATCGACGATGTCCACCAGGGCGAAGGCGTGGCCACCGGCAAGCGTGATCAGCGCGACTTCACCCTGTGGAAGGGCGAGAAGCCCGGTGAACCGTCGTGGCCATCGCCGTGGGGCCGCGGGCGGCCGGGCTGGCACATCGAATGCTCGGCCATGGCCCGCACCTACCTGGGACCCGAGTTCGACATCCACTGCGGCGGGATGGATCTGATCTTCCCGCACCACGAGAACGAGATCGCGCAAAGTCGCGCGGCCGGCGACGGGTTCGCCCAGTTATGGCTGCACAACGGCTGGGTGACGATGGGCGGCGAAAAGATGAGCAAGTCGCTCGGCAACGTCGTGGCCATTCCGGCCATGCTGCAGCGGGTCCGGCCGGCCGAACTGCGGTACTACCTGGGCAGCGCGCACTACCGGTCGATGCTGGAGTTCTCCGAGGCCGCGTTGCAGGACGCGGTCAAGGCCTACGTCGGCGTCGAAGAGTTTCTGCACCGCGTGCGCCGCCGGGTGGGTGCCGTCCTGCCCGGGCAGTGGACGCCGCGCTTCGCCGAGGCGCTCGACGATGACTTGTCGGTGCCGGTCGCGTTGGCCGAGATCCACCAGGCCCGAGCCGACGGCAACCGGGCCCTCGACGCCGGCGATCACGAGGCCGCGCTGCAAAGTGCCGGCTCCATCCGCGCCATGATGGGGATCCTGGGCTGCGACCCGCTGGACGAACGGTGGGAAACCCGCGACGAGACATCGGCCGCGCTGGCTGCCGTAGATGTGTTGGTGCAAGCGGAGATTCAGAATCGGCAGAAGGCTCGCGAGCAGCGCAACTGGGCGCTGGCCGACGAGATCCGGGACCGGCTGAAGCAGGCCGGCATTGAGGTCACCGACACCGCCGACGGCCCGCAGTGGACGTTGGGCGGCGACGGCAAGTAGATGGCCGGAAACTCCCAGCGCCGCGGGGCGATACGCAAAGCCGGCACCAAGAAGGGGCCCAAGGTCGGCTCGGGCGGCCAACGCAGGCGCGGCCTGGAAGGGCGCGGCCCCACCCCGCCCGCACACCTGCGTCCCAATCATCCGGCCGCCAAGCGGGCCGGTGCACAGCAGCCGCGCCGGCCGACCAAGCGCGTCGAGGAAGCCGAAACCGTGCTCGGGCGCAACCCGGTGCTGGAATGTCTGCGCGCCGGTGTGCCGGCAACCGCTCTCTACGTTGCGCTGGGCACTGACGCCGACGAGCGGCTCACGGAATCCGTTGCACGCGCGGCCGATTCGGGTATCGCCATCCTCGAGGTGCCGCGCAGTGATCTGGACCGGATGACGGCCAATCACCTGCATCAGGGGATCGCGCTGCAGGTTCCGCCGTACAACTACGCTCACCCCGACGATTTGGTTGCCGACGCCATCGAGTCACCGCCCGCGCTGCTCGTCGCGCTGGACAACATCTCCGACCCGCGCAACCTCGGCGCGATCGTGCGGTCGGTGGCGGCGTTCGGTGGCCACGGCGTGGTGATCCCGCAGCGCCGCTCCGCCTCGGTGACCGCGGTGGCATGGCGTACCAGCGCCGGGGCAGCTGCCCGGATTCCGGTGGCGCGGGCGACCAATCTGACACGGACGCTTAAGGATTGGGCCGACCGCGGGCTGCAGGTGATCGGACTGGACGCCGGCGGTGACACCGCGCTGGACGATCTTGACGGCACCGACCCGCTGGTGATGGTGGTCGGTTCGGAGGGCAAGGGCTTGTCGCGGCTGGTACGCGAGAACTGTGACCACGTGGTGTCCATCCCGATGGCCGGCAAGACCGAGTCGCTGAACGCCGCGGTGGCCGCGGGCGTGGTGCTGGCCGAGATCGCCCGCCAGCGCCGCCGTTAGCTGGCGCGGCCAGGGTTAGGTGCCAACGACACGCCAGCTCACCCAGAGCGCGACGACCGCAATCACCAGAGCCGCGGGCACGGTGCACAAACCCAGGCGGGTGTATTCGCCCACGCTCGGTGCGACGTTGTGCTGGCGCAGCACCCGGCGCCACAGCAGATTCGACAGCGAACCGACGTAGGTCAGGTTGGGGCCGATGTTGACCCCGATCAGCGTGGCCAGTACGGCCGGGGGTCCGCTGGCCGCGACCAGCGGCACCAACACCAGCGTCGCGGGCAGGTTGTTCACCACGTTGGCCAGCACCGCGGCCAGGGCGGCGATCCCCAGCAGGGCCGGCAGGCCGGTTCCGGAAGGCACCAGCGACGACATCTTGGCGGTCATCCCGTTGAGCATCACCGCTTGTACGACGATGCCCAGCGCAGGGACGAACACCAGGAACGGCACGTTCGCCGAGCGCACGATCTCGGCCAGGGAGGTGTGCCGGCGGCGCAGACTGCGTACCGCCAACACCGAAGCGCCGGCCAGCGCCGCCCACGCCGGGGCGACGTCCAGCCATTCGGCGACGGCGAACCCGGCCAGGGTCAGCCCGACCACCACCAGCACGAATATTGGGGGAGTCGGGGGCGGACCAAGGTCGGTGCGGTCGGGCTGGGTGCGCAGGTCGCGGGCGAAGAACCACCGGAAGACGATGTACACCGCGGCTATCGCGGACAGCCACGGTAACGCCATGACCAGCGTGAACTTGACAAATGAGATGTGCGCACTGCGAAAGACCAGCAGGTTGGTCAGATTCGACACCGGAAGCAGCAGCGACGCCGAGTTGGCCAGATGCGCCGTGGCATACGCGTACGGCGGGGCCGCAGTGCGTAACTGGCGCACGGTGACCAGTACCACCGGGGTCAGCAGCACGACCGTCGCGTCCAGGCTGAGTACCGCGGTGATGACTCCGGAGATGACGAATACCTGGCGCAACAGCCCGTGCGACCCGGAGCTGCCGCGCGCCATTGCCGCACCGGCCGCCTCGAACAATCCCTCGTCGTCGCACAGCTTTGCCAGCACCAGCACCGCGCCCAGAAAACCGACCACCCGGCCGAGCCCCGCGATCTGGGCCCCGGCCTGGTGCGTGGAGATCGCCCCGGTCGCAATCAGGATGGCCGCCGCGGGAACGGCCGCCGCAGCCTCCGGCCAGCCCCGTGGGCGCGCGACCGCGAAGCCGAGGACGACAGCCAGCAGTACCAGCGAAAGGGTCAGTATCAACGTGTCAGGCCCAGGGGTCCTCGCGCTGCCAGACCGTCGGCATCTGCACCACAATCCCGTCCTCGGCGGCCAACTCGTCCAGCACCCGGATGGAGACATCCAGGTCGTCCCCGGCATAGGGCAAGGCCCGCAACGGCTTTGACAGCGGGCGGAAGAAGTCGTCCCAATGTACGAGGACCACGCGCCGTGCTCCCACCGCTCGTACGGTCTCGTTCCAGTACTCGACGATATAGGACCGAGGCTGCAGGCCCAGTTGTCCCACGCTGAGATAGACGGCGTCGGCGCGTATACCCGCCAGCGCCCCGGTGATGTAGCCGGCGCTGCCTTGGATCAGCAGTCGCCGGTCTGATGGGCGATGGTGGATCAGCGTCGACCAGGACTCGCCGCAGCGGTAGGCCGAGGCCTTCACCGGCGGGCGGACCGGTGCGCTGATCACCCCGGGGAAGCGGTCCGGCGGGCAATGGTGTGACTCGAGGAGCGTCACCTCGAAGGCGCCCAACGTCATTGGCGTACCAGATACCACCACGACAAGTCGGTCCTCCGGCAACCCGTGTCCGCGTCCCACATTGGCCGCCGACTCCCCGCCGACCAGTGGGGCGCCGGTGCGTTCGGCGACCAGCGGCGAATCCAGCACATGGTCGATGTGGGTGTGCACGGGAATCACCGCGGAAAGCCGAGATAGCTTGGCCCGCGCCAGACAACCGTCGACCCGGGCCGCCGACGGCGCCACCTTGCCTGCCGCCACTTGGGCTAAGCCCGGACGGGAGAAATAGCCGTCGGTCAGCAGTGGTGGGGATGATCCGTCGTCGACCAGCAGCGTCGCCACACCCATCCATGTCACCGAAAGCGGTGAATCTGCGCTTGCCACTGGGACATTGAAGCGATCGGCATAGCGTGCGAGGTCCGGGCGACCGAGTTTCAGCCGCATCAGCAGAACGCTCCGAGCTCGACGCCGGCGGCTTCTAGTTCAGCACGCACCGTGCGGGCGATATCCACGGCGCCCGGCGAATCACCGTGCACGCAAATGGATTTCAGGCTTATCGGGATTGTGGTCCCATCGATCGCGGTGACCTGTCCGTCGGACACCATGCGCACCACCCGCTGCGCGATCGTCCTCGGATCGTGCAGCACCGCATTCGGTTCACGACGGGAGACCAAGCTTCCGTCGGGCCGGTAGGCGCGGTCGGCGAAAGCTTCGGCGACGGTGCGTAGGCCCAGGCGCTCTGCTTCCTCGAAGAAGGCCGATCCTGTCATGCCGAGTACCGGCAGCGCGGCGTCGACGCTGTCCACCGCCTCGGCGACCGCGGCGGCCTGCTCATGGTTGTTCACGATCGTGTTGTACAGCGCGCCATGGGGTTTGACATAGGACACCACCGAACCGGCCGCCTGCGCCAGCGCCTGTAGTGCACCGATCTGGTATATGACGTCAGCGAGCAGATCCTCGCCCGCGACGTCGATGAAGCGGCGACCGAAGCCCGCCAGGTCCCGGTAACTGACCTGGGCGCCGATACGTACGCCGCGGTCGGCGGCCGAACGGCATACCCGCAACAGTCCGGACGGGTCACCGGCATGAAAGCCGCATGCCACGTTGGCGCTGGTGACGATATCGAGCATCGCGTCATCGTCGCCCAGTCGCCAGACGCCGAACCCCTCGCCGAGGTCGGCGTTGAGATCGATACGTGCCACTGGTTCAGCTTAGGCCCGCCGAGGATGCGCGCCGCTGGCGGCGGGAGGAGCAGGTGGGCAATTGGGGTCAGGCCCTTGCCACGGGCTTATAGCTTCGCGATGTTGCCCGCGATCTTGTTGGCGATCTCGACTGCGGCCGAGCCCATTTGGTCGTAGGAGCACGCCACGATGTCGATCGCAAGGTTGTTGCGCACCGTCAGGGCCCGCTGGCAGGCCCAGCCGTTGCCGGCTTCCTGGGTTTGCGAGCTGGTCAGAATGCCATTGTCGTCGGTCACGTCGCCCACCGACCAGATGGTGTCGGGCTGAGTCGGGCTGACGTCGTTGAATCTACGGTTCGAGCAGGCCTTCCAGCTCTGGACGGAAGCCCGGTAAAAGTTGCTGGCGTCTTGGGCATTCGGGAATGCCACCACCGCTTGGATGGCGTAGTGCTTGCGCTTCTTGGAGTCGTCGATGCTGTCGTCGAGGCGCTGTCCGCGCATGGCGGTCCACCCGGTGCCCGCATAGACCTTGTCCTGGGCGGCACCGTCAACGGCCAGGCAATCCTTGTCGGACACGTTCTTGCTCCAGTCCCACATCCCCTTGGCAGGAAACCAAACCTTCATCGAGGTGGCGCCCAACGCGCTGTTGATCTGGCTGGAGTCCAGCAACAGCCCCTCCAGGGCGTTGACGGGAACGGGCCGCTGGTTAGCCAGGCCGGCTTTCTCGCCGGCAAGCGCGCTGCCGTCCACCACATCCGTGCAGCCGGCGGCGAGCAAGCAGGCGCCGGCCAGCGCGGCGATCGCGACGATTCGCTGGCGCACGTGATTTCCTCCCCACCCTCACGAGCTGGCGGTTCCCCTACCGACTCTCCAGCTTAGTGCCGCGACACGCGGTATTTCCCCAGCATCCAGCAAAACAGGTAGATGACAAACGAAATGGTGGCCACAAAAACCGAGACGGGAACTCCCGGCGCGAGGGACAGCACGATCCCGCCGACCGCGGCGACCTCGGCGAACAGCACCGATGTTGCTATCGCCAACGGGGGCGCGGTGATCACGCGCGCGGCCGCGGCCGCCGGTGTGATCAGCAACGACATCACCAGCAGCGCCCCGACGATCTGCACGGCCTGGGCGGCGACAACCCCGACCAACGCGGCGAACACGATCCCCAGCGCACGCACGGGAACCCCGCGGGCCGCCGCGACGTCCGGGTCGACCGTCGCAAACAGCAACGGCCGGTAGCAGCAGCCCAGGACGGCGATGACGAGCACGCACACCGCCGCGAGCATGGCCAGCCCCGAGTAACCGACCCCGACGATCTGACCGGTCAGCAACGCGAAGCTGGTGCCGGTACGGCCGGGGTACAGGTGGATGAACAGCACCGCCAGCCCCAGGCCGAACGCGAGCACCACGCCGATCACCGAATCTCGCTCCCGGGCACGCTGGCCGAGAACCCCGAACAGGGCGGCCGCCAGCGCGCTGCCCACCAGCGCACCGAGCCCGACGTCGAAGCCCGCCAGCAACGCGAATGCCGCTCCGGTCAAAGACAATTCGCTGGATCCGTGCACAGCGAACGACATCTGGCGCAACACGATGAACGGTCCGATCAATCCGGCGACCAGGCCCAACAGGGCCGCCGCCAGCAGCGCCTGCTGCACGAAATCGTGCCGGAGCAGATGCGCGGTCAGATCGACGGCGAACAGATGGTCCAACATCTCGGTGACGCGTTCGTTCACAGATGCCGCCCGTCCGGGACGCCGACCAGAAAGTACTGGTCCTTGACCTTGACGACCTCGACGTGGGTCCGGTACAGCTCCGACAGCGTCCGGCCGGTCATCACGGACTCGACGGTGCCGATCCGGAACCGTCCGTCCACCAGGTACAGCACCCGGTCCACGTACGGCAGGATCGGATTCACCTCGTGCGTGACGACGATGACCGCAGTGCCGGCGTCGCGGCGGCGCCGGTCGATCAGCGCCGCGACCAGTCGCGCGTTGGCCGGGTCAAGCGTTAGCAGTGGCTCGTCGCACAGCATTACGGCCGGGTCGCTGGCCAGTGCCTGCGCGATCCGAACCCGCTGTAGTTCACCGCCGGACATCAGCCCAACCCGGACATCGGCCAACCGTTCGCCGTTGACCTGCTGCAGTGCCCGCTGCACCGCCGCCCGCCGGCGGGCGCGGTCGCTGCGCCGTAGCGCCAACACGCCCCAGTGGTGTCCGTCGACACCCAAGCCGACCAGGTCGCGTCCGCGCAGCAACACCTCCCGATCCAATGGATGATGCTGCGGCACATAGCCAACCGGCCCCTGCACAGTCGCGGTCCCGGAGCTCAACGGCAGTTGGCCGAGCAGCACCTTGAGCAGCGACGTCTTGCCGCTACCGTTGGGACCCAGCACCGCAATGAATTCCCCGGCAGCGAGGGACAATTCGAGATTGTCCCAGAGCACGCGGTCACCGAAGGCCAGCTGCGCGCCGGCCAGCGCAACCGCTTGAGCGCCCACGGATGCTCAGCTGCCCGACTTCAGCGCGTCCGTCAACTTCTTGACGGTGTTGCGCTGCCAGGTCAGGTAATCGGAACCGCTGGGCAGATTCTCGGACACTTCAGCCACCGGCACCCCGGCTCGGCGGGCGGCGGCCTGAAGGTCGGCGATGGCTGGGGTGCTGGTCTGCGGGTTGATCAACAGCGCCGCGACGTCCCGATTGTTGATCAGGTCGAGCACGGACGCCATGTCGGCGGGGGCGGGATCATCGTCGTTCTCGTTGGCCTCTTCGAAGGCCGGCGGAGTGCGGTTGATCAGTCCCGACGCCGTCAGCAGGTAGTGCACGACTGGTTCGGTGGCGATGACGCCGGTGGCCGGGTATGCGGCCGCGATGGCGTGCTCGGACTTGACGATCGCATCGGCGCCGCGGCCGAATTCGCTTGCGTTGGCGCGATACTCCATCGAGTTGGACGGGTCGATCACCGCCAGGCGCTCGGCGATGGCGGCGGCCACCGCCTTGGCGACCGTCAGGTTGTAGAAGACGTGCTCGTCGGGAGCCTCGTTCACCGCTCCGAGGTAGGCAAAAGCATCGACCGCCGCAATGCCGCGATGTACGGTCAGCACCCGTTCCACCCACGGGTCATAGCCGCCGCCGTTGTAGACCACCAGATCCGCGTCGGCCAGCGCGGCCGCGTCGGCGGCGGTGGCCTGGTACGAATGAGGATCGGCATTGGCGCCGCTGAGGATGGACTTGACGGCGATATGGTTTCCGGCGACCGCGCGTGCCACGCTGCCCCACACCTCCGTCGAGGCCACCACGGCGACGGCTCCTGGGTGGGCCGGACCGGTGGATGCGCAACCCGACAGCGCGGTCGAGCCGAGCAGGCCCACCGCGACGGCACGCAGCCACGTCCGCCAGCATTTCCGCAAGTCGATTCCTTCCACCGGACCGAGAGGCCGGCCCACCATACTAATGAAAACCGTTTCCATTAGAAAGTCGGGTGCAGGCCTACCGCCGCATCCGTTGTAGCCTCCCGAGCATGAGTCCCACACCGCGCAGGCGGGCGACTCTGGCGTCGTTGGCAGCCGAACTCAAGGTGTCCCGCACCACGATCTCCAACGCCTTCAACCGACCGGATCAGCTCTCGCCCCAACTCCGGGAGCAGGTGCTCGCCACCGCCAAGCGCCTAGGCTACGCGGGACCGGACCCGGTGGCGCGGTCACTGCGTACCCGCAAGGCGGGCGCCGTCGGCCTGGTCCTGACCGAGGCGCTGACTTACTCGTTCAGCGACCCGGCGGCGCGGGATTTCGTTGCGGGAGTGGCGCAGTCATGCGAGGAGCTTGGGCAGGGGCTGCTGCTGGTGGCGGTGGGCCCTAGCCGCAGCATCGAGGACGGCACCGCGGCCGTGCTGGGGGCCGGGGTAGACGGCTTCGTGGTCTATTCGGTCCGCGACGACGACCCGTACCTGCAGGCGGTGTTGCAACGGCGCCTGCCCGTGGTGGTGGTCGACCAGCCGGTCGGCCTGTCGGGGGTGTCGCGGGTCGGCATCGACGACCGCGCCGCGATGCGCGAGCTCGCGTCGTATGTGCTGGGCCTGGGGCATCGCGAGATCGGTTTGCTGACAATGCGACTCGGCGACGACCGACGCATGGGCCTGGTGGACCCCGAACGGCTGCGCTCACCCACCTTCGACGTGCAGCGGGAACGGATCATCGGTATCTGGGAGGCGATGGCGGCGGCCGGCGTCGAGCCGGATTCGCTGACGGTGGTGGAAAGCGACGAGCACCTGCCGACCTCGGGTGGTGATGCCGCGAAAGTGGCGCTGGAGGCTAATCCGCGCATTACCGCACTCATGTGCACCGCGGACATCCTGGCCTTGTCGGCGATGGATTACCTTCGCGCACATGGGATTTACGTTCCGGGTCAGATGACGGTCACCGGGTTCGACGGAGTCGACGATGCCATCAGCCGCGGGCTGACCACGGTCGCACAGCCGAGCCTGCAAAAAGGCCGGCGCGCCGGTGAATTGGTACTCAAGCCGCCGCGGTCCGGGCTGCCGGTGGTCGAACTTCTCGCCACCGAGCTCATCCGGGGCCGCACCTGCGGGCCGCCCGCGTGAAGTGTCAGCTTGCGGACTGATCGCCGATCAGCAACCGCACGGCCAGATCCAGTCGCTTGCTCACGTCGGTGGCCGAGGCGCGGCGGGTGAGCCAGGCCAGCAGATTCGACAGCCACACATCCGAGATGACCCGGGCGATGTGGTACTGGTCTTCGGTCGGTTCGCCGTCGCTCATCGCCCGCGCGAACATGCTGTCGATCAGCTTCTCGACCTGATCGACCTCGGCGGCCGCGGACGCGTCGGCGAACACGTAGGCGCGCGTCATGGCTTCGGTCAACAGCGGATTGCGCTGCATCGCCCGGTTGAGCTTGCCGACCATGAAGTTCAACCGCTGGAACGGCGTCCCGCCGGCGACGGCCGAGCGGTCGGTCTTGGCGTCGATGCGGCTGAACTCCCTGCCCAAGGCCGACACCAGCAGGTGCACCTTCGACGGGAAGTACCGGTACAGCGTGCCGACGGCCACGTCGGCACGGTCGGCCACGGCGCGCATCTGCACCGCCTCGTAGCCTCCCTTGGACGCGATCGCCATGGTGGCGTCCAAGATTCGCTTACGGCGTTCGCGTTGCGCCTCCGAGCCGAGTTCGGACTCAGCCAGTACCGCCATGTTCAGAACCTCGCCGGGCCGGCGGCTGGGAGCGGCGCGCCGAGTCTGGTCCGCGGACGACATGCCCACAAACGATACGCATTCTCAGCGTGCATCTCCCACCTCCCCGCAGCCGGACAACGACGTGTGCTGGCCAAATAACCGCCGACTTGACGGTTGATCGCTTCCACTATTAGAACACGTTCTAGTGTGGAGGAAAGATTTCCGTACCCATCTTGGCCATGTGGCCGCGCCGACGCGGAGGACTACTGGTGGTAGCGACCGTCACCGATGAACAGTTCGCGGCGCGCGAGCTGGTGCGCGACTGGGCCCGCAGCGCGGCCGCGGGCGGGTCCGCGACGGTGGCGGTCCGCGCCGTCGAGCAGGGCGACCCAGACGCGTGGCGCCCGGTGTTTTCCGGGTTGGCCGACCTGGGCCTGTTCGGGGTGGCCGTCGCGGAGGAGGCCGGCGGTGCCGGCGGCAGCATCGAGGACCTGTGCGCCATGGTCGAGGAGGCGGCCAAGGCGCTGGTGCCCGGGCCGGTGGCGACCACCGCGTTGGCCGCGCTGGTTGTCACCGACCCCGAATTGCTGGGCGCGTTGGCTTCCGGTGAACGGTTTGCCGGTCTCGCCCTCGAGGCCGACGTGCGGTTAGACGGGCAGGCGGCAAGTGGCACCGTGGCGTGGGCGCTCGGCGCCGCCGCCGGTGGTGTCCTGCTGGTGCCCGCCGAGGGGAAATGGCTGCTCGTCGACACGTCGGCCCAGGGAGTTGAGCTGGAGCCGTTGCAGCCCGCGGACTTCTCGCGGCCGCTGGCTTCCGTGGCGCTGTCGTCGGCGCCGGTCACCGTTTTAGAGGCACCGGAGCGGCGGGTGCGCGATCTGGCGGCGACTTTGCTGGCCGCCGAGGCTGCCGGCATCACCCGGTATTCGCTGGAGACCGCGGTGGCCTACGCCAAGGTGCGCGAGCAGTTCGGCAAGCCGATCGGCAGTTTCCAGGCCATCAAGCACCTCTGCGCGGAGATGCTGTGTCGCGCCGAGCAGGCCGAAGTGGCCGCCGCCGACGCGGCCCGGGCCGCCTCGGATCCCGATCCGCAGCAATTCGCCATCGCTGCCGCGCTGGCCGCGAGCATCGGTATCTCCGCGACGAAAGCCAACGTCAAAGACTGCATCCAGGTGCTCGGCGGGATCGGTTGTACCTGGGAACACGACGCGCACCTGTATCTGCGCCGGGCCCACAGCATCGGCCGTTTCCTGGGCGGTCCCGAGCGCTGGCTGCGCCGGGTCGCCGCGCTGACCCAGCAGGGTGTCCGCCGGCAGTTGGGCATCGACCTGTCCGACGTCGAGGGATCCCGACCCGAGATCGCCGCCGCGGTCGCCAAGGTCGCCGAACTTCCGCAGGAGAAGCGACAGGTGGCGCTGGCCGAAGCCGGCCTGTTGGCACCGCACTGGCCGGCCCCCTATGGGCGCGGCGCGCTGCCCGCCGAGCAGCTGCTGATCGACCAGGAGATGGCCGCCGCCGGGGTGGTGCGGCCGGATCTGGTGATCGGCTGGTGGGCGGCGCCCACCCTGCTCGAGCACGGCACACCCGAACAGATCGAGCGCTTCGTGCCGGCCACCCTGCGCGGCGATTTCCTTTGGTGCCAACTGTTTTCCGAGCCGGGCGCCGGTTCGGACCTGGCGTCGCTGCGCACCAAAGCCGTGCGCGGTGACGGTGGCTGGCTGCTCACCGGGCAGAAGGTCTGGACGTCGGCCGCCCACAAGGCGGCCTGGGGTGTGTGCCTGGCCAGGACCGACCCGGACGCACCCAAGCACAAGGGCATCACGTACTTCCTGATCGACATGAAGTCGCCGGGCATCGAGATCCGGCCGCTGCGCGAGATCACCGGTGACTCGCTGTTCAACGAGGTGTTCCTGGACAACGTGTTCGTTCCCGACGACATGGTCGTCGGTGCGGTCAACGACGGGTGGCGGCTGGCCCGCACCACCCTGGCCAACGAACGCATCGCGATGGCCACCGGCACCGCGCTGGGCAACCCGATGGAAGAGCTGCTCAGGGTGCTCGCCGAGATCGACCTCGACGCCGCTCAACAGGATCGGCTGGCGGGGCTCATCCTGCTCACCCAGGCCGGGGCGCTGCTCGACCAGCGCATCGCGCAGCTGGCCGTGGGCGGCCGCGACCCTGGCGCGCAATCCAGTGTCCGCAAGCTCATCGGCGTGCGCTATCGACAGGCGCTCGCCGAATACATGATGGACGTCTCCGAAGGCGGCGGTCTGGTGCACAACCGGGCCGTGTACGACTTCCTCAACACCCGCTGCCTGACCATCGCCGGTGGGACGGAACAGATCCTGCTCACGGTCGCCGCCGAACGGCTGCTGGGGCTGCCGCGCTAGGTTCTGCGACCCCGTTTCGCCGAGGCTGAAAATCTGCGGGTCCCTACTCGCACTTTCACTGCAGATTTTCAGTGTCGATGGGTTGTCGGCCCGTCCCGCCAGGATGAGGGCCATGGTCTTTCGAGGCAATGAAGCACTGCAGCGGGCGGAAGTGACGCGGCATGAACTGCGACGCTGGTACCGGCCCGTTTTTCCCGGCGTGTATGTGGCTGCGGGGCAGCAACTTTCCCTGCGGGATAGAACAGAGGCGGCGTGGCTGTGGTCGCAGCGACGCGGGGTGGTCGCGGGACTCGCCGCATCGGCCCTCCACGGTGCCCAATGGGTCGACGCCACCGCGCCCATCGAACTGATTTGCTCGAACACACACCCGCCGCAGGGCATCGTCGCGAGCAAGCAGACGTTGACCGACGGTGAAATCGCTCGTGTCGCGGGCCTCCCGGTAACCAGCCTGGTGCGAACGGCATACGACTTGGGGCGGCAGCTTCCTCGCAACCAGGCTGTGGCGCGGTTGGACGCGCTGATGCGTGCCACCCCCTTCTGTACCGAGGCCGTGCTGCAAATGGCCCAGCGGCACCCGGCTGCGCGCGGTATCCGCTCGCTGCGGGCGGCGTTGCAACTGGTGGACCCCGGCGCCGCGTCGCCCAGGGAGTCGGGTCTGCGACTGTTGCTGATCGATGCGGGCTTCCCCACTCCACGGACCCAAATCCCGATCGTCGTCAACTACCACACGCTGGCCGTGCTGGACATGGGCTGGACGGAGTTCGGTGTGGCCGTCGAATACGACGGTGACCACCATCGCGCTGATCGCACTCAGTACGTCAGGGATCAGCGGCGGCTACGCAAGCTCGAGCAACTTGGTTGGATCGTCATCCGCGTGATCGCCGAGGACCGGCCAGAGCACGTCGTCGAACGCGTCAACGAGGCACTTGTCGCGAGGGGCTGGTGGCCGGGTGATACGACGACGCGCCCGCTGGCGGGGTAGCGCGCCGAGACTGAATATCTGCAGTCTCCCACTCGCACTTTCGCTGCAGATTTTCAATCTCGATGGGGCGCAGCCGCACCCGCTCGAACCCTAGGTGATCTGCGTCTGTGCGCAGGTGCTGGGCGAGGTCAGGTTCACGCCCGAGTAGACCACCTGCATGTGGGTGCACACGAACACCATCGCGTTGCCCATCGGCTGGCCCGTCGACCAACTTGTCGAGTTGATGACGCCGGTGGTCTGATACTTATCCGGCGGGCCTTCGCCGAAGTACTGGGTGGTGATGGTGTCGGTCCCGCCCTCTTTGAACACCCGCTCGAACTGGCTGGTGGCGTGCGCGTCCAGGTAGGCCAGCCGATTGTTGGACCGGATCTCGGTGGTTTGCCGCGCCCACAGTCCGGGCGGGAAGCCGGCCGGGCCGTCGGGCGTGCGCAGGTTGGCCCCCGCGACGAAGTCACAGGTGCCGCCGCCGTGGCAGTTGACGTAGGAGTGAGTCTCGAGCTGGTTCGCCTCGTCCACCGGGAACAGCGTGGTGGCCATGTTGTCACCGGCGGCCGCGGTGGGGTTGGGAACGAACGCGACCATGAGTCCGACCAGCGCGAGACCCGGTACCAGCCGTTTCATCCTGTTGTCCCTTCCCGGGTGACTCCCTGTGCCCTACTCGTCGTAGGTCACTTCTACCGAATCAGATTCCGGATGAGATTGACAGGCCAAAATTAGCCCCTCGTCGAGGTCCTCTTGCTCCAGCACGTCGTTGACCTCCATCGAGACTTTGCCGCTGCGCAGGGTGCAGGCGCACGCGCCGCAGTGGCCCTCCCGGCAGGAGAAGGGGGCGTCGAGGCCCTTGGCCAGCAGCACATCGAGCAGCTTGGCGCTGCGCGGCCAGGAGACGGTGTGGGTTTCCCCATCCAGTTCCACCACCGCGGTGGCCGGTGGCTCGTCACCCGTCTGCTCGACCTTGACCGCCGCGAACGGGTCCGACTCCAGCGACTTGAACACCTCGATATGTATCTGGCCGGTCGGCACTTTGAGGGCTTCCAGGGCTTGGCGCGCCGCCTCCATGAACGGCCCCGGCCCGCAGATGTAGGCGGGCCGGTCGCTGAACGGCCCGGCCAGCTTGGCCAAGGCAGCCGCGCTGGGCAGTCCCTGCAGCGATTCCAGCCAGTGCACCACGGTCAGCCGGTCCGGATACTTGGTCGCCAGCTCCCGCAGCGCGTCACGGAAGATCACCGAGCGGTCGTCGCGGTTGGCGTAGACGAGCGTCACCTGCCCGCTGCCTTCGATCAGCGCCGACTTACAGATCGACATGATCGGGGTGATCCCACTGCCGGCCGCCAGCAACAGGAAATCGTCGTCGAGCGTCTTGGGTACGAAGGTGCCCGACGGGGCCAGCACGTGGATTCGCATGCCCTGGTGCGCGTTGTCGCACAGCCAATTGGACCCGTACCCGTCCGCGGTCCGCTTGACGGTGACGGTCAGCGCCTCGTCGGTGTACGGCGAGCTGCACAGCGAGTAGCACCGGGCGACCGAGCCGGTGCGGTCGCTGGGGATGCGCAGCGTCAAGAACTGGCCGGGCGCATAGCGCAACCGGCCCGGCGGGAGCTCCGGGTCTCCGGCGCCGTCCGGGACGGTGAACACCAGCGACCGCGCGTCGTCGGTTTCGGCGACCACCTCGGCGATCTGCAGCTCCAGGACGTGGTCGCCGAGCGGCTCGTCGGGGACGCCGCCGGAATTGTCCGCTGTCACGACCTGCCCTTCCTCTCTGCTGAACTAGAACATGTTATAGAAAACCCGTTTGGTACCGCTACCAGCCGCAGGAACACCCTGCTCGACACAAATCGGAACGTGTTCTAGTCTTTTCTCTATGTCCGCTCTCCCAGGAGGCAAACGTAAGTGACGTCCATTCAACAGCGTGACGCGCAGTCGGTCCTCACTGCCATCGACGATCTGCTGCCACGGATTCGGGAGCGCGCCCAGGCGACGGAAGACCGGCGCCGGTTGCTCGACGAGACGGTCCAGGAACTGGACGAGGTTGGTTTCTTCACCCTGCTGCAGCCCGAGCAGTGGGGCGGGCTGCAATGCGACCCGGCACTGTTCTACGAGGCGACCCGGCGGCTGGCCAGCGCGTGCGGCTCCACCGGCTGGGTCAGCTCCATCATCGGCGTGCACAACTGGCATCTGGCGTTGTTCGACCAGCAGGCGCAGGAAGAGGTCTGGGGCGAGGACCCAAGGACGCGGATCTCGTCGTCGTATGCCCCGATGGGTGCCGGCGTCGTGGTCGACGGCGGCTACCTGGTCAACGGCTCGTGGAACTGGTCATCGGGGTGTGACCACGCGTCCTGGGCGTTCCTGGGCGGACCGGTCATCAAGGACGGCCGGCCGGTCGACTTCGGCAGTTTTCTGATCCCGCGCAGCGAGTACCGCATCGACGACGTCTGGCACGTGGTGGGGCTGCGGGGCACCGGCAGCAACACGATCGTGGTCAAGGACGTGTTCGTGCCCCGGCACCGGTTCCTGTCCTACAAGGCGATGAACGACGGCACCGCCGGCGGATATCAGACCAACACCGCGCCGGTCTACAAGATGCCCTGGGGCACAATGCATCCCACCACTATCTCGGCGCCCATCGTCGGGATGGCCTACGGCGCCTACCAGGCGCACGTCGAGCATCAGGGCAAGCGGGTGCGCGCGGCGTTCGCCGGCGAGAAGGCCAAGGACGACCCGTTCGCCAAGGTGCGCATAGCTGAAGCGGCCAGTGACATCGACGCGGCGTGGCGGCAGTTGAGCGGCAACGTCGCCGACGAGTACGCGCTGCTGTCCGCCGGCAAGGAGATCCCGTTCGACCTGCGCGCCCGTGCCCGTCGTGACCAGGTGCGCGCGACCGGGCGGGCGATCGCGTCGATCGACCGGCTCTTCGAAGCGTCCGGCGCCACTGCCCTGGGCAACGATCAACCGGTGCAACGCTTCTGGCGCGACGCGCACGCCGGCCGGGTGCACGCGGCGAACGACCCCGAGCGGGCCTACCAGATCTTCGGGAACCACGAGTTCGGGTTGCCGCCCGGCGACACGATGGTATGACCGCGACCGAAGAGATAACGTTCGAGTCCACCTCGCGTTACGCGGAGGTCGACGTCGACGGGCCGCTGAAGCTGCACTACCACGAGGCCGGGATCGGCAATGCGCCGACGGTGGTGTTGTTGCACGGCGGCGGGCCCGGCGCGTCGAGCTGGACGAATTTCTCCCGCAACATCGCGGTACTGGCCAAGCACTTTCACGTGCTGGCCGTCGATCAGCCCGGCTACGGGCACTCCGACAAACGCGCCGAGCACGGGCAGTTCAACCGCTACGCGGCCAGGGCGCTCAAGGGACTGTTCGACCAACTTGGGCTGGGACGTGTTCCGCTGGTGGGTAATTCGCTGGGCGGGGGCACCGCAGTGCGCTTCGCGCTGGACTATCCCGAACTGGCCGGGCGCCTGGTGCTGATGGGTCCGGGCGGTCTGAGTGTCAACCTGTTCGCACCCGACCCGACCGAGGGCGTCAAGCGGCTGGGCAAGTTCTCCATGGAGCCCACCCGGGATAACCTCGAGGCGTTCCTGCGGGTGATGGTCTACGACCAGAAGCTGATCACCCCGGAATTGATCGACCAGCGGTTCGAGCTGGCCAGTACGCCGGAATCGCTGACCGCGACCCGTGCGATGGGAATGTCGTTCTCCGGAGCCGACTTCGAGCTCGGCATGATGTGGCGCGAGGTGTACAAGCTGCGCCAGCCGGTGCTACTGATCTGGGGCCGGGAAGACCGGGTCAACCCGCTCGATGGCGCGCTGGTGGCGCTGAAGACCATCCCGCGAGCTCAATTGCACGTTTTCGGGCAGTGTGGACATTGGGCCCAGGTCGAGAAGTTCGACGAGTTCAACAAACTCACGATTGATTTCTTAGGAGGTGCGAGATGAGCATCCGGTCACTGGGCTATCTGCGCATCGAGGCCACCGATATGGCGGCGTGGCGCGAGTACGGCCTGAAGGTCCTCGGCATGGTCGAGGGCAAGGGGAACACCGAAGGTGCGCTGTACTTGCGGATGGACGACTTCCCGGCCCGTCTGGTGATTGTGCCCGGCGAACACGACCGGCTCGCCGAGGCCGGCTGGGAATGCGCGAACGCCGAAGGACTGCAGGAGATCCGGAATCGGCTGGACGTCGAGGGGACGCCGTACAAAGAGGCGACCGCGGCCGAACTCGCCGACCGCAGGGTCGATGAGATGATCCGGTTCTCCGACCCGTCGGGTAACTGCCTGGAGGTCTTCCACGGCGCCGCGCTGGAGCACCGGCGGGTGGTCAGCCCGTACGGCCATAAATTCGTCACCGGTGAGCAGGGGCTGGGCCATGTGGTGTTGTCCACCAAGGACGACGCCGAATCGCTGCACTTCTACCGCGATGTGCTCGGCTTCAAGCTTCGGGACTCCATGCGACTGCCCCCGCAGATCGTGGGCCGGCCCGCCGATGGGGCACCGGCCTGGCTTCGCTTCTTCGGCTGCAACCCGCGTCATCACAGCCTGGCCTTCATGCCGGCCCCGACCCCGTCGGGCATCGTGCACCTGATGGTCGAAGTGGAGAACGCCGACGACGTCGGGCTGTGCCTGGACCGGGCACTACGCAAGAAGGTGAAGATGTCGGCCACCCTGGGCCGGCACGTCAACGACCTGATGCTGTCCTTCTACATGAAGACGCCGAGCGGTTTTGACATCGAATTCGGTTGCGAAGGAAGACAAGTCGCCGACGATGACTGGATCGCC
The DNA here is from genome assembly GCF_000613245.1 of Mycobacterium asiaticum DSM 44297. Lineage (GTDB taxonomy): Bacteria > Actinomycetota > Actinomycetes > Mycobacteriales > Mycobacteriaceae > Mycobacterium > Mycobacterium asiaticum. The sequence continues at coordinate 1,002,082 of NZ_HG964938.1, forward strand.
CGCGAGAGCACCGCGGTGAGCCTGTGGGGCCACGACTTCTCGGTCGGCTTCAAGAGCTAGCCATGAATGCTGCGCCGATCGACCCGCGCGCGTTCCGTAGCGTGCTGGGCCAGTTCTGCACGGGCATCACCATCATCACCACCGTGCACGACGACGTACCGATCGGTTTCGCCTGCCAGTCGTTCGCCGCGCTGTCGCTGGACCCGCCGCTGGTGCTGTTCTGCCCGACCAAGGTGTCGCGGTCCTGGCAGGCAATCGAGGCCAGCGGTCGGTTCTGCGTCAACGTGCTGACCGAAAGCCAGAAACACGTCTCGGCGCGCTTTGGTTCAAAGGAGCCCGACAAGTTCGCCGGAATCGATTGGCATGCATCGGAACTCGGTTCGCCGATCATCGAGGGATCATTGGCATACATTGACTGCACTGTCGCGTCCGTGCACGACGGCGGCGACCACTTCGTGGTCTTCGGTGCGGTCAGTTCGCTGTCCGAGGTGCCGAAGATCAAGCCGCGTCCGTTGCTGTTCTACCGCGGCGAATACACCGGCATCGAACCGGACAAGACCACCCCGCCCAATGGCGCGACGACCTGGAAGCCTTCCTCACCACGACCACCCAGGACACCTGGCTCTAGCGAGCCTGATGTAAACAATTTCGACAAGGCATCAGGGCGTCGGAAAATGTCCAATACTTTGACTTTTGTCGTTTAATTATGACCATTGTTTTTTGCAATAACTGGATTTAATTTCTCTGTGACGGCCCCGTGCCGGGGTCCCGACCAGAGATAGGGCATAGCAATGACAATCGAAGCAGCCGAATCCCGCGTTTCCGAACTCCGGAAGCGCCAGGCGTCCGACGAAGCCTGGCAATGGATTCTCGAACTGAAAGAACGTGCGAAGGCGGACAGCGCGGCCGCGGAGGCTGAGCTCAACGCGATCTTCAGCAAAGGCGCCGCGCCAAGGAGCCTGGACGGTCCAACCAACGGGATCCTGGTGATGACCACGACGAACCCGCTCGTCGACGCGGCCGTACGATTCGTCACCAACCTGTGGATGCCGTGGCAAGGGAAACGCTTCGACTCCGAAGGCCACGCCGGCGACAACCGGATGACATCCGGTTCGCGCCTGCCGTCCAAGCTGCTGTGGCCGATGTACCGAATGAAAGACGCGGCCGACGGCAAGCTCGCCTTCGACTTCAAGACCTATCACGACGCCGGCAAGCTGGACCCGGACGTGCAGGTCCTGGTCATCGACTACGCCGACGTCAAGGAGAACCCGTACGTCATCATCCGCAGCATCCGCGACGAGTTGGTCGAGGTGGTGCCGGGCACCTATCTCGGCAAGATCCTGTTCCGGCTGCCGAAGGGGCGCTACGAGATGATCGGCTTCTTCGCGCTGCGCACCTAGAAGTCCGGGTCAGGCCCGGTCGTCCGCCTCGACGGCCGGGTCATAGCCGGGCAGGTCCAGCTCCTCGCGCAACAGCTCGGCGGCACGTTCGGCGAACATCGAGATCGTCAGGAACGGGTTGACGCCGATCGCGCGCGGGATCACCGAGGCGTCGCACACATACAGGCCTTCGTAGGTGCCGCCGTCGGGCCGGAACACCCGCCCGGCGTGGTCGACCACTCCGGCGTCGACGTTGTCGGCGGTGACGCACCCGCCCATCGGGTGAGCGGTGATCAGGTGCTTGCCCAGGAAGCGTTTGTCCCAGCGCGGGTTCTTGATGTACGTGCCGCCGATGGCCTCCACCGCCGGGCGCATCACGGCGTCCACGTCCTTGTACACCCGCTCGGTCGGGGCGCCCGGCCAGTCGATCTTCACGCTGCCGTTCTTGCGCAGCACCAGCTCCCCGTCGGAGTTGTCGTGCACCATGATCAGGAAGCCCAGCGAGTGATTCATCGCCCCGTCGGTGTTGAAGGCGATGTCGCGGCGCCAACGCTCCAACTTGGCTCTGCGGTAGTCGCGGTGGCTGGCCGCCGCCAGTCCCATCAGCCCGAACCGGAAGCTGTCGACGAGCGCGCGGGGCAGCGAAAGGTCCTGGACGGTGAATCGTTTCCGCAGGTCAGATTGGTCGGCGCCGAAGCGCATCGCCGCGGTGATGCTGGGGCCGCAGGCCAGCAGTGAGCGTGGCGGGCCATCGGTGGTCGCCCAGGTCTGGGTGTCGGTGCGCATGTCGGTGTTGTAGGCGATGCCGAAGTTGTCGCCGTTGCCGCTGAAGTTCTTGCCGAGCCGAGTGGACAACGGCAACCCTGCCCGGTTCGAGCGCAGCAGGATCCCGTTGCTGCCGAGCGTCCCCGCCGACACCACCACCCGCCGGGTGATGACCGCGGATTCCTTCCCGGCACCCTTGTCACCGGTGCGCCGGGTGACCACGCGCCAGCGGCCGTCGCCGGCCGGCTCGATGCGCTGGGCCTCGATGCCGGCGAACAACTCGACGCCGAAGTGGGCGGCCATCGGCAGGTAGTTGGTCATCAATGTGTTCTTCGAACCGGTGTTGTCCCCGGTGCCGTCGCCGCCATGGTTGGGGCAGCGGCGCCGTTGCACGCCGTACTTGGTGACGCGATCCTCGGTGCTGACAGTGATGTCCAGTAGCTGCAACTGCGCCCCGGCGTTCTTGGCGATCTGGGTGAACGCCTCCACCCGGCGCAGCGGCACGTTCTCGGCGTAGGGCACCGCGCCGAGCATGCGCTTGGCCCGCGCGTAGTACGTCTCGAGTCCTCCGACGGACGGGCCCTGTTCCACCAACCGCTGGATCTCCCGCGGCCAAGAGGACAAGAAGACCTCCCGGTCCGGCACGATCGCCACGTTGAAGTTGATCAGCGAAGTGCCGCCGAGGCCGTTGGCGTGGATGACGTCGATGGTCTTGAACCGCTCGACCTCGATCAGGCCCAGTGGGTTGAACGGCGAACGTAGCTGCGCCGCCGCCGCCTTCTCGGTTTCGGGGAAGCTGCCGGTGGGATGCTCCGACCCGCGCTCGAGCACCGCAATGCGCAGCTTGCCGCCGGCCCGCGCATTGGCAACCCCGAGCCGTGCGGCGGTGATGGCGCCGCCATACCCAGAACCCAGGATCACCACGTCGTACTCGCTGCCCAAGGCTTGCAGCGGTGTCGCCAAAGCCGCGGCCATTTCCGCCATATCAGCAACCTCCAATCCGCTCAATGTGTAGCGCAGCTTAAACCCTTGGCCACGTCGCTACCAGAGTTGACTTGGTATTCGTTCTAACAATTTACGTCCGCCGCAATCAATGGCACTAATGGCGGCGGCGTAAAGTAGCTTTACATCGCGAATTCGGCACTCGGTGCCAGCCTGAAAAAATGGCAAAAAAGTCTCGCGTTAATAATGTGCGGTGTTGTACTGTGCGAACTCACCACTTTTCCAGCTTCATCTGATCGGGAACCGCCATGCCGTTTTTGTCTGCCGCGCCGGAGTTGTCGGCCGCCGCGACGGCAACCCGGAAGCCTGATGTGGAGACCATCCGCCCCGCCCCCGGCGGGGCCATGCGCAAAATGCGCCGCCGCGCGCTGGGCAAGGCGGACCGGTCGCTGCAGACTCTCGGTCGCTTCTTCGAACTGGCCGCCCAGGCGGCGGTCTACCTGGCCACCGATCTCGTCCGGTTGCGTCACCCGTGGCGGGACACGCTCAGTCAGGCGTCGTTTATCGTCAGCGTCACCGCCATACCGGCCCTGCTGATTTCCATCCCGTTCGGCGTCATCGTCGCCGTCCAAGTGGGCAGCCTCATCCAACAAGTCGGCGCGACGTCGATCTCCGGGGCCGCCAGCGGCCTCGGCGTGATACGTCAGGCCGCGCCGATCGTGGCCGCGCTGCTGCTGGGCGGGGCCGCGGGTGCCGCGGTGACCACCGACCTGGGCGCCCGTAACATCCGCGACGAGGTGGACGCCCTGCGGGTGATGGGTATCGACCCGGTGCAGCGGCTCGTCACGCCGCGGCTGGCGGCGATGGTCGTGGTGGCGCCGCTGCTGTGCGTCTTCATCATCTTCATGGGGCTGTCCGCCGGCTACGTGATCAACGTCGGCTATCAGTCCGGCACCCCGGGCAGCTACATCGCCTCCTTCGGGTCTTTTGCCACCACAACAGATCTCGTGGTGGCACTGCTCAAAACCTGGTTGTTCGGTGTGATCGTCACCTTGATCGCCTGCCAGCGCGGGCTGGAGGCCCGAGGCGGTCCACGCGGTGTCGCCGACGCCGTCAACGCCTCGGTGGTGCTGGGCGTGGTCACGGTATTTCTGCTCAACCTGGTGATCACACAATTCGTCACCATGTTCATGCCGACGAGGGTCGGCTGATGACCCAGTTCACCGCGCGACCGTCGCGCTACCTACCGCACGGACTGGGCACCGCCGTCCGGTTGCCGATGTCAGTGGGCCACCGCGGCCTGTCGTTCTTCGAGCGGCTCGGCCATCAGGCGACATTCGTCGCCCAAATGCTCGGTGCGGTACCGCGAACACTTGCCAGGTACCGGCGCCATACGGGCACCATCCTCGTCGACATGGTCTGGGGCAGTGGGTCGTTCATCGTCGGTGGCGGAACAGTCGGCGTACTGGTCTTCATGGGCGCCGCGATTGGCGCGTCGGTCGGAATCGAAGGATATGCCGCCCTGGACATGGTTGGCATGGGGCCGCTCACCGGATTCATCTCCGCCTATGCGAACACCCGCGAAATGGCGCCGATGATCGCCGCGATCGGGTTCGGCGCTCAGGCCGGCACGCGAATGACCGCCGAGCTCGGTGCCATGCGGATCTCCGAGGAGATCGATGCCCTTGAGGTACAGGGCATTCAGTCGATTCCGTACGTGGTGACCCCGCGGGTGATCGCCAGCATGATCACCATCGTCCCGCTCTACTTGCTGGCGCTGGTGCTGAGCTACCTGTGTTGTGCGCTGGTGGTCAATGTGGTGCACCGGCAGTCCTCGGGCACCTACGACCACTACTTCGACGCGTTCATCCAACCGTCGGACGTGCTCCTCTCGATCGTCAAGGCGAGTATCTTCGTGCTGCTCATCGTGGCTATCCACTGCTACGAGGGTTACTACACCGCCGGTGGCCCGGAAGGTGTCGGCCACTCCTCTGGGCGGGCGATCCGCGCCAGCCTGATTTCGGTGGTCGTTGCCGACATGGTGCTGACGTTGGTGTTCTGGGGCAACAATCCGGGCCTGCGGTTGTCGGGGTAGCAGATGAGCAGCTCTCGCGCCCTGCGCATTCGGGGTTTGACCGTCGCGGCCGCACTTGTCGTGGCCGGCGGCGTGCTCTACGAGACCGCGCACGGCACCTATGACGACACGTTCAAGTTGACCTTGGTGGCCAATACGATCGGCGAGGGTCTGGCACCTGGCGCCGAGGTCAAGTTCCACGGTCTGGCCATCGGATCGGTGAAGGCGCTGGAGTCGATCGGCTACAACAAGCAGAAGATGACCGTGGTGCTCGACCCGCGGCAGGCCCGTGCGCTGACCACCGACACCAAGGCCAGGTTCACGTCCTCGAACGTCTTCGGCACGGCCGCAGTCGAACTCGTCAGCACGGGCAGCGGATCGTCATTGCGGCCGAACCAGACCCTGGTGATGGCCGCCGACGTGCAGGCCGCCTCGATCACCGGGCTGCTGCGCCAGGGGCAACGATTGAGCCGCAGCTTCGACACACCCGAGTTCGCGCATGTGATCGAGGTGTTGCGCCGGCACGCCGGCATCCTGGAGCCGGTGGCCAGGGCCGGTGCGGACCTGGCCAGAATCGTTGCCGACAGCGACACCATGCCGGTGGCGCAATCACTTTCGGTGCTGGCATCGTTTGTGGGCGGGTTGCGTGACGTGCTGCCCGTCGTAGGTTTGACCACCGGGCTGCTCGACGGGCTGACGCCGTTGGTCGCGCCCGGCGCGGTCGACCGAACCAACCTCGTTTTCCAGCAGACCGGTCAGCTGCTGATGGATGTCGGCCGGATTTCCGCGCGTAACAACCCCTGGATCATTCAGCTGGTCAACGCGATCATGAACGTCGGAATCCCGGCGTCGTTCGCCGCCGGCAGCCTTGCGCCGGCCTATGACCGGCTCTCCGGACTGCTTGACCGCGCCGACGGCGCGCTCACGGTAGTGGACGGCCAAGTTCGACTGCGCACCGAGGTGACCCTGGATGCCGGAGCACCGCGATGAGACAGCTTGGCAAACCGCTGTTTTGGCTGATCGCATTCACCGCGATAGCGGCGGTGTGTGCGATCCTGCTCCTCACCGCCTTACGCAGTCCGGTCAGCGGTCCGGTGTCGCACTACACCGCGACGTTCACCGACGTCTCGGGCCTCGACGTGGGCAACGACGTGCGGATCTCTGGCGTGCAGGTCGGAAAGGTCCAGGCCATCCACCTCGAAGGCCGCACCGCCAAGGTCGATTTCACCGCGCTGAACGCACACCCGTTGTACCGCAACACCATTGCAGCGGTGCGTTATCAAAATCTGCTGGGCCAGCGCTATGTCGAGCTGGTCCAGCCACCCGCCGCGAGTGACAGACTGCCCACCGGCTCGGCCATCCCACTCGGGCAGACCGTGCCGTCCTTCGACATCACTCGACTTTTCAACGGCCTTCGCCCGGTGTTCCAGACACTCGACACCGCCCAGCTCAACCAGTTCGGCGAGAATCTCTTGCGCCTGATCCAGGGCGACGACAGCGGGATCGGTTCGGTACTGCGGGACCTCGACGCCATCTCCAAATACGCCGTAAACCGCCAGGCCGTCATCACCGTGCTGCTGCGCAACCTCAGCGCGCTCTCGCAAGACCTGGGCGGCAAGTCCCAACAGCTCTTCCACCTCATCGATGCGCTCACCGACGCCCTGAGCACCTTCACGTCCCGGGCAGAGCAGTTCCGCACCTCGATCGACATCGAGCTACCGATGCTGCGCAGCCTGGTTCAGGTATTGCGCACCGCGGAACAAGGCTTCGACGCGTCGACTTCGCCGCTGTACGGCCTGGCCACCCGGTTGTTCCCGCAGACGCCAACCGTCATCGCCGGCCTGTCGCTGACCCCAACGCTGATCCAGGGCCTGCGCGACTCCCTGGTCGACGACGAACGTCCCCCGCTCACCTGCTCCAACGGCGAGCTGCACCTGCCCGGAATCGGTGAAGTGTCCTTCGCTCAACAGGGTTTGGTGGTGTGCCGGTGACCAGGTTCAGCTTGCGTAACCGGCGATTACTGCACGAGACCGCCGAAGCGGCGCGCAGTCGCCGGCTCGGGATAGTGGGTGTGTCAGCGATCGCGGTAGCGTTGGTCACGACCGGGCTGGCCTACGTCAATCCCACCGGGCAGGCCGACTTCACGGCTCACGCCACCACCTCGGGCGGTGCGCGCAGTGGCGACGAGGTTCGGATCGCCGGTATCCCGGTGGGAAAGGTCACCAGGGTGCGGCTGGACCGTACCCTGGTTGAGCTGAAGTTCAGCGTCAAACGGTCGCTGCTGATCGGGTCCGAGTCGACCCTGGACATCAGGTTGTTGACACCGTTGGGCGGGCACTACCTCGCCCTCGACCCGCAGGGCAGTGCCCCGTTGGGCCGCAACGGAATTCCACCCCAACGGGTGAAGGTCCCGTTCGAAGGCAACGACATCATCCAGGCGGCGACACCGTTCCTGCGGGATGTCAACGGCCAGGTGATTCACGACACCTTCACCGAACTGGCCGACGCAACCAACAATTATCCCAATGCGCTGCGCGAGATCCTGCAGTCCGCCAACGAGTTGACTCGATCGTTGAGCAAGATGAGCGGCGACTTCCACCGCGGCGTGGACTTCGTCGATCATGCCGGCAGCGCCCTTGCCGCTGGACGCCACGAAATCACGGCGTTGCTGGAGCAGTTCGCGCTAGTAGGGCAGCGCTACACCTCGAAATCTGTTGACATCATAGAGTTCTTCACGCTGCTGGCCGAACTGACCCGCATCATCGACCGGGTCATGGTGTTCTACAACCGCGAGCTTGCACCGTCGATCAACGGCATCGACGACATCGTCTCGGCGCTGGTGGCCCATCCGGATCGGGTGGGTAAGGCCAGCGAAGGCCTCGGCCAGATCCTCAACGTCTTGTTGCCCATGCTGCGCGGCGACCACGTGGTCGTGGACCCAGGCAACCGCGTACCTCATGCGCAGACGGTCTGCCTGCCGAACATGGTGAAGCAGTGCTGAAATGAAGAAGCCGGTACTGATAGCAGTGGTCGTGGCGGGTGTGGTCGCCACGGCGGTGACAGGTGCCAAGTTGATGGCACCGGAGTTCGGCGCCGCCAGGGCACTATGCGCGGAGTTCCATGACGCGGTCGGCCTGTACCCGGGCAACAAGGTGCAGTTGCTGGGCATCGATGTGGGTTCCGTAACCGCGATCACCAATGAGGCCGACCACGTCCGGGTCGACTTCACCGTCCCCAACGACCTCGAGCTGCCGGCCGACGTGGGAGCGCTGAGCTATTCACAGTCGGTCGTCGCCGACCGGCATGTCGAACTCACCAAGCCGTATGCCGCAGGTCCGAAACTGACCGGCGCACACTGTATCAAGCTCGAGTCGACGAGGACCCCGATCAGTGTCAGCCAAACCTTCTCTGCTGTCGACAAACTCGCCGGCACCATCCTTGGGTCAGGCGGGGGCCAGGACCCGATGAAGGCGCCCGGGGCTCAGGCGATCAACGAAAGCCTGGCCGCGTTGAGCCGCTCTTTGGAGGGAACCGGCCCACAACTCGGCGAAACGCTGCGGGACCTCGTGGCCCTTGTCGGCGATCCCAACAATGCCGACGCCGAATCCCGTCGGCTGCTGGCGAACAGCGAAGTGCTTACCTCCGATTTACTGCAGCACTGGGACACCTTCAGCACCGTGATCCAGTCCCTGCCCGAGAGCCTGCGGATGATCGAGGGGCTCTCGACCGGCTTCGGGTCTGCGCTGGGCCACCTGGCGCACTCGCTCCCGCTCCTGGTCGATGCGTTGAACAGATTCGGACCGCGGGCGTACAACAACATCGGCGACAAGCTGATCCCTTGGCTACGCGATGTCCTCACCGCCTTCACACCACAGATCGTCGGATTCATCAACGCGTTGCCGCCCGTGACGAACTGGATCGCTTCGCAGTACCAGCCGGCCTGGGGCGCCCACAACGTCACCTACCTTCCGCCGCAGGTGTCGATGTCACCGGCGCAGGCCGGTGCGGTCTGTGATGCGTTGCGGCAGCGCAACATACCCGGTGCCGAGGCGGCGTGTGCACCCGGCGCACCCCCCGACGCGGTCTCGCTGGGCCTGACCGATCTTTTGATGGGAGCGGCGGCATCATGATCCGGCGTGTACTGCCCGCCTTGATAGTGATCGGGCTGCTATCCGGCTGTGCGCTGGACCCGACCCGGCTTCCGGTACCCGGCGCGTATGCGCCAACCGGCAAGTACTCCATCAAGATCGAATTCTCCAGCGTGCTGAATCTGCCGGCGCGGGCCAAGGTCGACCTGGGTGGAGTGCAGGTGGGCGTCCTGGATCGGGTCCAGTTGGTCGGCAACACGGCCGTCGCCCACATCGACGTCGACGACAGCGTCAGGCTGCCGCGCGACCTGCGCGCCGAGTTGCGCCAGGCGACGGTGCTGGGCGACATCTACATCGCGTTACTGCCTTCGGAAAGCCCGGCGCCGGTCTGGTTGCATGATGGCGACACGATTCCGCTGCGCAACACGGTTCCGGCGGACAACGTCGAGGACATCCTGCGCTCCGTGTCGACCTTGGTGTCCGGTGGCTCGCTGAACACCCTGCAAGAGTCGGTGGTCAACTTCAACCATGCGTTCTCCAAAGACCCGGCCGAGTTGGACCGGATGCGGCAGAAGCTGGCCGGGATGCTGCACGATCTGGCGGCGAACGAAGATGTGATCGACGAGATCCTCAGCGGCACCGCAACTGTGAGTGACGGCCTGCTGGCCGACACATGGGCGTTCGACCGGCTGGTCAACGAGGGGCCCGCCAGGCTTCGGGGCATGGCCGCCGTGCTACCGGGTATCATCCAACTGCTTGTCTGCGCACAGGATCTCGGCCGTTACGGTGGCCAGCTACTGGTCCCCAATGCCCCAGACCTACTGCGGATGCTGTCCTACATCACCCCGACGGTGCGGACAATCGCGTCAGCCGACATCACCTTTCCGGCCATTGCCGACAAGTTCGTCGCGCTGATGCGGGACAAGTTGATCCCGTTCTACAGCAACGGCGGCCCCAAACTGAGCGTCACCACCGACCCCGGAACGCGTGCGGACGAAGCGATCTCGGTACTGCGAACGATGGGGATGCTGCCATGAGGTTCAACGTGACGGTCACCTCGGCCATTCTGGCGGTGGTGACATTGCTTGGTGCGGCCTATTTGACGTTCGGTGTGCTCAACGTCGAACCGACCGGCCAGAGGACCCGGCTCACCCTGCTGCTGGACAACTCCGGTGGGTTGATGCCCACCTCGCAGGTGACGATGCGGGGGATACGGATCGGTAGAGTAGCCGGAATCCAAACCACCCCCACCGGATTGCTGGTCTCGCTGGACATCGACCAGCAGCATCCCGTCCCGGCCGACAGTGCCATCAGCATCCAAAACTTGTCCCTGGTCGGCGAGCAGTACATCGACTTCACGCCGAAACACGTTGCACCGCCCTACTTCAGCGACGGCACCGTCATCCCGGCGGAGCGGGTCGCTGCCGCCGTCACCGTCAGCGACCTGCTGAACAAGGCCAATGCGCTGCTGTCGGTGCTCAACCCGACATACGTCAACAACATCGTCGGCGCCGTCTCGGTGGCCTTCGCGGACAACGACGCCGCCTTGGACTCGCTGGCGAGCACCGCGGGCCTGGCCGCGAACATGGAGCGGGACAACAACCTGCTGCTGACCACGCTCTTCGGCAACGTCGAAACGTTGACCACCGACATCAGTAAGCAAGACGTCGGTGGCTTACTCACCAGAAGCGGTGCGGCCCTGCCCAGTTCGGTGTCGGCGTTGGCGGATCTCACCCGCAGGGTCGACGAGTATGCGCACACCGGTGACGGCGTCTTCGCCCCCGGTGCCCCGGTCCCCACCTTGGTGTCCAACCTCCAGCGGTACCTCGACATGCTGTCAGGGCCGCTGAGTACCTTCGCCGCGGCGTTGGAACCGGCCACCGCGCCGCTGCGCGAATTCAAGGTGGACGCAGGACACTTCGTCGACGTGTGGGAGTCGACGTTCAACGACACAGGCGGCGTTCGCGTGCACGTCACCGTACCGAGAGGACACCCGTGAGCAACGACACCCTGATTGAGGAGACAATCGAAGACACCGCCGAGGCCGGCGAGGCTCCCGATGCCGGCGTGCCCCGTGCTCCATACCGTCGGCGTTGGGTTTGGGCTCTTGTCGTGTTGGCGTTGGTTGCAGCCGGGTGGTTCGGATTCGACAAGTACCGCAACGTCTCCGGGGAGTTGACGGCACTGCGGCACAGCGAAGCGGACCGCGAAACCGCGTCGCGGCTCGCTCGGGACTACGCGCTGAAATCGCTCACCTACAGCTTCGAGGACCCCGACGCCTTCTTCCGCGCTGTCGAGGATGGCGTCTCGCAGACACTCAAGGACAAGTACGTCAACGCCACCGAGCTTCTCAAAGGCATCATGACGCAAGCACAGGTCACCTCATCCGGTGAGGTACTGGCCACCGACGCGGTAGCGCAACCGGGGCAGGTCTACCAGGTGGTGGTATCGGCCGCGCAGACCACCCGCAATCTGCAGAACCCCAAGTCGCGGGTGTCTCTGATCCTGTTGCAGGTCACCGTCAACAGGACCGGCGACAAGTGGCAGGTGTCCGACATCGGACCCAAGGCCGGCAGCCACGCCAACGCAGACCCGATGTCGCCACCGGAACCCGGTCCCGTCCCCGGCCGATAAAGGTTTGGCGACCGCACCGCGCGGAAATGCGTTCCGTATGCCGGACACTCGGGCCGTCGAGGCGCTTACTGACTACCTGAACACCCAACTCGACGAGATCGCGGCCGGGGATGCCGGGCTGCGCAGCGGGGACGACCCGATCCACGACACCCGGGTGGCTATCCGACGGCTGCGCAGCACGCTGCGGGTATTCCGCAAGGCGCTCGACGGTCCGGCGGTGGGTGACATGGACGACGAACTCAAGTGGTTCGCGGGACTGCTGGGCGAGGTCCGCGATTGCCACGTCCAGTCGCGCCGCTTCTCCGAAGCGCTCGACGAGTTGCCCGATACCCTGGTACTGGGTCCGGTACGATCGCGAATTCGCAACGAGCTGAAGGCGATTGAACTGCCGGCCCGCACCCGCGTCGGCGAAGCAATGGAATCCGAACGCTACCTGGCTCTCACCGCGGTGCTACGCGACTGGCGGGCCGACCCGCCCGTTGCTGCCGGCCTCACCCGCAAGCAACTGCGCAAGCGAACCGATCGCGCGCGGCACAAGGCGGATAAGCGCCTGGCCGAGGCCCTCGACGGCGGCTCCGGCGAGATGCTGCACCGCGCACGCAAGGCTGCCAAGCGCGCCCGGTACGCCGCCGAACTGTGTCGCCCGATCGATAAGGGCGCCAAGCGGACAATCAAGCGGTACAAGCATATTCAGCAGGTATTGGGTGACCATCAGGATGCCGAGGTGGCCACCGCCACGCTTCGACGGCTGGCGATCGCTGCAGGAACAACCCCCGGAGAGAACGGGTTCACCTACGGGCTGCTGTATGCGCGGGAGCAACGAATCGCAACGCGCAGTCGCGAAGCGGTGCGCGGGCTCTGACTCCTCAGGTGTTCGCCCCGCCGTAGTGCTCGGCGTCGCGCTGGGACCCGTCCTGGTAGTTGGGGTTGGTCAACTCTTGGCTCCACGCCTTGTCCTCGGTTGGCGCATCGTCATCAACGCGGTCAGCGTTGTTTCTGCGGACCGTCGGGTCGATGGTGTCGGCGCGCTTGAGCTGCTCGTCGAGTTGCTCGCGCGATGTCGCCACCTCGTCCTGGTGGGCGGCGGCACGTTCCTGCAGCCGGGCGGCTTCGGCGGCCTTGGCCTCCGCCTCGGCCTGCGCCGCACGCGCCTTGGCAGCGGTTTCCTGTGCGAGCGCCTCGCGGCGTTCCACTCGGGCGGCGTCCACCCTGGCCTGCTCGCGGATTTGTTCGGCTTGCTCCAACTGGCGGCGCCGCTTCGCCCTGGTCGAGACGACGACGAGTGCGGCAATCAGCGCGAGGAGCACGAGTGCGGCGATCACAATCCAGACGATATTGCTGGTACTCATAATGAGCTCCATCGATAGATCGGTGTGCGGTTATGCGGCAGCCGTCTCTACCGAGTCCCCATATTCCACAGGGATAAAACAAGCGATCTGCGACCGCTAATTGAAATCGAGCGCCTCGACCGTCGCGGTGCCGCCCTCGTGCGAGGGACGATTGGCGCCACCGATCACATAGATCGTGTGGCCGACCGTTGCCACCGCCTCGCCGTGCCGCGCGGTCGGCATGGGGGTGAGGGTCGACCACTTGCCATCGGCGATGTCATAGGACTCCACCACAGCCAGCACCCGCGTCGGTTCCTCGCCGCCGACCGCCACGACGCGGCCGTCGATGTAGGTGGCACCGTAACTTCCGCGCGGCGTCGGCATGTCGACCAGCTTGGTCCAAGTCCCCGACGCCGGGTCATACCGCTCGAAGGCCGCGGAGTTCTTATCGGCCGACAGGAATCGGCCACCCACGGTGTAGACGTAAGTCCCGTCCGAAACGGCGGCCAGGTGCTCGCGCGGGGTCGGCATGTCGGCGGAGTCTCTCCAAGACGTGCCGTCGAAGACCTCGGTCTGCGGCACCACTTGCTTGGCATTCTGACCACCGACGACCACGAGCTTGTCGCCGACCACCGCGGCCGCCGGTGCAGCTCGGGGATGACCCAGCGGCGGCAGCTCGACCCAGTTGTTGCCCCGCAAAGCGAACACCCTGTTGGATGCGTCGGCGATGTTGTCGGTCGCGCCGCCGAGCACCACCACTTCGCCGCGATAGGTGGCCGCCGCGGCGTGGTGCAGCGCCACGGGCAACGGCGGACCGGTCTCCCAGACCCCGGTCCGCGGGTCGTAGCTCTCGACCGTGTTCAGCACCGTGCCGTTCAACAAACCGCTGATCACCCAGATCTTGTCGCTGAGCACCGTCCACGCCATCATCAGCCGGGGCGTCTTCGCGTCGGGCAGGCTACGCCACTGCGACGCCGGCTGAATCTTGCGCGCGGGCAGGGTGAGCGCCTCCGCCGAGGAGACCACCTGCTGATCCGCGGGACCCGTCGACCCACCGATCGCGTAGACGGTCTTCTCTACCGCGGCTACCGCCATCCCGTGCCGCGCGGTGGCCATGTCCGGTAGGGCGTCCCAGACCTTGGCCGTCAGGTCGAACACCGACACACTCTTGAGGATTTCGCCGCCGGACAAGCCGCCAACCGCCACCAGACGCCCGTCGGCGATCGCCACACCGAGATCGCTGCGTGGCCGCTGCAGCGGCGGCAACGTGCTCCAGGACTTCGCGGCGGGGTCGTACGCCTCGACCGCCGCCGAGTCCGTGCTGCCACTGGCTCCGCCGACGGCGTACACCAATTTGCCGTCGGTGGCCGCGGCGAGCAACTGCCGTGGCGTCGGTATCGGCGCTCCAAGCGTCCAGCTGTTGCCGTCGAAGATTTCGGTGGTGTTCAGCAGCGCACCGTCGGCGTCCACTCCGCCGGTGACGATGATGCGGTCACCGACCACCGCCGCGGCGGCCGCCGCCCGCGGCTGCAGCAGGCGCGGCAGCTCCACCCAGTGACTGTTGACCACTCGCCAAACCTGGTCGCTCGCAGCGGGTTTGGTTCCCGTGGTCTTCCAGCCGCCCAGGACCACCGGGTTGCCCTGCCAGGTCACCGCTGCGGCGCGTTGCACCGGGACGGGAAGGTCGTCGCCGCCTTTCCATTCGTCGATGGCGGGGTCGTAGCCCTCGTGGCGCGCGGTCACCGATCCGTCGCTGCCGATGCCGCCGAAAATCCAGATGGTGCCGTCGGATTGGGTCGTCGCCGTCGCGTCGCGCGCGGTGCGCGCGTTGGTGATCGGTTTCCACTGGACGGGCGCCTGGGTCCGCGGCTGACTCGTCGCTTGGCTGTGCTTGTTGTCGTCCTGGGACATCGCGATGACGACACCGCCGATGACCAGCAGCAGCGCCACCGCGATCGCCCCGGCCATCAGTAGACGGTTCTTCTTGGTTGCGGATCGACCGAACAGCGCCTTCGGGCCGGTGGGTTTGCCCGTGGGTTTGCCTGGGAGTTTGCCCGGCTCTGCGGGCGGCGGTGCCTTGGCGACCTGCGGCTCGGTGTGTGCCTGCATGCTGCGCAGGACGTTGGTGGCCTCGGCGAAGTCGCTTTGAGCCGAGTCGCCGCGGGGAGCGCGCGGCGGAGTGATCGGCGGGCTGCTCGGGGAAGTGCGGTTGTCGGTGGGTGGGCCAGGTGGCCGGGTCTGGCGGCTATCGCCGGCCGCGCTGGGCGGGCCACTCGGGGCGCCCGGGGCCAGGATCGCGGTGCGCCCGGTGTTGTCCCCGATCCGGGTGATCGCCATGGCATCGGGTTTCAGGCCGTTGGCCCGCTGCGCGGCCTGCAGATCGTGACCGAACTCCTCTGCGGTGGACGGCCGCTGGGTCGGATCGAGCGACATCGCCTTCTCGATCGCCGCGCACACCGAGTCCGGGATTCCTTCGGGGCGCATATCCGGGATCCCGCTGGAGCTGATCCGCAGGTACTGCTGGATCAGGTCCTCGCCCTTTCTCCGTTCGTGCGCGGCGTTGCCGGCGATCAGCGCATAGATCGTGGCGCCCAGCGAGTAGATGTCGGCCGCCACGGTCGCCGGGTTTCCAGTCATCACTTCGGGCGCGGTGTAGTCGATGGTGCCGGAGAAGAAGCCGGTGGCTGTCTCGTAGCCACCTTCGATGTGCGCGATTCCGAAGTCGCTGAGCTGCGGCTCCCCGTAGTCGTTGATCAGCACATTCGCGGGCTTGATATCGCGGTGCAGGGTGCCGTTGCGATGCGCGGTCTCTAGCGCTCCGCACAACTTCACGCCGATCCGCAGCGCCTCGGGCCAGGGGATGGGGCCCTCGTGCCGCAATCGAACCGCCAGTGAGTCCGCGGCGTGGTAGGGCATGACGATGTAGGGCCGATTGCTGGTCGTCATTCCGACACGCAGGATGTGGACGATGTTGGGATGGCCGGACAGCCCGCCCATCGCGTAGCCCTCGCGCAGGAAGCGTTCCCTGCTGTCCTCCTCGTCGAGGTGGGAGGGCAGCACCTTGACCGCGACGCTTCGCCCCAGCGCCGTCTCGTAGCAGCGGTAGATCACGCCCGCGCCGCCACGACCAACCTGGCGGGCATCCTCGAAACCCGCGGCGGCCAATTCCGTGATAATCGCGCTCGGCGCCGCCCCCTCCGCTGAAGGTTCTTCAGGCATGTCTTCGGCGCTTCCCTCCGCGGAATTTGGTTGTTTCGCGAAACCAACACTAGCGAACCTCCCCTCCGCTAGGAACCGTTCTGGCAACGATCGTTTCGGCGAGTCGTGTGGGCTAAACACCCATCAGGCAAAGCCGGAAGGGGTGTGCACCGCAGCAGCGACGCCTGGCCGGAGAATGGCTGTTATGGCATTGGATCTGTCCGCATACTTCGATCGCGTCGGCTACGGCGGCGCAAGCGAACCGACTCTCGAAGTCCTGCAGGGCCTGGTAACCGCGCACACCCGGGCCATCCCCTTCGAGAACCTCGACCCGTTCACCGGCGTGCCCGTCGACGACCTGGGCCCGGAAGCGTTGTTCGACAAGCTTGTTCGCCGCCGCCGCGGTGGTTACTGCTACGAGCAGAACGGGTTGATGGGCTACGTGCTGGCCGAACTCGGCTATCGAGTGCGGCGCCTCGCCGGCCGGGTGGTGTGGATGCAGCCGCCGGACGCAGCTCTGCCGGCCCAGACCCACACCGTGCTGGCGGTGACGTTCCCCGGTTGCGCGGGGCCCTACCTCGTCGACGTGGGTTTCGGCGGCCAGACACCGACCTCGCCGCTGCGCCTGCAGACCGGCGGCGTGCAACAGACCACGCACGAGCCGTGCCGGCTCGAGGACCGCGGCGACGGGCTGGTGCTGCAGGCCCAGGTGCGCGGTGAATGGCAGGCGCTGTATGAGTTCAGTACCCAGACCAGGCCGCAGATCGATTTGACCGTCGGGAGCTGGTACGTCTCGACCCATCCCGCTTCGCACTTCGTCACCGGCCTCATGGTGGCGGCGGTTACCGACGACGCCCGGGTGAACCTGTCCGGCCGCACTCTCGCCATCCACCGCGCCGCAGGCAGCGAGAAGATCGTGCTCGACGACGTCGCCGCGGTGCTCGACACGCTGCGCCAGCGGTTCGGCATCGATGTGGCGGACGTCGGTGCCGCCCTCGAAAAGCGGATCGGCACCCTATTTGCCGGGCAACCAAGTCCCGATCCGGCGTAGCGCCTCTTCGATATCCTCGGTGGGGCCGGCGAATGACATTCGGACGTAGGAGGTTCCGCGGCCGGGATCGAAGTCGATACCCGGCGCGATTGCTACGCCGGTGTCAGCCAACAACTTCGAGCAAAATGCCAGCGAGTCGTCGGTGAAGTCCGAGACATCGGCGTAGACGTAGAACGCGCCATCGGTGGGTGCGAGGCGGTCCAAGCCCACTGCGCTCAGGCCGTCAAGCAGCTTGCGCCGGTTGATCGAATAGTGCGACAGGTTCGCTTCGGCCTCTGCTATCGCCTCGGGAGTGAACGCCGACACCGCAGCGATCTGGGACAGCACCGGAGGGCAGATAGTGAAGTTTCCGGTCAGGCAGTCGACCGCGCGTCGCAGTTCGGTGGGCACCACCAGCCAGCCCAACCGCCAGCCCGTCATTGCGAAATATTTCGAAAAGCTGTTGACCAGTACGGCATTTCGCGACGTCTGCCAAGCACAGCTGGTCGTCGGCGCTCCGTCGTATACCAGGCCGTGGTAGACCTCGTCGCTGATCAATCGAACGCCGGTGCTGTCACACCAGGATGCGATGGCCGCCAGTTCTTCGGGCGGGATCACCGTGCCGGTGGGATTGGCCGGGCTGGCGACGACGACACCTTGGATCGGCGGGTCGAGATCGGCGAGCATCTGTGCGGTGGGCTGAAACCGGGTCTGTGGGCCGCACGGAATTTCGACGACTTCACACCCCAGCGCGGACAGGATGTTTCGATAACACGGGTAGCCGGGGCTGGCCATTGCCACCCGGTCGCCCACATCGAAGCACGCCAGAAACGCCAGCAGGAAGCCGCCCGACGAGCCGGTGGTGACGATGACGGCGTCCGGTTCGACGGAGATACCGTGCTGGCGTTGGTAATCCGCGGCGATCGCCGAGCGCAGTTCCGGAATGCCCAGGGCAACGGTGTAACCCAATTGGTTCAGATGCAGCGCGGCCGCCGCGGCGGCGCGGACCGGCTCCGGCGCACCCACGCTCGGCTGCCCGGCGGACAGGTTCACCAGATCGCCGTGCGTGCGCTGCCGTTCGGCGGCGGCCAGCCAGACATCCATCACATAGAACGGTGGGATGCCGGCCCGGGCGGCGACACGGTCGGTCACGGTGCGGCGAGCACCTCGGATTCCAGCCGTCGCAGCAACTCTCGCGGCGGGGCGAGCAACTGCGCACTGCCGTGCGCGCGCTTGAAATACAGATGCATGTCGTGTTCCCAGGTGATCGCGATACCGCCGTGCAGTTGAATGCCTTCGGCGGTCACGACATTCAAAGCCTCGGTCGCGGCCAATCGCGCGGTGGCGGCATTGGTCGGCGTCGGTTGGTCGCAGGCGTCGTTGACCACGGCTCGTGCCGCGGCGACAGTGACGTACAGGTCGGCCATTCGGTGCTTGAGGGCCTGGAAGCTGCCGATCGGGCGTCCGAACTGCACACGGTTCTTTGCGTAGTCGACGGTGAGCTCGAGGCAGCGTTCCGCGGCGCCGATCTGCTCGGCGGCCAGCAGAATCGCCGCGGTGTCGGCCAGTCCCGGGTCGGTGCCGAGCGCCGTCGTCTCCTGCGCCTGCAGGCGGGCCAGCCGGCGGGTCGGGTCCATCGTGGTGACCGGCTCGGCGGTGAACCGGTCCCACCTGCTGAGCCGGCCGTCGGCGGTGGCGACGACGACGTCGGCGATGTCGCCGTTGACCACGAAGTCGGGATCAAACACCAGTGCGCCGATCGAAGCGCCCTCGGCGAGCGCCGCCAGCGTCTCGGCGTCGGGCTCGTCGGCGGCCAGCAGGGCCAGTTCTGCGAGCGTGGTGCCGAGCAATGGTGACGGCACCAAGGCACGTCCCAACTCCTGCAGCACCACAGCCGCGTCGGCGAGTTCACCACCGGCGCCGCCCAACTCCTCGGGCACCACCAGTGCGGCCGCACCGACCTGCTCACACAGCAGTTGCCACAGCGCCTCGTCGTACCCGCGTTCGGACTCGATCGCCGCCCGCACGGCAGCCGGATTGGCATGCTTGGTTACCAGGGCGGCCACGGTCTCCCGTAGCATCTCCCGTTCGTCGGCGGACGTCATAGCGCCTCCAATACTCGCCGCCGGTGCGCCTCGGGGGTGCCCCAGGCCGTGCGCAGCGCCTGTACCCGTAGCAGCAGCAGCGACAGGTCGTGCTCCTGAGTGAAACCGATCGCCCCGTGCGTCTGCAACGCCGAACGCGCGGCCAACAGGCCCGCTTCGCCCGCCGCAACCTTGGCCGCACTGATGTCTCGCGGCTCCAGCGTCACCGCGGCACCGTGGACCAACGGGCGCGCCAGCTCGACCGCGATGTGCACGTCGGCGAGCTTGTGCTTGATCGCCTGGTACGAGCCGATCACCCGGCCGAACTGTGACCGCTGTTTGGCGTATTCGACGCTGCCGGTCAGCAGCGCTTCGGCCGCCCCGACCAGTTGCGCCGCCGTGGCCAGTACTCCGAAGTCGTAGGCCCGCGCCACGTCGGCCTGCCAGGTTTGTCCCGTAGCCGTCACGTCGTAGAGCGCACGGCTGGGGTCGACGGATTCGTGACGGTCACCGAGCTGGGCCTCGCTGACGCCATCCGCTCCGGCCAGCAGCACGAGGCCGGCGGTATCCGCGTTGACGGCCCGGGGGACCTCGGGCGGCAGGGCGACGCTGACGATCAGTTCGCCGGCCGCCAGGGCGGCCGCGCGATCGTCCTCGCTCAGCAGAACTGGTGCGACGGCGATGGATTCGGTGACCGGCCCGGGGACACACCAGTAACCGAGACGCTCGAGGGCAACCACCAGGTCGACCGGTGAGGCGTCCAGGCCATCGAACTTCTCGGGCACGATCAGCGCTGTGACGCCGAGGTTGGCCAATTGCTCCCAAACCTTCAGCCCGGGTGCGACGTCTCCGGCGGACCAGGCCCGTACGGCGCCGGGCAGGTCGGCGGCACCGAGCGCAGCGTCGATGCTGGCGGCGAAGTCGCGTTGCTGGGCGTCGAGTGCGAATTCCATCAGCGCTTCTCCCGGGGCAGGCCGAGCAGTCGTTCGGAAATGATGTTGCGCTGTATCTCGTTGGTGCCGGCGTAAATCGGCCCACCGAGGGCGAACAGCAGACCTTCGGCCCACGGCCCGGCCAGTTCAGCGTCCGCGCCGCGGAGGTCCAGCGCCGTCTGGTGCAACTGCACGTCCAGGTCGGACCAGAACACCTTTGTGACCGACGATTCCGCGCCCAGCTCGCCGCCGTTGGCAAGTCGGGTGACGGTACCGAACGTCTGCAATCGATACGCCTGCGCCTTGATCCATCCGTCGGCGACCCGCTCGGCGAACTCCGGCGGGGAGCCGCTGTCTTTCCAGAGCCGCACCAGTCGTTCGGCCGCGGCGAGGAAGCGGGCGGGGCTGCGCAGCGACATGCCCCGCTCGTTGCTCGAGGTGCTCATGGCTGCGCGCCAGCCCTCGTTGGGGGTGCCGATCACGTCCTCGTCGGGTACGAAGACGTCGTCGAGGAAGATCTCACCGAAACCGGTGTCGCCGCCGAGCTGGACGATCGGTCGCACCGTGACGCCTTTGGCTTTGAGGTCGAACATGAAATACGTCAGCCCGTTGTGGCGTTGCGCGGACGGGTCGGACCGGAACAGCCCGAAACCCATGTCTGCGAACGGTGCTCGCGAACTCCAGATCTTCTGGCCGTTGAGCAGCCAGCCGCCGTCGGTCTTCGTGGCGGTGGACCGCAGCGAGGCCAGGTCGCTGCCGGATTCCGGCTCCGACCAGGCCTGGGCCCAGATCTGTTCCCCGCTGGCCATTTTCAACAGGATCCGGTCGAGCTGTTCCTCGGTGCCGTGCGCGAACAAGGTCGGCGCCAGCATGGATGTACCGTTGGCGCTGGCCCGGCCGGGGGCACCGGCGCGGAAGTATTCCTCCTCGTACACCACCCAGTGCAGCAGGGGCGCGTCCCGGCCACCGTACTTGCGCGGCCAGGTGATTACCGACAGGCCCGCGTCGAACAGCACCTTGTCCCAAACCCGGTGCTGGGCAAACCCTTCGGCGTTGTCGTAGGACTTCGTAGGGATCGAGTCCCGGTTGGCCGCCAGGAATTCGCGCACCTCGGCCTGGAATGCGAGCGTCGCTTCATCGAGCGTCAGGTCCATTTGGAATCGATCTCCCGCAGTTGTGGTTTGACCACCTTACCGCCGGCATTGCGCGGCAACGTGTCGACGAATCGCACCGAGCGCGGCGTCTTGAAGTTCGCCAAATGCTCACGGGTATAGGCGATCACCGATGCCTCGTCGAGATCGGCCCCCGGGCGCGTGACCACGAATGCCCGGCCGACCTCACCGAGCCGATCGTCGGGTACGCCGATCACCGCGGCGTCTGCTACACCGTCCATCCGGGCCAGCACCTGTTCGATCTCGGCGGGATAGACATTGAAACCGCCGCAGATGTACATGTCCTTGAGCCGATCGGTGATTCGCAGGTTTCCGTTGGCGTCGACGGTGCCGATATCGCCGGTGTGCAGCCAGCCGTCGGAATCGATTGCGGCAGCGGTGGCTTCGGGATCGTCAAGGTAGCCCAGCATGACATTCGGGCCGCGCAGCAAAACTTCGCCCGTTTCGGCGATACGCAATTCGAAGTCGGCGAATGGGCGTCCGCAGGTGGTCGCCACCGTCACCGCGTCGTCCTCGGGCCGGCATGCCGTTCCCATGCCGTTGGCCTCGGTCAGCCCGTAGGCGGTCAGCACGATGTCGATATCGAGTTCGGACTGCATGCGTTCCACCAGCACCACCGGCACCGTCGCTGCACCCGTCACCGCGAACCTCAACGAACTCAGGTCGTACTCGCTGCGGGCGGGGTGGTCCAGCAGGGTCTGATAAATGGTCGGGGGTCCGGGCAGCACGGTGATGCGGTGCTGTTCGATCGCCTGCAGGGCGCGCAGTGGGTCGAACGTCAGATGCGGGATCAACGTGGCCCCGGTTTGCAGGCACGCCAGGATGCCGGCCTTATAGCCGAAGTTGTGGAAGAACGGGTTGATGCACAGATAGCGGTCGGAGCTGGTGATTTTGCCGTTGGCCGCCCAGGCCGCCGAGGCCGCCAGCGACTGCCGATGCGCGCACAGCACGCCCTTGCTGCGCCCAGTGGTGCCCGAGGTGAACAGGATGTCGCTGAGGTCGTCGGGGGACACGGCGGCTGCGCGGGCGTGAACTGCGCCCAGGTCCGCGCCCCGCGAGATGAAGTCGTCCCACGTCCCTTGGACAGGATCGTCGGCTTCGATCGGGATCCGGACGATATGGCGCAACGCCGGCAACGCGGCACGGTCCAGGTCCGCGGCGCGGTCGTTGCCCAGGAACCGGCCGGCCGCGAAAAGCACCGGCGCTGCGGTGCGGGCCAGGATGTCGGCTGCTTCGGAGGCGGTGTAACGCGTGTTCAGCGGCACCATCGTGGCGCCCGCGTGATGGATGGCCAGGCAGGCCACCACCCAGTGCCAGGTGTTCGGCGACCAGATCGCCACCCGGTCTTTCGGCTCGACGCCGAGCGCGATCAATGCGGCTGCGGCCCGGTGCACTTCGTCGCGCAGGGCGGTCGCGGTGAAAGTCCGATCGTCGGTGATCAGGGCGTCATGGTCGGGATGTAGTTGCGCGAGACGGTCCAGCGCCGCCGGCACGGTGCGCGGATCGGTGGTCACTGATACTCCTCGGCCAGATGCTCCTAACAAAGCAAGTGCTTGGTAGGTTAGCCTACAGGTTATGCAGGACGTCGAAGAGTTCCGGGCCGAGGTCCGTGGCTGGCTCGCCGACAATCTGGTCGGTGAATTCGCAGCTCTCAAGGGTCTTGGTGGCCCCGGGCGCGAACACGAGGCGTTCGAAGAACGTCGGGCGTGGAACCAGCACCTGGCGGCTGCGGGGCTGACGTGCCTGGGTTGGCCGGTCGAGCACGGGGGGCGCGGACTGTCGGTCGCGCACCGGGTCGCGTTCTATGAGGAGTACGCCCTGGCCGACGCCCCGGACAAGGTCAACCACTTCGGCGAAGAGCTGCTCGGTCCGACGCTGATCGCGTTCGGCACCCCTGAACAACAGCAGCGGTTCCTGCCGCGGATCCTCGACGTCACCGAACTGTGGTGTCAGGGCTACTCGGAACCGGGCGCCGGCAGCGACCTGGCCAACGTCGCCACCACCGCCGAACTCGACGGTGACGAGTGGGTGATCAACGGCCAGAAGGTGTGGACGTCGTTGGCGCATCTGTCGCAATGGTGCTTCGTGGTGGCGCGTACTGAGAAGGGTTCCAAGCGCCATGCCGGGTTGTCGTATCTGCTTGTGCCGCTGGATCAACCGGGGGTGCAGGTGCGGCCGATCGTGCAGATCACCGGTACCGCCGAGTTCAACGAGGTGTTCTTCGACGATGCGCGCACCGATGCTTCGCTGGTGGTCGGGCAGCCGGGCGATGGCTGGCGGGTGGCGATGGGGACGTTGACGTTCGAGCGAGGCGTCTCAACGCTGGGCCAGCAGATCGTTTATGCCCGTGAACTTTCGAATCTGGCCAAGCTCGCGCAGCGGACCGGTGCCGCTGACGATCCGTTCATCAGGGAGCGGCTGACCCGCGCGTGGACGGGGCTGCGCGCGATGCGGTCCTACGCCCTGGCAACCATGGATGTCGAGCAGCCCGGTCAGGACAACGTCTCAAAGCTGTTGTGGGCGAACTGGCATCGCAGTCTGGGCGAGTTGGCCATGGAGGTGCTGGGCAAGTCTGGCCTGACCCTGACCGACGGCGAGTTCGACGAATGGCAGCGGCTGTATCTGTTCACCCGCGCTGACACGATTTACGGCGGATCCAACGAAATCCAGCGCAACATCATCGCCGAGCGGGTGCTCGGTTTGCCGAGGGAGGTCAAAGGGTGAGCTTGTCCGAAGCGCCCAAAGAGATTGCCGGACACGGTCTTCTGGAAGGCAAGGTGGTTGTGGTGACGGCCGCGGCGGGCACCGGCATCGGTTCGGCAACCGCCCGCCGCGCCTTGGCCGAGGGTGCCGACGTGTTGGTTTCGGATCACCATGAACGACGATTGGGCGAGACAGCGGCGGAGCTTGCTGCGCTGGGGCTGGGCCGGGTGGAGAGCGTGGTGTGTGACGTGACGTCTACCGCGCAGGTGGACGCCCTGATCCAGTCGACGACGGCGCGGTTGGGCCGGTTGGACGTGTTGGTCAACAATGCCGGTTTGGGTGGGCAGACGCCGGTGGCGGACATGACCGACGAGGAGTGGGACCGGGTGCTTGACGTCTCGCTGACGTCGGTCTTCCGGGCAACCCGCGCGGCGCTGCGGTACTTCCGGGACGCTTCCCACGGCGGCGTGATCGTCAACAACGCCAGCGTGCTGGGCTGGCGGGCTCAGCACTCGCAGTCGCATTATGCGGCGGCCAAGGCCGGGGTGATGGCATTAACCCGTTGCAGCGCAATCGAAGCCGCCGAGTACGGGGTGCGGATCAACGCCGTCTCACCCAGCATCGCCCGGCACAAGTTCCTGGACAAGACTTCCTCGCCCGAACTGCTGGACCGCCTTTCGGCGGGCGAGGCATTCGGACGCGCCGCCGAGCCGTGGGAGGTGGCGGCCACCATCGCGTTCCTGGCCAGCGACTACTCGAGTTACCTGACTGGAGAAGTGATTTCGGTTTCCAGTCAGCACCCGTGATTTTGGGTGGGCCGCCGAGCGTGAACTAGGCGACAGCTGACCGGCGTGTCGCGTCGTAGAGCGCACACTCGGCGGGCTCGCTATCAGAGCAATCGGCCGAGGCTGGCTATCAGGTCAGCTCTTGGAGTAGCCGGGTGATGCTGAAGAAGCCCGTCAAGAGTGACCCATTGTTGAAAAAGCCAGAGTTGAACCCAGCAAGCGTGGGTCCGCCAAGGCTGGTCGGTACGCCGGTATTGAAAAAGCCCGATCCCATTCCGGTTATGGTGAAGGCGCCGGTGGTACCGCTCGCGGAGTTGAAGAAGCCCGACATGTACCCATTAATTACAGTCCCGTCGGTCGCCCTGTTATAAAAGCCGGACATGTTCTCACCGATATTCCCGATGCCGGAGCTGGTGGCGCCGCTGTCGGTAGTGAATCCGAAGCCGGTGTTGAAGCTGCCGGAATTGAAGAAGCCGGTGTTGGTGATGCCGGAATTGCCGTCGAAGGTGTTGAACCCGCCGGAGTTGTCCATGCCCGTGTTCTGCGGGCCGCTATTGAAAAGCCCGGTGTTGGTGGCACCCGTATTTCCAATACCGGTGTTCAGCCCGCCGGTATTGCCGAAGCCGAAGTTCCCTTCGCCACTGTTGCCGAGGCCGAAGTTGCCGAAGCCGCTGTTCCCGATGCCGATCCCCTGTAGCTTGCCTACGTCCGGCGAGGCAGGCAAGTGAGCGCCCGAGTTGAAGATGCCGACGTTGCCGTCGCCGGAGTTGAAGAAGCCGATGTTGCCGTTGCCCGAATTGCCGAAGCCGATATTGTTGATGCCTTCGTTGAAACCGGTGAAATGGAACGTTCCCGTCGTTCGGTCGAGGTAGGCGTTGCCGATACCGGCCAGGTTATTTCCGGTAAGGCCGAAGCCAATGTTGTTGTTACCGGTATTACCGGCGCCCTGATTCCCGTTGCCGCTGTTGCCGATGCCGAAGTTGTTATTACCGGCATTGCCCAGTCCAATGTTGTTATTCCCGGGGGATTGCACGAGTCCACTATTGCCCAAACCGCTATTGCCCAGACCGATGTTGCCGTCACCGCGATTGCCGGCACCGAAGTTGCCCGCGCCCCAGTTGCCGCTGCCGATGTTGCTGTTGCCGTTATTGCCGCCACCGAAGTTGCTGTTGCCGGTGTTGCCATTACCGAGGTTGCCGCTGCCGGTGTTGCCGTTGCCGATGTTGCCGCCGCCCTGGTTACCGATACCGAAGTTCGGGTCACCGGGCGCGGCGGGGCCGATTCCGCCGAAAAGCTGTCCGATGCCGGGCAGGCCCTGAAGGGTTTGCTGCCACGAGGAGAGCTGCGCTGCGGCGGCCGAGGCTCCGCCGTGGTAGCCGAACATCGCGGCAACGTCGGCGGCCCAGAACTCCTCGTAGATGCTTTCGGCGGCGGCGATCGCTGGGGCGTTAAGGCCCAGCAAGTTTGAGCGAACCAGGTTGAGGAAGATCTGCCGGTTGGCGGCGACGATCTCCGGGTGGATGGTGGCGGCCTTGGCCGCCTCGAAGGCACCTGCTACGGCCTGGGCCTGGCTGGAGGCGCTCAACGCGCGCGCGGACGCGGCCTCCAGAAAGGCGGCATACGGCGCCGCGGCTGCGGACATGGCTTTGGCTGCCGGGCCCTGCCAGGCCTGCCCCGCCAGATTCGAGGTCACCGAGGCGAACGAGCTTGCCGCTGAACCCAACTCCTCGGCCAGCCCCGACCAGGCCGCCGAGGCCTGCAGCATGGGAGCTGAGCCCGCGCCCAGGAACATTCGCAAAGAATTGATCTCTGGTGGGAGTAGCGAAAAGTTCATGGCGCAACCTCCGGCATTGGATGCCCACAGTGGGCAAACCGTGAATGTCAGAGACCATACGTTGAAGACCGCACTTGGTGTGCTGTTTTACGGAATAAGGGGTCGGAGCATATGCTCTGCCCGCAAACCGGGTGACGGTGCCAGGACGCCTCCGGTCCCGAACTGGTTCTATCCGAGCAATCGGCTGAGGCCGAAGCTCCCCGACAGCGCGGCACCCGCGTTCAGGAAGCCCGAATTGAAGGCGCTGGCAATGTCACCGGGCTCGGTGCTCAACGCGGTGGGGAGGCCGAAGTTGAAGAAGCCCGAGCCGTAGCCCGCGAACTCGGCGCCGCTTGCTGAGTTGCCCAAGCCGGAGAGGGAGCTGCCGCCGTCGGTGGAGTTGAAGAAGCCCGAGGTGTTGTTACCGGTGTTGAAGAAGCCGGAGCCCGATGCGCCGCTGTCGGCCGTCGCGCCGAAGCCGGTGTTAACGTCGCCCGAGTTCCACAAGCCGGTGTT
The DNA here is from genome assembly GCF_000613245.1 of Mycobacterium asiaticum DSM 44297. Lineage (GTDB taxonomy): Bacteria > Actinomycetota > Actinomycetes > Mycobacteriales > Mycobacteriaceae > Mycobacterium > Mycobacterium asiaticum. The sequence goes on from NZ_HG964938.1 coordinate 1,029,525, forward strand.
GGTATCGCCCGAATTACCGTTCCCGGTGTTGAAATAGCCCGAGTTGTCCCAACCCGTGTTGTATGCCCCCGAGTTGCCGAATCCGGTGTTGACGCCGCCGCCGTTAGCGAAGCCAGTATTGACGCTGCCCCCGTTTCCGACCCCGGTGTTGCCAAACGCCCCATTGAACACGCCGACGTTATGGGTGCCGGAGTTGCCCAACCCGAGATTGTTCAGGCCACCGGCGACACTGGTCCCGGAGTTGAAGAAGCCGACGTTGCCGTCGCCGGAATTGAAGAAGCCGATGTTGCCGTTGCCAGAGTTGAACAGGCCCAGGTTGCCGGTGCCGGAGTTCAGCCCGTGGAAGGAGAACTGACCGGTCGAGGTGTCGAAGTAGGCGTTGCCAAGACCGACCAGGTTGTTGCCGGTCAGGCCGAATCCGATGTTGTTGTTGCCGGTGTTGCCCCCGCCCCGGTTGCCGTCACCGCTGTTGCCGATGCCGAAGTTGTTGTTTCCGCCGTTGCCGAAACCGATGTTGTAGTTGCCTTCGCCCGCGAACCGTAATCCGTTGCCCAATCCGCTGTTTCCGAAGCCGACGTTGCCGTGACCGAAATTGCCGCCGCCGATGTTCGCATTGCCGACGTTTCCGCTGCCGATGTTCAGGCTGCCCGTGTTCCCACTGCCGAGGTTGGAATTCCCCGTATTGCCGCCACCGACATTGCCGCCACCGAGGTTGCCGTTGCCCAGGTTGGCGTTGCCCTGATTGCCGAAGCCCAGGCTGGGCAGGGTTCGCACCAGTTCCCGAAGCTGTGCTGGAACGGGAATGAGCTCCGCGGCCGCGGCGGAGGCGCCGGAGTAGTACTCGAACATCGCCGACACGTCGGCCGCCCACATCTCCTCGTAGATGCCTTCGGCGGCCGCGATCGCCGGCGCGTTGAGCCCGAGGAAGTTCGAGCGCACCAATTGGACGAATGCATTGCGGTTGGCCTCGACCGCGAGCGGATGGACGGTCGCTGCCCGCGCCGCCTCGAAGACGCTGACCACGGCATTGGCCTGGGTGGCCGCGCCGACGGCCTGTGTCGACGCTGCTTGAAGGAATCCCGCATAGGGTGCCGCAGCGGCCGTCATCGCAGCGGCCGCCGAGCCCTGCCACGCTTGGTCGGCCAGGCCTTGGGTCACCGACAAGAAGGTGCTGGCGGCGGTGCTGAGTTCCTCGGCCAGTCCGGTCCACGCCGTCGCAGCCTCGAGCATGGGCGCCGAACCCGCGCCGATGAACATCCGCAACGAGTTGATCTCCGGCGGTAAGAGCGCAAAGTTCACCACGATGTCCCCCCTGGCAGCCGCGACCGACCGCCTTTTCGAGTGAGTTTGATGTCGAACGTGGACCCCGAAGCCACGACATCGAGCACTCTACGATGCTAAATCGACGGGAGCGTCAGTTTGGAGAAGATGCAGCTAATCCGTTGTGGCGCAGGATGGTCGAAGCCGCGCCGCCAGCAGATGGCATTCGCCGGATGGATGAGGCTCGCCAGCTGCCGAAGTCCGCACGCGTCGTATGGTTTGACCTTCCTCCGTCGGTGTTGGAATCGAAGCCTGTGTTGAAGTTGCCGACTTTACGAAGGCCGGTATTCGCCATTCCTGAGTCGCCAATGTCGATTCCTTAGATCTTGCCGCTGGCGGATAGCAGGCGGTATGGGTGCCGGAGTAGAACAACCCGATGTTGCCGCTGGTAAACGCGGAGCCTCTCCGAGAGAGGTAGACCTTTCGTTGAATAGTCCGCAACTTATTCAACAGGCTTGAGCCCCCGGAACGGGCGCCAACTACTAGGCAGCTACCTGGACAAAGCAGCTTGCAAGCTGAAGAGACCCGAGATTGCGGTGCCCACATTGAACAAGCCCGAGTTAAAGCCGCTGACAGTGACAGCGACCGGCAAGGGGGGAATGTTCTTTGCGACTCCCGTATTGAAGAAGCCTGACATCTGACCGTTAAGGGTATTGGCACCGCTGGCCGTGTTCCCAAAACCGGAGATGCCGACGGCACTGGCTCCGGTGGCCGAGTTATTGAATCCCGACACGTAGTTGCCCGTAGTGTTGAATCCGGACTTGGTCACTCCACTGACGTCAGTGCTAGCGCCGACGCCAGTATTGAAGTTACCCGAGTTCCACAGGCCGGTATTCACGCTGCCCGAGTTTCCATCGAATGTGTTGTAAGTACCCGAGTTATCCATTCCGGTATTCCACGAACCAGAGTTTCCGGCACCGGTGTTTCCGGCGCCTGCATTAGCGAAACCGGTGTTGAGTCCACCACCGTTACCAAAGCCGAAGTTCCCAACGCCCGAGTTCCCGAGGCCAATGGCCCCAGTGCCCGAGTTGCCAATGCCGAAGCTGTTGAGATGGCCCGGCGCAAGGGTATTAGAGCCGGAGCTGAAGATGCCGATGTTGCCGTCACCGGAGTTGAAGAATCCGATGTTGTTGTTGCCCGAGTTGCCGAACCCGATGTTGTTGAGGCCTTCATTGAAACCGGTGAAGTGGAACGTTCCAGTCGTGCGATCAAGGTAAGCGTTTCCGATGCCGGTCAGGTTGTTGCCGGTGAGCCCGAAGCCAATATTGTTATTGCCGGTGTTGCCGCCGCCCTGATTACCGTTGCCGCTATTGCCGACGCCGATGTTGTTGTTGCCGCTATTTCCGAAGCCGATGTTGTTGTTACCCGGCGTTGGAGGGGTCAGCAGGCCACCCCCGTTCCCCAAGCCGCTGTTTCCGAAGCCTATGTTGCCATTGCCGATGTTTCCGGCGCCAAAGTTGTTGTTACCGAGGTTCCCGCTGCCGACGTTGTTGTTGCCGTTGTTGCCGCCGCCAAAGTTGCCGCTGCCGGTGTTGCCGTTGCCGATGTTGCCGGCGCCGGTGCCGCTGTTGTTGCCGTTGCCGAGGTTGCCGCCGCCCTTGTTGCCGATCCCGAAGTTCGGGTCAGTGGGGGCGGCGGTGCCGATGCCACCGAAGAGTTGGCCGATGCCGGGCAGGCCCTGCAGCGTTTGCGCCCACGACGAAAGTTGGGCGGCGGCCGCTGAGGCACCGCCGTGGTAGCCGAACATGGCGGCGACGTCGGTGGCCCAGAATTCCTCGTAGATGCTCTCGGCGGCGGCGATCGCCGGGGCGTTGAGGCCAAAGAAATTGGTGCGGACCAAGTTTACGAAAGCCAGCCGGTTAGCGGCGATGATCTCGGGGTGGATAGTGGCGGCCTTGGCTGCCTCGAAGGCGCTGGCCACGGCCTGGGCTTGGCTGGAGGCGCTCAAGGCGCGCGCGGACGCGGCCTCGAGGAACGCCGCATAAGGGGCGGCGGCGGCGGACATGGCTTTGGCTGCCGGGCCCTGCCAGGCCTGCCCAGCCAGGTTCGAGGTCACTGAGGCGAAGGAGTTTGCCGCGGCACCTAACTCTTCGGCTAATCCCGACCAGGCCGCCGACGCCTGCAGCATCGGTGCTGAGCCCGCACCCAGGAACATCCGCAAAGAATTAATCTCCGGAGGGAGTAGCGAAAAGTTCATAGCGTTGACCTCCGATGGCCCCGTCGCCGTAGCTGAGCAAACCCGAACGTCAGGACCATACGGCTACCCATTAGCACGCGTGTGGAATTTCGTCGAAAATTTCTAGTTGAATTCAAAGAAATATTTGGATTGCTTGCTCCGACGGTTTTACGGTCCAGAACAGCCCGTTATTGGCCGAGCAAGCGCTTGGTTGATACCCTGAGCGGGTGGAGCGAGTGGCCGGACAGGCTAATAGTCGCCGGGACGAGTTGTTAGACCTCGCCGCGGTGATGTTCGCCGAACGCGGCCTGCGGGCCACGACCGTACGCGATATCGCCGATGGCGCCGGGATCCTGTCTGGCAGCCTCTACCACCACTTCGCCTCCAAAGAGGAGATGGTCGACGAGCTGCTGCGCGGCTTCCTGGATTGGTTGTTCGCGCGCTACCGGGAGATCGTCGAGGGTAATTCTAATCCGCTCGATCGCCTCAAAGGTCTCTTCATGGCCTCGTTCGAGGCGATCGAGCAGCGGCATGCCCAAGTTGTCATCTACCAGGATGAGGCGCAACGGCTTTCGTCGCAGCCCCGGTTCGCCTATATCGAGGATCTCAACAAGCAGCAGCGGCAGATGTGGATCGACGTAATCAACCAGGGTGTCGCGGAGGGCTACTTCCGGCCCGACCTGGACGTCGACCTGGTTTACCGCTTCATTCGTGACACCACCTGGGTGTCGGTGCGCTGGTATCAGCCGGGCGGACCGCTCACCGCACAACAGGTGGGCCAGCAATATCTCGCCATTGTTCTGGGCGGAATACAAAAAGAAGGAGACTGAAATGCCGGAGGCGTACGTCATCGACGCTGTACGTACCGCGGTGGGCAAGCGCGGCGGTGCCCTGTCCGGGGTGCACCCCGTCGACCTAGGCGCGCTGGGATGGCGCGGGCTGCTCGACCGCAACGACGTCGATCCCGCCGCCGTCGACGATGTGATTGCCGGTTGCGTCGACGCAATCGGTGCCCAGGCGGGCAATATCGCCCGGCTGTCCTGGCTGGCGGCCGGCTATCCCGAAGAGGTCCCCGGCGTCACCGTCGACCGGCAGTGCGGCTCCAGCCAGCAGGCCGTTTCTTTCGGGGCGCAGGCCATCATGTCCGGGACGGCCGACTTGATCGTGGCGGGCGGCGTGCAGAACATGAGCCAGATCCCGATCTCGTCGGCGATGACCGTAGGCGAACAGTTCGGCTACACCTCGCCGACCAACGAGTCCAAGCAGTGGCTGCACCGGTATGGCGACCAGGAGATCTCGCAGTTCCGCGGTTCGGAACTGATCGCCGAGAAATGGAACCTGTCGCGCGAGGAAATGGAGCGCTACGCGCTGACCAGCCACGAGCGTGCTTTCGCGGCGATCCGCGGCGGCAATTTCGACAACGAGATCATCACTGTGGAAACGGAATCCGGCCCATTCCGGGTCGACGAAGGCCCGCGTGAGTCGTCGCTGGAGAAGATGGCAGGACTCAAGCCCTTGGTTGAAGGTGGCCGGCTGACGGCGGCGATGGCCAGCCAGATTTCCGACGGGGCAAGCGCGGTGCTGCTGGCGTCCGAGCAAGCGGTCAAGGAACACGGGCTGACACCGCGAGCCCGCATCCACCACATCAGCGCCCGCGCCGCCGACCCGGTGTTCATGCTGACCGGCCCGATCCCCGCCACTCGTTACGCGCTGGAGAAGACCGGCCTATCCATCGACGACATCGACACCGTCGAGATCAACGAGGCCTTCGCACCCGTCGTGCTGGCCTGGCTCAAGGAGATCAAGGCCGACCCGGAAAAGGTCAACCCGAGCGGCGGCGCGATCGCGCTCGGGCACCCGCTGGGCGCCACCGGCGCCAAACTGTTCACCACCATGCTCAACACGCTGGAGCGCATCGGCGGTCGCTACGGTCTGCAGACGATGTGCGAGGGCGGCGGCACCGCGAACGTGACGATCATCGAGCGGCTCTAAATACCCGGCGAGCGTGAAATACGCGACGCCCTGACGGCGTGTCGCGTCGTGAGATGCACGCTCGGCGGTCCTGTTGATGGGTGACGGCGCTTTGCCGCCGACGATGGCAGCATGCGCGCATGGACTGGCCGTTTCTCGGCGCTGAAGCGCTGGCTACCAACGCCATTCCCGAGCGCGCGATGCGCGCCCTCTATGAACCGGTGTATCCAGGCGTCTACACACCAATTGGCATCGAGCTCACCGCGGTCCAGCGCGCACACGCGGCCTGGCTGTGGTCGCGCCGGCGGGCCGTGGTCGCCGGGGCTTCTGCCGCGGCCCTACTCGGCACGAAGTGGGTGAGCCCGTCGCTCGATGCCGAATTGGTGCACGCCAATCGACGGCCACCGCCGCGCCTCGTCGTGCATTCCGACACTTTGGCGGCGTCAGAAACGCTGATGGTCGGTGGCATTTCGGTGACCACCCCGGCTCGCACCGCCTTCGATATCGGACGACGCACCACCGTCCGACTGCACGCCGTTCAACGACTCGACGCGCTGATGAACGCGACCGATGTCAAGGTCGAAGATGTGAAAGCCATTGCCGCCCAACACTTCGGGGTGCGGGGGCTGATCCGGCTGCGGGGGGTGTTGCCGCTGGTCGACGGCGGTGCGGAATCGCCGCAGGAAACGCGAACACGGTTGGCGCTGATTGACGCGGGTCTTCCGAAACCACAGACACAAATCCGCGTCGACAACGAATACGGCGACTTCGTCGCGCGCCTCGACATGGGTTACCGCGAGTTGCGCGTGGGCATCGAGTACGACGGGCCGCAGCACTGGACGGACGCGACCCAGCACGCCCGAGATATCGAGCGGCAGGCCGCGTTGGCTGACCTGGGGTGGGCGATCGTCAGGGTCAGCAGCGATCTGCTGCGGTACCGCCGCGGCACGTTTATCGCGCGGGTCGTTGCGGCGATGGAGGCTGCGGGATGGCGGCCGTGACCACGCGAGTGTGCGCCCTCCGACGGATCAGCGGCGTGTCGCGTCGCGGTTTGCACACTCGGCGCGCGCGCCGACCTAACTGTCGAAATCCACCGAGACGAACGGCGTCGTGGGGTGGGACTGGCAGGTCAGGATGTAGCCCGCATCGAGTTCGGCCTTACCCAGCGCGAAGTTGTGGTCCATCTCCACCTCACCTTGGACCAGCTTGGCCCGGCAGGTGCCGCACGCTCCGCCCATGCAGGCATATGGCGCATCGTCGCGGACCTGCAGCGTGCCTTCCAGAATCGAGTCGCCGGGCGTGAGATCGTAGCTGTATTCCTGCCCGGAAAGCTTGAAAGTGACTGTGGCCGAGCCATGTTCGTGTTCGGTGCTGGATCCCGTGCCGTAGCCGTGGAACAGTTCCAGGTGAATGCGCTCACTGTCCACCAGGTGCTCGAGCAACACCTCGCGCACCGCGGAGGTCATCTCCAGGGGACCGCAGATGAACCACTCATCCACGTCTGCGGGCGAAAGACTGCTGGTCAGCCACCCGTTGAGCTTGTCGCGGTCGATGCGGCCGCGTAATTCGGGAGTGTGCAACGGCTCGCCTGAGAGCACGTGCAGGATCTCCAGGCGGTCGGCGTAGCGGGACTCGAGCCGGTCCAGCTCGGCCCGGAACATCGTCGACTCCTTGGTGCGGTTGCCATAGATCAGCGTGAACCGGCTCTCGGTCTCCACCTCGAGCGTCGTCGCGAGGATGGACAGCACCGGAGTGATCCCGCTGCCGGCCACCAAGCCCACATAGTGCTTGGCGTTCAACGGGTGCAGCGGAGTGCCGAACCGCCCGGTCGGGGTCATCAACTCCAGCACGTCGCCGGCCTTGAGCTCGTTGGCCACGTAGGTCGAAAACGCCCCGTCGGGAATGTGTTTGACGGCGATGCGCAGCTGCGCACGGGTAGCCGGGGCGCAGATCGAGTAATTGCGCCGAACGCCCTCGCCGCCGAGATCGGTACGCACGGTGACGTGCTGACCCGGTTCGAAACGGAAGGCGTCCTGCAGCTCTTCCGGCACCGCGAAGGTGACCATGGTGCTGTCGGCGGTGATTGGGTCGACGGACGCGACGGGGATCCGGTGCAGCACCCCGTGCGGCGAGCTCGACCGGGCGGGCATCCGCACCGGCAGCAGCTTGGCGAGCCGGCCGTTGAGCTCTTTCCACTCCCGGAACTCGTCCGGATTGAGTTGCTGGCCGAACACCGTGGAGATCGCGGCGTTGCGCTCCAGGTACGCCTCCTCGTTGCGTTTCCAGGTGCGCAGGTAGCGGTAGAACGGCACCGACGGGTGCAGGTGGTGCACCAGGTGATAGTTCTGCGACAGCAGCACCGGTGTGAACACCCACTCCGCGCCGACCCGGTTGCGGGTCGCGCGGTAGCGGTTGCTGCGCTGGGTGTCCTCCAGCCCGTGGTGGGGCAGCCAGTCGAACCACCAGGCCAGGATGGTCAGGCCAATGCGTTGCGGGATGAGAAAGACCACCGCCAGGGCCCAGAGGTTTCCGGTCAGCGTGGCCACGGCCAAACCGGTGAGGCTCAGACCCATCATCACCAGCGTCTCGGCCACCTCGGCGACCGGTCGGCTGCGGGCACGGGGCAGATAGAAACGCAGGTAGAAGTACTCCACCGCCGACCACCGGAACGGCAGCTGCCACCACTTGCCGTGCGAGGCGAAGGTGTCCGGGTCCTGATCGTCGTCGTTGGAATGCCGGTGGTGCTGGATGTGGATGTAGGCGAACGACGGGAAGGCGACCACCGGCCCGACGAACAGCCACGCCAGGCGCCCGAGTAGACCGTTCACCCAACGGGTGGAACTGATCGAGTAGTGCGATGCGTCATGCACCACGGTGAACATCACGAACGTCACCGCCGCGTTGACCGGGATGGTGACCCACCAGGGCGACCAGCCGTTGAGGTAACCGGCCGTCGACACGACAAAAGCGGTCAGAGAAGCGATGAAAATCCCAACCGTGGGCAGCGCGAGCTTGGGCACCGCCTCGCCCGGATCGGGCAGCGCATGGTGTGCGGCTGATTCAGGAGCCGAGGGGTCCGTCTCGACGGTGGTCATAGCTGGCATAGCGTAGCCCAGTTGACACGCGCGACTATTCCACGAGCGCAGCTGCCGCTTGTAAATGTGTGATCGCGTCGCGCACGATCGACTCGATCAGTTCGGCGCACGACGGCAGGTCGTCCAGGATGCCGGCCACCTGACCGGAGGCGAGCACCCCGGCCTCGGTGTTGCCCTCTACCAGCCCGGCCTTGAGCAACATCGGCGTGTTGGCGGCCATGACCACTTGCGACCAGGTCAGCTCCTTGCCGTGCCGCATGGCCAGGCCGTCCTGGATCATCGAGCGCCAGGTCATCTGCGACATCTGTTTGAACTTGGCGGCGTTACGCACGGCCGCCGTGAAACCCCTTGCCCGGGAACCGCTTTCCAGCTTCTCAACCAGCCCGGTGCGCAGTACCCGGTGCGGCATGCCGTCGACCCGGGTGGTGACCACGGTCCCGTCCAGCGCCGATTCCAGATACCGCTGCTTCACTGTGTCGGGCACGGTGGAATCCGAGGTGAGCAGAAACCGGGTACCCATGGCAACGCCAGCGGCCCCGTACGAAAGCGCGGCGGCCAGTCCACGACCGTCGAAGAAACCACCCGCGGCGATCACCGGGATCCCGGTGCCCTGGACCGCGTCCAGCACGGACGGCAGCAACAGTGTGGTGGCGACGGGTCCGGTATGGCCGCCACCCTCGCCGCCCTGCACGATCATGGCGTCAGCGCCCCAGGCCGCCACCTTGCGGGCATGCTTGGCCGCACCGATCGACGGAACGACCACCGCCCCGGCCTCTTTGAGGCGGGCGATCAGCTCCTGCTTGGGCGCCAACGCGAACGACGCCACCTTGACGCCCTCGCGGATCATCAATTCGACACGGTCACCTGCGTCCGCGGCGTCGGCGCGGATGTTCACCCCGAACGGTTTGTCGGTGGCAGCCTTGACCTTGCCGATGGCGGTTGCCAGTTCGTCCAGCGTCATGGTGGCCGATGCCAGGATGCCCAATCCGCCGGCGTTGGCGGTGGCCGACACCAACCGGGCGCCGGCGACCCAGCCCATCCCGGTCTGCACCACCGGGTGCTCGATTCCGACCAGCTCGGTCAGCGGTGTCTTGAGCCTCAAGACCTTATCTCCCTGTCGCGCAACGCCTTCGGATCGATGACTTCGCGGATCAGGCGCAGCTCGTCCTCGGTCGGCTGCCTGGATTCGCCGGCCTCGTCGAGGCCGTGTATCTCGAACGAGGTGGCTTGCCGAACGTCGTCGGGGGTGACGCCCGGGTGCAGGCTTGCGGCGCGCATGGTGCGGTCCGGGCCGCCGAAGTCGAACACCCCGAGGTTGGACACCACGCGGTAGACGTTGACGAACCGGAACGCCGGGTTATCCGGGTCGACCTTGTCGTAGCCGATGCCGGAGACGATGTCGACCTGCTCGGTGAACACCCGCTTGGAATGGTTTCCCACCCAATAGCTGGTCGCATGGTTGATGGTATTGCCGGGCGAGCCACGAACACCGAACATCTGCCGGGTCGGTTGCTGCAACGGCCCGAACGCCGAGATGTTCTGATTGCCGTAACGGTCAACCTGATTGGCGCCCATCACCACGTGGCGCCGGCCCCAGGCCAGGGTCTCGAAGACCCGCCCGAACGGCATCCAGCCCTCGATCGCTCCTGTCTTGCCCATGGCTGGGGTATCCGCCAGCAGACGTGCCTCGCCGTCGGTCAGCAGGATGTCGGGGGAGAAAGACAGTCGCGCCAGGCGTGCTCCGATGGACACCATGTTGGTCATCGGGCTGACCATGATTTCGCCTGCGTCTCTGAACAATTCGGCGCACGCGACGACGCACACCTCGGCCCGGGTGGTGGTCATTTCGCCGCCTCCTCACCGAACGCCCTGACCGCTGCCTGGTAGTCGTCTTCGCTGCCCGAAAGGTAGGTCGCCACGAACTGCTGCCAGCCCTCTTCCGTCGACGCAGCCTCGGCGTAGTGCCGTTGGAACTTCTCGTCGCGACCGTAATCCGGTGCCGCGGTAGTGAAGTGAGCGCCCCCCGGCGCCTCCACCACCGCGTCGACCATCATCCGGTTGACCAGCAACGCCTGCGGTGGTACCGATTTGACCAGTTCCTCGGTGTCGACGATGCGCTCCACCGACAGGAAGCGCTTGTCAGCGGCCATCAGGAACAGGTCGTCGAAGTAGGGGTCGATGCCGGTGTAGGCCGCATTGCCCTGGCTATCACCAAGATTCAGGTGCGCGAACGCGGCATCGAGGCGCAGCGCCGGCATCGCGATCAGCTTCTCATAACCGCCGTCCGTCGGATAGGGCGAGGTGACGGTCTGCAGCTCGCCCTCCCAGAAGTCCAGCACCGAGCTGCCGAGTCCGGCGCGAATCGGCAGGAACGGTAACCGTTGTGCTGCTGCCTGCAGCCCGCAGCGCAGCATGCCCTCGTCCATCTCCCGGGCTTCGATGGCACCCGCGGTGCGGGCCTTGGCGAACCAGGGGTCGTAGAACGGGGGGGAGTCCAGGGAGACGAATCCGTAGTAGACCCGTTTGACCTTGCCGGCCGAGCACAGTAGCCCCAAATCCGGGCCACCGTAGGTGACCACGGTCAGGTCGGTGACGTCGGTGCGCAGCAGCGCGCGGACGAAGGCCATTGGCTTGCGCCGAGACCCCCAACCGGCGATGCCGATCGTCATACCGCTTTCCACGTGTGCGACGGCCTCGTCGAGGGTGGCCACTTTGTTGCTCATTACTTCTTGCCCTTCGCCGTCCCGGCGAACGCATCCCGGTGCTCGTCAGCGACCCCGGCGAGGTTGAGCTCGAAGGTAAAGCCTTGTTCCATGCGGTAACTCGAGTTGACTCGTTGCACGTCGATGAGGTTGAGCGCTTCTTTGGCGGCCCGAATGACGCGGGTGTCCTTGGCGGCGATATCGCGGGCCACCTTCAGCGCGGCTTCGTCGAGCTGGTCGCGCGGTACCACCTCGTGCACCGAACCGAAGTGATGAAGGGTGGCGGCGTCCACCGTCGCGGCGGTGAAGAACAACCGGCGCATCATGTGTTGCGGCACCAACCGGGACAGGTGCGTGGCCGCACCGAGCGCGCCACGCTCCACTTCCGGCAGGCCGAAGACGGCGTCGTCCGAGGCGACGATGACATCCGAGTTGCCCACCAGTCCGATGCCGCCGCCGACGCAGAAACCGTTCACCGCCGCGATCACCGGCACCGCACATTCGTAGACCGCACGGAACGCGGCGAAACACCCGCGATTGGCGTCGATCAGCGCGGTGAACCCTTCGGTGCGCTGCATCTCTTTGATGTCGACACCGGCGTTGAAGCCACGCCCCTCCGCCCGCAGGATCACTGCATGGGTCTCCTGGTCGCGGCCGGCTGCCGTGATCGCGTCGGCGAGTTCGAACCATCCCTGCGACGGAATGGCGTTAACGGGCGGGTAGTCGACGGTGACTGCGACTATGCCCTTCTCGGGGCTGGTGGAGGTGATGGTCATGGCACTTCCTGCTGGGTCAGTTACCTAAGCAAGCACTTGCTTGGTACGCTAGCACAGTGACCTCCCCGCAATCAGCTACCGGCATCAATTTCGGTCTGGCCGGCCGAGTGGCGTTGATAACGGGCGGAGTTCGGGGTGTCGGCGCGGGTATCAGCTCGGTCTTCGCCGAGCAGGGCGCCACGGTGGTGGCCTGCGCCCGACGCGCGGTCGAGGGCTTTCCGCATGAATTCCATTCCTGCGACGTACGCGACGAAGAAGCCGTCGCGGCGCTTATCGACTCGATCGTCGAGCGGCACGGCAGGCTCGACGTGGTCGTCAACAATGCCGGGGGCTCACCCTACGTGCTGACGGCGGAGTCCAGCCCGAAGTTCAACCGCAAGATCATCGAGCTCAATCTGATTGGCGGGCTGCTGGTTTCGCAGTACGCCAATGACAAGATGCAAGGCCAACCGGGCGGCGGTTCAATCGTCAACATCTGCAGCCTGTCCGGTCGACGACCCAGCCCGGGTACCGCGGCGTACGGGGCCGCTAAGGCCGGCCTGGAAAGTCTGACGCAGACGCTCGCGGTGGAATGGGGACCGAAGGTCCGGGTGAACGCCTGCGTGGTGGGCATGGTCGAAACCGAGCAGGCCGACCTGTTCTACGGCGACGCCGAGTCGATCGCCGCAATCTCGAAGAATGTCCCACTGGGCCGACTGGCCTATCCGCGCGATGTTGGTTGGGCCGCCGCGTTTTTGGCGTCCGATGTGGCGTCGTACATCAGCGGCGCATCGTTGGAGGTCCATGGTGGCGGCGAACCGCCGCACTATCTGGCCACGACGAACGCGAGCGCAGTCAAGTAGAGGAGACGGAAAATATGGGTTTGGTTGACGGCCGGGTGGTCATTGTCACCGGGGCGGGTCGCGGTATCGGCCGTGCGCACGCGTTGGCCTTTGCGGCCGAGGGCGCGCGCGTGGTGGTCAACGACATCGGCGTGGGGCTGGACGGATCCGCCGGCGAAAGCCCCGCGCAGCAGGTCGTCGACGAGATCATCGCGGCCGGGGGCGAGGCTGTCGCGAACGGTGACGACGTCGCGGACTGGACGGGTGCGCAGAACCTGATCGATACGGCCGTCGACACGTTTGGCGGCCTGGACGTGCTGGTGAACAACGCCGGTTTCATCCGCGACCGAATGTTGGCCAATACCAGCGAAAGCGAATGGGACGCCGTCATCCGTGTGCACCTGAAGGGTCACTTCGCCACGCTGCGGCACGCCGCGGGTTACTGGCGCCGGCAGATCAAGTCCGGCACCGTCGGTCCTGACGAGCTGAACGCCCGGATCATCAACACCAGCTCCGGCGCCGGCCTGCAGGGCAGCGTCGGCCAGGGCAACTACTCGGCCGCGAAGGCTGGTATCGCCGCGCTGACGCTGGTCGGGGCCGCGGAACTCGGTCGTTACGGGATCACGGTCAATGCGATCGCGCCGGCGGCGCGGACCAGGATGACCGAGGCGGTGTTCGCTGAAACGATGGCCGCGCCGCAGGACGGCGGGTTCGACGCGATGGCGCCGGAAAACGTCTCGCCATTAGTCGTGTGGTTGGGCAGCGTCGAATCACGCGAGGTCACCGGCAAGGTGTTCGAAGTCGAGGCGGGCCTGATCCGGGTGGCCGAGGGATGGGCGCACGGACCGCAGATCGACAAGGGCGCACGATGGGATCCCGCCGAGCTGGGACCTGTCGTGACCGACCTGCTGGCCAAGTCGCGGACGCCAGTCCCGGTGTACGGGGCTGGTTCGTAGGGCCGGCTAAGACCGCGGCACCGCCGCCAAGCTCATCTCGACGAAGTCGAGACGCCACAGTGATCGGAACAACCCGCGGGCGAAGTTCTCGTATAGCTCGAGCTTGAACTTGTCGGTTTCGCCGTTGGCCACTGCGGCGGCGATCTCCCGGATGGTGCGCTGGCCGTTGATGTGTTGCACGAACGGCAATTCGGCGGCGTTGAGGGTCATATCCCAGTGCGGTCGGTGAATCTCGGCGCCGTTCAGGCTGCAGCTGAAGCGCATGTGCGGGACATAGTCTCCGGCGTGCTGCGACGCGAAGTCGATGGCGTAGCTTTCCCGGGGCCGGTCCGGGTGGGCAGCGATGAAGAAGTGACAGGAATTGGCTGTCCTGAGCCGTTCCAGCACCGACCACATCTTCACTTCGGGTAGTGCGGTCATGATCTGGTAGAACTCGGTCGCCGGCGATGACAGGTTGTTGATGTCGTGCGGGTAGTAGGGCGCGTTGTGGAACCATCGCTGAAACACCAGCCCGGCCGATTCGACAAGGTCGATGCAGTCGCCGGTGGTGTAGCTGCGGTCGCGGCCGTGCAGACACGTATCGACCAGCCCGGCATCGTAATACAGGTCGGGCGCGGAATCGCGGTAGACCAGGAAGGGGTGCTTGGGGTCCAGCATCGAGATGGTCTCGTTCACGATCCGGATGCCGTCATCGTCCTGGTGCAACCCGAGGTCGCGAAACACCGACTGCAGCAACTCAACTCCGTAGCGCCCGTAGCGCGCGTAGAGCATCAGCCCGACGGCGCCACCCGGCCGCAGGCACTCGGCGAGCGCTTTCATACCGATGTCAGGATCCGCGAGGTGATGCAGCACCCCGGTCGACATGATCAGGTCGAAATCCAGCCCGAGCGTTGACACTTCCTCGATCGGAAGCCGGTGCAGCTCCAGATTGGTCAATCCGTGCCGGTCTTTCAGGTACTGCTCGTGATCGAGCGAGCGCTGACTGACATCGATGGCCACCACCCTGGCGGAGGGGTTGGTGTGGGCGATGATGGCGGCCTGGTTGCTGCCGCAGCCGGCGATCAGGATGTCCAGGCCCGGACGGTATTCCCGGTCGGGCCAGAAAATCCCGTGCGCATGGCTCGGGTCAAGCCACTGCCATCCGGTAGTGAGCCATTCCTCGATGTCCTGAATTGGTTCGGGGTATGTCCACTTTTCGTATTGGGCAGAGACGACGTCGTTCAGCCGATCGGTCATGCGGCAAATATTAGGGGTCGCAGATGACGAGCGGTATCTCCCGTTCGGTCCACGTCTTATAGTCGTCGAGCGGCGGATATACAGCGGCCAACTGAGGCCAGTAATGTTCGCGCTCTTCGGGAGTGGCATCGCGCGCCCGCAGCTGCAATACCTCGTCGCGGATCTGCACCGAGACCTTCGGGTTAGCCTTCAAATTCAGGTACCACAGCGGGTGTTTGTCGGAGCCGCCCCGCGACGCGGGCACCACCACACGGTCGCCGTCGCGAACGTAGATCAACGGACTCACCCGCGGTTCACCGCTCTTGCGGCCAGTGGTGGTCAGCAGCGCGACCGGGGCCTTCTGGATCGTGCCGCCGAGCTTGCCGTTGCTGCGCCGGTATATCCAGGTGTTGGCCCGGGACATCCACTTGATGAAGTGATCGCTGAAGGGCGAATTCAGAAATCGCGGTCGGGACTTCGGCATGGTTGCAGACTGACGTGGACGAACTAGATGCGCTCGATGATGGTGCCCGTCGACAGGGCGCCGCCCGCGCACATGGTGATCAGCGCCGTGCTCTTGTCGGTGCGCTCCAGTTCGTGCAGGGCGGTGGTGATCAGCCGGCTGCCGGTGCTGCCCACCGGGTGTCCCAGCGCAATGGCGCCGCCGTTGACGTTGACCCGGTCCATGTCGGGTTCGTGCACCCGCGCCCAGGACAACACCACCGAAGCGAACGCCTCGTTGATCTCGACGATGTCGATATCGCCGATCTTCATGCCCGCCTTCTCCAGCACCTTCGCGGTGGACTGGACCGGACCGTCGAGGTGGTAATACGGCTCGGCACCAACCAGTGCCTGACTGACGATCCGGGCCCGCGGCTTCAGGCCGAGCGCCTTGGCCTTGTCCTCGTCCATCCACAACACGGCCGCGGCGCCGTCGGAGATCTGGGACGACGTGCCGGCGGTGTGGATGCCGCCCTCGAGCACCGGCTTGAGCTGGCTCAGGCCGGACAGGGTGGTGTCGCGCAGACCCTGGTCGCGGTGCACGGGTGCGCGCTCGGCCGTCGGCTGCTTGTTCTCGTCCAGCACCGGCGCCTCGATCGGGGAGATCTCCCGGTCGAAGCGGCCCTCGGTCCAGGCCTGCTTCGCCTTGGCCTGGGATGCGTAGCCGAACTCGTCGATCTCGTCGCGGGTGATGCCGCGCCGCTTGGCGATCCGCTCGGCGGCGGTGAACTGGTCGGGCAGGTCGATGTCCCACGATGCGGGCCGCAGGATGCTGCGGTCGGGACCCGCGTTGGCGCCGAGCCCGACCCGACTCATCGCCTCGATGCCGCACGCGATGCCGATGTCGATGGCACCTGCGGCGATCAGGCCCGCGACGAGGCCGTTGGCTTGCTGGCCGCTGCCGCACTGGCAATCCACCGTCATGGCGCCCACATGCTCCGGCAGCCCGGCCACCAGCCAGCTCACCCGCGTGATGTTGTTGGACTGTTCGCCGAACTGCGTCACGCAGCCGCCGACGACTTGTTCGACATCGCCAGCCTCGATACCGGCCTTTTCCACCAACGCCTTCTGCACCGCGCCCAGCAGCTCGGTCGCATGCAGGCCGGATAGCCAGCCGTTGCGCTTGCCGATCGGGCTGCGAGTGGCTTCGACGATTACCGGGTTACCCATGGGGCCAGGCTAGAACACGTTTCATTACTATGACAAGCGAGGATGCTCCGACGCCTTTTGTCTGCGGTGGAGGCATGTTTTACTGGCAACAGAGCATCACTAGGACAGCTAGTGTCCTGGGATCGTGAGACGCAAGCCAGTCACTGAAGACTGTAGTTAGGAGAACTAGCGTGCCCAGCCCCAACCTTCCCCCGAAGTTCGATTTCACCGACCCCGACATCTACACCGAGCGTATTCCGGTCGAGGAGTTTGCTGAGGTGCGGGCGACCGCTCCGGTGTGGTGGAACGAGCAGGACCCGGAGAACTGCGGCGGGTTCCACGACGGCGGCTACTGGGCGATCACCAAGCTCAACGACGTCAAGGAGGTGTCGCGCCGCAGTGACGTCTTCTCCAGCTACGAAAACGGCGTGATCCCAAGATTCAACAACGACATCGCGCGCGAGGACATCGAAGTGCAGCGGTTCGTCATGCTGAACATGGACGCGCCGCACCACACCCGGTTGCGCAAAATCATCTCCCGCGGTTTCACACCGCGCGCGGTGGGACGGCTGCAGGACGAACTGCACGAGCGTGCGCAGAAGATTGCCCAGGAGGCGCTGGCGGCGGGCACCGGCGACTTCGTCGAGCAAGTCTCTGCCGAGCTGCCGCTGCAGGCGATCGCCGGTCTGCTCGGGGTGCCGCAGGAGGATCGCGGCAAGTTGTTCGAGTGGTCCAACGAGATGACCGGCAACGACGACCCGGAGTACGCGCACATCGACCCGAAGATGTCCTCCGCGGAGCTGATCGGCTATGCGATGAAGATGGCCGAAGAGCGGGCCAAGAACCCCGGCGACGACATCGTCACCCAGCTGATCCAGGCCGACATCGACGGCGAGAAGCTCTCCGATGACGAGTTCGGCTTCTTCGTGGTGATGCTGGCGGTGGCCGGCAACGAGACCACCCGCAACTCCATCACGCAGGGCATGATGGCCTTCGCCGACTTCCCGGACCAGTGGGAGCTGTACAAGAAGGAGCGCCCGGAGACCGCCGCCGACGAGATCGTCCGCTGGGCGACGCCGGTCACCTGCTTCCAGCGCACGGCGCTCGAGGACTACGAACTGTCCGGAGCGAAGATCAAGAAGGGTCAGCGGGTGATCATGTTCTACCGCTCGGCCAACTTCGATGAAGAGGTCTTCGAGGATCCGTACACGTTCAACATTCTGCGAAACCCCAATCCGCACGTCGGTTTTGGTGGCACCGGAGCGCACTATTGCATTGGCGCGAACCTCGCGCGGATGACGATCAATCTGATCTTCAACGCCGTTGCCGACCACATGCCGGACCTCAAGCCGCTGTCCAAGCCCGAACGGCTGCGGTCGGGGTGGCTGAACGGCATCAAGCACTGGCAGGTCGACTACACCGGCAAGTGCCCGGTGGCGCACTGATCACGATGGACTTCGATCTCTCCGCAGAGCAAGAGGCCGTCGCCGACGTCGTCACGTCGGTCATGCAGCGTGACCTGACCTGGAAAGCCCTGGCCGACGGTGGTGTTGCGGCTCTGGCGGTGCCCGAACGCCTCGGCGGTGACGGGGTAGGGCTTTCGGAAGTGGGAACGGTGCTGACCGAGGTCGGGCGGTATGGCGCCATCACCGAGGCGCTGGCCACCCTCGGTTTCGGTGTGGTGCCGTTGCTCGATCTCGCATCCGACCAGCAACAGGACCGCTTTCTGGCCGGGGTCGCCAAGGGCGGGGTGCTGACCGCCGCGCTCAACGAACCCGGCCGGGCGCTGCCCGATCGGCCGGCGGTGACGTTCAGTGGCGGCCGGTTGTCGGGCGTGAAGGTCGGCGTCGGGTACGCCGAAACCGCGGATTGGATCCTGGTGACTGCCGACACCGCGGTGGTGGTGGCATCACCGAAAACCGAAGGCGTGCAACTGGTCCGGACGCCGACCTCGAATGGTTCCGACGAGTACTCGGTGACATTCGACGAGGTTGCGGTCCCGGAGTCCGACGTCCTGGCCGGTGCCGCACCGGCCCGGGTGAATCAGTTGGCCCTGGCCATGATCGGCGCGTACGCGGACGGCCTGGTGGCTGGGGCGCTGCGACTGACCGCGGACTACGTCGCCAACCGCAAGCAGTTCGGCAAGCCGCTGTCGACATTTCAGACGGTCGCGGCGCAGTTGGCGGAGGTCTACATCGCTTCGCGCACAATTAATTTGGCGGCCAAGGCGGTGATCTGGAAGCTGGCCGAGGGCCGGGATGCCGACTCCGACCTGGATGTGCTCGGATACTGGCTGGCCTCGCAGGCGCCGCCGGTGATGCAGATCTGTCACCACCTGCACGGCGGGATGGGCATGGATATCACCTATCCGATGCACCGGTACTACTCCACGATCAAGGACCTGACCCGGCTGTTGGGCGGGCCTTCGCATCGTCTCGATTTGGTGGGAGTCTGATGTTCATCGACTTGACTCCGGAGCAGCGTCAGCTGCAGGCGGAGCTACGGGAATACTTCTCGAATCTGATTTCGTCCGATGAGGCGAAGGCGATGGAGCAGGACCGTCACAACGAGGCCTACCGCGCGGTGATCCGCCGGATGGGCAAAGACGGCAAGCTCGGTGTCGGGTGGCCAAAAGAGTACGGCGGTCTGGGATTTGGGCCGATTGAGCAGTCGATCTTCGTCAACGAGGCGCACCGGGCCGACGTGCCGCTGCCCGCGGTCACGCTGCAGACGGTAGGTCCGGTGCTGCAGCAGTTCGGCAGCGAGTTGCAGAAGAAGAAGTTCCTGCCGGCGATCCTGGCCGGTGAGGTGCACTTTGCGATCGGCTACACCGAGCCGGACGCGGGCACCGACCTGGCATCGTTGCGGACGACGGCCGTGCGGCACGGCGACGAGTACATCGTCAACGGGCAGAAGATCTTCACCACCGGCGCGCACGACGCCGACTACATCTGGCTCGCCTGCCGCACGGACTCCGAAGCCGTGAAGCACAAAGGCATTTCAATTCTGATTGTCGACACTAAGGACCCCGGTTACTCCTGGACGCCGATCATCCTGTCCGACGGTGCCCACCACACCAACGCCACCTATTACAACGACGTGCGGGTGCCGGCCGACATGTTGGTGGGCGAGGAGAACGGCGGCTGGCGGTTGATCACCACGCAGCTCAATAACGAGCGGGTGATGCTCGGGCCGGCCGGGCGCACCGCGGGCATCTACGACCGCGTGCACGCGTGGGCATCCAAGCCCGGTGGCGACGGTGTGACACCGATCGATCACCAGGACGTCAAACGCGCGCTCGGCGAGATCTACTCGATGTGGCGGGTCAACGAGTTGCTGAACTGGCAGGTCGCCGCCGCGGGCGAGGACATCAACGTCGCCGATGCGGCGTCGACGAAAGTCTTTGGCACCGAGAAGATTCAGTACATCGGGCGGCTCGCCGAGGAGATCGTCGGCAAGTACGGCAACCCAGCCGAGCCGGAAACCGCGGAGTTGCTCGAGTGGCTGGACTCCCAGACCAAGCGCAATCTGGTGATCACCTTCGGTGGGGGCGTCAACGAAGTCATGCGTGAGATGATCGCCGCCGCCGGCCTGAAGGTGCCGAGGGTGCCTCGATGAGCGAACTGCAAGAGGCCATCGCAGAGGTAATCGCGACGGTCGTCGCCAAGCCGCGCGAAGCGCGGGATCCGGTGAACCAGCCGATCATCAATAACTGGGTCGAAGCGCTGGGCGACCGCAATCCGATTTATGTGGACGAAGCGGCGGCCAAGGCTGCCGGTCATCCTGGGATCGTGGCCCCGCCGGCCATGATTCAGGTGTGGACGATGTTCGGTCAGGGCGGCGAGCGCCCTACCGACGATCCCATGGGCCCGATCATGCAACTGTTCGACGACGCGGGATACGTCGGCGTGGTTGCGACCAACTGTGAGCAGACCTACCACCGCTATCTGCGGCCCGGTGAGCAGGTAAGCATCGTTTCGGAGATGCGCGATGTGGTGGGGCCCAAGCAGACCGCGCTCGGTGAGGGCTACTTCATCAACCAACTCATCACCTGGCGGGTGGGTGACGAGGATGTAGCCGAGATGAATTGGCGCATCCTCAAGTTCAAGCCGGCCGCGTCGTCCGCGGGTGCTGCGGTGCCGGAGGACCTGGATGCTGACGCCTTGATGCGCCCGGCCTCGTCCCGGGACACCGCGTTCTTCTGGGAAGGGGTCAACGCGCACGAGTTGCGCATCCAGAAGCTTGCCGACGGTACGTTGCAGCACCCGCCGGTGCCGGCGATCTGGCAGGACCCCGCGACACCCATCGAGTATGAGGTGGCCAGTGGTCGCGGCACGGTGTTCAGTTTCGTGGTGCACCATGCGCCCAAGGTGCCGGGCCGCACCTTGCCGTTCGTGATCGCTCTGGTGGAGCTGGAGGAGGGTGTGCGGATGCTGGGCGAGTTGCGGGGCGTCGACCCGGCTGCCATCGAGATCGGAATGCCGGTGCGGGCAACGTATATCGACTTTCCGGCCGGTGATTCCGGGCCGGAGTGGACCCTGTACGCGTGGGAGCCGGAAGCATGAGTGCACCTGTCATAGAGCCGGGTTTGCAGCTACCCGAGCTGAAGCTCGAAGGAACCCCGACCTTCATCATTTCGACGGCCCTGGCTACCAGAGATTTTCAGGATGTGCACCACGACCGCGACTTGGCGCAGGCCAAAGGCTCCAAGGACATCTTCGTCAATATTTTGACCGACACCGGGCTGGTGCAGCGGTACATCACCGACTGGGCAGGTCCGTCGGCGTTGATCAAGTCGATCGGGCTGCGGCTCGGCGTGCCGTGGTACGCCTACGACACGGTGACCTTCTCCGGTGAGGTGACCGCTGTCGAGGACGGTTTGATCACGGTGAAGGTGGTGGGCGCCAACAGCCTTGGCAATCACGTGATCGCTACGGTGACGTTGACTCTTGGGGGTTCGTAGTGCTGTCGGGTAAGGCCGCCATTGTCGGGATCGGTGCCACCGACTTCTCGAAGAACTCCGGTCGCAGCGAGTTGCGGCTGGCCGCCGAAGCGGTGCTTGACGCGTTGGACGACGCGGGGTTGACGCCGGCCGATGTCGACGGCCTGACCACCTTCACCATGGATACCAACACCGAGATCGCGGTGGCGCGTGCCGCCGGTATCGGTGACCTGAAGTTCTTCTCCAAGATCCACTACGGCGGCGGCGCGGCGTGTGCGACGGTGCAGCAGGCCGCTATTGCCGTCGCCACCGGGGTGGCCGATGTGGTCGTGGCGTATCGCGCGTTCAACGAGCGGTCGGGGATGCGGTTCGGTCAAGTGCAGACCCGGCTGACCGAGAATGCCGACTCGACCGGGGTAGACAACTCGTTCTCCTATCCGCATGGGCTCTCGACGCCGGCCGCGCAGGTGGCGATGATCGCCCGGCGCTACATGCACTGGTCCGGGGCTTCGAGCCGTGACTTTGGCGCGGTATCGGTGGCCGACCGCAAGCATGCCGCCAAGAATCCCAAGGCGTACTTCTACGAGAAGCCGATAACCATTGAGGACCATCAGAATTCGCGATGGATCGCCGAGCCGCTGCGGCTGCTGGACTGCTGCCAGGAGACCGACGGCGCGGTGGCGATCGTGGTGACGTCGGTGGAGCGGGCGCGGGACCTCAAGCACCGCCCGGCCGTCATCGAGGCGGCGGCACAGGGATCGAGCCCCGACCAGTACACGATGGTCAGCTACTACCGGCCCGAACTCGGGCTGCCTGAAATGGGTTTGGTGGGACAACAGCTTTGGGCGCAGTCGGGGCTGTCGCCGGCCGATATCCAGACGGCGGTGCTTTATGACCACTTCACGCCGTTCACGCTGATTCAGTTGGAGGAGTTGGGCTTCTGCGACCGCGGTGAGGCCAAGGAGTTTGTCGCCGACGGTGCGATCGAGGTGGGTGGACGATTGCCGATCAACACGCACGGCGGCCAGCTCGGTGAGGCCTATATCCACGGTATGAACGGAATCGCCGAGGGCGTAAGGCAATTGCGCGGCACTTCGGTGAACCCGGTGCCCGATGTCGAGCACGTGCTGGTGACCGCGGGCACGGGTGTGCCGACGTCGGGACTCATTCTCGGGTAGTTACGGCCGCGGCATGGTCTGCGACACGTACTCGCGGATGAGGTGCGTGAATGCTCGAGTGGCGGCGGTTTGGTAGGTGCCCTCGTGGGTGAGCAGTGTGACGGTTCGCGTCGGTAGGGGCGGCTGGAGTGTTACCGGGCGGAGCTGCGGGTGGTGGGCGATTGCGTCGGGCAGCACGGTGACCAGCGGCGTGTGCCGGACTATCTCGATGAGCGCCTGAATCGAGTTGGCTTCCAAGCTGATTCGCGGTGTGATCCGGTGTTCGGCAAAATATGCGTCGATATGACCGCGGGTGGCGAAATCGGTGGTGATCAGGGCCAGCGGCTGGTGCTCGACGGATTTGCTAGTGAGTCGTCTGACCGGGTTGGACGCGCCGGCGACGACGATGAGCGTTTCGGTGAAAAGCGTTGTGGCGGCGATTCCTTGCCGGTGCGGTTGATCGAAGGCGATGCCGAGGTCGAGTTCGTCGGCCAAGAGTTGGCCTTCCATGCTGTCCTGACTCATTTCCCGAACTGTCACAGTGATGCCGGGATGGTGCTTGTGCAGTTCGGCGATAAGTGGTGCCACAAGGTAGGCGGTGAAGGTGGGGGTAAAGGCAAGCCGGAGATGGCCACGCGAGAGGTCGGTTACGTCATGCACCGCCCGTTGTCCGGCGGCGAGTTCTTGGAGTGCCCGGTGAGCGTGTTCGAGGTAGGCCTGACCGGCATCGGTGAGGCGCACCGAGCGGCCGGTGCGATCGAGCAGTTGGGCACCGATGGCGCGCTCGAGCTGCTGGATCTGTTGGGACAGAGTGGGTTGCGATACGTGCAGGGCCTGAGCCGCGCGAGTGAAGTTTGCGTGGATGGCCACGGCTTGCAGGTATCGGAGATGACGCAGTTCCGGCTGCATGTATTAACTATAGATGAAACCAATCATGGCCATCACAAGTTCGACTTGGACACTATGACAGCTGATCAGGCAGGGTGAGTGCGTACCCCCGCACAGGAAGGAAATCCGATGTCTCACGCACAACTGGACCCGGTGGCACGCCAACGTCTCGCCGTTGCCGCGGTCGACGCGAAGATCGCCAAAGACCTGACATGGCAAGAGATTGCCGACGCAGCCGGTCTATCCGTTGTTTTCACCACTGCCGCCGTGCTCGGTCAACACGCGCTGCCGAAGAAGGCCGCCGCTGCCGTCGCCGACCTGCTTGGCCTCGGCGATGACGCGGCGAGGCTGCTGCAAACGATCCCTATGCGGGGCAGCATCCCTGGCGGCGTGCCTAGCGACCCGACCATCTACCGGCTCTACGAGATGATCCAAACCTACGGGACCACGCTCAAGGCGATAATCCACGAGCAATTCGGCGACGGCATCATCAGCGGCATCAACTTCAAGCTCGACGTGGCCAAGGTGCCTGACCCCGAAGGTGGCGAGCGCGCGGTGATCACGCTCAACGGAAAGTACTTGCCCGTCAAGCCTTTCTGAGGTCGTTCCGCTGAGCGTCACGCCAGACCGCCCGCCAGACCGCCGAGCGTCACGCTAGCGTGGCTGTCGACGTCGAGCGTCACGCTAGCGTGACGCTGTGGATAGCCGGCATCCGGTGATGTGACGGCCGTCGTGCTCCGTGCGACGGTGCCGTCGTGGCGCAGCCATTTATCGGCAGTGAAGCCGTTGCCAAAGGGGATCTCGTCAAGAGCGCACTTCGGACGCGGTACGACAGGCTGCTTCGCGACGTCTACGTCGTAAAGCATGCCGAGTTGACACCCGAAGTGCTTGCGAGAGCGGCATGGTTGTGGTCGAGACGGCGCGGCATTGTCGCGGGTCTGACCGCCAGCGCCGTACACGGTGCGAAGTGGGTCGAACCGGGCGCGCCGATGGACATTCTGCACACCAATCGAAATCCAATGCCGGGAATCAAGGTCCGGGGTGATCGCATCGAGGATGACGAGATCGTTTGGCTGGACGGGGTTCCGGTGACGACTCCGGCGCGAACGGCACTCGACTTGGGCTGCTGGTATCCCACCGACGACGCAGTGGCCAGACTCGATGCCTTGCTGTCGGCGACGGACTTGAAGCCCACCGAAGTGGCGCTACTCGCTGAGCGATATCCCGGCCGTCGCGGGATCCGGAAGGCGGGGATTGCGCTCGATCTTGCCGACGGCGGGTCACAGTCGCCGAAGGAGACCTGGCTGAGGCTGCTGCTGGTTCGGGCCGGGTTGCCACGTCCCCAGACGCAGATTCCGGTTTGTGACGAGTTCGGAGAGGCGTTCGCGTATCTCGACATGGGTTGGGAAGAGCTCAAAGTAGCCGCCGAATACGACGGCGAACAGCATCGAACCGATAAGCGGCGATACACCTGGGACCTCCGCCGACAAGAGAAGATAAAGCGCCAAGGCTGGATCGATATCCGAGTGGTCGCGGAGGATCGGCCCGAGGCGATCATCCGCCGGGTACGAGAGGCGCTTGTCGACCGAGCGTCACGCTAGCGTGGCGTTCGACGGCGAGAGCCACGCTGGCGTGGCGCTCGGCGAAAAATGGCGCGGCGGCGGGCGTTAGGGCGGCGGGCGTTAGGGCGGCGGGGCGCTAGGCCGGGATCAGTTCGACGCCACTCAATACAACGGCGTTGTCGCGTGCGGGTGCAACCACTCCGGCCAGAAAACGGCCGTCTTCCTTCCAGACATTGACCTGTAGCGTCTCCCCGGGATACGCCACGCCCGCAAACCGCGCGCCGTAGGCCGACACGGCCCCGGCATCCCCGTCCAGCAGCGCATCGGTGATCGCCTTGCAGGTCATGCCGTAGGTGCAGAGCCCGTGCAGGATCGGCGCGGGAAAGCCTGCTGCAGCGGCAAATTCAGGATCCGAGTGCAGCGGGTTGCGGTCACCGCACAGGCGGTACAGCAGCGCCTGCTGCGGCAGGATCGGCACCGCCAGTTCCAGGTCTGGCGCCCGGTCCGGGGCGGCGTCCGACCCCGAGGGTCCGCGCTCCCCGCCGAAGCCGCCCTCCCCGCGGGCGAAGATCGACCGCCGTTGCGTCCACAACAGCGTGCCGTCGGGTGCCGTCACCGTCGTCTCGCTCCAGATCACCGCGGCCTTGCCCTTGTCCCAGATGTCGGTGAACCGGGTGACGGCCTTACCCGATCCCGAAGGTGGCAGCGGCCCCGGCACTTCCACTCGCTCGGATGCGTGCAGCACCTTGCTCAGTTCGATGTCGATGCCGGGGAACTGGACGGTGGGCGGCGTCGTCATGTGGAACGACGCGGCGACATTGCCGAAGGTGGGCAAAACCTGCGGTGTGTCGTCGATGAGGTAACGCAGTTCGCGCGGGTCCAACGGGTCCGCACCGGCACCCAGGCCAAGGTGGTAGAGCTGGATATCGCTACTGGTCCAGGAGAATTCGATCGGATCAAGCTCGGCGGCGAGAGCGACCTCGACATCAATCGGCATTACCGAGCCCCCGCGATGTGCAGTGCTGCCAGATACCCGAACGTCATGGCCGGTCCGATGGTGCCGCCGGGTCCCGGATAGGTGTGTCCCATCACCGGGGCGCTGGCATTGCCAGCGGCGTAGAGCCCTTCGATGACACTGCCGTCGTCGCGCAGGGCGCGACCGTGGACATCGGTGCGGATCCCGCCCTTGGTGCCGAGATCGCCGGGCACCATCTTGGCGGCGTAGTACGGCGCGTGGGTGAGCTCACCCAGGTTTGGGTTCGGCTTGTTCGTCGGGTCACCGTAGTACTTGTCGTAGGCGCTCTCACCGCGGTGGAAGTCCTGGTCGACCCCGGCCCTGGCGAACTCGTTGAAGCGTGTGACCGTCTTGGTGAACTCCTCCACCGGCAGGCCGGCCTTGGTGGCCAGCTCCTCCAGCGTGTCGGCCTGGATGATGACGCCCGATTCCATCCACTTGCGCGGGATGCGTTGGCCCGCTTGCAGACCCGCGAAAATATAGCGGTCGCGGTAGCGCTGGTCGAAAACCAGCCAGGCGGGGATGTTCTCACCCGGTCCCGGACCCTGGCCGTACTCGCCGCCGTACATACGGTGGCCGGCCTCGACGTAGGGCAGCGACTCGTTCATGAATCGCTTGCCCGACATGTTGACCATAATCGCGCCCGGGGAATTGCGTTCGGACAGAGCGATCCAGGGCGCACCCACCAAGGGCACCGTCGGGATCCACCAGGCGTCCTCCATGAAATCCAGGGCTGCACCCAGCTTTTCCCCTGCGGCAATGCCGTCACCGGTGTTCGCCTTCGCGCCGACCGTCCACTCGGTGCCGATGGGGGCGCGCTGATACTTCACCCGCATCTGTTCGTTGTGCTCGAACCCACCGGAGGCCAGAATGACGCCACGCCGGGCTCGAATGAGGCGCGGCTCGGCGGATTCGGAAGCTGCGGCGTCCCGCACGTAGACCCCGCGCACCACGCCGTCTTCGACATGCAGATCGGTCAGCGCCGTGTTGAGGACGACCGGAACCCCGGCCTGCTGCAACCCGATTCGCAGCGGCGCGATCAGCGCGCGGCCCATGCCGACGAGGTTCTTGCCGGTCGACTTAGCCCACATGGTCCGCGCACCAACCTTCAGGCTGCGCAGCACGCCGCGGGGATGCCGCTTCAACAAGTTGAGGCGCACGTAGTCCTGTTGCATCACAACCACGTTCAGCGGGACCTTGCCGTAGGCAGGTTCCAGGCCGGCCTCGTCGGGTCCCAGCTTGCGGGCGTTGAACGGCTTCGGCTCGATCGAACGTCCGTCGGCCCGCCCGCCCGGCGCCTCCGGGTAGTAGTCGGAGTAGCGCGGCACCCAGCACATCTTCAGCGGGGTGTGCTTGAGCACGAACGAAAGCATCTCGGGTCCGCGCTGCAAATAGGTGTCGATGCGCTCCGGCTCGACGACGTCGCCGATGATGCCGTGCAGATAGGTGCGCGCCGCCTCGGGAGTGTCTTTCACGCCGGCGCGCTCGAGGACTTCGTTGTTGGGAATCCACACTCCGCCGCCCGAGCGGGCGGTCGAGCCGCCGAAGTGCGGCGCCTTCTCGATGACTACTGTCGAGAGGCCGCGGTGCGCGGCGGTCAGGGCAGCCACCATGCCGGCGCCGCCGCTCCCGACCACGACGACGTCGTACTCCTGTGCTGTCATGTAGAACACGTTATAGAATTGCCCGGGTCGGGCGCTACTGGCCCGGTCACGAGAACGAGGGGACTTCGGCAAATGCTCGATGTTGCGACCCGCGACGAGCTTGCCGCCGAGCTGGCGCAGGCCGAACGGAGCCGCGAGCCGATCGCCCCGTTGACGGCCGCTTACCCCGATATCGACGTCGTCGACGCCTACGAGATCCAGCTGATCAATATCCGGCAGCGCGTCGCCGAAGGAGCCCGGGTAGTCGGGCACAAGGTGGGCCTGTCGTCCAAGGTGATGCAGCAGATGATGGGCGTCAACGAACCCGACTACGGGCACCTGCTCGACGACATGCAGGTGTTCGAGGACGTCGCGGTGCCGACGTCGCGCTACCTGTTGCCGCGGGTGGAGGTCGAGGTGGGCTTCATCCTGTCGGCGGACCTGCCCGGCGCGGAGTGCACCGAGGAGGACGTGCTTGCCGCGACCGAGGCCCTGGTCCCGTCGATCGAGCTGATTGACACCCGGATCAAGGACTGGCAGATCAAGATCTGCGACACCATCGCGGACAACGCGTCGTCGGCGGGCTTCGTCCTGGGCGCCGCTCGGGTGTCGCCGGCCGATATCGACGTCAAGGGGATCGACGCCAAGCTGACCCGCAACGGGGAGTTGATCGCCGAGGGCCGGAGCGACGCTGTGCTGGGAAACCCGGTCACCGCGGTGGCATGGCTGTCCCGCAAGGTGGAAAGTTTTGGCGTGCGCCTGAAAAAGGGTGACATCGTGTTACCCGGATCGTGCACCTTCGCCGTTGACGCGCGGGCGGGCGACGAATTCGTCGCCGACTTCGCGGGGCTGGGTGCCGTTCATTTGGCGTTTGAATAAGTCTTTGAATAGGTCACGCGGTGGCCATCGGGTAAGGAGCGTTCACATGCCGGACAAGGCCAGTGTTGCCATCGTCGGATCGGGCAACATCAGCACTGATCTGCTCTACAAGCTGCTGCGGTCGGACTGGCTGGAACCGCGCTGGATGGTGGGCATCGACCCGGAGAGCGAAGGCCTGGCGCGGGCCCGCAAGCTCGGGCTGGAGACCAGCCACAAGGGCGCCGACTGGTTGCTGGAACAGCCGGAGAAGCCCGACCTGGTGTTCGAGGCGACCAGCGCCTACGTGCACAAGGACGCGGCACCCAAGTACGAGGCGGCCGGGATCCGCGCCATCGACCTGACGCCTGCGGCGGTCGGACCGGCGGTCATTCCACCGGCCAACCTGCGCGAACACCTCGACGCGCCGAACGTCAACATGATCACCTGCGGCGGACAAGCGACCATCCCGATCGTCTACGCCGTGTCCCGGGTGGTCGACGTCCCGTATGCGGAGATCGTGGCGTCCGTCGCTTCGGTCTCTGCAGGCCCCGGCACCAGGGCGAATATCGACGAGTTCACCAAGACCACGTCGCGTGGAGTCGAGACGATCGGCGGCGCGGCCCGCGGTAAGGCCATCATCATCCTCAATCCGGCCGACCCACCGATGATCATGCGCGACACCATCTTCTGCGCCATCCCCGAGGACGCCGACCGCGATGCGATCGCCAAGTCCATTCACGAGGTGGTGGCCGAGGTGCAAACCTATGTGCCCGGGTACCGGCTGCTCAACGAGCCGCAGTTCGACGAACCGTCGATCAATTCCGGCGGCCAAGCCCTGGTCACCACATTCGTCGAGGTGGAGGGCGCCGGCGATTACCTGCCGCCGTACGCGGGCAACCTGGACATCATGACCGCGGCCGCGACCAAAGTGGGCGAGGAGATCGCCAAGGAGACGCTGGCCGTGACGGGAGGCGCACGATGACTTCACCCTCAATTTGGGATGTGCGGATCACCGACACCTCGCTGCGCGATGGGTCGCACCACAAGCGGCACCAGTTCACCAAGGACGAAGTGCGGGCGATCGTGACGGCGATCGACGCAGCCGGGGTTCCGGTGATCGAGGTGACGCACGGGGATGGGTTGGGCGGCTCGTCGTTCAATTACGGGTTCTCCAAAACGCCTGATCAGGAACTGATCAAGCTCGCCGCCGAGACGGCGCGCGACGCCAGGATTGCCTTCCTGATGCTGCCGGGCGTCGGCACCAAGGAAGACATCAAGCAGGCGCAGGACAACGGCGGGTCCATCTGCCGCATAGCCACCCACTGCACCGAGGCTGACGTCTCGATTCAGCACTTTGGGCTGGCCCGCGAGCTTGGCCTGGAGACCGTCGGGTTCCTGATGATGGCCCACACCATCCCGCCGGAGAAGCTGGCCGCGCAGGCTCGCATCATGGCGGACGCAGGTTGCCAGTGCGTCTACGTCGTCGACTCCGCCGGCGCGCTGGTTCTCGACGGCGTCGCCGACCGGGTCGCGGCGCTGGTCGCCGAGTTGGGCTCGGACGCCGAGGTCGGCTTCCACGGGCACGAGAACCTTGGTCTGGGCGTCGCCAACTCGGTCGAGGCGGTGCGCGCCGGTGCCAAGCAGATCGACGGCAGCGTGCGCCGGTTCGGCGCCGGGGCCGGTAACGCGCCGGTGGAAGCGCTGATCGGGGTGTTCGACAAGATCGGCGTCAAGACGGGTATCGACTTCTTCGACATTGCCGACGCCGCGGAGGACGTGGTCCGTCCGGCGATGCCTGCCGAATGCTTGCTGGACCGGAACGCCCTGATCATGGGGTACTCGGGCGTTTACTCCAGCTTCCTCAAGCACGCTATCCGCCAGTCCGAGCGCTATGGCGTGCCGGCTCACCAGCTGCTGCACCGCGCGGGCCAGCGCAAACTCATCGGCGGTCAGGAAGATCAGCTGATCGACATCGCTTTGGAAATCAAGCGTGAGCAGGAGAATGGGGCGGTAGCGCCCAAGTAGCGTCGAGCGTGCGGCGCTGCCTGTGAGGCAGCGGCGTAAGATAGCTGGATAGGTCGGGGCCTCTAGGTTCCCACGGGGTGGATGATGAAGAAGAAGCGGATAGCAGCGGTCTTAGCCCTGGCTATCGCTGTTTGCCTGCTTGCCAATAACCCGCTGAGTGTTTCTGCCCTCGGCGTCGGCACACCTAGTCGCAACCGCCAAAGCCAGGCGGTGGCGGCGGTGGCGGCGGTGGCGGGCAGGCGGTGGCGGCGGCGGTGGCGGGCG
>NZ_HG964938.1:1060858-1087543 GCF_000613245.1 Mycobacterium asiaticum DSM 44297
GGCGGTCAAGGCGGCGGTCAAGGTGGCGGTGGCGGTGGCCACGGCGGCGGACCCGCACCCCAGGCTGGTGGCGGCGGTGGCCCCGGTGGCGGTGGCCACGGTGGTGGACCCGCACCGCAGGCCGGTGGCGGGAACGGTCCCGGTGGTGGCGGCCACGGTGGCGGGCCCCAGGCCGGTGGTGGCGGCGGCAATCGGCGGCGGTGGTCCCGGCGGCGGTGGCCCTGGCGGCCGCGGTGGCGGCCCGGCAACATCACCCGGACAAGGTGGTGGGCACGGCGGCCCCGGACCTCAAGGACGCAGCCCCAAGCCTCCGGCTACCGAACTGCGTGGTGGCCTAGGTGTGGCGGGCGGAGTCAACGCCGGAGTCAACGGCAGCCTGCGTGGCCCCGGGGCCAATGTTCGCGGCGCATTCCGCGGCACCGGGGCCCCGGCCGTCGATTTCCGGGGACCGTTCCGCGGACCGGGCGGGCCGCTCGCGGACTTCCGCGGCGGCGTCCGCTTGGGCGGCATGGCGGCTGGCAACTTCCGGGCACCCTTCCGAGGGCTGGGGGCGCCCCCATTCGGGCGCTGGTGGGGTCCACGGGGCGATTTGGGCATCAACCTGCGAGGGCCCTTCGGGGCGGGCGCCAACCTGAACTGGCGTTCCGGCTGGCGGGGTGGACCGGCTTGGCATTTCCGGGGCGACTTCCGTGGGCCTGGGGCTCCGCTCGGGGATCTGCGCTGGGATGTGAGATTCCGTAGTCCGGCTCTGCGCCTGCTTGCGCCGCCCTGGCACGGCGGTCCGGCACCATGGGGATTGGGCCGTGCGCCATGGGGCTGGGGCCCTCCGCCGGCGCCGCCGTTGGGCTGGGGTAATCCGCTCAGGGCCGCCTTGGCACCCTACGGGGGCTGGGGACCGTGGCCGCCGCCGGCGGGCTGGGTGGCGCCCACCCTCAACTACCTGGGGTACTCGGTGCTACCGGTGTGGGACCCCTACTACCAGGGCTGGGGCTTTTGGCTGTATGGGATCTGGGTCCCGCTGCAGCCTTACTGACCCCGGAACCTCACCAGCCGATGCCGAGCTGTTGGCACGTGGCCAGCGTCCCGCCATAGGCCACGATGCTGTCGGTCCAGGCGGCCTCGTCGTACTGCGTGCCCGGTCCGGGGCGAACACTCGCGACGAATAGTTGCATGTCGTCGATGTAGCGCTGCAGCGCCCGGGTGGATAAGCGTGGCGGGCTTGAGTGCGCGTCGAGCACCTGCTGGGTGCGGCGTGCCCAATCCTGAGTGTCGGTGACGAACTTCGGCAGTGCGGCGTCACGTTCCGGGGAGCCCGCTTCACCGGTGGCCAGAAATGCATTGCTTCGGTCGTCATTTTCCTTCATCAGCGGCCCGATCGCCTGACAGAGCGCCTTGTCCGCGTCCGCAATCGAGGGCGGTTTCGGTGGGCCGGGCGGTTGCGAGGGCTCGCTGAAGAGGGAAATCAGCGAAAGCACCAGCGCGACCGTCGCCAGCAGCACCGCCAGCAGGACGCCCACAGTCGTGCGGGAAGGGCGCTGGAGTTGCCGGGGCGCGGGATTGAAGTCGGGCGGCGCCGGCACTGGCGCGGGCGGTCTTGTTTCGCGGGAAAACCGTTCGGTCTGCGGCGGCGGAGGCCGAAATCCGCCACCCGTTCGAGCTGGATCAAAATCCCCACCGCGAGTGCTCATGTAAAGCCAGCGTAGTCCCACTCGCGAGCGCCGCCCAGGCCTCGCGCGGCGGGCGCCGGCGCGCGTAGCCTCGGAATACAAGCACCCGGATAGGAGGAGCGACCATGCGCAAAGGTCTGGTGGTCGGCGGTCTTTTGGGCGCCATTGTCTCGGCAACGATCGCTATGCCGGTGGCAACCGCGGATCCGCAGCAGTGCAATACCACCTTCGGTCAGACGGCGTCCGAACAAGTCCAGGGCTATCTGGATCGTCATCCGGACGTCAAGGCGGAGATCACTGCCCGGTCGCAGGCGTCGGGTTCGGGTACCAACCTGGTTGACTACCTCAACCGGCACCCGGACGTGCGGCAGGCGCTGGTCACGCTGGCCAATCAGTGCACCTCATAAGGTGATCGGGCTTCGTCCAAAAGCGCCGCTGCGACGCGGGAAAATGTTCGCGGTTGACTGAAAATAGGAACACGTTCTAGCGTCAAAGCCGTGCCCGCTTCCCTCTTCTCAAACGCATTGACCGAAGCCATCGCGGAAGCCGAGAATCTGGTGGCTGCCGCGCCGCATATCGAGACCGAAGCCGACCTCCTCGAAGGCCTGCAGTATCTGGCCGGATGTATCGCCGGGTGCATGCATCTGGCGTTCGACTACGAGCGCGACCACCCGTTCCTGCAGTCCGGGACCGGGCCGTTCACCAAGATGGGTTTGGACAATCCCGACACCCTGTACTTCGGCACCCGCGTGCACGCCGACCACGATTACGTGGTCAGGGGCGTCCGCGGCACCACCACCGACCTGAGTTTTCAGCTGCTCGGCGGGGAGTACACCGATGACAATGTGCCGGCCAGCCAGGCCGCGTTCGACGACCGCGAACTCGACATCGCCCCCGACGGAAGTTTCGAGTGGCGGGTGCGACCGACCAGCCCGGGTCAGCTGGTGATGCGCGAGGTGTACGGCGACTGGAGCGCCCGGCGGGGTACGTTGACCATCGAACGGGTGGACACAGCGGGCACCGCGCCGCCCCCGCTGACCCGCCAGCTCATCGAAAAGCGGTACGCGACAGCCGGAAGACAGCTGGTGAACCGGGTGAAGACCTGGCTGCAGTTCCCGCAGTGGTTCTACCTCAAGATCCCGGTCAATACGATGGTGCCGCCCCGACTCACGCCAGGCGGTCTGGCGACCCAGTATTCGTCCGTCGGTCACTTCGAGTTGCGCCCCGATCAGGCGCTGGTGATCACCATTCCGGTCAGCGACGCGCCTTACCTGGGCTTCCAGCTGGGCAGCATGTGGTACATCTCGCTGGACTACATCAACCATCAGACGTCACTGAATAACACTCAGGCACAAGCGGATCCGGACGGCAAGGTTCGTATAGTGGTCAGTGACCAGAACCCGGGGGTCACCAACTGGGTGGAGACGCTCGCTCACCGCCGCGGGTTCCTGCAGTTCCGGTGGCAGCGGGTATCGCGGGAGCTCACCGAGGCAGACGGTCCCACCGTGCACCTGGTCGACGTCGACGCGGTTCCGGCCGCGTTGCCCTATTACGAGCACAACAAGATCTCCGAGGACGACTGGCGAGCGCGAATTGCGCTGCGTCAACAACAAATTGCGGCAAGGATGCTGGGATGACGGATCTGCTCGACGGCAAGGTAGTGGTGATCAGTGGGGTGGGCCCGGGGCTGGGCACCACGCTGGCGCGCCGATGTGCGACAGAGGGCGCCGATCTGGTGCTGGCGGCCCGCAGTGCGGATCGCCTCGACGATGTGGCCAAGCAGGTCATCGACCTTGGCCGTAAGGCGGTGGCGGTGCGCACTGACATCACCGACGACGAGCAGGTGAATAATCTCGTGGACGCCACACTCGAGGCCTACGGTAAAGCAGATGTGTTGATCAACAACGCTTTTCGCGTGCCGTCGATGAAGCCGTTGGCTGGCACCACGTTCCAGCACATTCGCGATGCGATCGAACTGAGCGCGCTGGGCGCTCTGCGGCTGATCCAGGGCTTCACTCCGGCGCTGGCCGAGGCGAAAGGTTCCGTCGTCAACGTCAACTCCATGGTGATCCGGCACTCTCAGGCCAAGTACGGGGCCTACAAGATGGCTAAGTCCGCGCTGCTGTCCATGTCGCAGTCCTTGGCCACCGAACTGGGGGAGCAGGGCATCCGGGTCAATTCCGTTGCGCCCGGCTATATCTGGGGCGACACGTTGCAGGGATACTTCAACCACCAGGCGGGTAAGTACGGCACCACCGCCGACCAGATCTATCAGGCCACCGCCGCCAATTCCGACCTCAAGCGACTGCCCACCGAGGACGAAGTGGCGTCGGCGATCCTGTTCATGGCCAGCGATTTGTCCAGCGGCATCACCGGGCAGACGCTGGACGTCAACTGCGGGGAGTACCACAACTGATGACCGACTTGGCTGGCCGGACCGATATCGGCACCGTCGACGATCTGCACGCGTCGGCAACCAAGCTGACCGGGCTGGACGATTTCGGCCCCGACGACGACAACTACCGCGAGGCCCTGGCCGTGCTGCTCGACGCGTACAAGCGCGAGGCGAGCCTGACGGTGTTGGGCAGCAAGATGAACCGGTTCTTCCTGCGCGGGGCGCTGGTGGCCCGACTCTTGTCCCAGTCCGCGTGGAAGCAATACCCGGCGCACGCCGAGGTCCCCATCGAGCGACCGATCTTCGTGACCGGACTGGTGCGGACCGGAACGACGGTGCTGCACAGGCTGCTGGGGGCGGACCCGGCGCATCAGGGTCTGCACCTGTGGTTGGCGGAGTTCCCCCAGCCGCGCCCACCGCGGGACACCTGGGATTCGAATCCGTGGTATCGACAGCTCGACGCACAGTTCACCCAGCACCACGAAGCGAACCCGGACTACACCGGCCTGCACTTCATGGCCGCCTACGAGCTGGAGGAGTGCTGGCAGCTGCTACGGCAGTCGCTGCATTCGGTCTCGTACGAAACACTGGCCCACGTACCCAGCTACGCGCAATGGTTGTCGCAGCAGGACTGGACACCGGCGTACCAGCGGCACCGTCGCAACCTTCAGCTCATCGGCCTCAATGACGTCGACAAGCGGTGGGTGTTGAAGAACCCGAGTCACCTTTTCGCGCTGGACGCGTTGATGGCGACCTATCCCGATGCACTGGTGATTCAAACCCACCGGCCGGTGGAGACGATCATGGCCTCGATGTGCTCACTGGCCCAGCACACGGCTGAGGGATGGTCTACGACGTTCCACGGCGCTCAGATCGGTGCCGACGCCATGGAGACCTGGTCGCGAGGCTTGGAGCGCTTCAATAGCGCTCGAGCCAAATACAATCCGGCTCAGTTCTGCGATGTCGACTACAACGAATTGGTCAGTGATCCATTGGGAACGGTCGCCGAGGTGTACCGCCACTTCGGGCTGACCCTCACCGATGAGGCGCGAAAAGCCATGGAGGACAGTCACGCCGAAAGCAAGACGGGTGCCAGGGCGCCAAAGCACCAGTACTCACTGGCGGATTACGGGCTGACTGCGGAGGCCGTCAAGGAGCGCTTCGCCGGGCTGTGAGCGAGGACCCAAGTATCGGGGCATGCGAGGCTATGCCCACCTTGGAGCGACAATGTCGCTGCGGCACCGCAGGATTGATCGACCGCCGCCGTGCTCAGTCGTCCGTGTCGCCGTGCTCGAGGACGCCTTCGGCGACCGCGTGTTCGATGCTGTCGGCCAGCCGCGGACAAGCCCGGGTACGCGCAGTGTCGCCACCAGCGGCGCGTACTTCGGCGAAGTGGGCGCAACGCTGGGAGGCATCGCTACTCCATTGCACCGCAGTGTGTCCCGGCCCGAGCCGGCGCACCGTCACCGTGACGTGACAGAACCGGCAATCCACCGGTTGCAGGCCGACGCTCAGGTAACGCTCGCGGTCCGCTCTGCTGGCCTCGGCAACCTCGGCCGCACGACGCGGATCGTTGCTGAAATCCCTTGACTTCGACCAAGACCCGGACCCTGGCCGCTGCGAGCGTGGCTCATCGTGATCGTGGTGATCACCGTGCAGCAGCAACATCGACCGCGCCAGCCGGTCGACGTCGGGAACGTCCGGTCGATCCTCAGACATGGTGACCGGGGTTACTGAGCCGGCACTTCGTCCGAGACCGATTCTTCGGCATCCCGGGCCTTGAGATTCTCGGCGACCTCTTTGTTCCAGAACTCGTTCGCGCGGGTGGTGTCCACCTCGATCTCGAAGCGCTCCACCATTTCCGGCTGGATGTCGGCCACGTCGACATAGAACTGCTGATACCAGCGCCGCAGCTGGTAGACGGCGCCGTCCTCCTCGACCAGCAGCGGGTTGTCGATCCTGGTCTTGTGCTTCCAGATCTCGACGTCCTGCAGGAAACCCTTGCTGACGCCGTCGGTGAATACCCGGGACAGCTTCTCGGTCATCTTTTCGTCCATGCCCTTGGGCTTTTCGACGATGACACCCCACTGCAGGACGAAGGAATTCTGGGTGACCGGGTAGTGGCAATTGATCAGGATCGACTCGGCCTTGTAGTCGCCGTATTTGTTGTGCAGCCAGTTGATCATGAACGACGGACCGAAGTACGAAGCCTCCGAATCCAGGTGCGCCTCACCGTAAGAAGTCCCGAGGTCGTTCACGTCGGGACGGCCGACATTGTGCAGGTACTGCGAGGCGATGTGACCCTCGAAGACGTTCTTGAAGTACGTCGGCAAACCGAAATGGATGTAGAAGAAATGCGCCATGTCGGTGACGTTGTCGATGATGTCGCGGCAGTTGGATCCCTCGATGAGGATGCTGTTCCAACGCCAGTCGGTCCACTCGTCGCTGCTGGCTTCGGCGAGCTCCGGTATGCGTACCGCGGGGTCGGGTGGGTTGCCCTCGTGGTCGTGCCAGACAAACAGCAGGCCACTGCGGACATCGGTGGTCCACGAGCGGGTACGCGCCGTCTTCGGTGTGCGTTTGGCGTACGGCACCAGCTTGCAGCGGCCGTCGCCGCCCCAGCGCCAGTCGTGGAACGGGCAGGCGACCTCATCGCCCTTGATGGTGCCTTCCGACAGGTCGCCGCCCATGTGCCGGCAGTAACTATCCAGCACCTTCAGGTCACCATGCGAATCGGCGAAAACCACCAACTTGGTGCCGAACGCATTGACCGCGTGCGGCTTGCCGTCCCGAAAGTCCTTTGCAACGCCCAGGCAGTGCCAGCCTCGGGCATACCTGGTCGGCAAGGCGCCGGGGTCGATTTCCCGGACACCGACGCCGCTTGTGTCGGTACTCACCCTGGTCACCTCCAGATTGCGGGCTGATTATTAGAACACGTTACAGTTTTGTGCCTGGAGTCCGCAACGACGGTCGAGTCTGGCTGCGATAGCCAGCAGCGTATGCGCTTTGCGGTATATGTAATTGATGCCGCTGTATTCCTTCGAGGGTCGTTCACCAAAGGTCGACCCCACCGCCTTCGTGGCGCCGACCGCAACCCTGATCGGTGACGTCACCGTCGAGGCGGGGGCGTCAGTCTGGTACAACGCCGTTCTACGCGGCGACTACGCGCCGGTGGTGATCCGGGAAGGCGCCAACGTGCAGGACGGCTCGGTGTTGCACGCGCCGCCGGGCATCCCCGTCGACATCGGACCCGGAGCCACGGTGGCCCACCTATGCTGCATCCACGGCGCACACGTGGGCAAAGAGGCGCTGATCGCCAACCACGCCACCGTGCTGGACGGCGCCGTGATCGGCGCCCGGTGCATGGTGGCGGCGGGTGCACTGGTCACCGGCGGCACGCA
The DNA here is from genome assembly GCF_000613245.1 of Mycobacterium asiaticum DSM 44297. GTDB lineage: Bacteria > Actinomycetota > Actinomycetes > Mycobacteriales > Mycobacteriaceae > Mycobacterium > Mycobacterium asiaticum. The sequence goes on from NZ_HG964938.1 coordinate 1,068,322, forward strand.
GGTCCCGGCCGGAATGCTGGTGACCGGTGCGCCGGCCAAGGTGAAAGGCCCGATCGAAGGGACCGGCGCCGAGATGTGGGTCAACGTCAATCCGCAGGCCTATCGTGATCTGGCCCAGCGGCATTTGACCGGCGTGGAGCCGGTTGAGAGCGAGTAGGCGCTACGGCTCGATCTTCTTGGTGCTGGCCGCCGCGCGTTCCATCTCCCAGTAGGCCCGTAACGCCACCAGTTGGCCATCGTCGTTGGCCTTGTAGGTGAATACGCCCTCGGCGGTGACCTGGTATCCGCCGGTGGAGATCAGGATGTGCCCGACATTGGCTTCCTCGTTGCCGCACTGGTAGGTGTCCCGGAAGACGAACTCAATCTTGTCGGTGGGGGCGATAGCCAGGTCCCAGAAGGCCGAGATCGCCTCCCGTCCGCGGTGTCCGTTGCCCTCGGGATCGAAAGCCGAAGGACCGATGGGGTCTTCGACGATGGCGTCGTCGGCGAACACCGCCAACCAGGCATCCTTGTCACGGGCGGCGACCGCGTCGCGGGAGCGGCGTCCAGCCTCATGGGCCGGATGTGGGTGGCTCACTTGTCCTGCCAGCCCGAGTGGATGTAGGTCTCGGCGAAGCGTTTCAGCGAGTCCTGCTTCTTGTCCAGTGGAGCGTCGAAGCTCAACCCGTCGAAGACCCAGGGAATGGTGATGTAGTCCGTGACGCCGATCTCCACGAGCTCACGATGTCCGTCCACCCCGAACTTGTCCATGCACACGGCCTGGTACTCGAACGGGTCATCGGCACGCCCGCTTTCGGCCAGGAGCGTCTTGAGCTTGCTGATGGTTTCGTCCAGCTGCGCGTGCGTCATCATCGCGCTGGTCCAGCCGTCGCCGACCCGGACCGCGCGCTTGAGCGCCACATCGGTGTGACCACCGACATAGAACGGCACCGGCTCGCTGGGGGCGGGGCTCATCTGGAGGCGATCGAAATCGTAGAACTCGCCGTGGAATTCGACCATGCCGCCGGCCAGCACCAGCTTGATCACATCGATCATCTCATCGACACGCTTGCCGCGGCGCGCGTAGGGCACTCCGCACCACTCGAATTCCTCAGGCGCCCAGCCAATTCCGACGCCGAAGCCGAAGCGGTTGTTGGTCAGGTTGGCCACCGAACCGACCTGGCGAGCCAGCAGCAGCGGGTTTCGGGAACCGAGCTTCATGACGTTGGTGTAGAACCGCAGCTTGGAGGTGACCGCGCCCATCGTGCCGGCCAAGATCAGCGGGTCGACCCAGGGACTGTTCTCGTCGAACATCCGCTTCCCGTCAGCGGTGTACGGGTAATCGACGGACTGCTTTTCGAAATAGAAGATCGAATCCGGCAGTGCGATCGAGTCGAACCCGACTTCCTCTGCCGTCTTGGCTAGTTCGACCAGCTGGTCGACTGGGCTGAACGCGATGCTGAGGGTGTATTTCATCCGGCTCATTCCGGCTTATCCTTGCCGACCACCCACATCGAGTAGTACTGCGAGCCGCCGCCGTAGGCGTGTCCAAGTGCCTTGCGCACGTTCGGTACCTGGTGGTCCCCGCCCTTGTCCATCACCTGAATCGCGGCCTCGGCGAAGCGGATCAGGCCGGAGGCGCCGATCGGGTTGGATGACAGCACCCCACCGGACGGGTTGACCGGTAGCCGGCCGCCGATTGCGGTCTCACCGGCCTCGGTCAGCTTCCAACCCTCACCCTCGGGGGCGAAACCGAGGCTTTCCAACCACATTGGCTCGAACCAGGAGAACGGTACATAGATCTCGGCCGCGTCGATCTCGTCGATCGGGCTGGTGATCCCGGCGGCCTTCCACAGCGCGGCGGCGGCATCCCGGCTGGCCTGCGGGCTGACCTGGTCGCGACCGGAGAACTGCAGGGGTTCGGTGCGCAGCGCGGTGGCATGGATCCAGGCCACCGGATGCCCTTCCGCCAGCCGGGCATCGGCGATCTGCTCGTCACCGATCACCACCGCGCAGGCACCGTCGGAGGACGGGCAGGTCTCATCGAAGCGGATCGGGTCCCAGAGCATGGGGGACTGCATCACCTTGTCGACGGTGATGTCGGGCTGATGCAGGTGCGCCAACGGGTTTCGCGCGCCGTTGAGCCGGTCCTTGACCGCGACCATCGCACCGATGTGTGTCGGTGCGCCGGAACGGCGGATGTAGGACCGAACGTGCGGGGCGAAGTAGCCACCCGCGCCCGCGCCCACCGGCTTGATGAACGGAATCGGAATCGACAACGCCCACATGGCATTAGACTCGGACTGCTTTTCCCAGGCCATTGCCAGCACCCGCCGGTACTTGCCGGACTGGACCAGGCTGGCGGCCACCACTCCGGTAGATCCCCCCACCGAGCCGGCGGTGTGCACCCGGATCAGGGGTTTGCCGGTTGCGCCCACGGCGTCGGCCATGAACAACTCCGGCATCATGACGCCTTCGAAAAAGTCCGGCGCCTTGCCCACCACGACGGCGTCGATGTCGTCGAACGTCGAACCCGAGTCCGCCAGTGCCCGGTCGATCGCCTCGCGCACCAGGCCGTTCATCGAGACGTCCTTGCGCTTGGCGACGTACTTGGTCTGCCCGGTGCCCAAAACCGCGGCCAGGTTGGCCCCTGCGCCTGCCATCAGTTCTTCCCTTCCAGAACGGCGACCAGATTCTGTTGCAGTGCCGCGCCGCTGGTGGCATGCGCCAGCACCCGCTGTGCCGATCCATCCCAGATGTGCTGTGCCGCGAAACCGATCCGCTCCAGACCCGCGACGAACATCGGGTTGGCGGCCAGTGCGCCACCGGAGGGATTGACCTTCGTCGAATCAGACAGTCCGATGGCCTCCGCCAGGATCAGGTGCTGGTGGGTAAACGGCGCATGGATCTCGGCGACGTCGACGGTGGCATCACCACCAGTGGCGGCCTCGGCGGACGCGGCGGTAGACGGTGACGCGGTGAGGTCGCGGGCGCCGAGGACCGGTGTTTCGATCCGGTGCTCGATTCCCGTTATCCAAGCAGGGTTTTCGCGGAGCTCACGTGCGCGGTCGTCGGCGGCGAGCACGATGGCTGCGGCGCCGTCGGTGATCGGCGCGATGTCGTGGCGTCGTAGCGGGTCGTTGAAGAACGGGCGCTCGAGCAACTCGTCGATGCTCTTGGCCGGCTTCTCGGAGTCGTTGCGTTCGGCTTGCGCGAACGAGTCCAAGGCGACCTGCGCCATCTGTTCGGCCGTCCACTTGCCCGAGTCCAGGCCGATGCGAGCTTGTAATCCCGCCAGCGACACCGAATCCGGCCACAGCGGCGCGACGGTGTACGGGTCGAGTTGCCGGGTCATGATCTGGCGCAGGATCCCCGCCGAGGACTTGCCGAAGCCGTACACCAGCGCGGTGTCGACCTCGCCGGTGAGGATCTTGATGTAGGCCTCGTAGAGGGCCCAAGCGGCGTCCATCTCGACGTGCGACTCGTTGATCGGCGGCACAGCGCCGATCGAGTCGATTGCCGAGATGAAGGAAAAGGCGCGCCCGGCAAGGTAATCCGAGGAGCCCGAGCACCAGAAGCCAATGTCGGCCTTGGTGATGCCCAGCTCCTGGTAGAGCTGGGCGAAACACGGCATCAGCATTTCGACACCGTTGGTGGTGCCGTCGGTACGGCGGACATGCGGCGCGTGGGCGAAGCCGACGACCGCGACATTGCGTTCGCTCATTAGTGAGTAAGCCCTTTACAGGTGGTGCTTGTAGGTGTCGTAGTCGGCGTCCGGTTCACCGGTCGGCCGGAAATACTCGATGTTGTCGATGCCGAAGCCCCACTCCTCGCGGGGCCGCCACACCGCCTCGACTCGCATGCCCATTCGCACCTCGTGCGCGTCGACATCGGCGACCAGGTGCAGGAACGGGATATCAGCGCCGTCGAGCAACACGTAGGCCGCGACGTACGGCGGCTTGATGCGCTGGCCCTGAAACGGGATGTTGATGATGGCGAACGTCGTTACGGTGCCCTTGTCCGGCAGCTCGACGAAATCGGTGGTGGGCAGGCCGGTGGCGGGGTCGGCACCGTGCGGCGGGAAATACACCTTGCCGTTCTCGCCCGTTTTGGCCCCGAGAAGTCTGCCCTCGGCGATGGCGCGTAGGTAGGCGCTCTCCTCATGGGACGCCGTGTGCTGGATCGTCAGCGAGATCGGAGTGACGATCATCGTCACCGGGTCCTGGTCATCGGCGACTTCCGCAACATCCTCTTCTTCATCGCCCAGCGCGAAGTAGGCGATGTCGGTGATGGCGCCCACCGTCTCGTCGGCCCAGTGCACGTGCACCCGTGCGCCGGACTCGATTGCGTCGGGTGATCCGGCGTCCACCGCATGCACGAGGGGAGTGTCGGCGCCGTCGAGCTTGATCAGCGCCCAGGCGAAGGGCCGGTCCAGCGGCTCGCCGCCCAGCGGTTCGGGTTGCCAGGTCCAGGACACCACCGTGCCGACGCTGGATACCGGTACCATCTCGCCCAGCGGTTCGTAGGTGACCGGGTCATATTCCGGCGGCGGCACATGGACCCGGCCATCGGACCCGCGGACTCCCAGAACGCGGCGCCCACGCAGTGCGGTGAAGAACTTCCCTAGCGTGGGACCCACCGAACGGGTGTAGTCGAAGGACAACGTTAACGGTGCGGAGAGAGGCGGCTCAGGGTGATCGATCAGGGCCGGGCCGCTCGAACTGGCTGTCACGCCTTCGAGTAGAACAGGTTCTAAGAGTGGTTTCAACATCCGCTTCAAGGAGGCGACAATCGTGAAGCTCGGACTGCAACTCGGGTATTGGGGCGCTCAGCCGCCGGAGAACCATGCGGAGCTCGTCGCCGCCGCCGAAGACGCCGGCTTCGATGCGGTGTTCACCGCCGAGGCGTGGGGTTCGGACGCCTACACGCCGCTGGCCTGGTGGGGGTCGTCGACCCAACGGGTGCGGTTGGGCACCTCCGTGGTGCAGTTGTCCGCGCGCACCCCGACAGCCTGCGCGATGGCGGCGCTGACGCTGGATCACCTCAGCGGCGGCCGACACATCCTCGGACTGGGCGTGTCCGGCCCGCAGGTGGTCGAAGGCTGGTACGGGCAGCGTTTCCCCAAGCCATTGGCGCGCACCCGCGAGTACATCGACATCATTCGTCAGGTTTGGGCCCGCAAAGCGGCGGTGACCAGCGCCGGACCGCACTATCCGTTGCCGCTGGATGGCGAGGGCACAACGGGTTTGGGCAAGGCTCTCAAACCGATCACGCATCCGCTGCGCGCCGACATCCCCATCATGCTGGGCGCCGAGGGCCCCAAGAACGTGGCGCTCGCCGCCGAGATCTGCGACGGCTGGCTGCCGATCTTCTACTCGCCGCGAATGGCCGACACCTACAACGAATGGCTGGACGAGGGGTTCGCCCGGCCCGGCGCACGGCGCAGCCGCGAGGACTTCGAGGTGTGCGCGACGGCACAGGTGGTGGTGACCGACGACCGGCCCGGAACGTTCGCCGCAGTCAAGCCGTACCTGGCGTTGTACATGGGTGGCATGGGCGCCGAGGACACCAACTTCCACGCCGACGTGTACCGCCGGATGGGCTACTCCGAGGTGGTCGACGAAGTCACGACCCTGTTCCGGTCGAACCGCAAGGACGAGGCCGCGAAGGTGATTCCGGATGAACTGGTCGATGACGCCATGATCGTCGGCGACCTTGACTATGTCCGTAAGCAAATCGCAGCCTGGGAGGCGTCTGGCGTCACCATGATGGTGGTGGGGGCTCGCAGCGTTGAGCAGGTCCGAGACCTGGCCGCGCTGACCTGACGGCCACGCTTGCGACGGCGTTAGAACACGTTCTAGATTGGCCCGGTGGGGCTGATCTCAGAGGGCGCGTGCGTCGCTGAAGGACATCTCCACGTTGGCTGCGGATTGGACCATCAGCGCCCGCTTGGGCAGCCCCAGCGTCGACAATTCCTTCGCATAGGGATGGTCGCCGAGACGGATCCGGGCGCCACCGAGACGGGTCCGCACGCCCGATGTCTGCATCGTCGAGGTGATCTCCCGGGTGACACCGTCCAGGTGGGAGTACGTGGTCAGGGACTGCTGGGCAGGCGCCGGATGCGGCAGCCCACGGCTGAATTCGATCCCGGTGATCAGCTGGCCGTCGGCGCTGACATCGAAGGAGAACTTGCGGCCCTGCCGAACGTTGAAGTCCGCCATGATCTTTGGGTAGCCCCAGATGGTCCGGCCGGCTTCCAACGTGAATTCCTGGTCGACCGGCAGCTGATGGATGAAAGTGGCGGCCTTGGCCATCGCCCGGATTCCACTGGTGTGACTGCCGGGCTTGTTGACCATGAAAGCGGTGCCGTACTCGTGATACTTGCCGAGGTCACCGTCGATGTAGCGGACCAGCAGCTGCAACAGGATGGCCCGTCCGGGCAGGTACTCGAAGATTTCGAGACCGCTGTAATCGATCAGGCGCTGCGCCGCTTTGGCGTCGACAGAAAACATCGCAGAGTGCTGGTCGGCTTTGCGGATGACCACCGGCATGGTGAGGACGGTGCCGGCGATGGTGTGTTGCGAGACAGACATAGGGCTTACTGTAATGGGCTCGAGGACGAAAACTGGAGGCTGTAGATGACCGATGTTGCCGGGAAGACCTTCCCGCCCGCACCGCCCGAGATCCGCAACATCGATCTGGCGGATGGCAACTTCTACGCCGACGGTGTTGCGGCGCGCGAGGCTTACCGCTGGATGCGCGCCAATCAGCCGGTCTTCCGGGACCGCAATGGATTGGCCGGTGCCACAACGTATCAGGCGATTCTGGATGCCGAGCGCAACCCGGAGCTGTTCTCCAGCACCGGGGGCATCCGCCCCGATCAGCCGGGCATGCCCTACATGATCGACATGGACGACCCCGCGCACCTGGTGCGGCGCAAGCTGGTCAATTCCGGCTTCACCCGCAAGCGGGTGAAGGATAAGGAAGCCTCGATCGGCGAGTTGTGCGACACGTTGATCGACGCGGTGTGTGAACGCGGCGAGTGCGACTTCGTCCGCGACATCGCCGCGCCGCTGCCGATGGCGGTGATCGGCGACATGTTGGGTGTGCTGCCGTCAGACCGCGCCATGCTCTTGAAGTGGTCGGATGATCTGGTGTGCGGGTTGAGTTCGCACATCGACCCGACGTCGGCGGAGTTCCAGACGGTGATGGAGGCCTTCGCTGGCTACACCGCGTTCACCATGGACCTGATCGGCAAGCGCCGTGCGGAACCTACCGACGACCTGTACTCGATTCTGATCAATGCCGAGGTCGAGGGTCAGCGGATGTCGGACGACGAGATCGTCATGGAGACTCTGCTGATTCTGATCGGCGGCGACGAGACCACCCGGCACACGCTCAGTGGGGGAACCGAGCAGCTATTGCGGAATCGCCTCCAGTGGTCGGATCTGGTGGGTGATCCCGCGCTGTTGCCTGGGGCGATCGAAGAGATGTTGCGCTGGACGTCGCCCGTGAAGAACATGTGCCGGACGTTGACCGCGGACACGGAGTTCCACGGCACCTCGTTGAACGCGGGCGAGAAGATCATGCTGCTGTTCGAGTCGGCGAACTTCGACGAATCGGTGTTCGATCAACCGGAGAAGTTCGACATTCGGCGAAACCCTAACAGCCATGTGGCGTTTGGCTTCGGCACCCACTTCTGCATGGGCAATCAGCTGGCGCGGCTGGAGCTGTCGCTGATGACTTCCCGGATTCTGAAGCGCCTGCCCGACCTGCGGCTTGCCGACGAGTCGGCTTTGCCGCTGCGGCCGGCCAACTTCGTGTCCGGCCTGGAGTCGATGCCGGTGGTGTTCACGCCGACGGCGAAGGTCTTCGGCTAGGCGCGCGGCCGAGCTCGTAGATCGCGAACCGAACCTGGCTGCGAAAGTTCTTGCTGCAATTCGCAGCCGGGTTCGGCTCGCGGGTGTTCAGCGGTTCTTGAACTGGGGCTTGCGCTTCTCGGCGAACGCGCGGGGGCCTTCTTTGGCGTCCTCGGACAGGAAAACCTGAATACCGATCTGCGTGTCGATCTTGAAGGCCTCGTTCTCGTGCATGCCCTCGGTCTCGCGGATCGTCCGCAGAATCGCCTGCACCGCAAGCGGCCCGTTGTTCTCGATGATCTCGGCGAGCTCGAGCGCCTTAGTGAGCGCCTGGCCGTCCGGGACGACGTGGCCGATGAGTCCCATCTCCTTGGCCTCGGCCGCGGTGATGTGCCGTCCCGTCAGGAGCACGTCGCAGGCGACGGTGTAGGGGATCTGCCGCACCAGTCGGACGGCCGACCCGCCCATCGGGTACAGGCTCCACTTGGCCTCCGAAACGCCGAACTTGGCGCTCTCGCCCGCGACGCGGATATCGGTGCCCTGCAGGATCTCGGTGCCCCCCGCGATCGCCGGTCCCTCGACCGCCGCGATAAGGGGTTTGGTCAGTCTGCGGCCCTTGAGAAGGGCGTCGATGCGCGACGGGTCGTAGCTGCCATCCTTGAAGGAGTCGCCCGGTGGTTTCTTGGTCGCAGTTTTGAGGTCCATGCCGGCACAAAAGTAGCCACCGGCCCCGGTGAGGATGCAGCATCGGATGTCGTCGTCGTTGTCGACGCGGTCCCACGCTTCCACCATGATCTGCATCATTTCCGTGCTCAGAGCGTTGCGAGCGTGCGGCCGGTTCATGGTCACGATCAGGGTGTGACCGCGCTGCTCGACCAGCGCGTCCTTTTCTGAGGGTCCGGAATCGTTTGCTGGCGACTCTGCCACGGCTGTTGCCTCTTCCTCGACGGGGGGTGTGAGCTTGTCAAGAAATGTAACACGTTCTAATTTGGTGACCGTGGCACTGAACATTGCTGACCTCGCCGAGCACGCCATCGACGCTGTGCCGGACCGTGTAGCCCTCATCTGCGGTGACGAGCAGTTGACCTACGCGCAACTGGAAGAGAAGGCCAACCGCCTTGCGCACTACCTGCTCGACCAGGGGGTGCAGAAGGACGACAAGGTGGGGCTTTACTGCCGGAACCGCATCGAGATTGTGATCGCGATGCTGGGCATCATCAAGGCCGGTGCCATCCTGGTCAACGTCAACTTTCGCTACGTGGAGGGCGAGCTCCGCTACCTCTTCGACAACTCGGACATGGTCGCGTTGGTGCACGAGCGTCAGTACTCCGACCGGGTCGCGAACGTGTTGCCGGAGACCCCCAACGTCAAGACGGTGCTGGTGGTCGAGGACGGGTCGGAAAATGACTTCCAGCGCTATGGGGGAGTGGAGTTCTACTCCGCTATCGCTGACAGTTCGCCCGAGCGCGACTTCGGCGAGCGAAGCGCCGACGCCATCTACCTGCTCTACACGGGTGGGACCACCGGCTTCCCAAAGGGCGTCATGTGGCGCCACGAAGACATCTACCGGGTGCTGTTCGGCGGAACCGACTTCGCGACAGGCGAATTCGTCAAGGACGAGTACGACCTGGCTAAAGCGGCCGCCGCGAACCCCCCGATGATTCGCTACCCGATCCCACCGATGATCCATGGCGCCACCCAATCGGCGACCTGGATGTCGCTGTTCTCCGGCCAAACCACGGTGCTGGCACCGGAATTCAATGCCGACGAGGTGTGGCGGACCATTCACAAGCACAAGGTGAACCTGCTGTTCTTCACCGGGGACGCCATGGCGCGGCCGCTTCTGGATGCCCTACTGGCGCACCAGGATGCCGGCAACGAATACGACCTGTCGTCGCTGTTCCTGCTTGCCTCGACGGCCGCGCTGTTCTCGCCAAGCATCAAGGAGAAACTCCTTGAGCTGCTGCCGAATCGAGTAATCACCGACTCGATCGGCTCGTCGGAAACCGGCTTCGGCGGCACCAGCATCGTCGCCAAGGACGCGCCGCACAGCGGTGGCCCACGGGTGACCATCGACCACCGCACCGTGGTACTCGACGAGGACGGTAACGAGGTGAAGCCGGGCTCGGGAGTGCGCGGGTTCATCGCCAAGAAGGGCAACATTCCCGTCGGGTATTACAAGGACGAGAAGAAGACGGCCGAGACATTCAAGACGATCAACGGTGTGCGCTACGCGATTCCGGGCGACTATGCGTTGGTCGAGGAAGACGGCACCGTCACCATGCTCGGTCGCGGATCGGTCTCGATCAACAGCGGCGGGGAGAAGATCTACCCCGAAGAGGTCGAGGCGGCACTGAAGGGCCATCCCGATGTGTTCGACGCGCTGGTGGTCGGTGTGCCCGACCCCCGTTACGGCCAGCATGTGGCCGCCGTCGTGCAAGCCCGGGAAGGGGCACGCCCTTCGCTGGCGGAGCTGGACAGCTTCGTGCGATCGGAAATCGCGGGATACAAAGTGCCGCGCAGTCTTTGGTTTGTCGACGAGGTGAAGCGTTCACCGGCCGGAAAACCGGACTACCGCTGGGCTAAGGAGCAGACCGAGGCGCGGCCGGCGGACGATGTGCATGCCGCGCACGTGTCCGCTTGATCGCTCCTGGGTTGTGCCGGCTGGGGCTTAGCGGCTCATCAGACGGCGTCTGCGGATAACGCGCGGCGCAAAATGGCGGCCTGGTTACGAGCTGAGAAGGCTTGGTAGCCACGCTCGGCGAGTTCGAGGCGTGCGTGGTCATCACTGAGAAGCTCAACGCAGCGGTCGGCCAGCTGGTTGTAGTCAGCAAACGCGACGCCGGGCTCTAGATCCCGATCCTCGACCGAATCGGCACCGCGTTCCGAGACGACAGCACGTCGATTTGCCAGAAGGTATGAAACGCGCACAATTTCAAAAACTTTGGCGTCGTAGAAGTGCATGTTGAGCACGAGCTTCGAGCGGGCAATCCATGCGTCGCGGACGGGGCCGTAGGCGCCAAACAACCATTCGACGCGCAAACCTCGGCGGCGTAGGTCATCCAAGACGGCTTGGCGACGCTCGTTGAGTGAACCATAGAAGAGCACATCGACGTCCTCAGGGCCAGGGACGATTCGCGTCAGCTCCGGGACATATCCGATCGGTACGTGCGTCGGTCGGGGCACTTCCCGGGTGGCGAACCGCTCGATATTGAGTTGGCTGTAATCCCAAACCTGGTAACGCCGGAAAAGCCGGAGAAGCTCGGGTGTAATCCACGTCGAGTCGTCACTGCACTGCTCAAGGTTGTACAGAATCGATTTGGGCGGCGGCTCCAGGCCAAGGGACGGAAGCAAGTTCGAGCCCAGCACGATGGTGCGGCGGTCGTTGAGATCGAGCCGATCGGTCAGCACGGCGTCATGCCCCAGCGCTAAGAGGCCATGGTGCAATGACTCCGCAACCTCGCGAAAACATTCGCTATGGACCGCGCCGGGTGGGGAGACAATCGCGACGGCGAACCGCACTGGTGCAGCGTAGCGCTCGGTCATGGCCCGCGACGGCGCGGTCAGATCGCGGTAATGCAGAGGACTTCGTCGAGGGTGGCGGTGTGGAGTCCGGCCTCGGGGTGGGTGGTGTCGAGGCGGGTGATGTCGCAGCGGGTGGTGTCGAACATTGCTGGGCCGTGTGCTGCGGTGTCGGTGAGGAGGTAGCGGCCGGCATCGGGGGTGCGGTGGACGTCGTCTTCGGTGGCGCAGGTGCCGGTGAGTTTGGTGGCGTCGGTGTAGTTGATGCCGACTTGGCAGACGTGGGGTTCGGCGTTGAGGACCGCGGTCAGGCGGGTGAGCAGGTTTTCGGGGGCAAAGAATTGCCAGCCTTCGGGCAGGTGCAGCCAGAAGCGGGTGTTGATGTGGGTGCGCAGTTGCATCAGGTGGGCGCCGGGGCTGTCTTGGCTGCCGGTGGTCAGGAATTCGGCGAAGGGGTAGCGCTGCTGCAAGGTGGTGCGGTCGTGGGTGGGCAGGCCGGTGTCGAGGATCAGGAAGCGCCCGGCTCGGGAGAGGTCGGTGCAGCAGTGCAGGAACGAGTTCAGCGTTTGTTCGGTGGTATGCAGTTCGGGCCCGGCGATCAGGCTGATGGTGATTTCGCCGGGATCTGCGGTGGTGGGCAGGGACTGGATGAGGGTGTCGGGGTAGCGGGCTGCCGCCTCGATCATGGTGGGTACGCAGACGTCGCGATTGCCCGCTATGCGTTGTCGGTCATGGTCGGGCAGTTCGGGTCGGGCCAACAACTGTCGGCACAAGGTGAACGCTTCGGGATGTTTGCCGATCCATGACGCGCACACCGCCTGCTCATCCTTCGCCCGCCAAATATAGACGTCCGCAGCCACACCGACTGTCTCTTGTTGGGGAAGCGGAATCTCGGCGGCACGCTGGGCGAAGTGGTAGCCGAGCTGGTAGCGCTGGTCTTCCCGGTAACGACGAGCGATGGCATACAACGGCTCGGCGCGAGTTGGCCGAAACTCCCAGGCGCGCAGGTACGCATCTTGCACCTCAGCCCACGGCTCACCGAGTTGGGCCATCGACTCCGCGACCCGCCAAAGTGCGAAGTACACCTCCTCGTCGAATCCATTCATCTCTACGCGCCGCGCATACCAGGTTCGTGCGTTGGAGACATCGCCCATGGCGTAGTAAGTCGCGGCGAGGTAGAACACCGACCGCGCATCTGCAGGGTTGCGTTCGACCTCGGCTAGCAGCAGATCGCGATCGCTCGGCAACTTCTCCCCGGCTTGATTGCGGGCACCGATATTGCGTATGTGGATATGGTATTCGCCCTCGAGGCGGGCGACTTCGCGAGACTCGTGCTCCCAGGTGGCGTACTCGTGCGTGACGCCGAGCCATCGCACCGGCACTGCATTCCGGAAAAGCCATGGCTGCCAATAACTGTCGCCGTTGATGTCTTTGCAGCGCAATAGGTAGATGTCGGCGCTGAGGTTGATGAAGGCGGGCGTGCCGACAACGATGTCGTCGGCATCGATTACCCAGATGTAGTCGGCGTGGCCTTGGGCAAGGTCTATTGCCTCCGTGCGGTTGTGGCCGAAATTGCGCCAGGGCCGCTCGTGCAGTTCCCCGGGGATCCCTAGTCCGGCCATGTGGCGGCGGATGAGGTCTTGGGTTCCATCGTCGGAGCCGGTGTCCACGATCACCCAGCTGCTGATGTAGGGAGCGACGGCGTCAAGCACCTCGTGGACGATGTGTGCCTCGTTGCGCACGATCATGTTCAGACAAATCGTCGGGCGCTCGGTCACCGGGTCAGGCACCGCCAAATTTTATCTGCGGACAGCACTCCACACAGCGCCTCCGAGTGACTTTCAACATTCGGGTACGCGGCTGAGGTCGGCGCGTGTTGTCCTCGAGCGGATATGCCCCGCAAAATAATCTCGCGCTTATCATAGTGCATAGCGCTGAGGCATTTCGCATGTCAGTGTGGAGATTGCGCCGCCAGTCGCAAAGCTCAGATAAAGCGACGGATAGGAGATGAGGGTGGTAACCGCGTCGAATGAAGCCGGTCGCACCAATTTGACTCAGCGGTATCTGAATTTGCTTGAAGCATCGTTAGTTGGCACTCTTTTTGAAGATGCGCCGTGCGATCAATGGTCTGGCGACCAGTTCGCCCCGGACGTTCGCCTACTGGGAAAGGACTGGCCATCCTTATCTTTTTCGATGATCGGAAGTGTTCGCATGCGGAATCTGCGCTATGCGTGTGAGACGGTATTGCTGGATGGCGTGCGGGGCGATTTCATTGAAACGGGTGTTTGGCGAGGGGGCGCCTGCATCATGATGCGCGGGATTCTCGAGGCGTATGGGGACACCACTCGGCGAGTCTTCGTTGCAGACAGTTTTACCGGGCTGCCACGACCAGACCCCGATACCTATCCCGCGGACGTGGACGACGTTCATCACACATATCCTCAACTTCGGGTATCGCGTGCGGATGTAGAGGACAACTTTCGTCGATTCGGTCTACTTGACGAACGGGTAGTTTTCCTTGAGGGCTGGTTCAAGGACACATTGCCGAATGCCGCCATCGAACAGCTGGCTGTATTGCGTCTCGACGGTGACATGTACCAATCGACGATGGAGGCGCTGGAAGCGCTCTACCATCGTGTCTCGTATGGCGGCTTTGTAATTGTGGATGACTATTTATTACCGCCGTGTGCGCAGGCCGTTCACGATTTCCGCGGACGATATCGAATCACTTCGCCGATACTGCCGATCGATGGGACCGGCACGTACTGGCGGGTCGACCACAAGCCGATTCGATAGCCTCAATCACTCCGGCATCTGCCCCTGTGCAATTCGTATGTAACGGTCCTGGGACCCGGTCGGCAGCGTCATGCGCTGCTCAAGTAACGCCACACAGCGTAATGCGAGGTCGAATGACCGATAGCAGTGATGCGCAATCAACGCCAAATGCTTCAACTGCTCATCGCTCATGGTGTCCGCGTTGGCGAAATCACGGACATAGACGATGTCAGCTTCGACCAATTGGTTGAGGCCCTGTCTGACGTCGTTGTTGACGATGCCGGGAGTGATCGGCAATTTCTTGATGGCCGCGAAACAGTGCGGCAAAAATCCTTGATTGCGGAGTTCCATGTCGACCGCGCCGAAGCTCGCTTGGTCTTTATACAATGTGATAAACGAAATCTCGGTCTGAATCGCGACGGCTTCTGCCAGTTTTTTTCGCCCAGCCTCGAATACCGCGAGTTCGCCGCCTTGGATATCAATTTTCAGAAAGTCAACGCGTTCAATCTCCGAGATATCGTCGAATCGGCGGGTCTGCACGGGTACGCGGCCAATCACCTCGCCAGCGGGCTTGAGATATTCAAATAGACCCAACATCAATGGGTCTGGTTCATAGATGCTCGTCATACCGGAGGCAACACATACGTTGAGCGTATGGGCCTCGCCGTCTCCTACCACATATGGCAGATAGCGTTCGTTGGGGCCCTTCAATTTCTGCAATTCCAGCAGCGCTTCTTCCTGGGGTTCAAAACCGGTCACCCGGCATAAACCGGCGTCAAGCATCGCCGCGTATGGGGGTACACCGTCGATCGGATTGGCCCCTACGTCGACGACGTCCGTCAGGCGCGCGGGCTCAAGGATGTCCCGGAAAGCGGGGCTCATGTCGATGATCCGAAAGGTGCGGGATCGGGCTCTTCCGAATTGTGTCCGGTCGACGCAATGTGACACGGTTGAACGGTTGCCGCAAGTAACGAATTCTTCATGTCTGCCCCTAGGCAGGACTCGCCGAAAGTAGGCCGGGCAGTTCTTCCGGAGCTGCTGTCACGAGGTTCAGTAATTCACGACGGTGCTCGGCGAGGAATGCCCACTCCAAGGTTTCCGGAAGTTCGATAGGAGGATGGGGTTCTCGCGCTCCCTTTTCCGTCCGTCGTCGTATGACCGCGCACCCCCAGTCGAGGTCTAGCGTCTTGATATCCAGTTCGGGGTGCGCGCTGCGGAAACGAACCAGGGCCTTCCAGACGGTCCCGTTCCACTCCGAACCGGGTTGATATTCCTCGAGTGGGCGTTGGTGCCACTCGGTCGGCGGATTCGCATCGTGGGCGACGATCCAGCCGCGGTCAGATAATCGGCCCAGCGCATTCTCCAAATCACGTCGGCACTGGTCCTCAGTGTGCAGGCCGTCGATGAAGATCAGGTCATAGCGCTCTAGGCCGAGGCCGCTGGCGAAAAATTCGTCGGAGGGCATCGGGTAGGTCGCGACGGCGCCGCTGAACTCGGGATGGGGATCAACCGAGTGGCGAATCGGGGCAATGACACGATCGAAGTTATCGGCGCCAGCGATTCCAATTTCCAGATAACTATCCAGACCGTTGATCGAAATCAGGACGTTCAGTAGCTGAGTCCGGTGGGTTAGCTTCATCGAGCCGTCAAGGTACGGTTCGGCGTGGATATGGCGGCGAAACCACCCAAAGCTGACCAGATTGAGCAGCCGCTGCTCGCGCTCATACGCTGCACCCTTAGACGTTTTGACTGCAGGTGCTAACTCGTGTTGCGCGCGGCGGTTAGGTCGGATCACTGCGCAACCCCAGCTGGCTTCCACGGTGAGAACTTCGATGTGAGGGTGAAGGACGCGGAATTCGATAACCGCTTGACGAACCTGACCGGCCGACCCCGCTTCCGGCTCGTGTTCGCCCGTGAGTCGTCGATGCCATTCGGCTGGCGGGCTGGTGCCGTCGACGATAAGCGCGCCGGTTGCGGACAGCTTGGGCAGACAGCGCTCGATTATGTCGAGCATGTGTTTCGGCTCGCGCCAGGTGTCAACGAAGATGACATCGTAGCCACCGTCAGGTGATTCCGCCTGAAAGAAATCCTCATCGAGACGGTCGTGTGCGGCCGCGTCATAGGACACAGAGATTTTCGAATCGGCCATTACCGAACCGAAGCAGGCGCTGGGGCCGTCGATGCTCAGTTCGACGAAGTGACTGCTGCCAGCAGTAGTGAGCAGGCCGTTGATGATGTCGGAAGCCGTTGCCGTCCAGGGCAATTCTCGAAGCACGTCTAGACCAGAGATGCACAGGACTTCGTCGAGGGTGGCGGTGTGGAGTCCGGCTGTGGCGGCGCGTTGGCTTAGGTCGGTGAGGGGGTTGGGGTCGGTGTCTTGGAGGTCTCCGGCGCGGTCGAGGCGGGTGGTGTCGAACATTGCTGGGCCGTGGGCTGCGGTGTCGGTGAGCAGGTAGCGGCCGGCGTCGGGGGTGCGGCGGACGTCGTCTTCGGTGGCGCAGGCGCCGGTGAGTTTGGTGGCGTCGGTGTAGTTGATGCCGACTTGGAAGACGTCGGGTTCGGCGTTGAGGACGGCGGTCAGGCGGGTGAACAGGTTTTCGGGGGCAAAGAATTGCCAGCCCTGGGCCAGGTGCAGCCAGAAGCGGGTGTCGATGTGGGTGCGCAGTTGCATCAGGTCCGCGCCGGGGCTGTCTTGGCTGCGGGTGGTCAGGAATTCGGCGAAGGGGTAGCGCTGCTGCAAGGTGGTGCGGTCTTGGGTGGGCAGGCCGGTGTCGAGGATCAGGAAGCGCCCGGCTTGGTAGAGGTCGGTGCAGCAGTGCAGGAATGAGTTCAGTGTTTGTTCGGTGGTATGCAGGTCGGGTCCGGCGATCAGGCTGATGGTGATGTCGGCGGGATCTGCGGTGGTGGGCAGGGACTGGATGAGGGTGTCGGGGTAGCCCGATGCCGCTTCGACCATGGTGGGGACGCAGACGTCGCGATTGCCCGCTACGCGTTGGCGGTCATGGTCGGGCAGTTCGGGACGGGCCAACAACTGCCGGCACAAGGTGAACGCTTCGGGATGTTTGCCGATCCACGACGCGCACACCGCCTGCTCATCCTTCACCCGCCACGCATAGATATCGGTGCGAACGAACAATCGGTCATCGTCTGGGAACGGGATATCGGCGGCCTGCTGAGCGAATTGATAGCCCAGTCGGTACCGCTGCTCTTCGCGGTAGTGCCGGGCAACTGCGTGCAATGGTTCGGCGCGGGTAGGCCGAAACTCCCAGGCGCGCAGGTACGCATCCTGCACCTCCACCCACGGCTCACCGAGTTGGGCCATCGACTCCGCCACCCGATACAGGGCGTAGTACACCTCCTCGTCCCAGTCACCCATCTCAGCCCGGCGGGCGTACCACTTCCGGGCGTTGACGAAATCGCCCATGTCGAAGTAGCTCTGGGCCAGGTAGAAAACTGCTCGGACATCACCGGGTTTACGGTCGACCTCGGCAAGCAGAATGTCGCGATCCCGGGCGTATTTCTGCGGATCCAGATTGCGGGCACCGAGTCGGCGGGAGTCGATGTGGTAATCGCCCTCGAGACGCTTATCCACGCAGGATGCGTAGTCCCATGCGGCATGCTCATGCACGACGCCCTCATAGTGGACGCGCAGTCCGTCACGAAATATCTGCGGGCGCCAATAAGTGTCTTCGTTGCCCGAGTGGCGGAGCGAGTAGATGTCGGCTGTCAGCTGGCTCAAGTCGAGCGAGCCCACGACGGTGTCGTCGGCGTCGATCACCCAGATGTAGTCGGCATGGCCCTGGGCGAGGTCTATTGCCTCCGTGCGGTTGTGGCCGAAATTGCGCCACGGCCGCTCGTGCAGTTCGCCGGGGATCCCTAGACCAGCCATGTGCCCGCGGATGAGGTCCTGGGTCCCGTCGTCAGAGCCGGTGTCCACGATCACCCAGCTGCTGATGTAGGGAGCGACGGCGTCAAGCACCTCGTGGACGATGTGTGCCTCGTTGCGCACGATCATGTTCAGACAAATCGTCGGGTGCTCGGTCACCGGGTCAGGCACCGCCAAATTTTATCCGGCAAACTTGGACCCCACAGTGACTCGGCGTAACTCAACCAACCAGGGTGTGGCTACCCAGGCCACGTCTAGGCGAAAATTTGGGCTTAGTCGCTTACCGCGGCGGACTGCAAAACTGCGGGGCGGGTCAAGCCGAGCCGCCAGTGCCCCCGGTGCCGCCCGTTCCTCCTTTGCCGCCGGTGCCACCACTGGTTCCGACGGCGACACCGCCGTTGTTACCGCCGCCGCCGCCGCTACCGGTGCCGCCTGCGCCGCCGCTACCGGTGCCGCCAGCGCCACCGGTCCCGCCGCCGCCGCCCTTGCCCCCGGTACCCCCGGATTTGCCGAACGCACCGGTGCCGCCGGTGCCACCGGCACCGCCAGTACCGCCGTTGCCGCCGTCACCGCCTGAGGCGCCAGCGCCGCCACCGGTGGCACCTGCAGCTCCGCCGATGCCACCGCCGCCCCCGGTTCCGCCCGTTCCGCCAACACCACCATTGAGGCTGGCGCCGGTACCACCGACACCGCCGATACCCCCGGCGCCACCGCTGCCGGCATCGCCGCCGCTGCCAGCAGCGCCGCCCGTGCCGCCGGTGCCACCGGTCCCGCCGGCGCCGCCCTTGCCACCTACGCCACCGGTGAATCCTGTACCTGCGGTGCTACCACTACCGGCGCCTCCCGTCGCTCCGGTGCCTCCGGCGGCACCTGCACCGCCCGCGCCGCCGGTCCCGCCGTTGCCTGCAGCACCAGTGCCACCGGCGCTGCCGTTGGCGGTACCGCCTGCCCGGCAGCCCGCCGGCTCCACCCGTGCCGCCTGCCCGCCGGTCGTGCCGACACCAGTGCTGGTCCCGGCCGTGCCGCCGGCACCAGCCGCGCCTCCGACGCCTCCATCTCCGCCCTTGCCGGCGGTCCCGCCGGTGCCCCCGGCGCCTCCCGTGCCGCCAGCACCTCCGGTCCCACCAGCACCTCCGGTGCCACCCGAGGTGTTTGCGTTGCCCGCGCCGCCGGTCGCGCCGGTGCCGCCGGCCCGCCGGTG
>NZ_HG964939.1:0-106879 GCF_000613245.1 Mycobacterium asiaticum DSM 44297
GCCCTGCCCGCCGGCGCCGCCGTGGATGTTTCCGCTAACACCTGCTCCGCCCACACCGCCATCGCCGCCGAGTCCTGCCGCACCACCTTGGCCACCCGCGGCGCCGGCGCCGAACATGCCGGTGCCACCGGCGGCGCCACCGGCGCCGCCGTTACCGCCGTTGCCTCCGGTGCCGCCTATGTCGCCTGCGGCCGCGCCATTCGCTCCGGTGTAGCCAGCGCCACCGGCGCCGCCCACGCCACCGGCCCCGGCGGTGCTGAACATCGCACCGCCGTTGCCGCCCCTACCGCCTACGCCACCTTCACCGCCGTGTATGCCCAGCACTTGGTCGCCGGCGCCACCGGCGCCGCCGGTTCCACCTACGCCGCCGGCCCCGAACATTCCGGCGTTTCCGCCGATACCGCCCGCACCACCGGTCAGACCCGGGCCAGCGCCGATACCGCCAGCGCCGCCCATGCCGCCGTTACCGAACAGCATCCCGCCGGAACCGCCGTTACCACCGGTCGCGCCGGCGCCACCGGCCCCACCAATACCGCCGTTACCGAAGAGCCCAGCGGCCCCGCCGTTACCGCCGACCTTGCCCGCTGCGCCCGATCCGCCGGCACCACCGTTGCCCCACAGCAAACCGCCGTCACCGCCGTTAGCTCCGGTCCCCGGAGCCCCGTCGACTCCATTGCCGAACAGCGGACGCTGGAACACCGCCTCCGCGGGGGCGTTGATCAGATCCGCTACCGCTTGCAGCGGCGAGGCGTTGAACGCTTCGGCCGTCGCATAGGCGTTGCCCGCTGATGTCAGGGCCTGGATGAACCGCTGATGGAAGGCCTCCGCCTCCTGGGTCAGCGCCTGGTAGTTCTGCGCGTGCGTACCGAACAGGGCAGCGATGGCGGCCGAAACCTCGTCACGAGCCGCTGGCACCAGCGTCGCTATCGGGCCGGCCCACGCCCCGTTGGCGGTGCTGATCGACGTGCCCAGAGTCTCCAGGTTCGCCGCCGCAGCAGCGAGCAAGTCCGGGGCAGCCACCAAATACGACATCGCTGAAACTCCTGTGGTTCATGGCCGATGGGGGTCACTCGATTGGGGAATGTACATGCCGCTCGGAAAGAACCGCCAGATCTGAGAACAGAAATTTCTTAATTTTTCTGGGAGCCCGTCGGGGCGCCTAGTTGTTGAGACGCCAGACGAAGTTTGCCAGTTCGTGACTGGCACAAAGGAATACGAAAAAAGGTCAGACTAGCGCTGTTGACATTTATACAATAGTGCTCGTGTTTTTTGTATCCGTCTGTTCCCCAACGGAATTAGCATCCATACGCTTAGGTATGGAGCGCTTGCTCCCTACTGACACATTGTCAGTAGGATAGGAGTTTTCTTTGAGTTAAGTCGGCTAACTAAGGTCAGATTACGAAGAAGGAACGGCAGCTCCAAGTTTGCTGTCTACCATCACGGCCAGACCAAAGACGCAAGTTTTGTCATAGTGGAAGTGACACTTCTCGGTCGGAGTGTCACGGCGATCGTGTCGCGACGGCGCCAGGCTTTGGGGGCCCGCTATCGCCCGTATCGGCGATTGCGCATGCTGTAGTCGCGCAGCGCCCGGAGGAAGTCGACGCGGCGGAACGCGGGCCAGTGCGCCTCGGTGAACCACATCTCCGAATAAGCGCTTTGCCAGAGCAGAAACCCGGACAGCCGCTGCTCCCCCGACGTCCGGATCACCAGGTCCGGATCGGGCTGACCGGATGTGTAGAGGTTCTCGGAAATCCCCTCCACGGTCACGGCTTCGATGAGTTCCTCGGCCGTCGCGCCGTCGGCGAGATGCTTGCCCAACAGCGCCCGCACCGCACCGACGATCTCCTGCCGCCCGCCATAGCCCACCGCGACGTTGACGTGGAAGGTGGCGTTGGCCGGCGTCGAGTCGACCGCGCCCCGCAACCGGCGGGCGGGTTCCTCGCCCAGCAAAGCCAGATCTCCAACCGTTCGGACGCTCCACTGGTTGGCCGGTGCGCAGATCTCTTCGACCACATCCGTGATGATCTCGATCAATGCGGACAACTCGTCTGGGTCGCGTTGCAGGTTTTCGGTGGACAACAGATAGACGGTCGTCATCTCGATGCCGGCTTCCTGGCACCAGCGCAGCATCTCGGCGATCTTGACCGCGCCCATCCGGTAGCCGACACTCACGTCCTCATATCCGAGGCTGCGCGCCCAGCGCCGGTTACCGTCGCACAGGACCGCAATGTGGCGTGGCAGTTCGGATCGGGAGGCGGCCAATCCCTGCCGGAGACGCAGCTCGTAAAGCCGGTACAACGGCTCTTTGAGCCGCGGCGGGATGATCTCCACGAGGATCAACCCTACTGTGACCGAGACCGATTACCCGGCCGGATTCTGGGCAATCTCACGTCACGTCGCTCAGCCCACTTTCAGACAATCCCGCTAACCTAAATTCAGACAAGCCACCGGTATTCACAAGATGGGGCCAAGACACAGATGAGCAGCCAGACCAGCACGCTCACCAGCACAGAACCCGAATCGCATGGCACTTCGCCCGGCGAGACGGCGCAGCACGCCGCCCACCAGATCGTCGAGGGCGTCAGCAAGGTCCTGAACAAGCCCCGCTTCCGCGGCTGGATTCACGTCTATTCCGCGGCCGCCGCGGTCTTCGCGGGCGCGTCCCTGGTCGCGGTGTCCTGGGCGGTGGATTCCACTAAGGCCGGACTGGCGACGATGCTTTACACGTTCGCCACCATCATCATGTTCTCGGTCAGCGCCACCTACCACCGGGTCAACTGGAAATCCGAGACGGCCCGCAAGTGGATGAAGCGTGCGGACCACTCGATGATCTTCATCTTCATCGCGGGCAGCTACACCCCGTTCGCCCTGCTGGCCCTGCCAGGCCACGACGGGCACGTGGTGCTCGCGATCGTATGGGGCGGGGCGCTGGCCGGGGTGACGCTGAAAATGCTCTGGCCGGCGGCGCCGCGCTGGGTCGGCGTACCGCTGTACATCCTGCTCGGCTGGGTCGCGGTGTGGTACATAGGCCCGATCCTGCACAACGCCGGCGTGACGGCGCTGGTGCTGCTGATTGTCGGCGGGGCGCTGTACAGCATCGGCGGCGTTCTGTACGGGCTGCGCTGGCCCGACCCGTGGCCCAGGACGTTCGGCTTCCACGAGTTCTTTCACGCGTGCACGGCGATAGCGGCGATCTGCCACTACATCGCCATGTGGTTCGTGGTCTTTTAACTACAGCTGCGTCACGTCCGCGGCGGACCAGTAGGCCTTCATCGCGGTGACCTTGCCGCGGTCGTCGAACGCCATCGTCTCGATCGGCTCGATGCGCATTTTGCTGTCGCCGGTGCCGATGGTCAGCCGGAAGTGAAAAGCCGCCTCGTTGCCCGAGACCCGCAGCGTCACCAGCTCGCATTGGCGTTCCAAGCCGGTCACTGCCGCATAAAAGCCGCGGATGGCCTGGACACCGATGTGCACCTCGCCGCCCACCGGGTCTTCCAGCGTGGCGTCATCGGCGTAGAAGGCCGCGAGATCGTCGGCGCTGCCGTCGACAACCGTCGCGATGTAGCGGTGAACCGTGTCGGTGATCGTCTGCACCCGGTCGGCGGCGTTCGGCATGAAACGCACGCTACTACCCGGGCACTCCCAAGGCGGCCGCGAGTCGGTCCGCGCTGGTGACCGGCAAGTCGCAGGTCCGACCGCGGCACACATAGGCGGCGTCGGCCCCGTCCACCCGGGGCCGTCCGGCAAGTAGCGGCAAAGAATCCGCGGCACCGCCGACGACGATCGCCCCGCCCGGGGCCAGCCGTCGCGCGTCGGTCAGCAGTGCCGACGGTCCGGCGCAGGACACCGCGATCTGAAGCGGTCCCCGCACCACGGCTTCGGCCACGGCGAGCCAATGCCCCGCCGATCGCGGCGCGCGTGCCAACAGCACCGAGTGCGCTTTCATCGTCAACCCGACCAGCTGCAGGTACCGCTCGGCGCGCACGCCGTCGAGCAGGTGCGCGGCCGTCAGCAGCGCCTCGGCGATCGAGGATGCCCCCGAGGGCGTCGCCCCGTCTAGCGGGTCGGAGGGCCGCAGCACCAGCTGTTCGGCGTCATCGGCGGTGTCGTACCACCGGCCGGGACGCTGCGGATCGCGGAAATGGCGCACGGCGGTATCCAGCAGGTCAGCGGCAGTCGCGAGCCAGGAGTCCTCCGGCCTTAGTTGATACAGCGCCAGCAAACCGGTAGCTAGCATCGCGTAGTCCTCCAGGATCGCCGCGCTGTCGCCCACCACCTCGCCCAGACTCGCGCGCCGTAACCGCCCGTCGACGAGATGCCGGTCCAGCAGCGTGCTCGCGCAGCGCCGGGCGGCGTCGGCCAGCTCGGCATCGTCCAACGCGACACTGGCTTCGGCGAGCGCCGTAATCGCCAGCCCGTTCCAGGCCGTCACCACCTTGTCGTCGCGGCCGGGCTGGGCTCGGTCACCCCGGACGCTCAACAGTCGGGCGCGGATGCGGTCCAGTCGCTGCGGGTCGTCGGGTTCGTCGCGCAACTGGAGCACCGAACTGCCGTGCTCGAAGGTGCCCGACTCCGTGACCCCGAAGACCTGCATGGCCCAGCGGCCGTCTTCGGGCCCCAGGATGTCGGTCAGTTGCGCCGGCGTCCACACATAGGTGGACCCCTCGCGGCCGTCGGCGTCGGCGTCCAGCGACGAGGTGAACACGTCGCCGTCGGCGAGGTCGTCGAGCAGAAACCGGGCGGTCTGTGCGGTGACCCGGCGGCCCACCGGATCCCCGGTTCGACGGGCCCAGTGCGCGTAGGCACGCAGCAAAAGGGCGTTGTCGTAGAGCATCTTCTCGAAGTGCGGCACCACCCACTGCGCGTCCACGCTGTAGCGGGCGAAGCCGCCGGCCAGTTGGTCATACATGCCGCCGCGGGCCATCGCGTTGCCGGCGCGGGTGACCGCCTGCAGGGCCGCGGCCGACCCGGTGCGTTCGTAGTGGCGCAGCAACGCCTCCAGCAGCGCCGACGGCGGGAACTTGGGGGGCCCGCCGAAGCCGCCGTGGACGGTGTCCTGGTCGCGCAGCACGGCGGCGACGGCGTGATCGCACAATTCTGGTGCGATGTCGGGACCACCACCGGGCAGGCCCAATGCCATGGAGCGCAGTTCACCCGCTATCTGGTCCGACGCCTGCTCGACCTCGCCACGGCGGTCCCGCCACGTCTCGGTGATGGCCGAGAGCAACTGCAGAAAGCTGTCTTTGGGGTAGTAAGTGCCGCAGAAGAACGGCCTGCCGTCCGGGGTGAGGAAGCAGGTCATCGGCCAACCGCCCTGACCGGTCAACGCCACCGTGGCGTTCATGTAAACCGCGTCGATGTCGGGGCGCTCCTCGCGATCCACCTTGATGCAGACGAATCCGGCATTCATGGCGGCGGCCACCTCGTCGTCCTCGAACGATTCGTGGGCCATGACATGACACCAGTGGCAGGCGGCGTAGCCGATGGACAGCAGGATCGGCAGGTCGCGGGTCGCCGCTTCGTCGAGCGCCGCTGGCGTCCACTGCCGCCAGTGCACCGGGTTGTCAGCGTGCTGACGCAGGTATGGGCTGGTGGCCAGCCCGAGGGTATTGGTTCCGGCCGGGTCAGCCGGACTCATGCGTCGACCCAGGTGGTCGGGTTGATCCGTTGCCGCCCGGGATTTCGCGATCGATGCCGTCCAGCGCGTCGGTCCCGTCGTCGGCGGCCTGGTCCGGTTCGGGGTGCTGACGGTCGAACGATTCGGGAACCTTCTTCAGTTGCTTGTTCATCGACCGCACCAGGAAGAACGTTGCCACGATCAGCAACACCACCACGACCAGCCCGATGGGACTCGCCTTCCCGAAGTCCGGGCCGTTGTTCTTGGGCGGGCCCTCAGCAATCACGGTGATCAGAAAGCTATTCACCCTTGCTCGATCCCTTCGAACAAATCCTTCTCAGGCGGGGTGGCCGGAACGCGCGAGCGGGCCAGCTCGAATTCCTCGGTTGGCCATAGCCGCTCCTGCCACGAGATCGGGGCGGCGAAGAACTCGGCGTTCGGGTCGATCTGGGTGGCGTGGGCGAGCAGCGCATCGTCACGCTGGCCGAAATACGCCGAACACTCGACTCGGGTTGTCACCCGCTTCTCGAAATGGTCGTGTTCGGGGAGCCAGTGCTTGAGCCACTTGTCGAACGGGCCTTCCTGCCCGTGCTTGGCGAACTCGTCCTGCAGCAGTTGCATCCGGGCACGCAGGAAACCGTGCACGTAGTACAGCTTCAACACGTTCCAGGGCTCGCCCGCATCCGGGAACCGGTAGTAGTCACCGGCCGCCTCGTAAGCCGCGACGGACACCTCGTGGCAGCGAATGTGGTCCGGGTGTGGGTAGCCGCCGTTCTCGTCGTAGGTGATCATCACGTGCGGCCGGAAGTCCCGCACCACGCGCACCAGAGCCTCGGTGCAGCGCTCCAGCGGCTCGAGGGCGAAGCAGCCTTCGGGTAACGGCGGCGGCGGGTCGCCCTTGGGTAGTCCGGAGTCGACGAAGCCCAGCCAGGTGTGCTCCACGCCGAGGATCTCTGCCGCCTTGGCCATCTCGTCGCGGCGGATCTCGTGGATGTGTCCGCGCACGTCAGGCAGGTCCATCGCGGGGTTGAGGATCTCGCCGCGCTCCCCGCCGGTCAGGGTCACCACCATGACGCGGTGGCCCTCGTCGGCGTACTTGGCCAGCGTCGCGGCACCCTTGCTGGACTCGTCGTCGGGGTGGGCATGCACCGCCATCAATCGCAGTTTGCTCACGTTCTCCCTCGTCCGTCCGTTGGCCGCCCACCGACCCTGT
This sequence comes from Mycobacterium asiaticum DSM 44297, assembly GCF_000613245.1. GTDB lineage: Bacteria > Actinomycetota > Actinomycetes > Mycobacteriales > Mycobacteriaceae > Mycobacterium > Mycobacterium asiaticum. The sequence continues at coordinate 6,831 of NZ_HG964939.1, forward strand.
GACTGTTCCCTATAATTCCAGTTCTCCAATACCCCACAAATCCCGAGGGCATGACAGAAGATTCGATCTCGCGTCCAGAAGCGCGGTACGGCCGCACCGGCCTGTCCCGCAGAGACCGCCGCCGCATCGCCCTCGGACTGACCGCGGTGGTGCTCGTCGCGGGCATCGGCATCGCGATTGTGGGTTACCAGCGAATCGGCACCAGCCCGGTGTCCGGCACGCTGGCCGGCTATCAACTGATCGACGACGAGACCGCATCGGTAACGATCAGCGTCACCCGAAAGGACCCGTCTCGACCGGTGGACTGCATCGTTCGGGTGCGCGCCAAGGACGGCAGCGAAACGGGTCGTCGTGAGGTGCTGGTCCCCCCGGCCGACCAGGGCACGGTGCAGGTGACGACAACCGTGAAATCCACCAAGCCGCCGGTGGTGGCTGACGTATACGGCTGTGGCACAGACGTGCCCGGATATCTGCGGCCGTCCTGACCGCGAACTGCGGATATGTCAGTCATTAACTGTTTGCGCGGTGGTAACATAGATGAATGCACGGTCCTGCGGGGACCGTGTATTGCTGCATTAATGGCCCGTGGGAAGAACGGAGTGGCAGCAGCCGGGTTGGGGACCCGCAACTACGCCCGTTAACGGGATCCGATACTTGCGCGAACACGCGGAACGACACACAAGGAGCGCCACGAGATGACGGACACTCAGGTGACCTGGTTGACCCAGGAGTCACATGACCGACTCAAGGCCGAACTCGACCAGCTGATCGCGAATCGTCCGGTGATTGCCGCCGAAATCAACGACCGCCGCGAAGAAGGCGACCTGCGTGAGAACGGCGGCTACCACGCCGCCCGCGAAGAGCAGGGTCAGCAGGAGGCCCGCATCCGCCAGCTGCAGGACCTGCTGAACAACGCGAAGGTGGGCGAGGCGCCCAAGCAGTCCGGCGTGGCGCTGCCCGGTTCGGTGGTGAAGGTCTACTACAACGGCGACAAGTCGGACAGCGAGACCTTCCTGATCGCCACCCGCCAGGAAGGCGTGAACGACGGCAAGCTCGAGGTCTACTCGCCCAACTCGCCGCTGGGCGGCGCGCTGATCGACGCCAAGGTCGGCGAGACTCGCAGCTACAAAGTGCCCAGCGGCAACACCGTCGAGGTCACCCTGGTCAGCGCGGAGCCGTACCACTCCTGAGCGGGTTTCCCGCGAGCAGTAGTTAAAGCCCCCGCACGCACGGCGTGTCGGGGGCTTTGACGTCTGCTGCTCGCGGAGGTTAGGCGAGCGCCTGCTCGAGGTCGGCGAGTAGGTCGGCGACGTCCTCGATGCCGACGGACAGCCTGACCAGGTCGTCGGGTACCTCAAGCTGTGAGCCGGCCGTCGAGGCGTGGGTCATCGCGCTGGGATGTTCGATGAGCGACTCCACTCCACCCAGGGACTCGGCCAGGATAAAGATCTCGGTCTTGGCGCACAGCTTCTCGGCTGCCGCTCGGCCGCCGCGCATCCGCACCGAAACCATGCCACCGAACCCGCTCATCTGCCGGGCGGCCACCTGGTGGCCGGGGTGCCCGGGCAAACCGGGATACAGCACGGCGCTCACCGACGACTGTTCGGACAGGTACCGGGCGACGGCGGCCGCGTTTTCACTGTGCCGCTGCATCCTCAGCACCAGTGTCTTCAGCCCCCGGATGGTCAGATAGGCGTCGAACGGTCCGGGCACCGCCCCCGCCCCGTTTTGCAGGAAAGCGAACGCTTGATCCAGTTCTTCGTCGTTCGTGACGAGGGCGCCGCCGACGACGTCGGAGTGCCCGCCGATGTACTTGGTGGTCGAGTGCAGCACGATGTCGGCGCCGAGGCTGAGCGGCTGCTGCAGCGCAGGCGAAGCAAACGTGTTGTCCACCAACACTTTTGCGGCACTGTCCGCACCCAGCTGGGCGATGCCGGCGATGTCGGCGATGGACAGCAGTGGGTTGGTGGGCGTCTCCACCCAGATCAACCGGGTGCGCGGTGTGATCGCCGTGCGCACCGCGTCCAGATCCGACAGCGCCACCGGCGTGTACTCCACGCCCCACTGGGAGAAAACCTTGTCGATCAGACGGAACGTGCCACCATAGGCGTCGTCGGGGATCACCACGTGGTCGCCCGGCCGCAAGACGGAGCGCAGCACACAGTCGGTGGCCGCCATGCCGGAACTGAAGGCGCGCCCGAAGGCGCCCTCCTCCATTGCCGCCAGCGACGCCTCCAGCGCCGAGCGGGTCGGGTTGCCGGTACGCGCGTATTCGAACCCGCCGCGCAAGCCGCCGACCCCGTCCTGGGCGAAGGTGCTGCTGGCGTAGATCGGGGTGTTCACCACCCCCGTGGCCGGGTCTGGACGGTAGCCCGCGTGGATAGCTCTGGTGGCCAGTCCGGTGCGGGTGAAGTCTTCAGTCATCGACGGTCAGCCTAGTCGGATGGCCCCTTCCCGTCAGAGCGGCAAGCAGACCGTCGTCATGATCTTGTCGGCCAGCGTCTGGCGCTTCTTGTCCCACAACGGGAACAGGAAGCCCACGTAGCAGATGATTGCGTCGACGAAGTGCGCGATCTGGCGCACCAACGACATGCCGAAGCCCAGCGGCTGCCCGCTGACCTCGCTGACCACCTTGAACTTCATGATCGACTTGCCGATGCTCGACCCGGTCGTGCCCTGCTTGTAGCCGTAGTTCCAGACCACATAGGCCAGGATCACCAGCGATGCCAGCCCTTGAGCCAGGAACCCGATGACGGAGTCCTGGGTGTAGCAGTACTGAGCAACGTCGTACTGATTGATGCTGGTCGTGCACGACTCCTGTTGGGTCACCATGGCGATCACCCACGCGATGCCGTAAACGACGACCACCGGCGCGTAATCGATGAGGAACGCCAGCACGCGGGTCAGCCACGGCGTGTAAGACTCGGTGGGCAATTCCTTGATCGCCGGTCCCGGCGGTGGTGGCGCGTATCCGCCGGCCGACGGGGGCGGCGGCGGGTAGCCCCCTTCCGGCGGCGGAGGAGGAGGCGGACTCGAGCCGCCCGCCGACGGAGGGAATCCACCGGACGAGCCTGGCGGCGGAGGCGGGGGCGGGTACGACCCGCCGGGCGGCTGATCGGTCATGGGGCAACCTTCCAGAACGGACTAGCTGAACTAAGGCGCATACAGTACCCGAGCACCGAGACGCAGGTCACAGCGATCAGCGTCGCCGCGTTCCCTCCGACAGGAAGCCCAGCAGGTCGTAACGGGTGATCACGCCGACGGGCTTGCCCTCTTCCACGACCATCAGCGCGTCCCAGTCGCGCAGCGCCTTGCCGGCCGCGCTGACCGATTCGCCCGCCCCGATCAGCCGCAGCGGGGGGCTCATGTGTTGGGACACCGCGTCGGCCAGCTTGGCCCGGCCCTCGAAGACCGCCGACAACAGCTCGCGTTCGGAGACGCTGCCGGCAACTTCACCGGCCATCACCGGCGGCTCGGCACCAACTACCGGCATTTGCGACACCCCGTACTCGCGCAAAATCCCGATGGCGTCACGGACGGTTTCCGACGGGTGGGTATGCACCAGGTCGGGCAAAGCGCCGGACTTGCGCCGCAACACATCACCGACGGTGGACTCCGCGGTCGAACCGTCCAACGGGCTGCGCAGGAATCCGTAGGACGACATCCACGCATCGTTGAAGATCTTGGCCATATAGCCGCGGCCACCGTCGGGCAACAACACGACGACCAGCGCGTCGGGCCCGGCCTGCTCGGCCACCTTCAGCGCGGCGACGACGGCCATCCCGCACGAGCCGCCGACCAGCATCGCTTCTTCTCGGGCCAGGCGCCTGGTCATGTCAAACGAGTCCGAGTCCGATACCGCAATGATCTCGTCGGGTATCGACGGGTCGTATGCCGCCGGCCAGAAGTCCTCGCCCACCCCCTCGACGAGATAGGGCCGGCCGGTGCCGCCGGAGTACACCGAGCCCTCGGGGTCGGCGCCGATGACCCGCACCCGCCCGTCGGAGACCTCTTTGAGGTAGCGGCCGGCGCCGGTGATCGTGCCGCCGGTGCCGATGCCGGCGACGAAGTGAGTGACCTTGCCGTTGGTGTCCGCCCAGATCTCCGGGCCGGTGCTCGCATAGTGGCTGGCCGGGCCTTCGGGGTTGGAGTACTGGTCCGGCTTCCACGCACCGTCGATCTCTCGGACCAGCCGGTCGGAGACGCTGTAGTAGCTGTCTGGATCCTCGGGCGGGACCGCCGTCGGGCACACTACGACCTCAGCACCGTAGGCGCGCAACACATTTCGCTTGTCCTCACCCACCTTGTCGGGGCACACGAACACGCACTTGTATCCGCGGCGCTGCGCGACGAGCGCGAGCCCGACACCGGTGTTGCCCGAAGTCGGTTCGACGATGGTGCCGCCAGGCTTGAGCGCTCCGCTGGCCTCCGCGGCGTCGATCATCTTGACCGCGATCCGGTCCTTGGAGCTGCCGCCCGGGTTGAGGTATTCGACCTTCGCGGCCACGGTGCCGGCCCCTTCGGGGACGACGGAGTTCAGCCGAACCAGCGGCGTGCCGCCGATGAGGTCACTGAGGTGCTGGGCGATTCGCATGCGCCTATGGTCTCAGGCGCTTGCGGCCGGTGCATTTGGGCCAACCCGTGCGGGCCGGTCCACCGCTTTTGCTAGCCGGTGGCCTCGCGGATGTACTCGCCGATCTGGCGCAGCGAGCGGATCGCCTCGGGCAGAAGCGGCGCGGCCACCTGGAAGTCATGCACCTGCCCCGGCCAGACCCGAACCTCGGCGGGTACGCCGGCCGCGGCCAACCGTGTCGCCGCCAACTGCGCGTCGTGCAGCAGCACCTCGGAGCCAGACACGTGAATCAGCGTCCGCGGCAGCCCCGGCTCGATGTGATCCAAGGGCTCATAAATTTCCTCTGGCTTACCGTCCACCTTATTTTTAGCGGCACAGCTAGCAACTAATTGGCCGAGGGCATCAAAAGCCTTTGAGGGGAACATCGCGTCCGTTTTGATGTTCGGATGCGATTGCTTTTGTTCCTTTGCCAGCTGCAGCAGTGGCGAGATGGCCACCAGGGCCGCCGGCTCTTCGCCTTCGCGTTGCAACCGCTGTGCGAGGGACAGCGCGAGGTACCCGCCGGCTGAGTCACCAGCCAGCACGATCTGGTCGGGGTCGTAGCCGAGCAGCCGTAGCCAGCGGTATCCGTCGTAGCAGTCGTCGAGGGCCATGCCAATGGAATGCTTGGGCATCAGGCGATAGTTGACCACCAGAATCGGCGCGTCAGCAAACTTGGACAGAGCCTCGACCAGTCGGCCATGCGAGTTTGCTCCGCAAGTCAGGAACGCACCGCCGTGCAGATAGAGAACCACCCGACGGGTGCCATCCGCCGGCAAGACGCCGGCCGCACGGACCAGCTGTGCGCACGCGTTGGGCAGCGATACCTCGGCCCTGACGGTATTGGTCGCTGGGAGCAACACGCGGGCGGCATGGTCTATCAGGGCCCACGGCCACGGTAGATGAGGGACGTAGCTGCCGACTGCCAAAAATGGCCTGATCGTCACGCGCGATGCAAGCGTAGCTAATCGCCCAGCGACCGTTGGTCCAGACTCGAGAACCTCGACTGGGGCGCCGTCGCTGATGGCGAACCTGCGGGCCTCAAGTCTACGAGCCTTCAGCGCGTCGCGCGGGCGAATGGCGACTCTGGGTGCGCCAGATACCTCACTTGGTGCAGTCATGCTCAACACTTCCTACGCCGTTGTAGTCCGATACAGCATGTGACGAAGAAGCTGAGCAGTTGGTTCAGCGCCCTCGCAAACTTAGCTTGACAGTCCTTTACCCACTCAACATTCTTTTATTCGCTTTCGATACCGCATCTGTTTCACACCGTAACCGCTTTGTTCTTCAGCTACCCCCGAAATCAGCACAACCGTCCTAAACTGGTGCCCGTGGGCATGCACGTGCCGCGGCGTTCAACGATCGCTTTGGCCACAGCGGGTGCACTCGCCTCGACAGGCTCGGCCTATCTGGGCGCACGCAACCTGCTGGTTGGTCAAGCGATCCATGTGCGCACCGTGATTCCGAAGAAGTGGGAGGCGCCGCCGCGCGCCGACGGCGTGTACAGCCCTGGCGGCGGGCCGGTGGAGCGGTGGCGCAGCGGAACTCCGTTCGATCTGCACTTGATGATCTTCGGGGACTCGACGGCCACCGGGTACGGCTGCGCCACGGCCGAGGAGGTGCCGGGTGTGGTTCTCTCCCGCCGACTCGCCGAGCAGACCGGCCTACGAATCAGGCTGAGCACCAAAGCGATCGTCGGCGCGACGTCCAAGGGCGTCTTGGGTCAGGTCGATGCCATGTTCGTGGCGGGCCCCCCGCCGGATGTCGCCGTCATCTTGATCGGCGCCAACGACATCACCGCGCTCAACGGAATCGGTCCGTCGGCGCAACGCTTGGGCCTTTCGGTGCGCAAACTGCGCAATCGCGGTGCGGTGGTGGTGGTGGGGACCTGCCCGGATTTCGGGCTGATCACCGCGATACCCCAGCCCCTGCGCTCCGTGGCGCGCACGCGTGGACTGCAGCTGGCTCGAGCGCAGGCGGCGGCCGTCCGAGCGGCCGGTGGGGTGCCGGTGCCGTTGGCGCATCTGCTGGCCCCGAAGTTCCGGCAGATGCCCGACTTGATGTTCTCTGACGACCGCTATCACCCCTCGGCCGCCGGGTACGCCGAAGCCGCCGACCAACTGCTGCGGGCGCTGTACGAAGCGCTGCCCGAGAAGATCGGCATTGGCCTGCCGGAACTGCCCGATGCCGTCCCGGTGACGAGCGCCCGAAGCAGCCGTCGCGCGTTGGCCGCGAAGCTGTGGCGGCGGCCGGTGGCGACGGGCGCGGCGGCCGCCGCTGCGTTGACTTAAACCCTCGGACTAGGCTCGGCTTCGCCGCATTCACATGGAGGAGCCGTCATGCCGGAAGCCGTCATCGTTTCAACTGCCCGCTCACCGATCGGGCGCGCCATGAAAGGCTCGCTGATCAACATCCGGCCCGACGATCTGGCCGCACAGATGGTCCGCGCCGCCCTGGACAAGGTGCCCGCGCTCAACCCGCACCAGATCGACGACCTGATCATGGGTTGCGGACAGCCTGGCGGCGAATCAGGGTTCAACATCGCCCGCGTCGTCGCGGTGGCACTGGGCTACGACTTCCTGCCCGGCACCACCGTCAACCGGTACTGCTCGTCGTCCCTGCAGACCACCCGGATGGCCTTCCACGCGATCAAGGCGGGTGAGGGCGACGCCTTCATCTCGGCGGGGGTGGAGACGGTATCGCGGTTCGGCAAGGGCAACGCCGACGGCTGGCCAGACACCAAGAATCCGTTGTACGACTCGGCGCAGGAACGCACGACCGCCGCATCGGCGGGTGCCGAGGAATGGCATGACCCGCGCGCCGACGGAAACCTGCCCGACATCTACATCGCGATGGGCCAGACCGCTGAAAACGTTGCCCTGCTGACCGGCATCAGTCGCGAAGACCAGGACCACTGGGGTGTGCGCAGCCAGAACCGGGCCGAGGAGGCGATCAAGAGCGGGTTCTTCGAGCGCGAGATCGCCCCGGTCACCCTGCCCGATGGAACGACGGTCACCACCGACGACGGACCAAGGGCCGGGACGACGTACGAGAAGATCAGCGAGCTGAAGCCGGTGTTCCGGCCCAACGGCACGGTGACGGCGGGCAACGCCTGCCCGCTCAACGACGGCGCCGCCGCGGTGATCATCACCAGCGATACCAAGGCCAAGGAACTTGGCCTCAAGCCGCTGGCGCGCATCGTCTCCACAGGTGTCAGTGGCCTGTCGCCGGAGATCATGGGTCTGGGCCCGATCGAGGCGTCCAAGCAGGCGCTGGCCCGCGCCGGCATGTCGGTCAATGACATCGACCTGTTCGAGATCAACGAGGCCTTCGCGGTGCAGGTGCTTGGCTCCGCCCGCGAATTGGGGATCGATGAGGACAAGCTGAATGTCTCCGGGGGTGCGATCGCGCTCGGCCACCCGTTTGGGATGACGGGCGCGCGGATCACCGCCACGCTGCTGAACAACCTGACGACACACGACAAGACGTTCGGTCTGGAGACCATGTGCGTCGGCGGTGGGCAGGGCATGGCGATGGTGATCGAGCGGCTGAACTAAGTCTTTGCGGCGCGTTGACTCTGCGTTGGTGGCGGCAAATAACGAGTACCGCGCGCCACCAGCGCAGAGTCAACGCTTCGCTGAGGCGTCCCAGGCACGTCTGACGCGTTCAATCACGTCGGCGGGCCGGTGGCGGGAGACCACCCTGATCACGGTCCAGCCGACGCGGTCGATGTACTCCTTGCGGTCGACGTCCCAGGCGTACTGCGACGGGTCGGTCCAATGCTGGTTGCCGTCGTACTCGGCGGCCAGCATCATGTCTTGCCAACCCAAGTCGAGGAAATATCGGGGAAAGCCGTCGGCACCGAGCACCGGGATCTGCGTCTGCGGCTTGGGAAAGCCGGCGCCGATCAAGAGCAGCCGCAGCCAGGTCTCCTTCGGTGATTGAGCCCCGCCGTCGACGAGCTCCAGTGCCGCGTGCAGATGGCGCAGGCCGCGAGTGTGCCGATGGCGGGCGGCCATCTCTTCGACGTCCGAAACCTTGAAGTCGGTGGCGGCGGCGAGCGCATCGAGGTTCGCGACAGCGCGCCCGAGCCTTCCGCGCCGACCCAGGTCGAAAGCGGTGCGCTCGGGAGTGGTCACTGTAAGGCCGTTCAGTTGCTGGACTTCGCCGTCCAGCAACAACTCGTCGCGAGTCACGACGAGCGGGGGTGTTCGCGCGTTTCGCCAGATCAATTCGATCGGCGATGCCTGATCGACCCATTTCGAGCCGTGCAAAGCCGACGCGGCGGCGCCGGCGATCACCGACTGCCGGTGTGACCACAGCCAGGCCGCCACGGTGCGTTGATACAGCGTTGGTTGGACCCGCTTGTCCAGGTAGATATTCGGCATGATCGCCCGGTAGTACCTGCGCAGCTCATGCCTGCTCAGGTCGCCGGCGGCCACGGCTTCACTGCCGATAAACGGCTCGCGCTCGTAGTCCATGGCGGCATGTTGGCAGCGCCTACCGACACCCACGCTTGACCCTGCGCTCAGGGCGCAAAAGTGCGAGTGCGCTGCGCCGTCAGCGCAGAATCAACGCCAGAATTGGGCAAAGAAAAAGCCGGCACGCAAGTTGCGTGCCGGCTTTGCCCGTAAGGAATTAATCGTTCTGCAGATAGCTGAGCAGTCGCAGAATCTCCAGGTACAACCAGACCAGCGTCACGGTCAGCCCCAGGGCGATACCCCAGGCGGCCTTCTCCGGTGCGCCGGCGCGGATCATCTGGTCGGCCGCGTCGAAGTCGATGAGGAAGCTGAACGCGGCGATGCCGATGCACACCAGCGAGAAAATGATCCCGATCGGGCCGGCGCTGCGCAGGCCCAGGCCTTCGCCGCCGCCGACGTGGAACATCGCCAGCACGAAGTTGCCGAGCATCAGAACCAGCACGCCGAACATCGCGGCGACCAGCATCCGGGTGAACTTCGGCGTAACGCGGATGGCGCCGGTCTTGTAGACCACCAACATCCCGAAGAACACACCTAGGGTGCCCAGTACCGCCTCGCCGATCAGCACACCCGCGTTGGCGGAGCCCACCGAGAAGTTGGCCAGCACGAACGAGACGGCACCCAGGAATAAGCCCTCGAGCGCGGCGTAGCTCAACACGATCGCCGGGTTGTCTTGCTTGCCGCCGAAGGTCGCGATCAGCACCAACGCCAGACCGCCGAACGCACCCACCAGGGTGAGCGGCATAGCGAGGCTGAGGTTCGTGGCAACCAGGAAGTAGGAGACGACGGCGGTCACCGACAGCATGGCCAGCGTCAAGCCGGTCTTGGTGACGACGTCGTCGATGGTCAGCGGCCGCGAGACCCTGCCCTGCTGGTAGGGGGCATAAGGGTCAGCTGGGTAACCGGGCTGCACTCCTGTGCCGAATTGCGCATATCCGCCCGCCTGCTTGGGCAGCGAGCGAAATACGGGGTTACTTGTCTCCCGCACCGTCGGATCCTCTCTTAGATGCTGTGGCTTCGAGCTGTGCGAACAACTGCTCAACGATCAGTGGTCCGCCCGAGTTCCCAGCGGAGCTGCTGTTTTCTGGTGGTCCAGCACCTTTCTACCTCGTCTGGATGAACATAAACCTTAGCCCCGCGGGCACCGCCGAGCGAGTCACGATCTAGATTGCACGTCAAACTCATGGGCAGCTTTCACCGAACCCATGGGACGGATTCCGGCGAGGGGAGACGAGGCGTGACTGGGGCCGTAACAGGGGAATCCGACGATGTCCTGACCAGGGTCGAAGGCAACACCGGTTACATCACCCTGAATCGCCCCAAGGCCATCAACTCCCTGAATCAGACGATGGTCGACCTGCTCAGCGCGGTACTGATCCGGTGGGAGCGCGACGAGTCGATCCGCTCGGTGGTGCTTTCGGGAGCCGGTGAACGAGGATTGTGCGCCGGCGGCGACGTCGTCGCCCTCTACCACAGCGCCCGTAAGGACGGGGTCGACGCCCGCCGGTTCTGGCGCGACGAGTATCTGCTCAACGGTCTGGTCGGCCGGTTCGCCAAGCCGTACGTGGCACTGATGGACGGTATCGTGATGGGCGGCGGCGTCGGCGTCAGCGCGCACGCCAACACCCGGGTGGTGACGGACACCGCAAAGGTCGCGATGCCCGAGGTGGGCATCGGTTTCGTCCCCGATGTGGGAGGCACGTATCTGCTCTCCAGGGCGCCGGGCAAGTTGGGCCTGCATGCCGCGCTGACCGGCGCGCCGTTCAACGGCGCCGACGCCATCGCCCTCGGATTCGCCGACCACTACGTGCCGCACAGTGACCTCGACGCGTTCGCCGCGGCGGTCGCCACCGACGGCGTCGAGGGCGCCTTGGCCCGCTATGCCACCGAGCCGCCACCGAGTGAGCTTGCGGCGCAACGCGAGTGGATCGACGAGTGCTATTTTAAGGACAGCGTCATCGACATCGTCGAGGCGCTAAAGGGCCACGACGCCGAACCGGCAAACGAGGCCGCCAAACTGATCGCCACCCGCTCCCCCATCTCCCTTTCGGTGACATTCGAGGCGGTCCGGCGTGCCGCCGAGCTCGAGACGCTGGAAGATGTTCTGGTGCAGGACTATCGGACGTCTTCGGCATCAGTACGCTCGCACGACTTCGTGGAAGGCATTCGCGCCCAACTGGTCGACAAGGACCGCAACCCGAAGTGGTCACCGGCGGATCTGTCCGAGGTCACCGTGGCGGACGTGGCCTCCTACTTCGAACCGGTCGAAGACGACCTGACGTTCTAAAGACGCATCGGAGAGATAACCAATGGCATACGAAACCATCCTCGTCGAACGCGAGGACCGCGTCGGCATCATCACCCTGAACCGGCCAAAGGCACTGAACGCACTCAACAGCCAGGTGATGAACGAAGTCACCAGCGCCGCAACCGAACTGGACACGGACCCAGATATCGGCGCAATCATCATCACCGGTTCGGCGAAGGCGTTCGCCGCCGGCGCCGACATCAAGGAGATGTCCCAGCTGACCTTCGCCGAAGCGTTCGGAGCCGATTTCTTCGCGCCCTGGGGCAAGCTGGCCGCCGTGCGCACCCCGACGATCGCGGCCGTCGCCGGATACGCGCTGGGCGGCGGATGCGAGCTGGCGATGATGTGTGACCTCCTGATCGCCGCCGACACCGCGAAGTTCGGCCAGCCCGAAATCAAGCTCGGCGTGATTCCCGGCATGGGCGGTTCGCAGCGGTTGACCCGGGCCATCGGCAAAGCCAAGGCGATGGACCTGATCCTGACCGGACGCACCATCGATGCCACCGAAGCCGAACGCAGCGGCCTGGTTTCGCGGGTGGTGCCCGCCGACGATCTGCTGACCGAGGCCAAAGCGGTTGCGAGCACGATCGCGCAGATGTCGCTGCCGTCGGCGCAGATGGCCAAGGAGGCCGTCAACCGGGCATTCGAGTCGACGCTGGCCGAAGGGCTGCTGTACGAACGTCGGCTCTTCCACTCGACCTTTGCCACCGACGACCAGTCCGAAGGAATGGCGGCCTTCATCGAGAAGCGGCCGCCCGATTTCAGCCACCGATGAGGGGTTCCACCACCATCGCCACGGGCGAAGAAGCGGCAGACGACCAGTCGGCCGCACCACAGAAGGCCCGGACCCGCCTGGTCCCGGCTCGATGGTGGGTCCGGAACTACACCTACACCGGGACACTGCTCGGCCTGATCTTCGTCTGGCTGTCGCTGACGCCGTCGCTGTTGCCCCGCGGCCCGCTGTTCCAGGGGGTCGTCAGCGGTTGTTCGGGGGCGATCGGCTACGGGCTGGGAGTGTTCACCGTCTGGCTGATCCGGTGGTTGCGCTCGCGCGATTCCACTCCCCCGGCGCCCGGCTGGGCGTGGCCGCCGCTGATCGTGGTCGGGGCGATCGGGGTCGGGGTGATGGCGATCCGGTTCCACGTCTGGCAGGACGACGTCCGCGACATGATGGGCGTCGAACACCTGAAGTGGTACGAGTACCCCTACACCGCTGCGCTTTCGATGATCGTGCTGTTCACCCTGGTCGAAATCGGCAAGTTCGTCCGTTGGCTCGTCAATCTTCTTGTGGCACAAGTGGACCGGATTGCGCCGTTTCGCCTCTCGGCGGCCATCGTGGTCATCGGGCTGATGGTGCTGACCGTCAGCCTGCTCAACGGCGTGGTGCTCAAGTTCGCGATGCGGTCCATGAACAACACCTTCGCTTCGGTCAACAACGAGATGGACCCCGACATCGCGCCGCCGAAGACCAAGCTCCGCTCGGGCGGTCCGGAGTCGGTGGTGTCATGGCAGTCGCTGGGCCATCAGGGCCGCATCTTTGTGGCCGGCGGGCCGTCGATGAAACGGCTCACCGACTTCAACGGGGCCCCGGCCATGGAGCCCATCCGGGCCTACGCCGGGCTGGATTCCGCGACCGGCATCGACGCGGCGGCCGACCTGGCCGCACGTGAACTGATGCGTACCGGCGGGCTGCAGCGCGCCGTCGTCGCGGTGGCCACCACCACTGGCACTGGATGGATCAACGAGGCGGAAGCCTCTGCGCTGGAATATATGTACAACGGCAACACCGCGATCGTCAGCATGCAGTACTCATTTCTGCCGAGCTGGTTGTCCTTCCTGGTCGACAAGGAGAACGCGCGGCATGCCGGCCAGGCTTTGTTCGAGGCGGTCGACAAGATGATCCGGCAGATGCCGGAGTTCAAGCGCCCCAAACTCGTGGTGTTCGGCGAAAGCCTCGGGTCGTTCGGTGGTGAGGCGCCGTTCATGAGCCTCAACAACGTTCTGGCCCGCACCGATGGTGCCCTGTTCAGCGGGCCAACCTTCCAGAACACCATCTGGACCCAGCTGACCAGGACCCGCGACAGCGGTTCACCGGAGTGGCTGCCGATCTACGACGACGGCCACAATGTCCGGTTCGTCGCGCAGCCGGAAAACCTGGACCGCCCGAAAGCGGAGTGGGGCAAACCCCGGGTGGTCTACCTGCAGCATGCGTCCGACCCGATCGCGTGGTGGACGCCCGACCTGCTGTTCAGTCAGCCGGACTGGTTGCGGGAGAAGCGCGGCTACGACGTGCTGCCGCAGATGCGCTGGATTCCGCTGGTCACGTTCCTGCAGGTGTCCGCCGACATGGCCGTGGCCGTCGACGTGCCGGACGGCCACGGGCACCGCTACGTCGCCAACGTGGCCGACGCCTGGGCGGCTGTGATGTCGCCCCCGGGCTGGACGCGGGAGAAGACCGAGCGGCTGCGCCCATTGCTGCACGCCAACGTGACGCTGGAAGGCTCCTCCGGCGACAGCTCGGCCGGACGCTAGCGCCCCACCGGCTCGAGCTCGGGCAGCACACCGGCGGCGGCCAGCGCGTGGTATCCCCCAATCACGTCGGTGGCGCGGTGCAGGCCCAGATCCAGCAGCGCCGCCGCCGCCAGGCTCGACGTGTAGCCCTCCGAGCAGAGGATCACCCACTCGACGTCGTCGTTTACCGCCTCCGGCAGGCGGGCCTCGCTGGTCGGGTCGCAACGCCACTCCAGCACGTTGCGTTCGATCACCAGCGCACCCGGCACCTCGCCCTCGCGGGTCCGCTGCGCCTGCGGCCGGATGTCCACCAACACCGCCCCGCGTCGCAGCGCCGCCGGCACCTGGTCTGCGGGCAGGCGGCGGTAGCACCGCCGGGCCTCGTCGAGCACTCGGTCGATACGGCTCATCACGGCCCTTCGGGTTGGTCGGTCAGCTCGGTGCGCTGGCGACGCAATGTGTTGCGGCCGGTCACCTCGTAGTACGACATGGCGGTCAGGGGCGGCGAGTAGGCGTGCACGCTCAAGGTGGGCTCCAGCGCGGGCGCGGGCGCCGTCACCCGGACGGGGGCGTCGACGGGCCGAGGCGCCCACACCACGTCATGCACCCAGCCCAGCGGGAACCCGGCCTGATCGCCGGCATCGAGCCGCCGTCGCCGCAGTTTCCTTCCGTCCCAGCGGAATTCGTTGAGCGATCCGGACAGCACGGTCAGCGCGCCCAGCGACCCGCCGTGGTCGTGCAGTTCCGTCGGATGGCCGGGAACCCAACTGATCAGCCAAATGTCGAGTTCTTCATCGCCGTGGATGCGGGTGAACCAGCGTTCGGTGGCCGGCACGCCGCCCTGAGGCAGCAGGTGGTCACAGCGTCCGCTGAGGAAATCGTCGGCGGCTTGATCGGTGGCGTGCAGCAAATCGGGCACGCGTAACCGGGTCGGACCCGAATACGGGACGGTCGGTGCGTATAGAGGCGTGGCGAGGGAGACAGCCATACAGAGAACTCCGGAGTGTGAAGCGGACAGGGCGAACGGCGGCGCGTCAGCGCCGACAACACTCGCAAAATCCGAACCACTCCTGCATGAAAGAAGTGTTGCATAGATTGGGGACCATGCGCGGGCAGCGGCGATCCTTCCAGCGAGCGACGGTGCTGTCGTGGCTACTACTGGTCCCACTGAGTTCGTGGATGGTCGCCGGGTGCTCGGACGGCGGGAAAAGCGGCAGTGCCACCTCCTCCTCAGCGCGTCCGTCCGGCGCCAGTGGTTCGCTGCCGGCGGGCGCCATCGGCGTCTCCGCCGGCGGCGTCACCACCCGCGTCGACGTACCCGCGGAATCGACCGAGGAGGAGTATTTCCAGGCCTGCCACGCCGCCAAGGAGTGGATGGACGGTCAGGGCAGCGCCGGTGAGGCGTTGATCGAGCCCTATTTGAAGATGGTTCAGGCCGCCGGAACGGGCGTTGCCGGCAGTTGGAATCAGCGGTGGGCGGACCTGTCGCCGGCGCGCCAGGCGGCCGTGATCGTCGCGGCCCAGGCGGCCGCCAACCAACAGTGCGGCTGACGTCCAGCCTCGCCGCCGCGCAATTCCGATCAGGGGTGCAAGAAAGTGTCGGCCGGAAACCCCCGCGCCGGAACGTCAAGGGAGAATGAACGGATGTCCGGACCGACCCCGCTTCGCCCCCGCGGCTCCGCGGGAACTCGTGTCGCGCTGGCTCTGGGTAGCGGGGGCGCCCGTGGTTACGCGCATATCGGCGTGATCCAGGAACTGCAGGCGCGCGGCTACGACATCGTCGGGATCGCCGGCTCGTCGATGGGCGCGGTGGTGGGCGGGGTGGAGGCCGCCGGACGACTCGACGAACTGGCCGACTGGGCGAAGTCGCTGACCCAGCGCACCATCCTGCGGTTGCTCGACCCGTCGTTGACCGCGGCGGGCGTGCTGCGGGCGGAGAAGATCCTGGACGCGGTGCGAGACATCCTGGGCCCGGTGACCATCGAGCAGCTGAACATCCCATACACGGCGGTGGCCACCGACCTGCTGACCGGCAAGTCGGTGTGGTTTCAGCGTGGTCCGCTCGACGCAGCCATCCGCGCATCCATCGCGATCCCCGGCGTCATTGCCCCACACGAAGTCGACGGGCGGTTGCTCGCCGACGGCGGCATCCTCGACCCGCTACCGATGGCGCCGATCGCGGCCATCAACGCCGACCTGACCATCGCGGTGAGCCTCAACGGCAGCGAGCCGGGTGCCACCCGCGACGCGGAACCCGGTGTCACCGCCGAATGGCTGAACCGGATGCTGCGCAGCACGACGGCATTGTTCGACACAAGCGCGGCCAAGGCTCTGCTCGATCGGCCCACGGCCCGAGCGGTTCTCGGTCGATTCGGTGCGACCATCCCGGACCTGGAGGAAGACCCGGATCCGACGGACGGACGCGATGACGTCATCGATGTGCCGGAGCTGCCGCGACTCGGCAGTTTCGATGTGATGAACCGGACCATCGACATCGCTCAGTCCGCGCTGGCGCGGCACATCCTGGCCGCCTATCCCCCCGACCTGCTGATCGAGGTGCCCCGCACCACCTGCCGCAGCCTGGAGTTCCATCGGGCGGTAGAGGTCATCGGGACCGGCCGAACGCTGGCCGCCCGTGCCCTGGATGCGTTCGAAAGCGCCGAGTTCGACGACGAGCCGCAGCCTGCGATCGAAGGCTGATCAGAGGCCATCAGAGTCCTAGGAACCGCGCGACGGACTCGGCTTCCCGGCGACCCTGCGCGCGTCCCGCTCTCGCCGAGCCGATCCGGCAGCGCGGATCCAGCGGGTTGGTGCCGAAGGCCGCCAATGAGTCGTCGTCAGCGAACACCGTCAACGCCCGGCCGGCGCGGCTGGTTTGGAAGGCGGTGATCTCGGCGGCCGGGCCCGGGCCGAACGGCGACGGGGCATCCGCGCCGGCGGGCACCAACACCACCGCGTCGTCGCAGTCGGCCGCGACATCGACGTTGACAGTGCTCTTGACGCCGCCATCCATGAAGCGCCGATCGCCGATGGTGACCGGCGGCCACGCTCCTGGCACCGCACAACTGGCCGCGACCGCATCCACCAGGCCAACCCCGGATTCCCGGTCGAAGACCACGAATTCGCCCGTGCCGGTATCGATTGCGGTGACCCGAAGCACGCGGTCGGGCCAGTCGTGGGACGGCAGGCGCGCAGCGATCACCTCGCGCCGCACGGGCTCTGGAACGGTGTCGGTGGCCAGCGCCACCGACCCGATGCGTTGCAGCCGGCCCGGCAAGTCGTCCGGCCCGCGCAACGCATTCAGGAACAACTCGGTAATGCGCTCGATGTCGACATTCGGGTCGATCTCCGCCGATGTCTCGGCGATCTGCCGCTCGTAAAGCGCGTCCAGCGTCCAGCCGCTACCGAGCTGCGCCGCGACGGTCGACCCGGCCGAGGTGCCCACCAGCACATCGGAGTCCACCAGCAACTGGGCGGCCTGCGGGATTTCATCCGCGATGCCCCGCAAAACACCTGTCTCCCAGGCAATTCCCGCTACCCCACCACCGGCCAGCACAAGTGCTCGTCTGGTTGTCACGCCTGCCTACGTTACGGGAGGTGCCGCGTGCCGGGCATCGCGTGCTGCGCGCGAAAGACCGGCTGGCTCAGATCATCCCTGCGTATCAGCGTCCGGGGCGGGTCGGCAAGCGCGACACTGCGGCTGATGTTCAGGGTGGCGTCGACATAAACGAGTTCGCCCGGATCGAGCAGGCACCAGCGTGGGTCGTCGTCCATCGGTTCGGTGGCGAACACCACCGACGACCGCTCGGTCAGCAACTCGCTTTGCGCGTGGATCCTGCTGGTGGACAGGTCGAAACCCGGATCGCCGTCATGACGTCGATCCAGCATGAACAACTGGTGGGTCTGCGGGTACCGCAACGCCCACATCTGGGTGCCCATGCACAACAGGATGTTGAGGGCGTAGACGGGGACATTGTCGGCGAGCCATTCGATCGCGTCCACCAAACCGGCTGACACATCACCGTTTTGAGCGCGAATGCCTGCGGTGATCAGCGCGAACACCCGTTCGGAATCGGTTTGGCCCAATACCAGGTCGGAGGTGCCGAGTTCGCGGAGCCGTTCGTCGACGACGTCGAGGCCCTCGACCATGCCGTTATGCGCGAAGATCCTGCCATCCTGCAGAAACGGGTGGGTGTTGCGCGCGTCAAGCGACCCCGTGGTCGCATATCGGACATGCGCGATGAACGTGGTGCCGGTCAGTTCGTGCGCTTCGGTGGAGAACTTCGCGTCCTGCCAGGCGGCGATCGGCTCCTTGTACAGCTGCGGGCGGCCGCGTTCGTCGAACACCCCAAGCCCGGTGCCGTCGGGGTTCTTCCGGCTCTGCTGGGTGAGGCTGTCGGAAGCGTCCAGCAACCAGAACGTCGCGGCGACGACTTCCGTACCGGCGTGCAGACCGAAGAGGCGACACATGGTTTCAGTCGACCAGCTGCGCGGACAGTTTCTCCAGCACCACCCGCGCGTAGCCCTTCCACATCTTGGCGAACACCGGTAGCAGCGGCGCCGCGGTCGCCGACTTCGGGTGCAGCGTCCACTGCCAGTTCACCCGGGTCCCGGTGCCGGCCGGCGCAAAGGACCACTTGCCGTCGACCGTGCTCACCAGCGTCGCCAACGGACCGGTGATGTCGGAAAGCGTGTAGCCGAACGACCTCGGCGGGTCGAAGCTGGTCTGCGTTTCCTTCACACGGCCGCCGCCGACCATCACCAGGGTGCGGGTCTGCCCGGCCGGACCCCACTCGCCGGGCTGGTCGCGCACCTCCTTGATCGGTGGGATCACTCCGTACCATTGCGAACAAATCACCGGCAGGGATATCGCCAGCGTTCCGGCGAACGCGTCCTCGACTGAAACGGGTATCGCCCGCCACTGCTCAACTACGACAGACCTTGCCATGATTGCTTTCTCATTGGAGTTGGTTGATTTCTGGCGACTTACCGTGACAGGTGCGGGGCGGCTCGGCCGGTGATGAGCGGCAGGTCGAAGAAGCTCTGGATGCCTGCCGGTGCCGCACAGGTGGCCGCAACGGCGTTGACACAGTGCGCGGCGGTCGCGACGATGCCCGGATTGCTGGTGAGCCCTTCCTCGACCGTCTCGGGCTGCCATCCCTTGACGGTGACGAAGGTGTCCGGGTTTCCCCGTACTTCGATCTCATACCGCTCCCCCGTCGGCCCGAAAGACCAAGGCGGGTCGAGGTTTTCCGATCCCATCAACCAGTTCACGGTGATCTGGACGACCGGGACGTCACCGGCCAAGGCCTCCCAGGTAAAGCGGCGCCCGGCGACCTGTCCGGGCTCGATCACCCCGATCGGCGAGTCGATCGGGGCGGTTGCGACCGCCACCTCCTGAGACGGGCGGATCTCGGGATCGGCGGCGAAACCCAGTCTGTCGACTATCAACCGCACCGATTGGAAGAAGCCGCCGTTGAGCAGCTTCTGCATCGGCCCGGTCAGGGCGCTGTCCGGAGTTCCTCCGAAGCCCATCACATAACGGAGCACATCCGGGGCCCCGTACGTCCGCAGATCCGAAAACTCCTCGGCGCGAACGAAAGTCACGCCGGTCGACATCACTGAGAGCAGCAGCGGGAACAGTTCGGTGGCAGCTCCGGGGCCGATGCCGGCGCCGTGCAGGGTGACGTTGGCGGCTTGGGCCGCGACTTCGAGCGGCGCGGCCTCCTTCTCGGTCGGATAGAACCAGCCCAGCGGCGTGACGACGTTCTTGCCCGAGCGCAGCAGCGCGGCGACCTCGTCGACGCTGGGCAGCAACGGCGCGTAGATCACGGCGTCGGCGTCGAGCGTGAGGATGTCGTCGATGTTGTCGGTCGCGGTCACCCCCAGCGGCGGCCCGCCGATGATGTCGCCGACGTCCCTGCCGCTCTTGGCCGCCGAATGCACCCAGCACCCGACCAGCTCGAGTTCCGGGTGCTCCAACACCCCTTTGATCGCTGCTGTCCCGACGGACCCGGTTGCCCATTGCACGACCCGCAGTGTCATGGTCACCTTTCTACCGCGAGCAGACGCTATAGCCCCTGTTTCGGCACGAAACCGGGGGATTCAGCGTCTGTTCGCGAGGGGTCAGCGCCCCCCGCCCGCGGTTAGTCGTGGGCCTGAGCGACATCGTAGGCCCCCTCGGCGTACCGAGACCGAATGGCTTTCTTGTCGTACTTGCCCACGCTGGTCCGCGGGATCTCGTCGGCGAAAGCCCAGCGTTCCGGCAGCCACCACCGAACGACTTTGTCCGCCAGATACTTTCGCAGATCCGCAGCGCTGACCGCGGCTCCCTCCCGGGGAATGACGACGGCCAGTGGGCGTTCCTGCCAGCGCTCGTCGGGAACTCCCACCACCGCGGCCTCGACCACGTCGGGGTGCGCCACCAGGCAGTTCTCCAGCTCGACGGAGGAGATCCACTCGCCACCTGACTTGATGACGTCCTTGGCGCGGTCGGTCAGGGTGATGAAGCCGCGCTCGTCGATGCGGCCGACGTCGCCGGTGCGCAGCCACCCGGCGTCGAACTTGGAATCGTCGCGCACCCGGTAGTACGAGCCGGTGATCCACGGTCCGCGAACCTCCACCTCACCCACCGCTTTGCCGTCGTTGGGCAGCACGTTGCCCTCGTCATCGACGATGCGGGTCTCCACCCCGCAGACCGGTTGGCCCTGAGTCACCCGGAACGCCCAATGCTGATCCTGTGGGATGCCCGGCGGCGGCCAGGCCATGGTGGCCAGCGGCGACGTCTCGGTCATGCCCCACAGCTGCCGGATCTGGACGTCGTGCTTGTCCTCGAAGGTGCGCATCAGCGACTCGGGGACGGCGGATCCGCCACAGGCGACCATGCGCAACGACGAAATGTCGTGGCCCGGGTCCTTCTCCAGGTGATGCATCACGTCGTTCCAAATCGTGGGCACCGCACCGGCAAGCGTGGGACGCAACGTCTCGACCAGACGGATCAGCGAGGGGGCGTCGAGGTGGCGGTCGGGCAGCACCAGGTCGGCGCCGGCCATCAGCGCCGCATACGGCAACCCCCAGCCATTGGCGTGGAACATCGGCACGATCGGCAATAGCCGGTCGCTGGACCCCACCCCGATACCGTTGGTGGTACAAGCGGCCATTGTGTGCAGGAAACTCGAACGGTGGCTGTAGACAACGCCTTTGGGGTTACCGGTGGTCCCGCTGGTGTAGCACATGGCCGCGGCGGAGTTCTCGTCGATGGGCGGCCAGTCGAATTCGGTTGACTCGCCGTCGATTATCTCGCTGTAGCGCACCACGGTCTTACCGGCGTCCTCCAGCGGCGCCACGTCACCGGCGCCCACCGCGATCACGGTGTGCACGGTGTCCAGCTCGGCCAGCACCGGGGCCAGCTGCTTGGTCAACGACAGGTCGACCAGCACCACCCGGTCCTCGGCTTCGTTCGCGACGTAAGCGATCTGCTCGGGGAACAACCGGATGTTCAGCGTATGCAGCACCGCGCCCATCGACGGCACCGCCAGGTAGGCCGCCAGGTGCTCGGCGTTGTTCCACATAAAAGTGGCCACCCGCTCATCGCCGGTTATGCCGAGGCGGCGCAACGCGTTTGCCAACTGCGCGGCTTGCGCACCCAGTTCCCGATACGTGGTGTGCCGGTAGCCGTCGTCCGTGGCGGTGATGACCTCACGGGCACCGTGCACACGGCAGCCGTGCCGCATAATCGCCGCGATCGTCAGCGGATATTCCTGCATCGTGCTGTACATCGGTGAACCGCCCTCACGCGTCTCGGCGCAGCACCTTTTGGGCCCTGAGCCGAATGTTAGCGCCGGACCACGCGATGGGGTTCATCGGGCCGACCGGCCCGAGCAGCGGCGTTAGACCAGGGCGGCGTCGTACTGCAGCAGGTCCGGCACGAACAGGTCCGCGGACCGCTTGCCTTCCAGCGCCGCCTGCTCGAAACCGGAGTCGACGCTGTCCGCGATCGGCGCCACGGTGATGGCACCCGAGTAGTCGGCGATGTAGAGGTACTTGCCATCGCTGCTCTCTACGACGCACGACGGTTGAGTGCCCACCTTGACCGAGTCGATCACGTCCTGGGTCAGCGTGCACAGCATGGTGACGCTGTCGTCGCTGACCAGGTAAGCCCGCCGGCCATCGGCGCCGATCGTCAGTCGGGTGAGCAGGCCCGTGATCTCGCCGATCTTGCGCGTGCTGGTGATCTTGTCGGTGCGGGTGTCCACCACGTCGACCGCGGCGAAGTCCGGCCCGGAGCTGGCGACGTACACCAGCCCGCCGTTCGGGCTCACCGCGACGTCGCGGACGGCCAGGCCGATGTCGATCGTGCTGAGGATCCTGGGCTTGGGGTTGTGCGGGGTGGCCTGCTGCTTGGCCTTGCGCCGCCAACGTGTGCGTGCGGCATCCGCATCCGGCCCCTTGCCGGTGTCGATGACCACCAGTTGGCCGCCGGCCGGTCCGTTCACACCGACATACAACCGACCTCCATCGGGGCTGACCCGGACGCACTCGGTGGTGGTACCCGGGGTGGCGGCGATACCGATGATCTCGAACTGCTCGGTGCTGGTGTCCATGACTGCGACATCGGCGCTGCGAGCGCCGTTGCGGCTGGCGTAGACGTACTTGCCGTCCGCGCTCACGGCAAGGTCGCTGATGCTCAGCGCCACCGGATGCGAGCCGACGACGGTGTTGGTGGTCAGGTCGACGGCCTGGATGACGTCGTAGGCGGGCGTCACGGTGGTGACATAGGCGCGCCTAGCGGCCCCGTCGATGCCGATGGCGAATGGCTCGTGCAATCCGAAGATGGTGTCGACCTCGCGGCAGGCCCGGGTGTCGATGATCGAGACGCTGTCGCCGCCGTAGTTGGTGACCATGAGCCGACGACCGTCGGGGCTCACCGAGATGCCGCTGATGGGACCCTGGTCGACCGAGATCTGGACGGCGACCGGGTGCTCGAGGATCTCTACATCCCGGCCGTTCACATCGCGTTCGAGGCTCATACTGGCACCACCTTTGCTGTTTTCGGCGGGTCGTCGGAACGGTGCACACCGTGTCCGGGAAAAACGCACCACAGCACCTTAAAAAGCACCTGAAGCACCTTGCAGCTGTTTCGACCCGCGTTTTGCAACAATTTTAGCGGCACAATTCAGGCCTAAAAGATTTCAAATTGGGCAATGTTACCTACGTCACCAGTGTTACTCAGTTGGCACTCAGGAACTGCGCGATCAAAATGCGCCACAGGCGGATTGGGCAAAGTCGCTTAACCCGAGCAGCAGGCTTTAATGCCTCCTTGGCTAACGGCGCCGCCGGATCGGCCAACAATCGCCAATAATAAACTCTTAAAATTCCCGCTTAATAGAGGCGTATATCACACTCGACCGCTGGCGTGTCGCTTCAGCTTTTGCCCGCGGCGCGCTGCGAGCTAACGGTGTCGGCGCCCGTCAACGCCTGGCTGAGCACTCGCAGGATGTCCTGATCGGCCGGCGAGTAGTAGACGAAGGTTCCTTCGCGGCGGGTCTTCACCAGCCCGGCCAGTCGGAGCTTCGCCAGATGCTGGCTGACCACGGTCGGCGCCACCTGGGCCAGTTCGGCCAGGCACGCCACCGACGTCTCACCCTGCAGCAGCGCCCAGAGGAGTTTGACCCGGGTGGGGTCACTCAGCATCCGAAACGTGTCCGCGGCCCGGGTCACCTGCTCCTCGGAAGGCATCGAGAAGTCGGCAATCGACGTGTGCACGCCAGCCAGCATACCGCTGACCTGTGCATACAAGAATCAAACTGTAAGCGCAATTGCATAGCTGCACATATACGCATCTATAGTTATCGCATGACGTCCCACCTGGTGCTCGAAGATGCGCGTCCGGCAACCGCCGGCCGGCCGGTGCGCGAACGCGCATGGTCGCTTCCAGAAGTCCGATGGGCGCTAGCTGCCAGCGGGCTGTTCGGCTGCGGCGCAGTGGCCCACCTCCTCGGCGGACCAGCGTGGCTGTACTGCGGCCTGTATCTAGCCTGCTATGTCGCGGGAGGGTGGCAACCGGGCCTGGACGGGCTGGTCGCGTTGCGGCGCAGAACTTTGGACGTCGACCTGCTCATGGTCGTTGCGGCGCTCGGCGCCGCCGCCATCGGCCAGATCTTCGACGGCGCGTTGCTGATCGTCATCTTCGCCACCTCTGGGGCGTTAGAGGCCGTGGCCACCAAGCGCACCGAGGACTCGGTGCGGGGCTTGCTCGGCCTCACCCCCGAAACGGCCACGCGGGTCACTGATTCCGGCGAACAACTCGTCGACACCGCTGAATTGGTGGTCGGCGACCTGCTGCTGGTCCGTCCCGGCGAACGCATCGGCGGCGACGGGCTGGTGGTCGACGGTGCCAGCGAGGTCGACCAGGCGACCATCACCGGCGAACCCCTGCCGGTCGACAAGACCACCGGCGACGACGTTTTCGCCGGTACCGTCAACGGAACGGGAACACTGTGGGTCCGAGTGCAGCGCCCCAGCGCCCATACGGTGATCAGCCGTATCGCCGCCATGGTGGCCGAGGCCAGCGCCAGCAAGGCCCGCACCCAACTGTTCATCGAGAAGGTTGAGCAGCGCTACTCGGCACTGATGGTCGCCGCGACCGTCGCCCTGCTGACGATCCCGCTGTTACTTGGCTCCGACCTACGCTCGGCGCTACTGCGCGCGATGACGTTCATGATCGTGGCGTCCCCCTGCGCGCTGGTGCTGTCCACCATGCCGCCGCTGTTGGCGGCGATCGCCAACGCGGGCCGCCACGGTGTGCTCGTCAAGTCGGCGGTGGTGCTGGAAAAGCTGGCCACCATCAGCCGGGTTGCGCTGGACAAGACCGGCACCCTAACCCTGGGCGCACCGGCACTCACCGACATTCAGGTCCTGCCGGGGAGCGGCTTCGGTCGCACCGAATTGCTGGCGTTCGCCGCATCCGCCGAGCATCCCTCCGAACACCCCCTGGCCCGCGCCATTGTCGCGGCCGCCCGGAACGCAGGACTTGCGTTGCGGCCGGCTACGGCGTTCACCTCTGCACCCGGGCGCGGGGTCCGGGCCCGCATCGGTGACGACACCGTGGAGGTCGGCAGTCCGGGAATGCTCGGTGAGGATGCCTTCGCCCAACAGCTGGTGCACACCAGCGAGCGGGCCGGTCGGACCGCGGTGATCGTGCGAGTCAACGGCGCGACGACCGGCGTGCTCGAGCTGACCGACCATCCCCGCGACGGAGCGGCCAGCGCCGTCGCCCGACTCGAATCACTTACCGGCACAACACCATTGCTGGTCACGGGAGACAACCCGCGGGCCGCGTCCCAGCTCGCGGCCGACGTGGGGATCACCGACGTGCACGCGGCCCTGTTGCCGGAGGGCAAGGTCGCTATTGTGCGCAGCCTGGAAGCGGCCGGGAGCGCGGTGCTATTCGTCGGGGACGGCGTCAACGACGCTCCCGCGATGGCGGCCGCCCAGGTGGCGATCGCGATGGGCCGCACCGGGTCGGATCTCACGCTGCAGACAGCCGACGCCGTCATAACGCGGGACGAGTTGGGCGCGCTGCCGGCCATCGTTGCCCTGGCACGACGGGCCCGGCGGGTGGTGACCGCGAACCTGCTGATCGCCGCGATCTTCATCGTCGTGCTCGTCGGCTGGGACCTGCTCGGGCACCTGCCGCTACCGCTCGGCGTCGCGGGTCATGAAGGGTCCACGATCCTGGTGGGCCTCAACGGTTTACGGTTGCTGCGCGACCGTGCCTGGAGCGGGTAGTGTCCGGCCTCAGCTGAACTGGGTGCGCGGCCGGGCCAACGGGGTACCGTCCACCACGATGTCGAGTTTCTCGTTGTAGAAGGCCA
The DNA here is from genome assembly GCF_000613245.1 of Mycobacterium asiaticum DSM 44297. Classification (GTDB taxonomy): domain Bacteria; phylum Actinomycetota; class Actinomycetes; order Mycobacteriales; family Mycobacteriaceae; genus Mycobacterium; species Mycobacterium asiaticum. The sequence goes on from NZ_HG964939.1 coordinate 32,619, forward strand.
CCAGCCCCGCGATCGGGGCGACGGCGGTCAGTGGGTAGTGGTAGGTCCACGCCAGGTCCGCGTGCACCGTCTCGCCAATTCGCACCGACCAATAGCCCGACGTCACACCCTTGTAGGGGCACAGCGTTTGGGTCGACGTAGGTTCCAGGTGTTCGAAGGCGACGTCCGACGGGTCGATGTAATACCTTGTCGGCAGGCCGGTTTCGAACAGCAGAACCGGCGATCGGGTGTCGGCGAGCTGGACCCCGTCCAGCGCCACCCGGACGTGCCGGTGCGAACGCAGTGCATCCACCCGGGCGTAGGGATTGCGTGGGTGCCCGTAGATCTGCTCGTCCTCCTCCAGCCAACGCAACGGGTCCCAGTTGAAGCGCACGAAACCGGCGACGGGGCTGTCGCCGTCGGGGTCGAATACCCGCGCGGCCGACGGGTGCGTCTGACCATTGCAGTTCAAGGAGAACAACCGCGACGGGCCGAATTGGACCCGTTGCGCATGGTTCTCGTCGCTGAGGTACTCAGCGCGTACATCGCTCAGTGGCACGTAATACTGCGGGTAGTAAGGGATTTCCCATACGTAGCGCGCCGAGGTGGTGTCGAAAATCAGTTCGCTGCCCAGATAGCCGCGCACCCGCCGCGGCGCCGGCTCGATCCGCCCGCGGGCTGCGGCGGGCTGGGGGTAATCGGTTTCGGTGGTCATCAATGCACAATTGCACGTTCCGGCTTGCTCGTCGCGCGAGTACTGTCTACCCGTGGCATTCCGGCGGGAGAGCCCGACGCGTGGGCGGCGGCTGCGACTCGATGAGGCACTCATCGAGCACGCGTTGATGACGCCGGTCGGGTATCAGTTCCTGCTGCACGGGGCACCCCGGATCGACAAGGCGGTCATCCCTCGAACCAAGGGACGCCTGAGCAGTGCCGGCATCGACAAGGTCGGACTGGTCACCAGCACCGGAGCCAAGTCCGGGCAGCCGCGCACACATCCCTTGGCGCTCTTCGAGGACGGCGATGCGCTGCTGGCTATCGGCTCCAACTACGGCCGGCCCAACCACCCGGCGTGGAGCGCCAACCTGCTGGCCCACCCCGAGTGCACGGTCGAATTCCGGAGTCCACCCAAACGGTACAAGGCCGAGCTGCTCACCGGCGAAGATCGCGCCGCGGCCTGGGTCCGCGCCGTAGATTTTTACGCTGGGTTCGAGAATTACCGAATTAATTGCGCGTGAAGGGAAATCCGGGTCTTCCGACTGCGGCCGCTGCCGTGACCGGTCAGCCGACCTTGATCCGGATGGTCTGCGACTCGGTCTTGGCGGGCAGCTTGCTGGTGTCCACGACCAGGATCTCGCCACTGTCCTGACTGCCGTTAGGCAGCGTCTTGGGCTTGAGCCGGAACGGTGGCGCGTCCGATGCCAGTCCGGCCAACCCGAAATCGCTGTCGTTGGACAACATCAGGGTGTTGCCGTCGTCGGGTGTGGCGACCCCTTCGATCTTGTCGTGGCCGAAGAAGTCGCCGCTGGCCGACAAGGTGCGCAGCAGCTCGCCGACGTCGAGCTTGAGTGTCTTGCGCGCCACCGAGATTCCCGCGGCCTTGAGTTTGCCGACGGCGTCTGCGTCGGTGCTGGCGCCGACCAATGTCTCGAGGGGAACCCGGTTGACGAGCAGTCCACCGCCGTCGGCTTCATAGACCGCACCCGGAACCGTGGAACGGGGTCCGACGTCGGTGGCCGCGGCGATATCGGCGACATAGATCTTCTTGTTGCCGTTAGGCGGTGCCTTGCCGTCCCGCTCGTCTATCAGGAACTCGGTGGCGCTGAGCGCGGTGATATCGGATACGGCGACACCCGACTCTTGCGGGTTAGCCAACGGGTACAGGTATTCGTGCACGATGCTGCGGTCGACGAGGTTGACCGTCACGATCCGAACGAACGGAACTGCTTTGGCCGGACCTTGCAACCCGGGCGTCTGCAACGCCGACTGCATGACCCCGACCAGCGTGTTGCCATCCGGGGTGATCGTCAGACCTTCCATGCCCTGGTTGGGCGCACGCAGCGCAAGCTCCCGGGGCAAGGTGCCATCGAACGGCGAAAGCCGTTCCAGCTCTTTGCCGTTGGCGTCGAAGTGGATGATGTAGGGGCCGTACTCGTCGGACACCCAGAACATGCTGTCGGCGCTGGCGACCAGCCCTTCGGGGTCGATGCCGTAGTCCGAGGGCGGCAGCGGCGCGCCGTTGAGGTCGACCATCGCCTCGCCGGTGCTGGCGTGTGGGTCGACCAGACCCACCAGTGGGGTGCCCTCCGGCGCCTGCAGGGTGATGGTCCGTTCCACCGTCGCGACGCCGTTGGCGAGTTTGAGCTTGGCGATCTGTGGGTGGTAGTCGGGCACGGGCAGCACCTTCTCGTTAGGTGCGCGTCCGGCGACGTTGGGGCCGCGGTCGGTGAGGCCGTAGATCTCGTCGCTGCTGCCCGGCACTGCGGCGATGCCCGACCCGTGCGCGCCGGCCTTGATCACGACGCCGCCGACGGTCGCCAGCGGCAGCTGGTCCTCGGCATACAGCTTGACGGCCCGGCTCACCGTGACACTCAGTTCGTCGGTGCCGGTGAATCCAGCGTCGGGCGTGTAGATGACCGCCCCGTCCGTGCCGTAGCTGATCTTGCCGTGCGCGGGTTTACCGAACGCGGTAGCTGTGATGCCGCCCGTGGCCACCAGCATCCGGTCCGGCGAAATGGTCAGGGGCTTGCCGGCCGGGGTACTCAGGTCCGCCTTGCCGGTGGATGTCGGCAGTGCCGGGGAGGCGCTTTGCGCACAGCCGACCACGGTGATCAGTACCGTGCCGAGCACGGCCAGCGTTCTCGCTTTGCATGCCATCCGCATTACGTAGCAAGCCAAGTTGAAGCCTCGGTGTACACGAGACGAGCGCCGTTAATGCTTCTTGTCTCTGACTTTGTAGGTCGAAGGCCAGGATTTCCGCGATTCGTCGCCGGTCAGCGGGGTTCCCATGCCGCCCACCTTCACGTTGTAAGCCTCCTTGCCGGGACCCACTTCCCGGTTGGCGTGTTCCTGGGCCAGGAAGTACAGCTCGTCGATGGTGGCCTCGTCGTAGGCCACGAACGACGTCTCCCGTTCGAGGTCGTCGATGCCGGCCAGCATCCGGTCGGGCAGCAGGCGCGACGCCACTGCCGCAGCGCCGAGCAGAGTGAACGGAATGACCCAGTAACCGAGGAACGACAACGGGGTTTTGGTGTCCAGGATTGTGGCGTTCCCTCCTACGAGCGGCGGAATGGCCGACGAGATCGTCATTCCGGCGAACGCGGCGACCCAAATCCAGGTCAAGACCGTCGTGACGCGCTTGAACAAATCGGTGTTGATGATGTCGGCGGGCTGCTCGGCGGCGGCGTATTCACGGACGAACGGTTTCCCGATCAGCACACCGACCAACGCCACCAAAAAGATTCCGGCGTTGCTGAGCGGCTGTATCCACCGCGCCATGAAAGCGTCGTCGAATACGAACGTCAGCACGGCCAGGATGACAAACGTTGCGACTGCACCGATTTCAAGCGTTTGTCCGGGTTTGCCGGAGGCCCGTCCGATGGCGAACACCGCGACCGCCATCAACAGTGCGACCGATACGGCGGTGCCGAATGGAACGTTGCCGACCAGTACCCAATAGACGATCCACGGCGCAAAGCCAAAGAGCATGCCCACGGTGGGCCAGTCTATGGGGGGCTCACCCCCGGGTTTCGGGCATCCCTATCTGCAACTTGTTGCCGGTGTCGGCCACACAGTTGACCGAGGCCACTGTGCCGCTGGACGTCTGCTCGGTCACTTTTTTGCCGTCGGACAGGATCCGGCAGGTCAGGGTGGCCCCGGACTCGAAGGAAGTGGCCCAGACACGCGCGATCAGGACGTTCCTGCCGAACTTTGTCACGTCCTTGCTCCAGGGCAGGGTTGGGTTTCTGTCTTCCCCGTCGCTGCCGTCGGGCACCGTGTAGTTGATGCTCAACGCATTGGCCGTTCCCTCGACCTGATAAGTGAGCGTGCGCTTGTGATGCGCGCGCTCCCAGTTGTCCCGGTTGTACAGATTGAAAAAGACCAGCACCAGGGCACCGACCAGGACGACCGAGACCGCCAGCACCCACGGCCACCACAGCCGCTTCTTCGGGCCCTGCGGGGGGTAACCGTAGGGCGGATAGCCCGGCGGCGGTGGCGGTGGGTAGTTGTACATGGCGCGTCCCCGAATCGCTTGCGTTCAGCTGTGCGCCCATCACAGCAAACTTTCGGGACGCTGACTCGCGATCGGCCGAATACTAGCGCGAGTAAATGCAGTGTGCCGAACCGCCGACCGGCTGCTCGGCCACCACGTGACCATTGATCGAGATGCGGCAGCCAGGATTGTTGGTACCGCTGCCGACCACGACAACCTGGAACAGCGTCACGTCGGGACCGGCCTGGACGGTCCGGCTCCAGGGCAGCGGTGCGTTGTAGACGCGATCCACGGCGGGATCGGTGTCGATGGTCAGGGCAGTGCCCGAACCCAACGCCTCGAACGTCACGGTGCTGTTGTCGGCGTAAGCCGCCGGAGCAAACACTCCGGACATCGCGGTGATGGCCAGCGCCGCCAACCCGGCCTGCGCGAAACGCTTCGTATGCATGGAACCCTCAATTCAGATTGAGCCGACGGGGATCGCCTCACTTTTCGAACCGGGAACCTTACGGGCGGGCGTTTCTCTGGATCGCCGTTACCCGATCGCCGCAGAAACTAAACCTCACGCCCGAAAACCGTCACGGCAGCGCCTGTGGGGTGACCAGAAATTTCTCCCCGGTCGCCCGTTTGACATACCGCTGGAACGCGTCGGGTTGGAGCATTCCCGCCAGTGACACTTCCTGCGTGTAGGTGCTGGCGAACGTGGTGGTCAATTCCGCTGCGACCCGGTTCCGCAAGCGGGCAACCCCCTCCGCCCCGATGCTTTGCAGGAACGGGGTCAGCAGCCACCCGCCCACACCCCATGCCATCCCATAGTCCCGGATGAGCTTCGTCGGGCTCGTGTCGAGCACCCCGTAGATGTACACCTGCTTGTGGACGGTCGACCCATAGCGGGAGTACTCGGGCGCGGTCTCGTTTGCCGCCTGTTCCATGCCGGAAAGGATCCGGCTCGCCAAGGTGCCCCCGCCGACTGCGTCGAAAGCCAGCGTCGCCGACGTTGCCTTGAGCGCATCCAACAGGTCGCTCGCGAACGACGGCGACTCCGAGTTGCAGACGTGCACGGCCCCGAGCGAGCGCAGCAACTCCTCCTGCTCGGGCTTGCGCACGACGTTGACCAGCGGGACCCCGTCGGCCTGGCACAGCTTGACCAGCATCTGGCCCAAGTTCGACGCAGCGGCCGTGTGCACCAGGGCCGAATGTCCCTCGCGGCGCATCGTTTCCAGCATTCCGAGCGCGGTCAGCGGATTGACGAAGGACGATGCTCCCTCCCTGGCCGTCGCCCCCTCGGGCAACACCAGGCAGCTGCCCGCATCGACCAAGCGGTATTGCGAGTACATCGCGCCGGCCGCGATACCGACCTTTCGCCCGACGAGGGCCTGGGCCGCTTCGGATGAGCCCGCCGCTACCACCGTGCCGGCACCCTCGTTGCCCACGGGGAGCGATTTGCCGACCCGCGCCGACAGTGCGCCCAGGGAGCCGGTGTGCAGTGGCGCGGTCACCACGGGATGGTCCGGAGTGCCGGACACCGTCGCGGCGGCCATGTCTGCGCTGGCGACAAGCAGGCCGAGATCCGAGGGGTTGATCGGGGCGGCTTCCACCCTGACCAGCACCTGATTGCCGGACGGGGTGGGCACCGGGACGTCGTGCAGCGAGAGTTCCAGTGTGCCTTGCGACGTCACCAACGAGCGAAGCTCGAGGGCGGTGTCGGGCAGTTGTGTGGTCATCAGCGTTGCCTCTCTTTTCACTTTTCTTAGCTGATCAGGCCGTCGACGTAGAACCAGCGACCGGCGCGGCGCTGGAAGCGACTGCGCTCGTGCAGCCGACCGCGACGGCCCTCGCTCTCGAAGTGCGCGACGAACTCCACTTCGCCGAGGTCGTCGTCGGGCCCGCCCGCAACGGTGTCGACGACCTCCAGGCCGATCCAGGCGATACCCGGGTCGATCGTCACGTCCGCCGGCCGGGTGCGCGGGTGCCTGGTGCGAAACAGATAGTCGGCGTCACCGCGGGCGAAGGCCGAGTAGCGCGATCGCATCAGTTCCTCGGCGGACCGGGCCTGACGCTCGGCGTCGTGCAACGGCCCGCAACACGCGCGGTAACCGTCCGCGCTGCCGCATGGGCACGGCGGTCCGAGTGCTTCACCCACACCGGGCCTCAACAAGCGGCACGGATATGGAATTCCGATGACGCCCGCAGCGGCCTTAGTCAGCAATGCGCCTATCTGCGTCGGTACCGGCACTGCGCACAAGGGCAGTGTCTTCGCCAGCCTCGGGATAGCCGCTCCCACCTCTCCTGCAGCGGGCCCATTAAAGGCTGTACGGCTTTGGTCATCCAGCACGCCGCGATCGGAGTCCCCGCCTTGCAACTCGCTCCGCTTCAGCCAGGCTTCTGCCTGGCCTGTTCTGGTGAAGTCAAATAGGCACTGGCAATCCATGTACCCCTGGGGGCGTTCTCGCCATGGAGACGCGCCGCGAAGGCCGAACATGCGATTTACGTGTGGCCAGGCGTCCCTGCGAAGCCGAACAGCAGGCCTCCGGTGCCGCCGGCCCCAACCGTTCCACCTGTTCCGAGGAAACCCACCCCGACATTGCCCCCGTTACCGCCGTTACCGATCAGCTGCGCGTTGCCGCCGTTGCCACCGCTCCCGCGTAATGCTTTCAAAGATTGGGACATTTCCCTGCGGGCGTCGTGGAAGTTCCTACGGGAAGCCACCGCCGAACAAGTTCAGGCCCAGGTGACCCGCGTGCTCGAAGCCGACAACAAGCTCACAACGGGCACCATGATGAACCGTCTCTTCGACCCCCAACCGCGCCAAAATACCTGGGGCCACATCTGTTACGGGCTATGGTCCGGTGACGGTATGACGCCACCACCCTACCTTGGTACGACCTTTGCCGGGGACCACACCCATTACCTCACAACGGGTTACAACCTTCTGGAACCACCCGACGTCGAAGGCATGATCAGGCATGTCACCGAACACGGGTACGGCGGGCCAGGCGCTCAGCTCCTCATCCTGGCACACCCGCTCGACGTCGAAACATCCGGCATCACTGCCTGGCGCGCCAACGTCGAAGTGCGTACAGGTGTTAAAGCGAAGTGGGACTTCATCCCCAGCGCGCTCATGCCTGCATGGATTTCGGACGAAACCATCCACGGCCCCATCCCCAAGTCCGAGTACAACGGGTTGCAGGTTTGGGGCTCGTACGGTGGCGCGCTGTTGATCCAGTCGAACTACATCCCGCGCTACTACGTGGCTGTGGTCGCCACCGGCGGGCCGAGCGACACCACCAACCCCGTCGGCTTCCGCGAACACATCAACCCGAGTTACCGGGGCCTGCGCCACATTCCAGGCAATGGCCCGTATCCCATCGTGGACAGCTTCTTCGCGCGCGGTTTCGGGACCGGCGTCCGCCACCGGGGCGCGGCGGTCGTCTGCCAAATCACTACCGGCTCCTACACCCCGCCGACGATTGAGACCTAAGCGATGACCGCACCCGAACCATGGCGCGAAGTGCCACAGGAACCGCCGCCTCGGCGGCGTGGCTCGCAAGACCCTTTTCTGCTTGCCCGCGACCAACGCCACACCGACACCGAAATGGGTTTCGGGGCGGGGCTCGTGGCGCCCCACCTCAACGGCCGGCCACCATCCGAGGGCGGCGTCTACATGCCCCGGTGCCCTCGCGTGGACCCGCCTCGCAGTGGCGTAGGGCGACCTACTCAGCACCGCCGTCCATGTGGCGAGGCGCGCGGCTACCCCGGTGATCCCGTCGCGCGGTAAGCCGGGTCCACGGTGAAGCCGCGCATGTGGCTACGGCCAAACGAGGCCGCAGCGCGGCACGCCCCTAGAGCCGCCGGGGCAGGGTTGCTGCGGAACTTGCCCGCCCCGGTACCTGACCAAGAGGAGCCCGAGATGGCCACCAAGAAGCAAGCCGCCGCGCGGGCGAAGTTCGCCAAGCAGGCCCGCGCCAAGGGCGCAACGAAGGTTGGCCGCCGGGCGAAGAGCAGCGCCGCTCCCAAGAAGAAGCGCGGCCGGTAGCTTTTCGCTTACCCGCCATGGCCGGGCGGCAAAATCCCTTGCGATGCCTCGATGGCCTTCGTGACAGCGGTTCCGAGCTGCAAGGTGCTAGGTAAGACTTCCTTTTGCGAGAAGACTCCGAGCAGCTTCTTGTACCAAGGTTTGAGTTCCTGGTTGGTGCTGGCGTCGCCTGCCGTCCTAATGGTCTCGCGAAGCAGGGTGGTCGCGCGGGCAAGCTCGAAGTCTCCACGAAGGTGGTAATCGTGCAGCACGTATCGAACGTGATTGATAAGCGTCAAGAGGTATACGGTAAGGCTCCGGTTGAGGGTCTTCTCCTTGGCGACAAGCCGCAACAGTTCATTCAAGCCTTCGGAGAGCGCCGCCACGTCCTCGTCGTCGTACTTTGGTACGAGGTTGTCCAGAAGCGAGCCCAGCGTCTTTAGCCAGCGAAGCGATGCCCCGTCAAACGGCACCCCATTCTGCCAACCGTTGTCGTACGACAACACCATCGCGGTCCAGTTCGGCAACTCGCTGCGGTACTCATCAACGTCGTAGTCGGTCGTCTGCTCCAACGTATCGAGCAGTTCACGAATTTGGCCGATATAGCTCATTGCGACCTCATGCATCTTCAACGCATGGTCGAAGTTGGAGGTCAAGTTCCGGTGCTTCCGTGGCTGCAAATAGGCGCCCTGGTTGTTGGTGGGAGGGTTCCACTGCACAAGGTGATTAAAGAGCAGCACTGCGGGGTTGGCCATGTGTCTGATTGTCACGAGAACGGCCGACAAAATTGGCTGCGACACGCCGGTGAGCTACAACGCCCCTCGGCGAACACTCGGTGTATAAGCCACATCGGCCACATTGCTCACTTCGACACCAACTTTACCAACCAAGTGAATGACCGGCGCGAACCGCGGCGCGCCTCGGCTCACCGCCCCTTTCACCCTAGATAAAGTCTGTCGACCCACAGGGACGGGAGTTGTGCAATGTCTTCGGATCTATGGCTTGGCGTAGCGTTCTCCATCCCAGTCGGGCTCGCTATCAACATCGTCTCGCCTCGCGTCCTGCGGTGGATTGACAAGAGAAACCAAGATTCCGCCGACAAGCGGTCTGAACGAGATGCCCAATTCAAGGCGAAGGCAGAACAATTCGCGAAGGACCGACCGGCACTATACGTCTACCTATTGGAGACGCTCGTCCGGGCCGCATACATCGGCGCTCTGTTCGGCGTGCTCAGCGGCACCATGTTCTTGTTGACGCAGTCCACTTCGGCCCTCGCGCATCTTTACGCCATTAGATTCTTCATGGCCGCCGTTGGTGGCGTCGGGCAGCTCTTTGCCCTTCTTGGCGCCATCACCGTCTTGAACATCACACGGAACGCGGTGTTGATGGTTCGCGAAGTACGGAATGTAGACAAGCCCAGTTAGCTAGCGGTCGTTGCCGTCGCTCGTGCGCCGGTATTTCGCCGGTATTCTCGGGTCGCCGTGTTCCCACATCCGCCCCAAGAAACGCCTCTACCAGTGCCTTCTTCAGTGCCCCCAGTCGGACTCGAACCGACACTTGACGGATTTTAAGTCCGCTGCCTCTGCCAATTGGGCTATGGGGGCCCGGCGGCGAATCTAGCGTGCCAGCACCGCCTCCAGGGCGTCCCATCCCCCTCCGATTGCCGACGTGCGCGAACGCGAAGTTATTAGTAGGATCGCGCGCCGCGCGCCCATGTATGGTGCGACTCCCCCACCTCCAGATGACACGGCCGTATCAGGCGCAATGGACTTGTTAAAACTGCCCGCGCCTCCGTTAACAAGCCGTAAACGTCCGTCACCCTGCCCTTTTCGAGTCGGACTGTGGACCCGGAGCTAGTTAGCGTTACGCCAACGCACAGGGGCCGTTACGTAAACACACAGGGCCGACCCTGCGAGGGCGGCTGGCAATTTTCACCCACAAGGAGCAATAGATGTCTTTTTTGACAGCAGTGCCGCAAGAACTGGCCGCTGCAGCGGCTCAACTGGGAGCAATTGGGGCGGCCCTGGCGGGGCAGAACGCAGGTGCTGCGGCTCCGACCACGGCGATCGCGCCGGCGGCCGCCGACCAGGTGTCGATCCTGCAATCCGGGATCTTCACCGCGTACGGAGCCCTGTACCAGCAGATTGCCGCCGAAGCGCAGGCGATCCAGGAGCAGTTCGTGCAGACCCTCGGCCTGAGCAGCGGGACCTACGAGCAGTCCGAGGCGGCCAACGCGGCTGCGGCCACCGCTGCTTCCGCCCCGGGTGACTTCATCAACCAGATCAGCACGCTGCTCGGTGGGCCCGTCACCAGCTTCGGTGGCCAGCCGTTCAGCCTCTCGGGCAACTTCGCCAACTTCACCAGCTTCGAGATCGGCAACTGGGCTTCGGCCTCCTCGAACCTGCTGGGTCTGACCGGCGGTGGGCTGTTCCCAGACGGCTACGGCGTGCCGGAAGACCTCGCCGCCGCAGCCGAAGCGGCCACCGCCGCCGAGGGTGCCACGGCCGCCGGTGCGGTCAGCGCGGTCAGCGGCGGGCCGGTTGCGGCCGCGCTGGGCACGTCGACGCTGGTCGGCTCGATGTCGGCCCCGCCGAGCTGGGCCGCAGGCGCCACGCTGGTCTCCAACACCGCGCCCAGCGCCCTGGCGGGCGCCGGCTGGACCTCCGCGGCCCCGGCAGCCACCACCGGCGGGTTCTACCCCGGCATGCCGGGTGTGGCTTCGGCCGCCCGCAACAGCGCGGGCTTCGGCGCGCCGCGGTACGGCGTGAAGCCCATCGTCATGCCGAAGCCGGTGAGCGTCTAGGCACCCTTAGCAACCCGCAATCAACGACCACTAGCCAGATAAAGCCAAAGGAACGGATACAAAATGTCTTTTGCAGCTTTCCCTCCCGAGATCAACTCCGGGCTGATGTACTCCGGCGCGGGCGCGGGACCGCTCATGGCCGCGGCGACGGCATGGAGCAACCTGGCCGCCGAGCTCAGCACCACTGCGGCCCAGTACGAGTCGATCATCACCTCGCTGACCACCGAGCAATGGACCGGTGCCGGTTCGGCGTCGGCTGCGGCCGCGGCCCAGCCTTACGTCGCCTGGCTGACCAACACCTCGGCGGCCGCCGAGCAGGCTGCCCTGCAGGCGTCGGCTTCGGCCGCCGCGTATGAGGCCGCCTTCGCCGCCACGGTGCCGCCTCCGGTGATCGCCGCGAACCGGGCGTTGCTGGCCGCGCTGGTGGCCACCAACTTCCTCGGTATCAACACGCCCGCGATCATGGCGACCGAGGCGCAGTACATGGAGATGTGGGTGCAGGACGTCCTCGCGATGACCACCTACCAGGCCAACGCCGCCGTCGCCGCGGTCCTCGAGCCGCTGACTCCGGCTTCAGAGACCACCAACCCCGGCGCCGCGGGCATTCAAAGTGCCGCCGTCGCCGCTGCCGCCGCGGAGGGTCCCAGCGCCGCGTCGCTGGGCGACATCGTCACCGGCCTGCAGAGCGAGTTGGAAAACCTCGCCCTGGGCACTTCGTCGATCGGCACCGGCCTGTTCAACGCGTTGCCGGTTCCGGTGCAGGAACTGCTCACCGCGCTGGACGGCTTCCTGGGCACCCCGTTGATCTTCAACGCCATCCAGCAGGTCGGTGTTACGGCGTCGTGGTTCGTCTTTGCCGCCATTCCGAACGCGATCTTCGCCGCGCACACCATCGACGGCAACATTGCCGCGGCGGCTGCCGAGGTGGCGGCGGCCCCCGCGGCCGCGGCGGCCGCGGGCCTGGCCGGCGAGGTGGAGTCGGCGGGCGCAGCCGCGGCCGTCGGCGAGGCCTCTCTGGTCGGAAGCCTGTCGGTGCCGGCCAGCTGGGCCAGCGCCGCGCCGGCGGCGGAGGCAGCAGCCGGCACCGCGCTGGCCGGCAGCGGCTGGACCGTCCCCACCGAGGGCGCGGCACCGGGAGTCATGGCCGGGATGCCCGGAATGGCATCGGCGGCCAAGGGTGCCGGCGCGTACGCCGGGCCGCGGTACGGGTTCAAGCCGACGGTCATGCCCAAGCAGGTCGTCGTCTGACATCTTTACTACCCAACTGATAACGCCTAGATAGGAGAAGAAATATGGCAACACGATTCATGACCGACCCGCACGCGATGCGGGACATGGCAGGCCGCTTCGAAACCCACGCCCAGACCGTCGAGGACGAGGCCCGTCGGATGTGGGCGTCCTCGCAGAACATCGCCGGTGCGGGCTGGAGCGGTATGGCCCAGGCCACCTCGCTGGACACCATGAGCCAGATGAACCAGGCCTTCCGCAACATTGTGAACATGCTGCACGGGGTGCGTGACGGACTGATCCGCGACGCGAACAACTACGAGCAGCAAGAGCAGGCCTCCCAGCAGATCCTGAGCAGCTAGCCCCGAGAAAGGACTCAACAATGACGATCAATTACCAGTTCGGCGACGTCGACGCGCACGGCGCGCTCATCCGCGCCCAGGCCGCCAACTTGGAGGCCGAGCACCAGGCCATCGTTCGCGATGTGCTGGCTGCCGGTGACTTCTGGGGCGGCGCCGGTTCGGTGGCTTGCCAGGAGTTCATCGCCCAGTTGGGCCGCAACTTCCAGGTGATCTACGAGCAGGCCAACCAGCACGGCCAGAAGGTTCAGAGCGCCGGCAGCAACATGGCGCAGACGGACAGCGCCGTCGGCTCCAGCTGGGCCTGACAGCAACTCACGAAGTGGCCGCGCACCGCCGGGTGTGCGGCCACTTCGCTGTCCGGGGGCCGTTAGCCGCCCAGCGGCGAAGCGGAATAACCGTGGCGCGCATGCCGATTCGCGTGCTTGCGCCTCGCCGCGACCGACCACCCCGGACAGCGGCAACCGCGGTAGGTTCGCGCCGCTCGCCGCGACGGCAGCTGCGCCACCCGCGTGCTCACCGGCCGGCACCAACGACCCGAGCGGCTTCAACCGGTCCCGCGACACGCCCCGCCCCACGCTGCGGTGATGTCCTCCCGCAATGACCAGAAGCGCTACCCCCCGCTTCACATGTCATCCACAGGAAAGACATAGAAGAAGCAGGCCACACCGCAGCCACGCGGATGGGGGTCAATCAGGCGGAGACACGAAGCTGTGGCAATTGCCACACCTTTGCTGCCATGCCTCACGGAGAAATACCTAAGGGCCACAGTGAGGTTGCGCGGCACGCGAGTGGGTACCCGTCGACAATTGATTTGAGAACCATATGAACTCGGTGACAAGCGCATATGTGCTTGAAACAATCAGCAACTATGACAGCAGTGTCGGGATATACGCGCAGCCAACGTCCGCGCCAGGCCATTCTGGGGCAACTTCCCCGGATCAACCGGGCCGACGGTTCACCGATCCGGGTGTTGCTGGTCGACGACGAACCCGCCCTGACCAACCTCGTCAAGATGGCGCTGCATTACGAGGGCTGGGATGTCGAAATCGCGCACAACGGGCGCGAGGCCATCGCCAAGTTCGACCGGATCAATCCCGACGTGCTCGTCCTGGACATCATGCTGCCCGACGTGGACGGCTTGCAGATCCTGCAGCGAGTCCGCGAATCCGAGACCTATACGCCGACCCTGTTTCTCACCGCCCGCGATTCGGTGATGGACCGCGTCACTGGCCTGACCGCCGGCGCCGACGACTACATGACCAAGCCGTTCAGCCTCGAGGAGCTCGTCGCCCGGCTGCGCGGCCTGCTGCGGCGGTCCAGCCATCTCGCCCCGCCCGCCGACGAATCCCTTAAGGTCGGTGACCTTAAGCTCGACGCGGCCAGCCGCGAGGTCACCCGCGGGGGCACCCCGATATCGCTGTCCTCGACCGAGTTCGAGCTGCTGAGATTCCTGATGCGCAACCCGCGGCGCGCGCTGAGCCGCACCGAGATCCTGGACCGGGTCTGGAACTACGATTTCGCCGGCCGCACCAGCATCGTCGACCTGTACATTTCCTATTTGAGGAAGAAGATCGACGCCGACAGAGAGCCGATGATCCACACGGTACGTGGGATTGGATACATGCTCCGACCACCGGAATGAGTTCCTGAATGACGGGGGACCGCAACCTTCCGCGGTGGCTCCCCCGTTCCCTGCGCAAGCAGTTGTTGTTGGGCGTATTGACCGTGGTGACCCTCGTCCTGGTGGCGGTGGGTGCCGTCTCCGTGCTGAGCCTGCGGGGCTACGTGACGGCTATGAACGACGCCGAAGTCACCGAATCCATGCACGCCTTCAGCCATTCCTATGCCAGGTACCGCAACGGCGAACACACCTCGGTGCACACCGGCATCCCGCCGGTCTCCCAGGCACTGCTGGAATTCACCGGACAGACGCCCGGCAACCTGATCGCGGTACTGCGTGATGGCAAGGTGGTGGCCTCGGCCGTCTTCTCCGAAGACGAACCACGGGTGGCGCCACCCGATGTCGTCCGTGCCATCGAGGCACAGGACTGGATCGATGGCAACTCGCGTATCGAGAACCTAGGCAGCCTGGGCCCCCATCAGGTGGAGAGCCGCACCGTCGGATCCGACCGCCTTGTCGTCGGAGTTTCGTTGAGCATCGCCGACCAGATCATCTCTCGCAAACAGCTCACCACCACCGTGCTGGTCGCCACCGCCCTGGTGATCACGGCCTTCTTGACCGCGTGGGTGGTGGGCTATGCGCTTCGGCCGTTGAGTCGCGTCGCCGCGACGGCGGCAGAGGTCGCTGCGATGCCGTTGGTGGGTGACGACCACCAGATCAGTGTCCGAGTCCGGCCCGAGGACACCGACCCCGACAACGAGGTCGGCATCGTCGGACACACCCTGAACCGCTTGCTCGACAACGTCGACAGCGCGCTGGCGCATCGGGTGGAGTCCGACCTGCGGATGCGGCAGTTCATCACCGACGCCAGCCACGAATTGCGCACTCCGCTGGCCGCCATCCAGGGTTACGCCGAGCTGACCCGCCAGGACAGTTCGGACCTGCCCCCGACCACGGAATACGCGCTGGCGCGCATCGAATCCGAAGCCCGGCGAATGGCGTCATTGGTCGACGAGCTGCTGTTGCTGTCCCGCCTGGGTGAAGGCGAAGACCTGCAGACTGAGAACCTCGAGCTCACCGACCTGGTGGCGAACGCCGTCAATGACGCGGCGGTGGCCGCGCCGACGCACCAGTGGGTCAAGGAATTGCCCGACGAGCCGGTGTGGATCAACGGCGACCACGCCCGGTTGCACCAGTTGTTGAGCAACCTGCTCACCAATGCCTTTGTGCACACTCCCCCGGGCGTAACGGTGACCACGGGCGTCACCAGCCACCGATATGGCCCCCGCGCGCCATATGTGGAACTGACGGTCGCCGACGACGGGCCCGACATCGACCCCGACGTGCTGCCTCATCTGTTCGAGCGGTTCGTGCGTGCCGACAAAGCACGGTCCAACGGTTCCGGTCACGGCTTGGGCCTGGCCATCGTCAGCTCGATCGTCAAGGCCCACCACGGCTCGGTCTCGGCGGAATCCGGGAACGGATTGACGGTGTTTCGGGTGCGACTACCGATGCTGGAGGCACCGCCCGACGTGGAGTAACCCTGGTCCGGCGAGCTCGCCGCGTTGAGGCTTTCGAGTCTGCTGGCGCGGGACCGTAAAGGTCGCGGCCCAAGCCGTAAAGAAACCGTCAAGGGGCCACTCTCCCGCCTTCGCGCGCGCTTAGCGTCGCAGTGTCGCCCTGGCAGGGGCGCTAGTTGTTGCCCGCGAAACGATCGAGGATCCATGTCCGTCGTCATATATCTGGTGCTGACCGTGGCGGTTTTCGTCGCGCTCGGCGGATTGCTGAAGTTGGAATTGTGAGCACCGCGAACATGGTGGGTCTGATCCTGGCCACTGCAGTCGCCTTGCTGCTTGTCGCGGCCCTGCTCTTCCCAGAGAAATTCTGATGAGCCAAACCACAGCCGGTGTGCTGTTCCTGGCGTCGCTCATCGCTGCGATCGTGGCGGTGCACGTACCGCTGGGCGACTACATGTACCGCGTCTACAGCTCCGAGAAGCATTCGCGCACAGAACGTTTCCTCTACCGTTTGATCGGCGCCGACCCAGACGCCGAGCAGACGTGGCGGACTTACGCCCGCAGCGTGCTCGCGTTCTCCGCGGTCAGCGTGATGTTCCTGTTTCTCTTGCAGCTGGTGCAGAACCGGTTGCCGTTGCATTTGTCCGACCCGGCCACCCACATGACCCCTGCGCTCGCGTGGAACACCGCAGTCAGCTTCGTCACAAACACCAACTGGCAGGCCTACTCCGGCGAATCGACCCAGGGGCACCTGGTGCAGATGGCCGGCTTGGCGGTGCAGAACTTCGTATCGGCCGCCGTGGGTATGGCCGTGGCGGTGGCCTTGGTGCGGGGATTCGCCCGGCATCGCACCGAGGAACTCGGCAATTTCTGGGTGGATCTGACCCGCGGCACAGTGCGAATCCTGTTACCGATCGCCATCATTGGCGCCGTCGTCCTGGTCGCCGGGGGCGTCATCCAGAACTTCCACCTGCACGACCAGGTGGTACACACACTGGCCGGCACGCAGCAGGCCATCCCCGGTGGTCCGGTCGCCAGCCAAGAAGCGATCAAGGAACTCGGCACCAACGGCGGCGGTTTCTACAACGCGAACTCCGCGCATCCCTTCGAGAATCCGACTTCGTGGACCAACTGGATCGAGATCTTTCTGTTGGTGGTAATCGGCTTTTCGCTGCCCCGCACCTTCGGTCGCATGGTGGGCAGCAAGCGGCAGGGCTACGCGATCGCCGCGATCGTCGGAGTGATGGCCGGGCTCAGCGTCGTGGTGATGATGCTGTTCCAACTGCAGCATCACGGCACCGTCCCGACCGCGGTGGGTGCGTCCAGCGAGGGTGTCGAACAGCGCTTCGGCGTTGCCGACTCGGCGATCTTCGCCGATGCCACCACGCTGACGTCCACCGGCGCGGTCGATTCGACGCACGACTCGTACACCAGCCTGGGCGGCATGATGACGATGTTCAACATGCAACTCGGTGAGGTCGCGCCGGGCGGCACGGGTTCGGGTCTGTACGGCATCCTGATTCTGGCCGTGATCACCGTGTTCGTGGCCGGGTTGATGGTCGGCCGGACGCCGGAGTATCTGGGCAAGAAGATCACGCCGCGCGAAATGAAGTTGGCGGCAAGCTATTTCTTGGTGACCCCGCTGATCGTGCTGGTCGGCACCGCCTTCGCGATCGCATTGCCGGGTCAACGCGCCGGCATGGCCAACACCGGGCCGCACGGACTGTCCGAAGTGCTCTACGCGTTCACCTCGGCAGCCAACAACAACGGCTCGGCGTTCGCCGGGCTGTCGGTCAACACCGCCTGGTACAACACGGCTTTGGGCCTGGCGATGCTCTTTGGCCGATTCCTGCCGATCATCCTGGTGCTTGCGCTGGCCGGCTCGCTCGCCCGACAAGGCGCCACCCCGGAGTCCAGTGGCACCTTGCCCACTCACCGACCGCAATTCGTCGGCCTGGTGGTCGGGGTCACCGTCATCCTCGTTGCTCTCACCTTCTTGCCCGCGCTGGCGCTCGGGCCGCTCGCCGAAGGGATTCATTAAGAAGTGTCGACCATACAGATTTCCACCACTGCCGCACGACGGCCCAGCGGCCCGGGACCTGGCGAAAAGCTTCCGGGTGGGTTGCTCGATCCGGCGCTGCTGCTCAAGTCGCTGCCCGATGCGCTGCGCAAACTCGACCCGCGCACCTTATGGCGTAACCCAGTAATGTTCATCGTCGAGATCGGCGCCGTGTGGTCGACGGTGCTGGCCTTCGGTGACGAGACCTGGTTCAGCTGGCTGACGGTGTTCTGGCTTTGGCTGACAGTGCTTTTCGCCAACTTGGCCGAAGCCGTCGCGGAGGGCCGCGGCAAGGCCCAAGCCGATACGCTGCGCAAGTCGAAGGCCGATACCGTTGCGCGCCGGCTGCGCAACTGGATTCCCGGTACGCCGGGTGCCTACGAAGAAGTCGCCGCGCCCCTGTTGCAACAGGGGGACATCGTGGTGGTGACGGCCGGCCAGGTTATCCCGGGCGACGGTGATGTGGTGGAAGGCATTGCTTCTGTGGATGAGTCGGCGATCACCGGCGAATCCGCGCCGGTCATCCGGGAATCCGGCGGTGACCGGTCAGCGGTGACTGGTGGTACCACCGTGCTGTCGGACCGCATCGTCGTCAAGATCACCCAGAAGCCGGGCGAGAGCTTCGTGGACCGAATGATTGCGCTCGTCGAAGGCGCGAACCGGCAGAAGACCCCCAACGAGATCGCCCTCAATATCTTGCTGGCCGCGTTGACCATCATCTTCGTCTTCGCCGTCGCCACACTGCAGCCGTTGGCGATCTACTCGAAGGCCAACAACCCGGGGGTTCCGGACACGGACGGTCTCAATGGCAACGGCATCAGCGGCATCGTCCTGGTCGCGCTACTGGTCTGCTTGATTCCCACCACGATTGGGGCGCTGTTGTCCGCGATCGGCATCGCCGGCATGGACCGGCTGGTGCAACGCAACGTCCTGGCCATGTCCGGACGCGCGGTCGAAGCAGCCGGTGACGTCAACACCCTGCTGCTGGACAAGACCGGAACGATCACGCTGGGCAACCGGGAAGCCGCCGAGTTCATCCCGGTGGCCCGCATCAGTACCGACGAGTTAGCCGACGCCGCACAGCTTTCCAGCCTTGCCGACGAGACACCCGAGGGCCGTTCGATCGTGGTGTACGCCAAGGCTGCGCACGGGTTGCGGGCACGGACACCCGGCGAGCTCACCACCGCCTCCTGGGTGCCCTTCAGTGCGACGACCCGGATGTCGGGCGTGGACCTGGACGGCTGGCAACTGCGCAAGGGCGCGGCGAGTTCGGTCGCCGAGTGGGTCCGCAGCCACGGCGGGACGGTGCCAGCCGAGCTCGGTGACATCGTCGACGGCATCTCCGCGGCCGGCGGGACTCCCCTGGTGGTGGGTCGCGTCGGGGATAATGGACAAGCTGAGGTGTTGGGCGTCATTCATCTCAAAGACGTGGTCAAGCAGGGTATGCGCGACCGGTTCGAGGCCATGCGCCTGATGGGCATCCGCACGGTCATGATCACCGGCGATAACCCGTTGACGGCCAAGGCGATCGCGCAGGAGGCCGGCGTCGACGACTTCCTGGCCGAGGCCACGCCCGAGGACAAGATGATGCTGATCAAGCAGGAGCAGCAGGGCGGTCGCCTGGTGGCGATGACCGGTGACGGCACCAATGACGCCCCCGCTCTCGCCCAGGCCGACGTCGGCGTGGCGATGAACACGGGCACGTCGGCGGCCAAAGAGGCCGGAAACATGGTCGATCTGGACTCCGACCCCACCAAGCTCATCGAGATCGTCGAGATCGGTAAGCAGCTGTTGATCACCCGCGGCGCTTTGACGACGTTCTCCATCGCCAACGACATCGCCAAGTATTTCGCGATCATCCCGGCGATGTTCGTCGCGCTCTTCCCTGGGTTGGACCTGCTCAACGTCATGCGGTTGCACAGCCCGCAGTCGGCGATCCTGTCCGCGGTCATCTTCAACGCGGTCGTCATCGTCGCGCTGATCCCGCTGGCACTGCGCGGCGTACGGTATACCCCTAGCCGTGCGTCAAAGTTGCTCAGCCGCAACCTGTATCGCTATGGATTGGGCGGTATCGTCGCTCCGTTCATCGGCATCAAGCTCATCGACTTGGTGGTTCAACTACTCCCCGGGATCGCCTGAAATGGACGTCACCAACATGATTCGCCGCTACGGAGCTGCATTGCGCGCGCTGCTTGTTTTCACCGTGCTACTGGGTTTGGGCTACCCGCTGCTTATCTGGCTGGCCACCCTGTTACCCGGATTGCACGCCAAGGCGGAAGGCTCGATCATCACCGCCGGCGGCAAGGCGGTCGGGAGCAAGTTGATCGGCCAAAACTTCACCGACGCCGCGGGAGATCCACTGCCGCAGTACTTTCAGGCTCGGCCGTCGGCCGCTGGCGCCGGTTATGACCCGATGTCGAGCGGCGGCAGTAACCTCGGTCCGGAAAGCGTCGTCGACACCCCAGCCGACCCGGCCAAGTTGGTTGCCGGTGCCAGTCCCAGCGACGCCGGATTCAAGCCGAGCCTGCTGACGTTGGTGTGCTCTCGCAGCGCGGCGATCGGCAAACTGGAAGGCGTGAACGGGTCACGGCCGTTCTGCACGGGCGGCGGGGTCGGGGCGGTGCTCTCAGTGATGGGCCCACGCGATGCGCGAGGTGACGTGGTCCACCCGACGCGGGTGGTCAGCGTCAACGAGCCGTGCGCGTCCACCGGCCAGCCGTTCGTGGACAGCTATCGCGGTGTCCGCGTCGAATGCGCAAGGTTCGGCGAGGACTACTCAAGCGGCTTGATCGTGCCGGTGCGTGGCGCGGCTTCCAGCGAGCCACAGGTACCGGCTGACGCAGTCACCACCAGTGGCAGCGGCCTTGATCCGGACATCTCGCCGGCCTATGCCGACATTCAGATCGCCCGGGTCGCTCGGGCCCGTCACGCGAGCCCGGATCAGATCCGCCAAGTGGTGGCGCAATACCGCACCGACCGCATGCTCGGCTTTTTCGGCGAACCAGCCGTCGACGTGCTGCAGCTCAACCTGGCATTGGACAGCAGGTATCCGGTCGCAAGCTAGCGGATGGGTGGATGATTGTTGACGTGAACGTCTCCAGCGTCACAGAACACCGTCCCAAACGCGGCGAGCTGCGCATCTATCTCGGTGCGGCACCGGGTGTCGGCAAGACCTACGCGATGCTCGGCGAAGCACACCGGCGGTTGGAGCGCGGCACCGATTTGGTGGCCGCCGTGGTCGAAACCCACGGGCGGGCAAAGACCGCCGAGCTGCTGGACGGAATCGAGGTAGTCGCGCCGCGCTACATCGAGTACCGCGGCGGCAGCTTCGCTGAACTCGACGTGCCGGCGGTACTGGCACGTCGCCCCCAAGTGGTGTTGGTCGACGAACTGGCTCATACCAATACACCCGGCAGCAAGAACGTCAAGCGCTGGCAGGACGTCGAGGAACTGCTCGACGCGGGGATCACGGTGATCTCCACCGTCAACATCCAGCACCTGGAGAGCCTCAACGACGTCGTCGCCCAGATCACCGGCATCGAACAGAAGGAGACAATCCCGGATTCGATCGTGCGGCAGGCGGCCCAGGTCGAGCTGATCGACATCACTCCGGAAGCGCTGCGGCGCAGGCTATCCCACGGAAATGTCTACGCGTCCGAGAAGATCGATGCCGCGCTCTCCAACTACTTCCGCCGTGGGAACCTCACCGCGTTAAGGGAGTTGGCGTTGTTGTGGCTGGCGGATCAGGTTGACACCGCGCTCGCGAAGTACCGCGCGGAGAACAAGATCACCGATATGTGGGAGGCCCGTGAGCGGGTCGTGGTCGCTGTCACCGGGGGCCCGGAGTCTGAGACACTCGTCCGACGCGCGTCCCGGATCGCCTCGAAGTCGAGTGCCGAGCTCATGGTGCTCCATGTGCTGCGCGGTGACGGGCTCGCCGGTCTCTCAGAGGCGCGGATGAGCAAGATCCGCGAATTGGCAAACAGTTTGGACGCCTCGCTGCACACGGTGGTCGGCGATGACGTGCCCGACGCGCTGCTGGACTTCGCGCGCGAGATCAACGCCACCCAGCTGGTCATCGGGACGTCGCGCAGGTCGCGGTGGGCGCGCCTGTTCTCCGAGGGCATCGGAGCCGCGGTCGTGCAGCGATCCGGCAAGATCGACGTCCACATTGTCACCCATGACGAACCTCCGCGCGGCGCAAAGCCCGTCGCCGCGTCGCCCCGGCAACGACGTGTGGCATCGTGGCTGGCTGCGATTGCGGTCCCGTCGGCGATCTGCGCGGTGACGGTGAGTGTGCTGGACTCCTTCTTGAACACCGGCGGCGAGAGCGCCCTGTTCTTCGTCGGTGTTCTACTGGTTGGCCTATTGGGAGGCGTTGCGCCCGCGGTACTTTCAGCGGTGCTGTCCGGTGCGCTGTTGAACTACTACTTGATCACGCCGCGACACAGTTTCACCATCGCCGAACCCGACAGTGCCGTCACCGAGCTGGTGCTGCTGCTGATCGCCGTGGCGGTAGCCGTGCTGGTCGACGGCACCACGAAGCGCGCCAGGGAAGCCCGGTTGGCTTCCCAGGAAGCAGAGCTGTTGACGCTGTTCGCCGGATCGGTGCTGCGGGGGGCGGACCTGTCCACCCTGTTGGAACGCGTGCGCGAGACCTATTCACAGCGTGCCGTGAGCATGCTGCGGGAAGGTTTGGACGGCTCGCGCGAGGTGGTCGCTTCGGTAGGCAAGGATCCTTGCACCACAGTCGATTCGGCGGACACGGCCATCGAGGTGGGTGACGAAGAGTTTTGGATGCTGATGGCCGGTCGCAAGCTGTCGGCCCGGGATCGCCGGGTCCTGGGCGCGGTGGCCAGGCAAGCCGCGGGGCTGATCCGACAGCGTGAACTCGTCGAGGAAGCCAGCCGCGCCGAGGCGATAGTGCGGGCCGACGAGCTGCGGCGGTCCCTGCTTTCGGCGGTCAGCCACGACCTGCGCACCCCACTAGCGGCCGCCAAGGTTGCAGTATCCAGCCTGCGCGCTGGGGATGTGGCCTTCTCCGCCGAGGACACCGCCGAACTGCTGGCCAGCACAGAGGAATCGATTGATCAGCTCACCGCTTTGGTGGGTAACCTGCTCGACTCGTCGCGGTTGGCCGCGGGGGTGGTGCGGCCAGAGCTACATCGGGTGTATCTCGAGGAGGTGGTGCAGCGCGCATTGGTGAGCATCGGGAAGGGGGCCACCGGTTTCTACCGATCCGCCATCGATCGCGTCAAGGTCGACGTCGGCGATGCCGTGGTGCTGGCCGACGGTGGACTGCTGGAACGGGTCCTGGCCAACCTGATCGACAACGCGCTGCGCTACGCGCCCGATTGTGTGGTCCGGGTCAACGCGGGACGGGTGGGCGGACGTGTGCTGGTCAACGTGATCGATGAGGGGCCCGGGATACCGCACGGGACCGAGGATCAGTTGTTCGAGGCGTTTCAGCGGTTGGGTGACCATGACAACACCACCGGTGTCGGACTGGGGATGTCGGTGGCGCGCGGCTTCGTCGAGGCGATGGGCGGCACGATTCAGGCCGGTGATACGCCGGGTGGAGGGCTGACAGTCGTGTTGGACCTGGCCGGGCCACCGGACAGCGGTGACCGATGACGCGGGTGCTGGTAATCGATGACGAGCCGCATATCCTGCGTGCGTTGCGGATCAACCTGAGCGTGCGCGGTTATGAGGTGATCACCGCGTCGACCGGTGCGGGAGCGCTGCGGGCCGCCGCCGAGCATCCGCCGGATGTGGTGATTCTGGATCTTGGTCTGCCCGATATTTCGGGTATCGACGTGTTGGGCGGGTTGCGGGGGTGGCTTTCCGCGCCAGTCATCGTGTTGTCGGCGCGGAGCGATTCTTCCGACAAGGTCGAAGCGTTGGACGCTGGAGCCGACGACTACGTGACGAAGCCATTCGGGATGGACGAGTTCCTCGCCAGGTTGCGGGCCGCGGTGCGCCGCAATGCCGCGGCGTCGGAAGTGGAGCAGCCGGTCGTCGAAACTTCTTCTTTTACCGTTGATTTGGCGGCGAAGAAGGTGGTGAAGGGTGGTGTTGAGGTGCATCTGACACCGACCGAGTGGGGCATGCTGGAGATGCTGGTGCGCAACCGCGGCAAGTTGGTGGGTCGCGAGGAGTTGCTCAGAGAGGTCTGGGGACCCGCTTACGCGACCGAAACACATTATCTGCGGGTATATTTGGCGCAATTGCGGCGCAAACTCGAGGATGACCCATCGCATCCCAAACATCTGTTGACCGAATCAGGCATGGGTTACCGCTTCGAGGCGTGAGCAGCCCACGGCCCGCCTGCGCCGCTGGGGGAGCATGCGTGTTGATGCCCGGCTTGTAGCGACATTGTCGGTGGCGTGGTCGGGGCCGGCCGCCGCATCGAACCGTTCTCGCGCACCGGTTTTCACCCTGCCTTTCCGGGAGTATGCGTGTCCATGCCCGGCTTGTAGCGACATTGTCGGTGGCGTGGTCGAGGGCGGGCACCGCATCGAACCGTTCTCACGCACCGGTTTTCACCCTGCCCTTCCGGGAGTATGCGTGTCCATGCCCGGCCTGTAGCGACATTGTCGGTGGCGTGGTCCAGGGCGGCCGCCGCATCGAACCGGTCTTGCGCACCGGTTTTCACCGTGATCTTCCGGGAGCATGTGTGTCCATGCCCGGCTTGTAGCGACATTGTCGGTGGCGTGGTCGAGGGCGGCCGCCGCATCGAACCGTTCTCGCGCACCGGTTTTCACCCTGCCCTTCCGGGAGCATGCGTGTCCATGCCCGGCTTGTAGCGCCAATCAGTCGAACCATTGGAGCGGATCTTCGCGCCCACTTCTAGCCCTCGACTCGGCACGCAATGCCAGAACTCGCTGGTGCATCCGGTGTTCAGTGCCGCGGGGAAATTCCAACGCCGCATACTTGCCCCGTCGGATGCGATCAACCCTTCCCCTTCCCATCTCCCAGCGCAGTGCATCAGAAATGGCCTTCGAAGCCCGACCGTTGACGGTAAAGCCATGCCACTTGAGGGCATTGATGAGTTCCGGAATAGTCGCGGGTCCGTGCAACACCAGTTGGTAGGTAAGCACATAGCGAAGCTCGGTTCCCCGTAGAAGCATGCTCATGCGTTGAACGTTGCATTCCCGTCAACATGCCGCCAGTCACCACATTTCGCCTGTGGATCACGCGCACCGACAATGTCGCTACAAGCCGGGCAACGACGCACATCCTCCTGAGAGAGCCCGGAAACGACCGCCAAGCCAATCCCACGGCGAGGAGTTCGGGGTCGTCCCGATCTGCCGGGCACCGGCCGTGCACGCTGTCACCGCACCACCGACAATGTCGCTACAAGCCGGGCAACGACGCACATCCTCCTGAGAGAGCCCGGAAACGACCGCAAGCCAATCCCACGGTCGAGGAGTTCGGGGGCGTCCCGATCTGCCAGGCCCGTGCACGCCGTCACCGCACCACCGACAATGTCGCTACAAGCCGGGCAACGACGCACATCCTCCTGAGAGAGCCGAGGAAGGCTAACCCGCGATCGACAGGACAATCCCGTCCAAGATGTCGTGCTCGCTGACGGTCAACTCCGCAATACCGGCCCGCGCGTACAGCTCATTGGCCAACTCCTGCACCACAATCGCACCTCCACCGATCACGTCGACACGCCCTTCGTGCATCGGCCCAAGCGCTGCGCGTTCCGACCGCGGCATACCGATCAACCGCTTACACACCGCCAGCAAAGTTTCGCGACCCACGCGCGAAAGATGAATCGCAGCAGAGTCATACACCGCCATACCGTGAGCCAAGGCCGACAACGTAGTCATCGTCCCGGCAACACCGACCCAAGACCGGGCCCCCTCCACCGACACCGCGCGCAACGCCACGGCGAGCCGCTCACGGACCACCGAGCGGGCCGCCGCCACCTCCTCCGGCGTGGGCGGGTCGGAGTGCAGGCAACGCTCGGTCAGGCGGACGCAACCAATATCGGCCGAATAACTCGCCACCACTTCATCCGCCGCCTTGCCGACCACAATCTCAGTCGACCCGCCCCCAAGGTCCACAACCACGAAAGGCGCATCGGCCCTGTCCAATTCGCCAACCGCGCCGGCGAACGACAGTTCGGCCTCCTCCGCGCCCGTGATCACCTCGGCGATCGCACCGGGAATCACCGCCCCCAACACCTCCGCCGTCATCGCGAAAAACACATCCCGGTTCCCGGCGTCCCGGGTAGCGGATGTAGCGACCATCCGCACCCGCGAAACACCATGTACCCGAAGCAACTCCGCGTAATCGACCAGAGCGGCCCGCGTGCGCGCAATCGCCTCAGGTGCAAACGAGCCGGTCGCATCCACCCCCTGCCCCAGCCGCACGATGCGCATCTCGCGATGGACGTCACGCAACCGCCCGTCAACCCAGTCCGCGATCAACAACCGAATCGAGTTGGTACCGCAGTCGATCCCAGCCAGACGCATCATTTCCACTGTCCCGCAATCAAAGCCGCGGTTCCCGGCTCGGCGGCCAACAATGCCACGGCCTCGTCGCCCAGCGGATTGACCCCGGGCCCCTTGGCCAGTGAATGCGCGATCAGCACATGCAGACACTTGACCCGGTCCGGCATGCCGCCACCGGAAAACGTCGTCCCCAAAGGCTCAATCGCGTCCCGCTCAGCCAGATACGATTCGTGGGCACGCCGATACGCCGCCGCCAACGACGGGTCAGCACCCAAACGCGCGGTCATCTCACGCATCAAACCGGTGGTCTCCAATCGACTGGCGGCGGCCGTGAGCACCGGATGCGTCAGGTAGTATAACGTCGGAAACGGTGTTCCATCAGGAAGTTTCGGCGCCGTCTTCACCACACCCGGTGAACCGTCTGGACATCGGTAGGCGATTTCCAGCACCCCACGCGGCTCACGGCCGAGCTGACGCGCCACCACCTCCAAGTCTGCACGATCAACCACCGGGAGCCGTCGGATTCGGGGGCTGGGGCCCGGGTTCGGGCGCCGACGGAGCAGCCGGCGGCGGCAGGTGCGGCGTGTCGGCGATGGTGTGCCACAGCGAGGTGTACCACGGCTCGTTCTTTGGGTGCCCGCCAACCTCCTCCCCCGGCTGCGCAGGCACCGCGGCCGTCGGCGGAAGCTGCACCTGGAACGGAATGTCACCGGGCTTGACGAAACCGAGCCGCTCGCGGGCCTGCGCCGCGATGTATGCCGGGTCGGCCAACTGACCTTTGCGTTGCTCCAAATCCTTGATCTGGCCGCGCAGCGCGGCCTCGGTCGCGGACAGCTGCGCCATCTCGGTGCGCTGAGCGAAATACGTGCGCACCGGACCGGCGATGGTCAGCGTCAGCACACACACGACAGCGGCCAGGATCGCGGCTCGCCGCGCGGTAAAGCCCAACCGCTGATCCGACCGCTGCTCAACGGATTCGGTGAACGACCGACGTATCGGTTCGACGACATGTTCCTGCGAGCGGCCCGCGTGGCGACTCTCGTCGGGCGCGGTCTGCGCGGGCTTGGACTGCGGCCGCGACAGCGGCTTGGCAACCGGCTTCGCCGAGCCCGCAGAGCGACGCCCCCGACCCGAATCACCGGGCTTCCCCGGCCGGGAAGCCGGGGAGCGGCGTTTCGGATCGGACTTGGCGGCCAAACTGCCTACTTCGAATCCACCGCGAACCGCGGAAACGCGAGATCACCCGCATACCGCGCAGCATCACCAAGCGCTTCTTCGATCCGCAGCAGCTGGTTGTACTTGGCCACACGTTCGCTGCGGGCCGGTGCACCGGTCTTGATCTGCCCGCTACCGACGGCCACCGCCAGGTCGGCGATCGTGGTGTCCTCCGTCTCACCGCTGCGGTGGCTCATCATGGTTCGGTAGCCGCTGTGGTGGGCGAGCGCCACCGCGTCGAGCGTCTCGGTCAACGTCCCGATTTGGTTCACCTTGACCAGCAACGCATTTGCCACTCCGCGCTCGATGCCTTCCTCAAGCCGTTCGGGATTGGTGACGAACAGGTCGTCGCCGACGATCTGCACCCGCTCACCGATTCCCGCCGTCAACGCGGCCCAACCGTCCCAATCGTCTTCGGAGAGCGGGTCTTCGATGGACACCAGCGGGTAGGACGCGAGCAGGCGGGCGTAGAAGTCCGCCATCTCCTCGGCGGTGCGGGTCGAACCTTCGAAGCGGTATCCCGTGCCGTCCTCATAAAACTCGGTGGCGGCGACGTCGAGGGCCAGCGCGATGTCGGCGCCGGGCCGCAGCCCCGCCGACTCGATCGCGGTCGTGATCAGGTCCAGCGCGGCGGTGGTGCCGGCCACGTCCGGGGCGAAACCTCCCTCGTCGCCCAGCCCCGGTGGACAGGCCCTCCCTCTTCAACACCGACTTCAGCGCGTGATAAACCTCAGCGCCCCAACGCAACGACTCCGCGAAACTCGGCGCGCCGATCGGCGCCACCATGAACTCCTGGACGTCGACGCCGGTATCGGCGTGCGCGCCGCCGTTGAGGATGTTCAGCATCGGCACGGGCAGGATGTGCGCGTTGGGACCACCGAGATAGCGGAACAGCGGCAACGCCGCGGAATCCGCGGCCGCCTTGGCGACGGCCAGCGAGACGCCGAGGATGGCATTGGCACCCAGCCGTGACTTGTCCGGCGTGCCGTCCAGGTCGACCAGCGCCTGGTCGACCAGCCGCTGGTCATCGGCGTTGAGGCCGATGACCGCCGGACCGATCTCGTCGAGCACCGCCTGAACGGCCTTCTTCACCCCTTTGCCGCCGTACCGGTCACCGCCATCGCGCAACTCGACGGCTTCGTGCTCGCCGGTCGACGCGCCGGACGGCACCGCGGCGCGGGCAAACGTTCCGTCGATCAAGGCGACCTCGACCTCGACGGTCGGGTTGCCGCGGGAATCGAGGATCTCGCGGGCTCCGACCTGCTCGATAATCGGCACTGGGTTCTCCTTTGTCTCCTGGCTGAAAGACCCCCGGCAGCCTCAGCCTAAAGCCTCGGTTACCCGAACCATCCTGCTACAGCGGATGACCCGCCGCGTAGGCGGTCGCCCAGTCCCGGACCGCCCGCGCATAGACACCCGAGTTGTTATAGGCCCGCAGCGCGGTAATCCACCCACGAGGCGTCGCGAGATCCTTTCCGCGCCAGCACAAATAACCCGCGGCCGACAGGGCGGCATCGTCGATGTTGTCCGGGCTGGCC
This sequence comes from Mycobacterium asiaticum DSM 44297, assembly GCF_000613245.1. GTDB lineage: Bacteria > Actinomycetota > Actinomycetes > Mycobacteriales > Mycobacteriaceae > Mycobacterium > Mycobacterium asiaticum. The sequence continues at coordinate 61,633 of NZ_HG964939.1, forward strand.
ACGCCGTCGTTGTTGGCGTCGACGCCGTACAACCGCCAGGTCTCGGAGATGAACTGCATCGGCCCCATCGCGCGCTCTACCCCATCGTCGCCATCCAGAGCCCCCGCGTCGGTGTCCACGATGCGCAAGGTGTCGCCGGTGCCGTCGAGTCGAACACCCCGGATGGGGGGCCGGACGTCCCCGTTGGGCGCGATGGCCGCGCCCCGATAGGTGCCGTTATGACTCTCTACCTGGCCGATGCCCGCAAGCGTCGTCCACGCAATATGGCACTTCGGATTCTCGACCTCGGCCACGCGAGCGGCGTACGCGTACGCCTCCAGGGCGATGACCGGCATCTCCAGCGCCGGAGCGCGCTGCTGCGCCCATTCCCGCAACTGATCCGCAGGCCGGCCACTGACGTGCGTGTCGACCGGAGGTACCGGATCCCCCGCCGGGGGCGGCACGCCTTCGGGGATGAAAAGGCTGAGCTGCCAGGTGCAACTTGACGCCAACAGCATCGCGGTCGCCCCTATCACGGCGACCGCGCGCAACCAGCGTCTCGGCGACACAAACTCTCCCTGTTGGTCTCCCCATGCGGCCACTTGTCCTTTTCAGCCTCAGCCATCGTCCCATGGGTTTGCCGGCTGCCCGGGCGAGTTCGCCGTCCAGCACACAGATTTGTGCTGGATTGGAGCCATTCAGTGATTCCTCAGCAGCATCTTTGTGAAAACCGTCTGAGTCACCGCAAACATCGACGAGCGGCCCTCAGCGGCGCCCTTTGCGCTTTTTGGGCCGGGAATCCTTGGCGGACGCGGACGCCGCGACGGGTTCCTCCTCGAGGGCGGGATCGAGGGCGGGATCGAGGCCGGGATCGAGGGCCGGCTCGACGGCGGGATCGAGGACAGGCTCGACGGCGGGCGCCGACGGTTCCTCCGCCACTTCACCGAACGGCCAATGGGCGCGCCACTCGTCATCGGTGACGAAGCCGAGCGGGCTCATGTCGAGTTCCTCGGCGACACTGTCGCCGCGCCGCGCCGCCGCAATCGCCTTCTCCACACCGCGAACCGTGTCGACGAAATCCAAAACCGCTGCCCGCAAGGTATTTTCCGCATCGACGTCGGCCGACAGCGTGATCGTGGTCAGCTCCTCGGGGATCAGCTCGGCGGGCAGGCCGGCTTGAACGACGCGATGAATCACCTTCTGCGCCAACGCCAATGCCGGCTGACCGGTGTGCACGTCGTCCAGCACCGAGCCCCTGGGTTTTTCGGCCGCCTTGCGTTCCTCCCACTGCGCCAGCTGGTCCTGCAGCGAAATAGTTTCCCCCGCAAGCACTCCCGGAACTCGATTGCCGAGCTTGCGCATCAGCGTGTCGGCGACGTCGTCAATGGTGAACGGCAGCAGCGCCGCATCCTCGGCGATGCGGGCGTGAAACAACACCTGCAACAGCAGATCACCGAGTTCTTCGCGCAGCTGTTCCACATTGCCGCTATGCACGGCATCCAGCAGCTCGTAGGTCTCCTCCAACAGATACCGGCGCAGCGAGTCGTGGGTCTGCTCGCTCTCCCAGGGTCCCGCGGTGCGCAGCTTGTCCATCATCGCGACGGCATCCACCAGCCGTTCACCGCGCTGGCCCGCGGGCGCCGAGATCAGCCGGGCACCGGCGGCGAGCCGGGCGGTGACGGCTGGGTGGTTGGGGTCCGAGGACAACAGCACCGGCGCGTCCCCGCCGGTGTGCGCCGGGTGCGCGTCAGGCAGCGACCACGGCACCGCAATCGGCATCTCCTCGGTGTACTGCACTTCACCAGTGAGGAGCTCGATGGCTTCGACCGGCACCAACGAGGGGCGGCGGGGGTCGACCAGGACGACAGTCGTCATCGCGCTTGCCGCTCCTTACTCGACGTGACGGGCTCGGGGTTCGTTATACCAATATCTTGCTGCGGGATGCCCGCGAGTGCCGTCACCAAATCGGCCACCATCTGCACCAACTCAACATCACGCAGCCGCGCGGCGCCCACGCCGCCCGTTCGCGGAATGGGAACCTGCACGGTGGACGTCGTCGCGCGGTAACGCCCGCCCGGATACATCCGGGCCAGCCGCACCTGCGCGGAATCCGGCAGATTCAGCGGCGAAAGCCGCACCGTGGCCGCCGACGGGGCGCTGACCTCGGTGATCCCGGATGCCCGGCATAGCAACCGCAGCCGCGCCACCGCCACCAGCCGCTGGGCCGGCTCGGGCGGCGGGCCATACCGGTCGGTCAGCTCTTCGATGACGGCGTTGACACCGGCGTCGTCGGTCGCCGACGCCAGGCGCCGATAGGCCTCCAACCGGAGCCGGTCGCTGGCGATGTAATCGGGCGGCAGATGGGCATCGACGGGCAGGTCGATGCGCACATCCTTGGGCTCTTCGGCGGTAGTCACCGTCTTGCCGTCGGCCGCGGCCCGGTACGCCTCGACGGCCTCGCCGACCAGCCGCACGTACAGGTCGAACCCGACGCCGGCGACGTGCCCCGACTGCTCGACGCCCAGCACATTTCCGGCGCCGCGGATTTCCAGGTCTTTAAGTGCGACGGCCATGCCCGCGCCCAGCTCGTTGTTCTGCGCGATGGTCGCCAGCCGGTCATACGCCGTCTCGGTCAGCGGCGCGTCCGGCGGGTACAGGAAGTAGGCGTACCCGCGCTCCCGGCTGCGACCCACCCGACCGCGCAACTGGTGCAGCTGGGACAGGCCGAAGGTGTCGGCGCGCTCGACGATCAGCGTGTTGGCGTTGGAGATGTCCAGGCCGGTCTCCACGATCGTCGTGCACACCAGGATGTCGAATTCGCGGTTCCAGAAGCCCTGCACGGTGCGTTCCAGCCGCTCTTCAGGCATCTGTCCGTGCGCGACTACGACCCGCGCCTCGGGCACCAGCTCCCGCACCCGAGCGGCGGCCCGGTCGATCGAGCTCACCCGGTTGTGCACGTAGAAGGCCTGCCCGTCGCGCAGCAATTCCCGTCGCAACGCAGCCGCGATCTGCTTGTCTTCCTGCGGACCCACGTACGTCAACACCGGGTAGCGCTCTTCGGGTGGCGTCAAGATCGTCGACATCTCCCGGATCCCGGCCAGGCTCATCTCCAGCGTCCGCGGAATCGGGGTGGCGCTCATGGTCAGCACGTCGACATGCGTGCGCAGCGACTTGATGTGCTCCTTGTGCTCGACGCCGAACCGCTGCTCCTCGTCGACCACGACCAAGCCGAGGTCTTTCCAGCGCACCCCGGTCTGCAACAGCCGGTGGGTGCCGATCACGATGTCCACCGATCCGTCGGCCATGCCGTCAATCACCTTGCGGGATTCGGCGGGGTCGGTAAACCGGGACAGGCCCTTGACGGTCACCGGGAATCCGGCCATCCGGTCGGTGAAGGTCTGCAGATGCTGGTCGGCCAGCAACGTGGTGGGCACCAGCACCGCGACCTGCTTGCCGTCCTGAACCGCCTTGAACGCCGCGCGCACAGCGATCTCGGTCTTGCCGTAACCGACGTCGCCGCAGATCACGCGGTCCATCGGGATCGGCTTTTCCATGTCGGACTTGACCTCGGTGATCGCGGTCAACTGGTCGACGGTCTCGGTGAAGCCGAACGCATCTTCCATCTCGGCCTGCCACGGAGTGTCCGGCGCGAACGCGTGGCCGGGACTGGCCTGACGCTTGGCGTACAACGCGACCAATTCGCCGGCAATCTCCCGGACGGCCCGGCGCGCCTTGGTCTTGGTGTTGGCCCAGTCGCTGCCGCCCAGCTTGCTCAGCGCGGGCGCCTGCCCACCGACATACCGCGACAGCTGGTCCAGTGAGTCCATCGGGACATACAGCCGGTCGGCCTGCTGGCCGCGCTTGCTGGATGCGTACTCGAGCACCAGGTACTCGCGGCGGGCACCGCCGACGGTCCGTTCGACCATCTCCACGAACCGTCCGATGCCGTGCTGGTCGTGCACCACCAGGTCACCGGCGGTCAGTGCCAGCGGGTCGACGGTGTTACGCCGCTTGGCCGCCAGGCGCTTGCCCTCGACCGCAGTAGCCCGGCTGCCGGTCAGGTCGGCTTCGGTGATAACGACGAGGTTGGCCCCAGGGATGACCACTCCGTCGTGCAGCGGGCCTTTGAGCACGCCGACGACCCCAGCTTTGGGCGCGGCACCGCAGTCCAGCATCGCTGCCGGGATGTCCGACTCGGCCAGCCGTTCGACCATCCGATGGGCGGTTCCGGTGCCGGGCGCGACCATCGCGGCATGCCCACCGGTTGCCACGTGCGCACGCAGCATCGCGAAGACCCCGTCGATGTCGTGTTGGTGTCCCCGCGCGGACGGCGCCGGGCGGATGTCCAGCTCGGTGGCGGACTCGTCGGACAGCTGGCTCAACGTCCACCACGGATGGCCCGAAGCGCTCGCCGCAGCCTGCACGTCCTCGAGTTCGGTGAAGCCCGAACCGCCCAGTTGCTCGACGTCGACCGGCGCGTCCGTGCCTAGCGCCGCCACCGACCAGGACGCCTCCAGGAATTCTCGGCCGGTCTTGATCAAATCGGCGGCGCGGGTGCGAACCTTTTCCGGGTCGCATACCAGGACCGGGGTGCCGTCGGCCAGCTGGTCGGTCAGCAAAGCGTGCGCTCCGTCTTCTGCAGGAACCAACACCGGGAGCAGCGCTTCCATCCCGTCGACCGGGATGCCTTCGGCCAGCTTGGCCAGCATGTCGATGATGCTGCCGGTGACCGTGTTCTCCGAACCGGGATGTTGACCACCCAGCTCCGCCGCTCGCGCCCGGACGTCGTCGGTGAGCAGCAGTTCCCGGCACGCCACCGCGATCAAGTGGTCGACTTCGATCTCCGGGATCGAGCGCTGGTCGGCCACCGAGAACATCCGCATCTCGGTGATCTCGTCGCCCCAGAATTCGATCCGGACCGGGTGCTCGGCCGTCGGTGCGAAGACGTCCAGAATGCCGCCGCGAACGGCGAACTCACCGCGCCGCCCGACCATGTCCACCCGGGTGTAGGCCAACTCGACCAGCCGGGCAGCGACGTCCTCGAACGGCGTCTCGTCGCCGACGGTCAGCGTCAGCGGTTCTTGCAGGCCCAGATCGGGCGCCATGGGTTGCAGCAGGGAACGCACCGCCGTCACCACGACCCGCAGCGGGGGACCCAGGCGCGCGTCGTCGGGATGCGCCAGCCGGCGCAGCACCAGCATCCGGGTCCCGACGGTGTCGATGCCCGGGGAAAGCCGTTCGTGCGGCAGGGTCTCCCAGGACGGGAAGACGGCCACCGCGTCGCCGTACACGCCGCGCAGCTCGGCGGTCAGGTCGTCGGCTTCCCGGCCGGTGGCGGTGACCACCAGCAACGGTCCCTGCCCAGCCAGCGCGGCGGCCACGAAAAGGCGCGCGCTGGCAGGTCCTACCAGCGCGAGTTTGTCGGGTCGATCGGAGGCACGCTCGATGAGTTGTTGGAAAGTTGGCGCTCTCAGCGCCAATTCCACGAGCCCCGCGATCGGGGTATCTGGGTACGCAGTCCCCGGTGCGGTCATGATGCCGCCATTCTAGGCGTCCGACTCGGACCTCCGATCGGGCAAGCACTGCGTCAAGATCGCGCCCACAGCCGTCAAGAGTTCGTCAGGAAAGCGGTCAGCGCCGCGATCGCGCCGCAGGTTAAAAGCATGACATTGCTCGACATGCTGCCCTCCATCGGCAAAGCCGCGCCCCGGCGCGTCGACCCGGCGATATGGCCGGTGACGACCGGTTGTGACGAACAGGGCCGGCTGTGCCTCGGTGAGGTACCGCTCACAGACATCGCCGACGAGTTCGGCACCCCGACCTACGTCGTCGACGAAACCGACTTCCGATATCGCGCCCGCCGCTACCGCAAAGCGTTGCGCGGCGTCGAGGTCGTCTACGCCGCAAAATCGCTGCTCACCACGGCCGTGGCCCGGTGGGTGCGGGAAGAAGGCCTGGGCATCGACGTTTGCTCCCCCGGCGAACTCGCCGTCGCCCTGGCCGGGGGTCTGGATCCGGTTCGCGTCGTCATGCACGGCAACGCGAAGTCGCCCGACGAGCTGCGCGAAGCGGTCGCCGTCGGGGTGGGCCGCATGGTGGTGGATTCGGACATCGAGATCGCCTACCTGGCCGGCCTGGCACGTCGGCGCCAGCGCGTACTCATCCGGGTGACTCCCGAGATCGACATCCATGGGCATCGGGCGGTCACCACCGGCGTCAGTGATCAGAAGTTCGGATTCACCCTCGACGGCGGCCAGGCGGCCCGCGCGGTGCAACGGGTGCTGGCACACCCGATCCTCGACCTGATCGGGTTGCACTGCCATATCGGTTCGCAGGTCACCGACGCGGCGCTGTACGGGGAAGCAATCCGGCGGATGATCGCCATGATGGCCGACGTGCGGTCCCACCACGGCGTGATCCTCACCGAGCTCAACATCGGCGGCGGCCACGGCGTCCCCTACACCCGCGGTGATGGCGAGCTGAATCTCGACGAGTTGGCCGCAGTGATCGAGGACGCGCTGGACGAGGCCTGTGCCGCCGAGCATTTCCCCCGGCCCGTCGTCGTGGTGGAACCCGGCCGCGCAATCAGCGCCCGCGCCGGCATCACGCTGTACCGGGTGTGTTCGGTGAAGACCCGTCCGGGCGGGCGCACCTTCGTCGCCGTCGACGGTGGCATGAGCGATAACCCGCGGGTGGCGCTGTACGGCGCGCAGTACACGGTCGCGCTGGCCAACCGCCACCCAATCGTGAGCCGACACCTCGTGACCGTCGCCGGGCGGCATTGCGAAGCCGGCGACGAGATCGCTCGCGATGTCGAGTTACCGACGGATGTACGGCCCGGCGATCTGCTCGCCGTGGCGTGCACGGGCGCCTACCACCACAGCATGGCGTCGACGTACAACGTGGTGGGCCGACCGCCGCTGGTGGGTGTCGCCCGCGGGCGGGTGCGCGAGCTGGTACGGCGGGAGACGATCGCCGACCTACTCGCCCGCGACCGTGGTTAACCAACTACCAGGGCATTGTCGCCCAGGAGTAGAAGGCACCATTGCCCACGTCATGCACGCCGTAGGAGTCCCAGTAGTAGTCGTGGCAGACGCTGCCGTCCCAGGGCACGGGACGTCCCGCCGGGTTGGGGTCGCCGGGGCACCAAGTGGTGCAGGCCTGCAGCCGCGGGCAGTTGCCGGACTCGGCGTTGGCGGGTGCCGCCAGCAGCGACAGCGCTGCGCTGGCCGCCGCCACACCGAGGAGAATGCGCGAGGGTCGGTTCATGTTCAGTCCTTTGCTGGTTGTTGCCGACAATCACACTTCGCCCGGATGGCTACCGATCCCAATTACTCGCCCTGCAATCGCGGGTCGGCCTCCAGGTGAGTCAGCCCGTTCCACATGAGGTTGACCAAGTGCGCGGCCACCACTTCCTTCTTGGGCTCTCGCGCGTCGAGCCACCACTGCGCGGTCATCGACACCGAACCCACCAGCGCCTGGGCGTACAGCGGGGCCAACTCGGGGTCCAGACCACGGCGGGCGAAGTCGCCGGCCAGGATGGACGCGACCTGATTGACGGCGTCGTTGAGCAGGCTGGAGTAGGTGCCCGAGCTGATCGAGGCCGGGGAGTCGCGGATCATGATGCGGAATCCGTCGGTACGTTCCTCGACATAGGTGAGCAGTGCCAGCGCGACTCGCTCCACCCGCACGCGGGACCGGTTGTTTGTCAGCGACGAGGTGATGCCGTCCAGCAACGCCGACATCTCCCGGTCGACCACCACGGCATACAGGCCTTCTTTTCCGCCGAAGTGCTCGTAGACGACGGGTTTGGAGACGTTGGCGCGCTGCGCGATCTCCTCGATCGAGGTCGCGTCGTAGCCCCGTTCGGCGAACAGTGAACGAGCAATCCCGATGAGCTGGTGCCGGCGCTCGCTGCCGGTCATCCGGGCGCGGGGCGTTCGTGCTTCCTTGTCCGGGGTCCTCTCCGGTGCGGCCACCTCATCAGCGTATCCAGGCACCCACGCTCGGCTCCGGAATACCGGCCGGGTTCGATAAGGTTTCATCGGCGGCTCACGCGCCGCTGATCGGTGATCCGTCGTGGTGTAATCGGCAGCACCTCTGATTTTGGTTCAGATAGTTCAGGTTCGAGTCCTGGCGACGGAGCTTCACTTTTTTGCGCCTTTTGCCGCGAGCGTGCACTAGATGCCACTCTTGACGGCGTGTCGGCGTGCACGTACGCACGCTCGCAGGGCGAAACTTGAGGAGAGTTGATGACGTTTCGTGGTGATACCGCGGTCCTGGTCCTGGCGGCCGGGCCTGGCACCCGAATGCGGTCCGACACCCCGAAAGTGCTGCACACCCTCGGCGGTCGCAGCATGCTGTCGCACTCCCTGCACGCGATGACCAAACTCGCGCCGCAGCACCTGGTGGTGGTCCTCGGCCATGATCACGAGCGCATTTCGCCGCTGGTCGCCGAGCTCGCCGACGACCTGGGTCGCGCCATCGAGGTCGCGCTGCAGGACCGGCCGCTCGGGACTGGCCATGCGGCGCTGTGCGGTTTGTCCGCCCTGCCCGACGACTACGCCGGCATCGTCGTGGTCGCCGCGGGTGACACGCCGCTGCTGGACGCCGACACGCTGGCCGACCTGATCGCCACTCACAGTTCGGCTCACCCAGCTGGCCAAGCTGGGGTGACCTTGCTGACCACCACGCTGGACAATCCCCACGGCTACGGCCGCATCCTGCGGACGCAGGACAACGAGGTGACGGCGATCGTCGAGCAGGCCGACGCTACCGCCTCACAACGCGGGATACGCGAGGTCAACACGGGCGTTTACGCCTTCGACATCGGCGTGCTGCGATCCGCGCTCAGCCGGCTCAGCGCCAACAACGCTCAGCAGGAGCTGTACCTGACTGACGTCATCGCGATCGCGCGCCGGGACGGCCACACCGTCAGCGCACTACACGTCGATGACAGCGCGCTGGTCGCGGGCGTCAACAACCGCGTCCAGCTCGCCGAATTGGGCGCCGAACTCAACCGCCGGATCGTGGCCGCCCATCAATTGGCCGGCGTGACCGTTGTCGACCCGGCGACGACCTGGATCGACGTCGACGTGACGATCGGTCGCGACACCGTCATCCAGCCCGGCACCCAGTTGCTGGGCCGCACCCGGATCGGCGGTCGCTGCGTCATCGGGCCGGACACCACCCTGACCGACGTGAACATCGGTGAGAACGCCACGGTGTGCCGGACCCACGGCACGTCGTCGACGATCGGCGACGGGGCCACCGTCGGCCCGTTCACCTTCCTGCGGCCCGGGACGGTGCTCGGCGGCGACGGCAAGCTGGGCGCGTTCGTCGAGACCAAGAACTCCACCATCGGCACCGGGACCAAGGTGCCGCACCTGACCTACGTCGGTGACGCCGACATCGGCGAGCACACCAACATCGGCGCGTCCAGCGTGTTCGTCAACTACGACGGCGTCACCAAACGGCGCACCACGATCGGCTCACACGTGCGCACCGGCTCGGACACCATGTTCGTGGCACCGGTGACCATCGGCGATGGGGCATACACCGGTGCCGGCACCGTGGTCCGGGAGGATGTCCCGCCCGGCGCGCTGGCGGTGTCGGCCGGTCCGCAACGCAACATCGACGGTTGGGTGCAGCGCAAGCGACCCGGCACGGCCGCCGCCGAAGCCGCGCAGCAGGCCCTCGAGTCGGAGCCAGACCAGACATCGTGAAGCAACTTCCCGGTAACCCGGGCGCAGCACCAGGCACTTCGCTACGTACGATGGTGCCTTCATTTCAGATCCCGAGAGGGCAGCCCGGTGAGCCACGACTGGACCGATAACCGCAAAAATCTGATGCTCTTCAGCGGCCGCGCCCACCCGGAGCTGGCCGAGCAGGTCGCCAAGGAACTCGACGTCCACGTGACCGCGCAGACGGCGCGGGAGTTCGCCAACGGCGAGATCTTCGTGCGCTTTCAGGAGTCGGTGCGCGGATGTGACGCCTTCGTCCTGCAATCGGCCCCGGCGCCGGTGAACCGGTGGCTGATGGAACAGCTGATCATGATCGATGCGCTCAAGCGCGGCAGTGCCAAGCGGATCACCGCGGTCATGCCGTTCTACCCCTATGCGCGGCAGGACAAGAAGCACCGCGGTCGCGAGCCGATCTCGGCGCGTTTGGTGGCCGACCTTTTGAAGACCGCCGGCGCAGACCGGATCGTGACCGTGGACCTGCACACCGATCAGATCCAGGGTTTCTTCGACGGTCCCGTTGACCACATGCGCGGCCAGAACCTGCTGACCGGCTACATCAAGGACAACTACCCCGACAGCAACATGGTGGTGGTCTCCCCCGACTCCGGCCGGGTGCGTATCGCCGAGAAATGGGCCGACTCACTGGGCGGTGTCCCGCTGGCCTTCATCCACAAGACCCGGGATCCGCGGGTGCCCAACCAGGTGGTGTCCAACCGTGTGGTCGGTGAGGTGCAGGGCCGCACCTGCGTACTGATCGACGACATGATCGACACCGGTGGCACGATCGCCGGCGCGGTCAAGCTGCTGCACGACGACGGCGCCAAGGACGTGATCATCGCGGCCACGCACGGTGTGCTCTCCGATCCGGCGGCCGAGCGGCTGGCCGGTTGCGGTGCCCGCGAGGTGATCGTCACCAACACCTTGCCGATCGGCGAGGAGAAGCGGTTCCCTCAGCTGACCGTCCTGTCCATTGCGCCGTTGTTGGCCAGCACCATTCGTGCGGTCTTTGAAAATGGCTCAGTCACAGGACTGTTCGACGGAGACGCCTAGATGGGCGACCGGGCCGTCATCTATCACAATCCCAAGTGCAGCACGTCCCGCAAGACGCTGGACTTGTTGCGGGACAATGGTTTCGAACCGACGGTGGTGCAGTACCTGAAGACACCACCGTCCCGGGACGAGCTGGTGCGAATGATCGCCGACGCCGGCATCGAGGTGCGCGCCGCGGTCCGCAAGCGCGAATCGCTGTACGCGGAACTGAATCTGGCCGAGGCGAGTGACGACGAGTTGCTCGACGCGATGGCCGAGCACCCGATCCTGATCGAACGGCCGTTCGTCGTAACCCCGAAGGGCACCCGGCTGGCTCGCCCGATCGACACAGTCCGCGAGATTCTGTGACGCGGCGTGCTATCGCGGCCGCCGCCGGAACTGCCTTGCTCACCCTTGCGGTCGTCGCTTGCGGTGGGCCCAAAGTTCCTGATTATCAGGCGATCTGGACAACCAGTGGCACAGCGGCCAGCAGCACTCCGGCAACGTCGGAACCGCCGGTCCCGCTGTCGAAATATCTGGAAGACCAGGGTGTGGCCGGTGATCCGGTAGACCCCGCCAGCCTGCCGGACTTGACGGTGTCGATGCCGACCCCGCCGGGCTGGAAACGCCGCGGCGACCCGAACCCCGCCTCCAAGGCGGTGATGATCTCCAAGGGTGACAACTATCCGGCGGCCATGCTGGTGGTATTCAAGCTGCGCGGGGAACTCAACCCCGCCGAGGCAATCAAACACGCGAATACCGATCTGCCCGACAGCTTTCACCAGCTGGACGCTTCCACCGCGGACTTCAACGGGTTCCCGTCGTCGGTGGTGCAGGGGACTTACGAGCTGAAAAGCGCTCGGATGCGCAGCTGGAGCCGGGTGGTGCTGCCGACCGGTCGACCACCGGACAACCAGCGATACCTGGTTCAGCTGATCATCACCAGCCTTGCCGACCAGGCCGTCTCGGAAAGCAACGATGTCGAGGCGATCATCCGGGGATTCGTCGTCGCCAAGAAGTAGCGTTTCTGGTTGCGTTTCCTTGCGCGAGCAGGGGGCCGGGGGCTCAGGGTCTGGGGGTCAGCACTATCACTGGGATCGGCCGCGACGTCTTCTTCTGGTACTCGACATAGCGGTTACTGTTGTTCGCGTTGACGAGCTTCCACAGTCGCGCGTAGTCGAGACTGTCGGGCAGCACCGGGCGGGCTGTGACCGCAAAACGATGTGCGCCAACGCTGATTTCAATCTCCGGGTTGGCCTTCAGGTTGTGATACCAACCGGGCGCTTTGGGGTAGCCGGCCTTCGATGCCACCACGAGATAGTCGTCACCGTCCTTGGCGTAGGTGAGTGTCGTGGTGCGCTGCTGGCCCGTCTTGGCGCCCACCGTGTGCAGTAGCAGATTGGGTGGCATACCGGGTATCCGATGACCGATCCGGCCATTCGTCGCTTGATAGATTTTGTCATGCAAACTGAGGAATCTGAACAGAACGCGCTCGGTCAAGGATGTCATGGTCTCAGTCTTACTGACGAGCGGCTTCCTGGACCAGTTGCACCCTGGAAGTGATGCCCAGCTTGGCGTACACGTGCGTGAGGTGGGTCTGCACGGTGCGTGGTGAGATGAACAGTCGCGCCCCAATCTCCTTGTTGCTCAGCCCTTCTGAGGTCAGACGAACCACGTCCTGCTCCATTAGCGTCAATGAGCCCCAGCCGGTGGCCGGTCGTTTGCGCTCGCCGCGGCCGCGCTGGGCATAGGCGATCGCTTCCGCTGTGGAAAGCTCGGCCCCTGCTCTCCAGGCATCGTCAAAAACGTCTTTCCCCAACGTTTCCCGTACCTCTCCGAGGACGGCTTGGTAGCCGGCCTCGTACATGGGGTAGCGGACGTGTTCCAGACGCTGCCGAATGCCAGCGGCCGCGCCTAAGAGTCGGGCCGCGTAGGGATGGTTGCCGTCGGCGGCCGCCACGCGGGCCAGCAGTTCTAGCGTGTCCGCTACCCGCATGAACGCACCGGTTCTGGCGGCGACGGCCAGTGCGTCATGCGCATCGTGCTCGGCCTGCTCTGGATCGCCCTGCGCGAGAGCAATGAACCCTCGCACCGTCAGCGCTACAAACCGATACCAGCCGGGCACCAGCTTGACGATGCCGTCTACCCATGAACGCGCGCCGGCCAGGTCACCGCAGGCGAAGATCGCCTCGGCCACCGGCACGGTACTGCGGGTGAAAACCTCTCGCGCAGGAACGGTGTGCAGCAACGCTTCCTCGGCCGCCCGCCTGGCCGCAGCGGCGTCGCCACCGGCGAGTGCGGCATAGGCAAATGCAGCGTGCACGGTGTCACCAGCGATCCCGCCGATCCGCTCGGCCGCCGCGAGCGCCGATTGTGCGTAGGCACGTGCGGCATCCGCCTGCCCTCGGAACGACAGCGCCAAGGCCTGACCCAAATGGCCGTAAAGCGCCATAGTGACGTCATCAGCCGCCTCGGCCTCCGCGGCCAATTCGCTGGCTACGTGCGTGGCGTCCGCGAGTTGGCCCTGGAACACCAAGATGATGGCCAGCCACGCCCGACTGTTTCGCGAGAAAAACCGGTCGCCGAGCGCATTGGCCAGATCCCGTGCTTTCTCGGCGAAGGAGCAGGCTGCCAGGGGCTCGCCGACCATTGCACCTATGGTCGCCCGATGACCGAAAACCTGGCACAGACCCCGCCGGTCATCCACGGCGCTGAACATCTCCGTCAACTCGTCCGAATACTGCTGGGCGATATCCGGGCTATAGAGCGCCAGAGTGGCGCAGGCGACGAGGGTCTGCGCAACCAGCTCCGGGTCGTCGAGCTGACGCGCGATCGCCAACGCCTTCTGCGCCCGCGCAAGGTCCGTGGGCATCGCTACCCACGAAGCTAAGATGCTTTCCTGGGCCACGGCGCCCGCCCACACCGCAGGAGTGAGGCCCGATTCTTCAGTCAGTATCGCGGCCAATCCGGCAAGTGCCTCGAGAACCCGGCCGCCCCAGAGCCATAAGGGCAGCAGGCAGACAATCATTCGCAGGGCAATATCGAAATCGCCGTTCTCCCGACTCCAGGCGAACGCGGCACGAAGATTCTCGATCTCGGTTTGCGCCCAGGCCAGCAACTCCTCATCTGCCGACGGGCCACGCGCGTGCATCGCGGCTGACTTGTCCGCGTAGTAGTCGCGATGGCGGGTGCGTACCTCGCCGGCTTCCCCGGACTCGCTGAGCTTTTCCTGCGCGTATTGGCGCACCGTCTCCAGTAAGCGGTAGCGCATGCCGTCGTCGGTGCCTGTTTCCGAGGCAGCAACCAATGACTTGTCGACCAAGAGGCCGAGTTGATCCATCAGTTGGTAGCCCTCCACCTCGGTGCTGGTACCAACGGCTTGGGCAGCATCGAAGTCAAAGCCGCCGGCAAACACGGCTAGGCGCCGGAACAGCACCCGCTCGGGCTCGGTGAGCAGTGCGTGTGACCAATCCACTGACGCGCGCAGGGTCTGCTGACGGCGCACCGCGGTGCGCGCACCGCCGGTCAGCAACCGAAACCGGTCATGCAGGCTGTCCACAATCTGCTTGAGCGACAACGCCCTAACTCGTGCAGCGGCAAGCTCAATCGCCAACGGCATACCGTCGAGCCGCTCGCAGATCTCGGCAACCAGTGCCGTATTCCCCTCATCCACAACAAAATTCGGCCGGACTCGGCGGGCGCGATCGGCGAACAACTCGATTGCCTCGTCGGCCAAAGACAACGATGGCACCCGCCAACTCAGCTCGCCTGGCAACGCGAGCGGCTCACGGCTGGTGGTCAGAATCATGAGTTGCGGGCAGGCAGCGAGGAGCTCCATGACCATCGATCCACAGGCATCTAGCAAATGCTCACAGTTGTCCAGTAGCAACAACATTCTCTTACCACCGACGAACCGCACCAGCGTCTCCACGGTGGACAGGCCCGGCTGATCCGGGAGCCCCAGCGTGCGTGCCGTCGTGACGGGCACAACCGCCGGATTAGTGATCGGCGCTAGGTCGACGTACCACACTCCGTCGGGAAAGGCATCGACCAAGCGGGCCGCCACCTCCACTGCCAGGCGTGTTTTCCCGGCTCCACCGGCACCGTTCAACGTGACCAACCGGTTGCCATCGATCACTTGTCGCAACTCGGCCAACGCGGCTTGGCGCCCAACGAAACTCGTCAGTTGAGCCGGCAGGTTGTGTGACGCCGCGGCGCTGCGCACCCGCAGCGGCGGGAACTCGTTACGTAGATCCGGATGGCACAGCTGCAGCACCCGCTCCGGTCGCGGCACGCCCCGCAACGGATAGCTGCCCAACTCGGTCAGCCATACCCCCTCCGGCAACCGATCCATCACCAGTGATTCCGTTACCCCCGACAACACCGTCTGCCCACCGTGCGCCAGGTCCCTGATGCGCGCCGCACGATTGATCGTCGGACCCGCATAGTTGCCCTCGTCGCGCAACTGAATCTCACCGGTATGCAACCCAATTCGGATCCGAATCGGCGACAACTCTGCCCGCTGCAGCGCCAGCGCACACCCAAGCGCGTCAGAAGCGCGCGCGAACGCGGCGACAAAGCTGTCGCCCTCCCCCTGCTCCACCGGACGCACCCCGTTGTACACGCCAACGGTCTCATCGACCGTGCGATTGAGCAACGCCAGCGCCGCGTTCATCTGCTCGGGTTGCGTCTCCCACAACCGCGTCGAACCCTCGACGTCGGCCAACAACAACGTGACCGTTCCGGTGGGCAGCAACTCAGTCAAGCTCCAGGTCAGCGGTGGCATCTCCACGTGTTGGCTCATGGTAACCAGCATCAAGCCACCATCCAGCCAAAACATCCGCCAGACCGCGCACATCGATGTCGACGGACCGTCTGGCGAATTGCGCTATGCCCCGCACAGATCTACGCGCTGCGGCGGATGGTTCCAACCCCGGATCGCCGGATAGTCGCTGGCATGACAAGCCAATCTGTTCTCGACGACGCACCGGTCCAGCTGCCCGAGATCGCCTACTACCACCTCACCGATCCCGAGGAGGCGCACCGCGTCATCGCCGACGCCCGGGCGCAGTCCCCGATTGCGATGGGGCCTTATGGACTGGAGGTACTGAGCTACGACCTGGTCCGTCGGGTGTTGCGGGACAACAGGTTTGTCACCGCGCACGGTCTGGGACTGGCACCGCGCGGGGTCACTTCAGGCCCGCTGTGGGACAGGGCCGTCAGCAACATCCTGGCGATGGACGGGGCCGAGCACCATCGGCTGCGCCGCCTGGTGTCAAAAGCGTTTTCGCCGCGTGCGGCCGAACGGCTGCGCGCCTTCACCGTCGAAGTCATCACCGGACTTGTCGAGCCGGTCACCCGCTCGGGGCACTGCGATCTGGTGACCGATATCGCCAAGGGATATCCGACGGCGATCATCTGCGCACTGCTGGGCGCGCCCGCCAAGGACTGGCGCCTGTTCTCCGACTGGACCGAGGACATCAAGAAGCTCTTCGAGCCCACGGTGGCCGACGACGCGCCGACCATCCTGGCCGCATGGACCGAACTGGACGCTTACCTCGAAGACCTCATCGCCACGCGCCGGACGTCGCTGGGCGACGACCTGATTTCCGACCTCATCCGCGCCGAAGAGGACGGCGACCGGCTCACTCACGACGAGCTGCTGATGCTTTGCGCGACCCTGCTGGGTGCCGGCAGCGACACCACCCGCAACCAGCTCGCGGCGGCGGTGCAAGCGTTGGCCGCCCATCCCGACCAGTGGGCATTACTAGCCCGGCGTCCGGAGCTGGCGCCGGACGCGGTGCACGAGCTGATGCGTTATCGCCCAATCATTTTCGGGGCGCTGCGGCAAGCCGCCGAGGACGTCGAACTCGGCGGAGTGCTCATCCCGGCCGGCACCTTGGTGCTGGCGAACACCGCGGCGGCCAATCGCGACCCCGGCGCCTATGCGGATCCCGAACGGCTGGACATCACCCGTCCGAACCCTGTGGCGATCCTCAACTTCGGCGGCGGTGTGCACTACTGCCTCGGCGCCCACCTGGCTCGGTTGGAGCTGACGGAGGCGCTCCGCGTCATCACCGCGCGGATGCCCAATCCGCGTCTGACCGGCCCGGTGCCCTGGAAAGACATGAGTGGCATCACCGGACCACTTGCCCTGCCGCTGGCGTTCGACCGCTCGTAAACGCGGCTGCCTACAGTTGGCAACCATGACCGACTGGACCGCAGCTGATCTACCTTCCTTCGCCGGGCGCACCGCCATCATCACCGGCGCCAACAGCGGGCTGGGCGCGATCACCGCCCGGGAGCTGGCAGGCCGCGGCGCCCGAATCATCATGGCCGTCCGCAATATCCAGAAGGGCAAGGCCGCGGCCGCGCAGATGAGCGGCTCCGTCGACATCCGGGAACTGGACCTGCAGGATCTCTCATCCGTGCGCCGATTCGCCGACGGCGTGGCCGGCGCCGACATTCTGATCAACAACGCCGGCATCATGGCCGCCCCCTATGCCCTGACCGTCGATGGATTCGAAAGCCAGATCGGCACCAACCACCTGGGCCACTTCGCGCTGACCAACCTGCTGCTACCCAAGCTCAGCGACCGCGTGGTGACGGTGTCTTCCATGGCGCACTGGCCCGGCCGGATCGATCTGAATGATCTCAACTACCAGTCGCGCCGGTATTCGCCGTGGCTGGCCTACTGCCAGTCCAAGCTGGCGAACCTGCTGTTCACCAGTGAGCTGCACCGTCTACTGACCGCGGCCGGTTCGCCGCTGCGCGCCCTCGCGGTTCATCCCGGCTTCTCGCACACCAACCTGCAGGGCGCCTCGGGCCGCAAGCTAAGTGACGCGGTGGTGTCGTGGGGCACCGGCGTGATTGCGACCGACGCTGATTTCGGAGCCCGCCAGACCCTGTATGCCGCATCCCAGGACCTGCCCGGCGATACCTTCATCGGCCCTAGGTTCGGCTACCTGGGCCGCACGCAGCCCGTCGGGCGCAGCCGACGGGCACGCGACCCGCAAACGGCGAAGGCCCTGTGGGAGCTGTCCGAGCGGCTCACCGACACCCAGTTCCCCTTCTGACCTCTCGCCGAGCAGACGCAGAATCGCATCGGAATGCCCGTTTCGGGGCGATTCTGCGTCTGCTCGCGGGAAGCCGTCCCCACCCTCCCGCGCCCGGCCGGCGATTTCCGGTGCGACACGCGAATGCGATACCCTGACCGGGCGTCACGGCGAGGGTGGCCGGCAAAATGCCAGCCCACCGTTATCGACGGAGACCGACATCACTTTCTCAGACTGTCGCGCTCCCTGGCCGTGCCCTAGACACAGGAGCGAGACATGGCTAAATCCGCAGGTAACCAGCTCAGCGTCACGGTGCGTACCGAGACCGGCAAGGGCGCATCCCGCCGGGCCCGCCGCGAGGGCAAAATTCCCGCCGTCCTCTACGGCCACGGCGCCGACCCGCAGCACCTGGAGCTGCCCGGACACGACTTAGCCGCCGTGCTGCGCCACGCCGGCACCAACGCGGTGCTGACGCTGGACATCGCCGGCAAGGAGCAGCTCGCGCTGACCAAGTCGATCGACATCCACCCGATCCGGCGCACCATCCAGCACGCCGACCTGCTCGTGGTCCGTCGCGGCGAGAAGGTCACCGTGGAAGTCACGGTCGTCGTCGAGGGCGAGGCCGGTCCCGACACCCTGGTCACTCAGGACGCCAACGCAATCGAGATCGAGGCCGAGGCCCTCTCCATTCCCGAGCAGCTGACCCTGTCGGTCGAGGGCGCCGAGGCGGGGACCCAGTTCACCGCCGGCCAGATCGAGCTGCCGCGTGGTGTGAACCTGATCTCCGACCCCGACCTGTTGGTGGTCAACGTCGTCCAGGCCCCGACCGCCGAGGACCTCGCCGAAGAGGGTGGCGGCGAAGAGGGCGAGGCGGCCGAGGCTGCCGGCGAGGAAGAAGCCGGCGAGTCCGAGGCCACCGACGAGTCCGAGTAGCGCGAGGTGGCCGAACCGCTATTGGTGGTCGGCCTGGGGAATCCGGGCGAGACCTACGCCCGGACCCGGCACAACCTCGGGTTCATGGTTGCCGACGTGCTCGCCGCACGGTTGGGCGCAAAGTTCAAGGCGCACAAGCGTTCCGGTGCCGAAATCGTGACCGGGCGACTGGGCGGCCGCTCGGTGGTACTGGCCAAGCCGCGTTGCTACATGAACGAGTCCGGCCGGCAGGTAGGGCCGTTGGCCAAGTTCTACTCGGTGCCGCCGGCCGACATCATCGTCGTCCACGACGAACTCGACCTGGAGTTCGCGCGCATCCGTCTCAAACTGGGTGGCGGCGAGGGCGGACACAACGGGGTGCGTTCGGTGGCTTCGGCATTGGGCACCAAGGACTTTCAGCGCGTGCGAATCGGGATCGGCCGACCGCCCGGGCGCAAGGATCCGGCGGCATTCGTGCTGGAGGCGTTTACCGCGGCCGAGCGTGCTGAGGTGCCGACGATCTGCGAGCAGGCGGCCGATGCCACCGAGTTGCTGCTCGAATTGGGATTGGAACCCGCGCAGAACCGCGTCCACGCCTGGTAGTGCGGGTCGCGCAGGTTGCGCGAGCAGACGGACTTAGGTGACCAGCGTGACCGAGTTGGTGCGGCGCAGTTTGCCCGACGGCGTCTTCGGGATCGTCCCGGGCCCGAGCACCACCACATTGCGGGGCCGGACGTCGACCTCCTTGACCACTTCGTGCGCCACCTGGTGCTCGATGCGGCGGACCTCGGCCTGGTCCTGGTAAGCGTTCGACTCGACCGCGACGGCGAACGACTCCCGCGAATGTCCGGCATCCAGCCGCACCGCCACCGCGCAGCCCGGACGAACTCCGTCGACGCGGCCGGCGGCCCGCTCGATGTCGGTCGGGTAGATGTTGCGGCCGGCCATGATGATCACGTCCTTGACGCGGCCGCAGACCACCATGTGGCCCTCGTCAGTGATGTAGCCGAGGTCGCCGGTGTCATACCAGCCGTGCTCATCCTGAGCCGGGATGAAGCCACCCATGGTGATGTAGCCGGGCGTCAGCGATTCCCCGCGCAACTCGATCACACCCACACCGCGCGGCGGCATCACATTGCCCTGCTCGTCGACGATGCGCGCCTCAAGGTCCTTGAGCAGCGGCCCCAGCGTCGCCAACCGGCGGGTGTTGCCCTTGGTAGCGGGCACGGCCCGGCGCAGCGCCGCCAGCAGGTCGGCGTCCACCTCGTCGACGACCAGACCGGAGTTGCACTTGGAGAACGACACCGCCAGCGTCGTCTCGGCCATGCCGTAGGCGGGCAGGATCGCCGAGGGCCGCAGCCCGAACGGCTTGCCCGCATCGAGGAGGTCCTCGACGTCGGCGGGTTCGACGGGCTCCGCGCCCGACAGCGCGAAGCGCAGCGTCGACAGGTCGAAGTCGCCAGGCTTGGCGTTGCGGCGCAGCCGCTTGGCCAGCAGGGCGTAGGCGAAGTTGGGCGCCGCGGTCATGGTGCCCTTGTACTTGTCGATGAGCTTTGCCCACAGCAGCGTGTCGCGCAGGAAGTCCATCGGGGTGACCTTGACCAGCTCCGCCCCGAAGTACATCGGGATGGTGAGGAAGCCGACCATGCCCATGTCGTGGAAGCAGGGCAGCCAGCTGACCATGACGTCCCGGTCGACGTCGTATTCGGCGCCGATGAACATCGCCTCGGCGTTGGAGTAGATGTTGCGATGCGTGATCTGGACCGCCTTGGGAGATCCAGTGGACCCGGACGTCAGCTGCATCAGCGCCAAGTCGTCCTCGCCGACCTCGATCGGGTCGACCGGCTCCGAGGCCAGCAGGTCCGCGACGGTCAGAACCTTGATGCCCTTCTCCTCAAGCACCGGGATGGCGACCGAGAACGGTTCGGACACGATGACGGCCTTGGCCTCGATCATGCCGATGACGGTCATCGTGTCGTCGGCCCACACGGCCAGGTCTGTCCGTGGCGTGGGCTGGTGCAGCATGGTCAGGCTGGCGCCCCGCATCCACAGGCCCTGGGCGGTCGGAGCGATCTCAACCGGGAAGCCGGCCAGCACACCCACGGCGTCGCCGAGTCCAATCCCTGCGGCGGCCAATCCGCCTGCGATACAACGGGCGCGTTCGTGCACCTCGCCCCAGGTGTGCCGGACTGGTTCGTGGGGTTCACCGGTGACCATGCCCGTCGTCACAGAGCGGGCATTGCGGAACATCTTCTCGGTGAACCTGCTCACGCAAACCTCCTCGGTTCCGGCTTTTCCCCCAAGGCCCGACTTTTCATGTTCCACCTGCTAGATCTCACTTTGAAGCAGGCGCGCGCACACAGTTGGGGAGCGGTTAGGTCTCGATTCGGTGATGAACAAGCGGTCCCGCGAAGGGCTGCGTGCCTACCGCTATTCGTCACCGCCGATTATCTTAAGCAACTCTTAAAGATGTGCAAAACCGAACCGCGCATTGAGGTAGATGTCACAGCCTTGTTAACAGCGTCAACGGTCTGTTGCCGGCGCCGGTACCACTCGGGCGCCGGGGACGGGTCCGGAAGCGACCCGGACGGTTCGACATACGCCCGCTCCGGACAACTGGGTGCCGACGTCGACCGCCGATGCCGCGGTGGCGCATAGGAACGCGCATGTCGGGCCAGAACCGGAGACGATGCCGGCTAGCGCTCCGGCCTCCAACCCCGCACGCAGGGTCCGCCGCAGCGCCGGATCCAGGCTCACCGCGGCCGCTTGCATCTCGTTGCCCAACAGCGGCGCGAGCAGGTCCGGGTCACCGGCAGCCAACGCCGCCAGCACCGGACCCGGCTCATCCAGTCGGGGCGGCTCCCCGGTGTCACGGAGCCGGTCCAATTCGGCGTACACCTCGGGCGTCAGTAGCCCGCTGTCGGAGAATGCCAATACCCAGTGAAAAGTGTTGCGGGACAACACCGTAGCCAGTTCCTCCCCGCGCCCAGTACCCAGCGCGGTGCCGCCGTGCAACGCGAACGGCACGTCGCTGCCCAGCCGTGCGGCCATCATGCGCAGGTCGCGCCGGGGCAGGTTGAGCTCCCAGAGCGAGTTCATTGCCACCAGCACCGCGGCCGCGTCGGCGCTACCGCCGGCCATTCCCCCGGCCAGCGGGATGGACTTGTCGATCAGGATCGACACGTCGGGTGCACGACCGACATGGTCGGCCAGCAGTTCGGCCGCCCGCCAGGCCAGGTTGCGCTCGTCGGTCGGCAGGCGCTCGGCGCCCTCGCCGACGTGCTCGAGAGACAGCACGTCGGCGTTGCGAACGGTCACCTCGTCGAAAAGCGAGACGGCGTGAAAGACGGTGGTCAGTTCGTGATAGCCGTCGTCGCGGCGATCCCCGACGGCCAGATAAAGGTTGACCTTCCCAGGAACGCGAACAGTGACCGACCCGGTGGGCACCCACAACTCGGCGGTGTTGCCGTCAGACACCGCAGCAGACTATCGCTGCGGGCGCCGAACCACACGTAGCGGCACCACGAGCGCCGCACATCGGAGCGGGCTCAGCCAGCCGGAAGCGGGGCCGGGCTGGGGCCGTTCCCGCCGGCGCCGTCGGGCGTTTCGGAACGCTGCAGCAGTCGCACGAAGTCCTCGATCGACAAGGTCTCTCCGCGCCGGGCGGGGTCGATGCTGGCCGCCAGCAACCGATTCGCGGATTCGTTCCCCGATCCCGCCCACCCGATGAACGCATTGCGACTCGTCTTGCGCCGCTGCGCGAAAGCGATGTCCACCAGCTCGAAGACCCGTTTGCGAAACGTTTCATCGGTGGGCCAGGGCGCGGCCTCGTACCGGTCGATGCGTACCAGCCCCGAATAGACGCGCGGGATGGGCCAGAAGACAGTGGGCGGCACCGTGCCACAGCGCCGCACCCGACCGAAGAAGTTCACCTTGACGCTGGGCACGCCGTACTCCTTACCGCCGGGCTCGGCGGCCAGGCGTTCGGCGACCTCGGCTTGCACCATCACGGTCACCACGCGAATGGAGGGGAACTCGGCGAGCAGATGCAGCAGGGCCGGAACGGCCACGTTGTAGGGCAGATTGGCCACCACCGCAGTGGGCTCGGAGGTCAGATCCTGCCTGCGCAGCGTGAGGACGTCGCGGTTGACGACAATGAGCCGCTCGACTTCGCTGCTGGAGTGCTCCGCGACCGTCTGCGGCAAGCGGGCCGCCAGGACGGGGTCGATCTCGACGGCGACGACCGCCGCCCCGCGCTGCAGCAACGCCAAGGTCAACGAGCCCAAGCCGGGTCCGACTTCCAGCACGGTGTCTGACTTGCCGACGCCGGAGGCGTCGACCACCCGTCGCACCGTGTTGGCGTCATGCACGAAGTTCTGGCCGAGCGACTTACGCGGTCGCAGGTCGAGCTCTTTGGCCAACCGCCTGATCTCGGTGCGCCCGAGCAGCCGGATGGTCAGCGCGTACCTGCCCGTCCGCTGCACACTGGCCAGGCGCCCCAGCCCTGACGGGACCGAGTTACCTCGGCGACCGCGATCTGCTCTTCGCGGGTGGCTAGGTCGGCGCGCGGGGCATAGCGCAGCCCGCCGTTGGCTTCCCAGGTCCCCTGGTCGAACTGCACGCCGCCGTAATACCCGTTGCCGGTGTTGATCCCCCAGTTTCCGCCGGCCTCGCACCCGGCGATGGCGTCCCACACGCCGCCGTCGCTGACCGGCGGCACCTCGGTGCCCGGCTTGGCGCCCACTCGCACCACCGCTTCCCGGGCCGGTTCGACCACGGTGTTGGAGATCGGCAGCCGGCCTGTCTCGACGCCGTTGACCTGAGCCACCGCGAATGTGACGTCCTGGACGCCCGGAGCGCCCGGGTCCTCCACGATCTCGCGGCTCATGTTCATCTCGGGGTCCTCGATGCGGCGCGCCGGGGGCGGCAGCGGCATCCGCTCGGTGACCCGCTCGATGCGGTTACGGGTCACGCGGATTTCCATCCCGTCGACGATGGGAGCGGTGGCGGCCGGTTCCACCTCGTCACTGTCGACCAGCGGCGCCCCTGCGGCGGCCAGCAACTCGGCGACGTTCGCCGCCGGCAAATGCACCGTCCGCACCGCGCCGGCGTCGTTGAGCTGAACGGTCTTGGCACTCACGACCGGCAGGGCCATGCCCGCCAGCGGCACCCGGCTGGCGCGAGAAGCTGCGGCCGGCGCCGTGTCGGTCATCGCGAGTTGGGTCAGCGCCTCGTCAACGGTCGACGCGGTGGTCCAGACCTGGTGGGCGTTCTGGCCGTCGAGCGAGATCTGCAGCGGTCGGCTACGCCGCAGCACGATGTTTGCGGCGTCGGAGACCGAGGCGTCTGCGGCCGGGAAGAGGTCGTCGCGCTGGTCGACGGAGAACCCGTTTTCCTCAACGATGTCGATGACCCGCGACTTCATCGTCGCGACTTGCATGGAGGTCCCGTCGACGGTCAGCGTCACCGTCTTGGACGCGGATACCGCATACCCTCCAGCGAATGCCAGTGCCAATAGCAAGGCGCCCAGTACCAGGCGCAACAACGGCGATTCAGTTTGATGAAGTTTAGTAAGCAGTCTCAATGTCTATTCCAAGTCCAAGTCTGTCTCGACCCACTACAACCCTCAGCAGCAACACCTCAGAACGAGCTTTCGACCATATTCAGCTGAAATGACGAAATGGGCCCAGAGGCCCACCCGTTCGATCACAAGACGGTAACGAACCGTCCAATGCTGAGCAACTCGGGGATGTCCGTGTAACGGCCGAGCGAGGGCCGACCAGGGTTTACTCCGTCGGCCCGATTTCCAGCCCATAATTGCGACAGGCGTTGCTCGTCGTTATTTCCGCCAATTCCTCGGGACGGCGATTTAGCAGCTCAGCGATGGCGCGGACGGTATAAGGCAGGCAGTAGGATTCGTTCGCTGCGCCGCGGTAGGGGTGCGGAGTCAGAAATGGTGCGTCGGTTTCCACCAAAAGTTGCGTGATCGGTATCAGCGGAACGGCTTCGCGCAGGTCGCGCGCGTTTCGAAAGCTCACCGTCCCGGACAGGCTGAGCAACCACCCTGCCTCGGCGCAAGTGCGAGCCATCTCACTTCCGGACGAGAAACAGTGAAAGATCACTGTCTCGGGCGCGCCCTCCGCGCGCAGCACATCCAGCACCTCTCGGTCGGCCTCTCGGTTATGAATCATCAGCGGCTTGCCGGTGCGCTTGGCCAGGTCGATGTGCCACGCGAAGGCCTCGCGTTGCACGTCGGGCGACGCGCAGCCCTCCAACCGGCCCGGCCAATACATGTCCATGCCGGTTTCGCCGACCGCGACCACCCGCGGGTGGGCCACCAACCGTTCGATCTCGCTGCGGGCGGCATCAGTGAGGGCATCGGTTCGGGTCGGGTGCAACGCCACCGCGCCATAGACTCGCGGGTCCCACTGAACCGCCTGCTGAACCCAGCGCGCCGAATCCAGGTCGTCGGCGATGGTGACGACGGCGGCCACGCCGACCGCGGCCGCCCGATCAGCAATGGCACGGACACCCTCGGCGTCGGACGCTCCGCACGCGTCCAGGTGGGTGTGGGCGTCGATCAACGGCGACAATGGCTCCGGGGCGGGCGGCGCTTCTCGTCGGCCAGACCGGTTGGAGCTCACGCGCTCACGATATGTCCACACGCGCGGGCCGGCGCCACCCCACTAGGGTTGGTTCCCGATGAGTCCACCGGCGCCCTATTACGTGACCACCGCGATCGCCTATCCCAACGGCGCACCGCACATGGGTCACGCGTACGAATACATCGCCACCGATGCGATCGCGCGATTCAAACGACTCGACGGGTTCGACGTGCGGTTCCTGACGGGAACCGACGAACATGGGCTCAAGGTTGCGCAGGCCGCGGCCGCCGCCGGGATCCCGACCGCGCAGCTGGCGCGGAGCAACTCCGATGTGTTCCAACGCATGCAGGAGAAGCTCAACATCTCCTTCGATCGGTTCATCCGCACCACCGACGCCGATCATCACGCGGCGTCGCAGGAGATCTGGCGTCGCATGGAGGCCGCTGGCGATATCTATCTGGACAACTACGCCGGGTGGTACTCCGTGCGGGACGAGCGGTTCTTCGTCGAGTCGGAGACCCAGCTGCTCGAGGACGGGTCCCGGATCGCGGTCGAGACCGGCACTCCGGTGACGTGGACCGAGGAGCAGACCTACTTCTTCCGGCTGTCGGAGTATGCCGACAAGCTGTTGGCGCACTATCGGGACAACCCCGAGTTCATCGCGCCGGAGACCCGCCGCAACGAGGTCATCAGCTTCGTTTCGGGTGGGCTGGACAACCTTTCCATTTCGCGCACGTCGTTCGACTGGGGCGTGCAGGTGCCCGGGCACCCCGACCACATCATGTACGTCTGGGTCGACGCGCTGACCAACTATCTGACCGGTGCGGGATTTCCCGACACCGGCTCGCAGTTGTACACCAGGTACTGGCCGGCCGATCTGCACATGATCGGCAAGGACATCATCCGTTTCCACGCCGTGTATTGGCCGGCGTTTCTGATGTCGGCCGGAATCGATTTGCCGCGAAGGGTTTTCGCGCACGGCTTCCTGCACAACCGTGGTGAGAAGATGAGCAAGTCGGTGGGCAACATCGTCGACCCGGTGGCCCTGGTCGACACGTTCGGTGCGGATCAGGTGCGCTACTTCCTGCTGCGGGAGATCCCGTTCGGACAGGACGGCGCCTACAGCGACGAGTCGATCATCACCCGGGTCAACACCGACCTGGCCAACGAGCTCGGGAACCTGGCCCAGCGGTCGTTGTCGATGGTGGCCAAGAACCTGGACGGGGTGGTGCCCGAACCCGGGGAGTTCATCGACGCCGACAGCGAGTTGCTGGCGACCGCCGACGGCTTGCTGGAACGAGTACGCGGACACTTCGACGTCCAGGCGATGCATCTGGCGCTCGAGGCGATCTGGCTGATGCTCGGCGACGCGAACAAGTATTTCTCGGCGCAGCAGCCCTGGGTGCTGCGCAAGAGCGAGTCGCAAGACGACCAGGACAGGTTCCGGACCACCCTCTACGTGACGTGCGAGGTGGTCCGCATCGCAGCGTTGCTGGTGCAACCGGTGATGCCGGAATCCGCCGGCAAGTTGCTCGATCTGCTTGGGCAGGGCGCGGATCAGCGGACGTTCGCCGCCGTTGCGGCGCGGCTGGCGCCCGGTACGGCGTTGCCGGCTCCGGTGGGAGTGTTCCCGCGCTATCAGGCCCCCGAAGCCGAGTGAGCGGAACACAGTGACGCGAACGAGGCGAGCATCCAACCCCGAAGCCGAGTGAGCGGAACACAGTGACGCGAACGAGGCGAGCATCCAACCCCGAAGCCGAGTGAGCGGAACACAGTGACGCGAACGAGGCGAGCATCCAACCCCGAAGCCGAGTGAGCGGAACGCAGTGACGCGAACGAGGCGAGCATCCGGCCCCGAAGCCGAGTGAGCGGAACGCGTTGAACGCGAGCGTGTTCGCGTAATTTCGGTGATAGGCCATAATCGGGCTGTGGAACGAAGACGGAATCGGCAACCAGCCCAGTCGCCGATGACCACCTTGAAGCAACTGCCCGCGCTGGTGGTCCTCGAGCGAATACCGGTTCCGGTCCTCGCGATCGCGGACGACGGCAGCATCCTGTTCACCAATTCGGCGTTCGCTCAAATGGTGGGCTGCGACCCCGAAGAGGTTCTTGCGCTGCGGTTTCACGAAATCTTCCACCAGGCACCGGAAGAGGAATCCTCGCTGCTGTCCTTCGTGCACGCTCTGGCAAACATGGTCGTCGAGTTGGCCCACAAGGACGGATCGGTGGTCCGAGCGTTGATGAGTAGGTCCGCCGTCATGCGCGCTGACGACAAGTTCGCCCTCGCCGCGTTTCAGGATCTGACCGAACAACTTTGGGAAGAAGAGCGCTGAGGCCGGTATTAGGGCCCCGATAGCGCGGTGATCATTCTCACCGGCTTTGAATGTTTAATGTGCCGCCGTGGCGGGTACCAGGTCTCATCCGGAGGCGCCGACGAGACCTATCGACTCCGCGAGCAGGTTTCGTCCGACTCCACTTCCTATGAATTCCCGCGAACCACAAGTATTGGTATAGGCTAGTTTTAATACTTGTTGTATGGTTTTACGGGTGATCAGGACTCGCAACGACTTGGAGTCGTACCTCGCTGCTGACTTGCATGCTCAAGGCTTAGACCGATGGCGGCATCGCTACCGGATCATGCATCGCGCCCCCTACTTCCAGCGGATGCTGCGCAAGACGGAGTACTGGACGAACACCGCGCGAACGCCGGCCGGTCGCTTCGTGGCCGCGTACCTGCGACTGCGGCTCAAATTCCTGGGTGAGCGACTCGGATTCGGCATACCGCTCAACGCATTCGGGCCCGGCCTGTCCGTCGCGCACGTCGGTTGGGTCCACGTCCATCACCGGGCCCGAATCGGCGCGAACTGCCGGATACACCAAGGGGTGACCATCGGCGAGGGCCGTCCCGGCGAGTACCCCACCATCGGCGACGACGTCTTCATTTTCCCGGGCGCCATGGTGCTCGGCGTCGATGTGGGAAGCCGCGTGGGCATTTATGCGGGAGCCGTCGTCACCAAACCGGTGCCCGACGACGTCGACGTCGGCGGCGTTCCGGCCCGGATCGTCAAGGACCGCCGTCGCCGCGCCGTCAGTGCCTAGTAGCTAGCTTTCCGCTGGTCCGGCAGCGGCAGCCGCCGGCGCGGCGGATCGGGAGTGGCGAAGAACCTCACGCGCCAGAAACTGCCGGAAGTACGGCAGCGACGTCTCGGCCGCGATGCCCGGCAGCAGCAGCATCCACAGCTGACTCAGCCGCTCGTTGAGCTCCTCGATAATGCCTTCGCCGCTGCGGATGCGCGACATCGAGATCGAAAGCAATCGCGACCCGAACATCGCCCCCACGATCGACTCGCTGAGCCGTTCGGCGTCGATGTCCTCGCGCAGATCGCCCTCCGCGATGGCGCGACTGGCCTGCACGGTCATCTCCGAGATCCAGGCTGCGCAGCAGCGAGAGGCCGCGTCGTTGAATCCGGCCAGTGCGGCAATCAACTGCTCGGCCGCGCGAGCGGTCTTGTCCGACGTCAGCACCTGGGCGATGGCGAAGGTCCCGTGAATCATGTTCTCGAGGGCGGGCGACGCTGAGCCGCACACGCTGCGAAAGGCGCCGACGAGCACCTCGGCGCCCTCGTCGATGATGTCGGAAGCGAGCGCTTCTTTGGAATCGAAGTGGTGGTAGAGCGCACCTTTGGTCATGCCGGTCCGCTCGATGATCGTGCCCCAGCCAGCGGCCGCGTATCCCACCTCACCGAAAACATCAATCGCGGCGTCGAGAATCTTCCGTCGGGTTACCTCGGACCGCACCTGGCGCGCCATCGCTCTCCCGCACCTCCACAATGATGTCGAACCGGTTAAGTCCGGAGCGCCGTGAATCGTTCTTCCTGGTCAGCCGGTCAAGATTAGCAGCCACTCTTACCGGGTTTTCGATCGTGCGTGCCAAACGCCGCATCACATCGCTCAGCCGGCGGTAGCCGTGGCTGCCAGCGAATTGACCGCCAAGGTGGTGCGCCGCCTGATGAACTGCTTGAAGTAGTCGAGTCGATCGGGTTGCAGGATGCCCGCCAGCACCAGCATGCAGTTCTTCTCGAGGTCCAGCAGGTACCGCTGCGGGTCATCCAGGTCGCTGGTCTGCCGCAGCCCCATGTACATCGAGACGATGAGCCGCCCGATGTCGCGCGGGTCCCATCCTTCTACGACGTCGCCCTCAGCGATCGCGCGCTTCACCACATCGGCCAGCATGTCCGTCCAGCCACCCAACAGCTGGGCCTGCAGCCCTTCGGTTCGGCCGACCGATTCGATGAGGTGGGACGCCGCTCGGGCCACGTCCTGACTGATCTCTCGCACCGCAGCCAGGTAGCAGAAGTCGATCAAGGTCTCCAGCCCTGAGAGCTGACGCGCCAAGAGATCCTCGACGGCTGCTCGTCCTTCTTCCCTGTGTTGCTCGATGATCGCTACCGCCAGCGCGTGCTTGGAGCGGAAGTGGAAGTACATCGCGCCTTTGGTCAACGTGGCTTCGGCAAGAATGTCGTCCAGTCCGACGTCGTGGTAGGCGCGGCGCGCAAATTGATGTGCTGCGGCCCGCAGAATCTGTTGCCGGGTGGTGTCTGCTCGTCCGTCCGTCGTTTCAGTCGACATATGACCCGCGGGGATCGTCGGATCGCGCCTCGAGGCAACGACCGTTTCTTCGAGCGATCACCTTCACCATCGCGATGCCTTCCTCACAGGTGGCCGGTTCGTCAGGTGGTAAAGCAGTCACCGTTGTGTCCGACGCACTATTTGTGCGCCACCTGTGAGGTTATCAAGCCAAGACCCAACCTGGGACTCTCCACGCCAATCTGACCGCATCCAGGTCCTCAAAAATACTCCATGTCGCTCTCAGCACTTGGCATCGTTCTAAAAGTATGTATAGTGGCCTATCAAGGGGAGTTGCGGTTTGGGCGTGGGATTGGCGGGGGCTTCAACGGGTCTGAAGCTTCCACCCCGGGCTCAAGTTGGGACCGCAGCACCCGACAGGCAGTCGTTCGGGTAGGGGGAGGCTCCATGTCGTTTGTCATCACTCAGCCAGAAGCCTTGGCTACGTCGGCCAACACTTTGCAGGGCATCGGCATTTCGGTCAGCACCGAAGGCGCCGCAGCGGCAATTCCGACGACGGCCGTTGCGCCGGCCGCCGCGGACGAAGTATCCGCGCTCACCGCAATGCAGTTCGCGGCTCATGGCCAGCTCTATCAGGCCGTCAGCGCTCAAGCCGCGGCAATCCACGAGATGTTCGTCGAGGTAATGCGCGTCAGCGCGGGGTCCTATGCCGCCACCGAAGCCGCCAACGCGGCTACGGCCGGCTGACGGGCGGAGCGTGCAATGGATTTCGGCGCATTACCACCAGAGATCAACTCTGCGCGGATGTACAGCGGCGCGGGCGCCGGCCCGCTGCTGAGTGCGTCCTTCGCGTGGGACGGGTTGGCTACCGAACTGCGAGCGGCGGCCTCTGCTTATGACGCCGTGATCGCCGGCCTGACCAGCGGGCCGTGGCTCGGACCGGCGGCGATTTCCGCGGTGTCGGCGGCCACGCCTTACGCGGTCTGGATGAGCGCCACGGCCACCCAGGCCGAGGAAGCCGCAGACCAGGCCAGGGCCGCCGTCGCCGCCTATGAAGCGGCATACGCTATGACGGTGCCACCCGGTGTGGTCGCTGCCAACAGGGTTTTGCTGGCGACGATGGTGGCAACGAACTTCTTCGGTCAGAACTCGCCCGCGATCGCTGCGATCGAGGCCCACTACAGCGAGATGTGGGCCCAGGATGCCGCGGCGATGTACGGCTATGCAGCGGGTTCCGCGTCGGCCTCGGCGCTGACGCCGTTCCAGGCGCCGCCCCAGGTCACCAATCCCGCGGGCACAGCCGCGCAGGCCGCAGCGGTGTCGCAAGCCACCGGCGAGGCCGCGGCAACGCAGTCAAAGCTGGCTTCGCTGGTCAACTCGCTGCCCACGGCGCTGCGGGACATGTCGACACCGGCCTCGCTGACCGGCGCACCCACTGCGGCGACGACCGCGATCCCGTTCGGTTCGTCCTCCGGGGACATGGCGAACTACATGAACATCGCCACCATGCCGCTGTTTGCCCTGAGCAGCCTGTTAAGCATCGCTCAGACCATGCAGGGCATGGCGGCAACCGCTGCTCAGCAGGCTGCCGAGGCTGCCGTCGGCGCCGCCGAGGCGGCCGCCGGTGCAGCGGCCAGTGGCGCCGAGGCGGCCGGCGCGGGTGTACTCGGCGCCATGGGCCAAGCGGCCAGCTTGGGTTCGCTGTCGGTCCCGGCGAGTTGGACCAGCGTGATCCCCACCGCCCACCTCACCGGCATCAGTTCCGCGCTGCCGGGCGGCGCGGGCGCCAACGGCGTGGCTGGTTTGCCACCCGGCTTGGTGGGCGGAATGCCGCGCGGCGTGGCGAGTCAGGGCCCTGGCCCGGGCCCTCGCTACGGCTTGGTTCCGACAGTGATGGCCCAGCCGCCATCGGCCGGATACGGCACGGTCTGAGCTGGGCCGATGGCACCGCTCGGGTTCGCAATGTCCAACGCGAGGCGCGTGGTTGGCAGCGCTTGGCATGCAACCAATCAACGCCGCCGGCGATCGCTGCAACACGCGGTCGGCCCAAAATGCCGCAACGACCGCGTTCCATGCACTGGCCATACTCAAAGTCATGATTTGCGCTTGCTTACATACGGTAGGTACGTATAATGGATGGTGGGCAAAGGTTGAGTTTTAGTTCAACCGGCGGCTAGGGAGAACCGCTGATCGGCGGTTCGTCCAGGGGGAATCGACAAATTGTGTTCGGCCTAAAGGGGGGCTTGCAATGAAGGTCGTACTGTTTTGTGGCGGATACGGCATGCGGATGCGCAGCGCCGATGGCGACCTGGTACCCAAACCGCTGCAGATGGTCGGCCCGCGACCGCTGCTGTGGCATGTGATGCGCTACTACGCGCATTACGGGCACAAGGAGTTCATCCTCTGCCTTGGCTACGGCCAGGCTCTGGTCAAGGAGTTCTTCGTCAACTACCGCGAGACCGAGTCCAACGACTTCGTCATGAGGGGTGGCGAAGTCGAGTTGCTGGACTCCGACATGTCCGACTGGACCGTCACCTTCGTCGACACCGGCCTGGAATCGCCCATTGGCGAGCGGCTGCGCCGAGTGCGCAAGTACCTCGGTGACGACGAATACTTCCTGGCGAACTACGCGGACGTACTGACGGACGCGCCGCTGGACACCATGATCGAGCGGTTCCACGCCAGCGGCGCCGCAGCGTCAATGCTTGTGGTGCCGCCGCAGTCCTCGTTTCACTGCGTCGACGTAGGGTCCGACGGCGATATCAAAGAGATCGCCCCGATCGCCAAGTTCCCCATCTGGGTCAACGGCGGTTACTTCGTGCTGCGCCAGGACGTCATCGACCTGATCCCGGAAAACGGCGACCTGGTCGGCGATGCCTGCATGGCGCTGGCCGGTACCGGACGGCTCCTGGGCTACGAGCACCACGGCTTCTGGAAGCCGGCCGACACATTCAAGGAGCGCGCCGAACTCGACGCCGACTACAACCGGGGCATCCGCCCGTGGGCGGCCTGGGAAGCGGCACAGCAAACCGCGCAGTCGGCATGAACCCGCT
Organism: Mycobacterium asiaticum DSM 44297; assembly: GCF_000613245.1. Classification (GTDB taxonomy): domain Bacteria; phylum Actinomycetota; class Actinomycetes; order Mycobacteriales; family Mycobacteriaceae; genus Mycobacterium; species Mycobacterium asiaticum. The sequence continues at coordinate 94,596 of NZ_HG964939.1, forward strand.
GATCTTCGGCGACGACATCCAGTCGGTCGCCGTCATTGGTGCTCACTGTGACGACATCCTCATCGGCGCCGGCGCGACGCTGGCGCAGGTCGCGGGCGAACGTTCCGATGTCGTCATCCACGCGCTGGTGCTGACCGGCGCCGGAACCGAACGCGAGATCGAGGAAAAAGGCGCCTTCGCGGCGTTCTTCCCGCAGGCGGACGTTCGGTTGACGGTGGCTGATCTACCCGACGGGCGCCTGCCCGAGCATTGGGGCGCGGTCAAGCGACAACTCGCCGAATTTCGTCGTGGTTGTGAACCCGACCTGGTGATCGGCCCCCAGCGCGACGACTACCACCAGGACCATCGCTTACTCGGCAAGCTCATCCCGACGGAGTTTCGCGCGCATCTGGTGCTGGGCTACGAGATTCTCAAGTGGGAGTCGGATTTGCCGAATCCCACACTGTACGTGCCGATCCCGGACGAGGCGGCTCACCGCAAGGCACGGCTCCTTGAGCAGTGCTACCCGTCTCAGACCGGACGGGACTGGTTCGACGAAGAGACGTTCTTGGGCCTGATGCGGGTCCGGGGGTGCAGAGCAGGTCGCGGTACGCCGAGGCTTTTGTGCTGGAAAAAGTAGTGCTGAGTCAGATCGCTTGCGACTCAAGCCCGTAGCGCAACGTCCAATCGCAGTCGAATGCGAATCACAAGAGGGGATAACAGGGGGATCCGCATGAAATACACACCCACGCAGGTCGCGGGCGTGACGATCATCGACATCGAGCCGCACCGGGACCACCGCGGGTTTTTCAGCCGGATTTTCTGCGCCGCGGAATTCGCCCAGCATGGGCTGATTCCCGAGGTCGCACAGACCAGCATTTGCTTCAACCAAACCCGCGGCACGGTGCGCGGCCTGCACCGCCAGGTACCACCACACGCCGAGGCCAAGCTGGTGCGCTGCATCCGCGGTGCCATTGCCGACGTTGCCGTGGACGTCCGGCCGGAATCACCGACATACGGCAAGCACGTGATGGTCGAGCTCAGTGCCGACAACCGCCGCGCCCTGTTCTTGCCGCCCTATGTGGCGCACGGCTTTCAGACACTGACCGACGACACCGAGATCCTCTATCAGATCAGCGGCCCCTACCAACCGGGCAGTGAAGAAAACTTCCGCTGGAATGAGCCGATGTTCGGCATCGAGTGGCCGCTTCCGGTCACAGTGATCTCCGAAAAGGACGCCAGCTGGCCGCTTTTGAGGGGCGAGGCATCATGACCAGCAGCAGCGAAGAACGTCTCGGGTGAATCGACATGGCCCACGACACGCTGCCTGCAGCCGCCGTACGCATGGTCGTCAGCGGCAGCATCGTCGAGCGGTGTGACACCGAAGAGGTGTTAGCGCTGATCGATTCCCACCTCCGTTCCGGTTCGGATCGCGGTTTGGCGGTGGGATCGGTCAACCTCGATCACCTGCACCACTTCCGAACGGCGGGTGCCGCTCCCAGCGGCATGCTGGAATGGCTGCTGCTGGCCGACGGGATGCCGATCGCATGGCGGGGTCAACTGCTGACCTCCAAGCCATGGCCTCGGGTTACCGGAGCCGATCTGCTTCCAGCGGTATTGGCACTGGCCGAGGCGAACCGCCAGCGGGTCGGATTCTTCGGCGGCAGTAGCCGAACCCATCAGCTGCTGTCCCGGCACCTCGAGGAGCACTATCCAGCGCTGACCGTCTCGGGAATGTGGGCGCCTCCCCCGGACGATGTCGAATCCCGTTCTGACGCATTGTGTTCGGCGATCCACGCGGCGCGCACCGACATCCTCGTGGTGAGCCTGGGCAAGCCGCGCCAAGAGTTGTGGGTCGACCGGTACGGGCATGCGACGGGCGCACGAGTCTTCCTGCCGTCGGGCGGCGCCATCGATTTTCTCGCCGGCATGACCCGCCGGGCGCCACGCTGGATGCAGCGGATCGGACTGGAGTGGTTTTACCGGCTGACCCGCGAACCACGCCGATTGGCCCGGCGCTACCTGTTGCAGGGTCCCCTGGCGCTGGTGCGCGCGGCACGCGCACAGCTGATCTGTTACCCCGGCGCCTATTACACCGGCGCGGGCATCCGGACTCATGTCGAAACCTCCGGCACTGCAAGGGAAGCGGCGTCCGCATGAGCGAGGGAGCGGCCAGCATGACAGCCACACTGCACGCCCACACCAGCCTGTCACCCGTCGTCCGCAGTCCGGGCAGCGGCACCATTCCACGCTGGCAGCAGAGGTACTCCGCACGGCTACGGATCACCGACTCGATAATCGTCTGTGCGGCAATCATGCTTGCGCAATTGGTCCGATTTGGCGACTCCCCTAATATGTCCGGCTATCCGGGGCCAGTGATGACGCTGTTCTCCTGCCTGTTCGCGGTGCTGTGGCTGTCGTCGATATCGGTGTTCCACACTCGTTCGCCCCGCATCATCGGCGCCGGCATCGACGAGTACCGACGCATCGCCAGCGCATCGTTCTCCGTGTTCGGCATCATCGCGATGGTCACCCTGCTCGCCAAGATCGAGCTTGCCCGTGGCTACCTCGCCGTTGCCCTTCCGGTGGGCACCCTGGGCCTGCTGGCCAGCCGCAACCTGTGGCGAAAGTACGTGTGGCACCGGCGTGCACAGGGCCATTACCAGACGATGGTCCTGGCCATCGGGGACCGATCCGGAGTCGCTCACCTGGCGTATGAGCTGATCCGCAGCCCGAAAGACGGGTATGTCGTCGTCGGCGTGTGCATCCCGGGGTACGGGCCGCGGCGCGGCGAGAGCCTCACCGTTCAGGACCGCGAGATCCCGATCCTCGGTGACGAAACCAGCGCGGTGGCGGCACTAGAGGAGTGCGGCGCCGACACCGTCGCGGTGACGCGTACCGAACACTTCGGCGTCCACGGGATCCGTGAGTTGATGTGGCAACTCGAGACCCTCGATGTCGATTTGGTGGTGTCACCGGGCGTCATGGACGTGGCCGGCGCCCGGTTGACCATGCGGCCCATTGCGGGTTTTCCGCTGCTCCACGTCGACAAGCCGCAATACGAAGGCACCCAACGTATTCAGAAGCGTGCCTTCGACTTCTGCTTCGCTCTGTTCGCCCTCGTCGTAACGGCGCCGCTCCTCCTCGCCGCCGCCGCAGCAATCAGGATGACCAGCAAGGGACCGATCTTCTATCGCGCCGAGCGGATCGGTTTGGACGGTCAACCGTTCACCATGCTGAAGTTCCGCACCATGGTCGAAAACGCCGATCAGCAAATCGAAAGCCTATTGCCGTTGAACCAGGGCGCCGGGATGCTGTTCAAGATTCACCGGGACCCTCGGGTCACACCGGTCGGCCGCATCCTGCGCCGTTACAGCATCGACGAGCTACCGCAGTTCATCAACGTACTCAAGCGGGACATGAGTGTGGTGGGCCCGCGACCGCCCCTGCGGCGGGAAGTGGAGAACTATGACGGTGAGGTCAAGCGGCGGCTGCTGGTCAAGCCGGGGGTCACCGGCCTGTGGCAGGTGAGCGGCCGATCCGACCTGTCCTGGGAGGACTCGGTCCGCCTCGACCTGTCCTACGTCGACAACTGGTCCATGGCAGGCGATCTCGTGATCATCGCCCGCACCCTCAAAGCGGTGTTGGCCAGTGACGGGGCGTACTAGATGAAGGGCGGCACCGTGACCGAGGCTGCTGGGGATGCTGCGGTGGCCGGGATCTCCCAGGCCCCGCAGTCCTCGGCAGCGCCTGCGCCAGCGGCTGAAGTACCGCAAGCGCGGATCGCGCACGCCTTCTCGATCCAATTGATTTGCCGTGCACTGGGGATGCTGGCTTCGGTGGTGTCGGTGGCGATGACCGCCCGCTACCTGGGACCGGGCCGCTACGGCCAGCTCATGGTGGCGGTGGCCTTCATCGGCATGTGGACCAGCATGACCGATCTCGGTATCAGCACCGTGATCGTACGGCGCGTGACCTCTGGGCGTGGCGAGCTGGAGCGGCTGGTCCGGGTCAATAGTGGTCTTTCCCTTGTGTATTGCGTCCCACTGGCGGTCATCGCGGCCGCCACCGGGTGGCTCATCTATCGCGACGTTGACGTTCGCGTGATGTTGGTGGTGTTGTCCGGCCAGCTGCTGATGCTGACGATGCGAACCCGGTTCGAGCCGGTATTCTTATCCACTGTCCGCTTCGCCGCGGTGGCCATCTCCGATGTCGCCGGCCGGCTGGGCACCCTGGCCATGGTCAGCTGGCTGGTGGCAACGCGCGAAGACGTGATCTGGTTCGCGGTCGCACAACTGATCCCACCCGCAGTGCAGTTGCTAATCCAGGGCGCGGCCGCGGCACGGCACATCAAGCTGCGTCCGGTCTTCTCGGCGAGCGAGTCCATGCACCTGTTGCGGGAAAGCCTTCCGCTCATGGGCGTCGCGGTGCTGGGGATCCTTTATTGGCGCGCCGACGGCGTGATCCTATCGCTGCTGAGCCCCCACGCCGAAGTGGGCGTTTACGGGTTGGCCTACACCATCGCATTCAATACTGAGGCGCTGTCGGTGTTCTTCCAGAAGTCGACGCTGTCCACGGCCACCGCGCTCTATTCCCGCGATATCGATGCCTACGTCGGATTCTTGCGCCGCAGTGTGGAATTGATGTTCTTTATCGCCCTCCCGGTTGCCGTGGTCGGCTCGATGCTGGCCGCACCACTTATCGACTTGTTCGGCGACAGCGACTTCGTGACTCGCGGCGCACCGACATTGGCGCTGCTCCTCATCGCAGCGTCCCTGCGGTTCGTCACCGGAACCCTGGGGCAAGGCCTGTTCGCCAGCCACGAACAGCGGTTCTTCTTCCGATTGTTCGTGGCCACGTTGGTCGTCAACGTCGTGCTGAATCTGGCTCTGGACAGTCGGTTCGGTGCCGTCGGGGCCGGCATCGCCCTAGTGTGCACCGAGCTGTTCGGTATGGCGCTGGCGAGCTGGCGACTGGGCAGCCGCTGCGGTTACCGCACCCCGGCGAAGTTCCTGCTGTGGTTGCTGGTGCCAACGGCAGCCTGTGCCGGGGTGGTGTTGCTGTTGACGGGTGCCCAGGTCGTGCTCGTGCTGGCCGCCGCGGCGACAACGTATCTGGCCGTCAACATGGTGATCGGCCCGGTCAAATGGTCGATGTTGACTTCACTGTTCGGAAGACAGGTGTTGCCATGACAACCGAGTTGGATCGCGCGTATCTGAAACCGCCGACGGCAGAGCCGGTTCCGCTGGGCCTTGAGCGTCCGCTGTCGGCGCTGATCGTGACCTACAAGAGCCACGACCTGGTGGAGCAGTGCCTGGCCAGTCTCGCCGAATACGCGCCCGAACTGCCGGTCTACGTCTACGAGAACAGCGGCGATACGTACCCCGGACGGGAGGAGCTGGCCGCCCGTCACCCGGATGTGCATTGGGTGCTGGGGCCGGTGAACCTGGGCTTCGGCGGAGCGTTCAACGCTTTGGTGGCACACACCCCCGCCGATACGGACCTGCTGCTGCTCAACGCCGATACGCGGCTGAAGGGGCCGCTGACGCGGACCCGGCGACTGCTGCACCGGCCCGGTGTGGCCGCCGTGTCACCGCTGATCCAGGACATCGGGGCGCCCGGTCCGCAACGGTGGGACATCGCTACGCGTCGCCGCACCCTGACTCGCGCGCTGGTGGCCGCCGCCGGCTACTCCGACCGCCTGCGGGGAACGCCGATCTCACACCTGTATCGCAGGCAGCCAGCCGAATCCGAAAGCATCGACGGGTACGTGGCCGGAATCTGTCTGGCCATCAACCGCGAGGCGTGGAATCAGATCGGCGGTTTCGACGAGGAGTTTTTTCTCTACGGTGAGGAAACCGATTGGCAGGAACGGGCTACCGCGGCCGGTTGGCGCATTCTGCTGGCCGACGAACTCGACGTCGACCACGGCAACCCGACGCCCCCTCAGAGCGCCGGTGATCCGGTCTCGGTGCACGGCGCAGAGGTCTCCACTGTCGAACGGTTCCGCAACCGGGATCTGCTGCGCGCCAACATTGCTCTGCTGCTGGAACGCCGCGACAGCGTGCACCACGCCGATGCCTACCTGGCGGGCACCGCCCTGTTGGACCGCGTGCAGCGATCCAAACGCGCGGTGCGCAACCGCGCCATCGAAGCGCGTCGCACCGACAAACCACCGATCGTGATTACCACCAATCGTCTGGTCTACGGGGGCGCGGAACGGCAGAAGGCGCTGTTGGCGGCGGAACTGGACCGTCGCGGTTACCCCGTCACCATCGTGTGCATGCAGCGGTTCGGGCCGTTGATCAAGGAGATTCCACACAGCGTGCGGGTGGTGCGTCAGCCGTGGTGGGCACCCATGGTAGATCTACCCGCCGGACCGGCCGTGCTGATCAGCGGCGACACCAACACCGAGACCGGGTTCGCCACGCTGTGGCGAGCGGCATCTGCAGACCGGCGCTGGCTGGTTGCCCCACATGTGCCGCCTGCCGAGGACGGGCCAATCTATTCACGTCCGCTGACCACAGCCATGCGCCGGGCGGACGGCTTCATCGTGCTAGCGCAACGGCATTGGGAGATGCTGACTCCGCATCACCGGCTGAGCGGGCAACCCTTCGTGGCGCCCAATGGCGTCGCCTGTAGTGATGAACCGCCACAACGCGTGCGGGTTGCCGGAGCGCCACCGCACCTGGTGATGTTGTCCCGCATCGTCGAGCACAAGAATCCCGACCTGCTGATCGATGCGTTGGCCGGTCTGACCGATCTGCCCTGGCGGCTCTCGATTTTCGGTGACGGACCGGACCGCGCGAAGCTCGAAGCCCGCACCCCGCAGTCGCTGCGCGATCGAGTTCAGTGGCACGGCTGGTCACACGGCCCCGGCCCGGCTCTGGCCGACGCCGATCTGCTCTGTGTGCCAAGCCGTTCGGAGGCCTTCCCGCTGGTGATCCTGGAAGCCATGGCGCGTGGCGTGCCGGTTGCCGCATCGGGCATCTGCGCCGTCCCGGAGATGCTGGATTTCGGCAACTGCGGGTTTGTAGTCGAACCGGTCTCGGTGGCGGCCTGGCGGAGCCGGTTGGCCGAAATCCTGGCCGAACCCGACGGGCTGCCCGAGATCGGACGCCGCGGGTTCGAGCGGATGCAAAAGCATTACACGGTCACGGCCATGACCGACGCGTATCTCGACGCGATCGGCGCGGTGATGTGACACCACCGCACAGCCTCGCGAACCCAACCCTTCCCACCCAACGACGAATCGAGAACCACATGATCTGCCGCTTATGCGACTCGGACCGCATGCTCAGCGTCTTGGACCTGGGCGCCACACCACCCTGCGAGAAAATTCTCGCCGCCGCGGAACTCGACCTGCCCGAGCCCACTTACCCGCTGCACCTGCGGCTGTGCGAGGACTGCCTGCTGCTGCAGATACCCGCGCTGATCACACCCGAGGAAACATTCACCGAATACGCCTACTATTCCTCGTATTCCGACAGTTGGGTCCAGCATGCGGAGACCTTCGTCGAGCAGGCGGCGAAGCGGCTCGGGCTGGGAACCGACTCGTTCGTGGTGGAAGTCGCCAGCAACGACGGCTACCTCCTGCAACACGCGGTGGCCAGGGGGATTCCCTGCCTGGGAATCGAACCGTCACTGAATGTCGGTGCGGCAGCGGCCGATCGGGGAGTGCCGACCGTCTCGGAGTTCCTCGACCAGCAGGTGGCACAGCGGGTGCGCACCGAGCACGGCCCGGCGAACCTGGTGGTGGCCAACAACGTATACGCACACATACCCGACCTGCGCGGCTTTACCCAGTCGCTGCGCGGTCTGCTCGCTGACGACGGCTGGTTGAGCATCGAAGTGCACCACGCCCTGAACCTGGTCAGCCTCGGGCAATTCGACACGATCTACCACGAGCACTTCCAGTACTACACCGTCTACTCGGCGATCAACGCCCTTGCCAGCGCGGGCCTGGCCGTCGTCGACGTGGAGTTGCTGTCCACCCACGGCGGATCGATCCGCGTCTGGGCCCGCCCGATCGAGGTGGCCGGCGCACCGTCGGCGCGAGTGACCAACATCCTTCGCATCGAAGAGGCGGCCGGCCTACACCGTCCGGAGGGCTACCTGAAGCTGCGCCAGCGAACCGAGCAGGCGCGCCATGATCTGCTGCGCTTCCTGCTCAAATGCAAGGCCGAGGGAAAGCGCGTCGTCGGTTACGGCGCCCCCGGCAAGGGCAATACCTTGCTCAACTACTGCGGGATCCGCAGCGACCTCCTCGAGTACACGGTAGACCGGAATCCCTATAAGCATGGGCATTTCACACCCGGCACCCGCATCCCGATTCACGACCCGGAGGTCATCGCCCGCGACCGACCGGACGTGGTGCTGGTGCTGCCCTGGAACCTGGAATCCGAGCTCACCGAGCAACTCAGCTACGTCACCGAGTGGGGCGGTCAGATCGTCTATCCCCTGCCGACCCTGCATATGGCACGCAAGGCCAAGACGACTGCGGCGGTCCGTTGATGACCGCCCGCGGCTGCCGGGGCTGCGGCGGCATCGAGTTGCACCGGGTGCTCGATCTGGGGAAAGCGCCCGCGGCCGACCACTTTCCGTTCGCGAGCGATCCGATCAGCCCCGAGGAATCGGCGCATCCGTTGGCGATGGATCTCTGCATTGGTTGCGGCCTGGCACAACTGGCCGACGACGACACGGTGACCGAGGAGCCGCGCGGCATCGAACCGCAAGCGCTGCGGGATCAGGCCGCCGACGCCGTACGGCAAGTCGCCGAAGCAGGTTGGCTGCGTGGGAACACGGTTCGCGAGTTCGGTAGCCCGCACGGCGGGACGTGGTTACCCTTACTTGCCGAACGCGGGTTTTCCGAAGCCATCGGAGCTGGAGAAGTCGCCGACGTGGTGCTCGACTGTTTCGGCATCACCCACGACCCGCATCAGCGGTCTGGTTTCGAGCAGCGCGCGAAGGTCACCGCGCCCGACGGCGTGTTGCTGATTCAATTCCCGTCCTTGATGACGATGGTGAGCGAAGGACAGTGGACTGCCTTGCGCCACGGCCACTTCGCCTACTACTCGTTGACGGCGCTGGTCAATCTACTTGCCGCCGTGGGGATGAGTGTGGCCACCGCATGGGAGTTCGATCTGTACGCCGGAACCATTCTGGTAGCTGCCGTACACGGCCACGTGGAGCCCGACGAGCGCGTGCGGGAGATCTTGTCCCGGGAGAGCCATTTCGGCGTGACCGATGCGCTCGTGCTGCAGCGCCTGCAGCGTGCCGTCGACAGCCACGCCGCGCAGCTGCGCGATTGGCTTGTGCTGCAGGCGGATACCAACCGCACGGTTTACGGCTACGGCGCCGGCTCGCGGGTGCCCGCCTTGCTGAACATCGCAAAGGTGGACCGGCAGCTGTTGGCGGGGATCGCCGACGCCTCGCCGGGCAAACAGGGCCGCAGGATTCCGGGCACCGACATCCCGATCATCTCCCCCGAGCAGTTGACCAGCGCAGACCCCGACCGCGTGCTGCTGACCCTGCCGGACCTGTTCGGTGAGGTACGCCGCGCCTACCCCCAATTCGAGGGCCGCTGGTGGGTAGATTACGGCCCCAGCGGAAACGGATAACCATGGTGCGGGTGCTCTGGCTTTCGCCATGGCTGCGGCCGCTCGCGCGCGTGCAGGCCGAGGTGATGCGCCGCCTCGGGGCCGAGGTGCTGCTGGTGACCTCCGACCAGCACCCGGAATCCGACACCGCCCGTGACTACGAACTCGTGCTCGACCCACGGTTCCGCACGGCGGCCACCTGGCCGGACAGCTTCGCCGCTTGGCGCCGCGTCCGCGCCTACCGACCCGACGTCGTGGTCACCGAGTTGGTGCGCGACCCGCGCTGGATCGCGTTGGCCGGCAGCGCACCCCGGATTCAGCTGATACACGACGACCGTCCCCATGACGCCGCCGAACAGCGACCGTCCTACGAACTCGCAGTATTCGACCGCTGGGGTGCCCGCTCGGCGGCCACCGTCACCTACAGCGACTACGTTGCCGCACGCGTCGCCGATCGCCGGGATGTGGCTGGCACCCCCGTGCATGTCGCGCCGTTGACCAGTGACCTGGACCCGGCGCTGGTTCCGGCGCCCGTCGCGGCCGAGGCCCGGCGCGATTTCGTCATGGTGGGCCGGCTGAACCCGTACAAGAACCTGGACGTGGTGCTGCGGGCCTGGCAACGCCACGTCGACGGGTCCGGTTGGCGCGGTGACAATTTGGTGCTCATCGGCGATGGGTCGGTGGATAGCGGACGCCTACCGCCCCACACCCACTGGCGCTCGGGACGGTATCGGTACAGCGAAGTCGTGGGCACCCTGGGCCGGGCCAAGGGTTCGGTCGCCCACTACCGTCGCGCCTCGCAGAGCGGGGTCCAGGTGCTCTCGATGCAGCTGGGCGTGACTCCGATCGTGTCGAGCGTCGGCGGCCTGCTTGAATACCAGCCACCAGGGTGTCCCCCGGTGGGCGTCGACGACATCGCCGGGCTGGCAGCCACTTTCGACGAACTTGCTGACCCCGCCCGGGCGGCCCGCCACGGTGCCACCGCAGCAAAGCATTACACGCAGCGCTTCGCCGTCGGGCACGCAGCGGCACGCTTGCTGGAGGTGATCGACGGTGTCCTGGCGGGCGATGCCGCGCTGGTCGCGGCATCGTCGGCTCTATGACCGCCGGTTACGGCGAGTCATCGTCCTCGGTCGCGAACAGCTTCTCAGGATGATGGAAGGTGTTGACTCGGGGTTGTCCGTGAACCGGCAAAGTACCTTCTAACGAAATGGCCGTCATTACCACCACCACCCTGTAGAAGAAGCTGTCGCCTCGGCCGGACGGGAGTGCGGTGCCGATCGCGTTGCTCATCTGCGCCGGCGTTCGGCAGGGCCGAGGCGTCGGCCGACGGCGTTGTCGGGGGACGCCCTGGCGGTACGTGGAGATTTTGGTCGCCAGAACCTTTTTGACAGCCACGTAATTCCGACGTACCATCGGCTTCTATCGGCGACGTACCGCAGCCGGTAAGCGACCGAAGCCACGTACCTGTGGCGCACGATGAACACTATATTTAGGAGAAGTACCAAGTGAAACGCATGATTATTGAGCCCGTCATCGAGAGCCACGACCTCGACCACGTCGTCTACGACGGCGTGGTCACGGCCGGGGACATTCGGTGGATGGTGGAGCATGACCTGCTTGAGGTCGACCCGGACCGCCAGCGGGGGAAGAACTCGGTCACGAAGAAGCAGGTGCTGAAGAACGCCAAGGTTGACCGGTGGGCCCGCGACCTGATCGAGAACAAGGCGGTCTTCGGGCAGCTGACGTTGAACTTCCGGCCGGAAGAATCGAACGTCTACTACGACGAGACCGCGGGCCAGTTCGTGATCGAGGACGGCAGGGCCACCGCCCCGGATTCGGTTCACCGGATTCTGTCCATCGTCGAAGCGGCGGGTTCGGCCGCGAAGGGCTCCACCTTCGACCTGAACCGGAAGTTCTCGGTCCGGATCTGGACCGTGCCCGCCGAGACCGAGAACGAGATCTTCTACTGGATGAACCAGGAGGGCGACAAGGCTGATGCCACCCGCTCCAAGTACCTGGCCCAGCGCAACACCGGCCAAAAGATCGCCCGGGCCGTCATCCAGCAGTCGCCCCTGCTGACCGAAAAAAACGTCGAGACCGTCAGCAACACGCTGGCGAAGAAGAACCCGCGGCTGGTGGCGTTCAACACCCTGGCGGTGGCGTTCGAGGATGCCTGGGCCGATATCCCCGAGGCGGATATCGACAAGGTTGTCAGCTGGTTCGTTGGGTACTGGAAGAAGTTGGCCGACCTGCGGCCCGAACTTCGTCCGGTCTCCAGCTACACCGACCGGCAGAAGTACCGCTCGGGGTCGCTGGCGGCATGGGCGATCGCCATCCACGGCTACGTCCGCCTCGCGCGCACCTTCTACGACAAGAAACTCAGCCTCAACCTGCTGGACGGATTGAACAACAAGGTCAAGGTCAAGAAGGGCGAGGGTAAGGACGAGGTCGAGGTCGAGGTCGACTTCTTCGCGTTCGACAACCCGCTCTGGGCTGACAACGCCGTGCTCGTCACCAAGGTCAGCAAGGACGGCAAGGTCACTAACGCGGTCCCGAACACTCGCGACACGCGCCGCACGATGCACGTGCTGATGGCCGAGTACATCGGCGTCGGAGAAGCCGAGAAGGCGGCCACCAATCCGGTCACCGCGGCCTAACGTCAGTCCGACCGAAAGAGGGCCCCTTCGGGGGCCCTCTTTCGGT
>NZ_HG964939.1:107723-252677 GCF_000613245.1 Mycobacterium asiaticum DSM 44297
GCGCGCGGCCGATGCTGGGCGCCTCGTTATGGTTGACTGCCGAGTGCCTGATGCACGAGATTGCCCCTGACATTCGCGGAAGGGGTAGTGGGAACTGCGAACCTGGGTGTTGATCGTGCGTTTGTTCGCGGGGGTCGTCGGGATGCCCACCGCGGCCGCGACGCCGGGCTACCGAGGACAAGGACGACTGACCAATGCTGGGCCGGTTGTGGCTATTTTGCGGTGCTTTCCGTCGTGGCAATGTTGACGGGTCGTGGGGGCAACAATGACGGCTTCTAGCCGCGAGGGTCGACGGTGACTGCTGATGGCGGCACGATTGCCGCCTACGGCTTCCGACGACAGTACCTTGCAGCAGCGGAAGAAATTCTCCGCATCATCGCGGAACGTGTCGACGATCTCAGTGGGCTCACTCTGGTAATCGAACCGACACGCGCAGACCTCGGAACCGCCAGCGATGCTGACGATGACATCGTCGACTTCGCAATAGAAGTCGACGGCACCGTTGTCCGCCGCGTGCAGGTCAAATCCTCAAAGACTCCATCGAGTATGAATCCGCTGAGGCACTCCGACGCGTCTTCGATTTTCAAGCGAATGGGAACCAACGCCGGTGAGGCTGTGATCCTCACCAACAAGCCCCTCGCAAAAAAGCTTCTGAACGCATGCGGGCCGCCGACTAGGTCGCCAGACGACCAAGAGATATATCCCGTAGTCGCGAAAGCGATAACGGGCGGAACGTCAGACCCAAGCAGGATGGTACTGCGCGATGAACGAAGTGCCCCGGCCATCAAGCAGTCAATCCTGGCACTCATCCGCGAACTACGCCAAGACCACGCGTTGGGGCGCGGCGAACGCTCGGTTGAGCTCCTTGCCGCGCTTCTGATGGATTCGATCTTCGAATCTGCAGCTGATTTATCACCACGTCGGTTAAGCGGAGAAGACATCAGGGCCTTGCTATGTCTGCCGGATGCTCAAATAGCGCATGCTCTAAGGGGATTCGACTGGGGTATGCCACTCAGCGAGGTCCCTAGACTGATCTCGGCCGTCCCGCGAACGGAAGAACTGGCCACGATCACCAAGCTCTTCACCGAGTCAGTTACGACGCGCAACCCCAAGGTTGTGATACTCACCGGTGTCACCGGCTTCGGCAAGAGCACCATTGCAGCCGACTTCTGCCACCTCAACAGGCACTTCTTTGAAGAAGTGTGCTGGGTCGATTCCCGTTCGGTCGATCTGGTGCAAGCCAGGATCAAAGACGTCTTGGCCGCGGCAGGAGTCGATGTCCCTTCGGTGAGCGACCTCGGCGCCGCTTTCCAGACTGAAATGTCTTGCCGGAGAAGGCCTTTCATACTTGTCTTCGATGGGGCCCAATCGGGACAGGATATAGCACCATTCATTCCGACAAGCGGGTGCGGGTTGGTCGTGGTGACCACAAACGACAGTACAGGCTGGGCGCCTACGGCAATCCGACTACATGTCGGATCCTTCACGGAGGATGAGGCAACGGCATGCTTCGAGGCCTACGCCGGCCTAAAACCCGGGGTTCATTCTGACGTGGTCCGGGAGGTCGTCAAGCGCCTTGAACGGCTTCCCCTCGCAATTGCGATGGCAGCATTGTACTTTCGAAATGCCGACGAGGACATTAGCCAACTTTCAGAGAAGTACTTCGCAAGCCTTGAGGATGCCCTCGACGACGACTCAGCCAAGCCCGACGACTTCGACAAGACGGCCTTCGCCGCAATTCGGTTCGCGGTCAGCCAGCTCGGAGAGACCGCGGGCGCCGGCAACGCCTACAAGCGCGAGACCCAGCTCCTTGTCTATCATTCAGCATTCTTCGCGCCGGAACTCATCCCGCTAAACCTAGTTCTACAGACCGTCGAAAATGATTTTGTGACACTCGATTTGACTAACCCACCATCGCCTGTGGAAGCTAGTCAGCAGCGCCGAAACGCGATTCTCACAAATCTGAGGTCACAGACCATCGCACAAAGGCGCCGCTATGTTGATGCCTCTGGCGCATCCAACCCGGCGAGTGACACCATCAACATTCACCCTCTCGTTCACGAGATCCTGCGGACCATCCATCAGCAAGCCGCGCCCCATGAGGCCGACCTCATCGCCTTGCTTGCTGTGTTCATGGGTTGCCTATACGGGTGGATTATCGAACTTCGCCGAACAGGCGCCTTCTTCCCCGTCGAACAGCTACTCACACACGGCGATTGGATACTCAAACTTGCCGATGACATCACCGTCACCGACAACGCTGATTCTCAAGCTGTCTACGTATTCCGTTGCGCCAAGCTCTTTCTGAGGGCCGAGATCGCGAACTGCTATGCTGCGCGCGGAGAATACCAGCGAGGCGTCGATCTACTCGAGCAGGTCCTCGAAGAGTCCGCAACCGTTACGCTGACCGTGGCTCCACAAAGTATGGTCACGAAGGTCGCCTGTGACGCGATATCCGACGCCGTGGCAGGAAATCTAGGTTTTGACGTGGCTGCCCGCATTGCGCAACGCGCCATCGCGGAACTAACGACACTTGAGCAGTTCGCTGACCAGCCAAAACGCGGCGACGTAATCTATGCCTTCGCAATCCAAGCAGCACAGTCAATCAACAGCTTTGGCACCTCCGACGCTCGCGAGCTCGCCGAACAACTAGCCGCGATCGCTGATCGACAACTACTGTCGAAGATCCCAGACTCAGCGGTAATCAATACGATCGACAAGTCACTGAAGAACGGCCAATTCACTCAGGCGCTGACCCTGACCAAGTCGGCACGAAGCGGCGTTTCCGCTTTGCATCAGAACATCATGTTCGACAATTTCGAGGTCATCGCGAATCTACACCTCGGCCGATTCGCGGCCGCCGCCGAAGGTATCGACCGCATCGTCGCTGTCGCCGGAGGCGGGACTTACCTGCAACAATTTTTGCACGCCGCCTATAACGAGGTTGGGGATGCGTTAACGGCAACACGGCCGTCGTGGATCGGCAAGTCACCGCGTCTAGTAGCTCATCACGCGAAGCTCATAGAGCTACGTGCGCAACTGGATACATAGCCAAGCATGCAACTTAGCGCCAGCGGCGCGTGCGATCGGCAGACCGCCTCGGACCCGACTTAGGACAAGTTGTGGGGCCATGTGGCGAAAAGGCGATTTCTGGCAAACTCACAACATGCCAGGCATCAACGGCCGCAACGCCGATCCTGCATTCCTGCGTGCGAAGTTGGCCCGCATTCGTGAGCCCCACGTTGCACCGCTCAGTCAGCTCGCCGACGACATCGCTTATGCGCGGGGCCGGCCCCGCGGCCTCACTGGTCGAGCGGCTCTACTACCACGGCGGCAACACAACCGGCGGCAGATCACCTTCGACGGTGAAATGTTCTTTCTCCACGCCACCCAAACGCTCTGTAAGCGGCACGAGAACCTCTTCGGGAACTACTGACCCGCCTTATCAAGCAAACTCCGCGCGAATCCCGCTAGTCGGTTGCCTGTGGTTTTCGGGCCTCATGTGCAACGCTGCAATGCGAGGGATGCCGCGGCTGGGCCACGACGACGTGCCCGAACCTCCATGTGGCCCTTAGCCTTACACCGTCGCTACCGAAAAGGCAATAGCTGGACGAGGCACCGTCATCGGTGCGACTACGCCGCCGACCACTGCGCGTCAGGCACCGCCGGCTGCGGTTTGGTTGGTGCTAGGGCGTTAGTCAGTCAGTTCCGGTACCGGTGCCTCGTCTCGCTGGTCCGGTCAGGGTCGTCCAGCCACCACCGAACTACATTCCGTACGCACCGACACCGCCGTCGTGGCTGTCGCGTGACGCGAAAGCGGAGCTTCACGGCCTGGAACGCCTGGAAATCGTCAAGCCGCAGGACCCGGCCGCCTTGGCCGTGTAGTGCGAGACGTGGCCCTCGGTTCGTGCTCGGAAGTCGACCAACGGGCCGACCTTTCAGCGGTGCTGTAAGTGGCGACCGTGCACTCGATGGTCACCGCAGTCGACGGCGTTGCGCCCTCGTACCGCGCTGCCTTGAAGCTCACGGAGGACGACTGGGCCGCGGCTCACTTGGGTGAATCGGGCGTTTCAGCGATGGCTGAGGTACCCCGGTGCCGACGGGGCGATGGCGGGCAACCGACGCCGTCGTCGTCCTGGCGCGACTGACGACCGAATCGATGGTCGCCCCGTTCTGTCGGGGTCCTCCCTTACCCTGGAATCGCTCACGAGCGGACGGCCGTTTGGGTACCTGGCCCGCCGTCCCGGCAACCGCGCCCCACCGCACGGTGCCCCAGGGGAAGAGCCGGCACGTGACACGTGCAAGTGGTGGACGCCCGAGGGTGGCGTCGCCGGGAATGGCGGAAAATGACCGAACTGAACCAGATTGAAAATGGGCACAACTCGGAGCGTCAGATCAATTGGGATAACTACGCCTACACCCGGCCCATCGCTGCCGCGTTAACGGCCACGTTCGCAGTGCCGTTCGGCAACCAAGACACGGGTGGGGGCCGCGTCTTCATCTCCCACGACAGCATCTTGGAGGGTGGCGTCTACCTGATGGTCGGGTCCGGTTTTGACGGCCCGTCGATGACCGTCTGCGAGGCTGTCGAGCCAGACGATGGCTACGGCGTCGGCCTCTACAACCGCGAGGGCTACACCCGAGCGTTCGCCGAGGATCAAACCGTGACCACACCGGAAGCCGTTGTGGCGCTTGCCAAGAAGGCGCTTGCGCTAGTGTCCGAATACGACGCCAGTGACGGCACCTACACCGTGTGGACCCGCCACCTGGACGGCAACGCAAGGACACACGCTCACGCTGCGCCTTTCGGTCGCCGAGTTGGCGAACGCTCTCGACCCAATTGCCGACGTTGTCGACGCCGCTGTTGGCGGAGTGACATGGACACGCGACACGCAGAGCCTATCTGTGACTATCCCGAATACTCCGACTGCGCCGGATGCCCTGTCGCGCGCTGGCTTTGATGCTGTCGAGCATGCGAGGAAGGAACCCTTGGCTAAACGACCTACAGCATGAACTGCGCGAATTCCTGGCACTCGCCGAACGAGCTTTGGACGACACCCCCGGCCCTACGCCCGTACAACTGGACGACGTACTCGCTCAAGAGCGTGCACTCGTCACACAACTACGGACAGGCGGATGAGCTGGTCACCCCCAACCGCGCCACCGTTCGTTGGCGCCGACGGCGTGCGAATCAGCCGCAGAGCGCCAGACCGCACGAAGCCATTGCACAGTCAGCTGCGTTGGCGCTCAAGCGCGCAGGAGCAGCCACGGTATCGATCCTGACGATAGGCCGGTGGCTCGATATGAACAACCGGCGCACGGGTGGGGTCTACAACAGACATATTCGTAACCGGCCCTACGACCCGGACATCTCGATAACCCAAAGCCTCGAGCAGATCCGAAAGGTGTGTCGCGGACCCGTGGACGTCACCGATGATGTCGTAGCCAGTCATCAGGAGATGTTGACAGTCTGCAGGATGCGGCGAAAGCCACCGACATGAGGGCCACGCCTCGCGGTATGCCTGAATGGGGTGCGTGCCCCGATTGGGGCATTGGCCCTGCGAAGTATCGGCCACGATGTCCGCCATAGCCATCGAGTCGACCTCTACCTCACAGGCATTCGCCTGCGTGGACCATGTGGCACGTCGGACATGCGGTCTTCTGGGTTGCTGCGGCCTCCGATGACGGAGTCCCGGAATTTCGCTGCGTCCCACGGCGGAATCGCTCCTTGATGTGGGTATCCGTCCGAATGAGATTGAGCTTTGGCTCATCGAGAGCGGACAACACCCGATCAATCGCCTCGCGAACTTCGGCAACGAACTCACGCTGACGGTTCTGTGCGAATGCTTCTGCGTATGGCCAGGTTCTACGGACCTCAATGCCCGGACGTATGTGCAACTGCTGCCGAGGTGGCCGCTTGTTCGCCCAATCCTCGAGGCTTCGCCTTTCACTGTCACATGCGTAGCCACGCTTTAGGAGCCAGTCGAAGAACCTTGGATCAGCCACCTGGTCGCGGGTTCGCGCTCCGGCGCACCCCTCACGGAAATCGTCGATCCACTGATTTACGTATTGCCGCCCGGACAGTTGCCTGTCTGGGAACCACCGCTGGATTGGTTGCGCGAATCGGTAGGCCAACTGGAAGTTGGACTGAAGTGTCCAATCGGGATGGTTTCCCAGGTCGATGAGCGCCTTGACTTTCGTCGGATCGGAGTAGACACGCGTGTATTGAGCCTTGAGTTCGGCGGGCCACACATGCAGGCGAACGTGGTCGCCGTCGACCCTCAGGCCGACCCGGTCAAAGGCGACCAGTTGATCGCCGGGGAACTTGACAGTGAATCCGGGCAGGCAACAGTCTCCCCTTGGGCTAAGCACTTCTCCGCCGTTGTCGAACGTTGCGGTGATTCCAGTGGCTTGCTCCAGAATCGCTCCAAGGCTATGCAAGAGACTCGCCATTTTGTCGCGGCGGTGTTGCGGAACATCGGCTATACAAGTTGTCTCCCCCAATTATGCCTTGATCTGTCACGACCCAACGTTGTCCATGAGCCTAAGCGCCACTCGGCGGTTCAGGCGAAGAACTGCGGAACGACCCGTAGGCTCCCCGCAGACAGCCGCGGAGCCACGCAGGCTGACCGGCTTGCACGACCTCGAATTCATCGATTCCGAGCTGCAATTGGTCGCGGCGCTTCGCCGTGCGGGTCGGGAGGGTGGTGGGCCGCTGCCGTCGACAGAAGTGGCGGATGCGCTGCTGGATGAACGCCACGCATTTGGCGCGTCGCAAGTCTTAGCTCCCGGTCATCAGCCACGACCGCCAGTTTCGGCTTGGTTCCCAGCGCGACCGCGCCGAGGAGGATTCGGCCGGGGCTTCTGGCTGGTATTTCTAGCCAACTAGTGGGCCATCCGTGGTGCACAGAGGGCGAGCCAGACCGGTGTCGACGGTCAAGCATCATCATTCTATTGTGCGGCAGGTGCTTTCGCAGTGCGCGGCAGAGCCGGCCGATAGTTGGCGCCGGGACGGCGGCCAAGAAGCGTTCGATTTGGCGCAAACCTGCTGCCTATTATTGACAGATGCTGAGGGACAAGGACATCTCGCCCGAAGAGGCCCTGGGCGCAGGCCGCGCGGAGAAGTTGAGAAACCTTGATGCCCTCATCGAGCCCTTACGTCGGCTCACTGACGATGCGGTGCATGTTGAGATTAATACCCAGCCGATAACCAAAATTCAGGTTTCAGCTTTGATGGAATCGATTCAGGGTGATCCGCAGCAGCATTGGCGCTGCTCTGATATGGCGAGCGGAAAACTGTCCTGCGTAGGCAATGTGTCGAAGAATGTCAGTTACAGCGATAGCGATACGGTCGCGGCGGTGGTGCTGCCGTCTCTCCATACGCAGCTCATCTCCTGGTGGCTCAACCACGCGTGGCGCTTTGTCGAAGTGGCAACAGCGTGCTCTCGCAGTTTGATTGAGTGGGATCTTCATGTTGCGGCCATCCTTGCTAGGGCGATTATCGAAGAGGTCGCCTGTTTGCTGTATGAGGCAAAAGCCATCTCCGAGATTTGGTCGAACTTCAAGCAACGCCCTGCCCGTGATCCGGCAGGGATTCGCAACGCTTTAAACCCACTCCTGATTGACTTTCTGACGGGACACCGGGGAATGAAGGAACTTGGGACGGCTGACGCGATCAATGTGATGACTTACGTAGATAAGTTGGAGAAGGAGTCAGGTCTAGAGGGCCTTCGCGATCATTACTACGCGTGGCTTTCGAATATTGCTCACCCAGCTGTCGGCTCGCGGATCGCATATATAGGTCCCATCCGGTCTTATCCCTTCAACGCCATGAGTCTGCGGCGGATAACGAAAAAGCCCAAGGCCGTCGACAAGAGCGATGGTGAGACTGAAGGACGCGGTTACCCGCTGGCCAGCATGGCGGCTGACACGTTGGTGACTGTTGGGGAGATGGGCTGTTTGCTCCTGACGCAGTCGCTTCGACTCGTTGATGACTTTGGCTTAACAACCAAGGCCTATCGATTCACTGACCAGCCATACTGGCGCAAGTTACGACATCTCAGCTCTCAACGTGAATGCCCATGTGGGTGCGGGAAATGGAAGGGGAACCAGCACCAGTGGGGCAAGCCAACTCCCCCTATCAGCGCGGTCGCTGGAACTGGGCCAGTACCGAACACTAGCTATAGCTAGGCCGTGACGGCGCCGCTATTTCCCTGGGGCGCAGTCAGGCCGCAATCGTGGGCCCGACACGGAACGAGGATTTGCCCCGGGTCGCCGCCGACCCCCCTCACGGGGTGTCGTCACGGTTGCGGCAGGCGGCTCGATCGCGTAGCACCTGGTGTTGAGCCCGGGTATCCGGGACGTGGTGGTGACCCTTCTTGGTTCCCGCCCGCAGGCGGCTAAGTTCGGCGATCGCGCCATGGTAGTCCAGCCCGCCGTCGATGAGGCGGCAGCCGATGACGGTGCAGGTGCGTCCCTTACCGCCCCAGCAGTGCACGTACACGATTTTGCCGGCGTCCAGCTCGCTTTGGATGTAGTCGAGGATCTTGTCGTAGCCCTTGTCGTCAGCCAAGATGTCGTTGTCACGGATTCCGAACCGGTGATGACGCGGTACCGGCCGCCCGGCTTTCTCGGCCTCCTCGTGTAGCAGCTTTGTTTCGTACGGCTGGGACATTTCGCCGGCTTCGGTCAAATCCACGATGGAGTCGATACCAGCCTCGACGAGCAGGCGAACCTTCTGCCTCGCCTTCCGGTCCGAAAGCGAGCCTGGGTATTCGCCGGCGAGTAACCGACCGGGTTCCACCCACCACCCATGGATGGCCTCGTCGTGTGGCCATGATGGAGCAGAAGCCTGAATGTTGTTATCTACCAAAATAGTTATCTCCATTCTTCGACCATTGCGCGGACCGAGGGGTGGACGCTGCCGTAGCCGACCACTCGGATATCCAAGCCGGCATGTTCCACGACAGCCAGGGCGCGTCGCATCGCGTCATCGATCCACGCGTCGGAATTGCCGAAGGCCCCACCGCCCAACCGCGTCAGCAGCACTGTATTCGAGCCGCCGCAGACCGCCCGCTCCGCCGCCGCCAGCAGGCTGGCTTCGTAGGCGGCCTCGAGAACCAGGCGTGCGAACGATTCCCATGCAGGACGCGGGATCGGTGAATAGGCGACGGGCAGCGCTGAGCAGAACGCTTGCGACACAATGCGCCGTGGGCGCTCCATCAAGTCGGTGACCTCGACATTGCTGTGCAAGCCGATGGCGAGTTGCCCTCGCAGATTGTCGCGAAGATCCTCGGTAGCGTCGGTAAGCAGATCGGTAATCGCATTGAGTCCTTGTAAGGTGCACAACGCGTAGCCGTTTCGCATCGTCCACAGAGCATCGACCGGCCGTCCGAGTTCCGAGGAGAGCGCGTGGCCTAAGGGGGCCAGTGCGTCGATTTGGCGATCGCTCGTTTGCCCGATCCCGCCACCGACGGGCACGCAGTAGTTGCGGTAGATGGTGGCGGCCCCGGCCGCAATCGCGCACGCTGGGCCCTGGGTAGGGTCGCCGGCGTATCGCGCCACGCCGTCCTCGGGTCGGACGCTGGGCCCGACCATTTCCAGAAGGTTGAACTGTGAGGCGACCTGGAACAGTGCGTCCGCGAATTCGGGATCGGCGTGCAGTGCTTGCGCGTCGCCGACGACGGCGGCTACGGTGCTGCGTTGCGCTACAGCCACATTCACCCGCGAGCGCAGTTCGGCCAGGGTTGGAATCGACAAGTCTCCGCACACGTACCGTTTGCCGTTGGCCGTCGACACCAATTCGTCGCCCTCGACGCGCAAGCGGCGCTGGGTCGATTCGTAGTCGCTTTCGCGAAAACCGGTGAGGTGTTCGAACCAGTCGCTCATGCGGGCTCCTCGTTGACGAGGACCGCGCCTTGGTGGGTGATGACGTGCATCTGCCGTGTACCGCCCGGCTCGAGGTTCCAGCTGATGACCTCGAGGTACTGGTACCGCAACTCGATGTGGAAGCCCCCGTGCATGTTGGGTATCGGGAACCACACGCTCCACTGAGGCAGCTCGTGCAGGATCTCCACTGACGGGTACCGCAGCTTCTGGCGCGGCGTCCTAGTGCCGAACAGTTGGCCGAGGCTTCCGTCGATGACCTTGTTGAGATGGTCGTTGATTTGGTCGACCCGGTGAGGTGCAAGCGGCGAGGGTGGCGGTTTGAGCAGCATCCGCAGATCGTATGGTTGGTCGTGTTCAGCTGCGACGTCGAATGCGTTGCGGCCCTCAGCATCTCGCAGTGTCCTTAGTGCGCCTCGCTTGATCAGTGTGTCGGCGACTTCGGGAGGTAAGCCGTGCCAGGCCGCCTGATGCAGCGGCGTGAACAAGGCCTTGCCGCCGGGACGCCACTGGCGCGCGACGAGGACCTTTTCATCGTCGAGCAACTTCATCACGACGGGCCAGTCGGCCGTTTTTGCTGCGTCGGCGAGGCGGTGCCCGGCGGCGACCGTGGTCTTGGGTAGGAGTGACACGTCGAGTACTCCCGGCCACGGGACGGTGTTTGTGATCAGCCTCTGGTAGAACGTCATCCGACCATCTCGTTTCAAGAGGAGCGATTTTGCGCGTTTTCGCGCTAATTACTGCTCACTGTACACCAGCGATCCGACAAGAGCTAGGTTCCCGACCCTCAGGGCAGATGTCGCACTCATGCTCGGGCGAGCCAAGAGCGCGAAACGCTAAGATTCACAGGGCTTGGCCCGCGGCGCCCATATTGCGTATTATCGCGCTAATTCTTCGAATCTACCCTGGAGCACTGACATGAGTGACCGCCCATGGCGTGACAGCCAGGGGCGCACCCTCGCCGACTTCGTCCGCCCTTCGGTGGCGGTCGACACCGCGGTGCTGTCCCTGGATGCCGACCTCGGGCTGGTGGTGCTCGAGGTGCGAAGACCACACGGTCGGGGCTGGGCGCTTCCGGGCACCTTCCTGCACGAGCGCGAGACACTGGCCGACGCCGTTGACCGGTCACTGCGTAAGAAAGCCAATGTCCGTGGGTTGCAGCCCCGCCAGCTACACGTGTTCGACGACCCAGATCGCGATGAGCGCGGCTGGGTCCTCTCGGTCGCTCATGTCGCAGTCGTGCGGCGGGACCGGCTTGCGTCGCGATTCGCCGAGACCACCAGGCTGATGCCGGCCGCAGCTCCTGGACGCCTGAGCTTCGACCACCGCATCATCATCGAGCGCGCCGTCGAAGATTTGCGCGTTCGCTACCGAAGCGAGCCGGATCCCGACCGACTGCTGGGTGACGAATTCACACTGCGCGAACTCCGACTGGCCCACGAAGCCGTCGCAGGGGAAGAGCTGCAGCGTGACGCATTCCGCCGCACGATGGAGCCCCAGCTCGTCGCGACAGACACCACGCTCACCGCCGGCAGGGGCCGTCCCGCCGAGCTGTTCCAACGACGAGGAACCGCGGAGTCACCACGCCGCTAACCATGGGGACTAGCATGACGGCGATCTAGGCCACCCGCCAGTCAAGCATTGGTCGTGAGGGGTCGCAGTCAGGACTGCTGAAAATGTCGGACGCTCAATGTAACCTGGGAGGGCTTCATGAGATGCCGTCGACAAGCTCCGACTAGATGGCACGCCAACCCCACGCTCGTGGGTGGCTCGGATGACGAAGCGGCCTGGGACCAACCGGTGCCCGGCAAGAGCGCCTCCCATACGGAGGCCCAATCTTTCGGGAGTACTGCATGCCTCGGAATAGTTCCCGGAGTCCGGATGGGTTGGTGCCCTTGACACGCGCACCGTCGTACGCTGCGACCACGTGGGGCCCGTAGTACGACGCCTTGCATCCCCCCCGGCAAGTCCATTGGATTGTCGACTGGAAAGTGGTGCCACGGTGGATCGACCATGCGACGAATCTTTGGCACCGTCGCCAAGAAATGCGCCGCGCGTACCAGGCGGTGCACGGCATCGATCCCGCGAAGTGGCCAACCCGACATCCTGGTGTCGTGGTGTACGGCGCTGCCGCATGCCTCGGCTGCCACTGGATTTATCAGCACGGCTACTACCGTGACGACGGCGTGTTCCAATACCCGGTTGACCTCGCGCGTCTTCATGAGGCCACCAACGGGGCATTCCGTGGTGAGGACGACCGATTGATGCCTACAGCTCAACGCATGCCCAGCCCTCCACCGCTTTCGAGCCCTCCGATTCCGCGACGTATCCCACCTGCGCCGCTATTCATCGCTGACCGGTACGTTGCTGGGCGTCCCCGGCGATGAGTGCTGAGCGCGGCTGGATCGGCCAACCGCAGCCCGTGAAGGAGTGGCATACCCCGGATGGCTGTGCGAGAAGGGCCGCCCCAGCCACTTCCACAGTCACCGCCACCCGGTCCTCCGTGTGGCCGACCAAATCCGAGATCATGAGGAGCAGCGACTACGGGCCGAAGAGTAGTTCAATAGCCAGGCCGCCAGGCCGCTCGAATTGCCGCTCCAGTCGCCGAATCGCGAGCCGAAATGACCGAAGAGCAGCTGGACTATCAACATTCTCCCTCGGATGGCCCGGTGGCCGCGCTGCACATCCTGTGCGAGGCGGCCGGGCTGGTGCCGTGACGCGGAGGGTCCGAGGAGGTAGACGGCGATGGCGAAGAGAGTGGGGCGAGAAGCGATGAAACGTGAGCAGTGGCGCGAGCATTGGGTAGCCGATCACCATCAGCGGGGTCACGAGCCCTACGCCGCCCCCACCAAGGAAAATCCCGAGCAGTGGGAGTGCACGTGCGATCCGGACGCCGTCTGGGTCGCTGTGTGGCGCGTCCTGCGCCCGAGCAGATCACGAAGAAGTTCGTACATCTGAGAAAGCGGTCCTGAAAATGTTTCTTCCTCTGGGCGATGATGTTCGTGGAGGGCTTGAAAGCTCCGGCGGTGGGGAGTTGGAGTGACCGATCCGGTGCTGTTGGACGGGTACGCGGCGAAGCGTTGCCCGGTGCGCGTGCACAACGACGTTTCGCCGGCCGTGCAAACCCTGACGTGGGTCCCGGCACCAGAGGATCAGCTCCGTCTGGATGCAGGCAATGCGTTCGAAAAATTCGTCTTCGAACAGTTGATGGCATTTAACTCCGACTGCGCGCGCGTCGATCATGATCTGCAACGCGATGACGCGATCGAGACGACCGTGGCGGCGATGGATGCCGGCGTCGGATTGATCCTCGGGGGCTGGCTGCCCGATGATCTGGTCGGCGGCCGAACCGGTCGTCCGGACCTCTTGATCCGCGTGCACGGCGGCTATCTACCCGGAGACGTGAAGACCCACAAGACATTCACGGCCGCCAAGAAAACGGCGGCCGTCGCGTCACCGCTCGCCCAACCTTCCTGCCGACAGTCGGTCACAGGGTGGACGACGACGCCGCATCGGTTCGAGGACGGCATGCAGTTGGCTCACTACACGCGGATGCTGCAAGCATGCGGCCGGCATCCCGGTGAAGAGTTGCTGTTGGGGGCAACCATCGGAACCAGTGAGCTTTCCTTTCGGCCTGACGCCGCCGCTGAACGGGTGCTGTTATGGCACAACCTTGCGGAGCCGATTGTGGCTACCTACTCACGCAGTCGCGGGAAAGCGAAGCGGTCACTGCTGGAGCGGTATGACCACGAACACAGCTTCCGTGTGAAAGTCGCTCACCGGGCCCTCCAAATCGTCGGCAATTCCGACGACCCACCGCCACTCGTGACCCCGATCGGGCAGGCCGAGTGTGGCAGCTGTCCGTACGAGGCCCCGTGCGCCGCGGCGATGGGCGAGGATCCATCGGCAGCAATCACTGTGGGCAGGCTGGACATCCGCGAGTGGGGCACGCTCCGGTCGATGGGTATCACCACAACTGTCGATCTCGCCGAGTTGAACTTCGATGACGGGGACTTCTTCGCCGCATACGCCGCGGAAGCCGCCCACCACAGCCCCAAACAGGCCCGTCAACGCCTCGCCGCCGCAGTTGAACGTGCCGCGATGATCCGTCACGGCGTCGAGTTCTGGCCGAACAGCGACGGCCCGGTGGACGTGCCGACTGCAACGGTGGAGGTCGACTTGGACATCGAGTCCGACCAGCAGGGCCGGGTGTATATGTGGGGAGCGCGTGTCCGTGACGGCCGCGACGACACTACGGCTGTCTACGTTCCCGACTTCACCGTCTGGGAACCGCTGAATGAGGAGTCCGAATACGCACTCGCCGAGCAGTTCGCTCATTGGCTTCGCGACCAGCGCGTTGCCGCCGAAGCAGACGGAGGGACATTTCGAGTATTCCACTGGTCGCATCCGGAGTGGTCGAATCTGAAGCGCATCCTCGGCGCGGAGGCTGTGCGCGACCTGATTGGCGACCGGGGAGGCAGCGGTACTGACGACCGACACGACGGGGTGTTTGTCGACATGGAGAAGGTCTTCAAACAACACTTCACATCGCTGCGCGGAACCAGCATCAAAAAGGTCGCACCGCTATTCGGTTTCACCTGGCGCGTTGAGAACGCGGGCGGGGCGGCCTCCCAGGCCCACCTATCGACGGTGCAAACGTCGGCCGACCAGTCCGAAGTGGCCGCAGCGAAGGCGTGGCTGCTGTCGTATAACGAGGACGACAACAGAGCCGTGGCGACGATTCGTGACGAGATGCGATCGCCAACGCCCTAATCACCGCCATCCGAATAGTGAATGGTGGCCTGGATTGTTGAGTGCAAGCTTGGGGCCCACACTCAAGGTTCCCGCTCGCAGTTCACAGAACTCCTGTGCACCGGCGAGCGTGCCAAGTTCGGGGATACTTGGCGTCGGTGTGCGGCAGCGACCACTTGGATAGGGGTCGACTGCGCGGGTACCGGTCGAGGCGACACGCGACAGATTGAACCGATTTCCGCTCTTCGCAAGCGGCCACGCCGCTAGAGTGCACCCGTGCCAGTGAAAGCACGCGGATCCGCCGATACGGTCCAGGACGAGGTGCTGAAAAGACTGCGCGAATCCATTGAAGGCGCTCTTCGAGAGCAGACCCTCATCCTGGCGCGTGATTACTGGGTCAAGAACAGGGAAAACAACTCTGGACTACTCAAACCCTTTGATCTTCTAGACGCAGCGACCACGGAACAGGTTGCTGCCCTGGAACTCATTCGTGCGGTCAATAGCGCAACGCACGACGGAAAACGAACGCACGGCGCCGCGAAATTACTTCCGTTGGTCGCGAAGAGTCAAGGGGGTTTCTACTGTCGAATGTGCGGCGAGCAACACCCACTCCACGTTGACCACATTAGGCCCACATCGAAGGCGGGGACCGACCACATCAGCAATCTTCAACTCCTGTGCAGCCCTTGCAATCTCGGCAAAGGTGCCACCGAGTTTGGGAACCTTCCTAGCATCCTTCGCGTCAGGACAGACGAGTCGGTCGACGCGGGACTGCGATTCCTACGACTGAGTCTTCGCGCGATTGAATCAGCGGGTCGCCCACTCGGCCGCTGTGACTGCGGGCAGTTGGCGAGCGAGAAGAGACTCTTCGTCTCCTGTCGACAATCCCTGGCTGCTAATCTGACCAACCTGCGTGTAACTTGTGAGGCCTGCGATGGGTAAAGCGATCACCACTTTGGAGCACGAGTTCTATGGATATGAACTCATTCAGAACCCAAGCAATGTGAAGCTGCATTTATATGTTGCGGGTGTCGACGCCCAGGTGTTAAGGGACATCGTATCGGTAGACAATGCGGTCAAGTGGGATTCCGCTTCCGGACTATGGCGCGCGGGAGGTCGAAATCGCACTATTAGCGACCAGCATTGGGAGTCAATCCGTGATTTTCTCCACTCGTCCAACCAAGAGCGAATCCTTCCATCAGCGATCGTGATCTCGATTGACGAAGATGCTTTCGATTTCGAGCCGCATTCGAAGATGGCGCCAATCTCGAACGTGGTCCCAGGGGTTGTGAAGCTGAAAGGTAGGTACGAGTCAGGGTCCGCACCACTCGTTCCTGTAGAGGAATCGGACCGAACGGCCTGGGTGCTCGACGGCCAACACCGAATCAGGGCATTCCGAGATTGGTCTCCTCCGGACCCTTACCCAGTAAATGTAATCATTATCAAGCGTTGGAAAGGTTCTGACTACGAGGACGTCATGAGGCATCAAACCTATGAGTTGAATATGGGTCGCCCCCTTAGTGACGACTTCAAGGCAGCGGTGCGGGAGCAATATGACCTGCAAGTAGGTCACAAAGAATACAAGCAAGAGATTGCTCTGAGCTGGATCCGTAAGGACCTGGAGAGCCGAGGTGCTGTCTTCTCGCCCAATGGAATTGTGGGGGCGACCAATTTGCGGACGCCATATGTGATCACAATGAGTTTTCTGGAGTCGCTTATACGCCTGGCGTTCGATCATGATCCGTACCTAGCGATGACGTACACGCTCGAAAAGATAAGTCCAGATGAGGTCAAGAAGGTCGGTAAGTACTTATTCGACTTCTATGAAGGCGTCCGATTGTCTCTCGGCTTAATAAATCCGAGCGTAAAAGGGCTAATTGGCTCTGGACCGGACGTAAACGCCGCAGTCGACTACTGGGACATTGCGAAATTACCTACGAAATACAAGCAGCGGATTTTGCACAACGTGGGGTTAAAAGGCGATCACCCGCGGCCTCCTTTCCGAAGTGATGGGTGCAACCGCACCGCAGTCTCCGCAGGACGTGGCGTCGAAACTGGCCCACATGCGGGGGATCCCGTGGTACGACGCGGGCCTTCAGGCACTCAAGGATGATTGGGTCGTGCCGTTGGCGGACGCCCTGAAGGCCATGTACAAGTCAACTGGCACCTCGACTGGAAAGAAGCAGTACCAGCTAATTCTGAGCAAGAAGGATAAGGCGACGGGTAACACGATTGCTACCTTCAACCTGCTAGCCCATGGGTGGTGAGAGTGCCGCGTATCTGACCTCACCTGGGAGTAGCTCAGGGCGGCGGGCTCCCCGCGAGATCGCTTCCTAGTTGTGGCCGCGCGTGCGGCCACCGCTTGCCAGGACCCCCGCGAGCGATAAGCAACGACCAAAGCTTCTTTGCGGAATCGCCGCTGGAAATCCTCGGCCGCGGACAATGCGGGGGCAAAAGCGCAAGAGCGACGACCCAGGTCAGTGTGGGTGTCGTAGCCCACCACACCTCTCGGCTGCGATTACCATCGGGCGACTCAAGAGCCGCGAGTGGCTGACGCTTCGCCGGATGGGTGGGACCACGACCGCGGCCCTGTCGGCCTTGGACGCCGACGACCCGGCGTTCTGCGACGAATACTTCGCAGAGGTAAGCCATCTCACCCGTGATGAAGCCCGCAAGCGTCTGATCGGAGCGGTCAAACGTGCCGAAATGATCTGCGTGGAATCGAAATCGAGCAAACAACTGAGGGCCCGTCAATATTCCGGTCGCCGACGTCGAGATCGACGTGGACATCGAGTACGACCTCGACATCGGTGTGTAGCTGTGGGGTGCCCGCCTGCGTCGGGGCACCGACGACTCGAGCGCACACTAGATCGCCGATTTCGTCGAGTGGGACCCACTGGACTCCCACGGCGAGCGGACACTGGCGGCAAGGTTCGCCGCTTGGCTGCGCGGTCAGCAGAATGAAGCCAAGGCCGGCGGGCTCACACTCAAGGTCTTCCACTGGTCACACCCAGAGCGGTCCGAGCTCAAAAGCATCCTTGGACTAGGCGAAGTCGGGGACCTGATCGACCCTGACAGCGGCGTATTCATCGACCTCGAGCAGGTGTTCAAGGCGAACTTCGTCTCGCTACACCGCTCCAGCATCAAGAAGGTGGCCCCGCTGTTCGGGTTCACCTGGCGGGTCGACGACCCCGGCGGTGCAATCTCCAAGACTTATCTATCAAAGGTGCGCACCAGCACCGATCCAGACGAGGTCGTCAAGGCCAAGGAGTGGCTGCCGACCTACAACGAGGACGACAACGCTGCCATGGCCAAGATCCGCGACAGCACGAGGAGCGAAGCGAACGTGTTGCGTGCGTGGATGCGATGACGGTCGTCTGCCGCGAGTCCCTCCGACTACTGAATCAGTTCGCGCACCCTGAGTTGGCGTTTGGCTCAGCTACAGTTTGGTTCTCATCGGTGCCTCGTCGACTCGCATCGGCCGAATCGTGAAGAGTTCGCCGCTCAACTCGGGCCACAGACTGTTGGAGTCATAACGGATGGTCAATTCGCCTATCTTGCAGCGTTCGTCAGCCGGGGCGAGGTGAGCCCCGCAGTCCGGGCGATCGTCGACCGATGGGGTTGACCGTCCCACCGTCCGCCGCTGGGAATAGTTTGCGCCGTTTTCGGTCATTGGGCTTCGGCGACCGCGGTATGGTCCAGATTCTGTGGCGGCGTCCGGGATCAATGAATTGTCGGGGCGCCGAACGACGCGACATCGAAGTGTCAGAAACCTACAAGGCCACTTGAGACCGCCTATCCGACAATGTGACTGGGGGGAACCCGATGAGCCCTGATCGACGACGTTTCGGTCGTACCGAAGAGGACTGGGAGGAGCTGCTGGCCCAAGCGACCGACTTCCTCAAGGAGCAGGCGAGACTTGGCCGCCTCACCTCCTACAGCGAGGTCAATTGGGCGATCGCCCGGCGTTCGGGGTTACCTGCTTTTGACTTCGCGTTAGAACGCGACCGGGATGCCATGGGCGCCATCCTGGGCGACATCTCTCAGGAGAACCTCACCGAGTGCGGAGCAATGCTGTCCTCGATCGTCGTCTACATTGACCGCAACGACGCGGGCGGTGGCTTCTACAAACTACGCCCAATTGTTACGACTGCTCCCCGCGGATGCAACAGCTGACCAGAAGTTAGCCTTCTGGACCAACCAAGTCAAAAAAGTCCACGATCGTTACGGGCGGCCTCGACGACGCCGCCGAGATGCTTAGACCGATGCGTCGCGGCAGCCCCGTCCGCGACAGCCGATTAGCCTAGGCTAGCCGCGACCCACCGGCCGCGAAGCGAGGCTTCGACTCGCGGCGCTCGCTGAGTTGGCGGTGGAGTCCCTCTCGCCTTGCTTGCCTATGCGTTTCACCCCGAATAGTTTGAGCACCCGGTTGTTGGCGGAGCACGGTGACGTCAAAGGTTGCCGTTGCTATCCCCCGCCGGACCCCTGGGCTAGGTGTGTCCGGTAGGGCAAGTTAGATCGGGACTAGCTGGGAGTTTTCACAATTCCCGATGTGAGTACGCTTGGAAGCGTTTACGCTCCCCTCGACGACGGGCAGTCATCAGATACGAGTGTCTCCAAACGGGGGATTTGGAAGCATGTTTTCCCGTGCAACGCTGATCGCCGCAGCCAGCGCCTTGGCAGGTCCGGTGATGCGCGGACTGGGACCGAACCGCGCGCACGGCCATCCGAATCCATGCGACCCCGGCTACTGCGGGGCGCGCGAGGACGCCCTAGACCCCGCCCCCTACGACAGTTGGGCACCACGGCCAATAATTCTCCGGAAGCCGAGTTTCTGCGTTGGAGCACTTCGACGCCCCCAGTTCGGAGGACATGACACTACCGAGGATCGGCCGGCGCTCCTCCAACATGCTTCGTGGCGGCATCTCCGTCAACTACATCCTTCCCGACAGTGCCCACCAACTGCCTACGAGCACCAGGCGGACCGACCAAGTAATCGCGATGGCCAACATTTGCCCCAAATGCGCGTAGGCGTCAACTGCACAGACGACTTCAGGCCCTACCACTGGAGATGGCCGAATTGAGACCTTGGAGCTTAAAGCCACAGCAAACCCGCGAGTGGGAGCTACGCGAATGAATTATCGGCTCTACGAGTCCTCGGGCTGTGTGGCCGAGTGTCCAGCGTTCGCTGGCTTGGACGATTTCGATGCTCTGCGACTGTGGGCGGTGGAACACAACGACTGGAAGGGCATACGCCAGGGTGCCGTGATCGCGTCCGACGCAAGCTGCTTCTGGTATGTACGTCGGGACGGCTCAGTCCGCGAAGTCAGCAATGTACGCAGACAAACCGGAGGATGTTCCCAAGTAGAAAAGCTCGCACCGAGGCTAGACGCCAGCCGTCCCTTTACGCCCGAGACCGGCGCGCACCTTGGCTATTAATCTCCGCCTCCCAAGAGGTCGCGACACAAGCCAATCCGTGTGTGGGCAATCGGTTAATTGCGTCTTAAGAGCTATCGGAAAGGTCGGGATATGAAGTGGGAGAAGGGAATACAACCGGCATCAACGAAGCAGCGTGCTCTCCCAGAAATGTCGGCGGGTGATGTCGGGTGACAGGACCGCTGAGGCCCGCCTCGCGCTACGTCGGACGATGGCTGCGCGCCAAATCACACCCCGAGCTTGGCCTCGGGTTCTGCAAAGGCGTGCGAGACGGTGAACTGGTGTTCTCGTACGTAGACGTGCCAGACGTGGCCGAGCATGAAGTGCTCGTGTCGCGAGACGAGGTCGTCGAGTTGCAGATCCCCATTGGAACCCGTGTCTGGGTCCGCGGAACGCCGTATGGCTGGCAGGCAGGCGTGATTGAAGGCATTTTGGTGGCGAACCGGTGTCGCGTTTCACTCGTTGGACTCGCTAGGCGACTCCCGCTGTATCAAGACCAGTTCAAGGTGCGGTGGTCGCGGCCACTGGACAATCCGGCACTTGCGATTGCTCATGGTTTGGCCGAAGCGCCGATGTACTATCAGGCACGCTCTGCGCTGCTTTCGGAACTTGTACTGCAGCATCAGGTTTGCCGGGGGTTAACGGCCGCTATCTCGGCGCCGATCAATCTGTTTCAGCATCAAATCGATACCGCAGCACGGGTGCTGGCCGATCCAGTGATGCGGTATCTACTTGCGGACGAGGTCGGGCTTGGGAAGACGATCGAGGCCGGAATCATCATCCGCCAATTGTTGATCGACGACCCCATGGCGCACATCTTGGTGCTTTGCCCGGAGACCTTGGAAGGTCAGTGGATCTCCGAACTCCGTAGCCGCCTTGGGCTTGGTGAAGCGCTGCAGGGCCCTCAGCTCACAGTGGCGCCGCATTCGTCTGTGCACACGCTCGCCGATCGGTGGGAGAACGGATTGCTGCACTACGACCTGATCGTAATCGACGAGGCCCATAACCTGCTGCGGCATGTTGAGACAGACTCGCAGTTCGAACAGCAGTTAGGCGAGGTCGACGGTCTGTTGGCGCTGTCGGCCACGCCGATGCGTGGAGACCTTGAGACATTCCGTCGACTCCTTGCGCTCGTAGATCCCGTCGCCTTCCGCGAGACGACGTCGGATACGTTTCGGATCCAACTTAATGAACGTGAGCGCAGCGCAGCCGACGTTCAGGTTCTTTGCACGCGCCGAGCCAGTCTAAGGCAGAAGACCGCCGTTTTGGACAGCGTGCAGGCTGACTTTCCCGACGACGCCAACATCACGGCGCTGGTCAAGGCTTGTCGTGACTCCGGCAACCCACAAGATTCGGCGTGGATAGACCTGGCCGACTACGTGCGTGAGGTTTACCGACTCAGCCGAAGGATGATCCGTCATCGCCGAATCAGTGAATTGACCGACGCTTATTCAGTTGCGGGGCGTGTCGCGACCTTTATCGAGTTAGCCGACCCTGCGCGTGAGGTTATCGACGATTTCCTGGAGTCCTATCGTCGCCGTCTCAACGGTATCGATTCTGCAGAAGTCTTCGCGATGGCCGTTGCACACGGACTTGCCGGGCCGGTTGCCATGCGTAAGTACCTTCAACATCCGGCGTCGGAGGACGATCGCGTCTTGTTTGAAATGACCATTGCTCGTCTGGAAGACGCCGGCATCGACCATCGCTTGAGGAGAGCGGTCGACGTCGTGCGGGCACAGCTTCGGCGACGCCACCATATCGTCGTGGCATCGGCCTTCCCGAACGTCCTTGAGCAATTTGAGGAGATGCTCAGCAAAGTCGTCGACGAGCACGTGGTTCATTGTCACTACAGTTCGATGACTCCTGAGGAACGAGATGACGCCATCGAAGATTTCTTCGGCGGGATTCACCGCGGTGGAATTCTGCTGGCGGACTCGTCAATAGACGAAGGACGCAACCTTCAGGAGGCCGAAGTACTCGTCAACTTGGACCTTCCACTGGACGTCAATCAGTTGGAGCAGCGTATCGGTCGACTCGACCGGTACGCAGTACGGCCGACTCCTGCGGAGGTCGTGGTCTTCGCTGAGCCCACCAGCGAGTGGGTATCAGCCCACATCAATCTCCTCCGCGCAGGCATCGGAGTCTTCGACACCTCGGTTTCGACCGTGCAGCGATTGCTATCAACTGTTTTGGACGAAATCCTCACGCACCTCATACACAAGGGTGTGGAGGCCTTGCAGATCGACGTCGCGAGCCTTCGCGAAGAGTTGGAGGGCGAACGCAACGACATCGACCTCTTGGAGGAACTGGAGTCGGTCGAGGCAGCGACCGTCTTCACCGGAGGCGCGTTCGACGACCTGCTTGCATACGAAGCGAACACCGACAACTTGCGCTTCGCTGTTCGAAGGCTCACAACGGGTATCGGTTCGCTTGACTTGAATCCCGTAGAGTCCTATGACGGCGTGCTCCGATTTGGCAACGCACGGAACATCGGCCTATCCGCCGACGAAGTACTAGCCCTTCAGCGACTTCTCTCGCCAAAGGCATACGATCGTGCCGCCACTGTCACACGTTCGGGTGTAGCGCCGTTCCGAATTGGCGATCCACTAGTGGATTGGCTTCAGAACTACATGGTGACCGACGAGAGGGGACGCGCCTCAGCAGTCGTGCGGCCAGCGCCGGGCCTTGCGGCGCCTTCTCTTTGGCTGCACTGCGAGTTCCTCGTCGAGTTCGATGCGGAGCAGTCAGTGGTGCCTGAGGGGCCGAGTAGACGCCGACTCTTCCGGCGCGGTGAGAATCATCTTCAGCCCTTGCGACTGGAGACTTGGACAGATGCGTCAGGTCCGGCCCCGAACGACCTTGTCGACGAGTGGCTGAACCTTCCGTACGACGCTCGACGGGATGGGTTTCTGCGCGGGAAGTTTTGGGGACCCGTACTCGAGGCGTTGCCAGCATGGACACATCTCTGTCACGAGAGCGCAGGCGCAGCCTGGGAAGAGGCTCGGGGGTCCGCGAGGCTCGCTTCCGCTATCAGCAACGCACTGGAAAGCGCGGAGCAAGATACCGATCGACGACTCGCGATTCTTGAGGCGCGGGCTTTGCGTTTAAGCACGGCAGCGGAGCGGAGAGCAGCCCAAGACGAACTTCGACTGGAGCGCGCCACAGCTCAGGCGCTGGCCGCCGGCATCCGGAATCCTGTCGTGCGCATGGTGACCTGCTTCGCTTGTGTCTTGTGGCCCGAAGAGAATTTCTGATGTCCGCCGAGGAAGCTTTGATCGAGTTCTTGCGGAAAGGCGTTGCGCAGGCGTCGTTCGATAACGACCTACACAATCGACTGGTTGGTGCCCTCGTCGACTCTTCTGCGAGCGGCCTCGACACGGCCGTACTTCTTCGCCAACTGCTTCGACAATGGTCCCTGCGTGACGGTCGCGACGTTCCCGTCGAACTCGCGGAGGTGTTCGCCGCCTCTATCCGCAAGGTGTCGGGTATTGCCGGACTGCGCGAACGGCCTGACGGCATGTGGATCGCTGATCCGTGGCACCCAAAGTGGCTCTCAGTCGATGGCGGCATCCCAGATGGTGCGGCGATGGCAGGGATCGACGTAGGCGCCCGCTTTCACGCGGAGCCTGTACACACTGATCCGTTCTTCACACAGAGCACCGGATTCGACACGTACAGGACCCCTGGCCAGCGAGCCGCCTGCCGAGCGGTGATGACGGCGCCCGAGGGATCGACAGTGATATGCATGCTGCCTACCGGCTCGGGAAAGACCGAGATCGCCCTCTGCCTAGCCGACAGGGCCAAGTACGCCCTGACGGTGATAGTCGTGCCGACAGTGGCATTGGCCTATGACTTCGAGCGCCGCTTTCGCGATCACTTCGCACGCCGAAACCGAAGGATCGATCGCGAGTCGCTCAACTTCGCGTGGACGGCCAGCACAGGCAAGGACGTGAGGGACAAACTCACGCGGTCGGTCGCAGATGGCCGACAACCGCTGCTGGTGACTTCTCCTGAGTCGATGACACGAGCACTGAGGCACACGCTTCTCGATGCCGCCTCGATCGGCCGCTTGCAGGGCTTCGTTGTTGACGAGGCTCACTTGGTCACCCAGTGGGGACGCAGTTTCAGGCCTGAGTTCCGGACGCTCGCTGACCTTAGAAGAGACCTTTTAGAGCAGGCCGCGGACGGTGGCCACGATCGGGCAATCACGCTTCTTCTCAGCGGAACCCTGGGCACCGCAGAGATCGAGGACCTTACGTCGCTCTTCGGGCAACCTGGCCCGTGCAGCCCGATTGTGGCGAACGCGCTGCGAAGCGAACCAGACTTCTGGATTGCTCATGCACCCGACAGGTACGAGCGAGACACCTGGGTCCGCGACACGCTAGCGCACTGCGCACGGCCGGCTGTTCTGTACGTGACGCGACCGGAGTCGGCCGATCAGTGGCTAACCGAACTGCGCAGTGCGGGCTACTCGCGGGTCGCGATGGTGACTGGGAACACTAGCGCGACGCAGCGTGCCGCCGTGCTCGAGGGAATTCGCGCGAGAGCCCACGTCGGCGGATCGTTAGACCTCGTTGTTGCAACTTCGGCATTCGGCCTCGGCATTGATTACGCGCACATTCGATCGGTCATTCATGCCTGCCTTCCGGAAACGGTCGATCGTTGGTATCAGGAACTCGGCCGCGGCGGACGCGATGGTGACACGTGCGCCGCGTTCCTCCTGACGGGACCGGGCGACCATGAGGAGGCTGCCAGCCTTGGGGTTAAGGTCCTCACGCCCGAAACCGCGAAGAAGCGGTGGGACGACTTGTGGCACTACCGGAAATCGGCACATGGGCGCAATTTCGTCGACCTTGAAGGATCTCGAGGGGTCGGCCGAGGTGACTTCAACCGCCGGTGGAATGCGCAGTTGATCCAGGGTCTCATCGAGTTGGGCGAGTTAAAGCGAGAGCAGTTCGATGTCGAAGACCTCAAAGAGCTTTTGCACGACGATGGGGTTGAAGTCACCGACTGGACCCCGGTGACCCGCGTCGCGGCCGGCTTGGGAGTCCCAACTTTCTGGGAGGAAGTCTGGCGTCCATGGCAACAGCGAGAATCGAGTCGGTCCTACGAGTCGCTAAACCGGATTCGAGACGTTTCACGTCTGACCCTTGGAGCTTGCACTGGCATCGCCGCGGCGTATGCACCCAGCCAGGAGTTGCGGGAGAAGTGGGGGCGTCGGCTGCAATTCATGGAACCCCAGGGCCGATGTGGCAGATGTCCGGATTGCCGACGAAATCGAGTGCCTTTGAAAGACGACCCTGCACCTTCGCCTGAGCAGGTCTGGGGAGTCACAACTCGGGATCTCTCGCAACTGGGATCGTTCGTGACTGCGGCCCGTGGAGTCAATGGTCTCGCCCTCCTTAGCTATCAATCCGACGAGGGCGGCCTCGCCTCGCGGCTTGCCGCCGGACTTGTCAGGCTCGGTGTCCGGCACCTCGGTGGGCTGCACAATGTACTCCCGAACCCGCCAGGAGAGGTGACCTTCTATGACGACTCGCCGCTTTCGCCGATTGACCTGACGCCGACGTCGAGCTTCTCCTACTTCTCGCAGAATCACACGATTCCACGTCGATGGCTCACGCGCCGTGCCCGCCCACGGCTCACCGAGGACGGTTCCGAGGTGTTCGACATCCTCCTAGTACCCGCGAAGACAAGAATTGGCGATCGCACGGTGGGGAGGGACCTTCCCGTGATGGCCGCCGCGACAGCTGTCGAACTGCTTGAGAGGAGTTGATCGTGCACTATCTACGCGGGAACGCGCCTGCCAGCGCAGTGGGCTTGTACGTAATCTGCCGCTATCTCAGTGGAATCGAAGGCGGACGATCTAGAGAAGATCTCCGGCGATCACTTCAGATCCTCCGCTCCTCCGACACGTCACAGCCGGACGCGAGCGCGCTGTTCGAGGCTTCACTGGCGGTCGGTGAGGCTGTCGGCGTGATCGCGCGAGACGAGACGTCATCGACCTGGATCGCAGACACGGATATCGCGGAGGGGTTGCAGGCCGGCGATGGAGACCTTTGGCCATGGTTTCGAGGTGAACTGCTGCATCGGATGATGCACCACGCACTGGTCAATCTGGAGAAGGACGGCGAGGTGCCTGATCTGGTCCTCGCGTTGACATGGTTCCTTCAACTCAGCCCGCTGAGCCCCCTCAAACTGGACTGGGGCG
Organism: Mycobacterium asiaticum DSM 44297; assembly: GCF_000613245.1. Classification (GTDB taxonomy): domain Bacteria; phylum Actinomycetota; class Actinomycetes; order Mycobacteriales; family Mycobacteriaceae; genus Mycobacterium; species Mycobacterium asiaticum. The sequence continues at coordinate 134,008 of NZ_HG964939.1, forward strand.
CGGGCCCGGAACCGCTGATTCAAGCGCTGGGTTTTGACGCCGTGCAAAACAGCACGCAGTGGCGTGCCTTTCAGCGATGGGCGCTTTCCTTGGGCTTGGCGCGCCGATCCGATCAAGTCAGCGCGAAGGTGCTGATCCCCGACGCCAGCACCGCGATCGCCGATCAGGTCCCCCATCTTCCCACCGCAGGCAGCGCCCGCGATTGGCTGTCTGTGTTGCAGGACCGACTTCCCGTGCTCGGCTCGCCAATTCTTCTCGCGGAACTCCCGAGAGGTGGCGACGCCTGGTCGGGTTTGCCGCCAGGAGTGATCATCGGCCTGTTGAAACTGGAGAAAGCGGAGGTTCTGCTGCTGGAAGCATCCGATGACGCCGCGGAGATCGTCGCCCTGGGCCTCGGAGTGTCCACCCGCCAGGTTGGCCGGATCTCGTTAAGGAGCAAGTCGTGAACGACAACTCGATGGCGGCGTTTCGGTGTTGGAGCGCCGGCGGCATCGCGCAGACCGTGTTCTCAGACATCGGAGCGCTCGCGGGAGATGCAGACGCTTTGTTCTTGGCAGCTCACACCCCAATGGAACTGGAGCACCGGAAGGGTGCGGAACTCGGCCTGGGAAGCTCGGGAGAAGCCCTGGTTCTGGAGGCGCTCATGAGCCGGATCGGTGACCTTGAACGCAACACTCTCGTCGCCGTCACCGGTGGTTCGGGGAGCGGCAAAAGCCACGTGGTGCGGTGGGTGCGCGCACACTTGCCACCCGATGACCCGAGGTTCAAGGTTCTGTACGTACCTCGGGCGGTTCAGACCCTACGCGAACTTCTACGAAAAATTTTCGAGGGGCTGCCAGGCGTCGAGGGTGTCGAACTGAGAAATCGTGTCGACTCGGCGTTGTCCAGCGTCAAGCCGGGCGAACTGCAGGCTCGCCTGGTCTCGGAGATGAAGATCGCTCTCAACTGGACACTCGACGATCGTGCTTCCTACGAAGGTGAGACAACCGACGAAGCTGCTACCCGGGAGGACCGCAACAGCCTGCTCGGAACGCGCGGAGAGGACGGAGGCCGACGCGACGGGTTGGCTGAGCTGCTCGATCTGCCTGCCTTCAAGGAGTCGTTGCTTCGTCCGGAAGGCCCACTTGGCCAGCTCGTGCAGTCCTACTTCACTGAGACATCTCGACGCGATGACAACAACGAGATCTTCACCCGCGATGACATACCGCTTCGTGCGCGGGGAATTCTTACCGAGCTTCGTGGACGCCGCGACCTGCAGGAACTCTGGCAAATCATCACCGGGAACCCGCAGGACGCCATCGATTTGCTCGAAGAGGCGTTGCGAGCTGCCCTGCCCAAGGCGGTAGGACTTCGAGGGGCCGGCGGCGAGACGCTCGACTCGCTTTTTCGCGTCTCACGCGAAAAGCTCAGGGCGCAACGGCAGGAACTATTGCTTATCTTCGAAGACCTTGCGCAGTTCGGTCTCGTTGAAGGCGAACTCTACGACCAATTCGTGACCCCACCGGGTGACGAGTTGGCACCTCTTCGAGTGATCTTCGCCATAACAGATGGTCCTTACGCGCGGTTAGAGCGCACCGTTCGCACGCGAATCGAACACGAGTTTCACGTCGGTGGTTCCGCCCTCGCTCAGCCACCAGAGTTCGTCGGCCGCTACCTTAACCTCGTGCGCGTCGGCAGGGAGGAGACACAACGACTTTGGAAGCCAAACGCCAAGCGCCACAATGATTCCCAGTGGATGCGCAATGCCTGTGACACGCGCGAGGAAGGCCAGCCTTGTCGTTACCGGGACACGTGCCACGCGGCGTTCGGCGCTGTGTCAATCGATGGTCTCGGTAACGTTGGCCTCTACCCCTACAACAAAGAAGCTCTCCGGCGTGCCATTGCCAGTACCGACGAGGGTGCCATTGTGCGAACCGGTGAGTCGGCGACCCCGCGGGACGTCCTCGACGAGTGTTTCTCAACCATCCTCGCCGAGGCCGACGTGCACATCGAGAAGCGGGACTATCCCCATGAGCGCACAAGAGAGCAGTTCGACTTCAAGGTTCGCATGGCGAAAGACGCGCTTCTGTCGAGTAATCCGTCATCCGATCCCGAGCGCACCTATCGTGCTCTAGTCATCTGGGGCGACGAATCGCCTTTGCCGGCAGGTGTTCTCGAAGCGTTCTCTCTGGATGCGGCCTCCGCGCAACCGACGGGTCGATCACTTCCTGTCACCACGCCAACGGCTGGGGCGCTTCCGGTCACTTCTCCGGCAGGCCAACGACAGGCAGAGCTCGAGAATCGGCTCCAATCGTTATTTCAGTGGCAGGTCGGTAGCGAACTTCCTGAGGCCGAGGTGAGTCTGCTGCGCTCGACACTGTGCGGCCTTACCATCGACCGCCTTCAGCTCGATCAGTTGTGTGTCCACATTTATAGCGGTCGTGGAAAGGTAATGTTGGACAACCTGTTCAACATGACGTCCTTCGCGATCGAGGGGGCGCGCGGCCGGCAGGCTGGTGCCCAATCGGTTCAATTCAAGCTCACGCGCAGCGCTGAGGACATGAGGGTCATGGCCGCGGCACGGTGGTTCCGCGACCATGGGCATTTCGATCCTGCTCAAGGGAAGTGGCAATGGCCCGAGGGTTACGACCCGGGGCAGTTGATGGTCGAGTTGGAGACTCGCCTTGATGAGTGGGCCGCCGTAGTTCGAGATCGCTTCCTCGATATGACCGGCGGAAGTCGACTCGCGCGACAGGCAATCGGTGTCCGCGCGATCGCGTTAGCAGCGTCAGGCCGGAGCTTAGCTGGCCTCCAGACGACCTCCGCTGTTCTGGCGGCTCCGACCGAAACCCGGCTTGCACCGAGTAGCGCTTGGCAAAACGTAGACGAAATCGCGTCGCGCATCATCAGCACCCTTCGGGTGGACGAGTTCGTCGGCGAGTTCGCCGCGGTGCGCCAGGGCGAAGGAGGGCGTCCACAAATCGTCGATCCTCGCGAGTTGGACGAAGCGATACAGAAGTTCTTGGCAGACCCGGAGGCGAATCTCGAAGACGTTGCGAAGTCGAAGGCGGACCCGGTGCTGGCGCAGGCAGCCCGCCAACTTCTAGACGCCTTGTCATCTACAGCCGCCGCGGAGGCTGAGTCTGCGGCGAGCGCCGCTGAAACGGTTATGAAGTTGCTCGAGGGGAAGTCCCCCGAACTCGTCGGTACGGCGGCGTTCGCTGTCGGCGACTCGGCCAAGGACGCCGGCTTCTTCCGGCCCGCGGAACAGTGGGCGAACTTTCGGGGCAATGTCGAGTTATTGTCCGAATCGAGTCAGGCCTACCGAGCGACCCCCCGTAACGGTGACATCGCGGAGGTGCTGCGCAGTCAGCGTGCAATGCGCGAAACTACCCAGCTGGCAAAAGCTTTGATGTCGGTCAGGCAAGCTATGGAACTCACTCTGAAAGAGTGTCAGCGATCTGGAATCGCCGTTGACGATGTGTCGTCTCTGCGGAGCACCGTGAGGGCGCAGGTCGAAGAGTTGACGCAACTAGTGAAGTCACTCGGACCGGAGGGCTAGCTCATGACAGTGGAGAGTTCGAAGGTGTCTTGGATCGCTGACACAGAGGACGCCCTCAACCTTGCGAAGAACGCGACTGAAGCACAGAGGCAGATCGCGGTTCTAGATGATGCCAGTTCAAACCTTGCCGCACTGCTCACCGACTTCCAAGAACTCGCGGCAGGCGCATCGGTTCTGCGTTCATTGGGTTGGGAAGGGCAGGTTCCCAACCCCGACCTTGTGAGCGATCTTCAGCAGGCCGCGAAAACTCTGGGTCCTCGCCCCCTCACCAACTCGGTGAACGGACTGGAGCGTTTCAGGTCGAGAGCCAAAAGTGCCTTAATCGAGTGCTGGCACCGGCATGCTGTCGAGCGATTGGGAGATGTGGCAGAGTTGCGCGTCCTAGCCGAAACCCTAAGCGAGGTGGAGGGAGTCACTGATCTGTCGCAGCAGCTGGAGGCAGTTCTGGGAGAGCTGGCGCGCATCCAGAGCGATGTTCCTACCAGGCGATCGGCACAACTTCTCGAGAAGGCAGAATCGGCTCTTCACCAATTGGAGGAGTCATTCCAGCCGGAATCGGTGCGAGGCTTCCTGTCGGCAGTCGCTCACGGAGGTGCGTCACTAGAATTGTTGAACCAGAACGTGATTGATTGGCTAGTTTCGCACAGCGCACTTCGAAGCTTCAAAATCGTTGCTGGTTCGCCAGCGGACACTGCTCATGTCTGAGGCTCTTCAGCAGGCATTGACTGCAGTCGAACTTCGTGAATCTCAACTTCTGTCGTGGGGTGCCGTCGGAGCGGAATGGCAGCATGATGAACTGGTTGATGCACTCAGCGCCCACGGTAACGGCGGAAGCTTGCTCGACGAAATGCTCGAACTGGGCCTTATCGTAAAGACCCCCGCCGGCGGGTACCGATCGAGAAGCGCTGAGACTGTCCGGCTCTTTGCGACACTGCGGCAGGCGTTCCGGCGTGAGGCGGTACTCCAGGGAAGACCGCTCGTGTTGGACTATCGCTTCCTTCAACGCCCAAGACGTCGCCCTCGCAGGAATGTGCCGGCCACTGAGGTGGAGGCATCCGTTCGTTCTTTCCTGGGACCCCGCGGTCAGGCAGCACTGCATGCGCTGACCCCATCGTCCGTGTCTGCATTCCAATTGAAGTCTACCGAGCGCGTCTTGGGAGGGTTAGGCACGACTGACGCAGCCGGCGTTGTGGTGACCGCCGGGACCGGTAGCGGAAAGACTCTCGCGTTCTACATGCCGATGCTGGCGTGGATCTGCGACCAAGGTGAACAGGCGACCGGCGTACTCGCTCTTGCCCTGTACCCGCGCAACGAACTACTGAAGGATCAACTGCGCGCCCTTGTGTCCTACGCTCTCCGACTCAACGGTGTTGGCGGGCAAGTCGCCCCAATTTCCCTCGCTACTTGGTTCGGCGCCACCCCTCCATCCGCAAAGCTCGTGCGCGACGGGAAATCGGGCTCTTGGCAGAGGACGGCGAGCGGATACATATGTCCCTTCATGCAGTGCCCAGATGGTGATTGTGACAGCGAACTCATCTGGCCGCACAGCGATTTGAGAAACGCCACCGAACTCCTTCGGTGTACGAAGTGTGGAACTGAGATCCCTGGCAGCGTCCTGCGTCTAACGCGCGAGTCTGCGCGAACCAGTCCGGCTAGGATCATGCTCAGCACAACGGAGTCGCTGAACCGTCAACTTTCCTCGCCAGGTAACTTGCGTGCGTTTGGCGTTGTCAGCAACGGGCTTCGCGCTGTCCTGCTCGACGAGGTGCATACATATGAAGGCACCACCGGAGCGCAGAATGCTTACCTTCTACGGCGGTTGCGCAAGGCTCTCGGATATGAGCCGCTCTGGGCAGGGCTGTCGGCGACATTGACTGATGCGGGCGAGTTCTTCGCTCGATTCGTAGACCTCGATGCGGGACGCGTGACGGTTGTGGAACCGGATCCGTCTGATCTGGAAGAGTCGGGCGCCGAATACCTTGTGGCCCTTCGCCACAATCCGCACGGAAACACTGGTACGCTCTCGACCACCATTCAGACAGCCATGGTTCTCTCGCGCTCCTTGGATCCAATGAATGGCAACGTCTTCAACCCTCCAGTTGATTCGGGCGGGATTTTCGGCAGTCGTCTTTTCGCTTTCACAGACAAACTTGACAGCACCAACCGCCTCTACTGGGACCTGTTGGACGCGGAGGGCTGGGCTTGGCCAGGCAGTCCCAAACGGGGAGTAAATCCGCTGACGTTGGCTCATCTCCGATCTAGGGAACAGTGCCGGTTGCCGGCAGCGCAACGCGAGGATCCATTACTGCGCGACGCTGAGGGCCAGTATTGGTGGCTGGCCGAGGACTTGGGTCACGAATTAGACGGCGATGTTCAGGAGCGAATCGGCCGCACCAGTTCGCAAGACACGGGCGTTGCGGCAGATGCAGACATCGTAGTCGCGACCGCGAGTCTCGAGGTGGGATTCGACGATGACCGTGTGGGCGCGGTCCTACAGCACAAGGCGCCGCATGATGCCGCTCAGTTCCTGCAGCGGAAGGGCCGTGCCGGACGTAACCCGGCGACACGCCCTTGGACGGTCGTCGTACTCACTGACTGGGGTCGCGACCGCGAGGCATGGGACGCCTACGACGTCCTCTTCAGCCCTGTCGTGCCGCCGCGTTCTCTCCCACTAGACAACCTCTACGTCGTGCGGATTCAGGCGGTTTACAGCCTGCTCGACTGGCTGGCGCGTGAACTGAGCTACGGTACAGAGACGACATGGGGAGACGCGGCCGGACCTGCGGATCTACTGTCCAAACATCCTGAGTGGGTGGCGAAATATGAAGCGCGACAAGCCAAGATCGCGGAGATTCTTACCGCACTATTGCGCGACGGCGCCGAGCGCGCCTCCCTCGTGCGTCATCTCCGAAAGAGTCTGTCGTTGGGTAGTGGCCTAGCATCCGACGTGACGATCGACAAATTGCTGTGGGAGGCACCGCGGCCTCTTCTCGGGGCGGTGGTGCCGACGCTACGTCGGCGCCTTCGCGACCAATGGAAAGGTGAAAGGCCAGCCAACGATGACGCGGGGGTACGCACGCGAACGCCACTGCGCGACTTCGTTCCGGGCAACCTTTTCGACGAACTTCTCGTCCCCGATGTCGAGTTCCAAATCCCATGGGCGCGAAACGAGACACATGTTGAGCACTTACCCGCGCTTCAGGCAATTCAAGAATTCCTGCCGGGCAGCGTTTCACGGCGCTTCGGCGTGTGGGCAACGAACAAGCGCCACTGGATACCGCTGCCAGACACAGTTGACATTGACGGCGCACACCTTGTCGACGTATCCGCATTCCGAGGCGTACCGATCGATGATGTAGTGACGGAGGACGGAATCGCGCGTGTGTTCGTCCCGACCCTTGTAGCGCTGCAGTCGGTTCCCGTCGAGGTCGGCGACGCCTCGGCCATGCGAGCAGATTGGGTCTTCAATGCCGCACCACTCGGGGCCGGGACGAGGCTCCCCACCGCTGGGGCTGTCTCGAGCATGTTCGAGGAGTTGACCGCGCACCTTCACAGTCAGGGCGGGGGCGTGCGTATCGTCCGATTCGCCTGCGCGGCCCGAGGCGTTTTGTGGTCAAACGGCCAGTCGAACTCGAAACGCGTTCGCTTCCAAGTACGCAACGGCGAGGTATGCGAGCAGGCGGCACTCGGGGTGGAAATCTACGCCGACGCGCTTCAAGGACGTGTCGCTCTGCCTCCCTTGTATGGTGATCCACGGCCAAGCGAGCGCAGAGAGTGGTTGCGCGAACTGATTTACGACGACCGAGGGTTCCCCCAGGACCTTTCGATCTTCGACCGGCGCGGACTTGCTGACTGTACTGAGGTTTTCGCAGCTTTGTGGGACTGGGACACAGGAGATCCCGATTCTCGCCAATTCACGAACGGCATCACCCGCGCCGCCACCCTTCTGGATCTACACGACCCGGCTCACCCGAACACCCTCTCGGCCTGGATCGGCGACAACGACGTACTGGCGTCACTTCGCCTTCATCTGCTCTCTGCCCGAGCAAGTGAACGCTCCCCGGAATGGCTCGAGTCGCTCAATAGGCGACTTACGATGTCCGCCGCGGAGGCCCTTCTCGCAGCCCTGGGGCACGTCGATGCCGACGATCTGGTGATCGACCTCGATCCTCACGTGCCCGGGGAGTTCTACATTGCGGAGCAGTCGCCGGGTGGGACAGGTCAAATCGAAGCGCTCGCTGTCGATTTGATCGAAACCCCGGAACGATTGCCTATGGCCATCGCAGATGTTCTGCGGCCCAACGATATGGAACTGCTCGATGACCAGCTACGATCAGTCATCAGTTCTGGCGACGCGGGAGTGCGAGCTGCCATCGCGGGCCTGGCCGGCAGTTGGACTTCAGGACACCACGCAGTTGCAGATGCGACTGCAGACCTGGACACGGCACTCGAGGCCGCAGGGCTGGTCGTCGACCACGCCGCGAAGACCGCGCTTTCGACACGTCTGGCTGGTCCCGGGGCGCTACCGGACTTCTGTCAAGAGGTTCAGCAATGGCTCTTCGTACGCGACACAGCCGAGCGGTCCTGTGGTCTGGAGGTGGTGCCCAGCACGCTTGCGGCTCTTCTGGCGGAACGCACTGATGCCGACACCTATTTGCACCTAGGTGCGCCGACCGCGCAGAAGAGGTCCCGCGCAATCGCGAATGTGCTGTGGCCTTGGGGCCAGTCGGCTAGGTCGAGTGGATTTTTTAATCCGTATGTTGATCGTGTCGACAGATCGATCGAGTTGCTGCGACAGCACTGGCGTGCGCCGATCGAGATCTTCGAGTTCACGGATTGGGATGACGACCGCCGGTCAGAGGTACATGATCTGCTACGCGGAAGCGGAGAAGTTCTCATGAGGGTGTCGGTCGAAGCCAAAAGAATTCTGAGGACGGCACTGGTTGACGTTCAGACTATCCCGGTGGAGGTCGGTCCGCTCTGGTGCTTTCCCGAAGTACTTGGCGTGCACGACCGAGGCGTCTTTGTAAACGCCAGACTGGTACTGAGGGAGACGTGGTGAATCGCGTTATCCGCAAGTCGCAGAACACAAGCGCGAGCGAGGCCGCCGAGCTTCTGGCCGGCCTGTTCAGTGCGGAACTCTGTTACCCCAGCAAGTGCTTATGGCTGGTCTCTCCCTGGATCTCTGATGTCGAACTGCTAGACAACGCTGCGGGTGGCTTCGACGCGTTGGCTCCCTTCGGAAAACGGCAGATCCGCCTCGCCGAGGTCTTGGTCACGCTCGCCGCCAAGGGCGCGCACGTCGTTGTGGGAACGACCACGGACGCGCACAATGTACGATTCCTGCAGCGGCTGCAGATGCTGGCCGAGGATCTGCGCGTCGACGACAAGTTGACGGTCTCCATCGACGCCTCGGACAACCTCCATACTAAGGCGCTTACCGGTGACGACTTCGCCCTGGCCGGGAGTATGAACATTACTTTCAACGGGATTCAAGTCAGGGAAGAGTTCATTGATCTGCGGACTGACGAGCAATTCGTGGCCCAAGCCCGTATGGACGCGTACGACCGATTTGGCGGCGTACTTTGAAGATTGATACGGCAGTGCCCGAGTTGATCGGTGACCTTACTCGGTTCGGCGCGCGCGCCGATCGGGTTGAGGGCCTTATTGAATCGCAGATCGCGCGATATCGACCAGGCTCAAGCGATTGGCTCGTCTTGCCCTGGACCGATGGGTTCTATCTTTTCAGTGAAGACAGCGAGGGGCAGCGGCGAGGACGAGAAATCGTTGTGGCCTTCCTCGGTCCAAACGTGGTTTCCCTCGAGACAGTCATAGATGCACGGCTCCAGAGCGAGCTGCCGCCAGCATGGAAGGCGACCGGTCTTCTTCGTGCGTCGTACCTACGACGAGTTGAGCCCGGACAGGCCAGTGCTGACGACATGTTGTCAAGGCTCGAGGACATGGTCGCCACGATTGGCGGGCGGTCATGGCACACACTGCTGATAAAACCGACCCACAGCGACTTGCTTCGCGACTTCCGGTTAGCGCTACTTCGCAAGGACGACGAGTCAGCCGGTAGTCTCCTCGACGAGATTCGTTTGAACGGCCATCTGAGTGCGGAAAATCTCAGATACCTACGAATTGAGTACCTCGGCGCTCTTGGGCGATGGACCGAAATTCGTGCGCTGCCTCACTTGAATACCCTGCTCCAGGTCCGTCGTCCCCGGATTGTCTCGGAGACGCTACTGCAGATGGTGTGGTGGACCGAGTTGGCTTCCCCTGGAAACCAAAGCGTACAAGTGGCGTTCAAGGATCGTGGTGTCTTGGAGACATTCGGCCCACTTCTGAGATGCGTGCTCGTTCCGTCCACACAGGAAGGGCGGCTTGTCGGATTCCTAACTGCTCTGGCGGACAATGACGTCGAACGTCAGGCGGCGATTCTTGAGCGCGTCGACGATTCCGACGAGCAAACGAGACTTCGCCAGCTAATCTCCGAACCGCCGACCGTGCCGTCTGACGCGTCCGTCGATCGCCTAGCCGTGCCAACTATGGACCCGATCGTTGCCGCGTTCAAAGCGGGGCACTTCTCGGAGGTCATAGGGCGCTTCCTAGCAGAACCGTCCGCCGAGTATGCCGACCTGGCTGTGCAGGCGGTCCTCGAGTCCGGCGCTACCGACAACGCTGTGCGCGTCCTGAACCGGGTGCGGGAATTCGATGTTCGCGGGGAACTGTCCCTTAATAGGCGCGCGCGACGAGACTTCGAGGACTTGGAGCGTATCGCTAATGATGCTTGCGCCGGATGGGTTGAGTGGTCAGCGCGCCTGGCCGGAGACATCAGGTGGGCGGACGCCAGCGCGGTCGCCCGTGATAACGCTAACTCCTGGAAACGAATTAGTGAACTTGAGTCCCGGCAAGTTGCCGAGGTGTGCGATGGCCTTCTTGAGGCCGTTGGAGGGACGAACGCTGATCAACTTCGGGCCAGTCTCGACGTTCTGTGCAACGAGGCTGCGTATCAGCTTGCACGCGGTTCTGCCAATGACTTCTGCCAAGTCGTCCTCGTCCTGTTGTCGGAGCAGGACAACTTCAGTGAAATGGTTCGCACCGCCTACCTAGACCTTTTCGCCGCCTGGCTTGAGGTCGGTCCCCCAGTCGCTGAGTACGGCGAGGTACTGGAGCAGTCGGCGGGCATTTGGAAGAGGATCGCTTCGCCCATGGGAGTCAATTGGGCAATCGGCGTTCTCGAGGCGGCGACCGATTCGCCGTGTCCGGACGAGGCGAAGCGCACTGCGTTCGCAGTTCAACTGATCGACGGTGCTCGCCAGTATTACCCACGGGCGAGCCTTCGCGAGCGTGTCGAGATTGAGGGACTAGCCGTACAACTGGGATTCCCTGTGCGGCAAGTCATTGCACAGCAGACCGAACGGGATGTGTGGTCGCAACTGAACGGCAAGTTGCTAGGTATCTACTCGCTCATGCCTCGCGCCAAGGCGCTCCTTGAAAGCCGTCTTGCGCAACTCTGCTCTGTGGGGGAGGTCAGAGGAAATGAAGACAAAGTTGCCACGCCGGCGCTCCGTGCGCTGGCAGAAAGGGCCGACTACCTCATCGTCGACACCTGGCATGCTGCACATCAGGCGACAGCAGCGATAGATGAAGTTCGACCTCGGGATGCACAGATCTTCCCGAGCCAGCGCGGAGTCACCGGATTTCTTAGGGCATTGGAGAACCGACTCGGCGGCTAGCGATCCTGGTGCCCTATAGTCCACGCTTTCGCTCCGAGCCTTGAATTTGGGTTGAGGATGGCGACTGTCAAGTTCCGCAGGGTGCGGGCAGTTTGGGCGGGCACGACGTGCGACGTGTGGACGGTATCAACACAGCGTTACGTGCCGTCGGTTGTGTCAATGGCCAGGAAGAAGTATCCGGTGGTGGCCAGATGAAAGTATCCACCCCGTGGGTTGGTTCCTAGGTTGGCTTGGCGGTGTCCTTTCGGTGTTGGGCTTCCTTCATTCGGTAGGAGTCGCCGTGGGTGATGACGACGGTGGCGTGGTGCAGTAGGCGGTCGAGGATGCTGACGGCGGTGGTCTGTTCGGGGAGGAATCGGCCCCATTCTTGGAACGGCCAGTGCGATCCGATGGCCAGCGAGCGGCGTTCGTAGGCGCCGCAGACGAGCCGGAACAACAGCTGGGTGGCGGTGTCGTCGAGTGGGGCGAAGCCCAGTTCGTCGAGGACGATCAGGTCGGCCCGCAGTAGGGATTCGAGGATCTTGCCGACGGTGTTGTCGGCCAGGCCGCGGTAGAGGGTCTCGACGAGGTCGGCGGCGGTGAAGTAGCGGACCTTGTGCCCGGCGTGGATTGCCGCGATCCCCAGACCGATGAGGGTGTCAGACTTGCCGGTGCCGGCGGGACCGATCATCGCCAGGTTCTGTTGTCCGCGAATCCATTCCAGATTCGACAGATGGTCGAACACCTTCGGTGGGATCGAGGAGGCGGCCACGTCGAAGGACTCCAGGGTCTTGGTCACAGGGAATCCGGCGGTCTTGAGTCGGTTGATGACGTTAGACGCGTCGCGGGCGGGGCCAGCTCAGTTTCGATGAGGGTGCGCAGGACTTCCTCGGGGGTCCAGCGTTGAGCCTTAGCGGTGATGAGGACCTCGGGTGCGGTGCGCCGCACGGCGGCCAGTTTTAACCGGCGCAGCCCGGCATCCAGGTCAGCGGCCAGTGGTGGGACCGACGGTGGGGCAACGGGTTTGGTGGTCACCGGTGGTGTCATGGTGTCGCCTCGTCGTCGATGACCAGGGTGATCGTATAGGCGTCCAGGGAGCGGGTCGGGGCGACCGGCAGGTCCAGGATGAGCGCGTTGCCGGCCGGGCGTGGTTGTGGTGTTCCGGTGCCGGCGGCCAGGATGGAGCGCACATCGGCGGCGCGGAACCGCCGAAACGCCACCGCCCGGTGCAGTGCGGCGATCAAGGCGTCGGTGCCGTGGGCGGCGCCCAACGCGAGCAGGACCTCCAACTCCGACCCGAGTCGGGTGTTGCCGATCGCGGCGGCGCCGACCAGGAACGCCTCGGCGTCCTCGCCGAGCTCGCAGAATTGTTTCTCAATGCTGGTTTGGGGCGGAGCCCACGGCTGGGCGCGGCCCGAGGCCCGTCGTAGTGAGCGTCGAGGACCGATGCACTACCGGGGGCAACCAGTTCGTGTTCGGCCACGATCATGCCCGTCGAGGGTTCGACCAGGCAGACCGCGCCGTGATCGAGCACCACGGCGACGGTTGCGCCGATCAGTCGGGTCGGTACCGAGTAGCGGGCAGAGCCGTATCGAACACAGGAGAGCCGATCGACCTTGCGCAGCACTGAAGGCGCCCCGATCTGTAGCCGCAGCGACGGCAGTGGTTGCAGCAGTTCGCGTTCGGCGATTAACCGCTCATCGGGGATGGTCGCGATCTCGGTATGTAGCGCGGCGTTGACCTCAGCGCACCACGCTGCAGCACTGGCATTGGCCGAGCGGATGTCGAGCGCCTGGCCCTCGAGCGCGGCTTGGGTCAGCAGCGGCCCGGCCAGGTCGCGTTGGGCGTAGCCGCACAGATTCTCCACGATGCCCTTGGATTGCGGGTCGTGGGCGTGGCAGAAGTCCGGGGCAAAGCCGTAGTGGCCGGCCAGTCGCACGTAGTCCGGGGTCGGGACCACGACGTTAGCCACCACCCCACCCTTGAGGCAGCCCATCCGATCAGCCAGCACCCGTGCTGGGACTCCGCCGATCGCGGTCGGGGTTTCGGCGATCAACGCCAGGGTCGTCGAGGCCCTCTGATCGGTGGCGAACCGCACGAACCGCCACCGCGAGAACGCCAGCACCGCACAGAACAGGAACAATCCCGGTGCGGCCTGGGCCCAGTCGATGACCAGATACTCACCCGGTGACCACACCGCTGGGCGACGACCGGAATGATTCTGGCTGCGCCACAACGCTTTCGCGTCAGCGACCAGGCGCCGGAAGTTACGCCCGGAACCCTCGTACCCGGCGGCGCGGGCGATTGGCAACAGCCGCTTGGCTGAGATCCGCGCGTGCGACTTCTCGACGCGTTCAGCGACCAGATCGGCCACCACGTCGTAGTTGTGGGAACGTTGCGCCCGAGGCCGCGCCGGCGCGCCGGCTTGGTCGGCTTCGAACTTGTCCACGACCTTCTTGACGGTCCTGTGGGTGGTGCCGCATTGATCAGCGGCGACTCGGTAAGACCCGAGTTGTTGATAGGCAGAAATGATGTCCATGCGGTCCTTCGCAGACTTCAATGGAACTCCCCGGTGGTGGCGGCAATTGGTTGGCGCCTTCACCGTCGCCATCGGGGCCCGCAGTTCCTGATCGACACGACGAACACGGGTGGATACTTTTATCTGGCCAAAAGCGGATACCTCTACTTGGCCACCAGCGGCTACTTTTTCATGGCCACGGACACGGTTGTCCAGGCCATTAGGAAGCTGCCACCGAATGTCCGCGAGTGGAAACCGAAAGCGAAGGTCTGGGTTATTAAGGATGCCCACGCCCGACTGTTAGCGAAACAATTGGTTGAGATGGGTCACGAGTTGAGCACCCTTCAATCGTTACGGGGTGTTCCCCTCCACGTCACCCCCGCCGAGGACAGCTGAATCGCGTAGCTACCTCGGTTCCACCAGCGCAGACGGGATGAGCTAACGGCCTCGAAGGCGAGTCGCTGGCGCGGGTCAGGCCTTTGGACTTGACCCAGTGAGCCAGCTTAGGTTTGCCACCGATTCAGCGGTGCGGTAAAGCTGTGAGCAGTAGGTTCGTCAGCAGTTTCACATCATTCGGAGTGTTCTGCAGTCCGTTCCAGCGACGCTGGTCGTCCGGCCCTAAGTTCCAAGTTCCGTAGGACCAGGCGGTCACCTCTGATAATGCGGCAAGTTGATGTTCCAATCCGATGCTGGGGAGCGCATCTGCCTCGTAGCCCTCGGTTAACGCGTCCATCACGTATCCGAGGGCTTGGATACCGACTCCGTGAGTCAACCGCGACTTGCGGGGAATCAGCTTCCATTCGATCGGCCAAGTAGCCTCCACGAGGTTCCAAAATATCTTCAGATGAACAAGCATCTGCTCGATATCTCCCGATCCATCAGCAGGATCACGGTATTGGTACAGAGCACCGTCGTAGAGACTGTTCTCGATCATTCTCAACACACTGTTGTCTTTAATGTAGCCATCCGGCGACGTAGGTGTCGCGACTACGCCACTGAACGGACTATCGGTGTCGAGATTCAGACGCGTCATGAGCTGAGCGGGGAGTCGCCTACGGGCGTATTTGGGCGGCAGGTATCCGCTTGCCTCCGGCAACAACTCGTGGATCAATCCTTTTGGTAGTGGCTTGGTGTTATTGACTAAGATAAATTGAGAGCGTTGCTCCTCGGCATCAGAAGCAATGAAAGCAACTGCAGCTAAGGGGAACTCGGCGACATCGGCATCACGGATCGCCGCGACTCGTTGTTGGCCATCGACCAGTAGCGCCGGCTTGTCGGCGTCCTCGATCGTTTCGTCGACAGGGATGATCAACTCACCCATTATTGAGTAGTCGACTTTGCTACGTCGCTTGGTTTCGAATCGCACACGCGAATCGAAAGCGAGTACAACAGCATTCGGCAGCAGCGCTTCGGGAGACTCGATGTAACGACGTATCGCCCGAATGTGATTGATAACCTCCGGGCGTTGGTAGCCAGCCAGCCCGCCGTCGCCCGATCGGCGAACCCGGGAGACTGCGGTGAAGTCAAGGAGGCGCTTGCCGTCTATGCCAAAGCAGTAGATCTTGCGCTCGCCTTGACGCACCTCGAGTGCGGGCACCCTGATTTCGTACCTGTCAGCCATGCTTGATCCTTCCCGGGCGTTTGGGCTTGGCCGCTTTGAGTCGTTTCATCTTCTCCGCAAGCACCGACAGGTTGTGGAAGCCCCGCCGCTTGTTTCGTTCGCTGCCGCGAAAGATCGCGATCTCGATCCCGTGTTCGGCGCAAAGGCCACACTGGCACTCACGCCATGGCGCTCGCATGAGCGTCCGCCGATACTGCTCCTCGTACTCCCCTTTTAGGCCCACGATCTTTCCGTAGTCCAAGACGGTGGCTAGCACTTCATCCAGGTCGCAGGACCCTGTGTCAAAGTCCCTGAGGCGTCTTAGGCTCTGCCTTTCGGCTTCGATCGCGTGCCTTTGGGAGACTGTTCCCGAAAGGATCGCTTTCTTGAGCGTGATGTTTCCGTCAACCTGCGGGACGCGGATGGCCGAGTATCGATCGTCGGCAGTGTGGTAGTTGTCGCGCTCGTCCATGAACGATTGCCTGAAAGAGGATGTACTGTCGAAGCTCGTCACGCCCAATCGCCTGAATTCCGCGATGGATTCCATGCGGGTGATTCCCAGCAGGTGAAGTTCGGTGTTCGGGCGGCGGATGTTTGCTATCTCTTCCAGGCATGCAATTATGTCCGGTGTCTTCAGGGCAACCATGCCGCCCAGAGCAATTCGCTGATACCCCATGCCTTGTAGTTCACGTACGCTGTCGGCGAAGCTAGCAGGGTCCCAGCCCTGCGCCGCCCCTATCGGCTCGAAGTTCGCACGTTGATCCAAGACCGCCGATAAGAACTTCTCGGCGTAGGTGAGCGAGACGCGGCGCCTCTCCTTCCATTCGTTCGGAGGGGCGCCGGTGCCCGGACGGCGGTAGCCAAGTATGACGTGATCGATGCTTACGCCGGCATTGAAGCCGCATTGGCCGTAGAAGTCGAGAACCTCGTTTGTTGAGTATGGCGGTTCAGGCTCGTTTACGTACGTGAATGCGCCACAGTCCCCGAGCGTGTCGATCGACGGTGGCAGACGAAAGAACGTCCGAACGCCAAGTCGATACAGGCGCTGGCGCTGCGGCATTGAGTATTTGCCGACCTCTCTCCCCGTACCGTCGACGATGGCCTTCGATACCAGAAGGCCATCGTACGGACGCATGGTGAGCACCTCGTGTGCGTAGCGGTCGTCGCGCTGGCGTACGCGGAGTGGCGAATGCTCGTCGTGGATGAAGTCATAGGACGGACTGACCTGGTCTTGGCTGTCGGGGAAGTAGAACTTCATGGCTGCTCCTTGCGGGCAGCCACGTACGCTCGAGCAAGATAGTTCGACAGGCTGGATATGTGTTTGGCCACGTTCTGCAACTCGTTCCAAGGCAAGCCGAGTTCGGACCAAGTTCCGTTCGTCCAGCGACATTGATCGGCAATGCGCGCAAGTTCCCTGCGTGTGGCCGCCTGCGGATCCGAAGAGTTAAGGTCGATGTGAACCATCACCCGATCCATCAATCGGCCCATCGCTCGAATACCTACGCCACCCATGAGCTTTGACGTCGTTGGCGGCTTGCCCCACGCGTCGGGGAAGGTTTCCCGAACCGCGCCCCAGTAGGTCAGCAGCACCCGTCGGATGCCGTCTGTATCGGTTGAGCCGGTGGCCATGTTTCGGTAGGGAAATAAGACCCCTGACGGCGATTCGAGAGATTCACGGATTGCCTCCACAAGGCTGGTATCTGTCACGACGCTCTGGCGGCGATCATCCACTTCCGTGGAAGCCCGCTTAATAAGACCAAAAAACGGCGACTCCGGATCGCGGTTAAGCATATCGACGAGCGCTGATGGCATGCGGCGCTGCGACAGTCGAGGCGACGGCGCCGAAATCACTTCTGGTAGAAGCTCAGTGACGAGGTTGGCTGGCAGCGGCGCAACGGTGTTAATCCGCAGGAATTGATCGCGCTGCATCTCCAATGTTGGGGCGACAAAACCTGCAACCGGTACCGGGATGCGCGCGTTCTTCGTTCGCGCCAAAGCAAGGCTGCGCTGCTGACCGTCGACAATCCATGCAGGTCGCTGGGCGGCATCATCGGAAGGGACTGGTATTTCCAACGTGCCCGAGGTCGCCAAGCCGTCGGTCGTTCCTGGTCCACGGCTTGATCGGAACCGCACCGTATCGGGAAGGGCCAGAATGAGGCCATTCGGGAATAGGACATCCCCCTCGTCGAGGTATTCCAGGATGTGCCTGACGTGGGCGCGCCGTTCCGGCCGCTGGTAACCGATGAGCTTTCCCGCCTCATCTCGTGATATGCGGGCCACGTCAGCAACAAGGCTGATTTCCTCGGCGGCCAAAGCGAACAGATACACCGGCATCGTTGGGTTCTGCTCAATCCTCAGAGCGCGCCGCTCGAGAAACGTTTCTTTACTTTCAGTCATGACGAACCCACGGTGTCGCGAAAGAGTTCGCCAAATCGCTTTTGCTCGCAGGCGATGCCGGCATCGCGGACACGCCGCAAAGCACGCGTCGCTGACAGGGTCGGATCAGAAGCCTTGAGCTTGCTAATCAGTCCAAGCAGCTGGGCATCCGTCATCGGTGACCGCCGATACTCTTCGACGTGGGCCGCCGATTGCGCCCAACGAGTCCATGCCCTCTCATCCGCAACGCTATAAAGAGGTAAGCACGACCGCCGTGCCAGCCACGCTCGGGCCATGCGAATCGTGAGACTCGATGCTGTTCCGCCCAGTTCCCGCCGAAGTGCCCGGTCGGCCGCAAGCCTAGGCATTCCCGCGATGTTGCGCGCGCCACCCACGAGAAGAACATCGCCACCTAGGGTCGCCAGCGCCGCAAGATCCTCGTCCATAGCGCGAGCGTAGGTTTCTGACAGAACCAGGAGCACCCGATCATCCGCAGTTTCGCACAGACGACGGGCACCGCGAAGCGTGCGCAATCGCACCCACCATCGCCCTAATTGAACTTGACCGGACCCCACCGAATCCGCGTGACCACCGGCGAAAGTGGCTGCATAGGCAGGCCCGTACGAGTCCACCTCGCGCAATCCCAGACCGGCCGAAGCAACCAGTAGTTTCACATCGAACCCCGAGTCAGATGCATCACCGGCGAGTTTCCGCACCTGTTGCCACGCCTCCCCTTGATAAAGATCGATCAGTTTGGTGGTGCCAGGCGCCGCTTCAACGCGCCGACGCCAACTGGCAAAGCGAGTGCTCAAGTCTCCGGGTGGCAGTGATCGCAACCGCAGGTCCGGCGTAGGAACCTGAGATTTCCGGTCAGTGCAGTTGACTACTATCGTCAGTTTCACCAGTCGTGTCACTTCCCCGGTCCAAATAACTGTCGGCGCGTTGCGCTCGGCTAGATCGTGTAGTTTCGGCTACTATAACCCCAACCACCGACGCAGCGCAGGAGGATGCCATGGACACACCGGCGGTAGTACTGCTAAGCGGGGGGCTTGACTCAACGACGGCGCTGGCGATCGCCAAGCATCAGGGGTTCCGTCCGTACGCGCTGTCCTTTAGATACGGACAACGCCACGCGATCGAACTCGCAGCTGCTAAGCGAGTCGCACACGCCTACGGGGTGGCCGGCCACGTCGTGGCCGAGATCGATCTGCGCGTCTTCGGAGGTTCGTCGCTCACCTCCGACGCAGAAGTTCCGAAGCATGCCACGGTCGATGCACTCACAGACGAGATTCCATCCACATACGTGCCTGCGCGCAACACCATCTTCTTGTCGTTTGCGTTGGCGTACGCCGAGACTGTCGGGGCGTGCGACATATTCATAGGTGTGAACGCCCTCGACTATTCCGGCTATCCGGACTGCCGCCCGGAATACATTGCGGCGTTCCAGACGATGGCTAACCTTGCTACGAAGGCCGGCGTAGGCGGAAAGTCCGTAACGATCCATACACCGCTCATCGAGATGACCAAAGCGGAGATCGTACGGACTGGCTTAGGCCTGGGCGTCGACTACAGCCTCACTTCGTCGTGTTACGACCCAGATACGGCAGGTAAGCCATGCGGTCGATGCGACTCATGCCTGTTGCGCCTGAAGGGTTTCGCCGAAGCCGGCCAAACCGATCCCCTTATCTATCAGGCGGCGTGAACGTGGCATACACCGTCAAAGAGATCTTCTACACCCTTCAAGGGGAGGGCGCCCACACGGGGAGGCCGGCGGTGTTCTGCCGATTTGCATCCTGCAATCTCTGGACCGGGCGCGAGAGAGATCGAGAGAGGGCGATCTGCAAGTTCTGCGACACCGATTTCGTCGGAACCGACGGACCGGGGGGCGGCCGCTTCGTCGATGCTCATGAGTTGGCAATGGCTATCGAGAAAGCATGGCCAGAATCGACTCCTGACAACAGGATGGTTGTTTGCACGGGTGGCGAACCCCTCCTGCAACTCGATAAGCCGCTCGTTGATGCGCTGCACGAACTGGATTTCTACGTAGCAGTGGAGACGAATGGAACGCAACCTGCTCCAACCGGCATCGACTGGATCTGCGTGAGCCCCAAGGTCGGCGCACCGTTAGTGCTGACGTCAGGAGACGAACTGAAGCTGGTGTATCCACAGGCTGGGGGCGAGCCACAGCAGTTTGAAGACCTCGACTTCAGGTCGTTTCGGCTCTCCCCAATGGACGGACCAGCTGTCCATCAGAACACCGCTGCAGCAGTCGAATATTGCCTTAAGCGCCCACGGTGGCATCTGAGCTTGCAAACCCACAAGTACCTAGGAATACCGTGACTGAGACGGCAGAAATCCACTGGGAGTTCACGTTTGAAGCAGCGCACCGCCTCCCTAACGTTCCCAGCGAACACAAGTGCTCGCGGCTACACGGCCACTCTTACCGCGCGCGCATCCACGTGACCGGGCCAATCGACCCTAAGTCTGGATGGATCATCGACTTTGGCAACATTAAGGATGCCTGCAAGCCAGTGGTAGCCCAGCTTGATCACTACTACCTGAATGAAATTCCTGGCCTAGAAAACCCAACGAGTGAGCGGCTAGCTGTATGGATCTGGCATGAGTTAGAGGCGTCTCTGCCCCTCATGTCGGCCGTGAGTGTCTCCGAAACATGCACCTCCGGATGCACGTATAGAGGACCCCGGGTCGCGGGCCCATGACCACGCTCGTTGACATTCAAAGTGAAACTGATGACCGTGGCGTGGCCATTGAAGAGGTCGGCATCTCAGGCCTGCGCTATCCAGTCAGTTTCGACGACGGTGATCTGCGTCAGTCAACGACCGCGGACATCGAACTGACCATCAGCTTGCCTGCTGACCGCAGGGGCACACACATGAGCCGGATGGTCCAGTTGGTCGATTCTCATCTGGGAGTGATCAACCCTTATGAGTTGACCCGCGTCCTGAAAGCTGCGGGCGCCGTGCTGGAAGTGGACAAATCCATTCTCCGCGTGCAGATGCCGCTCGCGACGAGATTGGCTGCGCCTACGTCAGGCGAAGAAGGTTGGCAAGTCCACGATGTCGAACTCGAAGCTGGGTGCTCCGCTGATCGCATGACCTTGCGAACCAGCGTGTCTTGTGATGTAACGACGTTGTGCCCATGTAGCAAGGCGATCAGCGATTATGGAGCTCACAATCAGCGCAGCCGCGTAACACTGAGCGTGCAAGGGTGCGGCGATAGCCCCTATCCTATGAGCGTTTCAAAGCTCGTTCAGATGATTAGGGCTTCAGGTTCCTGCGCCGTATATCCGGTCGTGAAGCGGCCAGATGAACGCGCCATTACCATGGCCGCCTACGAGAACCCGCGATTTGTCGAGGACGTTGTCCGTGAGCTCTCGATCGCATGCCGCACACTTCTGCTCCCGCACCAAATCCAGGCTCGGAACATTGAGAGCATCCATAGCCACGATGCCATTGCCCGCCTACGGTGGTCACCGGATAGGTCGCAGATGCGTTATGCGCTTTCCGGTAGCCAGTGATGGTGTGTTTTGAAGACCGCTCATCCAGCTCATCGAAGCTGGCGGCCGTAACCTCGACGGCCCCGCCGCTGAGGTTACGTGGTTACAAGTCGGTTCCTCTTCTTGCGTCGTGCGTACATTAATTGCCTTCTCAGCAAGGCAATTCGCGAATGCGATAGCCGATGCATTGCCCAAAATCCAGCTCACGACGTACCGAAACCCACCTTGAGCTGAGCAAACGTGCATCTGGTCGGCTGGTACGTACACGGCCGGGATACGCGCGGATCTGCAGCCCGAACGGCACTTTCGTTGTGGCAGCATGTTGAAACAGCGCCCCATCGTCTGACATTGGAGCCGCGTCATTCCAATCGGTCGCGAGCCAGGTCGACACCAGCCATGTGCAGCCGTGCAGGCGATTGCTTTCGGCAAACACAGAAGACGATGGCACCTGGCCATTCAGCCCGCCGCTGACATCAAGAATAAAGGCCGTAAAACCGGGCTTGCTCATCGAGCACCCGAAGACACGCCGCCGTCGCTATGTGGTCGCCCTGCAGAGCCCGCGGCCAGTGCGCCAACAGCAGCGCCTCAGACCGCTCGATGAACAGCGCCCCATCCCGCGACCGCACCACCTCAAGTCGGCCCGCTTCGTCGCTTAGCTTCCGCTTCACGATGTCACCGACGCTGGTCGGAGACCGCAATCCAACCACCGCGCCGATTTCACGGTAGCTCAACCCGGCCAAGAACAACCGAAGCACCCGCGCGTCACGCCGGGCCCGTTCAGCAACTCTCATGCGTCCAGTCTGTGCCATCGCACCGTCACGCCGCGCATATGCCGTTGCCGCATGTCGCACCGCTCCGGCGACCCCGGGACCAGAGCAGTTTTTTTGTCCAGTCAATCGGGGGGAGAGACCCACTGCTGGGGGGAAGTGGTCGACCGCTCGCGTTCGCGCGGCTACCCCCCCAACCCCATGAGCAGACCGGCCCGTCCAGGGAGGCGACAGGGCTCGGTTGAAAGCAACGATCATGTCGGTGGGATGCGATCAGAAGGGCGCCAGTGGATCCGCCAGTTCGCTGTTGGGTGCGTTGAAGGAGTCGTCAACGCCGGGGACTACGGTTCTGTGAGCCCAGTGCGGTAAGCCCCACTCCTCTACCGGTAGGTTGCAGATCTCGTCGCGCCGGTAGCGGTCCCGTCCGCATCCGACAATCCAGATCGCATCCAGCCCTCATCGACGGAATTGTGAAGGTACACCTCGTCGAGGTACTGCTGCGCAAGACCAAGATCCCACTCACCCTCCCAGCATTCAGCGATCTGCTGCGATCCGCCTGGGACGCGGACGGTGAGGATGTGATAGTGGCATCCCGCGCGGCTCTTGTCTTTCATCGGCGTTGACGCCTCGCGATGGGCGTTCCACCGGGCGCCCCACGTGAGCTTGAGCACGGCGGGGTTGGCGGCATCCAGATCCGCTGTCCGGTTCACAAGGAGCTCCGCAATAGTCCGAACGAATTGAGTTGGCCAACGTCCGCCGGCAACGCGGAGCGGGCACAGTCGATGCTCAACATCGGTCAATGCCCTCCGGGTCGGGCTTACCAGAAGTGTCACTAGGCACACCGGAGTCGGGAGGTTTGGACATACCTATTGTCTCCCAACGTATTTGAACGGAAGTATTGACTCCAAACCTTGACACACCTATATATGATTTAAGGGTGGTGGGGTGGGAATAGATTAATTGCCACCTGCCTCACCTTGCTTACCTTCTTCGCCTACCTGACCTGCCTCACCTTGCTTACCTCCTTCACCTCCCTGGCGTTCTAACCTGTCTAAGATTTCCGACACTCTTTCCCACATCACACGGCCGCGGGCATCGGAATACCGTTCAGGCCAACTGATCACCTCCGCATCGGTGCCAACCTCCAGCCCGTCGAGCACTATCCGAGATGCTTCCGCCATCGCGGCGCGAATAGCCGCCACAGCGTCGTCGATGCTGCCCAGGTCAGCCTCGATCAACACCGCATCGTGGACAGGAGCGCACACGCGAATACCCCGCTCTGTGGCCAAACAGCATGCAAGTCGTAGCATTTCGGCACCATTGGCCTGCATCGGGAAGTTACGTAACGTCGTCGGCCGCGGCGTGTTTTCAGTCCGCAGTGTCCACCCGAACACTGTTGACAAATAGCCCCGCAACTGCCCCATGTTGACGACGTGGTCGGCCCAGGCAGTAAACGTCGGGAACGTCCGCGCCAGCCGGCGAAGCAGGTCCTGGGCCTCGATGACCGATAACCCCGTCCGAGCCGCCAGGCTGGGAGCCTGCATGCCGTAGTTCGTGCCCAGCAGACAGGTCTTGCATAGGTCGCGAATCTTCTTGTGAGAGTCCTTGGTTGCGTCCGGCGGCGCGAGGCCGGCTATTTTGGCGAACATCAAGTAGGGGTCACCCGACGACACCGCATCCAACAGCGCCCGATCACCAGACAACTGTGCCGCGATGTACATCTCCTGGGACTTCCAGTCGACGTAGGCCAGGGCCCGACCCTCAGGTGGCTTGATCAGTCCCCGCAGCCACACACTCGGCCCAAAGATGAACTTGTTATTGCTCGGTGTGTTACGGCCGCTCGACGCACCAAACGGGCTCAACAGCACCCGATTGCGGTGATCGGGACCGACCGCCAGCTTCTCCAATCGCAGCTCGCTGAGCGAATGGCGCAGCTCCTTCAGCGGCTCCAATTGCGGGTATCGCCTCGCCTGGTCGCGGAATGTTTCTCGGTCGAGCTGGAGCTGCCCGGTCGCGGTCCGCGGCCAGTCGATGCCATTGTCGACGCAGTACGCGGCCAACAACCCTGACTTGAAGACCGAGCCGTCGTATACGTTGTAGTCCTTATCCACAGCGGTGATTAGGTCCCGCTTAATGCTGCCCCAATGTCGGCGCAGCGGCACGAGCATGTCGCTGTCGATCGGCACGCCGACGCGCTCCATACGAGCCGCCGCGGCCATATACCGGCCACGGAACAGCGCGTGCCCCAGTCCTGTAGGACGCTTCAGTATGCCGGGCAGCATCCGTTCCAGTAACGCTCCCAGCGGGTCGACGTCGGTTTGACAGTAGTCCAAGATCCGCTGACGCTCCGACAATGACCAGGGTCCGCCGCGCATCACCAGCCCGCGTTCCTCCGTCTTCTGCTCGGCGGTAATCGTGGATATGCCGTGATGTGACAGCGCGCCTAACAGGCTGCGTCCTTCGGGCAAGGGAATGCCGTTGGTGGCGTTGCGAAATTCGGTGTAGAGGTCGAGGAGCCGCGTCGGTACCGGCCAGCCCAGTTGTAAGAAGCATCCAAGCTCGGCGGTTGCGAAGTAGGCGACGACTAGGGTGGTGTCGTCGACTGGAAATGGCGGCCGGGTGCCGAGTTCGTCCTGCCACAAGCGGACGAGCTTGTTGGAGCCAAGTTCCCGGGCGACCATGCAGACCGGAACAGGCAAGGCCCCCGGCTCCGAGACGAACTCGAAGTCGATGCACCAGATCTCCCGAAAGGGCAATCCAAGGACGCCCATTCGTCACATCTCCCCCTCCAGCTCGCGGATCACCGGGTGGTCCTCCCGGTCGATCAGGTTGTGCCGGAACGCGATTTCGATCAGGTCCCGAAAGCTCTTGTCAGGCCATTGCGGCTCGCCCAGATCACCCTTCGCGCGGAATATTTCATAGCCGCCGAGGTCTGAGTTCCACACGACCTTGGTCCATAGCTGCTTGGCCTGTTCTGCACCCTGGAGCGCGGTGTCGGACACTCGGCGGATGCGGTCGTGACCTTCCACTGGGAGCTTGACCGGCCAGAGGAACACCGTGCCGCGCTTGGTGATCCCGACGAATAGACGTGTCCTGCGAAGCTCCGGCAGGACTAGGTGCTGCACTTCAGGCGCCACCAGGTAACACTCGCGATCCAGCCCAGAATTGGCCTCCAAGAGAAGCACGTCGAGCACATGGTCAGGGTGGACACGGACGAACTCCCGCCCCGGCTTCCTAACCGGAACCGCTGTGAGGACCTTCTCCACCTCGACATCGGCCAGCGCGCCCGCGCGCAGCGCTTCGGGATCGAACGGATCGTAGGCTTCCGCTTTGCTAGGTGCTTCGCCGTTCAGCAGAGGCACTTCTGCAACGAGAGAATCGGATTCGGGTATCTTTGTCATGATTAATCTTTCGTGTTGATTTGGACGGCCGTCTCCTCATCAGGCGGCCGTTCTTGCTTTTGCAAGTCAGGCCGCTCCAGGCGACTGATAGGGCACCGCTTCGTCGTCACCGGCGCACTCCTCCACCGCCGCGGGAATTGTCCTCCGGCATACGTGCTGGCCAGTGCCGTCTTCGCGGTGGATCCGGACGACATGTGCCTGCTGGTGGCCGTCGATCGCCCTGACGTGGCAACCCGCCGGGTGATCGGCCCAGTAGTGCAGCCCGACCGCTTCGCACGCGGCCAGGCGTTCGCGGGTGCTTTTGGGCAACTGACAGGCGCGGGAGCTACTCATCGCTGCCCGCTAAGTCGTACTGGTTGGCGAGCTGCTCGATGATGTGCCAGGTTTCGACCGGAAGGTATCTCCCGGCTACTCGTAGCGCGTCGACGGCGCCAGCGGTGAATCCGTCACGCCATCACCGCGTAACGGCCGATGTGTCGAGACACCGGTGTAGCCTGTAAACGTTGGTGGCTTTTGGCGAGGCCCTTGACGCATGGACCCGGGCAGTTTGATGAGGCTGTCCGGGCCGCGTCGTCTTTAGGCGGCCCTTTGGGCGGCGTCACGACGTACCTGACTCGCGCCGGACAGGCTTCAGTAGCTCGGCCAGCTTTGCACGCTGTTCTGCGGTCAAAGGTTTTGCAGTGCTGAGGGTTTTCTTCACCCAGGCGTCGGTCTGCGCGTCGGGGGTCATGCTGCGCCGCCAGACGATTGCATGGCGGCGTCGATCTCGCCGACACGAAGCCGCACAATTCGACAACCGGCTCGGTAAGCGGTAAGCCGACCATCGGCAATCATGGCGCGGATGGTTCGGGGGGTGACGCCGAGGTACTCGGCAGCCTTCAAAATGGTGATGTATTGATGCCGTAGTGTTTCGGACACAACAACCTCTCAGGGCATGCGAAAACGCTGGCCCTCCGGGGAGAGGATGTCGTCATCAGGCGGGGTTGGATTGCCAACGCGGCCCGGAACAGTCCCCACACTACCTGTTACTCGCGGCAAGGTTAGGTTTTTGGCGGGCGTGTCGCGGAAACTACGGCCAGGCGCGTCGTATCAGCTCTCGGGCGCTGATCTTGGCCTCGTTGCGGTCAGCCAGATCATCAAATACTGCTGACAGCGGACTACCATCGTTTCGTATCTCGTCGAATCCGCAACGTGGGCAATGGAACCGATACTGCAAACGCACATGAGGTATGCCCGCCTCGCGCAACCGGCGACCCTGCGGACCTTTGCGGCGATGATGGACGTGCTCGCGTGTCCGCTGCACACGCCCACTGCCGTCAACAAACTTTTTAGAAGGCACCCAGTCGCGACCCTGCGGGAAAGACTCGTCCACTAGCCGCACGTACGTGATCACGATAGTAAGCTCGTGCTGTGCATCGGCAGAACCGTCGCAATACACAGTGATTGCGTAGTCACCGCGCCACGTCACACTCATCGCCAACTCACCTGTACCCTTTCGGGATTGAACGTTCGGCCGCTCTTACCGACAGGTGCCACAGTCGCAGTCATCAGCACGTCCACCACAGCGCGAAAGCGGTCCGGGGATAGCCCGCGCACCGCGTCCAGCACCTCCGGGGTGCCCAACGGCAGGTCTCGGAACACCCGCACACGTTCCTGATCCTGTTGGCGTCGTTCAAGTTTCGCGATTTTCTCCCCAATAATGTCACTGCTGATCTTCACCTGTCGCGCCGTCAACAGCCCCTCGGCACGCTCAACCGCCAGAGCGTCCAACTCCCCATACAAGGCGTTAATTTCAGCGCGGATAGCCTCGGCCTGTTCCTGGTCCTGTATCTCAGCCTTCAACAGGTCCGCGGCATCGTCCATGGCCAGGCGCCCACCAACGATGTCCAACAGCAGCGGTTCCACGTACTCGGCGCGGACGTTGATGCCGTGGCAGCCCTTGCAGATGTAGGTCAGATGTTTCGTGGTCTTCCCTACGTACGCACCGGAGAGATAGCCGCCGCACTTGCCGCAGCCCAGCACACCGGTCAGTAGATGCTTGCGCACGCTTTTACGGCCCGGTGCGCGACCGGGCGCGTCCAATACCGCCTGCGCCGCCCAGAACATCTGCTCATCCACCAGCGGCGGCCAATTGCCTTTACCCACAATGTCGTTATGGGTCAC
The DNA here is from genome assembly GCF_000613245.1 of Mycobacterium asiaticum DSM 44297. Lineage (GTDB taxonomy): Bacteria > Actinomycetota > Actinomycetes > Mycobacteriales > Mycobacteriaceae > Mycobacterium > Mycobacterium asiaticum. The sequence continues at coordinate 161,609 of NZ_HG964939.1, forward strand.
CGCGCCGTAGCGCACCCCGTAGGTTCGCAATCCAGCGTTGCGCGGTTTACGCAGAAACTTGGACACCACGGTCGGTGTCCACGGCTTACCGTGGACGGTCAGCGCGCCGGCCTCGTTGAACAACCTGCACACGTCCCCCAGGCTGGCCCCGGCCAGAACCGCCGCATACGCCTGTTTGACTAGCGGCGCAGTGGCCGGGTCGGGTTGACGGTGGTCGTCGTAGCCGAACGCTTGTGACCAGTTCGGCACCCCGCGTTCAGCCAGCTGGCGGGTCGCCCGCAACTGGCGCGCCCGGCGATGCTCACCCTCATGGGCAGCTACAGAACCCTTCAACCTCGCCACCAGACGGCCCTGGGGTTTGGAGAGGTCGACGTCCCCGGACACGGTCGCCAAGGCCAGGTGCTTCTCATCTGCCAGCGCCATGAACGATTCCAGTTCTATCGGGCGGCGGTGCAGCCGGTCCAAGTCCCACACCACCACCGCGCCGATGCGACCTTCACGCACATCGGCCAGCATCCGCTCATAGGCGCGCCTGAGCTTGCCGTTAGTCGCGCTGGTGTCGTTGTCCAGGTATTCGACGGGATCCCAGCCCCTGTCCTGGCACAACGCAAGGCAGTCCTCGCGTTGCCGGGTGACGCCGAGCTGTTCACCCGACCTGTCTTCGCTGATCCGGAGATAGACAGCTGCATCCATGCCTAAAGAGTACTTCGGAAGTTCGCGGTTGGCCGTAATCGAGGTGGGCCGGTGGGAGCCATTCGGTTTGGCCACGGGCGTTTTTGCGGGTGGTCCAGCCCTTCTCAGCCAGTCTGTTATCGGTCCCACAGGCCAGGGTGAGGTCGGTGATGTCGGTGCGCCCGGTGCTGGCCCAGCCGGTGACGTGGTGGACCTCGCTGTGGTAGCCGGATTGATCGCAGCCGGGGCGGGTGCAGCCCCGGTCCAGCGCGTGCAGCATGAGCCGCTGCGCCGGGTTGGCGAATCGCTTGGCGTGATACAGCGCTAATGGCTTGGATTGGTCGAAGATCGCCAGATAGTGATGCGCCCCCTGGGCGGCCATGCGGATCAGATCGGCCATCGGCAGCAGGGAGCCGCCGGCGGTGCGCGCCTGACCGGTGCCGGCTTCGAGATCCTTCAGCGTGGTGGTCACGATCACGGTGACCGGCAGGCCGCGGTGCTGACCCAGCTTCCCGGAGGCGAACAGGGTGCGGATCGCGGTGGCCAGGGCGTCGTGATGGCGTTGGGTGGTGCTGCGCAGGTCGCGGCGCGCGGCCCTGTCTTCGGGCTCCCCGTGCACGGCCGGGGCGTCGTCATCAGGGTTGGCCATGCCGGGGGCGGCGAGTTTGGCCAGCAGGGCTTCGACCAATGCCCGCAGGTCGGGGGTGATCAACCCGGACAGCCGTGACATGCCGTCAAACTCTTGCTTGCCCAAGACGAGGCTGCGTTTGCGGGCCCGATCCTCTTCGGAGTAGTCGCCGTCGGGGTGCAGTAGGGCCATGAGCTGGGTGGGCGTAGCGGGCGACCTGATCGGGCCGGTACTGGCGGGCTTTGCCGGCCAGGTCGGCTTCGGCGGCGGCGCGGGTGAACACATCGACATGGGTGGGTAGGTGGGTGAAGAAGTCGCGGATGACTTTCACGTGCCCCTCACCGATCAGGCCCTCGCGCTGGCGACGCGCTGTAGCAGTCAGCACCGGCGCCAACGGTTCCCCGGTCAACGCACGCCGCTCACCTAGATCCTCGGCCTCGGCAATACGCCGGCCCGCCTCGGCCTTGGTGATCCGCAACCGATCCGCCAACGCGCACGTCAGCGTGCCACCGAGTTCTTCCGTGCTGGCCTGGGCGCCGAGCTCATTGATCAACCCATGCTGCGGGACACGTAGCCGCCGAGCGAGGCGCTCCAAACGCTCCAAGGCCCGCAACCGCTCCGGATTCGTCAACACATCAAAGGACAACCCACACAACCGATCCACCTCGGCATCGAGCGCGTCGAAGACCTCCACGATCTCCTCACGCGAACTCGAAACCATAGCCACATGCTATGCAAGACCACTGACAAGTTTCGCTTCGTGGAAAGGCTTAAAATTGCGCAGCGCAACGCAGTTCGGCTCAGCGCCAGGCCGCTACGAGGCCAGGAACCGCTCCACCAGATCCGGCGAAGCAACCGCGCAGAAATCGTGCACATAGCCCTGCGGCATGGCGAACGGATGGAATTCACCCGTATCCACCATCGACATCTGGTCGCGCTCCACGTCGAACTCGGCGATCGGCCGTAACGCCGATTCGGTGACATAGAACAGGTGATAACCGAGATTCTCGATCTGGCGGAAGACGTCGCCGATCGGCCGCGCGAGATGGCGCTGCTCGATCTCGATCAAAATTGTTGGCCGGCAACGACGGAGCATGGCCGCGCCCCCGCTGAGCACCGCCATCTCGTGGCCTTCGACGTCGATCTTGACGAAATCGACGGATATGTCCGGCGGTAGGACGTCGTCGAGCCGAACGGTCGGCACGTCTATCCGACGCACCTCGACGCCCTGCCCGTCGAACCCGTGGGACAGGCTGCCCTGCGCGGTCACCTGGCGGTTGCGGCGCTCGGGCACCAGCAGTTGGGCAATCGCCGGTTCATCGGAAACCGCGGCCTGGTGGAAGTGCACCTGCGGGCGGACCCGGGCAAGCTTGCGCAGCATTGGGGCGTTGTCCGGATGAGGCTCGAAACTGTAGAGCTGCCCGTACTTTCCGACCCGGCGAGCCAGGTGATAGGTGAACAACCCCCAGCTCGCCCCGATGTCGACAACCGTCGCCCCGCTGGGCGTGCAGTGGTCGGCCACCGACATCGCCAGGTCGTGGGTCAGCCGACGCCGCCACAACATCTCGGTGGCCGTGGTCATCGCGGTGTGGCCGAACACCCGGCCGACATTGCGTACGGTCACATACTTCGCCGCCCAATTGGCCGCTTCGCTATGCAACAGGCGATCTTTGGTGGTCACAGTGCTGCCGCCTTCCGACTCGTGCGTTGCCTCGGTCCAGATGTCCGTCAGCCGCCGATACCAGCCGTCCAGGCCGAAGTCACCGGCGCGACTGCGTGCGGCCGCGCCCAGGCCGGCACGCAAGGTGTCGTCTTTGAGCAGTTCGGTCAGCGCCTCGGCAATCTGCGCTGGACGGCCGGGGTGTACCACCAAACCGGTCTCCCGGTCGATGATCGCCTCCCCGATGCTGCCCACCAGCGTCGTCACCGGCGCCAACCCGTACGCCATCGCCTCCAGCAACGCCATCGGCAGGCCCTCGTCATGGCTGGGCAAAACGAATATCTGTGCATCACCGAGTAATTCGTCCCTGGCGGCCGGATCCAGCCAACCCGCGACGGATATGGTTCGGTCCAGACCGGCCGCACTGACCGCCGCCCGCACCTCGTTCACCTCTCCGTCGCCGGCGAGCGTCAACCGGAGCCTGTCCCGCAAGGTCTCGTCGAGCATGGCGATCGCTGCGATCAGGTCGTAGCTGCCCTTACGCGCCCCTATCCGCCCCAGTGAAACCGCGTGCACCAATTCCACATTCGTCTGTGGCACCGGGTCAGGTGGAATGGGAACCGCGTTGTGCAGCACACTGATCCGGTGGGCGGGCAGCCGCAACCGGCTGCGGTACTCGTCGACATGGCGCGCACCCAGTACCAGCCACCGATCGGCGACCAACGTGCGCCGGATCACCCGCTGCCACACCGTGGGCAGCCGGTCGAACCAGCCGCCGAAATCGTAGCTGTGGGCGTGCACCACACAGGGAACCGCCGCGAGGCGGGCCGCGGCCATCGGCAATGCCTTGCGCAGCACGCTCCCCCCATGCGCGAGGTGAACGTGCAGGATGTCGGCCCGTCCACCCAACACGAGCCAAGTCGCGCGCAACATCCCGGAGACGCCGACCCAGAGCCGATACCCAAGGGAGCCTTCGATATACGTCGGCACCATCACGATATCGAACCGATCGTCGGGGTGCGCGGCCATGAGGCTGCTGACCGTGGCCATGCCACCCCGGCTGGCCGCTTGGGCCGGGGCCGGACCCACCACCACAACCCGCAACGACGCTGTCACTGGACAGGCACCAATTCGCGCTCTGAATCCTGCACTTCCGTCAGCTCAGCGCGACGGCGTTCCCGCGTGGCGAACGCCAGCGCCGATCCCAGCGCGATGCCCAGCGTCATCGCATTCGCAGGGTCCTCGGGCAACGGGTCGATGATGCACATCACCAGCAGCCCGGTGCTGACCGCCGCGCTGATCTTGGCCGGTACCGAAGCGCTGCGCAGGGCGCGCACCAGCGGGGTGAGAGCAAACACCGCAAACCCGGTCATCCCGACCGCACCGGACTTGGCCAGCCACCATAGGTAGAAGTTGTGTGCGTAGGTGGTACCCAGCGTCTGGGTGAATTCGGTTGGATCATCACCCCCGAAGGGCAGTTGATACGCATAGCCCAGACCGTGGCCGAAGATCGGTGCCGCCTCGATCGCCTCGTTGAGATGCCGGTCCTCGGCAAACCGGGCCAGGGTCGAAGGATCGGCGGACAAAGCCGCGCCGGACGTCCTGCCGAGTACCCGGTGGCTGAAACCGGTGATCTGGTTGGCCAGCCACACTCCGGCCGACGAATCCCCCAGCAGGAAGAGCGCACCCGGAATGGTCACCGCCAGGATGCCCAACCCGGTGAGGGTCAGTCGCGCGGCCCGCCGGACCGCCGACCAGCCCATGCTGGCGAAGAAGGCGACGACGGCAGCGACGCCCACCGAGATGATGGTGTTGCGCGAGAACGCCAGCACCGCAATGACCAAGGCGGGCAAGCCGAGCGCGAGGTAGGCGATCGGCTTGACGCGACCGGCGATCTGCGCTGCGACCAATGCGGTCAATACGGCGATCGCCGGTATCAGCGTCGAGGTGATGACGCGGTTTGCGGCGTCCCCGGTGTCCATCTGCAGGCTTTCCGTGCGGCCCGCCAGCCGGACACCGCCCGAGGAGCCAAGGATGGCCATCCCCGCCGAGAACCACAGCGTTACCACCGTCGCGTGGATCGACAACATGATGTGCTCGCCGTACACCACCACCAACGCCAGCACGAACCCGGCGATCATCTCGAGCAGGAACGTCGCCTCGCGCACCACCACCGCAGGATTGTGTCCCATCGAAAACCCAACGGCGGCAAAGTAAAGCACCGTCGCCGCAAACATTCCCGGCAATAGGTACTCAGACATGCGTAACCGCACCGCCGGCAGCACGAAGCAGATGGCCAGCACCAACACCACGTGTGAGGCGTAGATCGACACCGGACCGATCACTTTGCCCACGTGCAGCCCCTGCGGCAGGGCGGCGCACCCCAAAAAAAGCGCCAACCCGATCATAAGTTCCGGCTTGGCCCAGTACACGATCAGGAAGAACGTCAGGCCGACCAGCAGGATGCCCTGGGTGGTGTTACGCACCGAGAGTGCCCCGTAGAGAAAGCATCCCGACAAAAAGACCGCCAACGCCACTGCGGCCATCGCCAAACGGTGGCGACTCCGCAGGTACCGAATCACGCCGGCCCACTGACCTTGGCGCGGTATGTCCGAGTGGCGGCCCTGGTATGCCGCGCAATGCGGGCGTCGGTCAGCACGGTACCCACCACATTCGCACCCGCCGCGCGCAGCGCCGTCAGCGCGTCCTCGAGTTCGTCCTCGGTGGTGCGACCGGCTCGCAACACCAACACCGTCGCGTCCACGGCACCACCGAGCAAACCCGAATCCGCCGTCGCCAGCACCGGTGGCCCGTCGACCACCGTCCGCTCGAAAGTCCTTGCCACGTCGGTGAGTACCGTGTCCAGCACCTCGGGTAGGTAGGCGCTGGTGGGCAGTGTCTCGCGGCGGACCGAGCGCGCCGCGAGCACGAACAGCTTCGGAATCGACGTCGGCTTGGTGGCTTCGGTGGCGATCTCGGGATTCGACAGCGCGTTGGAAAGACCTTCCCCCGACTCGACTTTCAGCAATCCGGCAATGACCGGCCGGCGGGTGTCGCCCTCGATGAGCAGCACGTCTTCACCGAGTTCGGCGAACGCGCGGGACAGGTTGATCGCGGTCGTCGTGGTGCCCTCACCGCCGAACGGTGCGGTCAGCAACACCCGGTTCGCACCCGTGCCCATCGCGCGCAGCAGCCGGGCACGCAAGCCGCGCACCGCGTCGTCGAACGAGATGTCGGTGCCGAATCGCGGTGCATTGCCCCGGTGCCCGGGCAACTCGGCCAGCGTCGGCAGGCCGGACAAGCTCTCCAATTTCACCCGGTCGCGCACCGTGCGGTCGGCGGCGTCGCGGGTCAACGCCACCCCGGTACCCAGCAGCAAACCGGCTACCAACCCCATCGCCATGTTGCGCACGGGTACCGGCTTGACCGGGTTGTCAGGTATACCGGGTTGCTCGACCACAGTGGCCCTGGCGATCGGCAGCGGCGCCGCGGACGGTGACGCCTGCGCCGGCGGCGGTGCAGGCTGCGCCTCGGTGGGCAGCGTGGTCTCGCTGGCCTGCGGCTGGATAGAGGGCTGCTCGCCGTCCGACACCGCGGGCGACGGGGTTGGGACCGGCCGAACCGTCGGGGTGGCGGCCGATGCGTTCGGCGGGGGCGGGTTTCCGCCGAGCGTGCCCACCATCATGGTGAACTCGTCGGCGACCGCCTTCGCCAACGTTGCCGCACGTTTCGGGTCGGTGTCGGTGACGGTGATGGTGAACAGGGTCGTCTTGGGGGTGAATGCCACCTTCGTCTGGCTGGCCAGGGCATCCGCGGAGACCGGGAGGTGGAACTGGCTGACGGCGCGATCCGCGACGGCGTGCCCACCGGCTATGGCCGCGTACGACGACAACCGCTCCTGGGCGGCCTGGGTTCCCTGGTAGACCTGCATGAGATCGGTTTCACCGGTGAACGAGATGAGCACGGTCGCGGAGGACTCGTAACTCTTGGTCTGGAACGCCGTAATGGCTGCGGCGCCCGCTAAGCAGGCCAGCAGCGCGCACAGGACCAGCTTCCAATGCAGCAGCAGCGTCCGGACAAAAGTGCGGAAATCCATCCACTAACCCCCCTGCATGGACGCCATCTCATAGCGTCAGTTTGCCCCCGCATACCGATAGCATAGCAACTACCCGAGTTTCATACTAATGTAATGTTTTGGCGGTGACAACGCCGCTCAGGAGGCGGCCGGGGTGGCCAGAACTTCACGCGATACATCCAGCGTGGCGATGGGATAGAAGCCCGCGTCATCCCGCCCGTCTCGGGCCAGCCGCATTGGCGGGTAGGTCACCACATGTGAGCCGTCGGGCTTGTGCTGCTGCCACTCCACGGCAGCCCGCAAGGTGTAGTGGCCCGGCGCCAGGCCTTTGAGCTCGACGCGGACCGTCTCGGTCGTCGAGGCCGGTGGCGGCTGGTCGATGCTGCGGTCACCCGACGCGTCCGGCACCAGACCCCGCAGGTCAACGGAGGCTGGCAGCGTTCGAACCGTCTGTCCGGCAAAATCCACCAGACGATAAGCCGGGACCCATTTCTCGGTGGTCGCCGCGGCGCCGTAGTTGGTCCACGTGACCGCTATCGAAGCCACCTTGTCCTGCAGGGATTGCGAACCCGGCCGGGCTTCCACCGAGTACCGATAGCCGGCGGTCGCGTTGGCCTGTGCCCACAACACGTACAGCTTCGGGTCCATGGGCGAGGTCGCATCCTGATCGGGGAAGTTGATGCTGGACGTCATTGACACGTGGTACCGGATGACGTCGTGCAGACCCTTGTCGTAGTACTGCTGCGGCGAGGTGTCCTTGGGCAACTGACACCACTCGGTGATCACCGGCGCCTTCGCCAGTCGGTCTTTTAGAGCAGCGACCAGCGGATCCTGGGTCTGCACATAGTGCGAGGCGCTGGACTCGGCCCACGTCGGCAACGGCGCATACACCCCGAGGCAGTCCGAACGGATACCGACCGGTGCGACCAGTTTCTTGCTGACGTCGTCGGACAGCAACTGCCGCACGATTTCCGGGTTATTGGGCGCGGTCACCAGCTGCGTGTGCGGGAAGGCGTTGACGTTCGCCGCGACCAACTGCTGGATGGACGATTTGGTGATGTTCTGGTCGCCGTACTGGCTGTAGTAGCCCAAAGCGGCCTCGCTCTGTTCCGGCCCGGGGCCCGGGGCGCCCAGCGCGTCCTTCAGGTAGGCGACATGGTTCTCGCTGAAGTCGCCGTAGCCGGAGAATTCGAAGACGCTGAGCCGTTCGTCGTTGTCGTAGCGGCGTCCCAGCGCGGCCAGCAACTGGCTGAAGTCGCTGAGATAGGTGGGGTCGTTGAAGTTCGGCACCACCTGCGTCACCCCGGGAGCCGATCCGGTTCGCGGGCCGGGATAGCTGGTGCTGGTGCCCGGCCGAGCGCGCTCCCAGTCGGGTATCTCGATATTGGTGTTGTCGGGGTAGGACGTATTGCAGCAGGAGTTGTAGGCCTGCACCCGCAGTGTGAGCCGCATCCGGCGCTCGGCCATCTTGTTCAGCGCGTCGTCGATGATGCTGAAGTCGTACTTGCGATCGTCCGGGGCGTCCGGGGGCAAGGTCGCTGGATCGACCGGTTGCAGCTGCCGCCAGGTCACCCGCAGGCTGGCGTCGTAGGAGGCCGGCCACGCCGGATACCGCTGCTGGGCCGGTGCGCCCTGCGGGAAGAGCGGCACCATCAGGTCTTCGTACTGCCCCCGTAGTGGGTTGGGTATCTCCTGCGCGGCCGGCGGGATGGCCGGATTCACCATTGCGGCCAGCGGGCCGGGATCGTTGTGGTTACGGCTGCAGCCGCCGATCAGCAGTGCCGCCCCGGCGACCACCACGGTCGCGCAGGCAACGACGGTCAACGTGACTTTTCTGATTGTTCGAGCCATTCTCACTGGTGAGCTAGATTGCGCCGAGCGTCAGCGCCTCGCGGTCGGCGAGGAACGGCATCGGCATCCAGCGCGCGGACAGCAACGCCTCCATGGCGTTGCCCGGAACGGGACGGGACAGCAGGAAACCCTGCGCCCGGTGGCAACCGTGTTGCATCAAAGTCAGTGCGGCGGCCGGAGTTTCGACGCCTTCGGCGACCAGTTGCAAACCGAACGCCTCGGCCAGGCCGATTATGGCGCGCACGATGGCCAGGTCGCCGGCGTTGGTTCCCAGGTCCCGGACGAACCCGGTGTCGATCTTCAGCATGTCGACCGGCAGGGACTTCAGGTGCGACAGCACCGCGTACCCGGTGCCGAAGTCGTCGATGGCGATCTGGACGCCGACCTCTTTGAGCTCGTGCAGGGTCTTGCGGGTGGTTTCGATGTCGTGCACCACCGCGCGCTCGGTGATCTCGAGGCAGACCGAGCCGCCGTCGATGCCGAATTCCTCGATGGTGTCCGCGACGGTGCGGACGAAGCCGCGGGTGATCAGCTGCACCGGTGAGACGTTGATGCGCAGAATCGCGCTCTGGCCCACCCCGTTCGCGCGCCACCGGCTGAATTCCGAACAGGCGCTTCGCATCACCCAGCGGCCCAGTTCACCGGCCAGGTTCGTCGACTCGGCGACCCCGATGAACGAATCCGGCAGCAGCAGGCCCCAGATCGGGTGCCGCCAGCGCACCAGCGCTTCGGCCGCGACGATCGCGCCGGTCCACAGGTCGACCTCAGGCAGGTAGTGCAGCAGCAGGGCTTCGCTGTCGATGTCGCCCTGCAGGTGCAACTCGATGTCGTTGCGGAATGCGCTCTTTAGCGACATGTCGTCGGTGGACAGGGCGACCTGATTACCGCCGGCGCGCTTGGCCGACAGGACCGCTTCGTCTGCACGACGCAGCAGGTCGGTGCTGTTATCCCGGCCGGGCATGCCCACAGCCAAGCCGATGCTCACGGTGCGGGTGATCTGGTGGCCGCCGATCGCCAGGCGTTCGCGCAACATGGTGCCCAGACGGCGGGCGAACGATTCGGCGGCTGCGCTGGACATCGTCTGATCCGGGATCACCACGAACTCGTCACCGCCGAGGCGGGCGATCATGCTCTGGCTGCCCGCGCACACCCGCAGGCGCTGCGCGAAGACGCGGATGAACCAGTCGCCGGCGGTATGCCCCAGGTAGTCGTTGATCGACTTGAGGCGGTCCAGATCCATGTACAGCACCGCCACCGGCCCGGGGTTGCCCGACGCCAGCCGCTCGGTCAGATGCGCGACCAGTGCCCGACGGTTGTAGAGCCCGGTCAGGTCGTCATGCTCGGCCAGGTAACGGAGCTTCTCCTCCGCCGCGATCCGTGCCTGTAGCTGCGCGAACAGCGCGGCCACCGCTTCGAGGGTGTTGATCTCCTCTTGCTTCCACTTTCTGGCGCCGAATTTGACGAATCCCAGCACGCCGGTGGTCTTCTCCCCCGACACCAGCGGGGCGGCCGCGACCGACGGCGAAGCCACGTGCTTGGCACCGCTGCCCCAGCGCTGAAATGACCGATTGTTCTGCTCGGGCCGGATCACCACCGGCTTCCTGCCGTGCTCGCACTGCGCCAGCACCGGGTCCGCACTGGTGAAGTGCACCACCGCCTCCGGGTCGGGGTCCGGAACATTCACCCGCGGCGGCCATTCGGCGACCAGTACCGAGGCGCGGATGTCGTGGTCGTGATGGCGCAGGAAGCTGGCGTCCACGTCGAACTGCTCGACGAGCTGGGCTAAAACCCGTTCACTGACCTGTGTAGCGGTGGACGCGGTCGCCTCCATCAGCTGGGTAGCTACGGAAGTGACGACGAGGTCCAAGCTGCGCGGCAACGGGTCCTCCGATTCGTGCACGTCCCAAGTCGACTGCGCCGGCTACGGGCGACTACCAGTCATCAGACAATCTTGGCGGCCGCCGTATCTCAATGCCTGCCGATGCGCATCGAAGCGGCCTCAAAAGTCGCCTGGAAGCCCTGGGCAGTACCCGGACCGACGCAGGTCACGGATGGATTAGTGGTCAGCGAAGACTATCACGCAGAGCCCCTGGTGCCCTGTGCTAACTCCGCTACTCCACCGTGGCCGGCGGTGTCGTCGGCCAGGGTCGGCTAGGGTCGGCTTGTGTCAGTCGCAGCGTCCGCCAAACGGTTGCTCGCGCCGGCGGCAAAGACGCTCACGCCCCGCTTGTTCTGGCGGCGCAAATACCGGATCTTGCAGCGTCTCGGTGAATCCCGCCCGGACGTCGCGCTGGTGCAATCCCTGTGCGACCCAGGCCGCGTCTCCCTCGACATCGGCGCCGACGTCGGCGAATTCGCAATTGCCATGCTGAGTAAGTCGCAATCGGTGATCGCGTTCGAGCCGCGTCCGGCTCAGGCCCGCGACCTGGCGGCAATGTTCGAGGCAGTCGGCGCAAACGTGCGCGTCGAGGCGGTGGCGTTGTCGGACACGCCCGGCGTGACCACGATGCGGGTGGTCGAATCCGATCCGGGGCGAAGCACCATCGACGGGGAGAACGTCCTGGACACCGCGATCGGCGGCGCCGTCCAGTCGATCGAGGTCCCGGTCAAGTGCCTCGACGACTACCGGCTGACGAATGTCGGGCTGATCAAAATCGACGTCGAGGGCCATGAGCTGGCCGTCCTTCGCGGTGCCCTCGATACGTTGCGTCGCAATCGGCCATCGATCGTCGTCGAGGCCGAAGAACGTCACCATGCCAATGCGGTCGCCGACATCACCGAGCTGTTGAGCAGCCTGGGCTTCCGCGGTCATTTCACCTTGGACGGGCAGCGCCGGCCTATCGAGGAATTCGACGCCACCGCCCATCAGAACGCCGCCAACATCGGCGGAGCGGAGGACGACTGGGCCGCGACCGGCGTGTACGTCAACAACTTCGTCTTCGAGCCCGCGCAGGGGCCAACGCCGTAGCGGCGTGAAACAAATCACAATTGGGGTCTGCCCTGTCACGGATGGCCGGCTTGCGGTGTCTGAAGGTCGTAACGCTCGCGACCAAAGGAGACAAAGATGTCTGAGCTACAACCGACCGGGACCCGCAAACGCGTCGTCGTCATCGGCGGCGGCTATGCCGGCACCATGGCGGCCAACCATCTGCGGCTGCGGGCCGACGTCGACATCACCCTGGTGAACACTCGGCCGCAATTCGTCGAACGCATCCGCCTGCACCAGCTGGCGGCCGGTACCGGCACCGCCACCGCCGACTACGGCACGCTGCTGGGTAACGGCATCGAGCTGGTTGTCGACAAGGCCGAGCACATCGACGCCGCCGCCCGCCGCGTGCGGCTGGCCTCGGGCGCCGAACTGGAATACGACTACCTGATCTACGCCGTCGGCAGCACCGGCGCGACACCCGTGGCGGTGCCCGGCGCCGCCGAGTATGCGTTCGTGCTCGCCGAACTCGAAGGCGCGCAACGGCTGCGGTACGCGCTGGCCGACCTGCCGCCGAACGCTCCGGTCACCGTGGTCGGCGGCGGCCTGACCGGCATCGAGGCCGCCGGAGAGCTGGGCGAGGAGGGCCGGGCCGTCACCCTGGTGTGCGGCGGCATCTTGGGTCCGTCGCTGAGCGGCCCGGGGCGGCGCTCGGTGGCAAAGCAGCTGCGCAAGCTTGGGGTCACCATCCTGGAAACCGCCACGGTCAACGAGGTGCGCTGGGATTCGGTAGTGCTCAACGACGGCGAGGTGCTGCCCAGCGCGGTGACCGTCTGGACGGCCGGCTTCGGTGTCCCCGACCTGGCCACCCGCAGCGGGTTGCGCACCGACTCGATCGGCCGCCTGCTCACCGACGAGACGCTGACCAGCATCAGCGATGAGCGCATCGTCGCCGCCGGGGACGCGGCCGCGCCGTCCAACCAGCCGCTGCGGATGAGCTGCCAGGCCGCCAACCCGATGGCCGCCCAGGCCGCCAATACCGTGCTGGCCCGCATCGCCGGGACCACCCCGGCCAAGCTGAACCAGGCGTTCACCGGCCAATGCATCAGCGTCGGCCGCAGCTACGGCACCGTGCAGCTGGCCCGCCTTGATGACACCCCGATCAGGCTCTACATCGGCGGCCGGACGGCCGCCACCATCAAGGAACTGGTCTGCAAGGGAACGCTCTGGGGTCTGCGTAAGGAAGCGGCCAAACCCGGCTGGTACCGGTGGATCAAAGGCGGCAAGCGCCCCGCGCAGCTGCCGGCGGACAAGCAGGCTGCGCTGCGGTGAGCTCGATGACGGACAGCGGCGGGCATGCAGACCGGTTCTCTCTGCTGCGCCCGCTGCTGTTCACCATCGCCTACGAGATCCTCGGCTCGGCCACCGAAGCCGACGACGTCCTGCAGGACAGCTACCTTCGCTGGGCCGATGTCGACCTCTCGACGGTGCGCGACACCAAGTCCTATCTGGCCCGCCTCGTCACCCGTCAGGCGCTAAACGCCTTACGCGCTCAGGCGCGCCGCCGTGAGGAGTACGTAGGACCCTGGCTGCCCGAGCCGCTACTGCTCGAGGACCAGGACGCGTCGGCCGATGTCGTTCTGGCGGAATCGGTTTCAATGGCCATGCTGGTGCTGCTGGAGACGCTGACTCCGGACGAACGGGCCGTGTTCGTGCTGCGCGAGGTGTTCGGGTTCGACTACGGCGAGATCTCCGAGGCCGTGAACAAGTCGGAAGCCGCCGTGCGGCAGGTCGCCCACCGGGCCCGGGAACACGTGCACGCCCGCCGCAAACGTTTCGATGACATCGACCCCGAGCGCAATGCCCAGATCACCCAGCAGTTCCTGGCCTCCGCCGCGAGCGGGGACGTGGATGCGCTGCTGGCCATGCTGGCACCCGATGCGGTCTGGACGGCCGACAGCGGCGGCAAGGTCAGCGCGGCCCGCAAGCCGGTGGTGGGCGCAGAGCGGGTAGCCAGGGCCGTCGCCGGGCTGATGCGCAAGGCGCGGGCACGACTTCGGGTGGAGACGGTGACCTGCAACAGCGCTCCGGCCGTGCTGTTCTACCTTGACGAACGGCTCGAAGGGTTGATCACGGTGGAGATCGTGGACGAGAAGATCACCCACTTCTACGTGATGCGCAACCCCGACAAGCTGGCCGCACTGGTGAACGCACGTGAGATCAGTCGTACTTGATCCAGGCGGTCCCTGGCGTGCGAATACCCGCGGTTCTGTCAAGCTAGGTCGGTGCGAATCGACCGGCTCGGTGACCTGGGCGGCGCGCCCCAGGTGCTGCGCGCCGTCGGCCGCGCCGTTAGTCGGCTCGGCCTGGCGCCGCCGGCCGCACTGACCGGAGAATGGTTCGGCGCGCTGGCCGTCATCGCACCGAGCGTGTCCGTGCAGCCGGTCGCTGTCGACAAGGTCTTCGATGTCAGCCCCGCCCGGTCGGCGAATCCGCAGGTGGACGCGGTGGGCGGAGGCTGGATCGGCTACCTGTCCTACCCGGATCCGGGTGCCGACGGACTCGCGCCCCGGATTCCCGAGGCCGCCGGCGGCTGGACGGACAGTGTGCTGCGCCAAGACCGGGACGGCCAGTGGTGGTACGAAAGCCTCTCGGGTGCGCCCATGCCGGACTGGCTCACCGAGTCGCTGGGGTCGCGCGCCGGCCCAGGGCCCAGAACTGCACCGCTGTGCCAGATCAGTTGGCGGCCCGCCGATCGCCCAGCACACCGCGCGGGTGTGCTGGCGTGCTTGGACGCCATCGCCGCGGGCGAGGTGTACCAGGCTTGCGTCTGCACCCAGTTCGCCGGAACGGTCAGCGGATCTCCGCTGGAATTCTTCGCCGACGGGGTGGCCCGAACCGCACCGGCGCGGGCGGCGTACCTCGCCGGTCACTGGGGTGCCGTCGCATCCCTGTCACCCGAACTTTTTCTGCGACGCCGGGGCGGCGTCGTGGTTTCCAGCCCCATCAAGGGCACCCTGCCCCTACACGCCTGGCCATCTGCGCTGCGGGCATCTCCCAAGGAAGTCGCCGAGAACATCATGATTGTGGATCTGGTGCGCAATGACCTTGGCCGCGTGGCGATTACCGGTACCGTCAAAGTGCCCGAGCTACTGGTGGTGCGCCGGGCACCCGGCGTCTGGCATCTGGTGTCGACGGTGTCGGCGCACATACCATCCGACCTGCCGAATACGGCGCTGCTGGACGCCGCCTTCCCGCCTGCTTCCGTTACCGGGACACCCAAAATACGTGCCCGGCAACTGATTTCACAGTGGGAGCAGCGACGACGCGGAATCTACTGCGGTACAGTCGGTTTAGCATCTCCAGTCGCGGGATGTGAGCTGAACGTAGCTATCCGCACCGTCGAGTTCGACCGCCACGGCGCCGCGGTGCTGGGGGTCGGCGGCGGCATCACCGCCGACTCGGATCCCGACGCCGAATGGCAGGAATGCTTACATAAGGCGGCTCCCGTCGTCGGACCGCCGAGCACCGTCGCGGCAAGTCGGGTGAGTTAGCTCAGCAAATTCCGGAGCAGATAATCCGGTCCGGTGATTTTTGCCGAACGCCCACGCGGATTCCCGCGTGCGCATAAGCTTCAGCCATCGACTCGTCTGTCCGCGCGCAAACGCGGCGGGGTCTGCAGGCAGCAAGGTTGGAGGGGATCGGCATGAGAGTCGCCATCGTCGGCGCAGCGGCGGCCGCTGTTTTGGGTGGTGCGCTGGCGGTTGCGCCGTTGACCGTCTCCAACCAATCCAGGACGCTGCCTTCGGGCGGCACCTGCAGCGCAGGTAAGCAGTGCGATCGGCTCGCGTCCGTCCTGATGCCCGAGGCGGGCAAACAGTCCGGAGCCCAGGCGCCGAGGGTGCCGTCAGCGGTCGAGCCGCCGGCGGCTCCCTCGCCTGCAATCGCACCGCGGCCCGAAACGCCCGGAAATCCGGCGCCGGCCGCCTACACGCCGCCCGCCGGGTCCAGCGGCGGCTCGAGTTTCTTGCCGCCCGCATCCAACGCGATCAGTCCCGCCAACCCGCCGGCCGCGGCGGCGTTACCGCCCGGCATCGACGACTACCCCACGCTTCCCGGCATCGGCGGCATCCCCGGCGTCGGAATCCCAGGCGTACCGGACCTCTACGGCGTGGCAGGGGGGTAGCAGGGCTGGCCGGGATCCCCTATGGCGCCAACGCTGCCTTTTCGATCGTCAACGGTCTGATCGGGGTAGGCAACACTGTCTCCGGAGCGGTGACCTCGGGTGCGCTGGCCGTCACCTACGTGGTGCTCGCCTACAACGCCTTGCAGAGCTCGGGCCTGCTGCCCGCCATCAACAACGGCCTCGGCTCGCTGGGCAACATACTGCTACCGGGTGCCGCGGCCCTACCGGCTGCGGCGTTGCCCAGCTTGAGTCTCCCTGGCCTGCCGAGCCTGCCCGGCCTGCCGGGGATGTCTCCCGCGGGCCTGATCGCGCTCGCCGGCGCCGGCGGCCTGCCCGGCCTGCCGGCTCTGCCGGGCGTGTCAGCGGCCAGCCTGCTGCCGCTGGCGGCAAATGGCCTGCCGGGTCTGCCGGGCGTGTCTCCCACCGACCTGATCGCGCTGGCTACCAGCGGCGGCATTCCGGGTCTGCCCCCGTTGCCGGGCGTCGACCCGGCAATCATTGCCGCGGCCTTGCCGGCGTTGGCTGCCGGCATTCCGGGGTTGCCTCCGATACCGGGTCTCGACCCAGCGATGCTGTCGGCGGCCCTGCCCGCGCTGGCCACAGCGATACCGGGTGGGATACCCAACGTGGATCCGGCGATGGTGGCCGCGCTGCTACCGGCGTTGGCTGGCGGAGTCCCGGGTGTGAATCCGGCGATGCTGAGCGCCGCGCTACCCGCCTTGGCCGGCGGTGTACCCGGCGTGGACCCCGGACTTGTTGCCGCGGCATTGCCCGCCTTGGTCGGCGGAGGAGCACCGGGGCTGCCGAGCTTGCCGGGCGTGCCGGGCCTGCCCGCGCTACCGGGCGTAGACCCGGCCGCGCTGGCTGCAGCGCTGCCGGCGATAGCGGCCGCCCTACCCGGCCTCCCCGGCCTGCCCGCGTTGCCCGGCTTGCCCGGCCTGCCTGGCTTGCCCGGCCTGCCTGGCTTGCCCGCGCTTCCCGCCCTGCCGGGACCCCCGCCGGTGCCCCCGCACCCGCCGATCTGCCCGATACCGGGTGGACCCTGCTTCTGACATCCTGACTGGACGCGGCCGGGGCTTAGGCGTCCAGGTCGTGCTCGGGTTGCTGCGCGTCGCGCCGTGAGGCGAGCACCGCGTCGTAGAGCTGGCGCGAGCGCACCTCCGGGTATCCGGCCGCCACGTGGCTGCACGCGTCCTTGATGCGGATTCCGCCCGCGATCAGGTTCTCCACCTCCGCCACCAGTTCGGTGAGCAGGGTGGCGACGTCGGTCCGAGGCGTGGCGCCGGCCAGTACCACGGTGATCTCGCCCAGCACTCCCCCGTCCGACCACGCCGCCAACTCGTCGAGCGATCCGCGAACCACTTCCTCGTGCACCTTGGTGAGTTCACGGCAGACGGCGGCCTGACGGGCACCCCCGAGTTGCTCGACCGCATCGCGCAGGCAGGCGGCCAGCCGGCGCGGGGATTCGAAGAACACGCAGGTGCGCCGTTCGTCGGCAAGCGTGGCCAACCACGTTCGGCGCGCCGAACCACGCCGCGGCGCGAAGCCTTCGAAGCAGAATTTCTCCGCTGGCAGACCGGAGACCACCAGCGCGGTCGTCACCGCCGACGGGCCGGGCAGGCACTGCACCGGAAGTCCCGCCGCGACGCACGCGGTGACGAGCCGATAGCCGGGATCACTGATCACCGGCATGCCCGCGTCACTGACCACCAGCACGGTGGCCCCCGCGCCGATGGCCTCCAGCAGCGCGGCCACCCGGGTGGCCTCGACCCGATCGAACAGACTCAGCACCCGCCCGCCGATCTGCACGTCGAGCGCCTTGGCCAGATTGCGCACCCGACGGGTGTCTTCGGCGGCCACGACGTCGGCATCGGCCAGCGCTTCGATCAGGCGGGGCGAGGCATCCGAGGGTTGGCCCAACGGCGTCGCACCCAGCAATAGGCGCCCAATGGTCACACCGCACAGCCTACGATCGACGTGATGTCCGCCCCGCCCCGAGAAACCCCAGTCGTGCTCGAGGAGCGCCCGGAGCCTCGTCAACCCCCGCTGATCAGCCCCGGCCCCTTGGTGCCGGCCGCCGATTTCGGCCCGGTGGACCGGATGCGCGGCTGGGTCACCACCGCAGTCATCACCCTGCTCGCCGCATTCACCAGGTTCCTGAACCTGGGGTCGCCCACCGATGCCGGCACACCGATCTTCGATGAGAAGCACTACGCACCGCAGGCCTGGCAGGTACTCAACAACCATTGGGTGGAGGACAATCCGGGGTTCGGCCTAGTGGTGCATCCCCCGGTAGGTAAACAGCTGATCGCCACCGGCGAGGCGCTGTTCGGCTACACCGGATTCGGCTGGCGGTTCACCGGCGCGCTGCTGGGGGTGGTGTTGGTCGCGCTGGTGACGCGCATCGTGCGACGGATCAGCCGGTCCACCCTGGTGGGCGCGATCGCCGGGATCCTGGTCATCTGCGACGGCGTGAGCTTTGTGACGGCGCGGACCGCGTTGCTGGACGGTTTCCTGACGTTCTTCGTCGTCGCGGCGTTCGGCGCGCTCATGGTCGACCGTGACCAAGTCCGTCAGCGCATGCACATCGCGTTTGCCGAGGGCCGCATCGCCGAGACGGTGTGGGGGCCGCGGCTGGGGGTGCGCTGGTGGCGGTTCGGCGCCGGCGTGCTGTTGGGGTTGGCGCTGGGGACCAAGTGGTCCGGACTGTATTTCATTGCGTTCTTCGGCGTGATGTCACTGGCGTTCGATATCGCCGCGCGTCGTCAGTATCAAGTCCCGCGGCCGTGGCTGGGAACACTCTGGCGCGATTTGGTGCCCAGCGCTTACGCGCTGGTGCTGATCCCGTTCGGGGTCTACCTCGCCAGTTATGCGGGGTGGTTCGCCTCGGAAACCGCGATCGACCGTCACCAGGTCGGCCAGACCATCGGCCCCGACAGCGTTGTCCCGCTGCCCGACGCCATCCGCTCGCTGTGGTACTACACCACCAAGGCCTTCCATTTCCACGCGACGCTGACGAACTCGGCGGGCAATCACCATCCCTGGGAATCCAAGCCGTGGAGCTGGCCGATGTCGCTGCGGCCGGTGCTTTATGCCATCGATCAGCAGAACGTGCCCGGCTGTGGCGCGCAGTCGTGCGTCAAGGCGGTCATGCTGGTGGGCACTCCGGCGATGTGGTGGCTCGCGGTGCCGGTGTTGTTCTATGCGTCGTGGCGAATGTTCGTGCGCCGCGACTGGCGCTACGCCGCGGTCTGGGTCGGGTATTGCGCCGGATGGTTGCCGTGGTTCGCCGAGATCGACCGGCAAATGTACTTCTTCTACGCGGCGACGATGGGACCGTTCCTGGTGATGGCCATCGCGCTGATCCTGGGCGACATCCTCCATCAGCCCCGGCAGAACCAGGAACGGCGCACGCTGGGGCTGATCCTGGTGAGCTGCTATGTGGCGCTGGTGGTGACGAACTTCGCCTGGCTGTTCCCGGTGCTGACCGGGCTGCCGATTTCCCAGGAGACGTGGGACATGGAGATCTGGCTGCCCAGCTGGCGGTAGTTGGCCGAGCAGGCATCCGGACGCGGCTCACTATGCTTGCCCGATGGCCATAACGGATTCCCGTGAGGTCGTGGTCGACGCGACGCCCGCCCAGATCATGGCGGTGCTGCTGGACCTCGAGTCGTTGCCCGAGTGGTCCGCCTTGCACGAGAAGATCGAGATCCTGACCCGCGACGAGCGGGGCCAGCCGAGCGAATGCCGGCAGACGGTCAAGGTGATGGGCGCCACCGATGAACAGGTGGTGCGGTACCGCCTGCATGACGACGGCTTGAGCTGGGACTTGTTGAGCGCCAAGCAATTGCGTGGTCAGAAGGGCCGCTACACCCTGACGCCCGAGGGCGATACCACGCGGGTGCGGCTGGAGCTGACGGTAGATCTGGCCGCGCCCGTGCCGGGCTTTCTGGTCCGCAAGGCGGCGCAGTGGTTGATGCGGGCCGCGACCGACGGGCTGCGCAAGCGAGTGCTCGAAGTCAAGGACGACGGGTAGCGAGCACACCGGCACACCGGCACACCTCAGAGTGCGTCGCGGGCTGCGGGGCAGGACATGCAGCGCGGCCCGCCGCGCCCGGTGCCCAGTTCGGAGCCGGCGATGGTGAGCACCTCTATGCCGGCGTCCTGCAAGCGCGCATTGGTCTGCGAGTTGCGCTCGTAGGCGACGACCACCCCGGGTGCCAGGGCCAGCGTGTTGTTGCCGTCGTCCCATTGTTCGCGTTCGGCGACGACCGGATCGCGTCCGGTATCGATGACCCGCAGTTTCTCGATCCCCATCGCGGTGGCGGCGGCCTCCACGAAGGGGGCGGCGTCGCTGATGGTGACCCCTGCACCGGTGCGTCGAATCGTAAAGGCCGACAGCGTGTCGACGACGTTGGCGTACATCACCACTGCGTCGACGTCGACCACGGTGCACACGGTGTCCAGGTGCATCTGGGCCCGCTTCTGGGCGATCGGCACCGCCAGCACGGTGTGCGCGAGATCGTCGTCGAACAGACTGCGCGCCAACGCTTCCGCGCCCGCAGGTGTGGTCCGCTCGCCCACGCCCACCGCGATCACACCGGGGGCGAGCAACAACACGTCCCCGCCCTCGACCGGGGCGGTGCGTGACTCGTAGGCCCGCCGCACGCCGGTGAATCGCGGGTGGTGGGCATAGATGATGTCGGTCAGCGAGGCTTCCCGCACCCGCGCCGGCAGCGCCAGTGACGGGATCACCACCTTTGGCCCGATCCAGATGGACGAGTCCCGGGTGAACACCAGGTTGGGTAGGGGTTCGATCACGAAATCCGAGCCGTGGTGCATCCGCAGCACCAGCGACACATCGGTGCGGATACTTGGCGGCAGCTCCTCAAATGTCATGCCTGCGGTCAACACCTGCGCCAGCACCGCCGGCTCGAGGCCCCGCAGATAGACCGAAAGGTCTTGCGCCAGAGTCACTCCGAGCCGCCGGGCGTTGACCGCCGCCGCCACGCCCTGCATGCGGGCGGCTCCGCTGTGCTGCAGCGCCTCGGTCAGCAGCTGCGAGAGCAGCAGCACCTCCACACCGTTGGCGCGCAGCAGCTCGGCGAACTGGTCGTGCTCGTCTTGTGCGCGGTCCACCCACGGCAGCCCGTCGAAAAGCAGCTGATCGCTGTTGCTGGGGTTGAGCCGCCGCAATTCGGCGCCGGGCCGGTGCAGGATGGCGACCCTCAAAGCACCCACCTCAGAATTGGTCCCCAGCACGACACCCACAGCTCAAACCGTAGCGGGACGGAACCGGCCGGGCGCGCCACACGCCGATTCATCGAACGGGTGTGCGATAGAATTGCGGGCGTGGCGATCGCGGTTCAGGGCTCGCTGTTCGAGCACAACGAGCGCAGGCAGCTCGGTGACGGCGCCTTCATCGATGTCCGCGCGAACTGGCTAAAGGATGGCGACGAGCTACTACAGGCCCTGCTCACCACGGTTCCGTGGCGGGCCGAACGTCGCCAAATGTACGACCGGGTGGTCGACGTGCCCCGCCTGGTCAGCTTTCACGACCTAACCGTCGAGGACCCGCCGCATCCCGCATTGACCCGGCTACGCCGGCGGCTCAACGACATCTATGCGGGCGAGCTCGGCGAACCGTTCACCACCGTTGGATTGTGCTGCTACCGGGACGGATCGGACAGCGTGGCCTGGCATGGTGACACCATCGGCCGCAGCAGTTCCGAGGACACCATGGTCGCCATCGTCAGCCTCGGCGCCACCCGGACGTTCGCGATGCGCCGACGCGGCGGCGGTCCGTCGTTGCGGTTGCCGCTGGCGCATGGCGATCTGCTGGTGATGGGCGGTTCCTGCCAACGCACCTGGGAGCATGCGGTGCCCAAGACCACCGCCTCGGCGGGTCCGCGGGTGAGCCTCCAGTTCCGCCCGCGCAACGTGCGCTAGCTCGATCACCGTTAGCTGCGAACCGCACCGACCGCCTTCACCAGCAGGTCGCGGGCACGCTGCGTGTCCACCTTGGCCACCGGCTGGCCGGGAACCACCAGCGGGTTGGCGATCACAATCACCTGGTAATCGCCGAATTGTGCCGAGTAATCGTAGAGTTCGCCGGTACGGGCGGCGCCGGCGACGAGTGCCTGCAGCACGCGGTGCACGGCCTGCGTGTGCACATCGTCGATATGTGGTGCGTCGATCACCTCGATCGCACCGCGCAGCTGCGCACCGGAGAATCCCACCTTGGCACAGTCCTTGCCGGGGTCGTTGATGGGCAACGCCTGAGAGGTCTCCAAACCGATCACCACGAACCGGTTGCCGTTGCCCTCGGCGGAAACCGCCGCCATGTTGCCCTGCAGCCCGGGCGGCAGCTCCGGTCCGGCTGCGGCTTTCGCGCAATTCGCCGGGTCGAAAGTGAGCCCCTCGGGCAGCTTGCGGGAGGCAAAGAACTGCGGGTCGATGGCTCTGGGAGTGACGTCAGTGACCTTGAACTCGGGACCGAAGCTGGATTTGACGTCCAGGATCTTGGCGATGTCGGCCTTGGTGGGCTGCGACGAGTTCGCGCCGGGTGAGCAGCCGACCAGCAGGCACACCGACCCAACCGACCCAATCGCTGCTGCCAGCTTCCACACCGTCGCCAATCTACCCAAGTCGAAATGCTCAGCCACGTAACGTCGACACGGTTTTGGCGAGTAGATCAGCGGCGAACTGTGCCGGTAGCGGAGGCAGCATCGAACCCGGATCGGTGGTCAGCGTGGTGAATGCGCAGTATTGGCCCAGGTAGGCAACGAATGTGTATGCCCGCGAATCGATTTCGCTTCCGGATTCGACGGCGGCGCGGATGTCGGCCACCATGCCAATGGTTTCCGCGCCGTCGATGCGCGGCGCGTCGGCGCTTTGGATGCTCACCTTGGTGCGCCCGGCGCTCAGCTCCCAACGGGCACACGCGCTCACCAGCTCCCGGTTGGGACGCGACCCCGCAGCCACGGGCACCACGACCGCGTCCAGGATCCCGCCCGGCCCGGAACCAGAAACCCCTTGCGCTGCCGGGTCCGGCTCGGTCGCCGGTTCGGCCAGCGCAATGCATTGCGGCGGGACGACACCGGCGTCGCCCCCGACGCCCCAGATCGCCCGGGGTGAGGCCGCTCGCGGCACATTGGACACCTCATAACCGGGGGGCAGATCCCGCCCGACCCGGCGGATGTTGGCGGGATTGATAGCCGTGCCGCGCTGCGTCGAAGTCTGCGTGATTGACGGTGGAGCCGGCGCCGGGGACTGAGCGCATCCGGCGAGCAGCAGGGCCAGCGCAGCGCCAAGGCGTGACGGCCGCATGATCGTTGATATCACGCCGCGCCGGCAGGCCCGCGGATCAACTCACCGCTTCGATGACCTGCCGGGCCACTCGTTTGATCTGTCGCTCCATATCGCGCCCGAAGCTCAAGTGGCGCGGCACGTCGATGACGGTGGTGATGACTCCGATGTCCTCCCGCTGCCACACCGCACCGTGCTGATCCATGATGGTGCGCATCGGCACGTTGTCGGAAAGCATTCGCGCCGAGAATCTTTCGACACCGTCAACCCGGGCCGCGACGGCCAGCGCGCTGATCAGAAAGGTTCCGACGCCGCGACCCTGATAGGCGTCGGCGACGGTGAAGGCGATCTCGGCGATCGTTGGGTCGTTCTCGTCGCGGACGAAGCGGGCGTCGGCCACAGGGTCGGTGCCGTCGACCATCACCCAGACGAAATGGTCGACGTAATCAACCTCGGCCAGGTAGTGCATCATCGCCAGGCTCGGCACGCGAGCCGACATGAACCGCCGGTAGATCGTCTCGCTGGAGAAATGGACGTGCCCGTGCACCGTGCGCTCGCTGTCACCGGGCAGCACCGGGCGCAGCAGCAGGTGGGTTCCGTCCCGGACCCGTACCGGAATCGGCGTGATGAACGCGGCGAGGCGCTGACGCACCGTGCGCACCAGCTGCTCCATGATGCCTGGGATATGCATCATCTGGTCCAGGGCGTCCTTGCCGCCGATCCACCCGGACAGAGGCTCCAGTGTCGTGACCGTGGCCGTGCGGGGAACGTCGCGCAGCAGAGCGATTTCCCCGACGATCATGCCGGGCAGCACCTGCTCGACGATCACCGTGTTGTCGTCGCCAACGTGCATGACCTCGGCGCTGCCGGAGCCGATGAGCAGGAACGACACGGCCTGCTCCCCCTGGCGCATCAGGACCTGGGCCGCCGGCGCGCGCAGCAGGGACAGACGGGAGGCCAACGGCAGCAGATCTTCGGTCGGACATCCCTTGAAGACGTCCATTGCCGCGAGCCCCTCGGTTTCTGTGCCGCTCAATTCGGCCACCCCGTCCAGTCGCGGTCCGCTCCGACCCAGGTTATGGGGTTCGCCGCCGCCCCTGCAAGAAGTCCCCACCCGGGCGCACTAGCCTGACGACAGGTCGTCACTGGGACGCAGGACAGCAGAAAAGGGCCCGACGTGATCGATAACCAGGACCGGATGGAGCTGACGCGAAGTCTGCTCAACAAGCCGGCCGTGCTGCGGCACGGCTACCTCGACGTGCTGGGCGAATCAACGGCGGCACCCGCTCCGACGTTTGCTCAGCGCGCGATGAACAGCCCGTTGGTGGCGACGGTATACGAGGGGCTGTGGCGGCCGACGTCCTTTTACTTCGCCAGCGGGATGACCACCCGCGCCGAGGAGCGCCGCGCAGCCGAGGCCCTGCGTCTGCGCAGCGCCAAGCGGTTACTCGATGTTGCTTGCGGACCGGGTAATTTCACCGGGCCATTGGCCGAACAGCTGTCCACCGGGAGCCTCGCGGTCGGCTTCGACATTTCCGAGCCGATGCTGACCCGCGCCGTCCAGGACAACAGCGGACCGCGGACTTGCTATGTCCGCGGCGACGCCCGCGACCTGCCGTTCGGTGACGAAACCTTCGACGCCGTTTGCTGTTTCGGGGCGCTGTACCTGATGCCCGAGCCGTTTCGGATCGCACACGAGATGGTGCGCGTACTGCAACCGGGCGGGCGGATCGCCATCCTGACCAGTTACGCCGGCCAACCGCCGCCGATCAACTTGGCGCTGCACGCCACGGCGCGCCTGATCGGGTTGACAATGTTCGACCGGGACGCCTTCGTCGACCTGTTCACTGAGGCAGGACTGATCGACGTCGAGCAGCAGACGCAGCGTGCCCTGCAATTCGTCACCGCAACCAAGCCGGGCTGAGCCGGCAACCACTCAGGATGCCGCCGCCTCGCAGATCCCGAAAAGGCGAACCACGGGCGTGCCCGCTTCGTACTCCAGCACCCACGGTCGGTCAGCATTCTCGGCGGCCGAAGTCAGCCGGATCATCGCCGGTTGGTCGGCACGCTGGGAGATCTCCGTGCATTCCACCTGGAACAGACGAAACTTGCCGTCGGCGCGGATGGCCAGCGAATAGCCGGGCTGGACGGATTCGGCGGGAACCTTCTGCAGGTAGTACTTGGTGGTCATGCCCGCGACCTTAGGTGCGGTCACTGACTGGCCCCGCGGTTCGGCACGCCCTCTTAGTCAACGTTCAGCTGAATTTAGGCAACTCATCAGGGTGGGTCCCAAATCGCCACCCGCGCAACCAGTAACGTTGAGGCGTGGTCGATAACCGGGGTGTGCGATGAGTGTCGCCGGCTTCGTTCTTGGCCTGGTCGGCACCGTTCTGGCGGTGGCATCGCTGGGGTGGCAGCTGGTCACGCAGCGAATGCAGCGTCCGCGGCCCAAGCTGACTCCCGTCGTCGGCCGGTTGACTCCGGACGGCCTGGTGACCAACGACGCCAGCCGCGATGTGCGCGAGTCACTGGCCGACATTGCTGAGCAGTTGGAGGACATTCCGCTGATCATCGGGGTCAAGGTCGTCAACGCCGGACGCGAACCGTTCCACGTCGCCGGGTGGGCGGTCCGATCTGACCCGGACGGCACATCGCTGGTGCCGCTGGAAAAGCCGATCGCGGGGGCAGACGTTCCGCACGACATACCGCCCGGTGGTTGCGCCCTCTTCCTGACCGAGCTGCAACACGCCTACCGTTTCGCCGCTGGTGCCGAAGGCGAGTCACCGCGCATTGTGCTCACCGTGTCCTCCGGCGCACGCACCTACGCCACCAAACCGGTTGCACCCGAGGTGTTCTCGGGGCTTTCCCGCCCCAGCTAGCCACGCAGCGTGACGTGCGGGCTCTTACCGTATATCTCCCGGTAGAAAACCGAGAACCGGCCCAAGTGGCCGAAGCCCCAACGTCGCGCGATCTCACCGACACTGGTCACGGACCGATCACTGACAACCAGGTCGAGATGCGCATGTTGCAACCGAACCTGGCGGACGTACTCCATGGGTGTGCAGTCGCGGTGCTTGCGGAACATGTACTGCAGCGCCCGCGGAGTGACGTAAATGGCTGACGCGATACCGGTCAGGGTGATGTCGGTGTGCGCGTTGTCGTCGATGTAGGTGATGGCCTTGCGGAGCAGCAGCGGGCTGCTGTCGCGACGGTCCAGGCGGGTCGGCTCCAACCGCGCGGTGTTCGGCAAGGTGGCCAGCAATGTGCTTGCTACGTAACGCTCCAGCCCCGACGTGATCAACCGGCTTTCTTGTGCGTACCGATTCGCCGCGACCCGACCGACGTATCCGATCGTGTCGAATAGTTGCCTGCTCGCCTGCGGCGAGACAGGAACCGAGCCGGTCAGTCGCACCGGCTTGTCGCTACCGTGCCGTTCGGCCGCAATGCTGCTCAGCAGGTCGGGCCTGATCATCAGCTGGTCGTAATGGCCCTGCCGAACGAATCCCTCGCTGGGCACCCCCTGGATCGCGCCGATGGCCCCGGCCTCACCGGGGCGGAAGGAAGCCGCGGCCCGCCCCCGCGGTCGCTCTTGCAACTCGCCGGACACCACTCTGCACACCAGGATTTTTTCCGGCGGGTCCATCTCGTAGCGGAAGTCGAGACCGCACTCCGCGGCGTCGAAACCGATCGAGCCGACGAACGCCCGCTCCATCCGCAGCAGCGCCGACTCGTCGCCGGAGGTTTTGCTGATACGCACGTTGGAGATATTTGCGCTCAGAACAGCCTCGGCGACGCCGAGGTCTTTGGTATCGAGAAGAACGGTAAACATCTGTCGGCTTTCGGGCAGGTGACGATGGCCACGGCATCGTGCTGAGCCGACTCAGCCATTATCCACCACGCGAAGCCGACACGTAAGGGCACCGGGCGGCCAGGAGGCCCTAGTGGCGCCACTGAGCAGGCCAAACGTGATCCAAACTGATCTACTGAAATCCCGTTTCCTGGACCGCTGGGCGTCAGATCCGCAGGGCTGTGCCGCCCAGAGCTGGGATGCCGTCATGTGCGAATGCGGCCCAACGACCGCGCGTCGTGCGGGCCAGCTGCGCGTCGATCGGGTCGCTCCCGGTGCCCAGCATCGGTGCGTCAGCCCAAGACGCCGGCGTGCCGAGCAGTAGCGGCAGCTCGATGCAGTGGCATGCGCCCAGCGGCGCCCCGGCCGGTGACCAGTCCACCCGGAACGTGGCGGCCCGGCCGCCAGCCGAGATCCACAGCTTGGCCAGGTCCAGCGCGGGGCGACTGAAAATCCGCTTCGTGACCGATCGCACGACCAGCCCGGTCATCGCATTTCCGAGCCGCCCGAGCCGCCCGAGCCGACGGCCGCGCGGGTCCATGGCGACGAACGGGGCGGCGTCGTCGCAGGTGTAGCCGGCAAGTATCTCGACGTTCGATGCCGCGTCCAGCAGTCGGCGCCGCTCGTCAGGGGTGGCCGGCAGCGGCGCCATGCCCGCGATGGGTGCGAACGGGAACCCGCCGCGCGCACCGAATCGCTGTGCCGTTGCGACAGCTGCCATTTGAGCGTCCAGCAGTTGTCCGATGCTGGCTTCGGCAGGGCTGACATCGCGCAATGCCTCATTCGCCGAGTTCCGCATCGCGGCGGTCATTGCCTCGCGGCCATACCGCAGGCCCAGCGGTGCGCTCTGCAGGATGGCGCGGTGGAACAGCCCTGCGGTGCCGTCGCTCAGGATCAGCGATAGGACACTGTCTGCGCCGGCGGACTGGCCGAAGATGGTGACCCGCGACCGGTCACCGCCGAACGCGGCGATGTTGTGCTGGACCCAGTGCAGCGCCATGATCTGATCGCGCAGGCCCAAGTTCGCATCGCCGTCGCCATCGGGGTTGAGGTAGCCGAAGATGCCGAGGCGGTAGGTGACGGTGACCACCACGACGCGGCCGTCGGCTACCAGCTCATCCGGGTCGTACTTCGGCGCCTCACCACTGCCTGAGACATAAGCGCCGCCGTGGAACCAGACCATAACCGGCAAGCCCTGGGCGTCGGAAGGTGCTGTGACACTGAGCACTTGGCATTGTTCATGCTGCGACAAATTGGCCACCACCGGGCCCGTCACGAACTCCAGTCTGGACGGCAACTGCGGGCACACCGGCCCGCGGCGGGTCGCATCGAGGTCGTCAGTGTGCGGCGGAGCTGGAACCGGGGCGCCGAAGCGGCTGGCTCTGGCATACGGAATGCCGCGTGCCCGGACCAGCATCCCGTCGTCGTCGACGACCAGCGGACCGGACTTCGTCGCCAAGCGTCGCCGTGCCACCGCGTTACGGTACTCCGCGGTGTGCAGCCGGCCCGCGCGACAGCTCGGGGGTGTTAGATCGCAGCATGGGCGAACGTGTCACGTTCCGAAGCTGCACCGGACCCACCCTGTCTGGCGTGATCGAAGTGCCGGACGGGGCGGTGCGCGGTTGGGGAGTTCTAGCCCACGGCTTCACCCTGGGCAAGGACTCACCGGCCGCGGCGCGGATCTGTAAGCAACTAGCCGCGGATGGCATCGGCATGCTGCGTTTTGACGCGTTGGGCCTCGGTGGGTCCGAAGGAGACTGGGGTGACGGCTCTTTCACCGTCAAGGTCGACGACATCATTAGGGCATGCGAGTTCATGTCCGAACGTGGGACAGCGGCCGACCTACTGGTTGGGCACTCGTGGGGTGGGGCGGCCGCTCTCGCGGCGGCGCGGCGGTCACCCGGCGTACGCGCCGTCGTGACGGTCGCGGCGCCAGTTGATCCCAGCCACGTCGAAAAGCATTACGACGCAGTGCTTGACCGGGTTTTTTCCGAGGGCGCGGCCGAGTGGATGGTCGGCGGCCGGACGCTGACGCTCAAGCGCGCTTTCGTCGAGGACGTCCGCACCGCGCACCTGCACGACAAGATCAAAGACCTGCAACTGCCACTGCTCATCCTGCACTCGCCGACGGACAACACCGTCGGCATCGAGAACGCGAGCGAAATTTTCAACCTGGCCCGGCACCCGCGCAGCTTCGTATCCCTCGAAGGCTCAGATCACCTACTCACCGCGCGTGGTCAGGCGCGGCGGGCCGGACGGATCATCGGCGCCTGGGCCGATGCTTACCTCGACTGACATTCATTGACGGTTGTCATTGACGACTGTCAGTCTTAGTAATAGCCTGCACTTGTAGCAACGAGTGCGGAGGGAATGGAATCACGATGAGCAGCAACGGAATCGACGGCTACCGCGACTTTTTGAAACGCCGCGACGGGGAGGCCGACCTGCTCAACCGTCGCCTGGCGAACCGGGAGGACTTCTTCACCAGCCTGCAAGACAACCCGGTCCGGTCGCAACATCCGGTCGACCGGGAAACTTTCCTGCGCAATCTGCGGCGCCGGCGACCCGAACCGGGCCTGGACCGCAAGATGTTGTTCCTGTTGGCGACGTCGAAGCTCAATCAGGCCGAACGCTTCGGGGTCGGCCTCGGCGAGACTTACGGCCTCAACAGCGATGAAAACTTGCCGCCCGAAAAGGTTTACCTCGAACTCGAAGAGCACTATCACACCCGGCTGCTGGCATACGTGCTCGACGTCTTCGACCTGACGTTCCAGGTGGTGCCACCGCCCTTCGTGCTACGCCAGTTCGTCAAGGCCGGAGTCTTCATCCCCGAGCGGCTCAGCTTCATGTTCGTCGGTGCCGCCGAGATGGCCGGCTGCGTCATGTTCGACGAACTGCGCCGAATCGGCGTCGAAGTATTCGCCGACGAACCCGAGGTCGCTGAGCGCATCGAGCTGCTCTACAAGGAGATCCTGACCGACGAGATCGGCCACGTAGGGTACTGCGCGTCCCGATGCACCGCCGCAGAGCGCGCAGTCATGCGGCGGTTGTACCCCCGCATCACGAAGCTGTTCGCGCGCCAGACCTTCGAGATCAGCTTGCTCGTCGACGAAGACAGCCTTCAGGCACGCCTCAAGGGCCCGTTCGACGTCGCGGCTTTGACCGCGGGCTTGGACAGCGAGACCTACCTGGTGGCTCATCCCTGAGTCGGCATAGGTGGCGACCTTTTGCGCATCGACTGTGCCGTTTGTGTGCGCCTAGGATCAGGCCTCACAACCGCTATCGCTGAAAGGCAACGCCTGTGACCTCATCGCCTTCGCGCGCGACGCGTCGCGTGGTCCACGTCGGCACCGGCATGACGGGAAGTGTGGCGCTGCGGGCGATCATCGACGACCCCGCGTTGGATCTGGTCGCGGTCAAGGTGTCCACTCCGGCGAAAGTTGGCACAGACGCCGGTCAATTGTGCGGGCGGCCGGATGTCGGCATCACCGCCATCTCCGACGTGGCGGCTGTCCTGGATGCCAAGCCGGACTGCGTGGCGTACTGCGCCACCGCCGTGCGACGCGAGGATGAGGTGATCGCCGACATCGTCGGATATCTGGAGGCCGGCATCAACGTCGTGACCATCTCCGCAATCCCGATGGTGTATCCGCAAGCGGCCCCGGCCAAATGGCGGGATCCGATCGAACAGGCCGCTCGCAAGGGCAACGCGACCTTCTACGCCACCGGATGCGAACCCGGCTTCGTGAGCCTGAATCTGCCTACGGCGTTGCTGTCGGGTGCGGGCGTGGTCGACGCCTACCGCATGGACGAGTACGCCCTCGACCTCGACCTGGCTTATCCCATCTGGGAAGTCCTGCACGAGTCGATGGGTTTCGGCAAGCCCGACGGTCACGTTCCGATTCGCATTGCGTCCGGCAAGGTCAACAACGACTGGGAACCAGTCGTGCGCTACATCGCTGACACGCTGTCGGTCGACGTTGAAAAGGTCGCGCTGGACTGGGAGACGCTGCTCGCCCCGGACGACCTCGAGACCGCACTCGGTGTGATTCCACAGAACACTATTTGCGCGCACCGCTGGCAGCTCGCCGCGATATGCGAGGGGCGACCCGTCGTGTCGGTTCAATACTTCGCGACGGTGACGTCCACGCCTTGGCCCGAAAGCTGGCCGCGCCCAGCCAAACCTGGCCAGGGCGGAATGGTGTTCCGCGTCAAGGGCTCACCCAGTATGACCCTCGATTTGCGTCTCGACCCGGCGGAAGACGATGCGACCAATCCAGGCGTGGCTGCGACGGCGATGGCGGCGGTCAACGCGATACCCGCGGTCATCGACGCCGCGCCGGGGGTGCTGCCGGTGCCGCTGGCCGGGCCGGCGGTTGTCACTCGCCAAATGCGTTGTGGCGGTGCAATTTAGGCCCGCGGCGCCGGTTCCATTTCGTAAGGAATCTTTGCGGCCGTGGCTGATCCGGGCTGCCGTCAGGGCGGGGCTCATCTAGTCCAGCGTGAAGCCAGAGCGTTGCAAATGGTGCGTTGCTCGATCTCATCCAGATCGTGCATCAGGAGTCCTTCGACGGTGAAAATGCCGATCATCACCTCGGCTTCCACAGTCGACGTTGAGACTCCCGCAGTCTCCAATTCGTAACGGAACATGCTGCCGGTGATCAAGTGGAAGTTACGATGCCACTCGGCGATGGAGGCCGAATGGTCACCCCCTACGCCAAGGCTAAGAAGATCGTGGCGCGCATCCCCCACGGTGAAGTCCGCTCCTATGACTGCACGCACTTCGAGCCATACCTGGACCCGTACTTCGAGGGGATCGTGACCGATCAGATCGAATTCCTCAATCGCCACGTTCCGGCGGCGTGACTCCGCAGACACTCGACGCCCGCAGCGCACCAGACGCGCGCCCGGCGACCTTCGGCCGTGGTGGCCGATGTGGCAACAGCCTGGATCCGTTGTCCGCGAAGGATGCCAGCCGTGACCAACGGCAAGCCCGTCTGCATACCGGGCACCGTCAACAAGCTCAGCGCCGCCGCCATACGCCCAGTGCCACAGCGCATTCAGTGCTTCCTGGGCCGCACCTTCAATCCCTTTAAGTAGACCAACTCCAAGTCGCTGGTCGCGTTATGTACGTGCTCAGCGAAGATCGACCAGATCTTCTAGGTAATCGGCTGATTCAAGCTGGCGCGCCGTTGCGCTCGGGAATGCTCAGGTGGATCGCTCCCGCCTCGTCCGCTCGCACGGGGTACGTAGCGACCGAGGGTCCGCCGTTGGAGATCTCACAGCCGGTCTCGAGGTCGTAGGTGTAGCTATGCAGCGGGCAAACGACGACGCGGTCGTCTGCCAGCCCGTCCGCCAACGGGCCGCCCTGGTGTGGGCAGACGGCGTCGAGCGCGCGCAGCGAGCCGTTCCGCAGCCGAAACACTGCGATCTGGCGGCCGTCGACGGCGAAGGCGCGGCCCTCGCACACTGGCAGGTCGTCGACCGAGCCCACGGTGATGTCGGTCATCGAACGGGCACCTGGGGCAGCGGGATCAAGGGCAGCGAGGGACGGAATTGGTTGTCCTGCGGGTCTTTCTGGCTCGCCGCCCACGGATCATGGTACGCATCCACCGACTTCTGCATCCGCGCATCGAGGTCGGCGGCGATGCCGTCGGTGTCGTCCACCACGACCTCGCGGATCCGCTCGATGCCTATCCTCGGCACGAAACTGTACGTGCGCTCAAGCCAATTGGCGTTCTCCCGGTAGTACTGCAGGAACCGCCCGGTCAGCGTCATCACCTCGTCGTGGGTGGCCACGGTCGCCAGCAGGTCACCCTTGCGCACGTGCGCGCCGGCGGCACCGCCCACGTAAATTTGCCACTGCCCACCGTCGATCGCGACCACGCCGAGGTCCTTGCACAGCGCCTCGGCACAGTTGCGCGGGCACCCCGTGACGGCCAGCTTCATCTTCGCCGGACTTGCCAGGCCCTGGTAGCGGGTTTCGATGGCGATGCCCAGGGCCGTGGAGTCGCCGAGGCCGTAGCGGCAGAATTCCGTTCCGACACAGGTTTTCACAGTGCGGAAGCTCTTGCCGTAGGCATAGCCCGACGGCATCCCGAGGTCGGCCCACACGTCAGGCAGGTCTTGTTTCCGTACGCCCAGCAGATCGATGCGCTGCCCGCCGGTGAGCTTGATCATCGGGATCTGGTACTTGTCGGCGACATCGGCGATCTTGCGTAGCTGCTCGCTGTTGGTCACACCGCCCTTGAGCTGCGGCACCACCGAAAACGTGCCGTCGCGCTGGATGTTGGCGTGTACCCGGTCGTTGATGAAGCGGCTGGCGCGTTCGTCCACAAATTCCTCGCCCCACATCATCTCCAGCAGGGATGACAGGCCCATCTTCGATTGGGCGTCTTCGCGGCCCTCCGGTGCCAGCGCCTGGAACACCGACGACACGGAATGCAGATTCAGCTCGCGAATCATCCGCATCAGTTCCGGCTTCTCGTACGGGATCCCCGGCACATACCAGTTGGTGGCGGCGTCCTCGGACACCTCCGCACCGGTTTCGGAGACAGCCCAATCCACGATCTGGCCCACCAGGTCCTTGCACGAGCCGCAACCCTTGCCCGCGCGGGTCGCGTTCATCACCGAGGCCAGTGACGTCTGACCGCCCTTGACGCAGCTGACGATCCCGGCCTTGCTGACCCCGTTGCAGTTGCACACCTGCGCGTCGTCGGAGAGTTCGGCCGCACCGGTCGCCACGTCCGGTGTGCCGATGTCGAACAGCAGCGATATGCGTTCGGGAGGCAGCGGAAGTCCGCGGTCGAAAGCCTGCATCAGGAAGGCCACCTTGCTGACGTCGCCGACCAGTGTCGCGCCCACCAGCTTGCCGTCGCGCACGACCAGCGTCTTGTACACCCCGTGTTTGGGTTCGAAATACTGCACAAATTCGTCGTCATCGTTTTCCGGGGCCTTGAGACCCATCGCGGCGACATCGACCCCGGCGACCTTCAGTTTGGTAGCGGTGCGCGAACCATGGTAGGCGGCTTGGGGATTGGTGCCGGTGAGGTGATCGGCCAGCACGCCCGCCTGTTCCCACAGCGGCGCGACAAGGCCATACACCTGACCGCGGTGCTGCGCACATTCGCCGACGACATAGATGTCGTCGTCGTCGACCGAGCGCATCTGGTCGTCAACGACGATGGCGCGTTCGACGGTCAGTCCGGCACGCTGTGCCAGACCCACATTGGGGCGAATGCCGGCGGCCAACACCACCATGTCGCAGGGCAATTGGGTGCCATCCCCGAATCCGAGCGCCACTGGCAGGCCGTTTTCACTGAACACCGCGGAGGGCCTCTTGCCGATGTGCACAGTGATGCCGAGGTCTTCGACCAGCCGACGCAGTATCGACGCGCCCTGATCATCGAGCTGGGCGTTCATCAGGGCGGTACCGCTCTGTACGACGCCAGCCTGCAACCCCCGATTCTGCAGGCCCCGTGCGGCTTCCAGGCCGAGGAGACCGCCGCCGACCACGAGCGCCCGGGAACGCTGTCTGGCGAACTCGATCATCGCCTCGCAGTCGTCGAGCGTGCGGAACCCGAACACCCCGGGCACCAGTGTCTTGTTGTCCGCCTGCCAGATACCCTCCATTGGAGGGAAGAACGATCGGCTTCCCGTGGCCAAAATCAGCTTGTCATAACGCATCCGGGTGCCGTCATTGGCGTAGACCACGTGCGCGAAGGTGTCGACGCGCACAATCCGAACGCCGCTGCGCAAGTCGATATTGTTCTCGTTGTACCAGTCCAGCGGATTGAGGTAGATTTCGCCGGCATCGTCGGAGCCGGCCAGCACATTCGAGAGCAAGATACGGTTGTAATTGCCATACGGTTCGTCGCCGAAGACGGTGATGGCGAATTTCTCTGAGCCCCCGCGGGCGATGATTTCCTCCAGCGCCCGCGCCCCGGCCATCCCGTTGCCGACCATCACCAAGCGAGGAAGTTGTGTCTCGTGGTGACCATTCGTGGAAACCTCGGCAAGTACTGTCATCACGACTCCCCCGGTTAGACTTCGACCAGCCCGATGTCAACGACTACCGTGCCGCTGAGTCCGTCGGGCGCAGCCACAAACACCTCGAGAACGGTGTCGGCGAGCAGGTCCTCGACCACCCGAAGCGGGACGTGCACAGCGCCTTTCGCGCCGATTGGGAAGTACCGCATCGGCGCTCCGTCGCGCATCACGACGACGGTGATCAGCTCGTTACTGCTGTTGCCGCCGCGGAAGTACAGCGGCTGGCTGATCGCGCCTGCCGGCACGACATAGCGTAGCGACGAGTCGAGCAGGAACGGTGCGTCGTAGCCCTTACCGTCAAACGTAAACGCTCCCTGCAGGAATCGTGGCGTGCTGGCATCACTCATGCGCCACTTCTCCTTTCATCAGATCGGTGGTGTCGGCTCGGGCCACGGCGACCGCGCAGACTTTGAACGACGGCATCCGCGAATGTGGATCCAGCGTCGGGATGGTCAACCGGTTAACGCTGCCCGCACCGCCCCAGTGGAACGGCGCGAACACGGTGTCGGGCCGGATGCCGCTTTCGGTGCGCGCTGTCATCACGACTTCGCCGCGCCGAGTGCGCAGGACGACCTTGTCGCCGGTGCGCACACCGACCGATTGGGCGAGCGTCGGATGCAACTCGACCACGGGCTCGCCTGCCGCCTTGGCGAGCTGAGCGACGCGGCGCGTCTGGGTGCCCGATTGGTATTGGCGCAGTAATCGCCCGGTGGTGAGGTAGTAGGGGAATTCGTCGTCGGGCAGTTCGGCGGGTGCGGGTTGGTCCACGGCGTGGAAGTGGGCCCGCCGGTCCGGTGTCGGGAAGTCCTCGGTGAACATCCGCGCGGTGCCCGGATATGACGGTGACGGGCAGGGCCAGAACACGCCCTCTTCCTTGGTGATCCGGGCGTAGCTGATTCCGCGGTAGTCCGCCTTGCCGCCGGCGCTGGCCCGAGTCAATTCGTCGAAGACCTCCTCGGAGTCCGAGGAGAACCCCTGTGCACCCAGCCGCTTTGCCAGATCGGCCATCACGTCGAGGTCGCTGCGCACCTCTGCGGGGGCGTCAACCGCTTTGCGGCGCAGGATAACCCGGCCTTCCAGGTTGGTCATGGTGCCCGACTCCTCGGCCCATTGCGCTGTCGGTAGCACTACGTCGGCAAGCTCGGCGGTCTCCGACAGGAAGGTGTCGGACACAACGAGGAAGTCGAGTTGGCCGATCTTTTGCGCAATGCGCCGCGTATTCGGGGCCGAGACCACGATGTTGGACGCCATCACCCACATCGCGCGCACGCCGCCGGGAGTGCCGATGGCGTCCAGCATTTCGTAGGCCGAACGCCCGGGCATCGGCAGGTCGGCCGGGTCGATTCCCCAGACTCGCGCGACATGAGCGCGTGCGGCCGGGTCGTCGAGCTTGCGGTAGCCGGGCAGCTGATCGCACTTCTGGCCGTGCTCACGGCCACCCTGCCCGTTGCCCTGGCCCGTGATGGTCGCGAAGCCCTGGTACTCGCGTCCGGGCAACCCGAGGGCGAGGGCCAGGTTGATCAGCGCCTGCACCGTGTCGGTTCCGCGGCTGTGCTGCTCGGCGCCGCGCGCGGACAGGATCATTGCGCGGTCGGCCTTGGCCAGCATCCGGGCCGCGGCCACGATGTCGTTCTCGGGTACGCCGGTGATCCGCTCCACCCGGTCCGGCCAGTACAACCGCACCGCGCGCCGCACCGCCTCGAATCCCGTTGTCCGGTCAGCGATGTAGTCGCCGTCGAGCAAGCCTTCCCGGATCACCACATTGAGCAACCCATTGGCCAGCGCCAGATCGGTGCCAGGCACCGGCTGCAGGTGCAGCTCGGCGCGAGTCGCGGTCGGGGTGCGTCGCGGATCCACCACAATGTGCTTTGCGCCGCGGGCGCGACCCTCGTCAAAGAACTACATAGCCGGGGGCAGCGTCTCGGCGGGATTGCTGCCGACGATCAACAGCACGTCGGCGTGCGCAACGTCGGCGAGTGGGAATGGTAATCCCCGGTCGATACCGAAGGAGCGGTTCGACGCTGCGGCCGCCGAGGACATGCAGAACCGGCCGTTGTAATCGATCGCCGAGGTCCGCAATGCCACCCGTGCGAATTTGCCGAACTGGTAAGCCTTTTCGTTGGTTAGTCCACCGCCCCCGAAACAGCCGACCGCGTCGCGCCCGTGTTGTTGCTGAGCCAGCTGGAAGGCCGCAACGATTCTTTCCAGCGCCTCGTTCCAGGTCGCGGAGCGCAGTGGCGACTCGCGTCGGTCTCGCACTAGCGGCGTGGTCAGCCGTTCCGGGTGGCCCAGCAGCTCGGCCGCTGTCCAGCCCTTGGCGCATAGCCCCCCGCGGTTCGTTGGGAAGTCGTCCTGCGGCGTGAGAGCCACGGACCCTCCCGACGCGTCAAGTTCAATGCCGCACTGCAAGGAGCAGTACGGGCAATGTGTTTTTGTCGGCACCGCCGCCATTACCCGTCACCGTCGTGTCGTTGCCGGGGCGAAGGTGCGGCCGCCTGCTGCTTGACTTGACACTTCACCCCCCAATCGGCCAATCCCCTCAACGCGAACGTACGGGCAGTGTGTTTCTGCGGCATTGCCACCGATTGACCACACGACTACCGCACACTCACACGAGCTGGCCGGGCGTCGCTTGCGTCGCAGCGACCACCGACGCATGGAATACATACGCGAGTTACTGGGCTGCTGGCGCCACGACCCCGATGAGGTTGACGCTCGCGCCTTTCCGGCATCCAGTCTGGTGCGTGGCAACCATCCACCCAACACGGTGCCCGCACCTTTAGCGATGTCCTTGCCCCGCGGCTTGCTCAACAGTCCCGTGGCGACGGGCTCGGCTCAGGCGATCGCCGCCCAGCCACCCACTCGGTGGCACGACGCGATGCCGACGAACCGAATAGGAACAATCCTGGTCGCCACCGCCGTCACAGTCCTCAGCAAAACCAGCAACCACGAAATAAGCACCCACACCATCGACCCCAACAAGAACTACTGGCGCAACCAACAGAAAAACCCCGGCCGATGGCCGGGGAATCTGTAACCCATCACGCGACTCATCTGTAACCGATGACGCGACTCATCACATTGGTGGAGCTAAGGGGATTCGAACCCCTGACCTACTCGATGCGAACGAGTCGCGCTACCAACTGCGCCATAGCCCCTGATCGCTAAGCAGGCTACCAGCCGTACCCCCGCAGGGCCGAACCGCGCACTACTGTCCGACCGCGCGCGGCAGGTCACGCGGCCAGCCGTAGTGGCGCATGGACGTCGCATACTCCAGGTGCTCGAAGATGGGGTCCTCGTCGTCGATCTCCAACACCACCGCACCCGGGCGGCGCAACCGCGACGGCACCAGGTCGTATTCGCGGTCCTCGGTGTTCTCCACCCCCAGCCGCGCGCGAGCCATCCGCTGCATCCGCCGGCGGCGCACCTTCTCCTCGATCCGCGTCTGCCGACGCAGGTAGAACAGGTAGAACAGGGTGATCGTCGTCGCCGTGCCGCATAGCCACCACGCCTGTGGCGTCACCTCGAAGGCCGCGATGGCCGAACCCACCAACACCACCGCCATCACCATCAGCACCTTCTTGCGGAAGGCGTACTTGCGGGCACTGACGGCCGCGGCGGTCTTGTTGTCGTAGCGGCGCCGCCGGTTGACCCCCGACGCGTAGGCCGGCGGGGCGTCGTGCTCGTCCTCGTCTTCCTCGTCGTCTTCCGAGGGCTCCAAACCCGAAGAGTCCTCGACGTATTCGTACTCGTCCTCGTCGAGTTCGTTGTCGCCGGCGTCAGCCACAGCTTCGGGCTCGGCCTCTTCCGAAACAACCTCGACAGGCCGTGATTCATCCTCTTCCGCTTGCGCGCTCACACCTGCCGGCAGGGCAGCGGCGTCCTCGTCGATCACGTCGACATCGAGGTAGTCGGGCTCGTCGGCAACCTCAACGCCCTTGTCCGCCTTGGCCATTGCGGTGACCACCGAACGGCGCCGCATCACCACGTCGGTGTCCTCGTCCTCCAGGACCGGCCTGTCCTGATCGTGGTCTTTGTCGGCGTCGGCGAACGGCCCGTCGATCGGCTCCGTCTCCCACTCCTCCTCGGGCTTCCAGTCCGGGTCGCTGCGGTGCCCGGCCGCGGGCCCCGACCGCTTGAGCAGACGGGAGCTCGCACCACCGTTGAGCACCCTGGTCGCCAGCGCGACGTCGCTGGTGCGCCGGACCGCGTCACGTTTGCTGATCAGCATCGGTACCAGCACGAACAGCCAAAGCACCACAAGCGATATCCACAACAACGACTGCGGGATGCTGGGCATGATGACCTGCTCTCTTCGTTCGGCTCCCGCGAGGGCTCATCGGTGGCCAGCGCGGGCCCGGTCACTGCGACCAGGGCAATTACACACCTGTAATTTCGCTTTTCCAAGCATCACACGCCACACATGTCACGCTAGCCACAATTTTATTTCGGTTTGGACCAGCGCGGCTGGCCCAGAAGGGCCCAGGCGCTACCAGGGGGCCACCGCTCCCGCCGAGCGTCACGCAAGAGTGGCCGCCGACGTCGAGCGTCGCGCTGGCGTGACGCTCGGCGAGGCGAGGCGAGGCGAGGCGAGGCTCGACGAGGAAGGCGAGCGCCACCAAGAGTCAGACCCAGCTGGCGCGTCCGGCGCGGACAAGCGACGATGCCACCGACCCGTAGACCTCTTCGACGGTCAGGCCCACCAACAGGTGGTCCCGCCAGGCCCGGTCCACCTCCAGGTAGCGGCGCAGCAGCCCTTCCTCGCGGAACCCGGCCTTGGCCAGTACGGCACGGCTGGCCGCATTCTCCGGCCGAACCGTAGCTTCGACCCGATGCAGCATCACCGGCCCGAAGCAGTGGTCGACCCCAAGCGCTACGGCGCCGGTGGCCACCCCGCCGCCGGTGCACTCGCTGGACACCCAGTAGCCGATCCACGCCGAGCGCAGCGCCCCGTGCGTAACGTTGCCAATGGTCAACTGCCCGCAGAACTGGCCGTCCAGTTCGATCACGAACGGCAGCATCCGGCCCTTTCGCGCCTCGGCGCGCAGCCCCGAGCACACCGCCGGCCACGCGGCCACCGAATGCCGCATGGCCCAATCCCCCTCGGCGCTGGGCTCCCACGGCTCCAGCAGCGCCCGGTCGGCCAGCCGGATCCGGCTCCACTGGGCCCCGTCGCGCATCCGGGCCGGCCGCAACCGGATGACACCGGCGTCGACACGCAGCGGTCCCACACTCATCGGCCAGCCGGGATGCCGGGAGCTGGACCGCAACAGGTTCACGAGACCGTAGCGGGCTCAGCCATGCTGAGCCAGGAAGGCAACGTCGACGATCTCGCCCGTGCGAATCTGTTCCGCGCCACTGGGAACCACGACCAGACAGTTCGCCTCGGCCAGGGTGGCCAACAGATGTGACGACGCCCCCGGCGCCCCGCCCAGGGCCTGCACCAGATATTCGCCGCTTTCCTGATCCCGCATCAGCTGGCCGCGCAGGTAGCCCTTGCGCCCGGCGACTGACGTAATCGGCGACAGCGTGCGGGCCTGCACGACCCGCCGCATCGGATGACGCTTGCCCAGCGACAGCCGGATCAGCGGCCGGACCATCACCTCGAAGACCACCAGCGCGCTGACAGGGTTTGCCGGTAACAGGAAGGTGGGCACACCGTCGCGGCCCAGCTGCCCGAACCCCTGAACCGAACCCGGGTGCATCGCGACCCGCACCACTTCCATATCGCCGAGTTCGGAAAGCACCGCACGGACCGCCTCGGCCGCCGCGCCGCCAACCCCGCCCGCGATCACCAGCACTTCGGCCCGATTCAGCTGTCCCTGGACGACCTCGCCGAGTTCCCTGGGGTCGTTGCTGACGATGCCGACACGGTTTACCTCGGCACCGGCGTCGCGCGCGGCCGCCGCCAGCGCGTAGGAATTGACGTCGTACACCTGGCCGTTGCCCGGGTTGCGGGTGATGTCCACCAGCTCACCGCCGACGGCCATCACCGACACCCGCGGACGCGGATGCACCAGCACCCGTTCCCGGCCGACCGCGGCCAACAGCCCTACCTGGGCGGCGCCGATGATCGTCCCGGACCGCACCGCGACATCACCGGGTTGCACGTCGTCACCGGCGCGTCGCACATAGGCGCCCGACGGCGCTCCGCGCAGGATTCTGACTCGGTTCATCCCGCCGTCGGTCCAGCGCAGCGGTAGCACCGCATCGGCCAGCGTGGGCAGCGGCGCGCCGGTCTGTACCCGGGCCGCCTGGCGTGGCTGCAACCTGCTGGGCGTGCGCGCGCCGGCCTCGATGGTGCCCATCACCGGCAGGACCACTCCTTCGCGACCCTCGACACCCCCATCGTCGGCGACCGCTTCGAGCGTGCCCGCATCACCCACACCCAGGACGTCGACGCTGCGCACCGCATAGCCGTCAATTGCGGCCTGGTCGAATCCGGGTAGTGGTCGTTCGGTCACGACTTCCTCGGCGCACAACAGTCCCTGCGCTTCGGCTATGGCAACCTTGATCGGCCTCGGGGCCACCGCGGCGGCCGATATCCGGGCCTGTTGCTCCTCTACAGAACGCACCGTGCGCCTTCCTGCCGTACGGGCCCGAACCCGACGCCGGCGTGCCGGCTACTGTTCGGTCAGGCCCAATCGCGCTACCAACCACCGCCGCAATTCCGGGCCGTAGTCGTCACGATCCAATGCAAAGTCAACCGCAGCCTTGAGGTAGCCGCCGGGATTTCCCAAGTCGTGTCGGGATCCGCGGTGTACTACCACATGGACCGGGTGACCCTCGGCTATCAACAGCGCGATGGCGTCGGTGAGCTGTACTTCACCACCGGCGCCGCGGTCGATGCGGCGCAGCGCGTCGAAAATGGCGCGGTCGAGCACGTAGCGTCCGGCCGCCGCATACGGCGACGGGGCGTCGGCGGCCTTGGGCTTTTCAACCATGCCCTTGACCCGCAGGACGTCGTCACCGCCGTCGGGGACTGGCTCGACGTCGAAGACGCCGTAGGCACTGATCTCGTCCGCGGACACCTCGATGGCACATAACACCGTGCCGCCGCGCTCGGCGCGTACCTGCGACATCGTCTCCAGCACGCCGGTCGGCAGCACCAGGTCGTCGGGCAACAGGACCATCACGGCGGTTTCGTCGGCGGCCAGGGTGGGCTCCACACAGCTGATCGCGTGTCCCAGCCCGAGCGGTTCGGCCTGCACGACCGATTCAACCTTGATCAGCGCCGGGGCCCGTCGGACCTTGGCCAGCATGGCTTTCTTGCCGCGGGCCTCGAGCGTGCCCTCCAGGACCAAGTCCTCGACGAAGTGCGCAACGACGCCGTCCTTGCCCTCAGAAGTGATGATCACCAGACGCTCGGCGCCGGCTTCGGCCGCCTCCGCGGCGACCAGTTCGATGCCAGGCGTGTCGACTACGGGCAGCAGCTCCTTGGGCACCGTCTTGGTCGCGGGCAGAAAGCGCGTGCCGAGGCCAGCGGCAGGGACGATCGCCGTGAACGGGACCGAAACTCGTGAGGCTGAGGGTATTGACATCGATCACACCATATCTCTCACGGGCTGGGTAACCGTTGTCCGGCGTTGGAAACGCCGGGTCAGTCCGGGGTCTGTCATCGTTGACGCCATGGGCACCGCAAGCAAGGCCGCGTTGCGGGACACGCTCGCGGCAGCCCGGCGCCGAGTGCCCGACGACGTGCGCGCCACCGATGCCGGCAAGCTGATTCAACACCTGGAGCAGCTGGTAGACCCGCACAGCACCGTCTGCGCCTATGTGCCGGTGGGCTCAGAGCCCGGGTCGCTCGACATGCTCGACGCGTTGCTGCGCCGCGCGGGCCGGGTGCTGCTGCCGATCGCGCGCACCTCGGTCGACGACACGCCGTCGCCGTTGCAGTGGGGGGAATACCGACCCGGCGGGCTGGTATCAGCGCAGTGGGGACTGCTCGAGCCGGCCCCGCCCTGGCTGCCGGAAGCGGCGCTGGGCGAGGCGAGCCTGGTCTTGCTACCGGCCCTGGCGGTCGACCGCCGAGGCGTGCGGCTGGGCCGGGGTCGCGGGTTCTACGACCGGTCGCTGGCCGCCCGCGATCCGCGCGCCCGTTTGGTCGCAGTGGTGCGCGACGAAGAGCTGGTCGACGAGTTGCCCAGCGAGCCACACGATGTGCCGATGACGCACGCACTCACGCCGGGACGAGGATTAATCGCCCTGCCGATCGGGAATGAGTGACATCACGTGGCGGTTCTAGCACTTGAGACGGTAGAGTGCTAAGTCAGACTTCATGATTCCGGAGGTTTTTGTGCCGACGTACAGCTACGCGTGCACCGAATGCGGCCACCGCTTCGACAAGGTGCAGGCCTTCACCGATGACGCGCTGACCACCTGCGAGCAGTGCTCCGGTCGGCTGCGCAAGCTCTTCAACTCGGTCGGAGTCGTGTTCAAGGGCAGCGGTTTCTACCGCACCGACAGCCGCGAGTCCGGCAAGAAGAAAGAGACCACTTCGACCAACGGCTCGTCCTCGGGTGACTCCGGCTCCACCTCGAGCTCGAGTTCGAGTGACAGCAAGTCGTCCGGTTCCACCGAGAAGGCCGCCTCCGCCACCGCCGCCGCGTCCACCTAAGCGGTTATCCACACA
Source organism: Mycobacterium asiaticum DSM 44297 (assembly GCF_000613245.1). Taxonomy (GTDB): domain Bacteria; phylum Actinomycetota; class Actinomycetes; order Mycobacteriales; family Mycobacteriaceae; genus Mycobacterium; species Mycobacterium asiaticum. Next base: position 205,443 of record NZ_HG964939.1, read on the forward strand.
CCGGCTTTGGCCGGCAGTAACCGACGGTCCACTGTGCCTACGGTGACCGTGTGCGTGAACCGACGCTGAATCCGTCGCTGCTCAGCCGTATCTCGACGGTCTGGCGTCCGGACTGGACAAGGACCGTGCTGGCCCGGCGGGTGGCCGCCGGCGGGCTCGTCGTCTTGGCCGGTATTGCCGCGCTGCGGTCCAATCCGGACGGCGATCGCGTGAACGTGCTGGTCGCCACGCGCGACCTCGGCCCCGGTACCGCACTCACCGCCGCTGACCTGCGAGTCGAAAGCCGTTTGGCTGCAACGGTTCCCGACGGCTCCCAAGCGGATCCGCTCACGGTGCTCGGCGCGACGCTGGCCGGCCCGACCCGCCGGGGCGAGGTGTTCACCGACGTCCGACTGCTCAACAGCCGGCTGGCCGAAACCAACGCCGGGCCAGGCGCAAGGATCGTGCCGCTGCACCTGACCGACGACGCGCTGGTCGACTTGATCCGGGTGGGTGACGTGGTCGATGTGCTTGCCGCGCCGGCCAACGAACCGGCGCCGTTAGCACCCGCGGCAAGCAGGGTCATCGCAACCGACGCCATCGTGGTGCTCGTGTCGGCCAGGTCAAAGCTCCAGTCCAGCGAGGGTGACCGCGTAGTGTTGGTTGCGCTGCCGGCTCGCGTGGCGAACACGGTGGCGGGCTCGGCGCTGGGTCAGACGGTGACGTTGACCCTGCACTGAGCACGTTGCCACCGTTGGGCACGTGACCGATAGCAAACTCGGTCCAGTCCAGGAAGGGACGTCCTCATGCTCAAAGGGTTCAAGGAGTTTCTCTCGCGGGGCAATATCGTCGACCTGTCCGTCGCGGTGGTCATCGGTACGGCGTTCACGGCGTTGGTCACGGCCTTCACCAACAGCGTCATCAAGCCACTGGTAAGCGCGATCGGCGCCGGCGACACGAGAAAGTTCGGCATCCTGTCGATACACATCGCCGGTGATCAGTACGTCGACTTCAACGCCGTACTGTCGGCCGCAATCAACTTCTTCCTGGTCGCGGCAGTGGTGTACTTCCTGGTCGTCCTGCCCTACAGCAAGCTGCGCAGGCAAGGCGAGGTCGAACAGGCCGATGACGCACAGGTGGTCCTGCTGAAAGAGATCCGCGACCTGCTCGCCCAGACCAACGGCGATTCGTCCACCGGAAAGCATGGCTCGCACGAGGCAGCTGAGCTTTCACCGCCACCCAACTACGGGCCCCGCGCCGACGCCTAGGTTCGGAGTCAGATCTCCAAGCTGGACAACTGGCCGATGATGTAGGCGGCTAGCGGATTCAAAGTGGCCATCCCGTCGCGCACGGCGTACCGGGAACCGGCCAGGTTCACCACCAGCGTGCTGCCCGAGACACCGGCCAGCCCGCGCGATAAGCCCGCGTCGGTGATGCCCGCGGACAGGCCGGAGCCACGGATGGCCTCGGCGATGCCGAGGATCTCCCGGTCGAGAATGTCGCGGGTGGCCTCGGGTGTGACGTCGCGCGGCGTCACACCCGTACCGCCGACCGACACCACCAGATCGACCCCGCCGATCACCGCGGTGTTCAGCGCGTTGCGGATCTCGACCTCGTCGGCCTCGACCGCCACCACGCCGTCCACCACGAAACCGGCCTCGGTGAGTAGCTCGGTGACCAGCGGGCCGCTGTGGTCCTCGTCGCCGTGCGCGGTGCGGTCGTCGACCACGACAACCAGAGCCCGGCCCACCACCAACTCCGCACCCTGTTCCATGGGTGCCACCGTATATCCGAGGTCAGACAGCTGACCCTCCGCGTTCATCACTGCTCTGCCTTCCCAAGCGTCACCTGCACCGTGCGGGTACCGCCGGCCGGATCCTGATAGGTCAGCGTCACTTTGTCACCCGGTGCCTTCGAACGAACGGCGGCCACCAACGCGTCGGCGCTGTTGATCGTGCGGTCGTCGACCTTGGTGACGACGACTCCCTTGGGTACCCCGGCGTTGGCGGCCGCGCCGTTGCCGACGACCTCCATCACCTTGGCACCTGGTACTCCCTTATCCGTGGTGACCTGAACGCCGAGCGAAGCGTGCGACGCCTTGCCGGTGCTGATCAACTCGTCGGCGATGCGTTTGGCCTGGTCGACCGGGATCGCGAAGCCCAGGCCGATCGAGCCGCTCTGGGCATCGCCGGAGTCCGCGCCCAGGGTGGCGATGGCCGAGTTGATCCCGATCAACTGCCCGCTCATGTTGACCAGTGCGCCCCCGGAGTTACCGGGGTTGATCGCTGCGTCGGTCTGGATCGCGTCCAGGACCGTGTTCTGGTTGCCGGCCTCACCGGTGGTGGACACCGGCCGGTTGAGCGCGCTGACGATCCCCGTCGTCACAGTGCCGGCCAGGCCCAGCGGCGACCCGATGGCCAGCACCGGCTGACCGACCCGCAGGCCGGATGACGAGCCCATGGCGATCGGCGCCAGACCGGACGCACCCTGCACCCGGATGACGGCAATGTCGCTCGTGGGATCGGCACCGACCACCGAGAACGCGGCGGTGCGGCCGTCGGAGAACGTCACCGTCGTCTTGGGCGGAGGACTGCCCGCGGGCGGCTTGGCGGCCGCCGCAACGACGTGGTTGTTGGTCAGGATCAGCCCGTCCGCCGACAAGATCACGCCCGAGCCCTCCTCAGATTGCCGACCCAGGTCGGTCTCGAGCATCACGACGCTGGGCACCACTTTGGCGGCCACCTGCTCGACCGAGCCGGGCGGCATGTTCGCCGCCGGAACGCTGGGCGCGCCACCTGAAGCGACCGTCGTACCGGCGGTGCCGCCGGTCTTGTGGCCCAACTCCACCACGGTCGCCGCCGCTCCGCCGATACCGGCGGAGACCACCGCAATGGCCAACGCACCGAAGATCAGCCCGCCGGACCGGCGCCGGCGCGGCGGCGGTCCCATCGGCGGCAGCATCCCCGGGATGGGCCCGGGCCCGCCGGGAATTGGTCCCGGCCCGGTGTGGATCGGATGCGAGCCGGTGCCGGTGGGTATCGCGTGCGAGCCCGTGCTGCTCGGTATCGGACCCGAGCCGGTGTGGCCCGGTATGGCGCCCACGCCCGTACCGCTGAGCGGGTCGTAGGAGGAGCGGTACTGCGGCTGCTGCGACGACTGGTAACGCCAGTCGAACTGCTGGTTGTAGTGCTGCTGCCCGTGGGCGTAGGCGGGGGGCACCGGCTGGTTGGGCGCGGCGCCATAACCGGGCTGCTGCGGCGGTGGCGAATACCTCGGGTGATTCGTCATGACGCTAGAACGCTCTTCTCTACTTCGGGGGCTTGGTAAGGCCGACTCGCGCATGCCTTGCTTGCATGGCTTTGGTCTTCAACACTAACTGCACAACCACCTTGCGCGCGCGAACTAAGAATCGACTGAGATAACGTTCGCCGAACCCCGTGAGTCGGCGCCGTCTCCGGAGTTGGGCTGATCAGATGTTGCGAGCTCGTCGTCCGCTGCGTCGCCGTCCTCGGCCTGGTACGTGGAGGCGGGCATCGGGCGACCAGGAAGCAACACGAAAATCGATGTGCCCGGCGGTTGTTTGCGCGGGTCGGTGTCCTCGACGCGCAGCGATCCACCGTGATTGAGCACGACCTGTTTGACGATTGCCAGACCGAGGCCGGACCCGGGCATCGCGCGCGCCGATGTCGAGCGGTAGAAGCGCTCAAACACGAGGCGGCGCTCCTGCGGAGGGATGCCGGGGCCCTGATCCGACACCACCAGCTCGGCATGTGACGGGTCCAGTTGGCGCAGCACCACTCCCACGTGACCGCCCGGTGGACTCCATTTGGCCGCGTTGTCCATGAGATTCAGTGCGGCTCGCGATAACCCGGCCGTGTCACCGTAGACCTGCCACGGAATGATATCCACGTCGAAGTGAACGTCGTTGCGGCGCCGACGAACTCGTTCAAGGCTACGGTCGATGACGTCGGCCATGTCGACCGGCTCGTGCACCGCGTGACCGGCGTCACCGCGGGTAAGGTCCACCAAATCGCCTACCAGAGTTGACAATTCCTCGATCTGAGCCAAAACGTCGGCGCGCAGATCCACCATCTCCTGCTCGGGCAACCGCGGCGCGCCCGGCTCCATCGAGGCCATCAGCAGTTCGACGTTGGTGCGCAGCGACGTGAGCGGGGTGCGCAATTCATGTCCGGCGTCGGTGACAAGTCGGGTCTGGCGTTCCCGCGACTCGGCCAATGCCCGCAACATCAGATTGAACGCCTCAGTGAGCCTGGCGAGTTCGTCACTGCCGAACACCGGGATGGGCCGCAGGTCGTCGGTGCGTGCGACGCGCTCAGCCGCTTCGGTGAGGCGACCGACCGGACGCAGCCCGGCCCGGGTGACCATGCCGCCGGCCACCGCGGCCACCGCAACACCGACGCCCCCGACCATCAACAGCACAAAACGCAGTTTTCCCATTACGGCCTCGGTCGGCCTCAGACTCTTGGAGATCAGAAGCGAGCTGCCGTTGGGCAGATGAATGGCGAGTACGCGCTGATCGGACGCGGTACGCCGGGACATGAACAATTCACCGCGGATGACCGCCTTCTCGGGGGTGCCGACCGGCAGCGTCTGGCCCGGCTGGTTAGCGGTATAGATCGATTTACCCGGATTCACCAGCATCGCGTTGACATCCGAGTAGGCGGTGCCTTCGATCGCCTTGCCCGGGTCGGCGGCCAGCGAGCCGCTGGCGATCAGCAACTGCGCCCGGCTCTGCAGCTGGTTGTCGATGTCGCTGTACAGCGCGGCCGAGATCACCGCATAGACGGCGAACGACATCAGCAGCACCACCATCGCCACCATGGACATCGCCAGCAGCATCACCCGCCAGCGCAGCGACAACGAGCTGGTGGCCCGCAAGGGCGCGCGCCGCACCCGGCCAGGACGGCGGAGCCGAAGTATCAAGGCGGCGTTTCGCGTAGCACGTAACCCACCCCGCGGACGGTGTGGATCAGCCGCGGCTCACCGTCGGCCTCGGTCTTGCGGCGCAGATACCCGACGTAGACCTCGAGCGCATTACCGGAGGTGGGAAAGTCGAACCCCCACACCTCTTCCAGAATCCGGCTGCGGGTCAGGACCCGGCGCGGGTTGGCGATCAGCATCTCCAGCAGGGCGAACTCCGTGCGGGTCAGGCTGATGCGGCGTTGCCCACGGATCACCTCGCGGGTGACCGGGTCCAGGCTCAGATCGGAGAACGTCATCGCCACCGACTCGGTGGCGTCGTCGGGCTTGGTGCGCCGCAGCAACGCCCGCATCCGCGCCAGCAGCTCTTCGAGAGCGAACGGCTTGGGCAGGTAATCATCGGCGCCGGCGTCCAGCCCCGCAACGCGCTCGGACACCGAGTCGCGGGCGGTGAGCACCAGGATCGGCAGGTCGTCGCCGGTACTACGCAACTGACGGCACACTTCCAGGCCATCCAGCCGAGGCATCATCACGTCCAGAACCAGCGCGTCGGGCCGGTCACTGGCGATCAGCTCGAGCGCTTCAACCCCGTCGTGGGCCAGATCAACCGAGTAGCCGTTGAAGGAAAGGGACCTGCGCAGCGACTCACGCACCGCGCGATCGTCGTCGACGACAAGTATTCGCACGGAGCCTAGTTTCGTACGAACGTCTGAGAGCGGCCTGAGAGGCGCGCCGAGGTACTAACGCTTGTCGAGGTCGATGAGGCCGAGGCGGGCGGCTTTGAGCAGCCGACGAGGCACCTTGTGCTTCTGGCCGGCGACGGTGACCCCGACCAGCTCGGTCGAGGTGGCCTTCCACTGCGAGCGCCGGCTACGGGTGTTCGAGCGCGACATTCTGCGCTTAGGTACGGCCATGGTCGGGCCTAACTCCTCGGTCGGGGTTACGGACGGGTGTGTCGCGCTCCATGACCTGGACGGTCGAACGGCGACAGTTGTCATCCAGGGTAGTCGGTGAGCCGCTGGTCACCAAAATGGCCAACGGCCGAGCCGGTTGGCGGGATACCAGACCCACCCGCTAACCTACCGGTTGGTTGGTACCTTGCTGCGCTCGCCGCGCATCCCAATGGAGGGAGGACGCGCATTGGCCCCCGAGTCTGGTGCCGTGCGTATCGCGAACTGCTCCGGTTTCTACGGTGACCGGTTGTCCGCAATGCGCGAGATGCTCACCGGCGGCGACGTCGACTTCATCACCGGTGACTACCTCGCCGAGTTGACCATGCTGATCCTGGGCCGGGACCGGATGAAAAACCCCGACCGCGGCTATGCCAAGACCTTCCTGACCCAGCTCGAGGAGTGCCTGGCCCTGGCTCACGAACGTGGCGTGAGAATCGTGGCCAACGCCGGTGGCTTGAACCCGGCCGGCCTGGCCGACGCGGTGCGTGCCCTGGCCGAGCGGCTGGGCGTGCCGGCGCGGGTAGCCCACGTCGAAGGCGACGATCTGCAGCCGCGGGCGGCCGAGTTGGGACTCGGTTCGCCGCTGACGGCCAACGCCTATCTGGGCGGCTGGGGGATCGCGGACTGCCTCAACGCCGGGGCGGATGTCGTGGTCACCGGCCGGGTCACCGACGCTTCGGTGATCGTCGGATCCGCGGCGGCGCACTTCGGCTGGGGCCGCACCGACTACAACCAGCTGGCCGGCGCCGTGGTGGCCGGCCATGTGATCGAGTGCGGTGTGCAGGCCACCGGCGGCAACTTCTCCTTCTTCACCGAAATACCTGACCTGACCTATGCCGGTTTCCCGTTGGCCGAGGTGAACGCCGACGGCTCCTCGGTCATCACCAAGCACCCCGGCACCGGCGGCCTGGTCAGTGTCGACACCGTCACCGCGCAGCTGCTCTACGAGATCACCGGGGCCCGTTACGCCAACCCCGACGTGACGGCCCGGATGGACACCATCGAGCTGTCAGCCGACGGACCCGACCGGGTCCGGATCAGCGGAGTGGTGGGTGAACCGCCGCCACCCACCCTGAAGGTGTCGCTGAACAGCGTCGGCGGGTTCCGCAACGCGATGACGTTTGTGCTGACGGGGTTGGACATAGAAGCCAAGGCGGAATTGGTGCGGCGCCAACTGGAAGCCACGCTGACGGTCAAGCCCGCCGAGCTGGAATGGACGCTGGCCCGCACCGACCACCCCGACGCCGACACCGAAGAGGCCGCCAGCGCGCTGCTCAGTTGCGTGGTGCGCGATCCCGATCCCGCTAACGTGGGACGCAAATTCTCCGGCGCCGCAGTGGAATTGGCGTTGGCCAGCTATCCGGGTTTCACCGCCACCACCCCTCCCGGCGACGGCCAGGTGTACGGCGTGTTCACCCCCGGCTATGTCGAGGCCGGCCTGGTGCCGCCACATCGCGGTCCACCCCGATGGAACCAGATGCGAAATCGCCTCCGCCACAGAGACTTTGGCTTTGAAGCCGGCCGAGGCACCGGCGTTGCCCGAACCGCTGCCGGCCGGACCGACCCGGCGAGTGCCGCTCGGTTTGATCGCCGGCGCCCGCAGCGGCGACAAGGGCGGGTCCGCCAACGTCGGTGTCTGGGTGCGCACCGACGATCAATGGCGCTGGCTGGCCAACACACTGACCGTCGAGCTGCTCAAAGACCTGCTTCCCGAAGCGGCCGACCTGCCGGTGACCCGGCACGTGCTGCCCAATCTGCGGGCGGTGAACTTTGTGATTGAAGAAATCCTCGGGCAAGGCGTCGCCTATCAGGCGCGTTTCGACCCGCAGGCCAAGGGGCTGGGCGAATGGTTGCGCAGCCGCTACGTCGATATCCCGGAGCAACTTCTATGAATATCTGGACCACATCCGAACGCGAGCAGCTGCGAAAGACCATGCGCTCGTTCACCGAGCGCGAGATCATGCCCTACGTCAACGAGTGGGAGCGCGCCGGCGAGTTGCCCCGCGAGTTGCACCGGCGGGCGGGCGAGGCGGGCCTGCTGGGTGCCAACTTTCCCGAGTCGGTCGGGGGCGGCGGTGGTGACGGCGCCGACGCGGTGGTGATCTGCGAGGAGTTGCACCACTGCGGCGCGCCTGGCGGAGTTTTCGCCTCGTTGTTCACCTGCGGTATCGCAGTGCCGCACATGATCGCATCCGGCGACGAGCGGCTGATCGAGACCTTTGTGCGGCCGACGTTGGCCGGCGAGAAGATCGGCGCGCTGGCCATCACCGAACCCGGCGGCGGCTCGGACGTCGGCCACCTGCGGACCAGCGCGGTGCGCGACGGCGACCACTACGTGATAAACGGCGCCAAGACCTACATCACGTCGGGGGTGCGTGCCGACTTCGTCGTGACCGCGGCGCGCACCGGCGGACCCGGTGCGGCCGGAGTTTCGCTGATCGTCGTGGAGAAGGGAACGCCGGGCTTTGCGGTGTCACGCAAGCTGGACAAGATGGGCTGGCGGTGCTCCGACACCGCGGAGTTGTCCTATACCGACGTCAGGGTGCCGGTAGAGAACCTGATCGGCGCCGAGAACAGCGGGTTCGCTCAGATCGCCCAGGCATTCGTATCCGAGCGGATCGCGCTTGCTACACAGGCATATTCGAGCGCACAGCGGTGCCTGGACATCACTGCGCAGTGGTGCCGCGACCGGGAGACCTTCGGCCGTCCGCTGATCTCGCGACAGACCGTGCAGAACACCCTGGCCGAGATGGCACGTCGCATCGATGTCGCCCGCGTCTACTCACGGCACGTGGTGGAGCGCCAGCTGGCCGGCGAGACCAACCTGATCGCCGAGGTCTGTTTCGCGAAGAACACCGCCGTCGAGGCGGGCGAGTGGGTGGCCAACCAGGGCGTCCAATTGTTCGGCGGCATGGGCTACATGGCCGAATCGGAGATCGAACGCCAATACCGGGATATGAGGATCATCGGCATCGGCGGCGGGACCAGCGAGATCCTGACCGCGCTGGCGGCCAAGCTGCTGGGGTATCAGTCATGATCGCACCTCCTCCTCAGCATCACTGCGTTCTGCATCGTCGGAGGTGGTCATGACCGTCTTGCGCTCCACGCTGGACCCGAACGCGGACACCTTCGCCGAGGCGGCAGCCGCCGCGACCACCAAGCTCGACGAGATCGCCGCCGAATTCGCCAATGCCGTCGAGGGCGGCGGTCCCAAATACGTGGAACGCCACCATGCCCGCGGCAAGCTGACGGCACGGGAACGCATCGAATTGCTGGTCGACGCGGACTCACCGTTTCTGGAGTTAAGCCCGCTGGCGGCCTGGGGTAGCCCGTTCAAGGTCGGCGCCAGCACGGTCACCGGGATCGGCGTCGTAGAGGGCGTCGAGTGCATGATCGTCGCCAACGATCCCACCGTCAAAGGCGGCACCAGCAATCCCTGGACACTGAAGAAGATTCTGCGCGCCAATCAGATCGCCTTCGAGAACCGGCTTCCGGTCATCTCGCTGGTGGAATCCGGCGGCGCGGACCTGCCCACCCAGAAGGAGATCTTCATCCCGGGTGGCCGCATGTTCCGCGACCTAACCCGGCTGTCTGCAGCCGGAATCCCCACCATCGCACTGGTTTTCGGCAACTCCACCGCGGGCGGCGCCTACGTTCCCGGCATGTCCGATCACGTCGTGATGATCAAGGAACGCTCCAAGGTGTTCCTGGCCGGTCCCCCGCTGGTGAAGATGGCCACCGGTGAAGAATCCGACGACGAGTCGCTAGGTGGCGCTGAAATGCACGCCCGCATCTCGGGTTTGGCGGACTACTTCGCCATTGACGAGCCCGACGCTATCCGGATCGGACGCCGCATCGTGGCTCGACTGAACTGGAAGAAGCAAGGACCGGTGCCCAACCCGGTGACCGAACCGTTGTTCGACGCCGAGGAACTGATCGGCATCGTGCCCGCCGATCTGCGCATCCCATTCGATCCGCGCGAAGTGATCGCCCGCATCGTCGACGGCTCCGAGTTCGACGAATTCAAGCCGCTGTACGGATCCTCGCTGGTTACCGGCTGGGCGCAGCTGCACGGCTATCCGATCGGCATCCTGGCCAATGCTCGCGGCGTGCTGTTCAGCGAGGAGTCCCAGAAGGCCACCCAGTTCATCCAGCTCGCCAACCGCTCGGATACGCCACTGTTGTTCTTGCACAACACCACCGGTTACATGGTGGGCAAGGACTACGAAGAGGGCGGCATGATCAAGCACGGCTCGATGATGATCAACGCCGTGTCGAACTCGACCGTGCCGCACATCTCGTTGCTGATCGGTGCGTCTTACGGCGCGGGCCACTACGGCATGTGCGGGCGTGCCTACGATCCCCGGTTCCTATTCGCTTGGCCCAGCGCCAAATCTGCCGTGATGGGCGGCGCCCAGTTGTCAGGCGTGCTGTCGATCGTGGCCCGGGCGGCGGCAGAAGCCCGCGGCCAGCAGGTCGACGAGGCGGCCGACGCCGCGATGCGGGCCGCCGTCGAAGGCCAGATCGAGGCCGAGTCGCTGCCGATGGTGCTGTCCGGGATGCTCTACGACGACGGGGTGATCGACCCGCGCGACACCCGCACCGTGCTGGGAATCTGCCTGTCCGCCATTGCCAATGGCCCGATCAAGGGGACGTCGAACTTCGGCGTCTTCCGGATGTGAGTCCCATGATTACTCGAGTGCTGGTCGCCAATCGAGGCGAGATCGCCCGACGGGTGTTCGCCACCTGCCGCCGGCTGGGCCTGGGCACCGTCGCCGTCTACACCGACCCGGATGCCGCTGCGCCCCACGTCGCTGAAGCCGACGCGCGGGTGCGGTTGGCGCAGACCAACGACTACCTCAACGCCGAGGCGATCATCAACGCCGCCCGTGCCGCAGGTGCCGACGCAATCCATCCGGGTTACGGCTTCCTCTCGGAGAACGCCGAATTCGCCGCCGCCGTCCAACGGGCAGGTTTGACCTGGATCGGGCCGCCGGTGGATGCGGTGCGCGCGATGGGCTCCAAGATCGAGTCCAAGAAGTTGATGGCCTCGGCCGGGGTGCCGGTGCTCGAGGAACTCGACCCCGAAACCGTCAGCGCGGCGCAGCTGCCGGTGCTGGTCAAGGCATCCGCCGGAGGCGGCGGACGGGGCATGCGAGTCGTGCGGGAGTTGTCCGCATTGTCCGGCGAAGTCGAGGCGGCCCAACGCGAAGCGCAATCGGCGTTCGGCGACCCGACGGTGTTCTGTGAGCGCTACCTGCCCACCGGTCACCACATCGAGGTTCAGGTCATGGCCGACACCCATGGCACGGTCTGGGCTGTCGGGGAACGGGAATGCTCCATTCAGCGCCGTCACCAAAAGGTCATCGAAGAGGCGCCGTCGCCGTTGGTGGAGCGGATTCCCGGAATGCGCGCCAAACTGTTCGAGGCCGCCCGCCTGGCCGCCTCAGCAATCGGCTACACCGGCGCCGGCACGGTCGAGTTTCTCGCCGACGATGACGGCGAATTCTTCTTCCTGGAGATGAACACCCGGTTGCAGGTCGAGCACCCGGTTACCGAAGAAACCGCTGGCCTGGACCTGGTCGAACTGCAGATCGAGGTAGCCAGCGGCGGTCGGCTTAGTGCGGAACCTCCGACGGCACAGGGTCATTCGATCGAAGTGCGGCTCTACGCCGAGGACCCCGCGCACGACTGGCAACCCCAGGCCGGCACGGTGCACCGGATTCACGTGCCCGCGGTGCGCACCGAGTTCCGCACGCTGGAGCACCGGACCGGGATTCGGCTGGATTCCGGAATCATCGACGGCTCGGTGGTGTCGATCTTCTATGACCCGATGCTGGCCAAGGTCATCTCCTACGCACCTACCCGCCGCCAGTCGGCGCTGGTGCTCGCCGACGCGTTGGCCCGCACCCAGGTGCACGGCCTGCGCACCAACCGCGAACTGCTGGTGAACGTGCTACGCCACCCGGCCTTCCTTGACGGCGCTACGGACACAGCGTTTTTCGACACACACGGCCTGACCGAACTCTCGGCATCGCTTGCCGACGCAGCCACGGTGCGGGTCTCTGCGATCGCAGCCGCCCTGGCCGACGCCGCACACAACCGCGCCACCGACCGAATCCTGCGTGGGGTCCCTAGCGGCTGGCGAAACCTGCCGTCGGGATTCCAGACCAAGACCTACCGTGACGACGCGGACACCGAGCAGAACGTCCGATACCGTTTCACCAGAACGGCTCTGGCGTTGCCGGACGATCCGACGGTGCAACTGGTCTCGGCGTCGCCGAACGAAGTGGTGCTTGCCGAGAACGGGGTGGCGTTCAGCTTCGCGGTGGCACGCTTCGGCGACGACGTTTACGTCGACTCGGCGCGGGGACCCGTGCACCTGGTCGCGTTGCCCCGCTTCCCCGAACCGGGCTCGGCCGTCGAGCAGGGATCACTGGTGGCGCCCATGCCCGGCAACGTCATCCGGATCGGCGCCGAGGAGGGCGCTACCGTCACCGCCGGCCAGCCGCTGATCTGGCTGGAGGCGATGAAAATGGAGCACACCATCACCGCGCCCACCGATGGGGTGCTCGCGGAAATCAACGTCAAGACCGGCCAGCAAGTGGAAGTAGGTGCAATCCTCGCGAAAGTGGAAGCGCCTGAAGCAGAAGGAGATCCGTCATGAGCGACACCAGCTTCATCGAGAGCGAGGACCGTCAGGCGCTGCGCAAGGCGGTTGCCGAGTGGGCGTCCAACTACGGCGCCGAGTACTACCTCAAGAAGGCACGCGCCCAGGAACACACCGACGAATTGTGGGCCGAGGCAGGCAAACTCGGTTTTCTGGGGGTGAACCTTCCCGAAGAGTACGGGGGCGGCGGCGCCGGCATGTACGAGCTTTCGCTGGTGATGGAGGAAATGGCGGCCGCGGGTAGCGCGCTGCTGCTGATGGTGGTCTCCCCGGCCATCAACGGCACGATCATCAGCAAGTTCGGCACCGAGGAGCAGAAGAAGCGCTGGATCCCGGGTATCGCCGACGGGACCTTGACGATGGCGTTCGCCATCACCGAGCCGGACGCGGGATCGAACTCGCACAAGATCACCACCACCGCGCGGCGCGACGGCAGCGACTGGCTGCTCAAGGGCCAGAAGGTGTACATCTCCGGCATCGACCAGGCCCAGGCGGTGCTGGTGGTGGCGCGCACCGAGGAAGCCAAGACCGGCAAATTGCGTCCGGCGTTGTTCGTGGTGCCCACCGACGCGCCCGGATTCACCTACACGCCGATCGAGATGGAGTTGATCAGCCCCGAGCGCCAGTTCCAGGTGTTCATGGACGACGTTCGGCTGCCTTCGGACGCGCTGGTGGGCGCCGAGGACGCCGCCATCGCTCAGCTGTTCGCCGGGCTGAATCCCGAGCGGATCATGGGCGCGGCCAGCGCCGTGGGGATGGGCCGGTTCGCGCTCGGCAAGGCCGTCGAATACGTCAAGACACGCCAGGTGTGGGGCACGCCGATCGGCGCGCACCAGGGCTTGTCGCACCCGCTGGCGCAGTGTCACATCGAGGTGCAGTTGGCCAAGTTGATGATGCAGAAGGCTGCGACGCTCTACGACCACGGCGACGACGGGGGCGCGGCCGAGGCCGCGAACATGGCGAAGTACGCGGCGGGTGAGGCTTCGACCCGCGCCGTCGACCAGGCCGTCCAGTCGATGGGCGGCAACGGACTGACCAAGGAGTACGGCGTGGCCGCAATGCTGACCGCGTCGCGGTTGGCGCGGATCGCACCGATCAGTCGTGAGATGGTGCTGAACTTCGTTTCGCAGACGTCGCTGGGTCTGCCCCGAAGCTACTGATGGACACCCTCGTCGATTACTCGGGCCCAACCGAGACCGGTGGCCCGCTCGCCCGTCTGACGCTGAATTCCCCGCACAACCGCAACGCGTTGTCGAGCACCCTGGTGAACCAACTGCACCAGGGTTTGCGGGACGCCGCGGCCGACCCGGCGGTGCGGGTGGTGGTGCTCGGCCACACCGGCGGCACCTTCTGTGCGGGCGCGGACCTGAGCGAGGCGGGCGGGGGTGATCCATACAACGTGGCCGTGGCGCGGGCGCGGGAGATGACCGCGCTGCTGCGCGCCATCGTCGAGTCGCCGCGCCCGGTGATCGGTGCCATCAATGGGCACGTGCGAGCCGGCGGGTTCGGCCTCGTCGGCGCCTGCGACATGGTCGTGGCCGGACCGCGCAGCACGTTTGCCTTGACCGAGGCTCGCATCGGCGTCGCGCCGGCCATCATCTCGCTGACGTTGCTGCCGAAACTGTCGGCGCGCGCGGCGGCACGCTATTACCTCACCGGCGAAACGTTCGGCGCCAGCGAAGCCGCCGAAATCGGATTGGTCACCCTGGCCGCGGAGGACGTGGACGCCGCGGTGGCCGGTTTGGTCGCCGACGTCGGTCGCGGGTCGCCGCAGGGCCTGGCGGCGTCCAAGGCGCTGACCACCGCCGCCGTCCTGGCCGGGTTCGACCGCGACGCGGAGCGGCTCACCGAGGAGTCGGCGAGGTTGTTCGTTTCAAGCGAAGCCCGCGAGGGCATGCTGGCGTTCCTGCAAAAACGGCCCCCGAGCTGGGTTTCCTCTTCATGACGCGCCCGCAGGACTGGCGCCGGGCCCGCGTGAACGTTGCAGTTTAGCCAACACCCCTTGCAGCAAAATCTTGAAGTCGTAAGCTCGCGGGTGAGATGACCAACCCAGCCCAGCGTGACGTAGAAACCGCGCGCGACGACCTCTCACGCGCGGAGGACACTGATCGCATCCAGATTGCGCAGTTGCTGGCGTACGCGGCCGAGCAGGGCCGCCTGCAGCTCAACGAGTACGAAGATCGGCTAACCAAGGCCTACGCCGCGACCACGTACCAGGAGCTCGACCAGCTGCGGGCCGATTTGCCCGGCGCCGCCGTGAGCCCGCGCCGCGGTGGCCAGTGCAATCCGGCGCCGTCCACATTGCTGTTGGCCATCATGAGCGGGTTCGAGCGCCGCGGCCGGTGGAACGTACCGAAGAAACTGACGACGTTCACGCTGTGGGGCAACGGCGTGGTTGATCTGCGCTACGCCGACTTCACCTCGACGCAGGTCGAAATCCACGCGTACTCGATCATGGGCGCGCAAACGATCCTGCTGCCCCCGGAGGTCAACGTCGAGATCGAGGGGCGCGGCGTGATGGGCAACTTTGACCACGCGGTGGTCGGTGAGGGCTCACCGGGCGCGCCCAAGGTCAAGATCCGCGGGTTCTCCCTATGGGGCGGCGTCGGCATCAAGCGCAAGCCGCGCAAGCCGCGCAAGTAATCAACACCGGCCACTCCGAGTGAGTGGCCCGACGTTTCCTGTGGTGCCACACTTCCGCCGAACATTGGCATCGGCGAAAGCGGGTCGCAGTGGCGCGAGAGTTGCGGGCGAACCCCGACATGCTGTCCCACGTCGGTAACCAACTGGCGGACCACGGGCAGTCGCTGCTGGCGGTGCAGCGGCTCTGCCACGACGACGCCGACGGCGCGCAACGCGGTTGGGTCGGCTCGTCGGCCGTGGAGTTGGTGAGATTGCTGGATCGGTGGGCCGCCGCAGGAGCGAGCCACCTCGACCACATCGCCGAATACGCCGGCGGCTTGCGGACCGCCGCCGCCGAGTGCGCCGAGCTTGACCAGCGCAACGCCGCATCGCTGCGATGACGCTGACAATGACGCTTACGGTGACCGATATCGAACATTGGGATCCCGAGGCCGTCAGGGCCGTGTTCGATGCCGCGCTCAGACGCGCACACGGAACCCGGACGGCGTCGGCAACCATCACCGAGCTGATGCGGCTGGTGCCTTTCGGAGGCGATGCGGCCGAGGCGGCACACGCGGCCGGCGCACGCACCACGGGAATGCTGGACGAGCATGCCGACGCGTGCGAGGCGGTCGCGCGGGCGGCCGGACAGTCGGCGGATGAGATCACCGCCATCAAGGAGCGACTAAAGGCCATTCGCGACCTTGCGCGAGAAGCCCACCTGGTGATCGACGAAGCGACCGGCGTTGCGTTGCCGCCGCCCACCCTGTCCGCTTTCTCCCCCGCTGAGCAGCAACGAATCCTCGACGACGCGGTGCGGCTGACCGAACGGCTGCAGCAGTTGCTGTCCGACGCCGAAGTCGCAGACGAGGATCTCGCCGCCGCGATCCGCGCCAGCGACGGCGACCTTCCCGCCTATCGGGTCGACGCACAGCTCAGTCATCAGGCACCGAAGATGGCGGCCCTGCTGCCCGTGCTGCAGGCGGGCGGCACGCCCGACCAGGTCGGCGCGTGGTGGCACGACCTGACCCCGGCCCAACAGGACCGCGCCAAACAATGGGCACCCGAGGCCATCCGCAACCTCGACGGCATCCCGATCGCTGTCCGCAGCCAGCTCAATGCTGCTGTGCTGCAACGCGAAATCGACCGCCTCGACCATGGCTGGATCGGCGCCTACGGCTGGCGCACCGACCCCGACAAGCTGGCGGATCTGCGGGCACTCCAACAGGCGCTGACGACGACCCCGGGCACCAGCCTGATCCTGCTCGATACCACCGCCGATCCCCGAAAAGTGCTGGCGGCGGTTGGGGTTGGAGACGTCGACAATGCCGAACGCGTCGGCGTAACCGTCGGAGGGCTCAACACCCGAGTCAGCGCCAGTGTCGGGGGCATGGTGAAACAAGCCGCCGCACAACGCAACAAAGCCAGTGAACTCCGAGCTGCGGCGGGCCTGCGGAGAGCCGACGCGGTTGCGTCCATTGCGTGGTTGGGTTACGACGCACCCGACAGCTTGCGCGACGTGGTTCACGACTGGCAGGCACGTGCTGCCGCGCAGCCGCTGAACACGTTCTTCAAGGGACTGGCAGCCACCGGCAATGCCGCCGGACAACACATCACCGCATTCGGACACTCCTACGGCTCACTGACCACCAGCCTGGCGCTGCAGGGCGGGGCCCCGGTGAGCGACGTCGTCCTCTACGGATCGCCGGGCGCCGAACTCACCGAGGCGTCACAGCTCGGAGTGGCACCTGGCCACGCCTACTATCTGATCGGAGTCGATGACGTTGTCGCGGAAGTTGTTTCCGAATTCGGCGCGTTCGGTCCCGCACCTCAGGACGTGCCCGGCATGACGGCGCTGTCCAGCCGTGACGGTTATGCGTTCGGAGGACGGTACGGCGATGGCGAGTTTCACGAGCGCGCCTACGGCCATTCGGATTACGCGCGCCTGGGCAGCAACGGAGAGTTGCGGATGAGCGGCTACAACATGGCCGCGGTGCTCGCGGGCCTGCCGCAAGACCTGATCCGGCCCGGCATAGTGGCACCCGATCGGTTGCCGGGCAGACTGGGCGGGTAAGGCCGTCATGCGCTGCCGGGCAGGAGATCCGCGGGCAGCGTCGGGGTCAGGATGTAGCCGGTCGGAAGGTCCCCGTAAACCGTCATGTCGTCCGGTCGCCGGGTGGCGTAGAGCGCGATGTACGCGCACAGCACAGCGTCGATCGGATCCTCCGCCCGGTCCAGATCGACCGGTCGCGCCGCCCGCTCGACGGTCTGGCGCAACCGCAACCACTCCGCGCTGGACGCTACCCGCATGGGCGGTGTCCGGTCGGCGAGGCTCTCGATCAATCCGATTAACCGCAGCATCGCCAGTCTGCGGTCCTCGATGGATCTGCCCTTGCGCCGCTTGTACTTCAGCGTCCGGCCCAGCCGAAACAGTGCCACCGCCGCCGAGTGCGGATAAACTTCAGCGGCTCGGCGACCCGCGGACGACTCCGGATTCACGTCCAGCCCAAGAGATTCGGCGATCCGAGCACCGCGGGGAGTGTCCCGGAACGGCGCGAGTCCCAGATGTGCGGGATAGGCGCCGGCGTCGAACCGCCGGAAATCTCCATTCAGTGCCCGTTCGGCGGCGCGCATTCCTGCCGAGTTGACCACCACCAGCGGTGCGTCGATCCCGACGAAGCACGGGCCCGTCACGAACGGCGACACCGCCGCGAGGATTTCGTCGTCGGTTACCGCGGACGCCACGAATTCCAGCTCACCATCGGCACTGACCACGGCGATGCCCGTGCGGTTGCGCATGCCCCAGGCTAGGTCCAGGCCGACGAAGTACACGGCCCGCGGCCTAACACGAGCAGCCGCACAGGGCCCCGACACGCCGCGCGTGCAGGGACCTTTGCGTCTGCTCGGCGTAGCTAACGGCGACGTCGGGACCGCAGGTAGTCACCCACCACGGCGGCGCCCAGCCCGTCCAGATCGGGGACCACGACGCGGCCCTCGACCCGGCGAGCGATCTTGTCCAGAAATCGCGCCAGGCCGGGGTCGCTGCCCAACCGGAAGATGGTGATCTGCGCACCTAGCCGCGCCATCTCGTCGAAACCCTTGACGGTGAAGGAGATGGTCCTGGGGTGCGGCGGGTAGTCGAAGAATACGGATGTACCGTCACCGTCGAAGTCCTCCAGATGTGCGGTCGGCTCGCCGTCGGTCACCACCAGCACGACCGGTTGCGCGTTGGGGTGCCGACGCAGGTGGCGCCCGGCCAGGGCGAGCGCATGGTGCAGATTGGTTCCCTGCTCGTATACACCCTCGAGCCCGGTCAGCTCGGCCGCCGAGACGGTCCGCGCGTAGCGGCCAAAAGCGATGATCTGCAAGGCATCTGATCGGAACCGGGTGCACACCAGGTGATTGAGGGCCAGCGCCGTGCGCTTCATCGGCAACCACCGGTTTTCCATCACCATGGAAAACGACGTGTCGACGAGCAGCGCGACCGCGGCCTGGGTGCGGGTCTCGGTTTCGGAGACCTCGACGTCGTCGACGGTGATCTTCAAAGACGGCCGTGTCCCGTCGAGTGTGCGCGTCCCGGACTGGCGCAGTACGGCGTTGGTCAGCGTGCGGGAGATGTTCCACGGCTCGGTGTCACCGAACTGCCAGGGCCGGGTCGCACCGGTCAACTCACCGGCCGCACCGGCCCGCCGGTGGTCCCGCTCCCCGTGACGACCGGAAAGCTGTTGTGCCACATCACGCAACGCGGTTTCCCCGAGACGGCGCATGGCCTTCGGTGACAGCCGCCACTGACCGTCCGAACCGCGATCCAGGAAGCCCTGATTGACCAACGCCCGTTCAAGTTCGGCAAGCGTACGGGCGTCGACGGCCGCCTCGTCACCGAGTTGGCGGGCCAGCGCGTCGAGGTCGACATCATCCATGCTGGCGCCGGGGTATGCCTGGGACAACTGGTCGGCCAACTGCTCCAGCTCGCCGATGTCGGCCAGCGCTTGGGCTCCCTCGCCCATTCCCAGCGGGTTATCACCGGAGAAGCGCTGCTCGCCGGTCCAGTCTTCACCGGGACGGGCAGCCTGCAGATGAGCGTCGAGCCTGTTCAGCGCCTGCATCAACGATGGCGACCCAAAAGCCTGCTGCGCCAAGGCATCCAGCTCGTCGCGCTGTTCCTGGCTGAGGCTGTTGCGGAACCGCTGCGCGGCGGCCGCACGCTTGGCCAGCGAGTCCAGCAGCTCCTCGACGTTTTGCGGGTTCTCGGGGAAGAACTCGCCGTGCTTGTCCATGAAGTCCTGGAAATCTTGCTGGGTATCCTCGCCGCGAGAGTGCTTGTCCAACAGATTGTTCAGGTCATCCAGCATGTCGTTGACGCGCTGGCGGTCCTCATCGGTGGCACCTTCGAGCGCCTGCTTCATGCCGGCGAAGCGTTGATCCAGCATCTCGCGGCCGAGCAGATCCTTGATCTGCTCGTACTTCTGACGGGCCTCGTTGCTGCGCCAGTCGTACTCGGACAGCTCCTGGACCGCCTTGGCGGGCGAGGACGGCAGCGCCTCCAGCTGCAGCTCGGAGAAGCGGGCATCGTCATCCAGCGCTCGCGCCAATTCCTTGCGCTCGGCCAGCACGGCCTCGTCGAGCAGCTTCTTGATTTCCTGCAGGGTGCCGTCTAAATTATTGCGCCGCAGCAGGTCTCGCCGCTTCCGGTTGGCCTCGGCGGCCAGGCGGTCGGCACCGCGCATGTTGTCGGTGCCCCGTCGCAGCAGCTCGGACAGCGCCCGGCGCGGCGAGGTGCCGGCCATGACGTCCTGCCCGATCTGTTCGAGGGCCTCACGCAGATCCACCGGCGGAGCCAGCGGGTCGGGCCCGCCGGTATACGCCGAGTATCGCGAAGAGTGCCCTTTATTGGCCATAGACCGTTTGCCCTTCTCCGGATACCTTGTCCACGCGCTTGGCCAGGTACAACGCCTCCAGGGCCAATTCCAATGCCGCGGCCCGTTCGCCTTCGGATTCGGCGCCCAGTTTTGCCGCGATCTTCTCCACCACGGGCAACCCGGGCACCGCGGCCAGTACGTCTTTGGCGGACACCCGTTCGCCCGTCGTCACCGCGGAACCGCTCTCGACCGCGGACACCAGCGTGCCGACGTCGATGCCGCCCAGCACCCGCGAGGCGGTGTCGGCGGTGGCGCGGCGCAGCAGATGCTCCAGCACGGCCTGCTCGCGGCCCTCCTCGCCGGACTCGAATTCCAGCTTGCCGCGCAGCACGTCGATGATGGTGCCCAGGTCGACGACCCGGGCGACCGGGTCGGTCTCGCCCAGGATCGCGCCGCGGTGCCGGGCCGCCGCGGCGACCGTCTCGGCCGCGGCGATCGCGAACCGCGCCGACACCCCGGAGCGCTGGTCGACCGAACTGGACTCGCGCAGGTAGCGGGCGAACCGCGCGATGATCTGCAGCAGGTAGTCGGGTACCTGGGCGCTCAGGTGCGCCTCTTGAGCGATGACGCCGATCTCGGCGCTCAGCTCGAGCGGGTAGTGGGTGCGGATCTCGGCGCCGAACCGGTCCTTGAGCGGCGTGATGATGCGGCCGCGGTTGGTGTAGTCCTCCGGGTTGGCGCTGGCCACGACCAGGACGTCGAGCGGCAACCGCAACGTGTAGCCGCGCACCTGGATGTCGCGCTCCTCCATCACGTTGAGCATCGAGACCTGGATGCGCTCGGCCAGGTCGGGCAGTTCGTTGACGGCGACGATGCCCCGGTGGGCCCGCGGGATCAGCCCGTACGCGATGGTTTCCGGGTCGCCAAGGCTGCGCCCCTCGGCGACCTTGATGGGGTCGATGTCCCCGACCAGGTCGGCGACGCTGGTGTCGGGGGTGGCCAGCTTTTCGGTGTACCGCTCGCTGCGGTGCTTCCAGGTGATCGGCAGGTCATCTTGCAGCTGGGCGGCGCGGCGGATCCATTCCGGCGTGATCGGCGTATACGGGTGCTCGCCGAGCTCGGAGCCGTCGATGACCGGCGTCCACTCGTCGAGCAGACCGGTGAGGGCGCGCAACAGCCGCGTCTTGCCTTGACCACGTTCGCCCAGCAACACGAAGTCGTGGCCGGCGATCAGGGCACGCTCGAGCTGCGGGATGACGGTGTCATCAAAACCTAGAATCCCGGGCCACACCTCGTCGCCCTCGGCCAGCGCGGTCAGAAGGTTCTCACGGATTTCCTGCTTGACCCCCCGCTCACGGTGACCGGAGGCACGCAGCTCGCCGACGGTACGGGGCAGATTGCTCGGTGAAGTCACCACTCCACGCTACGACGCCGTCTTTCGTTGCGCCGACGAGAGTGACTTTCCCGACGCTCCTCGCGGCGTGTCGGTCGTGGATTTCACTCTCGGCTGAGCCGTCAGGGCCGGGCGGTGCCGGTCACGGGCCGGGCGGGTGCCGGTCAGTGGGCGAAGTGGCGTGCCCCGGTGAGGTACAACGTTATCCCCGCCTTGGTGGCCGCGGCCGTCACCTCGTCGTCGCGTACCGAACCGCCGGGGTGCACGATCGCCTTGACCCCGGCTGCGGTCAGGGTCTCCAGCCCGTCCGGGAACGGGAAGAACGCGTCGGAGGCGCCTACCGCGCCGCGCACGCGCTCGCCACCTCTCTCGACGGCGAGCCGGGCCGCGTCGACCCGGTTGACCTGCCCCATGCCGACGCCGATGGTGGCGCCGCCGGAGACGATGACGATCGCATTGGACTTGACCGCGCGGCATGCGCGCCAGGCGAAGACAAGATCGGTCAGGGTGGCCGGGTCGGCGGGATCACCGGTGGCCAGGGTCCAGTTGTTCGGGTTATCGCCCTGCGCGTCGAGCTGGTCGCGCTGCTGGATGAGCAGTCCGCCGCTGATCGGCCGCAACTCGTGCCCGCCCACGAGAGGTTCGGAGGCCACCAGCACCCGGATGTTCTTCTTGCGGGTCAGTAGCTCGACGGCGCCGGGCTCGTACGCCGGCGCGACGATCACCTCGGTGAAAATCGTGCTGACGTACTCGGCCATTTCGACGCTGACTTCGGTGTTGGCAGCGATCACGCCGCCGAAGGCGCTGAGCGGGTCGCATTCGTGGGCTTTGCGGTGTGCGTCGGCTACCGAGACGTCGGAGATCGCGATGCCACACGGGTTGGCGTGCTTGATGATCGCGACGCAGGTCTGCTCGTGGTCGAAGGCGGCGCGCCAGGCCGCGTCCGCATCGGTGAAGTTGTTGTAGGACATCTCTTTTCCGTGCAGCTGCTCGGCCTGCGCCAGACCCGGCCAGGCGGCGGGATCGGCGTAGAGCGCGGCCTGCTGGTGCGGGTTCTCGCCGTAGCGCAGGGTCGCCTGGCGGCGCCAGTTGCGGGCGAAGAAATGCGGAAACTGCTGCGGCGGGTCGTCGGGCGCCAGGGTCTCCTGCATCCAGGCGGCGACGGCGATGTCGTATTCGGCGGTGTGCGCAAAGGCCAGCGACGCCAGCTTTTTGCGCTCGGCGAGGGTAAATCCGCCGGTACGCACCGCGGCCAGCACCCCGTCATAGCCGCGCGGGTCGACCACCACGGCGACGCTCGGGTGATTCTTGGCGGCAGCGCGCACCATGGAGGGCCCGCCGATGTCGATCTGCTCGACGCACTCGTCGACGCCGGCGCCGGATTCGACGGTTTGGCTGAACGGGTAGAGGTTGACGACGACGAGTTCGAAGGCCTTGACGCCGAGCTCTTCCAGGGCTGCCTCATGCGCGGGCTTGCGAAGGTCGGCCAACAGCCCGGCGTGCACCTTGGGGTGCAGGGTCTTGACGCGGCCGTCGAGCACCTCGGGAAAGCCGGTCAGCTCCTCGACCCGGGTCACCGGAATCGCTTTGTCGGCAATGGTCTTCGCCGTCGAGCCGGTCGAGACGATCTCGACACCGGCCGCTGCGAGCCCCTGCGCCAGCTCGACCAGCCCAGTCTTGTCGTACACGCTGATCAATGCGCGGCGGATCGGCTTCTTATCGATGCTCATGCTGTGTCCATCCCCACGGTCGCCTTTCGCTCGATCACCGTCACTCCGCCGGTTGCGATGGCGGCCACCACTTTCACCAGCAGTTGCCGTTCCACAACCTTGATGCGTTCATGCAAAGAGTCTTCGTCGTCGCCGTCGAGCACTTCGACGGGTTGCTGGGCCAGTATCGGACCGGTGTCGACACCGGCATCCACCAGGTGCACCGTACAGCCGGTGACTTTCACCCCGTACGCCAGCGCGTCGCGCACGCCGTGCGCACCGGGGAAGGCCGGCAACAGCGCCGGATGCGTGTTGACGGTGCGTCCGATGAAGCGTGAAAGAAATTGCGGGCCAAGGATTCTCATGAATCCCGCGGACACCACCAGATCGGGCTTGTGTGCGGCGGTGGCGGCGGTGATGGCGGCGTCCCAGGCGTCCCGGGTGGGATGGTCGCCGACGCTGACTTTGTAGGCCGGGATGCCTGCCCGCGCGGCGATCTCGGTGGCGCGGCAGTCGCGATCCACGCCGACGGCCACCACCCGCGCCGGGTAGTCGCCGACGGCCGCCGCAAGCAGGGAGTTCAGCAGTGAACCGGTCCCGGACGCCAGGACCACCAGTCGCGCCGGTGCACTTGGGGGTACCCGGAGCGGTTCCTGCACACGCGGAAGCCTAATGGTGCAGCGGCGCCGGCCGCGCGTCAGACCCGGCCGGAGAAGTCACTCCTGCCGCTCATCGCTCGAAGCCTCCTCGGGCTCCGGTTCGACACCCGGCGTCTCTTCTTCCGGGTCGTCCGAGGATTCGTCGGGCTGGATGTCGTCGTCGAAAACCCCCAGGACGGGTTCTTCGGCATTCACGGGTACGGGCTTCGGTCGACGTCGCCGGGGTCGACGCCGAATCCCGCCGGCCATCACCACCGTGACCGCACCGACAACCGTGAACCAGAACAGCACACCCAGGAACAGCGCGCCCTTATCGACGCCGACGTCTCCGAAGTTTCCCAGTCTGCCGCCACCGCCATAGCCCAGCAGCGTCATCGCCGACGCACCCACGACTCCGGCCACGAGCAGCTTGGCCACCGCCGCGAACAATGGCAGCGCACGCCGGGCGCATTGTTGCCCGACCGCGACACCGGAAGCCGCGCCGATGATCAGCAGGGCCACCCACACCGGACCCAGCGGCGGCGTCGGCGCGGCGGCCAGGATCGGCAACGCCGGCACATCACCGCCGAACACCGTGAACGAGCTGAACGTCGCGAAGCCGATGTGCGCGCTCGAGCCGACTGCCACCGCCGACGCACCGACGATGACGTTGGGCGTGTACAGCACCGACAGCACGGTCAGGTTGAATTGCCCCCAGATGGACTCGGTGATGCCGTACAGGTCCTGCATCGTCGCCCAGTGCACAACCAGCGACCCGGCCGTCACCAAACCCGACAGACCCACCAATGCCAACACCCCGGCGGTGGCCGCGCGTAGCGAGTCGCCCAGCCAGTTGGGCAGCGGGGAGGCGGCCAGCGCGCGTCGGCCCACCCGCGACCACACCCCGATCGCGGCGCCGATCGCATGCACCACCAGCACGCTCGTGAAAGCCCGCAGGGCGCTGGGCGTCTGCAGTTCGGTCAGCACCGACGACGCGTCGTGAATCACCGCCAGTGCGATCGCCGTCATCAACAACGGCCCGCCCAGCGACGACGCGATGACCCAGCGCACCACCAGCCACGACGAGTACGGGGACGTTGCCCGCGACGTGGCGCGCGCGGTGGCCCACACCATCAGCAGGACCGGGAGCAGCGGCATGACGCCGAGCTCGCGGCCGCCAATCGATACGGGCACCTGGTGGACACCGAGCCACATGCTCGCAATGGCGCCCAAGGCGCCGGTCATGTCGCTGTTGGCGATCAACAGCTCCAGCAGCGTTACAGCTGCAATGACGACCAGCG
This sequence comes from Mycobacterium asiaticum DSM 44297, assembly GCF_000613245.1. Lineage (GTDB taxonomy): Bacteria > Actinomycetota > Actinomycetes > Mycobacteriales > Mycobacteriaceae > Mycobacterium > Mycobacterium asiaticum. The sequence continues at coordinate 230,508 of NZ_HG964939.1, forward strand.
CCACCACCGCGGGCGCGAACGCCACCCGGACGAGGTCACGCGCCTGCCGAGCGCCCGCGGACTGGTTGTCCTCGCTTCTTGCCGACACCCTGTTCACTCTTCGCGCAGGAGCCTGACCAGGCGCGAGAGCGCCCGTTTAGACCGGCGCCGAACCAGGCGACGACTGCTGGCCCTGTCCGTAGGACTGTTGTCCTTCCGCGGGCTGTGAGTAATTGACCGGAGCCTGGCCCGCCTGGGATCCAGAACCGGCGCTGACCGGCGGCGGCGGGCTGAAGCTCGGAAACCCGGTGGGCGGGGTGTGTGTCGGTCCCTGCTGCTGTTGCGGAGGGGGCGACTGCGCCGGCTGCTGGGCCGCGAACCCGCCGGACTGCGGGTTGGGGCTCGACGGGTAGCCGCCGCCGTACTGCTGGCCGTAGCCGGCGGGGTTCTGCGCGGGCTGCTGTGCACCCGGCTGACCGTAGTAGCCGCCCGGTTGTCCCCCGTACTGGCCGTACTGTCCGTACTGTCCGTAACCACCGAACGGGTCGTACTTGGGCCGCGGCGTCGGGGCGGTGATCACGCCCGCGTCCAGCAGCAGCGCGGCGACCGCTGCGACTGCCTCGAAAACGATCAGCACCAGCACGATCCACAGCGCCCAACCGGTCGAGTACGTGTTCGGCTTGTTGAACGTCGCGGAGATGACGAGCAACACGGCCAGCACCGAGAGCACCGCGACGATCGTCACGTAACTCTTGGCTTTGGGCAGCAGACTCACCCCGGCAAGCAGTGCTGCCAGGACGGCCACCAGCACCGCCAATCCGAATTCACCGGACAACTCACCGCTGGCGCCGCCGAGATCGTTGCCGTTGTTGAAGATCGGACCGAAACTGAAGAAGTAGGCGAGCAGACCCAGCGTCGCCACCGCGATCGTCAGGTACGCCCCCAGCTTGCTCTCACCCGGTTCGGCCTGCGCTGGCGCGGGAGTGTTCGCGGCGCCGTAGGACCCTGGCGGCTGCGATTGTTGATATCCGGGAGTACCGGGTGAGTAGGTCATGACTCCTCCTGTTGCTTCCGGTGGCCGCATTGCGTGGGGCGGCGCCAATCGTGCGACGCCATTCGACCAACCACGCTAGCGCACCTTCCGGAACAAAGGCCCGCCACCGCTCGGGGCCACGCTGAGCCGCTCGGGTGGCGTCACAGCGGGGCCGCTCGCGCGCAAAAGTAGAACACGTTCTAAATTGAGGCATGGACTACGGACTCGTGCTGTTCACCAGCGACCGCGGCATCTCTCCGGCGGCGGCCGCCAAGCTTGCCGACGACCACGGTTTCCAGACGTTTTACGTCCCCGAACACACGCACATCCCGATCAAGCGCGAAGCGGCGCACCCGACCACGGGCGACGCCTCACTGCCTGACGACCGTTATATGCGCACCCTCGATCCCTGGGTCAGTCTGGGCGCCGCCTGCGCGGTGACTACCCGCGTCCGGCTGTCCACCGCGGTGGCGCTGCCCGTCGAGCACGACCCGATCACCCTGGCGAAAAGTATTGCGACCCTGGACCACCTTTCCGGCGGGCGGGTCAGCCTCGGCGTCGGCTTCGGCTGGAACACCGACGAACTCGCCGACCACAACGTGCCGGCCGGCCGCCGTCGCACCATGTTGCGCGAGTACCTCGAAGCGATGCGGGCGCTATGGACCCAGGAGGAAGCGGAATACGACGGCGAGTTCGTCAAGTTCGGGCCCAGCTGGGCCTGGCCCAAACCGGTGCAATCTCACATTCCTGTGCTGGTCGGCGCGGCGGGCACCGAGAAGAACTTCAAGTGGATCGCGCGCAGCGCCGACGGCTGGATCACCACTCCCCGCGACTTCGACATCGACGAGCCCGTCAAGCTGTTGCAGGACACCTGGGCCGCGGCGGGACGTGACGGCGCGCCGCAGATCGTGGCCCTGGACTTCAAGCCGGACGCCGACAAGCTGGCGCGCTGGGCGGAGCTCGGCGTGACCGAAGTGCTGTTCGGCATGCCCGACAGCGACGAAGACAAAGTCGCGTCCTACGTGGAGCGGCTGGCCGGCAAGCTGGCCACCTTCGTCTAGGGCGAGCAGCGGTTGCCGTAGTCGAAGGACCGCACCTTCACCGCGGTACCTAGCGGGTCCTCGTCGGTGAGGCGGGCGATCAATCCGTCGTCCTCGGTGGTTGCGATGAAGCGGCTGCCGTCAGAGTCCAGGCGCCCGATGATGATTCCGGTGCGGCGTCCGTCGTCCCGGCGCACGGTGTAGGTCTCGATGGTGCCGGGGCCGTCGGGGTGTTCGGTGACCGGCACGGTGGGGCCGCCGTCGACCTGCTCCTGCAACTGCGCGCTGCGGTCGGATCGCCACGGCGCGGGTTCGGTCGAATACACGCCGACCGAGTACTTGCTCAGGATGCCGCCGTTGGCGCCGACGAGGCCGAATTCCCCCGGCGCACTGCGCATCCGGGCGACAGTCTCGGCGACGGCGTGCATCGAGTAGTTGTTGCCGGCACCGCCGAAGAACGGTAGGCCGCCGGTGAGGGTGAGACCACGCGGATCATCGGGCGCGATCGACAGTCCGTCGCAGATGTTGAACACCGGCACCGGGAAGCAGCTGTACAGGTCGAAGGTGGTGACGTCGTCGACGCCGATCCCCGCCACATCCAGCGCCTCGCGCGCCGCCAGCACGGCCGACGGCGCATGCCCGAGGTCGGGACGTTCCAGCAAGTCCTGCTCTTGCAGGTCGGCGTGGCCGCGCAGGTACACCCATCTCTCTTGCGGTACGCCCAGCCGGCGCGCCGCGGCGATCGACATCAGCAACGCCGCCGCGCCCTGGTTCACCTGGTCGCGGGCGACCATCAACCGCGGGTACGGGTCCGAGATCATCCGGTTGCGCTCGGTGACGGTGATCAGCTCGTCGACGGTGCGCTCGACCGGGGCGGCGGCGAACGGGTTGTTTGCGGCGACCTTGCTGAACGGCGCGAACAGCTCGCCCATGCGGCGCAGATACTCGGCCGGCCCCAACCCAGTCCCGGCACGCCGCGCATTTTCCAGCAATGCGTACTGAGTCGGCGCATCGATAAGACCGTGAATCACGGTATTCCGGGACACCAGATAGTCGATGCCCTGGCCGCGGTCTTCGAGGTCGCCTTCGATGTTCTCGGTGAAGTCGGGTCTATCGGTGGCCTGGGCGAAATGACGCAGCGTAGACGTCGCATCGGAGCCGAAGATCAGCGCCACCTCCGAGCGGCCTGCCGCGATCTCGCCGGCCAGCTCGGTGATCAGGTGCTGCGGACCCTGACCGCCGACGATTTCCAGGATCGCCCGGCCCGGCTCCGCGCCGATCCGCTTGGCCACCGACCGCGGGTAGTTGTTGGATCGTCCCAGCGGTGCGTTGGCCACCGGCCCGGAGATCTCGAACTGCCGCAGCGCCGCGATGGTATCGACGGCACCTGCCACCCCGATACCGCCGCTGTCGTCAAGAGCCGCCTGCGCGGCGGCGGCGGCCAACTCGACGGGTGACATCGCCCGGTAATCCGGATCGGCGATGCGCTCGGCGGCCTGCCCGACGCCGACGACGACGGGCGTCCGCGGATCCAGTTTCATAGCTCAACTATCTACCGCAGCCGTGCGCTCTGTTTGCAGGCGGGGTGAAGTTGGGATCGGTAGACGCCGTTGCGGCAATACCGTTCTGCCGTCCGGTGACCCGCGGGAGGTCGCCGCAACGGTTGGAGGTCGGAGATGTCCCACGTGATCGCGGTGCCCGAGTTCATCAGCGCGGCCGCGTCGGATCTGGCGGACGTCGGTGCGCTGGTCAGTGCGGCCAATGCGGCGGCGGCATCGCCCACGTCCGCATTGCTGGCGGCGGCCGCCGACGAGGTATCCGCTGCGATCGCAACCGTGTTCGGCACCCACGGGCAGACCTACCAATCGCTGAGTGCTCACATCGCCGGTTTCCACCAGCAGTTCGTTCAGCTGTTGACCGCCGGTGCGAATTCCTATGCCACCGCCGAGGCCACCAACGACTCGCTGCTGGCGGCGATCAATGACCCGTTCGAACGGTTCCTGGGCCGTCCGCTGATCGGCGACGGCGCCAACGGCGTCGACGGCACAGGCTCCAACGGCCAGAACGGCGGCCTGCTGTGGGGCAACGGCGGCGCCGGCGGTTCCGGCGGCGCCGGCCAGAACGGCGGGTTCGGTGGGGACGGCGGGTTCCTGTTCGGCAACGGTGGCCGGGGCGGAGCCGGCGGGGCCGCCAACGGCGCCGGCCTCGTCGGCCTGGGTGGCGCTGGCGGTAACGCCGTCGGCCTGTTCGGCCACGGCGGCGCCGGCGGGGTCGGCGGAGCCAGTCCCAATGGCGTCGCCGGAGACGGCGGATGGGGTGGCAGCGGCGGGTTCCTATGGGGCAACGGCGGCGCCGGGGTGCCGGCGGGAATGGCTTCGTTGCCGGCTGGGGTGGCTACGGCGGCGACGGCCTCGGCCTGCTCTATGGACTGGGCGGCGTCGGCGGAGCCGGCGGCGATTCCCTGGTGTTCAGTAATGGCATCGCCGGTGTCGGCGGGACCGGCGGCAGCGGCAACATTTTGTTCAACCTGATCTCGACCGGCGCCGACGGCGGTACCGGAGGGGCAGCGGTCGGCAACGCCAACATCGGTGGTCAGGGCGGCCAGGGCGGCAGCGGCGCAGGCCAGTTGTTCGGCGTCGGCGGCAATGGCGGCGCCGGCGGAGCGGCCAACCTCGCCGTCGGCGGCAATGGCGCGCAGGGCGGCTACGGCGGGTACTTCTTCGGCATCGGGGGCGACGGCGGCAACGGCGGCATCGGGGCTATCCCGGGCATCGGTGCACCCGGCGGGTTCGGTGCGTACTTCCTGGTCGGCCCGAACGGCAAGCCGGGGGTGTCACCTTAGGGTGCGCGACCAGACGCAGCGCTACAGCGCTACAGCGCTACAGCCCTACAGCGCTAGAGGGTCTTGAGGATCTCCCGGGCCAGCGCGGCCGTCTCGGACGGGGTCTTGCCCACCTTTACGCCTGCCGCTTCCAACGCATCCTTCTTGGCCGCCGCGGTGCCCGACGACCCGGACACGATCGCGCCCGCGTGCCCCATCGTCTTGCCTTCCGGCGCGGTGAACCCCGCGACGTAGCCGACGACCGGCTTGGTCACATTCGCCTTGATGAAGTCGGCCGCCCGCTCCTCGGCGTCACCGCCGATTTCGCCGATCATCACGATCAGTTTGGTGTCGGGGTCCTTCTCGAACGCTTCTATGGCGTCGATGTGGGTGGTGCCGATCACCGGGTCGCCGCCGATACCGATCGAGGTGGTGAACCCGAAATCGCGCAACTCGTACATCATCTGGTAGGTCAGTGTGCCGGACTTGGAAACCAGACCCACCGGGCCGGGACCGCTGATGTTGGCCGGGGTGATGCCGACCAGCGACTGACCGGGGCTGATGATGCCGGGGCAGTTCGGTCCGATGATGCGGGTCTTCTGCCCTTTGTCGACGTTGTAGGCCCATGCATAAGCGCTGTCCTGCACCGGAATTCCCTCGGTGATCACCACCAGCAGCGGAATCTCGGCGTCGATCGCCTCGATAATCGCGTCCTTGGCGAACACCGGCGGCACGAAGATGATCGACACGTCGGCGCCGGTCTTCTCGATGGCTTCCACGACGCTGCCGAACACCGGCAACTCGACGGGCTCCCCGTCAGCGTTCTTGTGCGCGACGGTGGTGCCGGCCTTTCGGGCGTTGACCCCGCCGACGATCTGGGTGCCCGCCGCAAGCATCCGGGCGGTGTGCTTGGTGGCCTCCGCGCCGGTGATGCCCTGGACGACAACCTTGTTGTCTTTTGTCAGGAAGATAGCCATTTGGGTCGTCGTCCTTTCTCAGGCGCTCGCCAGCTCGGCCGCTTTGTCGGCGGCGTCGTCCATCGTCGCGACCAGGGTCACCAGCGGATGTTTGCCTCGGCCAGGATGCGCCGGCCCTCCTCGACGTTGTTGCCGTCCAGGCGCACCACCAACGGCTTGTTGGCCTCGTCGCCCAGGATCTCGAGAGCCTTGACGATTCCGGTGGCCACCGCGTCGCAGGAGGTGATCCCGCCGAACACGTTGACGAACACGCTCTTCACCTGCGCGTCGCCGAGCACCACATCCAGGCCCGCAGCCATCACCTCGGCCGAAGCCCCACCGCCGATGTCGAGGAAGTTGGCCGGCTTTACCCCGCCGTGCTTCTCGCCGGCGTAGGCGACGACGTCCAGCGTCGACATGACCAAGCCGGCGCCGTTGCCGATGATCCCGACCTGGCCGTCCAGCTTGACGTAGTTGAGGTCGTGCTCCTTGGCCTTGAGCTCCAGCGGGTCGGTGGCCGCGCGGTCCTCGAACTCGACGTGGCCGGGCTGGCGGAAGTCGGCGTTCGCGTCGAGGGTGACCTTGCCGTCCAAGGCCAGGATCCTGTCGTCCGGAGTGCGGACCAACGGGTTGACCTCGACCAGGGTGGCGTCTTCGCCGACGAATACTCCCCACAACTTCTCGATGGTGACCGCTGCGGCATCCAGCACGTCGGCAGGAAGGTGACCCTGCTCGGCGATGGAGCGCGCGAACGCCCGGTCCACGCCCTGGACCGCATCCACCGGGACCTTGGCCAGCCGATCCGGCTTGGTCGCGGCCACCTCCTCGATCTCCATGCCGCCTTCGACCGAGCACATGGCCAGGTAGGTGCGATTGGCCCGGTCGAGCAGGAAGGAGAGGTAATACTCCTCGGCGATGTCGCTGGCCTCGGCGACCAACAACTTCTTCACGATGTGGCCCTTGATGTCCAGCCCGAGGATGTTCTTGGCGTGCTCGTAGGCCTCTTCGGGAGTCGCGGCGTACTTCACGCCGCCGGCCTTGCCGCGCCCACCGGTCTTGACCTGCGCCTTCACCATGACGGGCGCGCCGACTTCCTCCGCGATGGCTTTCGCGCCTTCAGCGGTGTCGGTCACCCGGCCTTGCGTGCCGGGTACGCCGTGTTTGGCGAACAGTTCCTTGGCTTGGTACTCGAACAGATCCATGGGGCGTCACTGCCTTTGCTCGGCTTGTCTACTAGGCCAATTAGGGTGGCGGTGCCGCATTCGGCAACTCGCACGGAGGAACTGTATCGACACCCCGAACGACCTTTGTCGCCGCATCCCATCGCTGTGGTGCACGTCACCCGAGGCGACGGCACGCGATGACGTGACCCAAGTCACAAAAGCGGCCGCATTTTGCGCTGAGGTTGCCAGCCCCATACCTTTGCGGATACCTTCTCAAGGTCCAGATAACGTTATGGTCACGATACGAGGACATTTCAGCTTGTCCCAGCACCGAATTACCCGCTCTACCAGCGTGGCTACCCCGCGCGCGCACCGGGATCGCTGGCTACAGCATCACCGCAACGAAGTCACCGAGATCATTCCGCTGGACGGCTTCGACGAGTTCGACGACCTCGAGTTGTCCGATCTTGACGAGCTGGACTTCGGCGAGTCCGAGTTCAATCTCGACGAGCAGCTACTGCATGCACCGGAGCTTGACGACCTCAACGACGTCGACGAGTTGATCCCGCTGTGGCTGGCTGCCCCAGTCACCGAAGTGCTCCCGCGGGTGGTCATCGAGACCGAATCCGGTCTTGAGACGACCGACGTCATGCCGGTGCCGCGCCGCGGCGGAAGTCACCGCAAGGAGCCCACCAGCGCGGCCAAAGGACGCCTGCTGATCGGGGCGATGGCCGCCGGTGCGGCCGCTGCGGCGACGCACACCGCGCTCAGCCAGTCCGACACCGCCAAGATCGAGACGGTGTTGACCGCGAACGCGTCGAACATGTCGGGCGGATCCGGCAGCAATGTCTCGCGGGGCGTTCAGGTGATCGCCGCTGCGCCCGCCAACGCCGCCTTGCACAACGAAGAACTCGCCCGGGGCAACGCCTACGCACAGGAGCGCGCCCAGCGCGAGGCGCGGCTGCAGCAGCCGCTGTACGTCATGCCGACCAAAGGCATCTTCACTTCTAACTTCGGCTACCGCTGGGGTGTCCTGCACGCCGGCATCGACCTGGCCAACTCGATCGGCACGCCGATCTACGCGGTGTCAGACGGGGTCGTCATCGACGCCGGTCCGACCGCGGGCTATGGCATGTGGGTGAAGCTGCGCCACGCCGACGGCACCGTCACGCTCTACGGGCACGTCAACAGCACGCTGGTCAGCGTCGGCGAACGCGTGATGGCGGGCGATCAGATCGCGACCATGGGCAATCGGGGCTTCTCCACCGGCCCACACCTGCACTTCGAGGTGCTGCTGGGTGGCAGTGAGCGGATCGACCCGGTGCCGTGGCTGGCCAAGCGGGGACTCTCCGTCGGCAACTACGCCGGCTGACCGGTGACCGCGCCCAGCGATCCCGGTCCGCGCGAGAATCCGCCCGAGCCCGGCGAATCACCGGGCGAACCCCGCACCCGAATCATCCGGCGTGCGCCGACGGCGCCGCTGCCGCCGATCCCGGATTCCGCGCAGCCCACTCAAATCATCCGGCGGGCACCGTCCTTGCCGTCTGGCCGGACGCCGTCACTGCCCACAGTGCTGCCGCCGCCGACTCGGGCCCGTACCGCGGTGGCGGCCAGCGCGGTAAGCATCGTCAGCGGCTGGGCGACGTCGGTGGTGGCCACCGATCTGATAGCCGGCTGGTGGCAGACGGACCGATTGTTCTGCATCGCAGTCGGATTCCTGGCGTTGGTCTTCGCGATCACCACCGTCTCGGGTGTCATCCTGCTGCTGCTGCGCCGTCCGGTCGGGCGTTACCTGCTGGTGGCGGGGGCGGTGGTGGCGCTGCTGACCTACCTCGGCGTGTTCATCGCGGGCGCGCGGGTGGCGTGGCTGGTACACCTGCTGCCGCTGTTGCCGGTCGCTAGCGGCGTGCTGGCGATGCTGAACGAGACCCGGCGCTGGGTCGAATAGGCTTGTGCCGCTTGGCGTCAGAGCTTGCTGATCGGTGCGTGGTTGTGCATCAGCTTCACCCGCCCGGCGCTGCCGAAGTCGATCAACGACATCGCCGATTCGCCGACGCCGGATACTTCCTCGACGCGGCCCAGGCCGTACTTGTCATGCGTCACCCGGTCACCAGGCTCCAGCACGATGAGTGGACGCTTGGCGGCTCCCGAACGCGTGGGCGCCGCGCGTGGGGTTCCGAACCGCCCGGCGCCGCTCACCGGCGCGCTGAACGACGGCTTGGGGGCGGTACGCCGCCAGTCGATGAGCTGCTGCGGAATCTCGCGCAGGAAACGGGATTCGGGGTTCAGCATGGGCTGACCCCACGATGACCGGACGATGGCCCGGCTGACGTACAGCCGCTGCCGGGCCCGGGTGATCCCGACGTAGGCCAGTCGCCGTTCCTCGGAGAGCTCGACCGGGTCGTCGAGGGCGCGCATGTGCGGGAACATGCCGTCCTCCCAACCGGTCACGAAGACCACCGGAAACTCCAGCCCTTTGGCGGTGTGCAGGGTCATCAGCGTCACCAGACCCGAGCCGTGCTCCGGGATCTCGTCGGTGTCGGCGACCAGCGACACCCGTTCCAGGAATGCCGCCAGCACCCCGGTGTCGGGTACGTCCTCGTTGTCGGCGTTGGTCTCGGCCGCCAGGGCCTCCGCGTTCGCCAGGTCGATGCTGAATTCGTGGGCGACGCTGACGAGTTCGTTGAGGTTGTCCAGCCGCGCCAGCTCCTGCGGGTCGGTAGAGGATTCCAATTCCCTGCGGTAGCCGGTGCGTTCCAGCACCGCTTCGACCAGTTCGCCGAGATCGTCGTCGAGGTGCCCACGCAGCTCGTCCAGCAATTCGACGAAGCCCGCAATCGCCTTCTCGGCCCGGGTGTTGAGCATCGGGACCTTGCCCTCGGCCCCGGCCTGCAAGGCGTCGGCGAAGCTGGCACCGGTGTTCTCGGCGTACACCGCCACACACGCCTCGGCTCGATCGCCGATACCGCGGCGCGGCGTGTTGAGGATGCGTCGCATGCTGACCGCGTCGCCCGGGTTGTCCAGCACCCGCAGGTAGGCGACGATGTCTCGGATTTCCTTGCGTTCGTAAAAGCGCACTCCCCCAACAACTTTGTAGGGAATGCCGGCACGGATGAAGACTTCCTCCAGTGACCGCGACGAGTTGTTGGTGCGGTAGAAGACCGCGACGTCGTTGTAGGTGATCTCGCCCCGATCGGCCAGCGCGTCGATCTCCTCGGCCACAAACCTGGCCTCGTCGTGTTCGTTGTCGGCGACGTAGCCGACGATCAACTCACCCTCACCGGCATCGGTCCACAACCGCTTCTCCCGGCGTCCGGAGTTGCGGGCGATCACCGAGTTGGCCGCCGACAGGATGTTCTGCGTCGAGCGGTAATTCTGTTCCAGCAGAATAGTTCTGGCGTCCGGGTAGTCGCGCTCGAAGTCTTCGATATTGCGGATGGTGGCGCCGCGGAAAGCATAGATCGACTGGTCGGCGTCGCCGACCACGCACAGCTCGGCGGGCGGCACGTCGTCCGCCGTGTTATCACCGCCGTGCCCGACCAGTTCCCGCACCAGCACGTACTGGGCATGGTTGGTGTCCTGGTACTCGTCGACCAGCACGTGGCGGAACCGGCGCCGGTAGTACTGCGCGATATCCGGGAAGGTTTGCAGCACCGCGACGGTCTCGCCAATGAGGTCGTCGAAGTCCAATGCGTTGGCCGCCCGCAGCCGGCGCTGGTATTCGCCGTAGACCGAGGCAACGGTGCGGGCGAGGTCATCGGATTCGTCGGTCAGATTGGACACCGCCTGGTGCGGGTCGATCAGTTCGTTCTTCAGGTTGGATATCGCGTTGGCCAGCAGTCGCGGCGAGTACCGCTTGATGTCCAGGCCCATGTCTCGGCCGATCATCTGCAGCAGGCGGCGGGAGTCGTCAGCGTCGTAGATCGAGAAGTTGGAGTTCAGCCCCTCGATCAGGGATGCCTGGTTGCGCAGGATCCGCACGCACGAGGAGTGAAACGTTGACACCCACATGTACCGCGCGCGCGGACCGACCAGGTTCACGACGCGTTCCCGCATCTCGGCCGCGGCCTTGTTGGTGAAGGTGATAGCCAGGATCTGACCCACCCCGACCCCGCGCTCGGCAATCAGGTAGGCGATGCGCCGGGTCAGCACCGCCGTCTTGCCCGAACCCGCCCCGGCGACGATCAGCAGCGGCGAACCCTGATGCACCACCGCCTGGCGCTGTTGCGGATTGAGGCCCGCGAGCAGTTCGTCTACCGCGGATGGATGGGAGGACTCGGCTTCGGTCGCGTGCACACTCATGTCGTTCCAAACTTACCGCCGCCGGCCGACAGCCCGACGGCGCAGCCTATGACGGCGTTATTGGTCGAAGCCGGACTGCTTCACACCCGCGTGGTTCGAGCCCGAGTTGTCGGTGCCCGAGCTGGTGAAGCCCGAGTTACGCACACCGGTGTGGCCGAAACCGGAGTTGTCCGAGCCGGAGTTCATGAAGCCGACATTGCCGGTGACCCCGCCGTTGGCGTAGCCGACGGAGAAGTTGGCCGTGTTGGAGATGCCGATGCTGTTGACACCGGAATTGAAGAAGCCGGTGTTATTCGACTTCGTATTCTGGAAGCCGGTCTGGTTGTTGCCGATGTTTCCGTAGCCTTCGCTGTTGTTGCCGTTGTTCTCGAATCCCGATGTGTTGTTTCCGTGGTTGTTGAAGCCCGACGTCCCGGAACCGGTATTGCCGAAACCTGAACTGGAAAGTCCTGTGCTGGTTGCGCTGCCAAAACCGGTGTTCACAAATCCCGCGTTGCCGACGCCGGTGTTGATGTTTCCCGAATTCCAGAATCCGGTGTTGGTGTTGCCAGCATTCCAGAATCCGGTGTTGCCCACCCCCGAGTTGCCATAGCCCACGCTGCTGGCACCGGAGTTCCCGAAGCCCACGGTGCCGGTGGTGCCGGAATTGAAGGCACCTACCGCCTGGCCGCCGCCGTTGCCGACGCCCATGTTGTTGCTGCCGGCGTTCCAGAACCCGAGATTGCCGTTGCCGGAGTTGCCGAATCCCACATTGGTGCTGGTGGTGTTGGCGAAACCGGTGTTGATGTTGCCCGAGTTCCAGAAGCCCGTATTGGTGTTCCCGGTGTTGGCGAACCCGGTATTGACGTTGCCCGAGTTGCCGATACCCCAGTTCCCGTCCCCGGAATTGAAGAATCCGACGTTGTTGTTGCCCGAGTTGAACAATCCGACATTGCCGACGCCGCCGTTGAGGCCGTTGAGGTTGATGCCGAACTGATTGTCGCCGGTGAGGCCGATGCCGAAGTTGTTATTGCCGGTGTTCCCGAAGCCCAAGTTGTTGCTGCCGAAGTTGCCAAAACCTATGTTGAAGTTGCCCTTGTTGCCGATGCCGACGTTGGTGTTGCCGAGGTTGCCGTTACCCAGGTTCGCGCTACCCCGGTTGCCGAAACCGTAGTTGCCGGTACCCAGGTTTCCGCTGCCGACGTTGAGGTTGCCGGTATTGCCGTTGCCGACGTTGCCGCTGCCGCTGTTTCCGCTGCCGATATTGCCGCCCGCGGTGGCCTGCGAGTTGCCGAAGCCGATGTTGCCGTTGCCCCGGTTGCCGCCACCGAGGTTTCGGGTCCCGGTGTTGCCGCTGCCGAGGTTGAAGCTGCCGGTGTTCCCGTCACCGAAGTTCAGGATCCCGTTGAGGTTGCCGCTGCCGATATTGAGGTTGCCCTTGTTACCGCCGCCCAGGTTGACGTTGCCGGTGTTACCGCTGCCGAGGTTCAGGCTGCCGATGTTGCCCAGACCAAGGTTGGCCGCACCAATGTTGCTCAGCGTCGACAGCAGGCCGCTTCCGGGGATGTTCTGCAGCAACTGCTGCCAGGGCGCGAGCGCCTCCGCCACCGCCGAAGCGCCGGCGTAATAGCCGAACATCGCCGCAACGTCTTGAGCCCACATCTGTTCGTAGGCGGCCTCCGCGGCGGCGATTGCCGGCGCGTTCTGGCCGAACAGGTTCGACAACACCAGGCGCACTATCTGAGATCGGTTGGCCGCCACCGCGATCGGCTCTATTGTTGCCGCCCGCGCCGCTTCGAACACGCCTGCCACCGTCCGGGCATGCCCGGCCGCGCCCGCGGCCTCCGTAGCCGCCGCGGCGAGCCAATCCGCATACGGCGCCGCGGCGGCCGACATCGCCGCGGACGCCGGACCCTGCCAGGCCTGACCGACCAGGTTCGCGGTCACCGAGCCGAATGACGATGCCGCCGCGCCCAGCTCCTCGGCCAGCCCCTCCCAGGCGGTGGCTGCCGCCAGCATGGGGGCTGACCCGGCGCCGCTGAACATCAGCAGCGAGTTGACTTCTGGCGGCAATACCATGAAATTCATCAACAGTCCTTTCTGAACTGTTCGATTGGCCCCGGACAGCGAGTAGAGAGCCTACGACCTCGTGCGGAATCACATCGGCCATTTCTTCGAATGTTCTTGACGCGCGTTTTTGCGCACGCACGCCAGTTGGTGGCACACTCGTCTCGTGCTCAACAGGCAGCGCCGATTTTTCTACGGGTACCCGCCAGCGGTGCCCGTGGTCTAGCTGCCTTCGCAGAGCCCCGTGGTCCGCTTCCGGATTCGGGGCTCGTTTCTTGTGTGAGGCCTAAACCCGGATGAGACCAGACCCCCCACCTCACGAGAACGCGGAGATAGCAGAGATGAACACCATCGATACCGAACAACTCGGCATTGACGAATTGCGCCAGGAGATCGACCGTCTCGATGCCGAGATCCTGGCGGCGGTCAAGCGGCGCGCGGAAGTATCCCAGGCGATCGGCAAAGTCCGGATGGCCTCGGGCGGAACCCGGCTGGTGCACAGCCGGGAGATGAAGGTGATCGAGCGCTACAGCGAGCTAGGACCCGACGGCAAAGATCTGGCGATGCTGCTATTGCGCCTGGGCCGAGGACGACTCGGCCACTAAACGGTTACTGTTGCCGTTACATTCAACCGTCACCTGCTTTGCTGGGGTAAATTTCGCCGGAAATGGTGACGGCATTAACAGCTGGGATTTCGCCGCTGCGCCGGTTGATGCTTCTGTTGACCGCAGCGTTGCTGGCCCTGCTGGGTGGCTTGTCTAACAGCTCGGCGACCTCGTCGGCTTGGTCGCGGCAGGGTCAGCCGGTCGAGTACCTGATGGTCCCGTCCGCAGCTATGCACCGACAGATCAAAGTCGAATTTCAGGCCGGCGGCCCCCACGCCGTGTATTTGCTCGACGGGATGTTGGCCCGCGACGACTTCAACGGCTGGGACATCCATTTGCCGGTATTCGACTGGTTGGCCCCGACCGGCCTGTCCGTAGTGATGCCGACCGGTGGAATGGCGAGCTTTTACTGCGACTGGTACCGGCCGGCCGTCGGCAACGGCGGGACGTGGACCTACAAATGGGACACGTTCCTGGCCCAGGAGCTGCCTCAGTGGCTGGCGACCAACAAGGCCGTCAGCGCCTCCGGCAACGCTGTGGTGGGTGCGTCCATGGCGGGTTCGGCGTCCCTGATCCTGGCGGCCAAGCATCCACAGAACTTCGTCTACGCGGCCTCGATGTCTGGGTTTCTCAACTTGTCCGCCGGCAACTGGCCGTCCTTAGTCAGCGCCGCGCAACTGGGGGCGGGCGGCTTCCGCTCCGAGGCCATGTGGGGACCGCCCGGCGACCCGGCGTGGGCCAGCAACGACCCCACGGTCAATGTGGCGAAGCTGGTGGCAAACAACACCCGCATCTGGGTCTACACCGGCGACGGCGGCAAGTCGGACGCCGACACCAAGCTGGACGCCAGCCTCCTGGAAAGCGCAACGCGCATCAGCAACAAGGTGTTTCAGGCCAGGTACCAGGCCGCGGGCGGGCGCAACGGGGTGTTCAATTTCCCGGCCAACGGCACCCACACCTGGTCGTACTGGGGCGAACAGTTGCAGGCGATGCTGCCGGATCTGCAGCAGGTGCTCGGCGCCACGGCGTTGCCCTGAACCGCCCGCCCCCGAAACTGAAAAATCGCAGCGGAAGTGCGAGTGGACACCTGCAGATTTTCAGCCTCGACGAATGCCGGCGAGACTCGGACGCTGACCGGCACCCCGTCCCCGCACTAGGGTCGAACCATGACCTCTGAGACATCAGACATCACCGCCACGCCGGCGTGGGACGCGCTGCGCCGGCACCATGACCAGATCGGGGAAACCCACCTACGGCAGCTCTTCGCCGACGATCCGGATCGCGGCCGCGAACTCACCCTGACCGTCGGCGACCTCTACATCGACTACAGCAAGCACCGCATCACCCGCGAGACAGTACGACTGCTGATCGACCTGGCGCGGGCGGCCAACCTGGAAGAGCACCGCGACCAGATGTTCGCCGGCGCGCACATCAACACTTCCGAGGACCGCGCGGTGCTGCACACCGCGCTGCGGTTGCCGCGCGACGCCGACCTGATCGTGGACGGCCAGAACGTGGTGCGCGACGTCCACGAGGTGCTGGACGCGATGGGCGATTTCACCGACAAGCTGCGCAGCGGCGACTGGAAGGGGGCCACCGGGGAACGGATCAAGACGGTCGTCAACATCGGCATTGGCGGCTCGGACCTGGGCCCGGTGATGGTTTACCAGGCGTTGCGCCACTACGCCGACGCGGGCATCTCGGCGCGCTTCGTCTCCAACGTGGATCCGGCCGACCTCGTGGCAACACTTGCCGATTTAGAGCCCGCCACAACGCTTTTCATTGTCGCGTCCAAGACGTTCTCCACGCTGGAGACGCTGACCAACGCGACGGCCGCGCGCCGTTGGCTCACCGATGCGCTCGGCGACGCCGCGGTGGCGAAGCACTTCGTTGCGGTCTCCACCAACAAGCGGTTGGTCGACGAGTTCGGCATCAACACCGACAACATGTTCGGCTTCTGGGATTGGGTCGGTGGCCGCTACTCGGTGGACTCGGCGATCGGGCTGTCCGTGATGGCCGTCATCGGCCGGGAAGCCTTCGCCGACTTCCTGTCCGGGTTTCACATCATCGACGAGCACTTCAGGACGGCCCCCTTGGAGTCCAATGCCCCTGCGCTGCTTGGGCTTATCGGCTTGTGGTATTCCGATTTCTTTGACGCGCAATCGCGGGCCGTGCTGCCGTACTCGAATGATCTGGCCCGGTTTGCCGCCTACCTGCAGCAGCTCACCATGGAATCCAACGGCAAGTCGACCCGTGCCGACGGCACACCGGTGACCACCGACACCGGTGAAATCTATTGGGGCGAGCCGGGAACCAACGGTCAGCACGCTTTCTACCAGCTCTTGCACCAGGGGACGCGTCTGGTGCCGGCGGACTTCATCGCGTTCAGTCAGCCCCTCGACGACCTGCCCACCGCCGAAGGCACCGGCAGCATGCACGACCTGTTGATGAGCAACTTCTTCGCACAGACCCAGGTGCTGGCGTTCGGTAAGACCGCCGAGGAGATCGCCGACGAAGGCACCCCCGCCGACGTGGTGCCACACAAGGTGATGCCCGGAAACCGGCCCACCACATCGATTCTGGCGACTCGGCTGACACCGTCGGTGCTGGGCCAGTTGGTGGCGCTCTACGAGCATCAGGTGTTCACCGAGGGTGTGATCTGGGGCATCGACTCGTTCGACCAGTGGGGCGTGGAGTTGGGCAAGACGCAAGCCAAGGCGCTGCTGCCGGTGATCACCAGCGACGGTGCGCCCGAGAAGCAGTCGGACAGCTCGACCGACGCGCTGGTGCGCCGCTACCGAGCCGAGCGCGGCCGCGCCAGTTAGTGGTCCCTTTAAAATCCGACCGCCTATCCTTTGTAGGTGCCCGCTACTGTCGATAATCGGCAGCGCCGCGAATGACGACTATCGCGGCGTGCCCGGCGTGTGGCACGGAGACTCTCGAACGTGCGCGGTTCTGTCACGGATGCGGCGCGCCAGTGAGCGCCGAAGGCGTTCGCGCAGAGTACAAGCAGGTCACCGTCTTGTTCGCGGACGTAGTGCACTCGATGGACATTGCGGCGGCGGTCGGTGCGGAGCGGTTGCGTGAGATCATGGCCGATCTTGTGGCGCGCTGCGCCGCAGTGGTCAGGCGGTACGGCGGCACGGTCGACAAGTTCACCGGCGACGGGATTATGGCGGTGTTCGGCGCTCCGGTGGCATTGGAGGACCATGCGGTTCGCGCTTGCCTGGCGGCCCTGGAGCTCCAGAATGAGGCGGTCAAATTGGCCCCGGAGATTCAACACCGCGATGCCGTGGATCTGCGACTCCGCGTCGGATTGAATTCGGGACAAGTCGTTGCCGGTGAAATCGGTTCGGGTGGCTTGGGTTACACCGCCGTCGGTGAGCAGGTTGGGATGGCGCAGCGGATGGAATCGGTCGCGCCGCCCGGCGGGGTAATGCTCAGCGAGGCAACGGCCAGACTGGTCGAGCACGCGGCAGTGTTGGGCGAGCCGGAACTCGTCCGCATCAAGGGAAATGATCAACCGGTATCTGCTCGAAGATTGATGGGCTTGGGGGAACGGAATCAGACAGCGGGACCGGCTAAGCCGAATCTCGTCGGCCGGCGGGAAGAGATGTCCGCCGGCGAGGAACTGCTGAATCGGGCTGTGAGCGGCAACGGCGCGGTAGCAGTCCTGGTGGGCTCCGCCGGGATCGGCAAGAGCCGTCTGGTGCATGAAATCTGTGCGCTGGCAGTTGACCGGGGCGTCGAAGTCGTCAGCGCGTTCTGCGAATCACACACCATCCAGATGCCGTTCCATGTCGTGGCCCGCCTATTACGGGCGGAGGCTCATTTGTCGGGTGTCGATGCCGAAGCCGACCGCGCTCGGCTACGCGACCGCTACGCCGATGCCGATCCGGAAGACCTTGCCTTACTTGAAGATTTGCTAGGCATCCGAGATTCCTCCACCACCCTGCCCGATATTGCCCCGGATGCGCGCCGTCGGCGTTTGACCGCACTGGTGATTGCCGCCTCCCGCGCGCGTCGGAACCCGGTGACCTGGGTCATCGAGGACGCGCACTGGGTCGACGAAGCCAGCGAATCAATGCTGGGCGAATTCCTCACGGTCATCCCGCAGACGCCCACGTTGGTGCTTATCACCTGCCGTCCTGAGTATCGTGGCGAGCTAGCATATGTCACCGAGGCCAAGACGATTGGCCTTGCGCCGCTGAGTGATACAGAATCCGCTACCCTGCTTGGGGAGCTTCTCGGATGCGACCCGACGGTTGCCGCGCTGACGAAGACAATCGGAGCACGGGCGGCCGGCAACCCGTTCTTCGCCGAAGAAATGGTGCGGGATTTGGCCGAACGCGGTGTGCTCCGCGGCAACCCAGGGGCTTACACCTGCCGCGCGGATGTCGGTGACGTCAGGGTGCCCGCCACCCTGCAGGCCACGATCGCAGCCCGCATCGACCGACTCGAACCGTGGGCAAAACGGGTGTTACGGGCCGCGGCCGTAATTGGCTCGCGCTTCAGCGCCGACCTGCTCACCTCGCTGGACGTCGACGCGGTCCCGCGCAGTCTGCTCGACGCCGAACTTATCGAGCGGGTTGACTCGGGGACAACCGAGGAATATGCGTTCCGTCACCCGATGATCCGTACCGTCGCGTACGAGTCGCAGCTCAAATCCGACCGTGTCGGCATGCACCGGCGGCTGGCCGCCGCGGTCGAGAGGAGGATGTCCGGATTGATCGGCGAGAACTCCGCATTGATCGCCGAGCATCTTCAGGCTGCCGGGGACCTCGGCGAAGCCTATGTCTGGCACCTACGTGCCGGCGAATGGGCCACCACTCGCGACAAGGCCGCGGCGTGTCGCAGCTGGGAACGCGCGCGCCGGATTGCCGATGCTGTGCCCGATGACGCCCCGGACCGTATCTCGATGCGCATCGCGCCACGTAAATTGCTTTGTGCTAATGGATTTCGTGCCCACCTCGAGATCGAGCCCTACTTCGCGGAACTGCGGGAATTGTGCTCGGCCGCCGGGGACAAGGCGTCCTTGGCTATCGGCATGGCGGGGTTGATCATGGAGCACTTCGTCTACGGCCGGGTACACACGGCATCCGGCCTAGCCTCCGAACACATGGCGATGATCGAATCGATAGGCGATCCGACGCTCACGATTGGGTTGTCGCTAGGAGCGATCGCCACCAAGATCCAGTCCGCGGAGATGCGCCTGGTGCTGGCGTGGTCGCAGAACGTCGTCGAACTGGCCCAAGGCGATCCCGCCCGCGGAAACGCCATCGTCGGTTCGCCTTTGGCGGTGGCGCTGGCGACGCGCGGCACCGCTCGATGGGCCTTGGGCCACAGCGGCTGGCGAAAAGACTTGGAGGACGGCGTTGCAACGTCGCGCGGAACTGAACCGTGGTCGCACGCCATGGTGGTCACGTACAAGTACCTCGGGGCGATACCCAATGGAATCCTGCTGGCGGACGACCTTGCCCTGCAGGAGATCGGCGAGGCGCTACGCAACGCGGAGCGCTCAAGTGACGACCGGGCGCTGGGCCTGGCCAGGCTGACCGAGGGCATTGCATTGGTGCATCGGGATTCCCTGCAAGACCGGCAACGCGGCCTCGATGTGTTGAGGGATGTCTGCGAAATGTGCGAGCACGACAAGTACTATCCCTCGGACCGCCCCGTCGCCAATGTCTGGGCAGCATGGGAACTCGCCAGGCGCGGTGATCGCGAATCCGCCCTACCGCGGTTGCGTGCGGCGGTCGACGAAATGTTCGGTGCCGGCCAGTTCGGGCATTGCGGCGCGGCTACCAGTGCGTTGGTGCAGACGCTGTTGGCCGGTGGCACTGACCGTTCCATTGCCGAAGCCGTCGAGGCGATCGACAGGATGGCGGCCGCGCCGGGCGACCAGGGTTTGGTATCGCGGGAGATCCAGCTGGTGCGGATGCGCGCGCTGCTCGCCCGGGCGCGTGGTGATGCGCCCGCGTACATCCAGCTTCGGGATCGCTACCGCGCCATGGCGACGGCATTGAGTTTTCAGGGGCACATCGCTTGGGCCGCGGCCATGCCGTGACGCGCGAGTTAGTTGCGCGAGCAGCTAGGCGAACCGCTTCGTCAAGGGCGGCGGCAGCACCCGCATCAGCTGCACCAGCGGCGCCCACGGCCACCACGGCACCGCAGCGCGACCCGGCTCCCGCTCGATGGCGTCGACGAGCGCCTTGACACCGGTTTCGTTGTCCACCATCAGCATTGTGCTGTTCGACTTGGCGGTCATCTCCGACTCGATGTAACCGGGCTCGATCACCGTCACTTTGACCGGGCCTTTGGCGTACTCGGCACGCAGCGATTCGCCCAGCGAACTGAGGCCGGCTTTGCTGGCGGCATAGGCGGCCTTCACGCCGGGCACGCCCTTGTTGCCCAGCACCGAGGAGATCAGCACCAGATGCCCGGACCCGCTCTTGTTGAACATCTCCAGCGCGGTCTCAATCTGCGCCAGCGCGGCGATCAGGTTGGTCTCCAGCGTCGCCTTGTTCGCCCACAACTTGCCCGACCCCAGTTTGGCACCCTTGCCGATGCCGGCGTTGACGATGACGCGGTCGATGCCGCCGAGCACGTCGCTCAGCTCGGCGAACACCTTCGGCACCTGGTCGTGGTCGTTGACATCCAGCGCCGCGACAGCGATCTTGATGCTCGGATACTGTTGCGAGAGTTCAGCTTTGAGTTCATCCAGGCGGTCGGTGCGGCGGGCGCACAACGCCAGGTCGCGCCCCTTGGCAGCGAAGGCGCGGGCCATTCCGGCACCCAGCCCGGAACTGGCTCCGGTGATGAGGATTTTCTGGCGAGTCACCCAGGCAGCATATCGGCTACTTGAGCAGCCGGGACATGCGCCGGTCGGCCAGCACCTTGCCGCCGGTCTGGCACGTCGGGCAGTACTGAAATGACTTGTCGGCGAACGACACTTCCCGCACCGTGTCTCCGCAGACCGGGCAGGGCAACCCAGTGCGGGCATGCACCCGCAGTCCGGAGCGCTTCTCCCCCTTCAGCATGGCCGCACCCTGGCCGACCGATCTGCTCACCGCGTCGGTGAGAACGGAGATCATCGCGTCGTGCAGCGTGGTGAGTTGCTCGTCGGTCAGTTTGGCGGCGGTAGCGAACGGGGAGAGCCGGGCGACGTGCAGGATCTCGTCGCTGTAGGCGTTGCCGATGCCGGCGATCACTTTCTGGTCGGTGATGACGGTCTTGATCCGCCCGGTATTGCCGGCCAGCACGCGGGCCAGGTCGTCGGGCCCAAGTTCCAGCGCGTCGGGCCCCAGCGCGGCGATCTGAGGTACCTGCTGCGGGTCGGTGACCAACCAGACGGCCAACCGCTTCTGGGTGCCGGCCTCCGTGAGATCGAAACCGGGCGCCTCCCCCGGCGTCCCGAGATGGACGCGCAGCGCGATGGGCCCCTTGCCGGGTCGCAGCGGCGCCGCGGCCAGTTTGTCCGACCAGCGCAACCAGCCCGCCCGCGAGAGGTGGGTGATCAGCCATAGCCCGCCGGCCTGCAGCCCGAGGTACTTGCCCCAGCGGCCGGCCTGGGCCACGGTCTGGCCGTGCAGTGCGTTGATCGGCGGATCGAAGGTCTTGAGCACCGACAGGGCGGCGACGTCGACGCGACCAACCGTCAGACCGACGGCATGTCGGCGCAAGTGGTCGGCCAGCGCTTCGATCTCGGGGAGTTCAGGCACCTGTCCAGTTTGCCGGTTGCGGCGCCGAAGCGTCAGGCCCCTCCGGGAGCGCCTTCAGCCGGGGTAGCGGAACCCAGTTGCTCACCACCGCCGAGGAAACCGCCCTGCCCGCCACCGCGGGAGTAGAAGCTCCCCTCGCCGCTGGCGAACTGGTCGGCCGGGGCCGGTGCACTCTGGCCCAGCAACGCGGAGTGCTCGGTGGCCTCGCCGCCCAGCCAACCGCTGTGCACGGCGATACCGCTGGCGCTCTCGGCCTGATTGCCCTCGCCCGCGGCGCTGGGACTGGCCGCGGCGGCCGCTGGGGCGGCACTGCTGCTCAGCCCGTTGGCAGCGCCCTGACCGAACACGAGCGGGCTGACGGCACCGAGGCCCGCAGTCTCACCCACGCCGTCCACGGGGACCCCGACGGCGGCACCCGGCAGGACGCCTGCGTGCGTGGAGTCACCTGCTGCACCGAAGCCGGCGTAGCGCAAGCCGGGCAGCAACTGAGCCGCACCCGCACTGCCG
>NZ_HG964939.1:252722-259536 GCF_000613245.1 Mycobacterium asiaticum DSM 44297
CGCCGCCGAGCCGCCCACGGCAAGCCCGGGCAGCGCCGCCGCCGGTGCGTTGATGGCGGCCGCGGCGTCCCCCATGGGAGTCGAGTTGCGGGCTTCGGCGGCGTCGTACTGGTTGGCACCCGCGGTCATCAATTCCACGAACTGCTGGTGGAACGCGACGGCCTGCGCGCTGAGCATCTGGTAGGCCTGTGCATGCGCGCCGAACAGCGCCGCGATGCCAGCCGAGACCTCGTCGGCGCCTGCCGGAAGAACACCGGACGTCGGGAAGGCCGCGGCCGAGTTGGCCGCGCTCAGCGTCGAGGCGATTCCGGCCAGGTCATTGGCGGCGGCCGCGACATATTCGGGCGCTGCATTCACCCACGACATGTACAAACCTCCGAGCACTGCGACAGCCCCGCGGTCGCACACGTGATCCAAGGCACAGTGGGCACGTGTCAAATGCTAGCGTGCCGGAGCGGGTGGTCCGTGCAGTTCTTCTAAGAAAGAGTTGAGAGCTGGGCAAACGCTCGGAAAAAATTTCCCAAAACGTCAACGCCAGGTCAAAAAGCCGCTCGGAGCAGGTAAGTGTCCATGATCCAGCCGTGCCGAACCCGCGCCTGTGCGCGCACTTCTTCGATGCGCTGACCCACCTCGCCGACCGTGCCCGCGACCAGGAGTTCATCCGGGGTTCCGAGGTAGGCGCCCCACCAGATCAGGGTGTCCGGCGAGCAGGACTGGAACGAGCAGTCGGCGTCCAGCATGACCACCGCGGTGCCGGACAGCCCGCTACCGCGTAGTTGCCGGCCCGTGGTGACCAGCACCGGCGCACCGATCTCGTTGAGCGGAATCCGGTGCCGCGCCGTCAGAGCTTGGATCGCGGTGATGCCGGGGATGACGTCGTAGCTGATTTCCAGCTCGGCCGCCACCGCCTCGAGGATGCGCAGCGTGCTGTCGTAGAGCGAAGGATCGCCCCAGGCCAGGAAGGCGCCGACACCACCCGGCGCCAGTTCGGCGGAAATGGCCGCCGCCCACATCCTGGTCCTGGCGGCGTGCCATTCCGAGACCGCCTGACGGTAGTCGCCGTCACCCGCGCGCGGCGGATCGGGCAACTCGACGAACCGGTACCCCGGTTGGCGGATGAAGCGCTCGCAGATCTGCCGGCGCAGCGCGACCAGGTCGCGCTTGGCCTCGCCTTTGTCCATCGCGAAGAACACCTGGGTGTCGTTGAGGGCCTTGATGGCCTGAACGGTCACATAGTCGGGGTCTCCGGCACCGATCCCGATGACGTGGATGTGCCGACTCATGCGGTCAACCTAATCGAGATCTCGAAGGCCCTATGCGGAACCGCCGGTACCGGATACCATGAGTAATGAGTGTGATCTTCCTTACGCCTGAAAGGGACATCAGCATGACTACAGCGGTTCGACCCAGTGGTCCGAGTCGTGAAGAGTTCTCCGAGCGCCTGCTCAAGGGTTCGATCAAGAAGTCTTACGAGCCCGTCGTCGACATCGATTGGGACGCGCCCCTCGACCCCGACAAGTTCTTCCTGCCGCCGCGGCTGGTATCGCTCTACGGCACGCCGATGTGGGACGAGATGACGCGTGAGCAGCAGATCGAGTTGTCCCGCCAGGAACTGGTCAACACGCTGTCGGCCGGAATCTGGTTCGAGAACATGCTCAACCAGTCGCTGTTGCGGACCATCCTGCACGAGGACCCCACCAGCAGGTCCACGCATTACAAGCTCACCGAACTCGGCGACGAGACCCGGCACATGGTGATGTTCGGCAAGGCGATCGAGCGTATCGGCGCAAAGCCGGTACAGCCGAAGCGTTTGCACCGCTGGATCATCAACGCGCTGCCGTTGGCGTTCCAGCGCGGGTCGATGCTGTGGGTAGCCGCGCTGATCGGTGAGGAGATATTCGACTCGTTGCAGCGGCAGATGATGGATGACCCGGAATTGCAGCCGATCATCCAGCGGCTCATGCGGATTCACGTCACCGAGGAAGCCCGCCACATCCAGTTCGCACGCGACGGTGCCCGCAAGCGGGTCGCCGAGATGCCCCGGTTCAACCGCTGGTTCATGGCCAACATCAACGGACTCGGCGGATACTTTTTCAACTACCTGTTCAGCAATCCGGTTCCCTACGCTCGTGCCGGGCTGGACGCCGCGCGAGCGCGACAGATCGCGCGCGCCAGCGCCCATCGCCGGGAGGTGCAGGTTGCCGGATTCGCGCCGCTGGCTGCGTTTCTCACCGAAGTGGGTTTGATGGGCCCGATCGCGCGGCGCGGCTGGAAGCGCAGCAGGTTTCTGTGACGACGGCGCAATCGCTGCTCGTCTTCGGCGCCGGAGCCGACGCCGATAGCGTCCGGTCCGCGCTACAGGACGCCGGGGTCACCGGAGTTGCGGTGCTCGAAAAGCCGTTGCTGCGTTCGGTTTTCGAGGATTCCACGGGAACGTGGGCGCTGTACACGGCCGACGGCGACATCGTGCGGGCGCACGTGATCGTCGCCGCGCACCCACCAGCGGACCTGCCGTGGACCCCGAACTTACCAGGGCACAACGAGTTCGGGGGTGACGCGTTTCATGCCGCCGCGTGGGATCCGCATTTCCATGCTGCCGGCAGGCGGATCGCGGTCATCGGCGCCGATTCGTTCGCCGGTCATCATCTCGGCCGCCTGGTCTCCTGTGCCGAGTCGGTGACCGTCTTTCCCCATGCGCCGCGGCGGATCGTCACGGACCTGCAATATTGGCCGGCCCGGGCCAGGAATCGGTTGCGTCGGCGGCGCCGCGCCCAACGACCTGGCCCGCAGCTAGGCGCGACGATCGGCGCCGTCACCTCGACCGGCATCCGCACCGTCGACGGCGTTGAGCACCCGGTCGACACGATCATC
Source organism: Mycobacterium asiaticum DSM 44297 (assembly GCF_000613245.1). Classification (GTDB taxonomy): domain Bacteria; phylum Actinomycetota; class Actinomycetes; order Mycobacteriales; family Mycobacteriaceae; genus Mycobacterium; species Mycobacterium asiaticum. The sequence continues at coordinate 255,594 of NZ_HG964939.1, forward strand.
TACGGCACCGGATTCGCACTCGGCGCCGAGCGCGCCCTGGTCGGCAGCCGGGGGCTGACGCTGCGGGATGTCTGGACCGACGGCATGGAGCCTTTCTTCGGCGTGGCCGTTCGCGGATTCCCGAACTGTTTCTTCGTCAGTGGCCCCGACCGGGCCGCGCAAGTCCGCTACATCGCCGCGTGCGTCGAGCTGATGAAGCGCACCGGCAGTGCCCGCATCGAGGTGCGTCGCAGCAGTCAGCAGGTGTTCAACGAGCGCGCCCAACTCGGGCCCGCCGCTCCCCCGCCGGTGTCCTCGGCGTTCGAGCTGTCCGCCAGCGCGCCGGACTACGAGGACACCTATGACGGCACCGCCACCCTCGAGATCGGCGGTACCAGCCAACCGGTGCACGTCCGTCTGATCGGTCACCTGGACCCCCTCGACGGCAATTACCACTGGCAGGGGACCATTTTTGACGCCCTGCCCGAGGAGTCGGTGAAGCGTTCGCGCGCCGCCACCCTGTCGGTGGGCGACCACAGCGCGCCGGCCCGCATCGTCGAGCGGACGCCGTGGGGAACCCATTCGGTCGCCGGCGTGGGTAGGCCGCCGTATGCGGTAAGCGAGCGCTGACCGCTCCGCTCGACGCCGAAAATCTCTGCATCGAGCCCGCTGAACTGCCATTAGGCTGGAGTAAGTCCCCAACAAAGGTTGACCGCGCGCGCCGAATGGGTATCCGCTGGGTATCTCTGCGGCGGTCGAGGGGGGTATAGCGCGTCGACGTTCCACTTTCCCTGAGCGGGGCGGTGGGCTGAAGATGGACCTTTACACGACGGAGGCGCGACACTGACGCGAGGGCAAGAGGCAGAAATTCGAGGAGCGGGAGATGAAACCGGACGACACGATGGCGCTGGTACATCGATGAGCGCGGTCGCCAAGTCCTCTAATTCGTTGGCCCTGGCGTCGCGAACCGAGCAATCGGTTGTGGTTCTCACCGCCGAGGGCGTGCTCGACGCAGGCAACTCGGCGGAGCTTCGGGACAGCATCACCAAGGCCACCCTCGACGTGCCCACCGCTGTCATCGTTGATGTCAGTGCCCTTGAAGTCCCTGACGAAGCGACCTGGTCGCTGTTCATCAGCGCCCGCTGGCAGCTGGATACCCGGCCCGATGTCCCAATCGTGCTCGTCTCGGCCAATCGCGCGGCCCGCGACGCGATCGCCCGCAACGGGGTCACCGACTTCATGCCGGTGTTCCCCACCGACAAGGGCGCGATGAAGGCTGTCGCCAAGCTCGGGCGTCGCAAACTGCAGCACGCGCAGACCAAGCTGGCGGCAAACGTGACCAGCCTGCGCGAATCCCGTCAATTGGTCCGCGAATGGCTGACCAATTGGTCGAAACCTGGTCTGATCCCGGTCGCGCTGGTGGTGGTCAACGTCTTCATCGAGAACGTGCTCGAGCACACGGGCAGCGATCCGGTAATGAGAATCGAGTGCGAGGGCCAGACGGCGACCATCGCGGTATCCGATGGCAGCAGCACTCCGGCGGTGCGGTTGGACTCTCCCGCAAAAGGTATTGACGTGTCCGGGCTCGCCATCGTCGAGGCGCTGTCCCGCGCGTGGGGCAGCACCCCGACCTCATCGGGCAAGACGGTCTGGGCGGTTATCGGTCCGGAGAACCAGCTGTAACGTGTACCCGTGCGGTTCAGCTACGCCGAATCACTGACCGATCCGGCCTTCTACATTCCCCTGGCCAAAGCGGCCGAGGCAGCGGGCTATCACAGCATGACGATCGCCGACAGCATCGCCTATCCCTTCGAGTCCGACGCGAAGTATCCCTATACCCCCGACGGGAACCGTGAGTTTCTGGACGGTAAGGAGATCGTCGAAACCTTCGTTCTCACAGCGGCATTGAGCGCCGTGACGAGCACGTTGCGATTCAACTTCTTCGTGCTCAAGCTCCCCGTCCGGCACCCGGCGCTCACGGCCAAGCAGGTCGGATCCCTGGCCGCGCTGAACGGCAACCGGGTGGGCTTCGGTGTCGGCACCAGCCCATGGCCGGAGGACTACGAGCTGATGGGACTGCCATTCGCCAAGCGCGGCAAGCGAATCGACGAATGCATAGAGATCGTCCGCGGGCTCACCACCGGCGACTACTTCGAGTTTCACGGCGAGTTCTACGACATCCCCAAAACCAAGATGAGCCCCGCACCGACCCAACCTATTCCGATCCTGGTCGGTGGGCACGCCGACGCCGCGCTGCGCCGGGCAGCGCGTCTGGACGGCTGGATGCACGGCGGCGGTAGCGATCCAGAGGAACTCGATCGACTCATCGCCAAGGTCAAGCGGTTTCGTGAGGAAGAAGGCAAGACCGGTCCGTTCGAGATTCACGTGATCTCGATGGATGCCTATACCGTCGACGGCATCAAGCGCCTAGAGGACAAGGGCGTCACCGATGTCATCGTCGGCTTCCGGTGGCCCTACATCAACGGGCGCGACCCGGAACCACTGCAGACCAAGATTCGCAATCTGGAGAAGTACGCCGACAAGGTGATGTCGAAAGTTTAGGCGTCACAGCGCATCCCACTTGGGCGCCCGCTTCTCGCGGTGCGCCAGCGCGGCCTCGGTGGGGTTGTTGGTGAACCCGGTGAGGATCTGGGTGCGGTTCTCCAGTTCGATGGCGTGCCGCAGACTGGGCGCATCCAGCGCCGCGTTCAGACCGATCTTGGTCTGCCACACGCCCAGCGCATTGTTCGCCGCGATCTCGCGGGCCTTGTCCAGGGCGGCCGCCATCAGCTCATCCGCGGCGACCACCTGGTGCACGAGCTTGATGCGGTAGGCCTCGTCGGCATCGATGATCCGGCCGGTGAGCATCAGCTCACGCGCCACCCCGGCACCGACGATCTTGGGCAGTAGGTAGCTGGTGCCCATGTCCATAGAGGAGAAGCCGGCCTTGATGAACACCGAACCGAACCGGGCAGTCTCGGCGGCGATCCGGATGTCAGAGTGCAGCGCGAAGGCCAGCCCGCCCCCGACGGCGACGCCATTGACGGCGGCGATCACCGGGATGGGCAGCTCGTAGAGCCGGACGTACAGGTTGGCCAGGCGCACCTGGGCGTCGTAACTGACCTTGAAACTCGGGGTGTCGGGCCGTGTTTCGGTCCAGGCCTGTCCGGTGCCGCTGAGGTCTGCGCCGGCGCAGAACCCGCGCCCGGCTCCGGTCAGGATTGTCGCGCGGAACTCGCCGCCGCTGATGACGTCGAGCGCTTCCTCCACGCCGTCGATGAGGGACCCGTCGATGGCGTTCAGGACCTTGGGCCGGTTGAGGGTGATGCAGGCGATGTTGTGGTTGAGTGTTTCCAGTGTCACTGCGGGTTCCGGTGCCATACCCGAACCGTAGGCGACTCAGGCAATTTCCAGACAAGGGGCTTACCGTTGCTCCATGGCGCGTGCCGATGACGACAGCTGGGACCTGGCGAACAGTGTGGGAGCGACCGCGACCATGGTTGCCGCCGCCCGCGCGGCCGCCAGCCGGCGCCCGAACGCGGTCGTCAATGACCAGTACGCCGAGCCACTGGTTCGTGCGGTCGGGCTGGAGGTGTTCATTCGGCTCGCCGCCGGCGAACTCGACGGCGTCGACGGAGCCGGCGACTTGGGCTTCCCCAGGATGGTCGACACGTTCGCGGCCCGCGCGAAGTTCTTCGACGACTATTTCGCGGAGGCTGCGGCCACCGGCCTGCAGCAGTTCGTGATCGTGGCGTCGGGACTGGATTCGCGCGCCTACCGGCTGCCCTGGCCGGCTCGCACGGTCGTGTACGAGATCGACCAACCCGAGGTGATCGAGTTCAAGACGACCACGTTGACCAGGCTCGGGGCCCGCTGCGACGCCGAGCACCGCCCCATCGGTTTCGACTTGCGGGAGGACTGGCCGGCAGCACTGTTGGCCGCGGGCTTCGATCCCGAACGGCCC
>NZ_HG964939.1:259845-312358 GCF_000613245.1 Mycobacterium asiaticum DSM 44297
CGACTACCCGAACGGCCCACCGCAGTGCTCGCGAGGGGCTGTTGATCGGGTTCCTGCCGCAGGAGGCCGAAGTCCGGTTGCTGGACAGCATCATCGCGCTCAGTGACTCCGGCAGCCGGCTGGCCGCCGACTACGGGCAGGTGGCGGATCAGTCCGCGGACGGGCAGCGGCAGGCGCAGGCCATGTCCGACCGGTGGCGTGAGCTCGGGCTGGACCTCGACGTGGCCAGCCTGACGTACCCCGGTGCGCATACTGACGTCGCGGCGCATCTGTGGGCCAACCGGTGGAGCACCATCACCTCGGATCTGCCCGAGCTGTTCGACGCGGCCGGTCTGGCGCCGCTAGGGGATATCGCCCAGCGGGCTCCGGCGAACTCGATCGGGTACGTGCGCGCTGGGGCGCCTTAGTCGCGGCGGTGGGCGCGATGTTCAGCGCACTCACCGGAACACTGCGATGGTGCCGATCGAGTACTCGGCTCTCGAGTATTTGCACCGACTGGTCTTCTAGCCCGCCCCGTTCGCGCTGCGTGCCGTCCCGGTGACGACCACGAGTTCGAACGTCTCGAGGTTCGACGATGTTGACCCGTTGGGCCGTCAACCGAGGCCTACGACAAACTGCTGGACTACTACCTGCCGCAGATCACCGGTAATTCACTCACTCCCGGCGATTGAGAATCACCTTTGTGACAACACGCGTGGGATTGCTGGATCGGTCGGCTGGGCGAGTCGGGCGCCGGATCCGAGACGCTACAGCCAAGATGATGGAACCAATCCGCGGCCAAAGTCCTAACCCGGGCAAAGCGATTAGGAGGGGCCAGGTGGCAGCTCCCGAAAAAGCTCTCTATCACACAACACGCACAAGCAGCGTTTTCTACAACGGCTGCGCGAGGTCGGACTGCAAGGGGGAGAGGATCAGCGGATTTGACTGGTGCATCGTTCATCTGTCCGCTGAGGAGTGCGAGCTATACGCTTCGCGCCTTCAAGCTCGGCAGGCCGAGCTTGTCATCTCCGCCGTTAATGTAGACATGAACTTTGTTAAGGGCTGGATTGACCGCATCAGCACTATCGTCGACGGTGACACGATCGTCCCAGTACCTGTGAGGATGCAAGACACCGTCCTTGTTGGCAGCCTCGAGTTTCGGAAGATTACTTTCGAACATGGAATTAATTTGACGAAGTTAAGAGCTTATGACGTGCGAATGTTCGAAGTTGCTATCGGTGGAGAACTGCGACTCATTGAAGCTGTGCTGGATAACGAACTAGCGCTCGCCGATAACTTAACTGTTGATGATCTTCTGATGAGTTGGCTGCAGGCAAAAATTATTGGCCTTTCTCGTGGGATTTCTATCAACGGGAGGCTCGACGCGACACATGCGTCCGCCGACTTCACACATCTGTCGCGTATCGAGATTGCCGGACCGGCCGATTTCACCGAGGCTTCGCTATCGAGTCCGGGCAACAATGTCTACATCTCTGCCGATTTCAAATCGTCAGTCAATTTCTCGCGGTGCAGATTTCTTGGCGAAACTCAAATAGGGAGTGTAGGAGACGAGCCCCCAAGTAAATTTCGACGCGAAGCCACCTTCGACGGCGCAACATTCGGATCCGACACTTTTGGGTCGCTTACTATGAAGGACTGCGTTTTCGAAGGAGAGGCTTCATTCAGCGATACCGAGATTTACGGAGCGGTAGCGTTTGATGACGCGAAATTCTTGCAAGCCGCTAGACTGAACAAAATCGCGGTCAAGTCCGCCCCCTTCAAGAGAGGCCCCAGGACTATCGGCGACCAGCACGCTACTGCATTCTCAATGGTAAGAACCGCATTTGAGTCGTCGTTGATCTTGAGTGCGAATGTGGAGAACAAAGCAAAAGTTGAGGACTTAACATTCCCGGGTGTTATTGATGAATTCGCAATCAATTCTTGTGATGATCTGCAGTTGACTCGCGTGACCCTCGAAACCTCTAACTCCCTTACACTACTTTCGACTCAACTTGTAGCTGTCGAGCGCCTTCACATGAACGGCGGGGGTAACGTACGAGTCAGCGGAAGAATGTTTAATCTTAGCGATTTCACTTGCGCTAATCCCGTCTTAATCCAAAGTTTGGTGGACCAGCAAGAGCACCCCGCAAAACCTAAGTTGATTGGTCTAAAAGGCACGAATTGTGATGGTCTGACGCTTTCCGGATTCGATTACAGTGAAACTGTATTCCTTGGGGCTGCGAAGCTTGATTCTCTAATAATCACGGGCGAGTTCATTTTGCGCTCAACGCACGGCACGCGAGCCCGGCGAGTCGTTCTCGCTGAGGAGGCGACTGCCCGAGCCGCGAGTCAGTACTGGACGAAACTAGCCGGTGGGCCGCCGCGGGGCTTAAACAGTTCGATCCCTGAGCCTCGAGATTTGGCAGGAGTTTATCGCGCGCTTCGGAAAGCGCGAGAAGACCAGAAGGACGCGCCTGGAAGCGCAGACTTTTATTACGGTGAAATGGAAATGCGTCGTCTGTCGTCTGCGCCGCGAAGCATGGAGCGGGCGATTCTGACGGCGTACTGGCTCATTTCCGGATACGGGCTCCGCGCTTGGCGAGCGCTCACGACCCTTGCAGTGGTGATTGTCGGATCGGCAGCCATACTATCGTTCTTCACCCTTCAATCTGGTCCGCATCCGCCGCCTCCAAGCTTTGCCGCCGCCCTGATCTTCAGTGCTCAATCAGGCCTACAGTTGGCTGGATCCTCAGATCGCTACACCACAGTGGGACAGGTATTTGAGCTGGTCTTACGAGTCTTGGAGCCAGGGTTAATTGCCCTTGCCCTGTTCGCAGTGCGTGGCCGGGTGAAGCGCTAAAGCGCGATCAGGCCTCGACTCCGCCGACCCCGAGACGTTAGTGGTCGTGTTACCGACAGAGTCGGTCATGGTGACCTCCGGATGTATTCGACTGCGCCGCGGGGTGTCTTGATCGCGGCGATGCATGGCCAGCTTCGTGATCGGCAATGTGACGCCGTTCCGGGCGACATCTGCGATAGAAAGAAGAACGACGGCAAGAATGGTGGCACATCCAGCTCGTCAGTAAACGCAGATGACGCCTTTCGCATCAACGGAGGGCCTTGGGCCCATGTGAAGTTCTACCGGCCCACCGACGCCCTCACCTTTTACGAGGTTCTCACATGTATCTACGACAGCCAGGATGATCAGAACGCCTTTGGGGACGTGGCCGCAGCGGACACGTCGAGATTCTCGGCCGTACCGACAAGCTCGTAGCCGCGCTGGGCGCATGGCTCGCGGCAGGCTTGTCGCTGCCGCTCAGGGGACGTTGTAGCGTCGGTGACGCGGGACATTCGGACGACGATTAGGGCTCGCACAGGACATCCTCTCAGGCGGTGTAAACCGAGCCTGTCGAGTAGTCGACGGTTGTCCTCCCAAGCAGCTTACGGCTTGTGCTGCAGTGCGTTTCACGAACACATCCGATCAACCGGGTTGCATACGGCGACTGATTCCCAGGCTACGAACGGAGGCCAACAGCACGGGGGGATCTAACCTCCAGCGACTTTGTCGCTACAAGCCGGGCACAGAACATGGTCCTCTTGCCCGGCGTGGGTTACCTGCCCTGCGCGGGTTACCTGCCCTGCCGCTTCGCCAGCCACTCCGCCTGCATGACAAACAATCCCAACACCTCCGGGGCCGGCGTCTGCGGATCCAGCTCGCAGTAACGCCGGTACATGTTGACCACCACCCTTTCAGCGTCCAGCCAGGACGCGTATTCACCGAGGTCGACGCCATCGACGGCCTCGGCCAGCGACAAACCCTTGCGGTAAGCCTCGTCGGCCTGCTCGGTGATGTGCACGAAATAGTCACGCACAGCACGGATTCCATCCGGATTGGTCACCGGCCCATGGCCCGGTACCACCACCGGCGCGTCCAAAGAAATCATCGCGTCACACGCCGCGATCCAGTTGGCGATCGGCCCGGACCACACGATCGGCGTGCAGCCGATGAACAACAGATCCCCGCCGAACAGCACCCCGGCGTCGGGCACGTGCACCACCGAGTCGGCCGCGGTGTGCGCGGGTCCGAGGTTGAGCAGATGTATCTCCCTGCCACCGACCTCGATCGTCAGCGATCGGTCGAAGGTCTCATCGGCGTTGCGCACCGTGATGCCGCTGAAATCGAAGTGCCCGAAGCGTTCTCGCGCGTAGGGAGTTGCGACCGGGCCCAGGTCGGCCGTCTGAATACTGATCAGCCTTTCGACTCCCTCGTCCTGCGCGATCTCGTCGAAGGTGCCTTGCGCGGCGATAATCCGCACGTTGTCATCCAGCAGTTGATTGCCGTGGGTGTGGTCGCCGTTGGAGTGGGTGATCAGCGCATCGGTGATCGGCGCGCGATCGGTGATCGGCCGCATCGCGGTCAACATCTCGCGGGTCAGCGCGAGGTCGAACAGGGTGTCCACCAACAGCGATGCACCGTCACCGGCCACCAGACCGGCGTTGCTCCAACCGTATCCGCCGTCGGGCAGCGTCCAGGCCCACACCCGGTCGGCGACCTCGTGCAGCCCGCGGGTGTAGGGCACCTTTGCCGGAGCGGGATTCACCCGGGCCGAGACGAGCGGCGCCGCCGCGGGAACAGGCCTGGGCGGCAACGGAACCGGCTCCGGCGTCGCTCGAACGGTCTGCCGAGTAGCACCCAGGCCTTCCACCTGCAGCGTCACCACGTCACCGTCACGCAACCAGCCGGGAAAGGATTCCGGCTCGATCAAATGCTCGACGAGCGTGCAGGTCGGCACGGTCCCGGACCCGATCACATCCCCGGGTTGCAGCGTCACACCGCGCGACATGTACGAGATGACCTCGCCGAAGGTCCAATCCATGGCGGCGGTGGACCCCGTACCGATCACGGTGTCGTTGACCAGTGCCTGCACTTGCAGGCTCAGCTTGCCGTCCCGCCGGAACGGTTCGAGCTCGTCCGCGGTGACCAGATACGGGCCCAGGGTGACGCCGCTGTCCTTGCCCTTGGCCTGCCCGATCCGCAGCTGCCCCTCCAGCGCCTGCAGGTCCCGGGCCGACCAGTCGTTGAAGATCATGTAGCCGACGATCGCCGCTTCGGCCTGCTCGACCGTCAGGTCTTTGCCCGCGGTGCCGATCACCGCGGCGACCTCCAATTCGAAGTCCTGCCAAAGACTTCCGGGTGCCATCGGAGCGTCGTCGTAGGGTCCCAACACCGTTGCCGGACAGGCGAAGTAGAACGCCGGGATGCGATACCAGGCATCCACCAGGACGCGGCCGCCGCCGGTGGCCTCCTGACAGTTGCGCATGTGATCCAGGAAGCACAACGAGTCTCGGATCGACGGTGGGCGAGGGATCGGCGCGGCCAGCGTCACCGACCCCAGCGCCACCACCGCGGCCGGTGACCGCAACGCCTCCTCGCCGGCGGCCCGCAGCCCGTCGGGGCCCGAGCCGATCAACCCGAGCAGCGTCTGACCCGCCGGGAGCGCATGGATCTGCTCGCCGGAGAGCACCCCAACCCGTTCGCCGTCCGCACCGCGATAGGTAACCCATTTCATTCGCGCACTACCTCACTTGGTTTTTTGTCCGGCCGCAGCCCGCGCCAACTCGATTGGCGCAACCGGTTGTCCGGGGTCCATTCGCTGTAGCGCACCTCACCGACCAGAACTGGCTCGACGTAGGTGACGCCTCGCGCCTCTCGCCTGGGAAGCGCTGGGTAAAAGGGTGATTCGTCGGTGTGCAGCGGTGCCAGCGTCTTCTTCAGGTTGGCCAGTTCGCGGTCGGTGAACCCGGTGCCCACCCGGCCGACGAACTCAAGCCCGTCGGGACCCGGAATGCCCAGCAGCAATGCGCCGATGCCGCTGCTGCGTCCGCCTTCACCCACCCGCCAGCCGCCGATCACCACTTCCTGGGTGTTCCAGTTCTTGTCCTTGATCCAAGAGGCCGAGCGCCGGCCCGGCTGATAGCTGGAATCCCGCTTCTTGGCGACCACCCCTTCCCAGCCCTGTTTGCGGGAATACTCGATCGCGTCGGGGCCGTCGCCGGGCAGCAGGTCGGGGACGATGAGTTCGCTTGCGCTGCCCAAGGTTTCCAGCAGCTTGCGCCGGTCGGAATACTTGGCCCGCAACAGCGAACGCCCGTCCAGGTAGAGCAGATCGAAGGCCCAGAACTCGATCCGGGTCGCCCGAACCCGGTTCTGCATTTCGTTGAAGCTCGGCACGCCGGCGGAAGTAAGTGCCACCACCTCCCCGTCGAGAATCACGTGGTGATCCGCGAGATCGGCGGCCAACGACTGCAATTGGGGGTATTCCTTGGTCATGTCACGCCCGCTGCGGGACCGTAGCCGCAGCGTGCCGTGGTCGGCGTCAACCAACAGTCGGTACCCGTCCCACTTGCCCTCGAATGCCCACTGTCCCTTCTTCAGGCCTGCCACCGACCCGTGCGTGGCGAACATAGGGGTGAGCGCGTCGAAGTCGAAGACGTTCTGGTCCTTCATCCGGTGCGCCAGCCACTGGTCGCCCTTGGTCTGGATCAGCGCATAGCGCCCCGAAATCCGGCTGCCGTGCAGGTTGACGATCACCTCCCCTTTTTCGGGGCCATCAAGGAACTTCTCCGCCTCGTAGGTCCCCGAATCCCAGATGATCACCTTGCCGCCGCCGTATTCGCCCTTGGGGATGTTGCCCTCGAACGAGGCGTACTCCAGCGGATGGTCTTCGGTGTGCACAGCCAGGTGGTTCACCGATGGCGTCTCGGGCAGGTTCTTCGGCACCGCCCAGGACACCAGCACGCCGTCACGTTCGAGCCGGAAGTCGTAGTGCAGGCGGCGCGCGTGGTGCTCCTGAATGACGAACGTATTGTTCTGGCCGGTAGTGGGTTTCGAGCGCGGCACCGGCTCGGGCGTCTTGGACGAGTCGCGCATGCTGCGGTACTTGCTCAGCCGGTCCGGCAGCAGCACACCGGGATCCAGCGGGGCGATCAGGTCACCGTCGCGAGCCACCCGGGCCAGCACCTCATCGAAACGCAGCTGGCGCAAACCCCGGTCGTCGAGCTCTTCCCAGGTGCGCGGCGCGGCGACCGTCGGATGCTCGCGTCCACGTAGCGAATACGGCGCGATCGTGGTTTTCGCACCGTTGTTCTGGCTCCAGTCCAGGAAGATCTTGCCGGCCCGCACATTTTTCGCCATCACCGAGGTGACCAGCTTGGGCATGGCCTTCTCCAATTGCTGCGCAACACGTTTGGCCAGCACGGTGGCGCCGCGGCTACTCACCGGCTCATCCAGCGGCGCGTACAGGTGCAAACCCTTGCTGCCGCTGGTGAGCGGGTAGGTGGTCAGGCCGATGTCGGCCATCATGTCCCGCACCGCGCGCGCTACCCGCGCCAGTTGGGCCATCGTCACACCCTCGCCGGGGTCCAGGTCGAACACCAACCGGGTAGCCGGTCCCGGTTTGAGGGTTTCCCCGCTGCGGGTCCACTCCGCGACGAACCGCCACTGCGGCACGTGCACCTCCAGCGCCGCCTGCTGGGCGATCCAGGCCAGCCCGTCAACGCTGTCGATGATCGGATACGTCGTGGTACCCGACCGGTGCGTGATGCTCGCGCGCGGCAGCCAATCGGGAGCCGAGGACGCCAACTGCTTCTCGAAGAACGCCGGCTCGTCGACGCCGTTGGGCCAGCGCTTGCGGGTCGCTGCGCGGCCCGCGATGTGCGGCACCATCACCTCGGCGATGTTGGTGTAGTAGTCGAAGATCTCGCGCTTCGTGGTCCCGGTCGCCGGATAGAGCACTTTGTCGGCGTTGGTCAGCTTGACCTGCTGCCCCTGTGCCGAACCCATAGTGCCAACGTAACGTGTCGGGCATGGGACAAGGCTCATGAAGGGCCTGGTGATCGGCGAGGCCCTGATCGACATCGTCAAGGGACCCAGCGGCGGCGAGCATGTGGGTGGCAGTCCGCTCAATGTTGCCGTCGGGCTCGCGCGGCTGGGCCGCGGCGTCGACTTCCTGACCCACATCGGCGACGACGCCGCCGGCCGGCGCATCGCCGACTACCTCAAAGACGCTGGCGCTCATCTTCTTCCGACCAGCATCGCCGGGACGCGCACCTCCACCGCGGTGGCGACCATCGCAGCGGACGGCTCGGCCAACTATTCGTTCGACCTGGATTGGCGGCTCACCGGGACACCGCCGGTGCCGCCGCCGCTATTCGTGCACACCGGCTCCATCGCGGCGGTACGCGAACCGGGTTGCCTGGCGGTGGCCGCCCTACTGGACGCCTACCGGGTCTCCGCGACTATCACCTTCGACCCCAACGTGCGACCGTCCGTGGTCGTCGACCGCGACCAGGCACGGGAACGCATCGACAACCTCGTCGAGCGCAGTGACATCGTCAAGGTCAGCGACGAGGACCTGCGCTGGCTTGCTCCCGACCGGGCACCGCAGGACACGGCCCGCAGCTGGCTGGCGTGCGGGCCGGCGCTCGTGGCGCTGACCATGGGCGAACGCGGCGCGATCGGATTCTGCGCGGCCGGGCAGGTGCTGGTGCCCGCCCATCCTCAGCGGGTGGTGGACACCGTCGGGGCGGGCGACGCGTTCATGGTCGGGCTGCTCGACGGTCTGTGGGAACTGGGCTTGTTGGGCGGTGACCGGCGTAATGCCCTGCACCGGATCGAGCTCGGCGAGGTGACGTCGGTGCTCGAGTTGGCGACGGCGGCGTCGGCCCTCACCGTCACCCGTGCGGGTGCGGACCTACCGGACCGCGCCGCGCTCAACGCCTCAAGGGGTTATTGAGACTCGCACGGGGCATACTGACGAAATGCGCTCCATTTGGAAGGGCTCGATCGCCTTCGGGCTGGTGAACGTGCCGGTCAAGGTGTACTCGGCCACCCAGGACCACGACATCAAATTCCACCAGGTGCATGCCAAGGACAACGGCCGCATTCGGTACAAGCGGGTGTGCGAGGTATGCGGCGAAGTCGTCGAGTACAGCGACATCGCCCGGGCCTTCGAATCCGACGACGGCCGATCGGTGGTGATCACCGACGAGGACATCGCCACGTTGCCCGAGGAACGTAGTCGCGAAATCGAGGTGCTCGAGTTCGTCCCGGCCAGCGAGGTCGACCCGATGATGTTCGACCGCAGCTACTTCCTGGAGCCGGATTCCAAATCGTCCAAATCCTATGTGCTGCTGGCTAAGACGCTTGCCGAAACGGAGCGGATGGCGATCGTGCATTTCTCGCTGCGCAACAAGACTCGGCTGGCTGCCCTGCGCGTCAAGGATTTCGGCAAGCGCGACGTGATGGTGATCCACACCTTGTTGTGGCCCGACGAGATCCGTGATCCCGACTTCCCGGTGCTGGACAAGGAAGTCGACATCAAACCGGCCGAACTGAAGATGGCCGGCCAGGTAGTGGAGTCGATGGCCGATGATTTCAATCCGGACCGCTACCACGACACCTACCAGGAGCAGCTGCAAGAACTGGTGGACGCCAAACTAGAAGGCGGAGAGGCATTTACGGTCGAAGAGCAGCCGACCGAGCTGGACGAGACCGAGGACGTCTCAGATCTGCTGGCGAAGTTGGAAGCCAGCGTGAAGGCCCGCTCGGGCAACGGCGGCGCCACCACCAAGGCCCCGGCGAAGAAGGCGGCAGCCAAGAAAGCGCCCGCCAAGAAGGCACCGGCCAAGAAGTCCCCGGCGAAGAAATCGCCGGCCAAGAAAGCCGGTTCCAAAGCGGCGTCGAAATCTTAAGAAACCTTGACCGACACGGGGTCAGCAGTGACATTCTTTGTTCATCTTCGCCCGTGTTCGGTTATCGCCTGCGTTCGCTTAGAGGAGTTGCCGTGAAGTTCACTCGACCTGGCGTCGCACTGAGTCTGCTCGTTGCCGTCGCACTGGTGCTCTCGGGATGCGGCGGCAACTCCGGTAACACAGCGTCCTCGTCGGCAACCAGCAGCACGCCGGTGGTGCCGGTCAACTGCGGCGGCAAGAAAAAGATCCTCGCCGCCGGCTCGACCGCGCAGAAGAACGCGATGGAGCAGTTCGTGTACGCCTTCATCCACGCCTGCCCGGGCCACACGTTGGACTACAACGCCAACGGCTCGGGCGCCGGTATGAAGGCGTTCCTCAGCAGTCAGGTGGACTTGGCGGGATCCGACTCGCCGATGAATCCGGACAAGGGCGAACCCGACCGCGCCCGGGAGCGATGCAGTTCGCCGGCATGGGACATCCCGGTGGTGTTCGGCCCTATTGCGGTCACGTACAACATCAACGGCATCAATTCGCTCAGCCTGGACGGGCCGACCATCGCCAAGATATTCAACGGGGCAATCACCAAGTAGGACGACCCAGCGATCAAGGCGCTGAACAAGAGCACGAACCTGCCCCCGACTCCGATCCACGTCGTCTTCCGCGCCGACCAGTCCGGAACCACCGACAATTTCCAGAGATATCTGGACGCGGCGTCCAACGGCGCCTGGGGCAAAGGCACCGGCCAGGCCTTCAACGGCGGCGTCGGCGAGGGCGCCACCGGCAACGACGGCACATCGCAGGCGATGAAGCGCACGGACGGCTCGATCACCTACAACGAGTGGTCGTTCGCCGTCGGCCACCAGCTGAACATGGCTCAGATCATCACTTCGGCGGGCCCCGAAGCGGTGTCGATCAGCGCCGAAACCGTCGGCAAGACCATCGCCGGGGCGACATTCAAGGACGGCACCGACCCGAATGATCTGATCGTGGACACCTCATCGTTCTACCGGCCGACGCAGGCCGGGGCCTACCCGATCGTGTTGGTCACCTACGAGATCGTCTGCTCGAAGTATCCCGATACTCCGACCGGCCAGGCGGTAAAAGCGTTCATGCAAGCCACAATTGGCGACGGCCAAATCGGTCTGGACGAATACGGGTACATTCCGTTGCCCAACAACTTCCAGTCGAAGCTGGTACCGATCGTGAACGCGATCGCATGACCGGCAGTCACCGTCGCGGTTGAGCGGGACCCGTTGGGGGGCGGCCGGTTCCGCCGCCTGGACCGCTGGCGTCATTCGCATCTCGGCCACCCGTACCGAATTACGAACGGACAGAGCCACTCTGGACCGAGGGACCGATCCGGCGGGACAGGCCGCGCGCCGGCGGCCCGACAGGAAATCCGGGACCGGCGTTACTCACTCGTGATTCAAAATTCACTGTGAGTGGCGCCATTTTGTTGTGTGCCTGCTCTGTGAGGATTTACCGTGTGTTAACCATCAGATTCGGCGGTGCACAGTCGGCCGGAATGTCGTCGGGTGGCGAAGGGAGCATCGACGGTGACCAACACCGGTTCGGAATCGCGGGTGGGTTCGCAGTTCGGTCCCTACCAGTTGGTGCGCCTGATCGGCCGCGGCGGGATGGGTGAGGTCTACGAAGCCGAGGACACCCGGAAGCACCGGGTGGTCGCGCTAAAGCTGATCTCGACGCAATATTCCAACAATCCGGTGTTTCGCGCCCGCATGCAGCGAGAGGCCGACACCGCAGGCAGGCTCACCGAACCGCACATCGTGCCGATCCACGATTACGGCGAGATCGAGGGTCATTTCTATGTGGAAATGCGCCTGATCGACGGCGTATCGCTGCGCTCGATGCTGACCCAGTTCGGCCCGCTGACCCCGGCCCGCGCCGTGGCGATCGTCCGCCAGATCGCCGCCGCGCTGGATGCCGCGCACGCCAGCGGCGTGACCCATCGCGACGTCAAGCCGGAGAACATCCTCATCGCCGCCAACGACTTCGCCTACCTGGTCGATTTCGGCATCGCCCGCGCAGCCCACGACCCCAACCTCACCCAGAGCGGGATGGCGGTCGGCACCTACAGCTACATGGCACCGGAACGTTTCACCGGAGACGACGTCACCTATAAGGCCGACATCTACGCGCTGGCCTGTGTGCTGGGCGAATGTCTGACCGGAGCGCCGCCCTACCGCGCCGACAGCGTCGAGCGGTTGATCGCCTCCCACCTGATGGAGCCGATCCCCCGGCCCAGTGTGCTGCGGCCCGGCCGGGTCCCGGAAGCCCTGGACCAGGTGATCGCCAAGGGCATGGCGAAGAACCCGAACCAGCGATACATGACCGCGGGCGACCTGGCCGCCGCCGCCCATGACGCCCTCACCACGCCCGAGCAGCGCCAGGAGGCCACGATCCTGCGCCAGGGCGACAACCAGACGCTGATCGCGCCCGTCGTCGATCCAAGCCTGAACAGTGGTTGGACGAACTCCAATGCGTCCGCTCCGCAGCAGTACTCCGCTCCTCACCAGCAGTACAGCGACCCCGCGACCATGCGCGCGCCGGTGCCCCCGATGCATACCGGCGACGAGACGATGGCCGGGCCACTGCCGTCGAACACCGGTGGGTGGCGGGAGCGCCCGTCGCACAACTCGGACCAGTACACCCAAGCCGCCCCCGCCGCCCCGACCGCCTGGGCCGGCAGCCAGCCTGGTGTCGCATCCGGACCTGGCTTTGGTGGTCCGCCGCCCTACCAGCAGCCGTCGCAGCCGCATCCGGTGAGAACGCCCCCACCGCAGTCCACGCCCCCGCCGCAACGCAAGTCGCGCAAGGGCCTGCTCATCGGTGCCCTGGCCGCCGTGGTGCTGCTCGTGATCGCCGCGGTCACCGGGTTCCTGATCTTCGGCGGGGAGGACAAGAAGGACTCCGGCCCCACTCAAGCCGGCGGAGCGCAGGTCCTGCCGTTCAACGGGCTCAACTTCCGCTTCGCGCCGGGCGGTGTGGCGGTCGACGGCAACGGCGTCGTCTACGTCACCAACCAGACCATGTACGGCCGGGTGGTGGCACTGCCCGACGGGTCGTCTTCGCCAACAGTCAAGCCGTTCAACGGCCTATACGAGCCGCAGGGCATCGCGGTGGACGGTGCCGGCAAGATCTACGTCAGCGACTTCAACAACCGGGTGGTGTCGTTGTCGGCCGGTTCTAACAACCAGGTGGTGCTGCCGTTCGACGGCCTGAACTACCCGGAGGGTGTCGCGGTCGACGCCCAGGGCAACGTGTACGTGGCCGACCGCGGCAACAACCGGGTGCTCAAGTTGGCGGCCGGCACCAACCAGCAGATCGAGGTGCCGTTCCAGGGCCTGAAGAATCCCGACGGCGTGGCCATCGACAGCGACGGCAACATCTACGCCACCGATACCGACAACAACCGGGTGCTCAAATTGGACGCCGGCACGTCGAACCAGACGGTGTTGCCGTTCACCGGCATCAGCGCCCCGTGGGGCATCACGGTGGACGGCGCCGGCGCGGTCTACGTCACCGAACACGACAACAACGTGGTGGCGAAGTTGCCGGCTGGAGCGACCGCCTCCGTCGAGTTGCCGTTCACCGGCCTGAACACCCCGCTGTCGGTGGCGGTGGACAAGAAGGGCAACGTTTACGTCGCCGACCGCGGTAACGGCCGGGTGCTGCGGCTCGCGCAATCGTAGTTAGCGAAAGTCGTAGTTAGCGGAAGATGCCGAAGCCCTGGGCGGCCGAGGCGAACATGTTGCGCAGCAGGCCGCGGGTCGCCACCAATTTGATTCCGGCGGCGATCAGGTTGATCAGGGCCACGATGATGATCAGGGTCAGCGCCGCGCCCCAGACGCGCAGGAAGCCGGCGTGTTCGGGGTTGGTGAGCTCGGTGTAGATCAGCAAAGGCAGCGAGGCCATGTTGCCCTCGAAGATATCGACATTGATCGAGCGGCTGTATCCCACCAGCACCAGCACCGGGGCGGTCTCGCCGATGACGCGCGCTACTGCCAGCAGCACACCGGAGATGATGCCCGGCATCGCGATCGGAAACACGATCCGCACGATCGTCTTCCATTTCGGGACACCCAACGCGTAGCTGGCTTCCCGCAATTCATCGGGCACCAGCCGCAACATTTCCTCGGTGGAACGAACCACCACCGGCAACATCAGCAGTACCAGCGCGAACGACACGGCCAGTGCGCTCTGCTCGAAACCGAGGGTGGCAATCCACAAGCTGAACACGAACAGGGCGGCGACGATCGAGGGCACGCCGGCCAGCACGTCGACCATGAATGTCGAAAGCCGCGCCATGCGACTGTTGCCGTATTCGACGAGATACACCGCGGTCATCAGGCCCAGCGGCACAGCGATCAACGCCGCCACACCGGCTTGCACCAACGACCCGTACAGCGCGTGATAGACGCCGCCGGCGAACTCCTCGGGCAGCACGCCGCGCAACGAGTGCGTCCACCAGTCGACGTGGACGATGGCCCGCCAGCCGCGTGCGATCACCACCCACAACAGCCAGACCAACGGCACCAGCGCCACCGCGAACGAGGCCAAGAAGAACGTCGTCGCCATCCCGTTCTTGACCCGCCGCCACGTACTGAGCGGGCGGAACACGACCACTTTGACCGGCCTGTCGAGCGCGTCAACAGTCATCAGCGACTCACCCGTTGACCTTTCCGCCCGCGATCGCGCGGGCGGCGGCGTTCACCATGAATGTCAGCACGAACAGTGCGAACCCGGCCGAGATATACGCTCCCGTCGGCAGCGGCTGGCTGAATTCGGAAGCGGCTGAAGCAATTTTGGATGCGAAGGTGTAGCCGCCGTCAAACAGCGACCAATTGCCCGGCTTGGCGGCCGAGCGCAGAATGATCAGCACGGCGACGGTCTCGCCCAGCGCGCGGCCCAGGCCCAGCATGGAAGCGGCCACCACCCCGCTGCGGCCGAACGGCAGCACGGTCATCCGCACCACCTCCCATTTCGTCGCACCCAGCGACTGGGCCGCTTCGATCTGCATCAGCGGGGTCTGCCGAAACACCTCTCGCGATACCGAGGTGACGATCGGCAAGATCATCACCGCCAGCACGATGCCGGCGGTGAAGATGGTTCCCCCGCCGGCCAGGGAGACATTGCCCTTCGCGAACAGCGGGATCCAATACAGGTTGCGATTGAGGAACTCGGCCAGCGGCTGCAGCTTCGGAGCCAGCACGAAGATCCCCCACAGCCCGAAGATGATCGACGGCACCGCAGCCAGCAGGTCCACCATCGCGCCGAACGGGCGCGACAACCTGCTCGGTGCGTACTGGGTGATGAACACCGCGATGCCGACCGCGATCGGCACGGCCAGCACCAGGGCGGTGAACGAGCTCAGCACCGTGACCATGAACAGGTCGCGGATGCCGAACGCCAGTTGATCGCCGGAAGTGTCGAACTTCGGACTGGTGAAGAAGTTCACATGGTTCGCGCGCAGCGACGGGATCGCCCGGACCAACAGGAACACCGCGATCAGCACGATCGCCACCACGATGGTGGAACCGGCCGCCGAGGCGAGCAGTTTGAACAGGCGGTCGGCCCGTCGCGACGCGCGCGCGTCTACCTCCGCTAGCGCAGCTTTAGCTAGCGGGGTAGTTACCACACGAACCTCAGATCAGGAGATGGCGTTGACTGCGGTCGACAACCTCGACTTGAACGAGTCGGGGATCGGGACATACCCGTTGTCACCCAGACCATTTTGGCCCCCGCCGATCGTCGACTGCAGAAAAGCTTTCACGGCAGTCCCGACATCCGCGGCGGGGTACTTCGAGCAGACGATCTCGTAGGTGGCCAGCACGATCGGGTACGAGCCCGGCTGCGTCGGCCGGTAGAACGAGAGCGTGTCGAGCACCAGGTCGTTGCCCTGCCCGGAGATGGTGGCACCGGAGATGGTCTTGCCGACCGAGTCGGTGCCGATCGTCACGGGCTCTGGACCGGCCGAGGTGATGATCTTGGCGATGTTCAGCTTCTGGCCCTGGGCGAACGACCACTCGTTGTAGGTGATCGACCCTTCGGTGCTCTTGATCGCCGCGGATGTCCCGTCGTTACCCTTGGCGCCCTCACCGACACCGCCTTTGAAAGCCTTTCCGGCGCCCTTGCCCCATGCGCCGTTGGAGGCCGCGTCGAGGTAGCGCTGGAAGTTGTCGGTGGTACCCGACTCGTCGCTACGGAAGACGACGTGGATGGGCGTCGCGGGCAGATTGGTCCCAGAGTTCAGTGCTGCGATAGCGGGATCGTTCCAGGTGGTGATGCCGCCGCTGAAGATCTTGGCCAGGGTGGGCCCGTCCAAATTCAGCGAGTCCACCCCGTAGAGGTTGTAGGTGACCGCGATGGGACCGAACACCACCGGCAGGTTCCACGCCGGCGAGCCTCCGCAACGCTGCTGCGCGGTGGCCGCCTCCTCCTTGCTCAGCGGAGAGTCTGAACCGCCGAAATCGGTTTGATTGCCGTTGAACTCGCTGATGCCGGCGCCGGAGCCGTTACCCGTGTAGTTGAGGGTCTGTCCGGGGCAAGCCGATTCGAAAGCCTTGACGAACCGGGTCATCGCGTTTGCCTGGGCGGTGGATCCGCTGGCTTTCAGCGTCTTCTTTCCACCACAATTCACGTTGGCCGCTGCCGACGAACCGCCGGATGAACCCTGGCCTCCGCCGCCAGCGTTGTTGTCGCTACCACACGCCGAAAGAACCAGTGCCCCGGAAGCCAGGATCCCCAGTGCGGCGCCAAATCGGTTGAGTTTCAATTCAGTTCCTAACGGTAGTGATGAAACATACTAGCCGCCGCCCCTCCATCGCGGCCGTCAACCAGCCCTTTTCCTCGCTGCTCTGCAGCTACATTAACAACACGTAACTTGCCTTGGAAGGGTCGCAGGTGCCAGCGCTGTGGTGCGCAACGACGCGGTGGCCGTTGTTGCGCACGACCGCTGTGCCAAACTAGAACCTGTTACAAAAATCCCCCGGGACGGGCGGTCGCCGCTGCTGTTTCGGCCCGACAACTGAAGAGAGGCCGCAGTGATCCTCGACAGGTTCCGTCTGGACGACAAGGTTGCCGTCATCACCGGCGCCGGCCGCGGCCTCGGCGCGGCCATCGCGCTGGCTTTTGCCGAAGCGGGCGCCGACGTGGTCATCGGGTCGCGCACCCAAGCCCAGTTGGACGAGGTTGCCGAGCAGGTACGGGCGGCTGGCCGGCGGGCCCATGTCGTGGCGGCAGACCTGGCTCACCCCGAGGAAACCGCGAAGCTGGCCGGCGCGGCCGTCGAGGCGTTCGGGAAACTGGACATCGTCGTGAACAACGTCGGTGGCAGCATGCCGAACACGCTGCTGACCACGTCGACCAAAGACCTCAAGGACGCGTTCACCTTCAATGTCGGCACCGCCCACGCATTGACCGTCGCCGCGGTGCCGCTGATGCTCGAACACTCCGGCGGTGGCAGCATTATCAACATCACGTCGGCGATCGGCCGGTTGGCCGGACGGGGCTTCGCTGCCTACGGCACGGCCAAAGCCGCGCTGTCGCACTACACCAGGCTCACGGCGCTGGACCTGTGCCCCCGCATCCGGGTCAACGCGATCGCCCCAGGCTCGATCCTGACCTCGGCGTTGGACGTGGTGGCCGGCAACGACGAACTGCGCGAGCCGATGGAGCGGGCGACACCGTTGCGCCGCCTCGGCGATCCGGCCGACATTGCCGCTGCCGCAGTCTATTTGGCTTCTCCGGCCGGAGGTTTCCTGACCGGCAAGACGTTGGAGGTCGACGGCGGGTTGACCTTCCCCAACTTGGAGATACCTGTTCCCGATCTGTGAGGTAACTGCCTTTGGCCTGGAAGTGTGTGCGGTCGAGGGTATTTCGAGGTTGCATAGCTGGGGCGTGTCGGTTTCCGTGGGAATTCTGTCCGCTGGGCCATACCCGAGCGAGCGCGTCGGGGCGCAGACTGAAGCATCACCGGCGATAGGGGTACGTCATGCCCAGACGAAGGGTGCTGATCACCGGCGCGTCCAAGGGGATCGGCCGCGCGGTGGCCGACCGGGTGGCCGCTAGCGGAAACGAACCGATCGGCCTGGCGCGAACCGCGCCTGCGGATTTTCCTGGGCCGAGCTACCCGGTCGACCTGGCCGACCGGGCGGCCACGGCCGCGACGTTGCAGCAAGTGGTGGCCGACGGCACGGTCGACGCGGTGGTGAACAACGTCGGGTTCGCCCGGTTCGGCCGCATCGGCTCGATCGAGCTGGACGACCTCTTCTCGACCTATGACATGAACGTGCGCACCGCGGTGCAGGTGGTGCAAGCGGTGCTGCCGGGCATGACCGCGGCCGGATGGGGCCGGATCGTCAATGTCAGCAGCCTGACAACGCGGGGCACCCGCGAGCGCACCCCCTACGCCGCGGCGAAGGCCGCGCTGGAAACCTGCACGCGCATTTGGGCGGCCGAACTTGCGGCGAGCGGCATCACCGTAAACGCCGTCGCACCGGGCCCGATCGAGACGGAGATGTACCGCGAGCGCAGCCCGGTCGGGTCCGAGCGCGAGGCCCGCCTGCTAAGCGCCATCCCGATGGGCCGGGTCGGCTCTCCCGCGGAGATCGCGCACGTGATCTGCGCGTTGCTGGATGAAGACGCCGGATACCTGACGGGCCAGGTGCTGCGGGTGGACGGCGGCGGCAGCATCAGCGCCGGGTAGGCGCGCGGCGGCCCGCAGCCGCGGCGGGGAACGTTTCGGATACCCTCACTTTTTCATTCGGAATCGCTTCCTCGACTGCCGAAGGCTGGTGCATTGGCGCAGGAAACCGCAACGTCGGACCGGGCGAGCTGGTACCTGCTGGGGCCCGCGTTCGTTGCCGCGATCGCCTACGTGGACCCGGGCAACGTCGCGGCCAACGTCAGCTCCGGCACCCAGTTCGGCTACCTGCTGCTGTGGGTCATAGTCGCCGCCAACGTGATGGCCGGCCTGGTGCAATACCTCTCGGCGAAACTCGGATTGGTCACTGGACGGTCGCTTCCCGAGGCGATCGGCGAGCGCATGGGGCGACCGGCCCGGCTCGGGTACTGGGCGCAAGCCGAAATCGTCGCGATGTCCACCGACGTCGCCGAAGTGATCGGCGGGGCGGTCGCGCTGCGCATCCTGTTCGGCCTGCCGTTACCGGTCGGCGGGCTCATCACCGGCGTCATCTCGCTGCTGTTGTTGACCATCAAGGACCGTCGGGGGCAGCGCCTGTTCGAGACGGTCATCACCGGATTGCTGCTGATCATCGCCGTCGGCTTCACCGCGAGCTTCTTCGTCGCGACACCCCCGGCCGGCGACGTGCTGAGCGGGCTGGTGCCGCGCTTCCAAGGCGCCGAGAGCGTGCTGCTGGCCGCGGCCATCCTGGGCGCCACCGTGATGCCCCACGCCGTGTATCTGCATTCCGGGCTGGCCCGCGACCGGCACGGGCATCCCGCGCCCGGGCCGACCCGACGACGGTTACTGCGCATCACCCGCTGGGACGTCGGCGTGGCCATGGTGATCGCCGGGGGAGTCAACGCCGCGATGCTGCTGGTCGCTGCCTACAACATGCGCGGTCACGGGGATGTCGGTTCCATCGAAGCCGCCTACGCGGCGGTCCGCGACACCATGGGCCCGACGATCGCGGTGCTGTTCGCCGTCGGGTTGCTTGCGTCGGGGCTGGCGTCCTCATCGGTGGGGGCGTACGCCGGCGCCATGATCATGCAGGGGCTGTTGCACTGGTCGGTGCCGATGCTGGTGCGCCGCCTGGTCACGCTGTGCCCGGCGATAACCCTGCTGTCACTGAACGTCGATCCCACCCGGACGCTGGTGCTCTCGCAGGTGGTGCTGTCGTTCGGAATCCCGTTCGCGGTGTTGCCGCTGATCCGACTGACGGGCAACCACGAACTCATGGGCGGCGACACCAACCACCGGGCCACGACCATCGTTGGCTGGGTGGTCGCCGTGATGATTAGTCTGCTTAACGTGGCGCTGATCTACCTCACCGCGACGGGCTGATGCCGGTCCGCCGGCACCCCTACTTCGCATACGGCTCCAACCTGTGTGTGAACCAGATGGCGAGACGCTGCCCGGACGCCATCGACCCGCGACCGGCGGTGCTGTGCGATCACGGCTGGCTGATCAACCAGCGCGGCGTGGCCACCGTCGAGCCGTCCGCGGGCAATGAGGTGCACGGTGTGGTGTGGCAACTCTCCGATCACGACCTGACCGTCCTGGACAGCGCCGAAGGAGTGCCGGTGCGATACCGGCGCGATGAGCTGACCGTGCACACTCACACCGGTCCGGAACCGGCGTGGGTGTACATCGACCATCGGGTGACGCCCGGCCCGCCCCGGCCCGGTTACCTCTCGCGGATCATCGACGGCGCCACCCACCACGGTCTGCCGCAACGCTGGATCGACTTTCTGCACCGCTGGGACCCTGCCCGGTGGCCGCAACCCATGTCGCCCAATGGCACTGGGCCGCAGTCCCTTTCGGAGTTACTCAGAGAACCGGGGATAGTCGAGGTGAGCCGGCTGCGATCCCGCTTCGGGTTCCTGGCCATTCATGGCGGCGGACTGGAACAGATGACCGACGTCATCGCCGAGCGGGCCGCCGACGCCGTCGACGCCTCGGTGTATGTGCTACGTCACCCCGACCAATACACCAACCATCTGCCGTCGTCGCGATTCGATCCGGCCGAATCCGCGCGGTTGGCCGAGTTCCTCGAACACGTCGACGTGGCGGTGTCGCTGCATGGCTACGGCCGGATCGGACGCGAGACACAACTGCTGGCCGGCGGGCGAAATCGCGATCTGGCCGCGCACGTGGCCGCCCATGTTCGCCTGCCCGGGTACCAAGTTGTCACCGATCTCGACGTGATACCCGGGAAACTGCGCGGCCTGCATCCGGACAACCCGGTCAACAGGGTGCGCGGCGGCGGGACCCAGCTCGAGCTTCCGGTCCGGGTCCGCGGCCTGAGCCCGCGCAGTCCCCTGCCGGGTGCGGATGGTTTGTCACCGGTCACTGCCGGATTGATCAAAGGTTTGGCGGCCGCGGCGCGGTCGTGGCAGATTTCTTCCCATCGTTGAATGGAGTGGTTGGTGGCCAAGGATTTTCGCTTCGGCGTGAGCATTCGCTACTTCAAGTCCCGCGAGGCTTTGGTGGATACGGCGAGGCGGGCGGAGGATCTCGGCTTCGACATCCTCTGTGTGCCAGACCATCTCGGTGCGGCGGCACCGTTTCCGACGCTGACGGCGGCCGCGATGGTCACCGAGCGGATCCGGCTGAGCATGTACGTGCTCAACGCCGCGTTTTACAAGCCGGCGCTGTTGAGCCGGGACATCGGGGCCCTCGACCTACTCAGCGACGAGCGGCTGGAGGTTGGCCTCGGAACCGGTTACGTGCGTGAGGAATTCGAGGCCGCCGAGCTGCCCTATCCCAGCGCGGGAGCCCGGGTCGACTATCTGGAACACATGACCGGCTACCTCAAAGAGCACCACCCCCGAGTGCCGATCATGGTGGCCGGCAGCGGTGACCGGGTGATGACCCTGGCCGCGCGACACGCCGACATCGTCGCCCTGACCGGAGCCCGCGTGCGAGACGTGGACGACCCGCTCGCCGAGCGCATCGACTTCGTTCGCGCCGCCGCCGGCGACCGGTTCGAAACGCTCGAGTTGAACCTGGTGATCACCGCGGTGCCGCGCGAGGGTGAGACGGTCCCCAACCTCTCGCTGACCCGCCGTAACGCGCCGGACTTGTCCGACGAACAGCTGCTGGCCATGCATTCGGTGCTCAGCGGTTCCCCGCGCGAGATGGCCGAGAAGCTGTCGAGCCACCGGGAGAAATACGGGATCACGCACTTCACCGTGCAGGACAACCACATCGACAACTTCGCCAAAGTGATGGCGGAACTGCGCTGAAGCTTGGTTTTTGCGGCGACCGGTAAGCTCAGCGGGTCCGCCCTCGTAGCTCAGGGGATAGAGCACGGCTCTCCTAAAGCCGGTGTCGCAGGTTCGAATCCTGCCGGGGGCACAGGTTCCTTGCCTGGTCAGAGCATGTTTTTGCGGTCGGGCAATCCCGAAATGCATTCTCCGTGCGTCTTTGCTGCCGCAGGTCAGACCGGAGCTGAAGCCCTGACAGGATTCCTGATGAGCCAGGCTAGTTCGGGCCATTGGCAGTCAGACGAACCGTAAAGTACCGGCTGCACGTCTTACGCCGGATGTCGTCGTCTGTACGATGCCAAGCTATGGGAGCAGGCCGCCCGCCGACGCCGCCTAAAGTCGATGGATTTCAGCGGCTGACGCTGTACGGGTTCAGGCAGTTCGGATTTGTCGAAATCGACTTGTCAACTCGACTCACGGTAATCACTGGGGCCAATGGCGCAGGAAAGACTACGCTGCTAAATATCCTCGGTCGCCACTTTAATTGGTACACAAACTTCCTTGCCAGTCCCGCTACGCTGAAACTTGAGTCAGGACACGAATTTCGTACGCTTGACGTTCATCCCGTCGACCTAATGCGTATTGTGGAAATCCTGGCGCGGGATGACAAGCTAGATGACAGCTACATCCGCATGCTCGAAAGCATTCTCCACGATCGGGTGGTTATGCCCGAACACGAACGAAGTGTCCCGCAAGCTAAGATTGGCCATCTGACATATAGAGATGGAAGTCATGCTGTTATCCAGGCGCCGTTGCTTAGTCAAGGAATGCAATACGCGATAAACCTCGAAGACGAAAAGACTGTCGACGGTCTGTACCTTTCATCTCACCGTAGTTTAAGCGCATATCAACAATTAACTACTATACCGGCGAGATTCGCACGTGCCGAACAGATTTTGGACGAATATATTGGTGAATTACGGCAGGCAATGTTCCCGAACCGTGGTGCACAAACGATCAGGCCAGTCATGCTTCGAATGAAAGAGGCGCTAATCGCGGCGGCATTGTACGGCGAAGGTAATTCGGCCGTTACTTCAGACGAGGACGCTCATCACGTGTGGACGGGATTTCAAGAAGTCCTGCGTATCATCCTTCCGGACTCTCTCGGCTTCCAAAGATTGGTCGCAGAGCCTCCCGAAGTTATTCTCGAGACGCTGACGGGGCGTTTTGCCATAGACGCGATATCGGGCGGTATGAACGCGTTATTCGAGCTGGCTTGGCAAATCCACTTACGCTCCTCCATATCACCGACATTCACCGTTTGCTTCGATGAACCAGAGAACCACCTACATCCCTCTTTGCAGCGGACACTGATTCCAGGCTTGCTAGAGGCATTTCCCGGCGTCAACTTTATCGTCGCGACCCATAGTCCGTTCATCGTCACCGCTGCACCGGATGCACGCGTATATGTACTTAGGTACAACGAAGAAAATCGAGTCGATTCCATCGTATTGGATTTCGCTAATAAGGCTCGGTCTGCGGAGAGAACACTGACAGATGTGCTGGGCTTGACCACTACGAGGCCAGTGTGGGCTGAGCAGCGATTTGATTTGATTATGTCCAAATATATCGATAAGCCCGTAACAGGCGATTCGGTTCGTGCCTTGAAGGACGAATTGGAAGATAACGGCCTTATCGACGAACTTCCCATTGCTCTCGAGCACTATCTGGACGCAGGCGAATCTGCCTAGTGCGCCAACTAGCGAAGGCTCCGAAGCCACCGATCCTTGTTGAGAAAGAAGCTCCGTGGACCAACGAATATGTGGCATTGCGGGCAGCGGGTGAGAAAAATCTGCCGACTAGATGGCGCCATCCGCAGATCAAAGCGACATTGGCGTATGAAACATCCGGCCGCTGCGCCTATTGCGATTCAACTATGGCGATTGTTAACTATCCACATGTCGAGCACATATGGCCGAAGTCCGACTTTCCACATTTGGTGGTTGCATGGAGCAACCTGACCTTAATCTGCGAGATTTGCAATAATACGAAGCTTGACTTCTATTCTTTAGCGTCTCCGCTTTTAAATCCTTACGAAGACGATCCAGATGATCACCTAATTTATCTAGGACACTTGATTATGCCAGCCCCTGGTTCTGATCGCGGATTGCTCACAGTTAAATATCTCGGATTGTCGCGACAACCCTTGGCCGATCAAAGGTATAATCGCATAAAAGCAGTATTGTCACTCGTTGACAGTTGGAAGCGAGCATCAGGTACCGCAGTCAAAGATGCGCTGTTTGCGATGATCGTTGAGGATGCGAGTAATGGTCCGTACCAGAAGACTGTCTTAGCAACCCTTCGTCAATGTGGCATCGATCTCGATTTGAATGGTTGATCCACTGCCAATTCAGCAGGCGGGTTCGGACCTTTGTGCAGCGGCTCCGACCAAGCATAACCTGGACCTGGTATCAGCTATGCGTCGCGTCGCCGAAAGAGGCCTCGCGGGCATAGGGTCCTAAATTCATGACGGATGGAGACGTGACACCTGAGCGAACAGAGGCGATATGCGCCGTACTAGTCGATGCGGGCCGCAGAATGCTAGATGCGCCGCGCCGCGGTGGGGTTCGATTCACGGGTGATTTAGAAGCGGACGCAATGTTAATTGATCTCACCTGCTCACCCCACACTCTTGTCTTTGCTTGCCTGGTTGCTCGTCGAGTGCCGGCTGAGCTGGCATGGAAGATTCCGTTACGCATCAGGGAACGCGTGAGCACGTTCGAGCTACACGAGCTTGCACAGTTCAGCGACGACGACTGGGTACGCGTGCTTCGGCAACCTCGGCCAGTGCATAGATTCCCTGACGTCATAGGCGTCGTCCTTACCGTGCAACGACTCGGATCATTCAGCACTACGGCGCTGATGCAGCACGTATATGGGGGGACGCCCCGCCGAGCGCCCGGCTTGTCCGGCGATTCCTTGAATTCCATGGCGCAGGTCCGAAGATTGCCACGATGGCGACAAACATCTTGGTACGGGATTTTCGAGTGCACGTCGCGGATACGCGTTACATCGACATCTCCGCAGACGTGCAGGTCGTTCGTGTGATGTCTCGCCTTGGCTTGGTAGGCCAAGGCGGCGGAGCAAGCGAGGCAATATATGCGGCTCGTGAGCTTAACCCTGACTTTCCCGGCATCTTTGACCTTCCTCTTTGGAAGGTGGGCCGAACAATCTGCCGTCCCCGTGCGCCTCGGTGCGACCAGTGTTTTCTGCAGACCTACTGCCCTTCTTCCGCAATAACAAACCCCGACTATGCCCGGGAACGAGCCGCAACATGACCGCATCCGAGTTACTCACCTCGATTGCTCTCAGTCGCGGATGGCAAGCAGTCGAGCAGTCTGAGCGCACCGGATACCTTGGCGCTGTCGATGAGTGGCAGCGTGATGGTGTCGCTGTCCGCGTCTTCTACACCAGCAGAGGTGGTGTCCGCACCGGATGGATCCGGGAGGGCAACCGCGACTGGACCCGCGTCAACGGCCAGGACAAACTCGCGAAAATCGAACGCTATCTCAAAACCGGTTACCTGTCGTAAGTAAAAAGGATTGGTGAGGGCTGCGCTGAGTATCCGCTGGCGTAATTATGATGGCAGCCCGTGACGATGAATATCGGAACGAATCACGAGTCGGTTGTGCTGGACGCCGTTTGACGCTGACCGGCACGGCGGGCTGCTCAGTGGGCGTCCGCGTACATCGTGCCGAGTTCGCCGGTCAAATCGTATTGCGCGATACCGCTTTTCACGCAACGCTCGGCGTGGTCTTGCGGCAGTTCGAGAACGTCACCGCGTTTGACGCCCGGTCGGTTCTCAAAGAGTCCGTAGATTTCGCCGCGCATTATGATCTTCGCCGTATCGTTGGATTTGGCCGCCATCGTTCGCCTTTCATTTGATCCGGCTGAGTCGGTTGACTCAGCTAGTTATCAAACCGCCTGAGCCGCAACACTGCTATCAGCGCGTCCCTACCGTGAGTCGTAGGCCTCTCGTGCGCGGGAATCGCCATCTCGGTCAGTTCCAGCCGTCTGCGCGTGTTGTTGACTGCCGCGACCTCGGGGTATTGCGCTGCAAGCGTTTTCACCATCGCCATGCAGCCCGCAATGGTTCCTGCAAGTGCTGGCCGGTCAGACCGCGTGAACAGCCTCGACAATTGCCGCGTTTTCCGCAAGGCGTGCAACATCCGAACGGCGCTTGCTTGTGCTGGGCCAAGCTTCTGAGCGCTACAGAAGAATCTGGATACGCGGCCGACGCGACAGGTGCGACATCCCTGATGTCGCCACCCAGCAGCGTCCGCACCGGCATGCCGTCGCGGTAGTCCCACTCGTCCTGCGCATTACAGAACGTGAACGACAAGTGCCTGACATCGCCCCTCGCCACCATCTCCAAAAGGTAAGGCGGACCGGGCCATTCGGGAACGTCAACGGTGTAGTCCATCCCGCGCCCATCCACACTGACGCCCAACGTGTCAGCGTCCACATTGCCCAGCACCAGATTGTCATCGCGGTTGTAGCGGCAAATGATGCTGGCGAAGTTGTTGGCCCGCGCCTGGTCGCAGAACGACGGCGCAACCTGTTCAATAAACCCGCCGAGCAATGCTGACGGGGGCGCTGGGCTGCCTTTGATCATTGCGCCAGGCAACAGGTTTGACGGCTGGTCGAAAGTCAGCGCATAGCCGCCGATGGTACGTGATCGGTGCGGCGTGGCGCGCCAGGTCTGGGCCGACGTACGTGGCTTGAACCGACCGGACGGGAGCCGCCGCAGTGTGCCCCAGCTGCGCATTCGCATGCCCTTTTTGCCCGCCATCTACCTGCCCTTCGCCGCGCCGTGCATTCTTCGTGCGTTCCCCACGGGCGATTTTGGCACCGTTTGGCGAGTCGGCAATTGCTGAGTCAAATGGCTCAGCAGTATCGGTGCTGTTAGATGGCATTCCAGCGGGATAGCGTGGGTTTGCTAGTTTTACGTACCGGCACTTTCGAATCCTGCCGGGGGCACTTTTTCTGTGTATTACGTCGGCTGATGCTTGACAGTTGTTTCGGTTGATCCGTGACAGTCCCTAGATGAGGGAGCTAACCGTGGCCGGCTCGACGCTCGCGTACTGGCTGCGCAAATCGGTCACAAACCAACCTCGGTTGAGCGGGCCGCGCACTTTCGCACCGGTGGGTACGTCATCGATTTCTGGGAGTCCGGCTACCAGGTGGCCCAATGACATCGAAGTGCGCAACTACCCGATGTGACACCGTCCGACGGGCACAAGAAATTCGCAAGAATCACGCGAAGATCCGGCATGCGCGCCACGCAAAGCTGAGCTCAACAAGCCACGCACGAAAGGCAGACAACGTTGAGCACTTCGCTGAAGCAGATTACGGCCTGGGTGGTGCTGTCCGGGGGCCTGGCGACCCTGTCCCTGGGGTTGACTCAAGCCACCGCCGCGGCGCAGCCCGCGCCGATGGTGTGCCAGGACGGGAGTACCACGCCGAGCCCGACCAACAGTTGCACCTACCAGTGGTGTCCGGGCTCACCGGAAATGAAGCACATGCCGGACTGGGACCGCAGCGTGTGCCACCCCTGGTACTTCGATGAGAACAGCCCCTTGACCGACTCGACGATCATCGAAGGCTTTCCGCCACCGCGGCCACCGTCGCTGCAGTGCATTCCCATCCTGACCTGCCGACCGTGAGGGGTCCGTAGCCAACGGGGGGAAGAGAGAAAGGAATCAACGATGATTCGCTTGGCGCGGTTCGGGACAACCGCTTTGGCTGCAGCCGGCTTGGGCATGGCGGCGCTGGGCGTCGGCTCGGGGGTTGCCGACGCCGACGGAGAACGGCATTGGTGCCCCGGCGACGACCCACGTGGGGAACCCGGCGGCGCGTTCATCACCAGCCCACCTAATTGGGACTGGAATGTGTGCCACGTCTACTACATCGTCCCGGCCGGCCAGGGCAATGTGTCGCCGGGGATCTTGGCCGATGCGCCGCCACCACCACCGCCGGTGGTGTGTTGGGCGCTGTTCATCCCGAAGCCCTGCTGACCAAAGTGCCTGCCAAAAGCGCGTCGAGCGTGCGCCTTATGTACGCAAAACGGCCGGAACACGTACATAAGCCACACGCTCGGCGAAGACTGACAGCGCGACGCCGCCTCGACGCGCGTCGAGCGTGCGCCTTATGTACCCGAAACGGCCGGAACACGTACATAAGCCACACGCTCGGCGAAGACTGACAGCGCGACGCCGCCTCGACGCGCGTCGAGCGTGCGCCTTATGTACCCGAAAGGGCCGGAACACGTACATAAGCCACACGCTCGGCGACGGAAGCGCGACGCCGGAGGCGCTATGCCGCCTTGGCCTCAACATCCTCGGGCTCATCGACGTCGCCCACGACGCGCACGCGTTGCGCCTGACTGTGGACCGCGCCGGCGGCCGCGACCACTACGCAGATCGCCGCGGGAAGTAACAGGGCGTACCCACCGAACCGCGCGCCGGCCAGCAACCCGGCCACGCCGCCCGCCAGGAACAGGACAAAGGTGGCCGAGAGGATCATGGCCTTCCACTTCTCGATTCCATGCACCCGACTGCGGCCGATCATCAGGCCGAGGTCGGTGATGGTTCCGGTGAAGTGCGTAGTGCGCACGGCCATACCGCGGAAGTTCGAGGTCAACGCGTTCTGCATGCCCAACGCGGCCGCAGTCACGACGGCATGGACGACGGACGGCTCGATACCCACCGCTGCAATCTGCGTCTTGAGCCCGGCGACTTCCAATCCGGTGGCAACCAGTACCAGCAGGATCGCCTCAAGTATCAAGACGGCCGCTTGACGTGGTCCTAGCAATGCCCGGGTCGGCGCAAGAACCGCTCCCGCTATCGCCGCCCCCGTGAGAAATCCAAGCACGATTCCCGCCAGCAGATGGCCCTCATACAGCCAGGGGTTGGCGGTGTTCATGCCCAGCTGAGTCGTGACGGCCGTGACGTTGCCGACCGGGAAAGCGAAAATCAGGATGCCGACTGCGTTTACAAAGCCCGCGGTGAGTGCGAGTACAGCGCTGAAACTCAGCACCAACTTCGGGGAAGCGGACTCGGCATTGGCGGCAGCGTCCTTTCGCGGCGACATCGTTCCCCCCATACCCGAATAGAAAGCTACTTAACCATTTCTGTTGGCAACTTTTCGCCGCTCCAACACGAAGCTACCAGCCGGGTAGCCATCGCACCCGTCGACGAATCGGCTTCATAGACTTCGCAAAAGCTACGCTGCCCGCACCGTGCGGCGCGGCTTGGCGAAAACCGCAGCTCTGATGGCTGCCGGCTGGATGGCCTTGGCCGCGGTGTGCCCAACGTCATTGGGCAGCGACAGGCGAAACACTTTCTTCCACGCGGATGTGACCTGACGCGGCAGCGAGCCCGTGGTGTAAGTCAGGCCATATCTTTCGAACAGCTCCTGCACCTTCGGCGCAATTTCCTGGTAACGGTTACTGGGCAGGTCGGGGTAGAGGTGATGCTCGATTTGGAAAGACAAGTTGCCGGTCATGAAGTGCAGCAAGGCGTTTCCGGAGATGTTGGCCGAGCCCAGCATTTGTCGCAGGTACCACTGGCCCCGTGTTTCGCCATCGATGGATGTCTTCTCGTAGGTCTGCACACCCTCAGGGAAGTGCCCGCACATGATTACCGAGTGCGTCCACAGGTTCCGCACCAGGTTGGCGGTGAGGTTGGCGGTCACCGTAGTAACAGCCGACGGACCGGACAGCAACGGATGCAGCACATAGTCACGCACTACGTGCTTGCGCACTTTGGCAATTACCTTCTTGCCCTGGCGCCGGAACTCCGCCTTGTCACTGCGGCCCTGCAGGTACCTGCCGATCTGGAGATCGTATGCGGCGATGCCGTATTGAAACAGGCAGGCGTTTATGAAGTTCCATAACGGCTGGGCGAGATAGAACGGCTTCCAGCGTTGATCCTCATCGACACGCATGATGCCGTAGCCCAGGTCGTGATCCTTGCCCAGCACGTTTGTGTAAGTGTGGTGGACCTCGTTGTGTGAGTGCTTCCACATCTCCGCCGGCGAGGCGTTGTCCCATTCCCAGGTGGTGGAATGAATTTTCGGGTCGCGCATCCAGTCCCACTGGCCATGCATGACGTTGTGCCCGATCTCCATGTTCTCGATGATCTTGGAGACCGATAGCCCTGCCGTGCCAATCAGCCAGGCGGGCGGGAACAGCGAGAAGAGCAACACCGCGCGGCTGGCCAGTTCGAGCCGACGCTGCCCGTCGATGACTTTGCGGATATAGGCGGCGTCGCGTTCACCGCGGCCGGCCAACACGTGTTCGCGGATGGCGTCGAGTTCGCGGCCCAGGTCTTCGATGTCTTTGTCGGACAGGTGGGCCGCCGGATTAGCTTGTGTGGCAGTCATATCGGCTCCTCAGAGGTCTAGTTCGCATGCGCCTGCCGCGGCGGACACGCAGGTTTGGACTTGCACGTTCTCGTCACCGGCGCTCGCGGTGGTGACGTCGCCGTTGCGCAGGTCGCGCACGGCGCCCTGCCGTAGCGGAACCACGCACCCGAAGCAGATGCCCATCCGGCAACCCGAAGGCATCAATACCCCGGCCGATTCGCCGGCGTCCAGCAGCGTTTGTCCACCGCCGGCTTCCACCACGGTGCCGGTCTTGGTGAACGTGACGGTGCCACCTTCGCCGGCCGAGATCACCGCGGGGCGAAACCGCTCGATATGCAGCTGGTCGGCGATTCCGCAAGCGGCCCAGCGTTGTTCGAGCGCGTCAAGTAGCCCGGCCGGACCGCAAGCCCACGTGTGGCGTTCGGCCAGGTCATCCACCAGCTCGTCGAGGCGTGCCACGTCGAGCATCCCGTGGGAGTCGGTGTGCTTCTCTACCAACCGGATTCGGCCCTCGCGGGCCAGCATGCGCAGCTCCCAGCCGAAGATGGTGTCCTCCGGTGTGGGCGCGGAGTGGACGAGCACGATGTCGGGATGCATACCGCCGATATCGGCCATGTTGCGTAACATGCCCATCACCGGGGTGATGCCGCTACCCGCGGTGACGAACAGCAGCTTGGCGGGTGGCCGGTCACCCAGGACGAAGTCACCGGCGGCCTGGTCCAGCTGGACGACCGTCCCGACGGTTGCCTTCCGGACCAGGTGGTTGCTGACCACACCGTCCGGAATGGCCTTCACGGTGACCGCGAAACAGCCGTCGCGGCGGTGCAGTTTGGACGTCAGCGAATAGGCCCGCCAGTGCCGGACCCCGTCCACGTCCACACCGATGCGCACGTACTGCCCCGGCACGTGAGTACGCCAGCCCCGCCCGGGCCTGATCACCAGTGTGGCCGCGTCGCGTGTCTCTGGGTGAACCGCGACGATCCGCCCACGCAGGTCGGTGCCGAAGCGCAGCGGGTCGATCAGGTCGAGGTAATCGCTGGGAACCAACGGCGTCGACAGCGGGACGGCGGCTCGCTCGGCAAACTTCAGCACTCGTTCGCGCAGTGCGCCGACGACGTTTGGTCGTGAAGCCAGGAGGATGCCAGGAGTGGTCATGACTCCATGCTGGTTGTTTCTATAGGTAAAGTCTTGACTGCACTGTGTGAAAATTCAGCGTGAATTTGTTCGAAAGGAACAGCCATGGCGGATACGTCGCTAGGCCTCACCGGTCTACAGCTCGACGAACCCGTGGTCAGGGCGCTGGAGGCGATCCTGCCGGCGATGGCCGAGCGAACCGTGACAGCGGTCACGGTAGAGGTGCCGAGCTACGCCGACGCGTTCAGTGGACACATGGGGCAGATCATCGAGAACGCGGTGCAGACGTCGCTCGGCGCGTTCCTGCGATTGGCGACCCGGCCCGAGGACACCGACCACGACAGGTCGCTCTTCCCGGCGATCAACGGCGCCTACGAACTCGGCCGGGGAGAAGCCCGTCAAGGCCGCTCGATCGATGCACTGCTGGCGGCCTATCGGGTAGGCGCCCAAGTCGCCTGGCAAGAGTTGTCGGCGACCGCGGTCGCGGCGGGACTCCCCGCGTCGACGATCGCCAGGTTCGCCGAGCTGGTGTTCGCCTACATCGACCGGCTATCGGCGTCCAGCGTGTCGGGCCATGCCGACGAGCTGGCCACCACGGGACGGGTCAGGCAGCGCTACCTTGACCGGCTGACGCAGGACCTGCTCGCCGGTGAAGCCGCGGCAACGCTGCTCGCCGGCGCCGAACGGGCGGGCTGGCAGCCACCCGACACACTCACCGCGGTCGTGCTGCCACTGAACCAGACCCGGGGTCTGGCTATTCAGTTCGGCCAATCGACACTCCAGCTTTCCGAAGACCTGCCCGGCGTCGACGCGCCGGAGGCCCTCGCAGTGCTGCTCGTCCCCGATATGGCCGGCACTGCCCGGCGCCAGCTGGTCTCCGCCCTCGCCGGCCGGCGGGCGTTTATAGGTCCACCCCGCCCGTGGATGCAGGTACGGTCGTCCTACCGGCGAGCGTTACGGGCACGAACGCTATTGAGCGCCAACGGCTCCGACGGATCTGCGGCAATCGACACCGACGAACATCTGGCCGAGCTGATTCTCGGCGCCGATCTCGAGTCCCTGCAGGATCTTCGTGCGCGGGTGTTGGCGCCGTTGTCTGACCTGCCACCCAGTACCGCCGACCGGCTCACCGAGACACTCCGCTCATGGGTCCTGCATCAGGGCAGGCGCGACGCGGTCGCCGCGGATCTTTTCGTCCACGCTCAGACGGTGCGCTACCGGATGACCCAGCTACGCGAAGTGTATGGCGACCGGCTGGGTGATCCGCGCACCGTGCTGGAACTGACAATCGCGCTGGGTCTGGGTGCCGAGCACTAGACTCCCCCAATGCGGCGACGTCGACCATGGCAGATCCTCTCTGTGACAACGCTGATCGGCGTGGCGGCATTGTCTGCAGGCTGTGGCACGTCGTCGGCACCAGGTCCGACGGTCACATCGACGGGCAGTACGGCAACACAACCGATGAGCAGCATGTCCCCGGCCACCAGCACCCGCGCCACACGGACTCAGGTGTGTCACAGGGTCAGACGTACGGCATCACCATAATTTCGATTGACGGTGCAACTGCGGACAATCGCGGTCGCTGGCACGGCCGGTTCGCTCAACTATCCGGCGGTGATCCACGCGTCGCGGATGCGTTCAACAACGCCAGTAAGGCATCGGCAAACGGGCAGATCGAACCGGTGCGCGCCGGAGCCGACCCCGAGGCCAACTGGCTGTTCGAGACGAATCCGACGCTGACATTTCGCCCCGCCGCTATAGCGGAACTCATCGTCGGCGTGTATTCGGCCGAGCATGCTGCGCACCCGTCGAATTCGGTGAGCACCGTCGTCATCGACAGTCGGACCGCGAAACCGATTACCCTGGCTGATCTTTTCCGCAATCAGCAAGACGGGTTGAACCGGTTATCCGAACAAACGAAGGTCATATTCCCGCAGGTATACGGCGGCTCCGTCCCGAACGAGGAAGGCGCCCGGCCCGTCATCGAGAACTTCGCCAATTGGATACCGAAGGCAGCCGGGATGGAGTTGCATTTCACCGATTACCAATTCGGTCATGGCCTCCCGGTCATTACCGTGCCGTGGTCGGCACTGACCGACCTGCTCGCCCCCGACATGCTGGCTCTGACCCGCGACTAGTTGCAGCTTTCGGCCAAGAAGTCATTTCTAATCCCATTTGCGGCCATCGTGGGTTTAGATCTGTTGTAAAGCACGCAATTCGGATGTTGTACGCGGGTGGCGTTCGATAGATCTGAGGAGGGCCCGATGTCGTCTCAAATCTTCGGCAACCCTTTCGCGGCCGGGTAGGGGCCATGGATTACGGGCTGTTGCCGCCGGAGATCAATTCGGGACGCATCTACGCGGGCCCCGGTTCGGGGTCGATGCTGACAGCCGCGACCGCGTGGGACGGTCTGGCCGCGATGCTGAATTCGGTGGCGGCGTCCTATGCCGCGGTGCTCACCGGGCTGGCCGCTGAATCGTGGCTGGGTCCGGCGTCGGCGTCCATGGCGGCCGCGGTCGCGCCGTTCGCCGCGTGGTTGGGCACCGCGGCCACGCTTGCCGAGCAAGCGGCCCACCAGGCCAGGCGGGCGTCCGGTGCGTTCGAGGCGGCGTTCGCCATGACGGTGCCACCGGCTCTCGTTGCGGCCAACCGCACTCAGTTGGCGTCCCTGGTCGAGACCAACCTGTTCGGGCTCAACACCCCCGCGATCGAGGCGATCC
Organism: Mycobacterium asiaticum DSM 44297; assembly: GCF_000613245.1. Taxonomy (GTDB): domain Bacteria; phylum Actinomycetota; class Actinomycetes; order Mycobacteriales; family Mycobacteriaceae; genus Mycobacterium; species Mycobacterium asiaticum. The sequence continues at coordinate 293,772 of NZ_HG964939.1, forward strand.
AGGCGGACTACTCCGAAATGTGGGCCCAGGACGCCGCCGCGATGTTCACCTATGCCGCGGCGTCCGAGTCGGCATCGCTGCTGACCCCGTTCACTGGACCGCTGGAAGTCGCGAATCCAACGGGTGGGGCGTCCCAAGCCGCTGCCGTCGCCTCGGCCACCAACGCCGAAACACAACCTGCGCTGGAATCAGCCATCACGGCTCAAACACTGCAAGGACTGGCAGCGCTGCTCGCGCCGGCATCGGCAGAGCTGCCAGCCACCGCCGCCGCGATCGTCACCCCCATCGGAGAACTGGACGTGGTGGCCGCATACATCGCGGCCACCGCCACCGCCAGCCTGTCGCTGGCGGTCGTCAACACCGCCCGACCATGGATATTCAGCTACGCCGGCACCAGCGTCGACGAGGGGCTGGACAGCGGAACACCGCAACCGGCACAGAGTGCACCGGTTCGGTCGGGGCCCGACGAGGCCGGCACCCCCCGGGGCATCACTGCTTCGGCGGGTGTCGGCCAGGGGGCGCTGGTAGGCGGACTCAAAGTGCCACACAGTTGGACCACGGCCGCCCCGGAAATCCGGTTGGCCGTGCAAGCGCTGCCCAGCGCAGCCGCCGGCCCCACGCCGACAAACTTCGGTGCCGCACCGGCGGCGTTGCTCAGCGGAATGGCGCTCGCGGGAATGGCCGGCCGGGGCGGTAGCACGACGAGCGGTCGCGCAACCGCGGACTCGGGAACAGACGACGAGGATCAAGCGCAACGCAAACCCACCGTGGTGGTGATCCAGCAGCCGCCTTCCGCACCGGGACCGCCTAGCCAACATCCGCGTTGAGCTTCAAGACCGCGACACCACAACTTGTCAACATCGCGTTCACGCGAAAACCGTTGTGTCGGTGGCGTCTCCGCACCGAAATTAGCGCTTGTGACGCAACGCTGTCAGTCTGAGATGTTTGTCGACGGCCCGAGGGGGCAATGATGAAGCGGAGGTGGGCGTATCGGCCGGCCTGTACGTCCGCCCAGGTCCCGTCGGTTCAGCCCGAGAGCCGACGGGACCGCTTTATCTGCGGACCGCCCCACGGGTACGTAACCCACGCGGCAATAAACCGGCCCACCTGGGAGTACCGTGCCGCGTATGACTGGCTCATCGACCGGCGTCTGGATTCTCGGCGGCTATCAGAGCGACTTTGCGCGCAACCTGAGCCGGGAGCGCCGGGACTTCGCATCGCTGACCGCGGAAGTGGTGGATAACACCTTGGCAGCGGCCCGGACTGACGCCGCGGACATCGGAGTCGTCCATGTCGGAAACGCCTTCGGTGAGATGTTCGCCACACAAGGGCACCTCGGCGCCATGCCGGCCACCGTGTGCGACGGCCTCTGGGACACCCCGGCCGCGCGGCATGAGGCGGCGTGCGCGTCGGGCAGCGTCGCCACACTGGCGGCGATGGCCGATCTGCGGTCCGGCGCCTATGACGCCGCGTTGGTTGTGGGCCTCGAGCTGGAGAAGACGGTGCCCGGCGACACCGCCGCGCAGTACCTGGGCGCCGCCGCCTGGACCGGACACGAGGGCGCGGAGGCGAAATACCTGTGGCCGTCGATGTTCGCTCAGGTCGCCGACGAGTACGACCGCCGGTATGGCCTCGACGACGCCCACCTACGGGCCATCGCCCAGGTCAATTACGCCAACGCGCGCCGCAACCCGAACGCGCAGACCCGCGAGTGGACCGTCCCGGATCCGATCACCGACGACGACGCCGCCAATCCCGTCACCGAGGGCCGGCTGCGGCGGCTGGACTGCAGCCAGATGACCGACGGCGGCGCGGGCGTCGTGCTGTGCAGCGATTCATACCTGCGCGACCATCCCGACCTGCGGCCTATGGGCCGGATCGAGGGCTGGGGGCATCGCACCGTGGGGTTGGGACTGCGGCAGAAGCTGGCCCGCGCCGCCAACGATCCTTATGTGGCGCCCCACGTGCGCGCGGCGGTGCGCGACGCATTGCGCCGCGCGCGGCTGACGCTCGACGACGTCGACGGGTTCGAGGTGCACGACTGCTTCACCCCCAGCGAGTACCTGGCCATCGACCACATCGGCCTGACCGGGCCCGGCGAATCGTGGAAGGCCATCGAGAACGGGGAGATCGAGATCGGCGGGCGGCTGCCCATCAACCCCAGCGGCGGGCTGATCGGTGGCGGGCACCCGGTGGGCGCGTCCGGGGTACGGATGCTGCTCGACGCGGCCAAGCAGGTCAGCGGGACGGCCGGCGACTATCAGGTCGATGGCGCCGAGACGTTCGGCACGCTCAACTTCGGCGGTAGCACTGCCACCACCGTCAGTTTCGTCGTCAGCAAGGCGGTTTGATCATGAATGTAGAGATCGTCGGCAAGTACCTATCCACGCTGCCGGAAGACGACGACCATCCCTACCGGACCGGCCCGTGGCGTCCGCAGACCACGGAGTGGGACGCCGACGACCTGGCCGTGGTGGCAGGCGAACTCCCGCGCGACCTGGACGGCGTCTACCTGCGTAACACCGAGAACCCGCTGCACCCAGCGTTCAAGACCTATCACCCCTTCGACGGCGACGGCATGCTGCACGTGGTGGGCTTCCGGGACGGGAAGGCCTTCTACCGCAATCGGTTCGTCAAGACCGAGGGTTTTCTCGCCGAGAACGAGACCGGCGGGCCGCTGTGGCCGGGACTGGCCGAGCCGGTGCAATTCGCCAAGCGCGAAAAGGGCTGGGGTGCGCGTGAATTGATGAAGGACGCGTCCAGCACTGACGTCATCGTGCACCGCGGGATCGCGCTGACCAGCTTCTACCAATGCGGCGACCTGTACCGCGTGGACCCGTATTCCGGGGACACGCTGGGCACCGAAACCTGGAACGGCGGCTTTCCCGTCGACTGGGGCGTATCGGCGCATCCCAAGGTGGACAACAGGACCGGCGAGCTGTTGTTCTTCAACTACAGCAAGCAGGACCCGTACATGCACTACGGCGTCGTCGACGAGAACAACGACCTGGTGCACTACGTCGACATCCCGCTGCCCGGCCCACGCCTGCCGCATGACATGGCGTTCACCGAAAACTACGCCATTCTCAACGATTTCCCGCTGTTCTGGGACCCCAGGCTGCTCGAGCACCAGGTGCATCTGCCGCGCTACTTCCCAGACCTGCCGTCGCGTTTCGCGGTGATTCCGCGGCGGGGCGAGACCGCGGACAATCCGCTGGTTCGAGGCCGACCCGACCTACGTCCTGCACTTCACCAACGCCTACGAGGACGGCGACGAGATCGTGCTGGATGGCTTCTTCGAGGGCGCACCGCAGCCGCTGGAGAGCGGTACCGGCCCAAGCGGCAAGTGGGAGAAGTTGTTCCGATTCCTCGCACTGGACCGGATGGAGGCTCACCTGCATCGGTGGCGGCTGAATCTGGTGACCGGAGCGGTACGCGAGGAACGGCTGTCGGAGTCGATCACCGAGTTCGGCACCATCAACGCCGACTACGCGACGGGCAAGTACCGCTACACCTATGCCGCCTCCGGCAAACCGGGTTGGTTCCTGTTCGACGGGCTGGTCAAGCACGACCTGCAAACCGGTGCCGAGGAGCGCTATTCGCTGGGTGACGGGGTCTACGGCAGTGAAACCGCGATGGCGCCCCGGGTCGGCAGCGCCACCGAGGACGACGGCTATCTGGTCACCCTGACCACGGACATGAACGCCGACGCCTCGTATTGCCTGGTGTTCGACGCGGCCCGGGTCGGCGACGGTCCCGTGTGCAAACTTCAACTGCCCGAACGGATTTCCAGCGGAACGCATTCGACGTGGGTGCCCGGCGCCGAGCTGCGACGCTGGGATCAGACGGAATCGGCGGCCACTGCGGTCGGGTTATGAACACGCCACGCCGCATCACCGAGTGGCCCGAACGGTTGGCCTCGATCGGCGCGATCCGCTTCGCTCGCCGCTCGGCAAACTATGCCGAGACCGTGCGGTTCTATCGCGAGTTGGTGGGCCTGCCCCTGTACGAGACGTTCGGGGAAAGCTACGGCAGCAACGGCGCCATCTTTGGTTTGCCCAGCTCGCAACTGACGATGGAGATCGTCGAGTCGGTGGACCCCGTCCCGCTGGACCACCACGACCAGTTGTGCCTCTACTTTCCGGACAGCCAGGCGCAGCAAGCAGCGATTGCCCGCCTGCGGGACGCCGGGCTGCAACCGGCAGCGCAACACCCGTACTGGGAAGCGACGGGCGCGGTCACCTATCGCGACCCCGACGGCCGCGAGGTGGTGTTCGCCCCGTTCGTGTACGGCGCCAACGAGCCTCCCGACAGCTCCGCCTCGGGGCGACACGAGTTCCCGTCAAACTGAGGCTCAGCGCTGGTTGCGCCCGGCCAGCGAGGCGACCACCACCGCCCACAACGCGCAGATGACCGCGCACGCCGTCGCCGCCGCGCCGACGTACAGTCCGTATTCGGCCGCCACCGGCGCATTCACGTTGCGCTGATAGTAGAGCACCACGAGTCCTCCGATGAGCAGTGAAATGGTCAGCGCGGCAACCGAAGCCACCCGTACCGACAGCCCGCGGCCTACCATCGCACCGGCCACCAACAGCGTCGATGACAGCAGCACGATGAGCTGGCCCGCCCCGAATCCGCGGGGCAGCTCGAGGCTGCCGTGGGTGCCGCCGATCGCGTTGGCCCACCCGCCGCCGTTGACCTTCGTGGTCAGCCACGGCATCCACGTGCTGACCAACATGGCTAGCGCGAAAAGCGCCACCAGCCAGCCGGGATGCAGACGCCGATGCATGGTTGCGAGGTTAGCCGACCATCGACGTCGGGCCCGCGCGACGCTCAGCCCGCAAGCGAAGACAGGTTGAAGACGACGCCCGTCGGATCGCTCGCGGCGGCGAGACGCCCGTACGGGGTGTCCTCGGCGTCGCGGAGCACCGCTCCCCCGTTGTCGGTGATGACCCGCAGCGTCTTGTCGACGTCGTCGGCGCCGAAGAAGATGCTCCATTGCGACGGGACGTCGTCGGGCAAGAAGTTGGCGCCGTCCATCACGCCGAGCAGCTGCTCGTCACCGAACCATGCTGTAGTGTAGCGGAATTCGTCGGTGTCGCCGACCTGCTCGGTGCGCCACCCGAACACGTCGCGGTAGAAGTCGACCGCCGCGTGGTAATTGCGCGTCGTCAACTGATGCCACACGGGTGCCCCGGCTGCGCCGATCACCTCGTAGCCCTGGTGTTCCAGCGGCTGCCACATGCCGAAGCCGGCTCCCGTCGGGTCCGTCGCCACCGCCATGAAGCCCTGGCGCGGCACCTCCGAGGGTTCCAGGCACCCCGTCGCGCCGGCGGCACGCGCGGCGGCGACCGTGGCGTTGATGTCGGCGGTGTGGAAGTAGGTGGCCCAATGGTCGGGCGCCCGCCACTCGGGGTTGTTGGCCATCAGCCCGGCCACCGAGTGGCCGTCCTTTGCGACCTTGATGTACCCGCCGTACTCGGGCCCGGCGGACTCGAAGGTCCAGCCGAAGACGGTGCCGTAGAAGTCCTGGGCGCGGTGTACGTCGGATGAGGTCAGGTTGACGAAGCAGGGGGCGCCAAAAGGCGCGCGGTCACGGATGGGCACGGGGTTCCTCCTCGCTCGATCGGATTCACAGGTACCGACCCGGCCGGAGGAGGAAACTCATCGGGCGGTGGTCAGCGGTGCGCGACCCGATCGCCGTTCATGCCGGGATCGGGACGGGTGAACACCCGGACGAAGTTGTCCAGCGAGTCGCGGATGTCGCTGCGCAACGCGGCCGCCACGACCATGCCGATCGGCCCGAACAGCGCCGGGCCGCCCAGGTGAACGTCGAAGCTGACCACGGACCCGTCCGCTTTCGGGGCGACCTTGGCGATCAGCTTGACCTTGACGCCGCCGACCCCGTCACCGTTGAGCGTCATGCCCTCGGGTGGCTTGTAGCGCACGATGGTCCATTTGATGCGGTTGGGCATGCCCTTGACCTCGACATAAGACTCGATCACGGTGCCCTTCTCGAGGACCTCGGGCAGCTTGCTGCGCCATACCTTGTGGATGGTCAGCCAGTCCTTGTACCGGGCCAAATCCGAGGCGTGCCGCCAGGCCTCCTCCGGCGGCAAGGGGACGTCGATGCTTCCGGACAGCTTCGCCATGTCCTCAGCTCCGCTGCTCGCCCGGATCGACGGCCTTCTTGGCCTGCTCCTGCACCTTGTGGATGGTGTCGGTGTATTTGCCCTGCGTCTTCTGGTCGACGATCTCACCGGCTTTGGTGATGGCCGTCTCCACCTTGTCGGCGTTCGCAGACAGCAGGTCCTTTGCCTTATCGAGCAATCCCATGCTGATTGTTCCTTCCCCCAGGGCTTCCTTCGAAAACCCTACTTAACGCCTTGATCAGCGGCTGCGGTCGGGTCTGTCGCTCCGAACAGGGCAACGGCGTTGTCATGGAGCACTTTCCGCAGCCACTCGTCATCGATCCCGTCGATCCGGGTGAGCGCGGTGAGGGCCTCGCCGTAGGGGTACGGGATGTTGGGGAAGTCGCTGCCGAACAGGATCCGGTGGCCCAAATCACGCACCCGCGGCAGTTCGGATGTCGGATACGGCATGGTCTCGTCGATGAACGCGGTGAAGGCCATGGTGGTGTCGAGTCGCACGTTGTCGTGGGCGGCGCAGATATCGAGGAATTCGCTGTATTCGGGCATGCCCATATGCGCGATGATCAGCGCCAACCGGGGGAACTTGCGTAGCAGCGCCCGTACCGGATCCGGGCCGGTGAAGCGGCCGGGCGTCGGACCGGAACCCGCGTGGAGCACGACCGGGACACCCGCCTCGGCGATGGCGCCCCACACCGGGTCGAGTAGCGCGTCGGTGGGGTCGTACTGGCCCACTTGGATGTGTGCTTTGAAGATGCGGGTTCCCGTCTGGATGGCGTCGGCGACGTATCGCCCGGCGTCGGGCTCGGGAAAGAAGGTGGCCGTGGCCAGGCAGTCGGGTGTCGCGTCCGCGAACGACCGCGCCCACTGGTTCAGCCAGGCGGCCATGTCCGGTTTGTGCGGGTACACCAGCGAGTCGAAGCACAGCACACCGAAGTCGCGCAGCGCCTGGAGGCGACGTTGTTCGTCGGCGCGGTAGGTGATCGGCCAGGGGCGTCCGATCAACGGGCCGGCCGAGTCGAAGTACCGCCACACCTTGTCCATCACTTGCCGCGGCATGAAGTGGGTGTGCACGTCGACGATGCCCGGCAGGCCAAGCGCGCGCCAGATTTTGCGGACGGGTTCGGGATCGGCGACCGCGCTCCAGGTGTCGTGGTCGGCGCAGCAGTGCACGACCCCCCTTCCGTTACCGCCACAGCTGAGGCGTGACCCCAAGAATCCGGGCCCGGATCCACCACATCGCTTCGATCACGGCAGCCCCGACCGTACCTATGCTCAGCGCGATGGTGGTTGCCCAGAGATTCGACGGGTCGAGCATGAATTTATGTTGCGCCCACGGCAGGGTGAAGATCACCACGTAAGCCAAGCCGGCGCCGATCACCAGCGCCAGTCGCCACCACTGGTAGGGGCGTGCGGCCACCGCCAGGACCCAGACGCCGGTCATCAGCAGGGTGATCAAAGCCGCGGTTGATGCCTGTTCCTGTTCCACCGATGACGCGTGACGGCCGTGATACGCAGTCAGGTAGGTGGCGAACGTGGCGATCCCCACGACCAGCCCCGCCGGCAGGGCCGACGTCAGCACGCGCCGGACGAATCCCGGGTAAGCGCGTTCGTTGTTGGGCGCCAACGACAATATGAACGACGGGATCCCGATGGTGAACCAGGCGGCGATGGTGACGTGGATCGGCTGGAAGGGAAACAGCAGCGGATCAGCCCCCAGCGGCTTGGCCAGCAGGCATTCGATGCCGACCAGTAGTGCCAGCAGGGCCGAATACACCGTTTTGGTCAGAAACAGAGTGGCGACTCGCTCGATATTGCCGATCACCCGTCGCCCCTCCCCCACCACGTACGGCAGGGTAGCAAACCTGTTGTCCAACAACACGATCTGTGCGACCGCACGAGACGCCGGGCTGCCGGCACCCATCGCCACCCCGATGTCGGCATCCTTGAGCGCCAGCACGTCGTTGACACCGTCGCCGGTCATCGCGACGGTGTGGCCGTGGGCCTGCAGGGCATGCACAATCGTGCGCTTCTGCTCCGGACGCACCCGGCCAAAGGTTGTGTAGGTATCCAACGCGTCCGCCAATTGCGCCTGGTCCGTGGGCAGGCGGCGCGCATCCATCGCCTCTCCGTGCAACCCGAGTTTCTCGGCGACCGCCCCCACCGAGACCGCGTTGTCACCGGAGATCACCTTCACCGAAACCTGTTGACTGGCAAAGTATTTCATAGTGTCACGGGCGTCGGGCCGGACCTTCTGCTCCAGCACGATCAACGCGACGGGGGTGACGACGCCTGGGGCTTCGGCATCATCCACCGGCACGTCAGAGGCCCCCAGTAGCAGCACCCGCAATCCCTGCGCGCCGATTCGCTCCGCTTGTCCGGCCGCCGCCGATTCCGGATCCAGCAGCACGTCGGGCGCACCGATCACCCAGTTGCCGTGATCGCGAAAGGACACGCCGCTCCACTTGGTCGCCGATTTGAACGGCGCGATAGCAATGGGAAGCCACGGGGGCGCATCGGGATAGGCCTCGGCGATTGCCCGCATGCTGGCGTTGGGACGTGCGTCCGCCGCGGCCAGATTCGACAACACATCGGCGAGGTTTTCGCTGGTCGCGTCAAGTGCTGCAACGTCGGATACGCGCATCCCGGTCTCGGTCAGGGTCCCGGTCTTGTCCGCACACACCACGTCGACCCTGGCCAGTCCCTCGATAGCGGGCAACTCCTGCACCAGGCACTGCCGCCGACCGAGGCGTACGACCCCGACGGCGAACGCGATGGAGGTCATCAGCACCAGGCCTTCGGGCACCATCGGCACCAGCGCGCCCACCATCGCCAGCACCGATTCGCGCCAGCCGACATTGGTGGTAAACAGCTGGGTGTAGATGGTCAGCAGGCCGGCCGGGATCAACAAGTAAGTGATGAACTGCAGGATCCGGTTGATGCCGGTACGCAGTTCGGATTTCACCAGAGTGAACTTGCTTGCCTCCGCGGCGAGCCTGGCCGCATAGGCGTCACCGCCCACCTTGGTGGCACGGTAGGCGCCGGTGCCCGCGACGACGAAGCTGCCCGACATCACCGGGTCGCCGACGTCTTTGGCGATCGGATCGGCTTCGCCAGTCAGCAAAGACTCGTCCACCTCCAGGTTCTGCTGCTCGATGACGTCACCGTCCACCACGATCTGATCGCCGGGACCGAGTTCGATGATGTCGTCGAGCACGACCTGGTCCGGTGCCAGTGTCTGGGTGCCGGATTGCCTGCGCACCATGGGCTTTGCCTGTCCAACTATGGCCAGCTTGTCCAGTGTCCGCTTGGCGCGGATCTCCTGGACCATGCCGATCACGCTGTTGGCGACGATGAGCAAACCGAACAGCCCGTTGATCAGTGAGCCGGTCACCAGCACGATGGCGAACAACACACCGAGGATCGCATTGATCCGGGTGAAGACGTTCGCCCGGACGATCTGGGCGATGCTGCGGGTGACGCGGTCGGGGACGTCGTTGGTTTTGCCGTCGGTAATCCGTTGTGCCACTTCGGCATCGGTTAGCCCGGCGACGTTCATCGAGTGAAGGTTCCCAGCTTGTCGGAGTCGTAGTACTCGAGATTGAGGCCTGTCCCGGTGAATGTCGCTTTGGAGATCGAGCCGGGCAAGGCGTTTTCGGTGGACAGCGGGAAGGTGAAGGTGTCCCCGTCCCAGTGGGTGAGGTCAAACGTCTGGTTCTTCGGTCCCAGCGCGAGCTGCAATTTGCCATCCCGTTCGGTGACGGTGGCCGGCCCCCAATAGTCGTTGACGTAGACACCGACGTACTCGACGAGCGGTTTTGCCGGCGCCGGGCTCACCGGAGGTTGCTTCCCGACAAGCGAGCCGTCGGGATTGTTCATGGGGGCGAGTTGTTGGCGATAGAGCTGCGGCCAGTCTTCGCGCACCTGCCCGTATTGCACCAGGTCCATGAACTGGGCTGCGAGCGCCTCGGGGATGCCGTAGGGAGCCGCGTTCGTCAGGGCGACGATGGCCACGTCCGCGGACGGTAGCGCCACGAAAGTCGTTGCGGCGCCGAGTCCGAACGCGCCGGAATGGCTGTACTGGGTGCGCCCCGACGAGGTGACCGACACGTTGAAGCCGTAGCCGTAGGTACTGGCCCGCGCTTTCGGGTTCTTGGCGGAAACCGAGATCACCTGGGGCGTGTAGGCCGGTAGCAGGGCTTCGGGCGAGGTGATCCGCTGCCCGTTGTAGACACCGTTGCCGAGCAGCATGGTCAGCCAGCGTGCCATGTCGTTGACCGACGAACTCACTCCGCCGGCCGGCGTCTGGGGATCGGGATCGCGTTGGAAGCGGGCTTCCCATTTGTCGCCGACCTTGATGTGGTTGACCGCATGGTTGGGGCGGGCCAGGAAATCGGCGAACCGCGAACTGGTCGAGGTCATCCCGAGTGGGCGGTAGAGCGCCTCGTCGGAAAGGTCCTCCCACGACTTGTCAGCGGCGGCGGCGACCGCGCTTGCCGCGGTCGTCACGCCGAAGTTGGTGTAGGCGTAGCTGATTCGGAAGGGGGCCAGCGGCAGGTACTTCAGGTGTTCGAGCACCTGCTGACGGTCATAGCCCAGATCTTCCAGCGCGTCGCCCGCGTGGTCGGGCAGCCCGGACCGATGCGAGTAGAGGTCGGCCACGCTCACGTTGGCGGTGACGTACGGGTCCATCAGCGCGAAGCCCGGCAGCTTGGTGACGACCGGCGTGTCCCAGGTGATGGCACCCTCGGTCACTTCGTGCGCGACCACGGTCGCACCAACGGACTTGGAGATCGAGGCGAGCTGGAAGACGGTGTCGGCGTTCACCTTATTGTCCGGATTGTCGCCCTTGCCCGCGTCCTTGATGCCGAACCCCTTGGCGTACAACGTTTTGCCGCCGTGCACGACGGCTACGGCCATCCCCGGGATCCCACTGTCGCGCATCAGGTCGGCAACCAGGCCGTCGAGCCGGCTGACGGCGTCGTCGACCCGGCCGGCCGGGATGTCGATGCCCGAAAGCTCGTTGGGCGGCACCTGGGCGGGAGCCGGCGAAGGATTGGAAACCGGCTTCGCGGGTCCGCATCCGACCAGGGCCAGCAGCAGCACGGCGACCGCGGCTGTTGCCGCACGCATTGTCATGGCCGAACTCTAAACCGGGAACCGTCCGCTCCCCATCAGGCACGAGGCGCACCGACGGCCTCCTACAACCGCCACCACGGGTTGAACCGCAACTGCGCGCCCGAATCGATCCGTTGCCCGGGCGTCGGCACCGCCACCTGGACACCGTCGGGCTCGGCCGCTTTGAGCAGCCGCTCGACCGGCTCGGCCCACGGGTGTGGGGCCAGCCGGAAGGTGCCCCAGTGCACCGGGACCAGCAGGCCCGATCCCGAGTCCGTGACGTCCAGGTGTGCCCGCACCGCCTCCTCGGGGTTCATGTGGATATCCGGCCAGGCGGTGTTGTAGGCGCCGATCGGCATCAACGTCAGGTCAAAGGGCCCATGGTCGGACCCGATGTCAACAAAGCTCTTGGTGTAGCCGGTGTCGCCGCCGAAGTACGCGCGATGCCGCGGACCGATGAACGCCCAGGATGCCCACAGGGTGTTGTTGCGGCTCAGGAATCGTCCGGAGAAGTGCCGCGCCGGCATGCAGATCAGTGTCAGCTCATCGATCTCGGCGCTCTGATGCCAGTCGAGTTCGATGACGCGCTGCTCGGGTATCCCCCACGACCGAAGGTGCGCGCCCACCCCGAGCGGCACCACGAACGGAGCCCGCTGCATGCGCGCCAGCGCCAGCACGGTGTCGATGTCGAGGTGGTCATAGTGGTCGTGGCTGATCACGACCGCGTCGACTGCTGGCAGGCCTTCCAGTTGAACCGGTGGCGGGTGCAGTCGGCGCGGGCCGACGAGGTCGGATGGCGAACACCGGTCGCTCCACACCGGATCGGTGAGCACTCGATAGCCGTCGATCTCCACCAGGGCGGTCGAGTGCCCGAACCAGCTGACCGCAAGCTCGGCGGGCTCGCCCTGGTAGATCGACGGGGCGGCCAGGGGTACCGGGCGGGCGGGGCGGCTGCTCGAGCGGGCGCCCGCCAGTTCCCAGGCGATCTGGCGCAGTTGCTCGCGGTCCATCACATACAGGGATCCGGGATCGATGTTGACGAACACGCCGTCGCGGTAGTTCGGCGATCCCTGCGCGACGGCCTGGATTGCCGCGGGGTCGGCGCCCAGCGCGGCCGGAGCGCCGTGGAGCGCCCGAACCACCCAGCCGCCCGCTGCCAGTGATGCGGTACCGGCTGCCATGCGCAGCGCCCCCCGGATCATGCCGCTATGCCCCCTGGAAGTTCGGCGGTCGCTTCTCCACGCGGGCAATCTGCGCCTCGATCACGTCCTGGCTTGCCCAGGCCCTGTCGAAGAGCTCCTTGTGTTCGGGTGCCGGTTGCTCGATGGAGCCGTCGTCGTTGAGTACCCGTTTGGCGTGCTGGATAGCCAGCGGCGCCAGGCCGGAGATCTCAGCGGCCCACTCCTGGGCGTCTGCGAGCGTCCCGATCCGGTTGGCCATTCCCGTGTGCAACGCCGCATCCGCGGTCAGCTTCTCGGCGGTCAGCAGCATCGCGCGCGCCCGCCCATGGCCGACCAGCGAGGACAGCCGCCGGATGCTCCAGTTGTCCAGCGCCAGCCCGTACTTTGACGTCGGGAACTGGAAGAATGCGTTTGGCGCCACTACCCGGAGGTCACATTGCATGGCCAGCTGCAGACCCGCGCCAATGGCGGGTCCGTTGATGGCCCCGATGACCGGCACCGGCACCGCGTCCATGACTCGGTGCAGCTCGACGAGCCGGTCGGGGTAGTCGGCGGCGAACGCGTCTCCGGACAGGTCGGCGCCGGCGCAGAACGCCGTGCCCTGCCCGGTCAGGACCACCGCCCGCGTCGACCCCTCGCTGGCCTTTTCGAGCGCTTCCCGCAGCTCTTCGACCAGCTGAGAGTTCAACGCGTTGCGTCGCTCGGGCCGCTGCAACTCAATGGTCATCACGGCTTCGGTCTGAGTGATACCGATCATGGGGGCCAGGATATATAGCCTCACACCTGTGAGCCGTATCACGACCGACCAACTGCGCGAAGCGGTGCTGGACGAAGGATCCTTCATCAGCTGGGACAGCGACCCGCTGAGGCTGCCTATCTCGCCGTCTTACGCTCGCGAACTGGCCGCCGCCCGGGACGCCACCGGACGGGACGAATCGGTGTCTACCGGCGAGGGACGCATCCACGGCCGCCGGGTTGCCGTAGTGGTCTGCGACTTCAAATTCCTGGCCGGGTCGATCGGGGTGGCGGCCGCCGAGCGGATCACCGCCGCCGTCGAGCGCGCGACCGCCGAGCGGCTGCCGTTGCTGGCCTCGCCCAGTTCCGGCGGCACCCGCATGCAGGAGGGCACGGTCGCCTTCCTGCAGATGGTCAAGATCGCCGCCGCCGTCAAGCTGCACCGGCAGGCCCATCTGCCCTACCTGGTCTACCTGCGCAATCCCACCACCGGTGGGGTGTTCGCGTCGTGGGGCTCGCTGGGCCACGTCACGGTCGCCGAACCGGGGGCCCTGATCGGATTCCTCGGGCCGAGGGTTTACGAGTTGCTCTACGGCGAGCCGTTCCCATCGGGCGTGCAGACCGCTGAGAACCTGCAGCGCTACGGGGTGATTGACGGTGTGGTCCCGCTCGAGGAGTTGCGCGCGACGCTGGACCGGGCACTGACGGTCATCGCCGACTCCCCCGCGCCGCCACCGGACGCCCCGCACGCCGAGCCCGTTCCGGACGTGCCCGCCTGGGACTCGGTGATCGCCTCGCGTCGCCCCGACCGGCCCGATGTGCGCCAGCTGTTGCGCCATGGCGCCACCCATCGGGTACTGCTTTCGGGCACCGGTCAGGGCGAGGCGGCGACCACCCTGCTGGCGCTGGCCCGCTTCGACGGGCAGCCTGCGGTCGTCCTCGGACAGCAACGAATCCAGCCGGGCGGCGGCAACGCCGTAGGACCCGGTGCGTTGCGCGAGGCGCGTCGGGGCATGGCCTTGGCCGCCGAACTGCGGCTGCCGCTGGTGCTGGTGATCGACACCGCCGGCCCCGCTCTCACGACCGACGCCGAGCAGGGCGGACTAGCCGGGCAGATAGCTCAGTGCCTGGCCGAGCTCGTCACGCTGGACACCCCGACGGTGTCGGTGTTGCTGGGCCAGGGCAGCGGAGGACCTGCGCTGGCAATGGTGCCCGCGGACCGGGTATTGGCCGCGCTGCACGGCTGGCTTGCACCGCTGCCCCCCGAGGGCGCCAGCGCGATCGTTTTCCGCGACATCGAGCATGCGCCCGAACTTGCTGTGGCACAAGGGATCCGGTCGGCTGACCTGCTCGCGTCGGGGATCGTCGACGCCATCGTGCCCGAGCACCCCGACGCCGCCGACGAACCGGCGGAATTCTGCCGTCGACTCTCGGCGGCCATCGCTACCGAAGTCCATACCTTGCGCGCGATGCCCGATCCGCAGCGCCTGGCTGCGCGACTGCAGCGCTACCGCCGCATCGGCCTGCCGTCCGGCTAACCGACGCCGTCATCCAGGTACCGCTGGATCGTCGGGCCGACCCACTCCACTACCTCGGCACGGCTCATCCCGACGACCGGCGGCAGCCGTAACACGTAGCGGCACAACGCCAACCCCAGTATCTGCGTGGCGATCAACCCGGCTCGTTTCGCGGCCTCACCGGCAGGCACCCACGTAGCGACCAGCGGTCGCAACTGGCTGCCAAAGATCTCTCGCATCCGTTGCGCCGCTTCGGCATTCGTCGCGCCAGAGCGCAGCAGGATGATAAGCGCGTCGTCATCGCCCTCCCAGCGCCGCAGGAAGTGCTCAACGAGCAACCAGCCCAGCCGGTCCGGGTCGGCGTCGGCGAAATCGGGGAACTGCAGATCGAACTCCGCGGCCGCGGCGAAGAGTTGATCCTTATTGCCGAAGTACCGCATCACCATCGCCGGGTCTACCCCGGCGTCGGCGGCGATCCCCCGGATGGTCGCGGCCTGGAATCCAGCTGTGCGGAACCGTTCCCGGGCCGCCGCAAGGATGACGGCCTTGGTCTCCGCTGACGATCGCCTCATGTCAACAACCGTAGGCCAACAAGTGTTGACATTCCAGCCCCCCGGAGCGCATGCTATTGCTATGCCAACAAGCGTTGACTAAGTGGCTATCAGAGAGGAAGAAGCCATGAACAACGACACCGATGTCCTGGTCATAGGGGCTGGCCCCACCGGTCTCACCCTCGCCGCTTCCCTGCATAAGCGCGGCATCAACGCGCTGGTGGTCGACAGATTGCCCGCGGGCGCCAACACCTCCCGCGCGGCCGCCGTGAACGCCCGCAGCCTCGAGGTGCTCGAAGAACTCGACGTGTCCTGGCGGCTGGTAAAGGCCGGGTTGATCGCCCCGCGATTCACCATGCGCCAGGGTTCTCGCCTGCTCATTCCAGTGGACTTCAGCGACCTCCCGACGACCTATCCCTACACGCTGATGATCTCCCAGGCCGACACCGAGCGGGTGCTGGAGGAACGACTGAACGAATTGGGCACTCACATCATTCGGCCCAAAACATTGACCGGCCTCAACCAGGACCATGACGGCGTCACCGCGGTGTTCGAAGACGGCCAGACCATTCGGGCGGCCTATGTCGTGGGGGCCGACGGTATGCACAGCACCGTGCGGCAACAGGCCGGAATAGGTTTTGCCGGTGGGGAATTCGCCGAATCTTTCGCGCTGGCCGATGTGCGGTTGGCCGGCGAGGCTCCGGTCGACGAGGTGATTCTGTTCTACGGCAACGAAGGCCTCAACGTCCTGGCGCCGTTGCCCGACGGGGTCTACCGGATCGTGGCCCCGGCGGCCGACGTTCCCAAGGTTCCAACGAAGGACTTTGCCCAAATGCTGCTGGATACCCGCGGTTTCGGTCCCGGCCGCACGATGGTCACCGAGGTGGTCTGGGGATCGCGTTTCCGGATCCAGCACCGCGTTGCCGACAGTTACCGGGCCGGGCGGTTCCTGCTAGCCGGCGACGCCGCGCACGTGCACAGTCCCGCGGGCGGCCAGGGCATGAACCTGGGCATCACCGACGCGATTGCGTTGTCGGGTGCGCTCAGCGAGGTGTTGAGCGGCGGCTCCGACGCCGCGCTCGACGCCTACAGCGCGAAGCAGCGGGCCCGGGCGTCGGAGGTGTTGAAACTCACCGGTCGCCTGACCAAGGTGTCGACGCTGCCGCGTCCGTTGCGGCCGATCCGCAACTCGGCCATGCGATTCGCCGCCCACCTGCCTGCGGCGCGGCGGCAACTCGCGTGGCGACTGAGCGGCCTGGTCTACCGGTAAACCCGGTGCGGTGTAGCGGTCAACGGTCACACACCAATCCGGGGAATCACGCTGGGCCGCGATTGCACGACGTGTGAGCCCGCACCGCCGCCCATCATGCGCCCAGGGGGCTGGCCTGCTCCGGCACCCGCCGGCATCGGCATCATGGGCATTCCCGCCCCGGCTCCGGCCGCCAACTCGCCGCTGTTCAGCGCCGCCGCGGCGGGGAGGCTGACGCTTCCCAGCCCTGTCAGCGCCGAATTGCCCAGGGTGGCCGGCACCGCGCCGGCCCAACTCTGCGGCACCGAAAGCCCTCCGATCGTGCGTGCCTGTCCAAGTCCGGCCGAAGCACCAAAACCGGCTCCGCCCAAGGGCTTTAACGCCGCCGATACAGCCGGCAGCTCCGTCGGCGCGGCGACGCCCGTCAACTCCGCGCTGCCCTGCGCCCCGCCGCCCATCGCGCTGCTCAATGGGGACAGCGCCATGCTGACCGGTGTCGACAGCATCTGCACACCCTGCGCCACCGCATCTAGAGGAAAGGCCTGCACAGCCGACACCACCTGCGGAGCCGCCGCCGCCACGGCGCTTCCTGCCGACTCGGCCCAGCCCACGGCCTGCGTCGCGATACCAGCGAAGTCCAGGGGCAACGTGCTGAACGGGATGAGCATGGATGCCACCGCGATCGCGCCCGCGTGATAGGTCAGCATCGCGGCCACATCCTGGGCCCACATCTCGATGTATTCGAATTCCGAGGCGGCGATCGCTGGCGCGTTCAAACCGAGAAAATTGGTAGCCACCAACGTGATCAGCTGCATCCGGTTGGCGGCGACCTCCGCGGGGTGCACCGTCGCGGTGCGCGCCGCCTCGAAGGCCGTCGCCGCCGCGCGAGCGTGCACCGCAGAGCTCTCGGCAAGTCCCGCCGACGCGGTCAGCCAGGCCACGTAGCCACCCGCGATGCCGGCCATTGCGGTGGCCGCCGGACCCGCCCACGACCCGTCGGCCAATCCGGAGATCACTGAGTCGAACGACGACGCCGAGGCACGCAGGTCCGCGCCCAGGCCATCCCAGAACGATGCCGCAGAGAACAGTGGGGCGGATCCCGCACCGCTGTACATGCGAGCCGAATTGAGTTCTGGCGGAAGCATTTCGAAGCTCAACACGTCCAATCCCGCCTTCCGATTCTGCGCTGGGAACTCGCTGCCGATCACCGCGCTACCGCGGTCTGCCATCCTTAAGATACATTGATGTATTCGATATGTCTATCTATCCGATGTGTGTTCTACATCGCATTCTAAATAGTATTTTATTTATTGACGTATCCGATACTGGCTCGTATCGTTCGTCGCGTAACACTCACGCAGCGCCGGCGATCGGCGGCGGTTTTCCCAGCTCCCCGGCTTAAGAAAGGCACTGGCATGTCATTTGTCATCACGTCCCCGGAGATGGTGTCGGCGGCAGCTTCGGACCTGGCCCGTATCGGGTCGGCGATCAGCGAAGCCAACCTGGCCGCCGCATTTCCCACTTCGGCGCTCCTGCCGGCCGCCGAAGACGAGATCTCGGCGGCGATCGCAGCGCTGTTCGGCAACCACGCGCAGCAATATCAGGCGATCAGTGCTCAGGTGGCGACCTTTCACACCCAGTTCGTGGAGAGCATCAGCGCCGGCGGCAAGGCTTACGCCAGCGCGGAATCCGTCAACGTGCTGCAAGCGATGGAGCAGGGCGTTCTCGGCGTGGTGAACGCCCCCACGCAGGCCCTGCTCGGTCGCCCGCTCATCGGTGACGGCGCCAACGGCGCGGCAGGCACTGGGCAGGCCGGCGGTGCCGGCGGTCTGCTGATCGGCAACGGCGGCGCCGGTGGTTCCGGTGCGGCGGGCCAAAGCGGTGGCGCGGGCGGAGCAGCCGGACTGATCGGCAACGGTGGAGCAGGTGGCGCCGGTGGGTCGGCGATCGCCGGTGGAATTGGTGGCAGCGGCGGCGCGGGTGGCCAGGGCGGCTGGCTCTACGGCAACGGCGGGACCGGCGGCATGGGGATTGCGGGCGGTGCCGGCGGGATCGGCGGCAATGCCGGACTCTGGGGCACCGGGGTG
>NZ_HG964939.1:312403-327885 GCF_000613245.1 Mycobacterium asiaticum DSM 44297
CGCCGGCGGCAATGGCGGTAACGGCGGCAACGGCGGCAACGGCGCCGACGCCTCCGTCCTGTTCAACGCCGGCAGGGGTGGTCACGCCGGCGGCGGAGGTGGCGGCGGTGAAGGCAACGGCGGTCCAGGCGGCGACGGCGGGAACGGGGGCCGCGGCGGCACCGGCGGGGACGGCATGGCGCCGCCATTCGGCTCCGGCACCGGTGCGGTGGGTGGCACCGGAGGCCCCGGCGGCAAGGGTGGCAGCGGAAAGTACGGAAACATCACCCTCTCCGGCCAGTCCGGCGACAACGGTGGCAACGGCGGCAACCCCAACGGCACCACCGGCGGGGGCGGCGGTGGCGGCGGAAAGGGCGGTGACGGCGGCGGCGTCTAGGACCGACCCGACTCAGCAACCCCGGCAGCTAACTCAGCGCCGGGGTTGCTGAGTGTCGGTCACGATCAGGCTCCGAGGCTTGCGCCGAGGTGGCTATCGCGTATCCGATGTGGCAATGTATCGGTTATAGGGGAATGGGAGGAAACAGAATGCCGCCGTCAACGACACCTACGGCAGAAAAGCCGGTGCGAGTAACCAAACGCCGCGCGGAGACGCGCGCCAGGCTGATCAAGGCCGCCTTTCAAGTATTCGCCGAGAAGGGATACGGGCACGTAACGATCGAGGATGTATGCGACGCGGCCGGATACACCCGGGGCGCCTTCTACTCCCAGTTCGAAAGTTTGGAAGAACTGTTTTTCCTGCTCTACGACGAGTGGGCCGTACGAACCGCTGATCAAGTCCGGACGGCAATGGAGAACAGCGATCCCGCTACCGACCTGACCGGGGCCGTCGAACGGATAGTGGACACCCTGCTGCTCGAACGCGAGTGGCTGTTGATCAAATTCGATTTCCTGCTCTACGCCGCGCGCAAGCCCGAACTGGCGCACCGCTGGGAAATCCACCGCGCCCAGTTGCGCAAAGTCATCGAGGAGCGACTGACCGCGAGCGGCATCGACTTTCACCCCGCAATCGAGAGCGTCACCGACACCGCCCGTGCCATCATCGCGGCCTACGACGGGGTAAGCGTCCAATTGCTCCTAGACAGCGACCAGGTCGCGGCACGCGCCTGGCTCACCCAATTGATGAATGTGGTGGTGACACGCTGAAGTCCGAATCGCGACCCGGCCGGGTGGCGTTCCCACCAGGCCCTTCCGATACGTTCATGTATATGATACGCTGACGTATCATTAGTTCGAACTCTCGCAGAGAGGCTGTCACATGGACGCTGACGTCATCGTCATCGGTGCGGGATTGTCCGGCTTGGTCGCCACGCATGAACTGACCCGGAGCGGCAAAAAGGTCGCGGTAATCGATCAGGAGAACGAAGCCAACCTGGGTGGGCAGGCGTTCTGGTCGTTCGGCGGACTCTTTCTCGTCGACACCCCCGAACAGCGGCGCCTGGGCATCAAGGACTCCTTCGAGCTAGCCTGGAACGACTGGTCCGGCAGTGCGGCGTTCGATCGGCTCGACGACGAGGACGCTTGGGCCGCGAAATGGGCCCGCTCCTACGTCGAATTCGCCGCCGGGGAAAAGCGCTCCTACCTGACCGACCTCGGGATCAAGTTGATGCCCACCGTCGGGTGGGCCGAACGCGGGGATCTGCGCGCCGAAGGGCACGGCAACTCGGTGCCGCGGTTCCACATTGCCTGGGGCACCGGCACGGGCGTCGTCGAACCGTTCGTTAACTCGGCCCTACGGGCCGCACAGGACGGTCTGGTGAAGTTCTATCACCGGCATCGGGTGGACGAGCTGATCTACACCGACGGCGCGGTCACCGGCGTCAAAGGCGCCGTCCTGGCACCCGACGACGCGGTACGGGGCGCCCCGTCCAATCGCGACGAGGTCGGCGAGTTCGAGCTGTCGGCGCAAGCGGTCATCATCACCAGCGGGGGCATCGGTGCCAATCACGAGATGGTGCGCCGCTACTGGCCAGACCGGCTGGGCAGCCCGCCCTCGTCGATGATCACCGGTGTGCCCGCCTACGTCGACGGACGCATGCTCGACATCGCCAACGACAGCGGTGTTCGGCTGGTAAATCGCGACCGGATGTGGCATTACGTCGAAGGCGTCAACAACTGGGACCCGATTTGGCCCAAGCACGCCATCCGCATCATCCCGGGCCCGTCCTCGATGTGGTTCGACGCGATCGGCCGGCGCCTGCCGGCCCCCTTCCTGCCCGGCTACGACACCCTGGGCACTCTGAAGCATCTGCGCACCGACCCGGACATCGCGAAATACGACTACTCCTGGTTCATCCTGACCCAACGGATCATCAAGAAGGAGTTCGCACTCTCGGGGTCGGAACAGAATCCCGACATCACCGGTAAGAGCCTGATGGCCGTTCTCCAGGAGCGGTTCTTCAACCGGGACGCCACGGGCCCGGTAGAGGCATTCAAGAGCCACGGCGCCGACTTCATCGTCGCGGACAATCTCGATGACCTCGTCAAGCAGATGAACGCAATGACCGACGAGCCCCTGCTCGATCCCGCGCGCATCCGCGCGCAGATCGAAGCCCGGGACCTCCAGGTCGCCAACCCATTCTGCAAAGACGTGCAGGTGCAAGGCATCCGCAACGCTCGGCGCGCGCTCGGCGACCGGCTCGGCCGGGTCGCCACCCCGCACCGCATCCTGGATCCCAAAGCTGGACCCTTGATCGCGGCGCGCCTGCATATCCTGACCCGGAAAACGTTGGGCGGCATACAAACTGACCTGTCATCGCGGGCGATCGGTAACGACGGTCAGCCCATCCCCGGCCTGTACGCGGCGGGCGAGGTAGCCGGATTCGGTGGCGGAGGCGTGCACGGGTACAACGCGCTGGAGGGAACGTTTCTCGGCGGCTGCATTTTCTCTGGGCGCGCCGCCGGGCGTGGTGCGGCCCAGGACATCTGAGCAATCGCTCGTACGCCGCGGTGGTAGAGCCGTACTCGACGGCCCAGCGGTGATTCGCAAGCGGCGTCGAAGATTTCGCTAGCCCGCTGGGCGCTGCCATTGCCCACTGGTTCATCGTGAGGACCGCGGCCTTGGATTCCGGGTATGGTCGGGAACCTCACGGTGGCAATCAAACTCGAGGTTGCACGATGGTCCGAAGGGTGAATGCCGGACTCTGCCATTTGATTTCGATGCCGGCGTACCGTCCACAACCGAGCGCTATCTGCGCCGCGTCCTATCCGTAGCCATTTTGCCGAGAATGTTTACCTGCGGGCGTGTCACCTGGACCTCGCGCCTCCCACCGGCGCCGCCGACAATCAGGCAAGATAGGCGCATGGACACTGGTGTGAACTCACCTCGGGTCTTGGTTGTCGACGATGACTCCGACGTGCTCGCCTCGCTGGAGCGCGGTCTGCGACTCTCCGGATTCGAGGTATCAACGGCGGTCGACGGCGCCGAGGCACTTCGCAGCGCGACCGAGACCAGGCCGGACGCGATTGTGCTGGACATCAACATGCCGGTGCTGGACGGCGTGAGCGTCGTCACGGCACTGCGCGCCATGGACAACGACGTGCCGGTGTGCGTGCTCAGCGCGCGCAGTTCGGTAGACGATCGAGTGGCCGGGTTGGAAGCCGGCGCCGACGACTACCTGGTCAAACCGTTCGTGCTGGCTGAGCTGGTGGCCCGAGTGCGCGCGCTGCTCCGTCGGCGCGGTGCCACCGCGACGTCGTCGTCGGAAACCATTACGGTTGGTCCACTGGAAGTGGATATCCCGGGGCGCCGGGCGCGGGTAAACGGCGTCGACGTCGACCTGACTAAGCGGGAGTTCGACCTGCTCGCGGTGTTGGCCGAGCACAAGACGGCAGTCTTGTCTCGCGCACAGCTACTTGAACTGGTGTGGGGCTACGACTTCGCCGCCGACACCAACGTCGTCGACGTCTTCATCGGATATCTGCGGCGCAAGCTGGAGGCCAACGGTGGTCCGAGGCTGCTGCACACCGTCCGGGGAGTCGGGTTCGTGCTCAGAATGCAATGAGTGCGCGAGGTGCCACATGGTGGCGATGAACTTCCTGTCCCGGGTCTTCGCCCGGACGCCCTCGCTGCGGACGCGGGTCGTGGTGGCGACGGTGATCGGGGCCGCGATCCCGGTGCTGATCGTCGGCGTCGTGGTGTGGGTAGGTATCACCAAGGACCGCAAAGAACGGCTGGACCGCCGGCTGGACGAGGCGGCCGGCTTCGCCATCCCATTCGTGCCCCGCGGCCTCGACGAGATCCCACGCTCCCCCAACGACCAAGACGCCCTGATCACGGTTCGACGCGGCAATGTCATCAAGTCGAATTCAGACATCACGCTGCCCAGGCTGCAAGCCGATTACGCCGATACGTTCATTCACGGCGTGCGGTACCGGGTACGCACGGTGGAAATCCCCGGTCCAGAACCCACTTCGCTGGCCGTCGGCGCGACGTATGACGCGACTTATGCCGAGACCAACAATCTGCACCGACGAGTGCTGCTGATCTGCGGTTTCGCCATCAGCGCGGCGGCGGTGTTCGCATGGTTGCTGGCTGCCTTCGCGGTGCGGCCGTTCAAGCAGCTCGCCGAGCAAACCCGGTCTATCGACGCCGGCGACGAGGCGCCCCGAGTCGAAGTGCACGGAGCCAGCGAGGCCGTTGAGATCGCCGAGGCGATGCGAGGCATGCTGCAGCGGATCTGGAACGAGCAGAACCGGACCCAGGAGGCGCTGGCGTCGGCGCGGGACTTCGCGGCGGTTTCCTCGCACGAGCTGCGTACACCGCTTACCGCGATGAGGACCAACCTCGAGGTGCTGTCTACCCTCGATCTACCCGACGACCAGCGCAAAGAGGTCCTCAACGACGTGATCCGCACCCAGTCGCGGATCGAAGCCACGCTCAGCGCGCTCGAGCGCCTGGCCCAGGGCGAATTGTCCACCTCCGACGACCACGTACCGGTCGACATCACCGACCTGCTCGACCGGGCCGCCCACGACGCGACCCGCATCTACCCCGACCTGGATGTTTCGCTGGTGCCGTCGCCAACCTGCATCATCGTCGGGATGCCCGCCGGGTTGCGCCTGGCGGTGGACAACGCGATTGCCAATGCCGTCAAGCACGGCGGCGCGACCCGGGTCCAGCTGTCGGCCGTGAGTTCGCGCGCGGGCGTGGAGATCGCGATCGACGACGACGGCTCCGGGGTGCCCGAAGAGGAACGGCAGGTGGTCTTCGAGCGGTTCTCCCGGGGGTCGACGGCCTCGCATTCGGGTTCTGGGCTGGGGCTGGCGTTGGTGGCCCAACAAGCCCATTTGCACGGCGGGACCGCGTCATTGGAGAACAGCCCCATGGGCGGAGCACGCCTGGTGCTGCGCCTGCCCGGCCCGAGCTGACCTTCCGGCGGTTACTTCTTGCGGGTGCTTCTGCTCCACGGCGTGAAGAAAGCCCGCTTGGCCAACTCTTCGTTCTCAAACCAGACCTGGGCTTCGATGCTCTCGTAGTCCGGATCGTCGGGAGTGTAGAAGAGGCGCGAATCTGTGCGTCCCTTCACGGGCCAGTCCTCCGGTCCGCTGCCATCCGGGTTGGCGCGCATGGAGCCCGGGCCATAGGGCGCGTACGGCATCAGTGGCGGCAACGCCGCGGTAGGTGCGTCGTCACCGACCGAGATCTTTTTGGTTGCAGCGTCTTTGGAGCCTGGGACGCGTTTGGTCGCGGTGCCTCGCGGTCCTTTCGGCCGCGCCTTGGCGGGGACACCCTTCTTGGCGGGTGTCCTCTTCGCCGGGGCTTTCTTGACCACCGGGATACGCTGCGTCGCAGCGTCTTCGGAGATCGGGATGCGTTCCGTCGGCGCATCCCTGATCATCTTGATTCGTTCCGTGACGGCTTCTCCCGAACCGGCTCTCAGTCGCGCATCTGCGGGAGCGGGAGGTCTGCGCTTCTTCGGCGGTGTTGTCGGCACGGTCTTCTTGGTTGGCGGCCTCGTCGTGACGACGGGCATCTGCTGCGTCGGCGCCTCGGCCAGGTTTACCTCCGTAACCGACGGCGCGGACTCGGCCACCGGACGCGGACTCGGTCCATCGAGAACCCACGCCGGAATCTGCGCTTTGACGGGTCGGGTCAGTGTGAAGGTCAACACCATGCCCAACGCGAAGGACAGGGCGGCCAACCACCAGTGCACGTGCCCGCTCACCGTCGCACTCCGATCCCCGGCCACTGCGATGGCGGTCCGGGCCACTGCGGCCGTACCAGTTGGGGTTCTGGCTCCGGGATGGGTTCTGGCTCCGGCTCCGGTTCGGGCTCCGGCGCGACGGCCTCGGGCTCCGGTTCGGGCTCGGGTTCGGGATCCGGCCGGGCAGCCGCGTGCTCGGGCTCGGGCTGGTGCGCAGTCGGATCGAATCCATGCCATTGCGACGGCGGGCCGGGCCACTGGGGCTGCGGCAACTCGGGCACAACTTCGTCTTGGGCTGCCTCGGCAACCTCCGCTTCAGGCTCGACCGACGCGGGCTCGGGCTCCGGCTCGGGTGCGGGCTCGGCGGTCTGCTCGGGCTCGGGCTCGGTTCCGCCGAGCTCGAAACCATGCCACTGAGCCGGAGCACCGGGCCATTGGGGCGCCACATCCGCCGCCGGCACCTCCTCGACCGATGGTGACTCAGTAACTTCTGGCTCGATGTCGAGCTCGGCGGCCACAGGTTCTGGCTCTGGCTCTGGCTCCGCTTCGGCAACAGGCGCGGTCTCGGCTTCCGGCTCGGGCTCAGGCCTCCCGAGATCGAAGCCATGCCACTGAGCCGTCGCACCAGGCCAACGAGGCTGCGGCGCGTCAGCCACCGGCACGTCCTCGGCCGATGGTGATTCGGTAACCTCCGGCTCGACGTCGAGCTGCGCGGCCGCCGGCTCGGCTTTCGATTCCGGTTCGGGCTCGGGTTCAGGCTCCGGTTCCGGCTGAGGCTCCGCGGCCACCGGCTCAGGACCCCCCTCGGGCTCAGCCTCGGCTTCTGGCGCGGGCTCCGCAGCAACCGGCTCAAGTTCCAGCTCGGCCGCCAGCGGCTCGGGTTCTACTTGCGGTTCGGCCGCGGCTAGCTCGGGTTCTGCTTGCGGCAGCGGCTCTGCGGCCGTCGCTTCCGGTTCCGGTTCCGGTTCGGGCGCGGCCAACACGAGCTCCGGCTCCGCGTCGGGCTCCGGCTGGGGCTCCGCGGCCCCCGGCTCCGGCTCGGCCTGCTCAGCGGGCACACTCTCCGGCTCCGCTTCCCCCAGTGGCTCGACGGCCGCCGGCGAAGCGTCCGGTTCAGACTGTGGCGCGGCCGGCATCGGCTCCGACAACACCTGCTCGGGCTCGGTGACCTCAGTCGTGGTTGCAGACCACCCAGACGCAGACACCGGCCATTGCGGTTGCGCTACCTCCGCTTCCCGCTCATCCCCGCCCAGCTCGGCCGTCGGCTCCGAAACCTCCAACTCGGCCGCCCCCGACTCGGCCGCGGCCAGACCGGCTTTGTCAGCCCGGCCGTCGATCCTTCGCTTCAGCGCGACGATCCCGTAGGCAGTAGCCGACCCGGCCACGAAAGCGGCCAGGTACACCACCCACTGGATCACGAAGCCCATGTTCGTCCCCCTAGCTGACCACGATCTCGACGCGGCGGTTCTTGGCGCGACCCTCGACCGTGTCGTTGCTGGCGATCGGGTTGGCGGATCCGAGACCCTTGGCGACGACGTGGTCGCGAGCCACACCGTTGGCGATGAGGTATTCGGCGACCGAGGTGGCCCGCTGCGTGGTGAGTGGCAAGTTCATGGCTTCGCTGCTGCTGTTGTCGGAGTACCCGTTGATGGTTACCCGCGCGTTGGGGCATGCCTTCAGCCGGTCGGCCACCTTGATCAGGTTTTGCTTGTCTTGGGGGGTCAGGGCCACCCCGTCGTTGCCGAAGGCGAGTGGTCCTCCCGTCATGGCATTGATCGCGGTTTGCAGGTCGTTGCAGGAAGTGGGCCCGGGCGTGGCAGTGGCCGGAGCGCCGGGCGTGACCTGGGTCCGCGTGGCGATCTTGCTGTTCACACTCAGCTCGGGCCAGGCGCTGGCCGCAGCGTGCTCCACCGCGGTCTTCTGATCGGGCGAGGCGGCTGTGCCGGTCAAGGTGACCGTGTCCTGCTCGACTCGGAGCGTGAAATCGGGAATCGGCGCCCCGGCAGCGAAGACGGGTTCTGCGGCGGCAAAATCGAGCGCGCGGACCAGGGGATCGATCCGGATCTGGTCGACGACGACGACGCCGGGTGTCGTCATCGCCCGGAGAGATTTCATCAGTGCCGCTTTGGCGGCATCGTTGGGGAAGTCGCCGACCAACGTCAGGCTGTTGCCGTTGCGGCTGATCGACAGGAGCGACAAAGGTTGGGTCGCGGCGCTGGGACCAGCGATGGGACCCGTCAGAGTCGGCAGGTCACCAGTCGGGCCGTTCACACCGGTGGGCCGCTCATAGGCACCATAGCCGATGATCGCGATCAGAAACGGGACCACGGCCGCGGCGATCAACCAGGTACGGCCGGTCTGCTGTCGATCATTCGCAGGTGCCCGTGGCTCGCTGATTTGCTCGGCAGTGGGCGCGGGCGGTTCCTCCACACCCACATCTGCCCCCACCGTCGCTCCTCACTCTTTGACGCGTTGTTGCGCTTCCAGGCGATATGCAGCCTACCGAGTCCGCACCGGTGTCCTGGTGATTGTCGGGCACACTGGAGCAATGGGTAACGGCAGGAAACCAGTAGACAACGAGACCTTTGCGCACATCCAGGACCTGGTTGCCCAGGAGAAGGCGCTGCGAGCGGCCCTGCAGGACGGCGAGATCAGCGAGTCGGAAGAACAGCAACAGCTGCGCCGCATCGAGGTCGAACTCGACCAGTGCTGGGACTTGCTGCGGCAACGACGGGCCCTGCGCGAAACCGGCGGCGACCCGAGTGAAGCGGCCGTGCGGCCGGCGGACGAGGTCGAGGGCTACCTCAACTGACGCAGGCTGATCGCGATGTGATCGTCGTGGGCGGCGGTCACAATGGCCTGGTCGCGGCCGCTTACCTGGCCCGCGCGGGCCTTCGGGTTCGGTTACTCGAGCGCCTGGGACATGTCGGCGGGGCCACGGTCTCGACGCCGGTCTTCGCCGGCGTGGACGTGCGACTTTCGCGCTATTCGTATCTGGTCAGCCTGCTGCCGTCGCGCATCCTGGCCGACCTGGGCGCCCCGGTGCGTTTGCTGCAGCGGCGCTATTCGTCCTACACCCCCGATCCCGCGACCGCCGGACGCACCGGCCTGCTGATCGGTCCTTCAAGCACATTCGCCGCCGTCGACGCCGCGGCCGACGAGCAGGGCTTCATCGCGTTCTACCGGCGCTGCCAATCGGTGACCCGGCCGCTGTGGCCCACGCTCCTCGAACCGCTGCGCAGCCGCGAACAGGCGCGTCGACTCGTGCTGGCCAACGGAGATCCCGACGCGGCGGCCGCCTGGCGCGCCATGGTCGAGGAGCCGATCGGGCACGCGATCACCAGCGCCGTGGGCAACGACCTGGTGCGCGGGGTGATCGCCACCGATGCGCTGATCGGAACCTTCGCTCGCCTGGACGAGCCGTCACTGATACAGAACAAATGCTTCCTGTACCACGTGCTCGGCGGCGGCACCGGCGACTGGAACGTGCCCGTGGGCGGGATGGGTGCGGTCTCCTCGGCGCTGGCGGCCGCCGCCACCCAACATGGCGCCGAGATCGTCACTGACGCAGATGTTTTCGGCATCGCCCCCGACGGTGAGGTGCACTACCGCAACGGCGGTGACGAGCACCTGGTTCGCGGCCGGTTCGTCCTCGCCGGTGTGGGACCCGCGGTGCTGGCCAACTTGCTGGGCGAACCGCCGCCCGCGATGGCGCCCGGCGCCCAGACAAAGGTCAATATGGTGCTGAGCCGGCTCCCCCACCTCCGGGATGAAAATGTCCGTCCGGAACAGGCATTCGGCGGGACCTTCCACGTCAACCAGACCTGGTCGCAGCTCGACGCCGGATACACGCAAGCGCAGGCCGGCCGCATCCCGAATCCGCTGCCGTGCGAGGCGTACTGCCACTCACTCACTGATGCGAGCATTGTCGGCGCCGAGTCGGCGGGTGTACAAACCATGACGGTGTTCGGTTTGCACGCCCCGCATTCCGTATTCGGCACCGCGGGTCCCGCCGAGTTGCGTCAACGACTCACCGATTTGGTGCTTACATCGCTGAATTCTGTTTTGGCCGAACCTATTCAGGATGTGCTATTGACCGACGCGAACGGTCGTCCCTGTCTGGAGACGACAACCACCGTGGACCTCGAACAGACGCTGCGCATGACGGCGGGCAACATTTTTCACGGTGCGTTGGACTGGCCGTTCGCCGACGACGATGACCCACTGGACACACCGGCGCGTCAGTGGGGAGTCGCCACCGAGCACCCGCGGATTATGCTGTGCGGCTCCGCCGCCCGCCGTGGGGGCGGGGTGTCGGGCGTCGGCGGCCACAATGCCGCCATGGCAGTGCTCGCTACCCTGCGCGAGCAGGGGGAAAACCGCCGAGAAAGCTAGCGGCCGTCGATGCCGACGTAGTCCCGCTCGGTATAACCGGTGTAGATCTGGCGCGGACGACCGATCTTGCTGTCGCCCTCGTCGTGCATCTCGCGCCAGTGCGCGATCCAGCCCGGCAACCGGCCCAGCGCGAACAGCACGGTGAACATCCGCACCGGGAAGCCCAGCGCCCGGTAGATCAGGCCGGTGTAGAAGTCGACGTTCGGGTAGAGCTTGCGCTCGACGAAGTAATCGTCGGTCAGCGCGGCCTCTTCGAGCTGCTTGGCGATGTCGAGCAGCGGGTCTCCGCCCAGTTTGGCCAGGATCTTGTCGGCCTGTTCCTTGACGATGCGGGCGCGCGGGTCGTAGTTCTTGTAGACGCGGTGGCCGAAGCCCATCAGTTTGACGCCCTCTTCACGGTTCTTCACCTTGCGGACGAATTCGCCGACGTCGTCGCCACTCTCCTTGATCTGCTCGAGCATCTCGAGCACCGCCTGGTTGGCGCCGCCGTGCAGCGGGCCCCACAGCGCGTTGATGCCGCCGGAGATCGAGGTGAACAAGTTGGCCCGCGACGAGCCCACCAGGCGGACAGTGGACGTCGAGCAGTTCTGCTCGTGATCGGCGTGCAGGATGAACAGCATGTCCAGCGCCCGCACCACTTCGGGGTCGGGCTGGTAGGGCTCGGCCGGGAAACCGAACGTCATCCGCAGGAAGTTCTCGACCAGCGACAGCGAGTTGTCGGGGTAGAGGAACGGCTGCCCGACGGACTTCTTGTATGCGTAGGCGGCGATCGTCGGCAGCTTGGCAAGCAGCCGGATGGTCGACAGCTCGACCTGGTTGTTGTCCATCGGGTCCAGGGCGTCCTGGTAGTACGCCGAGAGGGCGTTGACGACACTGGACAGCACCGGCATCGGATGGGCGTTGCGCGGGAAACCGTCGAAGAACCGCTTGAGGTCCTCGTGCAGCATGGTGTGGCGCTGGATCCGGCCGGTGAACTCGGCAAGCTGGTCGGTGGTGGGCAACTCGCCATAAATCAGCAGGTAACTGACTTCGATGAAGGTCGACTTCTCCGCAAGCTGGTCAATCGGATAGCCGCGGTAGCGCAGAATCCCCGCATCGCCGTCGATGTAGGTGATGGCGCTCTTGCATGCCGCGGTGTTGACGAAGCCGTTGTCGAAGGTGGTGTGACCCGTCTTCGACAGCAGCGGACCGAGCGCAATGCCGTCGGCACCTTCGGTGGCGTGCGTGATCTGCAGGTCGATCTCGCCCCCGGGTACTTCAGAGTTGCGGTGTCGTCGGTGTCGCCCACGAGAACCCCTTTGCGCTCAGGCTTGATATGGCTGCCCGCCCTAGGTGCGACAGAGGTGCACTAGGTACGTATAGGTGAAGGTAGTCGTTATTGCGACGGCGTGCCTGCGCGGGGTCGGGTCTGCGTGCCCGGCGGGCGACTGAGATGCCAAGAATGGGGTTAACGCACTGGTCATCGGCCTATCCTTGTCCGATTGGCGTGGTCGGGACTCCCGGACCGGCAGGGCCGGGGATGACGCCTTGAAGGGGCATGCGGCACGTCGCTGCGGAATTGAGCCCGATTCGTTGCGTCAACTCCAAGCAGCTAAGCGCATGGCTCGCCGACGACGCAGTGATGGCGCCGTTGGGCCAAACGGCGCCGGCCGGTACGCGATTAAGTAGTTCGCTACTTAAACAGCCAATGCCACGACACGCGAGGCTGATTACGCGATGTTCAGCGACAGTCAAAAGCGGGGGTACTCATGTCCTACCTGATCGCGGCACCGGAGTTAATCAGCGCAGCCGCATCTAATTTGGCCAGTCTCGAAGCGGCGATCGCGGCAGCCGATACCGCAGTCACCGCTCCGACCACCGCGGTGCTGGCGGCGGGGGCCGACGAGGTGTCGGCGGCGATCGCGAGTCTGTTCTCCACGCACGGCAGGGTCTACCAGGTGCTGAGCGCTCAGGCGGCGGCTTTCCACCAACAGTTCGTACGGGCTTTGGTTGCAACGGTGGATTCCTACACCGGAGCAGAGGCTGCCGCCGCACGATCTTTGCCCGCCGCCAGTCTGCAAGAGACGCTGATGAATCTCGGCCTCGGGAACAGGGGCACGATGAATCTCGGCGGCGGCAACAACGGCAGCGGCAACGTTGGCAACGGAAACATCGGCAATCGGAATTTCGGGGGTGGCAACGCCGGCGACGGCAATGTCGGCAGCGGAAATACCGGCAGTGGCAACATCGGTTCAGGGAACTTCGGCAGCGGCAACATCGGCTTCGGGAACATCGGCAACGGTGTCTTTCAACCGGGCAATAACAATGTCGGCATAGGCAACACCGGTAACGACAACGTCGGGCTCGGCAACACCGGCGTCGGCAACCGCGGCGGTGGGAATTCGGGTAGTTTCAACACCGGGGCGGGCAATACCGGCAACGGGAACTTCGGCTTCGGAAACACGGGGAACAACAACATCGGAATCGGGCTCACCGGCAACAACCAGGTGGGCGTAAACCTTTTCGGCCTGCTGAACTCGGGTGATGGCAACATCGGTTTCGGGAACTCCGGGACCAACAACGTCGGCCTCTTCAACTCGGGCACTGGGAATGTCGGCATCTTCAACAGCGGAGTGCACCCCGCGGAACTTCCCGGGATGCACAATAACTTCGGCATCGGCAATTCCGGAGCGGGCAATTTCGGCATCGGCAATGCGGGTGTACTCAACACCGGCGCCGGGAATTCCGGTTCGGTCAACACCGGTTTCGCAAACTCGGGCAGTTACAACACCGGCACGGGTAACGCCGGCTATGTCAACTCCGGTTCCTGGAATGCGGGCTACTACAACACCGGGGACGGCAACTCGGGCGACACTAACACCGGCTGGTGGAACTCAGGCAGCACAAATACCGCGATCGGCTCGTCGACGGATACCGGACTGGCCAACTCGGGCTTCAACAATTCGGGAACCAAGGTCTCAGGCATCGGGAACACCGGAGAGCAAATGTCCGGCCTCTTCAATACCGCCAAAGGTGGCGGGGCGATCAACCACGCCGTCTCGGGAATCTCCAACCTGGCCGTCGGCGGCTCAGGCCTCAACGGTCGCGTCTCGGGTTTCTTGAACACCACCGTCACGGCGCCGATCCTTGGCCAACCAGTCGGCTATTACAGTGCTTTCGCCTCAGGGTTCCTGAACATGGCCTCCGGCGTGGCCGGTCTGTTCAACATCGGGCGCCTTTGATCGTCAGAATCGGCCGAGGCAGCGATCGCCTTCCCTAGGCTGCAGCGGCGCCCTCCGCATGGTCTCCGGGCTTCACCGCACTCGGTGACCAACGCGGACGCCATCGCCCGCCGCCCCACGCGGTAGCAGCGCGGCGAGCTCTTCGCGGGTCGTTGTTCCGGTCTTTGCCATCGCCCGATAGATGTGACTTTCTACGGTGCGGACGGACAGAGTCAGCCGCTCGGCGACGGCGCGGTTGGACAGCCCCTCCCCGATCAGCATGACAATCTCGCGTTCGCGATCGGTGAAGGGCACTGGCTCTCCGACCTGACGGAGCGCCGGAGTCGTGATCCCTCCGCATTTCTCGGCCAGCACACCGGCCCGCGTCGCACATCCCAGAGCCGACCCCCGTAAACCCTGGCTACGATAGACATTGGCGGCGTGCGCGGCGGCATCAAGTGCTGCGACGATATCGCCCATCGACTCGAATGCCATTGAAATCTCGCTTAATTGAGCGGCGTCACCGTCAGCCAAAGCGGCTGAGAACCGTGCCGCGAGACCAGCGCGCGGTCCTTCCACGACGCGTTCGAGCTCCCGTAACCTGGCCGTCCCGGACCGGTCACCGAACTGCGCAGCGGTCTGCAAGCACAGCACTTCGGCAGCGAATTGCCCCTTCGCCCGGGCATTTTCAGCGCCGGCGGACAAATTGGCGATGGCTTGGCTGACGGCACCCTGTCCAGCGCACACCCACGCCCGGGCCAAAGTCCGTTCATAAGCCAGCGAGCGGAACGGGCGTTGCTGCTCGTCGATGGCATCCAGG
The DNA here is from genome assembly GCF_000613245.1 of Mycobacterium asiaticum DSM 44297. Taxonomy (GTDB): domain Bacteria; phylum Actinomycetota; class Actinomycetes; order Mycobacteriales; family Mycobacteriaceae; genus Mycobacterium; species Mycobacterium asiaticum. The sequence goes on from NZ_HG964939.1 coordinate 326,962, forward strand.
ATGTCGGTTGCCTCGGCCAGGGAGCCGCGCATTCCAAGCGCCATCGCAAGCGAGATCTGATAGCGGTACCCCCAACCCAGAGCATGGGTAGCGGAAAGTCCGACCGCTGTCTGTTGGAGCCATCCGCTCGCGGAGTTCAGCTGCCCGCCGGCCAGGGCAGCGCGACCGGCAACCGCGGCGCCGAGCAATTGAGCCGCCCCCGGCAGGTCGGCCGCCTGCCGACGCACCTCGTCGGCGACATCGAAGGCCTCGGCAATACGCCCGGACAGCATGAGCGCGGTGACGTGTGAATCGGCGATGTTGAAACCCATGTGCGGCGGATCAAGTGAGCGCGCGACCGCGCGATACCCCGACTCCGCCGCCGCGACGGCGACTGTGGTGCGTCCGGCATCGGCGGCGATGGTGGCAAGTACCCAGGCGATCTCCGCGCCGACCACGGCCGGAAGTTCTTCCAGGACCAGGCTTTTCGACGCTTGCTCGGCGCGCTCTGGCTGATCGGTGGCGAACCAATAGACGGTGAGGAACGCGTCGATATAGCTACGAGCCTGCGGCGCGGTCAAGTGCGACGCCTCATTGATGATCTCTTTGGCCCTCGTGGGATCGCCGAGTGCCCAAAGCATGTTGCTGGCCCGAAGGAATGCCAGCTGGGCACGCTCCGTCTCCGTCAACGGTCCTTGATCCAGCGCGGCCAATACTGAGTCGGCTTCCTCCCCCCGGCCCGACCACGACAGTGCATGTGCGCGTAGGAAACCCGCGTCGACTCCCGCTCCCGCCCGGACCGCCGCTTCGGCAAGGCGATCCGCAAGGGGGAGGTTTGCCAGCCACACGGCGCCGTGTGCCGCTCTGACCATAAGTTCGGCGTCCGTGTTCAAATCGGAGTCGAGCATCAGCGCGGCGCGCCGCACCACAAGGTGGATCGTCGTC
>NZ_HG964939.1:327930-501958 GCF_000613245.1 Mycobacterium asiaticum DSM 44297
ATGTCGTCCCGATCGGTGCCGGCGGCGAGCTCGGCAGCGACCAAACCACGCAGCCGGCGCAGTCGGGTGGGTGCGGCGCGCCGTCGACGCACCTCGCCGTACAGCGGATGCGCAAGGCGCACTTGGACACCGCCGTCTGATGGCTCGAGTGTGATCAGGGCACGTGTGTCGGCCTCCTCGATGGCCGCCGGCTCGACCAGACGTCTCAGACAAACCAATTCGACTGGTTCCGCCACCGCTACCGCGTCGATGACATCGCTCAGCGCTCTCGGCAGGGCTCCGATGCGACACTCGATCAGCTCAACCAGGCCCGGAGGCATTTCCGGCTCGCCGATCCACCGCCAATATCCGCGGTGTTGTGCGAGTCGACCGTCGGCGACTGCTTGTTCGACGATGTTGCGCAGGTACAACGTATTGCCCCGAGTGAGCTCCCAAAGCCGTTGATTTGCAGTGGGTTCCACCGGCCCCGCCAAGACGGCCGAAAGCAGCGCCCCGGATTGGTCGAGGGTCAACGGTTGCAGGTCTAGCCGGTCGAATTGGCCACCGGTCCATATCTCCTGTGCTGCGGCGGAGATAGGGTCGCCATCGCGGGCGGTGAGTATCACCTTCGCCGCGCCTCGCTGCACGATCTGGTGCAAGACGAAGATCGACAAATCGTCGAGCAGGTGCACGTCGTCAACGGCCAGCACCACGGTGACGCCGGGAGGGGCGGCAGTCAGCGCGTCGATCACTCCGCGCAGCAGCGGCAGGGTGCCGCTCACCCCCGGGGGCGCCCAGGCGGTAAAAGCCCCCAGCGGAATCGCCCGTGCAGTTGATGTGCCAACGACCCAACGGCCTTCGCATCCCCGGGCGACGGCCGCCGCCAATGCGTCCCGAGCGATCCGACTCTTACCCACGCCGGCTACGCCGAAAATAATGACCCCGGCAACGTCCGAGGCCGCGAGCGCGGCCTCGATGATCTCGATTTCCTTCGAGCGGCCCACCAGTGGCCACGACAAGCGCACGTGAGCAGCGTACTGGCGATCACCTTAAGTGCTGGGCAGATCGCGGCGAAACGACCAACGGCCGCTATCCAGGAATCATCCCGATGGCCTGCAAAACGATTGCCGCGAATAACGCATTCCCAAGCGCAGCAAGTAGAGCCAGAAGTATCGGGGCATACACGTAGGTTCGCAGGGGGCCAGGTACGAAAGATATCCAGGATTCCGACCAGACCAGGTACGCGGCCAACGCGTTGAGAATAGCGTTCTGCCCCTGTTGAAAAAATGCCTCGAAGCCCTGTAGCAACGCGCCGTTGACACTTTCGGCGCTGGCGTAGGACACCGCGCTTGCACTCAGAGTTTGGGCGAAGTTTTGCTGAAACGCTGCGGCCTGCCCAGCCGCCGCGAAATAGTCCTCGGCGTGGCCGGAGAATAGGTGCGCGATATTCACCGACACCTCGTCGGCGGCCGCCGGGGTCACTGCAAGAGTCCTAGGCGCTGTTGCGAGATGAGCCGCCTCGACCGTATCCGCCAGAGTTTCCAGATCCGCGACCGCAGCGGCCACCACATCGGGCGCAACTTTCACGTGAGACACATTCGTCCCCTCCCAACTGTCCAGGCGAGAACCGGCAAGCAGATCGCCGGCACCTTGAGGGTGGCCCGAATCTACGGTGGGGACAGCAGTAAGTGCCTACTTAATCCGATCCGATTTCGCCATGGCCCGGATTATGGCACTTTTACTCGACCTTGACCGGGCGTTGAATATTCTCCCCGACGATTGCGGACGTGGTTACTCTTCAAGACGTGGAACTGGGGGTTTTGGGACCTCTCCAAGTTCGGCAACGCGGCGCGCCGGTCTCGATACCCGGCGCCAAGCCGCGGGCCCTGCTCACCATGCTCGGCCTGCACGGCGGCTCGGTGGTTTCGGCTGAAGCGCTCGCCGAGATGCTATGGGGTGAAAATCCCCCGCGCACCGCCGCGAAGGCCCTGCAAACGCACATCTCCCTATTGCGCCGCATTTTGGGCGACGGCTTCGTCTTGACGGAGGGGGCGGGATGGGTTCTGCTGGGCAGCGAGATCGACGCCGTACGGCACCGAGCGGCCGCGCGGAAGGGACGCGAGGCCGTCGCCGCCGGTGAGGTTCGCCAAGCGGTTACCTACTTTGATGAGGCCGTGGCGCTGTGGCGCGCAATCCCTGAACTGCCCGATAGCCCACGGGGGGCGGCCGAGAAGACGCGATGGATCGAGGCCCACGCCGCACTGGTGGAGGACCGTGCCGATGCGCTACTCGCGACCGGCCGCGCCGCAGAGATCATCGGTGAGCTCGAGGCCGCGGTAGCGGAAGCGCCACTGCGCGAAAGTCGTTGGGCACAGCTGATGTTGGCGCTGTACCGCGCCGGCCGGCAGGGCGAAGCCCTTGGCGCCTTCCAGAGGGCGCGCGTGCTGCTGGCCGACGAGTTGGGGGTCGACCCCGGGCCCAACCTGCGGCGCCTCGAAGCAGCGATCGTTGCTCAGGATCCCGGTTTGGAAATCCCCGCAGCGCAGAACCCGTCGGCGGTGACGCGAACGGTCACGTTCCTGCTGACCGACATCGAAGGGTCGACCGCTGCCTGGGAGGCAGAACCGGATGCAATGGCACTAGCACTGGCGCGACACGATGAACTGGTCAAACAAGTCGTCACCGCACGCGGCGGGCGTTTGATCAAGACCCGTGGCGAGGGCGATGCCACGTTCTCGGTGTTCGACCGCCCATCAGCGGCGGCATCCGCCGCGATCGAACTGCAAGAAGCAATCGCCCACGAGCCGTGGGCGCTGGCCGAACCCATGCGGATCCGGGTGGCGTTGCACACCGGAGAAGTCGAACTCCGTGACGGCGACTATTTCGGGCGGGCGGTTAACCGCGCCGCCCGACTGCGGTCGCTGGCGGTTGGCGGTCAGATCCTGTGCTCGGGAGCCAGCGCCGAGCTCGTCGTCGACTCATTGACCGATGACGTCACGCTGACCGATTTGGGTATGCGCCAATTGCGGAATCTTGCCCGCCCGGAGCACGTCTTCGAGCTCCGATTGGACGTCGAACGTCCCGACACAACCATCCCTGAAACGCCGATAGATCGGCCACCGCTGCCATCGGTATTGGTCGGACCCGGCCCATTCGTCGGCCGGGGCCCAGAACTCGAGCGGCTCCTTGCTGCATGGCAGTCCGCTGGCACGAACGCGGTGCTGATCGCCGGCGAACCGGGCGTCGGCAAGACGCGGCTAGCCGGCGAATGGTCCCAACGAGCCCATGGTCAGGGAGCGATCGTGCTCTACGGACGTTGTGACGAGGACCTCGGCGCCCCCTACCAGCCATTTGCGGAATCCCTGCGTTCCCTGGTGCCGTGCGTCGGCGCCGGCCGGCTGCGGGGATTGCGCGGCGTGGAAGCGCTACTCTCCTTGGTCCCCGGTTTGCCCGACGTCCTACCGGATCTGGCGTCGCCGGCCCGCGCGGATCCCGACACGGAACGGTACGCGCTCTTCGACGCCGTCGTCGCATTACTCGAAACAGCTTCGACCGCTTCGCCCGTCGTGCTGGTGCTGGACGACCTGCATTGGGCGGCCAAACCGACGCTGCTCCTGTTACGGCATCTGCTGCGCTTCGGCGACCGAGCTCGGGTGCAGGTCGTGGGCACCTACCGCAGCACCGACCTGGACCGCTCCCACCCGTTGGCGGCGATGCTGGCTGATCTGCACCGCGACGGTACCGCGGACCGCGTGCAGCTCAACGGGCTTGACGAACACGACGTGACCGCCTACGTCGTTGAGGCCGGTTACGACGACGAAGAACTGGCCCACGCTTTGGCATCGGTCACGGGCGGAAACCCGTTCTTCCTGATCGAGGCGCTGCGCCACGTCGACGAAAGTGACGGCGTCTGGGATCAGAGCACCCTGCCGCAGGGCGTGCGAGAGGCGGTGAGTCGCAGGCTGTCTCGGCTCTCGCCGGAGGCGAACAAGGCCCTCGCGGCGGCCGCCGTGGTCGGTAGTCGGTTCGCGCTGGATCTGGTCGAGGAAGTGATCGGCAGCGACCTCGTCGACGCGTTCGATGAGGCGCGTCAAGCCGGACTCGTGGTCGAGGAGCACGGCGGCCGTTACCGTTTCAACCACGCTATCGTCCGCCAGTCGCTGCTGGCCGAACTCGCGTCGGTACGGCGTATGCGGCTACACCAACGGATCGCCACCACGCTGGAGAACCTGCCCGGCGCCAAGGACGAGCTACTGGCGGAACTGGCGCACCACTACTTCGAGTGCGCCTGGGCCGGCAACGCGCGCAAGGCAGTCGAATACTGCCGACGAGCCGCAGACCAAGCGATGGCGCGCCTGGCCTACGAAGGGGCGGCCGATTTGTACGACCGCGCTCTGCACGCGTTGGAAGAGCTCGATTACGAACTTCCCGACCGGGCAGATCAGGCCGCCGAGCTACTTGTGGCCCGCTGCGAAGCCTTGCTCGCCGCGGGTGACGTTACCTCGGCTGCCGGCGCTGTCTCGCAATTGCATAGGACGACAGTCGATTCGCCCAAATTGCGAGCCTGGGCAACGTGTTTTGACGGCCAACTGTCGATGTTGGTCCATCCCGACCGGCTCGACGAAATCGAGGTGGCGTTGCGTGCCGCCGCCGAAGAGCTCGCCGGCTTGGATGATGCCGCCGGTGAAGCCAAGGCGCACACCGTTCGCGCCGGATGCCTGGCGCGCCTTGGCCGCATCGGCGACTGCGAGGCCGCACTGGACGAGGCGCTGACCGCGGCACGACGGGCGCGTGAACACCGCCGGGTGAACGCGGTTCTGGCCGGTGCACCGCTCGCAGCGCTCTGGGGACCGAACCCGGTGTCGCGCGCTGGTGGCCGATGCCTCGACGTGGTGCGGCTGTTGCGTATCACCACCGATTCGCCCTCCGTCGAGGCCACCTCTACGCGGTGTCAGGCCGTGCTGGAGGCCTTCCGCGGCCGCGCGGCTGCGGCCCGACGGATGATCGACTCGGCCAGGCGCACGGTCACCGAACTCGGCTTGCGCCACGCGCTGCTTGAAGTCGAACAGTTCGCCGGCATCGTCGAGCTCGTCGCCGACAATGCCGCCGGCGCCGAGCCGCACCTTCGCCAGGCCTACAACGGCTTCCGGCGAATGCACCTCGATGCGGACACCGCCGAAACGGCGGCGCTGCTCGGACGGACCTGCCTGATGCTCGACCGAGACGCCGAGGCGGACGCTTTGTGCGTCGAGAGTGAACGTCTCGCGGGCCATGCACTCAAGCCCTCGATTGCGTGGCGCACGCTGCGTGGACACTTGTTGTCACGCCGTCACGAACATGTCGAGGCCCGTCAGGTCGCCGAGGATGCGGTCCGCCTCGCCGAGCGCACCGACCTGCTGGTCGACCATGCCGACGCATGCCTGGGACTGGCAACGGTTTCCGACGCCGCCGGTGATGCCGCGCGGGCACGGGCCGCCGCCACGCAAGCGGAGAGCCTCTACGAACAGAAAGGGGCGGCGGTACTGGCCGAGAAGGCGCGCGCGTTCCTGGGCCAGCGCGTCGCTCAACCGTCGACGACCGCACTGGATCAGTCCAGGTCCGGACTTGGTGCGGCACAAGACTCTTCGGCGGACATTCAACCATCGAAGTTGGAGAACCTGGCGGGCCTGGTGAGCCGGCGCGTCGCCTCGCGCATCGTCGCTGGCGATTGGGCTGCCCTCGCCGAAACGCTGGCAACGGACATCATGCAGGATGACCGGCGGACAGTGGTTGGTGCGGGGCTGCGACGGGGCCGTGATGCGGTGATTGCCGAGATCATGGTTGTGGCTAATGCCGGGGTGAAGAGCATGGTGACCGACATCATCGCGGTGCGCGGGGCGCGGCTTGTATTGAATCGCGTCCGGTCTTCGTTCGGAGACGAACATCCGGGTGCATTCGGCATCGACGTGCTTGACGTGGTGGAGGTGAACACCGACGAAAAGGTGACTGCACGTGTGGTTTTCGACCTCGAGAACTTCGATGCAGCGGTCGCTGAACTCGATCGCAGGTATTTGTCCGGCGAAGCCTCCGCACACGCCCATACCTGGGCGGTGATCACGACCGGGCCCGCTGCGCTCAACCGAGGAGAGACACCCGCGACCATGACGAAGTGCGTCAGCGTGGACCACCGCCGAGGTGCGGCGTTCGCCCCCGGCGACTTGATCCCGTTCATCAGCGATGCGGTCAACCACGACCGCAACGTACGGCTCTACCCGGAGGCGGTACATCGACTCACTGACCGGGGAGCGGTGTGCACCCATGTGGCACATTCCGTTTCGTCGCAGGGCTTCGACGCCGAGTGGCGCAGCGTCGACCTGCAAACCGTCGACGGCGATCGGGTCAGCCGCTTCGAGATCTTCGACGAGGCGGACCTCGACGTCGCGCTTGCCATGTTTGATCAACTCGGGCATGAGTCGGTGCGACTTCAAAACGCGGCAAGCATGGCAATTGACCGCTTCTTTGCGCATTTCCAGGATCGCAATTGGGCAGCAATCGGCGAGATGCTGACCGACGACAGCCTTCTCGTTCATCGCCATGACCTCAAGAATTCCGGCTTGTGGGCCGGCCGCGACGCCGTCATCGCGAACCTGATGCCCTTGGCCGAGGGGGCACCAATAACGACGGACGTGATTGCCACCCGTGGCGAACGCCTGGTTCTCACCAGGTGCTGTTCACCCAACCGGGATCCGCGGCACGATAAGTCGAGCGTCGAGATGCTCCTCGTCGCCGAGATCGACGCCGACGAGCGTATTGCGGCGCAGATCGTATTCGATCCCGACGGCTTCGACGCGGCCTTACAAGAGCTCGAAACGCGGTACCTGGCCGGCGAAGCGGCCCCTTATGCCGACACATGGCGCGTCATCACGGGTAGCTATGCGTCGATCGGCCTCGACGAATTCCCTCCCCTCACAACCGATGTAATGTCGGTCGATCATCGGAGAGTGACAGCGTTCCCGCCTGGACAGATGGTCGCGTACATACAGGCCGTACATCGGCTGAGCAGTCTTGGCGCGGTGGTCTGCCATACGGCCCACGGGACTTCACGCGATGGCTTGGAAGGTGAGTGGCGAGAGGTTGTTCTCTCAATAGTTGACGGTGAAATGGTAAATCGTTGCGAGCTATTCGACGAAATCGACCTCGATGCTGCACTCGCCACATTCGACGAACTGCAACCACATCGGCAACCGCAGAATTGCGCAAGCCGAACCGCCAAGCGGTACCTGGAACACATTGCGACAGGAGATATCGACGCGATGGCGGAGATCATGATCGACGACATCTTCACCGACGATCGCCGCCGAGTCGTGGGCGCTGGTATCCGACAGGGCAAGCACGCGCTGTTCGCGGATATGCGGACCATCGCAAGCATGCCCGCCATGGATATGACGTCGACTGTCGTCGCAACGCGCGGAAGCCACCTCGCGCTTTTGCGGGCAAGCTACTCGGGCCGCAAGTCGGGCGCCGAAGCCTTCCTATCGGAGGTGCTCGGAGTTTTCCAAATCGACGATGACGCGCAACTTGTCGCGGCCGTGTCATTCGACGTCGACGACATCGATGCCGCCTTCACCGAGCTCGACGCCCGCTACCTCGCAGGTGAGGCGGCTGAGCACGCACACACGTGGTCGCTCGTCACCAATTGCGTTGCCACACTGAGCCGCCACGAGCTGCCAGGGACTTCAGCGGACTTCATGAATCTTGACCACCGTCACGGCACGACGTTCGCGCCGGGTGAATTGATCAACTATCTCCAGTCCGCATTGACCCTGATGCCAGAGCTCACGTTCTACATCGAGTCGGTGCATCGCCTTAGCGACCTCGGAGCGGTGATCACGTATGCGGCGCATGGGACGTCGGTCGCGGGTTTCGACGCCGAATGGCGGTCGGTCGCCGTCCTCGCTTTCGACGGTGATCTACTCTGCCGAGCAGAGGTGTTCGATGATGCCGGCCTCGACGGCGCTCTCGCGAGGTTCGACGAATTGCACTCCCGGCCAAGGCTGCCGGACAATGCCGCCAGCCGGTTGGCCGAGAGATTCCGCACCAGCTTCGTAACCCGCAACTGGGCTGCAATGGCCGAACTGCTGTCCGAAGACATCTGCACCGACGATCGTCGTCAGGTGATTGGCGCCGAAAGTCAGCGAGGCCGAGATGTAGTGATGCGGCAGATGGCTTCCGGATACACTGACCTCGGGAATGGACGGGCCCCGTCCGATGTCGGCGTCACTAATATGGCGTCAACGCTCATCGCCACCCGCGGAAATCATCTCGCTTTAAGTCGATCTCGGATGTCGGGCCGCGATCAGGGAGCCGACGCCTTCCACACCAATCTCCTGCACATCGTCGAAACCAACGACGACGGCCAGATTGCAGCGCTCGCAATATTTGATCACGACGACATCGGTGCGGCCCTAGCGGAACTCGACGCGCGTTACCTCGCTGGCGAAGCGGCCGCTCAGGCGCATACGTGGTCGGTCATCGCTCGGACATATGCGATCCTCAACCGGCGTGAAATCCCGGTGGTGGCTCCTGACTGCTTAGAGGTCGACCATCGCTCACTCAGCATGATCGGGCCCAATAATCTAACGGCTTACTTGAAAGCCACGTTTGAGCAGTTGACGAACACCACCGTTTACATCGAGGCCGTTCACAAGATGACCGACATCGGTGCGGTAATCACCCATATTGCCAAAGGGACTTCTCGCGAAGGCTTCGATGGCGAGTGGCGGATGCTTGTCGTCTTTACTGCAAATGACGGCCTGATCACCAGCTGCGAAATGTTCGATGAAACAGACCTCGACGCAGCGTTAGCCCGGTTTGCGGAGCTGCAGCCGCCGACCCCGCAACTCCAGAACGCAGCAAGTCGGGTAAATGACCGCCTCGCAGCATGTTTCGCCGCTCGCGACTGGGCCGCAGCGGCACAGACGATGACCGAAAACATCCGGATGGAGGATCGCCAGCGGGTGGTGAACTCCGGGATCCGGCAAGGCCGAAATACTGTGATCGCGGATATGCAGGCGACAGCGGACCTCGGGACAAGAGTTGTCACCACGGCCGTCCTTGCCACCCGAGGGCAGCGCCTCATCCTCGGACGCGCGCATTACTCGGGTCGCAATCAGGGGGCGGACGCCTTCTTCACCGAGGTGCTCGGCGTCCTGGAAATCGACGCGGCCGAGCGGATCGTTGCGGTAGTCACCTTCAGCCTCGACGACATGGACGCCGCGTTCGCAGAACTCGACGCGCGGTACCTCGCAGGCGAAGCTGCCGCCCACGCGCACACCTGGTCGTTAATTGCACGCGAGTGCACCGATTTCAACCGGCGCGAACAACCCGCGGCGGATTGGACCATGGTCGACCACCGCAAACTTGCCATCATCGAAGCCGCGGATCTGCCGGCAGCCGTGCGCGGCATTTGGGACGTCACGCCAGACCTAGTCATACGTATCGAGGCGGTGCACCGAATCAGCGACATCGGGGCGGTCGTCACGTATAGGGCGCAGGGGACCTCGGCAGAGGGCGTCGACGCCGAATGGCACATCATCAACCTCCTCGGCGTCAAAGCGGGGCGGATCGATCGCTGCGAAATCTTCGACGAGGCAGGCCTCGACACCGCCCTGGCCCGTTTCGACGAGCTCACGGCTCGGCAGGCGAGCTCGGTCCCTGATACCGGATGAAGGCCGGCGCAATCAGCGCCGCCAACACCACCCCGACCACAACGAGCAGCCCACCACCGGCCGCGGCCGCCGAAGTACCGACGACCGCAGCGGCGGCTCCGTGCAGTGTGTCGGCCAGCCGGGGCCCGCCGCCGACCACCACAGCGAACACGCCTTGCAGCCGTCCGATGACGTCGTCGGAGGCCGCCGTCTGCAAGATCGTGGACCGGAACGCTGCGGACACCATGTCCGCTGCGCCGCCAAATGCCAAAAACGCCAACGCAATCCAGAGCATCGGGCCCGCGCGGCCGTGCGCCATCCCGCTGACCACTCCAAAACCCACCATCGCCAGGCCCCACGCCACGATCGCGACAACGATGGTCAGGCCCTGCCGTCGGATCCTGGGCAGCCAGCCGGAGAACACCCCACCGACGACCGCGCCGACGGCGATGGCCGCCGACAATAGCGCCATCGCCGAGCCGCCTTCGATCGGACCACCGAAGCTCTGGTGCGCCATCTGGGGGAACAACGCGCGCGGCATGCCCAGAATCATGGCGATCAGATCGACGACGAACGACATCAACACCACCGTGTTACCGGTCAGGTAGCGGAAGCCCTCCAGCACCGCACCGATCCCCCACCGTCGCCTGTCGTCGGACGCCACGGCAGGCATCGGCGTCAGCCGGACGGTCGCCCAGATCGGCAACAGGCATGTCAGCGCGTCGAGCAGGTACAGCGTGGACAGGTCCACCCAGTTCAGCAGCACACCGGCCAGCAACGGGCCGGCGATTGCACCGAACTGGCCCACGGTCATGTTCAGCGCGTTAGCGGCCGGCAATTGCTCACCGGACACCATGCGCGGGATCGCCGCGGAGCGCGCCGGTGAATTGACCGCGAAGAACGCCTGCTGGACCGCCAGCAGACAGAGCACTGCCCAGACGTTGTTCACGGCCAGCACGGCTTGCAACCACAACAGCAGGGACGCCACCGCTAGCCCGCAGGAGGCGACGATCAACAGCGACCGCCGATCCATCGCGTCCGCCCAGGCACCGCCCAGTAGGCCGAACACCACCAGCGGAAGCAGCGAGAACAAGCCGGCCAGACCGACGTAACCGGAGTTCTGGGTCAACGCGTAGATCTGCACGGGAACGGCGAAAATCGTCAGGTTCGCACCGATGACAGTCGGGATTCCGGCGACCCAAAGCCGGCGGAAATCGGGTGTGCGCAGCGGAGTGGTATCCGCGAAGACAGACATCCCCGACGAGCGTAGTGGCCGACCGACGGTCAGGGCTGCAGGCGCTCCACCTGGCCGCCGACAACGCGAATCCGGTTGTGCACCCGGTCTTCCCGCCCCTGCCAGAACTCCACGACCTCGGGGGCGATCAGATAGCCGCCCCAGTTCGGCGGGACGGGCACCTGCTCGGAGTCGGCGAAGCGAGCGGTCACCTCGGCCAGTTGCTCAAGCAGTGCCGCCCGCGAGGCGATCGGCCGGGATTGGTGTGAAGCCCAGGCACCCAGCTGCGAACCACGCGGGCGCTTGGACCAGTAATCCTCGGTGACCTGACGATCCACCCGGCTCACCGGTCCCCGGATATGGATCTGACGGCCGAGCAGATACCACGGAAACGTAGCCGAGGCGTACGGCGTCGCCGCCAACTCGAGCCCCTTCGCGGAGTCGTAGTTGGTGAAGAAGGTGATGCCGGTTTCGTCCGCGTTCTTGCACAGCACCGAGCGGCTGACGGGTCTGCCCTCGGCGACGGTGGCCAGCACCATGGCGTTGGGTTCGGCGATGCCGGCCCGCTCAGCATCGGCCATCCAGGCCCGGAACAAGGCAAGCCAGCCGTCGGCGAGCCAGTCCGCGTCGAGGTCGGGACTGCCGTCTTTCTCGACGGATCCGTACTCAACCCGCATCCCGGCCAGGTGCCGCACGTCAGGTCCCGTCACCGTCCCCACGCTACTCGGCGGCCGGTTACCGGCCGGTAGCAGAGGCCCCAGGGGCGGGTGCAACAATCTGCCCATGACTGTGGTCCCGGAGGATTTTGTCCCAGGCCTGGAAGGCGTGGTGGCCTTCACCACCAAAATCGCCGAACCCGACAAGGACGGCGGCGCGTTGCGCTATCGGGGCGTCGACATCGAGGACTTGATCGGTCGCGGTGTCACGTTCGGCGATGTGTGGGCGCTTTTGGTCGACGGTGATTTCGGTCGCGGCTTGCCGCCGGCCGAGCCGTTCCCGTTGCCGATCCACACCGGCGACGTGCGGGTCGATGTGCAGGCCGGCCTGGCCATGCTGGCGCCCATCTGGGGCTACAAGCCGTTGCTGGACACCAACGAACCCACCGCCCGCGACCAGCTCGCCCGCGCTTCGGTGATGGCCCTGTCCTATGTCGCGCAATCCGGACGCGGCATCTACCAGCCCGCAGTCCCGCAGCGCATGATCGACCAGTGCACCACCGTGACAGCACGTTTCATGACTCGCTGGAAAGGCGAGCCCGACCCCAAGCACATCGAGGCGATCGACGCCTACTGGGTGTCCGCGGCCGAACACGGGATGAACGCCTCAACCTTCACCGCACGGGTGATCGCCTCGACCGGAGCCGACGTGGCCGCGGCCCTGTCCGGGGCCATCGGGGCGATGAGCGGCCCGCTGCACGGCGGGGCTCCGGCACGTGTGCTGCCGATGATCGAAGAAGTCGAGCGCACCGACGATGCCCGCGGTCTGGTCAAGGGCATCCTGGACCGCAAAGAGAAGTTGATGGGCTTCGGGCATCGGGTCTATCGCGCCGAAGACCCGCGCGCCCGGGTGCTGCGGGCCACCGCCAAGCGGCTGGGCGCGCCCCGTTACGAGGTCGCTGCCGCCGTCGAGCAGGCCGCCCTGGCCGAGTTGCGGGAGCGGCGCCCAGACCGGGCGATCGAGACCAATGTCGAGTTCTGGGCCGCGGTCATCCTGGACTTCGCCGGCGTACCGGCCAGCATGATGCCGGCCATGTTCACCTGCGGCCGCACCGCCGGATGGTGCGCACACATCCTGGAACAGAAGCGCCTCGGCAAGCTGGTGCGCCCGTCGGCGATCTACGTCGGTCCGGGTCCGCGCAGCCCGGAGTCCGTCTCGGGCTGGGGCCACGTCGTCACTTCTGCGTAACCGCCGCCAGCGGCCGCTTGTACGTGCCAAACAGCCTGTCGCCGTAGGTCATTACCACCGATAGGTTGGTCGGCCGCTTCTCGGAATGATGCAGTTCGTGACCGGACGCCGCCGGCAGCAGCCAGCGCGGGTAGAGCTTCATGTCGTACCCGCTGTGCGTGATCACCATGGCGGTGGTGTTCAACACCGCGTAGGCGACCACCACCAGCGGGTGTGCCCCGACGAGCAACGGCGGAACGTAGAGGCACAGCATCACCATCAAACCCTCGGCGGGATGCACGACGAAGTTGGTCCAGATGGTCAGTGGCGACTGGACGCGATGATGCATGTAGTGCACCTTCTGGAAAACCCAGCGACTGCCATGCTCCAACCGGTGCCACCAATAGGTCAGGAATTCACCGATAATCATGAAGCAAACAAGCTGAGTGACGAACGCGACCAGAGTGGGTGCCGCGGTGGGAACTTCAGCCACCCATGGCCGAAACACGCGGTGCAGCACGAAGAATGCGACCGCGGCGCCGACATAGGTCGACATGATGCGCAGGCCGAGTTTCATAGCCGCTCGTGCCGAGATCCGTTGGTAGACAGCGACGTCGAATATCGAGTAGATGACGCCGGTTACCAGCACGACCGCGACGACGACGGGCAGAAAATACAACGGGAATTCGAAGAATCCCACCCCGAGGGTATCCCGCAACCAAGACCAAACGGGTTGCAGCGCTGTTTGATTCATTGTTCCTCCTGGTGGTCCCCGATCGGCAGCAGCCGCGCCGCGGCCAGCCGAAGCTCGGTGATGCATTGCTCCACGGTGATGTCACCGACCCCGAGCAGAGCTAGGTCGGCGAAGAAGACCCGCCCCAGTACCGTCAGCGCCGGGTCGAGGGACAACGAGGGTGGCACCTCGTCGACGGCACCGCCCACGAGGTCCAGGAACATCTGACGCACACCCATGCGGAACTGCTCGGCGACTGGGCCCTGGGCAAGCACCGAGGCCATGGTGGCGCGGACCATCGCCAGATCCGACGCCGCTTCCCGCACCACCTGCTCGATGGCCACGTCGATGGCCGCTGTCGGCTCGGCTGACGCAATCGCCTGCGGAATGCGCTGCGCCACCTGCTGCCCCCAGGCCAGGGCCGCTTCGCAGACCACGTGTTCCTTCGAGGCGAAATAGCGGTAGGTGGTGGCCCTGGATACGCCGGCCGCCCCGGCGATCTGCTCCATCCGCACTACTTCGTGACCGTGTTCGCGGATCAGCTGGCGTGCCGCCGCCAGAAGTCGCTCGCGCACATCTCGCTGCCGCGCGTCCAGCGTGCGGTGAATCGTCAGCGTCGTCCCGCTCACGCGAACTCCCTCCCAGATCGGAGATGGTTGATGAGACAGTTGTATCACCAATGACTGAGACGAATGTATCAGCAGCTATCTCGATGCACAATGCCCGGCCGGATTAGCGGCCAGCCGCCTGTCGGTGGGTGGGTTTACCGTCGGGGTGTACGGCCCAGCGCCGGCCCGCGATGAGAAATGCGGCCCGGCTCAGTCAGTACTCGTGAGCCCTGGGTGGGCGTTACCAACAACAGAGGAGTGATGATGGCCATCAACGTCGAACCTGCACTGTCCCCGCACCTCGTGGTCGACAATGCTGCGGCTGCGATCGACTTCTACGTCAAGGCGTTCGACGCAGTCGAGCTGGGCCGGGTGCCCGGCCCGGACGGTCGGCTCATCCATGCCGCGGTGCAAATCAACGGCTTCACGGTCATGCTGAACGACGACTTCCCGGAGATGTGCAGCGGCCAGTCGATGACGCCCAAGGCGCTCGGGGGCACACCGGTCACCATTCACCTCACCGTCACCGACGTCGAAACCAAGTTTCAACGGGCAATCGATGCTGGAGCCACCGTGGTTATGCCGCTGGAGGACCAGTTCTGGGGTGACCGCTACGGCGTGCTCGCCGATCCGTTCGGACACAACTGGTCGCTGGGTCAGCCGGTGCGTGAGGTCAGCATGGAGGAATTGCGAGAGGCGATGTCCGCCCAGGCCGGCTAGACCAGCTCGCGCAGCCGCGCCAGCAGGCGTCGTCGCTTGGACGGCGCCTGCGGGGCGGTGGCCGCGACGGCAAGCATCTCGGTGGGGTCGATGAACTTGTTGCGTGGGCGGCCGTCGATGTCGCCGCGCGCAACTTCGGCAGAGTCGATGGCGCGCCAGCCCGCGTAATCGACGACATCAGGCTGGCGGGCGGCGATCAGCTCGGCCAGCGCCGCCGGCTTGGCCACCGGGTCGGTCAGTTTGCCCGCGTTGAAGTCGGCCACCAGCGCTTGAACCGTCTCAAAGGAGCACGATTTGTTGGTGCCGATGAAGCCGGTCGGCCCGCGTTTGATCCAGCCGGCGACATAGGCGCCGGTGACCGGTTCACCGGTGCCTGGGTCGGTGACGCGGCCGCCGTCGTTGGGGACGACGGCTGCCGACTCGTCGAACGGTAGATCCCGAATAGCCTTGCCGCGATAGCCGATCGAGGTCAGCACCAAGCCGGCGGCGATCCGTTGCAGCTCGTCGGTGCCGGTGACCGAGAACTCCACCCCGGCGGTCCGCTGAGCACCCAGCACCCGCTGCGGCGTCAGTTCGAAGGCCAACCGGATGCGTGGCCGCGCCACCGGCGCCGAACCGTCGCCCAGCGTGCTGAGGATCTCCAGCTTCTTCTTGCACAACGGGTCTGACGCCGTCGCCAGGTCCCGACGCACCCGTTGGTGATCCTCGGGATCCAGCACGACCTCGGCGGCGCCCGTCAGTCCGATCAACTCGGGCAGGGTGAAGGCCGCGTGGGCCGGACCACGGCGGGCGGCGATCACCACCTCACGTACCGCCGACTTGCGGAATGCCTTAAGGGCGTGATCGGCAATGTCAGTGTGGGCCAGAGCATCTGGGTCGGCGGTCAGCATACGTGCAACATCGAGGGCGACGTTTCCGTTGCCGATCACCACGACCCGCTCGTGACTGAGATCGACCGCCAGTTGGGCGTAGTCCGGGTGCCCGTTGATCCACGCGACCAACTCGGTGGCCGTACCGGTGCCCGGCATGCCCATACCGTCGACTTGGAGCCGCCGGTCGTCGGGGGCGCCGACCGCGTACAGCACGGCGTGGTGATGAGCCAACAGCTCAGCGTGCGTCACGTGCTTACCGACCTCGACATTGAGGTAGAACCGGAAGCGGCGGTGGCCGGTCACCCGATCGAATAGCCGCGTGACCTGCTTGGTGTGCTGGTGATCGGGGGCGACCCCGGCGCGCACCAAACCGTAAGGCGTGGGCAGCTTTTCGAAGACATTAACTCGCACGCCGTGCTGAATGAGCAGCTCGTCGGCGGCATACATCGCCGCCGGACCCGAGCCGACAATAGCCACCGTCAGCGGATGCCGGTGCGGCCGCAGCTCCGCGGCCGGGATCACCGGTGCAAGCTTGGATGTCGGCGGCAACTTCACACCGGCCGGCCGCTCCGGGTAGAACGACGCATTGATATCAACGAACGGCAGTTGCTTGATGTCCAGTCGACTGTCGGGAACGATTGCGCCCACGGGGCAGGCGCTCACGCAGGCGCCGCAGTCGACACAAGCGACCGGATCGATGTAAAGCATCTCCGATGTGGCAAAGCCCGGTTCGTCCGGTGAGGGATGAATGCAATTGACCGGACACGCGAAGACGCAGGACCCGTCATTGCAGCACGACTGAGTTATCACGTGCGGCATGTGAACTAACCCTTCAAGGCCCGCAGGGGCCGGTTGACATTACGCCGCGCTGACCGGAGCCAGGTGTTGGCGCTGCGGCTCGCTGCGATAGCGCGACGGCTTGCCGTTGATCTTGCAGAGCCGCCACATCAGCCGAGCCGAGCGATTCTCCAGCAGCCCGGTGTCGTAGGCCAGCATGCGGACGTCGGAAAACATGTCGCGCAGCCACTTTCGTGATTCCGGCGACCGGAAGAAAAGCTCCTTCTTCACTGAGCGTGGGATGTCGAACTCCTCCCAGAAAGCCTTCGGCGGGATCAGAATCGCGTTGCACAGCATCCGCATCGTCAGCGGGAAGTACAGCGAAACCCAGAACCGCTGCCATTTGGTCAGGTGCGGCAACCGCTTCCGGAGGAACTCGTGGGCAAAGGAGATGTGTCGTGCCTCCTCGGCCACGTGAATGGCCATGACCCGCTCCATGATTGGGTGCAGCGACTTGCCCTCGCGCAGCACCTGCTTCTGAGTGTGGTCGATCGGCTCCTCGCCGGCGAGCACACCGATGAAGAACGCCACCGGCAGCGGACCAGCCACCAGCGGAACCATCGGCGAGACCCAGCGCAGCCGCCGTGGCATCCCCGGCACGTCGGCGCCCACGCGGTTCACCATCTCCTGGAACATCATGGTGTGGTTGCACTCTTCGACCGATTCATGCAGGCAGTATCGGTACTCCGGCGATCCGTTCGGCACCCAGAAGGTGTAGTTCATCAGTCCGCGGATCAGGATGGACTCGAAATGCAGCCCGACCTTGGCGACGTTGGCCTGCCGCCACATCCCGATCTTGATCTTCTTCTCGTCCGGCTGCGCCTGATACCACGGGTGCCGGCCTAGCGGGTCGGTCGCCGGCAGTATCCAGCGGGGGTCGTCGTCAGTGACCGCGAACTCGGGCGAATCCCAGTCGATGTCGGTGTACGGATTGAAGTTTCGTCGCACCGACCCCTCGGACAGCGTGGCGAGCATCTCCACGTACTCGGTGTCGTCCCGCACTTCCATGTTGCGGCGCCACCGTCGAACCATGCGCGTCCTGGCCATTCAAAGCCTCCCCACTGAGGTGTACATCGGACGGTTGAGAAATACGGTACCGGCGGTACTGGGAATTATCCAGGCCTCCAGCTGCTGCTGTGGCCTGCGCAGCATCTACCCATCGCGTGTGGCCCAGATCACAGCAGCGGCCCGTTCAGCTAGCGCGCAGCATGGCTCACTACCCTGATCACCATGGCTGACCAGCTCGAGATTCCCGCCGACCTGAAACCTCGCGATGGCCGCTTCGGCTGCGGCCCCTCGAAGGTGCGACCCGAACAGCTGCAAGCGCTGACCACCACCGCTGCCGAGCTGTTCGGCACCTCGCATCGGCAAGCGCCGGTGAAGAATCTGGTAGGACGGGTTCGCTCAGGCCTAGCTGAGCTGTTTTCGACGCCGGACGGCTACGAGGTGGTGCTGGGCAACGGCGGCGCGACCGCCTTCTGGGACGCGGCGGCATTCGGCCTGATCGACAAGCGATCGCTGCACCTGACCTACGGCGAATTCAGCTCCAAGTTCGCTTCGGGCGTGGCGAAGAACCCCTTCGTCGGCGACCCGATCATCGTCAAGGCGGACCCCGGCAGCGCGCCCGAACCGCAATCAGACCCGTCGGTCGACGTGATCGCGTGGGCTCACAACGAGACGTCGACCGGGGTCGCGGTACCGGTGCGCCGCCCCGCCGACTCCGGCGATGCGTTGGTCGTCATCGACGCCACGTCAGGTGCGGGTGGATTGCCGGTCGACATCACCGACGTCGACGCCTACTACTTCGCCCCGCAAAAGAATTTCGCCAGCGACGGCGGGCTGTGGCTGGCCGTCATGAGCCCAGCGGCGCTGGCCCGCGTCGAGGCCATCGCGGCGTCGGGGCGCTGGGTGCCGGACTTCTTGTCGTTGCCCGTCGCGATCGAGAACAGCGTGAAGAACCAGACCTACAACACGCCGGCGATCGCCACGCTGGCGCTGATGGCCGAGCAGGTCGACTGGCTGCTCAGCAACGGCGGCCTGGACTGGGCGGTCAAGCGCACCGCGGATTCGTCGCAGCGGTTGTATTCGTGGGCGGAGGAGCGGCCCTACACGACCCCGTTCGTCACCGACCCGGCGCTGCGCTCGCAGGTGGTGGGCACCATCGACTTCGTCGACGATGTCGACGCCGGGGCCGTCGCCAAGACGCTGCGGGCAAACGGCATCGTCGACACCGAGCCGTACCGCAAGCTGGGCCGCAACCAGTTGCGGATCGCGATGTTCCCGGCCGTCGACCCCGATGACATCAGCGCGCTCATCGCCTGCATCGACTGGGTAGTCGAGCGGCTTTAACCGGCCCGTTATCAGCCCGCAACCATCCAGCGTGTCAGCATCGGTTGCGGGGTTTGCTGCATTAAAGTGCGCACGTAATGGGTCCGGCGCTGATTGCTCGGAGCCTGCGAGGAGAAGCCATGCGGGAACTCAAAGTGGTTGGGCTCGACCCCGACGGCAAATACGTCCTCTGCGAGGGTGCCAGCTCGGCCGAGAAGTTCCGGTTGCCGTTCGACGATCGGCTGCGGGCGGTGCTGGCCGGCGAGCCGATCCCGCCGGAGCAACCGGCGCTGGACATCGTCGTCACAAACATGCTCAGTCCCAAGGAGATCCAAGCCAAGATCCGGGCCGGGGCTTCCGTCGAACAGGTGGCGGCCGCATCGGGATCAGACGTGTCCCGCATCCAGCGGTTCGCCAACCCGGTACTACTCGAACGTTTCCGCGCCGCCGAGCTCGCCACCGCGGCGCACCCCGTGCTGGCGGACGGACCGGCGGTGCTGACCCTGCTGGAAACGGTCACCGCGGCGCTGGTGGCCCGGGGCCTGAGCGGGGACAAGCTCAGCTGGGACGCCTGGCGCAACGAGGACAGCCGGTGGACGGTACAGCTGGGCTGGCAGGCTGGCCGGTCGGACAATGTGGCGCATTTCCGCTTCACCCCGGGCGCCCACGGCGGCACGGTCACCGCGATCGACGACGCCGCCAGCGAGCTGATCGACCCGGACTTCAAGCCCCGGCAACTGGCGCCGGTGGCACGGCTGGCCTTTGAAACCGCAGACGCGGTCGCGGAACCCGCACCGCCGGCCGCGCCCCCGGCACCGGCTGCACCCACCGCTCCCACTCCGCCGGCCGAGCAGCCCGCCAGCCGGCGCGGCAAGCCAGCTATCCCCGCGTGGGAGGACGTGCTGCTCGGGGTGCGCTCAAGCGGTCAGCGTTAGCCGCCCAACAACGTCAACGCGAGCAGGGCCAGCCACGCCCCAGCGACGCCGACCCCGGCGCCCAGCACTAACCACCGCAGCACCAATTTGTGTCGCCAGCCCCAGAACGTCGGCGCCAGTCCCCCGACCGCCACGACGTTCAGCCCCACCGCCAGCAGTGGGTGCACCCGGATCAGACCGAGACTCAACACCACGATCGCCGCGCCCGTGACCGCGGCGACGAAGCCGGCCACCGCCAAACCCGTTGCCCACGGGACGGACTCGTCGTTCACCACACCCGACCCTAACCCGTCGCCAGCGAGCGGGCCCGCTCGTAGAACGCGACCGCGGCCGCGGTCGCGACATTGAGCGAGTCGGTCCCACGCGACATCGGGATGCGTACCCGCATGTCGGCGATCCGCAGGACGGCCCTGGTCAGGCCCGGGCCCTCCGCGCCGACCAACAACGCGATGGGTTGGTCCCGTACGGCGGCCACCGCCTGCGGCAGATCCCGGGCGTCGCCCTGCGGGGTCATCGCCAGCAGCCGAAACCCGCGGTCTTGCAGCAGCGCAAGATCAGCGGGCCAATCGCCGGCCCGGGCATAGGGCACCAGCAAAGCGTGACCCATCGACACCCGTACGGCACGGCGGTAGAGCGGATCGGCGCAGCCGCTGCCGAACAC
Source organism: Mycobacterium asiaticum DSM 44297 (assembly GCF_000613245.1). Taxonomy (GTDB): domain Bacteria; phylum Actinomycetota; class Actinomycetes; order Mycobacteriales; family Mycobacteriaceae; genus Mycobacterium; species Mycobacterium asiaticum. The sequence goes on from NZ_HG964939.1 coordinate 348,408, forward strand.
CACGGCGTCCACCCCCAGGCCGGCGGCGTTGCGGAAGATCGAACCCAGATTCTCGTGGTCGTTGACGCCCTCGAGTACGGCGACAGTGTGGGCAGCCTCGACGACTTCGGTGACGCTGAGCTCCGGTACCCGGCTTGCGGAGGCCAACACACCCCTGTTGAGGTGAAATCCCACCGCCTGCGCCATCACCTCGGCCGAGGCCCGGAAGTAGGGCACTGATGTCCCTGCCAGGTCGTCCCGGAGCTCTTGCAGCCGGCGATCGGTGCCCAACAGCGCGCGCGGGGTGAACCGCGACGCGAGCATGCGCTGCACCACCAGCACACCCTCGGCAATCACCAGCCCCTTGCCGGTCGGCAGGTCGGGCCGTCGGTCGACGCTGTTCAGGTCTCGGAAATCGTCGAGGCGTGGGTCGTCGGGCTCGGTGACGTCCTGAACGTCGAGGTCGGGAGGAGGTGCGGTCACGGGCTTTCGTCGACCAAGGCCGAGATCAGGTCGGCCGCATTGCGCAGGATGTCGCGCTGCTCGTCGTTCAGGGTCGCCAACCGCTCGGCCAGCCATTCCTGCCGAGCCCGTCGGGCGGCTTTGACCAACTCAGCGCCCGATTCGGACACCGAAACCAGCACCTGCCGGCCATCGACGGGGTGCGGGGCGCGATCAACCAAACCCTCGTCGGCCAGCGACGCGATCACCCGCGTCATCGACGGCGGTCGAACCCGTTCGCGGATCGCCAGCGCACCGGGGGTCATAGCGCCTTCGTTGGCCAGCGTCGTCAACGCCGACAACTGCGACAACGACACGGGCGCCGACGGGTTGCGGAACCGGAGTTGACGGGCCAACCGCATGACCGCCAACGACAAATCGGCAGCTAACCGCGCATCGCTGTCAGGCACAGCGCGAGGTTACAACGGAAATTCCGAAACTTGGCTAAGAAACGGCGAACACCGCCGCTGTCAGCGCTACTGGGCATCAGGACCGCTGTCTTGCCGTTGCAGCGGCGGACTATCTTGAAACGCGATGAGTGACGAGCCCGCACCGGAACCGCCGCCATTGCCGCCTGCCCTGCTCGCGGTCTGGCCGGTCATCGCGGTCGGCGCGCTTGGTTGGCTGGTCGCTGTGGCTGCCGCGTTCCTGATACCGAGCCTGCAGACGTGGCGACCGGTGTCGATCGCCGGACTCGGAGTGGGCGTGCTGGGTACCAGCATCTTCGTTTGGCAGCTCGCCGCCGCCCGACGCGGAGCCCGCGGCGCGCAGTCCGGACTGGAAACCTATCTCGACAAAAAATGACATCCAGCAACGTAGGAGGTCGCATGGCAGCCCCGCTGCTTCAGGCATCGATCGATATCGACGCACCACCCGCGAAGGTCTGGGAGTTGATATCGGACCTGCAGCGCATGCCGCAGTGGAGCCCGCAGTGTCGCTGGCTGCGCCAATTCGGCCCATTGCGTACCGGCACGCGGACGCTGAACATGAACCGGCGCAACCGGTTGTTCTGGCCCACCACGAGCACGGTCGTGGAGGTGATCCCCGAGCAGAAGCTGGCATTCCGGGTGGACATCAACCGGACCATCTGGAGCTATGAACTTGAACCCAACGGCGAGGGCACTCGGGTGACCGAAAGCCGTCACGCCGAGAACGGAGTAAGCGCCTTCTCCAGCATGTCGGTCAACGCACTGATGGGCGGAACCGAAAGCTTCGAGCGCGAGTTGGTCGAGGGTATGAACGCGTCACTAGCGCGGATCAAGGCCGCCGCCGAGCAGAGTTAGTCGCCGGAGTCAGCAGGGTCGCCGGAGTCAACAGGCTCGGCAGCGTCAGCAGGCTTGGCAGCGTCGGCAGGCTCGGCAGCGTCGGCAGGCTTGGCAGCATCAGCGGCCTCGGTGGCGTCAGCAGCGTCAGCAGACTCAGCAGGTTCGGCAGCGTCAGCAGGCTCGACGGCGCCGGCCGGCTCAACGACCGGCCTGTCCACGACGTCCAGCACGCCGTCGTCGTACGGCTCGTACATCGGCGATCCGGTGCCCGCTGGCGCCGGGGTATCTGAGTGGGCACCGCAGCCATAGTGCTTGTCGACGACATGCCCGTCCGCGGACAGCTCATTCCCGCAAACCCCGAACATCGCACCCAGCGATCCGGCCAGCGGAAGGAAGAACCCACAATCGCGGCACACCCGCTTGGTCGAGCGCGACATCGCCGAGTGGGGACCGAAGTCGCCTTCATGCCATCGCTCGGCCGCATCGGCGCGGCCCCAGGCGCTCATTACCCAACGCCGGCCCAGGCCGATCTCGGCCGCGACCTCGTCGATCTCCGGGTCACCGCTGGCGGTGTAGCCGGGCACCAGTCGCGGGTCGTCCTTCGCGGGAGCCAACAGGTCGCCCGGGCTCAAGTCCCCGGCCCGCACGCGCTGCTCCCACGGCACCCATTCGGGCGCCAACAGCGCCGTCGGTCCCGGAATCAGCACCACTTCACTGATCGTGGCGCGGTCACCGCCGGCATACCCAGCGACGACGACGGCCCACTGCCAGCCCTGATAGCCCGGCACATGCGCCAGGAACCGATGGGTGGCGGCATTCGGGTCCTCATAGGTGACGCCCAAATAGTCCCCGACGGCGTCGGCTCCACTGAACTCGGCCACGGCAGCACGGGCCTGCTCGGCCGCACCGGTCAGCACGCCCGCCAGCTCGTCAGGCCACTCGGCCACCGTCACGGCGCCGCCCTCCTGGGCGGTCTCGTCACTGGGTCCGGTCACGGTCACAGCTTAACGTCACCGCACTCGTCACCCTTCCCTACTGCACCGCTCTTGCGAGAGACACGGAGGCCGAGCCACACCCGGTTTCCTCCGCAGCGAGGCGGCATAGGACAGAATTGAATGGTGTCCGCACGGCGAGGTGACCATCCGGGCCGAATGGCCCCACCGCCGGGCCGCCGACCCCCCAAAGGACCACCGAGGTCCTACCAAGAGCATCCAGGTATGGCGAACTACCCGGCCCAAGACGATCGCGACGCCGACTATCGGCGCCGCCGGCCCCCGCCGATGCCCAGCGCCAACCGCTACCTGCCCCCGCTGGGTGAGGACCCGCCGCCGGAGCATCCCAGCGAGCCGCCGCCACAGCGTGGCTACGCCAACGGTGAACGGATCACCGTCACCCGCGCCGCTGCCATGCGCAGCCGCGAAATGGGATCGCGGATGTACTGGATGGTGCAGCGCGCCGCCACCGCCGACGGCGCCGACAAGTCCGGGCTCACGGCGCTGACCTGGCCGGTGATGGCTAACTTCGCCGTCGACTCCGCGATGGCGGTGGCCTTGGCCAACACGCTGTTCTTCGCGGCGGCCAGCGGTGAGAGCAAATCCAAAGTCGCGCTGTACCTATTGATCACCATCGCACCGTTCGCCGTCATCGCGCCGCTGATCGGGCCGGCGCTGGACAAACTGCAGCATGGCCGGCGGGTAGCGCTCGCCCTGTCCTTCGCGCTGCGCACCGCATTGGCCTTGATCCTGGTCATGAACTACGACGGTGCCAGCGGCAGCTTCCCGCCCTGGGTGTTGTACCCCTGCGCGCTGGCCATGATGGTTTTCTCGAAGTCATTCAGCGTGCTGCGCAGCGCGGTGACGCCGCGGGTCATGCCGCCGAGCATCGACCTGGTCCGGGTCAATTCGCGGCTGACCGTCTTCGGCCTCCTCGGCGGCACCATCGCCGGCGGAGCGATCGCAGCCGGTGTCGAGTTCGCGTGCACCCATCTGTTCAAGCTGCCCGGCGCCCTGTTCGTCGTCGTCGGCATCACCATCGTCGGCGCTCTGCTGTCGATGCGGATTCCGAGCTGGGTGGAGGTGACCGCGGGCGAGGTACCGGCCACATTGAGCTATCACCGGCACAGCGACGCGGCACACCTCAGTTGGCAGGAGGAACCCAAGCAGGTCGGCGGCAAACTCCGGCAACCGTTGGGCCGCAACATCATCACCTCGCTGTGGGGCAACTGCACGATCAAGGTGATGGTCGGCTTCCTGTTTCTGTATCCGGCGTTCGTCGCCAAGGCCCATGACGCCGACGGCTGGGTGCAGCTGGCCATGCTCGGAATTATCGGCGCCGCCGCCGCCATCGGTAACTTTGCCGGCAATTTCGCCAGCGCCAGGCTCAAACTAGGCCGACCGGCCGTGCTGGTGGTGCGCTGCACGTTGGTGGTCACCGCGTTCGCGTTGGCCGCCGCGGTCGCCGGGAATCTGGTCGTCGCCGCCGTGGCCACCCTAATCACGTCCGGATCGAGTGCCATCGCCAAGGCCTCACTGGATGCCTCGCTGCAGCACGATCTGCCCGAGGAGTCACGCGCCTCCGGGTTCGGCCGATCGGAATCGACCCTGCAACTCGCCTGGGTGCTGGGCGGCGCGGTGGGGGTGTTGGTGTACACCGAGCTGTGGGTCGGGTTCACCGCGGTCAGCGCGCTGTTGATTCTCGGCTTGGCCCAGACGATCGTCAGTTTCCGGGGTGACTCGCTCATTCCTGGACTCGGCGGCAACCGGCCGGTGATGGTCGAGCAGGAGGGAGGGCGCCGCGGCGCTTCGACGACGAGCGCGATGCCACGGTGAAACGCTCTGGGGCCGTGCTGCTTACGGTCATTGCACTGGTGCTGGCCGTCGGCGCCGGGATCGGTACGTGGTTGGTGCTGCGGTCCTCCGGTCCGCACTGGCCGACGATCAGCGCCTACTCACACGGCCACTCCACGCGGGTTGGCCCCTACATGTACTGCAACGTGCTCAATCTCAACGACTGCCAAACTCCGCAGTCGCAGGGCGAACTCCGGGTCAGTGAGCGCTATCCGGTGCAGCTCTCGGTGCCCGACGCCATCGGCCGGGCCCCCTGGCGGTTGCTGCAGATCTACGACGATCCGACCAACACCGCGACCACCTTCTTTCGGCCCAATTCCCGCTTGGCTCTTACCATTCCGACTGTCGACCCGCATCGGGGACGGCTGGCGGGGCTGGTCGTGCAGCTGCTGACGCTGGTCGTCGACAACGGTGAACTACGCGAGGCTCCGCATGCGGAATGGTCGGTACGCCTGACGTTTTGACACCGGGCTAAGGCACACCTACGCGCCGTGTCCGGGTGGCACGCGTTCCCCTTCGAGGGTGGGTCCGGGCGGGGTGCCGTCGCCGAACGGCCTGCCACCTAGTTCCTCCCGACCGTGCGGCGTCCGCCAGCCCGCGAGGTCCGGCCCCTTGGGCACAATGCCGGTCGGGTTGATGTCGGCGTGCACGATGTAGTAGTGCTGCTTGATCTGCACGAAGTCGATGGTGTCGCCGAAACCCGGCGTTTGGAACAGATCCCGGGCATAGGCCCACAGCACCGGCATCTCCGACAGCTTGGTGCGATTGCACTTGAAGTGACCGTGATACACCGGATCGAAGCGCGCCAGCGTGGTGAACAGCCGCACGTCCGCCTCGGTGATGGTGTCCCCTACCAGGAACCGCTGGCGGGCCAGCCGGTCGCTCACCCAGTCCAGCGCGGTGAACAACCGGTCGTAGGCCTTTCCGTAGGCGTCCTGTGAGCCGGCGAAGCCACACCGGTAGACCCCATTGTTGATCTCGGTGTAGATCCGCGTGCTGACCTCGTCGATCTCGTCCCGCAACTTCTCCGGATACAACTGCGGCGCACCGTCGCGGTGGTAGGGGGTCCACTCGGTGGAGAAGTCCATGGTCATCTGCGCGAAGTCGTTGGTGACCACCGCCCCGGTCGGGATGTCCACGATCGCCGGCACCGTGATGCCCTTGTCGTAGTTGGGGATTCGCTTGAAGAAGGCGTCCTGCAACCGCGGAATCTTGAGCACCGGATCCACGCCACCTGGGTCGAGGTCGAATGTCCAGCTGCGCTCGTCGTGGGTGGGTCCGCAAAATCCAATGGAGAGAACGGATTCCAGACCCAACAGCCGGCGAACGATGATGGTGCGATTGGCCCACGGGCACGCCCGGGCGACCACCAGCCGGTAGCGGTCCGGCTCCACCGGGTAGCCGTCGCGCCCGTCAGCCGTGATGCGGGTGGTGATGTAGTTGGTGTCACGGTTGAATTCGCCGGTACCGGCAACATAGCTACCCATCAGGCCGCCTTACACGCTCGCCGCGGTCGGTTCTGAGCCGCTGGTGAATCGCCGGGCCAGATTCGTTTCGGTCGACGGGCCCGGCTCCCACGCTGCGATCCATGGCCCTCTCCCCTCCGATTGGTCGAGGATGCCATCTTCCACCCAGCTGTAGCGACCCTCCAGTACATCGTTGGTCAACCGTACATCGCCGCTGTCGGTGTTTCTCCATAAGGCTTCGAACAGCGCCTCAACCCGTAAAGTCGCTTGCTCGCAGAACAATTCGGCCAACTCATAGGCCTGCTCACCGATCACTGGATCCGCTGCCCGCTGCGCTTCCGCGCGGACGCACACTGCGGCCATCGCGAACAGCTCGGCACCTATGTCGACGATGCGACCCAGGAAACCCTGCTTCTGCTCCAGCTTGGCCTGCCAGCGTGCCATCCCGTAGAAGGTGTTGCGGGCCAGTTTCCGGCTGGAACGTTCGATGAACCGCAGGTGTGACGCCAACGGCCCGAATTCGCCGTACGCCGTGGGTCGCTGCCCCTCACCGAATACCAACTTGGGCAACCACTTTGCGTAGAAGCCGCTCGCACCGACGGCGGCCGCGGCCTTCTGGCGCAGGTCAGCGTCGGGCTTGGCCAGGTCACCGGCTGCGGCCAGGTGCGCATCGACGGCTTCGCGGGCGATGAGCAGCCGCATGATCTCACTGGCGCCTTCGAAGATGCGGTTGATCCGCAGGTCGCGCAGGGACTGCTCCACCGGCGCGGCACGCTCGCCACGCGCCGCGAGCGACTCGGCCGTCTCATACCCGCGCCCGCCGCGGACCTGCATCAGGTCATCGGCGATGACACAGGCCATTTCGCTGCACCACAGCTTCGCCAGTGCCGCCTCGATCCGAATGTCGTTGCGCCCTTCGTCAGCCATCTGACCGGACAACTCCACCACCGCGTCGAGGGCATAGGTGGTCGCCGCCATAAACGCGATCTTGCGGGCCACCGCTTCATGTTTGCCGACCGGCTTGCCCCACTGCACGCGCTCGCGCGACCATTCTCGCGCAATCTTCAACGACCACTTGGCCGAACCGGTCACCATGGCGGGCAACGCCAGTCGCCCGACGTTGAGGGTGGTCAACGCGATCCGCAACCCGTCGCCTTCTCGGCCGATCAGATTCTCGGCCGGAACATGCACCTTGTGCATCCGGGTCACGCCGTTCTCGATGCCGCGCAGACCCATGAACTGGTTACGCCGCTCGACGGTAATCCCGGGCGAATCAGCCTCCACCACAAAGGCACTGATGCCGCCGCGGTGCCCGTCGCTCTTGGGAACGCGAGCCATCACCACGAGCAGATCGGCGACCACCCCGTTGGTGGTCCACAGTTTCACGCCTTCGAGTTCGTAGGCCCGACCGTCGTCCACCGGTGTCGCCGTGGAACCCAACCGGGCGGGGTCGGAACCCACGTCCGGTTCGGTGAGCAGGAACGCCGACACCGCGCCGGCGGCGCACCGCGGCAGGAACTTTCGCTTCTGCTCTTCACTCCCGGCCAGCTTGAGCGGCTCGGGCACACCGATCGACTGGTGCGCCGACAGCAACGCCCCCAGGCTGGGGTGCACGGTCGTCACCAGCATCAGCGCGCGGTTGTAAGCAACCTGCGACATGCCGAGACCGCCGTACTCGGTCGGGATCTTCATGCCGAAGCAGCCCAGATCGGCCAAACCCTTGACGTATTCGTCGGGAATCCGTGCCTCGCGCTCGATGACGCTACCCTCGATGCCGGTAAGAAACTGCTTGAGCTTGCCCAGGAAGTCCTTGGTGCGCGCCTCCTCGGCGGCGGCTGGCGTGGGGAACGGGTGAATCAGCTCCAGCGGGAAGCGTCCCAGGAACAGCTCTTTGGCAAAAGATGGCTTGTCCCAACCGCTTTCGCGAGATTCCTCGGCGACGGCTCGCGCTTGTTCCTCGGTGACCTCTTGCTGTGCCATTGCCGCCTCCTCGCCGATGCATCCCGACTAGACCGGGATACCCGCTTCGGGTGAGGATACGCCGAGCCAGGCGCGCCCAGACGCGCTAAGCCTCGAACTCCCGGGCGACCGCCTTCACCACCTCGGAGACCTGGCGCGCGGTTTTGCGGTCCGGGTAGCGGCCCTTGCGCAACTCCGGCTGCACCTTGTCCTCGAGGAAGGTGATCAGATCCGCGAGCATGCCGTGCAGTTCGTCGGGGCTGTGCTTGTGTTCGGCCGGCGCCTGACGCGCTGCCTCGCGACGGGTCCTGGTGAGGCTCGGCGGCGGGTCGATCAGCTTGAGGCTCAGCGCCTGCGGTCCGCGCCGACCGGACGCGATGCCGAACTCGACGCGCTGACCAGCTTTGAGGCCCTCGACACCTTCGGGCAACGCCGAAGAGCGGACGTAAACGTCTTCGCCGTCCTCCTGCGACAGGAAGCCGAACCCCTTTTCGGGGTCGTACCACTTCACTTTGCCGGTCGGCACTGCTCTCACCTGCTTGTCTGACGAATCACTGGGTATGCAACATAAAACGCGTCCCGCATGCACAGGACGCGATGACGATCTCAGATCCTACTCGCGCGGTTCACCACCGAGCACCCCGGTTTACCCGCCACTCGGTACCCTGGTCTTACCGCTGGAGGAGATATGCGCCTGATCCTGAATGTCATCTGGTTGGTTTTCGGTGGCCTCTGGTTGGCCCTCGGATACCTGCTCGCTGCGCTTGTCTGCTTCCTGCTCATCGTCACCATCCCGTTCGGCTTCGCGTCGCTGCGCATCGCGTCCTACGCGCTGTGGCCGTTCGGCCGGACGATCGTCGAGAAGCCGGGCGCTGGGACGGGCGCGTTGATCGGCAACGTCATCTGGGTGCTGCTGTTCGGAATCTGGCTGGCGATCGGGCATCTGGCGAGCGCGCTGGCGATGGCCATCACGATCATCGGGATTCCCTTGGCACTGGCGAACCTCAAACTGATCCCGGTGTCGCTGGTGCCGCTGGGCAAGGAAATCGTTCCGGCCGACGCGCCGGGCCGTTATGGGGTACCGGCATGACCCTGACCGCGCTGGGACTGCCAACCGTGCCGGGTCCGCGTTCGAGTGGGTCGTCGGAGGGTGCCCCCGCGCAAGGCCCGCTGATCGATACCTACGGCCGCATCGCGACCGATCTGCGGGTGTCCCTGACAGACCGCTGCAATCTGCGGTGCACCTACTGCATGCCTGAGCAGGGTCTGAATTGGTTGCCCGGCGACGAGCTGCTCACCCCGGAGGAACTGATCCGGCTGATGCGCATCGCCGTGACCCGGCTGGGCGTCACCAGCGTGCGGTTCACCGGCGGTGAGCCACTACTGGTGCGCCACCTCGAAGACGTCATTGCCGGAGCCGCGAGCCTGGATCCCCGTCCGGAGATATCCCTGACCACCAACGGGGTGGGGCTGGCCCGACGGGCGGCGGCATTGGCCGCGGCCGGTCTGGACCGGGTCAACGTGTCGCTGGACAGCATCGACCCCGACCACTTCGCCGCCATCACCCGCCGCAACCGCCTCGACGACGTGCTGGCCGGGCTGACGGCCGCCAGCGCGGCCCGACTCGGACCGGTCAAGGTGAACGCGGTGCTGGACCCCGCCACCGGCCGCGAGGACGTCGTCGAACTATTGCGGTACTGCCTCGGGTTGGGCTATCAGTTGCGCGTCATCGAGCAGATGCCCCTCGACGCCGGCCATCAGTGGCGCCGTGGCGCCGGGCTAAGCGCCGACGATGTGCTCGCGGCCCTGCGGCCGCATTTCCGGCTCCGGCCCGACCCGGCGCCGCGGGGTTCGGCGCCCGCCGAGCTGTGGCTGGTCGACACGGGCCCGAACACCCCGTCCGGAAAATTCGGCATCATCGCCTCGGTGTCGCACGCGTTCTGCTCGGCGTGTGACCGCACCCGGCTGACCGCCGATGGGCAGATTCGCAGCTGCCTGTTCGCCACCGAGGAGACCGACCTCCGCGGGCTGCTGCGCGGCGGCGCCGACGATCACACCATCGAGGCGGCATGGCGCGCGGCGATGTGGGGCAAGCCCGCCGGCCACGGCATCAACGACGCCGGGTTCGTCCAACCCGACCGACCGATGAGTGCCATCGGTGGCTGAGAAATCCAGCGCGGATCAGATCGCGGTCACCGTTCGCTACTTCGCGGCTGCCCGCGCGGCGGCGGGTACCGAGTCGGAAACGCTCGCGTTGCGAACGGGTACCACCGTGGCCGAGTTGATTAAGGAACTCGCGAATCGGGGTACTCCGCTGGCAACGGTGTTGAGCCGCTGCTCCTATCTACTGGACGGAATTGCCGTCCGAGATGAGACGTCGACGTTATCCGCCGGAAACACGGTTGACGTACTTCCGCCCTTCGCTGGCGGTTAAAACTGTGACATATCTCACGTAACGGAAAGATAACAACCCGGCCACGCTCCGATTTCGGGTGCTATGAGCTGGGCAAACGTCGACCGTTCCTGGCGTTTTGCGCGGCGGCTGTGACCAAAACGCCCGTTTCATCCAGACGTGACGAGATCGCTTGAACCCGCTAGCGTCTCGGGGGGTTCGTCAAACCAACCCGAATGACGAGCCCTCCCTTACCTATAACGCGCCGAGCTCCATCCAGTAGGTGAGGGATTCCGACCCGCGGATGGAGGCGGGGGACCCACCAGGTCCGCCGAGATCGGACCGGGCCGTGCGGCCCTAGGGGTGAAGCCGACGTTGCGTCAACGGTGACCGATGCGGCCGGGTGACCTCTTCCACCCGAACCCGACAGCTGACCTCGCAGGCGTGCACACGAGAGGAATTTCTGAGCGTATGAGTGGACGGCACCGTAAGCCCACTACCTCCAGCGTCAGCGTCGCCAAGGTTGCCTTCACCGGCGCCGTGCTGGGCGGCGGCAGCATCGCCATGGCCGCCCAGGCAGCCGCCGCGACCGACCAGGAATGGGACCGCGTCGCTGCTTGCGAGTCCGGCGGCAACTGGTCGATCAACACCGGTAACGGGTTCTACGGCGGCGTTCAGTTCGCGGCCGGCACCTGGGCCTCGCACGGCGGCAGTGAGTTCGCGCCCTCGGCCCAGCTGGCCACCAAGGACCAGCAGATCGCCATCGCCGAGCGCGTGCTGGCCACCCAGGGCCGCGGCGCCTGGCCGGTGTGCGGCACCGGGCTGTCGGGCCCCACGCCGCGCAACGCACTTCCCCAGCCGGCCGGCCTCGACCAGCCGCTGGACGCCCCTGGCCTGAACGGCGAGCTGGCCCCGCCGCCGGGTGACGTGCCGCCGCCCGCCGTGGCGCCCGCCCCCGGGGTGCAGCTGGCCGGAAACGACCTGCCTGCTCCCGCCCAGGTGACCCCCGCGTCCGTCGAGCTGGCACCGGCTCCGGCCGAGCTGCCGCCCGCGCCGGCCGAACTTCCGCCCGCGCCGGCCGAACTCGCGCCGGCACCCGCCGAGCTGCCGCCCGCGCCGGCCGAGGAGCTCCCGCCGGCGCCTGCCGAGCTGCCGCCGGCCCCCGAGGAAATCGCACCGGCGCCCGGCGACGTGCCGCCCGCTCCGGAGGTCGCTCCCCCGGTCATCGAGGCCGGCTTCCAGCCCGCCGAGGTGCCGCCGGCGCCCGCCGAGGCCCCGCAGCCCGTCACGATCCACGAGGTCTCGACCGTCGGCTACACCCAGCAGCTGTGGCAGGCGATCGTCGACCAGGGAGTTGCCGGTAACGACGCGCTCGACGCGTTCGCGGCGGGCCCGATCAGCTGAGGTGGCGGCCTGAGCCCAGCCGGTTCAGGCCGAACCCACCCATTCCTCACCACCGTCGTCGAAGAACTGGTGCTTCCACACCGGTAGTCGTTCCTTGATGGTGTCCACCAACTCCGCGCAGGTGCTGAAAGCGGCCTGGCGATGGTCCGCGGCGACCGCGGCCACCAAAGCGGCCTGCCCGATGTGTAGTACCCCGATACGGTGGCTGGCCGCGACCGCGCGCACACCGCTGGCTCGCTCGGCGACGTCGGCGACCACCTCGGCGAACACCTGCTGAGCCGACGGGTGTGCGGAGTATTCGAGCCGCACCACCTGCCGTCCGCCGTCGTGGTCGCGGATCATGCCGACGAAGCCGACGACGGCTCCCGCGGACTGGTGGCCGACCAGGGCCTCGTGTTCGGCGAGCGAGATCGGCTGCTCGGTCACTGCGGCGCGCAGGACCAGGGTCATCGCCGGTGATCTTTGCCGGCGAGCTGATCCAGTGCGTGGTTGAGCACCTCGGCGAGGACCCCGAGTCCGTCCCGAACGCCGCCGGGCGATCCCGGCAGGTTGATGATCAACGTCTGGCCCGCCACCCCGCACACCCCGCGCGACAGTACCGCGGTCGGCACCTTTGACTCGCCCGCACGCCGGATGGCGTCGGCCAGCCCGGGAATGACGAAATCCAGCACGGCCACAGTCTGTTCCGGGGTGCTGTCGGTGGGGGAGATGCCGGTGCCGCCGGAGGTGATCACCACGTCGACACCGTCGTCGAGAGCATCGTTCAGTGCCTCACCGACCGGGTTGCCGTCGGCGACCACCTGAGGCTGCACCGGCAAAAACCCGTGCTTCTCCAGCCATTCCGCGATGATCGGCCCGGTTTCGTCGGTGTAGGTACCGCTGGCGGCTCGGGTGCTGGCGATGATGACGCGGGCGGTGCGGCTCATGGCCGCACCCAACTTCCGCGACGACCGCCTTCTTTGCGAAGTACCCGAATGTCGTCGATGCGCGCGGCCGGGTCGACCGCCTTGATCATGTCGTACAGGGTCAGGGCCGCCACACTCACCGCGGTCAACGCCTCCATCTCCACCCCAGTTCGGTCGGTGCTGCGCACCATAGCAGTGATCTCGATCTCCGCTTTGCCGACGGCGAAATCGACATCCACTCCGGTGAGGGCAAGCTGATGGCACAACGGGATCAGCTCACTGGTGCGCTTGGCCGCCAGGATGCCCGCTACCCGGGCGGTGGCCAGCGCATCACCCTTGGGCAGACCGCCGCTGGAGATCAGCGCCACGACTTCCGCAGCGGTACGCACGACACCGGCCGCGACGGCGGTACGTCGCGTCGTTCCTTTTTCGGTGACGTCGACCATGTGCGCTGCTCCTCGCTCATCGAGGTGAGACAGCGCGTTCACCGGGGCTTCAGACGGCCCGGCCGCCCCGGACATGCCGATGACCTACCAGGTCGCGTCGGTCACCGGATGGACATAGGGCAGCTCGTCGGCGGGCACCGGGAACACCACCTCACCAAAGGGTGAGAGCGCACCCGTGCGGTCTGTGACGAGTTCGCTCACCGCGTGGTCGTCCGGGTCGGTGGTCGGCCAGCCGTTGTCCACGTACTTTGCTTTGCCTCTGTCAGCCACGCGCTCCATTCTGACAGGTCGTCACACCGTGTGCGGCGGAAGGCTGCCGGTCGCGCCTAGGCTTGATCAGCAATGACCGAACATTCCCCGGATATTCCGCTGGGGTCCTGGCTGGCCGACTTGCCCGACGAGCGGCTGATCCTGCTGCTGGAGCTGCGACCGGACCTCGCCCAGCCGCCGCCCGGCAGCATCGCGGCGCTGGCCGCGCGCGCCCAGGCGCGTCAGTCGGTAAAGGCTGCCACCGACGATCTCGATTTCTTGCGGCTGGCCGTGCTCGACGCGCTCTTGGTGCTGCAGGCCGACGCCGAACCAGTCCCGGCCTCGAAGTTGCTGACGTTGCTTGGGGACCACGCAGCCGAGGACGACGTCGCCGCCGCACTGGACGACCTTCGGGACCGCGCGCTGGTGTGGGGCGAGAACACAGTGCACGTGGCCGCCGACGCGGGGACGGCCTTGCCGTGGCATCCCGGTCAGGTCACGCTCGAGGACCGCACCCATACCGGGGATGAGATCTCGGCCCTGATCGCTTCGGTCGATGATGCGCAACGCGAAGTCCTCGAGAAGCTGCTCGAAGGTTCACCGATGGGACGCACCCGCGACGCGGCCCCCGGCGCTCCGCCGGACCGGCCGGTGCCCCGGTTGCTGGCGACGGGCCTGCTGCGACGCATCGATGCCGAGACGGTGATCCTGCCGCGCCACGTAGCGCAGGTGTTGCGCGGCGAGAGCCCGGGCCCGATGCGGCTCACCCAGCCGGATCCGACCGTCTCGAAAACCAAACCCGCGGACGTCGACGCGGCGGCCGCCGGCGCGGTCATCGACCTGCTGCGCGAGGTCGACGTGCTGCTCGAAAACCTGGGTACCGCACCGGTTGCCGAGCTACGCAGCGGCGGCTTGGGGGTTCGTGATCTCAAACGACTCTCGAAGATGACCGGAATCGACGAGCCGCGGCTCGGGCTGGTGCTTGAACTTTCGGCCGCGGCGGGCCTGATCGCCAGTGGCATCCCGGACCCCGAGCCCTCGCAAGGTGATGGGCCATACTGGGCCCCGACGACGTCGGCCGACCGGTTCACCACGCTCGGCGCCGCCGATCGTTGGTACCTACTGGCCAGCACCTGGCTGGAGCTGCCGGGCCGGCCAGCATTGATTGGCACCAGAGGCCCCGACGCCAAACCGTATGGCGCCCTGTCGGATTCGCTGTTCTCCACCGCCGCGCCATTGGACCGGCGGCTGTTGCTGGGCATGCTGGCCGCACTACCGCCGGGCGCCGGGGTCGACGCGAAGAGCGCCTCGGCGGCTTTGATCTGGCGCCGCCCGCGTTGGGCCCGTCGGCTTCAGCCCGAACCCGTCGCCGATCTGCTCGCCGAGAGCCATGCGCTGGGCCTGGTGGGGCGCGGAGCGATCAGTACGCCCGGTCGCGCCCTGCTTGCCGACAACGCCGATCCCGGTGCCGTCGTCGCCGCGATGACGCATGCGTTGCCCGAACCGATCGACCACTTTCTGCTCCAAGCCGACCTCACCGTCGTGGTACCGGGGCCGCTGGAGCGTGACCTCGCCGATGAACTGTCCGCCGTCGCTACTGTCGAATCCGCTGGCGCGGCAATGGTTTACCGGGTCAGCGAGCAGTCGATCCGGCATGCACTCGACGTCGGCAAAACCCGCGACTGGATGCACGCCTTCTTTGCCCATCATTCCAAAACCCCGGTGCCGCAGGGACTCACCTATCTCATTGACGACGTCGCCCGCCGCCACGGTCAGCTGCGCATCGGCATGGCCGCATCGTTTGTCCGCTGCGAGGACCCGGCACTGCTGGCTCAGGCCATTGCGGCCCCGGCGGCCGAACGGCTGCATTTGCGCGCGCTCGCGCCGACCGTGGCGGTCTCGCCGGCGCCGATAGCCGACGTGCTGGTGGCGTTGCGTTCGGCGGGATTCGCACCGGCCGCCGAGGATTCCACCGGTGCGATCGTGGACATGCGCAGCCGAGGCGCCCGCGTGCCGGTGCCGCAGCAGCGCCGGCCGTACCGGCCCGCGCAGCGACCCAGCGCCGAGACGCTGCAGGCTGTCGTCGCCGTGCTGCGTAAGGTGACCGCGGCGCCGTTCGGGAATAACCGCGTGGACCCCGCGGTTGCAATGTCGTTGCTGCAGCGAGCCGCCCAGGACCAGGAAACGGTGCTGATCGGATACCTGGACGCCGCGGGCGTGGCCACCCAGCGGGTGGTGGCTCCGGTCGTCGTCAAGGGCGGTCAGCTGGTGGCGTTCGATTCGGCTTCGGGGCGGATGCGTGATTTCGCGATCCACCGCATCACGTCGGTAATGGCGGCCGAGGAATAGTGGAGAGGAGTTGCAGGTGCCTGACGGGCCGTTGATCGTGCAGTCGGACAAGACCGTGCTGCTCGAGGTGGACCATGAACTGGCCGGTGCCGCACGTGCCGCCATCGCGCCGTTCGCCGAGCTGGAGCGCGCCCCCGAGCATGTCCATACCTACCGAATCACCCCGCTGGCGCTGTGGAATGCCCGCGCCGCCGGTCACGATGCCGAGCAGGTTGTCGACGCGCTGGTCAGCTTTTCCCGCTACGCCGTCCCACAGCCGTTGCTGGTCGACATCGTCGACACCATGGCCCGTTACGGCCGGCTGCAACTGGTCAAGCATCCCGCGCACGGGCTGACATTGGTGAGTCTTGACCGCGCGGTGCTCGAGGAAGTGCTGCGCAATAAGAAGATCGCCCCGATGCTGGGCGCCCGCATTGACGATGACACCGTCGTGGTCCATCCCAGCGAGCGGGGCCGCGTCAAGCAGATGCTGCTCAAAATTGGTTGGCCCGCCGAAGATCTCGCCGGCTACGTGGACGGCGAGGCGCATGCGATCAGTCTGCAGCCCGACGGCTGGGAACTGCGCGACTACCAGCAGCTGGCTACCGAGTCGTTCTGGGCTGGAGGTTCGGGCGTGGTGGTGCTCCCCTGCGGTGCCGGCAAGACTCTGGTCGGCGCGGCCGCGATGGCCAAAGCCCAAGCCACCACGCTGATCCTGGTCACCAACATCGTCGCGGCGCGGCAGTGGAAGCGTGAACTGGTGGCGCGTACCTCGCTGACCGAGGACGAGATCGGCGAATATTCCGGGGAGCGCAAAGAGATTCGGCCCATCACCATCTCGACGTATCAGATGGTCACTCGACGCACCAAGGGTGAGTACCGCCACCTGGAGCTGTTCGACAGCCGCGACTGGGGCCTGATCATCTACGACGAGGTGCACCTGTTGCCGGCGCCGGTATTCCGGATGACCGCCGACCTTCAATCCAAACGGCGACTGGGGCTGACCGCCACGCTGATCCGCGAAGACGGACGTGAGGGCGACGTCTTCTCGTTGATCGGCCCCAAACGCTATGACGCGCCGTGGAAGGACATTGAAGCTCAGGGCTGGATTGCCCCGGCCGAGTGTGTGGAAGTACGGGTCACGATGACCGACAACGAGCGGATGATGTACGCCACCGCCGAGCCGGAGGAACGTTATCGGCTTTGTTCGACGGTGCACACCAAAATCGCTGTGGTCAAATCTATTTTGAAGAACCACCCGGGTGAACAGACGCTGGTGATCGGCGCCTACCTCGACCAGCTCGACGAGCTCGGCGCGGAGCTGGACGCGCCGGTGATTCAGGGCGCCACCAAAACCAAGGAACGCGAAGCGTTGTTCGATGCTTTCCGCCGGGGTGAGATCTCCACGCTGGTGGTCTCGAAGGTGGCAAACTTCTCCATCGACCTTCCGGAAGCCTCCGTGGCGGTTCAGGTTTCGGGCACGTTCGGCTCCCGACAGGAAGAGGCCCAACGGTTGGGCCGGCTGCTGCGGCCCAAGGCCGACGGCGGCGGCGCCATCTTCTATTCGGTGGTGGCGCGCGACAGCCTCGACGCCGAATACGCCGCACACCGGCAGCGGTTCCTCGCCGAACAGGGCTACGGCTACATCATCCGCGACGCCGACGACCTGCTGGGGCCCGCTATCTAACGCTGCGCCCGCAATCTAGCGCTGCGCCCGCTATCTAGCGCTGTGCCGCGAGCAGACGCAGAATCGCACCGAACCCTTTGGGTTTGTGCGATTCTGCGTCTGCTCGCGCTACTCCGCTACTCGCGCTACTACTAGAGGGACAGGATCGTCGCCGACGCGGTGCCCGGTGCACCATAGACCTGCGCCAGGCCAACACGGGGGTTGCCCGGCACCTGGCGTTCGCCGGCTTGCCCCCCGTAGTTGGCGCACCAGCTCATGCATCTGCCGCAATCCGGAGGCGCCGATCGGCTCGCCATTGGCGATCAGACCGCCGTCGGTGTTGACCGGCAGCGAGCCGTGGATCTCGGTGGCGCCGTCGGCCAACAGCTTCTCCTGCTCACCGTCGGCGCACAGGCCCGTCTCGGCCATATGGATCACCTCGTTGCCGGCGTCGGTGTCCTGCAGCTGGGCAACATCGACGTCCTCGGGCCCGATGCCCGCCGCCTCGTAGGCCGCCTTCGCGGCATAGACGGTCGGCGAGACGTCCTCGTCCAGCGGGGCGAAGGTGGCATGCACCTCATAGGCGCCGTAACGGCGGGTGCGGATCTCGCAGGCACGCACGTACACCGGCTTGTCCGTGAACTTGTGCGCCATGTCGGCCCGGCACATGACGACCGCCGCGGCCCCCTCGTCGGGCGCACAGAACATGTACTGCGTGAGCGGATAATTGAGCACGGCCGAGTTCAGGATCTCTTCCTCGGAAATCGCTTTGCGCCGGAAAGCATTCGGGTTCAGCGCACCGTTGCGGAAGTTCTTGGCGGCCACCTTGGCCAGGGTGGCCTGGGAGATGTTGTGGTCGTGCAGGTACTTGTTGGCCTTCATGCCAAAGAACTTGGTCGTGACGAACTGGCCGTTCTGGGCGTACCACTGCGGCAGCGCCAACTTGGCGGGGTCATCGGTGAACGCACCGCGCGGATGCTTGTCCAGGCCGATCGCGATGCCGAGGTCATACTTGCCCAGCCGGATCGTGTCCGCCGTCTGCTGTATGGCGCTGGCAGCGGTGGCGCAGGCGTTGAACACGTTGGTGAACGTGATGCCGGTCAGCCCGACCAGGCGGGTCACGGCGTCGGGGTTGGACACCTCGTGGCTACCGCCGAACCCGAACTGGATGTCCTTCCACTCCACTCCAGCGTCGGTCAGCGCGGCCTGGATCGCTTCGGCGCCCATTTGCATCGCGGTCTTGTCGAACCGGCCGAACGGGTGCAACCCCACGCCGATGATCGCCACATCGTTGGTCATCTCACGCCCCCTCGGAGACCGGTTGGAACGCGAAGGTCAAAATCTCGTTGCCTTCTTCGTCGGTGGTCAGCGGGACGAACGTCAGGTCTACCTGTTGACCGAATTGCAGCTTGGCCGGGTCGTTCTCGGTAAGCCGGCCTTCGACGCGGATGACGTCATCGAGCTGGACCAGGCCGACCCCGAACGGGACGAAGTCCTTGCCCGTCGGGCCGGCATAGGGGGCGCCCGGCGGAAATCCCTGGGTGGTCCATGCCACCAGACTGCCGCGCCGGGGCAATAGCACCTCGCTCATTTCTCCGAGGCTGCAGCGCGGACACCACTGCTGCACCGGGAACGTCGTGGCCCCACAGCTGCCGCAGCGACTCCCGATGAGCTGCGGGTTCTCATCAGGCCAGGTCGAGATGTCGGGGGCAAGTACCTTCTGCATCGAGGTCCTCCGTCAGGCAGGAGAAAAGTACGACTCACCAAACGGTACAACAGCGTTCCAGAAAAGCGGAAATTGCATTCTCGCTACTGATCGCCGGTCGGTCACATGCATAACGTCCTGCCCGATTGAGAGCAATTACGATTTGGCCATGTCCCTCGAGGTTGGCCAGGTGTTCGCCGGATACACGATCCTGCGGATACTGGGTGCCGGCGGCATGGGCCGGGTGTATTTGGCGACGCACCCGCGGTTGCCGCGTGACGACGCACTGAAGGTGCTGCCCGCTGAGTTCACCGACGATCCCGAATACCGGGCCCGGTTCGCCCGCGAAGCCGACCTTGCGGCGGGCCTTTCCCACCCGCACATCGTGCGCATCTATGACCGCGGTGAGAATGACGGCCTGCTATGGATCTCGATGGACTACGTGGCCGGCACCGACGTCGCCAATCTGCTGGCCGAGCGTTACCAGGCCGGGATGCCCGTCGACGAAGTGGTTTCGACAATCAGCGCCGTCGCCTCAGCGCTGGACTACGCCCATCACCGTGGCCTGCTGCATCGCGACGTCAAACCCGCCAACATCCTGCTCACCCACCCAGACGGCGGGCAGGACCGACGCATCTATCTGGCCGATTTCGGCATCGCGCGACGCATGGACGACGGGACGGGTATCACGGCCGCCGACGTGGCCGTGGGCACCGTTGCCTACGCCGCCCCCGAGCAACTCAAGGCCGGGCCGATTGACGGGCGTGCTGACCAATATGCGTTGGCCTGCACGGCTTTTCACCTGCTGACCGGCGCGCCGCCGTTCGATCACACCAACCCCACGGTGGTGATCACGCAGCACATCGGCACCCCGCCGCCCTCGATCGGCGACCGGCGTCCCGAGCTCGCCGGATTGAACCCGGTGTTTGCCAAGGCATTGGCCAAGGAACCGGCCGACCGGTTCGCTAACTGCGGTGAGTTTGCGTTGGCACTGAGCAAGCACCTCACCCCGTATCAATACGACACTCCAATTGCGTTGCACGCCCAGCACACTCAGCCGTCTATTCCCCTTCCGGTGCCGACGCGGGAGCCCCGCAGCGGCTGGGCGCAGCGCCCCGCGGTACTGATCGGCGCACTCGTCGTCGTGGCGTTGCTACTGGTCGGCGGCGTGTTCGCCGGCGTCAAGCTCACCCAATCATCGCGCAAGCCCACCAGTACCGCCGCGCCCCAGCCTGCGAACCCCGCGCCGCCGTCCATATCGTCTGCTGGTCCGGCGGGTCCGTTCACTGGCACCTATCGCGCCGACTTCGGGCCCCTCACCGATCTGGACGGCAATCAGGCTCCCGATGCCGAGCCGTCCACCGGCACATACGCCGTGCGGTCGATATGCGCAGGGAATGGGTGCGTCGCGACCGCATCGCGACTGAAGGGGGAACCTCACTTCGCCTCGACCATGGTGTTCGACCAAGTCGGCGGAACCTGGCTGGCAGTGGCACTTTCGGCGAGTCCGTGTCGAAACAGCACCGGGGAGATCTGGGAGGTGTTCCGGCTGCAAGCCCGTCCGGACGGCACGCTCAGCGGCGAGCAAACCCGCACGGCCCGCAACAACTGCCAGGAAAAGCGGACCGTCACGTTCACCCGGACGGGCGACGTCGCCCCCGGCCTCCCTGATCCGGCCACCCTGCCGCCGCGGGTGATATCGGTGGCGGAGGGACTGCGGGGTCATTACCAGCTGACGCGGAAATTCGTCGGCGGAGATCCCCAACAGATGGGCAACTCCGAGATCGTTACGAATTGCCTACGCACCGGCGATCGGTGCATGAGCTACTTTCACGTCAAAACCGGTGACGTGCCATTGATTTTCGCCGCTGGGATGTGGACGTGGGTCGACACGAACAGCGGCAAGTGCCCGGACGGCAGTCCCGCGACGCTCAAAGCCAACGCCCAGTTTCCGTTGCCGCAACCAGTGCAGGATCCGATAACGATTCTCAACGGGAACGGGCACTGGACGCAGACTGGCTCCTGCGCAGTGGATATCGACTTCAGCGAAGTATTCACGCGCACCGGCGATTAACTCAGAGCGGGAATCACTTCCCGCTCGAACAACTCGATACCGGAACGGTCGTAGGCGGCCTCGGGGAAGTAGCAGATCGCGTATTCGCAGCCAAGCTCGCGTATCTTGGTCAGCCGTTCGATGACCTGCTCTGGAGTGCCTGTCGCAGAGTCCGGGATGCCCGCGACCATGGATTCCGCCACGGCCTCGGGCACATAACCGGTCATCCGGTCGCGCACCTGCTGCTGCCGGTCTTTGACCTCCGATTCCGACGTGCCCACGATGGCGGTGAAGTTGGCTGAGCGCACGATGGAGCCGAAGTCGGTACCGACGTTGCGGCAGTGCTCGGCAAGCACTTCGGATTTGTGGGCGAACGCCTCGGGTTCGGGGGTGAAGTTGGTGTACTGCGCGTACTGCGCGGCGATTCGCAACGTGACCTTCTCACCGCCGCCGGCAATCCATAACGGAATACCGTTGTCTTGCAACGGTTTGGGGGACACGATCGCGCCATCGACCTGGTAGTGCTTGCCGTCGAAGCTGACTTTGCCGTCGCGCCAGGCGGCACGCATGATTTGCACGCCCTCGTCGAGCCGTGCCAGCCGCACACCCGCCGACGGGAAGCCGTAGCCGTAGGCCCGCCATTCGTGTTCGTACCAGCCGCCGCCGATGCCCATCTGCACGCGGCCGCCGGAGATGATGTCGGTGGTGGCCGCGATCTTGGCGAGGTAGACCGGGTTGCGGTAGCTCATGGCGGTGCACATCTGGCCCAGCTTGATCCGCGAGGTGACGGCGGCGTAGGCCGCCATCAACGACCACGCCTCGTGCGTCGCTTCGTCGCTCGGCAGCGGCACGGTGTGGAAGTGGTCGTAGACCCACAGTGATTCCCAGGCGCTGCCGTCGGCGTACGTGGCCAGATCGCGCATCACCGCCCAGTGCCGCTCGGGTTCGATGCCGACGAGGTCCATTCGCCAGCCTTGCGGGATGAAGAGACCAAAGCGCATGCGGTTGACTTTAACCCGGCGACGATGCGGGCCGGAACGGGCCGCTGAGGAGGCGGGCAATCGAGCCCAGCCCGGCGACGATGCGGGCCGGAACGGGCCGCTGAGGAGGCGGCGATGACGAACCGGCCAGCACCTATCCTTGACAGACGCGAAGTAAGGGGTCGCCGTGCGCGTTCTGATCTCCGGGGCCAGCATCTCCGGGCCAGTGCTCGCCTACTGGCTCAACCGCTACGGCTTCGAAGTCACCGTCGTGGAGCGCGCGCCGACACTGCGCAAGACCGGCGGCCACGCGGTCGACCTGTTTCGGCCGGCGATGGAAATCTCGGAGAAAATGGGCGTACTGCCCCAGATCGAGGCGTCGGCCACGGGCACCTCGCGCTTGACCATCCACCCCCAGGGAGCCAAGCGCCCTGTCGTCGTCGACGTCTCGAAACTCGTCGCCGCCGCCTCGGATCGGCACGTCGAGATCATGCGCGACGACCTCAGCGAGGCGTACTACGGCGCCGGGCGGGATCACGTCGAGTACCTGTTCGGAGACTCGATCACCGCCATCTCTTCCGACGGCGAGGTGACATTCCAGCATCAAGCCCGGCGGAGCTTCGATGTCGTGGTCGGCGCCGACGGATTGCACTCCAATGTGCGACAACTTGTCTTCGGCACGGATGTGGGTCGCACGAAGTTCCTCGGTGGTTACCTGGCCGTTCACTCGGCACCGAAAGACCTCGCGCTCGACGGGGAATCGACCGCGTATTTCGGGCCCGGGCGCACGGCGATGATCTACACCGCCAAACCGCTGGAGGATGCGCGGGTGGTTTACCTGTTCCGGAGCAAGGTCGAACTTCAATACCACTATCGAGATGTGCTGCGGCAGAAGGATTTACTGCGGGAGCGATTCGCAGGTATGAACCCCGAAGTCGGCGTTTGGCTGGATGAACTCGACCGCACCCCGGCTTTCTACTTTGACTCGATCACCCAGTTGCAACTGGACACCTGGTCGAGTGGCCGGGTGACGTTGGTCGGGGACGCAGGATATTGCCCTGGGCCTGCTGTCGGCGGCAGCACCAGCTTGTCGGTATTCGGCGCCTATGTGCTTGCCGGTGAAATGGCCCAAGCCCGCGGTGATTACAGGCGCGCATTCGCCGAATACGAGCGGCAGTTGGCCGATCCGGTGCGGCGTAGCCGTGCGTTCGCCCGAGTCACTGCCAAACGCCTGATCCCTGACTCGACAAGGGGCATGTGGGCGCTGACCCGCGCGGCGCAGTTGATGTCGGTGCTACCCACCGGCGTCACCCGGGCAATCACGAGGTTGAACTCCAAGAGCGTGCGGGTATTCGACTCGATGCAGTTCAAGGATTACTCGCGCGTCTGAGTGCGTTTGGCAGAGTGATCCAAACACTACGAATGAGAGGAACGTTCTGCATGGAGCTCACTGGTATCGGCGTGTGGAGTGGCCAGCTACGCTACAACGACGAATCCGAAGCCGCCGATGCCGCAGCCGAATTGGACGAACTGGGTTACACCGCACTGTGGATTCCCGATGTCGGAGGGCGGTCGGTGCTCGACGCGGTCGGCAACCTTCTCTGCGCGACAAAGCGTGCCGTTATCGCCACCGGCATTCTGAACCTTTGGATGCATGAACCACAGGACGTGGCGGCCGAGTACGCCGCACTCACCGATCAGCACGGCGATCGGTTCCTGCTCGGCATCGGAGTCAGCCATGCACCGCTGATCGACTCCCGCGAACCCGGCCGATACCGCAAACCGCTCGCGGCCACCGCGTCATTTCTGGACGGATTGGACGCCGCCGACCGGCCGGTACCCACCAACCACCGCGTGCTGGCGGCACTGGGACCAAAGATGTTGCAGCTGTCGGCAAACCGCGCTCGCGGTGCCCACCCCTACCTCGTCACCACCGAGCACACCGCCTCAGCCCGAGAAACATTGGGTGCGGGCCCCTTGCTGCTGCCCGAACAGACCGCCATCCTCACCGACGACGCCGACGAAGCGCGCCGCATCGGAACCGATTGGCTACGTTCGTATTTGGCCTTGCCCAACTATGCCAACAACCTGTTGCGCAGCGGCTTCACCGAAGACGATGTGCAGCAGGTGAGCCAACGCCTCTTCGACGCCATCATCGCATGGGGCGACGAGGACGCGATCCTGCGCCGGGTCGCCGAGCATCACTCGGCCGGCGCGGACCACGTCTGCGTGCAGGTACTCACCGCGGATCCACAACAGTTTCCGCGCGAACAGTGGCGGCGCATCGCCGCGGCTTGGTAACAGCAACGCAAAAGCCCCCGAAACCACGCTGTTTCGGGGGCTATTGCGTAACGCCGAGCAGACGCCTAAGCACCCAATTTCGGCACGAAATAGGGGCTTTTGCGTCTGCTCGCGCTCGCTACGTGAGTGAGTCCGGCGGCAGGAAGCGGTCGCCGTACTTCTCAGCCAACTCCCGGGCCCGGGCCACGAATGCTTCCTTGCCCCTGCCGAGCGGTCCCTCGTAGCCCACGATGAACTGCGCGCTGCCTCCGGTCCACGGCGGGAAACCGATACCCATGATCGAACCGATGTTGGCATCGGCCGTCGACGTCAGCACGCCCTCGTCCAAGCACTTCTGCGTCTCGAGCGCCTCGGCGAACAACATCCGGTCGATCATGTCCTGCAGCGGCGGCTCGGACGAACCGGACTTGAACGCCTCCCGCAGACCCGGCCACAACCCGGACCGCTTGCCGTCGGGGTACTCGTAGAAGCCGGCACCCTTCAACCGACCCGACCGGCCGAGCTCGATCATCTGCTCCACCACGGCTTCTGCCGGGTGCGGGTCATAAGTACCACCGGCCTCCTCGACACCCTTGCGGGTAGCCACCGCGATCTTGTGCATCAGCTCCAGGTTGAGCTCATCGGACAGCTGCAGCGGCGGCGCGGGATAACCGGCCTGGGAACCGGCTTGCTCGATGCTGGCCGGCTCCACGCCCTCGCCGAGCATCGCCAGCGCCTCGTTGACGAAGGTGCCGATGACGCGGGAGGTGAAGAAACCACGGCTGTCGTTGACCACGATCGGCGTCTTGCCGATGGCCAGGGTGTAGTCGAACACCCGGGCCAGCGCCTCGTCAGAAGTCTTCTCGCCCTTGATGATCTCTACCAGCGGCATCTTGTCGACCGGAGAGAAGAAGTGGATCCCGATGAAGTCCTCCTGCCGCTTGACGCCGGTCGCCAAACCGGTGATCGGCAACGTGGAGGTGTTGGATCCCAGCACCGCGTTGGGCTCGACGATGTCTTCGATCTCCTGAAACACCTTGTGCTTGAGTTCCTGGTTCTCGAACACCGCCTCGATGACGAAGTCCACGCCCTTGAGGTCGGCGGGGTCGGCAGTCGGCGTGATACGCCCCAACAGGGCGTCGCTGCGCTCCTGCGTGGTGCGGCCCCGCTCTAGCGCCTTTGCTTCGAGCTTTTCGGAGTAGCCCTTGCCCTTCTGAGCCGCTTCGAGCGAAACATCCTTGAGCACAACGTCGTAACCCGCCTTGGCGGATACGTACGCGATGCCCGCGCCCATCATGCCGGCGCCGAGCACACCGATCTTGTTGATCTTCACCGGCTCGATGCCCTCGGGCCGCGATCCGCCGTTGTTGATGGTCTGCAGGTCGAAGAAGAAGGCCTGGATCATGTTCTTCGAGACCTGGCCAGTCACCAGCGTGGTGAAGTAACGGCTTTCAATGCGGCTGGCGGTGTCGAAGTCGACCTGTGCGCCCTCGACAGCGGCTGACAGGATGGCCTTCGGCGCCGGCATCGGCGCACCCTTGATCTGCTTGCGCAGCAAGGCCGGGAACGACGGCAGGATCGACGCCAGGGCCGGCGACGAGGGGGTCCCGCCGGGCATCTTGTAGCCCTTCTTGTCCCACGGCTGTTCGTGTGCGTCAGGGTTGGCCTTGATCCACGCCTTGGCGGCGGGCACCAATTCCTCGACGGTGGGCAGCAATTCGTCGATCAGGCCCAGTTCCTTGGCCTTGGCCGGCTTGAACCGCGTGCCCTGCGACAGGATGTTGACGAACGCGTTCTGGATGCCGAACATGCGCACCGAGCGCGTCACGCCACCGGCACCGGGCAGCAGGCCCAGCGTCGCCTCGGGGAACCCGAACTGCGATCCCTTCACGTCGGCGGCGATGCGGTGATGGCAGGCCAGCGCGATCTCGAGGCCGCCGCCGAGCGCGGCGCCGTTGAGGGCGGCCACCACCGGCTTGCCCAGTGTCTCGAGCGTGCGCAACTGCTTCTTGACGTTCTCGACCAGATCGAATGCCTCACCGGCGTTCTCCGGCCCGATCTGGATCATGCTCTTGACGTCGCCGCCGGCGAAGAATGTCTTCTTGGCGCTGGTGATCACCACACCGGTGATCGAATCCTTCTCGGCGACAAGACGATCCACGGCCTTGCCCATCGACTCGATGTAGGCCTCGTTCATCACGTTCGCCGACCCGGACGGGTCGTCCAACGTCAGCGTGACGATACCGTCGTCGTCCTTGTCCCACTGAATGGTGTTGTCAGCCATTGCTGTTCGAAACCCTCTCAGACTCGTTCTACGATCGTCGCGACACCCATGCCGCCGCCAATACACAGCGTCACCAACGCGCGCCGGGCGTTGCGCCGCTCCAGCTCGTCGACCATGGTGCCCAGAATCATGGCGCCGGTCGCACCCAGCGGGTGACCCATAGCGATCGCGCCACCGTTGACGTTCAGCTTCTCGTCGGGGATGTCCAGATCCTTCTGGAACTTCAGCACCACCGACGCGAAGGCCTCGTTGAGCTCGAACAGGTCGATGTCGTCAACGGTCAGGCCGGCCCGGTCGAGAACCTTCTTGGTGGCCGGAGTGGGGCCGGTCAGCATGATGACCGGGTCGGCACCGCTGGTGGCGGTGGCGACGATACGTGCCCGTGGGGTGGCGTTGATGGCCGCGCCCGCCTTTTCCGACCCGATCATCACCAGCGCCGCGCCGTCGACGATCCCAGAGGAGTTGCCGCCGGTATGGACGTGGTTGATCTTCTCGACGTAGTGGTACTTCTGCAGCGCCACGTCGTCGAAGCCACCCATCGCCGCGAGGGCCTCGAACGCCGGCTTCAGTTTGCCCAGGCCTTCCTTGGTGGTGTCGGGCCGCATGTGCTCATCGTGGTCGAGGATCAGCAGACCGTTCTGGTCGCGAACGGGCACGACGGACTTGGCGAAGTAGCCGCCCGACCACGCCTCGGCGGCCTTCTCCTGGCTGCGCAGCGCATAGTTGTCCACGTCGTCACGCGAGAATCCCTCGATGGTGGCGATCAGGTCGGCGCCGATGCCCTGTGGGACGAACATCACGTCGTAGTTGGTGGCCGGGTCCAGACCCATGGCGCCGCCGTCGGATCCCATCGGCACCCGGCTCATCGACTCCACGCCGCCAGCCAGCACCAGGTCGTCCCAGCCCGAACGCACTTTCTGGGCCGCGGTGTTGACAGCTTCGAGGCCAGACGCGCAGAACCGGTTGAGCTGCACGCCGCCGGAGGTGACGGGCATACCCGAGGCGAGCACCGCGGCGCGGGCGATGTCGCCGCCCTGGTCGCCGACTGGCGAGACGCAGCCGAGTATGACGTCGCTGATCAGGTTCTCGTCGAGGTCGGGGTTGCGCCTGCGAAGTTCTTCGATCAAGCCCACGACCAGGCTCAATGGCTTGACTTCGTTCAGCGAGCCGTTGCGTTGCTTACCGCGGGGCGTACGGATGGCCTCATAGATGAAGGCTTCTTCGGACATGTCGATTTCCTGTTCCAAAAGGGAGGGTTTGGATCCGTCTTACAGACTAGGTCCAGTACAGGCACACTAACAGGGCGCTCGGCCAACCTGTTGGTTGGGAGGGATTTTGCAGGTCAGACCCCGTCGAAGGGCGAATTGTCTGCGGGACGGGTTCGGCCACATGGCTGTGCCATGGGCGGTGATTTCGCTGCATGCCGCCGCCGAGCGTCACGCCAGTGTTGCCGTCGGCGTCGAGCGTCACGCCAGCGTGACGTTCGGCGTCCAGAAGGACGATGCGCCGCTCCATCACCTGCAATCACTCGGACTGGCCCGCTTGTTTGGAAACGACCGACCAACACCATCCCGGTCGCCGACCCGCCAAGCGGAGTTGCGCTCGACCCGGTCACCGGCGCCGTCTCCGTCACTGGCACCGGCGCCGCCGGTGATGGTGCTCAGCAAGTAGCAGGAATCGGCGAACAACAGCCCTGGCCCTAAGCTCGTCCAACATGACGGTGCCGAGGCTGCGGCCCTACGCGACCACGGTGTTCGCCGAGATGTCGGCGCTGGCCGCGCGCATCGGCGCAGTGAACCTCGGGCAGGGCTTTCCCGACGAGGACGGACCCCCGGAAATGCTGCGCGCAGCCCAGGACGCCATCGCTGAAGGCGTCAACCAGTACCCACCTGGTTTGGGCATCGCTTCGCTGCGCCAGGCCATCGCCGCCCAGCGCCAACGACACTTCGGCATCGAGTACGACCCCGACACCGAAGTGCTGGTCACCGTCGGCGCCACCGAGGCCATCGCCAGCGCCGTTCTGGGGCTGGTGGAGCCCGGCTCGGAGGTGTTGCTGATCGAGCCGTTCTACGACTCTTATTCACCAGTGGTCGCGATGGCCGGCGCGCACCGGGTCGCGGTGCCGCTGGTCCCCGACGGGCGGGGCTTCGCACTGGACGCCGACGCGCTGCGGCGAGCCGTGACACCCCGAACCAGGGCGTTGATCGTGAACTCGCCGCACAATCCGACCGGCACGGTGCTCAGCACGGCCGAACTACAGGCGATCGCGGACATCGCGGTCGAAGCGGACCTGCTCGTGATCACCGACGAGGTGTACGAGCACCTGGTGTATGACGGCCACACCCACCAGCCGCTGGCCGGATTCGCCGGCATGGCCGAGCGCACCCTGACCATCTCGAGCGCGGCGAAGATGTTCAACTGCACCGGCTGGAAGATTGGATGGGCTTGCGGCCCTGCGGAATTGATCACCGGGGTGCGCGCGGCCAAACAGTATCTGAGTTATGTCGGCGGTGCACCGTTCCAGCCGGCGGTGGCCCTGGCACTGAACACCCAGGAGAGGTGGGTGTCCGGCTTGCGCAACTCGTTGCAGGCCCGGCGCGATCGGTTGGCATCCGGCCTGACCGAGATCGGCTTCTCGGTGCACGACAGTCGCGGCACCTACTTTCTGTGCGCCGATCCGCGTCCGTTGGGCTACGACGACAGCACCGCCTTCTGCGCGGCGCTCCCGGAGCAGGTGGGGGTAGCGGCCATCCCGATGTCAGCTTTCTGTGACCCGGCCGCCCCGCACGCAGACCTCTGGAATCATCTGGTGCGCTTCACATTCTGCAAACGCGACGACACCCTGGACGAGGCACTGCGGCGACTGGCCGCATTGCGCTAATCGCCCATCACGCGCTTGCGCAAACCCTCCAGCGCGGCATTGAGGATCTTCTTTCGAGCCAGTTTTACCCAGAATTCGGGCAACGGCGCCGAAGGTTCGACGGTGATGGTGAAGCGCACCCTGGTCTTGTTCTCACCCTCGCGAATGAGGTTGTACTCGCCATGCTGTCCGTGTTGCTGGGCGGTCCTATTTGCGTCCCAGACCATCCAGTCCGGACCCCAGTGATATTCCAGCAGCTCGGTGTCGACGATGCCGGTCACCCTGATCCAGACCTTCACGTGATGCGGGCGGCCATCGGGATAGGTGTCGATCACCTCGGCACGTTTGTGCACTGACGACCACGAAGGCACCGAGTCCATATCGGCGAGCGCGTCGATTATCACCTCGGGGGAAGCCTCGATGACTATTTCAGACGATGCTTGGACGGCCATTGCTACCAAATTATCAATGCAATGCCGTCACGGACCATGGCGAAACGCCACGTGCCGACGCTAAAGCAGACTGGCGGGAACCGCCATGAACAGCACGGCCAGCATCAGCGCCAGCAGGAACCAGCCGACGCCCTGCCAGACCCACCAGCGTCCTCGCACTCGCCAGACCTGGTAGGTGCGCACGAATGCGGCGATACCGCCCAGCAACAAAATCAGCGGAGACCCAAACGCTAAGGCGTTGCGCCGCAACGGGCCGCACCGCTCCAGCGCTTGGTCACCGGAACCGGATTTGCAGCCAATGGCCCACATGACGGTCAGGAACAGTACGAGAAGTGCGACCACCACCACCGCACCGGCGAACCGGGTGGCGTTTGCGACTGTCCGCTGGTCCCGCGGCCCGGGCGGGCCCGCCGTCGTCGGAGAATCGCTCATCGCCAAGTCGGCTACCCGGCCGCGGCCGATTTAATCGTGGCTACTCGGATTGATCGGAGCGGTCGGCGTCCTCGACCAACTTTCGCAAGCCTTCGGTCGCCGCCGCCAGTACCGCGTTGCTGGTCCGTTTGACGAGGAAAGCAGGAATGGGTCCGGCCGGTTCGACGGTGATGTCGAATCGCACGCGGGATTTGTCGACGCCTTCCGGCTTTACGGTGTATTCGATGTGTTGGCCGTGCTGTTGGAAGGTCTCTTTGGCGTCCCAGACCACCCAGTCCGGTCCCCAGTGATATTCGAGGATCTCGTTGTCGACGATGCCCAGAATCTTGACCGTCGCCTTGACGTGATGCGGACTGCCGTCGGGATAGCAGTCGAGAACCTCGACCTTCTTGTGCACCGGCGACAGCTGCGGCAGGGCATCGATGTCTCGCAGCGCCGCCATGATCTTGTCCGGCGGTGCGTCAATCACGATTTCCCGCGATGCTTGTACGGCCATCCAGGCCAAGCTAGCAACGCCGCCGCGGTTGCGGGCGGTGTTGCGTCAATTAGTTGTTACCAGCCGATTTCGTTAACCGGCGTGGTGGCAGCGGGTGGCGGTCCCACCGGATCGGCCGGTGTGCGAGAAAACCGCGGCGCGGGCGCGGCCTGATCGACACCGTGTGCGGTGATCACCGTGGATCGCCCGCGCAGATGCGCGTCGACCGCCGCTTCGGACCAAGTCAG
Source organism: Mycobacterium asiaticum DSM 44297 (assembly GCF_000613245.1). Classification (GTDB taxonomy): domain Bacteria; phylum Actinomycetota; class Actinomycetes; order Mycobacteriales; family Mycobacteriaceae; genus Mycobacterium; species Mycobacterium asiaticum. The sequence continues at coordinate 379,583 of NZ_HG964939.1, forward strand.
CACCGGCGTCACGCATGCGTCCGTACCGGCGAACACTTCGGTCCATTCGTCGCGGGTGCGGCTGGCGAACTTTTCCGTGAACAACTCACGCATCCGCGGAAAGGCCGTCAGGTCAAGCTGATTCGGCACTTCTTCGGGCAACAAGCCGAGACCGGCCAGCAACGCCGCGAAGAACTGCGGTTCGATGGCACCGACGGCCATGTACTTGCCGTCGGAAGTTTCATAGCAGCGGTAGAACGGAGCGCCGCCGTCCAGCAGAAACGATTCGCGCTCATCGCGCAGCGCGCCCGTCGACTTCATCGTCCACATCATCTGGGCCAGCAGGCTGACCCCGTCGACCATGGCGGCGTCGATGACCTGGCCCCGTCCCGAGCGCTCCCGCTCGTACAGCGCGGTGGCGATACCCAGCAGCACCAGCATCGATCCACCGCCGAAGTCGGCGACCAGGTTCAGCGGCGGCGTCGGGGGCCGGTCGCGGTAGCCGAGCGAAGACATAGCGCCGGTCTGCGACAGGTAGTTGATGTCGTGCCCCGCCGTCGACGCGAGCGGCCCGTGCTGTCCCCAGCCGGTGATGCGGGCATAGATCAGGCCAGGATTGACGGCAGCGCAGTCCTCGGGGCCGATGCCCAGGCGTTCACAGGTTCCCGGCCGGAAGCAGTCCAGCAGCACGTCGGCCTTGCCCGCCAACCCCAGCAGCACCTCGGGTTGCGTCTTGACATCCAGATCCACGATCCGCTTCCCGCGGTGCAACAGATCGCGATCCTCGGCCGGCATCGTCAGGCCGCCGGGCCGGCGCACCCGCACCACGTCGGCACCCAGATCGGCCAGCACCATGCCGGCGTGCGGTCCCGGTCCGATGCCGCCGAGTTCGATGACCTTGACCCCGGCCAGCGGCCCCCCGCGAACCACGTGAACTACTTGCCCTTCTTGACCTTCAGCACCCGGTTGCGCAGTTCCTTGGTCGCCGAGTCAATGGTGCCCTTGACGGCCCGCTTGAGCACGAACCCCGGCAGCGGGACGTTCGGGTCGACGGTGATCTCCATCTTCACCAGGGTGGCCTCTCCGTCCTTGGCGCCTTGCGGCACCAAGGTGTACTTCCCATCCTGCGACTTCTGCTGGCCGGAACTGACCAGCGTCCAGGTGACCTCATTGCCGCTCCAGCTGTAGGCCACAACCTGCTCGTCGGTGATGCCCGCGGTCTTGACCTTCATCTTCACTTTGCTGGGACGCCCGTCGGCTCCCGTCTCGAGGATCTCGGCGCTCTGGTGCGGTTCGGACCACTCCGGCATCGCCTCGAAGTCAGCGATGACATCCAGGATCTCCTCGGGACTGGCTTCGATGACGATGTCGCGGGATTCTTTGATTGCCATGGCCCGCACGATATCGAAACAGTGCCGCGGCGGGAATAGTCATGTTGCCGACGCGCCCTTTGCGGGGCGTACCGTCGTTTCCGTGGCTGATCCCGTTTACACCGTCGGTGACTACCTCCTGGACCGCCTCGCCGAACTCGGCGTCTCGGAAATCTTCGGCGTGCCCGGCGACTACAACCTGGCGTTCCTCGACCACATCGTGGCCCATCCGAAGCTCCGGTGGGTCGGCAACGCCAACGAACTCAACGCCGGCTATGCCGCCGACGGCTACGGCCGGTTGCGCGGATTGTCGGCTGTGGTAACGACATTCGGCGTGGGTGAGCTCTCCGCCGCCAACGCTATCGCGGGCAGCTACGCCGAACACGTGCCCGTCGTCCACATCGTCGGCGGCCCATCCAAGGACGCCCAGGCCACTCGCCGGGCGCTGCACCACTCGCTCGGCGACGGCGACTTCGAGCACTTCTACCGAATCAGTCGCGAAATAACCTGTGCTCAAGCCAATCTCATGCCCGCCACGGCGTGCCGGGAGATCGACCGGGTGCTTGAGGAGGTGCGGGAGCAGAAGCGCCCCGGATACATTCTGATGTCGACCGACGTGGCACGCTTTCCCACCGAACCGCCGGTCGCGCCCCTGCGCAGCTACTCCGGTGGCACCAGTCCCCGGGCCCTGGCGCTGTTCACCGAGGCCGCCGCCAAACTGATCGCCGACCACCAATTGACGGTGCTCGCCGACTTGTTGGTTCATCGCCTGCAGGCGGTCGAGGAGCTCGAATCGTTGCTGGCGGCCGACGTGGTGCCGCACGCCACGCTGGTGTGGGGCAAGAGCCTGCTCGACGAGAGCTCACCCAACTTCCTGGGCATCTACGCCGGAGCGGCCAGCGCCGAACGGGTCCGCGCGGCTATCGAGCAGGCACCGGTACTGGTCACCGCCGGGGTGGTGTTCACCGATATGGTCAGCGGGTTTTTCAGCCAACGGATCGACCCCGCCCGCACCATCGACATCGGGCAGTACCAGAGCAGCGTCGGCGACGAGGTGTTCGCCCCGCTCGAGATGGGTGCCGCCCTCACGGCATTGGCTGCGATCCTGACCGAACGCGGTGTCAAATCGCCGGCGGTGGCGCCGCCACCCGCCGCGCCGCCGCCCCCCACTCCCGCCCGGGACGAGCCCCTTACGCAACGGATGTTGTGGGACCGGTTGTGCTCGGCGCTCACCCCCGGCAACGTCGTGCTGGCCGACCAGGGAACGTCGTTCTACGGCATGGCCGACCACGTACTGCCCCAGGGTGTCACCTTCATCGGCCAACCCCTTTGGGGCTCAATCGGTTACACGCTGCCAGCCGCGTTCGGCGCCGCGGTGGCACATCCGGAACGCAGAACCGTCCTCTTGATCGGTGACGGGGCAGCGCAACTTACCGTGCAGGAACTCGGCAGCTTCTCCCGGGAAGGGCTGTCCCCGGTGATCGTGGTGGTCAACAACGACGGCTACACCGTGGAACGAGCCATCCACGGGGAAACGGCCCCGTACAACGACATCGTGGCCTGGCGGTGGACCGACGTTCCCAACACGTTGGGGGTGGCCAATCACCTGGCGTTCCGTGCACAAACCTACGGCGAACTCGACGACGCGCTGACGGCCGCCGCCGAACACAAGGACCGCATGGTGTTTGTTGAAGTGGTGTTGCCTCGGCTGGAAATCCCTTACCTGCTCGGGCAATTGGTGGGATCCATGTCACCGCCCGAGGACGCGCACCGCCGCTAGCCGCTCGACGCTCGTCCGGTCGACGAGATGATCGCCCGCACCGTGCCCCGGCATCGCCCGCAATCGTCGCCTGCCCCGCACGCGGCGGCAACCTGGTTGCAGGTGGTGGCTCCGGCCGCGACGGCATCGGCCACGGCCTGACTGGTGATGCCGTTACACAGGCACACGAACATCGACTGGCCTTATTCCGCGTCGATCCGCATCATGTCGAAGTAGCGGCCGACGAAGAGCGGCGGATAGGCGCCCGTGCCTGCCCCGCCTGTCATCCACTCGGCGGTGGAATCGGGATGGTCGATCCACCGCCGCGCACCCTCTTCGTCCGGAAACTCCTGCAGGATCAGTACCTCGTGGGAGTCGTCAAAGGCTTGAAACACCCAGGTTTTTCGGATCCCGGCCGCGGCGAACCTGTCCATTGCGAACCCGACCTCTGCGGTGAGTGTCGAGACGTCCTCCACCGAAGCGAACGCGGCCAGCACCACACCCGGCGCCTTGGGCGCTGCGGGTTGGGTAGTGATGAATCTTTCGACGATCTCGCCGGCGAACACCGCCGGGATGTCGTCGACTCCAGCCTCGTCGAACCAGTCGAAGAAGACCCGCGATTGCAGCAGTTCGACGATCGGTTCGCGACTGTGCACCCCGATCATGACCAGTACGCGACCGTAATCGTGCGTCGACAGGTAGACCAAGACGTGGTGGGCGCCGATGTCGGCAAGGGCCGCCTTGTTGCGTTCGAGCAGCGGCCACACCCGGGTCGGGTCCGGGATCCGGTAGTCCGATGCGATCACCATCGAGTGCAGGTCACCGTTCGTCATTGGCGCCGCTCCTCCTCATCGCTACGCTCTGCATCGTCGCCGGCGCGGGCGCCGCTCCTCCTCATCGCTACGCTCTGCATCGTCGCCGGCGCGGGCGCCGCTCCCTTACGCCGGGTTGAACTGCGAAATCAGCCACTTCCCATCAGCTTTCGTCAGCGTGACCAGCACCGTGCTGGATTTCATGACCGGCTCGGGCCGATCCTGGCTCTGGGTGCTCTGATTAGCGAACACCAACACGGTGGCCGAGTCGGGGTGGAATTCCGTAAGCGCTCCACGCAGTACCACCGCACTCGTCTTCACCCCATTGCTCGTGGCGGCCGGCGCGACGACCTGCTTACTGAAATTGTCGTAGTAAGTCAGGAATTCACCGGTCAAATGCGACCTGGCGGTGGAGAAGTCGCGGTCAAGCGTGTCGGGTGAATACGAAAGGATGGCAATCGTTCCCTCGCTGGCCGCGGTGATCGCCGCCTTCGCTGCCTCGCTGTTGACGTCGCGATCCGGTTTGTAGGTCGACCAGTACAGTGCGGCCAACACCGACAGAGAGGTGGCCACCAGCAGCATCAACAGGGCGGCACCGACTTTGCCCGACCATCGCCCCGGCGTCCACCGTCCCTTTCGCGCGGCTTCCTCCGGCGTGAATCCTTCAGCGATCACGGGATGAACTCGACTTTCGACATCTTGAACTGCCCGCCCTCGCGGGTGACCGTAACGATGAGCCGGTACTTGCGCGGATCCTGTTTGGCGCCGTCCGCATTGGTGACTTCCGAGGAACTGGCGACCAGCACCACCGCAGACTTGTCTGTCACCGAATCCAGCTCGACCGCCGCGGCCTGAACGGTGCCCTGTAGAACCACCTTTGACTCCCGAACGGTGGTGGTGAAGTCTTCCGCCGTCTTCGAGAAATCGTCCTTGAAAGTACCGGTGGAGACCTCAAGGATTTGCTGCACGTCCTCGTTGGCGTGTTGGTAGTCCAACGATGTCAGCGTCACCACTCCCTGCCGCGCGGCCGCGGCATATTCCGCTACCCGCTGACGCTCCCGGACCGCGTTCTTGTGCAACACAATCATTTCGACGCCCGCGCCGAGCGCGGCAAGAATCACGATGACGGCGAGCGCTGCGGCAACCAGGCCCAGTCCCCGTCGGCTCAGTAGGCCGGGCGCCCTCCCCCCGGGCTCGGCGGTGGGCCACTCGGTGTCTTTATCACCCATCTCGCTCGCGTCGGCGTTGACGACTTCCGGCTCAATGGTGTCGGCGTCAGCTGACTCGGAATACGCCTTCGGTTCCGCGGTGACCGGATGGTGGATAACCGGTTCTGCGGCCTTCGTCTCAGCAACCACAGTCGCGGCTCGGTGGCGCATGCGGATGGCGCGGGCCCGGGCGCGCGCCGCGGTGGCAAGAGCTTCGGCTTCGGTCGCCTCAGCCTCGGCCTGATCCGCCAGCGACCGAAATTCGGCCGCCGTCTGGGGCGCGTCTTCCCTGCTCACCGGAAGTGATTCCGTTCCGGGAGCGTCGAACGAGGCTTATCGTCGCCCAAACCAAACTCCTCTACCACCGCTTGCCCGCCGGTGATGAAGATCCGCTGGCCGCCTCTTCCAGCGCTGTTGTGATGCGACGGGCGTCGCCGTTGGCTCACCCTACTCGGCGCCCACAACGGCGCGCGACTGCTCATCGGGAGACCTCACCGCTAACGCAACAGGTCCTTGACCACTTTGCCGGTCGCATTCAGCGGCAGGGCCTCGAGAAACTCCACCGAGCGCGGGACCTTGAATCCCGCCATCCGTTGCCGACACCAGTCGATCAATTCCTGCGCCTCAACCGGGCCCTTGCGGACGACGAAAGCCTTGCCTACCTGCCCGAGCCGCTCGTCGGGTACGCCGATGACGGCGGCCTGCGCCACAGCCGCATGGCCGATCATCAAACCTTCGATCTCGGCGGGATAGGCATTGAATCCACCGACGATGAACATGTCCTTCTTGCGGCCCACTATGCGCAGCCGGCCGGCGTTGTCTATGTTGCCCAGATCCCCGGTGTGCAGCCAGCCGTCACCGTCGATCGCCTCTGCGGTCGCCACGGGGTCGTCGAGGTATCCCTGCATCACGCCATAACCCCGGACCAGCACCTCGCCGTCGTCGGCGATGCGCACCTCGACCCCGGCACAGGGCAGCCCCGCCGTCGTCGCGACATCTTCGAAGGAGTCGCCGGGTCTGGACAGGGTCACGTTGCCGGCCTCGGTGAGTCCGTAGCCGGTCATCAGCGTCTTGAACGGCAACTCGCCATGGATCCGCCGGACCAGCTCGACGGGGATGTCGGCTGCCCCGGTGACCCCGGCCCGCAACGTCGACAACTTTGATTTGTCGGCGACCGTCAGCAGCGAGTGATACAGCGTCGGCGGTCCCGGCAGCATCGTGATGTGTTCGCGCTCAATCAAATCCACCACGACCTCGACATCGAACACCGCCACCGGCAACATCGTCGCGCCCCGCAAGAAGGACGTCACCAGCCCGGCTTTCAGCCCGAATGTATGGAAGTACGGATTGATCTGCAGATAACGGTCACCCGGACGCAGGTCGGCCAGCGTCGCCCACTCTTCATACATCCGCAGCGTCTGGCGATGGTTCATCATCGCCCCCTTGGGGCGCCCCGTGGTGCCTGAGGTGAAGATGATGTCGGAGATGTCATCACCATCCACCCGGCGCTCGAATGGTGAACCGCTGGAAAGAAAGTCGGATTTGAGGTCGATGACGGGGATCCCTGCGGGCGCCGAGTAGTCCTGATCCAAAAACCCCGACTGGACCAGGACGGCCTTCACCCCGCTGCGGAGCAGGATGTCGCCGGCCTCGGCGGTCTTGAACCGGGTATTGACCGGAACCAGGACGCCGCCCGCAGCGAGCAGCCCGAAGGCCGCGATGATCCATTCCGCGGAGTTGGGCGCCCAAATGGCGACTCGATCACCTTTGTCGACGCCGAGGTCAGCGAAAGCGCCTGCGGCGCAACGGATTCGGTTGACGAGTTCGGTGAAGTTAAGGCGCAACGGACCATCGACGACTGCTTCGGCGTCGCCGAAGCGGTCCGCCGCACTCAAGACCATGTCGGGGATGGTCTGCCATGGCGGCTCGATCCGCCCGGGCCGGGTCACACCGTGACGAGTCGACCGAGGTTGCCGCCCATGATCTTGGCCTGGTCCTCGACGGACAGGTGCGAGAGCGCGTTGACGTAGAAGGTCGGCTCCGCCAGCCCTTCCGGATGCGGCCAGTCCGATCCGTACAAGACCTGGTCCACCCCCACGAGATTGATCAGGTCGTCGATGCCGTCCTCGAAGAAGGGGCTGACGTGGATGCGGTTCTTGACCATCTCGACGGGGTCACTCGGGAAAGCTTCCGGCGCCTTGCGGAATACCTCGGCGAGCCCGTCCAGCAACGGGGTCATCCACTTCGAACCGGCCTCGACGATCGCGACCTTCAGCTTCGGGTGGCGGTACAGCGCGCCGTGGATGACCCACGACCCGACCGCGTCCTGGATCGGTCGCCACTCGTTGAGGATGCCCATCGCATTCGTTTGGAACGGCAGCATTTCCTGTTCGGCGCCGTCCCATTCCGACGTGTACCGGGAGTAGCCGCTGTCGCTGGAGTGCATGCCGACCAACAGGTCGTACTCGACGACGCGCTCCCAGAACGGGTCGAACTCCGGCACCGCGAACGACCGGGGACCGCGGAACCCGGGGACCGGGGCGGGGCGGATCAGGATGGCGCGGGCGCCACGCTTGACCGCCCATTCCAGCTCCTCGATCGCCTTCTCGACGATCGGCAGGGTGATGACCGGGGTGGTGAAGATGCGGTTCTCGTAGTTGAAACCCCAGACCTCATCGAGCCACTCGTTGAGCGCATGGATCAGGACGTGGATGGCAACCGGGTCGTCCCGCAGCCGTTCCTCGAGCAAGCTGGCCAGGGTCGGGAACATCAGGGTGCGGTCCAGACCCAGCTCGTTCATCTTCTCCAGCCGCGGTCCGGGCTCGAAGAACGCCGGAATCGCGCGCATCGGCTCGCCGAACAGCTCGCGCTTGCTCTTGCCGTCCGGGTTGCCGAACTTGAAGTACTCCTCCCAGGCACCGGGCCGAGCTACGACCTCGAAGGTGGGGTTGGGAATGTAGTTGCTGATCTGGCCGCGGATGGCAATCTTGGTGCGCCCGTTGACCTGCACGTACTGGACGTGGTTCTTGTACTCCTTGGGCAAGAACTTGGTGAGCGCCTCCGGCGGCTCGTAGAGGTGGTTATCCGCGTCAAAGATCGGGAACGGAACGTCCTCCCGATGCGACAACTGGCCCATGAAATCCTCCTTCGCATTTTGTGAGAATACTATTCTCTTACTCAGACGTTAGCAATGTCCCGCGAACAGACGCAAAAGCTCCCGTTTCGGGCCCCGAAAGGGAGCTTTTGCGTCTGCTCGCCGTTCAGCACTTCGCGCTTATCTTGAACTCCGCAGTCGCCGGTTCGGATGGATTCGCGGTGCTGGAGCCAGCCGCAACGCCACTGATCAGGTATGTACTGCCATCGAAGCGGGTGTCTGCCGCGTCACCGGCGCCTTGCGAATACATGCCGGTAAAGCCGCCCACATCGCGGATGCGGGCGGACTCGGCGACTGCCTTGGCCGCCCGCCCATCGATGACAACGGTGGCCCCGGCAAGTTTGCCGCCAATCTGAATCGTCCGGTACCACTGCACCTGGGTGCACTTCACGACATCGAACGTCGCCTTGACTCCGTTGACCGTGACAGAGGCGGTGCTGGCGAGCGGGGTTTGCGGTGGCGATGCGCATGCCGCCAGCGCGCCGGCACCGAGCACCGCAACGGCAGCTGCGATAGGGCGACGCATCGAACCCTCCATCCCTCTCCGGAAGTGATTCGGCCTGCGGCGATGATGTTATTCTCCCGTTTAGAGAATGCCAATATCGGCCTCTTCGTCCGAGGAGCAATGCGCATGGTGGGCCTGGAAGTCGACGAGTCCGGCGTCGCGGTCCTCACCATCGATCGCCCGCACGCGCGCAACGCAATTGCGCTGGACACCATGCAACAGCTCCAAGAAGCGCTCGATGCGTCCGCGGGAGCCCGAACGCTGGTCATCACCGGTGCCGGGGACCGGGCCTTCGTATCGGGCGGCGACCTGAAGGAGCTCAGCGCGCTGCGGACCGAGGAGGACGCCTCGGCGATGGCCAAACGGATGCGGTCGATCTGCGATCAGCTGGCCAACTTCCCGGCTCCGGTGATCGCCGCGCTGAACGGCCACGCCTTCGGGGGCGGTGCCGAAGTCGCCGTCGCCGCCGACATTCGGGTGGCCGCCGACGACATCAAGATTGCCTTCAACCAGGTGGCGCTGGAAATCATGCCGGCCTGGGGCGGAGCCGAACGACTGGCCGCGCTGGTAGGAAAGGGCCGGGCGCTGCTGCTGGCGGGCAGTGGGACCGCCCTTGGCGCCGTCGAGGCCGAGCGGATCGGCCTGGTGGATCGAGTTCTGCCCCGCTCGTCATTCGACGAGGGCTGGCGATCGATCGCAAGATCGCTGGCCCGTCAACCGGCGACTGAAATAAAGCGCGTAATCAGGGGAGTCTCGCCCGATGAGGCGATAGCATCCTTTGCGCGGCTATGGGTTGACGACGCACACTGGCGGGCCGCAGAGCAGGTAACGAACCGCACGGCCAGTCCGCGCCCTGAGGCTCGAGGAGCGACGTGATGCACAGGTTGGTGTGTGCAAGCTCGGCGATCGTGGTCGCTGTCTTGGCAGGTGGGGCAGGCTCGGCGGTCAGCACCGGAATGGCACACGCCGATGACCCGATCATGCATCACGTCAGATACACCATCAGCGCCAAGAATCCGATCTACGCCAACATCTATTACATCGATCAAGAGCCGACCATTTTCGCCGATTACAGTCACGATCCCTACCGCTTCACACCCAACGTCCAGGCCGACATCGCTCCTGGCAAACCATGGAGCTACGAACTGAATCTAGCGAGACCCGAATACTGGGCGATGGTCGTCGTCAACACCGGCACCGAGCCCGGCACGCCGGAGTTTCACTGCGACCTGTCGGTAGATGGGGCCGTCGTCGTGTCCAAGGATGGGCCCAGGGGCGTGCTCTGCTCCATTCGGAACTGGTGAACAACCCAGGTCGGCGGGATGTCCGCAATCGGCTGCGGTTCGCCTTCCAGCCGGCGCAACTGACTCTCGACAAACTCCAGCGTCTCGGGGTGACCGCTGGATACACCCAAGGCCTGCTCGAGCACCAGGAACCGGGACAAGCTGGTCATCAGCACGGTGAACACCGCCGGCGGGATGAAGTCGGTGTCCACCTCATAACGACGCAGCGCGGCGGCCACCGCTTGGCGCTGTTCCTCGCGGAAACGTTCCGCGTAATGGGCGATTTCGGCCCGCATCTCCTTGCGGTGATTGGCCAGTGCCATGAACTCCATCGAGATGCGGGTGAAGGCGGGATCGGTGCCGAATCTCCACAGCGCCCACAACGGCTGCGGCGACTCAAGCAGCTGCGCCTGCGCGAGCAACCCTTCCTCGGCGCGCCGCCGGAAGACCGCGAGGAAAAGCTCCTCCATTTTCCGGAAGTAGTAGTGCACCAGCTGAGGCTTGAGTCCGGCCTTCTGGGCCAGCCGGCGCGACGTCACCGCGGCGTAGCCCTCTTCGATCATCAGCCGTTCGGCCGCGTCGAGCAGCAAGCCGCGATTCTTCGCGTCCGGCGCCCCGATCCTGCGGGCCGATGTCATACCGATACCCCGTGCTCTCTGCGTTCCCCTAGCGGTCAGGCCGATCGTAGCCACTGCCATCGGTCCGGCCGCGTGATCTTGACCACGACAATACCGCCATGCTAAGCAGGTGCTCAGCAGACTTTCTATTTCGGGCGACGCCAGCTCTCGTCGCCGACTGACCATTTGGCGACATGATTTTGGGGCCGGCTTCGGGAGGAATGCACGATGAGCAGCACCTACGACACAATTGACTTCTTTACCGACCCGTCGCTGGTACCCGACCCGTATGAGTACTTCGACTATCTGCGCGACAAGGGTCCGGTCCTACGGCTTCCCCACTACGGGGTCGTCGCGGTTACCGGCTACGAGGAGGCGACGGCGGTCTATAAGGACACCGACTCCTTTTCCAATTGCGTGGCGCTCGGCGGCCCCTTCCCGCCGTTGCCGTTCCAGCCCGACGGCGACGACATCAACCACCAGATCGACGAGCACCGACACTGTTTCCCGATGTTCGAGCACATGGTCACGATGGATCCGCCCGACCACAGCCGGGCGCGATCGATCCTGAGCAGGCTGCTGACGCCAAGTCGGCTCAAGCAGAACGAGGAGTTCATGTGGCGCCTCGCCGACCGCCAGCTCGACGAGTTCCTGGTCAACGGCAAGTGCGAGTTCATCAGCGAGTATTCAAAGCCGTTCGCCACCTTGGTGATCGCCGACCTGCTCGGCGTCCCGGAGGAGGACCACAAGGAATTCCGGGTGGTGCTAGGTGCCGACCGCCCGGGGCGCGTCGGGGCGCTGGACCACGAGTCGGTGGGCGTCAATCCACTGGAATGGCTTGACGACAAGTTTTGCTCCTACATCGAAGACCGGCGCGCGCACCCGCGGGAGGATGTCCTGACCGCTCTGGCGACGGCCAAGTACCCGGACGGGTCGACGCCTGAGGTCATCGACGTGGTCCGATCGGCCACGTTCCTGTTCGCCGCGGGACAGGAGACAACGGCCAAGCTGCTCAGTGCCGCGCTGCAGGTAATCGGCGACCGTCCCGACATCCAGCAACAACTCCGCGAAGACCGAAGCCTGATTCCCGGTTTCATCGAGGAATCGTTGCGCATGGAGAGTCCCGTCAAGAGCGACTCGCGACTGGCCCGCCGCAGCACTCAAATTGGCGGAGTGGATATTCCGGCCGGCACCGTGGTGATGGTGCTTCCGGGTGCGGCGAACCGCGACCCCCGCCGCTTCGAGAACCCGCACGAGTTCCGGCTGGACCGCAAGAACGTGCGCGAGCACATGGCTTTTGCGCGCGGGGTGCACTCCTGCCCCGGTGGGCCGCTGGCCCGGGTGGAGGGCCGGGTCTCCATCGAACGCATCCTGGACCGGATGGCCGACATCTCCGCCGACGAGACCGAGCACGGCCCGTCCGGCGCGCGCCGCTGGCTGTATGAGCCCACTTATATCCTGCGGGGGCTCAACAACCTGCACCTCACGTTCACGCCCCAGGATCCCCCACCCGGACGCCCTGTCAGTTGATCGCCAGGCCGATGAAATAGCTGCCGAACAATCCGGCCGCGATCAGCAGCACCCAGGCGTCGGTAAGCCTGCACAGCAGCGCGGGCGCCTGCCGGACTTCCATGAACTCGCGAAATATGATGCGCACCTTGATGAGTGCGATGACGATCACGCTTGATGTCACAATCGCACTGGCGCTCGTTGTTGAGTGGTCGATCACCAGATAACCCACCGTGAAGGCGGCCAGCACCACCCAGGCAACCAGTAGCCTCTTGTTGAACTTCACCATCACCTCACCGCGTACAGCAACGCAAAAATGAGCACCCAGAGGAAATCGACTGTGTGCCAATACGTTGCGCAGGTTTCTACGAGCACTTGGGATTCCTGAGACCCACGCCGTGCGCCTCGGAGTCGATAAACGATGATGCCGAGGACAACGAACCCGATCAGTAGGTGAATGAAATGTATGCCGGTGAGGAAGAAGTAATACGCGAAGAAGTCGTCGCTGTCCGGCCCGTGTCCCTCACCGACCAACCGGCTCCACTCAAATACTTTGCAGCACAGGAATACTGCGGCGAATGCGATGGTGAGGAATACATCTCTGAGGGCTTCCCGATAGGCACCGGCACGGGACGACTGAACGCACCGCGCCACAGACCAGGAACTCAACAGCAAGACAAGGGTGTTGACGACGCCTATTCGCAGGTCCAAGTGCGCCTGCGAGAGCAGGAAAAGCTCGGGGCTTCGGGTGCGGTAGAACAGGTAGAAACCGAAATATCCTGTGAAGATCAGCGTTTCGAACAACACGAAGGCCCACATGTCCGGCTGACCCGGCACGAAAGACGCGTCCTTGCTTTCCTCGCTGAGATCGGTCATGACGCAATCACCCGTTTGGCATGCCCGTCGGGCAGGATCCCGGTACCGAAGTCTTCCCGCCGGATCATCTTGAAGAGCATGACAACGAATGTGACTTGGTAGATGCCGAATACGACCATATCCAGCCACCATGCGATCTGGCCGTTCCAGGCCAGAACGCCACGGCGGAAGATCCAGCAGGGCGCCACGACGACTTCAGTCAGTGCATTACACAAGTTCAGATAGCCGAACCACTTTGGGAAGACTCGATTCTTGTCGATCAGAATCGCGACCATCCAGAGCAGCGACCCGATCAGGAACACGCCCATGGTTCCGTCGAAAGACAGGAAGGCGAAGTCGTAGAGCCAACCCATCACCTGGGGATCACGCTCGGGCCGCAGCGTCCCGACGACCAACGCGATGCACAGCAGCAAGAGGCCGGGCACCGCACTGAACGAGTAGATGAGCAAATACGAATACCCAAAGATGCGGCTGACCGACATGCGACGCATCGAATAGGCAATCAGGGCATTGTTCATCGCGGTCATACCGGTGATCGCGAACACGACGCCCAGGCCGATCGGTATCCCGAGCTGGCGCTCGGTGAACCAGTGCGTCTGCGTCGCGAGGTCCCAGGTCGGTTGTGGCGGCGGTTGGGCTCGCGCCAAGACGAAGACCATCGGAAAGAACAGGCTGTAGAAGGCGGCGAGCATCCACCAAGCCAGCCACAACTCACGCTTGGGGTTGTGGCGCAGGTGCCAGGCGATCCGACGATGCAAGCCACCTCCGGGCGGGCCTGACACAGGCCCGGAATCCAGTGGGGCCCCTGAATCCGGTGGAGTCGTCAGCGTACTCATGCGCCGTCCAGACCCGCTGCGGGAAGGTGCATCTCGGCGCGCTCTTGATAAATCGCCCGCCCCAGTACGGCGCCCATCACGACGACCCAGACGCCGATGGCGATGTTTTTCAACCAGAACGACAACGCGCCGTCCCATGCCAGCGGTCCGGTCAACGAGACGCCGACGAACGCTGCCGGCACAAGCGCCGCGGCAACCAGAAGGTTGAAGTGAGCCACCCAGCGGCTGAATATCGGCCGCGGCTGATCGTCGAAATAGATTGCCGCCGCGAGAATCACACCCTGCCCGATCAAAAAGGGAACCACGACGGTGAAGGTGACCCAGGCGAAATCGTTGAGCAACTGCGTCAGCTCAGGACTTCGTTCCGGGCGGAACGCGGCCAGCAGCCAGCAGACGTCGGCGATCAGAAACAGGGTGGGTCCGCCTGCCGCGCAACCCAGCGTCGCATAGGCGAAGATCGGCGTGCGATGCGCCATCCTCCGGATCTGCATCACGATGAGCGCCAGAATCGGGATCAGGCACACACCGAACCAGTTGAAAAGGACCATGCTGTAGCGGATTTGGGCGGTGTGCGCCGGATCGCGGTAGAAAGCCGCTACCTTCTCGGCGGACATGGTGGGCGACATGGGCGGGCTGAATCCCGGGAACAAGAAGAATGCGGCGATCCAGATGATCGCCGTCACGGGCAGTGTCCACAGCAGGATCAATTCGCCGTCGATTTGTCTCGGTGAATCGCGCCCGACGGCGGCCTCGGACATCAGCAACTCCCTCCGGGGGCGTGATCACTCAGCCCGTGAGCCGAAAGTAGCCGATCGGCTAGGCACGGTCAATAGCCGATCGGCTAGGCTCTCGGTGTGTCGTCAGAGCAGGCTGGGAGTCCGACCCGCAGCCGGTTTCGTTTCATCGCGCGTAGCGCCGCGCAGACGCGCGTCCTGGACGCGGCTTTGAAATTGATCGCGGAGCACGGTGTCGGTGGAACCTCGTTGCAGATGATCGCCGATGCGATCGGAGTCACGAAGGCAGCTGTGTACCACCAGTTCAAGACCAAGGAACAGATCGTCGTTGCCCTCACGGAACGCGAACTTGGCGGTCTGGAGGAAGCGCTGGAGGCCGCCGAGGCCCATGACGACTTTCCCCGGGCGCGAGAGGTCCTGCTGGGTCGGGTCATCGACATGGCCATCGAGCGTCGCGGCGCGGCGAGCACCCTCCAGTTCGATCCGGTCATTGTGCGGCTGCTGGCCGAGCACGAAGAGTTTCAGCAGTTCATCGCGCGGCTCTACGGCGTGCTGGTCGACGACACGTCCGAGGACGCGCGGGTGTCTGCCGCGGTGCTTTCAGGCGCGATCGCGGTGGGTGTCATGCACCCGTTGGTCGCAGACGTCGACGACGACACGCTGCGTTCGCAACTGCGCCGCGTCATCCATCGGCTGATCGGTGCGACTGAGGCGAGCGATGGGGTGCCGCCGTGAATTACGTGTCGGCGCGAACCCAGGTCGTTACACCGTCGTGGGCTATGCAGATCAGGAACAGGCCATCGGGCGCCTGCGCGACGTAATTCAGCCACTGGTGGCACTCGGCGCCTTCTTCCTTGACCCCTGCCATCGGAGGTGAGCGGAACCATCGCGGCTCGTACCTTCGCGGCGAGCCGCAGAACATGAGTCGCCCAGATTCTGGAGCGGTCGGCATGCTGTCGATCCCAAAGGCGTAATAGGTGGTGTTGTCACACGGCGTGCCCAGAACCTGATGCCCCATGATGCCGGGGGTGCACTCGGGATAGTCGCACACCGTCGGCCCGGCGAAGGATGGCGGCGCAGCCAGCAAGCCGACGCCGAGTAGCGCAGCAAACAATGCCACGATGGATCGCACGCCATAACTTTGCCACACCCGAAAGCTTCTGAAAAGCAATTTCTCCTGGTCGGAGAGCGTCGCGAGCCGGCCAGCCGCTGATGTCGGGCTCGACCCGAAACGCCAGTCGGCCCGCTGCCCGGTGGGGCGCATTTCCGCCTTCAGGACCTCGAAGGCAGCTGCCCGATAAGGACGTTCAGCCTATGCCAGGGTGATAGGCTCGTTCTCCGTGCACGATCCGGACGGGCCTGACGCCGACCATGGTGAGGACCCCGAGGGCGCGATCGATCCCCACGAACCACGCGCTGGCTCAGTGATCGGCTCTGGCGCTGAGGCCGTTTCCGAGGCGGACCTCGAAGACGAAGTGGCGAAGGCCGAAGCAGAGGCTGAGGCAGCTCGCGCACGCGTGGCCCGGCTGCGCCGGGTCGCGGAAATCGAGCCCCCCAAAAACGACGGCGACGACGACGCAGACGACGAAGCAGATGATGACGCGGCCTCCCAAGACGTCGCCGACTCTCGAGAGGTTAAGCGGCGCCACCCGAAATGGACTCAGGCACGGTCATGGGGGCTGCGGCGATCCCGGCGAACACGGCGGCGCCGCCGCTCGAGGCGGACGGCGGTAGCAATGGGCGTGGGCGCCGCGCTTGCCGCGACGTCGCTGGGCGCCATCGGCTACATGCTGCAGCAACACCACACGATCGCGCACAAACGGCAACTCTCCCAGGACTATGCCGCGGCGGCCCGGCAGGCGGTCACCACGCTCATGTCGATTGACGCCAACCACGCCAAGGACGACATCCAGCGGATCATCGACGCTTCCACGGGACCGCTCAAGGACCAAATCTCCGCGATGTCAAGCCTTATGCTCGAGAACGCACAAGAATCGAAAACCGTCACAAAGGTGAACGTGGAGGCGGTCGCCGTCGAGTCGGCGACGGACAGCTCTGCGGTCGCGCTCGTCGTGGCCAAATCCGAAGTGACCGACGCAGATAACAAGACGCGGCCGCCGCAACTGTGGCGGCTCAGCATGGAGATCGTCCGTGAGGGCGGCCAGTTCAAGATGTCGAAAGTCCAATTCCTGCAATGAATATTGAGCAGGATTCGTCGGTCGACACCGCGGGAGAACACGACGACAGCACGGACGACAGCTCGGAAGCCCCGACTCCTGACGAGGCGGACGCACCCCGCGGACTGCAGCGACCGGCACGCGCCACCCCGCGCAAGGCCGTCGGTCGATGGACTCGCCGGTGCTTGGCCAAATGGCGTTCAATACTCGCGACGGCGCTGGTCGTTGCCACCGTCGGCGCCGCCGCGGGTTTGTTCTTCCTTCAGTACCGTCCGGATCAGCAGCTGAGCGACGCCGCCGCACGCCAAGCGGTCCAGGCGGCTTCGGACGGCGCCGTGGCGCTGCTCTCCTACTCCGTCGACACCCTTGATCGCGATTTCGCCGCGGCGAAGTCGCGTCTGACCGGCAATTTCTTGGCTTACTACAGCAAGTTCAGCGAACAGATTGCGGCGGGGGCCATGCAGGGACAACTGACGACCACCGCCAAGGTGATTCGCGCCGCCATTTCGGATTTGCATCCCGAGTCGGCCATCGTGCTGGTGTTCGTCAACCAGACCACTACGAGCAAGCGAAAGCCGGAACCCATTGAGGCTCATAGCAGCATCCTGGTCAAGCTGACGAAGATCAACGGTTCGTGGCTGATCGCAAACTTCGACCCCGTTGGGTGAGCGCGCCAACCTTTAGCGCTAATCGGCATTTTGTCGGGACTTGCGCGGTGTTAATCTCGATTCAGACAGCCGAAATGGGCCGAACTTTGTCGGTCAATAATTGCGCGTCGAGGAGCACCTGATGCGTCCAGCTCGAATACTTGCCGCCGCAACCCTGATGGCTGCCACCGTATTTGACGGTTTGGGCACAGCAGCCACAGCCGGCGCAACGACTAAGGAAGAAGTGGCCGTCAACGGCACATTTCGCGTTACGTCGATCGGTGATTGGGCCCAGACCAATGATCAGTACCATGGCGAACCAACCGTCTATCAGACCTGGACTATCAGCTCGTCATGCGTCACGTTCCAGGAGTGCCACGGCACGGTGACGAGCGACCAGGGCTGGAGTGCGCCGTTGTACATGAACGACGGGATCATGTGGAAGGTCAGGCGCAATGTGGTCAATTGGGAGCACTGCGAGGACGGCACCGCGTACACCGGCGAGCAGACCTACTACTTCTATCCAGTCGATACCAATGGCGAATACAAACTCGGGTCTCCGGTCATGGCCGGGAGGGACAAGACGTACGGCCCGAGCGGCGCCTGCGGACAGAACCAGTGGCTCGACGTCGCGATGCCGCTGCGGTTGGACCGGCTAGCCTGATCGCACATTCTTAGTGGATTCATGGCGGCGACCCACGCGCCGCCCTCAACTGTTGCGATCGCCACCCGTCCTAGCTGGGAATCATGTCCCGCCATGTCTTGGGCGCCTTCGCGGGCGCGAGATCCGCTTGCTCGTATAGCTTTCCGTCCGGCCCGACATATCGACCGGTATGCGGGTCGTAGTGGGCGATCGCGACTGACGGCGTCCATTTGCCGGCGCCAGTACCGAACGAACTCGGCGCCGCCTGGCCGCCTGCACCGACAGCCGCGCCGGGTGGAGCGACTTCCGCCGGAGGAGCCGGTGCGGACGGGGCAGGCGGCGCCGGAAGCTCTCCCGGCAACGGCACGTCGAGTGGCGCTATCGGCGGAAGGTCAAACGACATCTGCGACGACGGAGCCCACATCGGCCTTGACGACGGCTCCGGTGGAACAGCGGCGCCCACCGTACCTGGTGGCGCGGTTTCTCCCCGCGGACCCGCCGGTGTGCCGCGCGGCACCGCGCCCGGCGGCAGCGGTGTTCCCTCGACCGGGCCGAAAATCCTGGCGTTGGGGTTCACCCGGTCATCGGGCGGGATGCCCTGAGCGATCAGGTTCGGATCGATCGGAGAAGGACCGAGAACGTGCTGACGCATCGACAGCGGCATGAACGGCTGGTCGCTGTTGCAGATCTCGACCGTAGGCGCTCGCTTGCCCGGATGACCCATGCACGGATAGTTACGGGCGCCGCGAACCGAGAGCGGGGAGTCTTGCGGCAGTTTGCAATACAACCCGTCCGGTGTATCGATTTCAGTGAGATCGTCCGGGGATCGCCACTGGCTTTGCGGTATGAAACCGACCGTGCAAATGGGTGGATCGTCGATCGTGAGCGCGAAGTCGCCTTGGGCCGAACCCTCCGGGTGGGATGCTGGTCCCGCAGCCTGCTCGATGGCAACCGCCGATGGCAGCAACACCAGCAACTGCTCCAGTGAGGGGTGGTAGGTGACGCCGATCTGCCCGATGGTGGTCAGGTTTGCCAGCAACACCGGCAGCGTCGGCTTGAGGTCATTGAGGAGCCGGGACGCCTCGTTGGCCGCGTCAGGACCGTCTCGCAGCAGGGTACGAACGTTGGCATCGTCGTTCGCCAACACGTCCGAAATCCCCGCGAGACCGCGCGCCCACTGCCGGATTGAATCGGTGGTGCGTGCTTGCGAATCCAGTAGCGGCCCACTGTCTTCGGTGAGGGTTTTTGTGCGATCGACGACGCCGTTGGCGTCGCGTGACAGCGTCGTCGTGGAGTCGAACAGTGACCCGAGATCGTAACCGGATCCATTGAAACCGCGGAAGGTCTCGTCGAGCAATTGGCCGAGTTTGGTCTTCGGGATGCTGGTGACCAAAGCATTGACCTGCTCGAGCATCGGCCCCACCGGCTGCGGAATCGTCGTGTCGCGCACCGCGATCACCGACCCGTCGTGCAGGTACGGCGGTGAATCGGTTTTGGGGCGCAGGTCCACATACTGTTCGCCCACCGCGGAGACACTGAGCACATGCGCACCGCACTGATTGGGGGGACCAGGACGCTCCGGACACGGTGACAAGTCCGCGGGGACCTTAGGTGAAGTCGCCAGTGAGAGTGTCGCTTTCGCGCCCCTCGGCGTCAACTCCACCGACGTGACCTTGCCGAGTTGAACGCCACGGTAGGTCACGTTGGAGAAGCGGTACAGGCCGCCGGCCGCCGGCAACTCCAGCGTCACGGTGATCCGACCGATGCCCAGCAACATCGGCGCTTGGATGTAGTAGAGCACCATCGCAATCACGCCAATGGTCCCGACGATCGAAAATATCGCCAGCTGGATCCGAACGAAGCGGGTCAGCATCTATCCGTCACCTTCCGCCGGCAATGGACCGGGACCTGGATTCGGCACCGGTGCCACAGAGGGCGTCCCAGCTGGAAGAGGCCCGGGCAACGACGCCGATGGCGCCCCAGCTGGAGGGGGCCCAGGCAACTGCGCCCCACCCGGAAGCGGCCCAGGCAGCGATGCCTGATAGGGCGGCGGTCCTGGCAGCGGAGGCAGCGGAAGGGCATCGGGATCGATCCAAGGCGGCCGCACCGCGGAATGCAGCGGATCGAGTGTGTACCTCAAGTAGTACGGCTCCCCGGGCATCGGCACCAGCGGCTGGTCCAGCTGCCCAAAGCGGGTCCCCAGAAGCAGTCCCCGCTTGAGCCGCGGAATTGTGAGGTCCAGCTGGACGTGCAGGTTGAAGTAATCGCCTCGCACCGCACGGTCGACGAAGTTCTGAGTGAAGGGGAACACGAACCCTGCCGCGATCGCTGTGCCGAGCTCCGGCCCGACGTCGGCGAGCGCACGGATGGTCGGCTCCAAGTTCTGCAGATTCTTGACCAGGTCGGCCTGGCTGTCATTGATCAGCCGGGTGGCGGTATTGCTGAAGGCGCGCAGCTTGTCCAGCGCGGTCGTCAGACGTGGCCGCTCCCTGATCAGCACGTCGAGCGCGGGAGGTACCTTGCGCAGCGCCTCGGCGAGAACGTCACGTTGCCCGGCGAAGGTGCCGGCAAGCCGGTTCAGCGCTTCAATGGAGTCCACGATGTTGTTCCGCTGTTGGTCGAGTGTTCCGACGAACGTGTCGAGGCGGGTGAGGAGATCGCGCAGGGTGCCGGCACGCCCGGACACGGCTACGGAGAAATTGTGGATGACCTCCCCGATCTGTCCCAGCCCCCCGCCGTTGACCACGGCGCCCAGCGACGACAGCGTCTGCTCGGTCGATGGGTAGGCAGATGACCGGGCAAGCGGGATGGTCGCTCCCGGCTGCAGCCGTCCGCTCCCCGTTTGGCCGAGCGGTGGATTGAGCTCCAGATGCATCGACCCCAACAGGCTGGTCTGACCGACACTCGCCACCACATTGGCCGGAACCACGACGTCGCGGTTCACTGAAATCTCGACGTCGGCGTGCCAGCCTTTCACCTTCATCGTGCCGACGCTGCCGACCACGACGTCGTTGATCATCACCGGCGAATTCGACTCCATTGTGCCAACATTCGGGATTTCGACGTGGTAGATGACGGCCCCGGGGCCGCGTCCGACCGCCCCGGGCAGTGGTAGTGAATTCAGGCCGTGGAACGCGCACCCGGTCACCGTCAACACCACGCAACCACCGATGGCAAGCATCCGCCGAGCCCTAGTCCGGGCCATCATTGCTGCGGCCCTTCCGCGGGCAGCAGCATGCCCGACACACCCGGCGGTGGCGGTGGCGCTTGCATCGGCGTCGACGGCGGAGGCGGCAGCGGCATCGCCAGGCCCGGTATCCGCGGAGGTGGCTCGGCCCCCGGCGCTCCTACGGGATCACCGGGCAGGCCGGTGTAGGCCGACACCGCGGGGGGATCTCCGGTGGCCCGGGCTTCGGGCCCTCGCCACCAGGCGCCAACCGCTCTTCGGTGTAGAGGATCTTCGAGGGGTCCACCGACTTCTGGATGAAGATGTTGATGGGAATGGGCAGATTGTTGAAGTTGAGCAACCGCAACCCGGGACCTAGAAACAGCGAGCACAGCTTGCCCGATTCGGTGGAGGTGACGTTCTCGAGGGCGCCGATTTGTGAGCAGCCCGGAATCGGCAACGGAATCATCAGACCCGAGAACGTCGGATTGGCGAAGTTCATGATCCCGAACCCGCCCACGATTGTCCCGGTGTCTGCGTTGTAGTCGTTGAAGAAGTTGCCCAGCGCGTTCGGCGCACCGTGCAGAATGTTCTCCAGAGCCATGTGCTGATCCACCAGGGTCTGGGTGACGTCGGCCAACCGGGCGACCTGCTCACTGGTCTGGTTGCGAGAGCCGGCGATGAACCGCTGCACCTCGCCGACAGCGGTCGACAGGTCGGTCAGCGCCGCGTCCAACTCGGACTTGCTGTCGTTGACCACGCTGCTGAGCGTGGCCAGGCGGTCGTTGAACTGCACGATCTGGGTGTTGCTGTCGCGCAGCGCGGTCACGAAGGTCTGCAGGTTTTTGATGATGTCGACGATGTTGCCGCTGCCGTTGGCGAGTATCCGGCCCACTCCGGACAACTGGGCCAGCGCCTGCCGCAGCTTGTCGCCGTTGCCTTCGAGCGCGTCGGCGGCGCTGTCGATGAACCGGCCCACCGAAGTACCCGATACACCGCTGCGGGGTCCCAAATCCGTTGCCAGACGCATCAACTGGGTTTTCACTTCGTCCCACTCCACGGGTACCGCGGTGCGGTTGACGGGTATCACCGCGCCGTCCGCCATGACCGGGCCGCTGGTCCGGTAGGCGGGGGTGAGTTGCACGTAACGGGCGGCCACCAGGTTCGACGCCACAATCACCGCTTTCGCGTCCGCCGGAACGGGCACGCCGTGGTTGATCTCGAGGGTCATCTTGGTTTGTGGCCCCTGCGGAACTATGGACTCGATCGTGCCGACTTTGACCCCCGACACCCGCACCTCGTCACTGGGGTAGATCGCCGTGGCGGTAGTGAAGTATGCCGTAATCGTCTTTGGGGCAAAGAACGTATTTCGGATGACCATGCCCGCACCGGCAACGATCAGCCCCACCAGGACAACCGCGACGACGACCACCAGCCTCTTGCGCGGGACGCGGGAGATCCGAGAAATCATTGCGATCCTCCGATCCTGCCGCCCAGCGTGCAGTTGGGGCACTCCGGCATGCCGTTGTACGGCCAGGGGAACAGCGACCGAGGAACCGTCGACGGGAAGCCGGGGCCGCGACCCGTGTCGAAAGTGCGGAATCCCCAGAGGTAGTCAAGGAATGGCTGGAATAGCGGCGGCTGCAGGAGGTTCGGGACGAACGCCGAGTAGGCGTACATGCTGGAGATAGCCTCACCGACGGTGATCTGGAACTTGGCGAGACCCGGCAGCGCCTTGCTGATGTTGTCGCGGTTTTTCTGCAGCATCGCCGTCACCGAATTCAGCCGCTCCAGCGTCGGTGCCAACTTGCTCTCGTTCTCATGCACCAGTGCCGTCAGCTGCTTCGCCACCGCCGACGTGTTGGCCAGCAGGTCAACGATCTCTTGTCGGCGCGCCACCAAGACTTGGAGCAGATCGTCGGCGTTGAGAATCAGCTTGTTGACCTGTTGGCTGCGTTCGGAGAGGACCCCGGTGACGTCGCTGGCACTCTTGAACAGCTCACTCAGGCTTTTGTTGCGGCCGTTGAGGGTTCGCGATAACCGGGTGAGCGAGTCGAAGGCTGGGCCCAACTTGGGTGCAATCTGGTCGAGCGTCGCCGCCAGCGTGTCCAACGACTGATTCAGTGTCGCGGTGCTGGTTTCACTGGTGTTCGTGGTTAATTCGCTGACCGCTTCCGTCAACGAGTAGGGCGAGGACGTGCGAGAAGTGGGAATGACGGCATTCGGACGCATATTGCCGCTGCCGGCGGAATCCAGCGCCAGCATCCGCGCACCCAGCAGTGTGTCGGTACGAATGTGCGCGGTGGTCTCCGACCCGAGCAGGATATTGCCCTTTACCGCGAAGGTCACCAGGGCATCGCCGTTCTGCAGGGACACATCCGACACCGTGCCCACCTTGATCCCGGACACCGTCACGGGGTTCCCCGCCGCGAGGCCGCCGGCTTCGGTGAACACCGCCTTGTATCGGACAGCGGTCGCCCACGAGGTCAACCGATCTGGTGCCAGGCCCACCAGGATGACCAGCACGATCAAGATCGCGCCGATGAATCCGGCCTTGACGAGCTCAGCTCCGCGATACTTCAGCATCAGGGTTCGGTGCACCTTCCAGCTTCTGACCTGAAGAACGGCGATATCACCGTCTTGCCCTGAAGATCC
Source organism: Mycobacterium asiaticum DSM 44297 (assembly GCF_000613245.1). Taxonomy (GTDB): domain Bacteria; phylum Actinomycetota; class Actinomycetes; order Mycobacteriales; family Mycobacteriaceae; genus Mycobacterium; species Mycobacterium asiaticum. The sequence continues at coordinate 403,513 of NZ_HG964939.1, forward strand.
GTGCCGCGGAGCTCCAGCTGACAGAGGTAGTAGGGGATGGTGGCGCCGGCCACTCCGAGCCGGACCAATTTGCGATAGTTCTTTGGCGCCTTAGCGATAGCGGTGTCGAGGCGGTCTTTGTCGTCATCGAGTATCGGCGCCAGCCGGCTCAACTGGTCAATGGTGCCGGACAGCGGCGGTCGCGCACTGCTCAAAAGATCGGCCAGCGAGGCGGTTCCGTTGTCCAACGCCTCGATGGCGGCGCCGATGGTGTTTCGGTCATCCGAGAGCCCGCTGACAAGCCGCTCCAGGCGATCGACCGCGCCGGAGAATTGCTTGCCGTCCCGGGAGATCGTGGCGACCACGGTGTTGAGGTTGTCGATCAGTTGCTGAACGGTTTCGTCGTTGTCGGCCAATGCGTTTGAGAACGATGTCGTCTTGGCGAACAGCGAGTCAAGCGTTCCGCCCTGACCCTGGAAGACCTGCAACAACGCCGAAGTCAGCGTGTTGACGTCCTGCGCATTCAGGCCCTGGATAACAGGTTTCAATCCCCCAAGAAGCAGATCGAGGTCAAGCGCCGGCGCGGTACGGTCGACCGGAATCTGGGCGCCGTCCGCCAGACGCTTGGTCGGGCCTGGGCCGTCGATGAGCTCCAGGTAGCGATCGCCGACAAGGTTGAGGTAGCGGACCGCTGCCCTGGTGCCCTCGGTAAGGACGATGTCGCGGTCGGCGTCGAACTCCACCACAACCTTCTTGTCCGGGCGCAGCGTGATATCGCTGACAGTGCCTACCCGGATCCCGGCGACCCGCACCGTCTGCCCAACTTTGAGACGCGACACGTCGTTGAACACAGCCGAATACCCGGTCGTCGAACCGGTCTGGTACTGGCCGAAGATAAAGAACAGACAGCCGGTCAGCACCGTCATCACGGCCGCGAAGATCGCGAACTTGATCAGCGTAGCGCGCGTCCTCATCCGGGCATTCCGACCTGGGCGGAGTTGCGCGGTGGGCCCTGGATCGGACCGTACAAGAGCTGTTTGAGGAGATCGGAGTTGATCAGCAGCTGCTGGTTTCCGTACACCACCGGGTTGGCACCGATGTCTGTAATCAGCTGCGGCGGTGGGTTGTTGAACGGCAGCTGCGGTAGACCCAGGCACCGCGGACCGCCCGTCGCCGCGACCTTGGGCAAATTCGCCGGGTATCGATAACGTTCAGCGCCCCACGTAAGGCTTGCCGTGATGTTGATGCTCGGTTCCAACAACGGCGGACCGTGCGCTATCCGTACCAGCCCGCCGAGGCCGCAGGTGAACACTTCGTGGTACGCATTGGTCAGATCGGTCGTCGGCACCAGCAGGTGCAGCACATTCGTCAACGGTTGGCGGTTAGTCGACAGGACGTCGTTGCCGATGTCGGCAAGGCCGATCGCGCTGATCAGCAAGGCATCCAGGTTGTGCTGTTCGTCGACAATCGTCTTGCTGATCCGGTTTGCGTTGGCCACGGTCCGGATGAGATCCGGCGACGCATCGGCATAGGCGTTGGACACCACTGGTAACACCGCGAGGTCATGGTTCAACGCGGGAAGGCTCGGTTCCAGTCTGGCCAGGAACGAATCCAGGTCGCTCAATGACTGGCCGAGTTGTGCGCCGCGTCCACTGAATGCTTTGGCCAGCGCACCCAGTGACTCGTTGAGCTTCGCCGGGTCAATCTGATCCAGCACCGAAACCAGTTGCTGGAACACCGTGTTGATCTCGACCATGACGTGCTGGCCGGTCAGCCGCTGCCCCGCATGTAGTCGCTGCGCCGAGGGCTCGGCGGGCTCTATAAATTGGACAGACTTGGCACCGAACACCGTCGACGAGGCGATTTCGACAAGCACGTTGGCGGGAATGTATTTGAGCGCCGACGGGAACATTGCCAAGTGGAGCGCGGCCTTGCCGTCCGGCAGCGGCTCTATCGAGTCGACCTTGCCCACCGGTACGCCACGCAAGGTGACCCGCGCGTCCGGGTTCATGACCAGGCCCGCGCGTTGCGACACCACCGTCACGGGTACAGATTCGGTGAGTCCACCCTGGAATAGCGTTATCGCGAAAGTGATTATCCCGGCGATCACCAGGATGGTGACAACACCCAGTAACGGACGGACATAGGTACGTGGCTTTGGCCGGCCTGAACCATGCGACCGGCCGCGCGCGCTCGGCGCGCCGCGACCCGACGGTACCCGCGTGGTCACCTCTTCACCTCCCCACCATCCGCTATCCAGAAAGATTGAAGTTGCCGTTGGCGCCGTAGACCGACAGTGACACCAGCAGGGTCACTGATACCACGACGATCAGAGAGGTGCGGACCGCATTGCCGGTCGCGGTACCAACACCGGATGGCCCACCCGAAGCGAAATATCCGTAGTAGGTGTGGATCAACAGGATGGTCAGCGCCATCAGAGTGGCCTGTAGGAATGACCACAACAGGTCGTACGGGTTCAGGAAAGTGTCGAAGTAGTGGTTGTACAAGCCCGCTGACTGGCCGAGCAGAAACACGGTGGTGAACTGACTGGCGACGAAGGACAACGCCACCGCAATGGCGTACAACGGCGTGATCGCCATCATGCCGGCCAAGATCCTGGTGCTCACCAGGTAGGCGACGGGTCGAATCGCCATGGATTCCAGCGCGTCGACTTCTTCGTTGATTCGCATGGCGCCCAATTGCGCGGTCACCCCGGCGCCGAACGTTGCCGCCAGACCGATTCCCGCAACCACCGGCGCAGCGATACGCACATTGATGAAAGCGGACAGGAAGCCGGTCAGCGCTTCGATGCCGATGTTGCCCAGTGAGCTGTAACCCTGGACGGCCAGCGTGCCGCCGGTCGCCAGCGTCAGGAACCCGACGATCACGACAGTTCCGCCGATCATCGCCAACGTTCCAGCGCCCATACTGATTTCGGCGATGAGACGGATCACTTCGCGCCGATAACGAGTGGCGGCAAAAGGAATGGCTGCCAGCGCCTTGCCGTAGAACATGGTGTGGTCGCCGAGACGCCCCATCAAAGCGACTGGCTTGTCCAGTTGCCTTGATAATCGCGGGTATACGGCCCTCAGCGCCACCTCTGCGTGCCCCTACTTCCCTGACACCTTGATGCCTATGGCGGTGACGACCACATTCACGACGAACAGGGACATGAACGCGTATACGACGGTTTCGTTGACGGCGTTGCCGACAGCCTTGGCGCCCCCACCGGTGATCGACAGCCCTCGGTAACAAGCCACGACACCCGCGATCAGACCGAAAAGCGCTGCCTTCACACAGGAAATAATGACTTCGGGTACGCCGGTCAACAGCGTGATGCCCGCAGCGAACGCGCCAGGATTGACGTCTTGGACGAAGACCGAAAAGATGTAACCGCCTAGGACGCCGATGATGACCACCAGACTGTTCAGCAGCAACGCAACCAGTCCTGAAGCCAGCATCCGTGGCGTCACCAACCGTTGTACCGGGTTGATGCCGAGTACTTCCATCGCGTCAATCTCTTCGCGGATGGTCCGTGAACCCAAGTCCGCACACATCGCCGTGGCACCCGCGCCGGCGACGATCAGCACCGTGACCAGTGGCCCCACCTGGGTGACGGCACCGAAAGCCGCACCGGCACCGGATAAGTCCGCTGCGCCGAGTTCGCGCAACAGGATGTTCAGGATGAAACTGACCAAGACGGTGAACGGGATAGCGACCAACAATGTTGGAGCCAACGACACGCGGGCTACAAACCACGACTGTTCAATGAATTCTCGGCCCTGAAAGGGCCGGCGGAACAGGAACCTGACCGCGTCCCGAGTCATCGCGAACAACGCGCCGACGGCCTGCATCGGCCCAGCCAGGCTGCTGGGCAACGCCACGCCGGGCGACCACCGATCGCTGCCTCCCTTCGCCATCGGCGTCAACCCCTGTCGGCTTGGTGAGCGCTAAACATCTCGCAGCCAGTTATACGAACTGCTTAGACATTTGCCGTAGCTCAGCTTCCAAATGGCGTTCCTACTCACGCCACTCCTCCATTCTGTTGCGTGAGTTGACGCTTCCAGCCACGTTGGCTCCCGAGCCGCATGTCTTGGAGCGCTTGGCGATTATGACTCATATCACGTCCGGTGGGAATGGAAAACGTACAACCGTTATAGAGAACAGGGGTCTCAAAAGTAGCGGGGAGTCATGGAGGGAACGGGCAGAGGGATGGAGCATCTCGGCATCGCTAGGTAACCGCACCAGCGGTCTTCAGTTCGATGATGCGATCCCAGTCGAGTCCAAGTTCCAACAAAATCTCATCGGTCTGCTCGGCAAATCCGGGCGCCGGGCCAGTCTTCGGTGCGGCGACGTCGAATTGCACCGGGTTGGCCACTAGCTCGAGTTCGCCTGCGCGCACGATGTATTCGTTCGCCCGGATCTGCGGGTCGGCGGCGGCTTGCAGCGTGTCCTGCACCGGGGCCCAGGGACCCGCCAGCGTCGCGAAACGCTCGCTCCATTCGGCAAGGGTGCGAGTTGCAATGACTTTGGTCAAGATCTCAACCGCTTCAGCAGTATTCGCAGCGATCTTCTCGGAATCGGCAAAGCGCGGGTCGTCTGCCAGTTCCGGGCGATCGATGTGTTGGCATACGTCGGCCCAGAACTTGGTGGGCTGCATCATGACTAGGGAGATATAGCGGTTGTCGGCGGTTGGGTACACGCCGACCAACGGGTTGACCGGAGAGCCGTGGATTCCGGGCGGCGGCGACATCATCAGCTGACCGAGATGATTTGTGAGCGCGACGGTGTGCCCCAGCGACCACAGCCCGCTGCCCAGTAGCGAGACATCGACGACCGACGGTTCACCGGTGCGCTCGCGCTTGAGCAATGCTGCTGCGATGCCACCGGCGAGGTTGGTGCCCGAGATGGTGTCGCCATAGGCGGGCCCGGGCGGGTTGATCATGCCGTCGTAGCCCATCGGGGTGACGGTGGCAGCGGTCCCGGCCCGGCACCAGAAGGCGGTCATGTCGTAGCCACCCTTGACGGACTCTGCGCCCCGCGGGCCGAGTGCACTACCGCGGGCGTAGATGATGGCTGGGTTGACCGCGCGAATGTGCTCGACGTCGATGCCGAACTTCTGCCGATGCTCGGGCAGAAAGCTGGTCAGAAATACATCCGAGCGGCGGGCAAGCTCATAGAGCACTTCCTTGCCTTCAGGCACCGACATGTCCAGGCCGATGCTGCGCTTGCCGCGGTTGGCGTGCTCGATGTTGGGGTTGGGGTCGCCCTCGACGCGAAGCATCCCGGTCTGACGCAGTCCGCGCTGCGGATCCCCGGTGACCGCGTGCTCTACCTTGACCACGTCGGCGCCCCATTCGGCGAGGACCGCGCCGGCCGACGGCACGAAGCCGTACATGGCCACTTCCAGCACCCGCATGCCTTCCAGCGGTTTCATGCGGTCGCCGTCTGCTGCGCTGACATTGTGAGCCCCTCGGGTGTCGAACTGGCTGATACCGGCGTGGCGTCGGTCACGATAATTTCATTCTCATCCCTGGCGAATCTTACATTCGAGTGGCAAGAACTCAAGAAAGTGACCAGACTCGATTGACCTGTGGAACATCTGAGCGGTCGCTCAGCGGAGCACTCAACAGTCGGCAAGGCCCTGGTTAGACCGGGTATTCCAAGCCGCTTGCAGCCGCCTTCAGCCTGAGAGTACGATTCTCATAAATGCAAGGGAGATTCTTTGTGGCCGAGACGGCGGCGGGTCGAAAGCATTCCAAGCTGCTGCGCGAGGGCGCGCAGTGAAGACCGCGGTGGTGACGGGCGGCGGATCCGGTATCGGACTTGCCATCGTCAAACGACTGCGCGCCGACGGCCTGAACGTCGCAGCGATCGACCTCAAACCCTCCGAGGACGACTTGGGCTTCACCGCCGACGTCACCGAACGCTCGCAGGTGGACGACGCACTGTCGGCGATCCGCGACCGACTGGGCCCGGTGACGATTCTGGTCAACGCCGCCGGCCTGGATGGCTTCAAACGCTTTACCAACATCACCTTCGAGGACTGGCAAAAGGTCATCAACGTCAACTTGCATGGCGTGTTCCACACCATCCAGGCGGTCCTGCCGGACATGGTGGAAGCAGGGTGGGGACGGATCGTCAACATCTCGTCGTCGAGCACCCATTCGGGCACGCCATATATGTCGCACTACGTGGCGGCGAAATCCGCCGTCAACGGACTCACCAAGTCATTGGCACTCGAGTACGGACCAAGCGGCATCACCGTCAACGCGATACCACCGGGTTTCATCGACACGCCGATGCTGCGCAGCGCGGAGGCGAACGGGTTCCTCGGCGACATCGAGCAGAACATCGCCAGGACGCCGGTACGCCGGATCGGCAAGCCGGAAGACATCGCCGCCGCATGTGCCTTTCTGATCTCCGAGGAAGCCGGCTACATCACCGGCCAGATCCTGGGGGTCAACGGCGGCCGGAACACCTGAACGAGGAGAAGCGATGAAAGTGTGGGTCGATCCTGAACGCTGCCAGGGTCACACGTTGTGCTCGATGATCGCGCCGGACTCGTTTGCACTCAGCGAACTCGACGGCAGCGCGTCGGCCGTCAGCGAAGTGGTACCCGAGGATCAGCTTGACCAGGTACGGGAAGCCGCCCAGTCCTGCCCGGAGCAGGCCATCATCCTGACCGACTGAACGCTAAGGGAGACAGCGCTTTGAGTGTGGACGACAGCGTGGATGACAGCGTGGATGAGATGGCCACCACCGAGGGTGATCGCAAGAAATACCGCTACCACTTTGATCGGCACTCCGCGGACTACCGGTCGCGATTCAAGTCGATCACCGAGGAGATGCACGCCAAGTGCCCGATGGCATGGACCGATACCTACGGGGGGCACTGGGTTGCCGCCGGCAGCAACGAGGTATTCGAACTGGCCCGCTGCCCGGCGGTCTCCAACGACCATGACATTCATGGCGAACGGCGTGGCTATAAAGGTATTTCGATTCCGACGGCCAGCCGCGTGAGCGCAGTGCGGGGCGGCATCCTGGAAATGGACGACCCCGAACACCGCACCTACCGCACCGTTTTGAATCCCTATCTATCTCCGGCAGCGGTCAAGCGCTGGGTACCTTTCGTCGACGACGTCACCCGGGCTTGCCTGGATGAGAAGATCGAGTCCGGCAACATCGACTTTGTCGACGATCTGGCCAACATCGTGCCCGCCGTTCTGACCCTGGCGATGCTGGGAATCCCGCTCAAAAAGTGGAAGATGTACAGCGAGCCGGTCCATGCCGCCGTCTACACCCCCGAGCACTCCCCCGACATCGAACGCGTCACCGCGATGCATCGCGAGATGGGGCTCGACATGGTCAACAACATGCTCGAGATCCGCGAAAATCCGCGACCCGGCATCGTCAACGGATTGCTGCAGATGCGGATCGACGGCGAGCCGGCACCGGATCTGGAGATCCTCGGCAATTTGGGCCTGGTTATCGGCGGCGGGTTCGACACCACCACGGCGTTGACCGCCCACTCACTGGAATGGCTTTCAGAGCACCCTGATGAGCGAAAACGCCTGTACGACAACCTCGATACGCTGCTTGACCCAGCGACCGAGGAGTTCCTGCGTTTCTTCACACCGGCCCCCGGTGACGGGCGAACATTCTCCGACGACGTCGAAGTCAACGGCTACAAGTTCAAAGAAGGTGAGCGACTGTGGATTTCGTGGGCCATGGCCAATCGCGACCCGACGGTGTTCGCCGACCCGGACAAGGTCGTCTTGGACCGTAAAGGCAACCGCCACTTCAGCTTCGGCATAGGTGTGCACCGCTGCGTCGGATCCAACGTGGCGCGCACGGTGTTCAAGTCGATGCTCACCGCCGTCTTGGACCGGATGCCGGACTACCACTGCGACCCCGACGGCGCGGTCCACTACGAGAGCATCGGTGTTATTCAAGGCATGCGCCACCTGCCGGCCACCTTCACCCCGGGCCGCAAGGTCGGCGCCGGCTTGGACGAGACACTGGACAAGCTGCAACGCATTTGCGAAGAGCAAGAATTGGCCAGGCCGGTCACCGAACGCAAAGAAGCCGCGGTCATCGATTGAGCCGTCTCACCGTCCGGCAGGTCGCCGTCCACCTGGAAGCCTGGCCGTTGACGGGCGCAATTTTTCAGAGTAGGCCTGTGCAGCGTGACCGCGCTCTATATTCAGGTCGAGCGCGTGTCCTACAGATGGGATACAGACGGGAGAGGCATCGGTGAAGACTCTCGCAGTGAACCTTGCGCTCGCCCTGCTGATCGCCGTGTCCGCGCTGACTGTTACGCCGACCGCCCACGCGGACATGTTGGTTGGCAACTACACCGCGAATACGGACCGGGATCGTGGCCACAACTGGCTGTGGGCTGTTCGGCCGTGCACGACACGCCAGCCGGGATGCGTGACCGTCCAATCGGTACCGCAACCCAACGGGCAAGCGGCGTGGTGGCAGGCAGACGCCCACCTCGCCAATGGCCGCTACACCATGGCAGTCGATGTGCCGGATGGCGTGCGGTGTGTGGTCCAGTTCTTCCCCTCACATGACGTCTATTCGTGGGATGCAGTCTCGTTGAGCGGTGAATTGGTCACCACATACGACACCGGGTGCGGAGGCGGCCCGGGGGGAACAGACACTTATCCCTTTACGCTCATGCGATGGTAGGCGCGAGAGCCTTAGTCTCCTGGGACGAATCCCCGTGCTGACCCAGTGCTCGCTCGCGCCGGCCCGGCCGCTCCGTCGATGCGCACTTTTCCACAAGCGATTCTCATGCAGGAATGGCCAAACCAGTGACACCGGGGTTGCGACGATGATGAGGGCGACGGGCGGGAAGCGCGATGAGTGAGACGAAACCACCGCCGGATGATTCGGCCACTTCGAAAGCCGACGCGATGGCGTTGCTCGAGGAAGCCGAGGCAGAAGCCGCCGAAGCCGAAGCGTTAGCCGCTGCGGCTCGGGCGCGGGCCCGCGCCGCCCGCCTCCGGCGCGAAATGCTAGCGAGGGAGGCCGAGGCCGAAACCACCGGCGCCGAGGTCGAAACCACTGACGCCGGCCCAAGCGAAGCCGAGACTACCGACGCGGTTGATGCCGAGGCCACCGACGTCGTGGCCGTTGACGCCGCCGCCGACACCGACGCCGCCGCCGACACCGACACCGAGGCGGAGACCACCGACACCGAGTCTGAGGCCACTGACGCCGAAGCCGAGGACCGGGACGCCGACGAGGTCGAAGAGTCCGATTCGGACAGCGACGAGGAGACGGTCGAAGCCGCAGCGCTGCCATCCCGGTCATCGCGGTGGCGACGCCGGCGGCCGTCCCTGTCAACCACTCTCAAAGTGGCCGCGATCATCCTCACCTGCGCGTTTGTTGCCGTGAGCGGATACATGCTGTGGTACGAACACAACGCCAACGAGCGACACCAGCGGGCCGCGAACTTCGTCGCCGGGGCCAAGCAGGGCGTCATCAACATGACCTCACTGGACTTCAACCGGGCCAAGGAAGATGTCCAGCGCTTGCTCGACAGCTCGACCGGTGAGTTCAGGGACGACTTCGCGCAGCGTGCGAAGGATTTCGTGACCGTCGTCGAGCAGTCCAAGGTGGTCACCCAGGGAACTATCACCGCAACAGCCGTCGAATCCATGAACGACAATTCCGCATCGGTATTGGTCACGGCGACATCGCGGATCACCAATGCCGCGGGCGCCAAGGATGAACCACGCGTGTGGCGGCTCCGGGTGACGGTGACCGAAGAAGGCGGACAGTACAAGATGTCGAAGTTGGAGTTCGTAGCGTGACAAAGGAAAGCCGCGTATCCGACGACATCGAAACTACCGAGACGGCAGAGGTTGTCGACAACGATCCGGACCCCGCCGAGGATGAGGCCACCGATTCGGTGACCGAGGCTCCCGCGGATGATGACTCCGAAGAACCAAGGAGGCGCGAGCGTCGTAACCGGTCTCCCCGGCTGCCCAAGGTGAACGTCGTTACCGTAGCCCTGGTCCTACTGCTGCTGACATCCGCTGGTGTGGCGACGTGGTTGTACTTTGCGCGCTATCAGCCGAACCGACAGACCGACCCCGGCGTCGCCCAGACCGTCGTCCGCGCGGCATCCGAAGGAACCGTCGCGCTGCTGTCCTATTCTCCCGAGTCGCTTGACAAGGACTTTGCCAATGCGAAGTTGCACCTGTCCGGGGATTTCCTGTCGTACTACAACCAGTTCACCGAGCAGATCGTGGCTCCGGCGGCCAAGCAGAAGTCGCTGAAAACGACCGCCCACGTGATACGGGCCGCCGTGTCAGAGTTGCACCCGGATTCGGCGGTGGTCCTGGTGTACGTCGACCAGAGCACCACGAGCAAGGACAAACCGGAACCCGCCATGACGGCCAGCAGCGTCCTGGTAAGCATGATCCGGTCCAACGGCAACTGGCTGATCACCAAATTCGACCCCGTCTAGGAGTGAGCGCGGGACCTAACGCGGTAGGCCGAGCACTCGCTGGGCGATGATGTTGCGCTGGATCTCCGAAGTGCCGCCGGCGATGGTGCCCGAAAAGCTTCGCGCATAACGCTCGAACCAGCTCGAGTAGTAGTGGTCGAGGTTCATCGGCTCGTACGGTCCGGTCAGGGCCGGGCTGATCAGCCCGTCACCGCCGGCGGACTCCAGCGCGAGCTCGAACGCCCGCAGCTCGGCCTCCGAACCCAACAACTTGAGCACCGAGATCGCCGCCACGTCGTCCTCGCCCCGGGCCGCGCGGGCCAGCGCCACCGAACCCAGCAGCCGCAGCGCCTGTTTGTCCATGATGGTGCTTGCGTAGCGATCGCGCTCGAGCTCATTGGCAGGGCGGAAGTCGGCGATGGCGTTGTCCAGGCGATCGGCGAATCCGAGCCACATCATGGTGCGTTCGTGGCCAAGTGATCCGTTGGCCACCCGCCAGCCCTGGTTCAGCTCGCCGACCAGATTCTCCGCCGGCACCCGCACGTCGGTGAAGAACACTTCGTTGAAGTCCAGGTCGTCGGCCGAGCAGATCGACGGAAAGGGGCGCCGCACAACACCTTCGGTGTCGGTCGGGATCACCAGCACGCTGATGCCTTTGTGCTTGGGGGCGTCAGGGTCCGTCCGCACGAACGTCAGCAAAACATCGGCGTCGTGCGCGCCCGAGGTCCACACCTTCTGCCCGTTGACCACGAAGTGGTCGCCCTCCAGCACGGCGCGGGTGCGCAACGAGGCCAGGTCGGAGCCCGCGCTCGGCTCGCTCATGCCTAGCGACGCGGTGATCTCGGCGCGCAGGATCGGCACCGCCCAGCGGTGCTTCTGTTCCTCGTTACCGAACGACAACAGCGATGCCGCAACGATATTCACGCCCTGCGGGTTGAAGCTGTGATAGATGCGCCGGCGGCCCAGCTCGGCCAGGTAGACGAACTGCTGCAGCACTGTGGCATTGCGGCCGCCGAACTCCGGTGGCTGACTGGGCAGCAGCCACCCGTGGTCGAACAGCAGCCGCTGCCACCGCCGTGCCCACTGCGGCATGTGCGACACCGAGCGCGGACGCTCCTGCAGGTCGCTTGCGGGGGGAAGGTTCTCGTCGAGAAAGGCCGAGAACTCCGCCCGAAACTCCTCGACGTCGGAATCAAAAGTCAGCTGCACGGTACTCCTTGGCAATTTGTGCCCGGTGCTCCGATGCGCCGCCCAGCATCAGCTCCCCCGCCTTGGCCCGCTTCAATGCGAACTGCAGATCGTTCTCCCAGGTGAATCCCATTGCTCCGTGCAGCTGCAGCCCGTGCCGGAACACCAGCGATTGGCACTCACCCGCCGACGCCTTGGCCATGGCGGCGGCCAGCCGCCGCCGAGGATCGTCGGCGGAGATGGTCAGTGCGGCGAAGTATGCCAACGCCCGCGCGCGCTGGATCGCGACGTGCATGTCGGCGGCCTTGTGCTGGACGGCCTGGAACGAACCGATCGCCACCCCGAACTGGTGACGACTGCGGACATGCTCGAGCGCGAGATCCAGGACGCGCTGGCAGGCGCCCACCATCGTCAGGGCCATCCCGGTCAGCGCGATATGGCGCGCGTGCTCGGGATTCACTGCGAGCCGGTCACTTTCGGGCACTCGGACGCCGCCGAAGGACAGGTCCGCCACGTGCAGCACCGGGTCGAACACCGACTCCCGGCGGGCGGTGAGCGCCCTGGCGTCGGTGAGGAACACTCCCGCTTCGGTCACCACCGCGACGCGCTCGACGCGATCGCCGTCGAGCACGTGGCGCGCCGTGCCGTCGAGCACCCATCCATCGACATCACGGCGCGCGGAGACCCCGCCGTACACCGCGGTACCGGACTGGTTCGGGTCGAACCGCTCCCCGACCAGGGGCGCGAACTGGCTCATCGTCGCCAGGAACGGCGTCGGGTCGGTGGCGTGGCCGAGTTCCTCGAGCACGATCGCCAGCTCCACCGCACTGGCCGGGTCGTTCAGCTCGGTCCAGCCCAGCTCCACGTACAGCTTCCACAACGGCTCGGTGTCAGCACCCTGTTCGGCCACACTGCGCACCAGCGATGGCGGGCACTGCTTGGTGACGACATCGCGCACGGTGTCCTGCCACAGCCGCTGATCAGCATCGAACTCCAAAAGCATCCGGGCCGCCTCCCGTCAGGAAATATCTAGCGAGAATAACATTCTCTTTGGCGGAAGTTGTAATCTCAAAACCGGCTATGACTTTATACCGAAAGGGCCACGATGCTGGATACCGCAGCCACGCTGTGGGAGATCGAGGCGATCAAGCAATTGAAGGCCCGATACTGCCGCTACCTGGACACCAAGCAGTGGGACGATTGGCGGCAGCTCTTCACCGACGACTTCGTCAGCGACACCTCGGGGTCGGGTGGCAAGGTGATCCACGGCGCCGACGAGTTCGTGGCGTTCGTCCGCGGCGCGCTGGGCAAACCGTCCCAGCCCACGGCGCATCAAGTGCACGCACCGGAGATCACGCTCACCTCCGACACCACCGCGACCGGGATCTGGGCATTGCAGGACGTCGTGCGCCTGGCGCCCGGCCTCAATCTCGACGGGCGGGGGCACTATCACGAGACCTACCAAAAACTCGACGGCCGATGGTTGATCAAGACCTCGACTTTGACCCGGCTCCGTGAGGACTTCTTCAACCCGCTGTTCTCCGTGCGAATCTCACCTCGGTTACGGGATGCAGGGTCCGCGCTCGCGCGCAGGTTCACCCGGTGAACACCACCCTGGTCACCGGCGCCTTCGGGCAGGTCGGCAAGCGTTGCGCGGAAATCCTGCTCAGCCGTGGTCACACCGTGGTAGCCATGGACCTGGCCAACGACGCTTCAGTCGCCGGGGCAGCGGCCCTGTCCGCGGCCGCCCGCCCCGGCACGCTGATCCCGGAATACACCGACCTGCTGGACTCCGACGCGGTCGCCGCGGTGCTGGCGCGCCATCAACCCACCGCGATCGTGCACCTGGCGGCCCTCGTCTCGCCGCCGTCGTACCGCAACCCGTCACTGGCGCGCCGAGTCAACGTGGAAGGCACGCGTCACCTGGTGACGGCGGCTCAGACGTTGAGCGAACCACCGCTGTTCGTATTCGCTTCCAGCGCCGCGGTTTACGGATCCCGCAACCCCTACCGGTATCCGGAGCGCATCACCGCGAACACCCCGGTCAACCCGATCGACCAGTACGGCGAGGACAAGGTGCTGGCCGAGGCGGTCATCAGCGGCAGCGGACTGCCCTACGCCATTCTGCGACTGGCCGCGATCGTCTCACCCGACGGCGCGGCCAACTTCGACGGCGACTACCTCATGCTGGTGCGCGCCACTCCCGTCGACAACCGGATGCACATGACCGACGCCCGCGATGTCGCCCTGGCGTTCGCCAACGCGGTGGACCGACGCGACCGCGTCGACGGGAAGGTACTGGTGATAGCCGGCGATGAGACCAACCTCCACCTGATGAGTGATGTGCAGGACGACATGATGGCCGCGGTCGGGCTGGGGCGGCTCGGCCCGTCGATCGGGCTGCCCGGTGATCCCGACGACGACCTCGGGTGGAGCTTCACCGGCTGGTTCGACACCACCGAATCCCAAGCGCTGCTTGAGTATCAGGAGCACGACTGGTCGCAGACCGTTGCCTGGGTCGGTGAGTCGATGGGCCGGCGCCGCCTGCTGCTGCGTGCCCTCGGACCGGTGGTCCGCCCGCTGTTGCGGACGCTGCTGGCGTTGCAGCGCCGCATCGAACGCCGCGGCCCCTACGCCGACCCGTGGACGTTCCTGCGGGCCAAGTACGGTCCCGGCATGCTCGCCGAGGGGACGTAAGCATGAAGAAACTGGTCATCGGCGCCAGCGGATTTGTGGGCTCGCACGTCACCCGCCAACTGGTGGCAGCCGGCGAAGACGTGCGGGTGATGATCCGCAAGACCAGCGCGACAAAGGGATTCGACGACCTACCGGTCGAACGCTGCTACGGCGATATCTTCGACGACGCGGCTTTGCGGACGGCGATGGCCGGTTGTGACATCGTGTACTACTGCGTGGTCGACGCGCGGATGTGGCTGCGCGACCCGGCACCATTGTTCCGTACCAACGTCGAGGGTCTGCGGCACGTGCTCGACGCGGCGCTCGGCGCGAACTTGCGGAAGTTCGTGTTCACCAGCAGCACTGGGACACTGGCGATCAACGACCACCGGCCGGTCACCGAGGACGATCCGCACAACTGGAACGATGGCGGACCCTACATCGACTCGCGCGTCGCCGCCGAGAATCTGGTCCTGGGCTATGCACGTGAGCACGGGCTGCCCGCGGTCGCGATGTGCATCTCGACCACTTACGGCCCGCGGGACTGGGCGCCGACACCGCACGGCGGCCTGCTCGCCCGCGTCGCCAACGGACGGTTCCCGTTTTACCTGGGCTTCTCCTCCGAGGTCGTCGGGATCGAAGATGCCGCCCGCGCAATGCTTCTGGCGGCCGAAAGGGGACACGTCGGCGAGCGTTACATCATCTCCGACCGCTACATGAGCACCAAGGAGTTGCACGAGATCGCCGCCCGCGCGGTTGGGCGGCGCCCGCCGCGCATCCCGATACCGATAGCTGTCCTCCGCGGTGCGGCGCGTGTGAACGACTTCGCCGCCGGTGTATTGAACCGCGACCTACCCTTCGCCTACGTTGGGGCGCGCATGGCCGAACTGATGTCCCCGTTGGACCACGGCAAGGCCGAACGCGAACTGGGCTGGAAACCTGAACCCGTCGAGGAATCGATCCGCAAGGCGGCGCGGTTCTTCACCGGCCAGTCAGCTGAGTAGCTCAGCGGAGTAGCTCACCGGCGGGCCGATCCCAACGGTCGAGGTTGACCGCCTCGGCGAGGGGACGACGCCGGACCGGCCCGTGATTGCCCTTGGGCCAACCAACGACGATGTGGCCCGCCAGCATCCAATCATCCGGCACGCCAACGGCTTCCCGCAGAAGTCGCTCGCCGCCGTAGGACGCCCAGCTGGTCATGCAGGCACCCAGGCCCTGGGCACGAGCCGCCAGCAGGAAGTTCTGCATGGCCGGAAAGATCGAGCCGCCCAGCAGGAGTTCGGAGGCGGTGGGGTAACGGATCTGGGCGAACAACACCGAGGTGAATTCGCCCGCGCGGTCGTGTAACTCGTAGGTCGCGCGATTGGTGCGGGCACGCCGGCTGGTGTCGTCGGGGGCGGGCCGGCTCATCCCGTATACGGGTTCGATCACAGCGAGTGCCTGCGCGGCGGCCTTGGCCACAACGGCCCGCTGCTCCGGCGATCGCAGCACTACGAATCGCCAGCCCTGGGCGTTGGCCCCTGAGGGCGCCCACCTGGCCGCCTCCAGGCACCTGGTCAGCGTGGCATCGTCCACCGGCTGATCGGTGAATCGCCGGATGGTGCGGGCGGTCGAGAGGACCTCCCAGATGTCGCGCGTTGCTCCGGTCATCACGCTCCTTTCCCAGCGTGACAATATTCGGCAAATATGTAAAGTCAATGGCTACGCAGCAGGCCGCCGCCAGCGAGGATGAATCGCGATGAAACAGCACCTCATACAAGCCCTTTCGGTCGCCCGACTGGCCGCGCACCTGGGCCGCGGGCTGCGCCGGGTGGCGACTGATGCGGCGGTCGGCAGCCGTGGAAGACTGCCCCGCACGGTCGGCGAACTCGACCCCGGCGCCCTCTCCGCGGCGATGGGCAGCACTGTGACCGTCGTACAGGTCCTGGACAGCGACGCCGGAACATCCTCGCGGGCCCGGCTGCGGTTGTCCGGCAGTGACGCCGCAGAAGACGTGCCGGAGACGGTGTTCGTCAAGCTGGCGGCACAGACCGCGGCCACCCGCCTAATGGGTGAACTCGGCCGGCTCGGCCATACCGAGGTGCGGTTCTACCGCGACCTGGCCCCCGCACTGACCGGGCTTCCGAGGGCCTACGGCACCGCATTCGATCCTTGGACCGGCCGCTATCTGCTGGTACTGGAAGCGCTGCCCGCGGCCTCCTGTAAGTTCCCGGACACCCTGCACCCGCTGTCGGTGGATGAAGCCGGCCTGATCGTCGAGCTGCTGGCCCGGCTGCACGCCACGTGGTGGAGACGACCACCGCGTTGGCTTTACACCCCGTCAGGCGACGCCACCTCCCTGCTGACCGGTGCGCTGATGAACGCCTCGATCAAACGCCTCGCGGAGCGGACCGATGCCCCGGTCGACACCCACGATCGACAGGGCCGCTTCATCGCCGCCAACTATCGCGCGGTCGCGGCACTGATCGACACTCCCCCGCACACCGTGATGCACGGCGATGCCCATCCCGGCAACGTCTACTTCCGGGACGGCCGACCCGGGTTGCTCGACTGGCAGGCGGTGCGGCGTGGCCACCCGTCGCGCGAACTGGCGTACACGCTGGTGACCAGCCTGACTCCGGAAGACCGACGAGCCGCCCAACGCGACCTGCTCGACGTCTATCGGCGCGCGCTGGCCGCCGCGGGCGGGCCCGAGTTGGACGGTGACGACTTCTATCGGCGCTACCGGCAGGGCGCGTTGTACGCCTATGTCGCCGCGCTGATCACCGCCGGGATGGGTGGAATGCAGGACGACGCCATCGCCATGGAAGGCCTGCGACGCAGCGCCACCGCGCTCGAGGATCTGGAAACGGTTGCGGCGCTGCGTACTTCACTCTGATTGCCGGCGCCGCCCCCGGCACCGCTCAGGCGGGGCAGCCCACTCGGGCTGATATGGTAGAAGGTGCATGTTTCGTCGTTGTAAACATGTGCTCACACGTGTTCGGTCGCCACTTTTCGAGAAAGGGTTCATGACCATGACGGCACGACAAAGACGTCGCGTCGCGCTTGCCTTCGCAAGCCTGTTAGCTGCCTGCACGATGGCCTTCACAGTGATCCATCCGGCCAGCGCCCGTACCCATCAGGCTCCGCCGATCCAGGCGGCCCCCAGCGTGCCGACCGACGCGCCCACAAATATCCCACCCCTGCTCAGGCACTACGGTGCGATCGCCTACGGCCACGACGGTTCCTCCGGTACAGCGCGGCGCCACAAGTCGAAGCTGGGCGCACAGCAGGAAGCTATGCAACGTTGCGGCTCTGAGACTTGCACGATCCTGACCACCTTCACTCATTGCGGGGCGGTGGCTCACGACGGCGATACCTACCACGGCGGTCTGGGTTTGTCGCGCAGCGCAGCCGAGGCGCACGCCGTCGCCCGGCTCGGCGGCGGCTGGATCGTCAGCTCGGTCTGCAACTAGGCACTGCCGACCCTAAGCCAAGTTTGTTGCCCGACAGGCTGATTGGCCGGACACCGACGGCCTGCCGTGTTGCCGCTCGCAGGTCGGATCCGGGCCCCTCCTAAGCTGCTGGCAAGTGGGCTTCGCGGCGAAGGAGAACCGGATTGAACAGCGAGACGTACCAGCGCGGCAGGCGGATCCGCTCCGAGGTGCTGGGCAAGGAATATGTCGACCGGGCAATCGCCGACGCCGACGACTTCACCGGACCCCTGCAGGACCTGGTCACGGAGTACTGCTGGGGTGCGGTGTGGGGCCGCGACGGGCTGAGCCGCAAGACGCGCAGCATGCTCAACCTGGCCATGACTTCGGTGCTCAACCGCCCCCACGAACTGCGGACGCACCTCAGGGCCGCCCTGACCAATGGCGTCACGCGCGATGAAATCCGCGAGGTCTTCCTGCAGGTCGCGATCTACGCCGGTGTGCCGGCCGCGGTGGACAGCTTCCGCACCGCCGGCGAGATCTTCGCCGAACTCGACGAGGCTTAGCGGTGCAGATCGGGTTCATCGGGCTGGGAAACATGGGCGGCCCGATGGCGCGCCGGCTCGTGGAGGCGGGGCACGACCTTGTCGTCTTCGACACCCACCGACCGGCTGTCGACCGCCTCGTCTGGTTGGGGGCGCAGGCCGCGTCCGCACCGCGGGAGGTGGCCGACCGGGCCCATACCGTGCTCGCGAGCCTGCCCACCCCCGCGGTATCGCTCGAGGTGGCCACCGGTGACACCGGGGTGATTGCGGGCGCGCGGGTCCAGCGGTACGTCGATCTCTCCACCGTCGGTGCATTCACCGCGACGCAGATCCACGACCGGCTGGTGCAGCGCAACATCGCCGCTTTGGACAGCCCGGTCAGCGGCGGAGTCGGCGGCGCCGAGTCCGGAGCCCTCGCGGTGATGGTGTCCGGTCCGCGGGCGGATTTCGACATCGTCGAGCCCGCGCTCCAAGCCCTCGGCCGGCCGTTCTATGTCGGCGACAAACCGGGCTCGGCGCAGACCATGAAACTGGCGAACAACATCCTGGCGGCCAACGTGCTGGCCGCCACGGCGGAAGTTGTCGTCATGGGCGCCAAGGCCGGCCTGGACCCGTCGGTGATGATCGAGGTGCTCAACGCCGGCTCGGGCGCCACCAGCGCCAGCCGGGACAAGTTTCCCCGGGCGATCCTGCCGCGCACCTTCGACTACGGGTTCGCGACGGGCCTCATGGTCAAGGACGTGCGGCTGTACCTCGAGGAGGCCAGGGCACTGGGTGTTCCGATCGAGATTGCCGACACCGTAGCCCGGATCTGGGAGGCCGCCGCGCAAGACCAGGGTGCCGATGCGGACTTCACCACCGTGATCAAGCCGTTCGAAGAGGCTGCCGGCGTCGTCGTGCGACCGGGCGCCAAGTAACGCCCCACTCGACGCGCGGTGTTACAACCAAGCCGGAGAATGTTATTATCCGGAATTAAGAACAACACTTGCAGCCGAGTCAGAAAAGCGGCCTTAACCAGGACAGATGACTAACCGAGATGCTTACCGGATATCCATTGATGAATGGCCTGGCGAAATGTTAGGTTATCTATCATATGGCCCTGCCGCAGCCGGAGGGTGGCGCTCGTGATCGAACACTCAGACGGGGTGCGCACGCCGGTCATCGACGCCAGTGTGCACATCTTCTTCCCGTCCAACAAGGACCTGCGCAGCTTTCTCCGCGAGCCGTTCAAAAGCCGCGGATTTCCCGACTACGAAATGGACTGGTACGGCGCCCCCGGTGGTGAGTACGCGCCGGACACCACAGGGCTCGACCGCCAGTATCCGGGCTCTGACCCCGAATTCGTTGCGCACGAGCTGTTTTCCAAGCGCGGGGTCGATGTGGCAGTGCTGCATCCGATGGCGCGCGGCATCATGCCCGACCGGCATCTCGGGAGCGCGCTGCACGCCGCCCACAACGAGATGATGGTGTCGCGCTGGCTGGAATCAGACGGCCGGTTCCGCGGCACCATCCGGGTCAACCCAGACGACATCCCCGGTGCCTTGCGCGAGATCGACAAGTGGCGCGGGCACCCGCGCGTGATCCAGATCGGCGTGCCGCTGCAGTCCCGCGAGCTCTACGGCAAACCACAGTTCTGGCCGCTGTGGGAGGCGGCCGTCGATGCGAACTTGCCGGTGGCCGCACACATTGAGGTCGGTTCCGGGATCGCCTTCCCGCCGACCCCGAACGGCAACACTCGCACCTACGAGCAGTACGTCAGCTTTATGGCGCTGAACTACATCTATCACCTGATGAACATGATCGCCGAGGGCGTGTTCGAGCGCTTCGACGGCCTGCGATTCGTGTGGGGTGACGGCGCCGCCGACTTCTTGACCCCGTTCATCTGGCGGATGGACACCTTCGGCCGGCCGCACCTGGAACAGACGCCCTGGGCACCGCGCATCCCCAGTGACTACCTGCCCGGCCACGTCTTTTTCGTGCAGGGCAGCCTCGACGGTCCCGGTGACGCCGAATTCGCCGGAGAGTGGTTCAGCTTCACCGGCAAGGACGACATGGTGATGTTCGGCAGCAGCTACCCGCACTGGCAGTGCGGCGACATCACCAAGTTGCCCAGCGCGTTGTCCGCCGAACAGCGGGAGAAGTTGTGCTGGCGCAACGCGGCCGAGCTGTACGGGATAGACATCTCCGTCGATTCGGGCGCACAGTAGAAATGAGGCCGAGGAGGTCGAAATGACGCTCACCCACACGCAGGAACGTGTCCCGCCCACCGAGCGCATCGCCGTACGGTGCGTCGACTCGGATGTCCACCCGGTTCCCAAGCGCGGCGAGATCATCCAGTACATCCCGGAGCCGTGGCGCAGCAAGTACTTCCTTACCCGCAACGTCGGTGAGCAGATCTATTACGACGCACCGGATTACGCGCACGCCTACGCGATGCGGGTGGACACTTTCCCGCCGGACGGCGAATTCCCGGGCAGCGACCCGGACATGGCGTTTCGGCAGCTGATCATGGAAGCCGGCTCGGACATCGCCATCCTGGAACCGGCCGCCTACCCGGCTCGCATCCCCGAAGCGCAACACGCGATGTCGGTCGCACTGAACGACTGGCAAGCCAACCACTGGCTGGACAGCCACAACAACTGGCATCAGCGGTGGCGCGGTTCGATATGCGCCGCCATCGAGGATCCCGAAGCGACCGTGCAGGAGATCGAGCGCTGGGCCGGGCATCCCTACATGGCACAGATCCTGATCAAGGCCGAGCCGCGGCCGTCGTGGGGGAATCCGAAATACGACCCGATCTGGGCGGCGGCCACCAAGCATGACATCACCGTTAGCTGCCACCTGTCCCGCAGCCAGTTCGACGAGTTACCGATACCGCCGGTGGGATTCCCCAGCTACAACCACGACTTCATGGTGACCTACTCGTTGCTGGCCGCTAACCAGGTGATGAGCCTGATCTTCGACGGAGTCTTCGACCGGTTCCCGAAGCTTCGGATCGTGTTCGTCGAGCACGCGTTCACCTGGATACTGCCGTTGATGTGGCGCATGGACGCGATTTACGAAGCCCGCAAGTCCTGGGTGGAGATCAAGCGCAAGCCGTCGGAGTACGTCAAGGACCACATCAAGTTCACCACCCAGCCATTGGACTACCCGGAGGACAAGACCGAGTTGAGTCGCGCGTTCGAGTGGATGGAGTGCGAAAAGATTCTGCTGTATTCCTCGGACTATCCGCACTGGACGTTCGATGACCCGCGGTGGCTGGTCAAGCACCTGCCCAAAGCCGCGCGGGAAGCGGTGATGTTCAAGAACGGCATCGCCACCTATCACCTGCCGGAGACCGTGCCGGTCCTCGAGGGCCAGACCCGGGTCCACTGACTTGACGTCGGAAGAAAACGGGGCCGTGAAGCAGCCCCGCCTCGCTCAGGGCCGCGAGCATGTCGTTGCCACCGTCGACGAAATTCCACCGGGCAGCCACAAGCTGGTTCCGATCGGGCGACACGGCGTCGGCGTCTACAACGTCAACGGCACGTTCTATGCGATCGCGAATTACTGCCCGCACCAAGGTGGTCCGCTGTGCTCGGGCCGGGCCCGGGGCCTGACCGTCGTCGACGAGAGTGCCGCCGGGGACGCGGTCATGGTCCGAGACTTGGAGTACATCTACTGTCCCTGGCACCAATGGGGCTTCGAGCTGGCGACCGGCACCACCGCAGTGAAACCGGAGTGGAGCATCCGGACCTACCCGGTCCGGGTTATCGGCAAAGATGTGTTGGTGATGGCGTGACCCGGCAGGAGAACCGCGTGTCGTCGATGGAGATCAACGGTGGCAATGTCGTCTATGAAATCCTGGGGGAGACAGGCGATCTCATCGCCCTGACACCCGGCGGACGGTTCAGCAAGGACATCGACGGGCTGCGTCCGCTGGCCGACGCGCTCGCCGACGGCGGGTATCGCGTGTTGCTCTGGGACCGGCCGAATTGCGGCGCATCCGATGTCCAGTTCTACGGGCAGAGTGAATCGCACATGCGCGCCGAGACACTGCACAAACTGATCACCGGGTTGGGCTTCGAGCAGTGCATTTTGGCCGGCGGTTCCGGTGGCGCAAGGGATTCGATGCTCACCACGATGCTGTACCCGGAAATGGTCACCAAGCTGGTGGTCTGGAACATCGTCGGAGGTATCTACGGCACCTTCGTGCTGGGTTCCTTCTACATCATCCCCAGCATTCTCGCCGTGCGCGGCACCGGGATGGACGGCGTCATCAAGGTGGCGGAATGGCGCGACCGCATCGAGGAGAACCCGGCCAACAAGCAGCGCTTCCTTGACTTCGACAAGGACGAGTTCCTCAAGGTGATGTTGCGCTGGCTGAACGCGTTCGTGTCCAAGCCGGGTCAGACCATTCCGGGCGTCGAGGACGAAATGTTCGATCGCATCAAGGTTCCCACCCTGATCATCCGCGGCGGCGAGAACGACATGGACCACCCTAAACGCACCTCACTCGAAGTCAGCTGCCTGATCAAGGGATCCAAGCTGATCGATCCGCCCTGGCCCGAGGACGCTTGGGAGCGGGCGTCGGAGGATCGCGCCGCCGGCCGAGTGACGCACTTCAACATGTTCGACACCTGGGTACAGGCCGCGCCCGCAATTCTGGAATTCCTGGGTTCGTGATGAGTCTCGTAATGCATTCAGACCGTGCGGATGTGAACCTCGCAGTTGAGCGAGGCCTCGAGGGCGGTGTGGATCCGGCTTTCCGGTACCCGCTCGAGATCGGCCTCACGCAGCGTGACGTGGACGACGTCGTATCCGTCGTCGCCGGGCTCCCGGACGATCTCGCCGGTGACTCCGAACGCGGCCAGCACGCCATGGGCGTCGTCGTCGGTTCCCCGACTCACGAACGTAACCACTCCGGCCACCGGGCTGGTGCCGAAAGCCTTGCCGCACAAATCGATCGCCGTCATCTTGGCCGATTCGACATCGCTGCCGGCGATGAGCACCTCGACCACGCGGCGACCGGGCGGGCGGCTCCCAAGATCGATGTCCACCACCTCGGCGCCCGCGTCGCCGGCCAGACCGGGGAGCGCCGCCATGCCCTCGCGTAGTTGCCCGGCGGTGAGCAAGCTACCCGGGTCGACATCGACCCGTACCACCGCCGTCCGCATGCCGCAAAGCCTAACCGCACGGCGGGAGGCGCCGTGAAGACGGACGCCGCAATCCGTACCGCAGCTTGGTCGTCTTTGAAACCCCGACTGCTGACCGAGGACAGCGAGCGCGAGGACGCTGCGGTCTACCGCGAGCGCGGCGGGTACCTGCCGCTGATGGACGCCGATCAACTGCTCGGCGAGGTCGACGCCAGCGGACTGGTCGGTCGCGGCGGCGCCGCCTTTCCGCTCGGCGTGAAGCTGCGCGCCGTCCGCGACAACGGACGCGCCGCCGGCGGCGCTGTTGTCATCGCGAACGGCGAAGAGGGGGAACCGGCGTCGGTTAAGGACCGCTGGCTGCTGCGACACCGGCCGCATCTGGTTCTGGACGGCTTGCGACTGGCCGCGGCAATCGTGTCCACCCGCCGCGTGTACGTCTATGTGTCCGACGCGGATTCGGCACGTAGCGTCGAAGCCGCGCTCGGCGAGGCCGTCCTGCAGGACCTCGATGTCGAAGTGTGGACGGTCGATCCCGGATACGTCGCCGGCGAGGAGACCGCGGCGGTCCAGGCGATCAACGGCGGACCGGCCAAACCCACCGACAAGCCGCCACGGCCGTTCGAGTTCGGCGTCGGTGAATTGCCGACGCTGATCAGCAACGTCGAGACCCTGGCGAACCTGCCGCACTTGCAACGCCACGGCGCCAAGGCGTTTCGCACCCAGGGCACCGTATTGTCACCGGGCACCTTCCTGGCCACGATCACCGGGGCCAGTCGACCACCGGCGCTCTACGAACTGCCCCACGGCTTGCCGTTCACCGAACTGCTTGCCCTGCACGGGGTTTCCTCGGAGCAACTGCGAGGTGTCTTGATGGGCGGCTACTTCGCCGGCCTGCTCAACCGCAGCGTGCTGGACACCCGGCTGGATCACGAGACGATGCGCGGCATTGGCAGCGGATTGGGTTGCGGCGCAATCTCGTTGATCACCGACGATTGCCCCGTCGCGGTGACGGCCTCGGTCCTGGCCTACTTCGACCGGGAGAACGCCGGGCAGTGCGGCTCCTGCTTCAACGGCACCGCGGCGATGGCGGCCGCCGCCGGAGCGCTGCGCGACTTCGCCGCCACAACGGAGGACGTCGATCGGTTGCGCCGCTGGTCGGTGGTGCTACGCGGCCGTGGCGCCTGCGGGACACTGGATGCCGCCACCAATGTCGCGGCGACCCTGCTCGACCAGTTCCCCGCGGAAGTGACGCGTCATCTCGAGGGCACCTGCCCAGACTGCGGACACAGCGCATACCGCGCCGAGCGTCCTTACGAAGTATCGGTATCGGTGAGGTGACCATGAGGATCCGTCTCGACCGCACCATCTGCGATGGCTTCGGGCTGTGCGCCAAGCATGCCCCCGCATACTTCTCGCTCGACGACTGGGGCTACGCGTCCCTGATCGGCGACGGAAACGTGGCGGAGCAGGACCACGACCCGGTGATGCGGGCCCTGCTGGACTGCCCGGTGCACGCCATCACCGAAGTCGGAGATCGCAAGCCGAGCATCCCGCACCCTGAACTGCACGACGACGAAGACCCCGCCGAGCATCTCAAGACGGAGTCCAACGAAGCGCAGTGGGGCTTCACCCGTTGAGCGGGCGGTGCGCCGGCTTGACCGCATTAGTGACGGGCAGCAGCCGGGGCCTGGGCAAGGCGATCGCGCAGCGGTTGGCCGCCGAGGGCGCCACCGTGGCACTCACCGCGCGGACCCTGGAACCCGACCCGAAATATCAGGGCTCGCTGCAGGAAACACTCGACGCGATCCGCAGCGGCGGGGGTTCGGCCATCGCGATCCAGGCCGACCTGTCGAAAACCGAAGACCGGGAACGGCTTTTCGCCGAAGTCGTCGACCGCATCGGTGCGCCGGACATCCTGGTCAACAACGCGGCAGTCACCTTCCTGCGGCCGCTGGACGGCTTCCCGGAGCGACGGGCGCGTCTGATGATCGAGATGCATGTGCTGGCGCCACTACACCTCACCCAGTTGGCCATCCCCGCGATGCGGGAACGCGGCCGCGGCTGGGTGCTGAACGTCACCTCGGTCGGCGGTGACCTGCCCAGCGGTCCGCCGTTCGACGAATTCGACCGTAGCGCGGGATTCGGCATCTACGGCACCGTCAAAGCCGCGCTGAACCGGCTCACCAAAAGCCTTGCCGCCGAACTGTATGACGACGGCATCGCCGTCAATGCGGCGGCGCCGTCCAACCCGGTCGCCACCCCAGGCGCAGGCACCCTGGATTTGGCCAAGACGGACACCGAGGACATCGAACTGATCACTCAGACGGCACTCGAATTGTGCACCGCTGACCCGCAGTCGCTTACCGGCCGCATCGCCCACACCCAAACGTTCCTGCGTGATATCGGATGGCTGACCTGAGCGACCCGCTCGATCGGTTACGCCGCAGGCTCGGCCAGATCGAGGGGCTGCGTCCGCTCACCGGCGGAGCTTCCAGTCTGACCTACACCGGGCGGTGGGACGGTCGGCCAGTAGTGGTCAAGGTGGCCCCCGCCGGCATCGCACCGACCGGACACCGCGATGTCTTGCGCCAGAGCCGCTTGATCGCAGCGCTGGCCGGCGGCGCCGTGCCGGTGCCCGAGGTGCTGTGGGAGGACCCCGGCGAACCCCCCGCCGATCCCCCGCTGTTCGTGATGTCCATGCTGGCGGGCAGCTCGGTGGAGCCGTTGTTCGATATGGACAGTACGGGACTCGAGGAAACCGATGTGCGCGAACGCTTTCGGAGCGCGGCCAGCACGATGGCGCAGTTGCACCTTGTCCGGCCGTCGGCCATCGGTTTGAGCGCTGAGCCGGTGATCACCGCCACGGCCGAGGTCAAACGATGGTGCCGGACACTGGAAACGGTTGACCCCACGCTAGCGCCGGGGTGGCGCGAGGTCGGCGCCGCGTTGCTTGGTCGGGTGCCGGCGCCGCTGGGTCCCGCCGTAGTGCACGGTGACTTCCGGTTGGGCAATGTGCTGGCCGTAGCGAACCGCATCACCGGGGTGATCGACTGGGAGATCTGGTCGGTGGGTGACCCTCGTGTTGACGTCGGTTGGTTCCTGATCAATTGCGACCCAGAGACATATCGGCGCCCGACCCGATATGTCGGCGGCACACCCTCGCTCGACGAACTGGCCGGGATCTACCAAACAACAGTCGGGTTTCCGGTGCCCGGTCTCGGTTGGTTTCAAGCGCTCGCCTGTTTCAAATCCGTGGCGACCTGGTCGCTGATCGTCAAGCACAACCGTCGGCGCCCACAGCCTGATTGCGACCTGGAGGCCATGTCGAAAGCGTTGCCCCACTTGCTTTCACGGGCCGGCGAGTTGCTTGGTTAGCCGCGCGGTATGCCGGCCAGTTGCTTGGCGAACTTGTGCTCGGCAGCCTCGCGCAGACGCAGCAGGTGCTCGGAAGGGAACAGGTCGGGCGCCGGCTTGTACTCCTTGAGGAGCAGGCGGGCCAGTACGGTCTTGTGCACCTCGGTCGGCCCGTCGGCCAATCCCAGCACGAACGATTCGACCAGGTGCTGCACGAACGGCATTTCGTGCGTGGTGCCCAGCGAGCCGTGTATCTGCAGGGCACGCGCCGACACATCATGCAGCACCTTCTGCATCATCGCCTTCACCGCGGAGATGTCGGCGCGTACCGCCTTGTAGTCGTTGTGCTGGTCGATCTTCCATGCGGTCTGCAGAGTCAGCAGGCGGAATGCCTCGATCTCCATCCACGAGTCCGCGACCATCTCCTGGACGAGTTGCTTGTCGCCGAGCAGCTGGCCCTGGGTGTGGCGGGATACCGCCCGTTCACACAGCATGTCGAAGATCCGGCGCACCAGGCCGACGGTGCGCATGGCGTGATGGATGCGGCCGCCGCCCAGGCGGGTCTGTGCGACCACGAAGGCACCGCCGCGCGGGCCGAGCATGTGATCGGCCGGCACCCGGACGTTTTCGTAGCGCACGTAGCCCTCCCGGCCGCCGCCCACTGGCTGATAGCCAAGTCCCACGTTGCGCAGTACGTTGATACCCGGTGTTTCGCCCGGCACCACGAACATCGAATGCCGTTCGTACGGCGGGGCTTCCGGGTCGGTGACAGCCATCACGATCAGGAAGGATGCCATCGAGGCAAAGGAGGAGAACCACTTCTCCCCGTTGATGACCCAGTGATCCCCGTCCTGCACCGCTGATGTGGTGAACACCTTCGGGTCGGCGCCACCTTGAGGCTCGGTCATCGAGAAGCACGACACGATCCGGTTGTCCAACAATGGCTCCAGGTAGCGCTGCTTGAGCTCGGGGGTGCCGTAATGCGCCAGGATTTCACTGTTGCCCGAATCCGGTGCCTGCGAACCGAACACGATGGGCGCGCATTCGGACCGGCCGAGGATTTCATTGAGCAGTGCCAGCTTCAGCTGCCCGTAACCGGGTCCGCCCAAATGGGGCCCGAGGTGGGTGGCCCACAGGCCCCGCTCCTTGACGATCCTCTGCAGGGGCGGGATCAGCGCTTGGCGCACCGGGTCGTTGAGGTCGTGAGACTCCTTGACGAGCAGGTCGACGGGCTCGCACTCCGAGCGCACGAAGTCGTCCACCCAGGCAAGCTGAGCCGCCCAGTCCGGGTCAGTCGAAAAGTCCCATGCCACCGGTTCGTCCTTTCTTGACTCTGCGCACAGGGCGCGATTTCGGCAATATTCGCGCCCTGAGCGCAGACTCAATGCGGAGCGGGCTCACTGCGACCACTTGCGGCGCAGCGCGGCGGCCTCGTCGGTGGCATGCGTGAGCACCTGATTGCGGTTCTCCAGTTCGATCGCCGGATCGAACCCGGCGGCGTCGGTATTGACCTGCAGCGCCCGCTTCGTCATGCGCACCCCAAGCGGCGCGAGTTCGGCGATGTGGCCGGCCAACTCCACCGCGTGGTCGAAAAGCCGTTGCGGCTCCACCGTTTGGCTGACCAGCCCCCTGCGGTCGGCCTCCTCAGCGGACACGGTGCGCCCGGTGAGCATCCAGTCCGCGGCAACACTGGTGCCGACGATTCGCGGCAGGTGGTAGCTCATGCCCATTTCCGCGCCCGACAGGCCAAGCAGGATCGCCGCGTTGCCGAAAGTTGCAGCGGTTGAACAGATTCTGATGTCAGCCGCCAGGCATAGGGCTAGTCCGGCGCCCACGCACGGGCCGTTGACCGCCGCGATGACCGGCTGGGGCAGGTTGCGGATCGCCTGCGGTATCGCGGCCATCGCCTCCTGGAACCGGAGCCGGTCAATGGCGGGGTCGGTGGCCGCCGGCACGTCGGCCCCGAAGTCGCGCACGTCGATGCCCGAGCAGAAGCCCCGCCCCGCGCCGGTGAGCACGATGGCGCGCACCGAGGCATCGGAGTCGGCATCGGCCAGGGCGGCAAAGGCGTGCATGAACTCCGCCAACATCGCGTCGTTGATCGCGTTGAGCCGTTCGGGACGGTTGAGCCGGATCACTGCGACACCGGGGCGCGGTGTCTCCTGAACCAACGTCTCCGTCACATCAACCCGCTCGCCGCTGTTCGCTTCGTCCCTGCCCGCAGATGATAACGTAATTCTCGGATTCGCATAACGGGCCTACCAAATGGGCCGGCCACCCCGGAGGTGACGTGTCGACAGCACCGGGACGACCACTACCGCTGGTCACCGATGAGAACGAGTTTTTCTGGACAGCTGGCGCCGACGGGACGCTGCGGTTCCAGGAATGCCATGCGTGCGCCGCACTGATTCATCCGCCCGCACCGGTGTGCCGCTACTGCCGCAGCCGGAACATGGGGGTACGGGACGTTTCCGGCAAGGCGACGCTGGCGGGGTTCACCGTGAACCACCGGTTCAGCCTGCCTGGTATGCCGGCGCCCTACGTGGTGGCACAGGTGGCGATTGTGGAGGACCCGCGTATCCGGTT
This sequence comes from Mycobacterium asiaticum DSM 44297, assembly GCF_000613245.1. Classification (GTDB taxonomy): domain Bacteria; phylum Actinomycetota; class Actinomycetes; order Mycobacteriales; family Mycobacteriaceae; genus Mycobacterium; species Mycobacterium asiaticum. The sequence continues at coordinate 432,854 of NZ_HG964939.1, forward strand.
GACCACCAACATCATTGAGGCAGACTGGGAGCAACTGCAGCTCGGGCAACCCGTCGAGGTGGTGTTCGAACATATCGAGGATGTGTGGCTGCCGCTGTTCCGGCCGACTGCCGATACCGAGCCGGCCGCGCTACCCGACGACGAGATCGCGGCGGAACGATTCGGCGAACACGTCCGGCCAATGCTGACGACGGAGAAATTCGAGGACAAAGTCGCACTGACCGGCATTGGCATGTCCAAGATCGGCCGCCGGCTGATGGCACCGCCGCTGTCGTTGACCGTCGAAGCCTGCGAGGCCGCGATCGCTGACGCCGGGCTGACCTTCGACGACATCGACGGCCTGTCCACCTATCCCGGCGGCGGCAACTTCGGCGGCTTCGGCGAGGGCGGCGTCATCGCGCTGGAGGCGGCGCTGGGCATCCGGCCGACCTGGCACAACGGCGGCATGGAGACCTTCGGCCCAGCTGGGTCGGTGATCGCGGCGATGCTTGCCGTCGCGACCGGGCTGGCCCGGCATGTGCTGTGTTTCCGGACGCTTTGGGAAGCCACCTTCAACGAGCTGATGAAGCAGGGCAAGATCGTCCCGTCCGGCGGCCGGACGGCTAGCTGGCAGTGGCCCTTCGGTGCTACGTCGGCCGCCCACACGTTGGCGCTCAACGCCCAACGCCATTTCCATCGATACGGCACCACGAAAGAAACGCTGGGCTGGATCGCGCTGAACCAGCGCGCCAACGCCGAACTCAACCCGACGGCGGTCTATCGCGACCCGATGACGATGGACGACTATCTGAATGCCCGGCCCATCACCACGCCGTTCGGCCTTTACGACTGCGATGTTCCCTGCGACGGCGCCGTCGCAGTCATCGTCTCGGCCGTCGACGCCGCACGGGACCTGCCTAAGCCACCGGTCCTGGTCGAGGCGGTGGGCACCCAGATCATCGAGCGCATCGACTGGGACCAAAGCACGCTGACTCACGAACCGCAGGTGCTTGGTCAAGCGGCACACCTGTGGAGCCGCACGGCGCTCAAGCCGTCGGATGTCGACGTCGCCGAGCTCTACGACGGGTTCACCATGAACTGCTTGTCCTGGCTGGAGGCGCTTGGGTTCTGCGGGATCGGTGAGGCTCGCGAATTCCTGGATGGCGGTAAGAACATCGCCCGCGACGGTCTGATACCGCTCAACACGCACGGCGGACAGCTTTCCCACGGCCGCACCCACGGCATGGGTCTGCTGCACGAGGCGGTCACCCAGCTGCGCGGCGAGGCCGGGGCACGGCAGGTCGCCGGCGCCCGCGTCGGCGTGGTGAGCAGCGGTGGGCTGACCCCGAGCGGTGTGATGTTGCTCAGGACGGAACAATGAATCCCCGCCGGCGACGATGCAGAGCGAAGCGATGAGGAGGAGCGGCGCATGAATCCCCGCCGGCGACGATGCAGAGCGAAGCGATGAGGAGGAGCGGCGCGTGAACCCCCGCCCGAGGGTGGTGATCGTCGACGGCGTACCCATGTCCGGCATCATCGCCGCAGCCGATAACCCCAAGGCCGTCGTCGTGGCCATTCACGGCGGCGGCACTACCGCGATGTACTTCGACTGCCCCGGACATCCCGAATTGTCATTGCTACGTATCGGTCCCACGCTCGGGTTCACCGTGATCGCGCTGGACAGACCGGGCCATGGCAGTTCGGCTGCGTACCCCGAGGCCGTGCAAACCCCCCAGCAGCGAGTCGACCTCGCCTATGGCGCGGTGGACCGAATCCTGGGTCAGCAAGCACGTGGCGCCGGGTTGTTCGTGCTGGGCCATTCGGGCGGCTGTGAACTCGCGACACGGATGGCCGCCGACCATCGTGGCGCCGAACTGCTAGGCGTGGAGCTCGGTGGCACCGGCCGGCGTTATCACGACGCCGCCAAGGAGATCATGAAAGCGGCCGAGGTCAAGGAGCGTCCACCCGGTACGCGCGAGTTGTTGTGGGAACCGCTGCACCTGTACCCGGCGGACATTCTGCGCGGAGTCACCAACTCGTCGACCGCCCCGGCCTACGAGCGGGATGTAGCCCTGAACTGGCCGCACCGCTATTTTCCGGAGCTGGCGCCGGCAGTGCGGGTGCCGGTGCGCTTCACCCTCGGCGAGCACGACCGGGTGTATCGCGGAGGTGACGAAAACATCGCCGAGATCGCCGAAATGTTCTCGCAAGCCCCGAGCTTCACTGCCAACACGCAGCCCGACGCCGGTCACAATCTCAGCCTCGGCCTCAACGCCGCGGACTATCACCGCAAGGTGTTTGCCTTCGTCGACGACTGCGTGGCCAGGCGGGCGGGCGACGAGGACCGCGAGGCCGGTTGATGCGGGTCGGCTTCATCGGCCTGGGCAACCAGGGTGGGCCAATGGCACGGCGGATCATCGACGCCGGCTTCCCCACGACGTTGTGGGCCCGCCGAACCGCCACCCTGGAACCATTCGCCGACACCACAGCGAAGCCCGCCAGTTCGCCGGCCGAACTCGCCGCCGCGAGCGATCTGGTGTGCGTGTGCGTGACCGGTGACACCGACGTCGAACAAGTCCTCGTCGGAGGCGGGGTGCTGTCCGCGATGCCGCCGGACGGGGTGGTCGCCGTGCACAGCACGGTGCATCCCGATACCTGCCATGACCTTGCGCAACAGGCTGGGCAGCACGGTGTTTGGCTCATCGATGCACCGGTGAGCGGCGGCGGGCCGGCAGCCGCGCAGGGTCGCCTGCTGGTCATGGCGGGTGGTGACGCCGACGTGGTGCAGCGCTGCCGACCCGTTTTCGAAAGCTTCTCCGACGCGGTCATTCACCTGGGTGATTTGGGCTCCGGTCAGACCGCCAAGCTGCTCAACAATTTACTGTTCACCGCGAACCTCGGCACGGCCGCTGCCGCGCTCGCGCTGGCGGCGGACCTCGGCGTCGCACCCGAGCGGCTCGCGGCCGTGGTGTCCCGCAGCAGTGGGAACAGCTTCGCGCTCAAGTCGATTGGCAGGACCGGCGGATTGGAGCGGCTGGCCGGACTTGCCGGAACGTTGTTGCGAAAAGACGTGCGACTGCTGGCCGACCTGGCCGAGCAGGCGTCCGCATCCGGCGGCGTCGCGCTCGATGCGGCCGACGCCGCGCTGACCCTGATGGACGTAGCCAGATGAACCCGGCTATGCCTTTTCGCCACGCCCAGAAACCGCTACCGTTACCGTTACAGTCAGGCGTTCAGCTGTAATGATTCCAGCCCGCAGCTCACACGCGAGGAGTGTTCAATGACCACCACATCGCCGGTCGTCTTCGATCCGTTCTCCGAAGACTTTTTCAACGGCGCCTGGGAGACCTACCGGCGGATGCAGCAGGAAGCGCCGGTGTACTACAGCGAGCAGTACGACTTCTACGCGCTGACCCGGCACGAGGATGTCGCCGCGGGGCTGAAGAATTTCGAACAGTACTCGTCGGCGTTCGGCATTGACCTTTCGATGGTGCGGACCGGCAAGCCACCGGAACAGAAATCGATCATCTTCATGGACCCGCCGGACCACCGGCATATGCGCAGCCTGCTCAACAAGGTCTTCACGCCGCGTGCGATCCAATCGCAGCGCGAGATGGTGGGCGAGAAGATCGACAAGTACCTCAGCAGAGTCGATCCCGACAGGTTCGATGTGGTGCAGGAGTTCTCCGGACCCTTCCCGGTCGAGGTCATCACCACGATGCTGGGGGTGCCGGAAGAGCACGCCCAGCGGGTACGCCACCTGATCGACGAGTCGCTGCATCGCGAGCCGGGCCAGGTCGAAACCGGCGAAAAGGGCATGCAGGCCAACATCGAAACCGGCATGCTCTACTACGAGATCCTGCAGCAACGCCGCGCTGAACCGCAGAACGATCTGTTCAGCAAGCTGATCGAGGCAGAGATCGAGCGCGAGGACGGCCAGAAGACCAAACTGGATGACATCGAGATCGCGGGCTTCGCAACGCTGTTGGGCGGGGCCGGGGCCGAGACGGTGACCAAACTGGTCGGCAACGCGCCGGTGGTGTTCGCCCGATTCCCCGGGGAATGGCAGAAGCTGCTGGAAGACCGCAGCAAGATCCCGGCCGCGGTCGAGGAGCTGCTGCGCTATGAGGCGCCCTCGCAGTATCAGGTCCGGTGTTCGACGAAAGATGTCGAGTTGCACGGCGTCACCATCCCGGCCATGAAACCGGTGTTCTTGATCAACGGCGCGGCCAACCGGGACCCCGATGCGTGGACCGACCCGGACACCTTCAACATCGATCGGGACCGCCACGAGGCGCTGAACCTGAGCTTCGGCTACGGGATCCACAGTTGCCTGGGTGCGGCGCTGGCCCGCATGGAGAGCGCCATCGCGCTCGAGAAGCTGTTGGACTTCATGCCCCGCTACGAGGTGGACTGGGCGGGCTGCAACCGGGTTCAGATGCAAAACGTCGCCGGCTGGAAGAACGTGCCGGTCAGGGTCATTCGGTAGGAACGGCGATGAGAATCGAAGTGGATTGGGAGCTGTGCGAGAGCAACGGCGTCTGTATGGGCATCATTCCGGAGGTCTTCCAGCTCGGTGATGACGACATGCTGACCGTCTTGCAGCCCGAGGTCACCCCGGAGAACGAGGAACTGGTGCGCGATGCCGTGCGGCAGTGCCCGCGCCAAGCGATCTCGATCGTCGACTAATCACCGCGAGCAGACGCCGGTCGGTCAGTTGGGCTGAAGCTCAAAAGCCGGCGAGGATGACAGCGTTGCAGTCCGCCGCCGCCTGACGCAGCTTCGCCGCGTTCTGGTACGCCTCGGATTCGTACCAGGCGCGAGCGGCGTCCACCGACTCGAATTCCAGCACGACGGTCTGATCCCCGTGCCAATCACCCTCGAGGACGGCTGGTGCGGTGTCCACGGCAAGCACCTTGACCCCGCCCATCGCCGCACCCGCGGCCTTGCCGTAGGCCTTCATGCCGTCCGGATCCTTGATGGCCTCGGTCAGGATCACATACCCTTTGGGGCCGTTGGACATTCGTAGATCCTTTCAGTGCTCTTTGATCGCCTGCTCCGGACAGCATTCAATGGCTTCCCGGGTTGCGGCTTCCAATTCGATTGGCACGTCTTCGGTTATCGCCTCGGCGTAACCGTCATCGGTCAGGCTGAAAACTTCCGGGCACAGCGTCAGGCACATGCCGTGACCGCGGCACGTCCCGTCGTCGACCCAGACCTTCATGCGGGGGTGAACTCCAGGTGCAACTCGGTCAACCCGCGCAGGATATAGGTCGGAACATATTGGTAGCGGCGGTCATTCGCTGGTCCGTGCACATGCTCGTCGAGCTTGATATCGGAGGTCCGATCGAGCAGCCGCTCTATTGCGACCCGGGTTTCGGCTCGGGCCAGGGGTGCACCAGGGCAGCTATGGATGCCGCGGCCGAAGGACAGATGCTGGCGGGCGTTCTTGCGGGCCGGGTCGAAGGTCGCGGGATCCTCGAAGCGGCGCGGGTCGCGGTTGGCGGCGGCCTGCAGGATCATCACCGTCGTCCCGGCCGGCAGGTCGACGCCGCCGACGTTGACGGGCACGCGGTTCAACCGGAAGTCGCCCTTGACCGGGCTTTCGATCCGCAGCGACTCCTCGATGAAGTTGGGGATCAAGCTGCGGTCCTTGCGCAGCTGCTGCTGGATGTCGGGACGCTCGGCGAGCGTTTGCAGCGACGCGCCCAGCAGGCGCACGGTCGTTTCCTGTCCGGCCGAGAACACATTGCTGGCGACGCGGGCGACGTCTTCGATCTCGGGGATAGAGCCGTCCGGGTAGGTTGCCGTCGCCAAACCGGTCAGCACGTCATCACGCGGCTCCCGACGGCGGTCCCGAATGTAGTCGGAGAACAGCCCGTAGAGGAATTCCAGCGGGCTGTGCGCCAGCGCTTCCTTGCCGGTGCCGCCAATACCGCCACCGGAGTGCTGGCGGATGCCCTTGACGAATTTGTCGCGATCTTCCATCGGGACGCCGAGCAGGTCGGCGATGACCAGGAGCGTGAACGGTCCGGCGAACCCCTTGATCCACTCCCCGCGGCCCGGCGCCAGGAACCCGTCGAGAACCTGGTCGGCCAGCAGCCACATGGCATCCTCGTTCTCCTTGAGACGCTTGGGCGTGATCAGCCGCATCAACAGGGAACGGTGGTTGGTGTGGGTGGGCGGGTCCAGGGTAGGCAGCTGGTCGCTGAACGGCAGCTCGTCGCGGTGTTGCTCGATCAGTTCGGTGATGTCAGAGTCGCCCAGGCCGTCGAGCGGGACCGGAAAGCCGGGGAACGGGCCGGTCACCGAGATGCACGACGAGAAGGTCTTGGCGTCGTTGAGCACGGCGCAGGCTTCCTCCCAACCGGTCACCATGGTGACGCCGTGGTGTTCTTCGCGGGTGACCGGGCACCGCTGCCGTAGCCCCTCGTAGTACGGGTAGGGGTCCTCGATCAACTGCTTATCGCGGAAGAAGTCCAGCTTGGTGACGTCGTTCTCCATCTCGTTTGCTCCGTTCGAATCTCACCTAGCGAGAATCCGCCTCTCACAGATGAGCATTACATTTCCACATGACCCGGGTGGGCCGCAATGCCGGACTGTAGGGCTCAGGCGGGTAGCAGGTCGGCGGCCACCGAATGGCCGGCCAACAGCCCACTGCGGAAGGATTCGACCGGGCTGATCGAACTCGCCTTCACTGCGGCCGCGGCCAGCGCCTTCGCCTTGAACGTCTGGGCGGCCATGCTGAGCCGGTGTTGCACCCGGCCCACGCTGTCGTCGAGTTCGGCGGGCCAGGTGCGGCCCCACAGGGTGACCTCGGTGACGCCGTGATCGAGCGCCTGCAGCACCCCGGTGCGTACCCGCGGGTCGGATCCGAGCAGGTCCGCCGCGGCCGCCAGAGCCTGTGGGCGGTGCCGCGTACCCACCGAGGCCAGGGCGCTTTCCAGGTCGAGGGTTCTGGCGCCGAGAATGTGCAGGGGCCGGTCGTCAGGATGGTCGGTGAGCAGGACGGTGACATCCCAGCCTGCCATCGCTCGATCGAAGAGCCAACCACCGGCGAACCTCACGACGTCGACCACGCTGGACGCCACGACGTCGAGGCGGTATCGCATGTCGGGTTCTAGGGCGTCTTGGAGGGGGAAAAGTCGCGCGCCAGCGTCTCCGCGTACTCCTTGAACACCTCGGCCAGCGGTATCGAAGGGTCCAGCAACCATGTCATTTCCATTCCGTGGATGAAAGCGAGAATTTCCACAGCCTTGACGGCGGGGTCTATGTCGGTGCGATACCGGCCGGCGGCCTGGCCGCGGCGGATGCCCTCGGCGACGATCTCGGTGGCATCCCGCTGCCGTCGCACCAGGCGGTCGTGCAGCGGGGCGTCGGCGGCGATGTTCTCGACCAAGAGCACCGTGAACGTGCCCAGCAGTTCGGGCGCCCGGCTGAAACGGTCCGCGACCTGGGCAATCTCACCGATCAGGTCACCGCCGCGGTCGGAGTGCGTGTCGTCGTCGGCGTCCCGGGCGTCCAGCACTGCGTGCAGCAACTGCTCCTTCGATTCGAAGTGGTGCAGCAGGCCGGCTGGGGTCACGCCCGCCTCGCGGGCGATCTGGGCCAGCGTGGTGCTGCGCCAGCCATTGCGCGACAGCAGCCGCTGCGCCACGGCGAGGATGCGTTGTTTGCGGTCCTCGCCCTTGGCCAACAACGTCTCGTATGGCCGTACCTCAGGCACCCGGATTCCTTCGTCGAGCCGATCAGGTGAACCAACCTAGTGAATACACAGTAGGTTGGTTGGTCCGCCCTTGACAAGGCCCTTTTCGGCCGCTGTCAGTTCACCAACTCGACCAGCGTGGCGTTGGCCGTGCCACCGCCCTCGCACATGGTCTGCAGCCCGAACCTGATTCCGTTGGCACGCATGTGGTGGATCATGCGGGTCATCAGCACCGCCCCCGACGCGCCCAGCGGGTGCCCGAGTGCGATCGCGCCACCCAGCGGATTCAGCCGGTCGGGGTCCGCACCGGTTTCGGCGAGCCAGGCCAACGGCACCGGCGCGAATGCCTCGTTCACCTCGAAGACGCCGACGTCGCCGATCCGCACACCGGACTTCGCGAGCACCTTCTCTGTGGCGGGGATCGGACCGGTCAGCATCAGCACCGGATCGGCTCCGGTGACCGCACCGGCGCGATAACGCACGATCGGCGTCAGACCCATCTCGAGCGCCAGCTCGGAAGTGGTGACCAACAACGCGGCGGCCCCGTCGGAGATCTGCGAGGAGTTGCCCGCGTGGATCACCCCGTCTTCGACGAAGGCCGGCTTCAAACCGGCGAGCTTGTCAACGGTGGTCCCGCGCCTGATGCCCTCGTCCTGGTGGACCAGGCCGGCCTCGTCGTCGGTGAACACCGGGACGATCTGTTCGGTGAACGCGCCGCTGTCCTGGGCGGCCGCGGCCCGTTCATGCGACAGCGCGGAATACTCGTCGAGCGTGGTCCGGGACAGTCCCCATTTTTTGGCGATCAGCTCCGCCGACAGCCCTTGGTTGAAGGAGAAATCGTCGTATCGGGCAAGGACTTTCGGTCCGTAGGGCATCCCGGTCGCCCTGGCCGCGCCGAGCGGGACCCGGCTCATCACCTCGACGCCGCCGGCCACCACCACGTCCTGCTGACCCGACATCACCGCCTGCACGGCGAAATCGAGCGCCTGCTGGCTGGAGCCGCAGGCCCGGTTCACGGTGGTGCCGGGGATGCTCTCCGGCCAGCCGGCGGCCAGCACGGCATAGCGGCCGATGTTGCTGGACTGGTCGCCGACCTGGGACACGCAGCCCCAGATGACGTCGTCGATGCGCTCGGGGTTGATGCCGGTGCGTTCCAGCAGTTCATTGAGGACGACGGCGGACAGATCGGCGGCGTGCATTCCCGCCAGTCCGCCGTTGCGCTTGCCGACCGCGGTGCGCACCGCCTCGACGATGACGGTCTCCCGCATGTGTTCGCTCCGATCCTCGTCCGACGAACAACAAACTACCTAGTAGCCCTCAGTAGCTGCGAGGCAGTTTCAGGACGTGCGAACCGAGGAAGTTGAGGATCATCTCCTGACTGACCGGCGCGATCTTCATCAGCCGCGCCTCGCGGAAGTATCGGGTGACGTGATACTCCTCCGCGTAACCCATGCCGCCATGGGTCTGCAGCGCCCGGTCCGCGGCGGTGAATCCGGCGTCCGCACACAGGTATTTGGCCGTATTGGCTTCGCGCCCACAGGGTTTGCCGTTGTCGTAGAGCCAGGTGGCCTTGCGCAGCATGAGCTCGGCGGCATCAAGGCGGGCCAGGGAGTCCGCGAGCGGGAACTGCAGACCCTGGTTCATCCCGATGGGCCGACCGAACACCTCGCGCTCGTTTCCGTACTTCACCGCCTTGTCCAGCGCCACCCGGCCGATGCCCAGCGCCTCGGCCGCGATCAGCATCCGTTCCGGGTTCAGCCCGTCCAGGATGTACTGGAAACCCTTGCCCTCCTCGCCGACCCGGTCCTCGACCGGGACTTCCAGGTTGTCGATGAACAGCTCGTTGGAGCTGACGGCATTGCGGCCCATCTTCTTGATCGGCCGGATGTCGACGCGGCTGCGGTCGAGGTCGGTGAGGAACAGCGTCATGCCGTCGGTCTTCTTGGTGACCTCGTCATAGCTCTGGGTACGGGTCAGCAACAGGATCTTGTCGGACTCCATCGCTTTGGAGATCCAGACCTTGCGACCGTTGACGACGTAGCGGTCGCCGTCGCGCTTGGCAAATGTCGTGATGCGTGAGGTATCAAGGCCGGCGCCCGGCTCCGTCACCCCGAAGCAGACGTGGATCTCCCCCGTCGCCACCCGTGGCAGGGTGCGAGCCTTGAGTTCGTCGGAGCCATGCACCACCACGGGCTGCATGCCGAAGATCGTCAGGTGAATGGAGCTGGCGGCGTTCATCGCGCCGCCGGATTTGGCCACTTCCTCGAGGAGGATGGTCGCTTCGGTGATGCCCAGGCCGTGCCCGCCGTACTCGGTGGGAATCGTCATCCCGAGCCAGCCGCCGTCGGCGATGGCGCGGTAGAACTCCGTCGGGAACTCGTGCGCCTGGTCTTTTTCCATCCAGTAGTGGTCGTCGAATTTCGACGCCAACTCCGCGACCGAGCGCCGGATGAGTTCCTGGTCCTCGGTCAGCTCGAATTCCATGCCGCAACTTTCTCTAGCGTTTTAGCGCGAGCAGACGCGGAATCGCACAATCGCGGCCCGCGCAGTGCGATTCCGCGTCTGCTCGCGGGGGAACGGGGCCTAGTCGGTGTTGCCGGTGAGGGCCTTCGCGTTGGCCGCGAAGTCCGCAAAGGACGCGCCGCCGCGGCTGTCTTTGTCGTGGCCCGCCGCCTTGATGGACACGTCGTGCCCCTCGGCCGCTTTGCGCAGCGCACCGACGGTGGCCTGTTCGCGCGTGATGTGCGTGAACGGGTCGAACGAATACCAGCGCATGGCATTCTCGTGGGTCATCTTGTTGATCTCGTCATCGGGAACGTTGTTGATGGACAACACGTCCCACAGCTCCTCGGGCGCGCCCGGCCACATCGAGTCGCTGTGCGGGTAGTCGGCTTCCCAACAGATGTTGTCGATGCCGATCATGTTGCGCAGCGCCACGCCGACCTTGTCGCTGATGAAGCAGGTGAGGAAGTGCTCGCGGAAGACCTCGCTGGGCAACTTGCCCTTGAAGTCCTGGTGCGTCCAGCTGGAGTGCATCTCGTAGGTGCGATCGGCGCGTTCGAGGAAATAGGGGATCCAGCCGGTCCCGCCTTCGGAGAGCGCGATCTTGAGGTCCGGGTACTCCTTGATGGGCCGCGACCACAACAGGTCCGCGGCGGCCTGCACGATGTTCATCGGCTGCAGCGTGATCATCACGTCCATCGGCGCGTCCGGCGCGGTGATGGCCAGCCGGCCCGAAGAACCGATGTGCACGTTCATCACGGTGTCGGTGTCGCACAAGGCTTTCCACAGCGGGTTCCAGTACTCGTTGTGGAAGCTGGGGTAGCCCATCGCGGCCGGGTTCTCGGTGAAAGTGAGCGCGTGCACGCCCTTCTTCGCGACCCGGCGCACCTCGGCGGCACAGGCCTCCGCGTCCCAGATCACCGGGATGGCCATCGGGATGAACCGCGCGGGGTAGGCGCCGCACCACTCCTCGATGTGCCAGTCGTTGTAGGCCTGCACCAGCGCGATGGAGAACTCGGGGTCATCGGTGGCGAACAACCGGCCGGCGAAGCCGGGGAACGACGGAAAACAGATCGAGGCCAGGATGCCACCGGCGTTCATGTCCTTGACCCGCTCATCCACGTTGTAGCAACCGGGCCGGATCTCGTCGAGCCCGGTGGGCTCGATGCCGTACTCCTCCTTCGGCCGTCCGGCGACGGCGTTCAGCGCGACGTTGGGGATCACCGTGTCACGGAACTTCCACATGTCCGAACCATCGGCGTTGTGGACGAGGCGCGGTGCGTCATCGATGTACTTCTTGGCCAGGTGGTTCTGGAACATGTTCGGCGGCTCGACGGTGTGGTCGTCCACGCTGATCAGGATCATGTCCTCTTTGTTCACGACGCTTCCCTTCTAATTCTGGCCGGACCCAACCGATCACACGGGTCTCAACGAACGCGCGGGTTCCCACCGGCCCCCGACCGGCACAGTCAAGCCCCGCATACGCAAAATCTCTATAGGTTGAAAACTAGCTTCTCGCGAAGCGAGAATCAACATCCAGCATTGTCACCGGTAATGCGGAAAGCCCCGGCAAGCAGCGAACGAACGGCAAATTCTTCGGTTGGGAACGACTCTCGGCACGGCCCCGGCGCGGGCCCTCGCCTGCAACGGGCGGATCGTTTCGCCGCGAGATTGACCAACAGAGCAATATGTGTGAGTCTATTGGTTAGAAATGAGAATATGATTCTCTTTGACCGAGAGGATACTCGCGCGATGCGCTTGCCGCCGCTGCCCGCCGACCGCTGGGACGAGTCTGTCGACCAGGCGCTGGCCGGGATGCTGCCCGCGGAACGCCGCAATCCGCGCGATGCGTCCAACGTTCTGGCGACGTTGGTCAACCACCCCGTCCTGACCAAGGCGTTCCTGAAATTCAACGTGCATCTGCTGTTCACGTCCACACTGCCGCCGCGAGTGCGCGAACTGGCCATCCTCCGGGTCGCGCACCGTCGCGGCTGCGCCTACGAATGGACGCACCATGTGAACCTGGCCAAGCGGGAAGGTGTCACCGACGCCGAGGTCGAGGCTGCGCGGCAGCCGCGGATCGCCGAAACGGCGTTCGACGAATTCGAACGCGCGATCCTGACCGGCGTGGACGAACTCGACGAGCAATCTCAGCTGTCCGACCAGACCTGGGCCACGCTGAGCACGCGCTTCGACGACCGCCAGCGGATGGACTACGTCTTCACGGTCGGCTCGTACATCATGCTCGCCATGGCGCTCAACACTTTTGGTGTCGAGCTCGAGACAACCACCGAATCCGAGGAGAAGTAAGAGTGGCCCACTTCCCGAAGCCAGCCGCCGGAAGCTGGACAGAGAACTATCCCGAACTGGGAACGGCGCCGGTCGATTACACCGACTCGATCGATCCGGCATTCTTCGAGGCCGAGCGTGAAGCGGTCTTCAAGCGCACCTGGCTGAATGTCGGGCGCGTCAACCGTTTGCCCCGTACCGGCAGTTACTTCACCAAGGAGATACCGTCGGCCGGCAAGGGCATGTCGGTAATCATCGTCAAGACCAAGGACGGGACCGTCAAGGCGTACCACAACGTCTGCCGGCACCGCGGGAACAAGTTGGTGTGGAACGACTTTCCCAACGAGGAGACCTCGGGCACCTGCAGACAGTTCACGTGTAAGTACCATGCCTGGCGTTACAGCCTCGACGGCGAACTGACCTTCGTCCAACAGCCAGACGAGTTCTTCGACCTCGACAAGACGAAGTACGGCTTGGCATCCGTGCGCTGCGAGGTCTGGGAAGGGTTCATCTTCATCAACTTCGACAACAACGCCGCACCCCTCGTCGACTATCTCGGACCCCTGGCCAAGAGCATCGAGGGCTACCCATTCGGTGAGATGACGGAGACCTACTCCTATCGGGCCGAAGTGGGCAGCAACTGGAAGTTGTTCATCGACGCGTTCGTCGAGTTCTACCACGCGCCGATCCTGCACCAGGGGCAGTACACCAAGGAAGAAGCCGCCAAGATTCAGAAGTTCGGGTACGAGGCGTTGCACTACGAGCTGGCCGGTCCGCATAACCTGCAATCCACCTGGGGCGGGCAGGCGCCACCCCCGGACATGTCCATGGTCAAACCGCTGGACCAGGTGTTGCGCAGCGGGTTGTTCGGTCCATGGGACAAGCCGGAAATCATCCAGAACCTAGAACTGCCACCGGGTGTCAACGTGAAGAGGGTGCCGCAGTGGGGCATCGACTCATGGCTCTTCTACCCCAATTTCATGCTGCTGATCTGGGAGCCCGGATGGTATCTGACCTACCACTACTGGCCTACTGCGGTGGATAAGCACATCTTCGAAAGCACGCTTTATTTCGTGCCGCCTCGCAACGCGCGGGAACGCCTTGCCCAGGAGCTGGCCGCGGTGACGTTCAAAGAGTATGCACTGCAGGACGCCAACACCCTGGAAGCAACCCAGACAATGATCGGCACCCGCGCCGTCACCGAATTCCTACTGTGCGACCAGGAAGTCCTGATCCGTCATCTACACAAGACGACCGGTGATTTCGTGAAGGAGTACCAGAGCAATGGCAAAGTTACCCTCTGAATTCGCGGCGCTGGAGCCCTATTTGGAATGGGATCTGGCCACCGAGCCCGAGCGTTACGCCAAGCGGCTGGCCTCCACGATGGCCGAGTTGCAGGAGTTCTACGACGTCGCGTTCCCGCTCCTCAACGATGTCATCGACTACGTTGACAAGTATCCGCTTGACGACCTGCCCGAGGACGCCCGCACGCTCATGCACCTGATGCAGTCGCTGGTGATGGTCTCGTTCCCCATCGAGGCCTGGAAGCAGCCGCGCGTCCCGGACAGCGGCGCGGCGTGGGTGGAACTGACCCGGGAGCCGGTGATCTGACATTGGCCGACGCTCTTCGCGCAAGCGGCTCATCGCAACTGACCCTCAAGGCGGCAGGGCTGTTCGACGTCGACGCCGGCGAGATCGTCCGGCCGGGCGTGCTGCGAATTGAAGGCGATCGCATCGTCGGTGTCGGTGGCGAGCCCGAAGGTGACCTGATCGATCTGGGCGAGCAGATCCTGTTGCCCGGGTTGATGGACATGGAGGTGAACCTGCTCATGGGAGGCCGTGGCGAGAAGCCGGGGCTGTCCCAGGTGCAGGATGACCCGCCGACCCGGGTGCTGCGCGCCGTGGGCAATGCCCGCCGCACGCTGCGCGCGGGATTCACCACCGTGCGCAACCTCGGGCTGTTCGTCAAGACCGGCGGTTACCTGCTCGACGTCGCTTTGGGCAATGCCATCGACGCGGGCTGGATCGACGGGCCGCGGGTCGTGCCGGCGGGGCATGCGATCACACCTACCGGCGGGCATCTGGACCCGACGATGTTCGCCGCATTCGCGCCGCATGCACTCGAGTTGACCGTCGAAGAGGGGATCGCCAACGGCGTCGACGAGATCCGCAAGGCCGTGCGCTACCAGATCAAGCACGGTGCCCAACTGATCAAGGTGTGCTGCTCCGGTGGCGTGATGTCATTGACGGGTCCGCCTGGCGCACAGCACTACTCGGATGAAGAATTGCGCGCCATCGTCGACGAGGCGCACCGGCGGGGTCTGCGGGTCGCCGCCCACACGCACGGTGCTGATGCGGTGAAGCACGCGGTCGCGGCCGGCATCGATTGCATCGAACACGGCTTCCTCATCGACGACGAGGCGATCGCGACGATGGTCGAGCACGGCACCTTCCTGGTCAGCACAAGGCGCCTGGCCGAGGGCATGGACGTCTCGCATGCTCCGCCCGCACTGCAGGCCAAGGCCGCCGAGATGTTCCCCAAGTCACGCACCTCGATCCTGGCCGCCCACAAAGCGGGAGTGAAGATTGCGGTGGGCACCGACGCGCCCGCGATACCGCACGGCAAGAACGCCGATGAACTCGTCACCCTGGTGGAGTGGGGCCTGCCGCCGCTGGCTGTGCTGCGCGCGGCCACGGTGACCGCAGCCGAACTGATCAACTCTGCCGACCTCGGACGGCTCGCCGAGGGATGTCTCGCCGACGTGATCGCGGTGCCGGGAAATCCGTTGGAGGACATCACCGTTACCCGAAACGTCAGCTTTGTCATGAAAGGCGGCAAGGTATATGCCAACCAGAACTGACGACCTGGTGGAGATCCAGCAATTGCTGGCCCGGTATGCAGTCACCATCACCCAAGGCGATATCGACGGCCTCATCGGGGTGTTCACACCCGACGGCACCTACAGCGCATTCGGTGACACCTACACCCTGGACCGGTTTCCCGAGTTGGTCGCCGCCGCCCCCAAGGGCCTGTTCATGACCGGTACGGCGCTGGTGGAGCAACTCGACGGCGACTCGGCGAGCGGCACCCAGCCGCTGTGCTTCATTGAACACTCAGCGCACGACATGCGAATCGGCTACTACCGCGACACCTACCAGCGCACCGCCGACGGCTGGCGGCTGAAAACCCGTGCGATGACCTTCATTCGGCGCAGTGGGGTGCACGACTCGGGCCGTCCGCACGCCGTGGGCCGTCCCACGCCGTGAACGTCGAGCAGTTCCGCGCGGAGCTGTGCGCCTGGCTCGACGAGCACGACCTGACCCCCGAGCCGGACCATTCACTGCAGGGGCACATGCGCCAGCTCGCCCGCGTCCACGCCGCGCTCTACCAGGCCGGCTGGATGCGCTACGGCTGGCCCACCGAAGCCGGCGGACTGGGCGGGCCCGCGCTGCTGCGAGCGATCGTCGGCGAGGAGGTGGTGGGCCGCCGACTGGCTGAGCCGGGACCGTACTCAATGGTCGAGGTGCTGGCCCCCACCATGATCGATTACGCGCCAACAGAACTCGCCGCCGAGATGGTGCCGCGACTACTCAGCGGCCGCGAAACGTGGTGTCAGGGGTTCTCCGAACCGGGATCGGGCAGCGATCTGGCGTCGCTGTCCACCCGCGCCTCGCCGGACGGCGACAACTGGATCGTCAACGGCCAGAAGGTGTGGACCAGCTACGCCCAATTCGCCACCCGTTGCATCCTGCTCACCCGCACCGCACCCGGTTATGACGGCATCACCGCGTTCTTCGTCGACATGGACACCCCGGGCATCACCGTCCGCCCCCTGCGCACCATGCACGGCGTGGACGAATTCTGCGAGGTCTACTACGACGACGTGGTGATCCCGTCTGACCGTATGCTCGGCCGGCCCGGGGACGGCTGGCGGCTGGCGATGGACCTCTTGCCGTACGAGCGGTCGACCTGCTTCTGGCAGCGGATCGCCTACCTGTATTCCCGCTTCGACGCGCTGATCGCCGAAGCTTCCGACGCCGACGAATCCTTGTTGGGCACGGCATATCTCGCCTTGCACACGCTGCGCTGCCGGTCCCGCGCGACGCAGCACCGGCTGGCGGCAGGGGCACGGCTGGGACCGGACACCTCGATCGATAAGGTGCTGCTGGCGGGCGCCGAGCAACGGCTCTACGACACCGTGCACGATCTGCTCCCCGGAGCCCTCGAACTCGACGACACAGCCTGGCGGCCGGAATACCTCTACTCCCGGGCGGCCACCATTTACGGGGGAACCGCGGAGATCCAGCGCAACATCATCGCCCGCCGGTTACTGGAACTGGGCAAGGAGTGAAGGTGAGCGAACCCGGGGAACTACAGCTGATAGCGGACTCGCTGCGCACGGCTATGACGGGCGCCTCGGGTGCCAAGCTCGACGCGGCGTTGACCGAACTCGGCTGGCTCGACATGCTCAGCGAGATCCCAGAGTCCGCAATTCCCTTGGTCTTCCGGCTGCTCGGCGAAACCGGGGCGCATGCGCCGGTGGTCAATGACGTCGTCCTGTGCGCAGCTGGGAGCCCCGGTGGGGGCACCGTGCCGCTGCCGTACGCGGGGGACTCCTGGGTGGTCTGGGAACGTACCGACGAGACGTCGTCGGCGCTCGACGACGAACTTCCCATACACCGGACCTCGGCCGGCGAACCGGTGCCGTTGGGCCAAGGGCGGGCTGCGCTGGGCTGGTGGCTGGTCGGCACCGGCCGGGCGATGCTTTCCCTGGCGCGCCAACATGCACTGGATCGCGTGCAGTTCGGCCGTCCGCTCGCGTCGTTTCAGGCGGTGCGGCACCGACTCGCGGAGACCCTGGTGGCCATCGAGGGCGCCGAAGCCACGCTGCAGGCCGCCACCGATGAGCCCGACGAACTGGCCTTCTTGCTGGCCAAAGCCGCTGCGGGACAGGCGGCGCTGACCGCGGCGCGGCACTGCCAGCAAGTGCTCGGTGGCATCGGCTTCACCGCCGAACACCGACTGCACCAGCATGTCAAGCGCGCGCTGGTGCTGGACGGCCTGCTGGGCAGCTCGCGGGAGCTCACCCGGGAAGCGGGGAAGGCTCTGCGGGAGCGCGGATTTGCTCCGCGACTGGCCCACCTCTGACGGCGAGTGTGCATCTGACGACGCGACACACCGGGCGGGCGTCGTGAGATGCACACTCGCGACGCCTCAGTTGCGGGGTAAGCCCAGGATCCGCTCGGCGATGATGTTGCGCTGGATCTCCGAGGTACCCCCGGCGATGGTGCCGGCGAAGCTGCGTGCGTACCGGTCGAACCAACTGCCGTAGTAGTCGTCAAGATTCAGCGGGGCGAAGGGCGCGGTGATCGCCGGGTGGACAAGGCCGTCGGCGCCCTTGGCGTTCAGCGCGTCCTCGGCGGCACGCTGTAATGCTTCCGAGCCCAGGAGTTTCAGGACCGACTGCGCCGGCACGTCCTCTTCCCCGCGCGCCGCACGCGCCGTCGCCGCCGAGCCCAGCAGGCGCATCGCGCGGGCGTCCATCACCAGGGTGGCGTAGCGATCCCGCTCCAGCATCCCATTGGGCGTGTAATCGGTTGTCAGCTCGTCCAATAGGTTGGCATAGTCGAGCCAGAGCATCGCGCGCTCGTGGCCAAGGGAGCCGTGGGCCACCCGCCAGCCCCCGTCGAGTTCACCGACCAGATTCTCGGCCGGCACCCGCGCATCGGTGAAGAACACCTCGTTGAAGTCGACGTCGTCGTGGTCGCAAATCGAGGCGAACGGCCGGCGTACCACCCCCGGTGTATCGGTCGGGATCAGCAATACGCTGATGCCCTTGTGTTTTGGGACCTCGGTATTGGTGCGCACGAACGTCAGCAGCACGTCGGCATCATGGGCCCCCGATGTCCAAACCTTTTGTCCGTTCACCACGAAGTGGTCACCGTCGAGCACCGCGCGCGTCTTGAGCGACGCCAGATCCGATCCGGCCCCGGGCTCACTCATGCCCAGCGATGCGGTGATTTCGGCCCGCAGAATCGGTATTGCCCACCGCTGCTTCTGTTCGCGAGTTCCGAAGGACAGCAACGACGCCGCGATGATGCCCACGCCTTGGGGATTGAAGCTGCGATAGATCCGGCGCCGGGCCATCTCGTCGGCGTGCACATACTGCTGCAGCAGCGAAGCATTGCGTCCGCCGAACTCAGGCGGGTTGCCGGGCAGTAGCCAGCCGTGGTCGAACAGCAGGCGCTGCCACCTGGCGGCCCATTCCGGCAGGTGCGAACACGACCGTGGCCGCTCGATCCCCACCGCCTCGTCGGGCAGATGCTTGTCGAGGAATGCGATGAATTCGGCGCGAAATGCCTCGACGTCGGCATCGAACGTCAGCTGCACAGGACTCTCCGGGTTATCAGGGGCGAGCTAGGTTCGCTCTCGCGAATCCGCTTCCCAAACACACGTCTAAGAGAATAGTATTCTCGCCGTGAGGAAGTTACAATCTCCAAGACATCGTCCGTGAGGAGGTCGAGCACCGCGATGGCACGACGTTCTCCGGTACAGTCCAATCATGTTCTCTCCTCGCGGCAATCTCCTGAGCCGCCCGTGACGAACCCCAGTGAAGAGCCGGCCTGGAAGCAGCGGGCCGTCGAGCGATCCATCAAGACCGCAAAACTGCGGGCGGCGCAGCGCGTTCAGCGCTTCCTGGACGCCGCACAGGCCATCATCATCGAGAAGGGCAGCACGGACTTTACCGTCCAGGAGGTCGTGGACCGGTCGCGTCAGTCGTTGCGCAGCTTCTACCTGCAGTTCGACGGCAAGCACGAACTGTTGCTGGCCCTGTTCGAAGACGCCCTGAGCCGGTCCGCCGACCAGATCCGCGCCGCCACCGAGAGCCACACCGATCCGCTGGAGCGGCTCAAGGTCGCCGTTGAATTGCTCTACGAGGCATCGCGCCCCGACCCCACCGCCAAGCGCCCGCTTTTCACCGATTTCGCGCCTCGTTTGCTGGTGACTCATCCTGCCGAGGTCAAGATTGCCCATGCTCCACTGTTGGCTTTGCTGACCGAGCTGATGGAAGCCGCAGGCGATGCCGGCAAGTTGCGCGCCGACGTCAACGCCAAGCGGGTGGCCGCCATGACGATGCAGACGGTCATGTTCATCGCGCAGTCCAGCGGCGGCTCCGACGACGCGACGGTTCACCCGATCAGCGCCGACGAGGTCTGGGATTTCTGCTCACGCGGATTCGCGGGCAAGTAGTTCCTCCGACGCAAATTCGCATGAGCGAATATCGCACGTCGTTGTCTTTGTGAGAACGGTATTCTCTGGTACAAAGAACTACAAATAGCCAAAACGGATTCGACGTTGACACTCGTTGGTGGGTGATGACAGAGTTCTACAGGCGGCATTGTCGCGCCCTCCTGACGAACAGGGCGCGTCACCGGCGAGAGGGCAATCACCCGTGACAGTCAGCGCAGCCAACGACGTCTATTTCGACCCGTACGACGTCGAGCTCAACGCCGACCCCTATCCCATGTTCAAGCGGCTGCGCGACGAGATGCCGTTGTACTACAACGAGCAACACGACTTTTACGCGCTGAGCCGCTTCGCCGACGTCGACAATGCGATCGTCGACTACCAAACCTTCAGTTCCGCGCGGGGCGCGATTCTCGAGCTGATCCGGGCCAACATAGAGATGCCGCCGGGCGTCCTCATCTTCGAGGACCCGCCCATCCACGACATTCACCGTAAGTTGTTGTCGCGCATGTTCACTCCGCGCAAGATCAACGATCTGGAGCCCAAGATCCGCGAATTCTGCGCGCGCAGCCTGGATCCGCTGATCGGGACGGGCAGATTCGACTTCGTCAACGACCTCGGCGCGCAGATGCCGATGCGGGTGATCGGCATGCTGCTCGGTGTCCCGGAGGAAGATCAGGAAGCCGCACGCGATTTCGCCAACGCGCAGATGCGGACTGAGGCCGGTAAGCCGATGGAGTTCTCGGCCGAGGCGATGCTGAGCGGTGAGTTCTTCAGCCAGTACATCGACTGGCGCGCCGCGAACCCGTCCAACGACCTGACGACCGAGCTGCTCAACGCCGAGTTCGAGGATGAGACCGGCACGGTGCGCCGGATGCGCCGCGACGAGCTGCTCACCTACATCACCGTGGTGTCGGGCGCCGGCAACGAGACGACCACCCGGCTGATCGGGTGGGCCGGCAAGGTGCTGGCCGAACATCCCGATCAGCGGCGCGCTCTGGTCGAAAACCCCGCGCTGATCCCCGCTGCCGTCGAGGAGCTACTGCGGTACGAGCCGCCGGCTCCGCATGTGGCGAGATACGTCACCCGGGACGTGGAGTACTACGGCCAGCGGGTGCCCGAAGGCAGCGTCATGATGATGCTGATCGGCGCGGCCAACCGGGACCACCGCCAATTCCCGCCCGACGGTGACGTTTTCGACATCTACCGCGTGCCGCATCAGCACCTGACCTTCAGCGTCGGCACCCACTACTGCCTGGGCTCGGCGTTGGCCCGGCTCGAGGGCCGGATCGCGATCGAGGAGATTCTCAAGCGCTTCCCCGAATGGGATGTCGACCTTACCGACGCCAAACTTTCCCCGACGTCCACGGTGCGGGGTTGGGAGTCCATGCCGGCAATTCTCGGCTGAATAAGGAAACGAGGTAACAATGAGCGAAGACGGCAAGGGGCGGGTAGCAGGCAAAGTCGCCTTCGTCACGGGGGCGGCGCTCGGCCAAGGCCGCAGCCACGCGGTGCGACTGGCGCAGGAGGGCGCCGACATCATTGCCATCGACGTGTGCAAACGGGTCGTGGCAACGAGCCCGATTCCCGCGGCGACACCGGAGGACCTGGCCGAAACCGCCGATCTGGTCAAGAGTTACAACCGGCAGATCTTCACCGCCGAAGTGGACGTTCGTGACTATGACGGGCTGAAGGCAGCGGTGGATGCCGGAGTGGACCAGTTGGGCCGGCTGGACATCATCGTGGCCAACGCCGGCATCGGCAATGGCGGGGACACCCTGGATCAGTGCACCGAGCACGACTGGCAGGAGATGATCGACGTCAACCTCTCGGGTGTCTGGAAAACGGTGAAAGCTGGTGTGCCGCATATCCTTGCCGGCGGCAGGGGCGGATCGATCATCTTGACCAGTTCCGTCGGCGGGCTGAAGGCGTACCCACACTGCGGCAACTACGTTGCCGCCAAGCACGGTGTGGTCGGGCTGATGCGCTCGTTCGCGGTCGAGTTGGGGCAGAAGATGATTCGGGTGAATTCGGTGCATCCCACGCACGTGAGCACCGGGATGATCATGAACGAGGGCACCTGGAAATTGTTCCGCCCGGACCTGGAAAATCCGGGTCCCGACGACATGGCTCCGATCTGCCAGATGTTCCACACGCTGCCAGTGCCGTGGGTTGACGCCCAGGACATCAGCAACGCCGTGCTGTTCCTGGCCTCCGATGAAGCCCGGTACATCACCGGTGTCACCCTGCCCGTCGATGCGGGGAGCTGCCTCAAATAGGGTGTCCGCCTATGGACGGACACTTGTCGAATTTCGATGGACGCGGGGCGGTCGTCACGGGCGGCGCGAGCGGGATCGGCTTGGCCACCGCCACCGAGTTCGCCCGCCGCGGAGCCCGGGTGGTGCTCGCCGACGTCGACCAGCCGGGGCTGGAGCAGGCCGTCGCTCACCTGCGCGGTGAAGGTTTCGACGCGCACGGTGTGCAATGCGACGTGCGGCATCTCGAGGAGATGGTGCACCTGGCCGACGAGTCCTTCCGGCTGCTTGGACAGGTGGACGTGCTGTTCAGCAACGCGGGCATCGTCGTCGCCGGTCCGATCGCCGACATGACGCATGAGGATTGGCGCTGGGTGATCGATATCGACCTGTGGGGGAACATCCACGCTGTCGAGGCCTTCCTGCCCAGGTTGCTCGAGCAGGGCACGGGTGGGCACATCGCGTTCACCGCGTCGTTCGCCGGACTGGTGCCCAATGCCGGCTTGGGCGCCTACGGGGTGGCCAAGTACGGGGTGGTGGGTCTGGCCGAAACTCTGGCCCGCGAGGTGAAGGGCCATGGCATCGGTGTGTCGGTGCTGTGCCCGATGGTCATCGAAACCAAGCTGGTGTCTAATTCCGAACGCATTCGCGGCGCTGACTACGGGCTGGCGTCCCAACCCGATGTCACGGGCTCGACGGGCTCGCTCCCCCAGCAGGACGACACACTCAACGTCGACGCGGTGGCCCGCCTGACCGCCGACGCGATCCTGGCCAACCGGCTGTATGTGTTGCCGCACGAGGCCGCCCGGGCATCGATCCGCCGCCGGTTCGAGCGCCTTGACCGAGCTTTCGAGGAGCAGGCCGCCGAAGGCTGGCGTCACTAGCATCGCGCGAGCAAACGCCACCCTGGTCACGGTCCGAGCTGATAGGTCCCCGTCTGCGGATTGTGATACCAGCCGCCGGCCGCGTGTGTTCCACCGTCGACGTGCAAGGTCTGGCCGGTAATGTAGGTGGACAAGTCCGAGGCGAGAAACACTGCGACACCGGCCGTTTCGTCGACATGGCCGGGCCGTCCCCAGGGAACGACGGCACCCATCGCCGCGCTGGCATCCCCGCCGCCGAGCGCCGCGAGGCCTTCGGTCATGGTGATGTCGGGCGCGATCGCATTGACGCGGATGCCGTGGGGCGCCAGTTCGAGTGCGGCGGTCTTGGTGTAGTTGATGACGCCGGCCTTGGCCGCGGCGTACGCGGCGTAGCCCGGCGCCGCCCGCACGCCTTCGATCGATGTCACCGAGATAACGCTGCCGGGCAGGCCGGCGGACACCATCGTTCGCGCGACCCGCTGCGTGCAGAGCAGGATGTGCCGCAAATTCGCTCGATACAACGCGTCCCAACCGTTTTCACTGGTTTCCAGCAGCGGCGACGAGAACACCCCACCGGCGTTGTTCACCAGGATCGTCGGTACGCCCAGCTCCGCCACCGTGCGCTGCAGGGCAGCGTCGACCTGGCCACTGTCCCGAACGTCGGTGGTGATACCCAGTCCGCCAATCGATTCCGCGGCCTGCGCGCAGGTACCCGGGTCACGCTCCCAGATCGCCACCCGTGCTCCGAACGCCGCGAAGCCCGCGGCGATCCCCCGCCCGATGCCGGCCCCGCCGCCGGTGACCACCGCGACGCGGTCGGTGAGCAGAACGTCGGACGGATCGATCGGCACGCCCCTCACCCCACCCGCGAGCAGACGCAAATCATCGCGGTGCCTGGCCGATCACGCCGTCGGCTTCCAACTGCGCGATCTCGGCATCGGTCAGCCCCAACTCGGTGAGCAATTCATGGTTGTGTTGCCCGAGCAGGGGCGCGGGCTGGGTATGAAACCGGCACGGACCGCCGGACATCCGCATGGGCACGGTACTGAGCCTAGCTGGACCGCACACCGGATGGTCGACGACTTCGAAGAAGCCGCGCGCATCCAATTGCGGTATCTCCGTCTGCCGGTGCGGTTGCAGGACCTTGGCAACCGGCACACCGGCGTCCCAAAGGGCAACGACGATCTGGTCGCCGGTCCGGTCCGCGCACCAGGCCGCCAAGTGCTCGTCGATCCGGTCGGCGTCAGCACGGCGGCCGGCTGCGGTGCTCAGCGCGGGATCGGTTGCCCACGCGGGCGATCCGAGCGCGTCACACAGCCGACCCCATTGCTGGTCGCTGGAGACCGCGATCGCAACCCAGCTGTCCAGCCGCCCAAACTCGTCGATCTCGTTGGTACGGTACAGATTCTGTGGCGCGGCGGTGGGTCCGCGATTGCCGTCCCTTTCCAGCAGCGCCCCGTACGCCGAGTATTCGATGACCTGCTCGGCGGCGATGTTCAGCGCCGCATCCACCATCGCCGCCTCCACCAGCACACCCTGGCCGGTCCGGCGACGATGTTCGAGGGCGAGCAGCAGCGCGTTGAGAGCGTGCACCCCGGCGTTGGGATCCCCCACGGAATACGGCTCGAATGGTGTGCGGTCGGCATAGCCGGTCAGCCAGCTCACCCCGGATGCCGATTCGATGACGTAGGCGAAGGCCGGGTTGTCCCGCCACGGGCCGTCGAGGCCGAATCCCGGCATGCGCACCATCACCACGTCAGGCCGAATGGACTGCACCGCGGCGAAATCCAATCCGATCGAGTCGAGCACGCGGGGCGTGAAATTCTCCGCGACCACATCGCAGGTGGCGATGAGGCGATGCAGCAGTTCGCGTCCGCGCGGGCTCTGCAGATCCAGCGTCAGCCCCTTCTTGTTGGTGTTCAGGGCGGCAAAGATCGGTGACCTCTCCCACCACTGCTCCTCGGTGACCGGTATGCCGGCGATCAGCCGGGTACCGTCCGGGCGACCGGTGGATTCCACGTGGATCACCTCAGCGCCCAGCATGGCCAGAAAATGGGTGCAGGATGGTCCCGCCCAGAAGGTCGTCAGATCCAGCACCCTAAGCGGGCTCAGCGGCAGGTGCGGTGCGGGCCGGTCCGAGGTCGGCGCCGGCCGGGGGGTGAGACCGGCCGCCCGGTACTGGGCGGTGTGCTCACCGAGTCGGGGGGCCGGGCCCGGCTCGCGCAACTGCGCGGGCCGCATCCGGTAGGGATGACGCGGCTGGGTGAATCCGTCGCGCGGGTTTCGCATAAACGAGTCGCGTGCCTGAAAGTGGTCCAGCGACGTGACGTTCGCACCATTGGCCACCGGCGCGTTGGGTATCCGGAAGGCGGTGGCCAATTCGCGGATCGCGTCGGCCGGCTGGCTTCGGACCCACGCATAGATGTCATCGGCATGGATGTTCGCCTGCTCGGTGATCGTCAGCGGCGAGTTCTCATCGATCCATTCCGGGTGGCCGACCATCGCGCACAGGTCGAACCATTGCTGCGCGGTCCCGCAGCCGAGGTCCACCAGACCGTCCTGCGCGGCCGCCACCCCGGGCACGGTCGGCCGCCGGGCGTCTCGCCAGGGCCGTCCCAACATCTCGAAGTAAGTGACGGGATAGTAAGTGAGGCCGAGGATTTGACTCTCCAGGACCGAAAGGTCGATGAGATCACCGCGACCGAGGTACCGCACGGCGAGCGTCGCTGCGCTGGCATATGCGCCCGCCAGATATTCGCCAACCTGCCCGCCGACATGGACGGGTGCCCGGTCGGCCACCCCGCGCCCCAGTCCGATGATGCCGCCCGACCACGCCTGCAGCGTGAACTCGGTTGCCGCGCGGTCCCGCCACGGGCCGTCCAGCCCGAACGCAGTGATCGACGTGACGACGAGATGCGGGTGATTGCTCTGGATTTCAAGCGGTGTAAACGCTTGCGCCACCGAGGATCCGGGCGACCACACCACGGCGTCCGCGGCAGCGAGTAGCCGGTTGAGCAAGCCGACGTCGTCCGCGTCGCGCGGCTCGACGACAATGCTGCGCTTGGACCCAGCCAGGAAGCTGAACAGCGCCCCGTCGGTACCGGGCGCGATCGTCGCGCCGGAGGCCGACCAAGATCGTAGCCAATCACCGTCGGGCGGCTCGACTTTGACGACCTCGGCGCCTCCCTCGGCGAGCAGCTTGGTGCAGTAGGCACCCGCGATTCCGGTGGACAGGTCGACGACGGTGTAACCGGTCAGCGGCGCCGCCACTAGTGCTTCCGCTTCCGGTTGGCCTCCTTGGCGGGCCGCGCCTTCTTGCTCAGCCGCCACTCCGGTGGGAATTTGGCGTCGTTGTCCTTGACGGCATCACCGAGACCCCGGTCGATGGCACCATCGAGGGTGAAATCATCGGCGTCCGGATGCGCACCGCCGCCGACAGATTCGAAGAAGCCGCTGAGCAGACTGCCCATGTACTCGCCCTGGAATTGTTTCATGACCTCGAAGAACGTCTTCTGCATGAAGACGGTGTCGGTGGGGCGGTTACGCGCACAGGCCAACGCGTACTTGGCAACCTCGGCCTCGAGTTCGGCACGGGGTACCACGCTGTTCAAAAAGTTGCAGTCGTACATCTCGGCGGCGGTGAAAGCCCGTCCGGTGTAGACCATTTCCTGGAACTTCCGAATACCCATGGTCTGGGCCCACCACCACATCCGCGGCCCCCATCCGTAGTACCGGAACGACGGATGTCCGAACAGGGCATCGTCGCTGGCGATCACCAGGTCCGCGTCGGCCGCCTGGTAGAAGTGCCAGCCGTAGCAGTAACCCTTGACCTCCAGAATGCTGATCTTCTTGAAGTCCTGCAGTCCACGGATCCCGGAGTTCGGGTTGGCGTACCACTGCCCGATGGAGGCGCCATGCCGGAACGATCCTCTTGGCGGATAGGCGATTTCGTTGGCGCCAACCCGAAATTCGGCCAGCAGCGGGCCCGGGTCGGCCGCGTCCTTGGCCCGCATGAACTCTTTTAGGTCCGCGCCCGATCCCAGGTCGTCACCCGTTCCCCGAATCACCACAACCTTGACCTTGTCGTCGATGCTGGCGCGGTGCAGCAGGTCGGCGTAACGCTGCCGGGCGGCGATCGTTGGAGCGTTCAGATATTCCGGCCGGTCGAAGGTGATGGTGGCGATTCGAGTCTTGGCGTCCTTTTCGTAGCGAATGATCTTCTCCGCCTTGGCGGCCATCGATCACCTCTGCCAGAACGGGCTCGCGGTCAACACCTCGGGCCCGTCGGCGGTGATCAATACCGCTTCACGTCCGAACACCGCGCCAACGCCCGGTTCCCAAACGTAGCCCGTGACGGCAAGGACCATGCCGGACTCCAGGTGCTCCTCGCCGGCGGTCCGGGGCAGGCGCGCGGAGATGACCGGTGGGTCGAAGCCCATCCCCAGACCGCGGGCCACGGGCATCGGCGGTGCGGGCTCGCCGGCCGCGGCGTAGGCCGACAGCAGCTCGCCCGCCCCGGCTCCCGGTTGACACACCGCGATCAACAGCGACCACAACCGGTCCCAACGCTCGTACAGCGCTGCGGCACCGCTGATTTCGCCCACCGGCCAGGTACGGCCCACCTCGCCGATATAGCCGCCGGCCACCACGCCGGCCGACAGCGCAACCAGGTCACCGGCCTGTACCTTGCCCGCACCGTCGACACGCCGCCAGGGGTGTTCACGGGAGGTCACCCACGCCACGTCCTGACTCGACGGCGTGCTCACTCCGCCCGCGGCGAGTGCTTCCAGCAGCACCCCGGCCAGCGTCTGGGAGCCCACCCCTGGCCGCAATTCCGATACGGCGGCGGCCAGACCGAACTCGGCCACCCTGATGGACTCACGCAGCGCATCGACTTCCGCAGCGGTCTTGATGCGCCGTGCCGCACGCATCGCGAGTTCTCCGTCGACGAGTTCGGCCGCAGGAAATGCGGTTGGCAGTAACTGCGCGAAAACCGGTGACAGCGCGTCGGTTCCGACCCGCCGGGCGTTGGCCGCACCCTCGATGCGCTGCAGTGCCGCGATGGTGTTGACCGGATTCCAGGAGATGCCGTACAGGTTCTCGTGCGGTATGTCCTCGGGCACACCCTCGTCCCAAGTGCTCAGTAGGTGGATGGCGCCGGTCGCGCGGACCAGCACACACGTCGGGCCGAACGGCCGGGTCCCGGCAACCCACAGTTGCGGCGCTCCGGTGACGTAGCGGACATTGGCCTGGCGGCCCAGCACCAGCACATCGAGGTCGTGCGCGGCCATCTGCGCCAGCGCTCGTTCGCGGCGCCCGCTGCGCAGGGCGCGGGCGTCGGGCAGAACCTCAGTCGACATAGGGGTCATAGGGGTAGTCGGTCAATCGAATCGAGCCTTCCTCGGTGATCACCAGGACTTCTTCGCTGCGGTAGCCGCCGGTGCCGTCCTCCCAGACCACCGGCTCGAGCACCAGCACCATGCCTTGTTGGAGGACGAAGTTCTCGTCGAACTGGTCGCCGAGATCCGTTCCGATCATCGGCATTTCGGCGGCATTGACGCCGATCCCGTGGCCGAGGTAGAAGTGCGGCAGCCACGGCCGGCTGCCACCGTTGGCCGCGATGGCCGCCCGGCCGAGGTCGGCGGCGGTCGCACCGGCTCGGGCGACGCCCACCACGGCATGCATGATCTCGCGCCATTTCTCGAACTGTGCTTGCTGGCGCGGCGAGGGGTGCTGCCCGACGATCCAGGTCCGCCCGAAGTCCGAGCAGTAGCCCTGGTAGGTGATGCTGACGTCGGTCCACAGCACGTCACCTTTTGCCAGCTCGCGTTCGGTGCTCAGCAGCGGCAGGGCGAGGTCACCGTGTGTGGTCCACACCCCCTCGGCCTTGCTGGGCGGCATCACCTGCCAGATCGGTTCCAGCATGCTCGCCATCGCCCCCAGCTCGAAGGCCCGGCGCAAAAACTTTGCCGAGAGGTCGATCTGGCGGATACCGGGGACCAGTGCCCGATGGACTTCGACCATGGCCTGATCGGTGATCCGCACGGCGGTACGGATGCAGGCCAATTCGTCTGGAGTCTTGACCACCTTGGCGGCGCTCACCACCGCCGAAGCATCGACGGGAGCACCGTTGGGGAACAACGACTTCCGGGCCCGTGACATGGCGCCGGTGAATTCGTCGACCGCCACCGTCGATCCGGCGGGAACCAGGCCGGCCAGCAGCCCGGCGAAATCGTCCACACCTTCGTCGAATTCGAGATAGACCGGTCCGTGCAGGTGGTCGGTCGGCAACTCCGATTCCTGCGCGGCGCCCTCCCGGAACGGCAGGAACAGATGCGGCCACGGATCGTCGACCAGTACCACCGCCACCGGGCGCTCGACGTAGGACACCCCGGCATCACCCAACGGCCAACTCGACCCGGTGGCATACACGACGGCGTTGTTGCCGAGCAGGACCAGGGCGTCGACACCGCGCTCGGCCATGGCGGCCCTAAGCCGCGCTCCGGTCTCCCGGCGCATCCGGGACAGATCGGGACGCTCAGGGATGGTCAACCCGGGTGCGTCGGCAAAGACAGTCACAGGCCCAGGAATTCAGTGATGTTGCCGCTCACGATTCGTGTGGCCCGCTCCGGTCCGACCGCGTCCACCACGGCCGCCAGCGACTTCTCCGAATAGCCGTATGTGCTTTCGTTGTGCGGGTAGTCCGAGGACCACATCACCTTGTCGACACCGATCCGGTCGATCAGCTCCAAGCCCAGCGGGTCGACCATGAATGAGGCGCTCATGTGCGTGTCCCAGTAGTACCGGACGTCGTGCTGCAGCGGCCGGTTGAACATGTGCTGGTAGGAGGCCACCAAGTGTTCGGCGTCCTGCAGCGCCCACGGCACCCACGCGATCCCGCCCTCGAACCAGCCGATCCGCAGACCCGGGTGTTGGTCGAGAATGCCCCCGAAGATGTACTTGGAGAACGTCTCCCGGAACCCGTCGATGTTGATCATCATGCCGACCACCACGCTGTTGAACTCGCACGGGCTCTTGGGCGGGGTCTCACCGATGTGATGGGTGACCGGGATTCCGGCGGCCTCGATCTCATCCCACACTGCGCTCATCGCCGTGCTCGCGTAGTCGATCGGGTTGCCGTCGTCGTCCTTACCAGGGTTGAGCGGCATCAGGAACGTCTTGAGCCCCAAGGACTTCAGCTCGGCCAGGGTGTCCCGGGTGCCTTCGGGTCCCACCAGTTGATCAGGCCCGCGCCGTAGAAGTGGCCATTGGAACGTTCCTGTAGTTCCGCGATGTACTCGTTGTAGATCCGGAAGGTGAGTTCGCGAAGTTTCTTATCCGGGTAGTGGAACAGTGCCAGCACCGCGTTGGGGAAGGCGAGTTCCTTGTCGACGCCGTCCTCACGCAACTCCTGGATGCGGGCGTCGATGTTGGTGCTGGCCGCCCCGGGCAGGTCGTCGTATTGCATGAGCACCGCGCTGAAGTCGCCCGGCAGAAAGGACTGGCCTTTGCGGCCTACCTGGTATGCGCCCTCCTCGTACCAGATTCGGGGCGCCTTGTCCTTCAGGTCTTCGGGGAAGCGCTCGTAGAAGATGTCGGCGGCGAGCGAGATATGGTTGTCCGCCGAGAACACCTCGGTGCCCGCCGGCAACCCCACATCGCTGCCGATGGCATGCCCACGACGATCTTTCGGTGCGCCGAAGCCTTTCGGCGGATACAGGGTGCTTGTTGGTGTAGTCATCGTCGACCTTTCACATACTTCTCGGTGGGCTGAGGCTTACCAGGTGACCGGCAATTCGTAGACGCCGTAGGCGAGGCGGTCGTGTTTGAACGGGATCTCTTCCAGCGGGACAGCAAGTTTCAGTGTCGGGACCCGCTGGAACAGGGTGCGGAAGACGATCTGCAGCTCGGCCCGCGCCAATTGCTGGCCGACGCACTGGTGGCGGCCGTAGCCGAAGGCGACGTTGCGCTCGGCGCCGGAGCGATGCAGGTACAGTCGCTCGGGTTCGGTGAAAGCCTGCCCATCCCAGTTCGCCGGAGCCAGGTCGATGATGATGCCCTCGCCGGCGCGGATCACCTCGCCGGCGATCGGGATGTCCTCGATGGCGACGCGGCGCTGGCCGTTCTGAATGATGCTGAGGTAGCGCAGAAGTTCTTCGACCGCGTTGGCGACGATCTTTGGATCGTCGGCGTCACGAATGGCGGGCAGCTGGTCTGGATTTTCCAGCAGCGCAAGCACGCCGAGCCCGATCATGTTCGCGGTGGTCTCATGACCGGCCACCAGTAGCCCGTTGGCCAGCTGGGCGGCCTCCTTCACGCTGAGCTCGCCGGCCTTGACCCGTTCGGCCAGATCGGAGACCGCGTCCTCGATCGGGTTCTCCATCTTGGCCTCGACCAGCTTGATGATGTACTTGTACAAGCTGATCGCGCCTTTGGTGGTTTCTTCACCGGTGGCGTAGCGGGCCAGCCCGACGTTGGCGTGTTCCTGGAACAGTTCGGCGTCCTCATAGGGCACCCCGAGCAACTGGCTGATCACCAGTGACGGCACCGGCAGCGCCAGGGCACTGACCACATCGGCCGGCTGCGGCCCAGCCAGCATGGCGTCGATGTGTTCGTCGGTGATCCGCTGAATGGCCGGTCGCAACCCTTCGACACGTCGAAAGGTGAACGGCTTGGACAACATTCGACGGAAGCGGGTGTGCTCTTCACCGTCGGAGGTGAACACCGAGCGCGGGCGCTTGTGCACCGTCGACAACATGCCGGCGTTCCAGTGCGGGAACCCCGGCACCCGGTCGTCGACGCTGACCCGGGAATCGGAGAACAACTCGCGGCACTGCTCGTAACCGGTGATCAGCCACGGAGTACTTCCGTCCCAGATCCGCACCCGCGACAGCGGTTTGGCGTCGGCCAGTGCCATCACGTTCGGGGGCGGCGCGAACGGGCAACCGGCCGCACGCGGCATCGGATACTCCGGGATGTCCGTGGCGGTGGTGTTATCCGTCAGGGTGTCGGACACGGTCACTCCTCGATCTGAATGGCTAGAGCCGGGCAGAAGGCGGCGGCTTTGCGCGCACCCTCGGCCTGGTCGGCGGGCGGGTTCGGGTTGAGCAGGACGACGACGCCGTCCTCGTCGCGCTGGTCGAAGACCTCGGGCGCGTTCATCACGCAGTTACCCGATGAAGCGCAGATATCTTGATTGACAGAGACTTTCATTTACCTGACTCTTCATCCGCAGCGGTGACAGGCGCCAGCCACAGTCCGACGATCGCGTCGGTCAATCCGGTGGCGGCAGCCCGCCAGGATGGCCGGGACACCTGGCTGCCTTCGGCCAGTGCCCGCTCGAGATCGGCGCAGGTATGCATCAACAGGTTGCGCGCCATGATGTTTCGTTCGAACCGGACGTCGACGGGCAGGTCGGGCAGGCAGCTGTTGATCCCGTCGATGACCTGAACCAGTGACGGCGAACTCAACGCGTCCTTGACGACGATGTTCTGGTATGCGGGATCCGTCATGGCCTGGGCGGCGAACCGCGCATACCAGGTGGGATTGCCGAGCGCCTCGAGGTGATCGGTTAACGGCCGGACCAGGCACGCGACCCAGTCCCGCATACCGGCGGCGGCCGGCAGGGCGGCCACCATCCGTTCGCGTAACTGCTCGACGGGACCCCGGTGCTTGTGTTCGATCGCGCGGACCAGGTCGGCCTTCGTGCCGAAGTGATAGCCGACGGCGGCGTTGTTACCTTGCCCGGCCGCCTCACTGACCTGGCGGTTGGACACCGCGAAGACGCCGTGTTCGGCGAACAGCCGCTCGGCGGCGACCAGGATCGCCTCCTGTGTGGAGCTGGCCCGCTCGCTGCGAACGACCCGGCCGACAGTGGTCATACCGGCCAGTCAACGCCTCGCCCACCGTTAAGTCAAGCGACTGATTTAATTCGCGGTAGCGTTCGGGCCAATGGCCTTCGAAACGTGCTCCGCGATTCGGGCATACGCACGGCGGGTGACATCCGCGGCACCGGTCATGATGTTGTACCCGTGGTCGACGCCGGACACCTCGTAATACTCGACCAACGCGCCGACGGCCGCGAGCTTGTCCGCATACCTACGGGCCTCGTCGCGGAGCCGGTCGTGTTCGGCCGTGACGATCAAAGCGGGCGCTATGCCCGCAATGCCGTTGGCGTTTGTGCCCCACGCCGGCGAAGCCAGCCGATCACGCCGGTGTGCCGGATCCGGGATGTAGGCGGTGTCGAAAACCTTGCCCATCCACGGCTTCATCACCGCCCGGCTCCCAAGCGTGGACGCCTTCTCACCGGTGGGCGTCACCAAATCCAGCGGCGCATAGTGCAGCACCTGCAACGCAATGCGGGGACCGCCGTTCTCCAGCGCGAGGCGGGCTGCGGCGGCGCTCAAGTTGCCGCCTGCGCTCTGACCGCCGACGCAAAGGCGCGTCCCGTCCCAGTCCCGGTCTGCGCTTGCCGCCCAGCACACGACGTCGTAAATCTGTTGAGGCGCAGCGGGAAAGCGATGGCCGGGAGCCAAGACATAGTCGGCGTTGACGACGATCACGCCGGCATGGGCGGCCAGGTAACGACACCATGGGTCGTCCTGTTCGGGATGCCCGACGACGAATCCGCCGCCGTGGACATTGACATAGACGGGCAGTGCGCCCCCGGTACCAGCACCGGTCGGGTGGTAGACGGTGGCGGAGACCTCTCCGTGCCTGCTCGGAATCTCGACCTTTGTCGTGTGGCCGGCGATTTCGGGAAAGCGTACGGCAGGCTTGGGCGCCGGGTTGATCGTGGCCGCGATGACCCGAGCCACGGTGTCGGCCACCACCTGTTTCGAAAGGATCGACATCGACAGCTTCAGTCCCGCTTGCGGGACCGAATCACCTTGCCGGCGACAGTTCCCCCATCCACCGGAAGCACAATACCGGTGACATAGCGGGATCGTTCGCCCGCCAGATACAGCGCCGCCTCGGCGACATCGTCGGGGGTGCCCTCGCGCTTCAGCGGCCGGTCGTCGCGCATGCCCTGGCGAATCCGGGCCTCGAATCGCTCGAGGTCCGGTGGGTCCATGTCCCCGGCCGACGACGCCAGGATCGGCGTGGGGATGTTGCCGGGCGCGATGGCGTTGACACGAATCTCGTGATACGCCAACTCAATTGCCGCTGACTTGGTGAACTGGATGACGGCGGCCTTGGAGGCGCGGTACGTCATCACGCCCCCGCCGGCCTGGATACCACCGATCGAGGTCAGATTGATGATCGATCCGCCGCCGTGAGCCGCCATGTGCCGCGCGGCATCGCGAGTACCGGCCATGACCCCGAGGACGTTGACCGCCATCACGCGATGGAAGTCGGCAAAATCGTCGTCGAGCAGGCGGCGTAGCGGCCCGGAAACCCCGGCGTTGTTCACCATGATGTGCAGGTCCCCGAATGTCTGCACCGCCGCGGCCACCAGCGCGCTCACCTGCTCGGGATCGGAGACGTCGGTGCGCTGGAAGACGGCGTTGGGACCCAGTGCGTCGGCCAGCGCCTGACCGCCCTCGGTCTCCACGTCGGCGATGACGACCCGCGCGCCCTCCGCGGCGAACCGTTGGGCGATGCCACGGCCCAGCCCCGAAGCCGCGCCGGTGACGACGGCAACCTGGTCCGCCAATTCGTTGACCACCCGTCGAGTTAATCGGCGTCGACCGCATTAAGTCAAGCAGTTGATTTAACACGCAGCTCCGCGCTGTCGGTAAGGTCATCCGGCAGGGTGATCACCGATCGGGCGCTTCGTTTACGGGGTCGGCGCGCGGAATGCGCGGCCCTGGAACGGTTGCTGTCCGCAGCCCGGTCGGGACGGAGCCAGGTGCTGGTGCTGGGCGGTGAAGCCGGGATAGGCAAAACGGCCCTGCTTGATTTCACCGCACAGCGGGCCGTGGGCTTCCAGACGGCGCGGGTTTCCGGCGTCGAGTCGGAGATGGAGCTAGCGTTCGCCGCTCTGCACCAACTGTGTATACCGCTGCAGGACTGGATCGCTGAGCTGCCCGCGCCGCAGCGCGACGCCCTCGAGATTGCATTCGGCCGCGCCGCCGGGCCGGCTCCCGACCGGTTCCTCGTCGGGTTGGCGGTGCTCAGTCTGATCGCGGCCGCGGCCGAACGGCAGCCGCTGCTCTTCCTCGTCGACGATGCACAGTGGATCGATCGGGTGTCGGCGCAAACGCTGGCCTTCGTCGCCCGCCGGCTGATCGCCGAACCCGTAGCGATTGTCTTCGCGGTACGCGACGGCCCGAGCGAGGATTTGGCCGGGTTACCGGAGCTGACCCTGCAGGGCCTGAACGCCGGTGAGGCCCGCGCGTTACTGGATTCGGCTGTCCTGGGCCGGCTGGACAACCAGGTGCGCGACCGGATCATCGCCGAAACCCGGGGCAACCCGCTGGCCCTGCTGGAGTTACCGAAAGGGCTGACGGCCGCGGAGCTGGCCGGCGGATTCGGGCCGCCCGATGCGCAACCACTGGTCGGGCAGATAGAGCGCACCTTCCTGCGCCGCATTGAGCAACTGTCCGGGCATACCCAGCAATTGCTGGTCACAGCGGCGGCCGAGCCGGTCGGCGACGCGGCGTTGCTGATGCGTGCCGCCGCACATCTCGGGCTACCCGATGACGCCGCGGTTGGGGCCGAGGCGGCGGGACTGATCGACGTCGGAACCCGGGTGCGGTTCCGCCACCCGTTGGTGCGTTCGGCCGCCTACCGGGCGGCGAGCCTGATGGAGCGCCGCCGCGCTCATCGGGCCCTGGCCGCCGTCACCGACGGGGACGCCGATCCGGATCGCCGCGCCTGGCATCTGGCGCTGGCCGCGACGGGTCCCGACGAGGCGGTCGCGGTGCAACTCGAGCTGTCCGCCGAGCGCGCGCAGGCGCGGGGTGGGGTGGCCGCCGCGGCGGCGTTCCTGGAACGGGCCACGCAGTTGACCGCCGATCCGATGCGCCGGTCGGTCCGAGCACTTGCCGCCGCGCAGGCCAAGCGCGACGCGGCGGCCTTCGACTCCGCCGACGAGCTGCTGAACATCGCGGAGTCCGGTGGCGGCGCGGCGCTGGATGACTTGCAGCGGGCGCGGCTCACCCGGCTGCGCGCCCAGATCGCCTTTGCCCGCAGCCGCAGCGGTGACCCCGATGCGCCGACGGTCTCCGATGCGGCGGTCGGGTTGCTGGACGCCGCCCGGCAGCTCACCGCACTCGACAACGCCCAGTCCCGGGAGACCTACCTCGAGGCGGTGGGCGCGGCACTGTTCGGCGGACGGCTGTGTCCGTACGGCGGCATCCGGATGACCGCCGCCGCCGCGCGCACTGCACCACCCGGGCCCCATCCCGCACGGGCGGTGGACCTGTTGCTGGACGGCATCGCGATCCGGGCCGCCGAGGGCCATGCAGCGAGCCTGGTGACGCTGCGCGACGCGCTCGCGCTGATCCGTTCCGAAGCCGAGCGCGGCAGCGACGACATCATGCGCTGGTTCTGGCAGGCGTTCCCGATCGTCCAGGAGTCCGCGGCGCATGAACTCTGGGACGACGAGATCTGGCACCAACTGGCCACGCACGCGGTGCGGATGGCCCGGCAGGCCGGTGCGCTCGCCGTCCTGCCGCTTGCCCTGGTGTATCGCGCGGGAGTGCATGTCCAGGCCGGTGAGTTCAGCGCCGCCGCGACCCTGATCGAGGAAGCCGAAGCCATCACGACCGCCACCGGCTACGCGCCGGTGAAGTACCACTCGGTGTTGCTGGCGGCGCTGCGTGGCGCCGAATCGGAGGCCCTGCACCTCATCGGCTCGGCCCTGCACGACGGCCTCGCCCGCGGCGAAGGCCGGGTGATCGCCCTGACGAGTTTCGCCACGGCCGTGCTGTACAACGGTCTGGGCCGCTACGAGGAGGCGTGCGCCGCCGCCCGGCGCGCATGCGAGGACGACGACCTGGGCCTGTTCGGTTGGTGCCTGGTCGAATTGATCGAATCGGCGACCCGCAGCGGTGATCGGGATACCGCAGTGGACGCACTGAGCCGGCTCGAAGAGCGTGCCCTGGCCAGCCGAACCGACTGGGCGACAGGGATTTTGGCCCGCTCTCGGGCGCTACTCGCCGACGACCGTCGAGCCGAAGCCCACTACCGGGAAGCGATCGAAAAGTTGGGCAACACGCGGATCGCCGTCCAGCTCGCCCGCGCGCATCTGCTCTACGGGGAATGGTTGCGCCGCTGCAACCGCCGCGTCGACGCCCGCAGCCAGTTGCACACCGCCCACGAGATGTTCACCCAGATGGGCGCCGAAGGTTTTGCCGAACGCAGCCGCCGCGAGCTGCTGGTGACCGGTCAGAAGGTGAGCAAGCGCGCCGCGGCTCCGGCGATGGAACTGACGGCGCAGGAGGCGCAGATCGCGAAGCTGGCCGGCGAGGGTCTGACCAACCCCGAGATCGCCGCGCAGCTGTTCATCAGCACCCACACCGTGGAATGGCACCTGCGGAAGGTGTTCGCCAAGCTGGGCATCAAGTCACGCCGACAGCTCCGGCCCACGGACTGACTACGGACTTTCAAGGGTTCACCCCGCCCCGTGGCCGGGGGATGCTGAACGTGCCAGTTCATCGGGAGAAACTTGGAAAGGCGTGGCAATGAAGATTTTGGTGGTAGGCGGCACAGGGCTGATCGGGTCGCAGGTGGTCGCCAACTTGACCGAGCAGGGACACGAGGCCGTTTCGGCGTCGCCCAGCTCGGGTGTCAACAGTCTTACCGGCGAGGGCGTTGCCGAAGCGATGACCGGGGTCGACGCCGTCGTCGACGTGTCCAACTCGCCGTCGTGGTCCGACGAAGACGTACTGAACTTCTTCACCACCTCCACCCGCAACCTGCTGGAGGCCGAGCGTGCCGCCGGCGTGCGCAACCACGTCGCACTCTCGATCGTGGGCCTGACCCGGGCCGGTGACAGCGGGTACATGCGAGGCAAGATCGCCCAGGAACGGGTGATCACCGAATCGGGGGCGCCCTACACCATCGTGCGGGCGACGCAGTTCTTCGAATTCGTTGACGGCATTGCCGATTCGCTCACCGACGGTGACACCGTCCGCGCTCCGCACGCGGCGTTCCAACCCATCGCCGCCGCGGACGTCGCCGCGGCCGTGATTCGTGCCGCGACCGCTGAACCGGTCAACGGGGTCGTCAACATCGCCGGACCGGAGAAGGCCGGCATGGACGACTTCATCCGCAACCGGTTCGCCGCCACCGGCGACCCGCGTGAGGTGGTGACCGATCCGGACGCCCGCTATTACGGCACGGTGCTCGAGGAGGAAACCATCGTTCCCATCGAGGGGGAAGACGTCACGATCTATCCCACCCGGTTCAGCGACTGGACGGCCGCGAGCGTGTCCAGCGGCACCGCCCGTTAGCCCGTGGGCGCCGCTGCGGAGTTGAGTCGGATGGAACTGATCGACCACACTGCGGTCGTCACCGGCGGTACCGCAGGGATCGGGCTGGAGGCGGCCCGGCTGCTCGCCAGCGAGGGCGCCACGGTCATCATCTCGGGCCGGGACCCGGT
Organism: Mycobacterium asiaticum DSM 44297; assembly: GCF_000613245.1. Lineage (GTDB taxonomy): Bacteria > Actinomycetota > Actinomycetes > Mycobacteriales > Mycobacteriaceae > Mycobacterium > Mycobacterium asiaticum. Next base: position 471,246 of record NZ_HG964939.1, read on the forward strand.
CCGAGGTGAGCTGGCCGTCCAGGCCATCGGACCGAACGCTCGGTTCGTCCAGACCGATATGGCCGACGCCGAGTCGGTGCAAGCCCTGGTGCAGCAGTGCGGCGAGGTCGACATCATCGTCAACAACGCCGCCAGCTTCCCCTCGGCACTGACCGTCGATCAGGACATGTCGAGCTTCGAGACGATGTTCGACACCAATGTCCGGGGCGCTTACTTCCTGGTTGCGGGCCTGGTGCCGGGCATGCTGGAGCGGGGCCGGGGCAGCATCGTCAACGTCACGACCATGGTCGCCGCCAAGGGCGTGGCAGGGGCCTCCGGTTACAGCGCTTCCAAGGCCGCCCTGGAATCTCTGACCCGGACCTGGGCCGCAGAGTTCGGAGCCAGCGGAGTGCGGGTGAACAGTGTGGCGCCCGGCCCCACCCGCACCCCGGGTGTCGCCGCCGAATGGGGCGAGGTGAACGAGGAACTCGGCAAGGCGCTCCCTCTGGGCCGCACCGCACACCCGGCCGAGATCGCCGAGGCCGTGCTGTTCCTCAGCTCACCTCGGGCCAGCTTCATCACGGGCTCGACGTTGCACGTCGACGGCGGCGGCTCGGCGGTCTGATCGGGCGATCAGGCGATGGCGCGTACGGCGCCCATCGCCACCGCGCCCCAACTGGGCGGCACCACCAACCGCCCGACCACCACACCGCGGCCCACGGCCAACTTCATGTCGGGTTGCGCCGGCATCTTCGGCCGCGCCGAGGTGCCCGAGGAAGTCATGCTGCGGGACGTGCTGATCGCCGAGGCGAAGGCGCTCATCGGGGAGGCGAACTTGCACTGCCGCAGCAGCCTGGCGATCCCGGAGCTCACCGCCGCCGACCGGACCGGTCCGGCGAGGCTACGCAGCGCTTGCGGTACGGCCGGCATCGCGGGCGCCAACATGGCCGGAGTGCCGTCGCCGTCATCGGAGCCCATCAGCGCAGGCATGTTGTAGCCCAGCGCGGGCGGCGTCAGCGAGGGCAGGGTGGCGGCCGCGGCGGAGGCGGCCGCGTAGCGGTACATCGCGCCCGCGTCCTGTGCCCACATCTCGCCATATTCGGCTTCCAGGGACGCGATCGCCGGCGTGTACTGGCCGGTTGCGTTGGTGGCGCTCAACGCCGCCACGCGGGCGCGGTTGTCGTCGATGAGCGACGGCGCGACCGTGGCCGCGAGCGCGTCGTCGAAGGCGCTTGCCGCGGCCCGGGCCTGACTGGCGATCTCCTCGGCCTGCGCGGCGGTACGGGTGAGCCACCGCAGATATGGCGCGGCGGCGTCGGCCATCGCATCTGCCGCGCAACCCTGCCAGCCGTCCGCCGCCAGCGCGGCAACCGTCGACCGGTAGGCGTTCACGGTGCTGTAGAGCTCATCGGCCAACCGATCCCAGGCGTACGCAGCCTCCAGCATCGACCGGGAGCGCGAACCCGCATACATCCGGCCGGAGTTGACCTCCGGCGGCAACGCCCCGAAATCCATGGTTCACCTCACCGCGCTATGGACGCGTTCACCTCTCGTTAACCTTATGTTAAGGCAAAGTTGAGTGGTTGTTGGCGAAGCCGACGAAATTCACATGGAACTCGAATGAGGCCGTTATGTGATCTGGCGGGCTGGCCTCAGGAGTCGTCGCCGCGGCGCGCGGTCTCCCGGGCGAGCTGTAGCCGAGAGGTGAAGCCGAGTTTGGTGTACATGTGCGTCAGGTGCGCCTGGACCGTGCGGGGTGAGATGAACATGCGCTCGGCGATGTCCTTGTTCGCCAGTCCCTCGCTGACCAGGCGGGCCACGTCGAGTTCGGTAGGGGTCAGCGATGCCCAACCGGTGGCGGGCCGTTTCCGTTCGCCGCGCCGGCGCAGCGCGTAGCCGATGGCGTCGTCGACCGAAAGTGCTGCACCGTCATTGTAGGCTTCCTGAAAGCCCTTGTCTTGCAGCTGCTTTCGGCACGCGTCAACCGCCGACGCGTAGGCCGGCTCATACACCGGATAGCGTAATTCGCGGACGCGGGCGCGCTGGGCGTCCGCCGCCCCGAGCAGCCGGGCCGCCTCGCGATGGTTGTCCCCGTCGACCGCCAGCCGCGCCAGGACCTCGAGATCCGCCGGGACGCTGAGGTATGCGTGGTTGTCGGCCGCCATCGTCAGCGCGCGAAGGGCGTCGCGTCGGGCCTGCTCGGAGTCGCCACGGTCCGCGGCGATGTGTGCGCGGACACTCAGCGCCAGCATCTGGTGCCAACCAGCCAGCGTTGCGACGGCCTCATCGGCCAATTGCTGCGCCTTGACGAGGTCGCCATCGACGTGCGCGCCCAGCGCGACGGCGGGGGCGGCCACTGTACCGCGGTGAACACCGGGATGGTCCCAGATCTTTGCGCTGATCGCGCTCGCAGCTTCGGCATCGCCATCGGCCACCGCCGCAATGGCCACCACGGTCGCGGCCGCGAGTTCCAGCATGGCGTCGAGTTGAGCCCCGGTGGCCATCGCTGCATGGCCCGCGTCCCGGGCCGCGGCGACATCTCCGCGGTACACCAGGGCGCACCCCATACTGATCAGGCACAACATGTTGCCCAACATGTTTCCGTCGGTTTCGCAGTCGGCGAGCACGTTGCGGAAGGTGTCGATCGCGCCGTCCAGATCAGCACGGAACATCTGGGACATGCCCACACTCCAGCGACACCAGTGCTCGTTCAGCCAATCGCCGAGCGCACCGGCGACTTCCGCGCCTTCTCGGCCGAGCTCGTCGGCCGCGACCGGGTCGCCGGCCATTGCGGCGAGATACGCCTGTCTGGCCAGGATCTGACTCAGCCGCCAGTCATCGCCGATCGTCCGGACCAAGTCGATCGCTTCGGCGAAATATCCTGCCGCCGAATCGAAGTCGAGATTGGCGATGCAACCGCATGCGGTCAGCGTGCGGGCCAGCAGCGTGGGGTCCCCGAGCTCGCGTGCGGTTTCCAGGGCGCGGTGCACCTGCCCGAGACTGTCGGTAGCTGCGGTGTAGGAATCGAGGACGGCCTTGTCCGCAATGGCCCGGGCATGTATCACCGCGTCGATGACAGCCGGATCGAAGTCGGCGCGGTTAAGCACCGAGTCGAACCACCTCAGTCCCTCGCGCAGGCGGCCGCGGCCTTGCCACAGCGGTTGCAGCGAGGACGCCAGCCGCAACGCCTGTTCACACTCCCCGTTGTCGCAGCAGTGGGCGAATGCGGCCCGCACGTTGTCGAGGTCGGCTTCGACGCGGGCCACCCGGTCCCGAAAATCGTTGCGCGTAGGGGTATCAAGAGCGGTGGCCAGCACCGCGTAGTGATCCCGATGCCGACGACGCACCGCGGCGGCCTCACCGGACTCGTCGAGCCTTTCCAAGCCGTACTCGCGGATCGTTTCCAGCATGCGGTACCGCGCTCGGTCGGCGATATTGTCGGCCTGCACCAGTGACTTGTCCACCAGCAGGCTCAGCTGGTCGAGCACCTGATAGCGCTGCACACCCTCGCCCCCACACACCGATACAGCGGCGTCGAGATCGAAACCACCTGCGAATACCGCTAATCGACGAAACAGCACGCGCTCCGCCTCGGTAAGCATCGAATGCGACCAGTCCACCGAAGCCCGCAGGGTCTGCTGCCGCCGAACGGCCGTGTGCGCGCCACCGGTGAGCAGCTGGAAACGGTCCTGCAAGCTGTCCCGGATGTCGGCCGTCGACAACGCCCGCATTCGGGCGGCGGCCAATTCGATGGCGAGCGGCATGCCGTCCAGCCGCCGACAGATCTCGGTGACCGCGTCGATGTTGCTCTCGGTGATGGTGAACTCGGGCCGAACGTGGCGGGCGCGGTCGGTGAACAACGCGACGGCCTCGTCGACCACCGCGAGCGAAGGAACCTGCCAGTTCACCTCGGCGGCGGTGCGCAGCGGTTCGCGACTGGTGGCCAGAATCCGGAGGGCGGGGCAGCGACCCAACAACGAATCCACCAACGCCGTAACCGCTTCGCGGACATGCTCGCAATTGTCCAGCACGATCAATGTCGGGCCGTCGGCGATGCGTGCCGCGAGGGTGTCGACGACCGACCGACCCGGTTGATTGGGCAGACCCATGGCTTGGGCGACGGCTCCCTCGACCAGAGCGGCGTCGTTGATCGGGACGAGATCGACATAGTGGATCGGGCCGGCGACGCCCTTGTTGAGAAGTGTTGCCAGCTCGACGGCCAACCGGGTCTTGCCGACCCCGCCCGCGCCGGTCAGGGTCACCAACCGGTGCTCGTTGACTAACCGCGTAAGCTCTGTGATTTCGGCGCTGCGCCCGACAAAGCTGGTCAAGGATATCGGAAGCGGTTGTGCGGCAACGCTATCCGATGACCGCAGCGGCGGGAATTCGACGCGCAGGTCGGGATGGCACAGCTGCACGATGCGCTCGGGCCGGTTCAGGCCACGGAGTTGGTGGGTGCCGAGCTCGGTCAGCCATGCCCCATCCGGCAGGTGGTCGACCACGACCTGCTCGGTGGCCGCGGTAAGCACGGTCTGACCGCCATGCGCCAGGTCGCGCACCCGGGCGGCCCGATTGATGGTGGGTCCCATGTAGTTGGCGCCATCGCGGAGCTGAATCTCTCCGGTGTGCAACCCGATTCGCAGTCGCAGCGGAGCCAGCGGTGCGCGCTGCAACGCCAGGGCACAGCACGCGGCGTCGCTGGCACGGGCGAAAGCGACGACGAAGCTGTCTCCCTCACCCTGTTCGACCGGGCGCACTCCGTGGTGGCCGTCCACCAGCTGAGCCAGGGTCGCATCCAGGCGCGCCACCGCTTCGGTCATCTCGGCGGGATGGTTCTGCCACAAAGCAGTGGATCCTTCGATGTCTGCCAGCAGCAGGGTCACCGTACCGGTCGGCAGTTCACTCACGCCCAACTCGCTCCAGTCCAGCGGCGCCGTGTCCACGCGGGAATCAGATTCACCCATGCTAGCCAGCCTGCGCCGCGTCGCGACCCGCAACATCGGCGGATATGCGTAGAAAAATACCCGCTGACGGCGGCGGCGATTTACGCGATCCGGCCAATGCGCCGCGGCCGGCGCCGGCCCCATAGTCGAGGAACCGACTACCGAGGAGCTCAAGCATGACTCGACAAATCTGCGATACCGCCGTCGACGCCGTCATCGCCGGACACTACGACGCGCGTTTCGCTGACCTGGCGGCTGGCCTGGCCGACGAGCTGTCCACCGGCGGAGAACTCGGCGCCGCCATTGCGGTCGACATCGACGGCGAGACGGTGGTCGACATTTGGGGTGGCTACGTCGACCGCGCCCAGTCCCGGCAGTGGAACGCCGACACCATCGTCAACGTCTTCTCCAGCACCAAGAACATCACCGCCCTGGCGGCGCTGCTGCTCATCGACCGCGGTGACCTCGACCCGTACGCGCCCGTCGCCCGTTATTGGCCGGAGTTCGCCGCGAACGGCAAGGAGCGCATCGAGGTCCGCCACGTGCTGAGCCACACCTCGGGGGTGTCGGGTTGGGAGCTGCCCTTCACCATCGAAGAGGTTTACGACTGGGAGAAATCCACCGCCCGGCTCGCCGCGCAGGCGCCGTGGTGGCAGCCCGGCACCGCATCGGGCTACCACGCGGTGAACATCGGCCACTTGGTCGGCGAGATCGTCCGCCGCATCACCGGCATGACCCTCAAGGACTTCGTGCGCGAGGAGATCGCCACTCCGTTGGGCGCCGACGTCCAGATCGGCGCCCGCCCCGAGGACGACAGCCGCATCGCCGAATTGATCCCGCCACCTCCGCTGGATGTCCCTTTGGACGCGGTGCCCGAGGACCATCCGATGCGAAAGACCTTCGGCATGTTGGCACCGACCGGCGAGGCCGCGTTACTCGCGCATAGCACCGGGTGGCGGCGCGCCGACATCGGCGCGGCCAACGGTCACGCCAATGCCCGTGCCCTGGTCCGAGCACTGTCGCCGATTTCCTTGGGCGGCACCATCAATGGGCGCCAGTTTCTGAGCCCAGATACGGTGGATTTGATCTTCTCCGAGCAGGCCGACGGCATCGACCTGGTGCTGGGCATGCCGGTGCGCTGGGGCATCGGGTTTGCGTTGCCGAAAGCGGAAGCGGTGCCCGACATTCCGGCGGGACGGATCTGCTACTGGGGCGGCTGGGGTGGGTCCATGGTGGTCATGGACCTCGATCGCCGGGTCACCTTCGCCTACGTGATGAACAAGATGGGGCAGGTCACCGCGGCCGGATCGGACCGGACACAGCGGTACACCCGGCTGATCTATCAAGCACTGGAGCGGATCTTTCCAACCGGCGCAACCCCGCGACCGTGAGGGTGCCCAGCAGTATCAAAGCGCCCCAGACCATTTCGTCAGCGTTCCACCGGTGCGCCATATCGAGCAAAGTTCCAACCGTGAGGTTGCCCGCCAAGATCACCACCCCGACGATCGTGCTGTAAAACCCGTAATGCGTCGCGACCAGTCTGTCCCGCGACAGGGTTACCACGGTGCGCATCTCGAACGGAAACAGCGCGGCCGAGGCGATCGCGAGCAAGCCGGCTGAGAGCAGCAAAGCCGTCACCCCGGCGGCCGTGCCGAACCGCTGACCGTTCGGCATCACGGCGAGGGGTACGAAGGAAGCCGTTAGGATTCCCGCGCCGACAACCAGGCTGCGGGCCGGCTCCCAACGCTGAGCGAACCACGCGGTGATGCGCAGCTGGCCGGCGATTGCGACCAGTCCCGAGACCGCGAACACCGCTGCCACGACCAGTGCTTGGCGGCCCGGCACCAGGAGCGTGGCCTGCATCGGAAGCGCCAGATAGATCTGGAATGACAGGACGTAGGCCCCGGACATTGCCGCGGCGAAGGCGAGGAACCGCCGGTTGCGGACCACCGTGCGCCAATCGTGCAGGACCGAGCCTCGCTCACCGCTGGGCTGGACCGTGCGCTGAGGCAGCGACCGTAGCTGCGCCACCGTCAGCACGGCGAACACCGCCGCGGCGGTCCACACCGTCGCACGGAAATCCACTGTCAGCAACGCCAATCCCGCCAACGGCCCCAGCAGGATTCCCGCCTGGTAGAACACGTTGAATGTCGCGAACGCATCCACCTTGCGCGCACCGGAGTCGGCCGCGATGTAGGCGCGCACCGCGGGATTGAACAGCGCCCCGGCGAAACCCGTTGCAACCGCGGCAGTCAGCAGGCTGGGCAGGGATTGCGCTACGGCCAGCAGAGCGAAACCGCCAGTACGCAGCAGACATCCGGCTACGATCAGCGGCTTGTAACCGAACCGGTCGGCGAGCGTGCCGCCCACGAAGAACATGCCCTGTTGCGAGAAGTTGCGTACGCCTAGCACCAGACCGACCGCCCACGCCGCCAACCCCAAAGGACCGGAAAGGTAGTCGGCCAGATACGGCATCAACAGGTAGAAACCGAAGTTGATGCCGAACTGGTTGACCATCAGCACCCGGGTGGGTTGATTGAAGCTGCGGAACTGCGCCAGCAATCCCATCACGCCACCGCCCGCACCGGGTTGACCACCGCGGTGGTACGCGTCCAACGGCTCACCACTGCGTCCGCCGGTGAGGCGATGTAGTCGGGGTCGGTGGCCGGGCGTCCGCCCAGTATCCCGTGCTCGGCGCAGTACTCGTCGTTGTAGACGGTGTCGAAATAGCGCTGCGGGCCGTCGGGGAAGACCGCGGCGATCGTGGTCTCGGGCGACGACGTGCGCGCGGCCCAGCCGGCGACCAGCGCCACTGCCCCGACACTCCACCCCCCGCTGGCGAAGTGGGTGGCCGCCATGTTGCGCGCGGCCCACACTGCCTCGGCGGGAGCAACCCAGTGCACCTCGTCGAATGCGCCGTAGTCGACGTTGCCGGGATAGATGCTCGAGCCCAATCCACGCATCAACCGGTTGGCTGCGGGCTGCCCGAAGATGGTGGACCCAATGGTGTCCACGCCGATCAGCCGCAGGTTGGGATTGAACTCCCGCAAGACCCGCGCCACACCGGCCGAATGCCCACCGGTGCCCACCGAGCACACCAGGACATCGATACGGCCGAGCTGAGACACCAACTCCAGGCCCAAAGTCCGGTAGCCGTCGACATTGTCGGAATTGCCGTACTGATCGGGGTTCCACGCGCCAGGTTCCCCGGCGAGCAGCTCGTTGACCCGGTCCTTGCGGGCCTGCTGCCAGCCGCCGACCGGATGCGGCTCGGTGACCATGTCGACCCGGGCACCGTAGGCAGTCAGCATCCGCGCGATGATCGGCTCCAGGCCGGGGTCGGTCACCAGGGTGACCGGATGCCGATACACATTGCCGGCCAGAGCCAGACCCAATCCCAATGTGCCGCTGGTTGACTCGATGATCATGCCGCCTGGGGCGAGGTCGCCGCGGGCGCGGGCACGTTCCACCATGTGCAACGCGGGGCGATCCTTCATACCGCCGGGGTTGAATCCTTCTAGCTTGGCCCAGAATCCGCGGTCGGCGGCGCCAACCGGGCTCGTCTCTCCGGACACCCACAGCACTGGTGTGTGGCCAACCATGGTGCCGGGCTGATGATTCCGGGTCGGGATCGGGCGAACAAGCCGGTACCGGTCGCGGTTGGGTCGGACGGTGGTGAGGTGAGCGCGGTTCGAAACGCGCAGGTCTTTTACGTTCGTCAGAAAGTTCATTTTCCGTCGCTTCTACATCGGTGCCGGCAAAGAGTGCGCGGCATGGCTGGGGTCAGCGGTCACCGGCTGCGGCGGCATAGCCGCCACGGCGTGGCGCTGACCACTCAGCGACGAGCCAGGCAGTAACGGGTCAGCAAGTCCTGTCCGCAGGTAGGGCAGTCCACCGCCCGGGGCGGAGCGCGTCCCGTGGACTCGGCCGGGTGAGCGTGCGCGACCACGATGCCCGCAGCCGGTACAACCGACGCAGGCGCGAAGATTGTTGCGTCCGAGCGTGATAGCGCAACGGCCGCCATGTCCAGTGGGCATGGCGGTGTCGAGTTGTCGGAGAAGTGCGCGTGGTCGGCGTTGACCGTGAACTCACCGCCTACCACCGCTGCCAACGGATGAGGGGTATGCGGCGCATGTTGCTGCAGGTGCGGCAGCCAGCACTGGCCGACCACCACCGCCACCAACCAGGCGAGAACGGCAAGGACCGCCATCCGCGTTGATCGGCGGCGTAGGTTCATGCGGCAGACTATATACCCCCTATGGGTATATAGTCTAGAGCGATCTGGCGGGCGCGTTCCCCCCGGTCGGGTTGCGGTATGCTGCCGCGCTGAGCAGGGTGGAAGGCGTTTGGTTCGACGAATCGACCTAGACGAGGAGCAGTCCATGCCGGCGCAGCCGACCAGCGGTTACCCCTCAGAGAGCGTTCGCTTCAGCAGGCGCGGCTTCCTCGCCGCCGGTATCGCCGGCGGATTCGCGCTGGCGGCCTGCGGCCACAAGACGCCAATGTCCCCCATGGCGGCCGCGATCGCGGCGGCCGAGGCCCAGCGTCCGCACAGCGGCCGGACGGTGACCACTACCCTGACGCCCCAAACCCGCGCGCGTCGACATCGGTGGACGGATCGTCGACACGTTCGCCTACGGCGACGCCGTCCCGGGCCCGCTGATTCGGGCAACCGTCGGCGACGAGGTGGTGGTCTCGGTGACCAACAAGCTGGATCGTCCGACGTCGGTGCATTGGCATGGCATCGCGATACGTAACGACATGGACGGCGCCGAACCCGCCACCCCCAACATCCCGGCCGGCGCAGACTTCACTTACCGGTTTTCGGTGCCGAATGCCGGCACCTACTGGGCTCATCCACACACCGGCCTGTCCGCGGACAAAGGCCTGTATTTGCCGTTCATCATCGACGATCCGACCGAGCCGGGCCGCTACGACGCCGAATGGATTGTCATCCTCGATGATTGGACCGACGGCGTCGGCAAGTCCCCGCAACAGCTCTACGACGCGCTCGTCGATCCCAACAAACCGACGATGCAACCTCCCCCCACCACCACAACGCCGACGTCCCCGACGTCCCCGACGTCCACTACTACACCAACCACGACACCCACGAGTGCGCCCACCACGACGACCACGTCGGCAAGCCCGGCGAACGGGATGCCGCGGATGCCCGAGATGCCGGGGATGGGCGGAACGGGACAGGTCGGTACCAGCGACCTGCTCGGTGGTGACGCCGGTGACATCGCCTACCCCTACTACTTGATCAACGGGCGAATTCCCGAAGCGGCGACCACATTCAATGCCAAGCCCCGTCAGCGCATTCGGATCCGCTTCATCAACGTCGCCTCCGATACCGCGTTCCGCGTCGCGTTGGCGGGACACACGATGACGGTCACCCACACCGACGGCTATCCGGTGGTCCCCGCTCAGGTTGACGCTCTGTTGATCGGGATGGCCGAACGCTACGACGTTCTGGTGACGGCGGCCGACGGAGTGTTCCCGTTGGTCGCATCCGCCGAAGGTAAGAACGCGGTGGCGCGCGCACTGCTGGTCACCGGCAAGGGCAGTTCGCCCGACCCGCAATTCAGGCCGGACGAGTTGAACAAACGGGTCGGCGTCATCGACATGTTCACCGCGGTGACCTCCGCCAATTTGGGTCGCCCCCAGCCCAACCTCGACCTACCGGTGGTGCTCGGCGGCACTATGGCCAAATATGACTGGATCATCAACGGCGAGCCGTACAGCAGGACCAGACCGCTGCACGTCCGGGAAGGTGAACACCCGACCCTCACCTTCGACAACACCACGATGATGTGGCACCCGATCCACCTGCACGGACACACTTTTCAGGTGATCAACAGCGACGGCACCCTCGGTGCCCGCAAGGACACCGTCATCGTGCTGCCCAAGCGCAAGTTGCGCGCCGTCCTGATCGCCGATAATCCCGGGACGTGGGTTATGCACTGCCACAACACCTATCACCAGGAAGCCGGCATGATGACCCGGCTGGACTACGTCTTCTGACGGTCACTCGCCGAGACTGAAATTTGGCAGGTCCGCACTCGCACTTTTGCTGCAAATCTTCAGTCTCGGCGACTCGTCTGCCCCATGCCGAGCCCGTCAGCCGCCGAAAAAGTTGAGCAGCAACTCGTTGACCACCGCGGCCTGTTCGATCTGCGGGCAGTGCCCGGCACGGGGAACCACCACCGATCGCGCACCGTCGATCTGGCCGGCAATCTGCGCGGCCCAGCCCGGCGGAAGGAGTTTGTCGCCGCCGCCCTCGATGACCAACGTTGGCACCCCGATCCGATGGTACGGACGCGCACTGGATGGGGCCGCCGTTGCAGCGGCGTTGGGACGCCGAAACCTGGCCGCGGCCACCGCTTCCCACGCACCCGGGGCAGTGCTGGAGGTGTAGCGGCGCCACACATAGTCCTCGTCGGCCGGGTAACCGGCGTCGTAGAACAGCGCCTCGACGATGTTGCGCATCGCCGGCAATGTGGCGTCGTACTGCTGCAAAGCATCGAAGTGGTGGTTCTGCTGAATCTCCCCGCCGCCGCAGATGATCGCCATGCTGCGCACCGGCAGTAACGGCGCCTCCGACGTCGTGTCGGTGAGCAGATTGATGGCGCCCATCGAGTTTCCGGCGAAGTGCGCCGACTCGACGCCGAGCAGCCGGCAGAACCGGGCGACATGCCGGATTCGCATGGCCCTGCTGTTGACGAAGTCGATGACCTTGGCCGACTGACCGAAGCCGAGCTGATCGGGTGCCAGCACCCGGTACCGTGCGGCAAGCGCGGGTATCGTTCGCTCCCAGCCTAAATCGGCGCTGGCGCCGAACTCACCGCCATGCAACAGCACCACCGGTTCACCCTCACCGGCTTCTAGGTAGCTGGTGATCAGGCCGTCGACCTCAATGGTTCTGCGGTGTATCTCCATCACTTGATCGCGATCGGATTGACCGGCGAACCCACCGCGCCGGTGAAGCGCAGCGGTGGTGCTATCAACTGGAATTCGTAGACGCCGTCCGCGGCGCAGTCGGCGGCGAGCGCGGTCAGGTCCCAATATTCGCCGAGCATCAGGCCCATGTCACGCAGGCAGAGCAGATGGAAAGGCAGGAACAGGCCTTCGACGCCGGACACCGGATCCTCGACCTGTAGGTTGTCGGAAGCGACGGCGGCGACGTCGTGGTCGTGCAGCCATTGCGCGCAACGCCAATCCAGGCCGGAATAGGGCTCGACCTTGTCGCCGGTGTGCAGAAACCTTGCCCACCAGCCGGTTCGGACCAGCACGATGTCGCCACTGTCGATCCGAACGCCCTGTGCGCGGACAACGTCGTCCAGTTCCTCCGGGGTGATCGGGTTGCCGTGTTCGAGGAACACCTCGGCGCCGCGGTGCCGCACCAGGTCGAGCAGCACCCCACGGGAGGTGATGCCTTTGACGTCAACCTTGTCGATGCCGCAGTGGAATGCACCCAGGCTGGTCACCGAATCGGCAGGAAAGCCGTTGTAAAGCCGGTCCTCGTAATACACGTGGGACAGCGCATCCCACTGCGTGGCGGCCTGCAGCGGCATGATGATCATGTCGTCGTTGAACCGGAACGGATTGTCGGCGAGGTAACCGCTCAGCTGGGCGGCGGTCGGATTCTTCTCCCAACCGGGCCCGTACTGCAGCAGGGAGTTCGCGTCTCCCCCGTCGACGGTCATCACGTGCACGGGATTGTGCCGGAAGCCAAAGGCCCCTTGGGGTCCCGAGGATCCGAAGTCCACACCTAGCGGGAAGACCTTGCCGTGTCGGACCAGGCTTGCCGCCTGCAGCACCTTCTCGGGAGTGATGAAGTTCAGGGTCCCCAACTCGTCGTCATCGCCCCACCGGCCCCAGTTGCTGACGTCGTTGGCGACCCGGCGAAAATCAGCCATCGTGGCCATCAGGCCTCCTCGAGTTCATGGGCGATGGCGGTGCCGACGTTTCCGCCGTCGACCCAGACGACCTGGCCGGAAATATAGCTTGCGGCTGCGCTATTCAAGAACAGCAGCACGGCGGCCTGTTCCGCTGGATCGGACACCCGGCCCAGTGGCTTGGGGATGTCGTCGAGAAATGCCGGTCCGTACGCGGTCCGGAGTTGGTCCAGGATCGGTGTTTCGGTGACCCCCGGGCCGGTGCAATTGATCCGGATACCGCGCGCACCGAGCGCGGCGGCGCTTCGCATGGTGTAAAGGATGACGGCTTCCTTGGCCAGTTGGTAACCCGAGCCCAACGTCTCCGGGTGACGCTGGGCCCATTCGGCGCCCTCCTGCATCGTCGCGGTGCGCAACAGCGGCGCGACGTCGCGCAGGTGCTCGCGGTAGCCGGACGCGGCCAGTGAGGACACGCTGACGATCGACGATCCCACCGTCATCGTGGGGATCACCGCTTCGGTGAGATGGCGCAAGCCGAGGAAGTTGACGGTGAGGACAAGGTGTGGGTCGCCGACTCCCGAGGAGACACCCGCGACGTTGAACAGCACGTCGACGGGCCCCCCGACGGCTGCCACCGCTTGCTCGATCGATGCGGGGTCGGCCAGGTCGACTTCATGGAAAGCGTTGAGGTCGACCGCGGGTCGCCGTTTGTCCAGTCCCACCACTTCGGCACCGAGCTCGGTCAGCCCGGAGACCACGCGTGCGCCGATGCCCGAGGCGCATCCGGTCACCACGGCACGACGGCCGTCGTAGCGCCACAGCTCGTCGTATCGGGTCAACCGCTCTCCCTTGCCGGCCGAGCTTTCGTCACTTGCCCTGCTCTTTCAACCGCTGCGCCGCCTGCACCCGGCCCTCGTTGATCTCGGCCATCGCCTCCGGGATCTCGCTGGCGGTGAACTTACCGCCGCGCCCGGTCGGCAGCCCACCGAACGAGTAGTTCTCGTCGAACGGCGGCACCGTCGATTCGGGCCGGCGCGCCTCCACCTTCTCGATGACCGGTGCCAGCCGTGCGACCTTGTCGGCAACCGCCTTTTCATCCCGTTCGATGAACTCGGGCAGCACCTCTTTGCCCATCAATTCGATGGATTCCATGGTGCCTTCGTGACTGCGCGGGTTGAGTAGCAGAATGATCTCGTCCACACCGCTTTCTTCGTAGCCGCGCAAGAACTCACGCACGGTGGCCGGCGATCCGATCGCGCCCCGGCCGGGACCATAGGCCAGGGTCGGGTCCTTTTCGACCTCTTCGAGATAACGTTCCCAGACGCCGGTCCGGCCCGGGGTGTGCACACCGGTCATGTAGTAGTGCATGATCCCGAATGAGAAGAAGCCGCCGCCCTTGCCGAGGCGTTGTAGCGCCAGGTCGTCGGACTTGGCGACCATCATCGACAGGTCCCCGCCGATGGCCAGGATATTCGGGTTGATCGCGGGGGTGACGGGTACGCCGTTCTCCTCGAATTCCTTGTAGTAGCCGTTGACCCGCTCGGTCAGCGGGCCGGGCCCGGTGTAGGCGAAACTCAGTGCGCCGATTGCTTTTTGGGCCGCCATCTGCACGCTGGCCGGGCGGGTACAGGCCACCCAGACCGGGGGGTGCGGCTTCTGCAGCGGCTTGGGAATGACGTTACGAGCCGGCATCTGGATGTGTTCACCCTTGAACCCGGAGAACGGCTCCTCGATCATGCAACGGATGGAGACCTCGAGCGCCTCCTCCCACTGCGCGCGCTTGTCGGCGGGATCGATGTTGAATCCGCCTAGTTCGCCGACCGAAGACGACTCGCCGGTGCCGAACTCCACGCGCCCGTTGGACAGCAGGTCCAGGGTGGCGATCCGCTCGGCCACCCGGGCCGGGTGATTGACCGCAGGCGGGAGATGCATGATGCCGAATCCCAGCCGAATGTTCTTGGTGCGCTGGCTGGCCGCTGCCAGAAAGATCTCCGGGGCGGTGGAATGGCAGTACTCCTCGAGGAAGTGGTGCTCGGTCAGCCACACGGTGGAAAAGCCGGCCTTGTCCGCCGCCTCGACCTCGTCCAGGCAATCCTGCAGCATCTGGCGCTCGTCGTCGGGCACCCAGGGGCGCGGCAGCGCGAACTCGTAGAACAGCGAAATCTTCATCGTTACCTCCTGGGAGTATTCGGGGTCTGGGTTGCATCGAGCCCGGCGTCCTGTGCGACTTGGCGATTCGCCGCGTGATTCGCCGCGTGATTCGCCGCGACGAAGCCGAAGGTCATGGCGGGTCCGATGGTCGCACCCGCGCCGGCATAACTGCGGCCCATCACCGGTGCGGAGGTATTGCCCACCGCATAGAGTCCGGGTACCGCGGTGTCGTCGTCGCGCAGCACGCGGGCGAATTCATCGGTACGCAGGCCGCCGGAGGTGCCGAGGTCGCCCAGCACCACGCGGAACGCGTAGTACGGTGGGCCGCCGAGCGGGTACAGGTTGGGGTTGGGTAGCGTCGGGTCGCCGTAGTAGTTGTCGTAAACACTGTCGCCGCGGCAGAAGTCGTCGTCGTGGCCCCGGTGCGCGAGTTCGTTGAAGCGGGTGGCGGTAGCCCGAAGTTGTTGCGCCGGTACACCTATCTTGGCGGCCAGCTCCTCCCACGTCGAAGCGGCCTTGACGACGCCGGAGTTCAGCCAAGCCTTGGGTACCTTGCGCCCGGTGGGCACCGGCGCGCCGGGAACCTTCGGTATCGGCAGGTGGCCGCCGACGACATAGCGGTTGAACGATCGGTGGTCGGTGATCAGCCAGCACGGGATGTGCGTCACGCCGGTCTTCTGGCCTTCGATCATGGCGTGGCCGAAGTCCATATAGGGCGCCGCCTCGTTGATGAACCGCTTCCCGTCCCCGTTGACGATGAA
Organism: Mycobacterium asiaticum DSM 44297; assembly: GCF_000613245.1. GTDB lineage: Bacteria > Actinomycetota > Actinomycetes > Mycobacteriales > Mycobacteriaceae > Mycobacterium > Mycobacterium asiaticum. The sequence continues at coordinate 486,981 of NZ_HG964939.1, forward strand.
CTGGGCGGGCATCATCCGCTCGTTGAGCATGAATTGCATTCGCCCGTCCGGCCATTGGATGGCCGGAAACCACCACGCTTCGTCGAGCAGGTCGGTAGCGGCACCCACCTGTTGGCCGGCGCGGATACCATCGCCGGTGGCGGCCGGGTTGCCAAAGCTCCAATCCTGGTCCACCACCGGCTGATGCTCTTTGCGCCAGGCCATGTCGTGGTCGAAGCCGCCGGAGGCCAGGATGACCCCGCGCCGTGCACCGATCCGCAGTGGCGTGCCGCCGCGGTCCACTAGTGCCCCGACCACCGATCCGTCGGCGTCGGTGCGCAGTTCGATCATCGGCGTGTTCAGCCATAGCGGTACGCCGCCGTCTCGCAGCGCCAGCCGCAGTCGTGCGGCCAGCGACTGCCCGATGGCGGCGATCCGCTCGTCGAACACCCTGGCCCGGACCATTCGCGCGATCAGCTTCAGCAGTACGGCTTTACCGGCCCAGGACTGCCGAATCCGGTAAAAGGACCGAAGTTCCATGGGCCCCAGCCAGATTCCCTTCGGCGCCAGTGCCAGCGGTTGTAACAGCTTGTCTTCGTCATCGCCGAGCCGACGGAGGTCGATGGGCGGCACGTTGATGGTGCTGCCGAGTTTGGATCCGCCCGGCAATTCCGGGTAGTAGTCGGCATAGCCCGGTTTCCAGACGAATTCGAGCCACGGGCTGAGGCCTTCCAGAAACTCGAGCATCCGCGGCGCCGATTCGACGTACTGCCGGAGTCGGGCATCGCTGACCAGTCCGTCGGTGATCTGCCGCAGGTACTGCACGACCGCTTGGGGGTCGGGCGAGTAGCCCGCCCTGCGCTGTGCGGGTGCGCCCGGCACCCAGATGCCGCCGCCGGACAGCGCAGTGGAACCACCGAACTGCGGGGACTTTTCGATGACCAGTACATCCAGCCCGGCGGCCGCCGCCGTGAGGGCCGCGGTCATGCCGCCCGCGCCGGATCCGACGACGAGCACGTCGACGACCCGGTCGAAGCCGGCTGCGGCGGTCATTCGGCGGGCACCGCCGTCCGGACGGCGAACCCGGCGATCAGCGCGGCCGCCTGCCGGTAGTAACGCACCGTGGTCCGGTACGGGCCGGCCGTCGCCAGTGCCGCGAAAGCCGCTATCCAGGTGCGGATTTCATGTGCGGAGCTGCCGCCCTCGTGGGTGACGAAGGCATTCGACCAGTGGTCCAGATCGGCGAGATGCCCGCTGTCGACGATATCGAGGAAGCGCTGGTCCCAGGCCGGGTTGAGGGCCTGCAACGCACCGGTACCGTCGGCGAACTCCTTGGCGGCCTCGATCACCTGAGCCTGCCGGGCCTGGCGCTGCTCGGTGGTCATCGGCCGGCCATGCACGATGCGCTCCAGCACCGCCGGACCGGCAGTGGCCAGGGTGGGCACCGGGGGGCTGTGCGACAGGCCACCGGATCCGAGCACCAGTACCCTTCGTTCGAGGGCGGCCAGGAAGTTGCCGACCGCGGTGCCCAGTGCGCGACACCGATGCAGCGGTCCCAACGGGGCCGCGACAGCGTTGACAAAAATCGGTATCACCGGACGCGCGGTCGCCGCGCCCAGCAGCTTCTCCAGCGGCTGAACCGTGCCGTGGTCGACGTCCATGCTGGCCGACACCGCCACGTCCACCCCCTCGGCAAGGACCGCTTTGGCACAGGCTTCGGCGATGTCCTGGGCAACATCGAGTGGGCCTGCGTGGGTGCCGTAATCGCCGACGCTGTTGGCCTGCATGCCGATACAGAACGGCGGCATCACCTTGTAGAAGAATCCGTTGTAGTGATCTGGGGCGAAGATGACGACGAGCTCCGGGTCGTAGGCGGTGACGAACTCCCGCGCCTGGGCGATCGCGGCGTCGACATCGTCAAGCAGATCCCGCGGCGGCCCCGGTAGATTCAGCAGCGGGCTGTGCGACATACAGCAAAGAGCCAGTGGCACTGTCGATTTCACCCCCTCTCGGTGTCAGCGTCAGGGCATCGATCAGTGCCGCGCTCAATTCGGGCGACCGCTGGGCGATACACGCGCCGGCGATGCACCGATCCGGGCGCAGAAACACCACCGATTCCTCGTGGGCGTCGAACCAGGCTTTGAGCCCGCCCGAGCGATCACCAACGATGACCACGTCTGGATCGTCCTGGCCGGTCCAGTGCAGCTGCGTCAGCGGCCGGAGCGCAAAGAACCGCGCGCCCAGAGCTTTCCATTGCGCGAATGCCGGTTCGCCGAGGATCTGGCGGGGGTTGTTGTTCCAGCACATCACCGCGAACCAGGGGCCCAACACGTCGTCGAGCAGCACGTCTTGCTGGGTCCGGGTATCGACCCGGGGCTGCACGAACAACGTCCCAGCCGGTGATTCCGGCCGGTCGTGCAGGACGGCGCCGTGCTCGTAACGAGGCATCGGTTTGAACCGCATCTCCAGCACATACCGCTTGAGCGACGGCACGATCGACACGGATCGAATGAGCACGTCACGCGCGCCCGCTACCCTGCGGTTGGTCGGGGAGATGACCCGGCCCACCATTGTCGACAGGTCGATCATGGCTCGGGCGTGCTTGCGCCGCTCGACGTCGTAGGTGTCCAGCAACGCGTCACCGGCCTGGCCGCTGACCACCGCGGCGAGCTTCCAGCCCAGGTTGGCGGCGTCCCGGATGCCGCTGTTGTAGCCCTGCCCCTGCCAGACCGGCATCAGATGGGCCGCATCTCCCGCCAGCAGCATCCGGTCGGCACGGAAGGCACCGGCGATCCGCGAGTGGTGGGTGTAGACCCGCCGCCGGATCACCTCGACGCGATCTGGATGCGGCACCATGCGCGCCAGCATCTGCCTCAGAAACGCCGGGTCCTCGGCCTGCTCATCTGTCTCGTGGGCGTGAATCATGAACTCGAAGCGGCGGATTCCGTGCGCGATCGATATCGACGCGTACGGGCGCTCCGGGTCGGCACCCACCTCGCTGTTCGGGTGGCCCAGCGGGTCGTTGGCGATGTCGACCACCAGCCACCGGGTCGGTGACGTGGTGCCGTCGAAGGAAACGCCCATCATGCCGCGAGTCATGCTGCGCCCACCGTCGCAGCCCACCACATACCGCGCGCGCACCATGGTGGTGTCGTCGTTGCCACCGAGGGTGACGGTCACCGCGTCGGCGTCCTGGGTGCAGGAGGCCATCGGGCGGTTCCACCACACCTGCACGTGGTCGAATCTGTCCAGCCCGCGCAGCAATTCGGCATCGACCAGCGGCTGCACGAAGCCGTTGCGCTTAGGCCAGCCGAAACGCGCGTCCGGCGGCGCCATTTCGGCGAGCACTCGGCGCTTGGCGTCATAGAAGCGCAGGATCTGGTTCGGAACGGTGTGCGGCAGCACGTTGTCGACCAATCCGATCGACTGGAAGGTGCGCAACGCCTCGTCGTCCAGGCCGACCCCGCGGGGATAGTCGATGAGCGTCGAACGTTCGTCCACCACCAGGGTCCGAATGCCGTGCAGGCCAAGAATGTTGGCCAGGGTCAGGCCGACGGGGCCGGCGCCGACGACGACCACGTCGAAGCCCGGGCCGGCCATCAACGCCCCAGCAGGAAGTCGAGGTGCAACCGGTTGAAGGTCTTGGCGTCTTCGTACTGAGGCCAGTGACCGCAGCCCGGCATCACCTCGAACCTAGCCCCCGGAATCATCGACGCGATGCGGCGACCCTCGGGCACATCGGCGGTGGGGTCATCACTCGTCCACAGGACCAAGGTGGGCGCGGTGATCGAACCGTACTCCGCCGGGCCCAACAGGTTTCGGGCCCGGATCTCCGGATCCTGCAGCGCCATGATGTCGCGCATCGCCGAGACGAATCCGGACTGACGGTAGATGCGTTGTCTGCTGGCGACCAGGTCGTCGTAGTTCTTGGACTTGTCGGCCATCAACCATTTGATGCGTGCCTGCACGGTCTCCCAGGTCGGGTTCTCGGCAGCGGCCATCGACAGAGTGATGATTCGTTTCATCACCGCCGGGTCGGCCTGTGAGCCACCGGCGGTGTTGAGCACCAGTCGGTCGATGACGTCCGGATGGTCCACGGCGGCACGCGCGGCGACCCAACCGCCCAGCGACTCACCACTGAGTTTGATCCGGTCGGCCCCGATGCTGCGCACCACGGCCATCAGGTGCTCGACGTAGTGCCGGATCTCCAGCGGGTGGCCGGGTTTGTCGGTGTACCCGTGCCCGAGCATGTCGATCGACCACGTCCAGAAATGCTCGGCGTGCGCGGCCAGGTTCCGCACATAGGCCTCGGCGTGACCACCGGAGCCGTGCAACAACACCAGCACCGGCTTGCCTGGCTCGCCGGCGCGCAGGTAGCGGGTGCGCACGCCGCCCGCGTTGAGGTAGCCCTGGGAAAACTCAACGCCCTGCAGGTCGCTCCAGACGCTCTCGAACTCCGTCACGGTTCCTTCTTGCCGGAAATCCGGTTCTCGTTTTCGGACATCTTGTGTGCTAATATCGCACACTAATGTGCGTTATATATAGAGCTTGGCTCTCGCCCGGGGGTCTGTCAAGAGCGTGACGGGTTCGCAGACGCTTGCCCGGGGACTCACCGCGCTGCAACTGGTCGCGGCCTCCTCGACCGGGCTGACCATGCAGGAAGTCGCTGACCAGGTGGGAGTGCACCGCACCATCGCGTACCGACTGCTGACGACCCTGGCCCAATTCCGGTTGGTAGCCAAGGGTGAGGACGGCCGCTACCGGCCGGCCGCCGGGCTCGCCACACTGGGTGCATCGTTCGACCACAACGTGCGCCAGCTCTGCCTGCCGACACTGCGGGCGCTGGCCGACGAGCTCGGCACCACCGTGTCCTTGCTGGTGGCCGAGGGCGAGGAGCAGGTCGCGATCGCGGTGATCGTGCCGACTCAGGTCGCCTACCAACTCGCCTTCCACGAGGGCAGCCGCTACCCGCTGGATCGGGGTGCGGCCGGGATCGCGCTACTGGCGAGCATGCCCCCGCGGCCGGCCGAGCGCGGTCTGGTCACCGAAGCGCGCCAGCGCGGCTGGATCACCACGCACGGTGAAATCGAACCGAACACCTATGGCCTCGCGGTGCCGGTGCATCGCCCCGCGCCGTCGCCGCCGACGTGCATCAACTTGATCTCGCATCGGGAAGACGTGGTGATGCGTGGCAAGGACGCCGTCATCCAGGCCGCAGCGCGGTTGTCCGCGCTCCTGAGCTGAAAGGACCAAGCCTTTTGACTGACTGGGATACTGACTGGGATCAGGAATACGACGTCGTCGTGCTCGGTAGTGGTGCCGCCGGTCTGACGGCCGCCCTGACCGCGGCGGCGACCGGTGCCACGGTTCAGGTGTACGAAAAGGCGGCCACCGTCGGCGGAACCACTGCCGTCTCGGGTGGCATCGCGTGGATCCCCGCCCACAACCGTTGTCCGGACCGGGATTTGACGGTCGAGGACGCCTTGCGGTATCTGCGCGCACAGTCGTTCGGCTCGATGGACGACGCGCTCGTGGACACGTTCGTGCGGACCGGCCCGTCGATGCTCGACTTCGTCGAGGACCACAGCGGCCTGCGGTTCGAGGTGGCCACCGGCTTCCCCGACTACCAGCCCGAGTTGCCGGGTGGGCAGCCGACGGGTGGTCGTTCGCTGGGGGCGGCGCCGTTCGACCTTGGCCAGCTCGGTGACTGGGCCACCCGCATCACCGCGTTCCCCGCCGACTGGTCCAACGTCGGGTTCGACGCGGAGACCCGGGCCCGGCTGCACGCCGAGGTGGAGCGCGCCGGCGACCTGTGTGTGGCCGGAACGGCGCTGATCGCCGGTCTGCTGAAGGGTCTGCTGGACCTGGGGGTGGCCCCGTGCACCCACTCGCGCGCCACCGAACTGATCGGCGACTCCGAGGGTGTCGCGGGGGTGCGGATTGCCGGGCCAGAGGCAAGCATGAACGTCCGCGCGCGCCGCGGGATTATCCTGGGCACCGGCGGATTCGAATGGGATCCCGTTCTGGTGCAAGCTTTTCTGCGTGGGCCCATGCACGGCGCCGTGTCGCCGCCCAACAACACCGGCGACGGGTTGCGCATGGCCATGGCGCTCGGTGCGGACCTGGCGAACATGGGTGAGGCGTGGTGGGTGCCGATCGTGCGGATCCCGAACGACACCATCGAGGGCAGGCGGCGCAGCCGCAGTGTGCGATTGGAACGGACCCGCCCGCGCAGCATCATCGTCAATCAGGCCGGTCGGCGGTTCGTCAACGAGGCATGTGACTACAACTCGATGGCCGGTGCCTTTCACTACCTCGACCCGCGCGGCGGCTACGTGAATGACCGCGGCTGGATGGTGTTCGACGCAATTCATCTGCGCAACTACGGATTTCTCGGCATCGCACCGGGCGAACCGGTGCCGGACTGGTTCTGCGAGTCGGCCACCCTCGCCGAGCTGGCCGCGAAAACAGGCATCGACGCGGCGGGTCTGTCCCGTACCGTCGAGCAGTGGAACCGCAATGTCGCCGCCGGTGCCGATCCCGACTTCGGTCGCGGCTCCAGCGCGTACGACGGCTACTGGGGCGACGATCGCGCGACGACCCTGGCCGGAAAGACGTTGGGCCCCATTGACACCGCCCCCTACTACGCGGTGCCGGTGCACATCGGCGCGATGGGCACCAAGGGCGGCCCGCGGACCGATCGCGACGGCCGGGTGTTGCATGTCAACGGCCAACCCATCGCCGGACTGTTCGCCGCGGGCAACGCGATGGCCGGGGCCACCGGCCGGGCATACGGCGGTGCCGGCGGAACCATCGGCCCGGCAATGGTATTCGGGTATCGGGCCGGCTACGCGGCGGCTACCGGCGAGTCCGTCAAACCCTGACCGGCAACTGCACACGGACGTGCGTGCCCGCCGGGGTGGGTAGGAAGAGGAACGTGCCGCCGGCGGCGTCGACGCGGGCGCGGTGCGAGGCGAGTCCGATGTGCCCCTCCCCCAGCCGTCGCGCCATGGTGTCGTCGTTGACCCCCACGCCGTCGTCGGCCACATCCAGCACACAACTCTCACCGTTGATCTGCAGGCTGACCGAGGCGTGTTGGGCGCGGGCGTGACGCACCACGTTGGACAGCAATTCGCGGACCACGCCGAACACAATCGGATCGATGTCGTCGCGGATCGGATAGTCGATGTCAGTGCTGATTTCGATGCCTGAGCGGGCGGCGGTGAACCCGGCCAACTGTCGCACCGCCGCGCCCAGCCCGACCTGCTCGAGAACCGCAGGGTGCAGCTCGAAAGTGGCCTGGCGCAACCGTTCCGAGGCATTCTGCAACCCCGCCAACGCGCGGTTCACCCGCTCGTCGTCCGGGTCGTCACTCTGCAGTTCGATCAGCTCCTGGCGGGCGACCAGCACGTCCTGCAGGGGTCCGTCATGAATGGATTCGGAGATCCGGCGCTGCAACTCCTCCGAAGCCGTCATCGTCTGCGCCAGTAACTCCTCGCGCAACGCGCTCAACCCGGCAATCGAGCGCGCGTGCCGCTCCTCGATACGCACCACCACCAGTGCGGTGCCACACAGGAACGCATACAGCGCGAACCGGAAGACGGCCTCGGGCCAACCGATCGTCTGGACCATGACCGGGTCCTGGACGACAGCGAGTGCAAAACCGACCAGGGTGAAGGCCAGCACCACAGCGGCCCGCCGAGTCGAGACATCGAGGCCCACCAGCACCGGCAGCAGCGTCATGATCAGCAAAGGGTAGATGCCGTCGGTGGACAGCAATTGGTATCCCGTCAGCGCCACCACGTCGATCGCGGTGAAGGCGAACGGCTCCAGGCGGCGCATCTCGTCCAACGAGCCCACGCCGATCAACCGCCGGGACGGGCGGTACGCCAGCAACAGCGAACACACTGCGGTGAAGGCGTACGCACCGATCAAGATGCTTTGCTGGGCCCATTCCGAGCGCCGGGTTCCGATGAGCATGGCGGCGACCATGAGTCCCGCTACGGCGATCCTTAGAACCGAGGCTATGCGGTAGGACCTCAGCTGGTGCACCCGGCGCACCCGGTCCAGTTCGACGTCACTGGTCGCCACGGACCTACCGTACTCAGCCGGATCCGTTCGGCCTTTGCCGGCAGCCGCTACACTTTCGCCATGGTCGGCGCGGGGACGCCTGAAAAAGTGCGGGTGGTGGTCGGCGATGATCACCCGTTGTTCCGTGAGGGTGTGGTGCGCGCGCTTTCGCTGAGCGGTTCGGTGAACGTCGTCGGTGAGGCGGATGACGGTTCGGCCGCCCTCGAATTGATCAAGGAGCATTTGCCGGACGTCGCCCTGCTCGATTACCGCATGCCCAAGATGGACGGCGCGCAGGTGGCCGCGGCGGTGCGTAGCAACGACTTGCCGACCCGAGTATTGCTGATATCCGCGCACGACGAGTCGGCGATCGTGTACCAGGCTCTGCAACAGGGCGCCGCCGGATTCCTGTTGAAGGATTCGACCCGCACAGAGATCGTCAAAGCGGTACTCGATTGCGCCGAGGGCCGTGACGTGGTGGCCCCCGCACTGGTCGGCGGACTGGCCGGCGAGATCCGCCAGCGCGCCGCACCGAGCGCTCCGGTGCTCAGCGCGCGCGAACGCGAGGTGCTCAACCGTATCGCGCGCGGCCAAAGCATTCCGGCGATCGCCGGCGAGCTTTATGTGGCACCGTCGACCGTCAAAACTCATGTGCAGCGCCTCTACGAGAAGCTCGGAGTCAGTGACCGCGCCGCCGCCGTCGCCGAAGCGATGCGCCAGGGGCTGCTGAACTAGTTGCCGCTCAGTCCTGTTGCGGCGCAGGTGATAACAGTCGGGCGGCGGCCGCATACGGGTCGTCCCGGCCGTCCACCACCGCCTCGGCGAGGAGGTCGAGGTCTGTCCGGTTGCGCAGTAACGTCTGGGCCAGGGACAGGATCTGCGCGCGGGCACGGGCCAACCGACGAGTGCGGTTGTCGGCGCGATGATGAGCCTCGATCGCGGCTACCAGGTCCGGCAGGCCGTCGCCGCGGGCGGCGACGAGACTCACGATCGGGGCGGCGGTTTCCGCCCGCAGGTCCCGTACCGTCTGCGCCGCGCCGTCGCGGTCGGCTTTATTGACCACCACGACGTCGGCGACTTCCAGCAGACCCGCCTTCGCGGCCTGCACCGCGTCGCCCGCTCCCGGATTGAGGATGACGACCGTCGGATCGGCAACGGCGGCGATCTCGATCTCGGATTGGCCCACACCCACGGTTTCCAGCAGGACCACGTGGTACCCAATGGCGCCGACCAACCGGATCGCCGCGGGTACGGCCGCCGCCAGGCCGCCGAGATGTCCCCGGCTGGCCACCGAACGGATCAGGACGTCAGAGTCGTTGATGTGCGCGGTCATTCGGATGCGGTCGCCCAATAGCGCGCCCCCGCTGAACGGTGACGAAGGGTCCACCGCCAACACGGCCACCCGCCGGCCCTGCTCCCGGTACGCGCCGACCAACGCCGCGATCGTCGTCGATTTGCCGGCACCCGGTGGGCCGGTGATCCCGATGACCCGTACATCGGAGGAGGGGCCGACGACGGCCAGCACCTCGTCGCGGCGGTCGCTCTCGACCAAGCTCAGCAGCCGGCCGGCGGCGCGTGGCGAGCCACTGCGTGCTCGGGCAATCAGATCGGCGACGTCCATCGTGATGCTAGGCATCGGCTACCTCGACGACCGTCGAGGTGTCCTCACCTAGGATGACGTCGTCGGGCACGGGCTATCTCCACTTCAGAAAACCAAGAAACGAGAACACTATTCTCTCATCGCGAGAGTCTGAGTTGCAAGGAAGTGTCGGGTGAGCACGATCGAGGTGCCCGGCGGCACGGTCTGGTTCAAGCGGGTGGGCCCGACGAGCGCGGGAACGCCCGGGTTGCCACTGCTCGTGGTGCACGGCGGTCCGGGACTGCCGCATTACTACCTCAGTTCCCTCGAGCGTCTGGCTGATGAGCGGCCGGTCGTGTTCTGGGATCAGTTGGGCTGCGGGAATTCCGACCGGCCGGCCGACCGGTCCTTATGGACGATGGAGCGCTCGGTGGCCGAGATGGACGCCGTCATCCGAGGATTGGGGTTGGACGCTTACCACATCTTCGGCAACTCCTGGGGCGGCATGCTGGCCCAGCAGTACGTGCTCGACGTGCCGTCCGGTGCTGTCAGCCTGACCATTTCCAACAGCACCGCCTCGATACCCCGGTTCGCCGAGCACGTGACGCGGCTGAAGTCGCAGTTGGACGTGTCGACGCAGGACGCGATCGATCGTCACGAGGCGGCCGGAACCACCAGCGACGCGGAGTATCAGGCTGCGATCATGACCTGGAATGAGACATTTCTGTGCCGCGCACTGCCGTGGCCGGACGATCTCTATCGGGCATTCCAGAACATGGGGACCGAGATCTTCGAAACGATGTTCGGCCCCAGTGACTTTCACATCGTCGGGACCATCCGGGACTGGGACGTGCGCGATCGGTTGCGCGAGATCGCGCTTCCCACTTTGTTGCTGGCGGGCCGGTTCGACGAATGTTCCCCGGACGAGATGCGCGAGATGCACGAAACCATCGACGGCTCGCGGTTCGAGTTCTTCGAGCACAGCGCCCACCTGCCGTTCATCGAAGAGCCACAGAAATTCGACGCGGTGATGCGCGAATTTCTTCGCTGGCACGACGCTTGATTGACAAGCCACGAGATGCGGGTATAGACGCAGCGTGATTGGCTGCAAACGATGAAGCTACGACGGATTCGGAACAAAGGGGGCGCGTCGATGAAGCGTGAGGTCGCGGCGAGCCTGGGGGTCAAGGTGACCGATCCGACTTCGTTGGAGTTTCAGATCACCGCCGCAACCCTGCCGGGACTGGAAGTGAACGAGTCGTTGACGGCCACCCTGGACGGCAAGCCGATCTCGTTACGGGAGATCAGCGGACAGCACGGCACCCGGATCCACGCCGCCGAGGTCGGGGTGGGCGAACTGCGGGTCAACTATGAGGCCACCGTCGTGGGCACGGCCGACCCGCTGCCGGTCAACGACATCGACATCTCGACGTATCTGCGCCCCAGCCGTTACGCCGAGTCGGACAAGTTCTTCGGCTTCGCGGCCACCGAGTTCGGCCAATACACCAACTCGGTGACCCTGCTGGAAAAGGTGTCGTCCTGGGTCGGGACGCGGTTGAAATACGTTCCGGGATCCAGTGATCCGATCGACGGCGCCACAGACACGCTGCTGGCCGGGGCCGGTGTGTGCCGCGACTATGCGCATCTGGTGGTCGCGCTGTTGCGGGCGGTCAATGTCCCCGCCCGGCTGGTGGCGGTGTACGCGCCCGGCTGTCAGCCGATGGATTTCCATGCGGTGGCCGAAGCGCTGGTCGACGGACAGTGGCGGGTGGTGGATGCGACCTGTTTGGCGCCGCGGCAGACGATGGTGCGGATCGCCACCGGACGGGACGCCGCCGACACCGCCTTCCTGGACAACCACGGCGGCGCGATCGAGCTCACCGAAGCCGTGATCACTGCGGTCAGCAGTGACGACCTGCCCCGCGATTCCGTCGCCGACCTGGTGTCGCTGGGCTGAATCCGTTCACGAACCGAACCGCACTGCGACATTTCCCGCAGAATCTCGCAGTGTGGTTTGGTTCGCGACCCCGATCCGCGGCCGTCTAGTTCTTGCCGGCGTTGAGCTTGCTCACGATCGAACGGAAGTCCTCGGTCACGAACGACTGATGCTCGGCGGACAGGGCGTAGTCCAGGCTGGCGAGCACGGCGCGCTCAAGATGGATGTTGAGTACCCGCTTGGTGCTTTCCACCGCTTGCTGGGGTAGCTCCATGATGCGCTTCGCGCAGGCGATGGCTTCGGCGACCGGATCGTCGACCACGTGGTTGGCCAGCCCGAGTTCGACGGCCCGCTCGGCACGAATCCTGGTGCCGGTAAGGGCATATTCCTTGGCCAGCAGCAGGCTGATGTGCAGCGGCCAGGTCAGTGGTCCGCCGTCGGCGGCGACCAGGCCCACCTGTACGTGCGGATCGGCCAGGAACGCGTCGGGGGCGATGAACACCAGGTCGCTGAGCGCTACCAGACTGCAGCCGAGCCCGACCGCGGGCCCGTTGACGGCCGCGATAACCGGAATCCGGCAGCGGGCCATGCCCAGCACTATCTCCCGACCGTCGCGAATGGTCTTGGCGCGCAACTCGGCATCCTCGGCCAGCTCGGCGAGATAGGCAAAATCGCCACCGGCCGAGAAGGCTTTGCCACTGCCGGTGATCACCGCGGCACGGGCCGAGGCATCGTCGGTGAGCCGCTGCCACAGTCGGGCCAGTCCGACGTGCAGGTTGTCGTTGACGGCGTTCAGGTCGTCCGGGCGGTTGAGCGTGATGATGCGCAGCGCGCCGTCGGTTCGGACGTCGATTTCGCTTGGCATGTCATACATTCAGACTCCCAATCCCAGGATTCGTGCGGCGATGATGTTCTTCTGTATTTGTGATGTCCCGCCCATCACGCTCTGCGCGCGGCTGTACAGGTAGGCGCTGAGCAGATCCGGGTCGCGGGTTCCGCCGACCGCCAGCGCGGCGTGCCCCACGGATTGTTCCACCCAGGTCATCAGCAGTTTGTCCAGGGAGCCCTCGGGACCGTGGGACACCCCGTCAAGTTGTTCGGACAGTCGGCGCCGCACGTGGTGCGTCAGCATCTGCGCTTCGACCGCGGCCCACGCCACGTCGTCGTGGACCTCACCGTCGCTGCGGGCCACCAACTCTCGCACCAGCTTGTTGTAGCGCGCCGCGTAACCCAGTGTGGACGGTTCGCGTTCGTGGCCAACCACGGTCATGGCGACGGCCCAGCCGTCACCCGGCGCGCCCACCATCCGATCGGCCGGCACCGTGGCGCCGTCGAAGAACACCTGGCCGAACTCGTTTGTGACACCGTTGATCATGCGTAGCGGACGCTGTTGCACGCCAGGCTGTTTCATGCCGAGGACGAATGCTGAGAGCCCACGATGCCGTTTGGCGTCCGGATCGGTGCGGGCCAGCAGCAGGCACCAGTCGGCGACGTCGGAATAGCTGGTCCAGATTTTGTGCCCGTGGATGACGTAATTGTCGCCGTCTCGGGTGGCGGTGGTGGTCAGCGACGCCAGGTCCGACCCGGCGCCCGGTTCGCTGAAACCCTGGCACCAGCGCTCGGTGCCGTTGATGATGCCGGGCAGAAACCGTTGCCGCAGTGCGTCGCTGCCGTGCCGGCCGATCCCGAAGACCAGGTAGCCGACACTGGGCCGCGGCGGTGCGCCGGCCCGGGCCAATTCCTCGTCGACGATCACGTCGTACACCGGCGGCAGCTCCCGGCCGCCGTATTCACGCGGCCAGGACAGCCCGAAGAATCCCTCTTCGTACAATGCGCGGTGCCACTGCGCCTGGCGGGCCCAGTACTCGTCACCCGACCCGCCAAACTCCTTGGCGTGCACAGACAACCAGGACCGGAGCCGATCCCGGAACTCGGCTTCCTGGGCAGAGTCACGAAAGTCCACGAGCGACCTCCTTCAGGCTGACCGGCCACAGCTCGGTTGATGTGAGCGCCCGGCGCAAGTACACGTGCACCAGGCATTCCCAGGTGTTGCCGATGCCGCCGTGCACCTGAATCGCGGTCTCGCACACGGTTCGGGTGGCCCGGGCACAGTAGACCTTCGCCACCCGGGCCGCCTGGATGGCTTCGGTCGGATCCAGTTCGTCCACGGCCCATGCGGCATGGCGCAAGACGCTCACCGAGCCCTCGATCAAGGCGAGGCTTTCGGCCAGCAGGTGTGCCACGGCTTGATAGGAACCGATCGATTTGCCGTACTGTTCGCGGATTTTCGCGTAGTCGCAGGCGACCGCGTGTGCGCCGCGTGCCGACCCGACGAGGTCCGCGGCCGTGCCGACCAGGGCGAGGGCCAGCCAACGGTCGGCGGCCGCGGCGGGGATCTCGCCCAACGGGGCGGGCGATCCGGAGAGCGTCGCGGAGACCCGGGTAAGGTCTGCGCCGCCACCGTCGCCGGTGATCTCGTCGGCCAGCACCGTGGTGCCGGACAGCAGCAGGGCCCGCCGGTAGCCGCGGGCGTCGACGGCCAGATCGTCCACGGCGATTGTCGCGGAATCGATCTCGCCGTCGAGGTGGCGTGAAAGATCGTCGGCCAGCACCGGACCCAGAAACGGTGCGTCGAGGAGTCGGCGCCCGAATTCCTCTGCAACGATGGCCACTTCGACCCCCGATGCCTCATCCGAGCGAAGCGAGCGCCAACCGGTCAAGGCGATCTGCTTGTCCAGCCGGGTGATCCGGCTCTGGTCGGCCAGGTCCTGCACCGCCGCTGGGCCGAGGTCGTCGGCCAGCTTGGCTGCGGCGTCGCGCAATTGCTGTTGTTCAGCGGTCAGACGTACATCCATAGCTCTCCTTGAGCACTCTGCGCAGCACCTTGCCCGACGGCAGGCGAGGAATCTCCGGGACGAACACCACCCGGCTCAGACGTTTGTAGGACGCCAGCTGCGCTGCCACCCGGGCTGTCAGCTCCGCAGCGAAATCAGGGCTTTCACAGGGGGTTTGGGCGGCAACGGCGGCGACGACGGCTTCTCCGTTGAGGCCGTCGGGCACTCCGAAGACCGCGCAGTCCTTGACCCCCGGATGACCGTGCAGGACGGTCTCGATTTCAGCGGGTGCGACTTGGAACCCGCGCACCTTGATCATTTCCTTGAGGCGATCGGTGATCCGCAACCAGCCGCCCCCGTCGAGCCAGCCGACGTCCCCGGTGCGGTACCAGCCGCTACAGAGCGCGTCGGCCGTGGCCGTCTCGGGCAGGTAACCAGCCATCAGCGAATCCGACCGCGCCTGTATTTCACCGACTTCGCCGGGACCGACCTGCTCACCGGTCTGCAGCGAGACCACCCGTAGCTCCACGCCGGGCACCGCGCGGCCCACCGAGTCCAGCCGGGCCCCGTCCAGCGGGTT
>NZ_HG964939.1:502905-538670 GCF_000613245.1 Mycobacterium asiaticum DSM 44297
GGGTCACCTCTCGGCGATGCTGGCGGTCACGGGGGTGGCTCCCCACATGATGTACCGCAGGGACGACAGGTCGTACGACTCGAGCTTGGGATGCGAGGCGATGGCCAGCGCGATAGGTGCCACGGCCATTTCGACTGTGATGCGGTCGCTTTCGATGTGGCGCAGCATCCGGTCGATATCGAAGCGCGGGTGCAGCCTCAACCAGGCTCCGGTGCGCAACGCGGTGAGGATGTTCAGCAGGCCCAGGATGTGCGACGGCGGGGTGGCGATCTGGATGCGGTCGCGGTCGGTGAGCCGCAACGCATCGCGCCAGTGCCGCACCGCCGCGGCCAACGAGGCGTGGGTGTGCCGGACCGCCTTCGGCAGCCCGGTGGTGCCGGAGCTGAACACCAGGACCGCGTCGTCGTCCGGCCGTGCGGCGGCGGTCGCCGCTTCCCCGGCAGCGTGCGGCTCGTCCAGGTGCAGCATCGGCATCAGCTGCGCCAGCACCGGATGGTCGCCGACGGCGTCGGCGGGGTCGGTCAGTGCCAACGCGTGCTCGACCTCGCCACGCTTCCAGGCCGGGCTGAGCAGGACCGCTGCCGCGCCGAGGCGCCACAGCGCCTGCACCGCCGCGACGAACTCCGGCCGGTTGGACGCCATCACCGCGACCCGTTGCCCCGGGCCGACCCCTCGTTTGCGCAGGCTGGCGGCCAGTCCGTCGGTCAGCGCGGCGAGCCGAGGCAGGCTGAAGTGCCGATCCTCGAACACGAGCGCGGCCGGCTCGCTCACGTTTCGATCCTTCCGGTAGGACGGGCTTGAGAAGATCCTATCGTCCTGTGAGAATAGTATTCTCTATACTGAAGAACGCAACTAGTCCAAGATAGGCGGTCATGACCGAGCCCGGCACGGTAACCATTCACCTCGAGCGTAAAAAGTTACGGTGCCGCTGGTTCCCGGCGAAACGCTGCTGCAAAGCGCGCGCCGGGCAGGGCTGGATCCGCCGTTCAACTGCGAGGCCGGTAACTGCGGAACCTGCATGGCCCGGCTCACCGAAGGCACCGCGACCATGCGGATCAACGACGCGCTCGATGACGACGAGGTCGCCGACGGCTACATACTGACGTGCCAGGGCATACCTGACACCACACCGATCACCGTGCAGTACGAGTAGCCACCAGGGAGGCCGCGAGCATGGCAAAAGGCATCATCTATGTCGAGACCTATCCGAGTTCGCCCGACCGCGAACAGGAATACAACACCTGGTATGACGAGATTCATCTTCCCGAACTGGTCGCGGTGGACGGCATCGTTTCAGCTCGCCGGCTGCGGCCGGTCGACGGGCAGGGGCCTTACGTCGCGCTGTATGAGATCGAGGGCGACGACCTGGCGGCGATCCTGCAGAACATGGGCCGCGCCAAGCTGACCATGTCCGATGCGCTACAGCTCGACCCGCCGCCGATACCGCGGCTGCTCGAGGTCGTCACCGACTACGCCCCCTAAGCGCCCTGAGCGCCCTCGAGTTTGGGCGGTGGCCGGTAGTCGGGCTGATAACCGGACACGTGAATTGGGCTGCCCACCAGGCGCATATCCCCCGCGGACACCACGACTTCCGGCGTTGCTTTGAGCGCCTCGGGCAGCGTGCGCACCGCGGCCGCGGGGACTCCGAGCCGACGCAGCCGCCGCTCCCAACTGGCGGCAGTATCGGTGGCCAGCATCGCGGTGACGACGGCCAGGACCTCGTCGCGGCGGCTCACCCGCTCGGCCATCGTCTCGAATCCGCCGATACCTGCCTCGGTCGCAAACGATCTCCAGAACCCATCGTGGGTGATGAACAGCGCCAGGAATCCGTCGGCGGTCGGGAACAGTTGCGCAGGAACGTAATACGAGTGCGCACCGTAGGGCCGGCGCTGCGGCTCGGTGCCGTCGTTGAGGTACGCGGCGGCGTGGTAATTCAACTGGGAGAACATCACGTCACGCAGCGAGACGTCCACCTGTCCGCCGCTGCCGGAGACGATCTTGGCCAACAGCCCCAGCGCAGCGCACATTCCGGTGGAATTGTCGGCCGAGGAGTAGCCGGGCAGCGTCGGCGGCCCGTCCGGGTCGCCGGTCAGGGCGGCTATGCCGACCCCGGCCTGCACGACGTAGTCGAACGCCGGGTCGTCACCGCCGTCCAGACCGAAGCCGGTGATGGCAACGCAGACGATTTTCTCGTTGTGCCGGCGCAGCGCTTCGTAGGTGAGTCCCAGGCGCCGGATCGCCGAGGGCTTCAGATTCACCAGCAGCGCATGTGCTCCCGCGACGAGTTCGCCTAGTTTCTGTTGTCCCGCATCGCTGTTGAGGTCGAGAAAGCGGCTGGACTTGTTGCGGTTGAGGCTGGCGAAGTAGCTGTCACCCACTCCGCGGGATATCTCGCCGCCAGCCGGTTCGATCTTGGTGACCTCGGCCCCGAGGTCGGCAAGCAGCATCGTGGCGTACGGCCCCGCGAGCATGGTGCCGACTTCCAGAATCCGGATGCCGGCGAGCGGGCCTTCCCCGCCCTTCCCGCGAGGAGACGTGAGAGCACCCGGCACGCCGTGCGTGTCGGGGCTTTCATTGGGGGCACCGCCCGCTTGCGGGGGACTGCTCACCGCAACTCCGCAGCCAGCTCGGCGATCATCTCGCGGGTGCGGCGCTTGGAGGCGATCAGTTCGTCGCGGTTGTCACCAATGGGCAACAAGCGCACTGACAGGTCGGTGACACCGGCGTCGGCGAAGCGGTGCATCCGAGCCAGGATCCCCGCCTCATCACCGGCGGCACACAGATCCCCGACGTCGCGCGCGTCGCCGCGTTCGAGCAGTCGCTGGTAATTGGGCGATACCTCGGCCTCACCCAGGATCCGGTTGGCCCGCTCCTTGGCTGCCTCCACTTCCGAAGGCGCACAGAGGCATACGGGGATGCCCGCGACGATCCGCGGTGCGGGCCGGCCCGCGTCGGCGGCGGCCTTGGTGATCTTCGGCGCGATGTGCTCACCGATCGCGCGTTCGTCGGCCATCCACAACACGGTGCCGTCGGCCAGTTCACCGGCAATTTGCAGCATTACCGGCCCGAGCGCGGCGACCAGCACCGGCATCGGGGGGTCTGCAGCCAGCACGGTCGGATTGTGCACCGTGAACGAATCGTTCTCGACGTCAACCGGTCCCGGTCCCGCGATGGCGGCATTGAGCACCTGCAGATAGTCGCGGGTGTAGGCGGCCGGCTTCTGATACGGCAACCCGAGCATGTCGCGGATGATCCAGTGATGCGACGGTCCAACCCCCAGCGCCAACCTGCCATCCGCCACGGCATGCGTCGAAAGCGCTTGGCGGGCAAGGGCGATGGGATGCTGGGCCTGCAGCGGCACCACCGCGGTGCCCAGTTCGATGCGGCTGCTGTGCGCGGCCATCAGCGACACCATGGTGAGGCAGTCGAAATCGTCGGGGACCTGCGGCATCCACGCCGTATCCAGGCCGGCGGCTTCGGCCCATTCGATGTCTGCAGCCAGTTTCGACACCTTGCGGGCCATGTCGCCACGCTCGGCGCCGATCATCACTCCGACGCGCACGGCACCTCCTGGTCGGGTTCGGGTGTGCCGGTCAGCGCGCGGATATCCCGCACCAGGGTGTCCAGCGAAGTCCCGGTGGGGAACACCGCCGCCGCACCGGCCGAGAGCAGTTTGGGTACGTCGGCGTGCGGGATGGTGCCGCCGACCACCACGGCAATATCGCCGGCGTCGGCCTGGCGCAGGGCCTCGATGGTGCGTGCGGTGAGCGTCAGGTGCGCTCCGGACAGGATGCTCAGCCCGACCACAGCGACGTCTTCCTGCACCGCGATCGACGCGATGTCCTCGATGCGCTGACGAATGCCGGTGTAGATGACCTCGAAGCCGGCGTCCCGCAGGGTGCGGGCGACGATCTTGGCGCCGCGATCATGCCCGTCCAGGCCCGGCTTGGCGACCAGGATGCGCGCCGCCATCTAGAACACCACCGGCTGCTGGAACTCGCCCCACACCGCCTTGAGCGCGGATACCATCTCCCCCACCGTGCAGTAGGCGTTGGCGCAGTCGATCAGCTTGTGCATCAGGTTGTCCGTCCCCTCGGCGCTGCGCGACAACGCGGCGAGTGCGGATTCCACCGCGGCGCTGTCCCTTTCGGCCTTCACCTTGGACAGGCGCTTGAGCTGAAGATCGCGCCCCTCGGCGTCGAGTTCGTAGGTGACGACATCGGGTTCGGGCTCTTGCGAGACGAACCTGTTGACCCCGACGACCGGGCGCGCGCCCGACTCGATGTCCTGATGGACCCGGTACGCCTCGTCGGCGATCAGGCCTTGCAGGTAGCCGTCCTCGATCGCGCTGACCATGCCGCCGTGCTGTTCGAGGTCGGCCATGATCTCGATGATGCGAGCCTCGGTGGCGTCGGTGAGCGCCTCGACAAAGTAGGAGCCACCCAACGGGTCCGCGACCTGCGTCACGCCGGTTTCGTAAGCGAGGATCTGCTGGGTGCGCAGCGCCAGCGTGGTGGACTCCTCGGTGGGCAGGGCGAACGGCTCGTCCCACGCCGCGGTGAACATCGACTGCACGCCGCCCAGCACTGCCGCCATCGCCTCGTAGGCCACGCGCACCACGTTGTTCTGCGCCTGTGGCGCATACAGCGACGCACCGCCACACACACAGCCGAACCGGAACATCGACGCCTTGTCCTTTGTGGAGCCGTAGCGCTCCCGCACGATGGTGGCCCAGCGACGCCGTCCCGCACGGTATTTGGCGACCTCCTCGAAGAAATCGCCGTGCGTGTAGAAGAAGAAAGAGATCTGCGGCGCGAATTCATCGATGGTCATCCGGCCGCGTTCGACGACCGTGTCGCAATAAGTGACGCCGTCGGCCAACGTGAACGCCATTTCCTGCACCGCCGTGGCACCGGCATCCCGAAAGTGTGCCCCCGCCACCGAGATCGCGTTGAACCTCGGCACTTCGGCCGCGCAGAACTCGATCGTGTCGGCGATCAGTCGCAGTGACGGTTCGGGCGGCCAGATCCAGGTTCCCCGCGACGCGTATTCCTTGAGGATGTCGTTCTGGATGGTGCCGGTGAGCTTGGCACGCGGGATCCCTTTGCGTTCGGCCGCCGCCACGTAGAACGCCAGCAGAATCGCCGCCGTGCCGTTGATGGTCATGCTGGTGCTCAGCTTGTCCAGCGGGATGCCGTCGAACAGGATCTCGAAGTCGGCCAGCGTGTCCACCGCGACGCCGACGCGGCCGACTTCTTCTCCGAAGTCGGGGTCGTCGGAGTCGTACCCGCACTGGGTCGGCAGGTCGAGCGCGACCGACAGACCGGTACCGCCCTGCTCGAGCAGGTAGCGGTAGCGGCGGTTGGACTCCTCCGCGGTGCCGAAACCGGAGTACTGCCGGAAGGTCCACAACTTGCCGCGGTATCCCGAGGCGAAGTTGCCCCGGGTGAACGGGAATTCCCCCGGCGGTGGTGGCTCGGAAGGTCGGTCCGCCGGTCCATACACCGGCGCGAGCGGTATGCCCGACGGGGTCTGGGCTGCGTTATCCATCAGTGCATAACGTACTTGCAAAAAAAGAGAATGCCAATACCATAGTGTTGACCTGGTGAAACGGGGTATCCAGCGAGCCGCTTTTACCGCAGAATGCCGCCATGACTGACGACTTGCCACGCCGAAGCGCCGGTAGCCTACCGAGGGTGAGTGGGCTACTGCGTTGGCAGCGGCGTGAGGCCGAGCGGGCACTGTTCGGGCTGGTCGACACGATCGTGGGTGACAGCATCAGCCTGGAGCGGATCGTGCGGCGGATAAATATCAACGCCATCATTGCCCGTCTCGATATCGCCGAGATCGTTTCGCGGCTCGACATTGACGCCCTGATGGCTCGCATCGACATCAACGCGATCATCGCCCGCATCGACATCGACGCCATTGTGGCGCGCATTGATTTGGACGCCATCATCGCGCGTCTCGACATGAATGAAGTGATAGCCCGGGTGGACCGGGAGAGCCTGAGCGCCCGAATAGCCGATGGCGATTCATCCACGCCCTGAATAGCCTGTGCGGCAGCACATTCGAATCCAAGAATGTGACGATGCGCACAACAGCAAATCCGGGACAATTCGCCGAGCCGCTGACCGGCACCACCGGTTAAGTGCATAAACAGCGCAAAACGACCCGCGTTCGGCTTCGCTGCGGCATTCGCCCGGGCTGCACCTGTCTAATCGCTGAATTACGATCACAACGCACCTGGTGCGCAACCGGTGCGGAACAAATCGCCCCGCCACCAGGTTCTATCGGCGGACCCCTGGAAATGACTGACGAAAAGAGCCGACCTTGCGCCGCACCGGATCCCCCACCCTGTCATTTCCGCGAGTGGCGCCATTGTTGGCCGCGGCGCTCCTGTCCATGCTGGCACTGATGGCCGCTCCGCAACGCGTTCTCGCGCACGCCGGGGCCGATCCCGGCTGTCCGGATGTCGATGTGGTGTTTGCCCGCGGGACCTTCGAAGCCCCTGGCATCGGCGCTACCGGGCAGGCTTTCGTCGATGCGCTCAATGCCCGCCTGGTCGGCAAGAACGTCGCCGTTGACCCGGTCAACTACCCGGCCTCGTTGGACTTCAACCGGGCGGTCGACGGGGTGGCCGACGCCAGCTCAAAGGTCGAGGCCACCGCCGCGAACTGCCCGAACACCAAAATCGTGCTGGGCGGATACTCTCAGGGCGCAGCCGTTGCCGCATACACGACTTCGGATTCCGTTCCCGACGGTGTCGCCCTGCCCGACGGAGTGACCGGACCGATGCCGCCGGCCGTGGCTTCCAAGGTCGCGGCGGTGGTGTTGTTCGCACCGCCGTCGGATTGGTTCCTGCACCTCGTCGACCGCAGCGCCCCGCCCATCAACATCGGTTCGCTCTACGCGGCGAAGACACTGCAACTCTGCGTCGACGGGGATCCGGTGTGCTCCCCCGGCGGACGCGATCGTGCCGCGCACAGCACCTACCGTGACAACGGAATGGCAAACCAGGCCGCCGACTACGCCCGCAACGCCATCGTCGCGCACGGCGGCTGACGTCAGGCGCGGCAGAGTATTTCGCCGTTCGGGATGGCGAACCAGCCGTCCGGCGCCAGCGACCATCGCCGCCATCCGGACGAGATCTCTTCGAGTTCGGCTGTGGTAGCCATTCCCGACCGCACCAACTGGTGCGCCAGGTCGGAGTGCAGGATGCGATCGGCCCACATGCCGCCCCACCAGTCGCGCGTCTCCTCCGTTGCGTAGCACCACATGCTGGCGGTGGGGGTGATGTCGGCAAAGCCGGCTTGTCGGGCCCAGGAAAGCAGCCGGCGACCGGCATCGGGTTCGCCGCCGTTGGCGCGCGCCGCCTCGGTGTACAACGCCAGCCAACGATCCAGGGCATCGACCCGCGGGTACCAGATGAACCCGGCGTAGTCGGCGTCCCGCACCGCGACCACGCCGCCCGGCACACACACCCGCCGCATCTCCCGCAGCGCCTGGACCGGATCGGCCACGTGCTGCAGGACCTGGTGGGCGTGCACGACGTCGAACGCGTCGTCCGGAAAATCGAGCGCGTGCACGTCGGCAGTCACGAACGAGATATTGGAGACCTCGCGCCGCTGCGCCTCGGCGCGCGCCAGGTTCAATGCATCGTCGGTGACCTCGACCGCGGTCACCTCCCCGGGTTCCACCAGAGCCGCCAGGTCAGCGGTGATTGTGCCTGGGCCGCAACCGATATCGAGCACCGATAATCCCGGTCGCAGACGCGGCAACAGGTAACCGGCGGAATCCTGCGCCGTGCGTCGCCGGTGACCGCGCAGCACCGACTCGTGATGTCCGTGGGTGTAGACGGTCCGGGGTTCGTCGCTCACGCAAGCAGCCTAGTGAGCATGCTCAGTTGACCGGCACGTTGAGGATCGGCCGGTCGACCCCTGCGCCAGGGCCATCGAAATGCCACCACTCGCCGGAATAGACGGCCAGGCCGCCGTAGCTCATTGCGTCGCGCAGGCGTTTGCGGTTGGCCACGGCCGCGGCGCTGACATCCTGCGTCGCGTAGGCGTGGGCACGCGCGGAGAAGTCGTCGAAGTCGGTGCCCATCTCGGCCAGGCAGATACCGCTCACCAATTGGCCAGCGGGACAAGGGGATTGCGCGGAGGTGTAGGTCACGTCGACCGACCGGCCGGATTCGTGGCTGTGGGCGTACTGGCCGGGGCGGGCCACCCACGCCGGATTGGGCACCACCTGGAACATCTTGACCTGGACGTCGTGGGGTCGGTAGCAGTCCCAGAAGACCAGCACATGCCCGTCCGGGCGCAACGCGTTCGCCGCCGCCGTGAGGCCTTGCGCCATGGATTGGTGCACCAGGCAGCGGGCGTCGGCGGGATAGAGCTGCGTCTTGGTGAAATTGTTCGTCGTCGCGTACCGCAGGTCGATGAGGGCATCCGGAACGACGGAGCGGACGTCGACGAATCCCGCCGCCCGGGCTTCGTCGCTGACCGGCGGCACCCCTGGGCCCGACGGGGAGGTGGTGAGTACCGGTCGGACCGAGAGCGCAGTAGCGAGCGGTTTCGCCGTTTGGGTCGAATGGCAGGCGCCGAGTAGGCATGCCGCGATCGTGAGCCGAGCGATGAGCAGGGCCACCCGCCAAGGACGCACGTCCATATTGTCCCGGCTCGCCGGACCGAATGCCGCCAGCGCCACAGCGTGTCTGTCAGAGCCGGCCGGTGGCCGTCTGCAGAATGGCCTTCGCAATCTGATCGGCCGGTTCGAGCCCAAGCACGCCGACGCTGATCAGCACCGCCGACTTCTCGTGATACACGTGACTCCATGCATTGGCGCTGATCCTGACGGTGGCAGTGTCGGGCCGGTCGAGAGTGAAGTCGAACCGGGGGTCGTGCAACGCGACACAGTCTTGCAACGACGACTCGAGCTGATGCAGGACACCACGCGCCGTGGCGGAGTCCGGGTACACCGCGACGGCCTGACTGACCGTCTGGATCATGGCCGGCCCGCCCGGTTTCAGGTCGTCGGTGATCCCGTGATAGCCCGCACTGCGAAATTCCGTCCAGCCGGTGCCGAATGTGACGTCGCTGATTCCCGCCGCCCGGCAAGGACCCGGAGCGTTGAGGTCACTGGGCGGCGGATGACGCAAG
Organism: Mycobacterium asiaticum DSM 44297; assembly: GCF_000613245.1. Taxonomy (GTDB): domain Bacteria; phylum Actinomycetota; class Actinomycetes; order Mycobacteriales; family Mycobacteriaceae; genus Mycobacterium; species Mycobacterium asiaticum. The sequence goes on from NZ_HG964939.1 coordinate 512,067, forward strand.
TCCGCGTGGGTATGTGCCGTCAGCTCTTCGTAATTCGCTATCCGACGGACTTCCTCCACGCTGACGATCAGGGCATCGGCCCGGGAGCCGGGCGTGGGAGTGGGGTTAGCCGATGGGCCGCTGTGTGAACAAGCCGTGGCGGCGATGGTTGCGGAGCAAGCAACGACGGCCGCCGCCCTGCCCGTAGCTGCAGCTAGGGTCCGCATGACCCGAGGCCCCCGCAAAACCATGCCCGAGAGTTTACGGGCGGCCCCTCCGGCCTGCGGTCCCACATGGAACAGATGCAACGCCGCAGGACTTGTCAGTATCGTTCTGACAGGTAGGCACGATCGCTAGCAACCGACGGGAGCAGGATGTCGCCGAGCGCCACCGAGGCCGTCCAGCCTCTCTCCGTGGCGATGAAGGAAGGTTCGACCGTCGAGCATGACGCCGCGGAGCAGTCGCCGTTCGTGACGGAACTGCTTGCCGGCCGAATCAACCGGCGTGGTTATGCCGATTACCTGCTGCGGTTACGCATGATCTACGAGGCTCTCGAGGCAGCGGTCCGTAGTCGGCGCGACGACCCGCTGGTGGCCGCGGTGTATGACCCCGCGCTGGAACGGTTGGCCGCCATCGATGCGGATCTGGACTTCTGGGCGCCCGGAGTGGCGCGGGAGGTGGACTCACCCGCCGCCCGGTCCTATCGCGACCGGCTAACCCGTGCTTCGTGGGGCGGTGCGCTGGTGGCCCACCACTACACCCGGTACCTGGGCGATCTGTCGGGCGGCCAGGCCGTCGGCAAGATCCTGGACCGGACCTTCGAACTGGACGGCGCCGGCTTGGCGTTCTACAAATTCCCGGTACGCGCCAAGCCCTATAAGGACGCATACCGCGCCCGGTTGGACGACCTTGCGCTGGATGCCGAGGAAATCGATCGGGCGGTCGGCGAGGTAAAAGTCGCTTTTAATCTAAATCAGGCATTGTTCGATGAACTCGGCCAGTATTTGCCGGTTTACCGACGCTGACGAAAAAACGAGCGTAACGCCGCGGCGGGATTTCCCTTGTGCCGCGGCGTTACGCTCGTAATTTGTCGGCTGGTTACCGGGTCAGCCGGGTGTGCGTACGGCGTCCCGTGACCGCCTCGTAAACGGCGATCAAGACGACCGCGGCGCCCACACCGACGAAGAACGGAATCCAGGCGATCCCGCCGTTGGCGTTGGAGTAACCGAAGTGGCTGGTGATCAGGGAGCCGAGCAAGCCACCCAACGCACCGAGCAACACCGTCATCAGCATGCCGATGCTCTGCCGACCGGGCATGACCAGGCGGGCTACCACACCGATAATCGCGCCCACGACCAACGCCAGAACTATCGTTCCGATCATTTTCGCTCCTATCCTCGCGGCGCCCCCTTCGGACACCATCTGGAGGGCGAGTTCCCCGATCCATGCGCCTTGTAACCACCCATCTCGAGCGAGTTTGGCGGCAACAACCGTTGCAAGAGAAGCGTTTAGGTGGTGGTACCCGAGGGTAGTCGGGGGGTGCGTTCGACTTACATCTACCAGGAGCCGGAGCAGTGAAAACTTGTGTTTGCCCCGCGTGCGGTTACCCCACGCTGAGTCCTGCACTCTGTGCATTCTGCTCCCCCGGTGAAGCTTTTCCTGGCAATCAGGGTTTCAACGCAATTCCATCCACCGCGACAACATTCACGACTCCCGTTCCACACGGCTCCGCATGGACCCGGGTTCGCAGAACGGACGTCAATTCTCCGGGTCCGGTTTGGTCAGACCCGGTCGCGAGCTGAGCGACCCAATTTCTTTGCGCTAACTGGGAATTGACTGAGCGCCGGTCGTGGCGCGGAGCGGCGTTCCTACCGCGGTGGTAGGGATGGCTGCATGGCGTACGTGCTGACGCAACCTCAGGTAATGGCCTCGGCCGCAGCGCAAGTGGCTGCCGTCGGGACGGCGGTCCGCGATGCCGGTGCCGCCGCGGCACGCACCACAACGGGGCTGGTGTCGGCGGCCGCCGACGAAGTCTCGAATGCGATTGCCGGGCTGTTCAATGCTTTCGCCGAGGAGGGCCAGCAGGTTATTTCCCGAATGGCGGCGATGCATCAGCAGTTCGCGCAGTCGCTGGCCGCAGCCGGTGAGGCCTATACCGTCTCGGAGGCGGCCAGTGTGAGCGCGCTCACCACCCCGCTGCTGGGCGGTAGCGGGACCGGCGGGTTGGTCACGCTGGTCATGGACGGCAGCGGAACCCCGATACCCCCGGCGGACTTCGTCGCAAACGTGGTCGCCAAATACCTCGAACCCCATTTCCCCGCGGGCCTGGTGCAGGCACTGGCGTTGCCGGCCGGTGAATTCCCGGACAGCGGAATCAAAGACCTAACCTCCGATGTGGCAATCGCCCGGGGCGTCACCATCTTGAACAACGCGATCCAGCAGCAACTGGCCGCCGGAAATGCGCTGAACATCGTGGCCTATTCGCAGAGCGCCAACATCGCATCTTTGGAAATGCAATTGTTGGATCCCACCGGGACGCCGAGTTCGCTGCCGATCAACTTTGTGCTGCTGGGGAATTCGATGAATCCCAATGGCGGCTGGGACGCGCGCTTCCCCGGGCTCAGCCTGCCGAGTCTGGGCATCACCACGTTGGGACCGGCGCCCAGCAATTCGTTCCCGACCTTGAGCTACACCCTCGAATACGACGGCTGGGCGGATTTCCCTCGTTACCCGATCAACGTCATCTCGGATTTGAACGCGCTGGCCGGCATGGTGACGGTGCACACGACCTACGACAGCGTCACGGCGGCGCAGCTGGCTTCGGCGATCGTGCTGCCGACGCAGGGACCGACCACGACGACGTACTACATGATCCCGACGCAGAACCTGCCGCTGCTGGATCCGATCCGGGCCATCCCCTTCATCGGCAACCCACTCGCGGACCTGGTCCAACCGGTGCTCAAACCGATCGTCAACTGGGGCTACGGGGACCCGAACTTCGGCTATTCCACCGGCCCGGCGAACGTGCCCACCCCGTTCGGGTTCCTGCCGCCGCTGAGTGCCACCGCGGCCCTGGGTCCCGCGATCCTGCAGGGGATACCGCAGGGGATTGCCGCGGCGGCAGGAGACCTGTCGACGATGGGTCCGCTGCAGCTGCCGTCACTGTCACTGGCGGACCTGCTGCCGGCGACCGGCGGCGTGACGCTGCCCGCCGGGGCGCCGTCGGTATCGGACCTGCTGCTCGGTTTGGAGGCGGCCAACACGGCCGTCGTCGGGTCTGCGACGAACGCGTTTTCGACTGCCTACGCGACGCTGCTGCCGACCGCGGACCTCGCCACCGCGGCGCTGGTGTCGCTGCCGTCCTATGACGCCAACCTGTTCCTGGACGGGGTGCTGCAGGCGGTCAACGGGCAGCCGTTGCAGGGACTGGTCAATGCCGTCGGTAATCCGATCGCCGCGAACGTCGGATTGCTCACGCTGACGGGCGGTTTGGAGCTGACCGTGCTGGTCGAGTCGGCGGAGACGATCCTGACCGGGACGCCGTTCCCGAGTCCTTAGAACTGGTGGCCAGGGGCGGGATCGAACCGCCGACCTTCCGCTTTTCAGGCGGACGCTCGTACCGACTGAGCTACCTGGCCGGAAGCCGGCAGGCAGCGTGTGCCTCGCCGTGCTGGCGACCCTGACGGGACTCGAACCCGCGACCTCCGCCGTGACAGGGCGGCGCGCTAACCAACTGCGCCACAGGGCCTTGCTCTGCTCCACGGTAGCCCGCGTCGCAAGTACCCCCTACGGGATTCGAACCCGCGCTACCGCCTTGAAAGGGCGGCGTCCTAGGCCGCTAGACGAAGGGGGCCAGAACCGAATCTCTCCGGGGCACTCGCAACGTGATCACCGTTGGGAGCCAAGCCAGCTTAGGTCACCCCGGGCCTAATCCTCAAACGAGGCCCACGAGGGCACCCAGTATCCTGAGTCTCCGCCGCCCCTATAGCTCAGTTGGTAGAGCTACGGACTTTTAATCCGCAGGTCGTAGGTTCGAGTCCTACTGGGGGCACCCACGGGCATCTCGCCGACCGAACGAATTAGGGCGGTCCGTTTGAATGCCCCCCGCATGGTTATGCTCGCGGCTATGCTTCCGGACGTGAATCCCGCTGAAGTCCAACCCAACGCCCCCGTAGCCCTCGTAACGCTGGAAATTCGTCATCCGGCCACAGACACGCTCACCGAATCGGCAAGCCGGGAACTGAAACAACAGCTGGTCACCGACCTGCCGATCGAACGCCAGGCCCAAGACGTCCAATGGGGAATGGCCGCGCCCGGCCAGCCCCCGCAGCCGGTTGCCGACCGTTTCGTGCGTTACTCAAACCGCGAGAACACCACCGCCGCGTCGCTGAAGAGCCAGGCGATCGTCGTCGAGACCAGTGCCTACAGCAACTTCGACACTTTCCTGGACATCGCGATGCGCGTCGTGGACGCGCGCTCTCAGGTCTCCTCCATCGTCGGCGTCGAGCGGATCGGCCTGCGCTACGTCCTGGAGATTCGCGTGCCCGCCGGCGTCGACGGCCGCATCGAGTGGACCAACTGGATCGACGAGAGCCTGCTGGGCCCGCAGCGCCTGGCGCCCGGCGGACTGACGCTCACGGAGTGGCAGGGCGCCGCCGTCTATCGCGAGGCCCAGCCCGGCAGGTCGCTCATCGTCCGCTACGGTCCGGGCGTCGGGCAGGCGCTCGACGCCAGCTACCACCTGCGCCGGGTCGCGCCGCCGCAGACGGGCCAGTTCTTCCTGATGGACATCGACAGCTTCTGGACCCCTCCGACCGGCGCGATCCCGGAGTACAACCGCGACGCGCTGCTGTCGACCTTCCGGGAGCTGTACGCCCCGGCGCAGACGGTGTTCCAGGACATGCTCACCACGCGCCTGAAGGACGAACTGCTCCGCAGCGCCCAGTAGGGCAGCTAGAGCTTCAGCGCTTCAGTACTGCGCTGGTATAGGTGACATCGGCGAACGCGGTCGCGAGCTCGTCGTCGGGATACGTGAAGCCATTGGCTGCATGTAGCTCGGCGACGGTCTGCGGCGCGGTCTGCCAGCCGCTGCCGGACAGATAGTCCAGAATGTGGCTGCGCTCGGCGTGGTAGACGAGGTCGTTGAAGTCGATCTCGAAGCCCAGTTCTCTCATCCGGTCGTGATGTGAGCGCCAGCGCTCGTCCTGGAAAATCCTTGTGTCGGGGACGAACTCGAAGGCCAACCGACTGCCCGGTGCGCTCAACGCGGTGATGTTGTCGAACAACGCATCCTGGGCGTCGTCGGGAAGATAGACGAGCAACCCCTCCGCGCTCCACGCCGACGGCGCCTCGGTGTCGAATCCGGCTGCCCGCAGCGCCGAGGCCCAATCGTCGCGCAGGTCGACGGCCACGGTGCGGCGCTCGGCGGTCGGTTTGGCCCCCAGTTCGCTCAGCGTCAGGGTCTTGAAGTCGATCACCTCGGGCATGTCGACCTCATAGACGACGGTGCCCGCCGGCCAGGCCAGCCGGTAGGCACGCGCGTCGAGACCAGACGCCAGGATCACCACCTGAGCGATACCGCTACGGGTGGCGTCCAGAAAGAACTGGTCATAGAACCTGGTCCGGCAGGCCATCCCCCTGGCCATCCGCTGCGGGTCGAACTCGGAGTCCTCGTCGACCGGGATCTGCCCGTTGACCAACCGGGTGTAGACGTCGATACCCACCGCGCGCACGAGTGGCGCAGCAAACGGGTCGTCGATCAGCGCGAACTCCGGATCGGAGGCCAGCGCGCGCTGCGCGGCGACCATGGTGGCTGTGGCACCGACACTCGTCGCAAGGTCCCAGCGATCCCGATCGGTACGCACCATCAACTCCTCTTGATCGAAAAAATATAGACAATCTAGTTAGTATCACGAGGATGACCGACTTCGCGCAGCGGACCATCGACCTCGCCCGCCAGAATGTCGCCGAAGGCGGCCGGCCGTTCGCCACAGTGATCGTCAAGGACGGCGAAGTGCTGGCCGAGAGCGCCAACAAGGTGGCGCAGACCAACGATCCGACCGCACACGCGGAGATCCTCGCGATCCGCGCCGCCTGCACCAAGCTGGGCACCGAACACCTGGTCGGCACCACCATCTACGTGCTGGCCCACCCCTGCCCGATGTGCCTGGGCTCCCTCTACTACTGCTCGCCCGACGAGGTCGTCTTCCTGACGTCGCGGGACGCCTACGAGCCGCACTACGTCGACGACCGCAAGTACTTCGAGCTCGCGACGTTCTACGACGAGTTCGCCAAGGACTGGCAAGACCGGCGGCTGCCGATGCGCTACCAGCCCAGCGACGCCGCCGTGGAGGTGTACCGGTTCTGGCAGGAACGAAATGGCGGCCGGCGCACCGCCACGGTCGTTCCGACCGGCTGACCCCTGGCCTCGAGTGTGCGTTTCGCGACGCAACACGCCGATGAACCGTCGGGTGCTTCACGCTCGGCGCGCTGACGCGGCTTGACAACTGTTCTACTATCTACGTATGCACGCAGATAGTAGACCTGTCCCGCTACCCGCGGATCAGGTCAGCCTGGTGGTCGAGATCTTTCGCATGCTCGCCGACGCCACGCGTGTGCAGGTGCTGTGGTCGCTGGCGAGTCACGAGATGTCGGTCAACGAGCTCGCCGAACATGTGGGCAAGCCCGCGCCCTCGGTCTCCCAGCACCTGGGGAAGCTGCGAATGGCTCGACTGGTGCGTACCCGCCGCGACGGCACCACCATCTTCTACAGCTTGGAAAACGACCACGTACGCCAGCTGGTCATCGATGCCGTGCACAACGCCGAACACGCCGGCCCGGGCGTTCCACGCCATCACCGGGCGGATGCCGGGCTGCAGGCGGTGGGTGCAGACCCCGGCGCGTCCAGCGTGAATTCTGCGACGCGACACGCCGATGAACCGTCGCGGGCCGCACGCTCGGCGCCCCACTGACCCCAAGTAGAAGGAAAACAGATGTCAGACCACACTCACGACGGGCCGCACGCCCACGAGCACGAACACGACGGCGTGACCCACAGCCACACGCACACCAGTCACGAGCACGAGCACGTCGAGCACGTGCACACTCACTCACACGACGACGGCACCGAGCACACCCATGGACACGTGCACCAGGCCGGCCTCGAAGAGGTGCACAACCACACCCACTGAAGGGCCGAGGAACGGTCAGACGACTGGGCAGTAGTGCTTCGGGTCGCCCCGGTTCTCCAGCGGCGGCAGATTGCGCGCCGCCGTCTGCGGCAGCGGCGCGTCGGCGGGAATACGCCCACTCGCGCGATCCAGACCGGCGCGAGCCCGCGGATGCTTGCGGTACCGCGGCGGCACGCAGGAGAAGACCACCCACACCAGGTTGCCGAAGCGACGGTGCAGCCACTCGTCACGCCGGGTCCATTGCAAGCCCAGCCGTTCGCGCACGGCCGGGTGATAGAACCCGGTTGTCAACCAGACGAAGAACGGCCGGGACAGCCTGGTCAGGCCTCCCCACAGCCAATTGGGCAGCCACGGCGCGATCGGCAGCTTGTTGTACAGCGTCAGATCGAGCACCGCCCGGGTCGCGTAGTTGTCCTCTAATACATTGCGGCACATGTGGTCCCAGTACTCCTGGAATTCCTCCCAGGACTTCGGCACCGGCCGCATGCTCATGCCGTACATCCGATACCACTGGACATGCTCGTCGAAGAGTTGACGCTTCTCCGCCTCGGTGAGTCCACCGCCGAACCGGTCGGCCACCAGGATGGTGCCCATGAAGAACGTGGAGTGCGCCCAGTAGAAGACGTCGGGATTCAGCGCGTGGTAGCGGCGGCCGTGCTTGTCGACGCCCTTGATGTCGATGTGGTAGTCGCGCACCTCGGCACCGGTCTGCGGGGCGCGGTCGCCGTCGAACACGACGCCACCGATCGGATACAGCGAGCGCATCACCCGCGGCAGGGGCTCGATGAAGAACGTCGAGTGATCCTCGACGGCCGCCCCCAGTTGCGGGTGCATGTTCTGCATGGATCCGGCGAACGGCCCCTGCAGTATGCCCCGCCAGTCACCGAAGTATTTCCAGGTCAGCGAATCCGGTCCCAGCGGCGTCGGCGGAGCTTCATAGCCCGACGGCGACACCGGGCAGCCGCCGGCCAGACCGGCGGGCGCGTCGGGCGCCGCGTCGTCGCCGCTGGTAACTGGGCAGGCGGCAGACGTATCTTGAGTCACTGGTTATTCCTCGGTTGTCAGCAATTCTGACTACATACGTTGTCAGAACCGAGTCTAGGAGTGAAGTGCAGCCGGGTCAACGACGGGGGCGGTGGTCGGGGTACCCCTGGAGGACCGCCACGCGCTGCGCCGCGACAAACTCGTCGCGGCGGGCGTCCAACTGCTCGGTGGCGAAGGTGGGCCGGCGCTGACCGTGCGCGCGGCGTGCCGCCACGCCGGCCTCACCGAACGCTACTTCTATGAGAGCTTCACCGACCGGGAACATTTCGTCCGGGCCGTCTACGACGACGTGTGTACCCGCGCGATGGCCACGCTCAACTCGGCCAAGACGCCGCGGGAAGCCGTCGAGCAGTTCGTCGCCCTGATGGTGGACGACCCGGTGCGCGGACGGGTGCTGCTGCTGGCGCCCGCCGTCGAGCCCGGTCTGGTGCTGTCCGGCGCGGAGTGGATGCCCAACTTCATTGAGTTGCTGCAACACAAGCTGTCTCGCATCGTCGATCCGGTGGTGCAGAAGTTGGTCGCCACCAGCTTGATAGGCGCCCTGACCGGGCTGTTCACCGCTTATCTGAACGGGCAACTGGGCGCCAGCAGAAGGCAATTCATTGACTACTGCGTGGAGCTGCTGCTCACCACGGCGGCCAGCCACGAGCCTGCGCCACACGACTGACCCGATTAACCCGCGCCCCCATCGGGCACCCGATCCCTTGGTTGCACTGTCTTCGAATCGTGATGTGCCACACCGCGGCCAAACTTGAATGCTACTGACAGACACAGATATATTGACTGCAACCACTAGACACAGATAACTGGAGGGATCATGTCAGCCGAGCTGACCAACCTGCAGCTGCTTCACGAACTTGAACCGGTCGTAGAGAAGTGCGTGAACCGGCACGAATCCATGCACAAGAACTGGAACCCGCACGACTACATCCCCTGGTCGGACGGCAAGAACTTCTACGCGCTCGGCGGGCAGGACTGGGAGCCGGGGCAATCGAAGCTCTCCGACATCGCCCAGGTGGCGATGGTCCAGAACCTCATGACCGAGGACAATCTGCCCTCGTACCACCGCGAGATTGCGATGAACTTCGGGCTGGACGGGCCCTGGGGCTATTGGGTTAACCGGTGGACCGCCGAGGAGAACCGGCACGGGATCGCGTTGCGCGACTACCTGGTGGTCACCCGCGCGGTGGACCCGTACGAACTGGAGAAGTTGCGCATCGAGGTGGTGAACCGGGGCTTCAGCCCGGGTCAGAACCACCAGGTTCGCGACGACCTGTTTGCCGAGAGCCTGTTCGACTCGGTGATCTACGTGACGTTCCAGGAGCTGGCGACCCGGATCTCGCACCGCAACACCGGCAAGGCCTGCAACGAGCCGATCGCCGACCAGTTGCTGGCCAAGATCTCGGCCGACGAGAACCTGCACATGATCTTCTACCGCGACGTCACGGCGGCCGGCTTGGACGCTTCGCCCAACCAGGCAATGCGGTCGCTGCACAAGGTGCTGCGCAATTTCCAGATGCCGGGCTATCAGGTGCCCGAGTTCCGGCGCAAGGCCGTGGTCATCGCGGTCGGCGGCGTGTACGACCCGCGCATCCACCTCGACGATGTCGTGATGCCAGTGCTGAAGAAATGGCGGATCTTCGAGCGCGAGGACTTCACCGGCGAAGCGGCCGCGCTTCGTGACGATCTCGGCAAGCTGGTCGAAGAGCTGGAAGCGTCCTGCGAGAAGTTCGAGACGTCCAAGCAGCGTCAACTCGACCGGGAAGTACGCACCGGCAAGAAGACCACCGCGTTCGAACTGCATGAGACGGCGGGCAAGCTGACGCTGAGCGGGCGGTAGCCATTGCGTATCGGCCCCATTCAGCTGGCCAGCCCGGTGGTGCTGGCTCCGATGGCCGGAGTGACCAACGTCGCGTTCCGCACACTGTGCCGCGAGCTCGAGCAGGCCAAGGTCGGCACGGTCAGCGGGCTGTATGTCTGTGAGATGGTGACCGCGCGGGCGCTCGTCGAGCGCCACCCGGTCACCATGCACATGACGACTTTTGCCCCGGACGAGGCGCCGCGGTCGTTGCAGCTCTACACCGTGGATCCGGACACTACTTACGCCGCGGCGAAGATGGTGGCGGACGAAGGCCTGGCCGACCACATCGACATGAACTTCGGCTGCCCGGTGCCCAAGGTGACCAAGCGCGGCGGCGGCGCCGCGCTGCCCTACAAGCGCAGGCTGTTCGGGCAGATAGTCGCGGCCGCGGTGCGGGCGACCGAAGGCACGGACATCCCGGTGACGGTCAAGTTCCGCATCGGGATCGACGACGAGCACCACACCCATCTCGACGCCGGCCGGATCGCCGAAGCCGAGGGTGCGGCCGCGGTCGCGCTGCACGCCCGCACCGCCGCGCAGCGTTACTCCGGCACCGCCGACTGGGATCAGATCGCCCGGCTCAAGCAACATGTGCGCACCATCCCGGTGCTGGGCAACGGCGACATCTACGACGCCAGCGATGCCCTGGCCATGATGGCCAGCACCGGATGCGACGGTGTGGTCATCGGGCGCGGCTGCCTGGGCCGGCCCTGGCTGTTCGCCGAGTTGTCCGCCGCATTCACCGGCAGCCCGGCGCCCACTCCCCCCACGCTCGGCGAGGTTGCCGAGATCATCCGCCGGCACGGCGCGCTGCTGGCCGCCCACTTCGGCGAAGACAAGGGCATGCGCGACATCCGCAAGCACATCGCCTGGTACCTGCACGGTTTCCCCGCCGGATCCGATCTACGGCGAGCATTGGCGCTGGTCAAGACGCTGGGCGAACTGGACGAGCTACTCAGCCGGCTGGACGGCGGGGTTCCCTTCCCCGAAGCCGGCAACGGCCCACGCGGGCGGCAGGGCTCCCCCGCCCGGGTGGCGCTGCCCGACGGCTGGCTCACCGACCCCGACGACTGCCGGGTGCCGGAGGGCGCCGACGTGATGCACTCGGGCGGCTGATCCGCAAGTAGGGGTGGCCGAACCGAGACGCTCCTGAAATCGCGTCTCAGCCGAGAAAAACGTACGATATGAGCCTTACTGCACAACGCGGCGCCGATCAGAACGGCGCTGCGCTGACGTTTGCGCGTAGACCCGCGCTGATTTATGGACGTCCGCAGCTAGACCTTCGGAGGCCGGTAGGACATGAGTGACGGCGACCAAGACGCCACTCCTGGCCATCGGCGCGCCTCCAGCGCCGCTGGCGATGACCACCTGATTACTCCAAACCCGCAGCAGATGCGAGGCGCCGCGCCGTGGGAACGGTTCTCCACTCCGGCTATCAACGAGGACTTGTGCCGTTGGTCGGCCGGACCGGTCAGCTCGCCGGAGGCGGCGCGAGACACGCGCGACGACGACTCCGATGAGCCCGCGGGAAGCCACAACGACGGCGCGTTGAGCGTCGCCGACCTGATCGCCAGGCTCGGCGCCACCGTGTCCGAGCGCCCCAAAAACCACCACGTCGCCGAAGACTCGGATGAGCCCGAGCCGGAACCGGAACCGGAACCAGAACCAGAACCAGAACTAGAGTCCGATCCCATCGACGACAAAGTCGCCGAAGAACTCGTCGAAATCGACGAGAAGCTGGACACCCAGGTCCTGCCGATTCCGGCGTATTCCCTACAGCTGCTCTCCGAGCTGCCTGACCTCGGCGCCGCCAACTACCCGCACGACCCTGCCGAGGACGAGCAGCACGTATCCGTGCCGACCCGGCAGCGGCGCAAACGGCGCGGCAAGACGTCCGAATCCAGCACCCGGGCACCCGAGACCCGCCGGCCCGAGCAGGCCCAGAAGGCACAGCAGGCAGAGAAGGCACAGGAACGCCAGGCGCCCGCCGGCCCCGTCCAGAAGCGTCGCCGACGACCGATCCTGATCGCGGGCCGATCGCTGCTCACGATCGTGGCGCTGCTGTCGCTGGTGATGACCGGCGGTGCGTGGAAATGGAGCACCTCTAAGAACGACAAGCTCAACACCGTCAGCGCGCTTGACCCTGGCTCGTCCGACATCGTCGACCCCAACGGGCAGTACGGCGACGAGAACTTCCTGATCGTCGGGATGGACTCGCGGCTGGGCGCCAACGCCAACGTCGGCGCCGGTGACACCGAAGACGCCGGCGGCGCCCGTTCCGACACCGTCATGCTGGTCAACATTCCCGCGGACCGCAAAAGGGTTGTCGCCGTGTCTTTCCCGCGCGACCTGGCGATCAACCCGATCCAGTGCGAAGCCTGGAACCCCGAGGACGGGAAATACGGACCCATCTACGACCCGAAGACCGGCAAGACGGGTCCCCGAATGGTCTACACCGAGACCAAACTCAACTCGGCGTTTTCCTTCGGTGGACCCAAATGCCTGGTGAAGGTGGTCCAGAAGCTGTCCGGCCTGAGCGTCAACCGATTCATCGCGGTCGATTTCGTCGGCTTCGGACGCATGGTCGAGGCGCTGGGCGGAGTCGAGGTGTGCAGCACGACACCGCTGAAGGACTATGAACTCGGCACCGTGCTGGCGCACGCCGGACGGCAGATCATCGACGGACCGACCGCACTGAACTACGTGCGGGCCCGGCAGGTGACCACCGAGAGCAACGGCGACTACGGCCGCATCAAGCGTCAGCAGCTCTTCCTGTCCTCGTTGCTGCGATCGATGATCTCCGAAGACACGCTGATGAATCTGAACAAGCTCAACAACGTCGTCAACATGTTCATCGGCAACAGCTACGTCGACAACGTCAAGACAAAGGACCTGGTCGAACTCGGCCGGTCGTTGCAGCACATGGCCGCCGGGCACGTCACCTTCGTCACCGTGCCGACCGGGGTCACGGACCAGGACGGCAACGAGCCGCCCCGGACCGCCGACATGAAGGCCCTGTTCACCGCGATCATCAATGACGACCCACTGCCGTTGGAAAACGATCAGAACGCGCAGAGCCTGGGCGCATCGCGCACGTCGACCACCACCCCAACGACCCCGAAGAAGGCGCCGGAGGCCGCGCCCACCAACGAGACCCGTCGCGAGCAGGTGACCACCACCTCACCGCAGGAAGTCACGGTGCAGGTATCCAACGGAACCGGCACGGAAGGACTGGCCGCCACCGCCGCCAGTCAGCTCAAGCGCAACGGTTTCAACGTGATGACCCCGGATGACTATCCGAGCTCATTGAAGGCGACGACCGTATTCTTCTCGCCCGGCAACGAGCAGGCCGCCGCGACGGTCGCCGCGGCCTTCGGCACCACCAAGGTGGAGCGGGTGCCCGGCATCGGCTCGGTGGTTCAGGTGGTGCTTGGTCCGGACTTCAGCTCGGTGGGCGCCCCGCCGCCCAGCGGCTCCTCGGTCAGCATGCAGATCAGCCGCAATCCAAGCAGCACGCCCACCCGGCTACCTGAGGACTTAACGGTCACAAACGCGGCCGACACTACCTGCGAGTAGCCGCTTCACCGGATTTACACATCGAGAACGTAGGCTTTAATCATGAGGACCGCCTACCATGAGCAGCTCGCGGAATTGTCGGAGCGGCTCGGCGAAATGTGCGAGCTGGCCGGTCTGGCTATGGAACGGGCCACCCAAGCCCTGTTGCAAGCCGATCTGGTGCTGGCCGAGCAGGTCATCACCGACCACGAGCGGATTTCGGCGCTCAGCGCGCAGGCCGAGGAAAGTGCCTTCGTGCTGCTCGCCCTGCAGGCACCGGTCGCGGGCGACCTGCGGGCGATCGTCAGCGCGATCCAAATCGTGGCCGACATCGACCGGATGGGTGCGCTCGCCCTGCACGTCGCCAAAATCGCCCGCCGCCGCCATCCCCAGCACGCCCTGCCCGAAGAGGTCAACGGCTACTTTGCCGAAATGGGCCGCGTGGCAGTCGAATTGGGCAACAGCGCCCAGGAGGTCCTGCAGACCCGCGACCCGGAGAAGGCCGCCCGCATTCGTGAAGAAGACGATGCGATGGACGACCTGCACCGGCACCTGTTCAGCGTGCTGATGGATCGGGAATGGCGATACGGGGTGGCTGCCGCCGTGGACGTGACCTTGCTGGGACGGTTCTACGAACGCTTCGCCGACCACGCGGTCGAGGTGGCGCGCCGGGTCATCTTCCAGGCCACCGGCACACACTAGGGCGGTTCAGCCGAACCGGCCAGAGATGTAGTCCTCGGTGGCGCGCTGGTTGGGGTTGGAGAAGATCTTCTCGGTGTCGTCGATTTCGATCAGCCGCCCCGGTTTGCCCACCGCTTCGAGGTTGAAGAACGCCGTCTGATCGCTCACCCGAGCGGCCTGCTGCATGTTGTGGGTGACGATCACGATCGTGTACTCCTGCTTCAAGTCGCTGATCAGGTCTTCGATCGCCATCGTCGAGATGGGGTCCAGCGCGGAACACGGTTCGTCCATCAGCAGCACGTCCGGCTGCACCGCAATGGCCCGCGCGATACACAAACGTTGCTGCTGACCGCCGGACAGTCCGCCGCCCGGCTTGTCCAGCCTGTCCTTGACTTCGTCCCAGAGGTTTGCCCCGCGCAACGAGTGCTCGGCGGTCTCGTCGAGTATCTGACGCTTCCGCACCCCTTGCAGCTTCAGCCCCGCCACCACATTGTCGCGAATCGACATGGCGGGGAACGGGTTCGGCCGCTGAAACACCATGCCGATGGCCCGGCGCACCCCGACCGGGTCGATTCGGGCGCCGTAGATGTTCTCGTCGTCGAGCAGCACGCTGCCTTCCACCCGGGCGCCGGGAATGACCTCGTGCATCCGGTTCAGCGTGCGCAACACGGTTGTCTTGCCGCATCCCGACGGTCCGATGAACGCGGTTACGCTGCGCGGCAGGACCGACAGCGACACGTCCGCGACCGCATGGAACGCGCCGTAGTAGATGTTGACCTCTTTGAGGTCCAACCGTTTAGCCACGTGTTAAAGCTCCTGCCTCATTACCGCCGTACATTGTCAAGTCTTCGTCGGGCAAAGATCTTCACGACCACCCGGGCGCCGATGTTGATCATTGCAATCAGCATGATCAGAGTCAGCGCCGCGCCCCAGAGCCGATCCGTGGGGACCTCGTTGGCGCCGGCTCCGGCGGTGGTCTGGTCATACATCATGCCGGGCAGCGAACCCATGAACCCGCTGAACATGTCGAAGTTCATCTCGTGCGAATAGCCGACCAGGATCAACAACGGCGACGTCTCCCCCAGCACCCGGGCCAGCGCCAGCAGGATCCCGGTGAGGATGCCGGACAAGCCGGTCGGTAGCACCACCCTGGCTATGGTCTTCCACTTGGGTATCCCTAACGCGTAAGCCGCCTCCCGCAGGTCCACCGGTACGATGCGCAGCATTTCCTCGGTCGCCCGGGCGATCACCGGGAGCATCAACAACACCAGCGCCAAGGCCACCGCGAACTGAGACCGCGGTAGACCCAGCGCCGCCACCCATACCGCATAGATGAACAGCGCGGCGATGATCGAGGGCACCCCGGCCAGGATATCCACGGTGAAGCTGACCAGCCGGGCCAGCAAGCTGCGGCCGCCGTATTCGGCCAGGTAGATGCCGACCAGAACACCGATCGGGATCGAGATCACCGCGCATGCCACGCCCAGCAGCAGCGTGCCGACGATCGCGTGGTAGGCGCCGCCGCCGGCGTCCAGGGCGGTGATGCCGGCCTGCGAATGGGTCCACCAGTCACTCGCGGTGAGGGCGCGGAACCCCTTGACCACCACCGAACACAACACCCACACCAGCGGGGTCAGCGCGATCCCCATTGCCAGCGTGACCAGCACGGTGGCCAGGCCGTCAGCGATGCGGCGGCGCCAGCCCAACCCGGAGATGGCCCGCCACTTCAGCGGGCGGTCCAGCATCGAGGTCATGCCTGCGGCCTTCCGGCCCGGGTGCCCGCGACCGCGCTGCGTGCCAGTGCGTTGACGACGAAGGTGAGCCCGAACAGCACCAGCCCGGCGGCCATGTAGGCGCCGGCCTTGTACTGATTGTCGAATTCGGTTGCGGTGGCCGCGATTTTGGTGGCGAAGGTGGATCCCCCGTCGAACAGCGACCAGCCGAACGCCTCCTGGGTGCCGCGCAGGATGATCAGCAGTGCCATCGTCTCGCCCAGCGCCCGGCCCAGGCCAAGGATGGCGCCGCTGAGGAATCCGGAGCGGCCGAAGGGCAGTACGGTCGTCTTGACCACTTCCCAGCGGGTGGCGCCCAGCGCGAGCGCCGCCTCGATCTGTCCCTGCGGCGTCTGGACGAACACTTCGCGGGTGACCGCGGTGATGATCGGCAGAATCATCACCGCCAGCACGATCCCGGCGGTGAAAACGGTGCCGCCGCCGGCCAGCGACGCGTTGCCGGTAGCGAACAGAAAACAGTGCCCCAGGTGCGCGTTCAACCAACCGGCCACCGGCCGCAGCTCGGGCGCCAGCACATGCAGGCCCCACACGCCGTAGATGATCGACGGCACCGCCGCCAGCAGGTCAACGAGGTAGGAGAACAGGGCCGCGGTCCTGCGGGTCGCGTATTGAGTGATGTAGATCGCCACGCCCAGCGCCACCGGCATCGCCACCAGCAACGCGAACAACGACACGAAGACCGTGACATGCAGCAGGTCCAGGATGCCGAAGTGCATCGCCGAGGTGTCGGTGGTGACCCAGTTGCCGCCGTAGGTGAAGAAGTTTTCCTTGTTCCGGGCCAGCGCCGGCAGGGCGCGCCACGCCAGAAAGCCGCCGATGGCGGCGATCAGTAGCACGATCAGCAGGCCGGAGCCCTCCGCCAGGCGGCGAAAAATCCGTTCCCCCAGTTGCGGCTTGCCGTATCCCCAGGGGCTGATCGGGACGGCGGGCGGTTCCGGGAAGGGCGCGGCCACCACCTCCCCGGCACCGGCGTCGGAGGGGTTTGGCGTCGTCACTATGGTCCTGTCCGTCGAGCCGGCCCGGACGAACCCCGTGCACGAACCGTTACTGCACTGCGCCGATCGCGGCGACCAGGCGCTCCTTGACTTTATCCGGCAGCGGGACGTACCCGGCGGAAGAAAGACCCGTTTGGCCGCTGTTGACCGCGGTGGTGAGAAACGCCTTGACGGCCGTGGCAGTGTCCGGGTCGTAGCCCTTCGAGCACACGATCTCGTAGGTGGCCATCACCAGCGGGTACGAGGTCGGTTCCGTGGCAGCGAACATCGGGCTCAACTCCAGCACCAGGTCATTGCCCCGGGCGGCGAATGTGACGGCATTGGTGGCGTTGCGGGCGGTCTGATCGGTGAGCGCCACCACGCCGTTGCCGGTATCGAGTTGTGCGAACGGCACGCCGGCACGGTCGGCGAAACCCTTCTCCACATAGCCGATACCGCCCGGGGTGGCCTGCACCCCCTGGATGACGCCGGCCGACCGCTCGGCGCCTTCACCGACGCCACCCTGGAATTCGGTGCCGACACCACGCGCCCAACTCTGGGGTGCGGCTGCCGTGAGGTACTTCTGGAAGTTGTCGGTCGTTCCCGACGAGTCCTTCCGGTAGATCGGCGTGATCTTGGTGTCGGGAAGAACCACACCGGGATTGAGTGCCTGCAGTATCGGGTCGTTCCACATCCGGATCCCGCCGCTGAAGATCTTGGCCAGCGCATCGGCGTCGAGCACCAACTTCGGCACGCCGGTCAGGTTGTACACCAGCGCGATCGGACCGAACACCAGCGGCAGGTCCCAGGCGGGATTTCCGTTGCAGCGTCTGGTGGCCGGATTGATCTGGGTAGCGGTCAACGGCGAATCTGATCCGGCGAAGTCGACATGGCCGGCGACGAACTGCGCCCGGCCTGCGCCGGAACCAGTTGCGTTGTACGCCACGGACTTCCCCGGGCACAGCTGGCCCCACACCTGGTTGAACATCGCGACGGCGATCTGCTGCGCCGTCGACCCCTCCGCGGTCAGCTTGTCCTTCCCGCCGCAGGCGCCACCGCCGGCAGGCGACCCCGAGATGGGTGTCGAGGCACCGCGGTTGTCATCGCTGCCGCAGGCCGTCACAGCTGCCCCACAGGCCATTGCGGCCACCGCCAGGGCTGTTGCCCTTTTCACCGAGGCGAGTTTCACCGATCCCGCTTCCGCCGATACTGTCCCGCCACGGTATGCCCTCTTGCTGAGACCGACACGCAGGCGATGCTCAGTTTCCGGCGGGTGCCGCCGCGTAGGCGGTGTCGACGCTGTAGACGCTGAAGCCCGTCTTCTCATAGGTTCGCACCGCGGCCGCGTTGTCGGACTCGACATAGAGCAGTGCCGTGGGATTCGGGCGGTCGGCCAGTCGCTGAGCCAACGACCTGAGCCCGATGGCCGTCAACCACTGGCCCAGCCCGCTGCCCTGTGCGGCGGGGTCGACGCCCAGCACGTAAACCTCGCCCAGCCCGGCGGGGTCGGGATGCACCTTGGTCCAATGGAAGCCCAACAAGACCTCGGATTGCGGACCGGCGAAAGCCAGGAAGAGTCCGTCCGGGTCGAACCAGGGTTCGTTTCGCCGCTCGTCGATCTCGGCGTCGGTCCACCCGCCCTGCTCCGGGTGGTAGGCGAACGCGGCATTGTTGACCCGCAGCAACTCGGCGTCGTCGGACGAGCCGCGGTAGGTGCGGACGTGGACGCCGCGCAGCCGGTCGGGAATGACCGGTTCGGCGATATCGCGCAGCGGGCGGCGCATTTGCAGCAGCTCACGGACGGCGATTAGGTCCAACGCCGCCGCGGTGGCCTTGGCGGCATCCAGCGTGCCGTGGGCCCAGAATTGGTTGCGGCCATCGGTTTTGGCCAATGCCGCGCGCGCCAGTGCCGCGCCGATGCCGTGGCGCCGGGCGCGTGGGTGCACCACGAGTTCCGCCATCTCTCCGGCCGCATCGCGCGGCGGCGTCAGATTGAGGTAACCGGTGATGACCTTGCCGGCGGATTCATCGATGGCCAGCAGGTGGTCGGTGCGTTGGTGCGGCAGTTCCCGCAACACCTGCTCGCCCACCGGCGCGACCCCATCGGATTCGGTCGCCGCAGAGACGAGTTCACGTATTTGCTGCTGTTCCTCGGCGGTCAGCGCCGAGCGCCATTCGGGCGTGGTCACTGACTGCGCAACGGGTCGCCCACTGGTTCTCCCAGACCGTCGGCCTCGGCGTCGGCCTGGTCATCCTCGGTCTCGGCGGCCGGCGCCCGCCCGCGCGCCGGGCGCACCGCCTTGTAGCCCACGTTGCGGACCGTGCCGATCAGCGCTTCGTGCTCGGAGCCGAGTTTGGCGCGCAGGCGACGCACGTGCACGTCGACTGTGCGGGTGCCACCGAAGAAGTCGTAGCCCCACACCTCGTGTAACAGCTGAGCGCGGGTGAATACCCGGCCGGCGTGTTGGGCCAGATACTTCAGCAACTCGAATTCCTTGTAGGTGAGGTCCAGCGGCCGGCCGCGCAGCCGGGCCGTGTAGGTGCCCTCGTCGATCACCAGCTCACCCAGGCTCACCTTGCCCGCGCTCTCCTGGTCGGCCAGGCCGCCGCGACGGCCGACCACCAGCCGCAGCCGGGCGTCGATCTCCGCCGGCCCCGTACTGGGCAACAGAATCTCGTCCAGGCCCCAGTCGGCGCTGACGGCCACCAGCCCGCCCTCACTCACCACCGCGAGAACCGGAACCGACCGGCCGGCCGTGCTGAGCAGGCGGCACAGCCCGCGCGCGGCCGACAGATCGTTGCGCGCGTCGACGAGCACGGCATCAGCGTTGCCCGCCTCCAGTAGTGAAGAAGCCTCGGCCGGCGCTGTCCGCACGCTGTGGGGAAGCAGCGACAGCGACGGCAGGACGGGGTCCGGGTACAGCTCCGAGGTCAGCAGTAATAGGTCCAACTAGCCCCTCCAGCCTCGTGGTTAGGCCTCCCAAACTCATCGCGACATATGACGTTAGCGGTCAGCTCACCTAACGATAACTTGCTACCTGGGCTTTCGCCTCGCGACGAGCCTGTCCGAGATCGACGTCACCAATACAACACGGTCCACCGGCGATGTCACAATGTCCGGGTGCGCAGGGTGTTGATCGGTGTCACCGCGGCGATAATCGGCGTCGGGACCATCGCGCTGGCGGCGCTCGGCGTCGATTATGGCGTCAGCATCTACGCCGAGTACCGGCTGTCGGCGAGCGTGCGTAAGGCGGCCAACCTGCATTCCGACCCGTTCGTCGCCATCCTGGCTCTTCCGTTCATCCCGCAGGCCATGCGCCACCACTACACCGAACTGGAGATCAAGTCCGGCGGCGCCGAGCAACCGGAGGTCGGCCGGGCGACGCTGGAAGCCACCATGCACTCGATCGACCTGACCGACGCGTCCTGGTTGATCGAGCCGGACGCCAAGCTCGCGGTGGAAGAGTTGGAGAGCCGCATCATCATCGACTCCGTGCATCTGGGCCGCTACCTGGGCATTACCGACTTGATGGTGGAAGCGCCGCCACAGGAGTCGAACGACGCCACCGGCGGAACCACCGAATCCGGGATATCCGGCAGCCACGGTCTGGTGTTCAGCGGCACGCCGAAATCGGCCGGCTTCGATCGCCGGGTCAGCATCTCGGTCGACCTGTCCACCGCCCCGGAGGACCCGGCCACCCTGATCATCACGCCCACCGGCGTCCTCACCGGACCCGATACCGCCAACCAGGCCGTTCCTGATGACAAGCGGGCAGCGGTGCTCAAAGCGTTCAGCGCCAGCGTGCCGCGCCAGCGACTCCCCTTCGGGGTCGCCCCGACCACCGTCGGGGCGCGCGGCTCCGACGTCATCATCGAGGGCATCACCCGTGACGTCACCATCACGTTGAGCGATTTCCGGCAGTCCTGATCGCCGGACAGATGGGCCCGCGATGGGCCGCGACGGCGCTGTTGGCTTCATCACTATGTCATTGGGTAAGCTTGCCGACGTGTCAACCCGCATCGAGCGCATGCTCACCAACTGCCGCACGGTTGAGCCGTGCCGCGGCGCGGGTTGTTGCTGTTGCTGTAGCTGTTGAGTAGCCGCGCCGATCTGCGCAGCACTCGAAGCAGCCCCGGAATCCCACTGTGGCATGTCTTCCGCGCAACAGGCGTACCTAGGAGTAATCCGTGCCTTGCCCTTCCACCACCCGGGTGCGTGGCTGGCCGCACCTTTGCACGTAGCACCCGCCGCTGACCACCTTTAGAGAAAGAGATCGAAAGGAACCCACCATGGCACGCTCCGACGTCCTGGTCTCCGCCGACTGGGCAGAGAGCAATCTGGATGCCGCAGACGTCGTCTTCGTCGAAGTAGACGAGGACACCAGCGCTTACGACGGCGGCCACATCGCCGGCGCGATCAAGCTGGACTGGCGCACCGACTTGCAAGACCCGGTCAAGCGCGACTTCGTCGACGCCCAGCAGTTCTCCAAGCTGCTCTCCGACCGGGGTGTGTCCAATGACGACACCGTCATCCTCTACGGCGGCAACAACAACTGGTTCGCCGCTTACGCGTACTGGTACTTCAAGCTGTACGGCCACGAGAAGGTCAAGCTCCTCGACGGTGGCCGCAAGAAGTGGGAGCTCGACGGCCGCCCGCTGTCCAGCGAGCCGGTCAGCCGGCCCCCCACCTCCTACTCGGCGTCACAACCGGACAACAACATCCGCGCGTTCCGCGACGACGTGATCGCCGCCATCGGGGTCAAGAACCTGGTCGACGTGCGTTCGCCGGACGAGTTCTCCGGCAAGATCCTGGCTCCGGCGCACCTGCCGCAGGAGCAGAGCCAACGCCCGGGCCACGTCCCTACCGCCATCAACGTGCCATGGAGCAAGGCGGCCAACGAGGACGGCACGTTCAAGTCCGACGAAGAACTGGCCAAGCTCTACGCCGACGCGGGACTGGACGGCTCCAAGGAAACCATTGCCTACTGTCGAATCGGGGAGCGTTCCTCGCACACCTGGTTCGTGCTGCAGGAATTGCTCGGCCACAAAAACGTCAAGAACTACGACGGCAGTTGGACTGAATACGGCTCCCTGGTGGGCGCCCCGATCGAGTTGGGAAGCTGACATGTGCTCTGCACCTAAGCAAGGACTGACGTTGCCGGCCAGCGTCGACCTGGAGAAGGAAACGGTGATCACCGGTCGCGTCGTCGACCGGGACGGCCAGGCCGTCGGTGGCGCATTCGTCCGCCTGCTGGACTCCTCCGACGAGTTCACCGCCGAGGTCGTCGCGTCCGCCACCGGCGATTTCCGGTTCTTCGCCGCTCCAGGATCGTGGACGCTGCGCGCGTTGTCGCGGATCGGCAATGGCGACGCTGTGGTCGCGCCGTCCGGTGCGGGCATTCACGAGGTGGACATCAAGATCGCCTGACGAACCCACTCGGGCCGGTCCTCCCTGGCGCGGTCGGAAGAATAGAATCATTTCCGTGGTGCTGTTCTTCGAGATCATGCTGGTCCTCGCGACCGTGGTCATTTCCTGGTTCGCGCTGTACGCGCTGTATCGGCTGATCACCGACGAGTCGTGACCTCCTCCGAGGAGCCGGACGCCGGCGGCATGTCGCAGGCGGCGGAGCGCTCGAAAGTGACCGCCGCGCGCAATATTCCCGCGTTCGACGATCTGCCGGTGCCCGCCGACACCGCGAACCTGCGCGAAGGCGCGAACCTCAACGATGCGTTGCTCGCGCTGCTGCCGCTGGTGGGCGTGTGGCGTGGTGAAGGCGAGGGCCGCGGCACCGACGGCGATTACCGGTTCGGTCAGCAGATCATCGTGTCTCACGACGGCGGCGACTACCTGAATTGGGAAGCCCGGTCGTGGCGGCTGGACGCCGAGGGTGAGTACCACGAAATCGGGTTGCGGGAGACGGGCTTCTGGCGGTTCGTCCGCGACCCCGACGACCCGAGCGAATCGCAGGCCATCGAACTGCTGCTGGCGCATTCGGCCGGCTACGTCGAGTTGTTCTACGGGCGGCCCCGTAACCAGTCGTCGTGGGAACTGGTGACCGACGCGCTCGCCCGAAGCCGGTCCGGTGTGCTGGTCGGGGGCGCCAAACGGCTCTACGGGATCGTCGAGGGCGGTGACCTCGCCTACGTCGAGGAGCGAGTCGACGCCGACGGCGGCCTGGTCCCGCACCTGTCGGCGCGGCTGTCCCGCTTCGTCGGCTGAGGCCGGCCCTGCGCATCGTATTCGCGTCCCTGTCTTGCCTTTCCGCAAACTTGCGCGTGTACTGTTCGCGTCCTAGCAGCGGGGTCTAGCAGCGACGGAAGGCGGGCCGGATGCGCCAGAAGAGGACGGTCCCGCCGCCCGTGCGGTGGGCCGTGTCGGCCCTGGCGGTGCTGCTGATCTGCTATCTGGCCGCAGTGGCGTTGCATCCCGCCATCCCGGACTGGCTGCCGGCCGGGCTGGGCTGGTTCGGCCGGCCGGGTTCGATGGCCACGACCACGATCGTCGTCGGCGTCTTGATCGTGTGCGCGATGACCTTTCGCTCCAATACCAGCCACCGGTTGGTGGGTGTGTCGTTCACGGTGATCGCGGTGCTGATCACCATGAGCGCGATCTTGGGCCTGAGCGCGTACTGGAACTGCCACGACGAGAACCACCCGGCCGTCTTCACGCCGCTGATGCTGACGGCTCAACTGATCAAGGGCAGCAGCGGCGATTACTCACTGGGCGGTCGGGTGTGCCCCAGCCCGACCCCGGTCGGCCTCGAATTGGCACGCATGGCAGCGGTTTCGGCGATCTTCACCGGATTGGGCGGCGTGGTGGTCGGCGTTTTTCGTTCCCAGGTGGACCGGCTGCGGGCGAATCTCGCCGACTCCGTCACCGCCATCGTCGGCGTGGACGATGACACCGAATCGATGGTCAGCGGCGTCGCGCGGACCCTGGACCGGCGCAGCACTCTGGTCGTCATCACCAGCGCCGGCGACGACCGGCTGCAGCGGCTCCGCCGGCTGGGCGCCCGGGTGGTGCTGGTGCACTTCAACACTCCCTCGACCCTGGTGTCGCTGCGGCTGTGGCGGAACCTCAGCCGGTTGTATCTGATGGCGGCCGACCCGGCGGTCAACATGCTGCGGCTGGACCTGATCGGCCGCCGGCTGGCCGAAGTCGCCGACAAGCGCCGGTTGCCGTTGATCGTGCGCATCGACGACCCGTGGCTGGCCGAGGCGTGGCGCGCCCAGCAGTTCGGCGGATCGGACACCCGCTGGGCCGCGGACGTGGTGGGCAAGTACGAGGTGACCGCCAGCCGGCTGCTCGACGGCATCATCGCGACGGGCCGCACCAAGCGGATATTCGTCTGCGGCACATCGCAATTGACGTTGGCCCTGTGCGCGGACCTGACCCGCCGGGCACTGGAACGCGATTTCTACACTCCGCCCGGCGCACCCGCGCTGCCGGCCCTGACCCTGGTGGAAAGGGACGCCGACGAGTATCTGCGGGATCACCAGTTCTACCGCGAGCAAGCTGGTTTCGCCTCCGACGGACCCGCGATCGACGGGGTGCCGGAGGCCCCGACGATACCCACCTTGTTGCGGCTGATCGGCGAGACCGACCCGACCACCAGCGCCGTGATCCTGGTCGACACCCACTCCGCGACGACCGGCACCCGCCTGGCCGCCCGGTTCCCCGAAATGCCGGTCTACACTTCGGATCTCAACACCAGCATCGACGACGATTCGATTCAGGTCGTCGGGTTGCTGCAGTCCTACTCGCTGGTGCTGGACACCCGGGAGGGCCAGGTTCAGGATGCCTGGGAGCGCGCCGCACGCCTGATCCACGAGCGGTATGTGGCAACCATCGACCCGAGCTGGCCGCGGGGCCCGGCGTCGGTGCCCTGGATCGAGCTCGACGAGTTCTACCGCGGGTCCAACCGCCGCCAGGTGCGTAATGCGTTGTGGATGGTCGAACAGATCGCGGGTCACACGTGGAACACCTGGGGCAGCCCACCGGCCCAGTTGTCGGGCCGCGACATGGCGGATTCGGCGCCGCTGGAACAGCTTTCACGGATGGGCTTCGACAAGTACTCGGCGCTGGCCATGGCGAAGGCTGAGCACGAGGACTGGTGCCGCTACTACCGCCGCAACGGCTGGAAATACGGAAAGCCACGCGACGACGCCCGCAAGATCCACGACAAGCTCGTCGACTGGTCCGACGTCGAGAACAACCCGGACCTCCTCGACGCCGCGGTGCGCAGCCTGGCCGCCACGCTGTGGAGCCTGCGTCAGCTGGGCTATCGGTCACGTCCGCTGTGGCGGACCTTCACCCGGGTAGGCACCGTGGCCGCAACCCAGCGCGATGCGCCGTGGTCGTGGAAGTCGGAGTCCGGGCACACGATGCACGCCGACGCCGGCGACTGGGAGGTGCAGTCGGACGGCAAGACCTGGTCGGTGCGCGACGATATCTTCCACGCCACCTACGAGCCGGCCGGTGACGGGCTGTGGCGTCGCAAAGGCGTGGTGCAGGCCCGTCCGGCCCAACCCGGCGAGACCGTCAACACCTTGGAAGGACCGACGGTCGCCGCCGACGGCGACTGGGTGGTGCGCGGCGCCGAGGGCGAACAGTGGCCGGTTCCCGGTCACGAATTCAAGCAGCGTTACACCGAATTTCACCCACCGGAACAGGCTCCCGTCCCGCACGGGGACTGATGCAACCCGAGTTTGCCCACATGATTGCTGCCGCTAATACCATGCGCTACCGTCGCATGACGGATTCGCCGGATATCTCCCTATGCCCTCCATCGAGGAGACCGCTGTGGCCATCTTCATCAGCTACTCGAGCCAAGACAGAACCGCGCTCGAAGCCCTCACCACCGCGCTGAAACGCGCCCAGCAGAAGGTCTGGTTCGACCAGGAGCTCGGCGGCGGCGACGCGTGGTGGAACGCGATTCTGGAACAGATCCGCTCCAGCGAGGTGTTCATCGTCGCGCTGTCCAACAATTGGCTGCAGTCCAAGCCCAGCCAAGCCGAATTGCGCTACGCGCAGGCACTCAACCGCCCAATCCTGCCCGTCAAGGTCGGTCCGGTGGACAGCGTGCGGGTGAATCCGGTTTCGACGTTGCAGATCATCGACTACCAGAACCCCACCGTGGATGCCGGTATCCAGTTGGTCACCGCGATCCATGCGCTGCGGGAGAAGGCCCCGCCGCTGCCTTCGCCGCTGCCCGAAGAGCCGCCGCTGCCGTTCGGCTACATCATGCGGCTCGGCAACACGCTGTCTGAGAAGGAGCTGACCCCCCAGCAGCAGCTCCAGCTGCTGGTCGAGCTGCGATCCGGTCTCGATGAAGACGGCGACGATCCCCAGCGCCCGCAGCGACATCGCCCAACTGCTGCGGATGTTGCGGATGCGGCACGACGTCACCTACCGCACGCGCACCGAAATCGACAACGTGCTGGCCGAGATCGAGGCAAGGACGGCTCTAGAACCGCACAGACAGCGGCTGCGGCCACAGCGCCGGCCCAGGCCGGCACCGACACCG
>NZ_HG964939.1:538715-588865 GCF_000613245.1 Mycobacterium asiaticum DSM 44297
ATCGAGGTGCAGGCGTGCGGTAACGACATCACCGACGGCGGGGCCCGGTTGGCCGACCAGATCGCCGCGAAGGCAGGGACGGCATAGGGCCGTAGGACCGAAGGCTCAAGCCCCGGAGATGGAGCGGCCCCCGAGCCGTATTCCGGTTGGACAGACCGGAAGCTCGGGGGCCGGGTGACTGCGGGAGATTCGCCAGCGCTTTGGTCGATGAATCTTCCGAGCCAATGCAGCTAGCTCGCAGCCACCTCACATGTCCATGAAGCTATCAATTTCGCGGACCACCTCCCTTCTTGTGTAAAGCCGACGCTACCGTGACTTGGGCGCGGCGACAACACAATTAAGCGTTCAGCGATCGCTGACGATGGCCGCGTCGACCAGTTCGGCGAACGTGTCGGCGATCCGCGGGCGGGGCAACCGCTTACCGTCCAGGGTGTGCACGCGGGCAGCCAGCGTCATGCTGGAGATGAGCCAAATGCCCTGTGCCTCGGCCAGATCCGTCACCCGTAGCGCACGGTAGTCGCAGTCGTAGCCCTTGGCGCGGGCCACCTCGAAGAGCGCTTGCTGGGTGGTGCCGCGCAGGATGGGGTACCACGGCGGCGGCGTGAGCAGGCAGGGGTTGCCCTCGCCGTTGTCGGTGGCGATCACCACCGTCGAGCGCGGGCCTTCCAGCACGTAGCCGTCGGTGCTGACGAAGATGACGTCGCCGGCACCCTGCCGGGCGGCGTGTCGCAGGACGGCCATGTTGATCGCGTAGGACAGCGTCTTGGCACCGGCCAGCAGCCAGGGCATGGCGTCCACCCCGCGCGCCGGCAGCCCCCGGTCCAGCGTGATCGCCGCGACACCGTCCCGGCGCACCGCGGCCACCCGCTCCGGAACGGGGTTGACCATCACGTAGGCCGTCGGAGCCGAACCGCCCTCGCGGCCGCGGCTGTAGACCAGACGCATCGCGGCCTCGTCGGACGTGCCGCTGACCCATTGCCGGGTGGCGGAGTCGATGGCCCGGCGCCAACTGGCCAAGTCCGGCGCGGGCAGGTCCATCAGCTTGGCGGACTGGGTCAGCCGCTGCAGGTGCGACTCGATCAGGCATGCCCTGCCGTCGCGGACCAGCAATGTCTCGAAAATCCCGTCGCCGCGCAGCGCCGCCAGATCGTCGGGCGTGAGCAGCGGCGTCCCCGGATCGAGGATCTTGCCGTCCAGGGAGACGACCACACCAGCCATGTGTAGGGAGCCTAACGGCCCGGCGGGCGGGCTCGGCCAGCGCCGTAGAGTTGACGTGTGTCCCCCGCCGGCAACTTCGTCCCCGCACCCGACCCCGGGCCCGACGCCGGCGCCGCCTGGCATTACGGCGACCCACTGGGTGAACAGCGGGCGGCCCAAACCGGTGCCATCCAGGTAGACCGCTCGCACCGGGCCGTGCTGACCCTCACCGGAAACGACCGTCGCTCGTGGCTGCACAACATTTCCACCCAGCACGTCAGCGAGCTCGCCGATGGCGCGACGGTGCAGAACCTCAGCCTGGACGGCCAGGGTCGGGTCGAGGATCACTGGCTGCAGACCGAACTCGGGGGCACCACTTATCTGGACACCGAGCCGTGGCGAGGTGAGCCGTTGCTGGGTTACCTGCGCAAGATGGTGTTCTGGTCCGATGTGACCCCGGATAACGCCGATTTCGCGGTGCTGTCGTTGTTGGGGCCGCGGCTGACCGACCCAGCGGTGCTCGACGTGCTGGGCGTTGACGCCTTGCCGGCCCACTGGTCGGCGGTCCCGCTGCGCGGTGGCGGCTTCGTCCGGCGGCTGCCCAGCACGCCCGGCGGTCCGGTCGAGCTGGATCTGGTGGTCCCGCGCACCGACGCTGCCGACTGGCAGCAGCGACTGACGCGGGCGGACGTGCGCCCGGCCGGCGTATGGGCCTACGAAGCGCACCGGGTGGCCGCACTGCGGCCCCGGCTCGGCGTGGACACCGACGAACGCACCATCCCGCACGAAGTGCGCTGGATCGGCGGTCCCGGCGAAGGCGCCGTTCACCTGAACAAGGGGTGCTACCGCGGCCAGGAGACCGTCGCGCGAGTGCACAACCTGGGGAAACCGCCGCGAATGCTGGTGTTGTTGCACCTCGACGGATCGGCGGACCGCCCGTCCACGGGCGACGCGATACTCGCCGGCGGCCGTGCAGTGGGACGGCTGGGGACCGTGGTCGAGCACGTCGACCTCGGGCCGGTGGCCCTGGCGCTGCTGAAACGCGGGGTACCGGCCGACACCGCGCTGACGACCGGCGCCGAAGGCGATGTCCCCGCGGCGATCGACGCCGATTCCCTGCCGTCGACCGATGGAGTGGGGGCCGGACGACTCGCCGTGGAACGGTTACGCGGCGGCGGTCGCTGACTGCCTGTGACATCCGCCATCCTGTCGAACCGCGTGGCAGGGCGCGCCAACGTTAGCGCGCACGGCACGGTAAGCTATCGACAGGACAAAACGACACTAAGAGATCGGAGCCGCCTACTCGTAGGCCGCTCCGTTATTTCGCGAGGGGGTTCCCCCATGGGCCGCGGCCGGGCTAAGGCAAAGCAGACCAAGGTTGCTCGAGAACTGAAATACAGCTCCCCCCAGACCGACTTCACGCGGCTTCAGCGCGAGCTGTCCGGGACGAGCACCGACGAGTCGGACCACGTGGATGGCGACTCATGGGATGACGACGACACCTGGCGCCGCTAGGTCCCAGCCGGCGTCCGGGGCCCTACTGGTTCTGGATCTTTAGAATCGCGGGTGCTGCCCGACGAGCTTGACCCGCGGGCCGTCCTTACCGGCCTTGCCGACGGTACCCAGCACCCAGCAGTTCAGGTGCCGCGCGGTCAGGATCGCCCTGGCGCGGTCGCTGTCCTCCGGTGCGACGACGGCGACCATCCCGACACCCATGTTGAACGTCTTTTCCATCTCGGCACGCTCGATACGGCCACGCTGCGCGATCATGGCGAACACCGGCGCCGGCGTCCACGTTCCCCGGTCGACCTCGGCTACCAGCCCGTTCGGGATTACGCGGGCCAGGTTGCCGGCCAATCCGCCGCCGGTGACGTGGCAGAACGTGCGGACCTGGGTTTCGGCGATCAGCGCCAAGCAGTCCTTGGCGTAGATCAGGGTGGGTTCCAGCAGCTCTTCACCCAAAGTGCGACCGAACTCCTCCACATAACCGGCCAGGTTCATCCGGTCGATGTCCAACAGAACCGAGCGGGCCAGGGAGTACCCGTTGGAGTGCAGACCGGAGGACCCCATCCCGATGATGACGTCGCCGGGCTTTACGCGCTCGGGTCCCAGTACGTCGTCGGCCTCGACCACACCGACCCCGGTCGCCGAGATGTCGTAGTGGTCGGGCTCCATCAGACCGGGATGTTCGGCGGTCTCCCCGCCCAGCAACGCGCACCCGGCACGCACACAGCCCTCGGCGATACCGCTCACTATCGCGGCGACCCGCTCCGGCACGGTGCGGCCGACGGCGATGTAATCCTGCAGGAACAATGGTTCGGCGCCGCATACCACCAGGTCGTCCACGACCATCGCGACCAGGTCCAGGCCGACGGTGTCGTGCTTGTCCATGGCCTGCGCGACGGCCAGCTTGGTGCCGACGCCGTCGGTGGAGGCCGCCAGCACCGGTTCCCGGTAGTCGCCGCGGATGGCGAACAATCCGGCGAAACCGCCGAGCCCACCGCGCACCTCGGGTCTGGTGGCCTTGGTCGCTAGCGGCTTGAACAGGTCGACCGCGCGGTCACCGGCTTCAATGTCCACCCCGGCCGATGCGTAGGTGATGCCCTGATTGCCCGCGCCTCGTTTGGTGCTCTGTTCAGGATCCGTCATCGCGATAAAGGCTACCGGTCGCCGCACTCGTTGGTAACGCTTAGCACCGGTGTCGCGCCGCAGGCCGTGATTTCGGCCAGTGTTGTGCGCGGGGAGCGTATTTCGTCAGTGGCTGACGGCGGGAACTTCCGCCGCTTCCTGCTCGCCGAGATTGTCCAGGCCGGCACGTGCCGCGTTCGCCAACATGTGCTCGATGACGTTCTTGCCCAGCGCGGTCTCGCCCGGCAGCTTGATCGGGTATGTGCCGTCGAAGCACGCGGTGCACAGCCGCGACGCGGGCTGCTCGGTGGCCGCGATCAGGCCGCGCAGCGAGATGTAGCCGAGGGTGTCGGCGTTGATGGCATGCCGCACCGCCTCGAGCATCTCGCCTTCATCCTCGACGGCGTTGGCGATCAACTCCGCCGGAGACGGGAAGTCGATTCCGTAGAAGCAGGGCCATTTCACCGGTGGGGAGGCGATGCGCACGTGCACCTCCACCGCTCCGGCTTCGCGCAGCATCCGTACCAGCGCCCGTTGGGTGTTCCCGCGCACGATCGAGTCGTCGACGACGATTAGCCGCTTACCGCGGATCACCTCTTTGAGCGGGTTCAGCTTGAGCCGGATGCCGAGCTGCCGAATTGTCTGCGACGGCTGGATGAAGGTGCGCCCGACGTAGGCGTTTTTCATCAGGCCCTGCCCGTAAGGAATGCCGGACTCTTGTGCGTAACCGACGGCGGCGGGGGTGCCGGATTCGGGCACCCCGATCACCAGGTCCGCTTCGACCGCGCACTCCCGGGCCAGTTGGCGGCCGATGTCCAGGCGCGCGCCGTGGATCGACCGGCCGCCGATGGTGCTGTCGGGCCGGGCCAGGTAGACGTATTCGAATACACAACCCTTCGGCGACGGGTTGGCGAAGCGGGTGGACCGCACGCCGTCGGCATCGATGGCGAGCAGCTCGCCCGGCTCGATGTCGCGGACGAAAGAGGCCCCGACGATGTCCAGTGCGGCGGTCTCCGAGGCGACCACCCAGCCGCGGTCCAGCCGGCCGAGCGACAACGGCCGCACGCCGTGCGGGTCGCGGCAGGCGTACAGGGTGGTTTCGTCCATGAACGTCAGGCAGAACGCGCCGCGCACGGTCGGCAGCAGCTCCAGCGCTGCTTGTTCGAGGCTGGAATCGGCCGCGCCGTGAGCCAGCAGCGCACCGAGGATGTCCGAATCCGTCGTCGCCGGGGCTGGGCAGCGTTTCGCGATCAAGCCCGCGTCGCGGGCACGAGCGGCCAATTCGGCGGCATTGACCAGATTGCCGTTGTGACCCAACGCCACCCCGGTGCCTGCCGCGGTGTTGCGGAACACCGGCTGGGCATTTTCCCAGGTGGTGTCGCCGCTGGTGGAGTAGCGGCAGTGCCCGATCGCGACGTGGCCATCCATGGCCGCCAGCGTCTGCTCGTCGAACACCTGGCTGACCAGTCCGAGGTCCTTGAACACCAGAACCTGTGACCCGTCGGCGACGGCGATACCGGCGGCCTCTTGGCCGCGGTGTTGCAGTGCGTACAGGCCGTAGTAGGTGAGCTTGGCGACATCCTCACCCGGGGCCCAGACCCCGAATACACCACACTCTTCACGAGGCGAATTGAAGTCTTCTTCGGGCTGTTGAGCGGTCACGGTTTTGGCGGCTCCCTGGGGCGCGAATGGTGACGTAACGGAGTCTACGGGTAACTCGTCTGCACCGACGAATTCGACGGGCGTGTTATTCCCGTTCAGATCGGCGTGTCGGGGAGAACACGCAGGTCAAGTCACAAGTTCACCACTGGTAACAAGTGGTCGATCTCACTTGCTCGCGATCCGGACAGGGTCACCGAACCACTGGCCTGAGCCGCTTTCAACCCCACCAGTCCCGTTGCTAACAGCAGCCACGTCCGGGGGTCGGTTTCGACCACGTTGGGCGGGGTGCCACGAGTGTGCCGGGGACCGGCGATGCACTGCACGGCGACGAACGGCGGGATGCGAACCTCAACACTGGCACCCGGCGCCAGCCCGGCCAGCGTGCGGGCAGTGAGCCGAACCGCCGTTGCCAGAGTGGGCCGGTCGGGCGGCGGACAGGTCTCGTCGCGCAGCCATTCGGAAACTGACAACACGGCTTGTCGTGTCTTCGCCGGATCGGCGCTATCGCGAGGCGCCATACCTTATGGTCTCAGAATCATGGAGCGTCGTCGTACGGGCACGCGACCCCCATTCAAGACCGTCGGCCTGGTGGCGCTGATGGTCCTGACGCTTGTGCTGGGCGCACTTTATTGGCAGTTCCGTGGCAATTTCACGCCGAAGACGAAGCTGACGATGGTCGCCCCCCGGTCCGGTCTGGTGATGGATCGCGGCGCCAAGGTCACCTACAACGGGGTCCAGATCGGACGGGTGGCGACGATCTCGGAGATCGACCGCAACGGCCGGCCCGCGGCGCAGCTGATCCTGGACATCTACCCGAGATACGTCGCGCAGATCCCGGCCAACGTGGTCGCCGAGATCAAGGCCACCACCGTGTTCGGCAACAAGTACGTGGCGCTCAGTTCGCCTAAAACCCCTGCGGCACAACACATCACACCCGCGATCGAGATCGATGCCACGCAGGTCACGACCGAGTTCAATACCCTTTTTCAGACGCTGACCGCGATTGCGGAGAAAGTGGACCCGGTCAAACTCAACCTGACGCTGAGCGCAGCGGGCCAAGCCCTGACCGGATTGGGAGACAGATTCGGCGCGTCACTGGAACGCGGATCGGCCATCCTGGACGACCTCAATCCCCAACTGCCGCAGGCCCGCCGAGACATTCGACAGCTGGCCGCTCTGGGCGACATCTATGCGGACTCCGCACCCGAACTGGTGGAGGCCCTGAGCCAGGCGGCGACCACCGCGCACAGCGTCGACCAGCAGCGGAACGAACTCGATGCCGCGCTGTTGGCCGCGGCGGGATTGGGCCCTACCGGCTCCGAGGTCTTCGAACGGGGCGGACCTTATCTAACGCGGGGTGCCGCCGATTTGCGTCCCACCGCCGCACTGCTCGACGAGTACAGCCCCGAGATCGCTTGCACCATCCGTAATTACAACGAAGTCGCGCCCAGGATCCAAGCGGCGCTTGGGTTCAACGGTTACGCACTGGGAGCCAACTCATCGGGCGCGATCGCCGGTGCGCCGGCCCCGTACATGTACCCGGAAAACCTGCCGCGCACCAACGCCAGAGGCGGCCCGGGCGGCAAACCGGGATGCTGGCAGAAAATCACCCGGGACTTGTGGCCCGCCCCGTTCCTGGTGATGGACACCGGCGTCAGCCTTGCTCCGTACAACCATTTCGAATTGGGCTCTCCGCTCGCTCTGGACTACGTCTGGGGCCGACAGCTTGGCGACTACACCATCAATCCCTGAGACTGCGCCGTTGCACCGCCACCGCGGCCACGGCACCGGATTCGTTGATGGCCAGATGCGCCAGAATCGGCGCTGCCAGGCTGCCGCAGCGGGCGGCGAGCCAGCCGAACAACCACCCCGCGACACCGGTGACCAGCACAATGGGCACCACCGGCTGACCCGTCGCGCGGGCATCGGCGATGTGGGACAAGCCAAACGCGGCGGACTGCAGTGCCCGGCCACCGGTCACCCCGAAGGCTTCGGTGGCGGCCGTGCTCAGCGCCCCGCGAAACGCGACCTCCTCGGCCCACACCGTACCGATTGGTATGTGTACGCCGAGCCAATTGGGTACCGACGGCGGCAGCTCGCGGCTGTCCATTGATCCCCGCACGATCGGAATCGGTGTTGTAGCAGCGATCGCTGCCGCCACAACGGCGGCCACGGCCAAGCCCCAGCGCAATCCCGCCCACAGTGCTGGCGGGCGAAGGCCGAGCGGCGCACGGATGAGCAACGCCAGCGTCCCGCCGAGACCGGCCTGCACGGGCGTCCGCCACCCGGCCGGCAGCCGGGGGCCAACCAGGCTCCAGCCGACCAATCCCGCGGCCAGTGCAAGCGCGCGCAGTCTCAGGCGAAGAATCGCGGCAGCACCGCCTCGGATGTCTCCCGCAATTCGGCCAGGGAGACCGTGAACAGGCCCTGGAACTCGATCGCATCCGACGCTTCATCCACGACGCCGATGCGCGCCGCGGGCAGTCCCCGCGCCTCACACATGGATCGGAATCG
The DNA here is from genome assembly GCF_000613245.1 of Mycobacterium asiaticum DSM 44297. Taxonomy (GTDB): domain Bacteria; phylum Actinomycetota; class Actinomycetes; order Mycobacteriales; family Mycobacteriaceae; genus Mycobacterium; species Mycobacterium asiaticum. Next base: position 546,717 of record NZ_HG964939.1, read on the forward strand.
GCTTTCCTCGGTGCGTGGCACCGCAACCAACACCCGTCCCGCGGATTCGGAGAACAACATGACGAACGGATCCGAGCCCTCGGGAAGCACAATGCGGCAACCGGTTTCACCCGCCAGCGCGGCCTCCACGACCGCCTGGGCCAGCCCGCCCTCGGACAGGTCGTGCGCGGCGGTGATCAGGCCGTCGCGCGACCCCGCCGCCAAGACCTCGGCCAGCAACTTCTCTCGTTGCAGGTCGACCGCCGGCGGCAACCCGCCGAGGTGATCGGCGGTCACCTGCGCCCAGATGGAGCCGTCGAATTCGTTGCGGGTATCACCGAGCAAGAGCAGGGTCTCCCCGGGTTCGGTGCCCAGTCCGGTTGGAAGACGTCGACTCACGTCGTCCAGGACACCGAGCACCCCGACCACCGGGGTCGGCAGGATCGCCGACGAACCGGTCTGGTTGTAGAAGCTGACGTTGCCGCCCGTCACCGGAATGCCCAGGACCACACAGCCATCCGCCAAACCCCGGACGGCTTGGGAGAATTGCCACATGACTCCGGGGTCCTCCGGCGAGCCGAAGTTCAGGCAGTTGGTGACGGCGACGGGGGTGGCGCCCGTGACGGCCACATTGCGGTACGCCTCGGCCAGCGCGAGTTGGGCGCCGGTGTAGGGATCGAGCTGGGTGTAGCGCCCCGACGCGTCCGTCGACAACGCGATGCCGCGGCCGGTCGCCTCGTCGATGCGCAGCACGCCGCCGTCCGCATGCTCGGCCAGCACGGTGTTGCCCCGCACATAGCGGTCGTACTGTTCGGTGATGAAGGCGCGGCTGCACAGATGCGGACTACCAAGCAGCGCAAGCAAAGTCGCGCGCAGTTCGTCGCCGGTCACCGGCCGCGGCAGGATCTTCGACGAGTCGGCATTCAGCGCGTCCTGGGCCTCCGGGCGGGCAACCGCGCGCTGGTACACCGGGCCTTCGTGCGCCACCGTGCGCGGCGGCACGTCGACGACGGTCTCGCCGTGCCAGGTGATGCGTAGCCGGTCACCATCGGTGACCTCGCCGATCACGGTTGCCAGTACTTCCCATTTACGGCAGACGGCCAAGAACGCGTCCACGTTCTCCGGCGTGACCACCGCGCACATCCGCTCCTGCGACTCGCTGCACAGCACTTCCGCGGGTGTCATCTGCTTGGCGCGCAGCGGGACAGCGTCGAGATCAATCGCCATGCCGCCGTCCCCGGCTGAGGCTAATTCCGATGTAGCGCAAGCCAATCCGGCTCCACCAAGGTCCTGGATACCGACCACCAGACCACCCGCGTAGAGCTCGAGACAGCACTCGATGAGCACCTTCTCCATGAACGGGTCACCGACTTGCACCGACGGCAGCTTCTTGCGCGAGTTCTCCGCGTCGAACGTGTCCGACGCCAGCACCGAGACCCCGCCGATTCCGTCGAGACCGGTCCGCGCGCCGAACAGGATGATCTTGTTGCCGGTGCCCGAGGCGAACGCCAGATGCAGGTCCTCCTGACGTAATACGCCGACGCACAACGCATTCACCAGCGGGTTGCCGGCGTAGGACGCGTCAAACACGGTTTCCCCGCCGATGTTCGGCAAGCCCAGTGAGTTGCCGTATCCACCGATGCCGCGGACCACCCCGTCGACCACCCGGCGGGTGTCGGGAGCGTCGGCGGCGCCGAACCGGAGCTGGTCCATCACGGCGATCGGGCGCGCGCCCATCGCCATGATGTCGCGAACGATGCCGCCGACGCCGGTGGCCGCGCCCTGATACGGCTCGACGTAGGACGGATGGTTGTGGGATTCCACCTTGAAGGTGACCGCCCAGCCGTCGCCGATGTCGACCACGCCGGCGTTCTCACCGATGCCGGCCAGCATGCCGGTACGCATGTCCTCGGTGGTGGTCTCGCCGAAGTAGCGCAGGTGGACCTTGGAGGACTTGTAGGAGCAGTGCTCGCTCCACATCACCGAATACATCGCCAACTCGGTGTCGGTGGGCCGCCGACCGAGGATCTCGCGGATCCGCTGGTACTCGTCCTCTTTGAGACCGAGTTCGTGGAATGGTTGTGGCTGGTCGGGGGTGGTTGCGGCGTGCTCGACGGTGTCAGTCGCGTAGGTGTGCGGGCTCGTCACGCAGCCAGTCTAGGTTCCCGCCGGAAAATGGGCTGATTTCACCGGCCGGGGTCTCGATAATGGGCCGATGTCCCGTCACTGGCCGCTGTTCGACCTGCGGATCACCACTCCGCGGTTGCAGTTGCGGCTGCCGACCGAGGAGGTGATCGATCAGCTGATCGACACGATCCTCGATGGGGTACACCCACCCGACAAGATGCCGTTTTCGGTCCCATGGACACGCGTGCCGCGCGAATACCTGCCGTACAACACTCTGGCGTACCTGTGGCGGGAGCTGGCCGGCTTCAGCCGCGATGACTGGTCGTTGCCACTGGCGGTAGTCGTCGACGGCAAAGCCGTCGGCGTACAGGGGTTGATGGCCAAGCAGTTCCCCGTCGCCCGCCAGGTGGACTCCGGGTCGTGGCTCGGGATGCGCCATCAGCGAAACGGCTACGGAACCGAGATGCGTGCCGCCGCATTGCATTTCGCGTTCGCGGAGCTGGGCGCGCAAGCGGCGACTTCGCAGTCGTTCACCGACAATCCGGCATCCATTGCCGTCTCGCGGCGCCTCGGCTACCAAGACGATGGCCTAGATCGGATGGCACGCGAGGGGGCGGTCGCCGAGATGCGACGGTTCCGGCTCACCCGTGCGGACTGGGAGCGGCATCGCGCCATCGAGGTGCACGTCGACGGTTTCGAACGCTGCCGGGCGCTTTTCGGCCTGTAACGCGCTCAGGCGCCCTCGTATTGGCTCACCACGCAGAACGCGTTGCCCTCCGGGTCGGCCAGCACGACCCAGCGGAAGGTGTCGCCGATGCTGTGCCGTCCGACCTCGCTCGCGCCCGCTGCCTTCAGTCGCGACACTTCCCCGTCGACGTCGGCGGTCACGTAGTCCAGGTGCAGGCGGTTCTTCCCGGGGGTGGGATCGGGCACCTTCTGGAAACCCAGCCGGGGCCCCTCGGGGGGAGCCAGTGCAAAGAACTCGCCAGGCATCAACTCATGGGTGGTGCCCCCGAACTGTTCGGCCCACCAACCGGACAACTTCACCGGGTCGCTGCAGTCGAACGTGACCATCTCCAATTTCAGCGCCATACCGCCGAACCTTATGCCTCGGGACGCTCAGCGGAAAGGAAAGCTTGCAGGGCGGCCGCGTACGCGGGAACGTCGGAGGCGCCCATCAACTCGCGCGCCGAGTGCATGGCCAGCTGCGGGGCGCCGATGTCGACGGTCGGGATGCCAGTGCGTGCCGAAGCCATCGGCCCGATGGTGGAGCCACAGGGCAGGTCCGCACGGTGTTCGTAACGCTGCAACGGCACCCCGGCCCGCTGACAGGCCAGCGCGAAAGCGGCGGCGGTGCGCCCGTCCGTGGCGTACCTCAAGTTCGGGTGCACCTTGAGCACCGGACCGCCGTTGACGGCGATCAGGTGACCGGGCTCGTGCCGCTCCGGGTAATTCGGGTGCGTCGCGTGGGCCATGTCCGCCGACGCCAGCATTGACGCGGGCAGCAGCCGCAGGTGGTCTTCGCGGTCGCCGCCGGCGGCGAGGACGATGCGCTCCAGGACGGTGTCCAGCAGGTTGGATTGGGCGCCGTGGTCAGAGGTCGAACCGACCTCCTCATGGTCGAAAAGCGCCAGCACCGGCTGGAACCCGGGCGGCTCGAACTGCTGCAGTCCAAGCAGCGCCTCCAGCCCGGCATAGCAGCTGGCCTGGTTGTCCAGCCGTGGCGCGCTGAGCAGATCGTCCGAGGCGCCGATCACCGCCGACGGCGTGAGGTCGTGCGTCATCAGATCGGCGGCGAGCACGTCGGCCTTCGACACCCCGGCGCGATCGGCGACGTACCCGACGAAGGACTCGACCGCATCGCCGGCCCCCAGACCGCGTTGACGTGCCGCTGCGGGTCCAGAGTCAACGACTTGCGGTCGTCGGCCAGGTGAATCGCCAGCTGTGGAACCCGCAGGATCGGCTCGTCGATCCGAACGAGGCGGTGCGTGACGCCGCGGCCGTCCCGCACCGACAACCGTCCGCTGATGCCCAGATCGCGATCCAGCCAAGAGTTGAGCCACGCTCCGCCGTAGGGCTCCAGCGCCACCACCCGCCAACCCGCGACCGCGCGGTCCGGATGCTGCTTGACCCGCAGATTGGGGCTGTCGGTATGTGCGCCGATGATCCGAAACGGACGCAGCCCCTCGGCACCGTTCCAGGCGACCAGCGAGCCGGCACGGACCACGAAGTAGCGACCGGGAGTTTCGGGCCAGCGATCCGCCTCGTTGAGTTCGGTATAGCCCGCGTCGATCAATCGGATCGCCACCGTTGCGCAGACATGAAACGGCGAGGGCGACGCGTCGATGAATTCACCGAGGCCAAGGGCGGTGGCCACCATGTAGCCATGTTTAGCATTCCCCGTCCCGGGAGCGTTAGGGTCTTCAGCTGTGCCCGCTGTTCAGCCGCAGCCGATCCTCGAGCCCCTGACCCCAGCAGCGATCTTCATGGTGGTCACGATCAACACCGGCGGTGAAGCGACGGTGCACGACGCGCTCGGCGACATTTCCGGGTTGGTGCGGGCGATCGGGTTCCGGGAGCCGGCCAAGCGGCTCTCGGTAATCACCTCGATCGGTTCGGATGCCTGGGACCGGTTATTCGCCGGGCCGCGGCCCGCCCAACTGCATCCGTTCGTCGAGTTGACCGGTCCGCGCCACGTCGCACCGGCGACGCCGGGTGATCTGTTGTTCCACATCCGCGCCGAAACCCTGGACGTCTGTTTCGAATTGGCCGGTCGCATCCTCAAAGCGATGACGCCCGCGGTGACCGTCGTCGACGAGGTGCATGGATTCCGGTTCTTCGACAACCGCGATCTGCTGGGGTTCGTCGACGGCACCGAGAACCCGGATGGGCCCCTGGCCGTCAGCGCCACCACCATCGGCGACGAGGATCCCGATTTTGCCGGCTCGTGCTACGTGCACGTGCAGCGCTACGTCCACGACATGACGTCCTGGGAATCACTCTCGGTGACCGAACAGGAACTGGTGATCGGGCGCACGAAACTCGAGGACATCGAGCTCGACGACGACGCCAAGCCCGCGAACTCCCATATCGCGCTCAATGTCATCACCGACGACAGCGGCACCGAGCTCAAAATCGTCCGTCACAACATGCCGTTCGGCGAAGTAGGCAAGGGCGAATACGGCACCTACTTCATCGGCTATTCGCGCACACCCGACGTCACCGAACAGATGCTGCGCAACATGTTTCTCGGAGATCCGCCCGGCAACACCGACCGCATCCTGGATTTCTCCACCGCGGTCACCGGTGGGCTCTTCTTCTCGCCCACCGTCGACTTCCTCAACGACCCACCGCCGCTGCCCGCCCCGCCGGCTGACCCGGCCTTGAACCCCGCCCCGGCTCCCCCGGCGACGCTTCCTTCCGATGACGGATCACTGCGGATCGGCAGCCTGAAAGGAAAAACTCGATGAACAACCTGTACCGCGACCTGGCACCGGTCACCGAGGCCGCCTGGGCGGAAATCGAATTGGAGGCGGCGCGGACCTTCAAACGGCATATCGCCGGACGCCGGGTGGTCGACGTGAGCGAACCCGGCGGACCCGTTACCGCGGCGGTGAGCACCGGGCGGTTGCTCGACCTGGAGTCACCCACCGACGGGGTGATCGCCCATCTGCGCGACAGCAGGCCGCTGGTCCGGCTACGGGTGCCGTTCACCTTGTCCCGCAACGAGATCGATGATGTGGAACGCGGTTCCAACGACTCGGACTGGGAACCGGTCAAGGTGGCCGCCAAGAAGCTGGCGTTTGTGGAGGATCGCGGCATCTTCGAGGGCTATGCCCCGGCGTCGATCCAGGGCATCCGCAGCTGCAGCTCCAACCCGCCGCTGACCCTGCCCGAGGACCCGCGCGACATCCCCGACGTCATCACCCAGGCCCTGTCACAGCTGCGGTTGGCCGGTGTGGACGGCCCATATTCGGTGCTGCTGGCCGCGGATGTGTACACCAAGGTGAGCGAGACGACCGCGCATGGTTATCCGATCCTCGAACACCTGAACCGGCTGGTCGACGGCGACATCATCTGGGCGCCCGCGATCGACGGCGCGTTCGTATTGACCACGCGCGGCGGTGACTTCGACCTGCAGCTCGGGACCGACGTGGCGATCGGATACCTCAGTCACGACGCCGACACCGTGCAGTTGTATTTGCAGGAGACACTGACCTTCCTGTGCTACACCGCCGAGGCCTCGGTCGCACTGAGCCCGGTGGAATAAATCCCAGCCGGTCCGTGCTGGTCCGGAGATGACTGACACACTGGCCGGTTCAACCGCCCTGGTTACCGGCGCCACATCCGGCATCGGCCGGGAAATCGCGCTGCAGCTGGCGGCGCTGGGCGCCGACGTCGTCGTCCATGGACGCAGTGCCGAGCGCGGCGCCGAAGCCGTTCGCGACATCGAGAATGCCGGGGGCAGAGCGCGTTTCGTCGCCGCGGATCTCAACGATGCTGACGATGTTCGACGGCTGGCCCGCGAAGCGGGACCGGTGGACATCTTGATCAACAATGCCGGCATCTACGAGTTCGGTGCGACCGCGGAAACCGACGACCCGACTTTCGATCGACATGTGAACATCAATCTGCGCGCGCCCTACATCCTGGTACAACAGCTGGTTCCGGCAATGGTGACCCGCCGTGGCGGCGTCGTGGTCAATCTCAGCACGCTGGCGGCCTCCGTGGCGGCGCGCGGGACCGGGATCTACGGCGCCACCAAGGCCGGGCTGGAACAACTCACCCGCGTATGGGCGGACGAGTTCGGTGCGGCGGGAGTCCGGGTGAATGCGATCGCGCCCGGGCCCACGGACACGCCGGGTGCTGTCGACATGGCCCCTGGGCTCCTCGACGCGCTGGGGGCGACGACAGCGATCGGCCGTCCGGCCCAAGCCAGCGAAATCGCAAGCGCGGTAGTCTTTCTGGCCTCACCCGCCGCGAGTTATGTCAATGGCGCCGTCTTGCACGCCACCGGTGGCCAGCGGGCGATTTCACCCGAATAGCGCCAGAGATCAGGCACGGCGGGATTTTGCATGCCAGCACCATGAGTGCATAATGGGATGTACAACCCAGAATTTTGGTACTCGGGAGGCCTCATGCCGGTTGTCCATCATCGCTATGCGACCGTCAGCGGCCATCGGCTGTTCTTCCGGGAGGCGGGCAACCCTGTCGATCCGACAATCGTGCTCCTGCACGGATTTCCAACCAGCTCGTATATGTTTCGCGGTCTGATCCCCGCGCTTGCGGACAGCTACCACGTAATCGCCCCTGACCATCTGGGCTTCGGCCTGTCCGACGCACCACCGGTGGAAGAGTTCGACTACACCTTCGACGCGCTGACCGATCTGACCGCGGGACTGCTCAAACACCTAGGTGTCGAACAGTATGCGCTTTATGTCCAGGACTATGGCGCCCCCATCGGCTGGCGGCTGGCCCTGCAAAATCCCTCGGCAATCAGCGCAATCATCACCCAGAACGGCAATGGGTATGACGCCGGCTTCGTGGAGAGCTTCTGGAAGGTGGTGTGGGCCTACCAAACCGAGCAGACCGCCGAGACCGAGGCCGCCGTTCGTCAGTTCCTGACCCTGGACGCCACCCGGTGGCAGTACCTGACCGGTGTGGCCGACGAAACCCTGGTGGATCCCGAATCGTGGCTGCACGACTACGCGCTGATCTCCCGGCCCGGCAATGACGAGGTGCAACTGAAGTTGTTCCGCGATTACGCCACCAACGCGCCGCTGTACCCGCGGCTACATGAATACTTCCGTGCCAGCGGGGTTCCGTTACTTGCGGTGTGGGGCCGTGGTGACGAGATTTTCGGTCCGGCCGGCGCGGAGGCGTTCGCCGACGACCTACCCGACGCCGAGATTCACCTGCTGGACGGCGGCCATTTCCTGCTGGAATCGGCCTTGCCGGAAGTCACCAACCTCATCCAGGTCTTCCTGGCGAAGGATCGCACCACCTAATGGGCTGCATATCCCATAGTTGGGCGCGGCCGCGGGTTAGCCTGACGCCATGGGGCATCCGGAGGCGGACGACAAGCGGCTGACGCCCAAGGGTCGGGCCACCCGGGATCGCATCGTGGAGACCGCTGCCGACCTGATCGTGCACGAGGGACTGTCCGCGTTCAACATGGATAGCGTGCGCAAGGCCGCGTCGGTCAGCGGCTCGCAGCTCGCCCACTATTTCGCCGACAAACGGGCACTGTTGCGCGCCGTCATCGCACGACAGATCAGTGTGGTGCTGGACTTCCACCGCCAGCCCCAGCTCGGCGGGTTGCAGTCGTTCGACGATTTCGAGCGCTGGATCGACCTGAACATGCGCTATCTGCGGCGTGTCGGTGACACCGGCACCCCCACCTACCATGCCCTGGCTGCCAAACTGGCCAAGCCCGACGACGCGACGCGAGAGGCGTTGGCGGCGGGCTACTGGCAATGGGTCGAACTGCTCGAGCGTGCGATCCAGACCATGAAAGACAACGGCGTCCTGACCCGCGCAGCCGACCCGCGACACCTGGCCCTGGTGATGGTCAGCGCCCACCAGGGCGGCGGGACCCTGGCCTACACCTACCGTGCGGAGTGGCCGCACGCCGACGCCATCCGATTCGCCGTCAACTACCTGCGGATGTTCGCCACCGACTCCGCCGAACGGGTGCCTCGTCCGGTACGCCGCGCCCGCGGGCGCCGCACGACCGACCGCTCGGCCTGAGGGTCGGAGTTAGGTGTCCGGCAACAAGACGTCGCGCCTCACCCAGAAGGGGCTCGCCACCCGCGCGCGCATCGTCGACGTCGCCGCGCGATTGATGTTCAACCGCGGCATCGCCAACACCAGCATTGACGAAGTGCGTACCGCCGCGGGCGTCAGCGGGTCGCAGATCGCACATTACTTCGGCGACAAGCGGGACCTCACCCGTCACGTAGTTGCCCTGCGCCGCAACGACGTATACGCATTCCACACCAAACCGGAGCTGGGCAGTTTGGACAGTTTGGCAGCGTTGCAGCGCTGGGCCGACGCGTGCGTGGCCGACATCGACCCCGTGTATCAGGTTGGCGGATGCGTCTACGGTTCGCTGGCCGGCGAGTTGATCGACGCCGACGCCGAGATCCACGAGGAACTGTCCGAGGGATACGACGAATGGATCGACCTGTTCCGGCACGGCCTCACCGCGATGCGGGACCGGGGCGAACTCATCCCCGAAGCCGATCCGCGGCACCTGGCGGTTGCACTGGTGGCCGCGCACCAGGGCGGCGCCATGCTCACTCATGCCACCGGCGATCCAGCCCCGCTGCGTGCGGCCTTGCGGGCCGCGGTTGACTACGTCCGGTCCTTCGCGGCGCCCCGACGCCGGCGCGGATCCTGACTGGACTTTTTGGGATGTTCAGCCCATAATATTGGGATGCCTAGCCCAATATGGCCTTCCGCGCGTCGAAGTAGGAAGGTATGCGTGAAATGTCGGTAACCGAAAGCACTCTCCCCACCGCGCCGGCCGTGGTTCGTGACCCACATGGCGGCGAGACGATGCGGGCGATCGTGTTGGAAAAGTTCGGCGGACTCGACAGCCTGGTGTACACCGAGATCCCCAAGCCGCTGCCCAAACCTGGCGAAGTCGTGATCGAGGTCAAGGGCTTCGGCATCAACCATGCGGAGATGCACATGCGGCGTGGTGAGTGGGCCGAGGCCGCCGAGGTCAGTGGCATCGAATGCGTGGGCATCGTGGACGACTGCCCTGACGGCGAATTCCCGGTTGGCGCAAAGGTAGCCGCACTGATGGGCGGCCTGGGCCGGACGATCAACGGCAGCTACGCCCAGTACACCCGGGTACGCGCGGCCAACGTCGCCCTCATCGAGTCCGATCTGCCGTGGGCCGAGCTGGCGGCATTGCCCGAGACCTACGCCACGGCTTGGACGTGCCTCTTTCGCAACTTGCAGCTAACTTCTGGGCAGACAGTGCTGATCCGCGGTGCCACATCGTCTTTCGGGCAGGCCGCGCTGAAGATGGCCGTCGCCGCTGGTGCGCACGTCATTGCCACCGCCCGCAGCAGCAAGCGGATCCCGATGCTCGAAGCGCTTGGTGCTCGGCGTGTAGAGCTGGAGCGAACCGACCTCGCGGGCCACATCAGCGAAGCCAAGCAGCTCGACGCCGTCCTCGACCTGGTGGGCAACAGCACCATCCTCGATTCCCTGGACATGCTGCGTCGCGGCGGCACCGCCTGCCTCGCCGGCTGGCTGGGCGGCCTCGACCCGATCGGTGACTTCAATCCATTGCTGCGCATGGCATCTGGAGTGAACCTGAACTTCTTCGGCAGCTTCGTATTCGGGACCCCGGGATTCCCACTGTCCGACGTGCCGTTGCAGGACATCGCACGCCAGGTGGCCGACGGCCGGCTAGAGGCGAAACCTTCGCAGGTTTTCTCATTCGACCAGATCCGCGAAGCTCACCGAGTCATGGAGTCCGGCGAGGCCGGCGGCAAGATGGTCGTCGTCATGGACGAAGGGTAAGTTTGAACCGGCAATCGTCGCCGGCATCCGCGCACCGAAGAAGGTGGACCGATAAATCCGACCCCATCCGTCCTGGTGTTCGACGTCAACGAGACTTTGCTCGCCATAGATTCCCTGGCACCGCTTTTCGGCGATGTCTTCGGTGACCGGCGAGTCCTGCGGGAGTGGTTCAACCAGCTTGTCCTGTATTCCATGACGGCCACGCTGTCTGACCACTATGTCGACTTCTTCACCCTCGGTCCGAGTGTGCTGCGCATGCTCGGCACCATCCACGAGGTCTCCGTCACCGATGACGACATCGAATTGCTCCGAGCGGGATTCCGTACCATGCCGGCTCATCCCGACGTGGCGGACGGCCTGAACCGATTGCGCGACAACGGGTTGCGACTGGTCAGCCTGACCAACTCGCCGCACCACCCCGGCATCCCGACGCCACTCGAAAACGCTGGGCTGGCTGGACTTTTCGAACAGCAATTCAGCGTCGACACGAGCCACGCATTCAAGCCCGCCCCAGTGGTCTACCGCCATACGTGCCAGAAACTCGGCGTCAGCCCCGCCGACTGCATGATGGTGGCGGCGCACCACTGGGATCTGCTCGGCGCCCGCAACGCCGGGTTCAGTACAGCGCTGATCACCCGGCCCGGCAACGCACCGGTCGGTGCTCTGCCGCAACCGGACATCGTGGCCAGCGATCTGCCCGAACTGGCCGCACGCCTGAAAAAGGATAGCTGACATGACAACGGAATCAACGGAATTCGATGTAATCGTCCTCGGTGCCGGGCCGGTCGGCCAGAACGCCGCGGACCGGGCGCGCGCAACAGGTCTGAGTGTCGCGGTGGTCGAGCGCGAACTGGTGGGGGGTGAATGCTCATATTGGGCATGTGTGCCAAGCAAGGCGTTACTGCGTCCGGTGCTGGCCATCTCCGATGCCCGCCGGGTCGACGGTGCCCGTGCGGCCATTACCGGTGAAATCGACGCCGACGGCGTCTTCGCTCGTCGTGACCGGTACGTGGATAATTGGGACGACGCGGGTCAGGCCGAATGGGTGGACAACATCGGCGCCACACTGATCCGCGGCCACGGCAGGTTGGACGGGCCGCGGCGCGTCTCGGTCACCACCGCGGGCGGCGACCGGGTGGTGCTGACCGCCGAGCATGCGGTGGTGGTCTGCACCGGCAGCAAGCCCGCACTCCCTGACCTGCCCGGCATCGTCGAAGCCCGACCGTGGACAAACCGACAAGCCACCGACAGCAGTTCGGTTCCGACCCGGCTCGCGGTCATCGGCGCCGGCGGTGTCGGCGTCGAAATGGTCACGGCCTGGCAGGGATTGGGCTCCCAGGTGACACTGCTGGCCCGGGGCTCTCAACTGTTGCCCAAAATGGAGCCGTTCGTGGGTGAGTTCCTCGAGCGTGGGCTCACCGAAGCCGGCGTTGATGTGCGCAAGGGGGTGTCAGTCCGTGCCCTGCGCCGGCCCGACCCCGACGGACCGGTGGTCCTCGAACTCGACGAGGGCGGTGAACTGGAGGTCGACGAAGTTCTGTTCGCTACCGGGCGGACCCCCCTGACCGACGACATCGGCTTGGAGACAATTGGATTGGAGCCCGGTGCTTGGCTCGACGTGGACGACACCTGCCGCGTCCAAGCCGTCCAGGACGGCTGGTTGTACGCGGCCGGCGACGTCAACCACCGGGCGCTACTGACCCACCAGGGCAAGTACCAGGCACGGATCGCCGGTGCGGCGATCGGCGCACGCGCCACCGGACAGCCGTTGGACACCGCGCCGTGGGGCATGCACGCGACCACCGCGGATCATCATGCGGTACCGCAGGCATTTTTCACCGACCCCGAGGCCGCCGCCGTCGGCCTGACCGCCGACCAGGCCGCCCGGGCCGGTCACCGCGCCAAGATCGTCGACGTCGAGATCGGCGACGTAGTCACCGGCGCCAAGTTGTTCGCCGACGGGTATGCCGGCCGAGCACGCATGGTGGTCGAGGTGGATTCACGCCGTGTGCTGGGGGTTACCCTGGTGGGCCCGGGCGTGACGGAACTGCTGCACGCGGCCACCGTCGCCGTCGCGGGCCAGATTCCGCTCGACCGTCTCTGGCATGCGGTGCCGTGTTTCCCGACGATCAGTGAACTATGGCTCAGACTGCTTGAAGCCTATCGTGATTCGCAGTACCTGCTCGTCTAGCTGACAAGGAGCACCGGTGGCCACCACGGACGGATTCCATCCCGACTTCGATGCGGCGGAGCCGGACCCTCGCCGCAAACTGGTGCATCACATCAAGGCCTCGGAACTCGATTCCGACACCGCACAGACCGAGGGCCTGCGGCGGTTCGCAGCGATCAGCGGACGATCGGTCGGTGCGGCGAACCTGTGGATGGGCGAGACGCACGTCGAGCCGGCCACCGCCTCGGACAACCATCACCACGGTCACTCCGAGACGGCGATCTACGTGCGAAGTGGTCACCCCGAGTTCGTGTTTCACGACGGGACTCAGGAGGTACGCATCAAGGCCGAACCCGGCGACTACATCTTCGTGCCGCCCTACGTGCCCCACCGGGAGGAGAATCCCGACCCCACCTCACCCGCCGAGGTCGTCATCGCCCGCACCAGTCAAGAGGCCATCGTGGTGAACCTGCCACACCTCTATCCGCTGTGAAAACGTCTCAGTAGACTGCGATTTCGATCAGGTTCCCGTCCAGGTCGCGGCAGTAGTGCGACGTCATCTCGCCCAGTGCGCCGAACCTGGTAACGGGTCCTGCGGTGATTTCCACTCCGCAGTCGCGCAGATGCGCGCGGACCTGGTCAGCCGTGGCGCGGGTGATGAAACACAGATCTTCCGAACCCGCCGCTTCAACCGCCCCCGTGACCCAGTCCGGATCATCGGCCAGCGCGCCCAGTGGGCGCAAATTGATCTTCTGATCCCCGAAGCGCAGCGCCGTCCGGTTCGACGCGCCGAATATCTCCCGCCGCATGCCCAGCACCCGTTCGTACCAGGCCGCCGTGGCGTCCACATCGCGGCAGTTCACCACGATGTGGTCGAAGCGTTCCACGGTGAATCCCATTGCCCACCTCCCGATCTCTCCTCGAGTGTGCCCTTCAGGACGCGCACCTTGCGCCGAGGGTGGACACTTACGCCATGACTGCGGGCGGTACCCGGGTGGGGCTCATCCTGGCTTTGACGGTCAACGGCCTGGCGGTGAGCGCCTACCCCGACATGGTCGCCGTCTCCCAGCGAGCCGAGGGATACGGCTTCGATTCGGTCTGGTTGTGCGACCACTTCCTCACAATCAGTCCCGACGACTACGTCAGGGACGCCGGCATCACCGCCGAGACATCCGGCACGGACCAAGCCGCGCCGCCCACCTCGCTGCCCCTGCTCGAATGCTGGACGGCGTTGAGTGCACTCGCACGCGACACCACCCGGCTGCGGCTGGGCACCAGCGTGCTGTGCAATTCCTACCGTCACCCGTCGGTGCTGGCGCAGATGGCCGCCACCCTGGACGTCATCTCGCAAGGCCGCCTCGACCTCGGGATGGGTGCCGGCTGGTTCCAGCGCGAGTTCGACGCCTACGGCATACCGTTCCCGCCGGTGCGCGACCGCGTCTCGGCACTGGCCGAGTCACTCGAGGTGCTGAAGGCGGTGTGGACCCAGCCCAACCCGACCTATGCCGGGCAGTTCTACACCCTCGACGGCGCCATCTGCGATCCGCCGCCAATGCAGCGGCCTCATCCACCGCTGTGGGTCGGCGGAGAAGGAGACCGGGTGCAGCGCATCGCCGCCAGAGCCGCCCAGGGACTGAACGTTCGTTGGTGGTCACCCCAACAGGTGACCGAGCGTCGGGATTTCCTGACCCGGGCCTGCGAGTCGGTCGGACGCGATCCGCAGACGCTCAGCCTGTCAGTGACGGCGCTGCTGGCGCCGACGGCATCCGAGGAGCGGGCAGCGCGAATCCGGGCCGAGTTCGCCTCCATCCCCGCATCGGGACTGATCGTCGGATCCCCCGAGCAATGCGTCGAACGCATCCGCGAATACCAACGCGCCGGCGTTGCTCAGTTCCTCTTCACGATTCCCCACGTGGCGCGGTCGGAGTATCTCGATATCGTTGGCCAAGAGATCATTCCGCTGATCAAGTGACGCCGTCTGGGCGCCCGCTCAGCAAATTCTCAACTGATTCTTGGCCGGCCCTGTCTTTTGCTCAAGTATCCCCATAGCCGCCGGCCTCAGCATGGCTACCATGACCGAGCCGTTGGGCGAGCCCTTGAGCACCAGCCTGATCGAACGCTACCTGTGCACCCGCGGGCGGCGGTACTTCCGCGGCCGGCACGACGGCGAGTTCTTCTTCGTTCTCAACGGCAACCGACGTCTGCATGTCCACCTCGAGATCCCGGTCATGCACCCCGACGTGTTCACCGTCCGCGTCACGCTCGGATGCTACTTCCCGGCGACCGAGCATGCCCGCCTGCAGCAATTCGCCGACACCTGGAACCAGCAGAACCGCGACGTCACCGCGATCGTGCACGGCTCGTCTGACCCGCGGCGCATCGGTGTCACCGCGGAACAGTCGCGATGGATCGGTGAGCGCGTCACTTTCGCCGACTTCGCGGCGTTCGCCGACCGCGCCATTTCAGCCGCGAGCGACCTGTTCCAGCGACTGACCGCAGCCGCGGACCTCCCGTCCCCGCCGCTGCTCCGCGACGCCGGTTAGGCGACGCGACCGACCAGCAACCTGTCCGGGCGCGGCTCGCCGAGCTTGGCCCGGATAGCGCTCCACGGATCGGCATAACGGCCCGGTGCATCCCGATACGCGGCACGCCGCCTGAGTAACCACCGCGCAAGAGGCGCGATCAGCCCCATCGGGTATCGCCGCCAACCGGCGGCGGCGCGCATCTCGACGAGCATCTCGGGCCAGGTGTGGTGCTGGAACGAAAGCACCTGCTGGGCCCGGGTGGTGTCCATCCAGTCCGTGACGAACCAGTCCTCGTCGCTTTCGGGATTCCCGGGACGACCGCCGGGCAACACATCGACCAGGCCGCGCGTGGCAGCCAGGGCGGCGCCCACCTGCCCCTGCCGGAGTCGATGGGACTCGTCACCGGCGACCAGCAGGATCTCCCCCACGACGTCCTGTTTGGCCGCGCTGGTCGCCGCGGCGAAAGCGGCCGCAACGTCGCGCACGTCGACGCTGTGCATCCGTCCGTCGGCCGGCAGTGCGCTCTCGAAATACAGCGCGTCGAAGGTGAACGGCATCGCATCAAGTTCGACGCTCATCACGCCGCCGAGCCGCAGGATTACCCACTCCAGGCCGGAGCGGCGGACGTGGTATTCGGCCTCAGCCTTGTGCGCCCCATACAGGTCCGACGGGTTCACCGGGGTGTCCGCGGTAAGCAACTCCGGGTGGCGGTGCGGATTCCTGGCACCGTGCACGGCGTTGCTCGAGGCCTGAATGAACCTTGGTGGACGCGGGCACGCCTCGGCGGCGCGCAGCAATGACACCGTGGCGTCGACGTTGACCAGGCGCGCCAGTTCGGGCTGTCCGTAGATGACCGGTGGGATCACCGCGGCCAGATGGATGATCACCGTCGGAGCGGTTTCCGCCACGAGCTGCGCGACCGCGTCCGCGTCGGTGAGGTTCACCCAGCGTGCCGTCACGCCCGCAGGCAGCGATTCGGCCGCCTTGCGTTGCGCGGCGGTGCCCAGGTCGGTGGCGACCACTCGGTGCCCATCGGCCGCCAGCCGACGCACCGTCTGCGATCCGACGAGTCCGAAACCCCCGGTGACAAGGACCGTTTCAGTCATGAATCCTCTCCCTGCGCTCACGGCATGTGCGGTATGCCACAGTTACCGATAATGACATTCTCTTAATCCGAGAGTACCGTATCCTCTACGTATGTAGAGAGGTCTCGGCGGGTAATCCTCATCACAGGGCCGGGGACGAACACGGAGAAGGCAATGGGTGCACGCAGCGACAATCCGGAGACCGCCAAATGGGACCCCGAGTTCACCAAACAGGTGGTCGACACCGTGGCACCGGCCATCAAGTTGTGGCATCGCGCCGAGGTGCGCAACCTGGACAACATTCCCGCGGCGGGTGGCGCGCTGGTGGTCTCCAACCACTCCGGCGGCATGTTCACCCCGGACGTGTTCGTCTTCTCGCCCGCATATTACGACGCATTCGGGTATGACCGGCCCGTCTACACCCTCGGCCACTACGGCCTGTTCCTCGGTCCGCTCGACGGCTGGCTGCGCCGGCTCGGCGTCATCGAGGCGAGCCGCGAAAACGCCGCCGCCGCTCTGCATTCCGGCGCACTGGTGCTGGTCTTCCCGGGCGGCGACTACGACTCCTACCGACCCACGCTCGGGGCCAACACGATCGACTTCAACGGGCGCACGGGCTACGTCCGCACCGCCATCGAAGCCGGGGTCCCGATCGTGCCGACCGTGTCGATCGGCGCGCAGGAGACCCAGCTGTTCCTCACCCGCGGCAACTGGCTGGCCCGGCGGCTGGGACTGACCAAGGCGCGCATGGACATCCTGCCGATCAGTTTCGGGTTCCCGTTCGGCCTCAGCGTGCTGTTCCCACCGAACGTGCCGCTGCCGGCGAAGGTGGTCACCGAGGTGCTCGAGCCGATCGACGTGGTGGCCGAGTTCGGCGAGGATCCTGATATCGCCGAGGTCGACGCCCATGTTCGCGCGGTCATGCAGAAGGCGCTGGACCGCCTGGCCGCGCAACGACGACTGCCAATCCTGGGCTGAAAGCGAGTGCGAGATGAGAAGACTCAACGGCATGGACGCGATGCTGCTCTACAGCGAGACACCGAACCTGCACACGCATACCTTGAAGGTCGCCGTGTTAGACGCGTCCGGCCTCGACTTCGGGTTCGAGGACTTCCGGGCTCACCTGCGCCGCAAGCTAGAGGTCCTGGAACCGTTATGTTACAAGCTGATTGAGACACCTGGACAATTGCATCACCCGTTGTGGCTGGAGTGTGATGCCGACGATATCGACCTGGACTACCACGTGCGCCGGGTTCAGATCCCGTCGCCGGGCGGCCGCCGCGAACTGGACCGAGCCATCGGAGAAATCGCCTCGACCCCGCTGGATCGTAGCCGGCCGCTGTGGGAGTTCTATTTCGCCGAGGGACTCGCCGGTGATCAGTTCGCGGTCATCGGCAAGGTGCACCATTCGCTGGCCGACGGTGTCGCGTCCGCCAACCTGCTGGCGCGGCTGATGGATCTGACCGACGCATCAGTACCCGACTACCAGTGCTCTACAACAACTTCCACCGGTTTGATACGGCTCGCGGCACGCGACCACGTGCGGCAACTCCGCGAACTGCCCGGACTGATCAAGGATGCCGTGCGGGGGTTCACCCAGGTGCGCCGGCGCGCCGCAGCCCGCGGACGCCACCGTGAGCTGGCGGCTCAATTCGACGCCCCACCAACGTTCCTCAACCACTGGGTGGCACCGTCACGCCGATTCGCCAGTGCCCCACTGCCACTGGCTGAAGTCAAGGCGACCGCCGCCGAATTGGAGGTCACGGTCAACGATCTGATCCTGGCGATAGCTGCCGGAGGCTTGCGGACGCTGCTGCTCGACTACGACGGAGCGGCCGACCGCCCGATCATCGCCTCGGTGCCGACCGCCACGGACAAGTCAGACCGCGTCTGGGGCAATGAGATCAGCGGTTTGATGGTTTCGCTGCCGGTCCACATCGCCGATCCGGTGGAAAGGGTGCGGCTGATCGCGCTGGCCACCCGGCTTGCCAAAGAGGACCATGAGATCATGGGCGCGCGCCTGTACGGACGCCTGATGAACTACCTGCCGGCCGCGCTAGCCCCGATGGCGTTCCGCTGGCTGGGTCGGCAGTCGTCGAACCGGATGATGAATGTGGCGGTGTCCAGCGTGATGGGCCCGCGCGGCCGAGGTCATCTCGGTGGCGCGCCGGTGCGCGAAATCTATTCCACCGGAGTGCTTTCGCCGGGTGCGCCGGTCAACATCACCGTCTGGAGCTACGCGGACCGGTTCGGCATTGCGGTGCTGACCGACGATCAAACCTTTGCCGACGAGCACGACGCGACCGACGCGCTCGTCGCGGCATTCGACGAAATACGCAGCGCCGCAATACCCTACGCGACGCTCTCGGCGTAAGCGGGCTCAGGCGGCCAGCACGGCGTCCAGCGCCGAGTAGAAAAGGCCCAGACCGTCGTCGGAAGGACCGGTCAACGCTTCGATGGCGTGTTCGGGGTGGGGCATCAGGCCGACCACGCGACCGTTGGCCGAGCTGATGCCTGCGATGTCGTGCAGCGAACCGTTAAGGTTGTCGTGATAGCGGAACACCACCCGTCCGTCGCCTTCGAGCTGTCCGAGCACCTGCTTGGGCGCCACGTAACGCCCTTCACCGGACTTCAGCGGTATCAGCACGTCGGCGTCGGCCTCGAAGCGCGACGTCCATGCCGTCGAGGTCGACGACACGCGCAGCCACACGTCGCGACAAATGAAGTGCAGCCCGGCGTTGCGGGTCAGCGCGCCGGGCAGCAGACCCGCTTCACAGAGCACCTGGAAGCCGTTGCAGATGCCCAGCACCGGCATGCCGCGACCGGCGGCCGCGACCACCTCGCTCATCACCGGAGCAAACCTGGCGATCGCACCCGCGCGCAGGTAATCGCCGTAGGAGAAGCCGCCGGGCACGACCACGGCGTCGACGCTCTTGAGGTCGCTGTCCGCGTGCCACAGGCTGACTGCCTCCGCGCCGACCTTTCGCGCCGCACGTGCGGCGTCCACGTCGTCGAGGGTGCCGGGAAAGGTGATGATGCCGATTCGGGTGGTCACTGCGGATCCCTGCTGATGGTCCAGTCTTCGATCACGGTGTTCGCCAACAGCGATTCCGCGATCTCGGCCAGCGCGGTGTCGTCGATCGAATCGTCGACCTCCAACTCGAAGCGCTTGCCCTGGCGAACGTCTGATATTCCGGCATGACCCAGCCGTCCGAGGGCGCCGACGATCGCCTGACCCTGCGGGTCAAGGATCTCGGCTTTGGGCATCACATGCACGACCACCCGGGCCACCGCGCTCCTCCTCAGATTTTTCACCCCGCCCGGCGACAACGAGCCGGGCAACGGGTCCGCGCCAACTCTACCGGCCATCGATGGCCGCGCGAGTTAACCGGACGACCCGGCGACCAGGATCAGTCCGTCGCCGCCGAGGGCGGTGATACGGCGGTGTGCCGGACCGTCGGGATCAAGCGCGGCCTCGCTGAGGGTCGTCCAGGCGTTCAGCGTCAGAGGGGTGCCGGCGCGGCCGGACTGGGCCCGGGCCGCGCGGGCCGCCTCGAAGAACTCCCCGATCCTGGGATGGTCGAGGGCGACGTTGACCGCGTCGCAGCGCTGGCCGGCGATTCTGGCCAATGCGGCGCTGTTGACGCCCAGCAACAGCGGCGGCGGCGGGGACGGCAACGGAAAACCCGCCCATTTGTCCTCGCGGTGCGGGTCCCACTGGGCCTCACACAGGTCGAGCACGTCGATCAGGTTCCGGTGCCGCAACTGCATGGAGCCCGCCAGCGGGATGCCGAGCAGGTCGTGTTCCCGGGCCCACGGACTACCGGGCGCGGCGCCCGCACCCAGCCCGAACACAAAGCGTCCGCCGCTGATCTCCTGTAGTGAGGCGGCGGCAGCGACCGTCACTCCGGCGGGACGGTTGGCGACGTTCACCACCAGGGTGCCGATGCCGATCGAAGAGGTGGCGCCGGCCAGCGCCCCGGCCAGCGTGAAGCACTCCAGCATCCGGGTGCCCGACAGCATCGCGCCCGACAGGTGGTCGAAAACCCACGCCCTGCCGAAACCGTCGGCTTCGGCTCGCAACACCTCGTCGCGCAGCTGCGGCCACGGGTGGGTGGCCGCGCTGTACAGCACGTCAACCGTGATCATGTACGCCCCGCTCCGCAAAAGCGTTGCGCCAGTAGCTCATTACGGACATGAGGCGATGTATGCCTCACACAGCGGCGCGGTCATGGCGTCAAGTATGGCGACGTCGGAGAGCACCGGCCACGGCACCTGCGGGGGTCCGGACGACCACAGCGTGAGTTCGCTGATGGTGCTGCTGGCCAAGTGCGCGATCAGATAGGTGTGCACGATGACCGGTCCGCTGATGACGGCGGCCATTCGAGTCGGTTCGTCATCGGTGATCGAGGGCGACTGGTCGGGGGCCCCACTTGGCAGGCACGCAGCGCCGCCACCGCGGCACCGAACACCGAACTGGCGAGCGCGCCGCCGCGGGCGGTGTCCCCGCGCCAGTGCAGGATCTGGGCTTGCAGCTGCCACTGCCCGTCCCCATGTCCCACCACCGCGCGTCCTGCGACCGCGGAATCGCGGCTGTCCTGCGGCGCCGCCGGGGTGGCGCAGACCTGCTCGAACCTGAACGGCCGTGCCGTCCTGATCAGCGGCAGCGCCGCGCCGGCGAGGTCCGGCCACCCGTACACCGCATTCAGCGGGACCGACGCCCGCTGGATCCATGCGCTGTCCGGGATCTGGTCGCACACCGGCGGGCAGGTCTCCGGCTCCGTCCATGCGGGTGTCGGCGCGATCAGTGCGATCGCGAAGCTACCGGCGACCATCAATGTCACCACTAACACCCGCATCCGCACGGCCCCCATCAGGGCACAATCGTAGACATGCAACTGACGCATTTCGGGCATTCCTGCCTACTCGCCGAGTTCGGCGATACCAAGATCCTTTTCGACCCGGGCAGCTTCGCCCACGGCTTCGAGGGGATCACAGGCCTGTCCGCCATCCTTGTGACCCATCAGCACCCCGACCACGTCGACGTATCGCGGCTGCCGGCGCTCCTCGAGGGCAACCCGGGCGCGACGCTGTACGCCGACGCCCAAACCACCGAACAGCTCGGCGAGCCGTGCCAGGTGGTGCACGTCGGCGACGAACTGTCCGTCGGCTCGCTGACCATCCGGGCCATCGGCGGACAGCATGCCGTCATACACCCGGAAATCTCTGTGATAGAGAATATTTCGTACCTGGTGGGCGACGGCGAACACCCCGCCAGGCTGATGCATCCCGGCGACGCGTTGTTCGTGCCCGACGAGCCGGTGGACGTGTTGGCCGCCCCCGCGTCGGCGCCCTGGATGAAGATCTCCGAGGCGGTCGACTATTTGCGTGCGGTGGCGCCCGCTCGGGCGGTGCCCATCCATCAGGGCATCATCGCCCCCGACGCCCGCGGCATCTACTACGGCCGGCTCAGTGAGATGACCGACACCGACTTCCGGGTGCTGCCCGAGGAGGACGGCGTCACCTTCTAGAGGGCTCAGTCCCCCCGCGAGGAGACGCTAAAGCCCCTGACACGCCGTGCAATTGAAGGCTTTCGCGTCTGCTCGGCACGGTTTGGCGCCAGCTTGCCAAAGGGATGGCTTGCGGGGGCGTTACGCGGCGTCGAGCACCGCCTTGTTGGACCGCCAGTTATATACGGTCGGTGTGCACCGCTGCAGTAAGGCTAGGTCTACGGCGTCCAGCATGGCTTGCCGCGGACCGGATTTGCGCAGATGCCGGGCGGCCACCGCGATCCGGACCACACCCGAGCGTCGGGCGATGCGGTCGGCCGACATCACCACCATTCGGCACCACCACGGCTCGGCGAGGAATCCCTCACCGATGCCTAGCACGCGGGCCCGCACCGTGGTGTGGCGGACCAGATCGGTTATTCCGTAGGCGTCGGCGAGCAGCCGAAAACCGTTCTTGGGCAAGGCTTTGACCACGCCCGGCGACACCAGCCAACCCGGGGCCGCGAACAGGCGGGTACGCAGGCCCAGATGCTCGAGCACCCGGTCGGCGGCCATCAATCGCAGGTTCGCCTCGTGCGCGTGCAGCGTCGCGAATTCCCCCCGGCGCTTCTTGGTGGCCGCTTCGTCGTAGCCGTGCAACACCAGCGCATCGCCGCCGCCACGCCGGGCGGTGAGCCAGTCAACCGTCTGCGAGTCGCGGTCGAGGCGATAGCCATCGCCCAGCCGCGGTGCCACCAGTAGCGAGACGGGCACCGAACGGGCATCCATCTGCGCGCAGAAATCGCTCACGTCGGGAAGAGTGTGCTCCCCGATCCCCGAAACCGACACGATCAGTTTTCCAGACACGCATGTAGTTTGCCGATCTCAGATGTCGGGACGGTGACAGACACTTGGCCGGGAGACGTCAACGAGCGGTCCCTGCGTCACTGGCCAGCGGGTTGTCTAGCTATGCTCAGCAACGCCATGAGAAAGGCAATTTCCGCGCCGGCCGATGCGGCGGCGGCCACCGTAACGGACTATCCCGACACGCTCGACGCCCCGACGCTTCGCATCGCCGGGGTATGCATTCTTGCCTCGGTGATGATGGCGCTGGACACCACGGTCGTCAGCGTCGCGCAGCGCACCTTCATCGCCCAGTTCTCGTCGACGCAGGCCGTGGTGGGCTGGACGATGACGGGGTACACGCTCGCGCTGGCCACCGTCATCCCGATTGCCGGGTGGGCGGCGGACCGCTATGGCACCAAACGGTTATGGATGGGTTCGGTGCTGGCGTTCATGGCGGGTTCGCTGCTGTGCGCAGTGGCGCCGACCATATTGCTGCTCAACGTCTTCCGGGCGGTGCAAGGGATGTGCGGCGGCATGCTGATGCCGCTCGGATTCATGATCCTGACCAGGGTGGCGGGGCCGAAGCGGCTGGGCCGGCTGATGTCGGTGCTGGGCATCCCGATGCTGCTCGGGCCGATCGGCGGGCCGATCGTGGGTGGCTGGCTGATCAGCGCCTACAGCTGGCCGTGGATCTTCCTGATCAACCTGCCCATCGGATTGTGCGCGTTCCTGCTCGCGCTGGTGGTGTTCCCGAAAGACGAACCAGCACCATCGGAGACGTTCGACGTCGTCGGGGTGCTGCTGCTCTCGCCCGGGCTGGCGACTTTCCTGTTCGGAGTGTCATCGATCCCGGGTCGCGGCACGCTCAACGACCGCGTCGTGCTGATACCGGTGACCATCGGCCTGATCTTGATCGTTGCGTTCGTCGTACATGCCTGGCGCCGCGCGGATCACCCGCTCATCGACCTGCGCTTGTTCAAGAACCCGGTGGTCACCCACGCCAATGTGACGGCCTTCCTGTTCGCGGTAGCGTTTTTCGGCTCCGCGCTGCTGCTGCCCAGCTACCTGCAACAGGTCTGGCACCAGACGCCGATGCAGTCTGGGGTGCACCTGATCCCACAGGGGCTCGGCGCCATGCTGACCATGCCGTGGGCCGGCCGGTTCATGGACCGCAAGGGCCCCGGGAAGAGCGTTCTGCTGGGCATCGCGCTGATCGCGGTCGGGCTGGGCATCTTCACCGTCGGGGTGGCCCGACAATCCGGCTACTTCCCGACGCTGCTGATCGGACTGGCCGTCATGGGGCTGGGCACGGGGTGCACCATGATGCCGCTGTCCGGAGCGTCGGTCCAGGCACTGGGGCCGCACCAGCTCGCCCGCGGCTCCACGTTGATCAGCGTCAACCTGCAGGTCGGCGGCTCGATCGGCACCGCACTCATGTCGATGGTGCTGACCAGCCAGTTCAACCGCAGCGAGACCATTTCCGCCGCGAATCAGCTGGCACGCCTGGAACAGGACGCGGCCCGGCGCGGGGTGCCCGTTGATCCGTCGGCGATACCCCAGCGAGCCCTGGATCCCGGCTTCGCCGCCAGTCTTGCGCACGACCTGTCACACGCCTACACGCTGATCCTGGCCATCGCCGTGGTGCTGGTGACCGCCACGCTTGTGCCGGCCGCGTTCCTGCCCAAGACTCCAGCCGGTTAGCCCTCGAAGAGCATCGTCGCGATCCGCAAGACGGTGTTCATCGGGTCGGCCTCCTTCAGGCCCGCGTTCACCGCATCGTTGAGCCAGAGCATCGAAAAGCCATGTACCAGTGACCAAGCCGCCAGCTCTGCGCCGGCCGGATCCGCGCGTGCGCCGCGGTCCTGCAACGTCGCCACGCCCCGGGACAGCTCGGCGGCCGCGGCGGCCTCGGCCTCGATCAGGTCGGGATCGCTCGCGTGCACCAGCGATTTGTCGAACATGACGCGGTAGTGGCCGGGATGTGAGAGCGCAAAGCGCACATAGGCCAGGGCCGCATCGGTGAACCGCGGCCTCGCGTTTCGAAGCACCGCCGCCAGCTGCCGGAATCCCTGAGCCGCGAGCGCGGTGAATAGGCCCCTGCGGTCGGTGAAGTGATGGGCGGGCGCGGCGTGCGAGACACCGGCCTCCCGCGCCAGCTCACGAAGCGACACCCGATCCGCGCCGCGCTCGGCGACCAGCCGCGCGGCCTCGCTCAGGATCGCGCTGCGCAAGTCGCCGTGGTGATAAGTGGGACGAGTCATCGGGACACCTTAACCCGCAAACTTGACAGTGACTAGATCGACGCTTTACCCTCAAGCGTATCTAGTCACTGTCAAGATTGGAGGGAGGGACCATGGCTCCACTGATCGCGCTTGTGCTGACGAGCATCGTTTCCCGCCTCGCCGGGTGGTGGGGGGTTGGTTACCTCGACAACTGGGCGGGCGCTTGCGCCGTCGGCCTGGCGGCAATGTTCCTGCTCACCGGGGTGGCACACTTTGCACCGCCACTGCGACGCGATCTTGTCGCGATTGTTCCGCCGACACTGCCGGCACCTGGGCTGCTGGTCACCGTTACTGGCGTGCTGGAAATCGCGGGGGCGGCGGGGTTGTTGCTGCCGGGCACTAGGGTTGCCGCGGCACTCGGCCTGTTGGTGCTGATGCTGACGATGTTTCCGGCCAACATCTACGCCGCGCGGATGCCAAACCCGCCGAAGTCGATGACGACCCGACTGTCGGTCCGCAGCCTCGAGGAGGTTGTCTTCCTGGCGGCCGCGGCGCTCGTGGCGGCGGGCTGAGCAGCACCGCCGACCTTGGCACCCTCAGATTCGGAGCCGTAACGTTACATTTATGGTGACGAGTGTGTTGAGCTGTGCTGTGTGCGCGGGCCAATTCAACGGCCGTACTGATGCCATCTATTGTTCCTCGGCTTGCCGGCAGAAGGCATATCGCCTGCGCAACCCTCGCGGCCGCATGCGGCGCGCCGAGGTAAAAGCCTTGGTCCTGCGCGCCTCGGTCGCGCAGCGCCGAGCCCGTGAACTCTGCCAGGAGGCGGCAGAGTCACGGCACAAGCTCAACGCTGCGGTCCTGCAGTTGGCGAGGACACGACGGGAGCTGGCGACCAACACGCAGTTAGAGGTCACTCAATGACCGCAGAGAACGCCCGCCAACCCTGCGATTCGACGGCTACCGGCGGGAACCTTGCCGGTCTTTCCGGCGTCCTGGAGGCCATCCACTCGGCCAAACCCGCCGACCTACCGAAGGCCTTGGATCAGTTGACCATCGCCGCTGCGACGTCGGTGCCCGGCGCCCAGTACGCCGGCATCACCGTGACCAGCCGGCAGAATCACGTGGGGACACCGTCGGTGAGCCACCGCTACCCCGAACTGCTCGACGAGATCCAGAAGCGCCATCTGCAGGGGCCTTGCCTGCAGGCGGCCTGGAATCGCGAGACGGTGATCGTCGAGGACCTCGAAACCGATGACCGGTGGCCCCGGTATCGCGATGAGGCTCTGGCCCAGACGCCGATCCGCAGTGTCGTGTCATTACCGATGTTCGCCGACAAGCTGCTCATGGGAGCGCTCAACATCTTCGCCGAGGCCTCGCACGTGTTCGACGAGAAGTCGCTCGATGCCGCCCGGACGTTCGCCGTGCTCGGCGCCCTGGCCTGGAGCAATGTGGTGCGCAAGCAACAGTTCGATTCGGCACTGTCTTCCCGCGACGTCATCGGCCAGGCCAAGGGAATCCTGATGGAGCGGTACGGCGTCGACGACGAGGCCGCATTCGCCATGCTGGTGAAGATCTCGCAGGATTCCCAGCTGCGGTTGCGCGAGGTAGGCCGGCGCTTGGCTGAGTCCGAAAAACACAGCGACGACTAGTCTTTGTGGGCACCGGCGGTCTCGAGCAGCCACGAGTACTGGAATGCGGTTTCCTTCCAACGCTCGTAGCGACCGCTGATGCCGCCGTGTCCGGCGTTCATCTGGGTCTTCAGCATCACCGGATTACCGTCGGTGTTCGCATGCCTTAAGGCCGCAACCCATTTGGCCGGCTCGACGTAGTACACCCGGGTGTCGTTCAGCGACGTCATTGCCAGGATTGCCGGGTACTTCTGGCCGGTGACGTTCTCATACGGCGAATAGGACTTCATGTATGCGTAGACGTCGCTGTCGGCCAGCGGGTTGCCCCATTCGTCCCACTCGGTCACGGTCAGCGGCAGGGAAGGATCGAGGATGGTGGTCAACGGGTCGACAAACGGCACCTGCGCCAGGACTCCGGCGAACAGTTCCGGCGCCATGTTGGCCACCGCGCCCACCAGCAGGCCACCGGCACTGCCACCGAGGGCCACCAGCTGAGCGGGGCTGGTCAATCCGGTATCGACCAGATGCCTTGCCACAGAGATGAAGTCGGTGAACGAGTTCTTCTTCTCCAGCAGCTTGCCGTGCTCGTACCACAGCCGGCCCATCTCACCGCCACCACGGACATGGGCGATGACGAACACCATGCCCCGGTCCAGCAGCGACAGCCGCGCGATCGAGAACCGTGGGTCTTCGCAGATCTCGTAGGCGCCGTATCCGTACATCATTGCCGGAGCCGGGAATTCGATACCCGCCTTGTGCACGATCGATATCGGTATTCGTGCACCGTCTTCCGCGTGCGCCCAGTCGCGGCGTTCGACATAGTCCTCACGCCGGTATCCACCCAGCACCGGCTGCTCTTTCAGCAGCGTGCGCTCACCGCTGACCAGGTCGAGGTCATAAATCCGCACCGGGGTAACGAAGGATCCCGCACCCACCCGCAATTTGGGTGAGGCCCAGTTCGGATTCCCCCCCAGACCGGCCGACATCAGCTCGGAGTCGAATGCGATCTCCTGCGGCTCCTCGTAACCTCCGTCAGAGTCAAACGGCCACAATTGAATACGCGGCAACGCCTCGCGCCGATAACTGACCACCAGGTGGCCCGCGAACGCGTCCACACCATCGAGCCGGACATCGTCGCGATGGGGAATCAGTACGCGCTGCCGCGTGGGCTCGCCGACCGGGACCTCGACCAGGGTGAAGTTCACGGCCCCGTCGTTGTGCAGGATCAGGAATCGTTCCTGACCGCCGTGCACCGCGTGTTCCACCGAGTACTCGACCCCTTCCCGACGGGGCAGCACGACGGTGAACTCAGCGTCGGGATCGGTGGCATCGGCGTAACGGACCTCTGAGGTGATCGAGGATCCCGCCGCGATGAACACATAAGCATTGCTGCGGGTGCGCCCCACCCCAAGCCAGAACCGCTCGTCCGGTTCGTGATACACCCGCTCGGACGGCCCACCCGAGCCCAGTCGGTAGCGCCAGATCGTGTCGGGCCGCCACGCTTCATCGACGGTGCTGTAGTAGACGGTGCGGTTGTCGGCCGCCCAGGTGGCTCCTGCCCCGATGCCGACGATCTCGTCGGGATATCGCTCACCGGTACGTAAGTCTTTGAACCGCAGGGTGTATCGTTCGTCGCCCAGCACGTCGACGGAATAAGCGAGCAGATTGGCGTCGAGACTGATGCTGGCGGCACCCAAGGCGAAGAAGTCGTGGCCATCGGCTTCGATGTTCTCGTCGAGTAGCACCTGCTCACCGGGAATCTCGGTGTGCTCGTCGAATTGGGGTGGGTGCCAGTCGTCGGGATCGGCGACCGGGCAGCGGCAATGCACCCCGTACTGCTTTCCTTCGAAGGTGCGGGCGTAATACCACCAGTCGCCCCGCCGGGTTGGCACCGACAGGTCGGTCTCCTTGGTCCGCGCCTTGATTTCGTCGAAGATCTTCTGGCGCAACGGCTCCAGGTGGGCGGTTAGGCGGTCGGCGTAGTCGTTTTCGGCTTCGAGGTAGGAGATGACTTCGGGATTGTCCTTCTCGCGCAGCCACTCGTAGGGGTCGATGAACACATCGCCGTGGTGCTCCCGCCGTGTTTCCACCCGCTTGGCCTGGGGCGGCTCGAGCTTGTCGGTCATGCGCCGGGTCCGATCCAGTCGCCGAAGCTCAGGCCCGAAATACGTTCGTAGGCCTCGATGTAGCGCGCGCGCGTCGCCTCGACGATGTCGGCGGGCAGCGGCGGCGGCGGCTCACTACCGTGCCGATCCCAGCCCGACGCCGGACTGGTCAGCCAGTTCCGTACGAACTGCTTGTCGAAGCTGGTCTGCACCACGCCCGGCCGGTATTCGTCCGCCGGCCAATACCGCGACGAGTCCGGAGTGAAGATCTCGTCGGCCAGCACGAGCTGACCGGTGCGGTCGGTGCCGAACTCGAACTTGGTGTCGGCGATGATGATTCCTTTTCTCAGGGCGTGGTCGGCGGCCTGTACATAGATTTGCAGGGTGCGGTCGCGCAGCTCGTTGGCGGGCACCGCCCCGACCAATTCGATCACCCGGTCAAACGAGATGTTTTCGTCGTGGTCGCCGAGTTCGGCTTTGGTTGCCGGGGTGAACAGTGGTTCGGTGAACTTGCTGGCCTCGACCAGCCCGGGCGGCAGCGGAATACCGCAGACCTTCCCGGTCGCCTGGTAGTCCAGCAGTCCCGAACCGGTCAGGTAGCCGCGGCCACGCATTCCACCGGGAGCATGTCCAGCCGTTGCACGACCAGGGCGCGACCGAGCACCTCGTCCGGGATACGCGGATCGTCGGGTGCTCCGGCCAGGTGGTTGGGGGCATCGACGAGGCCGAAGAAGAACACGCTCATGGCGGTGAGGATGCGGCCCTTGTCCGGGATGGTGCTGTCCAAGATGTAGTCGTACGCCGAGATCCGGTCGGTGGCGACCAGCAGCAGGTGTTCGTCGTCGACGCGGTATATCTCGCGGACTTTGCCGCTGGCCAGATGCCGGTAATCGGACAATGCGGGTCGCATCGCGACAGCCTATCGGGCAAGCCGACACCATTCGGCCGGTAGCTGTGCTGGTATCGGTGTATGACGCGGTTCCTGCCATATTCGACCCGACCCGTACGCCTGTTCGGCCAGCTGATGAGCGACATCACCATCTCGTTATGGACGGTGATCTGGGTGTTCGTCGGCCTTGCGGTGCACGATGCCATCGCCACGATCGCCGAAGCGGGGCGGCAAGTGGAAACGGGCTCGAAAGGAGTGGCGGGCAACCTGGCGTCGGCGGGGCACAGCGCGGGCAACATCCCGCTGCTCGGGGACGCCCTCAGCAAACCGCTGAATGCGGCCAGCGATGCGGCATTGGACATTGCCGGCGCCGGACACAGTCTGGATACCACAGCGACCTGGCTGGCGTGGGTGCTGGGACTCGCGGTTGCGTTGCCGCCGATTCTCGCGGTGACCGTGCCCTGGTTGTTGCTGAGGCTGCGGTTCTTCCGGCGCAAGCTGACCGTGACGGCATTGGCCAAGACCGCGGCCGGTCAACAACTGCTGGCGCTACGCGCCCTGGCCAACCGATCGCCCGCGAAACTCGCTGCCGTCAGCGCCGATCCGGTGGGCGGATGGCGCTACGAGGATCCGCACGTCATCCGGGCACTGGCCGCACTGGAACTGCGGGCGGCCGGAATCAGGTTGCGCACGGACTGAGTCGCCGGACGGGTCAAGCGCTGTTCACCAGCATGGCGTACTGGGCGGCTGCGCGCTGGCGGACGTCGTTCTCCTCGTTGCTAGACACCGTTGCGACGTACCGCCCGAAGCCGACGAAGCAGGCAAAGCGCGCATTGGCGTTGTCGGCCACGATCTCCTTCTTCTGCTCATAGCAACGGGCATCCGGGAGCTCGGTGGGCGCCGGCACGTCGTGGTCGATGAACTCTTCGCGTTCGGCGTCGACCAGTTTGGGCAGAATCGCCTTTGCGGCCGATTCGTCCTTGGCGCGCAACAACACCGCGTCGACGCCGAACGCACACCGGTCGATGCCGGCCTCGTCGAACAACCCCTCCCGCTGGGCCTGGCTGTCCGCGCAGAAGGACGCCGCGTGCGGACCCATGCTTCCGAAAGTCGGCGATAGCTTCGGCTGGTCGCCCGCCACGAACAACCGGCTGAGCATGCGGTCGGGGTCGAGTTGGGCGGTGGTGAGGCTGGCGTTGTTGATCGGGATCAGCTTGCTCAGCAGCGGCTGTTCGATGTCCAGGGTGCGTTGGATGCGCTGGGTCAGGTAGGACACGTCCGGGTGTGCGTCGCTGCGAACGGCGATGGACACCACGACCCGGCCCGAGGCCATGGTGGCCCCGACCGACGGCGACCCGGGCCGATAGTGGGCTTTGGCCTGGGGGTAGCCGGGGATCTTGGTGGTCCGGTTGTCGGGATTGACCGCAAAGTCGACAGAATCCATCTCGGTGGCGGCCCGCGCCGCGGAGTCGTCGTTCGGGAAGCTGCTGAGCAGGATCAGCAGCACGTCACCGGAGGGCTCACGGGCGAAGTCGTTGATGCGTTTGGAAACCCCCTCGACGAAATACCCGGAGATCATGCCGTACTTTTCCAGCACCGGCTGGGTCAGTGGGGTCCCGGTGCCCGAGATCGTCGTGGCGGCCGTCTGCGGCTCCGGGGTGGCACTGCCGTAGACGTGGTCCAGGACGGGGTCGACGGCGTAGGGATTCGCGACGCCCTCGGCCAGGCGGTACGCCTCGAGGAACCGGCCGTCCTCCACGGTGGTGGGGCCTGGCAGTGGGCGCGGCTTCGTACCGTAGTGTCCGACATCCAATTTGGTTATATCGACCGCGTTCTTCGGTGCCGGACCGCTCCCGCTGCTCAGTTGCCAGATGGCCAGCCCGGCCGCCACGGCAACGACGAGGACGACGGCCGCCGCTATGAGAATCCAGCGGTTGCGGCTGCTGCTCTTCGGCAGGCCCTGTGGCGCAGGGTAATTCGTGGGCCCGTGCGGCGGATAGCCGTATGGGGCGGGTGGGGGTTGCCACTGCGGCACAGGTGGTTGCTGCACCGGTCGCTCCGGCATGGCCGGTGCCGGAGCGGCGGGGATCGTGAAGGCGGCGGTGGTGTTGCCCATACCAGCAAGAGCTACTTCGGCGGCCCGGGCGAACTCCCCACTGGTGGCGTAGCGCTGGGCTGGGTCCTTCGCCATGCCCCGGGCGATCACGTCGTCCAGCGCCGGCGGCAGTCCCAGGCGTGCGCTGAGGCGCGGCGGGGCCTCGCTCAGATGGGCACCGACCAGACTGGCGGTGTCGCCGACGAAAGGTGGTGCGCCCGTGAGGGCTTCGACCAGCACGCAGGCCAACGCGTAGGTGTCGGCACGCGGAGTCACCTGGCTCTCGTCGCCCCTGAACCGTTCCGGAGCCATGTACGTCCAGGTTCCCAGCACGTCGCCCATCTGCGTCAGCTTGATCTCGGTGGCCGAGTTGGCGATCCCGAAGTCCACGAGATACGCGAAATCGTCCGGACTGATGAGTATGTTCGCCGGCTTGACGTCGCGGTGCAGCACACCTACGGCATGCGCGGCATCCAACGCCGACGCGATCTGGCGCACGATCGACACCGCTTTCACCGGGGGCAGAGGTCCTGACTGCCGCAGCACGGCGTCCAGGTCGGTGGCGTTGATCAGTCGCATGTCGACGAAGAGTTGACCGTCTATCTCCCCGGCCGCGTGCACCGGCACCACATGGGGATCCTGCAGCCGCCCGGCGATCCTGGCTTCGCGTTGCAAGCGCTGCCGGTAAGCCGGATCCCGCGCGTACGGACCGGAGATGAGCTTCAGGGCCACAACCCGGTCCATGACGGTGTCCTGGGCCTCGTACACGGTGCCCATCCCGCCGCTACCGATCTTGCGCCGCAACAAATACGGCCCCAGTTGCGTGCCGATCTCGGGCTGTGTCTCACTCATCGCCGCACTCCTGTGGCCGAGTAATCATTCATGCGCGGACGCCGTAGCGGAAATCCTAACTAGCCAGGACCGCCGAGCGCGCGTCCCCGCCGCATTAGCCCTACAGCGGCGACCATCAGCCACGCCGTCAAGGCGACCCAGAAGAACAGCACCGACACCGTGCTCAGCGCCGGTCGGCCCAGTTCGACGGCGGAGGCGGCGGTCGCCGCGGAATACATGCCGAGCGGGAACACCATGGCCCACCACACTCCGGCGAAGCGCAGCAGGGCGGGCCTGCGCCGGATCCGCCGCAGGCCGAAATAGATCAGGGGCGGTATCCACAACGTCGCCATCAGCCACGTCAGCACGGTCACCAGCCGCACCACCGGTGCCAGCGACCCGGGCGCCAGGGCATGGATGCCGTCACCGGCAAGCGTCGCAATTGCCAAACCGCCCATCAGGATCCAGGAATCCGGTTCGAAACCATCCCGGTCTTGCCGTTGGGCAATCGCCCGCCACACGATCAGCGTGGTCATCAACCCGTATACGCCCAGGCCGATCACCCACACCGGAATTGCCAGCGCGAGACACCAGCGCTGTCCGGTGTGTCGAACCACCTGGGTGGCCACGATCGCCAGGCCGCAGGTGCCGACGCTGCCCAGTTCCCAGGCGCCGTGGGCGCGATCCCGCAGTGCCGTCCAGGTGCGGGCCATCATGTTGCGGGTGGTGAGCGCGGCCAGCAGCAGCCAGGCAACCAGCGCCGTCGTCCCGAGCAACATCACCACCGGGTGAATGTTCGCCAGCCGACTGTCCAGGACCGCACACGCGGCGACGAAGGTGAACAGCCGCAGGGTCACGTCCGGGTCCGAAGGGTCCCAGGCCGGCCGGGTCACCGCAACCAGCAGCACCAGCGCCACGAAGCCCAGGGTGGCCAGCACGCCAAAGATTTCACTGATCCGGGTGTAGTGATGGAGTTGCGCGGCGATGGACAGGATTCCCGTCGCCATCACCACGGCGAATACGTCCGGTGACGGCTCGATACGGCCGACCTGGGACGCCACTAACCCTCGTGAAGTTCCACGACCAGGTGGCGGATACCGGTGTGGCGATTGCTACGGGTCCATTCGACGGGTTCGACCAGCCGCACACCGGCGAACCGCGACAACAGCTCCTCGTACAGCACGCGCAGCTCCAGCCGGGCCAGGTTGGCACCCAGGCAGTAATGTACTCCCTGGCCAAATCCCAAGTGAGGATTGGGCTTTCGAACGATATCGAACTCGTCGGCGTGATCGAACACGTCGGCGTCGCGGTTGGCGGAGCCTTCCCAGATCTGTACCTTCTGCCCCGCTATGATCTGCTGTCCACCGAGCCGGACGTCGCGGGTGGCCGTTCGGCGCTTGGACGGCGAGGGCGAGGTCCACCGGATGATCTCTTCCACCGCCGTCGGCAGCAGGTCGAAATTCTCTCGCAGCACGCGCATTTGGCCGGGGTGGTCGGCGAGGGCCAGCAGCCCTCCCGCTACGGCATTGCGCGTCGTCTCGGCGCCGGCGCTGAACAGCAGGCTGAAGAAGAGATACACCTCGAGATCGGACAGTGCCGGCCCGTCCGCCTCGTCAAGCAACGCGTTGGCCACGACGGACAACATGTCGTCGGTCGGCTCGGCGCGTTTGGCGGCAATCAACTCCTGGCCGTAGGTGTACATCCGCGAACCGGCCTCTTCGACGGACAGCTGCGACAGCGCAGCTTTGCGCGAGCCGCCGAAATCGAATTGCGGCTCGATGGCCTCGAACAGCCAATGTCGTTCGGATTCAGGCACTCCGAGAAGTATGCAGATCATCTGCATCGGCAGTTCGGCGGCCACGTCGACCAGGAAGTCGAAGGGCTCGCCGGGCACCACCGCATCCAGCAGCCGGCGCGCCCGCGTCCGCAGGTCGTCCTCGACGCGGCGGATCATGCGCGGCGTCAGACCGGAACTCACCAACCGCCGGATCTGCGAATGACGGGGGTCATCCATCATGTTGAGCACCTGGCCCGCGATGGCCAGGTCCTGCAGCAGGGTGCCACCAAACGGTCGATCGCCGCCGGTGACCGACGAATACGTCGCCGGATCACGAAGCACCTCAAGGGTTTCCCGGTATGTCGCCACCGACCAGAACCCCTCACCGTCGGGCGTGTTGTCGGTGGGCGCGTGCCAGTAGACGGGCGCCTCGCGGCGATGCACGGCGAACAGGTCATGCGGAAACCCGTGGGCGAAGTTGTCCAGGTCGGTGAAATCGATGTCGGCCAGGGCACCGGCGAGCGTCACAAGATCGCCCCCGGTGTGTATTTCGCCGCCTCTGGATAGCGGCCCACCAACTCGCTGACCAGCCCGGCGACTTCGTCGACCTGATCCCCGGCGGCGCCGGTGAATGCCTTTTTGTCGGCCAGTGCGGCATCGAGCGCCGCGCGGTCCAGCGGCAGCCGCGGATCGGCGGCCAACCGGTCCAGCAGATCGGGCTCGGCGCCACGCTCCCGCATCGCCAGGGCGGTGGCTACCGCGTGCTCGCGGATCACGTGATGCGCCGACTCCCGCCCCATCCCGGCACGCACCGCCGCGATCAACACCTTGGTGGTGGCCAGGAACGGCAGATAGCGGTCCAGCTCACGCTGGATAACCGCCGGATAGGCGCCGAATTCGTCGAGTACCGTCAGGAACGTCTCGATCTGCCCGTCGATGGCAAAGAAGCTGTCCGGCAACGCAACCCGTCGGACCACCGAGCAGAAGACGTCGCCCTCGTTCCACTGGGCGCCGGCCAACTCGGCTGCCATCGAGGCATAGCCGCGCAGCACCACCTGCAGGCCGTTGACCCGCTCGCAGCTCCGGGTGTTCATCTTGTGCGGCATCGCCGAGGAACCGACCTGTCCCGCGGCGAACCCCTCGGTGACCAGCTCATGCCCGGCCATCAAGCGGATGGTGTGCGCCAGCGACGAGGGACCGGCTCCCAGTTGCACCAGCGCGGAGACCACGTCGTGGTCCAGGGAACGCGGATAGACCTGTCCGACGCTGTGCAACACCGTTGCGAAACCAAGGAAGTCGGCGACCTGCTGCTCGAGGTCGGCAAGTTTGACCGTGTTCCCGTCGAGCAGATCCAGCATGTCCTGGGCCGTGCCCATCGGGCCCTTGATACCCCGCAGCGGGTAGCGATCGATCAGCTCGCGCAGCCTGGTCAGCGCGATCAGCGTCTCCTGCGCGGCGGAGGCGAATCGCTTGCCCAGCGTGGTCGCCTGGGCGGCGACGTTGTGGCTGCGACCCGCCATCACCAGATCCCGGTAGGCCACCGCGCGCTCGGCCAGCCGCGCCACCACCGCCACCCCGTGGGAGAAGACCAGCTCCAAGGATCGCCGTATCTGCAACTGCTCCACATTCTCGGTGAGGTCGCGGCTGGTCATCCCCTTGTGCACATGCTCGTGGCCGGCGAGTGCGTTGAATTCCTCGATGCGCGCCTTGACGTCGTGGCGCAGCACCCGCTCCCGGGCCGCGATCGAAGCCAGATCCACGTCGTCCAGGACGCGCTCGTAATCGGCGATCGCCGCGGCGGGAACATCGATGCCGAGTCGGGCCTGGGCCCGCAACACTGCGAGCCACAACCGCCGCTCCGCGACCACCTTGGCCTCGGGGGACCAGATGGCGACCATCTCGGCACTGGCGTAGCGCCCGGCCAACACATTCGGAATGCTCACTTGGCCATCACGAACACACAGCTTAGGCCCTGATAAACGACGAGAAACGACGTACGGCTATTCGGCGACCGGCAGCATCGTCAGGCCGTCATCGTCTGCCGGCGAGCCAACGATCCGCACCGTCGGCGAATCGACCGGCGCGAGCACGTCGATCAGGTCGATCACCGTCGACAGCGCGGCCGCGCGCGGGTCGCGCCCCTCGACCAGGGCCGATACCACCGACCCGTCGACGGCGCAGATCAATGTGCAGACCAACTCGATCTGCACCGACCGTCCGGACCGTTCAATGGCCTCGGCTACCGCCTCCGCCCGCTGGCGCAAACTGCGCCGCATGCTCTCGCGCAATGCGGGCAGGCGCGTGCAGGCGATATGGCGCTCGTACCGCGAAATAAGCTGCTCTGCGAGCCCGGGCCCCGATACGTCCCCCACCAGCAGGTCAACCAGTACCTCAGCGGTGGTCTCGGGTCCACGACGCCGTCGCGACAGACCATTGACCCGGGCCCGGAGCTGGGCCACCTCGATCATGCCGATGTGTTCGACCGCCCGCGCGATCAGGTCATCGAGTGAAGAGAAGTAATAGGTGGTTGACGCCAGAGGCAGGCCGGCCCGCCGGGCCACAGCCCGGTGGCGCACCGCTTCGAACCCGCCCTCGCCGAGCAGCTCGGCGGCAGCGCTAACCAGCGCATACCGCCTGCGTTCCCCCTTTGGAGTAACTGCTGCCGTCACACCCACCCATGCTGCCAGTCAAAGTGGTACGGCGTTGCCATTTTCGTGAAACGGACATGGCATGATGGCGCGCATGCCAGAGATCAGCCGTCGCGCCGCGTTGGGCCTCGGTGCCGCCGCAACCTGCGGCGCGATCGGCGCTTATGCGTTCGACGTGCTGTTTCAGGCTCGCCCGTCGGCGGCTGCGCCGGCACTGACTGGGACAAACGTTCCATTGGCGCCACCACGACCGCTCGATCCGGCCCCGCCCGCGCAGGCCGCCCCGACGATGGTGACGGGCTCGTTCGCGTCGGCCGCACGGGGCGGGATTCAGACGAATTGGGCGATCGCGCGACCGCCAGGACAGAGCAAGCCGCTGCGCGCGGTGATCGCCCTGCACGGTAAGGGTAACGACGCATCCAGTGTGATGGCCGGGGGCGTCGAGCAGGGTCTGGCGCAGGCCGTCAACGCCGGGTTGCCGCCATTTGCGGTGGTAGCAGTCGATGGCGGCGGCGGTTACTGGCACAAGCGGGCGTCGGGAGAGGACTCCGGCGCGATGGTGCTCAACGAGCTGATTCCGATCATGGACAGCCACGGCCTGGACACTTCGCGGGTGGCCTTCCTCGGCTGGTCGATGGGCGGCTACGGGGCGCTGCTGCTCGGCGGCCGGCTTGGCCCCGGGCGCACCGCGGCGATCTGCGCGGTGAGCCCCGCGCTGTGGACGTCACCGGGTGCCGCCGCCCCGGGTGCGTTCGACGGTCCCGACGACTACGCCGCCAACTCGGTGTGGGGGATGCCCGCCCTGGCCTCGATCCCGATCCGGATCGACTGTGGCGACAGCGACCCGTTCTACTCCGCCACCAAGCAGTACATCGCGCAACTGCCCAATCCGCCGGCGGGCGGATTCTCGCCGGGCGGCCACAACGGCGAGTTCTGGAGCTCGCAACTACCCGCCGAGTTGACCTGGATCGCTCCGCTGCTGACGGCGTGACTGGGACGGCGGCGCTACGCTCGCGGTCGTGAGCGCGCCGTTCGACTGGGACCTGCCGTACGCCTGGCCACGCACCCCGATCCTGGCCGCCAACGCGGTGTGCACGTCGCAGCCGCTGGCAGCGCAGGCCGGGTTGCGGGCGCTGGCCGACGGCGGGAACGCGGTCGACGCGGCGGTCGCCACCGCCATTGCCCTGACGGTGGTCGAACCGGTGTCCAACGGCATCGGGTCGGACGCCTTCGCCATCGTCTGGGACGGCCGAGGGCTGCACGGCCTCAACGCATCCGGCCGCTCCCCCGCCGCGTGGACCCCGGACTATTTCGGCGACGCCGGTGTTCCTGCTTTCGGCTGGAACTCTGTGACGGTGCCGGGTGCGGTGTCGGCGTGGTCCGAATTGCACCACCGGTTCGGGAAATTGCCGTTCGAGCGGCTGTTCCTCCCCGCAATCGACTACGCCCGCAACGGATTCCTGGTCTCGCCGAAGGTCGCCGCACAATGGGCCGCCCAGGTCCCGGTCTTCGTCGGCCAACCGGGCTTTGCCGAGACGTTCCTGCCCGGCGGGCACGCACCTCATCCGGGTCAGCTGTGCACCCTGGTCGACCACGCGACCACCCTGGAGCGGATCGCGTCTACCGGCGGGGAGGCGTTCTACCGCGGCGAGTTGGCGGAGCAGCTGGAGGCACACGCCGTCGCGCACGGTGGGGCGATGCGGGCCGAGGACCTCGCCGCCCACCGCGCCGACTGGGTCGACACGCTCAGCGGAAACTACCGCGGCTACACCGTTCACGAGATACCGCCGAACGGGCAGGGCATCGTGGCGCTGATGGCGCTGGGCATCCTCGAGCACTTCGATATGTCCTCGTGGCCAGTCGATTCCGCCGACAGCGTGCATGTGCAGATCGAGGCGCTGAAGTTGGCTTTCGCCGACGCGCAGGCCCACGTGGGTGACATCGAGCACATGACGGTCCGTGCCGAGCACCTGCTGGACCGGACCTACCTGCAGCAGCGCGCGGCACTGATCGACTTGCGTCGGGCGCGGCCGGTATCGGCCGGAACGCCCACGGGCGGCACCGTGTATCTGACCGCCGCCGACGCGGCGGGGATGATGGTGTCGATGATCCAGTCGAACTACATGGGTTTTGGCTCGGGCGTGGTAGTGCCGGGCACCGGGATCGCTCTACAGAACCGCGGCGCCGATTTCGTTGTGACACAGGGCCACCCGAACCGGGTCGGACCCAACAAACGCCCGTTCCACACGATCATCCCGGGCTTCGTGACCAAGGACGGCGCCCCGGTGATGAGCTTCGGTGTGATGGGCGGTCCCATGCAGCCGCAGGGCCACGTGCAGGTACTGGTGCGCATCGCCGACTACGGCCAGAACCCGCAGGCGGCATGCGACGGACCGCGGTTCCGCTGGGTGCACGGCATGCAGGTCAGTTGCGAGCGGGGGTTCCCGCCGGCCACGCTCGACGAGTTGCGTGAGCGCGGACACGAGCTGCTTACGGTGGACGACTACAACGCGTTCGGGAGCTGTCAGGCCATCTGGCGGCTCGATGACGGGTACCTCGCGGTGAGCGATCCCCGCCGGGACGGGCAGGCCGCGGCCTTCTAGACGGTGATCTTCCCCTCGGCCGCGCGCTGACCGATGTCGGTCCGAAAGTGGCTGCCGGGCAACCGGATCGAGTCGAGGATCTGGTATGCCCGTTGGCGCGCTGCGGACAGGTCGGCCCCGGTCCCCACTACCGACAGCACCCGCCCGCCGGAGGAGACTATTGCACCGTCGTCGCGCCGGGCCGTACCGGCGTGCAGCACACCGTCGGCCTCCGAACCGCTGATGACATCGCCGACCCGCGGCCGTCCGGGATAGTTCTCGGCCGCCAGCACCACCGTGACGGCGGCGCCCTCGCGCCATTGCAGCGGCCCGAAGTCGGCCAGCGTGCCGGTGCTGGCGGCGTAAAGCAATTGGCCCAGCGGCGAATTCAGCAGCGCCAGCACGGCCTGAGTTTCCGGATCGCCGAAGCGGCAGTTGAATTCGACCACCGCAGCACCGTTCGAGGTGATGGCCAGGCCGGCATAGAGCAGCCCGCTGAATGGGCTGCCGCGCCGAACCAGCTCGGCGGCAACGGGTTCCACAATCCGGCTGACGATGTCGCGGTAGACGTCGTCGGGTAACCACGGCACCGGGGCGTAGGCGCCCATTCCACCGGTGTTCGGGCCGGCGTCGCCGTCGCCGACGCGTTTGAAATCCTGCGCGGCCAGCAGCGGCACCACCGTCGGGCCGTCGACCACACAGAACAGGGACACTTCGGGACCGTCGAGGAAGGACTCCAGCAGCACGGGGTGCCCCGCTTCGAGCAGCCCGGCCGCGTGCGATCGCGCGGCATCCCGGTCCGGTGTTACCACGACGCCCTTTCCGGCGGCCAGCGAATCGTCCTTGACCACCCATGCCGGGTCACCGGCCGGTGGCCCGAAGCGATCCAGCGCGGCATCCAAATGCCCCGGATTGTCGACGATTTCGCTGGACGCGGTGCGGACGCCGGCCGCGGCCATAACCTCCTTGGCGAACGCTTTGGAGCCTTCGATGCGGGCCGCGTCCTTGCCGGGGCCGAAGCATGCGATGCCCGCAGCGCGCACGGCATCGGCCACTCCGAGCACCAGCGGCACTTCGGGCCCGATGACCACCAGGTCGGCCTCCACCTTGCGGGCCAGCGCGACGACCTCGGCACTGGAGGTGATGTCGACGTGGTGCTGCTCGGCCAGCCGGTGAGTACCCGCATTTCCCGGTGCCACGATCAGGCCCGTGACCTGCGGATCTCTGCTCAGTGCCAGCAGCAGGGCATGTTCACGGGCACCGGAGCCGATCACCAGGACGCGCACGACACGTCAGACTAGCCGCAACGCCTCAGAGAATCTTTTCGAGCAGGTTCTTGAGCTCGTTGCGCTGCGCGGCGCTAATGCGTTCCAGGCGCTTGTCGAACTCGCGGGCCAGCAGCGCAAGGCCGTCGGCGGTGGCGCGGCGGCCTGAGTCGGTGAGCAGCAGCCGGTGGCGCCGCAGGTCGGCGGGATCGATCTCGCGCCGCACGAATCCCGCCGCCTCGAGTCGCTTCAGGTACAGCGTGACCGTCGGCTTGGGCATGGTCAGCGTCGCGGCCAGCTCGGCGGGATAGGGATGTTCGTCGACCTCGGCCAGCAGGAACAGCTCCTTGGCCTCCAGACCGAGCGCACCGATGTCGGCCTGGACGCTGGCGATGACCGACGACAGCACCCGGTAGTTCAGCGACCAGATCTTGGCCGCGTCGATCTCAGACACTCGACTTGCCAGATCGTTCAGGCATGAACTAGTTTATTAATGAACAAACGCATAACCGAACAATCTACCAGAAAGCGGCGATCATGCCTCTGGATCACTATGTGACACTCGGACGCTCCGGCCTACGCGTCAGCCCCCTGTGCCTGGGCGCTATGACATTCGGCGAGGACCTCGGTTGGGGCACCAGCGTGGAAGAGTCCCAACAGATCATCGACCGGTACCTCGAGCTCGGCGGCAACTTCATCGACACCGCCAACTTCTACACCCGCAGCCATTCCGAGAAAATCATCGGCGACCACATCGGCCGCCACCCGGACCGGCGCGACCGCACCGTGATCGCGACCAAGTTCAGCGGCAACCTGTACCCGGGCGATCCCAACGGCGGGGGCTCGGGCCGCAAGGCGTTGATCAATGCCTGCGAAAACTCGCTGCGCCGTTTGCAAACCGACTACATCGACCTGTACTGGCTGCATCTCTGGGACCGGAACACTCCGATCGAGGAGACGATGGCCGCCCTCGACGACCTGGTGCGGGCGGGCAAGGTTCGCTACATCGGTGTGTCCGACACCCCGGCGTGGAAGATCGTCGAAGCCAACATGATTGCGCGTTTCCGCGGCTGGTCGGCCTTTGTTGGACTGCAGATCGAGTACTCGTTGCTGGAGCGCACGGTCGAGCAGGAACTGGTACCGATGGCGAGCGAATTCGGCCTGGGCATCACTCCGTGGTCACCGCTGAAGAGCGGCGTGCTCAGCGGCAAGTACACCCGAAACAA
This sequence comes from Mycobacterium asiaticum DSM 44297, assembly GCF_000613245.1. GTDB lineage: Bacteria > Actinomycetota > Actinomycetes > Mycobacteriales > Mycobacteriaceae > Mycobacterium > Mycobacterium asiaticum. The sequence goes on from NZ_HG964939.1 coordinate 588,750, forward strand.
CGCCGGCCAGCAGCAGTCCGGGCGCGGCGCGCTGGTCAGTGAATTCCTCAACGAGCAGACCTACGCACTGATCGACGAGCTCGAGCTCATCGCCAAGGCGCACGAGACCAATGTCG
>NZ_HG964939.1:588937-608969 GCF_000613245.1 Mycobacterium asiaticum DSM 44297
TCGGGGCTCGCAGGCTCTCCCAGCTCGACGACAACCTACGCGCAGCCGACCTGACCCTGAGCGCCGACGAGTTGGCCCGGCTCGACGAGCTGACCACACCGACGTTCGGGTTTCCCAGCAACATGCTGGACATGGCGCCCGGCATCATCAACGGCGGCACCACGGTCAACGGCGTGTCCGCGCCGGTCTCCGAATACGTGATGCCGACCGGCGTACGCCCCTACTGAGGGCCGGTTTCGGCCGCGAGCAGACGCAGAATCGCACGCCAGCGGCTCAAATAGTGCGATTCTGTGTCTGCTCGGCGGGGGCTACTCCAACGGCTTGCGGCCCCACACCGCGACTATCAAGCCGCCGCGGTACAGAAATGAGGGATCCTGTAAAGCGCTCTGCGCGTCCGACACATCAGGCTGCCCGACCACCCCGTTGGCGACCATCGCCTCATCCATTGGCCCGAAAGACTGGCTCATCAACTGCGACATCGGGCTATCACCGCGACCGACAATCGCCACCCCTTCGTTGCCCACATCGGTCAGCTGCAACATTTCCAGGTGGCTTGGCAAGGTGCGGCCGTAGCGCAGATCCATGACGCCCCCGGCCAACAGGAACTTGATCCGGGCCTGGGCGCACAGGTCAAATCCTGCGGCGCAGGGATGAGTCGGGTCCGTCGCCTCAACTGTGCCGTTGTCGACGTCTTCGACCATCAGCCAGCCTCCGGGGCGTAGCGCGGTCTTCAACCGTTGCAGCACTGCTAGTGGATCGGGCAGATGCGCCAGGACCGATCGAGCGTGGACAAGGTCATACGATGACGGCTCAATCGGATCCTTGGTGATATCACATTGACGTATTTGGACGTTCGCTGCGCTGATGTCGCCGAGAAACCTTACGTCGAGGTCTGCAGCAACGACGTGCCCGGAAGGTCCTACCCGTCGAGAAAGCCACCGGACCACCGAACCGGCGCCGGCGCCCACTTCGAGACATCGCCAACCGTCTTCCACGCCGATCGCGTCGAGCTGACGGAAGGTAGACGGATCGTTGAAGTGCTCGATCAGGCGCAACCGCGTAAGCTCCGCTCCCGCTTCGTGGTCGCTCCAAAAATAGTCACCGGTGCGCGAGTCGTTTTCGGGCACTAACCCTCCCAGTACACCGCCGATGCCTGTCAGGGTCTTTACGTTATCGCGCGGATCCGCCGGTGTCTGCGTCGAATGCGCCCTAAGCGCGCTTGTCTCCCAAATGCATCTTCACCGCGCTGTCGACATTGCGCTTCTTGTCCTCGTCACCGCCGCGAGCCGCAGCCTTCTTCCGCCTTCGCACGACGGTGTCGACCGCGCCGTTGAACGCCGAGCCCAGCGGGAAGCCAAGATAGTGGGTAAGGAACAGGGCCATCTCTTTGAGTTCGGTCTCGGTCAGCTCCTCATTGAGAAGTGCTGCGTTGATTTGGATCTCAGCCAGGTCGCGACTTCCGACTGCAGTGACCGCGGTAAGCGTCATGATGCGCTTGTCGCGCATCGACAGCCCCGGGCGGGTCCAGATATCGCCGAATAGATGGTCGACGGTGAGGTCGAAGTACGGGTCGCCCTCGACGTTGGGCATCTCCCAGCCGTAGACCTCGTTCATCTTCTCGAGACCCTTACGGCGTTGCTCGTCCATCACGATTCCTTCGGTGTGTGCGGCACCCCGAGGCCCGGCGCAAGCCGCTCGAGGGCCAGCCTGGCCAGGGGCAGGTCGACGTGAGTGGACTCGGCCAACTCCAGCGCCAACCGTAGATCCTTCTCGCCCAAGCCACGGGTGTGCATGAATCCGTCATACAGAAAGTGGCCCGGCTCAAGGTCTTTGGTGTCGTCGCGGTACATGATTGACCCGGCGCCGCCGGTCAGCTTGTCGGTGTGGCGCACCACGTTGCCAAGGTCCTGCAGGTTCAGTCCTGCCGCTTCGGCCAGCTTCCACGCCTCGCCGACCGCCGCATATGTCGTGAAGGTGAGCATGTTGCGGGCCACCTTCATCCTGGTTCCCGCGCCGGGGGGCCCGGCGTGCACGACCAATTCCGCCCAATGCGAGAACGGTTCCTTGACTCGGGCGAATACTTCGTCGGTGGCACCCACCATGGTCGCCAGCTGTCCAAAGCGCGCGGCACGCCCACCGCCGCTGATCGGCGCATCGATGACATGGATGTCCCGGTCCTGCATCTCGCGTGCGAGTTCTTCGGCGGTGGTGTCGCTGATCGTCGAGTGAATCGCGATGACGGTCCCGGGCTTGGCGTGCGGAGCCAACTCACCGACGACGCTGCGCACCTGCTCGTCATTGAGCACGGTGATGCTGATGATGTCGGTGGTGGCGATGTCGGCGAGACTGTCGGCCAGAGTGGCGCCCCGGTCGGCGAACGGCGCCATGGCTTCGGCGCGCAGGTCGTAGACCGTCAGGCCGCCGGGCCAGTCCGCCATTTTCTTGGCCATCGGTGTACCGATATTGCCCAGGCCGATGTATCCGAGAGAGATCATGGCCGGAAGATCTGTCCGCCGTCGACATTGAAGATCTGCCCGGTGATCCAGGACGCCTCGTCACTGAGCAGGAACAGGCACATGCCGACCACATCCTGCGGAGTGCCCAAGCGCGACAGGGGAAGTCCCTTGACGATGTCGTCGACGATCTCTTTTGGCGTCGTGGTGCGGTTGGCTTCGGTGTCGATCGGGCCGGGTGCGATGGCGTTGATCCTGATGTTCTGGCCACCCAGCTCTCGCGAAAGTTGTTGGGTCAGACCGTTGATCCCGACCTTGGCCAGACCGTAGTAGTTGGCGTACAGGTAGGCCGCGGTCGAGGACTGATTGACGATCGCGCCACCGCCCCGCTTGGCCATTTTCTTGTAGACCGCACGGGTGCACCACAACGCCCCATCGAGATTGACGCTCATGAACCGCTTGTAGTACTCGGGGTCCACAGTCAGCAGGAAGTCGATCTTCATGCCGCCGAAGATGGCGGCATTGTTGACCAAATAGTCGATGCCCCCGAACTCCGCCAGCGTCCGATCCGCCATGTCCTTGGCCGAGGCGGGGTCCGAAACGTCGACGGGGACACTGATGGCGGTGCCGCCGTCGGCGACGATCTGCTTGGCCACCCCCTCGGCCGCTTCGGCGTTGATGTCGGCGACCACCACCGCCGCACCCTCGCGCGCCAGCGCCTCGACGTACGCCTGGCCGATGCCGCCACCGGACCCGGTGACGATCGCCACCTTGTTTTCGAATCGTGCCACGCTGCGCGCTCCTTCAGTTTGCCGCTGTCGCAATGAGTTTTGTTTCCAGGTACTCCTCAAAACCGGCCAGGCCCATTTCACGGCCGTTGCCGGACTGCTTGTACCCACCGAACGGCGCGTCGGCCGAGTACCAGACACCGCCGTTGACGTTGATGGTGCCAGCCCGGATGCGGGATGCGACCGCCGCGGCCCGGTCCGGGTCGGCCCCGTACACCGTGCCGGACAAACCGTACGGTGAGTCATTGGTGATGCGTACCGCGTCGTCGTCGCCGTCGTGCGCGACGACCGTCAGCACCGGTCCGAAGATCTCTTCGCGGGCCACCTTGGCGTCGTTGCCCAGCCCGGCGATCACCGTCGGCTCGATGAAGAAGCCGATATCCCTGCCCTCCGGCCGGCCACCGCCGCACGCGAAGGTGCCACCCTCGGCGATCGCGGAGTCGAGGTAACCTTGGACGCGGTCGCGCTGCCGGGCCGAAATCAACGGCCCGCAAATGGTTTTGGGGTTGTTGGGGTCGCCCGCCTTGATGCCTGACATCGTGGCTGCCGCGATGGCAACGGCTTCGTCGTAGCGGTCCCGCGGCACCACCAGTCGGGTGGTGATGGCACACCCCTGCCCGGCATGCATGCACACCGAGAACGCTGCCACCCCGACGGCGCCACCCAGCTCGGCGTCGTCGAGCACCACGAACGCGGACTTGCCACCCAATTCCAGGAAGACCTTTTTGATGGTGGCCGCGCCGTCGCTCATGACGCTGCGCCCGGTGGCCGTGGACCCGGTGAACGAAACCATGTCCACCCGTGGGTCTTTGGCCAGCAGGGCACCGACGCCATGGTCGCTGGACGTCACGATGTTGACCACCCCCGGCGGGATGTCGGTGTGCTCGGCGATGAGTTCCCCCAGCACCGCGGCACACCAAGGCGTGTCGGGCGCGGGTTTGAGCACGACGGTGTTGCCAGCCGCCAACGCCGGACCGAGCTTGGCCAGATTGATCTGGTGCGGGAAGTTCCACGGCGTGATGGCGCCGACGACCCCGACGGCCTCGCGCGCGATGGTCCGCTTGGTGGGGATGCCCATCGGTGCCGCCTGACCGAGATCCTGTTTCCACACGTACGACTCGGCCGTGTCTGCGGCGAACGAGAGATCGTTGACCGGACCCTCGAGCTGGGCCATGGCGGTCAGCATCCGCGGCGCGCCGACCTCTGCGATGGTGATTTCGCGCAGCTCTTCGATGTGCTGCTGCATGGCATCGCGCAGCTGACGCACGCAGCGGACCCGCAGTTCGGTGTTGCGCGACCAGTCGGTGTCGTCGAAGGCGCGGCGCGCGGCTTCGATCGCGCGGCTCATGTCCTGCGCGTCGGCGTCGGCGGCAACCCCCAGCACCTCCTCGGTCGCCGGGTTGATCGTCGGGAAGGTGCCCGCACTGCCCTCGGTCAGCTTGCCGTCGATGAACAGCGCGCTAACGCCGTCGGCCAACAACGCCATATTCAGCTCCAATCGGGTGGACAGTTGTCCGATATTGCCCGCTGGAACCATAGCCTTCCGGGCCTGCAGCATGCAAGGGCCAGCAGGTCAACCCACCCGCGGCTCCGCCGTAATACCGCCGATAACGTGCAACTTCAGCAACAGGACTTGCTTCGTGTCGCCGCGATACTCTAGCTTGGACATGTGTCCAGCGATGCACTGGTTACCGCCAATCCCGCACCCCGGTCACCGACCGGGCAACCGCCGCGCAACCGACGCCAGGAAGAGACGTTCCGCAAGGTGCTGGCCGCCGGGATGGAGACATTGCGCGATCACTCGTACAGCGACCTCACCGTGCGCATGGTCGCCGCCCGCGCCAAGGTGGCCCCAGCCACCGCGTACACCTACTTCTCCTCGAAGAATCACCTGATCGCCGAGGTCTACCTCGACCTGGTAAGCCAGGTCCCGTACTTCACCGACGTCAACGAGCCGATGCCGGACCGGGTACACCAGGCGCTGCGTCATCTGGCTCTGGTGGTAGCCGACGAACCCGAAGTCGGCGCGGCCTGCACGGCGGCGCTGCTCGGCGGCGGATCGGATCCCGCGGTCCGCGCGGTACGCGATCGCATCGGTGCCGAAATCCACCGCCGCATCGCCTCGGCCATCGGACCGGGTGCGCAGCCCGGTTGCGCCGCGGCGCTACAGATGGCGTTCTTCGGCGCGCTCGTGCAAGCCGGTAGCGGTGAGTTGACCTATCACGAAATCGCCGACCGGTTGGCCGACGTGGCGGGCCTGATCCTGGCCGGCGCAGAGCAGAAAGCCCAGGGTGAGCAATGACCGTCCACGTCGGAGATTCCGAATTGACCCTGGATCCCTACAGTTACGACTTTCACGAGGATCCGTATCCGTACTATCGGCGGCTGCGTGACGAGGCGCCGCTGTACCGCAATGAGGCGCTGGGATTTTGGGCGGTGTCCCGGCACAGCGATGTGCACCAGGGATTCCGCAACAGCACCACGCTGTCCAACCGCGACGGGGTCTCGTTGGATCCGGTGTCGCGCGGCCCGCACGCCGCGAAGACGATGTCATTCCTGGCGATGGACGACCCAGCGCATCTACGGTTGCGGACGCTGGTGTCAAAAGGGTTCACCCCCCGCCGAATTCGTGAACTCGAACCCCGCGTGACCGAGCTCGCGGTACAGCATCTAGACGTCATGCTGGAGCAGGCCGGCGACGGAACGGTCGACTATGTCGCCGAATTCGCCGGCAAGCTGCCGATGGACGTGATTTCGGAACTGATGGGCGTGCCCGTTGCCGACCGCGACCGGATCCGGGCGATGGCCGACGGCGTCATGCACCGCGAGGACGGGGTCAACGACGTGCCCGCCTCGGCGATCGAAGCGTCGATCAACCTGATCGTCTACTACCAGGCAATGATCGAGGAGCGTCGTAAAAAGCTGACCGATGACCTGACGTCGGCGTTGCTGGAAGCCGAAATCGACGGCGACCGTCTCACCGATGAAGAAGTCCTGGGCTTCATGTTCCTGATGGTCATCGCCGGAAACGAGACGACCACCAAACTGCTTGCCAACGCAGCTTTTTGGGGTCACCGCAATCCCGAGCAACTGGCTCCGTTGTACGACGACCTGTCCCGGATCCCGCTGTGGGTCGAGGAGACCCTGCGCTACGACACCTCCAGCCAGATCCTGGCCCGCACCGTTTCCGGTTCGCTCGAGCTCTACGACACCACCATTCCCGAGGGCGACGTACTGTTGCTGCTGCCTGGATCCGCGCACCGTGACGAGCGGGTGTTCGACAACCCCGACGACTATGTGATCGGCCGTGAGATCGGCTCCAAATTACTCAGTTTCGGCAGTGGCGCACACTTCTGCCTGGGCGCCCACCTGGCCCGGATGGAAGCCCGCGTGGCGCTCACCGAACTGTTCAAGCGAATCCGTGGATACGAAGTGGACGAGGCCAACGCCGTCCGCGTCCACTCGAGCAATGTCCGCGGGTTCGCCCACCTACCGATCCACGTGGAGGCCAGGTAAATGCCCCGGTTTGACCCCCTGCCCGAACGTCGCCCCGCCATCGTGGCCGGCGCATCGTCCGGCATCGGCGAGGCCACCGCGATCAAGCTTGCGGCACACGGCTTTCCGGTCGCTCTCGGCGCCCGCCGGGTGGAAAAGCTCAACGACATCGTCGGCAAGATCAATGCCGACGGCGGCGAAGCGGTCGGCTTCCATCTGGACGTCACCGACCCGAACTCGGTGAAATCTTTTGTCGCACAGTCGGTCGAGGCGCTCGGCGAGATCGAGGTGCTGGTGGCCGGTGCGGGTGACACGTACTTCGGCAAGCTCGCCGAGATCTCCACCGACGAGTTCGAGTCGCAGCTGCAAATCCACCTGGTCGGGGCGAACCGGCTGGCCACCGCCGTGCTCCCCGGCATGCTAGATCGCCGGCGCGGTGACCTGATCTTCGTGGGTTCGGATGTGGCGCTGCGCCAGCGCCCGCATATGGGCGCCTACGGCGCAGCCAAAGCCGCGCTCGTCGCGATGGTCACCAACCTTCAGATGGAACTCGAGGGCACCGGTGTCCGTGCATCGATCGTGCACCCCGGTCCGACGAAGACCTCGATGGGCTGGAGCCTGCCGGCCGAGAAGATCGGTCCCGCGCTTGAGGACTGGGCCAAGTGGGGCCAGGCCCGGCACGACTATTTCCTGCGCGCGGCGGACCTGGCCCGCGCGATCACGTTCGTCGCCGAGACGCCGCGCGGTGGCTTCATCGCGAACATGGAGCTTCAGCCCGAAGCGCCGTTGGCCGACAAGAAAGATCGCCAGAAACTGGCGTTGGGCGAAGAGGGGATGCCGTCAACATGACAAGCACAGCAGTAGTGCCCCGGGTCTCCGGCGGTGAAGAAGAACACGGCCACCTCGAAGAATTCCGCACCGACCCGATCGGGCTGATGCAACGGGTCCGCGACGAGTGCGGTGACGTCGGGTGGTTTCAGCTGGCCGACAAACATGTGATCCTGCTGTCCGGTGCGGGCGCTAACGAGTTCTTTTTCCGTTCCGCCGACGAGGATTTGGACCAGGCAGCAGCCTACCCCTTTATGGCGCCGATCTTCGGCAAGGGCGTGGTGTTCGACGCCAGCCCCGAGCGGCGCAAGGAGATGCTGCACAACTCGGCGTTGCGCGGGGAGCAGATGAAGGGTCACGCGGCGACCATCGAGGGCGAAGTGAAGCGGATGGTCGCCGACTGGGGCGATGCAGGCGAGATCGACCTGCTGGACTTTTTCGCCGAGTTGACCATCTACACCTCGACGGCATGCCTGATCGGGCTGAAGTTCCGCAATCAGCTGGACGCCCGGTTCGCGCACTACTACCACGAGCTGGAGCGCGGCACCGACCCGCTGTGCTACGTCGACCCCTACCTGCCGATCGAAAGCTTCCAGCGGCGCGATCAGGCCCGCAAGGACCTGGTGGCGCTGGTGCAGGAGATCATGCACCAGCGGGTTGCCAACCCGCCCAACGACAAACGCGACCGTGACATGCTCGACGTGCTGGTGTCGATCAAGGACGAGGAAGGCAATCCGCGGTTCTCCGCCGACGAGGTCACCGGCATGTTCATCTCACTGATGTTCGCCGGGCACCACACCAGTTCGGGAACCTCGGCGTGGACGTTGATCGAGCTGATCCGGCACCCCGACGTGTACGCGGAGGTGCTCGCCGAGCTCGAGGAGCTCTACGCCGACGGCCAGGAGGTGAGTTTTCATGCGCTGCGCCAGATTCCGAAGCTGGACAACGTGGTCAAGGAGACGCTGCGCTTGCACCCCCCGCTGATCATCCTGATGCGAGTCGCGCAGGGCGAGTTCGAGGTAGAGGGCTTCCCGATTCACCCCGGCGACTACGTAGCCGCGTCGCCTGCGATCTCCAATCGGATTTCGGAGGATTTTCCGGACCCGGACGCGTTCAAGCCGGACCGGTACAACAAGCCCGAGCAGGCCGACATCGCCAACCGGTGGACCTGGATCCCGTTCGGCGCGGGCCGGCACCGCTGCGTCGGCGCCGCCTTCGCGACCATGCAGATCAAGGCGATCTTCTCGGTGTTGTTGCGCGAGTATGACTTCGAGATGGCCCAGCCGGCCGACAGCTACCGCAACGACCATTCGAAGATGGTGGTCCAGCTGGCGAGGCCGGCCAAGGTGCGCTACCGCAAGCGGGCTCAGGCGTAACTGCCATGGGCTCGTTCAGAATCGGAGTCGATCTGGATCTGTGCCAGGGCCACGCCATGTGCGAACTGGAAGCACCGGACTTCTTCCGAGTGCCAAAACGCGGCAAGGTCGAAATCGTCGATTTCGAACCCCCCGAAGACGCCCGCGACGAAGTTGAGCGCGCGGTCGAAATGTGCCCGACCCAAGCACTATTCATCAAAGAGAAGGAAGACTGAGGACAATGGCGTCTTTCGAACGTGCGGAACTCGACGAGTGGGTGCAGTCCTGGCTGCAGGCCAACAAGGACTGCGAGGAGGCCGGCGACTGGAAGCCGCTGGCCGACTTCTACGCCCCGGACGCCACCTACGGCTGGAACATCGGGCCCAAGGAAGACGTGATGTGCGTGGGTATCGACGAGATCCGCGACATCGCGCTGGGGCTGGAGATGGAGGGGCTGGAGAACTGGCAGTACCCGTACCAGAAAGTCCTCGTCGACGACCGTCAGGGCGAGATCGTCGGCTTCTGGAAGCAGGTCGTTCTCGACGGCGAGGGTGGACAGCAGGAGATCTACGGCATCGGTGGCAGCTGGTTCCGGCTCAACGCCGACAAGCTCATCGAGTGGCAGCGCGACTTCTTCGACTTCGGCCACGTGCAGGCGCTCTACCTCAAACTGATGAAGTCCGGGAAGCTGTCGGCGGGCATGCAGAAGCGGATCGAGCGTAGCCTCGCCGGGGAGAAACTGCCTGGTTACTACCCCTTGGGCCAGGCTCCGGCGCCGATCTGGTGAGCCGGTCCCCAGCCTCTACCCGGTACCCAACCAAGCGTTTGATTCGTTGCACGCGCTATGCTGACGCAACAAGGGTGCCTGTGGCACTCATCACCACCGCTGCCCGGCATTAAGTCAGGCACTTCCAATTCAAAGGCGAAATGGGGTCAGGTCCATCGTGAAGACAAAAGGCGCACTGATCTGGGAATTCAACCAGCCGTGGTCTATCGAAGAGATTGAGATCGGCGACCCCGTCAAGGACGAGGTCAAGATCCAGATGGAAGCGGCCGGGATGTGCCACTCCGACCACCACCTGGTGACCGGCGGCATCCCGATGGCCGGCTTCCCGGTGCTCGGCGGGCACGAAGGTGCCGGCATTGTCACCGAGGTCGGCCCCGGCGTCGACGACATCGCGCCCGGCGACCACGTCGTGCTGTCGTTCATCCCGTCCTGCGGCCAGTGTCCGACCTGTCAGGCGGGCATGCGCAACCTCTGCGACCTGGGCGCCGGACTGCTTGGCGGCGCGGCGGTGAGCGATGGCTCCTTCCGCATCCAGGCCCGCGGCCAGAACGTCTACCCAATGACGCTGCTCGGCACGTTCTCGCCCTACATGGTGGTGCACCGCAGCTCGGTGGTGAAGATCGACCCGTCCGTTCCGTTCGAGGTGGCCGCGCTGGTCGGCTGCGGCGTGACCACGGGCTATGGCTCCGCCGTACGCACCGCCGACATCCGCCCGGGCCAGGACGTGGCCATCGTCGGTGTCGGCGGCGTCGGCATGGCGGCCCTGCAGGGGGCGGTCGCGGCCGGTGCCCGCTACATCTTTGCGATCGACCCCGTGGAATGGAAGCGCGACCAGGCGCTGAAGTTCGGCGCGACCCACGTCTTCCCCGACATCAACGCCGCACTGATGGGCATCGCCGAGGTCACCTACGGCCTGATGGCCCACAAGGTAATCGTGACTGTCGGTGAGCTGCACGGCGCCGACATCGACAACTACCTGAACATCACCGCCAAGGGCGGCACCTGCGTGGCGACGGCAATCGGCAGCCTGCTGGACACCAATGTGACGCTGAACCTGGCGATGCTGACGCTGATGCAGAAGAACCTGCAGGGCACCATCTTCGGTGGCGGCAACCCGCAGTACGACATCCCCCAGCTGCTGGCGATGTACAAGGCCGGCAAGCTGAACCTCGACGACATGGTCACCACCCAGTACCGCCTGGAGCAGATCAACGAGGGCTACCAGGACATGCTGGACGGCAAGAACATTCGCGGCGTCATCCGCTACACGGACGCAGACCGGTAGACCAGCAGGACTGAGCCGGGTCGCGGGTGGCCGGATTTCCGCACCTGTTGGCGCCGGGGCGCATCGGCGCCATGCCGCTGCGCAACCGGGTGGTCATGTCTCCGATGGAGACGATGTACGGCACCGCAGACGGGCTGCCCTCGCCGCGCACCCGTGACTACTTCGCCGCTCGTGCACGAGGCGGCGTCGGCCTGATCACGTTGGGCGCCACCGGGGTTGACCATCGGCACCCCGAGACGCCCGGCGGCCTGCACCTGGCCACGGATGCGGCCGTCGACGCGCACCGCGCGCTGGTGGATGTGGTGCACGAGCACGGGGCCAAGATCCAGCCGCAGATCGTGCATGCCGGACCTGACGGGCTGGGTCCGGAGATGTTCGGCGTCCCCTCGCTTGGCCCATCGGTGATTCCGTCGTATCTCACCGGTCGTCCGTCGGCGGAAATCACCGCGGACCAGGTGGTCGAGGTGCTGGACTTGTTCAAGGCCGCGGCGCGTCGCGCCGTCGAGGCGGGCTACGACGGGCTCGAGCTGCACGCCGCGCACGGCTACATGCTCCTGGGTTCTTTCCTTGCCCCGCAGCGCAACCGGCGCACCGACGAATACAGCGGCCACTCGACGCGCGGCCGGTTGCGCATCGTGCTGGAGGCACTGGCCGCGATCCGGTTCGAGATCGGCGACGCGCTGCCGATCACGCTGCGCATCTCCGGGTACGAACGGGTAGCCGGCGGGCGGCCGATCTACGAAACGGCCAGAGTGGCACCCGAACTCGTGGCCGCCGGGGTGGACGCGTTCCACGTCAGCGGCGGGGTTATCGATCGCCTCGTCACCGGAATGGTCAACGGCGCCGACGACGGGGACGAAGTGAACGTCGGTGCCGCGGCGGCGCTCAAGCAGGTGGTCGACGTGCCGGTGATCGCCGTCGGGCGTATTCACGATCCCGTCCGTGCCGAGCAAATCCTGGCCCACGGCCGCGCCGACTTCATCGCGATGGGCCGTCCGCTGCTCGCCGACCCCGAGTTGCCGCGAAAGCTCCGAACCGGACAGGCGCATCGGGTGCGCATGTGCATCTCTTGCGAAAACTGCATCGACGCAATGGAACAACGGCTTTCGGTCGACTGTGCCGTCAATCCGCGCACCGGCAAGGAGCGCGAACTTGCGGCCCCGCGGGCAGTGCGTGCCAAGCGGGTGGTGGTGGTCGGCGGCGGACCGGCCGGGTTGGAGGCCGCCCGGGTGGCCGCGGAACGTGGGCACCGGGTGACCCTGTTCGAGGGTGCCGGCCAGCTGGGCGGCGCATTGCGCTGGGCCAGCGTTCTGCACCCGGAGAACCAGTCGTTTCTGCGATATCTGTGCGACGAGATCAAGCTCAGCTCGGTGGAAGTACAGCTGGGACAAACTGTCTTAGCGCACGACGTCGTTGCTGCGGCTCCCGACGCGGTGGTGGTGGCCACCGGTGGTCGCGTCGCGGTGCCGACCGTCCCCGGGGCTGACCTGCCGCACGTGCTCACCGGGCCGGGTTTGCGGGAGTTGGGCGGCCGGTTGGTGGGCGGTTGGCGTCAGCGGTTGATGCGTCCGGCCGCGGTGCGGGCGGCGTCGCGGGTGTGGTTGCCCGTCGGTCGCCGGGTCGCGATCATTGGTGGCGACCTGGTGGCGGTCGAACTCGCCGAGTTTCTGGCCCAGCGCGGCCGGTTGGTGACGATTCTCGAGACCGGCAAGGACATCGCACCCGAGATCGGCAACAAGCGAAAGACCGAGCACATGCACCGACTGGACCGCTTAGGTGTGACGGTGCACGTCCGCGCCGCCGTCGAGCGGATCACCCGAAGCGGCGTGGTGTTCACTCCCGCCGGCGGGACGGTCCGCCAACTGGCCCAGGACAGCGTCGTGCTGGCCGGCACCGTCGAGCCCGACACTGCATTGTTCGACGATCTAGTTGCGGCCATGCCCGGCGTCGAGGTACATGCCGCCGGCGACTGCACTGGTTTGGGCCTGATTCGCAAAGCAACCGAAGAGGGCGCCCGCGCCGCGTGTGCCATTTAGAGAAGGAGAGAACGCAATGACACAAACGGTCGAGTCCCCGGCGTTGACCGCCTCGCGGTCGTCGTGGCGGTGCGTGCAGGCGCACGATCGCGAGGGCTGGCTGGCATTGATGGCCGACGACGTCGTGGTCGAGGACCCGATCGGAAAGTCGATCACCAACCCTGAGGGCACGGGGGTGAAGGGCAAGCAGGGTGTCGCCACCTTCTACGACACCAACATTGCGGCCAACAACCTGACCATCACCTGCGAGGAGACCTTCCCGTCCAGTTCGCCGAACGAGATTGCGCATATCCTGGTGCTGGACAGCAAATTTGAGGGCGGCTTCACCAGCAGCGTCCGCGGGGTGTTCACCTACCGGGTCAACGACGAGGGGCTGATCACCAACATGCGCGGGTACTGGAATATGGAGATGATGAAGTTCGGCCAAGAGTAGCCCTCCGCGCGCGAGCCGGAGAAATTAGCCGATGCGGCCGATGCCGGTGATGTTGCCCTGCATGATCTTGCTGCCCATCAGCACCATCGACGACGTCTGAATCGGGTCGCTGAGGAGGGTCGCCGATTTGGGCTGTTGATGCAGCAGTTGCCCGCTGTTGGGGTCGATGACGCTGTAGGCGAACAAGTCCGCCGGCGTCGTCTGGTCGAATCCGATCCGGGTGATGGTGTAGATCAGGCCGTCCCCGGTGGATAGATGCGGCAGGGCCGCGCTGCGAACCTTGTTCTCCCACACCGTATGACAGCCTGGGCCGGGGTTGTTCATGTCCACCCGGGTCATGCCGCCGACAAAGGGCGCCGTCGGAGGCACCGCCGGGCCGGCACCGGGCGGCACGGCCGGATAGGGATAGCCGTAGGTGCTGGCGATGAACATCGAGTTGCCCACGCCGATCGGCGAGTTCTCACTGCCGGGGCCGCCGAGCGTCAGCACCGTCTGCTGACAAAGCAAAGCGCCCGTTCCGGATTGGTAGACCAGCGCGTGCACCTGCGGTTCGGCGTTGTCCACGATGGTCAGATATTCGGCACCGGTCGGGCCGAAATACGTTGGCGTGGACCCGGTTCCCCAGCTGAGCTGACCGGGCTTGCGAGCCGGCCCGCGGTCGTAGTTCTGACTCCACAGGATCTGCGGATTGCCCATGCCGTTGAGGTTGATCTCGTAGATCGCGAACGTGGTTGCCACCGCTACGCGGTTTTGTGGTGATGCCGAAATGCTGTTCGCCACTTGCTGTCCGGCGGGCAATTGCAGGCTGGCAACGCCGCCGCCGGCTTTGGCCACGCCCACCACTCCGTTTCCGGTGGCGAACCAGACGTTGCCCAGGTAGTCCGGGACGACGCCAACCGAGCTGTCGCCCGGCGGTATCACGCCCGACAGGTCGGTGGACTCGGTGATGACGAGGTGCCAGCGACCCCGCTCGTCGCGGGCGTGAGCGATGCGCAACAGATGGTTGGTGCCGTCGATCAACACCATCTGGTTGTTGTTGTCCAGGTAGGCATAGACACCGCCAAGCAGGCCGCCCTTGGCGATGTCCATGCTGGCCAGCGGAATCACCTGCGGGACAATGCCACCGGGATCGATCAGGTGCAGCACCGGGGCTTGCGCGGCGATCGTGGTGCACAACGCCAGCACCAGGCCGTCGGTGCCTTGGGTGATCGTGGGGCACGCGGCCAGCAACGGGAATGCCAGGACGGGGACCAGACGGGCGCCCGGACCGGGCAGCGGTCCGGCATCGGCCGATCCCGCGTCATTGTGCATCGACGCGAGGCCGTTGGGGGCCATGAACGGATTGGGCGGCCCTAGCGGCCCAAAGGCATCGGCGGCGCGCGCGGGTGTGATGGCAGGCAGGAACGATACAGCGCACGCGGTCAGCACTGCCAACGGAATCGCCAGCAGTGCCTTCGGACATCGCGCCAAGTTGCCCTCCAGTGAATTGGGTCACATCGGAGTGTGGCGGCCATGGAGAACGACATGGCAACGGTCCGTTAACGATTCGGCGTCGCCGTCATACGGTATCCGGGACGTATACGCCACTCCCCTGCGCCATGGCCGCTAAGGTCTCGTAGGCGATCCAGACGAATCCATCCCTGCCCCAACGCTTACCGAAACTGTTCTGCACCCGCACGGCACCGGTGTGCGGGGCGTAGGCGTCGTCGTAGGCGGTGATGAGCATGACGTGACCCGCCTTCTTCCCCTCCTTGTTGCGCATCCAGTTGCCGTTGCCAACGTAGACCGACGGCACGCCCCGGTAGTGCGGGAAGTCGGTATACAGATAAGTGCCGAACGCGATGGGCATGCCGTGTGCGATGACGGTTCGCAAGTGGGCCAAGCCGTTTGGGCCGGTGATCTTCGTCAGCTTCCATTCCGGGATGCGGAAAGCCGGGTCGGGGTCGATCATCCGGGCACCGTAATCCGACCAGTTGACCTCGCATGAACTCTTACCCCGCTGGCGTCCGCGGTTCGGGGCCGTGGCCAGCGACGGAGTTCCCCCGTTGTCACGAAGCCAGTTGAGACACTTGACCATTTGGCCACCACGGCAGGTGGGCTCGCTGAGTTGAACCGATTCCTGATACCTGATGTAGGCGTAGTCGGGAGCAGCCTGCCGGTCTGCGGTGCTCGGCGGAATTTTGCTGTGCCGCGCGGCGTAGAACGAGGCCAGACCATAAACGGTGGCCCACACGAAGCAATTCGGCATGGTCTGCCGGCCCACCGGGGGCAACCACTCTGTTTTGACCGAGGCGGCGGCCGGCACCTCGCCCAGGGGCTGGGGTGGTTCGGGGACACCTGGCTCGGGAACCTCCGGATCGTAACCGTAGGAGGTGAGCTGATACGGCTCCTCGTCGGCGGTGTCACAGGCGGGCAGCGTCGCGGTGAATGCGCCGGCGGCGGCGAGCGCCAGGATCGATCGCCTGCCGATCCGCGCATTCATGCCGAAGACCTTATTCGCTGGTGTGCTCCGGGCGAACCTATGCTTGAGCCATGGCGTCGATCTTCACCAAGATCATCAACCGCGAGCTCCCGGGCCGATTCGTCTACGAGGACGACGACGTCGTCGCTTTCCTGACCATCGAACCCATGACGCAGGGCCACACCTTGGTGGTGCCCCGCGAGGAGATCGATCAGTGGCAGGGCGTGGAGCCCGAGGCGTTCAATCGGGTGATGGCGGTGAGCCAGCTGATCGGCAAGGCGGTCTGCAAGGCATTCCAGGCCGAGCGGGCCGGGCTGATCATCGCCGGGCTGGAGGTGCCGCACCTGCACGTCCACGTCTTCCCCACCCGCAGTCTCGCCGACTTCGGCTTCGCCAACGTGGACCGCAACCCGTCGGCGGAGTCGCTGGACGACGCTCAAGCCAGGATCAAGGCGGCGCTGGAACAGTTGCGCTGACTTCTTGGCGGTGAAGGTGCGCAGATGTCCGGCGACACGCCGGTGTGGCCGGCATTGTGCGCACGCTCACGCGGGACGGCGCTAGCCCACCTGCGCGGGCACATCGCTGACGCGCGGCAACGTCACCCGGAAGCGGCACCCCTCACCGGGAGCGGTAGTCACGGTGACCCGGCCACCGTGCGCTTTCACCAGCGAGTCGACGATCGACAGCCCCAGTCCGGTACCGCCGCTGGCCCGCGCCCGGGACGCGTCGGTGCGGTAGAAGCGCTCGAAGATGCGCTCGGCATCCTCCTGAGTCATGCCGGGGCCCTCGTCGGCAACCTCGAGGATCGCGTCCTCGCCGACGGTGCCCACCCGCACGGTGATGTCGGCGCTCGTCGGGGTGTGCTGAACGGCATTGGCGATCAGGTTGCCCAAGACCTGGCGTAAGCGCGCCTCGTCACCGAACACCTCCGGGGTGCCGGGCCCGTCGAAAACTTCCATGCTGATGGTGCGGTCGGGATCGATCGCCCGGCCGTCGTGCACGGCGTCGCTGGCCAGCGCCAGCAGATCCACTTGATGGTGTTCCAGCGGCCGTTGCACGTCCAGGCGGGCCAACAGCAGCAGGTCGTCGACCAGCAGACCCATCCGGCTGGCCTCCCCCTCGATTCGGGAAAGCAGCATGGAAACGTCCCGCGCGGCGCCCTGCCGGTACAACTCGGCAAAACCGCGGATGGTGGTCAGCGGGGTGCGTAGCTCGTGGCTGGCGTCGGTGATGAATCGCCGCATCCGCTCCTCCGAACTGCGCGCCGTCGCCGCCGACGATTCGGAGGCAGCCAGCGCCTCCTGGATCTGGGCAAGCATTCCGTTGAGCGCCAGCGAAAGTCGGCCAACCTCGGTGCGGGGGTCGCGCTCGGTGACACGTCGATCCAGCTGTCCAGCTGCGATTGCGGCGGCCGTCTGTTCGACCTCTGACAACGGTTGCAGACTGCGCTGCACTACGACGAAGCCGGCGATCCCGACCACCACCAGCACCCCGGCCCCGATGCCCGCCTGCAGCAGCATCAACGATCGCACGGTGTGGTCGACATCGGACAGGTCGATCGCCACCGTGGTCAGCCCGCCCTGCGGCCCGCGCACGGTGACCGCGCGCCACTCGATCGACGAGCCGCTCACCGAGGGCAGCGTCGTCGGGTCGGGCCCGACGTCGTTGTCGGGCGGGAGGGCCGGTTCGGCATTGCGGTCGTTAATGGCCGTCATGGTGTGGCCGTCGGGGTCGACCGCCCGCACATAGAACTTCGAGGGCGGCCGGGCCGGCCCGGGCCCTTCCCCATTGGACACCGTGTGCCGCCACGGAGCCTGCGCCCAGGTGCGGGTGGCGTCAAGCAAGGTCGAATCAATCCGGCTGACCAGGCTGTGCCGCAGAATCGAGGTGACCGCCACACCGGAGGCCAGCAGCCCGCACAGCACCAGCGCCAGGGTGGCCGCCACCAGTCCTACCCGCAGCGGCACACCCCGTCGATACCGGTTGGCCATCTCGCGCCGGCTCAGCGCGGTTCGCGCAACACGTAGCCCACGCCACGCAGGGTGTGCAGCAACCGCTTTTCTCCGGTGTCGATCTTGCGGCGCAGATACGACACGTAGGACTCGACGACGTTGACGTCACCACCGAAGTCGTACCGCCATACGTGGTCGAGGATCTTCGGCTTGCTCAGGACGGTGCCTGCGTTGATCACGAAATAACGCAGCAGCGTGAATTCGGTGGGCGACAACGAAACCGGTTGGCCGGCCTTCCACACCTCGTGGGTTTCCTCGTCGAGTTCGATGTCCGCGAAGGACAACCGCGAGTTGCGCGGTTCGTTGCTGCTGCCCTTGCCGGCCCGCCGCAGGATCACCCGCAAACGCGCGACGACCTCTTCCAGGCTGAACGGCTTGGTGACGTAGTCATCGCCGCCCAGGGTGAGCCCAGCAATCTTGTCCTGCAATGAATCTCGGGCCGTCAGGAACAGGGCGGGGGCGTCGATGCCGTCGGCCCGCATGCGCCGCAGTACCCCGAAACCGTCCATTCCGGGCATCATCACATCGAGGATCACCGCGTCGGGCCGGGATTCCCGGGCACGGTCCAAGGCCTGGGCACCGTTGGCCGCGGTCAAAACCTCGAATCCCTGGAATTTCAGGCTCACTGAGAGCAGTTCGACGATGTTGGCTTCGTCGTCGACGACGAGGACGCGAGCCTCGGGTTTGGTCGTGTCGGCCGTATTGCTCAGTGTCATGAGGCCTTTACCTCCACCCGAACTTGTGTGTTAGCTCCGCAATCATTGAAAACTTCCTGAGAGGTCGTTGCAAGTCAACTGCTAGCAGTCTGCCAGGAGTCGACGAATTCGCTTGGACCCGCACGCGGTTTTCCTGGCCAGACGTGAATAGACTCACAGAATGAACCTCGGCAAAGCCATTGTGGAGCTTGCGACCGCGCCCGCGCGCACCGGCCTTGCCGCCGCGGAGGCAAGCCTGAATCTCGCCGGTGCCGCAGTGGGTCTGGCCAAGCAGGCGCTCGGTGACACCAGCGGGCCGCGTGGATCCAACGCCATGGCGAACATGCTGGGCATCGACGACGCCCTCGCCCGGGCCAACCGGTTGGCCAGGCTGCTTGACGACGACATGCCGCTGGGACGCGCGGTCGCGCCCAACGGTCCGATGGACCGGATGCTGCGCCCCGGCGGAGTGGTGGACCTGTTGACCTCCGAGGGCGGGTTGATCGACCGCCTGACCGCCGAGGGCGGCGGACTCCAGCGGGCCCTGCAGCCCGGCGGGCTGGCCGACCAGTTATTGGCTAACGACGGTCTGATCGAGCGGGTGCTGGCCGAGGACGGCCTGGCCGACAAGTTGCTTTCCGAGGGCGGTCTGGTTGACAAGCTGACCGCCAAGAACGGTCCGCTCGAGCAGCTGGCCGATGTGGCCGACACGCTGGCGCGCCTGGCGCCCGGCATGGAGGCGCTGGAGCCGGCCATCGCGACACTGCAAGAGGCGGTGATCTCGCTGACCATGGTGGTCAACCCGCTGAGCAATATCGCCGATCGCATCCCGCTGCCCGGGCGGCGGCCACGCTCGGCGTCACGGTCGGTCCGGTCGCAGCGCATCGTCGACAGCGACCAGTGACCCGATAGGCTTGCACCGGTTTTGCCGGCCTCCTTAGCTCAGTGGTAGAGCACTCGCCTTGTAAGCGAGCGGTCGTCAGTTCAATCCTGACAGGGGGCTCCACCCACTAAGTCAACCCGTCCAAACCGAACAGCAGCCCCCCGGCGCCGGCCTTGCCACCGGCTCCCGGCGTGGCGCCCGTCCCGCCCTTACCCCCATTGCCACCGTCGCCGATCAGCACGGCGTCCGCGCCGGCCCCGCCCTTGCCGCCGGTGCCGAAGCTCTCCCCGCCGGCGCCGCCGCTACCACCGTCGCCGATCAGTCCGGCCTTGCCGCCGTCGCCGCCCGCCCCGCTGGCGGCGACGCCGAACCCGCCGGTGCCGCCAGCCCCCCCATCGCCAGAGAGCATGCCGGCATTGCCACCCACACCGCCAACCCCCCCAACGGCCCCGATGCCGGTGCCAGATCCGCCACCCCCGCCGAAGCCGCCGGAACCGAACAGGCTGCCGGCGTTGCCGCCG
>NZ_HG964939.1:609014-614751 GCF_000613245.1 Mycobacterium asiaticum DSM 44297
TTGCCGAACAGTCCCGGCGGCGCCCCGGCACCGCCGACCGGGCCGGACCCGCCGGCGCCACCATTGCCGTACAACCACCGCCGGCCCGCCCGCGGCACCGGACCCCGCCGCCGCGTTGGCGCCGTTGCCGATCAGCGGGCGCCCAGTGAGCGTCAGGAAGGGCGCGTTGATCGCGTTGAGCAGCGGACTGGTTATCGACGCGGCGCTGGCGGCCTCGGCGCTGGCATAGGACCCCGCACCCGCGGACAGGGCCCGCACAAACTCGTCATGGAACACCGCGGCCTGCGCGCTCACCGCCTGATAGGCCTGGCCGTGCGCGCCGAACACCGCCGCCACGGCCGCCGACACCTCATCAGCGCCCGCCGCCAGCACCGCCTCGATGTTGCCCGCCGCCGCCGCATTGGCCGCCCCGAGCGTCGAACCCATACCCGCCAAATCCCTGGCCGCTGCGTCCAACAACTCCGGCAGCGCAATCACAAAAGACATCGGGCACCTCCCTGCGGGTCATGACCCAATAAGCCAGGACGGACCCGGGAGATGCCCCCGGGTCGTCACCGACCCTTGGGCAGAAAAGAATCATATCGCCGGGCAAGCTGCGAAACTGCCGATTCGCCCCAAAACTGCTCAGACGCAAAGAATTAACGGTTCCGATAAAACCGCTCAGTCGTCGATGTGCAAGGGTGGGTCGGCCACGGCGGGATCGGGCGGACGCTGGTCTGCGCCCATCGAGTCGCAGTGCTTGACCGGCACCTGATACGAACTCGCGCCGTGCGGAACCCAAGTCTGCACCGCGACGCAACGTTCCCAGGTGCCGTCGGGCTGGATGGGTCCGTCGCACTTGCTGATGACGCCCCATCCGGGGTAGATACAGCCAGCGCTGGCCGGTGGCGCCGCGGCGATCATTCCGGCGCCCGTCAGTGCGGCACCCAGGCCGGTGACGAAGGCGGCGATCCCTCGTGGGGACGTGATCGTGAATGCACTCATTGCGCCTCCTCGGACTACTGCAGCAATCATTGCATCGGCACGCGGTTGGCGTAACCGCCCGCGACGGACGGTGTGCGAACATCCATTGCGTGGCCAACCAGTACGCCTGGGTAGAAACGGATCAAGATCGCCGACGGCTCGCAATCCAGGGTGATGAAAAGGAGGCACCCGCGTGACGATGATCGACCCGCAGCTGCGCAGGCGGGCAAAGGTGTTTCGGGCACTGATGGCCAACCAGGACGAACGCAAGATTCGGCGCATGCGCCGGATCGAAGGCGCCATCGGGCGATACGCCCAGCGCCGCGCGATCTCCGGGATACAACGACAGACCGAATGGATCCCCCGTGCCGACGGAACCCAACTGCGCGTTGTGGTGTACAGCCCGCTCGAGCCGCAAAGCGGCGTCGCCGGTGTGCTGTACCTGCACGGCGGTGGCTACGCGCTGGGTTCGCCCGATCTGGAGGCGGTGGGCTGTCGTGCGCTGATCGAGCAGAGCGACTGCGTGGTCGTGTCACCGGACTACCGGCTCAGTACCGAAGCCCCTACCCGGCGGCCCTGGAAGATTGCTACACCGCGTTGCTCTGGTTGCGGGACAACGCCGAACGCCTGGGCGTGCGCAGCGACCAGCTGGTCGTATTCGGTGGCAGCGCCGGCGGCGGTCTGACCGCAGCGGTGACGCTGTATGCGCGGGACAAAGCCGAAGTGGGTATCGCCTTTCAGATGCCGCTGTATCCGATGATCGATGACCGCGCGAGCACGCCCTTCGCACAACACAACGACGCTCCGGTGTGGGACGCTGCGACGAACAAGGCGGCGTGGCAGATGTATCTCGGTGATTTGTATGGCACAGAACAGGTTCCGGCCTACGCCGCACCAACCCGCGCCACTGACTTCCGCGGGCTGCCGCCCACGTTCAGCTTCGTCGGTGACGTTGACACGTTCCGCGACGAGACGGTTGCGTACATGGAAGCGCTGAAAGCGGCGCAGGTTCCCACCGAGTTCCGGGTATTCCCCGGCTGTTATCACGGGTTCGAAGGTTTTGCCGGCAAGGCCGATATCAGTCAGCGGGCAATCCAGTATCGCAACCGCTGGTTCCGGCACGCGCTCGACACCTACTTCTGCGGTCAACCCCTAATCCACGGTCGCACTCCGTAGCCGGTCGGGCAACGTCAACTTGTGGATAATGCGTGTCGTCAATAAGAGTTGGCGCGCGAGTGGTCCGCACGTGTAAGGCAGGTCGTATTTGTGGCACAACGCCCGCACCCGCCTGGCGATCTCGGCGTACCGGTTACTGGGCAGGTCGGGAAACAGGTGGTGCTCGATCTGATAGCAGAGGTTGCCACTGGCAAATGCCAGGACGGGGCCGGCATTGAAATTCGCCGTTCCGAGCATCTGACGCAAGTACCAGTGAGCTCTGCTTTCATCGGCCACGACAACGGCGTCGAACTTTTCCGCACCGTCGGGGAAGTGGCCGCAGAAGATCACCGCGTAGGCCCACAGATTGCGCAGCACATTCGCGGCTGCGTTCGCGGCGAGGGTCCGGCGCCACCGCGCTCCGCTCAGCGCTGGGAACACAACGAAGTCCTTGGCTATCTGGCGCGCACTCTTGACCAGCAATACGCTCTTCGCATCGGTTTTGTCGGCACCCGCCAGCGGATGAGTGCGTGCGACGCGCAGGCCGTGCAGTGCAACGCCCCATTCAAATGCAATGGCCAACAACAGGTTTCGCAGCGGCTGCACTAGATGGCGGCGTTCCCACGGCTGATCACGAGTTACCCGCATGAACCCGAAACCCAGGTCGTCGTCCATGTCGAGGACATTGGTGAAGACGTGATGGCGGTAGTTGTGCGAATACCTCCACTGCGAGGACACACCCGCCATGTCCCATTCCCAGGTATTGGAATGGATTTCGGGGTCGTTCATCCAATCCCATTGACCGTGGCCGACATTATGGCCGATCTCCATGTTCTCGACACATTTGGCGAAGGCCAAAGATCCCACGCCGATAACCCACCCCACTCGGGAGCGGGTGAGGCCGAGCACCAGGCGCGACCACACCTCGAGCGCCCGATGGAACGCAATGGTGCGGTGAATATATGCCGCGTCGCGTTCGCCCCGCGACATCTCGATGTCGCGGCGGATTTGATCCAATTCAGCCCCGAGCGACTCAATATCGGCTGGGCTCAGATGCGCGAACTGCGCGACGTCGGCAATCGCCATCAGAGGATGTCCTCGCTTCGCAAGTGGCGCGATCGCCTTCGACGGAGAGCACGCAGATGGGCACGGCGCCTCAGGCCTGCCGAGTCAGGAGCGGCGCAGGTCGCCTCACACATCGGGCTGACCTTGGAAGTGGGCTTGCAGGCCGGCGATCATCATGTTCACGCCTTGGTCAAGGTGGGCGGCCCCGTCGTAATGGGCCAACTCGGAAGCTACGGCGCGAATCTTGGGGAATTGGCTCAGCGGCAGCCGGTGCAGACCGAGCCGGAGCAAGTAGTCGGTTTCCTCGGGATTCTCCACCACTTCCTGCAGTTCATCGAGGATGTGCCCGTTCAGGAATCCGAAAAACAGGCGATAGGCATGCAGCGCCTGCGGGGCGGTGAAACCTGCACTGACAAGCAGTTCAAGGAAGTCCTCCAAGGGGCGCAGCAACCCTGGCGGCCGTAACCCGAGGGGGGTGGCCAGCGGCCGGGTTACGAGCAAAGGGACCACGTTCGGGTGCGCGAGAGCGAGCCGACGAAAGTTGCGCGCCAGCTCACACAGCTCCGCGCGCCAGTCGGCCGCACCGGCGTCGATGGCGAGCTCGCTGAGGACGAGCTCGACGATGCCGTCGAGCAGGGCGGCCTTGTTCTCCGCGTAGCGGTAAAGCGACATCGCTTCCCGATCGACTGCCTGGGCCAGGCGTCGCATGGACAACGCCTCAACTCCTTCGGTGTCCACAATTTGCAACGCAGCCTGCAGCACCCGCTCACGCGTCAGCGCGACTCGACGAGGCGAACCTTGGCGCACGGACTCGGCCCCACCGCGTTTGCGCCCTGCCATGCCGCCTCCTCGCTAGCCAACACATTTCCGTCGAGACTTACATCATATACTTATACCGTACATTCTATGTATGCTTACATTGTAAGTATCGACGGCCAAGCTACCCCGGAAGTGTCCACCACCGCAGGAGGGCATCGGAGATCAGTGGCGAAGCGGCCCCCCAATCTCGAGGAGAGAAATGACGAACACCATCCACACCGACACCCGTACCGATGCGAACGCCGGTTACCCGCAGGGACAGCGCAGCCACGTGCCGACACGGCGCAGCGCTGAAACCAAGTTGTCACTGAAGACCAGCGAGCTGATCGCTTACCTCGGCGCGGTGACGGCAGTCGTTCTCACCGCGTTGATCGTCAGCGGCAACGACCAGGGCAGCGCCGACCCGTTCGGAGCCGCTGAGGCGCTGCGATACATCACCTGGTTGACGATCGGCTACATGGTGGCACGCGGGCTTGCCAAGTCCGGCAGCCACGAGAATCATTCCGCCTCCTAGGCGGACCGCCAAGGGGCCCGGCTTGCCTGGGCCCCACGGCACCCGCCCGTTCACATGGAACGGGCCAAGATAGAACCGAACGGATAGCGCGTTGCGCGACTTCACTTGCCCCCGTTGCGGCCAGCACCTCACGTTCGAGAACTCGCTGTGCCTGAAGTGCAAGAGCCGCGTGAGCTTTTCCCTTCGGCAGGGATCCTTGGTGACGTTCACCGACGCCTACCGACCGTGCGCCAACCTCTTTATCGCGGAGTGCAATTGGGTTCTGGATGCCAGCTCGGCAACCGGCCGTGCCGGCGAGTTGTGTGCATCTTGCCGGTTGACACGCACTCGGCCCCATCACAGTGACGCGGTTGGCATGGCGCAGTTCGCCGCCGCGGAAAGAGCCAAACGCCGCCTGATCGCAGAACTGGCAATGCTCGAGTTGCCGATCATCGGCCGTGACGAAGACCCCGACTTCGGGATGGCGTTCGACCTACTCTCCAGCGCTCACGGCAAGGTGCTCACCGGCCATGAGAACGGCGTGATCACATTGGATCTGGCGGAAGGCGACGATGTGCACCGCGAACAGCTTCGCATCGCCATGGACGAGCCCTACCGCACCTTGCTCGGGCATTTCCGGCATGAAACGGCGCACGCCTATTTCCACCGACTCGTCGGAGCATCACTGCCCAGACTCGCGCAGTTCCGGGCTCTCTTCGGCGACCCTGCCGCCGACTACCAAGCAGCACTGGACCGCCATTACAACCAGGGCGCGCCGGCGCGGTGGAAACAGGAGTTCGTGTCGTCCTATGCGACCATGCACGCCGCCGAGGATTGGGCGGAGACCTTCGCGCATTACCTGCACATCCGCGACACCATCGATACCGCCGGAGCCTTCGGATTGGCGCCGGCCACCGCGGCCTTCGGTCAGCGGATGCCAGAACTGAGCACTTTCGACACCCTCATCGCCAGGTGGCTGCCACTGGCGTGGTCGCTGAACATGGTGAGCCGCTCTATGGGTCGCGGTGACCTCTATCCCTTCATCCTGCCGACACCCGTGCTGGAGAAGATGCGTTTCATTCACACCGTCATAGGTGAGGCGGCCCGGAAGACGTCGGCGGCCGGCGTGGTCAACGGCAGATCAAGCGAGGACAGCAATCCCGTCGGCGCGGCGACGACGTAGGGCACCGCGTTGAGCAGCCGCATCGCGGTGGCGATCATGCCCTGGTCAGTCACGTTGTG
>NZ_HG964939.1:614796-621364 GCF_000613245.1 Mycobacterium asiaticum DSM 44297
CCGGTCGGCGGTGGGCCAGTCGGGGGCGAGATCGGCGGCCAGCCGGTTGACGTGCTCGATCACAATCGCGTCGCGGCCGGCGACCACGCCGATGGTCTCCATGCGGATCGCGCCGCACGTTCCGGCCACGACGGGTCCGAATGCGGTGACGAGATCACGTGGCGTGGCGCGTCTTTCGTAAGTTTCGCGGACGTCTTCCAGCTCGACGCCGAGCGCGGCGGCGACGTAACGCACGGGCGGACCCCAGGCATGCTGTTGCATGCCTGGGATCTGCATCAGCGGAGCCTGGTCGAGGGGTCGGCCGAAACCGAAGACGTCGCCCATCAGGAACTCGTTGCCGTAGCTGTCGTATTGAAAGATCTCCTGGGTTCGGACCGAGGTGATACTGGCCGACAGGGTGGTCAACAGCGCTACCAGCTGGTCCCCTGCGAAGCCCGGTTCGATCCCCGACGCATACAGCGACGCCTGCCCCTGCTCCGCGGCCGCGGTGAGCTCGGCCGTGTAACCGGCGTTCCAGGCCGGCGGGAAGACCAGACCGGGCGAACTCACCGTCACCACGTTGATTCCGGCCCGCAGCAGCCGCACATAGACCGGCATGTTGATCGCGTCCAGTTCGGGCGCGGATGCGGTGTAGACGACGCAATCCGGTTGTGCCGCAATGACATCGTCGATACTTTGGGTGGTACGCAGCCCGATGGGCGGCAATCCCACGAGTTCGCCGGCGTCGCGATCGGCCTTGTCGTCAGTGTGTACCCAGACCGCGACCAGATCGCAGGCACCGCGTCGGTGGGCGACCCGGATGACGATGCTGCCGATCGTGCCCGTCGACCAAACAGCGATGCGGATCGGACGAGCGCTATCGGACACGTGGGCTCCTGAGCGTGGTCGAAAAGCCAAAAGCGGTTTCTCCGGAAGCTAGCGCATGCGAGCGCAACCTCATAAGAATGGATCACTAGACCTGACCGCCGCCGGAGGGGAGCAACTGATGGGCGACGCCGACGCCGCAGCCATTCGCGCCGAACGCGCCAACTGGATGCAGCAACACCTGGCGACGTACCTGAACTCCGGTGGAACCCAGGGCCACATCGTCGATCTGAGCGACCTGGGCGGTCGCGAACTGACGACCCACTGCCTGATCAGGTACACCGGCCGCAAATCCGGCAAGACCTACATCAAACCCCTCATCTACGGCAACGTCGGCGGTGAGGTCGTCATCGTCGCGTCCAAGGGCGGCGCCGACACGAACCCCGAGTGGTACCTCAACATCGTGGCCGCCAAGACCCTCGGCGTGCAGATCGCCACCCAGGCGTTCGAGGCCACCTGGCGGGAGCCCGAAGCCACCGAGCGTCACGACGTGTGGGAGTACATGTGCCACCTGTACCCGCCCTACGTTGCCTATCAGCGTTCGACGAGCCGGCACATCCCGCTGGTGATGCTGCGGACGGTGCGTCCGGTCGACGTCTTCACCTCGACACCTGACTGACGGATCCGCCACTACTAGACGGTGAGGTAGCCGCCGTCCACTGCAAGCGTGGTGCCGGTCATGTACGAGGCCGCCGCGCTGCACAGGAACAGCACCGCCGGGGAGACCTCCTCAGGTAATCCCATGCGCGCCATCGGCGTGTGTCGCATCTCGGGGTCGAGCAGTTCCGGGATGCCGGTCATCGGTTTGGTCATGCGGGTTTGGATCAGCCCGGGCGCCACCGCGTTCACCCGGATGCCGTCGTACACCCAGCGCCGGGCGAGGTTCTTGGTGAAGGCGACCATGCCGGCCTTCGATGAGCTGTAGGCCGGAACGGCGACAGCGGATACGAACGCCGACATGGACGCGATGGTGACGACGCTGCTTCCGCCGATCATGCTGCTGGCTTTCAGCCGTTCGTGACAGGCCATGGTGAGCCGCATGTGGGCGAGCATGTTGACGGCCACCGAGCCGGCGTATCCGTCGGGATCCCATTCGTCCTTCTGGCCGGCGTAGGGGGCACCGCCGTTGTTGACCAGAATGTCGAGGTTGCCGAGCGAGGCAGCGAGGGCATCGATTGAATCGGGTTGCGACAGTTGGCATTGCGTGAACGTGAAGCCGCTCAGGTCGACGCCGGAGTAGTCATCCGCGGATGCTCGCGTGCCGGTGATCGTGACCGTGGCTCCCGCTGCTGCGAAATCAGACGCGATCGCATGCCCGATGCCCCGCGTGCCACCGGTGACCAAAACGTTCGCGCCGGTGAAGTCGAAGCTCACCGTGTTCATCATGCGGACCTCGTTTCGTCGGTAAACCAGCCGTTACCGGCGTTTCCATTACAGCAACTGTTACCGACGTCTGGGCTACGTGTGCGCAATATATGACGTTTCTTTGAGTTCTCGAGATCTGTTCTCGCGCGTTGACTTTCCCGCTTGAATCAGTTGGCTGAGGGGTTTCTACGTTTTTTCAGGAGGATCGTGGAACAGGATGGGACGCCGTTCGGCCGTTACCGGCTGCTCGAGCTGCTGGGCCGCGGCGGCATGGGCGAGGTATGGCGGGCCTACGACATCGAAACCCAGCGCGTGGTCGCGGTGAAGGTGCTGCCGCCGAACTTGGCCGACGATCCGGCATTCGTGCAGCGGTTCCGCCGGGAGGCGCTGGCCGCCGCGGGGCTCAACGACCCACACGTCGTACCGATTCACCACTTCGGTGAGATCGACGGCCGCCTCTATGTGGACATGCGGCTGATCAACGGCCGAGACCTGCAGAGCATCATCGCCGAAGGCCCGATGGATCCAGCGCGTGCGGTGAAAATCATCGAGCAGGTCGCCTCGGCGCTGCACGACGCACACCGGATTGGCTTGGTGCATCGCGACGTCAAGCCCTCCAACATCCTGGTCACCCCGAACGACTTCGCCTACCTGATCGACTTCGGCATCGCCAGCGCGGCCGGCGAAACGCGAATGACGGGCACCGGCAGCGTGATTGGGACCTGGGCCTACATGGCCCCGGAGCGGTTGAGCAGCGGCGCGAATGACCCCCGCAGCGACACCTACGCGCTGGCCTGTGTCTTCCACGAATGCCTGACGGGCAGCCAGCCTTACCCAGGCCGCAGCATCGAACAACAGATCGGCGGCCATCTGGGGCTGCCGGCGCCACGCCCCTCGGCGCTGCGGCGAGGTCTGCCGGTGCAGCTCGACGGTGTTATCGCGATCGGCATGGCCAAAAATCCCGAGCAGCGCTACTCCACCCCGACCGAACTGGCAGCGGCGGCCCGCGCGGCCATCACCCAGCCGACGACGACTACGAACACCGGGTCGCGCGGCGCCGAGCCGGCCCACCAAGACAGCCAGACCATGGCGCTGCCGACGGGCGCACCACGCAACTACTATCCGTCGGCGCCGGGCGGCGTGTCGCACACCGATCCGACGCAGTACCGCCAATACGGCCCGGGCTCTGACGCGCCACCGCCCGGCCCGTCCCGCGCCACCACCCCGCCGCCACCGCCCGAACAACCGGCCGGCCCGCACGGGCCTGCCGCCGCGCCGGCGAGGCCGGTGCGGCCGGCCGCGAAGGCCGATCCCAAACGCCGACGCATCATCCTGGCCAGCAGCATCGCGGCGGTGATCGTAGTCATCGGCCTGGTCGCCGCCTTCGCGCTGACCAAGAGCGGCTCCGGTGGCGGCGGCCCCACGACCGCGCCCCTGGCGAACAGTGGCCCGCTCACCGGCACCTACACTCTGGCGTTCGGTCAGAGCATCGGTTTGAACGGCAAGCCGGAGCCGGGTCAGGACCCGGCCGGGAACGAGACGTGGAAGCTGCGGTCGATGTGCGGCGCGAAGGGCTGCGTAGCCACCGGTTCGAGAACCTCCGGGTCCTTCAAGCACCCGACCAACCTGGTGTTCGACGACATCAACGGGCGCTGGGTCGCGGTGGCCCTGGACACCGAACGATGCAACAACCACGACATCGAGGAATGGCACTGGATCTATCTGCTGCCCCGCCCGGACGGCAGCATGGCCGGCGAGTGGATCGACGACTCGGTGGAGTGCTACAGCAAGCGCAGCGTGACGTTCACCCGAACCGGTGACGCGGACATCGCCGGCCTGCCCGACCCGGCCGGCCTGCCGGCCCGGGTGGCGTCCCCGGCGCTCGGACTCCCCGGGTTCTACCGCTCGAGGGTGACTACGGCGGCCGGTCAACCCAAGCTGGGCGATCAGGATTTCAGCGTCGACACGTTCTGCCTGCGCGCCGGCGACCGATGCCTGAGCCGATTCGTGCTGACCGATTTCTCCGACCACCAGTTGTTCATCTACGCCAACAACGCGTGGACGGAGAACTCCGAGGAGGACGTGCCCTGCCCGGCCGGTGGGACCAGTCACGTCCGCATGACCGGTGTGTTCCCGCTGCCCAAGCCGGCGCAGGATCCCATCACGTCGATCTCTGGGCACGGCATGGAGGATGCGACGGGTAGCGCCTGCAAGGGCGGCCCCTACGACCAGGTCTTCACCCGGATCAGGGACTGAAACCCGGCTCGGCGCTGGTCGGAAAACGGCGCCAAGCATGCCTTTAGAAACTCCCAAGAATGTTGCAAGGCCCGCGCCACAGACTCACTTCACCAGGAACTAACCGTTCACACCGAAGTGACCTAGCAGGCCAAAATGAGCAACCTCCGAACCATCACATTGCACGGCGACCGCGTCGCATACCGCGACGAAGGCGCCGGTGAGGTACTGCTGTTGATCCATGGCATCGGCGGCAGTTCGAACCACTGGCGGTCGATCATCCCGACCCTGTCCAAAAAGTACCGCGTCATCGCACCGGACCTGCTGGGGCACGGTCAATCCGACAAGCCCCGCGGTGACTACTCGCTGGGCGCGTTCGCCGTCCTGCTCCGCGACTTTCTGGACGCCCTCGGTATTTCCCGGGTGACGATCATCGGCCACTCCCTCGGCGGCGGAATCACCATGCAGTTCGCCCACCAGCATCGCGACTACTGCGAGCGGATGATCCTGATCAGCAGCGGCGGTCTCGGCGGTGAGGTTAATCGCATCTTGCGGCTGGTGTCGCTGCCCGGCTCCGAGTTCGTGCTGGGGCTCGTCTCGTCGAAGCCGGCGATCAAGGCCCGCCGGGCTTTCTCCGCACTGAAGTCTGAGGACCCCAACGCGCTACGGCTGCACGAACATTGGGAAGCCCACGCGGCACTGGCGAACCGGGAGAACCGGCAGGCGCTACTGCGGACACTGCGTGCGGTTGTGGACCGCCGGGGCCAGTTCGTCTGCGCCTTGAACCGGCTGCACTTCAACGCGAGTGTGCCGGTGCTGATCATCAGCGGCGACCGGGACCCGGTGATTCCGGTTTCACATGCCTACGCCGCCCACGAGAAGATGCCGCACAGCCGCCTGCACATCATCCCGGGCGCCGCGCACCATCCGCACGCGGAACGAACCGAGACCGTGGCCGCTCTGATCGAGGACTTCATCGGAGCAGACGGCGGGCACACCCAGACCG
Organism: Mycobacterium asiaticum DSM 44297; assembly: GCF_000613245.1. GTDB lineage: Bacteria > Actinomycetota > Actinomycetes > Mycobacteriales > Mycobacteriaceae > Mycobacterium > Mycobacterium asiaticum. The sequence goes on from NZ_HG964939.1 coordinate 620,267, forward strand.
CTGCCGCGCCAGCGCCGGTCTCGCTCAGCGACTGGTCGGCATCGACCCACGCCGGCTCGGGCCCGCGATCGCGTGCGGTTGTCGAGCGCATCAGCCGGCGGCGGTCCCGCCGCCACCTGCAAGCCGTCCCGACCGTCGACGAATACCGTTGCGGCTGAGCGCTATTACGCAACCGCGTCGACCAGGTCGCGAGTGACCGCGAACGGGTACTGGAAGGTCGCCGCGCCGACCTGTTCGGCGCCATCGCGGATCTCGCTGAGGATCGTAGTCGGATCACCGGTGAACAGCGATTCGAAAATGTCCCAGGCCGCATATTGCGGCGCCGTGATCAGGTTGCGGAAGTCGACAAACAACTTCGTCGGCAAGTTCGCCGGGCCGATGGGTATACCGTCCCAGCTGTTCATGGTCCAGCCGCCGCCCGGGCTGCCGGTCACGACGACCTGGCCGGTGTTCGGCAGGGTATGGGTGAGCAGCAGCAGCGGATTGGGGTTGTCGACGTTCATCAGCGTGCCGACACCGATGGTGAACGCGCTCGAGTACGCCACCGCGGGGGTGCCGCCGTTCGCCATCGCGTTGCCGTAGATGGCATTCATCGCGCCGGTGAAGTTGCGATTGAAGACGATCCCGTTGATGTCGGGGCCAAGTCCAAGGTTCGGGAAGAGCGGGAATCCCAACGTCCAGGCCAGGGGCCCCACCAGATACAACACACCAATGGGGATTTGCGGCATGCCCTCCATCCAGCCGGCATTGATCTCATTGAGGCCGGGCAGGATCTGCGGGTTCGCGAACAACGCGTGCGCGGTCTCCTGGGTGCGCAGCAGCTGCGACGCGAAGATACCCGAGTATTGGTTCGCCGGCGCGAGCAGAGCGGCGACGTTCGTCGCCTCCTGGTGCCCGAGCGGCGTGAGCGGGACACCGGGTACGGCGGTGTCGATCCAACCCTCCAGGTTTGCGAAGGTCTGGCCGTGCCGCACGAAATCGATGACGACCGGTTGTTGACTTCCCACCACCGCGGCGGTTCCGCCGGTACCGATGAACAGCCCACCGCGTCCATCCGGGGCACCGGGCCCACCGAGGCCGCCGTTGCCGAACAACAGC
>NZ_HG964939.1:621657-652461 GCF_000613245.1 Mycobacterium asiaticum DSM 44297
AAGCCGGCCCCGCCCGGCCCGCCGCTGCCGATCGGCCCGGCGTTGCCGCCGTTGCCACCGGGCGTCACGCCGGCGGTCGCGCTGTAACCGGCGCCGCCGTCGCCGAACAGGAAGCCACCCGCACCGCCGTTGGGATTCGCCGCCGTGCCGGGGGCTCCGTGGCCGATCAGCGCGCGCCCGAACAGCATTGACGTCGGGCCGTTGATGATCGGATCGAGCGCCTGACCGTATGGGCTGCTGATCCACGCGTTGCCGGCGGTGTGGATCGGTCCGTAGACGAGGGTTTGGAATCCGCTGGCGAGCGAGGTGTCCAGCGTGGCGGCGGCGCCCTGAATGGAGGCGACGATGGCCGCCTCGGTGCTCGCGTACGAGGCCGCGGACGCGCTCAGGGTGGCTACGAACTGCTCGTGGTAGGTCGCCGCCTGCGCCGCGGCCGCTTGGTACTCGCCGGCGTAGTCGCCGAACAGCGCCGCAATTGCCGCCGACACCTCGTCGGTGCCGGCCGCCGCCAGGGCGGTCGTCGGAGCCAGCGCCGCGAGATTGCCGGTCAGCACCGCCGACCCGATCTGCGCCGCATTCGCTGCCGCCGTCTCGAAAATGTCCGGCGCCAAGAGCACAAAAGACATAGCCACACCCCCAGTGCTGTCGCGTAGAGACATCATGGGCCTTGGGTCAGCAATAAATGGCTGAAATCGAGAGAAAAAGCGGCACCTATTTATCGCGCTTGCGCGACAGAAACGCCTGCATGTGCTGTTGCGGCTCGCCGGTCAGGAACGAACGGCCGAATTGTCCGACGCTGTCTTCGATCGCCCCCTGAATCGTCATGTCGAACCACTTATTCAGCAGACGCTTTTGTTGCCGCACCGCGTGCGGACCGAATCGGGTGAGTTTCGCGGTCAATTCGTCAATGCGGGTGTCCAGCATTTCCGGTACCAGCACCTCGTGCACCAAGCCCCAATTCGCCGCCGTCCGGGCGTCGATCGTTTCGCCCGTCATCAGCAGCCAGGCCGAGTGGGACGCGCCGATCAATGCGGGCATCAGCGCGGCATGGATCACCGACGGGATTCCGACGGCCACTTCCGGCATGCCGAACCTCGCGCCGGACTCCGCGATTCGCAGGTCACAGCACATCGCGACTTCCAGGCCGCCGCCGAGGCACCAGCCGGCGAGGCGCGCGACGACGGGAAGGGGGCAGTCGCGGATCGCCTCGCACAACCCCGCCAGCCGGCGAATGAAGACCTCGGCCGTGGGCTGATCGAGGGTGACCATTTCGTGGATGTCGGCGCCGCCGATGAATGCTTTCTCTCCCGCGCCGCGGAACACCACGACCCGCGCCTCGGTGTCCGACCCGATGGCGCGGAATGCGTCGGTCAGAGCTGAGATCGCTTCGCTGCCAATGATATTCAGTGGTCCGGCGTTGATCAGCTCGATGGTCGCCCGACCGTCGTGGCGGGTGGATCGGACATAACGGCTGTCGATTGTGTCCATGCGCTCTTTTCCGACTCGGCTCGGATGGTGAACACCCGAGCATAGGAGCCGGCTGCCCCGCTAAGCGACCGCCTCGGCGGGCATCGTGCTGAATTCGAGTACGCCGTCTTCGATTGGATCCTCCAGCAGGATCTGACAGTCTTTCTCGTAGTGATTCAACGTCAGCCACGGCAACTTCGAGCCCTGTCGCGGCACGATATTTTTCGCGCGCACAACGTAGCCGGATTTCAAGGTGTCCAACACGCCGATGTCGGTCTTACAGCCGTGCACATCGCGCGGAGTCACCACCGCATAACCGTTCATATCCATGTGGTCGAGTAGCCGGGCCAGGTACGCGCCGGCGATGTCGGACTTCAGGGTCCACGGTGCGTTGGTATAGCCCATCAGCCAGGCGAAATTTGGGAGGTCTTGGACCAAGACGGCCTTATACGCCATCCGGTCGCAGAGGTTGACGGGTCGCCCGTTTACCGACAGTTGCATACCCCCCAGCATCTGCAGGTTCAGGCCAGTCGCAGTGACGATGATGTCAGCCTGGATCTCGCGCCCTGATCTCGTCAAAATACCTGTTGTAGTGATGGATTCGATCTCATCGGTAACGATCGACGCGCCGCCGCAGGTGAGCGCTTTGAACAGATCACCGTCAGGGGCCATGCACATGCGCTCGTCCCATGGCTGGTACCGCGGCATGAAATGGGTCATGTCGAAGCCCGTACCGACCTGGCGGTGTACCAGCCACAGCAGGAGACGTCTGCTCAGGCGCGGCCAACGCCGGCATGCCGAATAGACCCTGCGCAGCAGGAGGATGTTGCGCCTGCGGGCCAGTGCATACACCCGCTCGACGGAAAGAACCCTCGTCAACGACTGCGAAAGTTTGTCCACCGAGGGCAACGACAAGACGTAGGAGGGCGAGCGTTGCAGCATGGTGACATGAGCGGCGGAACCGGTCAGCGCCGGCACCAAGGTGACTGCCGTTGCACCGCTGCCGATCACGACGATTTTCTTGCCGGCGTAGTCCAAATCCTCGGGCCAGTGCTGCGGATGCACGATGCGACCCGAAAAGCGGTTCGAGCCCGGCAGCGCGGGCAGGTAACCGGTGTCATGGTCGTAGTAGCCAGTGCATGCGATCAAGTAGCGGCAGCTGTACCTGCAGGCCTCGCCGGTCGTTTCGCGTTGTGCGGTCAACGTCCACCGGCCATCCGTCGGCGACCAGTCAGCGCCAACGATTCTCAGACCGTAATGAATCTTTTTGTCGACGCCGTACTCGGCCGCCGTTTCGGCGATGTAGCGCCGAATAGCTTCGCCCGACGCCAACACCTGCGGATTCCGCCAGGGCCGAAATTCGTAGGCCATGGTCAGCATGTCCGCGTCGGAGCGGATCCCCGGGTAGCGGAACAAGTCCCACGTGCCACCGATCCGCTCGCGTCGCTCCAGGATCGCGATCGACCGGTTGGGTTGGCGAGTCGTCAAGTGACATGCCGTTCCGATACCGGACAGTCCGGCACCGATGATCAGGACGTCGAAGTGCTGTGCGGTCATAGCATTCAGGATGAGCGCCGCCGAGACCGACGGTCTTGACACATTCCGACACTTCTTTATCATTTCCCGACACCGGGAGGTGATTGATGAGCAGCCTGGTCCGCGCGACGGCCATGCGGGGCTACCCCGAGTTGGTACGAGAGCTCGGAGGTGACCCGCTCAGCTATCTCTCGCGATTCCACATCCCGGCCGGGATTGAACAAGAAGAAGACGCGTTCATCCCCACGCCGGCGTTCGCGCGCATGATCGAAACGACCGCCGTGGAACTCAAGTGCCCAGACTTCGGGTTACGCCTCTCTCGCATAAGAGGTCTGGACGCCGTCGGGCCCGTGGCGGTCATCCTGCGGAACTGCGACACAGTCCTGGAAGCAATGCAAGCCAGCGCGCGCTACAGCTATGCACATACCGCCGGGGTCAAAATCAGGTCGGCGCGACCCACCGAGACCGAAGTCCGGATGATCGTGGAGCAGGTGGAACCGGGTGTGCCGTACTCATTGCAGGCATACGAGATGAGCGTCGGTCTGATGGTGCGGACGAACCGCATCCTGGCCGGACCGCAAACGCCGGTCACGGTCTCGTTTGTGCACGACCAACTAAGCTCCGACGCAGCCTACCGCGAAGCACTGGGCTGCCCGGTACGCTTCGGCCAATCCTGGTGCGGGATAGAACTTCCCAGTTATGTGCTGCAGCAACGCATCGACCACGCCGACCCTGAGGCGAGGCGCATAGCCGTCAAGTACCTGGAAGCGAGATGCCTGCCGAGCACGGCACCGCTGTCGGAGCGGGTGGCCGAGTTGGCCCGTCGGTTGCTGCCCCTAGGGCATTGCAGCGGTGAGGTGATTGCCGACCGGCTGGCCGTGCATCCGCGAACGCTGCAGCGGCGGTTGGCAACCGAAGGCACAAGCTGCCAGGACGTCATCGACCGGGAACGCCGCACCCTGGCGGCGCAATACCTTGCCGAGCCCCGGTTGCGGCTGGGGCAGATCGCGAGCCTGCTCGGCTATACCGAGCAGAGCGCGCTCAACCGGTCCTGCCGGCGTTGGTTCGACAAGACGCCGCGAGAGTGCCGGCAGGAATGGGCCGGTAGTGCTGAATAATCAACTCGCGTCCGCTAATTCGTCGAGCGCTTCCCCGGTGTAGACCGCCAACCTTTGTAAGTGCGGCAGCGTGTCTCGGCAACCGATGAACCCGAAGTTCAGGGTGCTGGCGTAGCTCTGCAGCGTGATGTTGAGTGCCTGACTGTGCGCCACCAGCGAGACGGGGAACGACGCCTCCATCCGACTGCCCCGCAGGTAGAGCACGTCCTGGGGACCCGGCACATTGCTCACGCAGAGGTTGAACGTATAGGGCCATGGCGTCTTCACCCCGGTGAGGGTGCTCGCCAGCTGCATACCGAACGGCGCCATCAGCGCCGCGGTGTACGCGAGTATCGCTTCCCGATTCATTTTTGCCAGTTCGGCTTTCGCAATTCGGGTGGTGGTGGTAACGGCCCGTAGGCGTTCGATCGGGTCGGCGATGTCGGTGCCCAACGTTGCCAGGATGCTGGCCACAGCGTTGCCGCCACCCTCGTCGTCCTTGGGGCGCACGTTGACCGGCAGCATTGCGATCAGTGACTTCTCCGGCAGCTCGCCCAGCTCGTCGAGGAACCGGCGCAGACTGCCACCGACGATCGCCAGCGCAACATCGTTGACGGTCGCATCATTGGCCGCGCCGATCTTTTTCAACCGGTCCAACTCGTACTGCTGGGTGGCGAAGCGGCGGTTCCGGCTGATGCGGGTGTTCAGGATCGACCGCGGCGCCTGCACCGATCCGATCAGGTTGCGGTATTCGTTGTCGCTACGCAGCTGGGTGTTGATGATGGCTTTGGTGAGGTCCAGGGTGGACCGGCCGGCGCCGGCCACTGACCCCATCACACTGCCCACCCCGCTGACCACTCCACCAAGGTTGCTCACCACGCTGCCCACGCTGCGGAGCAGGCTTCCGGCGATTCCGCCGCCGGATTCCTCCTTGGCCGCCGATACCCGCCCAGGGGTGGGAATGTTGAAGAACAGCGGGTGGGTGGTGTCGTGCGGGTCGGTGGACAGACTGCGCGCGAGCATCTTCTGTCCGGTGTAGCCGTCCACCAGAGCGTGATGCATCTTGACGTAGAGAGCGAAACGACCGCCTTCGAGGCCTTCGATGAAATGCATTTCCCACGGCGGACGGCGCAGGTCCAAAGCGTTACTGTGCAAGCGGGACACCAGGATTCCGAGTTCGCGCTCATCTCCGGGACTGGCCAGCGCCGAGCGCCGCACATGGTAGTCCAGATCGAAGTTGTCGTCGTAGACCCACGACTGGATGGGACTGAACAAAAGGTCCGGCTGGCTCAGTTTGAGATTCCACGGATCCACGACCGCACTGGCCTTGCTTTCGTCGACGAGTTGGCGCAGGAAGTCTTTCGGCGCATCCGGCGGCGGCGTGAAGGGCATCAGGCCACCGACATGCATCATCGTGCTCGACGTCTCGGCGTAGAGGAAGAACATGTCTTGCGGACCGAGCCGCCTGGCGGTCTTGCCCATGGCCTACTCCTTATTCCTGTCACTCATGCTGACCCGAAAACAGCACCAGTGTGGACCGTAGCCGAAACCGAGGTCCGCGGATATGCGAAAAGGACTGCCGCCGCGTCTACCCCCGCGGGAGGATCGCGGGAGGATGAAGCCCCAGCCCGGAGGAGGGCGCATGAGATCGCGGGTCCAGCTACTGCCGGTGACCGAGCGGGTGTGGTGCCTCCGGCAGCGCAGCTATGTCTGCTGTTCGTACGCGGTCGTCGACGATGACGGCGTAGTCCTGGTCGATGCCGGCATGACGTCGGATGCGGCACCGGTACTCAACGGTTTGGACATGCTGGGGCGGAGTCCGGCCGATGTGCACACGATCCTGTTATCCCATTGGCACAACGATCATGCGGCGGGGGCGGCACGGATGAAGGCCTTGTCGGGCGCCCGGGTGCACTACCACGGCGGCGACCGGCCGTACTTTATGCGGGAAACCGCGCGTGGTGGTTTCCCCGGTTGGTTGAGCAAGCAAGTCCCCGAACGCGGCCCCCTCGTGCTGGCCCGCGGGCTGTTGAGCGCCGCCACCTCGACCGCCGTGGCGGCGGATGTGCTGGTGCGCAACGGCGATCTGCTGCTGGGCCAGTTCCGGGTGGTGGAGACGCCGGGTCATACGCCGGGGCATGTCGCGTACTTCTATGAACCTGACGGCGTGCTGTTCGCCGGTGACGCCCTGGCCGTGGTTGGGGGCAAGCTGCGTTTCATGTCGCGTTTGGTGACCCTCGAGTTGGACGACGCACGCGCATCGATGACTGCGCTCTTGCAATTACCGATTCGCTACGTGTGCCCGGGGCACCGCGCTCCGCTCACTGAAAACGTTGCGTTGCAGCTTGATTCGCTGCGAGAGCGAGTAGCCGAGCCGGGCTGGCCGCTACTTGGCTAGTAGACGCTGGTTGGCTAGTAAAGCGGTACCCAGACCCCGAAGAACCAGTAACCCCAGCCGCCGTACTGCCAGTTGAAGACCGGCGTGACGGTGAAGCTGTTGTAGTTGAACTGGCCGAAATCGTTGCGGGCGTAGCCGACATCGCGCACCGGGCCATTCCATGGCCGGTTCCAGCCGCCGGGCGGCGGCGGACCGTTCCAGCCCCCAGGGGGCGGCGGGCCCTGCCAGTTGGGTGGCGGGTGTCCGGGCGCGAAGCCGTCGTTCCAGCCGAAGCCACGCGCCGGCGGTGGCGGCGGCGCACCGCGGCCCGGCAGGCTGAAGCCGGCCAGCGTGTCCGCGGGACCGCCGATCTGCGCGCCCGGCAGCACCAGCGCGATCCGCGGAATGAAGGGTGGGTGCGGCGGCTGGGTGGGCGGGGCGTTGATGACGATGGTGATGCCCGGCGCGGGTGTGGTCGACGTCGACTGCCCCGCCGGGGTGGTGGTCTGCCCACTCGATGTCGTGGTCTGCGAACCCGACGTGGTGGTCTGTCCGCTCGACGATGTGGTGGTGGAAGACGCTGTGGTGGTGGTGGTTTGGGTGCTCGACGGTGTGGTGGTCTGCGTACTCGGGGTGGTGGTCTGTGTGCTCGGCGCCGTCGTCGTCTGGGTGGCCGGCGCGGTAGTGGTCTGGGTCGGAGCGACCGTGCTCTGCGGCGCCGTTGTCTGCGGTGCCGTTGTCTGCGGCGCCTGCGTCGTCTGCGGCTTGGTGGCGGTGGTCTTGGGGGCCGGCGCGGTGGTCGCCTCCGTCGGGGTGTCCGGCGCCAACGGGATCGGTCTCGTCGGAGCTGAATAGGCCGGGCCGGCATCCAGCAGCACCGCAGAGAGACCAAGACCCGCCGCAACCGCCACCGCGCTGACGGCTCGTTTCATCGTCATAGCTGAGTCCCCTCCTGGGCTTCGGCCGCCTGCACTACGGGCAGGTCACGCTCATCTCGAACGGCTTGGTCACCGGCCGCGGTTGATCCGGGTTGGTCATGTCGACACCCGAAGCGGTGCCCTTGATCGCATACGTCTTGTCCTTCAACGCCGCCCCGGCATTGGTGGCCTGATTCGGCGCGGCGTCGGAGAAGCCGAGCACGATCCCGTCGACGGCGCCGAGCCCGACCGCGTGCACGATGGGCGGTTTGTCGTTGCTGACCACGGCACCGATGCCGTTCGCAGCGTCACCTATGCCGATGTTGGTGTTGGCACCGGACGCCTGGCAGGTGACCTGACCGGTGACGTTGAGGTTCTTGCCGTCGACGATCACCACCGGGCCCGCGGGCGCCGCGGGCGAACTCGGTTGACCCGTATCGGAATTCTTGCTCGAACAACCCGCACAGGCCGCGACCACGAGGGCGACCCCGACTACGCCGACCGAGAATTCACGCTTCACCGATGTTCTCCTTGGTGCCGCCACACACGCGCTGCGCGCGAGTACCCGCTATCCGAATCGCGCAAACCAAGTCATACAGCGTTCCTAAACGGCCGACAAGTCCTCAGCCGGCGGCGACATGCCGGTCAAGGAAATCCAGCACCGCACCGGCGAAGACGTCGTTGCGGTCACCGGCCACCATGTGGCCTGCCCCGCGCACGTCGGTGAACTCGACTTGCGGGAAGCGGGTGAGGAATTCCTCTGCGCGCTCCTGGCTGACCAGGTCACTCATCTTGCCCCGCACCAATAGCATCGGCACACCGTCGCGCAGGATCGACTCGACGGCGTTGTGCATGCGATCGGGATCGGTGACCTCGATGGGCGGGTGAGCCGCGGTGCCGTTGATGAACCGCGGATCCCAGTGCCAGTACCAGCGATCGCCGCGGCGACGCAGGTTGGTGGTCAGCCCATCGAGATCGGTGGGCCGGGGCCGGTGCGGGTTGTATTGAGCGATCGCGTCGGCGACCTCGTCCAGCGAGGCAAACCCCGTTTCCACCCGCTCGGACATGAAGTCGTGGATCCGCGCCGCGCCCGACTGCTCCATGTTGGGCACGATGTCGACCAGCACGATTGCGCTGGCGATGCCCGGGGTCAGCTCGCCGGCCAGCAGCATCGAGGTGAACCCTCCCAGCGAGGCGCCCACCAGCACCGGCTTGGCCGGCAGCCCGCGCAACACGTCCTCCACGTCGCGGGCAAAGCTGATCACGCGGTAGTCGCCGTCATCGGACCAGTCGGATTCGCCGTGTCCCCGCAGATCGACGGTCACCGCCTGGTAGCCGCGCTCGGCGACGGCGGCCGCCGCCTTCGCCCAGGAGCGGCGGGTCTGCCCACCGCCGTGCAGGAACACCACCGCCCGCGCCTGCGGGTTACCCTGGCGGTCGGAGACGATGCGTAACCCACCGGGTCGGTGGGTGATGAACGGTTCAGCCGCGCTGGAGACCGGAGCCATCAGGAAATACTAAAAGGTCGGGTGGCCTCGCAGCCGGGATGACAGCCGGCGACCCTGCAACCGACGCACCACGGCCAACCGTTCGCCGTCACGCCCGGGGGCGAACAACGGGATGGCGCAGGCCGCGACGGCGACGACGGCGGCCATGACCGCGTAAGAGGAATTGGTGGCCGCCACGAAGGCGTCCTTGCTGCGCTCCGCCAGCGCAAGGCCCTGCGGTCCAAGGTGATTGGCGACCGCGAGCGCCTTGGTCAACGAATCCGACGCCGGCCCACGCACCGGTTCGGGGAAATCACCGAGCGCACCGGCGATCCGATGGCTGTAACTGCCCGCCAGGATCGAGCCGGCCAGGGCGATGCCCAGCGCACCACCCAGCTCGCGCGTGGCGTCATTGACAGCGGAAGCCACCCCTTGCTTCTGATCCGGCGCCGCGCCCATGATCGCCGAAGTTGTTGGTGCAGTGCACAATCCAAATCCAGTGCTGATGATCATCAGGGGCCAGCAGACCTGGAGGTAGGAGGAGTCGGCGGTGAGCGTGCACATGCACAGGAAGCCGATCGAGATCAGCACCATGCTGGCGAAGACGACCGCACGCAGCCCCAGCTTCGGCAGGTACCACGACGACAGCAAGGACAGCGTTAGCAGCGGTATCGCCATGGGGCTCAGCGCAAGCGCCGCGACCAATGCGGAGTAGCCCTTTACTTGTTGGAGGTACTGCACCACCAGAAAGAACAGCGCGAAGGTGGCCAGAAAGACCATGGTGATGGTTGCGGCGCCGGTGCCGAAATAGGGATTACCGAACAGGCGAATATCCAGCAGCGGATGCCGGCGCCGACGCTCGAGAAGACCGAACACCACCGCGAGTGCCGCCCCGCCGATCAGGCAGCCGAAGACGTGGGGTCGCTCCAGCCGTGCGAGGGTGCCTGCAGAATGCCGAACACGAACACCGCGACCGCCGCCCCGATGGTCGCCGCCCCGGGCACGTCCAGGCGCGGCGCATCGGGATCACGGGACTCGGCGATGGTCAGGGTGAGCAGGAAGACCACCACCCCAGCGATCGCCAAGGTCCAGAAAATCGAGCGCCAATCGAAGAACTCGACCAGCAGGCCGGTACCGATCAAGCCGAACAGCCCGCCCGAGCCCGCAACACCCGCCCAAATGCCGACGGCCTTGGTGCGCGCCTCAGGCGGATAGGCCACCGTCAGCAGCGACAGGGTCGCCGGCATGACGAAAGCCGCGCCGGCACCGGCCAACCCGCGCGCCGCGATGATCTGTAGCGGACTGTCGAAGACCAGGGGTGCGGCTGACGCGATCGCGAAGATGGCGATGCCGACCAGCAGGGCGCTGCGCCGGCCGTACCGGTCACCGATGGCGCCGGCGGGCAGCAGCAGGCACGCCAGCAACAGCGTGTAACTGTCCACGATCCAGGTCAGCTGCGTCTGGGTTGCCGCCGTGGCGTTGGCGATGTCGCTCAGGGCCGTGTTGAGCGCAACCATCGACGCGATGACGAGGGCCACCCCGGCACAGGCGATGAACAGCGTCCACCCCCGTCGCGCGCGGGAGCCTTGCGCGAAGGAGTTCGGTGACTGATCCGGGCGTTTGAGGGTTCTGACCGCGATTCCAGTCACGGGCCCTGCTTCCGTTGCAGTGGACAGCAGTAAAACAAGACTGTCAGTCTCGTAGCGAGACTCCCGGTCTCAATACCCGTTGGAGCGCGCCGGAAAACGCGCCACGGTCAGACGGATTAGGCGCCGCCCGCCCGACCCGGCAACAGCCGGAACAGTCGACGAGCGATGCGGGTCAGCGGATTGCCGGAAGAATGCTGCGCATCCTTGATCCTGTTCAGCGTCTGCTCGCCCTCGACGGCATAGTCCTTCACTGATTCGTCGCCTTCTTCTGCGCGCATGAAATTCTCCTTGGTTAGCAAGCGGGTTGTTAAGCGTCACGCCGGGGTGAGTCGCTCGGGCGGGTCCTGGGGAGGTAGCCGCTCCGGCGGTTCGGATGGCGTGAGCCGTTCCGGCGTCTCCGACGGGGTAAGGCGCTCCGGCACCTCACCGGGCGTACCGCGTTCCGGCGTCTGGGGTCCGGTCGAACGTGCGTCGATCACAACGGCTCCTCTGCTGGACTCCCTGCTGCCTACCCGCGCTACCGGGGGGCCCAAACAGACGTCAGTCGCCGGTGCGGGTGAACTTCATCTCGTACGGGCCGCCCTTGCAGGCACTGCCCGTTTCATCCTTGGTGCCGCTCCCGGCCAGCACCGCTATCGGGTCCTGGGGTGGCTCCGGCAGCGGGAAGGTGCCTTTGATCTTGACGTGCGAGGTGCCGCCGGCCGGGCAGGACGCGTCGTACTCGTCGTCGCGGGTCCAGACGTCGTTGGCGAATTGCAGTAACTGGGTGCCGCTGGTGCCGTTCCTGACGAACCGGCTCAGGCAGCGGTCCCCGGTGCGCAGACAGATGGTGTCGACGGTGTAGTCGGCTTCCTGCGGCTTCGGGGCGTTGGCACCGGTATAGGTGGTCAGCAGATGGTAAGCGCCGTGCAGCGCCTCGGCCGGGGACACGACGCGCGCACGCTGCTCGGCCGGGTCTGGAAGGTTGCCGAGTTCAGCGTCACCGGTTCGGGTGAATGTCACCGACCGCTTGCTGTAGCAATCGAGGGAGTCGGTGATCCATTCGCCGACCAGGGAGCCGTCCGATTTCGGATTCAGCCAGACGTAATTCCACTTCTCAATGCTCTTGTCGTTGCACTTGCCGCCTTCGAGAGCGATCGCGATCCAGCGTCCCCGGACATCGTCGAATACCAGCTTGGGAGTGTGGTTGTAGGGCCCGTCGGTGCGCTGCGCCGTCGCGACGCAGCCGCTGCCCCCCTTGCCGGTGCACGCGGAACGCAGTACCCACGTCTCCTGGCCCGGCGGCTCGGAATTCGCAACCTCCTTGCCGGCCAGGGACATCTTCGGACCGAAGTCGGCGGTATAGGTGCCGGTGAACGGTCCGCCGTTGGCCGGCGGTGCCGGTTCCCCGCTGCCCGACCGTTCGGCCGCCTGGCCGCTGCCGGGGCTGTCGCCACCGCCGCTCAAGGCAATGCCGGCGACGACGGCGATGACGGTGAGCAGCACACCGACGCCCGCCAGGATGAGCGGGGTGCGGCGCCTGCGCTTCGGTTTGCTTCCCTGCTCGCCCTTGGGTTTGCTTCCCTGCTCGCGGCCGGGGCCGCTGTCCGGTGCGGCCGCCGGAGCGGCTACCGGGAACGGGACGGGCGTGGGGGGGTCACTCGGTTGCCGGTACAGCGTCGGCTCGTCGTTGATTGAGCGGTGCTGGTTGGGGTCCGTACTGGGCCGGCGTTGGGTGGGATCGGTAGGCGGCCGCTGCGGGGACGGATCCGGCGCCGGGCGGTACTGATTGGGCTCCGACGGCGGGCGGTAGGCGGCGGGCGGCGGCATCTGTGGCCGGCGCTGATTCGGGTCCGAGGGTGGGCGCCGCGGCGGCTCGGCCGTGGGGCGGCGCTGCGAGTGGTCTGGGTAGGCCGGGCCGCCGCGTCGCGGCGGAGGCGGCGGCTGCCTCGGCGGGACGGGAGGTGGTGGTGCGAGCTGGGTGCGCTGTTGGACCGGTTCGGGCCGGCGCAGCGGGATGGGGCGGGTTCCGGTGACCGCTTCCCGGGCCGCGGCCGCCATGTCGGTGACCGTCGAATAACGCTGCTCGGGATTCTTGGCCATGGCCGTCGCGATCACGTTGTCCAGCTCTTCGGGTATGCCGCGGCGCAGGGTGGACGGCCGTGGCGGCGGCAGGCTCAGGTGCCCCCCGATCTGCTGTTCCAGACTGCTGCCGGGGAACGGCTGGCTGCCGGTCAGGCACTCGTGCAGCACGCAGCCGAGCGCGTAGGTGTCACCGCGCGGGTCGGTCTGGCCGGAAGTCACGCGTTCGGGCGCCATGTACGCCCAGGTGCCAATGACGTTGCCGGTGCCGGTCATGTGGGAATCACCTGCCGCTCGGGCGATGCCGAAGTCAATCAGGTAGGCGAAGTCGTCCTCGGTGACCAGGATGTTGGACGGTTTGACGTCGCGGTGCACCAAGCCGATCCGGTGCGCGGCGCGCAGCGCGGAGGCGATCTGTTCGATGATGTGTACCGCGCGTTCGGGTTCCAGCGCGCCCTCGGCGATGATGTCCTGCAGGTCGCGGCCCACGACCAGCCGCATGTCTACGTACAGGCGTCCGTCGATCTCACCGAAATGGTGGATGGGCACCACGTGCGGGTCGTTGAGACCGGCCGCCGCCAGGGCCTCCCGGCGAAACCGCTGTTCGAACGTCGGGTCGTTGGCGAGGTTGGCGGTCAGCACTTTGACGGCGACGACGCGTTGGGTCTCGGTGTCGTAGGCACGCCACACCTCACCCATGCCGCCCCGGCCCAGCAATTCGAGGAACTGGTAGCGGCCGAATGTCGTGCCTTGCACTCGGCCCCCTCAGCGAAAACCAGATGATACTTCGGCAAATACATTAAAACCGCGCACGCGGGGACGCACGGCCGTCTTCAAGCTAAACATGAGAAGTGACCGCCCGACAGCGTGTTGGATCAGCGGGCGACCTGCCGGTGACCGGACAATGAGCGGCTGTTGGACGGCATCAGCGTCAGCGTCAGGATGAGCGCCGCGGCGACCAGATCCAGCACCGCGAACATGGTGGTGCTCGCCAGCACCGCGGGCGCGAATACCGCGTGGAGCCCCGCGGCGAGCATCAACAGGCCCCACAGGTGCGCCGCGGAAAGCCCACCCACCGTGACCGCGAGGACGACGGCGGCCGTCACTGCTGGCGACCGCGGCTGTGTCACGAGCTTTTCGACAAGGCGCCGACTCCGTTGTAGAGCACCATCAACCCGATGAGCACCAGGACGGCGGCAAGCATGGCCGCGTGGTTCTTCGACATCCAGTCCTTGAGCCTGGTCAGGGGCTCGTCCAGGCGGTCCCCGGCACTCACGTAAGCCAGGATCGGGATCGCCACCGTCGACGCGGAGACCGCGACGAACACCGCGGACGCGAGGAACTTCCCGCCGGCGTCGAACCCCCCGGTGCCGATGGCCACCCCGGCCGCCAGGCACAGCAGCGAGACTTCCAGGCGCACTACTGTCAGCACCAGGGCCGTCACGCCGGCCCGCACCGGTGTGATGGTGCCGAACGCCCGCATCCAGCGTGGCTCTTGGGACTCCCGGTGCCGGGTCAGCCAGCGATAGATGCCGAACAGGATCAGCGCCGACCCGAGCACGACACGCAGCCAGGACGCCCAGGCCGGTGGCGTCTTGTGCAGACCACCAAGCAGCCCGGCCGCCGAGACGAAGATGGCGGTCAGCGCACACAGCCCCAGCAACCAGCCGCCCAGGAACGCCAACCCGGTAGGACGCGGACGCGGGGAATGCAGGACCAGCACCGCCGGAATGATCGTCAACGGCGAGACCGCAATGACCAGAGCCAACGGGATGAGAGCCGTCAGCACCGAGCTCCAATGTCCTGTCACGGGCAGCAATCTTCCCACGCAGAACTCAACCGAAGCCCGAATTGCCGCAAAGCTCAGTTTGCGTCGGCCGCGGCGTCCTTGCTGGCCTTCACCGGATCCGAACTCGGCGGCAGTTTGAGCAGCGTGCCGCCCACGCTGCCTCGCGCGGTGCGGACCGTCACCAGGATCCACGTCAACAGCAGGCCCAGATACGCGATCACCGCGGCCACCCGAAACGCCGGAAGGTGGGTGTGGACGGCCAGTTGCGAAGTGCCGGTGACAAAGGTGCCCACCGGGAACGTCAAGCTCCACCACGTCAGGGCGAACGGCATGCCGCGTCGCAGGGTGCGCACGGTCAGGGCGGTGGCAAGCGCGATCCACAGCACCGCGAAACCCCACACCGGCACCCCGAAGATGATGGCGAATGCATTCATCGCTTCGGACAGTCGTCGGTCGACCGCACCCGTGGACGCGGCCGCGGCCAGCAGTCCCACGGCCGTGACCGATTGCCCGAGCGGACCTAGCACGATCCACAATGTCGGCACTCGCGTCGATCCGGACGTGCCGAACAGGACCAGGCGGCTCCAGATCATCGCGATGATGTTGGCCGATGCCAGCAGCGACAGCCCGAACATCGCGTAGCAGCCGTAGAGCATGGTCTCGCGGCCCGTCCCCGGCGGCATGTGCGGAAGCAGCAGGGCTCCCGTTGCTGCCGACACCATCGGCGGGACGACCGGCATCAGCCAGCCGCCGAACGCCGCGTCGGGCTCGACGTGCAACTGGGTGAACATCAGGAACGGGATGCTCACGGCGGTGAACAGTCCGCCCAGCGTGCCGGCGGTCCATAACACCCAGTCCAAGTCGACGGCGATCCGCTCACCAATGAGATCCCCGCTCACCAGCACGGCGCCCGCCCCTACGGTCATCAGCGCCATCGGCGCGGCCCCGTAATAGTGGGCCATCTGCGGGTTGCGAGCGTGGGTGCGCGCGACCCTCGGGTTTCGCAGCCAATGGCCGCCCACCAGCACGATGAGTGCTACCAACAGGATCGCCGCGAACACCCAGACCCCGTGGGTGAATCCGCGCAGCCCCGGCACGTGCACCGGCAAGGTGGCGCCGGCGATCGCGACGATCCCGGTGCCCATCACCGAGGCGAACCAGTTGGGTCCGATGTTGCCCAGCACCTCGACGCGCGAGTGTGCCGGCGCGGCGTCGTCCGGCCTCACGGTGGCCATAGCTGGCCAACCTACTGCCGCGGCCGGTCGTACACTGCGGTCAGGGCAGGCTTGACGAAATGAGGTTCGTATTTCGATGAGAACGCCCCTGGTAATCGGGATATCCGTGCTGCTGGTGGCGGCGGCGCTGGCCGTGCCGATCAAGCAACGGTGTGGCGCGCCCGGCCGCACCTGCGCGACCGCGGTGGACGCCGACGGCAACGTCCACTACTACTACGAAGTCGAGCCGGTGGCGGTGTTCCTGCTGGAGAATGTGTTGGGCTCGGACATCCCGGTGTTCTACACATCAGGCGAAGAGGTCGAGAGAGTCAAATAGACGGGAGGACAGGTGCGGATAGCTGCGCTGGTCGTGTCGGCGCTGATGCTCGGCGGTGCCCTCGCGTCGGTACCGGTGACGAACGTCGCGCTCGTCACCGCCAGCGAGGGTTTCTGCGCCGCGCATTACCTGTGCCCTTCCGAGCCGCCTGCCGACGGCGCCGACCAGGCCACCGCGGAACGCCGCGTCGTCGACGGTTACGTCGCCAAGCAGGCCAGTTGCACGCCCGACCTGCCGGCCGACCCGCAGTCGGTCACCTGGGATCCGCCCGGGTTCCAACCCGGCACCGGCGGCTCGGGGAACGTCAACGACGCAGATCCCAGTCTGGGCGGCCACTTCGTCGCCGACTACGTCAACGGCCGCTGGCACATCGACTATCAGTACTGCTGACGTCTGCCGGGCGTCCGGTCAGGCGCGGCACACCTGCGGTGCGAACTGGACGGTCGTCGTCGACGGTGTATTGAACACAGCGCGCAACGTCAGCTCCGGGGACACCGGTTGGTCGGCGATGTCGAATCGGTTGAGGTCGAGCAGCATCTCGACCGTGTCCGGCGCGGTGATGCGGGCGTTGGTGTCCCGGTCGAACCGCATCCGGTTCTCCCCCGGGCTGGCCGCCCGCGTGCTGGTGATGGCGAGGTCGTTGGTCTCTGGTTCGGGACCGAGCTCGGCGAACGGGGTGCCGTTGTTGGCGACGCTGTACGTCAACACGTAACCGACGAACCGGGTCGCGCGGGTCCCAATGGGTACCGGGGGCAGCGGTTCGGCGAACCGAACCGCGAGTTGCAGCACGCTGCCCCGCGGGTGCTTGACGTCCACCGAGGACACCGTGATCTTGGGCGGCGGAACGGGCCCGCTCTCGGTGCGGCAACTCAGGCGGTTCGGCAGCCGTGCCCAGTCGTCTCGGGGCGACGATGCGAACGCTGTGAAGCCGACGGCGACCAGCGCCACCGCGATTGCCAGCACAAGCACCACCCGGAGCGCGATCGGGAGCGCCGTCCAGCCCCTGCGTAGCCGGGCTGCCAGGCCGGTGGGCGCCCCCGACGGCCGTCGGTGTGTGGTCCACCGGGCGCCGTCCCAGTACCGCCGGCCGTCGGACCCCTTGGGATCGATGTACCAGCCTGCCGGTGGCGAAGTTGGCACTGTCGCTCCATTCGATGCGGGAGAAGGCGGGCGGATCAATTACTCAATACGGCACGGTTCACGGCGGTGAATCCAGCGACACCGGGGGTGTGTCGAGCATCTGGACCTTGTCGTCACGCCACTGGTATCCGACCGTGGTCAGGGTGCCGTCGGGGCAGCTGTCACAGCTCTGGCCGGTCCGATAGGTCAGCACCACGGTATTGCCGTTGGATGCCGGTGCCTCGAGTTCGGTGAATGAGTACGCATTCGGCGTCGCGGGCCCGACGAATGCGCCGCGGTGGAACAACAGCGCCAGGTCGGGGGCGCTGCGGGTCGCGTCGCGCACGGTCACCACCAGTCCCGACAGCTCGGCGCACGGGTCGTAATTGCCGGACAACACCTTGGCGTCCCATTGCTTGCCGGTCTTGCGGTCCGGCGGGACCTTGCTCAGCGCCGCGGCGAGCGCCGCTGCCTGCTCGGGTCCGCACGGGCCCGTCGGTGCGCTGCCCGCGGCGGACGTCGGTGCGGCAGCAGCGGTCTGCTGCGGTGACTCGGGCGGCGGTTGGGGGCTGTCCGCACCCTTGGCCACGTACGCCGCCACGGCGGCGATCACGACGACAACAGCGATGAGCGCAGCGACCAGCCAACGGGCCCGGCCCGTCGATGGGGGGGTGGTATCCAGGTTGTCGGACGGGTCATAGGCGGGCGGCGGCCAGTCGGGATCGACGTCCTCAGCAACCATCCCAGATGCCGACCTTTCTCGTGGAGATCCCCACCGAACTTGCCGAATTGTAGCCGAACGCGCTGGTCACAAAAGTTTAGCGACGCCGAGGCGGGCTACAGACGCTGGTGAGCCTGCCCACATCAGCGACTTCGTGTTGGGGCCGCACAGCAAGCTACCGCATACTAGACGGCATGCGCCGAACGACTTCACCGCAAACCGCCGGCCGCGCGCCGGCCGGTGCGACGGTGCTTGGTCGGGAGCGCTAATGGGGGGTTCGGGCGGTGCGCACCGCCTGAAGAATCAACGTGTCGCCAAGCAGCCGTCGCGGGTGCGCAAACGGTTGTCGCGCGCCGTCATGGCGCTGGCCTCGGCGGTCGCGGTGGGGATGACGGGCGCCGGCTACTGGGTGGCACACGGCGCGCTCGGCGGCATTACGATCTCGCAGGCGCTGACTGCCGAGGACCCGCGGTCGACCGGCGACAGCATGAACATCCTGTTGATCGGGCTGGACTCCCGTAAGGACCAGGAGGGCAACGACCTGCCCTGGTCCATCCTCAAGCACCTGCACGCCGGGGATTCCGATCAGGGCGGCTACAACACCAACACGCTGATCCTGGTGCACGTGGGCGGCGACGGAAAGGTCGTCGCGTTTTCTATCCCGCGTGACGACTGGGTGCCGTTCAACGGGGTTCCGGGCTACAACCACATCAAGATCAAGGAAGCGTACGGCCTCACCAAGCAGTACATCGCCAACCAGCTCGCCAACCAGGGAGTGAGCTCGCAGCGCGAACTCGAGGCGCGGGGCCGCGAAGCCGGCCGGGCCGCGACGCTACGCGCGGTGCGCAGTCTGACCGGCGTCCCGATCGACTATTTCGCCGAGATCAACCTGGCCGGTTTCTACGACCTGGCCCAGACGCTGGGCGGGGTCGAGGTGTGTCTGAACCATCCCGTCTACGACTCGTACTCCGGGGCCGACTTCCCCGCCGGTCGTCAGCGACTGGACGCTTCTCAGGCGCTGTCGTTCGTGCGGCAGCGGCACGGCCTGGAAAACGGCGACCTGGACCGGACCCACCGCCAGCAGGCGTTCCTGTCGTCGGTGATGCACGACCTGCAGGACTCGGGCACCTTCACGAACCTGGACCGGCTGAACAGCCTGATGGCCGTCGCCCGAAAGGACGTGGTGCTGTCGGCCGGCTGGGACGAGGGCCTGTTCCGCCGGATGGGCGAACTGGCGGGCGGCAACCTCGAATTCCGCACGCTGCCGGTGGTCCGCTACGACAACATCGACGGCCAGGACGTCAACATCATCGACCAGGCCGCGATCAAGGCCGAGGTCGCCGCGGCGTTCGGCACGGCGATGCCGTCCACGGCCCCCGCCACGACGAGCGCGAAGCCCAACCCGTCGACCGTCGTCGACGTGGTCAACGCCGGCAGCATCAGCGGCATGGCCAGTCAGCTGTCCAGCGCCCTGAAGAAGCGCGGCTACACCGCCGGACAGGT
This sequence comes from Mycobacterium asiaticum DSM 44297, assembly GCF_000613245.1. Taxonomy (GTDB): domain Bacteria; phylum Actinomycetota; class Actinomycetes; order Mycobacteriales; family Mycobacteriaceae; genus Mycobacterium; species Mycobacterium asiaticum. The sequence goes on from NZ_HG964939.1 coordinate 640,932, forward strand.
CCGCGACCGCGAGTCGAGTGACCCGTCGTACACAACGATCCAGTACGGGCCGGGCGCCGAAGCCGACGCCAAGAACATCGCTACCGTGCTCGGCGTCGACGCCCCCAAGCAGCCGGATTCCAGCATCTCGCCGGGGCACATTCGAGTGACCGTGGACACCAACTTCTCCCTGCCCGACGCCGACGAGACAACTACGACGACTTCGACGACTACGACGACCAGCAAGGCAAACACGTACTACTACAACGGCACCGCCACCACCTACCCGACGCCCGATCACGGCAAGCCGATCGATGGCGGCGGGGTGCCCTGCGTGAACTAGCCGCGGGTGCTCGCCGGGTGGCCGCCGGTAGTCGCTAACCCGCCGAGCGTCACGCCAGTGTGGCGTTCGACGTTGACCGTTGCGCTGGCGTGACGCTCGCGGGGCGGGCTGGGACCCGGGCTCAATACATCGGCGAAGGTCCTACCTACGAAGGTCCTACCTCCGAGCGTCACGATGGCGTGGCTGTCGACGTTGACCGTTGCGCTGGCGTGACGTTCGCGCGCGGGGCGGGCTGGGACCCGGGCTATGCCGCGAATCAGGCGTGGGTACCGCCGTCGATGCGGATCTCGGTCCCGGTGATGAACGCACCGTCCTCCGACACCAGCATCGCGATGACGCCCGCGATGACCGACGGGTCCGCCATGCCGGCGCCGCTGGATGTTTCGGTGGTCGGCAGGATCGGCATCAGTCGGCTGAACAACGTCCAGTCGGCATCCTTGGGGATATAGCCGCCGGTGGCGTCGGTGATGCCGGACTTGATGCTGCCGGGCGCCACGCATACCGCGCGCAGCCCGGCGCGGGCGTATTCCAGCGCCAGCGCGTGGGTGAAGGACTGGACGCCGCCCTTGCTGGCCGCATAGGCCGCCATATACGGGTGGGCGAAGGCGGCCGAGGTGGAGCTGAAGTTCACGATCGTGCTGCGCGGGTTGTCCAGCAGCCTCGGCAGCGCCTCGCGGACCACCAGGAAGGTGCCGGTGAGATTGACGGCGATGATGCTGTTCCACAACTCGAGGGTGGTTTGGTGGGTGTGGGCGGCCCGCAGAATGCCCGCCGCGTTGACCAGAGAGTCCAGGCCGCCCAGAGTGTCGACGGCCGAGCGCACACCCTGGATGACCGACTGCTCGTCAGCGACGTCGATCTCGTAGGTGGTCAGCCGATCACCGGCCGCTCCGGCTTTGTCCCGGGTGCGGGCCAGTCCGTCCGCCGCGATGTCGGCGCCCACCACTACGGCGCCCTCATCCAATAGGCGCACCACGGTGGCCTGACCGATGCCGGACCCGGCGCCGGTCACCAGGATTCGTTGGCCTTCCAGTCGTTTCACGGCACGAGCGTAACGCCCGTCGCGCCGTTAGTTGACGTTCGCAGAGAACGAGTCGACCCCCAGGCCCACGCCGCCGCTCCACGGCTCGAAGCCGGCCTGGATGCTGGTCAGATACCACGAGTCGTTGATCGACTCCATGGTGCTGGTGTGGTCGACGAAGTCCATCACGTCGAAGGTCCAGACCTCGATCGGTTCAGTGGCGACGTAAGACATCACGTTGTTCTGTCCGTTGCTGCCGTCCCAGACGACGAACGTCTTGCCGTTGATCGTCGCGTTGCCCACCGGAGCGCCGACAGGCTGGATGGGGCCCTGATGGTTGAACCAGATCATGATCTCTTGGTCGTTGACGCCGGTGGTGGTGTAGGTGGAGTCCAGCCAGATGTCGTAGGACGCGTTCCAGGTGCCCGTCGGGACGTAGTTGTAGTCGATGCTGGTGGTCGCCGAATTGATCTGACCCAGCTGGATCGGCAGGTTTGTGCCCGTCGATGAGGTGCCGTAGTGCACCCCCTCATAAATGGACGGGTACCCCAGCGGGGCCCCGTTGGTGGGCGCCGACCCGTTCATCTGCGTGATGGAGAAACCGGTGGGGGTGACATTGATGGTCTGGCCGGCCGGGTTGTTCCAGGCGTTGTTCTGCACGACGTAACCGCCGGTGACCGTCGTCGTCCCGTACTGAGTCGAGATGACCGTGCCGCCCGTTGGGGTGGTCGGCGTCGTCGGGGTCGTCGGAGTGGTCGGAGTGGTCGGAGTGGTCGTGACGGGGTTGCCGTTTACCAGCGGGTTGGTGGGTGGGGCGTAGGCGCCGCTGTGTGCGGCCTGGAAGCCGACGTCGACCGAAGTGCCCGGCGCGATGGTGCCGTTGTATTCGACCGGGGTGAGGGTGTACTGCTGCCCCGACGACGCCAGCTGCCCACCCCATGCGCTCGTGACCGCCGAGCCGGTGGGCATGGTGAATTGCAACTGCCAATTGTTTATCGGCGCGGCGGTGGAATTGGTGATCGTGTACTTCCCGATGAAGCCGCCGTCCCACTGCGAGGCGGTTGTATAGGTGGCGGAAAGCCCACTCGGGGTGGGGCCAGTGGGTGTGGTCGGCGTCGTCGGAGTCGTGGGTGTGGTCGGCGTGGTGGGTTCGGTCGGGACGGCAGTGGGTGGAGTTTGCGGCGGGCGACCACCATTGGCAAGCAGGATGGCTATCCCTTGCAGTTGGGTTTGGACTTGCCGTTCCGCGTTTTGCAGCGAAGTCACCAGCGAAGTCACGAGGGCCGCTTCGGTGCTGGCATACCATTGCGCGGCCGCGGCCAAGGCCTGCACAAACCGGGCGTTGACGGCCGCCGTCAACTGCGTGCTGATCGCCTGATACTCGCGGGCCTGCGCATTGAGGAAATTGGCAATGGCCGTCGAAATCTCGTCGGCGCCCGGTCCCAACAAACCCATTGTCGGCGCCGCCGCGGCCGCGTTGGCCGTATTCAGCGTCGTGCCGATGCCCGCCACATCGGCGGCCGTCAGCGCCAGCAACTCCGGTTCGACAATCGCGTATGACATGTCAAATTCCTTAGATCAGGAAACATTATTGGCGCTATAACGGGCATATCTCGAACCGATAACGGAACATATATCGCAGGGACCCTAGCAGCGGCATCGTGCCAGCGCATGCGGAATCGCCATTTGTTCAAGACAGCGGGCGCTGTCAATAAGCTTTACAAATTGTCATTGCGGCGCATTGTTGTAACGCCAAAATGCCGCGGACTGCAAAACGGTCAGACGACTCCGCGCAGCGCGTCGCCGCCGAACATCGGCTCCATCATGGCGGAGTAATCCGGGCCGCGGCGCAGGATGTGGCCGCCGTCGACGTTGATGCACTGGCCGGTGATGAAGCTCGCGGCGTCGCTGAGCAGGAACATCGCCAGGTTTGCCACGTCCTCGACTTCGCCCACCCGCGGCAGCGGCGTGCACTGCGCGTAGTCCCCGCTGATCTCCGGTGACTGGATGACGCTGGCATCGACGAGGTCGGTGCGGATCAGGCCGGGCCGGATGCTGTTGACCCGGACCCAGGACGCGCCGAGTTCGTCGGCGGCCAGCTGCATCATGTGGTCGATCGCGGACTTCGTGACGCCGTAGGGCCCGAACCAGCGGTGGGTGTTGCTGGCGGCGATCGACGAGATCCCGACGAACGACCCGCCGCCGCCACGCACCAGCTCGCGCGCGGCGTGCTTGAGCACGTACATGGTGCCGTTGACGTTGAGGTCGACGGTGCGTCGCCATGCCTCGGAATCGGTATGGGTGATCGGCCCGACGGTCAGGGAGCCGCCGGCGCTGTGCACGACGCCGTGCAGGCGCCCGTGCCACGCCGTGACGGCGTCGACCGCGCGGGCGACCTCGTCCTCATTGGTGACGTCGGTGGGCTCGTACCGAACTGAGCCGGGCAGCTGCAGCCCCTCGATTTCTTCGACGGCTCCGGCCAGCCGGTCGGCGTTACGGCCCACGATCATGACGGAGGCGCCCGCCGCCACCAGGCCCGTAGCCACCCCCTTGCCGATGCCGCTACCCCCGCCGGTGACCAAGTACGTGCGGTCCTGGAATGAAAGCTGCACCCGGGGCCCTTCCGCCGAAACTGAAACAGGTTCTAGCTATCGAACCATGGGCGCTATGGGGTATCGCGACGGGCAACCTTGGTGGGGCGGGCGGTGCGCCAATCCTCGACGTCGGGCGGCAGTCCGACCGGCGCGCGATTCTCGTTGTACGCAGCCCAGTGCGCATGCCCGAGCTCGTGCACGTGGAACGCATGGCGCAGCGCCTCGGTGAATCCCATCGCGTCGGCCGCAGCGTTGACCGAGGCCTTGACCAACAGCGACGCCATGGTCGGGCGCTCAGCGATGCGCCGCGCGAATTCCAGCGTCTTCTCCTCGAGTTCGTCGACCGGGAAAACCTTGGACACCATGCCCAGCCGGTAGGCCTCGTCGGCGTCCAGCGAATCACCGGTCAACAACAGCTCTTTGGCCTTGCGCGCCCCGAATTCCCATGGGTGCGCGTAGTATTCGACGCCCGGCATGCCGAGCCGGACCGCCACCACGTCGCTGAACTTGGCGTTGTCGGCCGCGACGATCAGGTCGCACGCCCAGATCAGCATCAGGCCGGCCGAGATGGCGTTGCCCTGCACCTGGGCGATGGTGATCTTGCGCAGATCGCGCCAACGCCGGGTGTTCTCGAAGAAGAAGTGCCACTCCTGGTGGTAGAGCTTCTCGACGATCGGTTCGAGGGTGGACCCGTGCGAGCGGAAGGTCGGGTGTTGCTGCGGCCCGGGTGTGCGTTCCAGCAACGCCGCCTCCGAGCCCAGGTCGTGACCCGCGGAGAAGTTGCGTCCGCGCGCCGCCAGGATCACCACCCGCACGGTGTCGTCGGCCTCGGCCCGGGAGAACGCCTCGTCGAGCTGAACCAGCAAACCGCGGTTCTGCGCGTTGTGGGCGTCGGGCCGGTTCAGCCAGATCCGCGCGATACGACCCTCGTCCAAGGTTTCGTAGGCGACGAATTCCGGCGCCTCGGCTGTGTCCGCCTTGCCATCCTGCGCGTTCGCCTGATCGGAAATCGTCATTCCGCCCACCTCACTTGTCACCGGCTTGCCGTTACAGATTACGGCCACTGTGTAAGCGGGTCGTGGCCGGGCCGTGTGACCAGAGGGCCAAAGAGGTGCTCGCAGCAGGCTCAACCGCCGCTTGACATAGCATTGGCTGATGCCAACAAAAACGGATCATGGCGACATCGGTGACGTGGAACCGCTGGCCGACAGCACCGCGAGCCAGGCCAGGCGGGTCGTCGCCGCGTATGCGAACGACGCCGATGAGTGCCGCGTCTTTCTGTCCATGCTCGGTATTGGGCCGGCGAAGCACGAGAGCTGATGGCTTCCGGGGGCGGTCGCACCTCGAAGGCCAAGAGCCCGGATAAGCCGACGGGCTACGGGGACTCCGACTTCGTCGTAGTCGCCAACCGGTTGCCCGTCGACCTCGAACGGCTGCCTGACGGCAGCACCACCTGGAAGCGCAGTCCGGGGGGCTTGGTCACGGCCCTGGAGCCGTTGTTGCGCAAACGCCGTGGCGCCTGGATCGGCTGGCCCGGTCTGGTCAGCGACGACGTGGAGCCCGATCCGGAGCCGATCGTCCAGGACGAGCTGCAGCTCCACCCCGTGTGGCTGAGCTCCGAGGACGTCGCGGAGTACTACGAAGGGTTTTCCAACGCCACGCTGTGGCCGCTGTATCACGACGTCATCGTCAAGCCTATCTACCACCGCGAATGGTGGGAGCGCTACGTCGACGTCAACCGCCGCTTCGCCGAGGCCACCGCACGGGCGGCCGCCAAAGGCGGCACCGTCTGGGTGCAGGACTACCAACTGCAACTGGTGCCGCAAATGCTGCGTAACCTGCGACCCGACCTGACCATCGGGTTCTTCCTGCACATCCCGTTCCCGCCGGTGGAACTGTACCGGCAGATGCCCTGGCGCAACCGAATCATCGAGGGTCTGCTCGGCGCCGATTTGGTCGGGTTCCATCTGGCCGGCGGCGCACAGAATTTCCTCGTCTTGGCCCGGCAACTGATCGGGGCCAATACCTCCCGCGGGTCGGTCGGGGTGCGCTCCCGGTTCGGTGAGGTGGAGTACCAGTCGCGCACCGTACGGGTCGGCGCGTTCCCGATTTCCATCGACTCCGGCGCCTTGGATCACGCAGCACGCGAACGCAACATCCGCCGCCGGGCCCGCGAGATCCGGGCAGAGCTGGGTAATCCGCGCAAGATCCTGCTCGGCGTCGACCGCCTGGACTACACCAAGGGCATCGACGTGCGCCTCAAGGCCCTGGACGAACTGCTTGCCGAGGGCCGGGCCAAACGGGACGACACGGTGTTGATCCAGCTGGCTACGCCCAGCCGGGAGCGGGTGGAGAGCTACCAGATCCTGCGCAACGACATCGAACGTCAGGTCGGCCACATCAATGGCGAGTACGCCGAGGTCGGCCATGCCGTGGTGCACTACCTGCATCGTCCGGTCCCCCGCGACGAGCTGATCGCGTTCTTCGTCGCGAGCGACGTCATGCTGGTGACGCCCCTGCGCGACGGGATGAACCTGGTGGCCAAGGAATACGTCGCGTGCCGCAGCGATCTGGGCGGCGCCTTGGTGCTGTCCGAATTCACCGGGGCGGCATCGGAATTGCGGCAGGCGTATCTTGTCAACCCGCACGACCTCGAGGGCGTCAAGGATGCGATCGAGGCGGCGCTCAACCAGTCCGAGGAGGAAGGGCGGCGCCGGATGCGCGCGATGCGGCGCCAGGTGCTCGCGCATGACGTGGACCGGTGGGCGCGATCGTTCCTGGATGCGTTGGCCGAACCGCGTTCGGCCGGTGAGGGATAACGAGCACGGCAAAGCCTTGGTGTTGGTGGCCGATGGCTGTGATACTGGGCGAGTGAACCTCCGTCGTGGGCTGGCCGCCGGCGCTGTCGTCAGCACGGCGATCGCAGCGGGTATGGCACTGGACTCGGAAAGCCCGGCCAACGCGATCGGCCCACCGGCGGATGGCACCTACGCCTACCAGCAGGCCGGTGTCTCCGGCGCCAGCTGGACCATCTCGGCGCTGTGCGATCAGCCGTCCGGCACCCGCAACATGAACGACTACTCCGATCCGATTGTCTGGGCGATGAACTGCGCGCTGAACGTGGTGAGCACGACTCCGGCGAATAACACCCACGAGGAGCACCTGCAGAACTTCAGCTCCCGGGCCCGAATGAGCAGCATGCTGTGGACGTTCCAGGTCAGCAAATCCGAGGGCGTTACCTGTCCGGACGGCAGCTACGCGCCGACCAGCGAGACCTACGCGTTCAGCGACGAAACCCTGACCGGCACCCACACCACGCTGCACGGCGCGGTCTGCGGGCTGCAGCCGGACATGAAGAAAGAACCGTTCTCATTGGCGCTGGCCGGGGCGCCCCCCAGCCCGGTCGAGCGATACCCGTTGCGGTGCAACGAGATTGCGATCTGCTTCTGAGCTAGATCGGCGTGATGTAGGCGATCAGCCACTGGCCGTCGATGCGCTTGAAGTCGACCCGTAGCCGGCTGCCGTCGTAAAGCGGCTGGCGAGACTTGTCGGTCACAATGCGGTTCATGTACACCATCACCGAGGCCGAATCGCGTTTGGCGGCCATGACTCCCACACCCACGACGTTGGCCTGGACCACCACCTCACGCTTCTTGGCTTCGGGGATGATCTGCTCGTTGACGCCCTTTTTGAATTCCTGGCGGTAGTCGGGTGTCAGCAGTGGATAGGCGTCGGTGAGGGTGCGCTCGACGGTCTGGAAGTCGTAGCCGAAAAAGCGCGGGATCTCTTTCTCGGCCAGCTTCGGCAGCACCGCCCGCGCCGCCTGCTCGCCCTGAGTTTCCACCCGCTGCCAGTAGTACCAGCCGCCGAGCGCCGACAGCGTCACCACGAGCGTGACCGCGAAACTTCCAGCGGTGATGAACAACCACCGCAGCAAGCGCATCAGTTGCCTCCGTCGGGATACTTCAGGTCATAGCCGGTCATCCGGCCGGACTCGTCCTCGTGGACGATGACCCGCAATCGGTAGGGCATGGAGGGTTTGTTCACGCCGTCGATGTCGGCGACCGTGACGCGCACCGCAACCAGGACCGACGCGTTGTCGCTGACCGTATCGATGCCTTCCAGCGCGGCCCCGTTGATCACCGCCTCCGACGTCGCGTTGGTGGACCGGAACAGCCCCTTGAGGTTGTCGACGTTGTTGTTGGCGCTGAGCATGCCGCGCAGCGGGCCGCTGGTGCCGTTGACGAACCGGTTGACCGCCTCGTCGATGGTTTCCGGCGTGTAGCTGAACATGTTGACCACCGTTTGCCTGGCGGTGTCGACGAAACGCTGCTCCCGGGCCTGTCGCGCCTGCGCGTCGCGGTGCTGCAGCACCAGCACGGTCACGCCCCAGGCCAGCCCGGCGATCGTCAGCACCGCGGCCGCCAGGGAGACCCAGCCGACCAGTGCGGCGTGTGCCCGGCGTCGCGGCGGCGGGCGCAGGGTCGTCGGCGACTTGCCGGCCTTCTTGGCGGCGGCCTTGGCCTTCGCCTTGGCTTTGGCCCGGGTGTTGGACTTGCCTTTGCCTTTGCCTTTGCCTTTGCCTTTGGAGGCAGATTCGGTATCCGCTGTTGTGTCGGCTTTGGCCTCGACAGTGACGGTCGTTTCCGGGCTGGCCGACGCCTCGGACAGGTCGGCCGCGTCGGCCACGGCTTTCGGCGGGCCCGCCGCACGCGATGCCCGACGGCGGACGCGTTGCGTCGTCGACTGCTGTTCTGCCACTACTGATCCATCGAAGCGTGTGTCGTCAAAGCGCTCTGATCACGAGGGTTTAGGGGCGAGCATCAAGTCCACCCAGTTCTCCGCGCTGGCGGTACCGGCGATACCGGACGCGAAGATACCAGTGCCGCCCGCCGGATCCTGGAACGCCGGTCGTGGGGTCATAGGTGGTGTAAGCCGGACCGCTGGCCTGCGGCTGCGGGCCAGGTGCCGGCCCCGTCCCCACCGGCGGCGGCGGCGCCTCCAGATACCTGGGGTACGGAAGTTGCGGCGGCAGCGGCGGATAGTTCGGCGGCATCCAGGACGGGTTGCCCGGGGGCGGCCCGCTGTCATTGGGTGGCGGCGGGTCATAGGCCGGCTGGTGCGGCGCTGGTCCGGGACCGGGTGTCACCCCGGGCGGGGGCGGACCGACGACCGGGATGCCCGGATCCGGGTCGGCTCCCGGGGGAACGAACGGGAAGTGGTTGGGCGGCAGGATGTTCAGCCCATTGGTGACCGGCGTCCCGTAGGGGATCGGCGGCCCGCGCCACGGGTTGGTGCCGGTCGGCACATACCCGCGGGGATCCCGGCACAGCTGCACCGTTGGGGCTCGTTTGCCCGGGAACTCCTGGCAGGGATAGTTGCGCGCGCCGCGCACCGCGCTGGCGTCGTTCTGTGCGGTCTTGCAGTACAGGTCGCGCGGAATCTCGCGCACCGTTTCGTCGGCGGGCGTGCGGATCAACGGCGAGGGTATGAAGCCCGTGTTGCACTGCGGCGGGTCGTTCAGGTCGAGCTTGAAGTCCAGCTTGGCGCCCTCGTCCTGGGGTTGGCCGCCGGCCGCGGTGGTGATGGCGGCGAACAGCGCCGGGAAAACCACCAGCAACTGTTCGATCGTCCTGTGATAGATGACGCCCACCCGACCGAGATTGGCCATGTTCGCCGCCAGTGCCGGGAACGAGGGCCGGATACCGGAGAAGGTGTTGTTGGCCTCGTCGAGCGCGCCGGGTGCGGTGGCCAACGTGTCACGCAGCCGGGGGTCGGCTTGGCGCACCTCGGAGGTGAACCGCGCCAATCCGTCCGACAGCGACCGGATGTCGGCACCGGCACGCACCTGGGCCTGCAGGAACGGGCCCGCCTGATCGATGAGCTGCGAGACCTGCGGATAGTTGGCGTTGGCCTCGTCCACCAGCAGCCGGGCCGATTCGACCAGCCTGGCCAGCTCCGGGCCGGTGCCGTTGGTCGCGACAAATGCCTCGTGCAGTAGCTCACGCAACCGCGTGTCGCCGAGGCTGTTGACCAGAGTCTCTGCCTGCTTGAGCAGGTCGGCCACGTCCTGGCCGATGCGAGTGTTGCTCCGGTCAATCTTTGAACCGTTGCGCAGCTTGCCCGGCGCCGCATTCTTGGGCGGCACCAGGTCGATGTACTGCTCGCCGATGGCCGACACGCTCTTGACGGTGGCAGTGACGTTGGCCGGAATCGGGGTCCCGCTGTTGAGCCGCATGGCCGCGGTGACACCGTTGGGGTTGAGCTCCACCGACTCGACGCGCCCTACCGCGACACCGCGGTAGGTCACGTTGGCGTTCTTGTACAGACCCCCACCGGCGACGAAATCGGCGCTCACGCCGTAGGTCCCGATACCGAACGTGGCCGGCAACCGCAGGTAGAAGATCGCCATCACGACCAGGGTGATGACGGTGATCACCCCGAAGATGGCCAGCTGGATCTTGGTGAGTCTGTCGATCATGGTCCCGCCTCTACTGCGTCGCCGTGCCGGGCGGAATCTTGAACGGGTCGGCCGCTTGTCCGGACAGGTTGGCCAACTCACCCGTCAGGAAGTCGGGCGGATTGAGCACCTCCTCCATGTGCATCATGTTTGGGTCCAGCGCATAGGACGTGGTGAAGAAGGTCTCACCGAGGCGGCGCAGCGTCAGGTCGAACGTGGTGAACACGTTGAGGTAGTCGCCGCGCACCGCCTGCTTGATGCCGAAGTTCGGGAACGGGAACGTCAGCATGATCTGCAAGGCGGTGACGAAGTTCTTGCGGCTGTCGTTGAGCGCCTTGATCACCGAATAAAGGTCTTTGAGGTCTGCGGCCAGGTCGACCTTCGTCTTCGACAGCACGTTGGAGGTGACCAACGCCAGTCTGCGCAGCGCCGAGAACGCTTCGACGATGTGGTCCCGGTTCTTGTTCAGCACCCGGAGCGCGTCCGGCAATGTGTCCAGCGCACGGCCCAGATTGTCCTTGTCGCGTGCCAGAATCGAGGAGAACCGGTCCAGGCCTTCCACCGCGGTGATGATGTCGTTGACCTGCCGGTTGAGACCGGACGCCAGCTCGGCGAGTCGAGGCATCAGGTCGCGGAACTGTCCCTGCCGGCCGGCGACCGCCCGATAGGTCTCCTCGGTGATCTCTTCCAGCGCACCGACATTGCCCTTGTTGACCACCACGCCCAGCGCCGAGAACACTTCCTCGGTGGTCGGGAAACGCCCCGTGCGGGACTCCGGGATGCGGGACCCGTCCTTCAATTTGGCCTTTGACGCCGGTTGGTCGGTCGGCTCGGCCAATTCGACATGCAGCGATCCCAGCAGCGATGTCTGCGCGACCTTGGCGGTGGCGTTCACCGGCAGATTCACGGTCTTGTCCAGAGCCAGCTTGACCGCGGCGTAGAAGGATCCGTCGGCCCGCTGCTCGGCCGCAATCCCGGACACGCTTCCGACGGTGACGTCGTCCACCATGACCGGGGAGTTCTGCGGCAGGGTGGCCACGTCGGGCAGCTCGATGGTGATCGAGAATGCGCCGCTGCCGTGGCCGGCGGTGCCCGGCATGTTCAGCGAGTTGAGTCCGCCGAAGGAACAGCCA
>NZ_HG964939.1:652506-669195 GCF_000613245.1 Mycobacterium asiaticum DSM 44297
TCGGTGGTGTTGCTGCCGGGTGCGGGTTTGCCTGATCCCTAGCGGGGATCCAGGTCAACTCGGGAACTGGCGTCTCGGCCTTGGCCTGGGTAGCCGGGGTGTCGTAGATGATCTGACCCTTGTAGGCCGTGATGGTGTTGAGCGGGTGGAACATGATCGGCGGGAAGTTCGCGGTGAGCCGCCGCAGCACCGGTCCCAGCCGTTCCCGGCACAGCTCGGCGCGGCGGAAGTAGTCCGGCGAGGAGGGCCCGCCCTGGGTGTCGAACGAGCCGCCGCAGATGAACTGAACCGGGTTGGTGAAGTTCGGCAGCGAGAGCAGACCGTTCAGGGTGCCCTGCGCGGGGTCGTAGATGTTGTAGAAGTTGGTGATGCCGGGCCCCGCCACGTGCAGGACCTGCTCGATGTTGTCGCTCTGGTCGCTCAGGGTCTGGGTCAAGTCGGTGAGCTGATTGACCGTATCGATCAGCGTCGAGTTGTTCTCGTGCAAAAACCCCCGGACGTCCGAGAGCGCCTGGTTCAAGGTGGCCAGGGTGTTGTCCAGATTGCGCGAGCTGTCGGCAAGTACCTGCGACACCGATGCCACATGCCCTGCGAACTGCACGATCTGCTCGTTGCTCTGCGAGAGGGCATCGACGAGGATCTGCAGGCTCTTGACGGTGCCGAAGATGTCGTTGCGGGAATCCCCGAGGCGGCCGGCAACTTGCGAAAGTTCCAGCAGCGCACTGTGGAACGAGTCGCCGTTGCCGTTCAAAGTGTTCGCGGCCTGGTTGATCGCCTGGCCCAGCGGGCCCTGCATCTCACCCGCGGCGGGGCTGAGCTGGACTGACAACTTCGTCAGGGCTTCCTTGACTTCATCCCACTCCACTGGCACCGCGGTGCGCGACAGATCGATGCTGGCGCCGTCGGACAGCGCGGGACCGCGGGTGTAAGCCGGGGTGAGCTGAATGAACCTGGCCGCCACCAGGTTCGGCGACATGATCACGGCCTTGGCATCCGCGGGGATCTTGACGTCCTCGGAGACGTTCATGGTGATCTTGACGTCCTGTGCCCGCGGCTCAATCGACTCGATCTCACCCACCGGCACACCGAGGATGCGCACCTCGTCCCCCGGGTACAGGCCGACCGCGGAGGTGAAGTAGGCGGTGAGCTTGCGGCCACCGCCACTGGCGGAGAACAACGTGTACGCGCCACCCAGTAACGCCGCCACCAGCGCGATGATCGTGACGGTCCGCAATCCCTTGCGCCCGAAGCGCTGCTTGGTCGTCATGGCGACTTCGGCCTGATCGTCCAACGCTCCTGGATCATGCCGCGCAGGTAGTCAGCGAGGCTATCCGGAAGCTTGCCCGGCTGGAACACGAAGTCGAACATCATCGCGACCGCTGGCGCCGGAATCGCGCCATACACATTGACGTTGAAGCCCGGTCCGGAGCTCACGACCTCGCCCAGCGTGGTCGCGTAGGTGGGCAGGCGCTTGAGGGCTTCGGTGATGTAGTCGCGGCGCTCGTTGAGGTTCGACAGGACCTGGTTGACCTTGGTCAACGCCGGGCCGAACTCCTTGCGGTTGTCGTTGACAAACCCGGACAGCTGCGCGGACACGTCATCGATGCCACCGATCAGCGCGCTCAACGCGGCGCGTCGCTCGTCGAGCGCCGCGAACAGTTGGTTGCCGTCGTTGACCAGGCTCCGGACTTGCGCGGCGCGGTCGGAGAGCACGGCCGTCACCGACTTCGCGTGCGCCAGCAGGGTTTGCAGCGCGTCGTCCCGGCTGTTCAACGTGCGGGACAGGGTCGTCAGGCCATCCAGCGTCCCGCGCAGTCCCGGCGTCGCGTCGTGCAGCGTCTCGGTGAGCACCCGCAACGCCTGCTCGAATTGGGGCTTGTTGAGGTTGTTGGCGTTCTGGCCCAGATCCTCCAGCGCGCCGGCCAGCGTGTAGGGCGTGGTGGTGCGGCTCAACGGGATCGATGTCGCATGCCCGGATCCGGCGGGACTCACCGAGATCGAGCGCTCGCCGAGGATGGTGTCGGTGCGGATGGCCGCCAAGGACTGGTCGCCGACGTTGACATGCCGGTCCACATCGAACACGATCTTGGCGCTGTCGCCAGCCAGGCTCACCTCGGTCACCTTGCCGACCTTGACGCCGGAGACCAGAACGTTGTTGCCGGGCCTGATGCCGCCCGCGTCGCTGAAATACGCCTGGTAGCTGCGGCCCTGCGGCCAGAACGGCAGCTTGGAGTAGCCGAACGCGACGAGCATGACGGATACCACCACGACCAGGCCGATGGTTCCGGTGCGCAGCGGGTCGCGATCCCGTGAGTTACTTGGCAAAGGCGCACCTCCCCTTGCTGGGATCGACCGAGCCGCCCAGGCCCAGTCGAATGTCGGAACCGGCCGGCCCATTGATCTTGATGGTGACCGAGCAGAAGTAGATGTTGAAGAACGACCCGTAGGTGCCCAGTGCCGCCAACCGCAGGTAATCCTCGCCCAGTTGCTCGACGTCGTTGTTGATCTCGGCTTTGCGGGTGTCCAGTTCGGTGGCGAACGGCCGGGCGTTTTCCAGCACACCCTGCAGCGGCCGGCGCGAGGTTTGCAGCACCTCGGTCAGGTCGGTGACTGTCGACGACAGCGGCGGGATGGCGCCGGCGATCGGATCGCGGTTCTTGGCGAGCCCTTCGATCAGCTGCTGGAACTGGTCGACGCTGGCCGAGAACTTGGCGCTGCGCTCGTCGATGGTGCCCAAAACCGTGTTCAGGTTGCTGATCACGTCACCGATGAGTTGGTCGCGCTTGCCCAGCGTCGACGAGAAGGAACTGGTGTCGGCCAGCACGCTGGCCAGGGCGCCACCTTGGCCCTGCAACAATTCGATGACGGCGCTGCTGATCGTGTTGATCTTGTCGGCGTCCAGGCCCTTGAGCACCGGCTTGAGACCGCCGAGCAGCGCATCCAGATCCAGGGCGGGCTGCGTGTGCTGGGCGTTGATGGTGCCGCCCTTGGGCAGCTTGCGCAGCTCCCCCGGGCCGGAAGTGATCTCCAAAAACCGGTCGCCGACCAGGTTTTCGTAGCGGATCACCGCACGTGTGGACGAGTACAGCGTGTAGCGCTCGTCGACGCCGAATTCGACGTCGACGGTGTTGTCGGGATTGAGCTTGACACCGGACACCGCCCCGACCGGCACGCCGGCAATGCGGACCTTCTGGCCTGCCTTCAGCTTTGACGCGTCGATGAAGGTGGCGTGGTAAGTGCTTTCCGATCCAAACCGGAAATCGCCGAAAACTACAACCAATGCCGCGGTCACCAACAACATCACCACGGTGAAGACGCTGACCTTGATCACCATCGACCGGTGCGATGGCATGCCACCGCCGGCCATCAGAAGTCGTCCCGTTCTGCGAAGGCGCCGTGGAACAGGAACTGCAGGGTAGACGGCGCGTCGAATTGCAGCTCGGTGTACGGCTCGTACGGGATAAGCGCATTGTCGGTGACCAGGAACGGGGCTCGGTAGAACGACCCGCCGGTCTGCTTGGTCGGGATGTCGGGCAGGCCACGGCAGTTCGGACCGCCGGACGCGTTCACAATCGGCAGGCTTTCCGGATAGGTGTAGGACGGCGCGCCCAGGACGAAACTCGACGAGGTGAACAGGCCGGCCTTGCGGACACCGATCAACGGTGCGAACTCCTTGACGCCGCGGTCGATGCCGGCCAGCAGGCAGCCGAACTCGGGCGAGTAGTCCGCGGCCACCTTCAGCGGGGCCCGCAACCGGTTGATGGTGGCGATCAGGTTCTCTTCGGCGGGCGCCAGTGTCTCGTAACCGTTGTTGGCCAACCCGATCGTGGCCAGCAACGTGGTGTTGAGGTTGTTCTGCTGATCTACCACGGTTCTGCTGATCGTGGGCAGGTTGCCGATCACCGTGTTGAGGTCGGGCGCGGCGTCACCGTAGTAGCCCAGGGCCAGCCCGGCCTGGCGGAAGTCTTCCTGCAGCGCGGGCAGCTTCGGATTGGCCTGGCGGGTAAGGGTGTTCAGTCCGGTCAACGTTGCGCCCAGGTCGTCACCGTGACCACGAAGGCCTTCCGAAAGTGCGCTCAGCGTCCCGTTCAACTCCACCGGGTCCACCTTGTGCAGCACATTCATCAGCGACTGGAACAGCGTGTTGACTTCCAGCTGAACGTCTTTGGCCTCCACCCGGGCGCCCGGCCGTAGCGAGGTCTGCGCCGGGTCTTTGGGCGGGATGAACTCCACTGACTTCGCACCGAAGATCGTGTTCCCGCCGATGTTCACCGTCGCGTTCGACGGGATGTAGCGCATTTCGCCACTGTTGATGGCCAATGTCAGGCGCGCCTGGTCTCCGCTGTAGGCGATGTCCTCCACCTTGCCGACCTGAATGCCACGGAACTTGACCTTGGCGCCCTTTTCCATCACCAACCCGGCCCGGTGCGACACAACCGTGACGGTTTCGGTCGACGTGAAGGCGGCCGTATAGGACAGGTAGGTCAAGACCGCCGACGCCACCAGCAGACCAGCCAGCACCGCGGCGGCCACCCGGCCGGCAGTGCGTCGTGATCCCGTGTCGGACATCGTCGTTATCCCGAGAGGTTGAAGTTGCCGGAGGAGCCGTAGACGGCGAGGGAGATGAACAGCGTAATGACCACCACCACGATCAGCGACGTGCGCACCGCCTGACCGACGGCGATGCCGACGCCGACCGATCCGCCGCTGGCGTTGTAGCCGTAATAGGTATGGACGAGCATGACAGCGATCGACATCGCGATCGCCTGCGCGAACGACCAGAGCAGGTCGGACGGAATCAGGAAGGTGTTGAAGTAATGGTCATACAGGCCCGCTGACTGCCCGTTGATGAACACCGTGGTGAACCGGGCGGCGAAGAACGCGGCCAGCACCGAAAGGGAGTAAAGCGGAATGATCGCCACCAAGCCTGCGATCAGTCGAGTGGACACCAGGTAGGACACCGAGTGCACCGCCATGCACTCCACCGCGTCGATTTCTTCGGAAACCCGCATCGCGCCCAGCTGCGCGGTGGCGCCGGCGCCGATGGTGGCCGCCAGCGCGATGCCCGCGATGACCGGCGCGACCACGCGGACGTTGAGGAAGGCCGAGAGGAATCCGGTGAGCGCCTCGATGCCGATGTTTCCCAGCGACGAATACCCCTGCACCGCGATGACGCCGCCGGAGGCCAGGGTGAGGAACGCCGCGACACCGACGGTGCCGCCGATCATGATCAGCGCACCCGCACCGAGCGTCATCTCGGCGATCAGCCGGATGGTCTCTTTGCGATAGCGGGTCAGGGCGTTGGGGACGTAACGCACCGTCTCGCCGTAGAACAACGCCTGCTCGCCAAAGTTGTCGACAGGTTCAGAGAACCTCGAGAAGAAGTTGCGTAGGCGAAAGGTGACGTCGTAGCTCATCGCATGCTCACCATCGCTCGTCCGTCGTCATTCGTTACCTCGCCCTACTTGGCCGAGATTCTGACGCCGATGGCGGTCATCACCACGTTGATCACGAACAGACAGATGAAGGCGTAGACGACGGTTTCGTTGACGGCGTTGCCGACGCCCTTGGGCCCGCCTTTGACGGTCAACCCGCGATAGCAACCGACCAGGCCGGCCATCACCCCGAACAGCAAGGCCTTGACTTCGGCGAGGATCAATTCCCGCAACCCGGTCAGCACCGTCAGCCCGTTGATGAATGACCCGGGGTTGACGCCCTGCAGGAACACCGAAAAGGCGTAGCCACCAGACAATCCGATGAGGCACACCAAGCCGTTGAGCAACACCGCAACCAGCATGCTGGCCAACACTCGGGGCACCACGAGCCGCTGGATCGGATCGATGCCCAGCACCCGCATCGCGTCGATCTCCTCGCGGATGGTGCGGGCGCCGAGGTCCGCGCAGATCGCGGTGGCACCGGCGCCGGCCACCACGAGCACCGTCACCACCGGGCCCAGCTGGGTGATGGTGCCGAACGCGGTTCCGGCACCGGACAAGTCGGCCGCGCCGATCTCACGCAACAGGATATTCAGGGTGAAGGCGACCAGCACCGTGAACGGGATGGAGACCAACAGCGTCGGCACCAGGGACACCCGCGCGATCATCCAGGTCTGGTCGAGAAACTCCCGGAATTGAAAAGGCCGCCGAAAGGCGGCACGCGCGGTCTCTATTGACATCTCGAAGAATCCGCCGACGCCCCGGGCCGGTACGGCAAGCTTCTGCAACAACCCGGGTCCCCCAATCTGCTGCTCGCGGCGAATCGTTATGCCCTGAACACACCGTTGGTTGACTCGTTGCTTGGTGTGAGCCGGCTCATACTAACTAGAACAAGTTCCGGGTGTCGATGAACCCCGGAATATTTTGCAGCAAATATGCCTAGCTGGTATTTCCTCTCCATCTGTGCTGACCTGGCCGCCCGCTTGCGAGCCGGCGAGCCGGTGTCAAGCCTTTTATGGCGCTTCCCTCACCCCATCACGCTGGTGGCGGCGAAATTGTGTTCCGGATCGCGACCAGCAAAGTAATCCTGCAGCGTCGCGCTGAGCTGTCCCGGCTCCCACGCGGCGGCGTCCGCCTGGAACTGGTGCTCCACCGTTGGGGCGGCCACCAGGGTCACCCGGGGGCCGTAGACGATGAACACCTGGCCGTTGACTTCCGCGGCCGCCGGTGACGCCAGGAACTGCACCAGGGTGACCACGTGCTCCGGCGAGAGCGGGTCGATGTCGGCGTCCTCGGGGGCTGCCCCGAACACGTCGGCCGTCATAGCGGTGCGCGCCCGCGGGCAGATCGCATTGGCGCACACGCCATAGCGGCCCAGCGCCCGCGCCGCCGAGAGGGTCAGCGCCGTGATGCCCGCCTTGGCGGCACCATAGTTGGCCTGCCCGACCGGTCCGACCAGTCCTGCCTCCGAAGAGGTGTTGATGATGCGGCCGAAAACGCGGCCCTCCGGGCTTTCTTTGGCTTTGCCGCGCCAGTAGGTGGCGGCGTTGCGGGTGAGCAGGAAATGACCCCGCAGGTGCACGGCGATCACCTGGTCCCAGTCCTCGTCGCTCATGTTGAACAGCATCCGATCGCGGGTGATGCCGGCGTTGTTGACCACGATGTCCAGTCCGCCCAGGCCGTCGGCCGTGCTCAGTAACTCGTCGGCGGTGGAACGCTGGCTGATATCGCCCGCGACGGCAATCGCTTTGGAGCCTGCCGCGCTGATCTCGTCGATGACGTCGGAGGAGTCCAGGCCGGAGGCGATGTCGTTGACGACGACGGTTGCGCCCAACCGGGCGAGGCCTATCGCCTCGGCGCGGCCCAGGCCGGCGGCGGCACCGGTCACCACCGCGACCTTGCCGGACAGATCGGTCGCGTTCGTGCTGCTACTCAATTTATGAATACCTCTAGTTTCGGTTCAGTCCTCACGCAACAGCGCGGCGCGTGGGCATTCGGCGATCGATTGCTCGGCCAGATCTTCCTGGTCGGGGGGATCGGATCGGTCTTCACGACCGCATAGTCCTCGTCATCGAGATCGAAGATATCCGGCGCAATTCCCAAGCACACGGCGTTACCTTCGCAACGGTCACGGTCCACTTTCACTCGCACGGCATCCTCCTTGAACCTGGGCTGGGAGTTCGGAAACACGCCTTGTCCAACTCGATCAGTATGTAGCAACACACTAGGGCTCCGGTACGTCTGAAGATAGGGTCGCTGGATTCCAAGACTAGAACGTGTTACAACCGGGGAGACGAATGGGTGGCCGCCGCGTGCGGGGCGGCCCCGGTTACCAGCACGATCGCTTGATCGGAGGCGGCAGCAATGCGCATCAGTTACACCCCGGAACAGGAGGAGCTGCGGCGCGAGCTGCGTTCGTACTTCGACAAGCTGATGACTCCCGAGCGTCGCGAGGCGCTGAGCTCGGTCCAGGGTGAATACGGCACCGGAAACGTCTACCGGGAGACCGTCGCGCAGATGGGCAAGGACGGGTGGCTCACCCTGAACTGGCCCAAGGAGTACGGCGGCCAGGACCGGAGCCCGATGGACTCGCTGATCTTCACCGATGAGGCCGCATTGGCCGGCGCCCCGGTTCCTTTCCTGACGATCAACAGCGTGGCGCCGACGATCATGGCGTTCGGCACCGAGGAGCAGAAGAAGTTTTTCCTGCCCAAGATCGCCGCCGGCGACCTGCACTTCTCGATCGGCTATTCGGAACCGGGCGCCGGGACCGACCTGGCCAACCTGCGCACGACTGCCGTCCGCGATGGCGACGAGTACGTGATCAACGGCCAGAAGATGTGGACCAGCCTGATCGCGTACGCCGATTACGTGTGGCTGGCGGTGCGCACCAATCCCGAGGCCAAGAAACACCGCGGAATCTCAATGCTGATCGTGCCGACGACCGCCGAGGGCTTCTCCTGGACACCGGTGCACACCATGGCCGGTCCCGACACCAGTGCCACCTACTACACCGACGTGCGGGTGCCGGTGACGAATCTGGTCGGCGAGGAGAACGCCGGCTGGAAGTTGGTGACCAATCAGCTCAACCACGAGCGGGTCGCGCTGGTCTCCTCGGCACCGATCTTCTTGGCCCTGCGTGAGGTGCGCGAATGGGCGCAGAACACCAAGGACTTCGGCGGCGCGCGCGTCATTGATTCGGAGTGGGTGCAGATCAACCTGGCCCGCGTGCACGCCAAAGCCGAAGTGCTCAAGCTGATCAACTGGGAACTGTCGTCCTCGCAGAGCGAATCCCTGTCGCCGGCTGACGCCTCGGCCGCCAAGGTGTACGGGACCGAGCTGGCCACCGAGGCTTACCGGCTCCTGATGGAGGTGCTGGGCACCGGCGCAACGTTGCGGCAGGACTCCCCCGGCGCACTGCTGCGCGGCCGGGTGGAACGGATGCACCGGGCGTGCCTGATCCTGACTTTTGGTGGGGGCACCAATGAAGTCCAGCGCGACATCATCGGCATGGTCGCGCTGGGCCTGCCGCGAGCCAGCCGCTGATCTCCCTGTAAAGGACGGACATTCATGGATTTCTCGACAACCGAAGCGGCCCAGGACCTCGGGGGCCTGGTCGACACCATCGTCGACTCCGTATGCACGCCCGAGCATCAGCGCGAGCTGGACAAGCTCGAGCAACGGTTCGACCGGGATTTGTGGCGCAAGCTCATCGACAGCGACATCCTGACCAGCGCGTCCGCCGCCCAGGTGGGTGGCGACGGCTTCGGTGTCCTCGAACAGGTCGCGATTCTGGTGGCGCTCGGCCACCAACTGGCGGCGGTGCCGTACCTGGAGTCGGTGGTGCTGGGCGCGGGGGCACTGGCCCGGTTCGGCTCCGAGTCACTGCAGCAGGATTGGGGTGCGCCCGCGGTGCGGGGCGAGAAGATCCTGACCGCCGCGCTGGACGGCGAGATGGGCGAGGGTCCGGTGCAGGCCGCCGCGGAGTCCGGCGGGCACCGGTTGACCGGCAGCCGCACCCAAGTTTCCTTCGGTCCGGTGGCCGACGCCTTCCTCGTTTCCGCCGAAACCGATTCCGGCACCGCCGTTTTCCTCGTCGCCGCGGACGACCCGGGAGTGACGGTAACCCCGCTGCAAACTACCGGCCTGGGCAGCGTCGGGCATCTGGCGCTAGAGGGCGTGGTGGTGGATTCCGCTCGTCGCGTCGGCGGCGCCGACGCGCTGGTGTGGCTGCGTACGATTGCCACCCTGGGCCGCAGCGCCTATCAGTTGGGTGTGCTAGAGCGTGGCCTGCACATGACCGCCGAATACGCCCGCACCCGTGAGCAATTCGACCGCCCGATCGGCAGCTTCCAGGCGGTTGGTCAACGAATGGCCGACGGCTACATCGATGTCAAGGGACTGCGGCTGACGCTGACGCAGGCCGCCTGGAAGGTCGCCGAGGACATTCCCGCCGAAATCGACGTTGCCTCCGCGGCATTTTGGGCCGCCGATGCCGGGCATCGAGTGGCGCACACCATCGTGCACGTGCACGGCGGCGTCGGTGTGGACACCGATCACCCGGTACACCGCTACTTCCTGGCCGCCAAGGAAACCGAATTCGCGCTGGGCGGCGCCACCGGGCAGCTGCGGCAGATCGGTCGAGAGCTCGCTGAGACGCCCGCCTGATCGGCTTTCTTTGCGGCGAACGGGTGACGTGAGCTCATGAGCCCTGACCCCACGGTCACCGACCTGTTGGTGCCGCTGGCCGAAATCGACGATCGCGGCGTCTTTTTCGAGGATTCGTTCACCAGCTGGCGGGACCACCTACGGCACGGCGCGGCGATTGCCGCGGCGCTGCGGGCCCGGCTCGACCCGGCGCGCCCACCGCACGTCGGGGTGCTGCTGCAGAACACCCCGTTCTTCTCGGCGATGCTGGTGGCCGCCGGAATGTCGGGCATCATCCCGGTGGGTCTGAACCCGGTGCGGCGCGGCGCGGCGCTGGAACGAGACATCAAGCACGCGGACTGCCAACTGGTGCTGGCCGACTCCGCATCGGCGGCGACGCTGGACGGTATCGATTACATCGACGTCGACTCCGTCGCGTGGGCGAATGAGATTGCTGCTCATGCAGATTGCTCGCTTGCATTTCAATCCGCTTCCGCTGCGGACCTTTTCATGCTGATCTTCACTTCGGGCACCAGTGGTGAGCCGAAAGCGGTGAAGTGCAGTCATGGCAAGGTGGCGATCGCCGGTGTGACGATGTCTGGGCGCTTCGGGCTGGGTGTTGACGACGTCTGCTACGTATCGATGCCGTTGTTCCATTCCAATGCGGTGCTGGTCGGCTGGGCGGTCGCGGCCGCGTGCCGGGGCTCGCTGGCGTTGCGGCGCAAGTTCTCTGCCTCCGGGTTCTTGCCGGATGTGCGCCGGTATGGCGCCACCTATGCGAATTACGTTGGCAAGCCGTTGTCTTATGTGCTCGCCACACCCCAGCAACCGGATGACGCCGACAACCCATTGCGCGCGGTATACGGCAACGAAGGCGTGCCGGCCGATATCGAGCGGTTCGGCCGCAGATTTGGTTGCATCGTGCAGGACGGGTTCGGCTCTACCGAAGGCGGCGTGGCGATCGCACGTACCCCCGACACGCCAGCGGGATCGCTCGGCCCCCTGCCGGACGGGATCCAGATCGTCGATCCCGACACCGGTACGCCGTGTCTGGCCGGGGTGGTCGGTGAACTGGTGAATACCGCCGGTCCGGGCCGCTTCGAGGGGTATTACAACGACGAGGCGGCCGAGGCCGAGCGGATGGCCGGCGGCATTTACCACAGCGGCGATCTCGCCTATCGCGACGAGGCGGGGTACGTCTACTTCGCCGGCCGGCTCGGTGATTGGATGCGGGTCGACGGCGAAAACCTGGGCACCGCCCCAATCGAGCGGGTACTGATGCGCTATCCCGACGTGCTGGAAGTTGCGGTATATCCAGTGCCCGATCCGGTGGTGGGCGACCAGGTGATGGCGGCGCTGGTGATGGCTTCGGGAGCAACGTTTGACGCCTCGAAGTTCCAGGCCTTTCTCGCCGAACAGCCCGATCTCGGACCGAAGCAGTGGCCATCCTACGTTCGGGTCAGTGCGGGACTGCCCGGGACGGTGACATTCAAGGTGCTCAAGCGTCAGCTCTCGGCCGAGGGGGTCGACTGCGCGGACCCGGTGTTCCGGATCCGCCAGTGAGCAAGGGGCTCACCGCGAACTTCGACGAGCTTGCCGCGACGATTCCCGCGCGGGTCGGCGTAGCTGTGGCGGAAGGCACCGCAGTGCGCCCGTTCGGCGAATGGTCCATCGGGGTGGCGTGGTCGACCATCAAAGTGCCGTTGGCCATCGCGGCGCTGCGTGCTGATGCGTCGGCTGCAGAACCGTTGGTCATCAGGGCGATACGCGAATCCGACAACCCCGCATCAGAGCAGCTGTGGTCGCTCCTTGGGGAACCCACGGAAGCCGCACGGCGGGTTCAGGCCGTGCTTGCCGAGTGCGGAGATCCAAGCACCGTGGTCGAATCCCGGCGGCTGCGGCCGCCGTACACCGCGTTCGGGCAGACCCACTGGTCTCTGGAGCGGCAGGCGTTGTTCGCTGCCAGGATGGATCATGCCCAGGTGCTCGACTTGATGCGCGGCCTGTTGCCTCGACAGCGCTGGGGCTTGGCTGCCAAAGGTGTTGCGGCCAAGGGTGGTTGGGGACCAGGCATTCAGAACGGCTATCTGGTACGCCAATTCGGCGTCATTGCGCCGAGACGGCTCGGCGTGGCATTGGCGGCTGACGCGGCGACCTTCGAAGACGGTGTGGCTGCGCTCGACCGGCTGACCGAATGGCTATTCAGCCGGCTGAGTGACCTAACCCAGCAGTGACGGCACCACCGCGTCGATCAGATGCGGGCCGGGCTCGGCTAGAGCGTCCCGCAACGCGGCAGCGAGCTCCTCTGCGGTGG
Source organism: Mycobacterium asiaticum DSM 44297 (assembly GCF_000613245.1). Lineage (GTDB taxonomy): Bacteria > Actinomycetota > Actinomycetes > Mycobacteriales > Mycobacteriaceae > Mycobacterium > Mycobacterium asiaticum. The sequence continues at coordinate 664,903 of NZ_HG964939.1, forward strand.
TGACCCCGCGGGCGGGCACACCCATGCCTTCCGCGATCTTGACGAAATCCATGGAGGGACGCGAGATATCGAGCAGGTCCAGCGCTTTGGGGCCCGGAGCGGACCCGGCGCCGACCCGCTGCAGCTCGAGCCGCAAGATGTCGTAGGCGCCGTTGTTGTAGATCACGGTGGTGACGTCGAGGTTTTCGCGGGCCTGCGTCCATAGGCCGGAGATCGTGTACATGGCCGACCCATCGGATTCCAGACAAATCACGGGACGGTCGGGCGCGGCGACCGCGGCACCCACCGCCGTCGGGATTCCGTACCCGATCGCTCCCCCGGTCAGAGTCAACCAGTCGTGCGCCGGCGCTCCGGCGGTCGCCTGAGCCAGCAACACTCCCGAAGTGTTGGACTCGTCCACCACGATGGCCCGCTCCGGCAGCAGCGCCCCGATCACGTCGGCGGCCGAGGCCGAGGTCAGCTGACCCGACGGCAGTTGTGGCCGAGATGCGGGCGCCAGCGAGGCTGTCGTTCCGGGCGCCAACTTCTCGGCCAGCGCGGCCAAAGCCACTCCGGCGCCGGTAGCTTCGGCCAACATGTGCACTTCGCAACCCGCGGGCACCAGATCGCTGGGCATGCCCGGGTAGGCGAAAAACGACACCGGTGACTTCGCCCCGGCCAACACCAGATGTTTGGCGCCGTCCAATTGAGCCGCGGCAGCTTCGGCGAAGTACCCGAGCCGCTCCACGGCCGGCACTCCGGCACCGCGCTCCAGGCGGGTGGGGAATGTCTCGCACAACAGCCGGGCGCCGGTCGCCTCGGCGATGCGTGCGGCGGCCGCCAGCCCGGCCCCGCGGGTGGCGTCGCCCCCGATCAGGATCGTGGTGGGTTCCCCCGACCGCAGCACCTTGGCTACGGAACCGTCGTCCGTGGCTGCCCCCGACCACGTCGACGAGACGGGTTTGACGGGTTCGGCACCGTCGGACCACGAGGCGTCCGCGGGCAGAATCAGCGTGGCGACCTGCGCACCGGCGCGGCTGGCCGCGATCGCCTCGGCCGTGTCGGTCGCGACGTCGGCGGCGGCGGTGCTGCGCCGGACCCAACCCGAGACGGTGCCCGCGAGGGCGTCGATGTCGGATTCCAGTGGGGCGTCGTACTTTTTGTGATATGTGGCGTGGTCGCCGACGACGACGACCATCGGCACCCGGGCGCGCCGGGCATTGTGCAGGTTCGCCAGGCCATTGCCCAGGCCCGGTCCCAGATGCAGCAGCACGGCCGCGGGCCGGTCGGCGATGCGGGCGTAGCCGTCGGCGGCGCCGGTTGCCACACCCTCGAAAAGGGTTAGTACGCCACGCATTTTCTCGACGGTGTCCAGCGCGGCCACGAAGTGCATCTCCGACGTGCCCGGGTTGGCGAAACACACGTCGACTCCGCCGTCGACCAACGTGTTGATCAGGGCCTGGGCACCGTTCACGTGACTACCTTTCGTCGCAGCTGGAAAACCCGCTCGGCATTGTCGTGCAGGAAGTCTCGACGAGCCTCGTCGGTGAGTCCGAGTTCGTCAAGAGCCGCCAGGGCGTGACTGTGGCTGATCATGGGGTAGTTGGTGCCGAACAGCACTTTGCGTTGTCCGGTACCGGTTTTCATGAACTTGACCAGTTCGTCCGGTAGCCGCTGGATTGTGTAGGCCGACGTGTCGATGTAGACGTTCGGGTGCTTGCGGGCGACAGCGACCATCTCCTCGGTCCACGGATAGCCGACGTGTCCGCAGACGATGACCAACTCGGGGAAGTCGAGGGCCACTTGGTCGATGTAGGGAATCGGGCGTCCGGTTTCCGACGGCATCAGCGGCCCGGTGTGGCCGACCTGCGTGCAGAACGGCACACCGGACTCCACACACTGCGCGAACAACGGGTAGTAGCGGCGGTCGGTTGGCGGGGCGTTCCACAGCCAGGGCACCACCCGAAGGCCGACGAATCCCTCGTCGATGCGGCGCCTGAGCTCGCGTACGGCGTCCATCGGGCGGTCGAGGTCGACCGCAGCCAAACCGGCGAACCTGCTCGGATGAGCCTGTATCCAACTTCGGACCTCGTCGTTCGAGACGAGATCTTGACCATGCGGTCCCAGCCAGGCACTGAGCAAACCGAACCCGACGTTGGCGGCGTCCATCGCTTGAATCGTGGCCTCGATCGGGATGTCAGCATCCGGAATGGAACCGCCGGTCCAGCGTCGCAAGGAGGCCAGCATGTCGCTGCGCAGGAACCGCTGCGTCGGGTGCTGCATCCACACATCGATCGCCATCGCGCTTTGACGATATCGCGCGATCAGGCGTTCAACGCAGCACGCGCAGCGGCATCGGTCTGCCGGGCGTAACTCTTGCCGAATAGCGCCACGTGCGCCAGCAGCGGGAAGAGTTGGTGCAGACCGACGCGGTGACGCCAGCCGTCGGTCAACCGGCGCACTTGCTGATAGCCGGACAAGATCTCGTCGAAGTATGGACAGCCGAATAGCGCAAGCATGGCCAGGTCGGTCTCGCGGTGGCCGGCGTGAGCAGCCGGATCGATCAGCACCACCCCGTCGGGCGTCCACATCACGTTGCCGCTCCACAAGTCCCCGTGCAGCCGAGCCGGGCGGTCGTCATCGTCGTATTCGCCGGCACTGCACCGCGCCACCACCGATTCGATCGACTGGCGGTTCGTCGGCTCGAGGCGCGGCGCCGCGAGTTCGGCCATCGGAATCAACCTTTCCTCGGCGTAGAACTCACCCCAGCGTGGGTGCCGCCGCAGCGACATCGGCAGCGGCTGTTCCAACGGTCCAAAGAAGCCGGGTGCGTCCCACCCATCGGGTCCGGCGCCGAAGGCAGGAGCACCGGCATCGTGGGTGGCGGCCAGACGGCGGCCGAATGCCTGCGCCGCCTCCGGCGTCGGCGGCACCGAATCAAGCCGACGCAGCGTCAGGCTCGTCGCGTCGACGGACACGATGTGTGCGCAGGGCACTCCCCCGTGCGCGCCAGAAAGCCAGCGCAGGCCCGCGGCCTCCCATGAGAAGTAACCGTCCGGCGCGCCCGGATGTTGCTTGACGAAGTCGGTCACGACCAGCCTGACGAGTGCATGGATGGGACTGTAGACGGGCGTCGGCCTGGCCTGTGTGTCTGTGTCTCTGATATTTGCCAGCGCGACAATATCCGTCCGTTCGCGTCGCGGGAATCGACCCCACTTCACGGCCGATCAGCGCGCATTACACCACCGCTCATGCTGCTCTTCCTCTGCTGATGCGGCCGAGCTACCAGCACGATCGCGATGCGCGCCTCCTGCTGTGCCGTAATGCCACCGTTCAGGGTGCGCCGCCTCCGAACCAAAAACCTGCGCTTGCCGCCACCTTCAGACCAGCGCATTGACGGGGCCCGCCGCATTCGCTTGCAGGCATCCCTCAGGCGTTGTACGCGGAGGTTCTCAACTGCGCAGGTCCTGAGACTGGCCGAGATGTTTGCGTATCAAGATCACACTATTAGTTTCGAATTTGCCAAAACCGGCGACATCGGGATCGTTTTTTACTAACATCTGCGTAAGCGATCCCGGCGTGGAGCGAATATGTGAACTTTTACCCTCCTGCTGGGAGCTTCGTTTAATGTCTTTCGTTTCGGTTTCGGCGGAAAGTGTCGCGGCTGCCGCCGCTGACCTGGCCAAACTGGGATCGACGATCGGTGCCGCCAACGCGGCCGCCGCAGCCTCAACGAGTCAGGTGCTGGCGGCTGCCGGTGACGAAGTTTCGCTTCGCATTGCTGCGCTTTTCGGCGGATACGGCCGGGAATATCAAGCGGTCAGCGCACAGGTAGCGCAGTTCCACGAGCAGTTCGTACAGACCCTGCGCGCCGGCACCGGCGCGTATGTGTGGACCGAGCTAGAGAACGCCGAGCAGGCTTTGCTGGACGTGATCAATTCGCCCACGCAGACGCTGCTGGGTCGCCCGTTAATTGGTGATGGCGCCAACGCGACGACCCCGGGCGGCGCCGGTGGAGACGGCGGCATTCTGTTCGGAAACGGCGGCAGTGGTGCCGCCGGCGCGGTCGGTCAGACCGGCGGCGCCGGCGGATCCGCCGGCCTGATCGGTAGCGGCGGCACGGGCGGCACCGGCGGCGTCGGCGCCAGCGGCGGTGCCGGCGGTAGCGGGGGATGGTTACTGGGTCTCGGTGGTCAGGGTGGCGCCGGCGGCATTGGCGGCGGCACCGGCGGCGCGGGCGGCAACGGTGGCTTCCTGTGGGGCGGCGGCGGCAACGGCGGGGCCGGTGGCATCGGTGGCGGCACCGGCGGCGCC
>NZ_HG964939.1:669493-670019 GCF_000613245.1 Mycobacterium asiaticum DSM 44297
CGGTCCAGGCGGAAACGGTGGGGCCGGTGGAACCGGCGGGGCCGGTGGCGCTGGTTGGCTGCTGAGCGGCGGCGGTGCTGGTGGAGCCGGCGGTGCCGGTGGTTCGGGCGGCGCAGGCAGCGACGGCGGTGCGCTTGGCGGGATGGGCGGCATCGGTGGCGCTGGGGGTGCCGGCGGTGTTGGTGGTCAGGGCGCGCTGTTCCTGGGTCGCGGTGGCCATGGGGGTATCGGCGGTGCCGGTGGTCTCGGCGGCGTCGGGGGCAGCGGCGCCCACGGCGACTTGGCCGGCTTGGGCGGCGTCGGTGGTGGCGGTGGCACCGGTGGCGTCGGAGGTATCGCCGGCCAGGGCGGGGCTGGTGGGGCAGCCGGCTGGTTCTTGAGTTGTGGCGGCGCTGCTGGTGGCGTCGGCGCTAACGGCGCTGGCGGTGCGGGCGGCGCCGGTGGTGCGGGTTCCGTCGGTGCCGATGCGGCAATGAATCCAGGCGCCGTCGGCGGTACCGGTTTCGCCGGCGGTGCCGGTGGGCTG
>NZ_HG964940.1:0-24119 GCF_000613245.1 Mycobacterium asiaticum DSM 44297
CCTCACCACCGGCGGCACCGGCGGGCACGGCGGCAGCGCCGGGATCCTTTCCGCTGGACCCGCCGGCGGCGCGGGAGGCAGCGGCGGCGGCGCCAACAACGGCACCGGGGGGACCGGCGGGGCCGGCGGCAACGGCGGCTTTCTGTTCGGCTCCGGCGGGACCGGCGGCAACGGCGGTGAGGGCTGTTCGCCTCCCACGGGGGCGCCGGCGGCGCCGGCGGAAACGCCGGTCTCCTCAACGGCTCCGGCGGCGCCGGGGGCGCCGCTGGTGCGGGCGGCCCGAACCCGAACACCATCGGCGGCCTCGGGGGCGCCGGCGGCAAAGCCGGAGCCATCGGCAACGGCGGTGATGGCGGTGCCGGTGGGGCCGGGTCCGGCGCCGGCGGCGGGGGCGGCAACGGCGGCTCGAACAATGGAGGCGTGCTGATCGGCACCGGCGGCAACGGCGGAAACGGTGGAACCGGCACACCGCCGGGCGGCCCCGGCACCGGCGGCACCGGCGGGCTACTGCTTGGTCAGGACGGCCTTACGCCGATTCTTTGACCGGCGGGCGGTAAAAGATCAGCAACTGGCCGACGGCACCGGCCAAGCCCAGGCCCAGCGAGATCGCCAAGCCGTGCCAGCCGTCGAACCAGTTCTTGCCGAAGATCAGGTAGTCCAGGCTGAGCTTCCCGGCACCCAGGGTGGCGACGACCACCGCGCTCAGGGCCAGCACCAGGTTGTACTCCCAGCCCTCCTTGACGATGAAGAATCCGTTGGCGCGGTGCACGGTCCAGGCCGCGACGATCATCAGCGACACAAAGCCGGCCGCCGGGATCGGGGTGAGCAGCCCGGCCGCCAGCCCCAGCCCGGCCGCGGTCTCGGTGGTCGCGGCGACGGTGGCATGGAACTTGCCCGGCTTCATCCCGATGCTCTCGAACCACCGCGCGGTGCCCGGTATGCGCCCGCCGCCGAAGAATTTGTTCAAACCGTGCGCGGCCAACGTCAGGCCCAACACCAGCCGCAGGATCAGCAACCCGAGATCGTAGGGAGTCATAGCGTCAAAACTAGAGCATCGGGCATAGCTGTGACAGCAGCGGCGGAGCGGCCGGGCAAGGCAACCCGTGTGGGACCATTGCAGGCGTTCCGGCAACGACCAGGGGGTGCAAGGATGGCTCGTCTTGCGCGTCGCCACGCCCCCTCAGCAGGCATCCTGCGCGACCCCGTCGTGTTGCTCGACGGCCATGCCCAGCTGCCACGAGAGATTCTGGGCAACAAGGGTCATGGCATCGACACCATGCGCCGTCGCAATTTGCCGGTACCTCCCGCGTTCTGCATCACCACCGAGGTCGGGTTGCGTTATCTCGCCGAGCCCGGACCGACGATCGACGCGATCTGGGAGCACGTCCTGAACGGGATTCGCTGGCTGGAAGACCAAACCGCGCGCACATTCGGTCGAGGTCCGCGCCCGTTGCTGGTCAGCGTGCGTTCGGGCGCCACCCAGTCGATGCCCGGGATGATGGACACGATCCTGGACCTAGGTATCAATGACACCGTCGAGCGGGCGCTGGCCGCGACCACCACTACCGAGTTTGCCCGCGACACCCGCCGCCGGTTCGGCCGGCTTTACCGGCGCACCGTGTCGGGCAGCGACGCCGGCCCGGAACCCCCGCAAGATCCATATGCTCAACTTCGGGCGGGCGTCGAAGCCGTTTTCGCCTCGTGGAATTCCCCCCGCGCCATCGCCTACCGCGAACACCACGGCCTCGACGACCGAAGCGGCACGGCGGTGGTGGTGCAGGCAATGGTGTTCGGCAACCAGGTCCCGAAGTCCGGTGCGGGCGTGCTGTCTTCTCGCAATCCGATCACCGGCGCCGAGGATCCTTTTGGCGAGTGGCTACCCGGCGGCCAGGGCGACGATGTCGTGTCCGGCCTCGTCGACGTGGAGCCTATCGCCGCGCTGCGTGCTGAGCTGCCGGGCGTATACGAGGAGTTGATGGCGGCCGCCCAGCGCCTCGAGCGGCTTAACGCAGACGTGCAGGAAATCGAATTCACGGTCGAGGACGGCAAATTGTGGCTGCTGCAAACGCGCAGCGCCGAACGCTCGGCGCACGCCGCGGTGCGGTTGGCGCTGCAGCTGCGCCGGGAAGGCCTCATCGACGACGCCGAAACGCTGCGCCGGGTGACTCCATCAGACGTCCAGGCGGTGCTGCAGCCGGCTCTGCAACCCGAAAGTCGGTTGGCGGCACCGCTGTTGGCCAAGGGTCTGCCCGCATGCCCGGGCATCGCGGCCGGCACGGCGTACACCGACGTCGACGAGGCGCTCAGCGCCGCCGACCGGGGCGAACCTGTCATCCTGGTGTGCGACCACACCAGGCCCGAGGACGTGTTGGGAATGCTTGCCGCACAAGGCATCGTCACCGAGATCGGCGGAGCGGCGAGCCACGCGGCGGTGGTCAGCCGCGAGCTCGGCAGGGTCGCCGTGGTGGGCTGCGGCCACGGGGTCGCCGCGGCATTGACCGGCAGGCAGATCACCGTGGACGGCTACGAAGGTGAAGTACGGCAAGGCATCCTGGATTTGACGGTCTGGTCGCAGGACGACACGCCGGAGTTGCGGGAGTTGGCTGAGATCGCGATGGCCGTCAGCCCACTGCGCGCGCACGCGCGCGGCGACCACCCCATTCTGGCGGACGCGTCGGAGGCGGCGGCCCGCGCGGCTCTGAAAGCCGGGCACACCGACGTTGTCTCGCCCGCGCCACTGATCACCATGCTGCACGCCATCCGCGTGAAGGCCGAGCGATGAGTGAACTCTCTGTGCTGCAGGCGGTCCGGTTGAAAGGCCGGGTGCGCCTGCCCGACCTGGCCGCTACCTTGGCGGCCAGCAGCGCCGCCGACGAGACCGCGGTGGCCGAGACGGTTCGCCAACTGGCCGCCGCCGGGCTGCTGGTCGAGGGTCCCACCGTGCGGATCACCGCTGAGGGCCGCGCCCGGCTTGCCGAGTTGCTCACCGCCGAACGCGACGGCGCCGACGCGACCGTGCTGGCCACCAAATACGCCGAATTCGGTTTGGTGAATACCGATTTCAAGACACTGATTACCGACTGGCAACTCCGGGACGGCCAACCCAACAGTCATGACGACGCCGAGTACGACGCCGCGGTGCTGGCCCGTCTGGACGCAGTGCATGAGCGGGTCTTGCCGATCATCGCAGCGGTGACGGCGCAATTGCCGAGGCTCGCCGGTTACCCGGCCAAGTTGAGCGCGGCCCTGGAGAAGGTGAAGCGTGGCGAAATTGCCTGGCTGACAAGGCCGCTCATCGATTCCTATCACACCGTGTGGTTCGAGTTGCACGAGGAATTGATTCTGGCCGTCGGTTTGACCCGCGAAGAAGCGGCCAGATCCGGTGACGCGCAATGAGTTACAGCGCCGCGTCCAATACCCGCAGATAGCCGTCGATATCGGTCATCGCCGACCGCGCGGCGTGCACACTGATCGCCACCGTGTCGCCGATGCCATGCACCCCGTGGGTTAAGCCCATCACACTCGACAGTGCGGGATAGCCGGCGGTGAGCGTCACCGGGGCGCCCCCGAAACGCAAATCGTCCGCACCGCGGTTCACGCTGGACACCACCGTATTGCCGGCCACCTGTGTCGGCCGGACGTCGGGGTCGAACTGCGATACGCCCCAACGCAACAACGCTGCGGGCACCGCGGCGAAAGCCCGGTCGCTCGCCCGGGTCGCGGGATGCTCGAACCGGCGGCGCGAATTGGCGAGGTCACCCGTGATCCGCGCTATTCGGTCAGCCCGCGCCAAAGCTGGGTATAGCCCCACCACTGCGTTGCCGAAATGGTTGTATGCCCGCGGCGCACCGGGTTTGGCCATCGGCACCTCGGCGCCCAACGAATCCGTCTCGCCACCAAGCCATTCCGCCAGCGCCTCGGCAACGCTGGCCAGCACCCCGACCGTGACGGTCGGACCGAATATCTGCCCGCGCCGTCGCACCAGCGTGCGCACCGCACGGTCGGCGCCGGGCCGGGCGTTCGTGGCTACCAGCGGCCGCAGCCCAACCCCCGGTGCCACCAGCCCCGCGTCGGTGTCACGCACCAGTTGGCGGTGGGCGCGCGCCGCCGCAACCACCAGCCGGGGCGGAAACCCGGCCGGCGTCGCGGCGATGGTGGGTACCGGCGCCGGACGGCCGAACAGCCACGCCGCCATGGCCGACGCCCGGGCGCCGTCCCCCAGCGCGTGCGCGACCTGCAGGACCGCAACGGCACCGGGCCCCGACACCCCCGGAATGCCGCACACCGGTGCGAAAACGTGCAGCCGCCACGCCATCTGCCGAATATCCAACTGGTGGGCGGCCAGGCCGACCACCGCGGCCAAACAGCCGTCCCAGTCGTCACTCGGCTCGCCCAACTCGTGATGCACTATCTGATCCGGCTGGACCGGCGTGGGCACCCAGCGCGGATACCGCGCCGGGCAGTCATCGGCGACCCGCATGCTCAGGTCTGCGCAGGCGCGCGCCCGCCCGCGCACGCGGTCGACAGCCAAGTCCAGGTCATCGGGTTCACCATCGAACGCATACAGCAGGAACTGGTCGCTCGGAACCTTGGCCGACATCCAGTAGAACTGGGCGTCGACGGCAGCCATCCGGTGCCCGATCACCACCTCAGCGGGGCGAACCGACGAACGTCAGAACCAGGTTGGCGACCTTGTCCGGCTGCTCGAGCTGAAGGAAGTGTCCGGCATGCGAGACGACCGAAACCTCGCTGCCCGCAGGCAATATCGGCTCCACCCAGTGCGTGAAAGCCGCCGTCATACAGCCGTCGTCTTGACCGTGCAGGTACAGCGTCGACAGCTGCGGCGGCTCCGTCCAGTAGCGGTGCAACTCCGCATACTGCGTTGGCGGCCGGGTGTTGCGGATTGTGGCCCGGTACGGGCCCAGCGCCGCGCGCCAACTCTCCGGCGTCCCGATCGCGGCGTCGACGTGGCGCAGATCCTCGTCGGCCCGGTAGCCCGGGGACCAGCGCCGCCATAGCAGCGGCACCACCCACGATGCGGACCGCTCCGGCAGCAGGGGCAACTGGAAGTAGCTGATGTACCAGCTGCGCAGCACCTGACGCGCCAACTCGCGGGCCAACCGGCCGCGGTCGGATACCCCACCCCGCGGACGGAACGCTCCCGACGGAGGCACCGACATGATGACCGCCTTGGCGAACGGGCTTTCCGGCATGGCAGCCAGGCCCGTGGCGGCGATCGCCCCCCAGTCGTGACCGATGATCACGTCCTGATCGGTGCCGCCCGCCGCCGCCCGCACCCGAAGGGCATCGTCCATCAACGCCCCGATGTGGTAGCTCCTGTCGACCGGAATGTCCGACGGCGCGTAACCGCGCATGAAGGGCGCGACAACCCGCCAACCGGAATCGGCAAGTCGCGGTGCGAGTTTGCGCCACCCGTACGCGGTATCGGGAAATCCGTGCAAACACAAGGCGATCGGGGCATCATTCGGCCCCCAGGTGAGCGCCTTCAGGTCACCGTTGGGGCCCTTCACGTCGATCCAGCCTGGTTCAGACAACTCGACTCCTGTTCGCCGTTCGCTCGACCAGTCCAACGTAACCGGACGTCGACGGGACGCGGAAGGGTGACCTCGGCCGCGCCTACCTCGACCAGGCAGAACAGCTCAGACTTGGGCAACCGCCTGCTCGAGATCGGCGATGATGATCTTGCTCATGCCGTGCATAGCCCTGGTAGCGGCGGCGGCCCGGGCGGGATCGGGGTCGTTGACCAATTCCATCAGTCGGGCCGGCACAATCTGCCAGCTCAGGCCGAAGCGGTCCTTGAGCCAGCCGCACTCCGATTCCGTCCCGCCCTCGACAAGGCGGTTCCAGTAGTAATCCACCTCTTCTTGATCTTTGCAGTCGACGGTGAACGACACGGCCTCGTCGAAGGTGAACACCGGGCCGCCGTTGAGCCCAATGAACCGGATACCGTCCAGCACGAATGACCCGAACGCAACCGAACCCGGCTCACCCGGCCCGACTTCGGTGTAGCGGGTGTATCCCTCAACGTAAGAGTTCGGAAACACCGAGGTGTAGAACTCCGCCGCCTCTTCCAAGTTGTCGTCGAACCATAGTGAGGGCGTGATCGTCGGCATTGGCCGCCTCCTTTTCTGTCTGGTCTCCTCGAAAGAGGCAGACCGTGGCGGGGCCGGAAACTCATCGGCGCTTGCCGAAAAAGATTACAAGTGTAATTATCCATCGGTGGGCTCGCTGGACGGCAAAGTCGCCGTCGTCACCGGAACCAGCCGTGGGGTCGGCGTCGGCATCGCGCATGAATTGCTGCGGGCGGGGGCCACCGTGATCGGCTGTTCGCGCACACCGCTGGACGCGCTGCCCGGCGTCGATGCTGATCCGCAGTGGGTGCGACGCAGCGCTCAAATGGTCTGTGACCAAGCCGATTACCGCGCGATCGACGCCTTCGTACAGCAGGTCGCCGACCGCTATGGCCGGATCGACATCCTGGTCAACAACGCCGGCGGCACGGTGCCGGCACCACAGGTCGACGACATCCCCGAGCTGGTGCAACGGCTGCAAGGCGCACCACGCAGCGCCGACGATTTCGAACGCACCGCGTTGTTCCACGCGTTCGCGGTGCAGATGAACCTGATCAGCCCAATGTGGTTCGCGATCCGCGCCTACCGGCAGATGAAGACCCAAGACGGCACCGGATGCATCGTCAACATCTCCAGCGGTGCGAGTCACCCGGCGGGCTCCCCCACGCTGGTGTCCTACGGAGCCGCCAAGGCCGGGCTCAACCACCTGACCCGCTCACTCGCGCAGGAATGGGGTCCCAAGGTGCGGGTGAACTGCGTGGCCCTGGGTCCGACGATCACTGACAACTTCCGGGCGTTCGTACTCAACAAGGACGACCCGACCGGAACCGAGTATTTCGCCAAGGTGCCGATGAAGCGCGGGGGCGAACCCGCCGAAGTCGGCCGGACGGTCGTCTTTCTGGCTTCGGGCACAGCCGATTTCATCAACGGCACCACGATTGAGATCGACGGCGGCATGCTGCCGGGCGTGCTGTACGAAGCGGGCCTCAAGACCATCACGGACCTGATGTGAGGAGATTGCAGTGACCTATGACCGGACCTGTGCCCCTTGCGCAAGGTATTGATATGAGCCGCAGGGTCATTCAGTACGCGACGGGCAATGTCGGCCGGCACGCGTTGCGGATGCTGATCGAGCGGGAAGACCTGGAGTTGGTCGGTGTGCACGCATCCAGCCCCGGCAAGGTGGGACGGGATGCCGCGGAGTTGTGCGGGCTGTCCACGCCGACCGGCGTGCTGGCCACCGACGACGTCGAGGCTCTGGTAGCACTGAAGGCCGACTGTATGGTTTACACGTCGCAAGCGGAGACCCGGCCCAGGGAAGCCATCAAGGAGATCGCCGGATTTCTGCGGGCCGGGACCAACGTGGTCGGCTCCTCGTTCGTGTGGATGGTGGCGCCCGAGCAGGCCGGCGAGTGGTTGCGAGACCCTTTGCAGCGGGCCTGCACCGAGGGTGATGCGACGCTTTACATCAATGGGGTCGACCCGGGCTTCTCCGGCGACACCCTGGCGTATACCGCGCTGAGCCTGGCCGAACGCGCGACCAGCATCACGGTGCAGGAGATCTGTGACTACGCCAGCTACGACGATGCCGAATTCACCGGTGTCAGTTTCGGATTCGGGACGTCACCGGATCACACGCCGGTCATGTTCTCACCTGGCGTGCTCACCTCGATGTGGGGAGTTCAGGTACGCAGCCTGGCGCAGGATCTCGGCGTCGAACTCGACGAGGTGCGGGAGCGCTGCGAAAAGTGGGTGACGCCCGAGCCGATCGACTGCGTGATGATGCACGTCGACCCCGGACAGGTCGCCGCGGTCCGGTTCGGCGTGGACGGGATCCGCGACGGCAAGACAGTGATCACGATGGAGCACGTCAACCGACTCGGTGCGACGGCCGCGCCGGACTGGGCGTACCCGCCGGACGGCCGGCCCGGGGTGCACCGGGTGGTCGTCGAGGGCAGTCCGGGCGTCGAAATCAACACCCACCTGGGCGGGCACATTGATCACAACCAAGGCGGTGTCATCGCCACGGCAGCGCGGGTGGTCAACCTCATCGAGGCGGTCTGCCGCGCGCCCAGCGGAATACTGGCCGCCCATGACCTTCGGCCGCTCGACCACCTGCACGGCGTGATGCGGTGAGGGCACGCAGGCCGGCCGGTGGAACCCAGGCCCGCGCCGAACGCAGTCGCCAGGCGGTCATCGACGAAACGGTGAGCTACGTACTACAAGAGGGATTCGCTCCACCCAGTATCAGGCAGATCACCGAGCGCGCCGGAATGACTTGGGGTGCAGTCCAATACCATTTCGGCGATCTGCACGGAATCCTGATGGCCGTGGTGGACAAGGGATTCGCGGAATTGCTCGACACACTCGACGAACTGCCGGGCCGGGCGGCGCAAATCGCGCCCGAAGACCGTCCCGCCTTCGTCGTCGAGGCGGTGTGGCAGGCGTTCTCCAGCCCGACGTCGATGGCGGCTCTGGAAATCCTGATCGCCACCCGCAGCGCACGCACCGCGACCGCCAACGCCCATCTGGCGGCAATGTCGGCGCGGATGGCCGATATCGGACAGCACCTGGGGACCGATCTGGCGCCCTCGCAGGCGACCCGCCTCGGCAAGCTGATTTGGAGCACCGTGCGCGGCATGGTCGCACTACAGCTGACTTGGCCCAAGCCGTTGGACAGCAGCCGAGACCGCCAGATGCTCGTCGAAGTCATCACCGCATACCTCGCCAATCAGCAACCCGAACCGAACGAAAGGCTCACCACATGAGCAGCAGCCCACAAACGGTCGAGTTTTCCGGGGTGGACGCCATCACCCTGGTGGCCGACGAATGGAACCGCGGCGCCGCCACGGCGGCCGAACGGCCCACCATCCTGATGCTGCATGGCGGCGGACAGAATCGCTTCTCCTGGAAGAACACCGGACAGATCCTGGCGGACGACGGCTTTCACGTCGTCGCCATCGACACCCGCGGGCACGGCGACAGCGACCGCGCACCGGACGCCGACTACGACGTCGAGACGCTGACCGCCGACGTCATGCACGTCCTGGATGCGATCGGCCGACCGGTGGTGATCATCGGGGCCAGCATGGGCGGGTTGACCGGCATCCTGGTTGCGCACCGGGCCGGCCCCGACAAGGTGACCAAGCTGGTGCTCGTCGACGTGGTGCCGCGATTCGAGAAGGACGGCAGCGCGCGTATCCGCGAATTCATGATGACCAACATCGACGGCTTCGCCTCGCTAGAGGAGGCCGCCGACGCCGTCGCCGCATATCTACCGCACCGGACCAAGCCCCGCAGCCCGGAGGGACTCAAGAAGAACCTGCGCCAGCGCGACGGGCGATGGTACTGGCACTGGGATCCCGCGTTCATGACGAAACCGGGTGACGACCCCGAATTGCGCACCGAGGGCTTCGAGGAGGCCGCGGCCAACCTGTCCATCCCAGTGCTGCTGATCCGAGGCAAGCTGTCCGACGTCGTCAGCCTCGAAGGCGTGGAGCATTTCCTGACCCAGGTGCCGCGCGCGGAATTCGTCGAACTGTCCAACGCGGGACACACCGCGGCGGGCGACGACAACGATGCCTTCAGCGACGCTGTGGTGGCGTTCGTGGAGCGGGCGGAGGCCACCGGCGGGCACCCCTCTGGCGCCGAGCGTGCAACTCCCGACGCGACACGCCGCTGAGCCGTCGCGTGTTGCACTCTCGGCGGGGGCGGCGGGGCGGAGGCTGCGTCGCTAGTTGGCCGGTTTCTCGGCGTGGCCGCCGAACTGCTTGCGCATCGCCGACAGTGCCTTGTTCGCGAAATCGTCGAGGTCGCGGGAGGCGAAACGGGACTGCAGGGCGGTCGTGAGCACCGGCGCGGGAACGCCCTCGTCGATTGCCGCGATGGAAGTCCACCGGCCTTCACCCGAATCCGATACGCGTCCGGAGAACTCCTTGAGGTCGGGCGACTCACGCAGTGCGCTAGCGGTCAGATCCAGCAGCCAGGAGCCGATCACGCTGCCCCGGCGCCACACTTCGGCGACGTCGGGAATGTCGAAGTTGTATTGGTAGAACTCGGGATTCGACAGCGGCGCGGTTTCGGCATCGCCCTGCTCGATGCGGGTGCCGATGTCGGCGTTGCGCAAGATGTTCAAGCCCTCGGCCAACGATGCCATCATCCCGTACTCAATTCCGTTGTGCACCATCTTGACGAAGTGGCCCGCGCCGGCCGGCCCGCAATACAGGTAACCCTGCTCCGGTTGCGCGACCTGCCCCTCGCGACCCGGCGTGCGCGGGGCCGCATCGACACCCGGCGCGACGGTGGCGAAGATCGGCTCGGCGTGGTCGAAGGCGTCCGAATCGCCGCCGATCATCAGGCAGTAACCGCGTTCGCGGCCCCACACACCGCCGCTGGTACCGCAGTCCAGTAGCCGGATACCCTTGTTGGACAACGTTTCCGCGTGCCGGATGTCATCACGATAATAGGAATTGCCACCATCGATCACGATATCGCCGGACTCGAGGGTATCGGCCAGTTCGTCGATCACCCCGGTAGTTATGGTCCCCGCGGGCACCATCACCCAGACCACGCGCGGAGCGGTGAGCTTGTCCCGCAGCTCGGCCACCGAGGAGACGCCGGTGACGTTGTCCTCGCCGGCCATTGCCTCGACCGCGTCCGGGCTGTGGTCGTAGACGACGCATTCGTGCCCGCCCTTGGCCACTCGGCGGACGATGTTGGAGCCCATCCGGCCCAGACCGATCATGCCCAGCTGCATAGCTTTTCGCTCCTCACTTGCCCGAGTTCTTGGGCATCCACGGCTCTTGCCAGGGGTGGTGACCTTCCAGCAGCGCGTCCGCGGCGTCCGGTCCCCAGGTGTCGCAATCGTAGGGATGGATTTCACCAGGATTGTCCAACAGCGGCTGGACGATGCGCCACGTGTGTTCGATGCTGTCGATCCGAGCGAAGTGCTGATGGTCCCCGGTCAAGGCGGAGTGAAACAAGCGCTCGTAGGGCCGTTCGGGTTCGCCGAGGTCCTCGGCGAACGAGGAGTCCAGGTGGACGTCATGCCAGCCGTCGTGCACCTTGCCCGAAAGCTGAAGGCGCATACCCGGATCCGGGTCGACGCGCAGCACGATCTGATTGGGCTCGGCGGGTTTGGCCACGGGCAAAAAGCACAGGCCGGGAGTGCGCCGCAGCAACAGCCGCACCTCGGTGACCTTTTCGGGCAGGCACTTTCCGGCGCGCAGGAACACCGGCACCCCAGCCCAGCGCCAGTTGTCGATCTCGGTGCGCAGCGCGACGAAGGTCTCGGTCTGCGAATCCTCCGGCACTTCCGGGATATCGGTGTAGCCGCGGTACTGACCGCGGACGCAATGCTCGGGCTGCAATGCCGGAATGGCCCGCAGCACCTCGGCCTTCTTGTCATTCAGGTCGTCGGCGCTCGACCCGACCGGCGGCTCCATCGCGACCAGCGCGAGGACTTGCAGCAGATGGTTCTGCACCACGTCACGCAGCGCACCAACGGCGTCGTAAAACTTGCCGCGAGTCTCCACGCCGAAATTCTCGCCCATAGTGATCTGGATGGCGGCGACGCTGTCGCGGTCCCACAGTCTCGCCAGTGCGATGTTCGCGAACCGCAGGAACTCCAGTTCGACGACGGGCTGCTTGCCGAGAAAGTGGTCGACCCGCATGATCTGCTTCTCGTCCAGCACCGCGCGCAACCGGGTGTTCAGCTCGCACGCGGAGTCGTAGTCGTGGCCGAACGGCTTCTCCACGGCCACCCGCGCATGCTCCAGCAGGCCCACCTCGCCGAGGTTCTCCACGATCGGGGCGAACAACGTCGGCGGCATCTCCAAGTAGAACAACGGCCGGCGCGCGGATTTGATGTGTTCGGCCAGCTCCTGGTAGAGCCCGCGGTCAGTGACGTCTCCGTGCAGATAGGACAACCGGTCTGCCAACCGGTCGAACGTTGCGTCGTCGACCTTCTCGCTGGCGTCGTCGAGGGCTTCCCGGGCGAGCGCGACCAGCTTGTCCACCGACAACTCGTCGCTCGCGACGCCCAGGATCGGACAGTCCAGCAGCTCGCGGCTCTCTAATCGGTACAGCGCGCGGAACGTCATTTTTCGCGCCAGATCGCCGGTGAGGCCGAAGATCACAAACAGATCTGAGTCGTCGCACTCGCCATCGGCCAATTCCCCACCTCCAGGACGTCAAATTGGCTTCTAGAGACTGCTTCCCCGCGGCGACCAAACTCAACCCTAGACATCGCCGATTCGCCCGACAAGAACGATGCCAGGCCGCCCTGAGAGGATGGCCCGCATGAGCGATCCGCTTCATCTGGCCCTCTATGCCCTCAGCGGTCTCGCAGCGATCGAGGCCGCCGGGCTCGTCGCGCTCGCGGTGCTACTCAAGCGCAGTCGTGCGGAACTGGACGAGTTGCGGCAACGCACCGACGTCGGCCGCCGGATCTGGTCAGGCGGCCGGGAGACCGTCAAGACGCTGTGGAACACCGCCAACCTGATGCGCAAGGAAGGTTTCGGTGCCGTGGTGCGCAGCTCGATCGAGGACCTCGCGGACTGGGCGGAGGTGGAACGACCCGACTTGGCGCGGGTCACTCCGGACGGCCGGGTGGTGATTCTGTTCTCCGACATCGAGGAGTCCACCGCCCTCAACGAGCGGATCGGCGACCGCGCCTGGGTCAAACTGATTGGCGCGCACGACAAATTGGTTCAGGAACGGGTGCGCAAACGCGAGGGGCACATCGTCAAGAGCCAGGGTGACGGATACATGGTCGCCTTCTCCCGCGCCGAGCATGCGGTGCGGTGTGGTATCGACATCCAGCAGGCATTGGACAAAGACGCAAAACGCAAGCGGCACCACGATATTCGGGTCCGCATCGGGATCCACATGGGCCGCTCGGTACGCCGCGGCGACGACCTGTTCGGCCGCAACGTCGCGATGGCGGCCCGAGTTGCCGCGAAGGCCGAAGGCGGTCAGATCCTGGTGAGCGAGCCCGTCCGGGATGCCGTTGCGGAGTGCGACGGAATCGGTTTCGACGACGGCCGCGAAGTCGAGTTGAAAGGTTTCTCCGGTAGTTACCGGTTGTTCGCGGTCGAGGCCGAATCCGATTCGTAGCCGCCGGCCTCGGATTCGGCCAGCCGCTGGTGCAGTCGAGCCCGGATCTCGTCCGGGGTATAAGCCCGCCGTTTGCGTTGATCGCGCACCACCAACGCACCACCGGCGACCACGCCTGCGACGCCGGCCAGCCCGACCCACTTCCAAATGTTGCGCATGAGCACAGGCTAACGCGGCCTTTCTCCCCTTAGAGTGCTCTGGTGGACTCGAGCACGCTCACGTTGGACCAAGCGCTGGCCGAAACGCGGACCGGCGACCTGTGGCTGTTCCGTGGGGTTTCCGGACCCGACCGCGCCATCCAGACGTTGACGAACGCCCCGGTGAACCACGTCGGCATGACGGTCGCGATCGACGATCTGCCGCCGTTGATCTGGCACGCCGAACTGGGCGACAAGCTGGTCGACATGTGGACCGGAACCAATCACCGCGGCGTGCAACTCAACGACGCCCGACAGGTTTACCAGCGGTGGACAGAGCGCTACCACCAACGGTGCTGGTTCCGCCAGCTGACTCCATACGCCAACCGCGAGCAGGAGAACGAACTGCTGCGGGTGATCGCCCGGATGAACGGCACCGCGTTTCCGACCACCGCGCGGCTGACCGGGCGCTGGCTGCGCGGGCGGCTGCCCACCGTCAATGATTGGTTCCGCGGAATTCCTCTGGTGGAGAAGAAAGTTCAAGAACGTACCGAGCGACGCAAGTCGGAACAGCGCAAGATGGGCCTGGAGACAGCCTATTGCGCCGAGACCGTGGCGATCACTTACGAGGAGATGGGGTTGCTGGTGACCGATAAGGACACCAACTGGTTCGACCCCGGCAAGTTCTGGAGCGGAGACACGCTGCCGTTGGCGCCGGGATATGAGCTGGGCAAGGAGATCTCCGTCGTCAACTGACCGTTTTTGGTCAGCCGAGCTCCACGCGCGTGCTCACCGGCGTGGGATTACGGGTCAGATCCAGCACCGGACAGTGGGCGTCGACGGCGTCCTGCAGCTCGCGGTAACGCTCCAGCGTGTCGGGCCCCTTGACCTTGACCACCACCCGGACTTCGCCGAATCCGGCGCGGACGCTGTCATCCAGCCCGAAGAACCCCTGCACGTCGAGGTCGCCCTCGGCGTGCGCGGTGATCTCGTCGACCGCGATGCCGAGCTTCTCGGCGTAGAACCGCCAGGTCACGATCTGACAGGACAACAGCGAGGCCAGGTAGTACTCGACCGGATTGGGGGCCTTGCCTTCGCCGCCGAGCAGCGGTGGCTCGTCGACCTCGACACGATATGGACCGAGGTTGACGGTGCTGGCCACCGCATCGTGGGCGGTAGCCGACGCCCGGAAGACCACCTGCGCGTTCGCCCTGTCAACGGCAACTGCATCTTGGGTTGCGCTGATGACGCCGCCCAGGTGGGTGGTCGAGGTGGTCATGCTCGCTCCTATCGGCGGGTGTCAGGGCAATCCTAGAAGAGCGTAGTAAGAGTGGCCGGGTTCGATCGAGGCTACGGCTCAGCATGAATTGAACAGTCAATTCACGTGAAATACACAGAAACTCGAAAGCTGGGGAATTTCGTTTGGACAGTCGGCTTTTGATATAAATCACGCCCGGCGGCGTATTGTGAGGCAGCCCACAATACGCCGGCCGGGCGTTAGCTGAATTTGCTCAGTGTGTGTCGATCTGGTTATGCGTCCGCCATTCCGGGGGCGCCCGGCAGGCCGGCTTCAGGCCCGGGTTCGGGTGCCGGTTCGGGCGCCGGCGGGGCGAGCTCGGGGGCGGGTGGCGCGAACTCGGGAGCCGGCTCGGGGGCAACGGCATCGACGAGTTCGACGGGCGCCTCGGGTGCCGGCAGCTCGCCTTCCGGCAGGTCCAAGTCCATCGGCAGGAACATATGGTGGGTAAATCCTGCCTGGTAGGCCCCAGCGCCGCCGATCCGGACGCCGCCGCCCTCACCACTGGACACAGGGGTGCCGTCCGGCAGAGTGACGGCCGTGTGGCCACCGTTCCAGCCGATCACCAAAGCGTTGGGGGCCGTCCCGTACTGGAAGCCGCGGGCCGCTAATGCGGCCTCTTCGTTACCCGTGTTGAACCGGCTACCGAACACCGGCCGCTCGACCGCGGCATTTGCCACCCACGAGGCCAAACCCGAACAATCGGTGCCGGCCGGCGAATCGCCACCGGGAACATAGGGCGTCCCGGAAACCTGATTAACGAGCGCCAATAGCGTTGCTAGAGCAATCATGAGCCGGACGCTACCCAAATTATGAATAGGAAATCAAAATTTGTGGCGCTAATCACGGATTAACGAAAATGTGGGTTGACCTGCATATACAGCAGCAAAGTCACGCAATAACTTAGAAAGTGCAACAGAAGTGATTACTGTGGCAGATGCTAACGCTCAGCAAATTACTTGAGACGGGTGTGGCGCTCTTGAAGTGCTGCTTCTCCGTCGACGAATGGTTACCGCAAATTGAGTACGTCAACGTTGGCGGGGTGGGCGCCGGCCCGGCGGGCTGCGACGGCATCTCGGGCACTCCGCCCGAACCCCGCCGACGCCAGCCTCTGCCCGCGCACGGACCGCGGCCGGGGTGCAAACCTCGCCGTCTTCACCGTCGCGGCAGGCTCCGCCTCGCCTGCCAGGTAACACCGGGCACCGTCTTCGCCAAGTCCGCACGACTCTTGGCGAATGCGTTGATCGCGCGGTAGGAAGACCAAACTTGGCGTGGCGTAGGGATTTTCGGCACCCAGGTCAACTCCCAGTGGATCCCGTTGATCGGGTCGTCGAAGAACACCGCGAAATAGCCCGGCCAGTACTGCGGGTACTCCTGCGGTTCGTCGGTGACGAGAACGCCTCGCTCAAGCAGGAATTCGCGGTGGAAGCGGTCGACCTCATCTCTTCCGCGGGCCCACAGCGCGATGTGATTGACCCCGACAGCCTGGTCGCTGTGCGTCAACCTCTCGCCGGTCCGCGCCGGTTGAATGCCGATGTAGCTGTGCGGGTTGATATACCGGGTGAAGTAGTAGATCGACTGGTACTCCATGTTCAATGACGAGAAGCTGTCATAGCCCAGCCAGCCGAACATCGCGTCGTAAAACTCGATCGACGCGTCGTAGTCCAAGACCGCGAACTCGACGTGATTAATTCCCCGCCACCGCATAGGCCCTCCCCAGTCGGACTACGCAGTGTAGTACTAGGCCGGGGTCGCCGGTAGTCGTCAGACCTGGTCTTCGTCCAACCGACGTCGGGTCTCCGCCACCGCCCGCCTTATCTCGGCGTTCTCCCGCTCGGCCTCGGCATTCTGTCGCCGCGCCAGATCGTCGACACGCTGCAGGCGCGCGCGCTCGCGCTCGGCGGTCGCACCTTCTCGGATGTCCGCACGGGCCTCTCGTTCGTCCGCCACGGCTTCGCGCTCATCGGCGATCCGGTCCCGCTCGTCGGCAACCCGATCGCGTTCGTCGGCGACTCGCTCGCGCCGGCTCGCCTCGTCCTCGCGCCGCGCGATAGCCAGCTCGCGCTGCTCGAGCTCATTGACGCGAGGTTCGGATTCTTTTGACGGGTCGGTACGCTCCCGAGCCACCATGCACCTCACCATAACGCCACATGAGATCAGACGGGCGTCCAGATGTTGTTGTTCCAGAATCCCCAGCTATTGGCGGTGGGATTCCACATCAATTTGGCCCCGGGTGCCCACGTGGGTTGTGGCGGCCTCGGCGGGGCCCACCCCGGCGGGGGACCCCATGGGCCCCAGCCCGCCATCGCGCCCTGGCCGGTTGGTCCATGCCAGTCGTGGCATTGATTCCAGTCCCAGTTGTAAATGTCGTCCCAGCCCGGATCCCAGAAATCACCAGGACACCAGTGGTTACTGGGCAGCGGTGCCGGGAACGCCTGGGCCGATGGGCCGCCGGCACATCCGAGCGCAGCCAACACCAACACCAGCACGCCGGTGAACCGGACCAGCCACGGGATAGCTCGCGTTGAAGTCGTCATCCGTCAAGGATTTCCCCACCTGGGTGGCCAGGCAAGTGCTGATCTCGACTCATCTGCGCTTTTGGGCTGGCTAAAATGCCGTTACGGCCAGCAGCGGGCCGGATGCAACCGGAGGGGGCCTCATGCTGAGGAAAGTCGCGGCGGCAATCGCCGTCGCCGTCGCCTTGGCCGCGCCGGCGTACGCGGACCCCGCCGACGACGCGTTCATCGCCAATCTCAGCACCTCGGGCATGAATTTCGGTGCGCCGGACAAGGCCATCCAGGTCGCGAAGAATGTGGTCTGTGGGTCGCTGAAAGACAACCCCAGCACCAGCAACGCGGACCTGATCGCCAAGGTGACCAGCGCGACCAGTTGGCCGACGCTCAACGCCGCCTACTTCACCGGCGCCGCCATCCAGGCCTACTGCCCGCAGTACGGCTCGCTGACGCCACCGAGCGTCCCGAGCAAGGTCCCGACCGCCCCGAATACGACGCCATCGGCCCCCCCAACCCCATCTGTGCAGTCGGCGTAGCGATAGCTCGACGCGCCAGATCACAGTGCAAACTTGGCCCGGGCCTGGTCGGTTACCGGAGTGAAGAGATTGACGAGGTTCCCGTCCGGGTCTCGGAACAACAGCGCGCGATTGCCCCATGGCATCGTGGTCGGCTCGGTCACCACCTGATCGACCACTCCGCGGAGCCGCTCGTACTCGGCGTCGACGTCGTCGACGAGGAACTCGATGATCGCCGTGCGGTTGGAAGCCGGCTCGGCGGACCCGTGCCCGAACAGCGGAACGGTCTTGTCACTGCCGATGGCCAGCGTGCCGACGGGCGTGGGAATCTCCGCAAAGAGCTCGTTTCCCCAGACGGCCGTCGCCTCCGCGACCGTCTCGTAGAACGAGACGAGCCGTTTCACATCGGCGGTGATGATGCGGGTTGAAACGAATTTCATCAGGGTCTCTCCTCGGGGTGCGGCCGACAGCTCGCCCACGGGCTGGGCGGACCACATGCTAGGTACGCCCACCGACAAGACCTTTCAGGGCTGCGCCGATTGAGACAGTAAGAACTCCGGTTCGAAGCGCGAATCCCCCCGCGGGCCGCACCCGTGATGGCGCGTCGTTACGCCGGCGCTTGTCCGAACACTCCGATCGGGGTCAGAACTTCACCGCGAGGTCTTGGCGGGCGAGCCGACGGACGCCCCAGAAGTAGGTGACGAATGGCATGGTGCACCACAAGAGGTTGAGGACTACGAATTTGATCCACATCTCGACCGGAGTGGACATGCTTTCCAGCTTGTTCGCGATCTCGACCCCGAAGTAGACCGCAGGCAGCGTGACCTCCACGATCATCCCGCCCATGATGAACGAGAGCCCAGTGTTGGTGAACCGCTTGCCGTTTCGGAAGAATTGAACCATCGCATAGGCCTCGAAAAGTCCGACGAAAAAGGCGATCCACTCAAGGACGACGATGAGCGGGTCGCCGTTGAGGTAGCGGGCGTCGCCGCCGAGCAGGATGGGCGCCCACATGTATGTCCAGAGCGCACCATGCTTGACGCCATCCCTGATCTGGTCGAAGAACAACAGCCACGGTAGTTCCCAGATGAAGCGTGGGATTAGCGCGATGAAGACCCAGACGATCACCATCGCGCTGAGTCGTTCCGCCCTGGTGCGGTCCCGTTGGTCGGGCAACGGTAGCCACGGCATCACCAGTGCGGTCAGGAAGCAACCCACCACGACAACCACCAGTGAGGTAGATGCGACGACATGGGATACCCCGGCGTGAAACTCGAGATACCAGAACACGATATGGACGACGAAGAAGAACGCCAGGACGCCGAAGAGTGACTTCTGCAGTGACGAGAATCCGGGCTTGTCCGAGAGACGCTTTTTGCCCTCGGCACTGATCGTCTCAGTCATGGGTAGCACTTTCTGCCCGAGACCGTTGGCTGCACGATCAAAAGCATGGCACATGCCATGTTTTGGACGCATGGTTCACCTTCGGGCGGTGTCTTAAGCTGCTTTCGATGAGGCAACGCGGTGGGCAGGACGGATCGCGGCGGTGACCCCCGGCAGACGCACCGCTCCGCGTCGCCCGCTCGCTGGTCGACAGCAGCGGGGGGACCGAACCCGAGAGTTACTGATAGACGAGACCGTCCGGTGTATCCGAGAGGAAGGCTTCTCGGCGGCTAGTGCTCGGCACATCATTGAGCGCGCCGGCGTGAGTTGGGGTGTCATCCAACATCACTTCGGAGATCGGGACGGCCTGCTGACTGCGGTGATAGAAGATGCGGTCGACCGTCTCGTCGCCTCACTGGAGGAGTTGGCCGACCCAGAGCGGGCCATCGACACCGAAGCTTTGGTACGGGCGACCTGGGCGGCATTCGCCAACCCAAAGGCGATGGCGGGGTTGGAGATTCTCATCGCGGCCAAGGACTTACGGGGCGGCCTAGGCGGACAACACATGGAACGACTAGGTGCGGCGCTGGCGGCGTTGATCGCTCGCCTGAACACCGGGACCAACGGTGAACATGCTGTGGCGTTGGGCATGTTGCTGTGGACAACGCCGGTAGCGATGATGCTTGCCGAAATGTTCTCCACTCCTCCGCTAACCAAAAGCGAGGCCCAGAAAGCTATCGCCAAGCTGATTGACGAGCATCGCTGAGCCATTGTTGTGATATTCAACTCCGACGTCTGCGCTGATCCGCGAAACTGATTGCCACACAGTCTTTTAGGTCCAATTTGACGTGGATTGATAGCCTGTGGCGGTGACTGAGGCGCTGGACGGGGGACCCTTCTTTCACGGCACCAAGGCTGACCTGCGGATCGGAGATCTGCTCACCGCCGGTTACCGCTCCAATTACCGGCCCGAGATCGTGATGAATCACATCTACTTCACCGCGTTGCGCGACGGCGCGGGCCTTGCCGCCGAACTCGCCCCCGGCGATTCAGAGCCGCGGGTCTATGTGGTCGAGCCGACGGGGGAGTTCGAGAACGATCCGAATGTCACCGACAAGAAGTTCCCCGGCAACCCCACCCGCTCATACCGCAGCAAGGAACCGCTGCGAATCGTCGGCGAGGTCACCGATTGGACGCGACTGACACCCGAAGCGCTCCGAATGTGGCGGGAGCGGCTGGCCGTGCTCCATCGCGGCGAGATCCTCAACTAGCTCAACAAACCTAATTCGTCTGCAAGAGCACGGACGCGGCGTTCGATCTCGTCTCGGATCGGTCGCACGTCTTCGAGCTGTCGGCCCGCCGGATCGGGCAGGACCCATTCCTGGTAGCGAAGTCCCGGCAGGACGGGGCAAGTGTCGCCGCAGCCCATGGTGACGACGAGCTGCACAGCTTCCAGTACGTCCATGGTCCATGGTTTGGGCCGCTCGCTGGCGATGTCGATGCCCTTCTCCGCCATGGCCGCAACGGCGGCGGGGTTCACCTGCTGCGCGGGTTCTGAGCCACCCGAGTACACCGTGACGCGGTCCCCCGCAATGTGTTTGAGGAATCCCATCGCCATCTGGGATCGCCCGGCGTTGTGGGTGCAGAGGAACAGTACGGCCGGCTTGGTATCAGGCATCGCTCGACGCCTGACGGGTCTGTCGGGTCGGGGTATCGGCGAACCGGTTGCGTAGGAGCAATGACACGTAGACGAGGCCGACCAACACCGGGACTTCGATCAGTGGGCCGACGACGCCGGCCAGCGCCTGGCCCGACGTAGCACCGTAGGTGGCGATAGCGACGGCGATGGCGAGTTCGAAGTTGTTGCCCGCTGCGGTGAACGCCAGCGTGGTGGTGCGTGGATAGCCCAGGCCGAGGGCCGCACCCAGGAGGTAGCCGCCTCCCCACATCACCGCGAAGTAGACGAGCAGCGGGATGGCGATGCGGAGCACGTCGAGCGGCCGGTTGGTGATCTGCTCGCCCTGCAACGCGAACAAGACGACGATAGTGAACAGCAGGCCGTACAGCGCCAACGGACCGATCCTGGGTAAGAAACGAGTCTCGTACCAATAACGGCCCTTGGTTTTCTCCCCGAGCCGTCGCGACAGGTAGCCCGCGAGCAGAGGTATGCCAAGGAAGATGAGAACCGATTCGGCGATCTGCCGTGGCGATGTATTGATGGTCGTCGTTTCGAGTCCCAGCCATCCCGGCAGAACGGACAGATAAAACCATCCGAGGACCGCGAACATGGCAACCTGGAACAGCGAGTTCAGCGCCACCAGTACCGCCGCGGCTTCTCGATCGCCGCAAGCGAGATCGTTCCAGATGATGACCATGGCGATGCATCGGGCCAGTCCGACGATGATCAGGCCGGTGCGGTACTCGGGCAACTCCGGGATCAGCAGCCACGCCAGCGCGAACATCAGCGCGGGACCGATAACCCAATTCAGGACAAGGGAACTCAGCAACAGTTTGCGGTCGCCGGTAACGGTGTCGAGTCGGTCGTAGCGGACTTTCGCGAGCACCGGGTACATCATGACCAGCAAGCCGAGTGCGATGGGCAATGAAATACCCCGCACTGCACCGCTATTGAGTGCCGCATTGAAGGCGGGAACGAACCGTCCCAACAGCAGACCGGCCACCATCGCGAGGCCGATCCACACCGGGAGGAAGCGGTCGAGCGTCGACAGCTTGCCGGCGACGACCACTTCGTCTCCGCCGTCCAACCGCTGTGTGACGCTGTGGCGGGTGCGTTGGCGGTGCAGCAGGTTTGCGGTTGACTGTCGTCGGAAGCGGGCGAGTCGGCCCCGAACGTGTCGGAGTCGGCAAGCACGGTGTAGACCTCCCACTTCTCGTCCGCCGGGCCGGTCACCCACACCTTGTCCTGCCTGGCGAAGCAGCACGTTGTCCCGATTTCTTCTTCGGTGAACAAACCTTCGTCGGCAAGGCGGGCAATCTCGGAGTGGACCGCTGCACTGGACTCGACCTCCACGCCGAGGTGGTTGAGAGTTCCTCCGTGGCCGGGGTTTTCGATGAGCACCAGTTTCAACGGAGGTTCGGCGACGGCGAAGTTGGCGTAGCCCGGCTTCACCTTCGCAGGCGGGGTGTCGAAGAGCTTGGAGTAGAACGCGACGGCCTGGTCGAGGTCGTCCACATTGAGGGCTAATTGGACTCGGGACATGGCTGCCTACCTTTACGGCTTATGTCGAACTAGTTGCCGTTGATCGTGCCTACCTTTTCGATATTTGTCAACAAGGTGTGGCATCATGGACTGGTGCCCAAGACATTGCCCGAGGTGGATGTTTCCGCACCGGTGTGCTGCGCGCCCGTCGCCGCCGGTCCGGTGAGCGGCGACGCGGCATTGGAGATCGCGTTGCGGCTCAAGGCTTTAGCCGATCCGGTGCGGGTCAAGCTGATGTCGCTGTTGTTCAGCAGCGGCGCCGGGGAAGAGTGCAGTTCTGACCTCGCAGCGGCGGTAGGGCTGGCGGAGTCAACCGTGAGCCATCATCTGTCCCAACTGCGCCGCGCGGGATTCGTCGAGTCCAACCGACGCGGCATGAACGTCTACCACCGCGCCCGCCATGAGTCGCTTATCGCCTTGTGTTCGGTCCTGGACCCGAGCTGCTGCGGCTGACGCGAGACTCCGACCGCGTCAATGCCTTCCGGCGCTAGACGTTGAACCGGAATTCACCACGTCGCCGTCCCTCTAGGCGCCGGGCCGACGATCTGCGTCACGGAACGTCGAAGTAGTCGCGCCAGGCGGTGATCTTGTCGTCTCTCACCTCGAAGGCGCCCATACAACGGGCGGAGATCTTGTTGCCGCCATAGACCATCTCATCGATACGCTCGGTCAACACAACGTTGCCGTTGACGGCAATGTTCAGAAGCCGCAACCCAGCCGATTCCATCCGCCGGGCGTATCCCTCGACGGCTGCGCGAATCTCGGTGTGTCCGTGGTGAGCGATCACCGGCGCCTCGAAGCGGTTGATCTTCGGAAAACGGCCAAAGCGGGCTTGCTCAGAATGATCGGACCACCCAAACCACCACCAGATTCGTCGTCTCCATGGCCCGCGGTTCTCCAGGTCGACGCGCGTGATCCCCTGGATCGTGTCCCTCGGCTTCATCGGCCGATTCTAGGGTCGCTGAGCATTAACCCCAATCGCTGTCTATCGGGTTCAATGCGGCGTACGCTGCTGAAACGCTTTGTGTGCATTTGATATGGACGCGATGGCAGGAGGATGTGATGTCACACCTGGTAGCGGTCCCGGATTTGATGGCGTCGGCGGCGTCGGATTTGGCGACGATCCGTTCGACAATCGCCACTGCCAATGCGGCAGCCGCGGCCCAGACGGCGTCGCTTTTGCCCGCCGCCGCCGATGAGGTGTCGGCGGCAATCGCCGCGATCTTTGAAGCGCAGGCGCAGTCCTATCAGGCGCTGAGCGCGCAGGCTGCGGCGTTTCACACCCAATTTGCACAGGCTTTGAGCGCCGGTGCCGCCTCGTATACGAGCGCCGAAGCGGCCAACGCGCAGACCCTGCTGCAGGAGGCGCTCAACCTGATCAATGCGCCCACCAACCTGCTGTTGGGAACCCCTTTGATCGGCAACGGCACCGATGGCGCACCGGGAACCGGGCAACCCGGCGGCCCGGGCGGACTGTTATGGGGCAACGGCGGTAATGGCGGATCCGGCGCGGCGGGGCAGCCCGGCGGCCGCGGCGGTAACGCCTGGTTGTTCGGCAACGGCGGCCAGGGCGGGGCCGGCGGGGCCGGAACCACTGGGACCCCCGGCTCGGCGGCCACCAGCACCCCCGGCGGCACCGGCGGTGCCGGCGGTGTGGGCGGAGCGGGAGGCAATGGCGGGCTGATCATTGGCAACGGCGGTGCCGGCGGCCTGGGTGGTGTTGGCGGCCAGGGCGGCGCCGGTGGCCTCGGTATCGCCGGCTCGGTCGCGGGCCCCTCTCTCAACGGCGGTAACGGCACTGACGGCGGCAATGGGGGCGCCGGCGGCGGCGGCGGGGCCGGCGGCC
>NZ_HG964940.1:24963-48395 GCF_000613245.1 Mycobacterium asiaticum DSM 44297
GCGCCGGTGGGGGCGCGGCGCCGCCGGGCACAGTACCAACACGGTCGGCGGCGGCACCGGCGCTGCAGGCAGCGGCGGTGGCGCGACCGGCGGCGCTGGTGGCACGGTCAATGGCACCAGCTCGAATGTCTTCGGCCTCGCCGGTGGCGGTGGCGGTGGCGGTGGCGGTCAGACGGGCGGCACCGGTGGCACCGGCGGCGACGGTGGTGGCACCAGTATCGGCGGTGGCGGCAGTGGCGGGACCGCTGGCAACGACGGCGGATTTGGCGGTGGCGGCGGCAGCGCGGGCACGATCGGCGGCGGCGGCACGGGCAACATTGGCGGCGGGGGCGGCGGCGGTGCCGTCTTTAGCACCACCGTCCCCAGCACCGGCGGCACCGGCGGCGACGGCGGCCCCTAGCACCGGAGTTTGATCACCGAGGTTCCGGCCCGGATGCTGATCGGGCAGCCGGCAGCGTCTCGACATCCCTCGGGACGTCCTACCTACGTCGTGCTCATGCCGGGCCTACACATTGAAGCGGAACTCGGCGACGTCGCCGTTCGCGCGGACTACCGCTGCCCCTCTATCAGATGGGCGTAAGGGTCCGCCTCGGCGCCGACCGATTCAGGCATCGGGTAGTAGGTCTTGATGAGCAGGTTTCCCTCGTCGTCCCAGGCGAAAGTCTCAATGCTGTAGGCCATTTGGACATTCGGCTCCCTACCGAAGTGGTTCTCACAGACCCACGCCATCTCGTTCCCGTTGACCTGAACCGTGATCATCTTGATCTTGAGGATCGACTGAAACATGTCGAAGGCATCCGACGTGGCGGCTGCGAACCCGTGTTTCTCCTCGGTGCCGACCGGGTCGAACATGCGAACCTCCGCGGGACAGATGGTGCGCCATGACGCCACCCACTCGTCCTTTTTGCCCGCATTCCACAGCTCGGCGTGCTTGGATGCGTGCGCTAAGCGAGCCTCCCGGCTTGGAACCTTGCTCACCTCTGCCCCTGTCCGTCCTCATCAACGTGACGGTGACGATAGCTGGACACCTGTCCAGCCGGAAGTGGTCTATGCCTTGGCCTTGGACGTAGATGTTGATCCGAAGCGGTACTCGACCACGTCGCCGTCGGTCACTGAACGCCCCCAACGTTGCCGACAAGCACCTGGACGGCCACACCAAGCGCCTCGTAGGTGGATCGCGCCAGTGCATCTCGAGTGGCCAAAACGCACCGATGGGACCGAGCTTCGACTGTGCGTCGGCCGTCGATCAGGCCTTGCTCTTCGAGGTAGACGCTTGCCCGTGGCGAAACTCGACCACATCCCCGTCGGCCATCACGTAATCCTTGCCCTCCATCCGCACCTTGCCGGCCGCCTTGGCCGCCGCCATCGACCCGGCGGCGATCAGGTCGTCGTAGGACACGATCTCGGCCTTGATGAAGCCCTTCTCGAAGTCGGTGTGGATGACACCGGCGGCCTTGGGTGCGGTGTCCCCCTGGTGAATCACCCAGGCCCGGGCCTCTTTCGGGCCCGCCGTCAGGTAAGTCTGCAACTTGAGGGTGTGAAAACCCGCCCGCGCCAGCGCATCGAGGCCCCGCTCGGTCTGCCCGATCGACTCCAACAGCTCAGCGGCCGATTCGTCGTCGAGTTCGACGAGCTCGGATTCGATTGCGGCATCCAGGAAAACGGCATCCGCGGGGGCGACGAGCTCGCGCAGTTCGGCCACTCGCGCGGCGTCGGTCAGGACCGATTCGTCGGCGTTGAAGACATAAAGGAACGGTTTGGTGGTCAGCAGGTTGAGCTCGCGCAGCACAGAGGCGTCGACTCCGCTTTGCGGCCCCGCGGCAAACAGTGTCTTGCCGCTGTCGAGGATCTGTTGAGCGGCGACGGCCGCCTCGTGCACCGGTTTGCGGTCCTTGTGGGTACGGGCCTCTTTCTCCAGCCTGGGCAGGGCGCGCTCGAGGGTTTGCAGGTCGGCCAGGATCAGCTCGGTCTCGACCACCTCGATGTCGGACTTGGGATCGACCTCTCCGGCGACGTGGGTCACATCGTCGTCGGCGAACACCCGCACCACCTGGCAGATGGCGTCGCATTCGCGGATATGCGCCAGGAACTTGTTCCCGAGCCCGGCCCCTTCCGACGCCCCCTTCACCAGGCCGGCGATATCGGTGAACGTCACCGGCGCGGGCACGATGCGCGCCGATCCGAACAGCTCCGCGAGCTTGTCGAGCCGAGGATCGGGGAGCGACACCACACCCTCGTTCGGTTCGATCGTTGCGAACGGGTAATTGGCCGCCAACACGTTGTTCCGTGTCAGGGCGTTGAACAGGGTCGACTTCCCGACATTGGGCAGACCCACGATTCCCAGGCTTAGGCTCACGGAATATCAAGTCTAGGGGCACGCCAAGCGCGACTGTCCCGGCCATATACGGGGCTTTCGCCGTATTGCCGGTACGGTCAACATGTGTCAGCGCAGCGGGAAAGTGCGGCGGCGGAGCCAAGTCACCGCTCGATCGTCCCCAACATCCCAGGTGTGCCGTGGTGGGCGGCGGTGCTCATCGCCGTCGGAGCGACGGCTGTGGGCTACGCGATTGACGCCGGCCAAAAGGAACTGACCCACGTTTTCGCCGGTTTCTATATCGCCGGATGCGTGGTGGCGGTGCTGGCGGTGCGGCAAGCGGCGGTGTTCACCGCCGTGATCCAGCCGCCGCTGATCCTGTTCTGCAGCGTGCCCGGCGCCTACTGGCTGTTCCACGGCGGCAAGGTCGACAAATTCAAAGACCTGCTGATCAATTGCGGCTATCCGCTGATTGAGCGCTTCCCGCTGATGCTGGGCACCGCCGGGGGCGTGTTGTTGCTCGGCATGATCCGGTGGTATTTCGGCAAGAACTCTCCCAGCCGCGAGAGCAAAGCCCAGGAATCCCCGGCGTCGCCGCAGCCGTCCTGGTTCAGGGGCGTCGTCGCGAAGTTCACTGAGCTGCTGACCGGAGAGCCGGACGACGGCGCCGAAGCCGCGCCGGCGCACGGCCGGGACCGGACCGCCCGGTCCAGTCGCACCGCCCGCAGCAACGGCCGATCGGCTCAGCGGCCGGCCCGCAGCCGCAACCGGCATGCCCGACCGGACGAGACCTACGAGCCGGGTGCTGAACGGCCGCGTCGCAGCACCCGCCGAAGTTCGGTGCCGCCGGCCGACTACGACTCAGCCGACCCGCCGCGGCCGCGACGTCGCCGTCCGCCCGAGGACCCCGACCTGGGCGCGCTGCCGCCCCGGGAGATGCGTCGGGAGCCGCACTCGCGCCGCAACAACTACGAGCGGTCCTACGAGCGGTCGGAGCCGCGCAGCCGCCGTTTCAACCCCTACGAGACCTACGACCGTCCGGAGCCGCCCGAGCGCACCGAACGTCCCGAGCGTCGCAGCCGCCACGAGCGCCGCCCCAGCTACGAGCCGTACGAGCCTTACGAACCGCCCTACGAACCACGCCGCCGCCGCGCCGCCGGCAACGGGGCAAGCAACGGCAACTCCACCCACCACCCGATCTCACAGGTTCGCTACCGCGGCCAGCCGCCGCGAAACGATCCCCGCGACGAGCCCGGCCGGCGCAGCAGGTCGCGTACGCCGCGCCGGGACTACCCGGAATACGAGGACTGACCGCCGCGAAGCGTCAGCCGCGCGACCGCGCCGGCCGGATCTCCCGCGGCAGCGCGAAGACCAGGGTCTCGTTGGCCGTCGTGACCGGTTGCACCATGTCGAAGCCATATTCGGCGAGCCGTTCCAGCACGCCGCGCACCAGCACCTCGGGGACCGACGCCCCGGACGTGACACCCACCGTCGTCACACCGTCCAGCCAGGCCGGGTCGATGTCGTCGGCCCAGTCCACCAGGTACGCCGACCGCGACCCCGCACCGAGGGCCACCTCCACCAGTCGCACCGAGTTTGACGAATTCCGCGAGCCGACGACGATCACCAACTCGCATTCGGGCGCCATCGCCTTGACCGCCACCTGGCGGTTCTGGGTCGCGTAGCAGATGTCGTCGCTGGGCGGATCCTGCAGCTTAGGGAAGCGCTGGCGGAGCCGCTCGACGATCTCCATGGTCTCGTCCACCGACAATGTGGTCTGCGACAACCACACGACCTTGTCCTCGTCGCGGATCGTGACGTGTTCGACGGCCTCGACCCCGTCGACCAGCTGCACGTGGTCGGGCGCTTCCCCGGCGGTGCCGATGACCTCCTCGTGGCCCTGGTGGCCGATCAGGAGAATGTCGTAATCGTCCCGGGCGAAGCGCTTGGCCTCGTTGTGCACCTTGGTGACCAGCGGACAGGTGGCGTCGATGGTCTTCAGGTTGCGCTCCGCGGCGGCCGCATACACCGTCGGCGCGACGCCGTGCGCCGAGAAAACCACGATCGCGCCCTCGGGCACCTGGTCGGTTTCCTCCACGAAGACGGCGCCGGCGGCGGCCAGGGTGTCGACCACATGCCGGTTGTGCACGATCTCGTGTCGCACGTAGACGGGCGCCCCGTGCTTTTCCAGCGCCCGCTCGACCGTTTCCACCGCCCGGTCCACGCCCGCGCAGTAGCCGCGCGGCTCAGCCAGCAGGACCCGCTTGCGGTTTTGCACTCCGGATACCGAGCTGACCGATATCGAAGCGCCGGGAATCCCCATGTCAATAGTCGGCGCCATGCCCTTCAGGGTACGTTCCGCGGACACGGGGGCGCCATTTCGCCGGTCTCAGCTTGGCGTTAGCCGCTGCGTGAGGCAGGCTGGGACGCATGGCTACTGCACCGTACGGGGTTCGGCTGCTGGTCGGCGCCGCGACGGTCGCCGTCGAGGAGACGATACGGCTCCCGCGGACGATCATGATGTACCCGATGACCCTGGCCAGCCAGGCGGCCCACCTGGTGATGCGCTTCCAGCAAAACCTGGCCGAACTGGTCATCAAGGGCGACACCACGCTGGAATCGCTGTTTCCGCCCAAGGACGAACAACCCGAGTGGGCGACGTTCGACGAGGATCTGGAAGTCATCGACGGCGGCGCCGGCGGATTCTCCAACATCCCGGTGGACGCGGGCGACGGTGAACGCCGCGCCGAAGGCCGGTTCGCGCTGTACTCGGTGTCCGACACCGGCGACTCCGGCGACCGCCCCACCCAACCAGTGGCGTCCCGGCAACCCAAGTCGACGGCCACCTCCAACGTCCCGACCCCGGCCGTGGCCACCGAACTCGACTACCCGCAGCTGACCCTGGCGCAGCTGCGCGCCCGGCTGCAGTCGCTGGATGTCGCCGAACTCGAGGCCCTGCTGGCTTATGAGCAGGCCACCAAAGCCCGTGCCCCGTTCCAGACGCTGCTCGCCAACAGGATCACCCGCGCGACCGCCAAGTGACGCGCGCCTCACAGCGAGAACCCGCTTCGAATTCCGCGGACAACCCGTTCCCGGTCCGCGCGGTGGCCATCCGGGTAGCCGGCTGGATCGACAAGCTGGGCACCGTGTGGGTCGAGGGCCAATTGGCTCAG
The DNA here is from genome assembly GCF_000613245.1 of Mycobacterium asiaticum DSM 44297. Lineage (GTDB taxonomy): Bacteria > Actinomycetota > Actinomycetes > Mycobacteriales > Mycobacteriaceae > Mycobacterium > Mycobacterium asiaticum. The sequence continues at coordinate 30,451 of NZ_HG964940.1, forward strand.
ATCAATCTGCGGCCGAATTCCGGCACGGTGTTCATGGTGCTGCGCGACCCGGCGGCCGACATGTCGCTGACGGTGACCTGCTCGCGTGACCTGGTTCTGAACGCGCCGGTCAAACTCACCGAAGGGACGCAGGTGGTGGTCTGCGGCAAGCCCTCGTTCTACACCGGGCGAGGCACATTCTCGTTGCGGCTCAGCGAGATTCGGGCCGTCGGCGTCGGTGAACTGTTGGCCCGCATCGAACGGCTGCGTCGGCTGCTGGACGCCGAGGGACTCTTCGACCAACGGCTCAAGCGACCGATTCCGTTCCTGCCCAACGTGATTGGGTTGATCACCAGCCGGGCCAGCCATGCCGAGCGGGATGTCACGACGGTGGCCGCGGCCCGTTGGCCCGCGGTGCGGTTCGCCATTCGGCACGCCGCCGTGCAGGGCGTCAATGCCGTCCCGCAGCTCGTCGAGGCATTGGGTGACCTCGACCGGGACCCGGAGGTCGACGTCATCGTGATCGCCCGGGGCGGCGGCAGTGTGGAGGATCTGCTTGCGTTCTCCGACGAGACGCTGTGCCGGGCGATCTCGGCCTGCCGGACGCCGGTGATCAGCGCCGTCGGGCACGAACCCGACAATCCGCTCTGCGATCTGGTCGCCGACCTGCGGGCGGCCACCCCCACCGACGCGGCCAAGCGGGTGGTCCCCGATACCGCCGCCGAGCAACGGCTGATCGACGATTTGCGCCGACGCAATGCCGGGGCGCTGCGCAATTGGGTGTCCCGCGAAGAGCGGGCCCTTGCGCAGCTGCGCAGCCGCCCGGTGCTGGCCGACCCGGTGCGCATGGTGAGCGCTCGCGCCGACGAGGTGCACCGCGCCCGACTGGCGATGCGCCGTGACATCACCCGGATGGTCACGGCCGAGACCGAGCGCATCGGCCACCTGAGCGCCCGGCTGGCCACCCTGGGCCCGGCGGCCACGCTGGCCCGCGGGTACGCCGTGGTCCAGGTCTTGGGCGAGGACGACGCGGCGACGCAGGTCCTGCGCTCGGTCGACGACGCACCGGACGGCGCCCGGCTGCGGGTACGCGTCGCCGACGGCGCAATCACCGCGAGAAGTGAAGGACGTACCGATGGTTGACGACGAGGGCCGCTCCATTACTCCCATTAGTTCGCTCGGTTATGAGGATTGCCGAGACGAGCTAATTGAAGTCGTACGCCTGCTGGAGCAGGGCGGTCTCGATCTCGACGCGTCGCTGAAATTGTGGGAAAGAGGCGAGCAGCTAGCCAAACGGTGTGAACAGCACTTAGCTGGGGCCCGCCAACGCATTACCGATGCGCTGGCCGCCGGAGAGGCCGAGCAGAACTGAATTCCGAAAAATTGAGCGGTCCATTCTCATTCCGAATTGGAACACGTTTCAGTTAAGCTCCCCGGCATGGGTGATGCATCTCTCACAACCGAACTCGGCAGCGTCCTGGTGACCGGAGGTTCGGGCTTCGTCGGCGCCAATCTGGTGCGAACGCTGCTGGAACGGGGACATCAGGTCCGTTCCTTCGACCGCGCCCCGTCGCCCCTGCCCCAGCACCCCAAACTCGAGGTGCTGCAGGGCGACATCACCGATAAGGCCGTCTGCGAGGCGGCCGTCGCCGGCATCGACACGATCATTCATACCGCCGCGATCATCGAGCTGATGGGCGGCGCCTCGGTGACCGAGGAATACCGGCAGCGCAGCTTCTCGGTCAACGTCGGCGGCACCGAGAACCTGGTCGAGGCCGGGCGCAAAGCCGGCGTCAAGCGTTTCGTGTACACCGCATCCAACAGTGTGGTGATGGGCGGCCAGAACATCGCCAACGGCGACGAGACGATGCCCTACACCGATCGGTTCAACGATCTCTACACCGAGACCAAAGTGGTGGCCGAGAAGTACGTGCTGTCGCAGAACGGCGTGGACGGCATGCTGACCTGCTCGATCCGGCCGAGCGGCATCTGGGGCAGCGGCGACCAGACGATGTTCCGTAAGTTGTTCGAGAGCGTGATCAAGGGCCACGTCAAAGTGCTGGTCGGCCGCAAGTCGGCAAAACTGGATAACTCCTACGTGCACAACCTGATTCACGGTTTCATCCTGGCCGGTGAACACCTGGTACCCGGTGGCACCGCGCCCGGCCAGGCGTATTTCATCAATGACGCCGAGCCGATCAACATGTTCGAGTTCGCCCGCCCGGTGGTGGAGGCGTGTGGCCAAAAGTGGCCGAAGATAAGGGTTTCCGGCCCGGCGGTGCACTGGGTGATGACCGGTTGGCAGCGATTGCACTTCCGCTTCGGATTCCCTGCGCCGTTGCTGGAACCGCTGGCCGTCGAACGGCTGTATCTGGACAACTACTTCTCGATCGCCAAGGCGCGCCGCGACCTGGGCTACGAGCCGCTGTTCACCACCGAGCAGGCGTTGAAGGAATGCCTTCCGTACTACGTCGACCTGTTCCACCAGATGAAGAGCGAGGCCGACGCGGCCAAACGGGCGGGCAAGAAGGCGCCAGACGCCGGCAAGGCCACCAGCGGCTCGAAATAGCTTGTCTGCTAACGGAAGCTGACCAACTGGTCGCCCCAGGCACCACGGATGCGAGCATCCACGTCCTGCACCGCGTCATGTTTGTCGATCACCAGGCAGGCGCGATCGGTCGCCCGATAGCACGGCCATTTCGGCTCGCCGGGCAGACTGTCGGGGCTGCCGTGGGTGGCGAAACTGATCCACCGGGCCTGCATCCTGGTGGACACGGCCGTCGCGGTCTTGGCCCCGCCGAGCTTCAGCGTCAGGTCCTGCGGCCCGCCGAGATTGCCCCACACGTAGGGCAATTCGGTGGCGTGCGCGGCTCCCACCAGCAAGACCTTGTACAGCGGCGTCGCGTAGTCGAATCGGTACATGTGCACCGGCGCCACCCTGCTGTGGCCGTCGGCCAGCCACACCGTGGGCATCCGGAAGCCGATATCGGTGGCCATCCTGACGGTGCGGGCCTTTCGACGGCCGGAGTACGCCGAGCCGATCTCCTCCACGGAGGGCAGCTGCAAATCGGGCTGCTCGGCAGTGATCTGGTCGAACATCGACGTGATTGCCCGCGGAGTGATGGGCATCAACGACGAACGCATCAACCGGAACAGCGCGGCCTCGTGCTTGTTGGTCCCGATGATCAGTGGGATGGGAAGAGACCGACCCTCCTGCGCCAGCTTGACCGGGAGGTCATCGAGCAGGTCCCCGTCGACGATCGGGACGAAGGCCAGGGTCCCTGGATTTCGGACCGGCACCTCGTCGAACACCTGCTGCGTGGCGGCTACCAGGCGCCCGGACGGGACCTCGGTCACCCGCTGAGCTTCGGACTCACCGATTCCCAGTTTGTCCAGAACGGCCAGTGCGACCCGTCGTCCCCTGTCCCGGTCATACACCGAGGTGGCCGGCGAGCTCTGCGCGATGGCACGGACGAACAATCCCTCGGCCGCCGGACTGGCCAGCAGCGTCGTGACAAGTCCGGCGCCCGCGGACTCACCGAATAACGTGACGTTGGCCGGATTGCCGCCGAACGCTGCGATGTTGTCGCGCACCCACGCCAACGCGAACAGCACGTCGCGCAGCCCGATATTCGTGTCGAACCGCCGCTGCCGGCTACTGAAGGACGACAGGTCCAGAAAACCCAGCGCACCCAGCCGGTAGTTGAGCGTCACCACCACGACGTCGCCGCTGCTGACCAGCGCGCGGGCGTCGTAAAGCGGCTGGCTGCCGGAGCCCAGCACGTAGGCGCCCCCGTGCAGCCACACCATCACGGGTTTGCCGGCGCCGGGTTCAGTGCCGGCGGGTGCCCAGATGTTGAGCCGCAGGCAGTCCTCCCCCAGCGGGGCGCCGAGGTCAAGTGGCATCCTGGGAACTACCGGCTGCGGGCAGGCCGGCCCAAAGCTATTGGCGTCGAAGACTTCGGAGGACCGTTCGGGCGGCACGGGTGCCCGGAACCGCAGGTCGCCCACGGGTGCCGCCGCGTATCGAATGCCCTTCCACGCCGTGACGCGGCCGTCGTCGAAACCCCGGACGGGACCATAGGTCGTCTCGACGACAGTCATACGTTTCCTTCTGGGCGAGCGGGCTAGGGTTACGGAGCGCGCAACATCGACGCGGAGGGCGGTCCCGGTTCTTCCATGAACACCGAGTTCACGTTTACCCAAAAGCGAGCGCTGGCGATCTTCACCCTCATTGCCGTGGTATTCGGCGCTTATTTTCTGCGCGACTATTTCGTGCTGATTGTAGTGGCCGCCGTCGGCGCCTATCTGTTCACTCCGCTGTTCAATTGGTTCAACAAGCGTCTCAACACGGGCTTGTCGGCCACCTGCACCCTGCTCTCGGCAATGGCCATCGTGATCGTGCCGCTGGCCTTGCTGGTCACCTTGGCGATCATGCAGATCGCCCGCATGGTCGACTCCGTGGCCGGCTGGGTGAAATCCAACGATCTGAGCACTCTGGGCGACAAGACACTACGGCTGACCAACGAGTTGCTGGCGCGGCTGCCGTTCGGACATTTCACGGTCAGCGCGGAGACGCTGCGCAAGGCGATAGTGTCGACCGCTCAGAACGCCGGTCAATGGCTGCTACACGTCTTGCAGAACACCGCCGGCAGTCTCGCGACCACGATCACCTCGGCCATCATCTTCCTGTACGTATTCGTCGCACTGCTGGTGCATCGGGAGAAGATGCGAACGCTGATCGCCCAGCTCAACCCGCTCGGCGAAGAGGTCACCGACCTGTACCTGAAGAAGATGGGCTCCATGGTGCGCGGCACCGTGAACGGGCAGTTCGTCATCGCGTTCTGCCAGGGCGTGGCCGGCGCCGCGTCCATCTATCTCGGCGGCTTCCACCACGGCTTCTTCATCTTCGCGATCGTGCTGACCGCGCTGTCGATCATCCCGCTGGGCGGCGGCATCGTGACCATTCCGTTCGGCGTGGGCATGATGCTGTTCGGCAACATCGGCGGTGGCATCTTCGTGGTGCTGTTCCACTTCATCGTGGTCACCAACATCGACAACTTCCTACGTCCGGTCCTGGTGCCGCGCGACGCGCGGCTGAATTCGGCGTTGATGCTGCTGTCGGTGTTTGCGGGAATCCGGATGTTCGGCCCCTGGGGCATCATCATCGGGCCGGTGTTGATGATCCTGATCGTCACTACGATCGATGTCTACCTGGCGGTCTACAAGGGCGTCGAACTCAAGCCGGTGGAGGAGAAACCTCCCCGCCGCGGCTTGTTACGCAAAGCTCTGGCGAAGTGGCCTAAGTCAGCCGCTGAGTGAGGAATTCGACGACGCGCTTGCGTGCCTCGTAGGCGGGATGGCCGTCGACCTCGCGCACCTCGTCGGTCAGCACCGAGTGCGCCATGCGGGCGAAACCGTGTTCGTTGCCCGGGCCGGAATCGATCTCGATCACCTCGAACGCGTCGCCGAGCCGTTGTTTGAGAGTGGTGAACCGCTCGCCCGGCGCCATCTTGTCGGCGCTGAACCGCAGTCCTAGCGCGCAAAGGCCGTCGTTGGCGCAGCGGTCGGCGACGACCCCGAGTTCGGCTTCGCTCATCCCCGGGTCGCGGCGCTGCTTGGCGGTCAGCGGAAACGGCACCGAGGGTTGGCTGAGCACCGGGGCCAGCACGCTGTCGTCCACGGCGGCGGCCAGCGCGAAGCCACCGGTGAAACACATGCCGATGACGCCGACGCCGTTGCCCGGCGTGGACGCGTTGAGGTCACGGGCCAAGGCACGCAGATACACCGATACCGGGCGTTGCTTGTCTGTGGCCATCGCGGCGAATTCCCTGGACACGCATGCCCGGCCGATCCCGGCAACGACATACGGGACAGAGACGGGCCGGCCCGGTTCACCGAACAGGGACGGAATCACCACGGTGAAACCGTTTTCCACCAGGTGATTGCCCAGTGCCAGGACGCCCGGATGGATGCCGGGCATCTCGGGGATCAGCACCACTCCTGGGCCGGATCCCTTTCGGTAGACATCGTGGGTGTAGCCGGCAGCGCTGAACTGCGCGGCCGACCAGCCGGAGAGATCAGCTTCGGGTGCGGTCACCTGGCGTCCCTTCTGGTGTGGCGATCGATCGGCTAACGGGGCGGTAGCGGCTGCTGCGACTGGGTCGCGGCAGCCAGCGTACGGAATTGGTCGGGGGTACCGGCACCCGTGATCGCCACCTGGGTGGGGCCCGCCGGGCTCGCCAGCCGGGTGGTCCACACCGGCTCGAAGGGTCCGCGGTCGTCGGCGCCCTGATAGACGACCCACTTGGTGCCGTCCACGTCGACGGTCCCACTCGGATACATGCCGGGATGGATCGAACCGACCAGCTTGTCTTCGTCGGCGTTGCTCTGGGTGACGCTCAGATACAGCCCGGTCGGACTGATGTAGCCGACGGTGGAGGTGGCCGCGTGCAGCCGCTGTCCAGCCGATGCGTCGGTACGTCCGGCGTCGATGCCGCCGCGGCTGCCCGAATTGGGTTGCCAACCGGGGGGCGGCTGCGGCAGCCGAATCGGGAAGCCCAGCGCCCCCGCGTCGGCCCGCAGCGCCGCCGCCGCGTCATAGGAGGGCACGGTGCCCCGGTTCGTACCACCCGGTTGGAACGAACACATTCCGACCATGCCCGCCAGCAGGATGCACCCGATCACCAGGGGCGCCAGCGACCAAAACATATCGCGACCGTCCTGCAGCAGCCGTGGCTTGGCCGGCTTGGGCGTCGGCTGGGGCTCGGCGGTCACTCCCCGAGTATCCCAGCTCCAGCCCGGTGTTCTGCTTCTGGGAGAATCACCAACCATGACTGCACAGGGATCCGGCTCGCCGCCAAGCGCCGTTGCGAGCCCCGCCCCGTCCCCCGCGCGCCAGTCGCGGGGCGAAGCACCCGACCGCAACCTGGCGATGGAGCTGGTCCGCGTCACCGAGGCCGGTGCCATGGCCGCGGGACGCTGGGTGGGCCGGGGCGACAAGGAGGGTGGCGACGGGGCTGCCGTCGATGCGATACGCGAGCTCGTCAACTCGGTGTCGATGCGCGGCGTCGTGGTGATCGGCGAGGGTGAAAAGGACGAAGCGCCGATGCTCTACAACGGCGAAGAGGTCGGCAACGGGGACGGCCCGGAATGTGACTTCGCCGTCGACCCGATCGACGGCACCACGCTGATGAGCAAGGGCATGCCCAACGCGATCTCGGTGCTGGCGGTGGCGGACCGCGGCGCGATGTTCGACCCGTCCGCGGTGTTCTACATGAACAAGATCGCCGTCGGGCCCGAGGCCGCGGACGTGCTGGATATCACCGCGCCGATCGCCGAGAACGTTCGGGCGGTGGCCAAGGTCAAGGGGCTCTCGCCGCGGGACATGACCGTGTGCATCCTGGACCGGCCGCGGCACGCCCAGCTGATCGCCGACGTCCGCGACACCGGCGCCCGGATCCGGCTGATCACCGACGGCGACGTGGCCGGCGCAATCTCGGCCTGCCGGCCGCACTCGGGCACCGACATGCTGGCCGGGATCGGCGGCACCCCGGAGGGCATCATCGCGGCCGCTGCCATTCGCTGCATGGGCGGGGCGATTCAGGCCCAGCTGGCCCCGAAGGACGACGACGAGCGCCGCAAGGCGCTGGACGCCGGGTATGACCTGGACCAGATCCTGACCACCCGGGACCTGGTGTCCGGAGACAACGTGTTCTTCTGTGCCACCGGGGTCACCGACGGGGACCTGCTCAAGGGCGTGCGCTACCAACCAGGTGGCTGCACCACCCAGTCGATCGTGATGCGGTCGAAGTCGGGCACCGTGCGCATGATCGAGGCCTACCACCGGCTGTCCAAACTCAACGAATACTCGGCGATCGACTTCACCGGCGACACCAATGCCGCCTATCCCCTGCCCTGACCCCACAACCAGCAAGGAAGGCACCATGGCCGCTGACGCCGGCGACGACGACACCGAATACCGCATCGAGCACGACACCATGGGCGAGGTCCGGGTGCCGGCGAAGGCGTTGTGGCGGGCCCAGACCCAACGAGCCGTGGAGAACTTTCCGATCTCCGGTCGACCTCTCGAGCGCGCACAGATTCGCGCCCTGGGGCTGCTGAAGGGCGCCTGCGCGCAGGTGAACAAGGACCTGGGGCTGCTGGCGCCGGAGAAGGCGGACGCGATCATCGCGGCGGCCGCGGAGATCGCCGACGGCAAGCATGACGACCAGTTCCCGATCGACGTGTTCCAGACCGGTTCGGGCACCAGCTCGAACATGAACACCAACGAGGTGATCGCCAGCATCGCGGCCGCCAACGGGGTGAAGGTGCACCCCAACGACGACGTCAACATGTCTCAGTCGTCCAACGACACCTTCCCGACCGCTACCCACATCGCCGCGACCGAGGCCGCGGTGAGCCACCTGATCCCGGCGCTGCAGGTGCTGCAGGATGCGTTGGGGGCCAAGGCACTTGAGTGGCAGACGGTGGTCAAGTCGGGCCGCACGCACCTGATGGACGCCGTTCCGGTCACGCTCGGCCAGGAGTTCAGCGGATACGCTCGGCAGATCGAAGCCGGCATCGAGCGGGTGCGTGCGACGCTGCCCCGGCTCGGCGAGCTGGCCATCGGCGGCACCGCCGTCGGCACCGGGTTGAACGCCCCGGAAGACTTCGGCGTCCGGGTGGTGTCGGTGCTGGTGGAATCCACTGGTATCCCCGAATTACGCACGGCGACAAACTCTTTCGAGGCGCAGGCGGCGCGCGACGGATTGGTCGAGGCGTCGGGCGCGCTACGCACCATCGCGGTGTCGCTGACCAAGATCGCCAACGACATCCGCTGGATGGGCTCGGGACCGTTGACCGGTTTGGCCGAGATTCAGTTGCCGGACCTACAGCCGGGCAGCTCCATCATGCCGGGCAAGGTGAATCCGGTGTTGCCGGAGGCGGTTACGCAGGTCGCGGCCCAGGTGATCGGCAACGATGCCGCGGTGGCCTGGGGCGGTGCCAGCGGTGCCTTCGAGCTCAACGTCTACATCCCGATGATGGCCCGCAACATCCTTGAGTCGTTCAAACTGCTCACCAACGTCTCGCGGCTGTTCGCCGAACGCTGCATCGTCGGGTTGCAGGCCAATGTCGAGCGCCTGCGCGAACTGGCCGAATCGTCGCCGTCGATCGTCACTCCGCTGAACTCGGCGATCGGCTACGAGGAGGCCGCCGCGGTGGCCAAGCAGGCACTCAAGGAACGAAAGACCATCCGCCAGACCGTGATCGACCGCGGTCTGATTGGCGACAAACTGTCGATCGAGGAGTTGGATCGGCGCCTGGATGTGTTGGCAATGGCCAAGGTCGAACCGACCGACTAGACCGGGTAAGGCATTTCGCGGGCTACTGCATGACCGCCTCAGCAGAGGCGGTCGGCGAAAGTGAGGGTATTCAGTAATGACGGTTCCCCCCGGCGGTCCCTACGGACAGGATCCGTACGGAACGAATCCGTATGGCCAGCAGCCTTATTGGGGCGGCCAGCCGCAGGGTCAACCGCCCGGCCAACCGCTCGGCCAACCGCCCGGTCAGCCGCAGAGCGGCCAGTACCCCTACCCGCCGCCGGGTGGACAATACCCGCCGGGTACCGATCCCTACGCCCAGCCCGGCTATCAACAGTACGGCCAACCGGGACAACAGGTTCCGCCGCCCGGGTGGCAACCCGGGCCGTACCCGCCCGGGCCGCCGCCGTCCAACTCCAAGCTGCCGTGGCTGATCGTCGCGGGCATCGCGGTGCTCGGCGCCATCGTTTTGGTGGTGATTCTGGTGGTGAACCTCAACAGCGGCGGGGACAAGCCGTCGGCCAACCCGTCGGAAACCACGAGCGTTGCAACGTCTGAGCCGCAGAACTCAATGCAGACGGCAACCGACTGCACACCCAACGTGTCGGGCGGCAACAAGCCCACCGGTGACACGGTCAGCGCGGGCAAGCTGAGCTTCCCGGCCAGCGCCGCACCCGGATGGTCGCCGTTCGTGGACGACCAGAACCCGAACCTGATCGAAGCGGTCGGTTTGGGCCAGGAGGTGCCGGGCGCCAGCCAGTGGATGATGCAGCTCGAGGTAGCCATCACGAACTTCGTGACCAGCATGGACGTCAATGCCCAGGCCTCGAAGTTGATGGACTGCATCGCCAACGGCCCCGGCTACAACCAGGTGTCGCCCACGCTAGGCCCCAAGAAGACGTCGTCGCTGACGATCGACGGGGTCAAGGCCGCCCGGGTGGATGCCGAAATCACCATTGCCGACACCACCCGTGGGGTGAAGGGTGACTCCGTGACGATCGTCGCCGTCGACACCAAGCCAGTCACCATCTTCTTGGGTGCGGTCGCCATCGGCGATGCGGCCTCGGCGGCCACGCTGAACAACGTGGTTGGGGCGCTGAAGGTTTCGAAGAAGTAACCCGGCTCAGGCAGGAACCGGTGCGGACACGTGCGTCGGCTCCGAACGCCCGCGCAGGACGGTCGAATAGCTCGCGGTCCAGTGCTCGCATTCACCGGTGTCGGCGCGGTCCAGTGCAGCACCGGAACACAGGACGCGCCGCTCGGAGGTCTTGGCGAGATCGGCCAGGCGGGCCGCCTCGTTGACGGCATCGCCGATCACGGTGTACTCGTAGCGGTTTTCGGCACCGATGTTGCCGGCGAACATCCGTCCGGCCGATACGCCGATGCCGAAGTCCACTGGCAGCTCACGCAGTCTTTCGGCCAGCGCCCGCGCCGTGGCCAACGCCGCGGATGCCGGGTCACTCGTGCGCAGCGGCGCGCCGAAGACCACCAGCGCGGCGTCACCCTCGAATTTGTTGATCAGGCCCTGATGGTCGTCGACGGTGTCGACGACGATCCGGAAGAAGTCGTTGAGCACTTGAGCGACTTGTTGTGGCGGAAGGCTTTCCGCGAGCCGGGTGGAACCGACCAGGTCGATGTAGAGGACGGCGGCCTCGACCACGTCGCCGGATAGCGAGGCGCCCTCTTCCAGGGCGCGGCGCGCGACGTCGGTTCCGACATGACGGCCGAACAGGTCGCGGATGCGGTCGCGTTCCTCCAACCCGGCGACCATTCGGTTGAATCCCGCTTGCAGACGCCCGATTTGAGAGCGCTCGTAGACGCCGACGTAGGTACCCATGTGACCGTGCTCCACCTCGGCCATGGCGTCGGCGACCTCGCCGACGGGATCGGAGATCGATCGCGACGTCAGGATCATGGTCGGCAGTCCCAGCACCAGCGCCGCCAGTGATACCACCAGCACCGGTGCGTCCAGCGACGTCGACTTGTCGATGAGCAGGCCGTAGGACCGCAGCACGACGAAGGCGGCGATCACCCCGAAAGGTATGGCGCTGCAAAGGAACCACAACAGCACCATCCGGGCGAACACGCCCGGGACCGTCATGCGTGGCTCACGGCCCCGGGTGGCAACCGCCAGGATGGGACGCATGGTGCGCTGCGCCAGCAGCAAACCGGTGCCCGCGGCGGCGGCGCCGCCGAGCACCAGACCCAGGACGATGGGGAACAACAGCGCCGACCCGCCGCCGAGGTTCAGCAGGATCAGAATCCCGCCACAGGTGACCCAGACGGCCGAGAGCAACGCGGACTGCCGACTGCCGAGTTTCATCGCGGCGTCCCGCTCGGCCTCGGTGGGTTCCCGATCCGCGACGTACCACCGCAGCGTCGGCGCCAGGATCACCGGTCCGCCCACCGCGACACCCGCCACGCCGAGCAGGATCAGCAGCGCCACCAATCCCGTGTTGTGCTCGGCGAAATCGGCGTTCGCGGCGGCCGTGTGACCCCGCAGCGGGATCAGGATGGCGACCGCGTCGACGGCGGCGAGAATGTAAGCCAGGGCCAGGTCGGTCCCGTACCGGATGGACAGCCGTACGGCGGATTTCGGTGCGTCGGTCTTGCCGCTAGGCACCGTTGTTCGGCCCGCCGGAGTTCTGGCCGGGAATGTCGGTGATCGGCAGGTTCGGCATCGGCTTGGGCGACGGAGTGTTCGGCAGGGCGGGGATGTCAGCCGGCGGGATGTCGTGCAGCACGTTGGCGGGCGGCCCGTTTTCCCGGCTGCCGTAGCTGCTCCCGGGCGCCCGCGGGCCCAGTAGCTCGCCGACCGTCACCAGCCGGTATCCGTTGGCCTTGAGCACCGGGATGAACTGGTACACCAGATCCACGGTGCTGGAATAGGTGTCGTGGAACAACACCACCGATCCGGGCTTGATCTGGGTCATCAACACCTGCCGGGTAGCCGCGGTGTTGGAATCGTTGGCCCAGTCGAAAGGAATGACATCCCAGAGGATTTCGGCCAGCCCGAAGGTGGCAGCGGTCTGGCGGACCGCCGGATTGGACAGCCCACCGGCGGGACGGTAGAGCGTGGGCTTGCGGCCCGTCGCGGCGGCGATCGCGTCGTTGGCCCGGGCGAACTGGGCCGCAATATCCGCGGGCGGGATCGTCGTCATGTTGGGGTGTTCCCAGGTGTGACTGCCGACCTCCATCCCGGCTTCGGCGATCCGCCTGGCTCCCGCGGGGTTGGCCGCCACTTTGTTCCCGATCAGGAAGAACGTGGCCCTGGCGTCATTGCCCTTCAGGATCTGCAGTAAGCGGTCGGTGTAGGGGCTGGGCCCGTCGTCGAAGGTGAGCGCGACGCACTTGACCATCGAGCAGTTGAGGTTGTCGGCGCGGGTGACATGGCCGGTGAGGCCACCGATGACCAGGACGGCCGCGGCCGCTACGACGCCGAAGACCGTGCGCCAATAGCGCCAGGCCTGGTTGTCGGGTCGTTTCGGCACGGCGAAAGTTTACCCGCGAGCAGACACTGAATCGCACTCGCGAGGTACCTGCGATGCGATTCTGTGTCTGCTCGCCACGGGCTCAGTGCGGCCCGGTGATCTCCTCGAGCATCTCGGTGACCAGGGCGGCGATCGGCGACCGTTCGCTGCGCAGCAGCGTGATGTGGGCGAACAATGGGTGACCCTTGAGCTTCTCGATCACCGCGGCCACCCCGTCGTGACGGCCGACCCGCAGATTGTCACGCTGCGCGATGTCGTGGGTCAGCACCACCCGGGACCCGGTGCCCAGCCGGGATAGGACCGTGAGCAGCACGTTGCGTTCCAAAGACTGGGCTTCGTCGACGATGACGAACGAGTCGTGCAGCGAACGGCCCCTGATGTGGGTCAGCGGCAACACCTCGAGCATGCCGCGGGACAGCACCTCGTCCAGCACGGCGGGACTGGCCAGACCTTCGAGGGTGTCGAAGACCGCCTGCGCCCACGGCCCCATCTTGTCGCTCTCGCTGCCGGGCAGGTATCCGAGTTCCTGGCCGCCGACGGCGTAGAGCGGACGGAACACGACCACCTTGCGCTGTGTGCGGCGCTCCAGCACCGCTTCCAGGCCCGCGCACAACGCTAGCGCGGACTTCCCGGTACCCGCCTTCCCACCCAGCGACACGATGCCCACCGACTCGTCGAGCAGCAAATCCAGTGCCACTCGTTGCTCGGCGGAGCGGCCCCGCAACCCGAACACCTCACGGTCGCCCCGGACCAGTTGGACGCGCTTGGCGGGGGTGACCCGGCCCAGTGCGTGTGAGCTGCCGCCGAGCAACCGGATGCCCGTGTGGCACGGGAGGTTCCGGGCCTCGGCCAGGTCGATCTCCCCGTCGGCGAACAGTGCGTCGATGTCTTCGGCGGCGGTCTCTATTTCGCGCATACCCGACCAGCCGGAGGCGACGACGTCCTGCGCGTGATACTCGTCGGCCGGCAGGCCGACTGCGGCTGCCTTGACCCGCAGCGGAATGTCCTTGCTGACCAAGGTGACTCGCTTGCCCTCGGCGGCGAGGTTGGCGGCGCAGCTCAAGATCCGCGAGTCGTTGCTGTCGGTCCGGAATCCGGCCGGCAACACCGAGGGATCGGTGTGATTGAGCTCGACATGTAGTGAACCGCCCTGGCTACCAACCGGAATGGGCTGATCGAGCCGCCCGTGCTCGAGGCGCAGGTCATCGAACAGCCGCAGCGCCTGTCGTGCGAACCAGCCCAGCTCGTGATGGTGGCGTTTGGCTTCCAATTCGCTGATTACCACCAGCGGAACCACCACTTCGTGCTCGGCGAACCGACTGCAGGCCCAGGGGTCGGACAGCAGTACGGAGGTGTCGAGCACGTACGTCCGGGTTTCGGTCACGGGGCGCTCCTCGAGCGAATGACGCCCGGGCGGACCCACGCGAGCGTGTCGGCGGGGGCCGCGGCACCAGGACCGGGGCCGGTCCTGCCTAGATGGTGACCGGTGCAGAAACCGGGGGTGCCGCCCTGGCAGCGGGATAAATCGCTGGCCATCAACGGCGACGCTACTCCGGTGCTCGCATCCCTGCAGTGCAGGCGCGCCGAAACACGCTGAATCCGGTTCAGTCCGTGACGAATTGCTTGAGCGCGGGTTCGTCGGCCAGCCCCCAGGCGGTGATTCGCTCGGAGATCGCCTGCTGCAGCTGCGCCTGGTCGAAGATGCCGGCGGCCGCCACGTTCTCCAGCTTGTCCCGGTAGGCCTCGATGTCGGAGCCGGGGACCTCCAGGTCGGCGGCGCGGGCAGCGATCGCCGCGATCGTCTCGTCGCGGGTGTAGCCCAGCAGGTGGGCCACCAGGTTGGCGAAGAACTCCTCGTGCCGAGCTTCGTCCTTGGCGATCTTGTCGATCAGCCCGGCCAGGATCGGCTCTTCGATGCGTGCCGCGAGATTGCGGCAGAAGGTGCCGTAGGAACGCTCGGAGAGCGCCATGTACACCAGGGTCTCGACCTGGGAGTAGGTCTCGGCGCGGTAGCCCTTCATCACGTATTGGACCCGGGCTTCCTCGTTCTCGACCGGGTCGACCTCGCGGGTCACCACCAGGTACTCCCGCAGCGCGATTGCGTGCAGGTGCTCCTCGGCGGTCCAGCGGCCGATCCAGCGGCCCCAGTAGTCCTCGAGGATGAAGTGGTCGACGAACTCGCGGTGATGGGCCGCCAGGTTGTCCTTGAGGAGCAGCAGTATCTCGCAGGCGTCGGTGATCGGGCGGGGCAGCGTGGCCTGGGACGGGTCCCAGTCGTGTCCGCCGAGGAACGCAAAGTTCTCGCCGCGGTCGAACGGTACGTAATCGTGAGCGAACCAGAGGTTCTCGGTCGCCAGGTGGCGCGCCCAGTTCGCTTCGACGACGGGCTCTAATTCGAGTGTCAGCGCGTTAGCGACAGGTTTCTGTGCCATGCGGTAACTGTAACTCCCATACACAGGTTCTCTCAAATCCGCGTATGCGTGTCGCGTTGCGATTGCGCGGGGTTTGCGGGAGCGAGCTAGCGGCCGACCAGGCTCCAGTCCTCGAGGCCCTCGTACAGCGGGAACTCTGTGGCCAGCCGCGTCACTCGCTCCCGAAGGCCCGAAACATCGGCCGAACTGCCGGCCGCAAGCGCGGTTGCGATGATGTCGGCCACCTCGGTGAACTCCGCGTCGCCGAAGCCACGTGTGGCCAGGGCCGGCGTGCCGATCCGCAGTCCCGAGGTGACCATCGGCGGCCGGGGGTCGTTCGGCACGGCGTTGCGGTTGACGGTGATCCCGACCTCATGCAGTAGATCCTCGGCGGCCTGGCCGTCCAGGGGCGAGTTGCGCAGGTCGACCAGCACCAAGTGCACGTCGGTGCCGCCGCTGACCACCGACACCCCCGCCTTGGCCACATCGTCGGCCAGCAGCCGGTCGGCAAGGATCTTGGCGCCGGACAGCGTGCGCTCCTGACGCTCGGCGAATTCCGGCGTGCCCGCGATCTTCAGCGCGACGGCCTTGCCGGCGATGATGTGCATCAGCGGTCCGCCCTGCTGACCGGGGAACACCGCCGAGTTGATGGCCTTCGCGTACTCCTGCTTGCCCACGATCATCCCGGAGCGGCCCCCGCCCAGGGTCTTGTGAATGGTGGTGGACACCACATCGGCGTGCGGCACCGGCGACGGGTGCAGACCCGCGGCCACCAGGCCCGCAAAGTGCGCCATGTCGACCCACAGCTTGGCGCCGACCTCGTCGGCGATAGAGCGGAACGCGGCGAAGTCGAGGACCCGTGGGTATGCCGACCAGCCGGCGATGATCACCTGCGGACGGAACTCGAGCGCTTGGGCCCGCACCACGTCCATGTCCACCAGATGCGTCGTCGGATCCACGCCGTAGAAGCCGTTCTCGTAGAGCTTCCCGGAGAAGTTCAACCGCATGCCGTGCGTAAGGTGGCCGCCGTTGGCCAGATCCAGACCCAGCAGACGCTCGCCGGGCGACATCAGCGCGTGCAGGACCGCGGCATTGGCCTGAGCTCCCGAGTGTGGCTGCACATTGGCGAAGTCGGCACCGAACAGCGCTTTGGCCCGGTCCCGGGCGATGTTCTCGACCACGTCGACGAACTCGCAACCGCCGTAGTAACGCCGGCCCGGCAGGCCCTCGGCGTACTTGTTCGTCAGCACGCTGCCCTGGGCCTGCAACACCGAGCGCGGCACGAAATTCTCCGACGCGATCATCTCGAGGGTGTCGCGTTGACGCCCGAGTTCCTTGCCCAGCAGCTCGGCGATGTCGGGATCGACCTCGGCGAGTGGGGCGGACATCACACTGGCGGAAACACGGGCATCGGGTGCAGCAGTCACGGGCGTCAGTCTATCGAGCGTGCCGCTGCACAGCGGAATCGCGTTTTGGCCAGCCCCCGTTTAAGGCCCGCTCGCGTTCCTGCAAGACTGACACAATGCCACGGCCGAGCGAGCCGAGCCCTTATGTGGAGTTCGACCGGAAGCAATGGCGTGCGCTGCGTATGGCGACGCCGTTGGCCCTCACTGAAGAGGAGCTAATTGGGCTTCGTGGTCTCGGCGAGCAAATCGACCTCTTGGAGGTCGAGGAGGTGTATCTGCCGCTGGCCCGGCTCATTCACCTGCAGGTCGCCGCCCGGCAACGGTTGTTCGCCGCCACCGCGGAATTCCTCGGTGAGCCACAGCAGAATCCGGACCGGCCGGTGCCGTTCATCATCGGGGTAGCCGGCAGCGTGGCGGTCGGCAAATCCACCACCGCGCGTGTGCTGCAGGCGCTACTGGCGCGCTGGGATCACCATCCCCGGGTGGACCTGGTGACCACGGACGGTTTCCTGTACCCCAACGCCGAACTCGATCGGCGAAACCTGATGCACCGCAAGGGGTTTCCTGAAAGCTATAACCGCCGAGCGCTGATGCGGTTCGTCACGTCGATCAAATCGGGTTCGGAATACGCGTGCGCGCCGGTGTATTCACATTTGCGTTACGACATCATTCCGGGCGCCAAGCACGTCGTCCGTCACCCGGACATCCTGATTCTGGAAGGCCTCAACGTGCTGCAGACCGGGCCGACGCTGATGGTGTCGGACCTGTTCGACTTCTCGTTGTATGTAGACGCCCGGATCGAGGACATCGAGCAGTGGTATGTCTCGCGGTTCCTGGCGATGCGCAGCACCGCGTTCGCCAACCCGGAGTCACACTTCCACCACTATTCGGCGCTGTCGGACCCGCAGGCCGTGGTCGCCGCGAAGGAGATCTGGCGGTCGATCAACCGGCCGAATCTGGTGGAGAACATCCTCCCGACCCGGCCCAGGGCAACCCTGGTGCTGCGCAAAGACGCCGATCACTCCATCAACCGGCTCCGATTGCGCAAGCTGTGACTAAGGCGTCCCGTTCGTTCCGGCCAGGCCGAACAACAGCCCTCTAGATCCGCCCGCGCCGCCCTTCCCGACGGGTGTGCCCGCGCCGCCGTTGCCCCCGTTGCCGCCGTCGCCGATCAATTGTGCATTGCCGCCGATCCCTCCGGCACCGCCCGCCCCAGCGACAGCGCCGGCCCCACCGCTGAGTCCACCGGCCGCGGCGTTGCCGCCCGAGCCGCCGTTGCCGTACAGCCAGCCGCCGGTGGCGCCATGGCCGCCGCTCGCACCGCCGGCACCGCCG
>NZ_HG964940.1:48440-59772 GCF_000613245.1 Mycobacterium asiaticum DSM 44297
ACCGTTGACGGGGCCGCTGATGGAGATGCCGTTGCCGGCGTCACCGCCACGACCGGCAAATGCACCTGCGCCGGCATTCCCACCGGCGCCCCCGGTGCCCCAGAGTCTGGCATTTCCGCCGGCCCCGCCGGAGCCGCCGTTTCCGCCGTCTCCACCGCCCCCGCCGTTTGAACCGCCGCTGGTGGAGCTCACGCCGTTGGATCCGTTGCCGCCGGTTCCCGCGGCAGCACCGTGTCCCCCGGCTCCACCGTCGCCGAACAGGAGTCCACCGGTGCCACCGGCACCGCCGCTCCCGCCATCTCCACCAGCCCCGCCGCCGACGGTCCCGATTGCACCGCCGGTGCCGCCATTACCCGCAGTCCCGCCGTTCCCGCCGGTCCCGCCAGAGCCCCACAGGCCGGCATTGCCGCCGGCACCACCGGTCCCGCCGGACCCGCCGGCGCCGTTCAGGCCAGCGGGGTTGACTCCGGAACCGCCCCCGGCCCCGTTACCACCGTGACCGCCAGCGCCCGCGTTGCCGAACCATCCGGCGTCGCCCCCGGCACCACCATTGCCACCATCACCACCGGCTCCGCCTCCAGCGAGACCACCTGCACCGTTACCTCCGCGTCCGCCGGCACCACCGTCACCGAAGAATCCAGCGGAACCGCCCGCGCCGCCAACACCCCCGGCCACGCCCCGCTCAGCGCTGTCCCGCCGGCGCCGCCCGCTCCGCCGCTGCCGAACAGCCAGCCGCCGGCACCACCGCGACCACCGGATGCGCCCGCACCACCGCCGCCGCCGAGCCCGCCGTTCCCGATCAGCCCAGCAGCGCCGCCGTTGCCGCCGGCCACTCCGGCCGTGGTGCTGGTACCACCGTTGCCGCCGTTGCCGTACAGCAGGCCGCCGGCACCGCCGTCCTTTCCTGGCGCCCCATTGGCCCCGTCACCGATGAGTGGGCGCCCCAGCAATGCCTGAGTGGGCGCGTTGATCAGGTCTAACGGGTTCAGCGACTGGCCCACCGGAAGGCCAGGGAGCCGATTGAGGAAGCCTTGCAGGTCTAGCACGGCAGCGGGGCCGCCCATCGGTGCGGCATTGAAGGCCTCAGCCAGCGCGTAAGAGCCACCGGCACCCGCCATCGTCTGGGCGAACTGCTGGTGAAACAGGGCAGCTTGGGCGTTGACGTTTTGGAAGGCCTGCGCGTGGCCGGAGAACAGAGCAACTATCGCTGCCGACACTTCGTCGGCACCGGCAGCCACCAGCGCGGTGGTGGGGGCGGCCGCTGCCGCCGCGGCTTCGGAAACCGATGAGCCAATACCCGCCAAATTGGTTGCGGCCTCCGCCAATAGGTCCGGGGCGGCAATTAAGAATGCCATTACTTCCTCCTCCATAAACCCGTGGCGCCAATTAGCCAGCACGTTAATACGCTCTCGCCACCGGCCGGCCCATTTTTGAGAAGGAGCCTGGCCAATTTTTAATGGCCCGGCACCGGCGTAATGCACACGTCTGCGAGCGGTGCATGTGCACACTGCACACCACAGGCAATGCAAAAGGCCGATACGGGGCACGCACCCACAGGTCGCTGCGGCGGCCCCGTATCGGCGGGGAGGGGAGCTACGCCTTCAGTCGGCGCACTCCCAGGTATTGCAGGCCGGCGAACGCCGCGGTGTACACGCCGCTGGCCAGCGTGGCGCCGACCCCGACGGCCGTCATCGGCACCAGCTCAGCGGCGGCGATGGCCGCGACCGTGTAGACGATGTTGGCCACAACCACGCTGATCCCCGCGCGACGCAGATCGGGCAGCGCGGCCAGGCCGAACACCGCAATCCCGTACAGCACGAAGAACGCGCCCACGCTGTACTCCTGGCCGGAGGTGAGGCCGGTTAACCGGGACGCCGGGTCTGCGGCGGCGGCCACTACCAATCCCATCAGGCCCGTCAGGGTCGCGTCGGCTCGCATCGCGAAACGCAGTAGCGAGTCGGTGGAATCGGAAAAGGGACGGGCGGTCACACCGGGTATTGCGGTCATGCTGGTTTCTCCTTGGCTCCGTTGGTTCGGTCGAACACATTTGACGGTGCCGTTTTTGCACTGCCAGATCGACGCGTGGCGCTGCCAATTACTGCCACGGAGACAATGACCAGGGAGTTCGGTCAGGTATTCCCGATCACACCGCCTGAGCCTCGATCACGTGAAACGGCGAGGCGGTCGGCACCACCCGCTTCAAGCGGTAACCGGCATCCTCGAAGA
Organism: Mycobacterium asiaticum DSM 44297; assembly: GCF_000613245.1. GTDB lineage: Bacteria > Actinomycetota > Actinomycetes > Mycobacteriales > Mycobacteriaceae > Mycobacterium > Mycobacterium asiaticum. The sequence continues at coordinate 50,667 of NZ_HG964940.1, forward strand.
GTCGCTTGTACTCGGCGGCCGAGCGCTCCCTTGCGTCCAGCGCGAGCAGCATTTCCAGGTCGAGCCAGTTGCCGGCGTACTCCCGGTGGTGCTCGGGGAGGACGAATTCGACGAGTAGTAGGTGTGACCCGACCGCTGCGGCGGCGCGCACATTGCGCAGGATTCGGAGCGCGTCGTCGTCGGCCCAGTCGTGGATGACGCTCTTCATCACGTAGGCGTCGCCGCCGGGGGGAACGGACTCGAAGAACGAACCCTCGACGATCTGGACGCGGTCCTGGACTCCTTGTTCGGCGAGCACGGCCGGCGCTCCCGCCACGACCTGGGGCTGGTCGAAGAGCACCCCGCGGGCCCCTGGGGTGGCGTTGAGGACCTCGGCCAACAGCCGGCCATGGCCGCCGCCGACATCGACGATGGTGGCGAACGGAGTGAAGTCATACGCGGCAATCACGGGTCCGATCGAAAGCGCGGATCCGGCCGTCATGGCTTGGTTGAATATCTCGCCGAGCTCCGGCTCGGACGCCAGATATTCGAACGCCGGTTTCCCGCGCAGCACCGGCACGACGGATCTTCCAGTGCGGATGGCGTCAGCCAAATGGCTCCAATGCTCGCGGTGCTGGGGTGAGCCCAACCAGCGGGCCCATCCGGCCATCGAAATCTCCGCATCCCGACGAAGGGTGTCCGCGAGCGGAGTGAGCTCGTAGCGGCCATCGCGGCGCTGCCGGAAGATGCCCCGGCTGATCAGCGCCCGGAGCAGTCGCCTGATCGCGTCGGCGTCAGCGTTGACCGCGTCTGCCACCTCTTCGGCCGACAGGGGCCGGTCGGCAAGCGCGTCGGCGATGCCGAGTTCGGCGGCCGCCGTGATCGCCTGCGCAACCCACCCATCGATGATCATCTCCATGATCGCGGCTTGGGGCGGCACCATGCGGCGGTGCAACCGGGCGAGGTAATGCCGAACGGTTTCGAGGGCTTGCGCAACTTGGGCTGGCGGTGGTTTTGCTGGCATAGCTGTTTCCCGCTTTCAAGGTCGGATACGTGTTGGCAAGGCCACGAGGGCCCTCGAGCGATTAATTAGTCGGCCGAAACCGTAACCCGCCCACGCAAATCCGCTGCGATCAGGCGGGCCGCCGCATTCTGCCAGTTGTGCAGGGAGCGCTGCGGCACCTCGGTGACCAGCCACTGCCAGGCCTGGCGCGCGGTCGAGTCCAGACCGGCGGCGGTGGCGTTCTGGGCATAGGCCCGCACGCCCACGACGTACGGGAAATACAGCGAGTTGTAGTAGCGCCACTCCTCGGTGGTGCCGAAATCGCCGCCGTCACGGGGCTTGAGCCGTGCGATGCCGTCGGCGAGCACCGCCTTGAGTTCGTTGGCCCGCTCCACCGGATGGTCGGGGGCGCCGCGGGCGGCCAACCGCTCGCCGATTACCGGCAACGCGGTCAGCGGACTGGCGACCAGCTTGGTCAGATCGCCGTAGTGGCCGAGTGCTCGACGGGTGAGCCGGACGAATGTGTCGTCGTCGATGTCGTCGAGCGGATCCGTCGAGCGCAGCGGCAATGCCGCCTCGGCGTTGCGCAGCGCGGCGCGGTCGGCCCGCAGTTCGGGTGATTTCGAAAACGCCAGCCGGTCCAGTACGCCGGCCAGCGGGTCAGCCAAGACCTGCACCGTGAGCGCGATGGCCAGGCTGGTGAACAGCAGCACCGTGAGGGTGGTCTGGGCGCCGGGATCGTTGCGGGTGACGGACAAGCCGATCAGCGCCTGACCGCCGAAGAGCGCCGTCACCGCCGCGCAGCCCGCGAACGACCGCAGCATGTCGGCGCGCAGCGCCTGGCCCTCGTCGAACGCGTCCCACAAGGCCACCGCGACACCGAGCAGCAGCACGTCGAAACCGGTGGACGCCAAAGCCAGCCAGCTCGGCACCAGGCCGAGCGGAATGATCAGGATGGCGTTGGCTAGCGCGAAGAACAGCGTCGCAACCACCAGCGCGCCGGTGACCGGCGCGGGCCGAACCGGGCGCAGCGCGTTGCGGGCCATGGCCCCCAGGGTGGATACCGAGATCACCGCGGACATCAGCCAATGACCCAGCCGCAGCGGTCCGTCGACGTTGCCGGCCAACCTGGCGGCCAGCAAGGTCAGCGCGGCGACGGCACCGACAAGCAGCAGCTCGCGGGTCCGTCCCCGCGGACCGTCAGCCGGTCTGGCCAGTTCCAGGAGCACCGCGAACCATGCCACCCCGGGCACGGCCACCAGGTACACCTCGACCTGGCTGAGCAGCTGGGCATGTGTCGCACTGGTATTGCGCACCGCGTCCAGCGCCACCACCAACGCGAACCCGCACAGCCCGATCGAGGCCAACACGAGCACCGGCTTGCGCGGATCGCGGGCCAGCAGATACAGCCCCAACCACCCGCTCAGCGTGAACACCACCGCCGACAGCGCAGCCATGGATCCAGTTTGTCACGCGGCTGTTCGCCGCATAGCGAGTGCCGGCATTCCACCGGGAGGTGCGGCTGCCGTCGATTTTGCCGTTACGTGGTAGTGGTGACGAGGCTCGCCTGGATCGGCGAGAGGGCCGCCAGCGCCGCCTGCAGCACACTGGCCTGGCCCTGCAGGAAGCCGGAGACCTGGCTGCCGATGTTGCCCACACCGGAGATCATGGCCGCGGTGTTCCCGGCCAGCGTGCTGGTGTTGGCGAAACCGGAGATGGCGTTGCCGAGGTTCTGGAAGCCCGACAGCAACGAACCGGAGTTGTACCAGCCCGAGGTCAGCGCCCCGTTGGCGTTGGCGAAGCCCGAACTCAAATCGCTGGAGTTGAAGAAACCAGAAGTGCCGCTGGAATTTCCGTTGAAGTAGCCCGACGACAGCGACCCCGTGGAATTCCCGACACCAAGCAGGCCCGGTATCGAAAGGTCGAGCTGGCCAACGAAGTTCGTGTTGAAGGGGATCAATAGGTTCGCCCCGACCACGAGGTCGTTTAAGACGATCGGGTTGATGACGATGGGGTCTATCGCTGGGGAGACGAGGGTTCCGTTGACATCGATAGTGAAAAGAACGGTAACCGACACGTCGACCGGGATGCCGAACGTAGGGATCGGTTGGATGGTGATCGGAAGGAACTCACCGGTGATCGGGATCGCGACGTTGGCACCGAACAGTACGTCGATCGGAATCGCCGGGAGATTGATGGGGACGGAAATACCGCCCTGCTGGCTGTCGGCCAGCGTGAATGAACCGGTGTTCCTGCTGCCGGTGTTGAAGGAACCGGTGTTGAGGTCGCCTGCGTTGGCGAAGCCGGTGTTGATGCTGCCGCCGTTGAAACTTCCGGTGTTCCGATCGCCGGGGTTTGCATCGCCGGTGTTCAAGCTGCCGGCGTTGAAACTTCCGGTGTTGTAGCTGCCGGTGTTGCCGATACCGGTGTTGTAGCTGCCGGTGTTGCCGATGCCGGTGTTGCCGATGCTGGTGTTGCCGATGCCGGTGTTGTAGTCACCGGCGTTGCCGATGCCGCTGTTGCCATCGCCGGAGTTGAAGAAGCCGACGTTGTTGTTTCCAGAGTTGAACAAACCGATGTTGCCGCTACCAGCATTGAACCCGCCGAAGCCGACGTTGCCGCTACCCAGCAAGCCGATACCGGAATTGTTGTCACCCCAGTTAGCCAACCCGATATTGCCGTTACCGCTATTACCGAACCCGATGTTGCCGTTGCCGGTGTTGCCAAAGCCGATGTTGCCGCTACCGGAGTTGCCGAACCCGAAGTTGCCATCCCCCAGATTGCCGAACCCGAAGTTGTTGCTACCCAGATCGCCGAACCCGAAGTTGAAGTCGCCCAGGTTGCCGCCGCCGAAGTTGCGCCCACCCACATTGCCGAAACCGAAGTTCAGGTCGCCGATATTGCCGCCACCCACATTCAGCCCACCCTGGTTGCCCAGACCGATGCTGAAGGTGGTGAAGTCGCTCACCGCATTGTGAGCCAACCCCGAAACCTGGCTGCCGAAATTGCCGAAACCAGACACGACCGCCGCCTGCGCCGCGTCCAACGAACTCGCGTTGAACATGCCCGAGATGCTGTTGCCCAGGTTGCGCATACCCGACTGCAGGTCGCCCACATTGCCCACACCCGAGGCACCCAGCCCCATGTTCTGCCATCCCGAACTGCCGGCGCCAGAGTTGAAGAAACCCGACGAACTGCCCGAGCCGCTGTTGAAGAATCCCGACGACGGGGCATCCGTCGTATTGCCGAAGCCAAAGCCCACCGGAATCGAGAACGGAATATCGATCGGACCGACAGTGCCGGTGATACCACCGAACAGGGTGTAACCCGGGCCGCCGATTACGAAGTCGAGCCGTGGTCCGCTGACCGTGATAGTCGGAACATTGATGGGACCGATGGTGCCGTTGATGTTGCCCCCGGTGATAGTGATCGGCATCTGGGGGACGGTGAACGGCACAGTGGTGATGTCGAAGGTGCCACCGGACACCGTCACGTTCAACGGGATTCGCATGCCGAAGTCCACGGGGATCTGGTCGATGTGGAATCCGTAGGCCAGACTGGTCGCGCCCTGGGCGTCGCCCCGGATGAACATCCCGACGTTCCTGTTGCCGGAGTTGCCGATGCCGGTGTTGATGTCGCCGGAATTGCCGATGCCGGTGTTGATGTCGCCGGTATTGAACCAGCCGGTATTGGTGTTGCCGCCGTTGAAGTCACCGCTGTTGAAGCTGCCCTCGTTGAAGCTGCCGGTGTTATAGCTTCCGCGGTTACCGATACCGGTGTTGAAGTTGCCCGGGTTGAACAATCCAGTGTTACCGATACCCGAGTTGCCGATACCGGTGTTGTAGCTGCCGGTATTAAACAGACCCGAGTTGCCCACCCCAGAGTTCAAAATGCCGCGCAGGTCAAAACCGGAGTTGCCGATACCGACATTGCCATCACCGGTGTTGAAGAACCCGACGTTGTTATCCCCGGTATTACCGAACCCGATATTGCCGGTGCCGGCATTACCGAAGACGTCGGTTGCCGCGGTGGCGGCCGCCGACAGCGGGTTGCCGCCAACACTCAGGCTGTGGAGCAAGTTACCCAGACCGCCCGAACTCAGCGCACTCTGCACCACACTGCTCAAGCTGGGGTTGCTCAGCGCGGCCGTCGACGACCTCAGCACGCTGGTCACCAAGCTGCCCCCAGTGGGGCTGGAAAGCACCGAGGTGAGCGCGGTGGTCACGCTCGGGTTGGTCATTACCGTGTTGACCGCGGTATTAAAGGCTCCGCTTTGCACCACATTGGACAGCGCAGTGGTGAAATTCTGATTGCTGAGCAGACCAGTCACCATGGCGGTCAACCGGGGGCTGTTAAGCACCGTGGAAACCAGGCCGGTGAGGTTCGGCGAGCCGACGACCTGATTCAGCACCTTCGTCCAGCCACCGACGCTGAGCCCACTACCCCACGAGGACGCCGCCGTGGCCGCACCGCTCCCGGTGCTATTCCAGCCGATGCCTTGCAGGTGCCAGTTGGCCAGCCCCCCGGTGCCCGCCTGCACACTGCGCAACAGACTGGCCACGTCCAAACGGCCGATCTTCAACCCGGCCAGCAAATTGCTCACGCTTCCCGATCCGCCGCGTCCTGCCGAACTAAGGGCGGTCGCAAGTCCCGACACCTGCGCGACCGCCGCTTTAATCGCCCCCGCCGCGCCAGCAAGCGCCTTCGGCGCCTGGGCGAACGGCGTCAACGCCGCCGCCGCCGCCGAAGCCCCACCGTGATAACCCAACATCGCCACGATGTCCTGAGCCCAGAACTCCTCGTAGGCCGCCTCCGTCGCCGCAATCGCCGGCCAGTTCTGGCCGAACAAGTTCGAAACCGCAAGCCGCACCAGTGAATTGCGATTGCCGGCGATGAGTGCCGGGTGCACGATCATCGACCGCGCGGACTCGAACGCCGACACCACCGCCTGAGCCTGAACCGCCGCCTGCTCAGCCGCCGCACCCGCAGCACTCAACCACGCCGCATACGGTGACGCCGCCGCAGCCATCGACGCCGCAGCCGGACCCTGCCACGCATCATTGATCAGACCCGAGGTCACCGCCTCGAAAAACGACGACGCCGAACTCAACTCAGCAGCCAGGCCAGTCCAGGCCGACGCCACCGACGCCATCGGTGCCGATCCCGCCCCGATCAGCATGTTCAGAGAGTTGATCTCAGGTGGCAAAGTCAGGAAACTCACCGGCTCAGTCCTCTTCCTTACATTGCAGGAAAGCTTCTTTGGAGTCGTAGATGGTGCAGCCGAATGGTCGACCCTCGGGGGCGGGGAAGTACATCATCAGCCAGCCACCAAGTCCGCCAGCGCCGCCTGCAGCGCATTCATCTGGCCGTTGAAGAAGCCGGAGACCTGACTGCCGATGTTGCCCACACCGGAGATCAGGGCCGCGGTGTTCCCGGCCAGCGTGCTGGTGTTGGCGAAACCGGAGATGGCGTTGCCGAGGTTCTGGAAGCCCGACAGCAACGAACCGGAGTTGTACCAGCCCGAGGTCAGCGCCCCGTTGGCGTTGGCGAAGCCCGAACTCAAATCGCTCGAGTTGAAGAAACCAGAAGTGCCGCTGGAATTTCCGTTGAAGAAGCCCGACGACACCGAGGAGTTTCCGATACCGAGCATCCCCGGCAAAGTGAGGTTGAGTTGGCCGGGAGCGTTCATCTGGAAAGGCACCTGGACGTTCACCCCGACCGCGAGGTCCTTCAAAACGATCGGGTTGACGACGATGGGGGGCAACACTGGGCCTTGTTGAGTACCAGTGAAATTGATCGTCAGAATAAATTGAACCCCCATGTTGACCGGGATGCCGAACTGAGGGATGTGGATGGTGATCGGGTCGATCTGACCGGTGATCGGGATCACCGCGTTGGTACCCGCGACCACGTCGATCGGAATCGCCGGGAGATTGATGGGGACGGAAATACCGCCCTGCTGGCTGTCGGCCAGCGTGAATGAACCGGTGTTCCTGCTGCCGGTGTTGAAGGAACCGGTGTTGAGGTCGCCTGCGTTGGCGAAGCCGGTGTTGATGCTGCCGCCGTTGAAACTTCCGGTGTTCCGATCGCCGGGGTTTGCATCGCCGGTGTTCAAGCTGCCGGCGTTGAAACTTCCGGTGTTGTAGCTGCCGGTGTTGCCGATACCGGTGTTGTAGCTGCCGGTGTTGCCGATGCCGGTGTTGCCGATGCTGGTGTTGCCGATGCCGGTGTTGTAGTCACCGGCGTTGCCGATGCCGCTGTTGCCATCGCCGGAGTTGAAGAAGCCGACGTTGTTGTTTCCAGAGTTGAACAAACCGATGTTGCCGCTACCAGCATTGAACCCGCCGAAGCCGACGTTGCCGCTACCCAGCAAGCCGATACCGGAATTGTTGTCACCCCAGTTAGCCAACCCGATATTGCCGTTACCGCTATTACCGAACCCGATGTTGCCGTTGCCGGTGTTGCCAAAGCCGATGTTGCCGCTACCGGAGTTGCCGAACCCGAAGTTGCCATCCCCCAGATTGCCGAACCCGAAGTTGTTGCTACCCAGATCGCCGAACCCGAAGTTGAAGTCGCCCAGGTTGCCGCCGCCGAAGTTGCGCCCACCCACATTGCCGAAACCGAAGTTCAGGTCGCCGATATTGCCGCCACCCACATTCAGCCCACCCTGGTTGCCCAGACCGATGCTGAAGGTGGTGAAGTCGCTCACCGCATTGTGAGCCAACCCCGAAACCTGGCTGCCGAAATTGCCGAAACCAGACACGACCGCCGCCTGCGCCGCGTCCAACGAACTCGCGTTGAACATGCCCGAGATGCTGTTGCCCAGGTTGCGCATACCCGACTGCAGGTCGCCCACATTGCCCACACCCGAGGCACCCAGCCCCATGTTCTGCCATCCCGAACTGCCGGCGCCAGAGTTGAAGAAACCCGACGAACTGCCCGAGCCGCTGTTGAAGAATCCCGACGACGGGGCATCCGTCGTATTGCCGAAGCCAAAGCCCACCGGAATCGAGATCAACGGAATATCGATCGGACCGACGGTGCCGGTGATACCACCGAACAGGGTGTAACCCGGGCCGCCGATTACGAAGTTCAGCCGTGGTCCGCTGACCGTTATGGCCGGAACGTTGATGGGACCGATCCTGGAGGAGTCGGTTATCGAGCTGAGAGCGCCGACGTTGATCGCTCCGATGGTGTACGGCTGAGTGGTGATGTCGAAGGTGCCACCGGACAGCGTCATGTTCAACGGGATTCGCATGCCAAAGTCCACGGGGATCTGGTCGATGCGAAGCGAGTAGGAAAAACTGGTCGCGCCCTGGGCGTCGCCCCGGATGAACATCCCGACGTTCCTGTTGCCGGAGTTGCCGATGCCGGTGTTGATGTCGCCGGAATTGCCGATGCCGGTGTTGATGTCGCCGGTATTGAACCAGCCGGTATTGGTGTTGCCGCCGTTGAAGTCACCGCTGTTGAAGCTGCCCTCGTTGAAGCTGCCGGTGTTATAGCTTCCGCGGTTACCGATACCGGTGTTGAAGTTGCCCGGGTTGAACAATCCAGTGTTACCGATACCCGAGTTGCCGATACCGGTGTTGTAGCTGCCGGTATTAAACAGACCCGAGTTGCCCACCCCAGAGTTCAAAATGCCCTTCAGATCAAAGCCCGAATTGCCGATCCCGACATTGCCGTTACCGGTGTTACCGAACCCAATGTTGTAGTCACCGGTGTTACCGAACCCGAAATTGCCGGTGCCGGTATTACCGAACACATCAGTCACCGCAGCCGTCGCGGCCGCAGGGCCCACCGCCAACAGACCGTTCAGCCGGGCCGACAAACTCGTCCCACTCAGTACGCTGCTGATCGCCGGATTGCTCAACAGGCTGCTCACCGCCGAACTACGCAACAAGCTGCTCACCGTCGGACTGCTCAGCAGGTTGCTGATACTCGGGCTGTTCAACAGGTTGCTGACGGTTGGGCTGTTGAGCAGGGTGGTGACGGTCGGGCTGCTCAGCGCGCCGGTCAATGCCGTCGTCACGGTGGCGCTGTTGAGCAGACTGTTCAGCCCCCCAGAACCGGACAGACCCGCAACCAGCGCCTGCAGGCTGGCACCTGAACCACCCAAGCGACCCC
>NZ_HG964940.1:60081-61158 GCF_000613245.1 Mycobacterium asiaticum DSM 44297
TCAGACCCGAGGTCACTCCCTCGAAGAACGACGACGCCGAACTCAGCTCCGACGCCAACCCATCCCAGGCCGACGCCACCGACGCCATCGGTGCCGATCCCGCCCCGATCAGCATGTTCAGAGAGTTGATCTCGGGTGGCAAAGTCAGGAAACTCACCGGCTCAGTCCTCTTCCTTACATTGCAGGAAAGCTTCTTTGGAGTCGTAGATGCTGCAGCCGAATGGTCGACCCTCGGGGGCGGGGAAGTACATCATCAGCCAGCCACCAAGTCCGCCAGCGCCGCCTGCAGCGCATTCATCTGGCCGTTGAAGAAGCCGGAGACCTGACTGCCGATGTTGCCCACACCGGAGATCAGGGCCGGGGCGTTCGCGGCCAGCGTGCTGGTGTTGGCGAAACCGGAGATGGCGTTGCCGAGGTTCTGCCAGCCCGACAGCAACGACCCGGAGTTGTACCAGCCCGTCGTCAGCGCCCCGTTGGCATTGGCGAAGCCCGAACTCAGACTGCTCAAGTTGAAGAAACCAGAAGTGCCGCTGGAATTTCCGTTGAAGAAGCCCGACGCCAATGCCCCGGTGGAGTTCCCGATGCCGAGCAGCCCCGGCAAAGTGAGGTTGAGTTGGCCGAGGAGCGTCATCTGGATGGGCAGCTTGAAGTCCGCCCCGAACACGACGTCCATCAGGACGATCCGGTTGATGACGATGGGGTCCACTATTGCGGACGGGACGATTCCATCGATGTTGACGAGACCAAGCGCATTCATGTCAACGGGGACATTGACAGTGATCGGGAAGATGGTGATCGGGTCGAACTGACCGGTGATCGGGATCGCCACGTTGGTAGCTGCCACAATGTCGATCGGAATCGCCGGGAAATTGAGCTGGATGGTGATACCGTCGAGCACTTGGCTGTCGGCCAGCATGAATGAACCGGTGTTCCTGCTGCCGGTGTTGAAGGAACCGGTGTTGAGGTCGCCTGCGTTGGCGAAGCCGGTGTTGATGCTGCCGCCGTTGAAACTTCCGGTGTTGAGGTCGCCAGGGTTTGCATCGCCGCTGTTGAAGCTGCCGGCGTTGAAACTTCCCG
>NZ_HG964941.1 GCF_000613245.1 Mycobacterium asiaticum DSM 44297
CCTCCAACCGCGGCACCTCGGTCGTGATCGTGTCGGTCCGGTCTTCCATCCATAGCCTCCGCTGCGTCAGCCTAGCTTTCTGAAGCCTGCGCCTCAGCGCAGACGATCGCTGATGATGTTCTGCGGCAGAGACTTCAGGGCAGGTGCGGCGGACCGAATCACCCCGCCGGGCCTAGCCGTTGCAGTACCAGGTTCCGATCCACCCAGGCGTGCCAAGGGTTTTCAGGGCGTCGGCTTGTGCCGCGGCGAGTGTGGGCCCGTAACCACCCGCGTAGTCGGGGTTGTTGTTCTGGGCGATCGCGCCGCACTCTTTGAATGTCACCAGCAGCTTGCAGTCGGAGTAGCCACACGCGCCCATCGCCGCACTTTCGGCTGCAGCCTTGGAGGGGGCGTTCTTGGTCCGTCCGTACACCTTGCCGTCGCGCGAGTGCGCGATCGCGCCCCAGTAGGTGTCGGCGTGTACCGCTGGGGCAAGCACGATGGTCGTCGAACCGACCAGGACGATATTCGCCACGGCGACCGCGGCACGTCGTTGAAAAGCCGTCAATGCCATGAGGATTCCTTTCCCAGGTCGGTCATCGGGCGAGCGCTTTGTCGGGGCCATCGGGGTCGTGGCTAGGCGGGCTTGGTGGCGGTGACCTGTTTGCCCCACTCCGACATGGTCATCGTCACGGTGCCGTTCTCGACCGGCACGATCTCGATCTTGACCAGGTGGTTGGAGCCGTCCGAGGCGATCCAGACGGTGGTCGGTGTGGGCGGCGCGTCCTTCGGGCTGAGGCGAGATCCGGCCAGCGTGGCGACATCGTCAGTGGACGAGGTCCCGGTGATCTTGGTGGTAGCGATGCCGTTGATCTGCTCGGTGCCGGAAACTTTCGGGTTTTGCAGGTGTGACAGCACGTTGGCCAAGCCCCGGTCCGGGTCGAGCAGCGTCGAGACGTCATAGATCGAAGCACCGTTGCCGTAGTCGGTGAACTTGCCGGCCTCGGCGAGATCGGAGTACAGGTGGCCGTCGACGAAGACGAACTTCGAGTCGACGGGGTCCTTGCCGACGATCAGGGTGGCGGTCCCGGTGGCGGCGGTCTGCGGAGTGCTGGAGACATCGCCGTCGAGTTTGGTCACGGCCAGGTTGGGCACCGCGCCCTGCACGGTCAGGCTGACGTGCATCCCGGTGACTTTGCGCATGGCATCGGCAGCCTGTTTGACCGTGCTGGCGGCATCCGTGTTTGCTCCGGAGCTTGATCCCCCGTTGGACGCGTTGGGCTTTGAGCCGCAGCCGGTGACCAGGAAAGCCATCGCCACAACCATCGCCGCGGTCGCAACGCCAACGCGGCGCCAGAGCTTCAGTTTCATCAACATCTCCTTTTCGAGGCACGTTGCCGTAGGGCAAACTCATCGGGAGCCAGCACCAAAGGCTGGCGCCTAGCGTAGACCGACCGATATGGCCTTGACTAGGGTCTTGTCATCGGCATGCTGCGGGGGGCCGCGTCGCGTCCTCAGCAGCAGCAAAGCGGCCCCGGACACCGTCTACCGCCTTTACCGGCGCGCTCGGCGTTGCGGATCGAGCCGCTTCAACCGGATCGCCAGCAGGATCACCATCACGACGCCAAGCGCCACGCACATGCCGAGCGCGGTCAGATAACGGGCTCGATCGTGGTCCCAGAGCGGGTCTGTGTCGGTGATGCGGATGTAGTTCACCCCGAGGGACGACCCGGCCATGGCGTAGGCCCAGCGGGACGGGGACAGCCAGGCCAGTTGCTCGAGCGGGATTCGGTCGCGGACGGCGAACAGCCCGCCGCACAACACGAGTTGGGCCATCACCACCAGGACCAGCAGCGGCATGCCGCGGTCGGCATTGCTGATCAGCGCGGAGATCAGCAAGCCCAGGATCATCGAGACCACGGTGACGGCGATGATGGCCGCCGTCACCTCGGCCAGGCCCACCCAGCGAAGGAGTTGGGGGTTGCCGGAGTGCAGCAGCAACGAATCGTCGGGCAGCGGTAGGAACGCAACGCCGAGGAATCCGACGATCAGTCCCTGCAAGCCGGTGATGGCGCCCAGCACGGCGAGTTTGGAGGCGAGGTAGGCGCTGCCGGAGAGGCCGATGCCGTGCTCGCGCCGGTAGATGGCCTGTTCCTTGACGATCTCGCGGATCGAGCCGGCGCACCCCATCAGGGCGCCGCCGATGATGAGCAGCACCAGCAATTGGGTGGGTTGTTTGGATTGCTGGCTGATGGCG
>NZ_HG964942.1 GCF_000613245.1 Mycobacterium asiaticum DSM 44297
CTGCCCAAGGCGTTCAACGAGAGGTTCTGGAAGCCCGAAATGCCGCCGCCCGAGTTGAAGAAACCCGACGAGCCGCCCGCTCCGCTGTTGAAGAATCCCGACGACGGGGCATCCGTCATGTTGCCGAAGCCCAAGCCCACCGGGATCGAGATCAACGGAATATCGATCGGACCGACGGTGCCGGAGATGCCTCCGTACGTTGTGTAACCCGGGCCGCCGACCGTGAAGTTCAGCTGTGGTCCGCTGATCCTGATGGTCGGGACGTTGATGGGACCGATGGTGCCGGACGTATTGCTGAGAGTGCCGAGATTGAGCGCCCCGATGGTGAACGGCCGAGTGGTGATGTCGAAGGTGCCACCGGCGATCGTCGTGTTGACCGGGAATCGCATGCCAAAGTCCACGGGAATCTGGTTGATGTGGACGGAATACGAAACAGTCGTCGCGCCTTGGGCGTCGCCCCGGATGAACATCCCGACGTTCCTGTTGCCGGAGTTGCCGATGCCGGTGTTGATGTCGCCGGAATTGCCGATGCCGGTGTTGATGTCGCCGGTATTGAACCAGCCGGTATTGGTGTTGCCGCCGTTGAAGTCACCGCTGTTGAAGCTGCCCTCGTTGAAGCTGCCGGTGTTATAGCTTCCGCGGTTACCGATACCGGTGTTGAAGTTGCCCGGGTTGAACAATCCAGTGTTACCGATACCCGAGTTGCCGATACCGGTGTTGTAGCTGCCGGTATTAAACAGACCCGAGTTGCCCACCCCAGAGTTCAAAATGCCGCGCAGGTCAAAACCGGAGTTGCCGATACCGACATTGCCATCACCGGTGTTGAAGAACCCGACGTTGTTATCCCCGGTATTACCGAACCCGATATTGCCGGTGCCGGTATTACCGAAGACGTCGGTGACCGCCGCCGAGGCAGCGGCAGGGTTCACCGTCAACAGACCGTTCAGCTTGGCCGACAGATTCGTCCCACTCAGCAGGGTGCTGATGGCCGGGTTGCTCAGCAGGCTGCTCACCACTGGACTACGCAGCGGATTGCTGACCGTCGAGCTGCTCAGCAGATTGGCCACAGTCGGGCTGTTGAGCAGGGTGGCCACAGTCGGGCTGCTCAACGCACCGGTCAACGCCGTCGTCACCGTCGCGCTATTGAGCAGACTGTTCAGCCCCCCAGAACCCGACAGACCCGCCACCAACGACTGCAAACCACCCGAACCGCCCAAACGACCCCACAAA
>NZ_HG964943.1 GCF_000613245.1 Mycobacterium asiaticum DSM 44297
GGCCAAGCTGCGCGAACTCTATCTGGCGGCGTGCGGGCCTGGGCATCCCGATGTACCCACCGCCGCCGAGCGGGTGCTGGGGCTTGATGCGACGGCCCTGCTGGCGCGCTGGCAGGAATGGGCCACCGGGTCGGGCTGATGCTGAGGTGCCCGCGAAGGTGCGTTCGGGTCCAGCGACACGCCGCGAGAGCCGGCATCGCGGGCACGCTCACCGGCGCTGCCCGCGCTAACGTGTCGTCGTGAGCCGGGTCCTGCTGGTAACCAACGACTTTCCGCCGCGGCGCGGCGGCATCCAGTCGTACCTCGGCGAATTCGTCGGCCGGCTGGCCAAGGCCGGCAAGCACACCGTGACGGTGTACGCGCCGAAGTGGAAGGGCGCAGAGACTTTTGACCAAGCGGCCGCCGAAGCGGGTTACCGGGTGGTGCGCCATCCCACCACGCTGATGCTGCCCGTCCCGGCCGTCGACAGCCGAATGCGCCGGTTGATCGCCGACGGCGGCATCGACACGGTGTGGTTCGGTGCCGCGGCACCGCTGGCACTGCTGGCGCCGCGGGCCCGGCAGGCCGGAGCCCGCCGGGTGCTGGCCAGCACCCACGGCCACGAGGTGGGATGGTCGATGCTTCCCGTGGCTCGTTCGGTGTTGCGGCGCATCGGTGACGACACCGACGTCGTGACCTTCGTCAGCCGGTACACCCGATCGCGCTTCGCGCCGGCGTTTGGGCCGGCGTCCGCCTTGGAATACCTGCCGCCGGGGGTGGACAGCGACCGGTTCCGCCCGGACCCTGTCGCGCGCGCCGAGTTGCGCGAGCGCTACGGGCTGGGGGAGCGGCCGACCGTGGTGTGTGTGTCCCGACTGGTGCCGCGCAAGGGCCAGGACATGCTGATCAGGGCGCTGCCCACGATCCGGCGGCGGGTCGACGGGGCCGCCCTGGTCATCGTCGGCGGAGGCCCCTACCTGGACAGCTTGCGCAAGGTGGCGCGCGACTGCGGGGTGGCCGATCAGGTGACATTCACCGGCGGGGTACCGGGCGACGAGTTGCCGGCACACCACGCGATGGCCGACGTGCTCGCGATGCCCTGCCGGACCCGCGGGGCCGGGTTGGACGTCGAGG
>NZ_HG964944.1 GCF_000613245.1 Mycobacterium asiaticum DSM 44297
TGCTCATCGTCATCAACTCCAAGGCCGACACGCAGCAGCAGCAGTCGCCGCAAACTGTCACCAATACCGGGAGTGCGCCGGCTGCTGGCTACGGCCCTGGTCCGGGCATCATTGTGGATTGGACGGAGCGCGCAGAAACAGGTAATCCTGGACTGCACGCGGCGCCCGCCCGATTCGAGAATGCGCGATGACCACCCCTCAGCACCTGTCCGACCGCTACGAACTCGGCGACATCCTCGGTTTCGGAGGCATGTCCGAAGTTCACCTCGCACGTGACACGCGGCTGCACCGCGACGTCGCGGTCAAGGTGCTGCGCGCGGATTTGGCCCGCGATCCCAGCTTCTATCTCCGGTTCCGGCGCGAGGCGCAGAACGCCGCCGCGCTGAACCATCCGGCGATCGTGGCGGTGTACGACACTGGCGAGGCCGAGACGCCCGCCGGCCCGCTGCCCTACATCGTCATGGAGTACGTCGACGGCGTCACGCTGCGCGACATCGTGCACAACGACGGTCCGATGCCGCCCAAGCGGGCGATCGAGGTGATCGCGGATGCTTGTCAGGCGCTGAACTTCAGCCATCAAAACGGCATCATCCACCGCGATGTCAAGCCGGCGAACATCATGATCAGCTCCACCAATGCGGTGAAGGTGATGGACTTCGGCATTGCTCGGGCGATCGCCGACAGCGGTAACAGCGTGACCCAGACCGCGGCGGTGATCGGCACGGCGCAATACCTATCGCCCGAACAGGCGCGCGGCGATTCGGTGGACGCCCGGTCCGATGTCTATTCGCTGGGCTGCGTGCTCTATGAGGTGCTCACCGGTGAGCCGCCCTTCACCGGCGATTCCCCGGTGGCGGTGGCATACCAGCATGTGCGGGAAGACCCCGTTCCACCCTCGGAACGCCATGCCGGCATTTCCCCCGATCTGGACGCCGTGGTGCTCAAAGCGCTGGCCAAAAATCCGGAGAACCGTTACCAGACCGCCGCCGAGATGCGGGCCGACCTGGTCCGGGTCCACAACGGCGAGCCCCCC
>NZ_HG964945.1 GCF_000613245.1 Mycobacterium asiaticum DSM 44297
AACGAACGCGTGTCGTAACGTTAAGGGTAAAGGGAAAAGGTAGTTGGTCGACGTACGGTCCGACGAAGGAACGAAACCCAAACCGGAAGGGGTTAGGGGTTCGGTTACGTTAAAGGAACGACGACCGACCCCCTTACCCGTTAAAGGAAAAGGTAGGTCGGTAACGTTAAAGTACGTCCTACCTACGGTTCGGTAACGTAAGGTAGTTAGTTTGGTCGGCCCGGACCGTAAATTAAGTTAGGTACGGGGGCCGGGGTCCTAACGAACGACCAACCCGACCCCGGAACCGGAACCGGCCCGGGCCGGACCAACTACTTACCGTTAACGTTAGTTAGGGTTAGGGTTGGGGTTAGGGGGGGTAAGGGGACGGTCCCCGTTCCCTACTTACTTACGACGGAACGGAACCGGTCCCGGGGTTAACCCGGGGTAACCCCGGGTCGGGGTAGGGGGTAGGGGGGGTAGGGGGTAGGTAGGAAAGTAAGTCGACGGACGGACTAGTAGGTAAGGTACGGAACGTAAAGGTACGGAACGTAAGGTAGGAAACCGGTCCCGTTAACGTTAAAACTTTAACCGTTTACGTTAAGTACGACTAACTAACTTAATTTAACGTAAACGGTTAAAGTTTAACGTAAACGGGGGTAACCGGGGGTTCCCCGGTTTACCCGTTAACGACGGGCCCGGACCCCGACCCGGACGTAGGGTCGGGACCTTACCGTTCCCCCGACCCCCTTACCTTTCCGTTCCGGGTCCCCGGGGCCCCCGGGACCGTAGTACGGGACCGGGACCCGTACCCGTACCGAACGTAGTCGG